>NZ_JAADJT010000001.1 GCF_011090165.1 Duganella aceris
AAGCTACCGGCATCGATGGTTCATTTGCGCGAAAGGTTGGTTAGCCTTCTGAATGAAGAACGGCCCGGTCGAAGCTTCGACCGGGCCGTCAAGGGCAGACCTAGAAAATATGACGTTCGCGTACTAAAAAAATCTCCTTAACTGAACGGCATTACCGCGATGCGGGGCTTTCGGGTGGGGCCGGGGAGGATTAGTCCCAGTTCAGCGCGCCGCCGGTCTGGTATTCGGTGACGCGGGTCTCGAAGAAGTTGCGTTCCTTTTTCAAGTCGATCATCTCGCTCATCCATGGGAACGGGTTCTCTTCCTGGTCGAACAACGTCTCCAGGCCGATCTGCGTGGCGCGGCGGTTGGCGATGAAGCGCAGGTAACCCTTGAACATGGTGGCGTTCAGGCCCAGCACGCCGCGCGGCATGGTGTCTTCGGCATACGCGTACTCCAAATCCACCGCCTGCAGGAACAGCTGCTTGATCTCTTCGCGGAAAGCCGGCGTCCACAGCAGCGGATTTTCCATCTTGATGGTGTTGATCAAGTCGATGCCGAAGTTGCAATGCATCGATTCATCGCGCAGGATGTACTGATACTGCTCGGCCGCGCCCATCATCTTGTTCTGGCGGCCCAGCGCCAGGATCTGGGTGAAGCCGACGTAGAAGAACAGCCCTTCCATCAGGCAGGCGAACACGATCAGCGACTTCAGCAGCTGCTGGTCGTTGTGCACGGTGCCGGTGGTGAAGGCCGGGTCGGTCAGCGTGTTGATGAACGGGATCAGGAACTCGTCCTTGTCGCGGATCGATTTGACTTCGTTGTAGGCGTTGAAGATCTCCGCCTCGTCCAGGCCCAGCGACTCGACGATGTACTGGTAGGCGTGGGTGTGGATCGCCTCTTCGAACGCCTGGCGCAGCAGGTACTGGCGGCACTCCGGAGCGGTGATGTGGCGGTAGGTGCCCAGCACGATGTTGTTGGCGGCCAGCGAGTCGGCGGTGACGAAGAAGCCCAGGTTGCGCTTGACCAGGCGGCGCTCGTCCTCGGTCAGGCCGTTCGGGTTCTTCCACAGCTCGATGTCGCGCTGCATGTTCACTTCCTGCGGCATCCAGTGGTTGGCGCAGCCGGCCAGGTATTTGTCCCATGCCCACTTGTACTTGAACGGCACCAGCTGATTGACGTCGGTCTTGCCGTTGATGATGCGTTTGTCGTCGGCGTTGACGCGCAGCGCGACTTGCTCGGCGTTGGCTTCGCCGGTGGCCAGCGCGGCTTGGTTAGCTTGTGGTGCGGCCGATACGGCCTCTTCGTCCCAGGACAGCGACATGATTGAATTCCTCTTATATATATGTGTGTTGCGCCGTCCCCGCGTGGGAGACGGCGCGTCTTAACTTACTGGCAGCTTATTGACAAGCCTCGCATTCCTCGAAACCGTCGTCGCCCGGACGCAGGTAGCAGGCCTCGCCATCGGCTTCGGCTTGCGCCACCGAGCTGGCCGCCGCGGCCGAACCGGCCATCGCCACCGGAGCCGGTGCGGCTGCCGCCTTGGCGCTGGCCGACATGCCGCCGTCCACCGACACCGCGTTCAGCGCGCCGGTCTTGGAGGTCGATTTCTCCATGTGCGTCGCGGCGATGGTGCGCAGGTAGTAGGTGGTTTTCAGGCCACGCAGCCATGCCAGCTTGTAGGTCTCGTCCAGTTTCTTGCCCGATGCGCCGGCCATGTAGATGTTCAGCGACTGCGCCTGGTCGATCCACTTCTGGCGGCGCGAGGCCGCTTCCACCAGCCAGGTCGGCGAGACTTCGAACGCGGTGGCGTAGATGTCGCGCAGGTCTTGCGGGATGCGGTCGATCTTGGCCAGCGAGCCGTCGAAGTATTTCAGGTCGGCGATCATGACCTCATCCCACAGGTCGCGCGCCTTCAGGTCACGCACCAGGTAGGCGTTGATCTCGGTGAACTCGCCCGACAGGTTGGACTTCACGTACAGGTTCTGGAAGGTCGGTTCGATGCAGGCCGACACGCCGATGATGTTTGAAATGGTCGCGGTCGGAGCGATCGCCACGCAGTTCGAGTTGCGCATGCCGAACTGCTTGATGCGGTTGCGCACCGGGGTCCAGTCCATCGCGGCCGAGGTGTCCTGCTCCAGATAGCCGCCGCGTTCGTCGGCCAGCAGCTTGATCGAGTCCTGCGGCAGGATGCCGCGATCCCACAGCGAACCTTTGTACGAAGCGTAGTGGCCACGTTCCTCGGCCAGCTCGGTCGACGACAGGTAGGCGTAGTAGCACACCGCTTCCATCGACGTGTCGGCGAAGGCCACGGCGGCGTTCGACGAGAACGGGATGCGCATCATGTGCAGGCAGTCCTGGAAGCCCATCACGCCCAGGCCGACCGGACGGTGGCGCATATTGGCGTTGCGTGCCTTATCGACGGCGTAGTAGTTGATATCGATGACGTTGTCGAGCATGCGCATCGCGGTGCGGATGGTCTTCTGCAGCTTGACGTGATCCAGCTTGCCCTCTTTCATGTGGGCAGGCATGTTGACCGAACCCAGGTTGCAGACGGCGATTTCGTCCGGGCCGGTGTTCAGCGTGATCTCGGTGCACAGGTTGGAGCTGTGGACCATGCCGACGTGCGACTGCGGCGAACGGATGTTGCATGGGTCTTTGAACGTGATCCATGGGTGGCCGGTTTCGAACAGCATCGACAGCATCTTGCGCCACAGGTCCAGCGCCGCGATCTTCTTGAACACGCGGATTTCGCCGGCGGCGGCCTTGGCTTCGTAGCCCAGGTAGGCTTTTTCGAAGGCCTTGCCGACCAGGTCGTGCAGGTCAGGGGTGTCGGACGGCGAGAACAGGGTCCAGTCGCCTTTTTCCATCACGCGCTTCATGAACATGTCCGGAATCCAGTTGGCGGTGTTCATGTCGTGGGTGCGGCGGCGGTCGTCGCCGGTGTTCTTGCGCAGGTCCAGGAACTCTTCGATGTCCATGTGCCAGGTTTCCAGGTAGGCGCAGACCGCGCCCTTGCGCTTGCCGCCCTGGTTGACCGCGACGGCGGTGTCGTTGACCACTTTCAGGAACGGCACCACGCCTTGCGATTTGCCGTTGGTGCCCTTGATGTGGGCGCCCAGTGCGCGCACCGGGGTCCAGTCGTTGCCCAGGCCGCCAGCGAATTTCGCCAGCAATGCGTTTTCCTTGATGGCGTCGTAGATGCCTTCCAGGTCGTCCGAGACGGTGGTCAGGTAGCACGACGACAGCTGCGAACGCAGAGTGCCGGAGTTGAACAGGGTCGGGGTCGACGACATGAAGTCGAACGACGACAGCAGGTTGTAGAACTCGATGGCGCGCGCTTCGCGGTCGCTTTCGTTCAGCGCCAGGCCCATGGCGACGCGCATGTAGAACGCCTGCGGCATTTCGATGCGGGTGTCGCGGATGTGCAGGAAGTAGCGGTCGTACAGGGTTTGCAGGCCGATGTAGCCGAACTGCAGGTCACGGTCGGCCACCAGCGCTTTCGACAGGCGGGCCAGGTCGAACTCGGCCAGCTTGACGTCCAGCAGCTCGGCTTCGATACCCTTGGCGATGTATTGCGGGAAGTAGGTGACGTATTCGGCGGCGGCGGCGCCTTGCGCGACTTCCTTGCCGAAGACTTCCTTGCGGATC
This sequence comes from Duganella aceris, assembly GCF_011090165.1. Lineage (GTDB taxonomy): Bacteria > Pseudomonadota > Gammaproteobacteria > Burkholderiales > Burkholderiaceae_D > Rugamonas > Rugamonas aceris. Next base: position 3,631 of record NZ_JAADJT010000001.1, read on the forward strand.
GTGTGCAGCAGGATGCGGGCCGTCACTTGCGAGTAGGCCGGATCTTTTTCCATCAGCGCGCGGGCGGCCAGGATGGCGGATTTGTGCAGTTCTTCGACCGGTACGCCGTCGTACAGGTTTTTCAGCGTTTCAGCCAGGATGGCGTCGGCGTCGACGTGCTTTTCCAGGCCGATGCAGGCGGCGTTGATCAGGCCCGTGACCTGGTTCATGTCCAGCAGCTTGCGCTCGCCGTTGTCCAGCACGTGGATCTGCGGCGCGGCGATCGCGGCGGAGGCGCCTTGCGCTTCCTTGGCGGCGAGGCGTTTTTCCATGTGCTTGGCGCGATACAGCACGTAGGCGCGGGCGACGTCGTGTTCGCCGGAGCGCATCAGCGCCAGTTCAACCTGGTCCTGCACGTCTTCGATGTGGAAGGTGCCGCCCGATGGCTGGCGGCGCACCAACGCCGCGACCACGTTGGCGGTCAGCTGCTCTACCAGTTCGCGTACGCGGGCCGAGCCGGCGCCCTGTCCGCCGTTCACGGCCAGGAAGGCCTTGGTGACGGCGATCGCGATTTTCGACGGTTCAAACGCGACGACCGCGCCGTTACGGCGGATGATGCGGTAGTCACCGAGGTCGCTGGCGGCCGTGACCGGGCTGCTGGCGGTGCTCGCAGCGGCCAGTGGTACCAGCGCTGGATTGATGGTCATGTCTTGAGTAGATTGCATTTAAGCTCCCCGATAACAGCGTGCAGTCATGGCTGCGCGACGTGTGTTGTGTAAATAAAATGCCAAAAAGGGTATGTAACTCGATCAAGATTGAATGTCTTGAGAACCACTAGATATAGTACTTGGCCAGACCCTATCCACTGATTGTAGTGGTCGCACGGTAGCAGGGCAAGTAGGAAATTTTGATGCTTCCAGCAATTTTGCTCTTGACATTAAGGAAGCCCAATAGGGAAGCCAAGTTCAGCGCTAGCGGCTACTAACATTGCCTGTTTCCTAAGCAGTTTTTGATAATATTCCCAATCGAACAACGGTCCCGGGTCGGTTTTTCGGCCCGGGGCGATGTGCTCATGGCCCTGCACATCGGTCAGCGGATAGCGCCCCTGCAGCGCCAGCGTCAGCGCCGCCAGCGCCGCGTACTGGGCCGGTTCGAACGGTTGATGGTCCGTGCCTTCCAGTTCGACGCCGATCGAGTAGTCGTTGCATTTCTCTCGTCCGCGGAAGCTGGAGGTGCCGGCGTGCCAGGCGCGATCGTTGGCGGAAACATACTGCATCACGCGGCCGTCGCGGCGGACAAAAAAGTGGCTCGACACCTTCAGCCCGCGCAGGTCGGCGAACGAGGGGTCAGTATTATAGTCTACCCGGCCGGTGAACAGGTCCGACACGTGCGGACCGCCGAAACGGCCGGCCGGCAGCGAGATGTTGTGGATCACCAGCAGCGTGATGTCGTCGGGCACCGGGGACGGGCGGGCGTCGAAGTGCGGGCTGTCCCAGCGCTGCGCGGCCGGCCACCAGCCAGCAGCGGTCAGGCCGGGCGGCGCGGGCGCTGGCGGCGCCGCCGGCGCGGCGGGCGGAGTGGCGGCGGCGGGCGCGGGCTGGGCGGGCGGCGGCGCTGGCGGCGCGCTCATGTCTCCGGCTCCTGGATGTTCAGCTTCTGCATCTGGTAGCGCAATTGGCGGAAGCTGATGCCCAGCAGTTGCGCGGCCTGGGTGCGGTTGAACTGCGTCTGCGCCAGCGCGCGCAGGATGATGTCGCGCTCGATCTGGTTCAGATACTCGGGCAGGCTGCTCGGCAGCGCGTCCAGCTGCGGCAGCGGCGGCAGGCCGGCGGCGGGCGACGCGGCGGCCACCGACGCAGGCGATGCAGGCGGCGGCTCGGCCTCGGTCGCGGCCAGCTGCGGCATGGCCGGCGTCGGCTGCGTCGCCTCCGCCACGCGCGCGCCCTTGAGCGCCAGATCGCCGACCTCGATCACGCCGTCGTCGGCGAAGGCCAGCGCCCGCTCCAGGATGTTTTCCAGCTCGCGCACATTGCCGGGGAAGGAATAGCCGCGCAAGGTCTCCAGCACCCCCTCGCCCAGGCGCACCTTGTGCTCGAAGGTGCCGAGCCGCTCCAGGATCGCGCCGGTCAGCGTGGCCAGGTCGTCGAGCCGCTCGCGCAACGGCGGCAGACTCAGTTCGATCACGTTCAAGCGGTAGAACAAATCCTGGCGGAAGCTGCCCTGCTCCACGCATTGCTCCAGGTTTTTGTGGGTCGCACTAATAATACGCACATCGACCGGCTCCTCGGCGGTGGCGCCTATCTTGCGCACGCGCCGCTCCTGGATCGCGCGCAGCAGCTTGACCTGCATCGCCAGCGGCAGGTCGGCCACCTCGTCGAGCATCAAAGTCCCGCCGTTGGCCGCCTGGAAGAAGCCATCGCGCTCGTCGGCCGCGCCGGTGAACGCGCCCTTGCGATAGCCGAAGAACTCGGCCTCCATCAGCGCCTCCGGAATCGCGCCGCAGTTGACCGCGATGAACGGCTTGCCGGCGCGCGAGCTTTGCGCGTGGATCTCGCGCGCCGCCAGCTCCTTGCCGCTGCCCGATTCGCCGTTGATGGCGATCGGCGCCATCGAGCGCGCCAGCCGCGCGATCTGCGCGCGCAGCGCCTGGATCACGGCGGAGTCGCCCTTCAAGCGGCTGACCACCGGTTCGGCGCTCGGCGCCTGACCGGACGCCGGCTCCTCGTTCAAGCGCAGCGCCGAGCGCACCATCAGCCGCAACTGGTCGAGCGCCACCGGCTTGGAGATGTAGTCGAAGGCCCCGGCCTTGAGCGCGACCACCGCGTTGTCGGCGCTGCCGAAGGCAGTCACCACCGCGATCGGCGTGTTCTTATATGTGGCGCCGACTTCGCGCACCAGTTCCAGCCCCAGGCCGTCGGGCAGGCGCATGTCGGTCAGCACCAGCTGGTACTCGGCGCCGCCGGCCAGCAGGCCGCGCGCCTCGCCCAGCGACTCCGCGCTGTCGACGTCCAGCCCCATTTTCAACAGGGTCAGTTCCAGCAGCTCGCGCAGGTCGGCTTCATCGTCGACCACCAGCACGCGCGGGGCGCGCTGGGAACCTTTTGCACTCATCAAACGGCCTTTCCTTGCTGTTGCGCCGGATAGGCGAAGGTAATCACAAAGCGCCCGCTCGACACCGGTTGGCCGTCGGCGCTGTCGCGCTGGTCGAAACGGTATTCATAGTCCAGCCGCGCCTCGTTATTCAAACACAATTCGCGCGCCAGGTACAAGCCCAGCCCCGTGCCCTTGCTGGAGGTGGTGTAGAACGGCTCGAACAAATGCGCCCGCACCTCCGGCGAGATGCCGGGACCATCGTCCTGCACGTGCAGCTCCAGCCGCTGCGCCTTGTCGCGCACCAGGTCGAGGCGGATCGACGCCGGGCCGCCGCTGGCGTAGCGCACTGCGTTATTGAGCAGGTTGAGCACCACTTCGCGCAGATGCAGCGCATCGAAGCGCACCCGCGTGCCGGCCGCCACGTTGACGGCGGCGAGGTCCGGCGGCAGGCCGTGGGTGTCGACGAACTCGGTCTTCAATTCGGCCAGGAAGACATCCAGCGCCAGCGGCTCGCTGTGCGGCTGCACCTTGCGCGACAGCTGCAGGATGTCCTCCACCATGCGGTTGACCCGCGCCACGTTGTCGCCGACGATCTTCAGCAGCCGCAGATGGACGGTGCTATCCAGATCCTCGCCCAGCAGCGCGGTGGCGTGACCGATGGCCGACAGCGGATTGCGCACCTCGTGCGCGATGCTGGCGGTCAGCCGCCCCATCGACGCCAGCTTTAGTTGCTGCGCCTGGTTCTCGATGCCGGTCACGTCCTGCAGGAAAATCACGCTGCGCTCGGCGCCCGGCCCGGTGGTATCGACCGCCGCGAAGCGCACCTTCAGGTGCGCGGCCAGGTCGCGGCGCGCGCTCCAGGCGGCGGTCACGCCTTCCAGCGCGGCGTCGGTGAACGGCTTGATGGTGACGAAGGCGGTGCTGCGCGCGGCATCGGCGCGCCATTCCTGATACGCCTGCGCCAGCGGCGCCAGCGCGGCGGCGGCCGATAATTTGAACTTCAGCTCCGGCCCCACCAGCCCGAGCATCTGCTGCGCCGCCGGATTGCCGGCGAAGACCTGGCCGTCCGGATCGACCACCAGGATGCCGTCGCCGATATTCGCCATCACCAGCTTGTTGACCGCCTGCTGCACCGTGATCTCGACGCCGCGCCGGTTGGCCAGGTCCTCCTGGCCGATCAGGCGCGCGGCCATGCGGTTGACCACCAGTACGGCGGCGAAGAAGGCGGCGCCGTACAGGCCGGCCTGCAGCAGCTCGCGCTCGCCGTCCATCATGAACACTTTCCAGGTGCTTTCACCCAGCATGAAGAGCGCCACCACCGAGGTGCAGAACAGCGCCAGCAACAACGGCGCCAGGATCGCCAGCCCGGCCAGCGGGAACAGGTACAGGATCGCCAGGCCGCTGCGCACGCCGCCGCCGGCCAGGTACAGCAGCGAGATGATGGCCAGGTCGCAGGCGATCTGCGACAGCAGTTGCAGCAGGAAGCGGCGCTGCAGCCAGGCCGCCGACAGCGCGAAGGCGATCGACAGCCCGAGGTAGACCAGGCAGATTTGCAGGTAAAGATATTCGCCGGAGGCGCGCAGGCCGCGGCTGTCGAAGCTCAGGTAGACCAGCAGCACCAGCGCGATGACGACCCGGGTGGCGTTGAGCGTTTGCAGCGAGCGCCAGAAGGTGGCGCGCGATTCATCCGACAGCGCTTGCAGGCGCGTCCGCACCGGCGACGGCCTCAGGCGGCCGGCAGCGCGGCGTGGGCCGCGCTGCAGAAGTCGCGGCCGTTGGCCTGCACCGTTTCCGAGGCGGGATAATAGACGCCGCAATGCGCGCATTGCAGCATGACTTCAGCGTCGTTGGCGGCCTTTTCGGCCACCCGCGCCTTGTAGGAAAAGGGCGTGCCGGCCTGCGGCCCCGGTTGCGCCCCCGTCTGCTGCGGTGGTGGCGGTTGCCGGAACTGCTGCTGGTGACGCTTCTGCGCGTTGCGGATCTTGGTGCGGATCGCGAAGATCACCAGGAAAATCAACGCCAGCCAAAAGATAATACGGCTCATGCCCAACCCTTATGCAAAACCACCTCAAACACAAAACGGCTGCCGACATAGGCCAGCAACAAGGTCGCGAAACCGGCCAGCGTGAAGCTCAGCGCGGTCTTGCCGCGCCAGCCACGGAAGCGGCGGCCGGCCAGCAGCGACGCGAACAATACCCACGACAGCAAGGTGAAGACCGATTTATGGTCCCACTTCAGCGCCTGACCGAACAGCGCCTCCGAAAACACGATGCCCGACAACACGGTCAAGGTCAGCAGCGCGAAGCCGAAGCCTATCATGCGGAACAACAGCTTCTCCATCGTCAACAGCGCCGGCAGCTGGTCCAGCGCGCCGGACAGGAAGGTCTTGCGGTCGGTGCCCGAATGCAGCCGCGACTCCTGCAAGGCCATCAGCACCGCGTGGAAGGCGGCGATGGTCAGCGTGCTGTACGCCATGGTGGCGATCGCGATGTGCCAGCCGAACAACGGCGACTTGTCGCCCATCGCCACCAGGTTGCCGGGGAAGATGGCCTGCAGCGCGGTGGCGACGGCGGCGCTCGGCATGACCAGGCGGCGCAGGCCGTCCAGGCTGAAATTCTGGTTCTCGACCCAATAAGCCGCCACCGACACCCACAGCGCCGACGACAGCATCGACGCGAAACCGAGCCGCAGCGAGCCGGCCGCCGCCACCTCCGACCACAAGCCGGCGCCGTGCAGCAGCCAGGCGGCCAGCGTCACGACGGAAATCAGCCCGCCGCGCCGCGCCGGCAGCGCCGCGCACAAGACATACAGCGCGATGGCTGCGATGAATAAATAGATTTGCATTCCTTCAGTTTACACTATCGCTCAATCCACGGCTGCCATGCGCAGTTCGTCGTGGTGGTGGCGCTGCTGTTCCTCCATCACCAGCTGGCCCAGTTCGCGCTTGAGCGCGTTGAACTCGGCCGAGGCCGGATCGCGCAGGCGCGGCAGCTCGACCAGGATGTCGCGCTTGACCGTGCCGGGGCGATAGGTCATCACCACGATGCGGTCGGCCAGGTAGATCGCTTCCTCGATGCTGTGGGTGACGAAGATGATGGTCTTCTTCAGCTCGGCCCAGAGGCGCAGCAGCTCGTCCTGCAGGTTGCGCCGGGTCAGCGCGTCGAGCGCGCCGAACGGTTCGTCCATCAGCATGATCGGCGAATCGAGCGCCAGCACGCGCGCGATGGCGACCCGCTGCCGCATGCCGCCCGACAGGTCCTTCGGGTAGCGGTTGCGGAAGTCCTGCAGCGACAGCATCTTCAGCAACTGGTCGACAATGACGGCGATTTCGGCCTTGGCCATGCCCTTGATCTCCAGCCCGAAGGCGATGTTGTCGGCCACCGTCATCCACGGGAACAGCGCGTATTCCTGGAACACCATGCCGCGCTCCGGCCCCGGCGCCGTGACCAGTTGGCCGTCGGCGGTGATGCTGCCCGAGGTCGGCGGCGCGAAGCCGGCCACCGCGTTCAGCAAGGTCGACTTGCCGCAGCCCGACGGCCCCAGCAGGCAGACGAACTGCCCCTGCGGGATCTCCAGGTTGATGTCCTGCAGCGCGACGACGTCGCGTTCGGCGGTCTTGAACACCTTGCCGACGTGGGACACTATGATATGTGCGGCGCTCATGGCATCAGTTCTCCAGGCCGCGGTGCCAGCGCAGCAAGTGGTTGTTGAGTTTGTTCATGCCGACGTCGATCGCCAGCCCGATCAGGCCGATGCTGATCATGCCGGCGATGATCTTGTCCGACCAGAAGTACTCGCGCGCCTCCAGGATGCGGAAGCCCAGGCCGTTGTTGACGGCGACCATCTCGGCCACGATCACCACGATGAATGCGGTGCCGATGCCGATCCGCACGCCCGACAAAATATAAGGCACGGCGGCCGGCAGGATCACGCGCAGGAACATGGTGCTGCCGCTGGCGCCCAGGTTGCGCGCCGCGCGCAGGTAGATGCCGTCGACCTGGCGCACGCCGGCGATGGTGTTCATCAGCACCGGGAAGAAGGCGCCCAGCACGATCAGGAAGATGGCCGGCGGATTGCCCAGCCCGAACCACAGCATCGACAGCGGGATGTAGGCGATCGGCGGGATCGGCCGCACCATCTGGATCAGCACGTTGAACCAGTCGTAGACGCGCTGGCTGGCGCCCATCGCCAGGCCTAGCGGCAAGGCCAGGCCGGCGCCGATCAGGAAGCCCACCACCACGCGGTACAGGCTGCCGATCGAGTCGGTGATCAGCTCGCCGGAGAAGGCCCAGGCCAGCCAGCCGCCGGCGGCCGGATCGTAGGGCTGCAACGGCAGCAGGTAGGCGATCCACTTTTCCACCACCGCCAGCGGCGACGGCAGCACCTGCGGATTGACCCAGCCCAGCATCGCCGACGCCTGCCACAGCGCGATGATCACGGCCGGGACGATCAGGCCGACCCCGGCCTGGCGCCACGACGAGGCGCCGGCCATTATTTAACGCCCAGCGATTTCTTGGCCGCGTCCAGCAGGTCGGTCTTGACCCAGTCCTTGGCCACCGGCGGCTTGCTCATCTTGCCGACGCCGGTCTTGACCATGACGTCGGTGGTGATCTGGATATGTTCCGACGTGATGTCGTAGCTGTACGGCGAATTGCCGATCGCGTCGTCGAAGTCGTCCTTGCTGATCTGGCCCTTGAACACCACTTCGCGCACGTATTTCTCGGCCACCGACTTGTTCTCGATGAACAGCTTGGTCGCCTGGACGAAGCAGTTCATGAACTTCTCGGCCAGCGGCCGCTTCTCTTTATAGAACTTCTCGGTCATCACCATGGTGCGGATCGGCTCGCCGATCGGGGTGTCGTAGGGCTTGATCATCTCGCTGCCGAAGCCCTTGTTGATCGCCTGCGACGACTGCGGCTCGGACTGCATCATGGCGTCGATCTGCTTGCCCAGCAGCGCCTGGTTCAGGTCGGCGTAGGCCAGGAACACCAGCTGCACGTCCTTGCCGGGCTGGTCGGAGACGGTCAGGCCGGCCTGTTGCAGCTCGGCCAGCAGCAGCACCTCCTGGATGCCGCCGCGCGTGACGCCGACCTTCTTGCCCTTGAGGTCCTTGACCGCTTTCAGTTTCAGGTCGCTGCGGCTGACCAGCTGCGCGCCGCCCTTGGCGAAGCCGGCCACGACGAAGATCGGCGCCCCGCCGGCGCGGCCGGAGATGGCCGCCTCGGAGGCGGTGGTGCCGACGTCGAGCTCGCCGGCGATGATCGCCTGCATCACATCCAGGCCTTTCGGGAACACATGCTCGTCGACCTTGATGCCGCACTTGGGCGCGATTTCCTTGATGTACGAGACGGCGCCGTAGTGGGCGAACTTCAGATTACCCAGCCGTACCACTTCCTGTGCCTGGGCGCCGGCGGCGCTGAACATGGAGGCAAGTGCCAATGCGGTGCAGATCGATTTCAGTTTCATCCGTCTCTCCTGTGTGTTGATATTGTCCGCAGATCATACCAAGCCCGCCGATGCTTGCCTATCGCTGCTTGCTGAATGTAAAAAATGTAAGTTGTGACGCTCATCGCACTTCAAATACCGGCGGCGGCATAGTATCTTGTTGCGAAATCAAAAATCCGGCAGACTGAAGGCACATCATGCGCATCCGAACTCCCCTGTTACCGGCCGTTGGCGCCACCCTGATCTGCACCTTGTTGTCGGCCTGCGGCGGCGGTGGCGGCGGCAGCACCGCCACGCCGCCGGTGGTCACGCCCCCCGTGGTCACGCCGCCGGCGGCGCAGACCGTCAGCCTCGGCCTGTCGGGCAGCAATATGCTGGCCGCCGCGCCGGTGACGCTGAACGCCACGCTGGGCCAGAGCGCCGACGTCGCCTGGAGCCTGGGCAGCGGCAATCCGGGCACGCTGTCGGCCGCCAGCGGCGGCAGCGTCAGCTACACGCCGCCGGCCGCGCGCGTCGGCGCGATCACGCCGGTGACCATCACCGCCACCTCGTCAGGCGTCAGCCAGAGCCTGCGGCTGGCGCTGTATCCCGATCCCGGCGCGCCCGGCCTGAGCCTGCTGGCCGGCTCGCTCGGCGGCCGCGCCATCATCGACGGCAGCGGCGCCGACGCCCGCTTCAACCAGATCGCCGCCATCACGCCCGACGGCGTCGGCGGCTTCATCGTGGCCGACCTCGGCGACAACGTCGGCGGCGACGCCACGCTGCAATATCCGACCGCCATCCGCCAGGTCAGCGCCGCCGGCGTGGTGCTCACACTGGCCAGCCCGGCCTTCGGCCATGCCGACGGCAGCGGCGCGCAAGCCAGGCTGGGCAAGGTGGCCTCGGTGGCGGTCGCGCCCGACCGCAGCATCTATCTGATCGACAATGACGGCAGCGGCAGCTATCTGCGCCGCCTGACCCGCGACGGCGCGCTGAGCACCATCGCTCCGCTAAAGCCGGCGCTGAATTTCAGCGCCAACGCCAGGGTGGTGGTCGACAGCGGCGGCCGCGTCACCGTGCTGAACTGGCTGACCGCCTACACCGTCAACAACGGCGCACTGGTGCGCCTGGCCGGCAGCGAGGAAGGCGGCAGCGGCAGCGTGGACGGCGCCGACGGCGCAGGGCGCTTCAGCTACATCAACGACGCGCTGGCCGACAGCGCCGGCAACCTCTACCTGATCGACGGTCACAGCATCCGCAAGCTGACGCCGGCCGGCGTGCTCAGCACCGTGGCCGGGGTCGCCGCCTCCGACGGCGCCAACAACGCCATCGACGGCAGCGGCAACGCGGCCCGCTTCGGCAACGCGGTGTCGCTCTCGATCACCCCGGCCGGCAATCTGCTGGTGCTCGACCGCGACAGCACCGCCGGCCGCAGCGGCTATCTGCTGCGCCAGGTGACGCCGGCCGGCGTGGTCACCACGCCGTACCGCGGCGCCGATCCGGTCGACTACGGCCTGCAGGCGCCGGCCGGCACCGAGACCGCCAACGGCCTGCTCAGCGTGGGCAGCGGCGGCGCCATCGTGCTGGCCAGCAAAGGCCAGTTGCAGACACAGCAAAGCGCCACCGGCGCCACGCTGCTGGCCGGGCTGGAAGGCGACAGCGGCAAGGACAAGGATGGCCAGGGCGCGGCGGCGCGCTTCAACATCCCGACCATGCTGGCCGCCGACCTGAGCGGTAACGTGTTCGTGCTGGAACGCGCGCCGGTCGACGCCTCCGGCTATCAGACCGAGAGCGCCGGCATTTACCTGCGCAAGATCAGCCTCGGCGGCGAGGTCACCACGATTCCGGTCAGCAGCTCGCTGCTGGCCAGCGGCATCGCCGCCGATGGCGAAGGCAATGTCTACATCTCGTCGCGCTGGCCGAAGGGCACGCTGGGCGGCGTCGCGCCGGGTGGCCTGATCTATAAAGTCACGTCGCAGGGCGTGGTCGCCACGCTGGCCGGCGGCGCCGCCACCGGCACGCCGGCCGGACCGCTCGACGGCGCCGGCGCAGCCGCCGCCTTCAGCACCCGGCCGGTGCTGAACGGCATCGACGCGGCCGGCAATCTGTATGTGACCGACACCAACACCAACGTCAATCCGAGCCAGATCAGCTACCGCAAGGTCACGCCCAAAGGCGAGGTCAGCACCATCGCCGCCCTGCCGGCCGGACTCAACAAGGCGCCCGACGGCAATACCTACACGGTCGACCGCGACGCTTCGGTGGTGTACCGCATCGGCGGCGACGGCGGCAAGACCGTCGCCGCCGGCGTGCTGAAGGCGCGCGGCACCCGCCTCGGCGCGCTGCCCGGCGGGCTGGACACGCCATACAGCGTGGTCCCGACCGGCCCCGGCAGCTTCGCCGTGATTTCCGGCTCGGCCGTGCTGCGGCTGGTGGTGCCGCACTAAGGTTGCGACACTAAGGTTGCCGCGCTACGGCTGATCCATGGCGGCGCGCACGCGGGCGACGCGCTCGGCGCCGGCCGGGTGGGTGGACAGGTAGGCCGCTTGTCCGCCGTGGTCGCGCTCCAGCTGTTCAAAGCGCTCGAACGCCAGCATCAGGTGGCGCAGCGGAATGCCGTTGCGCCGCATCATCGCGATCGCGTAATCGTCGGCGTCACGTTCGGCGTCGCGCGAATATTTCATGTCCAGCACGGCGGCCGGCGCGGTCGCCAGCAGCGCCGAGACGTCGCCGAATAGCAAGGTGGCGCCGCCCGCCACCACCGAACCCTGGATGATGCGGCGCGTGATGTGGTGCTGGTGCACATGGCCCAGCTCGTGCGCCAGCACGCCCATCACCGCATCGTCGTCCTTCAGCAGGCGCACCATTTCATCGGTCAGCACGATGTCGCCGGACGGCAGCGCGAAGGCGTTCGGACCGAAGCGGCTCTTGCGGAACAGCAGCCGCCACGGCGGGCCGTCGCCCTGCGGCGGCGCCAGTAGCCGGAAGCGCTGCTCCAGCTCGGCTATGCGCTGGTCGGAAAAACGCGACGGCTCGAACATGTGGCGGTCCAGCACCTCCATCACACCCTGCCCCAGCTGACGCTCCATGCTGGGCGGCATGGCGCGCGCCAGCCAGTCCGCCGCCGCCGGCAGCACGTAGGCGTAGCCCAGGCCCAGCACCGCGACGGTGCCGGCCGCCGCCGCCAACGCGCCGCGCCAGCTTTGCTGGATGCGCACCACCCAGCCGTCGCTGTGCCCGGTACGCTGCAGCATCGCCTCGATGCCGGCCAGGTCGCGGATTTCCAGATAGGCGCCGTCGGCGAAGGTCACCTTGCGCAAGGCATGGCGGCTGCGCTCCGACACGCGCAATTCGGCCAGCGGGCTGTCGCGCTCGGCCTCGCCGCGCACCTGCGCCACGCCGTCGTTGACCTGCAGCGTCACCCGGTGCAGGCGCGAGCTGCGGCCGTCGAAATAACTGGCGTCGACGATATCGCTCATCAGATCGACAGGTCGAAGTCCATCATATCGGTCGCGCCGACGCCGGTGGCCGAGACGCCGTCGTCGGCGCCGGCCATGAAGTCATCCAGGCCGCCTTCGGGCAGCAGCGAGATCGACTCCAGGTGGTAACGCTGCCAGCGCACCACGGCGAACGGCATGAACAGGCCCAGCGTGCAGACGATGGCGACGATATTGGTCAGCGAAATCCACGCCACCGCAGTCCATTTCATTTCCGACGCAAAGCGGTGCGGCCCCAGGCCGGTGTGGTTCCAGATCAGGTTCTGCATCATGTTCAGGAACACCGGCACCAGCAGCAATAGCCCGACATAGCCGATGCCGATCGCCACCAGCACCCCGGATTTGCCGATCAGCGCGGTCAGCACGCCGCCGAGGAAGGCGCACAGCACGCCGCCGGCGATGGCCAGGCCGACCACGATGGCGTAGCGCTTGTAGAAGCTGCCGACGCCGGCGTCGAACGAGAAGTGGTGGGCGCCGTAGCGGCTCTCGGTATGCTGGAAGCGCTTGATGCGCTGGTGCACGAACGGCAGCGCCAGCATCAGGCTCACCACGTACAGGATGGGCAGCAGCAGGAAGTGGAAGTAGGCGCTTTTGAGCGTGCCGTCGAAGCCGAAGCGTATGCCGCGATAGCTGGTGTAGAACAGGCGGAACTTCAGGCTGTTCCAGACCAGCCACGGCATCACCGCCGCCATCAGCAGCATCATGATCACGCCGGCCAGCGGCGAGAACTGGAACGCCAGGTTGTAGCCGCCGAACAGCAGCAGCGCGATGATGCGCCCCTTCAGGATCGGGATCGGCTTGCCGTGGTACTCGAAACTGGCGCCGGCCAGCTCGGTGCAGGAATACATGTATTGGTTGCGCCGCACCTTGGCCCAGGCCGAATAAATCCCCAGCGTGGCGATGGTCAGCAGCAGGTTGACGATCCAGATGCGGAAATACTCGCTGCCGCTGGCGTGAAACTTGATCCGCTGCGGGCCGCTCGGCGCGGACTCGGCGACGGCCGGCGCGGATTCCAGAAACTGCTCCATACATGCTCTCCATGGTTGTCACCTGCGAAGCCATGACGATGCCCTGCCCTTGCATTATTGTCAATAAGAAATTGTACTTTTTTGGCAATATCGCGCGCGGCGGCGGCACATGGTTGGCCGGCGGGCGCGATGGGGTAAAATGGCGGCCATTGTCCGGCCGTGCGCCGGCTCCACCTACAGACTGTTGACCATGCTAGATAATCTTACCCAACGCCTTGCCAAGGTCGTTAAAACCATGCGCGGCGAGGCCCGCCTGACCGAAGCCAACACCGCCGAGATGCTGCGCGAAGTGCGCATGGCGCTGCTGGAGGCCGACGTCGCCCTGCCGGCGGTGCGCGACTTCATCGCCAAGGTCAAGGAAAAGGCCCTGGGCGAGGAAGTGATCTCCTCGCTGACGCCGGGCCAGGCGCTGGTCGGCGTGGTGCAGCGCGAGCTGGCGGCGCTGATGGGCGCCGACCTCGGCCCGGAGGCGTCGCAGCTGAGCTTTGCGCAGCAGCCGCCGGCGATCATTCTGATGGCCGGTCTGCAGGGCGTGGGTAAAACCACCACCGTCGGCAAGCTGGCCAAGTACCTGAAGGAAGAAAAGAAGAAGAAAGTGCTGACCGTCTCGGCCGACGTGTACCGTCCGGCCGCGATCGCCCAGCTGCAATCGGTGACGGCCCAGGTCGGCGCCGACTTCTTCCCGTCCACCGCGCAGGACAAGCCGGTCGACATCGCGCTGGCCGCGCTGGACTGGGCCAAGAAGCACTACCACGACGTGCTGATCATCGACACCGCCGGCCGGCTCGGCATCGACGAGGCGATGATGGCGGAAATCGCCGCCGTGCACGCCGCCGTCAAGCCGATCGAAACCCTGTTCGTGGTCGACGCCATGCTGGGCCAGGATGCGATCAACACCGCCAAGGCCTTCAACGACGCGCTGCCGCTGACCGGCATCGTGCTGACCAAGCTGGACGGCGACGCCCGCGGCGGCGCGGCGCTGTCGGTGCGCCACATCACCGGCAAGCCGATCAAGTTCGCCGGCGTGTCGGAAAAGCTGGACGGGCTGGAAGCGTTCGATCCGGCGCGCATGGCGTCGCGGGTGCTGGGCATGGGCGACATCATGGCGCTGGTGGAAGAGGCGCGCAAAGGGGTCGACAGCAAGGCGGCCGCCGACCTGGCCGCCAAGGTCAAGTCGGGCGGCAAGTTCGACATGAACGACTTCAAGGCGCAACTGGGCCAGATGAAGAAAATGGGCGGCATGGCCAGCCTGGTCGACAAGCTGCCGGCGCAGTTCCAGCAGGCCGCCGGCGGCGCCAACATGGACCAGGCCGACAAGCAGGTGCGGCGCATGGTCGGCATCATCGACTCGATGACGCCGCAGGAACGCGCCAAGCCGGAGCTGATCAAAGCCACCCGCAAACGCCGCATCGCGGCCGGCGCCGGGGTCCAGGTGCAGGAAGTGAACCGCATGCTGACCCAGTTCGAGCAGATGCAGACCATGATGAAAAAGCTCTCGGGCGGCGGCATGATGAAGATGATGCGCTCGATGAAGGGGATGATGCCGGGCATGCGCTAAGCGGCGAAAAAGCGTTGTTTACGCCTCTTGAAGGTGCGTGCGCGCCCGGAAGCCAGCATTTACGTGGTGTTTCCGGGAAAAAACGCGAAAAACACTTGCATAAGGCTTAAATCACCACCAATATTAGCCGGTGCGATCAATTGCGCAATTTTCCATGTGTTCGTTAAGGAGGCTCGAAGATGGCAACAGCCAAAAAAACCCCAGCAGCACCCGCTAAGAAGCCAGCGGCAGCGAAACCTGCAGCCGTCAAAAAAGCAGCACCAGCAAAAGCAGCAGCGAAACCAGCAGCAGTGAAAAAAGCAGCCGCCCCGGCCGCAGCGCGCAAACCGAACGCCGCATTCATGAAAGCGATGACCCCATCGACCGTACTGGCCGCCGTGGTCGGCGCCGCTCCGCTGCCACGCACCGAAGTGACGAAAAAAGTCTGGGATTACATCAAGAAGCTCGACCTGCAAGATCCGGCCAACCGCCGCATGATCAACGCCGACGACAAGCTGAAAGCCGTATTCGGCGGCAAAGCCCAAGTGTCCATGTTCGAAATGACCAAGCTCATTTCCGACCACCTGAAATAAGCGCAGCGGCCGACCAGCCGCGCCGGAGATGCCGCCCTCGCCCACGCGACGGCGGCATTTTTTTATTTCCAGTTGTTCCAGGCCGATAGCACGGCGTTCGGATAGTCGGGCTTGCCCCGGCTGCCGTTGTAGCGGCCCAGCGCCAGGTACAGGTTGCCGGCCTCCATGTCGAGGTACATGCGCAGGATGGCGCAGCCGTAGCGCAGGTTGGTTTGCATGTCGAACAGCGCGCGCCGGTTGCGGTCGCCGATGACGTTGGTCCAGAACGGCATCACCTGCATGTAGCCGCGCGCGCCGACGATCGACACCGCGTATTTGCGGTACGCCGACTCCACCTGGATCAAGCCCAGCACCATGCCCGGATCGAGCCCGGCGCGGCGCGCCTCGTACCAGACCGTGGACAGGAATTCGGCGCGGGTCTGCTCGTCCGGCAGCTTGCGCTGCAGGCGCGACGACATCTGCGCCAGCCAGGCTTGGTAGCGCACGCGCTCGTCCTCGGTACGGAAGCTGGGACGCGGCGGGGTGGCGTCCTTGATGGCGTTCGACAGCGCCAGCCGCACCGAGTCGGCCAGCGCTTCCTCCTTCTGGTTGCCGGCGTGGACGGCGCCGGCGGCGAACGTCGTCGCCAGCAGCGCCACGCCCAGCGTGCGCATCACCTTCACGCCGCCATTTTGCCTTTAATGAAGCCGATCACGTCGGCCACCGGCACGGCGGTCGCCTCGGTGTCGCGGCGGCCCTGGTATTCCAGGTTGCCTTCCTTCAGCCCACGATCGCCGATCACCACGCGGTGCGGCACGCCGATCAGTTCCCAGTCGGCGAACATGCCGCCCGGACGCAGGCCACGGTCGTCGAGGATGACGTCGATGCCGGCCGCCTTGGCTTCCGCGTACAGCGTCTCGGCCGCTTCCTTGACCGCTTCGCTGCGGTCCATGCCCATCGGGCACAGCACCAGCTCGAACGGCGCCAGCGAGGTCGGCCAGACGATGCCCTTGTCGTCGAAGTTCTGCTCGATCGCGGCGCCCAGGATGCGGGTGATGCCGATGCCGTAGCAGCCCATCTGCAGCGGCGCCGGCTTGCCGTTCTCGTCGAGGAAGGTGGCCTTCATCGCTTCCGAATACGCGGTGCCCAGCTGGAACACGTGACCCACTTCGATGCCGCGCTCGATCGCCAGCACGCCCTTGCCGTCCGGCGAGGCGTCGCCTTCGACCACGTTGCGCAGGTCGGCCACGATGGCCGGCTCGGCCGCGTCGCGGCCCCAGTTGGCGCCGGTGTAGTGGTAGCCGGCGTCGTTGGCGCCGCAGACGAAGTCGGCCATGTTGGCGACGGTGCGGTCGGCCACCACGGTGACCGGGCCAAGGGTGCCGATCGGGCCCAGGTAGCCGGGCACGCAGCCGTAGACCTCGTCGATCTCGGCCTCGGTCGAGAAGCGGTGCGCGGCCAGACCGGCGACCTTGCCGACCTTGATTTCGTTCAGCTCATGGTCGCCGCGCAGCAACAACATGAAATACTGTTTAGTCGATTTCCCGTCTTTTTCGGTCTCGACCGTCAGCGCGATGGTTTTCACCGTTTGCGCCAGGTCCAGCTTCAGCAGCTCGGCCACGGCTTCGCACTTGGTGGCGTCCGGGGTCGAAGTCTTGACCAGGTCCTGCGCCGGCGCCGGACGCGCGGCGGCCAGCGGCAGCGCCTCGGCGGCCTCCATGTTGGCGGCGTAATCCGAGGTCGGGCAGTACACCACCGCGTCCTCGCCGGTGCTGGCGATGACGTGGAATTCGTGCGAACCGCTGCCGCCGATGGCGCCGTTGTCGGCCGCCACGGCGCGGAACTTCAGGCCGAAGCGGGTGAAGATGCGGGTGTAGGCGTCATACATGACCTTGTACGAGGCTTGCATGCCGGCCAGGTCGCGGTCGAACGAATAGGCGTCCTTCATGGTGAACTCGCGGCCGCGCATCAGGCCGAAGCGCGGACGGCGCTCGTCGCGGAACTTGGTCTGGATGTGGTAAAAATTCAACGGCAGTTGGCGGTACGATTTGATTTCCGAACGCACCACATCGGTCATCACTTCCTCGGCGGTCGGCTGGAAGGCGTAGTCGCGGCCGTGGCGATCCTTGATGCGCAGCAACTCCGGACCCATCTTGTCCCAGCGCCCGGTCTCCTGCCACAGCTCGGCCGGCTGCACCAGCGGCATCAGCAGCTCAATGGCGGCGGCGTCGTTCATCTCTTCGCGCACGATGGCTTCGACCTTGCGGATGACTTTCAAGCCCATCGGCATGTAGGTGTAGATACCCGAGCCGAGGCGTTTAATCATGCCGGCGCGCATCATCAATTGATGGCTGACGATCTCGGCGTCGGAAGGCGCTTCTTTAAGCGTGGAAATAAAAAATCGTGAGGCGCGCATACGGTGAATTCTTTTTAAAAAGAGAGAGTTATAATCAACCTAATTTTAAAGGATTAGCTGGCTGATGCGTCCATACTTTATACAAATGCGTTCAATTGATGGCCCTTCGACCGTTTTCGTACCGCGAAAACCCAGCCGAAGTGCGTTTTTGTGGGCAAAAATATAAGCAGGGAGCTCGGTCGCAGAAAGTTTGAGGTGCAATATGCTCGACCGTGAAGGGTTTCGGCCCAACGTCGGCATCATCCTGCTAAACGCCCAGAACGAGGTGTGGTGGGGCAAGCGGGTGCGAGAGCACTCATGGCAGTTTCCGCAGGGCGGCATCAAATATGGAGAAACGCCTGAGCAGGCGATGTATCGGGAGCTGGAAGAGGAAATCGGTCTGCGGGCCGAGCACGTCAAAATCGTCGGCCGCACGCGCGACTGGCTGCGCTATGAGGTGCCGGATCACTTCATCAAGCGGGAGATCCGCGGCCATTACCGTGGCCAGAAGCAGATCTGGTTCCTGCTGCGCATGTGCGCCCGCGACAACGACGTCAACCTGCGCCTGACCGATCATCCGGAATTCGACGCCTGGCGCTGGCATGAGTACTGGGTGCCGCTGGATGTCGTGATCGAATTCAAGCGCGATGTGTATCAGCGGGCCTTGCAGGAGCTGTCGCGTTTCCTGACCTGGCCGGCCAACGGCCACGACCGCCGGCACCACGGTTCGCGCTATCTGCGCCAGCCGCATCCGCCACGGCCGAATCCGGAACCGCCGGGCTCTGTGTGCGGTCCGGCGGACGAGGCCCCGGCCAAGAACGACGGCTAAACCGAAGCGGGACAGTCCAGGGACTGCCCCGCTTTTTTTGACGCCAGCGGGTACAATATCGCCATGTTCAATCCCTCTTCAGACGACGTCCGCCGTTTCTTTTGCGAGACCTTCCGCAAGCAGCGGGCCAACGAAATCCTGACGCCGCTCGAAACCATGGCGTCCGACTGGATCCGCCACCACCCCGAGCACCACGACGTGCTGAGCGACGTCGAGACCGCGCTGGGCCGCGACTACTCGGTCGAAGGCGCGCAGGCCAATCCGTTTTTGCATTTATCGATGCACTTGTCGATCGACGAGCAGATCTCGATCGACCAGCCGCGCGGCATCCGCGACGCCGCCACCGCGCTGACCCTGAAGCTGGACGACGCCCACGCGGCGCAGCATGAAATCATGGAATGCCTGGGCGAGATGATCTGGAACGCGCAGCGCAACGGCACGCCGCCGGACGGCGACGCGTATATCGAAGCGGTCAAGCGCCGCCTGAAATAACTTCGGTGTCAGTGCCGACATTCGGACACGAGCTCTACCGTAACGGAACGTTACGGTAGAGCTCGTGTCCGAATGTCGGCACTGACACCGAATCAATCAATCAGCGGTGCGTCGCCAGCGTGCCCGGCAGGCTGTGGAAGTAGGCCGCCAGATCCTGGATGTCCTGGTTGCTGAGCGGCTTGACTTGGCCGGTCATGATCGCGTTGTTGCGGCCGTTGGCGCCGTCGCCGCGCTTGTAGGCGGTCAGCGCGTGCGCCAGGTAATCCTTGTGCTGGCCGGCCAGCTTCGGATAGCTCGAGTCGATCGGCGTGTTGTAATCCTTGCCGTGGCAGGCGAAACAGCTGTATTTGTCGGCCACGGCCTTGCCGGCGGTGGCGTTGCCGCCGGCGACGGCGGACAGGGAAACGGCGGAGCAGAACAGCGCGGTGATCAGTTTTTTCATTTGGACAGTCCTCATTTAGGGTCCGCGGTACGGGTCTGCTGCGAATAGAACGCCGCCACATCGGCGATATCCTGGTCCGACAGACTGGCGGCGATGCCCCTCATGGACGGATGCTTGCGATCACCCTTCTTGTACGCCTGCAGCGCGCTCTCGATATACTTGGCCGACTGGCCGCCGATCATCGGCACTTGAAACACTTCGGGGAAGGTGGCTTTGTAGCCCGGGATCCCATGACAACCGATACACATTTCAATCTTGGCCTTGGCGTTCTGGACATTGCCCACAACGTCGGCGGCAACAGCGATTTGAGCGATGCCTGCGAGCACGAGGAGTGCGGTGATTTTTTTCATGGTGTTTGCAAGGTAAGTAATCGGATACTACCGCGGATGCAAAACTTGACTTTTGCACTATTAACCTGCGATTCTAACTCAAGAATTTTTTCTAAGCTACACAGAATCATTGCCACAACAACACACAGTTGACAAGCCGCCCGGAACACCTCCCGTACCGATCTCGCCTATACTCGCGCTATCCCCTTACTGACTGAGACACATTCGTATGCAAGCCAAGCAACGCTTTGACGGTTCCGACCAATATGTCGCCACCGATGACCTGAAACTGGCCGTGAATGCGGCTTTGACGCTGCAACGCCCGCTGCTGATCAAGGGCGAGCCGGGCACCGGCAAGACCATGCTGGCCGAGGAAGTGGCGGCCGCGCTGGACATGCCGCTGATGCAGTGGCACATCAAATCGACCACCAAGGCGCAACAGGGGCTGTACGAATACGACGCGGTGTCGCGTTTGCGCGACTCCCAGCTCGGCGACGAGCGCGTGCGCGACATCCACAACTACATCGTCAAGGGCGTGCTGTGGCAGGCGTTCACCGCGCCGGAGCCGGTGGTGCTGTTGATCGACGAGATCGACAAGGCCGACATCGAATTCCCCAACGACCTGCTGCGCGAGCTGGACCGGATGGAGTTCTACGTCTACGAGACGCGCGAAATGGTGCAGGCGCTGCACCGGCCGCTGGTGATCATCACCTCCAACAACGAGAAGGAACTGCCGGACGCCTTCCTGCGCCGCTGCTTCTTCCACTACATCAAATTCCCCGACCGCGACACGATGGAGCAGATCGTCGCGGTGCACTACCCCGGCCTGAAGAAGGAACTGCTGGCGCAGGCGCTGCAAACCTTCTACGAGGTGCGCGACGTGCCGGGCCTGAAGAAAAAGCCGTCGACGTCGGAATTCCTCGACTGGCTCAAGCTGCTGATGGCGGAAGACATCCCGCCCGAGGCACTGCGCAGCAAGGACGCCAAGGCCATCGTGCCGCCGCTGCATGGCGCGCTGCTGAAGAACGAACAGGATATTCATTTGTTCGAACGCCTGGTGTTCATGTCGAGGACGAACCGGTAATGGACCACGTCTTGCCGATCACGCTGGAGCTGAACGGCGTGCGCCTGGAGCCGCTGGCGCCGCACCACGCCGAAGGCCTGCGCGCCGCCGCCGGCGACGGCGAACTGTGGACGTTGCGCGTCACCTCGGTGCCGGAGCCGGACGAGGTGGACGGCTACATCTTCAAGGCGATCGAGATGCGTCCCACCCGGCTGGCGTTCGCGGTGATCGACATCGCCAGCGGCGCCGTGATCGGCAGCACCAGCTACCACGACATCGTGCCGGCCGTCGACCGGCTGGAGATCGGCTACACCTGGTACGCCAAGAGCCGCCAGCGCAGCCACGTCAACACCAGCTGCAAGCTGCTGCTGATGACGCACGCCTTCGAGACGCTGGGCGCCGCGCTGGTCGGCCTACGCACAGACAATTTCAACCACGCCTCGCAGGCGGCGATCGAGCGGCTCGGCGCGAAGAAGGATGGCGTGCTGCGCCACCACGCGCAGCGGCGCGACGGCACGGTGCGCGACACCGTCATGTACAGCATCGCCGCCGGCGAATGGCCGGAGATCAAGGCGCATCTGCGCTACAAGCTGGAACAGCATAAGGCCGACTGACATGCTGATCGATTTTTTCTTCACGCTGAAAGACGCCAAGATACCGGTCACGATCAAGGAATTCCTGACGCTGCTGGAGGCGATGCAAAAGAACGTCATCGAACCATCGCTGGACGATTTCTATTATCTGGCGCGTTTGACGCTGGTGAAGGACGAAGCGCACTTCGACAAGTTCGACCGCGCCTTCGGCCAATACTTCAAGGGCATCAACTCCGCGTTCGAGACCAACAGCGCGATCCCGCTGGACTGGCTGGTGCAGCGCATGAAGCGCGAACTGTCGCCGGAGCAGCTGGCCGCGCTGGAGAAGTTCGGCTACGACAAGCTGATGGACCGCCTCAACGAACTGCTGAAGGAGCAGAAGGAGCGGCACGAAGGCGGCAGCAAATGGATAGGCTCCGGCGGCACCTCCCCGTTCGGCAACGGCGGCACCAATCCCGAAGGCATCCGCATCGGCGGCAAGGGCGGCAACCGCACGGCGGTCAAAGTGTGGGAAGCGCGCGCCTACAAGGACTACGACGGCGAGCGCGAAATCGGCACGCGCAACATCAAGGTCGCGCTGCGGCGCCTGCGCAAGTTCGCACGCCAGGGCGCCGAGGAAGAATTGGCGCTGGACGCCACCATCCGAGCCACCGCCAGCAACGCCGGCTACCTCGACATCAAGATGCAGCCCGAGCGCAAGAACAACATCAAGGTGCTGATGCTGTTCGACGTCGGCGGCACGATGGACGACCATATCGAGCGCACCGAAGAATTGTTCTCGGCGTCGAAGACGGAATTCAAGAACATGGAGTTCTTCTACTTCCACAACTGCGTCTACGACTACATGTGGAAGAACAACCGGCGCCGCAACTCGGAGCGCTTCCCGACCTGGGACATCCTGCGCAAATACCCGCCGGACACCAAGCTGATTTTCGTCGGCGACGCCACCATGAGTCCCTACGAAGTGCTGCAGCCGGGCGGCTCGGTCGAATACAACAACGAGGAAGCGGGCTCGGAATGGCTGACGCGCTTCACGGCCGCGTTTCCGAAGTTCGTCTGGCTCAATCCCGAGCCGGAAGGCGTGTGGCAGTACCGCCAATCGATCGCCATCATCAAGCAGCTGATGAACAACCGTATGTTCCCGCTGACGATGGACGGCCTGGAACGCGCGATGCGCACGCTCAGCAAATAACGGGGTCAAGTCTGACATTCGGACACGAGCTCTACCGTAGCGCGCTACGGTAGAGCTCGTGTCCGAATGTCAGACTTGACCCCGGAGTTACGGCCGCCAGTCGTATTCCAAATAGCCGGCCGCCGCCTTTGCGCGGTCGGCGCCCAGCTCGCGCTGCACCAGGTACAGCGAACCGTCGATGCCGGCCGACAGACCGGCGGTGGTGATCAGTTTCCCCGCGTCGACAAAGCGGCGCTGCTGCACCTGCGCCTTGGGGAAATGCCTGGCCAGCTCGCCGCGCATGCTGCTGGTGGTGGTGACGGGCTGGCCGTCGAGCAGCCCCGCCTTGCCAAGGATGAAGGCGCCGGAGCAGACCGACATCGTCACCTTGACCTTGGCGCTGCGCTCCTTGATCCATGCCAGCAGCTGCGGATTCTTCCACGCCTCGACGATGCCGCCGCCGGGCACCAGCAGCACATCGACCTCGGGCAGATCGGCGGTATCGTATTCCGGCGTGACGCGCAGGCCATAGACCGAGGTGACGGTCGCCTTGCTCAGGCCCACCGTCAGGATGGTCGCCCCGCTGGCGCCGAAGACTTCGATCGGCCCGGCGTAATCGATCTCCTCGACTCCGTCGAACAGCACCACAGCGACCTTGAGCGTCTTGCCGCCTGTGCCCATGTGCATGTTCATGTCCTCCGCCGACGCGGTCAGCGCGACGCCCAGCAGCAATGCGGCGATCCAGTTTTTCATCCATGGCCTTAGCTTGTGAACATGGCCACGAGTCTATCAGCGTCGGTCAACCAGCGCCATCCCCGCGCGGCGGCGTCTCGGCGCGCTCGAACATGCCGTAATCGCGCACCACGGCCGCGACGCGCAGACGGTAATCGTCGAACACGCCGGCGCGGCCGTCCGCCTGCGCGATGCGATGCTCGCCATGCTCGCGCCAGCCGCGCACCGCCTCCTCGTCGCGCCAGAACGACAGCGACAGCAGCTTGTCCGGATTGCTCAGGCTCTGGAAGCGTTCCACCGAGATGAAGCCGTCCATCCGCTCCAGCATCGGCTTCAGATGGGCCGCGTGTTCCAGATATGCCGTCCTGCCCTCGGCGCTGGGCAGGACTTCGAATATGACCGCAATCATGATGCGCTCCTGAGCAGGAAAGTGTTGACGGCATCGTACAGCAGCCCGCGCTGGGCCTCCAGATGCATCAGATGCGTGGCGCGTTCGATGACCGCACCGCCGCAAGCCGATGCCGACGCATTGACGGCCGCCAGCAGCGACGCCGCATCGTCCGCATCACAGACCGTATCCCACTCACCGCGCACCAGCAGCGTCGGCGCCGCGATGCGGGACGGATCGTACAGCGACTGCCCGGACCACAGCGCCTGCACATCGCGCTGCGGCCCTGCCGGCGTGCTGACCGCCGGCGGCGTGCGCGATTGCGCCTGCGGATCGGTGGCCAGGAAAGCCTCGCCCCAAGCCTGGAAATGCGCCTCGCTGAACACCTGCGACTGCCCGCGCGGCACATCCTCGACGAAGCGGCGGTACTGCGCCCACAGCGTCAGCGGATAGTGCGATGGCGTGGAAGTTGCAGCAGCGGCGGCGGCCGGAATATACGCGCCGGCGGGCCGGGTGGGGCCGGCGCGCATGACGATGGGCGCAAACAGCACCAGCGCCGCGATGCCGTCCGGATGCGCGGCAGCGCAGGCGGCGGCCACCGTCGCGCCCCACGAATGGCCGAGCAGGTGGATGGGCCGGCCGCCATTCCGCTCGCGCACCGCCTGTATCGCCCACAGCAATTGCGGCACGGCCTGCTCCAGCCGCCCCACCGCGCGGTCGCTGTCAGGCGGATAGCGCTCCGAATCGCCATAGCCGGCAAAGTCGAAACCCCAGGCGGTGAAGCCGGCATCGTTGAGCGCATCGGCCCAGCTGCGGCCATCCAGACGATAAAAGATGGACAGCCCGGCGCCGAAGGTCGAGCCATGGACATACAACACATCGGCGCGAGAATCGGCGGAAGGCCGCTGCACGCGCAGGGAATGAATAGTCATGCGGATCTCCTCAATGATGATGAAGAGACTATAGCGATCGCCCCGCCACAACGCTTCGGCGCGGAACGAAATGTCCTAAAACTCCGGGGTCAGAGCTAAAAACTGGACATGAGCTCGTGTCCAGTTTTTAGCTCTGACCCCGGAGTTTTAGGGCAGCTGGAGCCGGTAGCCGACGGCGGTTTCGGTCAGCAGGTAACGCGGTTGGGTGGGGTCGGCTTCGAGCTTGTGGCGCAGGTGGCCCATGTAGATCCGCAGGTAGTGGCCGTTCTCCGATTGCGATGGCCCCCACACCGCGCGCAGCAGCTGCGGGTTGGTCATCACGCGGCCGGCGTTGCTGACCAGGACCGCCAGCAGCCGGTATTCGGTCGGCGTCAGGTGTACGTTTTCGCCGCCGCGCGTGACGCGGCGGTTCTGCAGGTCGACCGCGACGTCGCCGAACTGGATCAGGCCGGCATTGTCGGCCGCCGGCTGGCGTTGGCGGCGCAAGGTCGCGCGCACGCGGGCCAGCAGTTCGCCGACGCCGAACGGTTTGGTCAGGTAGTCGTCGGCGCCGGCGTCCAGCGCGCGGATCTTGTCGGCTTCGTTGACCCGCGCCGACAGCACGATCACCGGCACCGTCGACCATTTGCGCACGTCGGTGACGAAGTCGATGCCGTCGCCGTCCGGCAGCCCGAGGTCCAGCACGATCAGGTCCGGCTTGCGCGTGCCGGCGTCGATCAGGCCCCGTTGCAGCGTCGCGGCTTCGTGCACCTGCCAGCCCTCCTCCTCCAGCGCGGCGCGCACGAAGCGGCGGATCTGCGGTTCGTCTTCGACCAGCAAGGCGGTCGGTGCGGTGTCATTCATGATGTGCTTCTTCCTCTGGCATGGCCGGCGGTGTGCCCAGCGGCAGCGTGATGACGAAGGCGGCTCCGCCCAGCGGCGACGGCGCCGCCGCAATGCGGCCGCCGTGCGCTTCGACGATGGCGCGGCAGATCGCCAGCCCCAGTCCGACGCCCGGCTTGGCCGATTCACGCTCGCCCCGGGTGAATTTTTCAAAGATCGCTTCTTCGCGCCCCTGCGGCAGGCCCGGGCCGTCATCATAGACCATGATGTTGATCCAGACCCCGTGCAGCGCGGCGCTGATCTCGATGCGCGAGCCGGGCGGCGTGTATTTGGCGGCGTTTTCCAGCAGGTTGCTGAGCACCCGCTCGATCAACACCGCGTCGTAGCGCAGCAGCGGCAGGTCGTAGGGAAGCTGCGTGCGCACCTTGTGCCCCTTCAGCATCGAGCCGCTGGCGCGCAGCGCGCTGCCGACCACTTCTTCCAGCGGTTGCCATTGCAGGTTGAATTTGACTTCGCCGCTCTGGATGCGCGCCATGTCGAGCAGGTTCGACACCAGTGCGCTCATGCGCAGCGCTTCGTCGTGCAGCGCGGCGGCGACGTCCAGCTGCGCTTGCGCCAGCGTGGGTTTGGAGCCGGCCAGCGATTCCGATAGGCCGACCAGCGATGTCAGCGGCGTGCGCAGGTCGTGCGACAGCGCGGCCAGCAGCGAGTTGCGCAGCCGTTCGGACTCCATGTTGACCAGGGCGTTTTGCGCGACTTCGATGTAGTGCACCCGCTCCAGCGCGATGGCGGCCAGCGCGGCGAACGTGTCGAGCTGTTGCCGCTGTTCGGGGATCAGGATCCAGCGCCGATGCTCGGGTTCGATCGCGAGCACGCCGCGCGTGCGCATCGGGGCCACCAGCGGCAGGTAGAAGATGCGGCTGGCCGGCAGCGTGCCGGTGCCCAGGCCGGCGCTTTCGGCGCGGTCGAATGCCCATTGGGCGATGCCGAGGTCCAGCGGCGCGGCGCGCGGACCGGCGCCGGCCACGGTGCCGGCGTGCGCGGCGGTATCGGCGGCTTCCGGGGGTGGCGGCCGCAGGCGGCCTTCGTCGTCCGGCACCAGCAATGTGGCGCGGGCGCGGAAGGCGCGCTGGATGAAGCTTTGCGTGGTGTCGAAAATCTGTTCGGTCTGCAGTGCGCCGGATAGTTCGCGGGCGAATTCGTACAGCGCGCGCGAGCGCTTTTCGCGGTGCGAGGCG
Source organism: Duganella aceris (assembly GCF_011090165.1). GTDB lineage: Bacteria > Pseudomonadota > Gammaproteobacteria > Burkholderiales > Burkholderiaceae_D > Rugamonas > Rugamonas aceris. The sequence continues at coordinate 30,187 of NZ_JAADJT010000001.1, forward strand.
ACCCGCGCCTGGAAGCGCAGGTCGGCCGTCAGGTGGCCGGTGATCAGGCCCACCGCCAGCATCACCACGAAGGTGATCAGGTATTGGAAGTCGGTGACGGCGAAGGTGAAGCGCGGTGCGACGAAGAAGAAGTCGAAGCAGGCGACACTGACGCAGGTGGCCATCACCGATGGTCCGCGTCCGAAGCGCACGCCCACCAGCACCACCACCAGCAGGAACAGCATGGCGATGTTGGCCAGGTCGAGATAGGCCAGCAGCGGCGTGGCCGCCAGCGCGGTGGCCAGGCTGGCGACGGCGGCGGCGATGTAGCCGGTGGCGCGCCGGCGCGTCAGGGCGGCCTGCGATGCCGCGTGCGGGCCTGCGGCGGGCCAGCCGTCGGCCGCGATGCCGCCCGCGCCGCGCGACTCGCCCGTTCCGCGCGCGCCCGATCCGCTCGTGCCGGCCCATCCGGCCGTGCCAGCGGCACCAGCACCAGCGGCGCGCGCGTCGGCGCCGTTCTGGTCGTAGTCCGGGTCCGCGCCCCAGCTACCTTCGCCGGTCCGCGCTTGCGCCGCCGGTGCTTCGTTGCGCGGTTCGCCGATTTCGATCAGGTCGATGTCGGGCGCGTAGTCGGCCAGCCGCTTGATGTGCGGCCGGCGCCATGGCCACGTCGGGTGGCCGCGCCCCATGACGATCTTGGACAGGTTGTGCTCACGCGCGTAATCCACCGCGGCCAGCGCGATGTCGTGGCCGGAGATGACGGCGGTGGTGGCGCCCAGCTCCTCGGCCAGCTTCAGCGTCTTGAGGATCTGTTCGCGCTGCGCGGCCGGCAGCCGTTGCAGCGCGGGGGTTTCGATGTAGATCGCGTGCCAGCCGGTGCCCAGCTGGCCGGCCAGCCGCGCCGTGCTGCGCACCGTGTGCTCGCCGCCGGGACGCGGGCCGACGCAGGCCAGCAGCGCGGCGCCGGTCTTCCAGATGTCGCCGATCGATTGCTCGACGCGGTAGGCGCGCACGTCGTCCTCGATGCGGTCGGCGGTGCGGCGCAGCGCCAGTTCGCGCAGCGCGATCAGGTTCCCCTTGCGGAAGAAGTTCTTCGACGCGCGCTCGGCCTGCTGTTCCTGGTACACCTTGCCGCTCTTCAGCCGCGCCAGCAGCTCGTCGGCCGGGATGTCGACCAGCACCACTTCGTCGGCCTGGTCGAACACCGTGTCCGGCACGGTCTCGCCGACGCGGATGCCGGTGATGCCGCCGACCACGTCGTTCAGGCTTTCCAGGTGCTGCACATTGACGGTGGTGAGCACGTCGATGCCGGCGTCGAGCAGCTCTTCGACGTCCTGCCAGCGCTTCGGATGGCGCGATCCGGGCGCGTTGGAGTGCGCCAGCTCGTCCATCAGGATCAGCGGCGGCTGGCGCGCCAGCGCGCCGTCGAGATCGAATTCGGCGATGCGCCTGCCGCGATGCTCGACCGCCTTCGGCGGCAGCACGTCCAGTCCCTCCAGCATGGCCGCCGTCTCGCTGCGGCCGTGCGTTTCGACCACGCCGACCAGCACCGTCTGCCCGCCGGCCTGCAGCTTGCGCGCGGCGGCCAGCATGGCGTAGGTCTTGCCGACGCCGGCCGAGGCGCCGAAGTAGATGCGCAGCTTGCCGCGCGCGGCCTTGCGCTCCTGCGCCTGGACTTGCGCCAGCAGCGCGTCGGGGTCGGGCCGGACGCTATCGTTGGGGAACATGGACATCCGGCGATTTTACTGCGGATCGGCCGGCGCCGCCGCCAATCGCATCGGCTTCGCCTGGTCCAGCGCCAGGTTCAGCGCCAGCACGTTGACGCGCGGTTCGCCGAAGAAGCCCAGGTACTGCTTCCGCTGATGGGTGTCGATCAGCGCCAGCACCTGCTCGGCCGGCATCTTGCGCGCGGCGGCGACGCGGTTCGCTTGATAGCGCGCCGCCGCCAGGCTGATCTCCGGATCGAGGCCGCTGGCCGACGCCGTCACCAGGTCGACCGGGATCGCCTGCGTGTTGGCCGGGTCGGCCGCCTTGAGCGCGTCGATGCGGCCTTTGACGGCGTCGAGCAGCGCCGGGTTGAGCGGGCCTTGATTGGCGCCGCTGGAGCCGGCGGCGTTGTTGGCCATCGGCGCGGTGGCCGACGGACGGCCCCAGAAGTAATGCGGCGACGTGAACGACTGGCCGATCAGCGTCGAGCCGACCGCTTTGCCGTTGACTTCGACGATGCTGCCGCCGGCCTGCGCCGGGAACGCGGCGGCGCCGATGCCGGTGACGGCCAGCGGGTAGATCACGCCGCAGATCAGCGTCAGTGCGCTGAAGACGACGAGGGCGGGACGAATAGGGGACATGATGGACTCCTTAAACCAGGTTGAACGCCGACAGCAGCATGTCGATCGCCTTGATGCCGATGAACGGCAGCACGATGCCGCCCACGCCGTACAGCAGCAGGTTGCGGCGCAACAGCGCGACGGCGCCGATGGCGCGGTACTGCACGCCCTTGAGCGCCAGCGGGATCAGCGCGACGATGATCAGCGCGTTGAAGATCACCGCCGACATGATGGCCGACGACGGGCTGGCCAGATGCATGATGTCGAGCGCCTTCAGCTGCGGATAGGTGCCGACGAAGGCGGCCGGGATGATGGCGAAGTATTTGGCGATGTCGTTCGAGATCGAGAACGTGGTCAGCGAGCCGCGCGTCATCAGCATCTGCTTGCCGATTTCGACGATCTCCAGCAGCTTGGTCGGATTCGAATCCAGATCGACCATGTTGCCGGCCTCCTTGGCGGCCTGCGTGCCGGAGTTCATCGCCACCGCGACGTCGGCCTGGGCCAGCGCCGGCGCGTCGTTGGTGCCGTCGCCGGTCATCGCGACCAGCCGGCCTTCGGACTGGTAGCTGCGGATCAGTTTCAGCTTGTCCTCCGGCGTGGCTTCGGCCAGGAAGTCGTCGACGCCCGCTTCGGCGGCGATGGCGGCGGCGGTCAGCTTGTTGTCGCCGGTGATCATCACGGTCTTGATGCCCATGCGCCGCAGTTCGGCGAAGCGTTCCTTGATGCCGCCCTTGACGATGTCCTTCAGCTCGACCACGCCCATGACGCGGCCGGCGTCGACCACCACCAGCGGCGTGCTGCCGCGGCGCGAGACGTCGTCCACGGCGCGCGCGACTTCGGCCGGATAGGTCTGGCCCAGTGACTCGACGTACTGGCGCACGGTGTCGGCGGCGCCCTTGCGCACGGCGCGCTGGCCGATATCCAGCCCGCTCATGCGGGTCTGCGCGGTGAACGGCACGAACACGGCGTTCAGCGACGCCATCTCGCGTTCGCGGATGTTGAACTTCTGCTTGGCCAGCACCACGATGCTGCGGCCTTCCGGCGTTTCGTCGGCCAGCGAGGCCAGTTGCGCCACGTCGGCCAGCTGTTGCTCGGTGACGCCCGGCGCGGCGAAGAAGGCCGAGGCCTGGCGGTTGCCCAGCGTGATGGTGCCGGTTTTATCCAGCAGCAGCACGTCGACATCGCCCGCCGCTTCGACCGCGCGGCCGGAGGTGGCGATCACGTTGGCCTGCATCATGCGGCTCATGCCGGCCACGCCGATGGCCGACAGCAGGCCGCCGATGGTGGTCGGGATCAGGCACACCAGCAGCGCGATCAGCACCGTGATGGTGATCGGCGTGCCACTGCCGGCGGCGGCCACCGAGAACAGCGAGAACGGCAGCAGCGTCACGGTGACGATCAGGAACACGATGGTCAGCGCCACCAGCAGGATGGTCAGCGCGATTTCGTTCGGGGTCTTCTGGCGCTTGGCGCCTTCGACCATCGCGATCATGCGGTCGAGGAAGGTCTCGCCTGGGTTGGCGGTGACCTTGACCACCAGCCAGTCCGACAGCACGCGGGTGCCGCCGGTGACCGACGAGAAGTCGCCACCGGACTCGCGGATCACCGGCGCCGATTCGCCGGTGATGGCGCTTTCGTCGACCGAGGCCACGCCTTCGATCACTTCGCCGTCGATCGGGATCACGTCGCCCGCTTCGACCAGGATGTAGTGGCCCTTGCGCAGGTCCAGCGCCGGCTGCGGCAGCCAGGTGGTGCCGTGCTTCGGCGTGGCCAGCTTCTTGGCCACCACGGTCTGTTTCAGGCTGCGCAGCGATGCCGCCTGCGCCTTGCTGCGGCCTTCGGCCATCGCTTCGGCGAAGTTCGCGAACAGCACCGTGAACCACAGCCACACGGTGGTGGCGAGGATGAAGCCGGAACTGGCCTCGCCCTTGCCGCCCAGCGATTGCAGGTACAGCAGCGTGGTGATGATGCTGCCGATGTAGACCACGAACATCACGGGGCTGCGCAACTGGGTGCGCGGGCCAAGCTTGCGGAACGAGTCGGCGATCGCCGGCGCCAGCAGCTCGGAATCAAACATCCTGAGCTTCTTGGCGGGCGGGTTGGTGAAGATCGTCATCTCTTTTTGAACGGATTGCGACATGGTGACTCCTTATTTTGCAAACAGCTGCAGGTGTTCGACCACAGGGCCGAGCGCCAGCGCCGGAACGTAATTCAACACGCCGACCAGGGCGACCACGCCGCATAGCAGGCCGATGAACATCGGGCCGTGGGTCGGCATGGTGCCGGCGTTGGCCTCCAGCCGCTTCTTGCCGGCCAGCGAACCGGCGATGGCGAGAATCGGCACGATCATCGCGAAGCGGCCGAACCACATGGCGATCGCCAGCATCGTGTTGTAGAACGGCGTGTTGGCGGACAGGCCGGCGAAGGCGCTGCCGTTGTTGTTGGCGGCCGAGCTGAAGGCGTACAGGATTTCCGAGAAGCCATGCGCGCCGGGGTTGGCGATGCCGGCCTTGCCGGCGTCGCACATGACGGCGATGGCGGTGCCGGCCAGCACCAGCGTCGGCGTGACCAGGATGGCGATCGAGGTCATTTTCATTTCATAGGCCTGGATCTTCTTGCCCAGGTATTCCGGCGTGCGGCCGATCATCAGGCCGGCGATGAACACCGCCATGATGGCGAACACCAGCATGCCGTACAGGCCGGAGCCGACGCCGCCGAAGATCACTTCGCCGAACTGGATCAGCAGCATGGGGATCATGCCGCCGATCGGCATGAAGGAATCGTGCATGGCGTTGACGGCGCCGCACGAGGCGGCGGTGGTGACGGCGGCGAACAAGGCCGAGGCGCTGATGCCGAAGCGGGTCTCCTTGCCTTCCATATTGCCGCCCGATTGCAGCGCGCTCATGGTCTGGTCGACGTTCAAGGCTTGCAGCGCGGGATGCGCGGCCTGCTCGGCGCCCAGCACGAACACCGTGCAGGCGACGAACAGCAGCGTCATCGCGCCCAGCACCGCCCAGCCCTGGCGCCGGTCGCCGACCATGCGGCCGAAGGCGAAGCACAGGCCGGCCGGGATGATGAAGATCGCCAGCATCTGCATGAAATTGGCCAGCGCGGTCGGGTTCTCGTAAGGGTGGGCCGAGTTGGCGTTGAAGAAGCCACCGCCGTTGGTGCCCAGCATCTTGATCGCTTCCTGCGACGCGACCGGGCCCATGGCGATGGTCTGCGTGGTGGCGGTCAGCGCTTCGGTGACCGGCGCGCCCTTGGCGTCCAGCAGCGGCTGGCCGTCGGCGCCCGTTTTCGGCACGCTGTAGCTGACCGTGTCCAGCAGCTGCACTTCCTTGTAGGCCGAGAAGTTCTGGATAACGCCCTGCCCCATCAGGAACACCGCGAACAGCAGCGACAGCGGCAGCAGCAGGTACAGCGTGGAGCGGGTGACGTCGGCCCAGAAGTTGCCGATCGATTTGGCGGAGCGCGACGAGAAGCCGCGGATCAGCGCAAAGGCGACGGCGATGCCGGTGGCGGCCGAGAAGAAGTTCTGCCCCGTCAGCACCAGCATCTGGGTCAGGTAACTCATGGTCTGCTCGCCGCTGTAGCCCTGCCAGTTGGTGTTGGCGACGAAGCTGACAGCGGTGTTGAACGAGGAGTCGGGGCTGACGTTGGCCAGGCCCTGCGGGTTCAACGGCAGGAAGGCCTGCACTCGTTGCAGCGCGTAGACGGCCAGCGCGCCGATGCCGTTGAACAGCAGCAGCGCGATGGCGTAGGCTTTCCAGGCCTGGCCTTCGGGCGCGCCATCTTTTCCGGCGACGCCGGCGGCGCGGTACAGCAGCTGTTCGATGCGGGCCATCCAGCCCATGCCTGGAATGGCGCCGCCGTCGCCGATGCGGGTCAGCAGGATGCCGAGCGGCCAGGCCAGCGCCAGCAGCACGACCAGAAACATCACCAGCATGATGATAGATTGTGCGGTCATTACAGTTCCTCCGCTTTCAACAGGGCGACGATCAGGTACACCAGCAGGCCGCCGGCGGCGATGGCGCCGATCAGGTAGAAGATGTTCATGGCTGGCCTCCCAGCTTGTCGCAGCCGACGGCGAACGCCACGGTCACGGCAAGGAAAGCCAGCATTACCCCAATAAATACGATGTCCATTACATCCCTCACAGGTCTTGTTTTGATAGCGTGAAGGTTAGCGGCAAGGGTCTAAAGATTTTGTAAAGACTTGCGGACGGGGTGTAAACAAAGCGTAAAAATGGCCGGCATTTACGCTTTGTTTACGGGGCGGGCGCGACTCTTTAGAACATTTTTACGCGCCGGGGAATACGATTTTTCCATCGTCACTCCCTATGGAAATCATGTTTACTTCTTTACACGGCATCTGGGTGCCGCTGGTCACGCCGATGCATCATGGCGAAATCGATTTATCACGTTTGCAGGCGCTGGCCGACGGCCTGATCGCGCGCGGCGTGCACGGGCTGGTGGTGTGCGGCACCACCGGCGAGGCGCCGCAGCTCGACCTGGCCGAGCAAAGCGCGGCGCTGGCGGCGGTGCTGGAGACGGCGCACAAGCGCTGTCCGGTGCTGATGGGCATAGGCGGCAGCGACACCTTCGCCGCCGCCAGCCGCGTGCTGCAGTTCGACGACATGGAGCTGGCGGGGTATCTGGTCTCCACGCCGGCTTATGTGCGGCCGTCGCAGGAGGGGCTGGTGCGGCATTTCGAGACCATCGCCGAATCAACCGAGCGGCCGATCGTGCTGTACAACGTGCCGGCGCGCACCGGCGTCGATCTGGAGCTGGGGAGCGCGCGCAGGTTGGCGGAGCGGCCGCAATTCGCCGCCATCAAGGAGGCCGGTGGCAGTGTGCGGCGGATGGCGGAGCTGGTCGAGCACACGCCGTTGGCGGTGTTGTGCGGCGACGATGCGTTGCTGTTCTCCGCGTTGTGCCATGGCGGGCATGGGGCGATTTCGGCATCGGCGCATATCAGGCCGGACTTGTATGTGCGGCTGTATGAGCTGGTGCGGGCGCAGCGGCTGGACGAGGCGCGCGCCTTGTTCGCGTTGCTGCTGCCGATGATACAACTGCTGTTCTCGGAGCCGAATCCGGCGCCGTTGAAGGCGGCGCTGGCCATGCAGGGCCTGATGCGCGACGAACTGCGCCTGCCGATGACGCCCGCCAGCGCCGGATGCGGGTCGCGGCTGGCGGCGGCGCTGGATGCCCTGGAGGCCGTATGATCGTCGCATTGACCGGCAGCGAAGGCGATGGCGCCGTCTCCGATCTGGCCGAGGATCTGGCGATGCTGCGGGTGGCCGCCGGCAAGCGGGTGCTGCTGGTGTCGCCCAATCCCGGTCCTTACGATCCGCAGTTGTTCGACGATCTGCTGATCGACGTGTCGCGGCGCGGCGAGGACCGCGCGCTGGCGCGGGCGGCGGTGATCGTGGTGCTGTTGCGGCCGGAGGCGCTGGAGCACGGCGGCCAGCGGCTGCTGCTGGATCGGCTGCGGGCCGCGCAGCAGGCCAATCCCGGCGCGCGGGTGCTGGTGACGGTGGCGCACGGCCGCCGCCCGCTGTCGGCGCACCAGACCGGATGCGTGCTGGTGTTCGTGGCCCAGTTGCGCCACGCCCGCCTGGCCGACACGCTGGTGCTCGACGACGGCGGCGATTCGTATCACTCCCATCACAGCGAGCTGGAACTGGACGTCTACAAAGCGGACCGCAAACTGTGCGCGCCCGAAGTGCGCCATCTCTATCGCGAGATCTTCCGCAACCACGTGGCGACGCTATAAAAAAGGCCCGCCGGACAAGGGCGGGCCACGCTGGGCAAAGCCGCCGCCGTAGCGCCGGCACGGGCGCGGGCGGCGGCGGGGATCAGAACACTTTGCTGACGGTCAGCTGCAAGGCGGTCTTGCCGAGGAATTTGCCGTTGGCCGGCGAGGCGTAGGCGGTCTTGCCGGCGTTGGTGCCGATCACGGCCAGCGCGCCGCTGACCACGCCGAAGTCGCGCGTGACGCCAAGCTTCCAGTCGGTATAGCTGGCGGCGTCGTTGTGCTTCACTTCCTGGTGGCCGGCGTGCAGGTTGATGGTGTAGCCGTCGCCGGCGTCGAGGTTGGCGCCGAGGTCGACGTAGCCGCTGTTCTTGCTGTCGACGAAGGCGAACAGATTGGTCACCGCGTGCGAGTACTTGATATACGCCGGGCCGTAGGCCAACTGGCCGTAGATCTCGGTGGTGTCGGCGTTGACGAAGCCGCTGACGTGTTTCAGGTCGTTGGACGGGTACACATAGGTCAGCACGCCGACATCGTAGGCCACCGCGTCGGTCAGCTGGCCGCGCTTGCCGGCGTAGAGGTCCACTTCGACGTGGCCGTCGCCGCCGGCGTCCTTGGTCCACTTGATGCTCGACAGCCAGGCGCCCGCATACAGGCCGCTCGGGTTGTTGACGTAGTCGAAGCCGCCCTGCAGCGCGGGTTTCAGGCGGGTCTGCGAGATGCCGCGATAGCGGTAGTCGCTGACCACGGCGGCGTTGAAGCTGGTTTCGTTGTCCGGCTTGGCGGCCGGCGCGGCATCCTCGGCGTAGGCGAGGCTGCCGGTGAAAGCAGCGATAAGGGCTGCGGCGAGAATCATCTTGTTCATGGTGCGGTCTTTCTACTTAGTGGTGGGTGAAAAATACTTCGCGGTACAGCGCGTCCATGTCGGCCGGCGCCTGGCCCTGCGCGTGCAGGATGGTGCCGGCCAGCGTGGCCGACATCACCCGCGCCGCGTAGGCGCGCACGGCGGCGCGCTGCGCTTCGTCGGGCTCGCCGCCGTGGTCGGCGACCAGCACGAACAGCACCCGCAGGCCGGGGTTGAACATGCGCGCGCAATTGAGGCGGGCGATCAGTTTGTATTGGCTCGACAGGTCGGCCTGATCCGGCGTCACCGGCACCACCGCCAGCCGCGCGGCGATCAGCGCGGCGCGGCTTTCGACCGTGTCGCGGCCCTCGGTGTCGATGACGATGTCGTTGTAGCGGGTGCGCAGCAGCTCCAGGTCGTGCTCCAGCGTGCGGCCGGTGATGGCGCGCGCGGCGACGCGCGGCTGCACGCCGGCGGCGGCCAACTCGCCGCACCAGGCGCACGAGGCGCCGCGCGGGTCGGTGTCGACCAGCATCACCCTGCGTCCGCTGCGGGTGCGCAGCAGCGCCAGGTTGTTGGCGATGATGGTCTTGCCGGCGCCGCCGTTCTGGTTGGCGATGGCGACGATCATGCCGCCCCCTGCGCGACTGGCGACTCCAGCCCCGTCATGCGGCCGAACTCCGCGCCCGGCAAGGCGCGCATCACGGCCACCATCACCTGCCCGGCCATGGCGCGCGAAAGGCACAGCCAGACCTTGACGCGGGCGCCGTGGTCGCAGGCCTCGATGCGCATGAAATCCATGGCGTCGCCGCAGGTGCGCATCACCAGGGCGCGCAGCGCGGTGACCGATCCGCTGTCCACGGTCAGCTGCATCAGGCACGGACGCGGCGCCCGCGCGCGGGCCTCGGCGGCCCACAATGAGCGGCGTTGCGCGGACTTGGTGTGGAAAAATGCGTGCATTCTGGACCTCCGTCTTCAGCGTTGCGATATCGAACAGCTTATCGAGGCGCGCGTAAAAACGGTCTAAAAAGGCGGCCGGCCCCCGTAAACATCGTGTATAAATTGGGCCGCGCCGTTTTTTTGCCGCGATTCCGGCCGGTTGAGGATAGAATACGCAAACGTCCGCATAAAACTGTACATAAACCCAGTATCGAAATGACAAGCTTGATCACGTATGGCCACTAAAAAACCCGTTTCCGACTACAGCGAAGCCTCCATCCGCGTCCTCAAAGGACTCGAACCCGTCAAGCAACGCCCGGGCATGTACACCCGCACCGAGAATCCGCTGCACATCATCCAGGAGGTGATCGACAACGCCTCCGATGAGGCGCTGGGCGGCCATTGCAAGAACATCGTCGTCACCCAGAACGCCGACGGCAGCATCACCGTGGAGGACGACGGCCGCGGCATCCCGGTCGGCCTGCACCCGGAGGAAGGCGTGCCGACGGTGGAAATCGTCTTCACCCGGCTGCACGCCGGCGGTAAATTCGACAAGGGCTCGGGCGGCGCCTATGCCTTCTCCGGCGGCCTGCACGGCGTCGGCGTCTCGGTCACCAACGCGCTGTCGAAGCGGCTGGAGATCACCGTGTGGCGCAAGGAGCCCGACGGCACCGGCCTGCACAAGCTGGCGTTCGAGCACGGCGACGTGGTCGAGCCGCTGTCCTCGGTGGTGGCGCCGCGCGACGGCAAGAAGTCCGGCACCCGCGTCACCGCCTGGCCGGACGCCAAATACTTCGACTCGGCCGCGATCTCGCAGACCGAGCTGCAACGCCTGCTGCGCTCCAAGGCGGTGCTGCTGCCCGGCGTGACCGTCACGCTGGCCAACGCCAAGACCGGCGAGTCACAGACCTGGCAGTACAACGACGGCCTGCGCGGCTATCTGACCGAGGCGCTGGCCCAGGCCACCGACGGCGAGACGCTGATCCCGCTGTTCGAGGGCGCGCAGTTCGCCGGCCCGGACGCCGAAGGCTTCGCCGAGGGCGAAGGCGCGGCCTGGGTGGTGGCGTGGACCGAGACCGGCGCGGTGGTGCGCGAATCCTACGTCAACCTGATTCCGACGCCGAACGGCGGCACCCACGAATCCGGCCTGCGCGACGGCTTGTACGGCGCGGTGAAGAGCTTCGTCGAGATGCACTCGCTGCTGCCGAAGGGCGTCAAGCTGCTGCCGGAGGACGTGTTCGCGCGCGTTTCGTTTGTGTTATCCGCAAAAGTGCTCGACCCGCAGTTCCAGGGCCAGATCAAGGAGCGCCTGAATTCGCGCGACGCGGTACGGCTGGTGTCGACCTATTCCAAGCCGGCGCTGGAGCTGTGGCTGAACCATCACGTCGACTACGGCAAGAAGCTGGCGGAGCTGGTCATCAAGCAGGCGCAATCGCGTCTGCGCTCGTTGCAAAAGGTCGAGAAGAAGAAATCGTCCGGCGTGGCGGTCCTGCCGGGCAAGCTGACCGACTGCGAATCGAGCGATGTCGCCCGCACCGAATTGTTCCTGGTCGAGGGCGACTCGGCGGGCGGTTCGGCCAAGATGGGCCGCGACAAGGAATTCCAGGCCATCCTGCCGCTGCGCGGCAAGGTGCTCAATTCGTGGGAGACCGACAAGGACCGGCTGTTCGCCAACAACGAGATCCACGACATCTCGGTCGCCATCGGCGTCGACCCGCATTCGGTCGACACCATGCCCGACCTGTCCGGCCTGCGCTACGGGAAAATCTGCATCCTCTCCGATGCGGACGTCGACGGCTCGCACATCCAGGTGCTGTTGCTGACGCTGTTCTTCAAGCACTTCCCCGGCCTGATCGCCAACGGCAATATCTGCATCGCCCGGCCGCCGCTGTACCGCGTCGACGCGCCGGCGCGCGGCAAGAAGCCGATCCAGAAGCTGTACGCGCTCGACGCCGGCGAACTGGTGGCGATCGAGGACAAGCTGCGCAAGGACGGCCTGAAGGAAGGCGCCTGGTCGATCTCGCGCTTCAAAGGCTTGGGCGAGATGAACGCGGAACAGCTGTGGGAAACCACGATGAACCCGGATACGCGCCGTTTGCTGCCGGTGTCGCTGGGCGGCTACGGCCACGGCGAATCGGCCGCGCGCTTCAACATGCTGATGGGTAAAGGCGAAGCCGCCGCCCGCCGCGCCTGGATCGAAGAACACGGCAACGAAGCCGAAGCAGACATCTAATATTTGAACGACTATGACTCAACAAGCAAATCTCTTTGACGAACCGGCGCCGGAACAGGCGCCGGGCAAGCAGGCGCCCGCCGCCACGAGCGCCGCTGCGCCGCAAGGCGCGGACACCGGCCGCGCGCTGGTCGACGCGGGCGACGCGGGTAGCGCGGCCGCCCCGGCCACCCCTGCCGAAGCGGCCGACGTCGGCGCCGGCGGCGGCATGGACGGCAACGGCGGCGGCGGTGACGGCGACGTTCCCGGCGGTCCGATCGGCGACGGCGGCGATGGCGACGGCGACGGCGGCGACACGCTGACCCTGTCCACCTTCGCCGAACGCGCCTACCTCGACTACGCCATCTCGGTGGTCAAGGGCCGCGCGCTGCCGGACGTGTGCGACGGTCAGAAGCCGGTGCAGCGCCGCATCCTGTACGCGATGAACGAAATGGGCCTGAACAGCACCGCCAAGCCGCGCAAGTCGGCCACCGTGGTCGGCGACGTGCTGGGTAAACTGCACCCGCACGGCGACCAGTCGGTGTACGACGCCATGGTGCGCATGGCGCAGGACTTCTCGCTGCGCTATCCGCTGGTCGACGGCCAGGGCAACTTCGGCTCGCGCGACGGCGACGGCGCGGCGGCGATGCGCTACACCGAAGCGCGCTTGACGCCGATCGCCAAGGTGCTGATGGACGAGATCAACCTCGGCACCGTCGAATTCCAGGCCAACTACGACGGCTCGACCGAGGAACCATGCCTGCTGCCGGCGCGCCTGCCGATGGTGCTGCTGAACGGCGCCTCCGGCATCGCGGTCGGTCTGGCGACGGAAATCCCGTCGCACAACCTGGGCGAGGTGGCCGGCGCCGCCGTCGCCATGATCCGCAATCCGAAGATCTCGCACGCCGAATTGATGGCGATGGTGCCGGGCCCGGACTTCCCGGGCGGCGGCCAGATCATCACGCCTGCCTCGCAGATCAGCGACATGTACGCCTCCGGGCGCGGCAGCATGAAAGTGCGCGCGCGCTGGAAGATCGAAGAGCTTGCGCGCGGCCAGTGGCAGGCGGTGGTCACCGAACTGCCGCCGGGCACCTCCTCGCAGAAGGTGCTGGAAGAGATCGAGGAGCTGACCAACCCCAAGATCAAGATGGGCAAGAAGGCGCTGTCGCCGGAACAGCTGGCGCTGAAATCGCTGATCCTCAATTCGCTGGACACCATCCGCGACGAATCCGGCCGCGCCGCGCCGGTGCGCCTGGTGTTCGAGCCGAAATCGAAGAACCAGGACCAGACCGAATTCATGCTGCTGCTGCTGGCGCATACCTCGCTCGAATCGTCGGCCTCGATCAATCTGGTGATGATCGGCGGCGATGGCCGCCCGCGCCAGAAGGGCCTGACCGAGATCCTGCAGGAATGGATCGAATTCCGCTTCATCACCGTCACCCGCCGCACCCAGTTCAAGCTGCGCAAGGTCGACGCGCGCATCCACATTCTGGAGGGCCGCGAGACCATCCTGCTCAACATCGATGAAGTGATCGCCATCATCCGCAATTCGGACGAACCGAAGGCGGCGCTGATGGAACGCTTCCGTTTGTCCGACATCCAGGCCGAGGACATCCTGGAAATCCGTCTGCGCCAACTGGCGCGGCTGGAAGCGATCAAGATCCAGCAGGAGCTGGCCGAACTGCGCAAGGAAAAAGCCGCGCTGCAGGACCTGCTCGACAATCCATCGTCGATGAAGCGCGCCATCATCAAGGAAATCGACGGCGACGCCAAGACCTACGGCGACGCGCGCCGCACCCTGATCGAGGAAGCGCAGAAGGCGGTGGTCGAACAGAAAGTGGTGGACGAACCGGTCACCGTGATCATCTCGGAAAAAGGCTGGATCCGCGCCCGCACCGGCATCGGCCACGACGCCGCGCAGTTCACCTTCAAGGCCGGCGACGCGATCTACGGCGCCTTCGAGTGCCGCACGGTCGACAATCTGCTGGCCTTCGGCAGCAACGGCAAGGTGTATTCGGTGCCGGTGGCGGCACTGCCGAACGCGCGCGGCGACGGCGTGCCGATCACCACGCTGATCGATCTGGCGTCGGGCGCGCGCATCCAGCATTACTTCGCCGGCAGCGGCGCGACGCAATTGATGCTGTCCACCAGCGCGGGCTTCGGCTTCATCGCCAAGGCCGGCGACATGGTCAGCCGCATCAAGGGTGGCAAGGCGTTCATCACGCTGGAGGACGGCGATGTGCCGCTGCCGCCGGCGGTGATCGGCGACGGCGCCAGCGCGGTGGCGGTGTTGTCCGCCAATGCGCGGGTGCTGGTGTTCGGCATGGACGAGATGAAGGTGTTGACCAACGGCGGGCGCGGCGTGATCCTGATGGAGCTCGATCCGAAGGAAACGCTGATCGCGGCCAAGCCGATCAGCCAGAAGGGCGTGATCGTTTCCGGCATCGGCCGTGGCGGCAAGGCGCAGGAAGAGCGTCTGTCGGCATCGGCGCTGGCGGTCCACTTCGGCAAGCGCGCCCGCAAGGGCAAGGCTTTGGCGACCAGGATCAAGCCGGATGCGTTGACGCCTATCGTCTGATCCCCGGCGCGGCGATGCTGCGCTGACGACGTGAAAAAGCCCGCTGGCTTCAGGCCAGCGGGCTTTTTTTATGCTGCTGCCAGCTTAGTGCTTGGCGGCGGCTTCTTTAACGTCGGCAGCCGATTTGGCTTTCACTGCGTCGGTCTTGTTGGCGGCCAGCGCTTTGTCGGCGGTGGCGTCAACGGTTTCCTTGATGGCTTTGGCGTCGGCTTTCACGGTTTTCTTTTCCGCTTTTTCTTCGGCTTTAGCTACGTTCTTGTCGCCTTTGGCGGCTGCTTTGGCTTTGTCTTCTGGATCGGCCTTGGCGACTTTTTCGTTGGCTTTGGCTTGTTCTACAGCGACTTTGGCATTGGCTTCGTCGTGGGCCTTGTCGGCTTTCGAGATCGCTTTGTTGGCTTTCTTGTCGGCCTTGGCGTCGACTTTCATTTCTTTTTGTTGAGCTTTAGCGACATCCTTGTTGGCTTCAACTTGCGCTTTGTCCACTGCTGGAGTTTGGGCAAAGGCTGCGGTGGCGAACAGACCGGCGATCAGGGTAGCAATAATCTTATTCATGTTATTTCCTTTCGGTGTTGTTGGAGTGCATGGGATACAGAATAGTCCCGATGCCCGCCGCACTCTGTACGGTACCGTACTTAACACGATGAAAGATAAATCCGAGGATACCTGTAGGGGGACGCGTTTTCCAGCCCCTGTGGTAAACCTTCTCTTTTCGGTCGCATTTCCCCTCGCTTTTTCTCACTTTTCTTCACTTTTCCTCTCTTCTGAACTTCTTGCGAGATTTGCGATCTAAAGAATAGAAAAGCGAAGAAAAGAGAGGCGGAAAGAGAATGTTTACCACAGTGAGCTGCCAGCTACCTACCGATACCATGCTCCGGCTGGTGCAACACCTCGCCCGGCGCGGCGGCACGCAAGATATCTCGGAATCGATCACCGCAGCGGTGGAAAGCTGGCTCGCTGCGGAAAGCGAGGCCCCGCCCGCCGCCGATCCGGCCGGCGTGCGCGGCTACCAATGGAAGACGCTGTTCCTGCCTGAAGGCACGGTGTTGCGCTCATGGAGCTACGGCGAGCACAACTACGCGTGCGTCGAAGGCGACCAGATCATGCACGAAGGCAGATCGGTCTCTCCGAATCAGTTCGCACGATCGTTCGCCAGAACGGCGCGCAACGCCTGGTTCGATTTATCGGTGCGCAGGCCGGGCGACAAGCACTTCAAGATCGCCTGCAGGCTGCGGCAAGAACTGGCGCAAGAGGAACTCGCGCACAGGCGATCGCGACTCGCCGGCGCGGAGCCGGGTCCGCCGCCAGCGACCGCGACGCCACCTTCCGCGGAGGCGGCGGCGGCAACATCGACGACGTCGCTGGCCGTGCCGGCCGAGCGCGCGCCGGTGAGCACCGCGCCGCAACCGAGGCCCGAGCCGCCGGAGCCGCGCAGGCACAAGCAAGACTTCGACCCCGGCTGGGACCTGCCCGAGCGGCGCAAGTTCCGCTACCGCGCCGAGGACATCGCCTACTGACTAACGCTTTACGGGCGGACGCGAATACAGATCGATGATGGTGCCGATGGCATCGGCGCAGACGGAGCAAAACGTCTCGCTGCGATCGAACATGATGCACTGCATCTCGGGGCGATAATAACCTGTCGCCTCATAGTTCGCCCCCTCGAACGCACCAACGGTATGGCGATGCGGATCGCGCGAGAACAGTTCATCGGTATGCTGCAAATCCTTGCGGAACAAAGCGCTCATCTCCGACTCCGGCCGGTTGGCGGCGCGCAGCGCCGCCCGCTCCTTCTGATAAGCGCGCGACGCGGACTCGTAAGCATCCTTGGGCCAAGGCGTCGGCAGCGGCGTGCCCTCCTTGACGAACTTCTTCCACTTGACGTTGGCCGGATCGCGCAGCGCCGTCGCATTCGGCTCCCACGGCTCCTGCCGCGCCCCGCCGGTCGCATACGCCACCGGCGAAGTGTAGTACTCGTCGGCCAGTCCAGCGAAGTGATGACCAAATTCGTGCACGAACAAATAATTGGCCCAATCGTTGTCCGCCGCCGCAGTGCTGAACTGCCCGAAGATCCCGCCGCCGCCATAAGTCTCGTTATTGACCAGGATCTCGATGAACTCATACGGCGCGAACTGCGCCAGCTCGCGCAAGGCGCGGTTATCGGTGGTCAGCACATAACGCTCGCTGCCGAAGATGTCATACCGCGTGCCCAACGGCGACGCATGATGCACCCCGGTCGACGGCCGCGACACGCCCGACTCCTCGGTCGGCAAAGCCAACGCCCAGACGTTGAAATCCTTGGCCCGCTCCTTGAACGGCGACACCGCGAACAAATGATCCGCCAAGCGCCGCGCGGCGGCCTCGAACTTCTTCATCTCGCCCTTGGTGTAGCCATCGCCGACGATCAGCAGATCGACCTTGTCCGGCGACGGACCATTGACGCGGATCGGCAGCGGCTTGACCGGCGCCGGCGGCTGCTTGCGCACCACATCCATCGCATCGGTATCGACATCCGCCGTCCACACCACCGAGAACGCCCCGCGCTCATCGCGCTTGAGGATGCGCACCCGCACCGGCTTGTCCGGTTTGGGGAAACGCACCGACTCCTGGAAGCCGCGATTGATCTTGCCCGCCTCCTCGGTGCTGCGCCACTCCGCGAACACGGTCGAGAAACCGCGTGAATACAGCAGCGCCCCGGACTTGGCGTCCACCACCTCCACCAGATTGTTGCCGCGATTGGTATTGTCGATGGTGGCGCGCAGATCGCCCGGCCACGGCAGCGGCTCGATCACCACGCGCTCCATCGCATAGTGTTCATCGAGCGCGTTACCGCTGTGCAGATAGTCGACGCGGACGGTGGCCGGCTGCGCGGCCAGCGCCGGCGCGGTCACTGCCAGCGCCAGCACAAAGGAGAAAAAGCGGTTCATGGATATCCCGGCGGTCATTGAAAACGTGACCGCCATTGTAATCCCGCCCCAGCGTCAGGTGCGCCATTTTCCGTTGCGCGCCAGCTCCGCCACCGCGTCGGCGAAGGCTTGCGGCGCCTCCTGCGGCAGGTTGTGGCCCACGCCGGGAATCTGCCGATGCACGCGCGGCCCGCCGAACCTGGCCGCCGACGCGCTGCCGTCGGTGGCGCGGATCACGCCGTCGTCGATGCCGTCCAGCGTGATCGCCGGCACCTTGATCACCGGGCCGGTGGCAAGGATCGCCTCCTGCTTCCCGTATTCCGCGAAGCCCGGCGCATGGCCCAGCCGATGGCGGTAGGAATGCAGCACCACCTCGACATAATCCGGATTGTCGAAAGCCTTGGCGGCGCGGCTGAAGGTCGGACCATCGAAGCGCCAGGTCGGCGAATTCCCCTCCCACATGATGCGCGCGATGTCGTCGCGGTTGGCGGTCAGGCCGGCGCGGCCACGCTCGGTGAGGAAGTAGAACTGATACCAGAAGCCCGCCTCCACCTTGGCCGGCGCCGGATTTGCCGCCTTGGCGATGTCCTGGATCAGATAGCTGTTGACCGACACCAGCCCCACCACCCGCGACGGCCGCAGCGCCGCCACCACGCATGCCGCGCGGCCGCCCCAGTCGTAGCCGGCCAACACCGCCTCCGGAATGTGCAACGCGTCCATCAGGTCCAGCAGATCCTGCCCGATGGCCGCCTGCTGCCCCGAGCGCGGCGTGGCCGCGTCAAGGAAGCGCGTGCTGCCGTGGCCGCGCAAGTGCGGCACGATCACGCGATAGCCCTGCGCCGCCAGCAGCGGCGCCACCTCCACGTAGCTGTGGATATCGTAGGGGAAGCCGTGCAGCAGGATGACCGGATGGCCGTCGGCCGGCCCGGTCTCGTGGTAGCCGATGTCGAGCGTATCGGTTTGCACCTGGCGCACCGCCATCACCGGCAGCGGCCCGCGATCCGGCTTGACCGGCGGCGCCGGATCCTTGCGCGGCGGCGCGGCGGCCGCGTTGGCGAGGCCGCCGAACGACAAGCCGGCGGCGCCGGCGGCCGCCGACATCAGGAAGCCACGGCGGTTCAGAATGGAATCAGTCATGATGAAGCTCCTCAAAAAAGTGATGCGGTCAGACCGCGTCGATACCGACAATCAGTTCGCTGGCCAGCCATCCCGCCAGCAGTTCGCCCGCCCTGGCCACGCCGTCGTACTCGCCGAGCCGCTCGACCAGCCAATCGCACAAGCCGGCGAAACTGCCGCTGTCGTGCAGGCGCAGCAAGGCCTCGCGCTCGATGGCGTCGACCTGCTTCAGGCAGGAGACATAGCCGCGCCGCCAGACCAGCAAGCCGGCCGGCCGCTCCAGCATGGCGCCATCCGGCGGCGCCTGGCCCTGCCACAACGCCGACCAGATCTGCTCGACATTGGTGCCGACCGCGATGCTGCGGAACGACGGCGTGATGCTCAACAGCGCCGTATCCCAATCGATACCCGCCAGCGCATCCAGCGGCACACAACGCGCGTCCGCCGCGATGAAGGCCGCCGCCAGCGCATGCTCTACCCACGCCAGTTCATGCACGTCCGGGTTGTGCGGAAACAGCTCGACCAGCGTGCGGTCGAAACCATCGGCATAGGCGTCCAGCGTCCACGCATGCGGCGGATGGCGGTCGATATGGGTGATGGCGGCGGTGCGGAACGCCTCGTCGCCGATCCACGCGCGCAGCTGCGGATAGCTCTGTTCCAGGCAGCCCACCAGCTGCGCGCGATAATTGTTCTGATACACCGCCAGCCCGGCCATGGCGCGCGCGCCGTCACCGAGCGAGGCGGCCGGCGTGGCCGCCACCAGCCAGCGCTGGAAGTCGCGTTGCAGGTCGGCCAGCATCACGCCTCCTCCAGCTCGCGGTGACGGGCGCGCAGCGCGCCGAGCGAACGCGCCGTCGCCAGCTCCAGCATCAGGTCCGCCAGCGGCGGGATGTCGTCATCGCGCTCGATCATGGTCGCCACCGGACCGGCCAGCCCCATCACCTGCGAATACAGCTTCCACACCGCCTCGCCGACCGGCGTATCGTGCGTGTCGATCAGCAGCTCGGCGCCCTGGCTATGGCCGGCAAGATGGATCTGCCGCACATGCTGGAACGGGATGCCGGCGATGAAGGCCTGCGGATCGAAGCCGTGGTTGCTGGCGCTGACGTAAATATTATTCACGTCCAGCAGCAGGCCGCACCCGGTGCGCGCCGCCATCGCCGCCAGGAATTCCCACTCGCTCATCTCTGCGCCGTCGAAGGCCAGATAGCTCGATGGATTCTCGAACAGCATGGCGCGGCCCAAGACCTGCTGCGCCTGGTCGACGTTGGCGCAGACGATGTCCAGCGCCTCCGCCGTGTACGGCACCGGCAGCAGGTCGTGCGAGTTGAACGCCGCGTAGCGCGACCAGCTCAAATGGTCCGAGACGAACAGCGGCTCGATTTCGTCGGCCAGCGCCTTCAGGCGTTGCAGGTAATCGGCGCGCAAGCCGTCGGCGGAGCCGATCGACATCGACACGCCGTGCAGCGCCACCGGATGCCGTTCGCGGATCTGCCGCAGGATATGGCGCGGCTGGCCGCCGGCGATCATGAAGTTCTCCGAGATGACTTCAACGAAGTCCACCGCCACCTGCGTTTCCAGGAAATCGCGGTAGTGCTCCTTGCGCAGGCCCAGGCCGTAGCCGGAAAAATGAGGACAGTTCGTGCTCATCGTGTCGACCGCTTATTTGGGTTCGGTCAGCGTGCCGCCTTCTGCCAGGCAGGCGGTCTTGGTGCGCACCAGCACGCCCTCGCCCTTGCAGGCGTTGAGGCCCTTGCAATCGTTCTTGGCGGTGGCGCACAGGCTGGTGCCCTTGCAGGTGTTGATGCCGTAGCAGCGGCCCAGCGGTTCCTTGACTGCGGCGGCGCCCGGCTCGGCGGCGTTGGCCTGGGCGCCGGCGGCCAGCGAGGCCAGCGCCATCAAGGCGGAAGCGGCGGCGAGACCGACGCGGGTGGTGACGGATGGTTTCATGTGTGGCTCCTAAAACAAGTAAAAGTTAGTGCGCGTTTTGCGCGGCTTCGATGATGACTTTGGCAACCTGCTCCGGCTGCGAGATGTAGACCAGATGGCTGGCCTTGATCTCGGTGACCTTGGCCTTGGCGCGCTGATACATCCAGCGTTGCAGCTCCGGGTTCAGCGCGCGGTCCTGGGTGGACACGATGGCGTAACTCGGCTTGCTGCGCCATGCGGCCGACCAGATCTGCGTATGGAAGGCGGCGCTGGTGGCCGGCACCTGCGCCGCCGCCATGAAGTTGGTGCGGTTCTCGGCCAGGTCCGCCGCGAAGTCGTCGTGGAATTTGGCGCGGTCGAAGAACAGATGGCCGTCCTGGGTCGCCACCACCGCGTCGCTCGGCGACGGCATCGAGCCGAGCACCTGCGCCAGGCTCTCGCCGACGTCGGGCAACAGCGCCGCCACGTAGACCAGCGCCTTGACCTTGTCGCGCGCCCCGGCCGCCGAGATGATCGCGCCGCCGGAGCTGTGGCCGACCAGCACCACCGGACCGACCTGCTGGTCGAGGATCTCGCGGGCGGCGGCGACGTCGTCGTCGAAACTAGTGTGCGGCTGGGCCGCGATGCTGACGTGGTAGCCGGCGTGGTACAGGATGTCGAACACCACCCGCCAGCCGGAACCGTCGACGAAGGAGCCCGGCACCAGCACGATGTTCTTCGCGCCGGCCGGCTGCGCCGCCTGCGCCATGTCGGCCGCCGCGACCGAAGCGGCCAAGGCGGCCGAGGCGGCGGATATCGCCGTGCCGGCCGACGCCGCCGACGCGCCTGCGGTCGCCGCCAGCAACGCGCCGGCCAGCGCCGCCGTCAACGCCAGCTTGTTCATGGCCCTCATTTGCCGGCCGCCTTCGCGGTCAGCGAACCGTAGCCCTTCGGCGTCTTGATCCTGGTGCAGGTCCCCTTGTCGACCAGGGTCCAGGCGTCGCCCTGGTAGTCGGTGACCGACGTGCCGGCGCAGCTGGTGCCGGCGCCGGCGGCGCAGTCGTTCTGGCCGGCCAGCGAGACGCCGAAGCATTTCTCGGTCGGTTTCGGCGCGTCGGCGGCGTGGGCGGCGCCGGTCAGCGCGGCCAGCGAAAAGGCCAGCGAAGCGGCCAATGCGGAACGGGAGATCGTCATGGTGAATCCTTTCAGTGGGTGGGTACTACATGAACCGCATCCGATAACAGCGGGTGCGACTTATCTATTTTAAAAAAACGCGGTCGAGCGACCACCGCCCCCCGCCCTGGGCGATCAACGGCAGCAGCACGGCGGTCCACAGCAGGTGGGTAGGCCAGGCGTTGGGATATACGAAGATCTCGATCACCGCCGTCATCCCCAGCAGCGCCAGCGCGGCGTGACGGGTGAACAGGCCAAGCACCAGCAGCAGCGGCAGCAGATGCTCGGCATAGGTGGCCAGCGGCGCCGCCAGCTCGGCGGAGATCAGCGGCAGCTTGTACTCGCTGCGGAACAGCTCATAGGTGAACGGCTTGATGGACAGCCAGCCCTGTACCTTGGTGCGGCCGGACAGGAAGAACACGGCGCCGATGCCGACCCGCGCCAGCAGCAGCTGCAAGGCCGGCGGCAGCAGGCGCCGCGCCAGCGCTTGAGGGGCGCCCGTGGGCGCGTTTGCTTGATTCATCATCACTCCCGTTATTTATCGGATCCGTTTAAATCGGATGAGATAGATAATATCAGCGATGACCGGCCTACGGTCTTAACATTTTCGTGATAATTGGCCTACTTGGCTTCCAGCGAACGCCCGATGTCGAGCGGCCGGACGTCGAGCCGCAGGTTGAACACCGAATAGGCGGGCGGCGTGCCCGCCGCGTAGCCGACGCTGTCGCGGGTCTTGCTGAAGGTGAACTGGAAGCCCAACTCCGGCAAGCCGCCCTGTTGACCGCTGGTGGCGATGCCGATCGCCTCGGAGCGGCGGTTGCGGATCAACTGCTCCATCAACTCCACCACCGCGTTGCGGCCGAGGATATCGGCCGAGAACACCGGCTGCGGCAGGGTCGCCTGCGGCACCGTCAGGCGGCCGCCGGCCTTGGCCTCGGACGGCGTCACCACATGCGTCACCAGATCGTAGCGGTCGCCCCGGTCCAGATAGCTGATCACCGCGTTGGCCACGTTGAAGCCGGGCCGCGTCGCATCGGTGGTGGCGCGCGACAGGTCGACCAGCAAGGCCCCCTTGTGGCCGACGATCTCGACCCGGCGCCGGTTGTCGACCACCATCGCGGTGTTCTCGTCGATGCCCAGGCCCACCTTGAAGCCGGTCTTCAGCATCGCCGGGATCATGCGCGCGAAGCGGCCGCGCACCAGGAAATGCTGGTCGACGAACACGTCGTCGCCGATGAAGCCCAGGCCCGGCGCCACCTCGCGCCCCTCGGTGACGCCGCCGCGCAGTGTCGCGAACACGGTCGGCGGCGGATCATAGAACATGGTGCGGCTCATGACCGCCGCGCCGGCGCTGGTGCCGGCCACCACGCCGCCCCGGCGATACAGCTCCCACACCGCCTCCAGCACCGCGCTGCGGCTGCCGTCCGGCCGCACCAGCGCCTCGGTGATGCGGGCCTGGTCGCCGCCGGAGAAATACACCCCGCCGGCGCCGCGCACATCGGCCACGATCTTCGCATCCTCGGCCGCCTGGCGGAAATCGCTGCCGGCCAGGTTCACCGCCAGCGGCACCAGGAAGGCCTCGGCGCCGTAGCGCTGCAGCGAACCGACGATGGCGCCGCCG
Organism: Duganella aceris; assembly: GCF_011090165.1. Taxonomy (GTDB): domain Bacteria; phylum Pseudomonadota; class Gammaproteobacteria; order Burkholderiales; family Burkholderiaceae_D; genus Rugamonas; species Rugamonas aceris. The sequence goes on from NZ_JAADJT010000001.1 coordinate 53,541, forward strand.
ACCATGTTGGGATCGGCCGCCGCCGACGCGAACACCGCGATGCGCGCGCCCGGCCCACCGGCCAGCTGCACGATGCGCTGCCAGACGTCGGCGTTGTCGGGACGCAGCGCGCCGCCGATGATGACCAGGTTGCCCTTGGGCGGCGCCGCCACGGCCGGCGCCGGCGCGGCCGAGGCCAGTGGAATCGCCAGCATCAGCGTGGTGAAGAAGGTGAACGGCATCCGCATCGCGGCTCCTAGCGGTAACGGTACAGCGGCTGCTGCAGCACGATGGGACGGATGTCCAGCCGCAGCTTGAGCACCGAGTACGCCTCGACCTCGGTCGAGCTGTAGCCGACGCTGTTGATGGTTTTACTGAAGCGGAATTCGTAGCCGCTGTCCGGATTGCCGTCGCGCGGGTTGCCGAAGGCGATGCCGATGGCTTCCTGCTGCGCGTTGTCGATCAGGTTGATCATCAGGTCCAGCACCGCGTTGTTGCCGAGGATGTCGTTGGTGTACACCGGCTCGCGGGTGTCGGGCTGGTTCGGATCGAGCTTGTTGTCGGCCTTGTCCGGCGACGGCGTGAACTCGCGCGTCACCAGGTTGAACTTGTCGCCGCGATCCAGGTAGCTGATGGTGGCGTTGCTGATGTTGAAGCCCTTGATGCCGCGGTCGGTGATCGCCGCCGACAGGTCCAGCAGCAGCGCGCCGCTGTAGCCGATGATCTCGACGTCGCGCCGGGCGTTGACCACCATCGCGCTGTTCTCGTCGATGCCGAGGCCGATCTGGTAACCCTTCTTCAGCATCACCGGAATCATGCGCGCGAAGCGGCCGCGCACCAGCAGGTGCTGGTCGACGAACACGTCGTCGCCGATGAAGCCCAGGCCGGAGGCGATCTCATGGCCGTCGTTGACGCCGTTCTTCAGCATGTCCAGCGTCGCGCGCGCGTCGTAGAACATGGTGGTGCTCATGATCGCCGCGCCGGCGCTGGAGCCGGCCACCACGCCGCCGTCGCGGTACACGTCCCACACCGCGTCCAGCGCGGCGGTGTGCCTGCCGTCCGGCCGCACCAGCGCCTTGGTGATGCGCGCCTGGTCGCCGCCGGTGAAATAGATGCCGGTGGCCGAATGGATCAGCGCCACCACCTCCGGATCCTCGGCCGCCTTGCGGTAGTCGCTATTGGGCAGCGTCACCCCGAGCGGGATGAAGAAGGCCTGGGCGCCGTACTGATTCAGCTTGTTGATGGTGTTCTGGGCCGAGTTCTCGGGATTGATCGAGGCCGAGCCGAACACGCCGATGCGCGCGCCCTTGCCGCCGGCCAGCTGCACGATGCGCTGCCACACTTCCGCGTTCTCGGCGCGCAGGCCGCCGCCGATGATGACCAGGTTGCCCGCCGGCGGCGCCAGCACCGGCTTGGGCGGCGGCACCGCCTTGGCCGGCTTGCTGGCCTTGACCGACACCTGCGGCGTCTTCGCCACCGGCGTCGTCACCGCCGCCCGCGCGCCGGCGTGCAGCCCGACCACGGCGGCCACCAGCAGCCCCGCCATGCAGAGGCGCCGGAGCGTAAAACCTGTTAATTTCATGTTGCCCTTCCGATGAAAACCGGCGCCAGGGCTCTCGCCGGGCGCCGTTGATAATGCAGATGATACCAATCAATTCCTTAAGAAGGGATTACATTTCATTTGAACGCGTAGTTGGCGCTGGCGTAGAAACGCCGGCCGCGCACGTCGGTGTAGGTCGGATCGTAGCCGGAGATGAAGTGGTAGGCCTGGTTCGAATACGGCGGCGCGCGGTCGAACAGGTTCTGGATGCCGGCGCGCAGCTTGAACTCCTTGCTGACCTGCCAGGCCCCGGTCAGGTCCCACAGCGAGTACGACGTGACCCGGTTCGGCGCCACCACGCTGCCGTCGTCGGTGTTGATCGCCGAGTTCTGGTCTTCGTAATGGCTGGAGAAGGTGTTCGACAGGCTGGCCGCCAGCGGACCGCTGTCCCAGTCCAGCGTGATGGTATGGCGCCAGCGCTGCACCACGCCGTCGGTGACGAAGCGACCCAGGTTGCTGACGTAGGCCTCGCCCTTCTCGTTCTGGATCTTGGAATCGGTCACATAGGTGCCCGACAGGCGTCCGCCGAAGCGGCCGGCCCAGGTCTGCACGCCCTTGTAGTCGATGGTCAGGTCCAACCCGGCGGCCTTTTGCGCGCCGCGGTTTTCCTTGTACATGTCGATGTGGTCGATGTAGCCGTCCTCGTCGCGCTGGATCAGGCTGGCGTACTTGGTCGGATTGGCCAGGATGATGTCGTCGCCGATTTCCGCGATCAGGTCGGTGCGCTTGATGTTCCAGTAGTCCAGCGTCAGCATCACCAGTTTGCTCGGCTGCAGCACCAGGCCGGCCGAGAACTGGCGGCTGCGCTCCGGCTTCAGGTTCGGATTCGCATAGCGGTGCGCCTCCCAGGCGTTGGCGCAGTCGGCGTAGTTGTTGTCAACCGTGGCGCAGTAGACCGGATCGGGCAGCGTGGCGGTGCTGCCGATCTGGGTCGGGCGGTACAGCTCCGTCATCGACGGCGCGCGGAAGCCGCGGCCGGCCGAGGCGCGGAACAGCATGGTCTTGGTCGGGGTGTAGCTCAGGCCCACTTTCGGGCTGGCCGCGCCGCCGACCACCTGATAGTGGTCGTAGCGCGCCGAGAGCTGCGCCTCCAGCTGCTTGGTGAACGGCAGCAGCAGCTCGCCGTACACCGCGTTGATGTTGCGCGCGTAGCTGGTGGCCTGGCCGCCGGCCGGGGCGCCGTCGTTGTTGATGTTATCGCTCATCAGCAGCGCCGACGGATTGAACTCGGTCTTCTCGCGCCGCACCTCGCCGCCCACCGCCAGCGCGGCGTCGCCGCCGGCCAGCGCGCCGACCGTGTGCGACAGCTTGAAGTCGAGCGAATCCATGGTGCCGCGCGCGTGGCGCACCTCCTGGTTGACCTGGATGCTGTTGATCAGGTCCACGCCGGCCTTGCTCGACGGTCCGAACGGGTTGATGCGGCCGTCGGCGATGCCTTCCATCAGCTGATCGTACAGCAGGTAGCCGTGGGTGTCGCGGTCCTTGATGGTGTTGATGCTGTGGTTCAGCGCCACGTCGTAGTCCCAGCCGTTGCGGCTGCCGGTCCAGCCGACCACGTAGCGCTGGCTCTCGCTGATCAGCTCCGAGGTGCGCCGGCCGGCCTCGTTGAGGCGCACGTTGACCTGCACTTCGCCCGGAATGTCGTCGTCGGCGCTGGCCTCCTCCGACAGCAGGTCGTACTTGGCCAGCGCCGGGATCTTGCGGTAATCGAGGTAGCCGGTGACGCGCGCCGACGACGCCGCGTACCAGGTCTTGGAGCGGCTCAGCGCCACCTCGGCGTACAGCTGGTTCTCGGGATTCAGCTGCAGCACGCCGCGCGACAGGAAGTTGGCCTTCTCCGATTTCGGATATAGCTCGGTGTCGCCCATGTAGTTGTAGGTGCAGGCGTCGACGCCGCCGGTGCCGTTCGGCAGATACAGATTGGCCGGCGGCGCGCAGGTCGGCACCGACGGGTTGATGGTGCGGTTGGTCAGCGGCTTGCCGTTGATGGTGAAGCCCTGGTCGTTCAGGTAGTCGCGCTGGGCGCCGGTGAGGCGGATGTTGGCCGGCGCGGTGAAGCCGGACAGCAGGTGCGGCAGCCGTTCCGGGATGCGCAGCTCGTCGACGAAGCGGCGCTGCGAGGTGCTCAGCGCGCCGGTGCGCTGCACGTCCGCCACCGCGAAGATGTTGTAGCCGTCCTTGGCCAGGTCGCCGTGGCCGGCGGTGATGGTGGCGGTGCGCTTGCCGGCGCCGCCCTCCTGCGTCTGCAGGCCGTAGACGTTCAGCTCCAGGCCCTGGAAGTCCTTGCGGGTGATGAAGTTGATCACGCCGCCGATGGCGTCGGTGCCGTACAGCGCCGAGGCGCCGTCCAGCAGCACCTCGACCCGCTGGATCGCGGCGGCCGGGATGTTGTTCAGGTCGACGCCGGTGTCGTCGCCGGGCGAGGCGAAGTTGGCCATGCGGCGACCGTTCAGCAGCACCAGCGTCGACGAGGTGCCGATGCCGCGCAGGTTGGCGCTGTTGAAGCCGCGCTGGTCCTTGCCGTCGCTGATGCTGGCGGCGTCGGTCAGGCCGCCGACGTTGGCCGACAGCCGCGCCAGGATCTCGGAGGCGGTGGTGACGCCGACCTTCTCGATCTCCTCGCGGGTGATGACCTGCACCGGCAGCGCGGTCTCGGACTCGATGCGCTTGATCGCCGAACCGGTGATCTCGACCCGCGCCAGCGGCGCGGCCGGCGCCGCCGCCTCCTGCGCCTGGGCCTGCGCGGCCGCGCCGACCACGCCCGCCACCGCGCCCACGCTCAGCGCCAGGCGCACGGCGCGCGCCATCGCCGACATCCGCACCACATTCAACTCGCCCATATCCACTCCCGATGATTGTTATGTAAATAATTCATTTGAATCAACTGTACGCACATGTGGCGCAAAACTCAAGGAAGCGCGTCCCCTTTCGTCCGCACACGATTTACTTTGTGAAAATACTGCTACATACTCAATGCTTGATCGATCAACCACGACCACCATGCAAGCACACAAACACCCCCTCTCCGGCCCGCACGCCAGCGCCGCGTACGAGCTGACCAGCTTCCACTTCGGCACCCCGGGCGCCGGCAAGAAGGTCTACATCCAGGGGTCGCTGCACGCCGACGAAGTGCCCGGCATGCTGGTGTCGCAGTTCCTGCGCACGGAATTGAGCGCGCTGGAGGCGGCCGGCCGCATCGCCGGCGAGGTGGTGCTGGTGCCGGCGGCGAACCCGATCGGCCTGGCGCAGGCGATCCACGGCGCCGCCTTCGGCCGCTTCGACCTGACCACCGGGATCAACTTCAACCGCGCCTACAAGCACGTCGCCGACGAGCTGAAACAGACGCTGGCCGGGAAGCTGGGCCAGGACGCGCAGGCCAACGTGGCGCTGATCCGCGCCCACGCGCGCGCCGCGATCGCCGACTGGAAGCCGGCCACCGACGCCGAGACGCTGAAGAAAACCCTGATGACGCTGGCGATCGACGCCGACATCGTGCTCGACCTGCATTGCGACAACGAGGCGGTGCTGCACATCTACGCCGGCACGCCGCTGGCCGACGCGGTCGCGCCGCTGTCGGCCATCCTCGGCGCGCACGCGCTGCTGCTGGCCTACCAGGCCGGCGGCGAGCCGTTCGACGAGGCGTGCAGCCGGCTGTGGTGGGATCTGGACCAGCACTTCGAACAGCGCTACCCGATTCCGCCGGCCTGCCTGTCGGTGACGGTGGAGCTGCGCGGCGAGATGGAGGTCAGCTACGAGCTGGCGCGCCGCGACGCCGCCGGCCTGCTGCAATTCCTCACCCTGAGCGGCGTGCTCCGCGCCGAGGACGACGCGGCGGCGGCCGCCGCCGCCGTGCTGCCGGCGCCGCTGTGCGCCGCCACGCCGCTGGAGGGCGTCGAGCCGGTGTACGCGCCGCACGCCGGGATCCTGATCTACACCCGCGAGCTGGGCGCGCGGGTCAAGGCCGGCGACGCGCTGGCCGATTTGATCGACCCGGTCGGTGGCGCGACCACGGTGCTGCGCGCCGGCGTCGACGGCGTGTTCTTCGCGCGCAGCGCGCACCGCCACGTCATCCGCGGCATGAACGTCGGCAAAGTCGCCGGCGCCCAAGCCTACCGCGCAGGCGACCTGCTGAGCCAATGACCACCGTACCCATGACCACCAAAAAATTCAAGCTGCCGCACACCTTCGTCCTGTTGTTCCTGATCCTGGCCATGATCGCGGCGGCGACCTGGCTGGTCCCCGGCGGCAAATACGACACCCACCTGGTCGACGGCAAGCAGCTGATCGTGCCGGACAGCTTCCACTACGTGCCGAGCGCGCCGCAAGGGCTGGTGGCGCTGATCAAGGCGCCGATCAAGGGCTTCGTCGAAGCGGCGCAGATCATCGGCTTCGTGCTGATCGTCGGCGGCGCCTTCGCCGTGCTGCAGAAGACCGAGGCGGTCGACTCGATGATCCGGGCGCTGGCGCGCGCGCACAAGGATTCGGTGTTGATCCAGAAGGCGCTGATCCCGGTGTTCGTCACCATGTTCTCGATCGGCGGCGCCACCTTCGGCATGAACGAGGAAGCCATACCGTTTATACTGATTTTCGTGCCGCTGGCGCTGGCCCTGGGCTACGACACCATCACCGGCGTCTCGATCCCCTTCCTCGGCTCGCAGGTCGGCTTCGGCGCCGCCTTCCTCAACCCGTTCAACGTCGGCATCGCGCAGGGCATCGCCGGCGTGCCGGTGTTTTCCGGCTGGGGCTACCGCCTGATCGCCTGGAGCATCGCCACCGCCGTCACGGTGCTGTTCCTGATGTGGTACGCGGCGCGGGTCAAGAAGAATCCCGAACTCAGTCCGACCTACGCGCTGGACCAGGAGAAACGCCGCGAACAGCCGCACGGCCTGGGCGAACTGCACGGCATGACCGCGCGCCACAAGCGGGTGCTGTGGATCTTCGTCGGCGCGCTGGCGATCATGGTGGGCGGCGTGGTGCAGTACGGCTGGTACATCGACGAAATCGCCGCGCTGTTCCTGACCATGGGCGTGGTGATCGGCCTGGTGGGGCGGCTCGACTCGACCCAGATCGTCGAAGGCTTCATCCAGGGCGCGCGCGACCTGGTGGGCACGGCGCTGGTGATCGCGCTGGCGCGCGGCACCATGATTCTGGCGCGCGACGCGCACATCATCGACACCATGCTGCACGGGCTGACGCCGCTGGTGCAGTCGGCGCACCCGATCTTCACCGCGTGGAAGATGTTCGGCATCCAGACCGTGATCAACTTCTTCATCCACTCCGGCACCGGCCAGGCCGCGCTGACGATGCCGATCATGGCGCCGCTGGCCGACCTGGTGGGCGTGACGCGGCAGACCGCGATCCTGGCGTTCCAGTTCGGCGAGCTGACCACGCCGATGATCCCGACCTCCGGCATCACGGTCGGCGTGCTGGCGCTGGCGCGGGTGCCGTGGATCACCTGGGCCAAGTGGATGATCCCGCTGCAACTGATCTACGCGGTGATGGCGATGGCGCTGCTGGTGCCGCCGGTGCTGATGAACTGGCAGTAGGAAAACCGCGCCGGCGATGTTTTCAGTGATCGAAAAGATAATGTTGACGTATTTTAGGGCAGCTTGCGGTTTATAATCGATGCCGACAAAACGCGCAAACCACTTTCCCCATTATGACTGCACAACTCTCCAAAAAATCCGAAGCCTGGTCGGCCCGCTTCAATGAACCGGTCTCGGACCTGGTCAAACGCTACACCGCCTCGGTGTTCTTCGACAAGCGCCTGGCCAAGGCCGACATCCAGGGCTCGCTGGCCCACGCCGAAATGCTGGCCGCGCAAGGCATCATCAGCGCCGCCGACCGCGCCGAAATCGAACGCGGCATGGCGCAGATCGGCGCCGAGATCGAAGCCGGCCAGTTCGAATGGCTGCTCGACCTGGAAGACGTCCACCTCAACATCGAAAAACGCCTGACCGAACTGGTGGGCGACGCCGGCAAGCGCCTGCACACCGGCCGCTCCCGCAACGACCAGGTGGCGACCGACATCCGCCTCTACGTGCGCGCCGCCATCGACGACGTGGTCGAACTGCTGCACGCGCTGCGCGCCGCGCTGACCGACCTGGCCGAGAAAAACGCCGACACCATCATGCCCGGCTTCACCCACATGCAGGTGGCGCAGCCGATCACCTTCGGCCACCACATGCTGGCCTACGTCGAAATGTTCGGCCGCGACGCCGAGCGCATGGCCGACTGCCGCAAGCGCGTCAACCGCCTGCCGCTGGGCGCCGCCGCGCTGGCCGGCACCACCTTCCCGATCGACCGCGAACGCGTGGCCAGGACGCTGGGCTTTGACGATGTCTGCCACAACTCGCTGGACGCCGTCTCCGACCGCGACTTCGCCATCGAATTCACCGCCGCCGCCTCGCTCATCATGACCCACATCTCGCGCATGTCGGAGGAACTGGTGATCTGGATGAGCCCACGGGTCGGCTTCATCGACATCGCCGACCGCTTCTGCACCGGCTCGTCGATCATGCCGCAAAAGAAAAACCCGGACGTGCCGGAACTGGCGCGCGGCAAGACCGGCCGCGTCTACGGTCACCTGATGGGCCTTTTGACCCTGATGAAGGGCCAGCCGCTGGCCTACAACAAGGACAACCAGGAAGATAAAGAGCCGCTGTTCGACACCGTCGACACCGTGGTCGACACGCTGCGCATCTTCGCCGACATGGCCGGCGGCATCAGCGTCAAGCCGGAAGCGATGCGCGCCGCCGCGCTGCAAGGCTACGCCACCGCCACCGACCTGGCCGACTATCTGGTCAAGAAAGGCCTGCCGTTCCGCGACGCCCACGAAGCCGTGGCCCACGCCGTGCGCGCCTGCGACGACCTGAAGATCGACCTGGCCGAGATGACGCTGGAGCAGCTGCGCGCCTTCTCGACGCTGATCGAGGACGACGTGTTCGCCGTGCTGACGCTGGAAGGCTCGGTCGCCGCGCGCGACCACGTCGGCGGCACCGCGCCGAACCAGGTGCGCAAAGCCATCGCCCGCGTGCGCGCGCAGCTGGCCGAGTAAGCCCCCACCACCCGCCGGGCGCAGGTCACCACCAAGCGCCCGGCGCGGCAAAAAATCCCCTCTCCTGTTGAGCTAGCACAGAACCTCCCCGGCGCGCGCGTTCTAGCGTGATCCCATGGCGGACCGGCACATCATTCGATGCCCGCCGGAATGCCGAACCTGGGAGGATGACATGAACCAACACACACTCTTGCTAGTCGCCTGCCTGCTTGCGGCCCCGTTGCGCGCGGCGGAACTTCAACTGATGTCGGCGCCGGTCCGCATCGCCACGCCGCAGGAGAGCGCGGGCCTGGTGTCGCGCCTGTCGACGCTGGACCACCGCCAGGGGCTGGGCGCCGACTACAGCTTCCGCATCAGCAGCCAGCACCCCGGCGTGACCGGGCAAAAGATCACGCGCGCGCAGCACACCTACAAAGGCCTGCGCGTGCTGGGCTCCGAATCGGTGGTGGTGACCAACCCCGCCGGCGAGATCGTCGGCGTCTCGATCGCCGACCGCCGCCCCGGCCTGGCGCCGAGCGCGGTGACGCCGGGCGGCGCGCCCACGCCCGACACGCCCGCCGCGCCCGCCACGCCGGCCGACACCGCGCCGGCCATCGGCACCGACGAAGCGATCCGCATCGCGGTGCGGGCGATCGCGCCGCGCGGCACGCACCGCTGGCCGCCCAGCGCCGAGCTGCTGATCTATCCGGTGATGAAAACGGTGCGCGCGCCGTCGGCCGCCGGCAAGTCCGAGGAGCAATTGAACGCCACCGACCTGCAGGAAGTGGTCGACCGCTACGCGCTGGCCTACCTGGTGCAGCTACGGATGGCGCAGGACGGCAAGGTGATCTACTTCGACGTCGTGGTCGACGCCCGCACCGGCGCCATCATCCAGCAGTGGCCCGCGCTGCAAACGGTGATCGGCAGCGGCAACAGCCAGTACAACGGCGTGGTGCCGATCAACACCACGCTGTCCGGCGCCGGCTACCAGATGCTGGACGCCTCGCGCGGCGCAGGCGGCAAGTTCGGCGCGATGGCGATCACCAACGCCAACCACAGTTCGCCGAACAACCCCGACCCCGGCGGCATCTACACCAACGCCGGCAACACCTGGGGCGACGGCCAGCAGTACAACGGCGGCAGCACCAGCAACGCCAACGGCCAGACGGCGGCGGTCAACGCGCTGTGGGGCTTGATGAACACCTACGACACCAACAAGAACGTGCTCGGATGGCAGTCGCTGGACGGGAACAACACCGCCACCTACATCGCCGCCCACGTCGGCACCGGCTACGACAACGCCTTCTACGACGACAGCTGCCGCTGCATGTACATCGGCGACGGCGACTTCTTCCTCAGCCTCGGCTCGATCGACGTGATCGGCCACGAGATGTCGCACGGCGTGACGGCCGCCACGGCGGACCTGATCTACGCCGGCGAATCGGGCGGCTTGAACGAATCGAACTCCGATATCGGCGGCGAGATGGTCGAAGCCTACGCGCGCAATGGCGGCAGCGGCGGCGCGATACCGGCCGCCGGCAACGACTGGATGATGGGCAAGGAGATCAGCCGCAGCGGCGAACCGCTGCGCTGGATGTACAAGCCGCACAAGGACGGCAGCAGCCCGGACGCCTGGAGCGTCAACCTGAAGAACCTCGACGTGCACTATTCGAGCGGACCGAATAACCGCATGTTCTACTTCCTGTCGCAGGGCTCCAGCGCCGATCCCGCCAGCGACTACCACAGCCCCTTCCTGGTCAGGACGCCGGCCGCGATGACCGGTATCGGCAGCGACAAGGCCTACCGCATCTGGTTCAAGGCGCTGACCACCAAGTTCACCTCCTCCACCAACTACGCCGACGCGCGCGACAAGGTGCTGCAAGCGGCGCAGGAGCTGTACGGCACCGCCTCGAAGGAAGCCATCGCGGTGCAGCGCGCCTATGCCGCGATCAACGTCGGCGCCGACATCGACGAGCAAGGCGGCGGTGGTGGTGGCGGTGGCGGCGGCGAGACCGAACGGCTGGTCAACGGCGGCTTCGAAAACGGCGTCACCGGCTGGAGCGGCACCACCGGCGTGATCGGCAACTTCAACGGCCAGGACGCGTATGAAGGCGCGCGCTACGCCTGGCTGGGCGGGAACGGCCGCCGCGCCACCGAGACGCTGACCCAGCGCGTCGCCATCCCGGCCGACGCCACCAGCGCATCGCTCCGCTTCGCGCTGCACATCGACACCGCCGAAACCGGCAACACCGTCTACGACCGGCTGATGGTCACCGTCCGCAACGCCAACGGCGGCGCAACCACCACGCTGGCCACCTACACCAACCTGACCCCGGCCGACGGCTACCAGCTGCGCAGCTTCGACCTGAGCGCATGGAAGGGACAGACCGTAATCCTGTCGTTCACACTGCGCGAAGACCGTTCGAAGCAAACCTCCTTCGTGCTCGACAAGGTCAGCCTGCTGACCCGCTGAGGGTGCACGCCCAACCCTGCTGCTGGTATCATCGAAGGCATGCGCGGAGCACCAACCGCGCGGCCTCGCATAACAACACCAGGGATGTAAAAATGACTATTGGCGGAAACACCATCGAACAGGCTTTGGCTTCCTTGTCCGACATGACGGCGGGCGCGGTCCCGATCGGCAAGGACGAACACCTGCAACGCATCGCCCGCGCACAAGCCTATATGCAGGCACAAGGCATCGCCGCGATCTACATCAACGCCGGCGCCAACCTCACCTACTTCACCGGCACCAAATGGTACGCCAGCGAACGCATGGTCGGCGCCATCCTGCCCGCGCGCGGCGCGATCGAATACATCGCCCCCGCGTTCGAAGAGAGCACGCTGAAGGACTTCATGCTGGTCGACGGCGACGTCAATTGCTGGCACGAGCACGAGAGCCCGTACCAGCTGTTCATCGGCGTGCTGAAGCGCATGGGCATCGCCCCGGACGCCGCGCAGGCGCCGCGCATCGGCATCTGCGAAAGCGCCGCCTTCTTCATCTACGACGGCATCCGCCCGCTGGCCGAAGGCTACACGCTGGAGAACGCGCGCAGCGTGACCGCACACTGCCGCACCCGCAAATCGGCCAACGAGATCGCGTTGATGCAGCGCGCCATGGACATGACGCTGGCCGTGCACGCCGCCACCGCCGGCATGCTGCGCGAAGGGATCACGACCACCGAGGTGGAAGAATTCATCAACCGCGCGCACCGCAAGGTCGGCGCCTCCGGATCGTATTTCGTCATCGTGCTGTTCGGCGAAGCGACCGCGTATCCGCACGGCGTCAGCTACGTGCAGACGTTGAAGCCCGGCGACACTGTACTGATCGACACCGGCTGCAAGCTGCACAACTACATCTCCGACATCACGCGCACCTATGTGTACGGCGAGATCAGCGAGCGCCAGCGCTCGGTATGGAACAGCGAAAAGAAAGCGCAGGCAGCCGCGTTCGCGGCGGCGCAATTGGGCGTGCCGTGCGAGCAGGTCGACCAGGCCGCGCGCCGCTCGCTGGAAGCCGACGGCTTCGGCCCCGGCTACAAGCTGCCAGGCCTGCCGCACCGCACCGGCCACGGCATCGGCCTGGACATCCACGAATGGCCCTACCTGGTCGGCGGCGACAAGACCCCACTGGACGTCGGCATGTGCTTCTCGAACGAACCGATGATCTGCATCCCCGGCGAATTCGGCGTGCGCCACGAAGACCATTTCTACATGACCGAAACCGGCCCGAAATGGTTCACCGAACCAGCCCACAGCATCGACGACCCGTTCGGCCTGCGAAAATAGGACTTCTTAAGAGCGTTTCATCACCAGCGTCAGGATGTCGTAGCTGGCCACCAGTTCGTCGCGCTGGTTGGTGATCTGGACGTCCCAGGCGACCACGCCCTGGCCGACGCCTTTGTCGTCGGTGCGGTTGCGGTCGACCTTGCGCTTGCAGGTCAGGCGCGCGCGGATGGTGTCGCCGATCGCCACCGGGGTGATGAAGCGCAGGTTGTCCAGGCCGTAGTTGGCCAGCACCGGCCCCGGCGCCGGCGAGACGAACAGCCCCGCCGCCGCCGACAGCACGAAGTAGCCGTGCGCGATGCGCTGGCCGAACTGCGTGTCCTTGGCGGCGATGTCGTCGAAGTGCATGTAGAAGTAGTCGCCCGACACGCCGCCGAAATTGACGATGTCCGCTTCGCTGACGGTGCGGCGGTGGGTCAGCAGCGAATCGCCCATCTTCAAATCTTCGAAGTGCTTGCGGAACGGGTGCACTTCGCTTTCCTGCACCTTGGCGCCGCGCACGTATTCGCCGGTGACGGCGGCCAGCATCGTCGGCGAGCCTTGCACCGCCGCGCGTTGCAGGAAGTGGCGCACGGCGCGGATGCCGCCCAGCTCCTCGCCGCCGCCGGCGCGGCCCGGACCACCGTGCTTCAACTGCGGCAGCGGCGAGCCGTGGCCGGTCGAATCGACCGAGGCTTCGCGCTCCAGGATCAGCACGCGGCCGTGCGAAGCGGCCGCCATCGGCACGGCATAGGCGGCGATCGCCGGTTCCTTCGTCACCAAAGTCGACACCAGCGAGCCCTTGCCGCGCGCCGCCAAGGCCAGCGCTTCGTCGATGCCGTTGTAGCTGATGATGGTGCTGACCGGGCCGAAGGCTTCGATGTCGTGCACCGCGTCGTTGCGCATGCCGTCGCGGCACAGCAGCAGCGTCGGCGCGAAGAAGGAGCCGTCCGACACGCCGTCGCCGACCGGCTTGAAGCCGTCGCGCTCACCGAACAAGACTTCGTTGCCGCTTGCGAGCAACGCCAAGCGCTCGGCGACGTCGCGCTGCTGGTCCTTGGACGCCAAGGCGCCCATGCGCACGCCCTCCACCGACGGATCGCCGACGCTGATCTTGGCCAGCCGCTCGCGCAGCCGCGTGCCGACCGCGTCGACCATATGCTCCGGCACGATGACGCGGCGGATGGCGGTGCACTTCTGCCCGGCCTTGCCGGTCATCTCGCGCGCCACCTCCTTGACGAACAAATCGAATTCGGGATCGTCGGCCGACACGTCCGGCGCCAGGATCGCGCAGTTGAGCGAGTCCGCTTCGGCGGTGAACGGCACCGAGTTGGCGATCAGGTTGCGGTTGACGCGCAATTTGGCGGCGGTGTCGGCCGAGCCGGTGAAGGTGACCACGTCGGCGCCGCCCAGGCGGTCCAGCAGATCGCCGGTGCCGCCGATCACCAGTTGCAGCGCGCCTTCCGGCAGCAGGCCGGATTCGTGGATCATGCGCACCACGGCTTCGGTCAGGTAGCTGGTGGCGGTGGCGGGCTTGCCGATGCACGGCATCGCGGCCAGGAAGCTCGGCGCGAATTTCTCCAACAGGCCCCAGATCGGGAAGTTGAAGGCGTTGATGTGCACCGCCAGGCCACCGCGCGGCACCAGGATGTGGGTGCCGGCGAAGCCGCCGTTCTTGCCGAGCGCGATCGCCAGACCTTCATGCAGCACGTTGGACGACGGCAGTTCGCGGCTGCCCATGCTGGCGTAGGCGAACAGCGTGCCGGTGCCGCCCTCGATGTCGACCCAGCTGTCGGCGCGGGTGGCGCCGGTCAGGTGCGAGATCGCGTACAGCTCTTCCTTGCGGCTGGCCAGGTACAGCGCCAGCGCCTTCAGGCGCGCGGCGCGCTGCTGGAAGTCCAGCTTCATCAAGCCGGGCACGCCGGTCTTGCGGGCATAGGTGACGGCTTCGTCGAAGTCGATCCGCTCGGCGTGGGTGTTGTAGATCAGCGAGTTGTTCAAGGCGCTGCGCAGCGGGGTGGCGGCTTCGTTGCCGATCCAGCGGCCGGCGATCAGGCTTTGCAGGGTCGATATTTGTGGCATGGTGCGGTCTCCGTGAATTGCGTTGTGGCGGCGGCCCGGCTCAGGCCGAGGCGTTCTTGTGCAGGTGCAGCGGCATCGAGCTTTCCCATTCGATGCGTTTGCGGTCCGCTTCGACTTCGGTCAGCGCTTCGACTTCGCGCATGGTGTTCATCGAGCGCACCGCCAGTTCCTGGTACTGGCCGGTGCCCTCGGTCTTCCATTTGATCTCGTCGTCGCGCAGTGCGCGCGCGACCTTGGCCGGCGTGCCGACCACCAGGCTGCGCGGCGGCACCTCCATGCCGGCGCGGACGAAGCTCATGGCGGCGACGATGCTGTCGGCGCCGATGACGGCGTTGTCCATGATGACGCTGTTCATGCCGACCAGCGCGTTGCGGCCGATGCGGCAGCCGTGCAGCACCGCGCCGTGGCCGATATGGCCGTCGCGTTCCACCACCGTGTCGCAGCCGGGGAAGCCGTGCATGACGCAGGTGTCCTGCAGATTGGCGCCCTCCTCCAGCACCAGCCGGCCGAAGTCGCCGCGCAGCGACGCCAGCGGACCGATATAGCAACGCGGCCCGACGATGACGTCGCCGATCAGCACCGCGCTGGGATGCACGTAGGCGGTCGGGTGGACCACCGGCGTGACGCCATTGATTTCATAGACCTTGACCATGGCTCAGACCCGCTCGATGACGAGGGCGATGCCTTGCCCGACGCCGATGCACATGGTGCACAGCGCGTAGCGGCCGCCGGTGCGCTCCAGCTGGTGCAGCGCCGCCAGCACCAGCCGCGCGCCGGACGCGCCCAACGGGTGGCCGATGGCGATCGCGCCGCCGTTCGGGTTGACGTGCGGCGCATCGTCGGCCAGGCCGAGGTCGCGCGTCACCGCCAGTCCCTGCGCGGCGAAGGCTTCGTTCAATTCGATCACGTCCATCTGGTCGATCGTCAGGCCGACCTGCGCCAGCACTTTCTTCGATGCCGGCGACGGGCCGAAGCCCATGATGCGCGGCGCCAGCCCGGCGGTGGCCATGCCCAGCACGCGGGCGCGCTTGCGCAGGCCGTATTGCTCGGCCGCCGTCGCGGAGGCCAGCAGGATGGCGCAGGCGCCGTCGTTGACGCCGGACGCGTTGCCCGCCGTGACGCTGCCGTCCGGCCGCACCACGCCTTTCAGCTTGGCCAGCATCTCGACGGTGGTGTCGGGACGCGGGTGCTCGTCGGTGTCGAAGATCTTCGCCTCGCCGGCGGCGCGGCGGCTCTGCGGCAGCGTGACCGGCACGATCTCGCTGGCGAACACCCCGGCGGCGTGGGCGGCGGCCCAGCGTTGCTGGCTGCGCACCGCGAACGCGTCCTGGTCGGCGCGGCTGATGCCGAATTCCTGCGCGACGTTTTCGGCCGTCTCCGGCATCGAGTCGACGCCGTGCGCCGCCTTCATCAGCGGATTGACGAAGCGCCAGCCGATGGTGGTGTCCTCGATCTTGGCGGCGCGCGAGTAGGCGCTGTCGGCCTTGCCCATGACGAACGGCGCGCGCGTCATGCTTTCGACGCCGCCGGCGATGATCAGTTGTGCCTCGCCGGACTTGATGGCGCGCGCGGCCAGGCCCACCGCGTCCAGCGACGAGCCGCACAGGCGGTTGATGGTGTTGGCCGGCACGTCGACCGGCAGGCCGGCCAGCAGCGCGGCCATGCGGCCGACGTTGCGGTTGTCTTCGCCGGCGCCGTTGGCGCAGCCGTAGTAGACGTCGTCCACCTTGGACCAGTCGACGCCGGGATTGCGCGCGATCAGCGCGGCGATGGGCAGCGCGGCCAGGTCGTCGGCGCGCACGCCGGCCAGGGCGCCACCGTAGCGGCCGAACGGGGTGCGGATGGCGTCACAGATGAATGCATCGAACATGGAGTCTCCTTAATTTTTCGGGCGCTGGTCGACCACGCGCCGGGCCTTGCCGGTCAGCGTGCGTTCGATGCCGTTGGCCGGCAGCAGGCGCACCTTGGTGCTGACGCCGACGTGGGTCTTGATGCGTTGTTCCAGCTCGCTCGCCAGCGCTTCGGTCTCGCCGGCCGGGGTGTCGGGGCGCAGCTCGGCCAGCACCTCCAGCTTGTCGAGATGGCCGTCACGGCTGATCACCAACTGGTATTGCGGCGCCAGTTTCGGCATCTTGCAGATCAGTTCTTCGATCTGGGTCGGGAACACGTTGACGCCACGGATGATCAGCATGTCGTCCGAGCGCCCGGTGATCTTGCCGATGCGGCGCATCGAACGCGATGTCGCCGGCAGCAGGCGTGTGAGGTCGCGCGTGCGGTAGCGGATGATCGGCAGCGCTTCCTTGCTGAGCGAGGTGAAGACCAGCTCGCCCTCTTCGCCGTCGGGCAGCACTTCGCCGGTTTCGGGGTCAATGATCTCCGGGTAGAAATGGTCTTCCCAGATCACCGGGCCATCCTTGCTCTCGATGCATTCGCTGGCGACGCCGGGGCCCATCACTTCGGACAGGCCGTAGATGTCGACCGCGTCGATGCCGGCGCGCTGTTCGATCTCCTTGCGCATGGCGTCGGTCCACGGTTCGGCGCCGAAGATGCCGACCTTGAGCGAGCTGGCGGCGGGATCCAGGCCCTGGCGCGTGAATTCCTCGATGATGTTCAACATGTACGACGGCGTGACCATGATGATGGACGGCTTGAAGTCCTGGATCAGCTGCACCTGTTTTTCGGTCTGGCCGCCGGACATCGGGATCACCGTGCAGCCGAGGCGTTCGGCGCCGTAGTGCGCGCCAAGGCCACCGGTGAACAGGCCGTAGCCATAGGAGATGTGCACCATGTCGCCACGGCGCCCGCCGGCGGCGCGGATCGAGCGCGCGACCACGTTGGCCCAGGTGTCGATGTCGTTCTGGGTGTAGCCGACCACGGTCGGCTTGCCGGTGGTGCCGCTGGATGCGTGCACGCGGACCACACGGTCCTGCGGCACGGCGAACATGCCGAACGGGTAGTTGTCGCGCAGTTCCTTCTTGCCGGTGAAGGGGAACTTGGCCAGGTCGGCCAGCGTCTTCAGGTCGTCGGGGTGGACGCCGGCGGCGTCGAAGGCGGCGCGGTAGTGGGCGACGTTGTCATAGGCGTGCTTGAGCGACCATTGCATGCGTTGCAGTTGCAGGGCTTGCAGTTCGTCCTTGCTGGCGAGTTCGATCGGTTCCAGGTCGGACGGTGCCGGGATACGTTGGACCATATTTGTCTCCTCTTTATATCTGTGGGACGACTTCGCCGCTGACGCGGTGCGACTTCCCCCGGAACAGCGCGATGGTGCGGCCGTCCTGGTTGCTGATCTTGACGTCGTAGACGCCGCTCTTGCCGGCCAGCGCCTGTTCGACGGCGGTGGCGCTCAGCACGTCGTGCAGGCGGCCGGGCGCGAGGTAGTCGATGCTGCAGCCGGCGCCCACGGTCACCAGATTGTGGCTGTTGCAGGCGAAGGCGAAGGCGCTGTCGGCCAGCGCGAAGATGAAGCCGCCGTGGCAGCTGCCATGGCCGTTCAGCATGTCGTCGCGCACCGTCATCGTCAGCCGCGCGAAGCCGGGCGCGATGGCGGCGATGGTCATGCCCAAGCCTTGCGAGGCCGTGTCGCGCGCGTACATCGCCGCGGCGGCGGCTTCGGCCATCGCCTGCGCTTCGGTGGCATGTCGCCCGGCAGCGGCGGCCGGCGTCTGCGCCACGGCGGCATTGGGCTCGCGGGCGGCGGCTGCGGCGTCGCGGATGACGCTGGCGCCGGGGGCGGCGGCAGCGTCGCGGATGGCGGCGGCGCCGGGGGCGGCACCTGCCGCGTCGCGTATGACGCTGGCGCCGGGGGCGGCGGCTGCGGCGTCGCGGATGGCGGCGGCGCCGGGGGCGGCACCTGCCGCGTCGCGTATGACGCTGGCGCCGGGGGCGGCGGCTGCGGCGTCGCGGATGGCGGCGCCGCCGGGGGCGGCGGCCAGGATGCCCAGCTTAGTCATGGAAGCGCCCTCCGCTAGCCAGTTTGCGGCGCAGCAGCGGCGAGACGCGGTAGCGGTCTTCGCCATAGCCTGCGGCCAAATTGGCCAGCACGGTGACGATCTGCTCGACGCCGACCGCATCGGCCCAGGCCAGCGGGCCGCGTGGATAGTTGACGCCTTTTTGCATCGCAATGTCGGCCGCCTGCGCATTGCAGACGCCCTGGTTGACGGCGTCCGCCGCCTCGTTGGCGAGCATGGCGACAGTGCGCATGACAGCCATGCCGGGGACGTCATCAAGCCGCGTGACCGTGAAGCCAGCGGCCTGCAACAGCCCGACCACGGCGTTGTAGGCGGCCGGCGAGCACTGGTCGGCGCAGGCGATGGCGATGCGCTTGGCGGTCGAGTAGTCCAGCGCGAGGTCGTACAGCACCGTGCCCGGGTGGTTGTTGTCGCGGGCGCGCTGGGTGGCGCTGCGGCCGTCGGTCAAATAAACGGCGGCGCCGTTGCAGTGGAAGGCCGGCGCCTCGTTCACCGCCGCGCGGCCGCGCGCTTCCGGCACGCTGCGGTGGGCGATGTCGACGCCGGCGGCGCGCAAGCGTGCGGCCAGCGCGTCGGCCACCGCGCCACCAACCGCGTGCGACGCGCCGCCGATGGCGCCCGCCTCCACGGTGTAGCTGACATATTCAGGACGCGGCTGCACAGCCTCCGCCTGCGGCCGCAAAGCAGCGTACGAAGGCGCACCCAATGCAGCATCGACGGTGCGAGCGCCGCCGACAACAGCCGGCGCAAGACCTTCAGCGGCGGAGGCGGAGGCAGTGTCCGTGGCGGCCGGGCCGGCGAGGCTACCGCCGACGGTGCGCGCGGTGGCTGCGGCGTCGGTGCGCGCGGCAACGGAAGCGGCGGCGGGTGGCGACGCGGCATCGCCATACGAATAGAATCCCCGGCCAGTCTTGCGGCCGAGGAAGCCGGCGTTGACCATCTCCTGCTGCAGCACCGACGGCGTGAAGCGCGGATCGTTGAAGTACGCATTGAAGACCGATTGCGTGACCGAGAAATTGACGTCATGCCCGATCAGGTCCATCAACTCGAATGGCCCCATGCGGAAGCCGCCCGCCTCGCGCATCACCGCATCGATGGTGGCGGCATCGGCCGCCTGCTCGTTCAGCAAGCGCCAGCCTTCCGCATAAAACGGCCGCGCGACACGGTTGACGATGAAGCCCGGCGTGGACTTGGCGTGCACCGGACTCTTGCCCCAGGCGGCCGCTGTGTCGTACACCGTCTGCGCGACGGCGGCATCGGTGGCCAGCCCGCTGATCACCTCGACCAACGCCATCAACGGCACCGGATTAAAGAAGTGCATGCCGACCAGCCGCGCCGGCAAGCGCAATGGCGCGGCAATGGCGGTGACCGATATCGACGACGTATTGGTGGCGAGTATGCAGTCATCGCCAACGATGGCCTCCAGCTCCGCGAACAAGCCGCGCTTGACGTCCAGGTTTTCAACGATGGCCTCGACCACCAGCCCGGCACCGGCGACATCGGCCAGCGCGACGGCCGGCTGCAAGCGCGCGACGGCGGCGGCGGCATCGACAGCGCTCATGCGCTCCTTGGCGACCAGCTTGTTCAACACCGCAGCGACGTCGGAGATCGCCTTGGCGACCGCCTCCGGCCGCGTGTCGTACAGCTTGACCGTGTAGCCGGCGACAGCCGCCACCTGCGCAATCCCCGCGCCCATGGCGCCGCTGCCGATAACGGCGACCGGACGTTCGATATGAAGAGCCGCCATCTTATTTCCCCTTGAACTGCGGCGCGCGTTTTTCCATGAAGGCGGCGACGCCCTCGCGGTAATCGTCGCTGCGACCCAGTTCGCTCATCATCCCGCATTCGAGCGTCAGTTGCTGCTGCAAGGTGTTGTGCGGGCTGGCGTACAAGGCCTGCTTGGTGAAGGCCAAACCCTTGGTCGGCGCGCTGGCGAAGTGACGCGCCATCGCCTGCGTCTCGGCGGCCAGGTCCTCGTCCGGCACCGCCTTCCAGATCAGCCCCCAGGCCTCGGCCTTTTCGGCGCTGAGCTTTTCGCCCAGCATGGCCAGGCCCATGGCGCGCGCGTTGCCGATCAGGCGAGGCAGGAAGTAAGTGCCGCCGGTGTCGGGGATCAGCCCCAGTTTGCAGAACACCTCGACGAAGGATGCGGATTTCGCGGCCAGCACGATGTCGCACGCCAGCGCGATGTTGGCGCCGGCGCCGGCGGCCACGCCGTTGACGGCGCAGATCACCGGCATCGGCAAGGCGCGCAGCGCCAGCACCAGCGGCGCGTAGTTCTTTTCCACCGAGTCGCCCAGATCGACCGGCCGCGCGCCCGGCTCCACCGAACGGTCCGACAAATCCTGGCCGGCGCAGAAGCCGCGCCCGGCGCCGGTCAAGACGAACACGCGCACGCTCTTGTCGGCGCCGACCTTGTGCAGCGCGTGGCGCACTTCCTCGTGCATGGCCTGGGTGAAGCTGTTTAACTTGTCCGGGCGGTTCAGCGTCAGCGTGGCGACGCCGTCGGTGATGTCGAACAGGATGTTTTCATAGTTCATGGCGTCTCCGTATGGTTTTTTATTCCGCCTGGTCGAAGTCGATGACGACCTTGCCGGTGGTGGGGAAGCTTTGGCAGCTGAGGACATAGCCGCGCGCGATTTCGTAGTCTTCCAGCGCGTAGTTGACGTCCATGTCGACCTTGCCCTCGATCAGCTTGCAGCGGCAGGTCGAGCACACGCCGCCCTTGCACGAGTAGCGCATGTCGATGCCGGCTTTGAGGCCGGCGTCGAGCAGCGATTCCTTGTCCTGGTCCATGGTGAAGGTCGAGGCGCTGCCGTCGAGGATGACGGTGACTTCGGTCTCGTGGCGGCCGGCTGCCGGATCCAGCGCGCGCGGCTTGTGCTGGTGCTTGGGGATGCTGGCGGCGAACAGTTCGATCTTGATGTTCGCCTTCGGCATGCCGGCTTCCTGCAAGGCTTCGGAGACGCCGTGCATCATGTCTTCCGGGCCGCAGATGAAGGCGACATCGATGTCGTCGGCGCGCACCCAGTGTTGCAGGAATTGCGCGGCCTTGTCCTTGGTGATGCGGCCGTTGAACAGTTCGATGTCCTGCTGTTCGCGGCTCATGACGTAGGCCAGCTTCAGGCGCTCCATGTAGGTGTCCTTCAGATCCGACAGTTCGTCCTTGAAGATCACCGACGACGAGGCGCGGTTGCCGTAGAAGAGCGTGAAGCGGCTGTGCGGTTCGGCCGCCAGCGTGGTCTTGATGATCGACAGGATCGGCGTGATGCCGCTGCCGCAGGCGAAGGCCAGGTAGTGCTTGCGGTTGGCGGCGTCCAGCGGCACGTTGAAGTGGCCCATCGGCGGCATCACGTCGAGCGTGGCGCCGGCCTTCAGCGTGTCGTTGGCCCAGCTGGAGAACAGGCCGCCCTGGGTGCGCTTGATGGCGACGCGCAGCGCGCCGTCCTGCACGGCGGAGCAGATCGAGTAGGAGCGGCGCACGTCTTCGTCGGCGATCTGGGCGCGCAGCGTGAGGTGCTGGCCTTGCTGGAACTGGAAGCTGTCGCGCAGCTCGGGCGGGACGGCGAAAGTGACGGCGATGGTGTCGCGCGTTTCGTTGCGCACTTGCGAGATGGTCAGCGGGTGGAATTTGCTCATGATCTTTTTAGTGGCACTTGAAGTAGTCGAAGGGCTCGCGGCAGTCCAGGCATTTGTACAGCGCCTTGCAGGGCGTGGAGCCGAACTGGCTGGTGATTTCGGTGTGCGTGGAGCCGCAGTTGGGGCAGGCCACAACCAGGCGCGGTTGGGGGCGGCGCGAGATGGCGGTCAGCGCGGCGTTGGCGTTGGCGTTGCGGCCGGCGCGCAGGCCGCTGATGTCGATCACCTGTTGCGCCGGCGGGGCGATGCCGTAGCCTTTGAGTTTGGCCTTGCCGTCTTCGCTCATCCAGTCGGTGGTCCAGGCGGGCGACAGCTGGTTGTGCAGGCGGACGGTTTGCAGGCCGTGCGCGTGCAGCGCGTCGGTGATGGCGTCGGCGATGACTTGCATGGCAGGGCAGCCGGAGTATGTCGGCGTGATCGTGACGTCGCAGGCGCCGTCGGCGGCCAGGCGCACATCGCGCACGATGCCCAGGTCGACGATGGAGATCACCGGGATCTCCGGATCGGAAACCTCGGCCAGCCAGGCCCAGACCTGCGCGGCGTCAGGCGTGGCGGCGAGCGACGAGCCGGCGCGCGACGGGTCGGCTGGCGTGGCGGCGATGGCGGCGGCTGTCATGGCGGGCTCGCGCTTACCAGGTGGCGCCGGGATAGGCGCGCTGCAGGAACTGCATCTCGGCCAAAATAAAACCCAGGTGCTCGCTATGGCGGCCCTGCTTGCCGCCCTTCTGCATCCACGCGTCGGCCGGCGGCATGGTCAGCGTGGCTTCGGCGAAGATCTCGGCGACATGCGCCAGCCATTGCGCGCGCAGTTCGTCGGCCGGCGGCGCGATGCCTTCGGCGACCATCGCCTCGTCGATCGCGTCATAGGCGAACACCTCGCCGCTGTACATCCACAACTCGTCGGCGGCAGCCTGCGTCTTGGCGCGGCTAAGCTCCGTGCCGTCGCCCATGCGCACGATCAGATCGCCGCTGCGGCGCAGATGGTAGGTCACCTCCTTCAGCGACTTCTCGGCGATGGCGGCGATGCGCACGTCCACACTGCGCGTCAGACCGACGATCAGGAAGTAGTGCCAGCAGTCGAAGTAAAACTGCCGCATCATGGTGTCGGCGTAGTTGCCGTTCGGCTGCTCCAGCAGCAGGCAGTTCTTGAAATCGTGCGCGTCGCGGTGATAGGCCAGCTTGTCCTCGTCGCGGCCCGCGCCTTCCAGCTCGCCCGCGTACTCGAACCACAAGCGCGTCTGCCCCAGCAGATCCAGCGCGACGTTGGTCAGCGCCATGTCTTCCTCCAGCGCCGGGCCTTTGCCGCACAGCTGCGACAACTGCTGGCTGAGAATCAGCGCATTGTCGCCGAGGCGCAGCAGATAATTAACCTTGTTGTCCATGCCGCGCCTCACAGGTTCTTGACTTCTTCCGGCATCGGGAAGAAGGTCGGGTGGCGATACACCTTGCTGTTGGACGGCTCGAACAGCGCACCCTTATCGCCCGGGCTGCTGGCCACGATGTCGGCCGCGCGCACCACCCAGATGCTGACGCCCTCATTGCGCCGCGTATAAACATCGCGCGCGTTGTTGACCGCCATCTCGGCGTCCGGCGCGTGCAGGCTGCCGACGTGCTTGTGCGCCAATCCGTGCTGGCTGCGGATGAATACTTCCCACAGGGGCCATTCTTTACTCATGCTTGTCTCCTTTTAAGCCGCTTTGGCGACGGCGTGTTTGTCGGCGTGCGCCACCAGCGCTTCGCGGAACCAGGCGCCATCGTCCCAGGCCTTGACCCGGGTGCGCAGACGCTCGCGGTTGCACGGGCCGTTGCCCTTCAGGACGTTGTGGAACTCGCTCCAGTCGATGGCGCCGAATTCATAGTGGCCGGTTTCGGCGTTGAACTTCAGGTCCGGATCCGGCACGGTCAGGCCCAGGTACTCGGCCTGCGGCACGGTCTGGTCGACCATGCGCTGGCGCAGCTCGTCATTCGAAAACAGCTTGATCCGCCACTGCGCCGATTGCGCGCTGTTGACCGACTCCGCGTCGGACGGCCCGAACATCATCAGCGACGGCCACCACCAGCGGTTCAGCGCATCCTGCGCCATCGCCTTCTGCTCCGGCGTGCCCTTGGCCAGCGCCATCATGATGTCGTAGCCCTGGCGCGCGTGGAACGATTCCTCCTTGCAGACGCGGATCATGGCGCGCGCATACGGGCCGTAGGAGCAGCGGCACAGCGGGATCTGGTTGATGATGGCCGAGCCGTCGACCAGCCAGCCGATCGCGCCCATGTCGGCCCACGACAAGGTCGGGTAGTTGAAGATGCTGGAATACTTGGCCTTGCCGCTGTGCAGCGCGGCCAGCAGCTCGTCGCGCGACACGCCCAAGGTTTCGGCGGCGCTGTACAGGTACAGGCCGTGGCCGGCCTCGTCCTGGATCTTGGCCAGCAAGATCGACTTGCGCTTCAATGTCGGCGCGCGCGTCACCCAATTCCCTTCCGGCAACTGGCCGACGATCTCCGAGTGCGCGTGCTGCGAGATCTGGCGTATCAGCGTCTTGCGGTAGGCGTCGGGCATCCAGTCCTTGGCCTCGATCTTGACGCCGTCGTCGATGCGGGCCTGAAAGGCGCGCTCGTCGGCGGCCATGTCGTCGGCCGTGCGGACGGTGCTCAGGCCGGTCTCCACCATTTGTGCGTACATAGCTGTCTCCTCGTGTAGGTAAGACTATACGATACGAAATCTGATTTGACTACGTTTTTTTTGAGTCATATTGTAGAATGGTATCTTAATGAAATATTTACTGCGCCGCGCCCCGCGCCAAGTAAACTATTGTTTTCCTATACAGATTAAGCGGCAGGCTATGAATTGCAACGATTGGATCGCCCGATTCCTGGCGGAAGACCCGCCGCGCTCGAAGTCGCTGGTGGTGACCATCTTCGGCGACGCCATCGTGCCGCACGGCGGTACGGTGTGGCTGGGCAGCCTGATCGAGTTGCTGGCGCCGTTCGGGGTCAACGACCGGCTGTTGCGCACCTCGGTGTTCCGGCTGGCGCAGGAAGGCTGGCTCGGTTCGCAGCGCGACGGCCGCCGCAGTTCGTACGCGATCACGCCGGGCGCGATGGCGCGCTTCCGTCATGCCTACCGCCGCATCTACGCGCCGCTGGCGGTGCACTGGGACGGCCATTGGACGCTGGTGATCAACAGCGGCGAGATCGACGCGGTCGAACGCGCCGCGATGCGCAAGGAGCTGCTGTGGGAGGGCTACAGCCTGATCGCGCCGGGCATCTTCGGCCATCCGGCGGCCGACGCCGAAGCCTTGCAGGAACTGCTGCTGCGCCGGGGCGTGCAGGACAAGCTGCTGGTGCTGCATGCGCGCTCGGTGGCGCAGGTGAGCGGCCTGCCGCTGAACGATCTGGTGGCCGCCGGCTGGGATTTGACGGGGGTGGCCGACGGTTACCGCCACTTCATCGCCCGCTTCGAGCCGCTGCTGGCGGCGGTGGCGGCCGAGGCCGGGACGCTGGCGCCGCAACAGGCCTTCGTCATGCGCAGCCTGTTGATCCATGCGTATCGCCGGGTGCAGCTGCACGATCCGCAATTGCCGGTGGAGCTGCTGCCGCAGCCGTGGCCGGGCGCGCGCGCCTACGAGCTGACGCGCGACATCTACCGGCTGCTGTTCGCCGCCGCCGAGCAGCACGTGCTGGCGACGCTGCGCCGCGAAGACGCCTCCGCGCCCGAGGCCGACGACTCCTTCTACCAACGCTTCGGCGCGCTGCGCTAGCGGGCGAGCGGTTGCGCGGCGATCAGGGGGAATGTTGCCGGGTCGCGCAACGACGCTATCGACAGGTCGATGTCCAGTGCCGGCCAATATAGGTGATCTGTGCCGGGACGCTGAACCTCCTCGATCTGCGCCAGCGTCGCGCCGGCGAACCAGGGGAAGTCGGCGCTGGCGGCGTATAGTTTTTCGTTGCCCAGATCGACCCAAAATCCATGTACGGTGACATCGAGAATGCGGACCTCAGCGGATAAAATAGGAACGCCAGACATCTTGCATCTCCTTTTGATGGGCTGCGACGAAGCGCTCGGCCGTTTGCAGCTGCGACGCGGACAGCCCGGTGTGCCACGCCAACGCAACCGCCGGCTCCAACCAGAATTTGGCGGTGCCGTCCGGGTGAGACACATGAATGTGCATCCGCGGTTCCTCGCGCGAAAAAAAGAAATAGCGAAAACCTGCTTCGCGAAACACAGTGGGCGTCATGGCGATTGTACTCCTGCAGCACGGCGTTCAAATGCTTCCGCAGTGGCGCGGCAGTCCCAACTTAGCAAACTCGGTACCAGCGGTTTTGCGCTGGCACAGGAGTGCGTTGGCTGATTTGCGCCACAGACGTTCGCGGAATCCGCGCGGCGCGGCGCGCGAGCCTGTATCATGTCGGCTCTGCGCCACAAGCGCGACCACACTATCCCCATAGAATTCACCAGGATTCCGTCATGCCTATCAAAATCAGCCAGCAATTCGACGCCGGCGCCATCGAAGTCGTGCGCGCCGACGATCCGGCCGCCATCGACCTGAACATCCGCAAGGATTCCCACGCCGACATCACGCAGTGGTTTTATTTCCGCGTCCAGGGCGCGCAGGCGACGCCGCTGTCGCTGCGCTTCCTCAACGCCGGCACCGCCGCGTATCCGGACGGCTGGAAGGATTACCAGGCCGTGGCCAGCTACGACCGCGACAACTGGTTCCGCGTGCCGACCAGCTACGACGGCAAGGTCATGACCATCAACCACACGCCGGAGTACGACAGCGTCTACTACGCCTACTTCGAGCCGTATTCGTGGGAACGCCATCTGGCGCTGCTGGACAACGCGCAGCTGTCGCCGCTGGTCAAGCAGGTCGACCTGGGAAGCACCATCGATGGCCGCGACCTGAACATGCTGGTGATCGGCGATCCGGACGCGGAGCAAAAAGTCTGGGTCATCGCGCGCCAGCATCCGGGCGAAACGATGGCCGAGTGGTTCGTCGAGGGCATGGTCGAGGCGCTGCTGGACCCGGCCAATCCCTTCGGCCGCCAGTGCCTGAAGGAGGCGGTGTTCTACGTGGTGCCGAACATGAACCCGGACGGTTCGGTGCGCGGCAACCTGCGCACCAACGCGGCCGGCGCCAACCTGAACCGCGAGTGGCTGAATCCGACCATGGAGCGCAGCCCGGAAGTGTTCCTGGTCAAGCAGAAGATGTTGGAGATCGGCTGCGACCTGTGCCTGGACGTCCACGGCGACGAGGGCTTGCCGTACGTGTTCGTGGCGGGCAGCGAATCCTTGCCGGAGTTCACCCCGGATCAGGCCGAGGCGCAGCAGTACTTCGTCGACAATTTCCTGATCGCCAGCCCGGATTTCCAGGACGAGTTCGGCTACGGCGACACGCCGTACACGGATGAAACGCTGACCATCGCTTCGACGCACATCACCCATGCGTTCGGCTGCCTGTCGCTGACCCTGGAGATGCCGTTCAAGGACAACGCCAACGACCCGGATCCGGACACCGGCTGGAACGGCGCCCGCAGCGCCGAGCTGGGCAAGGCGGTGTTGCAGCCGGTACTGCAATCGCTGCTGGCGCAACAGTAATCAGCTGAGCCCGTTACCTGCGGCGCGACAATATCGCCGCCGCAGGGAAAAATACACTGGACCTCACACGGCGCATCCGCGCGCCGCTTCGGGAGGTTCGGCATGAAAACCCTATGTTTTTTAGCGCTGCTGTTGTGCGCCTGCTCCACGCCGTATCGTCCGCCGCAGCTGGACGCGGGCACGGCCTATTCCGGCCTGATCGATCTGGCGGCGCAGGCCGGCACCGCCGATGTGCTGCTGGTGCACGGCATCTGCACGCACGACGCGGCGTGGGCCGCGCTCGTCGTTTCGCAGCTGATGCGCTCGCTCGACGCGGCGGCCTCGACCGCCCCGCCCGACCCGCCCGACCCGCCCGCTCCGGCCGCTCCGGCCGCAGCGGCCTCAGCGGCCGGCGACCGCGCCGATGGCGGCCCGCAGGTGCAAGTCGTGCCGGCAACGGTCGAGACACCGGCCGGCCGGCTGCGCTTCAATGCGCTGATCTGGTCGCCGCTGACCGCGGACCTCAAGCGCCAGCTGTGCTACGACCAAAGCGACAAGTCGGACCAGTGCGCCGGAGCGCCGCCGTATGCGCACACGCGCGCGCGTTGGAATGCGCGCTTCAAGGATGGACTGATCGACGATTGCCTGCCCGATTCGCTGATCTACCAAGGCGTGGCGCGCGACCAGATCCAGCGCCGCATGCGCGACGCCATCCTGCAAGTGCTGGATGCCGGCGATGGCGATACTTCGCCGCTGGTGGTGATTGCGCACAGCATGGGCAGCAAGATCCTGTTCGACACGTTGCTGCGCATGAGCGAGGAGGTGCCCGGCTCGCGCGCGGCCTTGCTGGCGATGCGGGCGGTGGACCGCATGCGCTTTCTGGTGATGGCGGCGAATCAGATTCCGTTGCTGTCGCTGGCCGATCAGCCGATCGCCGCCGCTGCGGAGCTGGCGCCGTCCGTGCCCGACAGCTTGCAGCTGCTACTGCAAAAGCGGCTTGCAGCGAAGGGGCGCACGGCCGGCCGGCACTTGACGCTGGTGGCGTTCACCGATCCGAACGATTTGTTGTCGTACACGCTGCCGCCGGAGAAATATGCGCGCGACGGCATCACGGTCTACAACATACTGGTATCGAATGCGCCAACCTATCTCGGCCTGCTGGAGCGACCGGACCGCGCCCACCTCGACTACCTGACCAACCCCGACGTCGGCCGCCTGATCGCCTGCGGCCAGCCGAAAAGCAGCCTCTGCAAGCGAGAATAGCCACATGGGGTGAGGGTATACAGCCGACGCCTATTTTGAACTGATTATGCCTATAGTATGCCTATTTTTTTTAAGGCCAATGGGCTGAACTCTCCTATGAGAACCGCTGTCCAACCAAGATAAAAAATAGGCATAGTATAGGCAAAATGAGTACAAAACAGGCGTCGACCATAAAGGTACCAGACCATATATACATGGAACTATATTATCAGCTGCGCAAGCGAAACGACCTGCGCCCGCCGGAGGAAGTAACGGCCCTCGCGCTGAAGGAATGGATGCTGCGGAACTTCGGCAACCCGACCGGCCGGGGTTACCAATGGAAGGATCTGTTCCTGCCGGACGGCACACGCTTGCGCGTCCGCCACAACGGCCTGGCCTACCATGCCCAGATCGAAGGCGACCAGATGGTCTACGAAGGAAAGCCGACCTCACCGAGCGCCTGGTGCGTGCTGATTTGCGGCAGCGTGCGCAACGCCTGGCGCGACGTCTACGTGCGCCGCGACTACACCGAAGCCTGGACCCAAGCCAGCGCCTGGCGCGCGGCGGAGGCCGCCAACCCCAAGCGCCCCGGCATCGACCGCCGCAAGCGGAGCCGCCGGCGCACGGACTAAAGAATCAGCCGCCGGCCACCACCATATTCTCGATCAGGATCGAGCCGGTTTCCTTGGTGCCGCGCACCAGCACATCCGCGCCGACCGCGACGATCTGAGCCAGCATATCCTTCATATTGCCGGCGATGGTGATCTCCTCGACCGGATACTGGATCACCCCGTTCTCGACCCAATAGCCCGAAGCGCCGCGCGAATAATCGCCGGTCACGTAATTGGTGCCCTGCCCCATCAACTCGGTGACCAGCAAGCCGGTGCCCATCTTGCGCAACATGGCGGCGAAATCATCGCCCGGCCCCGTCAGCGACGACGTCAGCGCCAAATTATGCGAACCGCCCGCATTGCCGGTGGTCTGCATGCCCAGCTTGCGCGCCGAATAGGTCGACAGGAAATACCCCTGCACCACGCCATCCTTGACCACATCGCGCTTGACGGTACGCACACCCTCCTCATCGAACGGCGCCGACCCGACCGCGCCGATCACATGCGGATCTTCCTTGATCTGTATATGCTTGGGCAACACCTGCTTGCCCAGCGAATCGAGCAGGAAGGTCGACTTGCGGTACAAGGCCCCGCCCGACGTCGCCTGCACGAACGCGCCCAGCAGCCCGACCGCCAGCGGCGCCTCGAACAACACCGGGCAGGTGCGGGTGTCGATCGTGCGCGCGTTGAGCCGCGCCAGCGCGCGCTCGGCCGCGTAACGCCCGACCGCCTCCGGCGACGCCATCTTGCCCGCGTCGCGCACCGAGGTGTACCAATCGTCGCGCTGCATCTTCGAACCCTTGCCGGCGATCATCGCCACCGACAGCGTATGCCGCGAATACGGATAGCCGCCGATGAAGCCGCGCGAATTGGCCGCGACGAAATGCGACTGCTGCACATGCACCCCCGCGCCCTCCGAATTGTTGACGCGCGGATCGACCGCGAAGCCGGCCGCCTCGGCGCGCTGCGCCAGCGCCACCGCCTCGTCGGTCGAGATCGTCCACGGATAGAACAGCGCCAGATCGCGCGGCGCCATCTCCAGCTGGTCGGCATCGGCCAGGCCGGCGCAATCGTCGTCGGCGGTGAAGCGCGCAATGTTGTAGGCCGCCTCCACGGTCGCCTGCAACGCCGCCGGCGAAAAGTCCGAGGTGCTGGCGTTGCCGCGGCGCTGGCCGATGAACACCGTCACGCCCATGCCCTTGTCCTTGTTTTGCTCGATCGTCTCGATCTTGCTCTTGCGCACCGACACCGACAAGCCGCTGCCCTCGCTGATTTCAACCGCGCAATCGGACCCGCCCTGGGCCTTGGCGTAGCCCAGCACATCGCGCGCGAGCTGGCGCAACTGGTCCTGCGTGTGGGTAAAATGGGGGTCGCTCATGGGCTGTTTTCTTCGGTTGGCCGCTAAAACAGTTATCATAGCAGTCGTTTACAGTTTACAGGGGCAGCCACACGCCCCACCGAAAGTTAATATTATGGTAAATCCAAATCGCGGCGCGGTCGGCTTCAGCTCCACCGAATTCGAGCAAGAATACGAACGCCCCTCTAAAACCGAGATGAAACGCCAGTCGGACGCCCTGCAGAAAATGGGCGAAACATTGGTCGAATCGCCACGCGACCGCGTCAAGCGGGTGCCGATGCCGGAAGACGTGCTCGACGCCATCCTCGCTTGCCAGCTGATCACCAACCACGAGGGCCGCCGCCGTCAGATGCAATACGTCGGCAAGAAGATGCGCACGCTGGACGAAGCCGAAGTGGCCGAGATCCAGAAAGCCATCGACAGCTGGAAAGGCGCCTCCAAGTCCGAGACCGCGCTGATGCACGCGATGGAACGCCGCCGCGACAAGCTGCTGACCGACGACAAGGCGCTGACCCTGCTGCTGGAGGAAAACCCGGAACTGGACGTGCAGCACCTGCGCACCTTGATCCGCAACGCCCGCAAGGAACAGGCCGAGAACAAGCCGCCGAAGGCCTACCGCGAAATCTTCCAGATCATCAAGCAAGTCGAGGCCAAGAAGCACAAGGCGGCCAGCGACGACGCCGACGACAGCGAGACCGATGACGACGAGTAACGAGCAGACCCTGGTCATCGGCCTGGTCTCGATCTCCGACCGCGCCAGCGGCGGCGTCTATCAGGACCAGGGTATCCCCGCGCTGGAAGACTGGCTGGCGCGCGCGCTGACCACCCCCTACCGCGTGGAAACCCGGCTGATCGCCGACGAACGCCCGCAGATCGAAGCCACGCTGATGGAACTGGCCGACGACGTCCGCTGCCACCTGGTGCTGACCACCGGCGGCACCGGCCCGTCGCGGCGCGACGTCACGCCGGAAGCCACACGCGCCGTCGGCAGCAAGGAAATGCCCGGCTTCGGCGAACAGATGCGCCAGATCAGCCTGCACTTCGTGCCGACCGCGATCCTGTCGCGCCAGACCGCCGTGATCCGCGAAAGCGCCGACCACGCCGCGCTGATCCTGAACCTGCCGGGCCAGCCGAAGGCCATCGCCGAAACGCTGGGCGGCCTGCGCGACGCCGATGGCGCGGTGCTGGTGGGCGGCATCTTCGCCGCCGTGCCCTACTGCGTCGACCTGATCGGCGGCCCGTACATGGAGACCGATCCGGCCGTGTGCAAAGCCTTCCGCCCCAAATCCGCCATCCGCCCATCCTGAGGACGCCCATGAGCACCCTGCTGCAAACGATCGAAAAAGAAACCGGCGCCAACCCGAGCGTGGCCGTCATCTGGATGCACGGCCTGGGCGCCGACGCCAACGACTTCGTGCCGATGCTGAATGAACTGGACCTGGCCGGCCTGCCGCCGATCCGCTTCATCTTCCCCAACGCCGAGACCATGCCGGTGACGATCAACGGCGGCTACGTGATGCGCGCCTGGTACGACATCGTCGCCACCGACCTGGGACGGCAGGAGGACGAAGCCGGCCTGCGCGCCTCGCAGGTCAAAGTGGAAGCGCTGATCGCGCGCGAAAAAGCGCGCGGCATCCCGGCCGAACGCATCATCCTGGCCGGCTTCTCGCAGGGCTGCGCGATGACCTTGCAAACCGGCCTGCGCCACCCGGAAAAGCTGGCCGGCCTGATGTGCCTGTCTGGCTACGTGCCGATCGCCGACAAGGCCGCCGCCGAATGCACGCCGCAGAGCAAGGCCACGCCGATCTTCATGGTGCACGGCCGCATGGACCCGGTGATCCCGCTCGCCCGCGCCACCCAATCGCGCGACCTGCTGCAGCAATGGGGCTACAACGTCGAATGGCACGACTACCCGATGCAGCACTCGCTGTGCCAGGAAGAAGTCGACCACATCAGCGCCTGGCTCAAGCGCGTGCTCTAATAAAATCGGTGTCAGTGCCGACATTCGGACACGAGCTCGACCGTAGCTGTTGCTACGGTCGAGCTCGTGTCCGAATGTCGGCACTGACACCTCGCTTACGGTAGCGGTATGGCGGCGGATGGCGGCACCGCCGTCTGCGCCGCGTTCATCACCATCGCCAGGAAGGTGTAGTAGCCGTTGATGCCCATCAGATCGACCACGCCGTGCTCGCCGAAGGCGGCCAGCGCCGCCGCGTAGGTCGCATCGTCCACCCGTTGCCGCTGCTGCAGCTGCACGCAAAACTCGTACACCAGCGCCTCGTCGGCCAGCATCCCTTCCGGCCGGCGCCGCGCCGCGATCGCCGCGATCACCTCGGCGGCGACGCCGTACTCGCGCGCGATCGGCTCATGGATCGCCCACTCCACCTGCTGACTCCACTGCCGCGCCGTCACCAGGATCGCCAGCTCGGTCAGCCGCGTGCCGATCGCCGAGCGGTAACGCAGATACTCGCCCATGCGCTGCGCCGCCGCCATCAGCTCCGGGCTGCGGATCAGCGGCACGAAAGGCCCGTACAGCGCCCCGCGCGGCCCGTCGATCACGGCCTGCGCCGCCACCTGCTGCGCGGCGCTCATCGCCGCAAAAGGGATGGGCTCCAAACGATCGTCCATGACAAAAATCCTTTCCGTTTATTCGGCCATGTTCCAGCATAAATCAAAAGAACACAAGCCGATCGCGGCTATCTTCTGCTGTCGACCACCACCGCCCCCACGCAGAAAGGACGCCATGAGCCAGATCATCCACCGCAACCTGCGCCGCCCGCCGCCGCTCGCCGTCGGCGCCGCCGGCATCACCGTGCGCGACCAGCAGGGCAACAGCTACCTCGACGCCAGCGGCGGCGCCGCCGTCTCCTCGCTGGGCCACGCCCATCCCGAGGTGCTGGCCGCGATGCACGCGCAGATCGACAAACTGGCCTACGCCCACACCGCCTTCTTCAGCTGCGAAGCGGCCGAGGAATTGGCCGCGCGCCTCGCCAACGACGCCCCCGGCGATCTCGATCACGTCTACCTGGTCTCCGGCGGTTCGGAGGCGATGGAGGCCGCGCTCAAGCTGGCGCGCCAATACTTCGTCGAAGGCGAACAGCCGCAGCGCGGCGTCTTCATCGCGCGCCGCCAGAGTTACCACGGCAACACGCTGGGCGCGCTCGCCGTCGGCGGCAACGAATGGCGCCGCCGCCCGTTCGAACCGCTGCTGATGGACGTGCCGCGCGTCGCCCCCTGCTACGCCTACCGCGACCGCCTGCCCGGCCAGAGCATCGACGACTATACCGCCGCGCTGCTGCGCGAACTGGAGCAATGCATCCTGGCCACCGGCCCGGAACAGGTGATCGGCTTCGTCGCCGAAACGGTGGTCGGCGCCACCGCCGGCGCGGTGCCGCCGACGCCCGGCTACTTTCGCGGCGTGCGCAAGCTGTGCGACCAGTACGGGATGCTCTTGATCGCCGATGAAGTCATGTGCGGCATGGGCCGCACCGGCACGCTGTACGCCTTCGAACAGGAGAACGTGCTGCCCGACCTGGTGGTGCTGGGCAAAGGGCTGGGCGCCGGCTACCAGCCGATCGGCGCGGTGCTGGCGCGGGAACATATCGTCAAGCGCCTGCGCGACGGCAGCGGCGCCTTCCAGCACGGTCACACCTACATGGGCCACCCGGTGGCCGCCGCCGCCGCGCTGGCGGTGCAGAAGGTGATACAAAGGGATAATCTGCTTGGCGCAGTGACCGCGCGCGGCGCCACGATGCGCCGCCTGCTGCGCGACGCCTTCGGCGCGCATCCACACGTCGGCGACATCCGCGGACGCGGACTGCTATTGGGATTGGAACTGGTGCGCGAGCGCGGCGCCAAGACGCCGTTCGACCCGGCGCTGAAGCTGCACGCCGCCGTCAAGGAACAGGCGATGGCGCGCGGCCTGATGATCTACCCGATGGGCGGCACGATCGACGGCCGCCACGGCGACCACATCCTGCTGGCGCCGCCGTTCATCGCCACCGAAGCCGAGCTGGGGGAAATCACCGGCCGCCTGGCCGAGTCGCTGCAAGCCGCGCTGGCAAGCGCCCTCTAACCCCGCCACCGTCAGAGGGGTCAGACCCCGTACGGGGTCTGACCCCGGTGGTCCGCGCCGTGCGGGTCTAGCGCGCGCTCCAGGCGACGACATCCTGCTGCTGCTCGCCCAAGCCAGCGATCCCCAGCCGCAACGTATCGCCCTTCTTGAGGAAACGCTGCGGCTTGCGCGCCTGGCCGACACCCGGCGGCGTACCGGTCGCGATCACATCGCCCGGCTCCAGCGTCATGAACTTCGACAGGTAGCTGATGATCTGCGCCACCGAGAAAATCATGGTCTCGGTGCTGCCGGTCTGCATCCGCTTGCCATTCAAGTCCAAGTACAAATCCAGCTTCTGCACATCATAAATATCCTCCGCCGTCACCAGCCAAGGACCGACCGGACCGAAGGTATCGCAACCCTTGCCCTTGTCCCACTGCGTACCGCGCTCCAGCTGGAACTGACGCTCCGACAAATCGTTGACCACGCAATAGCCGGCCACATACTTGAGCGCATCCTCCTCGCTGACATACTGCGCGCGCGAACCGATCACCACGCCCAGCTCCACCTCCCAATCGGTCTTCTTCGAATCCTTCGGGATCATCACCGGATCGTCCGGCCCGGACAGGCAGCTGATGGCCTTCATGAACACCACCGGCTCCTTCGGTGCCGGCATGCCGATTTCGGCCGCGTGATCCGAATAATTCAGGCCGATGCCGATGAACTTGCCGACCCGCGCCACCGGCACGCCATAACGCGGATTGCCGCGCACCAGCGGCAGCGACGCCTGCGGGATCTTCTCCAGCTTGCGCAGCGCCTTCGGCGCCAGCTGCGCCACATCGATGTCCTCGATCACGCCGGACAGGTCGCGCAGCTTGCCTTCGTCGTCGATCAAGCCTGGTTTTTCTTTGCCGGGACGGCCGTAGCGCACGAGTCTCATGGGATTCCTTGGTTAAAAAGTCGATGCTATTTTAACCGTAGTGTCCCTGCCTCAGCCATTTGTTGGCGATGATCTTGGTGCCGCTGACCACCGGCGCGCCGCCGTGCAGCGTCTGATGGTCGGGCTGGTGGTTGTCGTCGGTGTTGAGGAACCACAGCGCGTTGCCTTTTTTCGGAAACACCTCCAGCCCCAGCGACGGGAACACCGTGCCCCCGCCCTGCTCCACGTCGCACAGGTACAGGATGAAGGTCGCCAGCCGCTGGCCGCCGCGCGCCAGATGGCTGCGATGGCCCGCGCTGTCCGGATCGAGCCAGTCGAAATGCGGCCGGTACTCCTGCGTCTTGCCGTACTTCTGCAGCTGGAACGGTTCGCTGCACTCGGGCGACCAGTGCGCCAGCGCCGCCAGCCGGCGGTCGATGCGCTCGGCCACCTCGGCCTCGCCGCGCTGGATGAAAGCCATCTCGCTGGTGCGGCCCTCGTGCACCACGCTGGCGCCGTCCGCCTCGGCGGTCACGGTGGAGCGGGTGTAGCGCGTGCCGCAATGTTCGATGATGGCGTCGCACTCCTCGCCGCTGAGCACATTGCCGAGCAGGATCACCTGCGGCTTCTTCAGCACGAACAGCACCTCCACCTCGCGGTCCGGCACCGCGATGAGATTGTGGCTGACATCGATGTAGGGCATCTGCTGCGGCGCCTGGAAGGCGCTGGCTTGCGGCTCCTTGCGCCGCGCCGGGGCGGCGCTCCCGCCGGCGCGGATGCGCACCGCCTCGTCGATGGCGGCGCGCGCCACCGTCATGCTGTGCTGACCGGAGCGCGCCATGCTGTTGGCCATATCCAGCGGGCTGCAGGCGCGCGCCAAATTGTCCATGATCCAGTCCTGCCAGGTTGGCGGCAGGGAAGCAAAAACGTTGTCGGCTTGAGTCATCGCGTCGATAAGGGCGGGTCGGATGGAACGGCCATTTTACCGGATTGCGTGGCCCCGGCGCGCAGGAACCAGATCAGCCCCGGAAGCTGCAGCAGCACCAGCGCGCCGAAGGCCGTCTGATAGGCCGGCGCCGGATACTGCCGCAGCGGATTCGGCGTCCAGCAGCCCACCACCAGCCCGAAGCCCGCCTGCACCGCGAACGCGCCGAGAAAGATCAGCAGGTTCAGGAGGGTGGCGGCGCGTCCGGTCAGCGCGCCGGGCAGGCTTTGCGCCACGATCGCGTACTCGATGCCGGTCACCGTGCCGACCAAGGTGAACAGCACCGACAGCAGCTGGTAGCTCGGCGCCCAATTGCAGACAAAGCCCAGCTGCACCGCGATGAACAGCGCCACGCCGGCCGCCGCCACGCTGGTCGGCCGCACGCCGCGCCGGCCGGCCCACTCGGTGAGCATGCCGACCGCGATGGCGCCGAAGATGACCGCCGCCATGCCGAGATACAGCAGATAGGCCACCGCCGCCTCGCTGAAACGCGCCACGTCGCTGAGCCAGCGGGCGATCCACAGGCCTTGAACGCCGAAGAACACGGTGTGCGGCAGCAGCACCAGGGCGACCGCTTCACGGAAGGCCGGATGGCGGCACACCTCTTTCATCGCTGCCAGCATCGGTCCGCGCCGCGCCACGGGCGGCTGCGCCGGCGCCAGCCAGCGGATCAGCAGGCCGATCGCCAGCGCGGCGGCGGCCAGCCACAGGAACAGGCCGCGCCAGTCGGTGTAGTGCAGCGCCAGCCGCACCGGCAACGTCGCCGACGCTGCGCCCAGGCCGCCCACCGCGATCAGATAGCCCTGCACCGACGGCAGCCGCGCCGGCGCGATCCAGGTCGACATCGCCTTCACCGCCGACATGAAGCAGCCGCCCAGTCCGAGGCCGATGACGGCGCGCGCCACCAGCAGCTGCGCGAAGTCCTGGCCGCCGGCGAAGGCCAGCGCGCCGACGCCGGCCAGCAGCAGCATCGGAGGCTGCACTTTGGCCGGGCCCCAGCGGTCCAGCGCCATCCCGACCGGCAGTTGCGCCAGCGCGAAGGCGAAGAAGAAGGCGCTGGTCAGCAGGCCCAGTTGGCCGGGCGACAGCTGCATCGCCGCCACCAGCTGCGGCGCCAGCGTCGCGTTAACAGTGCGCACCAGGCAGGAGAGATAGTGGCCCAGCGAGAACGGCAGGAACACCAGCAAGAACACCGCGCCGCCAGACAGGCGCGGCGACGGCGCGAGTGACGTGGCGTGCGGCATCGCGTCCGAGGCGATCGCTGCCTGCGCGGGGCCTGGCGGACGCGCGGACGGCGGCGCGACCGAGGCGGTGGCGACCGACGGCGCCGCGGCGCCAACCGCTGTCTGCTCCGGCGACGTCGGTGCCGCGCCAGCCCGCTCGACCTGGCCGTCGCCGCCGAGCAGTTGGGCGCGGACGTCGCGCGCGCGCATCGTCACCGCCTAGACCGCGCTGTCCGCGCCGCAGGCCGACGCCGACAGCGCCGTAGCGGTCGCCGCCCCCGAGCCGGCCACCGCGCCGTCGTCCGCATCGTCCTGCCGCGCCGCCATCAGCGGAATCACTTTGCGCGCGCCGTTCGGCCCGCAACCGTACTCGCTGCGGCTGCCGCCCTCCTCCTCGAAAAAAAACCGCTCCTTGCCGAACGCCGGTTTCAACTCATCCATCCAGGTCGCCGCCGCATCGAACTTCGCATAGAACGGCCGCCGCACCCAATCCGCATTGCGCGCCTGAAGAAACTGCAAGGCAAACACCTTCTCCCCGCCGATGCTCGCCACCCCATCGATCACCACCTTCCCCGGAAAAGCGCTCATCGAAGGCCCCCGCACCGTCCGCGCCAACCCGGACACCTGCTGATAAGCCGCCTGGAAAATCTCATGCGCCCGCGCCAGCGGCAACTGGAAATACTCGCGCGGCCCGGTATCCCGCTCAACGAACATATAGTAAGGAATCGCCCCCAAGCGCACCCCGGTGCGCCACAGCTCCGCCCAACTGGCCGGATCCTCGTTGATATGCCGGATCAACGGCCCCTGCATGCGCAAGGTCGCCCCGGTGCCGACGATGCGCTTGACCGCGCGCTGCGCGATCTCCGGCCGCAGCTCCACCGCATGGTTGTAATGCCCCATCAGCGCCAGATTCTTGCCCGCCGCGACCACCCGCTCGAACAAGCGCATCAACTCATCCGCATCGCGGTCCGACACGAAGCGCTGCGGCCAATACGCCACCGACTTGGTGCCCAGCCGGATGTTCTGAATATGCGCCAGCTCCGGCGCCAGCAAGGGCTCGATGAACGCCTCCAGCGACCGCGTATTCATGATCAGCGGATCGCCGCCGGTGATCAGCACATCGGTCACCTCCGGATGCAGCTTCAGATACGCCGCCAACTCGTGCGACTCGCGCGCATCGAACTTCATATCGTCCATGCCGACGAACTGCGGCCAGCGAAAACAGAAGGTGCAATACGCATGGCAAGTCTGCCCCGCGCTCGGGAAGAACAACACCGTCTCCTTGTACTTGTGCTGCAAACCCCGCAACGGCGCATCGTTCACGCGCGGCACGTTGTGCGTCATCTGCCCGGCCGGATGAGGATTCATGCGCATGCGGATCCTGCGCACCAGCGCCGCCAGCGCCGACGGATTCGCATGCCCCAGCACCAGCTCGCGCAACTGCGCATACTCGTCAGGCGCCAGCATGTCCCGATGCGGAAAGGTCAACCGATAAATCGGATCGTCCGGAATATTGTTCCAGTCGATCAGATGATCCAGCACATACTCGTTGACGCGGAACGGCAGCACATGCGACACCACCTGCACCGCCTCCTGCAACTCGCGCGGAATCCACTCCCACTGCCGCGAATTGGCGATGGTCTGGCGGATGAAAGGCTTGAACCTGGGCGCCTGCGCGCCGGCGCTGTTCCAGGTCGAGATCGAAGTGATGGTCATCGCGTTTCCTATCGAAGTGAGGGGCGGGAACTCCATGCTAGGCGTTTCCTCGCGGCCATAACTTGCGACAACGCAACTCTCGCCAGCGCCGGCGGCGTACAGTTGATCCGGTCAAAACCCACCCGAGGAACCGCCATGAAACCGCACGCATTGCTGGCCGCCGCCGCGCTGATTTGCCTGTCCGCCGGCGCCGCCGAGCCCACCGAAAAAGACGCCATCGCCATGGCCGAGAAAGGCGCCGCCTACATCAAGGCGCACGGCAAGGACGCCTTCATCAAGAAGATCGCCGCCAAGGATCCCGACTATCTGCAAGGCTCGCTGTACGTCGACATCCGCGACATCAAGACCGGCATCGTGCTGGCGCATCCGGTCAACCCATCGATCGTCGGCAAGGACCTGACCGACATCCCCGACGCCAGCGGCAAGAAGTACCGCCGCGAGATCATCGAACTGGCCGCCGCCAAAGGCCAGGGCTGGGTCGACTATCAATACAAGAATCCCGCCAGCGGCAAGATCGAACCCAAGACCACCTACATCCTGCGCGTCGGCGACGTGGTGCTGGAAGCGGGCATCTACAAAAAATAAACGCGGCCACGGCGGGAGGGCATCATGTTGAAGAAACTGCGTATCGGTCCCAAACTGCTGCTCGCGCCCGGCCTGGTGCTGGCACTGTTGCTGGTCACCGCCGCCGCCGCGTACGTCGGCATGGTGCGCCAGAACGCCTCGCTGGAAAACCTGGTGCAGGTGCGCGCCGCCCGCCTCAAGACCGCCGCCGACGTCAGCGGCGAAGCGCGCTACGCCCACGCCCACATCTACCAGCTGCTGGCCTGGATCAACGGCAGCTTCGCGCAGGCCCGGCTCGACGCGCTGGGCCGCCAGATCAAGGAACGCCACGCCGGCATCGAGCAGCAACTGCGCCAGCTCAACGCCCTGGCCGACGACGGCGAACGCCGGATCGTCGCACTGTCGCTGCAAGCGCTGGCGGCCTACCGCAAGGCGGTGCTGGAAACGATGGAGATGGCGCAGATGGACCAGAGCATCGCCACCAACGCGATGGCGCGCGCGGAAAAACAATTCCTGCTGCTGAACGAGCAGCTGGCGCAATTATCCGCGCTGGAAAAACGCCTCAGCGAACAGGCGCACGCCGAGGCCAAGGCCGACTTCCGCGCCCTGAGCGCGACCATCGCCAGCATGGTGCTGCTGTCGATCGCGCTGTCGCTGGGCGTGACGATGGCGGTGCGCGGCGCCATGCTGCGCGACATACGCGGCATCGCCGAGGTGGTGGTGGCGCTGGCCGCCGGCCGCCTCGCGCCGGGACGCGGCAACGACGGCCGCGACGAAATCGCCGACACCGCCCGCACGCTGGACCAGACCATGCACAACCTGACACAGACACTGACCGCCATCCTGGCCTCGGTGCGCACCATCGACACCGCCGCCCACGAAATCGCCAGCGGCAACCTGGACCTGTCGACCCGGACCGAGCTGCAGGCCGGCTCGCTGCAGCAGACCGCCAGCGCGATGGACAGCCTGACCCGCGCGGTGCAGCAGAACGCCGCCAACGCGCGCCAGGCGCGCCAGCTGGCGGCCGGCGCCACCGAACTGGCGCAGACCGGCGGCGCGGCGGTGCAGCAAGCGGTGCGCACCATGGACTCGATCCGCGCCAGCTCGCGCCAGATCGTCGACATCATCGGCGTCATCGACGGCATCTCGTTCCAGACCAATATCCTGGCCTTGAACGCCGCCGTCGAAGCCGCGCGCGCCGGCGAACAGGGACGCGGCTTCGCCGTGGTCGCGGCCGAGGTGCGCACGCTGGCGCAGCGCAGCGCCGCCGCCGCGAAGGAAATCAAGACGCTGATCGCGGCCTCGGTCGCCACCATCGACAGCGGCAGCGCCTCGGTGCACCAGGCCGGCGAACGCATGGACGACATCGTCGCCTCGGTGCGGCAGGTCAACGACATCATCGCCCGCATCAGCGACGCCAGCGCCGAACAGGCGCAGGGCATCGCCGAAGTCAATCAAGCGGTCGGACAGATGGACGATGTCACGCAGCGCAACGCCGCGCTGGTGGAGCAGGCCGCCGCCGCCGCCGCCAGCCTGCAAGAGCAAGCCGAGCAGCTGTCGCTGGCGGTGTCGGTGTTCAAGCTGGAGCCGGCCTCAGCGCATGGGCTTGCTCAAAAAGCGCGAACCGGCCAGGCCGAACCGCCACGGCAGCTCCATCGCTTTCGAAATGCCGATGCGCGGACCGGCTAGCACCTCGATCGGCAGCGCCTGGTCGCGCGCGATCAGCTGGAACGGCGCCGCCGCCAGCTCCAGATTGTTATGCGCCCGCGTCACGCCCAGCGCCTGGCACAGCCGCCCCGGCCCGGCGCACAGCAGGCGCGCATCTTCCATGCCGCGCCGCTCGCGCATCAGCGCCAATCCCTCGACCGGCTCCAGCGCGCGGATCAGCACCCCGGCGCCGTGGCCCGGCTCGCGGCAGACG
Organism: Duganella aceris; assembly: GCF_011090165.1. Taxonomy (GTDB): domain Bacteria; phylum Pseudomonadota; class Gammaproteobacteria; order Burkholderiales; family Burkholderiaceae_D; genus Rugamonas; species Rugamonas aceris. The sequence goes on from NZ_JAADJT010000001.1 coordinate 95,771, forward strand.
AAATTCAAACACCAGTGCAGCCCGTGCGAGCGGTACACATAGCTGCGCCCCGGCGGCCCGAACATCGAAAAATTGCGCGGCGTCTCGCCGTTGAAGCTGTGCGCCGCTTCGTCGCTGCTGTCGTAGGCCTCGGTCTCGACGATGCGGCCGCCGACGCCGTCGACCAGCAAGGTCACGCCGATCAGTTGCCGCGCCACCTCGTCCGAGTCCGCGCTGAAATCAATTCCCGCCAGTTGAGTAATCATGTCGCTATTGTAAATGTGCGGCGAAAACCGTGCCAAATGACTATCGAATCGCGGCGTTTCGCGACAAAACCCGGGCCAAATGGCAGAAAATCGGCACAAAACCGCGCAATCGGCCCGCGCTTGCGGCGATAATCAAGCCTGAGCACGGCCCAGCGCACTGGTTTATAGTGTCGCTATTGCAAAAAACACTCCCTGAAGAACACGATGACGACAGTTGCTGCCCAAGCCTTGCCAACAGAAAACGCGGTGGAAGACGCGCTGATGCGCTCCATCCGGATTCCGCCTCGGCCCAGCCTGCTCGTCGATTTGCAGCGCGAACTGGCCGAACCCGATCCATCGCCGCGCAAGATCGCCCGCATCATCGGCAACGACGTCGGCATGTCCGGCGCCCTGCTGAAGCTGGCCAACTCGCCGTTCTTCGGCGCCGCGCGCAAGGCCAAGTCGGTCGAACAAGGGATCAACTTCCTCGGCGTCAACCAATGCGCCGCGCTGCTGACCGGACTGCTGGCGCGCCAGGCCATCGACGGCAACGAGTCCGACCTGAACGCCTTCTGGGAAGTGTCGGCGCGCCGCGCCCAGGCGCTGGTGTTCACCTCGCGCAAGCTGCGCATCGCCCCGCCCGACATCGCCCACACCTTCGGCCTGTTCTGCGACATCGGCGTACCGCTGCTGATGAACCGCTTCACCGACTACGCCGACACCTACGACGACGCCTGCAACGACGCCGAGCGCCCGTTCACCGCCGTCGAGGACGCGCGCTACAGCACCAACCACGCCGCCATCGGCTGCCTGCTGGCGCGCAACTGGGGGCTGTCGCCGGACGTCTCCTGGGCCATCCTGCTGCACCACGACTACCGCGTGCTGGACGACCCGGCCACCGACGACGCGGTGCGCTCGCTGGTGGCGCTGTCGGTGCTGGCGGAAAAAGGCATCCAGCGCTTCCACGGCCGCAGCATGTCCTATGAATGGGAAAAAGGCGGCGACAGCGCCTGCCGCCACCTCGGCCTGAGCGAGGATGAAACCGCCGACCTGCTCGACGAACTGCACGAAGCATTCCACACCGAACGTTAATAAAGAAGCCCATGCCCAAGAACAAGCGCCCCGTACCGCGCAAATCCGCCAATTCCCCGGAACTGAAGGACGAACAAAACACCACCGAACTGTGCGCGCTGGCGCTGGACCTGTCCGACGGCGAGTTCAACAACGACATCGTGGCCGAAGCCACCCGCGCCGACCTGGCGCAGAAAGCGCTGGAGTTCCAGCGCCTGCTGCGCAAGCTGCTCAACCAGGGCAAGGACGAAGTGCTGTACGGCGCGATCGAACTGGCGCGCGACGAATCGGTGGACGGCTACCGCTACCTGCGCAGCGCCATCGAGGACGGCGCCGCCACCGTGCTGCTGCGGCGCGAAGGCGCGCCCGAGCTGGAGATCGACGCCTTCGCGATTCCGGTGTTCGTGCACAGCCAGGGCGGACTCGACCCGGCCGCCGACTTCCAGGACGGCGCCGCCTACGAGGCGCTGCTGGCCAGCTTCACCGACGCCGGCCTGGAAAGCCCGCAGGCCAAGGTGGTGCTGGTCAACCACGCCTACGATCTGGAAGAGATCGAAGGCGTGACCTACGGCCAGCTGCACGCCATGGTGCGCGAGGCGGCGCAATCGCTGACCGAGAAAAAAATCGCCGCCGCGCCGGCGCTGGAGCGCAGCATGGCGGCCGGCTGGTCGCCGACCGCCTTCGGCGCCGACGACAGCGCGGTCGAGCTGCGCTTCCTGCTGGGCTTCTCGCTGAAGCGCGCCGACGACGCCTTCTACAAGGTGCCGAAAGGCGACAAGGCGGCCGACGCCTACTTCGCCAAGCGCGCCGAACGCTATCAGAAGTGGACCGAGCAATACGGCGCGCTGGTGCAGCGCTGCCTCGGCCGAGGCCGTGGCACGATGCCGGAACTGACCCTGAACTTCCTGTACCAGGATCTGTTCTTCGGCGCCAGGGCGCAGGGGCAGTCCGAATATGGGATGCTGCAGATCCTGTCGGCGCTGAACCAGGCGCTCGATGGCCGCGATCCGGCGCAGGCCGACGCCGTCATCGCCCCCACCGACGTCGACGACGAGATGGTGCTGCGTGTGCAGCTGTCGCTGGACGGCGCGCTGCTGGCCAGCTGCGACAAGCCGCTCGACCTCGGCGCCGACCTGGAAGCCGAAGTCGACGACCTGCGCGATGCGCTGGCCAGCATCGGCGTGGCGCGCGTCGACGTCGCGCTGCGCTTCGACGCCCAGGGCCGGCCGGTGGAGCGCAAAGCCTTGTCCTGAAAGCGATTTCCTGTTTGACAGTCTCCATTTAGCCGAGGATACTTTCCTGATCGCGGAACGTAGATTCCGCTGCCTGGTGCGGTGCAGGCTTTGTGCTCCGCAACAAAGGGAGACACGTCATGAAATCATGGGCCCTCATCCTGTGCGCCGCGCTGCTGACCGCTTGCGCCGGCGCGCCGCTCGGCATACAGTCGCCGCCGTCGCAAGTCTTCCACGATCAGTTGTTCCAGCCGCCGTCGGCGCCGATCGACACCGACAGCGTGTTCGCGCTCAGTCCGCGCATGCGCGACTACCTGCGGCGCGAGATCAACCTCACCCAGAGCAAGGACGTGCGGCGTCAGCTGTTCGACGCGCTGTACCGCAAGGACAAGCTGCAGCTCGAATACGACTCGGCCATGACCCGCAATGCCGCCCAGACCTTCGACGCGCGCGCCGGCAACTGCCTGTCGCTGGTGATCATGACCGCCGCGCTGGCGCGCGAGCTGAACCTGGTGGTGCAGTTCCAGCTGATCGACATGGAGGAAAGCTGGAGCCGCTCCGGCAATCTCTACTTCGCCGCCAACCACGTCAACCTGGCGCTGGGCAAGCCGCGCACCAGCCGCAATCCGTACGACAGCGGCTACAACCTCGACATGTCGAACTCGCTGACGGTGGACTTCATCCCGATCCCGCCCAAGGCGCGCGAAACCGCCCGGCCGCTGGAGGAACACACCATCGTCGCCATGTACCTGAACAACCGCGCCGCCGAGCAACTGTCGGCCGGCCACGTCGACGACGCCTACTGGTCGGCGCGCAAGGCGGCCGAGGTCGATCCGCGCTTCCTCAACGCCTACAACACGCTGGGCGTGATCTACCTGCACGCCGGCCACTCCGACGCCGCCGAGCAGGTGCTGCGCTACGCGGTGTCGCAATCGCCGTTGCGCACGGTGTTCCTGTCCAACCTGGCGCAATCGCTGGAGAACCAGAACAAGCTCGACGAGGCGGCCGCGTTGCGCGTCCGCCTGGCCCAGCTGGAGCCGCATCCGCCGTTCTATTTTTTCAACCTGGGCCAGGAGGCGATGAAGCTGGGCGACTACGAGCGCGCCCGCAAGCTGTTCGAGCGCGAAGTCGAGCGGGTCCCGGACTACCACGAATTCCACTTCTGGCTGGCGCTGGCGTATAACGAGTTGGGCAACGTGCGCGCCGCCGACCGCCACATGGCGCAGGCGATGGCCAACAGCACCACGCGCGGCGACCACGACCTGTACGCGGCCAAGCTCGACCGCCTGCGCGCCTACGCCGCGCAGGCGCCGGCCAAATAGCCGGGGGCCGGTACCGGCGGCGGCGCAGGAATGGTATTCTGCGTAGACATTGCTTGACACATAGTTGCGGACACGCAACAATTGTAAAATATGTAAATCAAGCAGCACTTCTATCACAAGGATTCCGCCATGCCGAGACTCAGGCCCGCCCGCGCCGCAGTCCCCCTCCTCGCCACGTCTTTGCTGATCGCCGCCTTGCTGACCGCCTGCGGCGGCGGTGGCGGCGGCAACAACGGCGGCACGCCGACCACGCCGGCGGTCTCGCCGGCACTGAGCTTCACCCCGTCCACCGTCACCGCCAGCATTCCGGCCGGCACCTCGCAGACGCTGAGCGTGATCGCCAGCGTGGCGCGGCCGGCCGACTTCGCCAATGCCGGCACCGTGTACGCCACCGTCACCGACAGCGTCGGCGTGATCCTGCCCAGCGCCCAGCTGATCCGCGACAGCGACACCCAGTACCACGCCGTGCTGCAATCGGCGCCGACGCTGGTGGCCGGCAACTACAAGGGCAGCTTCACCGTCAGGCTGTGCCGCGACAGCGGCTGCGCCAACCAGTTCCCCGGCTCGCCGATGACGCTGCCCTACGACCTCACCGTGCAGCCGGCCGGCCAGGCCAGCTTCAGCGCCGTCAGCGCCATGCCGCTGAGCGCCACCACGCAACAGGGCGGCGCCGCGCCGGCGCGGAGCGCGGTCACCATCAGCGCCCCCGGCCGCAGCTGGACCGTCAGCAACGGCGGCGCGTCGTGGCTCAAGCTGGACGCCGCCGGCGGCAGCGGCAACGCCACGCTCGGCGTCGGCTACGACGCCACCGGCCTGGCCGTCGGCAGCTACAGCACCACGCTGACCGTGCTCGCCGGCGACGGCCTGAGCGTCGCGCTGCCGGTCACGCTGACCGTGCTGCCGAGCGGCCTGGTCCTGGGCAGCAACAGCGTCACCTTCAACGCCATCAACGGCGCGCCGATTCCATCGCAGATCGTCAGCCTCGACACCGACAACAAGCTCAGCGCCACCTGGACCGCCGGCAGCAACGTCCCCTGGCTGAGCGTTTCGCCGACCGTCGGCACCACGCCGGCCACCACCGTGCTGACCGTCGACGCCACCGTCGGCAAGCTGGCCAGCGGCAGCTACAGCGGCGCGATCAGCATCGCGCCGAAAGACCTGCCGCTGCGCACGCTGCCGGTCACGCTGAACCTGATCCCGGCCACGCTGCAGGCCTCGTCCAACAGCATCACGCTGGGCGGCGTCTACGGCCGCGACTTCGGCACCGCGCAGACCCTCGGCCTGGGCCTGAACACCGCCACCAACAGCTGGCCGTGGACGCTCGGCAACCTGCCGGCCTGGGCCACCGCCAGCGTCACCGCCGGCACCATCAACCAGGCCGGCGCCAGCAGCGCGATCAAGGCGCTGCCGAGCGCCGCCCCGGCCGGCGTCACCTCGGTGCTGCTCAATGCCTCGGCGCAGGTCAACGGCGACGTGGTCAACGCGCCGGTGCTGCTGACCATCAACAAGGACGCCCACCGGCTGCTGCCGGCCGAGGCGGCGGTGGCCTTCGTCAGCACGCCGACCTGGAGCCGGCTGACCCGCACCATCAGCGTCGCCGACAACTTCGGCGCCTTCAGCGGCATGACCGCCGTCAGCGACCAGTCGTGGCTGGTGGTGGGCGTCAACGGCAACCAGCTGATCCTGACCGCCGACCCGACCCAGATGCTGGACGACACGCTGCAGACCGGCACCATCACCGTCACCTCCTCCGCGACCGACGGCGCCGCCATCGCGCCGATCCGCGTCTCGCTGTGGAAGGGCTCGGCCGCGCCCGGCGCCAAAGTGGCGGTGCCGCTGCCGTACACCACCGTCGTCACCGATCCGGCGCGGCCCTATGCCTACGCGCACAACGGCGGCGCCGTGATCGACGTCTACAATCTCTACACCGGCCAGAAGGAAGCCAGCATGACCGGCTTCTCGGCGCACCTGGGCGACATGGCCGCCGGCCTCAACGGCGACTTCCTGTACATGGTCGACGTCGACAACGCCCGCATCACCACGGTCGACCTGCGAACCCGCGCCATCAGCGCCCAGCTGCCGCTGGCGACGCCGGGCACCCGCGCCACCCGCCTGAAAGTGGTGCGGCCGAACGGCGTCGAGGTATTGCTGATGAGCGACGGCCAGGCCTTCCTGACCAGCAGCAACAGCCCGCTGGCCTCGCTGCCGCTGAGCGGCGGCGGCGCGCTGGGCGCCAGCGCCGACGGCAAGCGCGTGGTGCAGCAGAGCGAGGCCGGCGCCACGGTGCAGCACACCACCATCCTGCTGGACTACGCCGCGCTCAACGGCGGCACGCTGTACTCGCCGAAGTCGGCTGCGGCCAGCCACCTCAGTCCGGGCACGCAGGGGCAGGACATCGCCGTCAGCGCCGACGGCAGCCGCATCTACAGCGCCAGCGCCACGCCCAAGCTGTGCAGCGTGATGAGCTCGGCGGACCTGGGGGTCAGCAGCTACCTGGCCATCGGCGACGCCGCGCCCAACAATATCGAGGTCGGCCTCGACGGCCGCATCTTCTGCGGCGGCGCGGCCAAGCCGGCCGGCAGCGACATCTGGATGTACAACGCCACCGGCGCCACGCTGCTGCAGCAGTTCAAGCTGAGCAGCACCGGCAAACAGCTGTTGCCGCGCCAGATGGCGCTGTCGAGCGACGGCTGGCTGCTGGTCGCCATCACCGAGGACGGCGTCCTCACCATCGTCCCGGTCGGCCCGTAAATGGAACGCAGCGCAGCGCTGGACCACATCTTCTGGCACGCGCTGGCCGGCGCGCACCGGCGCCACTCCAGCGGCACCGACACGGCGCGCCGCTACACCCAGGGCTTCTCGCCCATCATCGCCTTCGCCGACCCGGCGCGGCCGGACTTCGCGGCGCTGGCGCCGTGGTGCGAGCCGGGCGAGCGCTTCTACTGCGAAAACTGGACCGGCGCCGCGCCGCCGGGCTGGCGCATCGAAGCCGAGACCACCATGTTCCGCATGCTGTGGGACGGCGCCGCGCCGGTTGCAGATCCCGCGCCGGAAGCGGTGCCGCTGCGGCCGGAACACGCGCAACAGGCGCTGGAACTGGCCACGCTGTGCAAGCCGGGGCCGTTCGGCATTCGCACCATCGAGCTGGGCGACTACTTCGGCCTGTTCGACGGCGAACGGCTGATGGCGATGGCCGGCGAACGCCTGCGCGCGCCGGGGCTGTGCGAAATCAGCGGCGTCTGCACCCACCCCGACTACCAGGGACGCGGCCTGGCCAAGCGCCTGATCGGCAAGCTGCTGCGCCTGCACCAGCAACGCGGCGACCGCTCCTTCCTGCACGTCATGCGCAGCAACCCCGCCCACCAACTCTATCTCGACATGGGTTTCAAGGACTACCTGGAATCAACGGCGCGGGTGGTGGTGGCGGACTAAAGCAGCAGCTTCCATTGCGCCAGTTTTTGCGCCAGCGTCAACGAGGCATGGGCCGGCGAGGTGGAGGGCAGCACCACGGTGCGATAGCCGGCGGCGGCGAACTGCGGCGCGAACTTGCCGGAGGTTTGGCCGTTGAAGCCGACCGTCTCCAACAGCGGACACAGCTCGCGCAGGCGGGCGAAGTCGTTGGCGGCCGGCTTGCGGATCGCGGAATCGAGACTGCCCTCGCGCTCGCACGCGCCCAGCACATCCCACAAGCCGAAGCCATGCGCCAGCAAACGTGGCAAGCGCTCGGCGTACGGCAGCGCCGTCAGCGCCTCGCCGGTCAGCGCCGACAGGATCGGCCACATCAGATTGCGTGGATGCGCATAGTATTGCTGCGCCGCCAGCGACGCGGCGCCGGGAAAACTGCCCAGCACCAGAATCCGCGTGCGGGCGTCGAGCACCGGCGCGAGGCCGGTCAGGGCGGGACTTGGGGGGCTAAGTTCGGGCAACATGCGGGCATTTTACCGGACCGTCGCGGCGGCCGGATTCGGGTGTAGAATTTACCGGCGGCCCGACCGCGCCATAAAAATAACCGCAGGAGACTTGTATGACGGAACGCACCATCGACAGGCTGCTCGCGCAGTACAGCGAAAGCCATCTCAATCCCACCAACGAACTGATCCACTTTATTTGCGTGCCCGTCATCGTGTTCACGCTGCTCGGCCTGATCTGGGCCATCCACCCGCTGCTGGCGCTGACGCTGAGCCTGGCCTCGCTGTGGTATTACTTCAAACTGTCGAAGCCGTTCGCGCTGGGGATGCTGCTGATGGCGGCGCTGATGCTGTCGCTGCTGGCGGCGCTGCCGGAGCGCACCGTCCTGCCGCTGTCGATCGCGATTTTCGTGCTGGCGTGGATCGGTCAGTTCATCGGCCACAAGATCGAAGGCAAGAAGCCCTCCTTCTTCGACGACCTGCGCTTCCTGCTGATCGGCCCGCTGTTCGTGCTGGGATTCCTGTACCGCCGGCTGAACGTCGCCTATTAATCAGCGAAACATGGTGTGGGCGAACAGGGTCTGCGCGGCGCCCTGGACGTCGTCCTCGGCCAGCATCAATACCAGCAAGGTGCTGACCACGACGTAGCCCAACAAGGTGACGACCTTGATTTGCAAGCCGGTGCTCATGTCGTCCTCCGTTGTCGAATAGATATTTCACTATACGTGGGATTGCCGCGAATACAGTTGAATTTACAAGCCCGATACAACTTAGCCAGCCATGTGTTGCGCCGCAACAAAAAGATGATCGCTAGGCAAGAAGCCACCGCGCCCGCTATACTTGCCCGAATGTCCTCTCCATTACTTTTCATCATCGCCTGCCTGATCTGGGGCTCCACTTTCTTCGCGATCACGCTACAACTGGGCGAGGTGGCGCCGGCCGTTTCCGTGGTCTACCGCTTCGGACTGGCGGCGGCCGTGTTGTTCGCCTGGTGCGCCGCGCGCGGCGACAAGCTGCTGATGCCATGGCGCACCCAGCGCTGGATGTTGCTGCAGGGCAGTGCCACCTTCGGCCTCAGCTACATCTGCACCTACACCTCCGAGCAATACCTGGTGTCCGGCCTGGTCGCCGTGCTGTTCGCGCTGATGGTGTTCTGGAATCCCATCCTCAACCGTTTCGCCTTCGGCAGCCCGCTCGGCTGGCGCACCTGGAACGCCGGCGCCGTCGCCATCTGCGGCGTGACGCTGCTGTTCTACCAGTCGATCCACGGCGCCTGGAACGAGATCCTCAACGGCGGCAGCGGCCACTTCCTGCTCGGTCTGATACTGGCGCTCAGCGCCACCATCGCCAGCGCGATCGGCAACGTGATCGTCATCAAGGTGCGCGAGCAATCGTCCAACGTACTGCTGACGATGGCCTGGTCGATGCTGTGGGGCAGCCTGCTGGTGGCGCTGTGGGTGCTGCTGAGCGGCCAGTCGTTCACACTGCCGAGCAGCGCCAGGTACTGGGGCGGCCTGCTCTACCTGTCGCTGTTCGGCTCGGTGATCGCCTTCGCCGCCTACTTCACGCTGATCCACCGCATCGGCTCCGACAAGGCCGTCTACATCGGCGTCGTCACGCCGGTGATCTCGGTGCTGCTGTCGATCCAGCTCGAACACTTCCGCCCCGGCCCGCTGGAATGGGGCGGCATGTTACTCTGCCTGTCCAGCGTCGCCTGGGCGCTGCAATCGAATTCCCCAACCAAGACTGAAACCTGATGAGCACTTCCGAACTGACCATCCGCCCGGCGACGCCGGCCGACGTCCCCGCCATTTTCGGCATGATCTTCGAACTGGCCGTGTTTGAAAAACTGGAACACATGGTGGTGGCCAACGAAGGCATGCTGCACGAGAGCCTGTTCTGCGACAAGCCGGTGTGCGAAGCGCTGGTCGGCGAGACCGGCGGCGAGGTCGTCACCTTCGCGCTGTTCTTCCACAACTTCTCCACCTTCCTGTGCAAGAAGGGCCTGTACTTGGAGGATTTGTACGTCAAGCAGTCCTGCCGCGGCAAAGGCTACGGCAAGCAGATGCTGGTCGCGCTGGCGCGCCTGGCGGTCGAGCGCGACTGCGGCCGCTTCGAATGGTCGGTGCTGGACTGGAACGCCAACGCCATCAGCTTCTACCAGGGCATGGGCGCCACCGTGATGCCGGATTGGCGCATCTGCCGCGTCACCGGCGAGGCGCTGGAACAGCTGTCGGCCCAGGCCTGAAGCGCGCCCCCAGGCCGACCGCCGCCCAGCGCGAGAACGATTTCCAGGCCAAGCGCGTGCTGCACAAGCAGGTGGTGCGGGTGCGCTCCAAGCTACGCTCGCTGTGAGCCTGCGCGTCCGGCCAGGCGTTCCAGCAGTTCGAACGCGCCCTGCGTCAGCAGCGCCAGCGCCGCCGCCGGAATCGCGCCGGCCAGCAGCATGTCGTTGTCGTTCAGCGCCAGGCCGATGGTGATGCGCTCGCCGAAGCCGCCGGCGCCGATGAAGGCGGCGATGGTCGCCGTGCCCACGCTCATCACCGCCGCCGTCTTCACGCCGGCCAGGATCACCGGCAGCGCCAGCGGCAAATCGATATGCACCAGCCTTTGGTGCGGCCGCAGCCCCAGGGCCTGCGCTGCCAGCTTCAAGCCGGGCGACACTTGCAGCAGGCCGGTGCAGGTGTTGCGCACGATCGGCAGCAAGGCGTACACCACCAGCGCCACCAGCGCCGGCACCGTGCCGATCATCCCCAGCAGCGGAATCAGCAAGGCCAGCAGAGCCAGCGATGGCACGGTCTGCAATACGCCGGTCAGCCCCAGCACCACTTGACGCAGGCGCGGCAGCGCCGCCGCCAGCACGCCCAGCGGGATGCCGGCTACGCACGCCAAGGCCACCGACAGCAGGACCAATGTCAGATGCTGACGCGTCAAACGCCAAAGATTTTGGTCGAACAGCTTGGCCATCAGGCCATCGCGCGCGGCTGGCGCCGCAGTCGCGACGGCCGGCGGCGTTGCCGCGACGGCCGGCGGCGTTGCCGCGACGGCCGCCGACGACGCCGGGACCGGCGCGGCGCCGGTGGCGGGCGTGCCGCCGCTGGCGCCGGGCGGGTGCGGGGGATGCGCCGCCAACCATTCGCGCGCGACGCGGTCGAAGCCCTGGCCGTCGATCTCGGCGGCGGCGTTCATGGCGATCATGTCGGCCGCGCTGATGCGCCCCTCCAGCTGGCCGATCGCCTTCCACGCGGCCGGGAAGCGCTGCGCCGCGTCGAGCCGGTACAGCAGCACCGCATCGTAACGCGGGAAGTAGGCGCGGTCGTCTTCCAGCACGTGCAAGCCGTACTGGCGGATCTTGGCGTCGGTCGAATAGATATCGATGACGTCGACCTGCTTCTGCATCAGCGCCTCGTAGGCAATGCCGTGATCCAGCCCCTCCGGCCGCTGCTTCAAGCCATAGCGCGCCGCCAGTCCAGGCCAACCATCTGCGCGCCCGATGAATTCATGCGACAACCCGAAGCGCAGCTTGTCCCGCCCGGCCAGGCCGCTCAGCTTCGGCACGCCGTCCGCCCCGCCGCGCATCGCCAGCGCATAAGTGTTGTTGAAGCCCAGCGGCACCGCCACGCCCAGCCCCATCGGCGCCAGCTCGCGGCGGATCTGCTCCAGCGGGGCGGCCTGCGTATGCTTGAGGATCTCCAGGTCGATGGTGCCCAGGTACTCGGGATACACGTCGATGCGCCCGGCCTGCAAGGCGGCCAGGACGATGGCGGTGTTGCCCAGTCCCTGAAGATGTTCAACCTTGGCGTGCGGCGCGGCGGTCTGCGCCAGCACCTCGCCAAGGATGTAGGATTCGGTGAAGCGCTTGGAGCCGATGTGCAGTGTGTCGGCGCCGGCAGCGCAATGCAGCGCCAGGCCGGCCAGCAGGAGGGGGATGCGGAGAAAGTATGGGAGCATCCGGTTAATGTAACCGAAAGCGGGCCATGCGCGCTTTAAACTTGAGGCGCGCGCAGCACGCCGGCGTTGACCACGCCCCGGCACGGATTGAGACCGATGGCGTACGACAGGTCCGCCGGCCGCGCGATGCGCCACAGCGCAAAGTCGGCGCGCTTGCCCACCTCCAGCGTGCCGACGTCCCGCTGCATGCCCAGCGCGCGCGCCGCATGCCGCGTGCAGCCGGCCAACGCCTCCAGCGGCGTCAAGCGCCACAAGGTGCAAGCCATGTTCATCGCCAGCAGCAAGGACGTCATCGGCGAGGTGCCGGGATTGCAGTCGGTGGCGACCGCCATCGCCACGCCGGCGGCACGCAAGGCGGCCACCGGCGGCGGCGTGGTGTCGCGAAGGAAGTAGTAAGCGCCGGGCAGCAGCACCGCCACCGTGCCGGCGGCCGCCATCGCGGCGACGCCGGCCTCGCTCAAATGTTCAAGATGATCGGCGGACAGGCCGTGGTAGCGCGCCGTCAGCTCCGCGCCGCGCTGGTCCGACAGCTGCTCCGCATGCAGCTTGACCGGCAGGCCGTGCGCGCGCGCGGCCTGGAACACGCGCTCCGTCTGTTCATGCGAAAAGCCGATCCGCTCGCAGAACGCGTCGACCGCGTCGACCAGCCCCTCGGCCGCCAAAGGCGCGATCATCGCGCAGACTTCCGAGATATAGTCGTCGGCGCGCCCGGCGAACTCCGGCGGCAACGCATGCGCGCCGAGGAAGGTGGTGGCGACGTTGACCGGAAAATCGCGGCCGATGCGGCGCGCGGCGCGCAGCATGTTCGCCTCCGATTCCAGCGTCAGGCCATAGCCGGACTTGATCTCGATGGTGGTCACGCCTTCGGCCAGCAGGCTGCGCACGCGCGGCAGGCTTTGCCGCAGCAGCTCGTCCTCGGAGGCGGCGCGGGTCGCGCGCACGGTGGACATGATGCCGCCGCCGGCGCGCGCGATGTCCTCATAGGTGGCGCCGTTAAGCCGCGCCTCGAATTCATCGCTGCGGTTGCCGGCATGGACGATGTGGGTGTGGCAGTCGATCAGCCCCGGCGTCAGCCAGCTGCCGCCGCCGTCGTGCACCGTGACCGCTTGCGCCCCCGGCGGCAGATCGGCCTGCGCGCCCAGCCAGGCGATATTGCCATCCTTGACCGCGATGGCCGCGTCGCGGATTTCGCCATAGCCGTCGGCCATCGTGGCGAGGTGCACATTGGTGAACAAAAAATCCCACATGAAGCAGCTTTCTAGTTATTGATGATATCGACCACGAACACCGTCGCCAGCGATGCTTCCAGGGTCCAGGCCTCCTCGGCCTCCATGACCACCACGTCGTAGCGCACCATGGCGATGCGTTCGCGCGCGCTGCTCAGCGTCAGGCTCTCGCCCTCCGCCAGGAACAGCAGCGTGGTGGTGCTGCGGCGCTTGAGCTCCTCGCTGCCGCGCACCAGCAACGGCTCCAGCCGGTGGCGGCAACGGCCGCGCCGCGTCATCACATTGAAATCCGTGGTCAGCGCGCCGGTCACCGTGGCGTGCACCTCGTCCTCACCGGCGAACTCGATCAGCGGCTCGCTGGGACTGAGCACGAAACGCTCGTCGCCGAAGTCCAGCAGCACGCCGTCGCCGTCCACCAGCGCCAGCGAGCGGTCGATACCGGGGAAGGAAGAGAAAGGCCCGCTTTGCGTGATGGTCGCCAGGCTGATACGCCAGTCGAATTCATCGAGGTTGGCGCCGCTGGGCGCGACCGCGATCTCGGTGGTGGAGCCACCGCCGTTTTTCCACGGCGCGGGCCGCAGGCTTGCATACTGGATCAGCTGGGTCATCGGAACTCCCTCAGTTCGGCCAAGGTCTGCTTGAAGCGCGCAGCGATCGCCTGCTGCGCCACGTGCTGCTGATTGCGCACTACCCACCGGCCGCCGACCATGACGTCGTTGACCAGATTATCGTTGCCGCTGAAGACGAAGCTGCCGAGTACCTCGTCCAGCGCCAACCCAAACATGTTCGGATGATCGGCATCGAGCACGATCACGTCGGCGCGGCGCCCCGGCGCCAACGCGCCCACAGGCCGTCCCGCCGCCTGCGCCCCGCCGCGCAAGGCGCCCTGCCACAAAAAGTCGCCGACGTTGCGCTCCTCGGCGGACACCGCGACATTGCGGCGCTGATGCTGCAGGCGCTGACCGTACTCCAGCCAGCGCAATTCCTCGACGGGGCTCTGCGACACATGACTGTCGCTGCCGATGCCGAAGCGCCCGCCCGCCGCCAGGAACGGCTCCAGCGGGAACAGGCCGTCGCCCAGGTTGGCCTCGGTGGTCGGACACAGCCCCGCCACCGCGCCGCTGCGGGCGATGCCGTCCACTTCATCCGCCACCAGATGGGTGGCGTGGATCAGGCACCAGCGCTCATCCACCGCGACCCGGTCCAGCAGCCATTGCACCGGGCGGCGTCCGCTCCAGTCCAGCGATTGTTGAACCTCCGCCTGCTGCTCGGCGATATGGATATGCACCGGACGCGCCGCCGGCAGCGTCGCCAGCACTTCTTCAATCTGCCCCACCGACGCCGCGCGCAGCGAATGCGGCGCCACGCCCACCTCGGTCTGCGCATCGCGCAAAGGCTCCAGCGCCTCGATCACCCGCAGCACATCCTGCGCGTCGGTCTTGAATCGTTGCTGCTCAGGTTTCAGCGGCGTTTCGCCGAAGCCGGAATAACTATACAACACCGGCAGCACGGTCATGCCGATTCCCGCCAACCGTGCGGCGGCGACCACCCGCTCCGCCGTTTCGGCCGGACGCGGATACATGGCGCCGTCCGGCGCGCGCTGCACGTAGTGGAACTCGCACATCGACGTGTAGCCATGGCGCAGGCACTCGGAAAACAGCTGGGCCGCAATGGCCTCGATGTGCTCCGGCGTGATGTTGCGCGCGAAGCGGTACATCAGGTCGCGCCAGGTCCAGAAGCTGTCCTGGGTTCGGCCGACTGCGTCCCCGGCCTTTTCGGTGCGCCCACCCAGCGCCCGCTGGAAGCTGTGCGAATGCAGGTTGATCATGCCCGGCAGCGCATACGCGACCGCCTCCGCGCCCGCAGGCGCCGAGCCGGCGGTCACCGCCGTGATGTCGCCGCCGGCGTTCCACTCGATCAGCACATCCTTGCGCCACCCCTCCGGCAGCAGCGCGTGGCGGGCGAACAGCTTGCTCATGCGCGCACCCAAGCGGCGGCGGCCTGCATCATCTCCTGCAAGACGCCTTGAACCTGCGCCGCCCGGTCGGGCCGGTAGCCATACGGCGCCGCCTCATCCATGTAGGTGGACTGGCACATCTCCAGCTGGATCGCATGCACATTGGACTGCGGCCTGCCGTAATGACGTGTGATATGCCCGCCCTTGAAGCGGCCGTTGACCGCGACGCTGAACCGCTCCTGCGCCAGCGCGCGCGCCACCACCGCCTCGCTCAGGCCCGGCGCGCAGCTGGCGCCGTCGGCGGTGCCGAAGTTCAGGTCCGGCAGCTTGCCCTCGAAGAAGCGCGGCACCACCGAGGCGATCGAATGCGCGTCCCACAGCACCACGGCGCCGTGCAGCGCCAGCAAGCGCTCCAGCTCCGCGCCCAGCTGATCGTGATACGGCTTCCAATAAGCCTGAAGACGACGTTGCACCTCCGCCTGGTCAGGCACGCGCCCCTCCAGGTACAGCGGCTCGCGATGGAAGGTATCGACCGGGCACAAGCCGGTCGTATCCTGGCCCGGATACAGATTGGTGTTCTCCGGCGGCCGGTTGACATCGATGACGTAACGCGACCAGCGCGCCGACAGGGTCGAAGCGCCCATCCCGCCCAGGAAGTCATACAGCCGCGCCAGATGCCAATCGGTGTCCTGCTTGTCGACGGCGGCCGGCGTCATCGTGGCCAGGATATCGTCGGGGATATCGGTGCCCACGTGCGGCATGGACACCAGCAAGGGAATACTGCCTGCTTTGAACTGATAATCCATGACGACCTCCGTTACGGATGCAGCGACGTGAACAAACTTTTGCACGATGCGCTCAACTCGCCGCGCATGACCATGCCCTTGGCCGCCTCGATGTCCGGCGCGAAGAAGCGGTCGGCGTCGTAGAATGGCACCTTCGCGCGCAGCTGCTCGTGAACATGCTCCAGGTGCGGCGATGTCGTCAGCGGACGATGGAAGTCGATGCCCTGCGCCGCCGCCAGCAGTTCGATGCCGAGGATGACAGCCGTATTCTGCGCCATATCGTCCAGACGGCGCGCGGCGTAGGTCGCCATGCTGACGTGGTCTTCCTGGTTGGCGGAAGTCGGGATGGTGTCGACGCTGCCCGGATGCGCCAGCGACTTGTTCTCCGACGCCAGCGCGGCGGCGGTCACGTGGGCGATCATGAAGCCCGAGTTCACGCCCGGATCGCGCACCAGGAACGGCGGCAGGCCGGACAAGGTGGCGTCGATCAGCAGCGCGATGCGGCGCTCGGAGATGCTGCCGATTTCGGCGATCGCCAGCGCCAGCGTATCGGCGGCGAAGGCCACCGGCTCTGCGTGGAAGTTACCGCCGGAGACCACCACCGACAGCTCGCCGTCCTTGAACAGCAGCGGATTGTCGGTGACGGCGTTGGCTTCGATCAGCAAGGTGCGCGAGGCGTTGTTGATGATGTCCCAGCAGGCGCCCATGACTTGCGGCTGGCAGCGCAGGCAGTAAGGATCCTGCACACGCTCGTCGCCGACCAGGTGCGAGGCGCGGATCGCGCTGTCGCTGACCAGCTGGCGATAGATCGAAGCGGCCGCGATCTGGCCCGGCTGGCCGCGCACTTCGTGCACGCGCGCGTCGAACGGCGAATCGCTGCCCTTGGCGGCGTCCAGCGACAGCGCGCCCGACACCATACCGGCTTCCAGCAAACGCTCGGCCATGAACAGGCCGTGCAGCGCCAGCGCGGTCGACACTTGCGTGCCGTTGATCAGCGCCAGGCCCTCTTTCGCGGCCAGCACCACCGGCGCGATGCCGGCGGCCTTCAGCGCCTCGGCGGCAGGCACGATCTTGCCGGCGACCCGCACGTCGCCGACGCCCAGCATGGCCAGCGTCATGTGCGACAGCGGCGCCAGGTCGCCGGACGCGCCGACCGAGCCTTTGGCCGGAATCGCGGGCATGATGCCGGCGTTGTACAGCGCGATCAGCGTCTCGACGATCAGCGGGCGCACGCCGGAATAACCGCGCGCCAGGCTGCCGATCTTCATCAACAGGATCAGGCGGCAGACCGCGTCCGACACCAGCTCGCCGGTGCCGACCGAGTGCGACAGGATCAGGTTGCGTTGCAGTTGTTCCAGCTTTTCGTCCGGGATGCGGGTCTTGGCCAGCAGGCCGAAGCCGGTGTTGATGCCGTAGGCGGCGTCGCCCTTGGCGACGATGGCGCGCACGGCGGCGGCGGAGGCTTCGATCACCGGCCAGGCGTCGGCGGCCAGCGACAGCGGACCGGCTTCGGTCCAAACGGCGCGCAATTCGGTGAGCGTCATCGCGCCCGGTTTGAGGGTCAAGGTCATAGTGGTGCTCATTTAATCATTTAATCATTGGGAGGTTGAGGCCATTGCGCTTGGCGCAGGCGACAGCGGTCTCGTAGCCGGCATCGGCGTGACGCATGACGCCCGAGCCGCTGTCGTTGACCAGCACGCGCGCTAGGCGTTTGGCGGCGGCGTCGGTGCCGTCGGCCACGATCACCACACCGGAATGCTGCGAATAGCCCATGCCCACGCCGCCGCCGTGGTGCAGCGACACCCAGGTCGCGCCGCCGGCGGTGTTCAGCAAGGCGTTCAGCAGCGGCCAGTCGGAGACGGCGTCGGTGCCGTCCTTCATGCTCTCGGTCTCGCGGTTGGGGCTGGCGACCGATCCGGTATCCAGATGATCGCGGCCGATGACGATCGGCGCTTTGAGCTCGCCGTTGCGCACCATCTCGTTGAAGGCCAGGCCGGCGATGTGACGCTCGCCCAGTCCCAGCCAGCAGATACGCGCCGGCAGGCCCTGGAAGGCGATGCGCTCGCGCGCCATGTCCAGCCAGCGGTGCACATTGGCGTGATGCGGGAACAGCTCCTTGATCTTGGCGTCGGTCTTGTAGATATCCTCCGGATCGCCGGACAGCGCCACCCAGCGGAACGGGCCGCGTCCCTCGCAGAACTGCGGGCGGATATACGCCGGCACGAAGCCCGGAAAATCGAAGGCGTTCGCCACGCCGTGGTCGAACGCCACCTGGCGGATGTTGTTGCCGTAATCGACCACCTTCGCGCCCAGCGCCTGGAAGTCCAGCATCGCCTGCACGTGCACCGCGCAGGCGGCGGTCGCGGCGGCCTTCAGTTCCTCATGGCGCGCCACATCGTGCTGCGCCGCCTTCCATTGCTCGACGCTCCAGCCCTGCGGCAGGTAACCGTTGATCAGGTCATGCGCCGAGGTCTGGTCGGTGACCATATCCGGCACGACGCCGCCGGCCTTGGCGCGGCGCACCAGCTCCGGCAACACATCGGCCGCGTTGCCCAGCAGGCCGATCGAGATCGCATCGCCGTTCGCCTTGTGCAGCTTGATCATCTCCAGCGCCTCGTCAATGCTGGCGGCCTGCTTGTCGAGATAGCGGGTGCGCAGGCGGAAGTCGATGCTGCTCTGCTGGCACTCGATGGTCAGCGACACCGCGCCGGCCATTGTCGCCGCCAGCGGCTGCGCGCCGCCCATGCCGCCCAGTCCCGCCGTCAGTACCCAGCGGCCTTTGAGATCGCCGCCGAAATGCTGGCGGCCCGCCTCGGCGAAGGTCTCGAAGGTGCCCTGCACGATGCCCTGGGTGCCGATGTAGATCCACGAACCGGCCGTCATCTGGCCGTACATGAACAGGCCCTTGCGGTCGAGTTCATTGAAGTGTTCCCAGTTGGCCCACTTCGGCACCAGGTTCGAGTTCGCGATCAACACGCGCGGCGCATCCGCGTGGGTCTGGAACACGCCGACCGGCTTGCCGGACTGGATCAGCAGCGTTTGATCGTCTTCCAGCTCGCGCAGCGACGCCAGGATCTGGTCGTAGCACTCCCAGTTGCGCGCGGCGCGGCCGATGCCGCCGTAGACCACCAGGTGCTTCGGATTCTCCGCCACTTCCTTGTCCAGATTATTCTGGATCATGCGGTAAGCCGCCTCCGCGCCCCAGTTTTTGCACGTGCGCTCAGGCCCGCGCGGCGCGCGGATCTCGCGGCTGGCGTCGTAACGTGGATCGCTGTCTAAATGGGTCGTCATGGTGGCTCCTCCGAAATGAGTGGGGCCGTCCGCATGCCTGCGGCCGGCGCATTCTCAAAGGATAAGTTGTCTATACAACCAAGTCAACCCATTTTGCTTATTTTTTATACACGCGCTTGCCGCCCATCCAGGTCTGCAGCACCTGCGTTTTGCCGATTTGCTCGGCCGGGATCTTGAACAGGTCGCGGTCGACCAGGATGAAATCGGCCCACTTGCCCGGCTCCAGCGAGCCGATGACGTTTTCCTGGTGCGCCGCGTAAGCCGCGTCCAGCGTGAAGCAGCGGAAGGCTTCGGTCAGCGTCATCGCCTGGTTCTTGTACCAGCCGCCCACCGGCACGCCGGCATTGTTCTGCCGCGTCACGGCGGCATGCATGCCTTCGAACGGATTCGGCGACTCGATCGGGAAGTCCGAGCCGCAGGCGATCTTCGAACCCTGGTCGAGGAAGCTGCGCCACGCGTACGCGCCCTTGATGCGCTCGTGGCCGACGCGCTGCTCGGCCATGTTCTGGTCCGACGTCGCGTGGGTCGGCTGCATCGACGGGATCACGCCCAGCGATTTGAAGCGCGGGATATCCTCCACCGCCACCACCTGCGCGTGCTCGATGCGGTGGCGCAGCGCGACGTTGCCGTATTTCGGGATCAGCTGCGCGTAGGCGTCCAGGATCTGCCGGTTGCCGGCGTCGCCGATGGCGTGGATATTGACCTGATAGCCGGCCTTCATGGCCTTGTTCATCTTGGCCAGCATTTCCTCGTTGGGATAGAACAGCAGACCTTTGGTCGACGGCAGGTCGGAGTACGGCGCCAGCAGCGCGGCGCCACGGCTGCCCAGCGCGCCGTCCGAATACAGCTTGACCGCCGCCAGCGCATACACGTCGTTGGCGTAGGACTTCAGCGGCCCCTCCTTCGACAGCTCGTCGAAATCGCCGGCGGTGTCGCCGATCATCGCGTAGACGCGGGTGGTCAGCTTGGCGTGGTCGGCGTAGTCGCGATAGATATCGTCCTGCACCACCTTGATGCCGGCGTCGTGCACGCTGGTCAGGCCCACCTTGGACAGCGACGTCAAGGCCACATCCAGCGTGGCGCGCGCTTCGGCCGGCGTCGGCAGCGGCACCACCTTGTTCACCAGCTCCATCGCACCGTCCACCAGCACGCCGGTCGGCTTGCCGCTGGCGTCGCGCTCGATCTTGCCGCCCGCCGGATCCTGCGTCTCGCGCGTCACGCCGGCCATTTCCAGCGCCTTGGTGTTGACCCAGATGGCGTGGCCGTCGACACGGTGCAGCAGCACCGGACGGTCGTTGACCACCGCATCCAGCTCGGCGGCGGTCGGGAAGCGGCCCAGTTTCCAGATTTCCTGATTCCAGCCGAAGCCGATGATCCAGGCCTTCTTCGGATGCGACCTGCTGAAATCGGCCACCGCGCGCACCGCGCCGTTGAGGGAAGTGGAGCTGTACAGCTCCACCCCGGAAGCGATCTCGCCCAGTTCGAACACGTGGCCGTGGGCATCGATCAGCCCGGGCAGCAGAGTTTTACCCTGCGCGTCGACGTGCTCCGCCTTCGGCAGCGCGGCCGCCGTCTCCCTTTCGCTGCCCACCGCGACCACGCGGCCCAGATCATCGAAGCCCAGCGAAGTAAAGCGCAGCAGCTGCCCGGCCGCGTTCAGCGTGTAGCCGTTGGCGCGGTCGATGATGGTGTCGGCCTGCGCCGGCAGCAGGAAGGCCGACAGCGCCAGCGTGATGGCCGCGTTCAGCGGGGACGGCATAAAAGGGGTGGTGCGCATCAAATCTCTCCATTCGGAAGCAAGATTCAGAGTGTAGCGAAGTTTGGCCCCGGGTCAACCGAACTCTGTGACTAAGCCGCTGGTTTGGCGCTTCAGGACAGGTACAATGCAGGATTCGCCGCTCTAAAACCACAACCACGTGTCTAGCCGCCTCCTTTACATACGCCTGCTCAAGCAGTTCCGTCCCTACGCCTGGATCGCCGCCGTCACCCTGTTCGCGGTCGGCCTGGCCGCCGCCACCGACGTGCTGCTGCTGCGCCAGCTGCAAAACGTGGTCGACGCGCTGGCGCCCGCGCACAGCCTGACCGGCGTGCGCCCGCCGGCCACCGGGATGCTGGCCGAAGTGCAGGAATGGCTCGGCCGCCTGCTGCCAAGGGATCCGAACGCCGCGCTGTGGTCGATTCCGGTGGTGATCTTCGCGCTGGCCGTGATGCGCATGGTCTCCAGCTTCTGCGGCGAGTACGGCGCCGCGTGGCTCAGCAGCCGGGTCCAGGCCAACCTGCGCGAGACCATGTTCGCCCGCATCATGCGCCTGCCGAACGGCTACTTCGATCTTTCCTCGACCGGCACCACGCTGTCGCGCGTGGCCTTCGACGCCGCCCAGGTGGCGCAGGCCGGCCTGACCGTGGTCAACGTCGCGGTGCGCGATTCGGTCGCCACCATCGGCTACCTGGCCACGCTGTTCATCGTCGACTGGCAACTGGCGGTGTTCTGCCTCGGCCTGTTGCCGCTGGTGGCGGCCATCGTCATCTTCGCCGGCCGCCGCATGCGCGTCCTGAGCAAGAGCGCGCAGGCGGCGATGGGCGACCTGACCAATGTGCTCGACGAAAGCATCAGCGGCCAGCGCGTGGTAAAGATCTTCGGCGGCCAGCGATACGAACAACACCGCTTCGACCAGGTGGTGAAGCTGAACCGCCAGCTGGCGGTCAAGCACGCCGCGACGTCGGCGTTCAACTCCGGCGTCATCATGCTGCTGATCGGGATCACGCTGTCGTCGGTGATTTACTTCGCGCTGCTGCGCAACCAGGCCGGCGCGCTGTCGCCGGGCGGCTTCGTCGCCTTCCTGACGGCGCTGATGGCGATGCAGTCGCCGATCAAGAACCTGACCAAGATTAACGAGCCGATGCAAAAAGGCCTGGCCGCCGCCGAATCGGTGTTCGGCCTGATCGACACCGAAGCGGAAGCGGACAAGGGCGACAAGACGCTGGAGCGCGCCGAAGGCCGGCTGGTGCTGGACGAGGTCAGCTTCCGCTACGGCGCCGACGCCGAGGCGCGTCCGGCGCTGGACCGGGTCTCGCTCGACATCGCCGCCGGCGAGACGGTGGCCCTGGTGGGCAGCTCCGGCAGCGGCAAGACCACGCTGGCCGGCCTGCTGCCGCGCTTCTACGACGTCGGCTCGGGCAGCATCAAGCTCGATGGCGTCGACCTGCGCGACTACACCATGACATCGCTGCGCAAGCAGATCGCTCTGGTGAGCCAGGACGTTGTGCTGTTCAACGACACGCTGGCGGCCAACATCGCCTACGGCGATCCCGAGCCGTCGCCGCAGCGGGTCGAGGCGGCGGCGCGCGCGGCGCATGCGCACGAGTTCATCGCCCGCATGCCGGAGGGCTATCTGACGCAGGTGGGTGAAAACGGCTTACGCCTGTCCGGCGGCCAGCGCCAGCGCCTGGCGATCGCCCGCGCGATCTACAAGGACGCGCCGATCCTGATCCTGGACGAGGCCACCAGCGCGCTCGATACCGAATCCGAGCGGCTGGTGCAGGCGGCGTTGGAGGTGTTGATGAAGGGCCGCACCACGGTGGTCATCGCGCACCGCCTGTCGACCATCGAGAACGCCGACCGCATCGTGGTGATGGACGGCGGCCGCATCGCGGAAGCCGGCAGCCACGATGCGCTGCTGGCGCGCAACGGCATCTACGCGCGCCTGTATCAAACCCAGAAAACCGTTCAGGCGCTGTAGCCGCCGTCGACGGTGAAGCTGGAACCGGTGATGAAGGCCGCCTCCGCGCCGGCCAGGTAGGAGACCAGCGACGCCACCTCCTCCGGCTGGCCCAGGCGTTTGACCGGCATCATCGCGCGCACATGCGGCACATGCGGCTGGTCCGGCGCGTTCATGTCGGTTTCGACCGGGCCGGGCTGGACGTTGTTGACGGTGATGCCGCGCGTCGCCAGGTCCAGCGCGGCGCCGCGCACCAGCATCGCCACCGCCGCCTTGGTCATCGAATAGACGCTGGCGCCGGCGAAGCCCACGCGCGTGCCGCTGACGCTGCCGATGGTGACGATGCGGCCGCCGTCCTTCATATGCTTGGCGGCCGCCTGGATGGCGACGAACACCGCGCGCACATTGACCGCCACCATGCGGTCGAAATCGGCCAGCGCGAAATCCTCCACCGAACCCATTTGCAGGATGCCGGCGCTGTTGACCAGGATGTCCAGCGCGCCGAAGTGCGCCACGGTGCGCTCCACCGCAGCCCGCAGCGCGGCTTCGTCGGCGCTGTCGGCCTGGATCGCCAGCGCCCTGCCGCCCGCCGCGACGATGCTTGCCGCCAGGTCGTTCGCCTTGTCCGGCGACGATACATAGGTGAACGCCACGGCGGCGCCGTCCTGCGCCAGACGCTTGACGGTGGCCGCGCCGATGCCGCGCGCGCCGCCGGTGACCAGCGCGACTTTGTTGTTCAATGGGTTAGTCATGGAATGCCTTTCACAATTTTTACTGGATCGATTGATCCAGAATAAAGCGATATTAGACTTTCTGGATCGACCAGTCAATTAAACGTTCCGTGATAATTTCAGCCGCCGCGCAAACCCTGGACGGCGAAGCCGGCGATGGCGCGCAGGGTGGCGCCGCTGCCGCCTGCCTTGGCGCAGACCTTCATGCCGGACAGCGTCGCGGCGACGAAGGCGGCCGCCTGCTGCACATCGGTGTCGGCGGGAATCTCGCCGGCGACGGCGGCGGCGCGCAGCATGCGCCCGACGGCGTCGTTCAGCAGCGCACCGCTGCTTTGGTGGATCGCGTTGATGCCGGCGTCGTCGGTCCCGAATTCGCACACCGCGTTGACACCCATGCATCCCTTGGCGTTGTCGCGCTTGGGTCGCGCGGCGAACGATTGCAGCATGTGCTCGATGGCGGCCAGCGGGCTATCGCCCTTCAGCCCGCGCAGCACGTCGGCGGTGCTGGTGTCGCAGTACTGTTTCAGCGCTTCCAGGTACAGCGAGTATTTGTCGCCGAAGGTGTCGTACATGCTTTGCCGGCCGATCCCCATCGCTTGCAACAGGTCGGCGGTGGAGGTGGCGGCATAGCCTTTTTGCCAGAACACTTGCATCGCCTGGTTCAATGTATCGGCGCGATCGAACTCTTTTTGCCTTGCCACGGTTATTCCTCGGGATGGTGAATAGCCGTATTATGGACCAAATGATCTAGTTCGCGTCGTGGAAGATGATACCCAGCGTGTGGCGAGAGCCGGCGCGCAGGCGGCTCACGCCGTGCCGCATATTGACCCGGTAGACGCCGCGCGCGCCCTGCGCCGGGCGGTGGTTGACCGGGAAGATCACCATGTCGCCGCGCTTCAGCGGCACCACCTCGACCCGCGACTGCATGCGCGGGCGCTGCTCGGTCAGCACGAATTCGCCGCCGTCGAAATCGGTTCCGGGTTCGCTCAGCAAGATCGCGGCTTGCAATGGGAAGACGTGGTCGCCGTACAGGTCCTGGTGCAGGCAGTTGTAGTCTCCGGGGCCGTATTGCAGCATTAGCGGCGTCGGGCGGGTTTGGCCGGCGGCGTGGCAGCGCGCCAGGAACTCGGCGTGGTCGGGCGGGAAGCGGGCTTCCAGGTCCATCGCTTCGTGCCAGTGGTTGGCGATCGCGGCCAGTGGACCATACAGCGATTGACGCAGCGCCGAGATCATCGACGGCAGCGGGTAGCGGAAGTATTGGTATTCGCCGCTGCCGAAACCGTGCTGCGACATCACCACGCGGCTGCGGTAGAGCTGCGGCTGCGCGTATTGCGCCGCCATCGCAATGCATTCGTCGGCGGTCAGCATGCCGGGGACGATGGCGTGGCCGTGCGCG
This sequence comes from Duganella aceris, assembly GCF_011090165.1. Classification (GTDB taxonomy): domain Bacteria; phylum Pseudomonadota; class Gammaproteobacteria; order Burkholderiales; family Burkholderiaceae_D; genus Rugamonas; species Rugamonas aceris. Next base: position 120,584 of record NZ_JAADJT010000001.1, read on the forward strand.
TTCAGCTCATCGGCGATGGCCTGCCAGTCCAGCGCCGCGACGTGCACCCCGATGCCGGCCGCCGCCGCGACCAGCTTGCGGGCATTCGCCTGCGCCTGCGCGATGGCGACAGCGTCGGGCGCCTGGTCCGGCGCGCCCGTCCCGGAAGGCTCGGCCGGCCCGGCGGCGGCTGGCGCGGCGCGGGCGCCGGACGCGCCGGACGCGTCGGCTGCGGGGACTGCTGCGGCAACTGGTGCGGCAACTGCTGCGGCGCGGGGCCCTGCGGTTGGCGCGGCGGGCGCCACGCTCAGCGGCGGCGTCTTGCGGGGTTTGCGTTCCGCGGCGGGGTCGCCGAAGTCGAATTCGCCGTTCTTCATTTGCCCGCCTCGCGCTCGCGATTCAGCAGCGCGGCCTTGCGGTCGACACCCCAGCGATACCCGGAAATCGTACCATCGTTGCGCACCACGCGATGACACGGAATCGCCACCGCCAGCGCGTTCGCCGCGCACGCCCCCGCCACCGCCCGCGCCCCCTTCGGCGATCCGACCAGTTGCGCCAGCTCGGCATAGCTGACCGTGCGCCCGGCCGGAATCTCGCGCAGCACCTGCCATACACGCTGCTGGAACGCCGTGCCGCGCACGTCGAGCGGCAGGTCCAGCCCGATCTCCGGCCGCTCCACCAGCCCGACCACGCGCGACACCACCCGCTCATACTCCGGCTCCGCTCCGATCAGCTCCGCCTCCGGAAAACGGTCCTGCAAATCCCGCACCAGGAAATCCGGATCGTCGTCGATCAGGATCGCGCAGATGCCCTGCTCCGTGCTGGCCACCAGGATCGCGCCAAGCGAACAGGCGGCGATGGCGAAGCGGATCTGCGCCCCCTTGCCGCCGGCGCGGAAGGCGCTCGGCGTCATCCCCAGCACTCCCGGCGATTGCGCATAAAAGCGCCCGCTGGAATTGAAGCCCGATGCGTAGATCGCCTCCGTCACCGAAGCCTGCCCGGCCAAACCCGCCTGCATGCGGCGCGCCCGCTGCGCGTTGGCATAGGCCTTCGGCGTGATCCCGGTCACCGCCTTGAACATGCGGTGGAAATAAAAGCGGCTGACACCCACGGCGGCGGCCAGACTGTCCAGGTCCGGCGCCTCCTCGGCCGCGTCGATCAAACGGCACGCCTGCGCCACCAGCGCCGCCTGGCGCTCGGCCAGCGGCGGCTGATCCGGCTTGCAGCGCAGACAAGGCCGGAAGCCCGCCGCCTCGGCCTCGGCGCGGCTGTCGTGGAAGGCCACGTTCTTGCTCAACGCCGGCCGCGCCGCGCACGACGGGCGGCAATACACCCCGGTGCTGCGCACCGAGTACCAGAACACGCCGTCGGCCCCGGCGTCGCGCTGCCGCACGGCGGCCCAACGCGCCTCGTCGCCGCCGTAGCCCGCCTGTTGCACCGCCTCGTTTGCAGTCTTGCCCATCTCAGACTCCATGATTGTGATTGGAATGAGGCCATGTTAGGCGCCGGCGCCTGGACGCACACTCCGGGTCTTGCTTTTGAATTGTACGGCCGCCGTCAAAAAACCGGCAAAACATGTTCAACTGGCAAGCATGCGGTGCTAGAATGCCCGCTCTGCCGCCTGCACCAGGCGTGCCTTCGGAGAAGCCGTTTGGACGATCAAGCACCGCATGACAGCACCCCTATTTTCCAGCGGATCAAGGACTACCTGCTGGCCGAAATCGCCGCCGGCACCTGGAAGGAAGGCGATGTGATCCCGTCCGAACAGGCGCTGGTCAAGCAGTTCGGCGTCTCCCGCATGACCGTCAACCGCGCCGTGCGCGAGCTGACCTCGGAGCAGGTGCTGACCCGCCGCCAGGGCTCCGGTACCTACGTCGCCCAGCAAAAATACCAGGCCACGCTGCTGGAGATCAAATCCATCGCCGACGAGATCCGCGCCCGGGGCCACGCCCACCGCAGCAGCCTGCAACAGCTGGAGCGGGTCAAGGCCAGCGACTTGATGGCCAAGCAGTTCGAGCTGCCGGCCGGCCATCCGCTGTTCCATTCGGTGATCGTCCACTTCGAAAACGGCGTGCCGATCCAGGTCGAGGACCGCTGGGCCAGTCCGCTGTGCGCGCCCGACTACATGGAACAGGATTTCGCCAGCATCACCCCCAACGAATACCTGATGAAGGCCGCGCCGCTGCAGGGCGCCACCTACAGCGTCGAAGCGCTGGCCGCCCCGCGCGACATCGCCGAGATGCTGGCCATCGACACCCGCCAGGCCTGCCTGGTGCTCAAGCGCCAGACCCGCTCCGGCGGCCTGATCGCCTCGATCGCGACCATGTGGCATCCCGGCCACCGCTACCAGTTCGCCGGCAGTTTCAGCCAATAACGGGCTCGCGCCAACGTCGGCTTGCAGCGCGCAAGCCGAGCCGATGCGCGCGGCAGCCGGGCATTCTCACAAAATGTCACGAAAACCGCCCTTAATTGTTAATTCCGGCGTGTTTTGGTGCGCTGCGGCGTCGCAATTCCGTCCTGGACACTTTATCGACTACCGGCAAAAGTTCGATGCTATAGTTGCTCAGGTACAGCACCAATTTGTCGACCAAAAAAGGAAGTTCCTTGCTCCACTGCCGTCCGCGCTTTCGCCAGGTTTCCTGGCATCGCCTGCCGTTCAGGCTGGCGGTGTGCGCGCTCGCCCTGGCCTGCGGCCTGCGGCCGGCGACGGCGGCGGAAAAAGTCTCGATCCAGCTCAAATGGCAGCACCAGTTCCAGTTCGCCGGCTACTACGCCGCGCAGGACCAGGGCTATTACCGCGACGCCGGCCTCGATGTCACGCTGCTGGAAGCCTCGCCCGGCAAGGATCCGCTGCAACACGTCACCGAAGGCCGGGCCCAGTACGGCGTCGGCAACAGCACGCTGCTGCTGGCGCGCGGCATGGGTCAGCCGGTGGTGGTGCTGGCCACGGTGTTCCAGCACTCGCCCGCCGCGCTGCTGCGCCGTCGCGGCGCCGACGGCAAGCCGATTCCCTGGCCCGGCAGCCGCATCATGATGGCGCCGAATAACGAAGAACTGACGGTGATGCTGAAAAAGCAGGGCGTGCGCATCGACAGCCTGTACCACCTGGCACACAGCCAGAACCTGGACGACCTGGTCGAAGCGCGGGTCGACGCCATGTCGGCCTACGTCACCGAAGCGCCGTATCTGCTGGACCGGCTGCACCTCGCCTACGAGACCATGTCGCCGCGCAGCTACGGCCTGGATTTCTACGGCGACGCGCTGTACACCACCGAGAGCGAATTGCGCGAGCACCCGGCGCGCGCCGCCGCGCTGCGCGAAGCGACGCTGCGCGGCTGGCGCTACGCGATGGCGCACCCGGGCGAGATCACCGACCTGATACGCGCCCGCTATCCGGAACGCAAAAGCCGCGAGCACCTGATGTTCGAAGCGCAGCGCATCGCGCCGCTGCTGGAGCAGGGCCTGATCGAACTTGGCTACAGCAATCCGGAACGCTGGCGCGCGCTGGCCCGCGCCTACGGCGAGCAAGGCATGCTGCCGGCCGATTTCAAGCTGGACGGCTTCCTGTACCAGCCGCCGGACGGCGATCTGCTGCTGCGCTACGGCGGCGCCACGCTGGGCGGCGCGCTGGCGCTGATGCTGGTGGTCTCGCTGTTCGGCGCGCTGCGCCTGCGCCGCCAGGCCGACCAGCTGCGCGCCGCGCGCGCGGAACTGGGCGGCGCCGAGCGCATGGCCAGCTTCGCGCTGGAAGGCTCGGGCGCCGGCATGTGGGAATGGCGCCTCGCCAGCGGCGCGCTGAAGCTGTCGCCGCGCTACTGCGAGCTGCTGGGCTACGCCCCCGCACAGTTCCAGCCGACGCTCGACGAGTGGCAACAGCATGTGCACCCGGACGACCGCGACCGCGTCGAGCGCACCATCCGCGCCTACCTGGACAGCGACGGCGGCAACGGCGGCAACATCCACAGCGAGCACCGCATGCGCACCGCCGACGGCGGCTGGATCTGGGTGCTGGCGCGCGGCATGGTCATCGAACGCGATCCCGCCGGCCGGCCGCTGCGCGCCGCCGGCACCATGGCCGACATCAGCGAGCGCGCCGCCGCCGAGGAACGGCGCATGTGGGCCGTGGTCGACGCCACGCCGGGCGCGGTGCTGGTCGCCGACAAGGGCGGCCGCGTGCGCTACGCCAATCTCGCCTGCGCCGCCAGCTTCGGCTACGACGGCGACCACCTGCTGGCCGGCCGCTCGGTCGAGCAGCTGACGCCGGAAGCGATGCGCAGCAACGGCCGCGCGCGCGAGCTGTTCACGCGCCCCCGGCAGCCGGGCCGCGTGCTGTACGCCATCCGCGCCGACGGCACCACCTTCCCGGCGATGGTGCACATCGCGCCGGTGGAGCTGTCCGGCCAGGACCTGATGATCATGACGCTGCGCGACATGACCCAGCGCCAGCGCGCCGAGGAAGCGCTGCAGGCCAGCTCGGAACGCTACCGCCAGATCGTGCAGACCGCCGCCGAAGGCATCTGGATGACCAACGCCGACGACCGCACCACCTTCGTCAATCCGACCCTGGCGCACATGCTGGACTACGACATCGAGCAGATGATGGGCCGCGCCATGACCGACTTCATGGACGACGCCGGCCGCGCGCTGCTCAAGCAGCATATGCAGCACCGCCTGTCCGGCGAAGCCAGCCAGGGCGACGTCTGCTTCCTGCGCCGCGACGGCAGCAGCGTCTGGTGCCTGCTGTCGACCACCGTGGTCAACTCGGACGCCGGCCATTACGCCGGCACGCTGGCGATGCTGACCGATATCACCGCGCGGCGCCAGGCCGAAGGCGCGCTGCGCGACTCCAGCCAGCGCCTGGCGTCGATCTTCAACGCCGTCACCAACGGGCTGGTGATGGTGGACGGCGGCGGCGTCATCCTGGAGCGCAACGCCGCCGCCACCCGCATGCTGGCGCACACCGCCGACATCGACGGCGACGGCCTGTGGCGCGGCGTGCGCGAGGACGGCACGCCGTTCGACCTGGCCAGCCATCCGGTGCGGCTGGCGCTGGTGATGGGCATGTCGGTGCGCGACGTGGTGATGGGCCTGGCCCAGCCCGACGGCGCGCTGCACTGGCTGTCGGTCAACGCCGAACCCATCCCCGACCAGGCGGGCGCGGTGCAGCTGGTGGTGGCCAGCCTGACCGACATCACCGACCGCAAGCGCGGCGAGGACGCGCTGCGCGAATTGAACGAGCATCTGGAGGAACGGGTCGCGATCCGCACCGGCGAGCTGGAACACGCGCGCCAGGTGGCCGAGGAGGCCAGCCAGACCAAGGGCCAGTTCCTGGCCAATATGAGCCACGAGATCCGCACCCCGATGAACGGCGTGATCGGCATGGCCTACCTGGCGCTGAAGACCGACCTCGATCCGCGCCAGCGCGACTATCTGGAAAAGATCCGCTTCGCCGGCGAGCACCTGCTGGGCATCATCGACGACATCCTCGACATCTCCAAGATCGAGGCCGGCAAGCTGGAGATCGAGCAGGTCGACTTCGCGCTCGACCACGTGATCCAGACGCTGACCACGGTGGTGGCGCCGAAGGCCGCCGGGCGCGAGCTGGAGCTGGTGTTCGATCTCGACCCGACGCTGCCCAAGGTGCTGCGCGGCGACCCGCTGCGGCTCGGCCAGGTGCTGATCAACTACACCAACAACGCCATCAAGTTCAGCGAAAAGGGCCGCATCGAGGTGCGGGTGCGGCAGGTGGTCGGCGACGCCCACGGCTGCCTGCTGCGCTTCGAGGTCAGCGACTGCGGCATCGGCCTGTCCGAGCGCGAGATCGACAAATTGTTCCAGTCGTTCCAGCAGGCCGACACCTCCACCACCCGCGAATACGGCGGCACCGGGCTGGGGCTGTCGATCTGCAAACAGCTGGCGCAGCTGATGGGCGGCGAGGTCGGCGTGCGCAGCCGGCCCGGCCACGGCAGCACCTTCTGGTTCACCGCGCGGCTCGGCATCAGCAGCGCCACGGTGCCGGCGCTGATCGACCGCGTCAAGGACGCCGCCGCCGAGCTGCTGGCGTCGTCGCGCAGCGCGGCGGTGATGGCGGCGCTGAAGAACGCCCGCATCCTGCTGGTCGAGGACAACACCTTCAACCAGCAGATCGCGCTGGAGATGCTGGAGGAAGTCGGCTCCTCGGTGTGCCTGGCCGCCAACGGCATGGAGGCGCTGGAGCTGCTGCGCCAGACCGCCTTCGACTGCGTGCTGATGGACGTGCAGATGCCGCTGATGGACGGCCTGGAGGCGACCCGCCGCATCCGCGCCGATCCGCGCCTGGCCGACATGCGGGTGCTGGCGATGACCGCCACCGCCACCAGCGAGGACCGGGTGCGCTGCATCGAGGCCGGCATGGACGACTTCATCTCCAAGCCGATCCAGCCGGCGCTGATGTACCAGACCATCGCCAACTGGCTGCCGGCGCGCGCCGAGGGCACGGTGCGCGAAGCGCTGCCGCAGCCGGCGGCGTTCAAGACCACGCTGGGCGGCGACCCGGCGGTGATCGATTTATCCATCCTCGCCAAGCTGCTGGGATATCATCCGCACAAGGTGCGCAAGTTCGCCTTCAAGTTTTTGCACAACACCCAGGATGGCTTGAACCAGATGGAAACCGCGCTGGGACGCGGCGACGTGGCGGCGCTGCGCGAGCTGGGCCACCGCCTGAAATCGCCGGCGCGCACCGTCGGCGCGATGGGCATGGGCGAACTGATGCTGCAACTGGAACAGCTGCCGGCGGCCGACAGCGACGCCGACAACACGCTGCGGGCCCAGGCCCTGCTGGAAAAACTGTGGCCGCTGCTGGAGCGGATCACCGAACAGATCATGACCAACACCACTTTCGCCGACGACAATTGAAAATATAAGGAACTGCATGCGGGTACTGCTGCTGGACGACGATGGATTCATGCTGGAACTGCTGGCCGACATGATCGGCGGCCTCGGGCCGCACGAGGTGATCCGCGAAACCGACGGCCGGCGCGCGCTGATCGAGCTGCGCCTGCGCCCGCCGGACCTGGTGATCTGCGACCTGGCGATGCCGGTCATGGACGGGATCGACTTCCTGCGCCTTGCGGCGGCGCAGCAATACCTTGGCTGTGTGGTGCTGCTGTCGGGCGTCGACGCCGCCGTGCTGCGGACCGCCGCCCGGCTGGCGGAAGCGCAGGGCCTGGCCATCCTCGACGCCTGCGCCAAACCGCTCGACCTCGAGACGCTGACCGCGCTGATGGCGCGCGCGGCGGCGCGCTGTCCAGGGCGGAATGGCGATTCAGGCAAATAATTTAGCGGGTTTCGACATTCCGCCGCACATTTTTAAAAAATGGGTTATTATTTCAGCCATCCCCGCCTGCCGACCTTGTTGCCATCCCTAATCCAAGACATTGAATTCGCGTAATCGACCTCCATCTGCTGCCCATTACCGGCAACGTCAGGGGCGATTCAAGATGGCATCACCCCAGGGCGTTATTGATCCCACTGACCTCGATTGAGGAAAATATGAGCGAAAATATCAAACACATCACCGATACTTCTTTTGACGCAGACGTACTGAAGTCCGATCGTCCGGTTCTGGTCGATTTCTGGGCCGAATGGTGCGGTCCTTGCAAGAGCATCGCCCCGATCCTGGAAGAAGTGGCCAAGGAATACGACGGCAAGATCCTGATCGCCAAGATGGACGTCGATTCGAACCAGCAGGTGCCTGCCAAGTTCGGCATCCGCGGCATCCCGACCCTGATCCTGTTCAAGAACGGCGTACCGGCCGCTCAAAAGGTTGGCGCGATGGCAAAAGGCCAGCTGACCTCTTTCATCGACAGCAATATCTAAGATAAGATATCGCCTGCTGCACCAAGCGGCGCCGCGCCTGTGGCGCCGCTTAATAAATAACTTAGAGACAACCACGCAGTTCCCTCCCCTACCTTTACCTTCCCGTCACGGGATACTCAAACAATATGCATCTATCTGAATTAAAGGCCCTACACGTCTCGGCATTGCTGGAGATGGCCATCGGTCTTGATATCGACAACGCGGCGCGTCTGCGCAAACAGGAGCTGATGTTCGCGATCCTGAAAAAGCGCGCGAAATCCGGTGAACAGATCTTCGGCGACGGCGCTCTGGAAGTGCTGCCGGACGGCTTCGGCTTCCTGCGCTCGCCGGACGCCAGCTACATGGCGTCGACCGACGACATCTACATCTCGCCATCCCAGATCCGCCGCTTCAACCTGCACACCGGCGATTCGATCGAAGGCGAAGTGCGCACCCCGAAAGACGGCGAGCGCTATTTCGCGCTGGTCAAGGTAGACAAGGTCAACGGCGAATCGCCGGAAGCCTCGAAGCACCGCATCCTGTTTGAGAACCTGACGCCGCTGCACCCGAACGAGCCGCTGCGCCTGGAACGCGACATCAACGGCACGGAAAACATCACCGGCCGCATCATCGACCTGATCGCGCCGATCGGCAAGGGCCAGCGCGGCCTGCTGGTGGCGTCGCCGAAATCCGGCAAGTCGGTGATCCTGCAGCACATCGCGCACGCGATCACCGCCAACCATCCGGACTGCACGCTGATCGTGCTGCTGATCGACGAACGTCCTGAGGAAGTGACCGAGATGCAGCGTTCGGTGCGCGGCGAAGTGGTCGCCTCGACCTTCGACGAACCGGCCACCCGCCACGTGCAGGTCGCCGAGATGGTGCTGGAAAAAGCCAAGCGCCTGGTCGAAATGAAAAAAGACGTGATCATCCTGCTGGATTCGATCACCCGCCTGGCGCGCGCCTACAACACCGTGATCCCTGCCTCCGGCAAGGTGCTGACCGGTGGTGTCGACGCCAACGCGCTGCAGCGTCCGAAACGCTTCTTCGGCGCCGCGCGCAATATCGAAGAAGGCGGCTCACTGACCATCATCGCCACCGCGCTGATCGAAACCGGCTCGCGCATGGACGACGTGATCTACGAGGAATTCAAGGGTACCGGCAACATGGAGGTGCACCTGGAGCGCCGCCTGGCCGAGAAACGCGTCTACCCGGCGATCAACCTGAACAAATCGGGCACCCGCCGCGAGGAACTGCTGATCAAGCCGGACCAGCTGCAGAAGATCTGGATCCTGCGCAAGCTGCTGTACTCGATGGACGAGATCGAAGCGATGGAGTTCATCCTCGACAAGATGAAGGCCACCAAGAACAACGGTGAGTTCTTCGACATGATGCGTCGAGGCGGATAAGCCGCGGCTAATCATGATGAACGGGCAACTTCGGTTGCCCGTTTGCGTTTACGGCTGTATAATCGCCGATCGCAGTATTTTTAATCAGGCAAGTGAGCGGCAATCGGGTCAAGAAGCAGGATCGACCGACGAAGTGCTGTTTGGCTACCGACCCAACCGAAAGCCTTAAAATGAAACCAGAAATCCATCCAGATTACCGCGAAGTGGTGTTCCACGACCTGTCGTGCGACTTCAAATTCGTCACCCGTTCGACCATCCAGACCCGCGAAAAGATCGAGCACAACGGTAAAGAATACCCGCTGATCAAGATCGAGGTATCGGCTGAATCGCACCCGTTCTACACCGGCAAACACAAAATTGTCGACACCGCTGGCCGCGTTGAGAAATTCCGCCAGAAGTTCGGTACCGTCGGTTCGAAAACTTCGGTCGCCAACGCCTAAGCACCGGGTTCTCCCAGTCGCTCTCAAAAAAGCAGCCTCCGGCTGCTTTTTTTGTTTGTTTGCCTCATACTCCCGTTCTACCTCAACTTGTACACTGATCGATGAAGCCAGTCCGTCTTCCCGCCGCCGCTACCCTGGCATTGCCGCGCTGGGCCCTGTTCGCCCTCGGCATGCTGTACATCCTGCCCGGCCTGATCGGCCGCGAACCGTGGAAGAACGACGACGCCGCCAGCTTCGGCATCATGTGGACCATGGCGCACGGCAGCTGGCAGGACTGGTTGTGGCCCAACATCGCCGGCCTGTCGCTGCCGGACGAAGGCCCGCTGGCCTTCTGGCTGGGCGCGCTGGGCATCAAGCTGACCGGCTGGCTGTGGGGCGACGTCATGGGCGCCCACATCGGCACCATCGCGGTGTTCCTGCTCGGCGTACTGTCGCTGTGGTACGCCACCTTCCATTTGGGGCGCCGGCAGGACGCGCAACCGCTGCGCCTGGCCTTCGGCGGCCAGCCCGAGCCGGACGACTTCGGCCGCACGCTGGCCGACGCCGCCGTGCTGATCTACCTCGGCTGCCTCGGCCTGCTGCTGCACAGCCACGAGACCACGTCGGAAGCGATGCAGGTGTCGCTGACCGCGCTGCTGCTGTACCGCACCGTGCGCTACGTCGAGACGCCATCGCTGCGCAACGCCGCGCTGAGCGGGCTGGCGGTCGGCCTGCTGGCGCTGACGCGCGGCTGGGTCACGCCGGTGTTCCTGATGCTGGCCCTGTTCGCCTGCACCCGCTTCCTGGCCCAGCCGGCGATCCGCGCCGCGCGCGACCTCGGCGCCACGATCGTGGTCGGCGCCGCCGTCATCGCGCTGTGGCTGTTGCCGGCGCAATGGCTGGAACCCTACCACCAGCAACCGCTGAACGCCTGGCTGGGCTGGAACTGGCTGCAACTCAGCCTGCCGAGCTGGTTCTCCCTGAAATTCTTCTTCCGCGTCGGCGTCTGGTTCTTCTGGCCGGCCTGGCCGTTCGCCGGCTGGGCGGTATGGGCCTGGCGCCGCCAGCGCGGCGTGCTGCACATCGTGGTGCCGCTGGCCTTCGTCGGCATGGGATCGCTGCTGGCGCTGTTCCATCCGGCGCCCGAGCAAGGCCAGCTGCTGCCGCTGCTGCCGCCGCTGGCGGTGATGGCCGCGTTCGGCCTGCTGACCATGAAGCGCGGCGCCATCAACGCCATCGACTGGTTCTCGGTGATGGCGCTGACCTTGTGCGCCGCCGTGATCTGGATCTTCTGGATCGCCAAGCTGACCGGCACCCCGGCGCGGGCCGCCAAGAACGCGCTCAAGCTGGTGCCGGGCTTCACCCCGGAACTGGGCTGGATCGCCTTCCTGGTGGCGCTGGCGGCCACGGCGGGCTGGTTCGTGCTGGTGTACTGGCGCATCTCGCGCCAGCCGTCGGTGCTGTGGCGCGCGGTGGTGCTGTCGTCGGGCGGCTTGATCCTGATCTGGATCCTGCTGATGACCTTGTTCCTGCCGGACGTCAACTACAGCAAGAGCTACGCCGGCGTGGCGCGCCAGATCGCCGACCAGCTGCCGGCCAACCCGGGCTGCATCGAGAGCAACGTCGGGCCGGCGCAGCGCGCTTCGTTCGCCTATTACGCCCAGCTGCCGTTCGCCGGCGTCGAAGGCGGCGAGTGCAAGCTGCTGTTGTTGCAGGATAACGTCAAACCGCGCGACAGCCGCGACCGCGATCCCCAGCACGACGGCAAGCAATGGACGCTGCTATGGGAAGGCCGCCGGCCGTCCGACCGCCAGGAACGCTTCCGCCTTTACCGCCGCGCCGATTGAACGTCGGCGGTGTTGCGCGGAAAAACGCATTGCTGCTATGCTTTCAGCAAGAAAGCGGCCCGCCCATGCGACATATCATCCTGACATTCCTGCTCGCAGCGAGCTGCGCCGGCGCCAGCGCCGGCACCGCCGCGCCGCTCAGCATCACCACCGAGCATTCGCCGCCGTCCAGCATGCTGGGACCGGACGGCGTCACCGGCCGCGAGACCGACAAGATCCGCGAAATGATGGCGCGCACCGGCACCGACTACACCATCGACCTGCTGCCGTGGAAGCGCGCCTACATGATGGCGCAGAAGCGCGGCCAGACCTGCGTCTATTCGACCTCGCGCACGCCGGAGCGCGAAGCGCTGTTCAAATGGGTGGGGCCGACCGACGAGGCCGAGTGGCAGTTCTGGGGCCTGGCCGACCACGAGTTTCCGCTCAAGACCATCGAGGACGCGCGCAAGCTGCGCATCGGCACCTATGTCGGCAACGCCAGCGACGACTACCTGCGCAGCCGCGGCTTCAACGTCGACGCCGTCAGCAACGATTCGGTCAATCCGCAAAAGCTGCTGCTCAACCGCATCGACCTGTGGGCGGTCGCGATGCGCACCGGCCCCGCGCCGCGCCAGTTCGGCTGGTCGGAGAAGGTGGTGCCGCTGTTGGTGTTCAACCGCGTCAAGGTCTACCTGGCCTGCAATCCAGCGGTGCCGGACGAGTTGATCGACAGACTCAACGCCGCCCTGGCGGAGATGCGGCGCGACGGCACCATGGCGCGGCTGGAACGCAAGTACGACAACTGGGTCCCGAAGTAGACCGCCTCAACGGCGCGCGGTGACGATGGTGTTGGTCGGCAGCACCGCAGTGACGCGCATGCGCTCGTAGTTGTCGATGGCCAGCGCCTCGCCGTCTTCGCTGAACTTCAGCGTGGCGCCATTCTTGGTCACGAACACGCCCGGCGCCACCGCGAAAATCTCGACCCGCGACTCGCCCTTGACGGTGGTGTAGTAGCGATTCAGGCGCTGCGAAAATTTCATCGAGTCGCCATTGCTCAAGGCATAAGCGTTCAAGTAATCCTGGAACTCCTGCGGCGCCAGATGGTAGGCGGCGGGCGCCGTGATCCGCACCGCATCGCCGGCGGCGTCGGGAGCGGCGGCCTGCGCGCCGGCGGCGAACAGCGAGGTGAAAACGAGGGCGGCGGCGATGCGGGACAGGGTGGATTTCATGGTGTGCTCCAAAAGGTTGTAGGTTCGATTAACTGCCGGGAGCCACCGCTGTGATTGGGTTGTTGAGCAGTGGACGTAGGCAGATTAGCAAAGTCCGCCGACAAATTCCGGCACATGCGACGAGCGGTGAAAGCGCGGGCATCAAATGCAAAAAGGCGCGACAAACGGCGCGCCGGCGACGCCGCCCGCTTGAACTGTTGCGCCCGCCATTTTTTTTCGCGCCGACCCGAGACAAACGCCCGAGGTACCGCTATAGTTGGAATATGAGCGAGTTGCCGCATGGCATGTTCGTTTCGCAAGACAAGTTGATAAGACACGTTAGCAACACCGGCCGCGCCCCATCCTGCGCGCCGGCAATGGCGGCCTCGGCTGCTGCGCCCCGCCCTCGCGCCCAGCCCGACACTATGCTGCCTCCATCCTGGCTGGATAGCACACACGCATATGCATACTCTTTACAAAATCCGATCCGCACTGCGGAAAAATTACATTCGCGCCGCGTTGGCGGTGGCGGTGCTGGCGCTGATCGCGCTGTTCAGCTGGCGCGCCGACGTGCCGCAGGACGCCGCGCCGATGTTGCGCTCGCAGGACATCGCGCAGATCACCGCGTTGCCGGCCCAGCGCGCCAAGCTGGACTACCTGCTGGTGGCGCTGCCGCAATCGGACGCGCCGCGCTACATCTACAAGATGAAGGGCGATCCGATGCTGTACGTGGTCAAGGTGCCGGGCAGCACGCACCTGAGCCTGGAGCGCGAAGTCCTGCTGCGCAACAATATCCCCTACGCCATCGCGCGCGACGACTACCTGGCGTCGCACAAGGCGCTGCTGCAGGACGACGACAGCGGCATCATGGCGCGCACCGGCGGCTTCCTGCGCCGGCACGCGGTCGACATTCTGCTGGTCGGCCTGGCGCTGTTCCTGCTGCGCCACGCGCTGCCGGGCATGGGCGTCTCCGCCAGCGTGCTCAACCCGGACCAGCTGGGGGGCAGCATGGACGACCTGATCGGCATGGAAGACATCAAGCAGGAAGTGCTGCACCTGGAGGACATGATCCGCAACCGCGCCGTCTACCGCGAGCACGACATCGACAAACCGTTCAACGTCATGCTGACCGGCCCGGCCGGCACCGGCAAGACCAAGCTGGCCGGCTACCTGGCCAAGCGGCTCGACGTGCCGCTGATCCAGGCCTCGGCCTCGGCGCTGGAATCGGGCTACATCGGCGGCGGCTCCAAGGCGCTGCACGCGCTGCACCGCAAGGCCTGCGCGCGCGGCAGCTGCATCATCTTCCTCGACGAAGCGCAGGGCCTGTTCATGCCGCGCGGACGCGGCGAAAAGAAATGGGAAGACGACACCGCCAACACCCTGCTCGGCCTGCTCGACGGCGTGCGCAGCGACCAGGGCGCGGGCGTGATCTGGGTGGTCGCCTCCAACTTCGACGACGCCTCGTCGCAGATGGACGAAGCGATGCTGCGCCGCTTCTCGGTCAAGATCAACTTCCGCCTGCCGAACAAGAGCGAACGGCGCGAACTGCTGCGCGCCTTCCTGGGGCGCAAGGCCGACGGCTGCGTCGACTGGGAGGAATTGCAGCTGGACCAGGTCGCGGAAATCACCGCCAACCTCAGCCCGGCGCTGCTGCAGACGGTGGTCGAGCGCGCCAGCATGATCGCGATCCAGGAAAAAGCCATCATCAACACCGAGCTGATGTTCCGCGCCTTCGAACGCGCCACCATCGGCCTGACCGACCGCGCCACCACCGCCGAAAAGACCCGGCAGCGCGAACGCGTCGCCCTGCACGAGCTGGGCCACTTCTTCATGCAGATCGACCCGTGGCTGCGCGAAGGCATGACGCTGGCGCAGGTGAAGGAACGCTCGCCGCTGCTGAAGATCAGCACCGAATCGGTGTCCAAGCTGGGCGCGCTGGGCTATGTGCTGTCGGCCTCGGACGACGTCGCGCTGCGCACGCTGGAGGAGCTGGAACGCGACGTGATCCAGCTGTACGGCGGCGTCGCGGCCGAGGAACTGTTCTACGGCGCCCGCGGCATCTCGGTCGGCAGCCAGAACGACATCCAGAAAGCCACCACGATGCTGGACCTGATGGTCAACAAGCTATCGATGTACTCGCGCTCCAAGCTCGACTACAGCCAGTTCAAGAACCAGGAGAACGACCTGGACCAGGTGCAAGCCAAGGCGGACGAGCTGTATAGCTACACCTTGCAGTCGATCGGCGACTACCGCGCGCAGATCAGCGAGCTCAAGGATGTGCTGATGGATCAGTACGTACTGTCGAAGGACGCCATCTTCGCGCTGATGGAACAACAGCAGTCGCACGCGGCGGCGCAAGTAGCGGCGTGAGCGCGCGTTATCGATGGCAGGGAAACTTGTTCAAAGATAAAAAACATTGGTGGTGGGCTTGCGGCGGGTCGGCAAATCAGTGATAATGCGGGTCGCGTTGCCTCGGTGGTGGAACTGGTAGACGCAGCGGACTCAAAATCCGCCGCCGCAAGGCGTGCCGGTTCGATTCCGGCCCGAGGCACCAAAACTCAGCTGCAAGATGTATAAGAAATCGCAAAACCCGCTTGTCTCATCGGAGCAGCGGGTTTTTTGTTGTCTAAATATCTTGGGCGATATGGCTATTATGTCGGGCCGGCGGGCACTCATCACGCGCGTGTCACCACCACTTCCAGATATTCCCCCGGCACCACCAGCGACGTTTCCCCGGCCGTGTTGAAGCGGTCCAGCAAGGCGAACAAATCCTGCTCCAGCGCCAGCACGCCCTGCTCGTCGAGCGCGGCGAAGGCTTTGTGCACCGGGCCGTAGTAGTCGCGGAACACCTGCATCCAGTGCGCCGGCGAGGCGTAGCGGAAGTTGAAATGCTTGCGCTCGATGTGCAGCTTCGCGGCGCCGCCGCCGAACAGCTCGCGCAGATATTCTTCCGTGCCCCACAGCGCCGGCGACTTCACGCCGGCCGGCGGCGGCAAATATTTACCGATGGTCTTGAACAACTGGCCGACCACGCCGTCCGGCGTCCAATTCGCCATGCCGAGACGGCCGCCGCCGCGCACCACGCGCAGCATCTCGGCCGATGAACGCGCGTGGTCCGGCGCGAACATGATGCCGAAGGTCGACAGCGCGACATCGAAGCTGCCGTCTTCGAACGGCAACTCCTCGGCGTCCGCCACCTGGAACTGCACCGTCAAACCTTCGGCCTCGGCGCGGCGGCGGCCTTTGTCCAGCAGCGCCGGCACGTAGTCGGTCGAGGTGACCTGGGCGAAACGGTGCGCGGCGGCCAGTGTGGCGTTGCCGTTGCCGGCCGCGATATCGAGCACGCGCTCGCCGGCGCGGATGTCGCTGGCCTCGGCCAACTCTTCCCCGACGATTTGCAGCGTGACGCCGACCACGGCGAAATCGCCGCTGGCCCAGCTCGCCTGTTGGCGTTGTTTTATAGCATTAAAATCTGCGCTCATGACAACCTCCTATGCAAAGATGCCTTAAAGCAAGGGATAATGTGGTGATTCGCCGTACAACAAGGAAGTATAGTCAATGGGTTTCAGAGTGAAAGCCGTCATCGCCGTCGCCGCCGCCTGCCTGCCGCCGGCGGCCGCCGCGCAGGATAGCGAACGGCTGACGGCGCTGGTCAACGCCTACCGCGCCGCGCCGGGCAGTTGCGACGGCGCCGCCGCCGAGCCGATGCAGCCGCTGACGCCGCAGCCGGTGTTGTCGGCCATCCGCCTCGGCCCGGGCGATATCATCGAAGCGGCGCTGGAGCGCGCCGGCTACGCCACCGAGCTGGCCGACGCGCTGTTCATCAGCGGCGCGGCCAACGTCCAGGGTGCGATGGCGGCGCTGCGCAAGCGCTACTGCGCCACGCTGCTCAGTCCCGCCTACGCCGCGATCGGCGCCTACCGCAGCGGCGCCGACTGGACCGTGATCCTGGCGCGCCCGGCGCCGCCGCCGCCGTCGATCAGCTATCCCGATTGGCGCGACGCCGGCCAGGTCATCCTTGCCGGCGTCAACGCCTTCCGCGCCGAGGCGCGCACCTGCGGCAAGCAGGCCTATCCGCCGGCGCCGCCGCTGCGCTGGAATCCGGCGCTCGGCGCGGCGGCGCTGGCGCACAGCCAGGACATGGCGGCGCAGCGCTACTTCAGCCATGTCGCCAAGGACGGCAGCTTGGTCGGCGCCCGTTCGCTGCGCGCCGGCTACGCCTGGCAGCGCATCGGCGAGAACATCGGCTTCGGCCAGAATACGCCGCAGGCCGCGCTGGACGGCTGGCTGACCAGCCCCGGCCACTGCGCCAACATCATGAACCCCGACTTCACCGAGATGGGCGCGGCCTACGGCATGACCGCCGAGCAGCATGCCGGCATCGTCTACTGGACGCAGGTGCTCGGCAAACCGCGCTAAACTAAAGCCTGCACTCTGACGCAGGAGGCGCTATGAAAACTTCCACCATCACCCGCGTCGTCGCCGCCGCCACCGCCGGCGCCAGCGGCCTGACGCTGACCTTCCTTCCTTCCTCGCCCGGCGCCGCCACCTTCGATCCCTTGCTTGACGGCGCCGCCGTTTGCTCGGCGGCACAAACGGGACGCCCGCCGTTGCTGGCGCTCCTGGTGCAGACGCAGGCCGAGACCAAGCCGTTCCAGCCGGCGCAGCAAACGCCGGCGCCGGCGGCCGACGGCACGCCGCCGCTGTATCCGGATCTCGGCAAGCTGCACGTGCCGGTCACCACCGGCAACCGCAAGGCCCAGGCCTACTTCGACCAGGGCATGCGCCTGACCTTCGGCTTCAACCATGCGGAAGCGGCGCGCGCCTTCCGCGCCGCGCAGCAACTCGATCCGAACTGCGCCATGTGCTGGTGGGGCGAGGCGCTGGTGCTCGGCCCCAACATCAACGCGCCGATGTTCCCGGCGGCGGTGGCGCCGGCGGCGGCCGCCGCCGCGCGCGCCTCCAGCCTGGCCGCGCGCGCCACGCCGGCCGAGCAGGCGCTGATCCGCGCGGTGGCGCGCCGCTACGCCGCCGAGCCGCCGCAGGACCGCGCGCCGCTGGACCAGGCCTACGCCGATGCGATGGCCGACGCCGCGCGCGCCTTCCCGGCCAACGACACCATCCAGGTGCTGTTCGCCGAGGCGCTGATGGATTTGTCGCCGTGGGATTATTGGCAGGCCGGCGGCGCCCGGGCGAAAGGCCGCACCGCCGAGATGGTGGCGGCACTGGAATCCGTCCTCAAGCGCAACCCCGACCATCCGGGCGCGAGCCACTACTACATCCACGCGGTGGAAGCCTCGACCCAGCCGGAGCGGGCGCTGCCCTACGCGCGCCGGCTGGCGGCGCAGATCCCCGGCGCCGGCCACATCGTGCACATGCCGTCGCACATCTACTACCGCGTCGGCCAGTACAAGGACGCGCTGCAAAGCAACCTGGACGCCATCGCCATCGATGAAAAATACTTCCGCGGCGCGGCCAGCGATCCGGTCTACAAGGGCGCCTATTATCCGCACAACATCCACTTCGTGATGGTGTCGGCGCTGATGGGCGGCGACGGCAGGACCGCGCTCGGCGCGGCGGCCAAGCTGGACCAGTCGCTGCCGGCGGAGCTGCTGAAGGACTTCGCCGTGATGCAGCCGGTCAAGGCGGCGCCGTACTTCTCGCACGTCCAGTTCAGCAGTCCCGAGACCCTGCTGGCCCTGCCCGATCCCGGCGACGACTTCGCGCTGGTCAAGGCGATGTGGCATTACGCGCGCGCGGTCGGCCACGCGCGCAACGGCGACGTCGCGGCGGGCCGGCGCGAGGTCAAGGCGATCGAGGAGATCGAGGATGGCGGCGCGCTGAAGCCGATCGCCGACGCCAATGTGCCGGCGCAGCAGATCGCGCAGACCGCGCGCGCGGTCGCCAACGGCCGGCTGGCCGAAGCGGCGGGCGACCTGCCGGCCGCCATCGTGGCCTACCGGCAGGCGGTCGAGATCCAGGACGGCCTGCCCTACACCGAGCCGCCGTACTGGTACTACCCGGTGCGGCAGTCGCTGGGCGCGGCCCTGATCCGCGCCGGCAGGAGGGACGAGGCGGAACAGGTGCTGCGCGCCTCGCTGGCGCGCACGCCCAGCAACGGCTGGGCGCTCAGCGGCTTGATGGAGGTGTACCGCCTGCGCGGCGACAAAGCGGCGCTGGAGGCGGCGCGCAAGCGTTTTGCCACCACCTGGCTGGGCGAACCCGGAGGGCCGGCGCTGTCGCGCTTGTAAAGCGGTTCAGTCGTGAGTGTTGCCGAACAGAATTAAAAGATGCGTTCGGTACAGTTTTCCCGTGCATGTATCCGTAGGGCAATGTACTATCTAAGTTGCCCTACATCAAGGAATGCGCCATGGGACTCAAGATCAACGCCGCTCTCTTCTTCGCCGCCTGCCTGCCGCTGGCGGCTTTTGCCGCGCCCGAGTGGAGCGACGCCGGGCAAATCATCCTTGACGGCGTGAACGCGGCCCGTGCCGAAGGCCGCAGCTGCGGCGGCAAGCAATACCCGGCCGCGCCGCCGCTGCGCAGGAATTCGATGCTGGAATCGGCGGCGCTGGGGCACAGCCAGGACATGGCGGCGCAACAATATTTCAGCCACACCGCCAAGGACGGCAGCCGGGCCGACGTGCGCTCGCAGCGCGCCGGCTACGCCTGGCAACGCATCGGCGAGAACATCGCCTTCGGCCAGCCGACGCCACAGGCGGTGCTGGCCGGCTGGCTGAGCAGCCCTGGCCATTGCGCCAACATCATGAACCCCAACTTCACCGAAATGGGCGCCGCCTACGGCCTGACCGCCGAACAGGACGCCGGCGTCTACTACTGGACCCAGATGTTCGGCACGCCGCGCACGGTGGCCCAGGTCCAGCTCGCGCGCGGTTCCTGAAGCGGTTGCCGGCGCAACGCGGAGCGCCGCGCCGGACATGCCATGCTTATTGCCGTTGCGCGGCGGTGGCGTCGCGCGCGGCGCGGAACTCGGCGTCCTTGGACCAGTTAGGCCAGTCCTTCGATTCGGCCAAGTCGCGGCCCAGCGAATACAACATGCCCAGGTCGTGCGACATGCCGGCGAAACTCCACTTGGCGCTCCACTCGTCGGACGGCTGGTGGTAGTTGTTGGTCACATAAGCTTCCTCGGCCTTGTGGCCGGCCTCCAGGCCGCCGTCGACCAGATCGTCGCCCGAACCGTAGGAGATGGCCGGCACGCCGCGCTTGGCGAACGGGAAGTGGTCGGAGCGGAAGAAGTGGCCCGCTTCCGGTTTCGGATCGGGCGCGTACACTAGGTTCCACTGCTTGGCCTTGGCCACCAGCTGATCCAGCAGATCCAGCTTGGCGCTGCCGGAAATGGTGAAGTTGCGCGCCACGCCTTCCGGGCTCAGGGCGTCCATATTGATCACGCCGACGGTGGTCGCCAGCGGATACAAGGGATTGGCCGAGTAGTATTCGGAACCGAGCAAGCCTTTTTCTTCGGCCGTCACCGCCAGGAACACCACGCTGCGCGCCGGCGCCGGGGCCTTGCCGTAGACGCGCGCCAGTTCCAGCAGCGCGGCGATGCCGGTGCCGTTGTCGACCGCGCCGTTGTAGATCTTGTCGCCCTTGGCGTCCGGCAGGCCGATGCCCAGATGGTCCCAGTGGCCGCTGTAGATCACGGTCTGGTTCGGCGCCTTGGTGCCGGCGATGCGCGCCGCCACGTTCTTCGACGTGATGACCTGCGCGTCCACCGCGTAGTGCGCCGACAGCGTCACGCCCTTCAGCTCGACCGGCTTGAATTCGCGCGTCTGCGCCAGTTTCTTCAGCGCCTCGAAATCCTGGCCGCCGCGCTTGAACAGATCGGCCGCCAGGTCGCGCTGGATCCACGACTCCATGGTCGCGTGCGCCAGCTTCGGCTGCTTGCGCACGATGTCGTACATGACGTTGGTGTTGGAGTTCTTGACCGTGTTCCAGCCGTAGGAGGCCGGCGCGGTCTCGTGCACGATGATGGTGCCCAGCGCGCCGCGCTTGGCCATCTCTTCATACTTGTAGGTCCAGCGGCCGTAGTAGGTCATGGCCTTGCCGCCGAAGTCGCCGGCGCCGGTCTCGAAGTCCGGGTCGTTGATCAGCACCACGGCCAGCTTGCCCTTCAGGTCCTGGCCCTTGAAATCGTCCCACTTGCGCTCCGGCGCGGTGACGCCGTAGCCGACGAACACCAGCGGCGCGTTCTTGAAGTCGACCTGCCTGGAACCGTCCATGGCGGCGCGCACCGCCATGTCGTCGCCCTGGCGGATTTCCTGCGCGCCCTTGGCGTCGTTGATGGTCAGCTTGACCGGGCCCTTGATCTCGAAGCGGCCCAGCGGCACGTCCTGGGTCCAGACCCGCTTGCCCTTGACCAGGTCGCCGCCCGGTTGCAGGCCGGCGGCCTTGAATTGTTCGATCAGGTAGGCGACGGTCTTGGTCTCGCCGGCGGTGTTCGGGCCACGGCCCTCGTATGCGTCGGACGACAGCGTTTTGACGTCCTGCGACATGCGCTTGGCGTCGAACTCGGGACCGGCGGCGTGCGCCGAGGCGGCGGCGACCAGCGACATTACAAGCATGGTGTTTTTCAAGCGTCTCTCCATCAAGTCAAGCAAAGAAGCGAGGATAGTGCCACGAAACACCGCACCGGGCAATGCCGCCGCGCCGGCGACCCGGCATTATTTCCGCACGGTGATTTAACGCACGGTGGCGCCGGCGGCGGCGGCGCAGACTGAAGCTCCCCAATGCTGCGGAGAGCGCCATGCCCGAAGGACCATCGATCGTCATCCTGCGCGAACAGGCGGCCGGCTTTGTCGGCAAGACCATCCAGCGCGCGCACGGCAACAGCAAGGGCATCGACTTCGACGCGCTGGCCGGCCAGCCGCTGCTGGACTTGCGCAGCTGGGGCAAGCACTTCCTGATCCAGACGCCGGAGGTCGCGCTGCGCATCCATCTGATGATGTTCGGCAGCTACCGCATCAACGAGCGCAAGGACAGTCCGCCAAGGCTGAGCCTGGAATTCGACGACAGCGGGGAATTGAATTTCTACGCCTGCTCGGTCAAGCGGCTGGAGCACGACCTCGACCGCGAATACGACTGGCGCGGCGACGTGATGTCGGCGCAATGGGAGCCGGCGTGGGCGCTGAAGAAGCTGCGCGCCGAACCGGACACGCTGGTGTGCGACGCGCTGCTGGATCAGACCATCTTCGCCGGCGTCGGCAACATCATCAAGAACGAGGTGCTGTTCCGCATCCGCCTCCATCCGCTGTCCACCGTCGGCGCGCTGCCGGCCGCCAAGTTGCGCCAGCTGGTGGCGCAGGCGCGCGCGTACAGTTTCGATTTCCTCAAATGGAAAAAGGCCTCGGTGCTGAAGCAGCACTGGCTGGCGCACACCAGGAAGATCTGTCCGCGCTGCGACATCCCGTTCCACAAGGGCCACCTGGGCAAGACCAGGCGCCGCAGCTTTTTCTGCACCAACTGCCAGAAACAATATCCGGCGCCGGCCGCGCTTACACCAGTCCGGTCAGATAGTAGACCGCGATCACAAAGAACACCGCCAGCGTCTTGATGACGGTGATGGCGAAGATCTCCTTGTAAGATTGCCGGTGCGTCAGCCCGGTCACCGCCAGCAGCGTGATGACGGCGCCGTTGTGCGGCAAGGTGTCCATGCCGCCGCTGGCCATCGCCACCACGCGGTGCAGCACCTCCAGCGGAATCTGCGCCGCATGGGCGCCGGCGATGAAGGCATCCGACATCGCCGCCAGGGCGATGCTCATGCCGCCCGAGGCCGAGCCGGTGATGCCCGCCAGCGAGCTGACCGACACCGCCGCATTGACCAGCGGATCGGGCACGCTGCGCAGCGCGTCGCTGACCGTCAGGAAACCCGGCAAGGCCGCGATCACGCCGCCGAAGCCGTACTCGGAGGCGGTGTTCATCGCCGCCAGCAGCGCGCCGCCGACCGCGACCTTGGTGCCGTCGGCGAAGCTGTCGCGCACCCGCGCGAACGCGGTCGCCAGCACCAGCAGGATGCCCAGCAACAGCGCGCCCTCCACCGCCCAGATGCCGATCACGCTCTTGATCGGCAGCGTCACCGGCGCGTGCAGGCCGGGCAAGGCGTCGGCCGTCAGCGCGTAGCTGTCGCCGTACCAGCCGGGGATCATCTTGGTCAGCGTGAAGTTGGCCACGCCCACCAGCACCAGCGGCGCCACCGACAGCAGCGGATGCGGCAACGCGCCGGCCACGCCGCCCTGCGCCGCCTTGTCCTTGTCGCCGGTGACGCCGTAGCCCTCGCCGCTCGCCATCGCGGCGCGGCGGCGCCATTCCAGGTAAGTCAGCCCGACCACGATGATGAACAGCGAACCGATCGTGCCCAGCCACGGCGCCGCCCAGCCGGTGGTCTTGAAGAAGGTGGTGGGAATGATGTTCTGGATCTGCGGCGTGCCCGGCAGCGAATCCATGGTGAACGAAAACGCCCCCAGCGCGATCGCGCCCGGCATCAGCCGCTTCGGGATATTACTTTGACGATACAGCTCGGCCGCGAACGGATACACCGCGAACACCACCACGAACAGCGACACGCCGCCATAGGTCAGCAAGGCGCACACGGCCACGATCACCGCGTTGGCGCGCGAACGGCCGATGTACTTGATCGCCGCCACCACGATGGACTCGGAAAAGCCGGACAGCTCGATCAGCTTGCCGAACACCGCGCCCAGCAGGAATACCGGGAAATACAGCTTGATGAAGCCGACCATCTTGTCCATGAAGATGCCGCTGAACACCGGCGCCACCGCGCCGGGATCGGTCAGCAGCACCGCGCCGAGCGCCGCGATCGGCGCGAACAGGATCACGCTGTAGCCGCGATACGCGGCCAGCATCAGGAACGCCAGCGCGGCGAGAACAATGAGAAATGACATGCGGACGCCTGTAAGGGTGGAAATAACTTGCTCATTGTAGTCGCAGTCGCGCCGGCCCAACCGCGCAGTAGTACGTAGCCGGGCGCGTCAATCGGGCGCGCGCGTCACCCGGCACCACTGGTAGGGGTAGGGTTCCTTGCCGACCGCCGCCTGGTACACCACGCAACTGGCGGCATCGACGCCCAGCCCGAAGCGCGCCATGTCGCGGCCGGCGGTGCGGACGATCTCGCGGTCCAGCGCGGCCAGGTCCAGCTGATGCTGCGGCGGCAAATCCAGCGTGCAGCCGCCGGACGGCAGGCCGCGCAGCGTGGCCTGGAAACGGATGTGCCGCATCAGCCAGGCCAGCTTGCCGCAGCCGGCCGCGTCGTCGGTCAGCCCCAGCGCCCGCGCGGCGGACAGCTTGCGCTGCAAGGCCGCCAGCTTTTCATTCTTGCTCGACGCCAGCATCACATAGTGCGGCCCCGGCCGCTCGGCGATGACGTCGCGCAAGCGCTGCAGATAGCCCGGCGATTCCGGCATGCCGCCCAGCCGCACCACCCGCGCCTGCGGCGGCATGAACATCGCCATCCAGCCCATCGGCGGATGCAGGTGGGCGATGAAGATCACGCTGGACGCCGGCGCGGCCATCGCCGGAACCTGGGCCTCGACGTTGCGGTCGGCCCACGGCGCATGGCCCCAGTTGGCGACCGGGAACACCGACAGCGCCAACAGCGCCACGCTCACGCCCGCCAGGCGGCGCGCCAGCGGCGCCGACGCCACCACGCCGTGCCACAACAGCCAGATCACCAGCGGCGCGATCAGCTCCAGCGGCACCAGATAGCGCTGGATGCTGAACAGCCGCATCCACACCAGGTAGCCGATGCCGGTGAACAGCAGCACCAAGCCGCCGCGCGCGTCGGTGCCGGCGGTGCGGCGCCGCAGCCGCATCGCGATGAACAGCGCGCCCAGCAGATACATGACGGGCCAGAGCGCCAGCTTCATCGGCAGCTCGCCGACGCGCACCGGATCCAGCGCGAAGACGAACGGCCACAGCAGATTTTCCAGCAGGCCCCGCGGCAGGAAGATGCTGGCGATCACGCCGGCTTCGGGCGCGAGCGGACTGTGAAACAGGTTGTTAAATTGCGGGAACAGCGGATTGCCGAACACCTGCCACATCTTGAGGAACCACCAGCCGGCCGTCAGCGCGATGCCGCCCAGCACGCCGACGCCGAACACGAACGCCAGCCACAGCCGGCGCCACGGCGCCAGCGGGATCGCCAGCAAGGCCAGGCACATCGCCACCGCGTAGACCGCGTTGGTCAGCTTCAGACCGCTGGCCGCGCCCATCAACAAGCCGCCGCCCAGCGCGGCCAGCGCCGCCGCCGCGCCGGGACGGCGCATGGCGTCCCAGTGATGCACCAGCATCAACAGCGCGCCCAGCACCGGCAATGCGGTCAGGTTGTCGCCCATGGTGTTGCCGAGCTCGCTCAGGAAGCCCGGCGTGAACATGCCGGCGCCGGCCAGCAACAGCGCGACGCGCCGGTCGCCGCACAAGCGCCGCGCCAGCGCCGCCAGCAGCACGAAGTTCAGCCCGTGCAACGCGCCCATGCAAAAACCGGCCAGGCGCGGCGGCAAGCAGCGGTTCAGCAGGTAATACGGCAGTTCCAGGGTCGGATTGAAATAGCTCTGGAACGCGCCGGGCGCCAGGTCGAAACCGATGCGGCCGTTGAGCAGCGCGTACACGTTGTACAGGTGATAGTTGCGCATGTCCCAGCCATCGTCCTGGCCGCTGGCCAGCGACACCAGTCCCAGCAGCAAAGGCGCCAGCACGGCGGCGACCAGCCCGGCACGCGGATGGTTGAGGAAGGCGGTACGGCGCGCGCACCAGGCGTCCAGCGCCGCCAGTCGGACAAGGAGAACATCCATGCTGCTCACTCAGGATTTGAAGACGAGGTATTTGGCGCTCAGGAAGTTGACGCTCATGCCGGCCAGCGAGCCGACCGCCACGCCCAGCGCGGGCAGCCATGCCGCCGCCGGCAGCAGCCACAGCACCAGCGTGTAGGCGCCGAGGTTGAGCAGCGCGCCGCCGCTCATCGCACCCAGATAGCGCCACCACTCGGCCCATTGCGAGCCGGACGGGGTGAAGGTATAGCGGCGGTTGATGCGCCAGGTGACCAGCACCGCCGCCAGGAACGACAGCACGCGGCCGGTGTAATGGTCGCAACCCAGCGCCAGCGCGGCGTACAGCACGGCGACGTCCGCCGCCAGACCGATCACGCCGGTGGCGGCGAAGCGCAACAGCTGCGTGGCGGCTTTAGCCATGTTCCGGCCGTCGCGGTGCGGCCACCGCCAGGTAGGCAAAGCGCTTCTGTTCCAGGCGGCCCTTGGTGACGGCGTCGAGCACGATGCCGCACACCAGCAGAATCACGCCCAGCAGCATCATCGACGCGCACAGCGTGGCGGTCGGCAGCCTGGGCACCAGGCCGGTTTGCAGATAGGTGGCGACCAGCGGCTGCGACAGCAGCAACGACAACAGCACGCAGGTGCTGGCGAAGATCGAGAAGAAGGCCAACGGCCGCTCCGATTTGAACAAGCGCAAAATGGTGCCAAGGATGCGCACGCCGTCGCGATAGGTGTTGAGCTTGCTGACCGAGCCTTCGGGCCGCGACTTGTACACGGTGGACACTTCGGCCACCGGCATGCGCAACGCCAGCGAATGCACCGTCAGCTCGGTCTCGATCTCGAAGCCGGCCGAGTGCGCGGCGAACGATTTGACATAGCGGCGCGAGAACACCCGGTAACCCGACAGAATGTCGGTGAAGGTGCGGCCGAAGATGAACGAGACACAGCCGGTCAGCATCGCGTTGCCGAAGCGATGGCCGAGGCGATACGCGGCCTGTTCGGTGGTGACGCGGTTGCCGACCACCATGTCCAGCCCCTCGCCCAGCAAGCGATCGACCAGCTGCGGCGCCACGCTGGCGTCGTAGGTGTCGTCGCCGTCGACCATCACATAGGCGTCGGCCTCGATGTCGGCGAACATGCGGCGCACCACGCTGCCCTTGCCCTGCGCCGGCACGTTGCGCACCACCGCGCCCGCCTCGCGCGCGATGCGCGCCGTGTCGTCGGTGGAATTGTTGTCGAACACATAGACTTGCGCCTGCGGCAGGTAGGTGTTGAAATCGCGCACGATGGCGGCGATCGTCAGCGCTTCGTTATAGCAGGGCACCAGGATGGCGATACGTGGAGTCATGACGCGGGTTGGTGGTAGTGAACAAGGCAGCTATTATAACTTCATCCAAAATTTTGTTATGAAAAAGGAAAAATTGTCGTTCCGTGAAGCACCGGATATTGATTGACGCCCACTGGCGCGGCTGCAATACTGGGATATCGCAGCTCGTACTGGACGCCATGACCGCACCACGCGCCTCGCTCAAAAGCGACGGCAGGTTTTCGCTCAACTGGGGCTATCTCAACGCGATCGCCAACGGCGTGTCGGCGATCGACCTGGGCGCGCTGGCCTTGCGCAACCTGCACGACGCGCGCCAGTTCGTGCGCGAATACGGTTTCGACCTGGACCAGCCGGCGGCGCCGGCGCTGATCCGCAAGGCGCACCGCGAAGCGGTCGATTTCATCCTGTGCAGTTTTCTCGCCCCCGGCCAGGCGGCGCTGATCCCGCCCGAGGTGTCGCATCCCGACGATCCGCTGCAGCTGCTGGTGTACGCCTCGCTGCGCGGCCAGCAGGTCGACGCGCGGCGCATGTGGTCGTGCGCGGTGCTGAAGGTGATGCACGGTATCTTCTACATCGACAACAACCTCAAGCTGCGCCACTTCCACGCCATCCGCGCCCAGGTGTTCGGCTCGCTCGACGAGGTGATCCTGCACGACGGCGAGCGCCACTACCTCAGCGACGGCGAGATCTGCCTGCCGATGCTGCACTACGACCGCAAGGACAACAAGGGCCGCAACAGCATCCTGCTCAAGCTGCTGCAAAAAGCCGCTTACCTGGCGGCCGACATCTTCGACCATCTGGGCGTGCGGCTGGTGTTCGCCACCCGCTTCGAATGCCTGCTGGCCCTGCGCAGCCTGCAGCGCGCGCACTTGCTGTCGGTCACCAACGTCGACGCCGGCCGCACCCGCAACACCCTGCTCGATCTCGACGCGGCCAAGCAGATCTTCACCAAGTACCGTGCCCGCCTCGAGCACAGCGACGAGTATCCGCTGGCGCTGCTGCGGATCATGGACGCCGAGCTGGCCGAACTGTCGCAGCCGCAGACCCGCTGCGACAACCCGCACAGCGGCGAAGGCTTCAGCAGCATCCAGATCACGGTGCGCAAGATGATCCACGTGCAGCAGCTGGACGCCGCGCCGGAGCAGGATTACGACGTCGGCTTCTTCTTCGAGTACGAGATCCAGCTGATGGACGAGGCCAGCTACCAGCGCAGCCTGAGCGGTCCGGCCAGCCACGACGCCTACAAGCGGCGCCAGCTGGACACCGCGCGCGGCCGCGTGTTCGGCCGCGACCTGATCCGCTGGATCGAGCGCCAGCCCGCCGTCTAGCGGTGCGCCGCCGATCCGCGCGCCGCCCTACCATGGAGCAGGAGGCAACGATGAAGAGAACCCTTGCAATGTGGATCGGCGCCGCCGCCGTTGGCGCGGCCGCCCAGACGCCGACGCCGCCCCCGCAGCCGCCGACGCGGGTGACCGTCAGCGCGCCGCGCGACCCGGTCGACAAGTCGTATCGCAAGATGATCGCCGGCATGGACCGCTTCGAACGCGACCACGCGCTGGCGCCGCAGGCGACGCTGCGCTTCCAGCTGCTGCCGCGCCTGCCCAGCACGCGGCTCGACGGCATCACCCTGCGCGTGGTCGGCGACACCACGGCGCTGCCGGTGGCGGTCGCGCCCGACCACACCTTCACGCTGCCGCGCGACGCGCTGGCGCTGCGGCAGGACGCGGCGCTGCTCGCCAGCAGCAAGACCGCGACGCTGACCTGGCGCGCCCAGGTGCGCAGTCCGGACGTGCCGCCCGGCATGCGCCGCCTCGGCGACCTGCGGCTCGAATGCCGGGTCGGGGTCGAGGCCGGGCTGCTGTCGAACAACTCGCGCCTGTTCGCCTGGCTGGGCGAGGTGCTGACCGACCCCGACCGCGTCTGCTCCGCGCCCGACGGCAACTACCTGCTATTCGCCGAACGGCCGCTGTTCAGCGTCACCCTGCGCGACGGCGCCCGCATCGCCACCTTGCCGCTGGCCGCGCTGTACGCCGGCGGCACGCAGACGCCGGCCACCCTGCCCTTCTGCGATTGCCAGGTCTTGCTGGACCGCAGCTACTACGCGCCGCTGTGGGACCGCGCCTGGTCCGACGACACGCTGCTGTCGTTCGAGGACATCGACGCCCCGCCCGGCCCGCTGAACGCCGCGGTCGCGCCCGACCACCGCAGCGTCGAGCAGATGCGCGCCAGGCTGGGGCCGGCGGCGCAGATGATCGAGTTCGACAGCGGCTATCAGGTGTGGCGCTACGCCTACCCGTCGGCCGGCAAGGGCCTGGCGGAATTCGTGGTGCTGTTCGGCGCCGACGGTCTGGCGCGCAAGGCACGATTGAGCGAAGCCTTGTAATGGCGGCGGTGTTGGATCATCATGGACGCATGAAAACCTCCCTCGGCACGCTGTCGCGCCTGGCTCCGGCCAGCCTGCTGATCCTGGTCGCCTGCGCCGGTGCGCAAGCGCCGCCGACGCCGTCCGCATCGCCGCCGGCCGGGCCGGAAGCCACCGCCGCGCTGTGGCGGCAAGTCCAGAAGGCGAACGCCGACACCGCGTGCGACGGCGACAGCCAATGCCACAGCCTGGGCGTCGGCGCCAAGGCCTGCGGCGGGCCGGAGCGCTACCTGGCCTGGTCCAGCAAGCAAAGCGACGGCGCCGCGCTGAAGGCGCTGGCGGAACAGCACAGCGCCGCGCGCCGCGCCGACGACGCGCGCGCGGCCATGATGTCGACCTGCTCGCTGGTCAGCGATCCCGGCGCCGTCTGCCGCGCCGGCCGCTGCGTGCTGAACGCCGCGTCGCCGGGCTCGCCCGGCGGTCCAGCGAACCAGAAATAAAAAAAGCCCCGCACATTGCTGTGCGGGGCTTCGATTGCCGGCCAAGGATTAGAAGGCCAGGCGTTCCTTGTCGCGCGAGTTTTTAAACAGCGGCAGCGGATCGGTGGTGTCGATCTCGACCTGGGTCGAGCCCTGGAAGGCGCCGTTCAGCAGGAAGTTCACCATGCCGAAGTAGCGTTTGCCGACCGGCAGCGCCGACCAGCTCATGCCGACCGTCGCGGTACCGCCGATGGTAGCCGCGCCCGGCACGTTGACCTTGAAGTTACCAGCGGTCGACGTCGGTTGCAGAACCCAGCTCGACAGCTTGTAGTTCGCCGAACCGCCCACCGGCGCGTAGCCGATCACGCACACTTTGTAGGTGCCGGCCGCCGGAGCGTTCAGCACCACCGACTCGTTGGCGGTCCCGCCGCCGCTGCTGCCCACCACCGAGGTGCCGGTGATGACCACCAGGTCGAGGTCGGACACGCCGCCGCCGCTGGTGTCCTCGTCATACAGCGAGAAGCGCGCCGCCAGGGTGCCGGCCGGAATCGTCACCGTATGCAGGTTGACGCCGGTGGCGCCGCCCGCATAGCACTGGTTGGAGGTGTTGGCGTTGGTGTTGGCCTGTCCGACGACACGGCTTTCCACGGTGGCCGGCGCCAGCGCCTTGACCGCGCTCATCGCGCCGCTGAAGCCGGTGCCGACGGTCAGGATCTTGCTGCCGGTGGCCGCTTCGCTGGACACGATGGCCGGGGCCGCCAGCGCGCTGCCGCGCACCGTCAGCGGGCTGCGCACGGTATGGGTGCCGTCGGTCCAGACCAGCTTGCCGTAGGCCCAGGTGTCGATCGGCGCGGTGGTGCGCGTGACCTTGACCGTGAAGGTGCCGGAGGCGCCGGCGCCGAGCGTCAGCGTGGCCGGCGACACCACCACCGTGTAGCCGGGAACGGCGGCGCTGGCGTTGTAGGTGGCGCGGGCGTCGCCGACGTTGGTGACGGTGCGGGTCAGCGTCATCGAACCAAGCACGTTGCCAGCGGTCAGCGAGGCCAGGTTCAGATTCTGCGCCGCGATGCCGCCACCGGCTGCGCTGCATTGGGCGGTGGTGTAGACCTGACCCTGGCCGCACATGAAGCGGATGTATTCGATCGGCTGGATGTCGTACACCAGGCCCGGGTCGGCGGCCGTGGTCGGTGCGATGTGGCCGGCGCCCTGGCCCCATGGCAGGGTGCCGGTGGTGCGCGCGGTGGCGTCCCAGGCTACCGCGCCGTTCAGACCGTCGCTATAGGTGTCGGTGGCGGTGGTCATCAGGGCCGACTTGATGGCGGCCGGGGTCCAGCCCGGATGACGCTGTTTCAGCAGCGCGGCGATGCCGGCCACGTGCGGCGAGGCCATCGAGGTACCGGTGTAGAACGCCCAGTCGGTGGCGGGCGCCACGCCGCCGGCGGCCACGGCGTTGCGCTGCGCCGGGGTCAGGTCGGCGGAGACGGCGGCCAGGATGTCGGTGCCCGGCGCGGTCAGGTCGGGCTTGAGGATGTTGGCGTTGGCCACGTTCGGTCCGCGCGACGAGGAGCCGTTCATGATCGGCGCCTTGACGGCCGGATCGAAGGTCGGACGCGTGTTGTTCAGCGCGGCGGTGCCGGCGTTGCTGGCGGCGATGTAATCCTTGACGATCTTGCCGTTTTCCTTGGTGATGTGCAGCGTCGAAATGCTGTGCGGCTGGTTGATGATGGTCGCGTTGCCGCCCTCGACGTTGGCGATGATCACGCCGACCGCGCCGGCGTTCTTGCCGTTCGCGCTCTTGTTGACCAGCACGTTGTTGCCGCGGTCGCAGACCAGCACCTTGCCGGCCACCTTGGCCGGATCGAGCAGCGGTGCGACGCTGTCGGCGGCGCCGAAGCATTGCGCCAGGGTGGCCGGGTTGGCGCCGGCCAGGCCGGCGTCCTTGGCCAGGATCAGCGTGGCCGGCGGGGTGTTGGCGTTGCTCGACGCGCCGGTGACCTTGGTGCCGCTGCCCAGCACGGCGTCGGCCAGGTAGATGCGGTCGTGGGTCGAGTTGCCGACGGTGGTCAGCCATGGGCTGATATGCGACACTGGCGCCGGCGCGGTGGCGGTCGGGCCGGAATTGCCGGCCGAGGCGGCGACGAACACGCCGGCCGCGGCGGCGCCGAAGAAGGCTTGTTCGGTCGCTTCGTCGAAGGCGCCGCCGCCGGCGCTTGGGCCGATCGAGAAGTTGATGACGTTGACGCCGTCCTTGACCGCCTGGTTGATCGCCGAGACGCTGTTGGAGGTGGCGCAGCCGTTCTTGGCGGTGACGCCGTCGGTCCAGCACACCTTGTAGGCGGCGATGCGCGCGCGCGGCGCCATGCCGGTGATCTTGCCCAGGTTGACGCCGTTGGTGGTGACGGTCACGCCGGCATTGCCGCCGGCGGTGCTGGCGGTGTGGTCGCCGTGGCCGCCTTCGCCGCTGGAACCGCCCACCGAGTCACGCGGCGAGTTGAATTCGCTCCAGTGCAGCGTCTGGGCGGCAGGCTTGTAGAAACGCGCGCCGATCAGCTTGTTGTTGCAGTTCTGTACGCCGAAGCCTTCGCCGGTGTCGCAGGCGCCCTTCCAGCTGGCCGGCGGCGCGTCGTAGACGCGGGTGGCGCCGCTGTGGCTCGGATTGCCGCTCTCGTCGACGCGGTCGGCAAAGCTCGGCTGCTCTGGCCAGATGCCGCCGTCGACGATGCCGATGACGATGTTCTCGCCGGCCGCGCCCTTGCCGCCCAGCTGTTCCCACAGGCCGCCGGCCTTGTCCAGACCCAGGAAGGCCGGGGTGTAGCTGGTGTCCATCTGCATGATGGAGTCGGCGGTGATGGCGGCGACGCCGGCGTTTTTCTTCAGCGCGCGCACCTCGTCGTCGGTCAGCAGCGCCGAGAAGCCGTTGAACACGACGTCGTATTTGTTGGTGATCTCGGCCGCGTTGACGGTGTTGATGACGGCCGCCTGCTTGGTTTCCAGATAGCTGATGTAGGCTTGCACTTCGGCCGCGTCGACGTTCAGGCGCTGGCCCTGGGCCGGCATGGTGGCGGCCAGGCCGGCGACCTGGCCGGTGTAGGTGGCGGCCGGCTTGTCGGTCAGTTGCACGATGTAGGAACGGCGTTCGGTGTCGGCCGAGGCGGTGACCGCCAGCGTGGACAACAACACCAGGACAGCGGTGGAGATAGGACGGAGTTTCATGTTCGGTTTCCTTGCTTAGGCGTTGGCTTGTTTGTTGTTGCGGCGGCGCGATACCAGGCCGATGGCGGCCAGACCCAGGCCCATCATGGCGTAGGTCGATGGTTCAGGCACGGCCGCCAGCACCAGGTTGTCGATCGCGAACTGGGCTTGGTTGCCGGACGGGTTGACGCAGGCGCCGCCATCGTTCCACAGGCAGGAGCTGATGGTCACGCTGCTGAACATGGTGTCGCCGAAGGCGGAGCTCAGCCCGGCGAGACGGAACGGCGAATAGCCGTCTTTGTCCAGCAGCGGGAAGCGGAAGGTGGCCAGCGCCTGACCGCCGGCGACGGTTTGACCCGTGACCGTCAGCATGCCGTAGGAGTCGCTCGCCAGGCCGGCGACCGGCGCCACGAAGGCGTAGCTCAGGCTGTACAGCTGAAAGGCGTGGTGGTCGTCGCGCGAAATTTTCACCGCGCCGTCGTTGAGGCCCATGTAGAACGAGGTGTCGTTGCCGACGGGGCAGGCGGCGATGGCGCACAGGAAAGGATCGCTGCCATTACCGACCGCGCCGGCGAAACCGGTGCCGCTGACGGAGAGTGGGCTGTCGATGACTTGCATGGTGTAGCCGTTTTCGCCGAACACTTCTTTGCCGTCGTAGGTGGCCGAACCGATGGATTCGAAGTCGACGACATCCGCCATCGCTGGCGCCGCGCTCATCAGCGCCAGCGCGCCAAGTGCCGCGGCGGTCAGTTTTTTCAGGCCGCGAACGGATGAGCCTTTCTGGAGTTGTTCGATGTGATTCATTTCTCTTGCCCTGTGGTGTGATTGATGCGGCCCAGACTTGCCCACCGGTCCACCCGGCGAACGCCTTGTCTACTTTTTAAAAAGTAACAATTAATATATACAAATCGCTTGGAAAAAGTAATGAAGTTATAACGTTTATTGTTGATTTATCTTTGCATAAAACCAAATAATATCTTGCTACCCCTATGAAAGTGAAGTCATCAATGGGTCATAAATTTGTGCTGTGAGCGCAAATTTCTGTTGTTACTTTACAAAAAAAGTATTGATGACAGGAAAGTCGTAACGCTTTTAAAAACCACCCAAATACGTCCAAATCCTAACAATCACCTCTCATCCTGTTCCTAACCTGCGTCAATGGTTGGCAAAAAACCTGGACGAAAAAAAAGCCAGCGCGAACGCTGGCTTTTCGGCCCTACCGTGCCGGCAATTAAAATACTGTCATTGCTTTCTTGATCGCAACGCAACGCTGATCCTCTTGATGTGTTACCAATAGGGAACGACGAGTTCCTGCCGACAAATTTGCGGATTTAACAATTTCCGCCTGCAGACGCTTGACGCTGGCCGGCGTACAGCTGGCCGGGATCATCGAGGCGGCGTAGGCGCGCATGTAGACCGGACCGGCGGCGGCGTCTAACTTGGACAGATTGGACAGGCGCAGCTCTGCGCTCAGTTCGCCCAACGCGCCCTGCCCCGGCGGGAACATGCTGCCCATCGCGGTGCGGATCTTCGAGAACGGCAGCTTGGTCTTCAGGTCGCCGATGTTGCCCAGCCATTCCTCCTTGATCCGGCCGTCCGGACGGATCACGGTCGCGGCCAGCGCGGCCTGCTGGCCGGCGTCCGACTTGTCGCGCTCCTGCTCGGCCGCCAGCAAGGCTTCGCTGCCAGGGTAGGCGTAGCGGTTCAGGCGGTTGATGATGCTCCAGCGCAGATCCTGGCCCACGTTCAGGCCCGGCACCACCAGCTTGCCGGACAGGATGTCGGACAGCTGGCCCAGCGCGACCGGCGTGCTGGCCACGTGCAGGAAGGTGGAGAACCAGCGGCGCTGGAAGTTGTTGTCGCCCTTGGCGGCCTGGGTCGCCGCGAACGCCATCTGCTCCAGCTGCGCGCCGACCTTGGCCTTGTACTTGGCCGCCGACGGCCCCATCGCGCTCAGGTAATCGAACGAGAACACGATCTTGTTGGTGACCTCGCCCAGCAGCGTGTAGTCTTTTTCGGCCGGCACGTTGGCCAGCGCGGTCTTCAGGAACGCGTCCAGCGGCAGCTTGGCTTCGCGCACGCCGTCCCACAGGCTTTGCCACAGCATCGAACGCAGCAGCGGATCGTCGACCTTGCCCAGGCTCGCTTGCGCGGTGGCGAAGGATTTCTTATCCAGCTGCACCTGCGCGTAGCCCCAGTCCTGGTAGTTCGGATACACCAGGTCCGGGCAGGCGGCGCCCTTCAGTTCCGGCACGGCGGTGCTCGCGCCCTTGTAGGTGACGGCCACGTTCTTGCTCAGGCCCAGTCCTTGTGCGCCGAGGTTGAACAGGCCGATCTGCACGCGCTGTTCGCGCAGGGTCGGCATCTCGGCGCTCGGCGCGTTCTGGCGCAGCGTGAACGAGGCGATCTTGCCGCCGGCGCAGCTAAAGTCGGCCGCGATGGTGTTCACGCCCGGCTCGTACAGCCATTCCTTGGTCCAGCCGCTGAGGTCACGGTGCGCGGCCTCGCCCAGGCTGCCGATGAAGTCGTCCAGCTTGGCGTTCTGGTAGGAATACTTGACCAGGTAGTTGTGCACGCCCTGGCGGAACACTTCCTCGCCCAGCAGGTGGCGCAGCTGTTTCAGCGTCGACGCGCCTTTCGAATAGGTGATGGCGTCGATGTTGTCGAAGGCGTTGGCGGTCGACGGCACCGGCGTCTCGATCGGGTGCGTGGTGACGCGCTGGTCCTGCGCGTAGGCGCCCTGCTTGGCGCCCGAGTAGAAGCTCTGCCACGACTGCTTGAACTCGGTCGCCTCGGCGGTCGCCAGCGTGCCCATGAAGGAGGCGAAGCTCTCGTTCAGCCACAGGCCGTTCCACCATTTCATCGTCACCAGGTCGCCGAACCACTGGTGCGCCATCTCATGCATGATGACGCCGGCCAGGCTCTGGCGCTGGGCCGCCGTCATTTCTTCCTTGTACAGGAAGCCGCGCTCGGCGAAGGTGATCGCGGCCGCGTTCTCCATCGCGCCGTACAGGAAGTCCGGCACCAGCAGCTGGTCGTATTTCTCGAACTGGTAAGGCACGCCGAAGTATTGGTCGAAGAAGCCCAGGCCGGCCTTGGTGTAGGTGAACCAGTCCTTCGGCGTCACCTGCGACGCCACCGACTGGCGCGCGAACAGGCGCATCGGGTACTTGCCGCTGTTGTCTTCCCACACCTTGTACGGACCGGCGTGCATCGAGAAGTTGTACGGGCTCAGCTTCTTGGAGCGCGGGAAGGTCCAGCGCTTGCCGTTCTCGACATCCTGCACGCCGCTCTCGCGCATCGTCGACGACACCACCCAGTCGGCCGGCGTGGTGACGGTGACCTGGTAAGTGCCCTTCAGATCGGGCTGGTCGAACACCGGGAACATCTGGTGCGCGGCGGCCGGCTCGAAGTGCGAGTAGGTGTAGACGCGGCCGTCGACCGGATCGACCATGCGGTGCAGGCCTTCGCCGTTGGTGCTGTGCAGCCGCTGGTAGGCGATCACGACGGTGTTGCGGCCGGCCACCAGGTCCTGCGGCGCCAGCGTGATGAACCATTGGTTGTATTGCGGCGCGACCTGCTTGCCGTTGACGGTCAGGCTGGTGATGGTCGCCTTGTCGAGGTCGATGGTCAGCGGCTGCTTGTTGTCGGCCAGGTCGAAGCTCAGCGTGGTGGCGCCGGAGAAGGTCTCCTTGCCGGTCAGCGTGAACGCCAGCGCGTAGTCGACATTGCTGACGCGCGCCGAACGGGCGGCCGCGTCTTCCTGCGACAGGAAGGCGTTTTCCGCGCGCGGCGCCTGCGCGTAGGCGTGGGTCGCGCCGAAGGCCAGCGCGATGGCGGCGACGAGTATGCTTTTCTTCATGAATTATCCTTGGATGTCGAAACGCCCGCGGTGGCGGGCGTCGTGCAATTATTTTTTCAGGTAGGTGTCGAGCCAGTCGATGACCGTGTGGTGCCACAGCACCGAATTGGCCGGCTTCAGCACCCAGTGGTTTTCATCCGGGAACATCAGCAGCTTGCTCGGGATGCCACGGCGTTGCAGCGCGGTGAACGCGCCCAGGCCTTGCGCGGTCGGGATGCGGAAGTCCAGGTCGCCCTGCACCACCAGCATCGGCGTCTTCCAGTTCTTCACGTGCAGCACCGGGTTGAACTTCTCGTGCAGCTCCGGCACGTCGTAATAGGCGCCGCCGTTGTCCCACTCGGTGAACCAGATTTCCTCGGTGGAGTAGGCCATGCCGCGCGTGTCGAACACGCCGTCATGGTTGACGATGCACTT
The DNA here is from genome assembly GCF_011090165.1 of Duganella aceris. Taxonomy (GTDB): domain Bacteria; phylum Pseudomonadota; class Gammaproteobacteria; order Burkholderiales; family Burkholderiaceae_D; genus Rugamonas; species Rugamonas aceris. The sequence continues at coordinate 157,697 of NZ_JAADJT010000001.1, forward strand.
GAAGCCGTCCGACCACTGGCCCTGGATCCAGTTCATCATGAAGCCGCCGTAGGACGCGCCCAGCGCGCAACTGCGTTCGCGGTCCAGCCACGGGAATTTCTGCACCGCCGCCGCCAGCCCTTTTTGCAGGTCTTCCAGCGGCTTGCCGCCCCAGTCGCCGCTGATCGAATCGGTGAACTTCTGGCCGTAGCCGGTCGATCCGTGGAAGTCGATGAACACCGTCGCATAGCCGGAGCCGGCGTAGACCTGGGGATTCCAGCGGTAGCTCCACGAGTTGCCGAAGCTGCCCTGCGGGCCGCCGTGCACCAGGAAGGCGATCGGATATTTCTGGCCCGGCTGCGCGTTCCACGGCTTCATCACGTGGCCGTAGACGGTCTCGCCGTTGGCGCCGGTGAAGGAGAATTGCTCGTATTCGCCGAACTTGACGTCGGCCAGCGCGGCGTCGTTCAGCGTGGTCAGCTGCGCCGCCTTCTCGCCCGAGGCGCCAAGCTTGAACTTGAACAGCTGCGCGCCAGCGGACAGGTTGGCCTGCGCCATGACGATGGTGTCCTTGGCGACGTCGAAGGCGCTGACGTAGCCCTTGCCGGTCAGCGCCGCGACCTTCCCGCTGGCGGCGTCGATGCTGAACAGGCGGTGCTGGCCGACATCGTCGGCGGTGGCCAGCAGCGTCTTGCTGTCCGGGGTCCAGCGGTAGTCGGCGATCGAGCGGTCCCAGCCGTCGGCCACGGTGCGCTTCTTGCCGCTGGCGACATCGAGCAGCACCAGGTGGAAGCGGTCGGCCTCGAAGGTCGGCTTGTCCATCGCCAGGTAGGCCAGCGTCTTGCCGTCCGGCGAGTAGATCGCCCTGGTGTCCCAAGCCTGGTTGTCGGCGCTCAGGTTCTTCGGCTCGCCGCCGCTGGCCGGCACGGTGTAGACGTCGAAGTTGGTCGACCACGCCTCGGTCTTGCCGGCGATGCGGGCCGAGAACACCACGGTCTTGCCGTCCGGGCTGAAGTGGTATTCGTCATGGTCGCCGAACGGCTTGGACGGCACGTCGCCGTCAAGCATGCCGGACAGGCTGACCGGTTGCGCGCTGACCTTGCCGCTGGCGTCGATCGGCGCCGAGTACAGCACGTTGGTGCGGCCGTCGGCCCAGGTGTCCCAGTGGCGCACGAACAGCTTGTCGTAGACCTTGCCGCTGGCCTTGTCCTTGGCCTTGGTGTCGAGGCGCGTCTTGCTGCACGCCAGGTCGGCGCAATCGCGGAACACCGCCACGCTCAACGCCAGGCGGTCGCCCTGCGGCGACAGGCGGAAGTTCTCCACGTCCAGCGGCAGGTCGGTGACCTTGGCCGCTTCGCCACCGGCCAGCGGCAGGCGCCACACCTGGTTCGAACCGGAGCGGGCCGACAGGAAGTAGACCGCGTCGCCGGTCGGCGACCATTCCGGATCGGCGCTGCTGGCGTCGGCCTGGGTCAGGCGCACCGGCATCGGCTTGGCGGCGCGCAGATCCAGCATCCACAATTGGGTGTTGCCGCGGTTCTTGTCCATATTGGTCGAGCGCACGGTGTACACCACGCGGGTCGCGTCAGGCGACAGCACGGGGGCGCCGACGCGTTCCATCTTGACCATGTCTTCCACGGTGAAGCCGCGCGGCGCGGCGATTGCGCTGGAAGCCGCGACGGCGGTCCCCAACAGCAGCAGAGGTAATCTCATTCGGTGATCTCCGACGTTATAGAAAAAGACCGGCTGGTGGCCGGGCTGTCGGACATCATACCAAGAGTGCGGGGAGGCAAGGAAATTGTTACTTAATGCTACTTTACCTGTCGTATCGCGTCCCAATAGGCGTCGATTTGCGCCCGATGCTTTTGATAGAAGGCCTTGTTGACCAACAGGTACATCGGCGTCACCTGGAACGGTTTCGGCAGCATCTCGATCTCGCCCTTGTACTTGCGGGCGATCAGCGTTTCGCCCTCGCCTTGCTGGGTCACCACCGCCGCCACGCGGTTCTGCGCCAGCATCGCGAACGCCTGGTCCGGGCTGCCGGCGCTGTCGTCGATCACCACGTTAAGCTGGCGCAGCAGCGACACGTGCAGCAGACCCGGCTGGGTGCCGACCGGCTGCCGGCCCAGCTCGACGAACTGCTGGCCGTCCCAGTCGACCTTGCCGCCATGCCGGCGCGACACCATGAAGTTCAGGTCGCCGACGGCGCGGCCGGGATCCGGCTGCGCCTCCTTCATCGGATAGGCGGCGTACGAGGTGCGCTCCTCGATGAAGGCGGCCAGCATCGCATCGACCTCGCCGCTGCGCAGCTGCTCCATGCACTGGAAGCGCGGCCTGACCACGTTCTGTATCCGCACCGGCTGCAAGGCGGAGGCGCGGCGCAACAGCTCCTGCGCCTGGCCGCTGCCGTCCGGATTGGTCATCGGCGGAAACGGATGATCGAAGACGCACATCTTCACCACCAACGGCGCGGCGGCCACCGCCGCCGGCAACAGTCCCAACAACAGCAATGGCAGCAGGCGGCGCATGGTGTTCCTTTATCAGTGTCTACCGGGATCGGCCGGCATCGAGAAACGTTTTTGGTCCAGCAATTCCTTGGCGTCGACCGCCTGCACGTCCGGATTGGCCGAGCAGTCGCGGCGGGTGATCGAGCTGCCGGTCGGCGCATCCGCCATATTACGCTTGCATTTCACTTCCGCCGCCGCCGGCGCGGCCGCCTCGCTGTTCGCCACCTCCGGCGCCGACGCGCATGCGGCCAGCAAGACCATGCAGATACCGCTAAAAACCAATGCCTTCATTGTGCTTTCCTTAACTAATAGTAACAAAGTATCGGTATGCTATCAGGTCGATAGGAAAAATGCTTTTGACTTTTTTAAGACGACCAGTCATATTACGCACATGCCGAAACCTAACGTCAAAGAACAGATCGTCGCCACCAGCCTGGGCCTGCTGCACAGCCGGGGCTTCAACGCCACCAGCGTGCAGGACATCACTGCGGCGGCCGGAGTGCCGAAAGGCTCGTTCTACAATCACTTCGCCAGCAAGGAAGCGCTGGGGCTGGAGGTATTGCAGCGTTACTCGGCGGAAGCGAACGACCTGGCGTCGGCGCTGCGCGACACTGCGTTGTCGCCGTTGCAGCGGATCGAGCAGTATTTCCGCGATTTTATCGCCGCCAACGCGGCCAACGACTTCAGCTGCGGCTGCCTGCTGGGCAACTTCGGCACCGAGCTGGCCAACCAGGTGCCGGCGATCCGCGAGCAAATGCAGCGCGCGTTCGGCGGATGGTCCGGATCGCTGGCGACGGTGATCGCCGAAGGCCAGCGCGACGGCAGCATCGGCACCGCCTACACGGCGGCCGAGCTGGCCGATTTCGTGGTCGACGCCTGGCAAGGCGCGGTGTTACGCTCCAAAACCGAACGCAGCAGCGAACCGCTGGAACGCTATGCGCGCATGATGTTGGGCCGAATTCTGGTGTAATTTTTTTTCGGTCTTTTTTAAGATGACCGGTCATATTGTCTATTGTCATTTTTTTTCGAACCACCCACTGAAAGGAAATATCATGAACTTCAAAGACGCAGTCGTCCTCGTTACCGGCGCCAACCGTGGTCTGGGCAAAGCCCTGGCCCAAGCCGCCCTCGCCGCCGGCGCCCGCAAGGTGTATGCCGCCGCCCGCAACCCGGAATCGGTGACCCTGGACGGCGTCACGCCGATCAAGCTGGACGTGACCAACGCCGCCGACGTCGCGGCCGCCGTGCAAGCGATCCCCGACCTGACCATCCTGATCAACAACGCCGGCATCTCCACCGGCAGCGGCGTCAGCACTCCGGACGCGCTGAGCGCCGCCCGCGACGAACTGGAAGTCAATTTCTTCGCGCCGCTGGCGCTGAGCCACGGCTTCGCCCCGGTGCTGGGCCGCAACGGCGGCGGCGCCATCATCAACGTGCTGTCGGCGCTGAGCTGGATCAGCCTGCCGAGCACCGGCACCTACAGCGCCTCCAAGGCGGCCGCCTGGGCGCTGACCAACGGCTTGCGCGGCGAGCTGGCGGCGCAGAACACCCACGTGCTGGGCGCCCACATGGGCTATATGGATACCGACATGACCGCCGGCATCGACGCGCCGAAAGCCGCGCCCGCCGATATCGCCGACGCGATCGTCAAGGCGCTCAACGCCGGCGAAGATGAAGTGCTGACCGACGAGACCTCGCGCCAGGTCAAGGCCGGCTTTGGTGCGCCGCGTAGCGCCTATCTGGGCGCGCCGCGCGCGGCCTGAAGCGAGGCGACATTCGCCGCAGTGCAGCATTGACGCCACCGCGCACATCGGCGGTGGCCGATAGTAATTTTTGTTGGACGACGCAATAAATCGCGTATTTTCAAGCGCGGAAACGGTGCATAATCTTCACTTCAGCCAGGTGTAGTGCGCCCGTTTTCCGCCGGCTTGACGTGCGCACAACTCGTTTTCCCCGCCGGTAATCCACGTATGTTATTGCCTCACATCCAGTTGTGAACAATTGTAAATCGACGTTGAATGAGCCCGCCGCCGCGCTAAGGTAGACCTTTTCGCCCTTGAGCGCTCCGGCCAAACACGGGAAACGCCATGCTTACTGCAACTTACGTCTTGTTGACACTCTCCATCGAGCAAAAGAAGGAACGCCACTTCATTTCGCGTCTGCTGCAATACGTGCAGTCGATCGCGCGCCGTCCGCAGGAGATCGATCCTGTCTTCATCGAAACCCAGCTCAAGGAACTCACCAGCTTTGCCGAAGCGCGCCACCAGCGCAAGGTCGAAGCCTGCCTGATGCCGGCCGTGCGCGCCGCCGATTCCAACTGCACCGCGCTGATGAACGACCTGGAGGCGCTGAGCCGTCTCGGCGGCGCGATGCTGAACGCGGTGCACAAGTGCCTGCGCCGCGCCATGCGCCGCAGCGCGTCGCAAGGCAAGTTCCTGTGCCGCACGGTGGACCTGTATTGCCAGAATCTGCTGAAGCGGTTGGACAAGGAAGAACAGGAATTATTGCCGCTGGCGCAGAAGGTGATTTCCAGCGAAGAGTGGTTCGAGATCGGCAGCAAATTCCTCGCGCAGGACGACGACGGCGCCGCCTCGCAACCGGAACTGCGGCCACGCCGCGCCGTCTGAACGCACCAAGATCGGGCAGCGCCGGCGTCCCCGCGCGCCGACTGTTGTTTTGCATTCTGGCAAACCATCCCACGCTTGCCTAAGCATTAACCGGCGGATAATATCGGCTGTATGCAGATCCATTCCGCCTCCTTCCTGTTGCCATTGGATGCGCGTCCGCCGGGACGGTCGTCATGAGTCACGGCGCCACGCTGCTACACCTGCGCGGCGCCGCAGGCATGGATGCCATCTATCGCAAGATCAGCTGGCGGCTGCTGCCGCTGTTGATGCTGTGCTACGCGGTGGCCTGGCTGGACCGCGTCAACATCGGCTACGCCAAATTGCAAGTGCAGGACAGCCTCGCGCTCAGCGACCATGCCTACGCCGTCGGCATCGGCGCCTTCTTCGCCGGCTATTGCTTGTTCGGCCTGCCCGCCAATCTGCTGCTGGAAAAAATCGGCGCCCGCAAGATCCTGCTGCGCATGATGCTGGGCTGGGGCGCGATCACGGCGGCCGGCGCGTTCGTGCGCGAACCGTTCGAGTTCTACGCCATCCGCTTTTTGCTCGGCGTGTTCGAAGCCGGCTTCTTCCCCGGCGTGATCCTGTATCTGACCTACTGGTATCCGGCGGCGCGGCGCGCGCGCGTGATCGCGGTGTTCGCCTCGGCGGCGCTGATGGCCGGCGCGTTCACCGGTCCCTTGTGCGACGCCACGCTGCAGGCGCTGCACCTGCATCAGGAACTCGAAGGCTGGCAATGGCTGTTGCTGGTGCAGGCGGTACCGGCCGCGCTGCTCGGCGTGATCGCGTATTTTTATCTGGACGACCGGCCGGAGGACGCGCGCTGGCTGTCGCCGTTCGAACAGCAGATGGTGGAACAGGCGCTGGAGCGCGACGAGACCACGCTGGCCGCCGCCGCAGGCGAGTCGCCCAACGCCGGCGAGGAAGAGGACGAGGATCCACCGTCGGCGGTCGCCGTCTGCTGGTCGCTGCTGCGCAATCCCGCCATCGCGCTGCTGGCGCTCGCCAACCTGCTGCTGATGGGCGCCGGCTACGCGCTGGTGTACTGGGCGCCGGCGCTGACGCAGCGCTGGGGCGCGGGCAGCCATATCGAGCCTGGCCTGCTGGCCGCGCTGCCCAACATCGCCGGTGTGATCGGCATGATCGCCATCGGCTACGACTCGGACCGGCGGCGCGAACGGCGCGGCCACTTCATCGCCTGCATGGTGCTGGCCGCCGGCGGCCTGGGACTGGCGATCGCCGCCGACAACGCGCTGGCCTGGTCGCTGGCCGGGCTGTCGCTGGCGACGCTGGGCATCGCCGCCGCCACGCCGCTGCTGGTGGCGATCCTGACCGATTTGCTGAACCGGCGCCGCGCCGCCGTGGGCATCGCGCTGGTCGGCAGCTTCGGCCTGATGGGCGGCGCCTTCGGACCCACGCTGGGCGAACGCGCCATGGCCTGGGGCGGCAGCGCCGCCATGCTGGCGGTGCTGATCGCGCTGACGCTGGCGGCCGGCGTGGCGCTGCTGCTGGCGTTGCGGCTGGCGCCACGGCGCGGCGGACCGCACGCCGGCCATGGTCATCCCGACAAGATGGCGCGCAGCTAGTGGAGTGGGCTAGAATCTGGGGCGTGCCGCGACCCGGCGCTTCCGATCACCCAACCTCAAAGCGAAATTACCGATGCGTTTTGTACTGCCTCTCTTAGCGCTGGCCACCAGTGCCGCCGGCGCCGCCGCAGCAATCCCCACCCCGATCACGCTGGACCAGGCCATGGCCAATCCCGACTGGATCGGCAATCCGGTCGAAGCGGCATGGTGGGGCTGGGACAGCCGCCAGGTCTACTTCAAGCAGAAACGCGACGGCTCGGTACTGCGCGACACGTACCAGATCGCCGCCGGCGCGCCTAAACTGGTCGACGACAAGCAGTTGGCCAATCTCGATAGCGCCGACCCGGTCTACAACCGCGAGCGCACCCGCGCCATCCTGCTGCGCAACGGCGACCTGTTCGAACGCGATCTGAAGACCGGCGCGCTGACGCAGATCGTGCGCGGCACCAGCGCCGCCGCCGATGCGCAATACGCCGCCGACGGCGCCCACGTGCAGTTCCGCGTCGGCAGCGACTGGTTCAGCTGGAGCCGCGCCGAACGCCTGGTGTCGCCGGTGGTGCAGCTGCGCACCGCCAAGGATCCCGACGCCGCGCCGGACGCCAACGCGCTGCGCGACATGCAACTGCGTTTGCTGTCGACGCTGGCGCGCGTGAAGGAAGAGAAGGACGCCACCCGCGAACGCCGCAACGCCGAACGCGCGGCCGACGCCACCCGCGCCGCGTTGCCGGTCTACCTGGGCGAAAAGGTCGTGATCGAAACCAGCGCGCTGTCGCCGGACGGCCGCTACCTGCTGGTGGTCACCAGCGCCAAGGACGGCGACAAGCGCCGCGTCGGCAAGATGCCGAAGTACGTCACCGAATCCGGCTACGAGGAAAGCGACGATGAGCGCAAGCGCGTCAGCGACGAAGGCCCGCTGCCGCAGCAACTGAAGCTGATCGAGGTCGCGACGCGCAAGATCAGCGAGCTGTCGCTGGACGCCCTGCCCGGCATCAACGTCGACCCGCTGGCCGAACTGCGCGCCGCCAACAAGCGCGATCCGCTCAAGGGCAATCGCGGCGTGCGCTTCGAGCGCAGCGAAGAATCGATCCGCTGGAGCGCCAACGGCGCGCAGGTGGCGGTGATGGCGCAGGCGATCGACAACAAGGACCGCTGGATCGCCAGCGTCGACCTGGCCGGCGCCAAACTGAAACCGCTGCATCGCCTGAGCGACGCCGCCTGGGTCAACAACCGCGGCAACGACTTCGGCTGGCAGCCGGACAACAGCACGCTGTGGTACGAGTCGGAGGAAAGCGGCTACGCCCACATCTACACCCAGGGCGCCGACGGCAAGGCGCGCGCGCTGACGTCCGGCAAATGGGAGGCTTCCAACATCACCTGGTCGGCCGACGGCGGCACCGCCTACTTCATGTGCAATCCCAAGCTGCCGGGCACCTATGAAGTCTGCTCCGCCAACAAGGACGGCGCGCTGAAGGAACTGACCTCGCTGGGCGGCGTCGAAAGCTTCACGCTGTCGCCGGACGGCCGCAAGCTGCTGGTGCGCTACTCGACCGCCTATATGCCGACGCAGATCGGCACCGTCGCCAGCAGCGGCGGCACGGTGACGCAATTGACCGACACCCGCAGCGCCGACTTCAAGGCGCGCGAGTGGGTCGCGCCGCAAATCGTCGCCGTCCCGTCGACGCACGGCGCCGATCCGGTCTGGGCCAAGCTGTACCGCCCGGCCACGCTGGAAGCGGGCAAAAAATATCCGGTGGTGATGTTCGTGCACGGCGCCGGTTATCTGCAAAACGTCAGCAAGCGTTATCCGGTTTACTTCCGCGAGCAGATGTTCCACAACCTGCTGGTGCAGAAGGGCTACATCGTGCTGGACATGGACTACCGCGCATCGCTGGGCTACGGCCGCAACTGGCGCACCGCGATCTACCGCCAGATGGGCCATCCGGAACTGGAAGACTACGTCGACGGCTTGAACTGGCTGGTCGCCAACCAGCAGGGCGACGCGCAAAACGTCGGCATCTACGGCGGCAGCTACGGCGGCTTCATGACCTTCATGGCGCTGCTGCGCGCACCGGACCAGTTCAAGTCCGGCGCCGCGCTGCGTCCCGTCACCGACTGGACCACCTACAACCACGAGTACACCGCCAACATCCTCAACACGCCGGACCTCGACCCGGAAGCGTACAAGGTCTCGTCGCCGATCGAATACGCCGACAAGCTCAAAGGCAATCTGCTGATCGCGCACGGCATGATCGACGATAACGTCTTCTTCCAGGACTCGGTGCGCATGGCGCAGCGCTTCATCGAACTGAAGAAAGCCAACTGGGAGCTGGCGCCGTACCCGATGGAGCGGCACGGCTTCGTGCACCCGGAAAGCTGGTACGACGAATACCGCCGCATCTACGAACTGTTCGAACGCACCCTCAAATAAGACCGGAGCCCTATGAAAAAACTTGCCGCCTTGCTGCCGCTGGTCGCGTTGTTGAACGCGCCGCTCGCCGCCCACGCCGATCCCAAGCACCCGGCCTGGACCCGCAGCGCCAACGTGTATGAAGTCAATCTGCGCCAGTACAGCAAGGAAGGCACGTTGAACGCCTTCAGCGCCAGCCTGCCGCGCCTGAAGCAGATGGGAGTGGACGTGATCTGGCTGATGCCGGTGCACCCGATCGGCAAGAAGAACCACAAAGGCACGCTGGGCAGCTATTACGCGGTGGGCGACTACACCGCCGTCAATCCGGAGTTCGGCAACGTCGACGACCTGCGCAAGCTGGTCAAGCAGGCGCACGCGCTGGGCATGAAGGTGATCCTGGACTGGGTGGGCAACCACACCGCCTGGGACCATCCGTGGGTCGAGCAGCATCCGGACTGGTACAAGAAGGATGACAAGGGCGAGATCCACTCCGTCAGCTTCAAGAACGGCGCCGGCGAGACCGAGGAATGGAACGACGTGGTCGCCCTCGACTACGCCAACAAGGACCTGTGGAAAGGCATGACCGAGGCCATGGCGTTCTGGGTGCGCAACGCCGACGTCGACGGCTTCCGCTGCGACGCCGCCAACTTCGTGCCGACCGAATTCTGGGACCAGGCGCGCGCGCAACTGGACAAGATCAAGCCGGTGTTCATGCTGGCCGAAGCGGACGACCCGGCGCTGCACGCCAAAGCGTTCGACGCCAGTTACGACTGGCATCTGAACACCGTCATGAAAAAAATCGGCAAGGGCGAAGCCGGCGCGGCGGAATTGAAAGCCTACCTCGCCAATCCACCGAAGACTTACTCGCGCGACGCGTATCGCCTACAGTTCACCAACAACCACGACATCAACTCGTGGCAGGGCACGGACAAGGAGTTGTACGGCCCGGCCTGGGGCGCGATGACGGTGCTGAGCTACACGCTGCCGGGCATGCCCTTGGTCTACGGCGGCCAGGAAGCGCGTCTGGAGAAGAAGTTGGAGTTCTTTGAAAAGGACGCGATCGACTGGAAGAGCTACGAGCTGGAAGGCTTCTACGCCGGCCTGAACGCGCTGAAGAAGCAGAACCCGGCGCTGTGGAACGGCGCCGCCGGCGGCGCGGTGCAACTGCTCGACGTCGGCAACGACCAGCTGTTCGCCTTCAAGCGCCAGCAAGGCGCCAACAATGTGCGCGTGATCGTCAACCCGACCGCCACGCTGCAGAAGTACAAGCTGGCCGGCGACGAAGGCCAGGCCGTGCTGAAGCCCTGGCGCTGGCGCATCATCGTGCCGGAATAACCCTTCGGTGTCAGTGCCGACATTCGGACACGAGCCCAGCCGTGGCGGTCGCCACGGCTGGGCTCGTGTCCGAATGTCGGCACTGACACCGAAGTGGCTGACACCGAAGCGGGGGTTATTCCGTCGCCAAACGCTTGGCCAGGCGGTACAGATAATCCTGTCCGTCGTACAGCGACTTGACGCGTATGTGCTCGTTCAAGCCGTGCGCGCCGCTGCCTTCCGCGCCGCTGAACATGCCGCTGATACCGTAGGTCCAGATGCCGGCGTTGTTGAGGAAGCGTCCATCGGTGCCGCCGGTCGACATGGTCGGAATCACCGGCACGCCCGGCCACATGTCGTTGCTGATCTCCACCACCGCCGCCATCAGCGTCGGCGTCAGCGGCGGCATCGGGCTGATCACGCCGTCGCCGATGCGGCTGATCTTGATTTTATCGTCGGCCACCACGCGCTGCAGGGTCGCCTGTACTTCTTCGATCGGTTCGCCCGGCAGGATGCGGCAGTTGACGGTGGCGCGGGCCCGCTGCGGCAAGGCGTTGTCGGCGTGTCCGGCATCGACCTTGGTGGCCACGCAGGTGGTGCGCACGGTCGAGTTGTGCACCGGGCTGACCGCGTACAGCCGCTCCAGCGCCGCCGGGTCGGGAGGATCCGCGAGGATCGCCTTCATGTCGGCCGCGACCTGGCCCTTCTCCACCGTCGCCATGCGCTCGTAATAGGCGCGCGTGACTTCCGACAGCTTGAACGGGAACGCGAATTGTCCCAGCCGCGACAGGCCGTCGGCCAGATGGTAGATCGCGTTGTCGCGGTACGGCGCCGAACTGTGGCCGCCCGGATTGGTCACCTCCAGCTGGAAGCTCTGGTACACCTTCTCGCCGGCCTGGATGCCGTGCCGCACCGGCTTGCCCTCCTTGTCGAGCAGACCGCCGCCGCCCTCGTTGAGCGCGATCTCGGCGTCGATCAGCGGCCGATGGTGCTTGAGCAGATAATCGACGCCGTCGAACTGCGACGGCACCAGTTCCTCGTCGCAGGTCAGCGCCATGACGATGTCGCGCTTGAGCGCCAGCTTTTCCTTTTTGTAGCGGATCATGTTGGCGACGAAGGCCGAGGCCATCGCCTTGTCGTCCGACGCGCCGCGCGCGTAGAACATGCCGTCTTCCTCGATCAGCTTGAAGGGATCGCGGGTCCAGTCCTCGCGCTTGGCCTCGACCACGTCGACGTGGGCCAGCAACAGCAGCGGCTTCTTGCTGCCGTCGCCCTTGAGGCGCGCCACCAGGTTGCCCTTGGTGGGGCCGCCGGGCGGCACGATGATCTGCATGTCGCCATCCTTGAAGCCGACCGCCTTGAGACGCTTGGCCACCTTGTTCACGGCCACGGTGCAGGAGCCGGTGGAGTTGGTGGTGTTGGTTTCGACCATCTCCTGATAGATCTCGCGCATCTGCTTCTGCACCGGCGTCAGCTCCGCGCCGTTCGCCGCGCCGGCCAGAACCAGCCCGGCCACCATCCAAGTCGTCCGCTTCATATCATCCAGTCAGTTAATTGCAGAATCGACAAATTTATACTGCGACAATACAAGTGTCAAGAAAGTGAATTCAGACCCTTGCCAAACCCCGGGGGGCGTCTGCTATAATTGCGGCCCTTGGCCTGGTAGCTCAGTTGGTAGAGCAGAGGATTGAAAATCCTTGTGTCGGTGGTTCGATTCCGCCCCGGGCCACCAAGAACATTCCCCATGCAACGCCCACTCATCCCAGTGGGCGTTTTTGTTTCTTCCCCGCCTAAGCTTTTCCTGACGCAGAAAAATACAACGGTCGCAAAAAAACCTTACCAGACCGGCCTAGCTGTGGTCAAATACACATGCTTTAATGATAATTTCGCTTGTCGCATCCCGGCCTCCGCAACAGCCTGAAGGATAATAAAATGCGCCCTTATCACGCAGCGTTCATTGCGTTTGCTCTGAGTTCCGCGGCTGCCTCCATCTCCGCGCAAGCACTCAAGCCATTAACAAATGAGCCATCCCGGCAAGCACTATTCGACCTCATCAAAAAAGCGGAAGAGACTCAGAACCACAGCGATGGAGTAGAGTTCTTCAATTTATACGGCCCGTTCCGCTTTCCTAACGATGCGCTCTACGATGTCGTTGAGAAAAAGGACCGTGCCGATTCCATCTTCGGCGTCGATCTATCGCATTACACGCCATCGAGCTTTCCATTCGCATCGCTGCGGAAAAAACAAGTGGGGTTTGCTTACTTGAAGGCAACCCAGGGCACCGGGTATATGGATGGAAAATTCGCTACCTTCTGGCAGCAACTCGGCAAACTACCGCAGGACCAGCAGGTCCACAGGGGCGCATATCATTTCCTCAGCGCGGAAAGGGACGCGGTGGCCCAGGCGTCCACCTTCGTGGCATTCCTGGCCAAGAACGGCGGCCTTAAGCCTACAGATATGCCTCCGGTAATGGATCTCGAATGGGACAAAGCAAGTCTGAACGCCCCCGACCGGTGGGCAAATAAGACGCCGGATCAAATCGTCGTCGCCGCAAAAGCATGGCTCGAATCGGTGGAAAAACAGACCGGCCGCAAACCCATGATTTATACGTCGCTGGCTTGGTGGCGCGAGCGTGTCGGCCCCGATCGATTGAGCGAATTCGTCGCGTATCCCTTGTGGATTGCCGATTACTCGCGTACGTCGCGGGCACTGGAGGCCATCAAGATGCCGCAACGCACGGCCTGGACCCTCTGGCAATTCACCGACGGCGCCACGATGGCCGCAGGTTTCGAAGGCGGATTCGACGCCAATATTTTTAAGGGGAGCGAGGCGGACTTCTACAAAAATCTCGGCGTGCAACGCTTCGTGCCATGATCAAGCACGCGCTCTTGTGCATCGGTTTGCTTTGCGGTTCCGCATCGGCGGCAACCTGTCCCAGCGGCGCGGAAGTGGATGCGACGACCCGCTGCAAATATTTCGCTCACTACAGCAAGCCGCCTTTGGCGCATGATTTAAGAATCACCGAGCGCCTTGGCGCGAAAAACGGCCAAGATGTCCGATCCATAGCGCTGATCATCGGCATCGACACCTACAACAACTTATCCGCAGAAAAAAGAAATCTTGCTCCGGCCAAGATCGATGCCGACAAGCTGCTGGGCTTTTTCAAATCCGATCAAAAGTTTGATGAAGTCATCCTTCTTCGAAATCAAGATGCGACGAAGGAGAATATCGAATATTTTTTGAGCCAGTATATCCCCCAATCTGGCCTGGAAATGCAGCGGAAGGCACGTTTTGTCTTTGCATACTCCGGTCACGGAGTCGACAGCACCAATACCAGCAAGGCTGTCTTTTTACTCGCGAACGCGAAGAGCGCGGACGACCTGTCCAACAGCTATCGCATGAACGACTTGCGGGATCGCCTGGGCACCATCTCCCAGAACTACTTTCACGTACTGGCGCTCATCAACGCCTGCTATGGCGGTCATGTGTTCGAGCAAGCTACGGGCGGTGGCGGTAGTATGAATACCACCGAACAACCGGGCGCTTATGCGATGACCGCTTCCTCGGATCGGAATACGGCGGTGGCTCTCGGCGGCCCAAACAATGGCAGTATTTTTTTTGACAGCCTGATTGATGGCATAAAAAACGGCAGTGCCGACCGCGAGTACCTGCGCATCATGGACGCGGACGGCAAACTGTTGCAGCAGGGCGGCATCGTGCGCCTCGGAGCGCTGAATAACTATCTGGACACCGAATTTGAAATCATCAATCGCAAACACAATTTAAATCTGGACAAAACATGGATCGGACCGATTCAGAGCGACCACGCGCGCGGCGGATTTTTCTTCCTCTCCCCGGTGAGCCTGAGGCCCGGTGTGGCGCCGATCCATATCCCGGCTGGACCACGCAGCAGTGTCCCAGGTCGTCCCGACCTTAAGATATTTTCGGCCAAAGAGGATTATCCGATACGAGGCATCGACGTCACTTACCACGAAGGAGAGATCGACTGGAGTACGGTAAGGAAGACCGATGATTTTCGCTTCGCTTATTTACGCTCCAGCAGTTGGGCTGGCGAAGACGTCTCATTCAAAAAGCACTGGCAGGACGTCAAGCGGGTGGGGCTGGACAGAGGCGCCACGCATATCTTCGACTATTGCCTGACTCCGCAACAGCAAATGGAATTGATCGCACGTATCGTTCCCAAGGATGCATCCTCGCTTCCGATTGCATTGGTGCTCGAAGAGGCAACGGCCTCCTTCAACAAACGCGAATACGGCTGTTACGCAAAAATGCGCAAGGCCGATGTCCAGTCGGCTGTGCTGCAACTGGCGGCACTGCTGCACGAGCGATATGGCAAGGTGCCGGTTATACGTGGCAACCGCTACTTTCTTAACACCATACTGGATGCCCGCTTCGAAAAATACATGATCTGGCTTGCGGTGTATACCAAGTCCAAGACGCCGACAGCAGGCGACCTAGGGCTGCGTGGATCCAATCCTTGGACTATCTGGCAATTCACCGCGTCGCTCAGCGTGAAAGGAATAGGCGACCATGTCGACGGTAATGTTTTCTTCGGCGGAGATAGCGAATATCTGCGATTCCAGTCCGGCGCAAAAAACATCGGCCTGGAAGCGGCACGCGCCGAATGAACCTCGTCGCTCATACTCAGAAATAAGCTGCGTAACATCGCGGCACTTTGCGCTGGCCGGGCGCCCGAGGCAGTGCCACCTCATGCTATCCTTTTATTGCTTGCAACCACTAAAGGAATACATGTCCCGCTCTCTGCCGCTGCTGCTGTGCACCCTGCTGTGCGCGGCCCTGCCCGCCTTCGCCCAAGTCAAAGTCCCGGCCACGCCGGAAAAGATGAACCAGTTGTATGCCGATTACTGGGAAGACTACCTGCGCGAGAATCCGATCGCCGCCACCTTCAACGGCGACCAGCGCTACAACGACCGCTTCGGCGCCGTCGCATCGGCCGAGGAGCGCGCGCAGAGCCGCGCGCTGGCGGAAAAATACCTGGCGCGCAGCGCCGAATTCGATCCCTCGCCGCTGCCGCCGGAAGACCGCATCAGCTATGACCTGCTGCGCTATCGCCTGCAACAGGTGCTCGACGGCCTGCGCTTCCCGTCCGACCTGGTGCCGGTGGACCAGTTCTCGGGCCTGCACCTGTCGATGGCCCAGCTCGGCTCCGGCACTTCGGCGCAGCCGTTCCAGACCGTGCGCGATTACGACAACTGGCTGCAGCGCGCCGCCGGCTACGAGGCTGCGGTCGACGGCATGATGGCCGACATGCGGACCGGTATCGCGCAGGGCGTGGTCATGCCGAAGGCGCTGATCCGCCGCGTCCTGCCGCAGCTGGAGAATGTCGGCTCCGACGATCTCGCGACCAGCACCTACATGGGCCCGGTGAAAAACTTCCCCGCCGCCTTCAGCGCCGCCGACAAGGCGCGCCTGACCGAGGCCTACGGCAAGCTGGTGCGCGAGCAACTGGCGCCGGCGAACCGCAAGCTGCTGGCCTTCATGCGCGACACCTATCTGCCGGCCGGGCGCGACACGGCCGGCACCGGCGCCCTGCCCGGCGGCCAGGATTGGTATGCCTTCCTGGCGCGCCGCTCGACCACCACCGAACTGACGCCGGCGGAGATCCACGACATCGGCCTGCGCGAAGTGGCGCGCATCCGCGCGCAGTTCGAGGAGGCCAAGGTGCGGGTCGGCTTCCAGGGCACGCTGAAGCAGTTCTTCGACTATCTCAACACCGCGCCCGAGTTGCGCTTCAAGTCGCGCGACGAAATCCAGGCGGCCTACGAGGCGCTGCGTCCGCGCGTCGAGGCCAAGGTCGGCCAGCTGTTCGCGCGCGTGCCGCAGGCGCCGTTCGAGATCCGTCCGGTCGAGACCTTCCGCGAGGTGAGCGCCGCGCCGGCCTCCTATCAGCGCGGTTCGGTCGACGGCAAACGTCCGGGCGTGTTCTACTACAACGCCTACAAACCGGAGACGCGCACCCGCTTCACCACCAACGCCTTCTTCCTGCACGAGGCGATTCCGGGCCATCACTTCGAACGCAGCCTGGCGCAGGAGACCGCCGGCCTGCCGGCCTTCCGCCGCTTTGGCAACAGCACCGCCTTTTCGGAAGGCTGGGGCCTGTACAGCGAAATGCTGGGCCAGGAGATCGGCATGTACGACGACCCGTGGCAGTGGGTCGGCCGCCTGACCGCCGAAGTCTGGCGCGGCGTGCGGCTGGTGGTCGATACCGGCATCCATGCCAAGGGCTGGACGCGTGAGAAGGCGATCGCTTACTTCAAGGACAATGTGCCGCAGGATGAGGTGACGGCGGTGCAGGAGGTGGAGCGCTACATCGCGGTGCCGGGCCAGGCCCTGAGCTACAAGATCGGCGAGCTGAAGCTGCGCGAACTGCGCGCCCGCGCCGAGAAGTCGCTGGGCAAGGACTTCGATTTGCGCGCCTTCCACAACGAGGTGCTGTCGCACGGCGCGGTGCCGCTCGACGTGCTCGACGCGGCGGTCAATCGCTGGATCGCAACGCAGAAGAAAGGCTGACCGCGTTTCCCCACGGCGCTTGGTGCGAAAGTCCTTGCGTCGTGGCTCAACTTTGCCTGGTCCCTGGAACCTTCAGTATCCACGCAGCATGAACTCAATACAGGTCTCTGCAACCAGCTGATCGTTCGAGGACAACCGGGTGACCGGGTGACGCAACAGCCGCGCTGGCACGGCCAGAAGGTTGGGCGTGTCCAGAACGTACTGTTGCTGCTCGACCTCGATCAGGGCTTGTGCACCTTGCACGATTGCTTTTGGCGGCACATGGGCGGCAAGCGGGATACACCACCGGGTGCTGACACGAACGAAGTCGCTCTGCACATCCACATAGAGCAGATGACGGGCGGCGGGGTTGGGATTAACGAATACATCAAATCTCGCCATGGTCATCAGCCAGCATTTCCGGATGTTCCGCGAGAAACCGTTGTAGCTGCTCAGCGGCGGTTCCCTCTTCCTCGATTTGGCGCGCGTAATCCTCCAGCGCCACGCGATTGTCCAGCGACCACTGCGTACAACCATCGTAACCACCTGGCGGCACCCATCCATCGGGTACCTGACAAATCTGTGGTGCCTGCGGTGACGCGGTTGCCACCGGTATTAACTCGAATCTGTCATTCGGATGAAGGATTACGTCAAACAACTTACCGGCGTATTTCTTTCCCAGCGATATTTGGCCGCTGGCGCCTACTTCTTTCAGCATATCGCCTCCACATTTTCATGCCATCATGCGACGCCGTCAAAAGCATGTCAACAACCGCAAGTACACCGTGTCTGGCAGCAGCGTCACCTCTCAAAATTACCTCATGTAACAAGTAAAGTAAAATTCAGCACATTTACAGCTCCCGACAGGTGCAATACGCTGCCGTTATCCGTGGGCAAGCCGCCCGCTTCATCGGGAGTTGTAAATGAAAAAAACCATTATCGCCGGCCTGCTGGCCGCCGCCGCCAATGTCGCCTCCGCTGGCACCGTGCTGGTGGTCGTGTCCGACCAGGACAAGCTGGATCTCAAGGACGGCAAGGTCATGCAGACCGGCTTTTTCCTCAACGAGTTGATGGAGCCGGTCCAGGCCTTCATCGCCGCCGGCCACACCGTGGTGTTCGCCACGCCGAGCGGCAAGGCGCCGTCGGCCGATCAGAAATCGGACGACGTTAATTTCTGGGGCGGCAACGACAAGGCGCGCCAGGAAAGCAAGGCGCTGCTGGCCACGCTCAAGCTCACCAACAAGACCGCGTCGCCGGCGATCAGCCTGGCGCAGGTGAAGAAAATCGGCTACGACAAGTTCGACGCGGTGTTCGTGCCCGGCGGCCATATCCCGATGCAGGATTTGCTGAAGGATAAAAGCCTGGGCGAACTGCTGACCAACTTCCACAACAACCACAAGATCACCGGCCTGACCTGCCACGGCACCATCGCCCTGCTGTCCGCCATCCCGGATGCGCGCGGCTATGTGGGCAAGCTGGAAGCCGGCCAGCGCCCGCAAGCGTCGCAATGGATTTACGCCGGTTACAAGATGACGGCCTTCACCAACGAAGAGGAAGAACAGGCCAAAGGCTTCTCAACGGCGGCCACATGAAGCTGTTCCCGCAGGACGGCCTGGTCGCCGCCGGCGCCGATTTCGTCGAAGCCAAGCCATGGAGCGAAAACGTGGTGGAAGACCGCGAGCTGATCTCCGGCCAGAATCCGCAGTCGGCCAAGGCGGTCGCGCTCGCCATGCTGAAAAAGCTGCGCTGATCCAGCAGTAGCATCACGGCCGCGCCGGCCGGTACCACAGTTGCCGGCGCGCCAGCGGCGTGGCCGGCGACAGCAGCAGATTGCGCAACTCGAACACGCGCCGCGCGCCCAGCTCCGAACGCGCCACCATCTCGCCGAAGTAGTCCTGGAACAGCCGCTCATAGCTGCCGTCCGCCAGCATGCTTTCCAGCCCTTCCTGGATCGCCGCCGCCAGCTTGGTGTTCGCCCGGTTGACGAAGTAGTAGAACGCGGCCGGGTAATGCAAGGCCAGCCCCGGCGCGACCACCAGCCCCTGCGCCGCGAAGGCTTGCGCCTCGTTCCAGATTTCAAACACGGCGCGCGGAAAATAATCGACCCGCCCCGACTCCAGCATCTTGAACATGCCGGCGTAGTCGGACGCCGTCTGCACCTTGAAACCGTTGCCACGCAAGATGTCGGTGTCGGGCCAGTCGTGGCCCTGCAGCGCGTCCAGCGCCCGCAGCTCGGCCACCCTGCGGATCGCGGCGAAGCGCGCCATGTCGCGTTTGCGGATCAGCAGCAGCCGCCAGCCGATCAAGCCCATGTCCAGCGGAATCCGGATCGGCAGCAGATCGCGCTCGCGCTGCTGCGAGGTCATGGTCCACATCACGTCGATCACCCGGCCGTTGCTCAGTTCCGCCAGGCTGCGGTTCTGCCGCATCATCACCGACGTCGCCTGCAGCGCGTAATCCTGGCCGGCGCGTTCCAGCGCCAGCTGCAGCAGCCGCACCGGATAGTGTTCCGGCCGATTCCCCTGTCCTTGCGATTCCGATTGCGGATAGCGCACCGGCGTGGCGGCGCCCGCCCGCGGACACGCCAGCGCCAGCAACCCACCCAAGATTAATCGTCTGCGTTCGGACATCCGTCGATAGTAGCATGCACGTCAACGGCGCCGGAGCCGCGCGGTTTGCCGCCGCGAGGGCGGTTGCGGTTATCATCTCGGCATGGAAACCCATTACCTGACCCCGCTCTTCGCCCCCCAGTCCATCGTCGTCTTCGCCGGCAAGGCCGACCAGCCCGAGACCCAGACCAGCTTCGGCCGCGGCATCCGCGCCCAGCTGGAGCAAGGCGGCTTCGCCGGTCCCGTGACCTTCCTCGACGTCGGCATGAGCGGCACCCTGGCCGACCTGGCCCAGACCCGCGCCGACCTGGCCGTGATCGCGCTGCCCAACGACGAGCTGGCGTTCGCGCTGGAGGTGGCCGGCCGCATCCAGTGCCGCGCCGCGCTGATCCTGTCGACCGGCGTCGAGGGTGCGCTGGCGCGCGAGCTGCACGACATCGCCCGCAAGCACGACATCCACCTGCTCGGGCCGAACTGCCTCGGCTACCAGCGGCCGCGCCTGAACATCAACGCCAGCGTCGCGGGCGAGCTGGCGCAGCCGGGCAGCCTGGCGCTGATCTCGCAATCGGGCGCGCTGACCTCGGCCATCCTCGACTGGGGCAGCCAGAACGCGGTCGGCTTCTCGACCGTGGTCTCGCTGGGCGCCAACACCGCCGTCGACCTGGCGCAGACGCTGGACTTCCTCGCCACCGATCCGGCCACGCAAAGCATCGTCATCTGCATGGAAGGCCTGACCGACGCGCGCCGCTTCCTGTCGGCGCTGCGCGGCGCCGCCAACACCAAGCCGGTGGTGGTGCTCAAGGCCGGCAACGCCGCGGCCGCGTCGCAGGCGGCGCTGACCCACTCCGGCACCATCGTCGCCAGCGACGAGGTGTTCGACGCCGCGCTGCGCCGCACCGGCGCGGTCCGCGTCAAATCGTTCGTACAGCTGTTCTCGGCCGCCAAATGCCTGGCTTCGCGCTACCGCCCGGTCGGACCACGGCTGGCGGTGGTCACCAACGGCGGCGGCCCCGGCGTGCTGGCGGCCGACTGGATCGACGAACTCGGCCTGCAACTGGCGCGCCTCTCGGACGCCAGCGTGCAGGCGCTGGCGCCGCAACTGCCGCCGCACGCCACGCTGACCAACCTGCTCGACCTGTCCGAGGAGGCCGACGCCGACGCCTTCGTCGCGGCGGTCCAGGCCTGCGCCCGCGACGGCCAGGTGGACGGCATCCTGGTGATCTACTCGCCCAAGCTGGGCGGCGATCCGGCGGCGGTGGCGCGCGCCGTCAGCGCCCTCAACGCCGGCCTCGGCAAGCCGCTGCTGACCTGCTGGATGGGCGACAAGAAGGTCGCCGAAGCGCGCCAGATCATCAACACCGCCGGCCTGGCCACCTTCCGCACGCCGGAGGCGGCGGTCGACGGCTTCAGCAGCATCGCCTCGTTCTACCAGAACCAGCAGCTGCTGCACCAGACCCCGCCGCCGCTGTCGCAGCTGGCCGAGCCCGACCTGGACGGCGCGCGCCTGCTGATCGAAGGCGTGCTGGCCGAGCGCCGCAAGGTGCTGACCGAGATGGAGTCGAAAGCGCTGCTGGCGGCCTTCCACATTCCGATCACCCAGACCATCCTGGCGCGCAACGCCAGCGAGGCGATGATGATCGCCAGCCAGCTCGGCTATCCGGTGGCGCTGAAGATCGATTCGCCCGACATCAGCCACAAGTCCGAGGTGCAGGGCGTGACGCTGAACCTGGCCAGCGCCGCCGCCGTGCGCGACGGCTACAACGACATGATGGCCACCGTGCGCCGGCTGCTGCCCGAGGCGCAGATCAACGGCGTGACGGTTCAGAAGATGGCCGGCAAGCGCTTCGGCCGCGAGCTGTACATCGGCGTCGTCACCGACCGCCTGTTCGGGCCGGCGATCAGCTTCGGCGCCGGCGGCACCATGATCGAACTGATCAACGACCGCGCGGTCGAACTGCCGCCGCTGAACCTGTTCCTGGCGCAGCGCCTGATCGGCCGGGTGCGCTCGGCCAACACGCTGGGCGAATGGCGCGGCGCGCCGCCGGCGCAGCGCGAGGCGGTCGAGCAGATGTTGTTGCGGGTGTCGGAGATGGTGTGCGAGCTGCCGCAGCTGCGCGAGATGGACATCAACCCGCTGATCGTCGACGAGCACGGCGCGCTGGTGGTGGACGCCCGCATCGTCATCGACGCCGCGCCGCCGTCGGCGCACCACTACGACCACATGGCGATCCTGCCCTACCCATCGAACTACACGCAGGAATGGCCGATGCGCGGCGGCGCCCATTACACGCTGCGCCCGGTGCAACCGGACGACGCCTCGATGCTGCAGGAGCTGGTGCGCGGGCTGTCGGAGAAGTCGCGCTACTACCGTTTCGCCTCGTCGCTGCGCGAGCTGTCGGTGCAGATGCTGGCGCGCTACACGCTGATCGACTACGACCGCGAAATGGCGCTGGTGGCGGTGCGCACCGAACGCGAGCCCGGCGTCACCGGCGACTTCATCGAGACCGAGCGCATCATCGGCGTCTCGCGCTACATCGCCAATCCGGACCGCAGCAGCTGCGAATTCTCGCTGCTGGTGGACGACCGCTTCAGCGGCCAGGGCCTGGGCACGCGCCTGATGCTGGGCATCATGGACGTGGCGCGCGACAAGGGCCTGAGCGAAATCGACGGCTTGGTGCTGAGCAAGAACACCGGCATGCTGAAGCTGATGACCAGCCTCGGCTTCAAGATCCGTCCGTACGACGAGGATCCGGATTTCCGCCTGTGCAGCAAGGCGCTGTAGCCGCCGCTTACGGAATGGTCAGCCCCTTGGCCACCGCCGGACGCGCGACGAAGGCGGCCAGCACGCGCGCCACGTTCGGGTAGTTGTTGAAGCCGACCAGCTCGCCGGCGTCGTAGAAGCCGACCAGGTTGCGCACCCACGGGAAGGTGGCGATATCGGCGATGGTGTACTGCTCGCCCATGATCCAGTCACGGCCGGTCAGGCGCTGCTCCAGCACGTTGAGCAGGCGTCTGGCCTCGGCCGCGTAGCGCTGCAGCGGACGCTTGTCCTCGTACTCCTTGCCGGCGAAGCGGTGGAAGAAGCCGACCTGGCCGAACATCGGCCCCACGCCGCCCATCTGGAACATCAGCCACTGGATGGTTTCGTAGCGCCCGGCCGCGTCGGCGGGCAGGAACTGGCCGGTCTTTTCCGCCAGGTACAGCAGGATCGCGCCGGATTCGAACAGCGCCAGCGGCTTGCCGTCCGGGCCGTCCGGATCGATGATGGCCGGGATCTTGTTGTTGGGATTGAGCGACAGGAACTGCGACGACTGCACGCCGTCCTGGTCCAGCGGGATGCGGTGCGGCTCGTAGGCCAGGCCGGTTTCCTCCAGCATGATCGAGACCTTGACGCCGTTCGGCGTCGGCATCGAATACAGCTGCAGCCGCTCGGGATGTTCGGCGGGCCATTTGTCGTTGATCTGGAAGTCGGTCAGCTTGCTCATCGGTTTCTCCTGAAAATAATGCGCATAGCGTACAGGGAATTTTCATCCTTTGCCGACGCCGCCCATACCCCGGAATCTGCAGCCTGTCGCGTGATCAACATGGCAACTCGGCGATGCTCTATCATCGCTACGCAATCTTTTCATTTCCTCCACAACGATGAGGTCCATATGATCCGCTACGCATTGCCCGTTGTCCTGTTCGCCGCCGCGCTGCCGGCCCATGCCCAATCCCAGACATCCGACGTACCGCTGATCGAGCGCACCAAGATCTTCGGCAATCCCAGCAAGACCGGCGGCCGCATCAGCCCCGACGGCAAGTGGCTGTCGTGGGTCGCGCCGCGCGATGGCGTGCTCAACGTCTGGGTGGCGCCGGCCGCCGATCCGGCCAAGGCGCGTCCGCTGACCGAGGAAAAAACCCGCCCGATCCGCAGCGCCTTCTGGTCGCCGGATTCGAAGCAGCTGATGTACGTGCAGGACAAGGGCGGCGATGAGAACTTCCTGCTGTACGGCGTCGACGTGGTCAGCGGCAAGCAGACCAACTTCACGCCGTTCGAGAAGACCCGGGTGCGGGTGGTCGCGACCAGCACCAGGATCAAGGACCGCATCCTGGTCGGCCTCAACAACCGCGATCCGCGCTGGCACGACGTCTACAGCCTGGAACTGGCCACCGGCAAGCTGACGCTGCTGTTCAAGAACGACGGCTATGCCGGCTTCCTGGCGGACGAGATGCTGACGCTGCGCGGCACGGCCAAGTCGCGTCCGGACGGCGGCAGCAGCTACTATCTGCTGAAGGACGGCAAGGTCGACGAGAAGCCGCTGGCCGAAGTCGGCCTCGACGATTCGCAAACCACCGCGCCGCTGACCTTCACCGCCGACGGCAAGACGCTGTACTGGACCGACTCGCGCGGCCGCAACACCTCGGCGCTGCTGGCGCAGGACGTCGCCAGCGGCAAGATGACGGTGGTGGCGCAGGACGAGCGCGCCGACATCGCCGACGCGCTGTACGACACCCAGACCGGCGTGGTGCAGGCCTACAACGTCAGCTACCTGAAGCAGGAGTACGTGGCGCTGTCGCCCGCGCTGAAAGGCGATCTGGAGTTCCTGAAGAAAAACATCAAAGGCCAGTTCAGCATCGCCTCGCGCACCGACGCCGACGACAAATGGCTGGTCGCGGTCGACCCGGTCACCGCGCCGCCGGCGACCTGGTTGTACGAGCGCAAGACCAGACGCCTGACGCAGCTGTACGTGACCCGTCCGGAACTGGAAGGCGCGCCGCTGGCGCAGATGTATCCGCAGGAAATCAAGGCGCGCGACGGCTTGACGCTGGTGTCGTACCTGACCTTGCCGAAGGCGGCCGACGCCGACGGTTCGGGCAAGGCCAGCAAGCCGGCGCCGCTGGTGCTGCTGGTGCACGGCGGCCCGTGGGCGCGCGACGGCTACGGCTACAACGGCTACCACCAGTGGCTGGCCAATCGCGGCTACGCGGTGCTGTCGGTGAACTATCGCGGCTCGACCGGCTTCGGCAAGAACTTCATCTCGGCCGGCGACCTGCAATGGGGCCGCAAGATGCATGACGACCTGATCGACGCGGTGCAATGGGCGATCAAGAGCGGCGTCACCACCGCCGACAAGGTCGCCATCATGGGCGGCTCCTACGGCGGCTACGCCACGCTGGCCGGGCTGGCGTTCACCCCGACCACTTTCGCCTGCGGAGTCGACATCGTCGGCCCGTCCAACTTGTTCACCTTGCTGCAAACGATCCCGCCGTACTGGGAAGCGGGCAAGCAGCAGTTCTACAAACGCATGGGCGATCCGACCACCGACGACGGCAAGGCCTTGCTGAAGGAACGTTCGCCGTTGAACTTCGCCGCCAACATCCAGCGGCCGCTGCTGATCGGCCAGGGCGCCAACGACCCGCGCGTCAACGTCGCCGAATCGGACCAGATCGTCGCGGCGATGGCGGCCAAGAACATCCCGGTGACTTACGTGGTGTTCCCGGACGAAGGCCATGGCTTCGCGCGGCCGGTCAACAACATCGCCTTCAACGCCGTGACCGAGAACTTCCTGGCCAAGTGCCTGGACGGCCGCAGCGAGCCGATCGGCAAAGCACTGAAACCGTCGACCGCGCAAGTCAAGCACGGCGCCGAGTTCGCGCCGGGGCTCAAGGAAGCGATGGAGTAATTTTTACCACATCAAATCATCGGGGATCTGGAAGGCGGCGTATGGATCGTCCTCTTCCACCTCGGTGGTGGACTTGTTGACCCGCACCACCAGCGAGGCGTCGCGCTCGGCGATCTTGTCTGCGATGACGCGCGGCACCAGCTCGTAGGCGCCGTTCAGGCCGACGATCACCAGGCGGCCAGCCACCAGATGCTCGCGCACCGCCGGCGTCACGTAGATGCGCTCGATCTTGGTGCCGAAGGTGAAGTTGTAGGCGATCTCGCCATGATTGCCCTTGCTCTGGCGGTTCTGCTGCACCATCTGCGCGATCTGCGCCATGATGGCTTTCTGCTGGGCGGCGGCGTCGCGCTGCGCGTTCAGTTCGCGCGCGCGTTCGGCGTTCTTGCGCTGGATTTCCTGCGCGGCCAGGCGCGCTTCGTCGACGCTCTGCGTGCCGCTGCGGCGTTCCTCTTTTTGCTGCTTGCTCTTCTGCTGGTTGGCGACCTTGGCCTTGTTCTTTTCGATCAAGCCGGCTTTCAACAACTGTTCTTGTAATGAGACCATAATTACCACTCCCCACGGAAAGGCGATAGCATATCATTTGCCTACGCAACCACCTCGAAAGAACCCATGAAACAATTGCTGTCCTCCTGCGCCCTCGGCCTGACCCTCACGCTGGCGTTGGCCGGCTGCGACCGCGCCAAGACGCCGGCCGCTTCCGAAACCGCCACCGCCACCGCCGCAGCAGCGGCGCCGCTGCAAAAGATCGATACCCAGGCCGGCACCGGCAAGGAAGCGGTCGCCGGCACCACCGCCGTCGTCAACTACACCGGCTGGCTGTACGAGCCGAAAGCCGAACAGCAGCACGGCGCCCAGTTCGACTCCTCGGTCGGCCGCGAGCCGTTCAGCTTCTCGCTGGGCGCCGGCCAGGTCATCAAGGGTTGGGACGATGGCGTGCAGGGCATGAAAGTCGGCGGCAAGCGCACGCTGATCGTTCCCGCCAGCATGGGCTACGGTGAAGGCGGCGCGGGTCCGATTCCGCCGAACGCCACCCTGATCTTCGACGTCGAGCTGCTCGACGTCCGCTAAGCAACGCTAACTCGGCCAGGCGGCCAGCGCCTGCTCGGCCACGGCTTCCAGCATCTCGCGGCTGAAGCCGGCCTTGGCCTGCACCGCCATGCCGTGCAGCACCGCCATCATGAAGGCCGCCAGCGCGGCCGGCTTGGCGGTCTGCGGCAGGTCGCCTTCGGCCTGCGCCCGTTCGAAACGCTCGCGCAGCTGCGTCTCGCCGCCGGCGCGAAAATCGATCAGGGCTTGGCGCACCGATTCCGATTCATCGGCGCCCGCCATCGCCCCGTTTATCCCCAGACATCCCGCATGGTCGGGAAAGCGCGTGTTCAGCTCGACCGAGCTGTACAGCATGTGCCGCGCCACCTCCCGCGCCGTCGGCAGCGCCAGCGCTTCCGGGATGTGGTTCATGAAGCGTTCCTGATAGCGATTCAGCACACGCCGGAACAACGCCTTCTTGTCGCCGAACGCCGAATACAGCGCCGGCCGCTCCACGCCGGCGGCGGCGGTCAGGTCGGAATACGACGCACCCTCGTAGCCCTTGCGCCAGAACACGCACAGCGCGGCGTCGAGCACTTTTTCCTCATCATATTCGCGATGGCGTCCCATCAGCTCACCTCATTTTTTAATAACGACCGTTACGAAAATGCTTGACAGCCTATTCCTAAATTATATACTAAGCGTTACGATAACGATCGTTACTGAAAAATCGAAAGGATAGAGATGAAGACATTGAACGGAAAAGTCGCCCTCGTCACCGGCGGTTCGCGCGGACTCGGCGCCGCCACGGCGGAGGCGCTGGCCGACCAGGGCGCGGACGTGGCGATCAGCTACGTGTCCTCGGCCGAGAAGGCGCAAGCCGTGGTCGAGAAACTGCAAGCCAAGGGCGTGCGCGCGATCGCGATCCAGAGCGACCAGGCCGACACGGCCGCCGCCAAGCCGCTGATCGACCAGGTGGTGGCGCATTTCGGCAAGCTCGACATCCTGGTCAACAACGCCGCGATCGCGGTGCAGGGCAAGACCGTCGACGCGCCCGATCTGGATACGCTGAACCTCGACCGCCAATGGCAGGTCAACGTCATGGGAGCGGTGGCGACCACGCGCGCCGCCGCGCCGCTGCTGTCGAACGGGGGACGCATTATCTTCATCGGTTCGCTGCTGGGCGGCCGGGTGCCGTTCGCCGGCGCCGCCGATTACGCCGGCACCAAGGCCGCCATCGCCGGCTACGCCAAGGGCGTGGCGCGCGACCTCGGCGGCCGCGACATCACGGTCAACGTGGTCCAGCCCGGCGTGATGCCGACCGACATGGCGGCCGACGTGCTTGGCGACGGCGTGCCCGACGCGCTGATGGACCTGCACCCGATCCGCCGCATCGCCACGCTGGAGGAAGTGTCGGCGCTGGTCTGCTTCCTGGCCGGCCCGAACGGCGGCTACATCACCGGCGGCGTCATCGACGTGGCCGGCGGCCTCGGCATCTAAGGAGAACAATATGACAGCTGAATTCAACGCAAAATCCACCGCCGACGAGGTGCTTGCCGGCGTCGATCTCAAAGGCAAGCGCTTCCTGGTCACCGGCGCCGCGTCCGGCATCGGCCTGGAAACCGCGCGCGCACTGGCGGCGCGCGGTGCCGACGTGGTCGGCGCGGTGCGCGATCCGGCGAAAGCCGAGGCGGCCACGGCGCCGGTGCGCGACGCCGCGTCGCAGGCCGGCGGCAGCCTGAGCCTGATCGCGCTCGACCTGGCCTCGTTGCAAAGCGTGCGCGCCGCCGCCGAGCGCTTGCTGGCCGATGGCCGCCGCTTCGACGCCATCATCGCCAACGCCGGCGTCATGGCGACGCCGTTCGGCCTGACGGTCGACGGCTTCGAAACCCAGTTCGCCACCAACTACCTCGGCCACTTCGCCCTGGTCAACCGCATCGAACCGCTGCTGGCCGATGGCGGACGGCTGGTGGTGCTGTCGTCGCAGGCGCATCGCGTCGCCGATGTCGATCTGGACGATCCGAATTTCGAACACCAGGAATACGCTCCCTTCGTCGCCTACGGCCGCTCGAAGACCGCCGGCACGCTGTTCGCGGCGGAGTTCGACCGCCGCCATCGCGCGCGCGGCATCCGCGCCGTGGCGGTGATGCCGGGGAACAGCCTCACCGATTTGCCGCGCAACTTCTCGCCGCAGGAATTGCAAGGCCTGTTCGAAACCGTCGGCAAGGCGCGCGCCGAGGCAGGCCTGCCGCCGGGCGAGCTGAAATCCATCCCGCAGGCGGCCGCGACCTCGGTCTGGGCTGCGGTGGTGGCGAACAAAGATGAGATCGGCGGGCACTATCTGGAAGACTGCGCCATCGCGCCGGTCAACGACACGTCGAATCCGTTCGCCGACGGCGTCCGCCTGTACGCGCTGGACGCCGTCAGCGCCGCGCGGCTGTGGGCGAAAAGCGTCGAGTGGGTAGCGTAACCCCCAGCGGCATCATCGCCACAATAGGGCACCATCGGCGGCCGCAACTGCTGGCCAACCTGGCCGCCGCGCGGCGCCCATAATAGGCGCCTAGGCGCCCGCCCTGGCCAGCGACGCCCGCAAGGTGACGCTGACCGGGTAGTTGCGCGTCACCGGCCGCTGCAGGTCGTAGCAGCGGTTCAGCAAATCGCTGACGCCGTTCTGCGTCATCTCGCGCCATGGCATGTGCACCGTGGTCAGGCGCGGCGCGGAGAACTCGGCGCTGGGCGTATCGTCATAGCCGATCACCGACAGCTCGTGCGGCACGCGGATCCCCGCCTCCTGGAAATACGACAGCGCCCCGACCGCCATCTCGTCATTGGCGCAGAACATCGCGCTGGCGCGGTGGCCCGACTCCATCAACTCCTTGGCCGCCGACCAGCCGCCGGCCGGCGAGAAGTCCTTTTCCACCATCCACATGTTGTCCGTGTCGATGCCGGCCTCCTTCAGCTCGCGCATGAAGCTGGCGATCCGCACCACGTTGTCGGGCAGACTGGCCGGGCCCGCCACGACGGCGATGTCGCGGTGGCCGTGGTCGAGCAAGGCGCGCGCCGCCATCTTGCCGCCCAGCGTGTGGTCGACCGTGAAGCAATGCGCGGCGATGCTGTCGAAGCCGTGGTTGAGCACCACCATCGGCGTCGGCGCCGGCCCCAGCGCGGCGATGTCCTCCTCCAGCAGCACGTTGGTCATCAGGATCAGGCCGTCGCAGCCGCGCTCGATCAGGAACTCGGTGCCTTCGATCGCCTGCTGGCGCGCGCCGCCCAGGCCGGCGCCGAAGGCCACCACCATGTGCAGGCCGGCCGCGCGCAGCTCGGTGTCGATGATCTGCAGGATGGGCGTGTAGAAGGTGCCGCTCAGCACCGGGATATAGACGCCGATCATCCGGCTCGATCCCGACAGCAGCGAGCGCGCCGCGTGCGAGGGCCGGAAGCCCAGCTCGTCGATGGCCGCGCGCACCTTGGCCAGCGTGGCCGCCGACACCGATCCCTTGCCGCTGACCACGCGCGAGGCCGTGCCCAGTCCGACGCCCGCGAGGCGGGCCACGTCTTTAATGGTCGCCACGTTTTTGCTTTTTCACATAGGTCATGATGTTCAAGAAAGTATCCGTCCAGTAGGTTGTGCGATGTTCCGCCAGATACTTTAACAGTTCCTCGTGCGCTTGCGCGCTGGTCGTCAGGTAGTCGCCGCCGACGCCGTGGAAAGTGAAGTTGACCATCGTGCCCTTGGCCGCGCCCTGCTCCACCAGCGCGATCAGTTCCTTGCCGCTGAGCCCGACCGGCGCCAGCACCGTCACCGCGTACGGATCGAGCGCCGCCATCGAGGCCGTCACCGCGTCGCCGCCGCCGGCCTTGATGGCGACGAAGTCCGGCGCGATCGCCGCCAGGTAGCTGGCGCCGCCGGCCACGCCGCCCGCCATCACATCGCCGCACGGCACGGTATACGTGCGCTCGCGCTTGCCGTCGATGGCGTACAACATGGTGTTGGCGACCGCCACCTGGTCGCGCATCTGCGCCACGCTGGTGGTGTCGAGGTCGCGCTGCGGCTGCACCCATTCATGGCCGGGCGCCTTCAGCGAGCACTGGTGGAACAGGCTGTGGTTGCCCAGCTCGTGGCCGTTGCGGGCCGCCGCGCGCCACGCCGTCATGCGCCGGTCCACGGCCGGATTCGACAGTTGCAGATAAAAACTGCCCTTGAGCTGGTATTTGTCCAGCGCCGGAATGGCGTGGTCGAGCTGGGAATCGAGCGCGTCGTCGTAGGCCAGGCTGACCGCCGCCCGGGCGCCGTTGGGCCAACGGAAGGCCTCAGCGCCGGCCGCCGCCGACGCGGATTGCTGGAGCGACAACAAGGCCGCCGCCATCGTCAAATAACTCGCTACTTTCATGAGCAGTGTCTCTTTTTGGAAACGTTACCAGATCATGGTGCCCGGGCTTCTCCCCTATGTCAACGAAAACCTGTGCACGTTTTTGCGGCATTGCAAATTGACTTTGAAATTCGATCGGTGCTATATTTGCCACATTGAATGGAAACCTTTCCAAGTGTCTTTCCAGGCAGACAGCGCAGGCGAGACAGGGCGGGCAGTGGCAGAGAGCTGTTTTTAAAGCTGATTATAAAAACATAGGAGACAACATGTATTATCCGAAGGCACGACAAAAATTAATGACCCTGGCTGTGGCCAGCGCCTGCGCGGCGGCCGCCGCACCGGTGTTCGCCCAGGAAGCGCCGGTGGCCAAGGCCGGCGAGGACGTCCCTGTCCAGAGCGTGGTCGTCACCGGCCTGCGCGCGTCGCTGTTCTCGTCGATGAACCTGAAGCGCAATTCCGACGGTATCGTCGACGGGATCGTGGCCGAGGACATCGGTAAATTCCCCGACACCAACCTGGCCGAATCGCTGCAACGCATCTCCGGCGTGTCGATCGACCGTTCGATCGGCGAAGGCTCGAAGATCACCGTGCGCGGCGTCGGCCCCGACTTCAATCTGGTGCTGTTGAACGGCCGCCAGATGCCGACCTCCAATCTGGGCGACCTGAACGGCCGCGCCTTCGACTTCGCCAACCTGGCGTCGGAAGCGATCTCGCAGCTGCAGGTGTATAAAACCAGCCGCGCCGAATCGCCGACCGGCGGCATCGGCGCCACCATCAACGTCATGACCGCGCGTCCGTTCGACCGTCCGGGCCTGCATTCGAGCGTCGGCGTCAAGGGCGTGTACGACAGCTCCAACGACAACCTGCCGGGCGACATCAAGGCCAGCAACTCGTTGACGCCGGAACTGTCGGGCATCTACTCGAACACCTTCGACAACAACAAGTTCGGCGTCGCCGTCTCCGGCAGCTACCAGGAACGCAACCTGGGCTACAACACCGCCGCCGTCTCCAACGGCTGGAAAGGTCCGTTCCGTGGCGATGAAAACAACTGGGGCACCATCCCACAAGGCAACACCGGCATCACCAACCGTCCGGGTCCGACCGACCTGTACTCGGTGCCGCAAAACCTGAACTACAACTTCAACGGCGTCAAACGCCAGCGCACCAACGCCCAGCTGACGCTGCAATACAAGCCGGTCGACACGCTGGTCACCACGCTGGACTACACCTACTCCGAAAACAAGATCCAGACCAAGCGCAACGACCTGTCGGCCTGGTTCAACTTCGGCCCGTCGACCAGCTCGTGGACCAAGGGTCCGGTCTCCAGCCCGCTGGTGTACACCGAGCAAATCCCCGCCGGCAACAGCGACATCGCGATGGGCGCGGCCGACTTCGCCACCAAGACGCAAAACAAATCGGTGGGCTTCAACGCCATCTGGAAACCGACCAAAGACCTGCGCTTCGAGCTCGACACCCACCGTTCGACCGCCACCTCCGGCGCCGACAGCCCGTTCGGTTCGAGCAACGTGCTGGGCACCTCCAGCTTCAGCCGCGGCGACACCAGCGCCGACTTCAGCAAGGACTTCCCGGTGCTGAGCATTTCCGGCGCCGACTTCGTCAAGGCCGGCCAGCAGGTCACCGGTTCGAACTTCACCAACTCCTACATGCGCGGCGAGGTCGAGCAGACCCAGGTCAAGGGCGCGTGGAAAGTGCTGGAAGCGTCCGAGCTGAAATTCGGCCTCGGCGACACCAAGGTCGACAACCGCTCCGCGTTCTCCAACAACCAGCGCGACACCTGGGGCGGCGCCACCAAGGCGTCCGATTATCCGAGCAACGTGTTCCACAAGGAATCGGTCAGCCAGTACTTCGACCAGATCAGCGGCCACAACAACCCGGCGCTGTTCAACCAGTTCTACACCTTCAACTTCGACCAGGTGCGCAAGCTGGCGGCCGCCGCCTCGGGCCTGCCGAACCTGTACCTGCCGAAGAACACCTTCGACAACGACTCCCGCACCGAGGAAAAAACCAAGGCCGGCTACATTCAGTTCAACACCGACTGGGACACCAGGTTCCCGATCCGCACCTCGATCGGCGGCCGCTACGAAACCACCGACGTGGTCTCGACCGCGCTGGTGCCGGCGGCGGTGGACATCCGCTGGGTGTCGCAGAACGAATTGCCGATCACCTTCGGCGATCCGACCTTCACCACGCTGACCGGCAAATACCACCACTTCCTGCCGAGCTTCGACTCCGACATCGAGCTGACCTCGTCGCAGAAGGCACGCTTCAGCTACGGCGAAACCATCGGCCGTCCGCGCTACGACCAGATCCAGGGCGGCACCACGCTGAACTCGCTGGTGCGTACCGACGGCGGCACCGGCAACGCCGGCAATCCGGCGCTGAAACCGGTCAAGTCGAAGAACTTCGACCTGTCCTACGAGTGGTACTACGGTCAGCAGAACTTCTTCTCGCTGGGCTACTTCAAGAAGAACCTGGAGAATTACGCCGGCCAGTCGCAAGTCGTCGGCACCCCGTTCAACCTGCACACGCCGGTCGGCGGCGCGCTGTGGAACGAGGCCTTGGCCAATGGCTGCGCGGGCGCGGACACCACCTGCATCCGCAACTACATCTTCCGCAACCATCCGACCGCGCCGGGCGTGACGCGTGGACCTGATGCGAACGGCAACGCCACCGGCACCATCGTCGGCCAGCCGAACGATCCGATCGCCAACTTCCGCATCACCTCCTTCTCCAACCAGAAGAAGGCCAGCCTGAACGGCCTGGAAGTGAACTTGCAGCACATGTTCGGCAACAGCGGCTTCGGCGTGTCGACCAACTACACGTATGTGCACTCGAACCTGAAGTACGACAACGCCAAGCTGGGCGAGCAGTTCGCGCTGGTCGGCCTGTCCAACTCGTCGAACGTGGTCGGTATCTACGAAGACAAGAAATGGACCGCGCGTCTGGCCTACAACTGGCGCGGCGAGTTCCTGGCGTCGACCTTCGACGGCGCGGGTCCGAATCCGCAATACGTCGAAGCGTATGGCCAGGTGGACGTCAGCGTGGGTTACAACTTCAACGAGAAGCTCAGCTTCCAGCTGGAGGCGATCAACCTGACCAACGAAATCCAGCGCGTGCACAGCCGCACCAAGCAGCAGCTGGAATCCGTCACCCAGTCCGGTCCGCGCTACATGATCGGCGCGCGCTACAAGTTCTAAGCCGAACCTGTCGCGATCCAAAAAGCCGCTGCCAGTCAGCGGCTTTTTTCGGTTAAACTTCAAGCAACTTCTTCTAGGTTAGAAACATGATCCGACGCATCGTGATTGTGGGTGGCGGCTCGGCCGGCTGGTTGACGGCCGGGCTGATCGCGGCCGGGCATCAAGGCTCGCCGGTGCAGGTCACCCTGATCGAATCGCCCGACATCGCGCCGATCGGCGTCGGCGAAGGCACCTGGCCCAGCATGCGCGACACGCTGCATCGCATCGGCGTGTCCGAATCCGATTTCTTCCGCGAATGCGACGCCTCGTTCAAGCAGGGCTCGCGCTTCAACCGCTGGGTCGACGGCGCCGAGGACGATTACTATTTCCACCCCTTCGTGCTGCCGCAAGGCTACGGCGAAGTGAACCTGCCGGAGCAATGGCAGGCGCAGCATCCGGACGTGCCGTTCGCCGACCTGGTCAGCTTCCAGCCGCACCTGTGCGTGCACGGCCGCGCGCCGAAGCAAGTGATGACGCCGGAATTCGCCGCCGTCGCCAACTACGGCTACCACCTGGACGCCGGCAAGTTTGGCACCTTCCTGCGCAAGCATTGCCTGGAAAAACTGGGGGTGCGCTACGTGCCGGACAACGTCACGGCCGTCAATCCGGCCGACAACGGCGACATCGCCTCCCTGCAGACGCAACAGCACGGCGCGCTCGAAGGCGACCTGTTCATCGACTGCACCGGCATGCAATCGCTGCTGCTGGGCCAGCACTACGGCATTCCGCTGATCCCGCAAAAGCACGTGCTGTATAACGACTCGGCGCTGGCGGTGCAGATTCCCTACCCGAGCGACAACCACCCGATCGCCTCGCAGACCTCGTCCACCGCGCAAAGCGCCGGCTGGATCTGGGACATCGGCCTGCCGACCCGGCGCGGCGTCGGCCACGTCTACTCCGGCGCCCACATCAGCGACGACCAGGCCGAGGCCGAGCTGCGCGCCTACATCGTCCAGACCGGCGGCCCGCGCGACATCCCGCAACCGCGCAAGCTGAGCTTCAATCCCGGCTACCGCGAAAAATTCTGGCACCGCAACTGCGTCGCCATCGGCCTGTCGGCCGGCTTCATCGAACCGCTGGAGGCGTCGGCGCTGGCGATCGTGGAGATGTCGGCGGCCATGGTCGGCGACGACCTGCCGGCCACGCGCGCCGCGATGGACATCGTCGCCAAGCGCTTCAACGAAGCCTTCACCTACCGCTGGGAACGGGTGATCGACTTCCTCAAGCTGCATTACGTACTGAGCCGCCGCCGCGACACCGCCTACTGGCGCGATAATACGTCGCTGGTGCCGGAGCGCCTGGGCGAGCTGTTGACGCTGTGGCGCCACCGCGCACCGTCGCGCAGCGACTTCTACCGCATCGAAGAGGTCTTCCCGTCGGCCAGCTATCAATATATTCTGTACGGCATGGGCTATCGCAGCGAATTCAGCGGCGTGGCCAGGCCGCAACAGGCGGCCGCTGCGGACGGGTATTTCCAGGAAGCTGCTACATTAACGAAAAAAATGCTGGGCGCGCTGCCCGACAATCGCGCGCTCATCGACCATATCAAGCATCATGGCTTGAAAAAAATATAAAGAGACGATATGCCTAAATCAGTGTTGTTGAACAATGTAGACCACAAAAACCTGCGCGTCATCACCCGTCGCGGCGCCGAATTCGGCGACAACCAGATGTTGACGCCCACCTTCCCGTCCGAATTCCGCGACGTGCAGGCCTGCTACCCGATCGTGTTCCGCAAGACCACGGACGGCCTCGGCTTCGAGCCGGTGGCGCTGTTCGGCTTCCAGGAGGGCGAAAACCTGTTCCTCAAGGATGGCCGCTGGGATGCGCTGTACCTGCCGATGCTGGTCGAGCGCCAGCCGTTCCAGATCGGCATCAGCGGCGACGAGCTGATGGTGCATATCGATCTCGACAGCCCACGCGTCAGCGATGCCGACGGCCTGGCCGTGTTCAAGGAGCACGGCGGCAACAGCGAATTCCTGGAGCAGTCGACCTCGCTGCTGGGCGCCATCCACCAGGGCCTGCAAGGCTCGCCGGCCTTCCTGGCCGCGCTGCTGGAGCATGAGCTGCTGGAAAGCTTCGTGCTGGACGTGGAACTGGACGACGGCTCGCAGAACCGCCTGGTCGGCTTCTACACCATCAACGAAGACCGCCTGGCCGCGCTGGGCGGCGACGCCATCGCCAGGCTGCACCTGGCCGGGCTGCTGCAACCGATCTACCTGGCGATCGCCTCGCTGTCGAATTTCCGCGCTCTCATCGAGCGCAAGAACGCCCTCCATGCCTAAAGCTATCCGCGAGATCGCCGGCCTGGGTCCGAACGACCTGGGCGACGAGATCCTCACATCCACCCAACCGTTGATCCTGCGCGGCCTGGCCGCGAGCTGGCCGATGGTGCGGGCGGGCATCGCCTCCGACCGGGAAGGCGATGCCTACCTGCGCCGGCATTATCAAGGCGCCACGGTCGGCGCCATGCTGGGCGGGCCGGACTCGGCCGGCCGCTTCTTCTACAACGACGACCTCAGCGGCTTCAACTTCTACCCGGTGCACGCCAAGCTGACCGCCGTGCTGGACGAGATCATCGCCAAGCGCGAGATGAATCCTGCGCCGACGGTCTATGTCGGCTCGACCACGGTCGAGACCTGCCTGCCCGGCTTCCGCGAGCACAACGACCTCGGCCTCGGCGGCCGCGACGCGCTGATGAGCATCTGGATCGGCAACCGCACCCGCATCGCCGCCCACTACGACGTGCCGGACAACATCGCGGTGGTGGCGGCCGGTCACCGCCGCTTCACGCTGTTCCCGCCGGCGCAGCTGAAGAACCTGTACGTCGGCCCGCTGGACTTCACGCCGGCCGGCCAGGCGATCAGCCTGGTCGACATGCTCAAGCCCGACTTCGAGCGCCACCCGAAATACGCCGAGGCGCTGGAGCACGCGCACAGCGCGACGCTGGGGCCGGGCGACGCCATCTTCATCCCGTCGATGTGGTGGCACCATATCGAGGCGCTGGACCCGTTCAACGTGCTGGTCAACTACTGGTGGCGCCAGTCGCCGGACTGGATGGACACCCCGACCAACGCGCTGATGCTGGCCTTCCTCACCATGCGCGACCTGCCGGCCGAGCAGCGGCTGGCCTGGCAGGAGATCTTCCGCCATTACATATTCGAAGCCGACTCAGACACGGCCGCACACATCCCGACCACAGCACACGGCGTCCTGGCGCCGCTGGATGACGACGGCGCCCGCGCGCTGCGTGCGCAATTGCTGAAGAAAATGAACCGCTAACAATTCAGGAGACAAGACATGCGTGACCCGAACAATCGTCAACCCATCCGCCGCGTCGTCATCGTCGGCGGCGGCACCGCCGGCTGGATGGCGGCGGCCGGCATCTCCAAGGTGCTGGGCAAGCTGCTCGACATCAAGCTGATCGAATCGGACGAAATCAGCACCGTCGGCGTCGGCGAAGCGACGATTCCGACGCTGATCAACTTCCACAACCTGCTGGAGATCAACGAGCAGGAATTCATGGCCGAGACCCAGGCCACGTTCAAGCTCGGCATCAGCTTCGAAAGCTGGCGCGACGTCAAGCAGGACTACATCCACTCGTTCGGCATCACCGGCACCGACCACTGGACCGCCGGCTTCCAGCACTTCTGGCACAAGGGCGTCGAGCGCGGCCTGGCCAGCGACTACGGCGACTACTGCCTGGAGCTGAAGGCGTCCAAGGAGCACCGCTTCGCCCACCTGCCGAACAACGGCATGAACTACGCCTACCATCTCGACGCCAGCCGCTATCACAAATACCTGCGCCGCTTCAGCGAGCCGCGCGGCGTGCAGCGCATCGAAGGCAAGATCGTCAGCTACAACAAGCACGACAACGGCGACGTACGCTCGGTGGTGCTGGAATCGGGCCAGGAAATCGAAGGCGACCTGTTCATCGACTGCTCCGGCTTCCGCGCGCTGCTGATCGGCGACGCGATGCAGGAACCGGTCGAGGACTGGTCGGAATGGCTGTTCTGCGACCGCGCCATCGCGGTGCAGACCGAAGCGGTGGCGGACGCCGTGCCGCTGACGCGCTCGATGGCGCACTCGGCCGGCTGGCAATGGCGCATCCCGCTGCAGCACCGGGTCGGCAACGGCATCGTGTTCTCCAGCCGCCACCTGGACGAGGAAAGCGCGCAGAAGCAGCTGCTGGCCAACGTCGAAGGCAAGGCCTTGATCACACCGCGCGTGATCAAGTTCAAACCCTGCCAGCGGCGCAACACGTGGAAGGGCAACGTGGTCGCCATCGGCCTGTCGAGCGGCTTCCTGGAGCCGATCGAATCGACCAGCATCCACCTGATCCAGCGCAGCATCATCCGGCTGATGCAAGCCTTCCCGTCGGACGGCATCCAGCAATCGGACATCGACGAGTACAACGCCCAGTGCAACCGCGAGATCGACCACATCCGCGACTTCATCATCCTGCACTACCACGTCAACAACCGCACCGACTCGCAGTTCTGGATCGACGCGCGCGAGATGAGCATCCCGGCCTCGCTGCAGCACCGCATCGACCTGTTCCGCGAAACCGGCCGCGTGTTCCGCATCCCGAACGAACTGTTCGCGGAGAACTCGTGGATCCAGGTGATGCTGGGCCAGGGCATCATGCCGAAGTCGCACCACCAGACCGCCGACCTGATGGGCGACGCCGAACTGAAGGGCTTCCTCGGCAGCATCAAGTCCGCCGTCGACCGCACCGTGGTGCAGTTGCCGACGCACCAGGCCTACGTCGAACGCTACTGCGGCCGTCCGGAGTCGGCAAGCAAGGCCGCTTGATCCGGCCCCTGCCACGCGTATTTTTGCAGGCTGGCGGAGTTGCCGAGGATGGCGACTCCCTCGGCCTGTAATTTTTTTGCCTGGTCGGGAACGATATCCAGCAAGCCGCCGCGCGCGTTGACGATGCGGTGCAGCGGCAAGTCGCCGCCCGCGCTGCGCCGGATATAGCCCGGCAGCGCGCGCACGAAGCTGTCGGCGACGCCCATGGCGATCGCCACGTCGGCGTAGCGCACCACGCGGCCACACGGCACCGTCGGTAAAAAATCCAGAAATTTTTGGTAAGGCGATTCCGGCAGCGCCGGATATCTGTCCGCGACCAGCGCGATGGACTCGCCGACGCGCAGCGCGCCGCCGGCGACAACAACGCCCAGCACGCCGCGCCGGTGCAACAGCCCGGACAAACGCGGCGCCAGATGCGCGATGCGCCGGCACGGCTCGCAAAACATGGTCAGCCGGATCTCGACGCCGGAAGCGCCCACCAGCGCCGCGCCGGGCCGGAACAGCGCCGGCCGGTCGCACGCGATTACGATGTTTTCCATCAAGGCGCCGGGCGCGATGCCCAGGCTGTCGAGTTCCGACGTCAGCGTCACCAGCACCTGGCGCGGACTGAGGCGGTTGGCGTGCACGTCGCCGTCGATGCCGACGCCTGCCGTGCAGTGCACCACCGTCGAGGCCACGCCGGCTTCGCCGCGCGCGCGCTTCAGGTAAAGGCGCTGTATGGTTGCCGTGGCCTGCATCGGCGCTCGAACTCCGCGCGGCTCGCGCCGGCGGAAGTTCGCTTACTTGGCGACCACCACGCCGCAGGCGAGGCGCTTGCCGGAGTTGCCGGTCGGCTGGGTGACGAAGTCGTCGGCGTCGGCGTGCACGATCAGGCCACGGCCGACGATGTTGCCGGCGGCGCCGTCGTCCAGCGAGATCTGGCTGACCGGCACGCTCAGCTTCAGCACCGCCTTGCCGCTGGCGTCCGCCGTCAGGTTGCCGAAGTCGCCGCCGTGGTGGGCCGTGTGCGCCGGATCGCCGTGCTGCTGGCTGCCCGGATTGAAGTGGCCGCCGGCGCTGGTGCCGTCCGGCGCGCTGCAATCGCCTTTTTCATGCAGGTGGAAACCATGCACGCCGGGCGTCAGGCCCTTGATTTCGGCGTCGATCATCAACTTGCCATCCTGCTGTTTAAAACTGGCCTTGCCGCTGACGGCGCTGCCTTGGGTCGGCTTGAGTTCGGCCTGGGCGCTGGTGGCCGCTTGCGCCACACCGGCGGCGGCAAGCGCCAGGCAAACCGCCATCAGGCGGGAGATCGAGGAAACGCGCATTATGGTTCTCCAAAAAGAAAATAATCAGAACGCTATTGTTGCACTACTTTTATGATTTGTGCGCGCCCTTCGATCTCAGTTATAGTGATCCCGTGGCAAGCAGCCCGCCTTGTCCGCCTTTTTTCGACCTGCGAGGAAATGAGAATGAAAAAACTGTTCGTTGCCAGCCTGCTTTTCCCGTTAAGCCTGTCGCTGAGCGGCGCCGTGTTCGCCGCCGAGCCGACGGCGCAGCAAAACAAGATGAAAACCTGCAACGCCGAGGCCACCGGCAAAAGAGGCGATGAGCGCAAGGCCTTCATGAAGGAATGCCTCAGCGCCAAACCCGCCGCCTCGCCGGAACCGAAACTGACGCAGCAGGACAAAATGAAAAAATGTAACGCGGACGCCACCGGCAAAAAAGGCGACGACCGCAAGGCCTTCATGAAGGAATGCCTCAGCAACAAATAAGCCCCGTCCTCCAGCACGCCATCCCAACGGATGGCGTTTTTTTATGGGCCAAAATATTTCTCTGGCACATTAATTGCTTAAAAAGTATTCTTTCCAAAACCATGTGAAAGTAATGAACACCACCAACGACGCCAGCTCGGACATATTCCTACCCCATATGCCCGATGTAGCCCGCTGCGAACAAGCGCTGCGGGAACTGAATCAGATGTGGCGGCTTATCGAGTCCTCCGCAAAGATGAATTGCCCCACCGAAGCCCGGCTGCTGTTGCCGGCGATGGTGGCCACGCGCACCGGTTTCGCGCACCTGGAACAGGCGCTGGTCGCCAACCTGGTGCAGGAGAAAGTGCGCCATGTGCTGGCCAAGCTCGGCACCCAGGCGCGCTATGCGATCGACATCCTGGTGCGCAACCTGTTCGAGCGCACCGCCGATGTCGGCTTCCTCGCCACCGACGCCGACCTGTGCCGCTTCGTCGCCGGGCTCGATGCCGCGGGCGGCGCTGAAAACGATGCCATGGACGCCGCGCGGCGCCGCCTGGCGTCCTACCGCGACAAGTACACCGTCTACGACGAGATCGTGCTGCTCGACCTCGACGGCCGGGTGCTGGTGCAGGCGGACACGGCCACGCCGCTCGGCCGCAGCGCCGATCCGCTGCTGCGCCAGACGCTGGACACCGACGGCTATGTCGAAACCTTCCGCGCCACCGACCTGCGTCCCGGCAAACCGCGCGCGCTGGTGTACTCGCACCGCATGCTGCATCCCGAGACCGGCGAGCCGGCCGGCGTGCTGTGCCTGTGCTTCAACTTCGAGCAGGAGATGGACGCCATCTTCGCCGCCTACCGCGATCCGTCGCACCGCGCCAACATGCTGCTGCTGGACGCGCACAACCGCGTCATCAGCAGCGCCGATCCCTTGTGGATCCCGGCCGGCGTGCAGGTGCCGACCAATCCCGACGGCCAGCCCCGGCTGCTGATGTTCGGCGGCCGCGAATACCTGGTGCGCACCTTCGGCTCCGAAGGCTACCAGGGTTATCCCGGCCCGGCCGGCTGGAAGGGCCAGCTGATGATCCCGGTCGACCTGGCGTTCCGCGACACCGGCGCCGGCTCGGCCACGCTGGCCGGCGTCGATCCGCAGCTGATGCAAGGGCTGCTGTCGCACGCCGAAGCGTTCAGCCCGCAGCTGCATGAGCTGATGAGTTCGGTCACCCGCACCACCCGCACCATCGAGCGCATCGTCTGGAACGGCAAGGTCACCAGCGCCGCCAGCGATGCCACCCAGGCCAACGGCAGCCACAGCGGCGGCGTCAACAAGCTCAACACCGTGCTGGACCAGATCACCGAGACGGGCGAGCGCAGCGACGCGCTGTTCTCGCGCTCGATCCAGGACTTGTACCAGACCGTGCTGACGTCGAGCATCAGCGAAGCCGAGCTGACCTCGCAGCTGCTGGTCGACATGTTGGACCGCAACCTGTACGAGCGCGCCAACGATTGCCGCTGGTGGGCGCTGAGCGCGCAACTGCGGCGCGGCCTGGCGCAGCCGTCGGTGGAACAGACCCAGGCCATCGCCGACGTGCTGGCCTACATCAACAGCCTGTACACCGTCTACGCGCGGCTGTTCGTCTACGACCGCGCCGGCCGCATCATCGCCAGCACCGGCGACCAGGACGCGGTCGGCGGCCACGTCGACGCCGACACGCTGACCCGCGTCTGCGCCCTGCGCGGCGAGCTGGATCACTACGCGCAACCGTTCGCGCCGTCCGCGCTGTACGGCGGCGCGCCGACCTTCATCTACCACGCCGCGATCCGCCACCCCGAGCAGGGCGCGACCGTGGTCGGCGGCATCGGCATCGTGTTCGACGCCGGCCCGGAACTGCGCAACATGCTGCGCAGCGGCGTGGCGGGCCGCGCCAACATGCAGGCCTGCTTCGTCACGCCGTCCGGGCGGGTGCTGGCCGGCACCGCCGACGGCTGCCGGCCCGGCGACCAGCTCGAGCTGGACGCCGGCCTGCTGGCGCAGGCGATGGCGCGGGCCGGCAACGAAGCCGGCGGCGTGGCGCGCATCATGCAGCACGACGGCCAGTACGTGATCGCCGCCTGCACCCGCGCCGGCGGCTACCGCGAATTCCGCGCCGGCGACGGCGTCGAGGAACCGGTGCTGGCGGTGCTGCTGCAATCGTTCGGCCCGGTGCGCGAGGGCCTGCGCCAGGCGCAGCCGGCGGTGCGCATCGAGCGCCGCAGCGACACCGGCCCCGACTTCGCCATCTTCTACGCCGGCCGCACGCTGATGGCGCTGCGCGCGGCGCAGATCCAGGAGGCGGTGCCGTTCGCCAAGGTGCAGAAGGCGGCCGGCAACAACCCGGCCCGGCTCGGCATGCTGGACGTGCCGCTGGCCGGCGGCAAGAAGCACTTCGTCTGGGTGTTCGACCTGGCGCTGCTGGCCACCGGCAAGCCCGGCGTGGCCACCGAGAGCAGCCAGGTGATGCTGGTGCACCTGGGCGAGAGCACCATCGGCCTGATGGTCGACGACCTGCATTCGGTGCACCAGTTCGACGCCGCCGACATGACCGGCTCGCCGCTGGGCAGCGACGACAGCGCGATGGCGCCGCGCCTGATCAAGGCCAACCAGGGCAATCTGCTGATCCAGGAAATCGACATCGAGCGGCTGTTCGCGCGGCTGCGAACGTAGCCGCCACGCAACAGAAGCCGGGATTTATGCAGTTCGTCGCAAAGTTGTCGGCGCAGGGGAACAAGTTCAGTAAAATTAACCTTGTCATAATTGTTAACCTTACCAAGGAATTCCCATGCGCCGTTCCGTTGCCGCCGTCCTGATCCCCGCCCTGTTCGCCCTCAGCGCCTCCGCGCTGGCGGCCGAATCGGTGCGCTCGTTGCCGTCGTTTATCGCGGTCAACGCCAAGGGCGCCTTCGCCATGACGGTGGAGGTGGGCAAGGCGCAGTCGGTGACGGTCAGCGGCGACGACCAGTTCGTCGCCGCGCTGCGCACCGCCGTGGTCGACAACGAACTGCAGATCACCATGCCGGACAAGAGCTTCAAGTCGACCAAGGGCGATCCGCGCATCACCATCACGCTGCCGGCGCTGAGCCGGGTCAAGGTCGAGGGCGCCGGCGAGACCATCCTCAACAAGGTCAACACCGACCGCCTGGACATCAGCTACCTGGGCGCCGGCCACCTGGTCGCCAACGGCAAGGTCAAGTACCTGCGGCTGAACGCCAAGGGCGTCGGCGAGGTCGACACCAAGGACTTGCGCGCCGAACGGGTCGACGTCAATTTCGAAGGCATGGGCAACGTCAGCGTCTACGCCACCGACCTGCTGAACGCCGTGGTCAAGGGCATGGGCTCGATGGAGTACTACGGCAAGCCGAAGACCATCAACAAGTCGGTGGCCGGCATCGGCAGCGTCAGCGCCGGGGACTAATCATTGCCGCAGTGACACGAAGTGCGATTGAGGTTACTATCAGATTCATAACGAACTGA
The DNA here is from genome assembly GCF_011090165.1 of Duganella aceris. GTDB lineage: Bacteria > Pseudomonadota > Gammaproteobacteria > Burkholderiales > Burkholderiaceae_D > Rugamonas > Rugamonas aceris. The sequence continues at coordinate 201,632 of NZ_JAADJT010000001.1, forward strand.
AACACCGCAACGCACTCCGGAGGTCTCCAACGTGGCTGTGGCAAACGACATCGCGCACTGGCGCGCACAGATCTTTGCGCGCTTGCTGCTGGTCGTGTTCGTGCTCGGACTGTGCACCGCCGTGCCCAGCGCGCTGCTGGCGGCCAGCGAAGGCATGTGGTCGATCGTCGCGGTCGATACGCTGGCGCTGGCCTGGATCGGCGTGGTCTGGCGCTGGCGCGGCCTCGGCTACACCGCGCGCGTGGTCAACTTCCTGGCGGTGGCGTTCACGGTCGGCATCGCGCTGCTGCTCAAGGTCGGCCCGGTCAGCCAGATCTACCTGATGGCGGTGCCGGTGCTGGCGGCGCTGCTGCTCGGGCTGGGCCCGGCGCTGTGGACGCTGGCGCTGGCCGGGCTGGCGGTGATGGTGCTCGGCTTCGACGCCAACTCGCGGCTGCACATCGACGGCATGCCGGACTCCGGCTTCCTCAAGGCCGCGATCATCTCGCTCAACTTCATGTTCATGACGGCGATCCTGACGCTGTCGTGCGCGGTGCTGCTGCGCCACCTGGAACGCTCGCTCGATTCGCTGCGCGCGCTGAACGCCGAACTGAGCACCACCTCGGACGACAACCACCGCCTGGCCTTCTTCGACGTGCTGACCGGCCTGCCCAACCGCCGCCTGCTGATGGACCGCATCGACAAGCTGCTGGCCAGCTCCGAGCGCGGCGCCACCTACAGCGCGGTGATGTTCATCGACCTGGACCGCTTCAAGACCATCAACGACGCGCGCGGCCACGCCATCGGCGACGCGCTGCTGTGCCACGCCGCCGCGCGCCTGAGCGACCTGATGCGCAAGGCCGACACCGTGGCCCGCATCGGCGGCGACGAATTCGTGGTGCTGCTGGCGCATCTGTCGCCCGAGCTGCCGGGCGCCAGCCAGAACGCGCTGCTGGTGGCGGAAAAAATCCGCGCCGCCATCAGCCGCGATGCCGAGATCGAAGGCCAGATCTACAACTCCACCGCCAGCATCGGCGTCACCATGCTGCCCAAGGCCGGGCCGGACCTGCCGCCGCAAACCGCGCAGGACCTGCTGCGCGAGGCCGACACCGCGATGTACCGCGCCAAGTCGCAAGGCCGCAACGGCATCGCCTTCTTCGAAGCGGCGATGCAGGCCGAGGTCGAGCGGCGCCTGAGCATGGAGCGCGACCTGGCCGCCGCGCTGGGCGCCGGCCAGCTGCAGATGCACATCCAGCCGCAGGTCGACCGCAACGGCCGCACCGTCGGCGGCGAGCTGCTGATGCGCTGGCCGCAGCCGGACGGCTCGATGGTGCCGCCGTGCGTGTTCATCCCGGTGGCGGAGGATTCCGGTCTGATCGTCGAGCTGGGCGCGTGGGCGCTGCGCCAGGCCTGCGACGCGGTGCTGCGCCTGAGCGCGGCCGGGCTGGCGATGCCGCTGTCGGTCAACGTCAGTCCGACCCAGTTCCGCCAGGCCGATTTCGTCGCCCAGGTGAAGCGCACCTTGGCCGACAGCGGCGCCCCGGCCGCGCTGCTGGTGCTGGAAGTGACCGAAGGCCTGCTGATCGAAAAGCTGGACGACACCATCGCCCGCATGCACCAGCTGGCGGCGCTGGGCCTGCGCTTCTCGATCGACGATTTCGGCACCGGCTATTCCAGCATGGCCTACCTGAAGAAAATGCCGCTGTACGAATTGAAGATCGACCGCAGCTTCATCATCGACACGCCGGAAGACGCCAGCAGCAGCGCGTTGGTGCAATCGATCCTGGCGATGGCCGGCCACCTCGGGCTGCGGGTGGTGGCCGAGGGCGTGGAGACGCAGGCCCAGGCCGACTTCCTGATCGCCAACGACTGCGCCTGCATGCAGGGCTACCTGTACGCGCGGCCGATGCCGCTGGCGGCGCTGATCGCGCGGCTGCGGGCCGACGCGGTCGCGGCGCCCTCGTAGCGCGGCGCCGCGCCGGTGAGGCTTACTGCACCACCGTCACGCGCTTGCCGCTGATATTGCGCTGCGGCGGGTTGCCGTAGACGGTGACGCGGCCGGAGCCGTTGGCGTCGGCCACCAGCGACTGGCTGACGGCGGCCGAGATGCTGCCGGAGCCGTTGGTCGACAGTTCCGCGCTCTGGCTGGTGAGGCCGGCCAGGTCGGCGCTGCCGGAGCCGCTCAGACTGACGGTCAGATTGCGCACGTTGCCGCGCGCGCTGGCGCCGCCGGAGCCGTGCACCATCAGGCTCAAGGTGTCGCCGTTGACCCGGCCCAGGTCCAGCTGGCCGGAACCGTTGAGACGCGCCACGGTCGAGCCGCTGTCGAGCGCGGAGGCGTTCAAGCCGCCGGAACCGTTCAGGCGCGCGTCGAGGCGGCTGACGCTGCCGGCCAGCTGCACCGAGCGCGAACCGTTGAGCGACATGTCCAGCGCGCCGCCGTTCAAGCCGCTGACCGCCAGGCGTCCGGAGCCGTTGGCGTTGACCTGTTGCAGACGCGGCGTGGTCACCACCACGCGCAGCGGGTTGTCGGTGCGCAGCCGGCCCTCGGTCCACACCTTCAGCGTACCGCCGCGCGCCTCGGTGCGCAGCAGCGGCAGCAGGTTGCTGTCGCCCTCCACCTGCAGCGACGGCGCCGGGCCGACGCGCACCTCGACCTGCAGTGCGCCGTTGATGTCGATGCCGTCCAGGTCGCCGATCTCGCGGCGCTCGACGGTGTTCTGGCCGTTGCCCTGCACCACGTTGCCGCCGAAGGCGGAGCTGAACTGCACGTTGCCGTTGGCGTCGTCCGGCACGACGATGATGGCGCAGCCGGCCAGGGTGACGAAGAGGGTGGCGGCGGCGAGGGCGATGGCGGAGCGGCGCATGGCGGGTGTCCTGAGAGTTGAAAGTGAAGCCACTATAGCCAGCGGCGCCGGCGCCGGCATGGTCGATGCGACAAGCGGTCGAAAATGAGGGATGAAACGTGGAAACGGCGGTGCTGCGGTGCTACCATGGCGGGCATGACGACGCCGACACTTCCCGCCCGCTCCGACCTGCATGATTTGCGCGAGCGCACCCGCCAATTCGCCCGCGACCGCGACTGGGCGCCGTTCCACACGCCGAAGAACCTGGCGATGGCGCTGTCGGTGGAAGTGGCCGAGCTGGTCGAGCATTACCAATGGCTGCCGAGCGGCGCCGAGGCCGAGCTGGACGACGCCGCCCGCACCGGCATCCGCCACGAGCTGGCCGACGTGCTGCTGTACCTGGTGCAGCTGGCGGACAAACACGGCGTCGACCTGCACGCCGCCGCGCTGGAAAAGATCCAGCTCAACGCCATCAAGTATCCGCCTGCTTAAAGCCTATAGTTTATAGGCCCAGCGCCTTGCGGATCTGCGCCGAGACGATGCGCCACGACGGCGAGCCGGCCGCGACTTCGTCGTAATGGCTGCCGCCCGGCAGCAGCACCACTTCGGCGGCGTCGCCGGCGGCGATCGCGCGGCGCGCGTAGTCCTGGCCCGCGCGCAACGGCGCGATCGTGTCCAGCTCGCCGTGGATCAGCACCGTGCGCACGCCTGCCGGCAACATCTCCGCCGGCGAGGTGTCGGCGAACACGTCGGGACGCTCGGCGCTGGCCACGCCCGCCAGCTGCGCCGTGTCGCGGTCGCAGCTGGACTTGATCAAGGCCGCTTCGTTGCGCAGGTCGGCCAGGCCGCCCAGGCTGATCACCGTCGGCACCGGCAGCGGATCGGCGACGTACAAGGGACTGTCGCGCGGCACCCGCGACCGCGCGCCGGCCCATTGCGCCAGGTGGCCGCCGGCCGAGTGCCCCACCAGCACCAGCCGCGACAACGCCAGCTTGTGCTCCGGCGCCAGCGCGCGCAGCCGGTCCATCGCGGTGGCGACGTCCTGGTACATGCCGGGATAACCGCCGCCCTCCTCGTCGTAACGACGGTATTCGACGTTCCACACCGCGATGCCCTCCTTGACCAAGGCGCCGGCCATGTTGCGCATCTGCGTGATGCCGCCGAACTCCTTGGTCCAGCAACCGCCGTGGATGATCACCGCGACCGGGAACGGGCCGTCGCCGGCCGGCTGGAACAGCTCGGCGAACTGCGACGGCGCCGCGCCGTACGCCACGTGCCGGCTCGGCGCCGGACCGTTCAGCGCCAGGTAGTCCTGCAAGGTCATCGGCGCCGCGCCCGCCGCGCCCGCGTTGCCGGCGATCGCCGCCGCCAGCAGGGTCCTGCCCATTCTCTTCAACATGCGCCACGCCTCCGTATGATCGTTCCGGCATGCTACACGAAAAAAGGCCGCCCCGAAGGGCGGCCTCCACTCCACTTCCCAAGCCCCCGCTTAGAACTTGTAGTTGGCGCGCACGTAGTAGTAGCCGCCGTTGATACCGATCGGCGAGAACGTCGGCAATACCGTCACCGCCGCGTTGTCGCCCGCCGCGCGCTGGTCCGCCAGCAGCAGCGGGTTGACGCCGTCAGGATACTTGTTGAACAGGTTGTTGGCGCCCACCGCCAGCGACAGAGCCGGGGTCACCTTGTAGCCCACTTCCAGGTCGGTCAGGTACTTGGTCGAGATCTCGGTCTTGTGATAGACCGCGCCGTCTTCGCTGCCGTAGCTGCTCGACTTGCCGTAGATCGACTCGCGCAGGTTGACCGTCCAGTTGCCCAGCTTCCACAACGCGCCCAGGTTGACGCGCAGTTTCGGCGACGCGGTTTCCAGGTCGGCGATCGCGGTCTTGTCGAGCAGGGTCTGCGGCGCCAGCTGCGTCGGCGCCTGGTTGATCTTGGTGACTTCAACCTTGTTGTAGTTGGCGGCCGCCGACCAGTCGACGCGGCCGGCGGTGCCGTAGTTCTCGTTCAGCGTGGTGACGATCTCCACGCCGCGGCTGCGGGTGTCGACCGCGTTCGAGAAGATGTTGATACCGGTCTGGCTGACCGCGCTGTCAAGCACGTTGCCGTTGGCCTTGATCGCCGCCAGCACCGCCGCCGAGTTGTTGGCGCCGCCGCCGGAACCGAACAGCAGGCCGGAACCGACGATGCGGTCGCGGATCTTGATCTGGTAGGCGTCCACCGTCATCGACAGGTTCTTGGCCGGATTCAGCACCAGGCCGAGGCTGAAGTTGGTCGAGCGTTCAGGCTTCAGGCCGTCCACGCCGACCAGCTTGGCGGCCGGCGAATTCGGCGGCAGCTGCACGAAGGCGGTGGTCGGGCCGACGTTGGTGGCCGAGTAGTACGATTCGGCCAGCGTCGGGGCGCGGAAGCCGTTCGACACCGTGCCGCGCAAGGCGACCACCGGCGAGAAGTCGTAGCGCGAGGTCACTTTGCCGACGCGGGCGCTGCCGAAATCGCTGAAGTGTTCGTAGCGCGCGGCCAGGTCCAGCGTCAGGTCGGCGACCGGGCTGCCGGCGATGTCGACATAGGCGGCGTTGTTGTCGCGGTCATGGCTGCCGGCGTCGGTCAGCGAGAAGCCAGGATACGACTGCGAGCCTTCCTTATAGCGCGAGGCGGCGTCGCCCGCTTCGATCTCGTACTTGTCCTTGCGGTGTTCCAGACCGGCGGCGACGTTCAGCGGCTTGGCCCAGCCGATGTTGAATTCCTGGCTCGCTTCCAGCGTGGTGGTGAACTGGCTGGCGATGAAGGCGCCGGCGCGGAATACGGTCGGGGTGCTGCCGGTGTCGTTGAACAGCGAGACGTTGCCGGAGTTGGCGACGCCGATCTGCGACTTGTCGCGGCCGTAGGTGGCGCTCAGGTCCATGTTCCAGCCGGCCAGCTTGCCCTTGATGCCGCCGGTGAAGGCGAAGTCGTCTTCCTTCATGGTTTCGCGCGGCGAGAAGCCGGTCGGGTACACCACCGGCAGGCGGCTCGGCAGACGATAGTTCTCGTAGGCGCTGGCTTCCTTCTTGCCGTAGGTGGCGATGGCGTAGACCTGGGTGTCCGGATTCAGGTCCCAGCCGAAGTTGGCCGCGAACACGTGCTGGTGGTACTGCGCGTCGCCGGAGATCAGGTTGACGTGCGGGTAGCCCGGTTGCTGGAACATGCCCGGATAGGCGGCGATGTTGGCCGGATCGATCACACGCGGGTCGATGCCGCCGCGATCCGAGTAGCCGTGGTATTTCGATTCCACCGTCAGGTTCAGGAAGGCGTCCTTGAACGGCTCCAGGCCGACGTTGAGCGAACCGTCGCCGGTGCGGCCGCCGCCGTCCCAGTAGCCGCCGCCGGTGACCATCGCCGAGCCGCCGCTGTTGTTCGATTTGAGGATGATGTTGATCACGCCCGCGATCGCGTCGGAGCCGTACTGGGCGGCCGCGCCGTCCTGCAGCACTTCGATGTGGTCGATCGCCGCGACCGGGATGTAGTTCAAGTCGGCCGCCGCGCCGCCCTGGTATGGTCCGCCGAGCACGGCCAGGTTGGCGGTGCCGTGGCGGCGTTTGCCGTTGACCAGCACCAGCGTGTTGTTCGGGCTCAGGCCGCGCAGGCGGGCCGACAGCGTCATGTTGGCGGTGTCGCCGCCGAAGGCTTGCGCCGTGAAGGAAGGCAGATTCTGCGCCAGCGCCTGGATCAGGTCCGGTTGGCCGGTGCGTTGCAGCGAGGCCGAGTCCAGCACCTGGATCGGCGAGGCGCTGTTCTCCGCCTTGATGCCGCTGGAGCGGGTGCCGGTGACGATGACCGCGCCGACCGAGCCGGTGTCGGCGGCATCGGCGACGGCGGCATCATCGGCGGCGGCGGGAGCGGCGTAAACGCCCATCGCCAGGGTGGACAGCACGGCTGCGACGCCGATCTTGAGTGTGGCCTTATGCATATTTAAAATCCCCATTTTTTGAATAACAAAGAAAAGACCCGAACAAAAATCCTGATGTGCTGCATTCCTTCACGACGGTTTATTTCTTGGCCGCGACCACCTCGATCTCCACCAGCCAGCCCGGGTTGCTCAGGCCCGCGACCTGCACCACGGCGCGCGCCGGCAGGTTCGGCTGGCTGCCGCCGAAGTACTGGGTGTAGGCTTCCATGAAGCCCTTGGTGTCGCCCTTGCCGCCCTTGGCCGGATCGCCGACCAGGAACACCTGCATCTTCACCACGTCCGACATCTCCAGCTTCATGCCGGCCAGGACGTCCTTGATCTTCTTCAGCACCGTTTCGGTCTGGGCCTTGGTGTCGCCGTAGGCGGCCAGCGAATCCGGCGCGGCGGCGGTGTCGATCACGGCCGGCACCTGGCCGCTGATGAAGTGGATGGTCGCGGTCGGCGGGATGGTCACGGCCAGCGCGATCGGGAAGTCGGAACCGGGAATCTTGTGGCGCACGATGTCGGCCTTGACCGGTTCCTTGGCGGCGGCGGCGGCGTTCGATGCGGCGGCGGCGGACAGCAGGCCCAGTGCGGCCGGGATCAACAGGGTGGCGAGTGCTTTTTTCATGGTCTCTTTATCTTTCAGTGTTTGTTGGACATTGCGGAATTGCCGAATGCTTCGACGCCGAGCGCGGCGCGCAAGGCCGTGACATCGGCCTCGCTCAGGCCATCGGCCTTGTTGCCCCAGTTGCCGCGCACAAAAGTGAGCACGGTGGCGATGTCGCGGTCGCTCAGGCTGTCGCTGAAGTCGGGCATGCCGCCGCGACCTTTCAGCAGCACGGTGGCGACGTCGCCACCCTTGCCCTGCACGAATTTGCTGCCGGCCAGCGCCGGGAAGGCGCCGGGGATGCCCTTGCCGGTGGCCTGGTGGCAGGCGGCGCAGTTCTTCATGAACAGCGCCTTGCCATCCATCTCCTGCGCCCGCGAGGGCGAGCTGACCGCCGCCGCGAAGGTGGCGACGATCACCATCGCCGCCTTGATCAGAACCTCCTTCATGCGCTGGCCCTTTCATGGATCTTGGCGATCTGCTGCCACGCCGATTCGATCGCGCCGGCCTGCCAGCCGGTCAGGTAGCTCAGGTGCTCGCCGGCCAGCATGATGCGGCCCTCGCCCTCCAGCAGCGTCGGATAGGCGGCGGCGCGGGTCTTGTCGGTCCACTCGGCCCAGCCGCCCAGGTTGTACTGCACCCGGTGCCAGGCCACCGAGAACGCATTCTCGAACGCGTCCTGATACTGCGGGAAGATCTTCTGGCCGGCGGCGACCGCGAACTCGGCGCGTTCCTTCGGCGACAGCGCGCTGATCTCGATGGCGGCGGTCTGGTACTGGTAATAACCGAGCAGCACGCCCTTCTTCTTCTGGAAGTTATAAGAAGGCATGGAGATGGTGTTGATGCCCTTCAGGTCGGTCAGCACGTGGCCGCCGTAGATGTTGTCGTCCTCTTCCCAGAAGCGGCGCTTCATCTGCAGGCCGATCTTGCCGACCGGCGCGTACGCCACGCTGGCGACGGCCTGTTTGAACTTGTCCGAAAAATCGGTATCGATCTGGCGCAGCACCGACAGCGGTATCGCGCACAGGCAGTAGTCGGCACTGATGGTGCTGACCTTGTTGGTGGCGGTGTCCTTGTAGGTCACCGTCACACCCTTGTCGTTCTGACGGATGGTCTGTACTTCCGATTTGTAGCGGATATTCTTGCCGACGCGTTTCTCGAACGCCTTCGGGATCGCGTCCATGCCGCCGACCGGCTGGAACATGGTGTTCTGCATCGGGAAATCCTGCACCGCGCTGTAGACGTTGCCCAGCTTGGAGGACAGCAGTTCCTTGAAGCCCAGCGGGTCCGACTGCTTGCCCGGTCCCGGCGACAGACCGGCGCCCGGATTGACGGCGAAGCCGCGACCGGTGCGGCCCTTGTATTGCAGGTCGGCGCCGGCCAGCTGGCCTTCGTGCGCCAGGTAGTCCAGCAGCAGGCGCTTGTCGTCGGCCGTCAGTTCCTGGTCCAGCGAGTTGTTCTTGACCGACTTGGCCAGCAGCTCCGAGACGTGGCCGCGCATGTCGGCCTTGATCTCCTTGATGCGCATGCGCTTGCCCGCGAACGGACCGGCGTTTTCCGAATACACATACGAGTGGTCGTTATCGTTGACCATCACCTCCAGCGGCACCTCGAACAGCTTGGTGTAGTGCAGCGTCGATTGATGGTGCAGCGGAATGCGCCACGGGCCGTGGTTGATATAGTGACCTTCGTCGAATTCGCAGGTCTGCTTTTCGCCGCCCAGTTCGGTCAGGCTGAAGCCCTTGCGCGCGGTCTGGCAGCGGCCGCCGGCGAAGGCGCGCGCTTCCAGGATCTGGCACTGGTAACCCAGCTTGCCGAGCTCGTAGGCGGCGGTCAGGCCGGCCAGGCCGGCGCCCAGGATCAATACCTTCTTGCCCTTGCCGCTACCGCTTAGCGCCGGCGGCGCGGACATCGTGGAGCCGATGCCCATGCCCCACGCGTTCATGGTATTCAACAGCAATCCGGTGCCGCCGACGGCGGCGGCCCGGTACAGGAAATCCCTGCGGGTAAACGAACTAAACGATTTAAACGGTTTTACCAATTTACTGTCCATCTGCTTCCTCACCAGTCTGCTGAAAGATCCTTGGGCGACTTGCTGTCCCATAGTGGCTATCTAGCAAGCCGCGTGCCACGAATTGAAAGAAAATAAACATGCTTCATGGCGCAAGGAAGCCTTATGCAATCTGGCTAAACGATATAAAACAATGTCTGTTCATGAAGGCTGAAAACATTGTTAGTCAGCGCACATTGCCAGTGCCGGCGACAAACTTTATTTATGCGGAACGGACTTTATTTGCGGCCGCCTCAGGCCGCGCCGGCCGGCCCGGCGCAAGCGCTTCCACGCGCATTTGGCGGCGCCGCACCGTTAAGATGCACGCACCGAAATAAGCCGTAGTGGTATGCACGACGCTGGATCGCGCCGTATGCTATCGAAGAGGGAAACTAGTTAGCGAAGCTGGCGAAACTCTGCGTAGTGGTACGCAGTGCCGGCGCCGGCGCGGCGGACGGGCCGCGCGGCAGGCGTTCGATTTCCACCGCCGCCAGATGGCGGTGCGCGGCGCTGGCGTCGGCCAGGTGGCAGGCGTGGAACTGCATCGGCGCGGCCGGATCCAGCAGATACACCAGGTCCAGGTTGGACGGATCGTAGGCCACCTTGACGCTCCACTGGCCGCGCAGGCGCGCGCGTTCGAACCAGCGTTCATTGATGGCGCGGGCGCAGGTGTAAATACTATCGAACAGCATGATGCCGTCGCCGCTGACGCTGGCGGGGGCCACCGGCATCAGGCTGCAGCGGATCAGCTGTTCCGGGTAGATCTTCAAGCCGCCGCCGCGATGCGCCGTGCCCCAGTCCCACAGTTGGCGCGGCGTGGCGCCGCCGGCGTGGCGCAGCGCGTGGCGGCTGTTGTAGTACAGGACGCAGTCGACCACGATGCGGGTGAACTGTTCCAGATCGAGCACGCCGTCCAGCCGGCAGGCCGCGCCGTCGGCGCCGGGCGCCAGCAGCTTGAAGCGTTTTTCCAGCACCTCCCTGCAATCCTCCGGGCCGGCGTCGACCGCGACGCAGCGCAGGTTGAAGTTGTTGAGCAGCGTTTCGCCGCTCCAGCCGCAGGTCAGCGCGGCGTTGGTGAACAGGGTTTCCGGCAAATGGCGGCAAGGCCATTGCTCGGCATCGATGTGGCGGCCGAACTGCTGGCTGTAGCGCTGCTTGTCGGCGCTGCAGTTGGCCAGCGCCAGCATCGCCTGCGGCCAGGTGGCTTCGCCCATGCCGACGTACATGCCGGTCACCAGGCGGCTGAAGGAATCCAGCACCAGATACACCAGCGGCCGGCCGATGGCCTGGTTGCGGTCGGCGCGCGACACCAGTTGCACCTCGGCGCGCACCGCGTCGAGGTAGAAGCCGGCGCCGGGGCGGCCCGGCGGCAGCGCGCCGGCCAGCAGCGGCGCCGGTTCCGCCACGGCGGCGGCGCTGCGGCGCGCCACTTCCGGCGGACGGTCGTCGTCGTGGTCGAGCCAGTAGTTGAACTGGCCGAAGGTCGGCAGTTCCATCTTCGGGCTGACCGGCGTGGCCATCACGCGGCCCGATTCGGTGTCGATGCGGCGCTCGATGAAGAAGTCGGCCAGCATCTGCTGATAGGCGCCCAGCCGCGAGAACTTGGCGTGGCCGGCGGCGTAGTGCGCGGTGGCGACCCGGAACACGCGGCGGATTTCCTCGTCGGCGTTCATGCCCGGACCGGCATCGACGCCGTTCTTGCGCGGGCGGCCGCGCTTGACGCCGGCCGAGGCCTGGCGCACCTTGCCCTTGCCGCCCGAGTTGCCGTAGTCCGGCAGCAGCGCGTTGGGGGTCTGTCCGCGCTGCCAGTAGCGGCGCAGGTAGCGGTAGATGGTCGGATGCGAGACGCCGTGCGCGGTGGTGGCCTGGGCGATCAGCTGGCCGCGCTGGCGCGCCTCATAGATCTCCGGCTCGCGCGCCACCAGCGGCTCGATGATTTCCCACGCGCGGGCGCGCAGTTGCAGATGCTTGGCCGGCAGCAGCTCGTGGCTGACGACCATCAGGAAGGGATCGGCCGGCAGCACGCTGGCGTGGCCGGACCGGATGTCGGCGTGCAGCGCCGACAGTTGGATCAACTCGACATCGGCCGAGCGGGCCGCCACGTCGAACACATAGGCGTGGCTTTGCTCGGGTGCGATCCACAAGATGCGGACGGTGCGCGGAGACGGATGCGTATAGTGCAGCAGGTCGTTCCGCAGCAGCATCAGCGCCCCTTGCTCGAGAAGGATGCGACGTTGAACGGGCGGGTGTCGACGGCGATCGAACGCCTTCCGGCGGGATCCGATTCACGCAGCATTTGCGGCTTGATCGAATCGACAAAGGTAGTCCACAGCTTCCTGAATGATGTCATTTCAATGCTCCGATGCATAACGACTTGTCTCCAGGTTGAGGCGCGTCAACCGCGCGCCTTTTATGACGGTGTGCTATCACATATGCAATAAGTGGGCCAGCCTCATGCGAAGCAGCCTCTCCTATGAGAGGGATTCATGTGGATTGCCAACGATCACTATTTCAGATTCGCCAAGCTTTGTTTTGGTGCGGCGCAACAGAGATACGCACCGAGCATGTGCACGGTGGCAAGAATGAAAACGGGGCCTGCGACCCCGTCGATGATGCGATTAGTATTTCTTGGCCTTGGGCTTGGCGCCCGGCATCGGCTTCTTAGGCGGGGTCGCCTTGCCCGATTCCGGCGGCATGCGGTCGGCCTGGCTGATCTTCAGCTGCGCGCCGCCGACCCAGACCTTGCCGAGGTGCTTGAACAATTCCGGCGGCATGCCGTCCGGCAATTCCAGCATGCTGTAGGTATCGAAGATCTCGATACGGCCGATGTGCTTGGCTTCCAGCCCCGCCTCATTGGCGATGGCGCCGACGATGTTGGACGGCGTGGCGGCGTGGTTGCTGCCCACCTCGATGCGGAAGGCGCTCATCGGAATGGTCACCTTGTTCGGCTTTTCCTTTTTCTTCTTCGGCGCCTCGTCCAGGTCGGCGGCGCTGGCGCGCGCCACCTTTTCCAGCGGCGACGCGGCCGGCTTGGCCGGAGCCGGAGCCGGCGACGGCGCTGCAGAAGCGGCGGAAGCGGCCGAAGCGCGCGGCGGCACCGGACGGGCGGCCGGCGCTGGCGCCGGCGCGGGCGCGCCATCGCCGTTGTCGGCGCTGATGCGCAGCGACTGGCCGGCGACCTTGATGCCGGCCAGGTGGCTCAGCACGTCGGAACCCAGGTTGTCCGGCATGTCCAGCACGCTGTAGTCGTCGTAGATCTCGATGCGGCCGATGTTCTTGGAGTCGATGCCGCCTTCGTTGGCGATGGCGCCGACGATGTTGCCCGGCTTGACGCCGTGCTGGTAGCCGACTTCGATGCGGAAGGTCTGCATGCCGGCGTCCGGCGCGCGCACGATGCGCTCTTTTTTCGGGAAGCGCTCGCTGCGTTCGCCCCGGTCCGGACGCTCGCTGCGTTCGAAGCGGTCGCCGCGATCGCCGCGGTCCTGGCGTTCGAAGCCGACCTGGCGGCCGGGACGCTCGTCCCAGGTGGCGGCCGCCACGTGCGTCTTTTTATCCAGCAGCAGCGGCACGTCGCCGCGCGCCATCTTGGCCAGCGCGGCGGCGATCTCGATCGCCGGGATGTTCTGTTCGCGCTCGAAGTCTTCGATCAGCGACTGGAACTGTTCCAGCTCGCCCTGGGCCAGCGTCTCGCTGATCTGCGACTTGAACTTGGCGATGCGGACATCGTTGACCGCCTGGATGGTCGGCAGCTCCAGCATGCCGATCGGCTGGCGCGTGGCGCGCTCGATCGACTTAAGCAAATTCTTTTCGCGCGGGGTGATGAACAGGATCGCCTCGCCGCTGCGGCCGGCGCGGCCGGTGCGGCCGATGCGGTGGGTATAGCTTTCCGGATCGTGCGGCACGTCGTAGTTGACCACGTGGCTGATGCGCTCCACGTCCAGGCCGCGCGCGGCGACGTCGGTCGCCACCAGGATGTCGATCTTGCCGTCCTTGAGCATCTGGATGGTGCGCTCGCGCTGCTGCTGCTGCACGTCGCCGTTGATGGCGGCGGCGGAGAAGCCGCGCGCCTGCAGCTTGCTGGCCAGTTCCTCGGTGCCGAGCTTGGTGCGCGAGAAGATGATCATGCCGTCGAAGTTCTCGGCTTCCAGGATGCGGGTCAGCGCGTCCAGCTTGTGCATGCCCGACACCAGCCAGTAGCGCTGGCGGATGTTCTCGGCGGTGCCGGTCTTGGCCGCCACCGTGATTTCCTTCGGATTGCGCAGGTAGGTGTTGGCGATGCGGCGGATCGCCGACGGCATGGTGGCCGAGAACAGCGCGGTCTGGCGCGTGTCCGGGGTCTCCTGCAGGATGCGCTCGACGTCGTCGATGAAGCCCATGCGAAGCATTTCATCGGCTTCGTCCAGCACCAGCGTCTTCAGCTTGGACAGGTCGAGCGAACCCTTGTCCAGGTGATCGATGACGCGGCCCGGGGTGCCGACCACGACGTGCACGCCGCGGCGCAGGGCCGACAGCTGCGGGCCGTAGCTCTGGCCGCCGTAGATCGGCAGCACGTGGAAGCCGGGGATGTGCGCGGCGTAGGTCTGGAACGCCTCGGCGACCTGGATCGCCAGTTCGCGCGTCGGCGCCAGCACCAGCGCTTGCGGCGTGGTTTGTTTGATATCGATGCGCGACAGGATCGGCAGCGCGAACGCGGCGGTTTTGCCGGTGCCGGTCTGGGCTTGGCCCAGCACGTCCAGGTTGGCCAGCAGCGAAGGAATGGTCGCGGCCTGGATCGGCGATGGCGACTCGTAGCCCACCTCCTTTAACGCCTTGATCAGCGGTTCGCTGAGCTTCAAGTCGGTGAAAAGGGTGATGGGGGAGGATGGGTTTTCAGACATGGCGTCACTCACAAGTATGTTCGAATCGCCTAATTGCGAAAGAAATTTGTGCGTAGTTTACTCTTTATCGCCGAACTGAGCCGAATTTTGCGGTTTTCCACTAATATTGGCCTCTTTCAAGTTACGGAGTGAAGCCATCATGCGCGCCCTGATTTATACCCTCGCCGCCCTTGCCGGCCACGCCTCGGCCGCCAGCTACGGACCGGAACTGGAGGGTTTTCCTTATCCGTATCCGCTACGCCACTATAGTTTCAGTTCGCAAGGCACCAGCATGCAGATGGCCTATATGGACGTGGCGCCGACCGGCGCGGCCAACGGCAAGACCGCCGTCCTGCTGCACGGCAAGAACTTCTGCGGCGCGACCTGGGAGCAAAGCATCGCCGCCCTGAGCGCGGCCGGCTACCGGGTGGTGGCGCCGGACCAGATCGGCTTTTGCGCGTCGACCAAGCCGGAGCATTATCAGTACACCTTCCAGCAACTGGCGGCCAACACCGACGCGCTGCTCAAGCACATCGGCGTCAAGCAGGCGGCGCTGGTCGGCCACTCGACCGGCGGCATGCTGGCCACCCGCTACGCGCTGATGTATCCGGAGGCGGTGTCGCGGCTTGTGCTGGTCAATCCGATCGGGCTGGAGGACTGGAAGGCGCTGGGCGTGCCGCCGATCGGTGTCGACCAGTGGTACCAGCGCGAGCTGAAGCTGTCGGCCGACAGCGTGCGCGCGTACGAGAAATCGACCTACTACGTCAACCGCTGGAAGCCGGAATATGAAAAGTGGGTCGACATGCTGGCCGGCCTGAACGCGGGACCGGGCCACAAGCTGGTGGCGTGGAATTCGGCGCTGATCTACGACATGATCCTGACGCAGCCGGTGATCTACGAATTCCCGCTGCTGAAGATGCCGGCCACGCTGCTGATCGGCGACGCCGACACCACCGCCATCGGCAAGGACGCGGCGCCGCCGGAGGTCAAGGCGAGGATCGGCAATTACGCGGTGCTGGGCAAGCAGGCGGTGAAACTGATACCGCAAGGACGGCTGGTCGAATTCAAAGGCATGGGCCACGCGCCGCAGATGGAAGATCCCGTAGCCTTCCACCGCGCGCTGCTGGAGGAACTGGCGCGGCCATAAAAAAAGAGACGGTTTGGACACCGTCTCTTTTCTTGCGCCGCCCAGGCCCGGAGGGTCCGGGGCGGCACGTCAAGCACCGCCTGAATTACTTGCTGGCTGCCGGAGCCGCTGCGGCTGGCGCCGGGGTCGAAGCGGAGGCCGAAGCCGATGCGGCGGCCGCCTTGGTTTTCTTGTGATGCGTTTTTTTCGCTGCCGGGGCGCTGGCGGCCGGTGCGGCGGAAGCCGATGCGGAGGCCGATGCTGCCGGCACTGGAGCAGGGGCTTGTGCGAAGGCGGCGCCGGCGAAAGCGGTGGCGATCAGGGTGGCGATTACTTTTTTCATGATGTCTGTCCTTTAGTGTAAATTATTTATACGGTTGATTACTTGGTGGCTGCAGGTGCTGGTGCAGCGGCCTTGGATTCTTCGGCTTTGTGCTCGGCTTTTTTGTGATGGACTTTGGCGGTTTCTTTTTTCGCTTCGGTCTTCGTTTCGGCCTTCACCTCGGTCGCAGGCTTGACGGCCGGCGCGGCGGTGGTTGCGGCGACTGGCGCCTGTGCGAATGCTGCGGTTGCGAACAGGCCGGCGATCAGAGTAGCGATAATTTTGGTCATGATGTATTTCCTTTTCGGGGTTTTCGGCATCGGAACAATTCCGTGTCGCATGAGCAAAAAACGCGGGCCGCCAACGCCCAGTTGACGGCCTTTACACTTGCTTACAATCATCCTTCAGGGCCGCCAGCGCGATGCGTTCCACCACGCCGGGCGCGATCAGCTTCAGCCAGCGACCCAGCTTGCCCTTGGCCGACATCACCACCTCGCGCTTGCGCCGCTCCATGCCGTCGATGATCAGCGCCGCGCATTCCTCGACCGGCATCGCCTTGTCTTCCTTCAGACTGCTGTGACCCAGCTCGCCGCCGGCCGCGTTGTAGCCGCGATGGCGGATCTGCGTCGCCACCACGCCCGGATAGGCCAGCGTCACGCCGACGCCGGCCGCCTTCAGTTCCGCGCGCAAGGCCTCGAAGAAGCCGCCCATCGCGAACTTGGTGGCGCTGTAGGCGGTCCGCCCCGGCACCCCGACCAGCCCCGCCAGCGACGACACCGCGACGATGACGCCGCGCGACTGCTTCAGATACGGCAGCGCCGCATGCGTGCACCACACGCTGCCCCACAAATTAATCCGCATCAGCTCCTCGTACCAGCCCAGGTCCTCGACTTCCTCCAGCAGCGCGTGCGCCGACCGGCCGGCGTTGTTGATCAAGGCGTCGATGCGGCCGAAGCGCGCCACGGCGGCGGCCACCAGCGCCAGGCACTGCGCCTGCACCGAGACGTCGGTCGGCGCGACCAGCGTCTGCGCGCCGGCGGCGGAGCAATCGGCGGCGACCCGCTCCAGCATCGCCGCGTTGCGCGCCGCCAGCACCAGCGCCACGCCGGCGCCATGACGACGCGCCAGCTGCCGCGCCATTTCCGCGCCGATGCCGTCGGACGCTCCGGTGATGATGATGGCTTTCATATGTCCCCTCTCGTTATTGTCGATTTACAGTAACATAGTCGCCTTCCGTCCCAGAACCATATGGAGTAACCATGCGTCTTCCAGTATTAGCCCTCGCCGCCGGCCTCACCCTGCAAGCCCACGCCCAGCAGCCCGTGGTCGCCGAAGCGCCGTTGCGCGCCCACCTGTCCTTCCTGGCCGACGACCTGTTCGAGGGCCGCGGCACCGGCCAGCGCGGCGGCGACCTCGCGGTGCGCTACCTGGAGACGCAGGCCGCCGTCATCGGCCTCAAGCCGCTGGCCGACGGCAGCTATCGCCAATCGGTCAAGATCGAAGGCAGCAAGCTGCTGGCCGGCAGCTTCGTACGCTTCGATACGCCGGACGGCAAGAGCATCACCCCGGCCAACGCCACCGAGATCGTGTTCGGCACCCAGGGCGGCAAGGAAAATGTCGTCATCGACGCGCCGCTGGTGTTCGTCGGCTACGGCGCGCGCGCGCCGGAAGAGAACAACTGGGACGACTACAAGGGCGTCGACGTCAAGGGCAAGATCCTGGTCATGATGGTCAACGACCCGCAGCCGACCGCCGATGAGCCGAACCGCTTCGCCGGCAAGGCCTACACCTACTACGGCCGCTGGCTGTACAAGTACGAGGAAGCGGTGCGCCAGGGCGCCGCCGGCGCGCTGCTGATCCACACCACGCCGTCCGCCTCGTACGCGTGGAACGTGCCGGCCACCAGCTTCAGCCACGAGCGCTTCCACCTGGCCGGCAGCGGCAACCCGGTCGAAGGCTGGCTGCAGGAAGACACCGCGCGCAAGCTGTTCGCCGCCGGCGGCTTCGACCTCGACGCGCTGCGCGCCCAGGCCGAACGCCGCGACTTCCGCCCGATCGATTTGAAACTGAAGGTGCACGCCGAACTCAAAAGCGCGATCCGCCAGATCGAACAATTCAACGTGGCCGGCATCATTCCCGGCACCGACGCCAAGCTGAAGCAAGAGGCGGTGATCTACTCGGCGCACTGGGACCATCTGGGCATGGACGAAGGCATGCGCGGCGCCGGGCACGGCGACCAGATCTGGAACGGCGCGATCGACAACGCCTCCGGCGCCGCCGCGCTGCTGGCCATGGCCGCCGAAGCGGTCAAGCACCCGGCCAAGCGCACCCAGGTCTTCCTGTGGCCGGCCGCCGAGGAGCAAGGCCTGCTGGGCAGCGCCGCCTACGTCGGGAACCCGGCCTGGCCGCTGAACAAGACCACGGCCGACCTCAACCTCGACAGCATGAACTTCGTCGGCAAGACGCGCGACATCGGCGTCGCCGGCGCCGAGCGCAGCAGCCTGTACGAAGCGGCCGGCGGCGTGGCGAAACAAATGGGCCTGACGCTGGCGCCGGCGATTCCCGACCTGTCCGGCGCCTACTTCCGCGCCGACCACTTCAACTTCGCCAAGGCCGGCATCCCGGCGTTCAACGTCGGCTCGGCGGTGTTCTCCGGCGACGGCTATTTCGACTTCACCAAGGACCAGGCCAAGTCGCGCGAGCGCCTGGTGGCGTTCAAAAAGGACTACCACCAGCCAAGCGACGAATACCACGCCGACTGGGATCTGTCGGGCATGGTGCAGCAGGCGCAGTTCACGCTGAACCTCGGCTACGCCGTCGCCAACGCGCCGACCATGCAAAGCTGGAAGGCCGGCGACGCCTTCGGCAAAGTGAAGCGTTAACCAGCGCGCCTGCACGGCGCGGCGAAACCGGGTACGATGGCCGCTCTCTGAACCATCGTACAAGGAACACCATGGAAACCAATTCGCAGTGGATCGATATTGACACCGCCGACGGCAAGTTCGGCGCCTACCTGTCGCTGCCGCGCGGCGGCAAGGGCCCGGCCATCGTGCTGGTGCAGGAGATTTTCGGCGTCAACCAGCATATCCGCAACGTCGCCGACCAGTACGCGGCCGACGGCTACGTGGTGCTGGCGCCGGACCTGTTCTGGCGCCACGGCGCCCGCATCGAGCTGGGCTACGACGAAGCCGGCTGGAAGCGCGCCGTCGAACTGATGCAGGCGACCGACTTCGCCACCTCGCAGGCCGACATCGCCGCCACCATCAAGACGCTGCGCGCGCTCGACGCCGCCGCCGGCCAGAAGGTCGCGTCGGTCGGCTACTGCCTCGGCGGCCGCCTGTCGTACCATACCGCCGCCAACGGCCTGGTCGACGCCGCCGTCTGCTACTACGGCGGCGGCATCCAGAACGCGCTGGACCGCGCGCCGGAGATCAAGGTGCCGGTGTTGATGCACTTCGGGAACGCCGACAGCCACATCCCGCTGGAGGCGGTGAAGAGCATCGCCGAAAAATTCGAGTCCAACGACCAGGTCGAGATCCACGTCTATGAAGGCGCGGAGCACGGCTTTAACTGCAACCACCGCGACAGTTACAATCAGCGCGCCGCCGCCCAGGCGCACGGCAACACGCTGCTGTTCCTCGGCGAGCAGCTCTAAGGCTTGAGAAGGTCGCGCAGCTGCTGCACCGTCAGCGGCGGCGCGTCCGGCGCGCGATCGCGCAAAGCCTTCAGGATGCCGACGATGGCGTCCGGCGTGCGCGCCGCGCTGAAGTACCAGCCCTGCACGCACACCGCGCCGCGCTGCGCCAGCCAGGCCAGATCGGCCTCCTCCTCCAGCCCCTCGCACAGCAGCTCGGCCTTGAACAACTCGCCGATGCCCTGGATCAGGTGGAACAGCCCCGCCACCTTCTCGCTCTCGGCCACACCATTGACGAACTGGCGATCCACCTTCAACCGGTCGAACGGAAAACTGCTGATCGCATCCAGGTTGGAGTAACCGGTGCCGAAGTCGTCGACCGCGATGCGCGCGCCCAGCGCACGGAACTCGGCCACGCGCGGCGCCACCAGTTCCACCGTCTCCAGCAACTGGCTTTCGGTGACCTCGAACTCCAGCATGTGTCCGGGGATGCCGTGGCACGCCAGCACCCGCGTCAGATCGGCGATCACCTGCGGATGCAGCAGCGAACGGCGCGAGAAATTCAGCGACACCGGCACCACCGGCAAGCCGGCGTCGAGCCAGCCGCGCATGTCGCGGCACACCTGCGCCAGCACCAGCAGATCGAGCTGATAAATCTTGTCGGTGCTCTCGGCCAGCGGGATGAAACTGTTCGGGAACACCATGCCGCGCTGCGGATGCTGCCAGCGCACCAGCGCCTCCAGTCCGATCAGCGTGCCCTGCGCGTAGTTGACCTGCGGCTGGTAGTGCACCATCAGCGCGCCGTGACGGGCGTCGCCGTCCAGCGCCGATTGCAGCTCGAACACCATGTGCGAGCGCGCCAGCAGCTCCGAGCCGTATTGCTTGACGGTGGTGCGCTGCAGGCTGCCGGGGATCGACGACGCCGCCGTGTCGGCCGCATCCAGCAGCGCCACGGCCGAGCCGCTGTACGGCGTGTCGTGGTGCTCGACGCCGACCCGCGCGTGCAGCACGTGCACGCCGCCGCCCAGCACGAACGGCCGTTCGACCCAGTCCTGCAGGTGCTCCATCATGTCGGCCAGATGCTCGCGCTCGCCGAACAGCGCGATCGCGAACTGGTCGCCGCCGAGGTGGCCAATCAGGTTTTGCGCGCCGGCCCACGAGGCCAGCCGCTCGCCCATCTCGCGCAGCACCAGGTCGCCCTGCTCGCGTCCGAACACATCGTTGAGCCGGCGGAAACCGGCCAGGTCGACGAAGCCCACCACCACGTGCGGCTCCACCGTGTGCTCCAGCCCCAGCTGCAAATGGTGCAGGAACACGGTGCGGTTGGACATGCCGGTCACTTCATTGCAATAGCGTAGTTCCAGCGTATCGACCACCAGCCTGGCCATGCCCTGCAACATCAGCACATGGTCGGAGCCGAGCCGGCGCGTGCGCTCGCCCATCACCCACAGCGTGCCGAGCAGGTAGCCGCGCGCGCCGTGCAGCGGCACCGCCGCGTAGTGGCGGTAATGCGGCGCCTGCGACACCAGCGGATTGGAGCGAAAGCGCGGATCGTTGCAGGCGTCCTCGACCTCGAAGAAGTCGGTCTCGTTGGCGGCGCACACCACCCAGGTGCAGAACGAGCCGGAGCGCGGCACATGGCGCGCCTCCATGCCGACCCGCGACGGCAGCCAGATCTGCGATTGATACACGATGCTGATGCCGCCGATGTCGGCCCCCACCGCCTTGATCGCCAGGCTGGTGATCAGGTCCAGCTTGGGGTCGGATTCGTCGAGCGTGATCGCGTAGCGCGACAGTTCCCCCAAGCGGCGGCGCTCGGCCTCCGGCTCTTGCTGCAGCGCGCTACTGTCCATGCTCGACCGCCCTTCCCGCCGGGATAAATTGACCGTGTAGGTGAGCTTGCATGGTGACATAGAAATATAACTTTTGCATCATCGTGTATGCATCCACGCAACGCCCCGAGGTCATTTCCGCAGCGACTTCAGGCGCCGCACCTGCAAGGTGGCGCCGATGGCGTACAGCACGAACAACGCGCCGGTGACCGCCTTCAATTCCGGCGCCTCGGGGCTGGCCAGCAGCGGCGCGTCCAGCGGCAGCCGGGTGCTCGATTCGGTCACGGCCGGGATCATGTGGAACACGAAGGTGATCGAATAGCACAGCGTCGACACGTACACCGACCTGGCGCCGAAGCGGCCGCGGTCGCCCCACCAGGCCACGGCCAGCGTCAGCAGCGTGACGATGCCCAGCACATGCGCCTTGCCGAAGCCACCATGTTGGAAGATGCCGAAGCCGGTCAGGCAGGTCAGCACGGTGGTCCAGATGTAGACCTTGCCGAGCGTGTTGGCGGGATCGATACCCTTGTCGCGCGCGAACGCGATCACGGCCGCGAACACGGCAACCAGGCTGATCAAGGTATGGATGATGCCCAGCTGAGTCAATCCGTACATGGCATGTCCTTTCAAAGTGGAGGCTTTGATCCTACACACAATCGGGAACATCGTCGTACCACTAAAGAGAGATTGCCAGCGCTGCTAAAATGACGGCTTCGAACATGCGCAAAAGGTAATCATCATGGCCCGCCTGAAACTCGACTTCCCGGAAGACCAATTTTATTTCTCCACCCAGCTGACGGTGCGGGTCACCGACATCAACGGCGCCAACCATCTCGGCAACGATTCGATGATCTCGATGATCTCGGAGGCGCGGGCGCGCTTCCTGTTCGACTTCGGCGTGCAGGAGACCGGCGCCGACGGCGTCGGCATCATCGTCACCGACCTGGCCACCACCTACAAGGCCGAGGCCCACGCGCGCGACCAGCTGGTGTTCGAAGTCGGCGTGATGGACTTCAACCAGTACGGCGGCGACATCACCTTCCGCGTCACGCGGCCGCGCGACGGCAAGCTGATCGCGATGGCCAAGTCGGGCTTTGTCTTCTTCAACTACAAGACCAGCCAGGTCACGCCGATGGCGCCGGAGTTCCTGGCCAAATTCCCCAAGGTCAACCGCATCGACTAAGTTCGGCTTACCTGGCGGCTTACCTGGCGGCGACCTTCGGCACGATCTTCTTCTCGAACCAGTCGTCCAGCATCTGCTTCTCGTAGCGCAGCGGATCGCTGCTGTAGTGACCGCTCAAGCGTTCCTGGTAGGACATGTTGGACAACTCGTCGTCGCCGCTGCGCAGCGTCTTGCCGTCCTGCTCCAGCGTGTAGCGCAGATGCATGTGCGGCCAGTCGGCGCCGCCGTTCATGATGCGGATATCCTCGCCGTTGCGGCGCGGATAAAAGCGCCCCGCCAGGTCGATGTCCAGCACTTCGATCTTCAACGTCTGCCCGGCCGGCAGCTTCTTGTCCAGCTTGGCGAAATACTCGCTGAAATCCTTCAGCGTGCGCTCGCGCTCGATCTGGCTGCGCGAGACGTCGGTGTAGTCGTCCGGCTTGACGTAAGTGACGCTCACTTCCGCCCAGGCGGCGCTGCTGGCCAGCAGCGCCACGGCGGCCGCCAGCATGGTTCGGGTGATCAGGCGCATTTGCTTCTCCTCCATGAGTTCATGGAAACAATATAGACCTTTTCCCCTCGGCGCGCCCGCGCTGAATAGATTTGTTACCAACGCCGGCGCCGGCCGCACATGTCACGCCCCTGTCATAACGAATCGATAATATTGCGCCCGTCGAAGCGACGCCACCGCTTCGCATGATGCCGCCGCACCTGCCAGGCACATGGAATGGCCACAATTACATCAGGATTTATCATGACCGAGTCCCTCGACCTGTCCCGCCGCAGCCTCCTCAAGTTCCTGTCCGGCGCGCCATTGCTGCCGCTGGCTGGCGGCAGCGCCACCGCCGCCCTGCTGGCCGCCTGCGGTGGCGGCGACACGGCCAACCCGGCGCCGCAGCTGATGTCGGTGAGCTTCTCGGGCATGGCCGCGCCGTCGCTGGCCGACGCGCCGAAAATGGCCACCACCTCGGTGTCCTCGGCCATGGTCGCCACCTACTCCGACGGCAAGGCCGTGCCGTACTCGCTGGCCTACCAGACCTTCTTCATCACCGGCGCCACGGTCCCAAACGGCAACGGCGGCACCATCCTGGCCGGCGGCTACTACGACATCAACAACAAGCCGATCCTGGACAAGACCGATCCGGGCCTGCGCCAGTTCTTCTCCGACGCGCCGGACGGCACCTCGCTGCTGAAGCTGGCCGCGCCGACCGTCTCCGGCATCAAGGGCAACGCCGTGTTCGCCGTGGTGCAGTTCGAATACACCACCCGCAACGTCAAGGGCGACTCGGTGTACGGCATGCTGCCGTCGCCGATCGCGATCCTGACGCTGGACCAGGACAAGACCACCGGCGCGCTGACGCTGGTGAAATACCACAACGTCGACACCAGCCCGGCCAACGGCCTGTGGATCACCTGCGGCGCCAGCCGTTCGCCGTGGAACACCCACCTGTCGAGCGAAGAGTACGAGCCGGACGCGTCCACCATCGCCACCAACACCCAGTTCGCCAACTTCAGCACCAACCTGTACGGCGACGCCACCAAGGCCAACCCTTACCACTACGGCCACATGCCGGAGATCACCGTCAACCCGGACGGCACCGGCAGCTGCAAGAAGCACTACTGCATGGGCCGCATCTCGCACGAGCTGGTGCAGGTGATGCCGGACGAGCGCACCGCGCTGATGGGCGACGACGCCACCAACGGCGGCCTGTTCATGTTCGTCGCCGACAAGGCCAAGGACCTGTCCAGCGGCACGCTGTACATCGCCAAGTGGATCCAGAAGACCACCGACAACGGCGGTTCGGCCGACCTGCAATGGATCAGCCTGGGCAAAGCCACCAGCGCCGAGATCAAGGCGCTGGCCGACACGCTGAAGAACGCCGACATCATGGACGTCAAGACCAAGGATCCGCTCGACGCCAGCTACACCAAGATCCCGTTCAACGGCACCAGCAACTGGATCAAGATCAAGCCGGGCATGGAGAAGGCCGCCGCCTTCCTGGAAACCCACCGCTACGCCGCGCTCAAGGGCGGCAGCATGGGCTTCACCAAGATGGAAGGCACCACCGTCAACGCCAAGGACAAGATCGCCTACTCGGCGATCGCCGCGATCGGCTCGGCGATGACCAACGGTTCCGGCGGCGTCGCGATCAAGGGCCCAAGCGCCGGCGCGGTCTACGCGCTGAACATGAAGGGCGGCCAGAAGGATCTGTCCGGCGCCGCGATCGACAGCGAATGGGTGCCGGTCGACATGGCCGCCGTGCCTGCGCTGCTGAGCGAAGACCTGAAAACCGCCGACGCGCTGGGCAACCTGGCCAATCCGGACAAGGTCGCCAATCCGGACAACATCAAGTTCTCGGAAAAACTGCGCACGCTGTTCGTCGGCGAGGACAGCGGCACCCACGTCAACAACTTCCTGTGGGCCTACAACGTCGACACCAAGGCGCTGACCCGCATCCTGTCGACGCCGTCGGGCGCCGAGTCGACCGGCCTGCACGCGGTGGACGACATCAACGGCTTCGCCTACATCATGAGCAACTTCCAGCATGCCGGCGACTGGGAAGCGAACCTGCACAGCAAGGTGCAAGCCACGCTGGATCCGCTGATCCGCGCCAACTACCGCGACCGCTACGGCGCCGCCGTCGGCTATCTGACCGGCTTCCCGGCGCTCAGCTTCAGCTAAGACCAGAACGCCTCCTCCGGCCCGCAACGAGCGCCCGCTCCTTGCGGGCTTTTTTGCGTCCGGCGTCTACCGTGCGCGCGCGCGGCCCGATGCGTCCGATAATGAAGCCATGCGGAGGAGAACGATCATGTGGAACAGCATAGCTTCGGGCGTGACGGTGGGGGCGGCGGCGGCGATGTTCGGCATGGCCGGTTGCGGCGGCGGTTCGGGCGGCGGCGGCGCGACGCCGGCCTTGCCGGCGCCACCCGCCACGCCGACGACACCGACCACGCCGACCACCCCATCAACCACGCCGACGGTGGTCGCCACCGGCCTGCGCGCGCCGTGGGCCATCGCGTTCAACGGCGTCACGCCGCTGGTGAGCGAACGCGACTCGGCGCGCATCATGGCGGTGGCCGCGGACGGCAGCCTCAGCGCCATCGCCACCATCGCCGGCGTCAACGGCAGCGGTGAAGGCGGCCTGCTGGGCATCGCCGTGCGCGACGCCTATCTGTACGCCTACTTCAGCGCCGGCGCCGAGAACCGCATCGAGCGCTATCCGCTGACCGGCCAGGGCATCAACACCCGCCTGGGAACGGCCCAGCTTCTGCTGGGCGGCATACCGTCCGGCAGCAACCACAACGGCGGCCGCCTCGCCTTCGGCCCCGACGGCATGCTGTACGCCAGCACCGGCGACGCCGGCACGTCGAGCCGCGCGCAAGACCTGCGCTCGCTGGGCGGCAAGATCCTGCGCATGACGCCCGACGGCCGCGTCCCGGCCGACAATCCGTTCAGCGGCAGCTACGTGTATAGCTACGGCCACCGCAACGTGCAGGGCCTGGCCTGGGCAGCCGACGGCGGCATGTACGCGTCCGAGTTCGGCCAGAACACCTGGGACGAGCTGAACCAGATCAAGGCGGGCGGCAATTACGGCTGGCCGACGGTGGAAGGCAAGGCCAACAACGCCAGCTACATCGATCCGCTGCAGCAATGGGCCACCGCCGACGCCAGCCCCAGCGGCATCGCCATCAGCGGCGGCAACATCTACATCGCCAATCTGCGCGGCGAGCGCCTGCGCAAGGTGCCGCTGTCGGCCACCGCGACGTCGACCGAGTTCTACGTCAAACAATACGGCCGCCTGCGCGCCGTCGTGGTCGCCCCCGACGGCCGGCTCAACATCCTCACCAACAACACCGATGGCCGGGGCACGCCGCAGCCCGGCGACGACCGCATCCTGAGCGTCCCCGCCTTATGAAGCGGCGCCACAACGGCCGGGTGGCGATTTTACAAAAATCTTTGTTTAATGATAGCAATATTGTTAAAAACGAAGTATTGTTGTGAGCGCACATAGGGTTACGCAACGCTATAACCGCGCCATCGTCGCTCGTCACGATGTACTAATTTCAATTAAGTGTTGTGCAAAGCAGCAGGAATATTTATTGCCTGTTGTTAAGGGCAGTGGGTAAGACTACAATCGGGAAATTCACATAGTCGTGTCATTTTGCGGAACTTGTTCATATGTCTTTTTTGTCCTCTGCCTCGCCCAAGCTAGCACCGTGGAAAGTTCTGTTGGTCGACGACGAACCCGACATCCATGACATCACCAAGCTGACCCTGAGCCGCTTCCGTCTCGACGGCCGCGCGCTGAGCTTCGTGCACGCCTACAGCGGCGCCGAAGCCAAGGAAGTATTGGCGCGCGAAAGCGACATCGCGCTGGTGTTCCTCGACGTGGTGATGGAGAAGGAGGACAGCGGTCTGGAAGTGGCGCGCTGGATGCGCGAAGACCTCGACAACCAGTTCACCCGCATCGTGCTGCGCACCGGCCAGCCCGGCCAGGCGCCGGAAGAACGCGTGATCGTCAACTACGACATCAACGACTACAAAGAGAAAACCGAACTCGACCGCACCAAGCTGTTCACCACCACCTTCGCCGCGCTGCGCGCCTACCGCGACATCATGAAGGTGGATGAGGCCCGCCGCGCGCAAGTGAATTACCGCGAAGGCCTGGAACGGGTGATCGCCGCCTCGGCCCACATCTTCCAGCAACGCAATCTGAAAGACTTCGCCAACGGCCTGCTGCAGCAAGTGGTCGCGCTGCTGCGGCTGGAGCACAGCATGCTGCTGCGCCTGCGCGGCGCCACCGCCATCAGCGGCGTCAACGAATACGAAATCCTGGCCCAGATCGGCGACGACGAAGGCTCGCTGCTGACCCCGGACGTGCTGGCCCAGCTCGACGCCGCCAAGAGCAACAAGATCTCGCGCGTCGAAGGCGACACCTACATCGGCTACTTCCCCAACAACAGCGGCAAGGCCTCGCTGCTGGTGCTCAAGGGCGTGGCGGAAATCTCGGAAATCGACACCAAGCTGCTGGAGGTGTTCTGCTCCGGCGTCGCCATCGCCTTCGACAACATCCTGCTGACGCAGGAGATCACCGACACCCAGGCCGAGCTGATCCTGCGGCTCGGCGACGTGGTCGAATCGCGCTCCAACGAAGCGGGCAACCACGTGCGCCGCATGTCGGAAGTGTGCTACCTGCTGGCCCAGGCCTCCGGCATGCCGGACGACGAAACCGCCGTGCTGCGCCACGCCGCGCCGATGCACGACATCGGCAAGATCGCCACGCCGGACGCGGTGCTGCTCAAGCCGGGCAAGCTCGACGCCGCCGAATGGGAAATCATGAAGCAGCACCCGACGGTCGGCCTGTCCATCCTCGACGGCTCGCAGCGCCCGATCCTGAAGGCGGCCGCCGTAATCGCCCACCAGCACCACGAGAAATTCGACGGCAGCGGATACCCGCAGGGCCTGAAGGGCCACGACATCCACCTGTACGCGCGCATCGTCGCCGTGGCCGACGTGTTCGACGCGCTGATGCACAAGCGCTGCTACAAGGAAGCCTGGCCGATCGACAAGGTGGTCGAGCACCTGCGCGAAGTGGCCGGCCATCACCTCGACCCGGTCTACGTCGACCTGCTGGTGCAGAACATCGACAAAGCCGTCGCCATCAACGAACGCTTCCCCGACTAGGACCACCCGCCCATGCAGCTGCCCCGCCCGTCCCGACTTTCCCGACTATGCGCCGCAGCCTGCCTCGGCATTCTGCTGAGCGCGCAAGCCGGCGCCGCCGACACCAGGCACGCGCTGGTGCTGATGACCGACTTCGGCACCGGCGACGGCGCGGTCTCGGCGATGCACGGCGTCGCCTTCGGCGTCGACCCGGCGCTGAATGTTTCCGACCTGACGCATGAAATCCCCGACTACGACATCTGGCTCGGCGCCTACCGCCTGTACCAGACCGCCAACTACTGGCCGCAGGGCAGCGTGTTCGTCTCGGTGATCGATCCGGGCGTCGGCACCGAGCGCAAGTCGGTGGTGTTGAAAACCAAAGAAGGCCGCTACTTCGTCGGCCCCAACAACGGCCTGTTCACCTTGATCGCCGAGCGCGACGGCGTGGCCGAACTGCGCGAGATCGACGAGAAGGTCAACCGCCTGGCCGGTTCCGGCGAATCCTACACCTTCCACGGCCGCGACGTGTACGCGTATGTCGGCGCGCGGCTGGCGTCGGGCGCGATCAGCTTCGAGCAGGTCGGCCCGGTGCTGGCCAGCGACTCGGTGGTGAAGATCCCTTACCAGAAGGCGGTCCGGGTCGGCAATGTCATCAAGGGCATCGTGCCGGTGCTGGACGTCAAGTACGGCAACGTCTGGACCAATATTCCGAAGTCGCTGTTCGATGAATTGAAGATCGGCCTGCACGACCCGGTGCAGGTGCGCATCCTGCACAACGGCAAGCTGGTGAACAAGGTGGTGGCGCCGTTCGAGCACACCTTCGGCGGCGTGGCCAAGGGCAAGCCGCTGGTCTACCTGAACAGCCTGCTCGAAGTGGCGGTCGCGACCAGCCAGGGCAACTACGCTTCCAGGCACAAGATCGAATCCGGCGTCGACTGGGAAGTCGAGATCAGCAAGGCCGCCAAGTAATCAGGCGGCAAGCGGCATATCGGCAGGATTGGGCAGCGGGACGGCAGGATCAGGCTGTCGCCCGCGACTCGCCGGTGCACGCGCTGATCGACCAGGGCACGGTGTCCTGGTCGATCGCGCCGGTGCGGCACGGCGTGTGACTACTTGCGGCGCACCTTCGGGAAGCGCAGCTTGTAGTGCAACCCCATGCCCGGCGCGCTGACCACCTTGACGGTGCCGCCCAGCGCGCCCGTCACCAGGTTGAACAGGATGTGCGCGCCGAGGCCGCTGCCGCCCGAGCCGCGCTTGGTGGTGAAGAAGGGATCGAACAGCTGGCCCAGCGTCGCGGTGTCCATGCCGATGCCGTCGTCGCTGTAGTCGAAGTCGACGAAATCGCCGTCGACCTTGCCGGTGATCCTGATCTTGCCCGGCTGCCCCTCCTCGAAACCGTGCACCAGCGAATTCACCACCATGTTGGTGATGATCTGCGACACCGCGCCGGGGAAGCTGGCCAGCTCGATATTTTGCGCGCAATCGATGTCGATCGTCACCGGCTTGCCCTTGAGTTTCGGTTGCAGCGACAGCAGCACCTCGTCCAGGTACTTGCGCAGGTTGAAGCTGCGGATATCGTCCGACGACTGGTCCACCGCCACCTGCTTGAAGCTGCGCACCAGCGCCGCCGCCCGCTGCGTGTTGGTGGTCATGATGCGTAGCGACTGGTCGATGATGTCGAGGAACTGATTCAAGCCATCCTCGTCCAGCGTGCCATTGGCCATGTCCTCGCGGGTCAGCTTCAACTCCTCCACCAGATGGCTGGTGGCGGTGACGCAGATGCCCAGCGGCGTATTGATCTCGTGCGCCACGCCGGCCACCAGGCGGCCCAGCGAGGCCAGCTTCTCCTGGCGCACCAGCTCGCCCTGCGCATTCTTCAGCGACGACAGCGCGTTT
Organism: Duganella aceris; assembly: GCF_011090165.1. GTDB lineage: Bacteria > Pseudomonadota > Gammaproteobacteria > Burkholderiales > Burkholderiaceae_D > Rugamonas > Rugamonas aceris. The sequence goes on from NZ_JAADJT010000001.1 coordinate 231,535, forward strand.
TCCAGCGCCGCGTTCTGCTCCTCCAGCGCATCCTTGGCGCGGCGGATTTCGCGGTCCGCCTGCATGCGCGCGATCGCCACCGCCACGTGGCTGGCCATGAAGGCCAGGATGTCGAGGTCGGCCTGGGTGTAGATCGCCGACTCGTCGTAGCTTTGCACGATGATCACGCCGTAGGCCTGGTCGCCCAGCAGCATCGGCGCGCCCATCCAGCTGGTGATATCGACGTTGCCCAGCGGATGCTCCATCTCGCCGCTGTCGACCAGCGCCTGGAAGCCGGCGCGGTCGAGCAGCATCGCCTGCTTGCGGTGCAGGATGTACGAAGACATGCCGACGCCGTAATCGAAACGCTTGACCGGCGCCTGCTCGTCCTTCTCATCGACGAAGTACGGGATGCTGATTTCCTTGGTGTCCGGGTGATACAGCGCCATCAGGAAATTCTGCGCCGGCACCAGCTCGCTGATGATCTGGTGCAGCCGCAGGTTGAGGCGGCTGCCGCCGGTGGCCGTGGCCGACAGGTTGGCCAGCTCGTACAGCGCGCGCTGGATATTCTCCGCGCGGCGCCGCTCGGCCACCTCGTGCGCCAGCAACGCGGTACGCTCCTGCACCGCGCGCTCCAGCCGGTCCACGCTCTGCAAGCCCTGCAGCGCGCTGGAGACGTGGTTGGCGATCAGCGCGAACAGCGCCTGGTCTTCCTCGCTGAAGGTGTGCTGCTTGTCGTAGCTCTGGATCACGATGGCGCCCAGCGCCTGGTGGTTCTGGTCCAGCAGCGGACAGCCCATCCAATGCTCGGCGATGGTGCCGATGCCGAAATCGGCGTTGGCCTGGCGCTTGGAAACGTGCTCGGCCGCCGTCATCACGGTGTTCTGGCGGCTCAGGATGACGCCGGCGGTCGGCGACTCGCCCGCCACCAGCTCGAACAATTCTTCCCGGTTGGGGGGCTCGTCGACCTCATCGACGTAGTACACGAAGCGCACCATATTGGCCGCCCCGTCGCGGTCGCTGAGCGCCACGAAGAAGTTCGCCGCATACATGATGCGCCCCAGCGCCGCATGCACGGCCTGGAGGAATTCGCTGATATCGGTGCAGCTGCTCGACTTCTGCCCGATCTCGAGCAGCATGGTTTGGACGGCTTCCAGCCGGGTGAGACGACTTTCCATCAGGTTTCCTATGTTGTGCACATGCGCATAGGAAATACTAGCAGGTAATCAGGGCTTCTTGTAACCGTTCTCGATCCAAGCCGACGCACTTGCCACACTCAGCTTGAAAGTCGGCGCCACGCGCACCTGGGCCAGCTCCTCGCCGTACTGGTCGAAGGCGGTCAGGGTGGCGTAGGCGTCGTCCTCGTCCGGCACGATGTCGAGGTTGACCTTGACCTGGCCGCCGTCGTCGGTGTTGACGAACACGTTCTTGTGCAGCTGCGCGTGCAGTTGCTGCTCGTGGCGGCGGATCACCTCGTTGGCGGTCTTGACCAGCGTGTTGAAGGCGTTGACGTCCAGCGGCTTCGGATTCTTCTTGTCGCGGCCCATGGTCCACGGACCGACCAGCGCCGGCTCCGGCTCGCCGTCCTTGATCATCGCCACCGCCCAGCCCTCGTCGTCATCGTTCTTGATGACGCGCGCGGTCCAGCCGTTTCCCTGCCAAACGCGCGCCTCCTGGATCGGTGCGTCGTCGTCCTGGTCCTGCGGCTGGTCTTGATCTGGGTAGTCGTTGCTCATGCTTATGGCTCGTGTCGAAATAAAGGTCGGGGTGGAATAATAAGCGGCAAGCTCCGTAACAACAATAGAAAGTCGGCAATCATGCGCAATCTCTGTCCCACCCTCCTCGCCATCGCCGCCTGCGGCGCGGTCCATGCCCAGGACGCCACCGTGCAGGTCTATGCCCGCCTCAACCTCGGGCTGGAGAGCGTGCGCGCCGACGACGTCCGCACCACGCGCATGAGCAACTACCGCTCGGTGCTGGGCTTTCGCGGCAGCGAAGACCTGGGCGGCGGGCTGAAGGCCATCTTCCAGATCGAAGGCACGCTGTCGCCCGACACCGGGGCCGGCAGCCCGGCCGCGCGCGACACCCGGGTCGGCCTCGAAGGCGCGGCCGGGACGCTGTTCGCCGGCAATTGGGTGACGCCGTACAACGGCGCCACCGCCGGCCTCGATCCCTACTATCCGACCACCGCCGGCTATATGAGCATCATGGGCAACGGCGCCGCCGCCACCGTCAGCAACGTCAGCGACACCTCGTCGTTCGACCGCCGCCAGCAAAACAGCGTGCATTACTGGACGCCGGTGTGGAACGGCCTGCAATTGCGCGTGGCGCACGGCTTGAACGAGGAACGCCCGGCCGGCGGCGCCAAACCGTCGCTGACCTCGGCCGCGGCGATCTACGAACGGGGGCCGTGGTACGGCGCCGCCAGCTACGAGCGCCATCACGAATACCAGGGCGCGGGACTGAACGACAGCGGCGCCAAGCTGGCGGCCGCCTACCGCTTCGGCGACACCCGCGTGGCGCTGATCGGCGAGCGGCTGCGCTACGACACCGCCGCCGGCACGCTCAGGCGCAACGCGGTGTACGTTTCCGTGACGCATCAGATCGGCCGGCATGCGCTGAAGCTGGGCGTGGCCCGCGCCGGCGACGGCGGCGGTAGCGCGCCGGACGGCGCCACCATCGGCGCCGTCCGCAAGGGCACGGACACCGGCGCCACCCACTACACGGCCGGCTATGACTACAATTTCTCGAAGCGCACCGCGCTGTTCGCGTTCTACACGCACCTGTCCAACCAGCGCAACGGCGTGGTGGACTTTGCGATCAACAGTCTGGCGCCGTCGCCCGGCGCCACGCTGAAGGGCGTCGCGCTCGGCATCCGGCACGCGTTCTGATTCACCGACCGCCAACACCAAAGCCCGCGAAAGCGGGCTTTTTCTTCGGCTGCCGACGGGATTAGCAAGTCATGCAAGGCGGCCGTTCGGTGATCGGCGGTTTCAGCGGCGTGACGCGCGGATCGATGGCCGGCTCCGGCATCTGATAGCTGAACGGTGTGATGATAATGGGCGGTATCGCAGGCGGCGCCGATGGCGGACCCTTCGGACCTCCGTCGGACAGTTGCCGGACGCTACGCTGGCGCCTCGTGCGATTGCGTGCCGAGGATATCGATTGACCCTCGTTCATTTCTAGCCATGCCATGTTGGAGTCCTCCCTGCGCAAGTCAGGTTATCAGTATAGGACGCGATATCTTTAAATCAAGGATCAATCGTCCGCCGCCGCGTTCGTCGCCGCCTGCGGGCGTTCCATCCCGCAAATCCGCCGGTCTGTCGCAATCCGCTGGTCCGCGAGCGGGCTCGTCGGTACAGTTCAACCATGCCAAACGGCAAACCAGAACAACGAACAACCACCGACCGAGGTAAGCCATGAAAACCAATGCCAAGAAACTGATACTCGCCGCCTTCATCTTCCTGCTGGCCGTGATGGTCTGGCAGTCCATCTTCGGCGACAGCATGAACGTCAACATCGACGGCGACGAGATCGACGGTCCGCTGGGCGCGGTGCTGGCCTTGTTCTTCGGCGGCGCCGGCCTGTTGATCGGCGGCGTGGTGACGGTCTGCGTGGCGATCTTCCTGTGCCTGCTGTTCGCCGGCCTCGGCATCCTGATGGTGGGCGGCATGGCGCTGGCGGCGGTGATCGTGGTAGCGGCGGTGTCGCCCCTGCTGCTGCCGCTGCTGATACCGATCGGCATCTACTGGTTCTTCTCGGCACGCTCCCGCAAGCAGCGCCAGCGCGCCATGATCGAACACGCGGTCTAAGCAGCCGACAGCTGACGTTTCACACCAGTTTCAATCGGAAGCGGCCGGGACCTGAACTCCCGGCCGATCCGCCTCGACATCCAGCAATTCCACCCGGTTGCGCCCGCCGCGTTTGGCGCAGTACAAGGCCTGGTCGGCACGGATCAGCGCCGCGTCGCCGTCCGGATGCCCGCCATCCATCACCGCCAAGCCGATGCTGACCGTCACGCGCAGCGCGGTGCCGTCGGCCAGCAACATCGGCGTCTCCGCCACCCGCACACGCAGCCGCTCGGCGAACACCGCCGCCGCATCCAGCTCGGTCCCCGGCAACAAAATCGCGAACTCCTCGCCGCCGATGCGGCCCAGCATGTCGATCTTGCGCTGGCCGTCGCGCATCAGCTCGGCAAGCTGGCGCAGCACGGTGTCGCCGGCCGCGTGGCCGTGCTCGTCGTTGATGCGCTTGAAGTGGTCGATGTCGAGCAGCAGCACCGCCGCGCGGTCGCTGATCTCGCGCTGCAGGCGCCCTTCCTCGTCGGCCAGCCGGCCCATGAATTCGCGCCGGTTCGGCAGCCCGGTGAGGAAATCGGTGGTGGCCAGCACCCGCAGTTCGTCGTCCATGCGGCGCCGCTCGGTGATGTCCAGCGTCGAAACGATGACGAAGTCCAGGCTGTGGGTATGGCCCGGCATCACCAGCAAGGTCACCTCGTTGAGCCGGGTCACGCCGTCGAGCCGCTCGAAGCTGCCCTCGCAGGCGAAAAAGTGGCGTCCCTGCGCCAGCGCCGCCAGCGCCAGCGCGAAATTGGGCAGGGCGGCGGCGTCGAAATTCTGCGCCAGGCTCAGCGCGGCCAGGTCTTTGCGTCCCGCCGGCGCGCCGACCTGCGCCAGCGCGGCGGCGTTGACGTCGAGGATGCGCACCAGCGCCGCCAGCCGCCGCAGCTGGCTCGGGTTGGCTTGCAGGTAGCGCGCCAGGTCGTCGATGCCGGACAGCTCGAGCTCGGCCAGCGCGGCGCGCACCGCCGACCAGTCCTGTTCCCACAGCGCCACCGGCGCGTGGTCGTACAGGCTGCGGAAGCGCGCCTCGCCGGCGCGCAGCGCCACCGCCGCCTGCGCCTGCTCGATGGCGATGCCGGCCAGCCGCGCCGCCTGCTCGATCAGCGCGATGTTCGCCATGCTGGGCCGGCGCGCGTCGCGGTGGTAAATGGCGAAAGTGCCCAGCACATTGCCGCCGGCGCCGTAGATCGGATCGGACCAGCATGATCCCAGCCGCGCCTGCAGCGCCAGGTCGCGGTAGGCGGCCCACGACGGCGCGTTGCGGATATCCTCGACGATGACGCGGCTGCGCGTCAGCACCGCCTCGCCGCAGGCGCCGAGGCCACCATGGATCGACTTGCCGTGCACGGCGGCGTTGAAAAAGCCCGGCAGGCTGGGCGCCGCGCCCACCAGCAGATGCTCGCCCTGCTCGTCGAGCAGCAGGATGCTGCACAACATGTCCTCGTTGTCGGTCTCGACGCCGCGCACCACGCTTTCCAGGATGGTTTGCAGCGGCGCGCCGGTGGCCAGCAACTCCAGCACGTGGCGCCGGGTCTGCTCGCGCTGTTCGATCTGGGTGCGCTCGGTGATGTCGCGGAACGACCAGAGCCGCGCCGGCTCGCTGCCCAGCTGCACGCCGCGCGTGTGCTGCTCGATCACCCGGCCGTCCTTCAGGTGCAGCACCTCGTGCTCGTCGGCCAGCGCCGCGCCGCGCTGCACGCCGGGCAGGGTCAGCTGCGGCGGCGCGTCCAGCCGCAGGCCGCAGTCGGGATGCTGCAACTGGCCGCACATATGCGCCATCAGCACCGCGCCGTCGCTTTGCCAGTCCAGCTGCTCCGGCACGTTCCACAGCTCGCGGAAGCGGCGGTTGGAATTGAGCACCGTGCCCTTCAGGTTGTCGACCAGGATGCCGTCGATGGTCGAATCGAGAATGCTGCGCAACACCGCCTGGCTGCGCTGCGCGCCGTCGGCCAGCACCAGCAGCGTGGTCTGGCCCTCCTTCAGCTCGTCGGCCAGGGTGCGCGCATGCGCCAGCGCCGCGCGCGCACGCACCCGGCCGCGCGCCAGCAGCCAGGTCAGCCATGCCAGCAACAGGCTGAGCGCGGCGCCGGAAGCGGCGATCTGCGCCGCCTTGCCGACGCGCGCGGCGCCGCCGGCGGCGCCCGGCAGCATGCCGATGCGCAGCGTCCAGCGGTGGCCGGCGATGCTGATCTGCTGCCGCATCGAGCGCAGGCCGGCGGCGCTATGCGGCACGCTGTCGTACATCCGCGTCGCCGGCAGGATGCCGTCGCCGTCGTAGATCTCCACGTCCAGCGCGGCGGCGCGCGGTCCGCCCAGTCCCGCCATCAGGTCGCCGGTGCGGAACGGCGCGTAGACCCAGCCGCGGATCGCGGCGCGGCGTTCGGCCAGCGTGCGCAGCGGCGGCGGCTGGCCATACACCGGCAGCACCACCAGGAAGCCGGCCTGCTCGGTCGCCTCGCCGGCCTCCTGCACCAGCCGGATCTTGCCGCTCATGGCGGGCCGGCCGGAATCGCGCGCCTGTTCCAGCGCGGCGCGCCGGGTCGGCTCGGAGGCCGGGTCGAAACCCAGCGCGCGGCGGTTGCTGTCGTTGAACGGTTCCAGGTAGACGATCGGGGCGTACCAGTCGCGCGCGCCGGCGGGCAGCACGCGGTAGTCGGGATAACCCTCGCGCCGCACCATGGCCGTGTGGGCGTCGAGCTGGCCGGCGCCGACCAGGCGCATATAGCCGACCCCGTGCACGCCGGGGAAATGCAGATTCAGTTCCTGCCCGCCGACGTAGCTGCGGAACTCGTCCCGCTCCACGCTCTGCGAGCTGGCGAACAGCCCCTGCGCGCCATACAGCACCTGCACATAGGTCTGCATGCGCTGGTCGAGATTGTTGACCAGCTCGCGCGCGCGGCTGTCGAAATCGACTTGCGCCTCCTGTTCGGCGTCGTCGACGGCGCCCTGCCACAGCACGGCGGTCACGCCCAGGCAGCCGCCCAGCACCAGCGCCGGCAGAACGCTCGGCGAGAGCAGTTCCTGACGCAGCCGGCGCAGCCGAACCTGGGCTGGCGAAGTCATCTACACCTCGGTGCCCACGAACTGGCGGTAGCCGCGCGCGCGCAACGCGCACGCCGGACAGGTGCCGCAGCCGTAACCCCAATCGTGCAGCGCGCCGCGCTCGCCCAGGTAGCAGGTGTGGGTGCCGTCGCGGATCAGGTCGACCAGCGCTAGGCCGCCCAGTTCCTGCGCCAGTTCCCAGGTTTGTTTTTTATCGCGCCACATCAGCGGCGTTTCCAGCTTGAGGCGGGTGTCCATGCCCAGGTTGAGCGCCACCTGCAAGGCCTTCATGGTGTCGTCGCGGCAGTCCGGATAGCCGGAGAAGTCGGTTTCGCACATGCCGCCCACCAGCACCGTCAGGCCGCGGCGGTAGGCGACGGTGGCGGCCACCGTCATGAACAGCAGGTTGCGGCCGGGGACGAAGGTGTTCGGCAGGCCGTTGGCCTGGGTCTCGATGGCGATATCGTGGGTCATCGCGGTCTGCGAGATCTTCGAGATCAGCGACAGGTCGATCATGTGGTCTTCGCCAAGCCTGGCGTTCCACTCGGGCGACAGCGCGCGCAGGCTGTCGATCACGGTCGGACGCACGGTCAGTTCGACCGCGTGGCGCTGGCCGTAGTCGAAGCCGATGGTTTCGACCCGCGCGTAGTGTTTCAGCGCCCAGGCCAGGCAGGTGGTGGAGTCTTGTCCACCGCTAAACAGGACCAGGGCGGTATCGGTAGGCAGCATTACGTCGTTCTTTCCAGATGTTGCAATCTTATATGTACGCCATCATTTGGGGCATTCCGGTAACATGATGCTCATGTACACTAAGGTACACCTAGATGGAGTCTCATGTTACCGGCATCACCAGAAAATAAATCGGCAGGATCACGAATTTTGGCACAACTTGTGGCAAAAGTATCCGCCTGCCTGATGCTCGTCCTGCCGCTGACGTCCGCGCACGCCGCCGACGCCCTCAAATACGAGGTGCGCATCGACGCCCCCGGCCCGTTGCGCGAGCTGCTGGAGAAGAACCTGGACCTGGTGCGGTTTCGCGGCAGCGACCGGATCGACCGCGAACAGCTGCAACGGCTGGTGCGGGTGGCGCCGGAACAGATCAAGACGCTGGTGGCGACCGACGGCTATTACTCGCCGGTGGTCAGCGCGACCTACGACCGCGAGGCCGCCGCGCCGGTGGTGCAGGTCAAGGTGGAACCGGGGCAGCCGGTGCGCGTGGGCGAGATCGACCTGGTGTTGCAGGGTTTCGCGCCCAATCCCGAGTTGCCGGCCGATCGACAGTTCGACGTCAACGCGCTGAAGAGCGGCTGGCCGCTGAAAAAAGGCTCGGTGTTCCGCCAGGACGAATGGGAATCGGCCAAGCGCTCGCTGTTGCGGCAAGTGGTGCAGACGCGCTATCCGCGCGCGCAGCTGACCGACAGCCAGGCCACCGTGGATCCGGAACAGCACCTGGCCAATCTGCGGGTGGCGCTCGACAGCGGTCCGGAGATGCGCTTCGGCGAGCTGCGCATCGAGGGCCTCAAGCGCTACCCGGCCAGCACCGTGGCCAATCTGAACCAGATCCGTCCCGGCGACTACTACAGCGAAGCGTCGCTGCAATCGTACCAATCGCGCCTGCAGGACACCGGCTACTTCGCCAGCGTGGAAGTCAGCGCCGACATGAACGCCGTCCTCACCGAACAGCTGGACGCCGCCACGCTGACGCCGGAGCAGAACGCGGCCGCGCCGATGGCGCCGTTGCCGCTGCTGGTGCGCGTGGTCGAGAACAAGCGCAAGAACGTCAGCGCCGGTGTCGGTTACAGTACCAACACCGGTAATCGCGCGTCGCTGACCTATGACGATCTGGCGATCTTCGGCCTGCGTTCGAAAAACGCGCTGACGCTGGAAACCAAGAAGCAGACGCTGAGCAGCAATTTCTACTTCCCGGTCACGGCGGACGGCTATAACGACAGCATCGGCGCGTCGTTCGAGCGCAGCGACATTTCGGGCGAGACCACCAGCGTCACCAGCGTCGCCGCCAAGCGCGCGTGGGGCACGCCGCTGCTGGAGCGCAGCCTGACGCTGGAGCTGCTGAGCGAAACCAAGACCGTCGCCGGCACGCCGTCGACCACCAGCAAAAGTCTGCCGCTGACCTATGCCGTCACCTGGCGCAAGCTGGACAACCTGCTGTTCCCGACCAAGGGCTACGCGATCAACGCGCAGCTGGGCGGCGCGCTGGCGCCGCTGCTGACCGACGAGACCTTCGTGCGCAGCTACCTGCGCGGCGTGATGTATAAGCCGCTCGGTCCCAACTCCAACGCGATCTTCCGCGGCGAGGCCGGCGCGCTGGCTTCGCGCGACAAGAACGGTGTGCCGGCCGTGTACCAGTTCCGCGCCGGCGGCGATCAGTCGGTGCGCGGTTATGGCTATCAGGAGCTCGGCGTGCAACAGGGCGACGCGGTCACCGGCGGCCGCTATCTGGCCACGGCCAGCGCGGAGTATCAATACTGGTTCAAGCCGGCGTGGGGAGCGGCGGTGTTCTATGACGCCGGCAACGCGGGCGATTCGTTCAGCGCCTTGCATCCGAAGTCCGGCTACGGCGTCGGCGCACGCTGGAAAAGTCCCGTGGGGCCGATCAACGTCGATGCCGCCTATGGACACGCGGTTCATAAATATCGTTTGCATTTCTCGCTGGGGTTCACTTTCTGATGGCCGACAATATCGATACCCCTCAAGCCGCCGCTGCGCCAACGCCGCGCAGGCGTTGGCCGCGCCGCGTGCTGGTCACGCTGGCGGTGCTGGTCGCGCTGGTGGGCGGCGCGTTCTGGCTGCTGGGCCGCGAGTCGACCTTGCAGCAGTTGGTGGCGCGCGTGTCCAAGGCCAGCGGCGGGCAGATCGTCGTCACCGGCGTCAGCGGCTCGCTGTACCATCGCATGCATATCGATAAGCTGGTTTATCGCGGCAAGGATATTCTGGTCACGGCGCAGGGCATCGACATCAACTGGTCGCCGTTGCAGTATTTTTCGGATGGCTTGACCATCAGCGAGCTGCATGCGGCCAGCTTGACGGTGCTGAGTTCCGGGCCGTCGGAGCCGTCCAGGATGCCGGAATCGCTGGTTTCGCCGATCAAGCTGTCGGTGTCGTCCGGGCGGTTGGACAAGCTGACGTTGATCAATGATGGCGGTGTCAACATCATCGGGCAGTTGCGCTTCAAGCTCGATGGCGACAAGCAGCACTGGAGCCTGCGCGACGCGTCGGCGCAGACGGCTTTCGGCGACGTCAAGGCCGAGCTGACCATCGCCGGCGACCGGCCTTTCGCTTTACAGGGCAAGGCGTCGCTGGTGCAGACGGCGATTGCGGCCGGCGCGGCGACGAGCGACGCGCGACAGGCCGCGAAAGCCGGCCCTGCGGCGGACCGTGGCGGCGCGGGCGGCACCCCGGCGGCTGCCGTTGGCGGCGCGCGACTCTCCGCGCAGGTCGGCGGCAATCTGGCGCTGCTGAACCTGAAGGTGCAAGGCGCGGCCAACGGCGCCAGCGGCGAGGCCGTGGTGGCGCTGGCGCCGTTCGATCCCATCATCCTGCGCAGCATCGACCTGACCGCACGCGATCTCGATCCGGCCGGTTTCGATCCCGGCATGCCGCAAGCGAAGCTCGGCCTCAAGCTGACCGCCGCCATCGCCAAGGACCAGAAACTGTCCGGCCAGTTCGCGCTGATCAACCAGGGCAAGGCCGCGCCGCTCGACCAGCAAGGCCTGCCGCTGCAAGCCTTCAGCGGCCGCCTGGACGGCACCCTCACCGCTTCGATCCTGGACAACGTCCTGCTCGACCTGGGCGCGGCGGGCAAATTCACCGGCGGCGGCAAGGTCCAGCGCAGCGGCCCGGAAGCCGGCATCGACGCCGCCAACTTCAAGCTTCACACCGACCGCCTCGACCTGAAGGCGATCCACAGCAGCATCAACAAAACCTCGGTCGCCGGCGACATCGCCGTCACCAGCACGCCGAAGCAGCAGGCGCTGACCGCCGCGCTTGTCGACAAGGGCATGCGCCTCGACGTGCAAGCCACGCTGGCCGACGCGCTGCTGCAACTGCATCAGGCGCGTCTGCAAGCGAAGAAAGGCAGCATCAGCGCCACCGGCCAGCTTAGCCTGAAGGACAAGCAAGCCTTCAGCGCCAAGCTGCGCGCCGACCATTTCGATCCGTCGGCGTTGGGCACCGGCTATCCGGTCGCCGACCTGAACGCGGACATCAACGCCGACGGCGTCTTCGCGCCGGCATGGCAGGTCGCGGCGGGCTTCCAGATCAAGGCCAGCAAGTTGTTCGGCCAGCCGCTGAGCGGCAACGGCAAACTGCGCGCCGACGCGCAGCACATCAGCGGCGTCGATGCGCATCTGACGCTGGCGCAGAACAACATCGACGCCAGCGGCAACTTCGGCGCGCCGGGCGAGAAGCTGCAATGGAAAGTCGATGCGCGCCAGTTGTCGGCCGTCAGCAGCGATCTGCTGGGCGCGATCTCCGCCAGCGGCGTGGTCACCGGCACCATGGCGGCGCCCCGCAGCAGCTTCGAGGCGGATGCCAAGGGTCTGGCGCTGGCCTCGGCCAAACGGCCGGCGCCGGATAGCCTGATTCATGCCAGCGGCGATGTGGCGATGGTCAAGGGCACGCCTGAGCTGAAAATGAACGGCAGCGTGCAACGCTTCAATCCGGCCGCGTTCGGCGCGGCGCAGGCGGGTTCCGTCAACGCCAGCTTCACCGCCGATGCGCGCTTGTCGGCGGACTGGCGCGCGGGCTTGAACTTGACGCTGCAACCATCGACGCTGGCCAATGCGCCGTTGTCCGGTTATGCCAAGCTGTCCACCGCCAGGGGCGATATCACCAGCGCGGATGTCGATCTGCGCCTGGCGGTCAACAGTCTGCAGGCGAAGGGCAGTTTCGGCAGCGCGCTCGATAAGCTGGAGTGGAAGCTCGATGCGCCGCAACTCGGTGCGCTTGGGCCGCTGTTCGGCGGCGCGTTGCGCGCCAGCGGCACCTTGTCCGGCACGGCCGCGCGGCCTGCGGTGGCGCTGACGCTCGACGGGTCGAATGTGCGCCTGCCGGGCCAACAGCAGATCGGCACGATACGCGGCAGCGCCACGCTCGGCAACACGCTGGCCATGGCCACCGGCGGCTCATCGCTGCGCGGCGCGGTCCCGGGCGCCGGCACCGCCGGCTCCACCGCGGCAGGTAACGCGGCGGCGGGCAATACGCCGGCTGGCGCGGCGGCGGCTCGCTCAGGTACGGCTGGCGCGGCGCCAACCGGCAATGCGTTGGCTCGCTCCACGGCGGCGGCGGGCGCCGGCGCGCGCGGCGCGGCTGGCCGTGGCGCGGCGGCGCGCGACAATGCGGCGGCGACCGCCGACGTGCCGCTGATCAGCGACATCGAGATCACGCGCTACGTCTCGCCGGCCATCTCGCTCGACAAGGCGCGGCTGCAAACCAGCGGCACGCGCAGCGCGCACGTGTTGCAGCTCAGCGCCAGCAACCCTGACTTCGACGCCGCCCTGCGCGTCAAAGGCAGCTGGGCCGACGACACCTGGACCGGCGCCATCGACACCCTGCAAAACCGTGGCCGCTTCGCCCTCACCCTGGCCGCGCCGGCATCACTGAAGCTGACCGCCCCCGACGGCACCGGCGTCGCCGGCCTGGCCAAGCCCGAACAGATCGCGCTCGGCAGCGCCACCATCAACCTGCCCAAGGGCAGCATCCGCATCGACAGCCTGGAAAAAACCGGCGCCGCCTGGCGCAGCAAAGGCCAGGCCGCCGGCGTCCCGGTCAACTACCTGGCGCAACTCTCCGACGCCTGGCGCGACAACGTGCGCAGCAACATGACCATCGCCGCCGAATGGGGCATGAACCTGCAAGCGGCCACCAAGACCTCGCCACCGGTCCTGGGCGGCATGTTCCACGTCTACCGCGAACAGGGCGACCTCACCATCACCGGCGCCGACCTGCCGCAACCGCTCGGCCTCAACACCCTCGACGCGCGCGCCGACGTCAACGACGGCACGCTGCGCGTCCAGCTCAACGTCGACGGCACCCGCGTTGGCAAGGTGCGCCTTGACGGCAACGCGCAATTGCACGACGGCCGCCTCGCCGGCGACAGCACGTTCACGCTGAACGGCAGCGCCAATATGGGCTCGCTGGCCTGGCTGGCGCCATTGGCCGGACAACCGGGGCTGGAAATCGACGGCACGCTCAAGCTGGCCGTGGCCGGCAGCGGCACGCTCGCCGCGCCGCAACTGAACGGCGACATCAGCGGCGACAAGCTGGTGGTCAACTGGGTCGACCAGGGCATCAAGCTGCGCAACGGTCAACTGCAAGCGCGCCTGACCGGCGACCAGCTGCAACTGCAAAAGCTGGCTTTCGACGGCACCCAGGGCCACGCCCAGGCCGACGGCTGGATGCGCTACGCCGGCAACGAAGCCACCATGCAGCTCAAGCTCACCGCCGACAAGCTGGAAGTGCTGTCGCGTCCCGACCGCATCCTCGTCATCAGCGGCCAGACCTCGCTGACGCGCGACGCCAAACGCTTCGCGCTGGAAGGCAAATTCCGCGCCGACCGCGCCAACATCGAACTGGCCGGCGTCGATACGCCGACGCTCAGCGACGACGTGATCATCATCGGCAAGGGCGCGCCGCAGGCCAAGGCGGCGCAGGGCATGCCGCTGAACGTGGACGTCGAGGCCGACCTGGGCGACGACTTCAAACTCCAGGGCAAGGGACTGGAGGCGCAGCTGGCCGGCTCGCTGCGCATCCGCATCGCCGACCGCCGTCCGCCGCGCATCAACGGCAGCATCCGCGTCTCCAACGGCACTTATGCGGCGTACGGACAGAAGCTGGACATCGAACGCGGCGTGATCAACTTCACCGGCGCCTACGACAACCCCGGCCTGAACATCCTCGCGGTGCGGCGCCGGCCGGAAGGCGAAGCGCTCAGCGAGACCAACGTCGAAGCGGGCGTGGAAGTGCGCGGCACGGCGCTGGCGCCATCGGCCAAGCTGGTGTCGACGCCGGCGGTGTCGGACAGCGACAAGCTGGCGTGGCTGGTGCTGGGCCATGGCATCGACAACGCGGCCGGCAACGACATGGCGCTGCTCGGCACCGCCGCCGGCGCGCTGTTCGGCGGTGGCGGCGGCAAGGGCAAGCTGGCCAGCGCGCTGGGTGTGGATGAACTGGGCGTGGGACAGGCGGCCGGCAGCACCGCCGGTTCGGCCACCGGCCTGGCCAACACCGTGGTCACGGTGGGCAAGCGGATTTCGTCGCGCGCCTACCTGAGCTTCGAGCAGGGCGCCGGCACCGCCACCAGCCTGGTCAAGCTCAAATACAAGCTGAACCCGCGCATCACGCTGCAATTCCAGACCGGCACCAACAACGCGCTGGACGTGCTGTACACCTGGGCGTTCGATTAACTGGGATTGTGGTCCGGTACCGGATCGTCCTGCGGCACAGGATGCGGGGCGTCCGGCGGCGAGGGGTCGTCGACCGGCTGAGGGTCTGGGGCGCGGTGGCTCATGGCGTCACTCCGGTAAAGGGCTTACGATCATTGTAGCGTTCTTGACGTATTTATCCAGCCAGGCATTGGTCTCATACAGCATGTGCAGTATCGATTCGCGCGCGCGGTAGGCATGCGATTCGTTCGGCAGCATCACCAGCCGCGCCGTGCCGCCCAGCCCCTTGATCGCCTGGAACATGCGCTCGCTCTGCAATGGGAAGGTACCCGAGTTGCTGTCCTGCTCACCGTGGATCAGCAGCATCGCGTCCTTGATCTTGTCGGCGTTATTAAACGGCGACATCGCCTGATACACCGCCTGCGCCTCCCAGAACTGCCGCTCCTCCGACTGGAAGCCGAACGGCGTCAGGGTGCGGTTGTAGGCGCCGCTGCGCGCAATCCCGGCGCGGAACAAGCGCGTGTGCGCCAGCAGATTGCCGGTCATGAAGGCGCCGTAGGAATGGCCGCCGATGGCGATCCGCTCGCGGTCCGCCACGCCGCGCCGCACCACCTCGTCCACCGCCGCTTCGGCGTCGGCCACCAGCTGCGGCAGATAGCTGTCGTTGGGTTCATCCTCGCCGCTGCCGACAATCGGAAACGACGGATTGTCCAGCACCGCGTAGCCCATCGCCAGGAACGCCGCCGGCCCCCAATAACTGACCGAATTGAACCGGTACGGCGAGCCGGTGGTCTGGCTGGCCGCGTTGGCCGACTTGAACTCCTGCGGGTAAGCCCACATCAGCAACGGCAGGCGTCCGTCGCGCGCCGGGTCGTAGCCCGGCGGCAGCATCAGCGTCGCCGTCAGCTCGACGCCGTCGTTGCGCGGATAGCGGATCTGCTCCTTGTGCACATCCTTCAGCTGCGGCGTCGGATGCGGGTAATCGGTCAACGCGCGCAGCTGTTCGCCGCTCGGCCGCGTCAGATCGCGGAGATAATAATTCGGCCGCTCGGTCGGCGATTCGCGCGTGGTCAGCAGCAGCGTGCCGTCGTCGTTCAGCACCGCCGCCACGTTTTCGAAATACGGCGCCTCGCTCTGGAACAGGCGTTCCTTCTGCCTGGTGGTCAGGCTCAAACGGTCGATGAACGGACGGTCGCCTTCCGGCGTGGCGCCGGCGCCGTCGAGCAGTATCGTGGTGCCGGGGCCGATCAGCAGGCGCGGGAAGCCGGTGGCGTCGGCGCGCATCACCGGCGAGCCGGGACTGCTGTAGCGGTCTTCGTACGAACCGGCGTAGATCAGCTCCGGCGGCGTGGACAGATGGCCCGGCGCGATCATCCACTGCTTGTAGTCGCGCGTCTTGTGCCAGCGCTCGTTGATCAGCGCGACATCCTCCCTGCCCCACGCGATGCCGGCATAGCGCATCGTCAAGCGCGCCAGCACCAGCGGCGGTTCCGCGAACGGCGCCGCGTGCAGGTAGACCAGGTCGCGTATGCCGTCCGGCACCGCGCGCGCCGGATCGCCGCCGTCCTGCGCCTCGGTCCAGACCAGGCTGGCCGGCGCGTCGGCGCGCCACGACACATGGCGCACCCCGTCCGACACCGCGTCGTTCCCCGGCGGCAGGCCCTCCTCCAGCGGCAGCGTCGCCACCGTGTGCAGCAGTTCGCCATCGAGATCGCGCACATCGACCCGCTCGCCGAAACTGGACGCCGGCACGATGTACGAATACGGCCGCGTGATGCTTTGCGCCAGCAGGTACTCGCCGCCCGGCGCCACCGAGGTGCGCGAGAACTGGTCCGGCGCGCCGATCGGCCGCGCCTTGCCGTGCAGGTCCAGCAGCACCATCTGCACCGTGACGTAGTATTCGAACAGGCGCGCGTCGTCCTCGTTCTTCAACAGATCCTGATAGGTGCGCAACTGGCGCACGCCGCCAGGCTCGCTGTCCTGCTGGATCGGCCCGGACGGAATCCCGCTCGATACCGGCGGCTTGCCGATGCCGGCCGGCCGCCAGTGCACCAGCAGCCCGCTGCTGTCCGGCAGCCAGTTGAAGCCGCGCGTCAGCACCGCCGACAATGGCTGCGCCGACAGCTTGGACGCCTTGCGCTCCGCGATATCGACCAGCCACAATTCCACGCCGCCGCGCTCGCCGTTGAAGGCCATGTGGGTGAACGCCAGGTGGCGCTGGTCCGGCGACCACGCCAGGTCCGACAGGCGCAGGTTGCGCGGCAGTCCGCGCAGACGGATCTCCTTGCGCGTGGCGATCTCCATCAAACTCAGATCGGTGCCGAAGGAAAAACGGGAAGAAGAACAGGTGCGTGGATTGATGCGCAGACCGGCCAGCTTGAGCTCCGGTTGCGCCACTTCGGCGATGCCGGGCAGCGGCGGCGTTTGCACCACGGCGACTAGGTCGCGTTGCGGGCTGAGGCTCAAGGCCGGCGCGCGCGGCGCGTCGACGATGGCTTGCAGCGCGGCGGGCGGCAGACGGTATCCGTCCTCTTGCGCGCCGGTCTGCGGCGAGGCGGCCATCAGGCCAAGATTCAGAGGCAGCATCGATAACGGTTTGTTCATGGAGATCCTTTCGGTCCAGAAGTCGGTCCAGAAGCGGGCTGCTGCGGTTCAGTTTGCTTATGCTATCGCTGATTGTCAATCAGCGGCGCTTATTCCGTGACATTGTGTAACGGCGTACAATCGCTGTTCTTTGAATCGAGCCTCTGGACAGATTATGGAAATGACCACCCTCACACTGCTGTTGCTGGTGCCGCTGGCGGTGTGGCGTATCTACTCGCGCCTGAAGCGCATGATGACCCGCACCAAGTCCGAGCTATGGCACCACTACGCCACCGCCGCCGTCACCATCGGCGTGCTGCTGCTGCTGCTGGTGAAACTGCTGGGTAACTGGCCGGCGTTCGGCGCACTGTTGGCAGGCGCCGTGGCCGGCGTGCTGCTCGGCCATCGCAACATGAAGCTGACGCGCCTGGAGAACAAGCCGGACGGTTTCTTCTACACGCCCAACCGCAACCTCGGCCTGCTGGTGGTGATGCTGTTCATCAGCCGCCTGATCTACCGCCTGTTCGAGGCTTACCTGCACATGCACAACCAGATTCCGCTGGACCCGGACTTCGTCGGCAATCCGGTGTCGTCGGTGCTGTTTGGCCTGCTGCTGGGTTTCTACGGCGTCTACTCGTCGCTGCTGATCCAATGGCGCCGCACGCAAAAGCCGGTGCCGCGCCCGATCGACATCTTCGATATAAAATAAAGCGTGTTTGATGGTATGCTTGGTATTTCCGCAAGGCAACCAAATGCGTCGATATGAATACGTCCATTTACGACAAGACCGCTAAAGGCAGGGAGGAGATCGCGACCCGCAAGTATCAGCTTGCGACGCGGTTGCGCACGCTGCTGGTCCTGGTGGACGGCCACAAGCCGGAGGAGGAACTGCTGCGCAACGTGGCGGGACTGGGCTTGACGGCGAACGCCGTGCAGGAGCTGCTGGCGCAGGAATTGATCGTGTTGACCACCAGTTACGCCGTGCTGCCGGAAGCGGCGGCACCGGTCCCGCCAGCCGCGCCGGCGGCGGAAATCAGCGGCCTTCCGACCGCGTCGCAAGTCCAGCAATTCCAGCAGGTTTATGATTTCTACAACAAGACCATCAAGAGCACCATGGGCTTGCGCGGCTTCACCCTGCAATTGAAGGTGGAAAAAGCCGGCACCGTCGACGACCTGCGCCAGCTGCGCGATCCGTATCTGGAGGCGGTGCAGAAGGCCAAGGGCCGCGACACCGCGCTGCAACTCGCCCAGCAGCTGGATCAGCTGCTGGGCGGCGCCGCTTAAGCCACTTTCGCGGCGTCCACCGGACGGCGTTGCAGCACGAAGATGGGCGCGGCCCACTCCGTATCCTTCTTCTTTTTACTCGTGATGAGCGTCAGTTCCGAAGGATCGTAGACGTCGGTGTTGTGCGTCAACGGCGTCGTCATCAGGTACTGCGCTTCGGTGTTCTTCAGGAACTCGCCGACCAGCTGGATGTTGCGGATATCCAGGTGGGCGAACGGTTCGTCGATGAACACGAAGCCGCCGGAACCGTCTTCCGATTTCAGCAAGCCAATCAGCAGCACCAGCGATTTCATCACCTGCTGGCCGCCGGACGCTTCGCCGTCGTTCATGCCGATGATGCCCTTGCCATCGAACTTGAAGCGCACGTGCAGGCCCGCCTGCGACAGCTGCGTATCGTCGTTCTCCAGCCGCACCGGATCCGAGTGCACCTCGATGCCGGCCAGCTCGCCCAGCTCCTTGATGTTCTTGGAGTAGGTCTTGATGGTGTAGCGCAGCCGCTCCATGTAGGCGCCGCGCGCGTTGCCGGTCGCCTCGATGGCGCGGTTGTTCTGGTAGCGGCGCTCCTCGGTCTCGGACTGACGGCCGCTCAGCTGGTCGTTCAGGCGCTGGTACTGATCGATCACGGTCGCATCCAGTTCCCAATCGCTGCGCGCCAGGCTGGCCTCCAGCGAATGGATGCGCAACGCCACCTGGTGCGCGTTCTGGTGTTCCTTCACCAGCGCGCTGCGGCGCGCGGGACGACGCCAGGCCTTCGGCAGGTGACGCCACGCCTTGCGCAAGGTCAGCAGCGCTTGAGCGTGATCGCCGCGCTGCTCGATCTGGCGCTTGTTGTTCAGGCGCAGACCCGCTTCCGCCTCGGACAGGGCGAAGCGCGCGTTCTGCCAGGTGGTGTCGGCGCGGGTGCGCGTGACCACCGCGTTCTTGATCAGGTTTTGCAGGTCGCCCAGGCGCGAACCGACTTCGGTCCGCTCGGCCCTCAACGGCACGGCGTTGCGCGCCGCCTCGTCGAATTCCTCCTGGCGCGCGGCCAGTTCCTTGGCGGCGTCGACGCCGGCCAGGCGGGTCTTCAGCGTGCTGATTTCGGTCGCCAGCTTGGAGACGATCAGGGTCAGGCCGTCCTCCTGCGCTTCCAGCGCCGGCAGCGATTTCTGGATCGCTTCCATACGCTGGGTGCGGCCGGCGGAACCGAAGCGGTAACGCGAGGCTTCGACGAACAGCGAGCGGCCGCCGCGACGTTCGCGGTGGTAGGCGTCCGGCGTGATCCACTCGTCGTGGCTGCCCAGCTTGGCGCCGGCGTCGACGGTGTCGACGCGGGTGATGCGCGACAGCTGCTCCACCAGCCACGAAGGCACCTTGGCCGAGAACTTCACCACCGACATCAGCGAGTCGTCCTTGACCGACGGCGCATGCACCAGGTCCGGCACGATGAAGTGGCGATAACGTTCCTTCTCCGCCAGGCGGTAGGCGGCCGACGCGTCGGACGATTTATCCAGCAGCACCACGGAGGCATAGCCACCCAGCACGCCTTCGATCGCGCCTTGCCAGCGCGGGTCGGTCACTTCGACGATATCCGACAGCATGGCGTGGCTGATGCCGGCGTCGTTCAGCGCGCGGCGCATGCCGCGTTGCGCTTCCGGCTCCGGCATCGCGGTCTTGCCCTGCAAGGCGGCGATCGTCGACAGCTCGCCGGCGATCTTGGCGGCGACGGCGTCGCGCGCGTTGCGCTGGCGCGCCAGCTCGATTTCCTTTTCCTGCAACTGGCGCGCCACTTCGGCCAGGTCTTCGCCGGAATCGGCGGCCAGCTTTTGCAGGCGCGCCTTCTGTTCCAGCAGGCTGTCCAGCGGCTTGAGCTTGCCGTTGATGTGCGTCAGGCGGGTTTGCAGCGAGGTCGATTCCTGCTCCAGCACCGTCTCGTGCTGTTGCGCATCGGTCAGCGCCTTGGCCTGCGCGGCCAAGGCGTTGCGCTTGTCGGTCATCTGCTGGTCGGCCTGCATCAGCGGCTTGCGCGCGTCGCGCAACTGGCGGCTGATGTTGGCGTGCTTTTCGCGCGCTTCGTTGTACTCCAGCGTCGGCAGCACTTCTTCCTGCAGGTTGCGGCGTTCCTTGTTCAGGTCTTCCCACTGGTGGTAGTTGGCCACGCGCAGGCGCAGGCCCTCCAGGTTGGTCTTGGAGGCTTCCAGCTCGGTCTCGAAGCGTTTCAGTTCGATTTCGGTGTCGCGCTGGTGGCGCTTGGCTTCGTCGTAGGCGTCCAGCACTTCCTTGTCGCCGAACACCTGGAACACCAGGTCCAGCAACTGGCGCGGCGCGTATTCGCACAGCTTGTCGGTTTCGCCCTGCTCCAGCGCCAGCACTTTCGCCATCGCCGGCGACAGGCCGGCGTTGGCGAGGCGCTTACGGTAGTTCTCGACGCCGAGCCAGTCGTTGCCGGCTTCGCCGATGTCTTCGATCTGCACGTTACCGGGACGCATCAGGTACTGGCGCTTCCAGTCGCCGCCGTTCTTCTGGATCTGGCAGAACAGCGTGACTTCGTCGTCGCTGAAGAAGCCGGAGCTGCGGAACGGACGGTTGGACAGCTGCTTGCCGACGTTCTTGTTGTCGACCACGGCGCGCAGCCAGGCGGTCTGCTGGCCGCTGTGGCGGGCGTAGTGCTTGTAGGTGCGGCCCATCGAGCAATCGAGGCCGAACAGCGTGCGCAGCGCGTCCAGCAAGGTGGTCTTGCCGGAGCCGTTCTGGCCGGCGATGGTGATGATTTTGGCGTCCAGCGGGATGTTCTTGATGCGCTGCCAGTAATCCCAGTGGACCAGTTCTAGCGATTTGATATGAAACATGCTTAGTCCTTGGCGGGAGGTTCGGTGTCGTCGAGCGGAGCCGGCGGCGGTGCGTCGAAGGCCGGGAGGATTTCTTCATCCTCTTCGATCGGCGGGGAGCTGCGCGGCACCGGGATGATCTGCGCCGGCGAGCGCTTGAACACGTCGGCCAGCGCGCCGTTGATGATGCGCTCCTTCAGCTGGTCGGTATCCATCATCAGGTCCAGCAGCGGGCCTTCGACGATGATGTCGCCGCGCCGTTCGATGAAGCCCAGCTTGGCCAGGATGCCGAGGTTCATATCGAGACGGGTCTTCTTGCCCAGCTTGTCGCCGAAGTCCGCCAGCAGCGCCTTGTAGGCGATGCCGATCGAGGTGTCTTCGGCGCGCGGCAGCGGCTTGTCGACGCCGAACATGTCGTTCTGGTCGTCGTCCGCGTGCTGGTGGGTTTCCTGGCGCTCGCGCTTGGGCAGGATGATCTGCGCCCACAGCACCACCAACAGGGCCACGCCGTCGCGCGACAGGCCGAAGTTGTTGTTCTGCCAGACGTCGCGCGCGCCGAACACCTTCGGCTCGATGGCGCGGTGCAGCGCCAGCGTGACGTGGTCGGCGTAGACGTTGTCCAGCAGTTTCAGGCCGGTGGCTTGCAGGCGCGTGTCGACTTCGGCGCGGAACAGTTCATCCGACAGCACGCGTTTCACGAGCTTGTCGTCGCGGCGCAGGTGTTGATGCGTCAGCAGGCGCGCGATCAGGATTTGGGAATCGTCATTCATCGGACTTGTCGCCTTCAGGATTCAAGGACAGTGAAAGGGAGGCAAGCGACATCGCGGCCACATGCAGATCGGGCAGTTGGATCATTTCATCGCTCGGCGTGAATGTCACCGGCAGCCGCGCCAGTTCGGCGGTGGCGCCTTGCAGGCGGGCCTCGTCGGCGTCGCCCAGCAGCGGCAGCAGCGAGGCGCGGTACGAGGCCACGGCGAAGGTCGCCGGCAACAGCGAATCCTGCACCGGGATCGATTTCGGGCCCTCGTCGGCGATGCTGGGGAAATTGCCCAGCGCCGCGAAGTCGGACAGGCGCGCCAGCCATTCGTCCAGCTCCTGCTGCATCGCCGGGCCGTCGCTGACGGTGGTCGGCGCGTCGGTGCCGGTCGGCAGGCCGTTGGAGACGACGTTGCTGGCGCGGTCCGCCAGCAACTCGGTTTCGGCGACGTCGATCATCTCGGCCGGGGTGATAAACAGCGGCACCACCGGCTGGTCGATCGCGCCTTCGGCCAGCGAGGCCAGGTCTTCGTGCAGCAGCAGCCAGCGCTTGATGTCGGTGGTGGACAGGCCGGACTGGCCCAGGTGCACGCGCTGGCGCTCGATCTGGTTCAGCGCGCGCGAGAACATGCCCTGCATGTTCAGCAGCGCCGATTGGGCGCGGCCGATCGCCTGCGCGGCGCGGTGGGTCGCGCTGTCGGCGTTTTCGTCGGAGGTGATGGCGCGCAGGATCTCCGAGCCCTTCTCGACCCAGTCGCAGGCCATGTGCCACTTCGCCTGCGAGGCGCGCAGGCGGAACTCGGAGCCGGAGGCGATGGCGTCGGAGAACTCCTCGGTCAGGTCGACCAGGCGGCCCAGCAGGTGGTTCAGCTGGTCGACCGTGACGCCGCCCATGACTTGTGCACCGGCCACCTGCGACAGCAGGAAGCCCATGTCGGCGGTGTCTTCTTCCTTGCCCAGCGTGAGCAGGCCGTCGATCGCCGACAGGACGTTGCGCGCCATCGGCGTGACGCGGTAGACGGCTTGCTGCGCGTCCCAGGCCAGCAGCTGGTTGGTGCGCAGGCGCATCAGCACCGTTTCCAGCGATTCCGGCAGCAGATAGGCCAGACGGGTGTTGATGTCGGCGCGGGTGAAGCTGGACGAGGCGGTGTCGGCGGCCAGCTCGCGCAGCACCAGCAGGCGCACCAAAACGCCGTCGAAACCGCCGTGGAACAGCGCCGTGAAGACTTGCAGCAGCGGCTGGGCGCGCTTCAGGTGATACACCTGTTCGATCTCGTCGGCCGAGATGTTCGGCTGGAAGTGCGCTTGCAGGCTGTCTTGCTGTTGTTCTTGATCCAGCGCCTGCTCAGGCGCCGAGTCACTTATAGGATCGATCATTCTCTACCATTCTGTACGCAAATTGCAACAAAGCATCATCATTGCGGGGGCGTCAGTATAGCAGGAGCCTACTTTTTCACGACCTTTTCCAGGATCTGGTCGACGAAGTCGCCGTCGGCGTCGTTGAAGCGCACCCGCACCGGGTACCAGTCCAGCGACGGCGCCAGCCACAGCTCGACCTGCTGGCCTTCCTTGTCGGCCGACGGCGCCTTGGTCAGGTGCAGCGCCTGCACCTCGCCGCCGCCGATCTTCACCGCCTCGGTGTTGACCACCTTGAAGCTCCACACCTCGGCGTCGCGGCGGCCGGCGACGAAGTATTGCCATTCGCTGCCCGGCTTGAACTTGTCCGGCGTGGCGCGCGCCTGCGCCGCCAGCTGCCATTGCGCGCTGCTGCGGTCCTGCTCGCCGCCCTTGATCGGGTAGGTGGTGTCGTCGATGCTGAAGCTGATGGTTTTGGCGTCGCGCTTGAAACTGGTGGTGTACGGATCCTTGCGGAAACGCTTCTCGGTGAACGTGACCGGCGCCAGGCCGAAGTCGTCGATCGCGCCTTCGCTGCGGTTCTCCAGGATCTTGCCGAAGATGGCGGCGCGGCTTTCGGTGACGATCGAATACTTGCCGTCGCCCGCGCGCCATTGCACGCTGGCGGTGCCGTTGATGGTCAGGCCGTGCTGTTTGGCGTTGATGGTGTAGTTCAGGTCGGCCGACGGCGGCATGCTGGTCGGGCGCTTGACGCTCGGGTGCTCGGCGGCGTCGCCGCTGGCCGCTTGCGCCAGCGAGGCGCAGGCCAGCAGGACGGCGGCGCAAATGGTGGTGGTTTTTTTCATATTATTTTCCGGATTCTGTCATCGTGATGTGGGACACGGTCTGCGTCGTCAGCGCGCCGTTCTTTTCTGTATTGCGGATCTGCACCGGATACCAGTTCATGCCCGGCGCCAGCCAGATGTCCAGCTGCGACGAGTAGGTGCCCGGCTTCGGCGGCCGGGTCAGATGCCAGGTCACCAGCTTGCCCAATTTCGTATCGAGTTCCTCTTCGCCGACCAGCTGGAAGCGGAACACGGTCGCCTCCTTTTCCTCGCCGACCTGGATATCGATATCGCCGCCGAACTGGTTGATGTCGGCGCGGCCGATGCCGCCCAGCTGGAACGGCACGGTGGCCTTGTCCTGCGCGCCCACCAGCAGCGGATAGCTGCGCTCGGACGCGGAAAAACTGATGGTGCCGGTGTCGCGGTTGAAATGGGTGGCGGTCTCCGCACGGCGCGCGCGCTTTTCGGTGGCGGTGACCGGGGCGATGCCGAAATCGTCGATCGCGCCTTCGCTGCGCAGCACCAGCAGGTTGAGGCGCGTGACCAGCAGGCTCACGCCCGCCTCCACCGACGCCTGGTAACGGCCGCCGTCAGTATGCCACGCCATGGTCGCGGCCCCCGTCCATTTGGTGCCGTCGGCGTCGACCCGCGCCACCGTCATCTCGAAGCTGGCCGACGGCGGCAGGTTGACCTTGTAGCGGCGCATGGCCTGCGCCGGCGCCGCCTCCACCGGCGCGGCGGCGGCCGGCGTCGCGCCTTCGGCCACGGCCGGCGGCGGAGTGCCGGTCTGCGCCTGCGCCGCGCCATCCTGCCTGGCGACGTTGATGTCGACGGCGGCCACCGCCACCACCGCCGCCAAGGCGGTCGCCGCGTCGCTGGCCGAGATCTCCGTGCCCGCCGTGACCGGGGTCGTCACCGGCGCGCCGCGCGCCACCGGCCGCGGCCGGGCGGCGGCGGGCCCTTTCGGCAGCGGCGCCACCTCGGGCGCCGGCGCGCTCTCGACCCGCTTGGGCAGCGTCAGGCGCAGCTGCGCGCTCATCAGCGACGCCGGCAGCGGCGAGGCCCGGTGCGTCTGTGCGCTGAGCCGTCCGCCCACCCAGTCTATCGTCGCGTAGTGCAGGACCAGCGTGGCCGCGCCCAAAACGAGCAAACGCCGGCGCTGGAAGAGGAAGGAAACAATCGTCATGGCCGCTAGTTTAACGTGTTCGGCCGCGCCCCACCGCGCGCCGGCGCGCCCTTGCCAGAAATGTTGTCAAAACCTTTTGAATGCGCCGCCGATATCTGCTACGCTGAACGCTGTTCCCCTAGGAGACTTACATGGCCAATTCGCAAATGCCCGGCGCCGCAGTGATGACCGACACGCTGGACTTCGTCAAGAACCTGTGGGGCAGCATGAGCGTTCCCGGCTTGACTGCGCCCACGCTCTCGGTCGAAGAACTGGACAAGAAGATCA
The DNA here is from genome assembly GCF_011090165.1 of Duganella aceris. Taxonomy (GTDB): domain Bacteria; phylum Pseudomonadota; class Gammaproteobacteria; order Burkholderiales; family Burkholderiaceae_D; genus Rugamonas; species Rugamonas aceris. The sequence continues at coordinate 256,864 of NZ_JAADJT010000001.1, forward strand.
ACGACCTGAAGGCGGTCGAAGCCTGGCTCAATCTCAACATGAGCATGCTGCGCGGCAGCATCCAGGCGCTGGAGGTGCAGCGCGGCACCATCGCCACGCTGAAGTCGGTCGGCGCCAGCCTGGCGGCGGCGGTCAACCAGGGCGGCGCGGCCGCCGGCGACAAGTCGATCTTCGACGCCAATCCTTACGCCTCGGCCTTCTTCCACCACGCGCGCGAGGCGGACAAGGCGCAAACCGCCGCGCCGACGCCGGCTCCGGCCCCCGAAGCGCCCAAGGCGGACGCCGCCTCGGCCGCCGACGCCAGCGCGCAGATGGCCAATCCGGCCGTCTGGTGGAATATGTTGCAGGATCAGTTCAAGCAGGCGGTCTCGACCGCGATGGTGTCGGAGACCATGATGGCCGACGCCGCCGCCAAGTTCGCCACGGCGGCCAGCGCGCCGGACGTGAAGGAACAGCCGGGCGCCAAAAAGGCTCCGGCCAAGCGCGCCCCGGCCAAGCCGGGCGCGCAAAAACCTTAACGGGCTAAGCCAGCCGCTGGATGCGGATGGCGTCGATCAGGCCATCGGCCTGACGCTGCACTTTCTCGATATCGATCAAGCCCTCTTCTTCGAGCAGCCTGGCGCTGTCGTGGGCCGCCTGGAAACTGTCCAGGGTATCTCCCTTGGCGGCGATCGGCCGGATCCAGGCCACGCTGCCCACCTTCATCTTCGAATACACTTCCTTGGCGATGTCGCGCATATTTTTTGTGCCCTTTATTTGCTCTCAATATTGACAGCGAATCAAGGCGCGGACGGGCCGCGCCGAAATCCAGTGTAATCATTTGCCGATCCCGAAACAAGCGCGCTGTTGCGCCCATCCGTCATCCGGCGTCGACGCCGGGAATGGCGCCGTTGGCCGCTTCGTACTCGCTGGCGGCGGCCGCCGCGACCACGCCGGAGACCGGCGCCAGCAAGGCCAGTTGCTCCATCAGCTGGGCGAAACGCGGCTGCCCCGGCGCGATCGCGTCGACGTGCATCAGCACTCCGATCGCCTCGTCGGCCAGGCCGCGCACGTAGCCGGTCTGCTGCATCCAGGAGATCAGGATCTGCGCCGAATTGAAGAGGATGCGCATATTGTGCGGCAAGGCCTTGCGCGCCACGCGCATCCATTCGACCGCCTCCATGACTTTGCCGGTCTTCCACAGCAGCACGCCCTTGTTCATCATGTCGGCCGCCTCCTGGCGCGAGGCCTTGATCAGCGCGATGCCCTCGTCGCCCATGCGCGCCTTGTCGAAGATCTTCTGCACGTCCTCCAGCAGCGGCACGTTATCATGATTGTTGCGGGTGACGTAGCACAGCAGCCCGACCGGCGCCTCCTTGACGCCGACCGCGAACAGCAGCGTGGCCATGTCGAGGCAGGTGGCGGCGTCCGGGCGCTGTTTGCTCTCATCGGCCAGCATCAGTTCCAGCTCGTCGCCGGATTTGCGCGCGCGCCGGTAGTCGCCGCTCTCGTGGTACACCAGGCCCTCGGTGATCTTGGCGCGCAGCTCGACCAGGTCGCCGCCGAACTGGTGGACCGCCGCGTTCAGCAGGCGGATGGCTTCCTTGACGTCGTTCTTCTGGCCGCAGACGCGCGCCAGGCCGAGATAGGCGTCCACCGTTTTCATCACCGAGAATTCGCCCATCTCGATGCATTTGCGGAAGGCCTTTTCCGCCACCGGGATGTTGCCCAGCTTGAGCGCGGTCTGGCCCAGCGCGCGCTGGCGCGGCACCGAATTGGGCGACAGCTTGGCGGCCTTGCCCAGCACGTCGAACGCTTCCTCGGTCTTGCCCTGCAGCTGGAACGATAGCGCCAGCTGGTCGAAGGCGTCGATGTAAAAGCGGTTGTCGGCGATCACCGCCTGGAACATCAGCCGCGCCGATTCCAGTTCGCCATGCGCCATGCGGATTTTCGCCAGGCCGCAGCGCGCCCAGTTGTAGTCGCGGTCCTCCAGCACCTTCTCGTAGACGGCGCCGGCTTGGGCGGGATCGCCGCTCTTGAGCAGCAGCACCGCCTTCATGCGCAGCAGGTCGACCGCGTGCAACGGATTGTGCGCGATCTGTTCCTCGCACAGGCGCGCCGCGCGCAGGTAGTCCTTGTCGGCGAAGGCCTGGTCGATGTCGCGGAAGATCTGCTTCTTTTGCCATACGCGGTTGAGGCGCGTCAGCAGCACGCCTTCGGTGATCGGCTTGATGATATAGGCGTCCGGCTGATGCTCGGCCGCGCCCATCACCGACTCGACGCTCTTTTCGGCGGAGACCATCAGCCACACGCTACTCGGCAGCATCAGGTTGCGCACGCGCGCCTCCTCCAGCACCTGCTGGCCGTTCTTGCCGTCGCCGAGGTTGTAATCGCACAGCACCACGTCGTAGCGGGTCTTCGACAGCAGCACCATCGCCTCGCCGCCGCTGGCCGCCTGGTCGATATGCTTGGCGCCGAGGTTGCGCAGCGATTCGCGCAGCAGCTGGCGGATGCCGACGAAATCGTCGACCAGCAGGTAGCGCTTCTCCGCCCAGTCGACCACGCCTTCGGCGGCGGGATGGGATGCGGTCACGGTGCTCATGTCGTGGACTCCGGCCGCGGTCATGGAAGCCGCAACACGAAGCAGCCGCCGCCCAGCGTGCCGCCGTTTTCCAGCGCGATGCCGCCGCTGCGCTGGCGGTGCTTGTGCATGTTCGCCACTTCGCTGGAGAAGTAGAGTCCGAGGCCGCTGCTGTTGCTGAGGAAGTTGACGGCGCTGCGCTGCGCGGCCATGGCGCTGGCGCCAGATTCCAGCATCGCGGCGGGGAAGCCGTCGCCGTTGTCTTCGACCCGCAGTTCCAGGTAGTCGCCGTCGATCCTGATCGACAGGCGGATGCGGTCGCGCGTGTAGCGGATGGCGTTGTTGATGGCGTGGACCAGCACGCCGATGATCAGGTCTTCGTCCAGCGTCCAGATGGCGTCCGGCGGGAAGTCGAGATCGAGCGCGATGCCGCGCGATTGCAGCAGGATGCGCGCCTGGCCGGTGGCCTGTTCGACCAGTTCGGCCACGCTGCGCGGCATCGGGTCGAAGGGGTAGCCGGGCTTGCCGACTTCCTTGTACAGCGCCAGCAGCTGGATCAGGTTGTCGTTGAGGCGCTTGGTCTGGTACAGCATGTGCGCCATCTGGCCGTACTCGGCGCTCGGCGCGGCGGTGGGCGCGGCCAGCAGGTTCTCCAACGTGCCACTGAGGACGCTGATCGAATTTTTCATATCGTGAACGGTCGATGCCAGGAACATGAACAGCTCCGGGGAACCTTGGTGCTGCTGCGCTTCTTCTTCATCCATCGTGCGGTTCTCCATGGACGGCGCTGGCGCGCTTGGGATTGTGGTCTGGGGACCGATTATAGCCTGTGGCGTTGGGCAAGGCCAACGGGTGGCGTTTGCGCGAACGCAACAGGCTTACTGCGTGCGGCGCCGTTGCTTGAGCAGGAAGCGGCCGGGGTCGAGGGCTTCGACCAGCGTGGTTTCCAGCGGCGGCGGGGTGTTTTCCAATTGGGAGACCAGCAGCTCCGCCATCAGGGGGGCCCAGATCAGGCCGCGCGAGGCGTAGCCGAGCAGGCAGTGCAGGCCGGGGTGGCGCGGCACGTCGCGCAGTCGTTCGAGGCGGCCGGCGGAGGGGTAGTCGGGCAGCGCGCCGGCCAGCGGCAAGCGGTCCGGCGCGGCGCAGCGGAAGCCGACCCGGCCCGCCAGCGGCGCGGTCGCGGCCAACGCCGCCACCTCGGCGCCGGGGATGATCTCGGCCAGGCGGCTCAGGTTTTCCAGCTGGCTGCTGGCGCGCAGGGCGGGATCGTCGTCGTTGTCGTAGGTCGCGCCGGCGCTGACGATGCCGTTGGCCGCCGGCGTCACATACGCCTCGCGGCAGACGACCAGCGACAACTGCGGCGGCGCGGCGAAAGGCGTGTCGGCAACGGTCGGTAGCGTGTCGGCAGCGGTGGCGTGCGTCGCCTGCGAGGCGGCGGCGGCGGCGATAGCGACGTGCGTCGCCTGCGAGGCGGCGGCAGCGGTAGCGGCGTGCGTCGCCTGCGAGGCGGCGGCAGCGGTAGCGGCGTGCGTCGCGTGCGGGGCGGCAGCAGCAGCAGCGGCATGCGTTGCGTGCGGGGCGGCGGCGGCGGCAGCAGCGGCGTGCGTCGCGTGCGGGGTGGCGGCGGCGGCAGCAGCGGCGTGCGTCGCGTGCGGGGGGGCGGCGGCGTTGGGGCGCAGCGTTGCGGGGACATCGCTCTCGCCGACCGCCAGGTGTGTCACTTGGCCGCGCAGCGCGGACAGCGGCAGCTCGGCGGTTTGGGCGATGCGAACCGCGCTGGTCCCGCTGGCCAGCACCACGGTCGGCGCCTGCGCGATCAAGGCTCCGTCATCGCCGCGCACCTGCCACTCGCCGCGCCGGCCCGTCGCGCCGAGTGGCACCGCGTCGCCGGTCGTTTGCGCTTCGCCGGACGTTTGCGCCTCGCCGGACATTTGCGCGTCGTCGACCACGCGTTGCAAAACCATCGCTTCGGTGCCGAACACGCGCCGCAAGCGCTCGCCACACGCGGCAAGCATCGCCTCGCACAAAGACGCCGGCCGCACCCATCCACCCTGCTCGAACAACCATCCGCCATGCGGCGTCGGCACGCCGATCCGCGCGCCGGCCGCATCGGCATCCAGCCACCGCACATACTCCGGCGGATAGCCCCAGGCATCGACCACATCCTGCTGAACCCCGGCATGCTCACCATCCCGCGCCAACTGCAGCACGCCGCACTCGGCGCCATCGAACGCCCTGCCGACCCCACCCATGCGCCGCCACTCGCGCAACGCGAACAGATAAGCGGCGCGACTCAAGCGCGTAGGAATATTGTCATCCTTGGAAAGCAACGGCATGAAGATACCGGCCAGATTACCGGAAGCCTCCTGCGCCGGCTGCGCATGACGCTCGATCAAAGTCACCTGCCAGCCATTCGCGCACAAGCGATGCGCGGCGGCCGAACCGGCCAGGCCCGCGCCGATGACGATCGCGCGCCGCTCCGGCTGCGGCGGCACGGCCGGCTGCGGCTTGCGGCTTCGATACACCGCGCGCACATCCAGCGAGCCGGCGACCGCCGTGCAGACAAAGCCCGCCGCCGTCAGCGCCCAAACCAAGCCTTCGTCCGGCGCCCGCGCGCACAAGGTAGCACCTTGCAGCGCCAGCTTGGCCAGCGCACGCGCCATCGATGGCGCAGTGGCGGCATCGATATAAAACTCGTCCACGCGCGCATCGACCTGCGGCAGCACCGCCTCCAGCGCGCCGACCAGCAGATCGAGCACCACCCGGCCGTCGTCCAGCACGATGCGGTGAAATCCCGGAACATCCAGAGGCCACATGGCGCGCAGACCAGGATCGTCGACCGCCGGCACATGCGGCGCGATGCCAAGATAGTGCAGACGCCCGCCACGCGCGCGTTCGCCCAGGAACCGCCCGACACCGAAACCGGTATCGAGCACCACGCGCCGCGTATTCACTTGCGCGCCTTTTTGCAGAAGCACGCCGGATCATGATCGTCGATGACGCCCACGCCCTGCAGGTAGGCATACACGATCGTCGAGCCGACGAACTTGAACCCCAGCTTCAACAGATCCTTCGAGATCCGGTCCGACAGCTCCGTCTTGGCCGGACGCGGCCCCTTGCCGTTGACGATAGGCTTGCCGCCGACATAGGACCACAGCAGCTTATCCAGACTGCCGCCGCCGTCGAGTAGCCGCAAATAGGCCTGCGCGTTGGTGATCGCCGCCGCCACCTTCAAGCGATTGCGCACGATGCCCGCGTTGCCGAGCAACTCCGCCACCTTGTCCGCATCGTAGGCCGCGATCTTCTTCGCATCCCACTGATCGAAGGCGGCGCGATAGTTCTCGCGCTTATTGAGGATGGTCTCCCAGCTCAAGCCAGCCTGCGCACCTTCGAGATTCAGCATCTCGAACAAGCGGCGCTCGTCATGGCAAGGCACGCCCCACTCGTTGTCGTGATATGCCAGGTACAGGGGATTGAGCGGATTGGCCCAGGTGCAGCGAATTTTTTCAGTCATGGTCAGCTGATTTCAAGGTCGCTGGACAAACCGACGCGGCGACGCTCGCCGCCCAGCACCAGCGGTCCGGTCAGATTGGTCAGCAGCCGCACCTCGCCGTCGGCCACCGACTGGTCCAGCTGCTGCATCAGGCGCGGGAAGATGCCATCCTCCCGCGTCGCCTTGGTGCTGTACAGCGCCGCCCACGCGTTGCGGCCGGAACGCTTGGCGACGTACAGACCCTGGTCGGCCAGCTCCACCACCTGCGACCATGAGAGCAAACGCGGTTGCTCCGGCATGAACGGGAAACAGGCGAAGCCGATCGAGCAGGTCTTGTTCAGCCGCACGCCGTCCGGCAGTTCGAACGCGCGTTCCGCCACGGCGCGGCGCATGCGCTCCGCCACCAGATGCGCATCGTCGCGATGGGTGGCGCGCGCCAGCACCAGGAATTCCTCGCCGCCCCAGCGGATCACATAATCCGATTCGCGGAACACCTCGCGCAGCCGCTCCTGCATCTGCACCAGCACCACGTCGCCGGCGGCGTGGCCGTAGCGGTCGTTGACTTCCTTGAAGTGGTCCAGGTCGACCATGAAGAACACCAGGTCCTTCGGCATGTGGATATCGCATTCGGTCAGCTCGCGATGCTGGCCGGCGTCGTAACCGCGCAAGCTCATGGCCACGTCGGCATCGACGTTCTGCAGGAAGAAACGGCGGTTGCGCAAGCCGGTCAGCTGGTCGGTCAGACTGACCTCCTCCAGCGCCTTGTAGGCCTGCTCCAGCTCCAGGTTCTTCTCCAGCAGCTGGTTCTGCGTCGCCGCCACCTGGCGATAGGCGCTGGCGTTGTCCAGCGCGATCGCACCGTAGGCGCACAGCGTGCGGAAGATCAGCCGTTCGCGCTCGCCGTAGGCGCGCGCGTGCAGCGACTGCACCGTCATCACGCCCAGCACGCGCTGGCCCACGCGCAGCGGCGCGAACAACAGGCTCAAGGTCGGCAGCGTGCCAGGGATCAGGTTCGGCGTCACGCCCTCCTCATCGAGCTCGATGAAGATCTCGCGCCGCTCGCGCACGCAGCGCGCCGAATTGGCGTTGGGGTCGGAGGCCGGTACCCGCACCGCCTGCAAGGGCTTGCCCGCCTCGACGCCGAAGGCGCAGACCAGCGTCTGGCCGTCCGGCTCCAGCAGGAACACGGAAAAGTGCGTCGCGTCGAGCAGGCCGTGGACGTGGCGGTCCAGCGCGCGGAACACCGCCGCCGCATCGAGATGGGCGGTGATCTCCTGGCCGATCGCGCTCAAGTGCTCCAGCGTGGCGCTGGTCTGCTGCAGCACCTCGGCGCGCTGCGCCTCGGCGGCGGCCAGCTGGCGGTGGTGCTCGCCCTCGGTCTGCGCGCGCTCGGTCTGGTACTGCACCTGCATCGCGATGGCGCGGTTGGTGGCTTGCTGGCTGTGCGTCAGATCGCGCGAGGCGCCGGCGCGCAAGGCGATCGAATAGGCGCGTTCGTAATCGCCGATGGCGGCGTACTCGCGCGCCGTGGCGTCGAGCAGCGCGCCGGGCACGGTGTAGCCCTCGATGGTGGCGGCGATCTCCAGCGCCAGCAGCAGATAATGCAGCACCGCGTTGGGCGCGACCATCAGCTCCGGGCCGGGCAGCTGGTGGCGCGCGTGGATGTCGGCCAGCACGTTGAGCGCCGCGATCTGGCTCGACGCGTCGCCATGCTCGCGCGCCAGCGCCAGCGCGCCCTCGGCGGCGGCCAGCGCATCGGCCGGCCGCGCCAGATGCGACAGCGCGTGCGCCTGGCCGCGCCGCGCGCTGCTCTGGAAATCGTTCTGGCACAGCGCGTCGCCGCGCGCGGCCAGGCGGGTGAAGCTTTCCAGCGCGGCGGCGTGGTTGCCCAGGTCCAGCGCCAGGTCGCCCTGGTATTCCAGCGCCACCGCGTAGGCGCGCGAACCGGACAACGGCGACAAGGTCGCCAGCGCCTCGCGCAGCAGGCTTTGCGCCGCCTCGCGCTGGCCCAGCTGGCGCAGCGTTTCGGCGGTCTGCATCAGGCACATGCCGATGCTCAGCGGCCAGCCGGTCGGGCGCGCCAGATCCAGGCCGCGCTGCATCCAGTCCAGCGCCGCCTCGTGCGCGTTCAGATTGGTGAAGCCGTTGCCGATGTTGGTGGCGACGATGATGGCGCGGCGGATCTGGCCGGTGGCCAGCGCGGTCTCGAAGCTGAGCATCAGGTGGCCGATGGCGCGGCCGTATTCGCTGCGCTGGAAGGCGCAGGTGCCGAAGTAGTCGCTGATCCAGCCGGCGGCGATCACCGGCGCGCCGCTCAGGTCGGCGTCGAAGCGGCCGCTCCATTGCTGTTGCGCCGCCTGCCAGTCGCTGAAGGCGTCGCAGATGCCGGCGGCGGCGTCGATGACGTCGATCCGCACCGGGTCGGCGGCCGCGCGCGCGGCGGCGGCGGCCTGTTCGAGCCAGTCGTCGCCGGCGGCGCTGTTGCCGCCGTCGTTGGACGTCCAGGCCATCACCCAGCAGGCGTCGACGCGGCAAGCGGCGGCGGCGGCGCCGTCCCCCACCTGGCGGCACAGTTGCAGCGCTTGTCCCGCCTGGTGTTGGGCGGCGTCGAGTTCGCCGCGCAGCCAGGCGGATTCGGCGCTGGTCAGCAGCGCGCGGGCGCGCAGCAGATCGGCCTCGGCGGGCGCCAGCAGCGACAACAACGGCGTCACCTCGGCCCACAGACGCTGCGCGCGCAGCGGGTCGCGCTGGCGCGTGTGCCAGGCTAGCGCCGCCAGCAACGGCACGCGTGCCGCACCCTGCGTTTCCGGCAACGCCGCATCCCACCGCGCCAGCTCTTCGTCGAGCGCAAACATGTCCACCAAATGACTTCCTTCTGCTGTGTGCTTCGTCAACGCTTGCTGCGCTGCTACAGCATTATTCCACAGTTTACGGGCGGCATTACAACCGACTTTTAAGTGACTGAAAGTAAAGAGAATTTATTTCACTACGGAATTAATTTGATGTATTAAACATCATCATGATGCCTAGTCGGTAACCATCACCTGAACTTTTTGCAGGTGATGGTCGATGGTCGGCTGCAGCTTGGCGGCCAGCGCCTTGACGTCGGGATCGGCGGCTTTTTTCTGCGCCTCGACCACCTGTTGATACGCCGCCTTGTGGTCGCTGACGCCGGCGTTGGCCAGGTAGACCTTGTCGAAGGCGGCGCCGCTCAGCTTGTCGAGCCTGGCCGCCATTTTCTTGTGTTTGGCGTCGGGCTCGGTCGGCAACGTGAAATTCTTGCTTTGCGCCACTTCCTGCACCGCCTGCAAGCCTTTGGTGTGGTCGTCCACCATCTGCTGGGCGAAGGCCTTCACATCCTGCGTGGTGGAGCGCTTCAGCGCGATATGGCCGGCGGCCACCTCCGCCATATTGGCCTGGGCCAGCGCGCGCAGGATCTTCTGGTCGCCCCGGCTCAGGCCTTGGGCATGCGCCGCCGTGGCGCCCAGCAGCGCCAGCGCCAGCGCGATGCCGCGCAGTGTCTTATTGTTCATGTGAATCTCCTGTCATCGTTGCGGAAGCAAATTCTACGGACGATGACAGAAGCCGGACGCACCTTACGGCTGGACAATAGCGCGTCCGGTCAAGCTCCCTGTCAGCAAGCGTGCTTGCTGATCTCGATCAGGCGGGTGCGCATGACGTCGGTGGCGGCCGGTCCCGGCGCGAACATATAGTCCTCGTCGTTGATGGCCAGGCCGCTGTTGGCGTCGACCAGCACCTGGTCGGCCGGCTTGCCGGTCTCGCGGCTCACCACCAGCAGGCTCGCGCCTTCGGGCGCCAGGTGGTCGTTGCCCCAGGCGATGAAGGCCAGCAGCACCGGTTTGAAGTCGCGCCCGGACTTGGTCAGCAGATATTCATAGCGCGGTGGACGGGCGCTGTACTGGCGCCGCTCCATCAGGCCGCCCTCGACCAGCCCGGCCAGGCGGCGGGTCAACATATTAGGGGCGATCTTCAGGCTCTTTTCGAACTCGTCGAAGCGCGATAGGCCATAGAAAGCGTCGCGCAGGATCAGGATACTCCACCACTCGCCAACTTTGCCAAGGCTGCGGGCGATGGGGCAAGGCATGCGGCCAAAATCGGTATGTTTCATTTTTGAACTCCTTGATTCCAGGGTTATCTAACAAAAATCAGCGAAAACGGACTGCGTCAAACCGGGTGACTTGCATGTTAGGTGCAAGAATGTGTGACTTTTGTGGGTGATGTCACCGCTGTGACAATGTGTGTATATTCATGCGTCAATTTCATCTCCTTTTTTGCGCCGGAACCGGCGACATTTCTCCTATGAAAAACCCATTTTTTCGACCCCATTTTCAGACGCGAAAAAGGGCCAAAAAACCACACTAAAAACTCTCCAAAAATCACTATATTTCCACAGGCCAATTTCCGTGTAATATGTGAACATTCGCGAGAATGTTGATCCACGGTAAAATTCTTCCTGTAGATCAATTCGCGAACCTGGTGGCTACCACACAGGAATCCGGATTTGATAAAAAGTCTCTGGATCCCCGTAGCCATCGCTTGATTGCTGCGCACCTCAAAAACGTGTGTGAAAAATGAAAAATACTGTTAAAGCCATTGCCCTCGTTCTGTTCAGCCTGCCTTTGATCGCCAGCGCCGCTGGTAAAGTCGCGACCGGTTCGATGCAAGTGAGCTTCGTGGTCAAAGAGTCCTGCACCGTGCAGGCGACCACCACCACCGCCGCCAAGACCCCGGCCGTGGCCTGCCAGCTCAACACCCCGTATCAAATGACCCGCAGCGCCGACAAGGCCGCCGCCAGCTCCAGCGACACCGCCATGGCGATCCGCCCTGAATCCGGCGCCCAGGACTGGACCATCACCTTCTAAGCACCACCCCGCCGCACCGCGCGCGCGGCCACGCCGCCGCGCCCACACTCCCCCTCAGAACGACACCGTGGCCGTAATCGTGTCCTTGTAGTCGCCCGGCGACGGCGTGGCCTGCGACGGCACCAGGCCGTACACGGTCTGGTTGTAGGTCGTGCCATCCCCGGTGCCGCTCAGCGCCACCGTGCCGCCGGTGCCGTCGCCCAGGCTGGCCCCATTCAATGTGTTGGATATCTGGTAGGACACCGTCTCCGCGGTGCCGGTGTTTTTCATCTTGCGCGCGGTCATGGTGCCGTTGGCGCCCGCCGAGAACGCGATCTTGTAGGCGGTGTTCTTGCTGCACTGGATGCTCATGCTGGACGTGGTGCTCACCGCGCTGTTCAGCAGATTACTGTTGGGGAAGACCAGGCTGCCGACATTGATGTTGCAGTCGTTAATGACATTGGCGCGCACCTGGAACGGCATCGCCACCGAGGTCCCCAGCGTGCAGTCGCCCAGGCCGGTCAGGAAGAAGATATAGCGCATCAGCACGCTGCCGGCGCCGAAGTTCGACGTGAAGCTCAGGTTGTCCGGTCCGACGTCGAGCCCCGCCAGCGTGCTGTCCGCGTTGAGCTTGCCGAACAGGTTGACGTCCTGCACCAGCGAACCGACCCCGCCGGTCTTGGTCAGATTGAAGGTGATCAGGTTGGACGGGGTGCCGGTGCCGGCCCAGCCGCCCCAGATCTTCGCCGCCGAATAGCTGGCGTCGGTGTAGAGGTTGTAGTTGACCGCCTTGCTGCCGTTGCCCAACTGCCGCGGCGCGGTGACGGTGGCCGATGAATTCGATCCGCCGCCCAGGTACAGGCACACGGTGGCGTTGGGGAACAGCAGCCCGGCGACGAAACTGGTCCAGGTGCAGGTGACCTTGAAGTTGGCGCTGGCATAGACATCGGTGCTGGAGATCGAGCTCACGGTGGGAAACACGATGTCGCTCTGCGCCACCGTGCAGCTGTCGGCGCGCGCCTGGCCGCACAGCAGCGCCAGCAGCAAACCCAGCGCCGGCATCCAGCGCCGCGCCAGGCGGGAAAAGATCGCGTTGATCATTGCACGCTCCTGCAAATAAATGGACCGATGGTCGGCATCGCGTCGCCCTTGACCGCCACATACGGGAACTCGACGATGCAGGCGACGCCGCCGACGTTCAGCCGCAGGCGGTTCAACGGCGCCAGGTGGTCGACGAAGGTGACTCCGTCGAAGCCGACCACGGTGAGGCCGCCGCTCTGTTCGTGCAGCACTTCGATGCCGGCCGCCAGCGGCTTGCCGTCGGCGCCGTGCAGCACCACGCTGGCCGCCTCGTAGTGCTCCACCGAGAACCGCGCCAGCACCCCCGACAACCGCGCCGGCACCACCGACTGGCTGGTGCTGGAGATGCGGGCGTCGAGCGGCAGCGACGAGGTGTCGATGGCGACCTGGTTGGCCAGGTAGGGATTCAGGTTGGGCACCAGCAGGTAACCGCTGCTGCTGGTCTTGCCGATGACGCGGTTTTCCTGCAGCACCGGCACGCCGCCGACGCCGTCGGTCGACACCAGCGCGAAGCCGGCGCCGACCTGGCGCGCCGCGTGCACCCCGCCGTCCATCAGCACCAGCGCGCCCGCCACGTCCACCGAGGTGGCGCGGGTGCCGGCGTTTTCCACCGTCAGCGCGGTGACCTGGCCGTAGTTGCCCAGATAAGTGGCCTGCGCCTGGCGCAGCGGCGTGCCGTTGGTGTCCATCGATTGCAGGCCCCAGCCGAAGCCGCCGCCGTAGTCGGCCGAGCGCTGCAGGGTCAGGCTGGTGCTGCGCACGCCGTTCTGGCGGCTGCTGCTGGCGTTGGCGGAAATGCGGTCGCCGAACGAGCCGCTGAGACTGAAGAACACGCCGCGCGCATTGTCGTCGCGCAGATCGCGGAAGGCGCTGGCGCTCAGGTACAGTCCCAGCCCCAGGCTGGCCGAATACGACAGCGCGGCGATGCGGGCCGGCGGCACCAGCGGGGCGCGGAAATTGACCATGCTCAGGCCGATGCCCTGGCCGCCGAACAGCGACAGGTTGAAGTTGATGCGGTCGCTGGCCAGCGTGCCGCCGCCGCTGTCGCGCGTGCCGAGGTCGCTGTAGCGCGGGGTCGCGCGCTGCGACGACAGGTCGATGCTGAAGCGCGGACTCAGGTATTGATAGCCGAGCGTCGCCTGTCCGCCCCGGCCCCGGCCGCCGCTGCCGGCCACCGAGGCGCTGACCACACCCACCTGCCCCATCCGCAGCAGCGCGCCGACGCCGCCGTTGGCCACGCCGTTGCCGGCCTCGCCGTGCGTCTCCAGGGTCAGGTTGTCGGTGATGCCGCGCCGCAGCGAGCCGCTGACCGCCGGCGTGCGCTGGTAGCCGAAGGAATCGGTGGTGTAGCCCTTGCGCAGCACGCCCAGCTCGACCGAATAATCGACCAGGCCCTCGGCCAGCATGCGGGTGTCGACGTACAGCGGCACCGTGGTCGAGACCGCGCGGCCGGCGGCGTCGCGCGTCACCAGCGTGGCCTGGCCGGCGCCGTTGATGCCGGACACCTGGTTGATGACGAAGGGACCGGACGGCACCGCCGTCTCGACCTGGCGCGCGCCGTTGATGTACAGGCTGACCGCGCTCGGCACCACCGCCGAACCGGCCAGCGTGGCGGCCGGGAAGGTCAGCAGGTCGGGCCGCAGGTCGAAGCTCTTGCGCCATTGCACGCCGCCCATGCGCAGCGAACGGGTCCAGGTCAGCGAGGACGAAATCAGATCGCCGACCTGCCAGGTTTCCAGCGTGTCGGGATCGGAGTGCACCCAGGCGGTGTCGAAGCGGATGTATTCCTTGCGCTGGCTGCTGTAATTGAACACGCCGGTGCTGGTGAGCACGCCGCCGGCGTTGAAGTAGCGTATTTCGTTGGCCACCGAGGTGCTGGCGTCCCTGCCGAAGCGGGTGAAGGCGTCGTAGTTGACGACCGCGCCGGGGGTGACCACCGCCGGCCGGGTCTGGCGCACCGCGCGCCCGGACAAGGCCACCGGCGCGCGCAGCGCGTCGGCCAGCCGCAGCGCGATGCTCTGCCGCGCCGCGTCGTAGGAATACACCAGGCCCTTGACCTGGTCGAGGTCGAACTCGTCCCGGCCCTCGACGCCGAACAGCTTCGGGTCCAGTTCCAGATCGCGCAGGTTCTGCACGCTGCTGCGCAAACCCGAGGTCTTACCTTGGGTAAACCTCAGTATCAGGCCTGTCGCTTCGCCGTTCAAGGTTACCTCCAGAAAAAGCTCTTCGTCCTGCGGCGGCGCCACCACCGGCGTTTGCCCGTGGGCGACCGCCATGGCGACCCATGTCAACAACGTCAGGTAAATCAACCGGCTCCACATCCCGGTCTATTCCACCTTGGCCACGGTGCTGGCGCTCGCCGGGCGCGAATTGATGTTGGCTTTCACCGCCAGCACCCCGTTCAGATCCGACTCGTCCGGCGTCGGCAGGCGCCACTCGCGCACCCGGCCGGCCAGCACATAGCCGAACAATCCCGACGCGATGACGAACTGCTTGCCGGCGGCGTTGCTTAATTCCAACGCCCCGATCTGCGCCCGCTGGTTACCGCTGTTGCGGACTCGCAACATCCAATGGCCGTCTTTTTTGCCGACCGCCCAGACCAGCGCCGGCACACCGCGATCGTCGGCCGGCAGCACGAACATCGGCACCGAATAGCGCAGGCGGATATCGACGCCGGTGGCGGGGCCGTTCTCGTCCTTGGGGATCTCGTCGATCAGGATGCGGTAGCACAGTTCGGCGCCGGGCAATTGCTCGCTGCGCCGGACCAGGCGAATGATCTGGCTGCTCTTGGCGCCGATCTGGATGATCGGCGGGCTGGCCACCACGTCCTGGGTCGGCGTCAGCACGTCGTCGCCATCCTTTTGTTCCCACAGGTAGACGCGGACCTGGCCGTAAACCGGCGCCTCGCCCAGGTTTTGCAGGTTGATGCCGGTGGCGCCCTGCCCCGGGCGCAGATTGATCATGACCGGCGAGATCTGCAGGTTGGCCGCCCAGGCCTGAAGCGCCGGCAACGCCAGCATGCAAGCGACGATCCAGTGCAGGGCGAGGCCCGGTTTGCGCGCTTGTATGCCAGCCATTCAACCTCCAGGAAAACATCGGGATGTTCTTAACATTGCTCCCACTCAACAGTCGAGTCATTATTCCTGATCTAAAAAATCCTTGCTTTTGCTACAAGCGACAGAAGTTCGTTACGAGTAGAAAACTATCAAAAAAATTTGAAAGATAGGCATAATACGCAACAGGGCGTGATAAAACTTTATCAACCATGTTTCAAGGGCCGAGCCATGCCGACCACCCTGGACCGCAACCAGCGTAAGATTTTGATCGTGGACGATTCCGCGTTCGAGCAGCGCGTGCTGGTGGATCTGTTGAGCGAACTGCCCTATAAGGTATCGGTCGCCTTCAACGGCCTGCAGGGCTACCAGCTGGCCCTGGCCCAGCATCCCGACCTGATCCTGCTCGACGTGCGCATGCCGAATATGGACGGCTACACCGCCTGCCGCCTGCTCAAGGCCAACCCCGCCACGCAAGACATTCCAGTGATCTTCCTCAGCGGCGCCGACGCCGACGAGGAGCGCATCATGGGCCTGTCGATCGGCGGCGTCGACTATGTCTCCAAGCCGTTCTCGCCGGGCGAACTGGCGGCGCGCATCCAGGTGCATCTGAATTTGACGCGGCGCCAGCAGCCGCAGGCCGACGCCGCCGCGCCGCCGCCGGAAGCGGACAACGATCCGGACGCGGTCATCGTCAGCGCCGTCAAGCGGCTGGTGGCGGACAACCTGGCCTCGCTGCCCGGGCTGGCGGAGATCGCCCGCAGCGTCGGCACCTACCGGGAAAAACTGTCGCAGGTGTTCCGCGAACAGACTGGCATGACGGTGTTCGGCTATGTGCGCGAGGAGCGCATCCGGCGCGGCGAAGAATTACTCAAGGAAACCGATATCGACGTGCAGGACATCGCGCTGCTGATCGGCTTCAACAACGCCGGCAACTTCGCCACCGCCTTCCGCGAGCGCATGGGCGTCACGCCCAGCGCCTACCGCCAGGGCATCCAGCACAAAAAGATCAGTCCCGGCTAGACGGCCGGCTGGGCCCGCATCTGGCGGCGCCAGAAAAACCACGACAGCAGCGCGTTGACCCAGTAGCCGGCATACAGCACGGCGGTCAGGTGCAGGCCGCGGCTGGCGTACAGCGGCACCGAGATGCTGTTGACCAGCAGCCAGAACGGCCAGGTGTCGACCCGCCGCCCCATCAGCAGCAATTGCGCGACCACACTGAACATCAGCACGCCCGAATCGATGAACGGCGCGTAGGCGTTGGTGTAGGCCTGCAACATCAAGCCATAGCCGGCGGTGGCGAGCGCGCCGATGCCGACCATCCACGCCAGCGCGCCGAAGCGCGCGCGCGCGATCGGCAGCGGCGCGCCGCCGGCGCCACGGCGCCATTGCAGCCAGCCGATGATGCAGGTGATGATGAAGAACAGTTGCAGCGCGACGTCGGCGTACAGGTTGACGCTGTAGAACAGCGCGCCGAACATGGCGCAGCCGATGATGCCCAGCCACCACGAATGCAGACTGTTGCGCCCGGCGAGAACGATGGAAACGGCCATGACGGCGTTGGCGGCGATTTCCAGGGCTGAAGTCAAGACGGCATCCTTGCGGTGATTGGAGCTCCTATTATGCCAAGGAAAGCTGCAGCTCGGCGATATTGATCGGCTTGACCAGGTGGGCGGCGAAGCCGGCCTCGCGGCTGCGCGACTTGTCGTTCTCCTGGCCGTAGCCGGACAGCGCCAGCAGCTTCAGCGCGGCGCCGCCGGGCAGCGTGCGCAGCACCCCGGCCAGCTCGAAGCCGTCCATGCCCGGCAGGCCGATGTCGAGAATGGCCACCTCCGGCATCGCGCCCGAGGCCAGCGCGATCGCCTGCGCCGGATCGTAGGCCACCGTGGCCTGGTAGCCCAGCGCACCCAGCAGTTCGCTGAGCGAATCGGCGGCGTCCTGGTTGTCGTCGACCACCAGCACCCGGACCTCGCCCGCCGCCAGCGGCACGGCCGACGGCGGCTGCGCCGTGGCCGCCGTCGGCGCCGGCACCACGTCCGGCAACGTGATGGTGAAGGTGCTGCCGCGTCCTTCGCCGGCGCTGTAGGCGCTGGCCTCGCCGCCGTGCATCCGCACCAGGTTGCGCACCAGCGCCAGCCCGATGCCGAGCCCGCCCTTGGCGCGGTCCAGCTGGCGGTCGCCCTGCACGAACAGGTCGAAGATATGCGGCAGCAGCGCCGGCGCAATGCCGTTGCCGTCGTCGGTGACCTGGATCCGCAGCGCGTCGCCGGTGACGCGGGTGGCCAGCGTAACATGGCCGCCGGCCGGCGTGTAGCGCGCCGCGTTGCTCAGCAGGTTGGACACCACCTGCGCCAGGCGCGCCGGATCGCCGTGCCAGCGCACGTCCGCCACGTCGACCAGCAGGCGGTGCCGCTTTTGCTCCAGCAGCGGGCTGGCCATCTCGATCGCCTTGTCCATCACCTCGGCCAGCGCCACGGTTTCCTTGCGCAGCTCGACCTTGCCGCTGGCGATGCGCGACACGTCCAGCAGATCGTCCACCAGCCGCACCAGGTGGTCGACCTGGCGCTGGATCACCGCCTGCTCGTGCGCGGTGTCGCCGCCGTCGCCGCGCAGCTTCATCAGCTTGAGCGCGGTGACGATCGGCGCCAGCGGATTGCGCAGCTCGTGGCCCAGCATGGCGAGGAATTCATCCTTGGTGCGCGACGACAGGTTCAGGTCGAGGTTCAGCCGTTCGCTCTCGGCCATCGCCTCGGCCAGCGCGCGGTCGCTTTCGAGCCGGCTCAGCGTGGCGCACACGGCGGCCGTGAACTGTTCCAGGAAGGCGCGGTAGGACTGGTCGAGCGGCAACTGCGGCGACACCTGGAAGGCCAGCGTCAGATCGGCGCACAGATGCAGCTCGGCGCCGCGGATCAGCACGCTGTCGGCGCCGGCATCGGCATCGGCATCGGCCGCCTGCGCGCCGCGCAACAGCCGCACCCGCGGCAGGTCGGCCGGATTGTCGCGCGTCGACTGGGCCACGCTGTCGCGCACATCCTGTTCGCTTCGGCAGCCGGGCAGCCGGCGCGCCAGCAGGTCCAGCGTGCGGCGGCGGCGCTCGGCCAGCACCTGGGCCGTGGTCTCGGTGCACACCACCAGCACCCCGCCGACCCGGTCGTCCTCGTCGAACACCGGGGTATAGGTGTAGCTCCAGTAGACGTCCTCGATGCGGCCGTTGCGCCGGATCGGCACCAGGTTGTCGGCATACCAGCGCGGTTCGCCGCCGTTGCGCACGTCCTCGATCTGCGGGCCGATGATGGACCAGATCTCCGGCCAGCATTCGCGCCCGTCCTGCCCCAGCGAGGCCGGATGCTTGCCGACGCCGAAGCACGGCACGTAGGCGTCGTTGTAGATCTGCGTCAGCTGCTCGCCCCACCACAGGAACATCGGATGCGCCGAATGCAGCACCAGGCCGACCGCGGTGCGCAGCGCCACCGGCCAGTCGGCGATGGCGCCCAGCGGCGTGCGCTCCCAGCGGAACGCCCGCACCAGCTCGCGCATCGGCGTGCCGCAGCCGATGAAGCGCAAGGCGTCCTCGCGCGCGGTGGGATAGGCAAGCGATGTGAGCGAAGAAGGCGGCATGACGATTCCAGGACCAGAAACGCAAATAGTAGCAACTGTAGCGTATCGCGGCGCACAATAGTGCTACTTGCTCACCGTGCGCACGTGCTTGACAATCCCGTCCTATCTGGCAAATTGTAGCCATAGATCAATGAGGGATTTCGCCATGCAAGCGCGTCATGTTTTCACCGCCATCGTGTTGATGGTGGCGGTCCAGGCGCGGGGCTGCGAGTTGCGCATGGCGATGGACCAGTGGCCACCGTATATTTTCCGTCAGGCGGGTGGCGCGCCGTCGGGGCTGGACATGGAGCTGGCGCAAGCCATCGTCAAGGAAGCCGGCTGCACGCTGCGGCTGCTGCCGGAGTTGCCGCCCTCGCGCCGCCAGGTGCTGTTCGAACAGGGCGGCATCGACCTGCTGTTGGCCGCCTCGACCACGCCGGAACGACGAGCCTACGCCCGCTTCAGCATCCCCTACCGCCACGAGTCGGTCGGCCTGTTCACCCGCACCAGCCTGCTGCCGCGCTACCAGGCCATCACCAGCCTGGACGCGCTGCTCAAGCGCAAGCTGCCGCTGCTGGCGCCCAAGGTCGGCTGGTACGGCGCCGGCTATGCGCGGCTGCAGCCGACGCTGGCGGCGCGCGGCCAACTCAGCACCTTCAGCAGTTTCCAGCAGGGCTTGCGCATGCTGGACGCCGGCCGCGCCGACCTGATCATCGGCGACCGCGCCGCGCTACGCCACGAAGCGCGGCGGCAAGGCGTCGCCATCAGCGCGCTGCCGCTGGCGCTGGTGCTGCACGCGCCGGTGCACCTGATGCTCAACAAACGCAGCACCAGCCAGGCCGACCTGGACCGCATCGACGCCGCCATCGGCCGGCTGGAGCGCCAGGGCGCACTGAGCCAGATCCGCCGCCGCTACGACGAACTGTAGTAACTCCGCAACGCCGGCGGTGCCTCCACACTGCCAATAAATCAACTCGCTGACTGTTTCCCACGCCCCGGTTTTTCCTGCGTTGAACGCGCTTATGATCGGCTTTCCCCATGGGGAGAGACGTCCAATCAGTGCGTAAAAACTATAAAGGATCAGTATGAAAAACCACAAGCAGCGTAGTCCGCTCAAGCCGTCCGTGCTCGCCATCCTCGGCGTGCTGGCCGCGATCAGCGCCCAAGCCCAGGACCAGCCCGCAGCACCGGCCGCCGACGACAGCGTGGTGGTGTTCGTGCCCGGCTTCCGCGCCAGCCTCAACAGCGCGCTCAACATCAAGCGCAGCAGCGACGGCATCGTCGACGTGATCAAGGCCGAGGACATCGCCAAGTTCCCCGACGCCAACCTGGCCGAATCGCTGCAACGCGTGCCGGGCGTGTCGCTGACGCGCGGCGACGGCGGCGAAGGCAAGCAGATCACCGTGCGCGGCCTGAACGCCGGCTTCACCCGCGTGCGCATCAACGGCATCGAAGGCGTCACCGCCACCGGCGCCTCCGACATCAACGGCAGCACCAACCGCGGCCGCGGCTTCGACTTCAGCGTGTTCGCGTCGGAACTGTTCAACAGCCTGGAGGTGCGCAAGACGTCCGAGGCGGCGGTCGAGGAAGGCTCGCTCGGCGCCACCGTCGACCTGCGCACCGCGCGCCCGTTCGACTTCAAGGACCGCACCTTCAGCCTCGGCGGCCAGGCGCTGAACAATTCGCTGTCGCGCAAGACCGAACCGCGCGTGACCGCGCTGTATTCGGACCGCTGGAAAACCCCGGTCGGCCAGTTCGGCGCGTTGTTCTCGGCCGCGTATTCGAAACGCACCGCGCAGGAGGAAGGCTACGAGGCGGTCGAGCTGCTCAGCGCCAGCAACGACGGCGGCTTCTGCTCGCCGCTCGGCTATGCGCCGCAGAATCCGGTCAACACGCCGGTCAAGGGCATCGACGCCGCCAACTGCGGCTTCGGCGTGCCGCGCACCTCCAACACCGACGCCTACAACAGCGTCTTCTCGCGCACCGACAACTACGGCGGCACGGTGGCCAATCCGCTGCCCGGCTCGGGCGCGTTCGCGCCGCGCATCCCGCGCTATCGCCGCTCGCTGACGCAATACGAGCGCACCGGCCTGACCGGCTCGATCCAATGGAAGAACGACCGCGACAGCGCGCTCAACCTCGATCTGCTCGGCGGCAAGTTCAACAACAGCCGCTACGACAACTACATCTCGGCGATCTCGTTCGGGCGCAGCCTGGGCCAGTCCAACGGCAAACCGCAGACCTCGATCCTGGAGACCAACTTCAACCAGAACGGCAGCTGGGACTACGGCAAGTTCAACGCGGTCGACATCCGCACCGAGGGCTTGCTCGACAAATACTCGACGCTGTTCAAGCAATACGTGCTGTCCGGCCACCGCGACCTGACCGACCGCTGGCGCGTCGACTTCCTCAGCGGACAATCCAAGTCGGACCTGGACGAACCGATGCGCGCCACCGTGCAGTTCGACTCGCCGAACGTCAACGGCTTCTCCTACGACTTCCGCAACAACCGTAATGTGCCGACGCTGAACTTCGGCATCGACGTCGCCAATCCGAACAACTTCAGCTTCGCGCCGCAGGAGGCGGACGGCACCTTCCACGGCCAGTTCGTCGGCCGCTACCTGCACACCCGCAACACGCTGAAGACCAACGAGATCAACACCAGCTTCGAGCTCAATGACAACCTGACCTTGCGCGGCGGCTTCTCCAAGCGCGACAACACCTGGAGCAACGTCGAGATCGCATCGGGCGGCAACGGCCTGGCCTTGCCGAGCGGCGTCTCGCTGGCCAGCCTGACGCGCCAGATCAGCGACTTCGGGCGCGGTCTGGGCGGCAGCGGCGTGCCGACCTCGTGGACGGCGGTGGACCTGGATAAATTCCGCGCCGTGTACGACATCGAATGCCATTGCTCGAAGGTGCCGGGCTCCAGCTACGACCTGCTGGGCCAGGTCAACCGCGGCGTCGACGAATCGATCAAGGCGCTGTTCCTGATGGCGGACTTCAAGTACGACCTGTGGTCGATTCCGCTGCGCGGCAATGTCGGCGCGCGCGAGGCGCACACCGACGTCACCTCGTTCGCGCTGGTCAACGCCAACGGCGTGCTGCAACCGGCCACGATCACCAACAGCTACCGCGACTTCCTGCCGGCGCTGAACGTTTCGGCCACCTTGCCGCACGACGTGATGCTGCGCTTCTCGGCCGGCAAGACCGTGGCGCGGCCGGAGTACACCGACCTGGCGCCGTCGACCACGCTGTCGTCGCAAAGCCAGACGGTGAGCATCGGCAACCCGATGCTGGCGCCGATCCGCGCCAAGACCTACGACCTGCAGGCCGAGTGGTACTACGCCAAGAACGCGATGGTCTCGGCCGGCGTATTCCACAAGGAGATCGGCACCTTCATCCAGGGCGTGTCGGAGCGCGCGGTGTTCTCGTCGCTGGGCTTGCCGGATTCGATCCTGATCGGCGGCGGCTGCAGCATCACCGGCGGCACGCCGGCCTGCCCGACCCTGCCGAACACCACCGTGGTGGTCAACCGCAAGGTCAACACGCCGGGCGGTCCGCTGACCGGCTACGAGCTGAACCTGCAAGCGCCGTTCAGCTTCCTGCCCGGCATCTGGAGCAACTTCGGCTTGCTGGCCAACTACACGCATGTGGATTCGAAGATCACCTACATCACCCGGGTCGACAATCCGAACACGGCCGCCAACGAGAAGCTGACGCAGCAAGCCAACTTCACCGGCCTGTCGCCGAACGCGCACAACCTGACCTTGTTCTACGAGGACAACAAGTTCAGCGCACGGGTCTCGGCGGCGCACCGCTCGTCGTATCTGCTGGCGGTGCTGGGCGACGTGCAGGGGCATGACTTCACCACGGTCGACGGCTCGACCAATGTCGACTTCAGCATGTCGTACAACATCACGCCGCAGCTGCGGGTCAGCTTCGAAGGCCAGAACCTGAACGACACGCCGCTGCGCTACGGCCGCGACAGCCAGCGCAACGACACGCTGCTGTACGTGCACTCGGGCCGGTCCTTTGTGCTGGGGTTGAACTACAAGTATTAATCGCGACGATTAATGCTCGCGCCACTGGTCGAGGTTGTGCGGCTCGGCCAGCGGCGTGCCGTTGCGTTCGGCGCGGAAGCGGGCCGAGGCCGCATACACGGCGCGGCGCACCCGCATGATCGAGCCGATCGGGCGGTGCGCGGCGATGCAATGCCACGGATTGAATTGCATGCCGTCGTCCACCAGCAGCGACAGGCTGTGGGTCCACCCCGCC
Organism: Duganella aceris; assembly: GCF_011090165.1. Taxonomy (GTDB): domain Bacteria; phylum Pseudomonadota; class Gammaproteobacteria; order Burkholderiales; family Burkholderiaceae_D; genus Rugamonas; species Rugamonas aceris. The sequence goes on from NZ_JAADJT010000001.1 coordinate 279,784, forward strand.
TGCGGCTCGGCGCGGATGCGCGCCACGGCGATGAACGGACTGTCCTCCTGCGGCCATTCGACCGAGGCGTCCTCGATCGGCATCTTCTCCAGATCGGTGCACAGCTGCACCCGAAGTTCCCACTCGGCGCTGTGTTCGGTCATGAAATCGACCACCGCGCCGCGCAGGCCGTTGGGTTTGTGGTCCAGGTCGACTTCCTGGTCCTTCAGCGCCACCAGCTCCGGCGACACCGGCGCCAGCGACAGCTTGGCCATGTGGCGGCCGTACAGCAGCGGCACCTGGGTGAAGAAGGTTTCGCCGAGGATGTGGGTCAGCGGCTGGCCGCCGAGTCCCTTGAGCGCGCCGCTCTCGCCGCCGACCGCCTCCAGCGCCTTTTCCGCGCCGCGCAGGGCCGCCGACAGCGCTTTCTTCAGGCCGGGCGCCTTGTCGGTGGTGGCGGCCAACAGCTTGGCGTTGCCGAGGAATTGTTTCGCCGTCGGCACCAGGAAGGCCGGGCCGTTGACCATCACGAAATCCTGGGTGACGTCGCCGGCGCCGTCGGGCAAGCGCTCGCCGGGCACGCCGATCAGCTTGATCGCCATGCCGCGCGGGGTCGAGACCTTGTCGTCCAGCAGATCGCCGGGCGTGGTCGACAGCCGCATCACCACCGGCCACTCGCCGTCGATGGTGGCGAACAGGCCCTGGGCGAAATCCGGCGGCAGGTTGGGCAGCACGCGCAGGGTGCCGCGCAGCAGGCCGTGGCTCTTGGCGTGCACGCCGCGCGGGGCGTGGCCGCTGTCCTTGTCGACGGTATCGGCGATGCCGCGCATGGTCTCGGTCAGACCGGCGATGGTTTCGGCCTCGCCCTCCTCCGGAATTTCATACGAAGGGTCGTAAGGCAGGGGCTGGGTCAGATGACGGGTCGGAAAGTCCATGGGGGATCCTGTAAGAGTTGATCCTCCATGTTGGCCCAAGCCGCGCCGCGCGTCTGTGGCGGCGCGCACCTACGGCAATATGCGCTGCCTGATCCAGGCGGCCGTTTCCACTTCGTTCTTGGCGCCAGCCGCAACCGCGAGCATGAAGTTGACGGCGTCAATGTCGGCGAATTGGAGCTTGACGCCATTGATCGCCAGGAATAAGCGTCCGACAATCCAAGCGGTGCGCTTATTGCCGTCGCTGAACCCATGACTGGTGGCCAAGCCGTAGATATACGCTGCGGCCAGATCGGCCGCATCGGGAGGCGGGTTGCCGTAGGCAGCAAGGTTTGGCGCCTGGTTGAGGGCCGCCTCCACCGCGTTCAGATCGCGCACACCGGACAAACCGCCATGGATCGCCAATTGTTTATCGTGGACAGCGTAGACGGTGGCCGGTTGAACCCAGTTCCACGTCATTTAGCCAAAGCGCGAAGGATCTCGCGGTCGTCGTGCATGATGGATTCTGCCATCTCCATCTGACGTGCGAACTCGGGATTATAGGGCGTGATCCGCATCGCCCCATCGGGCGCTTCAGTCAAATACAAGATATCGCCCTTTTGCACATTCAGGATACGTTTGGCCTCTTTGTTCAAGATCAAGCCTTCCGACGCCCCGACAGTAGTCACTTTGAATGTCAACATGATACCTCCATATAATTTTTATTATATAGGGAGGGACTAGCGTGTCAATGACGAGGTGGTTGGGTCGCCCTCTTAAACGGTTGCGGCGGTGGCGTTTTAAGCTCGCGCAGGCAGCGCGCCACCACGCCGGTCACCTTTGCTTGAAGGTCTTTGGAGGTGATGACGGTGCAAACGAAAACATCCTGGGGAATAATTTTGGACAGCGTCAACTCGTTGGCGGCGCCATAGCCGCAGTTGAGCCATTTCTGCAAACCGGGAACTTGACGCATTTGCCAGGTAGCCATCGTTTCATACCTGCCGTCCGAAGCCGCCGAAGGCTCCACCCCAGCCCTGGTCACCGGCGCACCGTAGATGATGGCGCCGGCGGTTACCATCAACGACGAGGGCGCGAAGGGCGTCCAGCCTTGGGCGATCGCGTCGAAGCGAATTCTTCGCGCGTCGAACAGATCGGGACAGGCGACCTGATATTCGACGATATGGGCACGATCAAGCATCGCCGAATGCCCCTGCGATACGAAGACGAGCGGCATCAGAAACGCCACCGCCAAATTACACCACCGATTCTCCATAGCCTTCCTCCCCTCCCGCATGGCGGACGAATTGAAGGCACATGGTGCATCGCTCGCATGCACTTGTCTTTGACGCTACTCATGCCCGGAGGAATAAGTAGCGTCGCGGACTCAGGCGAACTTGGTGAAGTCCGGCTTGCGCTTTTCGAAGAAGGCGGTGAAGGCTTCCTTGGCTTCCGGGGCGCTCAGCATGGCGGCGAAGTATTTGTTTTCGGCGGCCATGGTGTCGCTGACCGGGCCTTTGCGGGCGGCTTTCATCAGCTGCTTGGTGGCGCGGATCGAGCTGGCCGGCAAGGCCACCAGCTTGGCCGCCTGCCCTTGCGCAAACGCCAGCAGCTCGGCCGCCGGCAGCACCTTCGAGACCAGGCCCATCTCCAGCGCTTCCTGCGCCAGGAAGGCTTCGCCCAGCATCAGCTTCTCGGCGGCGCGCGGGTAGCCGGCGATCTGCGTCAGCAGCAGGCTCGATGCGAATTCTGGGCACAGGCCCAGCTGCACGAACGGCATCGAGAACTTGGCGTTCTCGGCCGCGTAGACCAGGTCGCAATGCATCAGCAGCGTGGTGCCGATGCCCACCGCTGCGCCGGATACGGCCGCTACCACCGGCTTGGCGGCGCCGCTCAGCGCCAGCATGAATTTGTAGACCGACCGCTCTTCCAGCGCGCCGTCGCGGCCGCTTTTCATGAAGTCTTCCAGATCGTTGCCGGCGGTGAAGATCTCCGGCTTGCCGACGATCAGGATGGCGCGCACGGCGGTGTCCTGCTCGGCGTCGTTGATGGCGTCGGCCATCGTTTGGTACATCGCGGCGGTGATCGCGTTCTTGCGTTCCGGGCGGTTGAATTCCAGCGTCAGGACGCCGTTTTCCTTGGTGCTCAAAATATCCATGTCATCTCCAGATGATTAAGGGCGCCGCAGCGCCCTTTTACCCCGCACTGCCATGCAGGGTCGGACCCCGTACGGGGTCCGACCCTTAAGCGGTAACGCGTGCGTATCGCTAAAGGATGCGGGTTAGACGCGTTCGATGATGCCGGCCGCGCCCATGCCCGCGCCGACGCACATGGTGACCATGCCGTATTTAAGCTTGTTGCGGATCAGTGCGTGCACCACGGTCGCGGCGCGGATCGCGCCGGTCGCGCCCAGCGGGTGGCCCAGGGCGATCGCGCCGCCCATCGGGTTGACTTTGGCCGGATCCAGGCCCAGGTCACCGATCACCGCCAGCGCCTGTGCGGCGAAGGCTTCGTTCAGCTCAATCCAGTCCAGCTGGTCCTGGGTGATGCCGGCGGCCTTGCAAGCATCCGGAATCGCGAACTTCGGACCGATGCCCATGATTTCCGGCGGCACGCCCTTGACCGCGAACGACGAGAACTTGGCCAGCGGAGTCAGGTTGTGCTCGCGCAGGAACTTCTCGGACACGACCAGCAGCGCGCCGGCGCCGTCGGACATCTGCGACGAGTTAGCCGCAGTGACGGAACCCTTGGCGGCGAACACCGGCTTCAGCTTGGCCAGCGATTCCATGGTCGAATCGGCGCGCGCGCCTTCGTCGGTGTCGACGGTGCGGGTCTTGACGTCGATCTCGCCGGTCACCAGGTTAGGGGTGCGGGTGATGATCTCGACCGGGGTGGTCTCATCCTTGAAGAAACCGGCCTGCTGCGCGGCGATGGCGCGGCGGTGCGATTCGACGGCAAACGCGTCCTGCGCTTCGCGCGAGACTTTCCACTGGGTCGCCACTTTCTCGGCGGTCAGGCCCATGCCGTACGCCATGCCGACGTTTTCGTCGGTGAACATGTTCAGGTTCATCGATGGGTGGTGGCCCATCATCGGCACCATCGACATCGATTCGACGCCGCCGGCGATCATCGCATCGGCTTCGCCGACGCGGATGCGGTCGGCCGCCATCGCCAGCGCGGTGATGCCCGAGGCGCAGTAGCGGTTGATGGTGACGCCGCCGATGGTCTTAGGCAAGCCGGCCAGCAGCACCGATTGACGCGCGATGTTGAAGCCCTGCTCGGCTTCCGGGAACGAGCAGCCGATGATGGCGTCGGTGATCAGCGCTGGATCCAGGCCCGGCGCCTGCGCCAGCGCCGATTGCAGCACGCGCACCAGCAGGTCGTCCGGACGGGTCTTGTTGAACATGCCGCGCGGCGCCTTGCCGATCGGGGTGCGGGTCGCGGAGACGATGTATGCGTCTTGAATTTGTTTGCTCATTATGTTCTTCCTTTAGTTGCGGACCGGCTTGCCGGTTTGCATCATGCCCATGATCCGTTCCTGGGTCTTCGGATGGTTCAGCAGTTCCAGGAACGCTTTGCGCTCCATGTCGAGGAACCACTGCTCGTTGACGAACGAACCCTGGTCGACATCGCCGCCCGACACGATCTGCGCGATCATCTCGCCCAGCTTGAAGTCGTGCGCGGAGATGAAGCCGCCGTCGCGCATATTCACCAGTTGCGCCTTGATGGTGCCCCAGCCGTAGCGGCCGGTCACCTGGATCGGCGTCTTCAGCGGCGGACGATAGCCCTTGTCGAACATCGCGCGCGCTTCAACCTTGGCCACGTGCAGCAGCTCGTACGGGTTGAAGACGATGACGTCGTCTTCCTTCAGGTAACCCATCGCCTGCGCTTCCAGCGCCGATTTCGACACGTTGGCGGTGGCGGCGTTGGTGAAGCCGGTTTTCAGGAATTGCAGAATGTCGTTGCCCTTGGCTTCCTTGAAGGCGCGCGATGCCGCCTCTTTCAGGCCGCCGCCGGCCGGGATCAGGCCGACGCCGACTTCGACCAGGCCGATGTAGGACTCGATGGCCGCCACGCGCTTCGATGCGTGCAGCGCCATTTCGCAACCGCCGCCCAGCGCCAGGCCGGCCACCGCGGCCACCACCGGCACGTTCGAGTATTTCATCGCCATGAAGGTGTCTTGCAGTTCCTTGATGATCGGGTCGACCGCCTTGGCGCCGCCCTGCATGAACGCAGGCAACGCCGATTGCAGGTCGGCGCCGGCCGAGAACGCGCCGCCATCGGCCGCGTCCGCGCTCCAGATCACCAGGCCCTTGAAGTTCTTCTCGGCTTCGGCCAACGCCATCTTGAAGCCGTCGATCACGCCCTGGCCGATCACGTGCATCTTGGTCTTGAGCGAGATGACCAGCACTTCGTCGTCCAAATGCCACAGGCGCACCGAGTCGTCCTCGAACACGGTGGTGCCGGCTGTGCGGCCATCGATGGCGCCCGAACCCAGCACCGGCGCGCGGAACGCCTGGCGCTCGTAGACGGCCAGCGACGAGCGCGGCACGAACGATTGGGATGCGGCCGACCACGAACCCTCGGGGGTGTGGACGCCGCCTTTTTCAGCGACCGGGCCTTCGAACACCCAGGCCGGCAGCGGCGCGTCGCACAGCGCCTGGCCGGCGTCGATGTCTTCCTTGACCCAGGTGGCCACTTGCGACCAGCCAGCGGCCTGCCACGTTTCGAACGGGCCGACGTTCCAGCCGAAGCCCCAGCGCATGGCGAAGTCGATGTCGCGCGCGTTGTCGGCCACGGTGTCCAGGTGGATCGCGATGTAGTGGAAAGCGTCGCGGAAGATCGCCCACAGGAACTGGCCCTGTGGATTGGTCGATTCGCGCAGCGCCTTCATTTTCTTGACTGGATCCTTTTCCTTCAGGATGCGGGCGATGATGTCGGCGGCCTTGCCGCCACCGGCGACGTATTCACCGGTGGCGAAGTCGAGGCGTTGGATGTCCTTGCCGACCTTCTTGTAGAAACCGGCGCCGGTCTTCTGGCCCAGCGCGCCTTTTTCGACCAGGCCAGCCAGCACGGCCGGGGTCTTGTAGACGGCGGCGAACGGGTCGTTCGGCAGGTAGTCCTGCATGGTCTTGATCACATGGCCCATGGTGTCCAGGCCGACCACGTCGGCGGTGCGGAAAGTGCCCGACTTGGCGCGGCCCAGCTTGGCGCCGGTCAGGTCGTCGACCACGTCGACCGACAGACCGAACTTCTCGGCTTCGTGCACGATCGCCAGGATGCCGAACACGCCGACGCGGTTGGCGATGAAGTTAGGCGTATCTTTTGCTCGAACCACGCCCTTGCCCAGCGTGGTGGTCAGGAAGCCTTCCAGCTGGTCGCTGATTTCCGGCTTGGTGAACTCGGTCGGGATGATCTCGACCAGGTGCATGTAACGTGGCGGGTTGAAGAAGTGCACGCCGCAGTAGCGCGATTTCAGATCGGCGTCGAAACCTTCGGACAGCTTGGTGATCGACAGGCCCGAGGTGTTCGAGGCGAAGATCGCGTTGGCGCCGATGTGCGGAGCGACCTTCTTGTACAGGTCGTGCTTCCAGTCCATGCGCTCGGCGATGGCTTCGATGATCAGGTCGCACTCGGCCAGCTTGGCCAGGTCGTCCTCGTAGTTCGCCACTTCGATCAGCGCGGCGTGGTCCTTGTTGCCCAGCGGCGCAGGCGACAGTTTTTTCAGGTTCTCGATGGCGCGCAGCACGATGCCGTTCTTAGGACCGTCCTTGGCCGGCAGGTCGAACAGAACGACCGGCACTTTGGCGTTGATGCAATGGGCGGCGATCTGCGCGCCCATCACGCCGGCGCCCAGCACGGCGACTTTTTTAACGATGAAATTGGTCATGTCGTTTCCTCTAAGTTCTTAGAACAGGTCGGCGTCGAGCGCCATCAGGTTGGCGGAGCCCGAACGCGCCTGGCGAATCAAGGTTGCGGTTTCCGGCTGCAGGCGGGCGAAGTAGAAGCGCGCCGTCGCCAGTTTGGCTTTGTAGAAATTGTCGCCGCTGTCTTCCTTGGCCAGCGCGATTTTCGCCATCTGTGCGAAGAAGTAGCTGTAGACCATGTGGCCGACCACGCGCAGGTAAGGCACGCAGGCCGCGCCGACTTCGTCCGGATTCTGGAAGGCTTTCATGCCGATTTCCATGGTCAGCTTGGTGACTTTGTCGCCCAGGTCGCCCAGCGGGGTGATGAATTCGCTCATCGCTTCATCGGTGCCGTTTTCTTCGACGAAGTTCTTGATCTTCTCGCCGAACTTGCGCAGCTTGGCGCCGTTGTCGCCCAGGATCTTGCGGCCCAGCAGGTCCAGCGACTGGATGGTGTTGGTGCCTTCGTAGATCAGGTTGATGCGGGCGTCGCGCACATACTGCTCCATGCCCCATTCCGAGATGTAGCCGTGGCCGCCGAACACTTGCATCGCTTCCGAGGTGGCGATCCAGGCGTTGTCGGTGATGAAAGCCTTGACGATCGGGGTCAGCAGCGCGACTTCGTCGGCGGCTTCCTTGCGCACATCTTCGTCAGGGTGGTGCAGTTCGCGGTCGATCTGCAGCGCCACGTACGAGGTGAAGGCGCGCGCGCCTTCGGCGTAGGCCTTGCCGGTCAACAGCATGCGGCGCACGTCCGGGTGGACGATGATCGGATCGGCCGGCATTTCCGGATTCTTCACGCCCGACAGCGAACGCATCTGGATGCGGTCCTTGGCGTAGATCAGCGCGTTCTGGTAAGCGACTTCGGTCAGGCCCAGCGACTGCATGCCGACGCCCAGACGGGCCGCGTTCATGAACACGAACATGGCGTTCAGGCCCTTGTTCGGCTGGCCGATGATCCAGCCGCGCGCGCCGTCCAGGTTCATCTGGCAGGTCGAGTTGCCGTGGATGCCCATTTTTTCTTCGATGGCGCCGCAGGTGATCGGGTTGCGTTCGCCGACCGAGCCGTCTTCCTTCGGCAGGTACTTAGGCACCAGGAACAGCGAGATGCCTTTCGAGCCTTCCGGCGCATCCGGCACGCGGGCCAGCACCAGGTGCAGGATGTTGTCCGCCATGTCGTGTTCGCCGGCCGAGATGAAGATCTTGTTGCCGGTGATCAGCCACGAGCCGTCTTCCTGCGGCAGCGCTTTCGAGCGCAGCATGCCGAGGTCGGTGCCGCAGTGCGGTTCGGTCAGGCACATGGTGCCGGTCCATTCGCCGGAGACCAGCTTCGGCAGGTAGACTTCCTTCTGGTGCGCGGTGCCGTGTTCCTTCAGGCACTCATACGCGCCGTGCGACAGGCCCGGATACATGGTCCATGCCTGGTTCGACGAGTTCAGCATTTCGTAGAACGAATTGTTCATCACCACCGGCAGGCCCTGGCCGCCGTATTCAGGATCGCAGGCCAGCGCCGCCCAGCCGCCGTCGACGTACTGCTTGTACGCTTCCTTGAAGCCTTTCGGGGTGGTCACGGTATGGGTCGCCGCGTCGTGCTTGCAACCTTCGCGGTCGCCGGAGTGGTTCAGCGGGAACAGCACTTCCGAGGTGAACTTGCCGCCCTCTTCCAGCACCTGGTTGATGATGTCGGCATCGACTTCGGCGTAGTCCGGCAATGCTTTCAGTTCCTGTTCCACATTCAGCAGCTCGTGCAGAACGAATTGCATATCCCGGATTGGCGCGACGTATTGACCCATGGTTTTCTCCTGATGACTACTGTGTTTGATTTAATTAAATTGGTGCTTGCGGATTGCGGTAGGTCTCGATCAAGCGTTCGAAGCCCTTGCCGGCGCGCTCCAGGCTGCCCGGGATGCGCAGGAAGCGCGCATCGTGGTGCAACGCCAGGATCAGGCCGTACATTTCGTAGACCAGCTGTTGCGGGTCGGTGTCGGTCTTCAGGTCGCCGCATTCGACGGCTTGCTTCACGCAGCGCAGCAGGGCGCCCTGCCAGGCGCCGACCATCGCCATCAACTCTTCGCGGATCGGACCCGGACGGTCGTCGTACTCGACCGCGCCGCTGATGTAGATGCAGCCCGAGGCCACTTCGATGGAGACCCGCTTGACCCAGCGCGCGAACATCGACTGGAGCCGCTGGATGCCGCGCGGCTCTTTGACGCTGGGGAAAAACACTTCCTGCTCGAAACGGTGGTGATACAGCTTCAACACTTCCAACTGCAAATCTTCACGCGATCCGAAATGCGCGAACACGCCGGATTTGCTCATGTTCATCTTATCCGCGAGCAGACCGATGGTCAGGCCTTCCAGACCATCACGGCTGGCCAGATCCAGCGCCACATCCAGGATCGCCGCGCGGGTTAACTCGCCTTTTCGCATAAATTTAGTTGAGGTATTAATAAGATTGCATCCCGAAGTTAAATTTAATCATGGAGAGAAAAGAGCATTCTGCTCCAGCTAAGTTTACTCCGTGTGAAAAGAATTGCGAACGCTCGTACTATTATCCACTGAGGGGTAAAAGTCAAACAGTACCGTTAGAGGTGGCGTTCTATTGCTGCGGCGCAGCATCGCACCCCGCACGGCGATAAGTCGCGGGGTCTGTCCCCGGATGGGGACAGACCCCTCTGACGGTGGGGTAAGGGGCTGCTACGATCCGCCGAATTTGTGGATCTGGCGGCGGTCGCGCTTGGTCGGACGGCCCTTGAAATCGTCGCTCGGCTCGCGATACAGGCGGCGGTGCTCGGCCAGCGCGATGCGGCGGGCGACGCTGACGTCGGTCTCTTCATACAGATTGCGCGCGATCGGCGCGGCGGCCCGCACGTCGGACAGGCCCATGACATCGACCTCCCACGCGTCGGAACCGTTGTCGATTTCCAGCGTATCGCCGATGCGCACGTTGCGCGCCGGCTTGACCTTGTCGCCGTTGACGGTGACCTTGCCGCTGTCGATGGCGGCGATGGCCAGCGAGCGGGTCTTGAAGAAGCGCGCCGCCCACAGCCATTTATCCAGTCTGACACCTTCGCTCAAGCGTATTTCCCCATTGCAAAAACCCGCATCAGCAATTTGTAGAACACAAACGCGATCTCGTACCCGATGCGGCGGAAGTGGCCGACGTGTTCGAAGTCGGCGTAATCGATGACCACGCCGTCGGCGATGGCGTCCTCGATGTGCTTGCGCAGGCTCTGCGCAAACGCCGCGTCCTTGATGACCACGTTCGCTTCCTGGTTCAAAAACAGGCTCAAGCCGTCCACATTGCTGGAGCCCACGGTGGCCCAGTCGTCGTCGATCACCGCCACCTTGGCGTGCAACTGGGTCTTGTGATATTCCACCACTTTGACGCCGGCCGCAAGCAGCTTTGGGTAGAAGGAGTGCGCGACCGCGTCCTGCAGCCAGATTTCGCCGACGCCGATCAGCAGCGTCACCTCGACGCCGCGCTCGGCGGCGGCGGCCAGCGCATGGCGGAACTTGGCGCCCGGCGCGAAATACGGATTGGCCAGCAGCACCGTCTTGCGCGCGCGGCCCAGCGCCTGCAGGTAGGCGCGCTGGATGGTTCTGCGGTTGCGCAGGTTGTCGCGCACCACGAAACCGGCCTGCACCATGTTGTCGGCGGCGATCTTGTTCACCTTGCGCATGTCCTTGTACAGGCTGAAGCGCTTCATCAAGCCCATCTTGCCGAGGCGGCGCCACTGGGTGCAGGCTTCTTGATGAATCGACGCCACCAGCGGGCCGCGCACCTGCACCGCGAAATCCCAGCGCGGCGACGGCAAGCTCTTGGCGTGGTCGTAGTCGCAGAACAAATCGTCGTTGATGTTGATGCCGCCGACGAAGGCGACGTTGCGGTCGGTGACGCAGATCTTGCGGTGGGTGCGGGTCACGCCGCGCTTGAACCAGGGGTTGAACACGCGGTGCTCGACGCCGGCCGCCACCAGTTGCTCATGCATGCTGCCGATCTGGCGCCGCCCGGTGCCCCACCAGTCGGTGATCATGCGCACCTGCACGCCGCGCTTGGCCGCGTTCATCAGCGCCGTCAGCACCGCCTTGCCGGTCTCGTCGCCGGCGAAGATGTAGGTCTCGAAATACACCTCGTATTGCGCGGCGTCGATGGCGCCTATCAAGGCGGGGAAATAGTCGGTGCCGGTGTGCAGCAGCTGAACATCATTATCGGCGACGAAGGTGACGTTGCGCATAGGCTCTCGCTCAGGCCAGCGTCAGGTTCGCAACAATCGGGGCGTGGTCGGACAGCTTGGCCCACAGGCTGCCGTGCATGACCTCCGCCGCGTCGACCTTGAAGCCGCGGACGTAGATGCGGTCCAGGCGGAAGAACGGCAGGGCCGAGGGAAAGGTCCGCGCCGGATTGACGCTGGATTTGCGCCGCAGCGTGCGCATGATCTCGTCCAGCGTCGAGCTGGAACCGATCTGGTCGAACGCCTCGACCACGCCCAGCGCGTTGCGCAGTTCGGTGCCGAGGGTGTTGCGCCAATCGTTGAAGTCGCCGGCGATGATGACCGGTTCGCCGTCCGGCGCCGATTCGCGCACGGCCGAGATCAGCGCCTGGGTCTGGCGCCGGCGGCCGGACTCGAACAGGCCCAGGTGCACCACGTAGCAGTGCACGATGCCGCGCTCGGTGTTCAGCACGCAATGCAGGATGCCGCGTTGTTCGTAGGCGTGGTCGGAGACGTCGTGGTTGGCCTGGTTGGCGATCGGGAAGGCGCTCAGCAGCGCGTTGCCGTGGTGGCCGTGGTCGTAGACCGCGTTCATGCCGTAGGCCGCGTGCAGGTGGCGCGACTCGCCGGCGAAATACTCATGCTGCGCCGCAGCGGGCCAATGCTTCTGCCCGAGTTGCTCGGCGCCGTATTTGGCGGCCTTGAGGTCGTGTTTGCCTTGCACCTCTTGCAAAAAAACCACATCGGCGTCGAACAGGCCGATCGCCTGCTTCAGCGCGAGGACGCGCGGCTCGGCGCGGATGGCGGAGACGCCCTTGTGGATGTTGTAAGTGGCTACGCGGATTTTCATGCCCCCATTCTAACCCTGAGTCCGGAAACGCGGTGTTCGCCGCCGCACATAGCGTTGGATGGTATGCGGCGGTTCAGCCAATTTTTATTTGACGTCGCTCAAGCGAGGATTTATCCGATTGACCGTGCTGTCTTTGTGGCCGAGCAGCAGATGCTCGACACTGATGTCTTCATTAAGCGCGTCCCAGTGCAGGCCCTTGCCGTTACCGCTGAAAATGTATTCCGCGCGCTGTTCCTGTGTGGCGTTATTCAGTCTCGAAAAAAACTGAGCTGCACGCCCAGCGTGCGGCCATCGACCAAATGCACCCACATATTTTGCTCGTCAAAAGACAATTTCAATGCCATAGCGTTATTCATCAAAGTAGTCCTTCGCAGCCTTGGCCGCGCACATGAATATGCATCGGCTCGCGCGGCACGCCTTCGCTCGAATAAAAGTACAGCGCATAACCTTTGTAGCGCAAGATGACAGGCATGGCAAGCGGCACACGAAGTAGGAGTGAGCTTCGATGTTAGGCCGTGCATGCAGCGCCTCTTTGAGGCGGCACAAGCTAACGGATCTGCTGCGGCAGCTGGAGGATGGCTTCGGCGTTGGAAGAGGAGAAGCATTTGTCGGCCGCTTCCAGGTATGGCAGCCAGACGTGGTTCAGGTGCTCGCGCGGACTCAGCGTGATGACGCTGTCGCGCGGCACTTCGACGCTGAAGACGTGCTCGGTGTTTTCGGTCACGCCCGGCGCGTAGCGGTGGCGCCAGACCGGATAGATCGTATAGATATTGGATAGCCGCCAGTCGCGCAGCACGACGCGCTCGCCGTCGGCGACGATGCCGGTTTCCTCGAACAACTCGCGCGCGGCGGTGGCCGGCAACGGTTCGTCGGCCGCGTCCAGCGAGCCGGTCACCGATTGCCAGTAGCCGGGCCGGTCGGCGCGCTCGATCAGCAGCACTTGCAGGTCGTCCGTGTGGATAATAACAAGCACGGATTCGGGTATCTTAAATGCGGGCATTTCTAAACATTGTGAAGTTGATTGAGCCTGACGATGCATCGCGCCAAGCTTGGCGAATTTTCCTGCGCGACTTCCGGATCCCAATGATCAATAATGAAACGCGCAAGTTCAGTCGAATACAGCGGCCCTTCACTGGCAGCCTGTCCAGATCTAGGGACCATTGCTTCACGAAGTGCTTTCGAACGCGCACCGCGAGCGAGGTTTATCATGGCCTGTTTAGGATCAGCGATCATCTCCGGATTCGATGGTATCTTCACAATAGATATCCCAAGAAAATCTGCAACGCCTCGCCGGTCCGCCAAAATCCAAGACTCAATCTCACGTACAACCAGCCGAAAAATATGAGCTGCTGCCGGGCGAGGAAGCCATTCCTGGACTAACGCCCCTGGACATGCCGCACCGGTGTCCATAAAATCCACTAAAGTCAATAACCCGGATGCGCCCAGCGATTTATCAAAAGCGTTAATTTTTTGCGCAATGTAATTCCAGCCTTGTTTCCCGTATGTGGTTCCGGTCTCATGGTCACAGTGCGCCAACAACCGAGATGCCACGGTTGCGTCCACATACCCTTCCACCAAGAGATCTATACGCATTAGAACGCCAGCGCTAACTGGGCAATATCTTTCGGCGCGGACTTGGGCAATATGACTTCAGCTACTGATAAGCCATGCTTGACCATCTCCCGTTCGGTCGCATCGGCAGCCAACACTTTAGTGCCGTCCTTGCCCGGTTCAAGCCTCAAAACCTCGTCTGCTGCAATGCCTTTGTCCCCGAGTAAGTCCTCCGAGTGAGTGCTTATAAACACTTGGCGTTTAATGCGACGCGATCGGTTAATACGCTCGATCATTTGCGGCAAACGGCTTACGACTTCGGAATGCAAAGATATTTCTGGCTCCTCAAGCAATAAGGGGCCCTCACCTTCGAACAAACTCCACAACAAGCCAAGTAAACGCAGCGTTCCATCCGATAGGTCACGCTCATATTGCTTTGCATCTACTCGACGCCAATGTTCGTACCCCACAACCAAATGCGGCGAACCCACGTCGTCCATCGCAACTTCCAACTTGGTCAACTGCGGAACGGCGACGCGCAATGCTTGTCCGATCTTCTTCAAACGCGAATCGCGCGTTCTTTCCTGTGTACGCCACATCCGCATCAGAAAATCCCTACCAAAAGGATCGTCCGCGACGGGATTGGCAGTGAATCCCTTGGGATCGCGTACAACCTGAGGTAATAAATTTTGATAAGAAACACTTCGAAAAAACTCCGAAAGCTTTCTAAACTGATGGTTAGCCACCACTTGTTCAAGCGACGTGTAAAACAATCTTTCTGGGTCAAGACCATCCTCTTTGTTTGGCCGCTTCTCGACCACAATACCGTTGCGGGAGACCACCTCTTCCTTGACCATTGGCCGGCTATTATTGTCTTGGTTGATGACAAGACGGTAATTCCATTGATCGGACTCGTCGTCTATTGCTATTTCTATGTCAATGTTTGAATACTGGCGTGCGCTCAAACAACGCAAGACCCCAATACCTCCTCTATTCACTCGAACGGCCTTTTGCAGTCCTTCTCCGGCAATATCCCTAAGAAATCGAAATACATCGAGAAAATTCGACTTTCCCGATGCATTTGGACCGATTAAGATGACTCTGGCTCCAAGGTCAACATCCACCAAGTGGAAATTGCGCCAGTTCCTCAATTTGAGGTGTTTAATCTGCATAGATACCTTTGCCCGACGTTGGGATATTCAAGTAAGTGCTTACCAAACCATATACAACATAGAGCATACGAAAAAAATCGACAACAAGCTACTGTCCTGATTGCAAAAGAAAAAGGCGCTACAAGAGCGCCTTTTTATCACGAACGCCCGACAACGGGCGATACATGCAATCAGCTCGCCACTTTCGGCTCGACGGTGCGCAGGCGGATATGCAGTTCTTTCAACTGCTTCTCGTCCACTTCCGACGGCGCCTGGGTCAGCAGATCCTGCGCGCGCTGGGTTTTCGGGAAGGCGATCACGTCGCGGATCGAATCGGACTTGGTCATCAAGGTCACGATGCGGTCCAGGCCGAAGGCCAGACCACCATGCGGCGGCGCGCCGTATTGCAGCGCGTCCAGCAGGAAGCCGAACTTCAGGCGTGCTTCGTCGGCGTCGATCTTCAGCGCGCGGAACACTTTCGATTGCACGTCCTCGCGGTGGATACGGATCGAACCGCCGCCCAGTTCCCAACCGTTCAGCACCATGTCGTAGGCCTTGGCGATGCAGGCGCCCGGATTGCTTTCCAGCCAGTCTTCATGGCCGTCCTTCGGCGCGGTGAACGGATGGTGGGTCGCGGTCCAGCGGTCGTTCTCTTCGTCGTATTCGAACATCGGGAAGTCGATCACCCACAGCGGCGACCAGACGTCGTCGAACAGGCCGGCGTTCTTGCCGAATTCCGAATGGCCGATCTTGACGCGCAGCGCGCCGATCGCGTCGTTGACCACTTTCGCCTTGTCGGCGCCGAAGAAGATCAGGTCGCCGTCCTGCGCGCCGGTCAGTTCCAGGATGGTGGCCAGCGTGGCGTCGTCGATGCTCTTGACGATAGGCGATTGCAGACCGTCGCGGCCCTTGGCCTTCTCGTTGACCTTGATGTAAGCCAGGCCACGCGCGCCGTAGATGGCGACGAACTGGGTGTAGGCGTCGATTTCCGAACGCGGCATCGAACCGCCCTGCGGCACGCGCATGCCGACCACGCGGCCGTTAGGCAGGTTGGCGGCGCTGTTGAAGATCTTGAATTCGACGTTCTTGACCACTTCGGTCAGTTCGGTGAATTCCAGCTTGACGCGCATGTCCGGCTTGTCCGAACCGTACTTGCCCATCGCTTCGGAGAAGTTCATCACCGGGAACGGGCTAGGCAGCTCGACCGACATGGTGTTGCGGAACACGATGCGGATCATTTCCTCGAACAGGTCGCGGATCTCCTGCTCGGTCAGGAACGAGGTTTCGCAATCGATCTGGGTGAATTCAGGCTGGCGGTCGGCGCGCAGGTCTTCGTCGCGGAAGCACTTGGTGATCTGGTAGTAGCGGTCGAAGTTGGCCACCATCAGCAGCTGCTTGAACAGCTGCGGCGACTGCGGCAGCGCGAAGAAGCTGCCGGCGTTGACGCGCGACGGCACCAGGTAGTCGCGCGCGCCTTCCGGGGTCGACTTGGTCAGCATCGGGGTTTCGATATCGATGAAGCCCAGGTCGTCGAGGTACTTGCGCACTTCCATCGTGACCTTGTAGCGCAGACGCAGATTGTTCTGCATCTGTGGACGGCGCAGGTCCAGCACGCGGTGGGTCAGGCGGGTGGTTTCCGACAGGTTGTCGTCGTCCAGCTGGAACGGCACGGCGACCGACGGGTTCAGCACTTCCAGCTGCGAGCAAATCACTTCGATCTTGCCCGACTTCAGGTTGCTGTTGACGGTGCCGGCCAGGCGATCCTTGACCACGCCGGTGACGCGCAGGCAGAACTCGTTGCGCACGTGTTCGGCCGCCTTGAATACTTCCGCCTGCTCCGGATTGCAAACGATCTGCACCAGGCCTTCGCGGTCGCGCAGGTCGATGAAGATCACGCCGCCGTGGTCGCGGCGACGATGTACCCAGCCGCACAGGCTGACGGTTTGGCCAAGCAGCGCTTCAGTGGTGAGGCCGCAGTAGTGAGTACGCATTGAGGACATGTTATTTCTCGGTTCAGGTTAGGTGACTCAGTTAATCTTAAATTACTTGCTCGCGATTTCGATCGGACGGGGCGCATCTTCCGGCGCCACCACTCCCATCGACACGATGTACTTCAGGGCCGCGTCGACGCTCATGTCGAGTTCGACCACATCCTTGCGCGCCAACATCAGGAAAAAGCCCGAGGTCGGATTCGGCGTGGTCGGCACGTAGACGCTGACGTAGTCGCCGACCAGATGGTTCTTGACGTCGCCGCCCGGCGCGCCGGTCAGGAAGGCGATGGTGTACGAGTTCTGGTGCGGATACGGAATCAGCACCGCCTTGCGGAAAGCATTGCCGGACGACGAGAACAGCGTGTCCGACACTTGCTTGACGCTGGAATACAGCGAGCTCACCACCGGAATACGCGTCAGCAGTTTTTCCCACAGCTTGACCACGTAGTTGCCGACCAGGTTGTTGGTCAGCAGGCCGGTCAGGAACACGATCACCACCGTCAGCAGGGTGCCCAGGCCGGGAATATCGAAGCCGATCAGGGTACGCGGCTGCCAGCGCTCCGGCACGAACAGCAGCGACTGGTCCATGGTGCTGATCACCAGGTTCAGCACCCAGGCGGTGATCGCCAGTGGCACCAGGATCAGCAAGCCGGTAATGAAATATTTACGCATCGAATACTCTTAGGTGAAGTCGCGGGAATCAATCCGTTTTCGTGCCGGACGCCGGCGCCGGCGCCGGGGATGGCGCGGCGGCCGGCTCCGACTTGGCGCCGCCCTCCACAGGTCCGGTCGCGGTGCCGGTCGCCGGCGGCGTGCCGCCACGGAAATCGGTCACGTACCAGCCCGAGCCCTTGAGCTGGAAACCGGCGGCGGTCAATTGTTTCTTAAACGTGTCCTTGCCGCACGACAGGCAGGCAGTCAGCTGCGGGTCGGAAATCTTCTGCAAGACATCCTTGGCAAAACCACAAGCCTCGCAGCGGTAAGCGTAGATCGGCATCTATTACTCCGCAAAAATCATCAAAACCCTGAATTATAAAGCTTTTTACCGCCCACCTGACTGTTTCCTGCGGCCAAGCCGTTGCTCGGTCGCAGAGTTAATCGATTTCATAAAAAAAATCTATTCGCAAATTGTTCAGGAGCATGATTTAATAACGACTTACCAAGCGTTGATTTCCCAATCCCTGAATCGCCGCATCGTTAGCCGTCCTGACTTACGACGCTCCATCTCTTTGATTCTTTGGGAAATATCGTGAAAAAATACCTGACCGCCGGCCTCTTGGCCGCATGCCTGACCGCTCCGGCCCTGGCCGTAAACTCCAAACTGATCGCCAAGTCGCCGGATGAACCGGTGCATCGCCGCGCCATCGTGCTGTGCATCGCCGTGTTGGTCGGCCTGCACGCCTACTCCCGCCGTCCCAAGCTTGCCGAACGCGTCATGGGCGCCTATGTGCGCTGAGCTGCGCTAGTGCCTGCGGGCACGCTATGAGCGTGTCCGCACATACTTGGCGGCGGGAACTCCTTATAACGGTAAACACACACCTAACAAGGAGTTCAACATGATCAAAAAATTATTGCTTGCCGCCGCCATCGCTGGTTCCTTCGGTACCTTCACGCTGCCGGCATCGGCCGCCGTCATCGTGGTGCAGAACGCACCACCGCCGCCACGCCATGAAGTCGCTCCGCAAGCGCGCCGCGGCTACGTCTGGGTCCCGGGCTACTGGGACTGGAAACGCAACAAGCATGTCTGGACCAAGGGCCACTGGGAACGCGAGCGCAAGGGCTACGTCTACCATCAACCTTCGTGGGTCGAGCGCGACGGCCACTGGGAAATGCAACGCGGCAACTGGGCCCGTGGCGACAGCGACCATGACGGCGTGCCGAACGGCCGCGACGACCATCCGAACAATCCACGCCGCAACTAAGCCTTAACGGCGCCGCCAGATCATCCAGCGCTCCTTGCCGGCGAACACCGGGATGGAGTCGCTGACGGCGTCGTCCGCAAGGCATTCGAAGTCCGCCCGCAGCAGCGCATCCAGCTGCTCGCGGGCGATGCCGAACGGCGGCCCCTTGGGCGCGTCGTCGAAGAAGAAGTAGCCAGCCAACAGCGCCCCCGGCGCCAGCAGCTCAGCCCAGCGCGCCGCCACCCGCGGCCACATCGCACGCGGCATCGCGCACAAAAAAGCCCGCTCGTAAATCAATTGCAGAGGCCGCTCCGGCAGCCAGCTGAAGAAATCCGCCTCGACCACGCGCGCCGCATGCGCCCCGGCCGCCGCCTTGCCCTGCGCCACCGCCGCCGGCGAGAAGTCGATCGCGGTCGCGTCCCATCCGGCATCGGCCAGCCACACCAGTTCGTAAGCCGAGCCGCAGCCCGGAATCAGCGTCGTCATCGGCGCGTGGGCGGCGGCGAAATCGCGCAGCGCCTGCGGCACCCCGCCCTTGTCCCATGGCGTGAAGCGGCGCTCGAAGCGCTCGTCCCAGAACGCCGGCGACAGCGGATCGCGTTGCTGGAAGTCAGTCATGGCTTACAGCAGGTGATGCCAGCGCTGATACAGCTGGAAGCAGGCCACGCCGATACCCACCGCCGCCGCAAAATACACCACCAGGCTCAGCATGCGGTTGGTACGCTGCTGTTCATGGATCAGCAACTTGATCAGCTCGGTGTTGTCGCGTGGCCGCTCGCCGTGCTGCTCCAGCGCGCGATGCACCAGGCGCGGCAGCTGCGGGAAGATCTGCGCATAGCGCGGCGCCTCGTCCTTCAGGCGCTGCCACAGGCCCTGCCAGCCGACCTGTTCGGCCATCCAGTTTTCCAGGTAGGGCTTGGCGGTCTTCCACAGGTCGAGGTCGGGGTCGAGCTGGCGGCCCAGGCCTTCGATATTCAGCAGCGTCTTTTGCAACAGCACCAGTTGCGGCTGCACTTCGACATTGAAGCGGCGCGAGGTCTGGAACAGCCGCAGCAAAATCTGGCCGAACGAAATGTCCTTCAGCGGCCGGTCGAAGATCGGCTCGCAACAGGCGCGCACCGCCGATTCCAGCTCGTCGACGCGGGTCTCCTTCGGCGCCCAGCCGGACTCGATGTGGGCCTCGGCCACGCGCTTGTAGTCGCGGCGGAAGAAGGCCAGGAAGTTCTGCGACAGGTAATCCTTGTCGAAGTCGTTCAGGGTGCCGACGATGCCGAAGTCGAGCGCGATATAGCGGCCGAACGTGGCCGGCTCGATCGACACCAGAATGTTCCCCGGATGCATGTCGGCGTGGAAGAAGCCGTCGCGGAACACCTGCGTGAAGAAGATCTCGACGCCGTCGCTGGACAGCTTTTTCAGGTCGACGCCGGCCGCTTCAAGACGGTCGATCTGCGACACCGGTATGCCGTGCATGCGCTCCATCACGATCACGCTGTTGGAGCAGTAATCCCAGTACATCTCCGGCACCAGCAGCAGGTCGGAGTCGGCGAAGTTGCGGCGCAGCTGGCTGGCGTTGGCCGCCTCGCGCATCAGGTCCAGCTCGTCGTGCAGGTATTTGTCGAATTCGGCGACCACTTCCTTCGGCTTGAGCCGCTTGCTGTCGGCCCAGATGCGGCCGATCCAGTCGGCGGCGATGTGCATCAGCGCCACGTCCTCGTCGATGGACTTCTTCATGCCCGGCCGCAGCACCTTGACCGCCACCTGCTTGCCATCCTTGAGCGTGGCGAAGTGCACCTGCGCGATCGAGGCCGACGCCACCGGCGTGCGCTCGAAGCTGGCGAACAGCTGGTCCGGATGCGCGCCCAGCGATTTGCGGATCTGCGCGATGGCCAGGTCGGAATCGAACGGCGGCACCCGGTCCTGCAGGCGCGACAGTTCGACCACCAGGTCGGCCGGGATCAGATCGCTGCGGGTCGACAGCACCTGGCCGAACTTGACGAAGATCGGCCCCAGCTCCTCCAGCGCCATGCGCAGCCGCACGCCGCGCGGCGACGACAAGTCGCGCCAGAAAAACATGCCGTTGATCAGGCGGGCGGTACGAGGAACTTTTAAACCGGAAATGGCGATCTCGTCGAGACCATACTTCACCGAAACCCGCAGGATTTTCAGCAGGCGTAAGAATTTCAACATCATTTGGATCCCAGTTTCTGTTCCAGTTTGGCCAGGCGCTTGGCGGCGCGTTCGACGTCGTCGCGCAGGCGCACCACGTCGGCCGAGAATTCGGTCACGGATTGCGGACGAACCAGCAATTGCTTTTCATCGAGCAGGAACTCGGCGACGTTTTCCGCCAGCTTCTGGTGGCCGTTTTTGGCCGCCGCGAAGGCCGCCTTGGCGCCCGACACCAGCCGCACGGCGGCGATCGGGCCGACCACCTTGTCCAGGTCGTGCTCGGCCTCCCAGCGCAGCGACTGGCTCAGGCTGGAGATGGCGTTGGCGAATTCGGCGTCGCCTTCGATCTGGACATAGGAAAACGCCCGCTCGCGGTTTTGCGCGATCAGCGGCAGGTCGGACAGTTTGACGCGGATGGTGACGCGCGCCGGCGCATCGGCCGGTGCCGCCTCGACCAGGCCGTCGGCGGTCACGCGCAGGCGCAGCGCGACCGCGCCGGCGTCGATGCAGGCGACCTTGCCGGCGTGCAGGCGCAGCTGCAGGCGCGCCCACGGCTCCTGCGCCAGCAAATGATTGATGGCGGCGCTGGCCGGCGCCGCTGAGAAGTTACTTGGAGACACAGAAATCATGCTTTCGCCGTTCAAAACAAAACCGCCCGGAAATACGGGCGGTTTGATCTTACAACATATCGGGCTTTACCCCTCAACCGCAGCGCCGCCGCCGGGGTCAGACCCCGGATGGGGTCTGACCCCTGTATGGCCCTGCGGGGTTACGCCAGCTGTTGAATACCGGCCAGCATCCAGCCCGTGGCGCCGGAGACCGGCTTGGACAAGTTCCACACTTCGTTGAACGGCTCGGCCAGCGCGTCCGGCGCCGGCTTGATCATGCCGGCGAACTTGACGCTGGCGAGATACTCGTTGCCGCTGGTCTCAATGCCCAGCAGTTCAGCGTCGATGCTGACCACGTCGGTGAAGTCGGCCTGACCGCCGCGTTCGGTGATCTGCAGCTTCAGCTCGGCGAACACCTCGGGCGTGGTGAACTCGCGGATATCGGCGACATCACCCTTGTCCCAAGCCGCTTGCAAGCGGATGAAGTTGCTCTTGGCGACACGCAGGAAAGACGGCGCATCGAAGTCGGCCGGCACGCCCCAAGGGGTATGCGCGGGCTGCTGCACCGGCGTCGGCTGCTGCAGGCGCGAACCGATTTCCGGCGTGGCGTTGCCGCCATATACCGGTGCGGCAGGCGGTGGCGTGTACTGATTCTGATTGCCGCCGAAGGCCGACGGACCGTTGGCCGCCGCCGGCTGCTGCGAGCGACCGCGGATCATGCGCACGATGAAATAGATCACACCGCCCACCAGCGCCAGCATGATCAGCGTGCCGAACATGCTGCCCAGCGCGCCGCCGAGGCCGAAGTGCGAGAACAGCGCGCCCAGGCCGAGACCCAGCAAGGCGCCGCCGAGGATGCCCTTCCATGGGCTGGCCGGTTTAGGCGGCACGGCCGGCGCGTTCGGCGCCGGCGCCGGAGCGGCCTGACGCGGCGCCTGCTGCGGCGCGGCGGCCGGCGGCATGCGGTTCACGTTCTGCGACTGGCGTCCGATCGAGCGGCCGCCGCCCATCGGCTTGGCGGTCGCCTCGGCCAGCATGGAGAAGGCGGAGACGGCCAGCATGGCGCCGATCAGGATTTTTTTCATGTTCATGGTCATTCCTACAGTGATTACAGTTTGATACCGGTGTGTAAAGCGGCCACACCTGCCGTCAGATTGTAATACGTGACGCGCTCCAGACCGGCCTGCTCCATCATGGTCTTCAGCGTGTCCTGGTCCGGATGCATGCGGATCGACTCGGCCAGGTAGCGATAGCTTTCGGCGTCGCCGGCGATCTTCTGGCCCATCCACGGCAGCACCTTGAACGAATAAATATCGTACGGCTTTTGCAGCGGCGCGGCCACTTTCGAGAATTCCAGCACCAGCAGCTTGCCGCCCGGCTTCAGCACGCGGCGCATTTCCGCCAGCGCCTGATCCTTGTGCGTCATGTTGCGCAGGCCGAAGGCGACGCTGACGCGGTCGAAGTAATTGTCCGGGAACGGCAGTTTTTCCGCGTCGCACAGTAAGGTGGGGGTCAGCAGGCCGCGATTCAAGAGGCGGTCGCGGCCGACGCGCAGCATCGACTCGTTGATATCGGTGAGCCAGACCTCGCCGGTCGGGCCGGCCTGCTTGGCGAAGACCTTGGCCAGGTCGCCGGTGCCGCCGGCGATGTCCAGGCACTTGAAACCGGGGCGCACGGCGGCGTGGGCGATGGTGAAGGTCTTCCAGATGCGGTGCAGGCCGGCCGACATGACGTCGTTCATGATGTCGTACTTGGCGGCGACGGAATGGAAAACCTTGGCCACTTCGCGAACTTTGTCTTCTTCCGCGACGGTTTTGTAGCCGAAATGAGTGGTATTGGTCATGTTATGCAGGCCCGTTAAGTTACCTGCATTATACAAGACACTATTGTGCTTTTAGAGCACGCCACTCCAGGCCGAGGGATGCACGCTTGGGGAAGCCCTTCCACAGCCCGGGATCGGGCTTGATGGTGCCGTCGGCGGTCAGCGGCGGCAGTTCCAGATATGGCTGCAAGGGCTGCTGTTTCAGGTGGATGCCGAGGAAGGCGGTCACGAAGTGCTGGTTGATGTTGTTGATGCGGCGGCTGTCCCACACTGGTTCGGAGTAGGACTGGAAGTCGTCGGCGTTGCTCCACATTGCCGGCGACGGTGGATTCGGCGCGGAGTTGTGGCGGCCGCCGACGTAGGTCAGCAGGTAGCGTTCGGCGTGGACCGCGCCCTGGAACAGTTTCAGCACGCCGTCCTGGTAGCCGGCCACGTCGTCCTGGTCGCCGCTGACGAACAGCGTCGGCGTGCGGATGCCGGCCAGGCCGGCTTCATCGAACACCTTGTGCGCGCCGCCCCACGGCGCGAAGGCCACCACCGCCTTGATGCGGGGATCGCGGCGGGATTCGTAGTCGGTGTTGCCCTGCTGGTTGACCGCCAGCTTGCCGCCGGGGACGTAGGCCGCCGCCACCGGGCTGACGCCGGCGCCGACCGTGTTCAGCGCGCCGTAGCCGCCCATCGAGTAGCCGATCAAGGCGGTGTTGTCGGCATCGACCACGTTGGACAGGAAGTTGCCGCTGCCCTTGCGGCTCCAGGCCGCCACGGTGTCCAGCACGAACAGGTCGTCGAGGCGACGGTTCAGCAGAGTGCTGGCGAAGCCGGCCTTGTCGGCGCGGGTCGATTCGGGGTGGTCGATCGCGACCACGATGTAGCCTTTCGAGGCCAGGTTCTCGGTCAGGTAGCTCATTTGCAGCCGCGAGCCGGGGTATCCGTGCGAGACGATCACCAGCGGGTAGCGGCCAGCCGAGGCGGCGAGGGCAATGGCGGCGGGCGCGGCGGCGTCACGCGCGGCGGCTGTGGCGGCGGCTGGGGCCGCGTTACGTGCGGCGGCGGCCGGAGCGGCGGCGGCGAGCGGTACGGCGTCACGTGCGGCGGCGCCCGGGGCGGCGGCGGCGAGCGGTGCGGCGTCGCGTGCGGCGCGGCCGTTGAACTGGAACGGCGTGTTGGGCCGCTTCGGATCGTTCGGACCGGAGCCCAGGACATCGGTATAAACGGTATGTTCTTTTTGTCCGGCCGCCAGTTGCGCCGGATACCAGACCTCCAGCGTCAGCTTGCGGGCGTAGCGCGGGTTCGGCGTCGCATCGCTGACGCGCAGCACATCCAGCTGATCCGCATGCTCCACCACCAGCGTGCGCACGCCGACGGCCAGCGGACCGCGCGCGGCCAGCTCCGGCGCGTCGGGACGCGCGTCGCCGAAGTACGCCAGCGGTGCGGCCTGCGCGTCCGAAGCCCCCGGCGCCGGCCGCGCAGCAGAACCGCCCTGCGCGCCCTGCGCACCTTGGGCCAGCGCGCCATGTGTCGCGGCGACGGCGCCCAGTGCCAGAACAGCGATAACTACCTTTGCTAACCTCATTCCCGCTCCTATAAGCCCAAATGCTTCCGCAGCGTGCTGCCCTGGTAAGCCGTGCGGAACAAACCGCGCCGCTGCAACTCGGGCACCACCAGCGTCAGAAAATCATCCAATCCACCAGGCAGCGACGGTGCCATGATATTGAAACCGTCGGCCGCCTCCTGCTCAAACCACGCCTGCATCTGATCCGCCACCGCCTCCGTCGTGCCGACCACCGTGAAGTGGCCGCGCCCACCGGCGATGCGCTCGTACAGCTGGCGTATCGTCAAATTCTCGCCCTGCGCCAGATCGGTCAACAGCTGCTGGCGGCTGCGCTGCCCGTCCTGCGTCTGCGGCAACTCCGGAAGCGGGCCATCCAGCGGATACGCCGACAAATCGAAATTGCCGATCATCCGACCCAGCAGCGCCAACCCGGCCTTGGGCTCGATCAACGCCTGCAACTGCGCGAACTTGTCGTCCGCCTCCGCCTGCGTGCGCCCCACCACCGCGAACAACCCCGGCATGATCTTCAGCGACTCCGCCGCGCGGCCCTTCTCCACCACACGGCGCTTGATGTCGCGGTAAAAGTCCTGCGCCTTGGCCAGCGTCGGCTGCGCGGTGAACACCACCTCCGCCGTCTCCGCCGCCAGATCGCGTCCCGCCTCCGAGCCGCCGGCCTGCACCACCACCGGCCGGCCCTGCGGACTGCGCGCCACGTTCAGCGGCCCCGCAACCGCGAAATGCATGCCGCGATGATTCAACTTGTGCAGCCTGGCCGGATCGAACAGGCGCGCGCCCTCCTTGTCGTTGACGAAGGCATCGGCGTCCCAACTATCCCACAGTCCTGTGACAACCTGATGAAATTCCCGCGCCCGCTCATAGCGCGCCGCGTGCGCCACGTGCTGGTCGCGGCCGAAGTTGGCCGCCTCCGCCGCATTGTCCGACGTGACCAGGTTCCAGCCGGCGCGGCCGTCCGAGATCTGGTCCAGCGACGCGAACTGCCGCGCCACCGTGTACGGCTCGTTGTAGGTGGTGGTCGCGGTGCCGATCAAGCCGATACGCTCGGTCGACGCGGCCAGCGCCGACAACAGCGTCAACGGCTCCAGCGCCGGCACGCCGCCGGTCAGCGCCAGGCTGTCGGCGAAGAACACCGCGTCCAGGCAAGCCCGCTCCGCGTTGCGCACCTGCTGCTGGAATACCTTGAACGGATTCGACACCAGATCCGTCTGCGGATGCCGCCATGCCGCGACGTGGTGGCCGTGCCGCATCATGAAGGCGGCGATGCTGAGTTGGCGCGCCATCAGAAGTCCTTGCGCGCGGTGATGCCGAAGTAGCGTTCGTCGTCACGCGGCACGGCGCGGGTCACATAGCCGGTCGAAGTAACCAGATTGGTGACGTAGGATTTGTTGGCCAGGTTCTTGCCGACCAGCGCGATACGCCAGCCGCTGGTCGGCGACGACAGCGCGATGCCGGCGTTGACGACGCCATACGCGCCCTGAATCGCATCCGGCGACTGGAACAGGTCGAACTGCGTCTTGGCCTGGTAAGAGTAGTCGGCCGAGAAATCGATGGTGAGACCGTTCTGCAGTGCCAGCGCGTAGTTGGCGCGGGTGAAGCTCTTCCACTTCGGAGAGAACGGCAAAGGCTTGCCATTCAGGTTGCACGACGCGGCCGCCGCCGCAGGGCAATTGAAGCTGTCGATGCTGGCGTCGGTGTAGGCCACCGACGCGGTCAGCGTCAACTCGCGCACCGGGCGCGCGGTCAGGTCCAGCTCCGCGCCCTTGGTCGAAACGTCGCCCGCGTTGATCAGGCGCGTGACGACGGCGCCGGCCACGGTGTCGTAGAAGTTGGCCTGGTAGTTCTTATACTTGGTGTCGAACACCGCCAGGTTGGCGGTCAGGCGGCGGTCGAAGGCGGTGGCCTTCAGTCCCAGCTCGAAGGAATCCGAAGTCTCCGGTTTGAGCGCCAAGGTATCGCGGCTCAACATGTTGAAGAACACGTTGTAGGCCGGCCCTTTGTAGCCGCGCGAGTAGGTCGCATACGCGTTCACGTTGCGCGACACATCGTATTGCAGGCCGAGGCGGCCGGAGTAGCCGTCCTCGCTGGTCGAGCCGCTGTTTTGCACGCCCGGCTGCACGCCGGCGAAGGCCACCGCCTGGGTCGAGGTGCGAACATGGTCGTAGGACAGTTCGTCCTTGGTCCAGCGCGCGCCGGCGATGGCGCGCCAGTCCTGCGCCAGACGCAGCGTACTCTCGCCGAACAGCGAGTAGCTGTCGCTCTTGACGCCGTAGTTGGCCAGGCCCGAGTTGATGGCCGCGCCGTTGTTGACGATGCGCTGGTAGGTCTCGCGGTCCTTGCCGTGCAGGTAGAAGGCGCCCACCACGTATTCCGCGAACTGGTCCTTCGGCGACGCCAGGCGCAGCTCCTGCGACGCCTGGCTGAATTCGACCGTGCCGATATCGCGCGTGGCCGGATACGCGGCCGAGATGCGCGCCGCTTCCGCCGCGTTGCCGATGGCCGAGGTGGAGGTGTATTGCTGGTTGTCCCAGTCGCGCACCGCCGTGATCGAGGTCAGCGTGTAGCCGCCGTTGCGCCAGTCCACCTGCGCCGACAGGCCGCGGTTCCTGTCGCTGATATCGCTCGGGATGTCGGTGTTGACCCGGCGGTTCTCGGCCGAAGCCACCACCGGCGCGATCGCCTGCGAGAACGGTGCGCTGGTCGATTTGTAGGCGACGAAGGTCGGCGACGAATTCGAGCCCAGGTAGTCGGCGATCAGCGTCACGTCCAGATCCTTGTTCGGCGTGATGTTGACGCGGGCGCGGGCGCCCTTGCGATCATAGCCGTTCACCTTGCCGCCGCCGGCGTGCACGTTGTCGACATTGCCGTCGTAGTCGGCGTACAGCGCGGTGACCGCCGCCGTCACCACGCCCGGCTGGATGCTGCCCGACAGGCCGGCGCGCACGCGCTTCTCGTTGCCCTCGTACCAGGAGGCGTCGACGAAGCCGCTGGTCTGCTCGGACGGCTTGCGGCCGATCACGTTCAACACGCCGGACGAGGCGTTCTTGCCGAACAGCGTGCCTTGCGGGCCGCGCAGGATTTCAATGTGCTCGATGTCGAGCAGGTCCAGCGTCGCCTGGCCGGGGCGCGCATACACCACGCCATCGACCACGGTGGACACGGTCGGCTCGACGCCGGGCGAGGTGGAGATGGTACCGATACCACGAACAAAGATGGTGGTGTCCTTGTTGCCGCCCTGCTGGCGGAAGGTCACGCTCGGCACTTCCTGGACGATGCTGTCGATGCTGGTGCGGTTGGCCTGCGTCAGCGCGTCGCCGTCCAGCACGGACACCGCGATCGGTACCGATTGCAGCGAGGCGTCGCGGCGGGTGGCGCTCACGGTCACGCTGGCGATGGCGGCGCTGTTCGGCTCCGCAACCTCCTCCGCATAAGCCGTCGAAACCAGCAAAGCGCCGATGGTCAGCGCGCCAAAAATTTTATGATTGTTCTTCATTCGTGATCCCTTGATTTGAAAGCGCGCCTTGCGCCATATGCAGAAAACCTTCTTTCATCATCGAAGAACCTGCTTAGTCCTCACCATGACGCCTGCTACACTAAAAGTGGTACCGGTACCCTTTTTTTAGTGTCGTGGCGGGCCGGTTTGAAGTCAAAGAATTAAAAAAATCATCGATATGTCTTTTCGGAATATGAAGAAATGAACGAATCAGCGGCACCAAGAAAACGGCGCGGATCGGGGCGCGCCACCATCCATGATGTGGCGCGTCTGGCGGAAGTTGGCTCGATCACCGTGTCGCGCTACTTCACCGAACCGGGCCGGGTCGCGGCCAAGCGCAGCGCGCGCATCGCCGCCGCCGTCAAGGAATTGGGCTATGTGCCCAACCTGGTCGCGGGCGGACTGGCGTCCTCGCACGGTCGCGTAATCGGCATGGTGATCCCGAATATCTCCGGGCCGATCTTTGCCCACACCATCCAGAGTTTCAGCGACACGCTGAGCCGCCATGGCTACCAGCTGCTGCTGGCGTCCAGCTACTTCTCGGCCAAGCAGGAAGAGAGCGCGGTGCGCGCCTTCCTCGGCTGGAAGCCGGCGGCGCTGGTGGTGACGGGGCGCTTCCACAACCGCGCCACCGAGAAGCTGCTCAACACCGCCGGCATTCCGGTGGTCGAGACCTGGGACTACCAGCCGCGCCGCAAGCCGATACAGGTCGGCTATTCCAACCACGCGGTCGGCGAGCAGGCGGCGCGCTACCTGTACGCCAAGGGCTATCGCCGCATCGCCTTCGTGCAGAACAGCGTCGCGGGCGACTTGAGCGCGGTGGACCGCAGCGACGGTTATGCGGCGGTGATGCGCGAGCATGGCCTGGAGCCGCGCGTCTACGTGCCGACGGCGGAAGCGCCGTTCGACGCCGGCAAGCAGGCCATCGAGGCGCTGGCACTGGGACGCGGCAAGCACGCCGAGGCGATCATCTTCGCCAACGACAACCTGGCCGCCGGCGCGCTGCTGGCCGGGCAGCGCGCCGGTTTGAAGATACCGGAGCAGTGCGCGATCGTCGGCTTCGGCGATTACGCGTTCTCGCCGCTGCTGTTGCCCAGCCTGACCACGATCCGTCCGCCGGGGCGCGAGATCGGCGAGATCGCCGCGCTGCGCATTCTTGAACAACTGGGCGTGCTGCCCGCGTCGACACAGGATTCGCGCTTGAACCTGCTGGCCTGTGAATTGATAGAGCGCGAAAGCGCGTGAGGAAGAATATGAGGAAATGGCTTTTTGTATTGCTGGCGACGCCGCTGTTGGTGCATGGCGCGGAGATCAAGATCGGCTTCCAGAAGAGCAGCGGCTTGCTGGGTCTTCTGAAGCATCAGGGCACGTTGGAAAAGGCGTTCGCGGGCCAGCAAATCAAGTGGATCGAGTTTCCGGCCGGGCCGCAGATGCTGGAGGCGTTGAACGCGGGCAGCATCGATTTCGGCAGCACCGGGGCGCCGCCGCCGGTGTTCGGGCAGGCGGCCGGCATCGACCTGCTGTATGTCGGTGCGGAGCCGGCGCCGGTCAACAGCGAGGCGATCTTCGTGCCCTCCACTTCGCCGCTGCGCGCGGTGGCGGATTTGAAGGGCAAGCGCGTCGCGTTTCAAAAGGGATCGGGGTCGCACTTTCTGCTGGCGTCGGCGTTGCAGAAGGCGGGGTTGAAGATCGGCGACATTCAGCCGGTGTATTTATCGCCGTCGGATGCGCGTGCGGCTTTCGTCAGCGGCAGCATCGATGCGTGGGTGGTGTGGGATCCGTATTTCGCCTCGGCGCAGAAGTCGTATCAGGTGCGGGTGTTGAGCGACTACACGGGGCTGCCGCAGGCGAACGGTTTCTATCTCGCCTCGCGCAAATTTGTTGAGCAATCGCCGCAGCTTGTGTCGGCGTTGCTGGAGCAGGCGGCGGCGGTTGGCTTGTGGGCCAACACGCATCCGAAGGAAGTGAGCGCGATCCTGGCGCCGCAAATGGGGCTGCCGGCGGACATCGTCGAGACCTGGCAGCGCCGCACGCATTATGGCGCGGTGCCGGTCAGTCCCGCCATCGCCGCCAACCAGCAGCGCGTGGCCGACCTGTTCTACCAGCAGAAGCTGATCCCTAAAACCGTCAACATCGCCAGCCGGGTGTGGACCTGGCAACCGAAGTAAGCACCTTTGATCCAGCTAAAGCCCTTACCGGCTGAGCAGCCTAAGCTGGCGGTTCAGCCAGCGAGGGCATCATGCATCCAACTATCTATCTCGACACTTCCGTGGTCTGTCACCTGACGGATCCACCGAGCAGCAATGCCATTACACGCGCCTGCCAGCAGCTGACGCAGTTGTGGTGGCACACCCGCTGCGTCCGCAGCCAAACTCATGTGTCTGAATATGTAATTCAAGAAATCAGGGAGGGCGATCCGCTTAGAGCTGCGCGACGCTTTAACGAAGTCCAATATTTGAATCAATTCGCGGCGGGCGAGCGTGTTACGGCGGTTTCTGAACTTTTGTTATTAGGGGGAGGTCTAACAGCGAAGGCTAGAAAAGCAAGCGAGCAGATAGCCTGCGCAGCGGTAAATCATTGTGAAATTTTGCTTACCTGGAATTGCAGAGATATAGCAAACGCAGAAAAATTGCCGCTGCTTCGGATGTTGATGCAAGGAGCAGAGTGGGGGCTGCCCGAATTGGTTACCCCCTTTGAAATTATGGAGAACCGCTATGAAAATCTATGACGTAGAAATCCCCGACGACCTGGAAATTCCCGAGCTGAGCGAAAAAGATATCGCGGAGTTGGAAGCACTACGTGAGGAAATTAAGCGAGACAGGCAGGAGCAGGCGGCACGGTTGGCCAAGTCCCCGTTTAAGGATTTTCAGTTCGGATGTGCCAGCATTACAACAGTCGAACTTCCGCCACCCACCGTCAATGTCGAGGCGATGCGGAAAATGCCGCCGCGTCTGCGCGCTATTTTTGTCTACGCGCATCGCGACCACATCACGTATTAATGTTTATGGCCGCAGGACGGGCCGTGGACGTGGCCGGTTGAGGGGCCGGTCAGGGAACGCCCTGGTTCGCGACCGGTGTCGCCTTCGAAGCCGGAGGCGTGCAGGCGGTCCATATAGGTCGCCCACAACGCATCCTTCTCGTTGCCCAGCTTGTACAGATAATCCCACGTGAACAGCCCGGTGTTGTGGCCATCGGTGAAGGTCGGCTGCACCGCGTAGTTGCCGACGGGGTCCATCGCGGCGATGCCGACTTCGCGCTTGCCGACCTGGAGCACTTCCTGCCCCGGTCCGTGCCCCATCACCTCGGCCGACGGCGAATACACCCGCAGCAGCTCGAACGGGATCCTGAACGCGGCGCCGTCATCGAATTCGATGTCGAGCACTTTGGATTTGTTGTGGACGGTCAGTGCGGTCGGTTGCTTCATGTCGGTACTTTCAAACGTTCGATAATGGCGGCGTGCAAGGCAGGCAGCAGCGCGCGGCGCGCGGCCAGCGCTTCCGGCGCCGACCCGCGCTGCGCCACCGCCCAAGTCGGGCTGGGGAAATGCGCGTCGTCCAGGTAGCGTGGAATTACATGCCAGTGCACATGCGGCGTCATGTTACCAAAACTGGCGACATTTATTTTTTCCGGCGCCAACACGGCGCGCTGCGCCGCCTCCACCGCCCAGACCGCGTCCATCACGCGATGGCGGTCGGCCGCGTCCAGGTCGGTCATCTCCTTGACGTGCGCGTTCCACACCACGCGCGTGAAGCCCGGATACTCGGGCTCGTCCACGGCGACCACCGACAGTTGATGGTCGCTCCAGATCAGCACGCCTTCAGCCGGCGCGGCCAGCAGCTGGCAAAGGTCGCAGGCCATTACACCAGCACCCGCTCGATGCCGCCGTCGTTGGCGCGCTTGACGTAGTCCGGCATCCAGTTCTCGCCCAGCAGATGCTTGGCGATCTCGACCACGATGTAGTCGGCGGTGGTGCCCGAATCGTCGTTGTAGCGCGACAGGCCTTGCAGGCACGACGGGCAGCTGGTCAGGATCTTGACGTCGCCTTCGAAACCGTCGGCGCGCAGCTTGTCGGCGCCCTTGACCATTTCCTCTTCCTTGCGGAAGCGGACTTGCGTCGAGATGTCCGGACGCGCC
The DNA here is from genome assembly GCF_011090165.1 of Duganella aceris. Taxonomy (GTDB): domain Bacteria; phylum Pseudomonadota; class Gammaproteobacteria; order Burkholderiales; family Burkholderiaceae_D; genus Rugamonas; species Rugamonas aceris. The sequence continues at coordinate 312,025 of NZ_JAADJT010000001.1, forward strand.
ACGGCCAGCGTCCCCGATTCGCCGCAGCAGCGGTCGTTCTTCTCGATCTTGACGTTGTCGACGGTCGAGATCAGCGAGTTGATGGTCTTGCCCGACTCCTGCAGCTTCATCGGATTGTGGCACGGCTCGTGGTACATATAGCGCGTGCCGTTGACGCCCTCCAGCTTGACGTTTTTCTCCAGCAGGTACTCATGGATGTCCATGATGCGGCAGCCCGGGAAGATCTTCTCGAACTGGTAGGTCGCCAGCTGGTCGTAGCAGGTGCCGCACGAAACCAGCACCGTCTTGATGTCCAGATAGTTGAGCGTGTTCGCCATGCGGTGGAACAGCACGCGGTTATCGGTCATCATCTTCTCGGCCTTGTCGTACTCGCCGGCGCCGCGCTGCGGATAACCGCAGCACAGATAGCCCGGCGGCAGCACGGTCTGCACGCCGACTTCCCACAGCATCGCCTGGGTCGCCAGGCCGACTTGCGAGAACAGCCGCTCCGAGCCGCAGCCCGGGAAGTAGAACACCGCTTCGGTATCGGCGTTGGTCTTCTTCGGATCGCGGATGATCGGGATGACCTTGTCGTCCTCGATATCCAGCAGCGCACGCGCGGATTTCTTCGGCAGGTTGCCCGGCATCTTCTTGTTGATGAAGTGGATCACCTGCGCCTTGACCGGCGGCTTGCCGACGCTCGGCGGCGGCGCCTTGGTCTGCTTCTTGGCCAGCTTCTTGAATACGTCGTGGCCGAAGCGCTGCGCCTTGTAGCCCCAGCCGATCATGACCTGGCGGGTGGCGTTGATGGTCGCCGGATCGGTGGCGTTGAGGAAGAACATCGACGCGGCCTTGCCCGGGTTGAAGGTCTTCTTGTCCATCTTGCGCAGCAAGTTGCGCATGTTCATCGACACGTCGCCGAAGTCGATGTTGACCGGACAGGGCGTGACGCACTTGTGGCAGACGGTGCAGTGATCCGCCACGTCCTCGAATTCTTCCCAGTGCTTGATCGAGATGCCGCGCCGGGTCTGCTCTTCGTACAGGAAGGCTTCAATCAGCGAAGACGTCGCCAGGATCTTGTCGCGCGGCGAGTACAGCAGGTTGGCGCGCGGCACGTGGGTCGAGCACACCGGCTTGCACTTGCCGCAGCGCAGGCAGTCCTTGACGCTGTTGGCGATCGCGCCGATATCGCTCTGCTGCATGATCAGCGATTCGTGGCCCATCAGGCCGAACGATGGCGTGTAGGCGTTGGACAAATCGGCTTCCATGCCCGGCAGGTTCAGCAGCTTGCCCTTGTTGAAGCGGCCTTCCGGATCGACGCGCAGCTTGTAGTCGCGGAACGGACCGATCTCTTCCTCGGTCAGGAACTCCAGCTTGGTGATGCCGATGCCGTGCTCGCCCGAGATCACGCCGTTCAGCGAACGGGCCAGCGTCATGATGCGCGCCACGGCCTGGTGCGCCAATTGCAGCATCTCGTAGTGGTCCGAGTTGACCGGCAGGTTGGTGTGCACGTTGCCGTCGCCGGCGTGCATGTGCAGCGCGACGAACACGCGGCCGCGCAGCACACGCTTGTGGATCGCGGTCGCCTCGTCGAGGATCAGCTTGTAGGCGGCGCCGTTGAAGATCTGGCGCAGCTGGGCACGGATTTCCTGCTTCCAGGTGACGCGGATGGTGCGGTCCTGGACGATGTCGAACAGGGTGGCGTCCGGCTGCGTCTTCAGGCGTTCGTCGAACACCGGCAACAGGCGCTCCATGCCCAGCGCGGCCAGCTCGGACGTGATCGCGTGCAGCGGCTTGTCCAATTCGGCCAGCAGATAGGTCCAGCGCGCGTGGACTTGCGCCAGCAGCGTCTCGGTCTGCTGCGCGCGGTCGCCCAGCATTTCCTCGTCGCCGACGCTGTCGTCGGCGTCGTCGCTCTTGCCGATCGGCAGATTGCCGGCGGCGAAGAAGTCCTGCAATTCGCCGACCAGTTGCAGCTTGTTCTTGATCGACAGCTCGATGTTGATGCGCTCGATGCCGTCGGTGTACTCGCCCATGCGGTTCAGCGGAATCACCACGTCCTCGTTGATCTTGAAGGCGTTGGTGTGCTTGGCGATGGCGGCGGTGCGGGCGCGGTCCAGCCAGAATTTCTTGCGCGCTTCCGGGCTGACGGCGACGAAGCCTTCGCCGACGCGGGTATTGGCGATGCGCACCACTTCCGACGCGGCTTGCGCCACGGCGTTTTCATCGTCGCCGACGATGTCGCCGAACAGCGCCATCTTCGGCAGCACGCCGCGCTTGGACTTGGTGGCGTAGCCGACCGCGCGCAGGTAGCGCTCGTCCAGGTGCTCCAGGCCGGCCAGGCGCAGGGTCGAGAAGTTTTCGCCCTTGGCCGGCAGGCCGTCCAGGTAATCCTTGATTTCAACGATGGACGGGATCGCGTCGCGCGCCTGGCCGAAGAACTCCAGGCAGACGGTGCGGGCGAACTTCGGCATCTTGTGCAGGATCCAGCGGCCGGACGTGATCAGGCCGTCGGTACCCTCCTTCTGGATGCCCGGCAGGCCGGACAGGAATTTGTCGGTGACGTCCTTGCCCAGGCCTTCCTTGCGGAAAGTGCGGCCGGCGATCTCCAGGATCTCGGTCTTGAACGGCGCGCCCTTGGCGTCGCCGCGCGCGGTCGGATGGGTCCATTCCAGCTTGAAACGGGCCAGCGGGGTATCGTGGATCTTCGACAGGTTGTGGTCCAGGCGCGTGACTTCGAGCCAGTCGCCGTTCGGATCGACCATGCGCCACGAGGCCAGGTTGTCGAGCGCGGTGCCCCACAGCACGGCCTTCTTGCCGCCGGCGTTCATCGCGATGTTGCCGCCGATGCAGGAGGCGTGCGCCGAGGTCGGATCGACCGCGAACACGAAGCCGGCCTTCTCGGCCGCTTCGGAGACTTTGTTGGTGATGACGCCGGCGCCGGTGTAGATGGTCGCGTACTCGCGGTCCAGGCCGGGCAGCACCTGCATCTCGACCGGGCCCATGTTGAGCAGCTTCTCGGTGTTGATGACGGCCGACATCGGCGTCAGGGGGATCGCGCCGCCGGTGTAGCCGGTGCCGCCGCCGCGCGGGATGATGGTCAGCCCCAGCTCGATGCAGCCCTTGACCAGGCCGGCCATTTCCTCTTCGGAGTCCGGCGTCAGCACCACGAACGGATACTCGACGCGCCAGTCGGTGGCGTCGGTCACGTGCGAGATGCGCTTCATGCCGTCGAAGCAGATGTTGTGCTTGTCGGTGTAGCGGCCCAGCACCTTGTAGGTGCGCTTGCGCAGATCGTAGACCTGCTTGAATTCCTCGCCGAAGTCGGCCACCGCCTTGCCGGCCGCGCGCAGCAGCTTGGCCACGTTGGCGCTGCGCTGGCGGGCGGATTCATCGGCGCCGTCGGCCGATCCGGCGCCGCCGTCGTCCACGGTCAGGCGGCGCTTGTCCACCTCGGCCAGGCGGTGATGCAGCGCGTTGATCAGTTCCTGGCGCCGTTTCGGGTTGTCCAGCAGGTCGTCCTGCAGGTAGGGATTGCGCCGCACCGCCCAGATATCGCCGAGCACTTCGTACAGCATGCGCGCCGAGCGGCCGGTCTGGCGCGCGCCGCGCAAGGCATCCAGCAAGCTCCACGACTCCTCGCCCAGCAGCCGGATGACGATCTCGCGATCGGAAAACGACGTGTAGTTGTAAGGGATTTCCCGAAGGCGGGTCGCCTCCGGGCCGTGAGGCGTCTCCGCCAGCAAAGCTTGGATTTGTGCAGGGGCATTCATTATGCGATTGGACTTGTAAACTGAACCCGGGAGGATCATTCTAGCGTATTGCGACGCACCACGCGGGAACAGCCTTAGATGGCCTAAGGACTCTCGGCATCGTCAAAAGAAAGCGAAAATTTGCAAAAACCGCCAGATCACATGCCGGAAGACATCAAATTTCAACGATGAACTGAAGGAAATTTACGCATAAGCTTATGCGGCAATACGATTGACTGCACCAAATTAGCCCAGCAATTGTCCGATCCGGTGCCAAACACCGTCCGGCACGTACAACAGCAGCGTGGTCATGGTTAGGTAGCGCAGCAGTTTGCCGACCGCCATGTAGGCCAGGCTGGGCCAGAACGGCAGCTTGAGCCAGCCGCCCAGCGTGCACAGCGGATCGCCGATGCCGGGCAGCCAGGCCAGCAGCATGGTCTTGGCGCCATAGCGTTCCAGCCAGTGGAACCAGCGGCTCTTGCGCTCCTTGCGGAAGGTTTGCTTGGCCTGGTAGCCGATGTAGTAATCGACCGCGCCGCCCAGCGTGTTGCCGACGGTGGCGACGCCGATGGCGCTCCAGAACAGCATCGGGTTGGCCTTGATGACGGCAAACACCGCCGGTTCCGAGCCAAGCGGCACCAGCGTCGCGGAGACGAAGCTGATCAAAAAGACCGATGTGAGGCCCACTTCCGGCGCCGCCAGCACGTGCAGCAGCCAGGCAATAGCAGATTCAATCATCGGTTTCTTTGAGATACATGAAAGGTGTCCATTATAATGATTCGCACACCGCACGATTGAACAGTCGGATCCCAGCCTACCCGCCAGGGATCAGCACCCCTGCTCCACCCCGGTCACCCGCCGGATAGTTAGCATTGAAACTTCGGTGTCAGTGCCGACATTCGGACACGAGCTGTGCCGTAGCGTCCGCTACGGCACAGCTCGTGTCCGAATGTCGGCACTGACACCGGGCCTTGGAACTCTAAGTTTGCAGACCATGACTATCGACTATCTGAAGAAAATCCTGACCGCGCGCGTCTACGACGTCGCTGATGAAACCCCGCTGGAACTCGCGCCGACGCTGTCGCAGCGCTACGAGAACCGAATTTATTTCAAGCGCGAGGACATGCAGAGCGTGTTCAGCTTCAAGATTCGCGGCGCCTACAACAAGATGGCGCACCTGAGCGAGGCCCAGCGCAAGCGCGGCGTCATTTGCGCCTCGGCCGGCAACCACGCCCAGGGCGTGGCGCTGTCCGCCGCCAAGCTCGGCTGCCGCGCGCTGATCGTCATGCCGACCACCACGCCGCAGGTCAAGATCGACGCCGTCAAGGCGCGCGGCGGCGCCGACGTCGAAGTGGTGCTGCACGGCGAGTCCTATACCGACGCCTACAACCACGCGCTGATCCTGGAAAAAGAACAGGCGCTGACCTTCGTCCATCCGTTCGACGATCCGGACGTGATCGCCGGCCAGGGCACCATCGGCATGGAGATCCTGCGCCAGCATTCCGGCCCGATCCACGCCATCTTCGTCGCCATCGGCGGCGGCGGGCTGATCTCCGGCGTGGCCGCCTACGTCAAGGCGATCCGCCCGGACATCAAGATCATCGGCGTGCAGACCCTCGATTCCGACGCCATGGCGCGCAGCATCAAGGCCGGCGAGCGCATCACGCTGGCCGACGTCGGCCTGTTCTCCGACGGCACCGCCGTGCGCCTGGTCGGCGAGGAAACCTTCCGCCTGGCGCAGCAGTACGTCGACGACATCATCCTGGTCGACACCGACGCCATCGCCGCCGCCATCAAGGACGTGTTCACCGACACCCGCAGCATCCTGGAACCGGCCGGCGCGCTGGCGATCGCCGGCGCCAAGGCCTATGTCGAGCGCGCCGCGCTGACCAAGGATCCGATCCGCAACGAGACGCTGATCACCATCGCCTGCGGCGCCAACATGAACTTCGACCGCCTGCGCTTCGTCGCCGAGCGCGCCGAACTGGGCGAGGCGCGCGAGGCGGTGTTCGCCGTCACGCTGCCGGAACAGCGCGGCAGCTTCAAGCGCTTCTGCGCGCTGGTCGGCCCGCGCAATGTGACCGAGTTCAACTACCGCATCAGCGACAAGGACGAGGCCCATGTGTTCTGCGGCGTGCAGATCGCCGACCGCCACGAATCCGGCGCGCTGGCGCGGCGCTTCGAGGAGCACGGCTTCAAGGCGCTGGACCTGACCCACGACGAGCTGGCCAAGGCCCACATTCGTCATTTGGTCGGTGGCAAGAGCGCGCTGGCCAAGGACGAGCTGTTGTACCGCTTCGAGTTCCCCGAGCGGCCGGGCGCGCTGATGCGCTTCCTCGATTCGATGGCGCCGAACTGGAATATCTCGCTGTGCCACTATCGCAGCCAGGGCGGCGACGTCGGGCGCATCCTGATCGGGCTGCAGGTGCCGTCCGAGGAAATGGGCGCCTTCGCGCAGTTCCTGACCACGCTGGGTTACCGCTATTGGGACGAATCCAGCAATCCCGTCTACAAGCTGTTCCTCGGCTAGCCCCGCAACCTTCAGTGACAGACCATGCTCCGTCGCTTAGGGGTCAGACCCAGGGTCTGGTCGGGGGCTGCGCCCCGCCGCCCCCTGCGGGAGCGGCCCCCACCACGCTTGAGGGGTGAAACTGCGCTACCATTCACCTTTACCGTATTGAAGAACACCATGACCAACTCCGTCGACTTGTCCCCGCTGGGAAAAACCTCCGCCTACCGCACCGATTACGCGCCGGAACTGCTGTTCCCGATTCCGCGCCAAGGCAAGCGCGACGAGCTCGGCCTGTCCGGCACGCTGCCCTTCTTCGGCGTCGACATCTGGAACGCCTACGAAATCTCGTGGCTGAACCAGCGCGGCAAACCGCAGGTGGCGATCGCCCGCATCACCGTGCCGGCCGATACCCCCAACATCATCGAATCGAAGTCGTTCAAGCTGTACCTGAACTCGTTCAACCAGACCCGGCTCGACAGCGTGGTGGCGCTGAAGACCCTGCTGCAACAGGATCTGTCCGACGCGGCCGGCGGCAACGTCCACATCACCATCACCCAGCCGGAGGAATTCGGCATGGTCGAGATGGGCGAACTGGACGGCCTGCTGCTGGACCGGCTCGACATCGAGGTCGACCACTACAGCCCGTCGCCGGAGATCCTCAAGGCCGCGCACGACGAGGAACCGGTGGAGGAAAAACTGCTGTCGCACCTGCTGAAATCGAATTGCCTGGTCACCGGCCAGCCGGACTGGGCCAGCGTGCAGATCCATTACAGCGGCCCGCAGATCGACCAGGAAAGCCTGCTCAAATACCTGATCGGCTTCCGCGAACACAACGAGTTCCACGAGCAATGCGTCGAGCGCATCTTCGTCGACATCTTGCGCCAGTGCCAGCCGCAGCAGCTGGCGGTGTACGCCCGCTACACCCGACGCGGCGGGCTCGACATCAACCCATGGCGCAGCAACTTCAGCACGGCGCAAAAGCCGGCCAACTTACGTGGCGCACGTCAATGAATGTAATGCTTTGTTCAATCGGACCGGAAAAAACCGGCGTATCATGAGGATTCGTACCCATCATTCGGCACGGCATTAAAACGCATCAAAAATCGGTAAACCGGCCCGGCTTCCACATGAAAAGCCGGTGTTTTTCAGGATTTCTGTTCAGAAATAGCAAATCCTTTCCGCTATGCATACGTCTCAACACCCGGCCCAGCCCCTGGCGAACAGAAACGCAACGCCCAAGCAAGCGATTTGGCGTTACATGGCGCGGAAACAAGCCTATAATTCCGCTCGCAAGCCATCCTTGTGCGCTGCAACATCCTACGTCGTACTATGAACAACCTTAGCAAAATACTCTCACTCGAAAACGTCCTGCTCGACCTGGAAGTCTCCAGCAAGAAGCGTGCTTTTGAGCAGGCCGGTCTGATCTTCGAAAACAACTGCGGCATCGCCCGTTCCACCGTGTCGGACAATCTGTTCGCGCGCGAGCGCCTCGGCTCGACCGGGCTGGGCCACGGCGTCGCCGTGCCGCACGGCCGCATCAAGGGCATGAAGAGCTTGAAGACGCCGCTGGCCGCCTTCGTCCGCCTGGCCGAGCCGATTCCGTTCGAATCGCCGGACGGCAAGCCGGTTAACCTGTTGTTCTTCCTGCTGATTCCGGACCATGTGACCCAGCAGCACCTGGAGATCCTGTCCGAGATCGCCGAGATGTTCTCCGACGACGCCTTCCGCACCGCGCTGACCACGGACCCGGAACCGAAATCGGTGCATTCGCGCATCATCAACTGGCTGCCCAGCCTGCAAGCTGCGGGTTGAAGTCCGACAATAGGTTAAACTAGCACTCCTGGCTCAACCTGTTGAATAAAGACGACCCATGCTGCAAACCCCGCTGACGATACAAAGACTGTACGACGACAATCGCGAAAGTTTGCAGCTCGGCTGGTTCGCCGGCTTTCCCGGCGGCGAGCGCCTGATCTCCGGCGACGTCGCCTCGGCCGCCGACCAGGTCGGCCATCTGAACACCATCCACCCCGGCCGGATCCAGGTCTTCGGGCACCAGGAAATCAATTACTACCAGCGCCTCAAATCGCTGACGCGCGCCCACGTCATCGGCGAGCTGATCGCGGGCGGCCCGCCGGCGCTGATCATCGCGCAGGGGCTGGAAACGCCGCCCGACATCCTCGCCATCTGCGACGAAAAAAACATCCCGCTGTTCTCGACCCCGCTGCCGGCGGCGCAGGTGATCGACTTCCTGCGCGTCTATCTGTCCAAGAAGCTGGCGCAGCGCATCATCATGCACGGCGTGTTCATGGACGTGCTGGGCGTCGGCGTGCTGATCACCGGCGATTCCGGCCTCGGCAAGAGCGAGCTGGGCCTGGAGCTGATCTCGCGCTCGCACGGCCTGGTGGCCGACGACGCGGTGGAATTCTCGCGCATCGCGCCGAATATGATCGAGGGCCGTTGCCCGGCGCTGTTGCAGAATCTGCTGGAGGTGCGCGGATTGGGGCTGCTGGACATCAAGGCCATCTTCGGCGAGACGGCGGTGCGGCGCAAGATGCGCTTGAAGCTGATCGTGCACCTGGTGCGGCGCGGCGCGGCCGACGAGGAAGTGGAACGGCTGCCGTTCCAGTTCCCGACCGAGGACGTGCTGGGCCTGCCGATCCGCAAGGTCGTGATCCCGGTGGCGGCCGGCCGCAACATCGCGGTGCTGCTGGAGGCCGCCGTACGCAACACCATCCTGCAACTGCGCGGCATCGACACGCTCCAGGAATTCATGGAGCGTCAGCGCCAGGCCATGAGCGGAGACTAAGCAAATGCGCATCGTCATCATCACCGGCATTTCCGGCTCCGGCAAATCGGTGGCCCTGAACGTGCTGGAAGACACCGGCCACTATTGCGTCGACAACCTGCCGCCGGCGCTGCTGTCGCATCTGGTCACGACCTTGATGGAGGAAGGCCTGCAAGCGGTGGCGGTGGCGGTCGACGCCCGCAGCGCCGAGTCGCTGGCCTCGCTGCCGGCCGACGTCAAGCGCCTGCGCGAAGAAGGTCACGACGTCAAGGTCATGTTCCTGACCGCGAACACGCATTCGCTGGTGGCGCGCTTTTCGGAAACGCGGCGCAGCCATCCGCTGTCGCACGAGTTGCGTCCCGGGCAGAACCCGGCCGCGCGCCGCACGCTGATCGAATGCATCATGGAGGAGCGCGAGCGGCTGTCGACGATCGAGCAGCTGGGCCATGTGATCGACACCTCGGAGCTGAGCGCCAACAAGCTGCGCAGCTGGGTCAAGGACCTGGTGGCGATCGAGCGCGCACCGCTGACCTTGTTCTTTGAATCGTTCGCTTTCAAGCTGGGCGTGCCGATGGACGCGGACTTCGTGTTCGACGTGCGGGCGCTGCCGAATCCCTACTACGACCTGACCTTGCGTCCGCTGACGGGCCGCGACGGGCCGGTGATCGACTTCCTGAACGCACAGCCGAGCGCGCTGGAAATGCTCAACGACATCCGCACCTTCGTCGAGAAATGGCTACCGTCCTTCAAGACCGACAACCGCAGCTACCTGACGGTGGCGCTGGGCTGCACCGGCGGCCAGCACCGTTCGGTCTACATGGCGGAAAAACTCGCCGCCTACTTCAACGCCAACGAACGCGTCGTCCTGCGCCACCGCGAGCAGTAAGCGCTACAGATGCCGCAGCGGGTGCGCGTAGTCCGGCCAGACCGGCTCGAAGAAGCGCTGCACGGCTGCCTCGCTGACTTCCTCCAGGCTTGAGGGCTGCCATTGCGGCAGGTTGTCCTTGTCGATGACCAGCGCGCGGATGCCTTCGATGACTTCGCCGTTTTCAAAGTTGTGACGCACCAGGGTGCGCTCCAGGCGCAGGCAGTCGGCCACGTCCAGCGAGGCGCCGCGCCGGATCAGCTCGTGCGTGACGCACATCATCAGCGGCGAACGCGTCGCCATTACCTCCAATGTCTTTTGCGCGAACGCGCTGTCGTCGGTCCTCAGCGAGGCGACGATGGCCGCGACCGAGCCGGCGCCGAAGTGGCGGTCGATGGCGGCGCGGTTCGCCGCGAGCGTGCTGTCGCCGGCGGCGGCCAGGTGCGGTGCGACGTAGGCGGCGATCGCCGCTGCCAACGCGGCGCCCGGCGTCGAGGCCAGCAAGTCCTCCAGCGCCGGCCGGTCCGCCGTCGGCGCGTAATGGTCGGCCAGGCCCGCGTATAGCGCGTCGGCGGCGTTGACCGTGACGCCGGTCAGGCCCAGGTAGTAGCCCAGCGCGCCCGGCGCGCGCGACAGGAAATAACTGCCGCCGACATCCGGGAACAGGCCGATGTTCACCTCCGGCATCGCCATCTTGGTCCGCTCGGTGACGATGCGCACGCGGCAATCCGGCCCGCCCTGCGATACGCCCATGCCGCCGCCCATCACCACGCCGTCCATCAGCGCGATGTAAGGCTTGGGATAGAAGTGGATCAGGTGGTTGAGCGCGTATTCCTCGGTGAAGAAATCCTCCAGCAACGCGCTGCCGCCCGACAGTCCGGCCCGCGCGACATCGTAGAAAAAGCGGATGTCGCCGCCGGCGCAGAACGCCTTCTCGCTGCTGCTGCGGATGACGACGGCGGCCACGCCCGCATCGCCGCGCCACGCCGTCAACGATTGCGCGATGGAGCGCACCATCGCCAGCGACAAGGAGTTCAACGCCTTGGGACGGTCCAGAACAATCAGGCCGATGCCGTTGACGACGCTGCTGTGCACGTGTTCGCTCATGATGAACCAGGCTGAAAAGAAACTCCTATTCTACTGCGACTTGCCCGCGGCCAGATGCTCAAGCGGATTCGCGACCTCCAGGTCGCCGCCCAGGCGCGGTTGCCACAAGGGCTTGCCGGCCGCCGGCTGCGGCTTGCCTTCGTGACGCCCATAAATGGTCAGCACGTCGCGCACGCCGACGCGCTCCTGCTCGAAGCCGGTGGCCTTGGCGATGCCCGACGGATCGGCCGACGCGGCGACCGTGAAGCGGACCAGCGTATCCAGCTTCGGATCGTGCAGGTCCTGGATCGAAGCGATCATCACCAGCGGCACTGTGGCGTACACCTGATAGTGCAGCGCCTTGACGCCGCGCTCCATCTCGGCCGGCAGCGAACCGTCGGCGGCCATCTGCGCCATCGCATGGTCGAACACCTTGCGGCCCCAGTCCAGGTAGCGCCGCTCGCGCGTCACGCCGCCGACCGCCGTCACCGCCAGCCCTTCCCAGTAATAGTGGTTGTTGCGCCCGCCCTTCTTGGCCTCGGAGTGCGCGATGGTGGCATCGGCCAGCGTCCGGAACCAACCCTCGATCGCCTGCCGCTGTGCCGGCGTCGCCGACGCCTGCACGCGCGCATAGCTCAAGGCCATGCCCCCCAACGTCCACTTGCGCACGTAGTAGGACTGCTCGCTGGACAGCTTGCCCAGCAAGGCCTTCTGTCCGGCCCAGCTTTCCAGCCAGGCCAGCGCGCAGGCGGCGTCGCCCTGGCCGTTGGCGTCCTTGGCCACCTGGCCGAGAAAGTCCTCGATCGGCTTGGTGTTGGCGATATTGCGCGCCCGTAGCACCGGATCGATCACCGAATGGTTGGCGTCGCTGTAGTAGCCGTTGGCGTCGATGTCGATGCTGGCCGGCGGCGCGTCGGCGCACGCCAGCGCCAGCGGCGCCGCCGACGCCAGCCATACAGCGGTAAACAATTTAGTTGGTTTCATCATATTCCCGTCAGAAGGTTGCGCTCAGTTTGACCTGATAGGTGCGGCCGTCGATATCCAGACGGCGCGGTTTCATATAGGTGCCCTCGTATTCCTCGCGCACCGAGTTGCTCATGTTGAAGGCGTCGAAGGAAATCTTATAGCCGCCGTCGAAGGTGTAGCTGGCCGACATGTCCCACTGGCCGCGCGCCTTGACCGAACGCGCCGCGCCGTTGAAGGTGCCGCCGGCCGCCAGGTCGTAATCGTCGCGGTAGTTGTAGACGGTGCGCACGCCCCAGGTCTTGGTCTCGTAGTAGGCGATCAGGTTGTAATTATTCTTGGAAACCCCGGGCAGCGTCGCCGCCGAGCCATCATCGTTCTTGCCCTTGATGGTGGTGTAGGCGTAGTTGAACGCGCCACCGAGGTTGTTGAACGGCGCCGGCAGGAAGTCCAGGTTCTGCTGCACGTTGAACTCGACGCCGTTGACCTTGATGGCCTGCTGGTTGGCCTGGCCGTTGATGACCACGCGCGCCGGCTGCAGCGACGGCGCTTCCGCCGTGCCGACGTTGACCATGATGTCGCTCAGGCAGTTGCTGCCCACCACCGACAGGTGGCCGAGGCCGAGCGCGGTGGCGTCGGCCGGGCACAGGCGGGCGATGTCGCGCACCGGCCCCACCAGGCCCTTGACGTCCTTCTGGAACACGGTCAGCGCGACCAGGCCGTTGGGGCGGTTGTACCACTCCAGCGCCAGGTCGTAGGAGTTGGCCTTGTACGGTTGCAGGTTGGCGCTGCCCAGCGTGACGTTGTAGGTCGGCGTGGCGGTGCCCAGCGCCGGCTCGGTCACCACCGTCGACGGCGTGATGTCGCGAGGCTGCGGCCGCACGAAGGTGCGGTAGGCGGCGGCGCGCAGCGCCAGTTTGTCGCTCAGGTCGGCCTTGGCCACCAGCGACGGCAGGAAGTTGTGATAGCTCTGCTCGAACTGGCGCGGCGTCTTGGTGGTGACCACCTTGGTGCCTCCGGGGATGGTGATCGTCAGGTTGCTGGTGTCGACCGAATCGATGGTCTGGCGCGTGTTTTCGAAGCGGCCGCCGAGGTTGCCCTTGAGCGGGATGCCGAACAGGCTGGTGCCCCAGATGCTGGACACGTAGGCCGATGCGATCTTGTTCGACACCGAGAAGTTATACGAGGAGAAGCCGGGGTCGGCGTCGTTGTTGACCAGGCCGTACGGCGTCAGCGTCTGGCCCGGCAGCAGCGTCACCGGCTTGACCGCCTTCAGCACCGCCGGAATATCCACCGCCACCCAGTTCCTGGTGAAGCCCGGAATGTAGCCGCCGGCGAAGGTGTCGACGTATGGGTTGGCGATCGCCAGCGACGACTGGATCGCCGCGAAGTTGATGCCCTGCGCGGTGTTGCGCGTGCCGCTGGAGACGAAGTCGTTGTTCTCGAAACGCAGGCCGGCCTTGACCGATTTAAAGAATCCCTGCTCGAAGCTGCGCTCCACCGAGCCCTGCACCGAATCCACCGAGGTCAGCGCGCGGCCGTTGGTGCCGGTGACGCCGAAGCGGTCGTTGCCGTTGTTGCGCGCCTGCGTGACCGAGGTGCCGGGCCGCTGGTCGTACGGGCCGGGATTGATGTGGCTGACCGTCGGCGTGAACAGCGTCAGCACCGAATCGGCCAGGTCCTGCCCACCCGAGTAGTAGTGGCCGTAGGTGCCGTTGGTGCCCGGCAGCGTGCGCGCCGATTGCACGATGTCGATCGACAGCTGGTCCTGGCGGTTTTCCGCGCGCGAGGTGTGGAAGGCGCCGTTGACGTGCCAGTCGTCGTTCTCCCAGTCGACGTCGCCGGTGACGCCGTGCGTCTTCTGCCGCTGCGGCGCCGAGCGCAGCGAATCGGTGACGCTGGCGTTGGCGTAGTCGTAGGAGTTGATCATCGCCTGCTTGCCGGTGGCGCTGTCGACGGTGAAGATCGGCCCCAGGTTGGTGATCGGCGAATTGACGGTCGGGTCGATATAGTTCAGGTACTGGTTGGACGAGCCCAGCTTGCGGTCGCTGAAGTAGCCGGTCAGGTTGAGCCTGGTCTCGTTGTTCATGCGCCAGCCGGCGCCGGCCGCGCCGCTGTGGGTGGCGCCGGTGTTGGCGGTCACGGTCTGGCGGATCTGGCCGGGGAACAGGATGCCGGTCGGGTACTGCGACTTCGGATAGCGCGCGTCGAACTGCGCCTGCGTGATGCCGAGATGGGTGGCGGTCAGCGTGTCGTAGTCCTGCACCTGGGTCGAGTCGCGGCGGAAGTCTTCCTTCTTGTACGCGTAGACGCCGAACACCGCCAGGTCCTTGCCGAAGTGCTTGTTCCACGACACGGTGGCGTTGGGCGTGGTCAGGTGGCCCAGTTCGTCGTATTCGTCGCCGATGGTGACGCCGCCGCCGTCCTTGCGCGCCAGCGCCGAGCTGATACGCAGGTCGATATTGCCGCTCAAACCGCCCGGCTGCTCGGCGGCGGTCGGGCTCTTCAGCACCGTCACCGCGCTGAAGATGTCCGAGTTGAACGCGCCCAGCGGCGTCGAGCCGTTCAGCACCGGCTGCGCAAACGACATGCCGTTGATGGTGGTCAGCGCGAAGGTGCCCGGCAGGCCACGCAGGTTGATGGTGGCGTTGCGCGAGCCGGCCTCGCGGTTGATCTGCACGCCGGGAATACGCTGGATCGCTTCGCCGACGTTGAGGTCGGGGAAGCGGCCCAGGCCGTCGGAGGAAATGCTGTCGGTGATCTCCAGCGTGTCGCGCTTCATGTTGACGGCGTCGGCGTAGGACTTGCGGATGCCGGACACCACCACAGTGGCGGCGCTGTCGGGTGTGGCGGCGTCCTGCGCCTGGGCTTGCGCGCTGGCGAGGCCGAGCATGGCGATGGCGACCGCCGCGCTCATCGGACGGATGGCTGGGTTGTTCATGGTGTTGTCTCTCTTTATAGTTTTAGGGCCAAACAAGGAAAACGTTTAACTACGTTATTAAATCATTTTTCTTGCCAAAAAACCATAAATACGGACAGACTGTAGGGGAATTAGTTATTGCGGTTTAATTTGTTGCAAAATGCAAGAAAATCGTTTACCACGACAGACGCAAAAAAGGGCGCCGTGCGCCCTTAGTTGGATGTGCCTGGGCCGTTGTTATAGGGCGGAGGCAGCGGGTTCGTAGCTATCCGGGAGATGCTTGATCGCATCGTGGCCGTGCTGTTGGACCTTGTTCTTGTACTTCATGACCTGGCGATCCAGCTTGTCGATCAAGGTATCGATGGCGGCGTACAGGTCTTGCGACAGGCTTTCCACGTAGACGGTCTTGCCTGACATACGCAGGTTGATTTCGGCCTTCTGGCGTTTCTCTTTCTCTTTAAGGTTATCTACAGTCAGGATGACAGCAATATCAATCACTTGATCAAAGTGGCGGGTGACACGCTCCAGCTTGTTCTGCACGTATTCGCGAATAGCTGCAGTCACTTCGAGATGATGTCCACTGATGGTGAGATTCATACACACTCCTAAAGATGATGTCGCTTACGGTTAGTGCGTTGCCCTTTGACGCCGGGCGCGCAGGAACCAAGAAACTACAAAGACTTGCGGAGACTGACTGGCGGGATTTTCAAGGCTTCACGATATTTGGCAACAGTGCGTCGCGCAATCACCATGCCCTGTTCTCCCAGCATGTCCGCAATCTTACTGTCGGATAATGGATTTTTCGGGTCTTCTGCTCCTGTCAATTGCACGATCAAAGCGCGTATCGCCGTCGAACTTGCTTCCCCTCCCGCCTCGGTGGCGACATGGCTACCAAAGAAATATTTCAACTCAAACATGCCGTGCGGGGTCAGCATATATTTTTGGGTTGTTACACGAGAAATAGTACTCTCGTGTAAACCCAGTGTATCAGCAATTTCGCGAAGCACAAGGGGACGCATGGCGACCGCGCCGTGCGAGAAAAAGTTCTTTTGTCTTTCTACTATCGCCTGCGCCACGCGCAGGATGGTGTCGAAACGCTGGCGCATATTCTTGATCAGCCACTTCGCCTCCTGCAGCTGCGCGCCCATCGCGCCCTCGCCTTTTCCCTGCTTGAGCAGGTTGGCGTACATGGCGTTGACGCGCAGGCGCGGCATGACGTCGTTGTTCAGGCTGACCTGCCAACCGGTGCGCGATTTCTTCACGATCACGTCCGGCACCACGTAGTCCGACACGTCCGACGCGAACGCGGAACCGGGATGCGGATTGCACTGGCGGATCACGGTCTGCGCTTCGCGCAGGTCTTCGTCGTCGCACAGCAGCGCTTTTTTCAGCTTGTTGAAATCGCGCTGCGCGAACCAGGTCAGATGGTTTTCGACGATGGCCAGCGCCATGCGCCGCGTCACCATCGGCACGCCCGGCAAGCGCTTGATTTGCAGCGCCAGGCACTCCGACGCGTTGCGTGCGCCGACCCCCATCGGATCAAAGCTCTGCAGCATCGACAAGGCGGTCTGCAATTCGTCGAGGTCCAGCTCCAGCTCTTCCGGCAGGCGCGCCAGGATCTCTTCCAGCGGCTCCTCCAGGTAGCCGTTCTCGTCGAGCGCGTCGATGATCAGCTCGACCAGCGCGCGGTCGCGCATCTCCAGCACCGTGACCCGCATCTGCTCCATCAGGTGCTCGCGCAGCGTGCAGTGGCTGGCCTCCAGCTGCGGACGCGCGTCCTCGTCGTCGGGCGCCTTGCTGCGGCCGGCGTCGCTCCAGTCGACGTCGGCGTCGGCGGTGGTGCTCTCGGTGTCGGCGGCCGGGCCGTCGTAGTTGTCGGCGTCGGCGGCGGGCGCCTCCTGCGATCCGGGCGGACCTTCGGGCGGCGCGTCGCCGACCGGCGCCTGCTGGCTGATGGCGCCGTCGGACAGCAGCCGCAGCGAGTGGTCGAGCGGATCGTCGAGACGCTCCAGCAGCGGGTTGTCGGTCAGCAGCTGTTCGAGTTCCTGGTGCAGCTCCAGCGTCGACAGTTGCAGCAGCCGGATCGACTGCTGCAGCTGGGGCGTCAACGCGAGGTGCTGCGACGTGCGCAGTTGCAAAGACTGTTTCATGGGTTACATACGGAAATGTTCGCCCAGATACACGCGACGCACCGATTCGTTGGCGATGATGTCGTCTGGCCGGCCTGAAGCCAATACCGTGCCCTGGTTGATGATATATGCGCGGTCGCAGATGCCCAGCGTCTCGCGCACATTGTGATCGGTAATGAGGACGCCGATGCTGCGTTCCTTGAGGAAGCGCACGATGCGCTGGATCTCAATCACGGCAATCGGGTCGACCCCGGCGAATGGTTCGTCGAGCAGCACGAAGCGCGGGTTGGTGGCCAGCGCGCGCGCGATCTCGACGCGGCGGCGCTCGCCACCGGACAGCGACAGCGCCTGGTTCTCGCGCAGCTTTTCGATCTGTAGATCGGCCAGCAGGGTATTGAGCCGTTCATCGATGGCGGCCTTGGATAAAGGCTTGCCATCGACTTTTTGAATTTCAAGCACGGCGCGGATGTTGTCCTCCACCGTCAGCTTGCGGAACACCGACGCTTCCTGCGGCAGGTAGGACAAGCCCATCGCCGCGCGGCGGTGGATCGGCAGCGAGGAGATGTCGACGCCGCTGATGTCGATGCTGCCGGCGTCCGACGGCACCAGGCCGACGATCATGTAGAACGAGGTGGTCTTGCCGGCGCCGTTGGGCCCGAGCAGACCGACCACTTCGCCGCACTCCACCTGCAGCGACACGTCGTGCACCACCTGGCGCTTGCCGTAGGTCTTTTGCAGGCCCTTGACGATCAGGGTGCTACCGCAGGATGGCTCCATGCTCATTTCCCCTGCGGCGTGGTCGGCGCCGGCGGCACCGCCAGCTTGCTCGACGGCTGGATCACCATCGTGCTGCGGCCGGCGCCCGGCTTGCTCTCGCCGGTCGGGGTGTTCTTGACCGCGAAGAATTCCTTGCGGCTGTCGTAGGAAATGAATTCGCCGTCGACCTGGCTGCTCGGCTTGCTGCCTTCGAGGCGCTTGATCTGCGCCTTGGCGAACAGCTTGACCAGTTCGGTCTTGCCGTCGTATTCGATGCGGTCGGCCTGGCCCTCGACCCACTGGTCGCCGGCGCCGTCGAGCTTCTGGCGGAAGGTTGCCTGCACGCCGGGCGCGCTGTTGAGCACCACGTACTGGTAGCCTTCCGGATCCTCGGTCACCACCGCCTTCGGCGATTTCATCAGCAGCGTGCCGCGGGTCAGCACCACGTTGCCGGTGAAGGTCTTGATCTGCTTGACGTCGTCGGCGTCGAGCTGGTCGAAGGCGATCTGGGTCGGCTTGCTGGAGTCGGCTTTTTCCGCCTGCGCCCCGCCCGCCACGGTCAGCAGCAAGGCGGCCGACAGGAGTAGTTTGTTCATCGTGATTCCGTTCATGTTTCGTTCCTCAGTGTGCCGCGCGCGGCGGCAGCGTGATCGCTCCGCGTCCGCCCAGTTGCACCTGGCGCGTCGCGTTATTGAATTGCATGCCGGTGCCCTTGGCCAGCGAAGCGCCCAGGCTCAGGTCGACCGGCGCGACGGTTTCCATCCGTTCCTCGTCCGGGAACACGGTCAGCGTGGTGGTGGTCATGCGCATCGCCTGCGCCTTGGCCGTGGCCGGGCGCGTCACGTCCACATTACCATCCAGCTTGACGCGCGTATTGCCCTGGTCGATATGCGCGGTGTCGGCGTGGATGTTGACCGGCGGCTGGTCGCCCGCCAGGCTGTGCACGAAAGGCTTGATGACGTCGGACGAGTCGTCGAGCGGATGGTGGGTCAGCTTGTCGCCGGAAACGATGTAGGCCGGCTGCCCGAGCTTGTTCATGCGCACCAGGCTGAAGCGGTCGATGATGTAATCCGGCTCGTTGCGGAAGCGGTCGGCCTGCGCCGCCTCGCCGGACTGGTTGACCACCTGCACCAGCCAG
The DNA here is from genome assembly GCF_011090165.1 of Duganella aceris. GTDB lineage: Bacteria > Pseudomonadota > Gammaproteobacteria > Burkholderiales > Burkholderiaceae_D > Rugamonas > Rugamonas aceris. The sequence goes on from NZ_JAADJT010000001.1 coordinate 330,910, forward strand.
AAGCTGCCGAGCGCGACAAACACGCCGACCATCATGATCAGCGTCAGTTGCCAGCGGTGTGCGGTTCTTTTACGCATGACTTAACCCCATCAAACCAGGAACTGCGCCATCACGCGCGGGTAGCTGCCCTGCGCGTGCAACAGCAGTTCGCACACTTCGCGCACCGCGCCGCGGCCGCCGTGGGCCACGGTGGTGTGGTGCGCGCGCTCCAGCACTTCGGCGCGGCCGTTCGGCACCGCGACCGCCAGCCCGACCCGGCTCAGGATCGGCAGATCGACCACGTCGTCGCCGATGAAGCCCACCTGCTCCGCCGTCAGCCCGGTCTTTTCCAGCAGCGCGTTGAACGGCGTCAGCTTGTCGTGGCCGCCCTGGTGCACGAAGCTGATGCCGAGGTCGGCGGCGCGCCTGGCCACCTGCGGAGAAATGCGCGCGCTGATGATCGCGGTCAGCACGCCGGATTCCTGCAGCAGCTTGATGCCGAGGCCGTCGTGCACGTTGAAGGTCTTCAGCGCCTCGCCGTCGGCGCCGTAGTGCAGGCTGCCGTCGGTCAGCACGCCGTCGACGTCGAAGATCATCAGCTTGACGCGCGCGGCGCGTTCGATATAGGTCGGCTCGGTCATCACATCACTCATCAGATTACTTTTGCGCGGGTCAGGTCGTGGATGTGCAGCGCGCCGACCAGTTTGCCGTCGGCGCCGGTCACCAGCATCTGGTTGATGCGGAACTGCTCCATCACGGCGACGGCGTCGACCGCCAGTTTTTCCGGCGAGATGCTGCGCGGATTGGCGTGCATCACGTCGCGAATGACGACCTTGCTGAAATCCTGGACCTTCTCGATCATGCGCCGCAGGTCGCCGTCGGTGAAGACGCCGATCGGCTTGTCGTCGGCGTCGACGATGGCGGTCATGCCCATGCCCTTTTGGGTGATTTCCAACAGCGCTTCGGTCAGTTTAACATCGGCGGTCACCTTCGGCACGGCCTCGCCGCTGCGCATCACGTCCTTGACGTGGGTCAGCAGGCGGCGGCCCAGCGCGCCGCCCGGATGCGAGCGGGCGAAGTCTTCCTCCTTGAAGCCGCGCAGGTCCAGCAGCGCCACCGCGAGCGCGTCGCCCAGCGCCAGCGTGACGGTGGTGGAGGTGGTCGGCGCCAGGTTCATCGGGCAGGCTTCCTTGGCCACGGCCACGTTCAGGTGCACGTCGGCGATGCGCGCCAGGCTGGAGCCGGGCTTGCCGGTCATCGCGATGACCTTGCTGCCCATGCGCTTGACCACCGGCAGGATGGTCATCAGCTCGGCGCTTTCGCCGGAATACGAGATGGCGATGAAGGCGTCGTCGGCGGTGACCATGCCGAGGTCGCCGTGGGCCGCCTCGGCCGGATGGACGAACAGCGCCGGCGTGCCGGTCGAGGCCAGCGTGGCGGCGATCTTGCGGGCGATGTGGCCGGACTTGCCGATGCCGGATACCACCACCCGGCCTGTGCAATTGAGCAACAGCGAGATCGCCTGGATCACGCTGTCGTCGTGCTCCAGCCGGGCGTTGAGGGCGTTGATGGCGTCCGCTTCGTTTTGCAGTGTTTCGCGGGCCAGGCGCAGGGCCGTTTTTGCGTCAAAAGCTTTCAGCATTGTTTTTTCATGGGTTACACTCATGCCCAAGTATAGCCGAATTGAGAAAGCAAAAAACTTGCCAGTCACAACATAACGCCCCTCTCGGCCCACAAACAACGAATTAACTCCTTACGGCGATGTTGAGATGACGTTTTCACCACTTGAATTAACCCTGTTGTTGCTGGGCAGCGCGGTGCTGGGCGTGGTCGCTTTCCGCATGATGCACCTGCCGCCGATGCTGGGCTACCTGGCGGTCGGCATCCTGATCGGCCCGCACGCGCTGGGCCTGGCCGAGCAGAGCGAAGCCACCCACGGCCTGGCCGAATTCGGCGTGGTGTTCCTGATGTTTTCCATCGGGCTGGAATTCTCGCTGTCGAAGTTGATGTCGATGCGCGGCATCGTGTTCGGCCTCGGCATGGCGCAGGTAGTGCTCACTATCGTCGCAACGATGATATTCGGCTGGACCATCGCCACCCAGCTGCCGCCCACCCTGCACATCAGCTGGCAGGCCTCGTTCGCGCTCGGCGGCGCGCTGGCGATGTCGTCGACCGCCATCGTGGTCAAGATGCTGACCGAGCGGCTGGAGCTGGAAAGCGAACACGGCCGCAAGATCATCGGCATCCTGCTGTTCCAGGATCTGGCCGTGGTGCCGCTGCTGATCCTGATCCCGTCGCTGGGCCAGCGCCCGGACGCGCTGGCCGAGACGCTGGCCTGGGCCGGCCTGAAGGCGGTGATCGTGCTGGCGCTGCTGCTGTTCTTCGGCCACAAGATCATGCGCACCTGGTTCACCATCGTGGTCAAGCGCCGCTCGCAGGAGCTGTTCATGCTGAACCTGCTGCTGGTGACGCTGGGCGCGGCCTGGATCACCGAGCGCGCCGGCCTGTCGCTGGCCCTGGGCGCCTTCGTGGCCGGCATGCTGATCTCGGAAACCGAATACAAGCACCAGGTGGAGGAGGACATCAAGCCCTTCCGCGACGTGCTGCTGGGCCTGTTCTTCATCACCATCGGCATGCTGCTGAACGTGCGGCTGGTGATGGAAAACTGGTGGCTGGTGCTGCTGCTGCTGTGCGCGCCGGTGCTGCTGAAGTTCGCCATGATCGCCGGCCTGGCCAAGCTGTTCGGCTCGTCGGACGGGGTGTCGATCCGCACCGGCCTGGCGCTGGCGCAGGCCGGCGAATTCGGCTTCGTGCTGTTGAACCTGGCGGCCGGCAGCAACCTGATGGACTCCTTCATCATCCAGGTGGTGCTGGCGTCGATGGTGCTGTCGATGCTGCTGGCGCCGTTCATCATCGCCAAGTCGGACATGATCGTGATGAAGCTGTCCAGCAACGAATGGATGATGCAGTCGCTGGCGCTGACCAAGATCGCCAGCCGCACCATGTCCACCAACAAGCACGTGATCGTGGCCGGCTTCGGCCGCAGCGGGCAGAACCTGGCCACCATGCTGAGCGAGGAAAACATCGACTACCACGCGCTCGACCTGGATCCGGAACGGGTGCAGGAGGCGCAGACCGCCGGCGCCCACGTCTCCTACGGCGACGCGGCGCGGCGCGAAAGCCTGGTCGCGGCCGGCATCTACCGCGCCAGCGCGGTGGTGATCACCTACGCCAGCACGCCGTCGGCGATGAAGGTGCTGCACCTGGTGCACGAGCTGGCGCCGACGCTGCCGGTGATCGTGCGCTCGCACGACGACACCGACCTCGACGCGCTGAAGGCGGCCGGCGCGGCGGAAGTGGTGCCGGAACTGATGGAGGGCAGCCTGATGCTGGCCTCGCACGCGCTGGTGATGCTGGGCGTGCCATTGCGGCGCGTGGTGCACCGGGTGCAGGCGGCGCGCGAGGAACGCTACGCGTCGCTGCGCGGCTACTTCCACGGCGCCAGCGACGTCGGCGAGGACGCCGACCTGGAACGGCTGCACTCGGTCACGCTGAACGGCGGCGCTGCCTGCGTCGGCAAGATGCTGGGCGAGTTCGACGTCGGCGGCACCGGCGCCCAGGTGACCAGCATCCGCCGCGGCAAGACCCGGCTGGACGCGACCAAGGATACGACGCTGGAGGCCGGCGACGTGCTGGTGCTGCGCGGCGTGGCCGACGCCGTCAACCGCGCCGAGCACCTGCTGCTGCGTTAGGCCGCCTTGCCGGAGACGCTGACCACGCGGTTGCGGCCGGATTCCTTGGCCTCGTACAGCAGCTCGTCGGCGCGCGCGATCCAGGCGCGGGCGATGACCTCGGCATCGCCCTCGGCCTCGCCGGGATTGAGGCAGGCGACGCCGATCGACACCGTCACCGACAGTTGCAACTCGGGCGACAGCGTGATCATGTTGCCGGCCACGCTGGCGCGGATGCGCTCGGCGACGAAGGCCGCGCTGTCGAGGTTGGCGTCGATCAGCAGCACCACGAATTCCTCGCCGCCGAAGCGCGCCAGCGCGTCCGAGGCGCGCAGCTCGTTCTTGATGCGGCCGGCCACTTCGCGCAGCACCTCGTCGCCGCCGCCATGCCCGACCGTATCGTTGACCCGCTTGAAGTGGTCGATGTCGATGTACATGAAGGAAATCGGATACGACTGGCGCCGCGCCCGCGCGATCTCTTCCAGCAGGCGGCGGTCGATGTAGCGGCGGTTGTAGACGCCGGTCAGCGAATCGGTCAGCCCGATGTACTTGAGCATCTCGTTGCTGATGACGTTTTCCAGGCAGATCGCGATGATCGACGCCATGTGCTCGATGAAGTCGGTGCCCAGGCTGGGCGTGAAGCGGGTCGGGTCGCAACTGCCGAGATTGAGGCTGCCGATGATGCGCCGGTTGCGCAGCAGCGGCACCAGCGCCACGCTCTGCAGCCCGGCCGGCGCGTTCGGGAACGGCCGCGCGTGGCGCAGCGGATCGTACATGCCCAGCAACGGCTTCGGCGCCGCCGAGTAGGCGTTGCGGCGGCCCAGGTCGAAGCCCAGCGCGTCCAGGTCCTCGGCGAAGATCAGATCGGGAAAGTCTTCAAACACCACATCCAGCTTGGCCATCACGTGGCGGATGTCGGCGTCCTCGTCGATCAGCGTCAGCGTCACGCTGTCGAGTTCCGAGATGATGGGCAGCACGCGGAAGATGGTGCCGACCAGCTCGGGGAAATTGCCGGCGCCGACGATGTCCAGGTCGAAGGCCTGGTGGCGGGTCATGATCGAATGGTTGCGTTCCGCCTGCTCCAGCAGGTAGGCCATGCGCGCACGCAGGGCCTGGTTCTCGGCCGCGAGATCGAGCGCCTGCGCGGCGTGGTCGGTCTGCGGCGGTAACTTGCCTGTTGCCGTGTACGTCATATCTGCCCTTCACCTGATGTCGTGCGTATTGCCCACATTACGCCAAGCGGGCTTAAAACGCCAGCGTCACGACGATTTCCTGGCCGACGCGCACGCGCTGGCCGTCGCCGGCGATCAGGATGTTGTTCATGCCGAAACACAGGGCGCCGTCGAGTTCCGGCTTGGCGCGGTAGCTTTGCATGATGTCGAGCGGGTCGGGACCGAACTCGCCGGTGGCCTGGTTGACCGACGGCATCGGGCAACGCGGGCACGGCTTGACCGGCTTCAGCGTGACCGCGCCGATCTCGAACGATTCGGCGTAGTCTTCCTCGAAGGCTTCGATGCCGGAGATCACCAGGTTGGGACGGAAGCGGTTCATCGGCAGCGCCTCGCGGCCGGCGGCGCGCAGCTTGGCGTTCAGGTCGTCCAGCGAGGCGGTGCCGGCCACCAGGATGGGGTAGCCGTCGGAGAACATGGTGGTGGCGGCCACGCCGTCGGTCCACTTGGTGCTGACCGCGCGTTCGGCCTTGGCGTGGAAGCGCGCCAGCCGGCACGGCACGCCGATGGCCCTGGTGAACCATTCGGCGGTCAGGTCGTCGCAGTCGTAGGCCAGCACCGTGTCGTCCCAGACTTGGGTGGTCAGGGTCGGGGCGTGGTCGGGATCGGGCAGGCCGAGCGGGATTTCCAGGCGCAGCATGCCGGGCGCGCGCAGTTCCAGCGTATCGGATTTCAGGGTCGGGGTGATCAGCGCCATGCGCGGATGCTCGCGCTGGGTCAGGCAGGCGCCGGAAGCGTCGACCACCATCCATTCGCGGTCGTAGATTTGCGCGGTCATCAGGCCGGTGACGGTCACCGTGGCTTCCTGCAGCGACATGCCGCCGCAGGATTTGATCGGATACAGCGTGATATCGGACAGGATAGGCATGGCGCGGCGGGTTGGTCAGATGAGAACATGACAATTATACGATCTGACGCCCGCCGGCGCTGCGGCTTATTCCGCCGCTTTGGCGGCCTTGGCCGGACGCGGCGTACGCGCGGCCGGCTTGGCGCCGGCTTTGCCGCTTGTTTTGCCGGCTGGCTTGCCGGCGGATTTTTCCGCCGCCGTTTTCGCGGCCGCGTGGTTCCCAGCATTGTCGCCCGCGTTGTCCGCCGCGTTGTCCGCCGAATTGCCGGCGGCGCTGTCGGCAGCGGTGCCGGCGGCTTTCGCGGCGGCCTTCGGCTTGGCCGGACGGGCCGGCTTGGCAGCCTTGGCCTTGGCCGGCTTGGCATCGGCGGCGAGCGACGCGTCCGCTGGCGTCGGAGCAGCGGCCGGGGGTGGCGAGCCCGCCGCCGCTGGCGCCGCGTCGGCCGCCACTGGTGCCGGCGTGGCACGCGGCGACTCCACCGGCGCAAGGGCTGGCGCCGATGCGCCGGCGCCGTTCACGGCATCGGCGGCGACCGCGCCACCTTTGGCGTTGCGTCCATCGCCCTTGCCCTTGGCGGCGGTTTTCAGCTTGCGTGCAGGCGGCTTGGCGCCGCTTTTCTTCTTGGCCGGCACAGGCGCGGCTTCAACCACCGGCAACTCCACCGCCGCTTCCAGCACCACAGGCACATCGAAGGCATCCTCGGCCGCCGCGTGCGATTGCTGCTCGCCCCGCTGCTGCTCGCCCTGCTGCTTGCGGCCACCGCGATTGCCGCGACCACGGCCACGGCCGCGATCCGCATCGCCGTGCGCGCCATCCTGCTGCGCCACCGGCGCCGACTCGACCGGCGCCGCATCGACCTGCTGCTCCGCATCGCCGTCGGCCATGCTTTCCTGCTGCTCCACATCGTGCGACGACGCCGGCTGCGCACCCTGGCGCGCCAGACGCTCCGCCTGACGCTCGGCGAACCGCTCGGCGGCGGTGCGGCCACGGCCACGGCTGCGGCGCGATTCCTGCTGACGCGCTTCCTGGCCTTCGCCCGCTGCCGCATCGTTGTCGGCGGCCTGCGCTTCGGCGCCGCCCGGCAAGGCCGACGGCACGCCGCTGCCGCGATACACATAGGCGCCGGATTTCTCATCGCGGCCGAATTCCAGATGGCCGCGCGCCTTGCACTCCTCGATCAGGTTGCCGAAGGTGCGGAAGCCATAGTAGGACTCGCTGAAGTCCGGCTTGCGGCGCTTGATCGCCTCCTTCAAGACCGAAGCCCAGATCTTGCCGCTGTCGCCGCGCTCCGAGACCAGCGCCTCAAAGGTGTTGACGGCGATTTCCACCGCCTGGCTGCGGCGCTTGTCCATCTCGTCGCGGCGTGCGCGTTCCTCTTCCGGCGAACGCTTGACGGCCGGCTTGGTCTCGGTGCTGGACTCGCGCTTGGCGCGGCGGCTCTCGCGCACCAGGTCGTCGTAGAAAATGAACTCATCGCAGTTGGCCACCAGCAGATCGGAGGTCGACTGCTTGACGCCGACGCCGATCACCTTCTTGGCGTTCTCGCGCAGCTTGGACACCAGCGGCGAAAAGTCCGAATCGCCGGAAATGATGACGAAGGTGTCGACGTGCGACTTGGTGTAGCAGAGATCCAGCGCATCGACGACCATGCGGATGTCGGCCGAGTTCTTGCCCGACTGGCGCACGTGCGGGATTTCGATCAGCTCGAAATTCGCCTCGTGCATCGGCGCCTTGAAGGCCTTGTAACGGTCCCAGTCGCAATACGCCTTCTTGACCACGATGCTGCCCTTGAGCAGCAGACGCTCCAGCACCGGCTTGATGTCGAACTTGTCGTAATTGGCGTCGCGCACACCGAGCGCGACGTTTTCGAAATCGCAGAACAGCGCCATGCTGACGTTATCGTTGGAAGATGCCATGAGGAATATTTTTCTAGTGATGAGTGAGGCGGGTGAGGAAGGCGGACGCGGCGGTCCGTCGATCGGGCAATCCGACGATTATACCCAACAACGGCCCATGCACGGCTAACGACACAGCTTGCGTTGCGCATCGGTCGCGGCGGCCAGGCGCGGCTTGACCAATTTGCAGGTGCCCATCAGCTCCTGCCAGGGGCGGTCGGCGAGCAGCGCGTCGACCTGCTGATTGAGGTAAGCCAGCAGCTCCGGCTGGTCCGGCGCGGTGAAGAACGCCCGCTCGAAGATGGTGCGCGGCTTGGCCGACAGGTGGATCCAGTCGTCGAGATCGGGAAATTGCTGGCGGAAAAAGGGAAACGAACTGGCCTGGAGGAAGGCCACCGGCACGCGGCGCTGCCTGAGCTTGAGCAGGGTGCGGGCCTCGCTGTCGGCGTCGTCGCGCAGCAGCTCGGCGGAATCCTTGTAGTGGTAGCCCTGCACGCTGCCGATGCGCAGGCCCTGCAGCGACTGGTCGTCCTCATACTCGACCGGCGCGCTGCGCAGCGAGGCGACCATGTTGGCGTCGATCATGTAGGGCCGGCTCCAGTTCTGGCGCGGCTGGCCGGTTTCCTCGAACCAGCGCGGATTGGCCCACGCCACCACGCCGTGCCAATGCGGCTGGCGGATCATCAACTGCAGGCGGCGGCGCGGAATCTGGGTCGGCACGAACTGATAGCGGCCGTTGGCGCGCTGGGTCAGCCAGACGGCCAGCTTGTCGGTCAGGCTCTGCGGGCCGCCCGCCGCGAACAAGGGATCCTGGTAGTAGACGTAGAGCGGGATGATGTCGGCGGCCAGCACCGCCGGCGCGGCCGGCAGCAGCGCCAGGATCAGCCAGATACTCTTCGTCAGGAAGGCCTTCATGCCAATATACTATCAGCTATCCGCCTGGCGCCGGCCAAAAAAAAACCTGTTTCTACTGGAGAAACAGGCTCGGACGCGATGGCGCTGACTTAAACGTTGAACAGGAAGTTCAACACATCGCCATCCTTGACGATGTATTCCTTGCCCTCGGCGCGCATCTTGCCCGCTTCCTTGGCGCCGCCCTCACCCTTGTACTGGATGTAGTCGTCGTAGGCGATGGTTTGCGCGCGGATGAAGCCGCGTTCGAAGTCGGTGTGGATCACGCCGGCCGCTTGCGGCGCGGTGTCGCCGACGTGGATGGTCCAGGCGCGCACTTCCTTCACGCCGGCGGTGAAGTAGGTTTGCAGGCCCAGCAGTTTGTAGGCGGCGCGGATCAGACGGTCCAGGCCCGGCTCCTGCATGCCCATGTCGTTCAGGAATTCGGTCTTGTCGGCGTCGTCCAGATCGGCGATTTCCGCTTCGATCGAGGCGCAGATGGCGACGATCGGCGCGTTCTGGGTGGCGGCGTAGGCGGTCAGCTGGTCCAGCAGCGGGTTGTTGGTGAAGCCGGTGTCGGACACGTTGGCGACGTACATGGCCGGCTTGGCGGTGATCAGGCACAGCGGCTTGATCAGGGCCATTTCGTCGGCGTCCAGGCCCATGGCGCGCACCGGCTTGGCTTCGTTCAGGTGCGGCACGATGCGCTCCATGATGGCGACCAGCTTGGCGGCGTCCTTGTCGCCGGAACGGGCTTTCTTGTTTTCGCGGTGGATGGCTTTTTCCACGGTGCCCAGGTCGGCCAGCGCCAGCTCGGTCTGGATCACTTCGATATCGTCCAGCGGGCTGACCTTGCCGGAGACGTGGATCACGTTGTCGTCCTCGAAGCAGCGCACCACGTTGACGATGGCGTCGGTTTCGCGGATGTGCGACAGGAACTGGTTGCCCAGGCCCTCGCCCTGCGACGCGCCGGCGACCAGGCCGGCGATGTCGACGAATTCGACGATGGCGTTGACCATGCGCTCAGGCTTGACGATGGCGGCCAGCGCGCCCATGCGCGGATCCGGCACTTCGACCACGCCGACGTTGGGCTCGATGGTGCAGAACGGATAGTTCTCGGCCGGAATGCCGGCCTTGGTCAGGGCGTTGAACAGGGTGGACTTGCCGACGTTGGGCAAGCCGACGATGCCGCATTGGAGACTCATGAAAAACCTTTAATTATCAATATGGCCGGCAAGCGGCTTGGATGTTCGTGCTGTTTACAGCGTTCAAGGGTCCATTGTACCTCCCTTGCTGCCACTCTTCAAAAAACACCGACATGACGCCGGTCCGGGCCACCGCTTTATTTCTCTGGTGCTATGAGTGACTTGTTTAGTGCTAGACTGATTTGCTGTAGCGCTCGAACAACCTATCAGCCTGGGAAACCCTTATGCCATTGTCTCGTTGCCGCGGTTCGCTGCGGACCTCCATCCTGATCACCAGCCTGCTGCTGGCCGGCGTCGCCACCTTGCCGGCGCAAGCGGCGCCCACCGCCGCCGCGCAAGCGAGCAAGGCCCAGGTGCAGCTGGCGAAAATCGCCGCCGCCTTCCACACCGCCCGCTGCAAATTCGATCCGCTGCTGTTCGCCACCGCCAACGGCGACAGCCGCTACAACGACCAGCTCGGCCTGGCGATTTCGCCCAAGGTGCGCGCGCAGCAGTTCACGCTGTACCGCCAGATGCAGAAGCAGCTGATGGCGGTGCGCCGCGGCCAGCTGGGCGACCAGGATCAGCTGACCTACGACCTGCTGACCTACGAGCTCAACAACGCGATGCAGATGGAGTCCTTCCCCGACCACCTGCTGCCGATCAACCAGATGGACAACGTGCCGAGCACCATCGCCAACTACGCCGACGGCACCGGCTCGCAGCCGCTGGGCACGGTCAAGCAATACCAGGACTACCTGAGCCGGCTGAACCAGCTGCCGGCGTGGATCGACCAGGCCATCGCCAACATGAAGCAAGGCATGCGCAGCGGCGTGGTGCATCCGAAGGCGATCACCATCGCGATGCTGCCGCAGCTGCAGAACCTGCGCAGCGCCACGCCGGAAGCGAGCGTGTTCTACTCGCCGGTGAAGCGCTTCCCGGACGCCTTCTCCGCCGCCGACAAGCAAAAGCTCGCCGCCGCCTATCTGAAGGTGGTCGACGGCAAGATCGCGCCGGCGCTGAACCGGCTGGTCGGCTTCCTGGAGAACGAATACCTGCCGGCCGGGCGCACCAGCACCGGCCTGGGCGCGCTGCCGAACGGCGCCGCCTGGTACGCGGCCCACATCAAGGACAGCACCAACCTGCCGCTGTCGCCGGAAGAGGTGCACGCGCTGGGCCTGAAGGAAGTGGCGCGCATCCAGCAACAGATGGCCGCGCTGGCGCCCAAGCTGGGCTATGACGGCCCGGAGAAGCAGCTGCCGCAATGGGTCGGCGCGCAGACCAAGTACAACATCTTCACCACCGACCAGCAGGTGCTGGACGCCTACCGCGCCATCTACGCCCAGGTGCAGGCCAAGCTGCCGACGTATTTCAGCCTGATCCCGAAAGCCAAACTGGAGCTGCAACTGGAGCCGGAACTGACGCGCGCCACGGCGTCTGACCACTACACGCCGTCGGCGGCGGACGGCTCGCATCCGGGCGTGTTCTGGCCGGTGGTCAACGATCCGAAGAAATACAGCCGGGTCGACATGGTCAGCCTGTTCCTGCACGAAGGCATCCCGGGCCATCACCTGCACGCCGCGCTGCTGAAGGAGCTGCCGTTGCCGGACTTCCGCAAGTTCAGCACCGAGAACCCGAACAGCGCGGCCTACACCGAAGGCTGGGCCTTGTATTCGGAAACGCTGGGCAAGGAGCTGGGGCTGTATGAGGATCCGGTCGCCTACTACGGCCACCTCAACGCCGAGATGCTGCGCGCCGCGCGGCTGGTGGTGGACACCGGCATGCACGCCAAAGGGTGGACCCGCGAGCAGGCGATCGCCTACCTGGTGGACACGCTGGGCTGGAGCGAGCCGCGCGCGCGCAACCAGATCGAGCGCTACATGGTGTTGCCGGCGCAGGCGCTGAGCTACAAGATCGGATCGCTGAAGATCCTGGAACTGCGCGCCCGGGCGCAGCAGGCGCTGGGCGACAAGTTCAGCTACCCGAAATTCCACGAAGTGGTGATCGGCGACGGCACGCTGCCGATGCCGATCCTGGAAGCGCGCGTCGACCGCTGGATCGCCGCCAACAAATAAACTTCCGGTGTCAGTGCCGACATTCGGACACGTGCTCTACCGTAGCGACCGCTACGGTAGAGCACGTGTCCGAATGTCGGCACTGACACCGTGGGGAGGATCGCTAGCGCATCACGTTGAGGACCGCCAGCGTCAGCGCCTGGGCGGCGGTCTTGATCGACGGCTCCGGCACCGGCGCGTAGTACGGCGAGTGGTTGAAGGCGAGCGGCTTGCCGCCCGGCTTGTCGGCCTCGGCCACCGCCTTCGGGTCGTAGACGCCGGTGAAGAAGAAGATCCCCGGCACGCCGGCGTTGACGAATTGCGAGAAGTCTTCGCTGGCCGTCATCGCCGGCATGCGCTGCACGTTGGCGTCGCCGAAGGCTTGCTTCCAGATCCCTTCGGTACGCTGGACCAGCGCGTCGTTGTTGTCGATGGCGACGCCGCCGGCGATCAGCTCCACCTCCGGCGCCGGCGCGTCGGCCATCGCGGCCGAGGCGTTGGCGATGCGGCGCACGCCGGCCAATATCTTTTCCCGCACCGCCGGGCTGTAGCTGCGGATCGTGCCGCGCACCCGCACCGAGTCCGGAATGATGTTGCCCACCGTGCCGCCGTTGATCGCGCCGATCGTCACCACGCCGAATTCCTTCGGGTCCTTTTCGCGGCTGATCACGGTCTGCACGTCGACCACGAAGCGCGCGGCGATGGTGATCGGGTCGACCGATTTGTCCGGCGCCGAGCCGTGCCCGCCGCGCCCTTTGAAGGTGATTTCGATCGCGTCGGAGTTGGACGACACCGGTCCGCTGTTGTAGCCGATGGTGCCGTACGGACGCGGCCACGAGTGCTGCGCGAACGCGTAATCCGGCTTGCCGAAGCGGGTGTACAGGCCGTCGTCCAGCATGGCCTTGGCGCCGGACACGGTTTCCTCGGCCGGCTGGCCGACGAACATCAAGGTGCCCTTCCATTGCGCCTTCAGCGCGACCAGCGCCCGCGCCGTGCCCAGCCAGGCGGCCATGTGGATGTCGTGGCCGCAGCTGTGCGCCACCATCACGTCCTTGCCCTCCAGCTGCGCGTGCGCCTTGCTGGAGAACGGGAAACCGGATTTCTCCTCCATCGGCAGGCCGTCCATCTCGGTGCGCACCAGCACCGTCGGGCCCTTGCCGTTTTTATAGATGGCGACGATGCCGGTCTTGCCGATCTTCTCCGTGACCTCGAAGCCGAGCTTGCGCATTTCGGCGGCCAGCCTGGCGGCGGTGTGCACTTCCTGGAACGCGATCTCCGGATGCTGGTGCAAATCCTTATAAATCGTTTCCAGCTGCGGGTACATGCCGTTGATCTGGCCTGCGACGGCGGCGGCGTCTTGCGCCGAGGCGGCTTGCGCCAGCAGCAGCGGCAACAGCGCGGCGAGAGGGAGGAGCTTCATCGATGGTGTCCTTTAGCTGGGGAATGAATGCCCCCAGCATACCATCGGCGCTTCAGGCTGTATGCAGCTTCATGGTCGCCGCTTCGAACTTGCCTTCGACGATCTGCGGCATCACCAGCAGCGATTTGTCGATCGATTGCTCGATCAGCTCCTGGTCTTCGCGGCGCGGCCGGTGCAGCACGAAGTCCGCCACCTGTTGCGCCAGGCTGAGCGTGCGCGGATGGCCGATGCCGAGCCGCAGCCGCCAGTAATCCTGCGTGCCGAGCGCGGCGGTGATGTCCTTCAGGCCGTTGTGGCCGCCCGACGAGCCGCCCTTCTTCAGGCGCGCGGTGCCGGGCATCAGGTCCAGCTCGTCATGCACGACCAGCACTTCGTCCGGATTGATCTTGAAGAAGCGGCACAGCCCGCCGACCGACTGGCCGGAGCGGTTCATATACGTCTGCGGCTCCAGCAGGTAGACCTCGTGCCCGGCGACCGAAGCCTTGGCCATCAGCGCGTTGTACTTGGTCTCGCGCTGCAGCCGCGCGCCGACGTCGTTGGCGAGGTTGTCCACCAGCCAGAAGCCGGCGTTGTGGCGGGTTTGTTCGTATTCGGCGCCAGGGTTGCCGAGGCCGACGATGAGACGTATGGGCATGGTGTGCGTGAGCGTAAATAGGCGATTATCGCCTGAAAATGAAAAAAGCCCGCCAGGCATGGCCGGCGGGCTTCAGACCAAGGCCGCCCGAAGGCGACATCAGTGATTACTTCTTGGCTTTGGCGGCTGGCTTGGCATCGGCTGCTGGAGCGGCTTCAGCGGTTGCGGCTTCAGCGGCGACGTGGCCGGCTGGTACCGAAGCGGTAGCGATGGTCAGGTTGGCGCCGTGGGTGATCGCGGTCACGCCTTCTGGCAGGGTCAGTTCGCCGATGTGCAGCGAGTGACCGACGTCGATGTTCGACAGGTCGACGGTGATGAACTCTGGCAGGTCTTTCGGCAGGCACGACACTTCGATTTCGTTGGCGACGTGGCTGATGGTGGCGCCGTGCAGTTTGACCGCTGGCGAGACATCGGCGTTGGCGAAGTGCAGTGCGACTTTCATGTGCACTTTTTTGCCGGCGTCGACGCGCTGGAAGTCAGCGTGCAGAACCAGTTGCTTGAACGCGTGGACTTGGAAGTCGCGCAGCAGCACTTGCTGGGTCACGCCGTCGATTTCCAGATCCAGGATCGACGAGTGGAACGCTTCTTTTTTCAGCGCGTGGTACAGCGCGTTGTGGTCCAGCGAGATGGTCACTGGCGCTTCGGTACCGCCGTAGATGATGCCAGGGGTTTGGCCCGAATTGCGCAGGCGGCGGCTCGCTCCGGAACCTTGCAATTCGCGTTTGAATGCAACAACTTTCATGTGTAACTCCAAAAATAACAGGGCTCGCGCCCCGTGTTATGAAGCCCCCGCGACCAGGGTGCTTCGGGAAAAACGGCGCCCCCGGTTGTAAAAACCGGGGGCGCCGTCTCAAAAACTGTCTAAATGGTTTATCGCTTAATCGATAAACAGGGAGATCACGGAATCGCCCTTGATGATGCGTTTGAACGTCTCGGCCAGCAGCGGTGCGCAGGTCAATTGACGGATCTTGCCGCAAGCCTTGGCCGAATCGGACAGCGGGATCGTGTCGGTCACGACCAGTTCGTCCAGCGACGAATTGGTGATGCGCTCGATCGCCGGGCCGGACAGCACCGGGTGCGTGCAATACGCGATGACTTTCTTGGCACCGCGCTCTTTCAGCACTTCGGCCGCCTTGACCAGCGTGCCGGCGGTGTCGACCATGTCATCCATGATCACGCAATTGCGGCCTTCGACTTCACCGATGATGTTCATCACTTCGGACACGTTGGCCTTCGGACGGCGTTTGTCGATGATGGCCAGGTCGCAGCCCAGGCGTTTCGCCAGGGCGCGCGCGCGCACCACACCGCCGACGTCCGGCGACACCACCAGCAGGTCCTGGTAGTTCTTTTTCTGCAGGTCGCCCAGCAGAATCGGCGACGCGTAGATATTGTCGACCGGGATATCGAAGAAGCCCTGGATCTGGTCCGCGTGCAAATCCATGATCAGGACGCGCTCGACGCCGGCTTCTTCCAGCATGTTCGCCACCACCTTGGCCGAGATCGCGACGCGCGCCGAACGTGGGCGGCGGTCTTGACGGGCGTAACCAAAGTAAGGGATGGCGGCGGTGATACGGCCAGCGGACGCGCGCTTCAGGGCGTCGACCATCAGGATCAACTCCATCAGGCTGTCGTTGGTTGGTGCACAAGTCGATTGCAGGACGAAGACGTCTTTACCGCGGACGTTTTCGTTAATCTCGACCATGATCTCGCCGTCGGAAAACTTGGAAACGTTTGCCTTGCCGAGAGGAATGCCGAGATTTTTTGCGACTCCTTCTGCCAACGCAGGATTAGCGTTGCCGGTAAAAACCATCAGGTTTTCGTAAGCCATGGGAGTCCCAGAGAATAGTCGTAGAAATTTTTGATAGATCGTCAGCGAATGCCGCGTGACGCTGAACTTAGTAGAATCTTAGTAGAATGATTCGCTCTGGGCTGAATCATCTTTGCTCTACCTGGCCGGAGACTTGCGCCTCGACGGGTCCAGATACAAACGAATGGCAGGGGAACAAGGATTCGAACCTTGGTATGCTGGAATCAAAATCCAGTGCCTTAACCAGCTTGGCGATTCCCCTACGCAACTTGCTGCTTGTCGTTACTGGCCGGTATTTTACAGCCATTTTCACGCTAAGCCAAATTTTTTTATTGCCTCACAACCTGCCGATGATCGGGTGGCGCTTCAGCGCTTGGGCTTTCCACGCTTTCCACTTCGCCGGCGCTTTTTCAAGCACCGCATCCGCTTCAGCCTCGGTTGCCACCGCACTAAACACGCAAGCACCGGAGCCAGTCATCCTGGCATCACCGTAAGCACCGAGCCATTCTATCGCCTCTGCCACCGGCGGGAACAACTTCGTTGCTACCTGCTGCAAGTCATTCTTTCCAAATCCTATCAAACCGTTCGATTTTTCTAGGTGGCTGGAAAAGTCCGTTATTATGACGGCGGGAGTATCCCTTGTCAAATGTTCTGAGCAAAAAATTGCGGCTGTCGGCACCGCGACGCCGGGTTCGATGACGACATACCAACAATCCGGCGCCGCGACCGGCCGCATGGCCTCCCCCACGCCTTCGGCGAAGGCGGTTTCGCCGAAGATAAAGAAGGGAATGTCGGCGCCCAGCGGCAGGCCCAGCGCCATCAGCTCTTCCCTGCTCAATCCCGCTTCCCACAGCTGGTTCAGCGCCATCAGCGTGGTGGCGGCGTCGGAAGAACCGCCGCCCAGCCCGCCGCCCATCGGCAATACTTTGTCGATCGCGATGTCGACGCCGCGCGGCCGCGCACCGGTACGGCGCAGCACCTCGGCCTGCAGCAGCTTCGCGGCGCGGATGATCAGGTCGCTCTCTTCCGGCACGCCGGCCAGGTCGGTGACCCGGCGCAGCGTGGTGTCGTCGCGCAGCGTGAAGTGCAGCGTGTCGCCGTGGTCGATCAACTGGAAGACGGTCTGCAACAGGTGATAGCCGTCGGCGCGGCGGCCGTTGACGTGCAGGAACAGGTTCAGCTTGGCCGGAGCCGGGCAATTTTTCAATTCAGTCATGCGCGGCATTTTACTGCGCGGCGGCATCGATGACGATGCGGATCGCCATGTCGTCCACCGCCTGACCCAGCGCGATGCGGGTGACGTCGATGCGCTTCGGCGCCGGCACGGCGGCCGCATCGTCCTGCCACGACACGTAGTCCAGCTTCCAGCCGTCGCGGGTGACCACGGTGTCGTTGGCCGGGGTGGCGACGAAGCGGCTGCCGTCGCTGGCCACGGCGTAGCCTTGCAGCCAGTCGCGCAGGCCGGAGACCGGCAAGGTCCAACCCAGCGTCTGCGTGGTCAGGCTGTCGAGGTCGGGCGCGGTGCGCGGCTCCTTGCCGCTTTGCTTCAGCGTGGCCGAGGACGGCGTGACATTGATCACCGCCACGATCTGCCCGGTCGGCGAGATCAGGCTGACGTCGGTGTTGGCCTTGCTCTGCTGCCAGGTGAACTTGCCGTTCAGCGATTCCTTCTTGCCGTCGCGGCTGTAGTTGATGGCGATGCGCCCGGCCAGGTCGACGCTGTCGCGGTACGGGGCGACGGCGGCGGCGGAGCGCGTGGAGGAAGAGGCGGTGGTGGCGCAGCCGGCCAGCGCGCCAAGCGCGGACAGCGCGGCGGCAAGAATGATCAGTCGTTTCATAGGCTTTGGTTGAGGCGCGCCAGCGTGCTCTTGAGCGCGTCGTTTTTCGGATCCTTGCTGTGCGCTTCCTGCCACATTTTTTGCGCGCCGCTGAAATCGCCCTTGGCGAACAGCACCTCGCCCAGGTGCACGGCGATTTCGGCGTCGTTGCGCAAGGCGTAGGCGCGGCGCAGCAAGGCTTCGGCTTCGTTCAGGTTGCCCATGCGGAATTGCACCCAGCCCATGCTGTCCATGATGAAGGGGTCGCCCGGCGCCATCTTCATCGCCTTGTCGACCAGCGCGTATGCTTCCGGCAGGCGCTCGTTGCGCTCGGCCAGCGAGTAGCCCAGCGCATTGTAGGCATGCTGGTTGTCCGGCGCGGCGATCATCACCTGGCGCAGCGCGGTTTCCATCAACTCCACCTGTCCCAGCTTTTCCGCCACCAGCGCGAAGTCGTACAGCAGGTCCGGATTGCCGGGGAAGCGCTTGATCGCGTTCTCCAGCACCGTGTAGGCGGCGCGGTGGTCGCCGGCGTCGCGCAGCAGCTGGGCGTCGGTCTGCACCAGTTGCGCCTGGTCGGCGGGGTCGGCCGGCTTGAGCTCGGCCAGCTGCTTGCGCGCGTCGTCGACGTTGCCCTTGCGCGCGGTCAGCGTCGCCATCTTCATGCGGGCGGCCAGGTACAGCTTTTCGTCGTTGCCTTCGATCCGCTCCAGCCAGTTGTAGGCGGTGTCGAGGTCGCCGCGCTGCTCGGCGATCTGCCCCAGGATCATCAGCACCTTGGACGGGTCGCGCTCATCGCCGGGACGGTCGCCCAGCACGGTGACGAAACGGGTGAAGTATTGCTCGGCGCCCGGCAGGTCGTTGGTCTGCATCGCCATCACGCCCAGCGCGTACAGCGTGGCCACATTATCGGGCTGCTGTTTCAGCAGGGTCAGGAATTCCTTGCGGGCCGGCTCGTATTGCTTGGCGTCGACCAGGATGCGGGCGTAGGCGGCGCGCACTTCGCTGGCGTTCGGATATTTTTCCAGGAAGCCGGTCAGCACCTTCATGGCGGCGTCGATATCGCCCGCCACCTGCGCCGTGGTCAGGATCGCCAGTTCCGAATCGGGCTTGATGGCCAGCGCTTTCTCCGCCTCGGCGCGGGCGCCGGCGACGTCGTTCAGCGCGAACGCGCCCTGCGCCAGGATCAGATGGGCTTCCAGCATGCCGTCGTACGGCATCAGCACGCGCTGCTCCAGCTTGTAGGCGGCTTGCTTGTCCTTGGCGCGCAGCAGGAATTGCTGCATCTGGAACATCGCCAGGCCGCGCGAGGCCGGCGGCGCGGCCTTCAGGCGCTGCTCGAAGATCGCTTCCGCTTCGCCCAGGTCGTCCATGACGACGGCGAAGCCGAGGAAGTATTGCACCGCCTCGTCCGACTCCGGCGCCAGGCCGCGCCACAAGCGGGTCGCGGCCAGCGCCTCGGCGCCCTGCTTGGCGGCCAGCGCCATTTCGGTGGCGCGGCGCGCCAGGCGCGGATCGCGGGTCTGCTGCGCCAGCGCCATCATCGTGATGTAGGGCCCTTGCCATTGCCCCTGCTTGAATTCCAGCTCGGCCTTGGTGATGCGGTACAACAGGTCGCCGGTCAGGTCGTTGTTCGGCAGCGCTTCCGGCGTTTCAACGACCGCAGGGGCGGCCTCCGGCGCGACGTCCGGCGTGGCGGGCTGGGGCGCGGGTGACGACTCGGCCGTTTTTTGTGGTGCGATGGCGCACGCCGACAGCAAGGCGGAGAGGGTTACAATGGCGAAAGCGTTTTTCAAAGGAAGATCCTGGCAGGTCGGCAGAAGTACATTCGGATTTTACGCCCATCGGATCGATTGCGTGTTTTGACTAGTGTAACCAAATATTCCGCCCACTCCCGAAGCCTTTCTTCATCTATTCCCTTAGCCCGAGTATCCGATGCCAGAATTACCAGAAGTTGAAGTCACCCGGCGCGGCGTCGCGCCTCATGTCGAAGGCCGCACCGTCTACTCGGTGGTGCTGCGCCGCGAGGGCTTGCGCTGGCCGTTCCCGCCGACGCTGCCGCAGACGCTGGCCGGGCAACTGGTGCTGCGCACCGGCCGCCGCGGCAAGTATCTGCTGCTGCACTTCGAGCACGGCACGCTGATCATCCACCTCGGCATGTCGGGCCATCTGCGGGTGCTCGATCCCGGCATCGCGCCGGAAAAGCATGATCATTTCGATCTCGAAGTGGAGGGCCCGGACGGACGCCAGGTGCTGCGCATGAAGGATCCGCGCCGCTTCGGCGCGGTGCTGTGGCACGACGACGCCGACGGCCTGCTGGAACACCACGCGCTGCTGCGCGACCTGGGCGTCGAGCCGCTGGAGCCGGGTTTCAGCGGCAAATTGCTGTACGATCAAACCCGCCAGCGCAGCACCTCGGTCAAGCAGGTGCTGATGGCCGGCGACATCGTGGTCGGCGTCGGTAACATTTATGCATCGGAAAGCCTGTTCCGCGCCGGGATCAATCCGAAGACGCCCGCCAAACGCGTCAGCCTGGCGCGCTACGACAAGCTGGCGCAGGCGGTGCGCGAGATCCTGGCCGAGGCCATTGTCCAGGGCGGCAGCACCTTGCGCGACTTTATTAGCGTCAACGGGCAGTCCGGCTATTTCCAGCAGTCGTATTTCGTCTATGATCGGGCTGGCGAGCCCTGCCGCGTATGCGCGGCGCCGGTGCGCCAGATCAAGCAGGGACAGCGATCCACGTTCTACTGTGTGAATTGCCAAAAATAAGGGCAGACATGATGGTCAGGGATTTCGAACAATACAGCGCGTGGCGGCAAGGCGTGGTGACGGCGCTGCGGAATTATCAGTCCTGGGTGGCCGGCGCGTCCCTGACCGACGCCGCCACCGAGCAGCGCATCGGCCGCACGCTGGCGCGGCTGGCCGACGATAAATTGTCGGTCGCCTTCGTCGCGGAATTCTCGCGCGGCAAATCCGAGCTGATCAACGCCATCTTCTTCGCCGACTACGGCCAGCGCATCCTGCCGTCCGCCGCCGGCCGCACCACCATGTGCCCGACCGAGCTGCTGTACGATCCGAGCTTCGCGCCGTCGATCCGGCTGCTGCCGATCGAGACGCGGGCCGACAACCTGTCCACCGGCGACTACCGCGACCAGCCGGGCGCGTGGACCGTGCTGCCGCTGAACCTGGACGCCGGCGCCGACATGCACGAGGTGTTCAAGCAGGTCAGCCTGACGCGCCAGGTGCCGGTCGAGGAGGCCAAGCGCTACGGCCTGTACGACGAGGACGATCCCGACCTGCAGGTCACGCTGGACGAGCACGGCATGGTGGAAATTTCGCTGTGGCGCCACGCCATCATCAACTTCCCGCATCCGCTGCTCAAGCAGGGACTGGTGATCCTCGACACGCCGGGCCTGAACGCCATCGGCACCGAGCCGGAACTGACGCTGAACCTGATTCCGAACGCGCACGCGGTGCTGTTCATCCTGGCCGCCGACACCGGCGTGACCAAGAGCGATATCGAAGTCTGGCGCAACCACATCGGCGCCGGCGCCGGCCGGCTGGTGGTGCTGAACAAGATCGACAGCATGTGGGACGAACTGCGCAGCGAGGCCGAGATCAACCTGGAGATCGAGCGCCAGCAGGCCAACGTGGCGCACGTGCTGGCGCTGGAGCCGCGCCAGGTGTTTCCGGTGTCGGCACAGAAGGCGCTGGTGGGCAAGATCACCAAGGATGCGGCGCTGCTGGCGCGCAGCCGCCTGGAGTCGCTGGAGGGCGCGTTGTTCAACGAGCTGATCCCGGCCAAGAAGGAAATCGTGCGCAAGCAGCTGGCCGAGGAGTTGCAGGCCCTGAACGGGGCGCAGACGGCGATGCTGAACGCGCGCGTGCGCGGCATCGTCGAGCAGCTGCACGAGCTGAAAAGCCTGCGCGGCAAGAACCAGAGCGTGATCGCGCACATGATGCGCCGCATCGACGTCGAGAAAAAGGAATTCGACGCCAGCCTGTTCAAGCTGCAGGCGACGCGCGCGGTGTTCACCCGCTTGTCGACCGAGCTGTACACTTGCATGGGCATGGACATCGTGCGCGACGACATCGAGCAGGTGCGCGAGGAGATGCAGCGCAGCCGCTTCTTCACCGGCGTGCGCGAGGCGATGCGCGGCTACTTCGAGCGCATCGGCCGCAACTTCGACGCCGCCGAGCAC
Source organism: Duganella aceris (assembly GCF_011090165.1). GTDB lineage: Bacteria > Pseudomonadota > Gammaproteobacteria > Burkholderiales > Burkholderiaceae_D > Rugamonas > Rugamonas aceris. Next base: position 352,601 of record NZ_JAADJT010000001.1, read on the forward strand.
AAGACGCTGGAGATCAGCGAGATGATGGGCGTGATGTACCGCCGCTTCGCCAACGAACACGGGCTGACCTTGGCGTTGCCGATGCCGTTCTCGCTGGAGCGCTACCGCGAGGAGATCGCCGGCATCGAGGCGATCTACTACAAGCAGTTCGGCACGGCGACCCTGATCACCACCAGCCGCGTGGTGCTGATGGAGAAGTTCTTCGACACCATCGCCTCGCGCGTGCGCGGCTGCTTCAAGTCGGCCAACAACGACGCCGAGGCGTGGCTGAAGGTGATCATGGCGCCGCTGGAGGCGCAGATCCGCCAGCACAAGGATCAGTTGAAACACCGGCTGGCGTCGATCCAGCGCATCCACGATGCGACCGACAGCCTGGAACAGAAAATCGATGCCTTCGAAAGCAGCCAGCGGCAGCTGGAGGCGCAGAAGGCGCGTTTGAACGAATTGGCCGGTGCGATCAGCATCGCCATCAATGCGGAATTCGTGGCGCTCGACGTCGCGGCTTAGTTAGGAAAAGAATGAAGGTTGTAGCGGTGGAGAATTTTTCGGATCCCAGTTTTTCGGCGGATCTGATCGGCTGGCAGAAAGTACATGGCCGCCATGTACTGCCTTGGCAAAACACCCGCGACGCGTATCTGATCTGGCTGTCGGAGATCATGCTGCAGCAGACGCAGGTGTCGGCCGTGCTGGGCTATTACGCGCGCTTCCTGGAGCGGTTCCCGACCTTGCGCGATCTGGCGGCGGCGCCGGTCGAGGATGTGATGGCGCAGTGGAGCGGCTTGGGCTACTACACCCGCGCGCGCAATCTGCACAAGTGCGCGCAGCGCGTGGTGGCGGAGTACGACGGCGTGTTCCCGTCCGATCCGGCGTTGCTGGCGGAGCTTCCGGGCATCGGCCGTTCCACGGCGGCGGCGATCTCGGCGTTCTCCAGCGGCACCCGCGCCGCCATCATGGACGGCAACGTCAAGCGCGTGTTCGCGCGCGTGTTCGGCATCGATACCTATCCGGGCGAGCGCAGGACCGAGGAGGCCATGTGGCGCCGCGCCGAGGCGCTGCTGCCGGAGCAAGGCATCGAGGCCTACACGCAGGGCTTGATGGATCTGGGGGCGACGGTGTGCACGCGCAGCAGTCCGGCATGCGAGCGCTGTCCGATGCAGGCGCGCTGCGTGGCCTTCGCCACCGGCCGCACGCGGGATCTGCCGGTGCGCAAGCCGAAGAAGACGTCGCCGGAAAAACATGCGGTGATGTTGGCGATTATCGATGGCGGCCAGGTGTTGCTGGAGCAAAGGCCGCCAAGCGGGATCTGGGGCGGTTTGTTGTCGCTGCCGGAATTGGACGGCCATCTGCTGGCCGAGGACGACGACGTGCCGGCCGCCGACGAGCAGGCGCTGATGCTGGCGGTGGGCCGCTTCGGCGAGATGGAATCGCGCGAACGCCTGTCGACGGTGACGCATGTCTTCACGCATTACAAGCTGCATATCGCGCCGTATCGCGTGACCTTGGCGCGGCGGCTGGACATGGCCGCCGAGTCCGGCCACGTCTGGTTCGACGCCGCGCGCATCGCCGACGCCGCGCTGCCCGCGCCGGTCAAGAAGCTGCTGCTGGAATTGGTCGGCGACGGCAATGCCGCGCAGCGGCGCATGTTCTAGCGCAGTTCCTTGATCACGGCCAGCAGCAGCCCGCAAAAGCCGATCAGCATGACGAACATCCACATCAGGATGGTCATGCCCATCCTGGTGATCTCCGCGCTCAGGCGGGTGGCGACGTGATCGACATGCGCCCGCGTCGCCTTGTTTTCGGCACGGACCTCTTCGAGACCGGCCTGCGTGGCGGCGCTGAGCTGGTTGATGGATGCCTGGTTGTCGGCGCGGCCTTGCGCAATGGCGGCCTGGTTGTCGGCGCGGCCTTGGGCGATGGCGGCCTGGTTGTCCGCGCCGACCTTGGCAATGGCAACCATCACCTCGGCAATGGCGACCTTGTTCTCCGCGCTGACTTTGGCGATGGCGGCCTGATTCTCCGCGCTCACGGCGGCAATGGCGGCCTGATTCTCCGCGCTGACGGCGGCGATGGCGGCCAGGCACTCGGCGCGATACTCGTTGATGGCGGCGCGATTTTCAGCGCGTGCTTCGCGGTTATCAAGGCGTATCGCCGCGACCTCGTCGCGTAAATCCGAATGCCTGTCGGCGTGCTGGTCCTTGCGGACGTAGTTCGACTGGATCACAGCGACCTCCGTTTCCACCACCGTTATCCGCTCTTCAATCGCACCAATGCGCGCACTGGTTTGCTCGTCCATGATGCACCGTCAATGACAATATCGGGCAATGCCGAATGAGCCCCCGGCGATGGCGATGGCGGTCGCGATGAACCATTTGATCAAAGTGGTTTCCAGCTTCGCCATGTGCACATGGACTTGCGCGATCTCGGTATGGACCTGCGCGATCCGCACCTGGACTTGTCCGAACTGGACAGCGACATCTTCTCTAAATTTCAGCAACTCGGCTTTGCTGGCGTAGTGCTTCTCAAGATACTCTTTCAGCTCCTTGAAGCGCTCTTCCAGGTGATGGATGCATGCTGCAACTTCGTTATCCATGATGGCTCCCGCGAGGTGAAGGCATGCTTCATCATCGGCCGCGCAAGCGCTGGCGTCAAGCGGCGCGCGCGGCGCGCTTGCGGTGGCTCAAAGCTCGTCGAGCGAGAACAGGCGGCGGTGTTCGCGGATCGCGTAACGGTCGGTCATGCCGGCGATATAGTCGGCGATCTTGCGCGCCTGCTTGCCGACGTCGCCCGACTTGTCCTGGTAATCCGGCGGCAGTAAGACAGGCTCGGCCATGAAGGCCGCGTACAGCTCGCGCACGATGCGGCTGGCCTTCACCCGCATGCGGTTGACCTTGTAGTGCCGATACAGATTCTCGCGCAGGAAGCGCTTGAGCTCGGTTGCATCCTTGCGCATCGGGTCGGAGAAGCGGATCAGCGGCGGCGCGGCGCGCACGTCGTCCAGATTTTTCGGCGCGGCGTCGGCGATCAGCGCGCTGCTGGTGACGATCAGGTCGTCGGCCAGCGCGGTGATCAGGCGGCGCAGCGTTTCGTAGATCGCGCGCCGTCCCGACAGGCCGGGGAAGGTGCGCTGCACGTCATGCCACAGGCGCGCGAAAAACTCCACCTGCTCCAGCTGCTCGATGGTGATCAGGCCGGAACGCAGGCCGTCGTCGATGTCGTGGCTGTTGTAGGCGATCTCGTCGGCGAGATTGGTCAGCTGCGCCTCCAGCGACGGCTGGGTGCGTTCGATGAAGCGCAGCGCCACCGGCCCCAACAGTTTGGCGTTGTTCAGCGAGCAGTGCTTGAGGATGCCCTCGCGGGTTTCGAACATCAGGTTCAGGCCGTTGTAGGCGCCGTAGTGTTCCTCCAGCTCGTCGACCACGCGCAGGCTTTGCAGGTTGTGCTCGAAGCCGCCATGGTCCTGCATGCACTCGTTGAGGACGTCCTGGCCGACGTGGCCGAACGGCGTGTGGCCGAGGTCGTGCGCCAGCGAGATCGCTTCGACCAGGTCTTCATTGAGCCGCAGGTTGCGCGCCAGCGAGCGGCCGACCTGCGCCACCTCCAGGCTGTGCGTCAGGCGGGTGCGGAACAGGTCGCCCTCGTGGTTGAGGAACACCTGGGTCTTGTATTCCAGCCGGCGGAAGGCCGACGAATGGATGATGCGGTCGCGGTCGCGCTGGAACTGGCTGCGCGAAGCGTGCGCCGTCTCCTCGAAACGGCGGCCGGCGCCGCCCGCCGAATGGGTGGCGTAGGGGGCGAGGAATTCGTCGGGCAGCATGGCTTAAACGCAGGCGGCCAGCGTCGCCAGCAGCAAGTCCTGCGGCGCGTTGCTGATGCTCGGCGCGCCGAGCGGCTTCAGCAGGATGAACTTGATGGCGCCGCCCTCGTTCTTCTTGTCGACCTCCATCAGCTCCAGCCAGCGCTCGGTGCCCAGGTCGGGCGCCGTGACCGGCAGGCCGGCGGCGGCGACCAGTGCGCGCACGCGCGCCACCGTGGCGGCGTCGACCAGCCCCATGCGTTGCGACAGATCGGCCGCCATCACCATGCCGCAGCCGACCGCTTCGCCGTGCAGCCACTCGCCGTAGCCGAGGCCGTTCTCGATGGCGTGGCCGAAGGTGTGGCCGAAATTCAGGATGGCGCGCAGGCCGCCCTCGCGCTCGTCCTGGCGGACCACGTCGGCCTTGATCTCGCACGAGCGGGCGATGGCGTAGGCCAAGGCGCCCTTGTCGCGCGCCATCAGCTTGCCGATGTTGGCTTCGATCCAGTCGAAGAAGGCGGCGTCGATGATGGCGCCGTGCTTGATCACCTCGGCCAGGCCGGCCGACAGCTCGCGCGCCGGCAGCGTCTCCAGCGTCGCGGTATCGGCGATCACCGCGCGCGGCTGGTAGAAGGCGCCGATCATGTTCTTGCCCAGCGGGTGGTTGATGCCGGTCTTGCCGCCCACCGAGGAATCGACCTGCGACAGCAAGGTGGTCGGCACCTGGATGAAATCGACGCCGCGCATATAGCTGGCGGCGGCGTAGCCGGTCAGGTCGCCGATGACGCCGCCGCCCAGCGCGATCAGCGTGGTCTTGCGGTCGGCCTTGTTGGCCAGCAGCTGGTCGAAGATCTGCATCAGCGACGACCAGTTCTTGTATTCCTCGCCGTCCGGCAGCACCACGGAAATGACGTGCTTGCCGGCCGCGCGCAGGCCGGCCTCGACCCGCGCCAGGTACAGCGGCGCGACGGTGGTGTTGGTGACGATGGCGACCTTGCCGCCGTGGACGTGGCGCGCCAGCAGCGCGGCGTCGTCCAGCAGCGACGGGCCGATCGAAATCGGGTAGCTGCGCTCGCCCAATTCTACGTTTAACAGGATGGTGGATTGTTCGTTCATCGATGGTTCGGCGTGGGTGACGCAGTTGGGCGCGGCCTCGCAGGCCATGGTTTCCAGCTGGGTCAAAATGGTTTGGACCATCGATTGTACGTTAGGTCGGCCGGTATCGATTACCACATCGGCAATTTCCATGTACAAAGGATCACGGATCGCCATCAATTCTTCGAGTTTTTTGCGCGGATCGGCGGTTTGCAGCAGCGGCCGGTTCTTGTCGTGCGCGGTGCGTTGCAGGATGCTGTGCACGCTGGCGCGCAGGTAGATGACGGTGCCGCGCGCCTTCAGGTGGGCGCGGTTGTCGGGGTTGAGGATGGCGCCGCCGCCGGTGGCCAGCACCAGGCCGTCCTGGCCGGTCAGCTCGCGGATGACGTCCGCCTCGCGGCGGCGAAAGCTCGGTTCGCCTTCGATTTCAAAGATCCACGGGATCGAGGCGCCGGTGCGGGCCTCGATCTCGTGATCGGAGTCAATAAACTTCAGTCCCAGCTTACGCGCCAGGATGCGGCCGATGGTGGTTTTTCCCGCCCCCATCAGGCCGACTAGAAACACATTTTGCATTGAACCCCGGTATTAATTTGTATTGGTACAGGACGACACGTCGATGCCGTACGGGCTGTACCGGCCCGGCGGCGGCGTGCCGCCCACCGTGAAGTCGGTTCCCAGGTACGGCAACCTGGTGTACGTAGTATACAGCGCCTCGGTGCCCGATACCTGGCCGCGGATGGTCAACGCCACGTCGATCCAGTTGGCGTGATCGCGCGCATACGTCAGCGACACCACGGCCTGGCCGTTGACGTCGGTGGTCGCGGTCGGCGTGACGACCACCGTGCCGTTGCCCGGAGTCAATATGCCGTCCTGGTTCAGGTCCTCGCCCGGCTGCTGGATATTATCACTATTGACGTCCTCGTTGGCGCATTGACGCGGCAGCGGGTTGGTGCCGGACAGGTCGAGGATCCACGGACCGGTGGTGCCGGTGAAGTACAGCTGGCCCTTGTAGTAGTAGCGCGGGCGCACCGAGCTGGTCAGCTTGATGCCGGCCGCCGGGTTGCCGGCGGCGTCGGTGACGGTCACCGCGTAGTCGATCTGGTAACTGGTGCTGCTCGGTACGCCGATGGTGTTGCCGGTGCCGGCGCTGATCGAGGCGGCTTTCTTCGCCACCGTCAGCTGGACCTGGCCGGAGTTGGTCGACGCGCCCTGCAACTGGGCCTGCACCACCACGCCGTTCAGCTTGGTGTCGTTGGGGCCGGCGATGTAGCTGACCGAGGCGGTGCCGTCGGCGCCGGTGGTGACCACCGACGGCTGGGTCAGGGTGCCGCCGCTCGGGTCGCTCACGAAGGAGAAGTTGACCACGGCGTTCTTGACCAGGTTGTTTTCCGGCGTGCCGTCCAGCACGGTGGCGCGCAGCGTCGATTGCTGCACGGTGCTGCCGCTGGTGTTGACGCCGATCACGGCCGGGTCGGCCTGGACGCTGACGATCGCCGACGCGGTGAACGGCGCGACGAATTCCAGCAAGCCCTGGGTGGCCAGGTTGGTGATGGTGGAAGTGGCGGTCAGCGTGGCGACGCCGGGATTGACCGCGCGGACATAGGCGGTGGCGTTGCCGTTGACCAGCGTCAGCGCGCTGCTGATGGCGCTGGTGCAGCCGGCGTCGGTGTAGACGGTGCCGCGCGAGGTGTTGAGGGTGACGCCGCCGCCCTGCGCCACGCCGCCGATGTCGCTGTGGACCGCCACTTTCTGGCAGGCGTTGATGTTGGTGACCGACAGCAGCGCGCCGCTGGCATCGACGCCGTTGAAGGTGAAGTTGGTGGCGCTGACCACGATCGAGGCGTTGGCGATCACGCCGGCCGACCGCACCACGATGGCGTCGGTGCCGGCCGTCTGCGCCGAATAGCTGAGCACCAGCTGGCCGGTGGAATCGGTGACGGCGCTGGCGCCGCCCTTGACGCTAAGCCGGTTGGCGCCGCCGGCGCTGAAGGTGACCGCCTGGCCGGCCAGCGCGCTGCCGGCCGAATCGACCAGCTTGATGGTGACGTCGGTGGTGGCGCCGACCTTGACGGTGCTGCTGTTGTTGATGGTCAGCTTGTTGCCGGTGACGTCGATCGGCAGCGTCTGGGTCTTGGCGCCGTTGGCCGAGGCCGTGACGGTGATGGTACGCGCGGTCGGATTGCCGATCGTGTCCAGCTTGGCCGTGACGCGGCCGTTGGCGTCGCTGACGCGGTTGGCGTACAGCAGGTTGCCGGAATCGACCACCAGGCCCACCGTCACGCCCGGCAGCACGGCGTTGGACGAGTCCTTGACCAGCACCGACACCGTCACTTCGCTGCCCACCACGCCGGACGAGGCCAGCGTGCCCGGGTTGGCGGTCAGCGTCAGCGTCGGCAGCACCGGCTGCACCGGCGGCGTCGGCACCACCGTGATCACGACCGGGGTCGACTTCACGCTACCGACATTGGCGGTGACGGTGACCGCGGTCAGCCCCGAGATCCCCTTGATGTTGAGTTTTTCCACCACCTCGCCGCTGGCGTTGCTGACGCGGTTGGTGCTGGTGATGACGCCGGCGCTGGCCGTGAAGCTGACCGTCTCGCCCGACAGCGCGTTGTTGCTGGCGTCCTTGACGATGGCCGTCAACGTCGCCTCGGTGATGCCGGAGTCCTCGATGCTGCTCGGATCGGCCCGGAGGGTGACGCTGGCCACCTTGCTGGCCGCCGGTGGCGTGACGCCGTTGCCGTTGGCGCCGGGCGAACCGCCGCCGCCGCCGCAAGCGGCCAGCAAACCGGCGCTGGCCAATGCGGCAAGCCATCCTGTGATTTTCGTCATAACGCTCTTCCCATTCAATTTTAAAAAATTACCGCGTCGACAGGCGCTCGGCCACGATCTTCGGCGTAATAAAGACCAGCAATTCGGTTTTATCGTTGGTGCGGGTGTTGCTGCGGAACAGATAGCCCAGCACCGGCACGTCGCCGAGGAACGGCACCTTGTCGGTGGTGCTGCGCTCGGTCAGCTGGTAGATGCCGCCCAACACCACCGTGCCGCCGTTCTCGACCATGACCTGGGTCTTGACGTGCTTGGTGTCGATGGCGAAGCCGGAACGGGTTTCCTGGCCGACGCTGTCCTTGTTGACGTCGACGTCGATGACGACGTTGCCGTCCGGCGTGATCTGCGGCGTCACCTCCAGCCGCAGATTGGCCTTGCGGAACTGGATCGAGGTCGCGCCGCTGCTGGTGGCGACCTGGTACGGCAGCTCAATGCCCTGCTCGATCAGCGCGATGGCCTTGTCGGCCGTGATCACGCGCGGGCTGGAGACGATCTTGCCGGTGCCGTCCTCCTCCAGCGCCGACAGCTCCAGGTTGAGGAAGCGGTTGGCGGCCGACGAGAACAGGCTGACCGCCAGGCTGCCCGCCTGTGCGCCGTTGATGTTGGCGGCCGGCAGGTTGATGAACTGGGTGTTGTTGTAGCTGGAGTCGGTGACCTTGATCTGGCCGGTGGTCTCGCCGACGCCGGTCAGGTTGCCGCCGATGCCGATGCGGGTGTTGCTGCTGCCGATCTGGTAGCCGGAATCGCCGCCGCGGATGGTGCGCAGGTCGGCGAAGCCGAGCTTGGCGCCGAGGTTGCGGGTGAAGGTGTCGCTGGCCTCGACGATGCGGGCCTCGATCAGCACCTGCTTGGTGGCGACGTCGGTCTTGGCGATCAGGTTGCGCACGTCTTCGAGCTTGGAGGCGATGTCGGTGACGAACAGCTGGTTGGTGCGCGGCTCGATGATGGCGCTGCCCCGCTTGGACAGGATGCGGTTCTTGGCGTCGCCCTCCAGCCCGAACACGGTCTTGAAGGCCTCGGCCTTCTGGTAGTTGAGCTGGAAGATTTCCGATTTCAGCGGTTCCAGGTCGGCGATCTGGGCGCGCTGCTCCAGCTCCAGTTTTTCCTTGGTCAGCAATTCCTCTTTCGGCGCGATCCACAGCACCGAACCGTTCTTGCGCATGTCCAGGCCCTTGGCCTGCAGCACCACGTCCAGCGCCTGGTCCCACGGCACCTCCTTCAGGCGCAAGGTCAGGTTGCCGCTGACGCTGTCGCTGGTGATGATGTTCAGGCCGGAGATGTCGGCGATCGCCTGCAAGGCGGCGCGCACTTCGACGTTCTGGAAATTGAACGACAGCTTTTCGCCGCGATAGCCCTGCGAGCCCTGGGTCAGCTTGTTCGGATCTTCCTTGATCGGCTTGACGTCCACCACCAGCTGCGTGTCGCTCTGGTACACGGTCTGTTCCCACAGGCCGCGCGCCTCGATGGTCATGCGGGTGTTGTCGCCCTGCGGCACGGTGGTCACCAGCGCCACCGGCGTGCCGAAGTCGGCCACGTCGAGCCGGCGCCGCAGCGTTTCCGGCAGACCGGTCTTGAGGAAGTCGATCACCACCCCGGTCGGGGTCTGGCGCACGTCGACCGCGACCTGGTTGTTGGGCAGGTCGACCACGACCCGGCCCTCGCCGTTGGCGCCGCGACGGAAATCCATGTCGCGCAGCACCTGACGCGCCGGCGCCGCGCCGACCGGCGCCGGCTTGACGGCCGGCAGGCCGCTGGCGTCGACCGCCGTGGCCAGGCCGCCGGAACCGTCGATGGTCAGGATCACCGACTTGCCGTCGATGACGGTGGCGTAGTTCAGCGTGCGCTTCAGGTTGAACACCAGCCGCGAGCGTTCGCCGGCCTGCACCACGTTGACGCCGCGCAGCTCGCCCAGGTTGAGTTCCTGGGTGCTCTTGCCGGTGGCGTTGACGGTGGCGCCGAAATCGAGCGCGATGCGCGGCGGATTGGTGATGGCGAAGCCGATCGGCATCTTGTCCGGCGCATTGGCCAGGCCGATCTTGACGATGACGTTGGCCCCCTGCTGGTTGGCGGTGATCGATTCGATGGCGTTCGGCGCGGCGGTCTGCGCCCTGGCCGGAATGGCCAACGCCATGGCCAAGGCCAGCGTCCAGGCCAGCACGGGCGCCCAGGTGGCGGCGGCCGAGGCGCGCCGGGCCGTGATATGAGCGGTCATTTGGAGTTCTCCTTGCTTTCCTGCAGTTCCAACTTGGACATGCGTTCGACCCAGTCGCCGGTCGCATCCTGTACGATTTCCTTGAGGTTGACGGTGGCCTCGTCAATGCTGGTGATGCGGCCGTAGTTCTGTCCGACGTGCTGGCCGACCACCACCTGGTGCACCGTGCGATCGATCTGCAGCACGGCGTGGATCACGCCCTTGCGCTCGATGGTGCCGACCATCTTCACCGTGTCGAGCGGGTAGCTTTCCAGCAGCTCCTTGCGGCGCTGCATGTCGGGCTTGATGCCGCCGGCGCCGCTGCTGGCCGCCTGCTTGGCCAGTTCGGCCAGCAGCTTGTTGGGGTTGAACGGGTCCAGCTCGTCCTTCTGCTGGTAGGCGAAGGGGATGAAGGTCTTGGGCTCGGCCAGCGGCGTCACCGCCACCTTGGCGCGCGCGTCGACCTGCTTCATCCAGCCGCGCACCTCCTGCACGTCGCTGTCGCCGCAGCCGGCCAGCAGCAACGCGGCCATCATTCCGAGGATCCACGTCTTCATGATTTTTTCGCCGCCTTTTTCTTGTCGGCCGCCGCCTTGCGCTGGGCGATGACTTCCTCCGGATCGAGGTAGCGGAAGGTCTTGGCCACCGCGTCCAAGGTCAGCACGCCGTCCTTGCCGGTGTTGAGCGTCATGTTGTTGAGCGTGACGATGCGCGGCAGGTTGGCCATGTCGCCGGCGAAGGCGCCGATGTCGTGGTAGCTGCCGGTGACCTTGATGTCGATCGGCAGCTCGGCGTAGTAGTCCTTGACCACCACCTGCGCCGGCTTGAACAGCTCGAACTGCAGGCCGCGTCCGGAGCCGGCCTGGTTGATGTCGGTCAGCAGCGCGGCCATCTCGGCCTTGCTCGGCAGCTGCTTCTGCAGGCGCTCGACGTATTGGTCGACCTGCACCTTCTGCGCCCGCAGCGCGTCCAGGTTGACCGCCTGGCCCGCCTTGAGCTCGTACTCGGCGCGCAGCGACGCCTCTTTCTGGGCGCCGGCGTCCTGCTCCTCGAATTGCGACTTCCAGTAGCCGAAATAGCCGGCCACGCACACCGCCGCCGTGACGCCGATGGCGCACAGCACGCGCGGCACCAGCGGCCACTGGCCCGGATGGCGGCCGTTGAGGTCGCGGAACTGGGCCGCCACGTCGGCGCCGACGTCGTTCAGGTTGATGTTGAGATTGGCCATCGCGTGCTCCTAGGACCGGGCCGCGGCGTGCGCCGGACCGACCGCGTTGGCGGGGGCGCCCTTGGCGCCGCCGGGTGGACCATCCTTGTCGCGCGGACGCTTGATGCTCACCACCAGGTTGAATTCGACCACTTTCTTGGCGGTCTTGCCTTGGCCCAGGCCGGTGGACTTGACTTCGATCAGGTCGGGCCGCTCCAGCCACGGCGAGACGCCGGCCATGTTGCGCAACAGTTCCGAGACCCGCTCCTGCGATTGCGCGTAGCCGTTGACGGTGACCTTCTGCCCCTCCTGCTTGAAGCCCTTGAGGTAGACGCCGGGCGGGGTCTGCTTGACCAGTTCGTCCATCAGGTAGACCGGCTGGTTGCGGTCGCCCTGCAAATCCTCGACCGCCTGCTGGCGCGCCTTCAGCGCTTCGATTTCCTGCTTCAGCGTGGCGATCTCGGCGATTTTCTTGTCGAGCTCGGTGATGGCGGTCTTCAGCACGGTGTTGCGCTGCTCCTGGATCGAGAGCGCGCGCGCGTTGTAGCCGCCCACCATCAGCACCACGCCGACGCCGATCAGGCCGCCCAGCGCCAGCAGCGCGAAGAAGGCGGCCTTCTTCTGCTTGCGTTTTTCTTCGCGGTGCGGCAGCAGGTTAATCCGTATCATCAGCCGAACCTCCGCAAAGCCAGGCCGCAGGCGACCAGGTAGGCCGGGGCGTCGAGCCGCAACTGCGATTCGCGCACCGACGGGCCCAGCTGCATGCCCTTGAACGGCGAAATCACCGCGCTGGAAATCTTGGTGCGGCTGGCCACCAGCTCCAGCAGGCCGGGGATCAGCGCGCAGCCGCCGGCCAGGAACAGCTGGTCGACCCGGGTGTACGGGGTCGAGGTGTAGAAGAACTGGATCGCGCGCGTCACTTCCAGCGCGGCGCTTTCGAGGAAAGGCACCAGCAGCTCGGCGTTGTAGTTGTCCGGCAGATCGCCGCTTTTCTTGCGCGCCTCGGCCTCGTCGAAGGCCAGGCCGTAGGAACGCACGATGTCCTGGGTCAGCGCGTTGCCGCCGAACGGCTGCTCGCGCTCGTAGACGGTGACGCCGTCCAGCATCACCGAGATATGCGTGACCTGGGCGCCGATCTGGAACAGCGCGACCACCTGGCCCACGCCCGATTCCGGCAGCTGGAAGATGACCCGGTCCAGCGCGGCGCGGGCGGCGTAGGATTCGATGTCCATCACGGTGGCCTTCAGGCCGGACGCCTCGGCGATCGCGATCCGGTCCTCGACCTTCTCGCGGCGCGAGGCGGCCAGCATCACCTCGATGTCGTCGGCCGAGTTGGCGGCCGGGCCGATGACGTCGAAGTCCAGGCTGACCTCGTCGAGCGCGAACGGAATGTACTGGCTGGCCTCGGATTCGACCTGCACTTCAAGCTGGTCTTCCGACAGGCCGGCCGGCAGGATGATCTTCTTGGTGATGACCGAGGCCGGCGGCATGCCGAGCGCGGCCAGCTTGGCGCGGGTGCCGCTTTTCTTCCACACGCGGCGCACCACTTCCACCACCTGGTCCATGTTTTCGATGTTGCCGTCGGTGACGGCGTTGCGCGGCAGCGGCTCGGCGGCGTAGCGCTCCAGCCGCAGTTCACCCTTGGCGCCGCGCGCCAGTTCGACCAGCCGCACGCCGGAGGTGCTGATGTCGATGCCGACCAGCGGCTGGTCGCCGCGCCCGAACAGCGCCTTGATATCGATCATGCGAGCTCCCCGGCGCCATGGCTGGCGCCCGCACCACAGTGCCTCCGAACAACGATTCGACCTGTTTGCATAAAAGAACTCGTTTGAAAACCAGCGTTTAGCCTGCTTATGTCAGACCGTACATTAAATCGTGCCTATATAAGTGTAAAGGTATTTCTACAGTGCACGATTGTCTTGGTGTGAGGGTTTCACCACACTTATTTCGTCCTTCGTAGCCGCAAAAGCAACTCAGTTGTTTTGTTACTCACGAGTAAATATTTCTGACGTCAAGCATGCGCGCCGTGCCCGCTGGCGCTCGCTTATAATGGGCCGGATACATAAAACAGAAAGATCGTCCTGCATGGCCTCCTCCAATTCGGCACCGCCACCATCGAATCCGTCCAACGCATCCGCCAAAACCAAGGGTAAACCGCGCCGCTTCCTGCTGATGGCCGGCTTGTCGGTGGTCGGGCTCGGCCTGACGGCGCTGCTGCTGGTGGTGTTCGGCCTGGCGATGGCCTACCCCAACCTGCCCGAGCTCGACACGCTGACCGACTACCGGCCGAAGATGCCGCTGCGGATTTTCTCCGCCGACAATGTGCTGATCGGCGAGTTCGGCGAAGAGCGCCGCAACCTGGTGCGCATCAAGGACATCCCCGACGTCATGAAGAAGGCGGTGCTGGCGATCGAGGACGACCGCTTCTACGAGCACGGCGGAGTCGACTACACCGGCATCCTGCGCGCGGCGGTGCACAACGCCACCGGCGGCGCCAAGCAGGGCGCCTCCACCATCACCCAGCAGGTGGCGCGCAACTTCTTCCTGTCGAGCGAACAGACGCTGAAGCGCAAGGCCTACGAAGTGCTGCTGGCGTGGAAGATCGAAAAAAACCTCAGCAAGGACCAGATCCTCGAGGTCTACATGAACCAGATCTACCTGGGCCAGCGCGCCTATGGCTTCTCGTCGGCCGCCCAGATCTATTTCGGCAAGAACCTGCGCGACATCAGCGTGGCCGAGGCGGCGATGCTGGCCGGGCTGCCGAAGGCGCCGTCGGCCTACAATCCGGTGGTCAATCCGAAGCGCGCCCGCACCCGACAGCAATACATCCTGGTGCGCATGCACCAGCTCGGCTATATCAGCGACAAGCAGTTCGAAGAGGCCAAGGCCGACCCGCTCAAGGTCAAGACCGACAGCAGCGAGTTCGGCGTGCACGCCGAGTACGTGGCCGAGATGGCGCGCCAGCTGGTGTACGAGCAGTTCAAGGAAGACACCTACACCCGCGGCCTGAACGTGTTCACCACCATCACCAAGGCCGACCAGGACGCCGCCTACCTGGCGCTGCGCAAGGGCGTGATGGACTACGAGCGGCGCCACGCCTATCGCGGTCCGGAAGCCTATATCGACATCCCGCAGAAGAAGGAAGAGGCCGACGACGCGATCGAGACCGAGCTGGCCGACCACCCGGACAGCGACGACATCGTCGCCGCGATGGTGCTGGCGGCGACGCCGCAGCTGATCACCGCCGTCACCGCCTCGGGCGAGGAGATCAAGATCAGCGGCGCCGGGCTGGAGATGGGCCGTTCGTGGCTGTCCGAGAAAGCGGCGCCGAACAAGCGCATCCGCCGTGGCGCGGTGATCCGCGTCATGCAGGAGGGTAAGGATTGGGAAGTGACGCAGATGCCGGAGATCGAATCGGCCTTCGTCGCGGCCAGCACCACCGACGGCGCGATCAAGGCCATGGTCGGCGGCTTCGACTACAACCGCAGCAAGTTCAACCACGTGACCCAGGCCTGGCGCCAGCCGGGCTCGTCGTTCAAGCCCTTCATTTATTCGGCCTCGCTGGAGCGCGGCCTGTCGCCGGCCACCATCATCAACGACGCGCCGATCTCGTTCGACGCCGGCCAGACCGGCGGCCAGGCCTGGGAGCCGAAGAACTACGACGGCAAGTACGACGGCCCGATGACCATGCGCCGCGGCCTGACCAAGTCCAAGAACATGATCTCGATCCGCATCCTGCACCGCATCGGCGCCAAGTACGGCCAGGAATACACCACCCGCTTCGGCTTCGATCCGGACAAGAACCCGCCGTACCTGACGCTGGCGCTGGGCGCGGGCAACGTCACGCCGCTGCAGATGGCGGGCGCCTACGCGGTGTTCGCCAACGGCGGCTACAAGGTGAGTCCGTATCTGATCTCCAAGGTGACCGACGCCGACGGCAAGATCCTGTCGCAGGCCCATCCGGACCTGGCCGGCGACGAGAAGAACCGCGTCATCGACGAGCGCAACGCCTTCATGATGGACAGCATGCTCAAGGACGTGGTGCGCTTCGGCACGGCGACCAAGGCGCTGGCGCTGAAGCGGCCCGACATCTCCGGCAAGACCGGCACCACCAACGATTCGATCGACGCCTGGTTCGCCGGCTACCAGCCGAAGCTGGTGGGCATCGCCTGGATCGGCTACGACCAGCCGAAGAACCTGGGCAACCGCGAGACCGGCGGCGGCCTGGCGCTGCCGATCTGGATCAACTACATGCAGAAGGCGCTGAAGAATATCCCGATCGAGGAACGGGCGGTGCCGGACGGCGTGATGCTGGTCGGCGACGAGTACTACTACGCCGAGAATCCGCCGGGCGTCGGCGTGCACAACCTCGACGCGCCGAACCACGGCACCCCGGCCGAGGAAAAAGCCAAGGACGCGGTGAAGAACGAGCTGTTCTAGCGCTTAGCCCAGCCTGACCGGGCTGCCGCCCTGAGCGCTGACCATCTCGGACAGCGCGGCGAACAGCTCGGAGCCGTCGCGGGTGTTGAGCCACTGCCCGTCCTTCTGCTTGTAGTGGTAGCCGCCGGAACGCGAGGCCACCCACAGCTCCTGCATCGCGGCCTG
Organism: Duganella aceris; assembly: GCF_011090165.1. Lineage (GTDB taxonomy): Bacteria > Pseudomonadota > Gammaproteobacteria > Burkholderiales > Burkholderiaceae_D > Rugamonas > Rugamonas aceris. The sequence continues at coordinate 368,321 of NZ_JAADJT010000001.1, forward strand.
GCTGTTGACGATGATCTTGGAACCGTTGTCGATGAACTCGATCTCCAGCACATTGCCGCTGCGGCTGCACTCGACGTCGAGCATGTCCTCGTCGTTCAAGTCGTCCAGTTTGGCCTCGATGGCGGTGAGGGTGGCCTCGGCCTGCGCCAGGAATTCTGATTCGCCCATGCTACACTCCAATATCTATACTCAATCCATGATTTTATCGTGAAGTCCACTTTCCGTTTGTTTATCGGCCCAGCGACGCTGAGCCTGACCGTATTCCTCAGCGGTTGCGGCCAACCCGGCCCGCTGTACCTGCCCAAGCCGCCAGCGGCCAAGCCCGCCAAAAGCGGCGCCGCCCCGGCCGCGCCCGCCCCGGCGCCGATCACGCCTCCGACCACCACTCCCGTTTCCCAACCATAATCTATGTCGCAATTTTCGTATAAAGACGGCGTGCTGCACGCCGAGAACGCGTCGCTGAGCGCGATCGCCGAGCAGTTCGGCACCCCGGCCTACGTCTACTCCAAGGCGCAGCTGCTGGCCAACTTCGCCTCCTACGCCGACGCCTGCGCCGGCCGCGACGCGCTGGTCTGCTACGCCATGAAGTCCAATTCCAACCTGGCCATCCTCGACCTGCTGGCGCGCCAGGGCGCCGGCTTCGACATCGTCTCCGGCGGCGAACTGCTGCGGGTGCTGGCGGCCGGCGGCGATCCGCGCAAGGTGATCTTCTCCGGCGTCGGCAAGAGCGTCGAGGAAATGCGGCTGGCGCTGACGCACGACATCCTGTGCTTCAACGTCGAATCGATTCCCGAGCTGCACCGCCTCAACGAAGTGGCCGGCGCGATGGGCAAGACCGCGCGCATCTCGCTGCGCGTCAACCCCAACGTCGACGCCAAGACCCATCCGTACATCGCGACCGGCCTGAAGGCCAACAAGTTCGGCGTCGCCTTCGACGACGCGCTGGACACCTACCGCACCGCCGCCACGCTGCCGCACCTGGAAGTGTCGGGCATCGACTGCCACATCGGCTCGCAGCTGCTGGACGACGCGCCGCTGCTGGAGGCGCTGGACCGCCTGATCGAACTGATCGACAAGCTGGGCGACGAAGGCATCGTGCTGCACCACCTGGACATCGGCGGCGGCATCGGCATCAATTACGGTGAAGCGGGCGAAGCGGCGCCGGTGCCGGTGGGCGACTACCTGGGCCGGCTGTTCGCGCGCATCGACGCCTGGCGCGCGGCGCGCCACGACGGCAAGCCGATCAAGGTGATCTTCGAGCCGGGCCGTTCGATCGTCGGCGACACCGGCGTGCTGCTGATGAAGGTGGAATACATCAAGCACGGCGAAGAGAAGAATTTCTGCATCGTCGACGCGGCGATGAACGACATGGCGCGTCCGGCCTTGTACCAGGCGTGGATGGACATGCGGCCGGTGGCGCAGAGCGCGGCCGAGGCGCTGGCTTACGACGTGGTGGGACCGATCTGCGAATCCGGCGACTGGCTGGCGCGCGACCGCCAGCTGGCGGTCGAGGCCGGCGACCTGCTGGTGATGCACACGGCGGGCGCGTATGGCATGACGATGGCGTCCAACTACAACACCCGCGGCCGCGCCGCCGAGATCATCGTCGACGGCGACGTCTGCCACCTGGTGCGCCGCCGCGAAACGCCGGAAGAGTTGTACGCGCTGGAGTCGCTGATCAAGTAAGCAGCGCCAGCCGGACAAAAGCCGCCCGCGTCACCGCCGGCGGCTTTTTTCATGCGGCGGCGGCCTTCTTGCGCCACCAGTAGACGCGCATCAGCAGCAGGATGCCGAGGATGGTGCCGAAGATGATCGGCTGGGTGAAGTTGTGCTTGCCCGCCTTCATCCACCAGAAGTGCAAAATGGCCAGCGGCGCGATCACGTAGATCAGCCGGTGCAGCCACTGCCAGCGCTTGCCGCCCAACCGCTTGACCATGGCGTTGGTGCTGGTCACCGCCAGAGGGATCAGCAGCACGAAGGCGATGAAGCCCACCGTGATGAACGGCCGCTTCAGCACGTCCTTCCACATCTCCCGCAGATCGAAGAAATGATCGAACCACAGGAAGGTCATGAAGTGCAGGAAGCCGTAGAAGAACATGTACAGCCCCAGCATGCGGCGCAGCTTCAGCAGCCAGTTCCATTTGCTGAGCCGGCGCAGCGGCGTCACCGCCAGCGTGAAGCACAGGAAGTACAAGGTCCAGTCGCCGGTGCCGCGCGTGATGAACTCCAGCGGCTCGACCAGTTGCCCGGTCAGCGTCAGGTAGACCATGCGCAGCAAGGGCACCAGCGCCAGCGCGAACACCGCGCCCTTGATCCAGCCGACCTGGCGCGCGGACGGAGCGAACGCCATCAGTAGAACTTCTTCAGGTCCATGCCGGCGTACAGCGGCGCGACATCGTTGTAGCCGTTGAACATCAGGGTCTTGCGCTTGCGCGCCAGGAAGCCGTCCTCGCCGATGCGGCGCTCGGACGCCTGCGACCAGCGCGGGTGATCGACGTCCGGATTGACGTTGGAGTAGAAACCGTATTCGTTCGGCGCCGACAAATTCCACGACGTGCGCGGCTGGTCTTTGACAAAGCGGATCTTGACGATCGACTTGGCCGACTTGAAGCCGTACTTCCACGGCAGCACCATGCGCACCGGCGCGCCGTTCTGGTTGGCCAGCGTCTCGCCGTACATGCCCAAGGTCAGCAGCGCCAGCGGGTGGTTGGCTTCGTCGATGCGCAAGCCTTCGGTGTACGGCCATTGCAGCACGCGGCTGCCGACGCCCGGCATCTGCTTCTTGTCGGCCAGCGTGACGAATTCCACGTACTTGGCGTTGCCGGTCGGCTCGACCTTCTTGATGATCTCGGAGAACGAGTAGCCGATCCACGGAATCACCATCGACCAGCCCTCGACGCAGCGCAGGCGGTACACGCGCTCCTCGAGCGGCGCCAGCTTCAGCAGCGCGTCGATGTCCAAGGTCATCGGCTTCTTGACCTCGCCCTCGATGGTGACGGTCCACGGCCGCGTCTTCAGCGTGCCGGCGTTCATCGCCGGTTCGCTCTTGTCGGTGCCGAACTCGTAGAAGTTGTTGTAGGTGCTGGCGTCCTTGTACGGCGTCTGCTTGTCCAGCGCCGAGTAGGCGGGATTGAGCTTGGCGGCCAGCTTGGGATTGCCGCCGCCCTGGGCGAAGGCTTCGCGGTTGGCCATCTCCAGCAGCGCGGCGCTGCCGACGGCGCCCATGGCGAGCTGCTTGATGAACTTGCGGCGCGATTCGTACTCGGCGCGCGGCGTGATTTCGGAAGAAAACGGCAACTCGATGCCGTTGGGGCTGCGTTTGATCAGCATGCTGACTCCGGAGGAAGTGTAAGCCTCAACCTTACACCAATCCCCGGAAGTCGTTGATTACATTGCGATTACAATTTGCCGTAAGAGTGCAATCCGGACAAGAACATGTTCACGCCGAGGAAGGCGAAGGTGGTCACCAGCAAGCCCACCAGCGCCCACCAGGCCGCCGGACGTCCGCGCAGGCCGGTCATCAGGCGCATGTGCAGCCAGGCCGCGTAGTTGAGCCAGACGATCAGCGCCCAGGTCTCCTTCGGATCCCACGACCAGTAGCCGCCCCAGGCCTCGGCGGCCCACAGCGCGCCCAGGATGGTGGCGATGGTGAAGAAGGCGAAGCCGGCCGAGATGGCCTTGTACATGACGTCGTCCAGCACCTCTTCCGACGGCAGCCGATCCTTCAGGTAGCCGGAGGTCTTGAGCAGATAAGCGGAAGCCACCATGGCCGCCAGCGCGAAGTTGCCGTAGCCGATGAAGTTGGCCGGGACGTGGATCTTCATCCACCAGCTTTGCAGCGCCGGCAACAGCGGCTGGATGTCGGCGGCGTTGCGGGTGGTGGTGTACCAGAACAGGAAGCCGATCGCGGCGGTGATCACCAGCGAGACGAAGGCGCCCAGCTGGCGGGTGGCGTAGCGCTGCTCGAAGTACAGGTAGAACATCGCGGTGATCAGCGAGAACAGGATGAACACTTCGTACAGGTTGGACACCGGGATGTGGCCGACGTCGGCGCCGATCAAGTAGGACTCGTACCAGCGCACCATCATCGCGGTCCAGCCCAGCACCACGGCGGCCCAGCACAGCTTGGAGCCGATGCTGGACGCCGCCGCCGAGCGGCCCGCCAGGCCGATCAGGTAGAACACGGTCGACAGGCAGAACATCACGCTCATCCACAGCACCGCCGACTGGCTCGACAGCATCATGCGCAGCCAGAACTTCTGGCTGCCCATGTCCAGCTGGCCGGCGTACATCGAGATCGCCCACAAGGTCAGCAGCGCCACCAGCGGCATCAGCCAGCGCACCGGCTTCCAGTGCCAGCCCAGCGCGGCGAAGGTCGGCGCGGCCAGCAGCAGGATCGCCTGTTCGTAGACGTCCATGTTGTGGTGGTAGCGGTTCAGGCCGAACACAGCGGCGGCCACCAGCGCCAGCGCGAAGATCCAGTCGAACGCCGTCAGCCGTTTGAAATAGCCGGGCGCCTGGGTATAGGTTTGCTGGGATTGCGTCAGTTCCATCATAATTCTCCGATGTTGCAACAAGGAAATATGTTAAACCATATTAACTTAATTGTGGCAACTTTTCCTTAAGACTATCAAATTCACGTTCGAAATCCAGCGTCTTGCGTTGGGTGCTCATGGCCATCAGCGCCTCCGCGCCAGGTGCGTCGCCATCCGCCTGGTCCTTGATCCAGACCCACAGCCGGCGTTCGCGGATGTAGAACATGGAGAATACGCCCAACACCAGGAATATGCAGCCCAGGTACACCACATTTTTGCCCGGCGAGCGGGTGACCTGGAACACCGAGGCCTTGATCTCGGTGAAGTCGTCCAGCTGCAGGTACACCGGGGCGCCGTAGAAGAAGGTGTCGGACAGCGCGTTGGTGGCCAGTTGCAGGAAGCGGCCATGCCGCTCGTCGGCCGCGACCGGCTCCAGGCCGTCCTTCTGGCGCGCCACCTGCCACAGGTCCCACAGGCTGCCGTTGAGGATTTTCATGAAGACGTCGGCGGCCTTCTCCTGCTCGCCGGCCGGGATCTTTTCCAGGAACTGCGAGATGGCGACGAAACCGGCCGCCTTGTCGTCGCCGGCGAAGATGCTCAGGCTCTTGTCGGCCGAGGCCTGAAGCTGGCCGCGCAGCACGTCCGAGGTCGACGATTCCGGCGTGGCGCGCTCGGCGTAGCGCTTGGCGGCGGCCGCGCGCAGCGCCGGGTCGCTCAAGGCGGCGCGCAGGCGCATCCATTCGGTGACGCTGTGGCCGTCGTCGGCCGGGATGCGCAGGAAGCTGAAGTTGTCGGATGGGTTGACCCGCATGCCGGCCAGGAACACCTGGACGCCGTCGATGGTCACCGGCTGCATGTAGTTCTGGTATTCGCGCGCCTGGCCGGTCTTGTCGCGCAGCTTGTACTGCACGCTCGGGCCGACGTTTTTCAGATCCTTGTTGTTGGCGTTCTTGCCGGCCGAGCCGGTGTGCTTGTCGAGGCCGACCGCGAACTGTTCCTCCAGGCTCTGGCCCTTGGTGACGGCGCGCGCATCCTGCGAGGCGGCGACGTTTTCCACGTTGAACGGACGGAAGCCGGTCCACTCCACCGTGTAGGCGTCGCTCAGCGGCGTGCTGCCCCCGACTTCGCCGTTGAAGTCGAAGCGCCTGGCGTCGTTGCCGGTCATCGGGAAGCCGGTCAACTTGAGCTTGCTGCCGCCGTCCTCAAAGCTGGACTGGTAGACCGCCACGCCGTTGTGGATCAGCGGCTTGTTGACCTCGATGACGGCCTTGACCACCTCGCCGGTGGCGTGGTCGCGCAGCTCGACCTCGCTGGCGAACAGCTTGGGCATGCCGGTCGAGTAGAAATCGATGGTGAACTTGTTCAGCTTCAGCGTGAACGGCAGATCCTGGATCAGCACGCCATCCGGGCGGGCCAGGATGGCGGTGTCGCTGGAGCTGCCCTCCGGCACCATGGTGTTGCCGCGGAAGGTGGGATTGGCGGTGCTGAGGCGGTGCTGCGCCGGCACTTGCGCGATCAGGCCGCTGCCGGTGAACGGCGTCTTGCCGAGGAACCATTCCTGCAACCGGATCGGCATGTCGGAATCGAGCAGGCCGCCGATGCAGATCACCACGATCGCCGAGTGGGCGAAGATATAGCCGAACTTGTTGGCCGCGCCCTGCTTGGCGGCCACCAGGGTGCCATGGTCCTTGTCGACCAGCTTGACCTTGTAGCCGGCGTCGGCCAGGCGGGCGGCGGTCTGCTGCGCCAGCGCGGCGCGCGCCAGCGGCGAGCGCCATTGCATCTTGTGGTGAAAATTCAGCAGCGACTGCTCGCGCACGTTCTCGCGCCAGCTGCGCATGTCCTTCAGCATCTTGGGCGCGTTGCGGATGATGCACAGCGAGGTCGAGATCACCAGCGTGCCCATCAGCAGCAGGAACCACCAGGCCGAGTACACCGCGTACAGGCCGGCCTTGCGGAACACCTCGAACCAGAACGGACCGAACTGGTTGAGGTAGTTGGCGCTGGCCTCGCCCTGCTTCATCACGGTGCCGATCACGGCGGCAATGGCGATCATCGCCAGCAAGGCGATGGCGAAACGCATGGAGGAAATCAGTTCGACGACTTCGCCGACGATCGGGCGGCGGGTGTTCAGCTGGATGCCGGTGGTGCTCGGACTGCCAGGGACGGGGTTGCTCATTGCGTAAGATTTCTCAAATAAAAGTTTCCAGCCGGCAGCATACCAACAAAAAGGGCGGCACGCCTACGCTGCCGCCCTCTTTCTGTTTGCCGCGTCCTCGCCGGAACGAGGCGGATGAATTACTTCAAGCCGGCGACGTAGTCGGCGACCGCTTTCATTTCCTCGTCGGACATGCGGCTGGCGATGGTGGTCATCTCGGCGCTGTTCTTGCGGCCCTTGGCCTTGAACAGACTCAGCTGAGCAACGGTGTAGTCCTGGTGCTGGCCGCCGATACGCGGATATTGTATCGGAATCCCGGCGCCGGCGGCGCCGTGACAGCTGGCGCAGGCGGGCACGTTCTTCTCGGCGATGCCGCCGCGATAGATTTTCTTGCCCAGTTCGACCGTGTCCTTGTTCTTGGCGGCCCCGGGCTTCTGCGCCTGGGTCGACAGCCAGGCCGCGACGTTGTGCTTGTCCTCGTCGCTGAGCATCTTGGCGTAGGTGGTCATCACCGGCTGGTTGCGGTCGGCGGTGGTGAAGTTGACCAGCTGCTTGTACAGATAGCCCTGATGCTGGCCGGCCAGTTTCGGGTTGACCGCGATGGTGGAGTTGCCGCCGGCGCCATGGCAGGACACGCACGCCGGGAGGCCGCGCGCGGCGTCGCCGTCGGTGTACAGGGTGCCGCCCTTGGCAGCGTCAATTTTCGGCGCGGCGTCGGCGTGGGCCGGCTTTTCAGCGGCGCCCGCGGTGGCCGCAACGGCCAGCAAGCCAACGAGCAAGGATTTTACCAGCGGTGAAAACACACTATTCATTCAAGCACCCTGAGCTAGTCTAAAAAGATTGTTTCTACAACGATGCGCCACCCTAGCACGAAATATGCATGGCAGCACTTCGCAACCACTCATTGTACAATAGCTTCCCAGCATATTTGCTCCATTTTGTTGCATTTTTCCCCATCCCCATGTCCAAACTCTGGCAAGCCCGCTTCTTTACGACCGTGAACCAATTGCGCGATCTTCCCGACACCCAGGTGCCGGAAATCGCCTTCGCAGGTCGCTCCAACGCCGGTAAATCGACCGCCATCAACATCCTGTGCAACCAGAAAGGGCTGGCGTTCGCCTCCAAGACCCCGGGCCGCACGCAACACATCAACTACTTCTCGATCGGCGGCGCGCACATCGCGCAACACCGCAAGGACCCGACCATCGTCGACGAAATCGAATGCCTGCTGGTCGACTTGCCGGGCTACGGCTACGCCGAGGTGTCCGGTTCGGCCAAGCTGCACTGGCAGCGCCTGCTGGGCGACTACGTGCAGCGCCGCGACCAGCTGGCCGCGCTGATCCTGATCATGGATTCGCGCCGCCCGTTCACCGACCTCGACATCCAGATGCTGGAATGGTTCGCCCCGACCGGCAAGCCGATCCACTGCATCCTGACCAAGGTCGACAAGCTGAACCGCAACGAATCGGTCAACGCGCTGCGCCAGGCCAAGGCCAAGCTCGACAGCTACGTCGACGAGGACGGCGAAGGTTTCCCGTTCACGGTGCAGCTGTTCTCCGCGCTCAAGCGCATCGGTATCGAGGAAGCCAACGACAAGATCCTGGAACTGGCCGGCGTCAGCGACGACGAAGCCGCCGCCCAGGTGGAACTGATCGAGATGGAAGACGACGTCGAACCGGACGACAAGCAAGCAGATTAAGGAAAGCCCAAGCAATGACCAAGCCCCACGCCGCCGCCCAATTCCCCGCCATCCGCATGCGCCGCATGCGCCGCGACCCGTTCTCCCGCGCCCTGATGCGCGAGAACGCGGTGAGCGCGTCGGACCTGATTTATCCGGTGTTCATCCTGGAGGGCACGCACCAGCGCGAGCCGGTGGCGTCGATGCCGGGCGTGGAGCGGGTGTCGGTGGACCTGCTGCTGAAGGTGGCCGAGGAATGCGTGGCGCTGGGGATCCCGGTGCTGGCGCTGTTCCCGGTGATCGACGTGGCGAAGAAGACCCCGGACGGGGTCGAAGCCACCAATCCGGACGGCCTGGTGCCGCGCGCGGTGCGGGCGCTGAAGCACGCCTTCCCCGAGCTGGGCATCCTGACCGACATCGCGCTCGATCCGTACACCAGCCACGGCCAGGACGGCCTGATCGACGACAACGGCTATGTCATCAACGACATCACCACCGCGATGCTGATCCGCCAGGCGCTGTGCCATGCCGACGCCGGGGTCGACGTGGTGGCGCCGTCGGACATGATGGACGGCCGCATCGGCGCGATCCGCGCCGCGCTGGAGGAGGCCGGGCATATCCACACCCGCATCATGGCCTACTCGGCCAAGTACGCGTCGGCCTTCTACGGCCCGTTCCGCGACGCGGTCGGCTCGGCCGCCAACCTGGGCAAGGGCGACAAGAACACCTACCAGATGGACCCGGCCAACAGCGACGAAGCCTTGCGCGAAGTCGGGCTGGACCTGGCCGAGGGCGCCGACATGGTGATGGTCAAGCCGGGCATGCCCTACCTGGACATCGTACGGCGGGTGAAGGACGAGTTCAAGGCGCCGACCTTCGCCTACCAGGTCAGCGGCGAGTACGCGATGATCAAGGCGGCCGCGCAAAACGGCTGGCTGGACCACGACAAGGTGATGATGGAATCGATGCTGGCGTTCAAGCGCGCCGGCGCCGACGGCGTGCTGACCTACTTCGCGCTCGACATCGCCCGCCTGCTCAAGGCCAAATAACCCCTTCGGTGTCAGTGCCGACATTCGGACACGAGCTCAACCGTAGTAAGCATTACGGTTGAGCTCGTGTCCGAATGTCGGCACTGACACCGGGGTTGGAACTGACCCCGGTTTATCTGGACGCGCCCCGCGTGTATTCGGGGAACATTTCCTTCAGCAGGAAGGCGATCAGCTCCTCCTCGTCCTCCTTGCGCGCGCTCAGCGTGATCACGCGGCCCAGGCGGCGCGAATCCCATTCGAAGTCGCCCGGCTTTTCCTTGCGGATGATCTTGACCATTTCCTTGGCCACCGCCGTCTCGATATCCCGCTCCGAACCCTGCTCGACGTGGATCTGCTGCAGCCAGCGCCGCTTGAAGTTGGTGTTCCAGCCGCGGAACTTGACGTCGGCGCTGTGGAAGCTCTTGTCGACCTGGAAGATGCCGCCGGTGTCGTCCTTGTCGGCGCCGTTGCTGCCGCCCTGCGCCCGGCCGATGTTGGCCTTGGCGATGCGGTTGGCGCGATCGTCGGCGCTCTCGACCGCCGGTTGCGCCGGCTGCGGATTGGCCGCCTCGCGCGCGGCGCGCTTGCGGGCGATCATCTCCATCATGTCTTCCTGCGGCGGCGGCGTCATCGTCGCCTGCACCGGCGGCACGTAGGTCTCCAGCTTGGGCTTGACGGCGGACGGCGTGTCCCGCGTCACCACCTGCTTGCGCGGCGGCGGCGGCTTGCTGGCCTTGGCCGTCTCCGACTTCTTCGGCTGCGGCGTCGGCTTGGGCGTGGGCGTCTTCTCCAGCGGCTGGATGTAGACCATCTGCCCGCCCTTGGCCTTGGTCGGCATCACCGGCTTTGGCGACGGCGCGAACAGGTAGTACAGCACGCCCAGCAAGTGCAGCGCGATCGAGATGCCGATGCCGATGCGGTTGGACTTCGATTTACGATCCCAGGTGCCGTAGTTCTCCCCTGCCGCCGGCAAGCGCTGGCCGCAAGTTTCGCAATACTCGGAATTGGCCGTGAGGATGTGGGAATCGTGGTGCAAGATACAAACCTTGTGGAACGAAGTCGTCAAAATGGGGCCATAGTGCCAGAGTCCCGCTATTTTGGGAACCGCTCCGCATGGCATGATAGCGCACCCGGCACCCGGCGCGCGCGCTCCAGGCTGCCCACTTTACAAGTTAAGGGTCTTCACGGGTGTTACCGTATGTATCAGAGGCTTTGCATTCTGCCATCGAAACGCCCTGAAACAGGGGCGTCGCGACGGGCGCCGCCCCTGTGGCGCCCATCGCCGCCGGCTTCATTACAAATGCGTAAGGATGTCGCGAAAACTCAATGCTTGACGATGTTGACCGCTTTCAGCGGCACCGCCTTGACCGCTTCCGGCTCGGCCTCGGCGGCGTCGGCGGCGATGTCGTCGTCGCTCATCGGGCCGGTGCCGCTGTACTTGTCGAGGAACAGGTAGATCACCGGGGTGATGTACAGCGTGATCACTTGCGAGAAGATCAGGCCGCCCACCACCGCCAGGCCCAGCGGCTGGCGCAGCTCGGCGCCGGCGCCCAGGCCCAGCGCGATCGGCAAGGCGCCCATCAAAGCGGCCATGGTGGTCATCATGATCGGGCGGAAGCGCAGGATGCAGGCCTCGCGGATCGCCTCCTCCGGCGTGCGGCCTTCGTTGCGCTGCACGTGCAGCGCGAAGTCGATCATCATGATGGCGTTCTTCTTGACGATACCGATCAGCATCAGGATGCCGATGATGGCGATCATCGTCAGGTCCAGGTTGAACAGCCGCAGCGTGATCAGCGCGCCCACCGCCGCCGACGGCAGGCCGGCAAGGATGGTCAGCGGGTGGATATAGCTTTCATACAGCACGCCCAGCAGCACGTAGATGACGCCCAGCGCGGCGATGATCAGGATCAGCTGGCTGCCCTGCGAGCTCTGGAACACCGCCGCGTCGCCGCCGTAGTTGGTGATGATCGAGGCCGGCAAACGCATGTCGGCGCCCATCTTGTCGATCTTGGCGGTGGCCGTGCCCAGCGGCACGTCCGGCGCCAGGTTGAAGGAGATCGTGATCGCCTGCAGCTGGCCCTGGTGGTTGACGGCGGTCGGGCCGATGGTGCGCTCGACGCTGGCAAAGCTGGACAGCTGCACCAGCTGGCCGGCCTTGTTGCGCACCGAAATCTTGGTCAGCGCGCTGTCGAACTGGCGGTCGGCGTCGGCCGCCTCCAGGATCACGTAGTAGCTGGCGGCCGGCGAGTAGATGGTCGACACCTGCCGTTCGCCGAAGGCCAGGTACAGCGCGGTGCGGATGTCGCCGATGGCGACGCCGAGGTTGTTGGCCTTGTCGCGGTCGATCTTCAGCGAGGCCTGCAAGCCCTTGTTCAGCGAATCGCTGGTGACGTCGCGGAAGTCCGGGTCGTTGCGCAGCTGGTCCAGGTATTTATCGGCCCAATCGTTGAGCGTGCCGGGACTGACCGACTGCAAGGTGTACTGGTAGCGGCTCTTGGACTGGCGTCCGCCCAGCTGCAGGTTCTGCACCGGGCTGAGGTAGACGGCGATGCCCGGCACCTGCTTGGTGGCCTTGCGCAGGCTGTCGAGCACCTGCGGCATCTTGGCGCGCTGGTCGCGCGGCTTGAGCACCAGGAACATGCGGCCGCTGTTGCCGCCGCCGGTGAACGAGGTCACGTCCTGCACGTTGGGATCGGCCTTGATGACGGCGGCGACGCGGTCCTGCAAGGCCAGCATGGCCGAGGTCGAGATGTCTTCGGAGGCTTCGGTGTTGACCCGGATCTGGCCCAGGTCTTCCTCCGGGAAGAAGCCTTTCGGGATGGTCATGTACAGCACCGCCGTCAGCGCGAAGGTGCCGAACGCGGCGGCCAGCACGATGTAGCGGTGGTGCAGCGCGATGTTCAGCGTGCGGGCGTAGAAGTTGCGCAGCGCGGTGAAGCCGGTCTCGAACCAACGGCCGATGAAGTTGCCCTTGTCGTGCTCGGGATCGATGGCGTCGGCCGGCAGCAGGCGGCTGGCCAGCATCGGCACCAGCATCAGCGACACCGCCGCCGACACCAGCACCGACAGCGCCACCACCACCGCGAATTCATGGAACATCAGGCCGATCACGCCCGGCATGAAGAAGATCGGGATGAACACCGCCACCAGCGAGACCGAGATCGAGATGATGGTGAAGCCCATCTCCTTGGCGCCGACCAGCGAGGCTTGCAGCGGCTTCTTGCCCATCTCGATGTGGCGCACGATGTTTTCCAGCACCACGATGGCGTCGTCGACCACCAGGCCGACCGCCAGCGTGATCCCCAGCAGCGAGACGTTGTCCAGGCTGTAGCCGAAGGCGTACAGCAAGGCCAGCGCGCCCAGCAGCGAGATCGGCATCGTGATCGCCGGGATGAAAGTGGCGGCGGCGCGGCGCAGGAACAGGAAGATCACCATCACCACCAGGAAGATGGTCAGCAGCAGGGTCAGGTTGACGTCGTGGATCGCTTCGCGGATCGACACCGAGCGGTCGTTGACCAGGTTGATGTTGATCGAGGCCGGCAGCTGCGAGCGGAAGCGCGGCAGCAGATGGCGCACGCCGTCCACCACCTGTACCGTGTTGGCATCGGGTTGGCGCTGCACCAGCAGCACGATCGAGCGCTCGCCGTTGTAGCTGCCGTAGCTCTTGATCGACTGGAAGCTGTCCTCGACCGTGGCGACGTCCTTCAGCCGCACCGGTTCGTTGTTGCGCACCGCGATGATCAGCTCGGCGAATTCGGACGCCTTCATCATCTGCGCGTTGCCCTGGATGGTCAGGGTCTGGCTCGGCCCGTCGAGGATGCCCAGCGGGGTGTTGGCGTTGGCCGACTTGATCGCCTGCTGCAATTCGTCCAGCGTCATGTTGCGCGCGTTCATCAGCTCGGACTTGGCGCGCACCCGCACCGCGAAGCGCTTCTGGCCGTTGACGGTCACCTGCGCCACGCCCGGCAAGGTCGACAGGCTCGGCGCGATCAGGTTTTCGGCGTAGTCGTTCAGCTCGGACAAGCTCAGCGACGGCGAGTTCATGGTCATGAACAGCACCGGCGCGTCGGCCGGATTGACCTTGCGGTAGGACGGCAGGTCGGTCATCTCGACCGGCAGCTGGCGCTGCGCGCGCAACAGCGCCGCCTGCACGTCGACCGCCGCTTCGTTGACGTTGATGCTCGGGTCGAACTCCAGCGTCAGCGAGGAATTGCCCAACGTGTTGGACGAGGTGATCAGCGTCAGGCCGGCGATGGTGGAGAACTGCTTCTCCAGCGGCAGCGCGACCGACGAGGCCATGGTGTCGGGCGAGGCGCCCGGCAGGTCGGCCGAGACGTTGATGACCGGGGTGTTATAGCTCGGCAGCGCCGCGACCGGGATGTAGAAGTACGACAGCACGCCGGCCAGGATCAGGCTCAGCGACAGCAGCACCACCATCACCGGGCGCCGGATGCATAACTCGGAAAGGTTCATCGCTTAGCCCTTCTGCTTGGTTTCGCCGGCCTTGTCGGCGCCGGCGACGCGCACCTTGCCGCCGGGACGCAGGTTTTGCTTGCCGTCGACGATGACCCGTTCATCGCCATTCAAGCCCATCACGGCCGCCCGGTCGCCGAAGCTGTGCAGGCGCTGGATGCTGACCACCCTGGCGGACTGGTCTTTGTCAATCGCGTACACGAAGGTGCCGCGGGTGTTGCTAATGATAGCGTTTTGCGGGATCACCGTCGCATTTTTGATCACATGCGAGGTCAATTGGGTGTTGACGTACTGGCCCGGCCACAGCTTGGTGTTCTTGTTGTCGAACTGGGCTTTCACGCGGATCACGCCGGCGACCGGATCGACCGTGTTGTCGATGAAGCTGAGCTTGCCGTCGACCGCCTGCTCGCTGCCGGTGGCGATCACCTTGACCGGCACCGTGCCGTCGCGCTGCGCCTGCATCAGGCCGCCCAGCGCCGATTCCGGCAGCGTGAAGGCGACGTTGATCGGATCGAGCTGGGTGACGCTGGCCAGCAAGGTGGTGCCCGACACCAGGCTGCCCGGATAGACGGTGATGGCGCCGACGCGGCCGTTCATCGGCGCGCGGATCACGGTGTAGCTGGCGTCGACGCCGGCCGAGCGGGCGGCGGCCATGTCGGCGTTGAGCAGCGCGCGCGCCGAGTCGACCTGGCTCTTCAGCGTGTCGACCGCGCCCTGGGCGATGAATTTCTTGTCGAGCAATTCCATCGAGCGCTTGTACTGGCGCTCGTAGTCGGCCAGCGCGGCCTGGTCGCGCGCGACCTGGGCTTGCGCCTTGTCCATGTTGGCGCGCTCGCTGCGGTCGTCCAGCGTGAACATCACTTCGCCGGCTTTGACGAACTGCCCTTCCTTGATGTGCACCCTGGAGATGGTGCTGGTGGTCTGCGGATGCAAGTCCACGGTGCTGATCGGCGTCACCGTGCCGTTGGCCTGCAACACCACCGCCACATCCTGGCGCACCGGCGCGACGATGCTGACGGTGGTCGGACCTTGCGGGCCGTTGCCGTTCAGCGCCTTGCCGGCGCCGGCGTCATGCGCGGGCGCGCCGTGGGTCATGTACCAGATACCGCCGCCGACCACGACGATCGCGCCGATCAGGGATGCTAAGGAAGATTTTTTCATTTTTTCTAATAGGTTTTGCTGCCGAAAAATATTGCCGCCGTGCATAAGGCGGAACATTGTCGCATAGTATTTGCGGGAAAAACCGCCGCCGTTGCTACCACCAGACGGTTTTTTCATCGCGACCGCAAGTCACGAAACCGTCACAATCGCGGTGCGAACCGGCTAATGCCCGGCGTAGTATTCCGGCACGATCAAGGTGACCTCCAGGCCGCCGTCGGCGTGGTTGGACAGCACCACGTCGGCGCCGTGCTGCTCGGCGATGTTGCGGGCGATGGTCAGGCCCAGGCCGGTGCCGCCGGACTCGCGCGAGCGCGAGGTTTCGATGCGGTAGAACGGTTCGAACACGCGCGCCATCTGGTCCTGGGCGATGCCGGGACCGCCATCGCGGATGCGGATGCGCGCCGCGCCGACCATGCGCTCGACGGTAACATTGGCGTAGTGGCCATACTTGACCGCGTTGTCGATCAGGTTGACCAGGCAGCGGCGGATCGCCAGCGGCCGGCCCATCAGCGCCATCGCGGCGCGGCCGCGCAGCTCGACCTGCTGGCCGCCGTCGGTGGCGTCGCTGCACACGCTGTCGAGCAGCGAGTCCAGATCCAGCGCCTGCATGGTTTCGGTGGTGTCCATGCTGCGAGCCAGGTCGAGTCCTTCCTTGACCATCTGCTGCATCGCCGACAGGTCGTCGATCAGGCGTTGCTGCAGGTCCGAGTCGTTGACTTTTTCCAGCCGCAGCCGCAACCGCGTCAGCGGCGTCTGCAGGTCGTGGGTGATGGCGGCCAGCATCTGCGTGCGCTGCATGATGTGCTGGCGGATGCGCGCCTGCATCGCGTTGAAGGCGGCGCTGGCCTGGCGGATCTCGGCCGCGCCGCTCAGCACCACCGGCGGGTGGTTGATGTCGTTGCCCAGGTCCTTGGCGGCCTGCGCCAGCAGCTTGAGCGGGCGCATGGTCATGCGCGTGACCAGATAGGCCAGGAAGGCGATGCTGAGCAGGAAAGGCAGCATCGCCAGCAGCTCGCTATGGGTCGACGGCGGCGGCGGGCGCGGCGGCAATACCGACAGCTTCAGCACCGTGCCGTCGTGCAGCTGCACGTTCATGGTTTCGCAGGTGCCGCGCCATTGGGTCGGGGCGAAGATGTTGCTGCTCTGGCGCGGCTGGTCGCACGCGGCCGGATGCTCGTCGAGCGGGCCCAGCTTGTAGCGCTCGCCAAGGCGCTGTTGCAGCGCCATCGAAAAA
The DNA here is from genome assembly GCF_011090165.1 of Duganella aceris. Lineage (GTDB taxonomy): Bacteria > Pseudomonadota > Gammaproteobacteria > Burkholderiales > Burkholderiaceae_D > Rugamonas > Rugamonas aceris. The sequence continues at coordinate 384,588 of NZ_JAADJT010000001.1, forward strand.
TCGGTCGGCGGCAGCGCGGTGGCGATCGGCACGTCGGTGGTTTCCAGCCGCACCGTGCCGCGGCTGGCGGCCACCAGGTAGGTCGGCCGCGCGCTGTCGGGCAGCACGTCGGCGGTGGTGATCAATTGCTCGGCCCGTTCCAGCGCGTGGAAGTCGCGATAGCGCTCCAGCGCGCGCGTGCGTTCGCCCACGGCCAGCCACTGGGTCAGCGCCGCCGAAGCGACGATCCCCAGCAACAGGACCAGGAACACGCGCCCGGTCATCGAACCGAAGAAGGCTTTCACGCTTGCGGCTCCACGGTGACCTGGCCGGCCAGCACATAGCCGCCGTTGCGGACGGTCTTGATGATTTGCGGCAGGCGGGCGTCTTCGCCGAGCTTCTGGCGCAGGCGGCTGATTTGAATGTCGATCGAGCGGTCGAACGGGTCGGCGTCGCGGCCCTGGGTCAGGTTCAGCAGCTGGTCGCGGTTGAGCACGCGGTTCGGATGTTCGAGGAAGACCTTGAGCAGGCGGAACTCGGCGCCCGACAGCATAATGACGATGCCCTCCGGATTGAGCAGGTGGCGCGCGGTCAGGTCCAGCGTCCAGCCGGAGAAGCGCATCTGTTGCGCCTTGTCGGCGCCGCTGCCGGACGGCATGGCGTTGCTGCGGCGCAGGACGCTGCGGATGCGCGCCAGCAGCTCGCGCGGTTCGAACGGTTTCGGCAGGTAGTCGTCGGCGCCCATCTCCAGGCCGAGGATGCGGTCCAGCGGTTCGTTGCGGGCGGTCAGCATGATCACCGGCAGCGTCGAGTGCGCGCGCAGCTTGCGGCACAATGTCAGGCCGTCGTCGCCCGGCAGGTTGAGGTCGAGCACGACCAGGTCGGGACGGGCTTCGTCGAGCAGCTTCCACATGGCGTTGCCGTCGGCCGCGCACAGGGCGCGGTAACCGTTGGATTCCAGGTAATCGGCCAGCAGGGTGCGGATGTCGCGATCGTCGTCGACGATCAGAATAGTAGATGTGGGTTCCATGGGCCTAATTATCCCCAGTTCGGTCATGCAAGACTAATCACCAATTGTATCGTCTTGTATATGCCCCGAGGGCGAAACATCTGGATACAAAAACTTCGGGCGGAGAAACGTCAGGGCAACCTTCGGGCGGCAACATGGGTTCAAGCGCGGCAACAAAACGGTCCGCGATAACTTAACCTCAATGATAAAGGAACGACCATGAACGTCTTACGCAAAAGCATTTTGATCGGTTTTACCGTACTCGGCATGGCTGCGGCGCAGGCCCAGCAAACCACGCCGCCGGCCGGCCGCCACGACGCCGGCGAGCGCCGCGAACACATGCAGGAGAAGATGGGCGAGATGTTCGCCAAGCGTCAGGCCAAGCTGCACGATGCGCTGAAGCTGAGCGCGCAGCAGGAATCGGCATGGGCCACCTACCAGGCGGCGATCAAGCCGGCCGCCATGACCGGGGCGCATCCTGAGCGCGGCGCCTTCGCCAAGCTGCCGGCGCCGGAGCGCATGGCCAAGATGCTGGACTTCAGCAAGCAGCGTCAGACGAAGATGGAGGCGCACCTGACCGCGCTGACCGCGTTCTACGCCCAGCTGACGCCGGAACAGAAGACGACCTTCGATGACCGCAGCATGGGCGGCAAGCACGGCGGCGGTCATCACGGCGGCTGGGGCGGCCACCGTCACGGCTAACTTAGTTTAAGGCGGCAAGGGATGCGGCGAATTTGGCCGCATCCTGGAAGCCGATCACGCGGGCGCCGGGGATTTCCTTGCCCTGCTTGTCGAACAGGATGATGCCCGGCGGGCCGAACAGGCCGAAGCGCTTCAGCATGGCTTTGTCGTCGGCGTCGTTGGCGGTCACGTCCACTTGCAGCAGCACGCTGTTGCCCAGTCTGGCGCGCACCTGCGGATCGACGAAGGTCAGTTTCTCCATCTCCTTGCAGGACACGCACCAGTCGGCGTAGAAGTCGAGCATCGCGGTCTTGCCGCCGGTTTGCGCCAGCACGGCGTCGAGCTGCGCCACGGTCTTGACGCGCTGGAACGCCAGCGGCGCTTCGTGCGCCTTGCCGCCGCCCAGGTGCGCCAACGGCGCCAGCGGATCGCGGCCGCCGCTGACCACGCCGACCAGTTGCGCCACGCCCAGCACGGCGAAGATCACGCCGACCGATTTGGCGACCCACTGTCCCGAGTTCATCAACAGGTACATGCCGTAGCCGACGAACAGCGCGGCCCAGCCCATCATCTGCACCGCGCCCGGCAGCACCGGCGACACCAGCCACCAGCCGACCGCCAGCATCAGCACGCCGAAGAAGCGCTTGACCGCATCCATCCACATGCCGGCCTTCGGCAGCAGCGCGCCGGCCGAGACGCCGATCAGGATCAGCGGCACGCTCATGCCGACCGCCATCGCGAACAGCGCGCTGCCGCCGACCACCACGTCGCGCGACTGGCTGATGTAGACCAGCGCGGCGGCCAGCGGCGCGGCCACGCAGGGGCCGACGATCAGCGCCGAGATCGCGCCCATCACGAACACGCCGGCCAGCTTGCCCGACGATTGGCGGTTGGAGACGGTGCTCAGTTTGCTTTGCAGCGCGGCCGGGACTTGCAGCTCGTAGAAGCCGAACATCGACAGCGACAGCAGCGCCATCAGCAGCGCGAAGGTGCCGAGCACCCACGGATTTTGCAGCGCGCCGGCCAGGCCTTCGCCAGCCAGGCCGGCGGCGACGCCGAGCGCGGTGTAGACGATGGCCATGCCCAGCGAATAGGTGACCGACAGCAGCAGGCCGCGACGGCGGTTGCCGGTGTCGCCTTCGCCGACGATGATCGAGGACAGGATGGGCAGCATCGGCAGCACGCACGGCGTGAACGACAGGCCCAGGCCCAGCAGCGCGAACAGCGGCAGGATGACCATCAGCTTGCCGCCTTTTAAGGCGGCCTCCAGACGGCCGGAATCGTCGGCGGCCGGTGCCGGGACGGCGGCAGCCACGGCCGGCGCCGGCGGCGTGGTGTCGGTGGCGGTCGGGGTCGGCACGGTGTAGATGTTGACGCCGGGGCTGACGGCGGCTGGCTTGCCTTCGCCGACGGTCGGGGCGGGCGAAGTGGCGGCGGGCGCGGCGGCGGCGGGCGCGGGCGCGGCGGCAGGCAGCGGCACCGAACCGCTACCGGTCAGCGACGCCTTGTAATCCTGCGGCGCATAGCACAACCCTTTTTCCGAACAGCCCTGGCCGCTGGCCAGCAGCGTGAACGGTCCGTCGACGTCGACCGGTATGGTGATGGTCACGCTCTTGCGGTAAGTCTCGACATCTTTGGCGAAGGTCTCGTCGTAATGCACCTTGCCGGGTGGGATGACCGGCGCACCGAGCCTGGCGCCGGTGGCGCTGAACTTGAAGCGCTCGCGATACATGTAGTAATCGTTGGCGATCTGGAAATTGACCGCGATGGTATGGCCATCGACCATCTTGGCAGTGAACTTGAACGCTTCGGCGGGATCAAGGAATTCATCGGCGGCGCGGGCGGGCGCGGCCAGCAGCGCGATCAGCGTGAACAGCGGTGCGAGGAAACGGGCGATACGGAACATGATCTGCAGGAATGGTCGTTGGGGCAACGAGCATAGTACACCGCCCTACCTTTTCACGCCTGAGCGAAGCCTTAAGGGCTTGTTTTATGCGAAACTTCCTGCTTTCCCGCAATGGAGTTACGCCATGTCCGCAATCCGTCCGCTGTTGATCACCACTCTGGCGCTGGCCGCCGTACCCGTTTTCGCGCAGGCGCCCGCCAAGGCGCTCGCGGCCGTGTCCGAAAAAGATATGCTGAACCACATCACCACGCTGGCTTCCGACGAGTTCGAAGGCCGCGCGCCCGGCTCGCCCGGCGAAGTCAAGACGGTGGACTACCTGCAACAAGAATTCATGAAACTGGGCCTGAGGCCCGGCAATCCGAACGGCAGCTGGGTGCAAGCGGTGCCGATGCGCGGCCTGAAGCCGACGCCAAGCTTCAGCTATACCATCGCCGGCAAAAGCGTGGCGCTGAACTTCCCCGACGACTACGTCGCCCATTCCAGCAGCGAACCGACCAGCGTCCACATCGCCAATTCGGAGATCGTGTTCGTCGGCTACGGCGTGCAGGCGCCCGAGTACGGCTGGGACGACTACAAGGGCGTCGACGTGCGCGGCAAGACCATCCTGATGCTGATCAACGACCCAGCCGTGCCCGATCCGAACAACCCGGCCGAGCTGGATCCGTCGATGTTCAAGGGCAAGGCCATGACCTACTACGGCCGCTGGACCTACAAATGGGAGATCGCCGCCAAGCTGGGCGCGGCGGCGGCCATCATCATTCACGAGGCCAAGCCGGCGGCCTACCCATGGGAAGTGGTGCGCAGCGGCGGCAACGGCGAATTCTTCAGCCTGCTGCGCAAGGGCGACGATCCGGACGCGCCGCCGGTGCCGGGCTGGATCCAGCTGGACCAGGCCAAGGCCATGATGGCGGCGGCCGGCTACGATTTCGATACGCTGAAAAAACAGGCGATCACCAAGGACTTCCGTCCGGTCAGCCTGAAGGGCACGGCCGACTTCAAGATCGACAACACCGCGCGCGTGGTCAACTCGAACAACGTGGTGGCCAAGATCGAAGGCAGCGATCCCAAGCTCAAAAACGAGTATGTGATCTACAGCGCGCACTGGGACCACCTCGGCATCGACGAGCGCCTGCCGGGCGAGCGCAGCAAGCAGATCTACCACGGCGCGCTGGACAACGCCTCCGGCGTCGCCGCGCTGCTGGAGCTGGCCAAGGCCTACAAGGCGCTGACGAAAGCGCCGAAGCGCTCGATCCTGTTCCTGGCGACCACGGCCGAGGAACGCGGCCTGCTGGGCGCGAAATACTATGCGGCCAATCCGCTGTACCCGCTGAAGAACACGGTGGCCAACATCAACATCGACGGCATCAACGCCTTCGGCCGCACCGCGCAGATCGAGAACGTGACCTCGGGCCATTCCAGCATCGACGGCCTGCTGGCGAAGTATGCCAAGACGCAGGGCCGCGCGATGGAGAACGATTCGCGTCCCGAGCTGGGCAGCTTCTACCGCGCCGACCAGCTGGAATTCGCCCGCGCCGGCGTGCCGGTGCTGTACACCAAGGCGCGCAGCCGCTACCTGGACAAGCCCGACACCTACGCGCGCGAAGTGGTGGACAACTACTTCACCCACGACTACCACCAGACCACCGACAACGTCCGCGCCAACTGGGACTTCAGCGGCGGGGTGCAGGACATTCAGTTGCTGTTCCAGGTGGGCCTGGAGATCGCGCAAGGCGTGACGCCGACCTGGAACGCCGGCTCGGAATTCAAGGCGGTCGGCGAGCGGCGTTTGAAGTAAGCATAAAAAAAGCCAGGCAGAGCCTGGCTTTCTTCAAGGACTAGCTGAACCGCGAAGATTACTCTTCTGCGGTTGGCGCTGCGTCGATGTCGGTGACTTCTGGACGGTCCATCAGCTCAACGTAAGCCATTGGAGCGTTGTCGCCAACACGGAAACCCATTTTCAGGATGCGCAGGTAGCCGCCGTTGCGGTTTGCGTAACGTGGGCCCAGTTCTGCGAACAGCTTCAGAACCATTTCACGATCGCGCAGACGGGAGAATGCCAGACGCTTGTTGGCCAGGGTGTCGGTCTTGCCCAGGGTCAGGATAGGCTCGACAACGCGGCGCAGTTCTTTTGCCTTCGGCAGCGTGGTTTTGATGGCTTCATGACGCAGCAGGGAAACGGTCATGTTGCGCAGCATTGCCAGACGGTGGGACGAGGTACGATTCAGTTTACGGAGGCCGTGACGGTGACGCATGGTACTTCCTTTCAGGTGTTTAAATCCGAGTTCTTCGATCGCTCACAACGAGCGCGGACCGGTTCTAGGGATATACGCCCGGCACAACATGTGCCGGGCGGGTGCTGCAAAATGCTTAATCAGTTGGTAACAGGACCGAACATCGCTGCGCGATGTCCGGTGCTGTCACCAATTTGTTATTTTTCCAGCCCAGCAGGCGGCCAGTTTTCCAGCTTCATGCCCAGGGTCAGACCACGGGACGCCAGCACTTCCTTGATTTCGTTCAGCGACTTGCGGCCCAGGTTCGGCGTCTTCAGCAGTTCGTTTTCCGAACGCTGGATCAGGTCGCCGATGTAGTAGATGTTTTCCGCTTTCAGGCAGTTGGCCGAACGCACGGTCAACTCCAGGTCGTCGACTGGACGCAGCAGGATAGGATCGACCAGCGGCGCGCGCGATGGCGCTTCGGCGGCGGCTTCGGTGCCTTCCAGGGCGGCGAACACATTCAACTGGTCGACCAGCACGCGGGCCGATTGACGGATCGCTTCTTCCGGCGAAATCACGCCGTTGGTCTCGATGTTGATGATCAGCTTGTCCAGGTCGGTACGCTGTTCCACGCGAGCGGACTCGACGAAGTAGGAAACGCGGCGCACCGGCGAGAACGACGCATCCAGAATGATGCGGCCGATGGTCTTGTTGGTGTCTTCGGACAGGCGGCGAACGTTGCCCGGCACATAGCCGCGGCCTTTTTCAACCTTGATCTGCATGTCCAGCTTGCCGCCGGCGGTCAGGTGGGCGATCACGTGGTCCGGATTGATCAGTTCCACGTCGTGTGGCAGATCGATGTCCGATGCCAGGATGGCGCCTTCGCCTTCCTTCTTCAGGGTCAGGGTGACGGAATCACGGTTGTGGACTTTGAAGACCACGCCCTTCAGGTTCAACAGCAGATCGACGACGTCTTCCTGCACGCCGTCCAGCGACGAATATTCGTGTACAACGCCCGCGATCGTCACTTCGGTCGGCGCGTAGCCCACCATCGACGACAGCAGTACGCGGCGCAGCGCATTACCCAATGTATGGCCATAGCCGCGTTCGAACGGCTCCATCACTACTTTAGCGTGGCCGGCGCCCAGCGCCTCTACATCGATAATACGGGGCTTCAACAAACTGTTTTGCATGTAAATGTCCTTTTCAATACCCTCGGCGCGTTAGGCCGATAAGGCTGATGGCATTAGTGAAAACGCCCACTCGAGCGAGTGGGCGGGTTTTTACGACTAGACTACAGATTAACGCGAGTACAGTTCGACGATCAGCGATTCGTTGACGTCGTTGGCGATCTCGTTGCGCTCTGGCAGGGACTTGAAGGTGCCTTCCATTTTCTTGGCATCGACCGATACCCAGGCCGGCATGCCGACTTGTTCAGCCAGCGACAGCGCTTCAACGATACGCACTTGTTTCTTCGACTTTTCGCGCACGGCGATGACGTCGCCGACCTTGACCACGTACGAAGCGATGTTGACCACTTGGCCGTTCACGGTGAACGCCTTGTGCGAGACCAGCTGACGCGCTTCAGCGCGGGTCGAGCCGAAGCCCATGCGGTATGCAACGTTGTCCAGGCGGGTTTCCAGCAGCTTCAGCAGGGTTTCGCCGGTGTTGCCTTTGCGACGGTCGGCTTCAGCGAAGTAGCGACGGAACTGACGTTCCAGCACGCCGTACATACGTTTCACTTTTTGCTTTTCGCGCAGTTGGTTGCCGTAATCCGAGGTGCGGGCACCCGATTTCACGCCGTGCTGGCCTGGTTTGACGTCCAGTTTGCACTTGCTGTCGAGCGAGCGACGTGCGCTCTTCAGGAACAGGTCAGTACCTTCACGACGGGAGAGTTTTGCTTTAGGTCCGATATAACGTGCCACGATGCTTCCTTTTTTTAAATGATAACGCCCCAGCCACAATGACATGGTTAGGCGCTAGTCTGATCCTCAGGGTGGGCCAGACGGTGGCTTAAATGCGAATAACCCATCGAACAGTGTCCGACAGGCGACAACAGCCGGGCAGTATAACCGTTTCCGGTCTTCTGCTCCAGCGATTTCTGACAGAAGAAGGAGGCGAAGCGAACTTCGCCGCCGGTCGACTATTAGATACGACGACGTTTTGGAGGACGGCAGCCGTTGTGCGGTACTGGGGTAACGTCCTGGATCTCGGTGATCTTGATGCCCAGGTTGTTCAGTGCGCGCACTGCGGATTCGCGACCAGGACCAGGGCCCTTGATACGCACTTCCAGGTTCTTCACGCCGCATTCAACCGCGACTTTACCAGCCGCTTCAGCCGCAACCTGCGCTGCGAACGGGGTCGATTTACGCGAACCCTTGAAGCCAGCACCACCAGAGGTCGCCCACGACAGCGCATTGCCCTGACGGTCGGTGATGGTGATGATGGTGTTGTTGAAGGAAGCGTGAACGTGCGCGATACCTTCGGCGACGTTCTTCTTGACCTTCTTGCGGACGCGCGCTGCTGCTGCGCTGCTTTGTTGCTTAGCCATGTGATTTCCCTAGATTATTTCTTGAGCGATTGAGCGGCTTTGCGCGGGCCCTTGCGGGTACGTGCATTGGTGCGGGTGCGTTGACCGCGGACCGGCAGGCCCTTACGGTGACGCATGCCGCGGTAGCAACCCAGATCCATCAAACGCTTGATGTTCATGGACAGTTCGCGGCGCAGATCGCCTTCGACGATGAATTTAGCTACTTCATCGCGCAGCTTTTCCAGCTCGCTGTCGTCCAGATCCTTGACCTTTTTATCGGTCGCAATACCCGTCGCGGCGCAGATGAACTTTGCGCGTGGGCGGCCTACACCGTAGATGGCCGTCAGGCCGATAACGGTGTGCTGATGATTTGGGATATTAACCCCTGCAATACGTGCCATTCGTTATTCCTCGATAAATAACGGTTATTAACCTTGACGCTGCTTGTGACGCGGTTCGACGCAGATTACGCGAACGACGCCCTTGCGCTTGATGATCTTGCAGTTGCGGCAGATCCGCTTGACTGAGGCGTTAACTTTCATTTTGCACTCTCTTCTTGATTCGTTAGATAAGTTACTTGGTCCGGAACACGATGCGTGCACGGCTCAGATCGTAAGGTGTCAGCTCTACCGTCACCTTGTCGCCAGGAAGAATGCGGATATAGTTCATCCGCATTTTACCCGAAATATGGCCGAGCACCACGTGTCCGTTTTCCAGCTTTACTCGAAATGTTGCATTTGGGAGATTCTCAAGAATCTCGCCCTGCATCTGTATGACGTCGTCTTTTGCCATTCGGTATGCTACCGCGCTTATCGCGTCGGAATTCCGCCCTTGAAGTTAGCTTTGCGCAGCAGTGATTCATATTGCTGCGACATCACGTAATTCTGTACCTGCGCCATGAAGTCCATGGTCACAACCACAATAATCAACAGAGAAGTGCCGCCGAAATAAAACGGTACCTTCCATTCGGCTTGCATGAATTCCGGCAACAAACACACCAAAGTGATGTAGATGGCGCCAGCCAGTGTCAAACGTGTCAGGATCTTGTCGATGTAACGGGCAGTCTGCTCACCGGGACGAATCCCTGGCACAAAGGCCCCGCTCTTCTTCAAGTTATCCGCTGTTTCCTTGCTGTTGAAGACCAGCGCTGTATAGAAGAAACAGAAAAACACGATCGCAATGGCGTACAACAGTGCGTGGATGGGCTCGCCTGGCCCCATCGATGCTGCCAAATCTTTCAGGAAGCGGACCACCGGGTTGGCCGTATCGGCGCCCGTGGTAAACCAGCCCACGATCGTTGCCGGGAACAAGATAATCGACGAAGCGAAAATCGGTGGGATCACGCCGGCCATGTTCAGCTTCAATGGCAGGTGCGACGTTTGTCCACCGTAAATCTTGTTGCCCACCTGGCGTTTCGCGTAGTTGACCAGGATCTTGCGTTGGCCACGCTCCACGAACACCACCAGATACGTCACCGCCACCACCAGGATCATGATGATGATCGCGGACAGGGCACCGATCGAACCGTTGCCCACCGACGAGGCCAAGCCTCCCAGCGCGCCCGGCAAGCCGGCGGCGATCCCCGCGAAGATGATGATCGAGATGCCGTTACCCAAGCCGCGCTCGGTAATCTGCTCGCCCAACCACATCACGAACATGGTGCCGGTCAACAGCGTCACGACCGTCACGAAGCGGAATGCATAGCCTGGATCCAGCACCAGACCTTGTTGCGATTCCAGTGCGACTGCAATGCCCAGCGCCTGGAACGTCGCCAGCACCACCGTGAAATACCGGGTGTACTGGGTGATCTTGCGACGGCCTGCTTCGCCTTCTTTCTTGAGCGCTTCCATCTGCGGCGAGACGATCGACACCAGCTGCATGATGATCGAGGCCGAGATGTAAGGCGTGATACCCAGCGCAAAGACTGTGAAGCGCGCGAGCGCGCCACCGCTGAACATGTTCAACATGCCCAGGATGCCACCCTCTTGCGACTTGAACAGCGCGGCCAATTGTACCGGATCGATCCCGGGAACCGGGATGTGAGCGCCGATACGATAAACCACCAATGCGCCAAGCAGGAACCAAAGCCGGCCCCAAGGGAATCCGGCCGCCGCGCTTTTAGCCAATTGTGGGTTAGTCGCCAATTTTCGCTCCGATCAAGCTGTTAGCGGTCAACTCAGGCTACCGAGCCGCCGGCTGCTTCGATGGCGGCTTTCGCGCCAGCGGTCACTTTCAGGCCTTTGAGGTTCACCGCCTTGGTGATCTCGCCGGACAGAATGACGCGCACGTCGCGGGCCAGCACGCTCAGCACGCCAGCTTGCTTCAGCACCAGGATGTCGACGTCGCCGACGGCCAGCTTGTTCAGGTCGGACAGGCGCACTTCAGCTTTGAAGGTGGCGTTGAGCGACTTGAAACCGCGCTTAGGCAGACGGCGTTGCAGAGGCATCTGACCGCCTTCGAAGCCGACTTTGTGGAAGCCGCCCGAACGCGATTTTTGACCCTTGTGACCACGGCCCGAGGTTTTACCCAGACCGGAGCCGATACCGCGGCCGACGCGACGCTTGTAATGCTTGGCGCCATCGGCTGGTTGAATGGTATTCAGTTCCATGATTTCTCCGTGTGTAAGCCCGGGGGCTTACGCAACTACTTTAACGAGGTACGAGACTTTGTTGATCATGCCGCGCACGGATGGGGTGTCTTCCAACTCGGCGACCGAGTTGACGCGACGCAGGCCCAGACCGCGGACGGTGGCACGGTGATCTTCACGCGTGCTGATCAAGCCCTTGACCAATTGTACTTTGACGGTTTTCGTTGTCATGATGTCCTCTTAGCCCAGGATCTCTTCTACCGACTTGCCGCGTTTCGCAGCAATTTCAGCAGGAGTACTCATTTTTGCCAGACCATCCAGCGTGGCGCGCACCAGGTTGTACGGGTTGCTCGAACCGGTGGATTTCGCCACCACGTCGGTCACGCCCATTACTTCGAAGATCGCGCGCATTGCGCCGCCGGCGATGACGCCGGTACCAGGTTTCGCCGGCGACATCATTACTTTCGATGCGCCGTGACGACCGGTCACGGTGTGCTGCAGGGTGCCGTTCTTCAGGTTGACCTTGATCAGGTTGCGACGGGCTTCTTCCATTGCCTTCTGCACACCCACCGGGACTTCCTTCGACTTGCCCTTGCCCATGCCGATGCGGCCATCGCCGTCACCAACCACGGTCAGCGCGGCGAAACCCATGATACGACCACCCTTGACCACTTTGGTCACGCGGTTGATCGCGATCATTTTTTCGCGCATGCCGTCATCCGGCTTGTCGCTTGCCATTTTTGCTTGCATTTTTGCCATGATCGTTCCTTAGAACTTCAGACCGGCTTCGCGCGCGGCTTCTGCCAGCGCCTTCACACGGCCGTGGTAACGGAAACCGGAGCGGTCGAACGCGACTTCGGTAATCCCTGCTTTCAGTGCTTTCTCTGCGACGCGCTTGCCGACGATCGCGGCAGCTGCGGCGTTGCCGCCCTTGCCCGATTTGCCAGCCAGTTCGTTGCGCACTTCGACTTCTGCCGTGGAGGCCGATACCAGTACTTTGGCATCCGGCGAGATCAGGTTCGCGTAGATATGCAGGTTAGTGCGGTGTACCGACAGGCGGTTCACTTTCTGTTGCGCGATCTTGATCCGGGTTTGGCGTCCGCGGCGCAGACGTGATTCTTTCTTGTCCATCGTCAGCCCCTAGTTACTTCTTCTTGGTTTCTTTGATCTTAACCACTTCGTCCGCATAGCGAACACCCTTGCCTTTGTAAGGCTCTGGGGAGCGGTAAGCGCGAACTTCAGCAGCCACTTGGCCCACTTGCTGACGGTCGATCCCTTTGATGATGATCTCGGTCGGCGTCGCGGTGGCGCAGGTGACGCCGGCTGGCATCGAGTGCACGACAGGGTGCGAGAAGCCCAGCGACAGATTCAGCTTGTCGCCTTGCGCTTGCGCCTTGTAACCCACACCGACCAGGTTCAGCTTTTTCTCGAAACCCTTGGTGACGCCGGTGACCATGTTGTTGACCAGGGCGCGCAGCGTGCCGGACATGGCGTTCGCTTCGCGGCTGTCGCCGACCGGTTCGAAATTCAGGGTTCCTTCTTTGTTTTCCACTTTGACCTGGCCGTTGAGGACCTGGGTCAAGACGCCCAGCGGGCCCTTGACAGTGATCGCTTGTGCGGAGATGGCGACATCAGCGCCAGCTGGCACAGCGATTGGCATTTTAGCTACACGAGACATGTCTAACTCCTTATGCGACGTAGCAAATAACTTCGCCGCCGACACCGGTAGCGCGTGCTTTGCGGTCAGTCATGACGCCTTGCGGAGTCGACACGATCGCCACACCCAAGCCATTCATCACAGTAGGGATCTCGTCTTTGCCCTTGTACACGCGCAGGCCCGGACGGGACACGCGCTCAAGGCGCTCAATGACGGGACGGCCAACATAATACTTCAAACCGATTTTCAGTTCCGCTTTGCCACCAGCTTCGGCCACAGCGAAATCTTCAATGTAACCCTCGTCCTTGAGGACGTTGGCAATCGCAATTTTGACTTTCGACGATGGCATGGCCACGGTCGTTTTTTGCACGCCCTGGGCGTTACGAATGCGGGTCAGCATATCGGCGATAGGATCGCTCATACTCATTGCATATTCTCCTATTACCAGCTTGCTTTAGTCATACCCGGGATCTCACCACGCATGGCGAATTCACGGAGCTTGATACGGCCCAGACCGAATTTACGGAAGGTGCCGCGTGGACGACCGGTGACGGCGCAGCGGTTACGCTGGCGAGTCGGCGCCGAGTTACGTGGCAGCGCTTGCAGTTTCAAGCGCGCTTCGTAACGTTCTTCTTCCGACTTCGACTGGTCGTCGATGATGGCCTTCAGCGAAGCGCGCTTGGCGGCGAATTTGTTCGCCAGGTCCACGCGTTTCTGCTCACGGTTAATCAGTGCGAGTTTTGCCATGATCTTCTTAGTTCCTGAACGGGAATTTAAAGGCGGCGAGCAGAGCTTTCGCTTCGTCGTCGTTCTTGGCGGTGGTGGTGATCGAAATGTTCATACCACGCAGCGCATCGATCTTGTCGTACTCGATTTCCGGGAAGATGATCTGCTCTTTGACACCGATGTTGTAGTTGCCGCGGCCATCGAACGAGCGACCATTGACACCACGGAAATCGCGCACGCGCGGCAGAGCCACGGTGATGAAGCGATCCAGGAACTCGTACATGCGAGCGCCACGCAGGGTGACCATGGTACCGATCGGGTAGCCTTCACGGATTTTGAAACCCGCGATTGCTTTGCGCGACTTGGTGGTCACTGGCTTTTGGCCAGCGATCTTGGTCAGGTCGCCGACGGCGTGTTCGAGGACTTTCTTGTCCGCGATTGCCTCACCAACACCCATGTTCAGGGTGATCTTGGTCAGGCGTGGTACTTCCATCACCGACTTGTAACCGAATTTCGCGGTCAGGTCGGCGACGACTTTTTCTTTATAGAATTCTTGGAGACGTGCCATGATTTCTTAAGCCTTCACTACTTCGCCGGACGATTTAAAGACGCGGACTTTTTTGCCGTCGACATCTTTGAAACCTACGCGGTCTGCCTTGCCAGACGCTGCATTGAACAATGCAACGTTGGACACGTGAATCGGCATAGTCTTGTCGACGATACCACCTTGTACGCCAGTCATTGGGTTAGGCTTGGTCGCTTTTTTGGCGACGTTCACACCCTCAACAACCACGTGCTCCGCATCTACACGACGCGAAACGACGCCACGCTTGCCCTTGTCTTTCCCGGTCAGAACGATGACTTCGTCGTTTTTACGAATCTTATCCATTACGACTCCTTACAGGACTTCCGGTGCCAGGGACACGATCTTCATGAACTTTTCAGTACGCAACTCGCGCGTCACTGGTCCAAAAATACGGGTACCGATCGGTTCCAGCTTGGCGTTCAACAGAACGGCGGCGTTGCCGTCGAACTTCACCAGGGAACCGTCTTGGCGGCGAACACCTTTAGCGGTGCGCACAACCACGGCGTTATAAATTTCACCTTTTTTGACACGGCCACGTGGCGCGGCAACCTTGATGGTTACCTTGATCACGTCGCCGATGCCAGCATAACGGCGCTTGGAGCCGCCCAATACCTTGATGCACATAACTTCTTTGGCACCGGTATTGTCGGCCACTTCGAGCCGGCTTTCAGTTTGAATCATAGTATTCTCTTTCCCAACTTAAGCCGAAGAATCCACACAATGCGGACCTGCGGTCAGTCTTGGTCCCGCCAGAGCGCTCATGAAGAGCCCACTGTTTGGGTGCTTGACCTTCGTCTTGCTACTGACCGCGCGGTTCAGCGTCTGTGGCCAGACACTTTGCGGCGTTACATGAACGAAGCCCGCAAGTATTACATACTATTTGCGGGCTTGCAAGAACTAATTGAAAATCGCCCCCGGGCCCGAAGACCCGGGGGCGACGAACTTCAATTAAACGATTTGTGCGGCTTGCACCACACGCGTCACGGTCCATGCCTTCGTTTTGGAGATCGGACGACCTTCCACGATTTCCACCGTGTCACCGGCTTTCACCTGGTTGGTCTCGTCGTGCGCGTGATACTTGTTCGAACGCACGATGATCTTGCCGTACAAAGGATGCTTGACGTGACGCTCGATCAGAACGGTAACGGTTTTGTCCATCTTGTCGGACACCACTTTACCGATCAGCGTGCGCTTGAGCGGCTTGTTCACTGTTTCGGTCATTTGGCTTCCTTGGTGTTCATTACCGTCTTTACACGTGCGATATCGCGACGTACCTTCTTGAGCTGCGAAGTGTTGCTCAGCTGCTGCGTAGCGGTTTGCATACGCAGGCCGAACTGTGCCTTCAACAGGTCATTCAGCTCTTTTTGCAGAGCTACCTGGTCTTTGCCGCGGAGTTCAGATGCTTTCATATTTCACTCCTGTTATTGGCCGACTTGACGGACCACGAAGGTGGTCGCCAGCGGCAGTTTGGCAGCGGCCAGGCGGAATGCTTCGCGCGCCAGTACTTCATCCACGCCGTCCATTTCGTACAGGACTTTGCCCGGACGGATTTCAGCGACGTAGTATTCCGGATTACCCTTACCGTTACCCATACGAACTTCGGCAGGCTTGTTCGAAATCGGTTTGTCCGGGAAGATGCGGATCCAGATACGGCCGCCACGTTTGATGTGACGGGTCATGGCGCGACGAGCGGCTTCGATCTGGCGTGCCGTGATACGACCACGGGCGACGGCTTTCAGACCGAATTCACCGAACGACACCGAAGTGCCGGTGCCATGCGAAATGCCGGTGTTGCGGCCTTTCTGCTCTTTACGATACTTCCTGCGTGCTGGTTGCAGCATGATTATTCTCCTGCTTTCTCGGCCGGCTTGACGGCGGCGCGAACACGCGCTGCGCCAGGGGCGGCTGGTTTAGCACCGGCGCCGGCGCCGGCTGGACGCGGGCGGCCAGCTGGTTTGCCGTCGTCACGACGTGGGCCACGTGGCTTCTTCTCGTCCGGCGGGGTATCGATGACTGGTGCGTCGCCGTTCGGCGCGCGGTCACCCTTGTATACCCAGACCTTGACACCGATGATGCCGTAGGTGGTCGAAGCTTCGCTGGTGCCGTAGTCGATGTCGGCGCGCAGGGTGTGCAGTGGCACACGGCCTTCGCGATACCACTCTTTACGAGCGATTTCGATACCGTTCAGACGACCCGACGACATGATCTTGATGCCCAGGGCACCCAGACGCATGGCGTTTTGCATCGCACGCTTCATCGCGCGGCGGAACATGATGCGCTTTTCCAGCTGCTGGGCGATCGAATCGGCGATCAGCTGCGAGTCGATTTCCGGCTTGCGGATTTCTTCGATGTTCACGTGGACAGGAACGCCCATGATCTTGGTCAGCGCCGACTTCAGTACTTCGATGTCTTCGCCTTTTTTACCAATGACCACGCCTGGACGCGAGCTGTAGATCGTGAAGCGCGCGTTCTTGGCAGGACGCTCGATGACGATGCGGCCGACCGAAGCGTTCTTCAGCTTGGTCTTCAGGTAAGCGCGTGCTTTCAAATCTTCGTTGAGCATGGCAGCGAAGTTGCTGTTGCCTGCGTACCAACGCGATGCCCAGTTACGGGTAACCGACAGGCGGAAGCCGGTTGGATGAATTTTTTGACCCATCTCAGTCTCCTTAGTTGCCGACGGTCACGTAAATGTGACACGATTGTTTCGAAATACGATCGCCCCGGCCCTTAGCGCGTGCGGTGAAGCGCTTCAGGATCGGACCCTTTTCAACATAGATGACTTTGACGAACAGCTCGTCGATGTCGGCGCCATCATTGTGCTCGGCGTTGGCGATAGCCGACTCCAGCACTTTCTTGATGATGGTCGCGCCCTTTTTCGGGCTGAACTGCAGAATGTTGAGTGCAGCGTCAACTTTCTTGCCGCGGATCTGGTCAGCCACCAGGCGACCTTTTTGATCCGACAAACGCACACCCTTGAGGATAGCTTTGGTTTCCATTATTTCTTCGCCTTCTTGTCAGCGGCATGGCCCTTGAACGTGCGGGTCAGCGCGAATTCACCGAGCTTGTGACCAACCATGTTCTCGGAGACGTACACCGGCACGTGCAGCTTGCCATTGTGGACGGCGATCGTCAGGCCGATGAAGTCAGGCATGATGGTCGAACGACGGGACCAGGTTTTGATTGGCTTTTTGTCTTTGGCGGCTTGCGCGGCTTCGACTTTTTTCACCAGGTGGGCGTCACAGAACGGCCCTTTTTTCAATGAACGAGTCATGTGCTACCCCTTATTTCTTGCCGCGGCGCGAGACGATCATGGAAGAAGTACGCTTGTTGCTGCGGGTCTTCTTACCCTTCGTCTGTTGGCCCCAAGGCGACACTGGATGACGACCAGCTGCGGTTTTACCTTCACCACCACCGTGCGGGTGATCGACCGGGTTCATGACCACACCGCGAACGGTAGGACGAACACCGCGCCAGCGCATCGCACCAGCTTTACCGATTTTACGCAGGCTGTGTTCGGCATTGCCGACTTCACCCACGGTTGCACGGCACTCGATGTGCACGCGACGCACTTCACCCGAACGCAGGCGAACCTGAGCGTAGGTGCCGTCACGGGCCATCAGAACCACGCCGGCGCCGGCGGAACGGGCGATTTGCGCACCCTTACCTGGCAGCATTTCAACGCAGTGCATGACGGTACCGACCGGGATGTTGCGGATCGGCAGGCAGTTGCCCGACTTGATCGGCGCTTCCGAGCCATTCATCACGGCGTCGCCAACGGACATGCCCTTGGTGGCGATGATGTACTGGCGTTCGCCGTCGGCGTAGCACAGCAGGGCGATATTCGCGGTGCGGTTCGGATCGTATTCGATACGTTCCACTTTCGCTGGAATGCCATCCTTCTGACGCTTGAAGTCGATCAGGCGATAGTGCTGCTTGTGACCGCCACCGATGTGACGGGTGGTGATGTGGCCGTTGTTGTTACGACCAGCAGTTTTCGATTTTTTCTCAACCAGGGCTGCGAACGGACGACCTTTGTACAGGTCCGGGTTCACAACTTTCACCATGCCGCGACGGCCTGGGGAGGTTGGCTTCATCTTAACGAGTGCCATTATTTAGCCTCCTCGGAGAAATTGATTTCCTGGCCAGGTTTCAGGCACACGAAAGCACGCTTGGTATGATTGCGGCGGCCGGTGTGGGCACCGGAACGCTTCTGCTTACCTTCGCGGTTGACGGTCTGCACCGATTCCACTTCCACTTTGAACAGCAGTTCAACAGCGGCTTTGATTTCCGGCTTGGTCGCGTCGGTGGTTACACGGAACACGATCTGTTCGTTCTTTTCCGCGACCATGGTGGCCTTTTCGGAAATGACCGGAGCCAGCAGCACCTTCATCAGGCGCTCTTCGCTAAATTTCAATGCGCTCATGCCAGCATCTCCTCAATCTTAGCCAGTGCAGCTTTGGTGACCAGGATCTTCTTGTAGAACACCAGGGACATTGGATCTGCGTGACGTGGTTCAACAACCAGAACGTTAGGCAGGTTGCGCGATGCCAGTTCCAGGTTTTCGTTGGCGACGTCGGTGATGATCAGAACCGAGTCAAAGCCCATGCCGGTCAGCTTTTGCGACAGCAGCTTGGTCTTTGGCGCTTCGATGGTCAGATCTTCGATGATCGTCAGACGGTCTTCGCGGGCCAACTGGGACAGGATCGAGCAGATACCTGCGCGATACATCTTTTTGTTCACTTTGTGGGTGAAGTTCTCGTCAGGCGAGTTCGGGAAGATGCGACCACCGCCGCGCCACAGTGGCGACGACGACATACCAGCACGAGCGCGGCCGGTGCCTTTTTGGCGCCATGGCTTCTTGGTCGTGTGGTGGACTTCTTCACGGTCTTTTTGTTTACGGTTGCCGCTGCGAGCATTGGCTTGGTAAGCAACGACGACTTGGTGGATCAGGGCTTCGTTGTAATCACGACCGAAGATGGTATCTGCGGCGGCGACGTTAGAGGCGGCTTGACCTTGAGCGTTCAAGAGCTTGAGTTCCATCGTTTAAGCTCCCTTCTTTGCTTTAACTTTGACAGCAGGCGAAACCACAACCTGGCCGTTTTTGGCGCCAGGGATCGCACCTTTGACCAGCAGCAGCTGACGGTCGGCGTCGATACGAGCGATTTCGAGGTTCTGCACGGTGCGGGTGACGTCACCGAGGTGACCGGTCATGCGCTTACCAGGGAACACGCGGCCTGGATCTTGCGCCATACCGATGGAACCTGGAACGTTGTGCGAACGGGAGTTACCGTGGGTCGCGCGACCCGAAGCAAAGTGGTGACGCTTGATGGTACCGGCATAGCCTTTACCAATGGTGACGCCTTGCACGTCGATCTTTTGACCGACTTCGAACAGGGAAGCGGCAACAACATCGCCAGCTTTCAGTTCGGCTGCTTTGGTGGCGTCAACGCGGAACTCTTTCAACAGAGTACCGGCTTCGACACCAGCTTTAGCGTGGTGACCAGCAACAGCCTTCGTTACGCGGGAAGCGCGACGTTGACCGAATGCGACCTGAACTGCGGAGTAACCATCAGTTTCAGGAGTTTTGATTTGCGCAACACGGTTGTTCGATACGTCCAGCACGGTGACAGGGATCGAGTCCCCTTCATCCGTGAAGATGCGCATCATACCAACCTTGCGACCGAGAAGGCCAAGGCTCATTTTTTCTCCAATTCCCACCTACGATTGGGCGGGGATATGTTGAACTACTAAAATTAGTACGGACCATAAAAAGGGCGAATCCATACCGAAGCCGGCTAGTGTAGCGTGAAAAGACCCTTGACGCAACAACTTAGTACGAGGTATGTCGGGTTTTCGCTGCATTATTTCGCCGCCCGCCGCCCGGGGCGCAAACGCTGGCCCCATGCGGCTTGCGGCGCCGCTCACGGTTGCGGGCCGGCGGACGTTTCCGCCTGCTCACTATTGCCGATTTCATACCAGTCCACCTGGCGGGTGGCGACCATCAACGCGGCCAGCACGGCGAACAGCAGCAGGCTGCCCAGCACCAGGGCGTTGTTTTCCGAGATCAGCAAGCCGTACAGCGCCGAATACAGCAGCACCAGGCCGACGCCGAAGCCCAGCCCGCGCCAGCGGCTGTGCAAGGCGTGCCCCAGGTAGTAGGCGATCAGCGCGATGCAGGCGCTCGCCGCGATGCCATACGCCGCCACGAAGGGAATGTGTTCGGACAGGCCCACCAGCAGCAGAAAGAACAACGCCAGCGCCAAGCCTACCAGCAGGTACTGGATCGGGTGGATCGCCAGCCGCTTGACCACCTCGAACACGAAGAAGGCGGCGAAGGTCAGCGCCACGAACAGCAGCCCGTATTTGGTGGCGCGGCTGGCCTGCGAGTAGATGTTGACCGGTTCGATGAAGCCGATGTGGAAGCTGTCCACGCTCTTGACGCGCTCGCCGGCCGCCAGCGCGTCCAGCTGTTGCTGCGCGCGGCTGGCCATGGACGAGATCCGCCACTCGGCGTTGAAACCGGCATCGCCGACGCTGCGGCTCTCGGGCAGGAAGTCGCCGGCGAATTGCGGATGCGGCCAGTTGGACTGGATGACATAGCGATTGTTCCGGGCGACCGGCACGAAATGCTGGTTCTCGATGCCCGCCAGCCCCAGCGCGAAGCTGAACGCCACCTTGGCGCCCTCCTTCAAGTCGGCCTGCTCCAACGGCGCGTGCATGCCGCTGGCATAGCCGGGCAGCGCGGCGCCTTGCTGGAACTCGAGTTCGCGTCCGCCCCAGTTCAGGCGCGGGATATCGCGGATGCCGCGCACGTCCGATACGGCCAGCGCCACATACGGCAGACCGAGGGTCAGGCGCGAGGTCGCGCTCTCGCGCGGCAGATCGGCCAGCTGCGGCAGCGTGAAGTCGCCGGCGAAGTTGTGCCGCCCACTATAGATAAGGACCTGATGGATGCCGCGATAGCGACGGTCGGTGGTGATGGCGCCATTGACCTGCAGCGTATTCGGGTACACCAGTTTGCGGCGCTTCACCGTGCGTGCGCCGCTCTTGCCCTTGGCCTCGGCGTCGTCCCTGGCCTCGATCGCCTCGCTGTAGGGTATCACCAGCACCGGGCCGACCACCACCTGCTCGCGCACGGAATCGTTGGCCACGCTTTGCACCGCCTGGTCGCGAAAGCGCAGCCGCTCGTCGATGGTGGACTGGATCAGCGCCAGCGCGATGCCGAGCAACAGCGTCAGCGCCGCGATCGCCAGGATTTTATACAGCAGTTTCTTTTGCATAGCGGTTTCCTCGGTTGAAGTGCAGAAAGTTCAACCAGTGTAGAAACGCCGTGTGCGCTGATGATGCGTTGTGCGTGAAGTCTAGAGCGTCAGCGGCAAAGGCAAGGTCAACTCCGCGCGGCAGCCGCCCCGCTCGCCATTGGCGACGTCGATCGCGCCGCCGTGCAGCGCCGCCACCTCGCGCACGAACGGCAGGCCCAGGCCGGTGCTCTTGCCGCCGTCGGGGCGCGGCAGCGAGTAGAAGCGCTCGAACAGCCGCCCGGCGGCGTAATGCGGGATGCCGGGGCCGGCGTCGGTGATGACGATGCGGACCGCGTCGCCGCTTGCCGACACGGCGGCGCCGATCTCGCCGCCGTGCGGGGCGAAGTCGATGGCGTTGTCCAGCAGATTGCCGATGGCCTGGCGCAACAGCAGCGCGTCGCCCCGCACCAGCGGCGCCACCGGCGGCAGCGTCATGCCCAGGCGCAGTCCGCGCTGTTGCAGCCGGCCGGCGGCATCGGCCGCGACCTGCCGCAGCAGCGCGCCGATGTCGACGGCCTCGGCGCCGTCCAGCCCCTGCTGCTGCTCGACGCGCACCAGCGCCAGCAGCTTGTCGATCAGCTGCTTCTGGCGCGCGTTCTGGCTCAGTATGTTATCGAGGAAGTGACGGAATTCGGCCGGCGGCAGCTCTTCGGACAATAGTTCGGCCGAGCCCTGGATCGCCGCGATCGGACTTTTCAACTCGTGCGCCAGCGTATGCATCAGCTGCTCGGCGTATTCCTTGCCTTCGAGCCGCGTGCGCATCGCATGCAGCGCGCGGCCCAGCTTGCCGATCTCGTTGTCGCCCAGCGACGGCAACACCGCCTTGCGGCCGGCCTCGACGTCGGACACATAGCGCATCAGTTGACCCAGCGCGCGCGCCAGCCACCACGCGAACGCCAGGCCGATCAGCAAGGAGACGATCAGCAGCACCGTGCCGCGCTGCATGATCTTGCGCTGGCTGCGATCGACGAACACCTGCACGCTGGACAGCGGCTTGGCCACCGTCAGCACGCCGATGATGCGTTCGCCGTCGCGGATCGGCGCGGCGACATACAGCACCGTGCTGCGGTCGACGCCCGCCACCGTGCGGGTGCTGCGCGCGCCATACTTGCCCTGCAGCGTCAGGTAAACGTCGTTCCAGCGCGAGTAATCCTTGCCGGCGTCCTTGCCGGAGGAATCGTAGACCACGATGCCGCGCGCGTCGGTGATATAGATGCGGTAATCGAGCCGACGCTTGATCACGCCGCCGATGTCGACCTCGATGTCGCGGCGCGCGTAGTCCTGCATCAGGTCCAGCTTGGGCGACGGCTCCAGCGCGCCGCCCCGCACGCGGTCGGCCACCACGCCGGCCAGCAGCTCGGCGGTGTCGACCAGCGTATCCTCCAATGTGGAGCGGACGCCGGGCTTGACCTCGGCAACGAACACATTCAACAGGAACCACGCCGCCAGCCCGACGATCAGGAAATAGCCGAGCAGGATGCGCAGGCCGATCTTCATGGCGCGAGGCTGTAGCCCATGCCGCGATGGGTGAGGATGAAGTCGGCGTCGGCGTCGATCAAGCGCAACTTGGCGCGCAGCGACTTGACATGGGCATCGACGGTGCGCTCCAGCGTGTCGGGCGCGTCGCTCCAGACGCGGTCCATCAGCTGGGCCCGCGACAGCACATGGGACGGGTGTTCCAGCAGGGCCTTGAGCAGCAGGTATTCATAGCGCGTCAGGTCGAGCGGCTGGCCGCGGAACAGGATGCGCGCCTCCAGCGGGCGCGGTTCGAACGCGGACGCCGGGACGGCCGGGGCGGACGCGGCGCCGGGCGGGGACATGCGGCGCAGGATCACGCGGATGCGCGCCACCAGTTCGCGCGGCGAAAAAGGCTTGGTCACGTAATCGTCGGCGCCGATCTCCAGCCCGACGATGCGGTCGATCTCGTCGCTGCGCGCGGTCAGGAACATGATCGGCGCGTCGGAAAAGCGGCGCATGCGGCGGCAGACCTCCAGTCCGCTCATGTCGGGCAGGCCGACGTCGAGCACCACCAGCAGCGGCGCAGGTTGCGCGCGCATGGCCGCCAGCGCCTGCTCGCCCAACGTCACGTGCAGCGGCGTGAAGCCATCGGTGCGCAAGGCGTAGGCGATGCTGTCGGCGATCGCCTGTTCGTCCTCGACGATGAGGATGGTCTTATTCATTGCTTTTACATTTAGTCATCATGGGGATGACTGTACCAGTGCCCGGGACGGGCGGCAATGCGGATGAAATCGAGGCGGATACTGCGCCAGATCAAACGAAGCGGCCGGCGCGCTCGCTAGCATGGTGTCCCACAAACGCCGACAGGAGTCCATCATGCATACCCTCTTCCGCGCCATGTTGGCGATCCTCGCCGCCTGCGCCGTTGTCGCCACCGGCGCGGCGCGGGCCGGCGCCGACGGCGCGACCAGCATCGGCAATGTCGCCCTCGGCGTGATCGACCTGACGCCGCAGGACGGCGGTGCCGGCTTCAGCATCGCCAGCGCCGACAGCCGCCTGATGGTGTACACCTATAACAGCGCCACCGGCGACGATTTCAATCCCGTCATCGTTCAGCCGGCCCCCTTCGCGGCCGGGCGGGCGCGGCTCGCGCTCGACGCGGCCAGCGCCGACGCCACCACCAGCGGCGGCGTCGGCGACGTCTCGGCGCAAGCCACGGCCGACGCCAGGCTGGGGTTGAACATGATGAGCAGCGCCGAAAGCGAACAACGGCTGTGGCTGACGCTGGCGCCGCACACGCTGCTGACCGTGTCCGGCAACGTATGGACCCAGGCCACCCGCAGCCTCGGCGACGGCGCCGGTTATCGGGTCTTCAGTTGGGCCTCGATCGACATCGCCGACCGCGACGCGGTCACCAGCAGCACGCTGTCGCGCGAGAGCGCGCTGATCTGGGGCGAAGCCACACGCTTCGCCCTCAACAGCGAATACTTCACGTTAGCCTTCGCCAACCCCGGCGACGCCGCCCTGGACGTGAGCATGAACTTCCTGGCCTACACCGACGTCACCATCGCGGCGGTGCCGGAGCCGGCCACCTACGGCATGCTGCTGGCAGGCCTGCTGCTGGTTGGCGCCGCAGCGCGGCAACGCGGCCATCCGCGGTAACCAGATAAATCTGTCATACCGGCCATTTTCGCGCCACATGTTTGATGCGCAAAATAGTTATGCTGTCCGGCAGGACGCGATAGATAACGAGGTAGTGCGTGTGGACCACCAGCTCCCTCGTCCCCGGTTTGCCGCCGATCCTGCCGATCTTCGGGTAGGTCGCCAACGGGATAATCTTGGCCAAGATCTGATCCAGCAGCTTGCCGGCGTTCGCCGGACTGTCGGCCGCGATATGCCGGCCGATACTGGCCATATCCCTGATTGCTTGCCGACTCCATGCAATTCGGCGCATGGGATGGCTCCTATTTTGCCCTGATCGCCGCCCGGATCTGCCGCACTGCCTCATCATGTGCAACAAGCGGCGACGGATCGTCTAGTGCCGCCTGCACTTCAGCTTTCAGCCATTCTTCGTATGTGGGATCTCCGTGCGACCGCCGGCCGCCATCGACTTCAAAACGAAGGACCCCCAATGTCCGCAAATGTTGCTCGACGGCCTGCAGTGCGTCAAATACAGCGGTCGCCTTACGGTCCAGATCGAGCAAAGCGCGGTCACCTGCCTCGTCATGCACGCATACGATCCAGCCGCCGCCCTCCGGCAGCACCGACACGTTGAAATTACCTCCCGCGTCAGCCAATCTGGCAAGCGCGGCCGGTTCTATCGTCTGTGTATTCATATCCCCCCCATTAGCAGCCAATCTAGCATAAACCCTCACGCCGGACGACGCTATTGTCGATGGTCGCGAACATGCGTCAACTAGAGCCGGGATGACGAAAAAAAAGCAGGCCGCCGGGAAGGCACGGCCTGCTGAACGTGTCGGGGCGGCACGACCCGCCCCTCCCCCTCTCGGACTGCAGAGACTAATAAGCTAACGGTTCAAGCGCTTGAGGATCTGCGCCCGCAGCATGCGCGCGCCGGTGTCGTCCAGCGGCGCCAGCACGCTGCGCGCGGCCGGCGGGATATGCGCCGCCTCGCCGCCGTCGCTGTCGAACACGTAGTGGCGGAAGATCTCCTTCCACGCCGCGCGCTGCGCCGGCGGCAAATCGCGCAGCGTCATCAGCGCCAGCATCAGCGTGTTGAACGGCGTGTCCATCCACGCCGGCGACTGGCGCCACCAATAATTGATCAG
Organism: Duganella aceris; assembly: GCF_011090165.1. Taxonomy (GTDB): domain Bacteria; phylum Pseudomonadota; class Gammaproteobacteria; order Burkholderiales; family Burkholderiaceae_D; genus Rugamonas; species Rugamonas aceris. Next base: position 410,010 of record NZ_JAADJT010000001.1, read on the forward strand.
GATGTTGAACGGTTCCAGCCCCTCGACGTGGTGCCACCACATGCTGGGGATGAACAGTGCGTCGCCCGGCCCCAGCTCGGCCGACTGCGCGTGCCGCAGCGCCTCGGCAAACAGCGGAAAACGCTCCAGGTCCGGCCGCTCCAGGTCGACCAGGCTGACCGATTGCCCGGCCGGCGTGAAGTCCAGCGGACCGACGTACAGATTCTTCAGCTGCTCGGGCGGGAACAGCGTGAAGCGGCGCCGCCCGGCCGCGACACAGGCCAGGTTGTCCGGCACGTCGTAATGCGCCGGAATGCGGGTGCGGTTGCCGATCCAGATGCTGGCCAGCGGCTCGCGGCCGCCGAAGTTCAGGTCGTTCTCGGCGCGCAAGCCCGGCAGGCAGGTGTCGACCGTGGTCGAACCGACGTAAAAGGTCGGCGGCGCGGCGTCGTCCAGATGCGCCCGCAGCGCCTCCAGCACCTGGTCGAAGCGGACCATCTGCGCGCTGAAGTTGAAGCCGCTCAGATCGTCGTTGTAGAAGATGCGCCCGCCTGCCTCGGGCACGGCGTGGGTGGCCAGCACGGTGGCGTCGCGGTGGAAGCGGCGCAGGTAGGCCTCGGCCTCGTGCGCCGACGCGCGCGCGGCGCGCACCAGCGGCCAGTCGGCCACCAGCCCGCGCAACACCAGCGGCACGGTCGAAGTCAGGATCTCGTCGGGCAGCGGCTGGCTGCCGTCGCCGCGCAAACGCAGGCTGCGCTCGCAGTCGATCTCCGTGATCGCGGAAGGATTCGGTGACATGGACTCTCTCATGAAAACAGGCCGTCGCAACGGCGACGGCCTGCCGGACTACTTACACATCAGGCATCAGAACTTATAGCGCGCGCCGACCATGTAACGCGGACCGTTCTGCGTCACGTTCAAGGTCGCCGCTTCGGTGCGGCCAAACTGACGCTGGGTGGCGTTGGTCAGATTGATCGCCTCGAGCTGGAAGCTGAGGTTCTGATTGTAATTGTAGCCAATGCTGACGTCGGTCTGGCCATAACTGTCGGTGTACACCGGCGCCGCGCGGCCGCCGCCGTCGACCGTCGAGGCCAGGAACTTGTCGCGCCAGTTGTAGGCGATCCGCACCGACCACTTGGCATCCTCGTAGATCCCCACCAGGTTGGCCGAATTGCTCAGCCCCAGAATGGCGAACTGGTCGTTGGTGTTGGCGTTGTCGTACTTGGTCGGCGAACTGACGTAGGTGTAGTTGGCCTGCACGCCGAAACCGGTGTTGGCGAACATATGCTGCACGTTGATTTCGGCGCCCTTGACGGTGGCCGATTTCTGGTTGGCATAGGTGGTGGTCAGGAAGTTGGCCAGCGGATCGGTCGGCAGGCCGGTGATGGTGCCGTTCAGATTGCCGTCCGACTTGACGCCGGTCTTCACCACGCCCGGCTGGCCGTCGTAGGTGTTGAGGATGTAATTGCGGATGCAATTGGTGTCCGCCACCGTACAACCGGAGCCGATCGCCGCCTTGTAGTAGGCGCCGCCGACCGGCGTGTGCAGGTTATACAGATTCTGCGACACCAGCGTCTGACCGGCGTAGTTGTCCATGGTCTTGTGGAAGGCCGCCAGCGACATCAGGCTTTGCTGGCTGTAATACCACTCCCACGACAAGTCCAGATTCTTCGACTTGACCGGTTTCAGCGCCGGGTTGCCGACCGAGGCCGTGCCGCCGGTGAAGTAGTTGACGATCGTGCCCAGCGACAGACCGCCCTGCAGCTGGTCGTAGCGCGGCCGGCCGATGGTGGTGCCGGCGCTGGCGCGCAGCTTCATGTCGGAACGCAGGTCGAAGTCCAGATTCAGGCTCGGCAACACGTTGGTGTACGAGGCGTCCTGGGTGCTGTACGAGCTGCCGGCGAAGGTGATCGGCAACTCGTTCTGCGAGCCCCACACCACGGCCGTGCCCGGCAATACCTGCGCCACCGAGGTGACCTTGGTGCGCTCGAAGCGCACGCCCAGCGCCGAGTGGAACGGAATCGCGGTATCCCAGTCGGTGCCGAACGACACGTAGCCGGAGCTGGATTTCTCTTTCAGTTCGCGGTCGGTGTCGGAGCTGGCGAAGTTCGGCAGGTAGCCGGCGGCGTTGCCGGTGGCCTTGGCGGTCAGCGCGCGCAGCGTGGCGAAGTCGAAGGTGTACAGCGAACCGAACAGCTCAGGCGCGTCGTGGCCGCCCAGCTGCTTGAAGTACGAACCCAGCGGGTTGGCCTGGAAGATGCTGCCAGGGTAGTCGGAAGGCTTGGTGGCGCCGCCCCAGGTGTTGTTCTGCACGTTGGAGTAGGTCGAGCGGTTGGTCGAATCGGTGTAGCTGACGCCGAAGTTCAGGTCGGACGCTTCGAACAACTTCAGGTTGCCTTTGGCCTGCGCCTGGTTGATGGTGGCTTTCTGCCAGCTGTTGTGGAACCACGAACCGGCGGCCTGGATCGGCTGGTTCACCAGGTCGGCGGCCGGCATGCTCAGCACCGGCAACTCCTTGGTGAAGTCGATCTTGGTGTTGCCGCGGCTGAAGCTGGCGTTGGACAGGTTGTTCTCGGTGCCGAACGGGCTGTCCGCGCCGGACTCGGCGGTCGAGTGGTGCGCATCGAACTCGACGCGCAGATCGGAGGTGGCCTTCCACACGGCGTTGAAGCCGACCGACTGGTTCTTGGTCTTGGTGGCGTAGTCGCCGCCGACCACCGAGATGTCCTGCGGCGTCTGGTAGGTTTCCTGGTAGGTCAGCGGCGCCTGCACGTGGCCGCCCGGCCAGGTGCTGGTCGAGGTCGGGGTCTGGCCGAACCAGACGCTCAGCTCGTTACGCTTGGTGTGGATTTTTTGTTCCGAGTAGGTCAGGTCCAGCGTGGTGGTCAGTTCCTTGACCGGACGGAATTGCAGCACCAGCTGGCCGTTGGTGCGCTCGCGTTCGATGGCGTTGACGCTGTAGCCGAAGTTCTGCGGGATCGAGTACAGGTCGTTCGGGCCGGGACGGTTGGTGATGTTCTGCGAGCCGGGCTGGCCGGGCTGCGGCAGCGTCGAGCCGGCGGTGGTGTCCGAGCCCAGGTACGGACCCTGGTAACCGTTGGCCAGGCCGGCGCGGTTGAAGCCGGAATCGCGGCGCTGGTGGCTGGCGCTGACGGCGATGCCGAAGCGGCCGTCGGCGCTGGTGTTGCTGTAGATGCCGGAGGCTTCGGGGGTGACGCTGTCGCCCTTGAGCATGCCCGGCAGGTGGTCGTTGGAGGTGTCCTTGACCGCCTTGATGCCGACGCTGGCGCGCAGGCCGGGATTGTCCAGCGGACGCGCGGTCATCACGTTGATGGTGGCGCCGATGCCGCCGGTCGGGCTGTCGGCGCGGCCGGTCTTGTAGACCTGCAGCTGCGAGATCGCTTCCGACGCCAGGTTGGAGAAGTCGAACGAGCGGCCGGACAGGTCGCTCAGGTCGGTGGTCGGCATCTGGCGGCCGTTCAGCAGCACCAGGTTGAAGTCCGGACCCAGGCCGCGCACGGTGACCTTCTGGCCCTCGCCGTTGCTGCGGTCGATCGAGACGCCGGAAATGCGCTGCAGCGACTCGGCCAGGTTGGTGTCCGGGAACTTGCCGATGTCGTCGGCGACGATGCCGTCGACGATGCCGTCGGCGTTGCGCTTCATGTTCATCGTCGACTGCAGACTGGCGCGGATGCCGGTCACGACGACTTGCGTCCCCACGGCGGGGTCGGTGGCGACCGCGTCTTGGGCGTGGGCCGGCACGAAGGCGGCGCAGGCGCTGGCGACCGCCAGGCTGATCAGGCGCCGATTGCTCAGCGGTTGTCCTGAAATCGTTTTCATAGTTTTACGCAACTTCATCTCCTAATTTATTATTTATATATCCGACACTGATCGAGCAGGGTCGAGGGCACGTCGGAAGTCGAGGCACTACAGAACTGCGGCAAGACTTGGGACTTCATTCATCGAATGACAAATGAATAAGGCAAATTCAGGATATGAGAAATAAAGGCATTCGTCAATTGATCGAACGAATTCGCCGCACCGATTCCGGGCAATGTTGTAAGTTCGCACCACATGCGGGCAAACCGCGAGCAAAATGCCCTCGCAAGGTGAGCAATAGTCGATATTCCGGGCTTGGTGTATGATCCCGAGACCCCCTACTCTCGAATATGGTCCTATGATCGTCGCCGGCGACCAGCAATTACTCAAGCAAATCAACCGCATGGCGCTGGTGCGGCAACTGTGCGGCGCGCCCGGCTTGTCGCGCGCGGCGCTGGCGGAGGCGGTCGGCCTGACCAAGTCCACCGTCAGTCTGCTGGTGCGCGAATTGCTGGACGAAGGCTGGCTGATGGAGAGCGAACTGCTGGCCACCGGCGCGCTGGGCCGGCGCGCCACCCCGCTGCATATCGACGGCACCCGCCTGGCGCTGCTGGGCGCCGACCTCGGCATCGGCGCGGCGCGCGTGGTGGCCACCGATTTGCTGGGCAATGTGCTGGCCGAACGCGCCATCCCCTACACCGACGCCGCCGACACCGCCGCCTGCATCGGCCTGATGGCGGCCGCGCTGCTGGAGCTGGCGCGCGCCGGCGGCGAGCTGGACGGACGCACCGTGCTGGGCGTGGGCATCGGCCTGCACGGCGTGGTCGACGACGCCACCGGCGTGCTGCACTACGCGCCCCACCTGGGCTGGCGCAACGTCGACGTGGCGGCGCAGCTGCGCGCCGGCTTCGCCGGCAGCGCGTTGGCCGAACTGCCGCTGTTCATCCAGAACGAAGCGAACGTGGCGGCGCTGGCCGAGCTGGAATTTTCCGGCCAGGCCGGCACCGATCCGCTGATCTACCTGAGCATCGGCTACGGCGTCGGCGCCGGCATCATCGTCAACGGCCGCTTGCTGACCGGGCTGTACGGATTCGCCGGCGAGGTCGGCCACACCATCCTGCAACAGGGCGGACCGCCGTGCTCGTGCGGCCGGCGCGGTTGCGCCGACGCGCTGATCGGCCTGCAAGCCTTGATGGACGAGGTCTACGGCAAGCTGGGCACGGCCGGGCCGGAACAACTGGAGCGGCTGTTCGCGCAATCGGAAGCCGGCGAACCGGACGCGGTGCGCGCGGTGCAGGCGGCCGGCCGCAATCTGGGCGTGCTGTTGAATAATTTGTGGGTGGCGTTCGACCCGATGTGCATCGTCATCGGCGGCGCCGCACTGCGGCTGGGCGAGCGTTTCATCGCGCCGGGGCGGCAAGTGCTGCAGGATTGCGCCAGCGCCACGCTGCTGCCGGCGCCGACCATCCGCACGCCGCATTTCGGCGTCAACGCCATCGCCATCGGCGGCGCGGCGATGGTGCGCCACTACCTGATGCGCCCCTTTGTCGGCCAGGGCACGGCACGGCGCGGCCACAGCAAGGTGGCCGAACTGCCGCCGGCGCTGGCGGCCGGCATCTGGGCCTGGAGCTAGGCGAAAAAAAGGGGCCGGACGTTCGCACGTCCGGCCCCTCCTCAGCTGGCGACTCGCGCCGCCGGCTGAATACGATTATTGCAGTTTGATTTCGACATCAACGCCAGCTGGCAGGTCCAGCTTCATCAGCGCGTCAACGGTCTTGTCGGTTGGGTCGACGATGTCCATCAGGCGCTGGTGGGTGCGGATTTCGAACTGGTCGCGCGAGGTCTTGTTGACGTGTGGCGAACGCAGAACGTCGAAACGCTGAATACGGGTTGGCAGTGGGACTGGGCCTTTGACCACAGCGCCGGTGCGCTTGGCGGTCTCAACGATTTCCAGTGCGGACTGGTCGATCAGCTTGTAATCGAATGCCTTCAGGCGAATGCGGATTTTCTGGTTTGGTGCGGACATGATAATTCCTCAAAAGAACGAACTGGCAACTATGTAGCGCCAGCAATGTTTAAAAGAACGATTTACTGCGATTAGGGCCGACATGGTATCACACCATGCCGACCCTGTTTCAATCCAGCTTAAAAATTAAGCCAGGATCTTTGCTACAACGCCTGCACCAACGGTACGGCCACCTTCGCGGATGGCGAAGCGCAGACCTTCTTCCATCGCGATCGGGTTGATCAGCTTGACGGTGATCGACACGTTATCGCCTGGCATAACCATTTCTTTGTCCGCTGGCAGTTCGATCGAACCGGTCACGTCGGTGGTACGGAAGTAGAACTGTGGACGATAGTTGTTGAAGAACGGGGTGTGACGGCCGCCTTCGTCTTTCGACAGAACATAGATCTCGCCGGTGAAGTGCGCGTGCGGCTTGATCGAGCCTGGCTTCGCCAGAACCTGACCACGCTGTACGTCTTCACGCTTGGTGCCGCGCAGCAGCAGACCGACGTTGTCGCCGGCTTGACCCTGGTCCAGCAGCTTGCGGAACATTTCCACGCCGGTGCAAGTGGTCTTGACGGTGTCGGTGATGCCGACGATTTCGATTTCTTCGCCGACTTTGACGATACCGCGCTCAACGCGACCGGTAACCACGGTGCCGCGACCCGAGATCGAGAACACGTCTTCCACTGGCATCAGGAAGGCGCCATCGACTGCGCGCTCTGGCGTAGGGATGTAGCTGTCCAGTGCGTCGGCCAGAGCCATGATGGCTTGCTCGCCCAGAGGACCGGTGTCGCCGTCCAGTGCTTTACGTGCCGAACCTTTGATGATTGGCAGGTCGTCGCCTGGGAACTCGTATTTCGACAGCAACTCGCGAACTTCCATTTCGACCAGTTCCAGCAGCTCTTCGTCGTCGACCAGATCGCACTTGTTCAGGAACACGACGATGTATGGAACGCCAACCTGGCGGGCCAGCAGGATGTGTTCGCGGGTCTGTGGCATTGGGCCGTCAGCTGCGGAGCACACCAGGATCGCGCCGTCCATCTGTGCCGCGCCGGTGATCATGTTTTTGATGTAGTCGGCGTGGCCTGGGCAGTCAACGTGAGCGTAGTGACGCGCTGCGGTTTCGTACTCGACGTGGGCGGTGTTGATGGTGATGCCGCGTGCTTTTTCTTCCGGTGCCGCATCGATCTGGTCGTATGCTTTAGCTTCGCCGCCGAATTTCTTCGACAGAACGGTAGCGATCGCTGCGGTCAGGGTGGTTTTACCGTGGTCGACGTGACCGATGGTGCCAACGTTGACGTGCGGCTTAGTCCGTTCGAATTTACCTTTTGCCATTTTATTCTTCCTTAGAACAATGTTTTAAATATGCGGCCGGGGGATCGCCCCGACCGCAAAATACAAAAATTACTTAGCTTTAGCAGTGACGATCGCGTCGATAACGTGCTTAGGCGCTTCCGAGTAGTGCTTGAATTCCATCGTGTAGGTAGCACGACCTTGCGTTGCGGAACGCAGGGTGGTCGAGTAACCGAACATTTCCGACAGAGGCACTTCAGCTTTGATGATCTTGCCACCGCCGCCTGGGATCTCGTCCATGCCCTGCACCATACCGCGGCGGGACGACAGATCGCCCATCACGGTACCGGCGTAGTCTTCCGGCGTTTCCACTTCCACAGCCATCATCGGCTCCAGAATGACTGGCGACGCTTTACGGCAGCCTTCTTTGAATGCCATCGAAGCGGCCATCTGGAACGCGTTTTCGTTCGAGTCCACATCGTGGTACGAACCGAAGAACAGCGTGACCTTGACGTCGACCACTGGGTAGCCGGCCAGAACACCGGTGTTCAGGGTGCCGCGCACGCCTTTTTCCACCGCAGGGATGTATTCGCGAGGAACGGTACCGCCCTTGATCGCGTCAACGAATTCGAAGCCCTTGCCTGGTTCTTGCGGTTCGATCTTCAGAACCACGTGACCGTATTGACCACGACCACCCGATTGCTTGACGAACTTGCCTTCGGATTCTTCGCAGGTCTTGCGGATCGTTTCGCGGTAAGCCACTTGTGGCTTGCCGACGGTCGCTTCGACGCCGAATTCGCGCTTCATGCGGTCAACGATAATTTCCAGGTGCAGCTCGCCCATACCACCGATGATGGTCTGGCCCGATTCTTCATCGGTCTTGACGCGGAACGATGGATCTTCCTGCGCCAGACGGTTCAGTGCCAGACCCATTTTTTCCTGGTCGGCCTTGGTCTTCGGTTCCACAGCCTGTTGAATCACCGGCTCCGGGAAGATCATTTTTTCCAGAACGATGATCGAGGTCGGATCGCACAGGGTTTCGCCGGTGGTCACGTCTTTCAGACCAACCGCGGCGGCGATGTCGCCGGCGCGCACTTCTTTGATCTCTTCGCGCTGATTCGCGTGCATCTGCAGAATACGACCCAGACGCTCTTTACGACCCTTGACCGAGTTGTACACGGTGTCGCCCGAATTGATGGCGCCCGAGTACACGCGGAAGAAGGCCAGCTGACCGACGAACGGGTCGGTCATGATCTTGAACGCCAGCGCCGAGAACTTCTCGTCGTCCGCAGGACGGCGGGTGGTTGGCTGTTCGTCCTCGTCGGTACCGCCGACGTCTTCGATGTCCAGTGGCGACGGCAGGTATTCGATGACCGCGTCCAACATGGCTTGCACGCCCTTGTTCTTGAAAGCGGTACCGCACATCATCGGCACGATCTCGGAAGCGATGGTGCGATCACGCAGCGCTTTCTTGATTTCGGCTTCGGACAGGTCGCCCTCTTCCAGGTACTTGTTCATCAGTTCTTCGGTGGCTTCAGCAGCGGCTTCAACCATCTTCTCGCGCCACTCGGCGGCCGATGCGGCCAGCTCGGCAGGGATTTCGACGTAGTCGAACTTCATGCCTTGCGACGCTTCGTCCCACAGGATCGCTTTCATCTTGACCAGATCGATCACGCCTTTGAAGTTTTCTTCAGCGCCGATCGGGATCTGGATCAGGACCGGGTTCGCCTTCAGGCGAGCGCGCATCTGCTCGTAGACCTTGAAGAAGTTGGCGCCGGTACGGTCCATCTTGTTGACGAAGGCCAGACGTGGCACTTTGTACTTGTTGGCCTGACGCCATACGGTTTCCGACTGTGGCTGAACACCGCCCACTGCGCAGTAAACCATGCATGCGCCGTCCAGCACGCGCATCGAACGTTCCACTTCGATGGTGAAGTCGACGTGGCCTGGGGTATCGATGATGTTGATGTGGTGCTCAGGGAAATTGTTAGCCATCCCTTTCCAGAAGCAGGTGGTCGCAGCCGAGGTAATGGTGATACCGCGCTCTTGTTCCTGTTCCATCCAGTCCATGGTGGCGGCGCCATCGTGAACTTCACCGATCTTGTGGTTCACGCCGGTGTAGAACAGGACGCGTTCGGTGGTGGTGGTCTTACCTGCATCGATGTGAGCGGAAATACCGATATTGCGGTAGCGCTCGATGGGAGTCTTGCGGGCCATAATTATTCCTAAATCTTTGAATGGACAAAACCGAGCACCATTTTTTGGATAAAAAATGAGCCCGGCCTCGAACAACAGATAACAGCCAGTTCACGCAGGAACCGGCCGGTTTTATTAGAAGCGGAAGTGCGAGAACGCCTTGTTCGCTTCAGCCATACGGTGGACTTCGTCACGCTTCTTCATCGCACCGCCGCGGCCTTCAGCCGCTTCCATCAGCTCACCGCCGAGGCGTTGTGGCATGGATTTTTCGCTGCGCTTGTTTGCAGCTTCGCGCAACCAACGCATGGACAGCGCCATACGACGCACTGGGCGAACTTCGACCGGCACCTGGTAGTTTGCACCACCGACGCGACGGGATTTCACCTCAACCAGCGGCTTGGCGTTGTTGATGGCGGTTGCGAACACTTCCAGCGGATCTTTGCCGGATTTGTCAGCGATGTGCTTGAAAGCACCGTAGATGATGTTTTCTGCGACCGATTTTTTACCGGACAGCATCAGAACGTTCACGAATTTCGCGACATCAGTGTTGCCGAATTTTGGATCTGGCAAGATTTCGCGCTTGGGTACTTCACGACGACGTGGCATATCAATTCCTTTCAATCTTCAGTTGAGGTGCGGGGATGGATCGCACTCTCGCGGATGGCCATCATAGCCCTCCACTTACTCGACCAATTGCGGTCGACTACATTCACTTAGCCTACTGCCACTGAGCGAAACTATTTACTACTCGATTACTTCTTACCAGCCTTGGCGCGCTTGGTACCGTATTTCGAGCGAGCTTGCTTACGGTCTTTGACGCCCTGGGTATCCAGTGCACCGCGAACCATGTGGTAACGCACACCCGGCAAATCTTTGACGCGGCCGCCGCGCAGCAGGACAACGCTGTGCTCTTGCAGATTGTGGCCTTCACCGCCGATGTACGAAATGACTTCGAAACCGTTGGTCAGACGCACTTTGGCGACTTTACGCAAAGCCGAGTTAGGCTTCTTAGGAGTGGTGGTGTACACGCGAGTGCACACGCCACGTTTTTGCGGGCTGTTTTCCAGCGCCGGCGATTTGCTTTTCACGGTCAGAGCGACACGTGGATTGCGAATCAGTTGATTGATGGTTGGCATCGTTCTAAACCCAACTAAATAACAACGTTGAACACCCGGACGGTTGTCCGGGGACTAAAACCTAGTCTCTATCTACAGCAACAACGGAGGCGCGAATAGCCACTCGCAGGGAGCGGCCTGAAACAACGTATACGATGCGCAGAATAAATTGAGAACTCGCGAGTATAGACGTGGTTGGGGTACCAGTCAATCTATTTCGCGGCAGCATAGGGCCGAGGAGGGCCCGCGAAAACTCGCTGCTGAAGCAAGAAAGACTCGATAATAGCAGACAATTTCCTCCTGTCCGTCTTTATGCGATCCCTGTTGCGCCCCGCCCCGTTGTTTGTCGTCGTCAGTTATGTGCTGCTGTCCCTGGTGCCCTGCGTACCAATCTTGCTGGGAAGGCAAGTGCCGCAGCTCGGCCACGTGCTTGCGGTGGAGCTGCTGGCCTGGGCGGCCGTGTGGGGCGTGCTGCAGCGGCCGGTCTGGTTCCACTGGCTGCTGATCCCGGCCTTCCTGGCGCTGCCGACCGAGCTGTATCTTTTCTTATATTACGGCCAGGGCATCTCCACCCACCACCTCGGCATCATCGCCGAGACCAGCCCCAAGGAGGCGCTGGAATTCCTCGGCCGCAAAGTCTGGCTGATGGGCGCGGTGATGCTGGGGATGGTGGCTTGGTGGGGCGCCATATATATAGCGGCGCGGCGCAGCCCGGAACTGGCGTGGCGCGGCAAGTCGCGCCTGGCCGCGCTGATCATCCTGGTAGTGCTGGCCGGCTTCTGGACCTACGCCTGGGAATTCGGCGTCGGCGCCAAGCCGGTGGCGGCCAGGGCGGCGAAGCCATCGGCCTCGGCGTCCGCTTCGGCCGCGTCCGGCGACGACAGCGGCGAGCAGGACGCCGACGAGGAAGTCCGGCCCGAGCACGCCGCCGTCAAGGGCGCGGGGCGCAGCGGCTGGCATCCGGCGCCGCTGGTCTGGTGGGCGCGTTCGCCGCTCGGCTTCGACGATCTCGCCTCGTCGTGGCCGTTCGGCCTGACCGCGCGCGGCGTCGACTTCTACAAGGAGCGCCGCTACCTCGCCGAGCTGGGCCGGCGCAACAGCAGCTTCAGCTTCAAGGCGCACCAGCCCCAGGCCAACGACACGCCGGAGATCGTGATCATGGTGATCGGCGAATCGTCGCGCTACGACCGCTGGAGCGTCAACGGCTACGGGCGCGACACCAACCCGCTGCTGAAGCAGGAAGCCAATCTGGTCACGCTGCCGGACGTCATCACGGCGGTGTCGGCGACCCGGCTGTCGGTGCCGGTGATCATCTCGCGCAAGCCGTCGATGCAAAGCCTGAAGGAAGGCTTCTCGGAGAAATCCTTCCTGACCGCTTATAAAGAGGCCGGCTTCAAGACTTGGTGGTTGTCGAACCAGATCTCGTTCGGCAAGTTCGACACGCCAGTGTCGGTGTTCGCCAAGGAAGCGGACGTGATCCAGTTCATGAACCTGGGCGGCTTCACCAACAACTCGAACTTCGACCAGATCCTGCTGGAGCCGCTGCAGCACGCGATCGCCGACCCGTCGCCGAAAAAGCTGATCGTGCTGCACACGCTGGGCAACCACTGGAACTACAGCCAGCGCTACCCGAAGGATTTCGACAAATGGCAGCCGTCGCTGTTCGGCGTCGACAAGCCGGTGTACACCGACACCAGGATCAAGCCGCAGCTCAACAACAGCTACGACAACTCGATCCTGTACACCGACTGGTTCCTGTCGCAGGTGATCGGCCAATTGAAGGAGACGCAGCAGCTGGGCGCGATGGTGTACGTGGCCGACCACGGCCAGACCTTGTACGACGGCGCCTGCAACCTCGCCTTCCACGGCCACAACACGCAATACGAATTCCACGTCCCGGCGCTGGTGTGGTATTCGGACGAATACAAGGAACGCTATCCGGAAAAGATCAAGCAACTGATCCGCCACCGCAAGGCGCGGCTGGCGACGGAAAACATCTTCCACACGCTGCTGGACCTGGGCGACATCCAGTACGAGGACGAGAAGCTGGAATGGAGCTTCATCAACCAGCGCTTCAAGCAGCACAAGCGCTACGTCGACAGCTACGGCTGGAGCAACTACGACAACGCCAGCTTCAAAGGCGACTGCCGCGAAGTCATGGACAAGGGCAAGCCGCTGAAGCAAGAAAAGTAAGACTGCGTTTAATAGTGATTGCGACAGGAGACGATGGCAATAGCGTCGCCGTCGACCCGGTAGACAAGCCGATTCTTGTGGTGTATGCGGCGAGACCATAGGCCACTCAGATTGCCTTTCAAGGCCTCGGGCTGGCCAATGCCGTCAAATGGCGATCTGCAACTGGCCAACAGAAGTTCGTTGATTTTCTTCACCGTCTTTCTGTCCTGCGATTGCCAGTATGTGTAGTCCAGCCAAGCCTCATTTGTGAACAGGAGGTTGCGCATGCGACTCGCCCACCTCGATCAGCTCATGCTCGGTCACTTGACCGGCATGCAGCTCCGCCAATGATTTGACTAAATGTGCAGCATTTAATGGTGAACTCAGTAGATGACTGGTCGCCATCAGGCCGTTATATTGCTCAAGCGTCAGAATGACAAGCGATGATCCGTCCTCGCGCAAGACCGTGAGCGCATCTTCCGCTTCGGCGGCCTTTTCAAGCACTGCTCGCAGATCATTCCCAGTCTCGGAAAAGCTGATGATATTCATCTCCGTCGTTCCTCATACATGGGCACAAACCTGCAGTATAGTTCCGAGATAAATTAAGGCAATCAAGCTCACCATATCGATTGAGCCAGATCAGACAGGAAACACAATGGGACTCGACACCGTAGAACTGGTCCTGGCGATCGAAGATGAGTTCGGCATCAGGATAAACCATCAAATCGCCAAAACGCTGCGCACGCCGGGCGATGTTGCTGATTATGTGATGAGCCGCGTCCGGACCGAAATAAACAGTTCATGCCTGGCCCAGGTCGGATTCTACCGAGTCCGCTCCGTGCTGGTGATGACTTTTAACGCAAGCCACAGCGACATTCATCCCACCACCCCACTCGCCGGACTGCTACATGCCGACATCAAGCACGCATGGCCGGCATTGGGCCGCGCACTGCAAGCGGATAATTTTCCACCGCTTGTACGGCCCCGGAGAATTGTGCTCGCGGCGGTCGTGGCGCCAACCTTGATAACCATCGCCGGGATGGCATGGGCGGACATCCAGCCCACCATCATCGCGATCAGCGCAGCTTTCGTGGCACTCTGCACCAACAGCGGGACCAGCACAATGCGCGTTGTCATCCCCGACAACTGCAGCACCGTCGAAGCCTTGATTCCATTTGTCGCTACCACAAACGCCGCGCTGTGGACGCGCGAGCGCGTGCTGGCCACAATCCTGCAAATCACATCGACGCAATTGGGCATCCCGATTGAAAAAATCCGCGAAGACTCGACCTTCGTCGACGAGCTGGGAGCGGACTAGCGGCTCTCTACCCGCATCAAGCCAGGCTGCGCAACGCGCCCTCCAGGTGCGGATGGCGGAATACGTAGCCATCGCGCGTCAACCGCGCCGGCGCCACGCGCTGGCCCTCGAGCAGCAGGTCGGATTGTTCGCCCAGCAGCAGTCGCATCGGCCAGCCCGGCGTCGGGAAGCCGTAGGGTCGGTGCAGTACCTTGGCCGCCACGCGGCTGAACTGCGCTTGCGTCACGCTTTCCGGCGCGGTGAAGTTGTAGGCGCCCTCTCCGCCCGCGCGGCACAGATGGGCGATGCCGCCGATGACGTCGTCCACGTGTATCCAGGACAGCCATTGCAAGCCGCCGCCAAGCGGGCCGCCCATGCCCAGCTTGATCGGCAACAGCATCATCGGCAACGCGCCTTGCGTGCCGAGCACCAGTCCGAAGCGCGTGCATGCGACGCGCACGCCGTGCGCGGCCGCACCTTGCGCCGCCTGCTCCCATTCGCGGCACAGGTCGGACATAAACATCGCTTGCGGAGCGGTGTCCTCGGTCAGCACCTTGTCGTCGCCGCGCCGCTGTATGCCGTAGTAGCCGATCGCGGATGCCGATACCAGCAGCGCCGGCTTGTGCTCGGCGGCGGCGATCCACGCCACCAGCCTCTCGGTCAGCCCGATCCGGCTGTCGCGCAAGGCCTGGCGCCGCGCGGCCGTCCAGCGCCAGCCCAGGATGCGCGCGCCGGCCAGGTTGATGACGACATCGATGCGGCGCGACGGCGGCAAGCACCGCATGTCGTCAACGCATTCGGCCCGGCCATCGAACAGCCATGCCGCTTGGCGCACCTGCCGCGTCAGCACCGTCACCCGATGCCCATCGCGCAGCAGCGCGCGCACCAGGTGCTGGCCGATAAAACCGGTTGCGCCGGTGACCAGGAACTCGCGCCGCGGCGATCCGAAACTCTCCGCCGGCGCCGCGTCGTCGCGTAACGCCAGTTTGCCGAGCGCCCGCGCCGCAAACGCATCGCGCAGGCCGGAGATGCCGACACCGGTGCCACACAAGGCGAGGAACACGCTCAAGCCGCCGTATGGTTGCCACACCAGCGCGGTCGGCCTCGACAGCGCCGCCGGCGTGCCCAGCGCCAGCAGCGCGATGAAAGCGCCGCCGTTCATCGCCAATACCGTGTGCGTCACGCGTTCGGTCGCCGGCAGCAAACGGGTGCGGTCCTCGACCACGAAGTCCCACAAGGTCAGCACCACTTCCACCATGAAGACGGCCAGCAGCGCCAGCGCCCACGCGCCGTGAACCGCCCAGCCGGCAAGGCCGATGAACAGGCCGCAGTAAATCAGCGCGCGGATCGCGTGGATGGTCAACTCGCGGCGCGCGCTGCCGCGTCCCGGCAGCGCCTCGGTCAGCTCGTGGTGGTACACGGTATCGAAGGCGCCGAGGCAGCCCTGGATGGCCATCAGTTGCAACGCCAGCAGATGGGTATTCATTGCGCCGCTCCCCGTTTGTCAGCCAGGTCCTGCTTGCACAGCCACAGCAGCGGCGGCAGCATGACCGCCAGCACCAGCGCGTCCATCCACAGGTTGATCCAGCAATGCGCGCGTGCCGAGATCAGCATGTCCTGCGGCGCCCACACCAGCAGGCCGAGAATCAACATGGCCCAGGCGAAGGCGTTGCGTTGCTTGTCGCCGATGACAGCCAGGCCGGCCATCCAGATCGCGGCCGCCTGTACTGTCGGGCCGAACAACGAGATCCACCACACATGCAGCGCCTGCGCGGCCACCGGCGCGTCGCCGCTGAAGAAGTAACTTTCGATGTCGCGCCGGTAGCCTTCCGACAAAGCCGTCCCCGCGCACAGCGGCAGCAACACGCCCACCATCAGATGCGCCACCGTCACCACATAAACCCAACGCACCAGCCATGTTCTCGTCGTCATGATTTTTCCTTTTTTCTGTAAATACGGAAATAAACAGCGAAATTTTTAGCGGAATGGATGCTTGTTGGCGCAGACCCCATCCGCACAGGCGGGCGTGCCCAGCAGCGCGGAGATGCGATAGCGGTTGCGCGCGAAGCCGCGATACAGCGCCGAGAATGCCGGCCGCAACACGCGCACGCGCAACGGCGCCACCATCCAGCCGCGCCCGAGCAGCGTGTAGGCGGCCAGCAGGCTGTCGATGCCGACCAGCAGCCGACCATCGGCGGTCAGCGCATGCATCTCGGTATTCAACGCCTCCAGATCGACGCCGGCAGGCGGGACAAAATCCGGCGCGGCGATATCGGCGAAGGCCAGGCGTCCGGCGCCATCCCAGCGCCGCAGGCGCGCCGTTTCATTGCGGCAGAAGACGCAATTGCCGTCGTAATACAAGATCAGTTCAGGATCACTCATGGTCGTCTCCCACCAACGGGTATGCCAACTCGCGAAATACGCCGGCCTGCGTGAAGGTGGTGCCGAACAGCACATGCCGGATCTCGATGTGGATGTCGAATTGATTCGCGTGGTTGTTGCGATGGCGGAGATAGGTCTTGCCCGGCGTGAGCATGCCCGGCAGCGGAATACGGACACCAAACATCTCCCAAAAATAACCATCGCTTTCAAAATGCAGATTGCCGTCGCGGACGTCGAGCACCAGCTTCATGCCCAAGCCCATGCCGACGTACTCCAGCACATCTCCCTTCGCGCTCTCCGCCATGAAGGACGTGAACATCACCGGCTTGCGCGCGTTGAGCCGGTAGGTGCGCTGTTTGAATATCCACGCGCAGTCCCGCTTGGAGTAGACCTGTATATCGACCGGAAAATCGGCGTCGTTGTACGGCATCAACGCGCCTTTGATGAAAGGCTGGCTCAAGTAGCCCAGCATGCAGCCGATCCTGGAGCAGCGCAACTCGGATAAGCGGCCCGTGTAGTAAAGCGGCTTGCCCGGCAAGGGGTTCTTGTCGAAGCGCGCCTGGATATCCGGATGCAGCATGCTCCATCGGTCCCCAAGTATCTTCTTGAATAGCTCGCCTTCGGACGGGACCATCATTTGACTTTCCCCGCCTTGTCATCGCTGCCGAGTAAGCGCGCCACCTTGCCGCCCATCTTCAGGAAGCGTTGCATGGTGGCGGGCGGCAGGTGCTTGTAGTCGTCATAGGTGGCGGTCAGCATTTCCAGGAAGTCCAGCACCTGGTCCATCTTGACCTTGGTGGCCTGCTCCAGCGCCGGATCGTGCTCCGCCTCCACCGCGCATTCGCGCAGCACCGCCAGGGTCGGATCGATCTCGCGCTTCTTGCGCTCCTCGACGATGACGCGGAAGATTTCCCACACATCCTGCAAGGCCAGGAAGTGGTCGCGGCGGTCGCCGGCGATGTGGGTGATGCGCACCAGCCCCCAGCTTTGCAGCTCCTTCAGGCTGTTGCTGACGTTCGAGCGCGCCACCCCCAGCGTCTCGGCGATGTCCTCGGCCGGCAGCGGCTGGTTGGACAGGAACAGCAACGCGTGGATCTGCGCCACCGTGCGGTTGACGCCCCAGCGCGTGCCCATCTCGCCCCAGTGCAGGATGTATTTCTGGATGGTCGGCGCAAGAGTCATGGCAATTCCTTTATTTCTGTCGTTACAGAAATAATAGAACTCGCACCGATCGAAGTCAAGCTCAACTCACCGTAGCAGTTGAGTTCGTGTCCAGTTTTTAGCTCTGACCCCGGAGTTTTAGGTCAGGGCGAGGCGGCTTCGCACTGCGCGGCCCGCCGGACGCGTCGCCCGGGCCTGGCTGTCGTCGATCTTGAACAGGCTGACCGTTTGCGCCAGCTCGCCCGCCTGCTCCTGCAGCGAGGCGGTCGCGGCGGCGGCTTCCTCCACCAAGGCGGCGTTTTGCTGCGTCACTTCGTCCATCTGCGCGATCGCTTGGTTGACCTGCTCGATGCCGTCGCTCTGCTCGCGGCTGGCGACCGCGATCTCGCCGACGATCTGCGTCACCTGATGGACGTTGCCCACCAACGTGCTCATCGTGGTGCCGGCCTGCTGGACCAGATCGGTGCCAAGCTGGATCTTCTCCACCGACTTGTCGATCAGTACCTTGATCTCCTTGGCGGCGGCGGCCGAGCGCTGCGCCAGGTTGCGCACCTCGGAGGCGACCACGGCGAAACCGCGCCCCTGCTCGCCCGCGCGCGCCGCTTCGACGGCGGCGTTCAAGGCGAGAATATTGGTCTGGAAGGCGATGCCGTCGATCACGCCGGTGATGTCGACGATCTTGCGCGAGGCGTCGTTGATGTCGGTCATCGTGGCGACCACCTGCTGCATCACCTCGCCACCCTTGGATGCGGTGGCCGACGCGCCTTCCACCAGGCCGCGCGCGTGCTGCGCGTTCTCGGAGTTTTGCTTGACCGTGCTGGTCAGTTCCTCGATCGACGCGGCGGTCTCCTCCAGCGAGCTGGCCTGGGTCTCGGTGCGCGACGACAGTTCCATATTGCCGGCCGCCAGTTCCTGCGCGCCGGTGTTGATCACCTCGGCGCTATTGCGCACCCGCGATACCGTCGACAGCAAGTCCTGCTGCATGCGTTCGATCGCCTGCAGCAGGCGGGCGATTTCATTGTCGCCGGATTCCTTGATGTGCGCGGTCAGGTCGCCGCGCGCCACCTGATCGAGCAGCGTCACCGCGCGCTGCAGCGGCGACAGCACCACCT
The DNA here is from genome assembly GCF_011090165.1 of Duganella aceris. GTDB lineage: Bacteria > Pseudomonadota > Gammaproteobacteria > Burkholderiales > Burkholderiaceae_D > Rugamonas > Rugamonas aceris. The sequence goes on from NZ_JAADJT010000001.1 coordinate 428,544, forward strand.
TCTTCAGCATCAGGTGCACGCCGAGCACCAGGCCGACCGCGCCCAGCAGGCCGAGCGCCACCAGCCACATGACGATCTTGTACTCGGCGGCGCGGCGGTCCAGCAGCGCGTTGACCTGGTCGTCGCTGACCTTCTGGTATTTTTCCAGCGCGGCGGAGAAGGCGGCGCCGGTCGGCGTCAGCTCTTTCAGGTTCAACGTCGAGTAGGCGGCCGCGTCGCCACGGTCCAGCGCTTCGATGGTCTTGTCCAGCACCAGCAGCAAGGCGCCGCCGGCGTCGACCAGGGTTTTCTTCAGCTCGGGATCCAGGCCGTCGTAGGCTGTCGCCTTGGCGTAGCCGGACAGGAAATCGGCGCTCTTCTGGCGCGACTTCTTGGCCGACGCGACCGCCGTGTCCTTGGCTTCCTTGCTGCCGTTTTCCATCAGCGCGGTATAGGCGCGCATCATCGCGGTCCGCACGCGGGTGGTGTCTTTGTAGGAGTCGTTGATCAGGATGACCTGGCTGCTGACCTCGTGCACCAGTGCGATCGATTGGTTGGACTGGTTGATCGCGTAGATGCCGAGGCCGGCGCCGGCCAGCAGCATCGCGGCAAACAGCAGCAGCACGCCCATCAGGCTGGCGCGCACGGTAATGTTGTTCATTTGTTCTCCTAGTTATAGTCCGATTGCTTACTGGCAATTATTTTACTCCGAATTCTACATAAATGTACTATCGGTTGTTATATTTGTCGCCTGCAATTCGGCATGGAGATCGGCGCGTATCGCGGCGCAGTCGGGCGGCTGCGCCATGTAGTCGCTGAGCCAGTGGTACACCCGGTTGGCCTTGGCCGAGATGGTCTGGTCGAAGCCGCGCGCGCCTAGCAAGGTGATACCGTTGGTTTCTTTCAACACTCCCGGAGCGACGCGCAGGACGCCGTTCACGCTGCTCACGCACAGCGGCGCCAGGCAATCGGCCAGCAGCGGCGCCAGCACCAGGTTGTGCGAGGAGACGATCACCTTGCCCGATGCCGACAACGTGTGCAGCACCGCCGTCGCGGCCGATATCGATTCGAGGTGATTGGTGCCGCGGAAGATCTCGTCGATGATGAAGATGGCCGGCGCACGTGCGGCCAGCGCCAGCAGTTCGCGCGCGCGCCGCAGTTCGGCGATGTACAGGCTCTCGCCGCCCTCCAGCGCGTCCTCGCTCTGCATGCTGGAGTAGACCGGCAGGCCGGGCGTGACCGCGCGGTCGGCGTAGCAGAAGCCGAAGGCGCGGGCGACGATCAGGTTCAGGCCCACCGTGCGCAGCAGCGTGCTTTTGCCGATGCCGTTCTGCCCGGAGATCAAGGCGCCCTGCCGCGCCAATGCGATCGATAGCGGCGAGGCTTGCGCCAGCAGGGGATGCACGGCCTGGGTCAGGGCGACGTCGGCGCCCTGCTCGGCCCAGCAATGGCGCGGGGTCTGCGTCAGGTGGCGGGCCAGCGCGATGTCGGCCTCCAGTGCGGCGACCAGGCGGAAGCTGTGGCGCAGGAATTCCATCTGCCGGCGCGCGGCTTCGCGGCCGTTGAAGTAGTCGCGGATATTTTGTAGCCACAGCCAGTCGGCGTATTCGCGCGCGCCCGGGACGTGCCGCATCATCGATGGGCCGATGGCGCGGTTGATCCGGCCGGCGCGCGCGGCGTCGGCTCGCAATGGGGCCGCCGGCGATGCATCCAGCTTGGCCAGCAGCGAGTGGGTGCGCAGCATTTGCTGCATCGAATTGCGGACGCGGCCCCATTCCTCGGCTTCGTCGCGGAAGCGTACCTGCACCGCCATCAGCGCCAACCACAGCGCCAGCACCACGCCCCACAGCGACAGCCAGCCGGTGACCAGCGCCAGCACGGCCGACAGCAGGAACGCCGGCGGCATACAGTGCAGCAGCGCCGCCCAGCGCGGCTTGGCCGGGGCGGCGGGGCCGAACAGATGTTCGCTGATTTCGCGGTCGCTGCGGCGCAGGCCTTCGCAGGTCTTGTGCAGCAGGTGCAGTTGTCCGGCGTCCGCCGCCAGCGCGCGGACGCGGACGACCGATGCGGCGGCGTCACGCCCGCCCCGCTGCAATCGCCGATGCAATTCCTGCTGGCCGAAGATGCTGGTCTCGTGCGCCAGCTGCGCGCTGTACGGTTGCAGCAGCATGTCGTCCCAGGTCTGCGCGTCGATCAAGTCGGTGTCCGCGCCGTGCGCGGTGCGGTGGTACAGCGCGACATCGGCCGGCACGAACGGATAATCGGCGACCGGCGCATCGGCGGGCAGCAGCAAGGCAAGCAGGGACATGGACATTCCGGACAGTGGCGACAGCCCCGCACATGGCCCACTTGCCAGATTATCAAGCCCGCCGTACGCAGGGCGGACACGCGGACAACCTCGGACAGCGGACATGCGCAACAAATTCCAATAAAATCATGAACTTAGAAACTGGCACGCTTTCTGCATAGGAGGTCGCTATCTTTCCGAACCCTAGCCACCATGATCCGCGATACCTCCAGCCAAGACGCCGTCCTCACCGCCCCAAAGGGCCAGCACACCAAGCGCCGCCTCGTCATCGCCGCCGGCGCCGTGGCGCTGGTCGCCGTCGGCTACTACCTGCTGCACACCTGGAGCGGCAGCGCCAAATCGGTCAGCATGTCGCGCCTGCGCGTGGCCGAAGTCGGCCGCGGCACCCTGATCCGCGACGCCGCCGTCAACGGCCGCATCGTCGCCGCCATCAGCCCGACCCTGTACGCCGCCTCGCTGGCCACGGTGACGCTGAAGGTCAACGCCGGCGACACCGTCAAGAAAGGCGACACGCTGGCGGTGCTGGAATCGCCCGACCTGTCCGACGCCCTCAAACGCGAACAGGCCGCCTACGCGCAGATCGAAGCCGACGTGGCGCGCCAGCGCATCCTGGCCCGCAAGCAGAAACTGCTGGCCCGTCGCGACGCCGACACCGCCGAAATCGACCGCCTGTCCGCGCAGCGCACGCTGGAGCGCTACGACGCGGTCTCCAATGAAGGCATCATCGCCAAGATCGAATACCAGAAGGCCAAGGACGCCCTGAACTCGGCCGAGATCCGCGCCAAGCACGCCGAGCAGGCCGCCGCGCTGGAGGGCGACAACGTGGCGCTGGAGCTGGAATCGAAGATCAAGCAGCTGGACCAGCAGCGCAGCAGCCTGTCCAACGCGCAGCGCCGGGTCGACGAGCTGACCGTGCGCGCGCCGGTCGATGGCTTCATCGGCACGCTGTCGGTGGCCAACCGCAGCGTGGTGCCGGCCAACGCGCCGCTGATGACACTGGTCGACCTGTCGCGCCTCGAAGTGGAACTGGAGGTGCCGGAGACCTACGTCGCCGACATCGGCCTGGGCATGACGGCCGAAGTCAACGTCGGCACCGCCGTCACCACCGGCAAACTGTCGGCGCTGTCGCCGGAGGTGGTGAAGAACCAGGTGCTGGCGCGGGTGCGCTTCAACGGCGCGCAACCGCCGGGCCTGCGCCAGAGCCAGCGCGTCACCGCGCGCCTGCTGATCGACGAGAAGCCGAACGTGCTGATGATCCAGCGCGGCCCGTTCGTCGAATCCGAAGGCGGCCGCTACGCCTATGTACTGCGCGACGGCATGGCCATCCGCACCCCGATCAAGATGGGCGCCACCAGCGTCTCCGCAGTGGAGATCCTCGGTGGCCTGAAACAAGGCGACAAGGTCATCATCGCCGGCACTGAAACCTTCGAGAACGCCGAACGCGTCTCGATCAATCAATAACTTATCCGAAGAGGCCTTCTATGCTGCGCATGAATAACCTGAGCAAAGTCTATCGCACCCACATGATCGAAACCCACGCGCTGCGCGGCTTCGAGATCCACGTCAAGCAGGGCGAGTTCGTCACCGTGACCGGTCCGTCCGGTTCCGGCAAGACCAGCTTCCTCAACATCGCCGGCCTGCTGGAGGAATTCACCGACGGCGAATTCATCCTCGACGGCGTCAACGTCAAGGGCATGGACGACAACGCCCGCTCGCGCCTGCGCAACGAGAAGCTGGGCTTCATCTTCCAGGGCTTCAACCTGATTCCCGACCTGTCCCTGTTCGACAACGTCGACGTGCCGCTGCGCTATCGCGGCTTCAACGCCGCCGAGCGCAAGGAACGCATCGAGGACGCGCTGTCCAAGGTCGGCCTGGCCTCGCGCATGAAACACTATCCGGCCGAACTGTCCGGCGGCCAGCAACAGCGCGTGGCGATCGCGCGCGCGCTGGCCGGCTCGCCGAAACTGCTGCTGGCCGATGAACCGACCGGCAACCTGGACACGCAGATGGCGCGCGGCGTGATGGAGCTGCTGGAGGAGATCAACGCCCAGGGCACCACCATCCTGATGGTGACCCACGATCCGGAACTGGCGCTGCGCACCCAGCGCAACGTCCACATCATCGACGGCCAGGTGTCGGACCTGGTGCGCAAGTCGCCGTCGCTGTTCGATGCCAACGATAAATCCCATGTCGCGTAAGGGGCCGAGCATGTTTCAATACTACTTCCTGCTGGGCGTGCGCAGCCTGCGCCGCAACCCGGCGCTGACCGCGCTGATGGTGCTGACGCTGGCCGTCGGCGTCGCCGCCAGCGTCGCCACGCTGACCATCCTGCATGTGATGTCGGGCGACCCGATCCCGCAAAAGAGCAGCCGCCTGTTCGTGCCGCTGTTCGACAACGCTCCGACCAAAGGCTACAAGCCGGGCGACGAGCCGAACGACAATCAGCTCAGCTACCGCGACGCCGTCAATCTGCTCAACAGCAAAGCGGGCGAACGCCGCACCATCATCTACGGCGTGGCGCTGTCGATCGAACCGGCGCGCAAGGACGTCGGCGCGTTCACCGCGCAAGGCCTGGCGCTGACCGGCGACTTCTTCAACATGGTCGACGCGCCCTTCCTGCATGGCCAGGGCTGGAGCCCGGCCGACGACAAGGCCGGCGCCGACGTCATCGTCATCAATCGCAAGCTGTCGGAGCAGCTGTACGGCGACGCCAATCCGGTCGGCCAGCGCATGACGATCGGCGGATTCCAGTATCAGATCGTCGGCGTGCTCGACACCTGGACCGTGGTGCCGCGCTTCCACCGCATCATGGGCAACGACGAAGGCGCGTTCGACGAGGAGGACAAGATCTTCATTCCGTTCTCGAACGGCATCCGCCACGAGTTCCAGCACAACGGCAGCACCAGTTGCACCGATGACCGCGGCCCCGGCTTCCAGGCTTTCCTTGATTCGGAATGCACCTGGTTGCAGGGCTGGGTCGAGACCCGCAGCGCGGCCGACCGCGCCGAACTGCAAAGTTTCATGGACAGCTACGCCATCGAACAGCGCAAGCTGGGCCGGCTGATGCGCGCCGCCCCCAACAAGCTGTACGACGTGCGCGAATGGCTGGACCACATGAAGGTGGTCGGCAACGACAGCAAGCTGTCGGCCTGGCTGGCGTTCGGCTTCCTGGTCCTGTGCCTGGTGAACACCATCGGCCTGCTGCTGGCCAAGTTCTCGGTACGCGCCTCCGAAGTCGGCATCCGCCGCGCGCTGGGCGCCTCGCGCCGCGAAATCTTCAAGCAGTTCCTGATCGAGACCACCGTGGTCGGCCTGGTCGGCGGCGCGCTCGGCCTGCTGCTGGCCTTCGGCGCGCTGGCGCTGATCGCGGCGCAATCGAAGACGCTGACCGTGGTCGCGCACATGGACTGGGTCATGCTGCTGACCACTTTCGCGATGGCCGTCGGTTCCGCCGTGCTGGCCGGTCTGCTGCCGACCTGGCGCGCCTGCCAGGTCACGCCGGCCCTGCAACTCAAATCCCAATAAGAGGCACCGATCATGGAAATCCGTCCCATCCTCTCCGCGCTGCTGCGGAATAAAACCGGCCCGGTGCTGGTCGCCGTGCAGGTCGCGCTGAGCCTCGCCATCCTGGCCAACGCGCTGCACATCGTGCAGGTGCGGCAAGCGGTGTCGGCCCGCACCAGCGGCCTCGCCGCCGAGCAGGACGTGTTCGCGCTGCAGATCCGGCCGTTGCAACGCGGCGGCCACGAAGAACAGTTGGCCGGCCAGGCGCGCCAGACCGCCACATTGCGCGCCGTGTCCGGCGTGATGTCGGTCGCCGGCGCGTCGCAGATGCCGCTGTCGCGCTCCGGCAATTACACCAGCATCTCGGTCAACCGCAGCCAGATCAACTCGACCACGCAGACCACGGTCTACCGCAGCGCCGACTCGCTGATCAAGACCTGGGGCCTGCAACTGGTCGAAGGGCGCGATTTCCTGCCCAACGAGATACCGATCATCGACCAGAACACCAGCGACGAATCGCCCAAGACCGTCATCATCACGCGCAAGCTGGGCGAGAAGATGTGGCCGGGCAGCGCCAGCTTCGTCGGCAAGACCATGTACTTCGGCACCGGCGAAAAAGCGCGCGAGGCGCAAGTGGTCGGCGTGATCGAGAAACTGCAGACGCCCAACGCGCACATCGACGAAATCGGCGAGTTCTCGCTGCTGCTGCCGATTCGCGCCACCGGCGGCAAATCCGACAACTACACGCTGCGCGCCGAGCCGGGACAGCTGGACCGCGTCATCAAGGAGGCCGAAGCGGCGGTGCGCGCCGCCTCGCCGACGCCGGTGATCGTCCGCGTCAAGACCATGAATGAGATGCGTACCGCGCGCTACCGCGCCGACAACGCGCTGGCGTGGATGCTGGTGGCGGTCAGCGTGCTGCTGCTGTTGATCACGTCGAGCGGCATCGTCGGCATGGCCAGCCTGTGGGTCACGCAGCGCCGCAAGCAGATCGGCGTGCGGCGCGCGCTGGGCGCCCGGCGCATGGACATCCTGCGCTACTTCATCACCGAGAACATCATGATCACCAGCGTCGGCATCGTGGCCGGGGTTCTGCTGGCGCTGGCGCTGAACCAGTTGCTGGTCTCCAGCCTGGAGATGGCGCGCCTGCCGGCCGGCTATCTGATCGCCGGCGCCGCCGTGTTCTGGGCGCTGGGCGTGCTCGCGGTGTACGGGCCGGCCTGGCGCGCGGCCAGCATCTCGCCAGCCACCGCCACCCGCAGTGCGTGAGGGATGTTATGCTAGTCGCATGCCTACCGTACTGATCATCGACGATAACTCCGCGGTCGCCATCGCGCTCGAAGTGCTGTTCTCACTGCACGACATCGACGCGATGCGCGCCCTCTCGCCCGAAGCCGGACTGGCGCTGCTGGAGCATCACCCCTTCGACCTGGTGATCCAGGACATGAACTTCAGCGCCGACACCACATCCGGCGAGGAAGGCACGGCACTGTTCCGCGCCATCCGCGCCAGGCACCCGGACCTGCCGGTGATCCTGCTGACCGCCTGGACCCATCTGGACGCGGCGGTGGACCTGGTCAAGGCCGGCGCCGCCGACTATCTGGCCAAGCCATGGGACGACAACCGCCTGATCGCCACCGTCAACAACCTGATCGAGCTGGGACAGGCCAAGCGCGCCTTGCAGCAGCGGGTGCAGGCGGAGCTGCGCCAGCGCCATGAACTGGAACGCGGCTACGACCTGCGCGGCATGGTGTGGCAGGATCCGGCCACCGAGCGCGTGGTGCACCTGGCCTGCCAGGTGGCGCGCGCCGACGTGCCGGTGCTGATCTCCGGCCCGAACGGCACCGGCAAGGAACGCATCGCCGAAATCATCCAGGCCAATTCCTCGGTGCGCGACGGCCCGTTCGTGGTGCTCAACTGCGGCGCCATACCATCTGAATTGATCGAGGCGGAGCTGTTCGGCGCCGACGCCGGCGCCTACACCGGCGCCTCCAAGGCGCGCGAGGGCAAGTTCGAGGCGGCCGACGGCGGCACGTTGTTCCTCGACGAAATCGGCAACCTGCCGCTGGCCGGCCAGATGAAACTGCTGCGGGTGCTGGAGACCGGCCGCTTCGAGCGCCTCGGCTCCAACCGCGAGCGCCAGGTCAAGGTGCGCGTGGTCAGCGCCACCAATGCCGACCTGCAGGCGATGATCCGCGCCGGCAGCTTCCGCGAAGATCTGTTCTACCGCCTCAACGTGATCGAGCTGCGGCTGCCGCCGCTCGCGGCGCGGCCGCTGGACATCCTGCCGCTGGCGCGCCACTTCCTCGGCGCGGACAAGCAGTTGCACCCGGCGGCGCAAGCGGCGCTGATGGCGCATCCGTGGCCCGGCAACGTGCGCGAACTGAAAAACGTCATGCTGCGCGCCGGCCTGCTGGCCGGCGGCGACATCATCAAGGCCGCCGATCTTGGTCTGCCGGCCGCCGTCGCTGGCGCCGGCGGCGCCGCAGGCGCACCGGAGGACGGCAACCGCGAACCCGACCGCGACGCCATCGGCCAGGCCCTGAGCCGCGCCGGCGGCGTGGTGGCGCAGGCGGCGGCGGAACTGGGCCTGTCGCGCCAGGCGCTGTACCGCCGCATGGAGCGGCTGGGCATCGCCCGTTCCTGATGGACGCGCCCCGCGACCCGGCCGGCGCGCGCCCCGAAGGCCCGCGCTCGCCAAATCCGCCAGACCCATCGCCGCCACCGAGCCCGCCACGTTCGCCGAAGCAGCCGTCCGGCGGCCCGCCGCCGCGCCGCTTTCGCCCCACCGGCTTCCGCCTCTCGCTGCTGACCCGCTGGACCGCGATGGTGGGCACGCTGCTCACCGTCGGCATCCTGATCGCGCTCGCGCTGACCCACTTCTTCCCCGACAATCCCGGCCTGGTGCTGGCGGTCTGCCTGCTGTGCGTGCTGCCGATCTCGATCATCACCATCCGCGCGCAGCTGGAGCACATGCTGTCGCTGTTCCGCGCGCTGACCGGCACCGTCACCAGCTACAAGGACGGCGACTTTTCCTTCAGCCTGCACTGGCCGCAAAACGATGAGCTGAGCGACCTGGTGGCCGCGCACAACGAATTGGGCGACGTGCTGCGCCAGCAGCGGCTGGACCTGGTGCAGCGCGAACTGCTGCTCGACACCATGGTGCAGAACACGCCGGTGGCGATGCTGCTGGTCAGCGAATCCGGCCCGGTGGTGTACGCCAACGTCGCCGCGCGCCAGTTGCTGAACGAAGGCCGCAAGCTGGAAGGCCACCGCATCGACGACGTGCTGGCCCACGCCTCGCCGGCGCTGCTGGAAGCGATGGCGCGCGGCGGCGACGGCCTGTTCACCACCAAGGAGGGGGGCACCGAGATCGACGAGGAAGAGGTGTACCACCTGGCGCGCCGCAGCTTCAACCTGAACGGCCGCCGCCACGAACTGCTGCTGCTGCGCCAGCTGACGATGGAACTGCGCCGGCAGGAAGTGCAGACCTGGAAGAAGGTCATCCGCGTCATCAGCCATGAATTGAACAATTCGCTGGCGCCGCTGACTTCATTGGCGCACTCCGGCGCGGAACTGGTGCGGCGCGGCCAGACCGAACGCCTGCCGCAGATCCTCGCCACCATCGAGGAACGCACGCGCCACCTGGAAAGCTTCATCCTCGGCTACGCGCGCTTCGCCAAGCTGCCGACGCCGCGTCTGGAAGTGCAGGCCTGGCCGGCCTTCCTGGCGCGACTGCATGACGAAGTCGAATTCACGCAGACCGGCGAAGCGCCGGCCGAACCGTGCGCCTTCGATCCGGCCCAGCTGGAGCAAGCGCTGTTAAACCTGCTGAAGAACGCGCACGAATCGGGCTCGCCGCCCGACCAGGTCAGCCTGGAGGTGCGGCGGCTGCAAGGCGCGGTGCGCATCGACGTACAGGACCGGGGCCCCGGCATGAGCGAGACGGTGCTGACCAACGCGTTGGTGCCGTTCTACTCGACCAAACGCAGCGGCACCGGCCTTGGCCTGGCGCTGGCGCGCGAGATCGCCGAAGCGCACGGCGGCCGCATCACGCTGGCCAACCGCGACGGCGGCGGCCTGACGGTGACCATGATCCTGCCGCTGGCGTCCGGGCTAAGCTGATAAACTAGCGGGATGTCCAAGTCTTCCCCAAACGCCATCGTATTCGACCAGCCCGGCCATCCGCCGGCCACCATCACCGAATTCGAAGGCGTGCGCAGCCTGCACCTCGGCACCTCGTGGGTGCAGGGCGCGATGCGCATCGCCAAGCCGGACAACATCGAGCTGGAATACATCCAGATGATGATGATGTGGCTGCTCTTCAACGACAGCCCGAAACACGTGGTGCAATTGGGCCTGGGCAGCGCCGCACTGACCAAGTTCTGCTACCGCCGCCTGCCCGGCGCGCGCGTCACCGCCGTCGAGCTCAATCCCAACGTGATCGCCATGTGCCAGTCGCAGTTCGCGCTGCCGTCCAACGACGAGCGCCTGAACGTGATGGAAATGAACGCGATGGATTTCGTGCTGGACCCGGCCAACCGCGGCACGGTCGACATTCTGCAGGTGGACCTGTACGACGAAGAGGCGCGCGGCCCGGTGCTGGACTCTCCCGAGTTCTACCAGGGCTGCGCCGACGTGCTGCGCGACGGCGGCATCATGACCACCAATGTCTTCGGCGACTTCTCCAACTACGACAAGAATTTGCAGGCGATGGAGATGGTGTTCGACGCGGTGGTGTGGCTGCCGGAGGTGCACGACGCGAACATCGTCGTCATCGCCTTCAAGCAGTCGCCGGTGCTGGATTTCAGCGTGTTGTACGAACGCGCCGGTGCGATCAGGAAGACCCTGAACCTGCCGGCCAAATCGTGGGTCAACGGCCTCAAAGGCTGGATGCTGGACCAGCAATAGCGCCGCACCAACTAAGCGCGTTTTTCGGCTATCGATATGCGCGCACCTCATTCCGATGCGTGCGCACCACACTTTTGCACCGTGTCGCGGCATGTTCGGTCCGGGCCGCCGGTAAGATTACGATACATTTCGATACAAAGCACGAAATATTAACAAATGTGCACAATGCGCAACATCTTGGTGCGGACGCGTTGCCCCTTTTTGGCACACCAAGATAGTATTTTCTCAACGGCGCTACCCGCAGCCGTCTTGATAAAACCAAGAGAGAAAATATGACAAGAGCACCTCAATTCAAACGTACCCTGCTCGCCAGCGCGATCCTGATGCTGGCCGCCGGCCAAGGCCAGGCACAAACGCAAACGCCGTCGGACGCCGACACCGCCGTGCTGCCGCACGAGCAAACCGTGGTGGTGCTGGGTTCGCGCTCGGTCGCCAAGACCGCGCTGGACACTTCCGCACCGGTCGGCCTGATCAGCCTCAAGGACATGCAAACCGCCGGCCCGCTGGAACTGGGCAAGCTGCTGCAAACGCTGGACCCGTCGTTCAACTTCTCGTCCACCTTCATCAGCGACGGCACCGACAGCATCCGCCCCGCGACCCTGCGCTCGCTCGGCCCGGACCAGGTGCTGGTGCTGATCAACGGTAAGCGCCGCCACCAGCAAGCGCTGGTCAACGTGCAGCAAACCATCGGACGCGGCTCGGCCGGCACCGACATCAACGCCATTCCGCTGGGCGCGATCCACCACATCGAAGTGCTGCGCGACGGCGCCGCCGCCCAATACGGCTCGGACGCCATCGCCGGCGTGATCAACATCGTCCTCAAATCGAACATCAACGAGACCTCGCTGAGCGCAGTCGCCGGCACCACTTCCGAAGGCGACGGCGACCTGTACTCGGGCAGCGCCAACACCGGCTTTGCACTGGGCCAGGACGGCGGCTTCCTCAACCTGACGCTGGAAGGCCGCAAGCGCGGCGAGACCAACCGCGCCGGCCCGGATTCGCTGCGCGTCAACCCGCCGCGCGTGACGCAGCACATCGGCGACAGCAACACCAAGGACGGTTACTTCTGGTGGAACGGCGCGATCCCGATCGACAAGAGCAGCGAGTTCTACGCCTTCGGCGGCATCTCCAAGCGCACCAGCGACTCGTTCGGCTTCTTCCGCTCGGCCGGCGACGACCGCACCGTGCCGGCCGTGTATCCGAATGGCTTCCTGCCGGCGATCAGCACCGACATCAAGGACGCCTCGTTCGCCTTCGGCTACCGCCGCGACCTGGCCAACGACTGGAAGGCCGACGTCAGCATCAACCACGGCAACAGCGAACTGGATTTCCACGAGTCGAACAGCCTGAATACCAGCTACTGGTACGAGCCTAAACCGGGCGGCGGCATCTACGCCGAATCACCGCGCGAAGCCGACACCGGCAAGCTGAAATTCTCGCAGACCACCATCAACGCCGACATCAAGGGCCCGATCAAATTCGGCGACAGCAGCATCTTCCTGGCCACCGGCTTCGAGTACCGCAAGGACCAGTACCAGATCATCGCCGGCGATCCGGTCTCCTACCAATACGGCCGCACCAACAATCCGGCGGTCGTGATCAAGACGCCGAGCGGCGCCACCGCGTCGTCCGGCATCCAGGGCTTCCCGGGCTACACGCCGGCCACCGCCGTCGACGACGGCCGCCACAACATCGCGCTGTTCCTCGACGCCGAACACAAGCCGGTCGACAACCTGACGCTGGCCGGCGCCGTGCGTTACGAAAAATATTCGGATTTCGGCAGCACCGTCACCGGCAAGTTGAGCGCCCGCTTCGACCCGACCAAGCAGATCGGCTTCCGTGGCAGCCTGTCCACCGGCTTCCGCGCGCCGAGCGTGCAGCAGGAGTTCTACAGCTCCGTGTCGACCAACCTGAATAACGGCGTGCTGACCGAGACGCTGACCGCGCGCCAGGGCAGCGCCGTGACCCAGGCCTTCGGCATCGCGCCGCTGAAAGAGGAAACCTCGACCAGCGGCAGCTTCGGTGCGGTGTTCCGTCCGGCGAACAATATGTCGCTGACGGCCGATGTGTACCAGATCAAGATCAAGGACCGCATCGTCTTCTCCAGCGAAATCGCACCGGAAGCCGGCGGCGGACCGATCGCCAACATCCTCAAGCCGCTGGGCGTGGGCCAGGCGCAGTTCTTTACCAACGCGGTCGACACCCGCACCCGTGGCCTGGACATCGTCGCGGAGCACAGCAGCAAGTTCGCCGCGTCGACCCTGGTGCTGTCGGGCCAACTGGGCTTCAACAAGACCGAAGTCACCAAGCGCCACTCGACGTCGACGGTGCTGAGCGGCGAGAAGCTGTTCGACAAATCGCAGGTGACGCTGATCGAACACGGCCAGCCGCGCAAGCACCACGTGGTGGCCGCCGACTACACCGCCGGCGCATGGAACCTGAACACCCGCGCCAACTACTACGGCGAAGTGGAAGCGGAAAACTTCAGCCCCCTGCAGAAGTGGGATTCGCGCTGGCTTGTCGACGCGTCGGTGCGCTATGGCTTCAGCAAGCGCACCTTCCTCAGCGTCGGCGTGAACAATCTGTTCGACCAGCTGCCTTCGGCATGGACCAACGGCGGCGACTTCCCGAAACTGGGCTTCACCCGCTGCTGGGAAACCTGCCCGATCGGCGTCAACGGCCGCTCGATGTACGTCCGCGTCGATACCGCGTTTTAATGGCTTGAACGGTTGGCGGCGTAAGCCGCAAGGTGCACCACCGCCGCCAACTGTTTGACCAGTTCCTCCATCTGCTCGGCCGGCACTTGTGCGTAGCCGAGCATCAGTCCCTTCCAGCCCGAGTCGCCCTGCGTGTCATGTCTGCTCAAGGCGTTGACCGCGATGCCGTGCTCCATCGCCTGCCGCGACACCGCCACATCGTCGATGCGCGCGTCGTTGAAGCGCAGCGACAGATGCATGCCGGCCGATGCGCCGTGCACCGTCGCCACCGATCCCATATGCTGTTCCAGCGCCGCCACCAGCGCGTCGCGCCGCTGCCGGTAGAGCCGCCGCATGCGCCGCAGGTGCAGCGCGAACTGGCCGCTGCGCAGGAACTCGGCCAGCGCCAGCTGCTCGGCCACGCGGCCGCGCGCGAACGACTGCGCCCGCATCCGCGCGAACGGCTCGGCCAGCGCCGCCGGCACCACGACGAAACCAAGCCGCAGCGACGGGAACATGGTCTTGCTGAAGGTGCCCAGGTAGGCCACCGGCGCATCCGGCGCCAATCCCTGCATCGCAGACAGCGGCGCGCCATCGTGGCGGAATTCGCTGTCGTAGTCGTCCTCGATGATCAGGGCTCCGGCCGCGCGCGCCGCCTCGATCAACGCCAGGCGGCGGCGCAGGCTCAACACGCTGCCCACCGGGTACTGGTGCGACGGCGTGGTGTAAATCAGGCGCGGTGGCCGCAGCAGCCAGTCCTGCGCGGTCGGTGCGATGCCGTCGTCGTCGACATCGATGCCGGCCACCACCAGTCCCGCCGCGCGCGACGCCGCCAGCGCGCCGCCGTAGCCGGGGTTCTCGATCCAGATGGTGTCCCCGGCATCGGCCAGCGCCTGCACGCAGACATCGAGGCTGCTCTGCGAGCCGTCGGTGATGAAGACCTGGCTGGCATCGCACACCACGCCGCGCGCGGCGCGCAGATGGTCGGCGATGGCGGCGCGCAGCAGCGGCTCGCCGGCCTGGTCGCCATAGTTCAGCTGCGCCACCGTCATGCCGCGCAGCGCGCGCTCCAGCATGCGGCGCCAGAGAGTCAGCGGAAACTGGTCCAGCGCCGGCACGCCAGGTACGAAGGCGTTCATGCGGTCGGCCGGTCCCGGCACAGGCCGCAGCGATTGCGCGCGTTGCGACAGGCCCGGTTGCGGCGCGGCCGCCCCGCGTCCCGCCGCCCGGCCGTCACGCTGCGCGGCAGCCGGCGCCAACGCCGCAACCACGGTGCCGCGCCGGTCGGTGCTGACGAAGCCTTCGCTGGCCAACTGCTCGTAGGCGTACAGCACGGTGTTGCGGGCCAGTCCCAATTCCTCCGCCAGCGCGCGCGACGCGGCCAGACGTGTGCCCGCCGCCAGCGTGCCGTCGCGGATCGCGGCGCGCAGGCATTCGTGCAGCAGGCGCTGGCGCGGCCAGCCGCGATGGCTGTTTTGCGCGGTGTAGCCGGAGATCAGCAGGGCGAGGTCCATTGGTGGCTCCATAAAATAGATCATAGCTGGACCTATTGAAGGGGCCAGCATCTGATTATATTGTGACTTCAACCTTTTTGGATGGAGATCATGACCGCAGCAGCCAATCCCTCAGCACCAAGCGCCCGCACCCGCGTACGCCGCGTCGCCACCAATGCGCACTACGACAGCGCCACGCTGCACGCGATCATCGACGACGCCTACCTGTGCCACATCGCTTTCAGCGACGATCACGGCGCGCACTGCATCCCGACCGCCTGCTGGCGCGACGGCGCGCACCTGTACATCCACGGCTCCAACGGCAGCCGCATGCTAAAGCGCCTGATGGAGCGGGACAGCTGCGTGACGATCACACATCTGGATGGCCTGGTGATGGCGCGGTCGGCGTTCAGTCACTCGATGAACTACCGCTCGGCGATGATCTACGGCCGCTTCGAGCTGGTGGAAGGCGACGCGGCGCGGCACGCGATGGAGACGTTCATGGAGAAGCTGGTACCAGGCCGCCAGGCCGACGTCCGCCCCGGCTCGGACAAGGAGTACGCCGCGACCACGGTGATGCGCATCGCGCTCGACGAAGCGGCCTGCAAGGTGCGCACCGGCGCGCCGAACGACGACGAGGAAGACCTGAGCTGGCCGGCATGGGCGGGCGTGCTGCCCTTCGCCCGCGTGCGCACGGCGCCGGTCACCGATCCGGCCTGCGCGATCGAAGCGCCCGACTACGTCACGCGCTGGCGGGAATGAAGGCCTCAGCCGCGCTATTGGCACTCATGATCAAGCGGTCTGAGCGAGTGGAGTAATCGCCTTGGCGATAGCGTTTCCGGCGGCGATTTCGGCGACGCGAAGGTCGTAAGCGCTTTGGAGGTTCAACCAACCTTGCGCTTCGCTACCAAAATAACGTTCTAGACGAAGGGCGGTGTCAGCGCTCACACCGCGATCGCCTTTCGTTATTTCGCTGAGACGCGAGTAAGGGACATGCAGGGCCAGCGCCACAGCACGCACGCTGACGCCCATGGGCTTGATGTAGTCCTCCAGTAAAATCTCGCCGGGGTGGACGGGACGCATACCGCTCTTTAACATAATGAACTCCGTTTCTATTTTCACTTTCGATGTCGAGCAATACCCAGTCAGTGCGGGTCCTCAATCAGCACATCGTAGGGCCCGCAATCACTCCACTTGAAGCTCAGGCGCCACTGGTCATTGATCCGGACATGCCATGCCCCGTCGTACTCCTTCAGGTCATTACCTGGAGGGACCTTCATAAAGTTCACCGAAGGAGCCGCGTCAAGCTGGGCGAGCTTACGCTCGGCTACGCTCTTGATGTTACGAAATCGACGGCTTTTTCCCGTTGTGAACAGGGCTTGTGTTTCTCTGCACGCAAAAGATTGAATGGGCATGGAAAAAGGTTATCTGTTAACCGGTTACCAGTCAACCCGGTACCTCAAGTGTCGGCTGCGGACGGTCACGGACGGTTTCGGACAGCTTCGGACAGCTTCGGACAGTTTAGTGTTAGTGGGCTTCTATAAAAATCAGCGACTTACGATGGCATGGATAATGCTTAATTTGCAAGTCGCCTTTTTCTCATTCACCCCTCCACGGTCCCTATGCCCAATCCACGCCTGCTCATCGCCTTCGTCTTCTGCACCGCCGCCACCGCGCACGCGGCCGATACCTTCACCTTCTCGAACCCGCCCGGCCCGCATGCGGTCGGCGTGAAGTTCGTCCAGCAGTACGACCGCACCCGCGTATTCAAGAAGCAGATCGACCTGGCCACCGGCGAGCCGACGCAAGGCGAGCGCGCCCGCCCGATGCAAACCCTGGTGTGGTATCCGGCGGCGCGCGGCGGCCAGCCGGTCAGCTACCGCCAGTATCTGGAGACGATGGCGACCGAGGATGAGTTCACGCGCGACGCGGCCGAAGTCAAGCGGATGACGGACGACCGCATCGCCAACAACGCCGGCGTACGTCGTGAAGCGCTGTTGCGCGACGTGGCCCGTCCTATGCAGGCGGTGCGCGATGCGCGTGCGGAGAACGGCAAGTTCCCGGTCGTGATCTATGCGCCGAGTTACTCCGCGCCCGCCATCGAAAACACCGACTTGTGCGAATACCTCGCCAGCCAAGGCTACATCGTGTTGTCCAGTCCATCGCTCGGCGCGCACACGCGCTCGATGACGGTTGATCTGGAGGGCGTGGAAACGCAGGCGGCCGACATCTCCTACCTGATCGCTTACGCAAGCACGCTGCCGCAGGCAGATACCAGCAAGGTGGCGGCGGTCGGCTTCAGCTGGGGCGGACTGGCGAACGTGTTCGCCGCCGCGAAGGACGAGCGTATCAAGGCGGTCGTCAGCCTCGACGGCTCGCTGCGCTCCTACGCGCAATACGTCGACGGCGGCAAGGAAGCAGCCAAGTATGTGACGCCGACCCGCGTCGCCGTGCCGCTGCTGTTCGTCGGCGCGCGCCCCAAGACGGTCGAGCTCTTGAACAGCAGCGACACCAAGACCCACTACTCGTTCATGAACCAGATGAAGTACTCGGACGTGTATATCGTGTCGCTGCTGCCGATGAAGCATGGAGACTTTTCGTCGTATGGAGTCCGGATGCAGCAGGATAACGAGTTCGGCGACTACTCGCGTGACGAGATCTCGCTGGCGCACAGCTGGGCGATGCGCTACACCCGCTACTTCCTCGACGGCTATCTGAAGGAAGACGCGGCGGGCCTGGCCTTCGTCAACAACACGCCGGCGGCGAACAAGGCGCCGCCGCACATGGTCCTCACCGACATCCGCCGCAAAAAGGACATCGTGCCGGCGACGCTGGAGAATCTGGTCAAACGCCTGGCCGCCGACGGCTTCGACAAGGTGATTCCCGTCTACGATCAATTCACCAAGCAGGACGCCGAGTTCAAACTCGATGTCAATGAGATCTACGGCTGGGGCGCGCAACTGGCGCGGCTGAATCGTCCGGCGCAGGCACGTGAAATCTTCCGCCTCGGAGTCCATGTGAATTCTGAACTGGGCTTTATGTACGACGGCCTGGCGGAAATGCAGGCCAAGACCGGGCAGACGCAAGACGCGGTGAAAAATTATCGCCGCGCGCTCGAACTCGACCCGAAGAACACGGATGCCGCGAAATATCTGAAAGAGCACGACGGCGAGCAAGGCAAGCCGGCACCATGATCAAGGCCTCGCGCCGGCGTGGTAGTAGCGGGCCGGCACAGGCTCGGCGGTTACAGGCCGGGTGGAGGCGCCCGATGCGACAGGGTGCGCAGCGACCGCGCTGCGCCACGCGCAACGGGGCGCGCCTGATCGGCGGCGCTTATGCGGCAGGCTGCCGCTGCTCTCGCCACCACAGTCCCAACATGCATAGCGCGAACAGCACGGCAAACGGCGCGACCGGCAAGGGCCGGCTCGCCGGTTCGCTCGCCGACTCGCTGTTCACGCCAGCGCCGACGCCGACGCTGACGGGAAGCGCCCGTGCTGCGTATTGCGCCGTGGCGTCGCGGCGGAGCGCTCTTTGCCATGCTGGCCAGTCCTGGGCCGCATAAACGTATTCCAGGCCCGGCTCCGCCACGCCCGCGCTGGTGAACTTCATCCAACCGGATTTCTGCGGCCACAACGCCGTGCATATCGCATCGGCCTTGTCGGCACGCGACTGTAAGCGCAGCTCGGCGGCGCCTTCCACTTGCAGCGTGGTGCCGGCTTTCGCACCCTGCGCGCACAACTCGCTGCGCAGGCCTGGCAATGGCATGGCGTCCGGCAGCTGCCACCCGGCCTTCTGTACGCTGGCCAGTGCGATCTGGTCCATCGCTCCCTGCCACCACAGCGTTAAAGCCTGCGGCGCGCTGATCGCGTAGCGATGCCAGTCCGACACGCCGATCCAGATCACTCGCCCCTGCCTCAAATCGCGCTGCCAGAGCCACGGCTGTTTCTTGCCGTCGCGCGCAAGAACCGACCATGGAGCACCGACATTGTCAGCGGGGTTCAACGTCGCAGGCGGCATCGACAACGCGACGCCGGCCACGCTGAACTGGCGGACGTCCTCCTTCTCGGTGGTCGGCGACTGCTGACGTAGCGACAGGCCGAGCTCGCGCTGCCACAACGACGCATCGGCGGCGTTACCGCCCAGGATCACCATTGGCACGCCCTGCCCGGTCTGCGCCAGCAAGGCCGCGCGCGCGGACGGCGACAGATGCTCGACGTAGGCCGCATCGACGAACATCGCATTCGGCGCGGTCAATGGCGCGCGTGCGGTTTCACTACGGGCGATCGCCTTGCCCAGCGTGACGCTCCAGTCCACGATCGCGCTGCCGTCGGCGAGCAATTGGTTCAACGCGCGGGCATCGAACGACGGTGCGTCGAAGCGGCCCTGTATTTGCAGCGGCAGCGCATCCTTGACCTGCAACGGAATCGGACCTTGCGCGACGATCTTGCCCGCAGCATCCAGCAGGCGGGCTTGCAGCACCATGTTCTCGGCGACCGGTGGCAGCCACTGAACGGATAACTGCGGCACCGGCGCAACATTGCCGGCGGCGGCCGTCGTCACGCCACGGCCCGGGGCGGCGGTGGCAACGGGGGCGCCAGTTGCGGTGGTCGCCTTGGCTGCGCCGGAGACGGCAATGGCGGTGGCAGCGGCGACGGCGTTGGCAGTGGCGACGGCGGTGGTCTCGCTGGCGCCGGGCGCGCTAGTAGCGGCCGCGCCGGAATCCGCGAGCACCTGCTTGTTCTCGGCCAGCAGCTGCAGGCGCCATCCGGCTTGCGCTGGCGCTCGGCGCACGGTCAGCGTGAAGATCCGGCCCAGCGACATCGTGCGCGGGAAGTCGAGCCATAGCAGATCCGCAGCGGCAGGCTTCCATTGCACCGGCCGTGCAGGCAGATCGCGCCACTCGGCCTCGCGCAGACCATCGCCGGTCAACGCAATCGCGGCGGCGCGCGGAATCGCCAACCGATCCGCGTCGCTGAGCTGTCCCGCCGAACCGGTGTCGACGGCCAGCGCGCCCGCGCCGGCGGCGGGCAGCCGCAGGTCGGCAACCATCAAGGCCAGCGCAACGCCGGCCACACCGGCCAGCAGCGCGTTGATCCATTTACGCTTGCGGCCATACAGCGCGGCGCTCACCACGCCGGTGGCCAAGGAGGCCAGCGGCGGCGCGATCGACGCAAAATCCGTAGACATCATCATTTCTGTTGCTCCTTACCGCTCCAGGCCTGACGGAACGGACTATCCGCCACAGGCCGCGCTTGCAACAGCACTGGCGCATCGACCAGCGTCCCGCGCAGCCACGCGCGCAGCTCGCCGCGACAAGGCACGCAGCCATCCAGCACATCCTGCACCGCGCGCTGGGCGCTGAGTTTTTGCTCCTGATCGGCGATGCGGGCGCCGATGGCGTCACGCGCCGACTTGCTCCACAACGCCGGCAACGGGCCATCCTGCGCCAACGCCTGCACCAACTCGCGCACCTCCGCCGGCACGCTGTCGCTAGCCGCGCCTTGCGCACGTTTGTAGCTCATCGCACCGACGATATCGCCGCTCATGCGCTTTTCCTCCTTCAGCGCCGGCGGCACGAAGGCGGTGCGGTGCAAATACACGCGCTCGGCGGCCTGCAATTCCTTGATCGCCTCCAGCGCCTTGTACTCGGGCGGCAGCGCGGCCTTGGGCGTGATGGCGCGTAGCGATTTCTCCGCATCCCACATTGCCGACAAAGCGCGCTTCAGCACCGCCTTGGTCTGCGGATCGAAGATGGTGGCGTTGTCCTCCTGATCGTGCGCGTGGCCGAACTCCTTCATGACCGCGATCTCGCCGCCGGCTTTCTCGCCGCCGCCATGATGCTCCTCATGCTCATGCTCGTCGCCGAACAGGCTGGATTCCTCGCCGAGGAACTGGCCGTAGCGCAGACGCAGCGCGGATTGGTCGGTGGCGATGCCTTCGCTACGCTCACGCAACGTGGCCGCCGCCATGTTCGGATACGCTTGCAGATCGGCCAGCAGCTGCTCGGTGTCGATGATGATCTGGCGCTGGCTGCGCAGGTTCTCCGGCTTGACCATGGCCGGCAGCGCGGTCGAGTCCAGGCTTTCGGCTTCGGGGCCGGGCAGGCGCAGTGTGTAGGTCGGCGATTGCGTGGTGTGCGGATTGCCCGGCGCGTTGTCGGTGGCGCGCACGAAGAAGTACAGTTCGTCGCCCGGCTCCATGCCCAGTTCCGCCAGCGTCCATTGTTTTTTCCAGTTGCGGACCTTGGGGTCGGAACCTTGCGGCAGCGGCACTTCACGGTCGGTGAAGCGGACGTTCTCGCCGCTGCCGCGCGCCAGCGTCATGTGCAGGCTGGCGCGGACGATGGCGTAGTCGTCGCGGGCGGCCACCGAGAGTTGGACCGTCTGCGCGTCCTTGCGCATCAGGTAGATCAACTCGGTCGGCTCGACGATGGTGACTTGCGGCGCCTGGTCGGGCGTGACGCGGATGTTGTAGCGGGTGCCGGCATTGCCGCGCGCGCGCCAGAACAGCGATTCCTCCACCCGCTTGGCGGCGCAGTCCTTGGTGACGGTCAGCGTTTGACCGTCGCCCAGCTCCACCACTGGCTGTGTGCCGCTTGGGTTGCGGACGCACCAGCGGATTTCGGAGAATTGCGGCACCTGGATGTCGCGCGCGCCGGTTTCGAAGGCGGCGACGCCGGTGTAGGCTGGCGGTGTGACGCGCAGATAGACTTCGCCGTCGACGATGGCTTTGTTGGCTTGCGTTGCGGCGGCTGGCGCTGGAGGCGTGGCTTGCCGGCCGTGGTAGCCCCATGCGGCGCCGGCGGCCAGGATGCTGAGGACGATCGGCAGCACGCCGAAGCGCACGCGGTTGCGGGCGATGCTGCGATAGTCGTCGTCGGTCAGGATGCTGGCCAGGCGGGCTTGCAGGCGTTGTTGTTGCAGTCTGGCGATGGGCGTTTGGGCGTCGGTGGCCAGCAGGGTGCTGCTGTCTTCCAGTGCGGGGATGGCGGCGTTCAGCCAGGAGAGCCATTGGCTGTTGATGCGTTGGCGCCAGCGGTAGATGTCCGTTGCGAGCCAGATGGCCCATGGGAGCATGGCGGCCATTGCGAACGTGCGGGCGGTCGGCAGCGCGATGGCGGCGATGGCCAGCGGTGCGAGGGCGGCCAGCCATTGCGGGGCGCGGCGGCGCAGGACGGCGTTCCACAGCCGGCTGCGCAGGTGGTCAGTTTCGCCGGGCATGAGTCAGGATCCGTTCCAAGATGAAGAGCGCCAGCAGGGCGAGCATGAGCCAGGTGGCGGGCTTGGCGTCGATGATCGGTGGCAGGGCGCGGGCGGCGGTGAAGGTTTGCGATGGCGTTGGGTAGGCTGGCGCCGGGGCGGCTTGCAGCAGCTGCCAGGTTTCGTAGAGGGCGCGGGCGGTGTCGGCGTCGCGGGGCGGGAAGGCGTCCGAGGTCCATAGGCGGCCGCGCGGGCTGTCAGCGTATTTCAGCGTGATGCCGTTGATCGTCAGCGTGGAGGTGTTTGCCAGTTCGGGGAAGGCTGCGGCCGACGCGGTGGCGAGCCACCAGTGCGGAGCGCGCCAATTGCCCGGCGGCGTGGCATTTGGCGAGTCCCAGACGATGAGCTTCGTGCCGGTTGTCGGTTCGGCGGCGAGCGCGTGGCGGCCGGCGCCATTGCCGGCGCGGTCGAAGGCGGCGAACAGCGCGCGCCAGTTCCCCGCACGATCCGGCCCTGCAGCTAATGCAATGCGATGCTCGGGCGGCGCAGCGACAGGCGAGCCAGCACGGGATACATCCGATGCGGCAGTGGCCGACGAGGCGACGGCGGCCGGCGCGGCGGCGGTGGCGGGCGACGCGGCGGTGGCGGGCGACACGGCGGCGGCGGCGGCGGCGGGCGACGCTGCAGTGACGGGCGGCGCGGTAACGGCGGCGGTCGCGGCGGCGGGCGACGCGGCGGTGGCGGGCAGCGCGGCGGGGGTGGCGGGCGGCGTGGCGGCGGCGGGCGGCGCGGCGGAGGTGGTGCCGGCGGCCGGTGTCGTGCGCAGTTCTACTTGGTGGCTGAATTGCGGCACGCGGGCCGGCATCGCGATTTGGTCGGCGCGGGCGACGATCAGCAGCTTCGCTTCGTTGCGCCAATCGCGCTCGTGCTCGCGCAGCCATTGCAGCGCGTCGGCGGGCAGCGCGATGCGCGATGCGCCGGCCAGACCGGCGGCGGCGATCTGCCGCTCTGCCCACGCTTTATCGGCGCCGGCGTCCAACAGCACCGTATCACCGCGCCACGGGAAGATGGTCGCGGCCAGCCAGGCGATGAGCGCGACCAGCATCAGGCAGCGCACCAGCAGCAGGATCGGGGCGCGCCACTTCCATATGCGCAGCTGCTCCGGCGCGGCGGCCGGCAGGAAGCGCGCGGTCGCCAGCGGCTCGGCTTTCAAACGCTGCCGCTTCTGGCGGTGCCACCAGATCGGCAACAGCAACACCGGCAGCGCAAGCCACCAGAACGGATAAGAACTCAACATCATCTTGCGCGTGCTCCCGCCAATTGCAACCAGCTGCGCAACACCGCATGCAGCGGTTGTTCGATGCGCGCTTCGTACTGCACGATATTGTTCTGACGGCAGCTGGTCGCGACGGCGTCGAAATGCGCGCGGCTTTGCTGCTTGTAGCTTTCGCGGTCGGCGTTGCTCATGCGGTGCAGGCCGTCGTTCTGTTCAGGGTCGCGATAGCCGGAGCCGGATTTGAACGTGGCGTCCACCTCCGCCTGCGTGCGCAACGTCAGCAGGCGCACATCGTGACGCAGGTTGCGCAGGCGTAGCAGCGCTTCGCTCAGCGGCGACGGCCAGTCGAGGAAATCGCTGGCGGCGAAGATCAGGCTGGGCGAGCGGGCGAAGTGGAGATTCGCTTTCAAGACCTCTGCGGTCGGCAGCTGGCCTTCAGGCTTGACCTTGGCCAGTTGCGCCAGCACGCGCTGCAGCTGGCGCGGTCCGCGCGACGCCTGCGTGAATTCGACCTTGCCGCCGCTGCACACCACCAGCCCGAATGCGTCGCCCTGGCGTTGCGCGATCGCCGCCACGCAGGCCAGCGCGGTGCGCGCGAACCACAGCTTGTCGATGCCGTTGATTTCGCGGCTAGGCTCCGCCATCGACGCGGTCGCGTCCAGCCACAGCCAGGTGGCGACGTGGCTGTCGCGCTCCGCCTCGCGAACGAAGTAGCGGTCGGCGCGCGCCAGCAGCTTCCAGTCCACGCGACGCCATTCGTCGCCCGGCGCATAGGCGCGGTACTCGGAGAACTCGACGCCGGCGCCACGCTCGCGACCAGCGTGCAGCCCGTGCCCCAGGCCCGCCAGCACGTGACGAATCACCAGCTCAAGGTCCTTGGTCTGGGCCATCGCGCTCATGGCGCTTGCCGTGCCGGAGGCGCCGGCCGAGGATGCGGATCCGGCCGCCCCGGCCGCGCGTTTGCCGTCGGACGCCGACGCGCGGGAATCGTCCGAGCGCGCGGCGCCGGATGCCGGCGCGTCGGCATTGGCCGCGCGTGCGGCGGCATCGGCGGGCGATTTCGAAGATGATTGCATCGGCGCTTAATCGGGGCGGATGTGCTCGCGCAGCGCCAGCAGGATCTCGGCGATCGCGACGC
The DNA here is from genome assembly GCF_011090165.1 of Duganella aceris. GTDB lineage: Bacteria > Pseudomonadota > Gammaproteobacteria > Burkholderiales > Burkholderiaceae_D > Rugamonas > Rugamonas aceris. The sequence goes on from NZ_JAADJT010000001.1 coordinate 453,048, forward strand.
CGTCGGCTTCCGCTTCGAAGTTGCGGATCACGCGATGCGCCAGCACCGGCAGCAGCATCTCGCCGATATCCTCGCGCGTGACGGCCAAACGGTTATGCATCAGCGCGCGCGCCTTGGAGGCCAGCACCAACGCCTGCCCCGCGCGCGGACCCGCGCCCCAGCCCACGTGCTTCTTCACCGCCGGCACCGTCGTCAGCGCCGGCCGCGTGGCGCGCACCAGCCGCGTCGCATACGCCAGCAAATGGTCGCCGATCTCGATATCGCGCACCAGCTGCTGCAAGCGCAGCAAGGTCGCCACGTCCATCACCGGCTCCGCATCCTTCAAGCCGGCGTGGGTGGTGGCGGAAACCATCGCGATCTCCTCTTCCTCGGTCGGATAGACCACGTCGATGCGCAACAGGAAGCGGTCCAGCTGCGCCTCCGGCAGCGGATAGGTGCCCGCCTGCTCGATCGGATTCTGCGTCGCCAGCACGAAGAACGGCTTCGGCAGCTTGTGCGTCTGGCCGGCGAAGGTGACGCTGCGTTCCTGCATCGCCTCCAGCAAAGCCGACTGCGTCTTCGGCGGCGCGCGGTTGATCTCGTCGGCCAGCAGCACCTGCGTGAACACCGGCCCTTGCTGGAAGCGGAACTCGCGCTTGCGCGTCGCATGGTCCTCTTCCAGGATCTCGGTGCCGACGATATCCGACGGCATCAGGTCGGGCGTGAACTGAACGCGATGGAAGTCCAGCTCCGTCGCCTGCGACAGCGACTTGACCAGCAGCGTCTTGCCCAGCCCCGGCACGCCTTCGACCAGCGCATGGCCGCCGGCCAGCAAACAGATGATCAGCGAATCGATCACGTTTTCCTGACCGATGATCACCTTCGACATGCTCGCCTTCAGCGCCGCCACCTTGGCGCTCAGCGCGCCGATTTCATTTTCGCTCCAGGCGATTGCACTATCCAAGATCAAGCTCCCAACGCATATTGAATGATATTGACCGCAAAGCGGGTGTTGTCGATGACGAGGAACCGCTTGTTGCGGAAGTCGTAATCCCACTCGCAGCCATAGTCCTTGTTGCTGTACAAAAGCCGCACCCGGCCGCCGACTTCGACCGCCTTCAGGTAGTCGTGCACCAGATCGTCGCCCCAGCCGTTCAGCTCCACCACCGTATTCGGCGGCCCGTCGAACTTGAAGAAGCTCGAATACACCGGATGGTTGTTCGGGATCTTGTGCAGCGCCTTCGGCCCGAAGATGCGGGCGATTTCGGCCTCGAACGATTTCGCGAACAGGCCGTCGATGTCGTGGTTGCAGTCGTCCACGAACACGAAGCCGCCGCCCTTGATGTAGCGCTCCAGGTTCTTGCGCTCGGCCGCCGTGAACTGCACCAGCTTGTGGCCGGCGAAATAGCAGAACGGCGCCTCCAGCATCTTCGGATCGGACAGCGCGACGATGCGCTCGACCGGATCGACCCGCAAGGTCGTGTATTCGACCAGCGAGTTGAGCACGTTGCTCGGCATGCGGACATCGACATCCCAATCGCCCGACTCGTAAGTCAGGCGGGTGAAATAGAAATCGTAAGAAGCCACGCCCGTCCCTACACCGCGTCCGACAGCGACGTGAAGTTGAAGTCGCGAACCTTCATCGGCGGGATCAGCATCTGGAAGCGCACCTCGTCGCCGCCGATGACCACCGGCTTGCCCAGTTCATCGATATTGTTCAGCATCGTCACCGGGCTTTCGTTGAAGCGGAAGTTCTTCACCGGATGCTTGATCTTGCCGTTCTCGATGTAGAAGGTGCCGTCGCGCGTCAGGCCGGTCAGCAGCAACGATTGCGGATCGACCATGCGGATATACCAGGTGCGCGTCACCAGGATGCCCTTCTTGGTCGACGCGATCAGCTCCTCGGTCGACTTGCCGCCGCCGGACATGATCATGTTGCCGTGACGGCCGGACGCGCGCTTGCCCTGCTTCTCGGCCCAGAAACGGGTGTAGTCCAGCGATTCGATCTTGCCGCCCTTGATCACGTCGGTGCGCTCGCGCGCCAGCATCGACTGGTTGTCCCAGCCCAGCACCGGCACTTCCGGATTCCATGGATCGGCCCAGACGTTGACCTGCTCGTCGAACAGCTTCTCGCCCAGGCGATTGCCGCCGCCCTTCTTCGACAGGAAGCTGCGGCCCTCGTCGGCCTGGCGCGCATCGAAGGCGCCGAACATGCGGCCGATGATTTCCGAGGTTGCCGCCGGCTCCAGGATCACCGTGTAGCGGCCCGGTTCCAGCGCCTTGGCCTCGACCGATTTCAGCGCTTTCTCGATCGCGATCTCGGACGCTTCGCGCGCGTCGAACTTCTTGGCGTCATTGGCGGAACGGGTCACCCAGCCGGAGCCGCGACCGTCTTCGGTGCGGGTGGTGACGGTGAAACCGAGATTACTCAAGGTCTGGTAGCCGAACACGCCGCTCGAATTGGCCACCGTCTCGAAGCCGGTGGTGTCGCTGAAGAAGCCGGCGGCCACCAGACCAGCCTTGCGCGCCGAGTTGATGCTGACCGACGCCACTTCGGCGCGGTACTCCGGATCGATGGCGGCGGTGGCTTCGCTGTAGGTCGCGGAGCCTTTGTATTCCTGCTTCTTGATCGCCGGCTGGAACTCCGGATTCTCCGGCGCCAGGCGCGCGACGTCCTCGGCGCGGCGTACGGCCTTTTCCAGCGACTTCTCGTCGAACTCATTGATCGACGCCGTGCCCTGGCGCTTGCCGAAGGCGACGCTGACGGTCAGCTGCGTGTTCTCGATCAAGCCGGCGGTCGATACCGCGTTGCGCGCGTAGCGGATATTGCCATTGCGGCTGCCGCTCAACTGCACGCGGCACTCGTCGGCCTTGGTCAGCGACATCACCTTGTCGCAAATGCGTTTTGCTTCTTCCTGGTTCAGCATCTTCATCGATTATCCAATCTTGCGGGCGGTGTTGATCACGTTGACGCCGTTGAAGCGCGTCGTCGGCGAGCCGTGCGAAACGGCGCTGACCTGGCTAGGCTGGCCTTTGCCGTCGAAGAAGGAACCGCCCATGCGCCAGTCGCGTTCATCGCACAGCGCCGTGCAGGCGTTCCAGAATTCCTGGGTGTTGGACTGGTAGGCCACATCCTCCAGCTGGTTGACGATCTTGCCGTTCTTGATCTCGAAGTACAGCTGGCCGCCGAACTGGAAGTTGTAGCGCTGCTGGTCGATCGAGAACGAACCGCGGCCGAGGATGTAGATGCCCTTCTTGACGTCCTTGATCATCTCGTCCGGCGTCAGCGGCTTCTTGCCGGCGGCCAGCGAGACGTTCGGCATGCGCTGGAACTGCACGCTGCTCCAGCTGTCGGCGTACGAGCAGCCATGCGATTCCTTCTCGCCGATGACGGCGGCCTGGTCGCGCGTGGCCTGGTAGTTGACCAGGATGCCGTCCTTGATGATGTCCCAGCGCTTCGACGCCACGCCCTCGTCGTCGTAGCCGACGCAGCCCAGCGAACCAGGCGTGGTCTTGTCGGCGACGAAGTTGACGATGTCGGAACCGTATTTGAATTTTTTCGACTGCCACTTGTCCAGCGTGGCGAAGCTGGTGCCGGCGTAGTTGGCCTCGTAGCCCAGCACCCGATCCAGCTCGGTGGCGTGGCCGACCGATTCGTGGATGGTCAGGAACAGGTGTTCCGGCGACAGCACCAGATCGTACTTGCCCGGTTCGACCGACTTCGCGGTCAGCTTCTCGCGCGCCTGGCGGCCGGCGGTGCGCGCGTCCTCGATGATGTCGTAGGCGCCCTTGTACAGCGTGGTGACGCCGCCGGCGGCCTTGATCTTGTTCCCGGCCTTGGCGTCGAAGAATTCATAGCCCATGCTGACCGGCGACGACAGGCCGTCGCGGGTGCGGAAGCGGTTGCTGGTCTTGTCCACGGCGGTCGCGGTCAGCGGCGACCACAGACGGTGGATGTCCTGGTCGATATACGAGCCGTCGGTGGAGGCGAAGTACTTCTGCTGGTTGACCTGGAACAGGTTGGAGGCCATGAAGCTGGCGCCCGCGTCCAGGCCGGCCTTGTTCGCGGCCAGCAGCATCTCGGCCTTTTCCTTGATGGCGACGTTACGCCAGTCTTTTTTGAACGGCGTGGCCCACGCCACTTCGCCCACGCCCTTGACCGGCGCCAGCACCACCGGCTCGATCTGCAGCTTGGAGTTGGCGCGCGCGATGGCGACCGCCTGGCGCGCGGCGTCCGCCACCGAGTCCGGGGTCATCACGTTGGTCGAGCAGAAGCCGTAGGCGCCGTTGGCGATCACGCGCACGCCGACGCCGGAGGATTCGGTGTTGACGATGTTTTCCACGTTCAGGTCACGGGTGGTGATGAACTGGTTCAGGTAGCGGCCGATGCGCACGTCGCAGTACGAGGCGCCGGCCTTGGTGGCGGCGTTCATCGCGGCGTCGGCCAGCGATTTCTTGAACTGCACGGCCATGGGGTTGAGCAGCTCTTCGGCCGCGATGGCGTTGCCGAACACCGGGATCAACATGCTGCCGCCGGCGGCCGCGCCTATTTTGAGAAATGAACGTCGTTCCACTATAGCTCCTGAAAAAATAAAACGGGGCCGGCGATACCGCCCGGCCCTTGGGACTTTATACCGCGTCCGACAGCGACGTGAAGTTGAAGTCGCGTACCTTCATCGCCGGGATCAGCAGCTGGAACTGCGACTCGTCGCCCGACAGGATCTCCGGCTTGCCGATTTCATCGATATTGTTCAGCATCGACACCGGGCTCTCGTTGAAGCGGAAGTTCTTGATCGGATGCTTGATCTTGCCGTTCTCGATGTAGAAGGTGCCGTCGCGGGTCAGACCGGTCAGCAGCACCGATTGCGGATCGACCATGCGGATATACCAGGTGCGGGTCACCAGAATGCCCTTCTTGGTGTTGGCGATCAGCTCCTCGGTCGACTTGTTGGTGCCGCCCATGATGATGTTACCCGGCGTGCCGATGGCGCGCTTGTTCTGCTTCTTGGCCCAGAACAGCGAGTAATCCAGGTTGGCGATCTTGCCGTTCTTGATGATGTCCTGGCGTTCGCGCGCCAGCATGGTCTGGCCGTCCCACGGCAACACCGCGACATCCTTGTCCCACGGATCGGCCCAGACGTTGACCTGCTCGTCGAACAGCTTCTCGCCCAGGCGGTTGCCACCGCCCTTCTTCGACAGGAAGCTGCGGCCCTCGTCGGCCGAACGCGCGTCGAAACTGTTGAACATATAGGCCAGGATGTCGGAGGTCGCCGCCGGCTCCAGGATCACCGTGTAGCGGCCCGGCTCCAGCGCCTTGGCGTCCACCGACCGCAGCGCCTTTTCGATCGCCACGTCGGACGCGGCGCGGGCGTCGAACTTGCTCACATCGCCGACGCTGCGCTTGGCCCAGCCGGAACCGCGGCCGTCTTCGGTGCGCACGGTGACGGTGAAGTCCAGGCCCGTGTCCTTCTGGTAGCCGAACACGCCGTTGGAATTGGCGATCGCGGTGAACTGCGTGCTGTCGGTGAAGAAGCCGGCCGAGACCAGCTTGTTCTTCTTGCTGTTCTCGATGCTGTAGGCCGCGACCTGCGCGCGGAACTCCGGATCGATGTCGGCGGTCTTCTGGAAGAAGGTCTCGGTGGCCTTGTATTCCTGCTTGCCCGGGGTCGGCATGAACTCCGGATTGTCCGGCGCCAGGCGCGCCAGGTCTTCCGCGCGGCGCACGGCTTTTTCCAGCGACTTGTCGTCGAACTCGTTGATCTGCGCGGTGCCCTGCTTCTTGCCGAAGGCGACCGACACCGTCAGCTGCGTATCTTCGATCAAACCTGCGGTCGACACCGCGTTGCGCGCGTAGCGGATATTGCCCTTGCGGCTGCCGTTGATGGCCACCTCGCACTGGTCGCCCTTGGACAGGGACAGCACCTTGTCGGTAATGCGCTTGGTCTCTTCTTGACTCAGGAATTTCATATTCTTCTCTCTCCAGGCTTAGCCGATCTTGCGGGCCGTGTTGATGACGTTGATGCCGTTGAAGCGCGTGGTGGATGCACCGTGCGAAACGATGGACACCTGCGGCGGCTGGCCTTTACCGTCAAAGAAGGAACCGCCCATGCGCCAATCGCGCTCGTCGCAGATGCCGACGCAGGCGTTCCAGAACTCCTGGGTGTTGGATTGATACGCGACGTCCTCCAGCTGCTGGCCGATCTTGCCGTTCTTGATTTCGTAGAACAGCTGGCCGCCGAACTGGAAGTTGTAGCGCTGCTGGTCGATCGAGAAGGAACCGTCGCCGACGATGTAGATGCCCTTCTTGACGTCCTTGATCATTTCGTCCGGCGTCAGCTTCTTCGCGCCGGCCTTGAGCGAGACGTTCGGCATGCGCTGGAACTGCACGTTGGCCCAGTTGTCCGCATACGAGCAGCCGTGCGATTCCTTCTCGCCGATGATGTGGGCCTGGTCGCGGGTGGCCTGGTAGTTGACCAGGATGCCGTCCTTGATGATGTCCCAGTTCTTGCACTTGACGCCTTCGTCGTCGTAGCCGACCGCGCCCAGCGAACCCGGGGTGGTCTTGTCGGCCAGGATGTTGACCAGGTCCGAGCCGTACTTGAATTTCTTCGACTGCCATTTGTCCAGCGTGGCGAAGCTGGTGCCGGCGTAATTGGCCTCGTAGCCCAGCACGCGATCCAGCTCGGTCGGGTGGCCCACCGATTCGTGGATGGTCAGCCACAGGTGTTCCGGCGACAGCACCAGGTCGTACTTGCCCGGTTCGACCGACTTCGCGGTCAGCTTGGCCTTGGCCTGCTTGCCGGCGGCGCGCGCGTCCTCGATCAGGTCATACGATTTGGTGTACAGCGTGGTGACGCCGCCGGCGGCCTTGATCTTGTGCTCGGGGCGCGCGTCGAGGTATTCGTAGCCCATGCCGACCGGCGCCGACAGGCCCTGGCGCGAGCGGAACTTGTTGGTCTTCTGGTCGACGGCGGTGGCGAAGAACGGCATCCACAAGCGGTGCACGTCCTGGTCGATGTAGGAGCCGTCGGTGGAGGCGAAGTACTTCTGCTGGTTGACCTGGAACAGCAGCGATTGCATGAAGCTGGCGCCGCCCTCCATGCCGGCCTTGTTGGCGGCGATCAGCAGCTCGGCCTTCTCCTTGATCGGCACCGCGCGCCAGTCCTTGGTGTACGGCGTGGCCCACGACACTTCGCCGACGCCCTTCAGCGGCGCCAGGATCACGGGTTCGGTCTGCAGCTTGGCGTTGGCCTTGGCGATGGCGACCGCCTGGCGCGCGGCAGCGGCCACGCCGTCCGGGGTCATGTCGTTGGTGGCGGCGAAGCCGTAGGCGCCGCCGGAGATCACGCGCACGCCGACGCCGGCCGATTCCGTGTTGGTCACGTTTTCGACGTTCAGGTCGCGGGTGGTGATGAACTGGTTCAGGTAGCGGCCCACGCGCACGTCGCAGTACGAGGCGCCGGCTTGGGTGGCGGCCGTCATCGCGGTATCGGCCAGCATTTTCTTGAATTGCAGCGCCACCGGCTTGAGTAATTCTTCCGCGGCGATCGCGCGGCCGAAGGTGGGCAGCAGCATCGTTCCAAGGGCCAGGCTACTAATATTGAGGAAATCACGTCGTTCCATCGTCTCTCCAAACGTAAGGCATTGTTGTGGGCCAGCCGCCCGAATATCCATCGCCGTTTCTGTGGTTCTAGCAATATATTAGCAACGGATTAAGGTACGGAATAGGCAAAATGCATGCCATCGGCAAATATCGTGCAATCTTCGGTTTTTGACGCCAGAAGTGTCCGCTAATGTGTCCGATGGGTGTCCGCAGAGTGTCCGGCGCTTGTCCGCGGCGCACGGTCCGCACCGCCCGGGTGCGCGCGCCCGATTCGCTTGACCTGCCGGCGTGCTTGAACGATGATCGCGCTGGGCGGCTATCGCCGCCGGGCGCCACCAACACCAACCATCGGGAGACTTTGCATGAAACGATACGCACTGGCCGCACTGGCCTCCACCATGCTGTTCGCCGCCACCGGCGCGGCCCAAGCCGACGACGCGCTGAAGGCGGCGGTCGCCGCCAAGTCGCGCACGCCGGCCAACGTGGAGCGCGACGTGTATCGCCATCCGTACGAGACCCTGAACTTCTTCGGCATCAAGCCGACCATGACGGTGGTGGAGCTGGCGCCGGGCGGCGGCTGGTACACCGAGATCCTGGCGCCCTACCTGCGCGACCAGGGCAAGCTGATCGTGGCCGGCAACGACATCGCGTCGCCGAGCGAGGGTGAGCGCAAAGGCGCGGAGCGTTTCCTGGCGCGCCTGAACGCCAAGCCCGAGGTGTACAACAAGGTGGCGCTGGGCGTGTTCTCGCCGCCGCGCAAATATGAAATGGCGCCGGCCGGCAGCGTCGACATGGTGCTGACGTTCCGGAATATCCACAACTGGATTCCGGCCGGCCCGGAGAAGATGAAGGAGCTGTTCGCCAACATCTACACGGTGCTGAAGCCGGGCGGCGTGTTCGGCGTCGAGGAGCACCGCCTGCCGGCGTCAAAGACGCAGGATGCGGAGGCCAGCAGCGGCTATATGCACGAGAAGTATGTGATCGGTCTGGCCGAGGCGGCGGGCTTCAAGCTGGCCGCCAAGTCGGAGATCAACGCCAATCCGAAGGACACCGCCGACCACAAGGGCGGCGTGTGGTCGCTGCCGCCGACCTACGCCAACAAGGACGTGGACCGCGCCAAGTACCAGGCCATCGGCGAGAGCGACCGCATGACGCTGAAGTTCGTCAAGCCGTAAGCTTTACCCCTCAAGCGGCGAGCCGCCGCCGGGGTCAGACCCCGTACGGGGTCTGACCCCTCTGTGGCCCTGCGGGGTTAGAAGCGCGTGAACTTTTGCTCGTCGGGCGCGCCGTCCGGCGCCAGGCGGGTGGGTTTGCGCGGCGCCGCACGACGCGGCGCGTAGCCGTCGTCCACCGCGTACCGCTTGAACACCGCCATCAAGCGCCCCAGCTGCTCGGCCTGGGCGCTCATCTCCTCCGACGTCGCCGCCAGCTCCTCCGAGCTGGCCGCGTTGACCTGCGTGGTCTGGCTCAACTGGATCACCGCGCCGTTGATCTGCCGCACGCCCGAACTCTGCTCCTCCGACGCCGCCGCGATCTCCTGCACCAGGTCCGAGGTCTTGCGGATGTTCGGCGCCAGCGCGTCGAACATCACGCCGGCCTGCTCCGCCAGGTCGACGCTGTCGGCCGCCACCTTGCTGATCTCCTGCGCCGCGATCTGGCTGCGCTCGGCCAGCTTGCGCACCTCGGCCGCCACCACCGCGAAGCCCTTGCCGTGTTCGTGCGCGCGCGCCGCCTCGATGGCCGCGTTCAGCGCCAGCAGATTGGTCTGGTACGCGATATCGTCGATGATGCCGATCTTGCTGGCGATCTGCTTCATCGCCGCCGCCGTCGCCTTCACCATCTCGCCGCCGCGCACCGCCTCCAGCGCGGCCTGGGTCGCGATGCCGTCGGTGATCCTGGCGTTCTCGGTGTTCTGCGCGATCGACGCCGTCATCTGCTCGATCGAGGCGCTGGTTTCCTCCACTCCGGCCGCCTGCTCGCTGGACGCCTGCGACAGCGATTGCGCGGTGGAGCTGACCTCCTGCGAGGCGCCGGCCAGGCCGGCCACCACCGCCTGCACCTCGCGCACGATGCCCGACAGGCTGCGCGCCAGCCACACCGCCAGCACGCAGCCGAGGAGCGCGATCACCACGTCGACCGCCAGGATCAGCTGCTTGGCGGAGGCGGTGACGTCGGACATGGCTTCCGATTCGGCCCTGGTCTCGGCGTCGTTCACCTTGAGCAGCTTGCGGAAGGCACTGGCGATGGCTTCGTCCGCGCCCTTGATGGCCTTGTCCATCTCCAGCGCGGTCAAGCCCTTCTCGTGCATGGCCTCCAGCTGCGCCATGCTGTCGGCATAGGACTTGGTGCCCACCGCGACTTCGCCCAGCAGCACCTGTTCCTCGGGGTCGAGCGCGCCGGCCGACTTGTAATTTGCCATCTGCTTGTCGATTTCCGCCAGGTCGGCGCGGAACTGCACGTTGTTGTCGCCGCCGCGCAGAATGTAGTTCTTGAAGTGGCGCACCGCATGTCCGTGCGCCGTGACGCCCTCCAGCACCGCGTTCTTGCGCGCCAGCGTGATGGTTTCGAATTCGCGCCAGTGTTCGTGCAGGGAGGTCAGCTTGGCGAAGGCGATCACGCCCAGCAGGATCACCAGCAGCACGATGGCGCCGAACCCGGCATGCAGCCGGGTCTCCATTTTCATCTGATTGAGCATAGGTGTTGACTCCATATGACGGACGGATTCACGAATCATTGTGAACCATTATTCCGCGCACATTCTCACCAATACTAACCTCACGTCACCAGCGCGGCGATCTCGTGCTCCGACACCACGTGCCGCACGTTCAGCAGCAGCACGAAGCGGCCATTGACCTTGCCTATCCCTTGCAGCAGCTCGGCCCGCACCTGCGCGCCGAAGCTGGGCGCCGGCTCGATCTCGGCGGCCGGGATGTCCAGCACCGCGTTGACCGCGTCGACCAGGATGCCGATCACGAACGGGCCGTCCTCGCCGTCCACCTCCACCACGATGATGCAGGTGCGTTTGCTCAGCGCCGACGGCTCGCGCTCCAGCCGCCGCGCCAGGTCCAGCACCGGCACCGCCGTGCCGCGCAGGTTGATCACGCCGCTGATCGACGGCGGCATCTGCGGCACCGGCGTCACGCCGGCGTACTCCAGGATTTCGCGCACCGCCAGGATGCCGATCGCGAACATGTCCTGGCCCAGCATGAAGCTGAGGAATTGCGCCGGCGCCTCGGATACGGTGCTTGTGCTCATGGCCGCCTCGCCTAGAATTTGACGAAATGCGACTCGTCCGGATCGCCCATCGCCATCACCTGGCGGCCGCCGCCCTGGCCCGGCTTGAACTTGGCCTTGGGGGCCGGCGCGCGCGATACGGTGCGCAACGGCCGCGAAGCGCCGGTCAGTTTGAAGAAGGCCATGGTCTGCTGCAGCTGCTCGGCCTGGCTGCTCATCTCTTCGGCGGTGGCGGCCAACTCCTCGGAGCTGGAGGCGTTTTGCTGCGTGGTCTGGCTCAATTGCGTGACGGCGGAATTGATCTGCCCCACGCCGGCCGATTGCTCCTCCGACGCCGCCGTGATCTCCTGCACCAGATTGGAGGTGCGGCGGATATTCGGCACCATCTCGTCCAGCAGGCGGCCGGCTTTCTCCGCCAGTTCGACGCTGCTGCTGGCCACCTGCTCGATCTCCTGCGCCGCGACCTGGCTGCGTTCGGCCAGCTTGCGCACCTCGGCCGCCACCACCGCGAAGCCCTTGCCATGTTCGCCGGCGCGCGCCGCCTCGATCGCCGCGTTCAGCGCCAGCAGATTGGTCTGATAGGCGATGTCGTCGATGATGCTGATCTTCTTGGCGATCTGCTGCATCGCCGCCACCGTCGACTTGACCGCCTCGCCGCCTTCGGCCGCCTCCACCGCCGCCTTGCTGGCGATGCCGTCGGTGACCTTGGCGTTTTCCGTGTTCTGCGAAATCGACGCCGTCATCTGCTCCACCGAGGCGCTGGTCTCTTCGGTGCCGGCGGCCTGCTCGCTGGCGGCCTGCGACAGCGACTGCGCGGTGGCGCTGACTTCCTCCGAGGCGCTGGCCAGGGCTTCGGCGCCGCTGTTGACCTCTTCCACCACTTGCGACAGCTTGTCGATCATGCCCTTCATCGCCGCCAGCAGGCTGGTGGTGTCGCCCGGCTTGAGCCGCACCTCGGCGCTCAAGTCGCCATCGGCCACCTTGCGCACGATCTCGGATGCGTACGACGGATCGCCGCCCAGCTGGCGCAGGATGCCGCTCAGGATGAACAGCCCGATCGCCACCAGCAGCGCCAGCGCGATGCCGGAACTGACGTACATGGTGTTGGTGGCGCGCGAGGATGCCGCCTCGGCGTCCTTGACGTCGTTCTCGCCGTACTGGATGTTCATCACCACAATCTTGTTCAGGCCATCCTCCGCCTCGCGGAAAATACTACTGCTGTCCAACAGCATCTTGTGCATGGTGACGTACAGCTCCTTGCGCTTGGGCAGATCGGCGCGCACGATCTCGTTGGCCAGGTCGGTGAGCATGGCGTCGCGCGCCTTCCAGGTCTCCCATTGCTTGACGAAGACCTTCCATGCCGCCGCCTCCTCGGTTTCCTGCGGCAGCGCCTCATACGTCTTCCAGTACTTGTCGATGTTGGTCCAGAAGCCCTGCTTCCGTTTGAGCTCGTGCACGACCACGTCGATCCCCTCGGGATAGGGCGCGGTCGCGTCGATGGCGCGGGTGGACGAGCGCAACGCGGTCTGCGCTTCGTTGATCTGCAACAGCGCCTGCACCGACGGCATGCGGTTGCGGCCGATCTGGTCCAGCATCTCGCCTTCCTTCTTCAATCCCATGAAGGCGATGATCATCACCGTCAACAGGGCAAGCACCGCCACCGCCAGCAAAATCAAGATCTTGGTCCGAACCGTCAATGTAGAAAGCATGGTGATTCCCCTATGTTTTATTTTGAACTACTCAACCCCGGCCAATGTGCGCAAACGCCTGCGATCCTGCCTGATCCATGCCACCAGATCTTCGGCCGGCATCGGCCTGGCCAGCAGGTAGCCCTGCGCCAGGTCGCAGCCCAGGTCCCGCAGCAGCTTCCAATCCTCCACCGTTTCCACGCCCTCGGCCACGGTGGCCACTCCCAAACGCTGGCCCAGCTCCAGCGCGCTTTTCAACACCACGTGACGGTTCGGCCACTGCGAGGCGCCGTTGACGAACGCGCGGTCTATCTTCAACTCGGTGAACGGGCAGCGCGCGAACTGCTGCATCGATGAGTAGCCGATGCCGAAATCGTCCATCGCCAGGCCGAAACCCATCAGCCGCAGCCGCCCCATGTTGGTCAGCGATTGCGACAACTGGCGCATCACGCTGGTCTCGGTCACTTCCCATATCAGCGCGGCCGGCGCCACGCCGGAGTCCATCACCAGCGCCGTCAGGCGGTCGATGAAGCTCCGGTCCGAGAGGTTGTCGGCCGACAGGTTGACCGACACCGTCAGCGGCGGCAGGCCGGCCTCGGTCCAGCCGAGCATGCGCCGCAGCACCTGTCCGACGATGGCCAGCGTGAACTCGGCCATCAGCGGCGTGCCTTCCAGCGCATCGATGAAATGTGGCGGCGCCAGCACGCCGCGTTGCGGATGCGTCCAGCGCGCCAGCGCCTCCACGCCTTTCAGCTGGCCGCTGTGCATCGCCACTTTCGGTTGGAAGTAGGGCAGGAATTCGTTGCGCTCCAGCGCTTGCGCCAGTTCGTCCAGCGTGGCCGGAACTCCCTGCGATGCCGCCGGCGCGGCGCTGCAACCGCGTCCGGCGCGCGTCAGCAGTTGCGTCAGCGGCGCCAGCTGCACCGGCTTGAGCAGGGTGCCCAGCAGGCCGATCGAAGCGTCTTCGCAGCCCATGCTTTCGATGATCTCCAGCAGGCGCGGATCGCGCGCGCTGACCACGATCAGGTTTTCCGTCAGATGGCGATCGCGCAGCTGGCAGGTCAGCTCGATGCCGTCCATGCCCGGCATCTCCAGGTCGGTCAGCACCAGGAACATCGGATCGCCTTGCAGGTTCTCCAGCACCCGCAAGGCCTCGTTGCCGTCGCCAGCCTCCATGATCTCGCCAAAGCCGAGCTGGCGCAGCAGGCCGACCAGGTAGCCGCGCTGCACCACGCTGTCCTCCACCACCAGCACGCGGCGGCCGGCCCATTGCGGCGCGGCGACATCGATGTGGGCGGGCGGCGGCGTGGACATGATGCTAGTACGACAGCTGCTGCAGGATTTCGCGATAGATCGCGTTCAACGGCACCGATTTCTCGACCCCGCCGCGCTTGACCGCTTCCTTCGGCATGCCGTACACCACGCAACTGGCCTCGTCCTGCGCCACGGTGCGGGCGCCGGCCTTGAGCATCTCCAGCAAACCTGCGGCGCCGTCGTCGCCCATGCCGGTCATGATTACGCCCAGCGCGTTGGCGCCGGCGGCGCGCGCGGCGGAGCGGAACAGCACATCGACCGACGGCCGGTGGCGGTTGACCAGCGGCCCGTCGACCACCTCGACAAAGTATTGGGCGCCGGTGCGGCGCAACAGCATGTGCTTGCCGCCCGGCGCGATCAGCACCTGCCCTTGCAGCACGCGGTCGTTGTTGGCCGCCTCCTTGACCCGCACCTGGCACACGCTGTCGAGCCGCGCCGCGAAGGCGGCGGTGAATTTTTCCGGCATGTGCTGCACCACCACGATGCCGGGCGAGACGCGCGGCAGCGACGTCAACACCTCCTCCAGCGCCTGCGTGCCGCCGGTCGAGGTGCCGATCGCCACCACCCGCTCGGTGGTCGCCGTCATCGGCCGGGGCGCGTCGCCGGGCGGCAGGATGGCGTCCGCGTTCAGCTTGGCGGTGACCGGCGGCGGCGCCGGCCGGTTGGCCAGCTTGCCGACATGCGCGCCGGCCGCCGCCCGCACCGCCGACACCAGCTCGTCGGCGCTGTCGTGCAGGAACTGCTTCAGGTCCAGGCGCGGCTTGGTGATGATCGCCACCGCGCCGGCGGTCAGCGCCTCGACCGAGGTCTGCGCCCCCTTCTCGGTCAGCGTCGAGCAGATCACCACCGGGGTCGGATGCTCGGTCATGATCTTGCGCAGGAAGGTGATGCCGTCCATCTTGGGCATCTCCACATCGAGCACGATCACGTCCGGCCATTGCACCTTCATGCGCTCCATCGCGAGGAAGGGATTGGCCACCGCATGGGTGACGGTGATGCCGGGCGCCGCGTTCAGCAGCCCGCTCAACACCTGCCGCACCACGGCCGAATCGTCGACGATCATGACGTTAATTCCACTCATTGATGATTCCTTGCTCCTGCGTTGCCCGCGCGTCCCGCCTTCGAATCCGGCTTCGGTTCGGGCGGGATCTGGCGGCTCAATACTTCGCCGCTGCGGATGGTGAAGATCAGTTGACGGTGCCCTTCGCCGAACAGGCTCTCGGACACCACGTGTATGCCGTGCTGCTGCAACATGCTGCGCGCGTAATCGCCGTTCTGCATGCCGATGTCGCGCGCCTTGCCGTTACGCGGGAACATGGCGCCGCCGCCGAAGATCTTGCCCTGGCACTGGCTCGGTGCGACGCCGTAGCTGGCCATGCCCTCGGTCAGCAGCCGCATGGCGTCGGCGCCGTACATGCCCGGCTTGTCCTCGGGCCGCTCGGCCCGGCGCTGGCTGTCACCCGGCAGCAGGAAGTGCGACATGGCGCCGATGCGCATGCCCGGATGCCACAACGTGATCGAGACGCAGGACCCGAGCAGCGTACGCACCCGGTAGCGCTGGTCGCCGACGAAGTAATCGCCCGGCATCAGGAAGATATCGATCAATTTGGCGTCGGGCATGGTCGGCGTCGTCCCGTCATGCTTTGCGGTAGATCGACGGCGCCACCGGCACCAGCGTATCGTTGATATCGTTCAGCGTCTCCGAATGGCCGATCAGAAAGTAACCGCCGGGGCGCAGCTGCGCCAGCAGGCGTGTCACCACCTGGCGCTTGGTCTCCAGGTTAAAGTAGATCATCACATTGCGCAGGAAGATCACGTCGAAGCTGCCCAGCTTCGGCAAGGGCTGGTTCAGGTTCAGGTGCTGGAACTGCACCCGCTGCCGCAGCGCGCGTTCGATCAGCATCGTGCCCGCCTCGCTGCCCTGGCCCTTGAGGCAGAAGCGGCGCAGGTAGGCGTCCGGCATCTGCGTGGCGCGCTCCATCGGATAGTGGCCGGTGCGGGCGCGCTCCAGCACGCGGGTGCTGATGTCGGTGCCCAGCACTTCCCACGCCGCGTCGCCGAGGATATCGGCCAGCACCATCGCGATGCTGTACGGCTCCTCGCCGCTGGAGCTGGCCGCGCTCCACACGCGCAGCGTCTTGCCCTTGTCGCGCGCGTCCAGCGCCAGGTCGCGCAGCAGCGTGAAGTGCTTCGGCTCGCGGAAGAAATAGGTCTCGTTGGTGGTCAGCAGATCGACCGCCACCTGCAGTTCGGCCGGCTGCGAACGGCTCTCCAGCAGGCGCAGGTAATCGCTATAGCTGTCGAGCTGATAGTGCGCCAGGCGCTTGGCCAGGCGGCCGCTGACCAGCGCCTGCTTGCCGTTGGCCATGAAGATCCCGGCCGCATCGTAGATGAAGCGCTGGAACTGCATGAACTCGCGGTCGGTGATGGTCGCTACCGGCATGATGCGCTACTCCCTCACGCCGCGACGGCGGTGCCGCGCGCCATCTCGACGATTTCCTCGCTCGACAGCACGTGTTCGATATCGAGCAGGATCACGAACTTGCCGTTGAATTTACCGATGCCGGCGATGAAATCTGGACGGATGCGGGTGCCGAACGCCGGCGCCGGCTCGATGTCGCCGGCGGCGATCTCCACCACCGCGTTGACCGCGTCGACCAGCATGCCCAGCACCTGCTTGCCTTCGCCGTCGGCGTTCGCCACTTCGACGATGACGATGCAGGAGCGCTTGCCGATGACGCTGGGCGCGCGGCCGAAGCGCGCCGACAGGTCCATCACCGGCACCACCGCGCCGCGCAGGTTGATCACGCCGCGCACGCAGGCCGGCATCATCGGCACCGTGGCCAGGCTGCCGTATTCGATGATCTCCTTGATGTGCAGGATGCCGACCGCGTACTGGTCCTCGCCCAGCAGGAAGGTCAGGAACTGGCTGGGCAGCGCGGCTCCGCTCTGCAGCGCGACGATGGCGCTGCTACCGTAAGTCACAACGTTGGAGGGGTTGACGGCGGTATTCATGGTTTCCTCGTTTTCTCAGGCGGCCAGCGCCGCCGGGGCCTTGCCGCCGACGGTGTGCAGCAGCGCCGTCACGTCCAGGATCAGCGCCACCTCGCCGCTGCCCAGGATGGTGGATCCGCTGATGCATTTGACCTCGCTGAACAGGGGACTGAGCGGCTTGATGACGGTCTGGAATTCGCCCAGCAGCGTATCGACCACCAGCCCGGCGCGCTGGTTGCCGAACTTGAGCACCACGATGCTCTCGCGCCGCGTCGACGCGCCATCGATGCGGAACAGTTCGCGCAGGCGCACCAGCGGCAGCACCTGCCCGCGCAGATTGCAGTAGTCCTGACCCGGCTCGGTGGCGTATTCGATGCACTCCTCGATCATGTCGAGCGGGATCACGAACACCGACCCGCCGACCTGCACCAGGAAGCCGTCGATGATGGCCAGCGTCAGCGGCAGGCGCACCGTGACGGTGGTGCCGGCGCCCTCCTTGCTGGTGACGTCGACGCTGCCGCGCAGCGCGGTGATGTTGCGCTTGACCACATCCATGCCGACGCCGCGCCCGGACAGGTTGGTGATCTTTTCCGCCGTCGAGAAGCCGGCCTCGAAAATCAGGTTGTAGATCTCGCTGTCGCTCAACTTGCGGTCGGCCTCCACCAGTCCGCGCTCGACCGCCTTGGCCAGGATCTTCTCCTTGCGCAGACCGCCGCCGTCGTCGCTGACCTCGATCACGATGCTGCCCGATTCATGGAAGGCGTTCAGCTTGATCATGCCCTTGGCCTGCTTGCCGGCCGCGATGCGCGCCTCGGCCGACTCGATGCCGTGGTCCATGGCGTTGCGCACCAGGTGCATCAGCGGATCGCCGATTTTCTCCACCACCGTCTTGTCCAGTTCCGAATCCTCGCCGTCGACGATCAGGCCGATGTCCTTGCCCAGTTCGCGCGCCACGTCGTGCACCACGCGCTGGAAGCGGTTGAAGGTGGCGCCGATCTTCACCATGCGCAGTTCCAGCGCGGCGTCGCGCACGTCCTCCACCAGGCCGGTCAGGGTCGAGGTGCACTCCAGCAGTTCGGTGTTGCGGATTTTCTGGCCGATCATGCTGGCGCGCGCGCCGGCGATAATCAGTTCGCCCACCAGATCGATCAAGCGATCCAGCTTGTCGGAATCGACGCGGATCGAACGGCTCTCCTGCGCCTTCTGCTCGCTGACCTGCTTCTGCTTGGCCAGCGCCGCTTCGACCACCACCGGCGGCACGTTGCCGGCGTCGACCAGGATGCTGCCCAGTTGCTGCTGCGGCGCGTCCTCCGGCTTGTCATCCTGCTGGTGCTGCAGCGCGCCTTGCAGCTCGTGCGCGGTGACGCTGCCGCAGCGGACCAGGATCTCGCCCAGCCGCGCATCCTGCTCCGGCAAGGCGCGGATCAAGTCAACGTAATGCGACACCTTGCTGTGCGGCGGGATGATGCGGATCTCGCAATCGTCCTGCACGAATTCGAACACGCCGGCGATGGCTTCGCGGTCGGCTGTGCTGTCGAAGGCGATCTCGAAGCCGAGGTAGCACTGCTCCGCGTCCATCTCCTCGGCGGCGGGCAGCGCGTCGGGCACGGTGGCGATGCCGACCACCTTGCCCAGCTTGGCCAGGTAGCGCAGGAAGGCGATCGGGTCCATGCCGTTTTGCAGCACGCCGCGTCCGAAGCGCAGCGAGATGTGCCAGTAGTCGCTGTCGCCTCTTTCTTTGTCGATGCGCTGCACGCCGGGTTCCGCCTGCACCGCCAGCGAGGCCGCCGCCGCGCCGGCCGGCTCGGTCGGGCACTCCATGTGGCGGCGCAGCTGTTGCAGCAGCATCTCGCCTTCCGGCGCGGTGTCGGGGTCCGCGTCCAGCTTGCCGGCCGCCAGCGCGTCGGTCATGCCGGACAGGTAGTCGCAACACGACAGCAGCAGCACGATCATCTCGTCGTTGAGCACCACGCGGCAATCGCGCACCTCGTCCAGCAGGCTCTCCACCACGTGGGTGAAGGCGACGATGTGGTCAAGGCTGAACAGCCCCGCCGAGCCCTTGATGGTGTGGGCGGCGCGGAAGATGGCGTTGATCGCTTCGCTCTGGTCGCCGGCGATGTCGACGTTGAGCAGCGCGTTCTCCATTTCTTCCAGCAGTTCGCGGCTTTCGGTGATGAATGTCTGTAGCGCTTCGTCCAGGTTCATGGCATGCCCTCAGCGTTCGATCGTTGAACTAATCGTGTACCAGCACGGCGTCGCCGAAGAAGGCGACAAGATCCAGCATTTCGAAGATTTCCATCACGGCGGGGCTGTGCTGGAGCAGCCGCAGTTCGCGCTGGTCGGCGATCGCCGTCTGCTTGGCCAGCATCAGCACCTGCAGGCCGGCGGTATCGAGTTCGATGATGCCGGACAGGTCGATCTCCAGCACCCGCGTCCTGCGCAGCGCCTCCAGCACCGTGACCTTGAGATCGGCGGCGCGGTAGATCGTCATCTCGCCTTCTATCGCAATACGCAACACGTCTTCGGACATCGCAACCTCCGCAGCGGGGTTATGGCAACACCAGTTTGGCGACGGCGCCCAGCAGCACCTCGGGTTTGAACGGCTTGACCACCCACGCCTTGGCGCCGGCCGCCTTGCCCTCTTCCTTCTTGCCCTCCTGCGACTCGGTGGTCAGCATGATCACCGGCGTGAACTTGTACAACGGCAGCTGCTTGAACTGCTTGACGAAGGTGATGCCGTCCATGTTGGGCATGTTGACGTCGCACACCACCAGATGGATTTTCTGGCCGGTGCACTTGGACAGCGCGTCGACGCCGTCGCGGCCTTCGATCACCTCATAGCCGGCGCCCTTGAGCGCGATGCCGACCACCTGGCGCAGCGACGCCGAATCATCGACCACCATAATCGTTTTTGCCATGTCTTCTCTACCTTAGAAAAAAGTGATCTCGTCGGCTTCGGTCGCGGCGGGCGCGGCGTGCTTCGAACCGCCGTGCACCGCGTGCTCCTCGGCCATCGCGTAGGTCTTCTGCAGTTCGCGCAGCAGCAGGTCGGGATCGAGCGGCTCCAGCACCTGGTCGGCGTTGTAGCGGTCGCGGTTATCGCGCAGCAGGTCCGGCAGCAGCTCCATGTTCTCGCGCACGTGCGCCATCACCTGGCTGACGCGGTCCTGGAACTGCAACTGCACCAGCGCCTCGCCAACCTCGCCCTGGATGCCGATGCTCTCCTGCTTGAGCAGGTCGGACGATTGCACCAGCGCGTCGGTGATGCCGCGGAATTCGGCCAGCACCGACTCGATCATGCCTTCGGCCGACTGCATCGATTTGTCTTCGGCCTCGCTGGATTGTTCGGCCGCCTGGCTGGCGGCAAGGATGGCGCCGCTGATCAGGCCGACGCGGTTGGAGATGTTGCGGCCGGTCTCGGCCGAGCGGCTCGACAGGTTGCGCACCTCCTGCGCCACCACCGCGAAGCCGCGTCCGGCGGGACCGGCGCGCGCCGCCTCGATGGCGGCGTTCAGCGCCAGCAGATTGGTTTGCGCGGCGATGCTGGCCACGCCTTCGGCCATGTCGCGCAGCTCGCGCGTGAAGCGTTCCAGGTCCTTGATCTGCGCCAGCATCGCCTGCTTGGAGGTCATCGCCGATTTCATCGACGTCACCACCGAGCCGAGCTGGCGCTCGCTGTTGGCGAACACCTCGGGCATCGAGCGGCCGCCCTTGTTGTCCATGCTGGAGACGTGCACCGCGTTGTCGAGCTTGTCGACGATGCTGGAGAAGCGCCCGGCCAGGTCGGCCACCGCTTCCTCCATCTGGGTGCGCGAGTTTTCGATATGCCGGCACCAGATCGGCAGCACGGCGTCGCCGAACTGTTCGCGTCCGGCCAGGTAGGTGTCTATCATGCTGTCTTGCGAACCGCCCGGCGCCCCGGCGCCGGCAAGGCGTGCACACCATGCGGCGGCGGCCAGCAACAGCGCCGACCACAGGACCGTGTACCAGCCCCATGTACTCCATCCCGCGACCATCGTTCCCAGTGCGCCCGCGCCGGCCAGGCCGAACGGTGCAAGGATCTTACTGTCCACGCCGGTATAGTTCTTCACTGGATGCCACCCCACTGTCGTCTCGGGAGATTCATCCCGGAAATCAAACTGTATCCTAGAAACAGAGCGCTCGCCACAATGTGACATGCGAATCAATTGTATCTGTAGTTTTCCACCGCCGCGTCGTAAATTGCTTCCGAAGAGAAATAATTTAAAGTTACTATAGGCACGCACACGGCATCGGGGCGTAGCGCCGCATGCGTGTTGAAAGTTAGTTGTTGCGCTTACACAACCGCTCGTTGGAATTCGATTTATGCCCGTCAAGAATATCGACCTGTCGCTTCCCGTTCTGGTGGTGGACGACAACCAGCAAATGCGCTCCGTGGTCAAGGGCATCCTGGCCGACCTCGGGCTGAACAATGTGTTCCTGGCCGGCAGCGGCGAGGAGGCTTGCCGCATCCTGAACGAGCGGCCGATCGCCGCCGTCATCTCCGACCTCGACATGCCGGGCATGAGCGGGCTGCAGCTGCTGGGGTGGGTGCGCGACAACCTGGCCGACAAGGAATTGCCGTTCATGCTGCTCCCCAGCGAAGCCAACCGCGACGGCCTGCGCGCGGCGGCGGCGGCCGGCGTCACCGATTGCCTGATCAAGCCATTCACCCTGGCCACCTTCCATAGCAAGCTGCAGGCGATGTTCCAGGCGCGCGGCCACGCCGCCGCCAAGCGCGCCGCCGGCATGCGCGCGGCGGCGATGCCGGCGGCGCCGGCGCTGATCGGCATGGAGCGGCCGCTGGAGGAACGGCTGAAGGAGGCGACGGTGCTGGTGGTCGACGACATCGCCACCAACATCAAGGTCATCGCCGGCATGCTGGCCGACGAAGGCTATAGCGTCAAGGTGGCGATCTCCGGGCGCAAGGCGCTGGAGCTGGTGCCGGTGCACCGGCCCGACCTCATCCTGCTCGACGTGATGATGCCGGAGATGGACGGCTTCGAAGTCTGCCGCCGCCTCAAGGCCGATCCCGCCAGCGCCGATATTCCGGTGATCTTCCTGTCGGCCAAGGACCAGGCCGACGACATCGTCGGCGGCCTGGAGCTGGGCGCGGTCGACTACGTCACCAAGCCGGTCGATCCGGCGATCCTGAAGGCGCGCATGCGCACCCATCTGCGCATGGCCGGCATGATGGCCGAGCTCAAGCAGCAGAACGCCGCCATCGCCGGCAATGCCCAGCTGCGCGAAGAGGTCGAGCGGCTGGCGCGCTACAACCTGGTCACGCCGCTGGAGGAGGTGATCGCCGCCGGCGAACAGTTGTTGAACGATGACGCCGCCGCGCCGGGCGGAACGGATGCCGCGTCGTCGCAGGCCGAGGCAACGACGGCGGGGCCAGGCCGGTTGCGGCGCGCCGCCTTGCAGGCGCTGGACCAGGCGGCGCGGCGGGCGATGCGGCAGGCCAGCCTGTCGATGGGCCTGCTGCGCATCGAACAGGGCGCCAGCGAGCCGGCCAGCGCCAGCGTCGAGCTGGGGCCGCTGCTGAAGCGCGCGGCGGCCGACACCGCCGCCACCCATCCGGTGATGCTGCCGTCGCTGCGGGTGACGGTGCTGGCCGACCGCAGCTTCTGCCGCACGCTGTTCGAACACCTGCTGCTGAACGCCGCCGCCACCACGCCGGCCGGCACCTCGATCGCGATCGGCGCCACGCTGGCGGAAAGCTGCTGGGTGATTGCGATCGAATACGCCGGCGCGCTGCCGGCGGCGCAGCTGGCCTGCCTGCGCGGCCCGGCGGTGCGCCCGGTCGACGACGCCGCCTTGCCGGTGTACGCGGCGCGCTTGATGAGCGAGGTGCAAGGCGGCTCGCTGGCCGCCGATGACGACGGCGCCCGCACCCGCCTGCTGTTGCGTCTGCCGGCCGTCTGATACCGCACGCCATTTGCGCCGTCCCGGCGAACTTGCTAGCATGATGACACCCGCTCTCAACTCCGGGAGGTCATATGAAACAATATGGCGCGGAATTTTTCGGTACCTTCTGGCTGGTGCTCGGCGGCTGCGGTAGCGCGGTGCTGGCGGCGGCCTTCCCCGGCGTCGGCATCGGCCTGCTGGGCGTCTCGCTGGCGTTCGGCCTGACGGTGTTGACCATGGCCTACGCCATCGGCCACATCTCCGGCTGCCACCTGAATCCGGCGGTATCGATCGGCCTGTGGGCCGGCGGCCGCTTCCCGGCCGGGCAGCTGCTGCCCTACATCGCGGCGCAGGTATTGGGCGGCATCGTGGCCGGCGGCGTGCTGTACCTGATCGCCAGCGGCAAGGCCGGCTTCGATGTCGGCGCGGGCTTCGCCGCCAACGGCTACGGCGCGCACTCGCCGGGCGGCTATTCGCTGCACGCCGCGCTGCTGTCCGAAGTGGTGATGACGATGATGTTCCTGCTGATCATACTCGGCGCCACCGACGCGCGCGCGCCGCAGGGCTTCGCGCCGCTGCCGATCGGCTTCGCGCTGACGCTGATCCACCTGATCACCATCCCGGTCACCAACACCTCGGTCAACCCGGCGCGCAGCACCGGGGTCGCGGTGTACGTCGGCGACTGGGCGATGAGCCAGCTGTGGCTGTTCTGGCTGGCGCCCATCGTCGGCGCGCTGCTGGGCGCCGTGGTCTACCGCTTGATCGCTGAGCCGCAGCCGGCTTGAGACGCGTGTCGATTCCGCCACACCCTGCAAGCAACAGCTTGTTGAAGTTTAAAATAAATTTAAGGTTTCATTCTAATCTGCAACAAAGTTCACATCCTGACATGAGAAAAGGTTTACACTTGGGATTCATTTGTACGGCCATTTACATTCCGGACCTACAACATTGCCGGTTTGGCCAATTGCATCATTGAGAACCTGCGTCATGACTCAAGCATTTTTAGAACACCGAGCGAAGTACCGCGACATTACATCCCAGCGTTACGGCGTCACCACCGAGTTGTACGATGAAGCGACCCGGCTGCTGGAACCGCTGGCCACGCCATTCAGCATGCGCAAGGGCGAGTATCTGCAACGTATCGGCACCCCGGCGCAGCACGTGCACTGGCTGCACAGCGGCGTGGCGCGCACCGGATTCATCACCGAGAGCGGCAACGAAGTCACCTTGCATTTTTTGATGGATGGCGAACCGGCGGCGGCGCACGACGATCTGTTGCGCTCGCGCGACGATCAGCCGGCGGTCAATTTCGTGGTGGCGGAGACGGCGATCCATGGCTATCGCCTGGACTGGTCCGAGATGGACGCGCTGTACAGCAAGCACAGTTCCTTGCGCGACTACTACTTGCGCGCGGCCGAACGCAGCATTCTCGACCAAGGTCGCCGCATGTACCTGAGCGCCTCGCCGGCGCAGGGCCGGCTGACCGCGTTCCGCCGCGAGTATCCTGGCCTGGAGCAGCGCATTTCGCAGAAGGTGGTGGCGTCTTTCCTCGGCATCACACCGCAGTACATGTCGCAGTTGCTGCGGCACGACGCCAGCAGGCAGGCATAAAAAAACGCCCGTCAGGGCGTTTTTAACGTCAAGACTTGACGCTGGTGATCTTGTTCTGGCCGTCGACGAACACGAGCTTCGGCTTGTAGTCGGCGATCTGCGTTTCCGTCATCGGCGCGTAGGTGCAGATGATCAGCAGGTCGCCCAGCTGCGCCTTGCGGGCCGCCGCGCCGTTGAGCGAAATCTCGCCGGTGCCGCGCAGGCCCGGAATCGCGTAGGTCGCGAAACGCTCGCCGTTGTTCACGTTGTACAGCTCGATCTGCTCGTTCGGCCAGATATCGGCCGCCTCCAGCAAGTCCAGATCGATACCGCAGGAACCCTCGTAATTCAGATCCGCCTGCGTCACCGTGACGCGGTGCAGCTTGGCGCGCAGCATAACTCGTTGCATAGACATCTTGTTCATCCCTCGATAATAATCATTCAAGCTTGGCGTCCTGATAGTGCATGGCAGCGACGCGAGGCCGCTATCCTACCATTTGCCGAGCCCGAGGGATATGCCGCCGCCTAGCCGCCGGTCACCTTCTCCCAGCCCGCCTTCACCGCGGCCTTGAACTTGTCCCAGCTCGATTCAGGGTGCTTGGTCTGCCAGGCGCCGCGCAGCTCGGGCTCGGCCTCGTCCCACGGCTTGTCGCGATAGCCGGGGTTGCCCGCCATCGATTCGCCGTAGCGGTAGGCCGGGTCGAACTCCTGGTAGGTGCCGCCGGTGTAGGACAGCGTCTTTTCCCAATGCGAGCGGAAGTAGTCCTGGTCGTCGCCGGCGTCGTCGCCGCGCAGGATGCGCATGCTGTCCTGGTTCGGCGCGCCGTCGCGCGGATAGATGCGCATGCCGCTGCGCTGTACCGTGCTCTGCTCGGAAATCGGCGTGGTGACCTCGGCGATCTCCGGGATCACGGCGTCGCCGCGCTGCAGCGAGCCCGGCGTCAGCAGGCCCTGCTCGGAGCGGGCGAAATCGACCGCCTCCTCGCGATGGCGGATGCCGTGCTGCTCCGGCGCGCTCTGCTGCGCGCCCAGGCTGGCCTGCGCCGCGCCGGGGCCGGCGTGCAGCACCTCGGCGCCGGTCCAGCCGCTGGCGCGCCACATGGTTTCATGTTCGTCGATGTCGATCGGGTTGAAGTCCTCGATGATGTCGGCGGCGCGATCGGCCGCGTCCAGGCCGTTGGTCTCCAGCGTCAGCACCACGTGGCCGCGGTTGAGCGCCTCGGCATAGACATGGCGGTCGGCGTGCTCGCGGCCCAGCAGCTGGCTGAACATCTGCTTGACGCTGCTGAGGATGGATTCGTCGTCGTTGATGCGCGGCGTCCCCGCCACGCTGCCGGAATCGCTGATGATGATGGCGTCGCGGTCGTAGCCGCTATGGATCAATTCGTCCTTGGCTCGGTTGGCCTCGGCACGGGTTTCGAATACTGCTGCCAGTGTGTGTGTCATGATGGGCTCTCCAGGTTAAAGACGTGTCCGCAGGCGCATGGGATCGCCTACCATTTCAGTTTACGTCGTTCTCCACGGACTTAGCGCCCGTTTGCCACTGGGAAATCATCGTGCCCCCGCTATAATAGGGCGGCCACCCTTCGAACCGGATCCATGACCAAGCCCTCGCCCGCCCTGCTGACCGCCTTGTCGCTGCTGCTGCCGTCCGCCGCCGCGTATGGCGCGCCGAACGAGCTGGTGCTGCTGGCGCCGCTGGAATCGACGATGCCGCTGGCGCGCTACGAGCATGGCCAGCTGGCCGGCGGCATCATCAAGGACATGGGCGACGCGCTGGCGCAGCGCATGGGCCGGCGCGCGGTCTACCTCGGCTCCGGCACGGCCGGCGTGCAGGCGGCGCTGATGGCCGGCCGCGCCGACATCATGTGCCATGTGCTGCCGCAGTGGATCGACGGCGACTACCTGTGGACCGAGCCGATGTTCCCGGACGCCGAGATGCTGGTCGGTTACGGCAACGCGCCGCATCTGCGCTCGCTCAAGGATCTCAAGGGCAAGCGCGTCGGCACCGTGGCAGGCTACCGCTATCCGCGCGTCGAGCAGGTGCTGGGCAAGCATTTCAACCGTGTCGACTCGCCCAGCATGGAGCACAACCTGCAGTCGGTGATGAAGGGCGCGGTGCCCTACACTATCATCAGCGAAGCCACGCTGGCCTACCTGAAGCGCTCCGACGCCAGCCTGCCGCTGCGGCCGGAACTGGTGTTCGCCGCCTTCAAGACGCAGTGCGCGGTGTCGCGCAACGGCCGCGTGCCGTTGGCCGAGGTCTCGCAGGCGCTCGACGCCATGAGCAAGGACGGCAGCATCGACCAGATCCTGGCGCGCTACCGCTAGTCGCGGGCGCTAGGACAGCGTGTCGGCCCAGATGTTGCGGGCCCAGTTCATCGCGTACTCGCCTTCGAGCGCGCTCGGTCCCGCTGAGACGCCGCCCGAGCCGGAAACAACCAACAACGTCTTTTTCTCCGCGTCGTAGGCGTGCACCGAGGCGACGTGGATCACGTCGGTGTCGGAGACGAAGCTGTAGCAGGTGTTGGTCAGCATCGGATGTAGATCGGGCGCGCGGCCATTCAGCAGGTCCACCACGGCGGCGGCGCACACCTTGGCGTGCTGGTTGGCCATGTGCGCCGATTTCGGCATCAGCGGCGCGACCGCGATCGCGTCGCCCAGCACGTGGATGTTTTTCGCCTGCGTCGATTCGAAGCTGAGGAAGTCGACCCCGCACCAGCGCGCGTTGGCGTTGGCCAGGCCGCTGCGCACGGCGATGGCGCCGGCGCGCTGCGGCGGGATCACGTTCAGCACATCGGCCTTGACCTGGTCGCCCAGCTCGGAGTTGGCGGTGCGCGCGGCGGCGTCGATGTCGGCGGTGCGGAACGATGGACGGTATTCGATGATGCCGCCGTAGCGCTCCTTCCATACTTTCTTGAACAGCGGTCCTTTGGACACCACGTCGTCGTTGGCGTCAAGGATCAGCACCTTGGATTTCGGCTTGTGGCGGCTGAAGTAGCAGGCGATCTGCGACGCCCGCTCGTACGGGCCGGGCGGGCAGCGGTATGGCGCGGGCGGGATCGTCATCGCGTAGACGCCGCCGTCGGGCATCGCCTCCAGTTGCGCGCGCAGCGCGACGGTTTGCGCACCGGCTTTCCAGGCGTGCAGCACCGATTCCTGCGCGCCGGGCTTGAGCATGCCCGGCAGCTGGTCCCACATGAAGTCGACGCCGGGCGAGACGATCAGGCGGTCGTAGGACAGCGTCTGGCCGCCGGCCAGCGACAGCGTGCGTTTTTCGGCATCGATCGCGGTGACGGTGTCGCGCACCAGGCGCACGCCATGCTTGCGCGCCAGCGCGTCCAGCGACAGCGTCAGGTCGCCGATGCGGCGCGAGCCGCCCAGCACCAGGTTGGACAGCGGGCAGGAGATGAAGGCGGCATTCGGTTCGATCAGCGTGACGTCGATGGCGCCTTCGCTCCAGATGCGCACGTAGCGGGCAGCGGTGGCGCCGCCGTAGCCGCCGCCGACCACCACCACGCGCGGCTTGGCCTTGCCGGAGATGCTGGCGCAGCCGATGGTGGACGCGGCGGTCGACGCGGCCAGCGCGCCTTGCAGGAATTGGCGGCGCTTCATGGCTTTTGCGCGGCGAACCAGGTCGCCAGCTGTTCGATTTGTTGGTCGGTGTAGCCTTTGGCGATCTGGGTCATGATCGTGGCCTGGCGCTTGCCGGACTTGAAGTCATGCAGCGCGGCGGCCAGCGCCTGCTTCGGCTGGCCGGCCAGCGGCGGCAGCGCGGTGCCGATGCTGGCGCCGTTGGTGCCGTGGCAGGCGGCGCAGGTGGCGGCCAGGCGCGCGCCTTGTGGGATCATCGCGCCGCCCTCGGCGCCGGCGGCGGCCATTGCGCCCGTCGCGCCGGCGCTGAGCGCCGCTGCAATCAAGATCGTCTTCAACATCGGTATCTCCTGTTTAAGGTCGCACGCCCGGCGACTCCATCATCATGCCCTTGTCGCGCACGGCCAGCCATGCCTCCAGCTCCACCAGCTCTTGTGCGCCCAGCGGCGGAATCTCGGCGCGCACGCCGCTCATGCAGTTGCGCAGCCGGCGTTGCAGCGATCCCATCGCCTGCCACTCCAGCCGGTAGATCGGATACGCCGCCGCGTGCCCTTGCGGGATGGTGCTGCCGGCCAGGCGCTTGCCCCATTGCTGGTCATGGCACTGCGCGCACGACAGGTTCAATTGGCCGATGCGCTGGAAGTACAGCTGCTTGCCGCGCGCCGCCGAGGACCTGGTGCCGGCGTCCTGCGGCGGGTTGACCGGCATGCCGCGCGACTGCATCGCCACATAGGCTTCCAGTCCAAGCAGTTCCTCGCCTTCCAGCTTCAAGGCCGGCGCCTGCTGCTTGCGCTCGCGGCAGATGTTGATGCGCTGCGCGAGGTTGACGGTGGTCCTGCCGGCCGGGTCGAACGCGGGGAAGCGGGCCGCCACGCCGCGCATGCTCTTGGCCGCGTCGCCGTGGCAGCTGGCGCAGGATTTGGCGCTCTTGCCGGCCGCCGCGTTCCACTGCGCTTCGCCGCCGCTGATCCACAGCATGCCGGGATTGAGCGTATCGTCGCGCTGCATGGCCTGCGTCGAGGCGCTCATGAATTCGCTGCCGGAGCGGCGCTGGTCGGCCGTCGCGGTTGGCGGCGCCGACGCTGCGGCCACTGCGGACACTGCCGCCGGCGCGGCGATTGCCGACATGACGGCGTAGCCGGCCAGCAGCGTCAGCGCGGCGGCGCGCTTCATGGCGCGCTCACCGTCAGGGTCATCTTCTCGCTGTGGGCGAAGCGGTTGTCGCCCTCCCACGTGAACTCCAGCGTGCCGCTCTCGGTGGCGATGGTGAAGAACGCGATATACGGATTGGCGGAAATCGCCTGATGCAGCTCGGCGCCGAAAACCTGCTCGCCGTTGTACTTGCAGACAAAGCTGCGGATGATGTCGCGCGGGACGATACGACCGTCGGCGCCGGGCCGGTAGCCGGTCTCCATCGGATGCCCGATCAGCGCGCGGATCTCGATCACCTCGCCGCGCCGGGCCGTCGCCGGCATGTGGATCAATGCGCGCGCCATCAGGGAGCCTCGCCTTCGATGCAAGCCGCCAGCGTGACGATCACGTCCACCGACTTGGACCAGTAACCGCCGTCGTCCATGCGCGCGATCGCGATCAGCCGCTGCGAGGTCGCCAGCCGGATCCGCGTCGACACCTCCGCCTTGCCGGCGCGCGGGCCGAGCGTGAACACCGCGACGTCGGTGTGCGGATTTTTTTCGTTGAAGATGGCGATCGCCGCGACATGGCCGGCGGCGCCGTCGACCGCCACCGTGACCGGCACGGCGTTGCCGTTGTCGATCAGCTGCGCGATCTCGAACCGGACCTTGCCCTCCTGCGGCGTGGCGCCGTCGGTGAAGGCCTTGATCGCTGCGGCCATTTCCTCCGGCGTCGCGGAGGCGGGGCGGACCAGCGCCAGCATCGCCAGTCCGGCGCCGGCGGCCAGGAGGTCGCGGCGCTTCATGGCGACTCCTCGGTCAGCGTTTGCAGCCAGGCCACCACGTCCTCGATCTGCTGTGCGTCGAGGATGGTCTTGCCCTGGTAGGCGGCGGCGACGCGGTTCAGGCCTTCGGTCTTGTGGTAGGACGGCATGATGGTGTCCGGGTTGAACTGGCTGGCATCGGCGATGCGCGCGCGCAGCTGGTCTGCATTCCAGCGCCGGCCGGCGCCGCGCAGGTCCGGCGCCAGGTTGCCCTGGAAGCGTTCCTCGGGAATCGGGCCGGTATGGCACAGCAGGCACAGGCCGACCTGGCGATTGGCGACGATGGCGCGGCCGCGCGCCGCATCGCCAGGCCGCGCACCGCCAGGCCGCGCGTCGACCGGCGGCGCGGACGATGCGGCCAGCGCCAATGCCACCGCCACGATCGCGCCCGCCGGCATGCGCCTCTACGCCTTCTTCAGGCTATGGTTCTTCAGCGGCAGCTCGCGTATCCGCTTGCCGGTGGCGGCGAAGATCGCGTTCAGCACCGCCGGCGCGGCCACCGCGATGGTCGGCTCGCCGACGCCGCCCCAGAACCCGCCCGACGGCATGATGATCGACTCGACCTTCGGCATCTCATCCAGCTTCATCACCTGATAGGTATCGAAGTTCTGCTGCTCCATCTGCCCATCCTTCAGCGTGCACTCGCCGTACAGCGCGGCGGACAAGCCGTAGACGAAGGAGCCCTCGACCTGCGCCTCGATCTGCTGCGGATTGACCGCATGCCCCGGATCGGTCGCCGCGACGATGCGCAGGATCTTCAGCTTGCCGGTCTTGCCGTCCACCGACACCTCGGCGCAGGCGGCCACGTAGCTGCCGAAGCCCATGGTCTGCGCCAGGCCGCGATACACGCCCTTCTTGGCCGGCTTGCCCCAACCGGCCTTCTCGGCTACCGCGTTCAGCACCGCCAGATGCTTCGGATTGTTGGCCATCAGCTTGCGGCGGAAGGCCAGCGGATCCTGCTTGGTCGCATGTGCCAGCTCGTCCATGAAGCATTCGAGATAAATCGTATTCTGGTTCAGGTTCACGCCGCGCCAGAATCCGGCCGGCACCGGCGGATTGCGCATCGCGTGATCGACCAGCAGATTCGGGAAGCCATAGCCGATCGACGCCTCCGGCCCTGGCGCGTTCAAGCCCTGGAACACCACCGGATCCTTGCCGTCCTTGAGCGTCTGCCCCAGCGACGCCAGGATCGATTGGCCGGCGATGCGCATGTGCAGGCCGGTGACATTGCCCTTCGCATCCAGACCGGCGGTCAGCTTGCATTGCGTGATCGGATGGTAGCGGCCATGCAGCATGTCCTCCTCGCGCGACCAGATCAATTTGACCGGCGTGCCCGGCATCTCCTTGGCGATCTTCACCGCCTGCGTCACCCAGTCGTGCGTCGCGCCGCGCCGGCCGAAGCCGCCGCCCAGGTGCATCTTGTAGACGTCGCACTGCGCCGCCGGCAGACCCGCCGCTTCCGCCGTCGCCGCCAGCGCGGCTTCGCCGTTCTGGGTCGGCGTCCACACCTGGCAACGCTCGGCGGTCCAGATCACGGTCGCGTTCATGGTTTCCATGGTCGCGTGATTCAGCCACGGGTGCGAATACACCGCCTCGATCTTGCGCGCCGACGCGGCGATGGCCGCCTTGGCGTCGCCGTTCGCATTGCCGACCACCGCTTCCGGCGCATCCAGCGCCACCCTCAGCGTCGCCGCCACCTCCTTGCTCGACAGCGTCGCATTCGGGCCCTTGTCCCATTCGATGGTCACCGCCTCCAGCGCAGACTTGGCGCGCCACCAGGTATCGGCCACCACCACCACGGCGGTGTCGCCCAGCTTGAAGATCTTCTTGACGCCGGGACGCTTCTCGGCCGTCGTGGCGTCGAAGCTCTTGACCGTGCCGCCGAACACCGGGCAATCCTTGATCGCCGCGTTCAGCATGCCCGGCATGGTGATGTCCATGCCGTAGATCTGCGCGCCGGTGGTCTTGTCCACCGTATCCAGTCGCGCCAGGCGTTTGCCGGCCAGCTTCCAGTCCTTCGGGTCCTTCAGCGCCACCTCGGTCGGCGGCGTCAGCTTGGCGGCGGCTTCGGCCACCTTGCCGTAGCTGATGGTGCGGCTGCTCGGCTTGTGCGTGATCACGCTGGCGGCGGCCGAGCATTCGGACGCCGGCACCTTCCAACCATCGGCGGCGGCCTGCACCAGCATCGTGCGGGCGATGGCGCCGCCTTTGCGCACGTAGTCGTGCGACTCGCGGATGCCACGGCTGCCGCCGGTGGAGAAGCTGCCCCACGCGCGCTTGCGCGCCAGGTTCTGTCCCGGCGACGGATATTCGGTGACGACCTTGCTCCAGTCGGCGTCCAGCTCCTCGGCCACCAGTTGCGCCAGGCCGGTCAGCGTGCCCTGGCCCATCTCGGAGCGGGCGATGCGGATCACGATGGTGTCGTCGGGCTTGACCACCACCCAGGCGTTGACCTCGGGCGTGGCGGTCGAAGCGCCCTGCTGGATCGGCTGCTGCGCCTGCGCCTCGTCGAACGGAATGTGGAAGGCGACCACCAGGCCGCCGGCGATCGCGCTTTTCAGGAAGCCGCGCCGCGACGCCGAATTGACGGTGAGGGTGCTCATGCCTTGCTCCCTTCGATGCGCTGGATAGCCAGACCTGCGGTGGCCGGATCGCCGCCGCGCACCGCGACGTGGATCGCCTTGCGCACGCGGTTATAGGTGCCGCAGCGGCAGATATTGGTCATCGCCGCATCGATGTCGGCATCGGTACATTTGGGCCTGTCGCGCACCAGCGCGGCGGCGGCCATGATCATGCCGGACTGGCAGAAGCCGCATTGCGGCACATCCAGCGCCGCCCAGGCTTTCTGGATAGGATGCGAGCCGTCCTTGGACAAACCCTCGATGGTGGTGATCTTCTGCGCGCCGGTGACGGCGGCCGCCGGATAGACGCAGCTGCGCACGGCCTGGCCGTCGATATGCACGGTGCAGGCGCCGCATTGCGCCATGCCGCAACCGAACTTGGTGCCGGTCAGCCCCAGTTGTTCGCGGATCACCCACAGCAGCGGCGTGTCCTCCTCCGCCTCGTATTCCCTTACCACGCCGTTGACGTTGAGCTTAGCCATGCAGATCTCCTGAGTTAACTGGTTGGCGAAATACTACACCGGTTCCCAACCGCGCTGTGCGTCGGATTGTTTCCGGATTGTTTTTGCATTTTGACCTGGATCAAAGTTTTTAATGCGCCAGATCAATAGACTGCATCGCATACACAACGACGACAAAGAGGAAGTGAAATGAACAAGCCCTTATCCGCATTGATATTCGCAGCCATCGGCATGATCGCCGGCAGCGCGGCGGCACAGGAAACCCCATGGCTGCTGCGTGTGCGCGCGGTGTATCTGGACACGGCGAAAAAATCCGATCCGGTCGGCGGCGCCGGCGCGGCGGACCGCCTGACCGTCAGCAGCGAAACCATCCCGGAAATCGACCTTTCCTACTTCTTCACGCCCAACTGGGCGGCGGAGCTGGTCGCCACCTATCCGCAAAAGCATCACGTCCAACTGGACGGCAAGGACATCGGCACCTTCAAGCACCTGCCGCCGACGCTGCTGCTGCAATATCACTTCGTGCTCGACGCGCCGCTCAAACCCTACATCGGCGCGGGCGTCAACTACACCACCATGTCCAAGGTGCACCTGCTGGACGGCGCCGCCAGCCTGGAGCACGACAGCGTGGGTCTCGCCCTGCAAGCCGGTCTGGATTACGCCATCGATAAAAAATGGTCGCTCAACCTGGATGTGAAGAAGGTGCGGATCCGCAGCGACGTGTACATCGGCGGCGCCCGGGTCAGCCGGGTCAAGCCCGATCCGCTGATGCTGGCACTGGGCGTCGGCTACCGCTTCTAAGCCCGGCGTTGCGGCACGACGACAATTCTTGCTTTCCGGTGGCAAGTACGGGCGTATTAAGGAACAATCAGGTTCCTCGATACGCCCGTCTTTCATAAGGATTACCCCATGTCGCTCGCCCAACTGAAAATCGGCACCCGCCTGGGTATCGGCTTCGCCATCGTCCTGGCGCTGCTGGTGCTCACCATGATCCTCGGCCTCGGCTCGATGAGCCGCATCGGCAAGCGCACCCACGACATCATCTACGACAAGAACGTCAAGATGGAGGCGGCCAACCACATGGTCGACAACATCCGCAACATCACGCTGTCGCTGACCAATATCGTGGTCGTGCCCAGCACCGCCGAAGTCAACGCGGAAATCGGCAAGATCGCCGAATACCGCAAGCAGTACGGCGCGGCCCGCAAGATCCTGATCGACCTCTCCGCCGACGACAAGGAAAAGGCCATGATGGCCAAACTGGACGCGCTGCTGAAGGAAGGCGCGGACAAGAACAACAAAGTGATCGAACTGCGCAAGGAGGGCGAGGTGCAGGACGCCACCAGCCACCTGACGCAAGTCGCGGCGCCGTTCCTGGTCGGCGTGCTGAAGGCGCTGGACGATATCCTGGTGTATGAAACCGCGCAGGCCAAGCAGGCGGGCGACGCGGTCGAAGCGGAACAGGGCGGCGCGCAAGCACTGATGGTGGGCCTGGGCATCCTGGCCGTGGCGCTGGGCTGCGGCGTGGCGTGGTTCATCACCCGCTCGATCACGGTGCCGCTGAACGAGGCGGTGGACGTGGCCGAGCAGGTGGCCTCCGGCGACCTGTCCGCGCGCATCGAGGTCACCTCCGGCGACGAAACCGGCCGCCTGCTCAACGCCCTCAAGCGCATGAACGACAGCCTGCTCAACGTGGTCGGCAAGGTGCGGCTCGGGACCGACACCATCGCCACCGCGTCGAACGAAATCGCCGCCGGCAACCTGGACCTGTCCTCGCGCACCGAGGAGCAAGCCAGCTCGCTGGAACAGACCGCGTCGTCGATGGAGGAACTGACCTCCACCGTCAAGCAGAACGCCGACAACGCGCGCCAGGCCAACACGCTGGCGCGCAGCGCGTCGGAAGTGGCGACCAAGGGCGGCGCCATCGTCTCGCAGGTGGTCGACACCATGGGCAGTATCAACACCTCGTCGCGCAAGATCGTCGACATCATTTCCGTCATCGACGGCATCGCGTTCCAGACCAATATCCTGGCGCTGAACGCCGCCGTTGAAGCGGCGCGCGCCGGCGAGCAGGGTCGCGGCTTCGCCGTGGTGGCGAGCGAGGTGCGCAACCTGGCGCAGCGCTCGGCCGCCGCCGCCAGGGAAATCAAGGAACTGATCACCGCCTCGGTGGCCAACGTCGACGACGGCTCGCGCCTGGTCGCGGAGGCCGGACAGACCATGGGCGACATCGTCGACAGCATCCAGCGCGTGACCGACATCATGGGCGAGATCACCTCCGCCAGCCAGGAGCAGACCATGGGCATCGAACAGATCAACATGGCGATCACGCAGATGGACGAGGTGACGCAGCAGAACGCCGCGCTGGTCGAGCAGGCGGCCGCCGCGTCGCAGAGCATGCAGGATCAGGCGGCGGCGCTGGCGGAGGTGGTGGGCTTCTTCAAAACCGGAACGGCGCCCGGCACGGCTATAATGTTACGAAATCGATAGCAACCACTGGAAGGCCCCATGCGCAAGATCCTGATCGTCCTGATGCCCCTGCTGCTGACCGCCTGCGTCGACGACAGCGTGTCGTACTATGCGGACGGCGGCAACGGCAACCACGCGTTGACCATCCATCGGGCGCAGAAGCATTTCTGGAGCAGCGCGAGCAGCATCGAGCTGATCATGCAGCGGCTGCCCGATTGCCTGCGCCGCATCGAGCTGACCGAGATGCCGGCCGACGACGTCGAGATCGAACTGCTGTCCGGCGGCGACAATGTCTGGACCCTGCGCGCCGGCAAGGAGATGTGGCAGGTCGAAACGCAGACCTGCACCATGTATCAGGATGTGAAAGGGGACGGCGGCGAATTGGTCGGCGTGTTCCGCGTCGACGGCGGCAAACTGGTGTACGAGGCGGCGGTGCTGGAACCGGCGCCGGCCACCGAGCCTGCGGCGGCCCCGGCGCCGGCGCCCGCCCAGTAATCGCTAGCGCGCCAGCGCCATGCGGCGCGCGGCCGGCCGCGCCTGCGGACGCGCCGCCCGCATCGGCGCCTGCTGCTGGTCGCCATTGAGCTTGAAGCGGCTCACCAGTTCGGCCAGCATCCCGGCCTGTTCCTGCATGCTGCCGGCGGCCGCCGCGGCCTGCTCCACCAGCGCGGCGTTCTGCTGCGTCACCGAATCCATCTCCGTGATCGCCATGTTGACGTGGCCGATGCCGGTGCTCTGCTCATGCGAAGCCTCGGTGATCGCCGACATGATCTGCGTCACGCGCGACACGCTGGCCACCACCTGATCCATCGTGGTGCCGGCCTCCGCCACCAGCGCGCTGCCGGTGCTGATGCTGTCCACCGAAGCGTTGATCAACTCCTTGATTTCCTTGGCCGCGCCGGCCGAACGCTGCGCCAGGTTGCGCACCTCCGACGCCACCACCGCGAAGCCGCGTCCCTGCTCGCCGGCGCGCGCCGCCTCCACTGCCGCGTTCAGGGCGAGGATGTTGGTCTGGAACGCGATGCCGTCGATGACCGAAATAATGTCGACGATGCGCGTCGCCGACGCGTTGATGGTGTCCATCGTCCGCACCACCTGCGACACCACCTTGCCGCCCTTCTCCGCCACCGCCGACGCCGACAGCACCAGCTGGTTGGCCTGTACCGCGTTGTCGTTGTTCTGGTTCACGGTCGAGGTCAACTGCTCCATCGAGGCCGCCGTTTCCTCCAGCGAGCTGGCCTGCGATTCGGTACGCGCCGACAGGTCCATATTGCCGGACGCGATCTCGCTCGACGCGGTGGCGATGGTGTCGGCGCTGCGGCGGATTTCGCCGATGGTGTCGGCCAGGCGCTGCTGCATCGCCTTCATGCCGTACAGGATGCTGGCATTGTCGCTCTCATGGGTCTTGATGACGGCGCTCAGGTCGCCGCTGGCGATCTGCTGCGCGATCTCGCCGACGTATTCCGGCGCGCCGCCGATGGCGTGGCGCAGGCTCTTGTTGACCACGCTGACAATCAGCCACAGCACCACGCAGACGCCGGCCAGCATCCCCGCCGACTTCATCAGCGAGGCGTGGAAGGCGGCGTCGATGTCGTCCATGTAGACGCCGGTGACCAGATCCCAGTTCCACGGCGCGTAATGGATCACGCGGCTCATCTTCGGCACCGGCTCGGTCGCGCCCGGACGCGCCCAGTGGTAGCGCACGAAACCGGCGCCTTCCGGCGACGCGCCGGCCGCCTGGATGTCGCGGTACAGGTAGACGCCTTTCGGATCCTTGAAATCGACCATGTCCTTGCCGTCGTTTTCCGACTTGAAGGGATTCATCAGCGAGCGCGTGCCGCTGGTGACGGTGATGTAGCCGTCCTTGCCGTAGCGCAGGCCCTTGATGACGGCGATCGCCTGTTTCTGCGCGTCTTCCTTGGAGAGGGTGCCGGCGGCGGCCTTGTCGCCGAATTGCTTGACGATGCTGAGGCCGAGGTCGTCGATGTGGATCAGATCGCCCTGGCGTTCTTCGACCCGTACATTGCGGGCCTGGATGGTCTCGAACAGGAAAATCGCGGTGATGCAGACCAGGCTGCAAATCAACGGCACCCAGAGTTTTTGCTGGAACGACAATTTGTTCATGGTGGCAGTCTCCTATTGTCTTGTGGAAATAAGAATACTCCTATTGCGATAGCAAGTGAATAACTGCCTTAAACAAGTTTCAGACTGTCGTTATTTGTCTACGTCAAAAAGGAAAACGGGCGCGGCGATCTTCATCGCTACGCCCGCTTGCCAGAACCGTTTTGCTTGATTAGTGCGCGCTGTTGTCTTTGGCTGGTTTGGCGGCCATTTGCGCCTTCACGTTCGCGCTTTTTGGACGCGGCGCCAGATAGGCGATGTCGGTGTAGGCTTCGTTGGTGTCCAGCAGGCCGGCTTTGCGGGCGGCCAGGGTCTCGGCGATCACCTGTTCGCGCGTCACCGAGCTGGTGGCGGCGGCCTGGGTGCGGAAGGCCTGGTCGAAGCTGGCTTCGTTTTCATCCGAAGGGGCGGCGAAGGCTGCACCAGCAGCCAGCAGGAAGGGAACCGATGCGATGATGGATTTAGCGTTCATTTTGATGCTCCTTGAAAGTTGTGCTGCGTCGATGGAGTCATCTTAGTATTTGCAAAGCGGATTAAAAAGCGCGATTTTCAGCGCTAATTCATCCGTTTATCCGATGCATCAGTTTCCTCATGGGCGCATCAGCGCTTTTCGCTGTCCAGCGTTGCCGACGAATGGGCGTTGTAGCGATCGCCCGCCGCCGCATCGGCCGGGACGGCCGCCTCCAACCTGGCCAGGTCGGCCGGCGACAACGTCACTTGATTGGCGCCCAGCGCCTCCTCCAGCCGGGCGCGGGTGCGGGCGCCGACCAGCGGCACGATGTCCTCGCCCTGCGCCGCCACCCAGGCGATCGCCACCTGCGCCACCGACACGCCCAGCTCGGCCGCGATGGCGCGCACCTTTTCCACCAGCGCCAGGTTGTGGTCCAGGTTCTCGCCCTGGAAGCGCGGGCTGGCCAGGCCGCGGAAATCCGCCTCGCCGGCGCGCTGCTTGCTCCAGTGTCCGCTGATCAGGCCGCGCGACAGCACGCCGTAGGCGGTGACGCCGATGCCCAGCTCGCGGCAGGTCTGCAGGATGCCGTTCTCGATGCCGCGCGAGATCATCGAATATTCGATCTGCAGGTCGGCGATCGGATGCACGGCGTGGGCGCGGCGCAGGGTCTCGCTGCCCACCTCCGACAGGCCGATGTGCTTGACGTGGCCGGACTTGATCAGCTCGGCGATGGCGCCGACGGTGTCCTCGATCGGCACGTTCGGATCCAGCCGCGCCGGGCGGTACAGGTCGATGTGCTCGACGCCCAAGCGCTTCAGCGAATACGCGGCGAAGTTCTTCACCGCCGCCGGGCGCCCGTCCATGCCCAGCCACTGCCCGTTCGGATCGCGCATGGCGCCGAACTTGACGCTGATCTGCACCTGGTCGCGGCCGCCGGCCAGCAGCGCCTCGCGCAGCAGCAGTTCGTTGTGGCCCATGCCGTAGAAGTCGCCGGTGTCGAGCAGGGTGACACCGGCGTCCATGGCGGCGCGGATGGTGGCCAGGCTTTCGGCGCGGTCGGCCGGGCCGTACAGGTCGGACATGCCCATCAGGCCCAAGCCCAGTTGAGCGACTTGCGGGCGGGTGCGGCCGAGTTTGCGGGTTTGCATCATGATTCTCCAGTGGTGGTTCGTCGATGAATCCATTATGCTGTTATCGATCACGGCAATAAATACCGCATTTCCTATAACTTTATTCGAACAGAGCTAACAATGGACCAGTTCAAGTCGATGCAGATCTTCAAGACGGTGGCCGACTGCAAGAGCTTCACCCAGGCCGCCGAGCAGCTGGACCTGCCCAAGCCCAGCGTCACCAACGCGGTGCAGGCGATCGAGCGGCAGTTGGGGGTGCGGCTGCTGCAGCGCACCACGCGCAAGGTCAGCCTGACGGTCGAAGGCGCGCTCTACCTCGAGCGCTGCACCGCGCTGCTCAACGAGCTGGAGGACATCAACGGCCTGTTCATCGGCGACGGCCGGCTGCTCAGCGGCGCGGTGCGAGTCGACCTGCCGGAGCGGCTGGCGCACCTGTACGTAATTCCACGGCTGCCGGAATTCTTCGCGCGCCACCCGCAGATCCAGGTGCGGCTCGGCTCCAACGACCGCTTCGCCGACCTGGTGGGCGAAGGCATCGACTGCGCGGTGCGCGGCGGCACGCTGCGCGACTCGACGCTGGTGGCGCGCCGCATCGCCGCGATGGAGCAGATCAACGTCGCCACGCCCGCCTATCTGGCGCGGCACGGCACGCCGCTGACGCTGGACGACCTGCGGCGGCATACGGCGGTGAACTTTTTCTCCAGCCAGAGCGGGCGCGACATGGAATGGGAATACATTGACGAGCACGGCGTCGAGCGCACGCTGACCATGCACAGCCAGGTCTCGGTCAGCGGCACCGAAGCGCTGATCGCGGGCTGTCTTGCCGGACTGGGGATGATCCAGGCGCCGCGCCAAGGGCTGGCGCCGCTGCTGGCGAGCGGCGCGCTGGTCGAAGTGCTGCCGCGCTGGCGGGCGGCGGCGTTGCCTCTGAACATCATTTATTCGCACAATCGTCACCTGTCGCCCCGGGTAAAGGTGTTTGTCGACTGGCTTGCTAGTGTTCTTGAGCAACAAACTGTGTCAGAATAAGCTAATATTTCTTAACAAACTTATCTTCCATGAAACTGATCCTGCCGACCGCATTGTTGGCCCTGTGCGTAAGCAATGTCCAAGCCGCGCCGAAGGCCGCCAAACCGCCGACGCAGGCACAGGTCGTGGAGGCGGCGTCGAAAAAAATCGACGGCGCCACGCTGCTGGAGCAGATCGCCACGCTGGCCTCGGACGAATTTGAAGGCCGCGCGCCCGGCACGCACGGCGAAGCGGTCACCATCGACTATCTGCAACAGCAATTCAAGCAACTGGGGCTGGAAGCGGGCAACCCGGACGGCGGCTATCTGCAGGCGGTGCCGCTGGTCGGCATCTCCAGCCACCCGACGCTGAGCTACACCAAGGATGGCCAGGCAACACCGTTGACCTTCGGCGACGACTACGTCGCCTGGACCGCGCGCCCGGAACAGAAAATCGACATCGCCGATTCCGAACTGGTGTTCGTCGGCTACGGCGTGCAGGCGGCGGAGTTCAAATGGGACGACTACAAGGGCGCCGACCTCAAGGGCAAGACGCTGGTCATGCTGATCAACGACCCGCCCGTGCCCGACCCCAAGCATCCGAAACTGCTGGACCCGGCCATGTTCGGCGGCAACGCCATGAGCTGGTACGGCCGCTGGAACTACAAGTTCGAGATGGCGGCCAGGATGGGCGCCGCCGCCGCCCTGATCGTGCACGAACCCAAGGCCGCCGGTTACCCGTACGAGGTGGTGGTCAACAGCTGGGGCCGCGAGAATTTCGCCATCGACAGCAGCGCGCCGGGGCCGGAATTGCCGGCCGTACCGGGCTGGTTGCAGCAGGACCGTGCGCGCGACATGTTCAAGGCCGGCGGTTTCGACTTCGACACGCTGAAGAAGCAGGCGCTGTCGCGCGATTTCCACCCGGTGCCGCTGGGGCTGAAGCTCAACGTCGCGATGCCGAACGCGGTGCGCCAGCTGGCGTCGCACAACGTGGTCGGCAAGATCGCCGGGTCGGATCCGCAGTTGAAGGATGAAGTGGTGGTCTACAGCGCGCACTGGGACCACTTCGGCATCGACGAAGCGCTGCCGGGGCCGCGCACGCAGCAGATTTTCCACGGCGCGCTGGACAACGCCAGCGGCGTCGCCGCGCTGCTGCAGATCGCCAGGGCCTACCAGGCGCTGCCGACGGCGCCGAAGCGCAGCATCCTGTTCGTGCTGACCACGGCCGAGGAACGCGGCCTGCTGGGCGCGCAATACTACGCGCGCAACCCGCTGTACCCGCTGGCCAAGACGGTGCTCAACATCAACGTCGACGGCTTGAACCTGTGGGGGCGGACCCGGGATGTCGAGCTGAGCGGCATGGGCAAATCCAGCGCCGACGAGATCGTCGCGGCGGTGGCGGCGCGGCAGGGGCGCGCGGTGCGGCCGGACAGCAACGTCGACTACGGCAGCTACTACCGAGGGGACCAGTTTGAATTCGCGCGGGCGGGGGTGCCGGTGATCTACCTGCGCAGCAGCACCAACTACATCGGCAAGCCGGCGTCCTACGGCAAGGAAAAAGTGTTGAATTACACCGCGCACCAATACCACACGGTCAACGACGTGGTGCAGCCGAAATGGGACACCAGCGGCGCGGTGGAAGACATCGCCCTGCTGTTCCAGGCCGGCTACCACGCCGCGCAAGCCAAGGACGCGCCGAAATGGAATCCCGCCGCCGAATTCCAGCGCCGCTAAAAACAGCAGGTGTCAGTGCCGACATTCGGACACAAGCTGAACGGTATTTGGCAGTTATAGCTGAGAGCGTGTCCGAATGTCGGCACTGACACCTAGCTTGTGCAGCTTTTGCAGTTGCGTCAGGTTGCGCTGGTGGTGGGCGTCGGGGCCGGCGGCGGCGATGTCGGTTTGCAGCGCCTGCATCGCTTGCTCGATGCGGTCCGCGTCCTGCGGCGCCAACTCGATCAGGCTGCTCACATAGGTGACGCCCCATTGCAGCCGCGTCGCCGGGCCGACCGCGGCTTCCCAGGCCTTGCCGTACCACGCCAGCACGCCCGCCGTGTCGCCGCGCCGCTTGGCGCTGCTCGCCAGACTCAACATGAAGTAGTACGGCGAATGCGAGCGCGGCAATTCCGCCAGCAGCACCTGCTCCGCTTGCGCGGCCAGGCCGGCGTCGTTCAGCGCGCTCACCGCCGTGTTGACCAGCGTGTGGCGCTCATACGGATCGCTGGATTCGGCCAGTGCCTCCTCCACCCGTTGCCGCACCTGTTCCTGCAAGCCCTGCGTCGGCGCCAGCAGCCGCGTCAGGCGCATTTGCAGGCGCACCGCCGCCAGGCGGTCCGGGGCGCTGAGCCAGAAGTCGTCGGCCCATTGCGCGGCGGTGCCGCTCAACGCGGCCACCAGTTCTTCGCGCCGGCTGGCGATCTTGATCAGGTTGATGCCGCTGTTGCTCAGGATGTCCATGTTCGAACGCGCCAGCCGCGCGTCGCCGAACACCGCCAGCAGCGAGGCGGCGTCGGCGCTGCCCGCCGCCAGTTGCGCGTGCAGCCGCAGCCGCACGGCGGCGTCGGGATTGGCGCCGGCCCCCGCCAGCGCGGCGTCGGCCAGCGCGGCCAGCGTCGGCGCCAGTTCGCGCCCGTCCAGCAGCTTGCCTTCGTCGGTGTCCCACGAGTAATGACTCAGCAGCGACCACTCGTCGGCGCTCGGCGCGCGCTCGCCGGACAGCGCGGCCCGCAACGCCGAGGCGGCGTCGGAGCCGGCCGCGTGCACCGCCAGCGCGGCGTCGAAGGCGGCGTCGAACAGTTCCCCGTCCAGCTCGCACGGCAGGCGGGTGATTTCGCCGCCGTCCGGCGCGTACAGCACCAGCGTCGGGTAGCTGCGCAGCCAGTAGCGCGCCGCCAGCGCTTGCGCGCCGACGCTGTCGCCGTCGAGGTGGTGGCACAGCACCGAACGGCTGCGCCGGATGAATTCGTCACGCGCGAAGAGGTCGGCCTTGACCCGGTTGCACGGCGGGCACCAGACGGCGCCCCAATACAGGAACAAGGGCCGCTGCTGCGCCCGCGCCAATGCGAAAGCGGCGTCGAGGCCGCCGTCCAGCCATTCGATCGCCGCCATGAATCAGCTTTCGCGCGCCAGCGCCAGGAATTCGGTGCGCATCGCCAGGTTCGGCTGCAATTCGCCCAGCATCGCCGAGGTCACCGTCTCTTCGCCCGGCGTGCGGATGCCGCGGCTTTCCATGCACAGGTGGCGGCATTTGACGACCACGCCGACCGCTTTCGGTTCCAGCACTTCCATCAACGCGTTGGCGATCTGCATCGTCATGCGTTCCTGCACTTGCAACCGCTTGGAGAAGCAGTCCACCAGCCGGGTCAGCTTGGACAGGCCGACGATCTTGCCGTTCGGGACGTAGCCGACCGTGGCCTTGCCGAAGAACGGCGCCAGGTGGTGCTCGCAGTGGCTGTAGACCGGAATGCCGCGCACCACGATCAGTTCGTTGTATTGCTCGGCGCCGTCTTCAAACGCCTTCAGCAGTTCGACCGGGTCCTGGCCGTAGCCCGAGGTCCAGTGCTTCCATGCTTTGGTGACGCGGGCCGGGGTTTCCACCAGGCCGGGACGGTTCGGATCTTCACCGAAACTGGCGATCAGGCGGCGCCAGTCGTTTTCCGAGAATTCTTCTTGAGACATGATGAAACACCTTTTTTTTACGATTGCCGACAGTATATAGAAAACCGCCGGACACCATCGACTAAGGCTTGGGGCGGTGGGCGTCCACCAACTGGGCCGCGATCGACACCTTGATCGGCAAGTCCGGCCATTCGTCGCCCGGCCCGAACCAGCGCGCCTCGGCGATCTCGCTCGGCTCGATGCGGATCTCGCCGTCCAGATAGTCGGCGGTGTAGGCCACCATCAGCGAGTGCGGGAACGGCCACGACTGGCTGCCGAAGTAGCGCAGGTTGTGCACCCGCAGCCCGACCTCCTCCCGCACCTCGCGGTGGATCGCTTCCTCGATCGACTCGCCGGCCTCGACGAAACCGGCCAGCGCCGTGTAGCGCTTGTACGGCGAATTGGTGTGCAGCGCCAGCAGCACCGCGTCGCCCTTGCGGATCAACACCATCATCGCCGGCGAAATCCGTGGATAGGCGCTGTGGCCGCAGTGCGGGCATTTGTAGCAGCGCTCGCCGGCCAGCTGCTGCATCGGCGTCGCGCAAACGCCGCAAAAGC
Organism: Duganella aceris; assembly: GCF_011090165.1. GTDB lineage: Bacteria > Pseudomonadota > Gammaproteobacteria > Burkholderiales > Burkholderiaceae_D > Rugamonas > Rugamonas aceris. Next base: position 497,398 of record NZ_JAADJT010000001.1, read on the forward strand.
GATGCGTGCGCGCCCATTCCGCCAGCTGCAGCGCCCGCCCGGCCAGGCCGAGGAAGCCGTCGTCGACCGCGCCGAACAGCGAGCGCAGCCCGTGGTACGCATATTCCGGGTCGGGCGACGCGTCGTCGTCCAGCCAGGCCATCTGGTAATAGCGATCGTTCCAGGTGCCCAGCGCGTGGATGCGCTCGGGCGGCACCCGCAGCGCGGCCAGCATCTCCGACGGCGGCAAGCCCAGATCGCTGTTGCGTAAAAGCAACCCTCCGCGATGACAGACAAAGGTCAGCGGATCGGCGGCGTCGCTGGGAAGGATCAGGGGAACGAAGGTGGCGGGCGTGAGCAGCATGGCGGGCGGCGAGGGGGCGGGTTGACTGATTGCAGCATCTTACCGTGTTTTGCGGCGGCCGGCCGGGTGCACCGGGTGCGCGACCAGCCATTGTTTCCAGACCAAGATTTACACCATTTTCATACCTTTAATCGCTGCATCGGGAGCTTTCACGCTACTATATATTGCTGTAAGGAGATTTTTTCATATGCCATCTATCGTTGCCGGTTTAAACACCGACCAAATCGCCAGTCTGTCGACCAGCCAGATCATCCTGCTGACCACGGCCGACATCCAGTTGCTGAACACAAGCCAAATGACCGCGTTCAGCACGCAGCAACTGGGCGCCCTCGGCACGGCCCAGCTGCGCGCGCTCTCGACGGCGAACCTGCAGGCCCTGAGCAACGATCAGTTCGAATACGGCATCTCCACCAGGCAAATCCAGGCGCTCAGCTCGTCGCAGATCAGCAGCCTGAGCAGCAGCCAGCTGACCGGCGGGCTCGGCTCGGCGCAGTTCGCCGCGCTGGGCACCGCCCAGCTCAACGCGCTGACCACGGCGCAGTTCTCCAGCATCGGCGACGACAACATCGCGGCCCTGCGCACCAGCCAACTGGCCGGCCTGAGCACCGTGCAGCTGCGCGCGCTCGCCACCGGCCAGATCGCCGCGCTGACCAGCACCCAGGTCGCGGCGCTGCAGACCCGCCACATCGCCGCGCTCGCCACGCTGCAACTGGCCGCCATCGAGACCGAGGACATCGCCGCGCTCGGCACGCAGCAGCTGGCGGCGCTGGCATCCGGCCAGCTGGCCGCGCTGAGCACCCTCCAGATCGCCGCGCTGCGCACCGCGCAGAGCAGCGCCTTGACCACCGCGCAAGTGGCCACGCTGGGCAACGGGCAGCTGGCCGCGCTCGGGACCGACGGCTTCGCCGCGCTGCGGACGGCGCAGATCGCCGCGCTGACCACGGCGCAATTCGTCGCGCTGGGCACCGACCAGATCGTCGCGCTGACCACCGCGCAAGCGGCGGCGCTGACCACCAGCCAGCTGGCCCACATGGACAGCGACCAGCTGGCCGCGATGGAGACCCGCGACTTCGCCGCGCTGCGCAGCCAGCAGTTGAACGCGCTGGGCAGCGCCGCCGCAGCCCTGCTGAGCACGACGCAGATCGCCGCGCTGACCACGGCCCAGGTGGCCGCGCTGAAAACCGCCCAGCTGGGCGCGCTCGGCAGCGACCAGATCGTCGCCCTCGGCACCGCCCAGATCGCCGCGTTGACCACGCAACAGGTGGCTGCGCTGAGCGCGCTCCAGGTGGCCGCCATCGAAACCACCGACATCGCCGCCATGAAGACGGCGCAAATCGCCGCGCTCGGCTCGGCCCAGCTGAACGCCTTCGGCAGCGCCCAGTTGGCCGCGCTGACCACGGCGCAGGCGGCCAGCCTGACCACCACCCAGCTGGCCAGGCTGGACTCCGGCCTGATCGCCGCGCTGCAGACCGCCGACGTGGCCGCGCTGAAGACCGCGCAGATCGCCGCCATCGCCACCGCCGGCATCGCCGCGCTGGACAGCGGCCAGTTCGCCGCCTTGAACTCGCAGCAGATCGGCGCGCTCAAGACCGCGCAAATCGGCGCGCTGTCCACCACCCACATCGCGGCGCTGAGCACGGCCCAAACCACCGGCCTGGCGACCCAGCAACTGGCCGCGCTGTCGGCCGACCAGCTGGGCGCGCTCGGCACCGCCAACCTGGCGGCGCTGCGCAGCGCGCAGATCGGCGCGCTCGGCACCAGCCTGATCGCCGCGTTCGGCACCGACCAGATCGTCGCGCTGACGACGGCGCAAGCCGCCGCGCTGACCTCGCGCCAGCTGGCCGCGCTGAACAACCAACAATTGAACGCGATGGAAACCGCCGACCTGGCCGCGCTGCGGACCGCGCAGCTGGCCGGCCTGAGCACCGGCAATCTCGCCGCCTTGTCCACCAGCCAGCTGGCCGCGCTGACCACGGCGCAGCTCGCCGCGTTGAGCACGCAACAGCTGGCGGCGCTGGGCACCGACCAGATCGTCGCCCTGGGCACCGCGCAGGCGGCCGGCCTGAGCACGCGCCAGATCGCCTCGCTCAGCGACGAGCAATTGGCGGCGCTGGAGACGGTCGACCTGGCCGCGCTGAGGACCGCGCAGCTGGCGGCGCTGTCGAGCAAGCAGTTCGGCGCGCTGGGCACGGCGCAGATCGCCGCGCTGACCACGCTGCAGGCCGGCGCGCTGACCACCGCGCAACTGGCCGCGCTGAGCACCGACCAGGTCGCCGCGCTGCCGACCCAGGACCTGGCCGCGCTGAAATCGCAGCAGGTCATGGCCCTGTCCAGCGACGCCGTGGCGGCGCTGACCACCAGCCAATTCGCCGCGCTGACCAGCGCCGTGCTGGCCGCGCTGACCACCGCGCAGGCGGCGGCGCTGACCACCGACCAGATCGTCGCGCTGAGCAGCGTGCAGGTCGCCGCGCTCTCCACCCGCGACCTGGCCGCGCTGAACACCGACCAGGTCAACGCGCTGGAAACCGTCGACTTCGCCGCGCTGAAGACGGCGCAGATCGCCGCGCTCAGCGCCACCCAGGTGGCCGCGCTGAGCACCGACCTGATCGTCGCGCTGACCAGCAACCAGGCCGGCGCGCTGACGCCGGCCCAGCTGAACGCGCTGACCACCGACCAGTTGAACGCGATGGAGACCCAGGACTTCGCGGCGCTGAAAACCAGCCAGCTGCTCGGCCTCGGCACCAAGTCGATCGCCACCCTGACCGTGGGCCAGGTGGCGGCGCTGAAGACCGGCCAGATCTCGCAGCTGAACTCGGACCAGATCCAGGTGCTGAGCGCCAGCCAGCTGGGCGCGCTGACCACCGCCCAGATCAACGCCCTCAGCAGCACGCAGATCGGCTGGCTCAAGACCGAGCAGGTGGCCGCCTTGACCACCGGCGACTGGGCCGCGCTGAAATCGAGCCAGCTCAACGCGCTCAATGCCGACCAGATCGCCGCCATCACCACCGACCAGATCGTCGCGCTGGGCACGTTGCAGGCGGGCGCGCTGTCGTCGCGGCTGCTGGCGCTGCTGTCGACCGACCAGCTGACCGCGCTGGAGACGGCCGACCTGGCCGCGCTGAAGACCAGCCAGATCGTCAGCCTGGGCACGGCGGCCGTGGCCGCCCTCACCAGCACCCAATTGCAGGCGCTGAAAACCCAGCAGGTGGCGGCGTTGACCACCGCCCAGCTGGCCGCGTTGAGCGGCGGGCAGATCGCCGCGCTGACCACCGCGCAGGCGGCCAACCTGGCCACCGCGCAAATCGCCGCGCTGTCCAGCGAGCAGCTGCGGGCCTTGGAAACGGCCGACCTGGCGGCGCTGAGGACGGCGCAGATCGTGGCGCTCGGCACGCTGCTGGCCAGCCAGCTCGGCACCGACCAGATCGCCGCGCTGACCACGCTGCAGGTGTCCAGCCTGAGCATCGCCCAACTGGCCGCGCTCGGCACCGCGCAGATCGCGGCGATGGAAAGCGCCGACCTGGCCGCGCTGAAGACCGCGCAGATCGCCGGCCTCTCCAACGACGACCTGAACGCGCTGGACGCGGGCCAGCTGCGGGCGTTGACCACGGCGCAACTGGTGGCGCTGAACAGCGCCCAGCTGCAGGCGCTGGCGACCGCGCAAGTGGCCGCGCTCAGCACGCTGCAAATAACCAGCCTCGGCACCACGCAGATGACGCTGCTCAGCGGCGAGCAGCTGCTGGCGCTCGGCACCGACGGCCTGGCGCTGCTGAAAACGGCGCAGGTCGCCGCGCTCAGGACCGCGCAGATCGCCGCGCTGGACAACGACCAGATCGTGGCGCTGACCACGCTGCAGGTGAGCCATCTGACGACCGCGCAGATCGCCAGCCTCGGCGGCGCGCAACTGGACGCGATGGAAAGCCAGGACTTCGCCGCGCTGAGAACGGCGCAGATCGCCGCGCTGGGCACCGCCCAGATCGCCGGCCTCGGCACCGCGCAGGCGGCCGCGCTGACCACGCAGCAGGTGGCCGGCCTGTCCACCGCCCAGCTGGCCGCGCTGGGCACCCAGCAGTTGCAGCAGTTCTCCAGCGCCGACATCGCCGCGCTGAAGACCGCGCAGATCCAGTCGCTTACCAGCGACCAGCTCGATTCGCTGAACAGCGATCAGTTCCACGCGCTGACCGTGGTGCAGCTGGGCGCCTTGAGCAGCGCCCAGTTCCAGTCGCTGACCACGGCGCAGATCGCCGCGCTCAGCACGCTGCAGGCCGCCAATCTCGGCACCGCGCAGGTGCAGGCGCTGAGCGCGGTGCAACTGGCGGCGCTGGAAACCCAGGACCTGGCCGCGATGAAGTTGCCGCAGCTGGCCGCGCTGACCACCGCGCAGTTCGTGCTGCTCAACAGCGACCAGATCGCCGGCCTGACCGCGCTGCAAGCAGCCGGCCTGAGCACGGCGCAACTGGCGGCCATGGCCACCGACCAGATCGTCGCGCTGGAAAGCCGCGACCTGGCCGCGCTGCGCACCGCGCAGTTGCAGGCGCTGGGCAGCGACCAGCTCGACGCCCTCGGCACCGACCAGCTGCGGGCGCTGACGGTGGCGCAGTTGTCGTCGCTGAGCACGCTGCAACTGACGGCGCTGCTGACCTCGCAAATCGCGGCGCTCAGCACGTTGCAAGTGGGCGGCCTGGCGACCGGCCAGATCGCCGCGCTGACGGCCGACCAGCTGGCGGCCTTCACCACCGATGAAATGCTGGCGCTGAAGGCGACGCAGATCAACGCGCTGCGCGGCGGCCAGATCGCGCTGCTCAGCACCGACCAGATCGCCGCGTTGAGCGCCACCCAGGTAGCCGCGATGCGCACCGACCAGCTGTCGGCGCTCGGCTCCGACCAGGTCGCGGCGCTGAGCACCGCCGACTTCGCGCTGCTGAGCGCGGCGCAGTTGTCGGCGCTGGGCATGCTGAGCAATCTCACCACCGACCAGTTGCAGGCCTTGACCCCGACCCAGATCGGCGGTCTGACCACGGCGCAGATCGCCGCGCTGAGCAGCAACCAGATCGTGGCGCTGACCACGCGCCAGATCGGCAGCCTGAGCACCGCCGGCATCGCGGTGCTCGGCAGCGACCAGCTGCGCGCGCTGGAACTGGAAGACCTGGCCGCGCTGAAGGCGGCGCAACTGGCGGCGCTCAACACCGACCAGATCGCCTCGTTGAGCACCGACCAGGTCATGGGCCTGACCACGGCGCAATTCTCCGGCCTGGGCACGCTGCAAGTGGCGGCCTTGAGCACCGATCAGGTGCGGGTGCTGACCGCCGACGAGCTGCAGGCACTGAAGGCGGCGCAGGTGGCCGCGCTCAGCGCCGACCAGCTGGCAGCGCTGGGCCTGGACCAGGTGCAGAATCTCGGCGCCGTCCAGCTCGCCGCGCTCAACAGCGCGCAGCTGCAGGCGCTGACCACCGACCAGGTGATCGCGCTGACCACGCGCCAATTCCAGCTGCTGGCCACGGCCCAGGTGGCCGCGCTCGGCACCGACCAGCTGGCCGCGATCGAGATCGAGGACCTGGCCGCGCTGAAGACGGCGCAGATCGCCGCGCTCGGCACGGCGCAGATCCAGGCGCTCGCCGTGGACCGCATCGCCGCGCTGACCACCGCGCAGGCGCAGGCGCTGAGCGGCGCCCAGTTGCTGGCGCTGAACTCGGCGCAAATCCAGTCGCTGAGCACCGACGACCTGGCCGCGCTGAAGTCGGCCCAGGTCGCCGCGCTCGGCAGCGACCAGCTGAACGCGCTGACCTGGGACCAGCTGCAAAGCCTGGGCTCGGCCCAGCTGAACGCGCTGACCACGGCGCAGGTCGCCGCGCTGGGCGCCGACCAGATCATCCAGTTGACCACGCAGCAATACACCCAGCTGGGCACGGCGCAACTGGCCGCGCTCGGTTCCAGCCAACTGGCCGCGCTGGAGCTGGAAGACCTGGCGGCGCTGCTGACCGCCCAGATCGCCGCGCTCGGCACGCTGCAGATCAGCCAGCTGGACCTGGCGCACATCGCCGCGCTGACCGCGCAGCAGGCGGCGGCGCTGACCGCCGCCCAGCTGGCGGCGCTGTCCACCGATCAGCTGCAAGCCTTGCACAGCGAAGACCTGCAAGCGCTGGGCACGGCGCAAATCCAGGCGCTCAGCACCGACCAGCTGGTGTCGCTGACCCTGGAGCAGCTGCAAACCCTGACCACCGCCCAGCTCGACGCGTTGAGCTCGGCGCAGGCGCGCGCGCTGACCACCGACCAGATCGCCGCGCTGACCACGCTGCAAGTGGCCAACCTGGCAACCCGCCAGCTGGGCGCGCTCGGCAGCGACCAGATCGCCGCCATCGGCACCGACGACTTCGCCACGCTGTCGAGCACGCAGATCGCCGCGCTCGACGCCGGCCAGTTCGGCGCCGTCACCACCGACCAGATCGTCGCGCTGAGCAGCAGGCAGGCGGCGTCGCTGAGCACGGCGCAAGTGGCCGCGCTCAGCAGCGACCAGCTCGACGCGCTGGAGACCGGCGATTTCATCGCGCTGACGTCGGCGCAGATCGCCGCCATCGGCAGCGCCAACATCGCCGCGCTGACCACCGGCCTGATCAGCGTGCTGGGCACGGCGCAGCTGGCCGCGCTGGGCACCGACCGCATCGCCGCGCTCAGCACCGACCAGATCATGGCGCTGGGCACGGCGCAGGTGGGCAGCCTGGGCACCGCGCAGATCGGCGTGCTCGGCACCGACCAGATCGCCGCGCTGAGCACCATGGACTTCGTCGCGCTGCACGGCAACCAGCTGGCCGCCTTCAGTTCCGACCAGTTCGCCGCGCTGACCAGCGACCAGCTGAACGCGCTGTCGACCAGCGCCGTCACCGGCCTGACCACGCAAATGCTGGGCGCGCTGACCACCATCCAGTTCAGCCAGCTGAGCACCGCGCAGGTAGCGGCGCTGACCTCGGCGCAACTGCCGCTGCTGAGCACCGACCAGCTGGCCGCGCTCAACACCGACCAGTTCGCCGCCGTCAACACCGGCGCCATCGCCCGCCTGCAGGCGGCGCAGGTCGCCGCGCTGACCACCGACCAGATCGTCGCGCTGAGCACCAGCCAGGCGCGCGCGCTGGGCAGCACCCAATTGACCGCGCTCGGCAGCGACCAGGTGGCGGCGCTGGAAAGCGCCGACCTGGTCGCGCTTGGCACGGCACAGATCGCCATGCTGGGCGCCGCGCAGTTGCAGGCGCTGCTGGCCGACCAGGTCGCCGCGCTGGGCACGGCGCAAGTGGCGGCGCTGACCACCAGCCAGGTCAACGGCGGCCTCGGCACGCTGCAGATCGTCGCGCTGACCACCGCCCAGGCGGCCGCGCTGACCACGCGCCAGGTCGCCGCGCTCGCCACCGACGCCATCGTCGCGCTGGAGACGGCCGACCTGGCCGCGTTCTCGACCCGCCAGATCGCCGCGCTGGGCAGCGACCAGATCGCCGCGTTCGGCAGCGACCAGCTGAACGCGCTGACCACCGCCGAACTGGCGGCGCTGAGCACCAGCCAGCTGCTGAACGGCCTGAGCACGCTGCAACTGGCGGCGCTCGACACCGCCCACATCAGCGCGCTGAGCACCGCGCAGCTGAGCTACGGCTTCAGCGCCGAGGCCATCGCCGCGCTCGGCACCGACCAGATCGGCGCGCTGCGCACGGCGCAAACGGCGGCGCTGACCACGCTGCAACTCGGCGCGCTGAGCAGCGACCAGATCGTCGCCCTGAGCACCGCGCAGGCGTCGACGCTGACCACGCAGCAAATTTACGCGCTCACCACCGACCAGACCGTCGCGCTGGAAACGGCCGACCTGAACGCGCTGTCGACGCGCCAGATCGCGGCGCTGAACACGCTCGACATCGGCGTGCTGGGCAGCGACCAGCTCAACGCGCTGGGCCTGGCGCAACTGGCCGCCTTCGGCACCGCCCAGCTGGCCTACGGCCTGCAGACGGCGCAGCTGGCCGCGTTCGACACCAGCCATATCGCCGCGCTCGGCACGGCGCAGCTGGCCTACGGCATCAACCTCGACAACCTGCTGGCCCTGACCAGCGACCAGATCGGCGCGCTGCGCACCGCGCAGCTGGCGGCGCTGACCACGCTGCAAATCGGCGCGCTGAGCACCGACCAGATCGCCGCATTGGCGACCGCGCAAATGACCGGCCTGGCCACCGCGCAGATGGCGTGGCTGACCGCCGACCAGCTGGCCACGCTCAGCACCGGCCAGGTGGCCGCGCTCGACACCCAGGATGTGGCCGCGCTGACCGCCGCCCAGTTCACCGGCCTCAGCACCGACCAGACCCAGGCGCTGGGCACCGCCCAGGTGCGCGGCCTGAAGACGGCGCAAATCGCCGCCGTCGACGCCGGCCAGATCGGCGCCTTCAGCACCGACCAGATCGCCGCGCTGAGCACCGCGCAAGCGGCCGCGCTCAGCGTCAACGCGGTGACCGCGCTCAGCACCGACCAGCTCGGCGCGCTGCAGACGGCCGACGTGGCCGCGCTCGGCACGCTGCAGATCGCCAGCCTGGACGTCGGCCAGCTGCCCGGCCTGAACACCAGCCAGCTGCAGGCGCTGACCAGCGTCCAGCTGGGCGCGATGACGGCCGACCAGCTGTATGCGCTGAGCACCGGCCAGATCGCCGCGCTGCGCACGGCGCAGATCGGCTACCTGAACACCACCCAGCTGGCGGCGCTGTCGGACGCGCAAATCCAGGCCTTCACCACCGACCAGATCGCCGCCATCAAGCTGAGCCAGATCCCGGCGCTGACGCTGGACCAGATGTCCTCGCTCGGCAGCGACCAGCTGCGGGCGCTGACCACGGCGCAGGTCCAGGCGCTCAGCGCCACCCAGCTGAACGCCCTGACCGGGGCCCAGGCCGGCGCGCTGACCACGACCCAGATGGCGGCGTTGAAGAACGCCCAGATCGCCGCGCTGTCGATCGACCAGATCAGCGGCTTCGACCCCAGCCAGCTGGCCGCCTGGAGCACCAGCCAGCTGGGCGCGCTGACGGCGACCCAGATCGGCTACCTGTCGACCACGCAGATCGCCGGCCTGAGCAACACCCAGGTGGCCGGTTTGAAGAGCAGCCAGCTGCTCGCCTTCAGCACCGACCAGATCGCGGCCTTCACCGCCGCCCAGATCCCGGCGCTGACCACCACCGGGCTGGGCGTGCTCAGCGTGGCGCAGGCCAACGCCTTCACCGGCGCCCAGGTGGCGGCGATGACGGTGACGCAGACCATGGCGCTCAACGCCGCCTCGAGCAACTACGCCACGCCGCTGGTGCTGGACCTGGACGGCGACGGCGTCAGCACGCTGAGCATCGCCGCCGGCGTGCATTTCGACATCCGCGCCGACGGCGAGAAAGTCCAGACCGGCTGGGCCGGTCCGCGCGACGGCCTGCTGGCCCTGGACCGCAACGGCGACGGCGTCATCAACGACGGCGGCGAACTGTTCGGCGGCGCCACCACGCTGGGCAACGGCGCCAAGGCGGCCGACGGCTACGCCGCGCTGGCCGAACTGGACAGCGACGGCGACGGCCGCATCACCAGCGCCGACGCCGCCTACGGCGCGCTGCGGGTGTGGGTGGATGGCAACTCGGATGGCGTCAGCCAGGCCGACGAGCTGAAAACGCTGGCGCAGCTGCGGATCGCCTCGATCGACACCGGCGCGCAACACGCGTTGACGCTGCAGAACGGCAACGCCATCGGCCTGACCTCGCACTACACCAGCAACGACGGCAGCCGCCACGACAGCGCCGACGTGTGGTTCCTGGCGCAGCAATCCGCCGCCACGCCGGCAACAGGTGCTGCCTCGTTGCAACAGCAAGTGACCGCGCTCAGCAACGCGCTGAACGCGTTCCAGGCCGGCGCCACGGCCGCCGGCGCCTCCAGGCTGACGCCGCCGCCGACGCCGGCCGACACCGCCGCCGCAGCAGCAGCAGCGCCGACACTGGCGCTGAGCGAGGCGCTGGGCCGCTACCGGGCGGCGCAAGGCTTGCGCGGCGCCGCCGCCGCGCTGACCGGCAACGGCCGCGAACCGGCGCCCGGCGCCGGCCACGACGGCGACTGGTTCAGCGTGCCGAAGCGATAACACTACGGCCGGATCCGGCGACGGATCCGGCCCGGTGGCGTCATCGCCGGAGCAGACGGGCGTTTACACGCTTGCTCCAAAGCCAAAAGTTGCCCCACAGCGAGCGACAGAAGGTATGATACTGGCTACTCTCGTGGCGCTGCGGGCCGTAAGCCGCAGGCCGGACCGATACCAAATAAAGCCAGCTATGACCGCACAAGCATCCGCAGCAACCCTTCCCGCCGACACCAGCCCGCTGGGCACCGTGATGGCGCTGGCCGTCAAGGGCAGCCTGTCGATCGGCGATCTGTTCAACGCCGCCGCCGTACTGCAGGAGTCGGGGCAATTGCCGGCCGCGATAGGCTTGTACCGCGCCTGGATCGAGCACACGCCGTCGCCGCTGGGCTACGCCGCCTGTTTCAACCTGGCGGTGGTGTTGTCGCAATCCGGCGACGATGTCGGCGCCGAAGCGGTGCTGCGCCAGGCGATGGCGTTCAATCCCAATTTCATCGAGGCGCGCCTGAACCTGGGCACGCTGCTGGAACGCACCGGCCGCCCCGACGACGCGCTGGCGATGTGGAACTCCATCCTGACCGATCCGATCGAGCCGGACGTCAAGACCAATCCGGCGCTGTACGTGCAAACCCTGAACAACCTCGGCCGCCTGCTGGAGATCCGCAAGCGCTACCCGGAGGCGGAGGAAAAGCTGGCGCTGAGCCTGCGCGTCGATCCGCAGCAGGCCAACGTGATGACGCACTGGGTGCACCTGCGCCAGAAGCAATGCGCCTGGCCGGTCTACAGCGGCCTGGAACACATCTCGGTGGCCACCATGATGGACGGCACCTCGGCGCTGGCGATGCTGAGCGCCTCCGGCGACCCGGCGCAGCAGCTGGCCGCCGCGCGCCGCTTCGTCAACGAAAAGGTCAACGCCGCCGTCGCGCCGCTGACCGGCGCCCACGGCTACGGCCACCAGCGGCTGCGCATCGGCTACCTGTCGTCGGACTTCTGCTCGCACGCGGTGTCGATCCTGACCGCCGAGCTGTACGAGCTGCACGACCGCAGCAAGTTCGAGGTGTACGCCTTCAGCTGGAGCCGCGAGGACGGTTCGCCGATCCGCGCCCGCGTGGTCAAGGCGATGGACCACTACATCCGCATCGACGCCATGAGCGACGAGCAGGCCGCGCGCGCCATCCGCGCCCACGAGATCGACATCCTGGTCGACCTGCATGGCCTGACGCTGGGCGCGCGCCCGAACATCCTGGCCTACCGCCCGGCGCCGGTGCAGCTGACCTACCTCGGCTTCCCGGGCAGCACCGCCCTGCCCGGCGTCGACTACGTGCTGGCCGACGAATTCCTGATCACGCCGGAGATGGCGCAGCACTTCACCGAGAAGCCGCTGTACCTGCCGGACACCTTCCAGATCAACGACCGCCAGCGCCTGATCGCCGCCAAGCCGAGCCGCGCCTCGGTCAGCCTGCCGGAGGACGCCTTCGTCTTCTGCTCGTTCAACAACAATTTCAAGTTCACGCCGGACCTGTTCGGGGTCTGGATGAACATCCTGCGCCGCGTGCCGAACTCGGTGCTGTGGCTGGTGGCCGACTATCCGGAGGTGCGCGAGAACCTGTGGCGCCACGCCGAGCAGGCCGGCATCGACCGCGCCCGCCTGATCTTCAACACCCGCGCCGTGCCGGCCGAATACCTGGCGCGCTACCAGCTGGCCGACCTGTTCCTCGACACCTTCCCGTTCAACGCCGGCACCACCGCCAGCGACGCGCTGTGGGCCGGGCTGCCGCTGCTGACCTGCGCCGGCCAGACCTTCTCCTCGCGCATGGCCGGCAGCCTGCTGCGCGCGGTCGACCTGGCGCAGCTGATCACCTACGACTTCGCCGACTACGAGGAAAAGGCGGTGGCGCTGGCCAACGATCCGGGCCGCATCGCCGCCATGAAGCGCCAGCTGGTGGCCAACCGCCTGACCTGCGCGCTGTTCGACAGCCCGCGTTTCGTGCGCAACATGGAGGCCGCGCTGCAGAAGGTGGCCAAGCCGGCCGCGCCGCGGCTGGCGGCGCCGCAGCACGCGGTGCGGCCGCCGGAGCAGCAGCTGGAACCGGCGGCGCCGGCGCGCATCGACCAGATCCCGGTGATCACCGTGTCGTACAACTCGCCCGACCTGATCGAGGCGCTGCTGCGCAGCTTCCGCCGCGTCTACAGCAACCGCATCTACATCATCGACGGCTCCAACCCGGACGTGGCGGAAAAGATCCGCGCCATCACCGACGCCTACGCCGACGTCGAGTTCATCCCGTTCGGCTACAACATCCACCACGGCCCCGGCCTGTCGTGGGCGATCAACCACCTGGGGCTGGCGGGCGAGGTGCTGTTCCTCGATTCCGACGTCGAGATCATCCAGGGCGGCTTCCTGGAATCGCTGCACGCCGCGCTGCGTCCCGGCATGTACGGGGTCGGCAGCATCCAGCCGGTCAATGAACTCGGTTACGACCGCGCCGACGGCGCGGTGCGCTACCTGCACCCGGCCTGCATGCTGACCAATATCGAAGTGGTGCGCCAGTGGCCGATGCCGATCAAGCACGGCGCGCCGCTGATCGCCGCCATGCTGGCGATCCACAAGGCCGGCGCGCACCACTTGATCGACAGCGTCGACTGGGTGCGCGAAGACTTCGCGCCGCAGCCGGTGCGGCGCCACTACATCAAGCACGACTGGCAGGGCACGGTGATCCGCACCGGCGGCTACCACTACGACCTGCCCAGCGCCACCAGCGTCAACACCGACCTGCTGCAGTTCGTGCCGCTCGACGCGCGCAAGATCGTCGAAGCGCATTGCCGCGACGGCGCCTTCGCCAAGGCCTACAAGGCGCGCAACGCGATCGTCGACTACACCGGCATCGAGTCCGATCCGGCGCCGGCCCAGGCGGCGCGGCCGCACTGCGATTTCGTGTTCAACCTCGACCTCGAGCACGCCGGTCCGGAGCTGTGGGACCACGTGCGCGGCGCCGATTGCTGGGTGCTGGACGAGGCGCTGGAACGCATGGACGACCCGTGGTCGGTGCTGCGCAAGATCCGCACCAGCATCGCGCCGGGCGGCAAGCTGGTGGCCACCATCAACAACTTCCAGCACTGGAGCGTGCAGGCGCGGATGAACGCCGGCGACCTGCGCTACGGCCCGGCGGGCATCGACAAGGCGCGCAAGCGCGTGTTCACCCGCGGCGCCATGCTGGAGATGCTGCAGCAGGCCGGCTTCCAGATCAGCGGCGGCAGCGCCCGCATCATCGACGAGCCGGCGCGGGAAAAATACCTGCCGGCGATCCGCCTGATGGCCGGCGCCAGCGGCATCGACCCGGTGGTGGCGGTCGAGGACGCGCTGCCGTGGCAATACATCGTGACCGCCGTCGCGGCCTGACCTGGAGACCGACCCTATGAGCATGATGGAACAATGCCGGCTGATCGACCTGCCGAAACACCACGACCCGCGCGGCAACCTGTCGGTGATCGAGGGCGGCGTGCACGTGCCGTTCGACATCAAGCGGGTATATTACCTGTACGACGTGCCGGGCGGCTCGGCGCGCGCCGGCCACGGCCACATCGAGCTGCAGCAGCTGTTCGTCGCCATGTCGGGCAGCTTCGACGTCATCGTCGACGACGGCTACCAGCGCAAGAAATTCAATCTGAACCGCTCCTACTACGGCCTGTACGTGCCGGGCATGATGTGGCGCGAGGTGGAGAACTTCTCCTCCGGCGGCGTGTGCCTGGTGCTGGCGTCGACGCTGTTCGACCGCAAGGACTACTACCACGACTACGACGAGTTCGTGGCGGCGGCACACCAACATAAGTGAGTTTTCCATGAGCGTACCCTTCCTCGACCTGAAAGCCATCAACCTGTCGCAAGCCGGCGAGCTGGAGGCCGCGTTCAAGCGCGTGCTGGATTCCGGCTGGTACATCCTGGGCGGCGAGACCGCCGCCTTCGAGGCCAGCTTCGCCGCCTATTGCGGCAGCAAGCACGGCATCGGCGTCGCCAACGGCCTGGACGCGATCTTCCTGATCCTCAAGGCCTACGGCATCGGCCCCGGCGACGAGGTGATCGTGCCGTCCAACACCTTCATCGCCACCTGGCTGGCGGTCAGCGACTGCGGCGCCACCCCGATTCCGGTCGAACCGGCGCCGGACAGCTTCAACATCGACCCGGCGCGCGTCGCGGCGGCGATCACGCCGCGCACCAAGGCCATCCTCGCGGTGCACCTGTACGGCCAGCCGGCCGACATGGACCCGCTGAAGGCGCTGGCGGCGCAACACGGCCTGAAGCTGATCGAGGACGCGGCGCAGGCGCACGGCGCGCGCTACCGCGGCGGCGTCGCGGGCCAGCTCGGCGACGCGGCGGCGTTCAGCTTCTACCCGGGCAAGAACCTGGGCGCGCTGGGCGACGGCGGCGCCGTCACCTGCGACGACGACGCGCTGGCGGAACGCATCCGCACGCTGCGCAACTACGGCTCCAAGGTCAAGTACTACAACGAGGTGCCGGGCTATAACTCGCGGCTGGACGAAGTGCAGTCGGCGCTGCTGAGCGTCAAGCTGCCCCGGCTCGACCAGGACAACGCGCGCCGCCGCGCCATCGCCGCCATCTACACGCGCGAACTGGCCGGCGTCGCCGGGCTGGCGCTGCCGCAGGTGCCGGACTGGGCGGAACCGGTGTGGCATGTGTACGTGATCCGCCACGCCCGCCGCGACGCGCTGGCCAAGGCGCTGGCCGAACAGGGCATCGGCACCATCGTCCACTATCCGGTGCCGCCGCACCTGCAGCCGGCGTACGCCGAACTGGGCTACAAGGCCGGCGACTTCCCGCTGGCCGAGGCGATCCACAACGAGGTGCTGAGCCTGCCGATGGGACCGACCATGAGCGACGACCAGGCGCTGCGGGTGGCGGCGGCGGTGCGCGCCTTCTGCGCCGGCTGAGGGGGCGCGATGATCCATCCGAGCGCCATCGTCTCGCCGCTCGCCCGGCTCGGCGACAACGTCAGCATCGGCCCGTTCACCATCGTCCATGACCACGTCGAGATCGGCGCCGGTTCGGTGATCGACGGCTATTGCGAGATCGGCTACCCGACCCCGCTGGCCGACGGCCTGCCGCTGGTGCTGGGCGCCGGCGCGCGCATCCGCTCGCACTCGGTGTTCTACCAGGGCTCGCGCTTCGGCGAGCGGCTGGTCACCGGCCACCGGGTGGTGGTGCGCGAGAAGACCGTGGCCGGGGTCGCGTTCCAGATCGGCACCATGAACGATATCCAGGGCGACTGCGAGATCGGCGATTACGTGCGCTGCCAGTCCAACGTCTTCATCGGCAAGATGTCCAGGGTCGGCAACTTCGTCTGGCTGCTGCCCTATGTGGTGCTGACCAACGATCCGCACCCGCCCAGCAACGTGCTGCTCGGCGCCACCATCGGCGACTACGCGGCGATCGCCGCGATGTCGGTGATCCTGCCCGGCGTGACGGTGGGCGAGCACGCGCTGGTGGCGGCGCACAGCAAGGTGCATCGCGACGTCGCGCCGCGCACCGTGGTGGCCGGCAATCCGGCGCGCTACCTGTGCGACGCCGACAAGATCAAGCTCAAGGACGGCAGCGGCGCGCCGGCCTATCCCTGGACCAGCCACTTCCGCCGCGGCTATCCGGCCGACGCCGTCGCCGGCTGGGAACCGCCCGATAAAGCTGGCTGAATGAATCGCGAGTATGTGATAATCACCCCACCACCCATGGGCGCCGGCGGCGGCGCCCGACCAGAAACCAGCCCCGGCCATCGATGAAAATCACCACCGTCATACCCGCGTACAAATCCAAGTATCTGATGGAGTTGCTGGCCGCGCTGGCACAGCAGACCGAGCCGCCGGAGCGCATCCTGTTTTCCGACGACAGCCCGGACCAGAGCTTCATCCGCATGCTGGCCTCGGAGCCGGTCAAGTCGCTGATCGCCCACCTCAACGTCAGCGCGATTCCCGGCACCCGCCGCGGCGCCTACGCCAACTGGTCGCAATGCATCAACGCCTGGGGCGGCGAGACCGAGCTGCTGCACATCCTGTGCGACGACGACATCATCTATCCGCAGTTCTACGCGCGCCACCGCCAGGCGCACCGGTCCGGCCATTTCAGTTCGACCGTCAGCAGCCGCTGGTACGCCAACGAAGCCGGCCAGCCGCTGCGCCACGCGCTGAACCTGCCGGACGCGGTGGCCCAGCACCCGCAGCGCATGCTGTCGCTGGACGCCAACGTGCTGTTCACCACCACCGTCGGCCGCGCCGCCAACTGGCTGGGCGAGGTGTCGAACACCGTGATGCGCGCCGAGGTGGCGGAGCTGATCGTGCGGCGCGAGGTGGACGGCATTCCGATCGCCGGCCTGGAGGACCTGGGCGCCTTCATCTGCGGCGCGCAGACGCATCCGCTGTGCTACATCAACGAGCACCTGGGCTACTTCCGCCAGAGCCCGAACCAGAATTCGACCCACGGCACCTCGGCCGCCATGAAGTGCGCCATCATGAGCTACTTCGGCCTGGCGCTGATCGGCCGAAAACGCGGCCTGATCAGCGAGGAGCAGGCGAAGTATTGCTTCGACGCGGTGGGCAGCAATGTATTGTGGCACTACCGCAACGAAGCCGACACCCAGGCCATCCGCGACGCCCTGCCGGCGCTGATGGCCGGCGAGGCCGGGGCCGACGGTCCCTACCTCGACGCCTGGCGCGCCTTCGTGGCCGCCAACGGCCATTTCTAACCCCCCGGGCGCCGCGCCCTTTTAACTCAATGGAACCCTATGCAAGCGACCGACTCCCGCATCCGTAAGCACATCGTGGAACTGGAAAGCCTGGACCTGGACGAGGCGCTGTTCAACCGCATCCACGACGACCTGGTGCAAAACTCCGGCCGCCACATGCCGGCCCCGGTCTGGCTGAAGGCCGGCGGCGGCGGCGACGAGGCCGCCAGCGAGTTCGACGCCAAGAGCCTGATCACGCCGTGGCTGGGCTTCGGCAAGACGCCGGTGTCGCCGGAGTCGCTGTCGTGGTACTACCCGTTCCTCAAGGACATCGATACGCTGGGCATCGTCGACACCTATTTCGCCGGCGCTGAACAACTCAAGCCCGCCGCCGAAGACTTGCTGATCGCCGACCTCGGCACCATCATCGACCTCAACCTGATCGCCCCCTACCTGCCGGCCGGCGAGCCGCAGCAGCCGCTGCGCGTGATCGAAGTGGGCGGCGGCTACGGCCGCCTGGCCGAGGCGATGTTCAACGTCTACGACGGCCAGCTCAAGTACGTGATGATCGACGCCGTCCCGGCCAGCCTGATCTTCGCCTACGAATACCTGACCCGCGCCCGTCCCGACCTGCGCATCGGTTCCTTCTACCGCGGCGACGCCTACGACCTGGAACGCTTCGACATCTACATCTGCCCGATCTGGCATTTCGAGACCGCCGGCGCCGGCCAGTTCGACCTGGCGATCAACGTCCAGAGCATGCAGGAGATGGCGCAGCACCACGTCGACTACTACCTGGAATGGTTCGATTCGGTGCTCAAGCCGGGCGCGGTCGCCTATCTGTGCAACCGCCGCGACCACGTGTTCCGCGGCGCGTGGCACTATCCACGGCACTGGGAATGCCTGCTGAAGATCTGCACCCCGCGCTCGTGGATCCGCGATTTCCCGGCCGAGGTCTACCGCAAGGGCGAGCGCGCCTACGACGGCGAGAACGCGCTGGCCGAGGCGCGCTACCGCCGCGAGCTGGGCCAAGCCAACGCGCGCCAGATCGCCGACGCCGCCCAGGCCGGCCGCAAGATCTACTAAACGGAGCGGCCGATGAAAATCGTCGCCCATCGCGGATACTGGCTTGACGCAAGCGAAAAAAACACGCCGGCCGCGTTCGAGCGCGCGCTGGCGGGCGGCTTCGGCATCGAGACCGACCTGCGCGACGCCGGCCGTGGCGTGGTGATCGCGCACGACATGCCGGCCGGCGGCGAAATGCCGCTGGACGCCTTCCTGGCGCTGTGCGCGCGCTACCCGGCCGGACGGCCGCTGGCGCTCAACATCAAGGCCGACGGCCTGCAGGCGCCGGTGGCGGCGGCGCTGGCCGCGCACGGCACCGCCGACGCCTTCGTGTTCGACATGGCGGTGCCCGACGCGCTCGGCTACCTGCAGCACGGCCTGCCCGCCTACACCCGCAGCAGCGAATACGAAACCGTCCCCGCCTTCCTCGAGCGCGCCGCCGGCGTCTGGCTCGACGCCTTCCACGGCGAGTGGTACCAGCCGGCGCAGATCGCCGCCTGGCTGGAACAGGGCAAGGCGGTATGCATCGTGTCGCCGGAACTGCACCGCCGCCCGCATTTGGAATTATGGCGCCGCCTGCGCGACGCCGGCCTGCACCGGCAGCCGGCGCTGAGCCTGTGCACCGACTTCCCCCAAGCCGCAAAGGATTTTTTCCGTGACCAAGATTAAAGCCATCATCTTCGATATGGATGGCGTACTGATCGATGCCAAGGAGTGGCATTTCGAGGCGCTCAATCGCGCCTTGACGCTGTTCGGCATGGCCATCAGCCGCTACGACCACCTGGTGACCTACGACGGCCTGCCGACCAAGACCAAGCTGCGCATGCTGTCGCTGGAGCGCGGCCTGCCCGAGGCGCTGCACGGCTTCATCAACGAGATGAAGCAGATCTACACCATGGAAGTGATCTACGCCCGCTGCAAGCCGGTGTTCCAGCACCAGTTCGCGCTGTCGCGGCTGCGCGCCGAGGGCTACCGCATGGCGGTGTGCTCGAACTCGATCCGCAACACCATCGCCATGATGCTGGAGCGCGCCGAGCTGCTGCCCTTCCTGGAATTCTTCCTGTCCAACGAGGACGTGGCCGCGCCCAAGCCGGCGCCGGACATGTACCTGAAGGCGATCGAGCGCATGGGCCTGCTGCCGGAGCAATGCCTGATCGTCGAGGACAACCCGAACGGCATCAAGGCCGCGCGCGATTCCGGCGCGCACGTGCTGTGCGTGCACGACGTGCGCGAGGTGAACCACGCCAACATCACGCAAACCATCGCCGCGCTGGAGGCCGGACATGCTTAACATTATCGTTCCGCTCAGCGTGCCGTCGATGTTCTTCGAGGGCGCCGACTTCCCGTTTCCCAAGCCGCTGATCGAGATCGCCGGCAAGCCGATGATCCAGTACCTGATCGAGAACCTGGACGGCATCGCCGAGGAGAAGCGCTTCATCTTCATCCTGCGCGACGAGGATTGCAGCCGCTACCACCTCGACAGCACGGTGCGGCTGCTGGCCGGCGCCGACAGCGTCATCATCCGCCTGATGCACCAGACCCAGGGCGCCGCCTGCAGCGCGCTGCTGGCGATCGACTACATCGGCGCCGACCAGCCGCTGCTGATCGTCAACGGCGACCAGGTGTTCGACGTCGACCTGAACGACTACCTGGCGCGCTTCCGCGCGCGCGGCAGCGACGCCGGCACGCTGACCTTCGATTCGGTGCACCCGCGCTGGTCGTACGCGCGGCTGGAAAACGGCGACGACATCATCGAGACCGCCGAGAAGCATCCGGTCAGCCGCAACGCCATCGCCGGCTTCTACTACTTCGCGCACGGCGCCGACTTCGTGCTGGCGGCGCAGCATTCGATCCGCAAGAACACCAGCGTCGACGAGGTGTTCTACATCGCCCCGGTGCTCAACGAACTGATCCTGCTGAACCGCAAGCTGACCGCGCTGGCCGTGCCCAACCACGCCTACCACACCTTCTATTCGCCGAAAAAGATCGAGGAATACGAAGCCGCGCTGCACCGCACCACCAACCGAGCGACACCATGAGCAAACAACTGACCGAAGCCTATATCCGCGCCTTCGACGCGCGCGACCTGGAGGCCGTCGGCGCGCTGCTGGCCGACGACTTTTCGCTGCAGGACCCGGTGGTCAAGCGCATCGACGGCAAGGCCGCCGCGCTGGCCATGATGAAGGGCATGTTCGACGGCTGCGCCACGCTGTCCTTCCGCGCCCGCAACATCTACACCGACGGCGCCACCACGCTGATCGAATTCACGCTGGACCTCGACGCCACCCACCTGGAAGGGGTCGACATCATCGAATGGCGCGACGGCCGCATGCACGCGCTGCGCGCCTACCTCGACATTCCGAAAGGCTGAGCATGCAACACTACAAACTCGACGACATGGTGCGCGGCTGGTTCGTCGGCGACTTCACGCCGACCGCGCTGGCCACCCGCGCCGCCGAAGTCGGCGTCAAGCACTACCGCGCCGGCGACCGCGAGGCGCGCCACTACCACAAGATCGCCCAGGAAATCACCGTGATCCAGAGCGGCCGGGTGCAGATGAACGGGGTCGAATACGTCGCCGGCGACATCGTGGTGATCGCGCCGCTGGAGTCGACCGACTTCGTGGTGCTGGAGGACACCGTGACGCTGGTGGTCAAGGTGCCGGGCGCGGTCGACGACAAATACCTGGGCGAGGCGCCATGATCAACATCGTGGTGCCGATGGCCGGCCATGGCAGCCGCTTCGCCAACGCCGGCTACACCGATCCCAAGCCGCTGATCCCGCTCGGCGCGCGGCCGATGATCGAGGTGGTGATCGACAACCTGCGTCCGAGCCGGCCGCACCGCTTCATCTTCGTCTGCCAGCAGGCGCACCTGGCGCAGTACGGCCTGGGCGAGCGGCTGCAGGCGATCGCGCCCGGCTGCGCCGTCGTGCCGGTGTCGCAGGTGACGCAGGGCGCCGCCTGCACCGTGCTGCTGACGCGCGCGCTGATCGACGACGCCACCCCGCTGATGATCGCCAACTGCGACCAGTACATCGACATCCGCATCGACGACTACCTGGCGCGCATGGACGAAGAACAGCTGGACGGCCTGATCATGACGATGAGCGCCGACCACCCGAAATGGTCGTACGTGCGGCTCGACGCCGGCGGCGCCATCGTCGAGGTGGTGGAAAAGCAGGTGGTCTCGAACGAGGCCACGGTGGGCATCTACAACTACGCGCGCGGCAGCGATTTCGTCGCCGCCGCCGACGCCATGATCGCCGCCGAGCTGCGCGTCAACGGCGAGTTCTACGTCGCCCCGGCCTACAACGCGATGCTGGCCAACGGCGCCCGGCTCGGCTACTACAACATCGGCGCCGACCGCGCCGGCATGTACGGCCTGGGCGTGCCGGAGGACCTGGATTACTTCCTGGCCCATCCGCTGGGCCGGGCGCTGGCCTAGCCGGCCGGTGCGGCCGGGGCCGGGGCCGGAACCACGCGCTCGTTCAGGCCCGAGGCGCCGGGATGGATCTGCGCGATCAGCTGCGCCACCGTCAGGCCGCCGCCCATCGCCAGTTCGGTGCCGAACGAGCGGGTCGCGTGCAGCGCCGGATTGACCTCCTGGAAGTGGCGCGGCAGGCCGCGCCAGATCACCGTGTCGTGCACCGTCTTCTGCATGCAGATGATGCGGCCGATCACGCCCTGTTCCTGCAGCGCCAGATAGCTCAGGGTGTGGTCGATATGCGACGACACGTGGTAGGCCGCGCCGGCGCGGCTGCGTTCGTACAAGCCGGTATAGATCGCGTCCAGCACCGCCACCTCGCCCAGCAGCATGAAGTCCGGGGTCGAATACATATTCCTGACGTCGCAATATTCGATCATCAGGTCGCCCGAACCGCGGCGGATCTGCGACACGTGCAGCGCGATATGGCCCTGGTGCACGGTGACGTCGGCGCGCACGCGGAACACCACGGCGTCGTCGCCGAGGCCGGCGCGGATGGCGCGGATGCCGGCCAGCGCCGCGTAATACAGTTTTTCCTTGTTGTTCGGGATGACATCGCCGAAGAAATTGCTTTCGGTGTTCAGCGTGTGCTGGTCCGAGACCACCAGGAAGTCGAACAGCGCGGCGTTCTCGCGCAGCCATTCGCCGTCCTCCTCCCAGCCGCTGAAGGCGATCTTGAAGCCGATGGCGCGGAACACGCGCGCCATCAGGACGATGCCTGGACGGCTGTCGTAGGCCACATACGGATAAAACAATTCATCCGGATACGGCGGCCGGTAGGGCAACACGGCCGGGCCGTGCAACAACAGCACTTTTTCAATCGCCATCACTATTGCTCCTAAGATATAGTGGACACAGTATAGCAAAGACCTTTCCCCGTGGGGGGCGGGAAAACAGGGCTAAAACCGTCTTGCTTTTGGTTTAGAATACCAGCGTTGCGACGGATAATACGGTCACATCATCACATTGCGGAGAGAGCATGAAGGCAGTCATACTGGCGGGCGGGCTGGGCACGCGGCTGAGCGAGGAAACCACGGTCAAGCCCAAGCCGATGATCGAGGTCGGCGGCAAGCCCGTGCTGTGGCATATCCTGAAGAGCTACTCGGCGCACGGCATCAACGATTTCGTCATCTGCTGCGGCTACCGCGGCTACGTCATCAAGGAATTCTTCGCCAACTATTTCCTGCACACGTCGGACGTCACCTTCGACCTGCAAAAGAACAGCATGGAGGTGCACGAGCGCTTCGCCGAACCGTGGAAGGTGACGCTGGTCGACACCGGCGCCGACACCCTGACCGGCGGCCGCCTGAAGCGCGTGCGCCGCTACGTCGAGGACGACGAGGCGTTCTGCTTCACCTACGGCGACGGCGTGTCCGACCTCGACATCGGCGCCTCGCTGGCCTTCCACAGGGCGCACGGCAAGCTGGCCACGATGACGGCGGTGCAGCCGCCGGGCCGTTTCGGCGCGATCGACATCGACGGCCAGCGCATCACCAGCTTCAAGGAAAAGCCGCAGGGCGACGGCGCCTGGGTCAACGGCGGCTACTTTGTGCTGTCGCCCAAGGTGATCGACTACATCGCCGACGACAGCACCGTGTGGGAAAAGGAACCGATGGAGCGGCTGGCCGCCGAGGGCCAGCTCGACGCCTTCCGCCACCACGGCTTCTGGCAACCGATGGACACCCTGCGCGACAAGGTGCTGCTCGAACAGCTGTGGGACAGCGGCAAGGCGCCGTGGAAGCGCTGGCCATGAATCCGGCGTTCTGGGCCGGCAAGCGGGTGTTCCTGACCGGGCACACCGGCTTCAAGGGAAGCTGGCTGAGCCTGTGGTTGCAGCAGCTCGGCGCGCACGTGACCGGCTACGCGCTCGACGCGCCCAGCCAGCCCAGCCTGTTCGAGGTGGCCCGGGTCGGCGCCGGCATGACCTCGGTCATCGGCGACGTGCGCGACGGCGCCGCGCTGCAGGCCGCGATGCGGCAGGCGCGGCCGGAGATCGTGATCCACATGGCGGCGCAGGCGCTGGTGCGCTACTCGTACGCCAACCCGGTCGAGACCTACGCCACCAACGTCATGGGCCTGGTCAACTTCTTCGAAGCGGTGCGCAACACCCCCGGCGTCAAGGCGGTGGTCAACGTCACCAGCGACAAATGCTACGAGAACAAGGAATGGGCCTGGGGCTACCGCGAGAACGAAGCCTTCGGCGGCTACGACCCGTACAGCAACAGCAAGGCCTGCGCCGAGCTGGTCACGGCCGGCTACCGCTCCTCGTTCTTCCATCCCGACCAATACGCCGAGCACGGCGTGGCGCTGGCCTCGGGCCGCGCCGGCAACGTCATCGGCGGCGGCGACTGGGCCGAGGACCGGCTGATCCCGGACATGGTGCGCGCCATCGCCGCCGGCCAGCCGGTGCGCATCCGCAGCCCGCACGCGATCCGGCCGTGGCAGCACGTGCTGGAACCGCTGTCGGGCTACCTGACGCTGGCCGAGCATCTGTACCGGCACGGCGCCGCATACGCCGAAGGCTTCAACTTCGGTCCGCACGACATCGACGCCCGCCCGGTCGAATGGATCGTCGGGCGGCTGTGCGCCAGCTGGGGCGACGGCGCCGGCTGGGAGCTGGACGGCGCGCCGCAGCCGCACGAGGCGCACTACCTCAAGCTGGACTGCTCCAAGGCGCGCGCCCGGCTGCAATGGCAACCGCGCTGGCAGCTCGGCCACACCATCGACATGATCGTCGCCTGGCACCAGGCGTACGCCGCCAATCCGGACGGCGCCGCCATGCGCGCGCTGACGCTGGCGCAGATCGACACCTATCAAAACACCGCACATAGCTAAGGCAGCAACCATGAGTGAAGCAAAAACCAAAGAACAACTCCGCGCGGAGATCAACCAGCTGGTGGCCGAATACGGCGCGCTGGCCAGCTTGCCCAAGCCGTTCGAGCCGGGCGTGACCGTGATCCCGCCGGCCGGCAAGGTGGTCGGCGCGCCGGAAATGGAATTGATGGTCGAAGCCTCGCTCGACGCCTGGCTGACCACCGGCCGCTTCAACGACCAGTTCGAAGCCAGGCTGGCCAAGCTGATCGGCGTCGACTTCCTG
Organism: Duganella aceris; assembly: GCF_011090165.1. Lineage (GTDB taxonomy): Bacteria > Pseudomonadota > Gammaproteobacteria > Burkholderiales > Burkholderiaceae_D > Rugamonas > Rugamonas aceris. Next base: position 522,227 of record NZ_JAADJT010000001.1, read on the forward strand.
ATCACCGTCAACTCCGGCTCGTCGGCCAACCTGGTCGCGTTCAACACGCTGACCTCGCCGAAGCTGGGACCGCGCGCGATCCAGCAGGGCGATGAAGTGATCGGCGTCGCCGCCGGCTTCCCGACCACCGTCAACCCGATCATCCAGTTCGGCGCGGTGCCGGTGTTCGTCGACGTCGAGCTGGGCACCTACAACATCGATGTGACCAAGCTGGAGGCGGCGATCTCGCCCAAGACCAAGGCCATCATGCTGGCGCACACGCTGGGCAATCCGTACAACCTGGAAGTGATCTGCGCGCTGTGCAAAAAGTACAACCTGTGGCTGATCGAGGATTGCTGCGACGCGCTGGGCTCGACCTACGACGGCAAGATGGTCGGCACCTTCGGCGACATCGGCACCATGTCGTTCTACCCGGCGCACCACATCACCATGGGCGAAGGCGGCGCGGTGTTCACCAACGATCCGCAGCTGAAGCTGATCGCCGAATCGTTCCGCGACTGGGGCCGCGACTGCTACTGCCCGCCGGGCAAGGACAACACCTGCGGCAAGCGCTTCTGCCAGTGCTTCGGCACGCTGCCGGAAGGCTACGACCACAAATACACCTACAGCCACCTCGGCTACAACCTGAAGATCACCGACATGCAGGCCGCCTGCGGCCTGGCGCAGATCGACCGCGCGGCCGGCTTCATCCAGGCGCGCAAGGACAACTTCGCCTACCTGACCGAACGCCTGCAGTCCTGCACCGAATTCCTGATCCTGCCGCGCGCCACCGAGAATTCCGATCCGTCCTGGTTCGGCTTCCCGATGACGCTGAAGCCGGAGGCCAATGTGTCGCGGGTCGACCTGCTGACCTATCTGGACCAGCACAAGATCGGCACCCGCCTGCTGTTCGCCGGCAACCTGACGCGCCAGCCGTACATGATCGGCCGCAACTACCGCGTCTCCGGCGAGCTGACCAACACCGACCGCATCATGCACGACACCTTCTGGATCGGCGTCTACCCGGGCCTGACGCGCGAGATGCTGGACTTCGCGATCACCAAGCTGGAGCAGTTTTTCGGCGTTAACTTTGACTGAGTCCGAGATGCACAACAGCAGCAGCCCCGGCCCTTACCGGCCGGGCGTGGACGCCGCCGACCTGGCGCTGATCCTCGAGCAGACCCCGGCCGAGGTCTGGCAAGCGTTGCGCGGCCAGCACCTGTTCCTCACCGGCGGCACCGGCTTCATCGGCAGCTGGCTGCTGGAAGGCCTGCTGTGGGCGGAGCGGCAGCTCGGACTGGGATTGCGGTTGACGGTGCTGAGCCGCCGTCCCGACGCCTTCCGCGCCAGGGCGCCGCACCTGGCCAGCCATCCCGCCGTGCGGCTGCTGCAGGGCGACGTGCGCGATCTGGCGCAGGAACACGGCCGCTACGACATCGTGCTGCACGCCGCCACCGACGTGGTGGCGCCGGCGGCCGAGCCGCTGGCCACCTACCATGACATCGTCGCCGGCGCCGAACAGACGCTGGCGCTGGCGCGGCGCTGCGGCGCCGGCCGCTACCTGCTGACCAGCTCGGGCGCCGTGTACGGCGTGCAGCCGCCCGGCCTGACCCACGTCGACGAAGACTATCGCGGCGCGCCCGATCCGGCCCAGGCCGGCAGCGCCTACGGCCAGGGCAAGCGCATCGCCGAATGGCTGGTGGCCTGCGAGCAGCAGCGCCAGCCGGCGCTGGAAACCCGCATCGCCCGCTGTTTCGCCTTTGTCGGCCCCTACATGGCGCTGGACGCCCAGTTCGCCATCGGCAACTTCATCCGCGACGCCCGCCGCGGCGACCCGATCCGCGTCGGCGGCGACGGCACGCCGTTCCGCTCCTACCTGTACGCGGCCGACCTGGTGGTGTGGCTGCTGACCATCCTGGTGCTGGGCGACCGCCGCCCCTACAACGTCGGCGCCGGGCAGGAAATCAGCATCGCCGGCCTGGCCCGCGAAGTCAGCGCCGCGCTCGGCGGCGGCGCCGAGGTGCGCATCGCCGGCGCGCCGTCCGGCGCCCCGGCCAGCTATTACGTGCCATCGGTGGCCCGCGCCGCCGGCCTGGGCCTGCGCCAATACACCAGCCTGGCCGACGCGATCGCGCGCACGGCCGCCTGGACCACCCCACATTCCGGAGAATCCTGATGTCCGCCATCCCCGACAGCCGCGCCCTGGCGCTCAGCATCCGCCAGTCGGCGCTGACCATGTGCTACCACAAGAAAGCCTCCCATCTGGGCGGCGCGTTCTCGGTGGCCGACGTGCTGGCCGTGCTGTACGGCGGCGTGATGACGATCGCGCCCGGCCAACCCGACGCGCCGCAGCGCGACCGCCTGTTCTATTCGAAGGGCCACGCCTGCACCGCGCTATACGCCGTGCTGGCCGAGGCCGGCTACTACGACAAGGCCGCGCTCGCCACCTTCACCGACAACGGCAGCCACTTCACCTCGCACGTCAACCACAAGGTGCCGGGGGTCGAGCTGTCGACCGGCAGCCTGGGACATGCGCTGTCGGTGGCGGCCGGCGTCGCGCTGGCCGGCAAGCGCCGCCAGACCGGCTGGCACACCTACGTCATCGTCAGCGACGGCGAACTGGACGAGGGCTCCAACTGGGAAGCGATCCTGTTCGCGCCGCACCACCGTCTCGACAACCTGACCCTGGTGGTCGACTACAACAAGATCCAGAGCTTCGGCAGCACCGCCGAGGTGCTCAACCTCGACCCGCTGGCCGACAAATTCAAGGCCTTCGGCTGGGACACGCTGGAAGTGGACGGCCACGACCACGCCGCGCTGGCCGCCGCGCTGGCCAAGGACGGCCGCGCCGCCGGCAAGCCGCGCGCCGTGATCGCCCACACCGTCAAGGGCAAGGGCGTCGACTTCATGGAAGGCCAGCTGGCCTGGCATTACAAGTCGCCCAGCGAAGAGCAATTCCGCGCGGCGATGGCGCAACTGACCACGACAACACAGGAACCGGCATGAGAACCGCCTTCATCAACTCCCTGCTGCACCTGGCGCGCCAGGACCAGCGCATCTTCCTGCTGTGCGGCGACCTCGGCTACTCGGTGCTGGAACCGTTCGCGCAGGAATTCCCGGACCGCTTCCTCAACGTCGGCATCGCCGAGCAGAACATGGTCGGCCTGGCGACCGGCCTGAGCATGGAAGGCTACACGGTGTTCTGCTACTCGATCGGCAACTTCCCGACGCTGCGCGCGATGGAGCAGATCCGCTACGACGTCGCCTACCACGAGGCCAACGTCAAGATCATCGCGGTCGGCGGCGGCTATGCCTACGGCCCGCTGAGCACCTCGCACCACACCACCGAGGAGCTGGGCATGTTGCGCACCATCCCCGGCATGGTGGTGACGGCGCCGGGCGATCCGGCCGAGGTCGAGAGCGTGACGGCCTTCATCGCCAACCACCCCGGCCCCTGCTATATGCGGCTGAACAAGGCCGGCGAGCCGCGCCTGCACGCCGCGCCGCCGGCGCTGCCGCACGCCGGCGCCATCGTGCCGGTGCTGCAACGCGCCGGCGCCACCCGCGCCGTGTTCGCCACCGGCGACATGGTCGGCGCGGCGGCGCGCCAGATCGAGCGCGAGCAGCTCGACTACGACCTGTACAGCTTCCCCTTCGTCAACCCGATCGACGCGGCGGCGCTGGCGCTGCTGGCGACGCGCTACGCCCACCTGGTCACGCTGGAGGAGCACCAGGCCAACGGCGGCTTCGGCTCCGCCATCCTGGAACAGCTGCATGACCTGCTGTACGAGGGCCGCCTGGCGGCGCTGCCGGCGATCCGCCGCATCGCCATCCCGAACCGTTTCGTCAGCGTCGCCGGCAGCCAGGACTACCTGCGCCAGCACATGGGCCTGACGCTGCCGGGAGCGCCGCGATGAGCGCCGCCGCGAGCGCGCCGCTGGTCAGCATCCTGCTGCCGACCCACAACCGGCCGGACTACGCCGAACTGGCGCTGCGCAGCGCGCTGGCGCAGACCTACCCCAACCTGGAAATCGTGGTCAGCGACAACAGCGACGACGAGCTGACCCGGCAGCGCTTCGCGCCGTACGCCGAGCGTCATCCGCAGCTGCGCTACCACCGCATCGCCAGCTGCCCGCCGATGGAGAATTTCAACAACTGCTACAGCCAGGCGCGCGGCGAGTTTGTCAATTTCCTGATGGACGACGATCTGTACCATCCGGAAAAGATCGCGCGCATGATGCAGGTGATGCTGACCCAGGACAACCTGGGGGTGGTGACCTCGAGCCGGCAACTGATCGACGCCAACGGCCAGCCGATGGCGTCGCCGCCGCACCTGGCGCCGCTGTTCAGCGTCGACACCCACGTCACCGGCCTGTCGCTGGGCGCGCACATGGCGGCCGGCAACGGCAACGTGCTGGGCGAACCGACCACGGCGCTGTTCCGCAAGGCGGTCGCCGGCCCGGTGTTCGGCGTCTACCAGGGCCACCAGTATTCGGTGATGTCCGACCTGGCCACCTGGATGACCATCCTGTCGAGCCACGACTGCGTCTACCTGCACCAGCCGCTCAGCTACTTCCGGGTCCACGCCGACCAGGACCAGCGCGTCACGCGCACGCAGATCCGCGGCCACCTGGAGTCGATGCGGCTGATCTGCGACGTCTGGGAACAGGGCTATTTCATCCGTCCCGAGCAGCCGCCGCACGAGCAGCTGCACGCCTCGCTGACCACCACCGTGTCGCTGCTGGCGCGCGCCCGCGACATCCTGCGCGACCCGATCTTCAACCCCGACCAGCTCAGCGCCACGGTGGCGCGCGCCACCCGCCTGCTGCTGGGCTGAACCGCACCCAGAGAACCCCATGCATCCAGCCGATTATCTGTTTCCCCGCGAGCTGCAGGCCACCGCGCTGCCGCTGACCAAGCTGCTGGTGATCGGCTCCTGCCTGACCGACCAGTACCTGCAGGACTTCCGCCGGCTGTATCCCGAGGTCCAGTTCGACTACACGCAGTTCAACAACCTGCTGAACCTGCCGGCGCTGACGCCGGAACAGGCGGCCGGCTACCAGCTGCAATACATCCAGATTCCGCTGCGCACGCTGGTCGGCGACAACATCATCCGCGTGGTCGACTTCGACCAGCCCGGCGCCTACGAGGCGCTGGAGGCGCAGGCCTGCGCCATGCTGCGCGCGGTGCTGGAGGCGGTGCTCAAGCACAACCGCGAGCACGGCCTGCTGACGCTGGTGTCCAATTTCATCGTCCCGCAAAGCAATCTGGCGCCGTCGCTGTCGGAGCGCGGCGGCGCCAAGGATTTCGGCCGCCTGGTGCGGGTCGTCAACCAGTGCCTGGACGACACGCTGGCCGGCCACAAGCACGCCTACGTGGCCGACGTCGACAGCCTGGCCTCGACTTTCGGCAAGCGCTTCTTCCTCGACGACGTGGCCTCGTTCTACTCGCACACCGCGACGCTGGTGGCGGACGTCGCGCTGCTCGACAACCAGCCGGACTGGGCCGCGCCGCACAGCGGCCGGATCGAGGCCATTCCCGACGTCTACGCCACCTACGGCCTGCAGCCGACGGTGTTCAGCGAAATGGTGTTCCGCCAGATGGAGTCGATCTACCGCATCGTGCAGCAGGTCGACACGGTCAAGCTGGTGATCTTCGATCTCGACAACACGCTGTGGCGCGGCCAGATCGCCGAGCACTACGAGCCGGGCCGGCCGCAGCCGGAATCGCATTTCTGGCCGGTCGGCATCTGGGAGGCGGTGCAGCACCTGCGCCGGCGCGGCATCATGGTGTCGCTGTGCTCGAAGAACGACGAGCACATCGTCAAGGAGCGCTGGCGCCGCGCGGTGCTGCCGTGGCTCAGCTACGACGATTTCCTGCTGCCCAAGATTAACTGGCTGCCCAAGTCGGACAACATCAAGGACACGCTGGCGACGCTGGCGCTGACCGCCAAGAGCGTGGTGTTCGTCGACGACAACCCGGTCGAGCGCGACGAGGTGCGCAACAACATTCCCGGCATCCGCGTGATCGGCGCCGATCCCTTCGTCACCCGCCGCATCCTGCTGTGGAGCGCGGAAACCCAGCGCATCACGCTGGGCGCCGAGGCGCAGCAGCGCGAACAGTCGTACAAGGGCTTGATCGCGCGCGAACAGCAGAAGAGCGCCGGCGGCGGCCGCGCCGAATTCCTCGCCGGCCTGGACGTGCAGCTGACGATGGAGGTGATCCACGACAGCGCCGCCGACGGCTTCACCCGCGTCAACGAGCTGGTCAACAAGACCAACCAGTTCAACACCTCCGGCGTGCGCTGGACGGCGGCCGAGTTCGGCGCCTTCTTCGCCGCCGGCGGCAGCGTGCATTCGTTCTCGGTGCGCGACAAGTTTTCCGACTACGGCCAGGTCGGCGCGCTGCTGCTGCAGGGCGGCGTGATCCGCCAGTTCGTGATGAGCTGCCGGGTGTTGGGGATGGATGTGGAAATCGCCGCGCTGGACCATGTGGTCGGCGAGCTGTTCCGCGACGGCGCCGAGATCGTGGTCGGCGCGCTGGTGGAGACCGAGTTGAACACGCCCTGCCGCGACGTCTACGCCCGCGCCGGCTTCGCGTCGACCGCGCAACCGGGCGTGTTCGCGCTGCTGCGCGGCGCGGCGCGCCCCGGCGCCGCCCACGTGCGCATCATCGCCGCCTGATCAGGGTTCGCGGATCGATTCGTCCATGGCCTTGGTCAGCGGCCACAGCAGGTAAGACATCACGGTGCGCTCGCCGACCAGGATCTCGGCCGACAGCGTCATGCCGGGCAGCAGCGCGGCGCCGGCCTCCATCTTTTTCAGCTTGGCGCCGCGGTAGCTGATGCGGCTGGTGTAGAAGGAATCCAGGCCGTTCTGGCCCTGCGCCTGGTCGCGCCGGAACGAGTCCGAGCTGATGGTGCGGATCTTGCCGTCCAACATGCCGTGCTCCTGGTAGGAGAAGGCGTCGACCTTCAGCTGCACCTTGTCGCCGGTCTTGATGTAGCCGATGTCCTGCGAATCGACCTGCACCTCGGCCTCCAGCTCGGCGCCCAGCGGCACCAGCGTGAACAGCGGCTCGGCCTCGCGGATGATCGAGCCCACCGACAGCTTGGCGATCTCCAGCACCACGCCGTCGGCCGGCGCCAGCATCTGCACCATGCGGTGCCGCATGTCGGCCTTGACCAGCTGCTCGTTGATGCCGTCGCGCTCGCGCGTGGCCGACAACAGGTCTTCCATCATCTTCTGGCGCCAGCTCTTGCCGAAGGCGGAACGCTCGGCGTGCGCCGAGGCCAGCTCGCGCTCCATCTCCAGCGACTTGTTCTGCTGCAGCGTCATGTCGCGTTCGACTTCGAGGCGGCGGTCGCGCGCCTCCAGCAGGTGCATCTTGGCGCCGAACTGTTCGGCCATCAGCTGCTCCTGCATCGCTTCCACTTCGCGCAGCGACTTGACGCGCTGCGCCAGGATCACGCGGTCGCGCTTGTTGGTTTCGAGGCCGGCGATCAGGCGCCCGATGTTCTGGTCCATCTTGTTCTTCTGCGCCTCGAAGTTGGCGCGACGCTCGTCCGACAGCTGCGACTGCAGTTCGCTGTCGGCGTTGCCCTTGCCGCCGCCGGCGGCGCCCGGCTTGCCGGCCAGCTCGGCGCGCAGCGCGGCGGTCTGGGTGTCCAGGCTTTGCAGCCGGGTGCGCAGCTGCGATTCGTCGGCCTGGGTGAAGGTCGGGTCGAGCGAGGCCAGCAGCTGGCCCTTGCGCACCACCTGGCCGACCCGCACGTCGATGCGCTGGATCACCGAAGTCTCCAGCGGCTGCACCACGATGTTGGGCAGCGGATTGACCAGCCGGCCCTTGGCGGTGACCACCTTCGGCACGTGCGACAGGCAGGCCCACAGGATGAAGCTGGCGAACGCCAGCAGCAGCACATGCAGCGTGACGCGCACCGAGCGCGGCAGCGGGCCGCGTTCGATCGCGTCGGCGTCCGGCAGGAAGTCGATCTCGGTCTGGTCGCGCTTGTCGCGTCCGGACCCGTTTACATGTGGCTTGTTTGCTGGTTCCATAAATGCAGGTAGGTGTCGCTGGTTAAAAGCAGTTCGGAGTGGCGGCCGCTGTCGACCAGGCGGCCCTGTTGCATCACCATGATCTTGTCGGCGTTGACCAGCGTCGACAGGCGGTGCGAGATCATCACCACCGTGCGGCCGACGGCGATCCGGCTCAGGTTGCCGATGAAGATGGCTTCGCTTTCGGGATCGAGCGCGCTGGCCGCCTCGTCGAGGATCAGGATGCGCGGCTTGTTGACCAGCGTGCGGGCGATCGACAGCCGCTGCTTCTGGCCGCCGGACAGGTTGGAGGCATTTTCCTCCAGCATGGTGTCGTAGCCCATCGGCAGGCGCTCGATGAATTCGTCGGCGCCGGCGGCGGCGGCGGCCTCGACCAGCTCCTCGAAGGTGGCGTCGGGCTTGGCCACCGACAGGTTTTCACGCACCGTGCCGCGGAACAGGAAGTTTTCCTGCAATACGACGCCGATCTGGCGCCGCAGGTGCGACAGCTCGATCTCGCGCGCGTCCAGGCCGTCGAAGCGGACAATGCCCTCCTGCACCGGATACAGGCCCTGGATCAGCTTGGTCAAGGTGGTCTTGCCGGAACCGCTGCGGCCGACGATGCCGACCACCGTGCCCGGCGTGATGGTGAAGCTGGCCTTGTTCAGCGCCATCGCCTGCGCGCCCGGATAGCGGAAGGTGACGTCGTCGAAACGGATCTCGCCCTGCAGTTCGGGACGCAGGCCGTTGGCGCCGGCGCGGCCCTCGGGCGCGCGGTTCATCACCTCGCCCAGCATCTTGACCGACAGCGCGGTCTCCTGGTATTCGTTGACCAGGCCGACGATCGAGATCAGCGGCCCGGTGACGCGGCCGGACAGCATCTGGAACGCGATCAGCGCGCCGACCGACAGCTGCTGGTCGAACACGTCCTGCGCGCCCAGCACGATCAGCGTGACCGGCATCAGCTTGCCGAGGAAGTCGGTGACCGCGTTGCCGGCGATCGAGATCTGGCCGACGCGGAAGTGCATGGTGATGGCCTCGGCCGAGCGCTGGTCCCAGACCCGGCGCTGGGTCGGTTCGATCGCCAGCGCCTTGACGGTGCGCATGCCGTGGATCACTTCGACCAGCATCGCCTGGCGCTGGCCTTCGGCGGAGTACAGCGCGTTGAGGCGGCGCTGGAAGGTCGGCACCATCGCCACCACCACGGCGGCGATCAGGCCGGCGAACACCAGCACGATGCTGGCCAGCTTGTACGAGTAGGTGAACAGCACCGGCACGAACACCAGCAGCGCCACCAGGTCGAGCGCGGTGAAGAACAGGCGGCCGGTGAGGAAGCTGCGGATCCGCTCCAGCTGCTGCATGTGGCGCGTGACCACGCCGGCGCTGGTGGTCTCGAAGAAATCGATCGGCAGCGACAGCAGGTGGGCGAAGGTGCGGCGGGTCAGCCGCATGTCGATCTTGTTGCTGGCCGCCAGCGTCAGCGTCTGCCGCAGGAAGCCGAAGGCGGCGTCGAACAGCAGCGCCATGACGATGCCGACCGCCAGCACCCACAGCGTGGTGATGCTCTGGTGCGTCAGCACCTTGTCGATCACCAGCTGGAAGAAGATCGGCGAGGCCAAGGCCAGCAGCTGCATCGCGATGGCGGCGATGAAGATGTCGCGGAAGGCCGACTTCTGCTTGAGGATTTCGGGGATGAACCAGCGCAGGCCGAACGGCTGGTTCGGGTCGCTGAACTTGTGCTGCCGCTTGACGAAGAACACCTCGCCGCTCCAGCGCCGTTCGAAGTCGCTGCGCGGCACCATCACCACGGCGGCGCCGGCGTTGACCGGGTTGAGCACGGCGGCCTGCTCTTCACCGCCGGCCTCGGCCGGCCGCACCCCGACCACGATCACCATGTTGCCGTCGTTCAGGCGGGCCATCAGCGGGAACACGCCGTCCTGCGCCATCAGGCGGGCCCAGGTCAGGCGGTCGGCCTTGGCCTTCAGGCCGATGTCGGAGGCGATCCGCAACAGCTCGCCGTTGCCCGGCTCCTCGGCGCGCAGCGCGTAGTCGTCGATCAAGCGTTCCGGGTTGATTTGCAGGCCGTGATGCTGAGCGATCGCGGTCAGGCACTGGATGGCGGTATGGGGGAATTTATCGTGCATTGTGACGGGACAGATGCATGGTCGAGCATGGCAACATCAATGACCACCTTGTTGGTTGACCTGGGTAAAGCTTGCAGCAGCGCACTATTACGCCGCCTTTGGATTCTACCCCAGCATGCTCCCTCACGGCGCATTTTCTGTTGCTGAACAACAGCGGTTTACGCCCGCTGTTCCCGGCATCGCGGCAAAAAAAAACGGCAAGACCGCGAGGTCTTGCCGCTTCGGCATCGGCCGCTTGGCTGCGCTTACTTGGCTGCCAGGATGCCGTGGCTGGACGCGCCGCCTTGCAGCGCCTTCAGGCGCAGCGAGGTTTCGGTCGCCACCGCGTTGCTGACGGCGGTCAGCTGGCTGTTGCTGTAGTCGCCGATGGCGCTGGCCAGCGCCGCCGCCGTGCCGCCGCTGCTGCTGCCCGGCACTTCCAGCTTGGCCGTGTTGGCCGCCGGGGCCGCCGCCGTGAAGCTCGACAGCGCCTGCGCCAGGCCGCTGACCGAGGCGGTCAGCGTGGTGGCTTGCGCCGCGCTCGACATCTGGAACCAGACGTCGGCCGCTTCGTGGGTCGCGCCGTCGCTGGTCTCGAAGGTCGACGTGGCGCCGACGATGTTGCCGTTGTTCAGCGACGCGTTCTGCTTGGCATCGAGATTCAGCTTGGTGATGCCCAGGTCGCCCAGCGATTTCAGCTCGTCGGCCTGGCTGATGCCGTCCGCGTTGCCGTCGATCCAGACCTGCAGCTTGCCGAACGCGGCGTCCTTGCTGTCGATCACGCCGTCGCCGTTGGTGTCCAGCTCGGCCATGGCTTCGTAGCCGGTGACGGCTTTCTTGCCATTGGCCAGCGTGGTGCCCGCGCCGAACAGCTCGGTACCATCGTTGATGGTGCCGTCGCCGTTGCGGTCCAGGACCAGCAGGCCATCGCCGCCGCCCACCCAGCCGGTGCCGCCTTTTTGGCCGTTGCCCAGCAGGTCGAACTGCACGCCGGCCGCGATGTTCAGCGTCGAGATGCCGTTGCCGTTCAGGTCCAGCACGATCGGCGTGCCCAGCGGCGAGTTCAGCGCCGCGATCTGGTCGGTCGACAGACCAGGCACCTGGGCGCTGGTGATGGCGCACACCTGGCCGCTGGTCAGCGAATGGATCTGGTCGGTGCTCAGGCCGCTGATCTGGTCCGAGGTCAGCGCCGCGACCGCCGCGGTGCGCAGCGCCACCAGGTCGGTGGTTTCCAGCGATTTCAACTGGTCGGTGCTCAGCGCGCGGATCTGCGTGGTGGTCAGCGACGCGGTCTGGCCGGTGCTCAGCGCCACCACCTGGTCGGTGGTCAGCGCCTGGATCTGCGCGGTCTTCAGCGCGGCGACGGCCGAGGTTTTCAGCACAGCCAGGTCTTCGGTGCCCAGCGCGGCGATGGCGGCGGTGCTCAACGCGCCGGCCTGGCCGGAGCTCAGCACGGCGACTTGCGTCGAGGTCAGCGCGACCGCCTGGTCGGTGGTCAGGCCGGTGGCCAGGTTATTGGTCGACAGCGCCGCCACTTGCGCGGTGCTCAGGCTGCCGATCTGGTCGGTGCTCAGCGCCGCCAGTTGCGCGGTCTTCAGCGCGACGATCAGGCTGGTGCGCAGGACCGACAGGTCGGCCGTTTCGATCGCGGCGATGCTGTCGCTCGACAGTGCGTTGAACTGCACCGTGGTCAGCGCGTTGATCTGCGACGAGCTCAGCGCGACGACCTGGTCGGTGCTCAGGCCGGTCGACAGGTTGCTGGTGCTCAGCGCGGCCACCTGGCCGGTGGTCAGCACCGTGACCTGATCGGTCGTCAGCGCGCCCAACTGGTCGGAGCCGAGGGCGGCGATGCCGCCGGTCTTCAGCGCCAGCAGGTCGGCGGTTTCGATCGCGGCGATGGCGGCGGTGCCCAGCGCGACGACTTGCTTGCTGGTCAGCGCCGACACCTGGCCGCTGGTCAGCGCGACGATCTGGTCGGTCGACAGATTGGCCACCTGGGCGGTCGACAGCGCGGCGATGGTCGCGGTCTTGAACGCTTGCAGGTCGGCGGTTTCCAGCGCGACGACGTCGTCGGTGCTCAGTGCGGCGACCTGGCCGGTGGTCAGCACCGAAGCCTGGCTGGTGCTCAGCGCGACCACCTGGTCGGTGCTCAGCGAGGCGACGCTGGCGGTGCTCAGGGCAACGATCTGGCCGGTGGTCAGGTTGCTCAGCTGGTCGGTGGTCAACGCCGCCAGTTGTGCGGTTTTCAGCGCGGCGATGACGCTGGTTTTCAGGCCCACGATATCGGCGGTCTCGATGGCGGCGACGGCGTTGGTCGACAGCGCGCCGAATTGCAGCGTGGTCAGGCCGGCCAACTGTTTCGACGCCATGGCGACGATCTGGTCGGTGGTCAGGCCGTAGGCCAGGTCGGCGGTGCTCAGCGCCGAGATCTGTCCGCTGGTCAGCGAGGTGATCTGGTCGGTGGTCAGCGCGGCCATCTGGTCGGTGCTGAGGACGGCGATGCCGCCGGTCTTCAGCGCCAGCAGGTCGGCGGTTTCGATCGCGGCGATGGCGGCGGTGCCCAGCGCGGCGACTTGCTTGCTGCTCAGCGCCGACACCTGGCCGCTGGTCAGGGCGACCACCTGGTCGGTCGACAGGTTGGACACTTGCGCGGTCGACAGCGCGGCGATCGACGCCGTCTTGAACGCTTGCAGATCGGCGGTTTCCAGCGCGACGATGTCGTCGGTGCTCAGCGCGGCGACCTGGCTCGAGCTCAGGACCGAAGCCTGGCTGCTGTTCAGCGCGACGACCTGGTCAGTGCTCAGCGAAGCGACGCTGGCGGTGCTCAGGGCGGCGATCTGGCCGGTGGTCAGGTTGCTCAGCTGGTCGGTGGTCAGCGCCGCCAGTTGCGCGGTCTTCAGCGAAGCGATGACGCCGGTTTTCAGGCCGACGATGTCGGCGGTCTCGATGGCGGCGACGGCGTTGGTCGACAGCGCGCCGAATTGCAGCGTGGTCAGGCCGGCCAGCTGGTTCGACGCCATGGCGACGATCTGGTCGGTGGTCAGGCCGTAGGCCAGGTCGGTGGTGCTCAGCGCCGAAATCTGGGCGCTGGTCAGCGAGGTGATCTGGTCGGTGGTCAGCGCGGCCATCTGGTCGGTGCTGAGGACGGCGATGCCGGCCGTTTTCAGCGCCAGCAGGTCGGCGGTCTCGATCGCGGCGATGGCGGCGGTGCCCAGCGCGGCGACTTGCTTGCTGCTCAGCGCCGACACCTGGCCGCTGGTCAGGGCGACGATCTGGTCGGTCGACAAGGCGCCAGCCTGGCCGGCCGACAGCGCGGCGATCGACGAGGTCTTGATCGCTTGCAGGTCGGCGGTTTCCAGCGCGACGATGTCGTCGGTGCTGAAGGCGGCGATCTGGCCCGAGCTCAGCACGGCGGCCTGGCTGGTGTTCAGCGCGACGACCTGGTCGGTGCTCAGCGAAGCGACGCTGGCGGTGCTCAGGGCGGCGATCTGGCCGGTGGTCAGGTTGCTCAGCTGGTCGGTGGTCAGCGCCGCCAGTTGTGCGGTTTTCAGCGAGGCGATGACGCTGGTTTTCAGGCCGACGATGTCGGCGGTCTCGATGGCGGCGACGGCGTTGGTCGACAGCGCGCCGAACTGGACGGTGGTCAGGCCGGCCAACTGGTTCGACGCCATGGCGACGATCTGGTCGGTGGTCAGGCCATAGGCCAGGTCGGTGGTGCTCAGGGCCGAAATCTGGGCGCTGGTCAGCGAGGTGATCTGGTCGGTGGTCAAGGCCGCCATCTGGTCGGTGCTGAGGACGGCGATGCCGCCGGTTTTCAGCGCCAGCAGGTCGGCGGTCTCGATCGCGGCGATGGCGGCGGTGCCCAGCGCGGCGACTTGCTTGCTGCTCAGCGCCGACACCTGGCCGCTGGTCAGGGCGACGATCTGGTCGGTCGACAAGGCGCCAGCCTGGCCGGCCGACAGCGCGGCGATCGACGAAGTCTTGATCGCTTGCAGGTCGGCGGTTTCCAGCGCGACGATGTCGTCGGTGCTGAAGGCGGCGATCTGGCCCGAGCTCAGCACGGCGGCCTGGCTGGTGTTCAGCGCGACGACCTGGTCGGTGCTCAGCGCGGCGACGCTGGCGGTGCTCAGCGCGGCGATCTGGCCGGTGGTCAGGTTGCTCAGCTGGTCGGTGGTCAGCGCCGCCAGTTGTGCGGTTTTCAGCGCGGCGATGACACCGGTTTTCAGGCCGACGATGTCGGCGGTCTCGATGGCGGCGACGGCGTTGGTCGACAGCGCGCCGAATTGCAGCGTGGTCAGGCCGGCCAGCTGGTTCGACGCCATGGCGACGATCTGGTCGGTGGTCAGGCCGTAGGCCAGGTCGGTGGTGCTCAGCGCCGCGATCTGGGCGCTGGTCAGCGAGGTGATCTGGTCGGTGGTCAGCGCGGCCATCTGGTCGGTGCTGAGGACGGCGATGCCGCCGGTTTTCAGCGCCAGCAGGTCGGCGGTTTCAATCGCGGCAATGGCGGCGGTGCCCAGCGCGACGACTTGCTTGCTGCTCAACGCCGATACCTGGCCGCTGGTCAGGGCGACGATCTGGTCGGTCGACAAGGCGGCGGTCTGGGCGGTCGACAGCGCGGCGATGGTCGCGGTCTTGATCGCTTGCAGGTCGGCGGTTTCCAGCGCGACGATGTCGTCGGTGCTCATCGCGGCGATCTGGCCCGAGCTCAGGACCGAAGCCTGGCTGGTGCTCAGCGCGACCACCTGGTCGGTGCTCAGCGAGGCGACGCTGGCGGTGCTCAGCGCGGCGATCTGGCCGGTGGTCAGGTTGCTCAGCTGGTCGGTGGTCAGCGCCGCCAGTTGTGCGGTTTTCAGCGCGGCGATGACGCTGGTTTTCAGGCCGACGATGTCGGCGGTCTCGATGGCGGCGACGGCGTTGGTCGACAGCGCGCCGAACTGCAGCGTGGTCAGGCCGGCCAGCTGGTTCGACGCCATGGCGACGATCTGGTCGGTGGTCAGGCCGTAGGCCAGGTCGGTGGTGCTCAGCGCCGAAATCTGGGCGCTGGTCAGCGAGGTGATCTGGTCGGTGGTCAGCGCGGCCATCTGGTCGGTGCTGAGGACGGCGATGCCGCCGGTTTTCAGCGCCACCAGGTCGGCGGTTTCGATCGCGGCGATGGCGGCGGTGCCCAGCGCGGCGACTTGTTTGCTGCTCAGCGCCGACACCTGGCCGCTGGTCAGGGCAACGATCTGGTCGGTCGACAAGGCGCCGGCCTGACCGGCCGACAGCGCGGCGATCGACGCGGTCTTGATCGCTTGCAGGTCGGCGGTTTCCAGCGCGACGATGTCGTCGGTGCTGAAGGCGGCGATCTGGCCCGAGCTCAATACGGCGGCTTGGGTGGTGCTCAGCGCGACCACCTGGTCGGTGCTCAGCGAGGCGACGCTGGCGGTGGTCAGCGCGGCGATCTGGCCGGTGGTCAGGTTGCTCAGCTGGTCGGTGGTCAGCGCCGCCAGTTGTGCGGTTTTCAGCGCGGCGATGATGCCGGTTTTCAGGCCGACGATGTCGGCGGTTTCGATGGCGGCGATGTCGTCGGTCGACAGCGCGCCGAACTGGGCGGTGCTCAGGACGGACAGCTGTTTCGAGCTCAGCGCCACGATCTGGTCGGTGGTCAGGCCGTAGGCCAGGCTGCTGGTGCTCAGGGCGGCGATCTGGCTGCTGCTCAGGGTCGAGACCTGGTCGGTGGTCAGCGCGGCGGTCTGGTCGGTGCTGAGCACGGCGATGGCGCCGGTTTTCAGCGCCAGCAGATCGGCGGTTTCAATCGCGGCGATGGCGGCGGTGCCCAGCGCGGCGACTTGCTTGCTGCTCAGCGCCGACACCTGGCCGCTGGTCAGGGCGACGACCTGGTCGGTCGACAAGGCGGCGGTCTGGGCGGTCGACAGCGCGGCGACGGCGCTGGTCTTGATGGCTTGCAGGTCGGCGGTTTCCAGCGCGACGATGTCGTCGGTGCTCAGCGCGGCGACTTGGCCCGAGCTCAGCACGGCGGCCTGGCTGGTGCTCAGCGCGACCACCTGGTCGGTGCTCAGTGCGGCGATGCTGGAGGTGCCCAGCGCGGCGACCTGGCCGGTGGTCAGATTGCTGACCTGGTCGGTGGTCAGCGCGGCCAGTTGCGCGGTTTTCAGTGCGGCGATGACGCCGGTTTTCAACGCCACCAGATCCGCCGTTTCAATCGCGGCGACATCGTTGGTCGACAGCGCGCCGAACTGGCCGGTGCTCAGGCCGGCCAGCTGGGTCGAGGTCAGTGCGACGACCTGGTCGGTGGTCAGGCCATAGGCCAGCGCGTTGGTGCTCAGGGCGCCGATCTGGCCGGTGCTCAGTTTGGAGACCTGGTCGGTCGTCAGCGCGGCGACCTGGTCGGTGCTCAGCACGGCGATGCCGCCGGTCTTGATCGCCAGCAGGTCGGCGGTCTCGAACGCGGCCAGCGCCGAGGTGCCCAGCGCGGCGACCTGGGCGGAGCTCAGCGCGGCGGCCTGGGTGCTTTGCAGCGCGACGATCTGGTCGGTCGACAGGGTGTTGACCTGGCTGGTGCTCAGGCCGGCGATGGAGGCGGTTTTCAGCGCCTGCAGGTCGTCGGTTTGCAGCGCGACGATGGAATCGGTGGACAGCGCGGCGACCTGGCGCGAATTGAAGGCGCCGACCTGGGCGGTGCTCAACGCGACGATCTGGTCGGTGGTCAGGCCGTTGGCCAGCGTGCTGGTGGTCATCGCGACCGCATGCGCGGTGGTCAGCGCGCCGATCTGGTCGGTGGTGAAGGCCCGGAATTGGCTGGAATTGAGCGCAGCGATATCGGCGGTAACCAGACTGGCGACGGTAGCGGTCGACAGTGCGGCGATCTGGTCGGTGTTCATACTAGTTACGAGGCTCATTTCCATTCTCCTTGGGGCACTACACGGTTCTGTCTGGACAAACATGGGAGCCGACAGGTCTTTCCCGTGGGCTCCGTATCAAATTTGGGACTACGATTTCTTGATTTAACTGCAACAACTGAGGAACTGCGGGAAGGACTACTTAGATTCTTAACGTCAACAAGCATAACAACTTTAGGATGTTCGCAGGAAATTTTTCCACACATCAACTCAGCATGGACGAAAAAACCACGTCCGCATTCAAAACCGCCGCCTGCCTCCCATAAAGCGACATTTTTCCGCACCGCATTAAATTATTTTGTTTACGTGTGGAAATCTAATTGAGCCGTTATCGAACGTACAAATAAAAACGACAAGGCCGCGGCCCTGTCGTTTTTTGACTACCGTCGTGCGCCGATTACTTGTGCGGCGCCGCCAGGAAGCCTTGGGTCGCACCGTGCAGCGCCTTGAAGCGCAGCTCGCTGTCGACCGCGGTGCTGGCCGCGGCGGCCGGCTTGCCGTCGGCATCGTAGCGTTTCAGCGCATCGGCCAACTGGGCCGCGCTGGCGTTGACGCCGCCACCACGGATATCCAGTTGCTGCGCCGCGGGCGCCGCCGGCTTGTTGCTTGCCGCGAAGGTCGACATCGCCTGGGCCAGACCGCTGACGTTGCCGCTCAGGCCTTGAGCGAACCAGACGTCGGCCGCCTGGTGCGTCGCGCCGTCGCTGGTTTCAAAGCTCGACGTGGCGCCGACGAAGTTGCCGTTGCCGGTGCCGGTCAGGGTTTGCTTGACGTCCAGGTTCAGCTTGGTGATGCCCAGATCGGTCAGCGATTTCAGCTCGTCGGCCTGACTGATGCCGTCGGCGTTGCCGTCGACCCAGACCTGCAGCTTGGCGAAGTCGCTGTCCTTGCTGTCGATGGTACCGTCGCCGTTGGTATCGAGCTCGGCCATGGCTTGGTAACCGTTGGCCGCTTTCTTGCCGTTGGCCAGCGTGGTGCCCGAGCCGAACAACTCGCTACCGTCGTTGATGGTGCCATCGCCGTTGCGATCCAGTACCAGCAGGCCATCGCCACCGCCGACCCAGCCGGTGTTGCCTTTGTTGCCATTGGCCAGCAGGTCGAACTTGACGCCCTGGTTGGCGCCCAGCGTCTCGATGCCGTTGCCGTTCAGGTCCAGCACGATCGGGGTCAGCGACACCAGGACCGAGGTCTGGGTGGTGCTCATCGCATGGAACTGGTCCGACGTCAGCGCGTGGATCTGCACCGTCGTCAGCGCGTGGATCTGGTTGGTCGTCATGCCGGCGATGCCGTTGGTCGACAACACGCTGACCTGACGGGTGCTCAGCGACGCGACCGCTGCGGTCGACAGCGCGGCCAGGTCGGCGGTTTCCAGCGCGGCGATGGCGCTGGTGCTCAAGCCACTCACCTGGCGGCTGCTCAGCGCGGCGGCCTGGTTGACCGTCAACGCCACCGCCTGGTTGGTGGTCAGCGCGGCCAGCTGGGCGCTGCTCAGCGCGGACATGCTGGTGGTGGTGATGGCCGCGAAGTCGGCGGTTTCAAGCGCCGCGATCTGCACCGAAGTCAGCGAGCTCAGCTGCGCCGTGGCCAGCGAGGCGACTTGACCGGCGGTCAGCGCCACGATCTGGTTGGTGCTCAGCGCGACGATGCTGGAGGTGCTCAACGCGTTGACCTGGTTGGTCGACAGGTTGGCGACCTGGCCGGAGCTCAGGCCTGCCAGCTGGGCGGTGCGCAGCGACGAGATTTCCGTCGTCGTCAGGCTCGACAGGTCGGCCGTTTCGATCGCCGCGATGCTGTTCGAGCTCAGCGCCACGACTTGCTGCGTGCTCAGGCTGCCGAGCTGGCCGCCGGTCAACGCGACGACCTGGTTGGTGGTCAGCGCGGCGATGCCGGCGCTGCTCAGCGCGGCCAGCGAGGCGGTCGCCAGGCTGTTGACCTGGCTCGTGGTCAGCGCCTGCACTTGCACGCTGCCCAGGGCATTGAGCGCGGCGGTCTGCAGTGCGGCCAGATCGCTGGTTTCCAGGGCGGCGATGTCGTTGGTCGAGAAGCTGTTCACTTGCGCGGTGGTCAGCGCGGCGGCTTCGCCGTTGGTCAGGGCCACCACTTGCTGCGTGGTCAGCGCCTTGATCTGGGCAACGCTCAGCGAGCGGACCGCGTTGGTGCTCAGTGCGGCGAAGTCGGCCGTTTCCAGCGCGGCGATCGCGTTGGTCGACAGCGACGATACCTGGGCGGTGCTCAAGGAACCAGCCTGGCCGACGGTCAGTGCGACCACTTGCGCGGTGCTCAGCGCCGAGACGGCGTTGGTGCTCAGCGCGGCGACCTGGTTGGTCGACAGCAGCGCCAGCTGGGCGGTGCTCAGACCGGTCAGTTGCGCGGTGCGCAGCGCGGCCATTTCGTTGGTGCTCAGGCTGGCCAGGTCGGCGGTTTCAATCGCGGCGATGGCGTTGCTGCCCAGCGCGACGAACTGGCTGGTGGTCAGCGAACCGAGTTGGCCACCGGTCAGGGCCACCACTTGATTGGTGCTCAGCGCGGCGATGCCGCCGGTGCTCAGCACGGCCAGCGAAGCGGTCGCCAGCGTGTTCAATTGGGTGGTGCTCAGCGCGGCGACCTGGGCGGTACCCAGCGCGGCGATGGCGCTGGTCTTGATCGCGGCCAGATCGGCCGTTTCCAGCGCGGCGACGTTGTTGGTCGACAGGCCGGCCACTTGCGCGGTGGTCAGCGCGGCGGCTTCACCGACGGTCAGCGCCACCACTTGCTGCGTGGTCAGCGCTTTCATCTGCGCCGGGGTCAGCGAGATGATGGCGTTGGTCGACAGCGCGGCGAAGTCGGCGGTTTCCATCGCGGCGATCGCGTTGGTCGACAGCGAAGCCACCTGGGCGGTGCTCAAGGAACCTGCCTGGCCGGCGGTCAGCGCCACGACTTGCGCGGTGCTCAGCGCCGAGACGGCGTTGGTGCTCAGCGCGGCGACCTGGTTGGTCGACAGCAGCGCCACCTGGGCGGTGCTCAGGCCGGTCACTTGCGTGGTGCGCAGCGCGGCCATTTCGTTGGTGCTCAGGCTGGCCAGGTCGGCGGTTTCAATCGCGGCGATGGCGTTGCTGCCCAGCGCGACGAACTGGCTGGTGGTCAGCGAACCGAGTTGACCACCGGTCAGGGCGACTACTTGATTGGTGCCCAGCGCGGCGATGCCGCCGGTGCTCAGTGCGGCCAGCGAAGTGGTGGCCAGCGTGTTCAGTTGCGTGGTGCTCAGCGCGGCGACCTGCGCGGTGCCCAAGGCGGCGATGGCGCTGGTCTTGATCGCGGCCAGATCGGCCGTTTCCAGCGCGGCGACGTTGTTGGTCGACAGGCCGGCCACTTGCGCGGTGGTCAGCGCGGCGGCTTCACCGACGGTCAGGGCCACCACTTGTTGCGTGGTCAGCGCTTTCATCTGCGCCGGGGTCAGCGAGATGATCGCGTTGGTCGACAGCGCGGCGAAGTCGGCGGTCTCCATCGCGGCGATGGCGTTGGTCGACAGCGACGATACCTGGGCGGTGCTCAAGGCGCCAGCCTGGCCTGCGGTCAGCGCCACCACTTGGGCAGTGCTCAGCGCCGAGACGGCGTTGGTGCTCAGCGCGGCGACCTGGTTGGTCGACAGCAGCGCCACCTGGGCGGTGCTCAGACCGGTCACTTGCGTGGTGCGCAACGCGGCCATTTCGTTGGTGCTCAGGCTGGCCAGATCGGCGGTTTCGATCGCGGCGATGGCGTTGCTGCCCAGCGCGACGAACTGGCTGGTGGTCAGCGAACCAAGTTGACCGCCGGTCAGGGCAACCACTTGATTGGTGCCCAGCGCGGCGATGCCGCCGGTGCTCAGCACGGCCAGCGAAGCGGTCGCCAGCGTGTTCAGTTGCGTGGTGCTCAGCGCGGCGACCTGGGCGGAGCCCAAGGCGGCGATGGCGCTGGTCTTGATCGCGGCCAGATCGGCCGTTTCCAGCGCGGCGACGTTGTTGGTCGACAGGCCGGCCACTTGCGCGGTGGTCAGCGCGGCGGCCTCACCGACGGTCAGGGCCACCACTTGCTGCGTGGTCAGCGCTTTCATCTGCGCCGGGGTCAGCGAGATGATCGCGTTGGTCGACAGCGCGGCGAAGTCGGCGGTTTCCATCGCGGCGATCGCGTTGGTCGACAGCGACGATACCTGGGCGGTGCTCAAGGCGCCAGCCTGGCCGGCGGTCAGCGCCACCACTTGGGCGGTGCTCAGCGCCGAGACGGCGTTGGTGCTCAGCGCGGCGACTTGGTTGGTCGACAGCAGCGCCACCTGGGCGGTGCTCAGGCCGGTCACTTGCGTGGTGCGCAGCGCAGCCATTTCGTTGGTGCTCAGGCTGGCCAGATCGGCCGTTTCAATCGCGGCGATGGCGTTGCTGCCCAGTGCGACGAACTGGCTGGTGGTCAGCGAACCGAGTTGGCCACCGGTCAGGGCAACCACTTGGTTGGTGCCCAGCGCGGCGATGCCGCCGGTGCTCAGCGCAGCCAGCGAAGTGGTCGCCAGCGTGTTCAGTTGCGTGGTGCTCAATGCGGCGACCTGGGCGGTGCCCAGCGCGGCGATGGCGCTGGTCTTGATCGCGGCCAGGTCGGCCGTTTCCAGCGCGGCGACGTTGTTGGTCGACAGGCCGGCCACTTGCGCGGTGGTCAGCGCGGCGGCTTCACCGACGGTCAGCGCCACCACTTGTTGCGTGGTCAGCGCGTTCATTTGCGCTGCGGTCAGCGAGATGATGGCGTTGGTCGACAGCGCGGCGAAGTCGGCCGTTTCCATCGCGGCGATCGCGTTGGTCGACAGCGAAGCGACTTGGGCGGTGCTCAAGGAACCTGCCTGGCCGGCGGTCAGCGCCACGACTTGCGCGGTGCTCAGTGCCGAAACTGCCGAGGTGCTCAGCGCCGCGACTTGATTGGTCGACAGCAGCGACACCTGGGCGGTGCTCAGGCCAGCCACTTGCGCGGTGCGCAGCGCGGCCATTTCGCTGGTGCTCAGGCTGGCCAGGTCGGCGGTTTCAATCGCGGCGATGCTGTTCGAGCTCAGCGCGACGAACTGGCTGGTGGTCAGCGAACCCAGTTGGCCACCGGTCAGGGCCACCACTTGATTGGTGCTCAGCGCGGCGATGCCGCCGGTGCTCAGCACGGCCAGCGAAGCGGTCGCCAGCGTGTTCAGTTGGGTGGTGCTCAGCGCGGCGACCTGGGCGGTGCCCAAGGCGGCGATGGCGCTGGTCTTGATCGCGGCCAGATCGGCCGTTTCCAGCGCGGCGACGTTGTTGGTCGACAGGCCGGCCACTTGCGCGGTGGTCAGCGCGGCGGCTTCGCCGACGGTCAGGGCCACCACTTGCTGCGTGGTCAGCGCCTTCATCTGCGCCGGGGTCAGCGAGATGATGGCGTTGGTCGACAGTGCGGCGAAGTCGGCGGTTTCCATCGCGGCGATGGCGTTGGTCGACAGCGAAGCGACTTGGGCGGTGCTCAAGGCACCAGCCTGACCGGCGGTCAGTGCGACTACTTGCGCGGTGCTCAGCGCCGAGACGGCGTTGGTACTCAGCGCGGCGACCTGGTTGGTCGACAGCAGCGCCACCTGGGCGGTGCTCAGGCCGGTCACTTGCGTGGTGCGCAGCGCGGCCATTTCGTTGGTGCTCAGGCTGGCCAGGTCGGCCGTTTCAATCGCGGCGATGGCGTTGCTGCCCAGCGCGACGAACTGGCTGGTGGTCAGCGAACCGAGTTGGCCACCGGTCAGGGCCACCACTTGATTGGTGCCCAGCGCGGCGATGCCGCCGGTGCTCAGCACGGCCAGCGAAGCGGTCGCCAGCGTGTTCAGTTGGGTGGTGCTCAGCGCGGCGACCTGGGCGGTGCCCAAGGCTGCGATGGCGCTGGTCTTGATCGCGGCCAGATCGGCCGTTTCCAGAGCGGCGACGTTGTTGGTCGACAGGCCGGCCACTTGCGCGGTGGTCAGCGCGGCGGCTTCGCCGACGGTCAGGGCCACCACTTGCTGCGTGGTCAGCGCTTTCATCTGCGCCGGGGTCAGCGAGATGATGGCGTTGGTGCTCAGCGCGGCGAAGTCGGCCGTTTCCATCGCGGCGATGGCGTTGGTGGACAGCGAAGCGACTTGAGCGGTGCTCAAGGCGCCAGCCTGGCCGGCGGTCAGCGCCACGACTTGCGCGGTGCTCAGCGCCGAGACGGCGTTGGTGCTCAGCGCGGCGACCTGGTTGGTCGACAGCAGCGCCACCTGGGCGGTGCTCAGGCCGGTCACTTGCGTGGTGCGCAGCGCGGCCATTTCATTGGTGCTCAGGCTGGCCAGGTCGGCGGTTTCAATCGCGGCGATGGCGTTGCTGCCCAGCGCGACGAACTGGCTGGTGGTCAGCGAACCGAGTTGGCCGCCGGTCAGGGCAACCACTTGATTGGTGCCCAGCGCGGCGATGCCGCCGGTGCTCAGCACGGCCAGCGAAGCGGTCGCCAGCGTGTTCAATTGGGTGGTGCTCAGCGCGGCGACCTGGGCGGAGCCCAAAGCGGCGATGGCGCTGGTCTTGATCGCGGCCAGGTCGGCCGTTTCCAGCGCGGCGACGTTGTTGGTCGACAGGCCGGCCACTTGCGCGGTGGTCAGCGCAGCGGCTTCACCGGCGGTCAGGGCCACCACTTGTTGCGTGGTCAGCGCTTTCATCTGCGCGGCGGTCAGTGCGACGATCGCATTGGTGCTCAGCGCGGCGAAATCGGCGGTTTCCATCGCGGCGACAGCGTTGGTCGACAGCGACGACACTTGGGCGGTGCTCAAGGAACCTGCCTGGCCGGCGGTCAGCGCCACCACTTGGGCGGTGCTCAGCGCCGAGACGGCGTTGGTGCTCAGCGCGGCGACCTGGTTGGTCGACAGCAGCGCCACCTGGGCGGTGCTCAGGCCAGCCACTTGCGCGGTGCGCAGCGCGGCCATTTCATTGGTGGTCAGACCCGACAGGTCGGCCGTTTCAATCGCGGCAATGCCAGTGCTGCTCAGCGCGGCGAACTGGTTGGTGGTCAGCGAACCGAGCTGGCCAGCGGTCAGCGCCACGACCTGGTCCGTGCCCAGCGCGGCGATGCCGCCGGTTTTCAGCGCGGACAGCGAATTGGTCGACAAAGTGTTCAGTTGCGTGGTGCTCAGCGCCGCGACCTGCGCGGTGGCGAGCGAAGCGATCACGTTGGTATTGATGGCGGCCAGGTCGGCGGTTTCCAGCACGGCGATCTGGCTGGTGCCCAGCGCGGAGACTTGCAAGGTCGACAGCGTCGCCGCTTCGTTGACGGTCAACGCCACGATCTGGTTGGTGCTCAGGGCCTTGGCCTGGTTGGCGCTCAAGCCGGAGAATGCACTGGTGGTCAGCGCCGCGAAGCTGGCGGTCGACAGACCGGACACGCTGGCGGTCCCCAACACGGCGACTTGCGCCGAGGTCAGGCCGTTCGCTTGCGTGGCTTTCATGAACTGCGCCTGCGACGTCGTCAGGCCGCCGGCGACTACCGCCGTGGTCAGCGCCTGGATCTGGTTCGAGGTGAGCGCCTGAAACTGATCGGAATTCAGACCGGCGATATCGGCCGTGCCCAAGGTCAGGATTTGCGAAGTAGTCGTAGCCGCGATTTGGGCCGTGGTAAAGGTGCTAAAGATGCTGCTCATTCTGAATTCTCCTGGAGGCTACGACCGTATCCGCTCAACGCACACCCAATTCGCGCTCTGCAGCCGCGAATCGAGCCCTGTTCTGGTTTGTTTACTATCAAACATCTATTTTTTATAGTCCCGACGGTCAACAATGCGCAAAAAGCGTTCTTGGTTGAGCGGGAAATTGCCAATGAGCAACTTTAACTTGCCGAGGAACAAAAACTGTTCCTGTTCTGTGTATAACGACGGATTTCTTACTTTCATTAAGTAAACTTTTTGCCGAAGCTAAAAAAGTCGGAAAAACAGTCGTTCCGTTCTCGCGGCACACAAAAATACGCAATTCCGATCATGCATTATATATTAAGTAATTGCCTTGAAGAATTTTTAATCGCGAGTGTTGCGACGCCACAACCTGTCCTAACTTCATGATTAATCAGAAGTTATGCGTAGGATTACGATATTATTCGGGCAAAAAAGTAGAGGATTTGATAATTTCCACACACCAATTTCCCGCAGCGCTATTGTGCAGGGCTAGTATGACAATACGATGACGTGGTGCAACAAATCAGGCCTGCGCGACGCGCTCCCGGCGGCCGCGCCAGACCAGCACCGCCCCGGTCGCGGCCAGCAGCGCCAGCGCGATGACGTTCAGCACCACCACGCCGGTGTGGAAACGCAGCACCACGCCGACGCTGACGCCGGCCTTGACGCTGAACTCGCGGCCGCCGTCGACGGGGAAATAGCTGAGCACTTGCAGCGCGTAATACAAGGAGCCGCCCCATAGGCCGATCCGGCGGCGTTTCAAGGAAAAAACGGCGGCCAGAAAGCCCAGCAACGCGGCGCCGAACACCAGCGTCGCGCCAGCGCCGTCAAGCCGCTGCCCCAGCAGGCCGAGGCTGACCGCCAGCGCCAGTGCGCTATTTAATAGCAGCACGCGGGCCACCCACTTCTCAAATTCCAGCATCACGGTATCCGATTCATCCAAAGCGCGCCTGGTAGTCGCTGGGCACCACGCCCAGCTGTGCGACGAAGGCGCGGCGCAGATTGTACTCGCTGCCGAAACCGCTCTGGTCGGCGGCGCGCTTGACCGTCATGCCGGGCCGCTCCAGCAGCGCGCAGGCCGCCTCCATACGCAGCCGCAACAGCAGCTGCGCCGGCGACATGCCGGATTCGCTCTGCAGGCGGCGATGCAGCGTGCGCACCGATAAGGCGAACTCGGCCGCCATCCGTTCGACGTCGATCTGCTGCTGCAGGCGCGGCCGCAGCCAGGCGGTCAGCTGGCCGTGCAAGCCCTGCGGGTCGGCCTGGGCCAGCAACTCCGAGCTGAACTGGCGCTGGCCACCGGGACGCTTGAAGAACAACACCAGCCGCTTGGCGGCGGCCAGGCTGGCGGCGCGGCCCCGGTCCTCCTCAACCAGCGCCAGCGCCAGGTCCATGCCGGCGGCGATGCCGGCCGAAGTGTAGAGCGCACCGTCTCTTATATAGATGGCGTCGTCCTGGACCGCGATCGCCGGGTATTGCAGCTGCAACTGCGCCGCGTCCAGCCAGTGGGTGACGGCGCGGCGGCCGTCCAGCAGGCCGGCGCGGGCCAGCACGAAGGCGCCGGTACAGACCGCGCAACAGCGCGCCACATGCGCCGCCGCCGCCGCCACCCAGGCCAGCATGGCCGGATCGAGCGCCGGGCTGGCGCCGGCGACCTCTTCCAGGCCACGGCCGCCGGCCACCATCAGCGTCGCGCCGGCCAGCGCGGACGGATCGGGCAGCGGCCCGGCCAACACGCTCACGCCGGCGGTCGACGCGACTTGGCCGCCGCCGGGCGCGATCATGTGGATGCGGTAGGGCTCGGCGTCGCCGGCGTCGCGCGCCTCGTCGTTGGCGGTGCAGAACACCTGCGCCGGGCCGGTGGCGTCCAGCAGCACGAAGCCTTGGTACACGAGCAGGAAAATATCGGTCATGTGGCAGATATTCAACGATTGATGTCATATGTGTCAACCGCCATCGTGCGAAGCTACGACGATCCCACCACAGGAGTCCGGCATGACGCGCACCATCGGTATTTACGTATTCGACAATGTTGAAGTTCTGGACTTCGCCGGACCGTACGAAGTATTCACCTGCGCCTCGCGGGTGGCCGGCGCGGCGGCGCCGTTCCAGGTGCGCACCATCGGCGCCGGCCTGGCGCCGCTGCGCGCCCGCGCCGGCTTGAGTATCCAGCCGGAAGCCGACTTCGCCGGCGCCGGCAAGCTCGACGTGCTGATCGTGCCGGGCGGCGTGGTCACGGCGGAACTGGCCAAGCCCGAGGTCATTGAATGGATCGCCGCCATGGCACGCGACTGCGAGCTGGTGGCCTCGGTCTGCACCGGCGCCTTCCTGCTGGCGCAGGCCGGATTGCTGGACGGTCAGGACGCCACCACCCACTGGGAAGACCTGGCCGACCTGCGCGCCGCCTACCCGCAATTGAACGTGCGCGGCGACCGGCGCTGGATCGACAACGGCGGCATCGTCACTTCGGGCGGCATCTCGGCCGGCATCGACATGTCGCTGCATCTGGTCGAGCGCCTGGCCGGGCGCGAACTGGCGCTGCGCACCGCGCGCCAGATGGAATACGACTGGAGCGAAGCATGAAGATCGTGCGCAGCAAGGACTACACCGCCGCGCGCGCCTGGGGCGCCGAGTCGATCGCCGCGATCCCCGACGCCACGGTGCGGCTGCACTGGACCGACCAGCCCTACCGCTGGCACGTCAACGACGGCGACGAAGTGTTCGCCGTGATGGACGGCGTGGTCGACATGCACTACCGCGAAGGCGGCGCCGAGCGGATGGTCACGCTGCAGGCCGGCGACATCTTCCACGCCGCCGATGGCGACGCCCACTGCGCCCATCCACGCGGCGCGGCACGCATCCTGGTGATCGAACGCGCCGGAAGCGCCTGATGCTTACTTGACGGTGTAGCCGTCGGTCAGCGTTTTCAGGAAGGCCACCACGTCGGCGATTTCCCTGTCGTTCAACGCCGGCTTGCCGCCCGGCTTGCCGCCGAACGGCGCCTCCATGTTGACGTTGCCGTCCATGCCGGCCGGCTGGTCGTCGAATTTATGCACGCCGCCGTCGGCGTTTTTCGGATACCACTTCTGCGGCGCGGTATCGCGCTGCACGTAGAAACGCAGCACCTGCTCCAGGCTGTCAAAGCCGCCGTTGTGGAAAAACACCTTGCGCAGCGCCACGTTGCGCAACGACGGCGTCTTGAAGCGGCCGCAGTATTCCGGGTGGTCGCGCAGGTCGGTGCGCTCCGGGCCGCACAGGCCGAGGTCGAAGTAGCGCGGGTCGGCGTTGACCGCCAGCTTGCCGTTGCGCGGCACGCCGAGATTGATCAAGCCATAGTCGGTGAACTGCGGGAAGGCGCCGCCCTGCGAAATCCGGCTGATATGGCAGGATGCGCAATTGCCCTTGGTCTCGTCGTTGAACAAGGACAGGCCGCGCAGCTCCTGCGCCGACAATGTGGTCTGCTTGCGCAGATAGGCGTCGTACTTGCTGGTGTAGGGATAGAAGTCGGCCGGGCTTTCCTGGAACACTTCCAGCGCCATCAGCGCGCCGCGCAGCGCCGCCTGCGGCTGGGCGAAGATATCGTCGCCGAAGGTCTTGCGGAACTGCGCCGCCAGCGGACCTTCGCGCAGCCGGACCAGCACCGCCGCCTCATCCTTGTTGCCCATCTCGCGCGGCGACAGCAGCGGTCCCAGCGCCTGCTCGTGCGCCGACTGCACGCGGCCGTCCCAGTTGTGGCCTCCGGTCGGGCCGGCGTCGACGCTGTCGTCGCCATCGTCGTCGTGATAGTGCTCGGTGAACGGCGGCACGTTCTGGATGTAGCGCAGCGACGGCACGGCGCGCGTGCCGGGTGTCGCCATGTCGCCGCCGCCCAGCTGCACCGCCAGCCGGTTGGCCGGGCCGTAGGCATGCGCCGGATCGTGGCAGCTGGCGCAGGAGGCGCGGCCCGATGCGGACAGGCTCGGCTCGCTGAACATGGCGCGGCCCATCGCGGTCAATTCCGGCACGCTGGGTTGGCGATGTTGCCCGCTGGGCGCGTAGGCGGCGGGCGCTGCGGTCCGGGGAGCGGATGCGGGCGGTGTCTCGCCATGGCAGCCGGCGAGCAGCGCCGCCAGCGCAAATATATAAATCGTTTTCATGCAGCCATCCTAACAATATGACATGACGGCTACATGACTGATATTCAACGATACAAAACGATACTTTATAGCCCGATTCATTTCATCGTCCTGACATATTTGGTGCCTAGCATGAGCCGTTTTCACACCTACCCTGAAGGCACAAAGATGAAAAACCCATTGCACCTGGCGCTGCGGCCCCTGCCGCTGACCTTGCTGTCGCTCGGCATCGGCGCCGGACTGGCCGCCTGCGGCAGCTCCTCCTCCGACGACGTGCCGAGCATCAAGGGCCAAGTGGTCGGCAGCTACTATGAAAACGCGGTGGTCTGCCTGGAGAGCACCAGCGCCAAGCTCACCTGCGACAGCAACTCCGGCACCGTGCGCACCGCCGCCGACGGCAGCTTCACCGTCACCGGCGCCGACAAGGGCGCGCTGCTGGTCACGGTCGGCACCGACGCCATCCGCCACGAAGCCATCGGCGACGCCGGCGTCAAGGTGACGCAGAAGCTGGTGTTCCGCGCGCCGAACGGCCACGGCGGCATCATCGACGCCATCTCCACCGAAGTGGCGACGCTGATGGACGCCAACGGCGGCGACTTCGCCGCCGCCAGCAGCCAGCTGGCCGCGCGCATCGGCGTCAGCGAAGGCAACCTGCTGGCCGACGTCAACAAGATTTCCGGCGACGACCAGGCCAAGCTGAAAACCGAGAACGACACCTTCACCGCCGTGATCGCCGCTGCCGGCACGCAGAGCGCCACGGCCGACGTGGCCAGCGCCATCAGCGCCGGCGCCGCGCTGGGCAACATCAAGAACATCGTCGTCATCTACGCGGAAAACCGTGGTTTCGACAACTTGTACGGCCTGTTCCCCGGCGCCAACGGCGTACCGGGCGTGAACCCGACCGCGACCGCCGCCTACGTGCCGCAGAAGGACATCGACGGCAGCACGCTGCCGGTACTGCCGCCGACCTGGGGCGGCATGACCGCCGCCGGCCAGAGCCTGGTGATCACGCAGGCGCAATCGGCCAACCTGCCGAACAAGCCGTTCCAGATCGACGACGTCAACAGCCCGATCGCGATGGCGCAATCGGTGATCTCGCGCGACCTGGTGCACCGCTTCTACAACAACCAGATGCAGATCAACGGCGGCGCCAACGACAAGTTCGCGGCCTATTCGGACGCCGGCGGCCTGACCATGGGCTACTACGACGGCAGCAAGATGAAGATGTGGGACATCGCCAAGCAATACGCGCTGGCCGACAACCTGTACATCGGCGCCTTCGGCGGCTCGTTCCTGACGCACCAGTACCTGATCTGCGCCTGCGCGCCGCAATACCCGAACGCCGACAAGTCGGTGGCGTCCGGCTCGATCGCCAAGATCGACCTCGACGCCAAGGGCAACTTCCTGCGCCTGACGCCGTCCGCCACCGCGCCGACCAGCGTGCTGAACGGCGCACCGGCCTACGCCAACGACGGCGCCATCACGCCGGCCGACGCGACCGGCATGTTCTACGCGGTCAACACCATGCAGCCGCCGTACCAGCCGAGCAGCAACAGCTTTGCCGCCGACGACAGCAGCCACCTGTACGCCGACACCAGCAAGGCCACCACCCTGCCGCCGCAGACGCAGAAGAACATCGGCGATATGCTGAGCGGCAAAAACATCGACTGGGCCTGGTACGCCGGCGCCTGGAAGGACACGACCGCCGCCACCACCGGCGCGACCCGTGGCGCGATCAACAATCCGCCGAACTTCCAGTTCCACCACCAGCCGTTCAACTACTACGCCAACATGGACCCGGTGAAGAGCCCGGCCTACCGCGCCGCGCACCTGAAGGACTACGACACGCAATTCGTCGCCGACGCCGCCGCCGGCACGTTGCCCGCTGTCGCGTTCTACAAACCGCAAGGCAATCTGAACCAGCACGCCGGTTATGCATCCGTGGCCGACGGCGACGCGCACATCGCCGACGTGATCGCCAAGCTGAAGAAGAGTCCGCAGTGGAAGAACATGCTGGTGATCGTCACCTACGATGAGAACGGCGGCTTCTACGACCACGCCAGCCCGCCGAAGGGCGACCGCTGGGGTCCGGGCACGCGGGTGCCGGCGATCATCGTCTCGCCGTACGTGAAGAAGGGCAGCGTCGACCACACGCAATATGATTCGGCCTCGATCCTGCGCGCGATCACGCACCGCTTCAACCTGCCGGTGCTGGACGGCCTGAGCGTGCGCGACAAGGCACTGGCCGCCAACGGCGCCAAGCCGATGGGCGACTTCAGCGCCGCGCTGGCGCTGACGCCACAAGAGTAAGTCCTACTCCGGGGTCAGAGCTAAAAACTGGACACGGGCTCTACCGTAGCGGCTGCTACGGTAGAGCCCGTGTCCAGTTTTTAGCTCTGACCCCGGATTTAGAAGTCAACGGTCACGGTCAGGCCGGCGCCGTCGTCGCCTTGCGACAGGCTGATCGTGCCGTCGTTGCGCTCGGCGGCGCGTTCGGCGATCGCCAGCCCCAGGCCGCTGCCGGATTGCTCCTGCCCCGGCACCCGGTAGAATCGCTCGAACACCTTCTGCCGCAACGCCGGCGCGATGCCCGGCCCCTGGTCGGCGATCGTCAGCCGGTAGCCCTGCTCGCGCGCCGCCAGCCGCACCGCGATCCGTCCCGCCTCCGGCGAATACTTGATGGCATTGCTGATCAGGTTATCCAGCAGCGCGGCCATGCTTTCCACGTGCATCGGCATCGCGCCCGTCGCCTCCGACTGGAATTCGATGTCGATCCCGCGCTGCAGCGCCAGCGGCGCGGCCGCCGCCAGCCGTCCGCGCACGAAGCCGCTCAGCTCGGTCGTCGGCAGCGGTTCGGCGCCCGGCTCGGCGCGCGCGCGTTCGAACGCCAGCAACTGGTGCACCATGTGCGTCGCCCGCGCCACGCCGTCGCGCAGGCCCTGCCCCGCTTCGGCGCTGCGCTCGGCGTTGTCCATCACGCTGCGGCTCAGCAGCCGGTGGGCGTTGATCTGGATCGCCGCCAGCGGCGTCTTCAGCTCGTGCGCGGCGTCGGTGAGGAATTCGTGCTCGCGATCGATGCGCTGGCTTAGCCGCATCATCAGCCGGTTGATCGCGGTCACCAGCGGCGACAGTTCGCGGTACTTGGAGTCCGGCAGCGCGGTCAGGTCGAACACCGAGCGCTGTTCGATCTCTTCGGCGATCGAGCGCAACGGCCGCAGCCCGATGCCGACGATCAGCCACGCCGGCAACAACAACAGCGGCAAGCTGAACACCGTCGACGACAGCAAAAAGCTGACGCCGCTGAAACTCAGCATCCATTCGTCGTCGACCTCGTGGCTGCGCTCGACCACCAGCCCGCTGCCGGTGTCGCGCTCCACCGCGCTGACCCAGGCGTTGGCCTTGTATGCGGCGGCGCTGCCCGGCGCCGGCAGCGTGTCCGGCAGCTCCGGCTGCGAGTTGAACACCAGTGCGCCCTGCCGCCACACGCGCAGCCGCACCCGCGAGTGGTAGTCCAGTTCGCGGAACATTTCCTTGCGCACCGCTTCCAGTTCGGTGGCGGCGTCGCGCACCCGCGCCGGGCTGTCGGCGATCTCGCGCAGGTGCAGCAGCACTTCGCGCGTGTGCGCGGCGTTTTCGCTGGCGGTGCGGTTGCGCTGCGTGGCCTTGGCTTCGAACGCGACATAAGTGAACCCGGCCAGCGCCACCAGCACGATGACGCCGCCGAAGCCCAGCATCAGCCGGCGGAACAGCGACGAGGGTTTATTCATCGCGGTTACTCATGGCCGCGCTGCACCATGTAGCCGACCCCGCGCACGGTGCGGATCACCCGGTCGCCGATCTTCTTGCGCAGGTTGGAGATGTGCACGTCCAAGGTCTGTCCTTCGCTGTGCGGCAGCACGCCCTGCTCCAGCTCGGCGCGGGTCAGCACCCGGCCCGATTCCTTCATCAGCGTCAGCAGCAGCGCGAACTCGGTGCGCGACAGCGATACCGCCGCGCCGGCGCGCGTCACCAGCATGCGGCTTTCGTCGAGCACCAGCTCGCCCGAGCGCCACAGCGCTTCGACCCCGTCGACATTGCCGCTGCTGCGGCGCACGATGGCGCGCAGCCGCACCAGCAGTTCCGGGATCTCGAACGGTTTGATCAGGTAATCGTCGGCGCCGCCGTTGAAGCCGTTGAGCCGGTCCTCCAGGCTGTCGCGCGCGGTCATGATCAGCACCGGCAGCCCCAATCCCTGCGCCCGCAGCTCGCGCAGCAGCGTGGCGCCGTCGCCGTCCGGCAGGCCGAGGTCGAGCAGCACCGCGTCGAACTGGCCGGCCGGCGCCTCGGCGTGGATGCGCGCCACCGCGCCCTCCGCCATGCGCACCCAGACCACCGCGTGGCCCTCGTCCTGGAACACCGCCAGCAGCGCCCGGCCGATCGCCAGGTCGTCTTCGATCATCAGTATTTTCATGACGGCAGTGTAGCAGCGCAGGCCGTTTGTAGTCGAATTACGGCGGCGTCGGAAAAACGCCACAGCCCGGTTTCAGGCGGCAATCGGCGCGAAATCAGACACTTGGCGGCCAATCTTCAGGCTTCCTTTATGCCGGCGCCACGCCGCAATTGACCCTGTTTTTCTTCTATTACATCATTCATTGGCAATCATAATAATTAATCAGGAGACCTCATGACCCCGTTCCGACTCAAGCCGGTGGCCGCCGCGTGCGCGCTGTTACTGCTTGCCCACAGCGCCCAGGCGCAACAAGCCGCTGCCGACGACAGCAAGCCAGAAACCAAACCCAAGGCCGAGGCCGACGTCGCCGTCGTCACCGTGGCCGGCATCCGCCGCGGCATCGAGGAGGCGATCTCGATCAAGAAGAATTCGAGCTCCATCGTCGAGGCCATTTCGGCCGAGGACATCGGCAAGCTGCCCGACAACACCGTGGCCGAGTCGATCTCGCGCCTGTCCGGCGTCACCACCCAGCGCAACAAGACCAACGGCAAGGCCACCGACGTCAGCGTGCGCGGCCTGTCGCCGAGCTTCAACGGCTCGCTGCTCAACGGCCGCGAGCAAGCGTCCACCAGCGACGCCCGCAGCCCGGAGTTCGACCTGTTCCCGTCCGAGCTGACCGGCTCGGTGCTGGTGTACAAGACCCCGGACGCCAGCCTGATGGGCCAGGGCCTGGCCTCGACCATCGACCTGCGCACGCTGCGCCCGCTCGACTTCGGCAAGCGAGTGCTGGCCGCCAGCGCGCGCAAGGAGCGCATTGGCTTCGATTCCGGCTCCGACATTGGCTCGGGCCACCGCGTCACCTTCACCTATGTCGACCAGTTCGCCAACCGCACCATCGGCCTGTCGCTTGGTCTGACCAAGTTCAAGCAGGACAACGGCGGCGAGCTGAAGTTCGACAGCTGGGGCGGCGGCACCACCGACATGCCGTATGAAGGCGGCACCGCCAAGGCGCCGAGCGGCTTCCTGGCCGAGACCTCGCGCCGCAAGAACGACCGCGACGGCGCCTCGCTGACGCTGCAATACAAGCCGAACCAGAACTTCCGCTCCACCGTCGACGTGTTCTACTCGCGCGGCGACGAGAGCACCAAGAAGACCGGTATCGAAGGCGCGGTGGCCGGCAGCACCGGTCTGTACGATCCGATCGGCGTGCTGTCCAACGCGGTGGTCAGCAACGGCGTCGCCACCAGCGGCACCATCAGCAACTACAAGGCCGACGTGCGCAACCACGTGTACTCCAACACCGACCGCCTGGCTTCGTTCGGCTGGAACAATGAACTCAAGCTGGACGACAAATGGCGCGCCGAGGCCGACCTGTCGTACTCGCACGGTGTAAAGAACATCTCCAACTACGAAACCACCGCCGGCCAGCCGGGCAACGTGCCGGCCGGCCAGCTCGGTTCGGTCACCTTCAGCGGCTTCAACGGCACCAACTTCGCCAACGTGGTCTACAAGCCGAGCCTGGATTACTCCAACCGCAACGTGGCGGTGCTGACCGACGTCGACGGCTGGGGCGGCGGACCGACCTCGCCGCAGGCCGGCTACGTCAGCCTGCCCAACATCGACGACACCGTCAAGAGCCTGCGCCTGACCGCGCACCGCGAACTGGACTGGGGTCCGCTGGTCAGCACCCATTTCGGCGTCAACTACACCAAGCGCGACAAGTCGCGCACCGGGCAGGAAGGCCGCTTGTCGGTCAAGGGCAGCGACGGCTACGCCAGCGCCGCCATCCCGGGCACGGCGGTGGAACAGGCCGGCGCCTCCGGCATCATGGTGGCGTCGTTCGACCCGACCGGCACGCTGGGCAGCATCTATGAACTGAACCGCTGGGTCGACTCGACCGTGCTGGCGCGCGACTGGACCGTCGGAGAGAAGGTCGCCACCGCGTATGCGATGGCCGACCTCGACGGCAGCCTGATGTCGCTGCCGTACAGCGGCAACTTCGGCCTGCAGGTGGTCAACACCAAGCAGGAGGCCAGCGGCAACCAGGTCGACTTGGCGAACTGCACCGGCATCACCGTCGAAACCTGCCCGTACAGCGTGCGCACCGGCGGCACCTCCTACACCAATGTGCTGCCGAGCCTGAACATCGCGTTCGACCTGGGCCACGAGCAAAAGCTGCGCCTCGGCGCCGGCAAGCAGATCTCGCGCGCCAACCTGGACAACATGAAGGCCAGCTTGGACTTCTCGGTGCAGAACGCGACCTCGGTGGCGCCGGCCCTGAGCGGTTTCGCCGGCAATCCGGAGCTGAAGCCTTACCAGGCGCGCTCGCTGGACCTGTCGTATGAAAAATACTTCGGCAAAAAGGGGTATGTCAGCTTCGCTGGCTTCATGAAGAAGCTGGACAACTACATCATCAACGCGCCGGAGCAGTTCGACTTCAAGCCCTACACCAGCGCCAACACGCCGCTGCCGACCACCGGCCCGTTCGCCGGCTCGACCGTCGGCTTCCTGACCAAGCCGCAGAATGGCTCGGGCGGCAATATGCACGGCTACGAGTTCGCGCTCAACGTACCGTTCTCGCTGGCGACCGATTGGCTCGACGGCTTCGGCGCGGCGGCCAACTACTCGTTCACCGACAGCTCGGTGCGGCTGCCGACCAGCGGCTTCGTGTCGCCGCAGAACAGCCCGGTGTTCAACGGCGCCGTGTCGGACATCAGCCTGCCCGGCTTGTCGAAGCACGTCAGCAGCCTGCGTCTGTACTACGAGAACAACGGCCTGCAACTGGCGTGGGCTGCGCACCGCCGCTCCAGCTTCGTCGGCCAGATCCTCGACTACCGCAGCGATTCGCAGTTCACCTTTATCAAGGGCGAGACCATCGTCGATCTGCAGGCCTCGTACGAGTTCCAGCGCGGCTGGCTGAAGGGCGTCTCGGTATTCCTGCAAGGGCATAACTGGACCAACGAGCCGTTCCGCGAATACACCTCGGACCCGAACCAGATCACCAACACGGTGGTGTACGGACGGACCTATACGGCGGGTCTGAACTTCAAGTTTTAAGCGCGTGCTTACCGGATGCGCCGCCCCCTCGCGGCGCATCCGGCTTTTTTTATCGGTCCATCATGATCAAATCCTTCATCCTCGCGGCCCTGCTGGCCGCCGGCGCCTGCGCCCACGCCGCCGATCCGTATCAACCGCAACCCTACGTCCAGTTCCAGCACGCTGAGTGGACCCGCAACGCCAGCATCTACCAGATCAACACCCGCCAGTTCACGCCCGAGGGCACCTTCCACGCCGCCGAACAGCAGCTGCCGCGCCTCAAGGCGCTCGGCGTCGACATCCTGTGGCTGATGCCGATCCACCCGATCGGCCAGGTCAAGCGCAAGGGCAGCATGGGCAGCCCGTACGCGGTGCGCGACTTCATGGCGGTCAACCCGGAGTTCGGCACGCTGGACGACTTCAAGCACTTCGTCGCCGCCGCGCACGGCCAGGGCCTGCACGTGATCCTCGACTGGGTCGGCAACCACACCGCCTGGGACAACGTGCTGCGCACCAGCCATCCGGAGTGGTACGAGAAGAACCGCAAGGGCCAGCCGCATCCGACGCCGTGGTTCGACTGGGACGACATCATCGATCTCGATTACGCCCAGCCCGGCCTGCGCCGCTACATGACGGAGGCGATGGCCTACTGGGTGCGCGAGGCCGGCGTCGACGGCTACCGCGCCGACGCCGCCGGCCTGATTCCGCAGGACTTCTGGGACCACGCCAGCCGCCAGCTGCGCGCCATCAAGCCGGTGTTCATGCTGGCCGAGTGGGAGAGCCGCGACATGCACGCGGTGGCCTTCGACGCCAGCTACGCCTGGACCTGGTGGGACGGCCTGCGCGCGGTCACCGAAGGCAAGGCCGACGCCACCTCGCTGTACACCTACTACGCGTGGAACCAGAAGTTCTATCCGAAGCAGGCCTACCGCATGCTGTACACCACCAATCACGACAAGAACGCGTGGGACGGTACCGAGTTCGAGATCTTCGGTCCGGCGGTGGACGCGGCGATCGTGTTCTCCTTCGTCAGCGAGGGCATGCCGATGATTTACAACGGCCAGGAGGCCGGCAACCGCAAGCGGCTGGCCTTCTTCGAGCGCGATGCGATACAGTGGCAGCCATCGCCGTACGAGGCGCTGTATAAAAATCTGCTGGCCTTGAAGAAGCGGAATACGGCGCTGTGGAACGGCGAATGGGGCGCGACCATGGAGCAGGTGCCGAACAGCGCGCCGAAGCAGGTCTTCAGTTTCGTGCGGCGCAACGCCAAGGACAAGGTGTTCGCCGTATTCAACCTGAGCGCGAAGCCGGTGCAGGCCGGCTTCAGCGACGATCTGCATTTCGGCGTCTACCGCGATTTCGGCAGCGGCGAAACGGTGCGCGTCGGGGAAGGCAGCCGCTTCGAGATGGCGCCGTGGAGCTACAGGATCCTGGTGGGGACGGAATAATGGAACAGCAAAACATCAACAGCGTGGTGATCGTCGGCGGCGGCACCGCCGGCTGGATGACGGCGGCGGCCCTGTCGCGCGTCCTGGGCGGCAAGGTGAGGATCACGCTGGTGGAGTCGGAGGATATCGGCACCGTCGGCGTCGGCGAGTCGACCATCCCGATGATCAAGTTGTTCAACACGGTGCTGGGCATCGACGAAGATGAGTTCATGCGCGAGACGCAGGCCACCTTCAAGCTGGGCATCGAGTTCCGCGACTGGGGCCGCATCGGCGACAGCTATATGCACGGCTTCGGCATCTTCGGCCAGGATCTGGCGACGCTGCCGTTCTACCAATACTGGCTGCGCATGCACCAGGCGGGCAAGGCGCCGGACATCGAGCACTATTCGATCAACCGCATGGCGGCCAAGGCCAACAAATTCATGCGCGCCGACCGTTCGCACGGCAATTCGCCGCTGCGCGACATCGTGCACGCCTTCCATCTCGACGCCGGCCTGTATGCGCGCTACCTGCGCAAGTACAGCGAAGCCAATGGCGTGCGCCGCATCGAGGGCAAGGTGGTCGATACGCTGCTGCGCGGCTCGGACGGGCATGTCGAGGCGGTGCGGATGGAAAACGGCGATCTGGTGGGCGGCGATTTGTTCATCGATTGTTCCGGTTTCCGTGGCCTGCTGATCGAACAGGCGCTGCACACCGGCTTCGAGGATTGGGGCCATTGGCTGCCGTGCGACCGGGCGTATGCGGTGCCGTGCGAGCTGGCCGGCGGCGACCTCGCGCCGTACACCCGCGCCACGGCGCGGCCCGCCGGCTGG
The DNA here is from genome assembly GCF_011090165.1 of Duganella aceris. GTDB lineage: Bacteria > Pseudomonadota > Gammaproteobacteria > Burkholderiales > Burkholderiaceae_D > Rugamonas > Rugamonas aceris. The sequence goes on from NZ_JAADJT010000001.1 coordinate 560,761, forward strand.
CAGTGGCGCATCGGCCTGCAGCACCGCACCGGCAATGGCCATGTGTACTCGTCGAAGCACATGAGCGACGACGAGGCGGCCGGCATCCTGATGTCTAATCTGGACGGCCGCGCGCTGGCCGAACCGAAGCTGCTGCGCTTCGCCACCGGCAAGCGCAAGAAGGTGTGGAACAAGAACGTGGTGGCGGTCGGGCTGTCATCCGGCTTCATGGAGCCGCTGGAATCGACCAGCATCCACCTGATCCAGTCGACCATCGCCCGGCTGCTGACCTTCTTCCCCGACAAGGGCTTCCAGGCTGCGGACATCGCCGAGTTCAATCGCCAGTGCGATTTCGAAGTGGAGCGCATCCGCGACTTCCTGATCCTGCACTATCACGCAACGGAGCGCGACGACACGCCGTTCTGGGACTACTGCCGCACCATGGAAATCCCGGACACGCTGCGCGCCAAGCTGGACTTGTACCGCTCGCGCGGGCGCATCGTCCGCGTCGACAACGAGCTGTTCGCCGAAGTCGGCTGGCTGCAGGTGCTGCACGGCCAGCGCGTCCAGGCCGCCGGCCACCATCCGCTGGCCGACCTGCTGGATGAAAAAGAAATCACCGAGTACCTGGGCGACATCGCCTCGGTGGTTGGATCATGCGTCAACCAGATGCCGTCGCACGCCGCCTACATCGCGGCGCGCTGCGCATCCAGATAAGGAATCACCAGTGCAAATCAATACCGTCAACATCCGCCGGATCTCCGCCGCCTGCATGCTGCTGGCCGCCTGCGCCGGCTCCGGCGCCGCCTGGGCCGATGAAGTGCTGGCCAGCGTCAGCTCGCCCGACCGCGCCATCAGCGTCGAAGTGCAGCTGGGCGCCGGCGGCAAGCTGGCCTACGCGATCCAGCGGCGCGGTAAGCCGCTGATCGCGCCGTCGCGTCTGGGTTTCGTGCTGGCCAACGCACCGCAGCTCGACAACGGCTTCACGCTGGACAAGCAGTCCGTCAGCGAACATGACGACACCTGGGAACAACCGTGGGGCGAACGCCGCTACGTGCGCAACCACTACAAGGAGCTGCGGCTGGAGCTGGTGCAGAAGGAATTGCAGAACCGCCGCATGGCGCTGGTGTTCCGGGTGTTCGACGACGGCGTCGGCTTCCGCTACGAGATTCCGGATCAGCCGCAGCTGAAGGAAACCCGCATCGCGGACGAGCTGACCGAGTTCGTGGTTGCGCCGCCGGCCACCGCGTGGTGGCAGCAGGCCGGCGAGACGGCGGCGCTGGAGTACGCGACGCACAAATCGCCGCTGAGCGAAGTGGGCATGGCGAACACGCCGATGACTATCCGCACCCAAGACGGCACGCACATCGCCTTCCACGAGGCGGCGCTGGTCGATTACGCGTCGATGTGGCTGCGCAAGGTCGAGGGGCAGAAGCTGCGCGCGCATCTGACGCCGTCGGCCACCGGCGCGCCGGTGGTGCGGCAGGGCGCGTTCACCACGCCGTGGCGCACCATGCAGATCGCCGACAGCGCCGGCGGCTTGTACATGTCGGACCTGGTGCTGAACCTGAACGAACCGAATAAGCTGGGCGATGTGTCGTGGGTTCATCCGTCGAAGTTCGTCGGCGTATGGTGGGAGATGCATCTGGAGAAAAGCAGCTGGGGCTCCGGCGCCAAACATGGCGCGACCACGGCCAACACCAGGCGATACATCGACTTCGCGGCGAAGAACGGCTTCCGGGGCGTGCTGGTCGAAGGCTGGAACCTGGGCTGGGACGGCAACTGGTCGGGCAGCGGATCGTCGTTCAGTTTCACCGAGTCGTATCCCGACTTCGATCTGCCGGGCCTGAGCGCCTACGCCATCGGCAAGGGCGTGCGCCTGATCGGTCACCATGAAACCGGCGGCAACGTGGCGCGCTACGAGAAGCAGATGGACGCCGGCTACCAGTTGTACGCCAAAGTCGGCGTCGACAGCATCAAGTCCGGCTACGTGACCGACGCCGGCACCGCGCTGTTCGCGGGACCGGACGGCTCGACGCATTTCGCCTATACCGATTCGCAGGAGGGCTCGCGGCATTATCTGAAGGCGGTGACCGAGGCGGCGCGCTACAAGCTGGCGATCGACACGCACGAACCGATCAAGGATACCGGCTTGCGCCGTACCTATCCGAACTGGGTGTCGCGCGAGGGTGCGCGCGGCATGGAGTACAACGCGTGGGGCAATCCGATCAACAGCGTCGATCACGAAGTGAATCTGATCTTCACGCGCATGCTGAGCGGACCGATGGACTACACGCCGGGGATCCTGAGCCTGGAAGGCGTCAAGGGCAAGCCGATCAACTCGACGCAGGCCAAGCAGCTGGCCAGCTTCGTGGTGATCTACTCACCGATCGTGATGGCGGCGGACCTGATCGAGAACTATGAAAAGTATCCGGGTCCGTTCAAGTTCATCAAGGACGTGCCGACCGATTGGTCCGACACGCGGGTGATCAACGGCGCGATGGGCGAATATGCGACCATCGCGCGCAAGGACCGGCGCTCGGACGACTGGTATATCGGCTCGGTGACCGACGGCGCGGCGCGCACACTGCCGTTGCCGCTTACCTTCCTCGATCCCGGCAAGCGCTACACCGCCGAGATCTACCGCGACGGCGACCAGGCCGACTACCGCACCAGCCACCGCTTCGACATCGTCATCGAGAAGCAGGAAGTCACCGCCAAGACCACCTTGCAACTCAAACTCGCCCCCGGCGGCGGCCAAGCGATCCGCCTGACCCCAACCAAATAGCCAGGTGTCAGTGCCGACATTTGGACACGAGCCCGGCCTTATCGTTGTACGGCGCAGCTCGTGTCTGAATGTCGGCACTGACACCATGGGGGGGCTATGGCGCAGCTCGTGTCCGAATGTCGGCACTGTAGAGCAGGCGGTAGAGTAGTGGCAGCACCAGCAGCGTCAGGGCGGTCGAGGAGAGGATGCCGCCGATGACCACCGTTGCCAGAGGGCGCTGGACTTCGGCGCCGGTGCCGGTGGCGATCGCCATCGGGATGAAGCCCAGCGATGCCACCAGGGCTGTCATCAGCACCGGACGCAAGCGGCCCAGCGCGCCTTCGCGGATCGCTTGTTCCACCGTTCGGCCTTCTTCGCGCAACTTGCGGATGAAGGAGATCAGCACCAAGCCATTCAGCACCGCTACCCCCGACAGTGCGATGAAGCCTACCGCCGCCGATATCGATAGCGGGATGCCGCGCAGCGCCAGCGCGGCGATGCCGCCGGTTAGCGCGAACGGGATGCCGCTGAATACCAGCAGTCCGTCCTTCAGATTGCCGAACATCGCGAACAGCAGCACCATCACCAGCAACAGCGCGGCCGGCACCACGATCTGCAAGCGCCGCGACGCCGATTGCAGTTGTTCGAACTGGCCGCCCCACGTGGTCCAGTAGCCCGGCGGGATCGTGACTTTTTGCAGGCGCTCTTCGGCTTCGGCGACGAACGAGCCGATATCGCGTCCGCGCACGTTGGCGCTGATGACCACGCGCCGCTTGCCGTCTTCGCGACTGACCTGGTTCGGGCCCGGTGCGATGCTGAATGTCGCCACTTCGCCCAGCGGGATGAAGTTGACGCCGCCGGCGCCGGCGCCGGCACCCGCCCCGCGCGGCAGCGGTACCGGCAGGCGCGCCAGCGCGTCGAGGTCGTTGCGCATCGTCTCCGGCAACCGCACCACGATGTCGAAGCGCCGGTCGCCTTCGAACATGGCGCCGGCTTGCTTGCCGCCCACCGCCGTGGCGATGGTCTCCTGCACGTCGCCCACGTTGAGGCCATAGCGCGCGGTCTTGCTGCGATCGATGTCGACGGTCAGCATCGGCAGGCCGCTGGTCTGCTCGACCTTGACCTCCGCCGCGCCCTCCACCGTGTTCAGCATGGCGGCGATGCGCGCCGCCGTGTCGTTCATAACGTCCATGTCGTCGCCGAACAGCTTGACCGCGACGTCGCTGCGCACACCGGATATCAGCTCGTTGAAGCGCAGCTGGATCGGCTGGGAGAACTCGTACGCATTGCCGGGCAGGCGCTCCACTTCCTGCTGGATCTGCGCCAGCAGCGCGTCGCGCGACTTTCTTGGCTTGGGCCAATCGGCTTCCGGCTTGAGCATGATGTAGCCGTCCGAGATATTCGGCGGCATCGGGTCGGAGGCGATTTCCGCCGTGCCGATGCGGGCAAACACGCGTTCGATCTCGGGGAACTTGCGCTTCAGCGCCAGCTCGATCTGTTTCTGCATCTCGACCGATTGCGCCAGGCCGGTGCCGGGAATGCGCAAGGTCTGGATCGCGATGTCGCCTTCGTTCAGGCTGGGCACGAACTCGCTGCCCATGCGCGTCGCCAGCAGCAGCGATAGCGCCACCGCGATGCCGGCGAAGCTCAGCACCACCGGGGAATTGGCCAGCACCCGCTCCAGCACCTTCGCGTACCAGGCGGTGATGCGCGGATGCTCCTTCTCCACCACCCGTTCGCCGATGAACAGCGCCACCGCCGCCGGGATGAAGGTGATCGACAGGATCATCGCGCCGGCCAGCGCCATCACGACGGTCAGCGCCATCGGGTGGAACATGCGGCCTTCGACGCCGGTCAGCGCGAAGATCGGCAGGTACACCGCCATGATGATCAATTGGCCGAACAGCAGCGGCCGACGCGCTTCGCCGGCCGCCGCGAATACTTCGTCGAAGCGTTCGGCGCGCGTCAATGGCCGGCCGAGCCGGGCCTGGGCGTGCGCCAGCCGCCGCACGCAGTTCTCGACGATGACCACCGCGCCATCGATGATGATGCCGAAGTCCAGCGCGCCGAGGCTCAGCAGATTGGCGCTGACCTTGTACGAGACCATGCCGGTGAAGGTGAACAGCATCGCCAGCGGGATCACCATCGCGGTGATCAGCGCGGCGCGCAGGTTGCCGAGGAAGAGGAACAGCACCGCGATCACCAGCACCGCGCCTTCGAGCAGGTTGCGCTTGACGGTGGCGATGGCTTTGTCGACCAGCGCGGTGCGGTCGTACACCGTCACCGCCTGCACGCCGGCCGGCAAGGTGCGGTTGATGGCGACCATCTTCTTGTCCACCGCCAGCGCGACGGCGCGGCTGTTCTGCCCGACCAGCATGAACACCGTCCCGAGCACCACTTCTTCGCCGTTCTCGGTGGCGGCGCCGGTGCGCAGTTCGCGGCCGATGTCGACGTCGGCGACGTCCTGGATCCGCACCGGGACGCCGTCGACGTTGCCGAGGATGACGTTGCGGATGTCGTCCAGCGACTTGACCTGTCCCGGCGCGCGCACCAGCAGTTGTTCGCCGCGTTTTTCGATGTAGCCGGCGCCGGCGTTGCCGTTGTTGCGGTCCAGCGCGGTGACGATGTCGGCCAGCGCCAGCCCGTGCGACGCCAGCCGGCCCGGATCGGGCGCCACCTGGAATTCCTTGGCGTAGCCGCCGATGGAGTTGATCTCCGCCACGCCGGCGACGTTGCGCAGTTGCGGCTTGATGATCCAGTCCTGGATTTCGCGCAGGTCGATCGGGGTGTAGGGCGTGCCGTCGACTTTCTTGGCGCCGGGCTTGGCCTCCACCGTCCACAGGTAGATTTCGCCCAGGCCGGTCGACACCGGTCCGAGCGCGGGCGTGACGCCGTCCGGCAGTTCCGAGCGCGCTTGCTGCATTCGTTCGTTGACCAGCTGGCGCGCGAAGAACAGGTCGGTGCCGTCCTTGAACACCACGGTGATCTGCGACAGTCCGTAGCGCGACAGGGAGCGGGTCTGCTCGAGGTTGGGCAGGCCGGCCATCACCGTCTCCAGCGGGAAGGTGACGCGCTGTTCGGTCTCCAGCGGCGAGTAGCCCGGTGCGGCGGTATTGACCTGCACCTGGACGTTGGTGATGTCCGGTACGGCGTCGATCGGCAGCTGTTGATAGCTGTAGGCGCCGAGCGCCGCCATCGCGGCGACGATCAGCATGACCAGCCAGCGCTGCTGGATGGCGAAGTGGATGATGCGATCAAACATGGTTATCTCCCGCATCAATGTTCATGTTCGGTGCTGCCTTTGCCCAGCTCCGCCTTGAGGACGAAGCTGTTGGCGACGGCGTAGCGTTCGCCGGCTTTCAGGCCTTGCGTCACTTCGGTCAGGCGGCCGTCGCTGCGGCCGGTGGCGACGTGGCGCACTTCGAAGCCGCTCGGGGTCTTGATGAACAGGGTTGGTTTGTCTTCGACCGTTTGCAGCGCGTTGGCGGCGACGGTGACGGCGACGTCGGCTTGGCCGGCTTGCACTTCGACGTTGACGAACAGGCCGGGGCGCCAGGCGCGGTCGGGGTTGGCCAGTGCGACGCGCGCCTTGGCAGTGCGGGTTTGTTCGCCCAGCAGCGAGCCGACGTAGGTGATCTTGCCGTCGGCCTTGACGTCGAAGGCGGCGGCGCGCACCACCACCATTTCGCCGACGCGCACACGGTTCAGGTCGCGCGGTGGTACGGCCAGTTCGGCCCATACCGAGGACAGGTCGGAGATGGTGAAGACGTTGGCGTCTTCCTTGACCGCTTCGCCCAGTGCGAGGTGCTTTTCCATCACTACGCCGCTGAAGGGGGCGCGCAGTTCGAGGCGGTTCAGTTGGCCGCCTTCGGTGCCGGGGCGGGCGCCGTAGGCGTTGAGTTTTTGGCGCGCGTTCTGCACTGCGATCTCGGCTTCGTTGACTGCTTGTTTGGCTTGCAGGTAGTCTTGTTCGGCGGAGATTTTGTCTTGCCACAGGCGGCGTTCGCGTTCGAAGGTGGTGTTGGCCAGCGCCAGCCGGCGTTGTGCCGACAGCAGTTCGCTGCGCTGGTCGGAGAGGCCGCTGCTGGCGACCACCGCCAGCACTTGGCCTTGTTTGACGTTCTCTCCGAGTTCGGCGCTGACGCTGACCACGACGCCGGATAGCTTGGGCACGACGTGTGCGGTGCGGTCTTCGTTGAAGCGGATTTCGCCCGGTAGCGTGATCGCGGTGCCGATCTTCGCCGGGGCGGCGGTGGCCAGCACGATGCCGGCGGCTTTCACCTGCGCGTCGTCCAGCTTGATCATTTCCGGTTGGGCGGCGGCGGGTCGGCCGGCGGCACCGGCGCTAACTGCGTCGGCGTGGCCGGCGGCGCCGGCATGGGCGGCGCCAGCATGGCCGGCATCAGCCTCGCCGCCAGTGGCTGGGCCTGCGGCGTCGGGGCTGGCGGCATGCGTTGCGGCGGCGTGACCGTGACCCGAGGCGCCGGCGTGGTCGGCGTCGGCGTTGACGGCTTGCGTTGCGTCGGCGTGGCCGGCGTCCGCGTGGTCGGCGTCGGCGTGCTCGCCGGCTTCGCGCTTCGGCAGCAGCATCAGGACGGCCAGCAGCGCGCCGACCGCCGCCATGACGGCGATGGCGATGGTTTGTTTCTTAGTCATTTTCTACTCCGAGTATGCGGTCGATGGCGGCCATGGCGCGGTGCGCCTCCGCCAGGGTGTTCAGATATTGGGATTTCGCTTGCAGCAGGGTGCGCTGCGCGTCGAGCACGTCGAGGAAGCCGAACTTGCCGTATTCGAAGCCGGTACTGGCGGCGTCGTAGGCGCTTTGCGCTCCGGGCAGGATGTCGTCGCGCAGCGCTTGCGCCTGGCGGCGCGCCAGATCGAACTCTTCGCAGGCTTGCGACAACTCGGCGTCCAGCCGCAGCGTGGTCGCCGCCAGCTCGTCGCGCGCTTTGTCGACGCGACGCGCCGACTCCAGCACATTGCCCTGGTTGCGATCAAAGAAAGGCAGCGGCACCGATACGCCAAACACCGCCTGCGTACGTCCCAATTCCTCGGAGCGCTTGCTGCCGACATTGAGCGTCAGATCCGGCGCGCGGCGCGACAACTCCACCTGCGCCAGCGCCTGCGAGCGCCCCAGTTGCGAGCGCGCCAACGCCATTGCCGGCGAGCGCGACAAGCGGTCCCGTAGCGCCGCGCGATTCGCCGGATCCGCCAGCGCGCCCGGCATACCCGCTACGCCCTGAGCACCCAGAGCGCCCTGAACGCCCAAAGTTCCCTGAGCTCCATGCGCGCCCTGAGCTCCCTGAGCGCCCGGCATGCCCGGCATGCCCAGCTTGCCCAGCGCGGAAGCCGTGGGCAGCACGTCCATCGCGCCCTCCGCCCGCTCGAAGCGCGGCGCGGCGTTGCCCCACAAGCCGGCCAAGCGCTTGCGCGCTGTCGTCAGAGTGCTGGCGGCGCGCATCGCCTCCAATTGCACCGAGGACGCGGCCACCCTCGCCCGCGTCTCCTCGACCGGCGACACCTTGCCGGCCACCACACGCCGCGCCGTCGCCGCCGCCGCGCGTTGCGCCAGCTCGTCGGCCTCGCGCGCCAGCCGCAGATGCTCTTGCGCCGCCAGCACCGCGAAGTATGCGGCGATGACGTCGGCCCGGACCTGCGCCCGCTTCAGCGCCAGCTCCGCCGTGGCGCTGTCGCGCCCGCGCTCGGCCGCCTGCAGCCGCGCCGCGCGCTTGCCGCCCAGCTCCAGCGGCTGGCTTAGTAACAGCGTGGTTTCGCGCGTATCGCGCCGGGTGTCGACGCGCTCCACGGACAAGGAAGGATTGGGCAGCAGACCGGCCTGCAGCACCGCGCCGTCCACCGCCTGCACTTCATGGCGCGCGGCCGACAGCTCCGGGTTGGCGCCGGCGGCCAGCGCCAGCGCGGCCGGCAGCGTCAACGGCGCGGCCGGCTCGATTTCGGCTCGCCCATAGGCAGGCCATGCCGCTACGCATAGCGGCAAAATATACTTGAACATCGAATTCTCCGAACAATAGGGAAAAGAATCCGACGAGGCTCGAACTTAAAGGAAGATAGGTATGGGCCCCGCCGCGTTAAGCGACGAGCGACCAATTGGGCCGGGGCGGCCCTTCGGAGATATGCGACAGGTATTGCGACGCCGGCGGCGCGGCGTAGGTGCGCGTGCCGGCCACCATCAATGGCGCTTCGGCGGCCGGCACCGAAGCCTGCACCGCGTGGTGACAGACTTCGCAGTCGCCGTGCGCCTTCTTGGCGGGCTTGCCGCCATAGTCGCCATCCTCGTCGGACAGCGCCTGGTGCTGATGGCCATGGTGACCGAAGTGCGACACCTTGGACGACTCATGCTGGCAATAGACGGCCGCCATCGACCAGGAGTACTGGATCGGCAAAATCGTCAGCAGCAGGATGAGCAAGAGCTTTTTCACCGGGCCATTGTAGCAGCCCGCCGCCGACCATGCGCGCCGTGGCGCGAATTTACGCCTTCTTCAGCAACTCCGGACGCAGCGGCAGCTCGCGCACCCGCACGCCGGTGGCGGCGAACACCGCGTTGGTCAGCGCCGCACCGACGCCCGCCGTCCCCGGCTCGCCGATGCCGCCCGGCGCCTCGGCGCTCTTGACGATCTCCACCTCGATCTTCGGCGCCTCGTTGATGCGCAGGATGCGGTAGTCGTGGAAGTTGCTCTGCTCCACCCGGCCATCCTTGACCGTGATGGCGCCGAACAGCCCCGCCGTCAGCCCGTAGTTGATGCCGCTCTGGATCTGCGCCGCGACGGTGTCCGGATTGACCACCTGGCCGCAATCGACCGCGCAGACCACGCGCTTGACCGCCACCTCGCCATCGTCGTTGACGCTGACGTCGACCACCTGCGCCAGGTAGGTGCCCCAGGCCCGCATCAGCGCGATGCCGCGACCGGAACGCGGCGGCAGCTTCTCGCCCCAGCCGGCTTTCTGCGCCGCGAGCTTCAGCACATTCGCCGCGCGCGGCTCCTTGGACAGCAGCGACAGCCGGTAGGCCAGCGGATCCTGGCCGGCGTGCAGCGCCAGTTCGTCCATGAAGCTTTCCAGCACCGCCATGTTGCGGGTCGGGCCGACGCCGCGCCAGAACGCGGTCGGCACCGGGCCGTCTTCACGCGTATACTCGGTGCGCATGTTGGGGATATCGTAGGCGAAGTTCTCCGAGCCTTCGACGTTGTCGCCGTCCAGCCCATCCTTCAGCCAGCCCGGCGCGAAAATCGCCAGGTTCGACGGCCCGGCGATCTTGTGCGAGAACGCCACCGGCTTGCCGGCCGCGTCGACCGAGGCCGACACCGAGTGCGCGTACAGGCCGCGGAACAGGCCGTGCTGGATGTCCTCCTCGCGGCTCCACACCAGCTTGACCGGCCCCTTGACCTGCCTGGCGATGGCGGCTGCCTGGGTCACGTAGTCGGTGTACAGCCGGCGCCCGAAGCCGCCGCCCAGCAGATGGTTGTGCAGCGTGACCTTCTCCGGCGCCAGGCCGAGCACCTTGGCCGCGTCATCGCGGGCGCGGGCCGGCACCTGCGAGCCGGTCCAGATCTCCGCCGTGCCGTCGCCCTTGACGTGCACCGTGCAGTTCATCGGCTCCATGGTGGCGTGGGCCAGCATCGGATTGACGTAGGTGGCTTCGATGCGCTTGGCGTCGGCGGCGATGGCCTTCAGGGCGTCGCCGTCGTTGCGCGCCACCTTGCCCGGTTTCTTCAGCGCGGCCAGCATGGTGGTGCGCACGTCGTCGGTGGACAGCTTGGCGTATTGGCCCTCGTCCCAGACGATGTCCAGCGCCGCCAGGCCTTGCTTGGCGTACCAGTAGTTATCCGCCACCACCGCCACCGCATTGTCCAGCTTGACCACCTGGCGCACGCCGCGCAGCTTGCGCGCCTTGGCGTCGTCGACCGATTTGAGCTTGCCGCCGACCACCGGGCTGGCCGCCACCACCGCCACCTTCAGGCCCTTGGACTGGGCGTCGATGCCGAACATCGCCGTGCCGTCGGTCTTGCCCTTGGCGTCGAGGCGCTTGAGCGGTTTGCCGATCAGCTTGAAGTCCTTGGCGTCCTTGAGCGTGATCTTTTCCGGCGCCGGCAGCCTGGCGGCGGCGGCCACCAGCTTGCCGTACTTGACGCGGCGGCCGCTGGCGGCGTGCACCACTTCGCCGTGTTCGGCGTGGCAGCTGTCCGGCGCGACCTGCCATTGGTCGGCGGCGGCCTGGATCAGCACCATGCGCGCGGCGGCGCCGGTCTGGCGCATCGGCTCGTAGACGGTGCGGATGGTCAGCGAGCCGCCGGTGAACTGGTCGCCGAACGGCGCGCCGTAGACCTTGGCGTCGGGCGGCGCGTGGCGCAGCACGATCTTGTCCATGTCGACCTCCAGCTCCTCGGCGATCAGCATCGGCACCGAGGTGTAGACGCCCTGGCCCATCTCGACCTTGGGCATGGTCAGCGTGATCGAGTCGTCGGCGCCGATGGCGATGAAGGCGTTCAGGTCGGCCGGGGCGGTCGCGCCGGCCTTGGCGGCGGCGGTGGCGGCCAGCGCCTCGCCGGGCAGGGTCCAGAAGCCGACCATCAGGCTGCCGCCGGCGGCGGCGGCCACTTTGAGGAAGCCGCGGCGGCCGGCGATGTCAGGAGCGTTCATCTCAGGCTCCTTTCAGCAAAGGCGATTTGGCGGCATCCTTGATCGCCTCGCGGATGCGGGTGTAGGTGCCGCAGCGGCAGATGTTGCCGGCCATGGCGTCGTCGATCTCGGCGTCGGTCGGCTTCCGGTTCTTGGCCAGCAGCGCGGCGGCGGACATGATCTGGCCCGACTGACAGTAGCCGCACTGGACCACCTCGGCCGCCAGCCATGCCTGTTGCGTCGCCTTGCCGGCCGGGGTGGCGCCGACGCCTTCGATGGTGGTGATCTTCTTGCCGGCGACCGCCGACACCGGCAGCACGCAGGAGCGGGTCGGCTCGCCGTCGACGTGGACGGTGCAGGCGCCGCACAGCGCCATGCCGCAGCCGAACTTGGTGCCGGTCATGTGCGCCTCGTCGCGCAGCACCCACAGCAGGGGCATGTCGCCCGGCACATCGAACTCCCGCGCCTTGCCATTGACTTGTAATTTGATCATGTATGACTCTCCCTATCGACTAACGCAACCAGCCCGTGCTGGGCAATGTGCAACTATAGCCATATATGTACGCCAGAGAACATTGGTCTAAGGTGATACAGAAACAACCAATAGTTGCAAATCCTCGATACTATTTATTTTGCGCTGGAAGCGCTGCCAGGGCATCCGTGTAACGCCCCGGTCACATCGGCTCACTACCCTGTGGCCACTTGCCCAACCACCCACGGATCCCCTCATGCATTTCGTTCCATCGCGCCCCCTCGTCATCGCCGTCAGCATCGCGCTCGCACTGAGCGCCTGCGGCTCCAACACCGACAGCGCCGACAACCAGCCGCTAGTGCCGCCGGCGGCGCCGGCCGACCAGGGCGCGGCCGAAGTGGCCGCCGTGCCGAGCGCCACCGCCTTCGTCGACACCATCGCCAGCAATCAGCGCGGCGACGCCCGCTACGCCACCTTGGCCACCAACGCCGGGGTGCGCATCCTCGGCGGCTTCCTGGCGGTGTGGAAGCCGTTGACCGAGCTGGTCGACGCCGGCTCCCCCGCGCCGGCGCTGGACGGCTTCCCGGCCGTGGTCGCCTCGACCTGGACCGGGGTGCCGAACGACGGCAAGCCGGACGGCACCATCGTCAACGCCGCCGTGCACGCGGCCAACATCGACTACGTGGTCCAGGCCACCGCCAACCGCAGCGCGGCGCAGGCCACGCAGGCCTATCTCGATGACCGGCGCGGCAAGGGCTACAGCGTGACCGAGGGTCTGGGCCCGCTGACCGCTGCCTGGCGCGCGGCCGCGCAGCAGACCACCACCATCAACGCGGTGGCGGCCGACGCGGTCAGCGTGCTGTACAACGACGGCGGCAACAACACCGGCGTCGCCGGCAGCGCCAACGCGGGCTTCGGCAGCGTGGTCGATCTGGTCAACCTGGTCGGCAACAACGCCTCGACCGAGCCGGCCAAGCGCTTCTACAAATACGCGCGTCCGTACCGCTGGAGCGCGGCGGTGCAGCTGCTGCCGACCTTGGTGCCGGCCAAGAGCACCACTCCGGCCACCGACGGCGGCTTCACCAGCGGCCACTCGGCCGAGGCGACGCGCGATGCGGTGGCGATGGCGTACGCGCTGCCGGAGCGCTACCAGGAACTGCTGGCGCGCGGCCTGGAGCTGGGCGAATCGCGCATCCTGGCCGGCATGCACTCGCCGCTCGATGTGCTGAGCGGTCGCATCCTCGGCCAGGCCAGCGCCGCCGCCAACCTGGCCGACGCCGCGAACGCCGCCAAGAAGGCCGCCGCCGTGACGCAGGCGCATGCGACGCTGATGGCGGCCACCGGCACCAACGCCGACAGCTTCGCCGCCTATGCGCAATCGGGCACGCCGGCCAACGACCGCTTCGCCGACTATGCGGTCAACAAGGCCAACTACCTGCGCCGCAGCACCTACGGCTTCGCGCCGATCGGGGCGGTCGGCGCCGCCGCCGTGGTGCCGAAGGGCGCCGAGGTGTTGCTGGAGACGCGGCAGCCCTACCTCAGCGATGCGCAGCGCCGGGTGGTGCTGAAGACCACCGCGCTGCCGTCCGGTTATCCGGTGATGGACGATGCGGAGGGCTGGGGCCGGCTCAACCTGTTCGCGGCGGCCGACGGTTACGGTGCTTTCAACGGCAACGTGGTGCTGGTGATGGATGCGGCCAAGGGCGGTTTCCATGCGCTGGACCGCTGGCGCAACGACATCGTCGGTAGCGGCAAGCTGGTCAAGCAGGGCAGCGGCACCTTGAGGCTGGCCGGCGCCAACAGCTGGAGCGGCGGCACCGAATTGAGCGCCGGCGTGCTGCAGGGCGATTCGGCCACCGCGTTCGGCGCGGGCGATGTTTACGTCAGCGGCGGTACCTTGATCGCCAATGCGCCGGCGCCGCTGAAGGTGGCGGGCAAGTACACGCAGCTGAGCGGCGCCACCACGCTGGAGCTGGACATCGGCGCCGCCGGCGGTCAGGGCAGCATGACGGTGGCCGGCGCCGCGACCATCGCCGGCGGCACGCTGCGGGTCAAGTTCGCCAACGGCTACAAGCCGAAGGCGGGCGACAGCATCGTCGTGCTCAGCGCCGGCAGCCTGAAAGGCAAGTTCGTCACCATCACGGTGGATGGTTATGCCAATGTCACGCCGGTCTACAGCGCCACCGGCTTGTCGCTGACCATCGGCGGCTGAGGCAACCAAGGCGGGGCGCGCTTACGGTTGGTTGAGGAACAGGCGCGCCTGGGCCAGGAACAGGTCCGGGTACTGGTAGATCGCGCCGTGGTTGGAATCCGGGTAGATGATCAGCTGCGCGTTCGGCAGGTTCTGCTGCAAGGTGAACGAGTTGACCGTGTAGTGCACCAGGTCGCGGCTGCCGCTGATCACCAGCACCGGCTGGCGGATCTGCTTCAGATAGGCGGCGGCGTCGGCGCGCGGTGCGCCCCAGGCGGCGAAGGCGGCGATCTGCGCCGGCGCGACCTTGTCGTTGACGTCCGGATCGCGCTGCGTCTGGCGCGCGCGCAGGCGGCTCAGGAAGGCGCGGCCGGCCTGCTGGCTGGCGGCGGACGGGGTGAAGAACACGTCCAGCAACAACTCGTCGGCCGGATCGTGCGGCTTCTTTAGCATGTCGAGGAACTCCGGCGTCAGCGAGGCCATGCCTTCGCCGCCGCGCGGGCCGCTGCCGACGAGGATGACGCGGCGCGCCAGGTCCGGCCGCTGCAACGCCACCTGCTGCGCCACCAGGCTGCCCAGCGAGAAGCCGAGCAGGTCGGCCTGCTTGACGTTGAGCGCGTCGATCAGCGCGATGGCGTGGCCGGCCATGCCTTCGACCGTGGCCGGCACCTCGCCCTGCGATGCGGCGACGCCGGCGTTGTCGAACAGGATCACCTCGCGCTCGCGGGCGAAGCCGTCGGTGATCTTCGGATCCCAGCTGTCCATATTGCCGACGAAGTGCTGGAACATCACCAGCGGCACGCCGCCCGGCTTGCCGAAGCGGCGGTAGGCCAGCTTGACGCCGGCGGCGTCGACGTATTGCGTCGGCGCGGTCTGGTGGGTGATCGAGGCTTGCGGGGCGGCGACGGCTTGCGCCGGGGCCGACAACGCCAGCCAGCCGGCGGCGGCCGCGAAGGCCAGGCTGCGTACGGTGGATGCGAATTTCATGATGGGTCCTTGGTTCGGTGAGTTTGTCTATCTATCGGTAGATGCACTAATACTACAAACCCCGGCCGCCGGCGTCAAGGATTTTTTCAGGGCACCGTCCGGCCATGTCCCGAAATCGATGCCGATTGTCCCCGATGCGAAGCAGGCGACGGTTCCCTTCCCGCCGCCGCGCACAGATACTGAATCGGTCCCGCTCCCCAACAGAGGAATCCGATATGACCAGCAACCAGTCCCACCCGCGCGCCGACGCGGGGCCGACGATGTCCGGCGCCGACATCATCCTGCGCGTGCTCGCCGACGAAGGCGTCGACACCGTGTTCGGCTACAGCGGCGGCGCGATCCTGCCGACCTATGACGCGGTGTTCCGCTTCAATGAGAGCCAGCGCGACACGCCGCAACGGCAGATCAAGCTGATCGTGCCGGCCAACGAACAGGCGGCCGGCTTCATGGCCGCCGGCTACGCCCGCGCCAGCGGCAAGGTCGGCGTGTTCATGGTCACCTCGGGGCCGGGCGCCACCAACGCGGTCACGCCGATCGCCGATTGCAGCGGCGATTCGGTGCCGGTGGTGCTGATCTGCGGCCAGGTGCCGCGCGCCTCGGTCGGCACCGACGCCTTCCAGGAGGCGCCGGTGTTCAACATCATGTCGGCCTGCGCCAAGCAGGTGTTCCTGATCACCGATCCGGAGAAGCTCGAAGCCACGCTGCGCGCGGCGTTCGAAATCGCGCGCACTGGCCGCCCCGGTCCGGTGGTGGTCGACATCCCCAAGGACATCCAGAACTGGGTCGGCCGCTACCAGGGCAGCGGCAGCCTGCAGTTCCGTGGCTACTCGGAGCGGTTGCGCGCCATTGCCGAAGGATCGGCGATGAGCGACGCCAAGCGCAGGAAGTTCTTCGAGCGGCTCGGCGCCAGCAAGCGGCCGTTGTTGTATGTCGGCGGCGGCGTGGTGTCGGGCCGCGCCAGCGCCGAGCTGCTGGCGTTCGCCGAGACTTATCGGATTCCGGTGGTGATGACCTTGATGGGCTTGACCGCGATGCCGGCCGGTCATCCGCTGGCGTTGGGCATGCTCGGCATGCACGGCACGGCGTACGCCAACTATGCGGTCGAGGACTGCGATTTGCTGATCGCCGTCGGCGCGCGCTTCGATGACCGGGTCGCGGCCAAGCCGCAGGCGTTTGCGCCGAAGGCGCGCTATGTCGCGCACATCGATATCGACGCGGTGGAAATCGGCAAGGTCAAGAAGGCCGATTGGACGCTGGTCAGCGATGCGGCCAGCGCCTTGCGGCGCTTGATGGCGTTCGGGCCGCAGGCTTACGACAGCGAAGGCTGGCTGGCGGAGATCGCGCAATTGAAGCGGGTGCACGCGATGAACTTCAACCGCGCCGGCGCGGCCATCCAGCCGCAGGATCTGGTTGAGAAACTCAGTCTGGTCACCGGCGGCGACGCCATCATCACCACCGGCGTCGGCCAGCATCAGATGTGGGTGGCGCAGTATTTCAGGTTCCGCCATCCGCGCAGCCTGCTGACGTCGGGCAGCATGGGCACCATGGGCTTCGGCCTGCCGGCGGCGATCGGCGCGCAGCTGGCTTGCCCGGACAAGCTGGTCATCGATATCGATGGCGACGGCAGCATCCGCATGAACATCGGCGATCTGGAGACCGCGACCACTTACGGCGTGCCGGTCAAGGTGCTGGTGATGAATAATCGTGGCGACGGCATGATCCGCCAGTGGCAGCGCTTGTTCTTCAATGACCGCATGTGCGTCAGCGACAAGTCCTTGCACCGCAAGGACTTCGTGCTGGCGGCCAAGGCCGATGGCTTCGAGTTCGCACGGCGGGTCGAACGGCCGGCCGAACTGGAGGCGATGTTGCGCAAGTTCGTCGCGTTCGATGGGCCGGCGTTTCTGGAGGTGATGATCGATGAGGCGGCGGACGTCTATCCGATGGTCGGTCCGGGCCAGACCTACAGCGGCATGGTCACCGGCGACTACATCACGCCGCGCAGCGCACCCGTGGCGTACGAACACGGCATGCCGGATCTTTTCTGACAAGGCGAACCAGCATGGAACGCGATCCAAGATATCTCAAACTGCTGGCCGTGCTGTCGGCGGCGCAGGCGGCGAGCTTCGTCGCGCTGCTTGGCGTCGCCTTACCGGTGAAGTACTTCGCCGGCTACGGCGGCGCAGTGACCACGATCGGCGCACTGCACGGCGTGCTGTGGCTGCTGTACATGTGGGTGGTGTTGGCGATGACGACCCTGAAGATGTGGCGCGGCGCGCAAATCCTGCGGCTGGTGTTCAGTCCGTTGCTACCCTTCGGCGGATTCGCCACCGCGCGCTGGATCAGTCATCTTTCCGGCGAGTGAAAGGCATCGCTTTTGCGCTTCGCCGCACGGCGCTTGTGGCGGGCGCTGCGTCCAGAGCCTTTGTTGCGCTGGGCGCCGTTTTCGGTCGCCGCACCCGTTGCGCGCGGCCCGGGTTGGGGCGGCGCAGGCGGCCGTTCGGCCCGGACGCGCGTGCCATCATTGGCGCCTCCGGCGCTTGCCTGGGGTCGTGGCGGCTGGCCGCGCCGGTCCGCCGCTCCTTCCATCAGCCGCGCTATCGCGGCCTTGCGCGCCGCCCGGCACACATCGGCCAGCAACCACGCATCGCTTCCGGGCAGACGTAGCCACACGGCCTTCCAAGCATTGCGGTTGCCGCTGCCGAACAGATTGGCAAAGCACGACGGCGAGATGGCATGCTCGCCATATTTGATCGCCGCTCCCTCCACGGCGAAATACTGCCGATGGTCGAAGCTGGCGCGCAGCCTGGTGCCTTCGGGCAGAAACACCTCCTTCCATTGGTAGCCGGACTCGGACGGCGCCACCGCCGCCTGCTTCTGTGGCGGGGGCGCCGGCTTCATATAGTTGCGGAGCGCTTCGCAGACATACGGCTCCATCCCGAACGAGTCATTCCAATGAAGACCGGTAAACTTCCCCATTTCAACCAGCAAATCGTCGGGGACGCGGATGGGGAATGCACAGCCTTTTTATTTCAAAACCCGCTGCGCCATCATCAGCAGCGCGCCGGCCACGCCGAGCGCCACCAGGAAACCGAAGTAGTCCAGGCTGGACAGCAGCACCGCCTGTTGGTTCAGCTGTTGCGCCAGGCTGGCGATCGCCGCCATCGGCGCCTGCGCGCCGTGGCTGGACGCGAACTGCTCGCCCAACTGCCCCGCCGCATGGCTGAACGCCGCGTCGTCGCCGTTGAAGCGTTGCAACAGCACCGAAAGATGCTCGCTGCTGCGCCACTGCAAGCCTAGCGCCGCCCCGGCGATGCCCAGCGAGACGCCGAACTGCGACAGCATATTCTTCAGCTGCTGCCCGTTGGCGAACGCCACCTCATCACCCTGCAAATCCATGAACGAATGCAAAGCCGTGGTCACCATCACCGGCGTGATGAAAGCGCCGTAGATCGCGATCCCCGGCCAGACGTCGCTCCACAAGCCGGCTTCGGGATTCAAGCGCATCAGCACCAGTCCCGACAAGGTCAGGAAAGTAAAGCCGGTGACGTAGAACTTCTTTGCCGACTGGTTCTTCTTCAAGATCATCGCCATGACGGCGAAGGTCGGCGCGGCGACGATCAGGCCGGCGGTCTGCACCTGACCGATCACCTCCCACGGGAAGCCGAGGCCGCCCTGCATCAGCACCGGCAGCATGTAGTTGTTCGCGCCCAGCACCATGTAGCCCAGCGTGAACACCGCCATGCCGGTCAGGTAGCGCGGAATCATCAAGCGCTTCATCACCAGCAGCGGCCGCTCATGGCCGTGCTGATGCATCGCGAAATACAGCAGCGCGCCGGCGCCGACCAGCACCGCCAGCACCAGCGGCATCGCGTCCGCATAGAAATCGTAGGAGGCGCGCAGCAGCGCGTACAGGATCAGGAAGGCGCCGCCCATCATGACCAGCGTCATCAGCGGATGCGCCTGGCTGCGCTTTTCCGCCGGCACCAGCTGGTTCGGCAGCGTGAAGCTGGCGACGACGGCGGCCAGGATCGCCATCGCCGCCAGCAGCACGAAGATCCCCGACCAGTCGCCGTGCGACACCGCGAGCGAGGCCAGCAAGGGCGCCGAGCCGTTGCCGATGGCGAGCCCGCCGGCGAAGGCGAGGATGCCGCGAAAACGTCGCGGGCTTGGCGGGATCAGTTGCACGATCAGGCGCGCGCTGGTCAGGAAGGGGCCGCCGCCGAGGCCCATCACGACGCGGCCGCCCAGGTATTGCGGGAAGGAGTCGCTGCTGGCGCACAGCGCCGCGCCGATGACGAATACCACCACCGACGCCTGCACGAAGCCGCGCCAGCCGATGCGCTCGATGATCCAGCGCTGCTTGGAGATCGCCGCGATCGCCACCACCGCGTACACCGCCGTGGCGAAGGTGAATTCCTCGGGCGAGGCGCCGATCTCGCCGAGGATCGGGCCGGAGGCGAAGGTGATCATGCCGCCTTGCAGGAACTCGATGGCGTTCAGCAGGAAGATGCAGATCAGCAGGCCGGTTTCATGCGGATGTTTGGGCGCGCTCATGTTAGTTATTCCTCGCAGCAGCGCGGTCATGGCCGCCAACGCTGGCGCCTTCGCGCCCCGCACCGCCGCCACCGCCGGCAGGGATGGCTATGCCGCTGTTGGCGGCGACGATGCGTTCGGCCAGCTGGTCGGCCTGGTCGAGCTCGCGATCGAAGACGTCGGTGGCGTAGGCCGGCCGGGTGGAGACGGTCCGCATCGCCACCGCGCCGCTGCGGTCGGCGATGTCCACCGCGACGTGCATCGACAAGCCCAGCTTGAGCGGATGCGCCGCCAGCTGCGCCGGATCGAGCGCGATGCGGATCGGCACCCGTTGCACCACCTTGATCCAGTTGCCGGTGGCGTTCTGCGCCGGCAGCAGGGCGAAGGCGCTGCCGGTGCCGGCGTCCTGCCCGATCACGCGGCCGCTGTAGCGCACCGCCTTGCCGTAGACATCGGCCGACAGCACCACCGGCTGGCCGATGCGGATCTCGCGCAACTGCGACTCCTTGAAGTTGGCGTTGACCCACATCTGCTCCGGCGGCACGATCGCCATCAGCGCCGTGCCGGCGTTGACGCGCTGCCCAAGCTGCACATTGCGCTTGGCGACCAGCCCCGACACCGGCGCCCGCAAGGTGGTGCGCGCCGAAGCGATATACGCCTCGCGCAGCTGCGCCACGGCGGCAAGCACCTCGGGATGGCTGCCGACGCCGGTCTGGTCGACCAGCGCGCCGGCGCCGGCCAACTGCTGCCCGGCTACGTCGAGCGCCGCGCGCGCGGTCTTGACCGCGTCCTCGGCGTGATGGATGTCCTCGCCGGAAATCGCCCCGCTGTCGGCCAGGCCGCGGCGCCGGGCCAGATCGGCCTCGGCGCGCGCCAGATCGGCCGCGCGCAGCGCGACGTTGGCGCGGAACTGGCCGGCGTTGGCGAACTGCGCCCGCACCTGCCGCACCGCCTTCGACAACTGCGCCTCGGCGCGCGCCAGCGCCAGCCGCGCGTCCACCGGATTCAGCTGCACCAGCACCTGACCGGCGCGCACGAACTCGGTGTTGTCGGCGCCGACCTCCGTCACGCTACCGGACACTTGGGGCGTCAGCTGCACCACGTTGCCGTCGACATAGGCGTCCTCGGTGGCTTGTTGACCGTCGGGCGCCAGCATGATCCAGGCGGCACCTGCCGCGCCGACCACCAGCGCCGCGAGCAAGGCGTTGCGTGCGTAAAAGGTTTTGTTGTTGGTTTGAGTCATGATGATCACCGCGAAGAAGGAGTGGAATAGCCGCCGCCGAGCGCGCGCGCCAATTGCATGTCGAGATCGAAGGCGCGCGTGTCGAGATCGATTTGCGCGCGCTGCTGTTGCAGCACCTGGATCTGCGACGCCAGCACCTGCAGATAGTTGCCGACGCCGGAGCGGTAGCGCCGCAGCGACAAGTCGTAGGCCTGCTGCGCCGTCTCCAGCGCCTGCGCCTGCAAGGTGCCGCGCTCGCCCAGCCATTCGATCGACACCAGCTGGCTCACCACATCGCGCAGCGCTTCGATCAGCGTCTGGTTGTAGGCCTCGACCGCGACGTCATAGTCGGCGTTGCGCAAGGCCAGGTTGCCGCGCAGCCGGCCGCCGTCGAAGATCGGCAGGCTCAGGCCGGCGCCGGCCCCGGCGATCATGCTGCCGCCTTGCAGCAGATGGCTGAAGCCCAGGCTTTGCAGGCCGATCAAGCCGTTGAGGTTGATGCTAGGATAGAACTGCGCCTTGGCCGCATCGATATCGCGGCCCAGCGACTCGACGCGCCAGCGCTGCGCCACCACGTCCGGACGGCGCGCCAGCAGCACGCTCGGCAGCATCGCCGGCACGGCGGCGGGACGCGCCAGCTTCAACTGCGGCCGCTCGATGGCCGCGCCGCGATCCGGGCCGGCGCCCAGCAGCGCCGCCAGTTGCGCCCGCACCAGCGCGATCGCCTCGTCGGCGGTGGCGAGCTCGGTGCGCGCCAGCGGGATCGCCAGCTGCGCCTGTTTCAGATCGGCCTGCGAATCGATGCTGGCCGCCACGCGCCGCTCGGTCAGCTCCAGCACTTGCCGGCGCTGGCGCAGCACGTCCTCGCCCAAGTCGCGCTGCGCGTACAGCTGCGACAGCCGCAGATAGGTCTGGGTGATGCCCACCGTCAGCACCAGCCGCGCCGCTTCCACCTCGACTTCGGCCGCTTTTTCGCGTCCCATCGCCGCATCCAGCGTCGCCTGATTCTTGCCCCAGAAATCCAACTCGTGCGAGAAGTTCAGGCTGGCCTCGTTGCTCCACTTCCACGAACCGGCCAGCGGCTTGGGCACGTTGCTGTTCTCGCTGTAGGCGACGCGGTTGCTGCGCGCCGCGCCGGTCACCTGCGGCGACAAGGCGGCGCCGGCGATGCCGGCGGCGGCGGCCGCCTGACGCACCCGCGCCTCGGCGATGCGCATGCTCGGGCTGGCGGCCAGCGCCTCGTCGACCAGCCGGTCGAGTTGCGGATCGCTGTAGCGGCGCCACCAGTCGCGCGCCGGCCAGGCGGCCGGCGAGACCTGCGCGCGCGCCAGGGTCGCGGTGGCTTGCAACTGGTCCGCGTCGCGCATGCGGGCTTGCGGCTTGAGCCCGGCGTCACTGGCGCAGCCGGCGGCCAGGGCCACTGCGGCCGCCAGGGCGGCGCGACGGAATATCGGTGTTGTGCTCATACTTCCTCCTGATGATTTGCGGCGTTGCCGCATCGATGACTCAGTATGATTTAGTACATTAGTAAATAGAATCGCCGGCAGCAGCAGCTGGCGGCCAATCGGCAGCGGTTTTGGGCCAATGCCTTGAATAGCGTTGTGCGGCTTGACATACTTGCGGCTTTGGCCACACGCATAGGGCGGAAATCGTGCAGCAAGAATCGTTACCCGACATCCTCGATCACGGCTTGCAGGTCGTGTTTTGCGGCATCAATCCCGGCGTCGACGCGGCGGCGGCGGGGCACCATTTTCTCGGCCGGGGCAACCGCTTCTGGCCGGTGCTGCATCTGGCCGGCTTCACGCCGCAGCTGATCGCGCCGCGCGACGACCGCAGCGTGCTCGGCTACGGTTTGGGGCTGACGGTGGCCGTGGCCCGGCCGACGCGCGGCGCGGATGAAATCCTCGGCGAGGAGTTCGCCCGCGCGGCGTCGGCGTTGCTGGACAAGCTGGAGTGGTATCGGCCGCGGTGCATCGCCTTCCTGGGCAAGGCGGCGTATCAGGGGATCACCGGCAAGCGGCAGGTGGAATGGGGCGAGCAGGCCGAGCGCCTGGGCGGCGCGCGGGTATGGATCCTGCCCAATCCCAGCGGACTCAATCGCGGCTTCCCGCTGGAGCGGCTGGTCGAAGCCTATGCGGCGCTCAAACGCTCGCTGTGAGGGTGGTGAGCGCCTGCGCGGTGCGCTGGCGCAAACGCGGCGCGACGAAGTCGAGGAAGGCGCGCAATTTCAGCGGCAGCGGCGCCTGGCCCTTGTGCACCAGGCTGACCGGCAACGGCGCCGACTCGAACGCCTCCAGCACCACGCCGAGCTTGCGCTCCCGCACCGCGTCGGCCACCTGATAGGACAGCACCCGCACCAGCCCGACGCCGAGGATCGCGGCGGCGATGGCGGCCTCCGACATGTTCACCGCCACCCGCGACCGCACCGGCACCGACAGCTCCGCCTTGCCGCTGCCGAACACCCAGGCGCGCTTGGATTCCAGCACCTCGAAACTGATGCAATCGTGCGCCGCCAGATCCTGCGGCCTGGCCGGCACGCCATGCGCGGCCAGGTACGCCGGGCTGCCGCACACCACCCGCCGCACCGCGCCGACGCCGGTCGCCATCATGCTGCTGTCGGGCAGCTCGCCGATGCGCACCGCAACATCGATCTGCTCGTCCATCAGATGCACCACCCGGTCGGTGAACACCAGCCGGACGTCGATCTGCGGATACGCCGCGAGAAATTCCGCCACCACCGGCAGGATGTGCAGCCGGCCGAACAAGACCGGCGCGGTGACCACCAGCTCGCCCTTGGGCGTGGCGTACTCGCCGGTGACGATGCGCTCGGCCTCGCCGATCTCCTCCAGGATGCGGCGGCAACTGGCGACGTAGGACGCCCCCGCCTCGGTCAGCGACAGCTGCCGCGTGGTGCGATGCAACAGCCGCGTGTTCAGATGCGCCTCCAGCTCCGCCACCTTGCGGCTGACGGTCGGCAGCGGCATGGCCAGCCGCCGCGCCGCCGCCGACAGGCTGCCGGCGTCGACCACCGCCAGCAGAATGGACATGGATTCCAGACGGTCCATAAACTATCTCAATAATTGGGAGAATGATTCTCGATCTTAAGGGATTCTCTTTGCAGGTGCAAGCTCCTACACTTGGTCCATGAGCTTTCCCACCAACCCAAGGAGCGCGCCGTGAGCAGCCTACCCACCACCGCCGCAGCGATCGACACCCAGCCGCTGGCCTCGCGCGGCAAGATCCTGATGATGGCGGTCATCGCCGGCGCCGTGATCACCAACATCTACTGCACCCAGCCGATTTTGCCGCTGATCGCGACGGATTTGCAGGTCGGCGTCACCACCGTCGACCTGGTGGCCGGCGCCGCGCTGCTCGGCTTCGCCACCGGGCTGGCGCTGCTGCTGCCGCTGGGCGACCGCTTCGACCGCCGCAAGCTGGTGCTGACGCAGATCGCGCTGGCCTTCGTGTTCGCCGCCGGCGCCGGCGCCGCGCCCGGCATCTGGCCGCTGATCGCGGTCTCGTTCGGCCTCGGCATCGTCAGCTGCGTGCCGCAGCAACTGGTGCCGTTCGCCGCCGTGATGTCGGCGCCGGCCGAGCGCGGCCGCAACGTCGGCGCGGTGGTCAGCGGCATCATGGTCGGCATCCTGCTGGGCCGCACCGTCAGCGGCGTGGTCGGCGCCGCCTACGGCTGGCGCGCGGTGTACGCGCTCGAAGCCGCATTCATGATTCCGGTGTTCATCGCCGCCGCCACACTGCTGCCGCGCGGCGTGCCGACCAGCAAACTCTCGTATCCCAAGCTGCTGGCCTCGCTGTGGCCGCTGGCCCGCGACCATCAGCCGATCCAGCAATCGATGATGATCCAGGCGCTGCTGTGGGCCTGCTTCAACGCCTTCTGGGTCAACCTGGCCGCGCTGCTGGCCGACGGCCCTTGGCACCTGAGCAGCGCCTGGGCCGGCGGCTTCGGCCTGATCGGCGCCGCCGGCGCGCTGGCCGCCTCGGCCGGCGGCCGCGCCACCGACCGCCTCGGCTTCCGCACCGTGATCGGCGCCAGCATCGGCATCGTCACGCTGGCCTACCTGCTGCTGGCGGGCGCCGAGTCCTCGCTGGTCTTGCTGGTGCTCGGCGTGATCGTGCTCGACATCGGCGTCCAGGCCGGCCTGGTCGCCAACCAAACCCGCGCCTTCGCCGTCGATCCGGCCGCGCAGGGCCGCATCAACAGCCTCTATATGACGGCGACTTTTTCCGGCGGCGCCGTGGGCGTGGCCATCAGCGGCTGGCTGATGACGCGCTTCGGCTGGACCGGTATCGCCGCTTTCGGTGTCGCCCTCGGCGTCATCGCCTCAGGAATCCATCTGCTGGGCACTCCGCGCCGGCAAGGATAAACGCAGTATCCCACCACTCTCAAGGAGCATCAACATGAAAGCCACCCAAGCACTTATCGCCCTCGCCGTCGCCGCCTCCGGCTTCGCCCTGAACGCCGACGCCGCCGCGCTCAACCCGAAAATCTACGGCGCCAGCGCGCCGGCCAGCGCCGCCCAGCAAGTGGTCGAGGTCAAGCCGGGCATGAAGTACGTCAACGTCGTCAACGGCCAGACCGTCACCTTCAACGTCGAAGGCCAGGCGTTCACCTGGAACTTCCAGATGTACCAGCAGGAAGGCGCGCTGCCGCTGGCCGCCATCCTGCCCAAGGAACTGCACGCGGACGGCGTGACGGTCTACGTCGCGGCGGACCCGACCTACCGCTAATCCTCGCCAGGGAGAAATCCGATGAAGCTGACTTTGCTTGTGCTGGATGGGGTCCAGGCGCTGGACGTGGCGGGCCCGATGGATGTGTTCGCCGAAGCGAATCAATTCCTCGCCGAAAAGGATCGCTACGACGTGACCCTGGTCGGCGCGCATCCGGGCGCGGTCACCACCTCCAGCGGCATGGCGTTCCAGGTGCATGCCGACTACCTGCACGCGGACGCGGCCAGCGACCTGCTGCTGGTGGCCGGCGGCCCCCGCTTCGCCGAGTACACGCCGGCGCCGGCGCTCATCGGATGGTTGCGCCGGCAGGCGCAAGGCGCGGCCCGCTTCGGCGCGGTCTGCAACGGCGTGTTCCTGCTGGGGCACGCCGGACTGCTGGAAGGCCGCGAGGTCACCACGCACTGGGACCACGCCGAACGGCTGGCCGCGCAATTCCCCGCCGCCAGGGTGCGGCCGGACAAGATCTTCGTCCGCGACGGCGAGCTGTTCACCAGCGGCGGCGTCAGCTCGGGCATCGACCTGTGCCTGGCGCTGGTGGCCGAGGACTGGGGCCAGGAACTGGCGGTGAAGGTCGCCAAGCGCCTGATCGTGCCGATGCGGCGCGACGGCGGGCAGTCGCAATACAGCCCGTATCTGGCCGTGGTGCCGCAGGAGGAATCGCTGGTGAGCAAGGTGTTCAAGTACGTTACCGACCACATCAGCGACGCGCTCAGCATCGAACAGATCGCCGACGCGGTCGGGGTCAGCCGGCGCACGTTTTCGCGCGCCTTCGCCAAGCACGCGCGGGTGACGCCGTCGGTGTTCGTCGACCAGGTGCGCATCGATTTTTCCCGCAAGCTGCTGGAGGAGACCGACCTGCCGATGAAGACGGTCGCCTATCGCAGCGGCTTCCACAGCGCGACGCAGATGCGGATGATTTTCACGCGCCAGCTCGACACCACGCCGATGCGCTACCGCGAACGCCACCGGCCGCCGGCGCGCGCAGCGGGCACCCATTTTATGTTTCACGCAAACAGGGGGATCTATGAAACTGCATCAGAATCTTGACGACTACGAGACCTTTTACGAGATGCTGGACGAGTCGCACCAACACCTCGACGCCCAGCAAAGCAAGATGCTGGACGCGCAGCTGGTGCTGCTGCTGTCCAACCACATCGGCGACATGAAGGTGTTGCGGCAGGCGTTCGCGCTGGCGCGGGTCAACGTCGAGCGCGCGCTGCCGGTGGCGCCGGCGCGCTGAGGCGCCGGGGCTGGAGGCGCCGAGGCTCAGGCCGCCAGCGCCGCGTCCAGTCCGCCTTCGCGCTCGAGCCGCGCCAGGTCGTCGTAGCCGCCGACGTGGCGCTCGCCGATGAATACCTGCGGCACCGTGCGGCGGCCGCTGCGGCGCATCATGTCCGCCATGCCGCCGGCGTCGGCGGCGATATCGATTTCAGTGGCGACGACGCCCTTTTGCGCCAGCAAGCGTTTCGCCATCGCGCAGTAGGCGCAGCTGGGGCTGGTGTAGATGGTGACCATAACGTTCTCCTCGATGAGTAAAGCCATGGCTGCCAGTATGACCGCGCCCGACGCCGGTTGGCATGCCCGCGCTTCTCAGCTTTTTGCTTTTGCGTCGCATCCGACAAGACACAGTCCACCATTCGCGCCGATGGGCATGCGCGCCGGCGCGGTGACGGTAAAAACATGCCGCCCAGTATCCACAGCGGGACGGCGCACTTTACAATAGGGTTCCGTCCATTCGCCTGTGCCGACTACGATGACCGACCACGACCGCAGCGCCCAAAGTGAACTGTTCGACACGCTGCACGACAAGCTCGACGCCCACAAGACCGAGGTCGAACGCTTCCACCAGGACGTCGGCAATTTCTCGCGCCAGGTCGCCGGCTGCGACAAGCTGCTGCGGCTGGCCAACACCAGCCTGACCCAGATCGACGCCAAGATCGCCGAAGCGGCGCGGATCGAAGCCCGGGCCGGCAGCATCGCCGGCGCGGTGGGCCAGGAAGCCGGCCGCGCGGCGGCGCAGGCGGCCGCCGCCGCGGTCGATGAACTGACCCACACCGTCGCCGCGCTGAGCGCCGAAGCCGACCAGGTGCGCCGCGCGCTGAACCGCAGCATGGGCAGGACCGGCCTGTGGCTGGGCGGCTACATCGCCTTCACGCTGACGATGTGCGTGCTGACCGCGCTGGCCGCCTACGGCCTGGCGCGGCGCGGCGCGGTCACGCCGGAGATCGCCCACTACGCCGAACTGGGGCGCGCCCACCAGAGCCTGCTGAACAAGGCCGGCGAGCGGGAACTCAAAACCATCAACGCCATCCTGGCGCGCCCGGACAAACAGAAATAAGCGCGCGCTCAGCCCGCGATCGGCGTGGCGTCGCGCTCGACGACGGCGACGACCCGGCGCAGGCGCTGCTGCGCCGGCTCCGGCCGGCCGAACAGGAAGCCCTGGAAGTGCGTGCAGCCCTCGGCCTGAAGCCGCGCCAGCTGTTCTTGCGTCTCGACGCCTTCGGCGGTGGTCTTGATCAGCAGGCTGTTGCTCAAGCCGGTGATCGCCCGCACGATGGCCAGCGCCTCCCGGCTCTCGCCCAGGTCGCGGACGAAGGACCGGTCGATCTTGATGCGGTCGAACGGGAAGGAGCGCAGATAGCTGAGCGAGGAATACCCGGTGCCGAAATCGTCCAGCGAGATGCCCACCCCCAGTGCCTTGAGCGCGCGCAGCGTCTTGACGTTGTCGCTGCTGTTTTCCAGCAGCACCGACTCGGTGATTTCCAGCTCCAGACACCCCGGCGGCAGGCCCGAATCGGCCAGCGCCAGCGCGACGATGTCGACCAGGCCGGGATGGTTGAACTGCACCGGCGACAGATTCACCGCCACCGATTCGCCGTCGACCCAGGTCATCGCCTGCTGGCAGGCCAGATTCAGCGCGCGCTCGCCCAGTTCATGGATCAAGCCGGTCTCCTCGGCCAGCGGAATGAAGTCGAGCGGCGACACCTGGCCGCGGGCGGGATGGTTCCAGCGCATCAGCGCCTCGTAGCCGGAAATGCGCCGGCCCTGCTTGTCGACGATGGGCTGGTAGTGCATCTCGATCTGGCCCAGATGCAGCGCGCAACGCAAGTCGGCTTCGGTCTGGCGGCGGACGCGCGCCGCCTCCTCCAGCTCGGGCCGGAACACCTCATGCCGATTGCGCCCATTGCGCTTGGCTTCGTACAGCGCCATGTCGCCGAAGCGCAGCAATTCCTCCGCCGTGCTGCCGGCGTTGGACGAGGCGATGCCGATGCTCAACCCCACCGTGAAACTGTGCTCGTCGATGACAAACGCCGGCGCCACCGCATCGATCAGGCGCTCGGCCAGCCGCTTCGCCTCGTCCAGGCTGCGCAGCCCCGGCGACACCACGGCGAATTCGTCGCCGCCCAGACGCGCCAGCGTGTCGTGTCCGCGCAAGTGTTTTTGCAGGCGCTTGGCCAGTTCCAGCAACAGCTTGTCGCCGTAGGCGTGGCCCAGCGCATCGTTGACGTTCTTGAAGTTGTCGAGGTCGAGACAGAGGATGGCCGTCATGCTGCGGCTGGCGCCGTCGGCTTTCAAGGCCGCTTCCAGCCGCTGGTGGAAGAACGCCCGGTTGGGCAGGTTGGTCAGGCCGTCGTGCTGGGCCATGTGATGGATCTGCGCGTAGGCGGCCAGTTGCTCGGTCACGTCTTCGCTGATCAGCAACATGTAGTCGCCCTCGCCATCCGGGCGGCTGCCGCGCACCGTCCGGCTGCGCAGCATGCGCGGCCCGAGCGCCGTCACCGCCTCGCTCTCCTGCGGCGCCATGTCGGCCCCCAGCCGGCCCTGCGCGAATTGCGCGTCGATATACGCCGCCACCCCGGGATGCAGGCAGTCGCGCAGCGCCTGGCCCGCCATGTCGATCGGCGCGCCATGGAACAGTTGTTGCGCCTGCTGGTTGGCGAGCAGGATCTGTTTGCTGCCGCAATCCTGGGCCAGCACGCTGGCCGGGATGTTGGAAATGACCGAATCGAGGAAACGCGACAGCGACGCCATCTGCTGGCTGTAGCGCTCCGCCAGTTCCTTCGCCTCCAGCAGCTTGCTTTCCTGGCGGCGCCGCTCGGTGACGTCGCGGGTGATCTTGGCGAATCCGACCAGCTCGCCATCCGGGCCGTGGATCGCATCGATCACGACGCTGGCCCAGAAGGTGGTGCCGTCCTTGCGCAGCCGCAGGCCTTCATCCTCGAACCGGCCCTGTTCGCGGGCGGTCGCCAGGTTGCGCTCGGGGACGCCGGCCGCCATCGCATCGGCGGTGTAGAAGCGCGAATAATGTTGGCCGACGATCTCATCGGCCGTGTAACCTTTGGCGCGTTGCGCGCCGGGATTCCAGTTGGCCACGACGCCGTCCGGCGTCAGCATGTAAATCGCGTAGTCGAGCACGCCTTCGACCAGAACGCGATACATCAAATCGGAATTGGCAATAATCTGGGTCATGGCGGTGGTCGGACATCGATACGGGGAAGCATCTCAGTCTGGCGTCATAGTTTCCATGCGTCAAGTAATCCCGACGCGGCGATCTATAGATACTCTATGGAAACCACCAATGAAAAAACCCCACAACTCGGAAAGTTGCGGGGTTTTGTACCTTCCCTACGACGCGGACGCCTTAGAACGGAATGTCGTCATCCATATCCGAGAAGTTCGGCGCCGGGCGCGGGGCCGGGCGTGGCGCCGGGGCCGGTGCGGCCATCTGCGGGCGCGGGGCCGGCGCAGGGCGTTGCTGCTGTTGCGGCGCCGAATCGTAGCCGCCGTCGTCCATGCCGCCGCCTTCACCCATGCCTTGACGGCCACCCAGCATTTGCATCTGCTCGGCGATGATGTCGGTCGCGTACTTCTCTACGCCGTCCTTGTCGGTGTACTTGCGGGTCTGCAGACGGCCTTCGACGTAGACCGACGAACCCTTCTTCAGGTACTGGCCGACGATTTCCGCCAGGCGGCCGAAGAACGAAATGCGGTGCCACTCGGTCAGCTCTTTCTGCTCGCCGGTGTTGCGGTCCTTCGATTTGTACGATGTCGCCACCGCGATGTTGGCGATCGCGTCACCGCTGGGCATGTAGCGAATTTCCGGATCGCGACCCAGATTGCCGACGATGATGACTTTGTTGACTGATGCCATGTATAAAACTCCTGAGTAACGGCGGCCGCGCGTGGCGGGCGGTTGATCAATGCGAAACGACGATTATACACCGCCGGGACTGGCAAATTCCGTAGTCGTCCCCACCTGTCGCGTTCTGCGCCGAGTTGAACCGACGCAAGAGAATACTGGTATTATATACAGTGTCAAGCGCCGCGAACACGATGCAGATCAAGCTCGGCGCAAGTAATCAAACCCGGCTATAGTGACGGGTTGACTCTAGAGGCCAAAATCAATGGAATACATCCGCATCCGCGGCGCACGCACGCACAATCTCAAAAACATCAATCTCGACCTGCCGCGCAACAAGCTGATCGTGATTACCGGGCTGTCCGGCTCCGGCAAATCGTCGCTCGCTTTCGATACGCTGTACGCCGAGGGCCAGCGCCGCTATGTGGAATCGCTGTCGGCCTACGCCCGCCAGTTCCTGCAGCTGATGGAAAAGCCCGACGTCGACCTGATCGAAGGCCTGTCGCCGGCCATCTCGATCGAGCAGAAAGCCACCTCGCACAATCCGCGTTCCACGGTGGGCACCGTGACCGAGATCCACGATTACCTGCGCCTGCTGTACGCGCGCGTCGGCACGCCCTACTGCATCAACCACCCGGACAACGCGCTGGCCGCGCAGACCGTGTCGCAGATGGTCGACGCGGTGCTGGCCATGCCGGACGAGACCAAGCTGATGATCCTGGCCCCGGTGGTCGCCAACCGCAAGGGCGAGCACTCCGATCTGTTCGAACAGATGCAGGCGCAGGGCTTCGTGCGCTTCCGCGTCCAGAGCGGCACCCACGACGCCAAGATCTACGAGGTCGACGACCTGCCGAAGCTGAAGAAAACCGAGAAGCACACCATCGACGTGGTGATCGACCGCGTCAAGGTCAGCGCCGACATCAAGCAGCGCCTGGCCGAAAGCTTCGAGACCGCGCTGCGCCTGGCCGACGGCCGCGCCGTGGCGCTGGAAATGGACGGCGGCGCGGAGCACGTCTACTCCAGCAAGTTCGCCTGCAACGAGTGCGGCTATTCGCTGCAGGAGCTGGAACCGCGGCTGTTCTCGTTCAATAACCCGATGGGCGCCTGCCCGGAATGCGACGGCCTCGGTCACATCGAGTTCTTCGATCCGAAGCGCATCGTCGCCTTCCCCAACCTGTCGCTGGCCTCCGGCGCGGTCAAGGGGTGGGACCGCCGCAACCAGTTCTACTTCCAGATGCTGTCGAACCTCGCGGCCTACTATGAGTTCGACCTCGACCTGCCGTACGAGCAGTTGCCGAAGACCGCGCAGGAAGTGATCCTGCACGGTTCGGGCAAGACCAATATCCCGTTCACCTACGTCAATGAGCGCGGCCGCGCCGTGGTCAAGGAACACGCCTTCGAAGGCGTGGTCACCAATCTGTCGCGCCGCTACCGCGAGACCGATTCGATGGCGGTCAAGGAGGAGCTGGCGAAGTTCATCAACGAGAAGAAGTGCCCGTCGTGCGAAGGCGCTCGCCTGCGCATCGAGGCGCGCTACGTCAAGGTCGGCACCGGCAAGCAGGAGAAGGCGATCTACGAGATCTCCGAGAAGCCGCTGCGCGATACCCTGTCGTTCTTCGAGCAGCTGAAACTGAAGGGCGCGAAGAAGGAGATCGCCGACCGCGTGGTCAAGGAAATCATCTCGCGGCTGCAGTTCCTCAACAACGTCGGCCTCGATTACCTGTCGCTGGACCGCAGCGCCGACACGCTGTCGGGCGGCGAGGCGCAGCGCATCCGCCTGGCGTCGCAGATCGGCTCCGGCCTGACCGGCGTGATGTACGTGCTGGATGAGCCGTCGATCGGCCTGCACCAGCGCGACAACGACCGCCTGATCGAAACGCTGAAGCACCTGCGCGACATCGGCAACAGCGTGCTGGTGGTGGAGCACGACGAGGACGCGATCCGCACCGCCGACTACATCGTCGACATGGGCAAGGGCGCGGGCGTGCACGGCGGCGACATCATCGCCCAGGGCACGCTGCAGGAAATCCTGAAGAACAAGAATTCGCTGACGGCCCAGTACCTGAAAGGCACGCTGAAGATCGCGGTGCCGAAGAAGCGCCATGTCGCCGACGAGGACAAGCAGCTGGTCATCACCGGCGCCACCGGCAACAACCTGAAGAAGGTCAACCTGCACCTGCCGGTCGGCCTGATGACCTGCGTGACCGGCGTCTCCGGCTCCGGCAAGTCCTCGCTGATCAACGACACGCTGTATCCGGCGCTGTCGCGCCACCTGTACGGTTCGCAGACCGAGCCATCGCCGCACGATACCATCAGCGGCCTGGAACACTTCGACAAGGTGATCGCGGTCGACCAGGCGCCGATCGGCCGCACCCCGCGCTCGAATCCGGCCACCTACACCGGCCTGTTCACGCCGATCCGCGACCTGTTCGCGACCGTGCCGACCGCCAAGGAACGCGGCTACAGCGCCGGGCGCTTCTCGTTCAACGTCAAGGGCGGCCGCTGCGAAGCGTGCCAGGGCGACGGCGTGATCAAGGTCGAGATGCACTTCCTGCCGGACGTCTACGTGCCGTGCGACGTCTGCCACGGCAAGCGCTACAACCGCGAAACGCTGGAAGTCCACTACAAGGGCAAGAACATCACCGAGATCCTCGACATGACGGTCGAAGACGCGCACGAGTTCTTCAAGCCGGTGCCGCTGATCGCACGCAAGCTGCATACGCTGCTGGACGTGGGCCTGGGCTACATCAAGCTGGGCCAGAGCGCGACCACGCTGTCGGGCGGCGAGGCGCAGCGCGTCAAGCTGTCGCTGGAGCTGTCCAAGCGCGACACCGGCCGCACGCTGTACATCCTGGACGAGCCGACCACCGGCCTGCACTTCCACGACATCGACCTGCTGCTGAAGGTGATCCACCGCCTGCGCGACCAGGGCAACACGTTGGTCATCATCGAGCACAATCTGGACGTCATCAAGACCGCCGACTGGATCGTGGACCTGGGGCCGGAAGGCGGCGCGGGCGGCGGCAAGATCATCGCCGCCGGCACGCCGGAGGATGTGGCCAAGAACCCGGCCAGCGTCACCGGCAAGTATCTGGCGCCGCTGTTGAAGTAGAGCCATCATGAAACGGGACGCCACGCCCTCGCCGCTCGATCAGATGATCGACATCGTGCAGCATCATGTGCGGCGCGACGGCAGGGTGGCGACGGCGATCCCCTTCCTGTCGCTGCTGCACGCCTCGCAGCCGACGCCGGTCACGCGGGGCGTGCTCAAGCCGTCGTGCTGCATGATCCTGCAAGGGAGCAAGCGGCTGCACCTGGCGGCCGAGGTGCTGGACTACGGACCCGGCGAATACCTGGTGGTGTCGGTGGATCTGCCGGCCGCCGGCCATGTCGTCGTCGCCTCGTCCGACCAGCCCTACCTGTTGCTCAACCTCGAACTCGATCCGCAGGAAATCGCCGCCGTGGTGCTGGAGGCGCGACTGTCGATGGAAGCCCCTGAACCGGTGCGCGGCGCCTTCATCGGCCGTTCCGACGCGCCGTTGCAGGAAGCCTTGTACAAGCTGGTGCGCCTGCTCGACGCCCCGGCGCCGGAGGCGGCGTTCCTGGCGGTGGGCCTGAAGCGCGAGATCATCTACCGCCTGCTGACCGGCGCCAACGGCCGCCAGCTGTACCAGAACATCGTGCTCGATCAGCAGGATCGCGGCATCGGCAAGGCCATCGCCTGGCTCAAGCAGCACTACGCCGAGCCGGTCAAGGTCGAGGATCTGGCGCAGGCCACCAATATGAGCGTCTCGTCGCTGCACCACCGCTTCAAGGCGGTCACCACGATGGGGCCGATGCAGTACCAGAAGCAGCTGCGGCTGCAACAGGCGCGCAACCTGCTGCTGCAAGGCGATATCGACGCCTCGACCGCCGCCTACAGGGTCGGCTACGAAAGCCAGTCGCAATTCAGCCGCGAGTACCGGCGCCTGTTCGGCGCGCCGCCGATGCAGGACATGAAAAAACTACGCACGCCATGAAGCTCAACAAAACACACTTGCTGCCGGCGGGCCTCGCGCTGTTCGCCATCGCCGCCATGGGGCTGCTGGCCGACAAGGCCTGGTCGGAGAAACAGCAGCAGCTCGACCTGATCACCAATGTCTACAAGGACCACCTGTCGCGGCCCGAGGTCAGGCAGGCCAGCCAGATGCCGGCCGGCTTCTACTCGCAGGAACTGGAATCGCTGGTCACCGCCAACAGCCATCTGTGCGACAGCCTGGCGCGCGGCGACGAGATCTGCGGTTATGGCGCCGATGGCGACGTATTCCTCGATACGCAGGAAACCGGCCCGGGTCTCGACTTCGAAAAATCCGGCTTCAAGGCCGAGCGCACCGGCGACGACGCGGTCGAGGTGAACTTCAACGTCTACCCGGAACACGGCGAGGCGTATGCGCGGCGGCTGACGTACCAGCTGGTCCGGGTGCCAGGCGGCTGGCGCGTCGACGACGTGCGCTTCGCCAACGGTACCACGATGCGGCAGGAGATCCAGCGCGAGAACGAAGCGGTGCTGGCCAACGCCAGCGACCTGCCCGACACCGCGTCCTGGGTGTTCCACTACCTCGGCAACGAGGACGCGATGGAACGCGCCACGCGCTTCATCGCCTTCCCGGTGCAGGTGTGCGACGAATACGGCAGCTGCGCCGGCATGCGCAAGGACGATCCGAGATTGCTGCAGGCGCTCGACGCCCTGCGCTCGGTCTACTACGGCCACGCCCCCGGCGAAGAAGGCCTGCGCCCGTTGCCGAAGGTGGCCCAGGCGCCTAGCGCCGAAGGCAAGGTGGTCGCGGTGGACGCCCTCGACTTCAGCTTCCAGGCCCGGGCCTGGTGGATCACCAGGATAGACCTGAGCAGGGTTACTGCGCAGCGGTGACGCGCGTCTGCTTCGCTTTCTCGACGGCCACCCACTCCTTGACGTGGGTTTCCAGCACATCCATCGGCAGCGCGCCGGCGCCCAGCACCTGGTCGTGGAAGCGGCGAATGTCGAAGCCGGTGCCCAACTCCTTGCGGGCGTAGTCGCGCAGCGCCAGGATCTTCAGCTGGCCGATCTTGTAGCCCAGCGCCTGCCCCGGCCACACGATGTAGCGGTCGGTCTCGCTCTGTACTTCCACTTCCTCGATGCCGGAATGGTCGTGGAAGAAGTCCACCACCTGCTGGCGGTTCCACTGCTTGTAGTGCAGGCCGGTGTCCACCACCAGCCGGATCGCGCGCAGCATCTCGTCCTGCAAATGGCCGTAGTAGCTGTAAGGGTCTTTATAGAAGCCCAGCTCCTCGCCCAGACGCTCCGAGTACAAGGCCCAGCCTTCGGCGTAGGCGGTGTAGTTGCCCTGCTGGCGGAAGGTCGGCAAGCCTTCGATCTCCTGCGCGATGGTCAGCTGCATGTGGTGGCCCGGCACGCCTTCATGCAGCGCCGTGGTTTCGATGTCGATGGTGGAGCGGTGCTCGAAATCGCCGGTGTTGACCATCACCCGGCCCGGACGCTTGCCGTCCGGCGAACCGGGCATGTAAGCCGCCGCCGACGCGCCCTTCTCGCGGAACTCCTCGACCGGCTTGATCTCCACCTTCCCCTTCGGCAGCACGCCGAACTGGTTGGACAGCTGGGTGTACATCTGGTCCGTGTATTTCTGATACAGGTCGATGATCTCCTGGCGCGATGTCGGATGCAGCGCCGGGTTGTCGGCCACGGCCTTGTTGAACGACTTCAGATCCTGGTAGCCCAGCTTCTGCGCGGTCGCCAGCATCTGGCCCTCGATGCGCGCCACTTCAGCCAGGCCCAGTTGATGGATCTCTTCCGGCGTCATGTCGGTGGTGGTCGACGACTTGGCCTTGTAGGCGTAGCGCGCCGCGCCGTCGGGCAGCGACCACATGCCCACGTCCTTGCGGCCGTGCGGAAGGTATTTGCCGCCGGTGTAGATGGCCAGCTTCTTGTACGCCGGCGCCACGTCGTTCTTCACCGCCGCCAGGATCGCCTTGCTCAAGCGCGCCTTGTCGGCGGCCGAGAAATCTTTCGGGAATTTCTTCAGCGGCTCGGCGTAGGGCGAGTCGGCCGGCTTCATCGCCGCCACATCCTCGCACTGCTTGACGATCTTCGGAATCAGGAACTGCGGCGGCATCAGCTTGTCGTGCACACCCTTCTCCATCTGCACGCGGGTCTGCTCGAACAGCTTGGGCAGCGCGTGCAGGCGCTTGATGTAGTCCTCGTAATCCTTGACCGTCTCGAAGTTCAGCGCCGAGATGATCATCGGCCCGTCGATGTGGATGCCGGAGTTTTGCGCCAGCGGCATCTCCCAATCCTTGAAACGCGCGCCGTCGATGGTCTGACGCAGCTGGCGCAGCATCAGCTCGCGGTTCAGCTGCTCCTGCAGCGGGAAGCCGGCGGTGTCGATCGCTTCGAAGCGCTTGAGGAAATCGGCGCTGGCCTTCAGGTCGGCATCGATGCCGGCCTGCGAAAAGTCGGACCACTTGTCGTTGTAGCGTTTGTCGCCCATCAGCGACGCCCATTCGGGGCTGGTGCGCATGGTGTATTCCCATTGCTCCTTGATCAGCGTGTTCAGCGCCGCGCGGCGGCCCTCCAGGTCGGGGGCGGTATCGGCGGCATGGGCCGCGCCCAGGATCAGTGAGAACAACAGGGCGCTGGCGGCGCCGATGCGGGTGGTGGTGTTCATGTCGGCCTATCCATAAAAAGTGTCGAGCATGCACTGTAATCAAAGGACGCGCGCGGCGCCGGGCGATTCAGACCAAACGCCGAAAGCCCGGCATGAAACGCAAAATCCCGCGACAGGCAGGATCAGGCAAACATGCGGCAGAAACCCCTCTGACGCGCCGGCGCGCCGATCCCTAGAATGGCTACATCAACCAACGAGGAGCAGTCATGCACATCATCGATAAAATCTACATCAACGGCCAGTTCGTCACGCCGCACGGCAGCGAGGTGCTGGACCTGGTCAATCCGACCACCGGCCGGGTGGACGGCCAGGTGCGCCTGGGCGACGTGGAGGACGCGCGCCGCGCCGTCGCCGCCGCCAAGGCGGCCTTCCCCGCCTTCTCCCGCAGCAGCAAGGCCGAACGCGGCGCCATCCTGCAACGGCTGCACGACGCGGTGCTGGCGCGCGCCGAGCAGGCCACCGCCGCGCTGGTCGAGGAATATGGCGGCCCGGTCAACACCAGCGCCGGCCGCTCGCAATACACCGCCGCCATGTTCCTCGATGTCAGGACGGTGATGCAGCAGCACGAATTCACCAGGACCATCGGCGTATCGAAGGTGGTGCTGGAGCCGATGGGCGTGGTCGGCGTCATCACGCCGTGGAATTCCAGCGCCTGGTTCGTCGCCAACAAGGTGGCCGCCGCGATCGCGGCCGGCTGCACGGTGGTGGTCAAGCCCAGCGAATTGAGCGCGCGGCAGAACCAGATCCTGGCCGAGGCCATCCACGAAGCGAAGCTGCCGCCGGGCGTGGTCAACATCGTCAATGGACGCGGCGACGTGGTGGGTGCGGAGTTGAGCGTGCATCCCGACGTCACCAAGATTTCCTTCACCGGCTCCACGCCGGTCGGCAAGACCATCGCCCGCCTCGGCGTCGACAGCATGAAGCGCATCGCGCTGGAACTGGGCGGCAAGAGCGCCAACGTGATCCTCGACGACGCCGATTTCGAGCGCGCGATCCCGAACGCGGTGGCGGCCTGCTTCATGAACAACGGCCAGGCCTGCATCGCCGGCACGCGGCTGCTGGTGCCCGAGCACCGGCTGGAAGAGGTCAAGCTGCTGGCCAAGATGGCGGCGGAGGCGGTGCTGGTCGGCGATCCGCGCGATCCGGCGGTGGCGCTGGGGCCGATCGTCACGCAAAAACAATATGAGCGCGTGCAGGGCTACATCGCCAAGGGCATCGAGGAAGGCGCCGAGCTGGTGACCGGCGGCCTGGGCAAGCCGCCGGGGCTGGAGGCCGGCCACTTCGTCAAGCCGACCGTGTTCGCGTGCGTCACGCCGCACATGACCATCGCCAGGGAAGAGATCTTCGGCCCGGTGCTGTCGATCCTGACCTACCGCAGCGAAGAAGAAGCGATCGCGATGGCCAACGACACGCCATACGGCCTGCAAGCCTACGTCAGTTCGACCGATCTGGCGCGCGCCAACCGCGTGGCCGAACAACTGGTGGCCGGCCGGGTGCACATCAACGGCATCCACTGGGATCTGAACGCGCCGTTCGGCGGCTTCAAGCAATCGGGCATCGGGCGCGAATTCGGCCCGTACGGCCTCGATTCCTACCTGGAGACCAAGGCTATTCTGGGCGAAACGGCGCAATACCGCTAAGCAGTTCGTCGACCTGGCGGAACACTCGCGCCGGCTGTTCCGCGATCAGCGCGTCGACGTGGTTGTAGCCCCAGGCCACGGCGCCGAAATCGACGCCGGCTTCGGCGGCGACCTTGGCGTCGCGGATCTCGTCGCCGATCAGCATCGCATGCTCAGGCGCGACGCCGCTGGCGGCCAGCACCTTGCGGATCTTGGGCAGCTTGCCGAACAGCGCGGCGCCGCATTCGCACTGGCTGAACAGGGAAGCGATGTCCGGGCCCAGCGTCTTGACCACGTTGCTGCGCGAATTGGAGCTGACGATGGTCAGCTCGACGCCGCGCGCCTTCAGCTCGCGCAGCACATCCTCGATGCCGCCGAACAAACGGATGTCGGTGACGCTGCGCGCCATGCCGGAGCGCATGAAGGTGGCGATGGCCGGCACCTTCCACAACGGCACCTCGTGGATCGCCATCATCTGCCGCGCGTCCAGCGCGCGCAGCGCCTGCTGGCGGTCGCGGTCCAGGCGCTTGAAGCCGTACTTGTCGGCGGCCTCGTCGAACAAGCGCAGGAACACCGGCAGCGTGTCGGCCAGCGTCCCGTCGAAATCAAAGATGATGAGCTTGCGGTTCAAACGATCCTCAGAAAATGACGAAGTCCTCGTTACTTCGGGGCAGCGAGCGCAGGATACACCACAAGCTGCTGCGCGACGCAAAGTACAAGCCTACCGGAATCAGTAATAGTAAAACAGTCATGATGCCCTCCGATTTTCGCACACATGTGCGAAATTAATTGAAACGGACCGCGCACGCAGGGCGGCGCGATTACTCAGGATCGTTGAAGCTTTTGTAGGTCGAGATCAGTCGGTTGAAGGCGCGCAGCATGTGGCGGCCGGCATGCTCGTCGTGCAGGAACCGGCTATCGTGGACCAGTCCCACAACCAGGCTGCTGATTTCGTAAACCAGTTGGGCGGCGTCGGTATCGGGGCGCAGCTGGCCCAGCTCCACCGCCTGCAGGATGGTCTTGCGCAGCGACGCGCGCCATGCCACGGCGCCTTGTTGCAGACGGTCGCGCAGCGGGCCGTGCTGGTCGTCGAACTCGAAGGCGCCGGCGCTGTAGAGGCAGGCGTTGCGCAGGCCCTCGTCGGCGGCGCGCCGCGACCAGGCGCCGACCATGGCCATCAAGCGCGGCAAGCCCCTGGGCAGTTGCAGCGACGGCAGGAACACTTCCTGCGCAAAGCGGCGGTCGTATTCATCGAGCACGGCGGACTGCAAGGACTCCAGCGAGCCGACGCGGGAAAACACGCCGCTTTTGCTGATACCGGTGCGCTTGGCCAGCTCGCCGAGCGACAGCTTGCCGATGCCCTCGGCGGCCGCCATCCGCAGCGCGGCCTCGATGATGGTGGCGTAAGTCGCCTCGCTTTTTGCGGTCAGGGTGTCCATGGATCGAACTTTAGCACACCTGTGCGAAATAACAAGCAAAAAAAAACCCCCGGTGTCAGTGCCGACATTCGGACACAGGCTCAACCGTAGTGGTGCATTACGGTTGAGCCTGTGTCCGAATGTCGGCACTGACACCGAGGGGTGTCCCTATGCACTTCGTCAAGCAGTTGCGAGAGGTGCAGGGCAATAAAGTGTCCCGTCTCGCATCATGGCGTACATCACGTCGCAGCGCCGCCTTGCGAGAGCGATCAGTGCTTGGTTGTGCCGTTTGCCTTGGCTGATCTTTCGGGCATAGTAAGCCCGCGACACTGGGTCCCGGAGTGCGGCAAAGGCCGACAGGAACAACGCTCGCTTGAGCACTTTATTGCCTCGTCTCGATGGATGCTCGCCGCGAATCGAGGAGCCGGAACGACGGGTAACTGGCGCCAGCCCAGCATAGGCCGCGAGGTGAGCAGCAGAGGCAAACGCTTTTGCGGCGACCTCTGTAAGGAGTCGGGCAGCGGTCCTGACGCCGACTCCTGGCATGCTGGTCAGGACTGAGTAAAGAGGGTGTACTTGCACCAGCCGTTCAACCTCTTGGGCGACCTCGTCGCGCTGACGGCGCAGTGCCGCGAGCTGGTGCGCCAGGCGCGGCAAGACAATTGTTGCGGCGTTTGTTCCTGGCACAATCACCGTTTGCTCGGAAAGTGCCAGGAAAACTTCATGGGCTAAGCTTTTACCCATTCGAGGGGCGAGCTTGCTCAGTTTGTTCGCAAGGCTCTTTTCGCTGGTGGCGGCAAGGCTCGCCGGTGATGGATGCCGTTGTAGCAGGTCCAGTACAGCCGGGTGATCAAGTCGCGGGCCAATAACGCGCTCCAGCGCTGGATGGATTTGTGTCAGTAGTCCGCGAATTCGGTTACTTGTCTGGGTAATCTGATCGGCCAGATCATCGTCAAAACCGCACAGCATGGTCAGCTCCGCCAACTGCTCATCATCGAGACGAAGTGAGCGCAGTGCATGCGGCATTGAGCGTGCCGCTTCGGCGATGATGGCGGCGTCTCGTGCATCGGTCTTGGCTTCGCCAGCGTGCAGATCCGCAATTCGGCGCATGGCAAGGCCGGGGAGATATGCCACCAGGATACCCTCGGCTCTGGCGACGGTCACCGGCAATGCTCCGATGGTTGTAGGCTGGTCAACGACCAGCAGTAGCTTGCCGTGTTCCTTGAGGCTGGAAATCAGCGATCGCAGCCTCGTTTCGTCATTTGGCATCGCCTTATCGAACAAACGTTTGCCAGCTCTGCTCAGTGCAAGGGCATGGTGTTCTCCCTTGCCGACGTCAACTCCAATAAAGACATCTACAGCATCGTAATGTTCAATCGCGTCCATGCGACCTCCCGCTACAAGAGGTTGTAATGGCCAACAACTTACGGCAGCAGGTCTCGGCATCCACGTTACGGATGGCCTCAGGATTCCCTCTGGACCAAGTCCCTATCAGCGATCACCAGCCACCCACCAAGTTCGGTGACAACACCCCCCGGATCATGGGCGACTGGGGGCAACAATCATGCCGAACTTGGCTGGCCAAAACCTTGAGGATCAAGGTCTGTATATAGTAACGGGGTTATTTCGCCAGACGCTTCTCAAGCTCGGCCTTGACGGCCTTCAGCTCGGCCGGCAGGTGGTAGGCCAGCTTGGTGAACAGTTCTTCGTGCAAGACCAGCTCTTCACGCCAGGCATCCTTGTCGATCGAGGTGATCGTCTCGAACTCCTCCGGCGAGAACGGGATGCCGTCCCACTTCAGGTCGCCGAAGCGCGGTGTGGTGCCGAAGATGTTTTCGATGCCGCCGGCCGTGCCTTCGATGCGTTCCAGCATCCACTTCAGCACGCGCATATTGTCGCCGAAACCAGGCCAGACGAAGTGACCCTGCTCGTCGGTGCGGAACCAGTTGACGCAGTACACCTTCGGCAGCGCGGCCGGGTTGGCCTGGCCGATCTTCTCGCCCAGGTTCAGCCAGTGCTGGAAGTAGTCGCTCATGTTGTAGCCGATGAACGGCAGCATCGCGAACGGGTCGCGGCGCACCACGCCCTGCTGGCCGGCTGCCGCGGCGGTGGTCTCGGAGCCCATGGTCGCGGCCATGTACACGCCTTCGGTCCAGTTGCGCGCCTCGGTCACCAGCGGCACCGTGGTCGAACGGCGGCCGCCGAAGATGAAGGCCGAGATCGGCACGCCGGCCGGGTCGTCCCACGCCGCGTCGATCACCGGGTTCTGCGTCGCCGCCACGGTGAAGCGGGCGTTCGGATGCGCCGCCTTGGTGCCCGAGGCCGGGGTCCAGTCCTTGCCCTGCCAGTCGATCAGGTGCGCCGGCGCCTGCTTGCTCAGGCCTTCCCACCAGACGTCGCCGTCGTCGGTCAGCGCGACGTTGGTGAAGATGGTGTTCTCGCGCAGCGAGGCCATGCAGTTGAAGTTGGTCTTTTCGTTGGTGCCCGGGGCGACGCCGAAGTAGCCCGCTTCCGGGTTGATCGCGTACAGGCGGCCGTCGGCGCCCGGCTTGATCCAGGCGATGTCGTCGCCGATGGTGGTGATCTTCCAGCCGTCGAAGCTGGCCGGCGGGATCAGCATGGCGAAGTTGGTCTTGCCGCAGGCCGATGGGAAGGCCGCCGCGATGTAGTGCTTCTTGCCTTGCGGCGATTCCACGCCGAGGATCAGCATGTGTTCGGCCAGCCAGCCCTTGCCGTCGATCTGCGCGTCCTGGTGGCCCATGTTCGAGGCGATGCGCAGCGCGAAGCATTTCTTGCCCAGCAGCGCGTTGCCGCCGTAGCCGGAACCGAACGACCAGATTTCGCGCGTCTCGGGATAGTGCACGATGTACTTGGTCGGGTTGCATGGCCATGCCACGTCTTTCCGGCCGGCTGTCAGCGGCGCGCCGACGGTGTGCACGCACGGCACGAATTCGCCGTCCGTGCCCAGCACGTCGTACACGGCCTTGCCCATGCGCGTCATGATGCGCATGTTGACCGCGACGTATGGCGAGTCCGACAACTCGACGCCGATGTGTGCGATCGGCGAACCGAGCGGGCCCATCGAGAACGGCACCACGTACATCGTGCGGCCGACCATGCAGCCGTCGAACAGCGGGTTCAGCGTGGCGCGCATTTCCGCCGGGTCCATCCAGTTGTTGGTCGGGCCGGCCTGTTCCTTGGTGCTGGAGCAGATGTAGGTGCGGTCTTCGACGCGCGCGACGTCGGTCGGGTCGGAGCAGGCCAGGTAGGAGTTCGGACGCTTTTCCTGGTTCAGCTTTTTCATGGTGCCGGCGGCAACCATTTCCGCGCACAGGCGGTCGTATTCCTCCTGCGAGCCGTCGCACCAGTGGATGCGGTCCGGTTTGGTCAGGGCGGCGATTTCCGCCACCCAATTGATCAGTTTTTGCTGTTTGATGTAAGCTGGGACGTTCAATGTCGCAACGCCACCCATAACGGGCTGATTCATGGTGCCTCCAATGCTAATTAAGAATTCTGTCGCGGCAGGATCGTCGTCAGCTTTTGGCTAGCGCTCGGAATTCCATTCGAAATGGATCGGCGGATACGGCGGTCTTGCTGGGCCCGGATCTGGTCGTCGGGCCGTGTTTTTGGGGCGATTGTACACCCGTCAATACGGGTCCCATACAAAAATGTAGGAGAATTAGTTGAGTAAAGTAGTAAGCTATTCCGGTTCCGCGCCAGCCTGTTATTTCCCTACGAATCACACAATAAAATCTGTTATCTCCCATGAAAATTGCGATTCTTGACGATTACCAGAATGCCACCGCCAGCCTGCGCTGCATGGATTTGTTGCGCGGCCATGAAGTCAAAGTATTCAACAGCACCACCCGCGGACTCGGCCAGCTGGCCATCCGCCTAGCGCCGTTCGACGCCCTGGTGCTGATCCGCGAACGCACCGCGCTGAACCGCGCGCTGCTGGCGAAATTGCCGAACCTGAAACTGATTTCGCAGACCGGCAAGCTGTCCGGCCACGTCGACGTGGCGGCCGCGACCGAGCTCGGCATCGCCATCGCCGAAGGCGTCGGCTCCCCGACCGCGCCGGCCGAACTGACCTG
Organism: Duganella aceris; assembly: GCF_011090165.1. GTDB lineage: Bacteria > Pseudomonadota > Gammaproteobacteria > Burkholderiales > Burkholderiaceae_D > Rugamonas > Rugamonas aceris. Next base: position 605,267 of record NZ_JAADJT010000001.1, read on the forward strand.
GGCGCTGATCATGGCGGCGGCGCGCAAGATCGTGCCGTATGCGAACAACCTGAAGGATGGCTTGTGGCAGACGGCCTCGATCAACCCCGCGCTCAACGGCCTCGGCGTCGTGCTCAAGGGCCGCACGCTGGGGATCTGGGGCTACGGCAAGATCGGCCAGATGATCGCCGGCTATGCGCGCGCGTTCGGCATGCCGGTGCTGGTCTGGGGCAGTCAGTCCAGCCGCGACAAGGCGGTGGCCGACGGCCATGGCGCGGCGGATTCGCGCGAGGCTTTCTTCGAACAGGCCGATGTGCTGAGCCTGCATCTGCGCCTGAACGCGGAGACGCGCGGCATCGTCACCGCCGCCGACCTGGCGCGCATGAAGACCAGCGCCATCCTGGTCAACACCAGTCGCGCCGAGCTGGTGCAGCCGGGCGCGCTGGAGCAGGCCTTGCCGCAGGGGCGGCCGGGCTTCGCCGCGCTGGACGTGTTCGAGTCGGAACCGCTGGCGGCCGACAGCCCGCTGCTGCGCATGCCGACCGTGCTGGCGACGCCGCACCTCGGCTATGTCGAGCAGGATAGTTACGAGTTGTATTTCCAGTACGCGTTCCAGAACGTGGCGGACTTCGTCGCGGGCACTTGCGACAAGATCAACAATCCGGACTACAAGGCCAACGCCCGCTAGTCCGTTTGTTCCGGCATTTCCGGCTGGCCGGTCAGGTTGATGCGCGGCGTGGGCATCGCATGCACCTTGCTCCACAACCCGGCCCAGCCGGGCGGCCAGACGATGTCCGGTCCCGGGTACGGCGGCAGGCTGGCGCGCACCGGAATCACCGGCACCGGCGGCATCTCGGTCAGCGGCGCGCCGTCGGGACGCTGCATGTCCAGGCTGTACATATAACCGGGCAACAGCGCGTCGCAGACGCCGGCGAACCACTCGGCGTGATCCTCGTCGCGCCCCAGCGCCTGCGCCAGCCCCTGCGGATCGAACCTGGCCAGCGCGTGGATCAGCTCCTCGGTGGTTGCGCCCGGCGTGTCGCCCCAGCCCATCACCGGGTTGACGTTGTAATCGGCGCCGGAGCCATACCAGCCCTCGCGCCACGGCCGCTGCATCCAGTCGCGCTGGCCGGTGAACAGATGCCAGCGCCAGTGCAGCCCGGACGGCTTGGGCCAGGAATACAGATACAGCTTTTGATAGCCGGCCTGGTGCAGCGCGCGCACCACCGCCATCAGCCGCGCGTGCGGCATGCGGTCGGGCGGCGCGCGGCGGAACAGGATCGCCTCGCCGTCGGCGAACTGCACTTCGTCTGTGGACAGGTTCAGGTCCAGCGTCCGCGCCTCGCTGCCGAACCGGGCCGAGATCCAGCCGGTCAGCAAATTGACCGACGTGATGACGCCGTAGCCGCGATGGCGGTGGAAAATGACGGTTCCGGGAGCGAGGGCTTTCATGGTATCGAAACGAACAAAGAAACCAGTGTAGTCATAGTATGCCCAAGTTTCCAGTGCGCCGCGCCACTCTTTTTGCGTTGCCGGTTTGGGTTATGATGCACATCATTTTACTTAGCTTGAGCATCCATCATGACCCTGCGCATCCTCGCCACCGGCGGCACCTTCGACAAACATTACAACGAATTGAACGGCACCCTCGGCTTCGCCGACAGCCACGTGCCGGCGCTGCTGGCGCGCTGCCGCCTGACCATCGACGTCGCGCTGGAACAGTTGCCGCTGATGGATTCGCTGGACATGGTCGACGCCGACCGCGAGCGCATCCTGGCCTCGTGCCGCGCCGCCAGCGAAAAATCCATCGTCATCATCCACGGCACCGACACCATGCCGCAGACCGCCGCCGTGCTGGGGCCGGCCAACCTCGGCCAGACCATCGTGCTGACCGGCGCCATGATTCCATATGCCATCGCCAATTCCGACGCGATGTTCAACCTCGGCTTCGCCTGCGCGGTGGCGCAGACCTTGCCGCCCGGCGTCTACGTGGCGATGAACGGCAAGATCTTCGCCTGGGATAACGTGCAGAAAAATAAAGCGGCCGGCGTGTTCCAACCGCTTTAAATCCTCTTAGCGGCGCGGCGGCGCCAGCACGGTCGGCGGTTCTTCCGCCGCGTAGAGATTCAGCTGCACCCCCGCCCCCGCCGCCTGCCGGCGCAGCGCGTCGAAGCCGATGCCCTGCCGCGCCGCCGCGTCGGCGCCGAACGCCGCCAGCGCCGACGCCATGCCGCTGACGCGCATGCTCAGCGTGTCGGCCGCCATCAGCGACGGCGCGTTCCTCGCCTCGGTCAAGGCCGCCATTTGCGCGCTGCTCAGGCCGGCTGTCTGCGCCGTGGTCAGCACATTGGCCTGCTGCGCCGTCAACGCCGTGATCTGCGCGGTCGACAACACCTTCAGCTGCGCGCTGCTCAAGGCCAGCAAGTCCACCGTTTCAATCGCCGCGATATCGTCCGCGCCGAGCGCGGCCAGCAGCCCCTTGCTCAACGCGGTCATCTGCGCCGTGGTCAACGCCACGATCTGGTCGGTGGTCAGCACATCGTTGCCGTCCAGATGCGCGGTCGGCAGCGCGGCGATCTGGCGCGTGCCCAGCGCCGCGATCTGGTCGGTGCGCAGCGCCAAAATTTGCCCCGGCTGCAGGCGCGCGATGTTCGCCGTGCTCATGCCGGCCAGCGTGGACGCGCGCAGCGCCGCCAGCACCTCCGGCAGCAGGTTGGGGAGATTGCCGGAGCCCATGGCCGCCACTTGCGCCGCCGTCAGCGCCGCCGCCTGTTCGCCGCTCAGGCTGGCGAAGAAGGTGGTCGACAAGGCCGAGGCGAACGCCGCCGTGCCCAGCGCGGCGACATCGGCCGTCTCCAGCGCCGCCACCGCGTCGCTGGACAGGCTCGCCAGCTGCGCGTTGCTCAAGGCGGCCGCCTGCGTCACGTTCAACGCGACGATCTGGTCGGTGGACAACGTTGCCAGCTGCGCCGTGCCCAGGCTGGCGATCGCCGCCGCCGTCAGGCCGCCCAGCTGGCGCGTGCCGATCGCCGCCAGGTCGCGCGTCGACAAGCCCTGGATCTGGCGCGTGCCGAAGCCGGAGAATTGCAGCGCGCTCAATGCCGCGAACTGTTCGTCGCTCAGCGCGGCCAGGGCCGCGGTCGACAAGGCGCCGATCTGCGCCAGCTTCAACGCCGCGATGTGTTCGGTCCCCAAGGCCGCCAGCGACGCCGTCGACAGCGCGGCGATCACGCCGGCGTTCAGCGCCGCGACATCGGCCGTTTCCATGCGGGCGACCACGGCGGTCGACAGCGCGCCGAATTGCGCGCTGTTGAGGGCGCCGCTTTGCGCCACCGTCAAGGCGTTGACCTGCTCGCTCGACATCGCCTGCAGCTGGTCGGTGCGCAGGCCGGCGATGGCGGCCAGCCTCAGCGCGGCGATCTCCTCCACCCGCATCCGCGCCATCACGTCGCTGGACAAGGCGGCGATGTGCTGGCTGCCCAGCCCCGATGCCTGGGCGGTGGTCAGGCCGAGGATCTGGCCGCTGCGCAGCACCGCGAACTGCGCCGTGCGCAAGCCGGAAATCGCCGACGCACCGAGCGCGGCGAAGTCCTCCGGCTCCAGCGCGGCGATCGCCGCGGTCGACAGCGCCGCCACCTGGTTGGCGCTCAGCACCGCCGCCTGCTCCGCGGTCAGCGCCACCGCCTGTTCCGCCGTCATGCCGGACAGCGCCGCCGTGCCCAGGCGCGCGATCTGGGCGGTGCCCAAATAGCCGATCTGCTGCTGCGGGCCGCCCAGCGCGGCGAATTGCGCCGAGTTCAGCGCCGCGAGGAACGCCGCCGGCAGCGCCGCCAGGCTCGCGGCCTCGATCGCGCCCAGGTTGGCGGTGGCGATGCCGCCCAGCTGCGCCGTGTTCAGGCCGGCGATCTGCGCCGTGCTCAAGGCCAGGAACTGGTCGACCCGCAGCGCGTTCAGACTGGACGATCGCAACGCGCCCACCTGGCGCGTGGTCAGCGCAGCGATCTGCCCGGCGCCCAGCATCGCCAGCAGCCGCGTCGACAGGCCGGCGATGACGCCGGTGCCGAGCGCCGCCAGGTCCTGGTTGTCGATGGCGGCGAAGGTGTCGGTGTCCAGCGCGTTCAGCTGGGCGCTGTTCAAGGCGGCGGCCTGGGCGCTGGTCAGCGCCGCCAGCTGCGCGCCGTTCAGCGCCGCCATCTGCCGGGTCTGCAGCGCGCCGACCGCGCTGGCGCGCAACGCCGCAAGCACGGACGGGTCCAGCGCCTGGATGGCGTCGGTCGACAGCACGGCGAGCTGGCGGCCGCTCAGCGCCGCCAGCTGCACCCGGTCCAGCGCGTTCACCTGCTCGATGCTCAGCGCGCACATTTGCGCCGTGCTCAGCGCCGCGATCGCGCCGGTGTTCAAGGCGTGCAGCCGGCCGGCGTCGAGCGAGCGGATATGCTGCGTGCCCAGCGCCGCGATCTGCCGGCTGTTGATGGCGCCGAGCTGGCCGCCGTCCAGCGCCAGCACCTGCTGCACGGTCAACACCGCGATCTGGCGCGTGCTCAGCGCGGCCAGGTCGGCGGTTTCAAGCGCGCCGAGCTCGGCGGCGCTCAAGCGCGCCACGATGGCGGTGCCGAGCGACGCCATTTGCTGGGTGGTGAAGGCGGCGATCTGGTCGGCGCCGAACATGTCGGCGTCGTCGACGCGCCGGCTGGGCAGCATCGCCACCTGGCCCGGCTTGAGCGCCGCGATTTGCGCCGGGCTGAGCGAGCGGATCTGGTCCGGCGTCATGCCGGCGATCAGCGTCACCGCCAGCGCGTTGACGTGCGCCGGCGACAAGGCCGCCAGCGCCGCCGTCGACAGCCCGGCGATGCCTTTCGCGCTCAGCAGCAAGGCCTGGGTAACGCTGATCGCGCCCGCCTGCGTCGCCGACAGCGCCGCCATGAAGCGCGTGGTTTGCGACGCGGCCGCCAGCGACGACACCGCCAACGCGGCGAAGTCGTCCGGCTGCAACGCGGCCACGCCGGCGGTCGACAGCGCCGACAGCTGCGTGCCGTTCAGCGCGTGCGCCTGCGCGGTGGTCATGGCGGCGATATGCTGGGTGCCCAGTGCGGCCAGGTCGGCGGCGTTGAGGCGGGCGATCAGGCGGGTGCCGCCGGCGGCGAACTGCGCGGCGGTCATGGTGGTGTCGAAGCTCATGGTTTTTTTCCCTTGGAATGACTGAAGTGGTCCAGACGCCAAGCCGGGGGAAAAAGAAATATTGCGGAAATAATAAAGCCCGCCGAAGCGGGCTTTGGACATGCGGCGCCGGGCCGGCTTAACGCGGCGCGGCCAGCAGGCCTTGCGGCGTCTCCGCCTGCAGCGCCTTCAGGCGCAGCGTTTCGTGGTCGGACAGCGGCGCGGCGGCGGTCAGGCCGGCCGCCGCATATTGCCGCAGGCTGTCGGCCATGCGCGCGGCGTTGGATGCCAGCGTACCGGCCGGCCCGCCCGCGCCCTGCGCGAACCAGACGTCGGCCAGCGCGTGCTGCCGGCCGTCGTCGCTGGTGTAGCTCGAACTCATGCCGATCAGGTTGCCGTTGTCCTCGGCGCCGTCGCGCCGCACGTCCAGGTTCAGGCTGGCGATGTGCAGCTCGGCCAGCGTCTTCAGCTCGTCCGCCTGGCTGACGCCGTCGGCGTCGGCGTCCACCCACACCCGCAGCTCGGCGTACAGGCTGTCCTTGGCGTCGATCACGCCGTCGCCGTTGCTGTCGATCGACGCCAGCGCGACATAGCCGTTGCCGGCGGTGCCGCCGTCGGCCAGCCGCGTGGCCGAGCCGAACAATTCCGCGCCGTCGTTGATGACGCCGTCGTGATTGCGGTCCAGCGCCAGCAAGCCGTCGCCCGGGCCGACCCAGCCGGTCGCGCGCGGTTCCCCGCTGGCCGCCAGGTCGAAGCGCACGCCGGCCTCCAGCCCCAGCGTGCGCACGCCGTTGCCGTCCAGGTCCAGCACCAGCGGCGTGACGAAGGGCATGGCCGCTTTCTGCGCCGCGCTGAAGGCGTTCTGCTGCGCCGCGCTCAGGGTGTTGTACTGCACCGCCGTCATGGCGCGGGTCTGGGCGATGGTCAGCGCCGACAGCTGGGCGTTGGCCAGGCTCGCCATCTGGAACGGCGTCAGCGCGCGGATCTGCTGCGCGCCGAGGCTGGCGATGTCGGCCACCTCGATGGCGCGCAAATTGGCCGCGCTCAGGTCGGCGATCAGCGCGGTGCCCATCGCCGCCAGTTGCGCGCCCGACCAGGCCACCATCTGCGCCGACGTGAACTGGTCGCTCATGTCGTTCGGCCGCAGCGCCGCCACCTGCGCCAGCGTCAGCGCCGACACCTGCGCCGGCGTCAGCGCCAGCAACTGGGCGTCGCTCAGCGCGCGGATCACGCTGGTGCCGAGCGCCGCGATGTCGCCCGCGTCCACCGCCGCCAGCGAGGTCGGCAGCAGGCGCGCGATCGCCGCCGAATCGAGCGCGGCGAACTGGGTCGCGCTCAAGGCCTGCAATTGCGCCGCGCTCATCGCCGCCAGCAGATTGCCGTCGCGCGCCGCCGCGTTCAACAGCAGCGGATTGATCGCCGCCACCTTGTCCGGGCCCAGGTAGGCCACCTGCGAGGCCGCCAGCGCCGCCAGTTGCGCGCTGCCCAGCGCGGCGACCTGCGCCACGTTCAAGGCCGCGATCTGGCCGCCCTTCAGCGCCAGCAGCTGCTGCGTCTTGAGCGCGGCGAAGGCCGCCGTCGCCAGCGCGCCGATATCCTGCGATTCCATCGCGCCGACCACGGTCAGCGGCAGCGACGCCACCTGCGCGCCGCTCAGCGCGGCGGCCTGCTCGAGCGTCAGGCTGGCCGCCTGCGCCATACTCAGGCCGGCGAAGGCCTGGGTCCGCAACGCGGCGATCTGCGCCGTGCTGAGCGCGGCGATGCCCTGGCCGGAACCGCCCAGCACCCGCATCTGCTCCGAGCTCAGGCCGGCGATCGCGGCGACGTTGATCGCGCCGAGGTTGCCGGCCTTGATGGCGGCCACGTCGTCCAGCGTCAGGCTGCCGAACTGCGCCACCGTCAAGGCGTGGATCTGGCCCCAGTTGAAGGCGGCGAACTGCGCCGCGTTCATCCAGCCGATCTGGCTGGTGCTGAAGGCCGCGATCTGGGCCGAGCTCAAGCCGGCCACCTGGGCGTCGCTGAGACCGCCGACGAAGGCGGCCGACAGGGCGTTGACCTGGCGCAGGTTGAGCGCGCCGACCTGGTCGCTGCTGAAGGCGCGCATCTGCTTGTCGCTCAGGCTTTGCAGGGCGGCGGTGCCGATGGCGCCGATCTGCGCCGTTCCCAGCAAGCCGAAGTTGACCGCCGCGCCGGCCGCGTTGACGCCCAGCGCGGCGATCTGCGCCGGCGTCAGCGCGGCGATCGCCTGCGTGCCCAGCGCCTGGATGTCGCTGTCGAGCGCGACGATGGCGGGGTTCGACAGGCCGGCCACTTGCCGGCTGCCCAGCGCGCCGGTCTGCTGCAGCGTCAACGCCGCGATCTGGCTGGTGCGCAGCGCGCCGATCTGGCTGCCGCTCAGGCTGGCGATCTGGGCGGTGCCCAGGCTGACGATCTGGGCGTTGCTCAGGCGCGCCAGCTGCGCGTTGCCCAGGCCGGCGATGGCCTGGGTGCTCAGCGCCGCCAGGCTGGCCGGCGACAGGCCGACGATGCCGCTGTCGGACAGCGCGCCGACCTGGCTGCTGCTGAGCGCCAGCACTTGGTCGTAGGTCAGCGCGCCCAGCTGGTCGCTGTTGAGCACCGCGATCTGCCGCGTCAGCAGGCCGGCGATGGTGCGGGTCTGCAACGCCGCCAGGTCTTGCAGCTCGAAATTGGCGATGGCGTCCAGCGACAGCGCGGCGATCTGGCCGCCGCTCAGCGCGCCGGCCTGCTCCACGCTCAGGCCGATCGCCTGGTCGGTGGTGAGGCCGGTCAGCGCCGCCGTAGCCAGCGCGGCGATCTGGGCCGTGCTCAGCGACGCCGTCTGCGCCACGGCCAGCGCCGCCAGCTGCGCCGCCCTCAGGCCGGTCAGCGCGGCGGTGCGCAGCGCGCCGATGTCTTCCGGATCGAACGCCGCCAGGTTGGCGGTCGACAGCGCGGCGATCTGCGCGCTGGCCAGCGCCGCCGCCTGGGCCGAGGTCAGCGCGGCCGCCTGCTGGTCGCGCAGGCCGGCCAGCGCCGCCGGGCGCAGCGCGGCGATCTGCGCCGTGGTCAGCGCCGCCATCACGCTGTCGCCGCTGCCTTCCGGATCGTTGCCCAGCACGCTCAGCTGGGCCGAGCCCAAGGCGGCGATGGCGGCGGTCTGCAAGGCCGCCAGGTTGGCGCTGCTGATGGCGGCCAGGTCGGCCGGCGACAGGCCGCCCAGCTGGGCCGAGCCCAGCGCGGCGATCTGCGCCGACGCCATGTGGTTGATCTGTTCCGGACTCAGCGCGTTGAGCTGCGCCACGCTGAGCGCGGCCACCTGGCGCGTGGCCAGCGCGGCCACCTGGCTGGTGCTGAACTTGGCCAGCGTGTCGCCGGACAGCGCGGCGATCACGGCGGTGCCCAGGGCGGCGATGTCGCTCAGCTCCAGCCCCTGGAAGCCGTCGGCGCTGAGCGCGACCACCTGCGCCGCGCTCAGCGCGCCGACCTGGGCGCTGGTCAGCGCCGTCACCTGCTCGCCGCGCAGCGCGGCGGCCTGCAGCGTCGTCAGCGCCGCCAGCGTGGCGGTCCGGAGCGCGGCCACGTCGGCCGTTTCCAGCGCCGCGATGTCGTCGCCGCCCAGTCCCGCCACTTGCAGCGCGCTCAGCGACGCCGCCTGCGCGGTGGTCAACGCGACGATCTGGTCGGTGCTCAGCGCGGCCAGCGCGGCGCTGCCGAAGGCGCCGATCTGCTGCGTGCTCAGCACGCCGAACAGGCCGCCGTTGGCGCCGCCCAGCGCCGCCAGCTGGGCCGGGTTCAACGCCTGCAGCATGGCCGCGGTCAGCGTGCGCAAGCCGTCCGCGCTCAGCGCGGCGATGTCCTCGCCCTGCAGGCCCGGCAGGTTGCGCGAGCTCAGGCCGAGGATTTGCCGGGTGCCCAGCGCCTGCACTTGCGACGGCGCCAGCCCCAGCAGCTGATTGCTGCTCAACACCGCGAATTGCTGCGAGCTCAGGCTGTTCAGCTGCAAGGCGCTCAGGCTGGCCACGGCCGCGCTCGACAGCGTGGTGAGGAAGGTGGTGCCCAGCGACGCCAGGTTGGCGCTGGCGTACGCGGCGATGATCTCGGGCCGCAGCGCGCCCAGTTGCGCGGTGTTCAGCGCGAGGAATTGGTCCCAGGTCAGCGCCGACAGCTGGTCGTTGCTCATGGCGCCGATCTGCGCGGCGCTCAGGCCGGCGATGGCCTGGGTGCGCAGCGCGGCCAGGTCGGCCGTTTCCAGTTGCTGCAGCGCCTGCGTGCTCAGCGCCCGCACCTGGTCGCTGCGCAAGGCGGCGGCCTGGCCGACGCTCAGCGCCGCCAGCTCGTCGCCGCTCAGCCCGGCCAGCGCGGCGCTGCGCAGCGCGTTGACCTGAGCCGTGCCCAGCGCCGCGATGTGCCCGCCCAGCGCGTTCAGCTGCGCCGCGCCCAGCGCGCCGACGGCGGCCAGGCTCAGCGCCGCCACTGCGGCGTCGCCCAGCGCGGCCACGTCCTCGGTCGACCAGGCGGCGACCTGCAGCGTATTCAGCGCGCCGATCTGCGCCGAGCCGAGGCTGGCGACCTGGGCGCCGCTCAGCGCGTTCAGTTGCGCCGCGCTGAGCGCGGCGATCTGGCGCGTGGTCAAGCCGGCCAGTTGCGCCGTGGCCAGCGCGCCCAGGGTGTCGCTGGCGATGCCGGCGATGGTGGCGGTGGCCAGCGCGGCCAGGTCCGCGCTTTGCAGGCCGGTCAGCCCGGCCTGGCCGATGGCGCCGAATTGGGTGCTGCTCAGCACGCTGGCCTGCAAGGTGCTCAGCGCGCCGACCTGGTCGGCGCTGAGCTGCGCCAGCTGGCTGCTCGACAGGCCGGCGATCACGGCGGTGTTGAGCGCGGCCAGGTCGGCCGTCTCCAGCGCCGCGATCAGCTTGGTCGCCATGGCGGCGGCCTGGCGGCTGGTCAGCGTCGCCGCCTGCGCCGTGCTCAGGGCGACGATCTGGGCGGCGCCGATGCCGGCCAGCGCGCCGGCGTCCAGCGCGGCGATCTGCGCCGTCGTCAGGGTGCCGAACAGGCCGCCGTCGAAGCCGCCCAGCGCCGCCAGTTGCGACGCGCTCAGCGCGCCGATGGCGGCGGTGTTCAGGGCGCGCATGGCGTCGCTGCCGAGCACGGCGATATCGTCGCTGCTCAGACCGGCCAGCTGCGGCGCGCCGATGCCGCCGATCTGCGCCGGGCTCAGCGCCTGGATCTGCGCGGTGCCGAAGGCGGCGATCTGCGCGCTGCCCATGGCGGCGACATGGCGCGTCCCCAGTCCGGCCAGCTGCGCCGGCGTCAGCAACGACAGCAGCGCCGGCGTCAGCTGCGCCACCGCGGCGGTGCTCAGCGCGGCCAGGTCGGCGCTGGACAGGCCGGCGATGTTGTCGCTGTTGAGCGCGGCCAACTGCTGGCTGTTCAGCGCGGCCAGTTGCGCGCCGCTGAACGCGTCGAGCTGGGCGCTGCCGAGCGCGGCCACCTGCCGGGTGCCGAGCGCGGCGATGGCGGCGGTGCGCAGCACCGCCACATCGGCGGTCGACAAGCGTTGCAGCATGTCGATCGGCAAGGCGCCGAGCTGGACGCCGCTCAGCACGGCGGCCTGCGCGGTGGTCAGCGCGTCGACCTGGGCGGCGTTGATGCCCTGCAGCGCCGAGCCGCTCAAGGCGGCGATCTGCGCCGTGGACAGCCGCGCGAAATAGCCGCTGGACCAGTGGCTGGCCAGGGCCGCCAGCTGGCTGGAGCTCAGCGCCGCCAGCATCGTCGTGCCCAGGTAGCCCACCTGCTGCTGGTCGAAGGCCGCCATGTCGGCGCTGGACAGGCCCGCCGCCTGGCGGCTGTCGAGCACGGCCAACTGGCCCGCGTTCAACGCGCCGACCTGGTCGGTGCTCAACAGGCCGATCTCGTTGCTGCCGAAGGCGGCGAAGGCGCGGGTGCTGAGCGCGGCCACGCCGTCGCGGCTGATGGCCGGCACGTCGGCGCTGGAAAAGGCGGCCAGCTGCGCGCTGCCGAGGGCGGCGAACTGCTGGCTTTGCATCAGCGCGACGTCGGCGCTGGACAGGCTGGCGATATTGGCCACGCTCAGCGCGGCCACGTCGGCCGATTCAAAGGCGGCGATCGCGCCCGGGTGCAGGCTGGCGAACGCCCGGGTGCCCAATGCGGCGGCCTGGGCCGTGGTCAGCGCGGCGATCTGGGCGTCCAGCAGCGCGGCCATCAGCGCGGTCGACGCGGCGCCGGCCGCGTCCAATACGGCGGGCTTGAGCGCGGCGATGTCCTGCGTCGACAGCAGTTGCAGATTGCTGCTCGCCAGCGCCGACAGCTGGGCGCTGCTGAACGCGGCGACATGGTCCACCCGCAGCGCAACCACCTGGTCCGGCGTCAGGTCCAGCATATCATTGGTGGTCCAGGCCGTGATGTCCGACACGGTCAGGTTGGCGATCTGCTGAGTGTTCAATCCGCTGGGCCCGCTCATTGGATATTCCATTTTTGACTAGACTTTTTACTATAGCAGAATACCATCTCATTGCCACGAGGCAATGACATTTTTTTGCCGGTCGGGACGAAAAAAATGCCGCGAAATCAACGACTTCGCGACATTCTTTCCTAAACGGCAAGGGATTGGACTCAGGCTTTGGCTTCGCCGCCCAGCGCCTCGACCACGTCGGCCATCAGCTTGGCCAGCTCGCCGGTCATCAGCATGAAGTCGCCGTCGAAGCGTTCCTCGTCGTTCCTGGTGCTCGACTCCTTCTCGGCGATCACGTCCAGCGGCTTGATGCCCTTGATCGCCAGCGATTCGGTCAGCACGAAGGAAATCTTGCTGTCCCAGGTCATGGCCAGACGGGTGCACTGCTTGCCGGCCGCGATGTGGCGGCGCACCTCTTCCGGGTCCAGCGAGTGCTTCACGTAGCGCACCGCCGCCTTGCTCTCGCCGGTGGCGCGCAGCTCGGTGTCCATGTCGACCGTGAAGCCGGCCGGGGCGTCGTCCGCCTGCAGCCACTCGGTCATCACGCCGACCGGCGAACGCTGCACCCGCAGGCTTTCCAGCGGCAGCTTGTCGACCGCCTTCAGCAGCAGCTTGATCACTTCGTCGGCCTTGGCCGGGCTGGCGGCGTCGACCACCAGCCAACCGTTGACCGGATCGATCCAGGTCCAGACGTTGCTGCGGATCGAGAAGGCGCGCGGCAGCAGCTCGTCGGCCACGCGTTCCTTCAATTCCTTCATCGCCTTCTTGCCGGGAGCAAAGCCCTGGGCTTCCTCCATCTCGGCGGCGCGCGCCTTGGCGACCTGGTTGATGACTGTATTCGGCAGCAACTTCTTCTCGGTGCCCAGCAGGATCAGCATTTGCTTGTTGACCACGTGCACCAGGCCACCGTTCGGGCGCGGCGTATCCCAGCCCTGGCGCAGCAGCTCATTGCTGGTGGCGGGGACGAAGGAATGCGGAGCGAGGGCGGCTTCCAATTGTTCCGGGGTAAAGGCCCAAGGGGCCGGCAGACGGTAAATCTGAAGATTCTTGAACCACATGAGTTTTTTGCCTTGTTTCAGTATTGCCAAAGGAGCGTCATTTTACACGCTTATGCGGCCGCCACCGCCGCGCCGTCGCCGGGCGCCGTCAGCGGGATGGTGACGTCGAAGCAGCTGCCCCGGCCTTCCGCGCTGCGCAGCTCGATGCTGCCGCCGAGGATCTGGTAGACGATGTTGTGCGCGATGTGCAAGCCTAGCCCGCTGCCGCCCTGGCCCAGCCGGGTGGTGAAGAATGGTTCGAACACATGGCCCTGCATCGCCGGCGCGATGCCCCTGCCGCGGTCCTTGACCGAAATCGTCACCGCGTCGGCGCCGGCGGCACGCGCGGTCAGCACGATCACGCCGCCGTGCTGGTCCAGGCCGTGCTTGGCGGCGTTCTCGATCAGGTTGGCGATGACCTGCCCCAGCGGACCGGGGAAACTGTCGAGCTGCAACGCCGGCGGAATCTCCTGCACCACCTCGCAATTGGCGCGCTTCAGCATCGGCCGCAAGGTCATCTGGGTTTCATGCACCACCTGGTGCAGCAGGAAGCGGCGCCGTTGCGAACTGGCGCGGTCGGCCGCCACCTGCTTGAAGCTGCTCATCAGGTCGGCGGCGCGCTGCAGGTTGCGCATCGCCAGATCGGCGCCGGTCTCCACCGATTGCAGGAACTCCTCCAGCGCCGACCGTTTCACGCCGGCCTGCAGGCGGTCGCGGAAGCTGCGCAAGTCCTCGCTCAGCGTGCTGACCGCCATCAGCCCGTTGCCGACCGGCGTGTTCAGTTCGTGCGAGACGCCGGCCACCAGCGCGCCCAGCGCCGCCAGCTTTTCCGACTTGACGATCTCGCTGCGGGTGTTGCGGACGATGGCGTGGATCGCCTCCAGCAGCCGGCCCGCCTCGCCGCGCGCGCCGGGGCGGATCTGCTGGTGCCAGTCGCCGGCGGCGACGCGCTGGGTGATTTTCAGCGCGTCGAGGATGGGATCGGCGATGCTGCGCCGCACCGTGTTGAAGATCAGCAGGAACACGCCGACGATGATGGCGAACATCAGCACCAGCGACAGCGCCATGTGCTCGATGCGCTCGCGCGCGGCGGCCTCGTCGGCGAGATTGCGCTGCCGCGCCAGCGCCACCACCTGGTCGATGACGCGGCGCTGCTCCTCGTAGGTGGCGCCCAGCCGCGCCAGCGCGCGCGCGGCGACGACGTTGTCGCCGCGTTGCAGCGCCGGCGCCAGTTCGTCGAAGGCGGTGCGGTAGAAGGACTGGGCCAGCGCGTGCGACTGCTTGAGGAATTTGTCCTCCAGCTCGCCTTGCAGTCCGGCATTGAGCCAGTAACGGTAGCGCTGCTGGTAGGCTTGCTGCGCCGCGTGCAGGCGTTGCAGCAGGGGCGCGAACCGCTCCCCGCCGGCGGCGTCGAGTTGCAACACGATCAGATAGGCTTCGACCAGATAGGCCGGCGGCGGCAGGATGTCGGCGACGAGGTCCTGGCCCTGCATGATGCGCTCATAGATCGGACCGTTGACGCGGATTTCGGACAAGGTGCGCTGGACGATCAGGCCGCACAAGGCGAAACAGGCCAGCGAAACGGCCAACAGCAGGCGAAAGCGCTGTTGGATACTCAGGTGCTCCAGCATGACATGCTCCAGGCGATGCGCCGGGCAACAGGCCGCTCGCGCTCTTGCCAATATACAACGACGTTGCGCCGGAAGCATAGATCTCGCCGTCCGCTGCTGTCTGCAAACAACAATCGGCGGCGCGATGCCGCCCGGCCCGCCGGCCGTCAAGCGCCGCCGGGGCCGGCCGGCGGCGTCCAGCGCATCGGCTCCATGTCAAGGCCGCATAATCCCTGCAAGTTGTGGCGTGCGCCATACTCGGCCACGCGCGCCGGATAATCGGGGCGGGTCGGGTAGTCGAAGCGCCAGTCCGGCGGATTGAAGGTGGAAAAGCCGTTGATGGTCGGCAGATTCACGTATTCCGCGATCAGCATCGCCTCGACATTGTGCCGATAGATCTGCACTTCGGCCTCGGCGTCGCCGGGCCGCGCCGGACGCGTATCGAGCACGAAGAAGGCGCGGCAGGCGGCAGGCGGCGGCGGCACCGACGCCAGCAGCCGCACCACCTGGCCGCGGTCGATGTAGACGGGATTGCTGCGGTTCAGTTCCTCGCCCACCAGCAGCAGCGCGCAAACCGCCAGCAAACCGGCCGCCAGCGGTCGGCGCAGCGTGCGCTGCGTGCTGGCAAGGAAATACACTGCGGTCGCCGTGACCGGGAACACCAGGAACACCATCCAGCGCGAGATCACGCGCACGCCCTTGGCGCCCGGCACATATTGGTAGACGTATTGCCACGCCGAGAAATCGTCGATCCGCAACGCCATGCCCGATACCAGCAACGCCGCCAGTCCGGCCGCCAGCACCAGCCGACCGCGCGCGTCGGCGCCGCGGAACGCGGCCCACGCCACGCCGGCCAGGAACACCAGCAGCAGCAACGGCGGCAAGCCCATCTGACTCTCGGAAAAGCCCAGCGGGAAATCGATGCGCTGATGCAGCCAGCGCACCGCCTCGCCGTACAGGTAGTTGTCGGCGCCGATGTTGAGGATGTCGAAAGGCCGTGGCGCGTACGCCAGCATCGACGAATACGGATGCATGCCGGTTTCGGCCGCCTTGGGCAGATAAGTCAGCAAAAACGGCAGCAGAGCCACCAGCTGCGCCGCCAGCACCAGCCCCACCGTGCCCCAGGTGCGGCGCCGGATCGCCAGCAGTCGGGGCAGCGCCTTGTGCGACAACGGCAACAGCAACACCATCAACACCAGCACAAACAGGCTGAAGAACCAAAGCAGGTAGAACGCCGTCATCGCCCACAAGCCGTACAGCACCGCGAAACCAATGCCGTCACGGCGCAGGCGCGCGTTATCGTTGTCCAAGGCGGCGCGGATGGCGCCGTGCAGCAGCGTCGCGGCCAGCGGCGCGAAGGCGATGGTCAGCAACTGCGCGTGCAGCAGATGCAGCACCACGTTGTTGCTGACGGTGAAGACCACCGCCCCCACCACCGCATAGCCGAATTCCAGCGCCAGCACGCGGCGCGCGAATCCATAGAAGCCCAGGCAGGCGATCACCTTCATCGCCATGTTGACCAGCATCGCGGCCAGCAGCGGATCGGCGCCGGCGAAACGGCCGACGGAATAGATCAAGCCATAGGCCAGATAGCCGTCGTTGTAACCAAGCGTATTCGTGTAGGGGTAAAAATAATGGGCGCTGGACCAGTGCGCCAGGCCGCGCACCACGTTGTACCAGTGCTCCAGTACGGCGGTCTCGATCAGGCTGTCGTAGCGGTCGCCGAAAACATGGCTGAAGCCGTTGTGCCAGTTTTCGCGAAACAGCCAAGCCAGCAAGCCGATCTGCACCAACAACAGGATCAGAAAGCGGCCCTGGCGGTGACGTGTCGACAGTGATATAAGTTGCATAAAAATATTTATAAAATAGTTAAGCTCGCTATTTTATTGCTCAATGATAATGCAAGCAAACTGAGTTACAAATCGCAGCATGCGGAGCGGCCGCCGCCATGCGCGCGGCGGCCGTCCTGGATGACCCCTGCGTTACAGCGTCGGCTTGCGCTTGCTGACGCGCTGCTCGGCGCCGGCCAGCGGCAGCGCGGCGTCGGTGCCGATGCTGACCACGGTGGTGGCCGCCACCGCGCCGCTGGCGTCGAGCAGCTGCACGCCGCCGACGTAGCGCTTGCCGGCCGCCAGGCCGGACCAGCTCAGGCCGACAGTGGCGGTGCTGCCGGCGTACACCTTGCCCGGCGCCGCCGCCTTCAGGTTGCCGCCGGCGTCGGCCTTGCCGACCAGCGCCGACGACAGCGTGAACGCCGCCGGCGCGCCGCCGGCCAGGTCGTAGCCGATCAGGCACAGCTGGTAGGCGCCGGCCGGCGGGCTGCTGAGGATGATGGCCTCGTTGGCGCCGACATGCATGCTGTAGTCGACCAGCGCGCCGCCGCTGAGCAGCACCATGTCCAGGTCCTGCCGGCCGTCGGCGCCGCCGTCGATGTCGCGGTCGAAGGTTTCAAAGCGCGCCGCCACCGTGCCGGCCGGCACGCTGAACGGCACCAGCTTGAAGCCGGTGGCGCCGGCCTTGCAGCTGGCCACCGCCTGCGCCACCGTGTCGGCGCTGCCGGAGGCGGCCTTGCCGACGCTGAGCGCGGTGCGGGTCACCTCCTTCATGCCGCCGACCACCGCCGTCAGCTTGCCGCTGTAGCCGGTATTCACGCTCATCAGCCGCATGCCGCTGGCGCGGTCGGCCGTGACCAGCGCCGGCGCCACCAGCGGCGGACCGGAGCGCGCCTGCACCGGGCTGCGCACGCTGTGCGTGCCGTCGCTCCAGACCAGGTGGCCGTACTGCCACACCTTGTCCGGCGCGCCGTTGCGGGTCAGCGTCACCGTGAAGTTTTTGCGCTCGCCAGGCGCCAGCGTCAGCTCGGCCGGCGTCACCGTCACGCTGAAGCCGCTCAGGCTGGCGCTGGCGTGGTAGGTGGCGTTGCGGTCGCCGACGTTGGTGACGCTGCGCGTGACCAGCTGGCTGCCCATGACGTTGTCGACCGTGATCGAGGCCAGGTTCAGATTGAAGGCCTGCAGCGTGCCGTCGGCGCACTGGTCGGCGATGCCCAGCCCGCACATGTACTTGCGATAATCGGGCAGCGCGGCGTCGTACACCAGGCCGGGGTCGGCGGCGCCGTTCGGCGTCACCTGGCCGGCGCCCTGGCCCCAAGGCAGGATGCCGGCGGCGGCGCCGCTCAGCTGGTCGGGCAGCGTGTCGGTGGCCGAGGTCATCAGCGCCGACTTGATCGCGGCCGGGCTCCAGTCCGGATGCCGCTGGTGCAGCAGCGCGGCCAGGCCGGCCACGTGCGGGGTCGCCATCGAGGTGCCCTGGTAGAACGCGAACGCGGTCGGCGGCGTCAGCGTGCCGAGCGCCACCGCGTCGCGCTGCGCCGGCGTCAGGCCGGGCGTGACGCCGGCCAGGATGTCGACTCCGGGCGCGGCCAGGTCGGGCTTGAGCAGGTTGGGATCGGTGCGGTTCGGGCCGCGCGACGAGAAGCCGGCCACCACCGGCGCCGGCACCAGGCCGCGGGTCGGCGCGAAACGGCTGATGTCGCCGGCCGCGCCCTTGGCCTGGGCGTACTGCTGGATGCGGTGGCCGTCGTCGACGCCGACGTGCACCGTCGGCACCGAATGCACATCGGCCACCGGGCCGTTGCCGTCGTCCACCAGCACCATGCCGACGCCGCCGGCCTCCAGCACCGCGCGGCTTTTCTCGACCCGGTCGATGCTGCCGCGGGTACAGCTGACGATTTTGCCGCGCACCTTGGCGGCGTCCAGCAGCGGCGCGCCGCCGTTGGAGGCGGCGCTATAGCACAGCGACAGCGCGGTGGCGTCGGCGCCGGCCACGCCGGCGTCCTCGGCGCGGATCAGCGGGCTGCTGGGCAGCGGCGTCTGGTTCAGCGAGGCGCCGATGTACTTGACGCCGCTGGCCAGCGTCAGCGTCGCGCTCATCTGGCGGTCGTGGGTGGACGCGGCCACCGTCGCCAGCCATGGGCTGACGTGGTTGACCGACACCGTCGGCCCCGAGTTGCCGGCCGCCGCCGCCACGAACACGCCGGCGCTGGCGGCGTGCAGGAAGGCTTGCTCGACCGGATCGTCGACCCGGTCGCCGCCGCTGATCGAATAATTGATCACGTTGACGCCGTCGATCACCGCCTTCTCCACCGCCGCCACGCTGTCGCCGGTGAAGCAGCTGCTGGTGGCGCCGGTGGCGTCGGTGTCGTCCTGGTACGACCAGCACACCTTGTACATGGCGATGCGCGCGCGCGGCGCCATGCCGGAGGTGGCGCCCATCGCCACGCCGTCGACGCCGGCCGCGACGCCGTTGTTGCCGCCGGCCGTGGTCGAGGTGTGGGTGCCGTGGCCGCCGTGGCCGACGCCGCCGCCGAGCGAATCGCGCGCCGAACGGAAGTCGCTCCAGTGCGGCGTCAGGCCCTGCTCGCGGTAGTCGGCGTCGAAGTATTGCGCGCCGATCAGCTTGTTGTTGCAATGGCTGAGCTCGAAGCCTTCGCCGGGCGTGCACTCGCCCTTCCAGCTGGCCGGCGGCGCGCCGTAGGCCGGGGTGGCGGCGGCGTCGAAGCTGGGCTTGCCCTGGGCGTCGACGCGGTCGGCGTAGGACAGGCTTTCCGGCCAGACCCCGCCGTCGAGCACGCCGATGACGACGTCCTCGCCGGCGTGTTCCTTGCCGCCCAGCTGGCTCCACAGGCCGCCCGGCTGGTCGAGGCCGAGGAAGGTCGGGGTGTAGCTGGTGAGCAGGCGACGCCGCTCGTCGGCGAACACCGCCGAGACGCCGCTGCTGGCGGCCAGCTGGCGCACCTCGGCGTCGGTCAGCATCGCGGCGAAGCCGTTGAACACCACCTTGTAGTCATAGATGACCGGCGCGGCCGGCACCGTGGCGCGCACCTTGGCGCGCTGCTGGTCCAGGTAGGCACTGTAGACCTGCACCTCGGGCGAGTTCAGGTCGAGGTGGACGCCGCCGCTCGGTTGCGTCGCGCGCAGGCCGGCGACGCCGCCGGTGTAGGCGGCCACCGGCTTGTCGGTCAGTCGCACCAGGTAGCTGCGGCGCGCCTCGTCGGCGCCGGCGCTGTGGGTGACGGTGGCGCACAGCAGCAGCACCGCCAGGGAAACGGGATGAAGTTTCATGACTATCCTTGATATCGAAAGGGGGAACTCAGGCCGCGCGGCGGCGCGCGGCGACACCGACCAGCGCCAGGCCGAGGCCGAGCATGGCGTAGGTGGACGGCTCCGGCACGGCGGCCACGTCGCTGATGTTGTCCAGCCCGAACTGCGCCTGGTTGGAATTGAAGGCGTTGCAGTCGCCGTCGAAATCGCAGCTGAAGCTGGTGATCGAAATCGACACGAACGCGCTGGCGCCGAACGCGCCGCTGGTCTGGTAGTGCTGGAAGCCGAAGTCCGGCTTGGCCAGCGCGAAATATTCGTCCATCGTACTGCCGTCGGCGCGGGTCCCGGTCAGCCACAGCACGCCCGACACTTCCGGCGAGCCGAGGAAATCGTGGCCGATGAAGCCGGCGTCGAAGCTGCCCAGGTGGAAGGTCTGGCCGGCGGTGGCCGAGCTCATGTTGATCTTGCCGTCGTTGAGGCCGGCCAGGTAGTGGCTGCTGTTGTTGGACGGGCAGGCCATGTTCGAGCACAGGAAAGGATCGCTGCCGTCGATCACGGCGCCGACCAGGCCGCCGCCGTCGGACGGATCGCCGACAAACAGTCCGGTGAAGGCGTAACCACCGCTGAGCACGCTGTCGCCGTCCCACAGGAAGGCCGGGTCGACGCTGTCGAAGTTGAGCGTGTCGGCGTGCGCGGCCGGCAGCACGGCGACGCCGGCCCCCAGCGCCAGCGCGGCCAGCGCCCGTTTCAATTGCGGCGGACGGCGGCGGCGCGCCACCGCGCCCAGCAACAGCAAGCCGGCGCCGAGCGTCATCCAGGTCGACGGCTCGGGCACCGGCGCGGCCAGGCCGAGGTCCAGTTCCATCCGCGTCTGGTTGCGGCCGTTGCCGGAAATGTAGATGCCGCTGCCCATCACGCCCTCGGGCCGGATCGGTTGCGCGTTCAGCGTCTTGTTGGTGAAGCCGATCAGGAAGTAGCTGCCGCCGGCGGCGTTGATGTCGGCCAATGCACGGCCGTTGAGCGTGATGCTCAGCGGCTGATCGTAAAATGTGGCGGCGGCGTACTCGCGGCCGCCGCCCAAATCGTTAAATACATCGACGCCCGGATGGAAGGTGTTCAGCAGGGCGCTCATCGGTGTCGCGACGTCGAACAAGCCGATGACGGCCGGTCCGAGCTCGCCATAGGAACCGGGAGTCAACGTCAACGTTGCGCTCTGATAGTTGCCGGCAGGTATATAAAACGATGCCCAGCTGTTGAACCTCTGGCCGTTCTCGCTGCCGGTGAAGGTATTGTTTTGCGGTGTCGCCTCGTCGCTGCCGCCGACGCTGCTGACCCAGCCTTCCAGCACCGAATACGTGCTGACGCCCGCAGCGGCGGCGTTTGTTGCCCATAGCGCCATGCCGAAGCCGGCGGCGGCGACCAGTCGTCCCATATTGAATTTGCTCTTGAACATCATCCCTCCGTTATTTTTACGTCGATAGGAGGTTTGATAATACATATAGACAAGTTATTTTTTAATCATGATTTTTTGACACACTTGTTTACTTATGGTAATTAACTATATGGCATCTGGTCGTACGACTTTTTGGTGCGGTAATTGCACCAAAAAAAGGTCTCGTAAACACAACATGTTACAATTTACGCGTTACATCGCGTTACAATTGTTACGGAAAGATAACGATCAGGCAAATAAATCGCCCTGCACCGCGCGACGCGGCGCGGCCTCGGTAGATGGCGGCTCCAGCGTGCTGGCGCGCACGCCGAGCAGCCGCAGCTTGCGCTGCAGCGGCACCCGCTTCAGGCATTCACGCGCCGCGTGCAGGATCGCGGCGGCGTCGGCCACCGGCTGCGGCAAGGTGACGTTGCGGCTGACGATCTGGAAATCGTCGAAGCGCAGCTTGATGCTGATGGTGCGGCTGACGTAGCCCTTGCGCTTGAGGTCGTCGGCCAGACGGTCGCACAGCGCGGTCAGGATGCCGGACAGCGTGTCGCGGTCGTGGCGCGCGTGCAGGTCGCGTTCGAAGGTGGTCTCGCGGCTGATCGATTTGCTCTCCGAGCTGGTGGAGATTTCGCGGTGGTCGATGCCGTGCGCGGCCTGCGCCAGCCAGGCCGAGTAATGCGCACCGAAGTGGTCCTGCAACAGGCCGGCGTCGGCCTCGGCCAGCTGGCCGATGGTGGCGATGCCCAGCGCCGCCAGCTTTTCCGTCGCCTTCGGGCCGATGCCGTTGATCTTGCGCACGCCCAGCGGCCAGATGCGCGCCGGGATGTCGTCGAAGCCGAGGATGGTCAGGCCGTTCGGCTTTTCCAGGTCGGAGCAGATCTTCGACAGCAGCTTGTTGGGCGTGATGCCGATCGAGCACGACAGCCCGGTGGCGTCGCGCACCGCCTGCTTGATGCGGGTCGCCAGCTCGCGGGTTTCGCCTTCGACATGGGTCAGATCGAGATAGATTTCATCGATGCCGCGATCCTCCAGATCCGGCGCGATGGCGGACACGGCGGCCTTGAACAGCCGCGAATAATGGCGGTAGGCGTCGAAGTTGACCGGCAGCAGGATCGCGTCCGGCGCCAGCTTGGCCGCCTTCATCATGCCCATCGCCGAGCCGACGCCGAGCGCGCGCGCCTCGTAGGTGGCGGTGGTGATGACGCCGCGCCCGACGTAGTCGCGCAGCCGGGCGAACTTGTGGGTGCCGTCGTCCTGCGCCACCGGCTGGGCGTCGCGGCCGCCGCCGATGACCACCGGCAAGCCGCGCAGTTCCGGGTAGCGCAGCAGTTCGACGGAAGCGTAGAACGCATCCATGTCGAGATGGGCGATGCGCCGTTGCGGTTCAAGCATAATGCGTGAGGTTACTGTGAATACATACAGTATTCACCAAAACCGGGCGGCCCGCAAGCGCTAGCGCGGCGGCCGCACCGCCGTCACCACCAGCACCGCGCCCGCCAGCAGGCTGGCCGCCAGCAAATAAATGCCGCTGGCGGTGCTGTCGGTGGCGTCGCGGATCGCACCCACCAGATACGGGCTGACGAAGCCGGCCAGGTTGCCGATCGAGTTGATCATCGCGATGCCGGCCGCCGCCGCCGTGCCGCCCAGCAGCGCGGTCGGCAGGCTCCAGAAAATCGGGAAGGTGGTCAGGATGCCGGCGGTGGCCACGCTCAGCGCCGCCAGCGCGATCACGGTGTTGTCGCTCCACACGGTGGCGGCCACCAGGCCCAGCGCGCCGGCCAGCGCGGCGACGGCGGTGTGCCAGCGCCGCTCGCCGCTGCGGTCCGAGTGGCGCGCGGCCAGCACCATCACCACGGCGGCCACGCCATACGGCACCGCCGACAGCAGGCCGATGTCGAACACATCGGTCACGCCGCTGTTCTTGATCAGCTGCGGCAGCCAGAAGCTGACACCGTACAAGCCCATCACGCACAGGAAGTACACCAGCGCCAGCAGCCACACTTTGCCGCTGCGGAACAGCTGCGCCAGCGGCATGCTGTGCTGATGCTGGCGGTCTTCAACGATGGCGCGCTCCAGCGCCTGCTTGTCATGCTCGCCGAGCCAGCGCGCGTCACGGATGCCGTCGTCGAGATAGAACAGGGTCCAGACACCGATCAGCACCGACGGCAAGCCTTCCAGCAGGAACAGCCATTGCCAGCCGCTCAGGCCGTGCAGGCCGGCGAAGCTCTTCATGATCCAGCCCGACAGCGGGCCGCCGACGATGCCGGCCACCGCCACCCCGCTCATGAACAGCGCCACCATGCGCGCGCGCCGGTGCGCCGGATACCAGTACGTCAGGTACAGGATGATGCCGGGGAAGAAGCCGGCCTCGGCCGCGCCGAGCAGAAAGCGCAGCAGATAAAAGCTGGCCACGCCGTTCACGAACATCAGCGCCGATGAGATCAGCCCCCAGCTGATCATGATGCGGGCGATCCAGATGCGCGCGCCGGTGCGCGTCATCAACAGATTGGACGGCACCTCGAACAGAAAGTAGCCGATGAAGAAGATGCCGGCGCCGATGCCGTACACGGTGTCGCTGAACTTCAGGTCGTTGAGCATCTGCAGTTTGGCGAAGCCGACGTTGACCCGGTCCAGGTAGGCGGCCACGAAGCACAGGAACAGGAACGGCATCAGCCGCCAGCTGACGCGGCGGTACAGCGGGTCGAGGGTGTGATCGGGGGCGATGGTTTTCATGCAGGCCATTGTGCCGGATTCCTGCCGCGAAATTAATTTTCTAAATTAATTTCAAAAACCCTTGCGGAACCGATAAACCAGCTTGTAGAATACGGCCTCGTTCAGCGGTTGTCGGTAATTAAAAACAAGCGCTGATAAGTTTTCTGGGTGCTTAGCTCAGTTGGTAGAGCGGCGCCCTTACAAGGCGTAGGTCGGGAGTTCGAGCCTCTCAGCACCCACCAGAGAAAACTGAAAAAACGAAATTTGGAGCGGTAGTTCAGTTGGTTAGAATACCGGCCTGTCACGCCGGGGGTCGCGGGTTCGAGTCCCGTCCGCTCCGCCAAATTCCTTAAGGGCCCAATCATTGATTGGGCCCTTATTCATTTCCGCCGCCGGTTTGCGTTGTATGCTGATGAGCGATGAATAAACTGCCGCTTTCCTATCGCCGCTTCCGCCTGCGCATGGCCCACCACGCGCTGCTGCGCTTCGCCGCCAGCCTGCAAAGTTCCCTTGAAATCGTCTTGCTCGGCTTCGCGCCGGTGATGCTGGGCTTGATCGCCTGCATCGCCCTGCCCGGCCTGCTGGCCGCGACGCGTCCATGGCCGCAGGCGTTGGCGCTGTTGGCCGGACAGACGCTGCTGGCCAGCGCGCCGGTGTGGCTGCTGCGCAAGCGCTTGCATCCGGCCGAGGTGCTGCTGTGGAGCCGGCCGCTGCCGATCACGCCGCGCCAGCGCTGGGCCGCCGAAGCATCGGTGGCCGGTCTCATTGTCGGTCCGCTGAGCCTGGCCTATGCGGTGTCCACCGCAATCTGGCTGTATCAATGGCCGGACTGGCTGCGACCCGCCGCGCCGCAGGCGCTGCTGCTGACGGTGCTGACGCTGCTGCTGGCGTGGCTGCTGTCGACGCTGATGCTGGCGCGGCGCGCGCGCATGCCGGCGGCGCGCAAGCCGGGCCGCGCGCGCGCAGTCGCCACCGCTTATGTGCCTCGTTTGCCTCGTTTGCCTCGTCTGCCTGGACTGCCGGGCCGGCCCGACAGTCCGCGCCGCGCGCCGTTGGGCTACTACTGGCGCCAGCTGTTCTGGCATCCGTTCTGGCGCGCCGAGAACCTGGTCGGCATCCAGCAAACCTTGCTGCTGTGCGCCGCCTTGTTCAGCGTCGCGCTGTGGTTGTGGCGTCCGCCGCTGGTGCCGCCGGCGCTGTGGGGCGCATGCGCCGCGCTGGCGCTGATGCTGCTGACCGATCGCGGCGACAAGGCCGTGGCCGAACAGATCGCGCTGTTGCGTCCCATCGTCGCCGGCTGGCCGATGCGGCCGGAACGGCTGTTCCGCTGCGCCATGCTGTTCTCGCTGCTGCCCGGCTTGTGCGTCATGGCCTGCTTCGCGCTGCTGACGCTGGTCCGAGCCGGCGCACATTACAGCCACACCGTCGCCATCGTCTGGCTGTGCTGCGCCGCCGTCGCGCAGCTCGCCGTGGTCTCGCTGCGCCGCCTGAGCGCGCGCGGCCGGGTCGGACTGGTGTTCGGCGCCATCCTCCTCCTCACCGCCATCGGAAGCGAACTATGGAATTGATCCTGCAAATCGAAGGCCTGAGTTTTGAATACGCCAACCGCGCACTGTTTCGCGGCTTCGGCTTGCGTCTGGGCGCCGGCGTCACCTGGCTGCGCGGCGAGAACGGCGCCGGCAAGACCACGCTGCTGAAACTGGCGGGCGGCGCGCTGACGCCGCACGCCGGCAGCATCCGCCTGGACGACATGGAGCTCCAGGCGCAGCCGCTGGCCTACCGTCTGCACTGTTATTACTGCGGCGGCGACACGCCGCAACTGCCGTGGCTGACCGTGCGCGAAGTGCTGGACCTGCATCTGGCGCTGTATCCCGCCACCGACGCCGCGCTGCTCAACGCCGAGCTGCACGCCTTCCATCTGATGGCGGCGCTGGACCAGCCTGTCACCACGCTGTCGCTCGGCCAGCACAAGAAGATGCAGCTGTCGCTGGCGCTGGCGCTGCCGGTGCGCCTGCTGCTGATCGACGAACCGTTCAACGGCCTCGACGCCGACGCCGTCGATTACCTGCGCCGCGAACTGTCATCGCCGCAAAGGCTGGCGCGCCAGTGCATCCTGCTGACCAGCCACCTCGACCCGGCGCTGCCGCTGGCCGGCACGCTACAACTGTGAATTATTAACAACACCGTGCGGCAAAGGGGGAAAAACCGGCGACAATGCGGGTGTCTGTTTGAAAGTACCTCACGGAGTTCCCTTGATCTTTGGCTTCCTCAAATCCCCGCAACTGTCGCCGCGCCTGCTGCGGCTGAAGGACTCGGCGCTGTTCGCGACGCTGACCCCGCTTGAACTGAAAATCGTCGACCGCCTGATGCACGAGCGCCGCTTCCTGGCCGATGAAATCATCTTCGACGAAGGCGAGGAAGGTCAGGCGCTGTACCTGGTGATGTCGGGCCGGGTCATCATCAGCCGCCAGCTGGGCGCCGGCCGTGAAGTGGTGGCCGAGCTGTCGGCCGGCTCCTTCTTCGGCGACCTGGCGTTGCTGGACAACTCGCCGCGCAACGCGCAGACGCGGGCGCTGGACAACTGCGAGCTGGCGGTGTTCTTCCGCGCCGACTTCATGGGACTGATGGACACCGACGCCGTGATCGGCTACAAGATTTCGCTGGCACTGGCGCGCCATATCGGCGCCCGCCTGCGCGACTGGATGACCGGCAAGCCGCAGGTCGAGGCGCTATGAACCTGTTGCCGACCCAGCAGCGCGCCGGACCGGTGGTCTGGAGCGGCATCATCGCCGCCACCTGCGTGCTGTTGTTCCTGTTGCAGCAGATGCTCTTCCTGGCAATCCCCTTCCTGCTCGGCATCGTGCTGTACTACATCCTGCAGCCGCCGATGCAGCGTCTGATCCGTGTCGGCGTCAGCCACAACGCGGCGGCGCTGACGGTGGGCTTCGCCTTCTTCGTGCTGCTGTCGCTGGCGGTGTTCATCGCCGTGTTCTGGAACTCGGCGCCGTCGGAATCGTCGTGGCAGGACATGCTGGGCACCTACATGACCGGCGGTCTGGACTTCGTGCGGCACACGATGCAATCGCTGGAGCAGCAGTTCCCGATCCTGAAACAGGTCAAGCTGGCCAGGACGGTCAACATCCGCGTCACCGCCTTCACCGGCGGCTTCGTGCAAAAGCACCTGACCGACATCCTGGTGTCGGTGGCCGGATGGCTGCCGTCGCTGCTGCTGGCGCCGTTCCTGACTTTCTTCTTTTTGCGCGACGGCCTGCGCTTCAAGAAATTTCTCGCGCGCGCCGTGCCCAATGCTTTCTTTGAAAAGACGCTGTGCCTGCTGCACGAAGTGGACCAGACCGCGCACCGCTACTTCCAGGGTTTGATCAAGCTGACCGTGATCGACACGGCGGTGCTCGCGTTCGGGCTGTGGGCGATCGGCGTCTCCTCGCCGCTGGTGCTGGGACTGATCGCCGCCTTGCTGGCGTGGGTGCCGTACGTCGGCTCGATCGTGGGCTGCGTGCTGGTGGTGATGGTGGCGTCGACCGACGCGCCGGCCGATCCGGCGGTGGCCTATATGGCGATCGGCGTGTTCATCGCGGTGCGCCTGCTGGACGATTTCATCTTCATGCCGATGACGCTGGGACGCAGCCTGCACATCCATCCGCTGATCACGGTGCTGATGATCTTCATCGGCGGCATGGTGGCCGGCGTGGCGGGCCTGATGCTGGTGCTGCCGTTGCTGGGGGTGGTGATGGTGATCGGCGAAACGCTGGGCCTGCTGATCACCGATCCGCGCCTGCGCGCCCGCCACCGCAATGCGATGGCGCTGCGTGTCAAGCAGGCCAGCGCCGACCTGGCCGTTTGAGGCGGCCAGGCCGGCGCTTCTCGCTGAGGTCTTAGCTGCGCGCGATCAGCACGCCGCCCAGGATGCCGACGGTGGCGGCCAGCACGGCGCTACGCCATGGGTTGGCGCGCACGAAGGCATCGACCGAGCCGGCCGCTTCTTCGGCGCCATCGACCACGCTGGTTTGCAGTTCATCATAGGCGGTGCCGACCTTGGTCAGCGCGGCGCTGCCCTGCTCGCGCAGTTCCTTGGCCTTGTCCGCGATCGGGGTCGCGGCGGCGGCGTCGAAGTGCGAACGCGCTTCGGTGATCAGGTTGGCGACATCGGTGGCGGCGGTGGATTTTTTGTTGGACATGATTTCCTCGTTGGGGTTGATGACTAACAGAGTGTCAATCGGCGCCCATATCGTACCGGCCCAAAACATTTTGATCGTAGGACACACCCGCGCCGGCGTGTAGGAAGCCATGCGCAAAAAAAAACCGGGAGCGATTGCTCCCGGCTTCATTTGGCTTCGTCGACGCTTAAGCGGTCATCGCCTGCTTGTCGGCCGACTCTTCGACCACTTCGTCGTCGTCCGAGCGGATCAGGTGGTCGAAGGCCGACAGGGCCGCCTTCGCGCCATCGCCGGTGGCGATGATGATCTGCTTGTACGGCACCGTGGTGACGTCGCCTGCGGCGAACACGCCCGGGATCGAAGTTTGGCCACGCGCATCGACTTCAATCTCGCCGTGGCGCGACAAGGCCACCGTGCCTTTCAGCCACTCGGTGTTCGGCACCAGGCCGATCTGCACGAACACGCCTTCCAGCTCGACCTTCTTGGACTCGCCCGACACCCGGTCGGTGTAGCTCAAGCCGTTGACGATCTTGCCGTCGCCGTGGATCTCGGTGGTTTGCGCCGAGGTGATCACGGTGACGTTCTTCAGGCTGTGCAGCTTGCGTTGCAGCACCGCGTCGGCGCGCAGCTCGGCGCCGAACTCGATCAGCGTCACATGCTTGACCAGGCCGGCAAGGTCGATCGCCGCCTCGACACCGGAGTTGCCGCCGCCGATCACCGACACGCGCTTGCCCTTGAACAGCGGACCGTCGCAGTGCGGGCAGTAGGCGACACCGTGGTTGCGGTATTCCTTCTCGCCCGGCACATTGATCTCGCGCCAGCGGGCGCCGGTCGCCAGGATCACCGACTTGGCTTTCAACACGGCGCCGGAGGCGGTCTGCACCTCGACCAGCTTACCGACCGGCACCAGCTTGCTGGCGCGCTGCGTGTTCATGATGTCGACTTCGTATTCCTTGACGTGCTGCTCCAGCGCCACGGCGAATTTCGGACCGTCGGTTTCCTTGACCGAAATGAAGTTCTCGATCGCCAGGGTGTCGAGCACCTGACCGCCGAAACGCTCGGCCAGCACGCCGGTCTTGATGCCTTTGCGGGCGGCGTAGATTGCCGCGGCCGCGCCGGCGGGACCGCCGCCGACGATCAGCACGTCGAACACGTCTTTCTTGCTCAGCTCGGCCGCCTGGCGCACGCCGGCGTTGGTGTCCAGCTTGGCGAGGATCTCTTCGACGTTGGTGCGGCCCTGACCGAAGTGCTCGCCGTTGAGGAACATCATCGGCACGGCCATGATCTGGCGCTCTTCGACTTCTTTCGGGAACACGCCGCCGTCGATGGTGGTGACCTTGATGCGTGGGTTAATCACCGACATCGCGTTGAGCGCCTGCACAACTTCCGGGCAGTTGTGGCAGGTCAGCGAGATGTAGGTTTCGAACGCGTAATCGCCGTCCAGGTTGCGGATCTGCTCGATCACGGCGTCGTCGAACTTGATGGTGTGGCCGCCGACCTGCAGCAGCGCCAGCACCAGCGAGGTGAATTCGTGGCCCATCGGGATGCCGGCGAAACGCACGCCGATATCGCTGCCCGGGCGGTTGATGCTGAACGACGGTTTGCGTTCGGCATCGTCGGTGCGCTTGACCAGCGTGATCTTGTCGCTCAACAGGACGATTTCCTGGAGCAGTTCTTCCATCTCGCGGGCTTTGGCGCTGTCATCGAGAGAAGCGACGATCTCAATTGGTTGTACGACTTTTTCCAGGTAAGCCTTCAACTGGGTTTTGAGAGTTGCATCTAACATGATTTTCTTCCTTTTCTACAAATATTTAGGCGAATGCCGGGCCGGACGCCCGGACCGGCATCGCGGTAACTACTTGTGTGCTGCAGTCTTGCTCAAGACTTGCTTCTCGTCTTAGATCTTGCCGACCAGATCCAGCGATGGGGTCAGGGTTGCTGCGCCTTCGGTCCATTTAGCTGGGCAAACTTCGCCTGGGTGGGAAGCGACGTACAGCGCGGCTTTGACTTTGCGCAGCAGTTCCGACGCGTCGCGGCCGATGCCGTTGTCATGCACTTCCAGCACTTTGATGAAGCCTTCTGGATTGATGACGAAGGTGCCGCGCAGTGCCAGGCCTTCTTCTTCGATCATCACTTCAAAGTTGCGCGACAGGGTGCCGGTTGGGTCGCCGATCAGCGGGTAGTTCACTTTCTTGATCGCGTCGGAGGTGTCGTGCCATGCTTTGTGCGCGAAGTGGGTGTCGGTCGACACGCCATACACGTCCACGCCCAGCTTGGCGAATTCAGGCTGGTGATCGGCCAGGTCTTCCAGTTCGGTCGGGCAGACGAAGGTGAAGTCGGCTGGGTAGAACATCAGGACGGACCACTTGCCTTTCAGGGATTCATCGCTCACGTCGATGAATTTGCCGTCTGCGTATGCGGTGGCCTTGAATGGTTTGACTTGCGAATTGATCAGGGACATTGTGGTTTCCTCGTTGGGTTGTGAATCATTGAGACGCTAGTGTACGGCCTTTTGCCCCATATGCAAAATTGATTGTTCCAATAGATTCAATCGCTTTTAACTATGATGACGGCACATGGGATAGCTATTATCCGCCAGCCCGCGCGGATCCAAGCGAACACGGCTCAAAAGTTATTGATGAGATAATTATTTAGCACAAGTAACGTACCGATCAACTGCAATCGACTTGCTGGCGACTCATCATGGCTTGCATCAGCCCTCAAATCCAAATTGCGCTAATTGCAACAAGTCCGGTCTGGCAATAGTGCCTGTGCGGTACGCAGTCGTTCCCAATCACAGGCAATCCATGACAGAGTTTATAAAGCATCCTTCGGCAACTGGGATAATTAAGCTAACTGGAAAAATTGAAAATTACACAGTATCTAGGCAACGAGCTAGCTTTGTTTTCACTGAAAGCGGTCAAAATAAACTAGGGGCTGTCGCTATTGCAGCTTCGCTGGCGGGTATGGGCGGGCAAGCGATGCCAGTCGCAAGTAACGCCACTTCAACCGACGAAGATGCGGATTATGTGGAATTCAATTTACAAGGAAAATCCATAAAAGGTTGGCTATGGCGAAGTCCGTTCCAAGATGGTGACTATGTGGAGGTCGCTGCCGAATGGAAGAAAGATCATTACGAGGTGTTTGGCGTGACGAGACCAATTGATAAGGCCATTTCCTTGTACCCACATTGCTCCCGATCAAAAAATCGACATCTTAAAAACTCTTTCAAATGGTGGATAATTTCTACTATCACTTTGCAAATTATAATTTCTCTGGGATTGTTAGCGATCGGTTGGGATACCTTTTTAGAAATTTGGCGATATATGCTTTTTGAGGGTGCTTGGTGGTTACCGGTAGGCGTATCCGCAGCGTTCGCGATTGCAGTTGCTAGCATGGCTAATCAATGGATGCCTTTTGTAAGAGTCGCCGAAAAAGTATTTGTAATTTTTGGATTGCCGGAACCAAGCAATATTGACTTGGTTAAATCCTCAAAAAAACAAAGAACGGCACAGGATACACCTGAATTTGGATCAATGTATTTTCGTTATTGAGAATTAACATGGCTGAGAAAGAAATCCATGAACAATGTTATAAGTCATCGCTTCAAATTGGTCAAATTAAATGGAAAAATATTAAATTATAAGGTATCACGTAAGCAAGCAAGCTTCGTTTATACAGAAAACGACCGGACTAAGCTTGAAGTTATTGCCATTGCCGCGTCCCTAGCTGGCATGGGAGGACAAGCTATTTCAGTTGCAAGCAACGCAAATTCAACGGAGGAGGACGCGGACTACGTTGAATTCAGTCTTGACGGAAAAATAATAAAAGGTTGGCTTTGGTACAGCCCTTTTCATGAGGGAGACGAGGTGAAGGTTGCCGCAGAGTGGCAATCTGACCATTATGAAGTTTTTGGAGTTGCACGCCCTTCAGACCAGACAATTTCTTTATATCCCCACTGTTCCAGAGCAAAAACCCGCCATATCAAGAATGCATTCAAGTGGTGGCTGATAACGGCAGTGATGCTTCAGGTCGTAATTTCTATCGTTTTCTTGACCATAGGGTTAGATGCATTTATCGATGGTTGGAAGTATATGACCACAGGAGGTGCTTGGTGGCTGCCTCTAGGACTGACTGTGTTTTGCGCGATTGCGATTATTAGCATGGCTAGGCAGTGGATGCCTTTTGCAAAAGTTGCGGAGAAAGTTTTTTCAGTCTTGGAGCTTCCAAATCCGCACAATATTGACCTGGTGAAATCTTCAAAAAATAAAAACCTTCCGCAAGACAGTCCGGAATTTGGCTCAATGTATTTTCGATATTAAACTAAAAATATAAATATATTCATGGTAACAGTTATCAATCATCCATGCGTCTACGGCATGGTTAGGCTCAACGGCGAAATTTCGGATTACTCCGTGAAAAGGGACCGTGCAAGCTTTGTTTTTACCAAGTCGGATCAGACCAAGCTGGGTGTCGTTGCTATCGCCGCTTCGCTGGTAGGCATGGGCGGGCAGGCAATGTCCGTTGCCAGCAGCACCACTTCAATGGAAGAAGAGGCGGACTATGTGCAATTTTCTTTGAACGGTCAATTGGTTAAAGGTTGGCTCTGGCGCAGCCCATTCAAAAATGGCGACATGGTCGATGTTGCCGCTGAATGGCAGGCCGATCATTATGAGGTATTCGGTATTG
Source organism: Duganella aceris (assembly GCF_011090165.1). Taxonomy (GTDB): domain Bacteria; phylum Pseudomonadota; class Gammaproteobacteria; order Burkholderiales; family Burkholderiaceae_D; genus Rugamonas; species Rugamonas aceris. The sequence continues at coordinate 637,641 of NZ_JAADJT010000001.1, forward strand.
CGCGGCCAAGCGACAAGACGATCAGTCTCTATCCACACTGCTCTCGCGCCAAAACTCGACATATCAAGAACGCGGTCAAGTGGTGGCTAATTGTTTCGATTGCCTTGGAGCTCGGTATCTCCGCGATTTTCCTGACCAACGGCTGGAGCGGCGTAGTTGATTTTTGGCAGGAACTGTTCGCCGAGGGCGGATGGTGGATTCCGGTAGGCCTTACAGTGTTTTGTGCCATTGCAGTCGCCTGTATGACAAAACAATGGATGCCTTTTGTTAAGTTGTCCGAACGAGTTTTTTCCGCACTAGCGCTTCCCAACCCACACAACATCGACTTGGTGAAATCATCGAAAGGTCGTCGGACCGAACAGGATACCCTCGAGTTTGGCTACATGTATTTTCGCTACTAACCTGTCGCGCTGCATTTCACGTCCCCTAAATGACCGAATTTATAAACCATCCACGTCCATTAGGGCTGATTAAATTGGCAGGAAAAATGTCTAATTATCAAGTCTCCCGAATGGATGCCTTTTGTAAAGGTTGCCGACAAAGTTTTTGTGACGCTAGGCCTTCCAAATCCACAAGACATAGATCTTGTGAAGTCTTCCAAAAAACAGCGCTCGTCGTTGGATACGCCCGAGTTTGGTTCCATGTACTTTCGCTATTAAGGCGAACCTGAATTGCGCGAAGTGGGATCCCAACTTTCATCTGACTGCGCGGGGCGGGGCGCTGAACGCCACGCCGGCGGCCGAGGCGGCTTCGGGAAAGACAGCCACTCTCGCTCCGGTCGTATCACCCTCCATCGCGTATGGATCGCCAGGCGTCATGGCGCTGGCCGCTTCCACCTCGGCCGGCCATTGCGGGATTTTGCTGGTGTTGATGGCGATGCAGCGGAACAGGCTCACCACCAGGCACAATGGGAACAGCAGGTAGTACAGCAGGAAGGGCGCGCTGGCGATGTTGGCGAACACGCGCTCCATGCCCACCTTGAAGGTTTCGCGGCGGACGTCGATCGGCATGCAGAACTGCACCTGGCCGGACACCGACTGCGGGCCGTCCTCCATGTAGCGGCGCACGAACTCCCAGTGCGCGCGGACGAAATCGTGCTCATCACCGGGATTCAGCGAGCCCACATAGCTCAGCGCGAACGATTCGCGCACGGTGGCCTGGTCGGCGTCCAGCACGTGGCCGCGCACTTCCCAGTCGTTCCACTGCGCCATATGGCCCAGCGTGAAATACAGCTGGTCCCACGGCATCGACAACACCGTGCCGTTGGGACGGAACACGTGCACCATGCGCGTCTTGCGGTTGAAGCGCATCGGGTAGTGGGTGTAGGCGAACGACTCCTTGCGCAACAGCCAGATCAAAGCCAGCGCTAGGCAGGCGAACACGCAAGCCATGCCCAGCCCGTTGGCCAGCAGGAAGCCTGAATCTTCGGAACTGTCGCCGGCCGCCTCCAGCAGCCAGCGCAGCGAGATCAGGCCCAGGGTGCTGGCGAAGATCGCCAGCAGGATGATGGCCAGCGCCGAGATCATGCCCTTCCAGGCAAACCATTTGTCCACCGACTCCAGATAGGTGGAGTTCATCTTGATGACGCTGAGCTGGTAGTGTGGCTCGACGCCCAGGCGCTGCTTCTGCTTCAGATGATGCGCCCGCTCCTGCTCATTCAAACGCCGGTTGGCGGGGTATTTGACGATCAAACCTAAAAAATCCATCACTGTCTTTCACTTGAGTGCCTGGGTCAACTGCGCCTGCTCAGTCGCCATATCCGGATAACGCTGCGCGCTGAGTATGCCCCACGGACAGCGCTCCAGCCAATCCTGCACCGGATTGTCTTTCACATATTCGATCAGGATGGCGATGCCGATCAGCAGCAATACCAGTATCCCGATCACCGGAATCGCGGCCGCACCCAGCATCGAGGCGCCCAGTATGGCCATCGACAAGCCCGCGCCGACGATGGCCGAGCCGGCATACAGCCACGCCAGGCCATACTGTTTCTCGTTGGCCGACTCCACCGCCTTGCGGCCGTCCAGCACCACCGCCACCAGTCCGGCCACGATGCCCGCTGTCTTGCCGGCGAACTTCAGGATGGTCGCCGACGACACGGCCAGCCCCTGGCCGAAGCGCATGCCCAGCGCCGCCCGCGACGCCAGCGCATTGCCGATGACTTCGGCGGTGGTGCCGGCGACGGCGGCGGTGCCGGCGTACAGCCGCCCCTTGGCGTCGAAGTTTTCATTGGCCAGGCTTTTTTCCTCGTCGGCGAACAACTTGGTCAGGCTGGCCGCCTGCAGCAGCCCGGCCACGATGCCGAAGCGGACATTGTTGTTGATGACCGAGCGCCAGCGGCTCAGATTCAAGCCCTCGACCGCCTCCACCGTCTTGATGCTGCGCGCCAGCCAGTCGGCGCGCTGCTTCGGCGTCAGGCCGGCCGGCATCCTGGCGATCATCTCCTTATCGGCCAGCATCACCCAGCGCCGCTTGTTGGTGCCCGCCATCGGTGCGCCGTGGATCTGTTGTCGCTTGAGTTCGGCGGCCACCGCAGCCTTCATCTTGTTTTCACTGACGGTCTGCCCACTGGCCCGGAACAGCTCGCGGATCAGGTGGGCGCGGAACACTTTCTTGCTGCCGACGATGTCGCACACCACCACCGGGTGACCGGAGATCAGCCCGGTCGCCATCACGGCGGCGCGGAAGCCGGCGCTGCCGTCCATCACCTTGCCAAACATGCGCGAGATCGGACCGGCGACCTGCACGATCAGCTTGGCCGACGCTTCCTGCGCGCCGCCGCTGAGCCGCTCGACCGCCGTGGTGTAGGTGGCGAACAGGTTGTCCCACGGGATCTGGCGCATGTCGATGCTGACCGTGGTGGCGCCCTTGACCTCGTCGGCGATGGATTTCTGGTTCAGCACCATCGCCTGCAACAGCAGGTTCCTGGTGTCGGCGATGCTGCCGTTAAGCCACTTGTCGTACAGCTCCGAGCAGGCGCCCTTGTCCTGGGTCGCGGTGATGCAATGCGTCAGCACCGTGGTATAGACCGCGCCGGAGTCCGCCTGCTTGCGGTCGTAGTTGCACTCGAAGTAGTTGACCATCGCGGCGCTCTGCATCCATTCGGCGTGGATGTGCGCCAGCGGCGCGATGTATTGCGCGTCGTGCGCCTGCAGTTTCTGGTTGAAGCTGTTCTGCCAGGCCTGACGCTCGGCGACGTTGAACTTCTTCGCGTATTTTTTCCAACCCTCGTTAGCCGCTCGGTTGGCTTCCGGTTCGGTGACATTGCGCATGTTCTCGGTTTGCTTGCGCGTCGATTCGAACAGCATGTGACCGAGCGGATTGTTGGAGATCTGCTGGTTGGCCAGCTGCTCGGCGCCGGAGATCTCGCCCAGCTCCGCCTGTACCCGCACCGCGCGCTCGATACCCTGGATGGCGCCGCTGGCCGCCAGCTTGCGCTTGACGTCCGCCGCGCCGACGAACACGTCGGCATTGTGCTTCATCAGGAACGCCAGCTCCTGGGCGATGCCGGCCGGATCGGGCAGCGTGACGATCAGCCCTTTGCCGGGGCGCATCGCGTCGCATTCGCGCACCAGCCGTTCTTCCTGGCCGTGGCGCGAGTTGAACTGGACCGGGTTCCAGCCGAAGGCCGACTTGCCTTTCTTCGCATCCAGCGCATACTCGGCCACCACGGCGGCGACCTGCGCGATCGGCCGCGCGCCCGGCACCTTGCCGCCGTTTATCGCCGCCTGGACGTCGATCTCCAGCATGTGGCGGGCGCGGTAGGCGGCGTCGCCGTGCGCTTTGCGCACCGCGTCGGTCCACATCACGTCGCTGAAGCCGAGCCAGATCTTGGTGGCGTTCTTCGGATCGGATACGGTGATGCAACTGGCGATGGCACGATGGCCCATGTCCGGACAATTGAAGGGCTTGGCCGGCACCACCGGCTTGACGCCCGGCGTCTGCTGCAGCTTGAAGAAATAGCCGTCGGGCGTGACGAAGTAGCTGTCCCAGCGCTTGCGCGCCTCGTCGTAGACGTTCAGGTAGCCGGTGCGGATCAGGCGCCGCGTGTAGTGCGCGGCGCCGGCCGGCAGCGCGATCGGCAGCTGCGACGCCAGCGGCGCACCGGTGTTGGCCGCCGCGACGCCACGGCGCACCAACAGCAGCGGCAGGCCGCGCTTGTCGCAGTATTCGCATTTGTTGGGAGTGGTCATGGGCTCGGTCTCTATTGCGTATTGAAAGGTGGGCGCAGCGCATTCCACACGCTGTCGTCGACCAGCGCCAGCCGGTCGGCCAGGCTGCTGTCGTCGTCGGGCTGGATGCGCGCCGCGATCGCCGGGTGGTCGTCGAAGGTGGCGCGGGTGGTCAGGCCGCGCGTCGCGAACTCGACGATGTCGTCCTGCCTGGTCAAGCCGTGGCGGGCGCCGGCGCGCTCGATCAGCTGCTCGGCCAGCGCGCCTTGCGTGGTCAGTGCGGCGGCGTCGCGCAGGCCGGCGCCGCTGAGCGCGCGGTTGATGCTGCCGATGCGTTCCACCCGGGTCCAATCCCAGGCCGCCGCCCCGGGCGCCGCCTCATCGTCGGCATACGCGGTCAGCCATTGATCGCCGGCCCAGTAGGTGAAATATTCCGAGCGGCCGAACAGCTTGCGGCGCTGCGCCGCGTTCAGGATGCGCAGCATCTGATGCAGCACGCGGGGATCGTGCACCCGCAGCCAGGCTTGCCGTCCGGGCTGCGGCGTGGCAAGTTGCAGCGTGTTCCAGTAACGGGCGAATTCTTCCGCGCCGAGATCGCTCTGCACCATCAGCGCCACCGGCGGCGGCTCGCCGGCGACCTGCGCCTGGAACAGCGCTTCCAGCAACGCGCCGGCCAGTGCGTCGGGCATGCCGCGCAGCTCAATCAACCTCGGCATCAGATGCTCGCTGGCCGCCAGGCTGGCCGGCACCAGCGCCACGCTGCGGATCCCTGCGGGCAGGTCTTCCAGCGCGGCGGGATCCACCACGGCGTAGGCATGATCGCTCAAGATTTGATGATCGAAGCTGCCGCTCACAACGCCACCATGCTGTCACCGGCGGCGGCCGCACCGGCCGCGCGCATTTCGCACAACTTGACCGTGCCGGCGGCCGGCAGCGTCGGCGCTTCGGCGCTCGCGCTCTGCGGTCCGGTCAGCTCCTTCATCGAGGCCTTGAACGTCATCGTTCCCGGCCCGTGGATCATGATGTTTCCGCCCTCCAGCTTGATGTAGGCGCCCTGCGACGTCAGCATCACGTGCTGCTTGGCGCCGACCGTGACGCTCTTGGTGACGCTGGCCACGGTGATCGCCTTGTCGGCGGTGATGCCGGTGGCGTCCGACTGGCTTTGCAGGCTGACCTTGCCGCTGGCGGCGTGCAGTTTGATGCCGGTTTCCTGGTTCGGCTTGTCGGCGCTGGTCGCCTTGCCGTAGGTGAACAGGCTGATGCCGTCCTTGACCAGGTTGAAGGCGTTGCCCTGCGACGCCAGGTTGATGTCCTGGCCGGCGCCGAAACCGCTGGTGCCACCGGCCGAGAAAATGGCGCTGGCGGGCGTCGCGGCGGCGATGCCGGCCGGGCTGGACAACTGCAGATACGGTTCGCTGTACGCGGTCACGCTGCCCTGGCCGCCGGCGTCGCCGCCCTTGCCGGCGCCCGACGTCGCCACCACCTTGGCGCTGTTCTGCATCTGCGCCAGCGCGTGCAGCTTGGCCGGCTCCGGTTCGTCCTTGAGTTTGGCGTTCTGTTTTTGCGCGGTCTCGGCCAGCGTGGTTTGCAGCGCCAGGCTTTGCTCGATCTGCGCCTGGGCTTCGCGCGAGTCGAGCTGCGCGCCGCTGCCGCCATTGCGCGCGTCGCTCGACAGCAGCATGCCCTGGCCGGCGCGCAGCGCGGCGCTGTGCGCGGTTTTCAGCTCGGCGCCGAAGCCGGCCGTCGACAGCCGCTGGTTGTCGGTCTGGTGGCGCAGGTGGCCGAGGTTCAGCTCGTCGGTGCCTTCGTGCGGCGCCGCGTGCCGTTGCAGCGCCACCCGCGCTTCGCCCGGATGGTCGTCGAACACCAGCTGGCTGTAGGCGCTGGCGCCGCTCTGGCTGGCCTTCATCGCCTGCGACTTGATGCCCGACAGCGCGGCCGGATGCGCGTGCGCGCCGGCGTCGCCGGGGAACCAGGCCGGGGCGTTGCCGGTCGCCGCGCCGGCGCCGGCGCTGACCTGGTTGTTCTGTGCGTCGCGCTGGCCGCCGCCGTTGTAGACGCTGCCGATCACCACCGGCCGGTCGATGTCGCCGTCGATGAAATCGATCAGCACTTCGCTGCCGACCCGCGGCACCGCCACCGCGCCCCAGTTGGCGCCGGCCACCGGCGCCATCGCGGTGGCGATGCGCACCCAGGTGCCGGCCTGGTCGTCGCCGGGCGCGCCGCTGTGGCCGTCCGGCGCCGGATGCGACAGGCGGCTGTGGCTTTGCTCGCCGCGCTGCCAGTGGAACTGCACCTTGATGCGGTGGTCGCGGTCGGTGTGGATCACCGCGCCGGCCGGGCCGACCACGATCGCGGTCTGCTGGCCGCGCACGGTCGGCTTCGGATGCAGCAGCAGGCCGTGGCCGTCGGCGTCGCTGCTGCGGAACGGCACGCTGGCGCGGATGGCGTCGATGCGGTTGCGGTATAGCGGCCGCTCGCCCTTGTCCAGGCCGACCGCGTGCAGGCTGCCGGCCTGCTCCTTGGTGATCGCCTCGGCCAGCGCGCTGACGCCCAGCGCCAGCGTGGCGGCCTGCTTGACGTCGGTGCTGAGGTTGTTGTGCGCCAGGTGCACCACGCGCACGATGGCGAAGCTGCGGTCGCTCGCGTCACCGGCGTCGAGCAGCGCCTGGCCCTCCAGCGTGAAGGTGGTGCCGGGGCTGAGCGTGCGCACGGTACCGGCGCCGGTGAAGATTTCCCGCCCCGCCTCCAGCGCCTCCATCTGCCGCGCGGCGATGCGTTGGCCATGTTCGCGCGAGGCGTAGGCGTAAGCGCCCGGGGCGTCGCGCGTGACCGGCGCAGCCGGGTCGGCATCGGCGGCGGCGGCCGACACCGGCCGGATGCTGTTGCTGCGGTAATCCCAGCTGGCCAGGTCGACGCCGCCGGCGGTCCAGCGCAGCTCGCTGCGCCAGCGGTCGATGACGTCGTCGCTGATCACCGCGCCCGGCTGGCTGAAGCGCACGCTGGCCTGGGCGTTGGGCTGGAAGCTGCCGTTGTGGTCGGCGATCACCATGGTGTGGCCGCCGAGGCCGGGACTGGCGGCGTCGCCGCTGTGCTCGAAGTAATAGAACAGGCCTTCCTCGCGCATCAGCCGTTCGGCGAACGCCAGGTCGGATTCCTGGTATTGGCAGGTCAGCGAGCGTTTCGGATAAATCTCGCGGTCGGCGATGTCGTAGCGCCACTGCGGCGCCAGCTTGCCGGCGTCGCGCCAGCCGTCGAACAGCGCGTCGAGGATGTCGAACACCGTGCGGTCCTGAAACACCCGGCTGTCGCGCCCGGCGCCGAGGAAGGCGTACCACGGCGCGATGGTCAGTTCGTAGCGCGCCAGGCCGCCGTCGGCGCCCAGCATGCGCGCCGCCGTCACGTGGCCGTGGAACGGACGCGACTGGTCGCGACTGGTCGCGGTCATCAATTCCAGCAGCGCCGGCTGGCCCAGCAGCGACTTCAGCGGGATCGCCGCGTCGCTCGACAAGGCCGTCACCGTGATGCGGTACGGCTGGCTCAAACCCTCCTCGCCGCGCAGGCATTCGGCCACCAGACGCTCCGCCCCCAGCGGCGTGGTGAGCCGCAGGATGCGGTTTTGTTGGGTCAAGGTGTCGAGCAGTGCGAGCATGGGATAAATTAGTAATTTACTATGATTTATCCCGCATTACACCTGAGTTCGTTCACCATGGCAAGAGTGATTCGATTGAAATCCGGCTATCCGGAGCGCAACATCAAGTCGAATTCCTCGGCCGGCATCGGCCGGGCGAACAGGTAGCCCTGGCCGTAGTCGCAGCCGGCGGCGGCCAGCAGGTCGCGCTGTTCCGGCGTCTCGACGCCCTCGGCGATCACCTTCAGCCCCAGCTTGTGCGCCATGACGATGATCGCTTCCGACAGCGCCATGTCGCTGGAGTCCGGCGCCAGGTTGCGGGTGAAGGAGCGGTCGATCTTCAGGTAGTCGATGTCGAACTTCTTTAGGTAGGACAGCGACGAGTAGCCGGTGCCGAAGTCGTCCAGCGCCACCTGGATGCCGGCGTCGCGCAGCTGCAGCAGCTTGTCGCTGACGGTGCTGTTGGCGTCGAGCAGCAAACCCTCGGTGATCTCCACCACCAGCGACTGGCCGGGCAGTTGCAGCGATTCCAGGTGGCGCAGCCAGCGCTGGTAGGAGTCGCCCTCGCGCTGAAATTCCAGCGGCGACTGGTTGATGCTGACCTGGAATTCCGCGTGGTGCTCGGAGCGCCAGCGCCGCACCCAGCGCGCCGCCTCGTGGAACACCCAGTCGCCGATTTCCAGGATCAGGCCGCTCGCCTCGGCCAGCGGGATGAATTCCAGCGGGCTGACCACGCCGCGCTGCGGATGGTTCCAGCGGATCAGCGCCTCGGCCTTGGTGATCGCGCCGCTGGCCAGGTCGACGATGGGCTGGAAGTACAGCTCGAACTGCCGGCCCTTGAGCGCGCCGCGCAGGTCGTTGGTCAGGCGCATCCGGCTCAGCGCCGCCACCTGCAGCGTCGGCGTGAAGTGGCTGTAGCGGTTGCGGCCGGCGCCCTTGGCGGCGTACATCGCCTGGTCGGCGTGCTTGAGCAGGTCGTCGATGTCGAGCGCGTCGTCCGGGAACAGCGTGATGCCGATGCTGGCCGAGACGAAGGCTTGCTCCTGGCCCAGCGCGAACGGCGCGCGCAGGCTCTCGATGATTTGCTGCGCGATCCGCTCGACGCCCTCGACCTGCTCGGCCGGATCGAGCTCGGCCAGGATGACGGTGAACTCGTCGCCGCCCAGCCGCGCCACCGTGTCCGACTTGCGCACGCAGGCGCCGATGCGGCGCGCCGCCTCCACCAGCAGCACGTCGCCCTGGGCGTGGCCGAGCGTATCGTTGACCTCCTTGAAGTGGTCGAGGTCGATGAACAGGATGGCGATGCGCGTGCGGTCGCGCCGGCTCTTGAGCATGTCGTGCGCCAGCCGGTCGTGGAACATGCGGCGGTTGGGCAGTTGGGTCAGTGTATCGAAGTTGGCCTGTTGCCAGATCAGCGCCTCGCTCTGCTTCTGCGCGGTGACGTCCTCGATCATGCACAGGTGGAGCGGCGCGCCGCCGGCCGGGACGTCGAGCGCGGTCACCGAGACGTCGATCCAGGCCAGCGTGCCGTCCGGCCGGAACAGCCGGCTGTTGGCCTTGAAACTGCTGATCTGTCCGCTCGCCAGCAGGGCCATCTGCGCCTTCACCTGCACCACGTCGTCCGGATGGCCGACGTCGAGCCACTTCACCAGGCGCAGCTCGTGCTGCGAGCGGCCGAGGATTTCCTGGTAGCGCAGGTTGATGTCGCGATATTCGTAGCTGACCGAATCGATCAGCGCGATCCCCAGCGGCGACGCCTCGAACATGGTGCGGAAGCGCTGCTCGCCCTGGCGGATCGCCTCCAGCGCGCGCTTGCGTTCGCGCGCCAGCTGGCTGAAATGGACCGCCGCGCCCAGCACCAGCACCAGCGCGATGCCGCCCAGCACCCGGTACAGCCAGGCCAGGTTGGTGCGCTCGCCATCGACGTTGTACATGAAGCCGTCGAACGACGCGTCCTTCGGCAGCATGCCCAGCGCCGCATAGACGTCGGCGATGTGGCGCCAGCGCTCCGGGTTCATGTAGCCGATCTCGATCAGCACCGGCTGCACCAGCGGCACCATCTGCCGCGCCTCGTACAGCAGGTGCTGGCGGTCGGCGCGGCGCGAGTATTTATTCAGGATCAGGTCGGCGGCCTCCTCCTGGTGGCTCATCGCCCATTGCCAGCCGCGCATGCTGGCGGCGCGGAAGGCGCGCACCCGCTCCGGGTGGTTGGCGAGCTCGCGCTCGCTGGTGAACAGGTTGTCGCCGTAGAAATCGATGCCGACCGCGCGCGGGCTGTAGATATCATAGGGGAAGCCGACCCGGTCGAAGGTGTCCGGCTCGTTGGTGGTGTAGATCGCCATCGCGTCGACCTTGCCGTTGACCAGGTCGTCCGGGTTGAAGCTGTGCGCCACGCGCTCGAAGCCGCTGGCGGGAATGCCTTCCTTGATCAGGTAGGCCAGCAGTTCGTCGGCGTTGCCCAGCTCGTTGGCCAGCGTGCCGATCATGGCGCGCTTGCCGAGGATGCGGCGGATGTCCGGTTCGGCGCTGGTCTGGCGCATCGCCAGCGCGTACGGCGAATGCTGGAACACCACGCCCAGCACCACCACCGGCTTGCCGGCCAGCCGCGACAACAGCAGGCTGCTGCTGCCGACGCCGTACTCGGCCTTGCCGGACACCACGTCGCGCTCCGGTTCGTTGCCGTCCGCGCCTTCGAGGATGCGGACCTCCAGCCCGGCCTCGCGGTAATAGCCCTGCTCCAGCGCGGCGTAGTAGCCGGCGAACTGGAACTGGTGTACGTGCTTGAGTTGCAGCGTGACTTTTTCCTGCGCCTGGACGGCGGCGGCGCCCAGCAGCAGGGCGGCGGCCGCGAGCAGTTTGACGATGGCGAAGGGCTTGAATGGCACTCGGGATCCTGTGGCGTTGCAGTCCGCTAAGTGTAGCCGCTTCGCGCGCCGGCGCGGGGCGGACGCACCAAAAAGCAACGGACGGCCGGGCTTGCGCCCGCCGTCCGTCGTGTGCCGCCCGGGGGGCCGGGCGCTTACTCGTAAGGCACGTTCACCGGCACGAACGACGGCGCGGTGGTGCCGGTGCCCAGCTGGCCGGAATCGTTGAGACCCCAGGTCCACAGGGTCTGGTCGGCCTTCAGCGCCACGCTGTGCGCGCTGCCGGCGGCGACCGCCTTCCAGGTCTGCAGGTTGCCGACCTGGGTCGGCGAGCGCGAGTCCGTGCCGCCGGTACCCAGCTGGCCCTTCTCGTTCAAGCCCCAGGCCCACAAGGTGCCGTCGCTATGCACGCCGATCGAGTGCGCGGCGCCGCCGGCCACCATGCCCCAGTTGGTGTCGGTGCCGATCTGCACCGGCGAGATCTGCTGGGTCGAACCATTGTTGCCCAGTTGACCGTCGGTGTTCAGGCCCCATGCGTACAGCGTGCCGCCGGAGCGGATCGCCAGCGAGTGGTTGGCGCCGGCCGCCACCGAGGTGAAGTTCAGCGTGCCGATCCGGACCGGCGCGGTGACGTCGGCGCCCTGGGCGGCGTTGCCGACCTGGCCGTAGGTGTTGGCGCCCCAGGCCCACAGCGAGCCATCCTTCTGGATGCCCAGCGAGTGGCTTTCGCCGGCCGCGACCGCCAGCCAGGCGGCCGTGCCGATCTGGAACGGCGCCTGCTTATCGGCGGTGGTGCCGGTGCCCAGCTGGCCGTTGGCGTTGCGGCCCCAGGTGTACAGCAGACCGGCCGTGCCTTTGACCGCGACCACGTGGGCCCGGCCCGCCGCGACCGAGACCCAGTCCTTGCCGGTGCCGATCTGGGTCGGCACCAGTTTCTCCAGCAGCGTGCCGTCGCCCAGCTGGCCGTTCTGGTTCCAGCCCCAGCTCCACAAGGTGCCGTCGGTGCGGATCGCCACCACGAACTGGTCGCCCACGGCCACCTGTTTCCACAGCGTGCTGTTGCCGGACACCGCCACCGGCGCCTTGCGGTCGGTGCTGGTGCCGTCGCCCAGTTGGCCATGGATGTTCGAGCCCCAGCTGTGCAGCTTGTTGTCGGCCTTCATGGCGACGGTCTGCAGGCCGCCGGCGGCGATCTGGGTCCACGGCGCGTTGACGGTGATGTTGATGGTGCCGACCACGGCGCCGACGGTGGCGTTGATGGTCTCGGTGCCCACCGCCTTGGCGGTGACCAGGCCGACGTTGGTGACCGCCGCCACGCCGGAACCGCCGGACTTGGTGGTCCAGGCCAGCGTGCTCTCGACGGCGGTGGTCAGCGTCTTGGTGCTGCCGTCGGAATAGGTGCCGGTGGCGGTCAGCTGCTGGGTGGCGTTGACCGCGATCGTGGTCGGGCCCGCCGCCGTGACGGCGATGCTTTTCAGCGTGACCACGGCCGGCGTCGACGAGCCGCCGCCACCGCCGCCGCCGCACGCGGCCAGCACGGCGAACAGGGGCGCCAGCATCAGGGTCGAGAGTTTAAATTTTTTCATGATCTTCCAGTTCACAGAATAAGGTCTGCGGTGTGGGCCATCCGGACCGGTGGCCAGCTTGCGACCAGTGTAGCCGCAAGCGCCTTGCCCACATCGCCAGAGCAGGCTTGAATTATCCACGCAATTACGCCGATGGCATACTTTAACAACATTTCTTTCGGGAATGAACAAAAAAAAGACACCCGCAGGTGTCTTCGTTGGCGGCCGGGTCAGCGGCCGTGTCAGCGGCGTCCGCGCGGGGCCGGTTTGCCGCCCTTGGCCGGCGGCGCGGCGGCGGCCGGCTTCTTGACCTTGATGGTGTCGAGGATGGAGGCGCGCACCTTGGTTTCCAGCGACTGCCGCGCCGTCAGCGACCCGGTCAGCGCATTCGCGCGCTGGCCCTGGCCCTGCGGCTGGGCGCCGGCCACGATGCCGGAGCGGGCGCCGGGCTTGACCCCGCGCGCCGCCGGCGGCAGCGGCAGCGCCGAGGCCGGGCCGCGACGGCCGTCGGTGCTCGGCTTGCTGTCGGCCTCGCCGGCCGACCACGACGGAATCAGGTGCTTGTCGCCGTTGCCGATCAGGTCGCCACGGCCCATGGCCACCAGCGCCTCGCGCAGGATCGGCCAGTTTTCCGGATCCTGGTAGCGCAGGAAGGCCTTGTGGGTGCGGCGGATCTTGCCGCTGCGCGCGGTCTCGACGATTTCCGAATCCTCGGTCACCTTGCGCAGCGGGTTGCGGCGCGTGTGGTACATGGTGGTGGCCATCGCCATCGGCGTCGGCATGAAGGTCTGCACCTGGTCCAGCTTGAAGTTGTTCTTCTTCAGCCACAGCGCCAGGTTCAGCATGTCGAGGTCGGTGGTGCCCGGGTGCGCGGCGATGAAGTACGGGATCAGGTACTGCTTCTTGCCGGCCTCCAGCGAGAAGCGGTCGAACATTTCCTTGAACTCGTCGTAGGCGCCGATGCCCGGCTTCATCATCTTCGACAGCGTGTTTTCTTCGGTGTGCTCGGGCGCGATCTTCAGCAGGCCGCCGACGTGGTGGGTCACCAGTTCCTTGACGTATTCCGGCGAACGCACCGCGATGTCGTAGCGCAGGCCCGACGAGATCAGGATCTTCTTCACGCCGGGAATCGCGCGCGCCTTGCGGTACAGCGAGATCAGCTTGCTATGGTCGGTGCCGAGGTTGACGCAGATCGACGGGTAGACGCACGACAGGCGGCGGCACGATTCCTCGATTTTCGGATCCTTGCAGGCCAGCCGGTACATATTCGCGGTCGGACCGCCCAGGTCGGAAATGGTGCCGGTGAAGCCCTTGGTCTTGTCGCGGATGTGCTCGATCTCGCGCAGGATCGACGGCTCCGAGCGGCTCTGGATGATGCGGCCCTCGTGCTCGGTGATCGAGCAGAAGGTGCAGCCGCCGAAGCAGCCGCGCATGATGTTGACCGAGAAACGGATCATTTCCCACGCCGGGATGCGCGCCTTGCCGTACGACGGATGCGGCGCGCGCGCGTAGTTCATGTCGTAGACGCCGTCCATCTCGTCCATGCGCAGCGGCAGCGGCGGCGGATTCAGCCAGACGTCGCGCTCGCCGTGCGCCTGCACCATGGCGCGCGCGTTGCCGGGGTTCGATTCGAGGTGGAACACGCGCGAGGCGTGCGCGTACATCACCGGATCGGCGCTGACGGTTTCGTACGACGGCAGCCGCACCACGGTCTTGTTGTGCTTTTCCTTGGCCATGGCCTGGCGTTCTTCGCGGCTCATGATGCGGATCACTTTGACGTTCTCGACCGGCGCCGCAGGTTGAACCGGCTTCGGCTCGACCATCGCCTCGTTGACTTCGCCGTCGGGCTTGGCGCCGCCGTTCTCGGTGGCGCACGACGAGGTGTTCTGCTGCACCATCATATACGGATCGATATGCGTATCGATCTTGCCCGGCGTGTCCATGCGGGTGCTGTTGTGCACGCCCCAGTCGCTGTCGGGCAGCCAGCCGTGCGGCACCAGGAAGGCGGTGCCGCGCAGGTCGCGGATGGTCTTGATGTCCTCGCCGGCGTCCATGCGGTGGGTCAGGTCGACCAGCGCGCGCTCGGCGTTGCCGAAGATCAGCAGGTCGGCCTTGGAATCGGTCAGCACCGAACGGCGCACCTTGTCCGACCAGTAGTCGTAGTGGGCGATGCGGCGCAGCGAGGCTTCGATCGAGCCGATCACCACCGCCGTGCCCGGATAGGCTTCGCGCACGCGCTGGGCGTAGACGGTGACGGCGCGGTCGGGCCGCTTGTTCGGCTCGGCGTTGGCGGTGTAGGCGTCGTCGGAGCGGATCTTGCGGTCGGCGGTGTAGCGGTTGACCATCGAATCCATATTGCCGGCCGTGATGCCGTAGTACAGGCGCGGCTTGCCCAGCGCGCGGAAGGCCTCGGCCGAGGTCCAGTCCGGCTGCGAGATGATGCCGACGCGGAAGCCTTGCGCCTCCAGCAGGCGGCCGACCAGCGCCATGCCGAAACTCGGATGGTCGATGTAGGCGTCGCCGGTGACCAGGATCACGTCGCACTCTTTCCAGCCGAGCGCGTCCATCTCGGCGCGGGACATCGGCAGGAAAGGCGCAACGGCAGCGCGGGCAGACCGCTTCGGGACGGTCGCAAATAAATGGGTAGGGGAGCTCATATCGGACAGCATTGTACCGGAAATGCCCGCGCCCTGCTCGCGCCGAAATTAAAAAATCTTTTACTATCAAACACTTGTGTGGAAATGATGACAGTCTCACATTGCTTTGCGCCGCATGCTTGCTATAACGGTTAGATCACCATCATGAAGGAGACCATCATGCGACGCCGACTCTATTTCATGCTGCCGGACCTGGACAGCGCGCGGGCGATGCGGGACGAGCTGCTGCTGGCGCGGATCGAAATCGGCCACATGCGCTTCATGGGACGCGAACCGCTGCCGCCGGACATGCCGGACTGCAGCTTCGTGCAGCGGACCGACCTGGTCCACGGCGCCCAGCTGGGGGTGGTGATCGGCGCCATGGTCGGGTTGTGCGCCGGCGTGTTCCTGACCTTGTTCCCGGTCGAGGGCATGACCATGCGCACCGCCGCCATCCTGCTGGTGACCCTGGGCGGCGCGCTGTTCGGCGGCTGGGCCTCGGGGATGAACGCGGCGGCCGTGCCGAACACCCGGCTCAAGCAGTTCACGCAGCCGATCGACGAGGGCAAGGTGCTGCTGATCGTCGACGTGCCGGTGGGAAGGGTGGAAGAAATCGAAGGGATGATCGCCAAGCGCCATCCTGAAATCAGCTTTGGCGGTATGGAACCGCCGATGCTGGCGTTTCCGTAACGCCGGCTGCCCGGGGCCTTTGCTGCCCCGGGTTCTCAGATGCCCATGCTGTTGAGGATGTTGCCCAGTTCGCGCAGCGCCGGCTCCAGTTGCGGATGCTTGACGGCGAACTTGGCCGAGATTTCCTGCGTGCGCTCGGCCAGGCCGTAGGTGGTGGTGCCGCCGGCGGCGGCCAGTTCGGCCTCTTCGGCGCGGCGCTCCAGCAGCTGCTTGATGTCGCCGTCGAGCTGTTGCAGCAGATCCTGCAGTTCCTCGTCGATCGGTCCGGTCGTTGCCAGCGAGCTGTGCAGCGATTTCAACGAAGCCTTCAAATTGGTGTCCATCATCGTCCCCTGTCTGGTTCAATCGCTAAAGTTGGTGGCCACGTAAAGTTCTTCGACCCTGGTCCTGGCCCACGGCGTCTTGCGCAGGAATTTCAGGCTGGACTTGATGCTCGGATCGCTGATGAAGCAGTTGATGTCGATCCGTTGCGCCAGTTGTTCCCAGCCGTAGTGCGCATGCAGACGGGTCACGATGGCTTCCAGCGTCACGCCGTGCAGTTCGTTGTTCATTATCTTACTCAATAAAAGAGGGCTGGACACGATTCTACACAAATCGCGTCCAGCCCCGGGTTCGTTGCATAACGGAAGGCGTTTACTTCTCGGTCAGGCCACGGCGTTCCAGCAGCGGTTCGATCTTGGCGTCACGGCCGCGGAAGGCGCGGAACATCTGCATCGCATCCATGGTGCCGCCTTTCGACAGCAGCATCTTGCGGAAATAGTCGCCGTTCTTGCGCAGCATGCCGCCGTTTTCGTTGAACCATTCGACGGTGTCGGCGTCCAGCTTCTCCGACCACAGGTAGCCGTAGTAGCCGGCCGAATAGCCGCCGGAGAACACGTGCGAGAAGTACGTGGTGCGGTAGCGCGGCGGCACCGGCGCGTAGTCGACGCCGGCCGCCTTCAGCGACGCGGCTTCAAACGACAGCACGTCGCTCGGGATCTGCGACGCGCCCAGCTGGTGCCATTTCTGGTCCAGGATGGAGGCGGCCAGGTACTCGGTGGTGCGGAAGCCTTCGTTGAATTTCTTCGACGCGATCACCTTGTCCAGCAATTCCTGCGGCATCGCGGCGCCGGTCTGGTAATGCTTGGCGTAGTTGGCCAGCACCGCCGGTTGCACCGACCACATCTCGTTGACCTGCGACGGGAACTCGACGAAGTCGCGCGGCACGCGGGTGCCGGAGAAGCGCGGATACTTCACGTTGGAGAACATGCCGTGCAGCGCGTGGCCGAACTCGTGGAACATGGTGCGGGTTTCGTCGTAGGTCAGCAGCGTCGGCTCGCCGTCGTTCGGCTTCGGAATGTTGAGGTGGTTGGCGACCACCGGATGCGTACCCATCAGCGACGACTGCGACACGTAGGCGTTCATCCAGGCGCCGCCGCGCTTGTTGCTGCGGGCGTAGAAGTCGGCGATGAAGATCGCCAGCTGCTTGCCGTTTTCATCGAACACATCGAACACGCGCACGTCCGGATTGTACACCGGCAGATCCTTGCGCTCCTTGAACGACAGGCCGTAGACCTTGTTGGCGGCGAAGAACACGCCGTTGGTCAGCACGCTGTTCAGCTCGAAGTAGGGCTTGAGCTGGTTCTGGTCGAAGGCGAAGCGCTCGGCGCGCACCTTGTCGCTGTAGAACGACCAGTCCTGCGCGGCCAGCTGGAAGCCGCCTTTTTCCTTGTCGATCACCTGCTGGATCTCGGCGCCTTCTTTTTTGGCGTTGGCGACCGCCGGGCGGGCGAACTCGGACAGCATCTTGTTGACCGCTTCCGGATCGTGCGCGGTCTGGTCTTCCAGCGCGTAGGCGGCGTAGCTCGGGTAGCCCAGCAAGGCGGCCTTGTCGGCGCGCAGCTTGGCCAGTTGCAGCACCACTTGCGTGTTGTCGTACTTGCCGCCGTGGCTGCCGCGCGCGGTCGACGCCGCGATCAGGCGCTCGCGCACGGCGCGGTTGGTCAGCACCGCCAGGTTGGCCTGGCCGGTGGTGTTGACCACCGGGATGGCGAACTTGCCTTCCAGCCCGCGCGTCTTGGCGACGGCTGCGGCGGCGTCGATCGCCTTGTCGCTCATGCCGGCCAGTTCCTCGCGGCTGTCGACGATCAGCGCCGAAGCGTTGGCCTCTTCCAGCACGTTCTGCGCGAAGGTGGTCTGCAGCTTGGCCATCTCGGCGTTCATCGCCTTCAGTTTTTCCTTGTCGGCGTCGGACAGCTTGGCGCCCGCGCGGACGAAGTCGGTGTTATAGCGTTCCAGCAGGTACTTGGACTCGGCGTCCAGGTGCAGCTTGTCGCGCTTGTCGTACAGCGATTTGACGCGGGCGTACAGCTTGCCGTTCAGGCGGATCGCATCGCTGTGCGCGGCCAGCTTCGGCGACAGTTCGCGCTCCAGCGCCTTGAAGCTGTCGTTGGTGTTGGCGCCCGACAGGTTGCCGAACACGCTGGAGACGCGCGACAGCAGCTGGCCGGATTTTTCCATCGCGACGATGGTGTTGTCGAACGTGGCCGGCTTCTTGTTGTTGGCGATCGCTTCGATCTCGACCGCCTGCTGGCGCATGCCTTCGGCGAAGGCCGGCGCGTAGTCTTCGTTCTTGATCTGGTCGAAGGCCGGGTAGTTGAACGGCAGCTTGCTGGCCTTGGCGAATGGATTGCTGGCCGGCAGCATCGATGCCGGCTCGGCAGCGTGCGCGACGCCGCAGATGGCGGCGACGCCGGCGGCGATGAGGAGGTGGGTACGGTTCATGATTATCCTTGTATATTATTTATATTATTTACCGGTCAGGCCGCGGCGTTCCAGCAGCGGCTCGATGACCGGATCGCGGCCACGGAAGTTGCGGAACAGGTTCATCGCATCGTCGGTGCCGCCGCGCGACAGCAGCTTGGCGCGGAACCAGTCGCCGTTCTTGCGTTGCAGGCCGCCGTTTTCCTTGAACCATTCGACGGTGTCGGCGTCCAGCTTTTCCGACCACAGGTAGGCGTAGTAGCCGGCCGAATAGCCGCCGGAGAAGCTGTGCGAGAAGTAGGTGGTGCGGTAGCGCGGCGGCACCGGCGCGAAATCGACGCCCATGTCCTTCAGCGACGCCGCTTCAAACGCCAGCACGTCGGTCGGGATCTGCGCCGGGGTCAGCTGGTGCCAGCGCTGGTCCAGCAGCGACGCGGCCAGGTATTCGGTGGTCAGGAAGCCCTGGTTGAATTTCTTCGACGCGATCACCTTGTCCAGCAATTCCTTCGGCATCGGCGCGCCGGTCTTGTAATGCCTGGCGTAGTTGGCCAGCACTTCCGGCCACACCGCCCACATCTCGTTGACCTGCGACGGATACTCGACGAAGTCGCGCGGCACGTTGGTGCCGGAGAAGCGCGGATACTTCACGTTGGAGAACATGCCGTGCAGCGCGTGGCCGAACTCGTGGAAGGCGGTCTTGACTTCGTCGTAGGTCAGCAGCGTCGGCTCGCCGGCCGGCGGCTTGGGAATATTCAGATGGTTCGCCACCACCGAATGCGTGCCCAGCAGCGAGGCTTGCGAGATGTACTCGTTCATCCAGGCGCCGCCCTGCTTGTTGGAGCGGGCGTACATGTCGGCCAGGAAGATCGCCAGCTGCTTGCCGTCGGCGTCGAACACATCGAACACGCGCACGTCCGGGTTGTACACCGGCAGATCCTTGCGCTCCTTGAACGACAGGCCGTACAGCTTGTTGGCGGCGTAGAACACGCCGTTGGTCAGCACGCTGTCCAGCTCGAAGTAAGGCTTGAGCTGGTTCTCGTCGAAGGCGAAGCGCTGCGCGCGCACCTTGTCGGTGTAGAAGGCCCAGTCGGAAGCGTCGACCTGGAAGCCGCCCTTGCCGGCATCGACCACGGCTTGCAGGTCGGCCGCTTCCTTCTTCGCGTTGTTGACGGCCGGCTTGGCCAGCTCGCCCAGCAGCTTGTTGACGGCGGCGGTGTCGTGCGCGGTCTGGTCTTCCAGCGAATAGGCCGCGAAGTTGGCGTAGCCCAGCAGGGCGGCCTTCTCGGCGCGCGCCTTGGCGATCTTCAGCACCAGCTCGCGGCTGTCGAATTCGCCGCCGTGGCTGCCGCGCGCCAGCGAGATCGCCATCAGTTTTTCGCGCACGGCGCGGTTGGTCAGCTCGGCCAGCGGCGGCTGGCCGCTGGTGTTGACCACCGCCACCGAGAACTTGCCGTCCAGGCCCTTGGCCTTGGCGGCGGCTGCTGCGGCGTCGATCGCCGCTTCGCTCATGCCGGCCAGTTCGGCGCGGCTGTCGACGATCAGCGCCGAGGCGTTGGTTTCCTTCAGCACGTTCTGGGTGAAGCTGGTTTGCAGCGTGGCGATGGCGCCGTTCAGCGCCTTCAGTTTTTCCTTGTCTGCGGCCGACAGCTTGGCGCCGGCGCGCACGAAGTCGGTGTGATAGCGTTCCAGCAGGTGTTTGGATTCGGCGTCGAGCTTGAGCTTGTCGCGCTGGTCGTACAGCGACTTGACGCGGGCGAACAGCTTGGGATTCAGGTAGATGGCGTCGCCGTGGGCGGCCAGCTTGGGCGACATCTCGCTGTCGATGGCGTCCAGCTTGTCGTTGGTGTTGGCGCCTTGCAGGTTGGCGAAGGTGGTCTGCACGCGGGTCAGCAGCGCGCCGGACTTCTCCATCGCCACGATGGTGTTGTCGAAGCTTGGCGCCGCCTTGCTGTTGGCGATGGCCTCGATTTCCTTGAGCTGGATACGCATGCCTTCGACGAAGGCCGGCGCGAAGTGTTCATCCTTGATCTTGTCGAACGCCGGGTAATTGAACGGCAGCGTGCTGGCGGTGGCGAGCGGATTGCCGGCCAGCGCGGCCGGAGCGGCCAGCACGGTCTGGGAGAAAGCCAGGCCGAGGGCGGCCGCGACAACGAGCATTTGAGGACGGGACATGGATCATCTTTCAAAAAACGCCAGGGAATTGCTGACACGACAAAGCGCAGCAGGGAAGCGCAAGATCATAGCAGCGTGTCGCGGCGGTCGTCACGGCCGAAAAATGCTGCACTGCACTTGCACGGAATCCAAGGAGTTTTTCCGAAGAAAGCTTGGTTTTCTTATCAGCTTTGCAGCGACACTGAGGCTGTCGCGCAACAACTAACCATAGAAATGAACACCCAACAACTCAAGCCTTTTTGCCTGCAATGTTCTGGCGCGGTGGAATCGCTGAGGCCAAGCAACAGGCTTTGGAATTGCCCGGAGGCTGAGCTCCGACATGCGTCATATCAATATCACGCGGGCATGGCGTGGACACGCCGGACTACGCGGCGTAAACTTATCTCCTTAAATTTCGCGGTCTTTCGTCAGGAGGGCATTTTGATGAACACTTCGTCCACCTCACTGTTGGATGCGTCCGACATAGAATCACGCCAACAGATTATCGCTGTTCTGGAGGACACGCCACTCGTGGCGCTGACCATCAAGCAAATCGCCCAGGCGCTGGGTTTGGAGGAACGCTCACTGGTTCGCGCAATCAAGCCGGATCTGGAGCTACGTAGCTTACTCAAAATTTATCCAGGAAGAAGTCCCGATGGCGAATTGCTGCTAACAACAAAGAAAAAATTTTATCAAACCGCCACGCTGACGACTCAATTGGTTGATATGTTTGCTAGCCATCGGATTTCGTTAGACGATGTGGTCTAATCTTTCTGCCGTTCCACTTCTTCTATCCTCGACTACGCTGCTGTACATTGCGGGCTTTGGCGGCATGGTCCTGTTCGGGCTTAAGATGGTGGAGCATTTCAATCGCAAACGAGAAGAAAAACTTTCGCGCAGACGCTATATTATTTATATGATTTTCTTGCTCCTGACACTTCCGCTCCTCGGGAGTGCCGTGGTAGCGATCTACATCATCAATGGCGACAAGATCAGTCCTGTCCTGGCATTTCAAATTGGACTCACATCACCAGCCATCGTTCAAAGCCTGATCATCGCTGCAGCCGATAAACGCTACGTCCATAGATCGTCAGGCTAGTCAACGATCCAATTTAGTTGCTGAACATATTGGCTTCGATGCGGCGGTCGGGCAGGAACCACAGAACCGCGACCAGCACGTACAGCGCGAACGAGATGCCGACGTGCACGAAGGCGGCGGGCACCGCCAGCAGGTACAGCAGCGCCGACAGCATGCCTTTGCGCTCCTTGCCGACCGCCAGCGCCAGCACCGCGTCGCGCGGGTTGCGGGCGATCAGGGCTTTTTCCAGCAGCGTGTACGCCAGCGCCGACATGAACAGCATCACCCCGTACAGCGCCACCGGCAGCGGCTCGAAATGGTTCTCGCCCATCCAGCCGGTGGTGAACGGGATCAGCGACAGCCAGAACATCAAATTCAAGTTGGCCCATAGCACGCGGCCGTCCACCACCGACGAGGCGTGCAGCATGTGGTGATGGTTGTTCCAGAAAATCCCGACGTAGATAAAGCTCAGCACGTAGCTGAAGAACACCGGCACCAGCGGCATCAGCGCCGCCAGATCCGCGCCGTGCGGCACCTTCAGTTCCAGCACCATGATGGTGATGATGATCGCGATGACGCCATCGCTGAATGCTTCCAACCTGCCTTTGCCCACTTCTGCTCCCGTTACGTAAAATTTCGCGCGCTCGGCGCGATGTACACCCCGCTGCGCTTGGCGTCCTTCTGCGTTGCAATGACAACGCATTGTGGACCGTTTCGTACGTGGCTGCAATCTGCGACCTGCCGACCGACGCCCGGTTGATTCCGCTTAAAGTTGCCGCGAGGAATATCGCTATGATTTCTTGACGGAATTGTGTTGCGTTTTCCGCCCGAAAGTCAACTTTTGAGGAGTGTATTCATGGGATCCCTTCGTACGTTCTGCTCGGAAAATTCAATCAAGTCCTTGCTGGCGCTGTCGGCGCGTTCGCCAACTCGGACGGTCTGGCGATCAAAGCGGCCTCCTTGCGTGTTCTCCGGCCTGATGGACATCATGACCGACGACGAGCTGCGCGCCGTGGTCGGCCATGAAATCGGCCACGTGCAACTGGGCCACTCGAAAAAGTCGATGCAGACTGCCTACACCTAGGCGCGGGGCACAGCATGTTCAGCTCGCACCCGTCGTCGCCGGACCGCGCGCAGCGGATTCAGTCGCGCATCGACAAGGACGGCTGAATGTCCGGTTCATCCAGCTCGTCCGGGTTCAGCGTCAGGTTGCGGCCCAGGGCCTTGGCGCTGTACAACGCCGAATCGGCGCGCCGCAACAGCGCTTCGATGGTTTCATCGTCGGACAAGCGCATCGCCACGCCGGCGCTGTAGGGCAACGCATAGCCCAGCAGGCGCGGCGCCGCCTCGTGCAACCACGCCCGCAGCCGCAGGTCGAAAGCGCGCACGGCGGCGGCGTCGGCTTGGTTCATCAGCACGCAAAATTCCTCGCCGCCGTAACGGCAATACACGTCGCCGGTGCGCGCCACCGCGCGCAGCGCCTCGGCGAACAGCTGCAGGGCGCCGTCGCCGCCGGCGTGGCCGTAGTGATCGTTGATCTGCTTGAAGTGATCGAGGTCGACCATCAGCACGCCCACCGGCTGCCGGTAGCGTTCGCCCATGGTCAGGTCGATCGCGGCCTGCGTCAGCCAGGCGCGGCGGTTGAGCACGCCGGTCAGGCCGTCGGTGGTGGCCAGGCGTTCCAGTTCGCGCGCGGCCTCGTCGCGGTGCGCCAGCAGCAACGCGGCCAGCGACAGCACCACGGTGATGTTGGCCACCAGCCCGAAGAACAGATTGACCATGTGCGGCGCGAAGAAGTTGGGGAAGTCGGCGGTATAGAACGCGCCCAGCACGCCGCGCCAGCCGGTGACGGTCATCTGCGCCAACAGCGAGATCACCAGCAGCCAGCGCCAGCGCCCGACCGGCACCAGCGGCTTGCGGCACAGCGAGGCCACCACGATCGCCATTTGCAGGGTGAACAGGCCGTTGGCCCAGCCGACGCGGAACGGATAGCTGTCGAAGCCGATGCCGTAGCCGGCGGTCAGCAGCACCGCGATCACCGCCGGGGCGCGCGCGAAGGCGACGCGGCCGCACCACAGGTCGAAGGCGATCGCGTTGTAGGCCATGCCGGCGGCGATGCCGGCCATCGACAGCGTCGACACCACGCGGTCCTGCCAGGAGGACGGCTCGGCCAGGCTGGACAGCAGCAACAGCACCCAACCCGCCGCCTGCAGCGCGACGCCGGCCTGGGCGAACCGCGCCGGCCGGTTGACCCGTCCCATGAAGGCGGGCAGGGCCACCGCTATCGTCAACAGATTGAGCGTCATGACGAACAGCAGGGAGGCGACTTCAATGTGCATGGATGGGGCAGAGGGCTGAAAGTGAGGCGGGCTGCGGCTTGCAGGCAGGCCAGTATAACGCACCCGCAGATGCTTTTTCGGCAATCTTTCCGCAGGTTCCCCGTTCCGCCCGGCGCTAGGCTACACTGGCGCTTGCACACCACAACGATATGACGATCATGGAAAACTACGCGTCGCTGCTGGACACGCTCAAGCAGCAGGAACAGGAATTACAATTCACCACCTTCACCAACGCGACCGCGCTGGCGCTGGGCTTGAAGATGGTGGAGCTGGCGAAACAGAAGAACAAGGCGGTGGCGGTCGACATCACGCGCAATGGACTGGTGCTGTTCCATCATGCGATGGACGGCACCCACGGCGACCAGGCCGACTGGATCCGCCGCAAGAACAACGTGGTGGCGCGCTGGGGCCGCAGTTCCTACTACGTCGGCGTCGACCACAAGCACCGCAACGCGGTGTTCGAGGACGCCAAGCACTACGCCGTCGAAGACTACGCGGCGCACGGCGGCGCCTTCCCGCTGATCATCCGCAACGTCGGCATCGTCGGCACGGTGACCGTGTCCGGCCTGCCGCAGGCGGAAGACCACGCGCTGGCGGTCGAGGCCATCCGCGCGGTGCTGGCTTAAGGAACGAGGTCCAGGCGCGACTTGCTGAGCGGCTTGATGGCCGCCAGCTTTTCCGCGTCCTGCCGCACTTCCCACAAGCTGACGGCTTCCTGCATTCGCAGCCAACTTTCAGGACTAGTACGGAGCAACGTCGCGATCCGGACCGCCATTTCCGGCGACAATGCGCGCTTTTCGCGTAGCAGTTCCGAGATGCTTAGACGGCTTACGCCAATAAGTTGCGCGAGTTCCGTTTGGGTCATTTTCAGCGCAGGGAGTATGTCTTCGCGCAATATGGCACCAGGGTGCGTCGGCCGGCGCATGGAATTCCTCAGTGATTTCATCAGTGATAGTCCTCCAAATTTACTTCGATCGCATTCCCGTCATCAAATCTGAAAGTGACGCGCAGATTGCCTGAAACAGCGACTGCGTAAGCTCCTGTGCGGTTGCCTTTTAGCGGATGAAATTTGTAACCCGGTACGTCCATGTCTTCTGGCTTTGAGCACGCATCCAGCCGGTCGAGAATTCTTGAGATGCGCGCCGCCGACGCCGTCGGCATGGCGCGTCGATCATCGTTGCAGAAGAATGCGAGCAAACCCTTGTGCTTGAAGGAGCTGATCATGATGTCATCCACTGGATTACATTCTAATCTAGCGGATGAACTATAAGCGCGACTTGCGATTACTCCAAGGACGATGCGTAGTCAACCCGGCATTAACAGGCCGATCAATGCGAACAGCCAGAACACCGCGCCAAGCGCGATCCAGCCGTAGTTGGCGGCCGTGAAGCGGGCATTGCCTTCGCCTTCGGGATCGCCGCAAACCAGATTGATCTGGTCCTGCACGCTGAGGAAATAGGCCAGCAGCGGGAGCATGATCAACAACGACAGGATGTCGGTGACAGGCGAGCCGATCGAGCGGGATGCGCAACGATCCAGCGTATCGGAAATCACGATCAGCGCCGTCATTATGCCGGCCGTCGGTGCGGATTTCCATTCCAATGTGGCCAGGTACAGCACCATCAGCTTGCGCCGCGATACGACAAAGAATTTGATGGGTGCCGGCGCGGAGGCGGGGCTGGTGTCGTGCGGCGCGATGGCCAGTCCTTCGTTCATCGGGAAGCAAGGCTTAAGTTTTTAACAACTTAGTGTAACCCATACTTACCTTGGCAGAAAAATTATCAGTAATGCGGCGGCGGTTCGTGGGCGGCGGCGCCGCCGCCTCCGGTCTCGGCCTGGTTGCGCACGTGCTGCACCAGCGCGGCGACCATCTGCTCCAGCTTGTCGATCTGTTGCTGCTGCTCGTAGACACGCTGGTTCAGCGACTCCACCGTGTGCTCCTGGTGCGCCAGTTTGATTTCGATATCGATGAAACGGTCCTCGGTACTCACTACGACTCCTTCTCGGGTTTGGGGGTGGCGAGCAATTCCTTCATGCGCGCCAGGCGTTCTTTCGGCGTGATCACTTCCGAGTCCATCGGCGCCGCCGTGCCCACGTCCAGCGCCATCTCCTTGATGAAGCGCGACGGGTCGCAATGCACCTGCTCGCCGCCGCGCTTGCGCTTCTTGCACCAGGTGATCTGCAAGGTGCGCTGCGCGCGCGTGATGCCGACGTACATCAGGCGCCGCTCCTCCTGCACCCGCGCGGCGATGGTCTCGGCCGGCGCATCGGGATCGCCCTTGTGCGGCAGGATGCCTTCCTCGACCCCCACCAGAAACACGTGCGGATACTCCAGCCCCTTGGACGCGTGCAGGGTCGACATGCGCACCGCGTCCGGATCCTCGTCCTGGCCTTCGAGCATCGACATCAACGCCACCATCTGCGTCAGCTCCAGCACGTTCTTCTCGTCGCCGTCGCGGTCCTTGCCGCCCCGGCCGCGCTCCTTGAGCCAGTTGGTGAACTCCATCACGTTCTGCCATTTGCTCTGCGCCGCGCGCTCGTCGAACATGTCGTACAGATAGGACTCGTAGTTGATCGCTTCCAGCAGATCGTCCAGCACCTGCGCCGCGTTGTCGCCGCTGCCGCTCGGCCCCGGCCGGCTGGCGCGCGCCTCGAGGTTGTTGATGAAGTTGCAGAAGTCGCGCAGCGGATTGAGCTGACGATCCACCAGCAAACCCTCGATGCCGCCCTTGAACACGGCCTCGAACAGCGAGCACTGCCACTGGCCCGAGAAGGTGCCCAGCGTTTCCATGGTCGACTGGCCGACCCCGCGCCGCGGCGTGGTGACGGCGCGGATGAAGGCCGGGTCGTCGTCGGTGTTGGCCAGCAAGCGCAGGTAGCTGATGATGTCCTTGATCTCGGCCTTGTCGAAGAACGACTGCCCGCCGGAGATGGTGTACGGAATCCGCTCTTTGCGCAGCGATTGTTCGATGATGCGCGCCTGGTGGTTGCCGCGATACAGGATCGCGTAGTCGGACCACTTGTTCTTGCGCTGGAAGTGGTCGGCCGAGATCATGATCGCCACCTGCTCGGCTTCCTGGTCGTCGTTGGCCATGCCGAGCACGTTGATCGGCTCGCCCAGGCCGTGCTCCGACCACAGCGATTTCTCGAACAGTTTCGGATTGTTGCCGATCACCGCGTTGGCCGCCTGCAGGATGCGGGTGGTCGAGCGGTAGTTCTGCTCCAGCTTGATCACCTGCAGATCGGGGAAGTCGGTCTGCAGCGTCTTCAGGTTTTCCACCGACGCGCCGCGCCAGGCGTAGATCGCCTGGTCGTCGTCGCCCACGGCGGTGAACATCGGCTTCTTTCCGACGCCCGTCACCAGCAGCTTGACCAGCTCGTACTGGCAGGTGTTGGTGTCCTGGTACTCGTCCATCAGCAGGTAGCGCAGGCGGCGCTGCCACTTGTCGCGCACCGGCTCGTTGCTGCGGAACAGCTCCACCGGCAGCCGGATCAAATCGTCGAAGTCCACCGCCTGGTAGGCCGACAGCGTGGCGACATAGCTGCCATAGATGCGCGCCGACTGCGCCTCGTCCTCGTCCTTGGCGTTCTGCAAGGCGATCGCCGGCTCGACCAGGCCGTTCTTCCACAACGAAATGTCGGTCTGGATGCGGCGGATCAGCTGCTTGTCGGTGGTGATGGCCAGATCCTGGATCAGCGAGCCGCAGTCGTCGCTGTCCATGATGGAGAAGCGGTCCTTCAGGCCGACGCCGTTGGCTTCCTGGCGCAGGATCTTGACCCCCAGCGAGTGGAAGGTCGACACCGTCAACTGCTTGGCTTGGCGCGGCTGCTTGAGCAGCTTGGCGATCCGCTCCTGCATCTCCAGCGCCGCCTTGTTGGTGAAGGTCAGGGCGGCGATGGTGCGCGGATCGTAGCCGCGGTCCTCGATCAGGTGGGCGATCTTCTGCGTGATCACGCGCGTCTTGCCCGAGCCGGCGCCGGCCAGCACCAGGCACGGGCCGTCGAGATACATGACGGCCTCGCTTTGCGGGACATTGAGGCCGAATTGTGGCGCTTTGGACATCGGGAGGCGATCTGGCAGGGGAACAGCCGACCATTGTAGCAGCGCCGGCCCGGTCGCATGGTGTGACGCCGCGCAGGTGTTGAAAATACCATTTGCGTTACCATGTTGGGATATTGCGCGCTGCGCAGGCTTTTATACGGTTGCCCTATGAAATTCGAACATCTGATTGAAATTAACGACCCGCTGAACCCGCTGATCGACGCGCTCAGCATCCAGCAATTGTGGCGCGGCCTGGTGCTGCGCGCCGAATCGCCGAAGCTGTTCGTGCCGCACCTGGACGAGTGCATCATCGACGAGCGCACCGAGAACAGCTTCCGCCGCCGCCTGCGCTACGGCGAGCTGGTGATCGAGGACCGGGTGGTGCTGGAACCGATGCGCCGGGTCAGCTATCTGGTGGCGGCGCAGCAGGACATCAGCGAGTCCAGCCTGACCATGACCATCGAGGCGCCGACCGAGGAAACGCTGTTCGTGCGCTTCCGCTACGAGGACGGCCACGACGCGGCCACCGATGCCGCCAACGCGATGTACGACGAGTTCCGCCGTTCCGCCTATGTCGAGTCGGATATCGACACCATCGGCATGCTGCGCGACCTGGCCTCGCAGGGCCGGCTCGACGCGATGCTGAATTAAGCAGCAGCTACACGGCGGCGGCCCGTCCCCACACCTGTTCCATGCGCAACGGCGGCGCCGCCAGCGCCGCCACTTGTGCATTGGACAATACTTCCCGGATGGTATGCAGTTCGTTGCGCGTGTCGCGCTGGAGAAACACGTCCAGCGGCGCGCCGCGCGGGCCAAGCACCGACTCCACATGCGGCGTGGTCGATTGCAGGCCGCGCCGCGACACCACCCCCACCTCACCGTTAATCATGCGCACGTAGCTGCCGATCGGATAGATGCCGAGTTCGCGGATCATCAGCGAGGCCAGGTTGCTGTCCAGCGTGGTGCGGGTTTCCAGCAGGATGTCGCGCAGCGCGGCGTTGGCGGTCATCGTGGGGCGGTAGCCGCGCTCGGAAACGCGGGCGCAGTAGCGGTCGGCCAGCGCCAGCAGCTTGGCCGGCAGCGGAATCTGCGCGCCGACCTTGCCCAGCGGGTAGCCGGTGCCGTCCTCGTTTTCGTGGTGGTGCAGCACGCAGCCGAGCCAGGCCTCATCGTGGATGCCGGCGGCGCGCAGCAGGTCGACGCCGAGTTCGGGATGGGACAGCATGCCGGCGCGGTCGGCGGCGGCCAGCGCGGCGCCGCTGTCGTGCCAGCGCTGGTGCTGCGCCAGCATGCCGACGTTCATGGTCAGCGCGGCCAGCGTGATGCTGAGGATGTCGGCGCGCGAGCGCTGGCGCGCCTTGGCCAGGATCACCGACACCACGGCGGTGTTGACGCTGTGGCGCGCCGCGTAGGTGGCCTGGCGCTGGTTGTGCAGCACGGCGGCGGTGGCGACATCGGCGCTTAAATGCACGGCATCGTGCACCAGCGTCGCGATATCTTCCAGCCTGCGGCGCAGATCGGGCGGCGCGGCGCGGCGCGCCACGGCGTCCAGCAGCGGCGGCAGCTCCACGCAGGCGGCGTTGAGCTTGCGCAGCGCCGACGGCGGTTCCGGGGATGCCGAGCGGTCGTCATGGTCCTCGAAGCAGCCGCGCTCGATCAGGTAGGCGATCTGGTTGGCGCTGGAGATCATATGGCCCTTGCGCACCAGCAGGACGCCGTTTTCTCCGTACACATTCCACGGGATCAGCATGCCCAATTTCAAATCGGCAGCCGTCACTTTGCGTATCTTCATTGCCGCATCAGGGGTTATCGATGCGAGAGCATACGGCTTTTCAGCTTAAAATGTGTGAACTTTTTGTATCTTTGCTTTAACAATAAAGATCACGGCGCGGGCGTGCAATCCACGCAAGGATGGTCGTGCGCCGGCTCGTTGGCGAGGTGGTGCGCCAGATCGCGCAAGGCGGTGCGCACGCCTTCCTCCACCACCGGATGGTAGAACGGCATGTCCAGCATCGCCTCCACCGTCAGCCGCGCCTGCACCGCCCAGGCCAGCAAATGGCCGATGTGCTCGGCGCGCGGGCCGACCATCTCGGCGCCGAGGAAGCGGCCGCTGCGGAATTCCGCGTAGACCCGCAGTGCACCCCTGTTTTGCAGCATCACGCGGCTGCGGCCCTGGTTCTCGAACGACACCTTGCCGACCGCGAAACGGCCGGCGTGCGTGATGCACAGCTCGGCGTAACTGGCGCCGGCGGTGGCGATTTGCGGCTCGGTGAAGGCGATCGTCAGCGGCGTGCGGCGCAGGCCCGGCCGCACTTCCGGCCAGCGCGCCGCGTTGTCGCCGGCGATGCGGCCCTGGTCGGCCGCTTCCGGCAGCAATGGCCGCTCGTCGTTGGCGTCGCCGGCGATGAAGATCGCCGAGGTGCCGCACTGCATGGTCTGCTTGTCGTACAGCGGGATGCCGTGGTGGTCGCGCGCCAGGCCGGTGTGCTCCAGCCCCAGCTTGTGCACGTTCGGACGGCGCCCGATGGCCGACAGCAGGTAGCTGAAATGCTCGACCTGCTGGTCGCCGTTGGTGTCTTCGCTGGTGACCGCCAGGCCGTCGCCGTGCGCCTCGACCTTGACCAGACGCGTCTTGAAGCGCACGTCCAGCTCCTCGAGCATGACGCTGCGCGCCACGTCCAGCACATCCGGATCGCTCAATTGCGCCACGCTGCCGCCGCGCCCGAACACGGTCACGCGCACGCCGAGGCGGTGCAGCGCCTGGCCCAGCTCCAGCCCGATCACGCCGGTGCCGGCCACGGCCACCGACTCCGGCAAGTCCTCCCAGTCGAACACATGGTCGCTGCTGATCACGCGCGGCCCGGCCTGTTGCCATTCATCCGGCACGATCGGCGAGGAACCGGTGGCGATCACGAAGCGTTCCGCCTCGATCAGCGTGTGCTCGTCGATTTGCAACTGGTTCGGGCCGACGAAGCGCGCGTGGCCGAGTATCCTGTCCTCGGCCGGCGAAGCTTCGACGCCGGCGACGACGAAGCCGACAAACCGGTCGCGTTCGCTCCGCACCCGCGCCATCACGGCCTTGCTGTCGACCCGCACGTCGCCCGGATGCACGCCGAACGCCGGCGCCGCCAGCATCGCATGCGCCGCGTCGGCCGCCGAAATCAGCAGCTTGCTCGGCATGCAGCCGACGCGGGCGCAGGTGGTGCCGTAGACGTTGGCTTCGATCATCAGCGTCTGTTTGCCGCCGGCCTTGGCGGCGCGATAGCCGGTCATGCCGGAGGTGCCTGCGCCGATCACGGCGACTTCGGTGCGTATGGTTTTCATGATCGAGAGTCTACTCCGATTGCGTGATGAAGTTTTACTTTGAGGCAAAACAGTATTAGTATTACTTATTGTTTTCAAATTTTATAAGTGCCGCTTATGGGAACCTTGGACTATCGCGCGCTGGCCGTGCTGGACGCTGTCGCCAGCCAGGGCAGCTTCGAAAAGGCGGCCCTGGCGCTGGGCATCAGCCAGTCGGCGGTCTCGCAGCGGATCAAGGCGTTGGAAGACGCCAGCGGCCGTCTGCTGATCGTGCGCGGCCAGCCGGCCGTGCCGACCGGGCTGGGCCAGCGGCTGGTGTCGCACCACCGCAACGTCAAGCTGATGGAGGCGGCGCTGGACATCGACCTCGGTAACAAGGTCAGCATGCCTGAAATCGCGCTGGCCGTCGATGCCGCCAGCCTGGCGACCTGGTTCCCCATGAGTTTGCTGCCGCTGCTGTCGCCGCCGCGCTGCCAGTTGAAGGTGCAGCAGGCGAGCCAGCAGATGGCCTTGCATCTGGTGCACGAAGGCAGCGTGTTCGGCTGCGTCGCCGCCGCCGACGGGCATGCGGAGCCGCACGCCAACGGGCCCGAGATCACTCCGCTGGGTACGATGCGCTACGTCTGCGTCGCGACGCCGCTGTTCGCCGGGCATTGGTTCGGCGAAGGGTTGTCCGCCGAGGCTGTGCGCCTGACGCCGGCCGTGGTTAGCGACCCGGATCTGATGGCGCAATTCCTGCGCGAGGCGCTGGACCTGAACGGTTCCTACCCTCACCACATCATGCCGCCGTCGGCCGCCAGCAGGGAATGCATCGACGGCAGCCTGGCCTACGGCCTGATGCCGCTGGCGCAAGTGTCCGCCGCGCTGGGCGACGGCCGCCTGGTCGATCTGGCGCCCGGCCATCACGTCGACGTGGCGCTGAACTGGCACGCCTGGAACCTGGACACGCCGTTCACCCGCGCGCTGACCGAGCAGATCGTCGCCACCGCGCGGCGCTATCTCCAGCGCTAGATATCCAGCGGATCGACTTCCAGCGACCACTTCACGCGGCTCTTCATCTCCCGTAGAGTGAGCAGCCACTCTCGCAGAAAGGCTTGAAGCATCGGCCTTGACGCCGACTCCACCAGCAACTGCGCACGGTCGACGTTGTGCACCCGCGTCATGCTCATCGGGATCGGATCGTTGATCGTGATGCCCGGATGCTCGACGCAATCCTTGGCGATGTTCAAAAACTCGATCGCCGTGGCCAGCTCGGGCGCCTCGGCGCGCAGCAGCGCCTGGTACAGATACGGTGGCAACGCGGCCTGCTCGCGCTCCTCCAGCAGCGCCGTGGCGAAGTGGTCGTAATCATGCGCCACCACCGCGCCGTACAGCGGGTGCTGCGGATAACGGGTCTGGATCAGCACCTCGCTGGCGCTGCCGCCTTCGGTCTGCGCGGCGCGGCCGGCGCGGCCCGCCACCTGCATCAGCTGCGCGAACAGCCGCTCGCTGGCGCGGTAGTCCTGCGAAAACAGCGCCGTGTCCGGATTCAGGATGCCGACCAGCGTCAGCCGTTTGAAGTCGTGCCCCTTGGCCACCATCTGCGTGCCGATCAGGATATCCACCTCGCCCCGGTGCACGGTGTCGAAGGCCTCCTGCGCGCTGCCCTTCTTGCGAGTGGAATCGGCGTCGATGCGCAACACCCGCGCTTCCGGGAACAGCGCCTGCAATCCTTCCTCGACGCGCTGCGTGCCGCGTCCCAGCGGTTGCAGGTCGACGTTGCCGCAGGTCGGGCAATGCCGCGGGATGCGCAGCTCCAGGCTGCAATGGTGGCAGCGCAGCCGGTGCTCCGGGCGATGCAGCACCATGAACGAGGTGCAGCGCGTGCATTCGCTGATCCAGCCGCAGGATTCGCAGCAGATCACCGGCGCATAGCCGCGACGGTTCAGGAACAGCAGCGATTGCTCGCCGCGCTCCATGCGTTGCTTGATGGCCGCAATCAGGTGCGAGGTCAGCCCATCCTTGGGCTTGTCGCGCTCCATGTCCAGCAGCTTGACCGTCGGCAGCACCGCGTTCTTGACGGCGCGTTCGCGCAGCTCCAGCTTGCGGTAGCGGCCGGATTGCGCGTGATGCCAGCTCTCCAGCGACGGCGTCGCCGACCCCAGCACGATCGGGATGCCGAGCTGCCAGGCGCGCCATACGGCCAGATCGCGCGCCGAATAGCGCAAACCTTCCTGCTGCTTGTACGACGGATCGTGTTCCTCGTCGATGACGATCATCTTCAGGTTCGGCAGC
The DNA here is from genome assembly GCF_011090165.1 of Duganella aceris. Lineage (GTDB taxonomy): Bacteria > Pseudomonadota > Gammaproteobacteria > Burkholderiales > Burkholderiaceae_D > Rugamonas > Rugamonas aceris. The sequence continues at coordinate 671,128 of NZ_JAADJT010000001.1, forward strand.
GAGGCCAAGATCGCCAGCCGCGTGCCCAGCACGATGCGCGCCTTGCCCTGGTGCGCCGCCAGCCAGTGCAGCATGCGCTCGCCTTCGGACAGGCTGCTGTGCAAGGTGGCCAGCATCACGCCGGGGAAGCGGGCGCGGATATTTCCTTCCAGCTGGGGCGTCAAATTGATTTCCGGCACCAGGATCAGGATCTGGCCGTCCGGCTCGCGCGCCAGCACTTGCGCGCAGGCTTGCAGATAGACTTCGGTCTTGCCGCTGCCGGTCACGCCGTACAGCAAGGTGGGCTTGAAGCCCTCGGCGCCGCCGATGGCGTCGGCCGCCTCCTGCTGCGACGGGTTAAGCACAGGCATGTTCAACGGCGTGCCATCGTGCGGCGTGTCGTGCTTGGCCAGCTTCTTCAGCGCGCGGTCCAGCGCCACCGTGGTCAGCACGCGCAGGTTCTTCGGCAGGCCCGGCAGCGCCACCTCGCCCAGCGGACGCTGATAATAGTCGGCGGCGAAGCCGGCCAGCGCCAGCCATTGCGGCGACAGCGGCCCGAGCTGGCTACGCACGGCCAGCGCATCCTTCAGCTTTTCGGCCGGCACATCGGTCTCGGCGGCGACGCCGACGATCAATCCCATCACCTCGCGGCGGCCGAACGGCACCAGCGCCAGCTGGCCGACCTGCGGCTGCTCTGCGGCGTCGCAATGCCAGCGGTAATCGAAAATCGCATTCAGCGGCGTATCAAGCGCGATCTGCAGAATGCAATGGTGGAAAAGTCCGGACATGGGTGCCGTCACAGTAGAAAATTCAGGCGCGACACGGGCACCAATACCGTCATCGCCGGGGCGCTTTGAAGTGTCCACAGTTTTTGTGGATAACTTTGTGGACAAAGGAATCTTAATCTCCGGAAAGCACTGACATCCAACTTGGTACGGTCGTAAACCGGGCAAAAATTCAAAATTTTTTCTCTTTAAAATCAATCACTTGGAAAATGCCTGCTAGGAGAGGAAAAATTCGCGGTTTTCTGTCCCGGCTGTGCATAAGTGAAGTATTTAGGATGCTTTTTTCACCAAAATCAAGCACTTTTTGGAGCCTATTCTTCTATACTGCAAAGCACAATCAGGCCAAATTTTATGCGTGCCTCATCACTAAGGTTTGCGCAATATCAATACGCTTTTCACGGAAGCTATTTTTGCCTAAAAATCGTGCAGCGCAACATAAACCTCGGGCGGATCTGCAACATTATGGCTAAGTCACGGTTTACTAAGCCATTTTATTTTTTATCCACAGTTTTTGTGGATAACTTTGTGGACAATGAAGAAATAAACTACATTCACTGTCATTGCAGAGTTTAGGACTTGCTAAATGTTGCCTGAATAACCTCTTTAATTATCGTTAATAATCAATAACTTACGATATCCCCAGAGGCTGACGAAAATGCACTGCCTATTATTTCCACAGCAAAAAAAATTGTGCATAAGTCGGTATTGCCCGCCAATGAAAAAGGGCACGCTTCGTTCGAAACGTGCCCCCAGTCTACGGCCGAGCTCAGGAAGCGCGCTGCGCTTTGCTGTGGCTGTGGACAGCCTCGACCATCGCCGCCACGTTCTCCGGCGGGGTGAATTGCGAAATGCCGTGGCCGAGGTTGAAGACGTGGCCGCTGCCGTCGGCGTCAGGCTTGCCGAAGGCGTCCAGCACCTTGTGCACTTCGGTCTTGATCTGTTCCGGGCTGGCGAACAGGATCGCCGGGTCCAGGTTGCCTTGCAGGCCGACCTTGTGGCCGACCAGCTTGCGGGCCTGGGTCAGATTGACGGTCCAGTCCAGGCCGACCGCGTCGGCGCCGATGTCGGCGATCTGCTCGATCCACTGGCCGCCGCCCTTGGTGAAGACGATGGCCGGGATCTTGACGCCGTCCTTGTCGCGTTTGAGCAGCGATACCACCTGTCGCATGTAGCTGAGCGAGAACTCCTGGTAGGCGCCGTCGGCCAACGCACCGCCCCATGAATCGAAGATCATCACCGCTTGCGCGCCGGCGTCGATCTGGGCGTTCAGGTACTCGGCCACCGCCTTGGCGTTGGTGCTGAGGATGTGGTGCATCAGGTCGGGGCGGTTGTACAGCATCTTCTTGATGGTGTGGAACTCGCGCGAGCCCTGGCCTTCGACCATGTAGCAGGCCAGCGTCCACGGGCTGCCGGAGAAGCCGATCAGCGGCACGCGGCCGTTCAGTTCGGTGCGGATCTGGGTCACGGCCTTGAATACGTAGTCCAGCGAGCCCAGTTCCGGCGCGCGCAGCGCCAGCACGTCGGCTTCGGTTTGCAGCGGACGTTCGAATTTCGGGCCTTCGCCTTCGACGAAGTACAGGCCCAGGCCCATCGCGTCCGGCACCGTCAGGATGTCGGAGAACAGGATGGCGGCGTCGAGCGGGAAGCGGTCCAGCGGCTGCAGCGTGACTTCGGTGGCGTAGTCGGGATTGGTGGCCAGTCCCATGAAGGAGCCGGCCTTGGCGCGCGTGGCGCGGTATTCAGGCAGATACCTTCCGGCCTGACGCATCAGCCATACTGGCGTGTAGTCGGTCGGCTGGCGCAACAATGCGCGCAAGAAGGTGTCATTCTGGAGCGGGGCAAATTGTGGCATGGAAGGCAATCATGGATTCTGAAAGCGGCTATTATCGCATCCCCCGTCGGATTTTTTTTGCTGGAAGAATATCCGCCCTTTCTCTATCATGCCTAGCACCGTGCAATGAGCCTATCTGGAGCCGCCATGTCATCTCACTTACCTTCCATCGCCCCCTACGGCGCCTGGCCGTCGACGATCAGCGCCGCGCGCGTGGCGGCCGGGGCGACGCCGCTGTCGACGCTGATGCTGGGCGGGGCGGACGGCTGCGATATCTATTGGCTGGCCGGGCGCGCGGCGGAGGCGGGGCGCAACACGCTGTTGCGCTTCCACGGCGCGGCCACCGAGGAGTTGACGCCGGCGCCGTTCAATGTACGCACGCGGGTGCATGAATATGGCGGCGGGGCGTATGCGGTCGATGGTGAGGTGGTGTATTTTTCGCACTTCAAGGACAACTGCGTCTACAGGATTGATGCGGGGGATGACGAGATCGTACCGCTGGCGGTGACGCAGGCGGGCAAGCAGCGGTTCGCCGACTTCGTGGTCGACCGCGCGCGCGGCCGGCTGATCGGCGTGCGCGAGCTGCATGGCGACGACGAGCACGCGCAGCCGACCAACACGATCTGCGCGATCGGCCTGGGCGGCGCGGACGGCGCGGCGGCGGGCGCCGAGACGGTGCTGGCGCAGGGCGCGGACTTTTATTCGTCGCCGCGCTTGTCGCCGGATGGCGGGGCGCTGGCCTGGCTGAGCTGGGACCATCCGCGCATGCCGTGGCAGGGCACGACCCTGTGGCTGGCCGACATCCAGGCCGACGGCACGCTGGCCGCGCCGGTGCGCATCGCCGGCGGCGCTGACGAATCGATCTGCCAGCCCGAATGGTCGCCGGACGGCCTGCTGCACTTCGTCTCCGACCGCAGCGGCTGGTGGAACCTTTACCACCTGTGCCGCGACCGCCAGCGCATCGAAGCCCTGTGCCCGATGGAGGCCGAATTCGCCTCGCCGCACTGGACCTTCGGCAACTCGATGTACGGCTTCCGCTCCGCCGACGAAATCATCTGCACCTATATCGACAAGGGCGTCAGCCGCCTGGCGCGCCTGCTGCCGGGCAGCGGCAAGCTGGAAGCCATCGCCAACCCGTACGAAGAAATCCGCGAACTGCGCGTCGGCAAAGGCTACATCGCCATGCTGGCCGGCGGCCCGACGATCCCGCTGGAACTGGCGCGCATCGACTTCACCGAGGAAGGCGTGGAAATCCTGGCGCAGTCGATCGAAGAACTGCCGGACCAGGCCAACCTCTCGATCCCGACCAGCATCAGCTACCCGAGCGCCGGCGGCCGCACCTCGCACGCCTTCTTCTACCCGCCGCGCAATGCCGACGTGACAGCGCCGGAAGGCAGCAAGCCGCCGGTGATCGTCATCAGCCACGGCGGCCCGACCGGCATGACCGTCAACACGCTGAAACTGGCGACCCAATACTGGACCAGCCGGGGTTTCGGCGTGCTGGACGTGAACTACGGCGGCAGCACCGGCTTCGGCCGCGCCTACCGCGACCTGCTCAAGGGCCAGTGGGGCATCGTCGATGTCGAAGACTGCGTGGCCGGCGCGCAGGCGCTGGTCGAACGCGGCCTGGCCGACGCCGAACGCCTGATCATCCGCGGCGGCAGCGCCGGCGGCCTGACCACGCTATGCGCGCTGACCTTCCACAATGTGTTCAAGGTCGGCGCCAGCTACTACGGCGTATCCGACCTGAAGGGCCTGGACCAGGACTCGCACAAATTCGAATCGCACTACAACGAATACCTGATCGCACCGCAGCCGCAGGCCGAAGCCTTGTACCAGGCGCGCTCGCCGATCAACCACACCGACAAGCTGGCGCGCCCGATGATCTTCTTCCAGGGCCTGGACGACAAGGTGGTGCCGCCGCAGCAATCGGAGATGATGGTCGACGCGCTGAAGGCGCGCGGCGTGCCGGTGGCGTACGTGCCGCTGGAAGGCGAAGGCCACGGCTTCCGCAAGGCCGAGAACATCGTCCGCACGCTGGAGTCGGAGCTGTACTTCTACCAACGGATCTTCGGCCTGCACGACGCCACCACCGCCGCGCCGGTCCACATCGACAATCTGCAGGACTAAACCACGCATGACCGATCCAAAGCTGCTCGCCGAATTTGACGCGCTAGAATTCAATGAAAAAATGATCCTCGCGCTGCTCGCCCTGATCGGCGAGCCGGTGGGCCGCACCGCCATCCTCGACCACCTGAACCTGGCGCGCATCGAAGACAAGGACGGCCACGCCTTCGGCGTCGGCACGCTGGACGAAGCGATGCGCAAGCTGGAACGGCTGGCCTTCATCAGCGTGGTGACGGGGCGCGGCTTCGTCTGCAACCCCAAGCTGCGCTGGCCGGCGATCCGCGCCTCGATCGGCACCCACGCGCTGGACGACTTGTGCAACGCCTACGACGAACTGGTGCCGATGCGCCAGACCTGGAACAGCACCGAGCCGCGCAGCTACCGCGCCGGCATGGCGCGCCTTCGTATGGGCCTGCTGCGCGGCCAGGCGCCGCAGCAGATCCAGCCTATCCTCGCCTTCTGCCTCGGCAGCTACGAAGCGGCGCAGCTGCACCCCATCGTCGACATCTTCGGCCGCCCGTTCGAGCCGGGCATGCTGGCGCGCGTGCACCCGCTGCTGCAGGACGACGTGCTGACGGTGCTGCTGCAAAACGCCCAGCGCGAGCCGCTGACCGTGCCGGTGCTGCGCGAATTCTGCGAACAGCACATGCAGCGCCGCCTCGGCATCAAGGACGACATCAGCCCCGAGCTGCGCATGGTGCTGGCGGAAGACGCACTGCTGTGCGGCCGCCTGGACGACGCCAAGCGCTACCTGGAACGCACCGGCGGCCCGCAGAGCCAATACCTGGCCAGCGTGATCGTATTGCTGCGCGGCGCCGGCGGCGCGGCCATCGTCGGCTTCGACGCGGCGCTGAAGACGCTGCGGCGCGACACCGGCAAGCGCAAGCACCTGTTCGCCGGCATGGGCAGCCATCTGTATTTGCTGTCGCTGCTGCGCAGCGGCGACGCCAAGCACCTGAAGGCGGCGGAAGCCTACCTGGAGATCGCGCTGCGCATGCCGCAGAACCACGACACGGCGGTGTACCAGCAGATCGACATGCTGCGCCAGATCCGCGCCGGCACCATGCAGACCGACGCGGTAGCGGCGCTGGCGTGGCAACCCGATCTGCAAACGCAGATGTTCCAATGCCTGCTGTACTTCTGGCTATCCCTGCCGCAGCTGTCCGAGCGCCGCGCGCAACTGCTGGAGCTGGCGCAGAACGCGGAACGCGCCGGCTACCTGTTCATCGCCGGCCAGGCCGCCGCGCTGCTGGGCCATCTCGGCGACGCCGAACAGCAGACCCACGCCAACGCGCTGCGCAAGCGCCTCGGCTATCCCGACCTGACGATCTGGTTCGAACGGCAGGAAGCCTGGCAGCGCCAGCTTTCCGCGCTGATCAACCTGCAGCAACCCGGCACGCCGGATGCGGCGGGCGGCACCCGCCTGGTATGGATGCTGAACTACGACCACCGCAACGGCCTGACCGACGTGGCGCCGGTCGAACAGAAGCGCGATGCGCGCGGCCTGTGGAGCAAGGGCCGCGCCGTCGGCCTGAAGCGGCTGCGCTTCGAGGCCGAGCAGTTCGATTTCCTGACGCCACAGGACGTGCGCGCGTCGGAAGCGATTTCGGTGGCGCACCGCAGCTACCAGTCCAGCGGCCTGGCCTACGAGATCGATCCGCAGCGCGCCGCCGTGGCGCTGATCGGCCACCCGCTGCTGTTCTGGGCCGATGCGCCGGACACGCGCGTCGAAATGCTGGCCGGCGAGCCGGAACTGCTGATCAAGAAAAGCCCCGGCAACCTGGAGCTGCGGCTGCAACCGCCCATCCCCGACGATAACTCCTCCGTCATCGTCAGCAAGGAGACGCCGACCCGTCTGCGCGTGGTCAACATCCTCGAAGAACACCGTCGCATCGCCGCCATCGTCGGCGACGCGCTGCACGTGCCGGCGCACGCCGAGCAGCAGGTGCTGGCGGCGATCAGCGCCATCTCCGCGCTGGTGACGGTGCAGTCGGACATCGGCGGCGCCGCGCCGGACATGGAGCAGGTCGACGCCGACATGCGCCTGCACCTGCACCTGCTGCCTTACCAGCACGGCCTGAAGATGCAGGTGCTGGTGCGGCCGCTGCCGACCGGCGCCTACTACGCGCCCGGCGCCGGCGCCGACAGCCTGATCGCCGATGTCAACGGCAAACCGGTGCAGGCGCGCCGCAAGCTGATCGACGAGCGCGACGCCGAACGTGACCTGATCGCCAAATGCCCGGTGCTGGAATCGGCCGAACGCGAGCACGACGAGTGGCTGCTGGGCCAACCGGCGCTGTGCCTGCAATTGCTGGTGGAGTTGCAGGCGCTGAACCCGGACAGCATCGTCATCGCCTGGCCGGAGGGCGAGAGCTTCCGCGTCACCGCCAAGGTCGAGACCAAGCAGCTGCGCCTCGCCATCAAGAGCAACAAGGACTGGTTCGCGGCCAGCGGCGAATTGCAGGTCGATGAAACCCAGGTGCTGGACCTGCGCAAGCTGCTGGAGATGATGGAGAAGAGCCATGGCCGCTTCGTCGAACTGGGCGAAAACCGCTACCTGGCGCTGACCGAGGAATTACATCGGCGACTGTTGGAGGTCTCTGCCTACGGCGAACTCACGCCCGACGGCGTGCGCGTGCATCCCTTGGCCGCGTTCGCGCTGGAGGAGCTGGCCGACGATGTCGGCGGACTCAAATCCGACAAGCTGTGGAAGGAGCACCTGGCGCGCATGCAGCAGCAGGAAGCCTTCGTGCCGCAGCTGCCGAGCACTTTGCAGGCGGAGTTGCGCGACTATCAGCTGGAGGGCTTCAACTGGCTGGCGCGCCTTGCGCATTGGGGCGTGGGCGCCTGCCTGGCGGACGATATGGGCCTGGGCAAAACCCTGCAGGCGCTGGCGCTGATCCTGTCGCGCGCGCCGCAGGGCCCGACGCTGGTGATCGCGCCGACCTCGGTCTGCATGAACTGGATCAGCGAGGCGGCCCGCTTCGCGCCGACCTTGAACGTGACCATGTTCGGCGCCGGCGACCGCGCCGAGACGCTGTCCAACGCCAAGCCATACGATCTGATCGTGGCCAGCTACGGCCTGTTGCAGCTGGAGTCGGCGCTGTTCGCCGGCGTGCAGTGGAACACCATCGTGCTTGACGAGGCGCAGGCGATCAAGAACGGCGCCACCAAACGTTCGCAGGCGGTGATGGCGCTGAAGGGCGACTTCCGCATGATCGCCACCGGCACGCCGCTGGAAAACCACCTCGGCGAGCTGTGGAACCTGTTCCGCTTCATCAATCCGGGCCTGCTGGGCAGCATCGAGCAATTCAACCTGCGCTTCGCGGCGCCGATCGAGAAGCCGCAGGACCATCGCGCCGAACTGGGCGCGCGCAACCGTTTGCGCCGTCTGATCCAGCCCTTCATCCTGCGCCGCACCAAGTCGCAGGTGCTGACCGAGCTGCCGCCGCGCACCGAGATTACGCTGGAAGTCGATCTGTCGAAGGACGAAACGGCGCTGTACGAATCGCTGCGCCGCTCCGCGCTGGAAAACCTGGCCGCCGTCGAAGGCCCGGCCGAGAAGAAGTCGATCCAGATCCTGGCCGAGATCATGAAGCTGCGCCGCGCCTGCTGCAATCCCAATCTCGTGGCGCCGGAGCTGAAGCTGGCCAGCAGCAAGCTGGCGGCGTTCGCGCATCTGCTGGAAGGGCTGCTGGAGAACAAGCACAAGGTGCTGGTGTTCAGCCAGTTCGTCGACCACCTGGCGCTGATCCGCGAGCATCTGGATGCGCAGGGCATCGGCTATCAATACCTCGACGGCTCGACCGCGATGATGGACCGCAAGAAGCGCGTCGATGCGTTCCAGGCCGGCGAGGGCGACGTTTTCCTCATCAGCCTGAAGGCCGGCGGCGTCGGCATCAACCTGACGGCGGCCGATTACGTGATCCACATGGATCCGTGGTGGAACCCGGCGGTCGAGGACCAGGCGTCGGACCGTGCGCACCGCATGGGCCAGCTGCGCCCGGTGACCATCTACCGACTGGTGGCGCGGCATACCATCGAGGGCGGCATCGTCGACCTGCACCAGCACAAGCGCGACCTGGCCGACAGCCTGCTCGAAGGCAGCGACGTCAGCGGCCGCATGTCGGCGGGCGAGATGTTGAATATGCTGCAAGAAGGGCTGAAGAAGTAAAACTTCCGTTACAAAACCGGTGCGCGCAATCGGGGCGATTGATGATAATCTCTTCCGCTTCGGCCCGGTTCACCGGTGCTCACATAGACAAGGCTGTTCAAGATGATCAAGACTAAAATCGCGCTGGCCGTATTGATGGCGGCGCTCGCCGCCGTCCCCGCCGGCGCCGCGACTCCGCACAAAAAGACCACCACCAGCGCCAAAAAGACCGGCGCCAAGGCTTCAGCCAGCAAGTCCAGCAAATCCAAACCGGCCAAAGGCGGCAAGGGCAAGGCGGTCGCCGCCACCGCCGTCGTAGCCGGGCCGGTGGTCAAGGCCGCCGTGTCCGAGCGCCGCCAGGACCGCTCCTTCGATTCCCTCAGCAACCAGTTCCTCAACGCGCTGTGGCGCATCGATTCGGAAAGCGCGATCTACGCCGGCAAGTACGACACCGCCGCCATGCTGTCGATCCCCGACAAGGCCGGCCAGGCCAAGGAGCTGGCCTTCATCGACGACTGGAAGCAGCGCCTGGGCGCGATCAACGCCAGCCAGCTGTCGCCTAAGCAGCGCACCGACCTGGCGCTGCTGATCAACAAGCTCGATAGCGACCGCTTCCGCCTGACCACGCTGAAGGAGTTCGAATGGAACCCGGCCAGCTACAACGTGGCCGGCCCGATCGACCTGATCCTCAACACCGAATACGCGGCCCAGCCGCAGCGCCTGCGCACGCTGCTCAAACGCATCGCTTCGATCCCGGCCTACTACGACGCGGCGCGCGCCAACATCGTCAACCCGACGCGCGAACATACCCGCCTCGCGATCGCGCAGGCGCCCGGCGTGCAGACCTTGCTGACCGAGGCCGACAAGGCGGCGCAGGCGTCGATCCTGACGGCGGTGGAGAAGCAGCAGTTCACCAAACGCGTCAACGCGGCGCTGACGGCGGTGGACGGCTACGTCGCCTTCCTCAAGGAGATGGACAAGCTGATGGACACCAACGGCCGTCGCACCTTCCGCCTCGGCAAGGCGCTGTACGAACAGAAGTTCGCCTACGATATCCAGTCCGGCAGCAGCGCGGAGCAGACCTATCAAAAGGCGCTGGCCGCGCGCGAAGAGTTGTTGGCCAATATGGAGAAGATCTCCGACGAGTTGTGGGACAAGACCATGGGCGGCGCGGCCAAGCCGGCTGACCGCTTCGCCAAGATCGGCATGGTGATCGACAAGCTGTCGGCGCGTCACGTGGCGCGCGAGGATTTCGTCAACGAGATCAAGCGTCAGGTGCCGCTGTTGCAGGATTGGGTGGTCAGCCATAACCTGCTGACGCTGGATCCGAAGAAGCAGCTGGAAGTGCGCGCGACGCCGGCGTATCAGGCCGGCGTGGCCGGCGCCAGCATCGATGCGCCGGGGCCGTATCGTCCGCAGGACCGCACCTACTACAACGTGACGCCGCTCGACGGCGCGACGCCGGAGGCGGCCGAGAGCAGTCTGCGCGAGTACAACTACTGGATCCTGCAGATCCTGAACATCCACGAGGCGATTCCGGGTCACTATGCGCAGCTGGTGTATGCGAACAAGTCGCCGTCGATCGTCAAGTCGATCTTCGGCAATGGCGCGATGGTCGAGGGCTGGGCGGTGTACGGCGAGCGCATGATGCTGGAGTCGGGCTACGGCGACAATGCGCCGGAGATGTGGCTGATGTATTCGAAGTGGAACCTGCGCAGCGTGACCAACACCATCCTCGATTACAGCGTGCATGTGCTGGGCATGACCGAGGAACAGGCGGTCGATCTGCTGCAACGCCAGGCGTTCCAGACGCGCAGCGAGGCGGTGGAGAAGTGGCATCGGGTGCAGGTGTCGTCGGTGCAGTTGACCAGTTACTTCAGTGGCTATAGCGAGATCATGGAATTGCGCGAGCAGCGCAAGCAGCAGCTGGGTCCGCGTTTCAACCTGAAGGAATTCCACGAGCAATTCCTTAGCTACGGCAGCGCGCCGGTGCGGGTGATCAAGGGCTTGATGACGCAGTAGTCTGCGCCCGCGCAAACGAATTTGATGGTGATTCGATAGGATGGAGAACGGCCGCATGGCGGCCGATTTCTGCTACCATTTCATCGGGGAGTGACCATGAACATGCCCATCAAATTCGACACACTTGAGTACGCCAGAAGATTGGTTGAAGCCGGGATTCCGGCCGATCAGGCGGAGGCGCAAGCCAACGCTTTAAGCGATGTACTGGCCGAAGCGACGGTCGCACCAAGCGAGCTGGTGCTTCTTAAGACCGACATGATCGCCCGCATCGAGATGTTGCGGGCTGAGATCTACGCCAAGCTGGAAGAGTTGGAAGAGCGAGTCAACGCGAAACTGGAAGCGTTGGAAGAGCGCTTCAACGCCAAGCTGGAAGCGTTGGAACAACGCTTGATAGCGCGCTTCAGCGCCAAATTCACGACGCTGTACTGGATGGTCGGCATTTCCATGGCGCTGCACGCGGTGACCATCGGGATGCTGGTGAAGATCGTCGACCGGCTGCCATAGCCGGTCACATCAGGCTTTTTCTTCCGGCGCCGTCGAGATGCGCACGAACAGCGGCGCCACCAGCAGACCCAGCTCGAACAGCAGACACATCGGAATCGCCAGCGAGAACATGCTGACCGCGTCCGGCGGCGTGACGATCGCCGCGACCACAAACGCGCCGACGATGGCGTAAGGACGAATCTCCTTCAGCTTGGCCACCGACACCAGGCCCATGCGCACCAGGATCACCACCACCACCGGCACCTCGAAGGTCGCGCCAAACGCCAGGCACATCGACATCACGAAATCCAGATAGTTCTCGATATCCGGCGTCACCGCGATCGACTGCGGCGAAAACTCGGCGATGAACTGGAACACGCGGCCGAACACCAGGAAGTAGCAGAACGCCACGCCGCTCATGAACAGCACCGACGATGAAATCACCAGCGGTGCGATCAGGCGCTTCTCGTGCGCGTACAAGCCCGGCGCGACGAACGCCCACAGCTGGTACAGCACCCACGGCAGCGCCAGGATGATGGAAATGACCAAGGTCACCTTCATCGGCACCAGAAACGGCGAAATGACGCCGGTGGCAATCATCTTCGAACCGACCGGCAGCGCGGCGATCATCGGCCGCGCGATGAAATCGTAGATCTGCGACGGGCCTGGCCAGATCATCAAGGTGATGCACACCAACGCAATCCCGATCGAGGCCTTGACCAGACGGTCGCGCAGTTCGATCAGGTGGGAGATAAAGGTCTCTTCGCCCTGGGTAGATTTAGTCATTTAGTAAAACGTCGCCTGGCTATTGCCGCGTGGACGGAAGCGGGCAACCCGCGCCGCGCCGGAAGTGACATGCAGCTTGCCGCCGTGGCGCTGCTTGTACCAGGCCGGAATGGCGGAACTGCGCACCAGCTTCTTGCGGCGGAATTCGCGCGCCTTGCGCGACACATCCTCGGTGGTGGCGGTGCTGGTGAACGATGAAGTAGCCGACGTATCGTGCGTGTGGTCGGCATCGTGCCAAGCATTTTCCACATCCGCCATGTTCTGCGAAATGGAATTCTCCACGTCCGACTTGATGTTGTGCGCCGCGTCCTTAACTTCCTTGTGCAGGTTCTTCAATTCCTCCAGCTCGATTTCACGCGAGACTTCGGATTTGACTTCGTTCAGGTAGCGTTGTGCGCGGCCGTACAGGGTCCCGGCCATGCGCGCCACCTTGGGCAGCTTTTCGGGACCGATGACGATCAGCGCAACCACGCCGATCACAGCAAGTTTGGTAAGACCGAGATCGATCATAAGGTAGCTTCAGCCGGCAGGGAGCTGGGCTCCCCTGGCTTATTTCTTTTCTTTAGCGTCGACGTCGATGGTGCCAGGCGCGGCGGGTGTGGCTGGCTTGTCGTCTTCGTTACCTTTGACGCCATCCTTGAAGCCCTTGACGGCCTTGCCGATGTCCGAACCCATGTTGCCGAGCTTCTTGGTGCCGAAAACCAGCATCACGATCACCAGCACGATCAGCCAATGCCAAATACTAAATGAACCCATCATATTCCCCTTGCAAGGCGCATGCGCCCAGATTTATCCGTTGATTCAGGTACAGCCTGCGACAGTATAAGCGAAGCGCAGCCCGTCATGTGGATGTCATCACCGCTGGCCACGCCACGGGTGCGCGCCGCCGATCACATGCAAATGCAGATGGTACACCTCTTGGCCGCCGTCCGGCCCACTGTTGATCAGCGTCTTGTAGCCGGCGCTCGGCGTGCCGTCCGCATCGTAGCCCACCGCGCAACCGAATTCCTCCGCCAGACGGGGGGCCAACGCCAGCATCCGGCCCAGCAGCGCCGGCGCGCCGGCGGCGTCCTGCAGCGTGGCGTAATGCTGCTTCGGGATCACCAGCAGGTGCACCGGCGCGGCCGGATTGATGTCCTTGAAGGCCAGCAGCTCCTCGTCCTCGTACACGGCGGCGGAAGGGATTTTCTTTTCAGCTATCTTGCAAAATATGCAGTTTTCCACGGCAACTCCGATTTATTCTTTGCGGGACGCTTTTTCCTCGATGCCGGACACGCCTTCGCGGCGCGCCAGCTCGTCGAGCACCTGCTGCGGTTTCAGGTCGAACTGGGCCAGCAGCACCAGCGTATGGAACCACAGGTCGGCCACTTCGTACAAGACCTTGCCGCTGTCGCCGCCGGCGCGCGCATCCTTGGCGGCCATCACGGTCTCCGTGGCTTCCTCGCCGATCTTCTTCAGGATCGCGTCGTCGCCCTTGGCGAACAGCTTGGAGGTATAGGAGGTGGCGGGATCGCCGCCGTTGGCCGGTTTGCGGGTTTCGATCAGTTCGCCCAGGCGTTGCAGGATGTCGCTCATTTGCCCGCCTTGTAGATATCGGACGGATCCTTCAGCACCGGCTCGGTGTTCTGCCAGTCGCCTTCCAGCGCATCACCCTCGAACTTCTGGAAGAAGCAGGAATGACGGCCGGTGTGGCAGGCGATGCCGCCGGCTTGCTCGATCTTCAGCAGCACCACGTCCTCGTCGCAATCGACGCGGATCTCCAGCACCTTCTGCGTATGGCCGGACTCCTCGCCCTTGTGCCACAGCTTCTTGCGCGAACGGCTCCAGTACACCGCCTCGCCCAGCTCGACCGTCTTGGCCAGCGCCTCGCGGTTCATCCAAGCGAACATCAGCACATCGTTGCTGCCGGCCTCCTGCGCGATCACCGGCACCAGGCCGTGCTCGTCCCATTTGATTTTCTTCAGCCATGCAGCCTTGGGCTGCGGACTTGCCAGATTGGTCATCATGCTTTTCTCTTAAACCAGGCGCATCGGAATGCCCTGTTGCGCCATGAAGCGCTTGGCTTCCTGCACCGTGTGCTGGCCGTAGTGGAAGATGCTGGCAGCCAGCACCGCGTCGGCCTTGCCGAGCTTGACGCCGTCGGCCAGGTCCTGCAAGCCGCCGACGCCGCCGGAGGCGATCACCGGGATGCCGATGGCGTCGGACACGCCGCGCGTCAGGCCGAGGTCGAAACCGGATTTGGTGCCGTCGCGGTCCATGCTGGTCAGCAGGATTTCACCGGCGCCCAGCTGTTCCATTTTCTTCGCCCATTCGATGGCGTCGATGCCGGTGGCCTTGCGGCCGCCGTGGGTGAACACTTCCCACTTGCCCGGCGACACCTGCTTGGCGTCGATCGCCACCACGATGCACTGCGAGCCGTGCTTTTGCGAGGCGTCGTACACCAGTTGCGGATTCGACACCGCCGACGAGTTCATGCTGACCTTGTCCGCGCCGGCGTTGAGCAGGCGGCGCACATCGGCCACTTCGCGCACGCCGCCGCCGACCGTCAGCGGAATGAACACCTGCGACGCGACCGCTTCGATGATGTGCAGGATCAGGCCGCGGTTGTCGCTGGTGGCGGTGATGTCGAGGAAGGTCAGTTCGTCGGCGCCCTGCTCATCGTAGCGGCGCGCGATTTCCACCGGGTCGCCGGCGTCGCGCAGCTCGGTGAAATTGACGCCTTTGACGACGCGGCCATCGGTCACGTCCAGGCAGGGGATGATGCGTTTAGCCAGCATTATTCGTCTTCTTCCTCGATGAGGTCGCCGCTCAGTTCGTCGGCGCGCAGTTGCGCCGACGCCAGGTCGATCGTGCCTTCGTAGATCGAGCGGCCGCAGATCACGCCCTCGATGCCTTCGTCCTGCACCGCGCACAGCGCTTCGACGTCGGCCAGGTTGTGCAGGCCGCCGGAGGCGATGACCGGGATCTTGACCGCCTGCGCGAGCTTGACGGTAGCCTCGATGTTGACGCCGCCCATCATGCCGTCGCGGCCGATGTCGGTGTAGATGATCGATTCGACGCCGTAGGCTTCGAATTTTTTCGCCAGGTCGATCACTTCGTGGCCGGACATCTTGCTCCAGCCGTCGGTGGCGACCTTGCCGTCCTTGGCATCCAGGCCGACGATGATGTGGCCGGGGAAGGCGCCGCAGGCGTCGTGCAGGAAGCCAGGTTCCTTCACGGCGGCGGTGCCGATGATGACGTAGCTGATGCCGGCGTCCAGGTAGCGCTCGATGGTGTCGAGGTCGCGGATGCCGCCGCCCAGCTGGACCGGGATCTCATCCAGGTCGTTGTCCTCCGCGTACTCCTGCACCACCTTCAGGATGGCCTTGACCGCGCCTTCGTTCTTCGGCTTGCCGGCGAACGCGCCGTTCAGGTCGACCAGGTGCAGCCGGCGCGCGCCCTGCTTCAGCCAATGCAGAGCCATGTCGGCCGGATCTTCGGAGAATACGGTGGCGAGTTCCATATCGCCTTGTTTCAAGCGAACGCAGTGACCGTCTTTGAGGTCGATGGCAGGAATAAGCAGCATGATGGTTTTAGTTAGAAGTGAGAGGTAAAAGAAATCAAGGGTTCCAGTGAACGAAATTCTTGTACAACTGCAGCCCGGTCGCGGCGCTTTTCTCCGGATGGAACTGGGTCGCAAAAATATTATCACGCGCGACGGCGCAGCTGAACGGCGCACCGTAGATAGTTTGACCTACCGTATGGGAGACCTGTTCCGGCTGGGCAAAATAGCTGTGCACGAAATAGAAATAGCTGTCGTCGGGAATATCGCGCCACATCGGGTGAGACGCGGTTTGCCGCACTTGGTTCCAGCCCATTTGCGGCACCTTGAAGCGCGAGCCGTCCTCTTGCAGCTGGCC
Organism: Duganella aceris; assembly: GCF_011090165.1. Classification (GTDB taxonomy): domain Bacteria; phylum Pseudomonadota; class Gammaproteobacteria; order Burkholderiales; family Burkholderiaceae_D; genus Rugamonas; species Rugamonas aceris. The sequence continues at coordinate 687,193 of NZ_JAADJT010000001.1, forward strand.
ATCGAGCTGGAAGCGCACCACCTTGCCGGGCAACAGGCCCAGGCCGGCGGCGTTGCCTTCTTCGCTGCCGTCGAACAACATCTGCTCGCCGATGCACACGCCCATCAGCGGCTTGCTGTCGGCCGCCTTCAGCAACGCCTCCAGCACGCCGGATTCGCGCAAGCTGCGCATGCAATCCGGCATCGCGCCCTGGCCGGGCAGCACGATGCGGTCGGCGGTTTCGATATCGGCCACTTCGCCGGAGATCAGCACGTCGGCTTCGGGCGCGACCGCGCGCAGCGCTTGCGCGACCGAACGCAGATTACCCATGCCGTAATCAACTACTACGATTTTTTTCATGGCGTTTTTTTAGAGACTGCCTTTGGTCGACGGGATGGTGCCGGCGGCGCGCGGGTCCAGCTCGGACGCCATGCGCAGCGCGCGGCCGAAGGCCTTGAACACGGTTTCGCATTGGTGGTGCGCGTTGGTGCCGCGCAGGTTGTCGATGTGCAGCGTGACCAGCGCGTGGTTGACGAAGCCGCGGAAGAATTCCAGCGTCAGGTCGACGTCGAAGGTGCCGATCATCGCGCGCGTGAACGGGATGTGGTACTCGATGCCTGGACGGCCGGAGAAGTCCAGCACCACGCGCGACAGCGCCTCGTCCAGCGGCACATAGGAATGGCCGTAGCGGACGATGCCCTTGCGGTCGCCGATGGCCTTGGCCACCGCCATGCCGAGCGTGATGCCGACGTCTTCCACCGTGTGGTGGTTGTCGATATGAATGTCGCCGGTGGCTTCGACGTCGAGGTCGAACAGGCCGTGACGGGCGATCTGGTCCAGCATATGGTCGAGGAAAGGCACGCCGGTGTTCAGCTTTTGCTTGCCGGTGCCGTCCAGGTTGATCGAGACGCGGACTTGCGTCTCGTTGGTGTTGCGGATGATTTCTGCGGTGCGGTTCATGAAGGGCTCGCGATGGGTCTCAGGATGCCAGCGATGCGGCGAAGGCATCGAGGAAGGCGGAATTCTCTTCCGGGGTGCTGACCGTGATGCGAAGGCAATTGGTCAGCACAGTATGCATTTTACTCACATTTTTAATTAAAACCTTGTGGGACAGTAGTTTCAGATGGGCATCGTCGGAATTCGGCACCCGAATCAAGATAAAATTCGCCGCCGACGGAAAAACCTCGACGCCCGGCAGGGCGGCCAATGCAGCCATCAGATCGGCGCGTGCGGCGCGCAACGCGGCGGCCTGCTGGTTCAGCACCTCCACGTGGTCGAACGCGAATTCGGCCGCCGCCTGCGTCAATACGTTGATGTTGTAAGGAGGCCGCACTTTGTCGCATTCGGCCAGCAATTGCGGCGCCGCCGACATGTAGCCGAGGCGGATCCCGGCCAGTCCCAGCTTCGACACCGTGCGCATGACGACCAGGTTGTCGAATTCCGGCAGGCGGTGCATGAAGGTCTGCTGTGCGAACGGCTCGTAGGCTTCATCGACGACAGCAAGGCCGAAACCGTCCAGCGCGCGGATGATCGCGACGATGTCGTCTTCGGCGAACAGGTTGCCGGTCGGGTTGTTCGGATAGGACAGGAACACCAGCGCCGGCTTGTGCTCGGCGATGGCGGCCAGCATCGCCGGCAGGTCCAAGGTCAGGTCGGCTTGCAGCGGCACGCCGACGTAGTCCATGCCGGCGAATTGCGCCGAGCGCTGGTACATCACGAACGACGGCGTCGGCGCCAGCACCACGGCGCGGCGGTCCTGCGTGGCGCAGGCCATGCACAGGATCGAGATCAGTTCATCCGAGCCGTTGCCAAGCATGACGTCGTAGCCGGCCGGGATGCCGAGCGTGTCGCGCACGCGTTGCTTGATGCCGGCGTAGGACGCCGTCGGATAGCGGTTCAGCGCCACGTCGGTCAGGCGCCGGCCCAGTTCCTCGCGCAGATGATGCGGCAGGTGGTAAGGGTTCTCCATCGCATCCAGCTTGATAAAACCACTCGCATCGGCGACGTGGTAGCCAGCGATGGCACGGACGTCGGGGCGGATGATGGTGTTGACCAGGGTGTCGATGGAAGACATCTTACTAAGGCTCCTATGAGGTGATGGTACTTCGCTTGGCCCGTGGCACGGGCTTTTTCTTGACCGGCGGCGCCGGGATTTCGGGCAGCGCCAAACGTTCGGCGATGATGGCGCAGTAGTCGGGATTCAGTTCGAAGCCGACGAAGTTGCGGCCGCAGCGCTTGGCCGCGATCGCCGTCGTGCCGCTGCCCATGAACAGGTCGAGCACCACGCCGTCCGGCGGGCACGAGGCCTTGAGCATGCGCTCGATGATCTCCAGCGGCTTTTGCGTCGGATGGTCGGCGCGCTCGGGATGCTCGCGGTGCAGCCGCGATACGCTCCACAAATCCTTGGGGTTGTAGCCCACTTCCAGCCACTTGGCGCCGATGAAGATCGAGCGCGAGCGGGCCTTCTTGGTTTCGGCGTCGTAGGGAATCCGCACCGCGTCGAGATCGAAGTAGTAATCCTTGCGGCGCACGAAAAAGCCGATGGTGTCGTGCACCGACGAGTAGCTGCGCACGCTGCCGCCCATCGACGGCACGCGGCGGTCCCAGATGATCTCGTTCATCATCGTCATGCGTTTTTTCAGCAGCACGAAGATCTCCGGCGAAAAGCGCCAGGTCAGGAAGATATACAGGCTACCGTTCGGCTTCAGCTTGGGCAGCGCGGCGTCGATCCACTGCTCGGTCCAGCGCAGGTATTCCTCCACCGTCTGCGAGTCGGAATCGTTGCCGTAGTCCTTGCCCAGGTTATACGGCGGGTCGGTCAGGATCAAGTCGATGGAACCGTCGGGGATGCGCGCCAGTCCGGTCAGCGCATCCTCGCAGAAGACTTGATTGATCCATGCAGCTGTCATTTGAGGCGCAGCTCCGCGCTGCGGGCGTGCGCCTGCAAGCCTTCGCCATACGCCAGTTCCGCCGCGACCTTGCCCAGCGTTTGCGCGCCGGCTTCGCTGACGTGGATGATCGACGAGCGTTTCTGGAAATCGTACACGCCCAGCGGCGACGAGAAGCGCGCGGTGCGCGAGGTCGGCAGCACGTGGTTCGGGCCGCAGCAGTAGTCGCCCAGCGATTCGGACGAGAAGCGACCGAGGAACATCGCGCCGGCGTGGCGGATCTGGTCGGCCCATTGCTGCGGGTTTTCGGCCGAAATCTCCAGATGCTCGGCCGCGATGCTGTTGGCGATGGCGCAGGCTTCGGCCATGTCGCGCACCTTGACCAGCGCGCCGCGGTCGGTCAACGAAGTGCGGATGGTCTCGTGGCGCGGCATCGTCGGCAGCAGCTTGTTGATGCTGGCTTCCACCCTGGCGATGTAATCGGCGTCGGGGCACAGCAGGATGGCTTGCGCCAGCTCGTCGTGCTCGGCCTGCGAGAACAGGTCCATCGCCACCCAGTCCGGATCGGTGGTGCCGTCGCAGATGATCAGGATTTCCGACGGGCCGGCGATCATGTCGATGCCGACGATGCCGAACACGCGGCGCTTGGCTGCCGCCACGTAGGCGTTGCCGGGGCCGACGATCTTGTCGACGGCCTGGATGGTTTCGGTGCCGTGCGCCAGCGCGCCGACCGCCTGTGCGCCGCCGATGGTGATGACGCGGGTGACGCCGGCGATCGCGGCGGCGGCCAGCACCATCTGGTTCTTCACGCCGTCCGGAGTCGGCACCACCATGATGATTTCCTCGACGCCGGCGACGTGCGCCGGGATCGCGTTCATCAGCACCGACGACGGATAGGCGGCCTTGCCGCCCGGGACGTAGATGCCGACGCGATCCAGCGGCGTGACCTTCTGGCCCAGCACCGTGCCGTCGGCCTCGGTGTAGGTGAAGCCGTTCAGTTCCTGCTTCTGCCGTTCGTGGAACACGCGGATGCGTTGCGCGGCCACGTGCAGCGCGGCGCGTTGCGCCTCCGGGATGCCGGCCAGCGCGGCCTGCAATTCGGCTTCAGGGATGTCGAAGGCCGCCATGCTGGACGCGCCGCCGTTCGGAATGCGGTCGAAGCGGTTGGTGTATTCCAGCACGGCGGCGTCGCCGCGTGCCTTGACGTCGGCCAGGATGCCGGCGACCGCGCTTTCGATCGCATTATCGGTGCTCACTTCAAACGCCAGCAGGGTGTCCAGTGACTTTTTGAAATCGGCTTGAGTGGAATCCAGCTTGGTGATTTGAATCGACATGATGTTTACTTTTTAGAGGCGCGTTCGAAGGCTTCGATGATGGGTTGCAGGCGCTCGCGCTTGAGCTTGAGCGCGGCCTGGTTGACGATCAGGCGCGACGAGATGTCCATGATGGCTTCCACTTCGACCAGGTCGTTGGCGCGCAGCGTGTTGCCGGTGCTGACCACGTCGACGATGGCGTCCGACAGGCCGACCAGCGGCGCCAGCTCCATCGAGCCGTACAGCTTGATCAGGTCGACGTGCACGCCCTTCTTGGCGAAGTGCTCGCGCGCGGTCTGTACGAACTTGGTGGCGACCCGCAGGCGCGCGCCCTGGCGCACGGCGGTTTCGTAGTCGAAGCCGTTCTTCACCGCCACCGACATGCGGCAGGCGGCGATGTTCAGGTCGATCGGCTGGTACAGACCTTCGCCGCCATGCTCCAGCAGCACGTCCTTGCCGGCCACGCCGAAATCGGCGGCGCCATACTGCACATAGGTCGGCACGTCGGTGGCGCGGACGATGATGACGCGCACGTCCGGGTCGTTGGTCGACAAGATCAGCTTGCGCGAGGTCTCCGGGTTTTCGGTGACGGTGATGCCGGCCGCTTCCAGGAGCGGCAGCGTGTCGTCAAAAATGCGGCCCTTCGACAGCGCCAGGATCAGCTGCGGGTTGGCCTGAAATCCACTCATGTTATTTGATCCGTTTGATGTCGGCGCCGACCGCCGAGAGTTTGACTTCCATCTGGTCGTAGCCGCGATCGAGGTGGTAGATGCGGTCGATCAGCGTCTCGCCGCGCGCGGTCAGCGCCGCGATCACCAGCGAGGCCGAGGCGCGCAGGTCGGTCGCCATCACCGGCGCGCCGACCAGCTGCTCGACGCCCTTGATGAAGGCGGTATTGCCGTCGGTCTCGATGGCCGCGCCGAGGCGGTTCATCTCCTGCACGTGCATGAAGCGGTTCTCGAAGATGGTCTCGGTGACGCGGCTGGCGCCGTCGGCGATGGTGTTCACCGCCATGAACTGCGCCTGCATGTCGGTCGGGAAGCCCGGGTATTCGGTGGTGCGGAAGGTCACCGGCGACGGACGCTTGTCCATCTGCGCGCGGATCCAGTTGTCGCCGATGGTCAGCTGCAGGCCGATCTCGCGCAGCTTGTCCAGCGCGGCATCCATGATGTCGACGCGGGTGTTGCGGATGGTGATGTCGCCGCCGGTGGCCGCGACGGCGCACAGGAAGGTGGCCGCTTCGATGCGGTCCGAGATCACGGCGTGTTTGGCGCCATGCAGCTCGGCGACGCCCTGGATCACCAGGCGGTTGGTGCCGATGCCTTCGATCTTCGCGCCCATCGCCACCAGCAGGTTGGCCAGGTCGGTCACTTCCGGTTCGCAGGCGGCGTTTTCCAGCACGGTCTCGCCTTCGGCCAGCGTCGCGGCCATCAGCAGGTTCTCGGTGCCGGTGACGGTGATCATGTCGGTGACGATGCGCGCGCCCTTGAGCTTCTTGCATTTGGCGTAGATGTAGCCCGCTTCGACGGTGATCTCGGCGCCCAGCGCCTGCAGGCCCTTGATGTGCTGGTCCACCGGACGCGAGCCGATGGCGCAGCCGCCCGGCAGCGAGACCTTGGCTTCGCCGAAGCGCGCCAGCAAGGGGCCGAGCACCAGGATCGAGGCGCGCATGGTTTTCACCAGCTCATACGGCGCTTCCAGCTTGTCGATGGCGGAGCCGTTCAGCGTCACCTTGTCGCCGTCCTGCGTCACTTTGAGGCCGGTCTGGCCCAACAGCTTGAGGATGGTCGCCACGTCGTGCAGATGCGGCACGTTGGACAGCTCGACGTCGCCGGAGGTCAGCAGGCCGGCGCACAGGATGGGCAGCGCCGCGTTCTTGGCGCCGGAGATGGTGATGTCGCCGTTCAGGCGGTTGCCGCCTTGGATGAGGAGCTTGTCCATGCTTTATCCTTGATATTCTTCAGGGGTGAGGGTTTTCATCGACAGCGCGTGGATTTCCTCGCGCATGCGGTCGCCCAGCGCGGCGTACACGATCTGGTGGCGCTGGATCAGACGCTTGCCCGCGAACGCGGGCGACACGATCACCGCCTGGAAGTGCTGGCCGTCGCCCTCGACTTCGAGGTGGGTACATTCGAGACCGGCGGTGATGTAGCCGTGGATCAGTTCTGGAGTGGTAGGCATGATGAGTCCTTGAATATTAGTGGCGCAGGCGATAGCCGCTGCGCAGTAAACGAATCGCCAGCAGCGCCAGCACGACGAGGAAGCCCGACACGATCGCCAGGCTCACCACCGGGTTGACGTCCGACTGGCCGAAGAAACCGTAGCGGAAGCCGTCGATCATGTAGAAGAACGGATTCAGGTGCGAGACCGTCAGCCAGAACGGCGGCAGCGAATGGATCGAGTAGAACACGCCGGACAGGAAGGTCAGCGGCATGATCAGGAAGTTCTGGAACGCGGCCAGCTGGTCGAATTTCTCGGCCCAGATGCCGGCGATCAGGCCCATGGTGCCGAGGATGGCGGCGCCCAGCAGCGCGAACACCAGGATCCACAGCGGCGCTTCGAACGTCAGATGCGCGAACCAGGTGGTGGCGATGAACACGCCGGCGCCGACCGCGAGCCCGCGCACCATGGCCGCGATCACGTAGGCCGAGAAGATCTCCCAGTGCGACAAGGGGGTCAGCAGCACGAACACCAGGTTGCCGGTGATCTTGGACTGGATCAGCGACGACGACGAGTTGGCGAACGCGTTCTGCAACACGCTCATCATCACCAGGCCGGGGATCAGGAAGGCGGTGTAGCTGACGCCCTGGTAGACGGTGACGCGGCCTTCGAGCACGTGGCCGAAGATCAGCAGGTACAGCATGGCGGTCAGGATCGGCGCGGCGATGGTCTGGGTGGCGACCTTCCAGAAGCGCAGCGACTCCTTGTAGACCAGGGTGCGGAAGCCGGCGGAGATGAAGTTCATACGGTACCCTTGTCCATGATCTGCAAGAAGATATCTTCCAGATCCGCTTGTTGCAGTTGCATCTCGTCGATGACGGCGCCCGAGGTGCGCAGGCGCGTCAGGATCTGCTCCACTTCCGCGTATTCGTTGATGCGCAGGCTGTACTTCTTGCCATGCTCCGAGGTTTCCGGATGCGTGATCAGGTGGCGCAGGTCGTCCGGCAGGTCGCCGTGCGACATGTTGACCATCAGCTGCGAGCCGGAGATGCGGCGGATCAGCGAGGCCATCGAGTCCAGCGCCACCACCTTGCCGCTCTTGAGCATGGCGACGCGCTTGCACATCGCCTGCGCCTCCTCCAGGTAGTGGGTGGTCAGGACCACGGTGTGGCCTTCGCGGTTCAGGCGCGAGATGAACTTCCACAGCGTCTGGCGCAGTTCGACGTCGACCCCGGCGGTCGGCTCGTCGAGCACGATGACGGGCGGCTTGTGCACCAGCGCCTGCGCCACCAGCACCCGGCGCTTCATGCCGCCGGACAGCGCGCGCATGTTGACGTCGGCCTTGTTGGTCAGGTCGAGGTTGTGCATCACCTCGTCGATCCAGGCGTCGTTGTTGGACAGGCCGAAGTAGCCGGACTGCAGCCGCAGCGTCTCGCGCACCGTGAAGAACGGGTCGAACACCAGTTCCTGCGGCACCACGCCCAGCTTCTTGCGGGCCTCGCGGAAATCAGCGGTGACGTCGTGGCCATGGATGGCCACGGTGCCGGCGTCGGGCCGGATCAGGCCGGCGATGATGGAAATCAGCGTGGTCTTGCCGGCGCCGTTGGGGCCGAGCAGACCGAAAAATTCGCCCTCTTCGATGGAAAGGGACACGCCGCCCAGTGCCTGGAGCGACTTGTAGCGCTTCTCGACATTACTTATTTGGATCGCTGTCATTCTTGACTTATCAGTAAGGTGCGGCGGCGCGAACCGGCGCAGGGTGCCTCAAGGGCAGAAGGTGATGCGGGCGCCGCGGCACTTAGGCGGCGGCAACGTTCAATTATATTGGATTTTGGTCAGGCACAGCCGGTGGCTGAGTAATACGCGGGGCCGGACCGGGGAAAACCCGGTCGGCGGGGTGGGGCGGGGGTCAATGATGGTGGTGCGCGGCCGGGTCGTTGCCCAGGCCGGTTTTCTTCGTGAAGACCGTGGTCGGCGCGTTGACCGGCACGAACTCGTCGTGCGCCGGGTTGTGAGGGACGCTGCCGTCCTGCTGCAGCTTGACCTCCGGCGGGAACAGCAGCGAGCACACGCCATACAGCTTGGTCAGGCTTTGCAACGCCGGCGGCAGGTTTTTCAGTTCCAGCTTGACGCCGGCGTCGACGGCGGCGCGTTGCCACGCCAGCATCACCGACACCGCCACCGAATCCACCGTCAACACATTGCGCAGGTCGAACACGGTCTGGCCGGCCTTGAGGGCGGCGACGCCGCGCTCCAGCGCCGTCGTGGCGTTGAGCACGGTCAGGGACGTGAGCGACACCAGGTCGTCGGCAGGTTCGGAAACGGCGTTGGACATGGCGTGCTTTACTTGGCGACGGTTTTCAATGGTTTGCTGGCCAGCTTCTTGTTCTTTTCAGTCAAGGCCTTGATCAGGCCATCAATGCCGCCCTTGCTGATTTCGGAAGCGAACGTGCCCTTGTAGGTCTCGACCAGCCACGCGCCCAGCACGTTGATGTCGTAGATCTTCCAGCCGGTGGCCGACTTGGCGACGCGGTAGTTCAGCGGAATCGGTTCGCCGCGGGCCATGTTGACCTGCGAACGCACTTCGACTTCGGTGTCGGCCGGATCGGCGCGCAGCGGCTTGAATTCAACGGTTTCGTTCTTGATCTGCGACAGCGCGCCCGAGTAGGTGAACACCAGCAGCGTGCGGAACTGTTCCGACAGGTTCTTCTGCTGTTCCGGCGTGGCGTCGCGCCAGAAGCGGCCGGCGGCCAGCGCGGTCATGCGCTGGAAGTCGACGTACGGCAGGATCTTGGTTTCGACCAGCTCGATCACCTTTTTGGTGTCGCCGGCCTGGATCGACTTGTCCGACTTGGCGGTGTCGATCACGTCCTGGCTGATGCGCTTGACCAGCGCGTCCGGCGCTTCGTTGGCGGGAACCGCCGCGTGCGCGCTGGTGGCCAATGCGACCGTGGCGACTGCGATGAGTTGTTTAATCAATTTCATATTGTGGTCTACCTATGTGGGGTTCTTCGGATCACAGGCTGGCGTTGTTGGCAGCCGGTGTGCCGGAGTTTAACTCTTTTGGCGCCGATTCGGATGACACCGGATCGGAAGTTTCCAGTGCGGCGGACTTATCGTCCTTCTTCGCACGCGGATTGCCGTCAGGATGGATCTGGCTTTCGCGGCGCTGCATGTAACCGTCGCGGATGAATTCGTAGCGGTCCAGCGCGGCGTCTTCCAGCAAACTGCCAGCGTCCAGCAGGTTAGCACGCTGGTCGACAACGCGGAGCACGACACCGATGTTGCGGACGTTGGTCGGATCCTTGTAGCGCCAGATGTCGCCGGCGAAGTCGGCCGGCAGGGCCACGGTGTCGCGCACGGTCGACGGTCCCAGCAGCGGCAGCATCAGGTAGGGGCCGGAGTCCACGCCCCACACGCCCAGCGTCTGGCCGAAGTCTTCCTTGTGCTTCTGCATGCCGGCTTCCGAGGCGATGTCGAACAGGCCGAGCACGCCCAGCGTCGAATTCAGCGCGAAGCGGCCGACGTCCGACATGCCTTCCTCGCCTTTGCCTTGCAGCAAGTTATTCACGGCGGTCCAGGCGTCGGCCAGGTTGCCGAAGAAATTGTTGACGCCGGTCTGCACGAACTGAGGCGTGACGTTCTTGTAGGCGGTGGCGACCGGCTTCAGCGCGTAGGTATCGACCGTATCGTTGAAGCTGAACATGGCGCGGTTGAAACCCTCGTAAGGGTCGCGCGGGTTCGGGCCGGCGCAGCCGGCCAGCATCAGGGTGACGCCCAGCGCCAGCGCGGCGTTGCGGAAGTGTTTCGAAGTGCCTTGAGCCATCATTTTTCGTCCTTTCCGTCCGCCGCCTTGCTGTAGATGAACTGATTGATCAGGTCTTCCAGCACGGTGGCGGATTGGGTGCGCGCGATCTTGTCGCCCGCAGCCAGATTGTTGACGTCGCCACCGGCCTCGATGCCCACGTATTGCTCACCCAGCAAGCCAGCGGTCAAGATCTTGGCCGAGCTGTCTTTAGGGAATTTATAGCCTTCTTCCATATTCAAGGTTACCAGCGCCTGATAACTTTTGTCATCAAACTTGATCTCCCCCACACGGCCTACCACCACCCCGGCCGCCTTCACCGCCGCCTGCGGACGCAGGCTGCCGATGTTGTCGAACTTGGCGGTGATCGCATACGCCTTGCCGAACGACAGCGAACCCATGTTGCCGGCCTTCAGCGCCAGGAACATCAGCGCGGCGACGCCGACGACGATGAACAGACCAACCCAGACATCCAGAGATTTACGTTGCATAATTATTCCTCGATTACTTTATTTTTATTTGCTGAACATCAGTGCGGTCATCATGAAGTCCAGCCACCAGATCATCAGCGATGAGATCACGACCGTGCGGGTGGTGGCGCGCGCCACGTCTTCCGGGGTCGGCTGCGCCTCATAACCCTGGTACAGGGCGATGAAGGTGATCGCGATGCCGAACACCACGCTCTTGGCGAAACCGTTGAAAATATCCTTCCAGATGTCGACCCCGCCCTGCATCTGCGACCAGAACGCGCCCTCGTCGACGCCGATCAGCTTGACGCCGACCAGCCAGCCGCCCAGCACGCCCACGGCGCTGAACACCGACGCCAGCAGCGGCACCGAGATCACGCCGGCCCAGAAACGCGGCGCCAGCACGCGCTGGATCGGGTTCACGGCCATCATTTCCATCGCCGACAACTGCTCGCCGGCCTTCATCAGACCGATTTCCGCCGTCAGCGAGGTGCCGGCGCGGCCGGCGAACAGCAGCGCGGTGATCACCGGACCCAGTTCGCGGGTCAGGCCCAGCGCCACCAGCAGGCCCAGCGACTGTTCGGCGCCGTATTTGTTGAGCGTGTAGTAACCCTGCAGGCCCAGCACCATGCCGACGAACAGGCCGGACAAGGTGATGATCAGCATCGAGTAGTTGCCGATGAAGTGCAGCTGTTCGATCAGCAGGCGCGGACGGCGCAGCAGGCCGGGCGAGACGCTCAGCAGATTGCCGAAGGTGCGGGTGCCGTAGCCGATGCTTTCGACGTAGTCGCGCAACGGCGCGCCCAGGCCGGACAACCAATTTCTCAAACTCATACTTTAGCTCCCAGGCCCAGATCGTCGGCCAGGGACTTGCCTGGATAATGGAACGGCACCGGACCATCCGCCTCCGCGTTGACGAATTGCTTCACATACGGGTCGGTGGACACCATCATGTCGGCCGGCGTGCCGTGCGCGACGATCTTGCCTTGCGACAGGAAATACACATAGTCGGCGATGGCGAAGCATTCCTTGACGTCGTGCGACACCAGGATGGTGGTCGAACCGAGCGCGGTGTTCAGATTGCGGATCAGGTTGGCGGTGACGCCCATCGAGATCGGATCGAGGCCGGCGAACGGCTCGTCGTACATGATCAGTTCCGGATCCAGCGCGATCGAGCGCGCCAGCGCGACGCGGCGCGCCATGCCGCCGGAGATTTCGCCCGGTTTCAGGTTGGCGGCGTTGCGCAGGCCGACCGCGTGCAGTTTCATCAGCACCAGGTTGCGGATCAGCTCTTCCGGCAGATCGGTATGTTCCCGCAGCGGGAAGGCGACGTTCTCGAAGACGGACAGATCGGTGAACAGCGCGCCATGCTGGAACAGCATGCCCATTTTGCGCCGCAACAGATACAGACCGGCGGTATTCAGCTTATGCACCACCTGGCCCTGCACTTTGACATGGCCTTTGCGGGGGCGGATCTGGCCGCCGATCAGGCGCAACACCGTGGTCTTGCCGCTACCCGAGCCGCCCATGACTGCGACCACTTTCCCGCGTGGGAAATCCATCTGGAGGCCGGACAAGATGTGGCGCTTTCCATAGGAGAAGTGTAAATCACGGATTTCGACTAGATTAGGCACGACTGAACTCATTGTTTTTAATGCCGTATTGTAGTGCAGAAAGGTCAATCTCTGCTTGGGCACCCCTCTTTTGTAACAGGGGGCGAGATGGTGAGTGGCAGATAATACAACACTGATGAATCAAAAGTCAGCAATTTACACGCGGCACTGAATGTAACAGGGAATGTAAAAAAACCGGGTAGCGGCGGGGATCACCCGCACGCTCCCGGCATGCAATCGCTGTTCGGCCGCACGCGGCCGGCGGTGCTCAGCGCGGCAGGTCGGACGAGCCCATCAGGAACTCGTCGACCGCGCGGGCGCACTGGCGGCCTTCGCGGATCGCCCACACCACCAGCGACTGGCCACGGCGCACGTCGCCGGCGGCGAACACGTTGGCCGCCGAGGTCTTGTAGCAGCCCTCGCCGTCGGTGGTGGCCTTGGCGTTGCCACGCGCATCTTTTTCGACGCCAAAGGCGTCCAGCACATTGGCCACCGGCGAGACGAAGCCCATGGCCAGCAGCACCAGATCGGCCTTCATCTCGAATTCCGACCCTTCCACCTCGGCCATCTTGCCGTCTTTCCATTCGACGCGGCAGGCGATCAGCTTCTCGACCTTGCCGCCCTTGCCTTCGAGGCGCTTGGTGGCCACCGCCCAGTCGCGCTCGCAGCCTTCCTCGTGCGACGAGGAGGTGCGCAGCTTGGTCGGCCAGTACGGCCACACCAGCGGCTTGTTCTCTTGCTCCGGCGGCATCGGCATCAGCTCGAACTGGGTGACCGAGGCGGCGCCGTGGCGGTTCGAGGTGCCGACGCAGTCGGAACCGGTGTCGCCGCCGCCGATGACCACCACATGCTTGCCGGTGGCCTTCAGCTGGTCCTTGACCTTGTCGCCGGCGTTAACCTTGTTTTGCAGCGGCAGGAAGTCCATCGCGAAATGCACACCCTTCAGCTCGCGGCCCGGCACCGGCAGGTCGCGCGGCTGCTCGGCGCCGCCGGCCAATACCACGGCGTCGAAGTCCTTGGCCAGGTCTTCCGGGAAGATGGTTTCCTTGGCCCAGTTGTTGACGTTGGCCGGAAAGTCCTTGCCGACCAGCACGCTGGTGCGGAACACCACGCCTTCGGCTTCCATCTGCTTGATGCGGCGGTCGATGTGCGACTTTTCCATCTTAAAGTCGGGAATGCCGTAGCGCAGCAGGCCGCCGACGCGGTCGCTCTTTTCAAATACGGTGACGGCGTGGCCGGCGCGCGCCAGCTGTTGCGCGGCGGCCATGCCGGCCGGGCCGGAGCCGACCACGGCCACTTTCTTGCCGGTCTGTTTGGCGGCCGGCTGCGGCACCACCCAGCCGTGTTCCCAGCCTTCGTCGATGATCTTGTGCTCGATCGACTTGATGCCGACCGGATCGTCGTTGATGCCCAGCGTACAGGCCGATTCGCATGGCGCCGGGCAGATGCGGCCGGTGAACTCGGGGAAGTTGTTGGTCGAGTGCAGCGTGTCCAGCGCTTCGCGGTAGTTGCCGCGATAGACCAGGTCGTTCCAGTCCGGGATGATGTTGTTGACCGGGCAGCCGGTGTTGCAGAACGGGATGCCGCAATCCATGCAGCGCGCGCCCTGGACCTTGGCTTGCTCGTTAGTCAGGGGAATGACGAATTCCGCGTAGTTTTTCAGGCGCGCCGCAGGCGGCAGATAGCCCTCGTCCTGACGCTGGAATTCCATGAAGCCGGTGATTTTACCCACGATATGTCCTTAAATAATTTGTTCTGTCGATCAGCATCAAGCTGCGATGGGTTGTACGGCGGCGGCTTCGTTCGCCACGTCCTCGGCCATTTCGGCCAGGGCGCGTTTGTATTCGCTTGGGAACACCTTGACGAACTTGCTGCGGCCTTCGGCCCAGTTATCCAGCAACAGGCGCGCGCGCGTGCTGCCGGTGTGCTTGAAGTGACGCTCGATCAAACGCTTCAGGATCACTTCGTCGGCTTCCTTGCCCAGATCCTTGTGCTGGATGTGCCAGGTGTCGCTGTGCGCCGCCTGTTCCTTGGCGGTCAGCACCGGCTCCAGCGTCACCATCGAGGTGTTGCAGCGGCTGGCGAAATCGCCCTCCGGGTCGTACACGTAGGCGATGCCGCCCGACATGCCGGCCGCGAAGTTGCGGCCGGTGAGGCCCAGCACCACCACGGTGCCGCCGGTCATGTACTCGCAACCGTGGTCGCCGGTGCCTTCGACGATGGCGGTGGCGCCCGAGTTGCGCACCGCGAAACGCTCGCCGGCCACGCCGTTGAAGAAGGCTTCGCCGGCGATCGCGCCGTACAGCACGGTGTTGCCGATGATGATGTTGTTCACCGCCCAGCCGCGGAACTCGGTGTTCGGACGCACGATGATGCGGCCGCCCGACAAGCCCTTGCCGACGTAATCGTTGCCCTCGCCGACCAGGTCGATGGTGATGCCGTGCGCCAGGAAGGCGCAGGCCGACTGGCCCGCCGTGCCTTGCAGCTGGATATGGATGGTGTCGTCCGGCAAACCGGCATGACCGTAGCGCTTGGCCACTTCGCCCGACAGCATGGTGCCGACGGTGCGGTTGACGTTGCGCACCGGCGAGATGAACGAGACCCGCTCGCCCTTCTCCAGCGCCGCCTTGGCCTGCGCGATCAGCTTGTGGTCGAGCGCCTTGTCGAGGCCGTGGTCCTGCTCCATCGTGTGATAGATGGAGTCGCCGTTCGGCACTTCCGGCGAGTAGAAGATGTTGCTGAAGTCCAGGCCCTTGGCTTTCCAGTGGGTGATCGCCTTGGATTTGTCCAGCAGGTCGACCCGGCCGATCAGCTCGTCATAGGTGCGGATGCCCAGCTGCGCCATCAGCTGGCGCGCTTCCTCGGCGACGAAGAAGAAGTAGTTGACCACGTACTCCGGCTTGCCCGAGAACTTGGCGCGCAGCACCGGATCCTGCGTCGCGACGCCGACCGGGCACGTGTTCAAGTGGCATTTGCGCATCATGATGCAACCCTCGACCACCAGCGGCGCGGTGGCGAAGCCGATCTCGTCGGCGCCCAGCATGGCGGCGATGACCACGTCGCGGCCGGTACGCATCTGGCCGTCGGCCTGGACCCGGATCCGGCTGCGCAGGCCGTTCAGCACCAGCGTCTGCTGCGTTTCGGCCAGGCCCAGCTCCCACGGCGTACCGGCGTGCTTGACCGACGACAGCGGCGAGGCGCCGGTGCCGCCGTCGTGGCCGGCGACCACGACGTGGTCGGCCTTGGCCTTGGTGACGCCGGCGGCAACGGTGCCGATACCCACTTCCGACACCAGCTTGACCGAGATCGACGCGCGCGGATTGGCGTTCTTCAGATCGTGGATCAGCTGCGCCAGATCTTCAATCGAATAAATATCGTGGTGCGGCGGCGGCGAGATCAGGCCCACGCCCGGCACCGAGAAGCGCAAGGTGGCGATGTATTCCGACACCTTGTGGCCCGGCAGCTGGCCGCCTTCGCCCGGCTTGGCGCCTTGCGCCATCTTGATCTGGATCTGGTCGGCCGAGTTCAGGTAGGCGGCGGTCACGCCGAAACGGCCGGACGCCACCTGTTTGATGCGCGAGCGCAGCGAATCGCCTTCCTGCAGCGCGATGTCGACCACCATCTGTTCCTTGCCCATGACCGAAGCCATGGTCTCGCCCTGCTTGATCTTGATGCCTTTGAGTTCCATCGTGTAGCGCGATGGATCCTCGCCGCCTTCGCCGGTGTTGGACTTGCCGCCGATGCGGTTCATCGCGACGGCCAGGGTCGCGTGCGCCTCGGTCGAGATCGAACCCATCGACATCGCGCCGGTCGCGAAGCGCTTGACGATTTCCTTGGCCGGCTCGACTTCGTCCAGCGGGATCGCCTTGCTCGGATCGATCTTGAATTCGAACAGGCCGCGCAAGGTCAGGTGGCGCTTGCTCTGGTCGTTGATGATCTGGGCGTACTCTTTATAGCTGGAGAAATTGTTGCTGCGGGTCGAATGCTGCAGTTTCGCGATCGCATCCGGGGTCCACAGGTGGTCTTCGCCGCGCACGCGGTAGGCGTACTCGCCGCCGGCGTCGAGGTGGTTTTCCAGCACCGGATCGTCGCCGAAGGCCAGGTTGTGCAGGCGCAGCGCCTCTTCCGCCACTTCGAACACGCCGATGCCTTCGACGTTGGACGAGGTGCCCTTGAAATATTTGTCGACCAGCGACTTGTTCAGGCCGACCGCTTCGAAGATCTGCGCGCCGCAGTACGACATGTACGTCGAGATGCCCATCTTGGACATCACCTTCATCAGGCCCTTGCCGATGGCCTTGGTGTAATTGTAGACCGCCTTCTCGCCGGACATGTCGCCGGCCATGCCGTGCGCCAGCTCGACCAGGGTTTCCATCGCCAGGTAAGGGTGGATCGCCTCGGCGCCGTAGCCGGCCAGCAGGGCGAAGTGGTGGGTCTCGCGGGCCGAGCCGGTTTCCACCACCAGGCCGGTGGAGGCGCGCAGGCCCTTGCTGACCAGGTGCTGGTGCACGGTCGAGGTCGCCAGCAGCGCAGGGATCGCGACGCGCTCCGGACCGACCGAACGGTCGGAGACGATCAGAATGTTGTGGCCGGACTTGACCGCGTCCACCGCCTCGGCGCACAGCGACGCCAGGCAGGCTTCCACGCCGTCCTTGCCCCAGGCCAGCGGGTAGCAGATGTTCAGCTCATACGACTTGAACTTGCCGCCGGTATGCAGCGAGATGCCGCGCAGGCGCGCCATGTCGTCGAAGCCGAGGATCGGCTGCGACACTTCCAGCCGCATCGGCGGATTGACGTTGTTGGTGTCCAGCAGGTTCGGTTTCGGGCCGATGAAGGACACCAGCGACATCACCATCGCTTCGCGGATCGGATCGATCGGCGGGTTGGTCACTTGCGCGAACAGCTGCTTGAAGTAGTTGTACAGCGGCTTCAGCTTGTTGGACATGACCGCCAGCGGCGAGTCGTTGCCCATCGAGCCGGTGGCTTCCTCGCCGGCGGCGGCCATCGGCGCCATCAGGAACTTCAGGTCTTCCTGGGTGTAGCCGAAGGCTTGCTGGCGGTCCAGCAACGACGGCAGCGCTTTTTCGCCCTGCGCCGGCGTGTCGTACTTGACGCGGTTGTGCGCCAGCTGGCTTTCGCTCAGCTTGATCTCGTTCAGCTTGATGCGCACCGCGTTGATCCATGCCTTGTACGGCTTGGCGTTGGCGTAGGTGTCTTTCAGCTCTTTATCGTCGATGATGCGGCCCGCTTCCAGGTCGATCAGGAACATCTTGCCTGGTTGCAGACGCCATTTCTGGATGATTTTCGATTCCGGAATCGGCAGCACGCCCGATTCCGACGCCATCACCACCAGATCGTCGTCGGTGACGATGTAGCGCGCAGGGCGCAGGCCGTTGCGGTCCAGCGTGCCGCCGATGTAGCGGCCGTCGGTGAAGGCCATGGCCGCCGGGCCATCCCACGGTTCCATCATCGCGGCGTGATATTCGTAGAAAGCGCGGCGATTGTCGTCCATCGTACCGTGATTTTCCCAGGCTTCCGGGATCATCATCATCATCGCCTGGGCGATCGGGTAGCCCGCCATCAGCAGCAGTTCCAGCGCGTTGTCGAAGCAGGCGGTGTCCGACTGGCCTTCATAGATCAGCGGGAACAGCTTTTGCAGGTCTTCGCCCAGCACGGCGGATTTCATCACGCCTTCGCGCGCGCGCATCCAGTTGAAGTTGCCCTTGACGGTGTTGATCTCGCCGTTGTGGGCGATCAGGCGGTACGGGTGGGCCAGCGGCCATTCCGGGAAGGTGTTGGTCGAGAAGCGTTGGTGCACCAGCGCCAGCGCCGACACGCAGCGCGCGTCCTGCAGATCTTTATAGTACACGCCGACCTGGTCCGCCAGCAGCAGGCCCTTGTAGACGATGGTGCGGGCCGACAGCGAGGCCACGAAGAATTCCTTGCCGTGGATCAGCTTCAGCGCCTGGATGGCGTGGCCCGACGATTTGCGGATCACGTACAGCTTGCGCTCCAGCGCGTCGGTGACCATGATATCGGCGCCGCGGCCGATGAAGATCTGGCGGATCACCGGCTCCTTGGCGCGCACGGTCGGCGACATCGGCATGTCGCAGTCGACCGGCACGTTGCGCCAGCCCAGCACGACCTGGCCTTCGGCGCGCACGGCGCGCTCGATTTCCTGTTCACAGGCGATGCGCGAGGCGTTTTCCTTCGGCAGGAACACCATGCCGACGCCGTATTCGCCTGGCGGCGGCAGTTCGATGCCTTGCTTGGCCATCTCGTCGCGGTAGTACTGGTCCGGGATCTGGATCAGGATGCCGGCGCCGTCGCCCATCAGCGCATCGGCGCCGACGGCGCCCCGGTGATCCAGGTTCTTCAGGATCAGCAGACCCTGTTCCACAATGGAGTGACTCTTATTTCCCTTGATATGGGCGACAAAACCGACACCGCAGGCATCGTGCTCGTTGGAAGGATCGTACAGACCTTGGGCTTTCATTGGCTATCTCCACTGCAATTGGCTCGAAAAACTAGAGTAGTGCAACGCAGCAGAAAATTCAACAATAACAATTAGGGTCGGAGTCGGATTAATTTTTTAAACGTGGCTCAAAAAATTAAATAGGGACATAGTGAAATGCTATGTGGGCTCCGGCTTGGTTTTGAACGGCCGGCCGCGTTTCGCCGGCAATACCTGGCGCTTGACCTTCTTTTCCAGCGCGGTCTTGAACTGTTCCGAGCCCAGCGGCCAGCCTTTCAGCAGCGCCTTGCCGACGGTGTCGATCTCCTGCGCCGTCAAGGCGGGCTCGGCGATGGCGATATACGCCGCCTCGCGCTGGAACGGGGTATTCCCCAGCGCCCAGACCTGGGCGTGATCGGTGATCAAGCCGTCCGGGCGGATGCCGGCGTGGTGGCAATAACTGGACCACGGATAATCCTCGGCGCGCGCGACCATGCCGTTGCGCACCGGATTGAACTCGATATAGCGGCTGCACAGCATGAAATATTGCTCGGCATCGATCAGCGACGTTTTGTAGCGTCCGTTCCACAAAGTTCCACTACGGCTATATTTTTGATTGAAGTAGGGCACGTAGTAGCGGCCTATCCACTGCATCATCTGGCCGAGGCCGTCTTCATCGGCCGGCGTGACCAATAAATGCAGGTGATTCGGCATCAGGACGTAGGCGTGGACCGCGACCTTGTAGGTTTTCGCGGCCGAGCGCAGCCAGCCGAGGAAAGCTTGATAATCTTCGGTATCCTGGAACACCAGCTGGTTGTTGTTGCCGGTCTGGATGACGTGGTGCGGTTGTCCGGGGACGATGAGGCGGGGCAGGCGGGCCATAAAATGCAAAAAGGGTGGAATCAATCACTTGATTCTACCCTTCGCGTACGACTCTGTCCCTATTTATGACAGATTGAAGCTGGCCGACAGGCTGTAGCCCTCGCCATAGGCGCTGCGCAGCGGGAGGTCCTGGCCCAGGCCGGTGCGCGCCTTCTTGCGCAGGCGGTAGACCAGCATGTCGACCCGGCGTCCGGCGTCCGGATCGTCGCCGCCGATGCCGGCCACGATGACCTGGCGCGGCACCGGACGGGTATTAATCGTCAGCAAATGCAGGAAATTGCATTCCTTTTCCGTCAGCGTGATCGCCATGCCTTGCAGCTCCAGCTGGCGGGCGCTGACTTTCAGCGTCCACTTGCTCGGCGCGGGCACGGTTTCCTGCGGTCCGACGCGGCGGTCCAGCGCCTCGATGTGCGCGGCCAGCTCCGGGAACTTGATCGGCTTGGTCAGATAGTGGTCGGCGCCGAGGCGCAGACCGAGGATGCGGTTGTCGAAAGCGACGCGGCCGGTCAGCACCAGCAAGCCGATCTGCGGATACAACTGCCGCATGCGCGGAATCACGTTGAAGCCGTCTTCGTCGGGCAAGCCGAGGTCCAGCACCACCACGCCGACGTTACCCTGGCTTAAGGCGGACCACATATCGCTGGCGTTATTGGTGATGTGCACCTCGTGTTCAAGCTCAGTCAGGAACTCGGCCATTTCTTCGGCGTAGTCCAGATTGTCTTCCACGATGAGTATTTGCGTCATTGGTGCGCCATTCGATCGATTTTATTGAGCAATCGTGCTCCATCCCGCCCTGCTTTTTTCAGCTTGCGTCCAGGGAATTATCACTGTTGCTACTCACCTGCGCAAGGCTTTTCCCGGCATTCGCCGATATGGGCAACCAAATCCGAAATTCCGTGCCGCTTTCAGAAACATTTCGCGCCGTGACCGTGCCGCCGTGCACGTCCGCGATCGCGCGCGCCATGTACAAGCCCAAGCCCGAACCGGCGATGCCGACGGCATTGCTGCCCCGGAAGGATTTATCGAAGACATGCGCCAGTTCCGCCTCCGGCACGCCGGCGCCGTGATCGCGCACCAACAACTCGACGCCACCCTCGGTTGCCATTTTGCCTATCAATTCTATCGGACTATCGGCGTCCGTGTACTTGATCGCGTTATCTATCAGTATTTCCAGGCACAGGCGGATGCCGGCCGGGTCGCAGCGCATCCATTGCGGCAAGCCGACGCTGCGCGCGCTGACCCGGGCGCGGCGGCCGCGCGCCTGTTCGGCGGCCTTGTCCAGCAGGGCGGCGGGATCGATTTCGTCGGGCTGGCGCTCGCGGCCGATGCTGGCCATGCGGTCCGGCGACAGGTATTCGTCCAGCATCGCCAGCATGCGGTCGACCGCCGTCTGGATCTTGCGGTAGCGCTTGCGCGTGCCTTCGTCGTGATGGGCGCCGGTCATCTCCAGCCGTTGCACGGCGCCGTCGATGGTCGACAGCGGGGTACGGAATTCGTGCGACAGCATGGAGGCGAATTTTTTCTGCTGCGCCGCCAGCTCGCGCCGCGCGCTCAGGTCGCGCACCACGCCGACCACGTTGGACGGCACGCCGGCGGCGTCGAGGATCAGGGTGGATTCGATTTCGACCGGCACCGCGCGGCCGTCGCTGTGTGGAAGCTCGGTTTCGCGCAGCAGGCGATGGCGGCTCAGGTCGCCGCCGGCGTAGCGCGCCAGCCGCGCCGGGACATCTTTCAGCAGCCCGGCGGCCAGCGCCTGCGCCCCGTCCAGCGTGTAACCGAACTGGCGTTCGGCGGCGGGACTGAGCCAGGTCAACTTGAGGCCGGCGCAATCGGCCATCCAGCTGATCTCGCCGCTGTGTTCCAACAGCAAGCGATAGCGCTCCTCGTTTGCCTGCGATGCCGCCAAGGCAGCCTGGAGTTCCGCTATCGTCGCCATGTTGGTCTACTCCACCAAAGGTGCAAAGATTTGTTGCAGGTCTTCCTGGGTCAAGGCCATCTTCTGCGATTCGCCTTCGGCGAGGATGGATTGCGCCAGATCCGATTTTTTCTGCTGCAGGACCTGGATTTTTTCCTCCAGCGTGCCTTTGGCGATCAGTTTATACACAAACACCGGCTTGTCCTGCCCGATACGCCAGGCGCGGTCGGTGGCCTGGTTTTCCGCCGCCGGATTCCACCACGGATCGTAGTGGATCACGGTGTCGGCGGCGGTCAGGTTCAGGCCGACGCCGCCCGCCTTTAGGCTGATCAGGAAGATCGGCACCGCGCCCTGCTGGAATGCCGCCACTTGCGCGCTGCGGTCCTTGGTGTCGCCGGTCAGCAAGGCGTAGGGGATGTCGCGCGCCTCCAGCTCCTGCTCGATCAGCTCCAGCATGCTGGTGAACTGCGAGAACACCAGGATCTTGCGGTTTTCCTCCAGCAAGTCCTCGACCATCTGCATCAGGTCGATCAACTTGGCCGAGCCGGCCGTCTGTTTCTTCGACGGCAGCGACTTGACCAGGCGCGGATCGCAACACACCTGGCGCAGCTTGAGCAGCGCCTCCAGGATCACGATCTGGCTGCGCGCCACGCCCTTGCGGTCGATTTCGTCGCGCACCTTCTGGTCCATCGCCAGCCGCACGGTTTCGTACAGGTCGCGCTGGGCGCCGGTCAGCTCGACCTTGCGCACCATCTCTGTCTTCGGCGGCAATTCCTTGGCGACGTTGTCCTTGGTCCGGCGCAGCAGGAAAGGCTTGATGCGGCGGTTCAGCAGCGCGCGCCGCAGCGGGTCGTCCTGGCGCTCGATCGGATGGCGGAACACGGTGTTGAACCCCTTCTCGTCGCCCAGCAGGCCCGGCAGCAGGAAGTGGAATTGCGACCACAGCTCGCCCAGGTGGTTTTCCAGCGGCGTGCCGGACAGGCACAGCCGATGGCGCGCGCGCAGCAGGCCGGCACTCTGGGCCGCCTTGCTGCGGGTGTTCTTGATGTAGTGCGACTCGTCCAGGATGACCAGGTGGAAATCATGCTCGCGCAGCTTTTCCTCGTCGCGCGGCAGCAGCGCGTAGGTGGTCAGCACCAGGTCGGCCTCGTCGATCTGGTCGAACTGGCCCATGCGGTCCTTGCCTTGCAGCAGCAGCACGCGCAGGCCCGGGGCGAAGCGCGCGGCTTCCTCCTGCCAGTTGCCCATCAGGCTGGTCGGCGCGATCACCAGCGCCGGCGCCGTCAGGCGGCCCGCCTCTTTTTCCACCAGAATGTGCGCCAGGGTCTGCACCGTCTTGCCCAGACCCATGTCATCGGCCAGGATGCCGGCGAAGCCGTACTCGCGCAGGAATTGCATCCACGACAGACCATCGGTCTGGTAATCGCGCAGCGTGGCTTGCAGGCCGGCCGGCGTGGCGATGCGCTTGACCGCGCCGAACTGGTTCAGGCGCGCGCCCATGTCGCGCAATTCCTCGCCGCCGGTCCAGTTCAGCTCGACGTTGCGCTGCAGCTCGTCCAGGCGCGCGGCGTCCAGCGTCGCCATGCGCAGCGAGGTCTTGATCTTGTCGCTGAAATACAACTCGCCCAGCGTCGCCAGGATCGGCTTGACCCGGCCCCACGGCAGCGCGATGCGGCTGCCGTCCGGCAAGGTCGCCAGCATCTGGTCTTCCTCGCCGTGCATGGCGATGGTTTTCGGATTGAAATCGTTCGGCGCGTTGCGGATCAGCTGCACCAGCACCGGCAGCAGCGGCACCCGCTCCTGGTTGATCATCACGCCCAGCTCCAGGTCGAACCAGGCGTAGCCGCCGTCGGCCGGATCTTCGGTGACGTTGGCGTACCAGTCGCCGGCTTCCAGCACATCGTAGCGGTACTTGGTGGTTTTCTCGACCTTCCAACCGGCCGCCTTCAAGGCCTCGACGCCGTCGCGCGCGAAGCGCAGCCATTCGGCCTGGCTCGGCAGCAACAGCCCGCCCTTGACGCTGCTCAGCGGCAAGGCGGTCGGGGCGTGGAAGTGGCGCTCGCTCAGCAGCGACAGCGCTTCCTCTTCGGCGGCGCTGTCGCGCTGAATGATCTCGGTGACGTCGCCCTTCTGGCGCACCACGCGCTGCGACGGATCGAACGACACCCGCTCGCCGTCGTAGTCGAAGGACAGCACGGCGAAATCGTGCCAGCGCTGCAGCGAGCCGTCGACCAGCATCGCGGCGTCCAGCGTCAGCACCGGACGCGGCTTGACGTCGTCGCGCACCCGCTGCGGCAGCGGTTGCGGCAGCGGCATCAGCCCCTGCAGGCCGTGCGCCAGCAGCAGTTGCGAGACGCGCATCTTGTCGTTGGCGGTCAGCAACGGGGCTTGCGCCACCAGCGCCTGCAGGTCGGCCAGCGGAATCGTCGCGCCGCCTTGGTTCAGCTGCAACACGCCGCAGGAAAGATTATCGATGTACCACGGCGGATCGGTCGGCAACATGTAGTCGACCTGGTCGGCGCCGCTGTGCTTGGCGTTCGGCGGCGCCTGCACCTGCCAGCCGAGGCGCAAGCCCTTGCCTTCCTCGCGCCAGGCCAGGTTGGCCTCGCGCAACACGCCGCCGCGCAGCGGATAGACCAGGCCGTTGCCGACGTCGGCCCACGAATTTGCCCACAGCAATTTATCCTGCTCCGCCAGCATCGCCAGCAGCGCCGCGCCGATCTTGCCGCGCGGCTCGGTGGCCGAGCCGGTCTGCGAATTCTGGCCGCTGCGCATCGCCACGAAGAACCGCACCAGGTCCTCATCGCCGGGCGCCAGGAAGCTCGGCGGCGCCGACAGCAGCGAGAACACTTCGCTCACCGGGCTGGCGGCGGCGACGTCGCCGTTCGAGCGCAGCCGCGCCTTGTACAGGCACAGCGCCACGTGGCGGCCGCCGCTGGTGGGCGCCATCACGTAGATCAGCTTGTAGGCGGTCTGTTTCGGGTCGGAATCCACCGGCGGCGCGTTCAGCTTGGCTTTGGGATGCGCCGCGGCGTCAACCCGCTGCAGCCAGGTGGCGACGGCGTACGACAATTGATTCGCGGGGGGCGCGGGGCGCGTCGGCGCGGCCGGAACAGCCGGCTTGGCGGGAACATCGTCGGTGGCGTCGTCGCGGGTAAAATCCATAGGTCGCATTGTTGTTCAAAGATGGTTCAAAAACGGCAACAGGCAATATTATCCGCCATTGAAGCGTTCGTGTTCGCGGATTTCTTACAAAACCCGACTGTAATTAAGGCCAAATCGTCCTGCATAGTCCTTTTGGACTGTCAAGACTGGCGCATTCGCGCCGATTGCGTATCATTCCGGGCTTGACTGCTAAGGAATCGTCCCACATGTTGCCTTCCATTGAACAACGTCTTGCCCTGGAACTTGTCGCCAAACCGGTACAAGTCGCCGCCGCCATCGCCCTGTTGGACGAAGGCGCCACCGTTCCGTTCATCGCCCGCTATCGTAAAGAGGCGACCGGCGGCCTGGATGACATTCAACTGCGTCTGCTCGAAGAGCGCCTGCGCTACCTGCGCGAGCTGGAAGACCGCCGCGCCGCTATCGTGGCATCGATCACCGAACAGAACAAGATGACCCCGGCCTTATTAGATGCTGTCATGCACGCAGAAGACAAGACCCGGCTGGAAGACTTATATCTCCCGTACAAGCAAAAACGCCGCACCAAGGCGCAGATCGCGATCGAAGCCGGTTTGTTGCCGCTGGCCGACAGTCTGCTGGAAAACCCCGGCCTGACGCCGGAAACCGAAGCCGGCAAGTTCCTGCGCGAGGCCTTCACCACCGGCGACGGCAATAATCCGGGCGTGGCCGACGCCAAGGCGGCCCTGGACGGCGCGCGCCAGATCCTGATGGAACGCTTCGCCGAAGACGCCACCCTGCTGCAATCCTTGCGCGAATATGTGCAAGAGCATGGCATTGTTGAATCGAAAGTTATTGAAGGTAAGCAAGACGAAGGCGAAAAATTCGCCGATTACTTCGATTATTCGGAAGCCATCGGCACCGTGCCGTCGCACCGCGCGCTGGCGCTGTTGCGCGGACGCCGCGAAGGCATCCTCGACGTCGCGCTGCGGCTCGACACCGAGGCCGAGAAACCGAAGTGGGACGCGCCGCACAATCCGTGCGAGGGCCGCATCGCCGCCCGTTTCGGCATCAAGAACCAGGGCCGTCCGGCCGACAAATGGCTGGCCGACACCGCGCGCTGGACCTGGCGCGTGAAAAGCTTCATGCACCTGGATACCGAGCTGATGGGCGCGCTGCGCGAGCGCTCAGAGCTGGACGCGATCAACGTCTTCGCCACCAACCTGAAGGCGCTGCTGCTGGCCGCCCCGGCCGGCCAGCGCGCCACCATGGGCCTGGACCCGGGCCTGCGCACCGGCGTCAAGGTGGCGGTGGTCGACGCCACCGGCAAGGTGGTCGACACCGCCGTCATCTACCCGCACCAGCCGAAGAACGACTGGGACGGCTCGCTGCACACGCTGGGCCGCCTGGCCGCCAAGCACAATGTGTCGCTGATTTCGATCGGCAACGGCACCGCCTCGCGCGAAACCGACAAGCTGGCGCAGGACTTGATCAAGCAGCATCCTGATCAAAAAATGAGCAAGATCGTCGTTTCCGAGGCGGGCGCGTCGGTGTATTCGGCGTCCGAGTTCGCCTCGAAGGAGCTGCCGGACATGGACGTGTCGCTGCGCGGCGCGGTCTCGATCGCGCGCCGGCTGCAGGATCCGCTGGCCGAGCTGGTCAAGATCGACCCGAAATCGATCGGCGTCGGCCAGTACCAGCACGATGTGTCGCAGACCCAGCTGGCGCGCTCGCTGGACGCGGTGGTCGAGGATTGCGTGAACGCGGTCGGGGTCGACGTCAACACCGCCTCGGCGCCGCTGCTGGCGCGCGTGTCGGGGCTGTCGGCCTCGGTGGCGCAGGCGATCGTGACCTACCGCGACGTCAAGGGCGCGTTCGCCTCGCGCGCCGCGCTGAAATCGGTGCCGCGCCTGGGCGACAAGACCTTCGAGCAGGCGGCCGGCTTCCTGCGCGTGATGGGCGGCGAGAATCCGCTGGACGCCTCGGCGGTCCACCCGGAATCGTATCCGCTGGTCGAGAAGATCCTCGGCGACATCAAGAAGGACATCAAGGCCGTCATCGGCGAAACCGCGCTGATCAAGACGCTGAACCCGGCCAAGTACGCCGACGACAAATTCGGCGTGCCGACCATCAGCGACATCCTGAAGGAACTGGAAAAGCCGGGCCGCGATCCGCGTCCGGAATTCACCACCGCCACCTTCAAGGAAGGCGTGGAGGAGATCCGGGACCTGCGTCCGGACATGATCCTGGAGGGCGTGGTGACCAACGTCGCCGCCTTCGGCGCCTTCGTCGACATCGGCGTGCATCAGGACGGCCTGGTGCACATCTCGGCGCTGTCGAACACCTTCGTCAAGGATCCGCACTCGGTGGTCAAGGCCGGCCAGGTGGTCAAGGTCAAGGTGCTGGAGGTGGACGAGAAGCGCAAGCGCATCGCGCTGACCATGCGCCTGACCGACAGCGCGCCGCAAGCCGGATCGCAGCCGCAGCAGCGCGGCGACCGCAACGACCGCAAGAGCATGGGCCAGCACCAGAAGCAAACCGCGCGCGAACAACCGGTGGGCGGCAGCATGGCGGCGGCCTTCGCCAAGCTGCGCGGCTGATCTTCCGGCCGGAAAAATACCGGTGCCGACGTTTTCTTATAAAATGTCGGCACCTAATACATCTTTTCACTGAGGCAGCTATGAGCGACGTACAAACCTGGATCAAAGAAACCGTGACCAACACCCCGGTGGTGCTGTTCATGAAGGGCACCGCCCAGTTCCCGCAATGCGGCTTCTCCGGCCGCGCCATCCAGATCCTGAAGGCTTGCGGCGTTGAAAACATCGCCACCGTCAACGTGCTGGAAGATCCGGAAGTCCGTCAGGGCATCAAGGACTACTCGAACTGGCCAACCATTCCGCAGCTGTACGTCAAGGGCGAGTTCGTCGGTGGTTCGGACATCATGAACGAAATGTTCGAGTCGGGCGAGCTGAAGGCCCTGCTGGATGCCTGACAGGCCCAAACGGATCGTCATCGCCATCACCGGCGCCACCGGCGCGGTGTATGGCGTGCGTCTGCTTGAGCATTTGCAACAAAGCCAAGGCGTGGAGACGCATCTGATCGTCTCCGACGCCGCCGTGCTGACGCTGCACCAGGAAACCGGGCTGCAGCGGCGCGACGTCGAAGCGCTGGCCCATGTGGTGCACAAGGTGCGCGACGTCGGCGCCAGCATCGCCAGCGGTTCCTTCCAGTCGGACGGCATGATCGTCGCGCCCTGCTCGATGAAGACGCTGGCGTCGGTGGCGCACGGCCTGTCGGACAACCTGATCGCGCGCGCGGCCGACGTGGTGCTCAAGGAGCGCCGCCGGCTGGTGTTGATGGTGAGGGAAACCCCGTTCAATCTGGCGCACTTGCGCAATATGACGGCGGTGACGGAAATGGGCGGGATCATCTTCCCGCCGCTGCCGAGTTTTTATCACAAGCCGCAAAGCATTGCGGAGATGGTCGACCACACGGTGGGCCGCGTCATCGATCTATTCGGTATTGAACATGCCCTGGCCCCGCGTTGGGCGGGCATGAAAGCTTAGCGTTTGTCGAACTGTGAGCCGCTGGCTTTTTTCAAATCCCGCGCTTCCTCCACCATGCGACGATGGGCAATGCGCTTGCGCATTACTTCGGCGTGCTGGGCGGCGGTCATCGGGGGGACGGTCATCAAATCTTTTAGCTGCGCGACGTTGCTGTAGTTACTTTTCATAAGACGGCTCAAAAGCTAGGCTCCGAAGTAAATGCTGCGAATCAGCGGCGCTGATTGCTTATTGTGCCTCAAATCCGTGGCGGAACTATGACAATTCGCAAACGTCCCTACAAATAAAAAAGCGTGCCCGCAGGCACGCTTATCCGAACAAATGCTTGAAGCTTAATGAAACCAGTTTAATCGGGCGACAGCGGTCCAGGCGCCCGAAAACGGTCAAAATAACTCAGTAATACTACTTAAAATGACTACTTTTGGTAGTTGACACGCACCAGCATGCGAATAAATTCGCGCGCAATTTGGCGATGATGCTCATCCAGGCGTTGTAAATCGGCGATCAGTTTCACATCGGCCGACTCGAAGCGGGACAGGCTGCCGCCGCCGTCGCCGGCCGGTGCGCCTTCCTCCGGGCCGCCGAAGCGCAACCATTCGGCGGGCACGCCCAGCCATTGGGCGATCATGCGCAGCTTCTCCTGAGTGGGAATAGCCTCGCCGACCAGCCATTTACGGGCCGCGTGCACGGTGATGGGTCGTCCGTCAAAGCGGATATTAAACTCGCGCGCCAACCGGGTCGGGCTATCGGGGGAGTAGTGGGCGTTCTTGAGAGCCTGTTGCAAGCGCTGGCTAAAGCTTTCGCGTTCATTAGAAGAATTCATAATTGCACTATTTCACGTTGCGCCATGAAAGTCAGTCAATGCACGCTGAGCGCCAAGTGTGACGTAAATGGATTTTATAATTAACATTTCATCCTCTGTGGATGCAAACGCCCGCCGGCACCGGTGCCGAATTTTATTCGGTTCTGCCCGATAAAGGGGAACAGCCCGCCCCTGTATTTAACGTTAGAAGAATAGCACTGGCATAGGATGCTGCCCACCTTTGTTTAGCCTCGCGCTACAATATACTTGACGTTGACGTAAACGGAAATAACCCCCACCGCAAGCAGAGAAGATGCCAACCTATACCATCACCGAACTGGCCCGCGAATTCGACATCACGGCGCGCGCCATCCGCTTTTATGAAGACCAGGGTTTGCTGAGTCCGTCGCGCGAAGGCGCGGGCGGCCGCAGCCGGGTCTACACGCCGCGCGACCGCACCCGCCTCAAACTGACGCTGCGCGGCAAGCGCCTCGGCCTGTCGCTGTCGGAGATCAAGAGCCTGGTCGACATGTACGAGACGCCGAAGGACACCAGCGCCCAGATGAACCGTTTCCTCGGTGTGCTGGCGCAACACCGCGAGACGCTGGAGCAGCAGCGTGAAGACATCGAAATGTCGCTGGCCGAGATCACCGCCCACGAAGACGAGTGCAAGCGCCTGCTGGCCGCCATCGGCGAATCCGCGACTTGACGTTTACGTTAACGTCACATGGGCGTATGATTTACGCTTCAACCAAAACAGAAGAATGAGGACGACATGCTCCATCTCCCAGGCCTGAACTTTGACCACGGCGAAGACATCGCCGCGCTGCGCGAGGCCGTGCAGCAATTCGCCGCCGTTGAGATCGCCCCGCGCGCGGCCGAAATCGACCGCAGCGACCAGTTCCCGATGGACCTGTGGCGCAAGATGGGCGAGCTGGGCGTGCTCGGCGTCACCGTCGGCGAGGAATACGGCGGCGCCAACATGGGCTACCTGGCGCACATCGTGGCGATGGAGGAGATCTCGCGCGCCTCGGCCTCGGTCGGCCTGTCGTACGGCGCCCACTCGAACCTGTGCGTCAACCAGATCAAGCGCAACGGCAGCGAAGAACAGAAACAGAAATACTTGCCCAAGCTGATCTCGGGCGAATACATCGGCGCGCTGGCGATGTCCGAGCCGAACGCCGGTTCCGACGTGGTCAGCATGAAGCTGCGCGCCGATTTCAAGGGCGACCGCTGGGTGCTGAACGGCACCAAGATGTGGATCACCAACGGCCCCGACGCCGATGTGCTGGTGGTCTACGCCAAGAACGACCTCGAAGCCGGCCCGAAAGGCATGACCGCCTTCCTGATCGAAAAAGGCTTCAAGGGTTTCTCGATCGCGCAAAAGCTCGACAAGCTGGGCATGCGCGGCTCGCACACCGGCGAACTGGTGTTCGAGGATTGCGAAGTGCCGGTGGAGAACGTGCTGGGCGGCCTGGGCAAGGGCGTCAACGTGCTGATGTCCGGCCTGGACTTCGAGCGCACCGTGCTGTCCGGCGGCCCGCTGGGCATCATGCAGGCGTGCATGGACGTGGTGGTGCCCTACATCCACGACCGCAAGCAGTTCGGCCAGCCGATCGGTGAGTTCCAGCTGATGCAGGGCAAGATCGCCGACATGTACTCGACCATGATGGCGTGCAAGGCGTATGTGTACGCGGTCGGCCAGGCTTGCGACCGC
Source organism: Duganella aceris (assembly GCF_011090165.1). GTDB lineage: Bacteria > Pseudomonadota > Gammaproteobacteria > Burkholderiales > Burkholderiaceae_D > Rugamonas > Rugamonas aceris. Next base: position 717,871 of record NZ_JAADJT010000001.1, read on the forward strand.
GCCAAGACGCCGGAAGCGGTGCGCCAGTTGCGCAAGGACGCGGCCGGCGCTATCTTGTACAGCGCGGAGAAGGCCACCTGGATGGCAGGCGAGGCGATCCAGACCTTGGGCGGCAACGGCTACATCAACGAGTATCCGGTCGGCCGCCTGTGGCGCGACGCCAAGCTGTATGAAATCGGCGCCGGCACCAGCGAGATCCGCCGCATGCTGATCGGCCGCGAATTGTTCGCGGAAACCAAGTAAGCCAGCGGGACGGCGGCGGCGACTGACGGACTCGACATGATCCAGGCTGCATTCCCCAAACTGCTGCGCTCGCAGATCGCCTTCGATATCGCCGGCGCGATCCGCGACGGCTTCGACAAGCATTACCGCCTGTTCCGCCACACCAGCCAGCAGGCGCAGCGGCATTTCGAACGCGGCACCTGGAGCGCGGCGCAGCAGGACGCCCGCGCCCGCATCGACTTCTACGACAAGCGCGTGCAGGAATGCGTGCAAATCCTGGAAGACGAATACGACCCGTCCGAGCTGACCGATGAAGTGTGGCGCGAACTCAAGCTGCACTTCATCGGCATGCTGTCCGACCACAAGCAGCCGGAGCTGGCCGAGACCTTCTTCAACTCGGTCTGCTGCAATATCCTGCACCGCAGCTACTTCCACAACGAATTCATCTTCGTGCGCCCGGTGGTCTCCACCGAATACATCGAGACCGAAGAACTGCGCCCGACCTACCGCGTCTACTACCCGGAGACCGACGGCCTGCACTTCACGCTGAAGCGCATCATCACCAACTTCCAGCTCGACGCCCGCTTCGCCGACCTGACGCGCGACGTCGAGCAGGTCGAGCTGCGCCTCCAGCAGGTCTTCGGCGGCGCGCGCATCGAACCGAACCACCAGATCCAGGTCCTGTCCAACCTGTTCTTCCGCAACAAGGGTGCCTACATCGTCGGCAAGGTCGTCAACGGCAACAAGCAGTTCCCCTTCGTCGTCCCGATCCTGCACAACAAGCACGGCCTGCTGCTCGACACCGTGCTGCTCGACCACGAACAGGTGGCGATCCTGTTCTCGTTCACGCGCGCCTACTTCCTGGTCGACATGGAAGTGCCGTCGGCCTACGTGCAGTTCCTGCGCAGCCTGTTGCCGCGCAAGCCGCGCAGCGAGATCTACACCATTCTCGGCCTGCAAAAGCAGGGCAAGACGCTGTTCTACCGCGACTATCTGCAACACCTGAAACACTCGTCCGACCAGTTCGAGATCGCGCCCGGCATCCGCGGCCTGGTGATGCTGGTGTTCGCGCTGCCGTCCTTCCCCTATGTGTTCAAGGTGATCAAGGATTTCTACCCGGCGCCGAAGGAGACCACGCGCGCGCTGATCAAGGAAAAGTATTTGCTGGTGAAGCACCACGACCGCGTCGGCCGCATGGCCGACACGCTGGAATACTCCAACGTCGCCTTCCCGCGCAGCCGCTTCAAGGAGGAGCTGCTGGCGGAGCTGAAGCAGCATGCGCCGTCGCTGGTCGAAGAGGACGGCGACAACATCGTCATCAGGCACCTGTACATCGAGCGGCGCATGGTGCCGCTGAATATGTGGCTGACCAGCGCCAACGACGACGAGCTCCAGGTCGAACACGGCGTCCGCGAATACGGCGACGCCATCAAGGAACTGGTGGCGGCCAATATCTTCCCCGGCGATATGCTGTACAAGAATTTCGGCGTGACGCGGCACCAGCGCGTGGTGTTCTACGACTACGACGAAATCGAATACATCACCGACTGCCAGTTCCGCGCCATCCCGCAGGCGCGCACCGAGGAAGAAGAGATGGCGTCCGAGCCGTGGTACACAGTCGGCAAGCACGACGTCTTCCCCGAGCAGTTCGGCAGCTTCCTGCTGGGGAACGCAAAGATCCGCAAATATTTCATGCAGCACCACGGCGACCTGTTGACGCCGGCGTGGTGGCAGGCGCGCAAGCAGCGCATCATGGACGGCCACGTCGAAGACGTGTTCCCGTACCCGCAGCACATCCGGTTTTGCAATCAACACTCGACACCCCCGGCGGCGATCCAGCCGCCCTTCATGGAGACACTTGAAAATGAATGATCCTATCGTAATCGTCGGCGCGGCCCGCACCCCCATGGGCGCCTTCCAGGGCGACTTCTCCGGCAAGGCCGCGCACGACTTGGGCGCGGTCGCGATCCAGGCCGCCGTCGAACGCTCCGGCATCGACGGCAAGCTGGTCGAACACGTCTACTTCGGCAACTGCCTGATGGCGGGCCAGGGCCAGGCGCCGGCGCGCCAGGCCTTGTTGAAAGCCGGCCTGCCGACATCGACCGGCGCGGTCACGCTGTCCAAGATGTGCGGCTCGGCGATGCAGGCCGCGATCTTCGCCCACGACCAGCTGGTGGCCGGCAGCGCCGAGGTGGTGATCGCCGGCGGCATGGAATCGATGACCAACGCGCCCTACCTGGTGCCGAAGGCGCGCGGCGGTTACCGCATCGGCCACGGCATGTTGTTCGACCACATGATGTACGACGGCCTGGAAGACGCCTATTCGCGCAACGAGAAAACCGGCGAAGGCCGCTCGATGGGCACCTTCGCCGAAGAGTGCTCGGCCAAGTACCAATTCAGCCGCGAGGCGCAGGACGGCTTCGCCATCGAATCGGTCAAGCGCGCGCAGGCCGCCACCAACGAAGGCTGGTTCAACTGGGAGATCGCGCCGGTCACCGTGACCAGCCGCGCCGGCGACAGCGTCATCGACAAGGATGAGGGTCCGCTGAAGGCCAAGGTCGACAAGATCCCGACGCTGCGCGCCGCGTTCAAGAAGGACGGCACCATCACCGCCGCCTCGTCGTCGTCGATCAACGACGGCGCCGCCGCGCTGGTGATGATGCGCGAATCCAAGGCCAAGGAACTGGGCCTGACCCCGATCGCCAAGGTGCTGGGCCACGCCACCAACGCGCTGGCGCCGGACCAGTTCACCGTGGCGCCGATCGGCGCCATCGAGAAGCTGTTCAAGAAGACCGGCTGGAGCGTCAAGGACATCGACCTGTTCGAGATCAACGAAGCCTTCGCGGCGGTGCCGATGGCGGCGATGCGCGACCTCGACATCCCGCACAGCAAAGTCAACGTGCACGGCGGCGCCTGCGCGCTGGGCCACCCGATCGGCGCCTCCGGCGCGCGCATCATCGTCACGCTGATCGGCGCCTTGAAGCGCACCGGCGGCAAGAAGGGCGTGGCCGCGCTGTGCATCGGCGGCGGCGAAGCCACCGCCATGGCGATCGAGCTGGTGTAAGCATGGCGACCGCACTCATCATCGGCGCCTCGCGCGGCATCGGGCTGGAACTGGTGCGCCAGTATCTGGAGGATGGCTGGCGCGTGATCGCCACCGCCCGCAAGGCGGAGGACTGCGACGCGCTGCTGAAGCTCGGCGCGGAACCGCACAAGCTGGACGTCACCGACGTCGAAGCCTGCGCCGGCATCGGCTGGAAGCTGGACGGCGAAGAGCTCGACGTCGCCATCCTCAACGCCGGCGTGTACGGCCCGCGCCACGACGGCTTCCCGCTGCAGACCGACTTCGACACGGTGATGCACACCAACGTGCTGGCGGCGATGCGGCTGCTGCCGATCATCGCGCCGATGGTATGCGCGGCGCGCGGCAAGCTGGCGGTGCTGTCGTCGCGTATGGGCTCGCTGAGCGAGCGCACCAGCACCGGCGGCTCGCTGTACCGCGCCAGCAAGGCGGCGCTGAATTCGGTGCTGATCGACACCGCGCTCACCTACGGCGCGCAGGGCGCCACTTGCGTCGCCTTCCATCCGGGATGGGTGCGCACCGAGATGGGCGGCGCGGGGGCGGACATCTCGCCGGAGGAAAGCGCCGGCGGCATCAAGGCCACGATCAGCGGGTTGCCGGCCTCCGAAGTCGCCGTCTACCGCAACTACGACGGCACGGAAATCGGCTGGTAAAAGCAAACCCCGCACAGCCGACTAGGGTCGGACCCCGTACGGGGTCCGACCCTGCGACGGTTTTCGGGTTAACAATATAACGAGACGACATGATACTGAGCGAAGAACACGAAATGATCCGCGACGCCCTGCGCACGTTTGCACAAGAGCGCCTGGCCCCCAACGCCGCCCGCTGGGACAAGGAGCACCACTTCCCGGCGGAGGAACTGAAGGAGCTGGCGGCGCTGGGCGCCTTCGGCGTCGCCGTGCCGGAGGCCTTGGGCGGCGCCGGCATGGATTACGTGTCGCTCGCGCTGGTGTTGGAAGAGATCGCGGCCGGTGATGGCGGCACGTCCACCATCATCTCCGTCAACAACTGCCCGGTGTGCAGCATCGCCATGATGTACGCCAACGAGCGGCAAAAGGAACAATGGCTGCGGCCACTGGCGCAAGGCGAGATGCTGGGCGCCTTCTGCCTCACCGAGCCGCACACCGGCAGCGACGCCGCCGCGCTGCGCACCACCGCCACGCGCGACGGCGACCACTACGTCATCAACGGCACCAAGCAGTTCATCACCAGCGGCAAATACGCCGACGTCGCCATCGTCATGGCGGTGACCGACAAGGCGGCCGGCAAAAAGGGCATCAGCGCGTTCTGGGTGCCGACGTCGACGCCGGGCTACATCGTCGCGGGGCTGGAGCAGAAAATGGGCCAGCACTCGTCGGACACGGCGCAGATCCTGTTCGACAACTGCCGCATCCCGGCCGAGAATCTGATCGGCGAAGAGGGCCAGGGCTACAAGATCGCCTTGTCCGGGCTGGAGGGAGGCCGCATCGGCATCGCCTCGCAGGCAGTGGGGATGGCGCGCGCCGCGTACGAAGCGGCGCTGGCCTATTCGCGCGAGCGCGAAAGCTTCGGCAAGCCGATCTTCGAACATCAGGCGGTGCAGTTCCGCCTGGCCGACATGGCGACGCAGATCGAAGCCGCGCGTCAGCTGATCCGCCACGCCGCGTCGATGAAGGACGCCGGCCTGCCATGTTTGAAGGAGGCCGCGATGGCCAAGCTGTTCGCCTCGGAGATGGCGGAGCGGGTCTGCTCGGACGCGATCCAGGTCCACGGCGGCTACGGCTACGTCAGCGACTTCCCGGTGGAACGCATCTACCGCGACGTGCGCGTATGCCAGATCTACGAAGGCACCAGCGACATCCAGAAACTCCTGATCGCCCGCGCCCTGTGATCGATATCCGACGAATCAGGTCCGAGGTAACTCCGATGTAAAGCGTGTCATACAGGGTGGCTGATCGCCTTCAGGGCCGCGATGGCCTTGAGCGCGGGGTAGTCGCGCTTATCCGGATAGCGCAGCCGATAGTAGGCGTCCCAGTAGCTGAGCGCGCGTTGCTCGGTCGTTAGAAAATATGCCGGGTTTGCGCGCACGAACGCGGCATATTTTCCCCCATCGGCGGCGATGGCTTCCTCGATCGGCCGAATGATTTCGACTACGTACTCGCCAAGCAGCTGAAACAAAAATGGAATCACCCAGGATTCGTCGCGCGCCAGCAGCCGGCGCGCGCAGGATTCACGCAGGAAGCCGTCATGATGTCGCGCGCCCAGGCAAAGCGCCACCAGTCCTTGCCGGCCTCCAGCATCGGCCGCCCGACGCACCCGCGCCATGTCGTAATACGTCCGGTAAGGGATGAGCAACGACTCTTCCGACACGCGCACGGAAAGACCTCCCACCGGCTTGAACATTTGATCCGGCATCAGAACCGACAACGCCGCCCGCACGGCATCGGTAAGGTCGCGCGGAAAGGCGCTGATTTCGCTTGGCTCAAGCGGCGCCATGATCGTTCACCCCAATCACGGCCGATTCGCCGATCGCATAGAACTGGCCGCCGGCGATGTAATGCAGGCTGCGCCAGCGCGGATCGGCGGTTTCGAAGTGCCAGTGGCCGTTGTGGAACACGCGCGAGTCCGCATACGCCGCCACCACTTCGCCGATGAACAGGTCGTAGTGCTGCTGGTTGCGCGGCTCTGGAATCACTTCACAAAGCAGCCAAGCCGAGCTGCCCGCGACCAGCGGCGCGTTGAAGCCGTCGACATGGAACAGCTCCACGCCGCAACGCTTCAATTTGTCCGGCGTCTCGGCGAGACTCATGCTGCCGACCGCGTGGGTCAGCTCCAGCTGCCCCATGTTCGGCACCTGCAGCACGAAATAGCCGCTGTGCTCCACCAGCGCGCGCGTGGCCGCCGTTTTATCCAGCACCACGGTGACCTTGGGCGGCGCGAAATCCAGCGCGCACGACCACGCCGCCGCCATGACATTGTCCACACCCGCATGGCTGGCCGACACCAGCACCGTCGGGCCATGGTTCAACAGCCGGTAAGCCTTTTCCAGCTCAACCGGAAGAATGTGCTCGTCCATGCTAAATCTTCCTGATTTGGTTATCGATCGCCTTGAGGGAACGCTCATTACGCTCGCTATAGCGGTCGGTCAGGTAATCGGTTCGGCCGCGCAACAGTAGCGTCATCTTGAACAACTCCTCCATCACATCGACCACGCGCTCATAATAACCCGAAGGACGCATGCGTCCATGCTCGTCGAACTCCTTGTACGCCATCGGCACCGACGACTGGTTGGGTATGGTGAACATCCGCATCCAGCGCCCCAGCAGCCGCATGGTGTTGACCACGTTGAACGACTGCGAGCCGCCGCAGACCTGCATCACCGCCAGCGTGCGTCCCTGGCTGGGCCGCAGCGCGCCTTGCTCCAGCGGGATCCAGTCGATCTGGTTCTTCATCACCGCCGTGATCGCGCCGTGCCGTTCGGGACTGCACCACACCTGGCCCTCGGACCACAACGACAGCGCGCGCAACTCGGCCACCTTGGGATGGTCCTCGGGCACGCTGCCGGCCATCGGCAGCTCGGTCGGGTCGAAGATCTTCACCTCGGCGCCGAAGTGCTCCAGGATGCGCGCCGCCTCCTCGGTCAGGAAGCGGCTGAACGAGCGTTCGCGCAGCGAGCCATACAGCATCAGGATGCGCGGTGGATGCGCCAGGTCTCCTGCCGGCGCCAGCTTGTCCAGCGTCGGCATGTCCAGCTGCGCGGGATTGAGGTTCGGAAGATTCGGGATCATGATGTCAGCCCAGACGGATGGCCAGCGCCGCCAGCGTCGCCAGCAGCACCGGCAACGTCAGGCAGATGCCGACGCGGAAGTAGTAGCCCCACGAGATGCGGGTTCCCTTGTTGGCCAGCACGTGCAGCCAGAGCAGCGTGGCCAGGCTGCCGATCGGCGTGATCTTCGGCCCCAGGTCGCTGCCGATGACGTTGGCGTACACCATCGCCTCGCGCACCACGCCGTGCGTCGGCGTCGCATCGATCGACAGTGCGCCGATCAGCACCGTCGGCAAGTTGTTCATGATCGACGACAGGATCGCCGTCAGGAAGCCTGTGCCCAGCGCCGCGCCCCACACGCCGTACTGCGCGCACCAGGTCAGCGCCGAGGTCACCCACGCGGTCAGCCCGGCGTTGCGCAGGCCGTACACCACCAGGTACATCCCCAGCGAGAAGATCACGATCTGCCACGGCGCGTTGCCGATCACTTCGCGGGTCGAGATGCGGTGCCCGCGCGCGGCCACCACCAGCAGCAGCAAGGCCCCCACCGCCGACACCACGCTGATCGGCACGCCCATCGGTTCGATGAAGAAGAAGCCGATCAGCAGCACGCCCAGCACCCACCAGCCGGTGATGAAGGTGGCGCGGTCGTGGATCGCCGATGCCGGCTGCTTCAGCTGCGACGCGTCGTAGTCGGCCGGGATATCGCGGCGGAAGAACCACATCAGCGCGCCCAGCGTGGCCGCCACCGCGACCAGGTTCACCGGCACCATCACCGCCGCGTAGCGCGCGAAGCTGATGCCGAAGTAGTCGGCGGAGACGATGTTGACGAGGTTGGACACCACCAGCGGCAGGCTGGCGGTATCGGCGATGAAGCCGGCCGCCATCACGAAGGCCAGCGTGGCCTTGGCCGAAAAACGCAGCTCGCGCAGCATGGCGATCACGATCGGGGTGAGGATCAGCGCCGCGCCGTCGTTGGCGAACAGCGCGGAGACGGCGGCGCCCAGCAGCACCAGCATAACGAACAGGCGCTTGCCGCTGCCGCGTCCCCAGCGCGCCATGTGCAGCGCGGCCCATTCGAAGAAGCCGGCCTTGTCCAGCAACAGGCTGATGATGATGATCGCGACGAACGTCCCGGTCGCGTTCCAGACGATGTGCCACACCACCGGGATGTCGCCGACGTGGATCACGCCGGCCAGCAACGCGACGATGGCGCCGGCCACCGCGCTCCAGCCGATGCCCAGGCCGCGCGGCTGCCAGACCACCAGCACCAGCGTCGCCAGGAAGATCAGGAAGGCGCCCAGCATCAGGCGCCCAGCGTGCCGATACGGTCCAGTTCCCGCTTGAACGCGGCCTTGTCGGTCATCGGCGGCAAGGCCAGGAAAGCCTCGATGCGGGCGCGGATGATCTGGTAGGTGAGCTCGAAGGCGGCCTCGATTTCCTCGTCGCTGCCGACGACATGGCCCGGATCGTCGACGCCCCAATGCGCGCGCAACACCGGCCCGAGGTAGGCGGGGCAGGTCTCGCCGGCGGCGCTGCCGCAGACGGTGATCACCACGTCCGGCGTCAGCGGCAGGTCGTTCCACGATTTGCTGAAGTAGCCTTCGGTGGAGATGCCTTTGCGATGCAGCAGCGCGACCGCGCGCGGATGCAGCTGGCCGGCCGGCTGGCTGCCGGCGCTGATGGCCCGCATGTCCGCCGGCGCCAGATGGTTGAAGGTGGCTTCGCTCAACACCGAACGGCAGGAATTGCCGGTACACAGAAACAGAATATTCACGCCGCCCCCAATCCGCACGGCGCACCGCCGCAACAATTTTCAGTCAAAAATCCGATCAAGCCGTTCATGGTGCCGATATCGGCCGCGTAGATGACGAAGCGCCCGTCCTGGCGCGACGATATCAGCCCCGCATGCGCCAGCTCCTTCAAATGAAACGACAGCGACGACGGCGCGATATCGAGCCGCTCGCCGATCCTGCTGGCGGCCATGCCGTCCGGCCCGACCTGCACCAGCAGCCGGAACACGGCCAAGCGGCTTTCCTGCGCCAACGCCGCCAGCGCGGCCAATGTTTGTTTGGTATCCATGCACGGCATCGTAACGTAAACAATTCGATATTTCAAATAATATCGAATTGTTTATAAAGACATGCCCATTCGCTGTTCGCTAGGGTAGCAACGATTTCAGGGTTCGCTGGCCGTCAGGGGTAAGGTCGCATTCGGGCTCCGCCTCGATAAGCTGTGCGGTAGGGATAGTACGTTGAATGTCGTCCAAGGCGTCGAACAAGGCCGCCTCCGCGCTGGCGGCCTCACGGTTAAGAACCATCACAAGATAGCCCCGTCTGCCGATGCCAATCAGCGCGTCGGTAAAACCGGCGGCGCCCAGCCTTTCAACTAATTCGTCCTGATCGCTGTCTTGCGCCGAAAGCCGATAGCTAAGCGTAAAAGTAAATTCCATCGCCATTCCTTTGGTGAAAGCGCTGCCAACATCGCACCGTTTGCTTAATGTGGTGCAGTTGTTCACAACGCGCCGCAGATCACGCGCGTGATTCATCGGATTTTTTGGCGTACTCCAAATGCTGACAATACAAAACTTGCCACAACGGCATGAGTCATCATTGTAAGGACAATACATTTTCCCCCAAGCATGGCTGCCACCAACTTTGATGTCCCAGCCATGCAACTCCGCATGCTTCAGTGCGTATTCAACTTCTTTTTTGGGATGAGCGAGGCGCGCCATTCTTGCTCCCAGTGTAATTACGGATAGGGGGATGTCAATTGAATGTGGAAGCGTAAGGCCGACGGTCTTTGAAAACGTTGGGCAGGCACAAATTTTGGACGAAAAAAAAGCCCACATCTCTGTAGGCTTTGTTCCAATGTATTACCAATGCTTTAATCGTATGCCGGGGTCCAGTGCTATCTGCAAAGTGACTCCAGAGTCTCGGACGCCAATGCTATCTGCAAGGTGCCTCCAACGTGTAAATCGACCATCGTATCCGGAATTACAACTCCAGGGCTTGTGCCAACTGCGGTTCGGTCTTACACATATCGAACTGCTGCGCCTGCCTTGGATGTGGGACTGTTTGCATGCAAACCTCAACCACGAGCGTAGTGTAACACAGTTCTTTGTGCGGCGCACAAATTATTTTACTTCTGTACCGCTTGCGTGGTCATCGGCTGCGCGGTGCGCCGGTATGGCGCCTTGCCGACCCGCTCGAACTCGGAAATCACCTGTGCGCCGAACAGCAGCAAGGTCGCGCCGATCTCCAGGCTGAACATGACGATGATGGCGGTGGTCATCGACCCGTACACCACGTTCACCTGCGACAGCGTCGAAAAATACCAGACCAGGATATGCCGCGCCACTTCCCACAACAGCGCCGCCGTCACGCCGCCGATCAGCGCGTGCGACAGCGACAAGCGTCCGACCGGCATCACCAGGTAGATCGCGGTCAGCACCAGCACTTCGCCGACCAGACCCAGCATGTACAGCAGCACGCCCGACACGCCCGACAGCGACCAGCTATAACCAAACAGCCACACGCTCTCCTCGCCCAGCACCTGCAGGCTGCCCGCCACCAGCGTGACGATCAGCATGCCCGCGCCCAGCGACAGGATGAAGCAGTAGGGCATGATGGCGGAGATAAGGAAACGCCGGCGCCGGATCGCGACGCGGTGCTTGAAGATGACGCACATGGCGTTCTCCAGCACGGTGAACGCCAGCGAGCTGAAAAAGATCATGCTGACCACCAGCACGCCGCCGACCAGATCGCGATGATCGAGGAAATGGCCGACTTCTTCGACGATAGGCTTGGACTGCCCCGGCACAAGCCAGTTCAGATAGCGCCCGACCGTCGCCAGCAGTTCGGCCTGGCTGATGAAGTGCGACAAGGCCACCATCATCAGCATCAGCAGCGGCACGATGGAAAGCAAGGAGTAATACGCGACCGCGCCGGCCAGCAGCAGACCCTGGTTGGCGCGGAAGCCCTTGAGGCATTGCAGCAAGAAGTCCATCGGGTGCGTGCCGACGTAGGCCAGCGCCCTGCGATTGAATAGTTTCATCGGACCATTTTACGCCCGAAGTCCGCCACTTAGTGTGCGACAACGTCCAGATAGCGCCAGTTGGTGAACTCCACCGGATGCCGCACATAATTCTTCAGCCACGGCTGCTGCAAGTCGGCCGAGATCGGATGGGTCAGCAATACCCACGGCGTATAGGCGTGGATGATCTGCGCCATTTCGTTGTACAGCACGGTGCGCTGCGGCGAATCGGCCATGGTCCGGGTTTGCTCGTAGCGCTGGTTGTAGGCCGGCAGGTTGAAGCGCGCGTAGTTGGCGCGGCCGCTGTTCGGGCCGTACAGCAGTTGATAGAAATTATCGCCGTCGGGGAAATCGGCCACCCAGTTGGTCTCGAACATCATCACCGAGCCCAGCCGCGAGGCCTTGATGATCTCGGTCTTCTTGTCGCTCTTGAACACCACCTTGAGGCCGATGGCGCTCAGGTTCTTGCGCCACAGCTCGTCGCGCAAGCGGCCCACCGTCGACGATTCGCTGTGCATCACCAGCGTCAGCGGCTTGCCGTCCGGCTGGGTGCGGAAGCCGTCGGCGCCCTTGCGGTAGCCGTAGCGGTCCAGCAGCGCGTTGGCCAGCGCCGGATCGTAGGCGACCGGGCTGCGGTAGGCCGGATCGTAGCCGAGCACATTCGGCGGCAACGGCGTCACCGCCGGCAAGGCCAGCCCCTTCTTCATCTGCGTGATGTCCTCGACGCTGTTGTAGCCCAGCGCGATGGCGCGCCGCAGCGCCAGCTTCTCCTTGCCATAGCCGCCGATCAGCGGATCGTCCATGTTCATCCACATGTAATAGGTCTGCAACACCGGGAATGGCGTCAGCACCATGCCCTTGCGCGCCAGCTCGGGCTTGAGCGTCGGCCTCGGATCGTCGGTCAGCACCATTTCCTTCATCGATTCCGGCACCTGCTCCAGGAAATCGAACTCGCCGTTCAGGAAGCCCAGCATGCGCGACTGGTACTCCTCCATGATCTTGATGTCGATGCGGTCCAGCAGCGGCAGGCGCTTGCCCTGGAATTCCATCGACCGGAACTCGCGGTTGGCCAGCAGGCTGATCTGGTCGCTGTGCTTCCACGTGCCCATCTTGAACGGACCGGTGCCGACCGGATGATTGCCGACCTGCGTGCCGTAGGCCTCGACCACCTCGCGCGCGACCGCGCCGGTGGCCGGGATCGCCAGGTAGAACAGGAAATTCGGATCGGCCGCCTTCAGCCGGATGCGCAGCGTGAATTTGTCCACCGCCTGGATCTCGGCCACGCCTTCGAACAGATAGGTCCAGGGCGATTTCAGCGCCGGATCGTTGAGCCGCTTGAAGCTGTAGACGTAGTCCTGCGCCGTCGCCTGCCGCCGCGCGCCCTTGAAGGCCGGGTCGGGCGTGAAGTAGATGTCCTGGCGCAGCTGGAAGGTGTAGGTCAGGCCGCCGTCGGTCACGGCCGGCATGGCGCTCAGCGTGTTCGGCTGGAGCTTGACCGGGCGCGCCAGATAGTCGTAGCGCAGCAACGGGTCGAACAGGTTTTCCAGCAGGCTGAGACTGGCGACGTCGGAGGCGACCGCCGGATCGAGGCCGGTTTCGCCGGTGCTGAGAAAGGCGTGCAAGACTTTCGGCGCGGCCGGCGCCTGTGCGGACGCCGGCGCGGCGCCGACGGTGACCACCAGCGCCAGCAGGGCTGCTGCATAACTTTTAAGCATACTGTTCCATCCACATCGCATACGCAAAGCGGCAGCTTAAAGCTTTTTTAGCTTGCTTACCCGCTATACTTTACAAATCGCCCACTGCATTCAGGAAAATTCGAACAATGTCGCTCTCTTACATCTGGTCCGGCTTCTTCCTGATCGGCCTGGTCGCCGCACTGGCGCAGTTCTTCATTTTGGGCGATACCGACATCTTCAAACGCATTATCGACGGCACTTTCGATTCCGCCAAATCCAGCGTGATGGACATCGCGCTGCCGCTGGCCGGCGTGATGACGCTGTGGCTGGGCATCATGAACATCGGCGAGAAGGCCGGCGCCATCAACATGCTGGCGCGCCTGATCGCGCCGTTCTTCTCGCGCATCTTCCCGGAGGTGCCGAAGAACCATCCGGCCACCGGCCACATGGTGATGAATTTCTCGGCCAACCTGCTGGGCCTGGACAACGCCGCCACGCCGTTCGGCCTGAAGGCGATGGAAAGCCTGCAAACGCTGAACCCCAGCAAGGACGAGCCGAGCAACGCGCAGATCATGTTCCTGGTGCTGCACACCTCCGGCCTGACGCTGATCCCGGTCGCCATCATGGCGCAGCGCTCGATCATGGGCGCGGCCGATCCGGCCGACATCTTCATCCCGTGCATGATCGCCACCTATGTCGCCACCGTCACCGGCATCATCGCGGTCTCGATCCGCCAGCGCATCAACCTGATCAACCGCGTGGTGCTGGGCTGGCTGGGCGGCATGACCGCCGCCATCGTCGGCATGATGTGGTACTTCACGCATTTCATGACCAAGGCCGAGATCCAGGGTTTCTCCAAGGTGTTCAGCAACCTGTTGCTGCTGCTGGTGATCGTCGGCTTCATCGTCGGCGCGCTGGTCAAGAAGGTCAATGTCTACGACGCCTTCATCGAGGGCGCCAAAGGCGGCATCCAAACCTCGCTGACGGTGATTCCATATCTGGTCGGCATGCTGGTCGGCATCAGCGTGATCCGCAACGCCGGCGTGTTCACATATGTGGTCGACGGCTTCACCTGGCTGTTCATGCACCTCGGCGTCAACACCGATTTCGTGCCGGCGCTGCCGACCGCGCTGATGAAACCGCTCAGCGGCAGCGGCGCCAAGGCGATGATGATCGACACCATGGGCACCTACGGCCCGGATTCCTTCGTCGGGCGGCTGGCCTGCGTGTTCAACGGCTCGGCCGACACCACCTTCTACATCGTCGCGCTGTACTTCGGCTCGGTCGGCATCCGCAAGACGCGCTATGCGATCTCGTGCGGGCTGATCGCCGACTTCGCCGGCGTGCTCGCGGCGATCTTCGTCGCCTACATCTTCTTCCATTGAACAGGAGCGCCATGTTACGTCGCTTGATTATCGCCACGCTGTTGTCCGCCACCGCGGCGCACGCCGCCGACCTGCCGGAGCCGGTGGCGCGGCTGATGCAGTCGGCGCAGATTCCGGCGGCGGCGGCCGGTATCGTCGTCATGCGCGGCGATACCGTGCTGCTGTCGCACAACCCGCAGCAAAGCATGCAGCCGGCCTCGACCATGAAGCTGTTCACCACCTTGACGGCGCTGGAGCAGCTGGGGCCGGTGTTTCGCGGCCGCACCGAGTTCCGCAGCGGCGCGGACGTAGTCAACGGCGTTTTGCGGGGCGATCTGATCGTGCGCGGCGGCGCCGATGCCGATTTCAACGAGGATGTGCTGACGCATATGTTGCAGGCGCTGCGCACCCAGGGCATCCGCAGGATCCAGGGCGATGTGGTGCTGGACCGGCTGCTGTTCCAGCCGAGCCGGCCGGATGCGGGGCAACCGCCGTTCGATGAATATCCGTGGGCTTACTACAATGTGATCCCGAATGCGCTGCTGGCCAACACCAACTTGCTGAAACTGGACATGCGTTCCAGCGGCAACAGGATCACGCTGGCGATGTTGCCGGAGATGGAGAACGTCAGCGTGCGCTCGGAGCTCAAGCTGGTCGACGCCGCCTGTTCGACGTGGGAAAAGGATTGGCGTACGCCGGACTACGCACGCAAAGGCGACAAGATCGAAGTCGTGCTGCACGGCAGCTTCCCCAAGAATTGCATCAAAGCGACCAGCATCAACGTGCTCGACAGCCATGACTATCTGGCGCGGCTGTTGCAAGCCACCTGGCGCAAGCTGGGCGGCAGCATCGGCGGCGAGGTGCGCGAGGCGCAGGCGCCAACCCCTACGACCAGCACTGGCGCCGATGCGATGGCGGCGCAGGCTGGCACCGATGCGATGGCGGCTCGGGCTGGCACCGATGCGACGGCGTCGCGGGCTGGCACCGACGCGATGGCGGCCCGCGATGGCGCCGACGCGATGTCGGCAGCGGCTGCGGCGCCGGTGAACGCGCCGGCAACATCGACAGCGCCGCCCGTGTCGGCAACCGCGCGATCGCCGGGCGCGGTCCCGGCGCCGCCGACCAAGCTGCTGGCCGAACACGTCTCCCGCGCGCTGCCGGAAATCCTGCGCGACACCAACAAGCAATCCGACAACACGCTGGCGCGCACGGTCTTCCTCAGCCTGGGCAGCCTGGAGGCCGACCCGATGCTGGGCAGCCACCCGATCGCGCCGGACGGCGGCCAGGCCAGCACCGCAATGCGCGCCGAAACCGCGATCCGCGCCTGGCTGCAAGCGCACCGCATCGACGGCAACGGCCTGGTGCTGGACAACGGCTCCGGCCTGTCGCGGGTCGAGCGCGCCACGGCCGAGCAATTGGCCGGCGTGCTGCAAGCCGGCCTGCACAGCCTGTGGATGCCCGAGTTCCTGTCCAGCCTGCCGATCGCCGCCACCGACGGCACCATGCGCCGCCGCCTGAAGGACAGCCCGGCGGCGCAGCGCGCGCGCATCAAGACCGGCAGCCTGAGCGGCGTGATCGCGATCGCCGGCTACGTCCAGGACGCCAACAACCAACCGGTGATCGTGGCCGCGATGCTGAACGACGAACACGTCGCCAACGGCGCCGGCCGCGCCGTGCTGGACGCCCTGATCGACTGGGCCGCCCGCTCCGGCGCCGCGCCTTCCACTCCGGGCACGCCGACCACGCAGGCCGCGCCTGCCGCGCCGACCACCTCCGCGATCACCGCGCCGCCGCCGGCGCCCGCGCCCGCCCCCGCGAGCGACCCGACCCGGCGCTGACTCCGCTCGCGGCCTGCGTCACGGCCCCGGGTTGCGCGACCAGGCGGCGAACCGATCCGGCGCCAAGCACTTCACCGGCCGCCCCACCGACGGCGCCCGAAGCGCCCCGTGACGGCGCAGCGCCGGCCGCCGCATTTCGCTGCCGTAGCGGCGGCTACACCACCCCAGGCGCCGCAAAACGCTTGCGATACTCCGACGGCGAAATCCCCAGGTTGCGATGGAAAGTGACCCGCATCCGTTCCTGGTCGCCGAACCCGCACTGGCGCGCGATCTGGTCCAGGTTGCGGCTGGAATTTTCCAGCAAGCGCCGCGCCGCCTCCAGCCGGAACATCTCGACCGCCTTGCCCGGCGCCCGCCCGGTCTTCTGCTTGTAAACCCGCGCAAAGTTACGCGGACTCATGCGCGCCCGCTCGGCCAGCGTATTGACGTCGATATCCTGCACGCCCAGATTGGCGCTGAGCCACAAGTGCAGCTCATCGAACGGCGCGCTCTCCTGCGCCTGCGCCTTCAGCATCTCGCTATGCTGCGGCTGTCCACCGGGCCGCTTCAGATACACCACCAGCTCGCGCGCCACCTGCACCGCCACATCCCGCCCACCGTCGGCCTCGACCAGCGCCAGCGCCAGATCGATGCCCGACGCCACGCCGGCCGACGTCCAGACCGCATCCTGCCGGACAAAGATCGCCTCCCGGTCCACCTCCAGCGCCGGATAACGATCCTTCAACAGATCGAGCATCATCCAATGCGTCGCCACCCGCTTGCCGTCGAGCAGCCCGGCCTGCGCCAGCAGAAACGTCCCGCTGCACACCGACGTCGTCCGCCGCGCCCGCGACGCCGCCGCGCGCAGCCACTCGATCATCCGCTGCGCCTCGCCCAGCACTGCATCGATCTCGAACGCCCCCGGCACCAGGATGGTATCGACCTGACACTGATCGAAATCGCTGAACGGCCGCGTCCCCAGCTCGACGCCCTCGGCCGTCCGCACCAGGCCGCCGTGCAGGCTGACCGTGTGGCTGACATAACCGGGCAGCCCGCGCTGCTCCATCCAGCGCGAAGCGGTCCAGAAGACGGTCTGCGGACCGGTCAGGTCCAATAATCCCATGCGGGGAAAGGCGACAAACAGGATGAGCCGGGGCGGTGCAGCGGTAAAGGACGACATGATTGAAGCGGGGAAGGCCAACGCGGCCGACGATTCTAGCAGTTGACTCCGCCAGCAGAAATGACAGAAATCCCGCATTTTCCGCCAGCCGGCACGGCCCGCATTTGTGTCATAAATAACGGGAAATTTGTCATTTACCTCACCCGGCAACGAACCTACCATGACGGCTCGTCAACAAGGGATATGCTATGGAAGCCACTCCACCGGACGCCGTCATGCACGCCGCGCAGCACGGCAACCCGTCCCACGAAGGCGGCGACGCGCTCGCCATGAGTTTCGCCACCACCTACGCCGGCGTGATGGCGTTCATCGCGGTGGTGCACGAAGGCAGCTTCGCCAAGGCGGCCGAACGACTGGGCATCGGCCGTTCCGCCGTCAGCCGCAGCGTGCAAAAGCTGGAGACCCAGCTCGACACCCGGCTATTCCTGCGCACCACCCGCCACACCTCGCTGACCGCCGAAGGCGAAATGTTTTATCAAAATTGCCGCCCCGGCGTGCAGCGCATCGTCGAATCGGTGGAGGAGATGCGCGAGCTGCGCAGCGGCACGCCGCGCGGCCTGCTGCGCGTCAGCGCCACCGCCGGCTTCGGCCGCAAGGTGATCGCGCCGCTGCTGCGCGGCTTCCACGACGCCTATCCCGACATCAAGCTGGACCTGCTGCTGGACGACCACCCGACCGATTTCATCACCGACCGCATCGACGTCGCCTTCCGCAACGGCCGCATGGACGACAGCGAAGTGGTGGCCAAGCAGCTGATCCCGATGCAGATGATGGTCTGCGCCGCGCCGTCGTATGTGCGGACGCATGGCCAGCCGCGCACGGTGGCCGAGCTGGCGCAGCACCAGAGCATCAACTTCCGCCTGGCCTCGGGCAAGATCTTCGAATGGGAATTCAAGGTCGACGGCGTGATGCAGAAACTGCGGCCGCAATCGAACCGCAGCTTCAACGACGCCGACCTGGTGTTGCAAGCGGTGCTGAACGGCGAAGGCCTGGCGCAGATGGCCGGCTACCAGATCTGCGACCACCTGCGCGCCGGCCGGCTGGTGGCCTGCCTGCCGCAATACGCGCCGGACGATCGCGGCCACTACATCTGCTACCTGAACCGGCGCCACCTGCCGACGCGGATCCGGGTCTTCATCGACTACATGACCCAGCACATCCGCGCGCTCGACCTGCACTGCCTGACCACGTTCAACCTGCCGCCGGAACCGGCGCTTGCCGCCGCACAGGCGGCATAGCGCGGCGCGGCGGGCGTCCGGCATTGCCGGGGGCTAGACGCCGGCGCGGCCGGCGGGCCGCTGCGCCAGCCAAGCGTCGAAGCCGGTGGCGCCGAGGCGCGCCGCCGGGCCGGCCACCAGCGCCGCGTCATCGAGCAGCGCGCCGAAGTAGCGCGCCTGCGGATCGGGCGCGACGCGGCGGGCGTCCCCGGTCGCGGCGAACAGGCGCGCGGCCAGGTCGCACAGCCGCGCCCGCTCCGGCCCGGCGATTTCAACGATGCCGTTGAGCGGCGCCGCCTGGGCGATCTCGGCCAGCGCGCGCGCCACGTCGTCGGCCGCCATCGGCTGCATCAGCGCCGGCGACAGACGCACGGTATCGCCATCGGTCCCCGCGTCGGCGATGCTGCCGAGGAATTCAAAGAATTGGGTGGCGTGGACGATGGTGTAGGGGATGTCGGACTCGTGCACCAGCTGCTCCTGCGCCAGCTTGGCGCGGAAGTACCCGTTGTCGGCCAGACGGTCGACGCCGACCACCGACAACACCACATGGTGCGCGACGCCGGCGTGCCGTTCCGCCGCGATCAAGTTGCGGCCGGCGGTCCGGAAGAAGTCCAGCGCGGCGCCATCCTCGAACGAGCGCGAATTGGACACGTCGACCACCACCCGCGCGCCGGCGAGCACCTCGGCCAGGCCGACGCCGGTGATGATATCGACACCCGAGGCGGGCGAGCCATCGAACACATCATGTCCGGCGGCGCGGAGGAGGGTGGAGAGCTTGGTGCCGATCAGGCCCGAGCCGCCGATGACGACTATTTTCATGCGATTTCCTTCTTGGTGATTAAAAAAAACAAACCAAGTGTAGAAGTACGCGGCAAGCGGCGGTAGATCCGCCGAGGTACGCACGGTGGTGCGCACCCGGCAACAATCGCGTCAGACGAAGTCGTGGTCGATATAGCACCAGCGCCAGCTCTCGCCGGGCTCCGCCGAAGCCATCACGGCGTGGCCGGACTTCTGGAAATGCTTGGTGGCGTGCTGGCCGTCGGAGGCGTCGCAGCAGCCGACATGGCCGCAGTTCAGACAGCGGCGCAGATGCACCCACCGCATGCCCAGCCGCAAGCACTCCTCGCAGCCGGTGGCGGGGGTGGCGGCGACCAGGACCTGGTCGAGGTGTTGGCACATCTTGTTCATGAGGTATCCTTCCGGTTGGCGGGCGCGAGGGCTCCAGCTTAGCGCAACTTGCGCGCGCGCCTCCGACCTCGTTGGCGAAAAACTGGTAGTCTGGCTGACGTTCGACTACACAGGAGCAAGCGATGAAGCAACGCGGTCTAGGCAATCAAGGATTAATCGTCTCGGCGCAGGGGCTGGGCTGCATGGGCATGAGCAACACCTACGGCCCGGCGGACGAAGCCGAATCGATCGCGACGCTGCACCGCGCCATTGACCTCGGCGTCAACTTCTTCGACACGGCCGAAGTGTACGGCCCGTATCACAACGAAGAGTTGCTGGGGCGCGCGCTGAAGGGCCGGCGCCAGGAAGTGATCCTCGCCACCAAGTTCGGCTTCGACCTACGCGAGGGCGCCAGATTGGGCGTCACCAGCGACCCGGCGCGCATCCGCGCGGCGGTGGAAGGCTCGCTGCAACGGCTGGGCACCGACCACATCGACCTGCTGTACCAGCACCGCATCGACCCGCAGGTGCCGATCGAAGAGGTGGTGGGCGTGATGAGCGAGCTGGTCCGCGCGGGCAAGGTGCGTTACCTGGGCTTGTCGGAAGCGGGCGTGGCCAACATCCGCCGCGCGCACGCGGTGCACCCGATCAGCGCGCTGCAAAGCGAATACTCGCTGTGGGAGCGCAATCTGGAAGCCGAGATCATCCCGGTGTTGCGCGAACTGGGCATCGGCCTGGTGCCGTTCAGCCCGTTGGGACGCGGCTTCCTGGCCGGCACCGCCAAGCGCGCCGAAGAGTATGCGCCGAGCGACTTCCGCCACCAGGATCCGCGCCTGCAGGGGCCCAACTTCGACGCCAACATGGCGGCGGCACAAGCGGTGCGCGAGCTGGCCGAAGCGCGCGGGCTGACGGCGGGGCAGGTGGCGTTGGCGTGGGTGATGCATCAAGGCGAGGACATCGTCCCGATTCCGGGCACGCGCCGGCGCGCCAATCTGGAGCAGAACGCCGCCGCCGCCGACGTCACGCTGGGCATCGACGAAATCGCCGCGCTGGAAACCGTGCTGTCGCAAGTAGCCGGCCCGCGCTACAGCAAAGAACGCATGGCAACGGTTGACCGCTAAACTCCGGGGTCAGAGCTAAAAACTGGACACGGGCTCAACAGTAGCGTGCGCTACTGTTGAGCCCGTGTCCAGTTTTTAGCTCTGACCCCGGATTATAGGACACGTGCGTAGTCGCGGCGCACTTGCAGCCGGTCGCCGCAGTCGAAGTGCCACCATTCGCTGTTGATGCCTTGCCAGCCGGCCTGCAACATCGCGTCGCGCAGCCAGCGGCGGTTGGCGAGGTGGGCTTCGCTCAGCTCGCCACGCGCCAGCAATTGCTGCTCCAGCGCCGGATGCGACCGCTCGCTCAGGTCGTCGAAGCCGGTGCCCATGTCGAGCTCGCGCCCTTCGGCGTCCAGCAGCGTCACGTCCAGCGCCATGCCGAACGAGTGGATCGAGCCGCGCGCCGGATCGGCGATGTAGCCCAGCAGCTCGGTGCCCTGCAGCGCTTGCCACAACTGCTCCTGCACCCGCTGCGGACGCAGCGCGTCCAGCACCAGCAGCTGGTACTCCGGCTTGCGCTCGGCCAGCCACGCCACCGCGCGCTCCAGCGCGGCCGCCGCGTCCTTGTGCAGCCAGTTGCAATCGAGCGGCGTGTACAGG
This sequence comes from Duganella aceris, assembly GCF_011090165.1. Classification (GTDB taxonomy): domain Bacteria; phylum Pseudomonadota; class Gammaproteobacteria; order Burkholderiales; family Burkholderiaceae_D; genus Rugamonas; species Rugamonas aceris. Next base: position 739,079 of record NZ_JAADJT010000001.1, read on the forward strand.
TCGCGGCCGACGAAGTTGTCCGGCGTGGCGTAGCGCAGGTCGACCGCGATACCGGCGATGCCGTCCAGCCGCCGGAAATCCGGGTGGCCGGGGATCGCTTCGCAGGTCAGCGTGGCGTTCATATTATTGCGCCACCACCGGGGCGGTTGCCGGCGTAGCCGGCGGCGGCAACGTCGGCAGGGGGCTGGTCAGCACGTCGAGGATGGCGGCCGATTCCGCGTCCGGCGTGCCGTCGAACAGCGCTTGCCGGTACTTGGATTGGAACACCACCATCACGTTGCGGGTCGCCTGGTCCAGCTCGCCGTTCTGCGGCACGGCGTAGCCATGCTGCGCCAGCTTGCGCTGGAACCAGGCGATGTCCGGCAGCTGCTCCTGGTAGCCGGGGACGCGTGCGGCGACCCGGCTCGGCTCCGGCCAGCTGATCAGCCCTTCGTCGGCCAGCCGCTTCCACGGGAACAGCGGTCCCGGATCCTGCTTGCGCTGCGGCGCGATGTCGTTGTGGCCGAGGATGTTGTCCGGCTTGATGTCGTGCCGCTTGACGATGTCCTTCAGCAGCACCACCAGCTGGTCGATCTGCGCCGGCTTGAACGGATACCAGACCCGTCCTTCCGGCGTGTCCTTGAAGCCGGGGTTGACGATCTCGATACCGATCGACGCCGAGTTCAGCTGGTTGTAGATCTTCCAGCTGCTCAGGCCGGCGTGGTTCGATTGCCGCGATTCGTCGACAAGCGTGTAGAAGAACGGCTGCTCCGTGTCCGTCAGCAGGTAGTGCGCGCTGACTTCGTCCTGGGTCAGGATCTTGATCGAACGCGGCAGGTCCGCCACCGTGTAGTGGATGATGACGAACTTGATCCGGTCGCTCTGGCTGCGCGAGACCAGGCTGTGGTCCAGCTTGGGCGTGGTCGGCGGCGCGGTGGCGCAACCGGCCAGCACGGCGGTCATGGCGGACAGGGCAAGCAGCGGTACGATCTTCATGGGCGGTCTCGGCAATGGATCAAAGGGTAAAGTTTAGAGCAATCCGGGCTGCGGCGTGGTGCGCTTGTGTTTCCTTCTGTATCAGGGACAAGCCGGCCGGCAACGCCGCCCGCATGCTGTCGACGATCAGCGGGTGCAGCGTGGCGGCCCGTCCGCCCAGCGCGATCGGTCGCATGCCATGGCGGCCGACCAGCGCCAGCGCGATGCGCGCCAGTTCGCGGCCGGCCTGTTCCAGGATCCCGCGGGCCACCGGATCGGCGTCCGCGCTGGCGGCCACGGCCAGCGCCAGCCGCCCGATGGCGCCCCGGTCCTGGCCGTAGATGAACTGGCGCGACACCGCCCAGTCGCTGCCGCCGATCTGCGCGAACACCGCGCGCGCCATCGCCGATTCCAGCCACGCGCCCGGCCGCTCGTCCTCCAGCCGCCAGATGTGGCGCATCGCTTCGCGCGCGATCCAGAAGCCGCCGCCGCCGTCGTCCAGCGTGACGCCGCGTCCGCCGGCGCGGTGCAAGGCACCGTCCGCGTCGATGAAGGCGGCGATCGAGCCGGTGCCGGCGTAGACCAGGTAGCCGGCGCCGGGCGCGAAGCTGTCCAGATAGGCGATCTCCACATCGTTGCGCACGCTGATCGCGGACGGCGCGACCTGCAACAACTCGCCCAGCCACTGCGCCGCCTGCGTGCCGACGCCGTCGAAGCCGGTCAAGCCGGCGCAGACCCGCAGCGGCCGCCCCACGGCCAGCACCTGCGCCGCCAGCAGCGAGAACAGGCCACGCACCGCTTCGCGCCCGGCCGGGTTGCCCATCTGCGTGGCCGACATGCCTGCCACGAAGCCCTCGGCCACGATGGCGCCGGAGGCGTCGCCCAGCGCCCAGCGGGTTTGCGTGCCGCCGGCGTCGATGCCCAGCCCGAGTTCAGTCATGCTCAGCTCCGGTAGACGTTGATCCGTTCGCTCTCATTGCCCAGCCGGTCGACCGCGCTGACCACCACCAGCTGCGCCGCGACACCGGCCGCGTCGTCGGCCAGCAGCAGCACCGGCCGCGACGCCGGCGCCAGCGCGAAGCGCCACTCGGCGCCGTAGCGCGACCAGATCGCATAGTGCGCCACCGGCTTGCCGGCGCCGGCCGCCAGCTTCAGCGACACGCCGTTGCTCTCGCGCCGCGCCGCCGCGCCCGGCGCCGAAGGCGCCTCCGCCCCCAGCCACGGACTGGCCGGCGCCAGCGCCGCCGTCTGGTAGGTCTGCGCGCGCAGCTGGTCGGTGATGCCCTTGCGGTTTTCCATCAGCGCGGCGATGCTGAAATGCAGGTGCCCGCGCACCCCGGCGCGGCTGCGCGTGACGCCGATCTGCTTGACGATCTCCTCCGGCGCGAAGGTCTTGATGGTGTTGTCGATGCGGCTGGTGTACAGCCCCGGCCAGACGTGGCGCGCGCGCGTGTTCTGCGCCAGCCAGTAGTCGAGCAGCACGTCGAACGCCTGCGGCGCCTGCGCCACCGGCCAGTACAGCTGCGGCGCCAGATAGTCGAGCCAGCCGTTGGCCAGCCACAGCTCGGCATCCGCGTACAGCTTGTCGTACTGGCTGAAGCCGACGATGCCGGCCGGGCGCCGGTCCGGGCGGCCGATGCCGAACGGGCTGATGCCGACCCGCACATGGCTCTTTTCCTTGCGGATGCCGAGATACATCGCTTCGATCAGCGCGTTGACGTTCTGGCGCCGCCAGTTCGGCCGGTCCAGCGTGCCGCCGCCCAGCAGATAGCGCTGCCACGACGCCTGGTCCGGGAACTCCAGCTCCTGCCGCGCGCCGACGCCGCCGTCCAGCGCCACCCCTTCCGGCCCGGCCGCGTTCGGCGTGTCGATCGGATAGGGATAGAAATAATCGTCGATGTGCACGCCGTCGATGTCGTAGCGGCGCACCACGTCCAGGATCACCGCCAGCGTGTGCTGCGACGCGGCGGCCTCGCCCGGATCCATCCACAGGTAGCGGCCGTAGGGCTTGACCACGTCCGGATTGGTGCTGCCGATATTGTTGCGCGCCAGCGGCGACTTGGCGGTGGCGTGGCGCGCACGGTAGGGATTGAACCAGGCGTGCAACTCGAGCCCGCGCGCATGCGCCTGCTCGATCCAGAACTGCAGCGGATCCCAGGCCGGCGACGGCGCGCGGCCCTGCTGGCCGGTGAGGAACTCCGACCACGGCTCCAGCTCGGACGGATAGATCGCATCGGCGCTCGGCCGCACCTGCAGCACGATGGCGTTCAGGTTCAGCGATTTGGAGCGGTCGAGGATGGCCAGTGCTTCGGCCTGCTGCTTGGCGACGCTGAGGTTGCTGCGGCTCGGCCAGTCGATATTGGCGACGGTCGAGACCCAGGCGGCGCGGAATTCGCGCGGCGCCGGCGGCGGCATATTCGGATCGTAGGGCGCCGGGGCCGGCATCGGCGTCGGCGACGGCGCGCCGCCCGGCGCGGGTGGACGCGGCGATGCGCCGTCGCTCGGCGCGGGCGCGGGCGCCGGCGTGCTGGAGCACCCTTCAAGCAGCGCGGCGAAGCCTGCCGCCACACCGGCCGTCAAGGTCAGCCGCTTCTTCGAATTAAACACCAAAACCATTCCCCGATTCAGTTAAGCACCGTATTGTAATGCGGCCGCCGGCTATTCCTTGCCGAACGCGTCCGGGATGCGTACCAGACCGGCCATCACAAACGCGGGCAAGGTCGAAATACAGGCCCAGATGAAGAAATATTGATAACCCAATTGCTGCTGGATCCAGCCGCTGACCATGCCCGGCAACATCATGCCGAGGGCCATGAAACCGGTGCAGATGGCATAATGCGCGGTCTTGTGCTCGCCGTCGGCGACCAGGATCATGTATAGCATGAAGGCGGCGAAGCCGAAACCGTAGCCGAACTGCTCGACCGCCAGGCAGGCCGAGATCAGCACGGTGCTGGTCGGCAGCGCGCTGGCCAGGTAGACGAACACCAGATCCGGCACGTGCATGACGAACACCATCGGCCACAGCGCGCGCTTCAGGCCGAAGCGCGAAATCGCCACGCCGCCGGCCAGCCCGCCCAGCACCAGCGCGCACACGCCGATGGTGCCGTAGACCAGGCCGAATTCCGAGGTGGTCAGGCCGAGCCCGCCCTTCGCGCGCGGATCGAGCAGGAACGGCGCCGCCATCTTCAGCAGCTGCGCCTCGCCGAGGCGGTACAGCAGCAAAAAGCCGAGCGTAGCCTTGATGCCTGGTTTCTGGAAGAAGCTGCGGAAGGTGGCGATGAAATCGTCCCAGGGCGCGCCATGGGCGACGCGCCGGTCCGAATCCGGACGCGGCAGCACGAACTGGTGATACCCGCACAGCAGCAGGAACAACGCCGACATCAGCGCGAATACCATCGACCAGGCCCAGGCCGGATCGCCGCTGGAGACGATCAGCTGGCCGGCCAGATACACCAACCCGCCTTGACCCGCGATCATCGCCAATTTATAGAAGGCGCTGCGCACGCCGACGAAGGCGGCCTGCTGGCGTTGCGTCGGCAGGCCCAGCATGTAGTAGCCGTCGGAAGCGATATCGTGCGTGGCCGAGCTGAACGCCATCAGCCACAGCACGGCCAGGCTCATGGCGAAGAATTGCGGCAGGTGTAGCGTGAACGCGACCGCCGCCAGCGAGGCCCCGGTCAGCAATTGCAGCAACACGATCCAGCGCCGCTTGGTGCCGATCAGCTCGACGATGGGCGACCACAGCGGCTTGATCACCCACGGCAGGTACAGCCACGCCGTATAAAACGCCAGGTCGGCGTTGGAAATGCCGAGGTTCTTGTACATCACCGTCGACAACATCATCACCGCGACATACGGCACGGCTTGACTGAAGGAAATACTGGGCACCCAGGCCCAAGGACTACGATGTTGCGCTGACTCCATACTTCCTTTCATTGACCGCAGCCACCTGCGCGATGCGCTCGGCCAGATGGGCCGCGTCGCGGGCGATGCCGGAGAAACGCCCCGAGCCCCAGGTATATTGCCACGGCAAGCCCAGGAAATACAGGCCCGGCTGTGCGGTGATGCCCCGATCGTGGTGCGGATAGCCGCGCTGGTCGAAAATTGGCGCATCGACCCAGCTGAAGTCGGTGCGGAAACCGATGCACCATACCACCGCCGCGATCTTGCCGTCGCCCATATCGAGCGTGGCCGGCGCATCGGCCGCCGGCTGCCATAAGGGCGTGTACGGCGCCTGCGGCGGCGCGTCGATGCCATGGGTCTCGATGTGGCGGTCGATGCTGTCGTTGATCTTGCGGTAGACCGCGTCGGCGCCATCGAGATTGGCGCGCAGGTCGGCGCCGAAATGCGCCACGCCGTCGCGCAGGCCCTCGTAGCGGCCGTACAGTTGCATGCCCTCCAGCGCGAACTTGCGCAGGTCGATATCGCGGCCGCCGTCGCGGCCCGTCACGTAGTGGTTGGTCTTGTCGCGCACGCCCGCGCCCAGCGGATGCTTGTCCACCGGCAGATCGTAATACGCCATCTCGTCGAGCCACTTGACCACATCCTTGCCGCGATAACGGCGCGCCACGCGCGGCGCGTCGCCGACGCACAGGTGCACGCGGCGTCCGGCCAGATGCAGGTCCTCGGCGATCTGGCAGCCCGATTGGCCGGTGCCCACCACCAGCACCTCGCCCGGCGGCAGCTGCGCCGGATTCAGATAGTCGGACGAATGCAGTTGCAACACGCCGGCCGGCAGCTGCGCCGCGTCCGAAGGCAGGATCGGCGTGTGGTAGCCGCCCACCGCGATCACCACCTGCCCCGCATGGAACACGCCGGCGCTGCTGGCGATCTGGTAGCCGCCGTCCGCATCGCGCGTCACACCGGTGACGGCCACGCCCTCCAGCGCGGGCGGGCCGAACGAGGCGATGTAGCCGTCGATATAAGCGACGATGTCGTCCTTGACCATGAAGCCTTCCGGATCGTCGCCCTGGTATGGGTAGCCCGGTAGCGTGCATTGCCAGTTCGGCGTGACCAGGCAGAAGCTGTCCCAACGCTCGCTGCGCCAAGCGTGGCCGAGCAGGTTCTTTTCCAGGATCAGGTGCGACAGGCCCTGCTGCTTGAGCAGATAGCTGATCGACAGGCCGGCCTGGCCGCCGCCGATGATCAGGACGTCGTAGTGGTTGTTTTGCGGTTCGCGTGGCATGGTGGATCTCCGGTGGATGTTGGGTTCAGGGGCGCAGCGCGACGACCGTCACGATAGCATCGGGATGCGACTGGAAGGTCAGCGCGCGCGCCTCCAGCTGGTTCAGTTGGTCCATCGCCGAGGAACAGGCGTAGCCGTATTTGAGGCGCACACGGTCGCTGGCGAGATTGAGCGCGGCGCGGCTGCGGGTCATGAAATCGGCCAGCGGATAACGTTCGCCGGCGCGCAGGAAATCGTGCACCACGGTCGACGGCGAATAGCAGCTGCTGATGCTGTCGTCCGGCCATTGCACGGTGAAGCGAACTTCAGGCATGGTGGACCTCCTTTGATGTCGGCGCGCAGCCGATCAATGCTTCTTCCGCGAAGTCCCACAGCAGCGCACGGCCCTGGTCTGCGCCGTGGCGCAGATGCACGCGGCGGCCGGCGTCGGTGCGGCCGATGACGGCGCAGGCCAGCTCGCGTTCTTTGAAGCGCGCCATCACCGCATCCAGATCGGCGTCGGCCACGCTGAGGATGAAGCCGTAGCTGGGGAAGGTGGTCAGCCAGCGCTCCAGCGCGACGCCGGGCGCGCACGGGATCGCGGCCAGGTCGATCTCGGCGCCGATGCCGGAGCATTCGAGCAGCATCAGCGCGGTGCCGACCACGCCGGCCATGCTGATGTCCTTGGCGGCGGCGCACAAGCCGTCTTCGGCGATGGACGGCAGCAGTTCCAGATCGGCGCGCAGGCGCTCGGGCGGCGCGTCCAGGCTGGCGTTCCAGTAATCGTAGGGGTCCATGTAGCGGCCGCGCAGGTCGCAGGCCACCACCAGGTTTTCGCCGGGCTTGGCGTCAAAGCTGGTCAGCAACTTGTTGGCGCGGCCGGTGATCGCCACCGACAGCTGTTCGCGGTCGCTGCGTCGGTTGCTATGGCCGCCGACGATCGGCACCTGGTACACCGCCGATGCCGCCGCCAGGCCGTCCAGCAGCGGCTGTGCCGCGTCGCCGCCACGACTCCACAGCGCATCGACAATGGCCAGCGGACGGCCGCCCATCGCATAGATGTCGCTGACGTTGACCATCACCCCGCAATAGCCGGCGAACCACGGCTCCTTCGCGACGAATTCGTTGACGAAGCCCTCAATGGCCAGCAGCAGATAGCCGTCGCCGTCGGGGATGGCCGCGCAATCGTCGCCGACCGGCGTGGCCCAGGCGCCGCCGCGCGCGACGTTCAGGGCAGTCGCGGCGCCTGCGGCGTTCGCTTTCGCGCCGTTCGCGGCATTGTCCGCGCCGAGCGCGCCGACCACGTGCGCGATGTCACGCTTGTGCGCGATGCCGGACGAGTCGCGCAACAACGTGACCAGCTTTGCCAGCTCGGCGTTCATGCATCCTCCCGCGTGCTGAGGAAGCCGGTCTCGCCGTCGATAATCGGCGGGTAGTACGACAGGTCGGCGCGCATCAAATAATGTGGCCGGCCGTGCACCTCGATCTCATACAACGCCAGCCAGTGCAACTGCTCGAACATCACCACATTCTGCGCTTGTACGTAGGCCAGGAAGGTACGACAACCGCGCGCATGCGCCATGCCGACCGCCAGCTTGATCAAGCCGGTGCCGATATCCGCCTGGCGCCGAAACGGCCGCGCCACCGCCAGCCGCGAACCCCACCAGATACGGCTCTCCGCCTGATGGATGCGCACCGTCCCGACCACCTCGCCCGGCCCGCCCTCCGCGCCGACGATGGCGGCCAACGACAGCGCCAACGCATCGGTCGGATCGATATCATCGCCGTTGAACAAGCCCTGCTCCTCGCAGAACACGGTACGGCGCAACGAGCGCGTCGCATCGCGCTCGGCCTGGCTGACCGCCTGCTTGATGCGCACCGTCAGCTTCGGCCGCACCGGTGCCTCCATGACGCTCATGATGGCTTCCTTTCAAACGTCGACAACGACGAGCACGCGCCGCAACGGCCGCAACCGGCCTTGATCTCACCCGAATACATGCCGCCCGCGCCGAGCATCTCGCCCAGCGGCGCCAACAGCTCGCGCATCGCCAGCGGCGAGGGCGCCGGATGATCCTCCAGCGGCGTGCCCGCGATCGGCACGAACGGCACCACGAACGGATACACGCCGATGGCGATCAACTGCTCGCAGCAGCGCAGGATGGCCTCCTGCGTATCGCCAAGGCCGGCGATGATGTAGGTGCTGACCTGGCCGCGCCCGAACACCTCGACCGCGCGTTCGAAGGCATCGAAGTAGCGGCTCAACGGCACGCTGGCCTTGCCCGGCATGATGCGCGCCCGCACCTCGGGCGTGACCGCCTCCAGATGCATGCCCAGCGAATCGATGCCCGCGTCGCGCATGCGGGTGAACCATGCATCGTCGTCCGGCGGTTCGCACTGGCCCTGGATCGGCAGATCCACCGCCGACTTCACCGCGAACGCGCTCTCGCACAGAATCGCCGCGCCGCGATCGGTGGCGTTGGGGGTGCCGGTCGTCATGACCATGTGCTTGACGCCGTCCAGCAGCACGGCGGCGCGCGCCACCTCGGCCAACTGCTCTGGCGTCTTGCGCAGGATGGTGCGGCCGGCCGCCAGCGACTGTCCGATGGCGCAGAACTGGCACGACTTGCGCCGGCTCTCGTAGCGGATGCAGCTTTGCAGCACCGTGGTCGCCAGCACGTCTTTGCCATGCAGCGTGGCGATCTGCGAATACGGCACGCCGTCCAGCGTCTGCAGCTTGTAGAAGCGCGGCTGGCGCGGGAAGGAGATGACGCCGACCTTAAGGCCGTCGCGCAGGATCGCGCTGCGGCCGTCCGGCCCCGCTGGCGCCGCGATGTACGGCGAGTTGAAGGCGCTGCCGGTGTGCACCGGGATCATCACCGTGGTGCCATCGACGGTCACCGCCTTGTGGTCGGAAGGGCCGGCGCCGCCGCGCCGGCTCGGCGCGCCGTCGCCGGGATCGCCGAGGCGCATGCCCATCGATTGCAGTTCGGTGATCAGCTGCTGGTTCAGAATGCTGATGGTGCTCATGCTGGCTGCTCCTTCAATGTCGGGGTGAGAACGACGGCGTCGTTGGCCGGGGCGGCCGCATGCAGCGAACGCACCGGCGCGGTGACGCGATCGTCGATGACGAGGCTAAGCAATTCCGGGCGCGCGTAATGGCCGACCGAATCCATCATCCGTTTGCGCTTCGTGACCAGCGCCATGTCCAGGTCGGCGATGACGATGCCCTCGCCGCTGCGCAGCGGCTCGGCCAGCAGCACGCCCTCCGGCGAAACAATGGTGGTGCAGCAGCCGCCGCGCAAGGCCTTCTGCACGGCGGGATCCGGCGTGATCGACGCGATCTGGCTGTCGGTCAGCCAGCCGGTGGCGTTGACCACGAAGCAGGCCGATTCCAGCGCATGATGGCGGATGGTCACCTCCATCTGGTCGGCGAAGATCTGGCCCACCATCGAGCCGGGGAATTGCGCGCAATGGATTTCCTCGTGCTGCGCCATCAGCGCATAGCGCGCCAACGGGTTGTAATGCTCCCAGCACGCCAGCGCACCGAGGCGGCCGACGGCGGTGTCCACCACTTTCAGGCCGCTGGCGTCGCCCTGGCCCCAGATCATGCGCTCGTGATAGGTCGGCGTAATCTTGCGGCGCTTGAGAACCAGCTCGCCGTTGGCATCGAACACCAGCTGCGTGTTGTACAAGCTGCCGTGATCGCGCTCGTTCACGCCCAGCACCACCACCACGCCGTGGCTGCGCGCGGCGGCCGAAACGGCATCGGTGACGGGACCAGGCACGATCACCGCGCGCTCGTACAGCAGCAGGTGTTCGGCGCCGGCGAGGAAGGGCGGACGCACGAACGAAAAGTAGGGGTAGTAGGGCACAAAGGTTTCAGGGAACACCACCAGCTCCGCGCCTTGCGCGGCCGCGTCGGCGATCGCCTGCAACACCTTCGCCAGCGTACCGTCGGCGCTATCGAGATCCGGCGCGATCTGCACCGCCGCCGCGCGCACTATCTTTTTGGTCGTCGTCATATCCGCCCCGCTTCGCTTAAAGCGTCCAGGTATCGATGATCACCGCGTTGGCGCGCAGGTGAAGCAGCTTCAGGTCCAGCACGTCCTGCGGCGCGATGGCACGGATGCCTTCGATCAGCGACGGCTCGCCGTGGCCATACAAGGCCTGCAGCGCGAAGCGGCAGGCGTAGACCTTGCCGCCTTCGGCCATGAACTTCACCAGCTGGTTGTTCTGGTTCAGATGGCCAGGGAAGGCCTCGTCGCCGAGGGTCGGGAAGCCGCGCTGCAGGCCCAGGGTCACGCCCGGACCGTACAGCAGCACGGTGGTCTCGTAGCCCTTGCGTTGCAGGCGGGTGGCTTGCAGCAGGTTGACGAAACCGATCGAGCCTTCGAAGGCCACGGTGTGGAAAGTGACCAGCGCTTTCTCGCCCGGCAGCGCTTTGACGTCCTCGAACACCTTCTCTTCGTAATCAACAAAATAATCGCCTTTGGCGTGCGGTTTGTGGTCGATGGCTGGCATGGTGGTGTCTCTTCAAGGTTGGTTGATGTGGGTATCGGGCATTGCCACGATCCCCGGATTGAATGCATGCGGCATGCCATGCAATGTGCTTTTGCGGGTGACATGACGGGAGCGAAATACAGTCAATCGAGGGATTTGCGCTGCATTTCACTCGGCGCGCGGCGGCCGGATTTTTCGCGTGAAAAATGCGGTCCATTCAAGTCATGCAGTCAATGACAGCTGCGCGCTTTTTCCCTATGGAATCAAGGCGCATCAAAAGCGGGCGGGCGGCGCTCCCGGCTGGTGCGCAGCGGCGCGTGATTTGCGTGCGTCGCCCAGTGAGCCGGCATGGGCATGGAATATGCATACAATTTTCAGTCATCACCACATTGACTGGATCAAAACGTGCCCAAGACCGCAAATGGATGGATCCCGAAACTGAAGAAGGGACAAGGCCCCGTCTACAAGCTGATCGCCGACGCGATCGCCGCCGACATCGCCATCGGCCGGTTGGTGGCCGAGCAGCGCCTGCCGGCGCAGCGCGCGCTGGCCGACGCGCTGGGCATCGACTTCACCACAGTGGCGCGCGCCTACACCGAAGCGCAGAAGCGCGGCCTGGTCGATTCCACGGTCGGACGCGGCACCTTCGTCTGCGGCCGCCGCTCGCTGGCGATCCCGCGCGCGGTGGCGGGGCGGCCGAATGTGGACCTGTCGATGAACATGCCGCCGGAGCCGTCGTCGCCGGAGCTGCTGGAGTTGATGCGCTCCGGCCTGGGCGCCATCGGCGGCGACATGGCGGCGCTGCTGCGCTACCAGGACTTCGGCGGCTCGGCGCTGGACCGCGAAGCGGGCGCGCTGTGGCTGCGGCGGCGCGGACTGGACGTGGAGCCGGAACGGCTGCTGGTGGTGCCGGGCGCTCAAGCGGCGCTGCTGGCCATCCTCAGCACCATCGCCCCGCCAGGCTCGGTGGTGTGCTGCGAATCGCTGACCTATCCCGGCCTGCGCGCGCTGGCCGGCCTGCTGAATCTGAAGCTGGTGGGGCTACCGATGGACGGCGAAGGCATCGACGCGCTGGCCTTCGCCGCCGCCTGCGCGCAATACGCACCGCAAGCGCTGTACTGCAACCCGACCTTGCTGAATCCGACCACGCTGACCATGTCGGCGCAGCGGCGGCAAGCGCTGGTGCAGGTCGCGCGCAACTACGGCGTGCCGATCATCGAAGACGACGCCTACGGCTTCCTGCCGCGCAGCGGCCCTCCCGCGATCGCCGCCATCGGCCCGGACGTGACCTGGTATGTGGCGGGGCTAGCGAAATGCCTGGGCGCCGGACTGCGGCTGGCATATGTTGCAGCGCCGGACGCCGCATCCAGCGCGCGGCTGGCGGCGGCGGTGCGGGCGACGACGGTAATGGCCGCGCCGATCACCGCCGCGTTGGCGACGCGCTGGATACGCGACGGCACGGCCGACCTGGCGCTGAACGCGATCCGCAAGGAATCGATGGCGCGGCAGCGGCTAGCGGCGCGCATCCTGCCGGCGGACAGTTACGCGTCGGCGCCGGAAGCGTTCCATTTATGGATCAAATTACCGGAGCAATGGGACCGGCTGGCGTTGACGGCACACTTGCGCGCCACCGGCATCGGCGTGGTGCCGAGCGACGCGTTCGCGGTGGACGGCCCACCGCCGCAAGCGATCCGCGTGTGCATCGGCGGCATCGCCGACCACGACGAAATCCGCCAGGCGCTGACGCAGATCGCCGACGTGTTAAAGCAGGCGCCGCTGGAAAAACCGGCTGTCCTATAACTCCGGGGTCAGAGCTAAAAACTGGACACGAGCTCGGCCGTAGCGGCCGCTACGGCCGAGCTCGTGTCCAGTTTTTAGCTCTGACCCCGGATTTTAGGTCGCGCGGCGCATCTCGGCGACGAAGTCGTAATGGTCGCTGTGGCAGTAGGAATGCGTCAGCTCCATCGCTTCGCCCGATTCCAGATAGGCGATGCGGGTGATGTACAGCACCGCCTGCCCCTCCGGCACGCCCAGCTGCTTGGCCAGCTCGGCCGAGGCGTTCATGGCGCGGATGTGCTGCAAGGCGCGCGCCGGCGATTGGCCGATGCTATCGAGATACTGATACAGCGAGTTCCCGACCGCGTTGGGATCGTTGAGCACGGTCTGCGGCAATACGCTGACTTCGTAGGCCATCACCACATCGTCGGCCAGGCGCAAACGCTCCAGCCGCGCCACCTTCGAGTACGGCGACAAGCCCAGGCTCAGCTGCTCCTCCGGCGTCGGCGTGACGATGGCGCGCTTGAGCCAGCGCGATCCCGGAATATGGCCGCGCTGCTGCAATTGTTCGGAAAAACTGGTGAGGTTGGACAGCGGCTGCTCGATGCGCGGCGCGATGTAATTGCCCGAACCGCGGCGGCGCACCACCAGGCCCTGGTCCACCAGCTGGTCGATGGCCTTTCGGGCGGTGACGCGCGAAACATTCAACAACTCCGACAGCGCCCGCTCCGACGGCAGCGCCTGGTCGACCTGGTAGCGGCCGTTATGTACATCGTCGCTTAATTTACGGGCAATTTGCATGTACAGCGGCGAACTGTCGTTGGCGTCCGCCTTGAATTCAAAACTGGTCTGGCTCATTCAATTCTCCTCACGGCTCTAGTGTAATAGCGATACGGAAATCGGTGTTCGTATCGTGTCGTGTGGAATAACAATATTTATACATATAGCATAACGCGAAGCCCGGCGGACTGCGCGTATTTGGCGGATAATGCGGGATTGCACCACCAGCCAGACCGCCTGATCCATGTCCAAGAAGTCCACCGCTTCCGCCGCCTGCCCCTGCGGCGGCCCCTCGCTCGCCACCTGCTGCGGCCCGTACATCGACGGCGCCGCGATCCCGCAGAGCGCCGAAACCCTGATGCGCTCGCGCTATACCGCCTACGGCCTGCGCGACGAGCTCTACCTGCTATCGACGTGGCACACCTCGACCCGCCCGACCGAACGGATCATGAGCGACGAGGAAAAATTGCAGTGGCTGGGACTTGAGGTAAAATCTGCTTTACGTTTACGTCAACGTAAAGCAAATGATGTTGATCCGACCACCGATACCGTGGAATTCGTCGCCCGCTTCAAGGTGAACGGCCGGGCTCAGCGTCTGCACGAGATCAGCAACTTTGTTCGAGAACCGGCGGAAGGAGGCCTCCGCTGGTTTTACGTTGACGGTAGTTTTCCAGAATAATGATGAGACTTCGGTGTCAGTGCCGACATTCGGACATTACGGAACTTTCGTGCATGCGCAAAGTTCCGTAATGTCCGAATGTCGGCACTGACACCGCGAAAAAAAGGAAAAGCAATGCCGCAGATCGAAAGCAAACTCAATCCCCGCAGCGAGGATTTCAAAGCCAATGTCGCCGCCATGCAGGCGGTCGTCGATGATTTGCGCGACAAGGTCGCCAGGATCGCCCTCGGCGGCGGTGAGGCGGCGTCGGCCAAGCATGTCGCGCGCGGCAAGCTGCTGCCGCGCGACCGCGTGCAGATGCTGCTCGATCCCGGCACGCCCTTCCTCGAACTGTCGCAGATGGCGGCCTACGGCATGTACGACGACGCCGCGCCGGCCGCCGGCATCATCACCGGCATCGGCCGCGTCGCCGGCCAGGAGTGCGTGATCGTCTGTAACGACGCCACCGTCAAGGGCGGCACCTACTATCCGATGACCGTCAAGAAGCACCTGCGCGCGCAGGAGATCGCCGACCAGAACAACCTGCCGTGCATCTACCTGGTCGACTCGGGCGGCGCCAACCTGCCGAACCAGGACGACGTCTTCCCCGACCGCGACCACTTCGGCCGCATCTTCTACAACCAGGCCAACCTGTCGGCCAAGGGCATTCCGCAGATCGCGGTGGTGATGGGCTCCTGCACCGCCGGCGGCGCCTACGTGCCGGCGATGAGCGACGAGTCGATCATCGTCAAGGAGCAGGGCACCATCTTCCTCGGCGGCCCGCCGCTGGTGAAAGCCGCCACCGGTGAAGTCGTCACCGCCGAAGACCTGGGCGGAGGCGATGTGCACACGCGCCTGTCCGGCGTGGCCGACCATCTGGCGCAGAACGATCTGCACGCGCTGTCGCTGGCGCGCACCATCGTCTCCAATCTGAACCGCACCAAGCCGCAACAGGGCGCGTTGCGCGAAGCGGTCGAACCGAAATACCCCACCGGGGAACTGTACGGCGTGATCCCGGTCGATACCCGCAAGCCCTTCGATGTGCGTGAGGTCATCGCGCGCATCGTCGACGGCAGCGAGTTCGATGAGTTCAAGGCGCGCTACGGCACCACGCTGATCTGCGGCTTCGCCCACATCTTCGGCATGAAAGTCGGCATCATCGCCAACAACGGCATCCTGTTCTCCGAGTCCGCGCTGAAGGGCGCGCACTTCATCGAGCTGTGCGCGCAGCGCAAGATCCCGCTGGTGTTCCTGCAAAATATCACCGGCTTCATGGTCGGCCGCAAGTACGAGAACGAAGGCATCGCCCGCAACGGCGCCAAGATGGTCACCGCCGTGGCGACGGCCGCCGTGCCGAAGTTCACCGTCATCATCGGCGGCAGCTTCGGCGCCGGCAACTACGGCATGTGCGGTCGCGCCTTCTCGCCGCGCTTCATGTGGATGTGGCCCAACGCGCGCATCTCGGTGATGGGCGGCGACCAGGCGGCGTCGGTGCTGGCCACCGTCAAGCGCGACGGCATCGAGGGCAAAGGCGGCGCGTGGTCGGCCGACGAGGAAGCCGCGTTCAAGCAGCCGATCAAGGATCAGTACGAGCACCAGGGCCACCCCTACTACGCCACCGCGCGCCTGTGGGACGACGGCGTCATCGATCCGGCCGATACGCGCATGGTGCTGGGCCTCGGCCTCTCCGCCGCGCTGAACGCGGAAATCGAAGACACCAAATTCGGCGTCTTCAGGATGTAAGCGCGATGATGATGCCGCCCAACCGATACCGTCTCGCAGCAGCCGCGCTATGCGGTGCGCTCGCCTGCGCCGGCGCGCATGCGCTGCCGGCGTCCGCCGCGCGGCTGGGCGAGCAGGTGGTGGCGGTTCCGGCGAACATCGGCGGCGTCGCGCTGACGCTGCAAACGACGATCTACAAGCCGCCGGGCGACGGCCCATTCCCGGTGCTGTTCATGAACCACGGCAAAGCCGGCGGCAACGCGCATCTGCAACCGCGCGCCACCTTCCCGGTCATCAGCCGCGAGTTCGTCAAGCGCGGCTATGCGGTGGTGATCCCGATGCGCGCCGGTTTCGCCGGCTCGGGCGGCACCTACGTCAATTCGCATTGCGATGCGAAGAACAACGGCGAGCAGCAAGCCAATTCGCTGTTCTTCGCGATGGAGTATGTGATGAAGCAGCCGTGGGCCGATCAGGACCACGTTATCATCGCCGGCCAGTCGCACGGCGGGCTGACGGCGATCGCCGCCGGCAGCCACAAGATCGCCGGCGTGCGCGGCATCATCAACTTCGCGGGCGGCGTGAACAGCCGCTCCAGCTGCGACTGGCAAGCCGCGCTAGTGGACGCCTTCAAGGCCTATGGAGCGACCAGCACCATACCAAGCCTGTGGTTCTACGGCGCCAACGACACCCACTTCGGCCCCGCGCTGGCGGCCGACATGTATGCGGCCTACACGGCGGCGGGCGGCAAGGCGCAGCTGGTGGCGTATGGCCCGTTCAAGAAGGACGCGCATGCGATGAGCTCCAGCCCGGACGGCGTCGCCGTCTGGTGGCCGGAGACGCGGCGCTTCCTGCAATCGGTCGGCATGCCGACTGACATCAAATCAAAGGATTGAGCATGAGCTTCACCACCTTGACCATCAGCCGCGAAGGCAAGACCGCGACCGTGACCCTGAATCGTCCGGACGTGCGCAACGCCTTCAACGAAACCACCATCGCCGAGATCACGCAGGCCTTCCGCGAACTAGGCGCCGACGCCGACCTGCGCGCGATCGTGCTGGCGGCGAACGGCCCGGCCTTCTGCGCCGGCGCCGATTTGAACTGGATGAAAAAAATGGCGGGCTACACGCACGCCGAAAACCATGCCGACGCTCTGCAACTGGCGGAGATGCTGCGTACCATCTACCTGTGTCCCAAGCCCGTCGTGGCCAAGGTACAGGGCGATTGCTACGCCGGCGGCATGGGCCTGGTAGCCGCGTGCGACATCATCGTCGCGGCCGACGAGGTCAATTTCTGCCTGAGCGAAGTGAAGCTGGGACTGATCCCGGCGACCATTTCGCCCTATGTGATCAAGGCCATGGGCGAGAACGCGTCGCGCCGCTACTTCCTGACGGCGGAACGCTTCGGCGCGCGCGAGGCGCTGCGCATCGGCTTCGCGCACGATGTCGTGGCCGCCGACGCGCTTGATTTCAAGGTCGGGGAGATCGTCAAGGCGTTGGTCAACAACAGCCCGAACGCAGTGCGCCAGGCCAAGGTGCTGGTGCGCGAGGTGGTTGGGCAAACCGTCAACGATGCGCTGCTGGCAGCTACGGCCGAGCGCATCGCTCAAATCCGCGCATCGGAGCAGGGCCGCGAAGGCGTGGCCTCGTTCTTGGAAAAGCGCAAACCCTCGTGGTTAAATTAAGTTTGGAGCAGTTTTGGAATTGAATAAACAAAGCGACTGGGTAGCGCGCAGCCTGCGCAGTGTATGGCATCCGTGCACCCAGATGCAGCACCACGAAACCGTGCCGTTGATTCCCGTGAGTCGCGGCAAGGGCGCGTGGCTGTACGACCATGAAGGCCGCCGCTACCTCGATGCGATCAGCTCCTGGTGGGTGAACCTGTTCGGCCACGCCAATCCGCGCATCAACGCCGCCCTGAAAGACCAGTTGGATACGCTGGAACACGCGATGCTCGCCGGCTTCACGCACGAACCGGTGATCGAACTGTCGGAAAAACTGTCGGCGCTGACCGGCCATGTGTTGGGCCACAGCTTCTACGCCAGCGACGGCGCCTCGGCGGTGGAGATCGCGCTGAAAATGAGCTTCCACTCCTGGCGCAACAACGGCAAATCGGACAAGCAGGAATTCGTCTGCCTCAAAGGCAGCTACCACGGCGAGACCATCGGCGCGCTGGCCGTCACCGACGTCGCGCTGTTCAAGGACGCCTACGGCCCGCTGCTGCGCGCCTCGCAAACCGTGATGTCGCCGGACGCCCGCAACGCCGCCGAGGGCGAAACGGCGTCCGATGTCGCACGCCGCGCGGCGGTCGACGTCGAGCGCCTGTTCGCGGAGCGCGCGGATAAAATCGCCGCCATCATCATCGAACCGCTGGTGCAATGCGCCACCGGCATGGCGATGCACGACCCGCTGTATCTGAAACTGGTGCGCGAACTTTGCGACCGCCATCAGGTACACCTGATCCTCGACGAAATCGCCGTCGGCTGCGGCCGCACCGGCACCTTCTTCGCCTGCGAGCAGGCCGGCATCTGGCCCGACTTCCTGTGCCTGTCGAAGGGCATCAGCGGCGGCTACCTGCCGTTGTCGCTGGTGATGACGCGCGACGAGATCTACCAGGCCTTCTACAGCAACGACGTCACGCGCGGCTTCCTGCACTCGCACTCGTACACCGGCAACCCGCTGGCCTGTCGCGCCGCGCTGGCGACCTTGCAAATCTTCGAAGACGACGACATCCTCAACGCCAACCGCGTCAAGGCCGCGCGCCTGACCGCCGCGCTGCAACCGCTGGCGCAGCACCAGCAGGTCCGCAACTTCCGCAACCGAGGCATGATCTGGGCCTTCGACGCCATCGACGCCACGCCGGATTTCTCGCGCCGCTTCTTCGCCACGGCGGTGGAGCACGAACTGCTGATGCGCCCCATCGGCGCCACCGTCTACATGATGCCGCCGTATATCCTCGACGACGAGGAAATCGACGGCCTCGCCGCCAACACGCTGGCCGTGTTCGACAAAGTGATGGCGGGCTGACGATGGACCTGCTGAATCAACTGAACCGGCAACTGCAAGCGCTGGACGAACAAAGCCTGCTGCGCAAGCGCCGCACCGTCGATTCGCCGTGCGGACCGCGCGTGCTGGTGGAAGGCCGCGAAGTGCTGGCCTTCTGCAGCAACGACTACCTCGGCCTGGCGAACCACCGCAAGATCAAGCTCGCGTTGCAGGAAGGCGCCGCGATCTACGGCGTCGGCAGCGGCGCCTCGCACCTGATCAGCGGCCATGTGCGCGCCCACGCCATGCTAGAGGACCGCCTGGCGCAATTCGTCGGCGCCCATCTGGAATCGCCGCGCGCGATCAGCTTCAGCACCGGCTACATGGCCAACCTCGCCGTTGTCACCGGCCTCACCGCCGGCGACCGTGATGCCGAGATCTTCTCCGAAGCGCTGAACCACGCCTCGCTGATCGACGGCGCGCGGCTGTCGCGCGCCAAGGTCAGCGTCTATCCGCACGCCGACCTGAACGCGCTGGCCGCGCTGCTCAAGGCCAGCAACGCCGCGACCAAGCTGGTGGTGACCGACAGCGTCTTCAGCATGGACGGCGACCTGGCGCCGCTGCCGGCACTGCTGGCCCTGTGCGAACAGCACGGCGCCTGGCTGGTGGTCGACGACGCCCACGGCTTCGGCACGCTGGGCGCCAACGGCCACGGCGCGCTGGAGCACTTCGATCTGCGCTCGCCATATCTGATCTATATGGGCACGCTGGGCAAGGCCGCCGGCGTCAGCGGCGCTTTCGTCGCCGCGCATGAAACGGTGATCGAAACCCTGATCCAGAAAGCCCGCCCCTACATCTTCACCACCGCCGCCCCGCCGGCGCTGGCGCACGCCCTGCTGACCAGCCTCGACCTGCTGGAAGGTGAGGAAGGACGCAACCGGCGCGCGCACCTGAGCACATTGGTGGCACAATTGGACGATGGCCTGCGTTTGAAACGCTGGCAACGTCTGCCCTCGACCACCGCGATCCAGCCCATCCTGATCGGCGACAACGCGGAAACCATGCGCGCCGGCGCCGCCCTCTATGAGCAGGGCATGTGGGTGGGCGCGATCCGCCCGCCGACGGTGGCGACGGGCACCTCACGCCTGCGGGTGACGCTGTCCGCGGGTCATAGCAGCATCGAAGTCGCGAAATTGATAGCCGCGATCAATGCCTTGGAAAGGACCTGAGATGAGTCTCGACGATCCCGTGATAGCAGTGGACAAGCCCGAAACCGCCACCGAGGCCGTGCTGGAACCGAAAACGCAGCCGGCGCCGGCCGCCGCCGGCTGGCCGCCGCGCTTCTGCTGCTTCGTCACCGGCACCGATACCGAAATCGGCAAGACGCTGGTCTCGTCGGCGATGCTGCATGCGCTGGTGCAGGCGGGCGTGCGCGCCTGCGGCATGAAGCCGGTGGCCGCAGGCACCGAACTGCGCGACGGCGAATGGCGCAACGACGACTGCGACCAACTGGCCGCCGCCGGCAACGTCCACCTGCCGCAATCGATCACCACGCCCTTCCTGTTGAAGGAACCGGCCGCGCCGCACATCGCCGCCGCGCTGGAAGGCATCACCATTTCGCCAGTGCCTATCCTCGCGGCCTATGTCGAGATCAACGCTGCGTCGGATGCGGTCGTGGTCGAAGGCGTGGGCGGCTTCCGCGTGCCGCTGAACGACGACTTCGACACCGCCGACCTGGCCGAGCAACTGGCGCTGCCGGTGGTGCTGGTGGTCGGCCTGCGCCTGGGCTGCATCAGCCACGCGCTGCTGACGGTGGAGGCGATCGAAGCGCGCGGCCTGACGCTGGCCGGCTGGGTCGCCAACGAGACGCAGGCCGACATGGCCTTCGCCGACGAGAACATCGCCGCGCTGTCGCAACGCATCGACGCGCCGCTGCTGGGCCGCGTGCCGCGCCTGGCCGAACCCACTGCACAAGAAGCCGCCACCCATATCGATTTTACGCAGCTGCCCAACTGGCCGGCTGAGAACAAACTTTGAACGAAGAAGGAATCACGATGTCCCTGACCACCCTGCAAGAACCGAAAACCGTATCCCTGCACCGTCCAACGGCGGCGATCACCCTGCCGCCGGCCGCGACCTGGCCGCTGGAAGACGTGATGGCGCTGTTCGACCTGCCGTTCAACGATCTGATGTTCCGCGCCCAGCAGACCCACCGCCTGAACTTCCCTGATGGTGACGTGGAGCTGGCGACGCTGTTGTCGATCAAGACCGGCGGCTGCGAGGAAGACTGCGGCTACTGCCCGCAGGCGGCGCGCTACGACACCGGCGTCGAGGCCAAAAAGATCCTCGACATCGACACCGTGCTCGACGCCGCGCGCCAGGCCAAGGACAACGGCGCGACCCGCTTCTGCATGGGCGCCGCGTGGCGCAGCCCGAAGGACCGCGACATGGACAAGGTCGAAGAGATGGTGCGCGAAGTGAAGGCGCTGGGCCTGGA
Organism: Duganella aceris; assembly: GCF_011090165.1. Classification (GTDB taxonomy): domain Bacteria; phylum Pseudomonadota; class Gammaproteobacteria; order Burkholderiales; family Burkholderiaceae_D; genus Rugamonas; species Rugamonas aceris. The sequence continues at coordinate 760,111 of NZ_JAADJT010000001.1, forward strand.
GACGTGCGCCACGCTGGGCATGCTGGAGGAAAAACAGGCCGAACGCCTGAAGGCCGCCGGCCTCGATTACTACAACCACAACCTCGACACCGCGCCGGAGTTCTACGACAACGTGATCTCGACCCGCGAATACCAGGACCGCCTGGACACGCTGGGCCGCATCCGCGAAGCGGGCCTGAAGGTGTGCTGCGGCGGTATCGTCGGCATGGGCGAGACGCGCCTGCAGCGCGCCGGCCTGATCGCGCAGCTGGCCAATCTGAATCCGTATCCGGAGTCGGTGCCTGTCAACCATCTGGTGCAGGTGGAGGGTACGCCGTTGTTCGGGCTTGATCCGCTGGACCCGTTCGAATTCGTGCGCACCATCGCCGTCGCGCGTATCACGATGCCGAAGGCGCGCGTGCGTTTGTCGGCCGGTCGACGCCAGATGGGCGAAGCGGTGCAGGCGATGTGCTTCCTGGCCGGCGCCAACTCGATCTTCTACGGCGACAAGCTGCTGACCACCGAGAACCCGGAAGCCGAGGACGACCGCGCGCTGCTGGCGAAACTGGGCCTGCGCACGCGCGGCGCGGTACTGGAATCCGCACCGAAGGAAAAGTGCGGCTGCTAACCCCGGCAAGGCGGGGTCGGACCCCAGGTTTGGCTTGGGGGTATAAATAAAAAAAGAGAGAGACGATGTTTATTACAAAAATACTGATCGCCAACCGTGGTGAAATCGCCTGCCGTGTCGCCGCCACCGCGCGGCGCATGGGCATCAAGACCGTAGCCGTGTACTCCGAAGCGGACGCCGACGCCAAACACGTCGCCGTCTGCGACGAAGCGGTGCTGATCGGCCCCGCCGCCGCGAAGGAAAGCTATCTGCGCGGCGACAAGATCATCGCAGTGGCCAAGGCCACCGGCGCGCAAGCGATCCATCCCGGCTACGGCTTCCTGTCCGAGAACGCCGAATTCGCCGACGCCTGCGCCGAAGCGGGTCTGGTCTTCATCGGCCCTCCCGCATCGGCGATGCGCGCGATGGGTTCCAAGTCCGCCGCCAAGTCGCTGATGGAGAAAGCCGACGTGCCGCTGGTGCCCGGCTATCACGGCGAGCAGCAGGACGCCGATTTCCTGCACGCGCAGGCCGACAAGATCGGCTACCCGGTGCTGCTGAAGGCCTCGGCCGGCGGCGGCGGCAAGGGCATGCGCGTGATCGAGAACACGGCGCAGTTCAAGGAGGCACTGGCGTCGTGCAAGCGCGAGGCGATCAGTTCCTTCGGCGACGACAAGGTGCTGGCGGAGAAATACCTCCAGCGCCCGCGCCATATTGAAATCCAGGTGTTCGCCGATACGCTCGGCAATTGCATCTACCTGTTCGAGCGCGATTGCTCGGTGCAGCGCCGGCATCAGAAAGTGCTGGAGGAAGCGCCGGCGCCGAACATGCCGGCCGAACGCCGCGCCGCGATGGGCGAAGCCGCCGTCGCCGCCGCCAAGGCAGTCGGCTATGTCGGCGCCGGCACGGTGGAGTTCATCGCCAACCAGGACGGCTCGTTCTACTTCATGGAGATGAACACCCGCCTGCAGGTTGAACATCCGGTCACCGAGATGATCACCGGGACCGACCTGGTTGAATGGCAGCTGCGCGTCGCGGCCGGCGAGCCGCTGCCCAAGCGCCAGGACGAACTGGCCATCCACGGCCACGCCATCGAAGCCCGTATCTACGCCGAGAATCCGGAGAAGGGCTTCCTGCCGTCGATCGGCACGCTGCGCCATCTCGGCACGCCGGATGCTGTGGCGTTCGAACTTGGTGGCGCAGGCGTGCCGGCCGGCGTTCGCATCGATTCCGGCGTGCGCGCCGGCGACGCGATCTCGCCGTTCTACGATCCGATGATCGCCAAATTGATCGTCTGGGGCGTGGACCGCAAGCAGGCCTTGGCCCGCATGGCGCAAGCGCTGTCGCAGTACCAGATCGTCGGCCTCGCGACCAACATCGCCTTCCTGAAACGCCTGGTTGAAGGCCAGGCCTTCTCCACCGCCGACCTGGACACCGGCCTGATCGAACGCAATCACGACACGCTGTTCCCGACCGCGCAAGCGGCGCCGGATGCCGCCATCGCGCTGGCCGCCGTGGCCTTGATCGAATCCGAAAAAGACCGCGCCGCCGCGCAATCGGCCGCCAACGCCGCCGACCCGTGGGGCCAGGCGCTGGGCTGGCGCATGAACCAGACCTACGCCCGCGCGCTGTCGTTCAGCGACGACTACGCCGCCGCGCTGCCGACGAAAGCCTACGGCGTGCACGTCACCTACCGCGCCAAGGACTGGCTGCTGAGCGCAGGCGGCGAACAGCCGCAAGTCCTCAGCCTGATGTCCCAGCACGGCCACGACTACAGCATCAAGCTGGGCGAGCAGGCGGTACATGGCTCGGTGCGGCGCGACGGCGACATCTTCCACGTCTTCACCCAAGGCGCGCACTACCCGCTAGTCTACAACGACCCGATGGCGCACGCCGGCGAAGCGGAAGCCGAAGGCGGCCGCCTGACCGCACCGATGCCGGGCAAGGTGGTCGCGGTGCTAGCCGCCAGCGGCCAGGAAGTGAAAAAAGGCGACGCCCTGGTTATCATGGAAGCGATGAAAATGGAGCACACCATCGCCGCGCCGCACGACGGCGTGATCGACGAGATCCTGTACAACGTGGGCGACCAGGTGGCCGACGGCGCACCGCTGCTGGCGTTCAAGACGGCGTAGGAGGCATCATCATGCGTATTCTTTTACATCGCGCGGACGGCAAGACCGAGCCGTGGATCAAGGACTTCGGCAAATTCCTGCCGGAGGCCGAGATCGAAATCTGGCACGCCGGCGAAAAGTGCCAGACCTGCGACTACGCGGTGGTCTGGTCGCCGCCGGAAGCGATGCTGGAAGAGCTGGCGCAGGTCAAGGCCATCTTCGTCACCGGCGCCGGCGTCGACGCGCTGCTCAAGTTCAGCGGCGCGCTGCCGCCGCACATCCCCATCATCCGCCTCGGCGACGCCGGCATGGCGACGCAGATGGCGGAATACGTCACGCACTCGGTGCTGCGCTACTTCCGCCGCTTCGACGAATACGACACCCAGGCGCGCGCCGGCCAGTGGGCGCCGCTGCCGCAGTATCGCAAGGAGGACTTCGCGGTCGGTGTTTTGGGCACGGGCGTGCTGGGCACCGCCGTGCTGGAAGCGCTGGCGCCGTTCGGTTTCCCGCTGCGCGGCTGGAGCCGCAGCGAAAAGAGCATCCCTGGCGTGCAATGCTTCCACGGCGAGCAAGGCCTGGACACCTTCCTGCGCGGCACGCGGGTGCTGGTGTGCATGCTCCCGCTGACGCCGGAAACCGGCAACCTGATCAACCGCACCAATATGTGCAAGCTGCCGCAAGGCTCGTTCCTGATCAATGTCGCGCGCGGCGCGCACCTGGCGGAGCCGGAGCTGGTCGCGCTGATCAAGTCCGGCCACATCGCCGCCGCCACGCTGGACGTATTCCGCAACGAACCGCTGCCGGCGCAGCACCCGTTCTGGCAGGAGCCGCGCATCAGCATCACGCCGCATATCTCGGCGCTGACCCTGCGCCGCGAAAGCGTGCAGCAGATCGCCGAGAAAATCCGCAAGGTCGAACAGGGCCAGCCTGTCGCCGACGTGGTCGACCGCAACCGAGGATATTGAAATGAACAGTTTGCCCAAGCAGGTCAAGATAGTCGAAGTGGGTCCGCGCGACGGTCTGCAGAATGAAAAGGAAAGCGTCCCGGCCGAGATCAAGATCGAGCTGGTGAATCGGCTGACCAGCGCCGGCTTCCGCAACATCGAAGCGGCGTCGTTCGTCTCGCCGAAGTGGGTGCCGCAGATGGCCACCAGCAAGGAAGTGATGGCCGCGATTGAGCGCAAGCCCGGCGTGATCTACTCCGCGCTGACGCCGAATATGCAGGGCTTCGAAGCGGCGCTGGCGGCGCGGGCGGACGAAGTGGTGATCTTCGGCTCCGCGTCGGAAGCGTTCTCGCAGAAGAACATCAACTGCTCGATCGCCGAATCGATCGCCCGCTTCGAAGGCGTGGCGAAGGCCGCCAAAGACAACGGGCTGCGGCTGCGCGGCAGCATCAGCTGCGCCTTCGGCTGCCCGTACCAAGGCGACGTACCGCTGGACGCGGTGGCCGACGTGGTGGGCCGCATGCGCGACCTGGGCTGCGACGAGATCGACATCGCCGACACCATCGGCGTCGCCACGCCGCGCAAGACGCAGGCGGTGATGGAGCGCGCGACCCGCGAGTTCCGCCTCGACGGACTATCGGGCCACTTCCACGACACCTACGGCCAGGCTTTGGCCAACATCTACGCCAGCCTGGAGGTGGGGATCGCGATTTATCACTCGTCGGTATCGGGGCTGGGCGGCTGTCCGTACGCCAAGGGCGCGACCGGCAACGTCGCCACCGAGGACGTGCTGTACCTGATGCAGGGGCTGGGCATCGACACCGGCATCGATCTGGACATCGTGGTGGACGCCGGCCAGTTCATCTCGCAATTCCTCGGCCGCAAAGGCGCCAGCCGCGCCGGCAACGCCATCGCCGCCAAGCGCATGTCCTAAAAACTCCGGGGTCAGAGCTAAAAACTGGACACGGGCTCAACCGTAAAGGCCTTTACGGTTGAGCCCGTGTCCAGTTTTTAGCTCTGACCCCGGAGTATTGGGACATCGGCGTTACATCTGGCGGAACTGGCGGGTGTAGGCTTCGCTGACGGGGAGGATTTCGCTGCGGCCTTTGAGGCGGATCTCCATCACGGTGCCGTCGCGCTCGATCCGGTCCACCGCTTCCAGGTTGACGATGGCGCCGCGATGGATTTGCGTGAACTGCGCGGGATCAAGCTGCTCGACCAGGCTTTTCAGCGGCAGGCGGATCAGCGCTTCGTCGCCCGCCGTCACCACGCGCGTGTACTTCCCGTCTGACTGGAAGTAGATCACGTCGCTCACCATCAGCAGCCGCACCGTGTTGCCCACCGAGGCCTTGATCCATTTCAGGTACGGTGCGACGGCGTGGCCGAACACTTGTTGCCACACGGCCGGCGGTACCGGCGCCGGCATGGCGTCGCGGCTGCGCGTCTTAAGGCGCTTGATGGTCTGCATCAGCCGTGCGGCGTTGACCGGCTTGACCAGGTAATCGGCGGCGCCGGCTTCGAACGCTTGCACCGCATACTCCGCATACGCGGTGACGAATACGATCTGCGTCGTCTCCGCCACGTGCCGCGCTACCTCCATGCCGTTCAGGCCCGGCATCTGGATGTCCAGGAAGACGATGTCCGGCCGCTGCGATTCCATCACCGAGATCGCTTCGATGCCGTTCTCCACATGGCCGCAGATCTCCAGCTCCGGCCACAGCGCGCGCAGGTGGTCGGCCAGCTCCTGCCGCAGCAGCGGTTCGTCTTCGACAATCAAGGCGCTGGTCATCGTTATTCCTTCGGTACCGTGAGCACGGCTTCGACGCCGCATGGCTCGGCCGCGCTCACCGTCAGCGATGCGCGCGCGCCGTATAACAGCGCCAGGCGTTCTTGGATGTTGGCCAGGCCGAAGCCTTTGCCGCCATGCCCGGTCAGTCCGATGCCGTCGTCACGCACGGTGACGCGCAGGCCGCCGTCGCGCGCTTCGGCGCTGATGGCGATCGTGCCGGGTCGGCTGGCGCGCTCCAGCCCGTGCTTGACGGCGTTCTCCACCAGCGAGATCAGCATCGCCGGCGGCAACGGCAAGTCCAGCGCGGCGTCGGCGGCGTCGATGCGGTAGCGCAGCCGCTCTCCCATCCGTATCTGCATGATCGACAGATAGGCGCGCGCCAGATCGAGTTCGCGCCGCGCCGTCGACGAGACGGTGCGCATGTCCGGCAGCGCGTTCTGCAGATAGCCGACCAGGTGGTCGAGCATCTGTTGCGCGGCGTCGCCGTCGGTGCGGATCAGGTACTTGAGATTGGCCAGGGTGTTGAACAAGAAGTGCGGTTCGACCTGCGCCTGCAACGCGGACAACTTGGCGTGCAGCGCGGTCCGCTCCAGTTCCTGCGCGCGCTTGACGGCTTTCAGCGCTTGCTCGTGCTGACGCAGTCGAACGCGCAGATGCTCGGCGACGATCTCCACCGCGCGCAGCGCGCGTCCGTCCTGGATCAGCAAGAGGTCGATGCCGGCCCGGCGCTGGATGCGAATCGCCACCGGCTGCCCCGGCTCGCCGACGATCGTCACTTCGATGCTGCGGCCCAGCCACAGCGGTCGCCACGAGCCGAGCACGATTTTTCCCTGGAACGCGTGATGCCGGAACACGGCAGGCCCGCCGTAGCCCAGCGCTTCGCCCACCGCCAGTCCGGACAGGGTCTCGGCGCACAGGTCGAAGGTGGTGATCGGATCGAATACCGAGGCCACACTGCGGCCGGGCCGGGAGGACATCCGTTCATCGCTCAGCGCCAGGCCGGCTTCGCGCATCGTCTGCAGATTGGCGGTGGCGATCCCGCTCGCCAAAATCGTCGGCAAAACGAAAGGGTAGAAGACCACGTTGAAGAACGCCAGCGGGCCCCAGGTGGCAGGATTGAGCAAGGCGTGCGCCTGCTCGGCCAACAGGAACAGCGGTCCAACCACCGCCAGCAGGATCAGGCTCTGGCAGCATGCCATCCGCAGCACCGATTGCAACAGGTAGCGCCACACCAGCCGCCGGTCGTGCACGACCGGCGCGGGCTGGAGGGTGAACGGCAATTTGTGGGTCGGGTTCATGCAAACATTCTAATGCCTGCGGCAGCGCCGGCCGCCGCCATGCGACGAAGGCGCCAAAAACGCGGATGAACACCCGGAATAGAAAAAACCCGCTTGATGTTTCCATCAAACGGGTTTTTAAATTTTGGTCGGAGTACAAGGATTCGAACCTTGGACCCCCTGGTCCCAAACCAGGTGCGCTACCGGGCTGCGCTACACTCCGAAGAAGCAAGATAATACAAGCCGCCTCAGTATCCGTCAAGTGCCACTACGAATTCAGTATGTACTAAAGCAGGATTTTTTCAATGTGCGATGATGGCGACTGTGGAACTTAGCGAAAACACCATGAATTCTTCCGTGCAATGGCGCCAGCCGGGAGTCGTCGCGGGCATCGCGGTCTCGCTGTTGCTGCACGCCTTGCTGTTGTTCGGCTATCGGATGACGCCGCCCGAGGCGCCGGCGACACAGCCGGCGCGGCCGCTGACCGTCTGGCTGCAACCGCCGAAGCCGCCGGAGATCGTCGCCATGGTCGAGCCGCCGCCACCGCCCAAGCCGAAGCTCAAGCCGACCCAGCCGCGCATCGGGGCGCCAATCAGGGAACCGGTCGAGCGACCCAGCCAACCAGCGCCAGCCACCGCGCAAACCATCACCTTGCCGGCGACGCCGAACGCGCCGAGCACCGCGCCGGATCCGCTGCATCCCGAGGAACCGCCGAAAAAATTCGATATGAACGCGGCGCTGAAGACCGCCCGCAAGGTCGCCACCGAAAAGGGCGCGCTGCAAGACCCGGCCCGCGCCGGCACGCCGGTGGCGCAGCTGGACGACCATCCGCTGTATCCGGAGCGCACCGAGACCGAGCTGGCGCGCAAGATCGACGGCGCCAAGCGCGGCGATTGCAAGAACACCGGCGCCGGCCTGCTCTCCCCGCTGATCTGGCTGATGGACAAGAAGGACAGCGGCTGCAAGTGGTGATTAAGCTTCGTCCCGCAGCTGCAGCGCGCGGTCGTACAGCGCGTTTTTCTTGCGGCCGGTGATCTGTGCCGCCAGGCCGGCTGCCTGTTTAACCGGCAGCTCGGACAGCAGAATCTTCAGGATCCGCTCCGCGTCCAGGTCCTGCTCGTCCTCGGCGGCCGGCGCGCCGGCCAGCAATACGACGAACTCGCCTTTCTCGCGGTGCGCGTCGGCCTTGATCCAGGCCTCGGCCTCGGACAGCGGGCAGCGGTGGATTTCCTCGAACATCTTGGTCAGCTCGCGCGCGAACACCACTTCGCGCTCCGGCTCGAACACGGCCGCCAGCGCGCCGGCGCAGTCGAGGATGCGGTGCGGCGCTTCATAGAACACCATCGTCGCCGTCACCGCGCGCAAGGTGCCGAGGAAATTCTCGCGCTGCTTGGCCTTGGCCGGCAGAAAGCCGACAAAATAAAACTGATCGTTCACCAAGCCGCTGGCCGACAAGGCCGTCACCGCCGCAGAAGCCCCCGGCAGCGGCAGCACCCGCAGCCCCGCCGCCCGCACCGCGTCGACGATGCGCGCGCCCGGGTCGGAAACCGCCGGCGTGCCCGCGTCCGACACCAGCGCGATGCGCTCGCCGGCCTGCAAACGGGCGATCAGCGTTTCCGCCACTTCGCGTTCGTTGTGCTGATGCGCGGCAATCAAAGGCTTGTGCAGGCCGAAGCGGGTCATCAATTGCGCCGTGTTGCGCGTGTCTTCGCAGGCGACAGCATTGACCAGGCTCAAAACATGCAGCGCGCGCAGGCTAATATCCGTCACATTGCCGATCGGGGTCGCCACGACATACAAGGTTGCGCTAGGATAGCTCTGGTGCGCCGTTTCGCCCATGACGGGCAGGGCGGCGATGGAAATGGATTCGTGGTCGGTCATTGGGGGTAGGATGAATAGTCTGAGGTTGTCGCTGTTGGCGGGCGTCGTTGCGCTGGTCAGCGCTTGCAGCACGCCGTTTTGCAACGCGCCCGGGGGATTGTGCGCCCCCGGACAGGCAAACACAAGCCCGCCACCGCCGCCGGCGCCGCCGCCACGGCAGGCCGGACTGCCCAAGCCGCCGCCGGAACCGCCGCTGCCGCCTGCTCAAACTTTCAGCATCGCCCTGCCGGGCGCGGCCGGCGTGGCCGAGGCCGAGCAGGACGCGGAAGCCCGTCCGGCCGCGCCCGCCGCTCGCCGCGCCGAGGAAAACGCGCTGCCGTCCAACACGCCGATCCGCATCGGCCTGCTGCTGCCGACCCGTTCCGAAACCCTGGGCAACGCCGCCGATGCGCTGCGCGCCGGCTTCATGGCGGCCTGGGAGCGCGACCGCGACAACATCACCGTGACCCTGCTGGAAACCGGCGACGTGGCGCAGGACGTGCTGTCCTCCTATGCCAAGGCGCTGCAGGACCAGGATCTGGTGGTCGGCCCGCTGTCACGCAGCGCCGTCACCACGGTCGCCGGCAGCCCGCTGGTGAACAAGCCGACCATCGTGCTGAATTACCCCGAAGGCCACGGCCAGCCCGGCGCCGCGCCGCTGCCGGAAAACATGCTGGCGATCGGCCTGTCGATCGAGGAAGAGGCGCGCCAGGCCGCACAGTGGGCCGCCGCCGAACATCCGGGCCGCAGCGCTTTGATCCTGACCACCAGCACCTCCTGGCAACGCCGCGTCGCCGCCGCCTTCGCCGGCCAGTGGCAACGCCTGGGCCTGGCGGTGCGCATGGTCGAGCTGAGCGCGCCGGACGGCTACCTCAGCGATCCGGAACTGGTGCAGCTGCGCGCGCGCCTGCGCCAAGACTTGCCCGGCCTGCTGTTCTCGGCCATGGGCGCGGACCAGACGCGCCAGCTGCGCGGCGCGCTGGGCAGCGCGATGACCACCGAGCCGACCAATCCCGACATCAGCACCGCCGACGCGCTGCCGCCGGCGCCGCCGGTGCCGACCGAGCAGTTCAGCAGTCTGCCGATCTACGGCACCTCGGCGCTCAATCCCGGCGGCGGCGCCAGCTTCGCGTCGCAGGACCTGGACGGCGTGCGCCTGCTGGACCTGCCGTGGAAAGTCCAGCGCGACCATCCTGCGGTGATGGTCTACCCGCAGCCTTTGCAGGCGGGCAGCGCCGACATGGAACGCCTGTACGCGCTGGGCATCGACGCCTACCGCGTGGCGCGCGAGATCGGCCGCCATCCATCCGGCCGCTTCCACCTGGACGGCGTGACCGGCAAGCTGACCATCGATTTCGGCCGGGGTCCGTCCAGTTTCGAGCGCATCGAGCCGGCCGCGATCTACAAGAACGGCGTGCCGCAGGCGGTCGCGCCGTAACTCCGCATGAGGCCGCCATGCCGCAGACCAGGCAACAGCAGCTGGGCCGCATCGGCGAGGACCGGGCGCTGGCCCACCTGGAGGCGCACGGCCTGACGCTGGTGGAACGCAATTTCCTCTGCAAGGCGGGGGAAATCGACCTGGTGATGCGCGACGGCGCGTTTTTGGTCTTTGTCGAAGTGCGACGCCGCGCCGGCGACAAATTCGGCGGCGCGGTGTTCAGCGTCACGCCGGCCAAGCAGCAACGCCTGCTGCGCGCCGCCCAGTTGTATCTGCTACGCTATAAAAACCTGCCGCCATGCCGCTTCGATCTGGTCGCCATCGACGGAGAAAGATTGTCATGGATACAAAATATGCTTGAAATGTAAGCATTTTTAACAGAGCTTGTTCGGTGCACCAAGCGACTGCACTATAATCAGCACACTATGAATAATCAACGCATCCTCTCGCACTTCCACGAAAGTGCCGAACTCAAAATCCAATCCGCCACCGTCCTCGCCCCGCATATCGCGGCGGCGATCGAGCTGATGTTCGCGGCCCTGTCCAACGGCAACAAGATTCTGGTGTGCGGCAACGGCGGTTCGGCCGCCGACGCGCAGCACTTCGCGGCCGAGCTGGTCGGCCGTTTCGAGCGCGAGCGTTTCCCGCTGCCGGCGATGGCGCTGACCACCGATACCTCGATCCTGACGGCGGTGGCCAACGACTACAGCTACCGCGAGATCTTCTCGAAACAGGTGCAGGCGTTCGGCCAGGAAGGCGACATCCTGCTGGCGTTCTCGACCTCGGGCAACTCGGCCAACGTGATGGCGGCGATCGAAGCGGCGCTGGAGCGCGAAATGCGCGTCGTGGCGATGACCGGCAAGGGTGGCGGCGCCATCGGCAAGATGCTGACCGACGCCGACGTCCATATCTGTGTACCTGCCGACCGCACCGCCCGCATCCAGGAAGTCCATCTGGTCACCATACATTGCATTTGCGACGGCATCGACGTCGCGCTATTCGGAGGAGATGTGAATGAGTAATCCCGGCGCTATCTGGAAACAAGTACAACGTCCGCTGGTCCTGAGCGTGCTCTGTGGCGCGCTGCTGGCGTCGCTGTCGGGCTGCGTCGCGCTGGTCGCGGGCGGCGCCATTTCCGGTACGCTGGCCGCGTCGGACCGCCGCACCTTCGGCGCGCAGACGGAAGACCAGTCGATCCAGGTGAAGAGCCGTCTGCGCCTCAACAACACCGTCGGCGACGCGGGTCACATCAACATCAACAGTTTCAACCGCCGCGTGCTGCTGACCGGCGAAGTGCCGGACGAAGCGGCGAAAGCCACCGCCGAGCGCGAAGTGCGCGCGGTCGAGGGCGTGCTGTCGGTCACCAACGAACTGGAAGTGGCCGGCCTGGCCAGCTACACCTCGCGTTCCAGCGATACGCTGATCACCACCAAGGTCAAGGCCAGCCTGGTCGACACCAAGGATATCTCGGCCAACTCATACCAGGTGGTCACCGAGCGCGGCGTGGTCTACCTGCAGGGCCGCGTGACCCAGCGCGAAGGCCAGATCGGCGCCGACGTGGCGCGCGGCGTCAGCGGCGTGACCAAGGTCGTCAAGGTGTTCGAGTACATCACCGACGAGGAATGGAAGTCGTATCAGCCCAAGCAGGCCAGTCAATAAGCCTGCCCCGGGCGCGGATGGGGATACCGGTCTATAATGACTTCACCCCATTCGCCGCCTGAAAAATAATCATGCAAGAAACCTCGACCTCTTCCCGCGCCTGGATCAAGCCGGTGCTCGCCGCCGTGGTGATCGCCGCCATCGGTCTGGGTGGCTACGTCGCCCTGAGCAAGCGCGAAACCGCGCCGGCGGTCACCTTCCTCAGCATCAAGGGCGACAAGATCGCGCCGGAAAGCCTGCGTGGCAAGGTGGTGATGGTGAATTTCTGGGCCACCTCGTGCACCACCTGCGTGGCCGAGATGCCGAAGATGGTCGACACCTACAACAAGTTCAAGGCCGATGGCCTGGAGTTCGTCGCCGTGGCGATGAGCTACGATCCGCCGAACTACGTTCTCAATTATGCCGAGACGCGCCAGCTGCCGTTCAAGGTGGCGCTGGACACCGACGGTTCGGCCGCCAAGGCCTACGGCAACGTGGCGATGACGCCGACCACCTTCGTCATCGGCAAGGATGGCAAGATCCTCAAGCGCTATCTGGGCGAACCGGACTTCCCGGCGCTGCATAAACTGCTGGCCGAATCGCTGCGCGGGTAATCCCGATGCAGGCCATGGCGCAGACGCATCCGGCCCTGTGGCATGACAAGCTGACCCTGCTGCTGGAATCGACCGGCGATGGCATGTTCGGCATCGACCTGGATGGCTGCTGCACCTTCATCAATCGCGCCGGCGCCGAGATTCTCGGCCATGCCGCCGACGCGGTGCTCGGCAAGAACATGCACGAGCTGATACATCACTCGCATCAGGACGGCTGCCATTATCCGGAAGCGCTGTGTCCGATCTTCCTGGCGTTTCGCACCGGACACCCTTGCCGCAACGATCAGGAAGTGTTCTGGCGCGCCGACGGCAGCTATTTCGCCGCCGAATACTCGTCGCATCCGGTGCTGGATCAGGGTGAGGTGCGCGGCGCCGTCATCACCTTCAACGATATCTCGCAACGCCGCCAGACCGAGGACGCGCTGCAACGCGCGCGCCAGGAGCTGGAACTGCGGGTCGAGCAGCGCACCGCCGAGCTGTCGCAGGCGCTGGTGCAATTGCGCCAGCTGTCGGCCCACACCGACGCGGTGCGCGAGGAGGAACGCAAGCGCATCGCGCGCGAGGTGCATGATGAGTTGGGCAGTCTGCTGGTGGCGCTCAAGTTCGATGTCAACTGGATCGCGCGCCGCGTCACCGACCGCGAGCCGGTGGTGGACAAGTGCCGCACCATGAATCGGCTGATCGAGACGGCGGTCGAGGAGGTGGGGCGCATCATCACCGATCTGCGGCCCAGCATTCTGGACCATCAGGGTTTGATCGCGGCGCTGGAGTGGCAGTTGCAGGAGTTCGCCGACGCCACCGAGATCGTCTGCGATGCCGATATCGAGGCGGCGCCGGATGCGCCGGTGCCGGAGGCGGGATTGGCCACGGCGGTGTTCCGCATCTTTCAGGAAATGTTGAGCAATGTGGCGCGCCACTCCGGTGCCAGCGCGGTGCGGATCCGCATCAGGCTGCTGGCGCACGAGTTGCAGATGGAGGTGGCGGACAACGGCGTCGGCGCTCAGCCCGCCGCGCTCGACCACAAGAGCTCCTACGGCGTGATGGGCATGCGCGAACGCGCGCTGCACTTCGGCGGCACGCTGCGCATCGACGGCAATCACGGCGGCGCGGTCAGTGGGCGCGGCATGGGCGGCGGCGGCGGCGTGGGCGGCGGCGGCGGCGTGGGCGGCGTCGTCGTGGGCGGTGGCGGTGTGGGCGACGTGGGTGGCGGCAAGGGCGGCGGCGTGGGTGGCGGCGAGGGCGGCGGCGTGGGTGGCGGCGAGGGCGGCGGCCACGGCACGCGGGTTCGCCTCAGCATCCCGCTGCGGGGAGCGGGCGCATGATCCGCGTCCTGCTGTGCGACGACCACCGCGTGGTGCGCGAAGGCCTGAAGCAAATCCTGGCCGACGCCGGCGACATCGAAGTGGCCGGCGAATGCGCCGACGGCCCGGAAGCGCTGCGCCAAGCCGGCATCCAGGCGATCGACATGGTGCTGCTCGACATCGCCCTGCCGGTGCAAGACGGCCTTGAAGTGCTGCGCCTGCTGAAACAGCGCACCCCACGCCTGCCGGTACTGATGCTCTCGACCTACCCTGAAAAACAATACGCGATGCGCTGCTACCGCCTCGGCGCCTCGGCCTACCTGAACAAGAGCGCCGACGCCGACCTGCTGCTGCTGGCGATCCGCAAGGTGGCCGCCGGCGGCATGTACGTCAGCCCCGGCATGGCCGAGGCGATGGCCGCCGACGTCGGCCGCCACGCCGGCAAGCTCGCGCACGAAACCCTGTCGCAACGCGAATACCAGGTGTTCGAAGCCATCGCCGCCGGCAGGAGCGTCGGCGAAATCGCGCGCGACCTCGCCATCAGCCCGAACACCGTCAGCACCTACCGCGCCCGCATCCTGGAAAAAACCGGCGCCCACAACGACGTCGGCATCGCGCTGTACGCGGTGCAACACCAGCTGATCCAACTGTAAGCCGCCGTTTGTAGGGCCAGCACTACAGCCAAAAGCACCGTGGCGCGCCGCTTGCGTGCACTCAGGACATTTCCACCTGAGGAGCCGTCCATGTCGATCTTCCGTCCGTATGATGCCGACCGTCCCGCCGTTGCCTGTAGTTGCGGCCACCACGCCAGCGCCGCCGAACACGCCGCCGCAGAAACAGCCATCACCCCGGGCGTGGAGGAGCTCAGCAACGACGTCATCGAAGAGTCGCTGCTGCGCGCCATGTTCCCGCAAGCCAGCGTGCGGCGCGACTTCCTGCGCGCCGTCGGCGCCAACACCGCGCGCGCCGCGATCGCCAGCGTGCTCCCTTTGGGTGCGCTGCAAGCGATGGCGCAGGAACGAACTGGTGCAAACGGCGCACTGGAAAAGACCGACCTGAAGATCGGCTTCATCGCCATCACCTGCGCCGCGCCGCTGATCATGGCCGACCCGCTCGGCTTCTACCGCAAGCAGGGCCTGAACGTCACGCTGAACAAAACCGCCGGCTGGGCGCTGATCCGCGACAAGATCGTCAACAAGGAACACGACGCCTCGCACTTCCTGTCGCCGATGCCGCTGGCGATGTCGATGGGACTGGGCGCCAACCCGCTGCCGATGCGCGTCGCCACCATCCAGAACATCAACGGCCAGGCCATCACCCTGCACGTCAAGCACAAGGACAAACGCGATCCGAAGCAGTGGAAGGGCTTCAAGCTGGCGATCCCGTTCGAATACTCGATGCACAACTTCCTGCTGCGCTACTACCTGGCCGAGCACGGCCTCGACCCCGACCGCGACGTCCAGCTGCGCGTCACGCCGCCGCCGGAAATGGTGGCCAATCTGCGCGCCGGCAATATCGACGGCTTCCTCGGCCCGGACCCATTCAACCAGCGCGCGGTCTACGATGAAGTTGGCTTCATCCACATCCTGTCCAAGGAAATCTGGGACGGCCACCCATGCTGCGCCTTTGGCGCGCCGGACGAGTTCGTCAAGCAGAACCCGAATACTTTCGCCGCGCTGTTCCGCGCCGTGCTGACCGCCGCCGCCATGGCGCGCGACCCGGCCAACCGCGCGCTGGTGGCCAAAGTGATCTCGCCAGCGGCCTACCTGAACCAGCCGGAGACGGTGGTGCAACAGGTGTTGACCGGCAAATTCGCCGACGGCCTGGGCAACGTGCGCAACGTGCCGGGCCGCGCCGATTTCGATCCGGTGCCGTGGCAATCGATGGGCGTGTGGATCCTGACGCAGATGAAGCGCTGGGGCTACATCAAGGACGACGTCGACTACCAGGCCATCACCGAAAAAGTGTTCCTGCTGACCGACGCCAAGAAGCATATGAAGGAACTTGGCCAGACCGTGCCGGCCGGCGTCAACAAGCCGATCAGCGTGATGGGCAAGGCCTTCGATCCGTCCAAGGCCGCCGCCTACGCCGACAGCTTCGCCATCAAGCGGAGCAGCCGATGAGGGGCGCCGGACTGGGCCTGCGCGCCGCGCTGGTCTCGCTGCTGTTGCTGCTGGTGCTGGTGCTCGGCTGGCACCTGGCGACGCTGAGGCCAACACCGGCCGCGAGCGCGCAGGACGACGAATATGCCGCGCTGATGGGCAAGAGCAGCGCCGCGCCCAAGACCGGCGGCGGCTTCCCGACGCCGGCCGAGTTCGCGCACGCGGCGGCCGGCCATCTGGCGCATCCGTTCTACGACAACGGCCCCAACGACAAGGGCATCGGCATCCAGCTGGGCTACTCGCTGGCGCGGGTCGGCGTCGGCTTTGTCGCCGCCGCGCTGGTGGCGATTCCGGTCGGCTTCCTGCTTGGCATGTCGCCGCTGATGCAGCGCGCGTTGAATCCCTACGTGCAGATCCTCAAGCCGATCTCGCCGCTGGCGTGGATGCCGCTGGCGCTGTACACGATCAAGGATTCCTCGCTGTCGGGCATGTTCGTCATCTTCATCTGCGCGCTGTGGCCGATGCTGATGAACACCGCCTTCGGCGTCGCCTCGGTGCGGCGCGACTGGCGCAACGTCGCCCGCACGCTGGAGGTCGGTCCGCTGCGCACCGCGCTGCTGGTGATCCTGCCGGCCGCCGCGCCGACGATATTGACCGGCATGCGCATCTCGATGGGCATCGCCTGGCTGGTCATCGTCGCGGCCGAGATGCTGGTCGGCGGCACCGGCATCGGCTACTTCGTCTGGAACGAATGGAACAACCTGTCGCTGACCAGCGTGTTGTTCGCGATTCTGTTGATCGGCCTGGTCGGCATGCTGCTGGACCTGCTGCTGGGCCGCCTGCAAGCGATGGTGACCTATGTCGAATAACCCTTCCTTCCTGCGCGTCGAAAGCCTCGGCAAACGCTACCTGCCGGCGGCGCCGCCGGTGTTCGAGAACGTCTCCTTCGACATCGCGCAAGGCGAATTCGTCTGCATCATCGGCCACTCCGGCTGCGGCAAGTCGACCATCCTCAACGTGCTGGCCGGATTGGAGACAGCGAGCGAGGGCGTCGCCTTCATGGCCAACCGCGAGATCGCCGGCCCCAGTCTGGATCGCGGCGTGGTGTTCCAGGGCCATGCGCTGATGCCGTGGCTGTCGGTGCTGGACAACGTCGCCTTCGCCGTCAAGTCGCGCCACCGCGACTGGACGCGCCAGCAGGTGGTAGCGCACGCCTGGCGCTTCATCGAGATGGTCGGCCTGTCAGGCTCCGAACACAAGAAACCGTCCGAGCTATCGGGCGGCATGAAGCAGCGGGTCGGCATCGCCCGCGCGTTTTCGATCGAGCCGAAGATGCTGCTGCTGGACGAACCCTTCGGCGCGCTCGATGCGCTGACGCGCGGCGTGATCCAGGACGAACTGCTGAAGATCTGCGCCGCCACCCGCCAGACCGTGTTCATGATCACCCACGACGTCGACGAGGCGATCCTGTTGGCCGACAAGATCCTGCTGATGTCCAACGGCCCGCGCGCGCGCATCGCCGAAGCCGTCGTCAATCCGCTGCCGAAGCACCGCAGCCGCGCCGGCATGCATCACGATCCGCAGTTCTACCCGTTGCGCAATCACCTGATGGACTTCCTGGTCCATCGCTCCAGACAACTCACCCCCACGTAAAGGAAAGCATCATGGACCGTCAACAAGTCACGCAGAAAATCATCTCCGTCAAAGTCGCGCAGCACATGCGCTGGACCGATATCGCGGCCGAGGTCGGACAAAGCAAGGAATGGACGACCGCCGCGCTGCTCGGCCAGATGACGCTGAACCGCGCCCAGGCCGACAAGGTGCAGGCGCTGTTCGGCCTGACCGACGAGGAAACCGCCTGGCTGCAGATCGTACCGTACAAGGGTTCGCTGGAGAGCGCGGTGCCGACCGATCCGCTGATCTACCGCTGGTACGAGATCGTCAGCGTCTACGGCACCACCATCAAGGAATTGATCCACGAGGAATTCGGCGACGGCATCATGAGCGCCATCGATTTCTCGATGGACATCCAGCGCGAGGCCGACCCGAAGGGCGACCGCGTGCAGGTGGTCCTGAGCGGCAAATTCCTGCCGTACAAATCCTACTGATCAGAAACCGGCTTGCGCCGACAGGTACAGGCCGCGCTGTTTCTTCGGATTGAAGATGGTGATATCGCCCAGGTTGGCGTAGGCCGCCGTGATCGAGAAGTGCTTGGTCGGGAACCAGGCCACGAAGGCATCGTAATACGCCTTCTCGTCGTCGACGCCGAGGTTGTGCGGCTTGCGGCGATACTCCGCGCCGAACGCCAGCTTGCGGTTGACCAGGTAGGCCACCGACACTTCCGGCATCACGCGGGTGCTGTCGTTCTGGTCGCCGCCGAAACCGAGCAACCCCATCTGGTTGGCGCGGGTCGCGCGCAGCGTGCCGTTCAGCAGCAGGCTTTGCTCGAACAGGATCTTGGTGGCCGCCACGTAGTAGTCGTAGCCTGAATCGTCCTTGGCGCCGAGCTGCTTGACGTTGGTCACGCCCAGCGCGCCCAGGCCGCCGATGCCCTTGTTCTTCTTGTACATGATGCCGACCGCGACCTGCGGCATCAGGCTGTCCTGTTCGTAGACGGCGTCGCCGGCCAGCTTCAGCTTCAAGCCGACGATGTCCTGCTTGATGTTGAGCTTGTCCAACGGCGCCAAGCTGCCCTTGAATTCCTGGTTCGCCAGCGACAGCTCCAGCCGGTCCGCGATACCGACCGCGACGCCGTAGCTGCCCAGCTTGTAATCCTGGGTGTCGATGTAGGTGTAGTGCGCGTTGCCGCCCCAGCTGTCGCGGGTGCCGTAGCCGGTGATCAGCGCCCATGGCGTGATGCCGCCGCCGCCCGCGCCTTCGACCTGGCTGACGCCGCCGGTGGCGAGGAATTTGCCCATATCGGGTTTGCCTTGCGCGGCGGCCGCGCCGCACGCGAGTACAGCCGAAACCGCCAGTGAGGCAGTGATGATTTTTTTCATTGTTCTGCTCCTGACGGGATTATTTGGTCACGATAGCGCGCTGCATCGGCGCCAGCTTGGCGACCAGCTTGTTCGCTACGCTGTTGGGCACGTTGTGCTGTTCCATCGCGATCTGCAAATCCTCGGTCAGGGCATTGAACATGGCGTTGGTGATCTTCAGGTCCTGGTGCACGGTGGCCATGTCGCGCACGGTGCCGACGCCGTCCATCGTCTTGTCGCGGTACTTGCCGCTGTACTTGCACGGGCCGCCGGCGAATTCGCAGAACTGTTCCTGCAGGCGCACGTTCAGCTGCACCATGTCGAAGTCGGCGAAGCTGTCCTTGATGCGCGGATCGGCCAGCAGCATCGGCACGAAGGTATCGACGATCTTCTTGATGCCTTCCTTGCCGCCCAGGCCCTGGTAAGTGGAGTCGTCGGTGTAAGGGGTTTGCGCCATCGCCAGCGACGACGCGAATATCAGGCCGCAACCAACCAGCTTGATGAATTTTTTCATATCAGTCCTTGAATGCAAAAGAGATAAAGAGATTCAGCGGGGGCGCGGCTTTCCAGCAATTTATCAGATCGGGGTAAAGAGCCGGTATTTTACTTGGGAAATAAAATCATTTGGGTGCATCTGAACAACGCTATTGTTTTGCCAGTGGCTTTGTTGGTCACGGTCGCATCCCACACCTGCGTGGTGCGGCCCAGATGCACGACTTTGGCGGTCGCCACCACCACGCCTTCGCGCGCGGTGCCGAGGTGATTCGATTTCAATTCGATAGTGGTGAAGTTCTGCGCGCCGTCCGGCAGGTGCGAGAAGCAGGCGTAGCCGCAGGCGGTGTCGGCCAGCGTCACCACGCTACCGGCGTGCAGGAAGCCGTTCGGCGCCAGGTGGTTGCCGGTGACGGCGAACTCCGCCACCACCTCGCCTTCCTTGACGGAAGTGATGACGATGCCCAGATGGTCCGGCAAGGTGCCCTTGCCGAATTCGTTGAAATATTCCGGCGTGAATTTGCTGGCGTCCATGTATGCTCTTTCGCGGATGAGGGCAGTGCCCGACATCCGCGATGATAGCAATTTTCACACTACATTACGCGGACCCAATTGCCTTTGTACAGGATCGGACCGGTGGGGCCGTTCGGATTCGGCGAGCCGCCCTTCGGTTCCAGCGTCACCGCCAGCACCGCCACATCGTCGCCGATGGCGGCGGCCGTCAGCGCCAGCTTGACCTCGCCGCGATCCGACAACAGGCCCAGCGAACGCGGATTGCCCTGCTTCGGCACCGCCCACAGTTCCAGCGACTTGTCGCCCGCCACCGGCGCCGCGCCGACCGCGCGCACCGTCATCGTCTTGCGGCTGCTGTCGCCGGTCAGCACCAGCGCGGTCTGCGCCTTCTCGTCGACCAGCGTGGCGACGTAGTCGAGCTGCGGCGCCTCCAGCGTACGGGTGGCGATCACCACCACCAGCAGGGCCGCGACAGCGGTCGACACCACGCCCAGCGAACGCCAGAAGTCGACCGATTCGTTGCGCCAGAACTGCCAGGCAGGGTAGATGCGCGGCAGGTTGAGGCGGCGCTCGATGCCGGCCCAGACCTGCTTGCGCGGATGCTGCGCGGTGGCGAATTCGGCCAGCGGCGTCAGCCGGTCCTGCCATTCGACGGTGGTGCGGCGCAGCGCCGCGTCGTTGTGCAGATAGCCCTCGAAGCGGCGGCGCGCGCCGCCCTTCAAGGTGCCCAGCACGTATTCGGCGGCCAGCTTTTCGCGCAGCGGAGCGTTGTCGCGGATGTTCATGCGCGCTCTCCCTTCGCCAGGCAGGTCTTCAGCCGTTCCAGGCTGCGCCGGATCCAGGTCTTGACCGTGCCGATCGGCAGCGCCATCTGCGCCGCCACTTCGCTGTGCGACAGGTCGTGGAAGAACGCCAGGCCGATCACCTGCCGGTGCAGGCCTTCCAGCGCCGACATGCAATACGCCAGGGCTTTCGCGTCGCTACTCATTTGCAAGGCCTCGATGGGCGTCTTGCCAGGATCTTGCAACGCATTGATCACCTCACTATCAAACTGCTCGCCGTCGATTTCGGCATTCACATCGCTGCGGCGCAAGAGATCGAAAGCCTTGTTGCGCACGATGGTGGTCATCCACGTCATCGGTGCGGCCAAATGGCTTTGATATGTGCCGGCGTTGTTCCAGATCGCGACGAAACTTTCCTGCATCACCTCTTCGGCCAGTTCGCGCTTGATCAATATACGCAGCGCGAAGCCAAACAGTTTCGCCGAAGTAGCATCGTAGAGGGAACGAAATGCCACGGCGTCGCGGTTTGCGGCACCTTGCAGCCATATGCGTAGCTGCTGGGGATCGAGAGTGTGGTCGGTCACTGCGCGCCTTCGAATAATGAGGAGATAAGAAAAATACCACAGTTTGAATCCGCCAACGATGATGTCCCGTACAAGCTTCACAAGACAACAACAGTGGAGACGGGATGAACACCATGCATTTCACGGCGGCGCTGATGGCGCTGCTCGCCAGCGAAGCGGCGCGCGCCACCGACGACACCACGGTGGTGGCCAGCGTGGTCGTCGCCGGCCATTACGACAACGCGGTCGGCACCTCGGACGCCGCCAGCCAGGGCACGGTGATGGCGGACCTGATCGCCAACCGCCCGGCGCTGCGCACCGGCGAGCTGCTCGAATTCGTGCCCGGCATGATCGTCACCCAGCACAGCGGCGACGGCAAGGCCAACCAATACTTCCTGCGCGGCTTCAACCTGGACCACGGCACCGACTTCGCCACCTACGTCGATGCCATGCCGGTGAATATGCGCACCAACGCCCACGGCCAGGGCTATTCCGACCTGAACTTCCTGATTCCAGAGCTGGTGCAGCGCATCGACTATAAAAAAGGCAGTTACTTCGCCGACGAGGGCGATTTCTCCTCGGCCGGAGCGGCCCACATCCGCCTGGGCGACAACCTGGCGCAGGGCACGGCCAGCCTGACCCTGGGCGGCTACGGCTACCAGCGCGGCGTGGTGGCAGATTCGGTCGCGGCCGCCGGCGGCACGCTGTTGTACGGGCTGGAGGTCAGCCGCAACAACGGCCCGTGGGATACGCCGGAACGGGTGCGCAAGTACAGCGGCACGCTGCGCTACAGCAGCGGCGACGCGCAACAGGGCTACAGCGTCACCGCGATGGCCTACCGCAACCGCTGGAACGCCACCGACCAGGTGCCGTTGCGCGCGGTGGAGCAGGGCCTGACCGGCCGCTACGGCGGCATCGACGCCAGCGACGGCGGCGACACTTCGCGCAGCAGCCTGTCGTGGGCCATGCACCGCCGCGCCGACGATAGCATCACCGAAGCCTCGGCCTATATCGTGCGCTCCAGCCTGGATTTGTTCAGCAACTTCACTTATCTGCTCAACGATCCGGTCAACGGCGACCAGTTCCAGCAAGCGGAAAAGCGCACCATGGCCGGCTTCAACGCCAGCCAGACCTGGCTGAGCCGCATCGCCGGCCTCGACATGCGCAACAAGTTCGGTCTGCAGACCCGCTACGACCATATCTCACCGATCGGCCTGTACGCGACACGCGAGCGGCAACGCCTCGCCACCGTGCGCGAGGACCGCGTCAACGAGGGCAGCGCCGGCCTGTACTGGGAAAACACCAGCTACTGGCGGCCCGACCTGCGCAGCATCGTCGGCCTGCGCTACGACGCCTACCGTTTCGACGTCAACGACGACAAAACCGACGCGCATAAGGTGTCGCCCAAGCTGTCGCTGATCTTCGGTCCGTGGGCCAGGACCGAATACTTCGTCAACTACGGGCGCGGCTTCCACAGCAACGACGCGCGCGGCGTCACCGGCCCTGGCTCGGCTGGCGCCACGCCGCTGGTGGGCACGCGCGGCGCCGAACTGGGCGTGCGCAGCGAATGGCTGCCCGGCCTGCAAAGCTCGCTGTCGCTGTGGCGACTGGATATCGATTCGGAGCTGGTCTACGCCGGCGACAGCGGCCAGACCGAGGCCAGCCGGCCCAGCCGCCGCAGCGGCGTCGAATGGAGCAACCACTACATCGCCGCGCCGTGGCTGCTGTTCGATCTCGACCTGTCGGCCTCGCGCGCGCGTTACCGCGAACACGACGCGGTGGGCGACCATGTGCCCGAGGCATTGGACAAGGTGGCTTCGTTCGGCATGACGGTCAAGGATATCGGCCGCTGGTTCGGCGGCTTCGAGCTGCGCTACTTCGGCCAGCGCCCGCTGATCGAGGACAACAGCGTGCGCTCGGCGTCGACCACGCTGGCCTACGGCCGCATCGGCTATCGCATCGATCGCAGCACCCGCGTGACGCTCGACGGTTTCAACCTGTTCAACCGCCGCGCCAGCGACATTGATTACTACTACGCATCGCGGCTACCGGGCGAGCCGGCTGAGGGGGTCGAGGATCGCCATTTCCATCCGGTCGAGCCGCGCACGCTGCGGCTGACGTTGACGAAAAATTTTTAAAAATTAATATTATTTAATTTGAATCCGGTTTCAAGCGTGCGCCGTATATCTCCGTGCAGTTCCAGGAAGATCAACCAATAAAGGGGAGATTCAAGATGCAAACTTTAGTGAAGCATGCGCTCAGCATAGCCGTACTGGGCACCCTGGCCGGCGCGCTCGCGCCGGCGGCGCTGGCCTCCAGCCACCGTGAAGCGCCGTTTCTGACGCAAAGTCCGAAGGTCGACGGTACCGATTTCTATATGTTCCGCAGTTACGAAACCGGCCGCGCCAATTTTGTCACCATGATCGCCGACTACGTGCCCTTGCAGGATCCGGGCGCGGGGCCGAACTACTTCGAAATGGACCCGAACGCGTTGTACGAGATCCACATCGACAACAACGGCGACGCCAAGGAGGACCTGACCTTCCAGTTCCGCTTCAGTAACACCAACAAGGACACCAAGCTGACCGTCGGCGGCAAAGCCGTCTCGATCCCGCTGGTGATCAACGGCGGTCCGATCGCCGGCGCCAACGCGGCCGGCGCCAACGTGCGTGAAACCTACACCGTCAGCGTGGTGCGCGGCGACCGCCGCACCGGCACCAAGGCCTCGGTCACCAACGCCGCCGACGGGTCCACCACTTTCGACAAGCCGCTCGACAATATCGGCAACAAGTCGATCCCGAACTACACCGCGTATGCCGCGGCCCACGTCTATAACGTCAACATCCCCGGCTGCAGCACGCCGGCGCGCATGTTCGTCGGCCAGCGCAAGGATCCGTTCGTGGTCAACCTGGGCGAAACCTTCGACCTGGTCAACATCAAGGCGCCGGCCACCGAATTCGCGGCCAACGCCGAGAAGGCGGCCAAGGATGACCTGGCGCTGAAGAACGTGACCTCGATCGAAGTCGAAGTGGCGGCGTCGTGCCTGACCGCCTCCACCGGCACCGATCCGGTGATCGGCGGCTGGACCACGGCCAGCGTGCGCCAGGCCCGTTTGCTGAATCCGACGCCGAACAGCAGTTCGCCGTCGAAAGAGGGCGGCGCCTGGACCCAGGTCTCGCGTCTCGGCGCGCCGCTGGTGAACGAAGTCGTCATCGGCTTGAAGGACAAGGACACCTTCAACTCCAGCAAGCCTTCGGGCGATGCGCAGTTCGCCGACTATGTCACCAATCCGACCTTGCCGGCCTTGATTGAAATCCTGTACGGCAGCGCCGGCGCCAAGGCGCCGACCAACTTCCCGCGCGCGGATCTGGTGGCGGCCTTCCTGACCGGCGTCAAGGGTCTGAACCAGCCGACCACCGTGACCGCCTCCGAAATGCTGCGCTTGAACACCACCACTCCGGCGGTGGCGATGGGCGCGCAGAACCGGCTCGGCGTGATCGGCGGCGACAACGCCGGCTTCCCGAACGGCCGTCGCCCCGGCGACGACGTGGTCGATATCGCGCTGCGCGTGGTGATGGGCAAGCTGTGCACGCTGAGCCTGGGCTGCGTCCCGGCCGACGCACCGGCCGGCGCGCTGCACTTCACCGACGGCGCCTATTTGGACGACAGCTTCTTCAACAACAGCTTCCCTTACCTGAAGACGCCGATCGCCGGCTCGCCGCAAACCGTGACCGCGCAAGGCGGCAGGGGCGCGCCATGAAAACCATCCTGACCATGACAGCGCTGGCAGCCGCGCTGACGCTGGCGGGATGCGGCGGCAGCCATCACCATGACGACACCACGACGCCGACCACGCCGACCACGCCTACGCCTCCGGTCAGCATGGTGGACGCCTTCTTCACCGCCGTCATGAACATCATCGGCGACGGCAAGGAGACCACCACCGAACCGGTGGCGACCGACACCGTCGTCGCCACCAAGCCGGATGACACGGAACCGGTAGTGCTGAAGTAAGCACGCGGGGCGGACCACCAGGTCCGCCCCTTTCGTCGTTTTGAGGCCATCATGAAAACGATTTATACGATATTACTGTTTGCCGCAGCCGCTGCGGCGCAGGCATCGCCCTATATTCCCTCCAGCGGCACCCAAGTGGTCGAGACGCTGCCGCGCCGCGGCGATCCGGTACAGCAGGAACTGCGCCGCCTGCGCAGCCAGCTCGACGCCGATCCCAACGACCTGGCGCTGGCGGCCACGCTGGCGCAGCGCTACATCGCGCTGGGGCGCAGCGAAACCGATCCGCGCTACCTGGGCTACGCGCAGGCCGCGCTGACGCCGTGGTGGAACAAAGCGTCGCCGCCGCCGCAAGTGCGGCTGCTGCGCGCCACGCTGCTGCAAAGCACCCACCAATTCAATCCCGCGCTGGACGACCTGAAGGCGGTGCTCGCCGCCGATCCGACCAACGCGCAAGCCTGGCTGACGCAAGCCACGGTGCAGACGGTGCAGGGCGACTACAGCAGCGCCACCGCCAGCTGCGCGCGTCTTTCCAGGTTGTCGACGCAACTGACGACCATCACCTGCGTCGCCAACATCGGCACGGTCACGGGCCGCGCCCTGAAGAGCGAACAGCTATTGGACCTGACGCTGGAGCGCAGCGCCAACGCACCTGCCGACATGCAGCTATGGTCGCTGACGCTGCTGGCCGAAATGGCGCAGCGCCGCGACGACCATGTGCTCGCCGAAGCCCGCTACAAGCGCGCATTGGCGCTGGCGCCGCGCGACAGCTACCTGCTCGGCGCCTACGCCGACTTCCTGCTGGAGCGGCAGCGTCCGCGCGAAGTGCTGGCGATGCTGAACGACCAGACCCGCATCGACGCGCTGCTGCTGCGCCGCGCGCTGGCGTTGCAGCAGACGAACGACCAGCGCGCGCTGGCGGCCGACATCAAGGAGCTGGCCGCCCGCTTCGACGCCGCCATGCAGCGCGGCGACACCGTACATCAGCGCGAGCAGGCCCGCTTTGAACTGAAGCTGCGGCGCGATCCCGCCACCGCGCTGACGCTGGCGCAAAAAAACTGGGCGGTGCAAAAAGAGCCGGCCGACATCCGCATCTATCTGGAAGCCGCGCTGCAAGCACGCGACGGCGCCAAACCTGTGCTGGACTGGGTCGCCGCCAACCACACCGAGGACGCCGCCGCCGCGCGGCTGATCGCCCGACTGAAGACAGGAACATGATGCGACGCTTGCTCTTACTCCTCGCGCTGCTATGCGGCGCGGTGCCGTCTGCGCTGGCGCACAAGCCCAGCGACAGCTACCTGTCGCTGGACGTGAAGGGCAACGCCATCAGCGGCCAATGGGACATCGCGCTGCGCGATCTGGATTTCGCCATCGGTCTCGATCAGGACGGCGACGGCAAGCTGACCTGGGACGAGATCCGCCAGCGCCACGTGGCGATCGCCGCCTATGCGCTGGGACGCCTGAGCCTGTCCTCCGACCGGGGCGTCTGCCGCATTGACGCCGGCGAGCAGATGATCGACGACCACACCGACGGCGCCTACAGCGTGCTGCGCTTCCGCGTCGCCTGCCCGGCGCCGGTGGCGGCGCTGACTATCGACTACAGCCTGTTCGCCGATCTCGATCCGCAGCACAAGGGCTTGCTGCGGCTGACGCGCGACGGCGTAACTTCCACCGCCATCTTCGATCCAGCACACGCGCGGCAAACGCTGTCGCTGACGGCGCCGGACCGCTGGAAGCAGTTCCGCGACTACGTCAAGGACGGCGTGTGGCACATCTGGATCGGCTACGACCATATCCTGTTCCTGCTGTCGCTGCTGCTGCCGGCGGTGCTGCTGGCCGCGCCGTCGAACAATCTGCGCGGCGCCTTCATCGACGTGCTGAAGGTGGTGACCGCCTTCACGCTGGCGCACTCGCTGACCTTGACCTTGGCCAGCCTGTCGCTGATTTCGCTGCCGTCGCGTTTTGTCGAATCGGCGATCGCCGCCTCGGTGATCCTCGCCGCCGTCAACAATATCTACCCGCTGTTTCGCGGCCGGCGGCCGGTGGCGGCGTTTGTGTTCGGGCTGATCCACGGCTTCGGCTTCGCCAGCGTGCTGATCGACCTCGGGCTGCCGAAGGGATCGCTGCTGGCCAGCCTGCTGGGCTTCAACCTCGGCGTCGAGATCGGCCAGTTGTGCATCGTCGCGGCCTTCCTGCCGCTGGCGTTCTGGTTGCGCGACACGTGGTTCTACCGCCGCCTGCTGACGGGCGGCTCGGCGCTGATCGCGCTGGTGGCGGTGGTGTGGTTCGTCGAACGCGCGTTCGACATTCAGGCCCAGACGATGGGCGCCTGGGCGTTCGCGGCCAAGTAGTCGTTCGCGCGCGAGAAGGGTTTGCTGCCGAAAAAGCCCTTGTGCGCCGAAAACGGCGACGGGTGCGGCGAGGTGATCACCAGATGTTTGCGGCCATCGATCAGCGCCTTCTTGGCGATCGCATAGCTGCCCCACAGGATGAAGACGACGCGCTCGCGCTGCTCGGACAGATGGCGGATCGCGCTGTCGGTGAAGGTTTCCCAACCTTTATTGGCATGCGAGCCGGCCTCGCGGGCGCGCACGGTCAGTACACTGTTCAGCAAAAACACGCCCTGTTGCGCCCAGTCGGAGAGGTCGGTCTGGCGGCGCTCGACGCCCAGGTCGTTGTGCAGTTCCTGGAAGATGTTTTGCAGGCTGGGCTGCGGCCGGTTGCCGTCGGGCACAGAGAAACAGAAACCCATCGCCGCGCCGGGCGTGTGATACGGATCCTGGCCGAGGATGACCACCTTGACCTCATCGAACGGCGTCAGGTCGAAGGCGCGGAAGATGTTCTTGCCGGCCGGGCAGCACTGGTTCGCCGCATACTCCGCGCGCACGAAAGCCGTCAACGCCTCCCAGTACGGTTGCTCGAACTCTCCCTGCAAGCGCGCCTTCCACGACGGCTCGATACGCACAGTCATCAACACTCCTGTCCAGATCACGTCAACAACTGGAGATAGTCGGCCAGAACGCGGCCGGCGGTCAACAGTTTCGGGGGACGGAACAATTGGGGCGCATCTGAAGTGGCTAGTCCACCTTGCTTATCTGGCCGGACCAATTTAGAATGGTCTGACCAGTTTAGGCAGCATCCCCCAACAAAAAAGCGCCAACGGAGACAAATGAAGACCATCCCCCACTTGCTGGCCGGCCTGACCGCCTGCGCCTTGCTCATCAGCAACGCCGCCGCCCAGGTGCCCCAAGGCCCCTACCGCAACCCAGACAACAAAAGCCAGGACGACGCCGGCGAGGGCACCTATCCGGTTCCATACAAGATGCCGGTGGCGGCGGAGATCACCGAACAGCTGAACCGCATCCGCGGCTACATGGACAGCGTCACCCCGACCCGCATCGTCAGCAAGAAAACCGGCGCGCCGATCACCGATCTGAGCAAACCGGTGGCGGACGCCATCATGGAACCGGCCAATGGCGACTTCGGCATCATGGTCTACGAAATGGGCGTGGTGCATGCCGGCCTGATCAAGGCGGCCGAAGTCACCGGCGACAAGCGCTTCACCGCCATGACCGAGCGCCACCTGAACTTCTTCAAGGAGACGCAGCCCTACTTCCGCGCCCAGGAAGACCAGTTCCACCTGGAACGCGCCAACAGCTTCGCCCGCTTCCTCGACCCGCGCTCGCTCGACGACAGCGGCTCGATGTGCGCCGCGCTGATGCGCGCCCGCCAGGCCAGGATCGGCCCCGACCTGTCCGGCATGATCGCCACCTGCAGCGACTGGGTCGCCAATAAGCAATTCCGCCTGGCCGACGGCACCATGGCGCGCAAGCGTCCGCAAGCGGTGTCGCTGTGGGCCGACGACATGTACATGAGCATCCCGGCGCTGGCCGAGATGGGCCGCAGCACCGGACAGCGCAAATATTTCGACGACGCCGTCAACAACGTGCTCACCATGAGCAAGCGCATGTTCAACCCGCAGCTGGGCATCTACACCCACGGCTGGCACGCCAACGCCACCGACATCCCGCGCTTCTACTGGGCGCGCGCCAACGCCTGGGCGGTGCTGTCGATGAGCGACCTGCTCGATGTGCTGCCGAAGAACCATCCCGGCTATCCGAAAGTGCTGGCGCAACTGCGCGCCTCGCTCAAGGGTGTCGCCGAACTGCAATCGGGCAGCGGCCTGTGGCACCAGATGATCGACCGTAACGACTCCTACCTGGAGACCTCGGCCAGCGCCATCTTCACCTACACCATCGCGCACGCGGTCAACCAGGGCTGGGTCTCGCCGACCACCTACGGTTCGGTCGCGCAGGCCGGCTGGGCCGGTCTGTCGACCCGCATCAACGCACAGGGTCAGGTCGAAGGCACTTGCGTCGGCACCACGCTGGCGGGCGACCAGGTCTACTACTACAACCGGCCGACCAGCCCGCACGCGCTGCACGGCTACGGCCCGACGCTGCTGGCCGGCGCCGAGATCATCAAGCTGATCAGCAATCCGGCCTTCAAGGTCGAGTACAAGGTGCGCACCTATCATTACCAGCCGAAGGACGGCGCGCAAACCGATTACCGCGAACATCACTAAGCACGGGAGCATGACCATGACCAAGCACTACAAGTTAATGCCGGCCGCGCTCGCCATGCTGGCGATCTCGCAAGCCTACGCCGCCAACCTGACCGTCACGCTGAGCAACGACCTGCCGGGCGCGCGGCCATCGGAGACCATCACCATTCCGTGGACCGAGGTGAACAAGGCGCTGCCGGGCGCGCTGGTGCAGAAGATCGCCGTGAAGGATGGCAGCGGGCGCGTGATTCCGCACCAAGTGACCAATGTCGCGCCGCAGGCCAAGGATCCGAAGAACATCGGCGCCGCTTACGGCGACCTGATCTTCCAGCACAGTTTCGCCGCCGGCGAGAAGTCGGCCACCATCACGGTCGAGAAGATCGAGACGCTGGCGCCGGTGTTCCCGACGCAGGCGTTCGCGCGCTACGTGCCGGAGCGGCTGGACGACTTCGCGTGGGAGAACGACAAGATCGCCCACCGCACCTACGGCCCGGCGCTGGCCGCGCCGGACACTGCGGGCGTGGGCAAGGAAGTGCTGGTCACCAGCGGCCTGGATTTGTGGTTCAAGCGCGTGCCGTATCCGATCGTCGACCGCTGGTACAACAAGGGCCACGACCACTATCACCACGACGAGG
This sequence comes from Duganella aceris, assembly GCF_011090165.1. Classification (GTDB taxonomy): domain Bacteria; phylum Pseudomonadota; class Gammaproteobacteria; order Burkholderiales; family Burkholderiaceae_D; genus Rugamonas; species Rugamonas aceris. The sequence goes on from NZ_JAADJT010000001.1 coordinate 790,309, forward strand.
GTGAGGGCATGGACATGTACAACGTCGGCAAATCGCGCGGCGCGGGCGGCACCGGGGTGTGGACAGATGGGAAGTTGTACACAGGCGCCAACTATGCGGGCTGGAACGTGATCGCCAACGGCCCGATCCGCGCCATCTTCGAGCTGCGTTATACCGACTGGGACGCGGCCGGCACCAAAGTGTCCGAGGTCAAGCGCTTCACCGTCGACGCCGGGCACTACCTGGATCAGATGGACAGCACCTTCACCTTCAGCGGCCCGGCGTCGCTGACGGTGGCCGTGGGCCTGAACAAGAAGCCCGAGGACAAGAACCAGGACGCCAAGATCGCCGTCAACCGCGACGAGAAATCGAAGGCGCTGACGCAGTGGGTCGAGCAGAAGAGCAACGACGCCTTCGGCACCGCCGTGATCGTGCCGGGCTCCGGCGCATTCGGCGCCGACGAGTTCAACGAGCTGGCGATGGCCAAGGTGACGTCGGGCCAGCCGCTGCGCTACTACGTCGGCGGCGCCTGGAGCCGCGCCGGCGAGATCACCAGCAAAGCCCAATGGGAAAGCTACGTCGCCGACGCCGCGCTGCGCGCGCGGCATCCGGTCAAGGTGGAGCTGAAAGCCCAACCTTAAGCTCCAAGTTTTCATTCCAAATCCCCCACCGGCGCGAGTGCTTGTGGGGGATTTTTTGTTTTCGCACCGCGCCAATTTCCAGCCCAGCAGCAATCTCCACAAGCGCTTAGTTTGCTCGCCAACAATTCGCCCGGACTCGAGTGATGCATGCTGACGACAGCGCACATCGTGTGCGTCGTGGAGGTAATAGCCGTAGACGCTTCACTTCAAATGAATGGAGTATCGATCCAAGATACTATAATTATGATAAAGAGCTTCCGGCACAAAGGGCTACAACGTTTCTTCGAGACCGGCAGCAAAGCAGGTATTCAAGCTGCTCACGCCCCCAGGTTGCTACTGCAACTGGCGGCGCTGCATCGGGCGGCAAGGCCGGAAGATCTATTGGTGGCATCTTGGTCATTGCACCAATTGAAAGGTGATCTAAAAGGGCATTGGGCTATGACCGTCAACGGAAATTGGCGAGTGATTTTCACCTTTGATGGTACTGACGTTGTTCTTGTCGACTATCGCGACTACCACTGAAATTTATGGAATTCCAATATCATGCGCATGCACAATCCGCCGCACCCCGGAGCGGTACTAAGAGAGTATCTGGGAGACCTGACCGTGACGGAAGTAGCTACACGCATTGGTGTTAACCGCGCCACACTCCAGCGCATCTTGAACGGCGCTTCCGGGATCTCTCCCGACATGGCGTACCGCCTTGGCTCCGCCTTCGGCACCAGCCCAGAATTGTGGGCAGGCATGCAGCTGCAATACGACCTGTATCACGCTGGAAAAATCAAGCGCCCGAAGATTGAGCGTATCGCGGCGTAGGCTTGAAAGAAAAATCCCGGCTCGAAGCCGGGATTCTGATTAGCCTGCCGCCAGCACGTTATGTGCTTGCTCGTCCGCGTGGTACGAGCTGCGCACCATGGCGCCGACCGCCGCATGCTTGAAGCCCATCTTGTAAGCTTCTTCCTCGAACATCTTGAACACGTCCGGATGCACGTAGCGGCGCACCGGCAGGTGGCTGTTCGACGGCGCCAGGTATTGGCCGATGGTCAGCATGTCGATGTCGTGCTCGCGCATGTCGCGCATCACTTGCAGGATCTCTTCGTCGGTCTCGCCCAGGCCGACCATGATGCCGGACTTGGTCTTCACGCTCGGATACAGCGCCTTGAAATCCTTCAGCAGCTTCAACGAGTGCATGTAGTCCGAACCCGGACGCGCTTCCTTGTACAGGCGCGGCGCGGTTTCCAGGTTGTGGTTCATCACGTCCGGCAGGCCGTCGGCGAAGATCGCCAGCGCTTTGTCCAGGCGGCCGCGGAAGTCCGGCACCAGCACTTCGATCTGCGTCTTCGGCGACAGCGCGCGGGTGTTCTGGATGCACTCGACGAAGTGCTGCGCACCGCCGTCGCGCAGGTCGTCGCGGTCCACCGAGGTGATCACAACGTAGCTCAGGCGCAGCTTGGCGATGGTGTGCGACAGATTGGTCGGCTCGTCCTTGTCCAGCGGATCCGGCCGGCCGTGGCCGACGTCGCAGAACGGGCAGCGGCGGGTGCACTTGTCGCCCATGATCATGAAGGTCGCGGTGCCCTTGCCGAAGCATTCGCCGATGTTCGGGCAGCTCGCTTCTTCGCACACGGTCACCAGCTTGTTCTCGCGCAGGATTTCCTTGATCTCGTAGAAACGCGTGTTCGGCGAACCAGCCTTGACGCGGATCCAGTCCGGCTTTTTCAGGCGCTCGACCTGCTCGATCGGCACGATCTTGATCGGAATGCGCGAGGTCTTGCTGGCGCCTTTTTGCTTTTCGCTCGGGTTGTAGGCCGGGGCAACGCTGGTGATGGTTTCAGAAGTCATGTTGGCTGCGTGCCCTCGCGGGCATGGTTAGTTTATTCGTGTGTTGCCAGAATACGGATCAGTTCGTCGGCCAGCTGCTGTTGTACATCGGACAGCATTGCCTGCGCGCCAACGGTGCGCATGTCGACTGTTTCCAGTCCGGCATAGCCGCATGGATTGATCCAGGAAAACGGGGCCAGATCCATCGCCACATTCAGCGACAGCCCGTGATAGGTGCAGCCGTTGCCGCGCACTTTCAAGCCGAGCGCGGCGATCTTGGCGCCCTGCTTCGGTCCGCCGGCCATATAGATGCCCGGCGCGCCGTCGACGCGCTCACCGACGAGATTATACGCCGCTAACACATTGATGATCGCCTGCTCGATTTTATTGACGAATTGGCGCGCGTACAGCTTGCCGCCCGGCTTGTTGCGGCGCAGGTCGATCAGCAGGTAAATCACCACCTGGCCGGGGCCGTGGTAGGTGACTTCGCCGCCACGGTCGGTCTGCACCACCGGGATCGCCGACGCGCCCGCCAGCAGGTGGCCACGGTCGGCGCCCAGGCCCAGCGTGAACACCGGCGGATGCTCGACGATCCACAATTCGTCGCGGCTGTCGGGCGTGCGGGCGTCGGTGAAGGCGCGCATCGCGGCGAAGGTGCTGTCGTATTCGGCGCGGCCGAGGTGGCGGATCAGGGCCGGCTCGGTGCTGCGCGCGGCTTCGGTTAGGGACGTCATGCCGCCATTATAAATCAGCCCGGCTGGTGGCGCTCCAGCCACTGCCGCACCGACGGCCGCCGCCATTGGCCGGCGGCGTAGTCCTTCAGCGCTTGCGGCACCGGGTCGCCGTTGGCGATCAGGCGTTGCAGCATCGTCGCCAGGTCGACATCGGCCAGGCACCAGTCGCCGAACAGGTTGGGGCCGCGCACCAGCTGGCCGGCGACGTGGAGCAGCTTGGCGGCGGCGGCCTGGGCGGCCGGCGTCAGCGGAGCGCAGGCTTTGCCGAAGAACACCGTCTCGGTATCCCGCTCGACGCGCAGCGGCGCCAGGTCGCTGCGCAGCCAGGCTTGCACCTGCCGCGCCTGGGCGCGCTGGCGCTTGTCCTTCGGGTACAGCGCGAGGTATTCCGGCGGCGGAAAGCTGTCCTCCAGGAATTCCGTGATCGCGCTCGACTCGGTCAGCACAAATTCGCCTTCGACCAGCGCCGGCACCCTGGCGGTCAGGGCGCGGTCAGCATAGTCGCCGCGTTGCTCGCCGGCTTCCAGATCCACCGTCTTCAGGGTGAACGGCAGCCGTTTTTCGGTCAGCGCCACAAAGGCCGACAGCGCGTAGGGGCTGGTGAAAAGGCTGTCGACGTACAGTTCAAAAGGCATGGCGGCTCCGTTATGTGTAGATTTATTCACATGGTAAACCTTGCCTAAGTCCCTGTATAACGTTATATTTTCGCGATCCTTGCTAATTTTATTCACATAGTTATCCACAGTTCGCCGAGCCCATGAGCGCCAGCCGACGCCTGCCCAATTTTTCCGCCCTGCGCGCTTTCGAGGCGGCCGCCCGCCACGAAAACTTTTCGCGGGCGGCGGAAGAGTTGCATCTGACGCATGGCGCGATCAGCCATCAGGTCAGGGCGCTGGAGGAGGAGTTGGGCCGGCAGTTGTTCGTGCGCAACGGCCGGCAGGTGAAGATCACCAGCGACGCGCTGCGGTTTGCCCAATTTCTCGGCAAATCCTTCGCCGATATCGCCATCGCGGCCGATGCGATGCGGGCCGCCAGCATCAACCAGCGCTTGACGGTGTCGTCGGTGCCGTCGGTGGCGGCGCGCTGGCTGGCGCCGCGCTTGGGGCGGTTTATCGAGCTGTACCCGGATATCGAGGTGGTGCTGCAATCGAGCGCGCAATTGCAGGATCTGGCGCGCGACGGTATCGACGTCGGCATCCGATTTGGCCGGGGCAACTATCCGGGACTGGTGGTGGAGCGCTTGATGGGGGACGTCTACTATCCGGTAGTGAGTCCGCACTATCGCGGTGGACAGCTTCCCGCCTCACCGGAGGACTTACGGAGACATACGCTGCTGCGCTCGGTGGAGCCGTGGTCGCCGTGGCTACGCGCGGCCGGGGTCGATCTGCCGGAGCCTGCCGGCGGTTTGCTGTTCGATGATTTGTCGCTGCTGATCCGTTCCGCCGTGGACGGCAACGGGGTGGCGTTGGTGCGCCATCTGGTGGCGGTGCAGGAGATCGCGTCCGGTCAGCTGACGCGGCTGTTCGACATCACCACGCCGTGCCCGGACGATTATTTCTTCGTCTCGCCGCCGGGGTCGGTCGGCAAGCCGCAGGTGCGGGCGTTCCGCGACTGGCTGTTGGCGGAAATCGCCGCCTTCCAGCGCCAGCCCGCTTGATTACATGACGATCTTGACCATCGGATGGTCGGACAGTTCGGTGTACAGCGCGTCAAGCTGTTCGCGGCTGATGGCGCGCACGGTCACGGTCAGGCCGGTGTAGTTGCCCTTGGCCGAAGGACGCACTTCCATCTTGCCTTCGTGGAAATCCTTGTCGTGCTTTTGCACCACCAGCACGATGGTCGGGGCGAAGTCGATATGAGTCGGGCCCATCACCTTGATCGGGAAGTCGCTCGGGTACTCGATGAGGGACTCTGACGGCGGGATCGCTTGCATATTCATTCCAATCAAAAAAAACCGGCGACGCCAACGCGGCGCCACCGGACTCTATTGTAGCCAATTCAGCCGGGACCCGAAGTGCGAGTTCCCGGACCGGCTTATTGCAAGTTCTCGCGGCGGTTGCTGTCGCCACCGTTGTGACGGCGCTCCGACTCCCGGCGCTGCCCGGCGTCGCGGTTTTCGCGCGGGGCCGGCTGCGCGGCCGGCGTCGGCGCGGGTGCTGGCTGCGCCGGGGCGGCGACCTGCCGCCCAGGTTGCGGCTGCGGCGTCGGCGCCGTGAACTGGCGGGGCTGCTGCGGCTGGATCACCGGCTGCGGCTGCGGCAGTTGCTGCGGTTGCTGCATCGGCTGCGGCTGCGCCTGCAACGGCCTCGGCTCCTGCTGCGGACGCTGGCGGCGGCGGTTGTCGTCATCATTGCGATCGAAGCGATCGCGATCCCGCCCGTTCGGCGACACCTGCAACGACGGCGCCGTCCCCGTCGGCTGGTTCTGCTGCGGATTGAAGCGCGGCCGCACATCGACCCGCACATCGTTCGGATTGATGGTCTGCGCCGGCGCGTCGCGTCCGCCGAACTGGCCCGGCGCCAGCGTGGTCAGCGGCTGCTGGCGGCCCGGCGGCTGCGCCGACACCGTGACCGGCTGCGACGGCGCGGTGATCACCCGGCCCGGACGGTCGTTGCGGTCGTTGCGATCATTGCGCTCGAAGCGATCCGGACGGCCATCGCCATCCCGGTCCCGATTGGTGCCGAGCACGCGCCCCGGTGCGGACGGCTGCGGCGGCGCCACCGGCGCCACATTGCGCACCTGGTTACCCGTCGGAATAAATGGCTGCCCTCGATTCACCTGCACCGAGCGGCGGCCCTCGAACTGCGAGCGCGGCAACACGGTCAAGCCGTCGCGGCGCTCATCGCGGTCGTTTCCGCGCGGCGTGAATGGCTTGCCGTTGTGGGTCCACGTCATGCGCCGCTCATAGTCGGACGACACGCGGTAGCCCGGCACGAAACGCTCGCGCGGCGACAACGGGAACCAACCCAGCCCCGGCCCATGATTATTATGCGCGAAGCCGTCGCCGCCGACCCAGCCGACCAGCGCCGGCGCCCATACCGGACGCCCGGCCGGACGACCCGGCGCCCAGCCCCAGCGGCGGTTGACCATCACCCAGCGGCCGTAATGCGATGGCGCATAGCCCCACGGCGCGTTGTCGACCCAGGTCCAGCCCCACGGCGCCAGCCAGATCCAGCGGCCGTCGCGATACGGCGCCCAATCGGCGGCCACGTTGCGCGGCGTCCACAGCGTGCCGTATTCGGCGTCCTCGGACCAGCTGCCGTTGCGGTCCAGCTCCTCGTAGCCGGTCATGCCGCTGGAGACGAAGCGGGTAGCGGTGGCGGTCTGGTCCTGGCGGTCGCGCTCCTCGGCCCAGATGTCGAAGCCATCGCGCCGGGCGACGTTGGTGCGCACGTCCTCGCTGGTGACGTCGACATGGCGGCCGGTGTTCACCGTCACCGACGAACCGGCGCCGTCGACCCGCGCGGTGCCGGCCAGCACGCTGATCTGGCTGGTGTCGGCGACGCGGTCGGCGTCGACCCGCAACACGCCCGGCTCGATCATGGTGATGCGCGCCTGCGGCGTGGTCAGTTCGAAGTCGCGCAGCAACTCGGGGCTGCGGATGTGGATGCTGACGCTGCCGTAGTTCAGGCGCAGCCTGAGCAGGTCGTCATCCATCCCGGTGATTTCCAGGTCGGAGTCGCCGTCGACCCGCACCGCCGTCGAACCGACGCGGAACTCGGTGCGGCCGCCGGTCGCGGTGTTGATGTGATTGTCGGCGGTCACCGGCCAGTTCAGCGACACCGCCACCGGCTCATCGTCGCCGACCAGCGTGACCTGGCCCTGGACGCTGGAGATGCGTCCCACCACGGCCGGCGGATCGGCCAGCGCCCAGGCGCTGGCGCCGGCCAACGCGGCCAACAGACAAAAATGGATGATCTTGCGGTTCATTGCGGCACTCCTCTGGTTATCTTGATTTAACGCCGCAAGTCCGCATCCGACTACAAGGCTTACACGGAGTTACAAATCTGCAAATTCAGGTCGCTGCGGCGCCGCGCTTGACGAAGAACAGCGCCGCGCCGATCGCCATCAGCAGGCCGCCGAACACCCGGTTCTGCTTCTTGACGGCGCCGGCGTCGCGGAAGAAGCGCTGCATCGACGATGCCAAAAAGGCGTAGCTATGCATCACCACCAGGTCGATGCAGCACATGGTCGCGGCCAGGATCAGCAGTTGCGGCAACAGCGGATGGCCCTGGGTAATAAACTGCGGCAGCACGGCCACCATGAAGATAATCCCCTTGGGATTGGTCGCATTGGTCAGGAAACCGGTCAAAAAGCGTTTTTTCACGGTCGGCACCACAACGTCCGCCTGCGATTCCTGCTGGCCGATGCTGACCTTGGCGCGCCACTGGCTCAAGCCCAGGTAGATCAGATACAGCGCGCCGACCGTCTTGACGATGTTGAACGCCAGCTCCGAGGCCATCAGCAGCGAGCCGACGCCCGCGCCGGCGATGAAAAAGATCAGCAGCAGGCCGGTCTGCAGGCCCAGGATGGTGGCGCTGGCGCGGCGCACGCCATACGACAGTCCGTGCGACATCGACAGCACCGCGCCGGAACCGGGCGAAATGGCGATGATGCAGGCGGCGACAAAAAAGGTGAACCAGGTGGCGAAGCTCATACTCATCCCATTCGAACGGCGGCAGCACCATGCTGCGCGGCAATCCACATTGTACCGGCGCTATGGTTATCGCGGCGCGTCCGGCATGGGTTAATATTGCTTATCAACCAAGGAGCCGCCATGACCCACACCACCCGAGAAGGAACCCGCTGATGGCCGGTTCCAGCCTGTTTGCCCTCATCGACGACATCGCGTCCATTCTCGATGACGTCGCCGCCATGAGCAAGGTGGCGGCCAAGAAGACCGCCGGCGTGCTCGGCGACGACCTGGCGCTGAACGCGCAACAAGTCTCGGGCGTGCGCGCCGAGCGCGAACTGCCGGTGGTGTGGGCGGTGGCGGTCGGATCGCTGAAGAACAAGGCGGTGCTGGTGCCGGCCGCGCTGGCGATCAGCGCCTTCGCGCCGTGGGCCATCACGCCGCTGCTGATGGTCGGCGGCCTGTACCTGTGCTTCGAGGGCTTCGAGAAAATCGCCCACGGTTTCCTGCACGGCGACGAGGACAAGCAGCACAAGAGCGAGCTGACCGAAGCGCTGGCCAATCCCGAGGTCGACCTGGTGGCGCTGGAAAAGGACAAGATCAAGGGCGCGATCCGCACGGACTTCATCCTGTCGGCGGAAATCATCGTCATCGCGCTCGGCACGGTGGCGGACGCGGCGTTCATGCAACAGGTCACGGTGGTGATCGGCATCGCGCTGGTGATGACGGTCGGCGTGTACGGCATCGTCGCCGGCATCGTCAAGATGGACGACGCCGGCCTCTACCTGAGCCAGCGCGGCGGCGCGGCGGTGCGCGGCTTCGGCCGGCTGCTGCTGGCGGCGGCGCCCAAGCTGATGAAATTGCTGTCGGTGGTCGGCACGGCCGCCATGTTCATGGTCGGCGGCGGCATCCTGACCCACGGCACGCCGGGCGCGCACGACATCATCCACCACGCCACCGAAGCGGCGGGCGGCGTGCCGGCCATCGGCCCGGTGCTGGGGTTCGTCACGCCGAGCCTGCTCGACGCCGTGGCCGGCGTGATCGCCGGCGCGCTGGCGCTGCTGGTGGTGATGATGGGCGGAAAATTATTGAAAATGATCAAGAAACCAAGCTGAATGATCTGATAACATCCGCAGACGCATGTTTCCCGCATGCACCTAACCAACAGGAGCCCACATGGCACAACCCTTATCCAACGGACCCACCGCCGCCTTCGTCGGCGCCTCCTGGCTGGCGCTATGCGCCGGCGCCGCGACCTACCTGATCGGCCTGTGGAACGCCACCATGCCGCTGAATGAAAAAGGCTATTACTTCACGGTCCTGATGTACGGCCTGTTCGCCGCCGTGTCGCTGCAGAAATCGGTGCGCGACCGCGCCGAGGCGATCCCGGTCAGCGGCATGTACTTCGGCCTGTGCTGGATGTCGCTGCTGCTGGCCATCCTGCTGCTGAGCGTGGGGCTGTTCAACGCCACCCTGGCGCCGAGCGAAAAAGGCTTTTACGCCATGTCGTTCGTGCTCAGTTTGTTCGCCGCGGTGGCGGTACAAAAGAATGTGCGCGACCTCGCCGCCGTCAAACACCTGGGCGACAAGCACGCCACGGCCGAATCGACGACAAATTAGGGAACTTTGGTTCATACTATCGCTCTAACGGAATGATGTTGGAGCTGCGGATATGGACCATATACAGCGACATTTACTCATGGCGCTCGATGCGGCGCGCATGTCGATCTGGGACTCAAGGCTCAGCGACGGCAAAGTCATCGATAGCACCGTCAACTGGGACAGGCCGGGCGCCAGTCTGCTCGGCCTGTCGGTCGGCGACCGGGCCCAACCCTTCAGCACCTTCCTGCAATTCGTCTTCCCGGACGACCGCGACACCCTGCTCAGCACCATGCAGCAGGCGGTCGACGACGGCACCGGCTACGAGGTCGAGTACCGGGTGGTCTGGGAAGACCAATCGCTGCACTGGCTGGCGGCCAAGGCCCATGTGTTCAGCGACGAGGACGGCAAGCCGGTCAGCACGCTGGGCATCGTCTGGGACATCACCGCGCGCAAGCAAGCGGAGCATTCCAGCGCGCGCGTGCGCGAGATGGCCGCCGCCACGCTGCGTTCGATCGGCGAGGGCGTGATCACCACCGACGAACACGGCAAGACCAACTACCTGAACCGCATCGCCGAGCAGCTGACCGGCTGGGGCAACGACGACGCGCGCGGCATCGACATCGGCACCACGCTGCACCTGGTCGACGAGGCCAGCGGCGCGGCCTCGGAACACGTGGCGCTGCAATGCCTGCGGCTGCACCAGACGATCGACGTGTCGACGCAAAACCAGCTGGTCACGCGCGATGGCCGCCGCATCTCGGTGGAGGAATCGGCCTCGCCGATCTGGGCCGACGATGGCGAACTGATGGGCGCGGTGGTGGTGTTCCGCGACGTCAGCCACGAGCGCAAGCTGGCCAAGCAACTGTCGTGGAACGCCAGCCACGACACTCTCACCGGCCTGATCAACCGACGCGAATTCGAAGTGCAGATCGCCAACGCGCTACACAGCGCCAAGCAGGACAACCACGTCCACGCGCTGCTGTACATGGACCTGGACCAGTTCAAGATCGTCAACGACACCTGCGGCCACAGCGCCGGCGACCTGCTGCTGCAACTGCTGTCGAAGATGCTGCAGACGCAGATGCGCGACAGCGACATCCTGGCCCGCCTCGGCGGCGACGAGCTCGGCGTGCTGCTGCCGCACTGTCCGCCGGACCAGGCGGCGCTGATCGCCGACGGCCTGCGCCAGTCGGTGAAGAACTTCCGCTTCGTCTGGGACGACCACACCTTCGAGCTGGGCGCCAGCATCGGCGTGGTCGAGATCAACCACAACAGCAAGTCGATGACCGAGCTGCTGATCGCCGCCGACCAGGCCTGCTACCTGGCCAAGGAGCGCGGCCGCAACCGGGTCCACGTGTACCAGGAATCGGACCTGCGGCTGGCGCGCCGCCAGGGCGAGATGCTGTGGGTGTCGCGCCTGAACGAAGCCTTCGAGCGCCACTATTTCCGGCTGTACGCCCAACCGATCGTCGGCCTCGGCGCGCACGTCGACGTCCACGACGAGGTGCTGATCCGAATTCAGCCGGCCAAGGGCGACCTGATCCTGCCGGGCGCCTTCATCCCCGCCGCCGAGCGCTACGACATGATGACCGCGATCGACCGCTGGGTGATCCGCGCCGTCTGCCACCACGTGCGCAGCGTGCGCGAGAGCCTGAGCGAGGAACAGGCCTACATCGCCGACCGCCAGCCCATGCCGGCGCAATACTCGGTCAACCTGTCCGGCACCTCGCTGGGCGACGAAGGCCTGCACGACTACATCGTCGAACAATTCGTCGAGCACGACATCGCGCCCGAGCAGATCTGCTTCGAGATCACCGAGACCGCCGTGATCGCCAACCTGCTCAAGGCGCAGGACTTCATGGCCGGGCTGAAGGCGCTGGGCTGCCGCTTCTCGCTGGACGATTTCGGCAGCGGCCTGTCGTCGTTCGCCTACCTGAAGGCGCTGCCGGTGGACTTCCTCAAGATCGACGGCGTGTTCATCCGCGACATCGCCCACAACGCGATCAACCGGGCGATGGTCAAGGCGATCAACGAGGTCGGCCACGTGATGGGCATCAGCGTGGTGGCCGAATACGTCGAGGACGAACCGACGCTGGAAGTGGTGCGCGAGCTGGGCCTGGACTACGCCCAGGGCTACGCGGTCGGCTCGCTGCGGCCGCTGACGGTCGGCGATTGAGGGAGCTTCGACTATCCGAACCCAATCCGGAGAATTTTGATCTACATCAATAAATTTGCGGGGAGGACTACGTAAACTGACTGCATCTATTGCGATACAGCAATAAAAACAGCCGGAGCTTACGTCATGCGCAACAATCAACCCGTCACCAATCGCGAAGTGGAAGTGCTGGACGACCAGGCCATCGTCTCGAAAACGGATTTAAACGGCAACATCACCTACATCAACCCGTACTTCACGCAGATCAGCGGCTTCACCGAGGAGGAACTGAAGGGCGCGCCGCAAAACATCGTGCGCCACCCGGACATGCCGTCCGAAGCCTTCGCCGACCTGTGGGCCTCGATCAAGGACGGCACGCCGTGGACCGGCATCGTCAAGAACCGTTGCAAGAACGGCGACCACTACTGGGTGCGCGCCAACGTCACGCCGATCCGCGACAACGGCAAGACCACCGGCTATATGTCGGTGCGGGTCAAGGCCAGCCGGCAACAGATCGCCGACGCGGAGCACGCTTACCGCGCCATGCGGACCGAGGCCAGCCACGGCATCCGCATCAAGAACGGCCAGGTGATCCGTCCCGGCGTCGGCACGCTGCTGTCGCGGCTGAGCCACGTTTCGCTGGGCATGCGCATCTGGCTCGCCACCAGCGTGGTCAACGTGCTGCAGGTCGCGGTCTGCGCCGCCACGCTGTGGGAAGGCCACGGCGCGCACAACTACGCCATCTTCGGCGCCACCTTCGCCGGCCTGCTGATCAACGTCTTCCTGTGGTACACGCTGCGCGTGTCGGTGCTGCAACCGCTGGACCGCGCCTTGCAGGGCGCGCGCGCGATCGCCGCCGGCGACCTGTCCGGTTCGTTCGACACCGAGGCCACCGACGAGGTCGGACAGCTGCTGCGCGCCTTGCAGCAAATGAACAGCAACCTGATCGCCACCATCCGCGACGTGCGGGTCAACGTCGAAGCGATGGCGGTGGCCACGCGCCAGATCGCCGCCGGCAACGCCGACCTGTCCGGCCGCACCGAGGCGCAGGCCGCCAGCCTGGAGCAGACCGCGTCCAGCGTCGAGGAATTCTCGTCGACCGTCAAGCAAAACGCCGACAACTCGGCGCAGGCCAACCTGCTGGCGCGCAACGCGTCCGACGTCGCCGTGCAGGGCGGAGAGATTGTCGCCGACGTCATCGCCACCATGGACGAGATCAACAGCTCGTCGCGCAAGATCGTCGACATCATCGGCCTGATCGAAGGCATCGCCTTCCAGACCAACATCCTGGCGCTGAACGCCGCCGTCGAGGCGGCGCGGGCCGGCGAACAGGGACGCGGCTTCGCGGTCGTGGCCGGCGAGGTGCGCAACCTGGCCCAGCGCAGCGCCACCGCCGCCAAGGACATCAAGAACCTGATCGACGTTTCGGTCGGCAAGGTCAGCGCCGGCATGGTGCAGGTCGACCGCGCCGGCGCCACCATGAAGCAGGTGGTGGCCTCGGTGCAGCAGGTGACGGCGATCATGAACGAGATCTCGGTGGCCTCGCGCGAGCAAAGCATCGGCGTCGACCAGGTCAACTCGGCCATCGCCCACATGGACCAGGTGACGCAACAGAACGCCGCGCTGGTCGAAGAGGCGGCGGCGGCCACCGCCAGCCTGGCCAACGAAGCGGGCGGCCTGACGCAGGCGGTCAGCCTGTTCAAGTTCGGCCCGGCCCGCCACTCCTCGCGCGCCGTGCGCGCACCGCAAGCACCATTGAAGCGACTGGCCGCGTGAACATCATGAACACCGCCTTTCCCGCCGTTGAATTCGACGCCGCCATCATCGGCAAACTCAGCCAGTCGGGACCACGCTACACCTCGTACCCGACTGCGGACCGCTTCCAGAACGATTTCGGCTACGGCCAGTTCCTGGAGGCGGTGGCCGGCCTGCGCATGCGCCGCAGTCGCCGGCCGTTGTCGCTGTACATCCACATTCCGTTCTGCGACACCATCTGCTACTACTGCGGCTGCAACAAGATCGTCACCAAGGACCACGGCAAGGCCGCAACCTATCTCGGCTACCTGAAGCAGGAGATCGCCATGCAGGGCCGGCTGTTCGACGGCATGGGGCAGATCGAGCAGCTGCACTTCGGCGGCGGCACGCCGACCTATCTCAGCGATCGCCAGATGGGCGACCTGATGGAGCATCTGCGCGCCAATTTCGATTTCGCGCCGGACCAGCAGGGCGAGTATTCGATCGAGATCGATCCGCGCACCGTCAGCCCCGGGCGCGTGCACAGCCTGCGGGTGCAGGGCTTCAATCGCATCAGCCTGGGCGTGCAGGATTTCGATCCGGAGGTGCAAAAGGCCGTCAACCGCATCCAGCCGGAGGCGCAAACCCGCCTCGTGATGGACGCCGCGCGCGACGCCGGCTACCGCTCCATCAGCATCGACCTGATCTACGGCCTGCCGAAGCAGAGCCTGACCAGCGTGGCGCGCACGCTGGAGCAGGTGATCGCCGCCGATCCGGACCGCATCGCGCTGTACAACTATGCGCACATGCCGCATCTGTTCAAGCCGCAGCGCCGCATCGCCGAGGCCGATCTGCCGACGCCGGCGGTCAAGCTGGAGTTGCTGGCCTTGTGCATCGGCCGGCTGTGCGCGGCGGGCTATGTGTATATCGGCATGGACCATTTCGCCAAGCCGGACGACGAGCTGGCGGTGGCGCAGCGCCAGGGACGTTTGCAGCGCAACTTCCAGGGCTATTCGACGCGTGCGGAATCGGAATTGATTTCCTGCGGCGTTTCGGCCATCAGCGCGGTGGGCGCGACCTACAGCCAGAACGAGAAGTCGCTGGACGGCTATTACGCGCAGCTGGATGCCGGCAGGCTGCCGATCGTGCGCGGTATCAAGCTGGAGAACGATGACTTGATACGCCGCATCGTGATTCAGAAGTTGATGTGCAATACCGAGTTGTCGATTTCGTCGATGGAGCAGGCGCATCCGATCCAGTTCGCGCGCTACTTCGAGGCGGAATTGGCGCAGTTGAAGCCGTTCGAAGCGGAAGGGCTGCTGACCATCGATCCGCAGTGGATCACGGTGACGCCGAAGGGGCGTCTGCTGATTCGCAATATCTGCATGGTGTTCGACCGCTACCTGAGCCTGGCGCGCGAAAACGCCCCGCAGCCGCTGCGCTACTCCAAGACGATCTGAGGCCGATATGAAAGCGTTGCAGTTGTTGCCTGTGTTCGTGGTCGGCATGGCGGGCAGCATCCACTGCGTCGGCATGTGCGGCGGCATCGTCGGCGCGCTGGCCGCGACGGCGCAGCCAAACCGCGCCGCCAGAACCACCGCGCCACGCGCGATGGGCCAGGTTCGCACGGCGGGAAAGACGGGCGCGGCAACGGGGGCGAGAGCCGGGAAGGCGCGGGAGGCGGCGGCGCCCGATCGCGCCACCATTCCCATCGCGCGCGCGGCGACGAACGCGCTGTCGCACGTCCTGGCCTACAACGCCGGCCGCGTCGGCAGCTACATGCTGGCCGGCGCGCTGGCGGGCGGCGTGGCCGGCGGCGCGCGTGACCTGATCGCGCTGGCCGGCGTGCAGGCCGTCTTCTACTGGCTGGCCAACCTGATGCTGATAGCCCTCGGCCTGCACCTGATGAACGCCTGGCGCGGCCTGGCCGTGCTGGAGCAGGGCGGCCGCGTGCTGTGGCAGCGCGCCCAGCCGGCGATGGCGCCGATGATGCGCTCCCTGCTGCCCGCCGACCAAGCACACAAAGCCTTCGCCCTGGGCGCGCTGTGGGGCTGGCTGCCCTGCGGCATGGTCTACAGCGCTCTGGCCACCGCGATGCTGAGCGGCTCGACCGCAAGCGGCGCGGCGGTGATGCTCGCCTTCGGCCTTGGCACGCTGCCGATGCTGACCGGCCTCGGCCTGCTTGGCGCGCGCCTGCAACGCGCCATGCAAAAGCGCCCGGTGCGTATTGGCTGCGGCCTGCTGGTGCTGGCCTTCGGCATGATCGGCCTCGCGCGCGCGACGGGCAACCTGACGCCCGAATGGATGGACACGCTATGCCTCACACCACACCCTTGAACACGGCCGAACCGGCCACCTGCCACCACTGCGGCCTGCCGCTGCCGGCGCCACAGCCCGCGCCCCTCGGCCCCGCCCCATCCCCACGCGCCGCCACCGGCCGACCTGCCCGCGCCGACGGCCCACCCGCGCGCGACGATGCAAAACTGTCCAACCGCGCCGCCGCCAGCCTGATCGTCCGCATCGACGGCATCGACCACGCGATGTGCTGCCCCGGCTGCGCGGCGGTGGCGCAAACCATTGTCGACCTCGGCCAGCAAAGCTACTACCGCGACCGCACCGCCTACGCCGCCAGCGCCGAGGGCGCGCAGCAGCTTCCGCCCGAACTGCAACTGTACGACAACGTCGACCCACGCTTCGCCGTCGATGCCGACGCCGACAGCCGCGAATCCACCTTCACCGTCGAGGGCCTGCGCTGCGCCGCCTGCGTGTGGCTGATCGAACAGCGCCTCAACACACTGCCCGGCGTGCAAGCGGCCCAACTCAACGTCGCCACCGAACGCCTGTACGTCCGCTGGCGAAGCGACGCCTGCCAACCGGGCGACATCCTCGCCGCGCTGCACATGATCGGCTACCCCGCCTACCCCTACGAAGCCGGCCGCCACGCTCAGCAGCAAGCCAAAGCCGCCCGCACACTGGGCCGCCAACTGTTCGTCGCCGGCCTCTCGATGATGCAGGTGATGATGTACGTCGCCCCCGCCTACCTGGCAGAAGCCGGCACGCTGGACGCCAACATGGCGACGCTGATGCGCTGGGCCAGCCTGCTGCTGACGCTGCCAGCGATCTGTTACTCGGCGCAACCGTTCTGGCGCGGCGCCTGGACCAGCCTGCGCGCCCGCACCCTCGGCATGGACGTGCCGGTGGCGCTCGGCATCGCCGCCGCCTTCGGCGCCAGCGTGCACGCCACGGTCGGCGGCCACGGCGAGGTCTGGTTCGACTCGGTCACCATGTTCATCTTCCTGTTGCTGTGCAGCCGCTACCTGGAACTGCGCGCCCGCCGCAAGGCCGGCGCCGCGCTGGAACGGCTGCAACATGCGCTGCCCGCATCGGCCACGCTGCTGGAAAATTATCCGGCCAGCCGCGCCGCCACCGTCGTGCGGGCCGCCGCGCTGGCTGTGGATAACATCATCGTTATCAAGCCCGGCGAAGCGGTGGCCGCCGATTGCGTCATCATCGAGGGCAGCACCAGGCTCGACCTGTCGCTGCTGAGCGGCGAAAGCGCCCCGGCCGCCAAGCAGCCAGGCGACGCCATCCCCGGCGGCGCCATCAACGCCGGCAGCGTCATCCTCGCCCGAGTGAGCCGCCGCGCGCAGGACAGCACCCTGTCCGACCTGGTCAAGCTGATACACCGCGCCGGCGGCGACAAGCCGCGCATCGCGCTCTGGGCCGACCGCGTCGCCGCCTGGTTCGTCGCCGGCCTGCTGCTGTTCGCGCTGGCCGCGTTCGGCGTCTGGTACTGCATCGACGGCTACAGCGCCGCGCGCGCCTGGCCGATCGCGATCGCGGTGCTGGTGGTGTCCTGCCCGTGTGCGCTGTCGCTGGCGACGCCGACCGCGCTGGCCGCCGCCACCGACAAGCTGCTGCGGCAAGGCGTGCTGATCACCGGCGCGCAAACACTGGAGACGCTGCACCGCGCCACCCACGTGGTACTCGACAAGACCGGCACCCTGACCTACGGCCGCCCGGTGTTGCGACGGATCGCAGCGTTGAGCGCGATGCGCGCCGACTTTTTCCTGCAAGTGGCGGCAGCGCTGGAAGCGCAAAGCGCGCACCCGCTGGCGCGCGCGATCACCACCGCCGCCGACCAGGCCGGACGCGAGGACTGGCGCGCGACAACGGTGCAGGAAACGCCCGGCAGCGGCCTGGAAGGCACGGTGCACAACCGCCGCTACCGCCTCGGCAACGCCCACTTCGTCGCCGCGCTGAGCGGCCCGCCGCCGCCGCACGACATCGGCGAGGGCGTCACCCCGGTCTATCTCGGCGCCGAAGGCCAGTGGCTGGCCTGCCTGCATCTGCAAGACGGGATAAGGCCCGACGCACAAGCGACGGTCGACTACTTCCGCGATCACGGCAAGACGGTGGTGCTGCTCAGCGGCGACCATGACGTGCTGGCGCGTCGCGTCGGCGACCAGCTCGGCATTGAGACCACGGTCGGCGGCTATCTGCCGGCCGACAAGCTGGACTTCGTGCAGCAGCTGCAGCGGCGCGGCTGCGTGGTGGCGATGATCGGCGATGGCATCAACGACGCCGCCGTCATGGGCGCGGCCGACGTCTCGTTCGCGATGGGCGGCGGCGCCGCGCTGGCGCAGGCGCATGCCGACGCGGTGCTGCTCAACGGCCGTCTCGGCGCGGTGGCCGATAGCGCGCGTGTGGCCGCTAGCACCATGCGCGTGATCCGGCAGAACCTGGTCTGGGCCGCGGTCTATAACGTGGTGGCGATACCGGCCGCCGCGACCGGCTTGCTGAACCCGTGGCTGTCCGGCGTCGGCATGGCGCTCAGTTCGGCGGTGGTGGTGGCCAACGCGCTGCGCTTGCGCGGGAGCGATTGATGGAAGCCTTGTACCTGCTGATTCCGCTCAGCGTGGCCGCCGTGTTCGCCGCGTTGTGGGTGTTCTTCCACGCTTCCGACGACGGCCAGTTCGACGACCTGGTCGGCCCGGCGCTGCGCGTGTTGCAGGACGACGATCGCAGCGCCACCCCGCACGGCGATACGGGGTCGGACCCCTCGGGGTCCGACCCTGAGCGCAAGCCTCGGGGTTCGCCTCCATCCGGCAAATTTTGATCCACATCAAAGTTTTTTGACGCCCCAAAACGTAACCTTTGATCCAAATCATCAAAGTGTTCTGGGGAGAACTGAATTGGAACAAACGTACAACTACAAGGTCGTGAAGCAATTCGCTGTCGCGACGGTAGTCTGGGGTGTGGTCGGCATGCTGGTCGGCGTCATCATCGCCGCCCAGCTGGCCTGGCCGGCGCTAAACCTGGACATACCCTGGCTGACCTACGGCCGGCTACGCCCACTGCACACCAACGCCGTGATTTTCGCCTTCGGCATCTGCGGCCTGTTCGCCACCTCGTACTACGTGGTGCAGCGCACCTGCCAGGTGCGGCTGTTCTCGGACAAGCTGGCCGCCTTCACCTTCTGGGGCTGGCAAGCGGTCATACTCAGCGCGGTCGTCACGCTGCCGATGGGCTACACGCGCGGCAAGGAATACGCCGAGCTGGAATGGCCGATCTCGCTGCTGATCGCCGTGGTCTGGGTCTCGTACGCGATCGTCTTCTTCGGTACGCTGATCAGGCGCAAGGTCAAGCACATCTACGTCGCCAACTGGTTCTTCGCCGCCTACATCATCGCCGTCACCATCCTGCACGTGGTCAACGGCGCGGTGATGCCGGCGTCTCTGTTCAAATCGTACTCCGCCTACTCCGGCGTGCAGGACGCGATGATCCAGTGGTGGTACGGGCATAACGCGGTCGGCTTCATCCTCACCGCCGGCTACCTGGGCATGGTGTACTACTTCATCCCGAAGCAGGCGGAACGTCCGGTGTACTCGTACCGCCTGTCGATCGTGCACTTCTGGGCGCTGATCTTCACCTACATGTGGGCCGGCCCGCACCACCTGCACTACACCGCGCTGCCGGACTGGACGCAATCGATCGGCATGGTGTTCTCGCTGGTGCTGCTGGCGCCGAGCTGGGGCGGCATGATCAACGGCATGATGACCTTGTCCGGCGCCTGGCACAAGCTGCGCACCGACCCGATCCTGAAGTTCATGATCGTCTCGCTGTCGTTCTACGGCATCGCCACCTTCGAAGGTCCGATGATGTCGATCAAGACCATCAACTCACTGTCGCACTACACCGACTGGACCATCGCCCACGTGCACGGCGGCGCGCTCGGCTGGGTCGGCTTCATCACCATGGGTTCGATCTACTACCTGCTGCCGCGCCTGGCGAACCAGCGGAAGATGTACAGCACCCGGCTGATCGACCTGCACTTCTGGGTCGCCACCATCGGCATCGTGCTGTACATCGCCGCGATGTGGATCGCCGGCGTGATGCAGGGCCTGATGTGGCGCGCGGTCAATCCCGACGGCACGCTGACCTATAGCTTCGTCGAAGGCGTCAAGGCCACCTACCCGTACTACGTGGTGCGCCTCGGCGGCGGCCTGTTGTACCTGAGCGGCATGTGCGTCATGGCCTGGAACACCTGGATGACCTTGCGTAACCGCGAGACCGCCGTGGCGCGCATTCCCGCGCTGGCCGCCGGTCACGCCTGATTCGGAGCAGATATGAAATTTTCCCACGAGTGGATCGAAAAAAACCCCTGGCTGCTGATCGCGCTGGTGACGCTGGTGATCAGCGTCGGCGGCGCGGTCGAGATCGTACCGCTGTTCTTCCAGAAGTCCACCACCGAGCCGATCGCCGGCCTCAAGCCTTACTCGCCGCTGCGGCTGGCCGGGCGTGACATCTACGTGCGCGAAGGCTGCTACAACTGCCACTCGCAGATGGTGCGGCCGTTCCGCGCCGAGACCGAACGCTACGGCCACTACTCGGTCGCCGGCGAGTTCGTCTACGACCGGCCGTTCCAGTGGGGCTCCAAGCGCACCGGTCCTGACCTGGCGCGCGTGGGCGGCCGCTACAGCGACGAATGGCACCGCACCCACCTCAACAATCCGCGCGACGTGGTGCCGGAATCGAATATGCCGAACTACCCCTGGCTGGCCAGGACCGCGCTGGTGCCGGCCGAGATCGTGCCGAAGATGAACGCGCTGCGCCGTCTCGGCACGCCGTACACGGAGGCCGAGGTCGCCGCCGCGCCGGACCAGCTCAAGGACAAGACCGAAGAAGACGCCCTGATCGCCTACCTGCAAGGCATGGGCACATTAATCAAGACGAGGAACTAGCATGGCTATCGACAACCTGTTTGACCGCGCCAGCAGCGTGATGACGGTGATCTCCTTCATCACGTTCATGGGCATCCTGTGGTGGGCCTTCGTCCGCAACAAGGAAGCCGATTTCGCGGCGGCGGCGCAACTGCCGTTCGCCGACGACGAGGAGCACGGCCATGGCTGATTTCACCAACGGCTTCTGGGATTGGTACATCGTCCTGCTGACCTTGCTGGGCATCGTCGGCTGCGGCGTGCTGCTGTTCTCGCAGGCGAAGGTCAGGCTGGCCAAGGCCGCCGACGGCACGGTGGGTACGACCGGCCACGTCTGGGACGAAGACTTGAGCGAGCTGAACACGCCGATGCCGCGCTGGTGGATGTGGCTGTTCTACATCACCATCGTGTTCGCGCTGGCCTATCTGTTCCTGTATCCGGGACTCGGCACCTACGCGGGCAAGCTGGGCTGGAAGTCCAGCGGCGCCTACCAGGCCGAGCTGAAGCAGGCGGAAGCCGACTACGGCCCGCTGTTCGCCAGATACCGCAAGCAGGATCTGCGCGCGGTCGCATCCGATCCGCAGGCGCGCGCCATCGGCGAACGGCTGTTCCTGACCTACTGCGCGCAATGCCACGGTTCCGACGCGCGCGGCAACAAGGGCTTCCCCAACCTGACCGACAACGATTGGCTGTTCGGCGGCTCGCCGGAAACCATCAAGGAAACCATCCTGCACGGCCGGGTCGGCATGATGCCGCCGATGGGCGCCGCGCTGGGTTCGGACAAGGATGTGGAGAACGTCGCACACTATGTGCTGAGCCTGTCCGGCTCGACCGCCGATCCGATCAAGGTGGTGTTCGGCAAGGACAAGTTCGGCGCCTGCATGGCCTGCCACAGCGCCGGCGGCAAGGGCAACCAATTGCTCGGCGCGCCCAACCTGACCGACAAGATCTGGCTGTTCGGCGGCAGCATCGAGACCGTCAAGGAAACCATCAACAAGGGCCGCACCACGACCATGCCGGCGTTCCAGGACTTCCTCGGCGACGACAAGGCGCACGTGCTGGCGGCCTATGTCTGGGGCTTGTCCAACGATCCGGGCAAACCGGCGCCAGCCACCGAACCGGCCGCCGTCGTCGCTGAAAAATGAGCGAGCAGCAAGTCATCAGCATGTATGCGGCGCGCGAGGAGATCTATCCGCGCGAGGCCAAGGGACGCTACGCCCGCCTGCGCTGGCTGTTCGTCTGGCTGACGCAGCTGGCGTTCTACGGCGCGCCTTGGTTGCAATGGAACGGCCGCCAGGCGCTGTTGTTCGACCTGGGCGCGCGCAAGTTTTACATCTTCGGACTGGTGCTGTGGCCGCAGGACTTCATCTACCTGGCGCTGCTGCTGATCATCTGCGCCTACCTGCTATTCCTGGCGACGGCGGTGGCCGGCCGGGTCTGGTGCGGCTTCGCCTGCCCGCAGACGGTGTACACCGAAATCTTCCTGTGGTTGGAACGCAAGATTGAAGGTCCGCGCAGCGCCCGCATCGCGCTCGACCGGCAGCCGCCGTCGGCCGCCAAGTTCGCCAGGAAATCCGCCAAGCATCTGGCCTGGGGCGCGGTGGCGCTGTGGACCGGATTTACCTTCGTCGGCTACTTCACGCCGATCAAGCTGCTGGGCATGGAGGTGTTCAGCCTGGCCTTCGGCCCGTGGGAGTGGTTCTGGGTGCTGTTCTACGCCTTCGCCACCTACGGCAACGCCGGCTGGATGCGCGAGCAGGTGTGCAAGTACATGTGCCCCTACGCGCGCTTCCAGAGCGCGATGTTCGATCCGGACACGCTGATCATCACCTACGACGCCAAGCGCGGCGAGCCGCGCGGTCCGCTGTCGAAAAATGCGCATGGCAACGGCGGCTCCTGCATCGACTGTACGCTGTGCGTGCAGGTGTGCCCGACCGGCATCGACATCCGCAACGGCCTGCAATACGAGTGTATCGGCTGCGCCGCCTGCATCGATGCCTGCAACGGCGTGATGGACAAGCTCGGCCAGCCGCGCGGGCTGATCCGCTACAGCACCGAGCGCGCGCTGGATCGGGGCTACACGCCGACCGAGATCCGCCGCCGCACGCTGCGCACGCGGGTCAAGGTCTACAGCGGCATCCTCGTGCTGATCGTGGCCGCGACCGGCGCCGCGCTGTGCTGGCGCGTGCCGCTGAAGCTGGACGTGATCCGCGACCGTGGCGCGCTGGGCCGCGAAGTCGAGGAGGGCATGATCGAAAACGTCTACCGCCTGCAGATCATGAACACTTCGGAGCAGGCCCACGTCTACCGCATCGGCGTCAGCGGCCTGCCGACGCTGGAGCAGCAGACCGCGCAACTGGTGCGGGTCGAGGCGACCGAGACCCTGGCCTATCCGATCCGGCTGCGCACCGCGCACGGCGTCGGCCGGCCCGGCTCGAACAAGATCGCGATTGAACTGAGCGCAGTCGACGATCCGTCGCTGTATGTGAAAGAAGCGGCGGTGTTTTTCGTGCCGCGCTAAGGAGAAACAACATGGTCTTTAATCATCCCGCCGTCACGCCATGGTGGAAACAACGCTGGCCCTGGCTGCTGATGCTGGGCCCGGCCGTGGTGGTGGCCGGCGGCGTCTTCACCGGCTGGCTGGCCTTCAACAACCAGGACGCGCTGGTGGTCGGCGATTACTACAAGCAGGGCAAGGCCATCAATCAGGACTTGCGGCGCGATCAGGTGGCGGTCGCGATGGGTGTGTCGGTGGCGCTGGGCTACGACGCCGCCACCGGCGTGCTGTCGGGCCGGATCAACCGCAAGGATACCGGGCCGCTGCTGCTGCACCTGTCGCACGCGACGCTGCCGGAGAAGGATATCAAGGTGGTGCTGAAGCCGGACGCCGACGGCGTGTTCCGCGTCGACCTGCCGATGCTGGAGCGCAGCCGCTGGATCGTGCTGGTGGAAGGCGCGCGCCGCGACTGGCGCCTGGCCGGCACCTGGACCTGGCCGGCCCAGCGCGGCGTGGCGCTGCTGGCCGATTAGTTGCAGGTCTGCGAGCCGGCGGCGACGGCCTTGAGCCGGGGCGGATCGAGCATCTCGATCTCGCGGTTGCTGACCCGCAGCAGCGCTTCCTTCTTGAACCTGGACAGCAGGCGGCTGATGCTCTCGATGGTCAGGCCCAGGTAGTTGCCGATCTCCTCGCGCGACATGCGCAGCTGGAAGGTGTTCGGCGAATACCCGCGCGCCTCGTAGCGCGACGACAGGTTGACCAGGAAGGCGGCGAAGCGCTGCGTCGCCTGCATATTCCCCAGCAACAGCATGACGCTTTGCTCGCGGGTGATCTCCTGGCTCATCATGCGGTGAAAATGGCGCAGCAGGGTCGGCATGTCGCCCAGCAGCTGCTGCAAGGTCGAGAACGGGATCTCGCACACCTCGCTGTCCTCCAGCGCCACGGCGGTGCAATGGTGCAGGTCGGTGCTGATGGCGTCCATGCCCAGCAGCTCGCCCGCCATCTGGAAGCCGGTGATCTGCTCGACGCCGTCCTGGCTCACCTGGCACGTCTTGAAGTGGCCGAGCCGGATCGCGTACAGGTTCTGGAACGTGTCGCCGATGCGGAACAGGTTGGCGCCGCGCGCGACCTTGCGGCGGCGGCCGATGATCTGGTCCAGCCGCTCCATGTCCTTGTCGTCCAGTCCCATCGGCAAACAGAGCTGGTGCATGCTGCAGGTGGCGCAGCTTGCCTTCAGCACGTCGATCGTGACGCCGGGGATCACCAGTGAGGGAAGTTCTCTTATCATGCGGCCAGTGTAGCCCATCGACCGGCTATTTGAGCCGATACCGCACTCAGCCTATCAAGTATTCGCGCGCCATCCGCCGGGCGCGGTGCAGCCGGCTCTTGACGGCGGCGCTGCTCTGGCCGATCTGCTCGGCGATCTCGCCGATGCTCATCTCGGCGAAGTCGCGCAGCAGCACCACTTGCAGATAGTCGGCCGGCAGCGACTCCAGCGCGTTGACTAGTTCCAGCCGCAGGCCGGCGGTATCCTGGCTGGCCAGCCATTGTTCGGCGCGCTCGTCGTCCCACGGATCGTGGCCCAGGGCGGCGCGGCCCAATCGATGGCACTCGCGCTTGACCACCTGAAACAGCCAGCCCGAGAACGCGGCCAGCATGCGCACCGACGCCAGCCGACGCGACAGCACCAGCAGCGCTTCCTGCACGGCGTCGTCGACGTCGCCGATCAGGCAGTTGCGTTGGGCGTAGCGGCGGATGTCGGGCTGGCACAGCCGCAACAGCTGCGCCAGGGCCGCCGGATCGCCGCGATGGGCGGCGTCCAGCACGGGGAGATGTTGGTCTGCCAGGCTCATGGTTCCTTACGCTTGTTTCGCTTGCTTGGCGGCCTTGTCGAGGCGGCGGCCGACCATCGCGCACATCGGGCAGAAACCGAACAGGCCGGACGCCACGATGCCGGCGGCCGACAACGCCAGCACCGAACCCCACATACCGCCCAGCACGCTGTAGCCGATCACCACGGCGATCAGGCCGACCACCACGCGCACGACGCGCTCCCAACCCGGTACATTTTTCACATAAAACATTTTGCTCTCCAAATCGTCGCAGAGGAAGTCCCTCGGCTACTAAGAGGGGCGGCGGGCGCGTTTGGATTCGCGGCGTTGAAAATATTTTTGGGGCTTGGGTTTGCATTGCCGCCGGATAGTCGCTAGGCTAACGCGATGACCTCTTCCAAGCTCCCATCCAAGCTGCCGGCGCCGCCTCGGCTGGACCAGCACCTGTGCTTCCTGATCTACAACACCTCGCTCAAGATGACGCAGGTGTACAAGCCACTGCTGTCCGCGCTGAACCTGACTTATCCGCAATACCTGGTGATGGTGGTGCTGTGGGAGGAGGAGGGGCTGGGCATCAAGGACGTGGCGCAGCGCCTGCAGCAGGATTCCGGCTCGGTGACGCCGGTGGTCAAGCGCCTGGAAGCGGAGGGCTATCTGCTGCGCGACCGCGATGCGCGGGACGAGCGCAACCGCGTGCTGACGCTGACGCCGGCCGGCCAGGCCCTGCGCGCCGCCGCCATCAAGGTCAGCGAGGACTTTGCCGCCCAATGCTCGGTCAGCTTCGAAGAGGTGGACTCGCTGATGACCAACCTGCACAAGCTGAACCGCAACCTGGGCGATTGAAAATATTTTCGCATTCCCGCCAATTTAACTTGCACGCGATTTATTAGTGCGCTATATTCACTCCATCGAAACGCGTTCCACGTGAAACGCGTATTAAAAACCCAAATGATTAGCGCGCTAACTATTAGCGTATAACCCGAAAGGAATTATCATGAAACGCACCGCCATCGCACTCGCAGCCACCCTCCTGTCCGCCGCCGCACTGAACGCCGGCGCCGCCACCCCAGCCAGCGACACCACCGTGGTCCTGGTCCATGGCGCCTTCGCCGATGGTTCCAGCTGGGAGAAAGTGATCCCGCTGCTGCAAGCCAAAGGCTTGAAAGTGGTCGCCGTGCAAAATCCGCTGACCTCGCTGGCCGACGACGTCGCCGCCGCCAAGCGCGTGATCGATGCCCAGACCGGCAAGGTCGTGCTGGTCGGCCACTCGTGGGGCGGCATGGTCATCACCGAAGCCGGCACCAGCGACAAGATCAAGGCGCTGGTGTATGTGGCCGCTTTCGCGCCGTCCGAAGGTGAAGCCGCCGGCGCGCTGGGCAAGAACTACGCCGTGCCGCCGGGCATCGCTTCGCTGCAGGCCGACGCCGGCGGCTACCTGTGGGTGCCGGCCGATTCGATCGCCAAGAACTTCGCCCAGGACGTGTCGCCGGCCACCGCCGCGCTGATCGCCGCCACCCAGGGTCCGATCGCCGCCAAGGCCTTCGGCGACGTCACCACCGTGGCCGCCTGGAAAACCAAGCCGAGCTACTACATCGTGGCCGCCAACGACCGCATGATCGCACCGGACCTGGAACGCGCTTTCGCCAAGAAGCTCAACGCCGTCACCACCACGTTGCAAAGCAGCCACGTGCCGATGGTGTCGCAACCGGAGAAGGTCGCCGACGTGATTCTGGCGGCGGTCAACGCCAAGTAAGCGGATAGCAAAAAATAAGTCACAAGTTAATCCCGTTTCATAGCAAGACGGCTGGCGCACGCCAGCCGTTTTCGTTCTTGCAAAGCATGGGCTTTGATAGGAGAATCCCTATGCGTTTTGGCAATTCTGCTTCCACGCCGACAAGGATGAAATGAAGCCACCAGGGATCAAGGCCAAGGTCGCACTCGCGACCAGCATCACGTCGATATTGATGATCGCCCTGGTGACGGTCGTCCAGACCGGGCGCATGCAGGCCGACTTCACCAGAGTCCTGTTCGCCCAGCAAACCGCGCTGGTCAACCGCACCGCCGAGGAGCTCGACGACAAGCTGACGATGCTGCTCGACATCATCGCCGTGTCCGCCCGCAACCAGCCGCTCGACATCGCCAACTCCACCGACAAACTGCGCGCCTATTACCAGGACCGCGCCGTGCTGGCGCTGTTCGACGACCTGCTGGTGCTCGACGCGCGCGGCAAGGTGATCGCCGACCTGCCGGTCAATCCGGGCCGGGTCGGCGTCGACGCCTCCGACCGCGCCTACTTCAAGACCGTGATGCGCACCCGCAAGCCGATGATCACCGAACCCGTCATCGGCAAGATCAACAAGCAGCCGATCGTGCAGATGATCGCGCCGGTGCTCAATCCCAAAGGCGAGGTGGTGGGCGTGCTGCTGGGCGTGCTGAGCCTGTACAAGGACAATATGCTGGGCCATCTGCGCACCGCCAAGGTCGGACAGGCGGGCTACTATTTCGCGCTGACCCGCGGCGACAATCCGCTGTACGTGTTGCATCCCGACATCAGCCGCCTGCTCAAGCCGCGCACCGCCAATCCCAACCCCAATCCCGCCACCACCCAGGCGCTGGAGCAGGGCTTCGAAGGCACGCTGATGGGCATCAACAGCAGCGGCCAGCCGGCGCTCAACAGCTTCCGGCAATTGAAATCGGTGGACTGGCTGCTGGGCACGTCGCTGCCGGCCGACGAAGCGTTCGAACCCTTCGACGGCGTGCTGTACCGCCTGCTGTTGTGGGCCGGGCTGGCCTCGCTGCTGGCGGCGGCGCTGATCGGCTGGGTGACGCTGCGCCTGCTGGCGCCGCTGATCAGGCTGCGCGACACCATGGTCGCACTGCACCGCGACCCGGTCGCGTTCACGCCGCTGCCGGTGCACGCGCGCGACGAGGTCGGCCAGCTGACCTCGGCCTTCAACGACCTGATGCACGAACGGCTGGCGGCCGACGCCCGCCTGCAGAGCCTGGTTGAGTTCGCGCCCAACGCCATCGTCGTGGTCGGCGTCGACGGCCGCATCGAAACCTTCAACCGCGAGGGCGAGCGCTGCTTCGGCTACGGCCGCGACGAGGTGCTGGGCCAGCCGCTGGAAATCCTGGTGCCGGAACGGCTGCGCGCGGCGCACGCCGGCCACCGCGTCAGGTTCTTCGCCGACCGCCTCAGCGCCGAGCCGGTGCGCATGGGCCAGGGCACGGTGCTGTTCGGCCAGCGCCGCGACGGCAGCGAGTTCCCGGTCGAGATCAACCTCAGCGCGGTGCGCACCGACCAGGGCACCAAGGTGCTGGCGGTGATTTCCGACATCACCGAGCGCCACCGGCTGCGGCTGGAGGTCGAGGCGCGCGCGGTGGAGCTGGAGCGCGAACGCGACCGCGCCGAGGCGGCCAACCGCGCCAAGAGCGATTTCGTCGCCAACATGAGCCATGAGATCCGCACCCCGATGAACGCGGTGCTGGGCATGGTCTACCTGCTCGGCAACACCGCGCTGTCGCAGCAGCAGCGCAAGTACCTGAACATGGTGCGCGTGTCCGGCCAGTCGCTGCTGGGCATCCTCAACGACGTGCTGGACTTCTCCAAGATCGAGGCGCGCCACATGGAGCTGTCGCCGGTCGACTTCCTGCTCGACGACACCCTGAATTCGCTGGCCACGATGATGACCATGAACGCCAGCGACAAGGAGCTGGAGCTGGCCATCAGCGTCGATCCGGCGGTGCCGCGCTATCTGCGCGGCGACTCGATGCGGCTGCAGCAAATCCTGGTCAACCTGGCCGGCAACGCGATCAAGTTCACCGAGCAGGGCGAGGTGGTGGTCGGCATCGAGCTGAGCGCGCGCGACGAACACAACGCGCTGCTGCGCTTCGAGGTGCGCGACTCCGGCATCGGCATGACCGAAGCGCAGCAGGGACAGCTGTTCAACGCCTTCTCGCAGGGCGACCAGAGCATCACCCGGCGCTTCGGCGGCACCGGCCTGGGGCTGGCGATCACCAAGCGCCTGATCGAGCTGATGGGCGGTCAGATCGCCGTCAACAGCCGGCAGGGCCAGGGATCGACCTTCTGGTTCAGCCTTCCGTTCGAGATTCCGGCCGAGCAGCCCGAGGAGCGCCGCAAGCCGGCGCTGGGCCAGTTGCGCCTGCTGGTGGCCGACGACAACCGCACCAGCCGCGAACTGATCTCGCGGCTGATCCGCGCCTGGGGCTGGCAGGCCGACGAGGTCGATTCCGGCGCCGCCGCGCTGCGCCGCTACCGCCAGAGCCTGGACCAGCAGCCGTACGACGTGGTGCTGGCCGACTGGCACATGCCCGGCATGGACCGACTGGCCACGGCCAAGGGCATCCGCCAGGCCGCCAGCGAGCACGGGCGGCCCGGCCGCGCGCAGCCGATCGTGGTCATGGTCAACGCCTTCGCCCGCGACCGCATGGACGAGATCTCGCACGCGCCGGAGGCCGACGTGGTGCTGGTCAAGCCGATCACCGGCTCCAGCCTGTTCGACGCGCTGCACCAGGCGCTGGTGTCCACGACCGATCCGGAGTCGCGCGGCGCGGCCGAGCACGGCATCGGCGGCACGCTGACCGGGGTGCACTTCCTGCTGGTCGAGGACAATGTGCTGAACCAGGCGGTGGCGCGCGGCATCCTGGAGCACGCCGGCGCCACGCTGGACGTGGTCGGCGACGGCCAGCAGGCGGTCGAACGCATGCGGGTCGACGCCGCCCGCTACGACCTGGTGCTGATGGACATGCAGATGCCGGTGATGGACGGCTTCACCGCCACCCGCCTGCTGCGCCAGGAACTCAAGCTGACGCTGCCGATCATCGCCATGACCGCCGGCGTGCTGGAGTCCGAGCGCGAGCACACGGTGGCGGCCGGCATCACCGATTTCATCGCCAAGCCGATCGAGGTCGAGGAAATGCTGGCGGTGCTGCTGCGCCACCTGCGCAAGCGCCAGTCCGCCACGGCCGCCCCGGCCGCCGCCATGCCGGTGCCGGCGCCGCTGCCCGCGCCCTTGCGCACGCCTGCGCCCGCGCCGGCTTCCGTGCCGGCCGCCGCCGCCGCGCCGCCGGCGCCGAAACCGGCCCCGGTGCTGGACGACATCGCCGACATGCTGGCCTCGATGGCCGCCGCCGCCGCGCCACCAGCGGCGGCGCCGACGCCGGCCCCGTCCGCGCCGCCGGCCGAACCGGCCGTCTTCAACATGGACAGCCTGATGCGCGTGATGGGCAAAGACGCCAAGGGCCGCGCCGTGATGGTCAAGATGGTGCGCGGCGCCATCGAGACCGGCATGCAGCCGGCCGACCTGGCCGGCCAGGCGCTGCAGGAAGGCCGCATGCGCGACGCCGCGCGCATGTTCCACAGCCTGCGCGGCGCGGTCGGCGTGCTGGGCGCCAAGCGCCTGATCCAGGCCACGATCGACGCCGAGGACGCCATCAACGAGCAGCGCGAGCACGAACTCGGCGAGCGCTACCAGACCGTGCGCGCCGAACTGGAACAGACCCTGGCCCAGGCCCGCGCCTGGCTCGACCGCGAAGACGCCTGAGCGGCGCAAAATTCCCTCGGAAACATCTCAATTCGCCAATTTGCAACACTTCTCCCATAGGGGAAACGCGTATCGAAATGGTATTGATAACAATTCGCATTTACGTTATTGCAAAATGTTGTTACAATCTCACCCATTCGATTACCTACCCCCGGCAGCCGGACGCAGATCGCAGCAGTTTTACGCGCAGCCAGCCGTCACCATTCTGGAAGAAAGAAGCACATGGCAATGATCAAGAGTCGCAAACACGCGCAGTCGCGTTTCAACCAACACATGAGTGCGGCTCTGGCCGTGATGCTGCTGCCGGTCGCGGCCCACGCCGTCGACGCGACCACCGCGCCGGACGCCGCCACCCCGCAAAAACTGCAGGAAGTGCAAGTCCAGGGCAACCGCGAGAACGACTTCAAGGCCGAACGCGCCTCGTCCGCCAAGTACACCGAAAAACTGGTCGACACCGCCCAGACCCTGACCGTCATCAAGAAAGAACTGATCGAACAGCAAGGCGCCGTCACGCTGACCGAAGCGCTGCGCAACACCCCGGGCGTGGGCGCCTTCTTCCTGGGTGAAAACGGCAACACCACCACCGGCGACGCCATCTACATGCGCGGCTTCGACGCCTCCAGCAGCATCTACGTCGACGGCGTGCGCGACATGGGCTCGATCTCGCGCGACACCTTCAACATCGAACAGATCGACGTGCTCAAGGGCCCGGCCGGCACCGACAACGGCCGCAGCTCGCCGACCGGTTCGATCAACCTGGTCAGCAAGCAGCCATTGCTGGAAGATGCCTACCTCGGTTCCGTCACCTTCGGCAGCGGCCAGCAAAAGCGCGGCACCGCCGACCTCAACAAAGTGATCGACGCCAACAGCGGCACCGCCTTCCGCCTCAACCTGCTCGACCAGGACAGCGGCAATCCGGCGCGCGACATGGTCAAGAACAAGCGCTGGGCGGTGGCGCCGTCGGTCGCCTTCGGCCTCGGTTCGCCGACCCGCATCTACCTGAACTACCTGCACGTCAAGCAGGACAACGTGCCGGACGGCGGCGTGCTGACCATCGGCCTGCCGGGCTACAGCTCGCCGGCCGCCGCCACCGCGACCGACGCCGAAAAAGCCCGCCTGGCGGTGCTGAACACGGCGCCGCGCGTCGATCCGAAAAACTTCTACGGCTCGACCCTGGACCATGACGACGTCACCGCCGACATGTTCACCGCGCGCTTCGAGCACGACTTCGCCAACGGCGTCAAACTGCAGAACACCACCCGCGCCGGCAAGACCGAGCAGAACTACCTGCTGACCTCGTTCATGGCCACCGGCGCCAACCTGATCCTGACCGGTCCGATGGACACCTGGACCATGGCGCGCACCAACCTGACCTACCGCGACGCCAGCAACAAGATCTTCACCAACCAGACCACCGCGACCCAGGAATTCGCCACCGGCGCCGTCAAGCACACCGTGGTGGGCGGCCTGGAGCTGACCACCGAGAAACAGATCAACTACACGATCGCCGCGATCGGCGGCGTCACGCTGCCGCGCACCAACATCTACTACCCGAACCCGCACGCGGCGGTCAGCATTCCTTCGGCCCGCACCGGCGCGCAGGGCAACGGCAGCACCGACACCCAGAGCGTGTACCTGTTCGACACCGCCAAGATCGGCGACAAGTGGATCCTGAACGGTGGCGTGCGCGTCGACCACTACACCACCACCTATGACGCGGTGGCGCTCCAGGCCGCGGTCACGGCGCCGGCGCCGCAATTGATCCCGATCGGCACCCGCCTCGCCACCAACCTGAAAACCGGCGACAACCTGGTCAACGGCAAGCTGTCGGCGCTGTACAAGCTGACTCCGGAGAGCAGCTTCTACGCCCTGGTGGCCAGCTCGAAATCGCCGCCGGGCGGCACCAACTTCACGCTGAGCGCGGCCGCCAACAGCGCCGCCAACGTCAACTACGATCCGCAGGAAACCACCTCCTACGAGCTCGGCACCAAGTGGGACCTGCTGGCGCAGAAACTGTCGCTGTCGGCCGCGCTGTACCGCACCGACGTCAAGAACGAAGTGGAAGTCGATCCGACCAACGCCGCCGTGTTCTACCAGAACGGCAAGAAGCGCGTCGAGGGGATCGAACTGGGCGTGACCGGCGAAATCACCCGTGGCTGGCTGGTCAGCGCAGGCTACACCCGCATGAACACCAAGGTCGAAGCCGGCCGCGTGGTCACCGCCAACGGCGAGAACCAGCTGAGCTACACGCCTAAGCAGGCGTTCACCTCGTGGACCTCGTACACGCTGCCGTTCGGCCTGCAGATCGGCGGCGGCGCCCGCTTCACCGACAAGCTGCTGCGCGGCACCGACGGCGCGGTCGGCACCCCGGCCTACGTCAACTCGTCGTGGGTGTTCGATGCGATGGCGTCGTATCCGATCAACAAGAACTTCGATGTCCGCCTGAACGTGTACAACCTGGCCGACAAAGAGTACGTCGCCCAGATTAACAAATCCGGCTACCGTTACACCCCGGGCAGCCCACGCGCCGCCAGCCTGACCGCCAACGTCAAGTTCTAAGCGCCGGTTCCGATTCCGGGTTGCTGGGCCCCGCCTTCACCGGCGGGGCTTTTTACATTCAGGAGAGACCATCATGATGCTGCACATCCCCGAGGTACTGAGCCGCGAGCAGGTGGCCGAGCTGCGCCGCCGCCTCGACCAGTCCGACTGGATCGACGGCCGCGCCACCGTCGGCACGCAGGGCGCCAAGGTCAAGCAGAACCGGCAGTTGCCGGAAACCTCGGCGCTGGGGCTGGAGCTGGGGCGGATCGTGCTCGACGCGCTGGGCCGCAATCCGCTGTTCTTCTCGGCCGCGCTGCCGCTGCGCACGATTCCGCCGCTGTTCAACAGCTACGCCGGCGGCGAGCACTACGGCGCCCACATCGACGGCGCGATGCGCCGCATCCCCGGCGGTCCCTGGCTGCGCACCGACGTCTCGTCGACGCTGTTCCTCAGCGACCCGGACGAGTACGATGGCGGCGAGCTGATCGTCACCGACGCCTACGGCGAGCACGAAGTGAAGCTGCCGGCGGGGGATCTGATCTTGTATCCGTCGACCAGCATCCACCGCGTCGAGCCGGTGACGCGCGGCGCGCGGGTGTGTTCGTTCTTCTGGACCCAGAGCATGGTGCGCGACGACATGCGGCGCGGCCTGCTGCTGGAACTGGACCAGAACATCCAGAGCCTGCGCGCCCGCCTCGGCGACTGCCCGGAACTGGTCGGCCTGACCGGCCATTATCACAATCTGCTGCGGCAGTGGAGCGAGGTCTAGGCGAGGCCGTAGCGCGCCAGGATGCGGCGCTTGGCGCCGTCGGCCTCCATCGCGGCCATGGCGCGGCGGAACAACTGCACGTCGTCCTCGTCGAAGTCGAGCGACCCGGCCAGCCAGGCGGTGGTGCTACGCAACGGCGCGCCGACCTCGAACTGGTTTTCGGCGGAACGGCTTTGCAGCGACGCGCGGATGATGTTGCGTTCGCCGAAAGCCGCGTCCGCCATGCCGGCCACCAGGAAGCGGTGGATCTCGTCGATGCTGGCCGCCTCGACCAGGTTGTTGTAGCCCAGCTCCGCCAGGATCGCCGCCTGGGCCGCGCCGCGCAGCAGCGTGATGCGGCGGTCCTTCATCTCCGCCACCCGGCTCAGGTCGAAATTGCCACGGCGCGGCGCGAGGAAGCCGTACTGCTCCTCGTACAGCGGCGCCAGCCAGCGGAATTGCGCCTCCCTGTCGGGCAGGCGGGTCAGCGGAAAGATCGCCGTGGCCGGCATGCTGGTGGCCAGGAACACGGCGCGCCGCCACGGCACGAATTCCGTCTCCGGCGCCAGCTTCGCCCGCCGGCACAGCTCGCGCACCATTTCCATCAGCGCGCCCGGACGGCTCCGGTCGTCCTCCAACACCAGCGGCGGCAGATGCGCCGTCACCAGCCGCATCCGCGCGGCCACGCCCGCCCGCGCGCCGGGCGCCAGCGCCAGCAACGCCGGCAAGGTGAGTATGGTTCGTCGTTTGATCATGACGCTCTTTGTAGCATATCCGCCGCCGGGCGTGCGGCTTTAAGCGAAACGGCTACAGCAACTGCGACAGGAAGCTGGTGAACAGCCGCACCTTTTGCGACGGCGTACGGCCGGCCGGGTAGACGGCGTGCAGGTCGACCGGCTCCAGCTTGTAGCCGGGCAGCGCCGGCACCAGCTGGCCCGACGCCAGCTCGTCGCGGCACATCAGCGTGGCCGCGCGCGCCAGGCCCAGGCCGTGGCAGGCGCTGGCGATCGCCGCTTCCGCCGAATTGAGCAGGAAGCGCGGCTCGACCTTGATGGTGTCGGTCTTGCCGTCGCGCTCGAAGCTCCACGGCCAGTTGGCGGCCACCAGCGGGCCGACGATCAGGTCGTGCTGCGCCAGCTCGGCCGGCGCTTGCGGCGCGCCGCGTTCGGCCAGGTAGGCGGGCGAGGCCACCAGCATGCGCTCCAGGCTGGCCAGCTTGCGCGCGCCGAAGCCGGAATCGCTCATCTTGCCGAAGCGGATCGCGACGTCGACGCCGTCCGCCACCAGGTCCTGCATATTGTCGGAGGTGAGGAATTCGATCTTCAGCTGTGGATGGTCTTTCAGGAACAGCGGCAGGCCGGGAATCAGGATCTTGATGCACAGCACCGACGGCAGCGCCACCCGCAGCACGCCGCGCAGGCTGTCGATGCCGCGCGCCGATTCGTCGGCGTCCTCCAGGTCGTACAGGATTTGCCGCGCCTTGCGCAGGAAGGCCACGCCGGCCTCGGTCGGCACGATGCGGCGCGTGCTGCGCAACAGCAGCTTGATGCCCAGCCGCGTCTCCAGCTCCGAGACGATGCGCGACACCGACGGCTGCGACAGCCCCAGGTCGCGCGCGGTGGCGGAAAAACTGCCGGTGTCGGCGGCGCGCACGAACACCATCAACTCCTGGAAACGGTCGTTCATTGCTTGCTCCCCAGCTTGCGCCCGAACAGGTCCAGCAGGCGCTCCCAATGGCGCTCCGCCGCGTCGGCATTGTAGACCAGCCGCTCGGGGAAGGCGAAGCCGTGCCAGACGTCCGGATACAGCTCGACCCGGGCGTCGGCGCCGGCCGCTTGCAGCGCGGCGCTGAACGGCGCCAGTTGCTCCATCGGCGCGAACGGATCGATGCCGGCCCAGCCGACATAGATTTCAGCGCGCGCGTCGCGCACCACCCGATGCGGACTGTCTTCGCGCTCGGTCATCAGATGGGTGCCGTAGAAACAGGCCGCCGCCGCGATCTCGTCCGCAAAACGCGCCGCCGCGTTCAGCGCGTACTGGCCGCTCATGCAGTAACCGACGCAGCCCAGCGCACCGGGCGCCGCCGCCGGATCCGCGCGCGCGTGGGCGATCAGCGCGGCGGTGTCGGCCATCACAAGCTCGATGCCGATGCTGCCCATCAGGCGGCCGATCAGCTGCTTGTGTTGCGCGTCCTCGTCGCCGCGAAACGGCCCCATGTCGCCGTGATGGCTGCGGTAATACAGGTCCGGCAGCATGACGTAATAGCCGGCCGCCGCCAGCCGCCGGCACATGGCGCGCAATTCCTCGCGCATGCCCGGCGCATCCATGTAGAAGATCAGCGCCGGGTGCGCGCCGGCGCCCTGCGGATGGCAGATCCAGGTCGGCATCGCGCCGTCCCTGGTGGCGATCTCGGCCTGGCGCTGGTGCACGGCCACGCTCATGCGGCGCGCTTGCCGATCGAGCCGCCGCCGTCGACGTGCAGCGTCTGGCCGGTGATGTAGCCGGCGTCCTCGGACAGCAGGAAGGCGATGGCGGCGGCGATCTCGTCCGGCTGGCCGAAGCGGCCCATCGGCACGAAGGCCAGCATGCGCGCCTCGTTGTCGCTGCCGATCGGGCTGTTGGCGCGGAACAGTTCGGTCTCGGTCGGGCCGGGCGCGACCGCGTTGACGGTGATGCCGGTGCTGGCCAGTTCCAGCGCCCAGGTGCGGGCGAAGCTGGTCAACGCCGACTTGGCGGCGGCGTAGGCGCTGCGCGCCGGCGTGCCGAGGATGGTCAGGCTGGAGATGTTGACCACGCGGCCCCATTGCTGCTCGCGCATCTGCGGCAGCAGCGCCTGGGTGGCTTGCACCGCCGCGTGCAGGTTGAGGCGCATCACTTCATCCAGGTCGTCCAGCGTGATCGCGCCCAGCAGCTGCGGACGCACCAGGCCGACGTTGTTGACCAGGCCGTCGAAGCGGTATTCGGCGGTCAGCTGTTCCAGCACGCGCGCGGTGGCGGCGGCGTCGCCCAGGTCGACGCTGACCAGCTTGCCGGGGAAGCCGGCGTCGGCGCCGCGCGCCAGGCCGACCACCTGGTGGCCGCTGTCGTGCAGGCGCTGCGCCAGCGCCAGGCCGATCCCTTTGCTGGCGCCGGAAATGAGGTAGGTGCGTTGCTTCATGATGTACTCCCGTGGGAAATAAGATGGCTCCAGTGTGGCCTATCCTGCGCCCGCCTACTATCCAGCCCGGGTGGAATTCATATATTTGCTCACCGAATAAATAGCTCGCATTCGCGCAGCGGATAAATGTCATCCGGCGGCGGCGTCTACTGATCCCTGTCTTGCGTCCATAGAATATCAGACATCAAAACAGATCTCGGGAGTAAAAAATGAACAAGGTACTCAAAGGTAAAGTGGCGCTGGTCACCGGCGGTTCACGCGGCATCGGCGCCGCATCGGCGATGGCGCTGGCGGCGCAGGGCGCCGACGTGGCGATCAGCTACACCGCCAACGGCGACAAGGCGGCGCTGGTGGTCGCGGCGCTGCAGGCGCAGGGCGTCAGGGCGGCCGCCTTCCAGTCCGACCAGGGCCAGCAGCAGCAAGCCACGCAACTGGTGGCCGAGGTGGTGCAAGCCTTCGGCCGGCTCGACATCCTGGTGGCCAACGCCGGCGCCTTCGAAGCCGGCGACAGCATTCAGGGCGACGCCGCCGCCTTCAACCGCATGCGCGCCGTCAACGTCGACGGCGTGATCGCCACCATCCGCGCCGCCGGCCAGGTAATCGGCGACAACGGCCGCATCATCGCCATGGCCTCGGCCGCCGCGACCCGCGTCGGCGTGCCCGGCCTGGCCGACTATGCCGCCAGCAAGGCCGCGCTGGTCGGCTATGTCAAGGGCGTATCGCGCGATCTCGGGCCGAAGGGCATCACCGTCAACGCGCTCGGCATCGGCCCGATCGAGACCGACATGAATCCGAACGTGGGCGACTTCGCCAGCTTCCTGACCTCGACCACGGCGCTGGGCCGCTACGGGCGTCCGGAAGAGATCGGCGCGGTGGTGGCCTTCCTGGCGTCGCCGGAGGCCAGCTTCATCACCGGCTGCGTGGTGCCGGTCGACGGCGGCGTGACGGCGTGAGCACGCCGCAGGCCGGCGATCCGGCCTTCTTCGCCGAACTGGCGCCGGACGCCGTGCTGCACGCTTCGATCCTGGCCACTCCGGTGGCCGGCGCCGAGGCGGTGCGCGGCGCGATCCGCCGCATCGCCGGCTTCTACAGTGGCATGACGGTGGACTTTCACGGCGCCGCCGGTGCGCGCCAGCTGCTGCAATACCACGCCGGCCTCGGCGACGACTCCGTGGTGATCCACGCCATGGTGGTCATGACCCGCGACGCCGCCAACGCGATCACCGCCGTCGAAATCGGCTACTACCCGCTGGCCGCCGCACGGCTGCTGGCCAACCTCTACCAGGAACCAAGATGAAGCAAGCAATCACCGTCGCGGTGGTCTACCACAGCGGCTACGGACACACCGAAAAACAAGCGCAGGCCGTGGCCAAAGGCGCCGCCGCCGTCGAGGGCAGCGAAGTGCTGCTGGTGAAGGTCGACCAGGTCGAACAATACTGGGACCGGCTGCAACAATGCGACGCGCTGATCTTCGGCGCACCGACCTATATGGGCAGCGCCTCGGCGCAATTCAAAGGCTTCATGGACGCCACCTCCAAGGTCGTCTTCAACGCCTTCCAGAACGGCGGCGCCGGCTGGGGCGACAAGGTTGCGGCCGGCTTCACCAACTCCGCCTCGCGCTCGGGCGACAAACTGGCCACCCTGCAGCAATTGGCGATCTTCGCCGCGCAGCACGGCATGCATTGGGTCAACCTCGGCCTGGCGCCGGGACACAACGCCAGCACCACCAGCGAGGACACGCTGAACCGCCACGGCTTCTTCCTCGGCGCCGGCGCGCAGTCGGACGCCGACACCGGTCCCGACCTCGGCCCGAGCCAGGCCGACCTGCTGACCGCCGAACACCTGGGCAAACGCGTGGCGGGCGTGGCGCGGCAATTGGCCGCCGGCCGGAAAATACTTGCCTAAAAACACGCAAGCATGACATGATGAAGACCAAAGTTTGCCTTCATCGTTGCGTATTTCCGTCCGGCGCCAGCCACCTTTCATGACGCTAGTCGCGAGTTTCGCGCCCCGGCAAGAAAAGAAAATTTCCACGTCATTGCATGTTGTTCATGCGCGCCATCGCGCGCATGCCGGACACGTCATACCTTAGGAGAAATTATGTTTTCGAAGATGAAAGTGGCGACCCGCCTGGCATTGGGTTTCGGCGCGGTGGTGATCCTGCTGTTGCTGCTGTCCGTGATCAGCCTGACGCGCATGGCGGAGATGGACAACGGCGTCGATCTGATCCTGGAAGACCGTTATCCCAAGGTGGTGCTGGCCAACGAGGCGATGACGCGCACCATCGACAACGGCCGCCAGCTGCGCAGCATGCTGTTGTACACCAGCGACGAGGAGCGCGACAAATACAAGGCGGTGGCGGAAACCAACCGCGCCCGCGTGGCCGAGGCGCTGGCCAAGCTCGACAAGATGATCAGCAGCGACAAGGGCCGCCAGCTGTTCCGCGACATCACCGACAAGAGCACCGCGCTGAACGCCGCCTACAACGAGCTGTACGGCTTGATCAAGAGCGATCCGAAAAAAGCGCTCGACTACATGAAGGAGCAGTTCGTCACGGTCAACAACGGCTACTTGGCCTCGCTGGAGGCGCTGGTCAAGTTCCAGACCGAACTGATGGAACAGGGCCGCATCGCCGCATCGGACACCTACGAAAGCACACGCCGGCTGGTGTTCCTGCTGTCGGGTGCGGCGATCCTGATCGCGATCGCGGTGGCGTGGCTGATCACGGCCAGCCTGGTCAAAAGCCTCGGCGGCGAGCCGGGCTACGCGGCCGAGCTGATGACGCGCATCTCCAACGGCGACCTCAGCGGAGAAGTGAAGACCCGGCCCGGCGACCAGGGCAGCATGCTGTTGGCGGTCAAGGACATGGTGGGCAAGCTGCAACAGGTGATCGACGGCCAGCGCACGGTGGTGGCGGCGGCCAACCGCGGCAATTTCGACGCCCGCGTCGACCTCAACGGCCTGCAGGGCTTCCAGCGTGAAATGGGCGAAGGCTTGAACCAGCTGGCGGTCACCACCGGCTCCAGCATCGGCGACGTGGTGCGGGTGATGGGCGCGATGTCGGAAGGCGACCTGACGCAGAGCATCGACAAGCCGTACGAAGGCGCGTTCGGCGAGCTGAAGGATTACGCCAACAACACCATGGCCAAGCTGGCCGAGGTGGTGGCCGAAGTCAACGCCAACGCCGAAAGCCTGGCCGCCGCGTCGGAGCAGGTCAGCGCCACCTCGCAATCGCTGGCGCAGGCGTCCAGCGAACAGGCGGCGGGGGTCGAGGAGACTTCGGCCTCGGTGGAGCAGATGACGGCCTCGGTGGCGCAGAACACCGACAACGCCAAGGTCACCGACGCCATGGCCAGCCGCGCCGCGCGCGAAGCCAGCGAGGGCGGCGACGCGGTGCGCTCGACGGTGTCGGCGATGAAGCAGATCGCCGCCAAGGTGCTGATCATCGACGACATCGCCTACCAGACCAATCTGCTGGCGCTGAACGCGGCGATCGAAGCGGCGCGCGCGGGCGAGCACGGCAAGGGCTTCGCGGTGGTCGCGGCCGAGGTGCGCAAGCTGGCCGAGCGCAGCCAGATCGCGGCGCAGGAAATCGGCGAGGTCGCCACCAGCAGCGTCCACCTGGCCGAGCAGGCCGGCAAGATGCTGGGCGAGATGGTGCCGAACATCAAGAAGACCTCGGACCTGGTGCAGGAAATCACCGCCGCGTCGGAGGAGCAATCGGCCGGCCTGGCGCAGATCAACGCCGCCATCGCGCAGCTGAGCCAGACCACGCAGCAGAACGCGGCCGGCTCGGAGGAGCTGGCGTCGACCGCCGAGCAGATGAGCAGCCAGGCCGAGGAATTGCAGCAGACCATGGGCTTCTTCCAGCTCAGCGGCGGCGTCGGCGGCCGCCGCGCGGCGCGCCCGCCGGCCGCCAATCACGGCCGCGCGCCGATGCGGCCGATGCCGGTGCGGCAGGTCGCGCTGTCCGGCGTGGCGCCGGACGAATCGAAGTTCGTGCGCTATTGACCGCCCGGCTATCCCCCAAACTGGAACTTATCTTCCACCGCTGATCTCCTTATGATCGTTTTTTTATCATAAGGAGTAGCAATGTCGTCCACCATTTCCGACCTCCGCCCACTGGCGACAGTGAGCGGACGTCGTCCCCTGTGGTTCGCGGCGCCGGCCGCGGCGCTGATTTATCCCTTTCCACTGATGGCGTTCCACGCGGCGACCGGCATGATCGCCACCGGCGCCGTGACGGGCTGGCTGATCGCGGCGTTGTCGCTGGCGCTGGCGATCGCCTTGCCGGTGGTCGCGCTGCTGGCGGCGATGCGCCTGTCGCTGGTCTACCGCCCGACGGCGGCGGAACTGCTGGCGCGTCGGGTCGCCTTGCTGGCGGTGGCGGCGCCGCCGCTGTTTACGTTCATCGGCGTCATCTTCCTGCTGTTGGGCGCACCGCAACTGGATGTCTGGTTCGTCAGCGCGATGTGGCTGCTGCTGGCGGTGGCGATCCGCTACGCCGACAATCGCGCGCCGGCCGCCATGTCGGCCCCGAATCCGCATGGAAAAATGCGCGTGGCGCACGGCGCGGCGGCGGTGCTGGTGCTGGTCTATATCGCCTTCCACTTCAGCAACCATCTGTTCGGCCTGATCGGCGACGAAGCCCATACGGCGGTGATGAAGCTCTTCCGCGTGGTGTACCGCGCCGCATGGGTCGAACCGATACTGCTGGCCGGGTTCGCGTTCCTGATCGTCTCCGGCGCGCAGATGGCCTGGCGCCTGACCGAGCGCGGCACCGACCGTTATCGCACTTTCCAGATCGCCGCCGGCATTTATCTGATCTTCGCCGTGATCAGCCATCTGAACGCGGTGCTGTATCTGGCGCGCGTGCACCTGGGCATCGACACCGACTGGGCCTTCGCCACCGGCGCGCCGGTCGGCATGATCAAGGATGCCTGGAGCATCCGCCTGGTACCGTACTACCTGCTGGGGGCGTTCTTCGTGGTCGCCCACACCTTTTCCGGCCTGCGCGTGGTGATGCTGGCGCACGGCGCACGCAAGCCGCTGGCCGACACGGTCATGCTGTGCGGCGCGGCGTTCGCGGCGCTGCTGTCGACCGTCATCATCCTGGCCATGTGCGGCCTGCGCCTGCATTTCGTCTAAGCGCGGCGGCGCAGAAATATACTAAGTGCCAGATTGTGCGGCCGCGCCGGCCTGACCACAATGGATCATCGCCAGGCCCGCTGACGGATGCGGGCGGCATTCCATTCGAGGCGGGCCATGACCGACGCGGTAGCAGATCCCTTGTTCCAACCCTTGCGTGCCGGCGCGCTGCGGCTGCGCAGCCGAGTCGTGATGCCGCCGCTGACGCGCATGCGCGCCGGCGACGGCGGCGTGCCCGCTGCGCTAAGCGCCGTGTACTACGCGCAGCGCGCCTCGGCCGGGCTGATCGTCACCGAAGCGACCCACATCAGCGCAGGCGCGCGCGGCCTGCCGTCGGTGCCCGGCATCTACACGCCGCGACAGATCGACGGCTGGCGTCACATC
Source organism: Duganella aceris (assembly GCF_011090165.1). Lineage (GTDB taxonomy): Bacteria > Pseudomonadota > Gammaproteobacteria > Burkholderiales > Burkholderiaceae_D > Rugamonas > Rugamonas aceris. Next base: position 832,699 of record NZ_JAADJT010000001.1, read on the forward strand.
AGCGACGCGGTGCACGCCGCCGGCGGCGTCATCGTGCAGCAGCTATTCCATGTCGGTCGCCTGTCGCATCCGTCGCACCGCGATGGCGCGGCGCCGCTCGGCCCCTCTGCCATCACCGCGCCGGGACAAGGCTACGCGGCCGACGCCACGTTGCGCGATTTCGTCGCGCCGCACGCGCTGGCGCTCGATGAGATCCCCGCCATCGTCGCCGAGTTCCGCCAGGCCGCGCTCAACGCGCGCGCCGCCGGCATGGACGGCATCGAACTGCATGCGGCCAACGGCTATCTGCTGGAACAATTCCTGGTCGACGGCAGCAACCAGCGCGCAGACCATTACGGCGGCGCGATCCACAACCGCGCCCGGCTGCTGCTGGAGGTGCTGGACGCGGTCTGCGCCGCCATCGGCGCCGACCGCGTCGGCGTGCGGCTGTCGCCGTTCGGCAGAGCGGGGGGCAGCCACGACAGCGATCCGGCCGCGCTGTACGCCCACGTCATCGCCTCGATCAGCCGCCGCCGCAACGCCTACCTGCATCTGATCGAAGCGCGCGCCTCGGGCGTCGGCCGCAGCGACCAGTTGCCGGAGACCGCGATCGGGGTGGCGCCGCTATTCCGCCCGTTGTACGACGGCGTGCTGATCTCGTCCGGCGGCTACAGCCACGCATCGGCCGAGGCCGCACTGCTGGCAGGCCACGCCGACGCGATCGGCTTCGGCCGCATGTTCATCGCCAATCCCGACCTCCCGGCGCGGCTGCTGCGCGGCGCGCCGTTGCAGCCCTATCAGCGCGCCACTTTCTACGGCGGCGGCGCCGAAGGCTATACCGACTACCCCGCGCTGTACCCACCCCCACCTGAAAGAGAGAAGCCATGAAAATCACACGACGCGCAAATGTCAGCTGGAGCGGCGGCATGAAGACCGGCGACGGCGCCATCAGCACCCAGAGCGGGGCGCTGGACCGGCATCCCTACGGCTACGGCAGCCGTTTCGAACAGCTCAGCGGCACCAACCCGGAAGAGCTGCTGGCCGCCTCGCACGCCGGCTGTTTCACCATGTTCCTGGCCTATGTGCTGGAGCTGGAACAGTTGACACCCGACCTGCTGGAAACCAAGGCCGCGATCACCTTCGAAGTGAGCGACAGCGGCTTCGACATCACCACCAGCCACCTGACCCTGGTGGCGAAAATCCCAGGCATCGACCCGGCCCGCTTCAACCAGCTGGTGGCCCAGGCCGAGACCGGCTGCGCGATCTCCAAGGTGATGCGCGCCAAGATCAGCGTCGAAGCGACGCTGTTGCCGGCGTAAGCGCGATGACGCCCAACTCGGACCAAGCCGCCCGCGCCGCGCCGCCGCCGGGACCGGGCGACGCCTGGCGCGCGGTGCTGCGCAGCGCCACGGCGGCGGAATTCGCCGCCGCCTTCCGCGCCGACGTTTTCCTTGAGGCGACCGTGTTTAACGGCCGCGCCATCGGCCCGGACGCGTTGCGCGCCTTTTTCGGCGCCACGCGCGACATGTACGACAGCATCGCCTTCACCGCCCAGCTGGACGACGGCTGGCAGACGCTGCTGACCTGGCAAGGCGGCGCGTTCGGCAACCGGCCGCTGCACGGCGCCACGCTGCTGCGCTACGACGCCCACGGACTGATCGCCGGCGTCACGCTGTTCCACGCGCCGCTGGACATGGCGCTGGCCTGTTCCGCCTACCTGCGCCGCCAGCTGGGCGACAGCCTCGGCAGGGAAGTCGATTGGCACACCACGCCGCTGTAATAGCTATTCGCCCGGCAAATAAGTGTAATCCGTTGCAAGCTGCTAGTTGGCAAGCCTTGCCATCCTTACACTGAGGCGGTCAATAATGTCGCCAGGAGTCCGCATGCAACAACCACCCCACGCCGACGGAGTGGTGTATGTCGTCCAGCAGGACAGCGCAGTCTGCGACATGCTGCGCAGGCTACTGGTGAAGGCCGGCCTGACCGTGTGCGCGCTCGACGACCACAGCCAGTTCCGTGGCGCGTGGATGCCGCAGCGGTCCGGCTGCCTGATCGTGCCGCCGCAGGATGGCGACGACGGCGTCGCGCTGCTGCTGCGCCAGCTGGCGCTGCGCCGCCACGCGCTGCCGGTGATCTACCTCGGCCCCTGCTCCGACGTGCAGACGGCGGTGCGGGCGATGAAGGCTGGGGCGCTGGACTTCCTGGTGATGCCGGCGCGGCCCGAGGAGATCGTCGCCGCCGTCGGCGAGGCGCTGGCCGAGGACCAGCAACGCCGCCTGCACGCGGCGGCGCAGACGCGGGTCGGCGAGCGCTACGCCACGCTGTCGCGGCGCGAACGCCAGGTGTTCAGCCTGGTCGTGACCGGCTTGATGAACAAGCACATGGCCGACCAGCTGTGCCTGAGCGAATCGTCGATCAAGATCCACCGCAGCAATGTGATGAAGAAGATGGGCGCGCGCACGCTGGTCGACCTGGTGCACATGAACCAGCTGATCGGCATGGGATCGCAAAAGCATACCAATGGATAGCTTGTTGCGCCTTCGGCACGGCGGCAGAATGGTCCGGCTGTCATCCATCCCACCAGCGCCAGCAAAGGCGCGCATTGAAAGGCTACGCCGATGAACAACGCCACCCGCACCGAATTGCCGAACTCCCGCCGCCAGGCATTGATCGGCGCCGCGCAAGCGACCGCGCTGGCCGGTGCCGCCGTGCTGGCCATGCCGCCGCAAGCGCAGGCCGCCGCACAGTCGCCGTCGCCCGCCGGCGGTTCCGCCAGCGCCAGGGACGGCACCCGCATCTTCTACCGCGACAGCGGCGGCAACGGCCAGCCGGTGGTGTTCTCGCACGGCTGGCCGCTGTCCGGCGCGGCGTGGGAGGCGCAGCTGCTGTTCCTCGGCCAGCAAGGCTACCGTGTGATCGCGGTCGACCGTCGCGGCCACGGCGAGTCCGGCACCACCTGGGACGGCAACGACATGGACCACTACGGCGACGACCTGGCCGCTGTAATCGATGCGCTGAACCTGAAGCGCGCGGTGCTGATCGGCCATTCCACCGGCGGCGGCGAGGTGGCGCGCTACATCGGCCGCCACGGCACCAGGCGGGTGGCCAAGGTGGTGCTGATCGCCGCCGTCACGCCTTACATGATCAAGGCCGACAACAATCCCACAGGCGCGCCGAAGGAAGTGTTCGACGGCCTGCGCGCCGGCGTCTCGGGCGTGCGCTCGCAGTTCTACCGCGACCTGGCAATGCCGTTCTTCGGCTTCAACCGCCCCGCCAACAAGCCGGTGCAGGGATTGATCGAAGACTTCTACCGCATGGGCATGCGCAGCGACATCAAGGCGTCGTTCGACTGCATCAAGGCCTTTTCCGAAACCGACATGCGCGCCGACCTGGCCAAGATCGACGTGCCGACGCTGCTGTTGCACGGCGACGACGACCAGATCGTACCGATCGGGATTTCGTCCCAGCTCGCGGTCAAGCTGATCAAGGGCGCCACCTTGAAGGTGCATCCCGGCGCGCCGCACGGCATGGCGATGACCATGCCGGCCACCATCAACGCCGACCTGCTGGCGTTCCTGCGCGCCTGATGGGCATCACGGTACTGGTGGCGCATCGGCTGCCGTTGATCCAGGCCGGCCTGGTCGCCATCCTGGCGGCGCAGGACGGCATCAGCGTGGTCCCGCCGTCGTCCACCCTGGCCGATGTGGCGGTGACCGACTTCGACGGCTTCATGGCCGCCGACGCATGCTGGTGCTGTCCGGTCATCCTGGTCATGCCGCAGGCCGGCGAGCGGGAAGTGCGGGCCGCCGTGCAACACGGCGCGCGCGGCTACCTCACGCAGACTTGCGCGGCGGCCGAACTGATCGACGCGGTGCGGGTCATCGCTGAAGGCTGCAGCTATTTCGACGGCGCGGCCGCGCAGTCGCTGCGGCCCTGCAACCTGACGTCGCGCGAGCGCGAGGTGTTGGCGCTGCTGGCCGAAGGCGGCAGCAATAAGGCGATCGCGCGCGACCTGGGCATCGGCTGCGGCACGGTCAAGTCCCACCTCAAGTCGCTGATGCACAAGCTCGATGTCAGCAGCCGCACCCAGGCCGTGGTCGTGGCCGCGCAGCGCGGCATGGTGTGGACCGAGCATCGTCCGTGATCAGACCAGCTGTTCCGCAGCGCCGCGCGCGTAGCGCGTCGGCGCCAGCCCGACGTGGCGGGTGAAGGCGACGCTGAACGCGCTGGCCGAGCCGTAGCCGACCCGCTCGGCCACCTCGGCCACATTGCCGTCGTGGTGCCGCAGCAGATGCTTGGCCCACGCCATGCGCCAACGCAGCAGGTACTCCATCGGCGCGACGCCGACCGCGCGGCTGAAGCGTTCGAAGAATGCCGAGCGCGACAGCGCGGCCGTCTTGGCCAGTTCCGCCACGGTCCAGGAACGGGTCATGTCCTCGTGCATGCGGCGGATCGCGGCGGCCAGGCGCTCGTCGGCCAGTCCGCGCAGCAGCCCCGGCGAGGCGGCGGTGCCGGCGCCGGAGCGCAGCGCTTCGATCAGCAGCACTTCCAGCAGGTGCGACAGGATCACCTCGCGCCCCGGCCGTTGCGCGCGCGATTCCTCGCCCAGCAAGCGCACGATCGTCACCAGTCGCTGTTCGCCGCGCACGTGCATCAGCTGCGGCAGCAACGACACCAGCAAGGCCGCGTCCGGCGAGCCGAATCGGCAATAGCCCAGCAGCAGCACCACATCCGGCGCCGCATCGGCGGGGCCATGTCTGAATTCGCCGGGACGCACCGCGACCGGCTCGGAATCGGCGTCGGCCGGCACCATGTCCTCCAGGCTGGACATGACGAAGCCTTCGGCCTGCGGGATCAGGATGAAATCGTCCTGCCGCAGCACGATCGGCTCGCGCCCGTCGACGGCGAGGCGGCAGGCGCCGCTCAGGATCACGCAATAGAAGGGCTGGCCGACATCGGTGCGGCGCACGCGCCACGGACCGGCCGAGCTCACCACTTTCGAGAATCTGGCCTGCGGCTGCAACAGCGTGACCACCTCGGCGAGTGGATCTATCATTACCGGACTCCTGCACATGAAACATGGACTGTTGATTGTAGCAAGTCCGGCGGCGCGCGGCTACAGTGGTTCCATCGTCAACCACTTACAGGATTTTCATGAAAACCGTCCTCATCACCGGCTGCTCGTCCGGCTTCGGCCTCGACACCGCGCAATACTTCCTCGACCGCGACTGGAACGTCATCGCCACCATGCGCACGCCGCGCGAAGACGTGTTGCCGCGCTCCGAACGTCTGCGGGTGCTGGCGCTGGACGTCACCGACGCCGACAGCATCCGCCGCGCCGTCGCGGAGGCGGGGCCGATCGACGTGCTGGTCAACAACGCCGGCATTGGCATGCTGGGCGCGCTCGAAGGCGCGACGCTGGACAACCTGCGCGCGGTCGTCGAGACCAACACCATCGGCACCATGGCCATGACGCAGGCCGTGCTGCCGCAGTTCCGCCAGCGCCGGGCCGGGGTAGTGGTCAACGTCACCTCGAGCGTGACCTTGAAAGCGCTGCCGCTGCTGGCGGTGTACACCGGCAGCAAGGCGGCAGTGAACGCCTTCACCGAATCGCTGGCGCTGGAGCTGCGCCAGTTCGACGTGCGGGTCCACCTGGTGCTGCCGGGACGCGCGCCCGACACCCGCTTCGGCGCCAACGCGCAGCCACGGATGCAGGGCGGCATTCCCGACGCCTACGCCGACCTGGCGCAGAACATCTTCGCCGAATGGTCGACCCAGACCGAGGTCACGCGCGGCATCGACGTGGCGGAAGCGGTATGGCGCGCCGCGAACGACCCCACGTCCCCGCTGCGCATCGCCGCCGGCGCGGATGCCGTGGCGTTGGCGGGCACCAGCGCCGGCTAACGCAATTTCTGCCCGGACATCGTGTCGTGAACTATACTCGCCTTCCTTTTCCCGATTTACAGCGGGCAGCGCTGCGTATATTCCGACATGATCCACACCTCAGCCGACCTGGCGACTCCGCCCCGTATCCGCCGTAGCCAGCGCCTGGCGCTGGTGCTGCTGGTGGTGTGCGGCGTCATCAATTACCTGGACCGCGCCACCCTGGCGGTGGCCAACGAATTCATCCGCGCCGACCTCGGTCTGTCGCTCGGCCAGATGGGGCTGCTGTTGTCGGCGTTCTCGTGGAGTTATGCGCTGTGCCAGTTGCCGGTCGGCGCGCTGGTCGACAAGATCGGGCCGCGCTGGCTGCTCGGCATCGGCCTGGTGGTGTGGTCGCTGGCCCAGGCGGCCGGCGGACTGGCGTCGACCTTCGGCTACTTCGTGATCGCGCGCATCGCGCTAGGCATCGGCGAGGCGCCGCAGTTTCCGGCGGCGGCGCGGGTGGTCAGCAACTGGTTCCCGCTGCGCGCGCGCGGCACGCCGACCGGCGTCTACAACTCGGCCTCGCCGCTGGGCGTGGCGCTCGCGCCCTTGTTGCTGTCGCCGTTGATCGTCGCGACCAGCTGGCATTGGGCCTTCTTCGTCACCGGCGCGATGGGGCTGGTGGCGGCGCTGGTCTGGATCGCCTTGTATCGCGATCCGGTGCATGCCGGCATGTCTGCCGCCGAGCGCGCCTATCTCGAAGCGGACGGCGCCGGCGGCGAGCGGCCGGCCAGCAGCTTCGCCGCCTGGCGCGCGCTGTTCCGGCACCGCACCACCTGGGGCATGATGCTCGGCTTCTTCGGTTCGGTGTATCTGAACTGGGTGTATCTGACCTGGCTGCCCGGCTACCTGCGCACCGAGCGGCATATGGACCTGGCTTACGCCGGCATGGCGGCCTCGGTGCCGTTCATCTGCGGCTTCGCCGGCGCCTTGATCGCGGGCTGGGCATCCGACCGCGTCGCCCGCGCCGCCGTGTCGCCGTTGTCGGGCCGCCGCAACGCGGTGGTGGTGTCGACGCTGGGCATGGTGGCGTTCACGATTCCGGCGGCGCTGGCCGACAGCAATGTGGTGGCGGTGGCCTGCATCGCCGTCGTCATCTTCCTCGCCAACGCCTCGTCGGCCTGCGCCTGGTCGCTGGCCACGGTGGCGGCGCCGCCGAGCCGCATCGCGTCGCTCGGCGCGCTACAGAACTTCGGCGGCTTCCTCGGCGGCGCGCTGGCACCGATCCTGACCGGCTACATCGCGCAGACCTGGTCCTTCGTACCGGCCTTGCTGACCGGCGCCGCGATCGCCTTCTGCGGCGCCATGTCGTATCACTTCCTGGTGGTGCGGCCTATTCCTGAGCAATAGCCTCGGCGACCGGCAGGCGCGTCACCAGCACCGTGGCGATGCGCCGCTCCTGGACTTCCAGAACTTCGAATCGCAGGCCGTCGAACTCGATCTGTTCTCCCGCCTGCGGCAGCGTGGTGAAGCGTTCAAGCAGGAAGCCGGCCAGCGAACTGTAGTCGCCGCCGTCGGCGGCCAACGCGTCGCTATGCAGCACCTGCTGCAGGTACAGCAGATCCGCCGTGCCGTCGATTTTCCATTGGTCGTCGCCAAGCGACTGCACCACGGGCTGCTCGTTCTCGTCGGGGAATTCGCCGGCGATCGCCTCCAGGATATCGACCGGCGTCACCAGGCCCTGGATCGTGCCGTACTCGTCGGCGATCAGCACCAGCTGGCCGTGCGAGCGCTTCAGTGTTTCCATCACTTTCAAGACGCCGACCGAGTCCGGCATGACGATGGGCTTGCGCAGGCTGGCGAGCTTGATTTGCCCGTGCAGCGACAGATCGACGATCAGATCCTTGGCGCGCGCGATGCCGACGATGTCGTCGAGCTGGCCGCGACACACCGGGAAGAAGCTGTGCGGCGTGGCCAGGATCTGCTGGCGCAGCGTCGCCGCGTCGCCGGTCAGGTCGAGCCAGGTCAGGTCCGAGCGCGTGGTCATGATGGAACGGATCGAGCGCTGCGACAGGCTCAGCACGCCGCTGACCATATTGCGCTCCTCATTGTCGAAGGCGGACGGCTCGGGCACCGCCATCTCACTTTCCGCCTCCTGGCTGATCTCCGCGCGCGAGCGGTTGCCCAGCAGGCGCAGCACGGCGTTGGCGGTGCGGTCGCGCAGCGGCACGTGCGCATCCTTCTTCGCGAAGTTTTTGCGCGCCAGCTGATTGAAGAATTCGATCACGATGGAGAAGCCGATCGCGGCGTACAGATAGCCTTTCGGAATCTTGAAGCCGATGCCTTCGGCGACCAGGCTCAGACCGATCATCAGCAGGAAGCTCAGGCACAGCACCACCACCGTCGGGTGGGCGTTGACGAAGCGGGTCAGAGGCTTGGAGGCGAAAATCATCACCGCCATCGAGATGACCACCGCCGCCATCATCACGCCCAGCTGCTCGACCATGCCGACTGCGGTGATCACCGCGTCGAGCGAGAACACCGCGTCCAGCACGATGATCTGCGCGATCACCGCCGCCAGGCTGGCGTACACGCGCGGGCCGGTGTGGACGTGGGACTTGCCCTCGACCCGCTCGTGCAACTCCATGGTCGCCTTGAACAGCAGGAAAATCCCGCCCAGCAGCAGGATCAGGTCGCGGCCGGAAATCGGCGTCCCCGCCACCGAGAACAGCGGCTCGGTCAGCGTCACCATCCACGAGATCATGGTCAGCAGGCCGAGCCGCATCAGCATCGCCAGCGACAGGCCGATCAGCCGGGCTTTGTCGCGCTGCTGCGGCGGAACCTTCTCGGCCAGGATGGCGATGAAGATCAGATTGTCGATGCCCAGCACGATCTCCAGCACGACCAGCGTCAGCAAGCCCACCCAGATGTTGGGGTCGAAAAACCATTCCATAATCATTACCTGTCTACGTTAAGCCAGCACTTGGGAAATCATGTACACCGCGCCTTTGATCAGGCCCCAGATCACGCCGGACACGACCACGGCGGCGGTGGCGGCGGCGAGCAGGCCGGCGGCGATCGCATAGCCATCGCGCTCGATCAGGCCGAGGGCCAGCAGGCTGATCGCCAAGGCCGGCAGCATATTGCCCAGCGGGATGGGCAGCACCAGGACGGTGGCCAGCAGCAGGCAAATCAAGCCCATCAGGTATTCGAACGGGGGAACGGTGAGCACGCTGACGCGCGGACGCAGCAGCTTTTCCGCCCGCTGCAGCCAAGGCAAGACGTGCCCGACCATCTTATGGAAGTCGGCGCGCGCCATCGAGCGCCGGCTGATGAACCCGGGCAGCCACGGCCGCATGCCGAAGGTCAGCTGGGCCGCCAGGAACACCAGCGGCGCGCCCAGCACGGCGGAGGTGCCGGGCGGCACCGGCAAGATATTGGGGAAGGCGAAAATGAACAGCAAGGCGCCGATGGCGCGGTCGCCGAGCGCCTGCATCAGGTCGCCTACGGCGATGCGGTCGCGGCTGGCATCGTCGGCCAGCCGGCGCAAAAGTTGGGAGAGCGCCAGATCATCGCCGGCGGCACTCATTGGGCAGGTTTCATTCTTCGGTAGGTGGGTGGACCAGTACCGAAGATTCTGGTGGAGATATCTTAAGCGTTTATTAAGTGGCCTCAGCGGGAGCTGATCGTTACCGGAATGACGGCGGAGGCGTTGGCGCCGTTGCCATCGGTCGCCGTCAGCCGCAATGAATAGCTGCCGGCCACCGGCGCCGCCCACACCACCGAAATCGTCGTGCCGTTGGCGACGAACATCATGCCCAGTGGCGCACCGGAGATGTTGACCATGATGGTTTTGCTGGTCGCATCCGTGATGCCGATGGCGCCGCTCAACGCGCGGCCGGCGACGCCGGTCAACGCGCCGGCCTTGATGACCGGACCGCTGGTGCCGGAGGTCACCGGCGTGGTGGTCGTGGTGGTGCTGGAGGCGGCGCTGATCACCACCGTGTACACGCCCGAACCGCTGAGACCATTCACGCCATCCTTGGCGGTGACGGTGACGCTGTAGGTGCCGGCCACCGGCGCCGCCCAGCTGACCACCCCGGTGCCGGCTATGGTCATGCCGGACGGGGCACCCGACAGCGCGTAAGTGACCGCGTTGGTGGCCGTCACCGACGCCGTGAAGCTCAGCGCCGTGCCGGCCTTGCCGTTGACGGTGGCGGCGCTCACCACCGGCGCCGTCTGCACGGTCAACCCGGACAGCGTGCTCAGCAACGCGCCCACGTTCGGCGTGCCGAGACCGGATGCCGCGTCGTAGCCGGTCTTGGCGCTGCAAGTGGCGCAGGTACCATGGCTGCCGGAGGTGATGTCGGCGAACGCGCTGGCGTAGCTACCCGGCACCGTGGCGATCTGGGTGTACAGCGCGGTATGCGGCGCGGCCAGCACCGCCTTGCTGTTCTGGACCCGCAGCGCGTTCGCCACGGCGATCAGGCCGGCCCATTGCGGCGTCGCCAGGCTGGTGCCGCCGATGCTGGTCCATTTCACGGTGCTGCTGCCGGAGGCGATAACCGCGACATATTGGCCGCTGTTCGGATCGGCGTTGAAGGAGACGTCCGCGACCGTGCGGCGCGCCGCGCTGCCCATGCCGGGCACTGCGCTGGTCTGGTAACTCGGTGTCGCCAGGTAGGCGCTGACGCCGCCGCCGGTTCCCGACCATACCGTCTCGGAGCGCGCGCCGCTGCCGCCATAGGTCAGCGTCGTGCCGCCGACCGCCAGCACCTTCGACGATACCGACGGCCATGCCACTCCGGCCCCGGAGTCGCCGGTCGCCGCCAGATAGGTCATGCCGGCGACTGAAAAGGTGCTGTCGGCGGAACTGGTGGTGCTGCTTTCGGAACCGCCAAAGCTCATCGACACGATGCCCGGCCCCATATTGTTGGCGAGCTTCACGCCCCCCAGCAGATTGCTGTAGCTGGCGCTGTTGGTTTCGATCAGCACGATGCGCGCCAACGGCGCGGTGGCGTGCGCCCACTGCACGTCGAGCGCGATCTCGGTCGCCCAGCCGGAATCATAGGACGGAACGGTGGTGGTCATCGCACCGGCCGACGTGCTGTACACCACCGACAATTCGCAGGCGGCGCTGGACGCCGCCGACAACGGCAAGGCGGCGCCGGCGGCGATGCTCTTGGTGGCGCAGGTCGGCAGACCGAATTTGCTGCTGAAGGCCGCCAGTTCGGCGGCGACGTTCGGATTATGCTGGGCGTCGACGATGTAGATGGTCTGGCCGGCGCCGAGCTGCGCGGCTTGCGTCGCCGTCAGGTTGGTGTAGCCGGCCGGCAGCGTCGGCAATCCATACGCGGCGCGGATCTGGGCCGGCGTATAGGTGGCGACCGTGCTGCTGGACGCTTGCGGCGCCGCCGAGTTATCGCTGGACGACTCGGTCCGATCGGCCTGCACCTGGCGCAGCGCCTGCACCGTCAAGCGGCGGGTGCTCAGCCTGCGAAACTCCGAGGGCACCGTCTGTTGATGGACGACGGCTGACGCAGCCGCGCCCGACTCGGCCGCATCCGGGGTGTCGAGCAACAGCGGCGCCATGTGGTAAGAGGGCTGGGCGAACTGCTGCGCGTCCTCGCTGGACAAGTCGCCCGCATCGAGTTGCAGCACGGTGGAGGCGGTCGCCAGCTTGGCGCTGGCTTGTGCCTGCATGGTGCCGGCATCGGTGTCGGTGGTGCCGCCACCGCAGGCGCTGAGCAGCGCGGCGATGCAGGTGATCGGAATCAGGCTAGGTCGCATGGGAACTTTCGGGAAAAATCCCCGACGCGGATATCAGCCGGGATGTTTCCTATCTTACTCTTAAATTCCCATGAGGAAATACACCCGTCGTGTAAAACCGGGTTAAGAATGACGTGACGACTGATAAGCTGCCAAGCCAATTTGTTATACACTGCATTGCATGTAATCTGATGCGAGGTGTGTGGTGCGACAACTTACCTTGGTACTGAATGACAAAGAAATGGAACTGCTTGAGGCGGTGTCCCGCGCACGCCAAACCGGACTGGCCGACGTGGCGAAAGAGGAACTGTTTAAAGCCCTGGCATCTTCAAAACCAACTGATGATCGGGACGATACTGCCAACGCCCGGGAAGCCCGGCGCCAGGCACGCCTGAGAGCATTGGCACCGAGTAGCGGTATCTGGGACGGCGACCCCGACAAGCCCAAAGATGGCGTCGCCTACCAGGAGGAAATGCGTGCCGAATGGTCCTAGTACTCTTCGACACTAACATCCTGATCGACCACACGCTGGGTATTAAGGCGGCTACCTTGGAGTTGGCTGGATATGACGACGCGGTCATCAGCACCATCAGTTGGATGGAGGCGACATGCAAGCTAAGTTCGTCGCAAATCACGGTATTCGACAACGATCTGGCGAACGCGGGAATCGCAATTGTGCAGACCAATGAAGCAATCATGCGTCGAGCCGGTGAACTGCGTCGGCTAACCTCAAAAAAGCTTCCTGATTGCATAATTCTAGCGACAGCCGAAGTTCAAGGTCGCCTGGTCATCACGCGTGACCCTGTCGATTTTGGCGGAAAATCAAGCACGCGAGTTCACGTGCCCTACAAGCTAACGAACGGCATTGTATCCGACGTGTTACCGCTGCCATGATTAGCACTCGTGCTGCGCAGAAAAATCTGCACTGCGCTGGCCGCGTCTCATAGTGAGTAGCTAATCGCGTTTCTGCCGCGTTGCAAGCGCAACGATCGCGGCGCCTGCCGCGACGACCAGCGCGTCCTCGATCAGACCGCTGCGGGTTTGCCCGATGCTCGCCATGGCCCGCTTGCGGGCGGACAGCGTCAAATAGGCCAGCGGTACGGCCGTGGCGACCGCGACCGCCGCTCCCGCCGACTCGCGGCCTTTCGGCGCCAGCGCCGCACCGGCGATCCCGGCGCTCGCGACACGCGCCAGCAGTCCCAGGAAGACGGTCCGATCCGGCGCGGTCTTCATCTTGTCGCCGAACAGTTCTCCAACGCCCATCGCCAGCGCGCCATATTTAAACAACGGTCGATCCAGCAGGACCAGTTCACCGCTGGTACTGCGATCCGCGACGCGGGCGGCGGCGATGGTGGCCATGGGCGTCATGGAGCGCGCGCTCGCGACGGCGCCGATCAGGGCGGAGGACAACAGGCTGGGAATTTTCATCTTGACGACCTTTATCTAAGTAGAAGTGCTCATGCGTCCACAGTAGGAGGTTTTGCGGCGCCCATCTGTTAGATGGGGCATATAGCGTAATGATTGGCGGACATTCCGATTTAGACGGAAAAGCAAAAAATCTATCGTTTGGAGCATCGTCAACAGGGATGGATTGCGAGAACATCGTGACTCCCCCACCGCTCGCGTCGACCATCATGGAAACCACCACCACACCACTTTCATATCTGCCAGTCGGCATGTTCGGCGGAGTCATGGGCTTGACCGGCTTGTCGGTCGCCTGGCGGCTGGCGCATCAGCATTTCGGCGCGCCGCTGTGGATCAGCCAGGCGATCGGCGCGGCCGCCATCGCCGCTTTCGCGGCGCTGATCGTCGCCTATGGCATCAAGGCCATTTCCGGCTTCGATGCGGTGCGCGCCGAGTTCCATCACCCGATCGCCGCCAACCTGTTCGGCACGCCGATGATCAGCTTGCTGCTGATGCCGTACCTGCTGGCCGAGCACAGCTTATGGCTGGCGCGTCTGTCGTGGGTGCTGGGCGCGGTGGGGATGACCGCGTTGGCATGGATCATCGTCATGCGCTGGATGACGGTGCGTCAGGCCGCGACCCACGTCGCGCCCGCCTGGATCGTGCCGGTGGTCGGCATGCTGGATGTGCCGCTGGCGGTGCCACAGCTGCAATGGCAAGGCCTGCATGGGGTGATGGTGTTCGGCCTGGCCGTCGGCCTGTTCTTCGCGGTGCCGCTGTTCACGCTCATCTTCCAGAGGCTGGCATTGGAGGAACCGCTGGCGCCGGCGTTGCAGCCGTCGCTGCTGATCCTGGTGGCGCCGTTCGCCGTGGGCTTCAGCGCCTACGTGACGACCATTGGCGGTATCGATATGTTCGCGGAGGCGCTGTACATGCTGATGGTATTCGTGCTGGCCGTGTTGCTGGGACGACTGCGCCATCTGCCGCATTGCTCGCCGTTCCGCGTGTCGTGGTGGGCCGCCAGCTTTCCGCTGGCGGCGTCGGCCGGGGCGGCGATGCGCTATGCCGAGCACGCCGCCGGTCCCGTCACCGACGCCATCGCGCTGCTGGCGCTGGCGGTCGCGACGTTGACGATCGCGATTTTCCTGGCGCAGACGCTGAGCGCGATGCTTAAAGGGGAGCTGCGAGCGTTGGCTTAGGCCATCTAAAATTCAATAATTATCATTGCAAAAAACAGAAATAACCTTTCCAGCCTCAAACCAAATCTTTAGCCCGAGCTCAAAGAATTCAAACGTAATTTGTTGAGTGCTATCGTCGATCCATAAAGGCTCCCCAATTTCGTCTGGATTGCCGAAAATTGAAATGAGCGCCTCGGCACTTTTCCCGATTAAATCCTCGCCTCCAAAACTTAATGCAAACCAGCTTGCCTTGCTTTACGTAACAATGCAGTCCTTCATGTTTCGTGTATGTATGCCAGGGCAAGGTTTCATCGAAACCATCTATATCCTCAACATAACCGAATTTTTTAAGAACTTGTGTGGATGAGTGAAAGCGAACATCGCCAACTCCCTGACGAGGGAATAATTCGTGGATTATCATTTGTCATTCATCTCATCCAATGTATTTCGCCCATCTGCAGCTTGCTGTAGATGGCTTGATAGAGGTTCTCGAAGCTTGGCCGACTACTCCACCGTCACCGACTTGGCCAGATTACGCGGCTTGTCCACGTCGGTGCCGCGCGCCAGTGCGGTGTGGTAGGCCAGCAGTTGCAGCGAGACCACGTGCAGGATCGGCGACAGCAGGCCGTAATGCTCCGGCAGGCGGATCACGTGGATGCCTTCGCCCGAGGTGATGCGCGAGTCGACGTCGGCGAACACGTACAGCTGGCCGCCGCGCGCGCGCACTTCCTGCATATTCGATTTCAGCTTCTCGATCAGCGCGTCGTTCGGGGCGATGGTGACCACCGGCATTTCCTCAGTCACCAGCGCCAGCGGGCCGTGCTTCAGCTCGCCCGCCGGATAGGCTTCGGCGTGGATGTACGAAATCTCCTTCAGCTTCAGCGCGCCTTCGAGCGCGATCGGGTAGTGGATGCCGCGCCCCAGGAACAGCGCGTTTTCCTTGCGCGCGAACTCTTCGGCCCAGGCGATGATCAGCGGCTCCAGCGCCAGCACCGACGAGATCGCGACCGGCAGGTGGCGCATCGCTTTCAGGTGCTCGGCTTCCTCGGCGTCGGTGAGGCGGCCGTTGACTTGCGCCAGCGCCAGCGTCAGCAGGAACAGCCCGGCCAGCTGCGTGGTGAAGGCCTTGGTCGAGGCGACGCCGACTTCGACGCCGGCGCGGGTGATGTAGGACAGTTTGCATTCGCGCACCATGGCGCTGGTGGCGACGTTGCAGATGGTCAGCGTGTGCTGCATGCCCAGCCCGCGCGCGTGCTTCAGCGCGGCCAATGTGTCGGCGGTTTCGCCGCTCTGCGAGATGGTGACCACCAGCGTGTCCGGATGCGGCACGCTGTCGCGGTAGCGGTATTCGCTGGCGATCTCGACGTTGACCGGGATCCTGGCCACCGATTCGATCCAGTACTTGGCGGTCAGGCCGGCGTAGTAGCTGGTGCCGCAGGCGAGAATCAGCACCCGGTCGATCTGCTTGAAGACGTTGTAGGCGCCGTCGCCGAACAGCTCCGGCATGATGCCGGTGACGCCTTCGAGCGTGTCGCCGATGACGCGCGGCTGCTCGAAGATTTCCTTCTGCATGTAGTGGCGGTACGGGCCGAGCTCGGCCGCGCCGGTGTGCGCTTGCACGGTCTTGACCTCGCGCTGCACCGGCTTGCCGTCGACGTCGACGATCCAGACCCGGCCCAGTTGCAGGTCGACCACATCGCCTTCTTCCAGGTAGATGATCTGGTCGGTGGTGCCGGCCAGCGCCATCGCGTCCGAGGCGACGAAGTTCTCGCCCTGGCCGATGCCGACGATCAGCGGCGAGCCCTGGCGCGCGGCGACCACGCGGTGCGGTTCTTCGCGGCAGAACACGGCGATGGCGTAGGCGCCCTGCAGGCGCTTGACGGCGTGCTGGACGGTGTCGAACAGGTCGCCGTTGTACATGTGGTCGACCAGGTGGGCGATGACTTCGGTGTCGGTCTGGCTCTGGAACACGTAGCCGAGCGCGACCAGTTCGGCGCGCAGTTCGTCGTGGTTCTCAATGATGCCGTTGTGGACCAGCGCGATGCGCGCCTGGTCGGTGGTCGGCGAGAAGTGCGGGTGGGCGTTGTGCGAGGCCGGTGCGCCGTGCGTGGCCCAGCGGGTATGGGCGATGCCGGTGAACCCCTGCATGCCGACTTCGGCGATCTGCTTTTCCAGGTCGGCCACGCGCGAGGTGCTGCGCGAGCGTTGCAACTTGCCGTCCACATGCAGCGCCACGCCGCAGGAATCGTAACCACGGTATTCCAGGCGCTTCAGGCCTTCGATCAGGATGGGGGTGATGTTGCGTTGCGCTACCGCGCCGACGATGCCGCACATGGGGAACCTCTTCAGTTGGTTGATGAAGTCATCGTAGAGCAGCGGTGGTGAAATAAGCTTTCTAATTATTCCGTGTTGTGGAATATTATTTCACCATGCTAGTATCGTGAAATATTATTTCATTTAGAGTGGTTATTTTTATGGATGAACTGGATAAACGCATACTTAATGCATTACAAGTTGATGCTTCTCAAACAAACGCGGAATTGGCGGCGGCGGTGCACGTTTCGCCGCCGACCTGCTTGCGCCGCGTTAAACAACTGACCGAAAGCGGCGTCATCCAGCGCCAGGTGGCGATCGTGGCGCCGGAGAAGGTCGGACCGAGCCTGACGGCGATTGTGGAAATCTCGCTGGATATCCAGGCGGCCGAACGCATGGGCGAGTTCGAAGCCCATGTGGCCGGCGAGGATGCGGTGCTGCAATGCTACCGCGTGGCGCCGGGGCCGGACTTCGTGCTGATCGTGCAGGTGGCAGATATGCCGGCTTACCACGCGCTGGCGCATCGTTTGTTTGCCACCCAGGTCAATGTCCGCAACGTGAAAGCCTACTTTTCCACTTTCCGGAGCAAATTCGAGACCCGGATCGCTGTCTGAAGACTTGTACCGCTGTTATCCCGCCGGTTTTGCACAGCCTTATCCACATGGCGAAATACTTTTCCCATGTTGTCAGCCGCTTTTCCAAGGGATTTGCACTGCCTTATTCCCAAGTTTATCCACAATTTAAAGTTATCCCGCCTTACTCACAGCTTTATCCACATCAGAGATGAAAGCTGGCTGGCGTCACTCATCGGCGCCAAGTTGTCCCTGGCTTTTCCCATGCTTATACCCGGCTTCCTCAGGGCTTATCAGCAGGCTTCTCCACATCGTTATCCACAATAAAAAAAGCCGGGATAGTTATCCCGGCTTGTTCATGCGCTTGCCCACACGTTTATCCACAAGGGATTATTTCGGCTTTTTCACCGGGCGGGTCCAGTTTTCGATGGTGACCTGGCGCGGACGCGATACCGTCAGCTTGCCGGCCGGCGCATCCTTGGTCAGCGTGGTGCCGGCGCCCAGGGTCGCGCCCTTGCCGACGGTGACCGGGGCGATCAGCTGGCTGTCGCTGCCGATGAAGGCGTCGTCCTCGATGACGGTGCGCGACTTGTTGACGCCGTCGTAATTGCAGGTGATGGTGCCGGCGCCGATGTTGACCCGCGAGCCGATGGTGGCGTCGCCGATGTAGGCCAAGTGGTTGGCCTTGCTGTGCGCGGCGACCTGGCCGTTCTTGATTTCGACGAAGTTACCCACATGCACATCCTCGGCCAGCACGGTGCCGGGACGCAGCCGCGCGTACGGGCCGATGATCGAGACTTCGCCGACCACCGCCTCTTCGATATGGCAGAACGGCTTGATCTGCGCGCCGGCCAGGATGCGGGCGTTGACGATGACGTTGTGGGCGCCGACGCGCACGCCGTCGCCCAGCTCGACCTTGCCCTCGAATATGCAGCCGACGTCGATGCTGACGTCGCGGCCGCAGATCAGTTCGCCACGCACGTCGATGCGCGCCGGATCCATCAGCGTCACGCCCTGTTCCAGCAGCTTGATCGCGATATTGCGCTGGTGGATGCGTTCCAGCTCGGCCAGCTGCACCTTGCTGTTGACGCCGGCCACTTCCCATTGCGCCGACGGCTGCGCCGACACCACCGGCACGCCGTCCGCCACGGCCAGCGCGACGATGTCGGTCAGGTAGTACTCGCCCTGGGCGTTGTTGTTCTTGATGGCGCCCAACCATTGCTTTAGGCGCCTGGTCGGCGCAACCATGATGCCGCTGTTGATTTCCTTGATGGCGCGCTCTGCCTCGGTGGCATCCTTTTGCTCGACGATGCGGGTGATCTCCCCATGCTCCCGGACGATGCGGCCCAGGCCGAACGGATCGTCCTGCACCACGGTCAAGATGCCGAGCTTGTCGTTGCCTGCCGCATCGACCAGCGCCCGCAGCGACGCGGCGGTGGTCAGCGGCACGTCACCATAGAGGATCAGCGTCGGCACATTGTCGTCCAACTCCGGCAGCGCCTGCATGACGGCGTGGCCGGTGCCCAGCTGCGGCTCCTGCAGCGCGGTGGCGACCTTCTCAGGTTGTTTGGCCAGCAACTCCTGCACGGCTGCGCCCCCATGTCCGTAAATCACGCATAATTGGCTGGCAGACAAGCTGCGCGCGGTATCCAGCACATGCGACAACAGCGGCTTGCCCGCCAACGGGTGCAAAACTTTTGGCAGCGCGGATTGCATGCGCTTGCCCATGCCAGCGGCCAGGATAACTACGTTCATAGGTGCTAATCGAGAGAGTGAGTAAATGCAAAAGTCTAACATGCCACAAAACAGCCGCCGATCGCTAACCGGTCTTTTACTGATAGTCCTCATGGTGGTCGTGGCCGGCTGCGGCGCCTTGAAGACCGCCTACAATCACGGCGACACGCTGCTGTACTGGTGGATAGACAAATACGTCGACCTCAATTCGGATCAGAAGATCGCGGTCAAGGAAGATATCCGCGACCTGTTCCGCTGGCACCGCAAGACCCAGCTGCTGGATTACGTGCAAATTCTCAAGCATGGGCAGAAACAGCTGGCCGGCAATCCGACCACCGCCGACCTGACCGCCGACTACGACGACATCAAGAACCGCACCCAGCTGCTGCTGAACAAGGCGCTGCCGGAACTGGCCGATTTGGCCATGTCGCTGGAGCCGGACCAGATCGCCACGTTGGAGAAGAAGTTCGCCTCCAACAATGCCGACTTCCGCAGTAAGAACATGAAGGGCAGCAAGGAGGATCAGAACAAGTTCCGCTACAAGAAATCGATGGAGCAATTCGAACTGTGGTTCGGCTCCTTCAGCTCGGAACAGGAAGCGATCATCCGCAAGGCGTCCGACGCCCGCCCGCTGGACAACCAGATCTGGCTCGACGAGCGTAGCCGCCGCCAGCAAGGCATCCTGACCCTGGTGCAGAAAGTCCAGCGCGAGAAGCTAAGCAAGGAGGCGACCATCCCGCTGATCAAGGCCGTGATCGATGAAAACTTCAAGCGCCAGGACCAGTCGCCGCACAAGGCCTTCCTCGAAGCCTCGGAGCAGGCCTCGATCCAGCTGATCCTGACCGTGATCAAGATCGCCACGCCGGAGCAAAAAGCCCACGCGCAGAAACGCATGCAGGGCTGGATCGACGACTTCACCGCGCTGGCGGCGGAGGTCCACTGACCGGCTGCGGCGAGCCCCCTATGGTATGATGGCCCCTGTTGAATCAAAGACTTAGAACACAGCCACATGCCAAAGAAGCCAGCAAGCAAAGCCGCGAAACCGGCAAAAGTCCCGGTCCACGGTCCCCAGCACAGCAACCAGGTGCGCATCATCGGCGGCGCGTGGAAACGCACGCCGTTGCCGGTGCTGAGCGCACAGGGCCTGCGCCCGACCCCGGACCGCGTGCGCGAGACGGTGTTCAACTGGATCAACCACCAGCGCGACGCCAACTGGGCCGACGCCCAGGTGCTGGACTTGTTCGCCGGCAGCGGCGCGCTCGGCTTCGAAGCCGCTAGCCGTGGCGCGCAATCGGTGACGATGATCGACACCAACGTGCCGGTCGTGCGCCAGCTGGATGAAATCAAGACCAAACTGAAGGCCGACAACGTGCAGATCACGCGCGGCGACGCCTTGGCGGTGGCGCAATCTGCCGCCGCGCGCGGACAGAAATTCGACCTGATCTTCCTTGATCCGCCGTACCAGCTGGAATTCCTGGAACGCTGCCTGCCGCTGTGCACGCGGCTGATGAAGCAGGGCGGTCTGATCTACGCGGAGTCCGGCGCGGCGCTGGAGTTCGCTGAGGACGAGACCCCGGAATGGATGGCGCCGTGGGAAGTGCTGCGGGCGGACAAGGCGGGGATGGTGTTCTTCCATTTATTGCGCCTAAAAGCCGCATAAGCTGCCCTATATTAAGGCAAACATCGTTTTTCAGGCATAATGCGCGTTCTATATTGGTGCACTGCAGGAGAGCCGCAATGGTAGTAGCTGTTTATCCAGGAACTTTCGATCCGCTGACCCGTGGTCATGAAGATCTGGTGCGTCGCGCATCCGGTCTGTTCGACACGCTGGTGGTCGGCGTCGCCGACAGCAAGAACAAGAAGCCTTTCTTCTCGCTGGACGAGCGCCTGGCCATTGCCAACGAAGTCCTGGGTCACTATCCCAACGTCAAGGTCGAGAGTTTTTCCGGCCTGCTGAAGGATTTCGTCCGCGCGCATGATGCCCGCGTGATCGTGCGCGGCCTGCGCGCCGTGTCCGACTTCGAGTACGAGTTCCAGATGGCGGGCATGAACCGCTACCTGCTGCCGGACGTCGAAACGCTGTTCCTGACCCCGTCCGACCAGTACCAGTTCATCTCCGGCACCATCGTGCGCGAAATCGCGGTGCTGGGCGGCGATGTCTCCAAGTTTGTTTTCCCATCGGTCGACCGCTGGCTGCAAAAGAAGATCGCAGCCACCCAAGCCGAGTAAGAGAGTTTTATCATGGCATTAATCATCACCGACGACTGTATCAACTGCGACGTGTGCGAGCCCGAGTGCCCGAACGACGCGATCTACATGGGCGCGGAAATCTACGAAATCGATCCAAACAAGTGCACCGAGTGCGTCGGCCATTTCAACGAGCCGCAATGCCAGCAGGTGTGCCCGGTCAGCTGCATCCCCTTCGATCCCGCCTGGCGCGAATCCGAAGAACAACTGCGCGCCAAATACGATCGCTTGCAGGCGGCCAAAGCCTAATACCATTGTTCCTGCTCCGTGGTGGTATATTCGGTTTCGGCCTACCACGGAGACAAAAACAATGAATCGCAGAATCATCCTGAAAAGCATGGCGCTGGCCGCCTTCCTGGCGACCGGCTTCGAGCTACCCGCATTTGCCGCCACGGAAGTGGCCGGCGTGAAATTCGACGACACCGTCACCGTCGCCGGCAAGGAGCTCAAGCTCAACGGCGCCGGCATCCGCACCAAAGTCATCTTCAAAGTCTATGCCGCCGGCCTCTACCTGGCGGAAAAGAAATCCACCGTGGCCGACGTGCTGGCCGTGCCGGGTCCGCGCCGCGTCGCCATCACCATGCTGCGCGAAGTGAGCTCGGACGATTTCGGCAAGGCCTTCATGGACGGCCTCAACGCCAACACCGAGAAAACCGAACGCACCAAGATCCTGCCGCAGACGATGAAGTTCGGCGAAGTGTTCGCGCAGATCCAGACGCTGAAAAAAGGCGACCAGTTGCTGCTGGACTGGACCCCGGGCGAGGGCACGCAGTGCTATCTGAATGCGAAGAAAATCGGGGAGTTGATGCCGGACCAGGCGTTCTACAACGCGGTGCTGCGTATCTGGCTGGGTGATAAGCCGGCGGACACTTCCTTGAAGCCGGCCCTGCTGGGCGAGAAATAATGCTGCGCTGCGAGATCGGCTGTTGCCGGTCTCGCTTGCTTAAATCTTAGGCACGCGAAGCCATGGCGCGCAGTTCGGCGGCGTGGCTGGGATTGCATTCGTTGCGGTTCAGCATGCGCTTCAACATCATCGCATCCCGCATCTGGCGACGCTGCAGTCGTTCTTCTTTGCTCAACTTTGGCTTCACGACAAGCACGGCGGCGCGCACGCAGCCGCGCAGCAGCGGCTTGAACAGCACCAGGAAGCCGACGGTCACGGCAACAACCAGCGCCAGCTGGACGGAGGCTAGCAAGGAAAAATCTTGTACTGCGGAAATGATGGTGGACATGGTGTGGTCGTACATTTAGAATCTAGCGTAACTATAGTGCGCCGCAACATAACAATCCAATTTCCTTTCACCATAACAATTATTCGTTTGGTGAATGGGATGTGTTATCGTTGACGGGAAATCCATATTTCTTGATACTGCATCCACCTAAACTTCTCACCTGAGTCGCTATGAGCTTTCTGACGCTGGACTTGAATTTGTTACGCGTCTTCGACGCCGTGATGACGGAGCAAAATCTGACCCGCGCGGCCGGCCATCTGGCGATGACCCAGCCCGCCGTATCCAACGCCATCAAGCGCCTGCGCGAAAGCCTGGGCGACGAGTTGCTGATCCGCACCGCCTACGGCGTCAAGCCGACGCCGCGCGCCGAATCGCTGTGGCCGTCCGTGCGCAGCGCGCTGGCAAGCCTGGAAGCGGCGGTGGCGCCGGAGACTTTCGATGTGTCCGCCGCCCACGCCACCTTCCGTATGGCGATGGCTGACGCCACCGCCGCCTTCTGGCTGCCGTCGCTGATGCGCTCGATCGAGAGCGAGGCGCCGGGCGTCAACGTGCGCATGGTGCCGCTGACCACGCGCGAACCGCGGCCGATGCTGCTGCGCGGCGACATCGATCTGGCGGTGGGCTTCTTCCCGGGCGTGGCGGCGCAGCTGTCGTACGAGACCGGCTCGCCGATCCGCCACGAGCGGCTGTATTCCGGCCACTATGTGTGCGTGATGCGACGCGACCATCCGCTGGCCAAGGTCGAGCTGAACCTGGATAACTATTGCAAGGCGAATCACTTGCTGGTGAGCTTCTCCGGCCGCGCCCACGGCCTGGTCGACGAGGCGCTGGCGCAGATCCAGCGCGAGCGCCGCATCCTGCTGACGGTGAATCAATTCTTTACGGCGGGGCGCGTGGTCGCCAATTCGGACCTGATCACCGTGCTGCCGCGCCACTTGATCGCGTCGACCGGCATGACCGATGCGCTGATTTCAAAGGAACTGCCGTTCCAGCTGCCTGCGGTCCACCTGGACATGCTGTGGCACGAGCGCGACGCGCGCAGCCCGGCGCACAAGTGGCTGCGCATGCATCTGGAAGGCATGAACCAGGTCACGGCGCGCACCGCCCCCGGCAGCGCGCCGAAAAAAGACACTTACTGAAAATACGCCGGCCGGTCGAGGTCGGCGATCAGTCCGGCGTGGCTTGGACGCCAGTCCAGTTCACGCCGCGTCTGCGCGCTGGAGGCGGGGCAATCCCGGCCGAAGAAATGCGCCAGCCAGCCGAAGTGAGCGTTTGCTTCATCCGCTGACTTGGCCACCAGCGGCAGGTTCAGCCTGCGGGCGATCACTTCCGCAATCTCCTTGGTACGCACGCCGTCCTCAGCTGCGGCGTGATAACAAGCGCCAGCAGCGCCATGTTCCAACACCAGCCTGAACAACCGTGCCGCATCCAGCCGATGCACCGCCGGCCAGCGGTTGTCGCCGTCGCCGGTATAGGCGGATACACCGGTAGCGCGCGCGGTGGCGATCAGCGCCGGCACGAAACCGTGGTCGCCGTCGCCGTGCACCGACGGCGGCAGGCGCAGCACCGAGGCGCGCACGCCGCACGCCGCCAGCGCCAGTGTCGCCTGCTCGGACGGGATGCGGTGCTTGCCGGCCGATTGCGGATCGGTGGCGTCGTCCTCATGCCCTTCGACGCCGGCCGGCAGCACCGCCGTGCCCGAGGTCACTACCAGCGGCTTGCCGCTGCCGGCCAGCGCTTCGCCCATCGCCTGCACGGCGGCTAGGTCGATCCGGCCGGAAGCCGCGATATCGGCGAAGTTGTGGATAAATGCGGTGTGGATAACTCCATCGCATAGGCGCGCGGCGGCGGCCACGCTGTCGGGCGCCGACACGTCGCCCAGGTGCGCGGCGATGCCACGGCGCTCCAGCAATGCGGCCGCTTCGGCGTTGCGGGCCAGTCCCAGCACCTGGTGGCCGGCTTGGATCAGGTCTTCAATAATGGCCGAGCCGATAAAGCCGGTCGCGCCCGTCACAAAAATACGCATGTCGTTCTCCTTGGTGAATGGGACCATGATAGACACCTTGGGCGATACGATCTATGCTGTGGAGTCCTGCTTATCTTGTTGATCGTCCAAAAATGACTGACCCTTTATCCGATGTGCTGGCGTTGCTGAGACCGCGCAGCTATGTATCCGCCGGTTTCGACGCCGGCGGCGCGTGGTCGGTCGGCTTTCCGCACAACGTCGGCATCAAATGCTACGCGGTGGTGTCCGGCGCCTGCTGGCTGGTGGTGGACGGCGTCGCCGATCCGATTGCGCTGAAGGGAGGCGACTGCTTCCTGCTGCCAGGCGGACGCACGTTCCGGCTGGCCAGCGATCCGGCCTTGCCCGCCACCGCGTCGACCGAAATCTTTGGAGCCCCACGCATCGGCAATGTGGTCACCCTGAACGGCGGCGGCGACTTGTTTCTGGTGGGCAGCCGCTTCGTGCTGAGCGGCAGCCACGCCGAGATCCTGCTGGCGATGCTGCCGCCGGTGGTCCATATCAGCAAGGAATCGGAGCAGGCGGCACTGCGCTGGTCGGTGGAGCGCATGATGCTGGAGTTACAGCAACAGCGGCCGGGCAGTTTCCTGATCGCCGAGCACCTGGCGCACATGATGCTGGTGCAGGCGCTGCGGCTGCACATGGACGAAGGCGCGGGCGGAGTCGGCTGGCTGTTCGCGCTGGCGGACAAGCAGATGGGCGCGGCGATCGGCGCCATGCACGCGGCGCCGGCGCAGCGCTGGACGCTGCAATCGCTGGCGGAGCGGGTGCACATGTCGCGCTCGGCCTTCGCGCTGAGGTTCAAGCAGATGGTCGGCATGTCGGCGATGGACTACCTGACGCGCTGGCGCATGCTGCTGGCGGGCGACCGGCTCGCCAATTCCAGCGATCCGATCTCCGTCATCGCGCCCGCGCTGGGCTACGAATCCGAGAGCGCCTTCAGCACCGCCTTCAAGCGGGTGATGGGCTGCGCGCCGCGCCAATACAAGGCTTAATGGCGGGTGCTGGACTTGTAGCCGATGCGGAAACCGCCCCAGTGCTTGCCGTTCACATAAATCGGCGCCGACAGGTCGTGCATCACTTCGCCGGTGTCGCGCTTGTAGGTCTGCAGCAGGAAGGGCTTGGTGTTCGAGCCGCAACGCTTGCCGGTGCGGTCGCTGAAAATCCGCTTGGTGCGGTTGTTGACGATATCGACGTCGTAGTTGCCGGTCAGCGGCTGGGAAAACTTCTTGTTATGGGTGGGGAAATATCCATTGTTATCCACAGCGCCGGCGTAGGCCAGTTGCGGCATCTCCGCCAGCAGCGGTTCCTGCAACGACGGCAGCGCGCGGTCGGTGAAATCGTCGAAGCGCGTCTTGTGCTTGGGCGGATCGGTGTTCGGGATCGGCGTGTAGGTGCGGTCGAACAGCGCCTCGCGCGTGATCTTGCCGGAGCTGATGGCGGCCTCGAAAATGCGTCCGACTTCCGCCGCAGCTTTTTGCGCCGCCATGCGGATCGCATCGTGCGAGGTCTCGATCGACGACTCGCCCAGGGCGCCGGTGATGATTTCGGCGCGCTCGGCCAGCGCCATCGCCGAACTGGCGGCGCGCGGCAATTCCTTCTCGGTGGACAGCAGGCTGTCGCGGATGCTCAGGATGGCGGCGGCGATGTCCTCGGTGGTGGCGACATGCTCGCGCGAGGCACGGGCGATCTGGCCGATCTCGTCTTCGGACACGCCGGACGAACGCTCGATATTGCCGAGTAAACCGTGCACCGTCTCGACATTGCCGGCCGCCTCGCTGACCTTGGCCGCCAGCGAATTCATGCCGGTAGCGGCCTGTTCCGCCTGAATATTGATCTCGCGCACCATGGTGCTGATTTCGTCGGTTGCCTCTTTGGTGCGCAGCGCCAGCTGGCGCACCTCGCTGGCGACCACGGCGAAACCGCGTCCCTGTTCCCCGGCGCGCGCCGCCTCGATGGCGGCGTTCAGCGCCAGCAGATTGGTGCGCGCGGAAATCTCGCTGATCGCCTCGGTGAAGCCGTAGATTTTGCGGGAATTGACTTGCAGCGCGGTCATGACGGCGGCGGCGGTCTGCGCGTCCTGGCGCGCGGTGCTGATGCGCTTCAGGCCGTGATCGGCCTCGGCAAGGCCGGCGGCGGTTTCGCCGCGCACCTGGGCCGCGATCCTGGCGGCGCGCTCGGCGTTGGCGGCGATGCGCTCGGTGGTATCGGCGTTTTGGGTGGAGCTTTGGACAATGCTGCTGGCGGTGCCGACGTCCAGCTCGATTTTCTTTTTGACCGAGTCGACGAAATACGAGGTTTCCGCCGCGCCGATCATGATGGCGTCGATTTCCTCGCCGACAGTGTGGGCGAAGTGGCGCACGCCGCCCTCATCGCTGTTGAGCCGGACGGCCCACCATGCCACCAGCGCGCCGGTCAGCGCGGCCGGAATCGCCGAGACCACCGGCGACGCCCCCATCGAACTAAACAAATACGCCAGGCAGGTACCACCCGCCGTCGCCCCCAAAATCCATAATCCACGTTGCACCAACTTCTGCTGCAAAAGCTTCATTTGTCCCCCGTTGTAACGGCGCGTCGAGTCGATCGACTAATTTATTTCTTGTATGCTATTTGATGGGTAACTTGGTGGTATTCTTGACTTCTTCCATGACGGCGTAGGTGTGGGTCTCCCGCACGCCTTTCTGGAGCAGGGTTTTACCCAGGAATTCGCGATAGGCGGCCATGTCCTTGACGCGGGCCTTGACCAGGTAGTCGAAGCCGCCGGCGACCATGTGGCATTCCAGCACTTCCGGAATCACCTGGACGCTGTGCTTGAAGGCGTCGAAGACTTCGGGCGTGGTGCGATCGAGCACCACCTCGATGAAGACCAACAGGGACACATCCAGCAACTGGGGATTCAGTTGCGCGGTGTAGCCCATGATGTAGCCGGACTCGTGCAATTTGCGCACGCGTTCCAGGCAAGCGGCCGGCGACAGGTTGACGCGCGCCGCCAGTTCCACATTGCTGATGCGGCCATCGCTCTGCAATTCCATCAAGATTTTTTTGCTGATCTTGTCTAACATTTCCGGGAACTCCCAAATAAATATTATTTGGTTAAATTGTCGCACTAAAAACAATCTATTGCTAGCCCCCTGCATTACCAGAATTAATCCAGAAGAATTCCCACTACAATCGAATCATTAGCAGTCCCCATTTCCACGCTCGCCAGCGCATGCTTGCCGAGCGTGTTTTTGTACGTGGACGTGCTCCAAAATTCCTATTCTGAGAGTTCTCAATGCAAGCAGCAGTTTCCTCCGGTTTCACTCCTTTCGCAGCCCTCCAGGCTGAAGTCCTGCGCGACCCGATTCCCCTGCGCGCAGCAGTGACGGCGGCCTATCGCCGCGACGAAGTCAGCGCGGTGCAATGGCTGATCGACACGCTGCAAAACAACGACGCCGCCAGCCTCCAGCAGGCCCAACAATTGGCGCATAAACTGGTCAGTTCGGTGCGCGCGGAACGCACCCGCGCGTCGGGTGTCGATGCGCTGATGCATGAATTTTCGCTGTCGTCCGAAGAGGGTGTGGCATTGATGTGCCTGGCGGAAGCACTGTTGCGTATTCCCGACAATGCCACCGCCGATCGCCTGATCGCCGACAAAATCAGCAAGGGCGACTGGCGCAAACACCTGGGCGAATCGCCATCGTTGTTTGTCAATGCCGCAACTTGGGGATTGCTTATCACCGGCAAACTGGTGTCGACCAACAGCGAGAACGGCCTCGGCTCGGCGCTGACCAAGCTGATTTCCAAAGGCGGCGAGCCGCTGATCCGCAAAGGCGTGGACCTGGCGATGCGCATGCTGGGCAACCAGTTCGTCACCGGCCAGACCATCGACGAAGCAATCAAAAACGGCCAGGGCAACGAAGCGCGCGGCTATCGCTACTCCTACGACATGCTGGGCGAAGCGGCGCTGACCGAGGCCGACGCGCAGAACTATTACAAATCCTACGAAACCGCGATCCATGCGATCGGCAAAGCCTCCAACGGACGCGGCATCAAGGATGGTCCGGGAATTTCGGTCAAACTGTCGGCGCTGCACCCGCGCTACAGCCGCGCCCAGCGCGCCCGCGTCATGGAAGAACTGTTGCCGCGCGTGCGCCAGCTAGTGCTGCTGGCCAAGCACTACAACATCGGCCTGAACATCGATGCGGAAGAGGCCGACCGCCTGGAACTGTCGCTGGATCTGATGGAAGCGATGGCCTACGACCCGGAGCTGGCCGGCTTCGACGGCATCGGCTTCGTAGTGCAGGCGTATCAGAAGCGCTGCCCGTTCGTCATCGAATACCTGATCGACCTGGCCAAGCGCAGCGGCCGCAAGTTCATGGTGCGACTGGTCAAGGGCGCATATTGGGATGCGGAAATCAAACGCGCACAGGTCGACGGCATGAGCGGCTATCCGGTTTATACCCGCAAGGTCTACACAGACGTCTCCTACCTGGTGTGCGCGCAAAAACTGCTGGGCGCGACCGACGTCATCTATCCGCAGTTCGCCACCCACAACGCGCAGACCTTGTCGACTATCTACACCTGGGCCAAGCGCGACGGCGTCACCGATTATGAATTCCAGTGCCTGCACGGCATGGGCGAATCGCTGTACGACCAGGTGGTCGGCAAGGACAACCTGGACAAGCCGTGCCGCATCTATGCCCCGGTCGGCACGCACGAAACGCTGTTGGCCTACCTGGTGCGCCGCCTGCTGGAAAATGGCGCCAACTCCTCGTTCGTCAACCAGATCGTCGACGAAAACATCCCGGTCGCATCGCTGATCAAGGATCCGGTCGCCATGGCGCGTGAGCAGGGCGGCCAGCCGCACGCCGGCATTCCGCTGCCGCTGAACATGTTCGGCGACCGCAAGAACTCGTCTGGCTTCGACCTGGCCAATGAAAACGTGCTGCGCGATATCTCGGCGGCACTGGCCGAAGCGCGCAGCTGGTACGCGATGCCGCTGCTGGCCGGTCCGGTCAGCGTCGGCCAGCCGGTGCAGGATGTCAGCAACCCCGCGCAACGCAACGACATCGTCGGTCAACTGGTCGAAGCCAGCGCCACCGACGTCGAAACCGCGCTGACCAGCGCCAGCAATTTCGCCATGGACTGGCAAACCACCGAACCGTCGCAACGCGCCGCCGCCCTGAATCGCGCCGCCGACCTGTTTGAGTCCAATGCCATGGAACTGATGACGCTGGCCATCCGCGAAGCCGGCAAATCGCTGCCGAACGCGATCGCCGAACTGCGCGAAGCGGTCGACTTCCTGCGCTACTACGCCGGCGAAGTGGCGGGCGGCGCCAACACCCTCGCGCTGGGTCCGGTCACATGCATCAGCCCGTGGAACTTCCCGCTGGCCATCTTCACAGGTCAGGTCGCCGCCTCGCTGGCGGCTGGCAACGTGGTGCTGGCCAAGCCGGCCGAGCAGACACCGCTGATCGCGCACCGCGCGGTCGAGCTGCTGCACGAAGCCGGCATCCCGCGCGCCGCGCTGCAATTCCTGCCGGGCCGCGGCGAAGTGGTCGGCGCCGCGCTGACTGGTGACAGCCGCGTCAAGGGCGTGATCTTCACCGGCTCGACCGAAGTGGCGCAGCTGATCAACCGCACGCTGGCCAAGCGCGCCGTCGCGGAAAACGCCGACATCCCGCTGATCGCCGAGACCGGCGGCCAGAACGCGATGATCGTCGACTCCTCGGCGCTGCCGGAGCAGGTGGTACAAGATGCGATCTCGTCGGCATTCGACAGCGCCGGCCAACGCTGCTCGGCGCTGCGGGTGCTGTTCCTGCAGGAAGACATCGCCGACAAGACCATCAAGATGCTCAAAGGCGCGATGCTGGAGCTGAAAGTCGGCAACCCGGACCGCCTGGCGACCGACATCGGCCCGGTGATCGACGCCGAAGCGCAGCAAAACCTCCTGGCTCACATCAACAAGCTGAAGGGAACGGCGCTGAACTACTTCTCGCTGGACCTGCCGTCGCAGGTCACGACCGCCGGCACCTTCGTCCCGCCGACGGTGCTGGAGATCCGCTCGCTGGACGAGCTGACGCAGGAAGTGTTCGGCCCGGTCATGCACGTGATCCGCTACAAGCGCGCCGATTTGCCGAAAGTGGTCGAGCAGATCAACGCCAGCGGCTTCGGCCTGACGCTGGGTATCCACTCGCGCATCGATGAAACCATCGACTACATCACGCAGCGCGCGCATGTGGGCAACATCTACGTCAACCGCAACATTGTCGGCGCGGTGGTCGGGGTGCAACCGTTCGGTGGCGAGGGCAAATCCGGCACAGGCCCGAAAGCGGGCGGACCGCTGTACCTGAAACGCCTGCAACGGGGCGCCGTCAACGGTGTGCAGCATCAGCGCCAAGCCGCGCCATCGCTGGACGCGCTGGCGGTCTGGTCGAAAATGCATGGCAACGAGCGCCTGACCGGCCTGGCCGAACAATACAGCCGCACCACGCTGTTGGGCCATTTGACGGTCCTGCCGGGCCCGACGGGCGAACGCAACACGCTGGCGCTGGTGTCGCGCGGCTCCGTCCTGTGCGCGGCCGGAACGCAGGGCGGCCTGCTGAACCAGATCGCAGCGGCCTTAGCGACCGGCAATATCGCGCTGGTGGTGGCGGAATCGGCCAATTTGCTGCCGGCTGATCTGCCGGCGGCGGTGAAGGATCGCATCCAGGCGGTCGGCAGCCTGAAGGACTTCGATTGCGAGTTCCAGGTCGCCCTGGTGGAATCGATGCTGGCCGCCACCCTGCACAGCACGCTGGCGGCCCGTAGCGGGGCGCTGGTGAGCCTGATCGACACCAACGAGGACACCGCCATCCCCCTGTGGCGTCTGGTCGCTGAGCGGGCGCTGTGCGTCAATACGACCGCAGCCGGCGGCAACGCTAGCCTGATGACGCTGGAAGCCTAAGCAACTCCGGGGTCAGAGCTAAAAACTGGACACGAGCTCGACTGCTAACGGCAGAGCTTGTGTCCAGTTTTTAGCTCTGACCCCGGATTTTTAGGACTTGCAGAAGTTGCGGATCACTTCAAAGGCGTAGCGCGAGGCTACAGTTTTGATGAAATGCATGAAATCGACGGCGGCTTCGTCGTTGGCGTTGTCCGAAATCGTTCGGATCACCGCGAATGGTATTCCCATTTCGAAACACACTTGCGCCACAGCGGCGCCTTCCATTTCCACCGCCAGTAAATCGGGCAATGCGGCTTTCAGGGCCTGTATTTGCGTCAATTTGCCTATAAATTGATCACCGCTGGCGATTAATCCTCTGTGTACACGCGTGGTTTTCTCAGCGGCGCCAGCAAGGCGCTCAGTCAACGTCACATCCGTCGCGAAGCGCGAAATGCCCGTCAATGGGATTTCGTACTGCGGAAACAACGGGCTGGCATTGAAATCGTGTTGGATCAGCGATTCGGCGATCACGATATCCCCCACTTTGACATTTTTATCCCCGCTTCCGGCGACGCCGGTGAAGATGATGTGGGTAACTCCGAACTTTTCCACAAGGATGGCGGCTGTCATGGCCGCTGCGACCTTGCCTATACGCGATAGAACGCACACAGCGTCGATTTCCCACAGTTTCCCTGTCGTGTACTCACGCATGCCGTGAACGTGCCTGGAGGGGCTCTGAAGGGCTTCTAGCAGCCCATGCTGTTCTTCAGCCAGCGCGCTGATGATGCCTAGACGCATATTTTTCCTGTGGTTTTGCAAGTTCGCTTGTGGGTATCCAGCGCTTTTTCCACAGCGCGTAGCGAAAAAAAGTGGATTTTAAAGGGTTTTTTGCTGTGCAAATGGTTTTTTGATGGGGAGCAGGGCTCCAGATTTCGCTTTTAAGGTCTTAGTAGTTTACAAAAGATTTATATAAAAATAGTAGTAGTAGTAAACGACCGTAAAGCTGTGGATAAGTCATGTATACGTTTACAAATCATCCGCTTACGACGTAAACAAGCACCTGCATAAGCGCTGTATCAAATCAGGAGCAATTCTGTATAAAATATCGACCCCGGTACAACTTCGGTCCTTACTCACAAGTCGTCCTGTGGATATGCAGGACCTTATCCACAGGGGCGGCTGGTTTTGTAGTCGTTCTTCCGTTTCCAGGCCTGAAATCGGCCTTCAGAACAGATTCAGCGTGCAGCCATCAGGGCTACCAATTGCTGCGGCGTTTCGCTCCGTAGATCAACCACAGTTATCCGCTCGCGGGTGGCCAGATTCATCGATTCCTTCATTTGCCGGCTGGCACGAACAAGACGCGGTCGCGCAGTGAAAAGTGCACTGGTGGTTGCTTGCAACTCGATATAGGGGAAAGCTGATGCTTGAGAACCACTATTCCGGTAGCTGCAGCCCGAGGATGTGGCTTTTGGGTTTATGGTTTACCCTAAAGATGTATATATAAAAATAGTAGTAGTTGTTAACGCAGACACTTTTCTGTGGATAACTACTCATTTTGGATTAGAATCAGGCGTTTACGAGCTTTATAAGAAGGCTGGTAAGGCGTGTATGAGCACGGAACTGTTTTGGGATAAAAAAAGACCTCCTAAAATTTGTTTTGTTTACTCACATTCGGTGCCTGTGGATATCCATAGCGTTATCCACAGCTGTAAACGCCCTTTTTGTGAGAATTCAGATGAAATTGGCATCCATCTTTCCGCATCCCATCATTCAGGGACCTACGGCTGGCGGTAACAATACGCCGGCGCAAGTGGCCGCAGTGTCGAACGCTGGCGCGCTGGGCTCGTTGGCCTGTTCGCTGCTGCCGCCGGACGCGATCCGCGCGCAAACCGCCCAGATTCGGGCGCTTACTGACCGGCCGTTTTGCTTGAATTTCTTTGTTCTTGAGACACCGAAACCTTCTCCAGCCGAGGTCGAGCGCGCCGTCCAGTGGCTCAAGCCGCTGTGGTCGTCGTTGGGCTGGACCGACTTGCCGACGCCGAGCAAATGGTGTGAGGATTTCGCTGCTCAGTTCGAGGCGCTGATCGAATTGCGTCCGGCCGTCGCCAGTTTCACCTTCGGCATCCTCAGCGCGGAACAAATCGAGCGCTTGCATGCAGCCGGGATATTCGTCATCGGCACGATTACCCATGCGGACGAAGCGCTGGCCTGGCAAAGCAGGGGCGCCGATGCCGTGATCGCGTCCGGCACGGAATCGGGCGGCCATCGCGGCACCTTCATCGGTGCCCAGGAAGATGCGAAACTGACGACCTTCGAACTGTTGCCGACCATCGTCTCGGCCGTGAATATTCCGGTGATCGCGGCCGGTGGCATCATGGACGGGGCCGATATCAAGCGTGCCTTGGATGGTGGCGCGCAGGCGGTGCAAATGGGAACAGCCTTCCTGGTTTGTGATGAATCCAGCATCCAGAAGGACTACAAGCAGCGCCTGCTCACGGCCGGCGACCATCCGACCCGGCTGACGCGCACTTTTTCCGGCCGCTATGCACGTGGTTTGGAAAATCGCTTCATGCGTGAACTTGCCGGCATCGAGCAACAACTTCCGGTATATCCAATTCAAAACGCGCTAACATCGCCGATCCGCGCGGAGGCGGCCAAGCGCGGCGAAACCGAGTTGATGTCCCTCTGGTGCGGTACGGGCGTGGCGCGCGCGCGGCCAATGCCGGCGGCGAAGCTGGTCGAAACATTATTGGCGGAGATCGCCGCAGCCTAGAGAGCGCAAAGCCCGGGCATACCGAACAACCCCTTGGAGGAGCCATTTTTGGAATCAGCAGGCGAGTACGATTACATCATCATAGGTGCAGGCTCGGCGGGCTGCGTATTGGCGAACCGCTTAAGCGCGGACAGGAACGCGCAAGTGCTGCTGATCGAGGCCGGCGGCAAGGACGATTATGTGTGGATCCACATTCCCGTTGGCTATCTGCATTGCATCGACAATCCACGCACTGACTGGATGTTCCGCACCGAAGCTGATCCCGGACTCGGCGGCCGCAGCTTGCTTTACCCGCGCGGCAAAGTGCTGGGTGGCAGTTCCTCCATCAACGGCATGATCTACATGCGCGGCCAGGCCGGCGACTACGACCGCTGGGCCGAGTTGACCGGCGATCCGGGCTGGCGCTGGGAGTCGGTGCTGCCGCTGTTTAAAAAGAGCGAGGATTATCATGGCGGCGCCTCGGAGTTTCACGGCGCTGGCGGCCCATGGCGAGTGGAAAAACAGCGCTTGTCCTGGCAGATACTGGACGCCTTCCGCGATGCCGCCGAGCAAACCGGCATCCAGAAAGTGGACGATTTCAACCGTGGCGACAACGCCGGCTGTGGCTATTTCGACGTCAACCAAAAACGCGGCATCCGCTGGAATACGGCCAAGGCCTACCTGAAGCCGATCTCGGGCCGGCCGAATCTGACCATCATGACCGGCTGCCACGTGGAACGTTTACTGATCGAAAAAAATGACGGTGCGGCGGTCTGCAAAGGCGTGATCTTCACCGGCGGCGGCGCGCAGTACAGCGCCAGCGCCAACAAGGAAACCCTGCTGGCGGCAGGCGCAGTTAATTCTCCGCAGATTTTGCAAACCTCCGGCATCGGCGCCGCCGCGCTGTTGCATCAGCACGGCGTGACGCCAATGGTCGACCTGCCCGGCGTTGGCGATAACCTGCAGGATCATCTGCAATTACGCATGGTCTACAAACTCGGCAAGAATGCGCGGACCTTGAACACGCTGGCCGCCGGCTGGTTCGGCAAGATGAAAATCGGCCTGGAATACGCGATGTTTCAGAGCGGGCCGATGTCGATGGCGCCGTCGCAGCTGGGCGCGTTCGCGCGTTCCGATCCGGATCAGGCGACGCCGAATCTGCAATACCACGTGCAGCCGCTGTCGCTGGAAAAGTTCGGCGATCCCTTGCACGCCTTTCCCGCGTTCACCGCCAGCGTCTGCAACTTGCGGCCGACCTCGCGCGGCCACGTGCGCATTGCCGGCGCCGACTCCTATGCGCCGCCGAAGATCACGCCGATGTACTTGAGCACGCCGGAAGACCGCAAGGTCGCCGGCGACGCGCTGTCCCTGACCCGACGCATCGTCGCCGCGCCGGCGATGAAGCAGTACGCGCCGGAAGAGTACAAGCCAGGCGTCCACTATCGTACCGAGGAGGAATTGGCGCAGGCGGCCGGCGCCATCGGCACCACCATTTTCCATCCGGTCGGCACCTGCAAGATGGGCCGAACCGACGATCCGACCGCGGTGGTCGGTCCGGACTTGCGCGTCATCGGCGTGGCCGGCTTGCGCGTCGTCGACGCTTCCGTCATGCCCTTCATCACTTCCGGCAACACCAACTCCCCCACCATCATGATCGCTGAAAAAGCTTCAGAAATGATCCGTTCAGCATGGAAATGAAGCGTGCGTCCCTTAGCTTTAGATCAAAAAACGACCGTATTTATACTGTATTGTTAGCCAATTTGTTACTGTGTATGATCTAGAAAAATTTAGTAGTTTGAAAAGAATAACTAGGAGACAGGATGTCCGGCGTTATCTTGGAAACAAAGAATTTGACCAAGGAATTCAAGGGTTTTACCGCGGTCAACGACGTTAATCTGAAAGTGCAGCGCGGTCACATCCACGCGCTGATCGGCCCCAACGGGGCCGGCAAAACCACGTGCTTCAATTTGCTCACCAAGTTCCTGGTGCCGACCTCCGGGCAGATTCTATTCAACGGCAACGACATCACCGCCGCCCGGCCGGCGCAGATCGCCCGCATGGGAGTGATCCGTTCGTTCCAGATTTCCGCCGTATTCCCGCATCTGACGGTGCTGCAGAATGTCCGCATCGGATTGCAGCGCCAACTGGGTACCAGCTTCCATTTCTGGCAAAGCGAACGCGCGTTGGACAAGCTCAACGACCGAGCCATGCAACTGCTGGCCGAGGTCGACCTGACCGAATTCGCCGACACCGTCACCGTCGACATGCCCTACGGCCGTAAGCGCGCGCTGGAAATAGCCACCACGCTGGCGATGGAGCCTGAGCTGATGCTGCTGGACGAACCGACCCAGGGCATGGGCCACGAGGACGTGCACCGCGTCACCGAATTGATTAAAAAAGTCTCCACCGGCCGCACCATTTTGATGGTTGAACACAATATGAAAGTCGTCTCCGGCATCTGCGACAAGATCTCCGTGTTGCAGCGTGGCGCCATGCTGGCCGAGGGCAGCTACGCGGAAGTCTCGACCAATCCGCAGGTGATGGAAGCCTATATGGGCACCGAAGCGGCAGTGCTGGAAGGAGCCCATTGATGGCGGCCGCTCTGGAGATCTCCAACCTGCAAACCTGGTACGGCGAATCGCACATCCTGCACAACGTCAACTTGTCGGTGCAGCCGGGCGAAGTGGTGACGCTGCTGGGCCGCAACGGCGCCGGCCGCACCACCACGCTGCGTTCGATCATGGGCCTGACCGGCGCGCGCAAGGGGTCGATCAAGGTCAACGGCGTCGAATCGATCGGCATGCCGACGCATAAAATCGCCCACCTCGGCATCGGCTATTGCCCCGAGGAGCGTGGCATTTTCTCGTCGCTGTCGGCCGAGGAAAATCTGCTGCTGCCGCCGCAATTGTCGACCGGCGAAAAGGGCATGTCGATCGAGGAAATCTACGCCATGTTTCCCAACCTGGAGGAACGCAAGCACAGCCAGGGCACCCGCCTGTCCGGCGGCGAACAGCAGATGCTGGCGGTGGCGCGCATCCTGCGCACCGGGGCGCGGCTGCTGCTGCTGGATGAAATCTCGGAAGGGCTGGCGCCGGTGATCGTGCAGGGCCTGGCGCGCATGATCACCACGCTCAAATCCAAGGGTTACACCATCGTCATGGTGGAACAGAATTTCCGGTTCGCCGCGCCGTTGGCGGACCGGTTTTATGTGATGGAACACGGTCAGATCGTCGAGACCTTTGTTGCATCAGAATTGAGCGCCAAGATGCCGGTCCTGACCGAGCTGCTGGGCGTCTAAGGTAAGTGTACGAAAAATAAGCAATAACACTACTTCCTGAACGGAGACGAAATGAAACTCAAAGCCATCACCATCGCAGCCGCCATGTGCGCATCGTTCGCTGCCCAAGCCCAGGTTTCTGGCGACACCATCAAGATCGGCATGATCACCGACATGTCCGGCCTGTACACGGACATCGACGGCGCCGGCGGCGCCGAGGCGATCAAGATGGCGATCGCCGACGCCGGCGTGGTCATCGCCGGCAAGAAGGTCGAGTTCATCTCCGCCGACCATCAGAACAAGGCCGACATCGCCGCCTCCAAGGCGCGCGAGTGGTTCGACCAGCAGGGCGTCGACATGCTGGTCGGCGGCACCAACTCCGGCGCCAACCTGGCCATGGCCAAGGTCGCGGCCGAGAAGAAAAAAGTCTTCATCTCGATCGGCGCCGGCTCGGCCCGCCTGACCAACGAGGAGTGCACGCCGTACACCGTGCACTACGCCTACGACACCATCGCGCTGGCGCGCGGCACCGGCGGCGCCATCGTCAAGCAGGGCGGCAAGAACTGGTACTTCATGACCGCCGATTACGCCTTCGGCCAGTCGCTGGAAAAAGACACCTCGGACGTGGTCAAGGCCGGCGGCGGCAAGGTGCTGGGCGCGGTCAAGCATCCGCTGTCGGCGTCGGACTTCTCGTCCTTCCTGCTGCAGGCGCAATCGTCGGGCGCGCAGATCCTCGGCCTGGCCAACGCCGGCGGCGACGCGATCAACTCGATCAAGGCCGCCAACGAATTCGGCATCACCAAGAAAATGAA
This sequence comes from Duganella aceris, assembly GCF_011090165.1. GTDB lineage: Bacteria > Pseudomonadota > Gammaproteobacteria > Burkholderiales > Burkholderiaceae_D > Rugamonas > Rugamonas aceris. Next base: position 870,763 of record NZ_JAADJT010000001.1, read on the forward strand.
GCTGGCCGGCCTGCTGATCTTCATCAACGACGTGCACTCGCTGGGCTTGAACATGACGCAAGGCATGTACCTGACCGACGGCTGGTACTGGGACCAGAACGCCGAGACGCGCGCCTGGTCGAAGCGCTATTTCGAGAAGATGAAGAAGGAACCGTCGATGCTGCAGGCCGCCGACTACTCGGCCGCCACCAACTACCTGAAGGCGGTCAAGGCCGTCGGCAGCGACGATTCCGACAAGGTCATGGCCTACCTGAAAGCCAACAAGATCAACGACATGTTCGCCAAGAACGGCGTGATCCGTCCGGACGGCCGCATGGTGCACGATATGTACCTGATGGAAGTGAAGAAGCCGTCGGAATCGAAGTATCCGTGGGATTACTACAAGGTCGTGGCCACCATCCCCGGCGACCAGGCCTACGCCACCAAGGCGGAAACCAAGTGCAGCCTGTGGAAATAAGCTGAGTTGTACACAGGGCAGGCCACTCGGCCTGCCCTTTTTTTCCCTGATTTTTATATAGCGATTCTATGGAAATATTCGGCTATCCCTTGCCCATGATTATGAGCCAGCTAACGCTGGGCCTGGTCAACGGCTCCTTCTACGCGATGCTGTCGCTCGGCCTGGCCGTGATTTTCGGCTTGCTGAACGTGATCAATTTCGCCCATGGCGCGTTGTACATGATGGGCGCGTTCGTGGCCTGGATGGGCATGGCTTATTTCGGTCTCAACTACTGGGTGATGCTGGTGCTGTCGCCGCTGATCGTCGGCGTGTTCGGCGTCATCATCGAGAAGACCATGCTGCGCCATCTGTACAAGCTCGACCATCTGTACGGCCTGCTGCTGACCTTCGGCATCACGCTGCTGGTGGAGGGCGTGTTCCGTTCGTTCTACGGCGTGTCCGGCCAGCCGTTCCAGGTGCCGGAAGCGCTGGCCGGCGCGACCGACCTCGGCTTCATGATGCTGCCGAACTACCGCGCCTGGGTGGTGGTGGCGTCGGTCGGTGTCTGCCTGTCGACCTGGTACGTGATCGAAAAGACCAAGCTGGGCGCCTATCTGCGCGCCGGCACCGAGAATCCGAAGCTGGTGGAAGCGTTCGGCGTCAACGTGCCGCTGATGGTCACGCTGACCTACGGCTTCGGCGTCGCTTTGGCGGGCTTTGCAGGGGTGCTGGCGGCCCCGATCATCCAGGTGCAGCCCCTGATGGGTCAGAACCTGATTATCGTCGTGTTCGCCGTTGTGGTGATCGGCGGCATGGGGTCGATCATGGGGTCGATCCTGACCGGTTTGGCGCTGGGCGTGATCGAGGGATTGACCAAGGTCTTCTATCCCGAGTTTTCGTCGACGGTGGTGTTCCTGGTGATGGTCATCGTGTTGCTGATCCGCCCGGCGGGTTTGTTTGGCAAGGAAAAATAATGAACAAGAAAATAGGCTATTTGATCGCCTTCGCCATCGCGCTGGCGGCGCCTTTCGTCGGCTACCCGGTGTTTTTGTCCAAGCTGCTGTGCTTCGCGTTGTTCGCCAGCGCCTTCAACCTGCTGATCGGCTTCACCGGACTGCTGTCGTTCGGCCATGCCGCGTTCTACGGCGCCGCCGGCTATGTCGCCGGCAACGCGATGAAGGTGTGGGGCTGGCCGGTCGAGTTGGGCATCCTGGCCGGCGCCGTCGCCGGCGGGCTGATCGGCCTGGTGATGGGCGCGCTGGCGATCCGTCGCCAGGGCATCTACTTTTCGATGATCACGCTGGCGTTGGCGCAGATGGTGTACTTCGGCGCGCTGCGCGCCGGCGAGTTCACCGGCGGCGAAGATGGCCTGCAGGGTGTTCCACGTGGAAAACTGTTGGGCGTGGTCGATCTGGCCAACGACACCAATTTGTACTTCTTCGTGCTCGGCATCTGCGTGCTGGCGTTCGCGTTGATCGTGCGCACCGTGCATTCGCCGTTCGGCCAGGTGCTGAAGGCGGTCAAGGAAAACGAGCCGCGCGCGATTTCGCTCGGCTACGATGTGGACAGGTACAAGCTGCTGGCCTTCGTGCTGTCGGCCGCGCTGTCCGGCCTGGCGGGCGCGACCAATATGCTGGTGCAGGGTTTCGAGACCCTGACCGACGTGCACTGGACCATGTCCGGCCTGGTGATCCTGATGACGCTGGTGGGCGGCATGGGCACGCTGGCCGGTCCGATGCTGGGCGCGATCATCATCATCGCGCTGGAAAACAAGCTGGGCGACTGGGGCATTTTCCTCACCAACGCCACCGGCATCGAATGGTTCAACACCATCGGCGAAGCGGTCAACATGGTGGTGGGGCTGATCTTCATCATTTGCGTGCTGTTGTTCCGGCGCGGCATCATCGGCGAGTTCATCGCCTTGTTCGATCGTAGCGGCGCCAAGAAAGCCGCTTGATAAAACGCACACGCCGGACGTCCAGTCCGGCGTTTTTTCTCCACCTTTTAGACAACTAGAAGAAAGAGGATGGACATGCAAACCACACCCCTAGTGCTGGCGCTGGCTGCCGGCGTGCTGGCCGCCTGCGGCTCGAACGAGCACGACAAGACCGAAGAGCTGAACCAGCTGCCCGGCTACCTTGGCTCGATCGGCAGCAAAACCTACGACGGCGCCAGCGACGATCTGCTGACCGCCGGCCTGGGCAAGACCGGGCTGGCCGGCGCCGCGCCGGCCTACGCCGATCCGGCCAATCCCAGCGCCGCCGAGCTGCGCCGCAACGCCATCCACGCCAACTACCGCGCCGTGCTCGACATCGCCGCCAACAGCGGCTACGGCACGCTGTACGGCCCGAACGTCGACGCCAAGGGTGTCGCCGGCGCGGGTGAGGGCAAGGTCGCCGGCACCGAATACATCGCCTACAGCGACGACGGCAGCGGCAACCAGAACGTGACCTTGATGGTGCAGGTGCCGGCCGGTTTCGACGCCAACAACCCGTGCATCGTCACCGGCACGTCGAGTGGATCGCGCGGCGTGTACGGCGCCATCGGCAGCGCCGGCGAGTGGGGCTTGAAGAACAACTGCGCGGTCGCCTACAGCGATAAGGGCAGCGGCACCGGCCTCTACACTTTCGACGACGACGGCGTGAACCTGCAGAGCGGTGTACGCGCCACGCGCACGGCGGCCGCCAAGAGCGCCATCTTCGCGCCGCCGGGATTGAGCGAGGCCGACCGGGCCGCCTTCGCCGCCGCATCGCCGGCGCGGATAGCATTCAAGCACGCTTACTCGCAGCAGAATCCGGAAAAGGACTGGGGCAAGTTCACGCTGCAATCGGTGGAATTCGCGTTCTACGTGCTGAACGAAAAGTACGGCACACTGGCCAGCGACAACAAAAGCCACATCGTCAAGTTCACGCCGAAGAACACGGTGACCATCGCCTCCAGCATTTCCAACGGCGCCGGCTCGGCCTTGTTGGCGCTGGAGCAGGATAGCAAGGGCCTGATCAGCGGCGTGGCCGCGACCGAGCCGCAGATCCAGCCCAAGTCGGCCATCGGCTACACGGTGCGCCAGGGCGGCGCCAACGTCACGGGGCAGGGCAAGTCGCTGTTCGACTACTCGACCTATGCCGCGCTGTACCAGCCGTGCGTGGCGGCCACGGCGGCCGCTCCAGGACGTTGCACGGCGCTGGTGGCCAAGGGCCTGCTGACCGGCGCCGATCTGACCGCGCAGCAGACCGACGCCAAGGCGCGACTCAAAGCCTACGGCTGGTTGCCGGATTCCGATCCGCTGCAAGCGCTACACGCCGGCACCAACATTCTGGTCGCGGTGACGTATGCCAACGCTTACGGCAAGTTCGCCGCCAGCGACAAGCTGTGCGGCTTCTCGTTCGCCCAGACCGATGCGGCCGGCGTGCCGCTGGCGTTCACGGCTGCTCAAAAAGCAAGCAGCTTCGCTACCCAGAACGGCATCGTCGGCAGCGTGGTGTACGAGGATTCGGTCGGCGGCGCCAAGGCGTACAACCTGGGCGTCTCGCCGAGCAGCGCGCTGTCGGACCAGTCGCTGGACGGCTTCCTGTGCCTGCGCGCGCTGGCGACCGGCGCCGATCCGGTCGGCGGCGGACCGTTGGGCGCGGCGTTGGCGGCGCAGAGCGCGCGGGTCAGGGCGGGCGTGGCCGAGGTGGCGGCGACCGGCAATCTGCGCGGCAAGCCTGCCATCATCGTGCACGGGCGCAGCGATACGCTGATCCCGGTGAACCTTGCCTCGCGCTCGTATCTGGGCCTGAATGCGTCGGTGGAGGGCGGCACCAGCAAGCTGCGCTACATCGAAGTGACCAACGCCAACCATTTCGACTCGTTCACCAACGCGCTGCCGGCCAACATCGTGCCGCTGCATGTGTACCTGTTCCGCGCGCTGGATGCGATGCTGGCCAACCTGCGCAGCAGCGCCACGCCGTTGCCGCCGTCGCAGGTGGTGCGCACCGTGACGCGGTTGGACAACACGACGCCGATCACGGTCGTCAACGTGCCGCCCATCGCCGCCACGCCATTGAACGGCACCACCATCACCGTCAGCGGCACTACGGTCGATATCCCGCTATAAGGCGGCGGCGTAGATCGCCCGCGCGTCGTCACGCGTCACGACGCGCGGGTTATTTCCCAGCAAACGGGTTTGCAGCATGGCCTCGTCGGCCAGCCGGTCGAGGTCCGATTCCTTGATGCCGACCTGCTGCAAGGTCCGCTCTATGCCGGTGATGATGGCCGTTTGCTGCATCGCAACAACCAATGCCTCCGCCCTCGCCTCGATGCTGCCGCTCGCGTCTGGCACCACGATCTCCGCCAACTCCGCATACAGCCCCGCCGCCTCCGGCGCGTTGAAGCGCAGTACGTGCGGCAGCACCAGCGAATTCGACAGGCCGTGCGCCACGTGGAAGATACCGCCGATCGGATAAGCCAGCGCATGCACCGCCGCCACCGGCGCGTTTGAAAACGCCTGACCGGCCAGCATCGCGCCGAGCAGCATGGCCTGGCGCGCCGCCAGATTCCCGCCGTTTTCGCAGGCCGGTATCAGGCTGGACGACAGTAGCCCAAGCGCCTTGCGAGCCAGGATGTCCGACAAGGGATTCTTTTTGTGCCGGCTGGTGTAGGCCTCGATCGCATGCACCATCGCATCGATGCCGGTGGCGGCGGTGACCAGCGGCGGCAGGCCGAGCGTCAGTTCCGCGTCCAGCAATGCCATATCGGCATAGAGTTGCGGCGCCACCACGCCCATCTTTGTGGTAGCCCCGGTGGTGACGATGGCGATGTTGGTAACCTCCGAACCGGTACCGGCGGTGGTCGGGATCTGCACCAGCGGCATCCGCGAACCTTTGACATTGCCGATGCCGTAGATCGCGCCGATGGGCTGATCGCTGCCGGCCAGCACCGCGATCAGTTTGGCGACGTCCATCGAGCTGCCGCCGCCGAGACCGATGACGATGTCGGTCCCGTGTGCGCGTGCGGCTTCGACCGCGTCCAACACGATTTGTTCGGGTGGGTCGGCCACCACGTTGGAATAGACTGCGACCGCCAGTCCGGCGGCGCGCAGGCTGGCCGCCGGAGCGTCCACCAGGCCGGTCCGCAGGAAGCCGGGATCGGTGACGAGCAGGGCGCGGCGTGCGTGGGGGAAGCGTTGGGCGATGTGCTCGCCCAGCCGTCCTGCGGCGCCAAGTTCGGAGATGATGTGGGAGACGGTGCTGAATGCAAACGCTGGGAAATCGTTCATGGCTGCTTTCGCTGTGTGGTGGATTTCAGATCAAAGCTTACCTCATGCAGCTTGCGGTTATGCAGCATCCGCATAAGGATGGCGGGATTTCTTCCGTACAATGTAGTCTTTCGGCACATGTAGAGATGGCGGGCGTATGGATTATCTGGTGTTGGCGATCGCCGCGTTTGCGGCGGGCCTGGTGGATGCGGTGGTTGGGGGCGGGGGACTGATACAGTTGCCGGTGTTGTTCACGGTGTTTCCCAACATGGCGCCGGCCACGCTGGTCGGTACCAGCAAGCTGGCCGGCATCTTCGGCACCAGCGTCGCCGCCGTCAGCTACGCGCGCCGGGTTGCGATCGCCTGGACCGTCGCCGCGCCGGCCGCCATCGCCGCGTTGATCTTCTCGTTCTGCGGCGCCTATACGGTGACCAAGGTATCGCCCGACTTTCTGCGCGGCGCATTGCCGGTGGTGCTGTTGCTGGTGGCGATCTACACCTTCGCCAAGAAGGATTTCGGCAGCGTCCACGCGCCGCTGCACTCGGGCGCCAAGGAACAGACGCTGGCGCTGCTGATCGGCGCCGGCATCGGCTTCTACGACGGCTTCTTTGGTCCCGGTACCGGCAGTTTCCTGGTGTTCCTGTTCGTGCGCATCTTCGGCTTCGACTTCCTCGGCGCGTCGGCGGTGGCCAAGATCGTCAACGTTGCCTGCAACTTCGCGGCGCTGGTGTGGTTCGGCTACAGCGGCCATTTGTTGTGGCAACTTGGCGCGATCATGGCCGTGTGCCAGATAGGCGGTTCGCTGGTCGGCTCGCGGTTGGCGATGAAGCACGGCAGTGGATTTGTCCGCAAGTTATTCCTCATCGTGGTGTCGGTGCTGATCGTCAAGACGGGATACGACGCTTGGATACGTTGAGGATTGTTTCACGTGGAACAAAAAAGGGAGGCTGCGGCCTCCCTTTTTCAATGTTTCACGTGGAACAATCGCGGATTATTTTTTGCTTAAAAAAGTCGCAGCTGTAAAAAGACTCTATAATCTGACCTTGATCCCTTCGCTTTAAACCATTCCAATCATGTTATTTCCAACTAATTTCGACGTCATCGTTGTCGGCGGTGGTCACGCCGGCACCGAGGCTGCCCTCGCTTCCGCCCGCATGGGCCAGAAGACTTTGCTGCTAACGCATAACATTGAGACGCTGGGCCAGATGTCGTGCAACCCCTCCATCGGTGGCATCGGCAAAGGCCATCTGGTCAAGGAAGTCGACGCCATGGGCGGCGCCATGGCCATCGCCACCGATGAATCCGGCATCCAGTTCCGCATCTTGAACTCGTCCAAAGGCCCGGCCGTGCGCGCCACCCGTGCCCAGGCAGACCGCATCCTGTACAAGCAGGCGATCCGTTCGCGCCTGGAAAACCAGCCCAACCTGTGGCTGTTCCAGCAGGCCGTTGACGACCTGATGGTGGAGGGCGACCGCGTGGTCGGCGCCGTCACCCAGATCGGTCTGAAGTTCCTGGCACCGGCCGTGGTGCTGACCGCCGGCACTTTCCTCGACGGTAAGATCCACGTCGGCCTGCAGAACTACTCGGCCGGCCGCGCCGGCGATCCTCCTGCGATCTCATTGTCGGCGCGCCTGAAGGAACTGAAGCTGCCACAGGGCCGCCTGAAGACCGGCACGCCACCGCGCATCGACGGCCGCAGCATCGATTTCTCGCTGATGACCGAGCAGCCGGGCGACCTCGATCCAGTGCCGGTGTTCTCGGTGATGGGCAACGCGGCCATGCACCCAGCGCAGATGCCGTGCTGGGTCACGCACACCAACACCAAGACCCACGACATTATTCGTGCCGGGCTGGACCGCAGCCCGATGTACACCGGCGTGATCGAAGGCGTCGGCCCGCGCTATTGCCCGTCGATCGAGGACAAGATCCATCGCTTCTCGGCCAAGGAATCGCACCAGATTTTCCTGGAGCCGGAAGGCTTGACCACCAACGAGTTCTATCCAAACGGCATCTCGACCAGCCTGCCGTTCGACGTGCAGATCGAGCTGGTGCGCTCGATGAAGGGCATGGAAAACGCCCACATCCTGCGTCCGGGCTACGCCATCGAATACGATTATTTCGACCCGCGCGGTCTGAAAGCATCGCTGGAAACCAAGGCTGTGAGCGGCCTGTACTTCGCCGGCCAGATCAACGGCACCACCGGCTACGAGGAGGCGGCGGCGCAGGGCATGCTGGCCGGTATCAACGCGGCGCTGCAAACCCAGGGCCGCGAGTCGTGGACGCCGGCCCGGTCCGAGGCATATTTGGGCGTGCTGGTTGACGATCTGGTCACGCAGGGCGTGCTGGAGCCGTACCGCATGTTCACCAGCCGTGCCGAGTATCGCCTCAGCCTGCGTGAAGACAACGCGGACATGCGCCTGACCGAAATCGGCCGCAAACTGGGCGTGGTTGGCGATGCTCAGTGGCAGGCGTTCGAGACCAAACGCGAGGCGGTGGCGCTGGAACTGGAGCGTCTGCGCTCCACGTGGGTCAATCCACGCATCCTGGAAGCGGCCGAATCCGAGCGCGTGATCGGCCAGGCCATCGAGCGCGAGTATTCGCTGGCCAACCTGCTGGCGCGTCCCGGCGTCGATTACGACAAGCTGATGAGCCTGTCCGGCATCGACGGCCGCGAGCTGGCCGGTCCCGGCGTGACCGATGAAGCAGTGCGCGAACAGGTGGAAATCCAGCTCAAATATTCGGGTTATATCGACCGCCAGACCAAGGAAGTCGAGCGCCACGAGCACTACGAAAACCTGAAATTGCCGGAAGGTTTCAACTACCTGGACATCACCGCGCTGTCGGTGGAAGTGCGGCAGAAACTGCACGCGCAGCGTCCGGAGACCCTGGGTCAGGCGTCGCGCATTTCCGGCGTGACGCCGGCGGCGATCTCGCTGCTGTTGGTGCACCTGAAGAAAGCCGGTTTCGGTGGATTTGTGAATGAAAAAGACGAGGCTGTTCAATGAAGGTGTTTGACCGTGTAGTGATTGCGGATGTTTTAAAACAAGGCATCAAAGACCTGAAACTGGACCTGAACGACGGCCAGGTGGAAAAGCTGCTGGACTACTTGGCGCTGCTGAACAAGTGGAACTCGGTGTACAACCTGACATCGGTGCGCGATCCGATGCAGATGGTAACGCTGCACGTGCTGGACTCGCTGGCGGCCGTTCCCGCATTCAAGGATGCGAAGAACGTGCTGGACGTGGGAGCAGGGGGTGGATTGCCGGGCATGGTGCTGGCGATCAGCCGGCCGGACATGAAAGTGTCGATGATCGACACGGTGCACAAGAAGACCGCGTTTTTGAACCAGGTGAAGGCGGAGCTGGAATTGGCCAACGTCACGGTGTACACCAAGCGGGTGGAGCAGCTGGAAGTGAAGACGAAATTCGACGTCATCACCTCGCGCGCTTTTGCCGACCTTTCCGACTTCGTCAACTGGTCGGGACACGTTTTGGCCGAGGGCGGGCAATTCATCGCCTTGAAAGGGACGGCGCCGGCGGAGGAGCGCGAGCGACTCCCAGAGCCATGGAAAGTGCAGAAACTGGAGCCTTTGGAGGTACCGGGACTGGATGCGGAGCGTCACCTGGTTTTCATTAAAGCAGAATCGGTATAAACGATTTATACGATATAAATGAAATATACAGTTTATTCCGTATAAACTATATAAATCGTTTATATCGTTTTAATAGTATAAATAATTAAGCAGTACAACTAAAAAAATACATGGCGAAAATTTTTTGCGTAGCGAATCAAAAGGGTGGCGTAGGCAAGACCACCACGACGGTCAACCTGGCCGCCGGATTGGCAAAGCTGAACCAGCGCGTATTGCTGGTCGACCTCGACCCTCAGGGCAACGCCACGATGGGGGCGGGCATCAACAAGGCGGGACTGCCGGCATCGACCTATGAGGTCTTGCTCGGCTCGTCCGACGTCGCCACCGCGCGCCAGCGTTCGGAGCCCGGTCAGTTCGACGTGCTGCCGTCCAACCGCGAGCTGGCCGGCGCCGAAGTCGAGATGGTGGAACTGGACAACCGCGAGCGCCGCCTCAAGGATGCGTTGGCATTGGTCGACAAGGACTACGACTTCATCCTGATCGACTGCCCGCCGGCCTTGTCGATGCTGACCTTGAACGGCCTGTGCGCCGCGCACGGCGTCATCATTCCGATGCAGTGCGAGTACTACGCGCTGGAAGGGCTGTCCGACCTGGTCAACACCATCAAGAAGGTGCACGCCAACCTCAACCCCGATCTGAAGATCATCGGTCTGCTGCGCGTGATGTTCGATCCGCGCATGACCTTGTCGCAGCAGGTGTCGGCCCAGCTGGAGCAGCACTTCGGCGACAAGGTCTTCAAGACCATCATCCCGCGCAACGTGCGTCTGGCCGAAGCGCCGTCGTACGGCTTGCCGGGCGTCACATTCGATCCGTCCTCCAAGGGCGCGCAGGCGTACATCGCCTTCGGCGCCGAGATGGTCAAGCGCATCAAGAAAATGTAAGGCATCACAATCATGGCAACTAAAAAACTCAAAGGTCTCGGTCGCGGCCTGGACGCGCTGCTCGGCGGCGATGGCGACATGAACACCCCGGACGCCAACACGCCGTCCCAGCTGCCGGTCACGCAAATGCAGGCAGGCAAGTATCAACCGCGTACCCGCATGGACGAGGGCGGATTGCAGGAACTGGCGGCGTCGATCAAGACCCAGGGCATCATGCAACCGATCCTGGTGCGGCCGGTCGGCACCGACAAGCTGACCGGTTCGGTCAAGTACGAGATCATCGCCGGCGAACGCCGCTTCCGCGCGGCGCAGCTGGCCGGGCTGGAAGTGTTGCCGGTGCTGGTACGCGACGTCGACGACCAGGCCGCCGCCGCGATGGCGCTGATCGAGAACATGCAGCGCGAGGATCTGAATCCGCTGGAGGAGGCGCAGGGCATCCATCGCCTGATCACCGATTTCAGTTTCACCCACGAACAGGCGGCCAACGCGGTCGGCCGTTCGCGCAGCGCGGTATCCAATCTGTTGCGTTTGATGAACCTGGCGAATCCGGTGCAAACCATGCTGATGGCTGGAGATATCGACATGGGTCACGCCCGTGCGCTGTTGTCGGTCGATGCCGCCAGCCAGATCAACCTCGCCAACACCGTGGTCGCCAAGCGTTTGTCGGTCCGCGAAACCGAGAAACTGGTTGCGCGCACGCTGGAAGAACAAAAGGCGGCGCCGGTCGAAGCACGCCAGAAGGAAAAATCCGGCGACATCCAGCGCCTGGAGGAAGAATTGTCCGACGCGCTGGCGACGCCGGTGGTATTCAAGATGGGCGCCAAGGGCCGTGGTCAAATGATCATCGACTTCGCCGACCTGGATATCCTCGACGGCGTGCTGGCCCGTCTGCGCGCATAAAACTAAATGAGGCCCACCGTTTTGTTAAGTATTACTTAACAAAACGGAAAACGCTTAACTCGCCTCAAGTTGGTGCAAAGCGCGCTGAAATGTTTGTAAAAGCGTCTCTTTCGCGCACACGAATGCTCTGCTGCGGTGCAGCATGTTTGACGCGATACATGAAAGACACATATAATCACGCGTCTTTAGGTTTATCGGCATTTTGGGAGCCTCGCCAGATGAGTGATTCGACGAGTATTTCCAAGCCGATTTTCAAAGTCGTCGCCCTCCAGTTAGCCATCGCAACTGGATTCGCCTTGCTCGCCTGGAACTGGGGTGGAGGTCTCAAAGCTTGGTCGGCCGCCTATGGCGGAGCAATCGCAGTCATCGGGAGTCTGATGTACGCGATGATTGTTGCGGGCGGAACAAATGACGCGAAAAAAGCTTTCCGGTCGCATGTACGCGCCGAAGTAGTGAAAATATTTATCACGGTAGTGCTGTTTATTCTGGCACTGGCGCTGTTTCAGTCGGCCTCTTGGTTATGGCTGATCTTGGGTTTCGCGGTGGCAACCTTGGCTTACTGGTTTTCACTGCTCGCAATTTAATCACCAAAATCTAATACTTTTATGACCACAGAAAACGCTGCAGGAGCGCACCACGATGCGCCGACCTCAATTGAGTATATTCAGCATCACCTGTCCCACCTGAAAAGCGCGGATGGCGCCTACAACCTGGACACGTTCTGGGTTTCGGCCATTCTGGGCCTGATTTTCCTCGGCGTGTTCTATATGGCGTCGCGCCGCGCCACCGCCGGCGTCCCGGGCAAGCTGCAAAACTTCGTCGAAGCCGTGATGGAACTGGTCAACGAGGTGGTCAACTCCGCCTTCCACGCCAAGAGCAAGGTCATCGCGCCGCTGGCGATCACCATCTTCTGCTGGGTTTGGCTGATGAACGCGATGGACTTCCTGCCGGTCGACCTGCTGCCGAAGCTGCTCGGCTACGCCGGCGTGCACAAGCTGCGCGTCGTGCCGACCGCCGACGTCAACCACACTTTCGGCATGTCGTTCGGCGTCATGCTGTGCATTATCGGTTTCTCGATCAAAGCCAAGGGTCTCGGCGGCTGGGGTAAAGAGCTGCTGACCGCCCCGTTCCACGCGCATGGCTTCATGGCCATCGTGCTGGCGCCGGTCAACTTCATCTTCCAGATGATCGAGCTGCTGGCCAAGCCACTGTCGCTGTCGCTGCGACTCTTCGGCAATATGTACGCCGGCGAGCTGCTGTTCATTCTGATCGCTCTGCTGCCATGGTGGGCGCAGTGGCTGCTGGGTGGTCCTTGGGTTATCTTCCACATCCTGGTGGTGACCCTGCAAGCGTTTGTGTTTATGGCGTTGACTGTGGTGTATCTGAGCCTCGCGGTTGAGAAGCATTAAGCAACATTCTGTTTTACCTTTTTAGTATCTGTAGTCTTTTTTAAAATCTTAGGAGAAATTTCAATGCAAGCTCTGATCGCACAAGTACAAAGCATGACCGTTCTGGCCGCAGCAATCATCATCGGTCTGGCCGCTATCGGCACCGCACTCGGTTTCGCAATTCTGGGCGGCAAATTCCTGGAAGCGTCGGCCCGTCAACCAGAACTGATGCCACAACTGCAAACCAAGCTGTTCGTTATCGCTGGTCTGCTGGATGCGATCTCGATGATCGGCGTCGGCGTTGCTCTGCTGTACACCTTCAGCAACCCATTCCTGGCTGCCGTTCTGTCCGCTGCTCAGTAATCCGCTCCACCCTAGGAGAAACTTTTAGTTAGGAGCAAAGGTATGGACATCAATATGTCTCTCATCGGTCAGATGATCACCTTCGCGGTGTTGGTCTGGGTATCGATGAAGTTCGTATTTCCATCGCTGAACGCAGCGTTGGATGAGCGTGCCAAGCGTATCGCTGACGGTCTGGCTGCGGCCGACCAGGGTCAGCAAGCGATGGTAGTCGCTGAAAAGCGCGCCAGCGAAGCGCTGGCAGGTGCACGCGAAGAAGCTTCGCAACGCGTTGCCGACGCTGAAAAGCGCGCGCAACTGGTCGCCGAAGAAATCAAAGCGAATGCACAAGCCGAAGCGGACCGCATCATTGCGCAAGCCAAGGCCGACGCCGATCAGCAACTGACCAAGGCGCGCGAAGCGCTGCGCGCTCAGGTGGCTGACCTGGCTGTGAAGGGCGCCGAGCAAATCCTCAAGCGCGAAGTCAACGCCTCGGCCCACGCCGATCTGTTGTCGCGCCTGGCTGTCGAGCTGTAATCATGGCAGAAAACGCAACCGTCGCCCGTCCCTACGCGGAAGCTTTGTTCCGCGTAGCCCAAGCAGGTAAGGAATCGTTCAACCTCGCGGCGTGGTCCGAACTGGTGGCCGAACTGGCCCAGATCGGTGCCCACCCCGAGGTGCAAGCATTCGCCCGCAACCCGAAAGCGTCGGCAGCCGATGTCACCGCCGCCATCACGGCGCTGGTGAAATCGTCGTTGAACACGGAAGCGAAAAACTTCCTGGCGATGCTGGTCGAAAACGGCCGCATCAGTCTGCTGCCGGAAATCGGCGCGCAATTCCAGGCGTTGAAAAACGCCGTGGAAGGTGCGGCAGACGCCGACATCACCAGCGCTTTCGACCTGAGCTCGGCCCAGGTGAGCGAGCTGATCGCGACGCTGGAAAAGAAATTCGGCCGCAAGCTGAACCCGGTCGTGACCGTGGATCCAGCGTTGATCGGTGGCGTGCGCGTGGTGGTTGGCGATGAAGTGCTGGACACTTCGGTCCGCGCCAAGCTGCAGCAAATGCGTGTTGCACTGGTCGCGTAAGCAGACCCGCTTAGAACAGATTCTTCCCCTCGCGCAAGCTGAGAGAAACACTTTTAGGAGTTAGTATGCAACTCAACCCATCTGAAATCAGCGAGCTGATCAAGAGCCGTATCGAAGGCCTTGATGGCGGCGCTGAAGTACGCAACCAAGGCACGGTTATTTCCGTCGCCGACGGTATCGTCCGCATCCACGGCCTGTCGGACGTGATGCAAGGCGAAATGCTGGAATTCCCTGGTAACACCTTCGGCCTGGCGATGAACCTGGAGCGCGACTCCGTCGGCGCCGTGATCCTGGGTGCTTACGAGCACATCTCCGAAGGCGACACGGTCAAAACCACCGGCCGCATTCTGGAAGTGCCTGTTGGTCCTGAACTGAAAGGCCGCGTGGTCAACGCGCTGGGCCAGCCGATCGACGGCAAGGGCACCATCGACGCGAAAATGACCTCGCCGATCGAGAAGATCGCTCCAGGCGTGATCGCCCGTGAGTCCGTCTCGCAGCCGATGCAGACCGGCCTGAAATCGATCGACGCGATGGTACCGATCGGCCGTGGCCAGCGCGAGCTGATCATCGGCGACCGCCAGACCGGTAAATCGGCCGTGGCCGTTGATGCGATCATCAACCAAAAAGGCCAGGGCATGACGTGTATCTACGTCGCCATCGGTCAAAAAGCTTCGACCATTAAAAACATCGTTCGCTCGCTGGAAGCGCACGGCGCGATGGAATACACCATCGTCGTCGCCGCCACCGCGTCGGAATCGGCCGCGATGCAGTACATCTCGGCTTACTCCGGTTGCGCCATGGGCGAATACTTCCGCGACCGCGGCGAAGACGCACTGATCGTCTACGATGACTTGTCGAAGCAAGCCGTCGCTTATCGTCAAATCTCGCTGCTGCTGCGCCGTCCACCAGGCCGCGAAGCGTATCCCGGCGACGTGTTCTACCTGCACAGCCGCCTGCTGGAACGCGCAGCCCGCGTGAACGCAGACTACGTCGAGAAGTTCACCAACGGCGCCGTCACCGGCAAGACCGGTTCGCTGACCGCATTGCCGATCATCGAAACGCAAGCAGGCGACGTGTCGGCCTTCGTGCCGACCAACGTGATTTCGATCACCGACGGCCAGATCTTCCTGGAAACCTCGCTGTTCAACGCCGGTATCCGTCCTGCGATCAACGCCGGTATTTCGGTGTCGCGCGTCGGTGGCGCCGCCCAGACCAAGGTCATCAAAAACCTGTCCGGCGGTATCCGTACCGACTTGGCCCAGTACCGTGAACTGGCTGCGTTCGCGCAGTTCGCTTCGGACCTGGACGAATCGACCCGCAAGCAGCTGGACCGTGGCGCCCGCGTCACCGAACTGCTGAAGCAGGCGCAGTACTCGCCGCTGTCGATCTCGCTGATGGCCGCTTCGCTGTTCGCAGTGAACAAGGGCTTCCTGGATGATGTCGCGGTCAAGCAAGTGCTGTCGTTCGAAGCTGGCCTGCACGGCTACCTGAAGACCAAGCAAGCCGACCTGCTGTCCAAGATTGAAGCATCGAAGCAACTGGACAAAGACGGCGAAGCAACGCTGTCGGCCGCCATTGCCGACTTCAAGAAATCCGGCGCATATTAAGCGAAACGGCGATCCTGACGGGTCGCCTTCCGCGCAGAAGGAGTAAGGACTCATGGCAGCAGGCAAAGAGATACGTGGCAAGATCAAGAGCGTAGAAAATACGAAGAAGATCACCAAGGCGATGGAAATGGTCGCCGCATCGAAAATGCGCAAAGCGCAGGATCGCATGCGCGCCGCCCGTCCCTACAGTGAGAAGATTCGCAATATCGCCGCTAATCTGGCTACCGCAAATCCGGAATACACCCACCCGTTCCTGGCAACAGAGCAAAAGGAAACGGCGAAGGCGGTGGGCTTCATCGTCGTCACCACGGACAAAGGTCTGTGCGGCGGCATGAACACCAACGTGCTGCGCATGGTGACGGCGAAAACCCGTGAGCTGGAAACAGCCGGCAACAAGATTGCCGCGGTAGCTATCGGTAACAAAGGTTTGGGGTTTTTGAATCGCGTAGGCGTCCCTGTCGTTGCGCAAGTAACGCAGATCGGCGACACGCCGCACCTGGAAAAACTGATCGGACCGGTCAAGGTCATGTTGGAAAAGTTCCAGAACGGTGAAGTCGACGCAGTCTACCTGTGCTACACCAGGTTTATCAACACGATGAAGCAAGAGCCGGTGGTGGAGCAGTTGCTGCCGCTGCCAGCCGCCAAGACGCAGGCCGACGCGGGTAATCACAACTGGGATTACATCTACGAGCCGGACGCTGCGACCGTGATTGACGAACTGCTGGAGCGCTATGTAGAAGCGCTGGTGTACCAGTCGGTGGCGGAAAACCTGGCGTCCGAGCAATCGGCGCGTATGGTGGCGATGAAGGCTGCGAGCGACAACGCTGGCAGCGTGATCGGCGAATTGAAGCTGATCTACAACAAAACCCGCCAAGCTGCGATTACCAAAGAACTTTCCGAAATCGTCGCCGGTGCGGCTGCGGTTTAAACGAATTAAACTATATAGAAGGAACGAACATGGCTGATGGCAAAATCGTTCAGTGTATCGGCGCTGTGGTGGACGTAGAGTTTC
Source organism: Duganella aceris (assembly GCF_011090165.1). Classification (GTDB taxonomy): domain Bacteria; phylum Pseudomonadota; class Gammaproteobacteria; order Burkholderiales; family Burkholderiaceae_D; genus Rugamonas; species Rugamonas aceris. Next base: position 887,299 of record NZ_JAADJT010000001.1, read on the forward strand.
CACGCAACGCGATGCCTAAGGTATTCGATGCCTTGAAAATGGAAGGCTCCGAGCTGACCTTGGAAGTACAACAACAGCTGGGCGACGGCGTGGTCCGTACCATTGCTCTGGGTTCGTCCGACGGCCTGCGCCGCGGCATGATGATCCAGAACACCGGCAAGCCGATCATGGTGCCAGTGGGCAAAGCGACCCTGGGTCGCATCATGGACGTGCTGGGCAACCCGATCGACGAATGCGGTCCTGTCTCGCACGAGCAGATCGCCTCGATCCACCGCGCGCCTCCTGCATACGACGAACTGTCGCCATCGCAAGAGCTGCTGGAAACCGGCATCAAGGTGATCGACCTGGTGTGCCCGTTCGCCAAAGGCGGTAAAGTCGGCCTGTTCGGCGGCGCCGGCGTCGGCAAGACCGTGAACATGATGGAACTGATCAACAACATCGCCAAGGCGCACTCGGGTGTTTCCGTGTTCGCCGGCGTGGGTGAGCGTACCCGCGAGGGTAACGACTTCTACCACGAGATGGCCGATGCCAAAGTGGTCGATCTGGAAAATCCAGAGAACTCCAAAGTGGCGATGGTCTACGGCCAGATGAATGAACCACCAGGCAACCGTCTGCGCGTCGCGCTGACCGGTCTGACCATGGCGGAATCGTTCCGTGACGAAGGCAAGGACGTTCTGTTCTTCGTGGATAACATCTACCGCTTCACCCTGGCCGGTACCGAAGTGTCGGCACTGCTGGGCCGTATGCCTTCCGCCGTGGGTTACCAGCCGACGCTGGCCGAAGAGATGGGCCGTCTGCAAGAGCGCATCACCTCGACCAAGACCGGTTCGATCACCTCGATCCAGGCCGTCTACGTTCCTGCGGATGATTACACCGATCCGTCGCCTGCAACCACCTTCGGTCACCTGGATTCGACCGTCGCTCTGTCGCGTGACATCGCCTCGCTGGGTATCTACCCTGCGGTCGATCCACTGGACTCGACCTCGCGCCAGCTGGATCCGCTGGTCGTCGGTCAAGAGCACTACGACACCGCACGTGCCGTGCAGATGACGCTGCAGCGCTACAAGGAACTGCGCGACATCATCGCGATTCTGGGCATGGACGAACTGGCGCCGGAAGACAAACTGCTGGTGGCCCGCGCGCGTAAGATGCAGCGTTTCCTGTCGCAGCCGTTCCACGTTGCTGAAGTGTTTACCGGCGCGCCGGGTAAATACGTTTCGCTGAAAGACACGATCAAGGGCTTCAAGATGATCGCGTCGGGCGAACTCGACCACCTGCCGGAACAAGCGTTCTATATGGTAGGCACGATCGAAGAAGCCATCGAAAAAGCCAAGAAGCTCAACTAATCGTTGAGTTTCGATCGCGGTCCCGTGCGAACGGGGCCGCATCACACCGACAGGACACACATGGCAAACACTATTCACGTTGACGTGGTTTCCGCCGAGGAGTTGATCTACTCGGGCGAAGCCGAATTCGTCGCGTTGCCGGGCGAGCAGGGCGAGCTGGGGATCTATCCCAAGCACACGCCGTTGATCACCCGCATCCGTCCGGGCGCGGTGCGCATCCAGGTACCAGGTCAAGCTGAGGAAGAATTTGTCTTCGTCGCCGGCGGCCTGCTGGAAGTGCAGCCGGGTACTGTGACGGTGCTGGCGGATACCGCGATTCGCGGCAAGGATCTGGACGAAGCCAAAGCGACTTCGGCCAAGAAACGCGCCGAAGAAGCGCTGGCGAACAACACCTCCGGTATCGACTACGCGAAAGCGCAAGCCGAACTGGCAGCGGCCATCGGCCAGCTGGCGGCGATCGCCAAACTCCGCGCAAAGCACTAATCAGCGCGCAGCAAGCAACACAGCAAAAAGGCAGCCGAGGCTGCCTTTTTTTATGTCGGCCGCTAGTAAATTTTTCTTTCCTACCCGTTTGTTCCGCCCGGCAGCCTTTGCCGACCGTTCGAACGTCCCACTGGCGTTTCGGCCCCTTCACCGGCTTGTACGCGCTGATGCGGTTTGTGTTCTTGGCCATCCTCGGCATGCTCAGCGATCGCTTCGGCCGCCGGGTTGTGCTGCTGCTGTCTCTGGCCGGCAGCGTGGTCGATTATGTGTTCATGGCGATCGGGCCATCGCTGTCGCTGCTCTTTTTAGGCCGCGCCATCGCCGGCATCACCGGCACCAGCATGGCCGCGACCTCGGCCTACATCGCCGACGTCACGCCGGAAGACCTGCATTCGCGCCGCTACGGCCAGCTGGGCGCTTGCTTTGGCATCGGCTTCATCATCGGCCCGGTGATCGGCGGTGAGCTCGGCTCCCACCGGGTACGGGCGCCATTTTTGGCGGCGGCGGCGATGAACGACTTTGTTCATGGTGCGGGAGTCGCATACGGCGCGCAATGGGGACTCGGCCGGGAAGCGTGAACTCGGAGCGTTGGGGCGAACGTCGCGCCGGCGTTGTCGGGCAGCATCGGCTCGGATCTGGAGGGCGTGCTGGCCAGCACCGCCAGCCGCGCCAACGTGATCGGCCCGGTCGCGATCAGCACAATCTACTTCATAATTAAAGCTGGAGTTCGATCAAGGTTCGAGGCGCCAAGGTCGGCAGCGTTGCCAGTATCTTGGGAACCAGTTGCCGAAATGACGACAATAGCCCGTCCGGCGTGGTTAGTACAACTACCGCCACAGGCAGAGTATTGAGATTCTGTTGGTATTGGATATTTCTGTCTGCTGTAAAAAGCACATCGAAACTCTGCGCCGCCAGCTTCAGTAACTGGCCGTTATTGGTGCCTCCCCAGCCACATTGCACGACTGTGCGCACGCTGTGACTAGTCAGATCGGCTGCGAGTGGCGCAGGCATCGATTCATCGAACAAGATGCGCATGTTTGTCCGCGAGTTGTCCCGCTATCTCCAATGCTGCAACCGCTGCTTGCTTAGATACGGATGGATAGTGATCTATGAAAGTTTCAATTGATGCGCCTGCTTTTAAGTAGTCAAACATGAATGATAGCGGCACCCGCGTGCCAACAAAAACGACTGCACCGCTGTAGATCTCAGGATCACGATGTATCACTTGTTGGCTCATATGTCCTCGCATTAAAACGACTATATCTAAAGGCAGTATAGTCAATTTAACGATATATCAAGCCACAAACCAAAGTTGATTTATCAACTAGCGCATGCGACCATCGGCGTCATGAATGATTACCCCATCGCTTCGCTGGCCGGGCTGCTGATCGCCCTCGGTGCGACCACGCTGCTCGCCTTTCTCAAGCATGCCGACAAGCGCGCGGCCATCGATCAGTCGCGGCATCTGAGCGTCACCTGGGGCACTTGCCTGGCGTTGCTGGCGCTGGTGCTGTTCTGGGAGCGGCGGACTTTGTCCAGCCTCGGTATCGTATGGGGAAATTATTGGGCCTGGGCCATTGGCTTCGCCCTCGGCGGCCTTATCCTGGGCACGTCGGTCGTGTCGATCTGGACCGCCGGCAGGGCGGGCAAGCAGGCCATCCCAGAGGACTCCGAGCAGGGCTTGATGCGCTTGCTGCAAACGCCGCTGTGGTTCCGCTATGTGGTCGTGCTCACCGCCGGCATCACCGAAGAAATCATGTTTCGCGGCTATCCGATCGAGCGGCTGCTGGAGCTGACCGGCAACCTGTGGCTGGCCGCCGCGATCCCGCTGGCGGTGTTCGTGTTCGCCCACCTCAGCGCCTGGTCGCTCGGCCACCTGGTCGGGGTGTTCTTCGGCGGCGCGGTGCTGACCGGGCTGTATTTGTGGCAACGCGACCTGATCGCCTGCATCATCGCCCACACCCTGATCGATTCCCTCATCATCTTCCTGCCCGCGATGCTGAAAAAGCTGGCGGCGCGTCCGGCGAAGCCGGCCACGGCTTCTTGACCTATATCTTTCGTTTCCTTTCGAAACGAAATCAGCTTAAATTCGAATAAAGTTGGCTCGCCGCCTCTGTTTTTCCTCCCAAAACGTGATTTTTGTCGTTTTACCGCCTTTCGATAACTGTCGATTGCTTTCGAAAACAACACAATACGAAATGCTGTGAAGATTTCTTGTAATTTCGAATTGTGTCGAATACTATCAATTCCGGGTCATTAAATTGAAATAAAAGACATAACGATAGATCGGGATCAGATATGCGAATCGCAAACGGTACCAGGTTCAAAAAGACAACATTGGCGCTGGCCATCGGGATGGTGGTGTGCAACGGCGCTTGGGCTCAAGACGAAGTCAAGGCCGCAGCGGACGGCGACGCCGCCGCGCCAAGCGTGGTGGTGAGCGGCACCCGCGCCTCGCTGGCGAAATCGCTGGATCTGAAGCGCAACGCCTCGATCATCCAGGACTCCATTTCCGCGACCGAACTCGGCCGCTTCCCCGACGATAACGTGGCCGACTCGCTAGCCCATATCTCCGGCGTCTCGATCTCGCGCACCAAAGGCGGCGAGGGCCAGTACATCAATGTGCGCGGCCTCGGCTCCGGCTACAACATCGTCACCCTGAACAACCGCATCCTCGCCACCGACGGCGACGGCCGCGATTTCGCTTTCGATGTCCTGCCGTCCGAAGTGATCTCCGGCGCCGACGTGATGAAGTCGGCGCAGGCGTCGCAAATCGAAGGCAGTATCGGCGGCTCGGTCAACCTGCGTTCCGCCCGTCCGCTCGACTATCCCGGCACCCACACCTCGCTGCGCGCCGAAGCCGACCACAACGACATGTCCGAGAAGTACGGCCGCAAGATCTCCGGCGTCTACAGCCAGACCTTCAACAACAACACCATGGGCGTGTTGCTGGGCGCGGTCTACTCCAAGCGCACGGTGCGCACCGATTCGCTGCAGTCGCAAACCTTCGACGCCGACAGCCCGGGCAGCTTCGACGCCAACAAGGACGGCAAGATTTCGGCCGACGAGAGCGGTCTGCTCGGCGTCTGCTGTATCGCCTTCGGATCGGTGTTCGAGCAAAAGGAACGCGCGGCCCTGTCCGGCGCCTTCGACTGGAAACCGTCGGCCGACTTCCGCCTGACCACCGACTTCCTGCTGACCCGCCTCGACGCGCCGCAGATCGGCTACAACCAGGCCTATTACGTCAAAGCCACCGAAGGACGCTGGTCCGACGTCGTGATCAAGGACCACGTGGTCACCAGCATGACGGTGGCCGACATGATTCCGGAGATCGCCAATATCACCTCCAACCGCGTGGTCGATACCAAGCAGTTCGGCGTCAAGGCCAACTGGCGCGTGACCGACGACCTGACGCTGGTGGGCGACGCCTACCGTTCGACCTCGGTGCGCAACTCGGGTGGCAAGGACACCTACGTGGTGGCCGGTATCGCCGGCAACAACACCGGCTACTACACCCTCAACAACAACGGCCTGCCGAGCATCCGCGTGGCGTTGGCGGACGGCCGCGACCTGGCCACGGCCGCCGCCGCCGGCACCCTGAGCGACAAGGATTACGGTCCGCACTACGCCGGCCTGTCCGGTACCGACGTGAACGACAAGATCACCGGCGAATCGGTCGACGGCCGCTGGTCGCTGAGCGGCGCCTGGTTCGCCGACGCGCTCAACTTCGGCCTGGCCAACACCTCGCGCGAAAAAACCCGCAACTTCATCGGCAACGACCAGACCGGCGGTTCCTGCATGTACTGCGGCAAGTACAGCACCACCTTCGACTCGTTCGGCGCCAAGGTGGTCAGCACCATGACCGTGCCCAACTACATGAGCGGTTCCGGCGGCAGCTTCCCGATGAGCTTTGTCCGCTTCGACGTGCCGGCCTATTTCGCCGGCCTGAAATCGCTCGACGGCAAGCCGAAGTACGACGCCAACGGCGTGCAGACCGGCGTCTACGATTCGTCCCAGCTGGCGGCGGTGCTGGATCCGACCAACTCCTACCACGTGACCGAAGACACGGTGTCCGGCTACGCCCAGCTCGATCTGTCGGGCGACAAATGGTCGGGCAATATCGGCGCGCGCCTGGTGCACACCAAGACCAAGTCGCAGAGCGCGATCAACCAGATCATCTCGATCGTCGACGCCACGCCGGACGTCGCCACCAGCAGCCCGATCGTCAAGTACAGCAACGCGACGCCGGTGACGGAAGAGGGTTCCTACACCAAGCTGCTGCCGTCGGCCAATATCGCCTATTCGGTGACGCCGCAACTGACCGTCCGCGCCGCCGTGGCCAAGGTCATGGCCCGGCCGTCGCTCGACAAGCTGGCCGCGACCCGCACCGACAGCACGCTGGACCGCACCTACCACCTCAACATCGCCGGCGATCCGAAGCTGAAGCCGACCGAGGCCAAGCAGCAGGACTTGTCGGCCGAGTGGTACTACAAGCCGAAGTCGGCGCTGACCGCCGCCGTGTTCGCCAAACAGATCAAGAACTTCATCACCTACCAGACCGATGAGCACGTCGACATCGGCGTGCCGGGCTACCTGTACACCGTGACCCACCCGGTCAACGGCGACACCGCCAAGGTGCTGGGTATGGAGCTGGGCGCGCAGCACTTCTTCGACAACGGCTTCGGCGTCAACGCCAAGTTCACCAAGACCAACACCAAGGCGTATTCGGGCGGCGTCTACACCGGCCAGCTCGAAGGCGTGGCGCCGTCGGCCTCGTCGATCGCCTTCCTGTACGAAGCGCACGGCATCAACGCCCAGGTGGCGTTCGATTACACCGGCAAGTACACGCAATCGTCGAACGTGGTGGCCGGTTATCCGGCGGTGGTCGATGAGATCACCTGGGTGACCGCCTCGGCTTCGTACGACGTCACCAAGAACGTGACCGTCTTCATCGAGGGCAAGAACTTGTCCGACGCGAAGATGCGCTCGACCCTCGGCCGCGCCGACACCGCCTACGGTTTCGAGTCGTGGGGACGCACAGTGGTGGTCGGCATGAGCGCCAAGTTCTGATGAAAAGCTGGCTCACTTACACCTTGCTGGCAACCACGCTGATGGGCGTGTGGGGCGCGTTCGCCGGATTGCCCAGCCAGCACGGCTTTCCCGAAACGCTGATCTACGTGGTGTGGGCGCTGACCATGATCCCGCCGGCCCTGCTGGTGCTGCACCGCGCCGGCTGGCGCCTGCAACGCGACGCCCGCGCGGTGGTGCTGGGGCTGGTGATCGGCGTGCTCGGCGCCGGCGGCCAGATGATCCTGTTCTACGCGGTCAAGGATGGTCCGAGCTATCTGATCTTCCCGATCATCTCGATGTCGCCGGTGATCACCATCGGCCTGTCGTACTGCCTGCTGAAGGAACGCACCGGCCGGCTGGGCATGGCCGGCATCGTGCTGGCGGTGCTGGCCTTGCCGCTGTTCGACTACAGCCCGGGCGCGGCCGCGCATTCCTACGGCCCGTGGTTCCTGATGGCGATCGGCGTGCTGCTGGCGTGGGGGCTGCAAGCGTATTTCATCAAGCTGGCCAACGCCACGATGGAAGCCGAAAGCATCTTCTTTTACATGACCGCGTCCGGCCTGCTGTTCATTCCGCTGGCCTTGCTGATGACGGATTTTTCGCAGCCGATCAACATGGGCTGGCAGGGGCCTTACCTGGCCGCCGCCACCCAGGTGCTCAACGCGCTGGGCGCGCTGGCGCTGGTGTACGCCTTCCGCTACGGCAAGGCGCTGGTGGTGTCGCCGATGGTCAACGCCGGCGCGCCGCTGCTGACCACGATCTTGTCGGTGCTGATGGCGGCCACCTTGCCCGGCGGCGCCAAGCTGCTCGGCATCGGCCTGTCGCTGGCCGCCGCGCTGCTGCTGGCGCTGCAACCCGAAGAAGCCGCGCAGGCATAATTTTTTAGAGATGGAGTCTGTTATATGAAAGTGTTGCTGGATTTAGTGCAACGCCACAAGAGCGGCGTCCCGGTCGGTATCTATTCCGTGTGTTCCGCCCACCCGCTGGTGCTGCAAGCGGCGCTGCGGGTCGGGCTGGAGAACGACGCGCCGGTGCTGATCGAAGCCACCTCCAACCAGGTCAACCAGGACGGCGGCTACACCGGCATGACGCCGGCCGATTTCCGCCGCTTCGTCGAAAGCATCGCCGCCGACGTCGGTTTTCCGCTGCGGCGCCTGCTGCTGGGCGGCGACCACCTCGGTCCGAATTGCTGGCAAGGCGAACCGGCCGAGCAGGCGATGGCCAAGTCCGCCGTGCTGATCGAGCAGTATGTGACGGCCGGTTTCCGCAAGATCCACCTCGATTGCTCGATGTCCTGTGCCGGCGATCCGGTGCCGCTGCCGGACGCCACCGTGGCCGAGCGCGCCGCGCTGTTGTGCGGCGTCGCCGAGCAGGCGTGGCGACAGGCCGGCGGCGAAGCCCCGGTCTACATCGTCGGCACCGAAGTGCCGGTGCCGGGCGGCGCGCATGAAGAACTGGACGCGCTGGCCGTGACCAGCAGCGCCGCCGCGCAAACCACCATCGCCGTGCACCGCGCCGCCTTCGCCGCCGCCGGCCTGGACGAAGCGTGGAGCAGGGTGGTGGGCCTGGTGGTGCAGCCGGGCGTCGAGTTCGACCACAACAAGGTGATCGACTATCTGCCCGACGCCGCCACCGAACTGAGCCGCTTCATCGAATCGCAGCAGGGCCTGGTGTTCGAAGCCCACTCGACCGACTACCAGACCGAAGCCAACCTGAAGTCGCTGGTGCGCGACCACTTCGCCATCCTCAAGGTCGGCCCCGGCGTCACCTTCGCGCTGCGCGAAACCCTGTGGGCGCTGGCCGACATCGAACGCGAGTGGCTGGGCGCGGACGCCAGCTCCGACTTCAAGAACGTGGTGCTGACGGTGATGAAGCAGCAGCCCGAGTATTGGCACAAGTACTACTGCGACGCCGAGCGCGAGCGCTACGACCTGCAATACAGCCTGAGCGACCGCATGCGCTACTACTGGCCGCATCCGGAGATCCAGCGCGCGCAGGCTGCGCTGTTCGCCAACCTGGAACGTGACGTGCCGCCGCTGGCGCTGCTGAGCCAATACCTGCCCGATCAATATCAGGCCATCCGCGATGGCCGCCTGCGCAACCTGCCGGGCGACATCCTGAACGAAGGCGTGGCCAAAGTGCTGCGTCAATACATGCATGCGAGCGGCGCCAGCGCGCCGACCCTGGAGAGCACACAATGACGGAACACATTTTAGGCGTAGACAAGACCATCCTGGACCAGCGGGGCGGCGCCTTCACCGCCAGCGAGATCACCCACCAGGCCCCGGTTTGGGGCGAGGTAGCGCAACTGGTGACCACGCAAGGCCCGGCGCTGTCGGCCTTCCTGACGCCGCTGCTGGCGCGCGCCGACCTGCGCATCATCCTGACCGGCGCCGGCACCTCGGCTTTCATCGGCGACTGCCTGCTGCCGTCGCTGCTGAAGCGCCTCGGCCGCCGGGTCGAAGCCATCGCCACCACCGACCTGGTGGCGGCGCCGGCGCAGTACCTGCAAGCGGCGGTGCCGACCTTGCTGGTGTCGTTCGCGCGCTCGGGCAGCAGTCCGGAAAGCGTGGCCGCCGTGGCGCTGGCCGACCAGCTGGTCAGCCAGGTCTATCACCTGATCATCACCTGCAACGGCGACGGCCTGTTGTACCAGCATGCCCAGGGCCAGGCCAACGCCTACGCCATCGTGCTGCCGGACGCCACTCACGACCGCGCTTTCGCGATGACCAGCAGCTTCACTTCGATGCTGCTGACGGCATCGCTGGTGTTCGGCGTGATCGACGGCGCCGGCCCGGCGCTGGCGGCGGCGCAACAAGCTGCCGGCGACCTGATGGTGGGCGGACTGCCGCTGATCAACGAGCTGGTGGCGCGCCGCTTCAAGCGCGTGGTCTACCTGGGCAGCAATGAACTCAAGGGCCTGGCGCAGGAAGCCGCGCTGAAGCTGCTGGAACTGAGCGACGGCAAGGTGGTGGCGATGTTCGACACGCCGCTGGGCTTCCGCCACGGCCCCAAGACCATCATCGACAGCGACACGCTGGTGGTGCTGATGATGTCCAACGATCCTTACACGCGCCGCTACGACAGCGACCTGCTGCGCGAACTGCGCGCCGACGGCCGCGCCGGCCAGGTGCTGGCGCTGAGCGCGCAAGACAGCGGCGCCACCGACGGCGACCACCTGCTGCTGAACCACGCCGCCGCCTCCAGCGACCTGGAACTGGCATTGCCGTACATCGTCTTTGCACAAATGTTCGCTTTTCTCTATTCTCTTGCCTTGGAGATCCGTCCCGACACGCCCAGCATGTCCGGCACTGTGAACCGTGTGGTGAGCGGTGTGAACATTTATCCTTTCGGCTAGCGAGAACGCGATGTATCTGGGTATCGATGGTGGCGGCAGCAAGACCGCATTCGCGTTGATCGACGACGCCGGGCGCCTGCGCGCCACGCACGAGGCGAGCAGCCTTTATTATCACGAGGTCGGCCTGGAGAACGTCGAGGCCACGCTGCGCGACGGCCTCGCCGCCACGCTGGCCAAGGCCAACATCACGCCGCAGGAGCTGAGCTTCAGCTTCTTCGGCCTGCCGGCCTACGGCGAGGACAAGCGCCTGCAAGCGCTGCTGGACGGCCTGCCGGGCCAGCTGCTGGGGCACCAGCGCTACCGCTGCGGCAACGACATGATCTGCAGCTGGGCCGGCTCGCTGGCCTGCCGCGACGGCATCAGCGTGATCGCCGGCACCGGCTCGATGGCCTACGGCAGCTATCAAGGCTGCGGCGCGCGGGTCGGCGGCTGGGGCGAGTTGTTCAGCGACGAAGGCTCGGCTTACTGGATCGCGCGCGCCGGCCTGACGCTGTTCTCGCGCATGAGCGACGGCCGCACCGCCAAGGGCCCGCTGCACGGCCTGCTGCGACGCCATTTCGCTTTGGACGACGACCTCGACCTGTGCGCCGCCATCTACGGCGGCGACATGACCGACCGCAGCAAGCTGGCCAGGCTGTCCTTGCTGGTGGCCGAGGCCGCCGCCGCCGGCGACGTGCAGGCGCGCGCCATCTTCAACGCCGCCGCCCTGGAGCTGACCGAGATCGTCAAGGCCGTCGGCGCGCAACTAGGCGTGCCGGCCGGCGCTTTGCTGCCGGTGTCGTATTCCGGCGGTGTCTTCAACAGCGGCGAGCTGGTGCTGGCGCCGTTCCGCGCCGCGCTGGCCGAAGCCAATCCGAACGGTCCCGCCTACACGCTGCAAACGCCGTTGCTGCCGCCGGTGATCGGCGCCGCCATTCATGCCGCCCAGCTGATCGGCGTGGAGTTTTCCGCCGCCGCGCTGGCGGCGTTGGCCGGCCAGGTCAATCAATCACCAACCCTGGAGTTGTTATGAACAAGATCGCATTCACCCTCGGCGCCTTGCTGCTGCCGATCGTCGGCAGCGCACTGGCCGCGCCCGCCAGCTACACCATGGCCGATTTCGACAAGGTCGAAAAGATCGACGCCCACCTGCACCTGCATAACAACAGCACGACGGCGTTCATGCAGCAGGCGCGCAAGGACAAGTTCAAAGTGCTGGCGGTCAACGTCGATTACGCCGACTTCCCGCCGCTTGAACAGCAGCGCCGCGTCGCCATCGCGCTGCGCCGCGACTATCCGCTGGACGCCGCCTTCGTCGCCAGCTTCTCGATGGTCGGCTTCGAGCAGCCGGGCTGGGCCGAGCGCACCGTCAAGGGCCTGGAGCAGGACCTGGCCGCCGGCGCGGTCGGTGTCAAGGTGTGGAAGAACATCGGCATGGAGCTGCGCGGCGCCGACGGCAAACTGCTGACGGTGCAGGATCCGCGCCTCGAACCGGTGTTCGACTTCACCATCAAGCACAAGATCTCGCTGCTGGGCCACCAGGGCGAACCGAAAAACTGCTGGCTGCCGCTGGAGGAAATGACGGTCAACAACGACCGCGAATACTTCAAGGCGCACCCGCACTACCACATGTACAAGCATCCGGAGATGCCGAGCTACGAAGCGCAGATGGCCGCGCGCGACGGCATGCTGGAAAGCCATCCGGACCTGCGCTTCGTCGGCATGCACATGGCGTCGCTGGAATGGAGCGTCGACGAGCTGGCGCGCTTCCTCGACCGCTTCCCCACCGCCAAGGTCGATCTGGCCGCGCGCATGGGCCAGCTGCAATACCAGTCGAACCTCAAGTACGAGCACGTGCGCGCGTTCCTGATCAAGTACCAGGACCGCCTGATGTACGGCACCGATCTGGCGCAATCGAGCGAGCAAAGCGACGCGCTGTTCAACAAAGATGCGGACACCGTGTGGCGCCGCGACTGGCGCTACTTCAACACCGCGACCTCGTTCAAGGTGCCGGAACTGGATCAGAGAGTGCGCGGTCTGGCCCTGCCAAAAGAGGTGGTCGACAAGATTTACCGGCGCAATGCGGAGGCCCAATATCCGGGCGCGTGGCAGGCTGCGGCGAAGGCAAAGTAGCGGCGGTTTGAGGTGCTGGATTGGGCAACTAATTGCTCAATTCCATTGGGCTATCCTGTATGATCCCCATTCAAAAGGGACAACAGCCACCCAGTGGAAAGAATGACGATGAATAAGAAAATCCAGGCCAGCGCCGCGCACGATCAGGGGAAAACACTGTTGGTCGAGGAGCGGCGGCGGCTGATACGCGAGATGGTCGAAGCCAGCGAACGGGTCACCGTCGAGGAGCTGTCGGCGCATTTCGATATCTCGCTGGTGACGATCCGCAACGACCTGAACGCGCTGGCCGACATCGGCGCGCTGGTGCGCACCCGTGGTGGCGCGCTGGCGCATCGCGAGGAAGAGGATTTGCCGATCAGCGTCAAGCAGAACGTGCACCGCCCCGAGAAGATGTTGATCGCGGCGGCGGCGGTCAGCCAGATCAAGGACGGCCAGACCATCGTCCTCGATTCGGGCACGACCACCGGGGAAATCGCCAAGCAGATCCGTGGCTTGAAACTGCAGTCGATTAACGTGATCACCAACGCGCTGAACATCGCGGTGTTACTGGCCGGCGTGCCGCACGTGACGCTGATCATGCTGGGCGGCGTGCTGCGGCCGAGTTCGTATTCGCTGGGTGGGCCGCAGGCCGAGGCGGCGCTGCAAAGCCTGCACGCCGATGTGCTGTTCCTCGGCTTCGACGGGCTCGACCCGGACATCGGGGTGATGACGCCGCACTTGCTGGAAGCGCGGCTGAACATGCAGATGATCCAGATCGCGCGGCGGGTGGTGTTGGTGGGGGATTCCTCCAAGATAGGCCGGCGCAGTTTGTCGGTGATTGCACAGATTAACCAGATCGACCAGATCATCACCGATGCGGGAGCCAATCCCGCCATCGTCAAGGCGTTGCGCGAGCACGAGGTGGACGTCGTGCTGGTGTGACGTCCCGGGATGGCCGCTCTGTTTGAGTCTGCTTTTGAAAACAGAGACCGGAGCCATCGCCATGTTGTACCGTAAGCTGTTATTCGCGTTGTCCCTGCTGGCGGTGCTGTCGGCCGCATCCGCCGCCGCGCCGCCGGTGTTCAGCGCCACCCGCACCGCCCATGCGCCGCGCATCGACGGCAACGACGACGAGGCCGCCTGGGCCGACGCCACGCCGATCACCACGTTCGGCGCTTTCTGGGACGGCAAGCAAGCGCGCCGCCAGCATCGCGCGCGCCTGCTGTGGGACGACGAGGCGCTGTACTACTTCGCCGAATTGCCGGACGACCTGATTCGCCCGCACGGCAAGCAACACAACGACCGCCTGTGGCTGGGCGATGTGTTCGAACTCTTCTTCAAGCCGCGCGAGGACAGCCCCGCCTACTACGAGCTGGAGGTCAACCCATGGGGAACCATGCTGGAGCTGGCCTTCCCGTCGCGCGCCGTCTCGTTTGAAACGCTGCTGGGCGGCCCGCCGCTCGGCATGTCGGTGGCGACGCGCACCCACGACGGCCGCTGGGTGGTCGAAGGACGCATCCCGTGGTCGCTGTTCGCCGCCACCGCCCGCCGCCCGGCGGTCGGCGAGCAATGGAAATTCCAGCTGGCCTTCTACGATTATGGCGCCGACGGTACCGAACCCGAACTCGGTTCCTGCGCGCCGCTGACCGTCGCCAGCTTCCACCGCTGGGAAGACTACGCCGGCTTGCGCTTCGATGCCGCGCCGGCACATCAAAAATAAACAAGGAGCAAACATGAACCAGCAATTCGAAACCCGGCGCCGTACCTTCCTGCAGGCGCTGGCCGCTGCGGCGCTGGGCATGGGCGCCGGCGTGGCGCAGGCCGCGCTGAGCGGTACGGTGCAGACGCAGACATCCACGCAAACCCAGGCGCTGCCGCGCAACGGCCGCCACATCGCCCGCTTCGGCGACGAGCGCATGCTGCTGGAGCTGGACGAGCAGATGCGCACCCGCGTCTCGATCAAGCACGGCGGCCACGTGCTGGCGCTGACCGGCATCGACGACAGCGAATACCTGCGCCTCAAGAGCGGCAAGCTGATCACGCGCTTCGCGCTGAGCGCGCAGGCGGTCGACGTCATCGCCGGACCGCATGGCGCCGGCGTGCGCCACCGCTTCACCGGCAGCTCCGCCGAGGGCATCGAAAAAACCGTGATGGTCAGCCTGTACGAACGCTATCCCGGCTTCGCCGTGCTGAACGTCAGCTACCGCCACAACGGCCAGGGCGCGCTGCCAGTGGCGGCGTGGGTCAACGGCGCGCACACGCTGAAGGCGCGCGGTCCGGTCGATTTCTGGTCGTTCTCCGGCGCCTCGTACGCCGACCGCCGCGACTGGGTGCAGCCGGTGCAGCCGGGCTTCGACCAGCACAACTTCATGGGCATGAACGCTTCCGACTACGGCGGCGGCACGCCGGTGACCGACGTCTGGCACCGCGACGGCGGCATCGCCGTCGGCCACATCGAGACCTCGCCGAAACTGGTGGCGCTGCCGTTGCAGGCGGTCGCCGGCGGCGCGCGGCTGGCGGTCGAGTACGACACCGCCGTGACGCTGATGCCGGGCGATACGTTGGCCAGCATCGATACCTTCATCGCGGTGCACCAGGGCGATTATTTCACTTCGCTCGACAGCTATCGGCGCCTGATGGACGAACGCGGCTTGCGGGCGCCGCATGCGCCGGCCGAGTCGTACGAAGCGGTGTGGTGTGCCTGGGGCTACGAGCGCGGCTTCACCGTGCCGCTGATGGAAGGCACGCTGTCCAAGGCCAAGGAGCTCGGCCTGGAATGGGCGGTGCTGGACGACGGCTGGCAAAACGCGATCGGCGACTGGCAGCTGGACCATAAAAAATTCCCGCACGGCGATCCGGACATGAAGGCGCTGGTGCAAACGGTGCGCGACGCCGGCATGAAGCCGCGCCTGTGGGTCGCGCCGCTGGCGGTCTATCCCGGCACCGACCTGCTGCACGATCACACCGACATGCTGCTGCTCGACAAGGACGGCGCGGTGCAGAACATCACCTGGTGGAACAGCTTCTACCTGTGCCCGGCCTACGACAAGACGCTGGAGCATACCAAGGCGCTGGTGCGCAAGATCCTCGGCGAGTGGGGCTACGCCGGCCTGAAGATCGACGGCCAGCACCTGAACGGCGTCGCGCCGTGCTACAACCCGGCGCACAAGCATGCGCGTCCCGAGGAATCGGTCGAGCGCCTGCAGGATTTCTGGAAGGCCGTCTACGACACCGCGATGGAGGTCAATCCGCACGCGGTGGTCGAGATCTGTCCGTGCGGTACCTCGTTCGCCTTCCACAACATGCCGTATATGAACCAGACCCCGGCGGCCGATCCGCTGAGCTCATGGCAGGTGAGGCTCAAGGGCAAGACCACCAAGGCGCTGATGGGGCCGTCGGCGCCGTTCGCCGGCGACCACGTCGAGCTCAGCGACCGTGGCGACGACTTCGCCTCCACCGTCGGCATCGGCGCCGTGGTGTCGACCAAGTTCACCTGGCCGGCCATGCCCGGCGTCGCCAACCCGTTCCTGCTGACCGAGGAAAAGGAGCTGCTGTGGCGTAAATGGATCGGGCTGTACAAGCAGAAGATGCTGGCGCAGGGCGTCTATCGCGGCACGCTGTACGACATCGGCTTCGACAAGCCGGAAACCCACGTGGTCGAAAAAGACGGCGTGCTGTACTACGCGTTCTACGCGCCGCGCTGGTCGGGTGTGATCGAGATTCGTGGCCTGGCGGCGGGACGGGCGTATCGCCTGCGCGATTATTTCAACGAGCGCGACCTGGGTCAGCTGGCGGCGGGGCAGAAGCGCCTCAACGTCGGCTTCGAACGCTTCCTGCTGGTCGAGGCGGTGCCGGTGGCCGACGCCTGACGTTCACGGCTGCCTGCAACTGCGGCGGTAGTCGGCCGGCGGCTTGCCGACCAGCCGCTCGAAATCGGTGGTGAAGTGGGACTGGTCGTAATAGCCCAGCGTCTGCGCCAGCGTGGCGAGGTCGACCTCGGCGCCGCCGGCCAGCCGCTCGGCCGCGTCGAGCAGGCGGTTGCGGCGGATCACCCACTTCGGCGTCGCGCCGACGTACTCCTTGAACAGGATTTGCAGCCGCCGCACGCTGAGGTCCACGTGTTCGGCCAGCTGCCCCACCTGCGTGATCTCGGGCTGCTGCTGAATCGCTTGCAGGATGGCGGCGACGCGTTCGGTTGCCGGATCGGGCGACGGCAGCGCGCCACGCAGCAGGGCGGAGGCCGCCGCCACCATGGCGGCGTCGTCGGGCGCCGACAACACCGCGTGTTCGGCCGCTTGGTCGTCGCATTCGAACAGCTGCGACAACTTCAGCTCGCGGTCGGTGATCGACTGTACCGGCCGCCCCAAAAACCCACGAAACGCGCCCGGCCGGAAACGCACGCCGAGTACGCGGCCGCTGTTTTTCAGGGTATATTCGAACGCGCCGGTCATCACGCCGAACACCGCCGTGCGGCCGGCGTCGAACACCAGGTGGATGCAGGGCGAGGGCAGGGTGCGTTGCACATGCGTGACGCCGTCCGGCAGCGTCCACGCCACCAGCCAGAAGTGTTCGACGAAGGGTGCCAGGTCCGGCGCCGGCGTGAAGCGCTCCAGGCGGAACACTTTGCCGACCGCCGCAGGGTTGACCACGCCTTTGTAGCTGTGCGTCATATCGGCTTCGCGTTTTTGCAAGACCCTCATCATAGCAAGAGTTATCTTGGCGTTTCACCACCGACAGGAGAAATTCATGACACCGCAACTGACCTTGTACCACTGCCCGTTTTCCCGTTCCACCGGCGTGATGACCTTGCTGGAGGAACTGCACGCGCCCTACGAGCTGCATGTGATGAACATGAAAAAGGGCGAGAACCGCGAAGCCGCCTACCTGGCCGTCAACCCGATGGGCAAGGTGCCGGCGATCCGCCACGGCGACGCCGTCATCACCGAGCAGGTGGCGATCTACCTGTACCTGGCCGACCTGTTCCCCGACGCCAGACTGGCGCCGCCGCTGGGGGATCCGGAGCGCGGGCCGTATCTGCGCTGGATGGCGTTCTACGGCAGCTGCTTCGAGCCGGCCATCATCGACCAATGGATGAAGCGCGCGCCGGCCGACAAGCAGGCCTGCGGCTACGGCGATTTCGACGACATGTTCAATACCATGATGACGCAGCTGGCCAACGGCCCGTACCTGCTGGGCGACAGGTTCACGGCGGTGGACGTGCTGTGGGGCACGTCGCTGGGCTGGATGAGCGCCTTCGGCCTGCTGCCGCAGCGCCAGGAGATCACCGACTACGTGGCCCGCGTGCAAAGCCGCCCGGCCGCCGTCGCGGCGGCGGAGAAGGACAAGGAGCTGGGCATCGCGCAGGCAGCTTAGTTGCCCCGGTCCTCCGGTACGCCCACTTCGGTCAGGGCCCGGTTCAATTGCTGTTTGAATCGACTGAAGCTGGGCATCTGGTCGGCGACTGCGGCATGGTCGTATCCATGGTCGTCCAACCATGCCACGTGCTGGGCGGCGGAAAGTCTTGCTCCGTGGGCGGCCTCCAGCGCATCCTTGACAGAATTCGGCGAGCCGTCGTTGCCGGACATGGATTCCAGCCGCCCGCAGTGCTGATAAGGCGCTGCTTGGGCGGCGCACAGCAGCCAGGATTCCGATTTTGGCTTGGGCAGCATGGGCACGCCTTTATCGCCCAGCCGTGCGCGAAGAAAACCACCAGTCATCGCCTCCCATTTGCCATCCCATAGGCCGTTCGGCGAGGCGCGAGTGCCATCGCAGTCGCGAAACAGGATGGCGATGGCCGCCTCGCCGTGCTCCGCTTCGATGCGCAGCGCCTCGGCGCCCAGCATCCAGGCATTGATATGGAAAGAACCCGTTTCTTGCTGGCGCTTTTTTCCTGTCAGCGAGACTTTGCGATGTTGTTCCTTACGGCGCGCCTCCAAGTTCAAAAGTTGGGTTTTGCCTATGAAAATGTACTGTGCCGGCGTGGCTTCAAGCATGGAGTACCGTAGCCGGTCCGCTATGATCTTGTCGGCGATCCAAGTCATCGGCCCGGGAACAAATTCCGGTGTCCGGCACTCGCCCTGATTGTTGTTGCAGTAGCCGAGATCGGACTTTCCTTCGCCGCTCAACACGACAATCATGGATGCTCCGGTACCCGGCTTGATCTCGCTTCAATAAACGCTTCGCTCAGCTGTTCCAGATTGGTATCCACAAAAGCCTCGCCCGGTCCCATGTGTGCCAGTTTTTCCGCCGTATTAGTCAGGGAAAAGAATGGCTGGACATCGGTCTGGCCGCGCCTATCCTTGAATACAAATTGAACCGATTTTCGCGCCACGTCGTCAGCGATGTAATTCAGGATCATCGGGCTGTGGGTGGTGATGACAATTTGGGCGGGGGATTGCACCAGCAGATCAACGAGCTTTTCGGTAATCTCTGGATTGATGCCGTTTTCAACTTCATCCAACAGCAGCAGATTGGTGCTATCGGTCTCAATCTGTGCCAGGATCGCCAAAATACGCAGCAAGCCGTCGTTCAAATGCCCAGCCGATGTTTCAAGGACGGCTACGCCGGAACTATCCAGTCCGGTTCGGCGCTCGGAGATATACAGCCTTCTCAAGCCGTCGTTGGTGCTGACGATCTTGAAGTCATTCAGATTTGGGTAAAAGTTTCGCAGCAGGGTTGTTAATTTTTCTTTTGACTCCGCTGTCATCCCATCCAGAAAGGCGGGAAGCCGATCGCCGCCCGCGGCAATACCATGGCCGTTGTCGCTTGGTCGGGAATAGTTCCGCAATAAATGTGGTGCCAGCAAATACATCGAGCGCATATTCATCAAGGCCGTGCGCAACTCAAGCAAAGGAGCGGGGAGGGCTGAATCTCTTAACTGGGAAAGGACGGATCCCTCGTAGTTAAAAGAGATGTCCCGGGTCACCTTGTCGATCGTGTAGAAATCGGGCACGGTACTGAAAATTTGCTGCTTGCCGTCGCCCATGATTTCGCCGACTTCGGTAATCATTTGCAGATGAGGCCGGTTGAAAAAGCCGGTCCAACGCAGCAGCTCGCCATTGCCTAGGCGGTAGCGGACATCCAGGATGGTCGAGGGGAGTTTCGGTGCGTCGGGGCCTTGGTATGCCAGGTCGTCAGCGCTCCATCCGCGTTCTTCCAGCCAACCGCTGATGTCTCCGCGCATTTGCTGGGAGATGAAATCCAGGACTTGCAGGACCGTGGTTTTCCCCGCACCGTTCATTCCGACAAAACAATTAAATTTGCTGAAATTGATGGTGACATCAGCCAGCGATTTAAAGTTTTTAACGGTGATTTGCTCGATCATTACAGCCTTCTCCGATAACAGCCCCGCCATTATGGCGTGTTGATGTTATTCATTCTAGCATCGCCGGTGGAGCGCGCCGCATCGCGCTGACTTGGCTGATCGATGGCTGTAACGCATCTTTGATAAGAGCGAGCGCTAACTCCGGTTGCGCGTTGCCGCACATGAAGATGTCGGCGGCGGCGAAGCCGCATTCGGGCCAGGTGTGGATGCTGATGTGCGATTCGGCCAGCAGCACCACGCCGGTCACGCCAAGGCCTTCGCCGAAGCCGTGGAAATGGCTGAACAGCACTTGCGCGTGCGCGGCCTCGGCGGCGGCGCGCAGCAGCGATTCCAGTTGCGCACAGCTGCTTAATTTTTCGGCAGCGATGCCGCTCAGGTCGGCCAGCACGTGAGTCCCGGATGGCGCGTGCACGGCGGTGGGCACGATCTCAGGCGCACTGGCCGACGCGGGGCCGGCGCCGATGTCGGCGGGGATCGGTTCGCGCTTCACTTGTGGCCTCCGCCGCCGGAGCCGCCGCCCCAGCTGCCGCCGCCGCCGCCGGTGTGCGAGCTCCAGGCGCTGCCGCGACTGGCGCCGCTGCTGCTGCTGCCGCCGAGCATGCGCATCCAGCTGCTGCCGGCGGTCGCCAGCGTGACGATGATGGCGTAGATGAAGAATTTGCTCATGATTTGTCGTTGTTATCCAGGAAGACCGCCGGCAGATAAATCGCCAGCGCGCCGACGGCGCTGAGGAACCAGGTGCCGGAAAAATTCGCCAGCAGCGGGATCGCGTTCAACGCCAGCATGAACCAGATGATGTACTTGGCGGTGCTGCGATAGCGCGTGTTGCCGAACGGTTTGGACTTCGACGGCGCTTTCACGCGACCCTTGAACGCGGCGCCGAACCACAGCGCCAACTGGTCCGCCGATACCGGCGCCGAACGCGACCAGGTCATTTCCTGCGCCGTGCTCTCGGACGACAAACGCAATTGCCCGGCCTCGAATTCCTCCACCCGCGTGCGGTCGCCGACCGCCACGCGCCAGTTGAAGGCACCGGCCGCGTAGGTCACCACCGAGCCGTAATCGTACAGGCGGGTAAATTCGACCTTATCCACAGTCACCTTGGCGGAACCGGGCGCGTACCACGCCGGCCAATTCGACAGCACGTTGGCGCCGGACCAGCCGTCGTCGGTCTCGACCAGCCACGAGAAGCCGGCGCGCGGGCCGTACATCAGGTACTCGTTCCACTGCGCGCCTTCGTCGTCGGCGCGTCGCATCATGCCGATGATGGTGAAGTCCTGGTTGTTGATTTTGGCGGTCGCGCCCAGTTCGATGGTCAGCGGCACGGCGGCGACCCGTTCGCCCGCCGCCAGCACCTGTGCTTCCGGGCTGGCCGCGTCGATCTGTGTGTGGCAGGCCGGGCAGACCAGGTTGGCGGTCACGCCCGGCAGGTATTTGATGCCGCTGCCGCAGGACGGGCAGTCGAGCGCGTCGAGCTTGCCGCGATAGCGGCCGGCGGCGCGCTGGATGGTGTCGTCGTCGCGTAGCAGCTGGCATTGCATGCTGTCCAGCGTCACCGACAAGCCGGTGTAGACCACCGGGCGCGGGCCGTCCGAATAATCGAGAGTGATGAATTCCGTGCCGCGCCGGAAGTCGGCCACCTTGGCCTGGTAGCCGTCGCCGACCGCGAACGGCAGCTCGCCCTGGCCGCCGATGCAATCGGCGACGCGGATCTCGGCCGCCGTGTAGGGGCTGCCGTTGATCGGATAGTTCCGGCCCGGCTGTAGCTGCTCGAACGCCGGCAGCTCGCCGTCGCCCTGGTATTCCGCGGTGATGGTGTACATGCCGGACGAATCGCCCAGCCATGAAGTCTTGCCGTCGTCGAACAGCAGATACCACTCGTTCCACATGCCGGCCGAGTAGCGCAGCTGGATGCGGCCGACCACGGTGAACGGCCGTCCCCCCAGCACGCCGGAGGTGCCGATCTGGATCGGCGAGTAATCCTCCAGCACCGACGACATCTTGCCCAGGTCCTTGACCGCATCGGCGTCCTTGAGCACGCGGGTGCTGCAATATTCACAGACAGCCATGACCGACGCGTGCGAGCGGAATTTGACCTCCGCGCCGCAGCTGGGACAGGAAACGATTTGCATGCGGTGTTAGCCGATCAGTTTTTTCAGCAGCTCGGCCTTGGTGCTGTCGTAGTCGGCGGCCGAGATCAGGCCCTTGTCGAGCAGCCCTTTCAGTTTTTCCAGACGGGCTTCGATCGAGTCTTCGGCCGCCGCCGGAGCGGGGGCCGCAGCCGGAGCCGCCGGCGCCGGCGACAGCGTCGCGCCCAGCGTCTGGCCCATCACCTGGCCGATAGTCATGCCAGCGCCCAGGCCGGCGCCGAGGCCGGCCACGCCGCCTTCGTTCTGCGCCGCCAGTGGGATCGCGCTGGCCACCTGGTATTTGGTGAAGCCGGCCATCTTGTCCGCGCTCATGCCGCCCTTCATGCCGGCGCCGATGCGCTCGTCCAGCGCGGCCTGCAATTCCTCCGGCAGGCTGACGCTGGCGACGTTGAATTCATCCAGCCCGATGCCGTAACGCGCGAACGCCGCGCCCAGGTCGCCCTTGACCTGCTGCGCCATCAGCGCCTGGTTGGCCGCCATGTCGAGGAAGGGAACTTGCGACGCGCCCAGCGAACTGGCCATGGTCGCCATCAGGATGCCGCGCAGTTGGTCCTCCACCTCGTCGCGGGTGTAGGCCTCGCGGGTGCCGCTGATTTCGGTGAAGAAGGCGCGCGGATTGACGATGCGGTACGAGTACATGCCGAAGGCGCGCACGCGCACCATGTCGAAGTCCTTGTCGCGGATCGTGATCGGCTGCGGCGTGCCCCATTTGCGGCCGGTCTGCACCCGGGTGCTGAAAAAATACACATCCGACTTGAACGGCGAGTCGAACAGCTTGTCCCAGTTTTTCAGGTTGGTCAGCAGCGGCAGCGTTTGCGTGGTCAGCTTGTGGGTGCCGGGGCCGAACACGTCGGCGATCTGGCCCTCGTTGACGAACACCGCCATCTGCGATTCGCGCACCACCAGCACGCCGCCGCTTTGAATCTCCTGGTCGGCCATCGGAAAACGCCACGCCAGTACGCCGTCGACTTCCTCGTTCCATTGCAGTACGTCGATAAACTGCTTCTTGATAAAGCTGCCGATGCCCATGATGGTCCTCGCTAAATTATGAAATGCCGGCGCCGTTGATGACGCCGATGGAAATGGAGATCGCGCCCAGCAGGCCGCCGAAGGCGCTGTTGTTGGCTTCGATCTGGTCTTTCGACATGTTCAGGGCGCGGGTGGTGATCGCGTACGCCAGGATCTGCACCACCATCGCGCCGAAGGCCCAGGCCGCGAACTCCTGATAATCCCCAGTATGCATCAGCGCCGAGCCGATGGTGATGGAAAAACCTATCAGCGCCCCGCCCAGCGATAGCGCCGCCGCCTGGTTACCCTGGCGGATCAGCAGCACCTCGTTGTACGGCGTCACCCGCGTGTAGGCGACGAAGAACACCGCCAGCAGCACTGCGGCCAATAAAAGATGAATCAGGTAGTTTAGGATGGCGGGCACGACGCACCTTCAGGTAAAGTGGCGAACTTGGCAATGATTCGTTGATAATAATGCAGAAAAGCCCTCGATGAACAAAAAGATTCTCATATTGTCGGTGTTTGTGGTCGCTTCCTGCGGGCTGGCGTACGAGTTGATCGCCGGGGCGCTATCGAGCTACCTGCTGGGCGATTCGGTGCTGCAGTTCTCGACCATCATCGGATGTTATCTGTTTGCGATGGGCGTCGGCGCGCACTTCTCCAAATACGTGCGCGACGAGGACGTGCTGGCGCGCTTCGTCGATATCGAACTGGCGGTCGGCCTGGTCGGCGGCGTCTCGGCGGCGGTGCTGTTCCTGACCTTCTCGTGGATGGCGGCGCCGTTCCGCACGCTGCTGTACACGATGGTGTTTTTGATCGGCGTGTTCGTCGGCATGGAGGTGCCGTTGGTGATGCGCGCCTTGAACGCGCGCCATACCGAGTTCAATGAACTGGTGAGCCGGGTGCTGACCTTCGATTACCTGGGCGCGCTGGCGGTGTCGCTGCTGTTCCCGTTGGTGCTGGCGCCGTATCTGGGCCTGGTCCGCACCGGCTTCCTGTTCGGGATGCTGAATATCGGCGTCGCCCTGTGGACAATTTCGGTGTTCCGCACAGAGCTGAAAAATGTCGGTGGCCGCATGTTGCGCGCCTGCGCGGTGTTGTGCGCGCTGGTGTTCGGCTTCGCCTTCGCCGACAAGCTGACCTACTGGGGCGAGCATGGCCTGTTCGGCGACGAGATCGTGTACGCCACCACCACGCCGTACCAGCGGCTGGTGATCACGCGCTGGCAGGACGACCTGCGGCTGTACATCAACGGCAACCTGCAATTCTCGTCGCGCGACGAGTACCGTTATCACGAGGCGCTGGTGCATCCGGTGCTGGAGGCGCTGCCGTGGGCGCGGCGGGTGCTGGTGCTGGGCGGCGGCGACGGCCTGGCCTTGCGCGAGATCCTGCGCTATCCTAACATCCAGCAGGTCACGCTGGTCGACCTGGATCCGGCGATGACCGGCGCCTTCGCGCAGCGCGCGGAACTGGTCAAGCTGAATCACGGTTCGCTCAGCGACAAGCGGGTGCGCGTCATCAACGCCGACGCGGCGATCTGGCTGCAGCACACGCAGGAGATGTTCGACGCGGTGATCGTCGATTTCCCCGATCCGTCCAGCTTCGCGCTCGGCAAGCTGTACTCGGTGCCGTTCTACGGCATGGTGCGCAAGCACCTGGCGGCCAACGGGCTGATGACGGTGCAATCGACGTCGCCGTTCTTCGCGCCGCACGCCTACTGGACCATCGATGCCACGCTGCGCGAGGTCGGCATGAAGACCTGGCCGTATCACGCCTACGTGCCGTCGTTCGGCGAATGGGGCTTCATCCTGGCCTCGCCGCAGGCGGACTACACGCCGCCGACGACATACCGTTTGCCGATGCGCTACCTGAACGCCGACACCACGCGCGAGATGTTCACTTTTCCGCCCGATATGAAGGCGCTGCCGATGGCGCCGAACCGCTTGAACACGCAATCGCTGGTGCACGAGTTCGAGCAGGATTGGCGCAGGGTGATCCGCTGATGCTGCGCCGTTCATTTTTGGTCTGGGCCGGCGCCAGCGGCCTGGCCGCCGCCGGCAGCGTGGCCGCTTTCCAGCGCTGGCAGGAGATCACGCCGGCGCTGCATTATCCGGGCCGCGACGAGGGCCATTTTCTCCGCGACCGCCGCGCGCTGCCGCCGCCGTCGCGGGTGATCCATACCGACATCGCCATCCTCGGTTCCGGCATCGCCGGGCTGACCGCCGCGTGGAAGCTGAAAAAGCTGGGCAAGACCGATGTGCTGATGATCGACGGCCCGCAACCGCACGGTAACGCCGCCGGCGGCGCCTTCGGCGAATACGAATATCCGACCGGCGCGCATTATCTGCCGCTGCCGTCGCCGGAATCGACGCACGTGCGCGAGATCCTGGCCGACCTGGGCATCATCCAGAAGGATGCGATGGCGGAGAAGCCGTATTACGACGAGCGCTTCATCCTGCACGGACCGGAGGAGCGGCTGCTGTTCAACGGCCACTGGCAGGACGGCTTTATCCCCACCGACGGCGTGCCGCAATGGGAGCTGGACCAGCACAAGCGCTTCTTCGCCGAGGTGGAACGGCTGCGCGGCACGCACGGCGCCGACGGCCGCCGCGTGTTCGTGTTCCCGACCGTGATGTCGTCGGAAGACCCGCAATGGCAGGCGCTGGACCGCATCTCGCTCAAGCAGTGGATGGAGCGGGAGGGCTACACCGCACCGACCCTGCACTGGTACCTGAACTACTGCTGCCGCGACGATTACGGCACGCGCTATGACAAGGTGTCGGCGTGGGCCGGGCTGCATTACTATTGCAGCCGCTGGGGCCAGGCCGCCAACGCCGGCAACGGCGCCTGGCTGACCTGGCCCGGCGGCCTGCAACCGCTGGCCAGCGGCATGGAGCGATCAGCCGGCGTCAAGCGCATGGCGGGGACGGTGGTGTCGCTGAAAAAAACGGCGGGCGGCGTCGAGGCGCTGTGCTTCAAGCTGGAGGGCGGCAAGCCGGTCACGTATCTGGTCCGCGCCCGCAAGGCGATCTGCGCGATGCCGGTGTACGTCGCGGCGCGGGTTGTGGATAACATCGGAGATTACGGTTTCGATCCGGCGAAGCACATCCCCGAGTACGCGCCGTGGATGGTGGCCAACTTCCTGCTCAAGCGCTTTCCCGACGAGCTTCCAAGCCAACCCCTATCGTGGGACAACGTGGTCTACAGCGAGCCGGGGCTGGGCTTCGTGGTGTCGACGCACCAGGACATCCGCGTGCGGCCGCCGGAGCAGACCGTGTTCAGCGCCTACGTCGCGCTGTCGGACCGCAAGGCCAGCAGCGCGCGCCACTGGATGGCGTCGGCCAAGCCGGAGGAGTTGCTGGCGCTGGCCAGCGCCGATCTGAAGACGGCTTACGGCGCGCAGTTCGCCGCTTGCGTCGAGCGGGTCGACATCACGTTGCGCGGCCATGCGATGGCGGTGCCGTGGCCGAATTTCCGCGGCAACGCCGGCATGAAAGCCTTGCGCGAAGTCGACGGCCCGATTCTGTTCGCGCACGCGGACTTGTCCGGCTTCTCGGTGTTCGAGGAGGCCGCGTGGTGGGGCTACCGTGCCGCAGGGCTCGCCGCTAAGTGATATTCTTCAGCCATGACACATGACGCCCGCCAGCGCTTTCGCGCCTCCGCCAAACAGAAACTGCGAGATGAAGACGCTGGCGACAGCGCCTTCTCCAGCCGTGCCGCCAACCCCAAGCTGAGCAAGTCCAAAGGCAAGGCGCTCGACATCGCGCGCACCGCCGCGCTGATTTCGCGCATCGGCGCCTTGCAGGACAAGCTGTACGCGCAGCACAAGCAGAAGGTGCTGCTGATCCTGCAAGGCATGGACACCTCCGGCAAGGATGGCACGGTGCGCGCCATGTTCAGCGGCATCAGCCCGATGGGCATCCGCGCCGCAGCCTTCAAGGCGCCGACCGACAACGAACTGGCGCACGATTACCTGTGGCGCGTGCACCAGCAGGTGCCGGTCAGCGGCGAGATCGCGATCTTCAACCGCAGCCATTACGAGGACGTGCTGATCACCAGCGTCCAGGGCTGGATCGACGACAAGGAGTGCAAACGGCGCTACCAGCAGATTTGCGACTTTGAGCGTATGCTGGCCGAAACCGGCACCGTGATCGTCAAGGTGTTCCTGCACATCTCCAAGGAGGAGCAGCGCGAGCGCCTGCAGGAGCGGCTGGACGACCCGGACAAGCAGTGGAAGTTCAACCCGGCCGACGTCGAGCAGCGCAAGAAGTGGGACGACTATCTGCGGGCGTACGAAAAGGCGATCCGCGCCACCGATGTGCCGCACGCGCCGTGGTACATCGTACCGGCCAACTCCAAGACCCACCGCAACCTGGTGATCGCCAGCCTGTTGCTGGAGACGCTGGAAGGGATGGAGCTGAGCTATCCGCCGCCGCATCCCGACCTGTCGTCGTTCAAGGTCGAATAGCCATTCAAGGAGCACTCGCATGCCGCAACTGAAAGACACTTCGCTTCTGCGCCAGCAGGCCTACATCAACGGCGAGTGGCTGGACGCCGACAACGGCGCCACGCTGGCGGTGACCAATCCCGCCACCGGCGAGCAGCTCGGCACTATTCCGCTGATGGGCGCGGCCGAGACCAGGCGTGCCATCGACGCCGCCAACGCCGCCTGGCCGGCCTGGCGCAAGAAGACCGCCAGGGAGCGCGCTGCCATCCTGCGCAAGTGGAATGACCTGATCCTGGAAAACACCGAAGACCTGGCGCAGCTGATGACGGCCGAGCAGGGCAAGCCGCTGTCAGAGTCGCGCGGCGAAGTCGCGTACGGCGCGTCGTTCATCGAATGGTTCGGTGAGGAGGCCAAGCGGGTCGCCGGCGAGACGCTGGCGTCGCCGTGGCCGGATCGTCGCCTGCTGGTGACCAAGGAGCCGATCGGCGTCTGCGCCGCGATCACGCCGTGGAATTTCCCGATCGCGATGATCACCCGCAAGGCCGGCCCGGCGCTGGCCGCCGGCTGCACCATGGTGCTCAAGCCGGCCGAGTCGACGCCGTACTGCGCGCTGGCGCTGGCGGTCCTCGCCGAGCGCGCCGGCGTGCCGGCCGGCGTATTCAGCGTGGTCACCGGCACGCCGAAGGACATCGGCGGCGAGATGACCTCGAACCCAATCGTGCGCAAGCTGACCTTCACCGGTTCCACCGCTGTCGGCAAGCTGCTGATGCAGCAAAGCGCCGCGACGATCAAGAAACTGTCGCTGGAACTGGGCGGCAACGCGCCGTTCATCGTGTTCGACGACGCCGACCTGGACGCGGCGGTCGAAGGCGCGCTGGCGTCCAAGTACCGCAACGCCGGCCAGACCTGCGTCTGCGCCAACCGCATCTATGTGCAGGATGGCGTCTACGACCAGTTCGCCGACAAGCTGGTGGCCGCCGTCGCCAAGCTCAAGGTCGGCAACGGGGTCGAGCCGGGCGTGACGCAAGGCCCGCTGATCGACGAGAAGGCGGTGCAAAAGGTCGAGCAGCACGTGGCCGACGCGCTGGCCAAGGGCGGCCGCCTGCTCACCGGCGGCAAGCGACACGCGCTGGGCCACGGCTTCTTCGAGCCGACCGTGATCGCCGATGTCGGCAACGACATGATCGTCGCCACCGAGGAGACCTTCGGTCCGCTGGCGCCGCTGTTCCGCTTCAGCACCGACGAGGAGGCGGTGGCGCTGGCCAACAACACCGAGTTTGGCCTGGCCAGTTATTTCTATTCGCGCGACATCGGCCGCATCTGGCGCGTCGCCGAAGGGCTGGAAAGCGGCATGGTCGGCGTCAACACCGGGCTGATCTCCAACGAGGTCGCGCCGTTCGGCGGCGTCAAGCAATCCGGCCTGGGGCGCGAGGGTTCGCACTATGGGCTGGACGAGTTCCTGGTCATCAAGTACATCTGTCTCGGCGGCATCTGAGCGGCGGCTCGCCGGCGATCGCCGTCACGCCGGTCAGCCGGTCCACCATGCGTTTGACGGCCGCCATCTGGCGGCCGCTTTTTTGCGCGTAGCGGGTGTCGTCGTAGGCGAACCAGTCCCAGCACGCGTTCGGGTTGGTGAACGGGTACAGCGCCGACGCCTGCGGATACAGCACCAGCAAGCGGTTGTTGTCGGCCCAGGCGTTGTAGCCGGCGCGCCGTACGAAGGTGGTGCCGATGTCGTCCAGATCCTGCAGGCAGCCGTGAAAGGCAACGTGCAGCCGGCAGCCCTGGCCGTTGACGCCGTCGTCGCAGGCCGGCGGCACGTACAGGTAGCCGGTGTCCGCCATGCCGTGCCAGCCGGGCAGCGAGATGAATTCCGATTGGTCGAAGGCGATGAAGCGGCCGGCCGGATTGGCGCGCGCCGCCAGCGGGCCGTAGATCCAGTTCAGCAGTTCCCCGGCCGCGTCGTAGTCGCAGTCGTTGATGTAGGGCGAACCCAAGGTCAGGCAGCTGTTGCCGTAGTTATCGGTCGGCATCGCGTGCTCGGCGTTCAGGTTGCGCTTGTAGAAGATGCGGTTGGCGTCGATGTAGTGACGGTAGTAGGTGTTGAGGTCGTTCATCACCGGCTGCGGCACCACCGAATCGGCGCTGCCGGACAGCATCCAGACGCGGTGACCGGCCATGGCGCTGGTGGGATCGATGGTTTGCGCGGCGGCGAACCAGTCGGTGATGGCGATCAGGTCCGGCACGCGGGTGCCGCCGGGCCGCACGCGGCAGCTGAACAGCTCGATAGTGCAACTGCAACTGGTGGTGGCGATGTACACGCTGCCCTGCGAACAGAAATATGGCCCGCCGGCGATGACCCCGGCGCCGGTCACCGTGCGCGAGAACGCGACCTCGAACTGCACCGCCATGAAGGCGCCGGACGACAGGCCGGAGACGCTGACCTGGCCGGCCTTCATCGCCGGCAGCGACACCACCTGCGCCGGCGCGGCGCCGCATAGCAATACCAGCACAAGCAATATCCAACGCATGGCGACCTCCTTCGGCATCCACGACGATAGCGCTCGGGCGGCGGGCTTGTTTAATTACCGTCAATCGTGCGCATGGAACGATTTTTTTGGCTTAATCGGCAAGTTTGGCGGGATTGGCATAGAATGATTTTTTTATTCATTTCGGCGCCCATCATCATGTCCAAATCCTTCGCCCAGTTGTGCCTCGTTTCCTCGCTGACCATGCTGGCGGGCGCGTCCGCGTTCGCACAAGCGCCCGCCGCAGCCCCGGCGGCCGCGCCGGCGGCGGTGGGCAGCTGCCCGGCCATCCTCAAGCAAACCTTCAAGCGCCTGCAGGACGAGGCGCCGCAGGACCTGTGCCAGTATTCCGGCAAGGTGATCCTGGTGGTGAACACCGCCAGTTATTGCGGTTTTACCAACCAATATGAAGGGCTGGAAGGCTTGTATGCCAAATACGGCAGCAAGGGCCTGGTGGTGCTCGGCTTCCCGTCGAACGATTTTGGCCAGCAGGAGCCGGGCAGCAGCAAGGAGATCGCCGATTTCTGCTACAACACCTACGGCGTCAAGTTCCCGATGTTCGCCAAGTCGGTGGTGTCCGGCAAGGAGCCGAATCCGCTGTTCGCCAACCTGATCAAGGTCACCGGCAAGGCGCCGGCCTGGAACTTCCACAAATACCTGATCGGCCGCGACGGCAAGGTGGTGGATAACTTCGGCAGCAAGGTCACCCCGACCGACAAGACCCTGGTCGGCGCGGTGGAAAAAGCGCTGGCGATGTAATCAGCCGCTGGCCAGGGCGAAACCTTCGTCCAGCCAGCCGGTGATGCCGCCGGTCATCAGCTTGACCGGCCGGCCCAGCTGCGCCAGCCGCACGGCGGCGCGGGCCGCGCCGTTGCAGTGCGGTCCGGCGCAATACACCACGAACAGCGTGTCGGCCGGGAACTCGGCCAGCTTCGAGGCGATGATCTTGCGCTGCGCCAAGTCCAAAGCGCCCGGCACGTGGCCGGCCGCGTATTTCTCCGTGCCGCGCACATCCAGTAAAACAAAATCCTGTTGGCCGCCGGTCAGCGCATCGTGCACGTCCCAGCAGTCGGTTTCATAGGCGAAGCTGGCTTCGAAGTGGGCCAGGGCGAGCGTGCTGGCGGCGGCGGGTACGGCGCTGACGAGGGACATCATGATCTCCTGCGTGGGTGGATGATGCACTCATTGTGCCGCCGCGCCGCCATCGTCGGCAGTGGCGCATCTGCCATAGTGCGTTAAGATAACGCCATGAAAAGACATCTTGTGGTCGTGCTGGCCTACGACCGGCTGTGCACGTTCGAGTTCGGCTGCGCGGTCGAGCTGTTCGCGCTGGAGCGCCCGGAACTGGGCGTGGATTGGTACGACTTCGCCGTCTGCGCCATCGAGCCGGGGCCGATCTGCGCCGCCGGCGGCATCACGGTGCAGGCACCGTACGCGCCCGAATTGCTGGCGCTGGCCGACACCATCATCATTCCCGGCTGGCGCGATGCCGACGAGGCGCCGCCGCCGCAGTTGCTGGAGTGGATGCGCGCCGCCCACCTTCGCGGCGCGCGCCTGTGCTCTATCTGCTCCGGGGTGTTCGTGCTGGCCGCCGCCGGCTTGCTCGACGGCCAGCGCGCCACCACCCACTGGCGCTATGCCGAAAAACTGGCGCGGCGTTATCCGTCGATCGAGGTGCAGCCGGATCATCTGTACGTCGACAACGGCCGGATCATCACCGCCGCCGGCTCGGCCGCCGGGCTGGACATGCTGCTGCATGTGGTGCGGCGCGATCACGGCGCGCGCGTCGGCAACCTGGTGGCGCAGCGGCTGGTGGTGGCGCCGCATCGCGAAGGCGGGCAGGCGCAATTCCTGCCGCGGCCGATGGCGCAGGGCGAGCAGGGACGCTTGTCGAAATTGATGGACTGGCTGCGCAGCCATCCGGCGCAGCCGCACACGGTGGCCAGCATGGCCGCGCGCGCCGCGATGAGTCCGCGCACCTTGCAGCGCCAGTTCCAGCAGGCCACCGGCCAGGGGCCGATCGAGTGGCTGATCCGCGAACGCGTGGCCATCGTCAAGGACCTGCTCGAAGTGCCGGACCTGCCGCTGGCGCGCATCGCCGAGCGCGCCGGCTTTGCTTCCGAGGAATCGCTGCGCCACCACTTCCGCCGCCTGGCCGCGACCACGCCGGGCGCGTACCGGCGCCGTTTTGTGCGCGAGGCGTGAAGTGCTAACCTAGGCGCTCCACTCACCCACAAGGAGACGGTCATGGCATACGTAGATGGTTTTGTGATTCCTGTACCCAAGGAAAACCTGGAGGCGTACAAGAAGATGTCGCTGGAGTGCGGCAAGGTCTGGAAGGAATTCGGCGCACTGCAATTTCGCGAAACGGTGGGCGACGATGTCCCGCCCGGCAAGGTGACGTCGTTCCCGCTCAGCGTCGACCTGAAGGAAAACGAGGCGGTGGTGTTTTCGTGGATCGTCTACGAGTCGCGCGCCAGGCGCGATGAGATCAACGAGAAGGTGATGAAGGATCCGCGCATCGCCTCCTACATGGATCCGAAGAACATGCCGTTCGACGGCAAGCGCATGATCTACGGCGGCTTCGAGATGATGATCGATCTTTAAAGCACGGCCTTCAGCACGCCGCGCAGCGCGTTGCAGACGATGAGGTCGTCGGCGGCGTCGAGCATGGCGCGGGTGATCGTCGCTTCTTCGGCGTTCCAGTCGGGATCGTCCAGCAGCACGCCGCGCATCACGCCCGGCAGCAGGCCGCTGCCCAGCGGCGGCGTCAGCCAGCGGCCGCCGATGCGGACGAACACGTTGCTGCGGCCGCCCTCGGTCAACTCGCCGCGCTGGTTGAAGAACAGCGTGTCGAACCCGCCTTGCGCTTCGGCGTCGCGCCAGGCTTCATCGTAGCGGGCGCGGATGCTGGTCTTGTGCCGCAGGAACAGGTCGTCGCTGCTGGTGGCGTCGGCCGCCAGCAGTACCCGCACCGTGTCCGCCAGCGGCGCCAGCGGCGCGTGCTGCACCGAGAACGCGCCCGACGACGACAAGGCCAGCCGCAGCCGGTAGACGGGGCTGGACGGCGCCAGCATGGCGCAGGCGGTATCGACGTAGGCGTCGGCCGCCGCCGCGTCCCACGGGAAGCCGAAGTAGGCGGCCGATGCGGCCAGCCGCTTCAGGTGGCGTTCGCGATGGCGCACGCCGCCGCCCGGCGTGGCGCGCATGGTCTCGAATATCTCGAAGTCGTTTTGCAGACCGGTGAGGAAGCGCGCCTTGAGCTGGCATTCGGCGAATTCGTCCTTGGCGTCGCTGTCGTGAACGATGCCGGCGCCGACGCCCATTTCGCCGCGCCGCACGCCGCCGGCGTCGGGGGCTTGCAGGGTCAGGGTGCGGATCGGCACCGACATGCAGAAGTCGCCGATGCGCTGTCCGCTCGTCGGATCGAACCAGCCGATGGCGCCGGTGTAGATGCCGCGCGGATCCGGCTCCAGTTCGCGGATGATTTCCATGGTGCGCCGCTTGGGGGCGCCGGTGATCGAGCCGCAGGGGTAGAGCGCGTCGAAGACCTCGCCCAGCGTGGCGTCGGCGCGCAGCCTGGCGGTGATGGTCGAGGTCATTTGCAGCACGCTGCTGTAGCGGTGCACTTCGAACAGCGCCGGCACCTCGACGCTGCCGGTGTCGGCGATGCGCGCGACGTCGTTGCGCAGCAGGTCGACGATCATCAGGTTCTCGGCGCGGTTCTTGGGATCGGCGGCCAGGTTGGTGGCGCGCAGGATGTTCTCGGCGGTCTGGTTGGCCGGGGCGGCTTGCGCGGTGCCCTTCATCGGGCGCGCGGTCAGCACGCCGTGCTCGTGGCGCACGAACAGTTCCGGCGACAGCGACAGGATGGCGGTGCCGTCGTCCAGCGCGATCAGGGCGCCGTAGGGCACCGGCTGGCGGCCGCGCAGGCGCGCATACAGCGCGTGGATGCCGCCGAAGGCGTCGAAGCGCAGGCGGTAGGTGTAGTTGACCTGGTAGGTGTGTCCGCGTTCGATGTAGTCGTGGATGCGCGCCAGCGCGGCGCTGAAGACGTCCTGCGTGACGTTGGCGCGGATGCCGGCCACGCCGGCCGGGCGGTCGATCGGGAACGAGCGCGCCGCCAGCCAGTCGCCGACCTGGATCGCGGACAGCTGCGCGCAGTGCGAGAACAGCAGCACCTGCGCCAGCGGCGGCGCGGTCGGTGCCGTCGCGGATGCAGCATCGGGCGCCGCGATCCCCAGCAGCGCGTTGCCCAGCTCATAGCTCAACACCGTGACCGCGTGCTCGCCGCGCGCCAGCGCCGCCTGCATCTGTTGCAGCAGCTGCGGCCAGGCGCCGATATCGTCGCAGCGCAGCGTGCCGGTGTGGCCGGTGTACAGGCGCGAACGCGTGGTGCCTGGCTGGGCGCCTTCCGGGCTGGCGTCGTCCAGCAGCGCGAATACTTCTGTGTTCATTTTCTACTTACGATAACAGCAGGGCGATTTGCAGCGCCGCGTCCTGCGACGGGTGGTTCTTGAAGCCGCTCTTGGCGTAGCGGTGCCAGCGTCCGATGACGAAGCTGGACAGCATGCAGGCGCGCGCCTGCACGTCCGCCTCGTGCGCCTGGCCTTCGGTCACGGCGAGGCGCAAGGCCTGCTTCAGCGCCAGCTCGACCCGGTCATAGAACTGGTTCATGCGCGCCTGCAGGCGCTCGTCCTCGTTGAGCAGCGCATCGCCGATCAGCACCCGCGTCATGCCCGGATTCTGGCTGGCGAAGTTGAGCAGCATGCCGACGATGTCGCGCGCCTGCGCCAGACCGTCGTCGTGCCGCTCCGCGATCTGGTTGATCAAGCCGAACACGCTGGTCTCGATGAACTCGATCAGCCCCTCGAACATCTGCGCCTTGCTGGCGAAATGGCGGTACAGCGCGGCCTCGGAAAACTCCAGCTTGCGCGCCAGCGCGGCGGTGGTGATTTTATCGCCCTTGGGCTGTTCCAGCATCTCCGCCAGCGCCTGCAGGATTTGCATGCGGCGCTGGCCCGGCGGTGTGCTTGCCATGTGATCTCGCGGATAAGTGAATGGGAATAAAAATATGGCAATTCAACGCAGGTGGTGCAGACGTGCCGGTAATTTCCTGACAGATTTTACTTTGACATCGACATAAGCGGGGCGAATTAAGCGCTTTTGCGGATGGGCCAGGCCGGCGGTGTCGCCGATCGTCAGGTATTGCGTGACCCAGGCGGTGCGCATGCCCAGCGCGTGCGCGCTGCGCAGATTGGCCAGCGTGTCCTCGACCAGGATGCAGCGCTGCGGCTGCAGGCCGAGGCGGCGCATCAGCCGGCGCAGCATCAGCTTGGACGGCTTGGGACGCATCTGCCGGTGCACCGTCATCGCCTCCACCGCGATGTGCTGCTTGAATTGCCGTTGCAGGCCGAGATGGCGCATCACCTGGGTCGAGTAGCGGTGCGGCGCGTTGGTCAGCAGGATCTTGCGGCCGGGCAGGCGCCGCAGCAGCTGGCGCAGTCCGCGTTCGGCGCGGATCATCGAATTGAGGTCGTCGAAGCGGTGGGTCTCGTCGAGAAAGTGCGCCGCCTGCACGCCGTGGTGCTTGACCAGGCCGAGCGTGGTGGCGCCGTAGCGCCGCCAGTACATGGTGCGGGTGGCGTTCACCACTTCCTCGGTGGCGGGGGTGATGCCGTCGCCCAGCACGCGCGCCATGTAGACGTTCATCGCGGCCATGATCGCCGGGAAGATCGAATGCGAGGCATCGTGCAGCGTATTGTCCAGGTCGAACAGCCAGACCGGCGGGTAGCGAGTAATATTCACGTCATCTCTATTAACAAAGGAAACAGTCCATGCAGCGCCTGATTATAGTGATGTTCTGCGGTTTGTTCTGGTTCGCCCCCGGTTTCACGTCGGCGGCGGACAACGCGGCCGCGCCGAATCGCGGCGCGCTGTTCAAGGTCACGCAGGGCGCGCGCACGCTGTACATGTTCGGCACCATCCACGTCGGCGCCAGGGATTTCTATCCGCTGGAGCCGCGCGTGGCGGCCGTGTTGAAAAAGGCGCCGGTGCTGGCGCTGGAGATCGATCCGCTGAGCGACCCGCAGCAGCTGGCCGGCGCGGTGCAGCGGCATGGCATGCTGGCCAAGGGCGCGGCGCCGGTGCTGACGCCGGCCTGGCGCGCGCGGCTCGACCGTTTGCTCAAGCAGTACAACATCGAACCGGAGTCGGTGGCGATGATGAAGCCGTGGCTGCTGGCCAGCCTGCTGACGGTCAGCGAGTTCGCGGCCCAGGGCTACGACGCGGCGCTGGCGGTGGACGCGCATCTGTCGCAGCAGGCGCATGCCGCCGGCCAGAAAGTCGTCGAGCTGGAATCGGTGGAGAGCCAGATGGCGCTGTTCAACCAGATGGTGCCCGCCGATCAGCTGCTGTTCCTGCAGGAGACCATCAGCGGCATCGAGGACAAGGAGCAGGCGGCGCAGGCGGAGGAGATCGCCCGGGCGTGGAAGCGCGCCGACATCAAGGCGCTGGACGCGATGGCGCTCAAGGCGGAGCAGGACCAGACCTTTTCGGGCCGCTTCGTGCAGAAGGTGTTGCTGGATGGCCGCAATCCGGCGCTGGCCGATGGCATGGCCAAGCTGATGGCGCGGGAAAACAACAGTATCGCGGCGGTGGGTGTGCTGCATTTGCTCGGCAAGGGAAGCGTGCCGGAATTGCTGCGCCAGCGCGGCATGAGCGTCGAACGAATTTACTGATGGGGGGAGGGTGCTGCGAAGAGATGGTGCCCTTTACGTGGATTGAACACGTGGCCTCTCCCTTACCAAGGGAGTGCTCTACCACTGAGCTAAAAGGGCGTACTGGTCAGACGATGCACTTGAAATCGAGGCGATTTGTGCATCGCCTTTTTTTCAGTGAGACCGGATCATAGTGCCAAAAGCTTGTTCGGTCAACACCTCGAGCAATAAAGAGTGCTCAATTCGTCCATCAATGATGTGAACGGTGTTGACGCCGGACTTGGCGGCGTCCAGTGCTGATGAAATTTTAGGCAGCATGCCGCCCGAAATCGTACCGTCGGCGAACATCTCGTCGATCTCGCGCGCCGACAGGTCGGTCACCAGATTGCCCTGCTTGTCCTGCACGCCGGCGATGTTGGTCATCATGATCAACTTTTCGGCTTTCAGGATTTCCGCGATCTTGCCGGCGACGACGTCGGCGTTGATGTTGTACGCCTGGCCGTCCTGGCCGAAGCCGATCGGGGAAATGATCGGGATGAAGGCATCGTCCTGCAGCGCCTTGACCACGGCCGGGTTGATCGCGTCGATTTCGCCGACGAAGCCGATGTCGAGGAACTGGCCTGGGTTGTCCTTGTCCGGCATGGCCATCTTCTTGGCGCGGATCAGGCCGCCGTCCTTGCCGGTCAGGCCGACCGCTTGGCCGCCGTAGTGATTAATCAACATCACGATGTCCTGCTGGACTTCGCCGCCCAGCACCCACTCCACCACTTCCATGGTTTCTTCGTCGGTGATGCGCATGCCCTGCACGAAAGTGCCTTGCTTGCCGATTTTTTTCAGCGCGTTGTCGATTTGCGGACCGCCGCCGTGCACCACGACCGGGTTCATGCCGACCAGTTTGAGCAAAATGACATCGCGGGCGAAGCCGTGCTTCAGGCGTTCGTCGGTCATGGCGTTGCCGCCGTATTTGATGACGATGGTTTTGCCGTGGAAGTTACGGATGTAGGGCAGGGCCTCAGCCAGGATCTGCGCCTTGATCTGCGGTGCCACCGCGGTCAAGTCGTCATTCATGCCTAAGTTAAGAAGTTGGGTCATGGCGAGTCCGGTTAGAAATTTTGTGCAATTTTACAGCCTGACGCTGCAATCAACCACGCATTATAGGGCTATCCGGTTGTATTTTCAGAGAAGCTCCGTTACGCTCCCCGCTTATGCGCCTCCACCCGACCGTCTGTTGTAAATGAGTACATGCTCGCGCTGCGGCGCGTCGTTCTCGTGCGCGATGGCGGACGCCGATCCGTCGGCCCCGGCGCAGCCGTGCTGGTGCACCTATTTGCCGGCCGCGCTGCCGGTGCCGTCCGCCCCCGGCGCCAGTTGCTGGTGCCCGGCCTGCCTGAAGCAACACATCGCCGCCCAGCACACGATTGCGACGCCTCAAACTCCGCCCTGACCCCGGTCCGACAATGGTAAATCCATCGGACCGGAGCACGCAAAATGAACCAGACCTCGCTTGACAAACAAAGTGGCGGTGCAGAAGATAGTCAGATAGCCCGCATCGTGCGGCTGGAGACCAATATGGACAACGTCACCAGCATACTTCCGTCTTTGCAAAAGAAAGAGGAAGAACATCACCAGTCCACCCTGCTGCGGATGGATCATCTGCACCAATTGGCGTTGACGCGGATGGACCATCTCCACCACTTGGCCTTGACGCGGATGGACGACAACAAACAGGCCATGCTCGACAGGATAGACTCGCTGTCCGACAAGGTGGACCGGAACAACCTATCCACGCTCGCCAAAATCCACGAAAACAGCCAGTCCACGCTTGCTCGCATGGATCAGTACAGTCGGTCGCTGTCCGACAAGGTGAACCAAAACAACCAGTCGACGCTCGCCCGAATGGATCAGTACAACCAGTCGCTGTCCGATAGGGTGGAGCGAAGCAGCCAGTTCGCGCTCGTTAAAATCGATGAAAACAGCCGGTCCACGTTTGCTCGCATGGATCAGTACAATCGGTCGCTGTCCGACAAGGTAGACCAAAACAATCAGTCCACGCTCGCCCGGATGGATCAGTACAGCCAGTCGTTATCCGAAAAGGTAGAGCGGAGCAGCCAGTTCGCGCTCGCTAAAATCGATGAAAACAGCCAGTCCACGCTTGCTCGCATGGATCAGTACAATCGGTCGTTGTCCGACAAGGTGGACCAAAACAATCAGTTCGCGCTTGCCCGGATGGATCAGTACAACCAGTCGCTGTCCGATAAGGTTGAGCGAAGCAGCCAGTTCGCGCTCGTTAAAATCGATGAAAACAGCCAGTCCACGTTTGCTCGCATGGATCAGTACAATCAGTCGCTGTCCGACAAGGTGGACCAAAACAATCAGTCCACGCTTGCCCGGATGGATCAATACAGCCAGTCGTTATCCGAAAAGGTGGAGCGAAGCAGCCAGTTCGCGCTCGCTAAAATCGATGAAAACAGCCAGTCCACGCTTGCTCGCATGGATCAGTACAATCAGTCGCTGTCCGACAAGGTGGACCAAAACAATCAGTCCACGCTCGCCCGGATGGATCAGTACAACCAGTCGCTGTCCGATAAGGTGGAGCGGAGCAGCCAGTTCGCGCTCACTAAAATCGACGAAAACAGCCAGTCCACGCTTGCTCGCATGGATCAGTACAGCCAGTCGCTGTCCGACAAGGTGGAGCGAAGCAGCCAGGTCGCGTTCGCTAAAATCGACGAAAGCAGCCAGTCCACGCTTGTTCGCATGGATCAGTACAACCAGTCGCTGTCCGATAAGGTGGAGCGAAGCAGCCAGTTCGCGCTCGCTAAAATCGACGAGAACCGCCAGTCGATGCTTGCTCGCATGGATCAGTACAATCAGTCGCTCTCCGACAAGGTGGATCAGAACAACCAGTCCACGCTTGCCCGAATGGATCAGTACAACCAGTCGCTGTCCGACAAGGTGGACCGGAACAACCACTCCACGCTTGCCCGGATGGATCAGTACAGCCAGTCGCTGTCTGAGAAAATCGACAAGGACAACCAGTCGACGCTCGCAAGGATGGACGTATACAATCAGTCGCTGTCTGAGAAAATCGACAAGGGCAACCAATCGACGCTCGCTAGGATGGACATATACAATCAGTCGCTGTCTGACAGGATGGACCAGAGCAATCGCTCACTGCTGGACCGTATTGAGCGCGGCTTCGATCGCGCCAACGACCGTGTCGACCGCTCGGACGAACGGCATGGTCGTGACATGCGCTGGGTGATCGGCTTGCTCGTCACTAATACCGTGGCGATCGTCGGCGTCGCCATCCGCCTGATCGCGGCCTGATCAGGCGACCGTGCTGAAGAAGCGCAGCATTTCACGGCTGGCGTCCGGGCCTTTGGCGTCGGTGTAGCTGCCGTGGGCGCTGCCGCCCGACCAGGCGTGGCCGGCGCCGTGCACCACCCAGTGTTCGCCGACCGCCGTACCGTCCTTCTTGACGTGCGTAGTCTGCGTGTAGCGATGCCCGTTCGGCACCGCGCCCGATTGCACCGACGGCCGCGCGTCCTTGTGGCTGTTCAGCCGTTGCTCGATCACCTGCTCGCCGTTGCGCGGATTGACCGTGGTGTCGCTGTCGCCATGGAACACGATGATGGGCTGCGAACTATTCCCGCCCTTGTGCGCAGTGGCCGCGCCGCGTTTCATGGCGCTCAGCGCCGACGGCAGATCCTGCGCCGAAGCGAACGGCAACCCCGAATGCACGCCCACCGCCGCGAACAATTCCGGATACAGCGTGCCGACGATCACCGCCATCGCGCCGCCGGCCGACAGTCCGGCCACATACACCTGCCGCTCATTGACCGGATACTCGTCGATGATCTGCTGCGCGATGCCGGCGATGATCGACGGCTCGCCCTGGCCATGCTGCTGGTCGATGGCGTTGAACCAGTTCCAGCACTTGGACTGGTTGTGGTTGGCGGTCTGCTCTGGATAGGCCACCAGCCATTCCATTTCCTCGGCCAGCTGGTTCATCTGCGTGCCGGCGGCGAAATCGTCCGGATTCTGGGTGCAGCCGTGCAGCATCACCAGCAGCGGCATCGCCTGGCCGTGGTAGCTTGACGGAATGTACAGCTTGTAATTGCGCGACCCCGCATGGTTGCTATAACTGCCACGGATGAATTGCGCGCCTTCCGGCAGCGCCGCCGCCGGGTGCGACACGGTACCGACATCGATGGCGCGATCGATATTCGCTTGCAGATCGATCTTGATGCCCATGCGGTTCAACATATCCTGCGCGTATTCGGTCGGATTGGTGGCCGGGTTCGGCGCGGTGGCCTGATGCTGCGGCGGCGTGCCGGCGTCGTTCGATTCGCTGCGCGGCGCCGCGTTCGGCGGCGGCGGATTGATGTCGCGCATGGCCGGTTGCGTCGCCGGCGCCGGCGGGCGATGCAGATGCACCGCTTGCATGGTTTGCTGCAGTTTTTGCGCAACGTCGCGCATATTGTTTAAAAATGGTAATTTCATAGTGGTTCCTTAATGGATGCGCTGCGCCAGTGCGGTTTTGAGCACGGCGCTGGCGTGCAGCGAGCCGAGTACAAAAATTGATTCGATGGTCGCCAGCGCCAGTTCGACCGATACGTCGCTGGCGATGCTGGCCAAGCCCAGTACCTGGATCTGCAACCGTTGGCCGGCGGCCTGGATACGCTCCAGGTCGGCCCGCGAATAGTGCTGCATGCCCAGCACCAGGCTTTTGCGCGCGACGGTCTGTTTCACCACGTCAGCGTGCTGGTTCAACTGATTGCGGATCGCGGTGCGGATCAGATCGGTGCGGTTCGAGTAAAACCCTTCCTGCACCAGCAGGTCAATCTGCCCCAAGTCGATGGGACCGAGGTTGATCGTGATCTTTTCCGACTCTGCGGTCTTCAGTTTTAATTCTTGCTGTGCCATGTTCTCCATCCATTCACCATCTATATGGATGGTAGTATGGGCCCGAAATGCACAAAGTCAAGCGGGTTCAGGTCATAATGTCGGCATGAGTGAACCAACCAACATAACGCCGGTGCCTTCCCCCTGCGTCAGCCTGTGCAAGATGGATGCCGACCGCCGCTACTGCATGGGCTGCCTGCGCACCATTCCCGAGATCATTGCCTGGAGCAAGGCCGACGACGATTACAAGCGCGCCGTCTGGGCCGAACTGCCGTCGCGCCGGGCCACCGTCGACGCCGAAGAGGACGAATGAACGCGCTGCCGGAGTCGATCCAGGTGTTCGAACGGGGCTGGCTCTCGTCGAACAATATCCTGTTGCTGGGCCGCCACGATACGGCCATCATCGACACCGGCTACCTGAGCCACGCGCCGCAGACGCTGGAACTGGTGCGGCACGCCTTGCGTGGCCGCCATCTGGATCGCATCATCAACACCCATTTGCATTCCGACCATTGCGGCGGCAACGCGCTGTTGCAGGCCCACTACGGCAGCGACACCGCGATTCCGGTGGCCGAGGCGGAAAAAGTGCGGCATTGGGACGTGGACGCGCTCAGCTTCAAGGCCACCGGCCAGTGCTGCGACCGCTTCACCTTCGACGCCACCATTGCGCCGGGCGACGTGCTGCAACTGGCCGACATGGAATGGCGGGCGCTGGGCGCGCCCGGCCACGATCCGCATTCGCTGATTTTCTACTGCCCGCAGGAGCGGGTGCTGGTCTCGGCCGACGCGCTGTGGGAAAACGGCTTCGGCGTGATCTTCCCCGAGCTGGACGGCGAATCCGGCTTCGCCGAGGCGCGCGCCACGCTGGATCTGATCGCCGGGCTGGACGTGCGGCTGGTGATCCCCGGCCACGGCGCGCCGTTCGCCGATGTGGCCGGCGCGCTGGCGCGAGCCTATTCTCGGCTCGACTACCTGGCGGCCGATCCGTTGCGCAACGCGCAGAACGCGCTGAAAGTGCTGCTCAAGTTCCTGTTGCTGGAGCGGCAGCGCATCGCGCTGGCAGACGTACCGCAGCTGCTGCTGGCGATGCCGGTGTTCGAAGCGGCCAACCGCAACTTCCTGCACCAGTCGCCGGAACAGCTGGGCAGCTGGGCGGTCAGCCAGCTGGTACGCGCCGCTGCCGCCCGCGTCGAGGGTGAGTACTTACTGAACGAGTGAAAATAGAGGAACTCGCCTAGTTTCTGCACGATCGTACTTTTTTCGATCTATAATCGTTTTTCCGATTAATTTCCTCACAGCGAGTTCGCCATGGCCCTGCCTGCAGCGTTGCAAAATCTTTCACTCCCGGTTATCGCCTCCCCGTTGTTCATCGCCAGCGGCCCGGCCCTGGTCGCGGCGCAGTGCAAGGCCGGCATCGTCGGTTCCTTCCCGGCGCTCAATGCGCGGCCGGCGGAATTGCTGGATGTGTGGCTGACCGATCTGCAACAGGAACTGGCCGACTATCAGGCCGCCAATCCGGGCAAGCGCGTCGGCCCGATCGCCGTCAACCAGATCGTGCACCAGTCGAACGACCGGCTGGCGCATGACGTCGAAGTCTGCGTCAAGCACCAGATTCCGATCATCATCTCGTCGCTGCGCGCGCCGCCGAAGGAAATGCTGGACGCCATCCACAGCTACGGCGGCATCGTCATGCACGACGTGATCTCGATCCGCCACGCGGAAAAAGCGCTGGAGGCGGGCGTCGACGGCTTGATCCTGGTTGCCAGCGGCGCCGGCGGCCATGCCGGCACCTTGTCGCCGTTCGCGCTGGTGGGCGAGGTGCGCAAGTTCTTCAACGGTCCGGTCGCGCTGTCGGGCGCCATCGCCACCGGCGACGCGGTGCTGGCGGCGCAGGCGATGGGCGCGGACTTCGCGTACATCGGCTCGCGCTGGCTGGCGACCAGGGAATCGAACGTCAGCGAAAGTTATCGCGAGGCGATCGTCGAATCGGCCGCCGCCGACATCGTGTACTCGAACCTGTTCACCGGCGTGCACGGCAACTACCTGAAGAAATCCATCGTCGCCGCCGGCCTGGATCCGGACGCGCTGCCGCAGGCCGACAAGACCGCGATGAACTTCGGCTCCGCCAGCGCCAAGGCCTGGCGCGACATCTGGGGCGCCGGCCAGGGCGTGGGCCTGATGGACGACATCCCGACCACCGCCGAGATGGTGGCGCGCCTGAAGGCCGA
This sequence comes from Duganella aceris, assembly GCF_011090165.1. Taxonomy (GTDB): domain Bacteria; phylum Pseudomonadota; class Gammaproteobacteria; order Burkholderiales; family Burkholderiaceae_D; genus Rugamonas; species Rugamonas aceris. Next base: position 930,956 of record NZ_JAADJT010000001.1, read on the forward strand.
GTACAACGCCGCGCGCGCGCGCCTGGCTTTGTAACAGGGCGCGAAACAAAATTTCGGGCGGTCCTGGATTGTTTTTAAGTTAATATCGATTGACCAAAACAATCCGGGAAGCGTCATGAAAAAGCTGCTGCTCTGCTCGATGTTGTCCACTTCCGCCATCTGTGGCGCCGCATTCGCCGCCGCCAGCGATCCGCAACCGTCAGCCTTCGATTGCGTGCAACCTCAAATTCCCTCGTATTCGACCTCCACCGAAGGCTTGCGCCGCGTTGAGAAGCGCATCGACGCGTGGACGCGTTGCGCCGGCGTTTATCTGGACAAGAATGACAGTGCCGCCGCCCGCGACCAGGTGCGGCAAGCGGCCCGGGAGATCGGCGCACGCCAGCAGGAGTGGATGGCCGCGACCGCGCGCTACAACAACGGCCAGGCCGCCGGCGGCATCGCCTTGACGCTCATGGAGCGCGACCACGCGGAGTGGTATATGAGCACCGTCTCGGCGACGCGCAGCTATCGCTACGTCGCGCCGCTGCCTGCCGAAACCCGCATCGTCCCACTCGCATCCGAAGGCGGCTAGCGCGCCGCCAGATTTTCCCGCGCCGTTTGTTTGCCGCGTATCCAGACCGTTTGCACGCTGTCGTAGGCGGCGATGTCGGCCAGCGGCGAGGTTTTCATCAGCACCAGATTGGCGACCTTGCCGGCTTCGATCGTCCCCAAGTCCGCATCGAGCTTGAAGGTGCGGGCGTTGTTGATGGTCGCCGCCTTGAAGATCTGCGCCAGCGACATGCCGGCCAGATGCAGGTTACGCATCTCCAGATACCCATTCAAGCCGGGGATATTGCCGTAGGTCGGCGATGACGGCGTATCGGTGCCGAACACGAAGTTGGCGTCTTTTTTCGCGAGATAGGCCACCACTTGCCGCTGCCGGCGCAACGGCTCCTCCATCCCCTGCCGCGCCGCCTCGTCGGTGTCGTCCTCGGTGACCTCCTGCTTGAACCAGTTGCCTTCCGGCGTCTTGAGCCAGGCCAGCATCGACTTCGGCAGCAGCTTGGGCAGCGCAGGGTTGTTCAGATAATCCGGATCGACGTAGGCGCGCAGCCCGTACAGCACCTGCATCGTCGGCTGATAGCCGATCCTGCGCTCGGCGATGCGGTCCAGCAGCAGCTTGATCTCGTCCGGCACCTGCGGCGATTTATTCAGCGCGCCCCAGTGCCACATGCCATGCGCCAGCACATCCACGCCGCCGTTGACGGCGAAAGTCTGCGCCTCGAACGAATTGCCGTGCGTGACCAGCACCAGGCCATCCTTGCTGGCCGCCGCGCGCACCTCGGCATACACGGCGGGGCTCATCACCGGCAGGTTGCGCTGGTTGCCGAAACCGTGCTCGAAATGGGTCTTGACGCAGATGGCGCCGTCGGCCTTGACCCGCGCCACGCCTTTGGCCGGAGTGTAGTCCTCCGGCTTGAAACGCGACGGGATCTTGTCCGCCTGCGCCGGGTCGTAGATAAAATTGGAGAAGGTGGTGAAGCGCGTCTCCGGCGGCGCGTACGACGACGGGTAGCCGTTGGCGAACACCAGCGGCGCGCCGCAGTCGTAGACGTCCGGGTGCAGCGGCGAGGCCTTGACCATGTCGATGAATTCGCGGCTGCCGGCCGCCAGGTCGATCACCGTGGTGTAGCCGTAGTAGAGGAAGGAGCGCGGCATCTGTGTGAAGTATTCGGCGGCCATCGCCTTCATGTGGTCGGCCTGCTCGAAGCTCATGCCGGGGACGGCCAACAGGTGGACGTGGGAGTCGATCAGTCCCGGCGTCAGGTAGCCGCCCTTGCCGTCGACGGTGAGCGCGCCTTTGGGCGCCTTGGCCGCGCCGCGTTCGACGCGGATGATGCGCTGGTCCTCGATCAAGACGCTGCCACTTTCGATGCGGTCCAGCTTTTCCGGCGATACCAGTTTGACGTTGGTGATCCAGGTTTGCGGCCCGGCGGAGGCGTGGGCGCAGACCAGCAGGGACAAGGCAAGGTAAAGGGATTTCATGTGCGGCTCCGTGACTTTGAGGCCTTCAGTGTGCCGCCGCGCGACGCGTCTTGCGTCCCAAATGATGATTTGGCACGCGCTACACCGGGGTCTCGGCCTGGCTGCGGAATTCGCCGGGCGTGAGGCCGGTGTGTTTCTTAAATGCGCGGTTCATCGCGCTTTTGCTGTTAAATCCCGCTGCCAGCGCCAAGTCGAGGATGCTGGCGCTGGCCTGCAAAGGGTCGTGCAAGGCGCTTTTGAGCGCTTCGACGCGGTGGCGGTTCAGATAGTCGGCGAAATTCGCGCCAGCGCTTTCGTTGATCAGTTGCGACAGCTCGTGCGGCGTCATCGCCACTTGCGCCGCCAGCTCGTCCAGCTTCAACTCACCGTTGCGGTACGGCTGTTCGCGTTCCATGCAGGCGGTCAGGCGGGCCAGGAAGGCGTCGCGGTCGATTGTGAATAACTGGCTGCCCGCGTAGCGCGGCTTGGGCTGCGCTGGCGGTGGCGGTTCCGGCGGCAGCGGGCGCGGACGGTAGCCGAGCGGCAGCCGCATCGCGGTGAAGGCGGTCGCGAACACGAACAGCATCAGGGCGATGCCGTCGACCGCATCGCCGGACAGCGGCAGCTTGGCGTCCGCCCCGGACACGGCCAGCGCCAGCGCGGCGATGCTCAAGGCGCCGCTGGCCAGCCAGATGCGCATCAGCCGCCGCAAACCGTGCACCAGCTCCGAATCCGCCGGCACGCGCCGGATCAGCCGGTGGCTGGCGCGGATGTACAGCAGCAGGATCGCCAGCTTGGCCAGTCCCGCCAGCGTCAGATACCACGGCCAGCCGTCCCACTGCCGCATCCAGGCCAGTTTTTCGGCGGCCGGGCGCAGGTAGAACGGCAGCATCGCCAGCGTGGCGAGGACGAACGGCGCGAAATGCAGCAGCGCGCGGCGGCCTAGTGGCTGGTCCGACAGCATCGCGCGCAGATAAAGGTAGAGCAGCGGTCCCACCGCCAGCCCGAGCGTGACGATGGCCAGCGCGCTATGCGGATACTGCTGGTACAGGTGATTGAGTCCCAGCCAGGCGTGGCCGAGGATGGCCGAGAACACCAGCAGCAACGCCGACAGCAAGCGGTTTGCGGTCCGCATTTCCGGCTGTCGCGCGCTGAGCAGGGCGGCGGCGAGGATGACCGCCTGGCCGATCGCCAGCAGGAATAATCCGGACAGCGCGGCGTCCAGCATCAGCGCAGGCGCATGCTGGCGGCGACCACGTTGGCCGGATAGTAGCGGCGGTACTGCTCCCATACCTTGGCGTCGTCGTAGCCCTTGCGCAGTTGCGCGGTCAGGTAGCGGCGCTGTTCGGCGTTGAGCGTCTTGCGCGACAGGTAGATACCGCTATGGCTCCACGGCAGTTCGGGCAGCTCTTCGATGCGCAGGCGGTCCAGCAATGGCCGCACGCGCTGGTTCTCGATCATCGCCTGGGCAAGGCTCATCGGCGTCAGGATGGTGACGTCGGCCATGCCTTCGCCCAGCAGGCGCGCCACTTGCAGCGGATCCGGTTCAAGGTACAGCCGGCCCTGGCGGCTCAGCTCCGCGAGCGCGGCCTGATAGGCTTCGCCGTAGTCGTTGCCGCGCACCGCGACCACGCGCAGCTCGTGCCGTTGCAGCAGTTCGGTCAGGTCGCGCACCGCCGGCCGGTCGGCATCGACCGACAGCAGCATCGCGCGCGCGCTGGCCATCGGCACGAAATCGCCGAACTGGTCGCGGCGCGGGGTGCCGACGGCGGGCACCATCACATCCGCCGTGCCGAGTTCGAACATCGATTCGAGCCGCGCCTGCGGCACCACGGAAGTCTTGAACACACAGCCGGTGCGGGCGGAGACCTGCTTCAGCAGCGCCGGATAAATGCCGCTGACCTGATTGCCTTCGATGATGACGCCGATGCCGACCGGCGCCAGCGGCGTGACGATCGGGCGGCCGCAGTTGGCGGCGGCGGGCAAGGCGCAGAAAGCCACCGCCGCAAAGCCGGCACCACGCAGCAGCCAGGATGGAGACGGCGTCCGCACCGGCGTCCGATCAGCCGTCGGTCCGGATCGCCCACAGGCCCGGCAGATTGCGCCAGTAGCCGTAGGCGTCCATGCCGAAACCGACCACGAAGCGATTCGGGATCGTGATGCCGACGATGTCGGCCTTGACCGGCTTGGCCTTGCCGATCGCCTTGTCGGCGAAGACGGCCAGGATCACTTCGGAGGCGCCCATGTCGAGCAGGCGCTGTTTGACATGGGCCAGCGTTTCGCCTTCGTCGAGGATATCGTCCAGCACGATGACGGTGCGGCCGGTGACGTTCGAACGCGGCACGACCTTCCACACCACCTGGCCGCCCTGGTCGTCGTCGCCGTAGCGGCTGACGTGGATATAGTCGAATTCGAGCGGGAAGGTCAGCTGCGGCAGCAGATTGCCGGTGAAGACCACGGCGCCGCCCATCACGCCCAGCACCAGCGGGAACTCTTCGCTATCGGGATGATTGAAGCGGGTGTTGAGGGTGTCGGCCATCGCGGTGACGGCGCTGTCGACTTTCTCTTTGCTGAACAGCTCTTCGGCGTTCTCCAGCAGGGCGCGGGCGCGGTTGTGGTGGAAGTCTTGCATGGTCTTCTGGGTCTTCTAAAAACAGGTGGGAAGACCGATATTATCCGCCATATCCAGCGCTGCCGCTTGCCGTTGGTTTTACGCCACAACGCCTATTTGTAGTCGCGCACATCGTCGATCACCTTGCCGTCGCCGGGCAGGCTGCCGACGGCGGCGAACACCACCTCGCCGCGCAGCTTGGTCAGGTCGCGGATCGATTCGACGATGCTGGCGCCGAGGTCGGCGGCGCCGGCGCCATCCGGCTCGGCGACTTCGCAATGCAGCGTCATCACGTCCTGCGCCATGCTGCCCGAGACCACCAGCCGCGCCTTGACGATCTCCGGGTGGCGCCGGGTCACTTCGTGCACCTGCGACGGGTGGACGAACATCGCGCGTACCTTGGTGGTCTGGTCGGCGCGGCCCATCCAGCCCTTGATGCGGATGTTGGTGCGGCCGCACGGCGAGGCGTCGGCGCCGGTCAGGATCGCCGACAGGTCGCCGGTGGCGAAGCGGATCAGCGGATAGTCCGGGTTGAAGACCGTCACCACCACTTCGCCGATCTCGCCGTCGGGCACCGGATCGCCGCTGCCGGGGCGTACGATCTCCAGGATCACGTCTTCATCCAGCACCATGCCGGGCACGCGCACGCCGCCGCTGCTGGTCTCGTAGGCGATGCTGCCGATATCGGCCGAGGCGTACATCTGCAGCACATGCGGCACGCCGTGCGCGGCGAACCACTCGCGCAGCGATTCGGGCAGCGCTTCCGCACCCAGCATGGCGTGCTTGATGCTGCCGATGTCGGTGCCCAGCTCGCGCGCCTTTTCGATGATGATCTTCAGGAAGGACGGTGTGCCGACGTAGGTGTCGGGCCGCAGCTCGCTGATGGCCTGCACCTGCAACTCGGTCTGGCCGCTGCCGGCCGGGATCACGGTGCAGCCGATGCGCGCGGCGCCGCCTTCGACCATGAACGCCGCCGGCGTGAAGTGGTAGGAGAAGCAGTTCTGCAGCAGGCCGCCGGGCCGCACGCCGGCGGCGTACATCGGCCGCGCGAAACGCCACCAGTCCTTGCCGCGTCCCTCGGGATCGAAGATCGGTCCAGGCGACATGAACACCCGCCCCAGCTGGGCGACCGGAGTCGTGTTCAAGCCGCCGAACGGCGGCTGTCCCTTTTGCAGCGCGTGCAGCGCGGACTTGCGCGTCACCGGCAGCGTGGCCAGCGCGGCGCGGCTGTGGATGTCGGTGGCGTTCACGTCGCGCAGGATGCGCGACCAGCCGGCGGCGGCCTTGGCGCGCGCCACCAGCTGCGGCAGGCGCGCCATCAGTTCGCGTTCGCGCTGCTCCGGCGGACGGGATTCCAGGTTGTCGAGGGTATCGGCCATATAGTTATCCTTGTATTTCGCGTTGCAGCTTTTTGGTCAGCTTGGCGAACACCAGCTCATAAGAACGTTTCAGCAGATCGCCCGCTTCGGCGTCGCTGATGGATTTCAGGTCTTCGATGTACACCCACTTGGCGCGCGCCAGGTAGGGCGCGGGAATGATGCCGGGGCGGTCGGTCAACTCCAGGAAGCGGTCGTCGTCGACCTTGAAGCTGATGCCCTTGGCCTTGTCCTCCAGCGCCGTGACGGCGAACATTTTCTCGCCGACGGAGAACACCAGGTCGGCGCCCCACTTGGTGTCTTCGGTGGCGCCGGGGAAGGAGCGGCAAAGGGCCTTGGCTTTCGTGATGTTCATTGCGCTCCTATGCCAGCCAGCGCTTGCGGCGGCGGTAAAATTTCATGTCGCGGAAGCTCTTGCGGCCGGCTGCGGAAACGCCGAGGTAGAACTCCTTGACGTCCTCGTTGCAGGCCAGTTCGGCGGCCGCGCCTTCCATCACCACGCGGCCGTTTTCCAGGATGTAGCCGAAGTCCGCGTAACGCAGCGCGATGCTGGTGTTCTGCTCCGCCAGCAGGAAGGAGACGTTCTCCTTGCTGTTCAAGTCCTTCACGATGCCGAAGATCTCGTCGACGATCTGCGGCGCGATGCCCATCGATGGCTCGTCCAGCAGGATCATCGACGGCTTGGCCATCAGCGCGCGGCCGATGGCGCACATCTGCTGCTCGCCGCCGGAGGTGTAGCCGGCCTGACTGCCGCGCCGTTCGCGCAGGCGCGGGAAGTAGTGATAGACCTTCTCCAGCGATTGCTTGAGCTCCGCCCGCGAGATGCTGCGGGTGTAGGCGCCGGTCAGCAGGTTTTCTTCGATGGTCAGGTGGCCGAAGCAGTGGCGTCCCTCCATCACCTGCGACAGGCCGCGCTTGACCAGCTCATTCGGCGTGAGCTGGTCGATGCGCTCGCCCTTGAACTGGACCTCGCCCTTGGTGACGTCGCCGCGCTCGCCGCGCAACAGCGTGGAGATGGTCTTCAGCGTGGTGGACTTGCCGGCGCCGTTGGCGCCCAGCAGCGCGACGATCTTCCCTTGCGGGACTTGCAGCGACACGCCCTTCAGCACCAGGATCACGTGGTCGTAGATCACCTCGACGTTGTTCACCGAGAGGTAGGGCGTCGCCGCCGGCGCGGCGGCGGTGGTTGCGGTGGCGATCGTCATTTGGCGCAGGCCGGCGTGATTTTCTTCTCGGCCGCATAGGCGGCGGAGCTTTCCTCCAGCAGCCTGCGGGTCAGCGCCTTGTCGCCGACGATCCAGTTCGGCGTGATGGCGTTCCACTTCTTGCCATCCCACTGCTGGACCTTCACCGCGCCGGAGCCTTCATGATCGTCGCAGCTGGTCCTCACCGTCGGCAGCATGCCGAAGGCGCCGATGGCTTTCTGCCGCGCCTCGTCGACGTTCAGGTTCTCCAGGCCCCAGCGCATTTGCTCGCCGCTGACGCGCTTGCCCTTGCCGAACTTCTCCTGCGCGGTGCGGATCGCCTCGACCCACAGGATGGCCGCGCTGACGCCGCGCATGTGGTACACGGAGCCGATGCGATTGCTGTCGGCCAGGTTGCCCTTGCCGGCGCCGTAGAGTTTCTTGCGAATGTCGTCCATCACCGGGTAGTTGCCCGGCGTGTTGAAGGTCATCGCGCTGTAGCCCTTGGCGGCGTCGCCGGCCGGTACGGTGTCCTCTTCGGAACCGGCCCACCACACGCCGAGGATCTTCTCGCGCGGGAAGCCGTTGCGCTGCGCGGTCTTGATGGCGACCGCGTTCATCGAGCCCCAGCCCCACAGGATCACATGGTCCGGATTGGCCTGGCGGATCTGCAGCCACTGCGATTGCTGCTCGCTGCCGGGTGGCGTGACCGGGATCTTGATCAGCTCAAAGCCGTACTGCTTGGCCAGCGCCTCCAGCACCGGCAAGGGTTCCTTGCCGAACGCCGAGTCGTGGTACAGGTGGACGATCTTTTTGCCTTTGAGCTTGTCCATGCCGCCGTTCTTGTCGCCGAGGTATTTGATCATCGCGGCGGCCTGGTTCCAGTAGCTGGTAATCAGCGGGAACACATACGGGAACACCTTGCCGTTGGCGGCGTCCGAGCGGCCGTAGCCGATCATCGTCATCGGAATCTTGTCGGTGGCCAGGCGATCCAGCACGCCGTAGGCGACGCCGGTGGACAGCGGCTCGACCAGGGTGGCGCCGCCGTTGCGCGTCTTCAGCCGCTCGTAGCATTCGACGCCGCGCGACGGGTTGTATTCGGTTTCGCATTCCTCCCACGAGATCTTGACGCCGTTGACGCCGCCCGCCAGGTTGACCAGGTTGAAGTAGTCGATGATGCCGCCGTAGAAGCCGGAACCGCCCGCGGCATAAGGGCCGACGCGGTACGAGGGCAGGGCGATGTACTGTTCGGCGGCCGGCTGTGCCCAGGCCGCGCCGGCGCTGGTCAGGGTGATCGTGAGTGCGACTACAACAGATGCGATGCGCTTCATTGTCTTCTCCTCCAGGGTTATTGTTTTGCGTTCAGTGCGGGAAAGGCCACAGACGCAATTTCTCTTTACCGATTTGCCACAAACGCGCCAGACCGTGCGGTTCCACGATCAGGAAAAAGATAATCAGCGCGCCGAACACCATCAGCTCCAGGTTGGAGGCGACGTTGGTCGGCAGCGACAGGCTGTGCGCCAGGATGTTGAGGAACACCGGCAGCAGCACGATGAACGCGGCGCCGAGGTAGGAACCGAGCACCGAACCGACGCCGCCGATGATCACCATGAACAGGATGCGGAACGACAGGTCGAGGTTGTAGGCCTCCGGCTCCACCGTGCCGAGATAGGCATAGGCGTACAGCGCGCCGGCCACGCCGCAGTAGAAGGAGCTGACCGCGAACGCCAGCAGCTTGGTGCGCATCAGGCGGAAGCCGATCACTTCGGCCGCCACGTCCATGTCGCGCACCGCCATCCAGGAGCGGCCGACGTTGGAGCGGATCATGTTCTTGGCCAGCAGCGACATCAGCGCCACCACGGCCAGCACCAGCAGGTATTTGCGGTCCGGCGTATCGAAGGCATAGCCGAGAATGACGATCTTTTGCGCGGTGATGACGCCCGATGTGCTGTAGTTGGTCAGGTAGGGGATCTTGGTCAGGCACCAGACCACGAAGAACTGCGTGGCCAGCGTCGACGCGGCCAGGTAGAAGCCGCGGATGCGCAGCGACGGCAGGCCGAAGGCGATGCCGACCGCCGCCGCGCTCAAGCCGCCCAGCACGAAGGCCAGCAGCACCGGCAGGCCGGGCAAGCGCGCCAGGAAGTTATACGAGGCGAAGGCGCCAACCGCCATGAAGGCCGCCGTGCCCAGCGACAGCTGGCCGGCGTAGCCGGTCAGGATGTTGAGTCCCAGCGCGGCCAGCGAGAAAATCAGGAACGGGATCAGGATCGCCGACAAGGTGTACGGCGACGCAAACAGCGGCACCACCACCACCGCGAACACCAGCAGCGCAAACAACGCCAGCCGGTCCTGCAGGATGGGGAAGATCTGGCTGTCGGCCTGATAGCTGGTTTTGAATTGTCCTGCTTCGCGATAGAGCATGGTGGTCTCTCTCAGATTCTGCGGATGATTTTTTCGCCGAACAGGCCTTCCGGCCGCACCAGCAGGAACAACAAGGCCAACACGTAAGGGAACCAGCCCTCGATGCCGCCGCCGACCAGAGGGCCGATATACACCTCGGCCAGTTTTTCCGAGGCGCCGATGATCAGGCCACCGACGATCGCGCCCGGCATCGAGGTGAAGCCGCCGAGGATCAGCACCGGCAGCGCCTTCAGCGCGACGAAGGTCAGCGCGAACTGCACACCGTTGCGCGCGCCCCACAGAAGACCGGCCACCAGCGCCACCAGTCCGGCCACCGCCCACAGCACCGCCCAGATGCGCTGCAGCGGAATGCCGACCGCCAGCGCGGCCTGGTGATCGTCCGCCACCGCGCGCAGCGCGCGGCCGACCTTGGTGCGCGAGAACAGCAGCGCCAGCGTGGTCACCAGCACGCCGCAGACGGCGGCCGCCATGATGTCGAACTGCGAGACCAGGATGTTAAATTTGTTCATCAGGTATTCGGACGGCACGTCCTCGATCGGCAGCTCCAGCTTGTGCACCTGCGCGCCCCAGATCAGCTGCGCCAGTCCCTCGATGAAGAAGGCCAGGCCGATGGTGGCCATGAACAGCGTGATTTCCGGCTGGTTGACCAGCGGCCGCAGCACCACCCGCTCGATGGCCAGCCCCAGCACGATCATGACGACGATGGTGATCGGGATCGCCACCCACAGTGGCGCGCCGAATTTGTCGATGATGCCGACGCAGGTCAGCGCGGCGAAGAACACCATCGCGCCCTGGGCGAAGTTGAACACGCCGGACGCCTTATAAATCAGCACGAAGCCGATCGCCACCAGCGCGTACATCACGCCGGACAGCAGGCCGCCGATCAGCACCTCGAAGAAGAAGTTGATGTTCATTAGCATTCCGCCTTTCCGAGGTAGGCGTTGATCACATCCTGGTTGGCGCGGATCTGGTCCGGCGTGCCGTCGCCGATCTTCTTGCCGTAGTCGAGCACCACCACGCGGTCCGAGATATCCATCACCACCCCCATGTCATGCTCGATCAGCACGATGGTGGTGCCGAATTGGTCGTTGACGTCGAGGATGAAGCGGCACATGTCCTGTTTCTCTTCGACGTTCATGCCGGCCATCGGCTCGTCCAGCAGCAGGATCTCCGGTTCGGCGGCCAGCGCGCGGCCCAGCTCCACGCGCTTTTGCAGGCCGTAGGGCAGGCGGCCCACCGGCGTCTTGCGGATCGCCTGTATTTCCAGGAAGTCGATGATCTCTTCGGCCTTGATGCGGTGGGCGATTTCCTCGCGCCGCGCCGGGCCCCAGTACAAGGCCTGCATCAGGAAGTTCGATGTCATCTTCAGGTTACGGCCGGTCATGATGTTGTCGAGCACCGTCATGCCCTTGAACAGTGCGATGTTCTGGAAGGTGCGGGCGATGCCGGATTTGGCGGCGGCGTGACAGTCCATATTCTTGCGGTGCTCGCCGCGATAGATGATGTCGCCCTTCTGCGGGCGGTACACGCCGTTGATCACGTTCAGCATCGAGCTTTTGCCGGCGCCGTTCGGGCCGATGATGGCGCGGATCTCGTGCTGCTTCACGTCGAAGGAGATGTCGGTCAGCGCCTTGACGCCGCCGAACGACAGCGAGATGTTCTTCAGGTCGAGGATCACCGGGCCGGTTTGGCGCCGGGGTTGGTCCGCGTCCGCGCCGAAGTGGGCGTCTGGTTCGTTCATCTGCATGGTGGCGGTCTCCGTCATGCCGCTGCCTGGACAGCAGGGAAGGTCTTGCACGGCTCGATCTTCAGGTCCGCCGCCACCAGGCCGCAGCGGCCGTCCTCGAACTTGACCTGAGTTTCGATGTATTGCGACTGCTTGCCGCTGTACAGCGCATCGATCAGCACCGCGTATTTTTCGGCGATGAACTTGCGCCGTACCTTGCGGGTGCGGGTCAGCTCGTCGTCGTCGGGATCGAGTTCCTTGTGCAGCACCAGGTAGCGGTGGATCTGCGTGTCGCCCATCATGCTCTCGGCGGCCAGGTCGGCGTTGACCTGTTCGATGCAGTCGCGCACCAGGCCATACACCTGCGGGTGCGCCGCCAGGTCGGTGTAGCCGGAGTAGGCGATGCTGCGCCGTTCCGCCCAGTTGCCCACCGCTTCGATGTCGATGTTGATGAAGGCGCAGACCTGGTCGCGCTCATGGCCGAACACCACCGCCTCTTTAATGAAGGGGAAGAACTTGAGTTTGTTCTCGATGTAGTTGGGCGCGAAGATGGCGCCGCTGTTCATCTTGCCCACGTCGGCGGCGCGGTCGATGATCTTCAGATGGCCTTCGTGGTCGAACACGCCGGCGTCGCCGGTGTGGAAGTAGCCCTGCGCGTCGATCGCCTCGGCGGTGGCGTCGGGACGCTTGTAATAGCAGTCCATCAAGGTTGGCGACTTGACCAGTACCTCGCCGTTGTCGGCCAGCTTGACCTCGACGCCCGGCGCCGGCAGGCCGACGCTGTCGAACTTGATCTCGCCGTCCGGCTGCAAGCAGATGTAGGCGCAGGTTTCGGTGGAGCCGTAGAACTGTTTCAGGTTGACGCCGATCGAGCGGTAGAAGCGGAACAGGTCCGGGCCGATGGCCGCGCCGGCGGTGTAGGCGACCCGCACCCGCGACAGTCCGAGCACGTTTTTCAGCGGGCCGTAGACCAGCACCCGGCCCAGCGCGTATTGCAGGCGGTCGGACAGCGGTACCGGCTTGTTGTCCAAAATTTGAGCACCGCAGCGCCGCGCCACCGCCATGAAGTGATGGAACATGCGGCGCTTGACGGCGCCGGCGTCCTCCATCCGGATCATCACCGTGGTCAGCATGTTCTCGAACACGCGCGGCGGCGCGAAGTAATAAGTAGGACCGATCTCGCGCATGTCGGTCATGACGGTGTCGCCGGATTCGGGGCAGTTGACGGTGAAGCCGGCCGCCATCGCCTGCGCGAACGAGAACAGGCAGTCGCCGACCCAGGCCATCGGCAGGTAGGACAGGATGTCTTCGGCGTCGGTCAAATTCTCGAAACCGGTGCCGCCGACGCCGGCGGCCATCAGCGCGGCGTGGGTCTGGCATACGCCTTTCGGCTTGCCGGTGGTGCCGGAGGTATAGAGGATGACGGCGTTGTCGCCGCTTTTGCCGGCTTCGATGGCGGCGTCGAACTTGCCGGGGTTGGCCTGGTCCCAGGCGCGGCCCATTTCCTGCAGGCGGGCGAAGGACAGCAGCCCTTTTTGCCGATAGTGGCGCATGCCGCGTTCGTCGTCGTACGCGACATGTTCGATATGCGGATATAAACTTTGCAGTTCCATCAACTTGTCGACCTGTTCCTGGTCTTCGACGATGGCGTAGCGGATCTCGGCGTTTTCCAGCACGTAGGCCATGTCGGCGGCCGGCGCGTCCTGATACAGCGGCACCGGCACGCCACCCAGGCATTGCGCGGCCAGCATCGCCCAATACAGGCGCGGGCGGTTGTCGCCGATGATGGCCAGGTTCATGCCGCGCTGGAAGCCGATCGCGGCGAGGCCGCAGGCCAGCGCGCGCACTTCGTCATTGACCTCGGCCCAGTTCCAGCTTTGCCAGATGCCCAGGTATTTCTCGCGGAAGGCGGGTTTTTCAGGCCGGATCCGGGCGTGGGCCAGCAGCTGGCGCGGGAAAGTCTCGTTCTGTGTTTGCACCAGTGTCTCCTGTTGCGGTTGCTCGTACTTATTAGTTTGTGTTCTTGATACGGCAGCTTTTTGTGTGATGATATTAGCGCGCCGGGGAAAGCCAGGTTGTCTTTTCGGCGACAATTGACCGACATTTCTATGGTGCGACGCAACAATGCCTGATCGATATCAAATCACTTTGCAGGAAGCGCTGCGCTCGGCGATCTGGGCGCAGGGGTTGACGCCGGAACAAATGGCGCGCGTGGAAGCGGAGACATTCGAGACTTTTGTTCCGAAGGGTGGTTACGTCTGCCGCAAAGGCGAGATGGTCGAGAATTGGATCGGTATTATCGACGGCATGGTCAAGATGAATAATTTCTCGGCCGCCGGTAAAAGCGTGACATTCACCGGCGTGCCTCCGGGCGGCTGGTTCGGCGAGGGTTCGGTTTTAAAGAACGAAATCCTTAAATACGATGCGATGGCCTTGCGCGATAGCCGCATCGCGCGCATGCCGGCGGCGACGTTTATGTGGCTGCTCGATAATAGTTTGCCGTTCACGCGGTTTTTAATGATGCAGTTGAATGAGCGGCTTGGCCAGTTTATCGGCATGGTGGAAAACGATCGCTTATTAAATCCCGATACGCGGGTGGCGCGTTGTTTGGCGTCGATGTTTAATTCGCATTTATATCCCGGACTGGAAAAGCTGATTCAGATTTCTCAGGAAGAAGTCGGTCTTTTATCCGGCGCCTCGCGCCAGCGCGCCAACCAGGCTTTGCAGCTTTTGGAAAAACAGGGCTTGCTCAGCATCGGCCACGGCGGCATCCGCATTCTCGATCTCGACGGCCTGCGGCGTTACGAAGCCTGATTTCGGATCGCCCAAGGGGGATTTTGCGCGCGTTTTATGCCAAAAGTTGGCGCGTATTCGCCAACTTCCGGCACGAAGCCGCAGATCAGGCTATCGTTGGAACCGTACGCCCTCGGCGCGGATTGCGGCGCCATTGATCACGGCGGCGCGTTCGCTGGCCAGGAAGGCGACGACATTGGCCACCTCGTGCGGTTTTGCCTGCCGATAAATCAGCGACGATGGGGGATTCTCGGCCATAAACTTCCGGATTCACCGACGAGATAAAACCTTTCAGGCTTTCGGTTTCGTTCGGGCCGGGCAATACCGAATTCACAGTACCTTTGGTAAATTCGGCAAGGCTACGGGAAATCGCGCTCCAGACATTGAATTCGAACATGCGCTGCCAATCTTCATCCGAGGTGGAAAGAATCGCTCGGTGCATAAGTTCCCATGTTATTCACAAGCATATCGATGGAGGGGTAAGCGATATTTCGCTACCGGCCACGCTCATATCGGCGACCAGCGCTAATGCGCGGCCCGGGCCGAAACGTTTATTCAGCGCCACAACCGCCTGTTCGAGACCTGTTGCATTGCATCCATTAATAATCACATTGGCGCCGTCCTCCAGCAATTGGACGGCGATCGAATGGCCGATTATTGCAACGCGAAACCATGCGCCAGTTTACCCTCGACGGCTTGGGCATCAGCCGCCTGGCGACCGCCCACATCGGCCACGAGTTTCTGACCGCGCGGCGCACCAAGCCGTGGGCTAAATCGCGGTATCATAGCGGCAAGTTTGTGCCGCATCGGCGGCGCCCTGATTACCGAGCTATTCATGCCTACTCCAGTCCCCTCCCAAGTTGCCGAGCGCCTCGCGCTGTTGCGGGCCGCCATGCGCCAACAGCGGATCGACGCGCTGATGGTGCCGTCGGCCGATCCGCACCTGTCCGAATACTTGCCCGAACGCTGGCAGGGCCGCGAGTGGATCTCCGGCTTCACCGGTTCGGTCGGCACCTTCATCATCACGCCGGAATTCGCCGGCCTCTGGACCGACGCCCGCTACTGGACCCAGGCCGAACAGCAACTGGCCGAAACCGGCATCCAGCTGATGAAGCTGACCTCCGGCGCCAGCGTGCAATACGTTGACTGGCTGGCCGGCCAGCTGAAATCCGGCCAGACGCTGGCGGTCGACGGCGCCGTCTTGGGCCTGGCGATCGCGCGCCTGCTGCAGCAAGCGCTGGAAGCCAAGGACGTCACACTGCGCACCGACCTCGATCTGCTCGACCAGGTCTGGACCGACCGCCCCGCGCTGCCGGCCGCGCCGGTGTTCGAGCACCTGCCGCCGTACGCGTCGAAAAGCCGCATCGGCAAGCTGGCCGACCTGCGCATCGCGATGCAGCAGCTGGGCGCCAAGAGCCACCTGATCTCGACGCTGGACGATATCGCCTATCTGTTCAACCTGCGCGGCGCCGACGTCCATTACAACCCGGTGTTCCTGGCGCACGCGCTGGTCGCGCCGACCCGCGCCACGCTGTTCGTCGGCGAAGGCAAGATCACCGCCGAGCTGCGCGCCACGCTGGCGGAAGAGGGTGTCGATGTCGCGCCGTACACGTCCGCCGCCGCCGCCTTTGCCGCGCTGCCGCTCGACTGCACGCTGCTGATCGACCCGCGCCGCGTCACCTACGGCACGCGCCAGGCGGTGCCGGCCAAGATCAAGATCATCGAAGCGGTCAACCCGACCACCTTCGCCAAGTCGAAGAAGAGCGAGCCCGATGCGGCCCACGTGCGCGCCACGATGGAGCAGGACGGCGCCGCGCTGTGCGAGTTCTTCACCTGGCTCGATCAGACGCTGGCCGACATCGACCGCGCGCCGCTGACCGAGGTGGCGATCGACGAACACATCACCGCCGCCCGCGCGCGCCGCCCCGGCTTCATCAGCCCGAGCTTCGCCACCATCGCCGGCTTCGGCGCCAACGGCGCCATCATGCACTACCGCGCCACCGAAGCGCGCCACTCGGTCATTGAAGGCAACGGCCTGCTGCTGATCGACTCCGGCGGCCAGTACGTCGGCGGCACCACCGACATCACCCGCGTGGTCGGCGTCGGCCGCATCACCCATGAACACCGGCGCGACTTCACGCTGGTGCTGAAGGCGATGATCGCCCTGTCGTCGGCGCGCTTCCCGCGCGGCACCAAATCGCCGATGCTCGACGCCATCGCCCGCGCGCCGCTGTGGGCCGAAGGCCTGGACTACGGCCACGGCACCGGCCACGGCGTCGGCTACTTCCTCAACGTGCACGAAGGCCCGCAGTCGATTTCGCAATCGGCTATGCCGGAGCCGCACACCGCCATGGAACCAGGCATGATCACATCGATAGAACCGGGGCTGTACCGCACCGGAAAATGGGGCATCAGGATAGAAAACCTGGTGCTGAACCGCCCCGCCGGCACCACCGAATTCGGCGAGTTCCTCAACTTCGAGACGCTGACCCTGTGCCCGATCGACACCCGCTGCATCGAACCGGAACTGCTGCGCGACGACGAGAAGCGCTGGCTCAACGACTACCACGCCACGGTGCGCAAGCGCCTGCTGCCGCTGCTGTCCGGCGACGCGCTGGCCTGGCTGGAAAACCGCACGGTGGCGCTATGAGCGGCCGCGCCACCCGGGCCACGACGGCCGTAGACCGCCTCAAGCTCCGCAGCGGCAACGCCAAGTACGTGATGTCGCGCACCGGCGCCGGCCACTTCTTCCTGAGCGACGGCGCCGGCAATCCGCCGCTGTGCGCGCCGATGGAGCTGGACGACTTCGTCGCCTTCGTCAACGGCATCTCGCCCGGCCCGCCGCGCCGCGTCAGCAAACTGGATATCGCCTTCGAAAAGCAGCTGGTCAAAAAATAAGAAAGCCCGCGCATGCCCGCCATCGATTTCCTGCTTGCCTACTGGTCCCATGCCGAACTCGCCACCAACGCGGTGATTTTGCTGAATTTGCTGGGCGCCTTGCTGCTTGGCCTGATGGTCGGCTACGAGCGCTCCTATCACGGCCGCGCCGCCGGCATGCGCACCTATGGCCTGGTGTGCATGGCCTCCTGCGCGCTGACGGTGATCGGCGGCTACCCGGAACACTGGTTCGGCGGCCACGTCTCGCAATACCTGATCAACTCCGACCCGACCCGCATCGTGCAGGGCATCGTTACCGGCATCGGCTTCCTCGGCGCCGGCGTCATCATGCGCGAAGGCTTCAATATCAGCGGCCTGACCACGGCGGCGTCGATCTGGGCCTCGTCGGTGATCGGCGTGATGGTCGGCATCGGCTTTTACCTCGGCGCCATCGGCCTGGCGATCCTGTGCGCCGGCGCGATGATCCTGCTGACCCGCGTCGAAGCCTGGCTGCCGTCGCGCCACGCGATCGCGATCACCATGCGCTTCAAGGCAGGCTACAAGCCGCAGGAGCCGGCCTTGCGCCAGATGGCGCTGCAACGTGGCTATGAAATCGCCGGCGGCTCGCTGATGATCGGCAGCGACGGCGGCCAGCAGGAATGGCGCTTTGTTGCGATCGCCTTGAGCAAACGCAGCGGCGCGCCGATGGCGGTGCTGTCGGCGGAGCTGGCGGAGTTCGAAGGCATCCACAGCTTCCAATTGACCCACGCACGGAACTGACATCATGAACCCACAAGCCCAGGCGGTATTCGATTTCTGGTTCCAGCCGTCGCCGGGACAAGCCGCCGACGCGCCGCGTATCGAATGGTTCAAGAAGGACGCGGCTTTCGACCGTCTGATCGCCGAGCGTTTCGGCGCCGAGATCGAGCTGGCGCTGGAGGGCGGCCTGGATCGGTGGGACGCCGAAGGGCCGCAGGCGGCGCTGGCGCGCATCCTGCTGCTGGACCAGTTCACCCGCAACGTATATCGCGGCACGCCGCTGTCGTTCGCCGGCGACCGTCTGGCCTTGCAGTCGGCGCTCGACATGCTCGACGTCGAAGACGACCTGACGCTGCCGCCGTTGCAGCGCGCCTTTGTCTATATGCCGTTCGAGCATGCCGAGGATATCGGCATGCAGGAGCAGGCGGTGGCGCTGTTCACGCGCATGGCCGACGCGGAAAGCGCCACGGCGTCGGCGGCCACCGCCAAGAGCATCGCCAGCTCGCTCGATTATTCCAAGCGCCATCGCGAGGTGATCCAGCGCTTCGGCCGCTTCCCGCACCGTAACGCCATCCTCGGCCGCACGTCGACGCCGGAAGAAATCGAATTCCTGAAACAGCCCGGATCGGGTTTCTGATGGCGCCCGCGCTGAACCTGATCGGCGCCGGCCACGTCGGGCGAGTGCTGGGGCGCTTGTTCGCGCGGCATGGCTGTTTCGATATCCAGCAGGTGTTGACGCGCTCCGCGCCATCGGCGCAGGAAGCGGTGGCGTTCGTCGGCGCCGGCGACGCGGTCGACGGCTACGCTCAGCTGCTGCCGGCCGCCGTGCACCTGCTGGCCGTCGGCGACGACCAGATCGCGCCGGCGTGCGAGGCGCTGGCGCAAGCGGTGCCGCTGCGGGGCAGCATTGTGTTTCATTGCAGCGGCGCGCTGGCGTCCGACCGCTTGCAGGCGGCGCGCGACGCCGGCGCGCTGGTGGCCAGCGTCCATCCGATCCGCAGCTTCGCCGATCCGGCGGCGGTGGCTGCCCAATTTACAGGCACGTTCTGTGGTGTCGAAGGCGACGCCGCCGCGCTGGCCGTGCTGACGCCGGCGTTGCAGGCGATCGGCGCGCAGCCGGTGCCGATCGACGCCTCGGCCAAGACCGTGTATCACGCGGCGGCCGTGTTCGCCAGCAATTACCTGGTCACCGTGCTGGACGCGGCGCTGCGCGCCTACCAGGCGGCCGGCATTCCGGAAGAGGTGGCGCGGCGCATGGCGCAGCCGCTGGCGGCCGAATCGATGGCCAATGTGTTCCGCCTCGGCGCCGCCGCCGCCCTGAGCGGCCCGGTCGCGCGCGGCGATTTCGCTACAGTGGCGCGGCAGCAGCAGGCGGTCGGCGAGTGGGACGCGGCGACCGGCGCGCTGTATCAGGCGCTGGTGCCGCCGACCGCCGAGCTGGCGCGCCGAAAAGCCGGGAAATAGCGCTTACTTTTGTGTTGGACAAGGTTGCGCAACAACCATGCAGTTTTATTGGTACGAATTCACAAATAACTCGCGGGAATTGTCGACAAACCACGGGATTAGCAATAAGCTTGTTTCTTAGAATGTTTTCTACAAGAATCAAGCTAGTTTCGCCGGCGCCAATTGAATAGTAGGGGTATGAACATGTTATTTCTGAAAAGTACGACCGTCACTAAAGCGCCTGGAATTTACGACGTCGACATCGCCGCAAAACCGCCAGGCAAGACCTTTGGCGTGTTCATCGCCACCGATCCGGATCATCCACCGACTGAAGTGCTGGCCTCGCTGGCCTCGCTCGGCTTCAAGAATACCTACAGCGGCGGCTATACCCACAAGGATCGCGGCAAGGTGCTGGACCTGCATTTCCAGAAGGATGGCACCGACCTGTTCCAGGGCTGGAAGGCGGATGAAATGGAAGCCAACATGGCCGCCATCACCGCGCTGTTCAGCGGCATCGGCATCACCATCGCGCCGCGCGTCATGACGCTGGCCGAAGCCTACGCCTGAATCACGCTACTTCAATGTGATACAGCGCCCACGGGCAGGCGCCGAACCGCTCAGGCAGCGGTTTGCCTGCCATCCCGGGCACCTTGTCCGCATCGTAAATCGCCCATAGCGGACCCAGTCCGCCCAGCGGCATCGTCGCGCCATCCAGATGGGTGGCGACGATGTAGCGCTGCGCGCGCGCCTGCGCCACCGTCACGCTCGCCACATAGCCGTCCACCGCGCGCAGCAGCAGCTTGCTGTCGTCGTCGAACCTGGCGCCGGCGGCCTTCACCACATCCAGCAGCAGCGGGCCGCTCAGCGTATGCGGTTTGGCGTCGTATTCCAGCGTCGGCTTGATGATGATCGCGGGCAGGGCGGCGAGGGCGGCGAAATCGAAGGCCCAGGCCTGGTCGAAGCTGACCTTCTGCTTGTGCATCATCTGATCCTTGACCGGATCGAGCTTGCCGCGATTCGGCCTGGCGATCGCGCCGGTGACCGTCAGCAGCGCCGGGCCGGACGCGGGCTTGGCGGCGCGCGCCGGCGCGCTGGCGGCAACGGCGGCAAGCGCGGCGGCGCCGAGGAACTGGCGTTTTTTCATGCGGGATACTCCTGTGTGACGTGGTGCCGGTATCATACCGCGCATGGACTTGTTTGCCGACGACACCAGCCTGACCCCCATCCCGATCGAGGATGGCGAACTGTGGTTCCAGCAGCGGCTGGCGCTGGACGCCGCGCCGGGCGAGATCATGCAGCGCCTGCTGGACGACACCGACTGGTGCCACGAGCAGGTGCAAGTCTGGGGCAAGCTGCACATGCAGCCGCGCCTGACGGCCTGGCACGGCGAGGCCAGCTATCGCTATTCCGGCAAGACCTTCCATCCGCAGCCGTTCACGCCGCTGCAATTGCAGATCAAGCAGGCGGTCGAGCAGGCCACCGGGCGCCGCTTCAACAGCGTGTTGCTCAATTACTACCGGGACCAGCGCGACAGCATGGGCTTCCACGCCGACGACGAGCGCGAACTGGGGCCGGATCCGGCCATCGCCTCGGTCAGCTTCGGCGCGCCGCGCACCTTCATCCTCAAGCACCGGCGGCTGCCGAAAACCCTCAAGCTGGCGCTGGGCGACGGCTGCCTGCTGCTGATGGCGGGCGCGCTGCAAACGCATTGGGTGCATGGCATCAACAAGGAAACCGCCGCGCGCGGACCCCGCATCAACCTCACTTTCCGGCAAATCCTGAGCGGATTTTAAGCTTCGCTTAAGTTTGGCGGAAACTGAGTATAGCCACTAAATATTCGGCTTACATCCTGTAACACTTCTTACTAAATCGGCGCGGACGGGGTTAAACCGGAGTGCTATTGTGGACACATCGCACTTCAGAGAACTGCGATCCCAAGCAACTCCCGCTTTAACTTTTTGCTGAAAGATCCAAATATCATGAATAAAATTCTGTTCGCATTAGTCGCTTCCGCTGCCGCACTGGCAGGTTCCTCCGCTTACGCCGCCGATGATGCCGGCACCGCCTACATTGGCGCCGGTGTGGTGGGCAGCAAGTATGAGTTCAACGCGCCGGGCGCGGCGGTCAGCGCCGACAACCACAGCGGCTACAAGGCCGGCGGCAAGGTCTACGGCGGCTACAACATCGACAGCACCTGGGCGGTGGAAGCCGGCTACGCCGACTTCGGCAAGCGCAGCTACAACTACTCGGTGGCCGGCACTCCGGGCGGCATCAATACCGATGCGCATTCCTACTATGTCGCTGGCAAGGGCACCTGGCCGGTGAACCAGCAGATCGCGCTGGTCGGCAAGCTGGGCGTGGCGCGCAACCACAACGAAGTGTTCACCACCGGCGCGGCCGCCGTCAGCGGTGACGAGAACAAGACCGCCCTGTACGCCTCGGTTGGCGCGGAATACGCGATCAACAAGAACGTCAAGGTCTCGCTGGAGTATGAAAACTACGGCCATAGCGATATCGACCAGGGCCGTAAATCCGGCGCCGTCACCGCCGGTCTGCGCTACAACTTCTAAGCGCTGGCTTTAATTCACGCAGCACCAGAGGGCCGGGTTCCGCATCAAGCGGGACCCGGCCCTTGGCTTTTGGCCTGGCGCGCGCGGTGGATGCCGAACGCAGCGTGGATCGCGCAGGCCAGCAGCATCAATTGCAACGCCGACAGCGCGGCGGTTTTCGGCGCCGGACTCAGGCTGGCGAACGCCAGCGCGACGGCGCCGAAGACAAAGCCGAATTGCACCGTGCGCCGCGCCGGCGTGGTGGGGGCGGTGCGGCCGGAGAAGTACCAGCCGAACCCGGCGTATAGCGCGCCGGTGATGGCGCCCATCAGCAGCAGGTTGACGATCGCCAGCGGGATGACGTCGAGCTGAAAATACTGCGTGATCCCGACCATGACCGCCATCGCCAGCGACGCCTGGCCGGCGTGGCGGTGCCGCGCCAGCGTGGCCGGCCCAAGCGCCGGTGTTTGCGGCGGCGCTTGCAGCGGCGGCGCATCGGGCAGGTTCAACTCGCCCACGTTGATGCCGAACGCGGCGGCGATGGCCATCCGGGTCTCCCGCGACGCGCCGCCCTCGGCCTCGACCCGTTGTATCGTCCGCAAGCTGACGTCGGCGATTTCCGCCAGTTGCTCCTGCGACCAGGCGCGTTCCGCACGCAGGCGTTTCACGGTGCTGCTGTTGATTTTCATGTCGTCGTCCATGGAGTCGCTCCAGTCTGTTTTGGTGACTGGAGAATGCACAGCTTACCTTGAAAGCACTACGACAGTTTGCCGCCAGTGGTCCGCCAAGGGCATATTCTGCTATCGAAAATTTCGAATATAACTCTGCAATTTTTCCGTTTTTCTTTTTGCGTGTTGGCGCGCATACTTCATTTCAGCAGAGAAGACATCGCGAAACAAGCGATTCAGCCCATCGAAATTATTGAAGATCATTTAGGAGAATATTATGCCGACCGCCATCGCCAAACCAGGTAGCACCCTGCTGGATCCAAGCAACCACACCCTGATCATGATCGATCACCAGTCGCAGATGTCGTTCGCCACCAAGTCGATCGACCCGGTACAGTTGCGCAACAATGTGGCGCTGGTCGCCAAGGCGGCCAAAGGCTTCAAGGTGCCGACCATCCTGACCACGGTCGCGGAAAAATCGTTCTCCGGCCCGATCTTCGACGAAATCAAATCGGTGTTCCCGGACGAAGTCGCCATCGACCGCACCAGCATGAACACCTGGGAAGACCCGCGTATCGCCGAGCGTGTCAACGCCATCGGCAAAGGCAAGATCGTGCTGGCCGGGTTGTGGACGTCGGTCTGCATCGTCGGTCCCGCGCTGTCGGCGCTGGACCAGGGTTTTGAAGTGTATGTGATCACCGACGCCAGCGGCGACGTCTCCGACGAAGCGCACGAGCGCGCCGTTGAACGCATGGTGCAACTGGGCGCCCGTCCGATGACCTCGCTGCAATACCTGCTGGAACTGCAACGCGACTGGGCGCGCGGCGAGACCTACAACGAAACCGTCGCCACCTCGATCGCCCACGGCGGCGGCTACGGCCTCGGCCTGATCTACGCCAAGACCATGTTCAACGCCGGCGAAGGCCACTAAAAAAACAACTTCGGTGTCAGTGCCGACATTCGGACACGAGCCCAGCCAGGTTAAGGCTGAGTTCGTGTCCGAATGTCGGCACTGACACGGAAGGAGAGGGGGAATTATTGCTTGCCTTGCGCTTCGCTGCGCAGCCGGGTGATGCTCTGCTTCGCCTCCGTCATGTCCGGCCAGAATCCGAGCATCCGCTGGTAGCTTGCGATGGCGCGCGCGTTGTCCTTGTTCCTGTCGTAGGCCAAAGCCAGATAAAAGGCCGCCCTGCCGCTGTCCGGGTACAGGGCGTTCGTCAGCTCGAAGATTTCAATCGCTTCGCGGTAGCGTTTCTGTTCCAGGAACGGTTCTCCCCACGAAATCAAGGCGCGCTCCGCAGGTTTGAAGCCGGGCGCGCTTTTGCTCATCCCGCCATATGCTTCGGCCAGGTTGGCATGCTTGCGGCTGGCGAATTCGCCGGCCAATGTCGCCAGCGTCGGCGGGGTGCCTTCGGCGCGATGCACGTCGACCGACAGCAGATGCGGCGGCACGCCATTGGCCTTCGGCGCGCTGTTCAGGAATTTCAATGCCGGCGCATCGTTTTTCAGATAGGCGTCGAGGAAGGCGAGCACATATTTCTCCATCCACCCGTAGGCCAGCGCGGCCTCGTCCCGCGTGTAGTCGCCGAAGCGCTGCTCCGGCCCCAGGCGCAGCGATTCGGATTGAAACGCGGCATGCTCCATCGTGTACATCGTGACGTTGTAGAGATCGGAATACTTCATCTGGTTCAGCAGACTGTAGCTTGGAATCTGCTTGTTCCGGTTCATCGCCTCGGCGGTCGATGGCTTGCCGCCCAGGTACAGCATCGGCAAGGCCAGCCGTTCCGGCGTCGCGTAGGTCGCAGCCTGGACGATCGCGGGGAAGTAGCGCACCGAGCCGTCCAGCCCGACCAGGGCGCCGATACGATCGTCGCGCGCCGCCGCCAGCACATTCGCCAGGCCGCCGAAGCTGTAACCGACCACGGCGATCCTCGAACCGTCGGCTTGCGGCAGCGCGGCCGCGTAGCCGGCCAGGAAGCTGATGTCGGCGGCCTGCGCTTCGCCCCCTTCCAGATCGATCGTCATGCCGCGCGTGTTGACGCCCATGCTGGCGCTGGCCAGCACGATGTAGCCCTGGCTGGCGAGGTACTCGCAGAGGTCGGCGTTTTCGTGGGCGGCGGAGCTCGATCCCGGTGCGTAGATCACGACCGGGAATTTCCCCGCCGCCGGCGCCGCATCCCGCACCGCGAGCATGGTTTGCCCGGTTTCGCTGCGGCTCTGATCGGCGTTCAGGTTGGCGTAGTTATCGCTCAGTCCGGTCGCGACGTCCTGGCCGACCTCGGCGTCGGTGCGCGCAAACGTGGTTTCCGTGGCGGCGGAGCGCAGGTAGTCGCCGTAACGCAGCTGCTTGCCGGCGGTCTTTTTGCTCGGATACCAGATCAAGGTCTGCAACGGACGCGCTCTTTCGCCCGTGGCCGGAGCGCCGCTGGTCAGATCGGTCTTCTGCCTGAAGACGCGGGCGTGGTCGTACTGCTGCGCCACGCGGAAGCCGACGCCATACGTGCCCGGCGCGTTCGGCGAACTGAAGTTGGCCGCGCTGCTGGTGCAGACTGCGGCCCACAGCGCCATAAGCAAAATCCTGTGCATTTTTTTCCTTGGAGTTGTGACGCATACCGGAGCAGAGCATGATCCATGCCACGCCTAAGTGCTTGATTGCGTAGCAATGCTCGGCTATCCGGTCGTCCGCCGCGGCAGGAAGCGGACACATCGGACAATAAAAAACCCCGAAGCCGTCGCCGGCGTTCGGGGTTTATGCTCACGCGTCGGGCGTTACACCGTCAGCGGCTTGTAGCGGATGCGTTTCGGCTTGGCGCCTTCTTCACCGAGGCGTTTCTTCTTGTCGGCTTCGTATTCCTGATAGTTGCCGTCGAAGAAGGTGACCTGCGAGTTGCCTTCGAACGCCAGGATGTGGGTGGCGATCCGGTCCAGGAACCAGCGATCGTGCGAGATCACCAGCACGGAGCCGGCGAACTCCAGCAGCGCATCTTCCAGCGCGCGCAGGGTTTCCACGTCCAGATCGTTCGACGGTTCATCCAGCAGCAACACGTTGCCGCCCTTGAGCAGCGTCTTGGCCAGATGCAGGCGGCCGCGCTCTCCGCCGGACAGGTTGCCGACGATCTTCTGCTGGTCCGAACCCTTGAAGTTGAAGCGGCCCAGGTAGGCGCGCGACGGCATGTCGAAACGGCCGACGCTCAGCATGTCGGCGCCGCCGGACACGTCCTCGAACACCGACTTGGCGTCGCTCAGCGTGTCGCGGCTCTGGTCGACCAGCGAGATGCGCGCGGTCTGGCCGATCACCACTTCGCCGCTGTCCGGCTTGTCCAGCCCGGCGATCATCTTGAACAAGGTCGATTTACCGGCGCCGTTCGGGCCGATGATGCCGACGATGGCGCCCGGCGGAATCGTGAACGACACATCGTCCATCAGCAGGCGGTCGCCGAAGGCTTTCGAGACGTTCTTGAATTCGATCACTTCGTTGCCCAGACGCTCGGCCACCGGAATGAAGATCTCCTGGGTCTCGTTGCGCTTCTGGTATTCGTACTCGCTCAGCTCGTTGAAGCGGGCCAGGCGGGCCTTGGACTTGGCCTGGCGCGCCTTCGGATTCTGGCGCGACCATTCCAATTCCTTCTGCAGCGCCTTCTGGCGCGCCGATTCGGTCGACTCTTCCTGCTTCAGGCGGTTGGACTTCTGGTCCAGCCACGACGAGTAGTTGCCTTTCCATGGGATGCCATGGCCACGGTCCAGTTCCAGGATCCACTCGGCGGCGTTGTCGAGGAAGTAGCGATCGTGGGTGATGCCGACCACGGTGCCCGGGAAGCGCAGCAGGAATTGCTCCAGCCAATCGACGGACTCGGCGTCCAGGTGATTGGTCGGTTCGTCGAGCAGCAGCATGTCCGGCTTCGACAGCAGCAGTTTGCACAGCGCGACGCGGCGTTTTTCACCGCCGGACAGCACGCCGATCTTGGCGTCCCATGGCGGCAGGCGCAGCGCGTCGGCGGCCATTTCCAGTTGCAGGTTCAGGTTGCCGCCGTCGGAGGTCGAGATGATCGCTTCCAGACGCGCCTGCTCGGTGGCCAGCGCGTCGAAGTCCGCGTCCTCGTCGGCGTAGGCGGCGTAGACGGCTTCCAGCTTGGCTTGCGCCTCGAACACTTCGCCCAGGCCCGATTCGACTTCCTCGCGCACGGTTTTTTCCGGATCCAGCTGCGGTTCCTGCGGCAGGTAGCCGATGTTCAGGCCCGGCATCGGCACGGCTTCGCCCTGGATGTCGGTGTCGATGCCCGCCATGATTTTCAGCAGGGTCGATTTGCCGGAACCGTTCAGGCCCAGCACGCCGATCTTGGCGCCCGGGAAGAAGGACAGCGAGATATCCTTCAGGATCTGGCGCTTCGGCGGGACGATTTTGCCCACCTTGTTCATGGTGTAGACGTAATTAGCCATTGCTGACGCTTTCTAAAAAATAAACAATATTCATTTTGCCCGCAAGTCGGGGCGATGGGGATGCATTATAAAGCGCGCCGCCCTGGAAGCGGCGCGCTTGGCAGGCCGTCGCGGCCTTTATTTCACGGCGGTGCTGGCCGGCACCACCGGCAACAGCACCGCGCTGGCGCCCGCCGCGCCGCGCTGGACCGAGATCGTGGCTTTCTGGAAATCTTCAGGCTTGGCGAAGAAGATGTTCGGCACGAAGGTCTGCGGATTGCGGTCGTACAGCGGGAACAGGCTGGACTGGATCTGCACCATGATGCGGTGACCCGGCTTGAACACCCAGTTCACCGGCGGCAGGCGGAACTTGTACTGTTGCACCACGCCGGCCGGGATCGCGGTCGGATGTTCGAAGCTCTGGCGGTAGCGGCCGCGGAAGATGTCCATGCTGACCGGCAGCTCGTAGCCGCCCATCTCCGGCTGCTCGGCCACGCTGGCCGGGTAGACGTCGATCAGCTTGACGACGAAGTCGCCGTCGCTGCCGCTGGTCTTGGCGTAGATGTCGGCGAACGGTGAACCCTGCACGGTGACGGCGCTGGTCAGCACCGGGCTCTTGTACGACAGCACGTCGGTGCGCGTGGTCAGCGGACGCTGGTCCTGCAGCAGCCACGAGGTCCAGCGGTCGCGCTCGCTGAAGCTGATCGGCGGCGCCAGGAACGGCACCGGCTTGGCCGGATCGGAGACATAGCTGTCCTCGCCCGGGGTGGCGGCCTGGAACGACAGGCCGGCGTCGGCCTGCAGGTAGATCGGCGTCAGCGAGGTGGCGCCCGGCCAGTCGCTGAACTTGTCCCAGCGGTTTTCCGAGCCGTTGTACACCAGCACCGGCGGCGTCGGCTCGGCCGGCTTGCGGTCCTTCAGATGGGTGTTGAAGAACGGGATCAGCACGTCGCGACGGAAGTCGGCGGCGGTGTCGCCCTTCCACTTCAGCGGACCCAGCCGCTCAGCCGAGCGGTTGACCTGGCTGTGATACCACGGTCCCAGCACCAGGTGGTTGTTGCCGGCCTTGCCCTTGGCCTTCAGCGCTTCCCAGGCGGTGATCGCGCCGTAGATGTCTTCCTGGTCCCACAGGCCTTGCAGCCACATGGTCGGCACGCTGGACGGCTTGGCCGCCACCGCGCGGTCCAACGCCTGGCCTTGCCAGAAGGCGTCGTAGGCCGGATGCGCCGACAGGCGGTTCCAGAAGCCGAGCTGGTCGAAACCATTTTGCTTGGCCCAGTTGCCGGCGGTGCCGACGTCGAGGAAGGCCTGGTAGTCGTCGCCGCCGGCCCGTGGTGTCTTCTCGCCCTTGCCGGTCTTGCTGGTCTGGCCGCTGAAGTAATCCATGTTCACCTGGCGGAAGGCGCCGTAGTGGAACCAGTCGTCGCCCATCCAGCCGTCGATCATCGGGCTTTCCGGCGCGGCCGCTTTCAGCGCCGGGTGCGGGCCGAGCAGCGCCATGGTCACGGTCCAGCCGTCGTAGGACGAGCCGATCATGCCGACCCGCTGGTTGCTTTCCGGGACGTTCTTGATCAGCCAGTCGATGGTGTCCCAGGCGTCGGTGGTGTCGTCGGTCTTGGTCGGGTTGAGCGGGCCGATCGGCGGCCGCGTCATCACATACTTGCCTTCGGAACCGTATTTGCCGCGGATGTCCTGATACACCAGGATGTAGCCGTCGTCGACCCACTCGCGCCCGGCGGCGCCGACGGTGTCGCGCAGCGTCAGCTGGTCCTTCTTGACGAAGTTGTCGGCGTCGTAGGGTGTGCGTTCCAGCAGCATCGGCAGCCCGCGCGCCTGGTTCGGCACCATGATCACGGTGTGCAGCTTGACGCCGTCGCGCATCGGGATCATCGCCTCGCGCCGGACGAAGTCGTAGCCGGCCTCCGGCTTTTTCCACTTGGCGGGAATGTCGCTGCCAAGCTGGATCATGGAGGCGTCGGGCGCCTGCGCTTGCGCCGCCGTGGCGCCGAGCGCCGCGATGGCCAGGATGAGTGGGGTCAGATGAGTACGCATGTGCCGCAGGTCCTTTCGAGTGGGAAACTCAGCCGATTGTAGCTGAAGCGCGGCGCGCGACCCACAAGCCTTCCAGCACATACAAGGCCAGCGCCGCCCAGATGACGATGAAGCCGATCAGGCGCGGGGTCGGAAACGCTTCATGGAACACCCACACGCCGAGGATGGCCTGCATGGTCGGCGACAGGTATTGCAGCAGGCCCAGCACCGCCATCGGAATCTTGCGCGCGCCGGCGGCGAACATCAGCAGCGGGATGGCGGTGATCGGCCCGGCCGCCGCCAGCAGCCAGCGGGTGCTGTCGAAGGCGCTGTTGATGAAGGTATTCTGGCCGTGCCAGGTCAGCCACAGCACATACACCAGCGCCAGCGGGAACAGGATCATGGTTTCCAGCGACAAGCCCTCCAGCGCGGCCAGCGCGGCGGTCTTGCGCAGCAGGCCGTAGGCGCCGAAGGTCATGCCCAGAATGATGGCGATCCACGGCAGCTGGCCGGCCTGCCAGGTCAGCCAGCCGACGCCGGCCGCCGCCACGCCGATCGCGATCCATTGGCCGCGCCGCAGTTTTTCCTTCAGCACCAGCATCCCCAGCAACACATTGATCAGCGGATTGATGAAGTAGCCCAGGCTGGCGTCGATCACGTGGCCGTGGTTGACCGACCAGATGTAGAGGAACCAATTGGCGGTGAGCAGCACCGCGCTGGCGGCGAAGCTGGCCAGCACGCGCGGCTGGCGCAGAACCTTCGGCAGCCATTTCCACTGGCTGCGCGCGGTCAGCACGATGGCCAGGAACAGCAGCGACCACAGCATCCGATGCGCCAGGATCTCCATCGCCGGCACCTCGTCGATGGCGTGGAAGTACAACGGGAACAATCCCCACAGGAAAAACGCGCTGACGGCGTAGACGATACCAAGATTCATGGAAGAGGGCGAAAAACGATGCAAAGTCTGCCATTATCCCCGATCCGGCACGGCCGCGTGCTCGCGCTCCCGGCCGGGGCGGCGTACACTGGCGTTATTGACTATTTGGAACGCCCGCGTATGCCAAAATCTCCTTGCCTTTTGCAAATACATAACCTATTGTGCAATGCACCAAAACAACAACAGGTGCAATCTTGACCGAGCAACACAAGAAAAGCAGTCTCGCAGCGCTCACGCTGTCGGCTGTCGGCATCGTCTATGGCGACATCGGCACCAGTCCTCTCTACACCCTCAAGACCATTTTCGACCCCGAGCATGGGTTGGCGCTGAACGAGGCCAATCTGCAGGGCATCATCTCGCTGATTTTCTGGGGCCTGTCCTTCATCGTCTCGCTGAAATACGTCAGCCTGGTGCTGCGCGCGGATAACCGCGGCGAGGGCGGCATCATGGCGCTGATGGCGCTGGCGCTGAATTCGGTCAGCAAGTTCGCCCAGGGCTGGCACTATCCGCTGATGCTGCTGGGGGTGTTCGGCGCCACCATGTTCTACGGCGACAGCGTGATCACGCCGGCGATCTCGGTGCTGAGCGCGATCGAGGGCCTGGAAGTGGCCGCGCCGGGGCTGGAACAGTACATCGTGCCGCTGACGATCATCGTGCTGGTGACGCTGTACGCGGTGCAGCGCCACGGCACCGCCGGCATCGGCCGCCTGTTCGGCCCGGTGATGGTGGTCTGGTTCGCCGCGCTGGCGGCGATGGGCGTGACCAACATCATTGCCGCGCCGCAGATCCTGTACGCGCTCAATCCGCTGCACGCGCTGCGCTTCATGTTCGAGAACCGCATGATCGCCTTCGTCGCGCTGGGCGCGGTGGTGCTGGCCTTCACCGGCGCCGAGGCGCTGTACGCCGACATGGGCCACTTCGGCAAGAAGCCGATCCGCGCCGCCTGGTTCCTGATCGTGTTCCCGGCGCTGGCGCTGAACTACCTGGGCCAGGGCGCGCTGCTGCTGACCCATCCCGACGCGGTGTCGAATCCCTTCTTCCAGCAGCTGGGGGCGTGGAGCGTCTACCCGCTGGTGGTGCTGTCGACCATGGCCACGGTGATCGCTTCGCAGGCCACCATCTCCGGCACCTTCTCGATGACCAAGCAGGCGATCGCGCTGGGCCTGCTGCCGCGCATGCGCGTCACCCACACCTCGGCCACCGAGATCGGCCAGATCTACATCCCGGCGGTGAACTGGATCCAGCTGGCGGTGGTGCTGCTGGCGGTGATCGGCTTCGGCTCGTCGGACAAGCTGGCCGGCGCCTACGGCATCGCCGTCACGGCCACCATGCTGGCCACCACGGTGCTGACCTTCTTCGTGATCCGCTACCGCTGGAACCTGCCGCTGTGGCTGTGCATCGCCGCCACCGGCTTCTTCTTCGCCATCGACGTGCTGCTGTTCTCGGCCAGCACGCTGAAGCTGTTCCACGGCGGCTGGTTCCCGCTGCTGCTGGGCTCCGTGCTGTTCACCATCATGCTGACCTGGAAACGCGGCCGCGAGCTGGTGTTCGAGAACCTGCAGAAGCACGCGATTCCGCTGGAGGAGTTCCTGTCCTCGCTGTTCGTGGCGCCGCCGACCCGGGTGTACGGCACCGCCATCTTCCTGCGCGGCGAAAGCGACGGCGTGCCGCACGCGCTGCTGCACAACCTGTCGCACAACAAGGTGCTGCACGAACGCGTGGTGTTCTTCACCGTGCACGTGATCGAGGAACCGTATGTGCCCTCGGACGAACAGGTGAAGGTGACCGACCTGGGCCACCAGTGCTACCAGCTCAACGTCTACTACGGCTTCAAGGATGAACCGGACATTCCGAAGGCGCTGGCGCTGTGCGAGTGCCTCGGCCTGCCGTTCGAGATGATGGAGACCTCGTTCTTCATCGCCCGCCAGACGGTGATCTCGGCGCCGGGTTCCGGCATGGCGACCTGGCGCGAGCATCTGTTCGTGACCATGTCGCGCAACGCGCGCGGCGCCGCCGACTACTACCAGATTCCACCGAATCGTGTGATCGAACTCGGCACGCAAGTGGAAATCTGACGACAAATAAATGTAACCGAATGTAGTGCCCGGAGCGGAATTGGCGCGGTCTGCTAAACTTCTGCTCCGATAAGGTCGCCGCCAACGGCGCCGAGACCAGCGAATACGAACATTTCCATCAAAGGTAATCATGAAATCGATGTTTCAATTTATTGCCACCGCAGTGTGCGCGGTGGCCCTGACGGCCTGCGGCGGCGGCACGGACAAGACTCCGGCCGGCACCGTGATTCCGACGCAGCCTGACTACAAGCTGACCGAAACCAAGGTCGGCACGACCGGCGAGACGGCGGCGGCGGGCGATACCATCGTGATCAACTTCGTCGGCTACCTGTACGACTCGACCAAGACCGGCGGCAAGGGCGCCAAGGTCGAAAGCACCGTGGACGCCGGCAAGCCGTCGCCGGCCTACACCGTCGGCGTCGGCATCCTGCCGACCGGCTGGGACATGGCGCTGCTGGGCATGAAGGCCGGCGGTACCCGCACCGCGGTCCTGCCGTACAACCTGGCCTACGGCGCCAGCGCGCGCACGGCGCAGGATCCGATCAACGGCAACACCTACGCCGCGATTCCGGCCTACTCGGCGCTGGTGTACGATTTCGAGATGGTCTCGGTGACCAAGGCCGTCGTCATTCCATCGGTGCCGGCACCGACCGTGACCACCATCACCGAAGTGACGGTCGGTACCGGGGCCGAAGCCGCCGCCGGCAAGGTCGCGTCGGTCAAATACTCCGGTTGGCTGTATGACGGCACCCGCGACACGCGCAAGGGCGTGCTGTTCGACACCAACGTCACCGGCACCACGACGCTGGACGTCACCGTCGACGCCAATCCGCTGTCGGTCATCAAGGGCTTCAATGCCGGCATCAAGGGCATGAAGGTCGGCGGCAAGCGCACCGTGATCATCCCGCCGGATCAGGCCTACGGCACCACCGGCAGCGGTTCGATTCCCGCCAACGCGACGCTGGTGTTCGATATCGAGCTGACCGCCGTCAAGTAAGACACGGTATCAGTGGAAAGGGGCGGCTGCGGCCGCCCTTTTTCATATGCGCGGCGTTTATTCGCGCAGCGCGCGCATCGGCGTGATGCGCATCGCCGCCAGCGTGTGGCGCGCGGTGGCCAGCGCCACCACCAGCAGCGTCAGGGCCAGCGCGGCGGCCGGCGCCCAGGCGCCCAGCGGCGAGCGCTCGGCGAACGGCGCCAGGTAGCGCTGGATCGCCAGCCATGCCGGCGGCAGCCCGGCCAGCGCGGCCACCGCCGTCAGCAGCAGGAACTCGCGTCCCACCAGCGCGCCGATGTCGCCGCGGCCGGCGCCATGCAGCTTGCGCAGCACGATCTCGCGCGCCCGCCGCTGCACGCTGTGCGCCGCCAGCACATAGATGCCGAAGGCCGCCAGCACGAACACCACCGCCGTCGCGCAGGCCAGCAGGCCGGCCAGCCGTACATCGTCCGCATACGCCTGCCGGTAGTAGCCGGCGACCGGGCGGATCACCGGTTCGCGCTCCGGATAGTAGCGGCGCCACGCGGCGGCGATGTCGCCTTGCAGCGAGGCCGGCGCGTCGGCGCGCATGCGCAGCGTCAGCAGGCGGGCGCCGCGCGCCAGCTGGTACATCGTCGGCCGCACCGGATCACGCAGCGTTTCCCATAGCAGGTCCGGCGCTACGCCGACCACCCGCAAAGGCGCGCCTTCGATGCGCTGGCCCAGCGCCTGTTGCGGCGATTGCCAGCCCAGCGCGCGCAGCGCAGCCATGTTGAGCATCACGTTCTGCTCGCCGTCGTCGACCGGCCGGTCCAGCGCCGGATCGAAGCGGCGGCCGGCGACCGCCTGCAAGCCGTAGACGCGGAAGAAATCGGCGCCGACCATCCGCACCGACAGCGCCGCGTCGCTGCCGTCGAGGTGCTTGACGTTCTGGCTGCCGCGCGTGCCGGTATGGTCGTCGCGACCCGGCACCTGAAAACTGTCCGCCACGCCGTCGATGCCGGGCAGCCGCGCCAGCGCCTCGCGGAAGGCTTTGGACGACGCTTCGTCCGTGTTGTCGGGCAGCTCCACCACCAGCAGCGGCGCCGGATCGAAGCCGGTCGGCGCGGCTGCGGCGAACTGCGTCTGCCACAGGATCGCCAGCGCCATGCTGCCCATCGCCATTGCGGCGGCGAACTGGGTCGCGGTCAGCAGACGCCGCATCCATGCGCCGCCCTGCGTCTCGCCGCTGCGGTGCGCCAGCGTTTCGCGCATGTCGACGCCGCGCGCCAGCCAGCCGGGATAAAAGCCGGCCACCGCGCCCACCAATGCGCCCAGCAGCAGGCAGGCGGCGATCGCGCCCGGTGTGAACATGCCGTCCAACCGGCGCTCCAGCAGATCCGAGGCCAGCGGCAGCAGCAGCCACGCCATCAGTACGCCCAGCGCGGCGGCGGCCAGCGACAGCAGCATCGCCTCGGCCATGAACTGCCGCAGCAATTGCGCGGTGGTGGCGCCGAGCACGCGGCGCACCGCGATTTCGCGCTGCCGGCGCAGCGTGCGCACCGTCGCCAGGTTGACGTAGTTGACCACCGCCAGCAGCAGTATCAGCAGCCCGGCGGCGCCGATCGCCAGCACCATGCGCATGTCGCCGCGCGCGCCGGTGCCCATGGTATTGGCGACGCTGCGGTCGAAGTAGGCGTCGGCCAGCGGTCCAAGGCCGATATCGACCATCTTGCGCTGGCCCAGCGCGGTCTTCATTTCCGGTGTCGACAGGTTTTGCCACTGCGCGCGGTCGACCGCCTCCTGCAACACGGTCTGCAAGGCCTGCGGCGTGACGCCGGCGCCGGTCTTGACGTAGATGCGGCCGCCGATGCCCATCCAGTTGGCGAGCGCGTCGCGGCGCTCCTGTTCCGGCCACAGCGCGCTGCCGGTGCCGGCCAGCGCGGTGAACTGCATGGTGCTGTTGGATGGACGGTCGGCCAGCACGGCGCGCACCTGCAGCGCTTGCCGGTTGATCTCGACCGTGCGGCCCAGGGCCGGCGCGTCGCCGAACAGGCGGCGCGCGGCTTGCCGCGTCAGCGCCAGGCCGTCGGGCTGGATCAGCGCCTGATGCAGATCGCCTTCCAGCGCACGCAGGCCGGCGATGGACTGGAACGCCGGGTCGACGGCGGTGACTTCCAGCTCCTGCCAGCGGCCTTGCAGTTGCAGCGTGGTCTTGCGCGGCCACCAGGCGCTGACCTCCAGCGGCAGGCCGCTTTGCAAGGCCACGCCGCGCAGCGCGAACGGCGTGTATTCCATCCATTGCGGCTGTGGGATGAAGTTGAGCCGGTGCTTGACCACGAACACGCGCTCGCGTTGCGGCACGTCGTCGTCGTAGCTGAACGAGTAGCGCACAAAACCCAGCAGCAGGAAGCAGATCGCGAAGCCCGCCGCCAGGCCGAGGATCTCGACCGCCGAATGAAATGGCTGGCGCAGCAGCAGGCGCCAGCCGATACGAAAATCGCGTGGCGCCATGGCGGCCTCCTTTAGTCTCGCAGTGCCAGGGATGGCGACATGCGCAATGCGGTGATGGTGTGGCGCGCGGTGGCCAGCAGCGCCACCAGCAGGGCCAGCGCCAGCGCGGCGGCCAGCGTCCAGCCGCCGATGGGCGCGCGCTCGGTGTAGCTTGCCAGGTAGCGCTGGATCGATACCGCCGCGAACGGCAGGCCGAGCAGCGCACCGGCGCCGATCAGCAGCGAGAACTCGCGTCCCATCATCAACGCGATGTCGACGCCGCGCGCGCCGTACAGCTTGCGCATCACGATCTGGCGACGGTTGCGCTGCACGCTGTAGGCCGACAGCACGTAGATGCCGAACGCCGCCAGTGCGATCGCGGTCGCGCTGGTCAGCGTCAGCGTGCGGGTCAGGCGCGTGTCGGCCACATAGCGTTCAGCCAGCACCGCCTGTTGGGTTTTCAATTCCATGATCGCGTTGGGGAACTGGCTGCGCCACAGCGGCGCGATGGCATCGGCGGCGGCTTGCAGGCTGTCGCCGGTGCGGATCGCCAGTACCTGGCCGGGACGAATCTTGTACAGCGTGGCCTTGGACGGTACGCGCAAGCCCTGGAAGCGTATCTCCGGCGCGATACCGATGATCTGCGCGCCGCCAGGCAGCACCTGCCCCACCGCCGCTTGCGGCGTCGCATAGCCCAGCGCCAGCGCGCCGGCCGCGTTGACCATCACGCCGTCAAGATCCTTGGTGTCGTTCGGATCGTGGCCCGGGTCGAACGCGCGGCCGTATTCGGCCTGAACATGATTGACTTCGAACCAGTTCGGGCTGACGTTCTTGGTTTCCATTGGAATGTCGTTGCCGTCCTTGGTGGTGATGGTGGAGATCAGCTTGAAGCCGTCGCGGCCCACCGCCTCGGAGATGGTGACGACGCCGTCCACGCCGGGCACGCGCCGCAGGCGCTCGATGAACGCGGTGGCCGCCGGCTTGCCCGCTTCGCCGCCCGGCAAATCCAGCACCAGCAGCCCGGCCGGATCGAAGCCGGGCGTGGCGTGGCTGGCGAACGAGGTCTGCCAGTTGACCGCCAGCGCGGTCGCGCTCAGCGCCATCGCGCTGGAGAACTGCAGCACGGTCAGCATGCGCCGCACCCACATGCCGGCGGCCGTCTCGCTGTTGCCGCGCCCACCCAGCGCGAGGCCGGGCAGCGCGTGCTGCGCCAGCCAGGCCGGATAGGCGCCGGCCAGCATGCCGATGAACGCCGCGAACCCCAATGCGATCAGGCAGCGCAGCGGCGTGAACATGCCCGCCAGCGGGCGGTTCACCAGGTCGGAGAACAGCGGCAGCAGCAACCACGCCAGCATTAGGCCGGCGACGGCCGACAACAAGGCGGTCAGCACCGCCTCGCTGAGGAACTGGCGCACCAGCCGCGCCGCGCTGGCGCCCAGCAGCTTGCGCACGCCGATCTCGCGCTGGCGCCGCAGGGTGCGCACCGTCGCCAGGTTGACGTAGTTGATCGCCGCCAGCAGCAGGATCAGCAGGCCGCCGGCGGCGAGGCCGTAGACGGTGCTGCGCTGGCCGTACTGCTCGGCGTTGCGGCCGCCGGCCAGGTCTTCGTCGAAATAGGCGTCGCTCAACGGCAGCAGGCTGATATCGGCCACGTTGCGGCCGTTCAGGCCCTTGCCCATCGCGCTGTTCTTGACGCGCTGGTTCATCGGCGATTTTTCGGTGGCCTCCTGCAGCAGCGCGGTCAGCGCCGGCATCGAGGCGCCGGGCTTCAGTTTCAGGTAGACGGTGCCGCGACCCCACTTGCTGATCGCGGTGTCGCGCTCGTCCCATGCGCTGCTGCCGGTGCCGATCAAGGCTTCGTAGCGCTGGGTGCTGTTGGCCGGCGGGTCGCGCAGCAGCGCGCGCACTTGCAGCGTGGCGTCGCCGATCTTGACGCTTTGGCCCAGCGCCGCGCCGTTGCCGAACAGCTTCTGCGCGCCGGCCACGGTCAATGCGATGCCGTCCGGCTGCGTCAGCGCGGTGGTCAGGTCGCCCTCCAGCGCGGCGACGGCGAACATGGTGCGGAACGCCGGATCGACCACTTGCAGGTTCATCGCGCGCAGTTCCGTGCCGGCGCGCAGCGGCGTATCGATCGGCTTGGCGATGCTGGCCTCTTCCACCATGCCGCTGGCCAGCGCGACATCGCGCAACGGCAGGAAGGCCCAGGCCTGCCATTCCGGACGCGGGAAGACGTTGATGCGCTGCTTGACCACGACCACGCGGTCGTTGTCGGGAATGGCGTTGTTGTAGTTGAGGCAGAATTCGACGAAGCCGAACAGCAGGAAGCAGGCGGCGAAACCGATCGCCAGGCCGCCGGTCACCACCAGCGAGTAGGCAGGCTGCTGCCACAGCAGGCGCCAGCCGATGCGGAAATCGCGCAGGTTCATCGTGCTTACGCCGCTTGCAGCGCGTCGACCATGATGCGGCCGTCGAGCAGGTTCAGGGTGCGCGACGCTTGCGCCGCATGCTCGGGCGAGTGGGTGACCATGACCACGGTGGTGCCTTCGGCGTTGATCTCGCGCAGCAGGCGCATGACTTCGTCGCCGTGCGCGCTGTCCAGGTTACCGGTCGGTTCATCGGCCAGCAGCACGGCGGGGCCGGCCACCAGCGCGCGCGCGATCGCCACCCGTTGCTGCTGACCGCCCGACAGTTGCGACGGCCGGTGTGAGGCGCGGTGCCCGACGCCGAGTTTTTCCAGCATCGCCGTGACCCGCTGGCGCCGTTCGCGCGCCGGCGTGCCGTTGTATTCCAGCGCCAGTTCGACGTTCTCGAACACGGTCAGTTCTTCGATCAGGTTGAAGCTCTGGAAAATGAAACCGATGCGGCCGCGCCGCAGCTTGTTCAGCTGCGACTCGTTCCAGCCGGCCACGTTCTGGCCTTCGAACCAGTATTCACCGTGGTTGGGCACATCCAGCAGCCCGAGTATCCCGAGCATGGTCGACTTGCCGCAGCCGGACGGCCCGGTGATGGCGACGTATTCGCCCGCCTCGATCTCCAGGTCGATGCGATCGAGGGCGGTGGTCTGGATTTCTCCCGCCTGATGGATTTTGCTGATGCCGACGAGTTTGAGCATGTGCGTCCCTTTTGAGTGATAGCGTGAATTTACTGCGTAATCTGCAGCCTGGGTGAATTTCCGTAGGCGGCGTAGCTGGAGAGAATCACCTTGTCGCCGGCCGCCAGGCCGTCCAGCACTTCGATCTGGCTGTTGCTGCGGCGGCCGATGCGCACCGGGCGCCGTTGCGCGCTGCGGCCGGCCGCGTCGACCACGTACACCCAGGCGCCGCCGCTGTCGTTGATGAAGGCGCCGTTGGGCAGCAGCAGCGCGCGCGCCGGCTCGCCCAGCGTGATGCGCGCGTCCAGGCTCTGGCCGGGATTGAGCACCGGCGGCTGGCCGTTCTGGAACAGCAGCTCGACCGCGAAGCGGCCTTCCTTGATCTGCGGGTAGATGGCGCCGATGGCGACCGCGTAGTTGCGTTCATCCTGCTTGACGCCGCCGGTGCGGCCGACCGCCATCCGGTTCAGATAATATTCGTCGACGCTGGCGGAGAGCTTGAAGCGCTGCGGATCGTCGATGCGGCCGATGTTTTTGCCGGTGGCGATGGATTCGCCGACCTGCAAGCGGAAGTTGGTCAGCCGGCCTTCGACCGGCGCGCGCACCGCCAGCGCCTCGACGGTGGCCGAGACCAGTTTCAGGCCGGAGCTCAAGCCGTGTATCGCCGATTCCAGCTGCTGTTCGGCGTCGCGCCGCACGCCGATTTCGGCGCGGGTGGCGTGCTGCTCCTGCGTCAGCGTGCGCTGCTGCTGCGCCAGCTTGTCGGCCGACTCCTCCAGCGCGACGCTGGAGATGAAGCCCTGCGCCGCCAGCCTGACGTTGCGCGCGTGCTGCTTGCGCACCTGGTCCAGCGCGAATTGCAGATCGTCCAGCCGGCGCTGGTGGTCGTTGGCGCTGGCTTCCTGCGACACCCGCAGGTTGGACAGGTTGAAGATGCTGACCGCGTGCTCGGACTGGCGCGCCAGCAGTTCCAGGTTGCGCTGCGGGTTGGAGATGCGGAACAGCAGCTGGCCTTTCTTCACCAGCGCGCCGTCGGTGGCGAAGACTTCCTCCACCCGGCCAGATTCCACCGAGTCGAGAATCACGGAGTTCAGCGGCTCGGCGCTGGCGCGCACCACGATCTCGTCGACGAACACGCCTTGCGCCGCCTGGCCGATGCGCAGGCCGGCGCCCTCGATCTGCAGGCCGTGCGGCATCCAGGCCCACAGCGCGTAGGCCGCCAGCGCGGTCGCCGCCGCTGCGGCGGCGCCAAGCGCGATGGCCTTGCCGCGTCGTCGCGGCACCACGATATCCATGGCGGCGCCGCTGGCGGGAATTTTTTTTTCGATGTGCATATGGAGCTTATTGCAAACGCCGTGCCATGCACCGAAACGCGGCTTTGCGGGGCAGGTTGCCGGGAGGTGTTCATTTCCGGACACCGGCCGCTGTTCGCGAATGGACAGTCATGCCGGCGCGGCGTCCGGCGGCCGCTCGACAGCGTTGCGGTGGCTGCTAGAATGCCTGCATGACCGCCTATGTACTGATACTTGATGATGACGCCGATGTCGCCACCGCCGCGCAATTGCTGCTGCGGCGGCGCTACGGCCAGGTCGCGACGCTGTGCGATCCGGCCGGCCTGCCGGCCTTGCTGGCGCAGCGCGTGCCGGATGTGGTGCTGCTGGATCTGAACTTCACGCCGGGTTGCATCGACGGCGCGGAGGGCTTGGCTTTGCTCGACAAGCTGCGGGCGCAAACGCGTCCGCCGGCGGTGATCGCGATGGCGGCGTATGCGGATGTGCCGTTGGCGGTGGAGGCGCTCAAGCGCGGCGCGGGCGATTTCATCACCAAGCCGTGGGATAACGCGCGGCTGGTGGCGGCGGTCGACCAGGCGCTAGCGCGGCGCGCGGCGTTGCAGGGCGGGGCGTCGGCGGCGTCGCCGGAGTTGATGGGGGAGTCGGCGGCGATGCGCGAACTGAAGGCGCTGATCGCCGGGGTGGCGCCGACCGAGGCCAACGTCATGGTGCTGGGCGAGAACGGTGTCGGCAAGGAGCTGGTGGCGCGCGCGATTCATGCACAGTCGCGCCGTGCGGCCGGCACCTTGCTGGCGGTGGATATGGGGGCGTTGCCGGAGTCGACTTTCGAGAGCGAGTTGTTTGGGCATCGCAAGGGGTCGTTCACCGATGCGCGCTCGGATCGGGCGGGGCGCTTCCAGGCGGCGCGCGGCGGTTCGCTGTTTTTGGATGAAATCGGCAATATGCCGTTGGCGGCGCAGGCCAAGCTGCTGACGGCGCTGGAGCGGCGCGAGGTGACGCCGCTCGGCGCGGACAAGCCGGAGGCCATCGATGTGCGCATCGTCAGCGCGACCAATCTGGAGGAGGCGCGCTTGTTCGATCCGGCGGTGTTTCGGCCGGACTTGTTGTTCCGCTTGAATACGATCGTGATCCGCGTGCCGCCGTTGCGCGAGCGGCGGGAGGATATTCCGCTGCTGTTGTCGCATTATCTCAGGCTGTATGAGTTGCAGTACCAGCGGCCGGCGCGCAATGTGTCGGCGGCGGCGCTGGAGGCCTTGGTTCGGCATGATTGGCCGGGCAATGTGCGCGCGCTGCGGCATGCTTGCGAGCGCGCGGCCATCCTGGGGCAGGGCGCGGAGTACGCGCTGGCCGATTTCGCGCTTGGCTCGGCGGCGGGCGCGGCCACCGGCGCCTTTGCCGCTGCTGCCGCCGCTGCCGCTGCCGCCCCGCTGGGCGCTGGCGCGGCTGTTGCGGGCGGCGGGCTGCCGAGCGACATGACGCTCGATGCGCTGGAGCGCGAGGCCATCGCGGCCACGCTGGCGCAATTCAACGGCAACATCAGCCACGCGGCGAAGACGCTGGGCATCAGCCGCGCGGCCTTGTACCGCAAGCTGGGCAAGCATGGCATCTGAACGCGCGCTCAAGCTAGGCGTCGCCGCCGGTGCCGCCGGCTTGATGGCGCTGGCCGTTGCGGCGGACATGCTGTCGCCCGCGCCGGAGCCGCGCCGCATCGTGCTGTGCGGCCTGCTCGCCGTTTTGCCGGCAGCGCTGCTATGGCAATGCCTGCGCCGCCTCGCCCCGCGCATGCCGCGTGAGGAAGTCGCAAGGCGCGACGGTCGCCCAATCCGCGCGAACGGCGCGGGAACAGGAGGCGTGGGCGGCGCTGGCAGGTCAAGCGCCGCAAGCGGCGCGCTTGGCCCGGCAGGCGGCGCTGATGCCGCCCGCGCCGCCGGCGATTATGGCGATCGCACCGGCGCGAACGGCGACCACTGCGGCGACCAAAGCGGCGACCAAAGCGGCGAACAATACGGCGAACAATACGGCGAACAATACGGCGACCAATACGGCGACTACTACGCCGGCGGCGCGTTCGCGGCGGATGGCGGCGCCGTCGCGCGGCATCACGAACTTGCCGACGCCATGCAGGCGCTGGAAGCCCGTCTTGAACACGCGCCGATTGCGCTGTTCCGCATCCAGAACGCGGCCGGCGCCGGCGATGTCGCGCCATTGAACGCGAGCGCGCGCCGTCTGCTGGCGCCGGGCCGCGCCAGCGCGCCGCAGGATCTGCATCAACAACTGGCGGCGCAAGCGGCCGGCCAGCGCCGCCTGATCGGCTTCGACACCGAGCGCGGCGTCGAACGCGCGCTGGTCGCCGTCTCCGCGCTGACGCTGCAAGGCACACCGCAACGCCTGGCCGCGCTGATGCCGGTCGAAAGCGAACTCGAAGCCGAAGCCCTGAACGCCTGGCGCGAACTGGTGCAAGTCCTCACCCACGAAATCATGAACTCCCTGACCCCGGTGGCCTCGCTGTCGCGCACCGCCTGCGGCTTGCTGGACGAAGCCGCATCCGGCCTGCCGGCCGACATCCACGCCGACCTCGGCACCGCGCTGGACGCGATCAGCCGCCGCGCCGCCAGCCTGGTGGACTTCGTCGGAAGCTACCGCAGCCTGTCGACCGTGTCGCCGGCGCAGCCGCAGCGGGTGCCGTTGGAGGAGCTGTTCGAACGCCTGGCCGCGCTGCTGGCGCCGCAATGGCAAGCCTTGGGCGGCGGCCTGAAATTTTCGGTGGAACCGGCGTCGCTGGAAGCGATGATCGATCCCGGCCAGCTGGAGCAAGCCCTGATCAACCTGCTGAAGAACGCCGCCGAAGCGCTGGCCGCGGCCGCGACGGCGTCGCCGCAAGCGCAGGTCAGCGCGCGCCTGAGCCGGGGCGGCCGGTTGCGCATCGAAGTGGCCGACAACGGCCCGGGCGTTCCGGACGCGCTGGCCGCGCATATCTTCACGCCGTTCTTCTCGACCAAAAAGCAGGGCAGGGGCATCGGCCTGGCGATGGTGCGGCACCTGGTGCACGCCAACGGCGGTACGGTGCGCTACGCGCGTTCGGTCAGCGCCGGCGCGCGCTTCATCCTCACTTTTTAGCGCACCATGTCGACGTGCATGATGCCGTCTTCGTCATACGGCTCGGTCACGGTCTGGAAGCCGAAACTGGCGTAGAATTTTTCCAGGTGCGCCTGCGCGCCGATGCGGAAGCGATGGCCCGGATACAGCTGCTCGGCCAGCGGAATGGACCTGGCCACCAGCTCGCGGCCGATGCCGCCGCCGCGCCCCTCCTGCGTGGTCAGCACGCGGCCCAGCGACATCTCGTCGAACTTCACGCCCGGCGGCACGCAGCGCAGGTAAGCCACCAGCGACCGCTTGCCGTTGCTCTCGCGCCAGCCCATCAGGTGGTGGCACAGCGGATCGGCGCCGTCGATATCCGGATACAGGCAGGTCTGCTCCAGGATGAAGACCTGCTGGCGCTGCAGCAGCACCTCATACCAGTCGTTGCGGGGGATGTCCTCGAAAGCCAGCCATTGCCACTCAATCATGTCGTATCTCGGTCGGGATCAAAACAACGATTGTATGTGAAAAAGGCCGGCGCCTCGCATGAGGGGCCGGCCGGGTCGGACTGACTGGCGCTGAATTAAACGATGGTCAGGGTCACGTCGATGTTGCCACGGGTGGCGTTCGAGTAAGGGCAGACGATGTGGGCGGCGGCGACCAGCTTCTCGGCGGTTTCGCGGTCCAGGCCCGGCAGCGAGATTTTCAGTTCGACTTCGATGCCGAAACCGGTAGGGATCTGGCCGATACCGACGGTACCCTGGATCGACACATCGGCAGGCACGGCGATCTTGTCGCGGCCG
The DNA here is from genome assembly GCF_011090165.1 of Duganella aceris. GTDB lineage: Bacteria > Pseudomonadota > Gammaproteobacteria > Burkholderiales > Burkholderiaceae_D > Rugamonas > Rugamonas aceris. The sequence continues at coordinate 974,538 of NZ_JAADJT010000001.1, forward strand.
CCGACGAATTTCATCGCGCCCAGGAAGCAAGCCGAGTAGCCGGCGGCGAACAGTTGTTCAGGATTGGTGCCGACAGCACCGGCGCCGCCCAGTTCTTTCGGGGTGGTCAGTTTGACGTCCAGCACGCCGTCCGAGGACACAGCTTTGCCTTCGCGGCCGCCGGTGGCGGTTGCAGTTGCGCGGTACAGTACTTTTTCGATCGACATGATGAATTCCTTTTCAGTGGGTGGAACTACATTAATTTTAGGTAACTATCTAATCGCTCGCTATCTACCTAAGGAGGTAAGCAGCTTGCTAATCTACTACTGTCTGGCGTTGTTTGCAGCGCCGATGTAGAGACTATATATCGTGCACTATTTAATAGCAAGCGATTTCTATAAAAATTTTAAGTAGTCGCCGTAATTGATAATGATTCGCATTATATATAGAATGTCCCGCATTCTAAGTGAGAAAGTAGACCTGTGAAAAAGCTTTGGTTCCAACTGCATTGGTTCGTCGGCATCACCGCCGGCACGGTGTTGATCGTGATCGGTCTGACCGGCGCCATCCTCGCTTTCCGCGAACAGGTGCTCGACCTGCTGAACCCCGGCGTGCTGAGCGTGCCGGCGCAGTCCGGGCCGACGCTGACGCCGCCGCAGCTGGCGCAGGCGGCCAAGCTGCTGCGGCCGCAGGAACGCATCAGCAGCATCATCGTCTACGCGCAACCCGACACCACGGTGCGGGTCTTTTTCGCGCCGCAGCCGGGCGAGCAGCGCGGCGAGACGATCTACCTGCATCCCTACACCGGCGCGTTGCTGCCGGAGCTGCACTACGCCGAATTCTTCGAATGGATCGAGTCGCTGCACCGCTTCCTGCTGCTGCCGCGCGAGCAGGGCAAGATGGTCAGCGGCACCCTGGCCTTCTGCCTGATGGGCCTTGCGCTCAGCGGCCTGTATCTGCGATGGCCGCGCCGCGTGTTCGACTGGCGCACCTGGCTGACCTTCGATACGCGCATGAAGGGCCGCTCCTTCCTGTGGGGCTTGCATTCGGTGGCGGGCACCTGGGTGATGGTGATCTTCCTGATGTTTACTTTCTCCGGCGTGTACTGGGCCTTCGATCCGATCCGCGACATGGTCGACGGCTGGCTGGGCACGCCGCGTCCGCCGCGCGCCGCCGCCGCCGCCAAGCCCAAGCTCAAAGCCGCCAAGCCACCCAAGGCGGATGCCGCCGAGCTTGACCTGGCCTGGGCCGCTTTCGAGCGGGCTGCGCCGAACTGGAACATGGCCTTCCTGCGGCCGCCGGAAAAAGCGTCGCAGCCGCTGCAGATCCTGTGGGTGACGAAGGATGCGCCGCACGTGCGCGCGCGCGGCAAGATCTTGATCAACCAGCAGACCGGCGCGATCGTGAAGAACGAGCCTTACGCCGAGATGCCGATGGGCGCGCGGCTGCAATCGACCATCTATCCGCTGCATATCGGTACCTACTTCGGTTTGACCGGGCAATTCATTGTGTTCCTGGCGGCGCTGGCGTTGCCGGGTTTCGGCATCACCGGCTGGATGCTGTACCTGAAGCGTCGCAAGGCGAAGCGCGAGGCGCTGGCGGAACGCAAGCGGTTGGCCGGCGGCGCGGCGGGCGCCGATGCCGGCGATCCGGTGCTGATGGCCTACGCCAGCCAGACCGGCCAGGCGGAGCGTCTGGCGCTGCAAAGCGCGGCGGCGTTGCAAAAGGCCGGCGTCGCGGTGCATGTGCATTCGCTGGAAAAACTCACGCCGCCGCAATTGGGCAAGTATCGTCGCGCGCTGTTCGTCGCCAGCAGTTTCGGCGAGGGCGAGCCGCCGGACCCGGCGCGCCGCTTCAGCCGTCTGCTGCATGACCAGCATGAGGCGCTGGCGCATATGCAGTACGCGGTGCTGGCGCTGGGCGACAAGCATTACGTGGAATTCTGCGGCTTCGGCCAGGCGCTGGATCAGCGCTTGCGCGTGCTCGGCGCCCAGCCGCTGCATCCGATCATCGAGGTCGACAACGGCGATCCGGTGGCGCTGGGGCGCTGGTCGCATGCGCTGCGCGAGTTGAGCGGCGCGGAGGCGGCGGACATGTCGCTGTCGGCCGCCGCGCCGGATACCGACTACGCCAGCTGGCGCTTGACGGAACGGGTGCTGCTCAACGAGGGCAGCGTGGGCCATCCGCTGTACGAGCTCACGCTGAGCGGCGACGCGGGCGTCGATTGGAAGCCGGGCGCGCTGGTCGATATCTGGCCCGGCCACTACGGTGCGCACGAGACGCCGCGCCGTTATTCGCTGGCGTCTTTGCCGCAGGATGGCATGCAGCTGATCGTGCGCCAGGAGCGGCACGACCTTGGCGCCGGCGTCGGCATGGGACTGGCCTCCGGCTGGCTGACCGCGCGGGCGGCGCTCGGCGACGAGGTGCGGGTGCGCCTGATCGCCAATCCATCGTTCGACGCGCATGCGCAGGCGGCGTTGCCGGCCATCTATATCGGCAACGGCTCCGGCATGGCCGGCCTGCGTTCGCACCTGCGGGCGCGCGTGGCCGGCGGCGAAGCGCGCAACTGGCTGATCTTCGGCGAACGCCAGCGCGCCTTCGACGCCATCTGCGCCGACGAGATCGGCCGCTGGCGCGACGGCGGCTTCCTGCCTGAACTGGACCTGGTGTTCTCGCGCGACCCCGACGGCGGCCACTACGTGCAGGACCGCATGCGCGAAAAGGCCGATGTGCTGCGCGAGTGGATCGCCGACGGCGCCGTGCTGTATGTCTGCGGCAGCCTGCAAGGCATGGCCGGCGGCGTCGACGCCGCGCTGGAGGAGATCATCGGCCGCGCCGCATTGGAGGCGATGATCGAAGCCGGCCGCTATCGCCGCGACGTGTATTAAAGCGCGGTCTCGTAGCCCTCAAGGACGTTGACCACATTGGTGCCCAACTCCTTGACCGCGTAGCCGCCTTCGAAGATGAAGGCGGTCGGCAGATTCAGGTACGCCAGCCGCTCGCCGACCTTCAGATAATCGGCGCTTTGCAGCGCGAAGCGCGACAGCGGATCGCCGGCGAAGGTGTCCACCCCCAGCGACACCACCAGCGCGTCCGGCGCGAAGCTGCCGAGGCGGATGCAGGCCGTCTCCAGCGCCGCGAACCAGGCCTTGGCCGAGGTGCCGGCCGGCAGCGGCAGGTTCATGTTGTAGCCCAGTCCCGCGCCCTCGCCGCGCTCGTCCGCGTGCCCCAGATAGAACGGATACTCGCTGCGCGGATCGGCGTGGATCGAGATGAACAGCACATCGTCCCGGCCATAGAAGATGCTCTGCGTGCCGTTGCCGTGGTGGTAGTCGATGTCGATGATGGCGACCCGCTTGGCGCCGTCGTCCAGCATGTGCTGCGCCGCCAGCGCGGCGTTGTTGAGGAAGCAGTAGCCGCCGAAGAAATCCGCGCCGGCGTGATGGCCGGGCGGGCGGCTCAACACGAACGCGCCGCGCTGCCCCAGCCGCAGCGCATGCGCCGCGTTGACCGCGCAATCGGCGCCGGTCTTGGCCGCCGTCCAGGTGCCGGCCGTCAGCGGCGTGCCGCTGTCCATCGAGTACAAGCCCAGTTTGGCGCAGAAGTTGTCCGGCTCGATGTCGTCGCGCAGCGTGCGCACCGGCCAGACGGCGGGGAAGGCGTCCTTGCCGGCGTTGGCCGGGTCGAGCGCCAGCCATTCGCTCCAGGCGGTGCGCAGGAAGTGCAGGTAGCGCGGGGTGTGGATGCGCTCCAGCGACATCAAGGGCACGCCGTGCGGCGTGACGATCTTGCCCAGGCCGCGCCGTCCCAGCTCCGCCAGCACCGCATCCACCCGCTCCGGCTTTTCAAAGCAGGGCACCATCTCGCCGCGAAAAATCTCGTAGCGGCCACGGTGCTGGGCGTGCAGTTCGTTGTAGAAGGTGAGCAAGGGAGTCTCTTCGCTTGATCGCTTATTCGCTGACCTGCTGCGAATGGCACAGATTGCTGGCGCGGTAGGCGGCGACGTAGTCGTCGAAGTTGGATTGCGGCGCCGCTTCCATCTCCGCCTGCTCGGCCAGCGAGACGGCGGCCATGCCGTCGAAGTAGGCCGCTTCGTCGGCGCTCGGCGGATGGCTGCGGAAGTGCGCCGCGTGCTTTTCGCTTTGCGCCAGCGCGAACGCGGCGAACGACTTGCCGTTGGCGCGCAGCGCCGCCAGCACCTTGGCCGACGGCGTCAGTCCGGCGTCGGCCAGCTTGGCCGCTTGCGCCTGCATCGCGTCGGCGTGCTGGCTGTCGCCGCGCAGCGTGTCGAGCAGTTCGGCCACCGGGCGGATCCGCTCCAGCAGTTCCGCGCCCCAGCTTTGCAGCGTGACTTCGGCCTGGCCGTTGTTCAGCGTCAGGCCCGGACGGCGGCCTTCCTTGACGGTGCGGGCGAAGTTTTCCGTGTGGCGCGCGCCTTCCTCCGGCGCGATGGCCGGGCTTTCCTCCAGCGCGCAGAACAGCAGGAAGGCGTCGAGGAAGCGGCCGGCCTGCAGGCTGACGCCGACCGGCTCGAACGGATCGACGTCCATGCAGCGCACTTCGATGTACTGCACGCCGCGCGCGCACAGCGCCTGGATCGGCCGCTCGCCGGTCTGGATCACGCGCTTCGGGCGGATGGTGGAGTAGTACTCGTTTTCGATCTGCAGCACGTTGGTGCTGAGCTGTATCCATTCGCCGTCGCGCTTGGTGCCCAGCGCCGCATACGGCTCATAAGGCTGGTTGACCGCCTTGGTCAGCGCCGCGACATAGCTGTCGAGGCAGTTCTCGTGCGGACTCAGGCCCGATTGCGCGTCGTTCTGGTAACCCAGGTCGCTCATGCGCAGGCTGGTGGCGTACGGCAGGTACAGCGTGTCGTCGGACAGCGTCTCCAGCTTGTGCGCGCGGCCGCGCAGGAAATTGCTCGACAACACGGGCGAGGCGCCGAACAGATACATCAGCAGCCAGCTGTAGCGGCGGAAGTTGCGGATGGTCGCCAGGTACGCCTCGGACTGGTACGACTTGGCCGACAGCCGCTTGGCGCCCTGCGGCTCGTTCTCGGCCAGCACGCGCCACAGGCGCTCGTCCAGCGAGTAGTTATAGTGGATGCCGGCGATGCACTGCATCGCCTTGCCATAGCGCAGCGCCAGGCCGCGCCGGTACACATGCTTGAGCGTGCCCAGGTTGGAGCTGCCATACCAGGCGATGTCGATGTCCTCTTCGGCCGGCAGGCGGCACGGCATCGACTGGCTCCACAGCAGCTCGTCGCCCAGCTTGCTGTAGGCGTAGCGGTGGATGCCCTCCAGCTTGTCCAGCGTGACGGCGATGTCGGATTCGGCCGGGGTGATGAACTCCAGCAGGGTTTCAGCGTAGTCGGTGGTGATCTGCGGGTGGGTCAGCGCCGACCCCAGCGCCACCGGATGCGGCGTATGCGCCAGATGGCCGGCGCCGTCCACGCGCAAGGTTTCCCGCTCGATGCCGCGCAAGCCGCCTCCCAGCACGCCACGGTGCTTCTCATCGGCCAGCAGGGCCAGGCGTCGGGTCAATAGAGTTGGCAATTTGAAATCCTTTCTTGTGCAGCAAATAAATTAGCGATGCTGAGAGTAACCGAAATTGGCCGAACTCGCCGGAAGGCGGGAAAAAGATCATTTTAACAAAGGCAGGCCGTTGGCTACGTGCGGCGGCAGACTTTGGCCTTTGCCACACCGGACGAAATGTTTGGCAAACCGGAAAATTTTGCGATCCCTTTAAAGCTACCGATAATCGATCATCGGGAAAAATAATGCGGGGTGGCAACATGAGTAAGCAAGAATCTACATATCGGTCCGTATTATTTATCGACGCGGGCGTGGCCGACGCGCAGCAATTGATCGCCGGCGCGGCCGACGATGTGCTGGTGGTGAAGCTGGCCGCCTGGCGCGACGGCGTCGAGCAGATCGCCGACGTGCTGCGCCGCCACCAGGGCCTGGACAGCATCCAGATCGTCTCGCACGGCGAGGCCGGCCGGCTGCAACTGGGCACCGCGACGCTGGACCAGGCGCATCTGGACCACTACGCCGCCGCGCTGAATGAATGGGGCGGCGCGCTGCGCGACGGCGGCGACCTGCTGATCTATGGCTGCGACGTGGCGCAGGGCACGCTGGGCACCGCCTTCGTCGACGCGCTGGCGTTGGCCAGCGGCGCCGACGTGGCCGCCTCGACCGACCTGACCGGCGCCCACGGCAACTGGGACCTGGAATACAGCACCGGCGTCATCCAGGCCGCCTCGGCCATCGGCGCCGCGGCGCAGCAGGGGTACGCGGGCGACCTGGGGCTGGTCAACAACGGCGTCAACGGCACCATCACCTTCAACACCGCCAGCGACGTGGTGCTGCTCAACGCCAGCGGCCTGGCCGCCGGCGCCGTGGTCCACGTCGACAACGTCGCCAGCAGCGGACTGGACCTGTACGCGCAAAGCAGCAACGGCGGCGGCGTCACGGTGCTCAACGCCAACGGCAACAGCCTGATCGGTCTGCCGCTGAGCGACGACCGCCTGACCGTCAATGGCTCGCTGCTGTCGTGGGTGAATTACGTCGACCTGCGCGCCAACAGCGGCGTGTTCGACATGGTCAGCCTGAAGCTGGGCAGCGGCGGCTTGCTCGGCAACCTGCTGGGCACCGTGGTCTATACCGTCTACGCGCTGGACGCGAACTACCAGCCGACCGGGGTCGGAGTCTCGCTGCTGAGCCTGGTGATCAACGAATACGGCCTGCTGAACTTCGCCTCGATGGCCAACTTCAAGGGCATCTACGGCGTGCGCATCGTCAATCCGCTGGGCCTGGAGGTCGGCATCGACGACGTGACGATCGCCAACGCGCGCCCGGCCAACAGCGTCACCTCGGCCGCCTACGACGCCGGCGCCGGCGTGCTGACCATCAGCGCCACCGGCATCAACAGCGGCGACGCCATCGATCCGGGCAAGTTCACCGTCACCGGCCAGGGCGGCGCCACCTATACGCTGACCTCGCCCGTGGTCAGCGCCGCCAGCGCCACCTCGGTGTCGATCACGCTGAACGCGGCCGACAAGCTGGCCATCGGCGGCATCCTGAACAAGAACGGCGCCGCCGGCGTCGACGGCACCAGCTTCAACCTGGCGGCGGCGGCCAACTGGGACGGCAACCTCAGCGGTGGCCAGGACCTGACCGGCAACCCGATCACGGTCAGCAACGTGCAGCTGCCGACCATCACCTCGGCCAGCTACAACGCCACCACCCATGTGCTGACCGTCAGCGGCAGCAACCTGGTCGGCGTCAGCGGCGCGGCCAACGACATCACCGTGGCCGCGCTGTCGCTGCGGGGCGAGGGCGGCGTATCGCGCGCGCTGAGCACCACCGGCAACGTGGAAGTCAGCAGCGCCACTTCGTTCTCGGTGACGCTGTCCGGCGCCGACATCGCCGCCGTCGAGCTGCTGCTCAACAAGAGCGGCACCCAGTCGGCCGGCGGCACCACCTACCTGCTGTCGGCCGGCGACGACTGGAACAGCAGCATCGGCAACACCAGCATCGCCGTCAGCGGCGCGCTGGTGGTGGTGGGCAACGTCGCCAACAGCGCGCCGACCATCACCGGCGCGGCCGCCGCCGGCGTCGGCGACAACGCCACGCTGCAGCCGTTCGGCAACGTCACCGTGGCCGACATCAACGGCGACAACGTCAGCATGACCATCAGCTACAACGGCGCCAACGGCACCCTGAGCGGCGGCGGGCTGTCCGGCAGCGCCGGCAGCTACACGCTCAGCGCCGCCACTCCGGCCGCGCTGACGGCGCAGCTCAAGGCGCTGGTGTTCACGCCGACCGCCAACCAGGCCGCCGTCGGCGTCGGCGTCAACACCACCTTCACGCTGACCGCGACCGACAGCAACGGCGCCGCCAGCGCCGCCAACAGCAGCACCGTGATCACCGCCACCTCGGTCAACGACGCGCCGCAGTTCAGCGGCACGGCGGCCGGGCAGGGCATGGCCGCCGGCGGCAGCGTGCATCCGTTCGGCGCCGTGGTGCTGAGCGATCCGGACGTCGGCGCTTCGGTGATCGTCACCATCACGCCGGACAGCGCGGCCAAGGGCGCGTTCACGCCGGCCTCGCTGAGCGCGTCGGGCTTCAGCACCGTCGACGGCGGCGTCACCTATACCCACGCGGCGGCGGCGCCGGGCGCGGCGCAGGCGGCGCTGCAGGCGCTGGTGTATCAAAGCACGGCCGGCATGAACGCCACCACCACCTTCACCGTCAGCATCAATGACGGCAGCGTCATCGTCAGCAACAGCGCCACCAGCGTGGTCTCGGCCACCAGCAGCGCCACCGTCGCGCTGACGGTCGCCTTCTCCAACGACAGCGGCGTCAGCAACAGCGACCTGATCACCAAGTTCGCGGCGCAAACCATTTCCGGCACGCTCAGCGCCGGCCTGGCGGCCGGCGAGTCGGTCCAGGTCTCGCTCGACAACGGCGCCACCTGGAGCACCGCCAGCGCCGGCGTCGGCGCCAGCAGCTGGCAGCTGGCCGGCCAGACGCTGAGCGGCGCCGGCACGCTGCAGGTGCGCGTCACCAATATCGGCGGCAGCGGCACGCCGCTGAGCGTCGGCTACGCGCTCGACACCACGGCGCCGACCACCACCGGCGCCAGCGTCGCGTTCTCCGCCGACACCGGCGCCAGCCCCACCGACCTGGTCACCAGGACGGCGGCGCAGAACATCAGCGGCACGCTGAGCGCCAACCTGGCGGCCAGCGAGCATGTCGAAGTTTCGCTCGACAACGGCGCCACCTGGAGCACCGCCAGCGGCAGCGCCGGCAGCAACGCCTGGGCGCTGGCCGGGCAAACCATCAGCGGCGCGAATACCCTGCAGGTGCGGGTGGTCGACGCGGCCGGCAACGCCGGCGCCGCGACCAGCTCCGCCTACGCGCTCGACACCAGTGCGCCGAGCGTCTCGTTGAGCAGCAATGTCGGCGTGCTGAAAAGCGGCGAGAGCGCGCTGATCACGGTCACCTTCAGCGAGGCGCCGTCCGGCCTCGCCTTGGGCGACTTCAGCGCCACCGGCGGCACGCTGGCCAACCTCGTGGCGACCGCCAACCCCAACGTCTACACGGTGGAGTTCACCCCCAACGCCGGCTTGAGCGGCCTGCTGGGCAGCGTCGCGCTGACCGCCGGCAGCTACACCGACCTGGCCGGCAACAACGGCGGCGGCGCCACCTCGGCCAACATCTCGATCACCACGCTGGGGCCGAGCGTGCTGATCACCAGCGACGCGGCGACGCTGAAAACCGGCGAGACCGCCCACATCACCTTCACCTTCAGCAGCGTGCCGGTGGGCTTCGCCGCCAACGACGTCAGCGTCAGCGGCGGCGCGCTCAGCGGCCTGGCGGTCACCGCCAATCCGCTGGTGTACACGGCGTTGTTCACGCCCGGCGCCAACGTCAGCGCCAACGCCACCATCAGCGTCGCCGGCGGCAGCTACACCGATGTGCCGGGCAACCAGGGCGGCGGCGCCTCCTCGCTGCCGATCGCGGTCGACACCAAGGCGCCGACGCTGGCCATCACCAGCGACCTGGCGGCGGTGCACAGCGGCGACGTCGCCAACATCACCTTCACCTTCAGCGAACTGCCGCTGGGCTTCACCTCCGGCGACATCGTCACCACCGGCGGCACGCTGAGCGGCTTCACGGTCGGCGCCAACCCGCTGGTGTACACGGCGGTGTTCACGCCGGACGCCGGCGTGGCCGGCGCCGCCGCCAGCATCACCGTCACCGGCGGCGGCTACACCGACCTGGCCGGCAACGCCGGCATCGCCGGCGCCACGCCGTCGATCAGCATCGATACGCTGGCGCCGACGGTGGTGGCGTCGACGGTGGCGTTTTCCGCCGACACCGGCGCCAGCAACACCGACCTGGTGACGCGCACGGCGGCGCAGACCGTCAGCGGCACGCTCAACGCCGCCTTGTCGGCGGGCGAGGTGGTGCAGGTGTCGCTGGACCACGGCCAGACCTGGGTCAACGCCAGCGCCGCCGTCGGCGCCACCACCTGGTCGCTGGGCGGCCGCATGCTGGCCGGCAGCGATACGCTGCAGGTGCGCGTCAACGACGCCGTCGGCAACCACGGCGCGGTGTTCAGCGCCGCCTATGTGCTCGACACCACCGCGCCGACGGTGACCCTGAGCAGCAACGCCGCCGCGCTGCGCGCCGGCCAGAGCGCCAACCTGACCTTCACCTTCAGCGAGGCGCCGTCCAACTTCAGCACCGCCTCGCTGGACGTCGCCGGCGGCAGCGTCGGCGGGCTGGCGGCCACCGGCGATCCGCTGGTGTACACCGCCGTGTTCACGCCGACCGCCGGCCAGTCCGGCATCAACGCCACGGTCGCGGTCAAGGCCGCCGGCTACGCCGACCTGGCGGGCAACAACGGCCAGGCCAGCGCCACGGTCCCGATCGCGGTCAACACCGCGTTGCCGACGCTGGCCATCACCAGCAACGCGGCGGCGCTGAAGAGCGGCGAGACGGCGCAGATCAGCTTCACCTTCAGCCAGACCCCGAGCGGCTTCGACGCCAGCGACATCACGGTGGCCAACGGCGCGCTGAGCGGCCTGACCGCCACCGCCAATCCGCTGGTGTACACCGCGCTGTTCACGCCGGCCGCCGGCCTGGCGTCGGGCGCGGCGACCATCAGCGTGGCCGCCGCCTCGTACAACGACGTGTTCGGCAATAGCGGTGGCGGCGGCAGCATGCTGCCGATCGGCATCGACACGCTGGCGCCGTCGGTGGCGATCAGCAGCAGCGCCGGCGCGGTCAAGGCCGGCGAAACGGCGGTGATCAGCTTCACCTTCAGCGAAACCCCGGTCGGCTTCACGGCCGGCGACATCGTCACCACCGGCGGCACCCTGAGCGGGCTGGCGGTCAGCGCCAATCCGCTGGTGTACACCGCGCTGTTCACCCCCACCGCCGGGCTGCAGAACACCTCGGCCAGCATCACCATCGCCGGCGGCGCCTACACCGACCTGGCCGGCAACGGCGCCACCGCGTCGTCGACGCCGTCGCTGAGCATCGACACGCAGGCGCCCACGGCGGTCGCCAACCTGGTGCTGTTCTCGGCCGACAACGGCGGCAGCGCCACCGACCTGGTGACCAATGTCGCGGCGCAGACCATCAGCGGCACGCTGGCCAGCGCGCTCGGCGCCGGCGAGATCGTCGAGGTCTCGCTGAACAACGGCGCCAGCTGGAGCAGCGCCAGCGTCGGCGCCGGCAACAGCTGGACCCTGGCCGGGCAGACGCTGAGCGCCAGCAATGTGCTGCAGGTGCGCGTCAGCGACGCCGCCGGCAACCACGGCGCCGCGTATGCGGTCGGCTATGTGCTGGACACGCAGGCGCCGACGGCGGTGGTCACCAGCAGCGCCGCCGCGCTCAAGGCCGGCGAGACCGCCACCATCAGCTTCACCTTCAGCGAAGCGCCGGTGGGCTTCTCGGTGGCCGACCTGAGCGTCAACGGCGGCACGCTGAGCGGCTTTGCCGCCAGCGCCAATCCGCTGGTGTACACCGCCGTCTTCACCCCGACCGCCGGGGTCGACGGCGGCAGCGGCGTGGTCTCGATCACGGCCGGCGGCTACACCGACCTGGCCGGCAATGCCGGCGCCGGCGCCACGCTGCCGGCGATCGCGATCGACACCCAGGCGCCCGCCACCAGCGGCGCCTCGGTGGTGTTTTCCAGCGACAGCGGCAGCGCCGGCGACCTGGTCACCAACGTCGCGGCGCAAAACCTGAGCGGCACCGTCAGCGCCAATCTGCAGGCCGGCGAGGTGGTCGAAGTCTCGCTCAACAACGGCGCCAGCTGGATCGCCGCCAGCGCCGCCACCGGCGGCAACGCCTGGTCGCTGGCGGGTCAGACGCTGGCGTCCGGCGCCGGCCAGCAGGTGCAGGTGCGCGTCAGCGACGCCGCCGGCAACCACGGCGCCGCCTACGGCGCCGGCTACACGCTGGACCAGGCCGCGCCGACGCTGAGCATCGCCAGCAGCAAGGCGGTGCTGAACAGCGCCGACGCGCCGCTGATCACCTTCACCTTCAGCGAAGCGCCGGTCGGCTTCGACGCCACCGACATCACGGTCGGCGGCGGCGCCCTGAGCGGCTTCACCGCCACCGCCAATCCGCTGGTGTACACCGCCGTCTTCACGCCGCAGGCCGGACAGGCGGCCGGCGTCGGCACCATCGCGGTGGCGGCCGGCGCCTACGCCGACCTGGCCGGCAACGCCGGCCTGGCCGCCGCCGTGACGCCGCTGAGCTACGCGACGGTGGCGCCGGGCCTGGCGATCAGCAGCAGCAGCAGCGCGCTCAAGGCCGGCGAGACCGCCACCATCAGCTTCAAGTTCAGCGCCGCGCCGGTGGGCTTCGCGGCGGACGACATCGTCGTCAGCGGCGGCACGCTGAGCGGCCTGGCCGCCACCGCCGACCCGCTGGTCTACAGCGCGGTGTTCACGCCGAGCGCCGGCCTGGCCGCCGGCAACGCCGCCATCAGCGTCGCCTCCGGCCTGTTCACCGACGCCCAGCTGAACGCCGGCGTCGGCGGCAGCATGGCGCCGATCCACATCGACACGGTGGCGCCGACGCTGACCATCGCCAGCAGCGCGGCCGCGCTCAACGGCGCCGGCACCGCGCTGATCACCTTCAGCTTCAGCGAAGCGCCGGCGGTGTTCAGCCTGGGCGACATCGCTGTCAGCAACGGCGCCTTGAGCGGCCTGACGCAAACCGCCAACCCGCTGGTCTACACCGCCGTGTTCACGCCGGCCGCCAACGTCGCCGCCGGCAACGCGGTGATCAGCGTGGCCGCCGGCGCCTATGCCGACCTGGCCGGCAACGGCGGCCTGGCCGGCGCGCCGCCAAGCATCAGCGTCGACACGCTGGCGCCGGCGCTGGTCGGCGGCAGCGTGCTGTTCTCGGCCGATACCGGCAGCAGCAACACCGACCTGATCACCCGCACCGCCGCGCAAACCATCGGCGGCACGCTGAGCGGCGGCGTGCTGGCCGCCGGCGACGTGGTCGAGGTGTCGCTGAACAACGGCGTCGACTGGATCGCCGCCACCGGCGCCGGCAACGGCTGGTCGCTGACCGGCCAGACGCTGAGCGGCTCCGGCACGCTGCAGGTGCGCGTCAGCGACGCCGCCGGCAACCATGGCGCCGTCAGCAGCCACGCCTACGTGCTCGACACCACCGCGCCGACGGTCACGGTCGGCAGCGACCTGGCCAGCCTGCGCACCGGCCAGTCGGCCACCATCAGCTTCACCTTCAGCGAGGCGCCGGCCGGCTTCGCGCTGGGCGACCTGATCGCCAGCGGCGGCACGCTGAGCGGCTTCACCGCCACCGCCAACCCGCTGGTGTACACGGTGCTGCTGACGCCGACGCCCGGCTACACCGGCGCCGCCTCGGTCACGCTGGGCAACAACCTGTATGCGGACGCCGCCGGCAATACCGGCAGCGGCGGCGCCACGCCGTCGATCAGCGTCGACACGCTGGCGCCGAGCCTGAGCATCGTCTCCAGCGCCAGCGCGCTGAAGATCGGCGAGACCGCCACCATCACCTTCACCTTCAGCGACGCGCCGCTGGGCTTCTCGCTGGCCGACATCAGCGCCGCCAACGGCACCCTGAGCGGCCTCGCCGCCAGCGCCGATCCGCTGGTGTACACCGCCACCTTCACCCCGACCGCCGGCACCGCAAGCGCCAGCACCACGATCAGCGTCGCCGCCGGCCTGTACACCGACCTGGCCGGCAACCCCGGCGCCGTCGCCAGCAGCGGCGCCATCGCCATCGATACGCTGGCGCCGGCCACCACCGGCGCCACCGTCGCGTTCTCGGCCGACAACGGCGCCAGCGGCAGCGACCTGGTGACCAACGCCTTGTCGCAGGTGATCAGCGGCACGCTGTCGGCGCCGCTGGCCGCCGGCGAGCAGGTGCAGGTCTCGCTCGACAACGGCGCGCACTGGCTGCCGGCGCTGGCCTCGGCCGGCAGCAACCTGTGGGCGCTGTCGCCGCAACTGCTGTCCGGCAGCGGCACGCTGCAGGTGCGGGTCGCCGACGCCGCCGGCAACACTGGCGCCGCCTTCAGCGCCGGCTACGTGCTGGACCTGGTGGCGCCGACCATGACCGTCACCAGCAGCGCCGCCGCCGTCAAGGCCGGCGAGGCGGCCACGCTGACCTTCACCTTCAGCGAAGCGCCGAGCGGCTTCACCCAGGCCGACCTGGTGCCGCTCAACGGCACGCTGAGCGGCTTCGCCGTCGGCGCCGATCCGCGCGTCTACACCGCGCTGTTCACGCCCAACGCGGGCCTGGGCGGCGCCCTGGCCGGCGTCACGCTGGCGGCCGGCCTGTACACCGATGTGGCGGGCAACGCCGGCGCCGCCGTGGCGTCGCCGCTGATCGCGGTCGACACCGCGCCGCCGGCGCTGCTGATCACCAGCAGCGCGGCCAACCTGAAGATCGGCGAGCTGGCCACCATCACCTTCACGTTCAGCGAAGCGCCGCTGGGCTTCACCGGCGCCGACGTCGCCGTCACCGGCGGCACCCTCAGCGGCTTCGGCCTGACCGCCAATCCGCTGGTCTACACCGCGCTGTTCACGCCGACCCCCGGCGTGGCCGGCGGCAGCGCCAGCATCACCGTCGGCGGCGGCAGCTACCTCGACGCGGCCGGTAACGCCGGCCTGGCGGCGGCGGTCGCGCCGATCGCCTTCAGCACGCTGGCGCCGACCACCGGCGGCGCCACGGTGGTGTTCTCCGCCGACACCGGCGCCAGCCCGACCGACCTGCTGACCAACAACCCGCTGCAAACCATTTCCGGCACGGTCAACGCCAACCTGGCCGCCGGCGAGATCGTCGAGGTCTCGTTCGACAACGGCGTCAGCTGGACCAGCGCGGTCAGCGCCCCCGGCGCCAACGGCTGGTCGCTGGCGCCGATGCTGCTGAGCGGCAGCGGCACGCTGCAGGTGCGCGTCACCGACGCCGCCAACAACCACGGCGCGGCCACCACGCTGGCGTTCGTGCTCGATACCCTGGCGCCGGGCGTCGCCATCACCTCCAGCGCCGCGACGCTGAAGGCCGGCGACAGCGCCACGCTGACCTTCACCTTCAGCGAGGCGCCGCAGGGCTTCGTCGACACCGACCTGGTGCTGGCCGGCGGCACGCTCAGCGGCTTCGCCGCCAGCGCCAATCCGCGCGTCTACACCGCCGTGTTCACGCCGACGCCGGGCTACAGCGGCGCCGCCGGCGTGCTGTTGCCGGCCGGCGCCTACACCGACGCCGCCGGCAACCTCGGCGTCGGCGCCAGCGGTCCCGCCATCAGCATCGACGCCCAGCCGCCGACGCTGGTCATCACCAGCAGCAGCGCGGCGCTGAAGGCCGGCGACACGGCGCTGATCAGCTTCACCTTCAGCGAGGCGCCGCTGGGCTTCGCGGTCGGCGACGTCACGGTCGGCGGCGGCACGCTGAGCGGCTTCACCGTCAGCGCCAATCCGCTGGTGTACACCGCCGTGTTCACGCCGACCGCCGGCCTGGCCGCCGGCGCCGCCGTGATCAGCGTCGCGGCCAACGTCTACGGCGACGCGGCCGGCAACAGCGGCGGCGCCGGCGGCTCGCCGTCGGTCGCCATCGACACGCTAGCGCCGGCCGCCGTCAGCGGCACGCCGTCGTTCTCCGCCGACACCGGCAGCAGCGGCACCGACCTGGTGACCTCGACGGCGGCGCAAATCGTCAGCGGCACGCTGTCGGCGCCGATGGCCGCCGGCGACACGGTGATGGTCTCGTTCGACGACGGCGCCAACTGGATCCAGGCGGTGACCTCGGTCGGCGCCAGCAGCTGGTCGCTGGGCCACACGCTGAGCGGCAGCGGCGTGCTGCGGGTGCGCGTGCTCGACGCCGCCGGCAACCACAGCGCCGACACCGCCACCGCCTACGCCTTCGACCAGTCGGTGCCGACGGTCATCATCAGCAGCAATATGGCGACCGCCAACGGCGTCACCCCGGCCATCATCAGCTTCACCTTCAGCGAAGCGCCGACCGGCTTCGGCGCCGGCGACGTCGTCGTCGCCGGCGGCACGCTGGGACCGATCACCGCCAGCGCCAACCCGCTGGTGTACACCGCGACCTTCACGCCGACCTCGGGCGTCGCCAGCGGCAGCGCCACCATCAGCGTCACCGGCGGCTACGCCGACGCCGCCGGCAACAACGGCAGCGCCGGCACCATCCCGTCGCTGCAGATCGACACCGTGGCGCCGACCGCCACCGCCGGCGGCGTCCAGCTGCTGAACGACAGCGGCACCTCCGGCGACCTGATCACCAACAACCCGTCGCAGGACGTGAGCGGCACGCTGAGCGCGCCGCTGGCCGCCGGCGATGTGGTGCAGGTTTCGCTGAACAACGGCGCCAGCTGGGCCACGGCCAGCGTCAGCGGCACCAGCTGGACGCTGGCCGGCGTGACGCTGGCCGGCAGCGGCACGCTGCTGGTGCGGGTGGCCGACGCCGCCGGCAACGCCAGCACCGCCAGCGCGACGCCGTTCGTGGTCGACACCCAGGCGCCGACGGTGACCATCAGCAGCAGCAACGCCGCGCTGAGCGCCGGCCAGAGCGCGGTGCTGACGCTGACGCTGAGCGACGCCGGCGTGCTGACGCTGGCCGACGTCATCGTCAGCGGCGGCACGCTGAGCAACTTCAGCGGCAGCGGCACCAGCTACACCGTGACGCTGACGCCGGCCGCCGACAGCACCGTCCCGGTGTCGGTCAGCGTGGCGGGCCATCTGTTCTCGGATGCCGCCGGCAACGCCAACGTGGCCGCCACGCCGCTGGTGTTGGCGGTCAACACCACGCCGCCGCAGGCCGGCACGCCGACCCTGGTGGACGGGGTGCAGATCCGCACGCTGGACGGCATCGACGCGCGCACCGGCCTGGCCACGCGCGCCTTCTCGGTGCCGGTGGTCACCAGCACCCGGCCGGAGGACACCAGCACCGAACACGCCACGCTGGCCGACATCCCGATCGGCATCGCGCCCAACGCGCAGGGCGTGGGCACCACGCTGACCGTCAGCCTGCCGGTGGGCGTGGGCTTCGAGGCCAGCGGCCCGGCCTCGCTGCTGAGCGGCGGCATGGCGCTGACCGACCTGATCGGCCGCATCGACGACCACACGGCCGCCGGGCAGGCGACGCAGGCGATGATGGAATCGCAGGCGCGCCAGTATCTGGCCGGCCTGGACGCGGCGGTGCAGCAGCAGCACGCCACGCTGACGCTGAACGCCGCCGGCGTCGCCGACGGCGCCACCATCCTGGTCAACGGCGACGCGCTGGCGCCGTCCGGCGGCCCGCGCCAGGGCGATCTCGCGCCCGGCGCGACTTCGATCGAACTGGTGGTCGACGCCCGCCTGCTGCCGCCCGGCATCGGGCTGCAGATGGATCACATCGATTTCGCCGCGATCATCGGCACCGCCACGGTGAGCGGCGGCGCCGGCAAGAACTTCATCATCGGCGACGGCGCGGCGCAGCACATCGTGCTGACCACCGGCAGCGACGACGACACGCTGTTCGGCAACGACGGCGACGATGTGCTGGGCAGCGCCGCCGGCAACGACCATCTGGACGGCGGCAACGGCAACGACATCCTGTTCGCCGGCCGCGGCAACGATGTGCTGGCCGGCGGCGCCGGCGGCGACGTGCTGCAGGGCGGCCGCAGCGACAGCGGCCAGTGGCAGTTCTATCTGAAGGACGGCAAGGTGGTGGGCCAGCACCAGATGGCGCTGACCGGCGCCGGCGCGATGGAGGCGCTGCAGGCGGCGGAGCTGAACCACGACGTCGCGCAACTGGGCTTCAGCGCCGCCGGCGCCACCCATCTGCAGGATCTGTCGCTGCTGTACCACGCGGCCTTCCAGCGCGCGCCGGACCTGGTGGGCTTGAGCTTCTGGAGCACCAAGGACATGACGGTGCAGCAGCTGGCCGAAGGCTTCCTGGTGGCGCCGGAGGCGCGCGCCGGCCTGATGACCTTGTCGAATCAGGACTACGTCGCCGCGCTGCTGCAGAACAGCGTCGGCAGGGCCGCCACCGCTGCCGAATCGGCGAACTGGGTGGCCAAGCTGGACGCCGCCGCGCCGGGCGACCTGACCACGCGCGCCGGCGTGTTCGCCGACATCGCGCTGAGCGCCGAGCACAAGGCGCTGTGGGTCACCGCCGACGGCGTGACGCTGGGCGGCGAGCTGCTGACGCAGGAGCAGGGCTGGATCGCCAACTCCGGCGACGACCGTCTCGACGGCGGCGCCGGCTCCGACCTGCTGGTCGGCGGCGACGGCGTCGACACCGTGGTCTACGCCGGCGCGGCTTCCGGCTACAGCATGAGCTTGAGCGCCGCCGGCGATGTGATGATCGTCGAGCCGGACGGCGCCCGCGATACCGTGCGCCTGATCGAGCGCGGCGAATTCAACGGCGCGACGCTGGACCTGGGCTTCACCCAGGCCGGCAAGGCCACGCTGCAGGAAATCGGCATGCTGTACCAGCTGACGCTGGACCGCGCCGGCGACTTTTCCGGCTTCGGGCACTGGGTCGACAGCGGCGCGCACGGCAGCGACCTGGCGCGCGGCTTCATCGAATCGGCGGAGTTCAGCCAGCGCTACGGCGCGATGGACGACGCGGCCTTCGTCAACCTGCTGTACCAGAACGCGACCCAGCACGACGCCGGCGCCACCGCGCTGGCGCAGTGGGACGTGTACCTGGACAGCCATAGCCGCGCCGACCTGGTGGCGCTGCTGGCGGTGGATGCCACCTTGGTAGGCACCCAATTCGGCACCAGCGGCTTGAATTTGATCGGCAGCTTGTAGGATGCCATTCTGCGCGAGGTGAAAATGGTTTTGCTGTGAGCGGGGACGTACAGTGCGGTAGAGAACAGATGCATAATCGGCGCGTATGCCTACCGGGAGTGCGTCATCTTAGCCTTCTCCACCACCGAGCAAGTGCGGCCCACCATCCTGATCGTCGACGACGAGCGGGAGGAGTTGCGCTTTTTGACGGATCTGCTGCGCCGGCAGCAGTATCACGTCTATAGCGCCTGCGACGGCAACGCCGGCTACCAGAGCGCGCTGGCGATGCGGCCCGACCTGATCCTGCTCGATGTCCGCATGCCGGGGCTGGACGGTTTCGCCGCCTGCCGCCTGCTCAAGGCCAATCCGATCACCCAGGCGATACCCGTGATCTTCCTCAGCGCGCTGGACGAGCCGGACGAGCGGGTGGCCGGGCTGGCGATGGGGGGCGTCGACTTCGTCGCCAAGCCCTACCACCCGGCCGAAGTCTTCGCCAGGGTGCGCATCCACCTGGAGCTGGCCAACATGCGGCGCCCGGCGGCGGCATCGTCCTCCGCCTCGGCGGCGCCGGTGGCGCCGGACGCGGCGCCGTCCCGGGTCGCGCCGCATCCGGACGAAGTGCTGGCCACCGCCGCGATGCGGCTGATCGACGACAACCTGTCGGCGTCGCTGACGCTGGCCGGCATCGCGCGCGCGCTGGGCACCCATGAAAAGCGCTTGTCGCAGGCGTTTCGCCAGCACGCCGGCATGACGGTGTTCGCCTATCTCGGCGAGGCGCGCATCGCGCGCGGGCGCCAGCTGCTGGCCGACACCGACATGAGCGTGCAGCAGGTCGCCGAGAAGACCGGCTTCAGCAGCGCGGCCAACTTCGCCACCGCCTTCCGCGAACACGTCGACGCCACGCCGACCGCCTATCGCCTGGCGGCGCGGCAGGTCAGCGGCATTTCATGAGCGGTGCGGCGGACGACGCCGCACGTGTCCGCGCCCGCCTGCTGGCCTTGTTGAATCACGACCTGCGCGCGCCGCTGGCGCGCATCGCCACCCAAGCCGCCGGGTCGGCGCCCGATCCGCGCGCCATCGAAAGCGCCGCGCGACGCCAGCTGGAATGGCTGGCCGATTTGCAGGATTGCGCCCGCTATGAATTGCAGCCGCCCGAGCTGACCCCGGCGCCGGCCTACCTGCACGCGCTGCTGCGGCACACCGCGCACGACGACGCGGCGCTGCAGGCCTTGCCGGCGCTGGCGGTGCTCGATGCGCGCCTGCTGGCGCACACGCTGCGCAAACTGCACCAGCACGCCGTGCGCATGGCCGACGCCATGCCTGCGGCGGCCAGCGTGCGCCCTTTGGCGCTGCGCGTGACAGCGGTCCCCGGCGCGGTGACGCTGCGCTTCGGCACCGGCACCTGCGCCGCCACCCACGACGACAACGACAACAACGACGACAACGACAACGACGACAACGACGCATGGCGCGACGTCGCCGCCTCGCTGGCCGGCGACGCCATCGATCCCGGCCTGATGCTGGCCGCGCATCTGGTGCGCGCGATGGACGGCCGCTTGCAGCAAGCCGGCGACAGCCTGCGCTTCCAGATCACGGTCCCGCTGGCGCAGGAACACGACGCGATGCCGCCGGCGCCGCGCTTCGATCCGCCCGAACCCTTTGGCGACGGCCGCACGGTGCTGCTGCTGGAACCGCACGGCCCGATGCACGACTACCTGCTGGAAATACTGGAGAGCGCCGCGTTCGACGTGCTGAGCGAAGCCGGCGCGGGCCGCCCGGCGCTGGTGCTGTGCGCGAATGAAAACGTATGGAATGAAGTAGCGCACGAGGATGGGCCGCCGGTGCTGCTGCACGCGATGCTGCCGCCGCAGCGGCCGCAGGACTTCGCCTGCGTGCTGTACAAGCCCGCGCCGCCGGAGGTGCTGCTGAACGCGCTGCGCCGCCTGCTGGCGGTCAGCGCGCCAGGCGTCCGCCGCTGACCCGCTCGATGCCCGCCAGATCGCACCAGCTTTGCACCTCGGCATAGCCGGCATCGGCCAGCAGCGCGCGCACGGCGGCCGACTGATCGTAGCCGTGCTCCATCAACAGCCAGCCCTGCGGCCGCAAATGGGGCGGCGCGCCGGCGACGATGGTGCGCAGCGCCGACAGGCCGTCGGCATGATCGGTCAACGCCTCGACCGGCTCGAAACGCAGATCGCCCTCGGACAAATGCCGGTCGCCGCTGGCGATATACGGCGGATTGGAAGCGATGACGTCGAACCGCGCCACGCCGCCGGCTTCCAGCGCCGCATACCAGTCGCTGTGCAGGAAATCGACGCGCGCCCCGTTGTTGGCCGCGTTGCGCTTTGCCACCGCCAGCGCCTCCGGGCTGACATCGAGCGCGGTGACGTCGGCGTCGCGCCGCGTGTGCGCCAGCGCCACCGCGATGGCGCCGCTGCCGGTGCCCATGTCGAGCACCCGGCCTTGCGGCGGCAGGCGTTCCAGCGTCAGCTCCACCAGCAGCTCGGTGTCGGGACGCGGAATCAGCACCGCGCCGTCGACCTCGAACGGCAGGCCGAAAAATTCGCGCCGGCCGACGATGTAGGCGACCGGTTCGCCGGCGATGCGGCGCCGCACCAGCGCCGCGAAGCGCTGCGCCTCGTCGTCGTCCAGCACGCGTTCCGACTGCGTGATCAGGCCGACGCGCGACAGCGCCAGCGCGTGGCACAGCAGCACGCGGTTGTCCAGCGGATCGAGCAGCGACTGCACCTGCAGGGCGCCGATGCTGACGCCCGCCGTGATGGCGTCGGCGTCGGCGATCATCGGCGCGTGCGGCGGATCAGCAACCAGCCCAGCGACAGCGTGAACAGGCCGAACCACAGGAACGACCACTGCGGAATCGACAGGCCGAACCACGGCGCCAGCGCGTCCTCGCACAGGCCGTCGGCCTGGAACAGGAACGGCAGGTAGGTCGCGGTCGGGATCTTGTTGAGGAAGGTTTCCACCGGATCGATGCCGCACGACAGGCCCGGATGGGCCAGGATGTACAGGTGCTTGCCGGCGGTGAACAGGCCGCCCAGCGCGGCCAGCAGGCCGAGGCCCGCGCCGACCTTCGGCTTGCCGTAGGCGCCGATCAGCGCGCATACGCCGATGGCGATGAACAGGTAGCGCTGGATCACGCACAGCGGGCAAGGCAGCATGTCCAGCCCGTGCTGCAAATACAGGGCGACGCCGATCAGGCCGAAGCTGGCGATGGCGATGGACAACAGCAGGGAGCGTGTATGTATCATGGTGATCCGTTCAGGTGCGGGGAGCGAGATGGCGGTAGCGGGCAATTTTCGCACAAAGTTGTCATTGCAACCTTAGAGCGCTCTTAATCGCCCAGCGCCGCCAGCAACTCGGCCTGGTGCTCGGCCGCCAGCGCGTTGGTCAGCTCGGTCAGGTCGCCGTCCATGATGAAGTCCAGCTTGTACAAGGTCAGGTTGATGCGGTGGTCGGTCATGCGGCCCTGCGGGAAGTTGTAGGTGCGGATGCGTTCGCTGCGGTCGCCCGAACCGATCAGGCTCTTGCGCGTGGCCGCCTCCTTCGACTGCTGCTCGCGCAGCTGCACGTCCTTGATGCGCGCCGCCAGCACCTTCATCGCCTGCGCCTTGTTCTTGTGCTGCGAGCGGTCGTCCTGGCACTCGACCACGATGCCGGTCGGCAGGTGGGTGATGCGGACGGCGGAATCGGTCTTGTTGATGTGCTGGCCGCCGGCGCCGGAGGCGCGGTAGGTGTCGATGCGCAGCTCGGCCGGATTGATGTTGACGTCCTCGACCTCGTCCGCCTCCGGCATCACCGCCACCGTGCAGGCCGAGGTGTGGATGCGGCCCTGGGTCTCGGTGGCCGGCACGCGCTGCACGCGGTGGCCGCCGGATTCGAACTTCAGCTTCGAGTACACGCTGTTGCCGATCAGGCGCACGATCACCTCGCGGTAGCCGCCCAGGTCCGACGCCGATTCCGACACCACCTCCACCTGCCAGCGATTGCGCTCGGCGAAGCGGGTGTACATGCGCAGCAGGTCGCCCGCGAATAAAGCCGATTCGTCGCCGCCGGTGCCGGCGCGGATTTCCAGGAAGATGTTGCGCTCGTCGTTGGCATCCTTCGGCAGCAGCATCTTCTGCAGTTCGATTTCCAGTTCCGCCAGGCGCGTCTTGGCCGCCTCGATCTCGTCCTGGGCGAAGTCCTTCATCTCCGGATCGGCCAGCATCTGCTGCGCCGCGTCCAGGTCGCCCAGCGCGTCCTGGTAGGACTTGTACAGCGCCACCAGCGGACCGAGTTCGGCGTGCTCGCGGGTCATCTTGCGGTAGGCGTCCATATTGCTGGTCGCGCCTTCGGACATCAGCAATTCATCGAGTTCGACCAGGCGGTTCGCCAATTGGTCGAGTTTGGCCAGCATGGATGGTTTCATAGCGTATTCTTTGAGAGGTGTGACAAGCGCCGCGCGGAGGGCGGCATCGGAACGGCGGAGGTGCCGCTAACGGCGGCCGCGGAACAGCTGCGGCAGCAGCTCGGCCAGGTGGGCGCGTTCTTCGCCCTGCGCCCGGTGCAGCGCCTGCTGCGGGCCGTGCATGAACTTCGCGGTCAAGCCCTTGGACAGCGCCTCCAGCACCGCGTCGACGTCGTCGCCGCGCGCCAGCATCTTGCGTGCGCGGTCCAGCTCCAGCTGGCGCAGCGCTTCGCCGTTTTCGTGCAGGCTCTGGATCACCGGCACCACGGCGCGGTCGTCGATCCAGTGCATGAAGGACTGGACCCGGGTCTCGATGATGGCCTCGGCCTGCGCCACGGCGGCCTGGCGGTTTTCCAGGCCGGTCTGCACCACCTTGCCGAGATCGTCGACGGTGTACAGGAAGGCGTCGTTCAGGCGCGCCACTTCGGGTTCGATATCGCGCGGCACGGCCAGGTCGACCATGAACATCGGCTTGTGGCGGCGCGCCTTGATCGCGCGCTCCACCATGCCCAGGCCGATCAGCGGCAGCGACGAGGCGGTGCAGGAGATCACGATGTCGTACTGGTGCAGCTTGTCCTGCAGGTCGGCCAGGCGGATGGCGCGGCCGCCGTAGCGGTGCGCCAGGATCTCGCCGCGTTCCAGCGTGCGGTTGGCGATGGTGACCGATTTCGGATTCTGCGCCGCGAAGTGGGTGGCGCACAATTCGATCATCTCGCCGGCGCCGATGAACAGCACGTTCTGCTCGGAGATCTTGTCGAAGATGCGCTGCGACAGGCGCACGGCGGCGGCCGCCATCGAGACGCTGTGGGCGCCGATCTCGGTGGTGCTGCGCACTTCCTTGGCCACCGAGAACGAGCGCTGGAACAGCTGGTGCAGATAGGTGCCCAGGCCGCCGGCTTCGTCGGCGGTGCGGATCGCGTCCTTGATCTGGCCCAGGATCTGGGTCTCGCCCAGCACCATCGAATCGAGCCCGGAGGCGACGCGGAAAGTGTGGCGCACCGCTTCGTGCTGCGGCAGCAGGTACAGGTGCGGGCGCAGCTCGGCGTAATTCAGCTGATGGAAATCGGCAAGGAAGTGGGCGCCGGCGTCGAGCGGGTCGGGCACCTGGCTGGCCGCGTAGAGTTCGGTGCGGTTGCAGGTCGACAGGATCGCCGCTTCGTCCGAGCCGCGATGGTCGATGCGCTCGAACCATGACCGCGCCGCCACCACCGCCTGCCCCAGTTGCTCAGGGGCGAACGCCAGCTGCTCGCGTAGCGAGACCGGTGCGGTGTTATGGTTGAGGCCGACGGCAAGCAGCTGCATTTCGGGTCCGGGCGGTGAATTAGCCGACATTATACCCCGTGTCTCAGAGTGTTGCCGTGTGGACTGCCCAATGATATAGCAAGCGGTGCGGGCCCGGCGCGGGGTCAGGCGCCGAGTTTTTCCAGCCGGTAGCCGTAACTGTACACCGGTACCAGGCGGAAGCCGTTTTCTGGTTTTAATTGCAATTTATTCCGCACGCGCGAGACGTGGGTGTCCATGGTCCGCGACGGCACGGCGGTCTCGCGGATCCACACCGCTTCATGGATATAGGCGCGCGACAGCGGCCGGCCGATGTTGCGGAAAAATAACAGTGCGAGGTAGAACTCTTTGTGGGTCACATCCAACACCGCGCCGTCCATCAGCAGGCGGCCGGGCCGCGTCTCGAACACATATTGACCGAATTGCAATTGTTCGGCGCCGTTCTGCGCCGGGTAGGCGCGCCGCAGCAAGGCCTGCACGCGGGCCACCATTTCACTGCGGCGCAGCGGCTTGATCATGTAATCGTCGGCGCCGGCGCCCAGGCCGGCGACGATATCGTCCTCGCCGGAACTGGTGGTCAGGAACAACACCGGGGCGTTGTCGGGCAGCTTTTCACGGGCGCGGCGCAGCACTTCGGCGGCGCCGAGGTCGACCACCTGCCAGTCGAGCACCAGCATGTCGTAGCTGTCCTTGCGCAGCTGCGCCAGCAAGTCCTTGGCGGTCTGGAAGCTGTGGCAAACATGGCCGGCCGACGTCAACACCTGGCAGATCAAGTCGGCTTGGCTGCGGTCATTGTCAAGTATGGCGATTCTCATACTACTGCCCGTTGGAAAATGTTAAGGAGAAGTAACTTCAAATATAACAGAGATTTACAAATTAATTAACAAAATGGCCAATTATTTTTTTCTAGACACTAATCTTGATCCTCTGATAATGCCGTAATTCACCGTGCGCGCCGGTTTATTGATTACACGGTACACTGGAAAAACGCCGAATTCAATGCCGAAGTTGAAAAATGGCAAGAACGTATCGTTGACGCCGGGAGCCGCCATGAGACGCGAAAAAGACACAAATTGGACGCTGGTGCCGGCTTCGGCGCGCGACATCGACGCCGTGCGCGAGCGATGCCGGCGGCTGGTGCGGCGCCGCGCGATGGTGTCGGCCGGGGTGGCGGCGGTGCCGATCCCCGGACTGGACGTGGTGTCGGACCTGCGCCTGTTCGCGCTGCTGATCGACGACATCAACCAGGAGTTCGGCCTGTCGGAGCGGCAGATCGAGCGGCTGCAACCGCGCTTCCGGCTGATCGCCTACGAGGCGGCGCTGGGCGTCGGCGGCATGCTGGTGGGGAAACTGGTGACGCGCGAGGTGGTGATGCAGGTGTTGCGTCGCACCGGCTTCAAGACGGTGGCACGCCAGGCCGGCAAGCTGGTGCCGCTGGCCGGGCAGCTGGCGTCGGCCGGGATCGGCTTCATGGCGTTCCGCAAGATCGGCTACCAGCACGTCGAAGCCTGCGCCAGGGTGGCGCAGGAACTCATCACGGCCGGCGTGCACCGGCCGGCGTGAGCCTTACGCGTCCGGCAGCACCACGTTGACGTCGAGCACTTCCAGGTTGCCCTGGCGGTCCAGCGAGATCTTGATGTCGTCGGCGTTGACCTTGGTGTACTTCGAAATCACCTCGATCAGCTCCTTGTGCAGCGCCGGCAGGAAGTCCGGGCCGCTGCGGCCGTTGCGCTCGCGCGCGATGATGATCTGCAGCCGCTCCTTGGCCGCGGTCGCGGTTTTCGGTTTGGGCGGGAACAGGAAAGAAAGCAGTGCCATGGTTACTTGCTCCCAAAGATACGCTGCAGCAGGCCCGGCTTTTCATAGGTCGTGAAGCGCAGCGGCAGTTCCTGGCCGAGGAAGCGCGAGACCACGTCCTCGTAGGCTTCCGCGACGTCGGTGCCCTTGAAGTGGATCGCCGGGTTGCCCTGGTTCGAGGCGTGCAGCACCGATTCCGATTCCGGAATGATGCCGATCAGCGGTATGCGCAGGATTTCCTGCACATCTTCGTACGACAGCATTTCGTCCGCTTCGACCCGTTTCGGCGAATAGCGGGTAATCAGCAGGTGTTCCTTGACCGGCTCGCCGCCGGTCTGGGCGCGGCGCGACTTGGCCTGGATGATGCCGAGGATGCGGTCCGAATCGCGCACCGACGACACTTCCGGGTTGGTGACGATGATGGCTTCGTCGGCGAAGGTCAGCGCCATCAGCGCGCCGTGCTCGATGCCGGCCGGCGAATCGCAGATGATGAATTCGAAGCCCATGTTGATCAACTCGTGCAGCACCACTTCGACGCCGTCCTCGGACAGCGCATCCTTGTCGCGCGTCTGCGAGGCCGGCAGGATGAACAGGTTGTCGCAGTGCTTGTCCTTGATCAGCGCCTGGGTCAGGCTCGCTTCCTTGTTGATCACATTGATCAGGTCGTACACCACGCGGCGTTCGCAGCCCATGATCAGATCGAGATTGCGCAGGCCGACGTCGAAGTCGATCACCGCGGTCTTGTGGCCGCGCATGGCCAGGCCGGTGGAGAAGCTGGCGCTGGAAGTGGTCTTACCGACACCGCCCTTACCGGACGTAACAACAATAATTCTCGCCACAAATAATCCTTTTCAGAGAAGTGTTTTTCAAGCGCGGGTTGCAGAATTGACAGATAGTATATCGATTCGGTCGCCCACCAAGCGGATTTGCGCAGGAGAACGCGCAAATTCCTGCGGAAAGCCGTCTTCGAAAGTACGGTACACGCCGGCGATCGACACCAGTTCCGGCGCCATGCTCAGGGCGAAGATGCGCGCCTCGGCGTTGCCGGAGGCGCCGGCCAGGGCGCGGCCGTTCAGGGTGCTGTAGACGTGGATGCTGCCGTCGGCGATGATTTCGGCGCCGTTG
Organism: Duganella aceris; assembly: GCF_011090165.1. Lineage (GTDB taxonomy): Bacteria > Pseudomonadota > Gammaproteobacteria > Burkholderiales > Burkholderiaceae_D > Rugamonas > Rugamonas aceris. The sequence goes on from NZ_JAADJT010000001.1 coordinate 1,002,008, forward strand.
TTGACCACGGCGGTGACGATCAGGTCGCAGCCGCGCGCGTAGATGCGCTGGCCGGCGCGCACCGGGGTGTCGATGATCATCACGCCGGCGTTGCCGGGGAAGCCGTCGGCGGCGGGCGCGGCGGCCGGCGTCGGGGCGGGCGCGGGCGCTGCGGCGGCGGCCGGCTTGGCGGGTTTGGCCGGGGCGGCGTCGTCGTCGCGCGGCCGGGTCGCGGTTTCCAGGCTCAGGCCGTGGGCGGCGATCTCGGCCTGCAGCGCCGGCGCGGCGTTGCGCACGGCGACCGGCTTCAGGCGGTATTTGGTCAGCACGGCGATGATGCCGGCCCAGTCGATCTGGCCGCAGCCTTCCGGCAGCGCGGCGACGTCGATCACGGTCAGGTCGTCGTCGAAGAAGTCGGCGCTGCCGCCGGTCATTTCGGCCAGCGCGGCGTCGAGGGCCAGGCGGTCCGCCGTGGACAGGATGGCGGAGACGGCGACGACGGTGGAAATCTTGATTTCTATGGGCTTTTGAAACAGGCTCTTGGACATGGGCGACAGTAGTAGAGGGTTAACCTCGCGCGCATGCGCAGGCCCGTGCATTTTACTGTCAAAAACGGCGGAAGGGGAGGGCTGGCTCCGTTTGGTGCGCCGCACCCCGCACGGCGACGCAGCCTGGGGTCTGACCCCGTACGGGGTCAGACCCCGCCTTACCGGGGTTAGTAGATCGCGTGCTCGGCGCGCAGCTGCCTGGCGGCCGCCACCATGTTGCGCAGCGCGGTGTCGGTTTCCGCCCAGCCGCGCGTCTTCAGGCCGCAGTCCGGATTGACCCACAGGTTGGCCGGCGGGATCACCGCGCCCGCCTTGCGCAGCAGCCGCACCATCTCCTCCTTGCCCGGCACGCGCGGCGAGTGGATGTCGTACACGCCCGGCCCGATCTCGTTCGGATAGCGGAACTGGCCGAAGCCGTTCAACAGCTCCATGTCCGAGCGGCTGGTCTCGATGGTGATGACGTCGGCGTCCATGGCGGCGATCTGCGGCAGGATGTCGTTGAACTCGGCGTAGCACATATGGGTGTGGATCTGCGTGCCGTCCGCCGCCGCGCTGGCCGAGACGCGGAACGCGCGCGTGGCCCAATCCAGATACGCGTCCCAGCGGCTGCGGCGCAGCGGCAAGCCTTCGCGCACCGCCGGCTCGTCGATCTGGATGATGCCGATGCCGGCCTGTTCCAGGTCCGCCACCTCGTCGCGGATCGCCAGCGCGATCTGCAGCGCGGTCAGCGCGCGCGGCTGGTCGTCGCGCACGAACGACCATTGCAGGATCGTGATCGGACCGGTCAGCATGCCCTTCATCGGCCTGGCGGTCAGGCTTTGCGCGTGCACCGTCCACGCCACCGTCATCGGCTTCGGCCGGCTGACGTCTCCGAAGATGATCGGCGGCTTGACGCAGCGCGAGCCGTACGACTGCACCCAGCCCAGTTGCGTGAAGACGAAGCCGTCCAGCTGCTCGCCGAAGTATTCGACCATGTCGTTGCGCTCGGCCTCGCCGTGGACCAGCACGTCCAGTTCCAGTTCCTCCTGGCGCCGCACGGCGTAGGCGATTTCTTCGCGCATCTTGATTTCATAGGCGGCCGCGTCCAGCTCGCCGCGCTTGAAGCCGGCGCGCGCGGCGCGGATCGCCGGCGTCTGCGGGAAGGAGCCGATGGTGGTGGTCGGGAAGGCCGGCAGCTTGAAGCGCGCGCGCTGTTGCGCCTGGCGTTGCGGGAAGGCGGAGCGGCGCTGGTCGGCGTCGGCCGGCAGCGCGGCGACGCGCTCGCGCACGGCGGACTGGTGCACGCGGGCGCTGGCGCGGCGGCCGGCGATGGCGGCGCGCGACGTCGCCAGCGCGGCTGCGGTTGCCGCTGCGGCGGCGGCATCGTCAAGCCCGGCGCCGGCGTCCACGCGCAACGCCTGCTTCAGCAGATGCAGCTCGTCCAGCTTCTCGGTGGCGAAGGCCAGCCAGGACTTGATCTCGCCGTCCAGCGCGGTCTCGGCGGCCAAGGTGAACGGCGCGTGCAGCAGCGAGCACGAGGCCGACAGCCACAGCTTGCCGGCGCGCTTGTCGGCGATGGGCGCCAGCACGGCCAGCGCCGCGTCGAGGTCGGTGCGCCAGATGTTGCGGCCGTCGACGATCCCGACCGACAGCACCTTGTGCACCGGCAGCCAGTCGGCGATGCTGGTCAGCTCGTGCGCGGCGCGCACGCCGTCGACGTGCAGCCCGGCCACCGGCAGGCGGCAGGCCAGGCTCAGGTTTTCCTCCAGCGGCGAGAAATAGGTCGCCAGCAGCAGCGGCACGCCGACCTGGTTCAACTGCCAGTAGGTGTTCTCGAACGCGCTGCGCCACGGCGCCGGCAGGTCGAGGCCGAGGATGGGCTCGTCGACCTGCACCCACCGCACGCCTTGCGCCTTCAGGCGGTCCAGCACCTGGCCGTAGACCGGCAGCAGCTTGTCCAGCAGGGCGAGGCGGTCGAAGCCGTCGGCGCCGCCGTCCGCCGCCTTGCCTTTGCCCAGCCACAGGAAGCTCAACGGACCGATCAGCACCGCCTTGACCGCGTGGCCCAGCGCCTGCGCCTCGGCCACCTCGTCGAACAGGCGTTCGCAGGCCAGCGAGAATTCGGTCTCCGGCGTGAATTCCGGCACCAGGTAGTGGTAGTTGGTGTCGAACCACTTGGTCATTTCCAGTGCGGCCGAGGCGTGCAGGCCGCCGTCGTTGGCATGGTCGTGGCCGCAATCGGCGTGGTCGTGCCGGGCCGAGCTGTCGCCGCGCGCCATGGTGAAGTAGCGGCTCAGCTGCGTTTGTTCCGGCGTGAAGCCGTAGCGCGCCGGTTCGCAGCCCAGCAGCTGCACATGGTTGGCCACTTGGTCGTAGTAGGCGAAATCGCCGACGGTGACGAAGTCCAGGCCCGAATTTTGTTGCAGCGCCCAATGTCGGGCGCGCAAATCGCGGCCGACCGCCTCCAGTTGCGCGTCCGGCAGTTCGCCGCGCCAGTTCGCCTCCAGCGCGAATTTCAGTTCGCGCGCGGCGCCGATGCGGGGGAAGCCGAGGATGTGGCTGTGTATGGTTTTGTTCGAATTGGTCATGATCTGTGTCATCCGCATTTAATATTGGTGCTATAAAGTGTGCGGCAAACCGGTCTATAATCAAAACGAAAGATTTTGCGGCTTCACATGAAAAATATTAATAGACCATGCTAGAGATACGCCACCTCCGCACCCTCAGCGCGCTGCGCTCGGCGGGCAGTCTGGTACGCGCCGCGCAGCTGCTCAACCTGACCCAGTCGGCCCTGTCGCATCAAATCAAGTTACTGGAAGATCGCTACGGCGGGCCGCTTTTTGAGCGAAAATCCGTGCCGATCGGCTTCACCGCCACCGGCGCCCGGCTGCTCAAGCTGGCCGATCTGCTGCTGCCGGAAATCGAAACCGCCGAGCGCGAAGTGGCGCGCCTGACCCAGGGCGACACCGGCCAGCTGCGCGTGGTGCTGGAGTGCCACACCTGCTTCGACTGGCTGATGCCGGTCATGGATGAATTCCGCAAACGTTGGCCGGAGGTGGAAATCGACCTGGTGTCGGGCTTCCACAGCGAGCCGGCCGAGCTGCTGCGCAGCGGCGACGCCGACCTGGTGATCGGCTCGCCGTACGGCCCCGAGTTCGCCACCTTCCCGCTGTTTCGCTTTGAAATCCTGGTGGTGATGGCGCAGAAGCACCGGCTGGCGGCGCAACGCCGCTTGCAGGCCGCCGATTTCGAAGGCGAGACCCTGATCACCTACCCGGTGCCGGAAACCCGCATCGACCTGATCCGCGAAGTGCTCCAGCCGGCCAACATCCGCTACGAACGCCGCACCGCCGAGCTGACGGTGGCGGTGCTGCAACTGGTGGCCAGCCGGCGCGGCATCGCCGCGTTGCCGAACTGGGGCATCAAGAACTATGTCGACTACGACTACGTGATCGCCAAACCGATCGGCGACCATGGCCTGTGGAGCGATCTGTACGTCTCCGTGCCCGAGGCGCAAAAGCAGAAAGCCTACGTGCTCGACTTCGTCAACGTGATACGCGAGCAGTGCGCCGCCACCCTCGACGGTATCAAATTATTGCCGTGACAAATTGATATGGTTTCTTCAAAATGTCGTTCACGGGACTTGACGCAAATCAAAGTAAGCCGCCGAAGCGGCGCTTACGATGACTCCCCGACGGTTGCTCACCGCTGGCATGGATGCTGCTAGACAAGTCTCGGCGATTCCTCGCGGCGACGCACCATCGAAACCTCCTACGCCCTTGCGGCGGGAAGCGTATCATCGAAGTTCGCGTTGTTGCTAAACTAAGCCGGCACGGTCCGGCGCATTGGAGAATCACATGGATGATGTAGTTATCGTGGCCGCTGGCCGTACCGGTGTGGGTAAATTCGGCGGCAGCCTGGCCAAGACCCCGGCGTCCGAACTGGGCGCGCATGTCATCAAGGGCCTGCTGGCGAAGACCGGCATCGATCCCAACCTGATCAGCGAAGCCATCCTCGGCCAGGTGCTGACCGCCGGCGTCGGCCAGAACCCGGCGCGCCAGGCCGTCATCAAGGCCGGCTTGCCGAACACCATACCCGGTTTCACCATCAACCACGTCTGCGGTAGCGGTTTGAAAGCCACCCACCTGGCGGCGCAGGCGATTAAATGCGGCGACGCACAAATCGTCATCGCGGGCGGCCAGGAGAACATGAGCGCCGCGCCGCACGTGATGAACGGTTCGCGCGACGGCTTCCGCATGGGCGACATCAAGATGACCGATAGCATGATCGTCGACGGCCTGTGGGACGCGTTCAACCAGTACCACATGGGCACCACGGCGGAAAACGTGGCGAAAAAATACGACATCTCGCGCACCGAGCAGGACGAATTCGCGCTGAATTCGCAGCTGAAGGCCGAGGCCGCGCAAAAAGCCGGCAAGTTCAAGGATGAGATCCTGCCGCTGGAAATCGTGCAGAAAAAGGGCAGCATCGTGTTCGACAGCGATGAATACATCAAGCCGGGTTCGACCATCGAAGGCCTGGCCGGCCTGCGTCCGGCCTTTGCCAAGGACGGCTCGGTCACCGCCGGCAACGCCTCCGGCCTGAACGACGGCGCCGCCGCCGTCATCATGATGTCGGCCACCCAGGCCAAGGAGCTGGGCCTGCCGGTGCTGGCCAAGATCAAGGCCTACGCCTCGTCCGGCCTGGATCCCGCCTTCATGGGCATGGGCCCGGTCTCGGCCACCCGCCTGTGCCTGAAGAAGGCCGGCTGGACCCCGGACGACCTGGACCTGCTGGAAGTCAATGAAGCCTTCGCCGCGCAAGCGGTGGCGGTCAACAAGGAAATGGGCTGGGATACCAGCAAGATCAACGTCAATGGCGGCGCGATCGCCATCGGCCACCCGATCGGCGCGTCCGGCGCCCGCATCCTGGTCACGCTGATCCACGAAATGATCCGTCGCGACGCGAAAAAAGGCCTGGCCTCGCTGTGCATCGGCGGCGGCATGGGCGTGGCGCTGGCGATCGAGCGCGCGTAAGCAAGGTTGGTACGGCGCCGGGCACAGATCCGGCGCCGTTGCATGAGTTCAATGTTCATTAAAAGAGGGGACGAAAATGGCTAGAGTTGCGTTAGTAACCGGTGGTATGGGTGGTCTGGGCGAAGCGGTGTGTTTCAAGCTGTCGGCGCTGGGCTATTGCGTAGTCACCACGTATTCCCCTGGCAATCCGAAGGTCGAGCAATGGTTGGCCACTACCCGTGACCAAGGTTTCAACTTCCGCGCCTATCCGTGCGACGTGTCGGACTACGATTCGGCCGCCGCCTGCATCGCCGCGATCGAAAAAGAGATTGGCCCGGTCGATGTGCTGGTCAACAACGCCGGCATCACGCGCGACATGACCTTCAAGAAGATGGACAAGCCGAACTGGGACGCCGTCATGGCCACCAACCTGGATTCCGTGTTCAATATGACCAAGCCGGTGTGCGACGGCATGGTGGAGCGCGGCTGGGGCCGGATCATCAACATCTCGTCGGTCAACGGCCAGAAGGGCGCTTTCGGCCAGACCAACTACTCGGCGGCCAAGGCCGGCATGCACGGCTTCACCAAGGCGCTGGCGCTGGAAGTGGCGCGCAAGGGCGTGACCGTCAACACCATCTCGCCGGGCTACATCGGCACCAAGATGGTGCGCGAAATCCCTCAGGAAGTGCTCGACACCAAGATCATTCCGCAAATTCCGATGGCGCGCCTGGGCAAGCCGGAAGAAGTCGCGGGCCTGGTGGCCTACCTGGCGTCGGACGAGGCGGCCTTCGTCACCGGCTCCAACATCGCCATCAACGGCGGCCAGCACATGTCGTAATCGCGGCGCTGGCGCACCGCAAAGCCGGGATCGTTCGCGATCCCGGCTTTTTTTTCGTACAATCCATTATTGCTCTTCAAGTTTTCAAGGCCCGCCATGTTCGACCCATCCTCCCCGCTGTTCCCGCCCATCGCGCCATCCCGGCACGGCATGCTGGCGGTCGACGACCTGCACACCATCTATTGGGAGGAAGTCGGCAATCCGGACGGTATCCCGGTGGTGTTCCTGCACGGCGGCCCCGGCGCCGGCCTGTCGCCGGCGCACCGGCGCTTCTTCGATCCCGAGCAGTACCGCGTGATCCTGTTCGACCAGCGCGGCGCCGGCAAGTCGACGCCGCTGGGCGAGTGCCGCAACAACACCACGCAGCTGCTGGTCGAGGACATCGAGCGCTTGCGCGCGTTGTTCGAGATCGAGCAGTGGCTGGTGTTCGGCGGCTCGTGGGGGTCGACGCTGGCGCTGGCCTACGGCCAGGCGCATCCCGAGCGCTGCCTCGGCTTCGTCCTGCGCGGCATCTTCCTCTGCACGCAAACGGAAATCGACTGGTTCCTCGACGGCGCCAGGTGGTTCCATCCGGAGGTGCACGCCGAGTTCGTCGCGCCGATCCCGGAGGCGGAGCGCGGCGACCTGCTGCAAGCCTACGTCCGCCGCATCATGAGCGACGATCCGGCGGTGCACTGGCCGGCGGTGCGCGCCTGGAGCCGCTTCGAGGGCCGCCGCGTGTTCCTGCTGCCGCAGGCGGAGGACCCGCCGTCGGACGCGCTGGACCTCGGCGTCGGCCGGCTCGAGTCGCACTACATGGCCAACCTCGGCTTCTTCGGCGACGACCAGCTGATCCGCGACATCGGCCGCATCGCCCACCTGCCGGCGGTGATCGTGCAGGGCCGCTACGACGTGATCTGCCCGCCGGTGTCGGCATGGCGGCTGCAGCAGGCGTGGCCCGGTTCGGTGATGCACGTGATCCCGGACGCCGGCCACGGCGCGATGGAAAGCGGCATCGCGGCGGCGCTGGTGGCGGCCACCGAACGCTTCAAGCGCAGCCGCACGTTTGCCTAGCGCGCGCCTGCGCCCGGCCGGGAAAACGGCCCGCCGGCGGCGCGGGCTGCTACACTACGGCTTACACCGCAATATCAGCCCAGAGAGACCGGCATTAAACCCAGCTTATACGCATTCATGAACATTCAGATCGGCGACATCGGCCACATCATTCAACTGGCGATCGCGCCGGTGTTCCTGCTGACCGGCGTGTGCACCAATCTGCTGGTGCTGACCAACCGCCTGGCGCGCATCATCGACCGTTCGCGGGTGCTGGAGGACCGGCTCGACATCGGCTACAGCGATGTCTACCTGAACGAGCTCGATGTGCTGTACCGGCGCTCGCACCTGATCAACACCGCGATCACGTTGTCGACCGCCTGCGGCCTGCTGATCTGCCTGGTGATCGCGATGCTGTTCCTGGGCGATATCACCAATCTCTCGCTGGACAAGTACATCGCCGGCATGTTCGTGGCGGCGATGCTGTGCCTGATCGGCAGCTTCTGCTTCCTGCTGCGTGAAATTTTCATCGCCTCGGCGGCGATGCGCTCGCACCGACACGTGCGGCGGCCGCTGAAATAACCTGTAAAGACTAGCATCATGCACGACTACCAACGCCCTCCGACCCTGCACCGCTACGGCGTGCGCGAAGACCTGGAACTGGCGCTGACCCAGGGCCAATTCATCCTGACGCCCGCCTCCAGCTGCCTGACGCTGAGCTTTTCCAAGGCCTGGGACCGCAAGCTGTTCGAGCTGTTCAACGCCGACAGCTGCCTGGTGATCCACAACAGCGAGGAATTCGGCGAGCGCCTGCACCGCGCGGTGCAGCGCACCTTGCCCAGCTGGGCCGGCATCGACGGCGCGGTCGAGTACGGCGCCCGCGCGGCGCTGGGCGCGGCCTTCACCAAGACCCTGGCCGAAGCGCAGGAACAGGAATGGCAATTCGCCTGGCGCGCGATGCAGGCCAAGCTGAGTCTGAATCCGGTGCTGATCAAGATCGGCAGCCTGGAAAACTTCGCCGAGCTGCGCGACCGCGATACCTACCTGGCCTGATTCACTTGCCCGGCACGGCTTCGACGCGCGGCTCGTCGCGGCGGTCGAGCCGCGCCAGCACCGCGTTCATCATGCGCTGGATATCGCTGCGTATCATCTTGGAACCGAGGATGCCGGGCACGTAGAAGTTCGGGATCATCTTGCCGCTGTAGACGATGCGGGTGCCGCCGGTCTCGGGGACCGGGATCAATTCCCAATGCGATTCGTAGTGCTTCATGTCGCCCGAAATCAGCGTGATGTCGATCGACGACATCGGCTGCTCGGTGGCGCGCACGATCAGGTGGATGGCCTTGGACATGAACAGGAAGCGCGCGACGCCGAACTGTTCGAGGATCACTTCGTTACCGTTGCGTGACAGGACCCGGCACGACTCCATGTCCGGCACGAATTCGGCCATGCGTTCATAGCCGGTCAGGATGCGCCATACCTTCGGCAGTGGCGCCGCCACCGTGCCGGTGGCGTCCACTTCATACATGTGCATGGCGTCCACATCGACGCGGTTGACCGACACCTCCAGCTTGGGCAATTCAAGCCTAGGTGCTTGCGCCAACCCCGCTTGGGCGGTCACACCTAACAACAAAAACACAAGGAATCGCTTCATCTGTCCAGCGTAAGGGAAAGGATGGCAGAATACAAGAGCGGCACCTCACTGATACAAAATTCAACCTACATCATCATGACAAGCTACCCGCACCTGCTCGCCCCCCTTGATCTCGGTTTCACCACGCTGCGCAACCGCGTGGTGATGGGATCGATGCACACCGGTTTAGAGGACCGCTTCTACAACTACGGCAAGCTGGCCGCCTTCTACCGCGAGCGCGCGCGCGGCGGCGTGGGGCTGATCGTCACCGGGGGCATCTCGCCGAACCGCTCGGGATGGCTGCTGCCGTTCGGCGGCACGCTCAACTTCAAGGGCGACGTGTTCAACCACCGCAAGGTCACCGCCGCCGTGCACGAGGAGGGCGGCAAGATCCTGATGCAGATCCTGCACGCGGGCCGCTACGGCTATCAGCCGTTCGTGGTGTCGGCGTCGGACAAGAAGTCGCCGATCTCGCCGTTCAAGCCGCGCGCGCTGACCGAGGCCGGGATCGAAGCGACCATCCGCGACTACGCGCGCTGCGCGAAGCTGGCGCGCGACGCCGGCTACGACGGCGTCGAGGTGATGGGCAGCGAAGGGTATCTGATCAACCAGTTCCTGTGCGCGCGCACCAACCTGCGCACCGACCGCTGGGGCGGCGGCATCGAGAACCGCATGCGGCTGCCGGTGGAAATCGTCAAGCGCATCCGCGCCGAAGTGGGCGAGGACTTCATCATCATGTACCGCCATTCGCTGCTCGATCTGGTCGACGGCGGCAACACCTGGGACGACGTGGTAGCGGTGGCCAAGGCGCTGCAGCAGGCCGGCGTGTCGATCCTCAACACCGGCTACGGCTGGCACGAGGCGCGCGTGCCGACCATCGTCACCTCGGTGCCGCGCGGCGCCTTCGCCGGCCTGGCGGGGCGGCTGCGGCTGGAGGTGTCGATCCCGGTGGTGGCGTCGAACCGCATCAACATGCCGGCCGAGGCGGAAGGCATCCTGCAGCGCGGCGACGCCGACATGATTTCGATGGCGCGGCCGTTCCTGGCCGATGCGCATTTCGTGGTCAAGGCGGCGCAGGGCCGCGCCGATGAAATCAACACCTGCATCGGCTGCAACCAGGCCTGCCTGGACCACACCTTCTCCAACAAGCGCGCCAGCTGCCTGGTGAATCCGCGCGCCTGCCACGAGACGGAGCTGGTCTACAAACCGGCCGTCAAGCCGCGCCGCGTGGCGGTGGTCGGCGCCGGACCGGCGGGCTTGTCGGCGGCGACGGTGGCGGCCGAATGCGGCCACGAGGTGACGCTGTTCGATTCGGCCGACAGCGTCGGCGGCCAGTTCCAGATCGCGATGCAGGTGCCGGGCAAGGAGGAATTCGCCGAGACCATCCGCTACTTCCGGCGCAAGCTGGAACTGACCGGCGTGACGCTGAAGCTGGGCGTGCGCGCGACGCGCGAGCAGCTGCTGGCCGAAGGCTACGACGACGTGATCGTCGCCACCGGCATCAAGGTGCGCAAGCCGCCGATCGAAGGCATCGATCATCCGAAGGTGCTGTCGTATGTCGACGTCCTGCGCGACAAGAAGCCGGTGGGGAAGCGGGTGGCGATCATCGGCGCCGGCGGCATCGGTTTCGACATGGGCGAATTCCTGCTGCACGATCCGACGCATCCGCTGCCGCTGGCGCTGGATGTGTGGGCCAGGGAGTGGGGCGTCGGCATGAAGGGCGATACGGCGGGCGGGCTGGTGCCGGCGTCGCAGCCGGAGCCGGTGCGCCAGCTGTATCTGCTGCAGCGCAAGACCTCGAAGCCGGGCGCGGGCCTGGGCAAGACCTCGGGCTGGGTGCACCGCGCGGTATTGGCGCGCAACGGCGTGGTGATGCTGAGCGGCGTGCAGTACGACCGCATCGACGACCAGGGTTTGCACATCACCGTCGGCGGCGAGCAGCGCCTGCTGGCGGTGGATAACGTGGTGGTGTGCGCGGGCCAGGACAGCCTGACCGAGTTGATGCCGTCGGAGGAAGAGGTGAAGGCGAATGCATCGTGGCCGCGCTTCCACAAGATCGGCGGCGCCGCGCTGGCGGCGGAACTGGACGCCAAGCGCGCCATCAAGGAAGGCGCGGAGCTGGCGGTCAGTCTCTGACGCCCGGCCGGCCGCGCAGCCCTTGCCGCCGCGCCGCCCCGTCATCCCCGCGAAAGCGGGGATCCATACACCGCATGCCGGCCGGCGTTCTATGGGTTCCCGCCTGCGCGGGAACGACGTTAGTGGTGGCTGGCTTGTTTCACGTTCTCCAGCACGTATTCCGTCATGCCCTTGGCCAGCTCCTGCTCGCCCATGAAGATCTGCCCGGCGCGCTCGGAGCGCAGCAGGTCGGCTTCCTCGTCGCTGTGGGTGCGCACCACGGTCTTGATGTCCGGGTTGAGCGCGCGCGCGGTCTCGATCATCGCCCGCACGTGGAAGGTGTCCGGCGTCGCGATCACCAGCATGCTGGCGTGCGCGATGTGCGCCTGGATCAGCACCGCCGGCTCGCCGGCGTTGCCGGCCACGGCGTGCACGCCGTCCTTGCGCAGCTGATCGACCACTTCGCGGTTCTGCTCCGCCACCACGAAGGGAATGCCGCGCTCCTTCAGCGCGGCGGCGATGCGGCGGCCCACGCGGCCATACCCCACCAACACCACCTGGCCGCGCAGATGCTCGTGCGGCACCGACATCGGCAGCTCCGCCAGCGGATCGGCCGGACGCTCGAACTTGGCCGCCAGCGAAGGATTCTTCGACAACCAGCGCTCCAGCGGCTTGGTCACATGGAACACCACCGGATTGAGCGCGATCGAGATGATCGCGCCGGCCAGGATCAGGCTTTGTCCCTCGACCGGCATCATCTTCAGCGACAGCCCCAGCGCCGCCAGAATGAAGGAGAATTCGCCGATCTGCGCCAGGCTGGCCGACACCATCAGCGCGGTCTTGGCCGGGTAGCGCAGGATGATCACCAGCAGGAAGGCGGCCACCGATTTGCCGACCACGATGATGCCCACCACCGCCAGCAGCTTGAGCGGCTGCTCCAGGATGATGGCCGGCTCGAACAGCATGCCGACCGAGACGAAGAACAGCACCGCGAACGCGTCGCGCAGCGGCAGCGATTCCTCGGCGGCGCGGTGCGCCAGTTCGGATTCGCGCAGCACCATGCCGGCGAAGAAGGAGCCCAGCGCGAACGAGACGCCGAAGTAGTGGGTCGAGCCGTAGGCGATGCCGACGGCGGCGGCGATCACGCACAGCGTGAACAGCTCGCGCGAGCCGGTGCGCGCCACCTGCCACAGGATCCACGGGAACAGCTTGCGGCCGACCACCAGCATCAGCACGATGAAGGCGGCGACCTGGCCCAGCGTCAGCGCCAGCGTCTTCCACAGGTTGACGTCGCCGGCGGCCACCGGCGCGCCGTGCGCGTCGACCGAGACGCCGCCCAGCGAGCCGGCCAGCGCCGGCAGCAGCACCAGCACCAGCACCGTGACCAAGTCTTCGACCACCAGCCAGCCGACCGCGATGCGGCCGTTGAAGCTATCGAGTATGCCGCGTTCCTCCAGCGCCCGCAGCAGCACCACCGTGCTGGCCACCGACAGCGCCAGGCCGAACACCAGCCCGCCGCCGATGCTCCAGCCCCAGAAGTGGGCCAGCCCCATGCCGAGCGCGGTGGCGACCGCGATCTGCAATATCGCGCCGGGCAGCGCGACCTTGCGCACCTGCCATAGATCGTCGAGCGAGAAGTGCAGGCCGACCCCGAACATCATCAGCATCACGCCGATCTCGGCCAGCTGTCCGGCCAGCGCGGTATCGGCCACGAAGCCCGGCGTCGCCGGGCCGATGATGATGCCCGCAGCCAGATAGCCCACCAGCGCCGGTAGCCGCAGGCGCGTTGCAAGATAGCCGAACAGGAGGCCGAAACCCAGTGCGGCGGCGATGGTGGTGATCAGGCTGATATTGTGGGGCATGCGTACGGGGCTCCTGAGAGTGGGGTGGATGAACCCTAGCGTAGCACACTCCGGTTTCACAGCAAATGAACGATCCGCCTTCCCAGCTCGCGCGCGCGCTGCGGGGTGTCGATATTGGTGAAGCTCACCAGCAGCCCGGAGGCGGCGGGCGGCAGCAGCGTAAAGGCCGACAGCGCGTGCGCGCCCATGCCTTCGCGGTGCATGCGCGCCACCAGCGGTCGGTCGGTGTGGTGGCCCTGCATGCGCAGCACCATGTGCATGCCGCCCGGCTGCGGATCGATCTGGAAATGCTTGCCCAGCACCTCGGCCAGGCCGTCGGCGGCGATCTGGCGCCGCTCGGCGTACAGGCGCCGCATGCGCTGGATGTGGCGCGCGAAGTGGCCCTCGTTCATGAAGTCGGCGACGATGTTCTGCATCAGCGTCGGACCGCCGGCGGCGAAGGTCTGGGTGATCCGCTCGAAGCGCTCGACCTGCGCCGGCGGCACCACCAGGTAGGCCAGCCGCGCCGCCGGCATCAGCACCTTGCTGAAGGTGCCGGCGTACAGCACCCGGCCTTCGCGGTCCAGGCTTTGCAGCGCCGGCAGCGGGCGGCTGACGTAGCGGTATTCGCCGTCGTAGTCGTCCTCGACGATCCAGGCGCCGGCCTGCGCCGCCCAGTCCAGCAGCGCCAGGCGGCGCGGCAGCGACAGCGACACGCACAGCGGGCTTTGATGCGCCGGCGTGACCACGGCGGCCCTGGCGGCCGGCGCGGCGGCGATGCCATGCGCCACCTGCAAACCGTCGGCGTCGACCGGCACCGGCACGATCCGCATGCCGGCCTCGGTCAGCAGCGCGCCGGTGGGCGGGTAGCCGGGATCCTCGACCCAGACGTCGTCGCCGGGCCGCAGCAGCGCGCGCGTGACCAGTTCCATCGTGTTGCGGTAGCCGCTGGTGACGAACACCTGCGACGGCGCGCAGTCGATGCCGCGCGACAGTTGCAGATAGGTGGCGATGGCGGTGCGCAGCGCCGGCACGCCGGCGTAGGGCGGGTAGGCCATGTCGTCGGGCTGGGTGGCGCGCACCGAGCGCGCCGCCAGCCGCGCCCACACCTTGCGCGGGAAGGCGTCCAGCGCCGGCAGGCCCATCTGGAACGGCCGGCTGGCGGCGGTGGGGGAGCCGGGCAGCGCGCGTACCGGATCCCTGGCCGGCGCGGCCGGGGCCAGCGCCGCGTGGCGCAGCAGCGCCGGCGTGACGATGGTGCCGGCCTGGCCGCGCGTCTCGACGTAGCCTTCCGCCGTCAGCAGCGCGTAGGCCGATTCCACCGTGCCGCGCGCCAGGCCCAGTTCCAGCGCCAGCGCGCGCGCGGCGGGGATGCGCGCGCCCGGCTGCAACAGGCCGTCGGCGATGGCGCCGCGAAAGCGGGTGTAGATCTGCCGGTACAGTGGTTCCGCCGCGCCGGGGTCGAGTTGCAGGAAGTCTGGCTTGCTGGTTTTCATGGCCTACTCAGGATGTTGTTTCATGGCTCTGTGGATTGTGCCATAAAAGTTCTACACTGGCCTCATTCGAATTGAGGGCATGAACATGAACGACAAACTACACGGCACCGCCTTGCGCGAGGTGCAAACCGAGGCCGAACTGCGCGCCTGCTACCCGGTGATGAAGGAGCTGCGGCCGCATCTGCAGAACGAGGACGAATTCGTGGCACGCGTGACGCGCCAGAATGAACAGGGCTACCGCATCCTGGCGGCGTGGGAGCATGGCGAGGTGGTGGCGCTGGCCGGCTATCGGCTGCAGGAAAATCTGGTGTACGGCAAGTTCCTCTACGTCGACGACCTGATCGCCGGCGAAAAGCACCGCAGCCAGCGCTGGGGCTCGCAGTTGCTCACCCATTTGACCGGCTATGCGGAGCGCGCCGATTGCGTCAAACTGGTGCTCGACACCGCCCTCACCAACGGGCTGGGCCAGCGCTTCTATTTCCGCGAGGGCCTGCTGCCGGGCGCCCTGCGTTTCGGCAAACTTTTGAAGGAAGCGGCATGAACATCCTGCACATCACCAGCAGTTCCCGCGCCGGCGATTCGGCCAGTTACCAGTTGTCGCGCCACGTGGTCGAGCGTTTGCAGGCGCGCCATCCGCAGGCGCGGGTGGTGCCGCGCGACCTGTCGGAGACGCCGCTGCCGCATGTCGACGGCCAGTATTCCAGCGCCTTGAGCCGCGCCAGCGGCGGCGAGGCGCATGCGCAGGGGCTGTCGTCGCTGGCCTGGTCGGATCTGCTGATCGAGGAATTGAAGCAGGCCGACTGCATCGTCATCGGCGCGCCGATGCACAACTTCACGGTGCCGTCGGTGTTGAAGGCGTGGATCGACCACGTGGTGCGGATCGGCGTCACCTTCAACGCCACGCCGCACGGCAAGATCGGCACCTTGCCGGACCGGCCGGTGTACATCGCGGTCAGCTCCGGCGGCTACCGCACCGGCGAGCGCGCGCGCCAGCCCGACTTCTTCGAACCCTATCTGCGCGCGATCCTGGCGACGATAGGCCTGAAGAGCCTCAACTTCATCTCGGCCGAAGCCACCGTGATGGACCCGGAAGCGATGACGGCCGCATACGCGGCCGTCGAGAAAGAGCTGGACTTCGTCGTCGCTTAGCAGTCAAGCGGGCCGCTGTTCCCGGCTATGCCAGACACGGGTGATCAGGACGTCGCCGTTTTCCAGAATGAAGTAGCGCAGCATGTAGGCGCGCTTTCCGAACTTGGCCGGCCATTCGCGAAATTCCGCGTGTGGTGCGCCGAGATGAGGATTCTGGGTTATTTTTTAGGTTCATCGCGGATTACCGGGAAACGCGGCTTTGATCTTCATGAAGAAGAAATCAGAGTCGCGATAGCCGTAGGCCATGCGTTTCATGACCTTGATCCGGTTGTTGATGCCTTCGAGTTGGCCGGTGTGCATCGGCCAACGCATTCGGGCCAAGATACCTCTCCAGTACAATTTAAGGCGTTTGGCGAAGCGAACCAGTGGCTCAATGGCGCTGCTTATTGCCATGGCGTGCCACGCTCGCCAAGCAGTCCGCCAGCGCCGAGGATCTGTGGGCTGCCAGAGTTCCTTCAAGCTCGCCCTCATCACGTAGACCGTCATCAACGCTTGGTTTGCGGCCAACAATTC
>NZ_JAADJT010000010.1 GCF_011090165.1 Duganella aceris
CACCCGTTCGCCACTCGCCGCCAGGTTGCCCCGCGCTGCCGTTCGACTTGCATGTGTAAGGCATGCCGCCAGCGTTCAATCTGAGCCAGGATCAAACTCTTCAGTTTAATCTCTGTTTATTTGACACTTTCGTGTCACCGTCATTGCTGACGGGTCGCTCACTCAAAATACTGACAGGCCACTTCTTGCGAAGCGCCTATTTCATTACTTCTTGTGAACATTTGATATTTTAAGTATCGCGGAGACTAGCTCCGCGTGCACTCACATCAAACGTCCACACTTATCGACTGTTAATTTTTAAAGAACTTCAAATCTTGTACTGCTTGCTTGCGAAGCGTTTTGTTCGCAGCAGAGAGATGAGATTATGCGGTGTTTCGTGCTTCTCGTCAACTCTATTTTTCCCCGCTTCACTCTGCAACATGTGCACCGTTTTGCGGGGAGGCGAACTATATCAAAGACCTTCGAAGTTAGGCAAGCGCTTTTCGAGGAAAGCGTGCATCCCTTCTTTTTGCGCTGGCGTGCCGAAGCCGGCATGGAACAGCCGGCGCTCGTAATTGACGCCTTCGGTCAGCGTGGTTTCGAAGGCGCGGTTGACGGCGTCCTTGATCTGCATCGCCACCGACGGCGACATCGAGGCGATCTGCTTGGCCACCGCCAGCACTTCCTCGATCAGCTTATCGGCCGGCACCACGCGCGACACCAGGCCGATGCGCTCGGCTTCGGCGGCGTCGATATTGCGCGCGGTCAGCAACATGTCCATCGCCTTGGCCTTGCCGATCGCGCGCGGCAAACGCTGCGTGCCGCCCGCGCCCGGCGTCACGCCGACCTTGATTTCCGGCTGGCCGAACTTGGCGCTGTCGGCCGCGATCAGGAAGTCGCACATCATCGCCAGCTCGCAGCCGCCGCCCAGCGCGTAGCCGGCCACGGCGCCCACCACCGGCTTGCGCACGCGCAGGATGTGTTCCCAGTTGCGGGTGATGTAGTTGTCGCGGTAGGTGTCTTGATAGGTGTAGTCCGCCATCGCCGCGATGTCGGCGCCGGCGGCGAAGGCTTTCTCGCTGCCGGTCAGCACGATGCAGCCGATCGCCGGGTCGGCGTCGAACTTATAGAGCGCATCGCCCAGCTCGTTCATCATGCGGTCGTTCAGCGCGTTCAGCGCCTTCGGACGGTTCAGGCGGATCAACGCCACTTTGTCGTGCACTTCGACGATCAGGTCTTCATATTGCATCAGTTTCTCCTCCAGAGTGGAATATTACGCAACGATTGTAGCGCCTAACTCCGGCGCTGGTATGATTGAAACTTGGCAACCCGCACTATAAGAGTCCGCTATTCTTACCGCCCTCCGCCGCTACTTGACCCACCAGCTGTCCGGCGACGAGTTGCTGCGCAACGCCGACTTCCGCCGCTACTGGTCGAGCGCCATCCTGAACGGCTTCGGCAGCTATGTCAGCGCGCTGGCCCTGCCTTTGTGCGCGGTGCTGCTGCTCAAGGCCTCGCCGGCGCAGATGGGCATACTGGGCGCCGCGACGGCGATGCCGTTCGCGCTGCTGGCCCTGCCGGCCGGCGTTTTCCTCGACCGCAACCGCAAGCTGCCGGTGCTGTTGGCCTGCAAGGCGATCCAGGCGGCGGCGCTGGCCAGCATTCCGGTCGCCTGGTGGCTGGGCATGCTGAGCATCCACTGGATGTATGCGGTGTCCTTCGTCTGCGGCGGCTGCAATGTGGTCGGCGGCGGTGCCGAGCAAATCTTCCTGACCAACCTGATCGGGCGCGACCGCCTGACCGACGCGCAATCCAAGTTCACCGCGACCGACTCCGCCTCGCGCCTGCTGGCGCCCGGCCTGGCCGGCATACTGATTCAATGGCTGACCGCGCCCTACGCGGTGATGCTGAACGCGCTCGGCTTCGTCGCCTCGATCCTGCTGTTGCGGAATATGAATGGCAACGATCCCAAGCCGGCGCCGTCCAACAAACACCCGCTGCGCGACATCCAGGACGGCATCCTGTTCATCTGGGGCCATCCGCTGCTGCGCACGATGGCCTGGGCAGCAGGCGCATGGCACGTGCTGTTTTTCGGTTTCGCCGCGCTGTCCGTGCTGTTCGCGACACGCGAGCTGGGCATGAGCGCCGGCATGCTGGGCGTGGCGCAGATGCTGGGCGGGGTCGGCGTGCTGGTCAGCTCGATGCTGCTCAAGCCGCTTAACCGCCGCTACGGCGCCGGCGGCACCATGCTGATCGGCGTCGGCCTGTGCGCCTTTGCCTTCGCGGTGATGCCGCTCATTCCGCCGAATCTGTTCGGCATGCCGATGGCCAGCGCGATCGCCTGCGCGGCGATGTCCTTTTTCCTCGATTGCGGCGTGATGCTGTTCCTGTTGCCGTACACGACCATGCGCCAGAAGGTGACGCCGGACGAATACCTGGGACGGATGATGTCGACCATGCGCTTCCTGACGGGATCGGTATCGCCGCTCGGCGCACTGGCGGCGGGATATCTGGGCGAGCACTTCAGCATCCGCACCGGACTGGCGTGCGTGGCGGCGGGCGGCATCGCGCTGACGATCACGCTGGCGCTGTCCACGACCATGCGCGGCGCGCGCATGGCGGCGCCGGCCGCGTTATCGTAACGCATACCGTGCGACGGTAAAGCGCTTAAAACATTACGCTGGTTCCAATGTTCAATCACTGGAGTGCGTCATGTTCAAATCAATTTTACTGCCGATCGATGGATCGGAGCTGTCGGACAAAGTCACGGCCACGGCGATCCAGTTCGCCACGCTGAATCACGCCAGGATCGTCGCGGTGACTGTGGTGCAGCCGATGCCGCTGGCGCCGCTGGGGGATGGCAGCGTGATGATCGACGCCGGCGACTACAGCAACGAGATGCAGGAAGCGGCGCGCGGCCACATCGACAAGGTGGCCGCCGCCGCCAGCGCCGCCGGCATTCCGTTCGACGGCCTGATCTCGATGTCGGCCAGCCCGTCGGAGGAGATCGTCGAGGCGGCCAACAAATACAATTGCGACATCATCCTGATGGGGTCGCACGGCCGCACCGGCCTGGAGAAACTGCTGCTCGGCAGCGAGACGCAGAAAGTGCTGTCCCACACCACGATACCGGTGCTGGTGCTGCGTTAAAACTGCTTCGGCAATAATACCCAGATGCTGCCGCGCTGCTTCATGCGGCCGGCATTCTCCGACGCTTCCGTGCCGAAGCCGAAGAAGTAATCGACCCGGATCGCGCCGCGAATCGCGCCGCCCGTGTCCTGCGCCATCACCAGCCGCTGCAACGGGATATCGCTGTTGGCCTGCGTGGTCGACAAGAACACCGGCGCGCCCAACGGCAGTTGCGACGCGTCGATCGCCACCGAACGCTGCGGCGTCAGCGGCACGCCCAGCGCGCCTTTCGGGCCGACCTTCGGATCCGGCAGACGCTCTTCCTTGAAGAACACGTAGCTCGGGTTGACGTTGAACAGTTCCTGCATGCGCGTCGGATGGCCGGCGATCCAGGCCTTGATGCCCTGTGCCGACGCCTGCTCCAGGGTCAGCTCGCCCTTCTCCACCAGGTACTTGCCGATCGATTTATACGGATGGCCGTTCTGGTCGGCATACGCCACGCGCACGGTTTCCTGCGTGTCGGTCAGCTGCACCCGGCCCGAACCCTGCACCTGCAGGAAGAACGACTCCACGGGATCGTCCACCCACAGCAGTTCCTTGCCGGTGAAGTCGGCCTTCTCGATATCGGCGCGGGTCGCGTACGGCACCACCTTCTTGCCGACCAGTTTGCCGCGCAGGCGCATGCCCTTCAGCTCCGGATAGACGCCGGCCAGGTCGATGGTCAGCATATCGTCCGGCACCTTGAACAGCGGCGTCTGATACGGACCGCCCTTTTTGCGCGCGCCGCGCAGCAGCGGCTCGTAGTAGCCGGTGACCAGGCCGTCGCTGCCGCCGTCCGGCGCGATCACCTGGTTCGGTTGCAGGAAGGCTTCGAAGAAGGTACGGATCGCCTTCTCGTCGCCGGCGTTGACGGTGCGCGCGATGCCGCACGATTCCTTCCATTGCGGCTGCTTGGCCAGCACCGAGCACGAGGACATGAACGCGGGCCAGGCCGCGCGCAAGTCGTCCTTGTCCCAGCCCGGCAGCGAGGCGAAACTGGCCGGCACCATTTGCAGCGCGGTCGGTTTCGGAGGGGCCGGAGCGACCGGCGGTACCGGCGCGGTCGGCGGCGCCACCACCACCGGCGGCGGCACCGGAGTGCCCGGTTTCTCCGGCGGCAGCGGCGTAGTGGTGCAAGCGGCCAGCGAAAGCGCGACGACGCCGAACGGAACGAGTAGACTACTGCGGGTAAATAACATAAGTAAAGGCTAGGCTATGTGGGTATTGATGTTGGAAGCATGCGTGGCGTTTTTCCTGCTGGTATTCATCGTCTGGTGGACGATGTACCAGGGCAAAGGCAAGTCCAAACGACTGCCCCCGCCGGAGCGGAAAGAAGATCTGCCGGAATAATCAATGCAGCGTGCGCGGCAGCGACAGCACGAACTCGGGGATCTTGGCTTCGAACTGGTGGCCGTCTTCGGCCACGCAGAAGTATTCGCCCACCATCGAGCCCTGCTGGGTTTGCAGCGCGGTGCCGCTGGTGTATTCGAAATGCTCGCCGGGTTGCAGCAGCGGTTGGTGGCCGACCACGCCCAGGCCGCGCACTTCCTCCACATGGTTGTTGGCGTCGGTGATGACCCAGTGGCGTGAAATCAGCTGCGCAGCCACCGTGCCGGTGTTCTTGATCGTGATCGAGTAGGTGAACACGAAGTTGGTGCGTTCAGGGTCCGACTGATCCGGCAGGTACTGGGTTCTGACCGACACAGTAAATTCGTAAGTGGCCATCAATATTCCTCAAGGCTTAATAAAAACGCAAACGCAGTTTGCAAACTTAGCGATTGTATATCGTCAGACCCTCATTGCACCGCAAATCCCGGCGACATGCAAGGAGTACGCGGCCTAAAACGGCGCAGCCGCGCCGGGCAGCGTAAAATAGCGCATCTTTTTTACTGCCAGCCCAAAGCCATGACCACTTTCCGCATCGCTCCCAGCATCTTGTCCGCCGACTTCGCCCGTTTGGGAGAGGAAGTCCGCAACGTCGTCAGCGCCGGCGCCGACATGATTCACTTTGACGTGATGGACAACCATTACGTTCCGAACCTGACCATCGGCCCGCTGGTGTGCGAAGCGATCCGCCCGCACGTGCAAGTGCCGATCGACGTGCACCTGATGGTCAAGCCGGTCGACCGCATCATCCCGGACTTCGCCAAGGCAGGCGCCAACATCATCACCTTCCACCCGGAAGCATCGGACCACATCGACCGCTCGCTGCAACTGATCCGCGACCACGGCTGCAAGGCCGGCCTGGTGTTCAACCCGGCCACGCCGCTGAGCTACCTGGAGCACGTGATGGACAAGATCGACATGATCCTGATCATGTCGGTCAACCCGGGCTTCGGCGGCCAGTCGTTCATCCCGCACGCGCTGAAGAAAATCGCCGAGGCGCGCCGCCTGATCGACGACTCCGGCCGCGACATCCTGCTGGAAGTGGACGGCGGCATCAAGATCGACAACATCGCCGCAGCGGCTGCGGCGGGCGCCGACACCTTCGTCGCCGGCTCCGCCATCTTCGGCAAACCGGACTACAAGGCCGTCATCGACGCCATGCGTGCCGAACTGGCGACGGTCAAGTAATGGCGGGCGTGCTGGCGGGCGTGCGCGCCGCGATCATCGACCTCGACGGCACCATGCTGCACACGATGCCCGACTTCCACGTCGCCATCAACGGCATGCGCGCCGAGCTGGACCTTGCGCCGATCGCACAGGAACGCATCGCGCTGATGGTCGGCAAGGGCTCCGAGAACCTGATCCGCTCCGTGCTGGGGCTGGACTGGGACGCGGCCGGCGTCGAAGCGAAATTCGACGCGGCGATGGACGCCTACCAGCGCCACTACCTCAGCATCAACGGCGACTACAGCACGCTGTATCCGGACGTGATCGAAGGCCTGGCCGCGCTGAAGGCGCAGGGCCTGCGCCTGGCCTGCGTCACCAACAAGCCGATCGCCTTCACCACGCCGCTGCTCAAGCTCAAGGGGCTGGACGGTTTCTTCGAGGTGGTCTACGGCGGCGACTCGCTGCCGCGCAAGAAGCCGGACCCGCTGCCGCTGCAAACGGTGTGCGCCGATTTCGGCCTGCCACCGGCGCAAGTGGTCGCCATCGGCGACTCCTCGAACGACGCGCAAGCCGCGCGCGCTGCGGGTTGCCCGGTGTTGACGGTGCCTTACGGTTACAATCACGGACAGTCTATACACGAAACCGATTCCGATGGTATAGTAGCCACGCTGCTAGAAGCGGCACGCCTGATACGTTCGCAAAATTAACCGTTAGCTGAACTAGACCTGACCGAAATGTCTCTCACCAAAAAACACACCGTCAACCAAACAGGCTCGATTGAGGCCTGGCTTTGGCGACGCTGGCAATCCTGGCAAAACTAAGCCGAACCGATTGCTGTCGTCCGTGCGCACGCACCCGACAGGTTTTTTGACAAACCACCGCCACATCCACAAGCACATCTGGCGGCATGGAGAGCACACATGACCGAACTCGAATTCAAATCGTTGGCCAACGACGGCTACAACCGCATCCCGCTGATCGCGGAAGCCTTCGCCGACCTCGAAACCCCGCTGACCCTGTACCTCAAGCTGGCGCAGACCCAGAACGGCGGCAAGAACACCTTCCTGCTCGAATCCGTCGTCGGCGGCGAGCGTTTCGGACGCTTCTCCTTCATCGGCCTGCCGGCCACCACGGTGCTGCGCAACTTCGGCACCCGCACCGAGATCGTCAAGAACGGCGCGGTGATCGAGACACATGAAGGCAATCCGCTGGACTTCATCGAGACTTACCAGAAGCGCTTCAAGGTCGCGCTGCGTCCCGGCATGCCGCGCTTCTGCGGCGGCCTGGCCGGCTACTTCGGCTACGACAGCGTGCGCCACATCGAGAAGACACTGGCCCACAGCCAGCCCAAGGACGACCTGGGCCTGCCCGACATCCAGCTGATGGTGACCGAGGAACTGGCGGTGATCGATAATCTCAGCGGCAAGCTGTATCTGATCGTCTATGCGGACACCACGCAGCCGGAGTCGTATTCGAAAGCGCGCCAGCGCCTGAAAGACCTGCGCATGATGCTGCGCCGTGGCGTCGACGCGCCGGTGACCAGCGCCTCGGTGCGCACCGAGATCGTCCGCGATTTCCCGAAAGAGGAATATCTGAAGGCGGTCGCCAAGGCGCACGAATACGTGATGGCCGGCGACTTGATGCAGGTGCAGATCGGCCAGCGCATCCGCAAGCCGTATGTCGATTCGCCGCTGACGCTGTACCGCGCGCTGCGTTCGCTGAATCCGTCGCCGTATATGTACTTCTACAATTTCGGCGACATGCAGATCGTCGGCGCCTCGCCGGAGATTTTGGTGCGCAACGAGACACTCCCGGACGGCGAGAAGAAAGTCACGCTGCGCCCGATCGCCGGCACCCGTCCGCGCGGCGCCACGCCGGAGCGCGACGCCGAGCTGGCCAAGGAATTGCTGGCCGATCCGAAAGAGATCGCCGAACACGTGATGCTGATCGACCTGGCGCGCAATGACCTGGGCCGCATCTCCGAGATCGGCAGCGTCAAGGTTACCGACCGCCTGGTGATCGAAAAATACTCGCATGTGCAGCACATCGTCTCCAACGTCGAGGGCAAGCTGAAGGATGGCCTGTCCAACCTGGACGTGCTGCGCGCCACCTTCCCGGCTGGCACGCTGACCGGCGCGCCGAAAGTGCGCGCGATGGAAGTCATCGACGAACTGGAAATCTCCAAGCGCGGTATTTACGGCGGCGCCTGCGGCTACCTGTCGTTCGGCGGCGAGATGGATGTGGCGATCGCGATCCGCACCGGCGTGATCAAGGACGGCATGCTATACGTGCAGGCCGCCGCCGGCATCGTCGCCGATTCGATCGCCGAGATGGAATGGCAGGAAACCGAAAACAAGGCGCGCGCCGTGCTGCGCGCCGCCGAACAAGTGCAAGATGGCCTGGATGGGGAGTTCTGAGATGCTGCTGATGATCGACAATTACGACTCCTTCACCTACAACATCGTGCAGTACTTCGGCGAGCTGGGTGAGGATGTGCGCGTGTACCGCAACGATGAAATCACGATCGCGGAAATCGAGGCGCTGAACCCGGACCATATCTGCATCTCGCCGGGTCCGAAAGATCCGTCGCAGGCCGGCATCTCGATCGCGGTGCTCAAGCACTTCGCCGGCAAGAAGCCGATACTCGGCGTCTGCCTTGGCCACCAGGCCATCGGCGAAGCGTTCGGCGGCAAGGTGATCCGCGCCAAGCAAGTCATGCATGGCAAAACTTCAGTCATCGCGCATACGGGCGTGGGCGTCTTCAAGGATCTGCCCTCCCCCTTCACCGTGATCCGTTATCACTCGCTGGCCATCGAGCGCAGCTCGCTGCCATCCTGCCTCGAAGTGACGGCATGGACCGACGACGGTGAAATCATGGGCGTGCGGCACAAGGACTACGACATCGAGGGCGTGCAGTTCCACCCCGAGTCCATCCTGTCCGAGCACGGTCACGCGCTGTTGAAGAATTTCCTGGTTCGATAAAGGATCGCCATGGCTATCACCCATCAAGAAGCACTGCTGCGCTGCATCGAACACCGCGAGATCTTCCACGACGAGATGCTGCACCTGTTCCGCCAGATCATGTCGGGCGAAATGTCGCCGACCATGATCGCCGCCCTGACCATGGGCCTGCGCGTCAAAAAAGAAACCATCGGCGAGATCGCCGCCGCCGCGCAAGTGATGCGCGAATTTTCCACCAAGGTGCCGATGGCCGACACCACCGGCCTGCTCGACATCGTCGGCACCGGCGGCGACGGCGCGCATACGTTCAACATCTCGACCGCCGCGATGTTCGTCGCCGCCGCCGCCGGCGCGCGCGTGGCCAAGCACGGCGGCCGCAGCGTGTCGTCGTCGTCCGGCAGCGCCGACGTGATCGAATCGCTGGGCGCCAACATCAACCTGAAGCCGGAGCAGATCGCGCAATCGATCGCGCAGACCGGCATCGGCTTCATGTTCGCGCCGAATCATCACGCGGCGATGAAGCACGCGGCGCCGGTGCGGCGCGAACTGGGCGTACGCACCATCTTCAACATCCTCGGGCCGCTGACCAATCCGGCCGGCGCGCCGAATATCCTGATGGGCGTGTTCCACTCAGACCTGGTGGGTATCCAGGTGCGGGTGCTGCAACGCCTCGGCGCGCAGCACGCCATCGTGGTGTATGGCCGCGACAATATGGATGAGGTGTCGCTGGGCGCCGGCACCATGGTCGGGGAACTGATCAACGGCGAGATCCGCGAATACGAAATCCATCCCGAAGACTTCGGCCTGCAGATGATCGCCAGCCGCAACCTGAAGGTGGCGGATGCGGTCGAATCGAAGGCCAAGATGATGGAAGCGCTGCGCGGAGAGCCTGGCGCGGCCTTCGATATCGTCGCGCTCAATGCCGGCACGGCGTTGTATGCGGCTGGCGTGGCCGGCTCGATCGAGGAGGGGCTGAAGCGCGCGCGCGCCGCCATCGAATCGGGCGACGCGCTGCGCAAGGTCGAGCAATTCGTCGCGGTGACGCAAAGCCTCGGCCGCGCGAACTAAGGAGCGCCCGCATGTTCGGCATCCACGACTTGACGCTGTTTATGATCTCCGGGCTGCTGCTGAACCTCATGCCCGGCCCGGACTCGCTGCTGATCATGTCGCGCAGCGCCACCCAGGGCTGGCGCGCCGGTTCGGCCGCCGCGCTGGGCATCGGCGCCGGCACCATGGTGCACATCTTCGCGGCGGCGCTGGGCTTGTCGGCGCTGCTGGCGACGTCCGCCACCGCGTTCACGGCGGTGAAGTGGGTCGGCGCCGCGTACATCGTCTACGTCGGCATCGGCATGCTGCGCAGCCGTCTGAAGACGCCGGCCGACGCCGATGCCGCCCAAGCCCGCGCGCGGGCGGCGACGGCGCAGCCGCTGCCCTACCGCCGCATCTTTTTCCAGGGATTCCTGACCAACGTGCTGAACCCCAAGGTGGCGCTGTTCTTCCTCGCTTTCGTGCCGCAGTTCATTTCGGCGAATGCCGCCAGCAAGCCGCTGGCCTTCCTCATCCTGGGCAGCATCTTCAATTTCAACGGCATGCTGTATTGCCACGGCCTGGCGCTGTTTACGGCCTTTGCCAGCGCGCGCCTGAACATCAAACCAATGGCCGCGCTGTGGATGAACCGCACCATGGGCGGCCTGTTCCTGGCCCTCGGCGCGCGCCTTGCACTCTCGGAGCAACACTAATCATGTCTGACATTCTGAACAAAATCCTCGCGGTCAAAGCCGACGAAGTCGCCGCCGCCAAAAAACATCGCGGCTTCGCCAGCCTGCGCGCCGACGTCGAGAGCAACGCCGAACTGCGCGCCGGCCTGCGCGGCTTCGAGGCCAGCCTGCGCGGCAAGATCGCCGCCGGTTCCGCCGCCGTCATCACCGAAGTCAAGAAAGCCTCGCCGTCGAAAGGCGTGCTGCGCGCCGACTTCCGTCCGGCCGACATCGCCGCCAGCTATGAAGCCAACGGCGCCGCCTGCCTGTCGGTGCTGACCGACGAGCAGTTCTTCCAGGGTTCGGTCGTATATCTGCAACAGGCGCGCGCCGCCTGCGCGATTCCGGTGCTGCGCAAGGACTTCATGATCGACATTTACCAGATCTACGAAGCGCGCGCGATGGGCGCCGACGCGATCCTGCTGATCGTCTCGGCGCTGGATCACGGCCTGATGGCGGAAATGGAAGCCTGCGCCCACGAACTGGGCATGGGCGTGCTGGTGGAAACCCACGACGGCGACGAACTGACCGCCGCCCTGCGCCTGAAAACCGCGATGGTCGGCATCAACAACCGCAATCTGCGCACCTTCGAGGTATCGCTGGACAATACGCTGGCCCTGCTGGACCGCATTCCGGAGGAAAAATTGGTGATCACCGAATCCGGCATCATGGTGCCGGCCGACGTGCAGCGCATGCGCGACGCCAATGTGCACGCCTTCCTGGTCGGAGAAGCCTTCATGCGCGCGCCGGATCCGGGCGCGGAGCTGAGCCGCCTGTTCGGCTAAGCGCGTACCGCCCGCATCGCCGGCGCCAGCGCGTCGGCTATTTCGACGCGATCGCGGCCGCCGTCCTTGGCGGCGTATAGCGCCTTGTCCGCCCGCATCAGCAGGCTATCCAGATCTTCCTCGGCGTCCATCTGGCAAGCCAGACCGATACTGACCGTGCAAGCCGGCAACAACGAACCTTTCTTGATGCCTTCGCAAGGCAGCTTGATCGCACCCTGGATGCGTTCGGCCACGCTCAACGCCCGCTCAATCCCGGTTCCCGGCAACAACACAACAAACTCCTCACCGCCGAATCGGGCCAAGTGGTCCGAGGTGCGCAGCACCTTGCCGATCACCTTGGCGATATTGATCAGCACCCGGTCGCCGGTCAGATGACCGTGCGAGTCGTTGATCGCCTTGAAGAAATCGAGGTCGATGCTCAACATGGTCAAATGATCACAATTGCGTTGCAGTAAAGCCCGCTCCTTGGCGTAGATGTCGGCGAAGCCGCGCCGGTTCAGCACCTGGGTCAGCGGATCAAGCGTCGAGCGCCGTTCGAGTATCGCTTGCAGCCGACGCGTTGCGACCGTCATAAAGCCAACCGCCAACAACAGCACCATGAAATTGCTGGTGGCCAGATACAGGCTCTGGAAATATCCCGGACGCATTAAGTCGGTATATTCACCGCCAAATAACACCAGCAGGCCCCGAGTCAACACCACCAGTGTTTGGAATAAGATCAGCGCGGCAAAAAACGTCGTGGAGAAATGAGATTCACCGTGGCGGATAATCGCCCACAGCTGACTGCAATAAAATATCGACACCAAAAAAGAGAATATCGCGACGCGGATGGTGAAATCCGACTCGATGAACAGGGAGTAGCCGATACCGGCCATGCCCACCGCCCATACCACATGAAACAAGCGCCATTGCGGCCGTTGGCCATAAAATACCTGAGTGCCGATCATCGCCAACCCTATCCCCCACAGCAGGACTGAATTGGCCATTAATACGACAATATCTCCCAATATGGGGCCGCTGTTGCGCGCACTATAAAGCAATGCCGCCATAACCAATAACAGCAGACCGCCAGCCCAATGCTGCAAGCCTTGTATCTCGGAAGGAAAACTACGGTGGGCGGCAAATAAGACAATACTCATCGCGCCCGCCATTAAGGACGACATGATAATAATGGTGAAGGGATCGAGCAGAGTCACAGGCGTTCCTATTTTATCGATCACCGAAAGGCGGGGTTCGAATACAGCGGTATCGAATTGAAACGATTATACCTTGCCTTCAAATACCCGCCACTCCTTCCGTAGACCAATAAACGCAGTGCGCGCTGGAATCCGGCATGTACATGCCAAAAACTGGCATGAAATCGATCAACTGCCGCAGCAGGAACCCGACGCCAGGCGGTTGATGATCGGGCAGTCCGGCCTGTCGTCGCCGTGGCAGTGATCGACCAGGTCGTTCAGCGTGGCGCGCAACTCGGTCAATTCCTGAATCTTCTGATCAAGCACGCTAATATGTTCCCGCGCCAGCGCCTTCACTTCCGAGCTGGCTCTTTCCCGGTTTTGCCACAGCGCCAATAGCTTGCCGACCTCCTCCAGCGAAAACCCCAGGTCGCGCGAACGTTTGATAAACTCCAGCGTATGCAAATCATTTTTACCATAAAGCCGATAACCGCTGTCGCTGCGATGCGCAGCCGTCAGCAATCCAGTCGATTCATAATAACGAATCATCTTGGTGCTTAATCCACTTTGCTTTGCCGCTTCGCCGATATTCATTATTCCGCTCCCGGTTCAGGTTCCCACAGTTTTAATAACAAAGCATTACTCACCACGCTCACGCTGGAAAGCGCCATCGCTGCGCCGGCTAATACCGGATTCAACATGCCGAACGCCGCCAGTGGAATACCGATCAGGTTATAGACAAAAGCCCAGAATAAATTCTGTCGTATCTTGGCGTAGGTTTTTCGGCTGATATCCAGCGCCGCCGGAATCAAGCGCGGATCGCCGCGCATCAGCGTAATGCCAGCCGCGTGCATGGCCACATCGGTACCGCCGCCCATGGCGATACCGATATCGGCGGCCGACAATGCGGGCGCATCGTTAATGCCGTCGCCGACCATCGCCACCACGCCATGCCGCTTCAACTCGACCACTTTCGCCGCTTTATGCTCCGGTAATACCTCGGCGTACACATCGGTGATTCCCAAGGCCTTGGCCACCGCCAGCGCGCTGCCGCGATTATCGCCGGTCAGCAAATGGGTGCTGATATGACGTTTCGACAACTGTTCGACCGCGTGCAAGGCGCCCGGCTTGAGCGTGTCGCCGAACGCGAACAAGCCCAGCACGGCGGGAATCGGCCCCCGTTCAATGAGCCACGACAGGGTGCGGCCCTCCGCCTCCCACGCCTCGGCCGAGTCCGCCAACTCGCCGGGCTGAAGCCCGGATTCGTCCAGCAAGCGTCGGTTGCCGAGCGCCAGATCCCTGCCCAGCACGGTGCCGGCGATGCCCCGGCCGGCCAGCGCACGGCTGTCCTGGACCGGCGCCAGCGTCAGTTGACGGTCCAGGCAAGCATCCAGCACCGGCTTGGCCAGCGGATGTTCGCTGCCGCGTTGCAGCGCGCCGGCCAACTGCAACAATGCATTTTCGTCACCATCGAGCGCCGCCAGGTGCGCGATGCGCGGCGTGCCGGACGTCAGCGTGCCGGTCTTGTCGAAGACCACGGCGGTGACTTGATGGGCGCGCTCCAGCGCCTCGGCGTCCTTGATCAGGATGCCGTAACGGGCGGCGACGCCGGTGCCGGCCATGATCGCGGTCGGCGTCGCCAGGCCCAGCGCGCACGGGCAGGCGATCACCAGCACCGCCACCGCATCGATCGCCGCGACCTCCAGCGAAGCGCCGGCCAGCAGCCAGCCGGCCAGGGTCAGCAGCGCCAGCACCAGCACCGCCGGCACGAACACCTGGCTCACCTTGTCCACCAGTCTCTGGATCGGGGCCTTGGCCGCCTGCGCGTCCTCGACCATACGGATGATGCGGGCCAGCACGGTTTCCGCGCCCAGCACGCCGGTCCTGACCAGCAAGCGGCCTTCGCCGTTGATCGCACCGCCGGTGACCTTGTCGCCCGGCTGTTTCGGCACCGGCAGGCTTTCGCCGCTGATCAGCGCCTCGTCGGCATGGCTTCGGCCCTCGACCACCGCGCCATCGACCGGAAAACGCTCGCCCGGCTTGACCACCACCAGATCGCCGACGCGCAAAGCACCGATGGCGACATCGCGCTCGCTGCCATCCACCCATTGCAGCGCGCGCTCCGGCCGCAACGCCTCCAGTGCGCGGATGGCGCCGGCGGTCTGGCGCTTGGCGCGGCTTTCCAGGTATTTGCCCAACAACACCAGCGCGATCACCACCGCCGACGCCTCGAAATACAGGTGCGGCATGGCGCCCGGCGCAGCACTGGCCCAGCCGTAGAGGCTCAAGCCGTAGCCGGCGCTGGTGCCGAGCGCCACCAGCAGATCCATATTGCCGGCGCGGGCCCGCACCGCTTTCCACGCCGCGACATAAAAGCGCGCACCGAGGATGAACTGCACCGGCGTCGCCAGCGCGAACTGCGCCCAGGCCGGCAACATCCAATGCACGCCAAACGGCGCCAGCAGCATCGGCAACACCAGCGGCGACGACAACGCAATAGCCAGCAGCAACGACCACCGCTCGCGGACCAAGCGCCGCTGCTGTTGATCGACCTGGGCCTGCGGATGGTGCAGCGTGTGGGCGGCGTAACCGGCCTTTTCGACGGCGGCGACCAGCGCATCGGTGGAGACATTGCCCAGCAACTCGATATGGGCGCGCTCGCTGGCGAGGTTGACGCTGACGCTCGCCACGCCCGGCAACTTCGCCAAGGCCTTCTCGACCCGGCCGGAGCACGAGGCGCACGTCATGCCATCGATGGCCAGCTCGACGCTGGCGCTGGGCACGGCGTAGCCGGCCGCGTCGACCGCGCTCAGCAGGGCGGGCAAGCTGTCGGCCGGCGCCTGCAGGCGCACCTGTTCGGTGGCGAGGTTGACGCTGACGTTTTCCGCGCCGCTGACTTTGCTGAGCGCGCGCTCGACGCGCCCCGCGCAGCTGGCGCAGGTCATGCCGGAAATCGGCAGATCGAAGGTGACGGACTTACTCATCGCGAAGCTCCATTGGAATGCAATAAGCCCATGATGAACCTTCCCCCTATGGCAATGTCAAGTGTCCTAAACTCCGGGGTCAGAGCTAAAAACTGGACACGGGCTCTACCGTAGCGGTCGCTACGGTAGAGCCCGTGTCCAGTTTTTAGCTCTGACCCCGGAGTTTAGCGGACAGCCGTAGGGCGCAACGGGCCGGTGGATTTCTTGCCGGCCGGGTCCAGCGCCAGCGTGATGCCAGGCACGCGTTCGCCCTGCAACTCGACGCTGAACGACATTAACTCGTCGCGGCGGAAGGCGTACACCTCCACGCTCGCGCCGACCGCGTAACGCGACAGCAGCGTGTCGAGGTTGCCGGCGTTGACGCGCAGGCCGTCCACCGCCACCAGCACATCGCCCGCCGACAAGCCGGCCATATGCGCGGCGCCGCCTTCGTGCACGCTGCTGAGCTTGCAGTCGTTGCCGTCGCGGCCCAGGTTGGCGTCGAGACTCGGCTTGGCCGATTTGCGTTCGTCGCTGTACTTGACGCCGAACGGCGCCAGCAACTTGGCCAGCGGCAGGTCTTCCGTGCCGCGCACGTATTTGTCGAAGAACGGCTTGAAACGGCCGCCGCTGATCTCGTCGAACAGCGCTTCCGCTTCCGCCGGCGTCACGCCGCGCGCCGCGCCGCTGTAGAAGTCGCGCCCGTACCGCTGCCACAAGGCGCGCATCACGTCATCCAGCGATTTCTTGCCGCCGGTCTTGGCGCGGATGCTCAGGTCCAGCGCCAGCGCCACCAGCGATCCCTTGGTGTAGTAGCTGATGATGGCATTCGGTGCGTTCTCGTCCTGGCGGTAGTACTTGCCCCAGGCGTCGAAACTGGAATCGGCCACGCTTTGCTTGGTGCGGCCGCTGCCGCGCAACACGCTGCCGACGGTCTTGCCCAGCAATTTGAAATACGCCGGCTCGCCGATCAAGCCGGCGCGCACCAGCATCAGATCGTCGTAGTAGCTGGTGAAGCCTTCGAACAGCCAAAGCAGCGGCGAGTAGTTCTCCACCTGCAGGTTGTACGGCGCGAACGCGGCCGGCTTGATGCGCTTGACGTTCCAGGTATGGAAGTACTCGTGGCTGCACAAGCCCAGATACTGCAAATAGCCGTCGCTGATTTCCTTGTTCTTCGATGCGGTGCTCGGCAAATCGGCGCGCGCGCAAATCAGCGCGGTCGAGGCGCGGTGTTCCAGTCCGCCGTAACCATCGCCCACCGCCAGCGTCATGAACACGTAGCGGTCCATCGGCGCTTTGTTCGACTTCGGTTCGAAGAAGGAAATCTGCGTTTCGCAGATGCGTTTCAGGTCGGCGCTCAGGCGCGCCATGTCCAGGTTGGGCACGCGGCCGCTGATGACGATGTCGTGCGGGATGCCGTGCGCCTTGAACGTGGCCAGCGCGAAGTCGCCCTGCTCCACCGGATGATCGATCAAGTCGTCGTAGTTGGCGGCGATGTAGGTGCCGAAGCCGTAGCGCTTGGCCTTCAGTTCCGGCAGCGAGGTGGCGACGCGCCAGGTCTTGGCGGCTTCGTCGTCCGGGCGCTGCATGTCGACCACGTGCGGCTGGTCTTCCTGCCCCAGCACGCGCAGGTAGACGCTGGTGCCGTTGAAGAAGGCGTGGTTCTGATCCAGGTGCGCGGCGCGCACCGACAGGTCCCAGGCGTAGACTTCATAGTGCAGCGTCAGCGATGCGGTGCGGTCCGACAGCGGCGCGGCCTGCCACGAGTGCTTGTCCAGCTTTTCCAGCGCCACCGGTTCGCCGTTCGATTCGGCGCGGATGCGCACGATGTTGCGCGAGAATTCGCGGATCATGTAGCTGCCGGGGATCCACGCCGGCAGCGCGAAGACCTGTCCGCCCGGCGACGGCGACGCTACCGTCAGCGTGACCTGGAACAGATGCGCCGCCAGGTCGTGGCCGACGATGCTGTAGGCGATGGCGGGTTGGTTCTTGTTCGGTTTCTTCATCATGGATCCTGTTTACAAATCGCCGGGCGTATCGATGTCGCGCACCACGCCGACATCGTCGACGATCACTTCGCTCACCGCATGGCTTTTTAAAATCGCACGCGCGCCCTGGTCGCCGTCCAGCGCCAGCAGCAGCGGCAAATGATAACTGCTGAAAGCGACCGGATTGCCGCGCCGTCCTTCATATACCGGCGCCGCGATATGCGCGCCGCGTTCTATGCTCGTGACCAGCGCGCGCATGGTCTCGGGTTGCACGTGCGGCATGTCGCCCAGCCCCACCAGCCAGCCTTCCGCGCCCCTGGTGTGTTCGATCGCGGTGGTCAGCGATTCGGCCATGCCCAGGTCGGCGTCGGCGCAGACGCGCACTTCGCATCCCAGCTTGCCCAACAGCGCCGCCACCTTGTCGTCGCCGGGACGCACCACGGCCAGCACGCGCGGCAGCACGGCCAACATATTCCTTGCGCTGGCGGCGACGACGATTTCCCCATCGGCCAGCGTTTGCAGCAATTTGTTTTGTACGCCGGACGGGTCGAATCGCTTCCCCCGTCCGGCCGCCAACAAGATTCCTACGAGCGCCATGCCGCTCAGGCGGCCGTCAGGTCGAACGGCAGCTTGCGCAGGCGCTTGCCGGTCAACTTGAACAGCGCATTGGCGAACGCCGGCGCAAGCGGCGGCAGGCCTGGTTCGCCCATGCCGGTCGGCGGGTCGTTCGACGGCACGATGTGCACATCGATCGCCGGCATGTCGGTCATGCGCGCGACCACATAGTCGCCGAAGTTCTGCTGCTCGACCACGCCGTCCTTCAGCGTGATCGCGGCGCCCGGCAGGGTCATGCCGAGGCCCATCAGCGCCGCGCCCTGAATCTGCGCTTCGATGGTCAATGGATTGACCGCCGTGTTGCAATGGACGCCGGCCGTCACCTTGTGCAGCTTCGGCGTGCCGTCCTTGACCGACGCCACCACCACATAGGCGATCACGGTGTTGAACGATTCGTGCACCGCCACGCCCCACGCCTGGCCTTTAGGTAAAGCCTTCTTGCCATAGCCGGACTTGGCGACCGCCAGCTCCAGCGCGGCGATGTGGCGTTTGCCCTTCTCGCCCATCAGCTTCTTGCGATAGGCTACCGGATCCATCTTGGCCGCGTGCGCGGCTTCGTCGATCAGGGTTTCCATCACAAACGCGGTGTGCGTCGAGCCGACCGACCGCCACCACAGCACCGGCACGTTGGCCTTGACCGTGTGCGCGCTCAGGTTCAGCGGAATCTCGTACGGCTCGCCCATGCCCTCGACCATGGTCGAGTCAACGCCGTCCTTGACCATCATCGGTTCGAACGGGGTGCCGGTGACGATGGACTGGCCGACGATGACATGATCCCACGCCACGATCTCGCCCTTGGCATCGACGCCGATATCGGCGCGGTGCACATGCGACGGGCGATAGTAGCCGCCCTTGATGTCATCCTCGCGGCTCCAGATCATCTTGATCGGTTCCTTATGGCCGGCCGCCTTCCACACCTTGGCGACGTTGACCGCCTCCACCAGGTAGTCGGAGGTCGGCACGGCGCGGCGGCCGAAACCGCCGCCGGCCATCATCGTGTTCAGCACCACCTGCTCCGGCTTCAGCCCGGCGGTGGCGGCGATCGCGCCCTGGTCGACGGTCTGGAACTGCGAACCTGCCCACACCGTGCAACCGTCGGCGCGCAGGTCGACCACGCAATTCAACGGTTCCATCGGCGCGTGCGCCAGGTAAGGGAATTCATACACGGCGGAGATCTTGGTCGCCGCGCCGGCCAGCCTGGAGGTATCGGCCTTGCGCACCGGCGTGCCGGCCTTGGCGGCCAACGCCTTGTATTCGGCCAGCTGCTTGTCGCTGCTGACTTTCTCGACGCCGCTGGTGTCCCAATCGATGACCAGCGCTTCGCGGCCCATCTTGGCGGGCCAGTAGCCGTCGGCCACCACCACCACGCCGCTGCCGCCGCGATCCGTCTTCACTTCCAATACGTCGATCACGCCCTTGATGGCCTTGGCCTTGCTGGCGTCGAACTTGGCGACCTTGGCGCCGAACACCGGCGGCCGCGCCACCACGGCGACCTTGCTGTCCGGCGCCTTGAAGTCCATGCCGAACTGCTGCTTGCCGGTGGATTTCAGTTTCGCGTCCAGGCGCTTGACCGGCTTGCCGATGATCTGGAAGTCCTTCGGATCCTTCAGCTTCACGCTGGCGGGCACCGGCTGCTTCATCGCCGCATCGGCCATCGCGCCGTAGGTGGCCTTCCGGCCGGCTGGCCCGATCAGCGTGCCTTTGACGGTCTTGATCTGTTCCGGCGCCACCTTCCACTGCTCGGCCGCCGCCGCGATCAGCATCGCGCGCGCCTTGGCCCCGATCTCGCGGTACTGCGTGTACGAGTGGGCGATGCTGCCCGAGCCGCCGGTGATCTGGATGCCGAAGGCCGGATCCTTATATTGGTCGCCGGCCGGCGCCAGCGCGCCGTGCACCTTCGACCAATCCGCGTCCAGCTCCTCGGCGATCAGCATCGGCAGCGAGGTTTGCACGCCCTGGCCGAATTCCAGCCGGTTGACCTGCACCGTGACGCTGTTGTCCGGTGCGATATGCAGGAAGGCGTTCGGTTCGTACACCTTGGCCGGCGGCTGCTGCGCGTTGGCGAAGCGGCCAGCGCCCGGCATGAAGAAGCCCAGCACCAAGCCGCCGCCGACGGCGCCGCCGGCCTTCATGAAGCCCCGGCGCGACACGCCCGCAGCGCTGGACGAGCCGCTCACCATCGTTCCCTGATTAAGCCATTCGATACGCATGCTGCTCTCCTCAGGCGATGGTTTTGGCGGCGTCTTTGATCGCGGCGCGGATGCGTTGATAGGTGCCGCAGCGGCAGATATTCCCGCTCATCGCGTTGTCGATATCGGCATCGGACGGCGTTTTGTTCGTGCGCAGCAGCGCGGTCGCGCTCATGATCTGACCACTCTGACAGTAGCCGCATTGCGGCACATCGAGCTTGACCCAGGCGTCCTGCACCGCCTTGCCGACCTTGTCGCCCTCCATCGCCTCGATGGTGGTGATCTTCTGGCCGGCGGCGGCCGAAATCGGCGTGATGCACGAGCGGATCGGCTGGCCGGCCAGGTGCACGGTGCAGGCGCCGCACAGCGCAGCGCCGCAACCGAACTTGGTGCCGGTCATGTTCAGGTTATCGCGCAGCGCCCACAGGATCGGCGTCGATGGATCGGCGTCGACCTGCATGTCCTTGCCGTTGATGTTCAGAGTGATCATGGATTGGGCCCTTTATTGTTTGATCTTGGCGAACTTGTCTTCCAGCGTCTTGATGTCGACCGCGCCCGGCATGCGCGAGCCGTCGGCGAAGAAGATCGCCGGCGTGCCCGATACACCCAGCTTGCGGCCCAGCGCCAGCACCTCGTCGTTCGGCGTGGCGCAGGACGCCACCGCCGCCGGCGCAGGTTTGCCGCCGACCATCCAGTCGTCCCAGGCCTTGTTGCGGTCCGGCGCGCACCAGACGTTCTTCGACTTGACGAAGGAATCGTCCGACAGGATGTTGTACAGGAAGGTGTAGACGGTGACGTTGTCGACTTCCTTCAGCGTGGTCTGGCGGAAGCGCTTGCAGTAGCCGCAGTTCGGATCCTCGAACACCGCGATCACGCGCTTGCCGTCGCCCTTGACGGTCTTGATGGCTTTATCCAGCGGCAGATCGGAGAACGCGATCTTGCTGATCTCATCGATGCGGTCGCGGGTCAGGTCGGCGCCGGTGGTCAGGTTGAAGATATGGCCGTTGATCAGATAGGTCGCGGTCTTGTCGGTGTACAGGATGTCGCTGCCGATGCGGACTTCATACAGGCCGCTGTAAGGGGTCTCCTTGATCGAATCCACTTTCACGTTGGTGCCGAGGCGCGGCTCGATCAGTTTCTTGATCGCCTCCGTGCTCGGCGGCGTCTCGGCGCCCACACATGACGCCATCAGCGCCGACAACAACAGCAAAACGGGCTTACTCTTTCTCATGACTTCTCCGGTGTGTGCTTGTTCACTTGCCCATCGCGTGCGAGATCAGGCGGCGCTTCAGCACAGGTAATTTATCCAGCAAGTTTAATCCGAAATTCCGAACCACGCGCAGGGGCTCGATATCTGCCCCGAATAGCCGCGCCAGGCCGTCGGTGGTCAGCTGCATCAGCAGCACGTCCTCTTTGCGCGCGCGCTCGTAGCGGGCCAGCACGCGGTCGTCGCCGATGCCGCGCTGCGGTTCGCGTTCGCTTAACGTCTTGATAAGCTGCGCCACATCGGCGAAGCCCAGGTTCATGCCGTGGCCGGCCAGCGGATGCACGACATGGGCGGCGTCGCCGACCAGCGCCACGCGCGGCGCGCTCATGGCGTGCGGGCGGATCAGGCGCAATGGGAAGTCGCGCACCAGCTCCGGTTGCAGCGGCGTCAGCGCGCCCAGCTTGTCGTTGGCGTAGACGGCGAGGCGCGCGGCGATCTGTGACGCCGACTCGGCGCGCAGCGTATCGGCCAGCGCTTCCGGCGCCGACCACACCAGCGATACCTGATTCCCCGGCAGCGGCAGCAGCGCCACGATGCCTTCGGCGCCGGTGAACCACTGATAAGCGGCGCCATGGTGCGGCTTCTCGCAGGCGAAGTTGGTCACCACCGCGCGCTGCGCGTAGCTGCGGTAATCGAGGCCGATGTCGCATTGGCCGCG
Organism: Duganella aceris; assembly: GCF_011090165.1. Lineage (GTDB taxonomy): Bacteria > Pseudomonadota > Gammaproteobacteria > Burkholderiales > Burkholderiaceae_D > Rugamonas > Rugamonas aceris. The sequence continues at coordinate 22,059 of NZ_JAADJT010000010.1, forward strand.
CACCCAGGACTGGGCGCCGTCGGCGCCGACCACCAGCTGCGCCCTGACGCTGGCGCCGTCGTCCAGCAGCACGCTGGCGCCGGCGTCGTCGCGCAGCAGCGCGGTGGCGCGGCCGTGGACCAGCTTCACGTTCTGGGCGAATTTGAGCGCGGCGTCGAGCGCCTGGCCCAGGTTGCGGTCTTCCAGGATCCACGCCAGCGTGCCGGTGTGGGCGCCATAGGCGTCGAAGGCCAGGCCGCCGGCATGGGCGCCGTCGCCGTGGACGATCATCGCATCGACCGGCGCCACGCGGGCCGCGTCCAGCGCGCCCCATACTTTAAGGGAGGACAGCAGATTGTGGGCGGTGTGGTTCAGGGCGTAGACACGGGCATCCCATCCGGGATCGCCGGCGAACGCGGATGCCGGCGGTGGCGGCGGCCCGAGCAAGGTGACGCTGAAACCGGCTTGGGCCAGGCCCAGCGCCGTGGTCTTGGCGATGGCGCCGTCGCCCACAATACAAATATCGCTCTCGATAACGCGCAGTGCTGCGGAGGAGGATGGATTATTCATCCGGCCATTATAGCGTTTGTGGGGTCGAGAAATTGCCCCTTGCAATTTCTTCCCCGCCTGCTATAATTCTGCTCCTTGGCCTGGTAGCTCAGTTGGTAGAGCAGAGGATTGAAAATCCTTGTGTCGGTGGTTCGATTCCGCCCCGGGCCACCAAGAATGCTTCACACAGAACGCCAACCCATGCAGGTTGGCGTTTTTGTTTTCGCACGGCAAACTCCTTGTGTCGGTCCAATCCGGTACAAAGCGACATCTCACTCCGTGCGTCATGAATTTCATTTCGATTTCACTCCATGCCGCAGTGCGGGTGACTTATCCCGTCCGTTGCGAGAAATGCCGGCGCGGTCTCCTCTGGGTTCCCCCAGCCCCCTACCGCAGTCCGTGTCGCCCCGTCCCCGTCCTTCAAGTCGCTAGCGATCCCCCTCTCCCCCTGTTGCCCCGACTATCTATTCGGCGCAACCTCCGTATCCGTCTACCCGACCTCTCGATTTTCGCCATCTTGGGAAAAGGGGAAGTCGGGGGCGGTTTGGCAGACAAGCTTCTGCGCTTCCGCAATCCAATTTTATTCCATTGATCAATAATTCCCGGAAGGCCACCATCAGTGTCCGCTTTACCTCGTCAAGGATTTCCAGATGAAACGCCATACGATCACGTTGGGTGCATCGACCTCGGTAGGCGGCAAGGTCATCACGGCTAGCAGCAACGGCAGCATCAACGGCGTCACAATAGCGCTCGAAAGGGATGTGATTTTCTGCCCGGTATGTAAATCTCAAGGGAAGATCATGTGCATCGGTCCTCGAATTCCAGAGACCTGGAACGGCAAGAATGTGGCGTTGGAAAACGACTTATGCCTTTGCCGCTGCGCCAATCCTCCCCGGCTATTACCAAATCAATCCGTCAGATATCAAAACCTTAGCGATGCAGCAGCCGGCAGCACGCAAGCCGCAGGAATAACGGCCAGCAAAGACCGGATGTTCGATGATAGATATGTCCTGATCGACGAGGATACCGGCGAGCCGCTCGCCAACGCTGAGTATGCATTAAAGGGGCCGAGCGGAAAAATTGAATTTGGCACCACGGACGCCAACGGTCACACGCATCTTATCGCTACATCGGCGGCATCTGAGTCGATCGAGATTTTCTTTTAGGATCAGAATATGTCTTCAACTGTGACCTCGCCATCAGGCCGCACCCTGCATCACCGCGCAACTAGAAATACAACACCCCATGAAGACGCAGAGGCCAAGGTGGTCAGGGTAAAGTGTGAGAAAGAGCAACGACTAGCGGAGAATCGGGAGTATCTGAATGATGCAAATATCCAAGCGTTTCTGAAGGCCATTGCTGAAGCCGAAGGAGGCGGCTACGACTTCATGTATGGAGCGATAAAAGGGAAGAAGAAGGACCGTTGGCGCTTCACAGACTTTAGCACGCACCCAGGCCCCGGCTACCATGGCTCGACAGCGGCAGGCATGTATCAGATTACCAAAGAAACTTGGCGCGACCACGGTGTGAAGGCGATGGGCCTCACTGACTTCAAGCCGGAGACCCAAGACTTGATCGCAGTGGAGATGCTACGCAGCATAGGCGTCATTGAAAAAATCAAAGCTGGTGAGATCGCTGATAGTATGGCTCCCGCCGCGCGTAAATGGGCAGCCCTCCCAGAGGGACCCAGCAAGGGAAACCACTACCCACCCCAACCGTATGTTAGCTACGAAAACTTCATCCAAGCATACAAGAACTTTGGGGGAATCGTAAAATGAAAAGCCTTTCATTTGTTCTGATTCTCTCTCTAATGGCAGCCCCACTGCTTGCCGCAGAATCCCCACCCTACCTCAAGCCCAACCTCCGTTTTACGAAAGCAAGAATGCTGCTGCTCAAAGATGGGTGGAAGCCAATTCCAATGCACATCAATGACCACTATAAATATGACGGCGTCGAGAAGGAACTTGTCCTCCGAAAATTCATGGAAGTCGATTCATGCTCCAACGATAGTGCCAGATGTGTCCTTTACTATCGAAAGAAAGAAATCTGCTTACGCGTAGATACAATCGGTGAACATGTTCGCGGTATGAAAGTCGTGCGTTGGACTGCTGAGTGCCCTGCACCAGCTGACGCTCATGATGCAGCCGGTTAACTAAATTGTCGGCAACCGTCTTAAAAATCCTTGTGTCGGTGGTCGATTCCGCCTCGGGCCCCCGTGAACATACTTCACGTACGCTACTGCGGCTTGCCCGCCTGCGGGCATGTCTAGCGCCCAACTCGTCGCCATGAGCGCGGCAGGCTACGAAGTGAGCGACAACGTCAGGCGCTGGCGCTGGGCCTGGCTGATTGCCTGGGCGACCCGGATCCCGTACTGCGCTACGAAGTCGCCTTCGGTGCGCTGGAGTCGTGGATGCGATCGCAAAAGCTGCAGCCGGCGACCTTGCGCAACTTGCGCACGACGCAGCTGGCAGCTTGAAACACTCGGATGCGGCCGGACTGGCCCAGCCTTTCGCGGCCATCGTGCTCGGTGAGGTGGCGGCCGCCGATCGCCTCGCCCCCTTCATGAGCGCGGCCGATCCATTCATCCTTCCGAGCGTGACGCGATGGGCCAGCAATTCATGGGGCATCGACACAACCTGCGAAGCGTCATGATGACGCTGTATATTTCGCTGAGCGAAAGCAAGGATGCGGCGCAACGCGAACGCTTGATGCCATACGTCAGAAGAGAACTCAAGCTCGAATAGCTCAGGCTGGCGCCTGTACGGCCTTGGCCAACACGCCGTGCAAGGCCGCCAGCTCGTGCCCCAGAAAACCCTGGCGTTGCAGCAGCAGTTTGCGCTCCAACTCCATCTGCGCCAGATTCTGCGCGGCTTGCGCGGCATCCAGGCTATTCATGTCCAGCGCGATCAGCGCCGCCGCTTCAAGAACCTGCTCCTCGTCGGGCCGGTAGCCTTGTGAATCGGTCTTGATGCCCATGACGACGAAGCCCTTCAATAGACTGCCCTGCAACATTGGCAGGACCAGCGCGCCGGGCACATCGGCATTGCCGGTATCCAGGCCCATCAACTTGCGCGTGTCACGCAGCGTGACGGCGATATCGCCATCCGCCGACAAGCTGGCGGGCGCCGCCGCGATCGTGCTGAACGCCAGGTCGAACTGCTGGTCCGGGCCGATCGGATAGATGGCATTGCCGGCTGGATCCGAAAACCGGTCCAGCGCCGCGCCGAACGCCGCGATCAGCGCGTCGGCGGCAACGAAGTGCTCCGCCTTCGCCATGAACCGCCGCAGCGCCCGCTCATTGGTGCGCCATTTCCGAAAGAATAGATGCTCGATCCAATGCTCCACCCGGTGATGCAGCCGATTGAAGCCGAAGAACAGGCCGAACGCGATGGCGCCGCTGAGCAAGGCCACGCCATTATGCCTGAACGGCAACTATCTTCAGCGAAAATCATGCCTTGATTATTTTCTAAAAGATATTTTACGATACAATCATGATAACTAAGTGGTTGGAAACCACGGTTCGGGAGACACGCATCGGCCCATGCCATGGTGGCGTGCGGCGCTCAACATCAACGGGGGAATTGCCTATGTCGAACTGGATTTTTGGTCGTACGGATCAATGCAAACCGGCGCGCGCCGCGCTCAAGCTGGCGATATGGGCCGGACTCGCCGCTGCTTGCTTCGCGGGCGCGACCGCGCAGGCGGACGATGCGATCCCGGCGCCGCGCTTCAAGAAAACCGTGGCATACAGAAGCAGCGTCGGCCCCTTCGACCCGGCGGAAGACACTTGGCGCCTGAGTGAGTCGAAACCCGGCTCGGTCGAATTGAATTACGCGTTGCGATTGAGGGCACCGACCTTGTCTTGCACCTACAGCAGGCCAGGCAATCGCAATCACTATCGCAACATGACACTGTGGGCCAACAGTCTCCCGGACCTGAGCCAGGTGGCCGACAGCACCATGAACGGCATGAGCGGCATCAAGCGCTCGCTGACGGCCGACATCGCGGTCAGCCAATGTCCCGCCACCTGGGGCGATGCATTGACGCTGGTGTGGGGACCCACGGCAATGGACGATATCAAGAATATCATCGCGGCCCGCGAGAAGCGCGATCAGGAAACGACCGCCGCCTGGGAAGACCAGCAAAAGAAAAAATACGGCGACCTCATCAAAGTCTGGAAGGAAGCCGCAACCGCGCTGCCGCCGACCACCGCCGCGCAGGACCGCGCCCTGGCCAAGCAAATCGACAGCGAGATCGGCGCCATGGAAGACAATCTCGACGGTCTGAATTCCAAGCCCTTTGACGCCGCGCTGCGCGGCGGCCTCTCCGACCGCATCATCCGCCTGGCGCAAGTGGCATACATCAAGTCCAAAGGCCTGAGCGCCGACGGGCCGAAACGCGCCAGCTTCGATGCCTGGGACAAGGAGCTGGCCGGGCCCGCCATCCTGGCGGTCAAGCGCATCGAGAAAATCATTTACTACCGCACGCACCGTCGCCTCAAGATGGCCGAGGTCTTCACTGCGAACAACGCGATGGCTGAAATGAAGAGTTGGAGTTATGTCGACTGGAGCAACTTATGGCCTGGCAATATGGTGCTGATCGAAGTGATGACCCAGCAATTGGCGGGCAAGCAATTGGTGAGCGCCGACTTCCTCAAAAAGGTGACCCGCGACCTTGAGCGCAACCGCCCCAGCGGCGACCCCGGCCGGCCGTTCTACCGCTTTACCCCGGTCGAAGGTAAAACCTGGGTCATGACCGGTCCCCAGCAGGAGGCCGAGGAACAGAGCGGCTCCAACGTGGCGAGCGGCCTCATCAATGTTGCCGGCGCGGTTGGCGACATGGTCCGCCTGATCGAGAAACTGGATGCCGATATCCGCGATGCGCGGGTGGCATTCTGGAAATGCTACGCCACCCAATGCAAGGAGTCCGGCAAGGCGTTCTACGCCTATTCGCACGCGATGAAGGCGAAGGACGATTGGTTGTTCGTGATGCCCATCGTCTCGCCGGCGATCATGGGCCCGGGCATGGCCATGCTGGGCGATGACAATGTCGACGGCGGCCCCATCGAGGGCTGCAAGACCGAGAAGGCGGCGTTGGAACGCGAGCTGGGGCCGGCATCGCAGCTGCGCCAGTCCAACCCGATACGCGCCGCGACCATGGTGACCGAGGTGATGGCGGGGCCGAAGACCGACGCCTGGCAGGTGTGCCGGGACCGGATGGAGTACATCTTCCGCCCCCGCTTCTGACCGCCGCGCCTAGCGCAGCACGACCAGTTTGACTTTCTTGCCGGCGCGGTAGGTGGAAACGGTCAGCGCGCCGTCGCGGATATCGCCGTTGGCGTCGAAGCGGATCATGCCGGTCAGGCCGGGATACTGGATCTGCCGCAGCACCGGCAGGTATTTGGCCGGATCGGTGGAGCCGGCTTGCTGCATCGCCGCCGCCACCGTCATCGTGGCGTCGTAGGCATATGGCGCGTAGGTCTGGATGTCGCTGTGGAAGCGCGCGTTGAAGCGGGCCACGAAGTCGTTGACGGCTTTTTCGTGCGCCGGATCGACGCCGCCGGCTTCGGCGCAATAGACCGCGCCGTCGCGCATGCCGCCGCCGGCCAGCGCCGGCAGTGCTTCGGTGCAAATGCCGTCGCCGCCCATGAACGGCTGCTGCATGCCCAGCGCCTTCATCTGCCGCAGGATGCCGCCGGCGGTGGCGTCCATGCCGCCGAAGAACACCAGATCCGGCTTTTTGGCGCGCAGGCTGGTCAGGATGGCGGTGAAGTCGCTGGCCTTGGCGGTGGTGAATTCGCGGCCGACGATTTTCAGGCCGGGCACGCGCGCCTGCACGCTCTTGGCGAATTCATCGGCCACGCCCTGTCCGTAGGCGGAGCGGTCGTCGATCACGGCGATGCGGCGCGCGGCCAGTTGGTCCACCGCGTAGCGTCCCATCGAGCTGCCCAGCATATTGTCGTTGGCCACCACGCGCAGCGCGCCGGCGAATTTCTGGTGCGTGTAGGCGGGCGTGGTGGCGGACGGCGAGATCTGCGGAATGCCGGCGGCGTTGTAGATTCGCGAAGCGGGCACCGTGGTGCCGGAGTTGGCGTGGCCGATGACCGCCTTGACGCCCGAATCGACCAGTTTCTGCGCCACGGCCGTGCCCTGTTTCGGATCGGCCGCATCATCCTCGCTCTGCATCCGGAACACCACCTTGTTGCCGCCGATGGTGAGATTGCGCGCGTTCAGGTCGTCGATCGCCAGCGCCACGCCGTTCTCCATCGCCTTGCCGAGATGCGCGATCTCTCCCGACAGCGGCCCCGCCACGCCGATCTTCACCACTTCCTGCGCCATGCCGGCGCCGCTCCACAGTCCACAAGCCAACAGCAGAAGAATGCGCGTCATTGTCGCTCCAAATGATGAGTAATTCTCGCATCTTACCCCGCGCACGATAGGCGAGGCATTGTCCGACACGGCCTTCCTGTAAATGGATTTGCTGTTAGATTGTTATCAACAACCACTAACAACCCATCCAGCCACCGGTGCCATCCATGAAAACGTTTCACTGCGACAAGTGTTCGCATCAAGTCTTTTTTGAAAATACCCTCTGCTCCCACTGCCAAAGCATGCTCGGCTATCAGCCCGCGCAGCGCACCATCAACAGCTTCGAGCAGACCGAGACCGGCCAATGGCGCAGCCTGAACCGCATCGATGAAGGCAAGCTGTATAAACAGTGCGGCAACTACGTGCAGTACAACGTCTGCAATTGGATGCTGCCGGCCGACGATCCGCACGAGCTGTGCGAGTCGTGCCAGCTGACCGTCATCATTCCGGCGCTGTCGACCGAAAAGAACCGCGTGCTCTGGTCGCGCCTGGAGGCGGCCAAGCGCCGGCTGTTGTTCTCGCTGGCGTCGCTGAACCTGAGTCCGACCTCGAAGGAGATCGAACCGGAGACCGGGCTGGCCTTCCAGTTCCTCGAAGACGGCGTGACGGACGAATGCGTGATGACCGGCCACGACAACGGCCTGATCACGCTGAACATCGCCGAAGCCGACCCGGCCGAGCGCGAACGCACGCGCGAACAAATGCACGAGCGCTACCGCACGCTGCTGGGACACTTCCGCCACGAAAGCGGGCACTACTACTTCGACCGGCTGGTGGACAACACCCAATGGACCGACGGCTTCCGCGCCCTGTTCGGCGACGAGCGCCAGGATTACAGCGAGGCGCTGCAGCGCCACTACAGCGCAGGTCCGGTCGCCGATTGGGAGTCGCGCTTCGTCAGCAGTTACGCCAGCTCGCATCCGTGGGAAGACTGGGCGGAAACCTGGGCCCACTACCTGCACATGATCGATACGCTGGAGACGGCGCATGCCTGCGGCCTGTCGCTGCATCCCGTCAAGGCCGACGAGCCATCGCTGGACAGCGTGACCATGCCGACGAAAACCGGCGCGTTCAGCGAAACCCTGAACGACTGGTTCGCCCTGACCTACGTGCTCAACAGCTTGAACCGCAGCATCGGCATGCCGGATTCGTATCCCTTCAAGCTCAGCACGCCGGTGCTGGAGAAGCTGGAATTCGTGCACCGGGTGGTGCGCGGCGGTTTCAAGGAGGCCCTTCCAGCAGCTCCACCGACACCTGCATCGCGTGCGGCGCCAGTACCGGTCCAAATTGATTGAAGATCGCCACGTCGGCGGCGTCGTGCCCGTAGGCCAGGGTCACGCGGCCGCCGCGCGCCGCGTCCTGGGTCGCATCGAAGGTGTACCAGCGGCCGCCCACGTAGGCTTCGAACCACGCGTGCAGGTCCATCGGCTCCAGGCCATGCAAATACCCCACCACCATGCGCGCCGGGATGCACAGGCTGCGGCACAGCGCGATGCCCAGATGCGCCAGGTCGCGGCACACGCCCTCGCGCCGCTGGTTGACTTCGACCGCCGTCATCTGGCCGTACACCGTCGCAGGATTGAAGCGCACCTCGCGCCGGATCCAGTCGCTGATGCAGCTGACCTGATCGTAGCCCGGAGCGACCTCGGCGACGATCTCGCTGGCCATTTCAGAGAACTGTTCGGATTCGCAATAGCGGCTGGGCAGCAGATAGGTCAGCACCCCGTCCGGCAGGTTCTGCACCGAATCGAACGGCGCGCCGGGTTCGACATCGATGTCGTCGGCGGTCATCACATCGGCCGAGGTATGAATCGAGAATTCGCCGGGCGGCGCGACCAGCCGCTGGCACAGGTTACCGTACGTATCGGTGAACTCAAGCACGGGTACACTGGGCGTCAGCGTGTAGCTTTCACGCGCCACCCATTGTTGCGCGCCGCTGCGCGGACGCAGCATCAGGATGAAAGGCGTCGGGCTGGCGAGGGTAAAACCGAGCTTGCAACCAGTACGCAGCCACATGGGGGGAATCGCTTTCTGAATCGAGGTTGAACGCACCATAACGGCGCAAAAATTGCCGTTTGAATCATCATGAGACGGTGCGTTGTATATTACACCAACAGTATTATCAAGAAGCGTGCCCGCCGTGCGGTGCACGTATTGCAGGTATGAATCATGCTTACTCAACCACATATTGCGCTGGCAGCGATCGCGCCCACATCGAAAGGCAACCCCGCATGGCTATCCGTATCGCGCTGCATCACAAGACCAGTTACCGTTATGACCGTTTGGTCAGCCTGTCGCCGCATGAAGTGCGACTGCGCCCAGCGCCCCATGCGCGCACCCCGATCCTGTCGTATTCGTTGACGGTGCAGCCGGAAGACCATTTCATCAACTGGCAACAAGACCCGTACGGCAATTACATCGGCCGCTTCGTGTTCCAGGAAAAGGCGGACATGCTCGACTTCACGGTCGACCTGGTCGCCGACATGACCGTCATCAATCCGTTCGACTTCTTCGTCGAGAAATACGCCGAAAACTTCCCGTTCGCCTACCCGGAGCAACTGACGGCGGAACTGAGCGCCTACCTCCAGGCCGAGCCGCCGGGCCCGCTGCTGCTGGAATGGGTGGCGGCGGCGCGGCGCGATCTGCTGGCCAAGCCGATGGGCACCAACGACTTCCTGGTCGCCATCAACCAGCGCCTGCAACACGACATCGCCTACCTGCTGCGCATGGAGCCGGGCGTCCAGCCGCCGGAGGACACGCTGCAAAAACGCTCCGGCTCCTGCCGCGACACCGGCTGGCTGCTGGTGCAGATCCTGCGCGAGATGGGGCTGGCGGCGCGCTTCGTGTCCGGCTACCTGATCCAGCTGCGGGCCGACCAGGAAGCGCTCGACGGCCCCAGCGGCGCGGCTGAAGACTTCACCGACCTGCACGCCTGGACCGAGGTCTACATCCCCGGCGCCGGCTGGATCGGGCTCGACCCGACCTCCGGCATGCTGGCCAGCGAAGGCCACATTCCCCTCGCCTGCACCGCGATGCCGTCGTCGGCGGCGCCGGTCAGCGGCTTCACCGACAAGGCCGAAGTCACCTTCTTCCATGAGATGACGGTCACCCGCATCCACGAGGACCCGCGCGTCACCAAGCCCTACAGCGAAGACGACTGGCAAAAGATCGACCGCCTCGGCCAGCAGGTCGACGCCGACCTGAAGCGCCAGGACGTGCGCCTGACCCAGGGCGGCGAACCGACCTTCGTCTCGATCGACGACATGGACGGCGCCGAATGGAACACCCTCGCCCACGGCGACAAGAAGCGTGAACTGGCCGGCAACCTGATGCACCGCCTGAAAAACCACTTCGCCCCGGGCGGCATGCTGCACTACGGCCAGGGCAAATGGTATCCGGGCGAGCCGCTGCCGCGCTGGGCGCTGAATATTTTCTGGCGCGTCGACGGCCAGCCGATGTGGCTCGACGCCAGCCTGTTCTCGGACGAACACGTCGACGACGGCTATGGTCCCGAACAGGCCGGCCGCTTCGCCGAGGCGCTGGTCAAGTCGCTCGGCCTGCCGGCCGACAGCGCCATCGCCGCCTACGAGGACGTGCTGCAACAGGCCCAGCGCGAGCAGGCGCTGCCGCGCAACCTCGACCCGCTGAAGGCCGACCTGAAAGCGTCAGAGGAACGGCGCCGGCTGGCGCGCCTGCTCGAACGCGGCCTCGGCCAGGTGGCCGGCTACGTGCTGCCGCTGAAGGCGGCGGAGTACGATCCGTCCGTAATGCTCGGCACCAGCTGGCGCACCTCGGCCTGGCCGCTGCGGCGCGAGCACCTGTACCTGATCGAGGGCGACTCGCCGATGGGCCTGCGCCTGCCGCTGGCCACGCTGCCATGGGTGCTGCCGGAGGACCGAGAAGAGGAATACGACGTCGATCCGTTCGCCCCGCGCGGCGAGCTGCCGGTGGAAAAAAGGGACAAGCGGCCGATCCTGGGACTGGCCGCCGGCAAGTCGGCGGAGAAGGCCGAGAAAGCCGCCAAACAGGCCACACCGGCCGAGCCGGCCGCGCGCGACGTCATCCACACCGCGCTGTGCATCGAAACGCGCGCCGGCCGCCTGCACATCTTCATGCCGCCGCTGAAGCGCATCGAGGATTACCTGGCGCTGGTCACGGCGGTGGAAAACACCGCGTCCAAGCTGAAGATGAAGCTGTGGATCGAAGGCTACCCGCCGCCGCGCGACCCGCGCATCAAGCTGCTCAGCGTCACGCCCGACCCCGGCGTGATCGAAGTCAACATCCACCCGGCGGCGAGCTGGAACGAGCTGGTCTACAACATGTCGACGCTGTACCAGGAAGCGCGCCTGACCCGGCTGGGCACCGAGAAGTTCATGCTCGACGGCCGCCACACCGGCACCGGCGGCGGCAACCACGCTACCTTAGGCGGCGCCACCGCCGAGGACAGCCCGATGCTGCGCCGGCCCGACCTGCTGAAAAGCCTGATCACCTACTGGCAGACGCACCCCGCCCTGTCCTATCTGTTCTCCGGCACCTTCATCGGCCCCACCAGCCAGGCGCCACGGGTGGACGAGGCGCGCGACGACAACCTGTACGAACTGGCGATCGCCTTCCAGCAGATGGACCAGGTGCTGCCCACCATGCACCCGGGCGACAAGCCGTGGATGGTCGACCGCCTGCTGCGCAACATGCTGGTCGACCTGACCGGCAACACGCACCGCTCCGAGTTCTCGATCGACAAACTGTATTCGCCGGACGGCCCCACCGGCCGCCTCGGCCTGGTCGAATTCCGCGCCTTCGAAATGCCGCCGCACGAGCGCATGAGCTTATTGCAAATGTTGCTGCTGCGGGCGCTGGTGGCGCGCTTCTGGCGCCAGCCCTACCAGGCCAAGCTGGTGCACTGGGGCACGGCGCTGCATGACCGCTGGATGCTGCCGCATTTCGTCGCCCAGGACATCCGCGACGTCGCCCGCGACCTGCGCGCCGCCGGCTACGAATTCGAAGACCACTGGTTCGAGCCGTTCATCGAATTCCGCTTCCCGCGCTTCGGTACCGTGGTCTACGAGGGCGTCGAGATGGAGCTGCGCCAGGCGATCGAGCCCTGGAACGTGCTCGGCGAGGAAGTCACCGCCGGCGGCACCGCGCGCTATGTGGATTCGTCGGTGGAACGCATGCAGCTGCTGGTGCGCGGCCTGACCGACGGCCGCCACGTGGTCGCCTGCAACGGCCGCATGCTGCCGCTGCATCCGACCGGCGTGCCGGGCGAATACGTGGCCGGGGTGCGCTTCCGCGCCTGGAGCCCGTGGTCGGCGCTGCATCCGACCATCCGGGTGCAGGCGCCGCTGACCTTCGACCTGGTCGACACCTGGAGCGGGCGCGCCATCGGCGGCTGTACCTACCATGTGGTGCATCCGGGCGGACGCAGCGAGGTGGGGTCGCCGGTCAACGCCAACGCCGCCGAAGCGCGCCGTTTCGCGCGTTTCTGGCCGCATGGGCACACGCCGGGGCCGATGACGGTGCGCAAAGAGGAGCGTAATCCGAGCTTCCCGATGACGCTTGACTTGCGCTGGCAGGCAGATTGACCTATCGTTCCGTTCCGACCCAGTAAAGCAGCGCGCCATGCCCAATCAATTGTTCGCCCACTATCTCGCCGCACCGGATAGTTTTGATGAAATGCTCGACGCGGCCCGGGTGCCGCGCGCGCATTGGCGCGCGATGCTGGCCAACCTGGAGCACGAAGCGCCGGCCATGATGCGGCAGCGCGTCGAGATGGTGCAGCGCCAGGTGCGCGAGAACGGCGTCACCTACAACGTCCCGGCCGACGCCGACGGCCGGCAACGGCCGTGGGACCTGAACGTCCTGCCGCTGATCCTGCCGCCCGAGGAATGGGCCGGCATCGAAGCGGCCGTGATCCAGCGCGCCACCCTGCTCAACAAGATCCTGGGCGACGTCTACGGCAAGCAGGAGATGCTGCGCGAAGGCCTGCTGCCGCCGGCGCTGATCCATGGCCACGCCGGCTTCCTGCGGCCCTGCCACGGTATGCGGCACCACGACGACGTCGCCCTGCATTTCTATGCGATCGACCTGGCGCGCGCGCCGGACGGCGGCTGGTGGGTCATGGCCGACCGCACCCAGGCGCCATCGGGCGCCGGCTACGCGCTGGAAAACCGCGCCATCATCTCGCCCACCTTCCCCGACCTGCTGCGCGAGCTGAAGGTGCAGCCGCTGGCCGGCTTCTTCCGCACCATGCACGACAGCCTGACGCACTGGGGCCGCCTGTGCGCCGCCAAGGGCGACTCGCCGGAGCCGCTGCGCGACGGCGAAAGTCCGCTGATCGTGCTGCTGACCGCCGGCCCGCGCACCGAGAGCTACTACGAGCAGGCCTACCTGGCGCGCTATCTGGGCTTGCCGCTGGTCGAAGGCGGCGACCTCACCGTGCGCGACGGCGTGGTGTATCTGAAAACATTGGCCGGTTTGCACCGGGTCCACGTGATCATGCGCCGGGTCGACGACGAATGCTGCGATCCGCTGGAGCTGCAAAGCTCGATGCTGGGCGTGGCGGGTCTGACCCAGGCCGCCCGCCGCGGCAATGTGCTGATCGCCAACAGCCTCGGTTCCAGCCTGCTGGAATCGGGCGCCCTGCTCGGCTTCCTGCCGGCGCTGTCGCGCCGTCTGCTGGGCGAGCCGTTGAAGATGCCGTCGGTGGCCACCTGGTGGTGCGGCGAACCGGCCGCGCTGGAAGCGGTGGTCGCCAACCTGGACCGGCTGATCATCAAGCCCAGTTTTTCGCAGCTGCCGCAGTTCGCCGTGTTCGGCCAGGATCTGGACGGCGCCGCGCGCGAAGCCTTCATCGCCAAGCTGCGCGCCAATCCGAACAACTACACCGCCCAGGAGCTGGTGCGGCTGTCGCGCGCGCCGGTATGGAAGGGCGGCTCGGGCTCGGGCCTGCAGCCGCGCGCCATGGGCCTGCGGGTGTTCGCCTGCGCCACGCCGAACGGCTATGTGGTGATGCCGGGCGGCCTGACCCGGGTCGCCACCGGCCCGGACTCGCGCGTGCTGACCATGCAGATGGGCGGCGCCAGCAAGGACACCTGGGTCCAGGCGCGCGCCCGGGTGGAGGTGACCCGCCTGAAAAAACACAGCATCACCAGCGCCGATCTGGTGCGCGAAGACACCAACCTGTCGAGCCGCGTGGCGGAGAACCTGCTGTGGTTCGGGCGCCATGCGGAACGCTGCGACAATATCGGCCGCCTGCTGCGGGTGGCGCTGAATTTCCTGTTCAATGTCCGCTTCGACCAGCGCGGCGCCGAATGGTCGACCGTCGAGGCGCTGTGCATCCGCTTCCAGCTGCTCGACGCCGAGAAGAAACCGGCGGCGCCCGGCCCGGGCCAGACGCAAAGCCAGGGTGGCGCGCCGGCCGCCGCCATCTTCACCGACGCCGAGATCGAATCGGCGCTGCTGCTGGCGGTGGTGTCGCCCACCGTCCCCGGGCTGCCCCGGCAGCAGCGGCAGCTGCACCGCGTCGCCAGCCAGCTGCACGAGCGCTTCTCGGTCGACAACTGGCGCGCGCTGAACCGGATGGTGCAGCCGTCCGCCCGCCCCGGCGAGCGGCCGTCGCAATCGGAAGTCATGACTATCCTCGACGACGCCGCCGCCTCGCTGATGATGTTGTCCGGCTTCGCGCTGGACGGCATGACGCGCGACCTCGGCTGGCGTTTCATGTCGATCGGCCGCCGCCTGGAGCGGCTGCAATTCCAGAGCATCGTGCTGCAACGCGCGCTGGCGATGGACGTCAACGGCAACCTGGAATGGCTGCTCGAACTGTCGGACAGCATCATCACCTACCGCGCGCGCTACCGCGCCCAGCCCGAGTGGCTGCCGGTGCTGGACCTGCTGTTGCGCGACGAGACCAATCCGCGCTCGATCCTGTTCCAGATCGACGGCATCCTGGGCGCGCTGCGCAAGATCGCGCTGACCCACGGCGCCTGCGGCGAACACCTGCTGGCGCCGTTGAAGGACGAATTGATCGCGCTGGAACCGGGCGCCGACCTGAATCACGGCAACGCCACCTTGAGCGACTTGCTGAACCGGATCCAGCTCGCCAGCGCGGCGCTGTCGGAACAAATCAGCGTGCAGTTCTTCAGCTATACCGATGGTCAGCAAAGGAAACGCACATCATGATCGACTTGCCGGCCGGCGGCGATGTGTGCGCGCGTTATCGCGTGGTGCATGAAACGCGCTACCGTTATCACAGCACCGTCACCTTGTCGCAGCAATACCTGCACATGACGCCGCGCTCGTTCGCCTATCAGCAGACCGAATCGCACCTGATCTGGCTCGATCCGGTCATCGACGAGAGCAGCGACGGCACCGATTACTTCGGCAACCGCGTCCGCCATGTGGCGCTGACCTCGCCGCACGACAGCTTGCTGGTGCACGCCGAATCGATGGTCGCGCTGCGCGCGCGCCACGGCCTGGCGCGGATCGGCGGCACGCTGCCGTGGGAGAGCGCGCGCGACATGATGGGCAAGGAAAAAAGCGCCGCCACGCTGGAGGCCTGCCGCTACCTGTACGCGTCGCCGCATGTCAGCTGGTTCCCGGAACTGGAGGCATACGCGCGTCTCAGCTTCACGCCCGGCCGGCCGCAACTCGACGCGGCGCTGGATCTGACCCAGCGGATCTTCGACGACTTCGAATTCGACGGCAAGGCGACCGAGATTTCGACGCCGCTGGAACAGGTGCTGAGCGGCCGGCGCGGCGTGTGTCAGGATTTCGCCCAATTGATGATCGGCTGCCTGCGCAGCATCGGCCTGCCGGCGCGCTACATCAGCGGCTACATCCTGACCCACCCGCCGGAAGGCAAGCCGCGCCTGATCGGCGCCGACGCGTCGCATGCCTGGGTGTCGGTGTATTGCCCGGCGCTGGGCTGGGTCGACTTCGATCCGACCAATCGCTGCCTGGTGCAGCATGACCACATCACGCTGGGCTGGGGCCGCGATTTCAGCGACGTCACGCCGATGCGCGGCATCGTGCTGGGCGGCGGCCAGCAGACGCTCGACGTGCAGGTGACGGTCACGCCGCTGCCGCTGATCTGAGCATCCGCATGAGTATTTCGTAGCGGGCCGCGCCAAGCGGGGATGCCGGATATATAGTCGATGATCTATTTCGATCATTCGACGCCACATGAAAACCCGCGCGCTGGTCCTGCTGTCCATGTGTTTGATTTCCGGGCGTCCCGTCCTGGCGGCGGAGACCTACAAGCCCGCTGCGTTGTCGCGCCACCCCAATCTCGCCGGTCAGATGCAGCAGCCGTTGCGCTATCGCCCGGACGGCCAGGACTTCGTCATCCGGAACGGCCGCGAATTCTTCAATCGTCCGCTGTACGGCGGTAACACCGCGTTTCGCGCCGACGGCGGCGATCTGCCCGAGTTCTCGCTGTACCTGCCCGGACGGGGCGGCAATCTGCGGCTGGGCATACGCACGGCGGCCGGCACCAAGTGGCTGCACGAGGCGGCGTCGATCACGACGCGCTACCGGCCGGGCGAACTTGAATACGAGATCGCCGATGATCTGCTGGGCGCCGACGGGCGCATCACGGTGGTGGCGGTGGCCTATGCCGCCAGCGAGGGCCTGGGCATCGAGGTGCGCGGCCGCGGGCTGGGCCAGCCGGTGGAGCTGCTGTTCGCGTTCGGTCCCGGCAACGGCGAGCGGGGGCGGCGCGATGGCGACATCGGCACCGAGAACGTTCCGATCAGCCAGTACTTCCAGTTCGCGCCCGCCCACGCGGCCGGCAGCAGGATCGAGCTCGCGCCCGATGGATTCAATGCCACCAGCGCCAGCGCCGTCATCGGCGCCACGGTGTCGCCGCAGGCGGTCATCCAGCGCGCCGATGCCCGCCAATGGAACGACCTGGCGGCGCTGCTCGGCGCAGGCGAGAGCGCCGACGTCAACGTGGCGGTCGGCCGTGTGCCGCTTGCCGAACAGGGTGTGCAGCTCGGCTTCGTGGTCACGGGGCGCGCCGCGACCAGGGAGCTCGGGGTGTACGTGGAAGTGGGCGCCAGGAGCGAGACCGCCGCACCCAGCGCGCCGGCTCGCGCACTGACGCCGGTCGAACTGCCGCGCCGGCTGGCGGAAGCCCGCGCCCACTTCGAACAGATACGCGCCAGCGTGCGCATCGATACGCCCGATCCATACCTGAATGCCGCCATGGGCGCGCTCAACGTCACCGCCGATGCGCTATGGGACCAGGACGAAGGCGCGATCATGCACGGCGCCATCGCCTGGCGCACCAAGCTGCTCGGCTGGCGCGGGCCGTACGCGCTGGACACGCTGGGCCGGCACGACCGCGCGCGCAGCAATCTCGATCTGTGGGCCGCGAAGCAGAATACCTCCGCCATCGCCGCGCAGCTGCCGCCCGCCGATCCGGGCGCCAACCTGTCGCGCAACGAACCCGGTCTGCATTCGAACGGCGACTTGAGCAAGTCCCACTACGACATGAACACCGTCTTCATCGACGGTATGCTGCGCCATCTGCTGTGGACCGGCGACGTCGACTACGCCAAGTCGATATGGCCGGTGCTGGAACGCCACCTGGCATGGGAGCGACGCCTGTTCCGCCGCGAATACGGTCCGGACAAGCTGCCGCTGTACGAAGCCTATGCGGTGATCTGGGCCAGCGATGACCTGTACTACAACGGCGGCGGCGCGACGCACTCGTCTGCCTATCAGGCCTGGCATAACCAGATGGCCGCACGCATCGCCGCGTTGATCGGCAAGGATCCCAAGCCGTATCAGGCGGAGGCGGAGCTGATCCACCGCGCCATGCGCAAGTATCTGTGGATGCCGGAGCGCGGCGCGTTTGCCGAGTATCGCGACCTGCTGGGCACGCAGGCGCTGCATCCGAGCTACGGCTTGTGGAGCTTCTATCACACGCTCGATTCGGCGGTGCCGGACCGGTTCGAGGCGGCGCGCATGGCCGCCGATCTGGATCGCCATCTGCGTCCGATCCCGGTGACCGGTCCAGGCGTGCCGGCCGACCGGGCCTATCGTGTATTGCCGACGTCGGACTGGATGCCTTACAGCTGGTCGATCAACAATGTCGTCATGGGCGAGGTGCAGCATACGGCGCTGGCTTACTGGCAGGCGGGGCGTGGCGACACGGCGTTCGATCTGGCCAAGGGTGCGGTGCTGGCCAGTCTGTACATGGGTATCACTCCGGGCAATATCGGCACCATGAACTATCTCGATGTGTACCGCCGCGAGGCGCAACGCGACTTCGCCGACGGCGCCGGGGTCATGTCGCGCATGCTGGTGGAGGGGCTGTTCGGTGTGCGGCCGGACGCGCTGACCAAGACGCTGACCGTGCGTCCGGGCTTGCCGCGCGCTTGGGAGCACGCCAGCATGGAACACCCGGACCTGTCGTTCGCCTATCGGCGCGAGGGGCTGGCGGAGCGCTGGAGCATCGGCCAGCACGCTGCGCGCTTTACGCGTCTGGTGCTCGAAGTGCCGGTACTGCGCGAGCATGTGGTGTCGGTGCGCGTGGACGGCAAGCCGGCGCGCTGGACGCAGCTGCGCGATAGCGTGCTGGAACCCCGCTTGCAGGTCGAGATCCCGTTCGGCCAGCGTGCGGAGGTGGAGATACGGTGGCGCGGCGCGGCGATCGATGCGGGCGCCACCCGCGCCACCGCCGCCACGGGCCACGCCGGCTTCACGCAGTACGCCCAGGGTGCCTTCAGCTGGTGGCGACCAACGGCGGCGGCCAAGGAAACGCCGAAAGCGACGGCGTGCGCGCCGGTGGGCGATGGCTGGACGAACGGGACGCCGGTGCAACCGCGCCATGTCGATCTGGCGCCATGGTTCAACGACCGCGTGACCGAGATTTTCAAACCGGGCAAATACCAGTCGCCGCGCTCGCCGTACGTGTCGTTGGCACTGCCGTCGCAGGGCCTGGGCGCCTGGGCCGGCCACGTCAACGAAATGGCGCGGATCGACGATGCCGGACTGCGCGCGCAAGGCGGCACGCTGCGCCTGCCCAACGGCCTGAGTTTCGCCACACCGTCCGCCGCCGGCGCCGCCAACGTGGTGTTCACCTCGCAGTGGGACAACTACCCACGCCAGACATCGATACCACTGCAAGGCCAGGCCAGCCGCGCCTTCCTGCTGATGGCCGGATCGACCAACTACATGCAAAGCCGCTTCGACAACGGCGAAATCATCGTCAGCTACATCGACGGCACGCAGCAGCGCGTAGCACTACGCAACCCCGACAACTGGTGGCCCATCGAACAAGACTACTTCATCGACGATTACCAATTCCCCTACTGCGGCCGACTCCCGATACGCGTCGATCTGAAGACGGCCAAGGTCCGCACGCCGCAACCGCAGGGCCAGACCATCGACGGCGGCTCCGCGACCGTGCTCGAAATCCCGCTGGACAAAAACCGGCAACTCAAAAGCCTGACCGTGCGCACGCTGGCCAACGAAGTGGTCATCGGCCTGCTGGCCGCCACACTCGACCAAAGGAATAAATAATGAAGCGACTCCTTTCCACCCTGTGCCTGGCCGCCAGCGCACAACTCTGCCAAGCCGCAGCACCGGCGCCAGTCAAGTTGACCATCGACGCGGCCCAGGTCCAAGGCCCGATGACCCCGATCTGGGCCTGGTTCGGCTACGACGAACCGAACTACACCACCGCGCCCAACGGCAAGAAACTACTCAGCGACATCGCCGCCCTGAGCCCGGTGCCGGTGTACGTGCGCGCCCACAACCTGATGACCTCCGGCGACGGCAGCTACGCGCTCAAATGGGGCTCGACCGGCATGTACAGCGAAGACAAGGACGGCAAGCCAATCTACAACTGGACCATCATCGACCAGATCTTCGACACCTATGTCGAACGCAAGATGAAGCCGCTGGCGCAGATCGGCTTCATGCCGCAAGCGCTGTCGCAACGCCCGCAGCCGTATCAGCACCAATGGAAACCGGGCACGCCGTACCAGGAGATCATGACCGGCTGGGCCACCCCGCCCAACGACTACGACAAGTGGGCGGAACTGATCTACCAATGGGTCAGGCACAGCGTGGCACGCTACGGCCAGAAGGAAGTCGAAAGCTGGTACTGGGAAGTGTGGAACGAACCGGACGGCCTGTATCTGATCGCCCCCGACACCAAGCTCGAATACTTCAAAATGTACGACTACGCCGCCGACGCCGTCAAGCGCGCGCTGCCCACCGCGCGCATGGGCGGACCACACACCGCCGGCGCCGGACGCTTCATGGACGACTTCCTGCAACACGCCCTGCGCGGCAAGAACCTCGCCACCGGCAAGACCGGCTCGCCGCTGGACTTCGTCGCCTTCCACGCCAAGGGCGCGCCCAAGCTGGTCGACGGCGTGGTGAGGATGGGCATGAACACCCACTTCAAACGCCTCGACGACGGCTTCGCGCTGGTGCAGAAGTATCCTGAATTGAAGGGCATCCCGGTGATCATCGGCGAATCCGATCCCGAAGGCTGCGCCGCCTGCGGCATGCAGACCAACCCGGAAAACGCCTACCGCAACGGCACGCTGTATTCGAGCTACACGGCGGCCTCGATCGCGCGCGAGTTCGACCTCGCCGCCCGGCGCGGCGTCAATCTGATCGGCGCGGTGAACTGGTCGTTCGAATTCGAGGACCAGCCCTGGTTCGCCGGCTTCCGCGACCTGGCGACCAACGGCATCAACAAGCCGGTGCTGAACGTGTTCCGCATGTTCGGCAAGATGGGCGGCGAGCGGGTGGCGGTCGGCGGCGACCAGGCCTACGATGCCGCGCGCATCATGGCGGACGGCGTACGCGGCGCGCGCACCGACATCAACGCGCTGGCCACCAGGGACAAGCACAGCATCGCCGTGATGGTCTGGAACTATCACGACGACGACATCATCGACGCCGGCTCGCCGGTGGAACTGCAGATCGCCGGCATCCCCGCCAGGCAGGTGCGACTGCGTCACTACCGGGTCGACAACGACACCAGCAATTCCTACAGCGCCTGGAAACGCATGGGGGCTCCCGCCAATCCGAGCCCCGCGCAAGTCGCGGAACTGCAAACAGCCAGCGAGCTGCAGGAGTCAGGCACCGCAACGACGCTCGACACGCCCGATGGCAAGGCCACCATCAAAATCCAGCTTCCACGCCAGGCGGTGTCGCTGATCACGCTCGGCTACTGAAGATCGCTGTGTATTGCAGCGCACGGACCGCCGTGCGCCAAGGGGCCATGCTGCAGGCAGACCACTTGGTCACAGCATTCCCCGATTCGCCAATACCAAAGGATTCATCATGAAACATGCCCTGATCTTGCTCGCCCTGACCTCCACCTTCGCCTTGACCGCCTGTCAGCGCGAAGCCCCGCCGCCGGTGGTGCAAGTTGTCGCCGGCCCCGCCGGTCCCGCCGGCGCGACTGGCGCCACGGGCGCGAAAGGCGCTGAGGCCATGCCTGGCGCCACTGGTGCGACCGGTGCCACCGGAGCGACCGGCGACAGCGGCGCGGCGGGCTTCGACGGCGCCAAAGGCGCTACCGGCACGGCCGGCAGCGATGGCGCCAAAGGCGAAGTGGGTGCTCCCGGCTACGATGGCGCCAAGGGCGACACCGGCGCCAAAGGCAAATCCGGCGACACGGTGATCGTTGTCCCGCAACGCTAAGCGCCGCAGCGCCAGACCAAACGCCAACCATCACGGTTGGCGTTTTTGTTTATGGCGCGGCATTCGCACGTAAAATAGGCGCATGCGATCACAATCCCCCAAATTCCCAGGCCCACTGACCGCGCGCGGCGCGGTGCTGGCGGTGCTGCTTTCAGACCAGGACCAGACCGGCGCGCCGCCGCTGCAAGGCCGGACCTCGCTGGCCGCCATCATCAAGACCTTGAAGCGCAAGTATCATTGGCCGGTCGAGACGGATAGTTTTCCGTCCAATTCCGCCGATGGCCGCGCCACCTGGGCGACCGTCTACAGCCTGCCGCCGGCCGTCATCGCCAAGGCGATGGGCAACGGCGGCGTGGAGTGGATGGAGCGCCGCTCGGTCGCCAGGTCGGCGCCGTAACATCTGCTTACGCTCGAAACAGATTCTGCGTAACCCGACAGTCCCTCCGGCCCGTTATAGGAGCAAGCGCCAATCAAGGCGCGTCACTGGAGAGAACAAATGGAACGCACCTTACCGACCCGCATTCATCCGCTGATGGCTGTCGCCGCCTTGTCGCTGACGATGGTCAGCCTGGTGGGCGCCGCTTCGATCGCCGGCCTGCTGCCGAATTCCCGCGCGGCCGGCAACGACGTTCCCGCACCAGTCGCCAGCGTGGCGCCCACCGCAGCGGCGCCGGTCGCACCGGTCGCACAAACCGCGCCGGCCCAGCAGCCGCGCCAGATCGTCGAGCACCGCACCGTGGTGCACCACAGCTACGCGCAGGCCAAGCCAGCGCCGCGCACCGACTATGCGCAGCAAGCGCCCGCGCCGGCGCCGGTCGCGCAGAACAGCCCTGTCGGCATCGGCCTGGGCGCGGTGGTCGGCGGTTTGATCGGCAATCAGGTGGGCAGCGGCAAAGGCCGCACGCTGGCGACCATCGCCGGTGTGGTCGGCGGCGGCTACGTCGGCAACGAGATCGCCAAGAAGAACCAGCAGCAGTAATCGTGACTCAGCGGCCGAGCTCCGGCCGCCAGTCCAGCACCGTGACGGGTTGCGGCGGCACTTGGGCCTGGCCCTCGCCGTCCACCTGCGACACCTTCTGCACAAACAAGCTGAGGGTGCCGCTGCGGCGCCACAGCTCCGTATCGAAGCTCGGCTCCCAGGCGCCGACCGAAGCATCGGTCAGATCGGCCACGCTCCATTTGCCGGCGGCGAAATCGCTCACGCTAACCACCGACACCTTGCTGCCGCGCTCCTCGTCGCGGAACACCAGCAAACCACCCGGCCCGCTCATGCTGACCATGATCTGCGGACGCGCGATCGGAATCGCCTTGGTCCCCTGCCCGCTCAGCGAAAACGCGGTCTTGCGGAAGTCCAGCGCGCGCGCGGTCCAGCCGGCGCCGTCGTGGAACACCACGTGATACTGCGGCACCGTCGATCCGGCGTCGCGCCAGTAGCTGGCGATATAGGGATGGCCGTCCTTGTCGGCCGCCATCGAGGTCTGGTTGATCAATTCACTGTTCCGCGGAATGCGCAGCGCGTACTCGGCGCTGGCGGCGTCGATCGGCAGCGCATACGGCTTGCCGGCCGAGGTCTCCCACGTCACGCCCCCGTCGCGCGAACGCGCATAGGCCAGGTCGTGGTTGCTCGCCACATCCGGCGATTCGCGCCACACCCACGACAGGTGCAGCGTGCCGCGATGGTCGAGGAAGGCCTGCCAGTAGGCGTTGCGCTTGCCCTCGCCGGTGATCAGGTTGGTGTGCAGCCGCGTCCAGCGCCGCAGCTTCACGTCATAGCGGTTGATCACCAGGTCGCCCCGCCCCGAGCCGCCCAGCCGGTAGAAGAACAGCAGCTTCCCGTCCGGCAGCCGGTAGAACTCGGGATACGAGACCTCGTTCTCGTCGGCGCCGGTCATCGCCAGCTTCGGCCCCAGCTCCAGCGAGCCGGGCGCCACGCCGCGCGCGTAGCGCAGCGGGTTGTTATGGTGGTCCCACGACACATGCAGATAACCATCGCCGTCGACCATGATGCTGATGGCGTTGTGCGCGTCGGCGGTGTTGCCCTGCCAGGCGCTGCGCCGCAGCGTCCATTTGGACGTACCCAGCTTGCGCTTGCCCAGCACCAGATAGCGCTCGGCGTCGTAGTAGCCGATGTACTGCTGATCGCCGTGCGTGACCAGGGAGTTTTTGCGGAACACCACCGCGTTGACCGAATTATTGGCCCAGCCGTCGCCGACGACCGAGGTGGTGACGCCGGCCGGGACGGCGGCGGCATGGAAGGTTGCGGCGGCCAAGGCCGTCATCAGCAGGCTTTTTATCATGCGGCCATGCTACGCAAAGCCGCCGGCCGCTTCCAATAGTTTTTTCGCGACACGGGATATGCAAAAAGCATAGCGCGGATCAATACGCAGTGAGTTGCCACACGGAAAATATGACATAATAACCGCCGTTCCACCAGCGCCCCAAACATTGTCGCTATGACTACGCAATTCGACCACAACACCTATCTCGACCGCCACGACGACCCGCTGCACTTCTGGGAGCAACGCATCAAGGCCAGTCGCTGGATGATCGTCAAGACCTTCGCGCTGGGCGTGCTGGCGGCCGCCCTCGGTGTGCTCGGCCAGGGTTGGCTGGAGCGGGCGGCGCCGCTGTTCCCCTTCATCAGCCAGAACTACGGTTTGTGGCAGGCCGGCTATCTGCTGTCGCTGGTGGTGATCTTCCTGCTGTGGTCGGCGGCGATGCTGCAAAAGATGGGTCTGCTGCAAAACAGCAAGCTGGGTCGCGACAAGCAGCTGCGCATCGACGAGCAAAACGAACGCCGCCAGGAACGCAAGCAAGCCGAACGCGCGCGCCGCGAGCAGGAGCGCAAGGCGCGCGAAGCCGTCACCATCACGCCGTCCTACTTCAAGGCCAACAACACCCGCAGCAACAAGTTTGATTACTGAGTCGATTACTGATCATTCGTAGCGCAGGCAATCGACCGGCAGCAGCTTCGATGCCCGCCGCGCCGGGTAAAAGCCGAAGAACACCCCCACCAGGCTGGAGAAGCCGCACGCCACCACCACCGCCTGCAAGGTGATGAAGACGTCGAACTTGCCGGTCGAGGTGATCGCGGCCGCCGCCCCGGTGGCCAGCACGATGCCGAACACGCCGCCCACCAGGCAGATCACCACCGCCTCCGTCAGGAACTGCAACAGCACGTCGCGCGGCTTGGCGCCGATCGCCATGCGGATGCCGATCTCACGGGTGCGCTCGGTCACCGACACCAGCATGATGTTCATGATGCCGATGCCGCCGACGATCAGCGAGATCGCGCCGATCAGCCCAAGCAGCGCGGCCAGGCCGGCGCTGATCTTCTGCGCCGTCTCGGCGAACGACGCCAGGTTGTCGATGCGGAAGTCGTCCGGCTGCTCGTACTTGATGTGGTGCCGGTCGCGCAGCGTTTCGCTGATGTCCTGGATCGCGTCGGTCAGATTGCCGCCCGACTTCCCCTGCGACACCACGTAATGCACATTGCCGGGGAACGGCATCCGCACCAGGTTGGCGGCGGACGCGGTGATCGGCACCAGCACGTAGTCGGCCAGGTCGCCGCCGTCGACCTGCTTGCCTTCGCCGTACAGCACGCCCACCACCTGGAACGAGACGTTCTCGATGCGGATGTATTTGCCCAGCGGGTCGATCTTGTAGAAGAACTGGTCGGCGACCTTGCGGCCGATGACCACCATGCGCGCGGCGGCGCGCACGTCGGCGTCGCTGAAGGCGCTGCCCTTGTCGATCTTCCAGCCGCGTATCTTGAACATCGCCGGCGTCACGCCGTGCACCGTCTTCGACGCGCTCTCGTTGCCGACCGCCAGATTGAAGCCGCCCTGCAGCACCGGCGCCGCACCGGCCAGCGACGGCAAGGCGTTCAGCGCGGCGGCGTCGTTCATGGTCAGCGCCGGCGCGGCGCCAGCCCGCAGCCGCTGCTGCTGCGCGCGGTCGCCACCGGGCGAGACGAACAGCATATTGGTGCCCAGCTGCTCCAGCTCCTTGGCGATGAAGCGCTTCATGCTGTCGCCCACCGCCAGCAGCAGCACCACCGAGGTGATGCCGATGATGATGCCCAACATGGTCAGCAGCGTGCGCAGGCGGTTCGCCAGCATCGAGCGAAACGCCTCCACCACAATCTGTAAAGGATTCATATGATTTATACCGTTATCGTTTCATGGCCCATCAGGCGCAGGCCTTCGGCGGCCGGGCCGTCGTACAGCACGTGGCCGTCCTTGAGCCGCATCAGCCGCTTGCTGTAGGCGGCGATGTCCGGCTCGTGCGTGACCAGCAGGATGGTGATGCCGCGCTCCTGGTTCAGCTGCTGGAACGAGCGCATGATCTCTTCGCTGGTCTGGGTGTCGAGGTTGCCGGTCGGTTCGTCGGCCAGGATCAGCGGCGGATCCGCCACCAGCGCGCGGGCGATCGCCACCCGCTGCTGCTGGCCGCCGGACAGCTGGTTCGGCGTGCGTTTGGCGTAGTCCTTCAGGCCGACCCGTTCCAGCTCCACCAGCGCCTTGGCGTGCGCCTTGGCACGCGAGACGCCGGCGTAGATCAGCGGCAGCGCCACGTTCTCCGCCACGCTCATGCGCTTGATCAGGTTAAAGCTCTGGAACACGAAACCGATGGTGCGGTTGCGGATGGTCGCCAGTTCGGCGCGCGACAGGGTCAGCGTGTCGACGCCGTTCAGGTGGTAGCTGCCGCCGGTGGCCTGGTCCAGGCAGCCGAAGATGTTCATCAGCGTCGATTTGCCGGAGCCGGACTGTCCCATCACCGCGAGGAAGTCGCCGCGCGGCACCGCCAGGTCGATGCCGAACAACACCTGGGTTTCCACGCTGCCGGAGAAGTAGCTCTTGGTGACCCGGCGGATATCGATCAGCGGCTGGGTCACATGCCACCTTCTTTTTCGTTGATGGCGCGGGTGACGACCTTGTCGCCCTTCTTCAGATCGCCGCCGGTCACCTCGGTGTAGCGGAAGTTCGACAGGCCGATCTTGATGTCCAGCGGGACCGGCTGGTTCTTCGCGTCCAGGGTGTAGATCTTGAACGCGCGCGCCAGGTCGGCCTTGGTGCGGAAGGCGGAATCGTCGTCCGGCGGCGGCGCGTCGATGTTGGCGGTGGCCGACGCCGACGCCGACGCCGAAGCGGATGCGGACGCAGCGGCGGCCTTCTTCTGCCGCTCGATTTCCTCGTCGCTGAGGCGGAAGCGCAGCGCGGCGGTCGGGATGCGCAGCACCTGCTGTCGGTTCCCCACCAGCAGCCGCACCTGCGCCGTCATGCCCGGCTTGAGCAGCTCGTCCTTGTTGTCGACATCCAGCACCACGATGTAGGTCACCACGTTCTGCACCACGTTGGCGGCCAGGCGGAACTGGCGCATGCGCGCGTCGAACTCCTTGTCCGGATAGGCGTCGACCACGAAGCGCGCCGCCTGCCCTTCCTTCAGCGCGCCGACGTCGGCCTCGGAGACGCTGGTGTCGATCTGCATCTTGGTCAGGTCGCGCGCGATCTGGAACAGCGTCGGCGTGGTGAACGACGCCGCCACCGTCTGCCCCAGGTCCACGGTGCGCTTGATGATGACGCCGTCGATCGGCGAGCGGATCACGCTGTTGTTGAGGTCCGCCTGCGCGCGCGCCAACTGCGCCTGCGCCAGCTGGATGTTGGCCTGCGCCACATCGACTTCGCGCTTGGATTGGTCCAGCGCCAGCGGCGAGATGAAACTCTGCGTCACCAAGGTCTGGTTGCGCGCGTGCGTGGCCTGCGCCAGCCGCAGCGAGGCGCGCGCCGACGCCAGTTGCGCGTCGGCCTGGCGGATCTGCGCGTTGAAGATGGTCGGGTCCAGCGTCAGCAGCACCTGGCCTTTTTTCACATGGTCGTTGAAGTCCGCCTTCAACTCGTTGACCGTGCCCGATACCTGCGAGCCGATGTTGATCAGCGCCACCGGGTTGATGGTGCCGGTGGCGGTCACCGTCTGCGTGATGTTGCCGGTGTCGGCCGCCGCGACCCGGAAACGTGGCGGCTCCACCACGGGGGTCTTACTTTTGGAATAGTAGGCGGCGGCCGCGCCGCCGATCACCAGCAAGCCGAGCGCCAATGCGATCTTTTTCTTGGTCAGGAAAGCCATCGTTTTGTGTGTGTCCCATAGTGAGATCCGGCGATAGGCGGATCAGCACGGCAAGTATTATGCAGATTTGCATTAAATGCAACTTGGCGGCGCCGCCGCCGGCCTTACCTCTTTCGGGGAGGCCCCCGATACCCAGGTGGCGGGATATGCAAGTTTGCAATCCGGCTTTGCAGGAATGGGCGTTCCCAACGGCGGCGTTCGGCCCTACCATGACTCATCGATTCAGCACACAACGGAGCACAGCATGACAGAATCCCTCAGCATCAAGGTCGCCGACGGCAGTTTCGACTGCTACGTCGCCCGTCCGGCCAGCGCCGCCGCCGCGCCGGTGATCGTCGTGATCCAGGAGATCTTCGGCGTCAACGCCGGCATCCGCAGCATCGCCGACGACTACGCCGCCAAAGGCTACATCGCCGTCGCCCCCGACCTGTTCTGGCGCGCCGAGCCGGGCCTGTCGATGTCGGAAGACCAGCCGGGCGACTGGGCGCGCGGCTTCGCGCTGTACAGCGGCTATGACTTCGACGGCGGCGTCGATGACATCGCCGCCGTCGTCGCCGCCGCCCGCGGCATGGCCGGCGCCACCGGCAAGGTCGGCGTCACCGGCTACTGCCTCGGCGGCCTGATGACCTTCCTGACCGCCGCCCGCGCCGACGCCGACGTCTTCGTCGCCTACTACGGCGGCAGCACCGAGAAATACGCGGCCGAAGCGGTCAACGTCAAACGCCCGCTGCTCTATCACCTGGCCGGCGAGGACGAATACATCGGCAAGGATGCGCAGGCCGCGATCCACGCCGCGTTCAAGGGCAACCAGAACATCGAGCCGCACACCTACCCCGGCTGCAACCACGCTTTCGCCCGCCCCGGCGGCAACCACTACGACGCGGCCGCCGCCACGCTGGCCAACTCCCGTACCGACGCCTTCTTCAAACAATATCTTTAATCCATCCTCCAGGAGAACAACATGACCGAACAGATCAACCCATCCCGCCGCTTCGCCATGGTCGGCACCGCCGTCGCCGCCGCCGCCACCGCGTTGGCCAGCGTCGCCACCGAGGCGTCGGCCGCCACCGCCGGCAAGGTGCAGAAGACCTCCAGCATCGTCACCACCCGCGACGGCGTCGAGATCTATTACAAGGACTGGGGTCCTAAGACCGGTCAACCGGTGGTGCTCAGCCACGGCTGGCCGCTGAATTCGGACAGCTGGGAATCGGCGGCCTTCATGCTGGCCAATAACGGCTTCCGCGTCATCACCCACGACCGTCGCGGCCATGGCCGTTCGAGCCAGCCTTGGGACGGCAACGACATGGACCACTACGCCGACGACCTGGCCCAGGTGATCGAAGCGCTGGACCTGAAGAACATCATCATGGCCGGCTTCTCGACCGGCGGCGGCGAAGTGGCGCGCTATGTCGGCCGCCACGGCACCAAGCGCATCGCCAAGCTGGGCCTGATCTCGGCGGTGCCGCCGCTGATGCTGAAAACCGACACCAACCCGGGCGGCCTGCCGATCGAAGTGTTCGACGGCATCCGCGCCGCGTCGGTGGCCAACCGCGCCCAGTTGTACCTGGACCTGGCCTCCGGTCCGTTCTACGGCTACAACCGACCTGGCGCCAAGCCGTCGCAGGGTATCATCCAGGCCTGGTACGCGCAGGGCATGCAGGGCGGCCACAAGAACACCTACGATTCGATCAAGGCCTTCTCGGAAACCGACTTCCGCGACGACCTGAAAAAATTCGACAAGCCGACCCTGATCATCCACGGCGAGGACGACCAGATCGTGCCGATCGACGCCGCCGGCCGCGCCTCGGCCAAGATCGTCAAGCATGCCAAGTTGATCACGTATCCCGGCGCGCCGCACGGCCTGACCGACACCCACAAGGACAAGTTCAACGCCGACTTCCTGGCCTTCGCCAAGTCCTGACCCGAAGGCCGTCCATTTTGTGATAAGGTTTCCGTACTGCTACAAAGCTGCACGGAAACCCCATGATGGAACTCTTCTCCCCGCCGGATAATCTGGCACTCATACATTACGGCACGCACGACCCGGCATTGGTGTTGCTTTCCATCCTCATTGCCATCTTCTCATCATGGATGGGATTGCAAGTGGTGGGACAGGCGCAGGCCGCCGGCACGCGCCCGCTGCGCGTGATCATGCTGGGCAGCGGCAGCCTGGCGCTGGGCTGCGGCGTCTGGGCCATGCACTTCATCGGCATGCTGGCGTTTAACCTGTGCACCGGCATCGAATACGAGCATGGCATCACCATCCTGTCGGTGCTGCCCAGCCTTGCCGCCTCCTATGTCGCGCTGTCGATCATCAGCCGCGCGCGCCTGAGCACCGGCGCGCTGCTGACCGGCGGCGTGCTGGTCGGCGCCGGCATCGGCGCCATGCACTACACCGGCATGGCCGCGATGCGCATGGCGCTCGACCTGCGCTACGATCCGCTGATGTTCGGCCTGTCGATCGTGGTCGCGGTGGTGCTGGCCACGCTGGCGATCTGGATCCGCTTCGGCCTGCGCTCGCTGCGCGGCCACCTGAGCCAGCGCACGCTGGGACTGATCAGCGCCAGCGTCATGGGCTGCGCCATCGCCGGCATGCACTACACCGGCATGGCGGCGGCGCGCTTCGTCGGCGAGCTGCCGCCGCCCGGCGCGGAAACCGCGGCCTCGGCCCAGAGCGGCACCTTCCTGGCGCTGGCGATCACGCTGATCACGGTCGCCTTCACCATCTTCGTCATGGCCGCCAACGGCCTGCTGCGCTACCGCGAACTGTTCCGGCAACAAGGCGAAAGCGAGAGCTGGATGCGCGCCCTGCTCACCACCACCGTCGACGGCGTGGTCACGCTCGACCGCGACGGCGTGATCCACGAATTCAACGCCTCGGCCGAGCGCATCTTCGGCTGGACCCGCGCCGAAATCGTCGGCCGCAACGTGCGCCTGCTGATCGCCGACATCGAGCGCTCCGAGCGCGAAGGCCTGCTCAACTACATGCGCACCGAGAACGCCGCCATCCCCGGCAAGGGCAGCGAAGTGATGGGCCTGCGCAAGGACGGCGGCACGGTGCCGATCCGCCGCGCGCTGGGCCATGCCAAGCTGGCCGGGCGCGACCTGTTCGTGCTGTTCATCACCGACATCAGCGAACGCCGCGCCATCATGCAGGCGCTGCGCGACAGCGAGCAGCAGTTCCGTTCCCTGATCGGCAATATCCCCGGCATCTCCTTCCGCAGCAGCATGGCCTTCGACACGCCGCCGGTGTTCGTCAGCGACGGCATCGAGCGCGTGGCCGGCTTCCCGGCCAGCGATTTCGTCGGCGAGCAGCGCAGCCGCACGCTGGGTTCCCTGATCTGCGAAGAGGACCGCGCCGGCGTGGCGGCGGAAATCGCGCGCAGCGTCGCCGAGCTGTCGGCCTACCAGGTCGAATATCGCCTGCAGCACGCCGACGGCAGCGTGCGCGCGATGTGGGAGCACGGCGCCGTCACCCAGGACGAAAGCGATCCGGAGATCCGCTGGATCGACGGCGTGATCCTCGACATCAGCGAACGCCGCCAGATGGAGCAGGAGCTGCGCCACGCCAAGGAGAAGGCGGAACAGGCGGCGGCGGCGCGCGCCAGCTTCGTCGCCAACATGAGCCACGAAATCCGCACCCCGATGAACGCCATCCTCGGCTTCACCGACGTGCTGCTCGACACCGAACTCGATACCAGCCAGCGCCGCCACCTCGACACGGTGCGCAAGGAAGGCCGCTCGCTGCTGCGCCTGCTCAACGAGATCCTCGACACCGCCAAGCTGGACAAGGGCGCGATGGAGCTGGAGCCGGACGACTACAGCCTGCTCGGCCTGATCGATGAACTGGCCTCCACCTTCGGCAGCAACGCCCGCAGCAAGGGGCTGGCGATCGACATCGTCTACGATCCGTCGCTGCCGGCCTGGCTGCACGGCGACGAGCTGCGCATGCGCCAGATCCTCGGCAACCTGCTGGACAACGCGATCAAGTTCACCGCCGCCGGCAAGGTCGGCCTGCACGCCAGCGAGCGCCAGGGCCAGTTGCACATCGCGGTGCAGGACACCGGCATCGGCATCGCGCCGGAGCGGCTGGACGCGATCTTCGATCCCTTCACCCAGGCCGACGCGTCGATGACGCGGCGCTTCGGCGGCACCGGCCTCGGCACCACCATCAGCCGCCAGCTGGTGGGCCTCATGGGCGGCAAGATCTGGGCCGAGAGCGCGCCGGGCCAGGGCACCACCTTCCATGTGGTGCTGCCGCTGGAACCGGCGCGCGACGCGCCGTCGCTCGGCGGCGAGCGCAGCGACTATCCGCTGCCGCCGCTGCACATCCTGGCGGCGGACGATGTGCCGCAGAACCTGGAGCTGCTGTCGCTGCTGCTGGCCAAGCGCGGCCACCGCATCGATACCGCCAGCGACGGCACGCACGCGGTGCGCATGTCGGCCGAGCGCCGCTACGACGTGGTGCTGATGGACATGCAGATGCCGCTGATGGACGGCCTGGCCGCGACCCGCGCCATCCGTCGCCGCGAAATGGAGGCGCAGGGTGCGCACGCCGCGCCGGCCGAGCAGCTGCCGATCGTGGCGATGACCGCCAGCGTGCTGGCGGCGCACCGCGAGGCCGCCAGCGCGGCCGGCATGCAGGGTTTCGCCTCCAAGCCGGTGGACTGGCACACGCTGTCGCATGAAATCGCGCGGGTGATGCAGCTGCCGGTGATGGAGTACGGCCTGCCGGCGGCGGACGCGCCGGCGCGCCAGCGCGTGCTGAACCAGAAGGCCGGCCTGCGCCGCTGGTCGGATCAGGAGAAGGTCTACCATCAGGCCTTGCGGCGCTTCGCCGCCGACTACGGCGCCGCCGCCACCACGCTGGGCAAGATGCTGGGTTCCAGCAGCGAGACGCGGCTGGAGGATGCCGGCGCGTGGTGCCACAAGGTGCGCGGCGTGGCCGCCAACCTGGGCCTGGAACAGCTGACCGCGACGCTGGCGCAGCTGGAAAAATTATGCGGCTCGCCGCAGCGCGACGACGGCACGCTGAACACCGAATTGACGCAAGGCCAGCGCACGCTGACCGCGCAGCTGGACGCGGCGCTGAGCGCGATCCACGCCGCCACGGCGGGTGTGACGGCGGGCGGCGGCACGGCCGGCGGCGATGGCGCAGGCAGCGGTGCGGCGGGCGCCGACGCGGCGGACGGCGGCGCGGCGGACGCTGCCCGGGCGGACGGCGCGGCCTACGATCCGGCGGCCGTGCGTGAAAAGGCCTCGGCGCTGCTGCCGTCGCTGCAACGCGGCGCGCTCGACGACGCGCGACTGACGGCGCTGACCTCGAGCCTGGCCGGCGCCCCGGCCGCGCATACCCAACAACTGGCGGCGCTGCACAGTGCCCTGAACGATTTCGATTTCCCGCTGG
Organism: Duganella aceris; assembly: GCF_011090165.1. Taxonomy (GTDB): domain Bacteria; phylum Pseudomonadota; class Gammaproteobacteria; order Burkholderiales; family Burkholderiaceae_D; genus Rugamonas; species Rugamonas aceris. Next base: position 55,164 of record NZ_JAADJT010000010.1, read on the forward strand.
CGCAAGGCACGCTGCAGGAATTGCTGGCCAACCTGGCCGCGGAGAACCCATGATGACCACCCATCAGCCCAACCAGCCGCTGATCCTCGCCGTCGACGACGAAGCGAGCAACCTGCAACTGCTGCGCCACGTGCTGCAAGACCAATACCGGCTGCTGTTCGCCAAGGACGGCCCGCGCGCGCTGGAGCTGGCGCGCCAGGAACGGCCGCAACTGATCCTGCTCGACGTCATGATGCCCGGCATGACCGGCTACGAAACCTGCCGGCTGCTGAAGGCCGACCCGGTCACCGCCGCCATCCCGGTGATCTTCGTCACCGCGCTGAGCGAGGCCTCCGACGAGGTGGTCGGCTTCGACGCCGGCGCGGTCGACTACATCACCAAGCCGGTCAGCCCGCCGATCGTGCGGGCGCGGGTGCGCACCCACCTGTCGCTGGTCGGCGTCGACGAGCTGAAACGCACGCGCCTGGAAATCGTGCAGCGCCTCGGCCTGGCGGCGGAGTACAAGGACAACGAGACCGGCCTGCACGTGATCCGCATGAGCCACTACTCGCGCATCCTCGGCCTGGCGCTGGGCATGACCGAGGCCGAGGCGGACGATCTGCTGCACGCGGCGCCGATGCACGACGTCGGCAAGATCGGCATCCCCGACAACATCCTGCGCAAACCGGGGCCGCTCGACGCGGATGAATGGAAGGTGATGCAGTCGCACGCCACCATCGGCGGCGACATCATCGGCAAGCATCCAAGCGGCATGCTGGCGATGGCCTACGACGTCGCCGTCACGCATCACGAGAAGTGGGACGGCAGCGGCTATCCGAACGGCCTGGCGGGCGACCAGATCCCGCTGGTCGGCCGCATCGTGGCGATCGCCGACGTGTTCGACGCGCTGACCTCGGCCCGCCCCTACAAGGAAGCGTGGCCGATCGAGAAAGCGGTCGACTACCTGGAACAGCAGCGCGGCCTGCACTTCGAAGGCCGGCTGGTGGATCTGTTCCTGAAACAGATGCCCGCGCTGCTTGAAGTCAAGCAGCGCTGGGCAGAGCATTAATTCGCCAGCCGCGCCATCACGCCAACCAGCTGGTCGATCTGCGCCGTGGTGTGGTCGGCGTTCATCATGAAACGCAAGCGCGCCCGCCCCACCGGCGCCGCCGGGAATTCGATCGCGTCGACATGGATGCCCTCGCGGCGCAGCGCCAGCGCGTAGCGCCGGCAGGTTTCGGCGTCGCCGACCGGCAGCGACAGGATCGGCGCGTCGGTGCCGATGAAGGCGTAGCCCAAGGCCTGCATGCGCTCGACGAAGTGGCGCTGGTTGTCCCACAGGCGCCGGCGCCGTTGCGGTTCTTCCTGCAGCAGATCCAGCGCCGCCAGCAGCGCCGCCGCCTGCGCCGGCGGCGGCGGGCTGGTGAAGCCGAAGGCGGAGCTGGTCAGGCGGATCACGTCCGCCACTTCCCGGTCGACCGCGACGAAGCCGCCGATGGCGCCGAGCGCCTTGCCCAGGCTCCCCATCTGCATGATGTTCGGGCTGTAGCGCTCGAAGTGCTCGCAGGTGCCGCCGCCGTTGGCGCCGAGGACGCCGGTGGCGTGGGCGTCGTCGAGATACAGCAGCGCGTCGAAGCGTTCGGCCAGCTCCGCCAGTTGCGGCAGCGGCGCGATCGTGCCCTCCATGCCGAACACGCCGTCGCTGACGATGATCGGCGTGGCGCCGTCGGCGGCGCCGGCCAGCAGCAGCGACTCCAGGTGGTTCATGTCGCGATGCCGGTAGTGGTAGCGCAGCGCGCCGGAAAGCTGGATGCCTTCGCTGATCGAGATATGATTCAGTTCGTCGGAATAGTAGGCGTACTTGCGGCGCTTCCTGGCGCGGAAGCCGTGCAGCCGCGCCAGCGTGGCCGCCTTCACCATCGACGACAGCACGCCGATGTTGGCCATGTAGCCGGTGACGAACAGCACCGCGTCGCTCTTGTGGGTCAGCGCGCCGAGGCGGCGTTCCAGCTCGCGGTAGATTTCCAGGTCGCCGCCCAGCAGGCGCGATTCGCCGCCGCCGACGCCGTAGCGGGCCAGGCCCGCGCCGGCCGCCGCCAGCAGGCGCGGATGGCTGGCCAGCGCCAGGTAGTTGTTGCTGCTGAACGAAACCAGGGTATCGCCCCGCGCGCCATGCGCCGCCGGATCGCGGTGGATGGGGTGCTGCTGCAGCCAGTGGGCGATATCGCTTAAGTCATGCATGTTGTGTGGAAGCCGGAGAATATCAGTCCATCATAGGACGCCCCGGCTTTCCACAAGCTTGCGGTCAGATTACGGATCGGATAGCCGCGCCGCTCACGACGGCGCCAGCGGCAGCACGATGCGCGCCACCAGCCCCGGCGCGCCGTCCTCCAGCACCAGCGCGCCGCCGTGCGAGGTGGCGGTGGCGCCGACGATCGACAGCCCCAGGCCGTTGCCCGGCATGTGGCGGCTCTTGTCGAGGCGATAAAAACGCTGCGTCACCTTGTCGCGCTCCCCGTCCGGGATGCCGGGGCCGTTGTCGTGCACCGCGATCGAGGCCTGGCCCTGGTGCAGCCCGGCGCGCACGCGGATCGCGGCGCCCGGCCCGGCGTACTTGATGGCGTTGTCCAGCAGGCTGGCGACCGCGCTGGCCAGCAGGTTGCGGTCGCCGTCGACGAACAGCGCATCGGGCGCGTCGACCGTCAGCGCGATGCCTTCGTCTTCGGCGATGGCTTCGTACATCTCGCCGATGTCGGCCACCACCCGGCCCAGGTCGAGCCGCTCGAACAGGCGCGCGCGCATGCCCGATTCCGCCTCGGCGATCTGCAGCAGGCGCTCGAACAGGCGTATCAGGTCGTCGATGTCGTCGATGGCGTCGTGCGCCGCGCCGGACAGGCGCGGCACCGTCATGTCGTGGCGCAGCGCGTCGTCGAGGCGGCCGCGGATGCGGCTCAGCGGCGTGCGCAGATCGTGGGCGATGGCGTTGGAGACGTGACGGATGCCGTCCATCAGCAGCTCGATCCGGTCCAGCATGCGGTTGATGTCGCGGTTGAGCAGCGCGAATTCATCGTTGCCGCTGACCGGCACGCGCGGACTCAGGTCGCCCGCCTCGATCTGCGCGGCGGTGCGGCGGATGTCGCCCAGCCGCCCTTCTATGCTGCGGCGGAACAGCATCGCGCCGCCGATGGTCAGCAGCAGCGAGACGCCGGCGCCGGCCAGCAGCGCGCGCCAGATGACGTCCTGCACCGCTTCCTCTTCGCTCAGGTCGCGGCCGACGATCAGCATGCCGCCGCCCTCCAGCGGCCGCAGGTACAGCCGCGCCGGCGCGCTGCGGCCGTTGCGCTGCACGGTTTCGGTCAGCATGTCCTCGTCGCCGCCGGTGGCCGGCAGCACGCCCAGATTGCCGGCGCCGCGCGCGCCGTCGGCGCCGACCAGCTGCAGGATCTCGCGGTCGCTGTCGACGCCGTCGCCCAGCTGGCGTTTGACCTCCGCCTCCAGCGCGCCCGGCTGGCCGTCGCCGACGCTGTCGAGCAGGCGCTCCGACTGCGCCATGATCTTGCCGTCGATATTCTGATCCAGCACGCCGATGGTGCCGCTGTAGAACACCGCCGACACCGCCGCGATCGAGGCGATGCCCAGCAGGCCGTAGCCCAGCACCAGCTTGGCGACGATCGAACCGCGCCACAGCTTGGGCAGCTTCGGCAGCCTAGGCAAGCGGATACTCCAGGTCGTCGGGCGGCGTCGCGCCCATGCGGTAGCCGACGCCGCGCAGCGTATGGATCAGCATCACCGGGAAGTCCTTGTCGACCTTGGCGCGCAGGCGGCTGATCTGCACGTCGATGACGTTGGTCTGCGGGTCGAAGTGATAGTCCCACACCGATTCCAGCAGCATGGTGCGGGTCACCACCTGGTTCTCGTTGCGCATCAGGTACTCCAGCAGCCGGTATTCGCGCGGCTGCAGCGTGATCACCTTGTTGCCGCGCGTGACGCGCAAGGTGCGCAGGTCCAGCTTCAGGTCCGCCACCTGCAACTGGGTGCTGTCGGCGCCGGGCGCGCTGCGGCGCAGCAGCGCTTCGACGCGCGCCAGCAACTCGGAAAACGCGAACGGCTTGGACAGGTAGTCGTCGGCGCCGCCGCGCAGGCCGGTGACGCGGGCGTCGATGGTGGTCAGCGCGCTGACGATGATGACCGGGGTCTGCTTGCCCAGCGCGCGCAGCTTGTCGACGATGGACAGGCCGTCGATACGGCCCGGCAGCATGCGGTCGAGGATGATGATGTCCCAGTCCTCGCTGGTGGCGTAGTCCAGGCCGTCCGGACCGGTGGCGGCGGCGGTGACCAGGTAGCCCGCTTCGCGCAGGCCCTTGCAGATGTAGTTCGAGGTTTCGGCTTCATCTTCGATGACCAGGCAGCGCACGCGATTCTCCATCATGGGTGATGGGCGTATTCTACCTTGAAGGTGAACTCCCGCCCGGACGACGTCGTTGCGTCGCACAGCGGGTGACCTCATCATGGTGAAGCCGTCTTGTTTGACCGTCGACAGGGCGCGGAGTTCGACGACCATGATAGCCACCGGGGCAAAAAATAACTTTGAGCTAAATCAAAACCGACTTAAACGGTCCGTTCGCGCACACCGGCGCGCTTGTTGGCGTGCTTCAGCGCCAGCTCGCGGTACAGCGACAGGTAGTTGCGCGCCATCGTCTCGGCCGTGAACAGTTCCCAGTAGCGCGCCTCGGCGCGGCGGCCCATCTCGGCGGCGCGCTCGGGCTGCTCCCACAGCGTGCGCATCGCGGCGGCGAAGGCTTGCGGATCGTCGGGCGGCACCACCAGCCCGGTCTCGTTGTCGATGTTGATGTAGGTGGTGCCGGTGCCGATCTCGCTGGAGATCATCGGCTTGCCGTACATCGCCCCTTCCAGCAGCGAGATGCCGAACGCCTCCGAGCGCAGGTGCGACGGGAAGGCCATGGCGTAGCACAGCTCCAGCAGCGCGGCCTTGTCGTCCTCCCCGACCGCGCCGAGGAACATCACATGCGTCAGCCCCAGCCGCGCCGCGTGCTCCTTGAGCTCCTGCTCGACCGGACCGGCGCCGACGATCACCACCGGATAGTCGAGATCGGTCATCGCGTCGAGCAGGATGTGCAGGCCCTTGTAGTAGCGCAGCACGCCGACGAACAGGAAGAAGCGTTCGCCGCATTGCGCGCGCCACTTGTCCTTGACCGCCTGCGACGGCTGCGCGTAGATCGATTTGTCCAGCCCGTAGGTGATGGTGCGGGTCTTGTGCGCGAAACGCTTGAGCACCGGCGACGAGGCCTGGTAGTTGGGCGAGGTCGCCACCACCGTGTCGACGCTGTGCAGGAAGCGGCGCTTGAGCGGGCTGTAGAGGCGCAACAGGTTTTTCTGGCGCACGATGTCCGAGTGGTAGGTCACCACGCTCGGCTTGTTGATGCGCGCCATGAAATGCGCCATGTCCATGAACGGCCACGGAAAGTGGTAGTGGATCACGTCGGCCTTGCGCGCCAGCCGCGCCAGCTTGCGGATCGCCGCGAACGAAAAACCGGTCGAGGCGATCTCGAAGTCCAGCGGCACGCGGTGCACGGTGTGGCCTTCGAACTGGATTTCCTTCGGTCCCGTCTTGTCGGGGGTCAGCGTCAGCACTTCGTTGGTGACGCCGAGCCGGCCCGTGCCGACGCACATCTGGCGTATCACTTGCTCGATACCGCCCCAGGTGTCGGGATAATAGGTCTTGTAGAAATGGAGAACGCGCATGGCTGGGCTTCAGTGAGACAGTACTTCATGATACACGGCGGCGGTGCGGCGAGCCGCTTCGTCCCATGTCAATTCAAGCGCGCGGCGCCGGCCGGCGCCGATGCAGCGCGCGCGGATGGTGTCGTCGCGCGCCAGCGTGGTCATGGCGGCGGTCATTTCCGCCACCGACAGCGGATCGAATTCCAGCGCCGCCCCCTGCGCCACTTCCGGCAGCGAGGTGGTGCCGGAGCAGGCCACCGGCACGCCGCTGGCGAACGCTTCCACCAGCGGCAGGCCGAAGCCCTCGTGCAACGACGGGAACACGAAGGCGCCGGCGCCGGCGTACAGATGGCGCAACTGGGCGTCGTCGGTCAGCCGGTCGAGCCAGACCACGTTTTCGCCGTTCTGTTGCGCGGTCTTGATTTGCGCCACCAGCTCCTCGCTGCGCCAGCCCGGCGCGCCGACGATCACCAGCTGATGCTTGGAGCGCAACACCGGCGGCAAGGCCAGGTAGGCCTGCAACAGGCGCCCGACGTTCTTGCGCGGCTGCAGCGTGCCGACGAACAAGAAGTAGCCGGCCCGCAAGCCGTGCTGCGCCAGCGTGGCGTCGCGCTGCCCGGCCGGCGGCGCGTCGAGCCAGTGCGCGCCGACGCCGTGGTGCACCACGCTGATCCGGCCTTCGTCGACGCCGAAGCATTCGACCAGCTCGCGGATCGAAAAGCGCGAACCAGTGATGACGTGGCGCGCCTTGCGCGCCGCCTTGATCTGCAGCCAGTTCTTCAGGCCGCGCAGCTTCGGGCTGGCCCATTCCGGATGCGAGATCGGCAGCGCGTCGTGCAGCGTCGCCACCACCGGGCAATCCATGCGCACGATGCGGTAGTCGGTGGCGTGGAACAGGTCCAGCGGCGCGGCGCCTTTGCCCAGCACCCGGCTGGCGTTCAGGTGCACCGACGCCGGCAGCATCAGGTCGCCCAGGGTCGCCAGCGGAAACGACAGCGGCAGCGCGCGGCCGAGCGTCAGGCGGCGCGCGTCGCCCGGCGGCGCGAAGGAAAACGGCAGCACCTCGACCCCGGCGCCCGGCAAATGATCGAGCAGCGCGCGGCTGTAGACGCCCAAGCCGTCGAGACGGCCTCCCGTCAGCGCCGGTTCCGCCGTCGTGGTCGACAGGCCGACGCGCAGGAGTCGAGCGGAGGTCATGCCGAAGGCGATGCCGAGTACATCCAGCGCAGCGTGTCGGCCAGCGGCAGCGCCGCCAGCGGGCCGGTGGCGGCCACCAGGCGGCGGTTGTCGCCGACCAGCCGCACCACTTCATTGGCGCGCACGAAGGCCGGGTTGACCTGCACATTGATGCGATAGCCGGCGATGTCGGCCATCATGTCCAGCGCCTCGCCCAGCGAGTAGCCGTGGCCGGAGCAGATGTTGAACGCCTGGCCCGCCGGCGCGGCGGCCAGCAGCTTGCGATAGCTCTTCGCGACCATGCGCACGTCGGAAAAGTCGCGCCACACGTGCAGGTTGCCCAGCTCGATGTCGGCCGCCTGGCGGCGGAAATGCGCGACGATTTTCGGCAGCAGGAAATTCTCGTGCTGGCCGATGCCGGTGTAGTTGAACGGACGCACGACGATCAGCGGCAGCTTGTCCTGCCACAGCCGCGCCATGTACTCCATCGCCAGCTTGCTGACGGCGTAGTCGTTGGCCGGCGCCGGCGGCACGTCCTCGCCGATCACGCCGACGTCGGTGTTGCCGTAGATATTGGCGCTGGACGCCAGCAGCACCGCCGACGGCTTTTTCTCCAGCCCGGCCAGCGCTTCCAGCAGGTTGCGGGTGCCGGCCACGTTGACGCGGTAGATTTGCTCGATGTCGCCGTGGCCGACGAAGGCGATGGCGGCCAGATGGGCCACCACGTCCGGCTTGACCTGCCGCACCATCGCGGCCAGGCCGGCGCGGTCGTTCAGGTCGACGGCGAACTCGCCCTCGGCCGGCGTGTGACCCGGCGTGACCGTGCCGAAGACTTCATAGCCGGCGTCGCGCAGTTCTTGCGCGACATAGCGGCCGGTGAAGCCGGACAAGCCGGTAATCAGGGCGCGTTTGCCCGAACCCTCAGCGGCCATGGGGATTCCTTAGAAAGAGAAACCGGCTTTGTTGCGGCGCAGGTCGGCCTCGACCATCATCTGGCACAGCTGCTCCAGCGTGGTCGACGGCTTCCAGCCCAGTTCCTTTTCAGCCTTGGACGGGTCGCCGATCAGCAGTTCCACTTCCGCAGGACGGTAGAACTTAGGATTGACGCGCACCAGCACCTTGCCGGTTTTCTTGCAGGTGCCGATTTCATGGTCGGCCTCGCCGCTCCAGGCGATGCTGACGTCGATCGCCTTGAAGGCCATGCTGACGAAATCGCGCACGGTCTCGGTGCGGTTGGTGGCCAGCACATAGGTGTCGGGCTGGTCGGCCTGCAGGATGCGCCACATGCCTTCGACGTATTCCTTGGCGAAACCCCAGTCGCGCTTGGCGTCCATATTGCCCAGCTCCAGCACGTCCAGCTGGCCCAGATGGATCTTGGCCACCGAGTCGGTGATCTTGCGGGTGACGAATTCACGGCCGCGCAGCGGCGACTCGTGGTTGAACAGGATGCCGGAGCAGCCGAAGATGCCATAGGATTCGCGGTAGTTCACGGTCATCCAGTGGGCATACAGCTTGGCCACGCCGTACGGGCTGCGCGGGTAGAACGGGGTGTCTTCCTTTTGCGGCACGGCTTGCACCTTGCCGAACATTTCCGAGGTCGACGCCTGGTAGAAGCGGATCTTCGGATTGACGATGCGGATCGCTTCCAGCAGGTTGACCGGGCCGACGCCGGTGATCTCGGCGGTGGTGACCGGCTGCTCGAACGACACGCCGACGAAGCTTTGCGCCGCCAGGTTATACACTTCGTCCGGCTGCGCGTTTTGCAGCAGGCGGATGCTGGAACCGAGGTCGGTCAGGTCGTATTCGACCAGTTTCAGGTTCGGGTGCGACTGGATGCCCAGTTCTTCAATACGCCAGAAATTAACCGAGCTGGTACGGCGATAGGTGCCGGTGACTTCATAGCCTTTTTCCAGCAACAGTTCAGCGAGGTAGGCGCCATCTTGGCCGGTGATGCCCGTTACCAGGGCTTTCTTCATTTTCTGCATGGTGAATAACAATCCAAGTCATGGGTAATATTAGTAGCCCGCTATTGTAACAGAGCGAAACTTGCGCACTTCTCACCAAATCTCTCGATTACATCACTTACATCTTGTTACAGGAGTATTTTTTTGGCGATAAAAAAGGCCGGCCCGCCTCCCAGATGAGAACCGGTCCGACCTTGTTGGCGGGCAAACGCCGGTTTACACCTTGCGCTGGGCCACCGCGTCGACCACGCACAGCGCGGTCATGTTGACGATGCGGCGCACCGTGGCCGACGGCGTCAGGATGTGCACCGCCTGCGAGCAACCGAGCAGGATCGGGCCGACCGCGATGCCGTTGCCGGCCGCCGTCTTGACCAGGTTGTAGGCGATGTTGGCGGCGTCGATGTTCGGCGCCACCAGCAGGTTGGCGTCGCCGGTCAAGGTCGAGTCCGGCATCATGGCGTGGCGCAGCTTGGAGTCCAGCGCGGTGTCGCCGTGCATCTCGCCGTCGATTTCCAGCGTCGGATCGAGCTGGTTGACCAGTTTCAGCACGGCGCGCATTTTTTGCGCCGATTCGCTGTTGGACGAGCCGAAGTTGGAGTGCGACAGCAGCGCGGCGCGCGGCGACAGGCCGAAGCGGCGCATCTCTTCGGCCGCCATCACGGTGATCGCCGCCAGCTCGTTGGCGTTTGGATTCTCGTTGACGTGGGTGTCGACCATCACCAGCTGGCGTTCCGGCAGGATCAGCACGTTCATCGCGGCGTAGACGCAGGCGCCTTCGCGCTTGCCCAGCACCTGGTCGATGTAGTGCAGGTGCAGCTGGGTGGTGCCGAAGGTGCCGCAGATCATGCCGTCGGCGTCGCCCTTCTTGATCATCATGGCGCCGATCAGCGTGTGGCGGCGGCGCATTTCCAGCTTGGCGTACTCCTGCGTGACGCCCTTGCGCGCGGTCAGCTCGTAGTACGACTGCCAGTAGTCGCGGTAGCGCTCGTCATGGTCCGGGTTGATCACGTCGAAGTCGACGCCGTGCTTGAGGCGCAGGCCGAACTTGGTGATGCGCGTCTCCAGCACGGCCGGACGGCCGACCAGGATCGGACGCGCCAGCTTCTCGTCGACGATGACCTGCACCGCGCGCAGCACGCGCTCTTCTTCGCCTTCGGCGTAGACGATGCGCTTCAGGTCGGCGTGGGTCTTCTTGGCCATCTGGAACAGCGGCTTCATGAAGGTGCCGCTGCGGTAGACGAACTGTTGCAGGCTGTCGGCGTAGGCTTGCAGATCCTTGATCGGACGTGTGGCGACGCCCGAATCCTCGGCCGCCTTGGCCACCGCCGGCGCGATCTTGATCAGCAGGCGCGGATCGAACGGCATCGGGATCAGGTATTCCGGACCGAACGACAGGTTGGTGAAGCCGTAGGTGGTGGCGACGATGTCCGACTGCTCGGCGTGGGCCAGCTCGGCGATCGCGTGCACCACCGCGATTTCCATTTCTCGGGTGATGGTGGTGGCGCCGCAATCCAGCGCGCCACGGAAGATGTACGGGAAGCACAGCACGTTGTTGACCTGGTTCGGGAAGTCCGAACGGCCGGTGCAGATGATGGCGTCGTCGCGCACCGCCTTGACTTCCTCCGGCAGGATTTCCGGATTCGGATTGGCCAGCGCCAGGATCAGCGGGTTCGGCGCCATCGCCTTGACCATGTCCTGCTTCAGCACGCCGCCGGCGGAAACGCCGAGGAAGATGTCGGCGCCCGGGATCACTTCAGCCAGGGTGCGGGCGTCGGTGACGCGGGCGAAGCGTTCCTTGTCCGGATCCATCAGCTCGGCGCGGCCCTTGTAGACCACGCCGGCCAGGTCGGTGACGTAGATGTTTTCCAGCGGGAAGCCGAGGTCGACGATCAGGTCCAGGCAGGCCAGCGCGGCCGCGCCGGCGCCCGACACCACCAGCTTGCAGTTGGCGATGTCCTTGCCGACCAGCTGGATGCCGTTCAGGATGGCGGCGCCGACGATGATCGCGGTGCCGTGCTGGTCGTCGTGGAACACCGGGATCTTCATGCGGTCGCGCAGCTGGCGTTCGATATAGAAGCACTCCGGCGCCTTGATGTCTTCCAGGTTGACGCCGCCGAAGGTCGGTTCCAGCGCGGCGATGATGTCGACCAGCTTGTCCGGATCCTGCTCGTTGATCTCGATGTCGAACACGTCGATGCCGGCGAACTTCTTGAACAGTACGCCCTTGCCTTCCATCACCGGCTTGGCGGCCAGCGGACCGATGTTGCCCAGGCCCAGCACGGCGGTGCCGTTGGTGATCACGGCGACCAGATTGCCGCGCGCGGTATATTTATAGGCGTTGGCCGGATCGAGAACGATCTCTTCGCATGGCGCGGCCACGCCCGGGGAGTACGCCAGCGCCAGATCGCGCTGGTTGGTCAATTGTTTGGTCGGCGTGACGCTGATTTTGCCTGGCGTCGGGCACTCGTGGTATTCCAGCGCGGCGAGGCGCAATTGTTGACGAAGTTCTTCTTTTTTATCAGATGACGAATCCATGCTGTGCGGCCTTCCTGTTTGTGCAATCGGAAAGCTTACGATTTTATCAGACCAATTCTTGCGAATACGTAGGTATTTTCACCAACCCGTATGAGCGATATCAAGCTTTGTTATGACGCACCGCAGAAATAAAGCGACAAACGCCGGTTTTAGCGACATTTAGCGCATCGGTAGACATCATATAACTCATTTTACGAATTGATAGTCGTGCGCTATTACAAAAGTGCCTGTAATTGCAATTGCTAATTTTCATCGACCCGAGCGCGGAATTCGTCGCTACAATGCCATATGCTCTCCGAATTCGACCTGATCAAGCACTATTTCCAGCGCCCCGGGCGCGCCGGCCGCGCCACGCTGGGCATCGGCGACGATTGCGCGCTGCTGACGCCCACGCCCGGCATGCAGACGGCGATCTCGTCCGACATGCTGGTCGAGGGCCGGCATTTCTTTGCCGGCGAGGATCCGGCGCGGCTGGGCCACAAGGCGCTGGCGGTGAATCTGTCGGACCTGGCGGCGATGGGCGCGCGGCCGGTCGGCTTCACGCTGGCGCTGGCGCTGCCGGCCGCCAACCGCGACTGGCTGGCCGGCTTTTCGCAAGGCTTGTTCGCGCTGGCCGACGCCTTCGACATCGAACTGATCGGCGGCGACACCACCAAGGGCCCGCTCAACATCTGCATCACCGTGTTCGGCGAAGTGCGGCCGGGCCAGGCGCTGCGGCGTGGCGCGGCCCAGGCCGGCGACGATATCTGGATCTCCGGCACGCTGGGCGACGCCCGCCTGGCGCTGGCCGGCTACCGGCTGGAATTGCCGCAGCCGCTGGACGCCGCCAGCCTGCAGGCGGCCGCCGCGCGCATGCACACGCCGTCGCCACGCGTGGCGCTGGGACTGCTGCTGGCGCAACAGGGCATCGCCCACGCCGCGATCGACATCTCGGACGGGCTGGTCGGCGACCTCGGACATATTCTGCACGCGTCGGCGCTCGGCGCCACGCTGGATCTCGACGCGCTGCCGGCCGGCCCGGTGCTGGCCGCGCAAGACATCGCGCTGCGCCGCGCCTACTGCGCCGCCGGCGGCGACGATTACGAGCTGTGCTTCACCGCGCCGGCGTCGGCGCGCGCGGCGGTGCTGGCCGCCGCCGACAGCGTCGCCACGCCGGTGACGCGGGTCGGCGCCATCGACGCGGCATCAGGCCTGCGGCTGGTCGATGCGCAGGGCCTGCCGCTGCAACTCAAACTCGACAGCTTCGATCACTTCACGTCCTGAATCGCCGGCTGCAGCGCGGTCGCATCCTCATCCGGCTGCCCGGCGCGGCGGCCACTGCCGTGCATCAGCCAGTAATGGTGGAAGGCCAGCCGGATGTTGTCGCGCAGCTGCGTGTCGTCCCACGGCTTGGTGTAGAACCGGTAGATGGCGCCGCGGTTGATCGAATCCAGCACCGCCTCCAGCCCGGTATAGCCGGACAGGATGATGCGTATCGTCTCCGGATACATCTCCTTGACCTTGCTGAGGAACTCGGTGCCGCTCATCACCGGCATGCGCTGGTCGCACACGATCACCTGCACCGAATGCAGCGCCAACAGCTCGAACGCCTCGACCGGCGAGGCCGCCGTCAGGATCTGGTAGCCGTCGCGGCGGAACAGCCGGTGCAGCGAGGCCAGCACGTTGACGTCGTCGTCGACGATCAACAGCGTCTGCGCCGGATGGCCGTTGTTGCCCGGCGCCGGCGGCAGCGAACGGCCCGAGGTCACCAGCGCGCCCAACTCGTCCGGCGGCAGCGGGCGGCTGAAGAAATAGCCCTGGATCTCGTCGCAGCGGCTGCGCCGCAGGTACTCCAGCTGCGGCCGCGTCTCGACGCCCTCGGCGATCACCCGCAGCTTCAGGCTGTGCGCCATGCTGATGATGGCCTGCGCGATCGCCGCGTCGTTGGGGTTGGTGGTGATGTCGCGCACGAAGGCGATGTCGATCTTCAGCTTGTCGATCGGGAAGCGCTGCAGATAGGCCAGCGACGAATAGCCGGTGCCGAAATCGTCGATCGCCACCTTGATGCCGATCTGCTTCAGGTTGGTCAGCACGGTGATGGTGCGCTCGGCGTTGGACATCAGCGCGGTCTCGGTCAGCTCCAGCTCCAGCAGCTCGGCCGGGACCTGGTGCCGCGCCAGCGCCGAGCGCACCTCCTGCTCCAGGTCGCCCTCGACGAACTGGCGGCTGGCGACGTTGACCGCCACCCGCACCGGGCCCACGCCGCCGCGCAGCCACTCCCCGATCTGGCGGCAGGCGGCGTCGATGATCCAAGCGCCGACCCGCACGATCAGGCCGGTATCCTCCAGCACCGGCACGAACTCGGCCGGATACACCATGCCGAAGCCGGGCCGCTGCCAGCGCAGCAGCGCTTCGACCCCGGCGAAGGCGCCGGTGTGCAGGTTGACCTTGGGCTGGTAGTGCAGCAGCAGCTCGTCGCCGTCGAGCGCGCGGCGCAGCGCCAGCTCCATGTCGAGCCGCGCCAGCACCTGCACGTTCATGCCGGCGGTGAAGAAGCGGTAGCCGTCGCGCCCGGCCTGCTTGGCGCGCTCCATCGCGGTGTCGGCGTACTTGATCAGGGTTTCCGGATCGGTGGCGTCGTCCGGGTACATGGCGATGCCGATGCTGGCGCTGAGCACGGCCGGATGGCCGTCCAGGTCGAACGGCAGGCGCAGCGCCTCGCGTACCTCGTTGGCGGTGTGGACCGCGTCCTGCTGGTCGCGCGGCATGGTCAGGATCAGCGCGAACTCGTCGCCGCCCAAGCGGCCGACGGTGTCGCGGATGCGCACGCACTGCACCAGCCGGGTGCTGAACTGGCGCAGCAGCTCGTCGCCCAGCGCGTGGCCGAGCGAATCGTTGATGTTCTTGAAGCGGTCCAGCGCGATGAACAGCACCACGATGCGCCACGCCTTGTCCTGCGCCAGCGCGATGGCGTCGGCCAGGGTCTGGTAGAACAGCGTGCGGTTGGGCAGGCCGGTCAGGCTGTCGTAGTGGGCCATGTGCTGCAACAGCTCCTCGGCCTGGCGCCGCTCGCTGATGTCGCGCGCCACGCCGAGCAGGATCGCGGGCTGGCCGGCGCGCTGCAACAGCTGCCAATAAATCTCGACCGGCACCGCGATCAGGTCGCGCCGCATCAGCTCCAGCTCGATCAACTCCGGCGCGCGCGCCGGACCGATGGCGGCGGCGTAATCCTCCAGCCGCGCCGCCTGCGCGCACAGCGCTGCCGGCGCGCCCAGGCCCAGCCGGCTGGCGGTCTGGCCCAGCATTTCCGCGCGCGGATAGGCCAGCATGCGGCAGGCGCCGTCGTTGACGTCGACCAGCTCGGCGCTGACCGCATCGAGCAGGAAGATGGCGTCGGCGGTGGCGTCCATCGCGCTGCGGAAGCGTTGCAATTCGGCGGTGCGCTCGCGCACGGTCTGCTCCAGGCGGGCGTTGTACTCGCGCTCGCGGCGGTGCAGCAGGCGCATTTCCAGGATGTTGCGGATGCGCGTCAGCACCTCGACCGGATCGAAGGGCTTGCTGATGAAATCGCGCGCGCCGGCCTCGAAGGCGCGCAGCTTGTGGTCGGGCTGGGCGGTGACCACCAGCACCGGCAGCCAGGCGTCGGTCTCCAGCGGTTTGAGCGCCTCCATCACGTCGAAGCCGTTCATGCCGGGCATGTGCAGGTCGAGGATGATCAGGTCGTAGCGGTGTTGCGCATGCCAGCCGGCCACCACGCGCGGATCGGTGGTGGCGCTGACGGCCTTGTAGCCGGTGGAGTTGAGCAGGAATTCCAGCAGCTCGACATTCACCGGCTGATCGTCGACGATCAGGATGCGGGCGTGGTACAGGTCGGACTGGCTGATCATGGCGGCTCCGTGGGTTCTCATCGGGAACGGCGTCATGGCCGGTCCTGACCGCTTATGAAGAGCAGCATAACTGAGCCTGCCCGATCGGCGGCGCACGGCTGCGGTATCTGGGCAGCTTAACTCCGGGCAATCTTAGCCGAGTGTACGCAAGAACAAATCGGCGGTCTAATGTTTTTTTGTGCACCGCATGTTACAGTTGCAGCAAGCCATCCGCCGCTTCAGAAGGAGAATCCCATGAGTTCCAACAACAGCGACACCATCCTCGACCTCGCCGCGCAGGTCGGCAAAGCCCTGCACGACAAGGGCCTGATCCTGGCGACCGCCGAATCGTGCACCGGCGGCGGCGTGGCGCAGGCCATCACCGAAATCGCCGGCTCGACGGCATGGTTCGACTGCGGCTTCATCGCCTATTCCAACGCCTCCAAGACCGAGATGCTGGACGTATCGGCGGCGCTGATCGCGCAGATGGGCAGCGTTTCGGAAGAAGTCGCGGCGGCGATGGCGAGCGGCGCGCTGGGCGCCAGCAACGCCCATCTGGCGGTGTCGACCACCGGCATCGCCGGGCCGACCGGCGCGGTGCCGGGCAAGCCGGTGGGCACGGTCTGCTTCGGCTGGGCCAACGCCGACAGCGTGCACACCGAGCGGCTGGTGTTCAGCGGCGACCGCCGCGCGGTGCGCGAGCAGACGGTGATCCACGCATTGCAGGGACTGCTGCGATTCATTAACTAGGCGGTTGCCTTAAGACCACAAAACAATTACTCTCTTCGCATTCACGCGATTCGGGAGTGGTTGATGCAAAACACGGTACATTTTATTCTCCAAGGCAAAGGCGGCATCGGCAAGACGCTGGTGTCGACCATCCTGGCGCAATGGATCGCGTCCAAGGACGTGGCCGAAGGCCAGCAGCCGCTGCGCTGCTACGACACCGACCAGGAGAACGCCACCTTCTCGCGCTACAAGGCGATGGAGGTCAAGCACGTGCCGGTGATGACGGACAGCCGCAACATCGACCCCAAGCGCTTCGACGCGCTGATGATCGACATCCTGGAGCAGGACGGCAACTGCGTGATCGACAACGGCGCCAACACCTTCTCGCCGCTGATGGGTTACCTGATCGAGAACGACTGCTTCGCGCTGTTGCAGGAATCCGGGCGCAAGGTCTACATCCACACCATCGTCGGCGGCGGCGACACGCTGCACGACACCGCGATGGGTTTCGTCTCGACCGCCAAGGCCACCACGGTGCCGCTGGTGCTGTGGGAAAACGAGCATTTCGGACTGCTGCAATCGGCGTCCGGCAAGCAATTCACCGAATCGCAGACCTACGCCGACAACGCGGCGCGGGTGCGCGGCCGGGTGGTGCTGTCGGCGCGCAACGCCGACACCTTCGGCGCCGACATCAAGAAGATGAACACGGCGCGGCTGACCGCCAACGAGGTCAAGGAAAGCGACAAGTTCAACGTGATGGAAAAGCAGCGCATCAAGGTCGTGTTCCGCGACCTGTTCGAACAACTCGACAAAGTGCAGTGGTAAGCGGCCATGGATCAGCAGAAGCTGCGCAGTCTGGTCTTTGAGAAAACCGGGGTCAAGATCGACATCGACGACCCGGTGTTCGCGCTGGTGGCGCTGAATGAAGCGGTGCTGGAGGAAGCGGTGGAGCGGCACGTCGCGCTGATCGACGCCGCCTCGCAGGAGCTGGCGCAGCAAGCGCGGCTGGCGGGCGGGCTGGCGCCGCACGACGCCGGCGCGCGCAAGCCCGCCCCGGCCGGCTACGCCCCGGCCCCGGCCGCGCCGGTGGGCGCGATCGCCACGCAAGCGCCGGCGATCACGCCGCGCGAGCTGCGGCTGCTGGGCGCCGCCGCCGGCATCGCCATATTGAGCGCGCTGATCGTGCTGGGTGGCCAGGCCGCGTTCAGCAAAGCGCCGCCGGCGCCGGTGATCCAACAAGCGAAGTCGCTGACGGCGGAAGAAGCGCTCGCGCTGCAAAACGCCGACAAGCTGAGCAAAGCGATCCAAAAGCTCGACCCCAAAGTCCGCGCCCAACTGCAAGCCGAACTACAAAAATAACTCCGGGGTCAGAGCTAAAAACTGGACACGAGTTCAACCGTAGCGCGCTACGGTTGAACTCGTGTCCAGTTTTTAGCTCTGACCCCGGATTTTTCTGCTAACATATGAACACCTATTCATTTGTTAGCATCATGAGCTGTCAACACGACTATTCCGGCTGCGATCCCGCCATCGCCCAACTCGCCGATTTGTTCCATCTGCTCGGCGATCCGACCCGGCTGCGCATCGTGCTCGCTTGCCTGTCGGCGCCGATCGCCGTCAGCGATATCGCCACGTCGCTTGAACTCAGCGGCTCGCTGGTCAGCCACCACCTGCGCCTGCTGCGCGCGGCGCGCATCGTCAAGTCCGAACGCCAGGGCAAACAGGTCTTCTACTCCGCCGCCGATGCCCATATCACCGGCGTACTCAACGATATGCTGGAACATATCGCCGAACCTTCCAACGGGAACGAAGCATGAGCAAGCACCACGACCACGATCACCACGATCACGACCATGACCACGGTCACGGCCACGCGCCGGCCAAGGCCAAGCCGCACAGCCACGACCATCATGGCCACGATCACGGCCACGGCCACCACCACCACCACGGCGATCCCAACACCATGGGCCGCGCCTTCGCCATCGCGATCGTGCTCAACACCGCTTTCGTCGCCATCGAATTCTTCTACGGTTTCCTCGCCAACTCGACCGCGCTGATGGCCGACGCCGGCCACAACCTGTCCGACGTGCTGGGCCTGATGCTGGCCTGGGGCGCGGCCATCCTGGCCAAGCGCGCGCCCAACGGCCGCTATACCTACGGCCTGCGCAGCAGCTCGATGCTGGCGGCGATGTTCAACGCGATGCTGCTGATGGTGGCCTGCGGCGGCATCGCCTGGGAGGCCGTGCAGCAATTGATCCATCCCGATCCGGTGGCCGGCCTGACCGTGTCCGTCGTGGCCGGCGTCGGCATCCTGGTCAACGGTTTCTCGGCCTGGCTGTTCATGGCCGGCAGCAAGGACGATATCAATATCCGCGGCGCTTACCTGCACATGGCGGCCGACGCGGCCATCTCGCTGGGCGTGCTGGTGGCCGGCGTCATCGTGCGCTATTCGGGCTGGAACTGGGTCGATCCGGCGGTCAGCGTGCTGATCGTCGCCTTCATCGTCTACAGCACCTGGTCGCTGCTGGCGCAGTCGATGCGCATGATGCTGGCCGCCGTGCCGGACAATGTGGACCGCGCTGAAATCGAACAGTTCCTGCGCAGCCGCCCCGGCGTGACCGAGGTGCACGATCTGCACATCTGGGCCGTCAGCACCACCGAGACCGCCCTGACCGCGCAACTGGTGACGCCGGCCGGCCATCCCGGCGACCACGCGATGGATGAGATCAGCGAGGAACTGCGCGAACACCATGCGGTCCAGCACAGCACGCTGCAAATCCGCCTCGGCGCCACCGCCCACGAGTGCTGCCTGGTGCAGCCCGCAAACTAGTCGGCCAGGTTGGCGTACAGCGGCGTGCTCAAGTAACGCTCGCCGAACGATGGGATGATCGTGACGATCATCTTGCCGGCGTTCTCCGGCCGCCGCGCCACCTGCAACGCCGCCCACAGCGCGGCGCCGGACGAGATCCCCACCAGCAAGCCCTCCTGGCTGGCCGCCAGGCGCGCGGTCTCGAACGCGTCGGCGTTGCCCACCCCGATGATCTCGTCGTAGATGCCGGTGTTCAGCACGGCCGGCACGAAGCCGGCGCCGATGCCCTGGATCGGGTGCGGCCCCTTGACCCCGCCCGCCAGCACCGGCGACGCCTCCGGCTCCACCGCGACGCAGCGGAAGCCGGGCTTGCGCGCCTTCAGCACTTCGCCGACGCCGGTGATGGTGCCGCCGGTGCCGACCCCGGCCACCAGGATGTCGACGCCGCCGTCGGTGTCGTTCCAGATTTCCTCGGCCGTGGTGCGGCGGTGCACGTCCGGATTGGCGGGGTTGTTGAATTGCTGCGGCATCAGATAGCGCGGGTCGGACGCGGCCAGCGCGTCGGCGCGGCGGATCGCGCCCAGCATGCCTTCGGCGCCCGGCGTCAGGATCAGCTCGGCGCCGTAGGCGCGCAGCAGCAGGCGCCGTTCGCGGCTCATGGTCTCCGGCATCACCAGGGTGCAGCGGTAGCCGCGCGCGGCGCACACCATCGCCAGCGCGATGCCGGTGTTGCCGCTGGTCGGTTCGAGGATGATGGTATCGGGGCGGATCTGCCCGGCCGCTTCGGCCGCTTCGATCATCGCCAGGCCGATGCGGTCCTTGACGCTGTGCGCCGGGTTGCAGTATTCCAGCTTGAGCAGCACCTGGGCGGCGCTGCCCTTGGCCAGCCGGTTCAGCCGTACCAGCGGGGTATGGCCGATCAGTTCAGTGACGTCGTTGGCGATCTTCATCCGAGCCCTCCATGAATGGAATCGCCAGTCTACGCCTTTTACTTCACGTCCATCAACTCGACGTCGAAGATCAGCGCGGAATTCGGCGGGATGCCGCTGCCCGGGCTCGGACGCGCGCCGTAGGCCAGTTCCGACGGGATGATCAGGGTGCGCTTGCCGCCCACCTTCATGCCCTGCACGCCCTGGTCCCAGCCCTTGATGACGCGGCCGGTGCCGAGCACGAAGTCGAGCGGTTCGCCGCGCGGGATCGAGGAGTCGAACAGCTTGCCGTGCATGTTTTTCGCCAGCGGACGGTACAGCCAGCCCGAGTAGTGCATGTACACGGTGGCGCCTTTGATGGCTTCCTTGCCGGTGCCGACCTTGGTGTCGGTGACGATCAGCTGTTCGGCGGCGGGGCCGGGCGTGGCCGAACCGACCACCATCGGCGCCTCGGTGGCGGCCGGCGCCGTCGCTGCGGCGGGTTCGGTGGGTGCTTGCGCCTGGGCCACGGAGGCGGCCAGCGCGCACAGCATTGCTACTAAAACGGAACTACGCGTCATGGTTTTATTCTTTCGATGAGGTCTGTGACGGCACGCCCTCCGTGCCAGCGCGCACCATGATAGCAAACCTGCATCGCGAACTGCATAAAAACTAGACCGCTTCCGCCGCCGCAGCCGGCGCCACCTGCGCCGCCTCGGCCAGCTTGCGCAGCACATGGCTGGCCGCCACCATGCCGAAGCCTGCCGTGACCACCATCGCCGAACCGAAGCCGGCGCAATTCAGGCCGGTCACGCCGCCGGCGCGGTCGTCGCCGTCCACCGCGCACACTTCGCCGGTTTCCGGGAACTTCAGCGGTTCCATCGAGAACACGGCGTCGACGTGGAATTTGGTCTTCTCGCCGCGCGGGAAGCCGTACTGGCTGCGCAACACCTTGCGCACCTTCTTCAGCAGCGGCTCCTGCTCGGTGCGGGCCAGGTCGCGCACCGCGATCTGGGTCGGATCGGTCTGGCCGCCGGCGCTGCCGATGATCACCAGCGGCAGCGCGTGGTCGCGGCACCAGGCGATCATCGCCGCCTTGGCCTTGACGCTGTCGATGGCGTCGACCACGTAGTCGTAGTCGCCGGCGCCGAGCATCTGTTCCAGGTTGTCCGGGGTGACGAAGTCCTCGATCTGGTTGACCACGCAAAACGGGTTGATCTCGGCGATGCGCTCGGCCAGCGCGGTGATCTTGGCCATGCCGACGGTGCTGCCGAGGGCCTGGATCTGGCGGTTGATGTTGGATTCGGCCACGTTGTCGAGGTCGATCAGGGTCAGCCGGCCGATGGCGCTGCGCGCCAGCGCTTCGACGATCCACGAGCCGACGCCGCCGACGCCGACCACACACACGTGGGCGCCGCGAAAGCGTTCCAAGGCGCGCGCGCCGTACAGCCGGGCGATGCCGCCGAAACGGCGATCGAAGTCGACGTCGTCGAAATTGGGAGGTGATATGCTGTTCATTCCGTTATTTTAACCCGCAGAGCGCCCGCCCATGAGCAACTCCCTGATCGACACCGCCCCCGACTTCAACCAGCCGATAGCGGTCCTGAAACATTGCCACGACCGCATCCGCAAGCAGTTGCTGACCATGCAGAACCTGCTGGCCCACCTGCCCAAGCACGGCGCCGACGCCGACGCGCAGAAAGCCGCCCAGGCCGTCCTCAAATATTTCAACAACGCGGCCCACCTGCACCACGAGGACGAGGAACAAAACCTGGTGCCGATGCTGCAGGCTACCGCGCGCGACGCCGACGCGGTGTTGCTGGCGGAACTGGTGCCCGCGATCCTGGCGGGTCACGAGCAAATGGATAGAGACTGGCATATAATCAAATCACAACTTGATCAAATTGCTACGGGGCAAAGCTCAGCCTTGTCGGCGCGGGATGTGCAAGGTTTCTGCGACACCTACGCGGCCCACATGGCGGTCGAGGAGGCGAACATCGCGCCGATGGCGAAACGCCTGTTCAGCCCGGAACAGATGGCGCAACTCGGCAGCGCCATGCAGGTGCGGCGCGGCATCACGCCCGACCTGCCGCAAAGTCAGGTGCCGGAACAACAACAGCCGGCGGTCGCCAACACGGTGGCCGACGGGGTGGTGCTGGCGGATCTGCGTCTCGATTACGGCCGCGCCAGCTTGACGGAAAACGACGTGCTGGACGATCCGATCGCCCAGTTCGGCAAGTGGTTCGAGGAAGCGCTGCACGCCAAGGTCAACGAGCCGAACGCGATGAACGTGGCGACGGTCGACGCGGACGGCAAGCCGAGTTCGCGCATCGTGCTGATCAAGCAATACGACGTGCGCGGCTTCACCTGGTACACCAACTACGAGAGCCAGAAAGGCCGGCAACTGGGCGCCAATCCGCACGCGGCGCTGCTGTTTTTTTGGAGCGAACTGGAACGCCAGGTGCGCATCGAAGGTACGGTGGTCAAGACTTCCGCCGACGAGAGCGACACCTACTTTTACAGCCGGCCGGTGAAGAGCCAGATCGCTGCGATCGCTTCGCAGCAGAGCGCGCGCATCGCCAACCGGGAGCAGATGGAAGCCAATTACGATGCGGCCGCGGCGGTCGGCGGCGCGCATCCGGTACGGCCGGAACACTGGGGCGGCTATCGCCTCGATCCGGTGCGCATCGAATTCTGGCAGGGACGCCGTTCGCGTTTCCACGACCGGATCGTGTATGTCAAACAAGCGGATGGCAGCTGGGTGAAGGAGCGTTTGCAGCCGTAGGCAAGCGCCCCGCTTCAGATCCCGGACCACCGCTTGCGGTGGTCTTTTTTATTTCTGAACCGGAGGTTATCTTGTTCGTGCAAAATCGACTCAGCGCCTGGATCGCGGGCATCCATCAACAAGTCTCGCTGCCGCTGCGCATAGAACTGTGGAACGGCCAGCAGATCGACTTCTCCAACGAGACGCCGCGCGTGACCATCAAGCTGCCCAACGTGTCGGCCGCGCGCTACCTGCTGACCCCGTCGCTGTCCAACCTGGGCGCCGCCTATGTCGAGGGGGCGATCGAGGTCAAGGGCCACGCCCGCGACATGATCAACGTGGTCAACGCGCTGGCGCGCACCACGCTCAAGGCCGAGGGCAAGTTCGCGCGGGTGGTGCGCAGCTTCGGCCACAACAAGCAGAAGGACGCCGAGGCGATCCGCTACCACTACGACGTCTCCAACGAGTTCTACGCCGAGTTCCTCGATCCCAACCTGGTGTATTCCTGCGCCTACTTCGAGCACGGCGACGAGAGCCTGGAGGCGGCGCAACTGAAGAAGATCGACCACATCCTGCGCAAGATCGAGCTGCAACCGAACCAGACGCTGCTCGACATCGGCTGCGGCTGGGGCGCGCTGGTGATCCGCGCCGCGCAGCGCTACCAGGCGCGCTGCGTCGGCATCACGCTGTCGGAGAACCAGTTCGCGCTGGCCAAGGAACGGGTGCGGCAGGCCGGGCTGGAGCACCTGGTCGAAATCCGCCTGCAGGATTACCGCGACGTGCAGGGCCAGTTCGACCGCATCACCAGCGTCGGCATGTTCGAGCACGTCGGCGTGCGCCACCTGCCGGAGTATTTCGCCACCATCCACCGCCTGCTGGCGCCGCAGGGGGTGGTGATGAACCACGGCATCACCTCCACCGATCCGGACAACGGCGAGACGCCGTACGGCGGCGGCGAGTTCATCGAGAAATACGTGTTTCCGCACGGCGAGCTGGCGCATATTGGCCACGTGCTGAAGGCGATGCAGCAAGGCGCGCTGGAGGTGTTCGACGTCGAAAACCTGCGCCGCCACTACGCCCGCACCTGCGCCATCTGGACCGACAACTTCGAGGCGCACGCCGACCGCGCGCGGGCACTGGCCGGCGACAAGCGCTTCCGCATCTGGCACGTCTACCTGGCCGGGTGCAGCTACGCCTTCGAGCAGGATTGGATCAGCCTGTACCAGATCGTCGGCCGCAAGGCGGGCCAGCGCTCGGCCGCCTTGCCGTGGTCGCGCCAGCACATGTATCCAGCTAGCGCAGGCGATTCGAATACGTCTTCTTGAATTTGGCCACCTTGGGCGCGACCACGAAGGCGCAATAGCCCTGCAGCGGATGCTGGCGGAAGTAGTCCTGGTGGTAGTCCTCGGCCCGGTAATAGGACTGGGCCGGCGCCAGCTCGGTGACGATGGGCGCGTCCCAGACGTTGGCCATTTCCGCCACCACCTGGCGCGCCGTGGCTTCCTGCTGCGGCGACTGGTAGTAGATCACCGAGCGGTACTGGGTGCCGACGTCGTTGCCCTGGCGGTTCAGCGTGGTCGGGTCATGGATGGTGAAAAAGATCTCCAGCAAGTCGTGGAAGGAGATGACGGCGGGATCGAATGCCAGTTTCACCACCTCGGCATGGCCGGTTTCGCCGGCGCACACCTGCTCGTAGCTGGGGTCGGGCACGTGCCCACCGGTGTAACCGGACTCGACCGATGTAACCCCCTTGACCTCCAGGTACACGGCCTCGGTGCACCAGAAGCAGCCGCCGCCCAGAACCGCTGTTTCGCTCGTCATGACTCCCCCCTGCCTCGAAGAATACCCATTGCTTACTGTAACGCAAACGGCGCCAATCCGCTATGGTGCGGCAATCTTTGGCATAATGGCTAAAAGACACAGGCCGATCATGCACACTACTTCCCCCCGCGCCGAAGACCGCGCTTTCGACACCGCTCATTTCCGCCAGGCGCTGGGACAGTTCGCGACCGGCGTCACCGTCATCACCACCCGGCTGGCCGACGGCACCTTCCGTGGCCTGACGGCCAGTTCGTTCAACTCGGTGTCGCTGGATCCGCCGCTGGTGCTGTGGAGCCTGGCCAACGGCGCCAACAGCATGCCCATCTTCAGCGGCAACTCGCATTATGTGATCAACGTGCTCAACGCGCGCCAGGCGCACCTGGCCAAGTTGTTCGCCACGCGCGGCGTCAATCCGTGGGATTCGGTCGAATACGAGCTGTCGCGCACCGGCCAGCCCATCCTCAAGGGCGCCTCGGCCTGGTTCGAATGCCACAACCGCAGCCGCTATCCCGAGGGCGACCATGTGATTTTCGTCGGCGAAGTGGAACTGTGCGAATTTTCGCCCTGCCCGCCGCTGATCTTCCACGGCGGCCAGTTCGGCGCCCTGGGGTAAAAACGGAAATTGGTGTCGCCATTTGAAAAGCCGACACTTTTGTGGCGGCTTAGAATGCTGGCAGCATTCACCATAATGAGAGACCGCCATGACCCAAGCCCGCGCCCAATTCCACTGGGATGATCCCCTGCTGCTGGACCAGCAACTGACCGACGACGAGCGCATGGTGCGCGACGCCGCCGCCGCGTATTGCCAGGACAAGCTGCAACCGCGCATCCTGGAAGCCTTCCGCCACGAGCAGATGGACACTTCGATCTTCCGCGAAATGGGCGAGCTGGGCTTGCTGGGACCGACCATTCCGGAACAGTACGGCGGTCCGGGCCTGAGCTATGTGGCCTACGGCCTGATCGCGCGCGAGGTCGAGCGCGTCGATTCCGGCTACCGTTCGATGATGAGCGTGCAGTCGTCGCTGGTGATGGTGCCGATCTACGAGTTCGGCACCGAGGCGCAGAAACAGAAATACCTGCCGAAGCTGGCCACCGGCGAGTGGATCGGCTGCTTCGGCCTGACCGAACCCAACCACGGTTCCGATCCGGGTTCGATGATCACCCGCGCCAAAAAGGTCGCCGGCGGCTATTCGCTGAGCGGCGCCAAGATGTGGATCACCAATTCGCCGGTCGCCGACGTGTTCGTGGTCTGGGCCAAGGACGACGAGGGCGCCATCCGCGGCTTCGTGCTGGAGAAAGGCATGGCGGGCCTGAGCGCGCCGGCGATCCACGGCAAGTTCGGCCTGCGCGCCTCGGTCACCGGCGAGATCGTCATGGACAACGTGTTCTGCCCGGAAGAGAACGCGTTCCCGGACGTGCGCGGCCTGAAGGGTCCGTTCACTTGCCTGAATTCGGCACGCTACGGCATCGCCTGGGGCGCGCTGGGCGCGGCCGAAGCATGCTGGCACACGGCGCGCCAGTACGTCATCGACCGCACCCAGTTCGGCCGTCCGCTGGCCGCCAACCAGCTGGTGCAGAAGAAACTGGCCGACATGCAGACCGAGATCACCTTGGGCCTGCAAGGCTGCCTGCAACTGGGCCGCATGAAGGATGCCGGCACGGCGGCGGTGGAAATCACCTCGATGATGAAGCGTAACTCGTGCGGCAAGTCGCTGGATGTGGCGCGCGTCGCGCGCGACATGCTGGGCGGGAACGGGATTTCGGACGAGTTCGGCATCATCCGCCACATGGTCAATCTGGAAGTCGTGAATACCTATGAGGGCACGCACGATATCCATGCGCTGATCCTCGGACGGGCCCAGACCGGCATCCAAGCCTTCCAATAAGCCCCAAAAAAAACGCTGCCGAGGCAGCGTTTTTTTATGGCTTACCAGCCTTTGTAGGCGTAGCCGATGCTGAAGTTGACCGCCAGCGGATCCAGGCGTACGTCCTGGGTCTGGCCGGTCGAGTAATGCGCCTTGGTTTTCAGCTTGGTCTTGATGACCGACGCGTCCAGGAACCACTTCTCGTTGATCTTCAGCGTGCCGCCGATCTGGTAGCTGGCCG
Source organism: Duganella aceris (assembly GCF_011090165.1). Classification (GTDB taxonomy): domain Bacteria; phylum Pseudomonadota; class Gammaproteobacteria; order Burkholderiales; family Burkholderiaceae_D; genus Rugamonas; species Rugamonas aceris. The sequence continues at coordinate 81,542 of NZ_JAADJT010000010.1, forward strand.
CCCACTTGTTGTCCAGCTTGAAGGTCGAGCCTGGACCGCCGGTGTTCAGCACCGCCGTCAGCTGGCCCGAACCGCGTTCCTTCTGGAACAGCGCATAGGTCGCGCCCAAACCGACATACGGACGGAACATCGAGTTCGCCGGCAGGAAGCGGTACTGGATGAACGCCGTCGGCGGCAGCACTTCCGAGGTGGCCAGCTTGCCGGTGCCTTCGATCGAACCGGCGCCGTACAGGTCGTGCTTGTACGGCAGGCCCAGGTCGAGCTCGGCCGACACGTTATCGGTGATCATGTAGCCGATCGCGAAGCGTGGCTTGGTGTCCGAACCGACGTCGGTCTTGGTGCCCGGCAGCGCCGGCGCCGAGACGTCGCCCGATTCCACTTTCGGCGTGATCTTGTTGATGCCCAGCGTACCCAGCCAGGTGCCGGCGGTTTGTTGCGCCGATGCGGCCGAGGCCAACGTCATTGCGGCGGCCAGCGCCAGCAGTTTTACCGTGTTCTTCATATCGTCTCCTGATGTATGTGTGTTGGTCCGGCCGCCGCCCGCCCCAAGGCGGCGCGGCGGCCTGCGACGACTGAATTACAGCCAGCCCTTGGTCACCAGCGCCTTGGATACGTAGCGCGCCAGCAGCAGGTTGTTGAACGGCGTCGGGTGGACGTCGTCGGCGAAGGAATAATGGCTGACGTCGCCCGATTTCAGATTGCTGCCGTTGCACACCAGCGAGCTGCCCAGCGGATTCTTGGCGGTGCTCAGGTCGCAAGCGGTTTCGGTCACATTGCTCAGGTCGTAAGGGCCCGGGTTGGTGGCCTGGTCGTGGCTGACGGCGAACACGTCGACCAGCACCACTTTGCTTTCACTGGCCAGGCCGGTGGACAGCGCGCTGTTGAAGGCGCTGACCATGGCGTTGATCAGGGCCTGGGTCGATGCCGGCTGGCCGCGGCCCGACGGCGTGGTGGCCACGTCCGGCAGGTTGTTGACGGTGACGAAGTTGGCGCCGTTGGCGATGATCTGGGCTTTCACCAGGGTCGCCAGTTCGGTGCCGGCGGTCGCCATCGCGGTGACCAGCGCCGGGCCGTTGGCGGCGGCGTAGTCGGCGCCGGCCTTGGCGCCGGCGGCGTTGCCGATGGCGGTGGCGTCGGCGGTGGCTTTGGCCACCAGCGGACCGTAGACGGCCGGCGAACCGACCGCCGAGTTGCCCGGCTGGCTGGCGGCGGCGAAGACGGCGGCCTGGGTGATGGTGGTCTGGGTCGCGCCCGGTGCGGCGGCGGCGGTCGCGGCGGCGGCGCCGATGGCTTGCGCGGCGGTGGCCGGATTGGTCGCGCCGGCGGCCAGCAGCGGCACCAGGGCAGGCACATAGGCTTTGGCGCCCGCTTCGGTGCCGGCCTTGGTGCCGGCGGCGGTGGCGGCCGCGCTCAGCGCGCCCAGCTGGAACAGCGCATCGTTACCGCCGGCCATGACCAGCACCAGCTCGTCGCCCTTGAACTTGCCGCCGACCGCTTTCAGATGGTTGGCGATCTGGGTGACGACGGGAATGGTCAACGCGCCCAGCGCGCTGCCGGTCAGCTTGTTGTTCGGGCCGACGGGATTGGTCACGCGGGAACCGCCCTGGGCATAGCCGTAGCAGCCGGCGTGCGCCACTTGCGGCACCGAGAAGCCTTTGGTGGCGTCGCCATCCAGGCCGGTCACGGCGGCGCACGGTGCGGCCACGCCGATCTGGGCGGCCAGCAGCTCGGTCCAGTTGCGGCCGGTCAGCGTGGCATTGATGGCGGTGTTGTCGCCGTTGATGGTGAACTTGCCGCCCTTCAGCGCGGCAACCGTGCCGACGTTGTACGAACCGACGTCGGACAGGCTGTCGCCGAACGATACCTGGGCGCTGAATTTGTTCTTGACGGCTTGGTTGCCCGGGGCTGGGTCGGTACCGCCGCAACCCGCGAGGACGGCCAAGGTCATTGCCGCGAGTGCAAATTTGGTGTGGCGCATATTGTCTCCTAGAAATATTATTTTGTGATGTGATACGAACGGCCGTGCTATTCGCAACCCAGCTAATATGCCAGCGTTAGCAAATCTTGTATAGGGGAACGCATTGAAAAAGCCGGGTTTGTGAGCAAAAAAGAACGCTTGCTCGGTGCTGTTTAATGTATATCAAACAGCAACTCACCGGCTTGGTGCAGAATCGAAAAATATCCGTGTTTCGCGCAGGCAAAACGGCGCCACCAGACCGGCATGATAGCTGTCTTTGACGGCCTGGTCGGCCTCGGCGGCGGTGCCGCCCTGCTCGATCGTGATGCGCCGCAACAAAGCCTTGGCCGCCACGAACTCCGCGCGCGTCGCCTGGAACGGCCCGGTCAGCGCGCTGTCATCCACATCCAGTACCGATAGTTGCGACGTACTCATGCCCTGGGCGCGGAAGTAGGCGCTGGCGGCGCTGGTGTTGGCGAACGGCACCAGCGGATCGGCGTTGCCGCCGCACAGCAAGGTCGGCAGCGACGGCGTGTAGGTGCGCAGGTCGTTCTTCAGCAGCCATTTGCGCAGCGGCTGCGCCGGCGTGCAATTGAGTGGATTGGCCGCGCTGGCGTTGCACGGCGCGGCCTTGAGGTCGGCCAGATAGGCATTGCGGTAGCTGGTCTTGATCAGGTGATCGGCGCCGAAGAAAGCGCCGTAGCCGGACACCTGCGGCAGCGAATCCTGGGCGAACAGCACGTCGTTCGGCAGCTTGCCGGCGCTGACCAGGGCGCCCAGGCCCTGGGTGCCGGGCAGCAGCGTGTCGATGCCGGTGGCGTACTTGGCTTCGTACACGTCGGCGGTGCTGGCGTAGATGGCGGCGCCGGCGCGCTGGCCGGCGTTGATCACCAGCGGCAGGAAGCCGCTCGATCCGACGCTCGGCGCGCCGTTGAAGATGGTGTCGCCGAACTGCAGCAGCGCATACGGTCCGGACAGCGGCGCCGACGCCGTCACATTGAATTCGCTCGGGTACTGGGTTTGCATCGCGCGCTGGGTCGCCATCGCCACGAAGCCGCCCTGCGAATAGCCGGTCACCATCAATCGGCTGGAGGCGCCGGCGTTGATGCCGGCGAACACGCTGCGCGCGGCGCGCAGCGCATCAATCATGTCGCCGGCTTGTTGCGTGGCGTCCAGGTAGGGATGGTAGCCCAGCGAGGAGCCGGCATAGCCGGCGTAATTCGGCGCGACCACGATGTAGCCGCGCGCGGCGAACATGGCGGCGACCAGGCGCGGTTCGGTCGACGACAGGTCGGCCATGTCGTAGCTTTTCTGCACCGAGGTGCCGTGCGCGTACAACACGACCGGACGGCCGCCCTGGCAGGCGGCGTCGCCGCCGGACGGCACCATGATGGCGGTGCTGGCGTCGGTGTCGGCGCCGGCCGAGTCGATAGTGTGGTATTTCAGCGTGTAGGTGGTGATGGCGCACACCGGGTTGCCGGTGAAATTGCTACCGAACAGCACCGATGTGTCGAGCAGGATTTTCAGCGCGGACGGGTCGAGCGTGTTGACCTTGACGCTGCCGGCGATCGTGGCCGGGACCAGGGTCGCGCCGCCGATGGCGACGCCGCGCACTTGCGCGGGCGGGGTCGGCGGCGAGACCACCGTGCCGCCGTTGTTGGCGCCGTTGTTGCCGGAGCCGCCGCCGCATGCGGTCAATACCAATGCCGTTGCAATCAGAACCAGTCGAGCGTCGCGCATATCGCATCCTTGCCAGATGTCCGGGCGAGTTTTTCGGCCGGTAACCCGACAATGCTAGCAGATCGGTCGGCGAATTACTGTTTCAACAGTGTATCGATCACCCCGGCCGAGCCGAACACCGAGCGCCGCAAACGGTCGTTGACGCCGTGCCAGGCGGCGTCCTGCGGCGGCGTTTCCACCAGGATCAGGTCTGAGCCGGTCTGGTCCATGTCGCGCAAGGCGGCGTAGATGCCGTAGGCGTAGCCGGCCGGATCGGCGGGCAACGCTTGCTGCGGCGTCGGCAACGGGGCGATGGCGTGGCTGATGACGGCGACCTTGACGCTGTTGCGCTGCAACGCGTCCAGCGCCGCCACTAGCGCGTCGTGCGCCAGCATGGCCACCGGCGTGCGCGGCGCGTAATGCGATTCCAGCGTGCCGGAGGCGCGCGGCGCGGCCTGGTCGGGCGCTGCCGGCAAGGCGCCGATGACGTCGGCGATTTGTTGCGCACTGATGTGGCCCGGACGCAACAGCACCGGGCCGTGCGTGGACAACCGCGACAGGTCGACGATGGTGGATTCGATGCCGACCTGGCTCGGGCCGCCTTCGAGCACGGTGGTCAGCAGACCGGCGCTGCAGGATTCGGCATGGTCGGTGGCGCCGTCGTCGTCGTCCAGGCCGAACTCGTCGCGCACGTGCTGCGCGGTGGTCGGGCTGACGTTGCCGAACTTGTTGGCCGACGGCGCGGCCACGCCGCCCTTGCCGCCCTTGAAGGCGCTCAGCAGGGCGATCGCGACCGGATGCGACGGGCAGCGGATGCCGACCGTGTCCTGGCCGCCGGAGACGGCGTCGGGAATGTGGGCGGCGCGCTTCAGGATCAGCGTCAGCGGGCCGGGCCAGAAGGCTTGCGCCAGCTGGCGCGCTTCGGCCGGGATGTCGGTGGTCCAGTAGTCGAGCTCGGCGCCGGGCGCGACATGGACGATCACCGGATGGTCGTTGGGACGGCCCTTGGCTTCATAGATGCGCGCCACCGCCGCCGGGTTTTCGGCGTCGGCGCCGAGGCCGTAGACGGTCTCGGTGGGAAACGCCACCAGACCGCCCTGCTCCAGGATCGCCGCCGCCGTGGCGATGGCGGCCTGGTCCGCTACGACCGGCGGTTTCACGACGGGATACCGAGGATGACGCAGGCGGCCTCCAGCTGCCGCTGCGCTTGCGCCAAGGTCGGCGCGATGAAGGTCAGGTGGCCCATCTTGCGGGCGCGGCGCGGGTCGTCCTTGCCGTACAGGTGCAGGCAGGCGCCGGGCAGCGCCAGCACTTCGTTCCAGGCCGGCTCGCGCGTGTGATCGCTGGCGTCGGCGAACCAGACGTCGCCCAGGATGTTGAGCATCACCGCCGGCGAATGCTGGCGCACGTCGCCCAGCGGCAAACGCGCCATGGCGCGCACCTGCTGCGCGAACTGGCTGGTGACGCAGGCGTCCATCGTGTAGTGGCCGCTGTTGTGCGGACGCGGCGCCATTTCATTGACCACCAGCGAACCATCCTCCAGCACGAAGAATTCGATGCACAGCACGCCGACGTAGCCGAGTTCGGCGACGATGGCTTGCGCCGCCTGCTGCGCCAACGTGGCGCACTCGGCGGTGACGTTCGGGCCGGGCACGGTGGTGGTGAACAGGATACCGTCGCGGTGCACGTTCTCGGCGATCGGGTAGACCACCGCTTCGCCGTCGGCGCCGCGCGCGGTCAGCACCGACACTTCGTAGGCCAGCGGCAGCATCTTCTCCAGCAGGCAGGTGACCTGGCCCATGGCGTCGAAGGCGGCGCGCACGTCGTCGCGCGACTTGACGCGGACCTGGCCCTTGCCGTCGTAACCCATGCGCACGGTCTTCAGGATGCCGGGCAAGAGATCGTCGCCGATGGCGTCGATGTCGTCCAGCGTCGCGATCACCTTGTGCGGCGCCGGCATCACGCCCGACTTCGGCGCGCAATCGACGAAGAAGCGCTTCTCGGCGATGCGGTCCTGCGCCACCGACACGCCGTGCGCGTCGGGCGCGACGAACACGCTTTGCGCCAGCCGCGACAGGCTGTCGGCCGGGACGTTTTCGAATTCGGTGGTGACGGCCAGGCATTGCGCGGCCAGCGCATCGAGGCCGGCGGCGTCGCTGTAGCCGGCGTTGACCAGCCGCTGCGCGACCTGTCCCGCCGGGCAGCTGTCGGCCGGCTCAAGAACCGCCACTTGATAACCCATGCTTTGCGCGGCCTGGGCGAACATGCGGCCGAGCTGGCCGCCGCCCATCACGCCCAGCCAGGCTGGCGGGTTGGCGGCGGGCAGTAATGGTGAAAACAGTTTACTCATTTATTCCAGCGGTAAAGTCATGGCCTTGGCGGCTTCGGTTTGCGTGACGCGGTAGGCTTCCAGCTTGTCGGCCAGCGCGTCGTTGGTGGCGGCGAGCATCGCCACCGCCGTCAGCGCGGCATTGGCGGCGCCGGCTTCGCCGATGGCGAAGGTCGACACCGGCACGCCCTTCGGCATTTGCAGGATCGACAGCATCGAGTCCTCGCCGCGCAGGTATTTCGACGGCACCGGCACGCCCAGCACCGGCACGATGGTCATCGCGGCCACCATGCCCGGCAGGTGGGCCGCGCCGCCGGCGCCGGCGATGATGGCGCGCAGGCCGCGCGCGCGCGCGCTCTTGGCATAGGCATACATCTCGTCCGGCATGCGGTGCGCCGATATCACTTGCGCTTCGAACGGCACGCCGAACTGCTTGAGGATGTCGACCGCGTTTTTCATCACGTCCCAGTCCGAAGACGAGCCCATGATGACGCCGACCAGCGGCGAATTTTGTACCAGCGTCAGCTCGGTCATCTTATGCCTTCAGCTTTTCGCCGGTCAGGCGTTCGATCGCTTCGAAATACTTGGCCTGGGTTTTGTCGATGACGTCGGCCGGCAGCGACGGCGCCGGCGCGGTCTTGCCCCAGGTCAGGGTTTCCAGGTAGTCGCGCACGAACTGCTTGTCGAACGACGGCGGCGACATGCCCGGCTGGTAGGAGTCGGCCGGCCAGAAGCGCGACGAGTCGGCGGTCAGCACTTCATCCATCAGGTGCATGACGCCGTTGTCGTCCAGGCCGAATTCGAACTTGGTGTCGGCGATGATGATGCCGCGCGTGGCCGCGTATTCGGCGGCGGTCTTGTACAGCTGGATGCTGACGTCGCGCATCTTGGCGGCCAGTTCGGCGCCGATGCGGCTTTCCATGTCGGCGTAGCTGATGTTTTCGTCGTGCTCGCCCAGGTCGGCCTTGGCGGCCGGGGTGAACAGCGGCTCCGGCAGTTTCTCGGCCTGTTGCAGGCCGGCCGGCAGCGCGATGCCGCAGATGCTGCCGGTCTCCTGGTAATCCTTCCAGCCCGAACCGATGATGTAACCGCGCACCACCGCCTCGACCATGATCGGCTTCAGGCGCTTGGCCACCACGGCGCGGCCCTTGACCTGTTCCACTTCCTCGGCGGCCACCACCGACTCCGGCGCGACGCCGGTCAGATGGTTCGGCACGATGTGGCCGAGCTTCTCGAACCAGAAATCGCTCATCTGGTTCAGGACCATGCCCTTGCCGGGGATAGGCTCGTTCATGACGACGTCGAAGGCCGACAGGCGGTCGGTGGTGACGATCAGGATCTTGTCTTCGCCGACGGCGTAGTTGTCGCGGACCTTGCCGTGGCCGAGCAGTGGCAGGGAGTGGATCGAGGTTTGGTAGAGGCTGTTCATAGCGGGGGATGTGTTGATAAAAGCGAAACCGGCGGGAGTGGAAAACCTCGCCCGCCGGTCGAGAAAATCGGGCCGGAGGTGCTCCCCCGGCCCGTTCCAAACAGAATTTTACTTCACAATCTGGGCCAGCTCGCCGGCCTTGTAACGCTCGGCCATTTTATCCAGCGGAATGACCTTGATTTTCGACGCCTGGCCTTCGCAGCCGAAGGCCTGGAAACGGGCGCGCACCACCAGCTCGGCGGCGGCGCGGGCCGGCTTGAGGAAGTCGCGCGGGTCGAACTTGGACGGGTTCTGGAACAGGTACTGGCGCACGGCGGCCGTCATCGCCAGGCGGATGTCGGTGTCGATGTTGATCTTGCGCACGCCGTGACGGATGCCTTCCTGGATCTCTTCGACCGGCACGCCGTAGGTTTCCTTCATGTCGCCGCCGAATTCGCGGATGATGGCCAGCAGTTCCTGCGGCACCGACGACGAACCGTGCATCACCAGGTGGGTGTTCGGGATGCGGGCGTGGATTTCCTTGATGCGGTCGATGGCCAGGATGTCGCCGGTCGGCTTGCGGGTAAACTTGTAGGCGCCGTGCGAGGTGCCGATGGCGATCGCCAGCGCGTCGCACTGGGTGCGCTGCACGAAGTCGGCGGCCTGGGCCACGTCGGTCAGCAGTTGTTCGCGGGTCATGGTGCCTTCGGCGCCGTGGCCGTCTTCCTTGTCGCCCTTCATGGTTTCCAGCGAACCGAGCACGCCCAGTTCGGCTTCCACCGTGACGCCGATGGCGTGCGAGAACTTCACCACTTCCTTCGACACTTCGACGTTGTACTCGTACGATGCGACCGACTTGCCGTCCGCTTCCAGCGAACCGTCCATCATCACCGAGGTGAAGCCGGAGCGGATCGCGGCCTGGCACACCGCCGGCGACTGGCCGTGGTCCTGGTGCATGACCACCGGGATGTGCGGGTAGGCTTCGACGGCGGCGTCGATCAAATGGCGCAGGAAGGCTTCGCCCGCGTATTTACGCGCGCCGGCCGAGGCCTGCATGATCACCGGGCTGTTGAGCGCATCGGCGGCGGCCATGATGGCCTGCACTTGCTCCAGATTGTTGACGTTGAAGGCAGGGATGCCATAACCGTTTTCGGCGGCATGGTCCAGCAGTTGACGCATGGATACGAGGGACATGGTAGTACTCCAAACAATAAAAAACCTGGTTGCCGGAGCGTTGCCGCGCCCTTCCGGGGCGCGGCGCTATCGGACTTACTTAGATGCTTCTCCAACCTTGACGATACGCAGCGCATTGGTGCCGCCGGCCTGGCCCATCTGGGCGCCCCACGTCACGACGATCATGTCGCCCTTCTTGACGATGCCGTTCTGCACCAGCAGATCCTCGGCCTGCTTCAGCACCTGCGCGCTATCGCCGGCCTGGGACAGATTGTAAGACTTGACGTTGCGGTACAGCGCCACCTTGCGCGCGGTGGTGATGCTCGGCGTCAGCGCGTAGATCGGCGTGTCGATGTTATGACGGCTCATCCACAGCGCGGTCGAACCGGACTCGGTCAACGCCACGATCGCCTTCACCGCCAGATGGTGCGCGGTGAACAGCGCGCCGTAGGCGATCGACTGGTCGATCCGGGTGAAGGTCGCATTCAGGAAGTCGGCGTCGAGCTTGTTGTACTCGGACTGCTCGGCTTCCACGCAAATGGCGGCCATCATTTCCACGGTCTCGATCGGGTAGCGGCCCGAGGCGGTTTCCGCCGAGGTCATCACCGCGTCGGTGCCGTCCAGCACCGCGTTGGCCACGTCCGACACTTCGGCGCGGGTCGGCACGGCGTTGAAGATCATCGACTCCATCATCTGGGTCGCGGTGATCGCCAGCTTGTTCGACTCGCGCGCCATCTTGATCATACGCTTCTGCAACGCCGGCACCGCCGCGTTGCCCACTTCCACCGCCAGGTCGCCGCGCGCCACCATGATGCCGTCGGAGGCGTCGAGGATCTCCTGCAGCGCAGGGATCGCTTCGGCGCGCTCGATCTTGGCGATCATCAGCGGCTTGTGGCCGAACGGCTCGCCGGCGATGTTGGCCAGCTGGCGCGCCATTTCCATGTCGGTCGCGCTTTTCGGGAACGAAATCGCCAGGTAATCGGCCTGGAAACTCATCGCCGTCTTGATGTCTTCCATGTCCTTGGCGGTCAGCGCCGGCGCGGTCAAGCCGCCGCCCTGGCGATTGATGCCCTTGTTGTTCGACAGCTCGCCGCCGATTTTCACGGTGGTGTAAATCTCGCTGCCGACGATCTTGTCGACGATCAGCACAATCAGGCCGTCGTTCAGCAACAGCTTGTCGTCCGGACGCAAATCCTGCGGCAGCGCCTTGTAATCGAGGCCGACGCGTTCCTGGTTGCCCAGTTCGCCGTTTTCGCCCCATTTGGCGTCGAGAATGAACTTTTCGCCGTTGACCAGGTCGATCTTACCATTTTCGAACTTGCCGACGCGGATTTTAGGGCCTTGCATGTCCGCCATGATCGCCACTTCGCGGCCGCACTCGGCGGCGGCTTCGCGCACCAGGTTGGCGCGGTCGATGTGATCCTGCGCCTTGCCGTGCGAGAAATTCAAGCGCACGACGTCGACGCCGGCGCGAATCATTTTGACCAGGACGTTGAAGTCGGTAGAAGCTGGGCCGATCGTTGCGACAATTTTGGTACCACGAGACATAGAATTCCTTAGCGTTGGGTCATGCGAACAGTCCCCGCGAGTAACGGGGACCAGGAAAAGCTGCGCTGTTTGTTGTGGTTAAGACAGGAAATTTGTAGCAAAGCTACAAATTTCGTGCCCTTCCCAGGCATTACCTGGATTCTACTGTTAATTTGCTACAAAGCACGACCGTGCTATTTACTATGGTTTACTTCGCCGCGCGCTGGGTCAGAATTTCGACCGCCGGCAGGGTCTTGCCTTCCAGGAACTCCAGGAACGCGCCGCCGCCGGTGGAAATGTAGCCGATCTGCTCGGTGATGTTGTACTTGGCGATCGCCGCCAGCGTATCGCCGCCGCCGGCGATCGAGAACGCCTTGGACCCGGCGATGGCCAGTGCCAGCGTCTTGGTGCCTTCGCCGAACTGGTCGAATTCGAACACGCCGACCGGGCCGTTCCAGACGATGGTGCCGGCGGCGCCGATCTGCGCGGCCAGGATGGCGGCGGTTTTCGGACCGATATCCAGGATCATGTCGTCGTCCGCCACGTCGGCCACGTCCTTGACGGTGGCGACCGCGCTTGGCGAGAATTCCTTGGCGCAGACCACATCGACCGGGATCGGCACCTGCGCGCCGCGCTTGGCCATGATGTCGATGATGGCCTTGGCTTCTTCCACCAGTTCGTTCTCGACCAGCGACTTGCCGATGTTCAGGCCGACGGCCTTCATGAAGGTGTTGGCGATGCCGCCGCCGACGATCAGGTTGTCGACCTTGTCGGCCAGCGCCTTCAGGATCGACAATTTGGAGGAAACTTTCGAACCGGCGACGATCGCCAGCAGCGGACGGGCCGGGGCGCCCAGCGCCTTGCCCAGCGCGTCCAGCTCGGCGGCCAACAGCGGGCCGGCGGCCGCGACCGGCGCGAACTTGGCGATGCCGTGCGTCGAGGCTTCCGCGCGGTGCGCGGTGCCGAAGGCGTCATTGACGTAAATGTCGCACAAAGCGGCCATTTTCTGCGCGAGTTCGTCGCTGTTCTTCTTCTCGCCCTTGTTGACGCGTACGTTTTCCAGCAACACCACCTGGCCGGCCTGCAGGCCTTCCAGACCGGCGCCGTCGACCCAGTCCTGCTTCAGCTCGACCGGCTGGCCCAGCAGCTCGGACAGGCGCTTGGCGACCGGCGCCAGGCTGTCTTCCGGCTTGAACTCGCCTTCGGTCGGACGGCCCAGGTGGGACGTGACCATCACCTTCGCGCCTGCGGCAGCAGCCGCCTTGATGGCGGGAACGGAAGCGCGAATGCGCGTATCTTCGGTGATATTGCCCGCATCATCCTGCGGCACGTTCAAATCGGCGCGAATGAATACACGTTTGCCTTGCAGTGCGTTCTGGGCGATGAGGTCTTGCAGACGGATGAAGTTCAAAACAGCGGACATGGCTACCCAAAGTCGAGTTGAGGAAAGAGCGCTATTTTACCGCAAGCCCGGCGTGATTTTTCTGTTATTGAACTACATACATCAAGCGTAGCGCAGTAAAGAATGCCATGCCGAATACGATGGTTTCCAACATATTGCGCCGCAGCAAATAATAGATCGTCGCCACAATTCCGGACACCAGTTTGAGATTGCTCAAATCAAGCACCGCGCGGCCGTCGGCGGCCAGGATCAGGTCCGGAGCCACGATGGCGGCCAGCGCGCAGGCCGGCGCGTAGCGCAGCATTTCCTGCACCCGCTTCGGAATCGTGATGTGGTGGCCGATCAGCCAGAACGAGCTGCGGGTGGCGGCGGTGGCCAGCGCCAGCACCCCGATGACAACCCAGACTTCCCAATCAGTCATGCTGTTTTCCTTTACTACGCAATTTCTCGGTCCCCTCTTCGATCGCCATCGCGGTCAGCATGCCCACCAGCACCGCCAGCAGCAGCCCCAGCTTGTACGGCAAACCGGCCGCCAGCACCGACACCGCGCCCGCCACCAGCACGCCGCACAGCGCCGGGCGGCCGATCATCAGCGGGATCATCACGCAGATGATGGCCAGCGTGCCGGCGAAACCCAGGCCCCATTCGGGCGGCACGGTGCTGCCGAGGAAGATGCCGGCGATCGAGCCGACCTGCCACGAGCCCCAGTTCGGGTACAGCAAGCCCTTCAAATAGGACAATTTGCCGACCTGCGGCGCTTCGGACGGGTATTTTTGCAGGAACAGCGCCACCGTCATGTCGCCGGCCACGTAGCCCAACAACAGCCGTTTGCGCCACGGCAGGTGGGCGAAGTGCGGCGCCAGCAGCGCGGAAAAGATGACGAAACGCAGGTTGACCACCAGCGCGGTGAGGAAAATCACCCAGATCGGCGCGCCGGAGGCGATCAACGGCAAGGCCGCCAGCTGGGCCGAGCCGGCGAACACCACCAGCGTCATGCCCAGCGCCTGCGGGATGGTCAAACCGGACTTGATCATCGCGATGCCGACCACCAGGCCCCAGGCGCCGATGCCGAACAGCGACGGTATGCCGGTTTTGACGCCTTCGCGCCAGGAGGGTTCATGGTGTTCCGCCACGTAGGGCGACGAGGTCGTACTGCTCGGTTCGGTCATCGGGAAAGTCGCTGGAATTCGTGTGGCATTCCCGCCACATAGCTGACCGTACCGGGATTGTTGAGGCGCTATTTTACCGATGATTTTTGCTCAATGCGCGAATCCGTTAAAATCGTGGTTTTCCTCACGCCTTTCGGAGCACAAACAACATGACCAACGCCAACACGTCCGCCGCCGCCAACGCCGTTGAACTCGAGGGCAAGGATTTGCCGGCCCACTGCCCGAACCCGGCGATGCCGCTGTGGTCGTCGCATCCGCGCGTTTTCCTCGAATTCAACCATGACGGCGTCGCCAAGTGCCCGTACTGCGGCACCGCCTACCGCCTGAAGCCGGGCACCGTGGTCGGCCATCACTGATCGGTCCACGTTCATGCCGACAAAACGAGTCAAGCAGATGAACGGCAGCGCGGTCGAAACCGAAGCGGCATTCTACGACGCGCTCAACCGCGCCGACCTGGATGCGCTGATGGCCTTGTGGGCCGACGACGACGAGATCGTCTGCGTGCACCCGGGCGGGCAGCGCCTGATCGGCCATGCGGCGATCCGCGCCTCGTGGAGCGGCATCCTGGAGCACGGCGGCCTGCATATCATGCCGTCGCAGCTGCATGAGACGCATACGTTGATGAGTTCGGTGCACACGGTGGTCGAAGGCACGACGGCCGCCAGCGGCGAGCCGGCGCACCTGATCGCCACCAACGTCTACAGCAAGACCCCGCGCGGCTGGCGCATCGTGCTGCACCATGTGTCGGTCGCGCCCGGTCCGGTCCCGGTCGATACGCGGGCGCAAATCCTGCACTAGGCCGTACCCCGCACGGCGGCACACAGGGGTCGGACCCCGTACGGGGTCCGACCCCGCCTTACCGGGTGAACGCCCGGCTCAATCAACCGACGGCGATTTCGACATGAAGTATTCCGCGCCTTTCTGGCTTCCAGGCGGCCATCTGCAGACGATCTATCCGGCCACCGCGATCGCCCGGCCGGCGGTGCGGTTCCGCCGCGAGCGCTGGGACGCGCCGGATGGCGATTTCGTCGACGTCGATTTCGTCGACGGCCAGCCGGGCCAGCCGTTCGTGGTGCTGTTCCACGGCCTGGAAGGCTCGTCCGACAGCCACTACGCGCGCGCCTTGATGGCCGCCATCGCCGCGCGCGGCTGGTCCGGCGCGGTGCCGCACTTCCGCGGCTGCTCCGGCGAAGCCAACCGCGCGCCGCGCTTCTACCACTCCGGCGACGCCGCCGAGATCGACTGGATCATCCGCCGCCTGCGCGCGCAGCGCACAGACCAGGGCAAGTTCTACGCGGCCGGCGTCTCGCTCGGCGGCAACGCGCTGTTGCGCTGGCTGGGCGAATCGCAGCACCAGGCCGACTTCGTCGACGCCGCCTGTTCGGTCTCCGCGCCGCTCGACCTGGCGCAGGGCGGCGTCTCGCTGTCGCGCGGCGTGAACCTGATCTACACCCGCATGTTCCTGCAAACGCTGAAGCCCAAGTGCGTGGCCAAGCTCAAGCAGTTCCCCGGCCTGTTCGACCTCGACGCGCTGCACGCCGCGCGCGACCTGTACGCCTTCGACAACGTGGTGACCGCCCCGCTGCACGGCTATCGCGACACCAACGATTACTGGGACCGCGCCAGCGCCAAGCACATCCTCAACGACATCACCGTGCCGACGCTGGTGCTGAACGCGAAGAACGATCCCTTCCTGCCGGGCCGGCATCTGCCGCAACGTGCGGCGTCGCCGGTGGTATTGGACTATCCTGCGACAGGAGGCCATGTCGGCTTCGCCGTTGGTGGACCGCCGGGCAAGATCGACTGGCTGCCGCAACGCCTGATTCACTTTATGACCACCAATGCGCGGCTGGAGCAACATGGATGACATCGTCAAGCAAGCGCTGGCCAAATGGCCCAACGTCCCCTACTGCTACGGCTGGCTGGGCCTGGACGCGCGCGGCAACTGGCGCATGCGCGACGAGCGCGCGCAGCACCTGAACCTGCCCGGCGACAAGCTGAACCACGCGGCGCTGGTCGCCTTCATCGTGCGCAACTACGCGGCCGACGAGCGCGGCTGCTGGTATTTCCAGAACGGTCCGCAGCGGGTGTACGTGCAACTGGAGGCGACGCCCTACATCGTCCGCACCGATCCGGCGGCCGGATGGCTGCTGCATACCGGCGCCGCGCTGGGCGCGATCGACGAGGCGGTGCTGACGGAAACCGGCGCGCTGGTCTTGCGCAGCGGCGACGTGGTGGCGCAACTGGACGACCGCGATTTCGCGCAGGCGCTGCCGCTGCTGTATATGCATGACGCGCCGGTCGACGACGAGGCGCTGCTGGCATGGCTGGAAGGCGGCGCGCTGCCGCCGGCGGCGCTGACGCTCACCGATCGCGGCCGGCGGATCGCGGTGGAGCGGGTGACCGCCGATCAGTTAGCGGCGCGCTTCGGCTACGTCAGCGCACCGTCGCCGGCCAAGGCTGAGTAGGGTCGGCGTTGCGCAGGCGGTCGAACGGATTGCCGCTCTTCTGGTCGAAGGGATTGCTGTTCTTCTTCGCCTCGTCGCCGGAACGCATCTCCGCCTTGAACGCCGGACGCGCATCGGCCAGATCCTTCTTGGCCTTGTCGCCCATTTCCTCGCGGCGGCGCGCCTGCAACTCGCGCTCGCGCGCATCGATCACCGCCTGGTCGTAGAACGACGCATCGGGCGCCTTGCGCGCATAGTTCAGCTGGTCCAGCGCCGACAGCACGCCACCCTGCAACACATACGACTCGGCCAGCGCGATATGCTGCAAGGCCAGCTTGCCCTGCTTGGAATACGCCTGCGCCAGCAAATCGTAGGCGTTCGGATCTTCGCGATAGAGCTGAACCTGGTCGCGCAGATACGCCGCCGCCTCCTCCACCTTGCCGTCGGCGATCAACGCCTCGCCATACTGATGCGCCAGGCCGCGCGACAACGGGAACTTCTGATGCGCCGCCTCGGCCTCCTGCACCGCCTTGGCCAGCATCGCCTTGTTGTCCGGCTGCGCCAGCTTGATCTCGATCGAGGTCGCGGCAAAGATCGACTCCGCCTTGGTGTGCGGCGCCGCGCCGAACACGCCGGTCGGCGGCGGCCGGTTGACGGTGTCGCGCGCCGCGTCGAGCCAGGTCTGGGCGCTGGCGGTGTCGCCCTGCTTCATGGTCAGGAAGGCCATGCCGTACTGGCCGGCGGCCTTTTGCTGCCAGCTGTCCTGCGTGATCTGGTTCTGGAAGAAGGTCTTCGCCTCGATGTAGCCGGTGGAGGTCTGGTCCTGCAGCACGCGGGCGCGCGAACGCACCAGATAAAAGTCCAGGCTGTCCTGGCGCTGCTTGTACGGCTGGGCGCGGATGCGGGCCTGGATGTCGGCGATACGCTCGCTCGGCAACGGGTGGGTCAGCAGCCAGGCCGGCACCAGATCGCTATAGTTGCGGGTGGAAGCCTGCATCTGCTGGAAGAACGCCACCATGCCCGAGGTATCGAATCCGGCCTCGCCCATGATCTGGAAACCGATGCGGTCGGCCTCGCGTTCGGCGTCGCGGCCGAAGTTCAGCTGACGCTGGATCGCCAGGCCCTGGCCGCCCATGAACACGCCGATCGCCGCGTCGCCGCCGGCGCGCGACGCCAGCGCCGCCAGGATCATGGCCGCCAGCGGAATCAGCGCATCCTGTTTCTGCTGACCGATGGAACGGGCGATGTGGCGCTGCGCCACGTGGCCGATCTCGTGGCCCAGCACCGAAGCCAGTTCGGACTCGGTCTGCGCCGCCAGCAGCAGCGCCGAGTGCACCGCGATGAAACCGCCCGGCAGCGCGAACGCGTTCAGCTGCGGATCGCGCACCGCGAAGAAGTAGTAATCGAAATTGGCCTCGCCGCGCGCGCCGGGACGGGCCGCCACCAGCGCGTTGCCGAAGGTGTTCAGGTATTCGAGGATGGGGCCGTCGTCGAGGAAATCGCGGTCGCGGCGGATGTCGCGCATGATTTCCTCGCCGATCTTGCGCTCCATCAGTGGCGACAGGTCCTGGCGTTCGGTGTCGCCGAGGGTCGGCAGGTTGGGGATCTTGGCCGGGCCGAGCGTGTTTTGGGCCATCGCCACCGGCATGGCGATCAACAGCGCGGCCGCGACCGCGCGCATGCGCAGCGAGCGGCGGGCTGGGCTTTTGACAGGAAAACGGTTTGCATTCACGGTGATATGATACCCACAACTCGGGCGCTGTCGCAGAGCGCCCTATTATGTCTTATTTTTCGCCCTCTCTCCCATTACCATGACCACTGAAAAATCCGCAGCGCCCGCCGACCATCTGACCCACTTCGACGCCGGCGGACAGGCGCACATGGTCGACGTCGGCGCCAAGGCCGAGACGCACCGCATCGCGCTGGCCAGCGGCAGCATCCGCATGAAGCCGGAGACGCTGGCGATCATCATGAGCGGCACGGCCAAGAAGGGCGACGTGCTGGGCATCGCGCGCATCGCCGCGATCATGGCCTCGAAACGCACCAGCGACCTGGTGCCGCTGTGTCACCCGCTGGCGCTGACGCGGGTGACGGTGGATTTCGAGACCGATGTCGGCAACGCCAGCGTCCACTGCAAGGCCCAGGTCGAAACCTACGGCAAGACCGGCGTCGAAATGGAAGCGCTCACTGCGGTGCAGATCGGCTTGTTGACGGTGTACGACATGTGCAAAGCCGTCGACCGGGGCATGGTCATGGGCGATATCCGCGTGATGGAAAAGCACGGCGGCAAGTCGGGGGATTGGAGCGCCACGAGCTAAACTCATTTGCGCGAGATCATGCAATCAGGACGAGTCGGTAGTAAACTTGAGAGTCCGACATCGCAACTCGGGGCATATCATGAAACGGGACAAGACGGGCTGGACACAGCCTCCCAGTAAGGCAATCTCCGCCGATGAAGCGCTGCCTACGGTGACAGCAGAGCAACTGGCACTGCGACATAAGGCCATGCAAGCGGCCTTCGGGATTTTCAAGGGAAAAAACGTTTTCCCGGATGGTCTTGAATACCAGCTTGAGGTACGCGCCGAATGGGAATAGCTCTGTTCGATAGCAACATACTGATCGATGCCTTGAGAGGCGTGGATCAGGCCATGATCGAACTTCATTACTTCAAGCATATTGCCATCAGCTCGATCACGTGGATGGAGCTGATCGCAAAACCTTTAGCGGAAGAGGCGGCAGGCAGAATTACTGCCGCCGAAATGCTCGCCGCGCGGACCTTCATCGCTACCTTCAGCGTCATTCACACGAACGATGCAATCATGTTTGAGGCCGCAGCCGTGCGCGCGGACAGCATGCGCCATCCACCAAAAATCCACTTGCCGGATGCGATCATCCAGGCGACAGCCAATGTGACAGGCCGCTTACTGGTGACACGCAACAGAAAGGACTTCCGGGGAAACAATCTGCGCTTCCCCTATGATCTGCACGACGGCAAAATCGCCAATATCGCTGCGCCTCCGGTGAACCAGGCGACCAATTAGCAGCTCGGCGTATTGTCTGATTGTTACTCTTCCCATGCGGGTATATAATTAGTGTCGCGGAAACAATTTTTCGACGATTAGTCTTACTGCCAGACGCATACGAGAAAGAATCTGAATGAGCAGCACTCCCCCGAGCGAAGCCAAGACTCAGGAATATGAATTTGAGCAGATGAACCTGCAGGTGGGCGGCAGGATTCAATTCATCACGCATCGCACGATCAAGCCGATTCAACATTTTTCGACGCTGATCGGCTGGGTCAAGGACGAGTACATGATCGTCAAGGTGCCGTTCGAGAACAACGCGCCGATTTCGGTCAACGAAGGCGATAAGCTCACCATCCGCGTCTTCTCCGGGGTGAATGTTTGCTCGTTCTCGTGTGTGGTGCAGCGCGTGTTTCCGCGTCCGCTGTTTTATGTCCACCTGTCGTTCCCGGTGTCGATCCAGGGCACCAGCCTGCGCGCGGCGATGCGGGTCAAGGTCGATATCCCGGCCCAGGTCACCACCCCGACCGGCGCGGCGTCGGTGTTCCTGGTCAACCTGAGCGTCTCCGGCGCGCTGATCGAGTCGCCCAAGAAGCTGCCGGAGGATGATGCCCAGGTCGGGCTGTCGTTCTACCTGATCGCCCAGCCCGGCAACCGCCAGGTGCGCGTCAATCCCAATGCGACCATCCGCAACATCAATATCGTCAAGCCGGCGGCCGGCGACAAGCCGGAGGTGTTCACCTACGGCGTGCAGTTCATCGATCTCGATCCGGTTCACTACACGATGCTGCAAAACCTGACCTACGAGGCGTTGATCGCCGACCGCCAGAAGATAGTCTGATCAGCCGACACGAACGAAAAAAAACCGGCTTGCGCCGGTTTTTTACCTTACATCTGAGAATTACTTGTTGTTCTTCTCGATGGCGGCCAGCGCGGCGGCATTAGTCACCGTGGTGGTGTTTTTCCAGGTCATCGCGGTACCACCAGCATCCAGGGTTGGGGTGAAAGTGATTTTCAGGCCATCGATACCGGTACCGACACCAGTTGCCAGCGTCGCTTCGATCACGCCGCTGCCGGTAACCGTTGCGGCGGTAACTTCTTTGGTTGGGGTGAAGGTCGCGACCACGCCTTTATCGGTCGTGTTGCAAGTCGCCAGATTGCCACCGGCTTCCTGGGCGCAGACTGCGACGGCGGTTTTCAGCGAGTCAACCGAGGACATCGCGTTGGCGATCTTGGCCTTGGCGGTGTAGTCGCTGTACGCTGGAATCGCGACGGCGGCCAGAATACCGATAATGGCAACCACGATCATCAGTTCGATCAGGGTGAAGCCGGCTTGTGCTTGTTTCTTCATCATTTTCATGGATTTCATTTTGCGACTCCTTGGGTTAAACACGAATTGGGTGGGACAATTACCATAGAGCAATCCGCGTGCCAGCCCTTTTTTGCTTAAAAATTCAGCAAAATATCGCTAAAACTGCCATTTTTTGTCAGTCCGACCGCCGCAATTTGTCAGAACAACGCCGGCTGACAAATTTTGTCATGCGATTCGGAACGCCATCCGCGTCCCGCTGAGGTCGATCACGTCGCCATGATTGAGCCGCGCCGGCTGTTTCGACAGGGCGACGCCGTTCAGCAGCGGCGGTTGGGCGCCTTCGACATGGGTGATCGTATAAAGTTCCGGCTGACGGTGGATCACCACCACCTGCACGCCGGCGCGGCCGAGCGTGGTCTGCGGCTTGGTCAGCGCGACGTGCTTGCCGGCGTTGTTGCCGTTTAAGACCTCGATTTCCGCCAGCACCGGTTGCGCGGCGGCCGACGGCCGTACGCCGTCGGCGACGAACTCCACCTGGAACTTGGCCATCTTGATCGCGTCCTGGTGCTGCAGGAAATGCTTGCCGATGCGGTGCCCGTTCACAAAGGTGCCGTTGGTGCTGTGCAGGTCTTCAAGAAAGGAGTCGTCGAGGATGGTGACGATCACCGCGTGCTCGCCGCTGACCGCCGGATGCGACAACACGATGTCGTTGCGCGGGTGACGCCCGAGGGTCATGCGCTCCTTGCTCAGTTGTATCTGCTGCTCTATCTGTCCATCCCGCGAGATGATGATCTTCGCCAAATCTCTTCTCCAATGAATAAGGGGAGCCGAAGCTCCCCATTATTATTCCACACTCAAGCCGGCTGTTATTACAGCATGGCTTTCAGCAGACGCGCCATTTCGGACGGGTTTTTGGTGACGGTGATGCCGCAAGCTTCCATGATTTCCAGTTTGGCTTGTGCGGTGTCCGCGCCGCCGGAGATCAGCGCGCCGGCGTGGCCCATGCGCTTGCCCGGAGGAGCGGTGACACCGGCGATGAAGCCGACCACCGGTTTTTTCATGTTGTCTTTGATCCAGTAAGCCGCGTTGGCTTCGTCCGGACCGCCGATTTCGCCGATCATGATGACCGCGTCGGTATCAGGATCGTCGTTGAACATCTTCATGACGTCGATGTGCTTCAGACCGTTGATCGGGTCGCCGCCGATACCAACCGCCGACGACTGGCCCAGGCCCAGCGCGGTCAGTTGACCGACCGCTTCATAGGTCAGGGTGCCCGAACGCGAGACCACGCCGATACGGCCCTTCTTGTGGATGTGACCCGGCATGATGCCGATCTTGATTTCGTCAGGGGTGATCAGGCCTGGGCAGTTAGGGCCCAGCAGCAGGGTCTTCGAGCCGGCCTTGGCCATGCGGTCCTTCAGGGCCATCATGTCGCGGACTGGAATGCCTTCGGTGATGCAAATCGCCAGATCCATTTCGGCTTCGACGGCTTCCCAGATCGCGGCGGCGGCGCCAGCTGGCGGCACGTAGATCACGGAAACGTTGGCGCCGGTTTCTTTCTTGGCTTCGGTAACGCTAGCGAAAATTGGAATGCCTTCGAAATCTTCGCCGGCTTTCTTAGGGTTCACGCCTGCGACGAAGGCGGCTTTGCCGTTCGCGTAGTCACGGCAACCACGGGTGTGGAACTGGCCGGTCTTGCCGGTGATCCCTTGGGTAACGACTTTGGTATCTTTATTGATCAGAATGGACATGTTGATTCCTTAATTAAGCTTGACCGGCAGCGGCGGCTACGACGCTCTTCGCTGCATCTTCCATGGTGTCGGCAGCGATGATAGGCAGACCGGAATCGGCCAGCATCTTCTTGCCCAGGTCTTCGTTGGTGCCCTTCATGCGGACCACCAGCGGCACGTTCAGCGACACGGCCTTGACCGCGGCGATGACGCCTTCGGCGATCACGTCGCAACGCATGATGCCGCCGAAGATGTTGACCAGGATGGCTTTCAGGCCTGGGTTTTTCAACATGATCTTGAAGGCTTCGGTGACTTTCTCGGCCGTGGCGCCGCCGCCGACGTCCAGGAAGTTGGCAGGCTCGCCGCCGAACAGTTTGATGGTGTCCATGGTGGCCATGGCCAGGCCGGCGCCGTTCACCAGGCAGCCGATGTTGCCGTCCAGCGAGATGTAGGCCAGGTCGAATTTCGAGGCTTCGATTTCAGCTGGATCTTCTTCGTCCAGATCGCGCAGGGCGACGATTTCTGGATGACGGAACAGCGCGTTCGGGTCGAAGTTGAACTTCGCGTCCAGGGCGATGACTTTGCCGCTGCCGGTGACGATCAGCGGGTTGATCTCGGCCAGCGAGCAATCGGTTTCCCAGTAGGCTTTGTACAGGCCTTGCAGCTGCACGCGGGCGTCGGCGATCGAACCGGCCGGCACGCCGATTTTGGCGGCGATGGCGTCGGCATCGGCGTCGGTCAGGCCGACGCTTGGATCGATGGTGACGTGGTGAATCTTTTCAGGGTGGCTCTCGGCCACTTCTTCGATGTCCATGCCGCCTTCGGACGATGCCATCAGCACCACTTTCTGGGTGACGCGGTCGGTGACCATCGAAACGTACAGCTCTTGCTTGATGTCGGCGCCTTCTTCAACCAGCAGACGGTTGACTTTTTGGCCGGTGGCGCTGGTCTGATGGGTGATCAGCTGCATGCCCATGATCTGGTTGGCGTATTCCTTGACCTGTTCGATCGATTTTGCGACTTTCACGCCGCCGCCCTTGCCGCGGCCACCTGCGTGGATCTGCGCCTTCACGACCCAAACCGGGCCGCCCAGGGTTTCCGCTGCCTTGACTGCCTCGTCGACGGACATGCACGGGATACCGCGCGGAACCGTCACTCCGTATTGCCGGAGGATTTCTTTGGCTTGATACTCATGGATTTTCATGCTGGCTTCCCTTCTGATGCTGATGTGTATAAATCGGTTGATACTGCGAAATGTGTGAAGCTGAGGTTGGTACTCTGTAAGCAGGTGTCGCTACGCGCTACCCGGTGCTGCTTTGGCCACCCAGCGCGGGTAAAACTGCGCCACTGCCCCGCCGTCGGTGCGCAGGGCATGGCATTTGTCGAGTTGAAACGGCTTTTGGCGCGGCACGCCTTGGGTCTCGGCAGCCGCATCGTTGGTCGACCAGACATCGTTGGCGAACGCCTGCACCGCCGCCGTCGGCAGAATCTGCGCCAGTTCGGTCAGGTGGGTGCAGCCGGCGGTGCCGGCCAGGCGTTGCTTGAGCTCGTGGCGGAACCCCTTCATCAGGTTCAGGCCGACGAGCTGTTGTTTGTAATCGGGAGCGATGGTGTCGCAGTGGCCGGGATAGGGAACGGCATCGGATACGGCTTCGGCATCGACGATGGTCAGTTGCAGATCGACGGTCAGGCGCAGGTACAGGTCGTGCAGCGGCGCGCCGCCGGCGCGCGGACCGGACGCCAGCATGGTGTCGTGCGGTTTGATATCGGTGATATGGGCGTCAATATCCCACAGGCCGTCATCGCGCGCATAGGCTTGGACGGCAATCGCTCGCGTGTGCCGCAGCGCACGTCGGGTAACTGGAGTTGACAGGGACATAAGACCGATACCGCTTTCGCGGTTTAGTTAGTTAGCAGCCTGGCGCATTTCTCTTATTAAAAATGCACGTTGCCGCAGCTTCTACGGACAACCACCGCACCCGCGGTGCTGCAAAAACCCGCAAAGTTTAGCACACCCGGGGCCGGGTGGCGATGTGCCTGATGCCAATACCCGGCAAATTGCTGCGCCGCAGGATCAGTCGTCCTCGGGCGCGCCTTTGAGCGCGACCTGCACCGCGCGCTGCGAAAAGCCGCGTTGCAGCAGGAAGCGCATTTGTTTGT
Organism: Duganella aceris; assembly: GCF_011090165.1. Lineage (GTDB taxonomy): Bacteria > Pseudomonadota > Gammaproteobacteria > Burkholderiales > Burkholderiaceae_D > Rugamonas > Rugamonas aceris. The sequence goes on from NZ_JAADJT010000010.1 coordinate 104,898, forward strand.
TGCGCGCCTGTGGATCGGCCGCCACAGTGCCGAACTTGCGGGTCCAGACGTCGACGCAGCGCTCGGTTTCGCTGTCGGCCAGGCCGGACTTGAGTTCCTGCAGCGCTTCGCCGTTGACGCCGTGGCTTTGCAGCTCGGCGACGATGCGGCTGTTGCCGAAGCGGGCCGAGCGGCGGTGGATCAGCGCTTCGGAGAAGCGTTCCTGCGACAGCCAGTTGTTTTTTTCCAGCAGGTCGAGCAGGGCTTCGACGTCGTCGCCCTCTTCCGCGTAGCGCGACAGCTTGCGGCCCAGTTCCAGCCGGCTGTGCTCGCGCATCGACAGGTAGCGCAGCGCGCGTCCCTTCAGGCTGAGTTGTGGTGCTGCCATAAAAATCCCCTGCACAATGAAAAAACCACCGGCTGCATGAAACAGCGCGGTGGTCTGCGATCGGGCGGACGCGGTGTTACGCCGCGTCGGCCTTGTCGCCTTTGTCGGCCTTGTCGACCGACTTCAGCTTGACCACGGTCTCGCCCTTGTCGGCGGCCAGCGGCGGCAGCACGCGCACGCCCAGCGATTCGCGTACCTTGTTTTCGATTTCCCACGCCAGCGCCGGACGCTCCTGCAGGAAGATGCGGGCGTTGTCCTTGCCCTGGCCGACGCGTTCGCCGTTATAGCTGTACCATGAACCGGATTTCTCGACGATCTTCGCTTCCACGCCCAGGTCCAGGATCTCGCCTTCGCGCGAGGTGCCGGCGCCGTACAGGATGTCGAAGTGGGCTTCCTTGAACGGCGGCGCGATCTTGTTCTTGACCACTTTGACCTTGGTTTCGTTGCCGATCACCTCGTCGCCCGACTTGATCGAGCCGGTGCGGCGGATGTCCAGGCGCACCGAGGCGTAGAACTTCAGCGCATTGCCGCCGGTGGTGGTTTCCGGCGAACCGAACATGACGCCGATCTTCATGCGGATCTGGTTGATGAAGATGACCAGGGTGTTGGTGCGGTTGATCGAACCGGTCAGCTTGCGCAGCGCTTGCGACATCAGGCGCGCTTGCAGGCCCGGCAGCGAGTCGCCCATGTCGCCTTCGATCTCGGCGCGCGGCGTCAGCGCGGCGACCGAGTCGATCACGACCAGGTCGACCGAGCCGGAACGCACCAGCGCGTCGCAGATTTCCAGCGCTTGTTCGCCGGTGTCCGGCTGCGAGATCAGCAGTTCGTGCAGATTGACGCCCAGTTTCTGCGCGTAGCCGACGTCCAGCGCGTGCTCGGCGTCGATGAAGGCGCAGGTGCCGCCCAGCTTTTGCATTTCGGCGATGGTTTGCAGCGTCAGCGTGGTTTTACCGGACGATTCAGGACCGTAGATCTCCACCACGCGGCCGCGCGGCAAGCCGCCGACGCCCAGCGCGATATCCAGACCGAGCGAACCGGTCGAGACGACCTGGACGTCTTCGATCGGGGCGTTGGCGTCCATGCGCATTACGGAGCCTTTGCCGAATTGTTTTTCGATCTGCGCCAGCGCGGCGGCCAGCGCCTTGGCTTTTTCAGATGCAGGTACAACCGCTTTTTTATCGTCCATAATGTTCTTTCAACCAGGTGGTGGGTTGCGAATTTCTTCGTACAGGTAGCACTGTATAAAAAAACAGTGATTAATGCAAGCACGATTTTGAAATCTCACAAAAACTCGCCACCTTGCGGAAAATGAAACACAATACAAACTTGTGCAGACGGAGTGTTGGAGTGTCTAAATAATGCGTATCTTACTTGCCGAGGACGACAGCGTCCTGGCCGACGGCCTGACCCGCTCGCTGCGCCAATCGGGCTACGCCATCGATTGCGTGCGCAACGGCCAGGAGGCCGACACCGCTCTATCGACGCAGGAATTCGACCTGCTGATCCTGGACCTGGGCCTGCCCAAGCTGTCCGGGCTGGAAGTGCTGCGCCGGCTGCGCGCCCGTTCGTCGCTGCTGCCGGTGCTGATCCTGACCGCCGCCGATTCGATCGAACAGCGCGTCAACGGCCTCGACCTGGGCGCCGACGATTACATGGCCAAGCCGTTCGCGCTGTCCGAGCTGGAGGCGCGGGTGCGCGCCCTGACCCGGCGCGGCGCCGGCGGCGGCGCCACCGTCATCAAGCACGGTCCGCTCTCCTACGACCAGGTCGGCCGCAGCGCCTACATCGCCGACCAGATGCTGGACCTGTCGGCGCGCGAGCTGGGCCTGCTGGAAATCCTGCTGGCGCGCACCGGCCGCCTGGTCTCCAAGGAGCAGCTGGTCGACCACCTGTGCGAATGGGGCGAGGAAGTCAGCAACAACGCCATCGAAGTCTATGTGCACCGTCTGCGCAAGAAGATCGAGATCGGCGGCATCCGCATCGCCACCGTGCGCGGCCTCGGCTACTGCCTGGAGAAATATTCGGAAGCCGCGCGCGCCAGTGTCGGCGCCAACACCGGCGCCGGCACCGGCGCCGAGGCCGGGGACGCCAGCAAGTGAGTCCGCAGCCGGCGGCCGCCACCGAGACCGGGTCTCCAGCCGAGACCGCGCTCGAGCCTCCGCTGGAATACCAGCCGCCGGCGGCCGAGGCCGACGAAGGCGTGCAGCACTCGCTGTTCGGCGAGATCCTCGACTGGATGCTGGCGCCGCTGCTGCTGCTGTGGCCGATGAGCATCGCCATCACCTACCTGGTCGCCAAGGCCATCGCCAACCAGCCGTTCGACCACGCGCTGGAGGACAGCGTCACCGTGCTGGCGCAGCAGGTGCGCTCGGTCGACGGCAAGGTCATCAAGAGCCTGTCCGGCTCGGCGCGCGACATCCTGCGCGCCGACGACATCGACAACGTCTACTTCCAGATCCAGGGCCCGCGCGGCGAACACATCGACGGCGACCGCGACATGCCGCTGCCGCTGCCGGACGAGGACGACAAGTCGCGCGCCGGCAGCGTACGCTTCCGCAACGACAATATGCACGGCACGCCGGTGCGCATCGCCTATTCCCACGTGCGGCTGGAGCGCAATCCCGGCGACGAGCCGCAGCTGGCGCTGGTGCAGGTGGCCGAGACGCTGGAGAAGCGCGCCCAGCTGGCCAACGCCATCATCAAGGGCGTGATCCTGCCGCAGTTCATCATCCTGCCGATCGTGCTGGCCCTGGTCTGGTTCGCGCTGGCGCGCGGGCTGTCGCCGCTGGCGCAATTGCAGGAACGCATCCGCGCCCGCGGCTCGGACGACCTCAGTCCGATCGGCTCCAACCAGGTGCCGGAGGAAATCTCGCCGCTGGTGCGCTCGCTCAACGAGATGCTGTCGCGGCTGTCGCTGTCGATCGAGATGCAGAAACGCTTCATCGCCGACGCCGCGCACCAGATGCGCACCCCGCTGGCCGGCATGCGCATGCAGTCCGAGCTGGCGCTGCGCCAGACCGACAGCGGCGAAATCCACCGTTCGCTGGAACAGCTGGCCAAGAGTTCCGAGGCGGCGACGCGGCTGGTGAACCAGCTGCTGGCCCTGGCGCGCGCCGAGAACCAGCCGCAGTCCGGCGCCGCGCTGCTGCCGCTGGAACTGTCCGAGCTGGCGCGCAGCGTGGTGCAGGACTGGGTGCAGGCCTCGTTCGCGCACCGCATCGACCTCGGCTTCGAAGCGCCGCCGGAACCGGTGCAGATCGTCGGCAACCCGACCATGCTGCGCGAGCTGCTGTCCAACCTGATCGACAACGCGCTGCGCTACACGCCGGCCGGCGGCAGCGTCACGGTGCGCGTGCGCGGCGGCGAGCGCGGCTGCCTGGAGGTCGAGGACACCGGCCCCGGCATCGCGCCGCCGGAACGCGAGCGGGTGTTCGAACGCTTCTACCGCATCCTCGGCAACAGCGCCGAGGGCAGCGGCCTCGGCCTGGCGATCGTGCGCGAGATCGCCCAGCAGCACGGCGCCGAGGTCGATCTCTTCAACAATCCGCGCGCGACCCAGCCCAAGCTGCCGGGCGCGCTGTTCCGCCTGACCTTCCCGCTGCCGCCGGCGCCGCAGGAAGACGACCACGAGCCGCCGCACTATGGCTAAGCCGCCCCTCAGCCGCCTGCAACACTGGCACCAGACCCGCCGCATGACCGCGCTGCTGCTGGTGCTGTGGCTGCTGACCACCTTCTGCGCCGCCTTCTTCGCCCGCGAGCTGACCGGGCTCAGCGTGTTTGGCTGGCCGCTGTCGTTCTACCTGGCGGCGCAGGGCGCGTCGCTGGTCTGCCTGGCCATCCTCGCGGTCTACGCCTGGCGCATGCGCCGGCTCGACCAGGCCGCCGCCAGGGAGCCGCGCGCTTGAAAACCACCCGCACCTTTTTCCAGCGCCTGCGCAGCTACTACCTGCTGTTCACCGGCGGCTTCGCCTGCTTCCTGATCTCGCTGGCCGCGCTGGAGCAGGAAGGCATGCCGCGCGTGTGGATCGGCTACCTGTTCATGTTCGCCACCATCGTGCTGTACGCCTCGATCGGCGTGCTGAGCCGCACCTCCAACGTGCTGGAATATTACGTGGCGGGGCGGCGCGTGCCGGCCATGTTCAACGGCATGGCCACCGCCGCCGACTGGATCTCGGCCGCCAGCTTCATCAGCCTGGCCGGCGGGCTGTACCTGCACGGCTTCGACGGCCTGGCCTACATCATGGGCTGGACCGGCGGCTACTGCCTGGTGGCGCTGCTGATCGCGCCGTATCTGCGCAAGTTCAGCCAGTACACCATCCCCGACTTCCTGGCCGAACGCTACGGCGGCGCCGCCAACCCGGACGGCCACGGCGGCCGCGCGGTGCGGGTGCTGGCGGTGATCGCCACCATCATCGTTTCCTTCACCTATGTGGTGGCGCAGATCTACGCGGTCGGGCTGATCGCCTCGCGCTTCACCGGCGTCGATTTCTCGGTCGGCATCTTCCTCGGCCTGGCCAGCATCCTGGTGTGCTCCTTCCTCGGCGGCATGCGCGCCATCACCTGGACCCAGGTGGCGCAGTACATCATCATCCTGGTCGCGTTCCTGATTCCGGCGGTGTGGCTGTCGGCCAAGCACAGCGACAACCCGATCCCGCAGGTGGCCTACGGCAAGCTGCTGCCCAAGCTGAGCGCGCGCGAGAACGTGCTGCAGAACGATCCCAAGGAAGCCGAAGTGCGCGCCATCTTCCGCCAGCGCGCCGCCGACTACCAGCAGCGCATCAACACGCTGCCGGCGTCGTGGGAGGCGGGCCGCATCGACGCCCAGCGCAAGCTCGACAGCGTCAAGCTGCGCAACGCCTCGCTGCTGGAGATCCGCAGCGTCGAGCGGGCGCTGATCGCTTATCCGAAGTCGGCCGACGAGGCGCTGCACCTGTGGTCCGACGCGCGCGACCAGAACCTGGCGCGCGCCGAGCCGATCACGCCGCACGCCACGCCCTACCCCGGCGACCCGGCCACCTCCGACATCAAGCGCAACAACTTCCTGGCGCTGGTGTTCTGCCTGATGCTGGGCACGGCCGCGCTGCCGCACATCCTGATGCGTTCCTACACCACGCCGTCGGTGCACGAGACCCGGGTGTCGGTGTTCTGGACGCTGTTCTTCATCCTGCTGATCTATCTGACCATTCCGGCGCTGGCGGTGCTGGTCAAATACGACATCTACAACGCGCTGGTCGGCATCGACTACGCGCACCTGCCCAACTGGGTGTCGTACTGGACCAACGTCGACAAGCTGAATCCGCTGTTCAGCATCAGCGACGTCAACCGCGACGGCATCGTGCAGCTGGCCGAGATCACCATCGACGCCGACGTGCTGGTGCTGGCGACGCCGGAAATCGCCGGCCTGCCGTACGTGATCTCCGGGCTGGTGGCGGCCGGCGGGCTGGCCGCCGCGCTGTCGACCGCCGACGGCCTGCTGCTGGCGATCTCCAACGCGCTGTCGCACGACGTCTACTACAAGCTGGTCGACCGCGGCGCCTCGACGCAGAAGCGGGTGACCATCTCCAAGCTGCTGCTGCTGGCGGTGGCCTTCATCGCCGCCTACGCCGCCTCGACCAAGCCGGGCGACATCCTGTCGCTGGTCGGCGCCGCCTTCTCGCTGGCCGGCTCGACGCTGTTCCCGGCGCTGGTGCTGGGCGTGTTCTGGAAGCGCGCCAACCACCAGGGCGCGATCGCCGGCATGGTGGTCGGCTTCGTGGTGTGCGTCTATTACATGCTGCACACCAATCCGGTGCTCGGCGGGTCGGCGGCCGGGCAGTGGTTCCACATCGCGCCGATCTCGGCCGGGATCTTCGGCGTGCCGGCCGGGCTGCTGGCGCTCGTCGGCGTCAGTTTGCTGACGCGGCCGCCGGACCGGCAGACGCTGGCGCTGGTCGACTACATCCGCGCGCCGGAACAATAGGATACATCTAGCTTGTGGCGGATTTGATAACTTGATGCTATTGTGATTGGATTATTCATTTCACAATTCCGCCATGCGCTTCCAGACCGCCGCCCGACTCGCCCTTGCCGCGCTTTTCGGCCTTTCCGCGCTTGCCGCGTCCGCCGCCCCCACCGCCGCGCCGCCGATCGCGGACTTCTTCGAGAACCCGGATTTCAGCGGCGCCCTGCTGTCGCCGAGCGGAAAATACGTGGCGGTGCGGGTCGGCGCCAAGGACCAGCGCGACCGGCTGGCGGTGATCACGCTGGCCGACAGCCAGGTCAAGGTGATCGGCAATTTCAGCGACGCCGACATCGGCTCCTTCGAATGGGTCAACGACGAGCGCGTGGTGTTCACCGCCACCGACCGCAGCGTCGGCCTGGGCGACGCGCGCTACGCGCCCGGCCTGTACGCCGTCAACCGCGACGGCGGCAAGTTCCGCCAGCTGGTCAGCCGCAGCGGCCGGCCCTTCATCACCTACAACAGCACCGGCATCCGCAGCGCCGATCTGCTGCCCTGGAATACCTATCTGCTGGGCCAGAAGAACGCCCAGGATTCGGATTACGTGTACGTCACCAATCCCCGCCGGCCGGCGCCCGGACAGGTCGACTATGTCGACCTGCAGCGCCTGAACACGCTGACCGGCCACGTCACGTCGGTCGAACGCCCGGGCGACAGCCGCCGCTGGATGCTGGACAACACCGGCGCGCCGCGCCTGACCACCACGGTGGAAAAAGGCGTCAGCACCATCCAGTACCTCGACCCGGCGACCCAGAAGTGGCGCAAGCTGGTCGACTTCAACACCTATACCGGCAGCAAGGGCGGGTTCTGGCCGCTGGCGTTCGGGCCGGACGGCACGCTGTACGTGATCAACCGCTCCGGCAAGGACAAGTCGACGGTGCACACCTTCGATTTCGCCACCAACACGGTGTCGGAAAAGCCGCTGATCGAGCTGGAAGGCTACGACTTCAACGGCCGCCTGATCATGAGCAATCAAAAACTGCTCGGCGTGCGCCACCTGACCGATTCGCAGGGCACGACCTGGCTCGACGACGGCATGAAAGCCATGCAGGCCAAGATCGACGAAATGCTGCCCAACACCGTCAATCTGCTGACGCTGCCGACCCGGCCCGAAGCGCCATGGGTGCTGGTGACGGCGTATTCCGACCTGTTCCCTTCGCGCGCCATGCTGTACAACAGCGAGACCAAGGTGCTGACCCTGCTCGGCGCGACGCGTCCGAAAATCGATGCGACCCAGATGGCGACGCAGACGCTGGTGCATTACAAGGCGCGCGACGGCCTGACGATCCCGGCCTGGCTGACGCTGCCGCGCGGCGCCGGCAAGAACCTGCCGATGGTGGTGCTGGTGCACGGCGGCCCCTACATCCGTGGCAAAAGCTGGGGCTGGAACGCCGAGTCGCAGTTTCTCGCCTCGCGCGGCTACGCCGTGCTGGAGCCGGAGTTTCGCGGCAGCACCGGCTTCGGCTACAAGCTGTTCCGCGCCGGCTGGAAGCAATGGGGCTTGAAGATGCAGGACGATATCGCCGACGGCACGCGCTGGGCGATCGCCGAAGGCACGGCCGACGCCAAGCGGGTCTGCATCGCCGGCGGCGACTATGGCGGCTACGCCGCGCTGATGGGCCTGATCAACGACCCCGACCTGTACAAATGCGGCATCGACTGGGCCGGCGTCACCGACATCAACCTGCTGTACGACGGCCATTGGAACTTCACCTCCGACCTGCCGGAAGAATGGAAACAGTACGGCATGCCGGCCCTGGTCGGCGACCAGGTCAAGGATGCCGAACAGTTGAAGCAGACCTCGCCGCTGCTGAGGGCGGCCGAGATCAAGCAACCGCTGCTGCTGGCCTACGGCGGCGCCGACCGGCGCGTGCCGCTGCCGCACGGCACCAAGTTCTACAAGGCGGTCAAGGAGGGCAACCCGAACGTCGAGTGGATCGAGTACGAAGAGGAAGGCCACGGCTGGTATCTGCCGAAAAATCGCATCGACTTCTGGGGGCGGGTCGAAAAATTCCTGGGTAAAAATATCGGCACCGCGCCATGATGGTCAGAACCATCGCCGTGCTCGCGTGCGCCTTCCTGTTCAGCCCGCCCGCGTTGGCGGCCGCCGCCGCGCCGCCGATCGCCGACTTCTTCGGCAACCCGGAGTTCAGCGGCGCCGAGCTGTCGCCCAGCGGCAAATACCTGGCGGTGCGGGTCGGCGCGCGGGACAAGCGGGACCGTCTGGCCGTGGTCACGCTGGACGACGGCAAGGTGCAGGTGGTCGGCAATTTCAGCGACGCCGACATCGGCCAGTTCGAGTGGGTTAACGACGAGCGGCTGGTGTTCACCGCCACCGACCGCAGCGTCGGCCAGGGCGACGCGCGCTACGCGCCCGGCCTGTACGCGATCAACCGCGACGGCGGCAAATTCCGCCAGCTGGTCAGCCGCAGCGGCCAGCCCTTCATCACGGTCGGCACCGGCGGCATCAGCCCGCGCGAGCTGCTGCCGTGGAACACCTATCTGCTGGGCCAGCGCGGCGGCCAGGATTCGGAATTCGTCTACGTGGTGTACGCCTCGTACACGCGCGGCCAGATCGACTATATCGACCTGCAGCGCCTGAATACGCTGACCGGCAACCACACCTCGTTCAAGCGCCCCGGCGACACCATGCACTGGCTGCTGGACAACAACGGCGAACCGCGCCTGACCATCACCGAGGAAAAAGGCGTCAACACGCTGTATTACCGCGACCCGGCCAAGAACCAGGAATGGCGTCCGCTGACGCACTACAACACCTATACCGGCGGCCAGGACGCCTTCTCGCCGCTGGCCTTCGGCCCGGACGGCACGCTGTACGTGGTCAGCAACGCGCACAAGGACAAGTCGGCGGTGCACACCTACAACCTGGCGACCGGCGCGCTGTCGGACAAACCGCTGATCTCGTTGGAGGGCTACGACTTCAGCGGCCGCCTGATCATGAACAAGGACAAGCTGCTCGGCATCCGCCACCTGACCGACGCGCAAGGCACGACCTGGATCGACGCCGGCATGAAGGCGATGCAGGAAAGGATAGACGAGCTGCTGCCCAACACCATCAACCTGCTGACGCCGCCGCTGCGGCCGGAAGCGCCGTGGGTGCTGGTGCATGCGTATTCCGACCTGTTCCCGATGCGCACCATGCTGTACAACAGCGCCACCAAAAAGCTGACCGTGGTCGGCGGCAGCCATCCCAACATCCAGGCGCCGCAGATGGCGCACCAGAAGCTGGTGCACTACAAGGCGCGCGACGGGCTGGAGATTCCGGCCTGGCTGACGGTACCGCAGGGCGCCGGCAAGAACCTGCCGATGGTGGTGCTGGTGCACGGCGGCCCTTACGTGCGCGGCAAGAGCTGGGGCTGGGACGCGCAGGTGCAATTCCTTGCCTCGCGCGGCTACGCGGTGCTGGAACCGGAATTCCGCGGCAGCACCGGCTTCGGCTCGCAGCACTTCCGCGCCGGCTGGAAGCAATGGGGTTTGAAGATGCAGGACGATCTGGCCGACGGCACGCGCTGGGCGGCGGCCCAGGGCATCGCCGACGCCAAGCGGGTCTGCATCGCCGGCGCCAGCTACGGCGGCTATGCCACGCTGATGGGCCTGGTCAAGGATCCCGACTTGTACCAATGCGGCATCGACTGGGCCGGCGTCACCGACATCAATCTGCTGTACGACGGCCACTGGAACTTCACCTCCGACCTGCCGGACGGCTGGAAGCAGTACGGCATGCCGTCGCTGGTGGGCGACCAGGTCAAGGACGCCGAGCAGCTGAAAGCGACCTCGCCGCTGTTGCAGGCGGCGCGCATCAAGCAGCCGCTGCTGCTGGCCTACGGCGGCGCCGACGAACGCGTGCCGCTGCCGCACGGCACCAAGTTCTACAACGCCGTCAAGCAGGGCAACCCCAACGTCGAATGGATCGAATACGAAGAGGAAGGCCACGGCTGGGAACTGCCGAAGAACCGCATCGATTTCTGGGGCCGGGTGGAAAAATTCCTCGACAAGAATATCGGCGCGGCGCGCTGAAACTCGCGTTATAGTCTGGGTTCAGCTGGATCAACGGATCACGGAGGAGCGCACATGTCGTCGGGAAAAATTCTGGTCGCACAGGGAGGCGGTCCGACCGCCGTCATCAACCAGTCGCTGGCGGGCGTGGTGCTGGAGGCGCGCCGCTTCCGCAATTGCAGCCACGTCTACGGCGCGATGCACGGCGTGCGCGGCATCATCAATGAGGATCTGGTCGACCTGACCCGGGAGACCAGCCACAACCTGGAGCTGGTGGCGGCCACGCCGTCGTCGGCGCTGGGCTCGACCCGCGACAAGCCGGACCTGCCCTACTGCGAGGAAATCTTCAAGGTCTTGCGCGCGCATGAGATCGAGCAGTTTTACTACATCGGTGGCAACGATTCGTCGGACACGGTGCGCATCGTCAGCGAGCAGGCGCAGGCGGCCGGCTATCCGCTGCGCTGCATCCACATCCCCAAGACCATCGACAACGACCTGGTCGGCAACGACCACACGCCGGGCTTCCCGTCGGCGGCGCGCTTCGTGGCGCAGGCCTTCGCGGGCGCCAACCTGGACAACGCTTCGTTGCCGGGCGTGTATGTCGGCGTGGTGATGGGGCGGCACGCCGGTTTTCTGACCGCCGCCGCCGCGCTGGGCAAGAAGTTCCACGACGACGGCCCGCATCTGATCTATCTGCCGGAGCGGGTGTTCTCGCTCGACGCCTTCCTGGCCGATGTCAAGGCGGTGTATGAGCGCTACGGGCGTTGCGTGATCGCGGTGTCGGAGGGCATCCACGACGCGTCGGGCGAAGCGATCGCGGCGCTGCTGGCCAAGGAGGTCGAGCGCGACGCGCACGGCAACGTGCAGCTGTCCGGCACCGGCGCGCTGGCCGACCTGCTGTGCGACGAGATCAAGGCCAAGCTCGGCATCAAGCGCGTGCGCGGCGACACCTTCGGTTATCTGCAACGCTCGTTCATCGGCTGCGTGTCGGACGTCGACCAGCGCGAGGCGCGCGAGGTCGGCGAGAAGGCGGTGCAGTTCGCCATGTGGGGCGACCGCGACGGCTCGGTGGCGATCAAGCGCAACGGCTACTATTCGGTCGACTACACCTTGCAGGCGCTGGCCGATGTGGCCGGCAAGACGCGCGTCATGGAGGATGAGTTCATCAGCGCCAGCGGCACCGACGTCACCGACGCGTTCCGCCTGTACCTGCGGCCGTTGCTGGGTTCCGGCATGCCGGACGCGTTCCGTCTGCGCCCGGCGCCGGTGCAGAAGATCCTCAAGAAATAAGCCGGACCGGCGCAGCGCGCGGTGCGTGGCGAGCGGCGAGCTGCCGCAAGGCACGACTGCGGCGCACCGGCGGAAGGCAGCGACGGCGTCCCGCCCCGCGCGCCGCGCGCTGCCGTCAGGCCGCCACGCCGTATTGCACCAATGCGGAGCGCAACTGCTGGTCGAGCCGGTCCGCCGGCGCGTAGCCGGGACTGATGTCGACCATCCGGCCATCGACCTCCAGCAACAGCGCCGGGAAGCTGCGGATGCCCATGGCGCGCACCTTGGCGAACTCGGCGGCGGTGGCGGCGATGGTGGCCGCCTGGTCCCATTCGTCGCGCAGCGCCTGGGCCGGGAACACCAAGCCTTGCAGCGCCAGCGCCTTGACGCCGACGGCGGCCAGCACATCGCCGTCGGTGGTGTCGAGGCCGTCAACGTAGAAGGCGTGCTGCAAGGCGCGGAACACGGCCAGCTGATCGGCGGCCGGCGCCAGGCGGTGCGCGGCGACCACGGCGCGGCAAACCGGTTCGGTGTCGTAAACGAAGTTCTCGCGTCCCATGAAGGCGTCGCGGTTGAACGGCAGGCCGCTGGCCTGTTCCACCCGCGCCCAGTGGGCGAGGCGGAACTGCTTGCCGCTCTCGTCGAGCAGGTCGGTGGCGCCGGCGCGCACGCCGCCGACCAGGATTTGCAGTGGCAGATTGGGATGGCGGGCCATCAGCTCGGTCAATTCCTTGCCAAAGCCATAGCACCACGAGCACATCGGATCGCCGGCGAAGATCAGCTTCATGCTCAAGCCTTGGCTTTCTTGGCGGCCGCCTGGCGGGCGCGCAACGTGGTCACGTTTTCGCGGTTGACGCCCCAGTTGTCGGTTTCCACCTCATCGATGATCACGAAGGTGGTGGCCGGATCCTTGTTCAGCACGCGGCTCAGCAGGTCGGTGGCGCCCTCGATCAGCTCCAGCTTTTGGGCCGGGGTGACGCCCTCATTGGTCACGCGGATATTAACGTATGGCATGGTGTTGCTCCTCTGCGGTTGGTGAGTGAGAAACCACTATACTTATTCCGCAGCGAGCAATAAATGAGGTGCACGTCAACTTACTTGATACACCATGTAACTCCGGGGTCAGAGCTAAAAACTGGACACGGGCTCTACCGTCACGACGTTACAGTAGAGCCCGTGTCCAGTTTTTAGCTCTGACCCCGGATTTTTTAGGACATTAGACGACGATGGTCTGGTGCTCGTCGCCGACGCGGGCGCGGATTTTTCCGATCGTGTAGACGATCTCGCCAGCCTCTTCCAGCTGCTCGATCGCGGCGGCGGCGTTTTCCTGCGACACGATCACCGTCATGCCGATGCCGCAGTTGAACACGCGGTGCATTTCAGCGTCGGCGACGCCGCCGTGCTGTTGCAGCCAGGTGAACAGCGGCGGCAGCGTCCAGCCCTTCGAGTCCAGCTCGGCCACCAGGCCAGGCTGCAATACGCGCGGGATGTTTTCGACCAGGCCGCCGCCGGTGATGTGCACCATGCCTTTGACTTCCATCGCGTCCATCAGCGCCAGCAGCGGCTTGACGTAGATGCGGGTCGGCTGCATCAACACGTCCGACAGCTTGCGGCCGTGGAAGTCGCCTTCCAGGTCCGGCTTGGCCACTTCGATGATCTTGCGCACCAGCGAGTAACCGTTGGAGTGTACGCCCGACGAGGCCAGGCCGAGGATGACGTCGCCCGGCGCGATCTTGGTGCCGTCGATGATCTTGGATTTTTCCACCGCGCCGACCGCGAAGCCGGCCAGGTCGTATTCGCCGGCCGGGTACATCGACGGCATTTCCGCCGTCTCGCCGCCGATCAGCGCGCAGCCGGCCTGTTCGCAACCCTGGGCGATGCCCTTGATGACGTCGGTGGCGATCGCCACGTCCAGCTTGCCGCAGGCGAAGTAGTCGAGGAAGAACAGCGGCTCGGCGCCCTGCACCAGGATGTCGTTGACGCTCATCGCGACCAGGTCGATGCCGACCGTGTCATGGCGGTTCAGCTCGAAGGCCAGCTTCAGCTTGGTGCCCACGCCGTCGGTGCCGGACACCAGTACCGGCTCCTTGTACTTTTTGCTGATCTCGAACATGGCGCCGAAACCGCCCAGGCCGCCCATCACGCCTTCGCGCAGGGTGCGCTTGGCAAAGGGCTTGATCGCTTCGACTAAAGCGTCGCCCGCGTCGATATCGACGCCGGCGTCACGGTAGGACAGGGAAACATTAGAAGTTTGGCTCATGGTGTATTTCGCAGCGGAGGCGGTAAAATAGAAGGCGGAGACCGAAATTCAACCCGGTCAATCCGCTATTTTATCAAAATGCCCCGTCCAACAGCCTTTTTTAACCATCTAAATCACACTTCATGCCATTTCCCCTCTCGGTAGAGCAAAAGCAAACGGCATTCTGGGTGACGGTGTGGGCCGCCTTCCTGTTCCTCCTGATCACCCTTGGACCGGTGCTGACGCCCTTCCTGGCGGCCGCGATCTTCGCCTACGCGCTCAATCCGGGCGTCGACCGCCTCGACCGCCTGCGCTGGCGCCGCATCGCCATGCCGCGCGCGCTGTCGGTGGTGATCGTGGTGGTGCTGTTCTTCGCCGCCATCACGGCGATGGTGCTGATCGTGCTGCCGGTGCTGCAGAAGGAAATCCCGCTGTTGCAGGCGCAGATCCCGGCCTTCCTGGCCAAGGCCAACGACCTGCTGGGGCCGAAATTGCAGGAACTGGGCGTCAAGGTGCGTCTCGACAGCGCCGGCATCAAGCAGCTGGCCTCGGAGCAGATGGCCGCCTCGGGCGACGCCATCTGGAGCGCGGTGATCAATTCCGCCCGCGTCGGCGGCACGGCGGTGCTGGGCTGGATCGCCACCCTGGTGCTGATCCCGGTGGTGCTGTTCTACCTGCTGCTGGACTGGCACCAGATGCTGGCCCGCATCGCCGCCGCCGTGCCGCGCCGCTTCATCGCCGCCACCATGGCCATGGCGCGTGAGGTCGACACGCTGCTGGCGCAGTACCTGCGCGGCCAGCTGCTGGTGATGGTGGTGCTGGCGGTGTACTACTCGGCGGCGCTGGCGATCGCCGGCTTCGACGTCGCGCTGCCGGTCGGGATCATCACCGGCCTGCTGGTGTTCATCCCCTACCTCGGCTTCGGCCTCGGCCTGGTGCTGGCGCTGATCTCGGCGGTGCTGCAGTTCACCGACTGGAGCGGCGTGATCGCGGTGGCCGTCATCTACGGCGCCGGCCAGGTGCTCGAGGGCTTTTTCCTGACACCGCGCCTGGTCGGCGAGCGCATCGGCCTCAATCCGCTGGCGGTGATCTTCGCCTTGTTGGCCTTCGGCCAGCTGTTCGGTTTCGTCGGCGTGCTGCTCGCCTTGCCCGCTTCGGCGGTGCTGATGGTGGCATTTAAGCACTTGCGTCGCCATTATCTGTGCAGCAGCTTCTATAATGCGTGACGTGGAAACGAAAAACGTTATGCAAAAGATAATCAGGCGATCGCCATGAAACAGCTGGTGCTCGATTTAGGCGCGGACCAGGCGCACAGCCTCGCATCGTTCGAGGTGGGACAGAATGCCGAACCGGCAGCGCTGATGGAGCAGTTCGCCGATCGTTCGTCGCGCGAGCACTTCGCCTACCTGTGGGGCGCCGGCGGCGTCGGCAAGACCCACCTGCTGAAGGCCCTGGCCAGCGCCGGCGGCGAGGCCGAGCAGCAGCGCGCACGCTACATCTCGCCGTTTTCGATCGAGTCGGAGTTCGTGTATTCGCCGGAAGTGGACCTGTACCTGCTCGACGACTGCGAGAAACTGTCGCCGCTGGCGCAGATCGACGCCTTCGCCCTGTTCAACGAAATCCGCGCCAACAACGCCTTCATGGTGTGCAGCGGCGCGGTGGCGCCGGCGGTGCTGCCGGTGCGCGAAGATCTGCGCACGCGCATGGGCTGGGGCCTGATCTACCAGATCCACGGCCTGTCCGACGATGAAAAGGTGGCCGCGCTGACCGCCGCCGCCACCGCCCGTGGTTTGACGCTGTCGCCGGGCGTGATACCCTACCTGCTGTCCCACTTCCAGCGCGACATGCGGTCCTTGTCGACCATGCTCGATTCGCTGGACCAGTATTCCCTTGAAACCCAACGCCCGATCACCCTGCCGCTGTTGCGCGAATGGCTGCAGGCGGAAGCGAAAGAATGATGACGCCTGCAATGAACCTTGCCTTATTTGACCTCGACCACACGCTGCTGCCGATCGACTCCGACCACGAGTGGGGTCAGTTCCTGGTCCGCATCGGCGCCGTCGACGCCGCCAGCTTCGCCCGCCGCAACGATGAATTCTTCGCCCAGTACCAGGCCGGCACGCTGGATCCGGTGGCGTACCTGGAGTTCGCGCTCGGCACGCTGGCCGGCTTCCCGCGCGCCAAGCTGGATGAAATGCAGGCGCAGTACATGCAGGAAGTGGTGCTGCCGGCGATCCGCCCGTCCGCCCGCGCGCTGCTGCAAAAGCACCTCGACGCCGGCGACCTGGTGGCCATCGTCACCGCCACCAACCACTTCGTCACCGCGCCGATCGCCAAGGCCCTGGGCGTCGAGCACCTGATCGCGGCGATGCCGGAGATCGACGCCGACGGCAACCTGACCGGCAAGCTGCTCGGCACCCCGACCCAGGGTCCGGGCAAGATCGTCCACACCCAGGCCTGGCTGGCCGCGATGGACAAAAAGCTGGAGGACTTCGACAGCGTCCACTTCTACAGCGACTCGCACAATGACCTGCCGCTGATGTCCATCGTCAGCCATCCGGTCGCCACCAATCCGAACGCTCAACTGAAAACGCACGCCGCCGCGCATGGCTGGCCATTAATTGACCTATTCAATGATTAAGAAACTGATCCGCAAAATCCTGGGCACCAAAGACAAGAGCGTGCGCGACACCAGCACGCCGGTGGTGCTCGGCCCGGACGCCCATGGCATCGATCCGCGCCTGCTGTCGAACAATGCGGTGCGCGTCACCAGCACCCTGCAGGAAGCCGGCTTCGAAGCCTTCGTGGTCGGCGGCGCCGTGCGCGACCTGCTGCTGGGCGTCAAGCCGAAAGACTTCGACATCGCCACCAACGCCACGCCGGAGCAGGTCAAGCGCCTGTTCCGCCGCGCCTTCATCATCGGCAAGCGCTTCCAGATCGTGCACGTGATGTTCGGCCAGGACCTGCTGGAGGTGACCACCTTCCGCGGCACCACGCTGGACAACGCGCCGAAGGATGAACATGGCCGCGTCCTGCGCGACAACACCTTCGGCTCGCAGGCGGAGGACGCGGTGCGGCGCGACTTCACCATCAACGCCATGTACTACAACCCGGCCAACGAACAGGTGCTGGACTACCACGGCGGCGTGGAGGACATCCGCGCCAGGACGCTGCGCATCATCGGCCAGCCGGAAGCGCGCTACCGCGAAGACCCGGTGCGCATGCTGCGCGTGGTGCGCTTCGCCGCCAAGCTCAAATTCACCATCGAACCGGCCACCGGCGCGCCGATCGCCATCATGGCGCCGTTGATCAACAACGTGCCGGCCGCGCGCGTGTTCGACGAGATGCTCAAGCTGCTGATGAGCGGCCAGGCGCTGGCCTGCCTGCAGCAGCTGCGCAAGGAAGGCCTGCACCACGGCCTGCTGCCGCTGCTGGACGTGGTGCTGGAACAGCCGCTGGGCGTCAAGTTCGTGACGCTGGCGCTGGATTCGACCGACGCCCGCATCCACGCCGGCAAGACGGTGTCGCCGGGCTTCCTGTTCGCGTCGCTGCTGTGGCATCAGGTGCTGGAGAAGTGGACCGCCTACCGCGCCGCCGGCGAACAGACCATTCCGGCGCTGCACCTGGCCGCCGACGACGTGCTCGATTCGCAGACCGAGAAGCTGGCCTTGCAGCGCAAGATCGGCTCCGACATGCGCGACATCTGGTCGATGCAGCCGCGCTTCGAGCGCCGCACCGGCAAGTCGCCGCACAAGCTGCTGGAGCACCTGCGCTTCCGCGCCGGCTACGACTTCCTGCTGCTGCGCTGCGCCTCCGGCGAGATCGACGCCGAAATCGGCGAATGGTGGACCGCTTTCTATGAAGGCGACGAAGCCACGCGCGAAGACCTGATCGCCACCGCCAACCAGCCGGCGGCCGCCGGCGGCGCCAAGCGCAAGCGCGGCCCGCGCCGTGGTCCGCGCAAAGGCACCGGCGATGGCGCCACGGGCGGCGTCGACGCCGGCCATGGCGGCGACGGCGGCGCGGACTAAACTGCGCCCGACCGCATCATGAACACGCCGATCTCCGCGGGCCTCGCGCCCGCAACGCCGCAGGACGACAAGGCGCCGTTCGCGTTCACCCTCGCCTACATCGGCATCGGCGCCAATCTCGGCGACGCCCGCGCCAACGTGGCCGACGCGCTGGAACGCCTGCAACGGCTGTCCGGCTGCACGCTGATGGCGGCATCGAGCCTGTACCGCACCGCGCCGATCGACTCCAGCGGCGACGACTACATCAACGCGGTCGCCCGCATCGCCACCACGCTGGACGCGGAAGCGCTGCTGCGCGCGCTGCACGGCATCGAGCAGGCGCACGGCCGCGAACGGCCTTACCACAACGCGCCGCGCACGCTCGACCTCGACCTGCTGCTGTACGGCGACGCGATCATCAACAGCCCGACGCTGACGGTGCCGCATCCGCGCATGACGGAACGCGCCTTCGTGCTGGTGCCGCTGCTGGAACTGGCGCCCTCGATTCACATCCCAGGACGCGGCGCGGCGCAGCAGTACGCCGCCGGCGTCGCCGGCCAAGGCATCGCCCCGGCCTGACTTCAACACTAAAGGAACCATCATGTCTGGTTATTTGCAAGGTAATGAAATGGCCGCGAGCCCAAAGCCCGCCGCCACCACGCCGGCACCGGTCAAATCGGCCGCCACCAAGGCCGTCACCATCCCGACGCTGAACGCGCACCGCGCCGCAGGCGAAAAGATCACCATGCTGACCTGCTACGACGCCAGCTTCGCTTCGCTGATGGACCGCTGCGGCGTCGAGATGCTGTTGATCGGCGACTCGCTGGGCATGGTCTGCAACGGCCACCAATCGACGCTGCCGGTGACGGTGGCCGAAGTCGCGTATCACACCGCCGCCGTCGCGCGCGGCACCAAGTCGGCGCTGATCGTCGCCGACCTGCCGTTCGGCGCCTACGGCACGCCGGAAACCGCCTACGCCAACGCCGTGCAGCTGATGCAGGCCGGCGCCCACATGGTCAAGCTGGAAGGCGGCGCCTGGCTGGCCGACACCGTGCGCTTCCTGACCGAGCGCGCGATCCCGGTCTGCGCCCACCTCGGCCTGACGCCGCAATCGGTGCACCAGCTGGGCGGCTACAAGGTCCAGGGCAAGACCACCGAAAGCGCGGAGCTGCTCAAATCCGATGCGCTGAAGATGCAGGCCGCCGGCGCTTCGGTGCTGGTGCTGGAGGCGATCCCTTCGCAGCTGGGCAAGGAAGTGACGGAACTGCTGGCGATACCGACCATCGGCATCGGCGCGGGCCCCGACTGCTCCGGCCAGGTGCTGGTGATGCACGACCTGCTGGGCGTGTTCCCGGGCCGCAAGGCACGCTTCGTCAAGAACTTCATGGACGGCCAGACCAGCATCGACGCCGCCATCGCCGCTTACGTCGCCGCCGTCAAGGACGGCAGCTTCCCCGCACTGGAGCATTGCTTCTAAGTTGTATGCCGTACAGAGCGGCGCCCCGCCCGGGTCTACACTGGGCGGAGGCTCCCCTTTGAAGGACTACGGCATGAACAGCAACGATCAACTCAGCGTCGATACGCTACGTTTTCTCAGCGTCGACATGGTTCAAAAAGCCAACAGCGGCCATCCCGGCCTGCCGCTTGGCGCCGCGCCCATGGCCTACGTGCTGTGGACGCGCTTCCTGAAACACCATCCCGCCAATCCGCACTGGTTCGACCGCGACCGCTTCGTGCTGTCGGCCGGCCACGGCTCGGCGCTGCTTTACAGCCTGCTGCACCTGAGCGGCTACGAACTGCCGCTGGAACAGCTGCAGCAATTCCGCCAGTGGGACAGCATCACCCCCGGCCATCCGGAGCGCGGCGTGACGCCGGGCGTCGAGATCACCACCGGGCCGCTGGGCCAGGGCTTCGCCAACGGCGTCGGCATGGCGATCGCCGAAGCCAACCTGGCGGCGCGCTACAACCGTCCCGGCCACAACGTCATCGACCACCACACCTACGGCATCGTCAGCGACGGCGATCTGATGGAAGGCATCGCGTCGGAGGCGGCGTCGCTGGCGGGCCACCTGAAACTGGGTAAACTGATTTACCTGTATGACGACAACGAGGTCACGCTGTCGGCCGGCAGCGACATGACCTTCAGCGAAGACCGCGCCGCGCGCTTCGCCGCCTACGGCTGGCAAACGCTGACGGTCACGGACGCCAACAACGTTGAAGCCATCGAGCAGGCGCTGGCCACTGCGCGCGCCGAAGTGCACAAGCCCTCGCTGATCCTGGTGCGCAGTCACCTCGGTTTCGGCTCGCCCAACAAGCAGGACAAGATCGACGCGCACGGCTCGCCACTCGGCGCCGACGAAGTGGCGCTGACCAAGCGCGCGCTGGGCTGGCCGGAGCAGCCGGCCTTCCTGATCCCCGACGAAGCGCGCAAGCCCTTCACCAACGCCGGCGCGCGCGGCGGCCACAACGAAGGCGAATGGCGCGAGCGTCTCGATGCCTATGCGCTGGCCTTCCCCGAGCTGGCGCAGGAGCTGACGCTACTGATGAAAGGCGGCACCGACGGCCTGCCGCAAGGCTGGGACGGGGACATTCCGGTATTCCCGGCCGACGCCAAGGGTGTCGCCACCCGCACCGCCGCCGGCAAGGTGGCCAACGCCATCGCGGCGAAGCTGCCGGCGCTGATCGGCGGCTCGGCCGACCTGGATCCGTCGACCTTCACCGCGTTGAAGAACTTCGGCGACTTCCAGCCGGACGGCATGGACGACAGCACCGGCGACCGACAGGGTTCGAACGGCGGCGGCTGGAGCCGCGCCGGCCGCAACCTGCACTTCGGCGTGCGCGAACATGCGATGGCGGCGATCTGCAACGGCATCGCCGCGCACGGCGGCGCGATTCCATTCAACGCCACCTTCTTCGTGTTCTCCGATTATCTGCGGCCGGCGTTGCGCTTGTCGGCGATGATGGGTTTGCAGGTGGTGTACGTGTTCACGCACGACAGCATCGCGCTGGGCGAAGACGGCGCCACGCACCAACCGATCGAGCATCTGGCCAGCCTGCGTGCGATGCCGGGACTGGTGGTGATCCGTCCTGGGGACGCCAACGAGACCGCCGAAGCGTGGCGCGTCGCGGTGCAATCAGCGGGACGTCCGGTGGCGCTGGTGCTGACGCGCCAGCATCTGCCGACGCTGGACCGCACGGTGTTCGCACCGGCCGACGGCCTGCGTCGCGGCGCCTATGTGCTGAGCGAGGCGGAAGGCGGCGAGCCGCAACTGGTGCTGATCGCCACCGGCTCCGAAGTCGATCTGGCCTTGCAGGCGCAGACCGCACTGCGTGAGCAGAACGTGCGCGCGCGCGTGGTGTCGATGCCGAGCTGGGAATTGTTCGACGAGCAGCCGCAGGAATATCGCGACCAGGTGCTGCCGCCGGCGCTGACGGCGCGGCTGGCGATTGAAGCCGGCGTGGCGCAGGGCTGGCACCGCTATGTGGGAGATCGCGGCGACGTGCTGTCGATCGAAGACTTCGGCGCCTCCGCGCCGGGCGACAAGCTGCTGCGCGAATACGGCTACAGCGTGGAAAATGTGCTGCTGCGCGCGCAGGCGGTCCTCGGCAAGAACAACCAATAGCCGCCTACCCCGTCATTCCCGCGAAAGCGGGAATCCATAGAACGCGTCTCCTCACGCGCCGTATGGATTCCCGCCTGCGCGGGAATGACGGATCACCGGCTCTTCTCAGCGATCACATCCAGCAACTGCTTCCACGATTTGCTGAACGCCTCGGCGCCCTCGGTCTGCAGCTGAGCGCCCAGCGCAGCAACATCGATACCCGCCTCGGCGAACTGTTTCAACACCTTCTCCGCCCCCCCACCCTCGGTCGGCATGCTGCCATTGACCACGCCATGATCCGCAAACGCCAAGAGCGTCTTCTCCGGCACGGTGTTGACGGTGTTCGGCGCAGTCAGCGACTGCACGTACAAAATATCCGACGCCGCCGGATCCTTGGTCCCGGTACTGGCCCACAATAGGCGCTGCGGCAGCGCCCCCTGCTCCGCCAACTGCTTCCAGCGCGGCGACGCCAGCAACTCCCGATACGCCGCATAGGTCTGCCCCGCCACCGCGATCCCCAGCTTGTTCTTCAGCTCATCCGGCACCTTGTCCTTGACCGCCGCATCCCAGCGGCTGACGAACAGCGACGCCACCGACGCCACCTTGGGATCAAGCCCCTGCTCGATGCGCCGCTCGATGCCGCGCAAGTAAGCCTCCGCCGCGGCCAGATAATGCTCGCGCGAAAACAGCAACGTCACATTGACCGGAATGCCGGCGAAGATGGCCTCCTCGATCGCCTTCACGCCCTCCGGCGTACCGGGAATCTTGATGAAGGCGTTCGGCCGTTGCAGCTTCTTGTGCAGCGACTTCGCCTCGGCCAGCGTACCGTCCGCATCATGCACCAGCAGCGGCGACACCTCCATCGACACCCAGCCCTCCAGACCGTGCGTCTCCACGTGCATAGGCAGGAACAGATCGGCGGCGGCGCGCAAGTCCTCCAGCGCCAGCTCCAGGAACAGCGCCTCGCCCTTCAGCCCCGCCGCGCTCTTGGTGCGGATAGCCTCATCGTAAAAATCGGCGCCATGGATCGCCGCTTCGAAAATGCTCGGATTGGACGTCAGCCCCTTCAGGTCATAGTCATGGATATACTTCTCCAGCGTGCCGCTGGTCAGCAGCCCACGGGTGATATTGTCCAGCCAAAGACTCTGGCCCATTTCGTACAAGCGCATTGCGGGGTTCATGATATGGTCTCCTTCTGCCGGCCGCTGAAGGCCGCTAAATCGTAATCAAGCAAATCGCCGATGCGTTCGACCGTCAGATCCGGCATGGTGAAGCTGGCGACGTCGGGCGCGAAGGCATAATGTCCCTGGCGCGGAAAAACGGTGCTGAGCCGCTCGCCCCAACCCTCCTTCATCGCCGCCAGGATGCGGACCTTATCGTCCACCATCACATAACGGCGCGCCGGATAAGCCAGTTCGATCTGCTCCAGCATGGTCTCCTTGTGGATGTAGATGAGTACATTGCCCTCCACTGCATCCCACAGGCCGGAATACTCGACTTTGCGTGGCTGGAACACCACGTCGCCGTCGGACAGGATCACCACCTTGCCCCACTGCCGCAGATGCTTGATGACCTCCAGCGCCTGCGGATAAAGGCGATCCGCGAAGCGATAGTTCATCAGCCAGCCCGCCATCAGCAGCAGCTTGGGATCGTTCATCGCGTCCAGCCGGTAGCGCTGCAAGGCGCCCAGATAATCGGCATAGCCCAGCTCCGCGAACAGCGCGTTGTAGATGCTCCAATAGCGGTCGCGCGCCTCGGCGCCGAACTGCTTTTCCATATGCTCGCGCAAATCCTGCTGCACGCGGTCGTTGTCCATCAGCGTGTTGTCGCAATCGATCAGGAACACGATATCGTCGGTCATCGCGATACCGCCTTACTTGGCGGGCTTTTCGGCGTGGCCGCCGAAACCGGCGCGCATGGCCGACAGCACCTTGCCCGAGAAATCGCCATTGCCGCGCGAGCTGAAACGCTGGAACAGCGCCGCGCTCAGGATCGGCACCGGCACGCCCTCGTCGACGGCGGCGTTGATGGTCCAGCGTCCCTCGCCGGAATCGGAGACGCGGCCGGCGAAGGCGTCCAGTTGCGGATCCTTGAGCAGCGCGTCGGCCGTCAGGTCCAGCAGCCAGGAGCTGATCACGCTGCCGCGCCGCCACACCTCGGCGATTTCGCCCAGGTCAAGATCGTATTGGAAGTGTTCCGGATTGCGCAGCGGCGTGGTCTCGGCATCGACCTCATGTTCCAGCTTGCCGATGTTGGCGTTGCGCAGGATGTTCAAGCCCTCGGCATAGGCGCCCATGATGCCGTACTCGATGCCGTTGTGGACCATCTTGACGAAGTGGCCGGCGCCGCTCGGACCGCAGTGCAGGAAGCCCTGCTCCGCGCTGCTGTCAGGCTTGTCGCGGCCGGGCGTCGGCGCGGCGGCCGCATGGCCTGGCGCCAGCGTCACGAACAAAGGCTTCAGATGCTCGACGATATCCTTCTCCCCCCCGATCATCAGGCAATAGCCGCGTTCCAGACCATGCGTGCCGCCGCTGGTGCCGACGTCGGCATAATGCAGCTGCATCTCCTTGAGCTGTTCGGCGCGGCGGATATCGTCCTGGTAGTGGGAATTGCCGCCGTCGATGATGATGTCGCCCGGCGACAGCAATGGCTTGAGCACATCCAGCGTCGAATCCACGGCGGCCGCCGGCACCATCAGCCAGAGCACGCGCGGCGTTTCAAGCTTGGATACCAGGTCCTCCAGCGACGAGGCGCCGGTGACGCCGTCGCGCAGCACCGCGTTGACGGTCTCCGCGTGGCGCGCATACGCCACGCATTGATGACCGTCGCGGGCCAGACGCCATACCAT
Organism: Duganella aceris; assembly: GCF_011090165.1. Classification (GTDB taxonomy): domain Bacteria; phylum Pseudomonadota; class Gammaproteobacteria; order Burkholderiales; family Burkholderiaceae_D; genus Rugamonas; species Rugamonas aceris. The sequence goes on from NZ_JAADJT010000010.1 coordinate 129,248, forward strand.
GTTGGCGCCCATGCGCCCCAGTCCTATCATGCCGATTTGCATATCGTTTCCTTAGCGTTGTACACCTGTCAAAGGCGCGCGTCGGACTGCATGCCGGCGGGCGCGATTGAAAGTGTAGGCTCAGGATTCGGTCACTTCGGTTCGCTGGGACACATAGTGGAGCCGGATATGTACAGATTTGTATCCGAACTAGAAGCGGTCGAGATAGCGCGCCGTCTCCCACGCGCTGACATGCTGGCTGTATTCGATCCATTCGGCGCTCTTCAGCGCGGTGAATTCCCTGACGATCTCCCCGCCCAGCGCAGCGGCCAGCACGGTGTCGGCCTTCAACGCGTCGACGGCTTCGCCGAGATTCTGTGGCAGTATCTTCAAGCCGGCCTCCGCGCGCTGCGCATCGCTCATCTGGTAGACATCCTGGTCTACCGGATCGGGCGCCTCCAGCCGGTTCTCGATGCCATCCAGGCCGGCGGCGATCACGCCCGCCAGCGCCAGGTAGGGATTGGCCGAGCTGTCCGGCAGGCGCCATTCGATGCGCTGATAGACCACGCGCGCCACCACGGTGCGGTTGTTGTCGCCGTAGCCGATGAAGGCCGGCGCCCAGCTGGTGCCGGACAGCGACTGCCCGCACATCAGGCGCTTGTACGAGTTGACCGTCGGCGCGCACAGCGCCGTCAACGCCGGCGCATGGCGCAGCAGGCCGGCCATGAAATGATAGGCCAGCGGCGACAAGCCGAGGCCACGCCCGCCCGGCTCCGCGCCGCCATCCAGCGCGAACACCGGCCGGCCCTGCGCGTCCGCCAGCGACAAATGGAAATGCAAGCCGCTGCCCGGACGGTCGGCGAACGGTTTGGGCATCATCGAGAACAGCATGCCCTCTTCTTCGGCGATGTGATGCGCCGCCATCTTGAACAGCATGAAGTTGTCGGCCGCCTTCAGCGCATCCGCGTACTTGTAGTTGACTTCGAACTGGCCGGTCGCGTCCTCATGATCGATCTGGAACACGCCAAGTCCGCACTGGTCCAGCGACGTGGTCAGCTTGTCGAGAAAGACGCGGCGGCGCAGCAGGCTTTTGGTATCGTAGGAGGGCTTTTCCAGCGTATCGGCGGCTTCGGCGTCGTAGCCGCCGGCGCCCTGTTGCAGCAGGAAGAACTCCGGCTCCAGACCGGCGTTCAGCGTCCAGCCATGCGCCGCCAGCCGCGCCACCTGCCGGCGCAGCACCTGGCGCGGACAGGCGTCGAATAGTTCTCCGGCCACGTGACCGTCCAGCGCCACGCGCGCATAGCCCGGCAGCCACGGCATCGGCTGCAGCGTCGACAGGTCGGCGCGGCCGTAGTACTCGGAACGCGGGCCGTTGCGCGGAAGGCCGGTGCCCCAGATCGACGGCCCGGAAAAGCCGGCGCCCGGCGACACGATATCGCCGAGATGCGCCAGCGGTATCAGCTTGCCCTTGGCCGTGCCATGGATGTCCGTGAACTGCGCGAACACGTAACGCACGCCCTGCGCCGCCAGTTCGCCTTGCAGGTTTTCTAGCCGATCTGTATCCATGTGGTTTTAAGTTCGGTGTATTTATCGAATGCGTGCAGCGATTTGTCGCGGCCATTACCTGACTGCTTGTAGCCGCCGAACGGCACGGTGATGTCGTCGCCGTCGTACTGGTTGACGTGCACCGTGCCCGCCCGCAGCGCCCGCGCGGTCTGGATCGCCTTGCTGATGTCGGAGGTCCAGACGGCGGCCTGCAAGCCGTAGCTGGTGGCGTTGGCCTGCTTGACCGCCTCCTTCAGGTCGGTGAAGCTCAGCACCGACAGCACCGGCCCGAAGATCTCCTCGCGCGCGATAGTCATGGTGCTGTCGACCTGGTCGAACAAGGTCGGCTCGATGTAGTAGCCGCCGCTTTCGCCATCCACCTGGCGGCCGCCCCACAACAGCCTGGCGCCATCCGAGTGACCGGATTCGATATAGCCCATCACCGTCTTGAGCTGCGTCGCATCGACGATCGCGCCCATCACCGTGTTCGCGTCGAGCGGATCGCCCGGCTGGAACTTCGGCATCATGGCCAGTGCCTTCTCGATGAAACGATCCTTGATCGACGCTTCCACGAACAGGCGCGACGGCGCGTTGCAGCTCTCGCCCTGGTTGAAGTAGATGGAGCCGATGGCCGACGCCACCGCCGCATCCAGGTCAGGACAATCGGCGCAGACGATGTTGGCGGACTTGCCGCCCAATTCGGTCCAGGCGCGTTTCAGGTTGGACTGGCCGGCCATTTGCAGGATCTGCTTGCCGACGCGGGTGGAGCCGGTAAAGCCGATGCAATCGACATCCATGTGCAGCGCCAGCGCGGCGCCGACTTCGTGGCCGTAGCCCGGCAGCACATTGAACACGCCGGCCGGAATCCCCGCCTCCAGCGCGATGTCGGCCAGCCGCAGCGCCGTCAGCGGCGACTTCTCCGACGGCTTGAGAATCACGCTGTTGCCGGCGGCCAGCGCCGGCGCGATCTTCCACGCCGCCATGATCATCGGATAATTCCACGGCACGATGGCGGCCACCACGCCCACCGGCTCGCGCGTGATCAGCGCCAGGCTGTTGGCGGCGGTCGGCGCGATCTCGTCGTAGATCTTGTCGATCGCCTCGCCGTACCAGCGGATGCAGTTGGCGGTCGCGCCCACGTCCACGCTCTGGCTGTATTTGATCGGCTTGCCCATATCCAGCGTCTCCAGCAGCGCCAGCTCGGGGCCATACTTCTGGATCAGGTCCGCGAACTTGATCAGCACACGCTTGCGCTGCGCTGGCGACTTGCCGGCCCAGCTGCGCTCTTCGAAGGCAAGGCGCGCGGAAGCCACCGCCGCATTGGCGTCGGCCGCGTCGCAACGCGCCACCATGCCCAGCTTGCGGCCATCGATCGGCGACAGGTTTTCGAACTGCTGTTCCGACCTGGCCCATACGCGCTGCCCGTCGATAAAGGCGCGGCCGTCGATCTGCAAGGCCGCCGCCCGTTCATGCCACGATGTCGTCATCACTCTCTCCTTATACCCAGCCGCGCTCTTTGAGATCGGCGTAAGTCAGATCCAGGCAGTGGCGGATCAGCGCCACCATCTCGTCGATCTGCTCCGTCGTCATCACCAGCGGCGGCGCGATGATCATGCGGTCGCCGACGGCGCGCATGATCATGCCGTTGTTGAACATATAGCCGCGACAGACCATGCCAACACCCAGCGACTCGTCGAAGGTGACGTTGTCGTGCACCGTCACGCCCTTGACCCGCACCAGGTTCAGGCCAGCGACGAAGCCGCAGCTGTCGGCGTAGCCCACCAGCGGATGGTGCGCCAGTTCGGCGAAGCGCTGCTTCAGATACGGTCCGGTTTCATCGGCGACGCGTTGGACCAGCTTCTCGTCTTCGATGATGCGGATATTCTCCAGCGCCGCCGCGCACGCGACCGGGTGGCCGGAATACGTAAAGCCGTGATTGAACTCGCCGCCCTGCTCGATCAGCACCTTGGCCACGCGGTCGCCGACCAGCACGCCGCCCAGCGGCACGTAACCCGAGGTCACGCCCTTGGCGAAAGTGATCAGGTCGGGCTTGATGCCGAACAGCTCGGACGCGAACCATTTGCCGAGTCGCCCGAAGCCGCAGATGACTTCATCGGCGATCAGCAGCACTTCGTATTTGTCGCAGATGCGCTGGATCTCCGGCCAGTAGCTGGCGGGCGGAATGATCACGCCACCGGCGCCCTGAATCGGTTCGCCGATGAAAGCCGCGACCTTCTCCGGCCCGACTTCGAGAATCTTCTTCTCCAGCCATGACGCGGCCTCGATACCGAATTCGTCCTCGGTCATGCCACGGCCGGACTCCAGGTAATTCGGCTGACCGATATGCACGATGCCCGGAATCGGCAGCCCGCCCTGTGCATGCATGCCCTCCATGCCGCCCAGCGAAGCACCGGCCACGGTGCTGCCGTGATAGGCGTTGTGGCGGCTGATGATGGTGTGCCGCTCCTTGTAGCCGCGCACATCCCAATAGCGGCGCACCATGCGCAGATTGGTGTCGTTGCCTTCCGAGCCGGAGCCGGTGAAGTACACATGATTGAACTGCGGCGGCGATATCTGCGCCAGCTTGGCCGCCAGCTGCACCGCCGGCACGTTGGTGGTGTTGAAGAAGCTGTTATAGAACGGCAGCGTCTCCATCTGCTGGTACACCGCCTTGGAGATGCTGGTGCGGCCGTAGCCGACGTTGACGCACCACAGGCCGGACATGCCGTCCAATATCTTGTTGCCCTCCGAGTCCCACAGATAAATGCCCTCGCCGCGCACCATCACGCGCGCGCCCTTGTCGCCCAGGGACTTGTGGTCGGTGAACGGATGCATGAAGTGCGCGGTATCCAGCTTCTGGATGGTGGCGGTATCGAATTCTTTAATGGTCATGTCGCCTCCTTTAAACGTGCAGCAGCAGGTGCTCGCGCTCCCACGGACTGATCACGGTCATGAATTCCTGGTGTTCCAGATCCTTGATCGCGGCGTAGACGTCGATGAAGCGGTCGCCCAGCACGCTGCGCAGCTTGTCCTCGCCGCGCAGCAGTTGCAGCGCTTCCGGCAGGCCTTGCGGCAGCTCGACCTTCAGGTCATAGGCGCTGGCGACGGTGATCGGCGTCGGCTCCAGCTGCTCGGTCATGCCGAGGTAGCCGCAGGCCAGCGTCACCGCCAGCGCCAGGTATGGATTGGCGTCGGCGCCGATGATGCGGTTTTCGACGCGGCGATCCTGCACGCCCGATTCCGGCACGCGGAAACCGACGGTGCGGTTGTCCATACCCCACTGGATATTGATCGGCGCCGCAGTGTGGCGCACGATGCGGCGATACGAATTCACGTAAGGCGCGACGATCGCCATCGCCGACGGCATGTAGCGCTGCAGGCCGCCGATGTAATGCTTGAAGATCGGCGCGGCGGAACCGTCGTCGGAACTGAAGATGTTCTTGCCCGTCTTGACGTCGACCACGCTCTGGTGCACATGCATCGCCGAACCCGGCTCGCCGGCCATCGGCTTGGCCATGAAGGTGGCGTACATGTCGTGCTTGAGCGCCGCTTCGCGCAAGGTGCGCTTGAAGAAGAACACCTTGTCGGCCAGGCCCAACGGATCGCCGTGCAGGAAGTTGATCTCCATCTGGCCGGCGCCGATTTCGTGAATCAGCGTATCGACGTCGAGGTTCATCGTTTCGCAATAGTCGTAGATGTCCTCGAACAGCGGGTCGAACTCGTTGACCGCGTCGATGCTGTACACCTGACGGCTGGTTTCGGCGCGGCCGCTGCGGCCGATGGGCGGCTTCAAAGGCAGATCGGGATCGGTGTTTTTCGCGGTCAGGTAGAACTCCAGTTCCGGCGCCACCACCGGCTTCCAGCCCTTGTCCTCGTACAGCTTGAGCACGCGGCGCAGCACGGAGCGCGGCGCGAAATCGACCAGACGGCCGTCGGAAAAATAACAGTCGTGGATCACCTGCGCGGTCGGATCGGTCGCCCACGGCACCATGGTGATCGTGGTCGGATCGGCCTTGAGGATCATGTCGCGGTCGGTGGCGGAGATGGCGCGGTCGTAGCCGCCATCCTCGGTCGGATAATTGCCGGTCACGGTCATGCCGAGCACCGCTTCCGGGATGCGCATGCCGCGCTCCTGGGTGAACTTACCGCGCGGGAGGATCTTCCCGCGCGCCACGCCGGTCAAGTCGGGCACCAGGCATTCAATCTCTGTGACACGCTTTTCGTTGAGCCACAGGTCCATATCGGTGTAGGTAAAATTTTCTCGAATTGCCATGCGCTTCTCTCGTTTGTTTTTATCGGTGGTGTTGATACTCGGTGCAGGCCTCCCCGAAGGCCGAGAACAATTTGATCGAATCGGGATTTTCAGAAAGGCGCCATTCAGGGTGCCACTGTACCGCGAGCGTAAATCCAATGGCGTCCTCCACGCGGTAGGCCTCGACCAATCCATCGTCGGCGCGCGCCTCCACCGCGAGGGTGGGCGCGAGCCGATTGATGCCTTGGCCATGCAGCGAATTGACCATGATCCCGGTGGCGCCGCCCAGTATTTGCGCCAGGCGCCCGCCGGGTTCCAGCAGCACGCGATGCGCCGGCGCGTACTGTCGCTCCAGCGTGTGCTCTTTTTTCTCGCGGTGGTCGGCCATGCCTTCCACGTCGTGCACCGCCTGATGCAGCGTGCCGCCCAGCGCCACGTTCATCTCCTGGAAACCGCGGCAGATCGCCAGCAGCGGAATGCCGCGCTGGATCGCGGCGCGGATCAGCGGCAGCATCGTGGCGTCGCGCGCGGGGTCCAGCGGCAACGATGGATCGAGCAGCGCTTCGCCATACAGGCCGGCGTGCACGTTGGACGGGGAGCCGGTGAGCATGACGCCGTCCGCCACCGCCAGCAGCGCCTCGATGTCGGTGGCGGCGCCCAGCGCCGGAATGATCAGCGGCGCGCAGTGCGCGCCATCGGCGACGGCGGCGACGTACTTCAGCTGCGCCGTGTGATACGGATGGGCGCCGATCTGGTTGACGCATGCGGGGACCAAGACGATGGGACGGCGCATAAGGGCTTTCATCTGTGGTTTGATCTATTAGATTTGTGTCAATGATATGCCGAATTTGGTATCATTGCGAGTGCCACTTATTGATAAACACTAGAACCACTTTCATGTCACCCGCCTCCGATCTGCTTGGCCACGCGCTGGCGCAAGCCGATTTCCATCCCCGTCTGCCGCAGCAACGCCGCTTGTACGAAGCCGCCAAGGCAGCGATCCATCGACAGCAGCTCGGCGCCGGCAGCAAGCTGCCGTCCAGCCGCGATCTGGCGCGCGACCTGCGCATATCGCGCAATACGGTGATCGCCGCGTTCGAGCAGTTGGCGGCGGAAGGGTATGTCAGCAGTACGCTGGGCAGCGGGACTTATGTGGCCGATCTTCAGGCGCACAGCGCGCGCATGCGCGGGTCCGGCGCGACGCCACGCGTTGGCCATCCGCCGCCGCGCGCGGGCTCGCGCACAGGCGAACGGCCCGCCGACCTTTCGCGGCGCGGGCAGGAACTGACCAGCTACGCGGCCGGTCCGCGCTTCGAGATCCAGCCGTTCGCCGGTGAGGCGGACTTCTCGTCGTTCCCGTTCAAGCTGTGGCAGCGGCTGCAAAACCGCGTCTGGCGCGAGGCGCCCGAAGCGCTGCTGGACTACGGCCAGTCCGGCGGCCACCTGCCGCTGCGCCAGGCCATCACCGAATACCTGCGCATGTCGCGCTCCGTCAAGGTCGAGGTCGAGCAGGTGATGATCACCGCCGGCACCCAGCAGTCGCTTGACCTGTGCGCGCAACTGCTGGCCGACGCCGGCGATACCGCCTGGATCGAAGACCCCTGCTACTGGGGCGCGCGCCGCGCGTTCCAGGCGCGCGAACTGAAACTGCGCCCGATCGCGGTCGACGGCGACGGCATGGCGCTCGACGCCGCCGACCTGGCCACCAGGCCGCGCCTGATCTACGTGACGCCATCGCACCAGTATCCGACCGGCGCCGTGATGAGCCTCGCACGCCGCCGCGAACTGCTCGACGTCGCCGTGCACAAGGACGCCTGGATACTGGAGGACGACTACGACAGTGAGTTCCGCTACACCGGCCGTCCGCTGGCCGCATTGCAGGGCCTGGACCACGACGACCGCGTGCTCTACATGGGCACCTTCTCCAAGGTGATCTACCCCGGCATCAAGGTCGGCTACCTGGTGGTGCCGCCGGCGTTGATCGACGCCTTCAAGAGCGCGCTGTACGACCTGCAACGGCCCGGCCAGCTGATGGTGCAGGCGGCGCTGGCGGACTTCATCGGGCTGGGCCACTTCACCACCCACATCCGCAAGATCCGCCAGATCTACGGCGCACGGCGCGAGCTGCTGCGCCGCACGCTGGAGCAGCGTCTGGACGGCCAGCCGGTGAGCATCTCGCGCGAGGAATCCGGCCTGCACCTGGTGCTGGAGCTACCGGACGACGTCGACGACGTCGCGCTGGAACAACGCGCCGCCGACGCGGGCATCCAGGTCAAGGCGCTGTCGGCTTACTTTCTGAAGCCGCCGGTGCGTCGCGGCCTGCTGGTCGGCTACGCTTACTGCACGCTCGAGAAGATCGCCGAATGCGCCCCGCTGCTGGCGGCCATCATCATATCGGGAGTGGACGCTTGAAGACCATGCCGTGGCGCGACTTCATCGCGCTGGTGGCCAGCATCGGCGTCGTCGGCCTCGGGCTGGGCGCGACCATCCCATTGACCGCGCTGACGCTGCACCAGCGCGGCGTCGGCACCGACATCATCGGCATCATCACCGCCGTCAGCGCCTTCGGCATCCTGGCGGCGGCGCCCTTCGTCTCGCGCTGGGTGGCCGGCCACGGTCCGCGCGGCTGCATGATAGGCGCCATCGTCGCCGGCGGCTTGTCCACCGCGCTGATGGAGGCCACCGACAACCTGCTGTTGTGGGGCCTGCTGCGCTTTGTGTTCGGCGCCTGCATGGGCGTGCTGTTCACCATCGGCGAGGCCTGGGTCAACCGCCTGGCGCCGGTCAATTCGCGCGGGCGCGTGGTGGCGATGTACACCACCAGCTTCACGCTCTTTCAGTTGATCGGCCCCGCGCTGGTGGCGGGCGTCGCCAACCGGATCGCGCTGCCGTTCGCCTCCTGCGGTGCGCTATTCCTGCTCGCGCTACCCGGCATGCTGCTGATCAGCGACGCCGGCCACGGCGCCGACGACGAAGCGCACGTGGCCTGGCAACGCATCCTGCCGCGCATGTGGATGATCGCCATCGGCGCAGCGTTCTTCGCGCTGTTCGATACGCTGGCGCTAAGCCTGTTGCCGCTGTACGCGATGCGGCAAGGGATCGTCACCGAACTGGCGCTGCTGTCGGCGACGGTGGTCCTGGTTGGCGACACGGCGCTGCAATTCGCCTTCGGCTGGCTGGCGGATCACCTGGGGCGACGCCGCGTGCACGTCGGCTGCGGCATCGCGGTCTGCGTGCTGCTGCCGGCGCTGCCCTTCGCCGCCGGCACGCCGTGGCTATGGTGGACGCTGCTGCTGATGCTGGGCGCGACGGCGGGCGCGATCTACATGCTGTCGCTGGTGGCGTGCGGTGAGCGCTTCAAGGGCCAGTCGCTGGTCGCCGCCAGCGCGGTGGTCAATGCCAGCTGGGGCATCACCAGCGCCGGCGGGCCTTTGCTGACGGGCGTTCTCATGCAAACGGCCGGCATCAATGCGCTGCCGGCCGTGTTGTGGTGCGGCGCGGCGATCTTCATCGCCAGCGCGTGGTGGGAATATAAGCGGGGCTAGCCCTTGGCCGCAGCGGCAACCTGCTTCTGGCGCAGCCGCTCGGCGCGCGCGATGTACAGGCTCGATGCGATCACACCGATCGACACCACCAGGATGGTCAACGCCGCCACCGCGTTGACGCGCGGGTCCAGGCCCAGGCGCGCGCGCGAGAAGATCACGATCGGCATCGTCGACGAGCCGGGACCGGACAGGAAGGCCGACAACACCACGTCGTCCAGCGACAGGGTGAACGTCAGCAGCCACGCGGAACCCAGCGCCTGCTTGATGTTCGGCAGCGTCACCAGGAAGAACACCTGGTACGGCTTGCATCCCAGGTCCATCGCCGCTTCCTCCAGCGACTTGTCCATCTCCTGGAGGCGCGACTGCACCACCACCGCCGCGTAGGCCATGCCCAGCAGCGTGTGGCCGAGCCAGATCGTCATCAGGCCGCGCTCAGGGAAGCCGAACAGCTTCTGCACCGACACCAGCATCAGCAGCAGCGACAGACCGATGATCACCTCCGGCATCACCAGCGGTGCGCTGACCATGCCGGCGAACAGCGTGCGGCCGCTGAAGCGCTGGTAGCGATGCAGCACGAAGGCGGCGAAGGTGCCCAGCGTGACCGAAGCGAAGGCCGTCAACAGCGCGATGCGCAGCGACAGGCCGAAGCCGCTGATGATCTCCGAGTCGTTCATCAGCTCCGCGTACCACTGCGTGGAGAAACCGCTCCACACCATGTCCTGACGCGAGCTGTTAAACGAGAACACCACCAGCACGATGATGGGCAGGTAAAGGAACAGATAGCCCAGCGACAGCCAGCCGCGCCCGAACCAGCGCTGTACGAAATTGCTCATGACCGTGCCTCCTGGTCCGCCTTGTATTTATTGAAGATCGCCATCGGCACCAGGATCAGCATGATCACCACCACCGTCACCGACGACGCCAGCGGCCAGTCGTTATTGGTGAAGAATTCATCCCACAGCTGGCGGCCGATCATCAGCGTTTCCGGACCGCCCAGCAGTTCCGGGATCACGTACTCGCCCACCGCCGGAATGAACACCAGCATGGTGCCGGCGATGATGCCGGACTTCGACAGCGGCACGGTGATGCGCCAGAACGCCTGCAACGGCGTGGCGCCCAGGTCGGCGGCGGCTTCGAGGAAGCGCACGTCCATCTTCACCAGATTGGCGTACAGCGGCAGGATCATGAACGGCAGGTAGGCGTAGACCATGCCGATGATCAGCGAGAACTGGGTGTTCATCAGATGTAGCGGCTCGCTGATCGCGCCGACGCCGATCAGGAAGCTGTTCAGGATGCCGTGATTGGCCAGGATGCCTTTCCATGCGTAGATGCGCAGCAGGAAGGAGGTCCAGAACGGCATCATCACCAGCATCAGCAGCACCGGCCGCATAGTCGGCTTGGCGCGCGCCATGAAGTAGGCGAACGGGTAGCCGATGATCAGGCACAGCGCCGCCGTGACCGCGGCGAATTTCAGCGAGTTCAGATACGTCACCGCGTACAGCTCATCTTCCGCGATGAACAGGTAGTTGGAGATCTTGACCTTCAGCGTGACCACGCCGTCCACCAGCGTCATCAGGGTGCCGAACGGGTTGCCACCGTTGTCCGCCTCGGTGAAGCTGATGCGCAGCACGATCAGGAACGGCACCAGGAAGGCGAAGGCCAGCCACACGAACGGCACGGCGATCACGACGCGGCGGCCGGTGATCCATCGCAGTGTCAGTAAATTTTTTACAAAGTTCATGCCCGCTCCGCCTTAGCTGGTCAGCACGACGACGTCGGCGCCGTCCCACCAGGCGAAGACGCGCTGGTCGCGCTTCAGCGCCGAGTCGTCATGGCGCGCCGCGTTGGTGCGCGTGACCTTCAGCACCATGCCGCTGTCGAGCCGCACGTGGTAGCTGGTCTCGTTGCCGAAGTAGGCCAGCGCGGTGACCACGCCCTGCACGCAGTTGTAGCCATGCTCACCGGCGACGGCGCGCTGTTCCAGCGTCGGCGCCTCGGCTTGCAGCGCGATTTTTTCCGGCCGCACCGCCACCGACACCGGCATGCCCATCGTGCCGGTGATGCCGTGGGTGACGTAGTGCCGGCCCTCCGGCGTATCGACGATGACGTGGTCCGGCTCGTCGACCGCCACGCTGCCGTTGAACAGATTGACGCTGCCGATGAAGTCCGCGACGAAGCGGCAGTTCGGCGTCTCGTAGATCTCGCCCGGCGCGCCGACCTGCAGGATGCGGCCTTCGCTCATCACCGCGATGCGGGTCGCCATGCTCATCGCCTCGTCCTGGTCGTGGGTCACCATCACGCAGGTCACGCCGACCTCCTCGATGATGCTGACCAGCTCCATCTGGGTGCGCTCGCGCAGCTTCTTGTCCAGGGCGCCCAGCGGCTCGTCCAGCAGCAGCAACTGCGGCCGCTTTGCCAGGCTGCGCGCCAGCGCCACGCGCTGCTGCTGGCCGCCGGACAGCTGGTGCGGCTTACGTTTGCCGTAGGCGCCCAACTGCACCAGCGCCAGCATCTGCTCGACGCGCGTCGCGATTTCTTCCTTCGGCAGGCCGTCGCGGCGCAGGCCGAAGGCGATGTTGTCCCATACCGACAGGTGCGGGAACAGCGCGTACGACTGGAACATCATATTGATCGGGCGCTGGTGCGGCGGCACATTGACGATATCCTTGCCGCCCAGCGTGATCGCGCCCTGGGTCGGCGTCTCGAAGCCGGCCAGCATCCGCAGCAGCGTCGACTTGCCGCAGCCGGAACTGCCAAGCAGCGCGAAGATCTCACCCTTGTTGATCCCCACCGAGACATCGTTGACGGCGCGGACGCCGTCGAATTCCTTAATCAGGTTGCGGATCAACAGAAAGGGTTCAGCAGCGCGCTCTATGGTCATGTTATTAAAATGTAAAAAGATATTTTCACGAACCCGTGATTATAAATGCAGCGGGGATCAAACATGCAGCAACAGGTGTTCCCGCTCCCACGGGCTGATGACCGTCATGAACTCCTGGTGCTCCAGCTCCTTGATCGCGGTGTAGACGTCGATGAAGCGCTCGCCCAGCACAGCGCGCAGCCGGTCCTCGCTGCGCAACATCTCCAGCGCCTGCGGCAGTCCTTGCGGCAGTTCGAAACTATGGTCGTAGGCGCTGCCGCCGATCATCGGCGTCGGCTCCAGCTGATCGATCATGCCGAGGTAGCCGCATGCCAGCGTCACCGCCATCGCCAGATACGGATTGGCGTCGGCGCCGATGATGCGGTTCTCGACCCGGCGCTGCTCGACCCCGGAGATCGGGATGCGGAAGCCCACGGTGCGGTTGTCCATGCCCCACTGGATGTTGATCGGCGCCGCCGTGTGACGCACGATGCGGCGATACGAGTTCACGTACGGCGCCACGATCGCCATCGCCGCCGGCGTGTAGCGTTGCAGGCCGCCGATGTAGTGCTTGAAGATGGCCGACGGCGAGCCGTCCGGCGCGCTGAAGATGTTGTGCCCCGTGACCGCGTCGCTCACGCTCTGGTGGATATGCATCGCCGATCCCGGCTCACCCGCCATCGGCTTGGCCATGAAGGTGGCGTACATGCCGTGCTTGAGCGCCGCCTCGCGCAAGGTGCGCTTGAAGTAGAACACGTTGTCGGCCAATGCCAGCGCGTCGCCGTGCTGGAAGTTGAGGCCCATCTGGCCGGCGCCGGTTTCGTGGATCAGCGTATCGACGTCGAGATTCATCAGCGCGCAGTAGTCGTAGATGTCCTCGAACAGCGGATCGAATTCGTTGACCGCGTCGATGCTGTAGACCTGGCGGCTGGTCTCGGCGCGGCCGCTGCGGCCCACCGGCGCTTTCAGCGGCAGATCGGGATCGATGTTCTTCTCGGTCAGGTAGAACTCCAGTTCCGGGCCCACCACCGGCTTCCAGCCGCGATCCGCATACAGCTTGAGCACGCGCCGCAGCACCGAGCGTGGCGCGTAATCGACCAGGGTGCCGTCGGCGAAGTAGCAATCGTGGATCACCTGCGCGGTCGGGTCCATCGCCCAGGGCACGGTGGTGATGCTACCGGGGTCCGCGCGCAGGATCATGTCGCGGTCGGTGTTGGAGATGGCGCGGTCGTAGGCCACGTTCTCGGTCGGGTAGTTGCCGGTGACGGTCATGCCCAGCACCGCCTCGGGGATGCGCATGCCGCGCTCCTTGGTGAATTTGGCGCGAGGCAGGATCTTCCCGCGCGCCACGCCCGTCAAGTCGGGCACCAGACATTCGATTTCAGTGACCCGGTTCTCGTTGAGCCACAGGTCCATATCGGCGTCGGAGAAGTTTTCACGGATAGACATGTTCGCTCTCTTTTTTCATGATCAAGCGATCGACGGTCTAATTTACCATATCTACAACCTTGCTTCCTCCGCCTCGGCACGGGTTTGCACCAATATTTTCTTGATCTCGGGGACGCAGGAACCGCAATTGCCGCCGGCTTTCAGGCAGGCCGTCACTTCCGGCACGGTCTTCAAGTCCTTCTCGACGATGGCTTGGCAGATCGTATTGCGTCCCACGCCGAAGCAGGAACACACGGTCGGCCCGGTGTCGGCGCCCTTCTCCACCGGCATGCCGACCAGCAGGCCGACGCGGTCGATTTCGCTCAGCTGATCCTTGACGAACAGGCTGGCCAGCCAGGCGCGCGGCGGCATGTCCTGGCGCGGCGACAGGAACAAACATTGTTCGATGCGGTCGTTCACCACATGCACGGCGCGGTACACGCCGGCGCTGCGGTCTTCGTATTCGAGCCAATCGGCTTCGGGATCGCGCACGGCCAGCAGCCCGCGCGCCCAGCCGCTGAAATCGTCGATGGTGTTGCGACCGGCCAGTTCGTAGCGCGCGAACTGGCGCCCCTGGACGCGGGTCCAATGCGCCACGCTGTCGAGATCCAGTTCGTCGCGGCTGAGGATGAAGCCGTGCCAGTTGACGCGGAACTGCTCGATGCGCACCGGCGTGTGCTTGAACTCCGGCTCGCCGGACACCGGATCGACCACCGGATTGACCAGCGCGCCCACGCGCGCGTCCGACGAGGTCTGGCCCGACCAGTGGATCGGCACGAAGATGCTGCCGCGCGGGATGCCGCCACCGTGCTGTACCCGCGCCACCATTGCGCCCCAGGCGGAGCTGACGCGCGCCAGTTCGCCTTCGCGCACGCCGTGCAGCAACGCGTCCTGCGGGTGCATGTCGACGAAGGACTCGGCGATGTGATCCGCCAGCGTGGCGGATTTTCCGGTGCGCGTCATGGTGTGCCACTGGTCGCGCACGCGACCGGTATTGAGTGATAGCGGATATTCCTCGCTGACGGCGTGCATCGGCGCGCGCGGCGCGGTGGCGATGAACCGCGCCTTGCCGTCCGCATGCGCGAACACATGGTCCTTGAACAGGCGCGCCTCGACTTGCAGTTCGCCGGCGGCGGTGCGGCGCACCGGCCACTGGATCGGCTCCAGGTCGTCGTACTCGCGATTGTCGAGGCCACCCAGGCCGGACATGTCGAACGCGCGCGGCACATCGCCGTGGGCGTTGCGGAAGCCGCTCAGGCGCGCGTGTTCGTCGAAGACTTCGCCGGCGCCGCCGAAGTCGAAGCCGCCGTAGCCCATGCGCTGTGCGAACAGCGAAATGATCTTCCAGTCCGGCAGCGCCTCGCCCGGTGCGGCCAGGAAGGCGCGCTGGCGCGAGATACGGCGCTCGGAGTTGGTGACGGTGCCGTCCTTCTCGCCCCAGCCCAGCGCCGGCAGCAGCACATCGGCGTAGGCGTTGGTGTCGGTGTTTTGCATGATATCGCTGGCGACCACCAGGTCGCACTTCTCCAGCGCGCGGCGCGCCTGGTCGGCGTCCGGCAGGCTGACGATGGGATTGGTGGCGATCACCCACACCGCCTTGACCTTGCCGTCCTCGATCGCCTTGAACAGATCGACCGCCTTCAGGCCCGGCTTGTCGGCGATCGCCGGCGAGTCCCAAAAGGTCTGCACCACATCGCGATGGTCGGCGCGTTCCAGGTCCATGTGCGCGGCCAGCATGTTGGCCAGACCGCCCACTTCACGACCGCCCATGGCGTTCGGCTGGCCGGTGATCGAGAACGGCCCCATGCCGGGCTTGCCGATCCGGCCGCCGATCAGGTGGCAGTTGATGATGGCGTTGACCTTGTCGGTGCCGGCTGACGACTGGTTCACGCCCATCGAATACGCGGTGATGGTCTTGCGTGTGGCGGCGAAGGCTTCGTAGAACTCCATCAGCACCGCCAGTTCGATGCGGCAGATCTTCGCCACGGCAGCCGGATCGCTGCAATCGACGTTGGCGGTGGCCAGCGCGGCGTCGAAGCCGTTGGTGTGCTGCGCGATGAAGCGTGGATCAACCGCGCCGATGCGCGCCAGATAGCTCAGCAAGCCGTTGAACAGCCAGACATCGGTGCCCGCCTTGACCGGCAGGTGCAGGTCGGCCAGCTCGCAGGTCGCGGTGCGGCGCGGGTCGATCACTACCAGTTTCATCTCGGGCCGCGCCTCCTTCGCCTTCAGGATGCGCTGGAACAGGATGGGATGGCACCACGCGGTGTTGGAACCGACCAGCACCACCATGTCGGCCAATTCCAGGTCGTCGTAGCACAGCGGCACCAGGTCTTCGCCGAAGGCGCGCTTGTAGCCCGCCACCGCCGACGACATGCACAGCCGCGAATTGGTGTCGATGTTGGCGCTGCCGATGTAGCCCTTCATCAGCTTGTTGGCGACGTAGTAGTCCTCAGTCAGCAGCTGGCCCGAGACGTATAGCGCCACCGCGTCCGGCCCGTGTTCGTCGATGATGGCGCGCCAGCCGTCGGCCACCTTGTCCAGCGCCTCGTCCCATGACACCCGGCGCAGGCCACCGGCGTCGCGCAGCTGCGGATACAGCAGGCGGCCGTCGAGGCCCACCGTTTCCCCCAGCGCGGAACCCTTGACGCACAGGCGCCCCTTGTTGGCGGGATGAAGCTTGTCGCCGGCGATGGCGATCACGCCGTCGGCCAGGGGTGTGGCCTGCACGCCGCAGCCGACGCCGCAATAGGCGCAGGTGGTGCGTACTGCGAGATGGTCGGTGGACAGGTTCAAGATGCTTGCTCGCTAAAATCAGGCGACGCGCGCGGACAGCGCCTCGCCGAACAACAGGTTTTGCCGGATCGGCGCGATGTCGGTGCGGTTCTGGATCAAGCCAAAGTACCACGGCCCGTCCTTGACGTCACCATACAGCACGGCGCCGGTGACGCGATTATCCTTCAGCACCAGCCGCTTGTAGACGCCGCGCCGCGCGTCGCGCAGCACCAGGTCTTCGCTGCCCTCGCCGCCGATGAAGTCCCCGACCGAATACAGGTCGACGCCGGTGACCTTCAGCCGCGTCGGCGAGGTTTGCTGCACGTAGCGGCGCACGCCGGCGCCGGCGAGGTGGGCGCCGCAGACGCGCGCCTGGTCCCAGATCGGTGCCACCAGGCCGAAGGTGGCGCTGCGGTGCTGCACGCACTCGCCCACCGCGTAGACGCGCGGATCGTAGGTTTGCAGTGTGTCGTCGACGACGATGGCGCGCTCGCAATGCAGGCCGGCGGATTTCGCCAGCTCGATGTTCGGGCGCACGCCGGCGGTCATCACCACCAGGTCAGCCGGGATGGTCGCGCCATCCTTGAAGCGCACGGCCGTGACGCGCTCCGGGCCGACGATTTCCTCGGTCTGCGCGTTCATCATGAAGGTCAGGCCCTTGGCCTCCAGCGCTTTTTGCAGCAACAGCGCGGCCGGCTTGTCGAGCTGCTGGTTCATCAGGGCGTCGCCGACGTGCACCACCGTCACCGACATGCCCTGGCGTTGCAGGCCATTGGCCGCTTCCAGCCCAAGCAGTCCGCCGCCGATGACCACCGCGTGACGGTGATTGCGCGCCATCGCCAGCATGGTTTCCACGTCCTGGATATCGCGGAAGGCCAGCACATTGTGCAGCTGGTGGCCCGGCACCGGAATGATGAAAGGCTTGGAGCCGGTGGCGATCAGCAGGCGGTCGTAATGCACCTCCAGGCCGGAGCGGGCGCGCACAATGCGCTTGCGGCGGTCGATATGCTCGACCGGATCACCGGCATGCAGCGTGATGCCATGCTGGACGTACCACTCGCGGGTATTGAGCATGATGTCTTCCATGCTCTTCTCGCCCGCCAGCACCGGCGACAGCAGGATGCGATTGTAGTTACCGTGCGGCTCGGCGCCGAACACGGTGATGTCGTACATGTCCGGCGCCAGCTTGTGCAGCTCCTCGACCGTGCGCATGCCGGCCATGCCGTTGCCGATCACGACCAGCGACGGTTTCATAGGCCGACCCAGACCTTGCCGTCCTCGATGCGCGCCGGATAGGTGCCCACCGAATGCTCCGGCGCTTCCAGGCACTCGCCCGTCTGCAGGTCGAAGTGCTGCTTGTAGATCGGCGAGGCCACCACGATGCGCTCCCCGACGCTGCCCACCAGCCCGCGCGACAGCACCGCCGCTTCGGAATTCGGGTCGTAGTTATCGATGGCGAACACGCGGCTGCCGCCGTCGTCCACATGGAACACCGCGACCTGCACATCGTTCAGCAAGGCGCAGACGCCGGTGTTGGGCACGATGTCGTCCAGGTCGCAGACGGCGATCCATTTATCGGTTTGAATATCGCGATGCATATCTGCTCCTCAAACTACTGCAATAGGAATCACGCGCTTGCGCTCTTCGATGGTGGCCGGGCGGATCTGGCCGCGCTCTTCCATGAACAGCACGTTCTCATCGGCCTTGTCGCTGTTGACGAAGGTGCGGAAGCGCTTGCGCGTCTCCGGATTCTCGACCGCCTCCTTCCACTCGCACGCGTAGGTGTCGACCACGTGCTGCATGTCCGCTTCCAGCTCGGCGGCGATGCCCAGCTTGTCCTTCACCACCACCTGCTTCAGGTAATCCAGGCCGCCTTCCAGGTTCTCGCGCCAGGTGCTGGTACGTTGCAGGCGGTCGCCGGTTCGGCTGTAGAACATCAGGAAGCGGTCGATGTACTTGACCAGCGTTTCTTTGTCCAATTCCGTCGCCAGCAGTTCGGCGTGACGCGGCTTCATGCCGCCGTTGCCGCAGACGTACAGGTTCCAGCCCTTGTCGGTGGCGATGATGCCGACGTCCTTGCCTTGCGCCTCGGCGCACTCGCGGGTGCAGCCGGAGACGCCGAACTTGATCTTGTGCGGCGTGCGCAGGCCCTTGTAGCGGTTCTCCAGTTCGATGGCAAGTCCGATCGAGTCATCGACGCCGTAACGGCACCAGGTCGAGCCGACGCAGGACTTCACGGTGCGCAGCGACTTGCCGTAGGCGTGGCCGGATTCGAAGCCGGCGGCGATCAGCTCTTCCCAGATCAGCGGTAGCTGATCGACGCGCGCGCCGAACAGATCGACCCGCGCACCGCCTGTGATCTTGGTGTACAGCTTGTACTTCTTGGCCACCATGCCGACCGCGATCAGGCCGTCGGCGGTGACTTCGCCGCCCGGCATGCGCGGCACCACCGAGTAGGTGCCGTCCTTCTGGATGTTACCGAGGAAGTAGTCGTTGGTATCCTGCAGGCTGGCGTGCTCCTTCTTCAGCACGAAATCGTTCCATACGTTGGCCAGGATGTTGGCGGCCAGCGGTTTGCACACGTCGCAACCGAGACCCTTGCCGTGCTTGTGCAGCAGATCGCCGAAGCTCTTGATCTGGCCTACTTTGACGAGGTGGAAAATCTCCTGACGCGAATAGGCGAAGTGTTCGCAGACATGGTTGTTGACTTCCATGCCGTGCTTCTTCATCTCGGCCTTCATGATCTGCGTCACCAGCGGCACGCAGCCGCCGCACGAGGTGCCGGCGCCGGTGCAGCTTTTCAGTTCGCCGATGGTGGTCATGCCGCCGGCCACCGCCGCGCACAGCGCGCCTTTGGAGACGTCGTTGCAAGAACAGATCTGCGCGCCATCCGGCAGCGCGTCGACGCCCAACGCAGGCTTCGCGGCGCCGTCGGACTGCGGCAGGATCAGGAACTCCGGCGATTCCGGCAGCTCGATTTTGTTCAGCATCATTTGCAGCAGCGTGCCATATTCGGCGGCGTCGCCCACCATGACGCCGCCCAGCAGGTATTTGCCGCAGTCGGAAACCACGATCTTCTTGTAGATCTGTTTGCGTTCGTCGGTGAACTGGTAGGAGCGGCTGCCGGCGACGTTGCCGTGCGGGTCGCCGATGCTGGCCACGTCCACGCCCATCAGTTTCAGCTTGGTGCTCATGTCGGCGCCGGCGAATTCCGCCGCCTCGCCCAACATGTGCTTGGCCGCGACGCGCGCCATCTCGTAGCCCGGCGCCACCAGGCCGAAGATCAAGCCGCCCCACAGCGCGCACTCGCCAATGGCGTAGACGTCCGGGTCCGAGGTGACGCAGTTGTTATTGATTTCAATGCCGCCGCGCGGGCCGATGGTCAGGCCGCTCTCGCGCGCCAGCATGTCGCGCGGGCGGATGCCGGCCGAGAACACGATCATGTCGGCATCCAGGTGGCCGCCGTCGGCGAACTGCATGCGGTGCGTGCCGTCTTCGCCGTCGATGATGGCGGTGGTGTTTTTTCCGGTGTGGACGGTGACGCCCAGTTCTTCGATCTTCCGGCGCAGCACGCGCGCGCCGCCGTCGTCGACCTGCACCGCCATCAGGCGCGGCGAGAACTCGACCACGTGAGTGTCCAGTTTCATGTCGCGCAGCGCCTTGGCGCATTCGAGGCCCAGCAGGCCGCCGCCGATCACCACACCGGTCTTCGAGCGGTTGCCGCATTCGAGCATCGCTTCCAGGTCTTCGATGGTGCGGTAGACGAAGCAGTCCTTGCGCTCCTTGCCCGGCAGCGGCGGCACGAAGGGATACGAGCCGGTGGCGATCACCAGCTTGTCGTAGGCCAGCACATTGCCGTCGGCGATGGTGACCGTCTTCGCCTTCAGGTCGATGTTGGTGGCGCGGGTGTTCAGGCGCAGCACCATATCGTCGCGTTCGAAGAAGCCGGGCTTCACCAGCGTCAGGTCGTCGGCCGATTTACCGGAGAAGAACTCGGACAAGTGCACGCGGTCGTAGGCCGGGCGCGGCTCCTCGCACAGGACCGTGACCTGCAGGTTGGCGGCGCCGCTGTTGGCCAGGCTTTCGAGGAATTTGTGGCCGACCATGCCGTGGCCGATGACGATGATTTTCATGATGCGTATTCCTTTAGGCTGCCAGTTTGGTGGCGATTGCGGATTCTTCGACGGCGCTACTGCCGAAGCGCGCGGCCAGCGCGCACAGGGCGGAGATGGCGACCAGGATGCCGAGGATGCTCAGCGTCTGTTGCGTATTGCCGGTGCCTTTCATCAGGAAGCCGGCGGCCACCGCGCCGACATTGCCGCCGGCGCCGATGATGCCGGCCACGCCGCCCAGTGCGCGCTTGTCGATGAACGGGACCACGGCGTAGGTGGCGCCGCATGCCATGTGGGTGAACAGGCCGAAGAACAGCATCGCGGCGATCGCCAGCATCGCGCTGCCGGCATGGGCGAACATCAGCAGGCCGGCGCCTTCGCCGAGCATCAGCACGAACAGCAGCGTAACGCGGTTATTCAGGTTGCCGCCGGCGGCGAATTTGTCCGATGCCCAGCCGCCCAGCGCGCGGGCGAACAGCGCCAGCAAGCCGAAGCTGCCGGCGGCCATGCCGGCCTGGCCCAGCGTCAGGTGGAACTGGTCGACGTAGTAGATGGCGGCGATGTTGTGGATGAAGATCTCGATGCCGAAGCAGGCGCCGTAGGTGATGAACAGCAGCCATACGCGGTAGTTGGTGGCGGCCAGCTTGAAGCTCTCCCAACCGCCTTTCTTGCCGCCTCCGTCGATGGCGATGCCGGCGGCGCGCAGTTCGCTGAAATTCCCTTGCGGGCAGTCCTGCGTGTAGCGGTAGTAGACGCCGGCCATGACGATCATCAGCACGCCCGGCACGATCAGCGCGGCGCGCCAGCCGAAGGTTTCGCTCACACCCAGCATGACCATGGCGGTCATCAGCAGCGGCATCACGGCTTGCGCCACGCCGCCGCCGGCGTTGCCCCAGCCTGCGGCGGCGGCGTTGGCGGTGCCGACCACTTTGGGCGCGAACATCACCGAGGTATGGTACTGCGTGATGACGAAGCTGGCGCCGGCGGCGCCGATGCCGAGGCGGAAGAACAGGAAGCTCTCGTAGCTCTGCGCGAAGGCGACGCCTATTACTGGGATGGAGCCCAGCAGCAGCAAGCCGGTGTAGGTTTTGCGCGGGCCGAAGTGGTCGCACAGCGGACCGACCACCAGCCGCACGAGGATCGTGATGGCGACGGCGGCGATGTTGATGTTGGCGATCTGCGCGACGCTGAGGCCAAATTCGCCTTTAATCACCGGCATCAGCGGCGCGCAGGCGAACCAGGCGAAGAAGCAGACGAAGAACGCCATCCAGGTCAGGTGGAACGCGCGCATCTGCGGCGTTGAGATCGAAAAGAGCTTGATGCTGTTAGCTTTGCTGGCCATTGTTTATCCCGTTCAGAAAACAAAAAGGCGTCCGCACAACCAAGGTCTCAAAAGACCGGGTTGGGCGGACGCCGTTGTCCTGCCAGTCCGTCTTTGGACCAGCGTATAAATTCGTTTCGGGGGAATCGCCGTTGACTCCTTATCCTCTGTAGTGCAAGAGCCGTGCCAGAGCGGCCAGCATCGCGCCACAGAGGGAGATTGGGGAAATCGGCGCGCCAACGCTGCGGCGCGGTGCGATGTGGCGGTGCATAATGCACGCTATCGGTGCGCATTGACGGTGCATCGTTCGTCCACCATCACGGGAGTCAGTCTTGAAACGTACCCTGCTCTGTATGTCGCTTTTGCTTGGCATGTCGCTCGCGCGCGCGGCGACGCTCACCACGCCCTCGTTCATCGTCGAGGTGACGGTCAACTGCGAGGAAGGCAATGTCACGTGCGACGACGTCGGCTACGTCGGCACCAGCAAGAAGACCGGCAAGCGCATCAAGCTGCACGGCAAGACGATGCACACGCTGTGCGCCGACGGCGTGACGCCATGCCGATTCCTCGGCTACGAATTCCGCAACGGGAAAACCAATTACCAGGTTTTGGACGACGGAACGCTGCTGGTCGTGCAGGGCAAGAAAACGCTGCTCAATGAAAAAGGCGAATGGCAGTGAGCACGCCCAGATTCGAATCCATCGAAGCCTATCTGGCCTCGGTAGATGCGACCAAGGCCAAGACGCTCCGGTCCATCATCGATTTGATTCTGACCGAGTTCCCGCAGCTGGAAGCGAAGATCGCCTGGAACGTGCCGACCATCCACTACAAGGGAAAATATGTCGTAGGCTTGGCCGCCTATAAGCAGCATCTGACGTTCTCGCCATGGAGCCTGTTCGTCATGGAAGACTTCAAGGATAGGCTGAAGCGGTTCGTCGTCCTGAAGAACTGCTTCCACCTGCCCGTCGAATGGGACGTCGATCGGGAGCTGCTGAAGGATCTGACCCGCGCGCGCTTAGCCGAACTGTAACACCGGGGTCAGTTCCGGCATCGTGCCACGAACTTAGCCGTAGGACTGCGCTCCTGGTTCAGTCCGTGGCACGATGCCGGAACTGACCCCGCCCCATTCATCGGCGCAGCGGACGACGTCGCCGACGATAATGATGCTTGGGCTTCCCAGGCCGCTGTCGCGCAGGGCTTGTGGTAGTTCGCCCAGTGTCGTCAGCAATTGGCGCTGATGCTCGCGCGTGGCCGATTGCACCACCGCGACCGGGGTGTCGGCCGCCGCGCCGCCGGCAAGCAAGCCGGCCTGGATGGTGTCGATGCGGGCGACGCCCATGTAGATCACCAGCGTCAGGCCGCTCTGCGCCAGGGCTTTCCAGTTCGGCTCCGAGGCGGCGTCCTTGCCGTGGCCGGTGACGAAGGTGGCGCCCTGGCTCCAGGCGCGGTGGGTCAGCGGGATGCCGATGCTGGTCGGCGCGGCCAGGCCGCTGCTGATGCCGGGAATGACGTCGACTTCGATCCCTTGCGCCCGCAGCGATGCGCGTTCTTCGCCGCCGCGCCCGAACAGGTATGGATCGCCGCCCTTGAGCCGCACCACGCGGTTGCCGGCCCGCGCTTCGGCGATCATCAGGCGTTCGATGAATTCCTGCGGCGTCGAGGCGCAGCCGCCTCGCTTGCCAACCTGGATCACGCGCGCTCCAGCCGGCGCATACGCCAGCACTTCGGGATTGACCAGGTCATCGATCAGCACCACGTCGGCGCGCTCGATGGCGCGGATGGCTTTCAACGTCAACAGTTCCGGGTCGCCTGGGCCTGCGCCCACCAAAGTCACGCTGCTCATGTTGTTCTCCTTTAGCCAGCGGCGGCAAGCGCCGCGTTGACCATTTCGTCGATCTCGCCGGTGATGTTGGACAGGACGCCCGCCACCACCGAAAACTCTTTTCCTGCCTGCCCCGCCCGCGCCGCCACGATGCGGGCGTTGAACGCCACCATGCGCGCCTGGCGGTTGATGGTGTCGATGTCGGTGATCACGCCGCGCAGCTGCTTGCGCATCAGTCGCGCGTTCTGCTTGGCCTGCTCTTCGTAGATGCCGGTGATCTGGTTGAGGATCGCCAGCGTCGGCGTGGTGCTCTCCACCAGTTCAGCCAGCAGCTCCGCCGCTTGCGGCGATCCCTGCGCGACCGCCTTCAAGGTCCGCTCGCCCAGGTCGGCGAAGGCGATGATCTTCCTGTCGCCATCCAGCTTGCCGAAGTAGGCGTCGCGCAGCTCCGGGCAGAACACGCCCGGCAAGCCATCCGCCTCGCTCAACAGCGACTTATGCGCGCCGCGGAACAGCGCCAGCGCTTCGCGCGCCGTCGCCTCGCCGCCCGCATGCCCCTGCGACGCCAGCACCGCATACAGCACGATGCGCTGCGACGTGAAGCGCCGGCGTCCCGACAGGTTGATCAGCGCGCTGAATACCTCGCCGGACAGCGCCTTGCCGGCCGCGCCCTCCGGCGCCAAAGCGCGCATGGACATGTCCATCAAGCGGCTTCCTTCGCGGGATGCGCCTGTTTGCGATACAGGAACTCCAGCACCGCCGAACGGTACTCGGTGTAGCGCGCATCCTGCGCCAGCGCCACGCGGTCGCGCGGTCGCTCCAGCTTGACGTCGACGATTTCGCCGATGGTGGCGGCCGGGCCATTGGTCATCATGACGATGCGGTCCGACAGCAGCACCGCTTCGTCGACGTCGTGCGTGACCATGACCACGGTGGACTGGGTGGCGGCGACGATCTTCAGCAGCTCGTCCTGCAGGTGGGCGCGGGTCAGCGCATCGAGCGCACCGAACGGCTCGTCCATCAGCAGCACTTTCGGCTCCATCGCCAGCGCGCGAGCGATGCCGACGCGCTGCTTCATGCCGCCCGAGATCTCATGCGGACGCTTGGTTTCGGCCGCCGTCAGACTGACCAGGGCCAGTGCCTGCATGGTGCGCTCGCGCAGCTGCGCTTTCGATTCAGTCTTGCCGAACACGCGCTCCACGCCGAGGTGGATGTTTTCGTAGCAGGTCAGCCAAGGCAGCAGCGAGTGGTTCTGGAACACCACCGAACGCTCCGGCGACGGCCCGGCGATTTCGCGGTTGGCGCACAACAGCACGCCGTCGCTCGGTTTCAGCAGGCCGGCGATCAGGTTGAGCAGCGTCGACTTGCCGCAGCCCGAGTGGCCGATCAGCGTGATGAATTCGCCCTTGCGCACCGTCAGGTCGATCTCGCGCAACGCGTGGAACGTGCCCTTCCTGGTGTGGAAGACCATCTCCACGCCCTCGATATCGATGAATTTTGGATCGTCCATGACCAGCTCCTTAGTTCGATACTTGTTCGTAGGTGAAGGCGCGGGCCAGCGCCATCAGCGCCTGCTCCAGCAGCAGCCCGACAAAGCCGATGGCGACGATGGCGATGATGATGTGCGGTACGTTCAGGTTGTTCCACTCGTCCCAGACCCAGAAGCCGATGCCCACGCCGCCGGTCAGCATTTCGGCCGCGACGATCACCAGCCACGCGGTGCCGATCGACAGGCGCACACCGGTCAGGATGTACGGCAGCGCGGATGGCAGCAGGATCTTGGTCAGCACCTTCCACTCCGACAGGTTCAGCACGCGCGCGACGTTCATGTAATCCTGCGGCACGCGCTGCACGCCGACGGCGGTGTTGATGATCATCGGCCAGATTGAGCAGATAAAGATAGACCAGATCGCTGCCGGGTTGGCGGACTTGAACACCAACAGGCCGATAGGCAGCCAGGCCAGCGGCGACACCGGCTTGAGCAAACTGATGATCGGTCCGAACATGCTGCCGACGAACTGCACCCGGCCGATCAGGAAGCCCAGCGGGATGCCGACCAGCGCGGCCAGGCCGAAGCCGACGGCAACGCGCTGCAAGGACGCCAGCAGGTTCCAGCCTATGCCCTGGTCGTTCGGGCTGTTGCGGTAGAACGGATCGGAGAACAGCTTGATCGCTTCCTGCAGCGTGACCAGCGGCGTCGGGAAGGAGGCGTTGTTGACCGTGATGAGCTGCCATACCAGCACCAGCAGCGCGGCGCCCACCAGCGGCGCGACGATCTTCATGGCGGTGGTGGAGACCTGCTGGCGCACGCGCGCCGTCGAATTGGCGGCGAGAGGACGGCGCGGGCGGCGCGCCGGCGCGGTGGCTTCGGAGGATACGGCGGACGAAGCAGCGGCTGCCGGCGGCTCGGCGCCGTCGGATTTGAGCAAGGCGTTCATGGCATCTCCCGTATCAGGCTTTGATCTTGAACGAGGCAGCGAACGCTTTCGGGTTCTTGCCGTCCCATACCGAACCGTCCATCAGCTTCGACGTGCGCAGCGGGCTTTTCGGCACCGGCGTCTTGGTCATTGTCGCGGCGTCCTTGTACAGATCGATCTGGTTGACGGCGGTGGCCACGGCCAGGTAATCCGGATCGTCCTTCAGCAGGCCCCAGCGGCGATGCTGCGTCATGAACCACATGCCGTCCGACAGATACGGGAAGTTGACCGTGCCGTCGTTGTAGAACTTCATGTGATTGGCATCGTCCCAGGTCTTGCCCAGGCCATTCTGGTAGCGGCCCATGATGCGCTGGTCGATCGCGTCCTTGCTGGTGTTGACGTAGGACTTGTCGGCGATGACCTCGGCCATCTTGTTCTTGTTGGCCAGCGAAGCGTCGATCCATTTGCTGGCTTCGAGGATGGCGGCCATCATCGCGCGGCAGGTGTTCGGATTCTTGCGGGCGAATTCCAGCGTGGAGCCCAGCACCTTCTCGGGGTGGTCCTTCCAGATGTCCTGCGTGGTGGTGGCGGTGATGCCGATGCCGTCCATGATGGCGCGGTGGCCCCACGGTTCGCCCACGCAGAAGCCGTCCATGTTACCGACCCGCATATTGGCCACCATCTGCGGCGGCGGCACGGTGATGACCTTGGCGTCCTTCATCGGGTTGATGCCGTTCGCGGCCAGCCAGTAGTACAGCCACATGGCGTGGGTGCCGGTCGGGAAGGTCTGGGCGAAGGTGTATTCGCGCTTGTCGGTCTGCATCAGCTTCGCCAGCGACGCGCCGTCGACCGCGCCCTTGTCGGCCAGCTTCTTCGACAGCGTGATCGCCTGGCCGTTGTTATTGAGGCCCATCAGCACCGCCATGTCCTTCTTCTGGCCGCCGATGCCCATCTGCACGCCGTAAAGCAAGCCATACAGCACATGGGCCGCATCGAGATCGCCATTGGCCAGCTTGTCGCGCACGCCGGCCCACGAAGCCTCTTTGCTCAACACGAATTTGACGCCGTACTTCTTGTCGAAGCCCAGCACCGACGCCATCACCACCGAAGCGCAATCGGTCAGCGGAATGAAGCCGATCTTGATTTCTTCTTTTTCCGGTTTATCGGAACCCGCCGCCCATACGCCACCCGTTGACAATCCCAACATGCTTCCTCCTGCTACTAGACCTGCACCATGAATCAATTTTCTCCGTGTGACATTCACGTCGTCAGCGGCTGCTGCTGGCAAAACGGTGTCCGCTTGAGGCTTCTTGTGTTCCATGGTAATCCCTCTGAGTAGTCAGTCCAAAAAAAAACGCCTACCCAACATGAACTTGTTCATGTTTCGGTAGACGTCGTTGTCTTGGTGGGCCCCACCGCCGTTGGCGGGACACATCGTGCGCACCATTGCGCTTGCCTAAAGGCTATGCAATGTCCGTGCCAGCAGGGTTTACAGAGGGAGAAGGAGGAAAATCGCGGCGCGCGGGTGCGGCCTGATGGCGCAAAAAACGCACCGCGAACGCGCAGCGCATCATTTTGGACCGGCGTTAGCCCAGCAGGTCTTCGACGTCGAGGATGCGCTGGGCGACTTCGGACAGCTTGAGGTTTTTACTCATCGCCATGCTGCGCAGCTTCTGGTACGCCTGCTCTTCGGTGAAGCGCTGGCGCTCCATCAGCAGGCCCTTGGCGCGCTCGATCACCTTGCGCTCGGCGAGCTTGCTCTTGGTGTCGGACAGCTCGTCCAGCAGCTTCTGCTCGCGTTTGAAGCGCGCCAGCGCCACGTTCAGCACCGGCTTGATACGGTCGCTCTGCAAGCCGGCCACGATGTACGCGGAGACGCCGGCGGCCACCGCCGCCTCCATGCTTTCGGTGTCGTCGCTCTCGGTGAACATGACGATGGGGCGGCGCTCGTCGCGGGTGGCGATGACGATATGCTCCAGCACATCGCGCGCGTCCGACTCGGCGTCGACGATGATCATGTCGGGTTGAAGCTGGGAGATCCGCTCCGGCAGGTACATGTCCGGCGGCAGCGAGGCGATGATGTCGTAGCCCGCTTCCAGCAGGCCGATACGCAGCACGCGGGCGCGTTCGGCCTGTGCGCGCAGGAACTCGTCATCCTCGTCACCTGCGTGGATGATGGTGTTGACGACGACGATGCGTAGGTTGGCCATGACGGGATTCTACGGCACAAAACCGCAATCCCGCCAGCGCCAATATTTTTTAACGCGTCAGCGCTGCATGCCCCAGCGGCGTATCGTCAGTGTTTCGAGTGGACGAAATACCACGTTCTCCACCAACAGTCCGATCAGGATCACGGCGGCCAGGCCGGCGAACACCTTGTCGGTGTAGAGCTCATTGCGGTTCTGGAAGATGTACCAGCCAAGGCCTCCCTGGCCGCCGGTGGTGCCGAACACCAGCTCCGCCGCGATCAGCGTGCGCCAGGCGAAGGCCCAGCCGATCTTCAGGCCGGACAGGATGGACGGCAGCGCGGCCGGCACCAGAATGTGCACCACCAGCCGCAAGCCGCTCAGGCCATAATTGCGGCCGGCCATGCGCAGGGTCTCGGGCACGCTCTGGAATCCGGCGTAGGCGCCCAGCGCCAGCGGCCATAGCACGGCGTGGACGATGACGAAGATCAGGCTTCCTTTTCCAAGGCCGAACCACAACAGCGCCAGCGGCAGCAGCGCGATCGCGGGCAGTGGGTTGAACATCGAGGTCAGCGTCTCCAGCAGGTCTCGGCCGATGCGGGTCGACGCGGCCAGCGCGGTCAGCGCGAAGGCGGCGGCGATGCCGGCCAGGTAGCCTTGCAGCAGGACCGCCAGCGAGATGCGCACGCGGTCCGGCAGTTCGCCGCTGACGATGCCGTCGGCGAAGGCTTGCGCGGTTTGCAGGAAGCCAGGCAGCAGCAGGTCGTTGGCTTGCCAGCGTGCGATCAGTTCCCACGCCACTGCCAGCACGATCAGGATCGCGGTCTTGCGCAGCCAGGCTTGCTGCCATGCCCGTTGCGCCAGCGGCGGCGCGGCGTCGGCGGGACGCAGCGCGGCGGGCTTGGTGGCGTATTCGTATTCCTGCCGGATCGGCGGATCGAGGACCAGGCTCATAGCGCGGCGCTCCTGTCACTGTCGGGCGCGGCGGCGGCCGGCGCGCCGTCGCGCGATGGCTCCGCGCCGAACAGCAAGCCGTGAATGCGCTGCGCGGCGGCCTGGAACTCTTCACTGCCGGCGCTGTGCAAGCCAAACTGATGGCTGTTCAACTCCGCCCTCACCTGCCCCGGATGCGGCGACAACAACAGGATGCGATTGCCGATCACCAGCGCCTCCTCGATCGAGTGCGTGACGAACAACAGCGTGAAGCGCAGCTCCTCCCACAAGCGCCCCAACTCTTCCTGCATGTTGCGGCGCGTGAGCGCATCGAGCGCGGCGAACGGCTCGTCCATCAACAACACCTCCGGCTGCATCGCCAGCGCCCGTGCGATCGCGACGCGCTGCTTCATGCCGCCGGACAGTGTATGCGGATGCGCGTTCTCAAAGCCGCCCAAGCCCACCTTGGCGATCCAGTGCAAGGCGCGTTGTTCGGCTTCCTGCTTGTTGAGCCGCTTGGTCATCAGCAGCGGGAACACCACGTTCTCCTTGACCGTCTTCCACGGCGGCAGCTGGTCGAACTCCTGGAACACCACGATGCGGTCCGCTCCCGGTCCCTCGACCGTCTTGCCATCGATGCTGATGCGGCCCGCGCTCGGCTTGATGAAGCCCGCCGCCGCTTTCAGCAGCGACGACTTGCCGCAGCCCGAAGGCCCGAGCAGCACGAAACGGTCGCCGCGATACACGTCGAAGCTGACGTCATGCGTGGCCCGCGTCGCGCCGTACTCCAGGCTCACGCCCTCCGCCTTCAGCAAAGGCGCCACGCCGACCGGCGGCCGTACAACCTGGAAGCTCATGCTCTCATCCCCCTTGTGTGATGACCGGATCGTCGAAGAAGTAATCGCGCCAGCTGGCCGGCTGCTTCTTGATCGCGCCGACGCGGTACAGGAACTGCGCCAGTCCATAGGTATTCTGAGGTGCGACGCTGAACTGCACCTGCGGGTTCTTGATAATCTTCAGCAGCAGCGCACGATCGATCTTGCTCTTGCTGATACGGATATACGCGTCGGTCGCGCCTTCCGGATTCGCGGTCGCGTACTGCGCCGCTTCCGCCAACGCGGCGGTGAAGGCGCGATAGGTCTTCGGATTCTCCTTGCGGAATTTCTCGGTCGCGTACAACACGGTGGCGGAGCTTGGGCCGCCCAGCACGTCGTAGGAATTGAGCACGATGTGCGCGTTCGGATTGCCCGCGAGTTCCTGTTCCTGGAATGGCGGACTGCCGAAGTGGCCATTGATCTCGGTGCCGCCGGCGATGACGGCGGCGGCGGCGTCCGGATGCGGCAAGGTCTGGGTGAACTTATCCAGCCGCGCGAACTCCTTATCGCCCCACTGCTTGGCCGTTGCGTATTGCAGGATGCGCGACTGCACCGATACCGTCACCGCCGGCAATGCGATGCGGTCCTTCTCGGTCAGGTCGGCGATGGTCTTGACCTTGGGGTTGTTGCTGACCAGGTAGTAAGGGAAGCTGCCCAGCGATGCCACGCCCTTGACGTTCTGCTTGCCGTTGGTACGGTCCCAGATCGTCAGCAGCGGGCCGACGCCGGCGCCGGCGATATCGATGGCGCCGGACAGCAGCGCATCGTTCACCGCCGAGCCGCCGGACAACTGTGTGCGTTCGACATTGATGTCGATACCGTTCTTCTTGCCGTGCTTCTCGATCAGCTGCTGGTCCTGCGCGATGTTCAGCAGCAGGTAGACGATGCCGAACTGCTCGGCGATGCGGATACGACCTTCGGCGTGCGCCGGCGCGGCGATGGCGCAAATTAAAGTGAGCACTGCTGCTGGAATCAATCTGGACATGGGTTTCCTTGTTGTCAGAAAGGCGTGTCGCCTTCGATGGTGGTGCGGTACAGCTTGCGGCGCAGATGCGGCGGCGTGCCGCCCGCCAGGTGCATCAGCGAACGGTTATCCCAGAACACCATGTCGTGCGGCGCCCAGCGGTGGCGGTAGACATGCTCCGGCAGCACGCTGTGCGCATACAGTTCGGCGAGCAGCGCGCGGCTTTCGTCTTCCGGGATGCCGACGATGCGGGTGGTGAAATGCTCGCTGACGAACAGCGCCTTGCGGCCGGTCTCGGGATGCGTGCGCACCACCGGATGCACCACTGGCTTGACCTCGTCGATCTGCGCTTGCGTCAGCGCCGGACGAAACGGGCTGCGGCGACGCAGTTCTTCGTACTGCGTCAGGTAACTGTGTTCGGCGCGCGCGTCCTGCACGGCGTTGCGCAGCGCGGTCGGCAAGGTGTCCCAGGCCAGGTGCATATTGGCGAACAGCGTATCGCCGCCCTCTTCCGGCAGCTCCTGCGCGTGCAGCATCGAGCCGAGGCTCGGCGTTTCCTTGTACGACAAATCGGAATGCCAGAAGTGGCCGGCGTCGCCGAGGCCTATCGGCTGGCCGTCTTCGATGATGTTGGAGATGATCAGCACTTCCGGGTTCGAAGGCAGCTGGAAGTTGCGCAGCACGTGGATTTGCAGCGGGCCGAAACGGCGGCTGAAATCGACCTGCTGCTGCGGCGTGATGCGCTGGTCGCGGAACACCAGCAGGTGGTGGTCCAGATGCGCTTTATGAATGCGCTGGAAGTCGCGTCGCGACAGCGGTCGGTTCAGATCCAGGCCGATGATTTCGGCGCCCAGTGGCGCGTCGAAGAGTTCGACCTCGAAGGTATCCTGGAGAACGGCAGACATGGCACTTGCCCATTGAATGAGTATGTGCCCAGTCTATGCCGCTCTGCTTATTTAGAAAACGAAGCTTATCCGATATCGATATGTGAATAGCGCCTATGCGCGGCGCGGCCAGGCGGCGGCGGTGACGGCGATCAGCACCAGCGCCACCAACGAACCTTCGATGCCGAAGGCGCCGCCGGTCAGCATGGCGTTGCCCAGCAGTTCGCCGCGCAGCAGGCCGTCGGTGGCCGCGTGCCCCGATACGGTCGATGAAAATACCTGGCTGACGCAGTAGTTCCAGGCGATGTGGGTGCCGATGCAGATCCAAAGCCGGCGCGTCTTCATGTAGAGCGCGGCTTGCAGTACGCCGTAGGCGGCAATCACCGAGATCGCCAGCACGGAGACGCCTTCGTTGGGCAAATGCGCCAGACTGAATAGCAGTGCCGAGATTACGATCGCTGCCTTGCTGCCCAGCGAACGCTCGATGACGCCGAAGATCACGCCACGGAACATCATCTCTTCGGCCATGCCGACCAGGACCAGTTCGGCCAGCGGCAGCAGCATGGTCGCGCTGGCGGCGTTGACGCCGTCGAAGCGGTAGGCGCCCAGCGCGGCCAGTACCGCGAAGGTCAACGCCACCAGGCCGGCGCCGATCAGCAGGCCGGCGCCCAGTTCGCGCGCCATGCCTTGCGTCGCCAGTTCGGTGGGCTGGCGCTTTTCGATGCGGCGCACATAGAAGCGGTAGCCGAACCATACCAGCACGGCGGCCAGCAGCTGCGGCCAGACGATGCGGTACGGCTTCGCCACCAGTTGCGAGGCGAGGATCATCGTCAATGGCACGGCGGCGAAGGTCAGCACGAGGCCGAGCACGATGCGCACCACGGGGTTGGCCATCAGGCGCGATGACAGGGTCGGTTTGGGCGTTGCCATGCTCAGCGTAGTTTCCATAATCGCTTTCAGGGAGTTGGTCGTACTTTCTTGGTTGCGGCGCGAATCCGCTCGCCGAAGGGGCGTTGTTCGAGGACGGTGATGGCTTGCGCCAGACAGTCCGACAAAGGGAACGGCAGGTCGGCGTCGAGGCTATCGGCGGCGCGCTTGGTCGCCTTCCAGCACGCTTGCAGTTGCGGCAGCAGCGCGGCACCCTGTGGGCTCAGTCGCACCATGCGCTGCCGGCCGTCCGCGCCGTCGGCGGCGACCAGCAGCAGGCCTTCCTTCTTCATCAGCGCCACGGTTTGCGTCGCCGCCGGCTGGGTGATGCCGGCCAGTTCGGCCAGTTCACCGATGGTCGCGCTCTGCTGCTGCGCCAGCGCGCGCATCACCGGCGTGTAGCGCGGCCGGTAATCCAGGCCCGCGTCCACATAGGACTGCTGAACCGCGCCGTCCAGCAGTTCGATCAGGTGACGTAGTTGAGTGCCGAGTCCTTGTTTCATGACCCGATATTAGCACCATTTACATAAGCGCTTATATATATTTTTGCTGGCTTATTTGGTGATGTTCAGAAAAGGAACCGGCGCGTCACCATACAAGGTGGCAGGCAGCGCGTCGGCCTGCGCGGCGGCGGTCTTCAGCGTGACGTAGGCCTGGCCGGCGGCGGTTGCCTTCATCGCGCCGGCCTCGGCTTCGGCGACGGCTCGATCGAATAGCGCACGGTCAGGCTGACCTTCATCGGCTGCGTGTCAGCAGTGCTGCCATCGGCATTCTTGATCTCGGCCTCTTCAGCGCGGATGTTAAAGATGGTGAGGGCGGCTGCGTTGGCGAGCGCTGTATTGGAGTATTTCATCTGGCGTTCCTTTCAATGGAGGAACAGCCAGCGTAGCGAATATTGATTACCGCATTTAAGCCGCCGCAAGAGGGAGGCCATCGGGATGATGGCCTCGACTTGCTTAGGCGGCGGCGTACACCGACAGTCGCTTGGCGACGCGCGAGGACAGCTGGTCGTGGCCGTTGACGGTGATTTCCAGATCC
Source organism: Duganella aceris (assembly GCF_011090165.1). Classification (GTDB taxonomy): domain Bacteria; phylum Pseudomonadota; class Gammaproteobacteria; order Burkholderiales; family Burkholderiaceae_D; genus Rugamonas; species Rugamonas aceris. The sequence continues at coordinate 163,111 of NZ_JAADJT010000010.1, forward strand.
TGCAGCTTGCCGTCGTTGATGCCGTAGACCCAGCCGTGCACCGTCAGGTCCTGGCCGCGTTCCCACGCGTCCTGCACGATCGTGGTCTGGCAGACGTTGGACACCTGCTCCACCACGTTCAGCTCCACCAGACGCTCCGAGCGGCGCTGCTCATTGACCACGGTGCCCATGTAGCGCTCGTGCTTCTGGTGCACGTCCTGCACGTGGCGCAGCCAGTTGTCGACCAGGCCGACGCGGGTGCCGGTCATCGCCGCGTGCACGCCTTTGCAGCCGTAGTGGCCGACGATGATCACATGCTTGACCTTCAACACGTCGATCGCGAACTGCAGCACCGACAGCGCGTTCAGGTCCGAGTGCACCACCACGTTGGCGATATTGCGGTGGACGAAGACGTCGCCCGGCGCGAGGCCCAGCAGCTCGTTCGCCGGCACCCGGCTGTCTGAGCAGCCGATCCACAGGTATTCGGGCGCGGCCTGGTTGGCCAGGCGGTTAAAGAAGTCGGGGTCGCGCTCGACCTCCGACGCCGCCCAGCGACGATTGTTTTCCAACAGGCCGCGCAGCGGGGATGTGCTCTTGTCCAAATCGCTCATGATGCTCCTCTTTTACATAAGAAGACCGCCGGACTGCCGAAAAGGCAGCGCGGCGGTCTGATATTACCAGCCCTGCATGACGCCCAGGTTACTCAAAGAAGTCCTTGACCTTGTCGCGCCAGGTTTTGCTTTGCGGGCTATGCTTCGAGCCGCCTTCGGTGGTCAGCTTCTCGAAATCGCGCAGCATGTCCTTCTGCTTCTCGGTCAGCTTGACCGGGGTCTCGACCGCGACGTGGCAGAACAGATCGCCCGCGAAGCCGGAACGCACGCCCTTGATGCCCTTGCCCTTGAGGCGGAAGGTCTTGCCCGACTGGGTGCCTTCGGGGATCGTAAACGATACTTTACCAGACAGCGTCGGCACTTCGATATCGCCGCCCAGCGCCGCCTTGGCGAAGGAGATCGGCATCTCGCAGTGCAGGTCGTCGCCTTCGCGCTGGAACACGCTGTGGGGCTTGATATGGATCTCCACATACAGGTCGCCCGACGGTCCGCCGTTGGTGCCCGGTTCGCCGTTGCCGGACGAGCGGATACGCATGCCGTTGTCGATGCCGACCGGGATCTTCACTTCCAGCGTTTTGTTGCGCTTGATGCGGCCCTGGCCTGCGCACGCGGCGCATGGCTCGGGAATGATCTTGCCGGTGCCGTGGCATTTCGGGCAGGTCTGCTGGATGCTGAAGAAGCCCTGCTGCATGCGCACCTGGCCGTGGCCGGCGCAGGTCGAGCAGGTGACCGGCGAGGTGCCAGGCTTGGCGCCGGAACCGTGGCAGGTGTCGCACTTGTCCCACGACGGTACACGGATGGTGGTGTCGAAACCGTGCGCCGCCTGTTCCAGCGTGATCTCCAGGTTGTAGCGCAGGTCCGCGCCCCGGTAAACCTGCGGGCCCTGGCTGCGACCGCGGCCACCGCCGCCGAAGATATCGCCGAAGATGTCGCCGAAGGCGTCGCCGAATCCGCCGGCGCCGCCGCCGAAGCCACCGCCGCCGCCCATGTTCGGATCGACGCCGGCGTGACCGTAACGGTCATACGCTTCGCGCTTCTCCGGATTGGTCAGCATCTCGTAGGCTTCTTTGACTTCCTTGAATTTTTCTTCCGACTCTTTGCTGTCCGGATTGCGGTCCGGATGGTACTTCATCGCCAGTTTGCGATAGGACTTCTTGATCTCGTCTTCCGACGCGTTTTTTGCGACACCAAGTGTCTCGTAGAAATCACGCTTTGCCATATTGTCGGGACCTTGCTGTATTTATACCGTGTGCTGATTATGTGAAAAAGCCGAGCCGGCACCGCCTAGGCGGCCACACGGCTCGGCGCTCGCCGCGCCCCGAAGGGCGGCGGCGATCTTACTTGCCGATTACTTGCTGTCTTTGACTTCTTTGAAGTCGGCGTCGACCACGTCGTCCTGTGGCTTGGCCTGCTCGGCGCCGGCGCCTGGCTGCGCGCCGCCTTCAGCACCGCCGCCGGCCGCAGCCTGCTGCGCCTGCATGTCGGCGTACATCTTCTCGCCCAGCTTCTGCGAAGCGGTCGACAGCGATGCCACTTTGGCGTCGATTTCAGCCTTGTCGCCGGCCTTGATCGATGCTTCCAGATCGGTGATCGCGGCTTCGATCTTCTCTTTCTCGCCCGCTTCCAGCTTGTCGCCGTATTCGGTCAGCGACTTGCGGGTCGAGTGCACCAGCGCGTCGGCCTGGTTGCGCGATTCGGCCAGCTCTTTCACTTTCTTGTCTTCTTCGGCGTTGACTTCGGCGTCCTTCACCATCTTCTGGATCTCGGCTTCGGTCAGGCCGGAGTTGGCCTTGATCGTGATCTTGTTCTCTTTGCCGGTGGCCTTGTCTTTGGCGCCGACGTGCAGAATGCCGTTGGCGTCGATGTCGAAGGTCACTTCGATCTGTGGCGTGCCGCGCGATGCCGGCGGGATGCCTTCCAGATTGAATTCGCCCAGGCCTTTGTTACCGGCCGCGATTTCGCGCTCGCCCTGGAACACCTTGATGGTCACCGCAGGCTGGTTGTCATCGGCGGTCGAGAACACTTGCGAGAACTTGGTAGGAATCGTGGTGTTCTTGTGGATCATCTTGGTCATCACGCCGCCCAGGGTTTCGATACCCAGCGACAGAGGCGTCACGTCCAGCAGCAGCAAGTCCTTGCGCTCGCCCGACAGCACCGAGCCTTGAATGGCTGCGCCGACGGCGACGGCTTCGTCCGGATTCACGTCTTTGCGTGGATCTTTGCCGAAGAACTCTTTGACCTTTTCCTGCACCTTAGGCATACGGGTCATACCGCCGACCAGGATGATGTCGTCGATGTCCGAAACCTTGACGCCGGCGTCCTTGATCGCGGTGCGGCATGGTTCCATGGTCGCGTTGATCAGTTCTTCCACCAGCGATTCCAGCTTGGCGCGGGTCATCTTCAGAGTCAAGTGGACCGGCGCGCCGTTCGCCATGGCGATGTACGGCTCGTTGATTTCGGTCTGCTGCGACGACGACAGTTCGATCTTCGCGCGCTCGGCCGAAGCCTTGATGCGCTGCAGGGCGATCGGATCTTTTTTCAGATCCAGGCCGTTGATCTTCTTGAACTCTTCGATGATGTAATCGATGATGCGTTGGTCGAAGTCTTCGCCGCCCAGGAAGGTGTCGCCATTGGTCGACAGCACTTCGAATTGTTTTTCACCGTCGACGTCGGCGATCTCAATGATCGACACGTCGAAGGTACCGCCACCCAAGTCATACACGGCGATCTTGCGGTCGCCCTTTTCGGTCTTGTCCAGGCCGAAAGCCAGCGCGGCGGCGGTTGGTTCGTTGATGATGCGTTTGACGTCCAGACCGGCGATACGGCCAGCGTCCTTGGTCGCCTGGCGCTGCGAGTCGTTGAAGTACGCAGGCACGGTGATGACGGCTTCGGTGACTTCTTCACCGAGGTAGTCTTCAGCGGTCTTTTTCATTTTGCGCAGCACTTCAGCCGAGATCTGCGGCGGAGCCAGTTTTTTGTCGCGTACGCCGATCCATGCATCGCCGTTGTCGGCTTTCATGATCGAGTAAGGCATCAGGCCGATGTCCTTCTGCACTTCTTTTTCGTCGAACTTGCGGCCGATGAGGCGCTTGACGGCGAACAGCGTGTTTTTCGGGTTGGTCACAGCCTGGCGCTTGGCCGGCGCGCCGACCAGGATTTCACCATCTTCTTGGTAAGCAATGATCGATGGCGTCGTGCGTGCACCTTCGGCGTTTTCGATTACCTTTGGCTGACCATTTTCCATGATGGAAACGCAGGAATTTGTGGTTCCCAGATCGATACCGATAATTCTACCCATGATTTTTCTTCCTTTTTGCTAAGTTCAGATGGTACTAATATGTGGAAAAGCTGTATGTTTTCAAGTGCTTATTTAGCTTGCGCGGCGGTGACGATGGCGGGACGCAGCAGGCGGTCCGCGATCATATAGCCTTTTTGCAGTACGGAAACAACCGTATTCGCTTCCTGGTCGGCAGGCACCACGGCGACCGCCTGGTGCTTGTTCGGGTCCAGCTTGTCGCCCTGGGCCGGCAGGATCTCCAGCAGGCGGTTTTTCTCGAAGGCCGAGGTCAGTTGCTTGAGCGTCATTTCCACGCCTTCCTTCAGCGACTCGATCGATGGCGTTTCGACTTTCAGGGCCATTTCCAGGCTGTCCTTGACCGGCACCATGGCCTCGGCGAAGCTTTCGACGGCGAATTTATGCGCCTTGGCGACGTCTTCCTGGGCGCGGCGACGGATGTTTTCACCGTCGGCCTTGGCGCGCATGAAAGCGTCGTGCATTTCGGCCAGTTTCGCTTCGGTAGCGGACAACTGCTCTTCCAGCGAAGGCTGATCCGAGGTCGATGGCGGGGCCGACGCAGCGGCAGCGGCCGCTTCTTGATTAGGGGGTACGGCTTGGTTTTCCTGATCTTGCATCTAGAGACTCCTACAATCGTATTTGTTTGACATTACTTTTGTTACTGCACTGGCTGCAAATGGGGCGATAACCTACCTTTTCAAGGGTTATTCTGCTCATCGCTTAATCAGCGCGCGCAATTCATCAGCCGGCTATTTTAACAGGCTGGCACTCGTCGCCCGCAAGTGCTGATTACGGTGCGGCAGGGGAATTGTGGCGCGGTTGCCTCTTTTCAGTCGGCGGCGCCAAGTTGCAAGGCGGCGGTGCGGGCGGTCTCCGCCTCTTTTTTGAGCAGCTCGCGCTGGGACGGCGACAGCTGGGTCGGCCAGCCGATCATGTGCTGCTCGGCGATTTCCGCCAGCGCGGCGATCCAGACCGGGGATTCGTTCAGGCAAGGGATGTAGTGGAACTCGCGGCCGCCGGCCTGTTCGAAGTCGTGGCGCACCTCCATCGAGATCTCCTCCAGCGTCTCCAGACAGTCGCCGATGAAGCCGGGGCAGATCACGTCGACGCGCTTGACGCCGTCGCGCGCGAGCTGCGCCACGGTCGGCGCGGTGTACGGCTGCAACCACTCGGCCTTGCCGAAGCGGGACTGGAAAGTGACCACATACTGGTCCGGCGTCAGCTTGAGGGCGGCGGCCAGCAGGCGGGCGGTCTTCAGGCATTCGCAGTGATAAGGGTCTCCCAGCAGCAGCGTGCGCTTGGGGACGCCGTGGAAGCTCATCACCAGCTTGTCCGGGCGGCCGTTGGCGTCCCAGTGGTTCAGCACAGATTGTTGCAGCGCGCGGATGTAGCCGTCGTGGTCGTGGTAGTTGCGCACGAAGCGCAGTTCCGGGATGTTGCGCACCGTGCCGTAGTGGTCGAACACGGCGTCGCAGATCGAGGCGGTGGTGGTGCCGGAGTATTGCGGATAGGCGGGCAGCACCAGGATGCGGTCGCAGCCGTCGGCCTTCAGTTTGGCGAGTACGTCGGGCAACGACGGCGAGCCGTAGCGCATGGCCATGGCCACGGTCAGGTCCTGATGGCCGCGTTCGCCGAGCGCGCCGCGCAGGTAGAGCGCTTGCGCGGCGGTGTGGACTTTCAAGGGCGAACCTTCGCGGGTCCAGATCGTTGCGTATTTTTTAGCCGATTGGCCGGAGCGGAACGGCAGGATGATCAGGTTGAGGATGAACCACCAGACCGCCCTCGGGATCTCGACCACGCGCGGGTCGGACAGGAATTCCTTCAGGTAGCGGCGCACGGCGGAGCGGGTCGGCGCATCGGGCGTGCCGAGGTTGACCAGCACGATGGCGCTGCGGCCGACGGCGCCGTGCTTGTAGGGTGGTTCTTTTTGGAAGGTCATGAAGGCGGAGGAGTCGAATGGGATCAGCCGCCATCTTAACGCACGCTTGGGGGTCAGGTCTGCCAATCGCACACAAGCTCGACCAGAGTACGGCCGCGTCCGTGTGCGAATGGCAGACCTGACCCCGGATTTTTCATGAGGCGAGTAGTTCGCGGGCGTGCTTGCGGGTGGTGGCGGTGATCTCCAGGCCGCCCAACATGCGCGCCACTTCTTCGACGCGGGCCTTGGCGTCCAGCACGTCGATGCGCGAGGCGGTCTTGCCGTTGGCCAGCGTGCCTTTCGCCACCTGGAAGTGCTGGCCCGCCTGGCTGGCCACCTGCGGCAGGTGGGTCACGCACAGCACTTGCCGCTCCTGGCCCAGCCGACGCAGCAAACGCCCCACCACTTCCGCCACGCCGCCGCCGATGCCGCTGTCGACCTCGTCGAAGATCAGCGTCGGGGTGGTGGTGGCGTTGGACGTGATCACCGAAATCGCCAGCGAGATCCGCGCCAGCTCGCCGCCCGACGCCACCTTGGCCAGCGGCCGCGCCGCCACGCCCGCGTGGCCGGCGACCAGGAACTCGACCTGCTCCAGGCCGTAGGCGCTCGCCTCCACAGGATTCAGCGCGACTTCGAAGCGCCCGCCGGTCATGTTCAATTCCTGCATCGCCTTGGTGACCGCCTCGCCCAGCTGGCGCGCGGCCTTCAGACGCGTCACCGACAGCGCGGCCGCTTCGTCCAGATACGCCGCCTTCAGCTTCTGCTCCTGCTTGCGCAAGCCGTCGATGTCGCTGGCGTCGGCGATGCGCGCCAGGCGCTCGGCCAGCTTGGCGTGCTCCTCCGGCAGCTGCTCCTCGGTGACGCGGAACTTGCGCGCCGCCGAATGGATCGCATCCATCCGCGCCTCCACCTGATGCAGCCGCGCCGGATCCAGCTCCACCCGATCCAGGTAATCGTTCAACGCATACACCGCCTCCTGCAACTGGATGCGCGCCGGCTCGATCAGGTCGACGATGGCCTGCAGGCCGGTGTCGATGCCGGCCAGCTTGCCCAGCTTCTGGTTCAGCGACGACAGCTGCGACAGGATCGGATGGTCTTCGGCTTCGGAGATGGTCGCCAGCGCCTCCTGCGCGCCCTCCAGCAGACTGGCGGCGTGCGACAGGCGGCTTTGCTCGTTGCTGACCTCGGCCCACTCGCCCGGCTTGACCGCCAGCTTTTCCAGCTCGTTGACCTGCCACTCCAGCCGCTCGCGCTCGTACAGCACGTTGGCGGCGTTGGTCTCGAACTCCTCCAGCTGTTTCGCCAGCGCGCGCCATGCCTTGTAGGCCAGCGACACCGCCTTGGCCTCGCCCGCCGCGCCGGCCTGGCCGTCGAGCAGCACGCGCTGCGCTTCGGTCTTCATCAGCGATTGATGCGCGTGCTGGCCGTGGATGTCGACCAGCATGTCGCCGACCTCGCGCAGCTGCGCCGCCGTCGCCGCGATGCCGTTGATGTAGGCCTTGCTGCGGCCGGCGTTGTCGATCACGCGGCGCAGCAGCGCGCCGCCCTCCTCGACCGCGAACTCGTTGGCCGCCAGCCAGGCGCCGGCCTGCTCGCTGAGCGCGAAATCGGCCGTGATGTCGGCCTTGGCCGCGCCCTCGCGCACCACGCTGGCGTCGCCGCGTCCGCCCAGCGCCAGGGTCAGCGCGTCGATCAGGATCGATTTGCCGGCCCCGGTCTCGCCGGTGAAGACGGTGAAGCCGGCGGAGAATTCCAGTTCGATGGTGTCGACGATGACGAAATCACGGATGGACAGGGTGCGGAGCATGGATGCCTGATAAATTTAATTGAGTTTGCCTTCACCGGACGGATACTCGTTCCAGTGCAGTTTTTCGCGCAAGGTGTTGTAGTAGCTCCAGCCTTCCGGATGCAGGAAGGTGATCGCGTGCGGCGAGCGCTGGATCACGATCTGGTCCTGCGCCTGCAGGCTGGCGAAGGTTTGCATGTCGAAGTTGACGCTGGCGTCGCGTCCGCGCACGATCTCGATCACGATCTCGCTCGACTCGGGCAGCACGATCGGCCGGTTCGACAGCGCGTGCGGCGCGATCGGCACCAGCACGATGCCGCCCAGGCTAGGATGCAGCAGCGGTCCGCCGGCCGACAGCGCGTACGCGGTGGAGCCGGTCGGGGTGGAGATGATCAAGCCGTCGGAGCGCTGGTTGTACATGAAGTGGCCGTCGACGTCGACCCGCAGCTCGGCCATGCCGGCGCCGGCGCCGCGCGCCACCACCACATCGTTGACCGCCAGGCCGACGTGGATGGTGTCGCCGTTGCGGCGCACGCGGCCTTCGAGCAGGGTGCGCCGTTCGGCCTTGTAGCTGCCGGCCAGGATCTTGGCCAGCACCGGCAGCATGCCTTCGAGCGGAATGTCGGTCATGAAGCCGAGGCGGCCCTGGTTGATGCCGATCAGCGGCACATTGAACGGCGCCAGCTGGCGCGCGATACCGAGCATGGTGCCGTCGCCGCCCATGACGATGGCGGCGTCGCAGTGGGCGCCGATGCCGGCCGCGTTCATGACCCGCACGCTGGCCGGCATGAGTTCCAGGTGGGCGGCGGTCTGTTCTTCAAACACCACCGTGTAGCCGCCCTGCTGCAGGAACTCGACCACGCTGCCGACCGACTCGGCGATGCCGTCGGTATTCTGGCGGACAACCAGGGCGATGGTGTGGAAAACGGCGTGCGTGGCGGTCATAAAAATCTCGGCAAAAGGGTGAGGTCGGCGACACGCAGCAGGGTAACCCATAACGCCGGCTTCTGCTATCACCCGCTAGCGCCATCACTGTACATTTAAACAGTGCATTGCGCAAGCGTACGCACTCGTCGCACGCGCTCCTAATGGCCGATGGTCATCAGCCCCATGCCCATCGAGACCAGCACCGCCAGCCCCAGCGCCATCACGTAGGCCAGCATCAGCGCCGACCAGCGCAGGAAGGTGGTGAAGCGGCCGCTGTGATACACGCGCCGCATCGCCCACGGCAGGTAGCCCAGCACCCAGCACCACAGCAGCAGCCGCACGAAGGTGAACGGCACCAGCACCATCACGCCGAACATGAAGAAGGCGAAGGCGTTGGTGTGCAGCGCGAACAGCACATGCTCGCCGAAGCGCCGGCCGGAACCCAGGTACAGCACCTTCAGGAACATCGCGAACACCGGCATCATGCAGAAGATGGCATACGGCGCGTAGTGATAGAAGCCGTCCTTGAACACCTTCATCTGCTGATCGTTGGGCAGGGCCTGGAACGCGTGCCACTGGTGACGCAGCGTGGGCCAGTCGGCCAGCCAGCTGTCCACATCGTCGTTGCTCAGATTGACGTCGCCGTCTTTATTGGTCCATTTCTTGACCGCTTCCGGCGCCGGCGCGGGGGCCTCCTTCGGGGCGGCGCGCTTGACGGCGGCATCCTCGGCGTCGATATCCTTCTTCATCTCCGCGATCGCCGCCTCGGCGGCGGCCTTGCCGCGCGCCTCGTCCGGCGTCAGCGGCTTGCCGGACAGCCGTGCCTGCGCCTTGGCGATCTGGCGCGTCGCGCCGGTCGTCTCGGCGGTGATTTTATCGGCGTCGACGTCGCCGGTGTGCGGATCGAAGCTGCCGGTGAACTTCAGCAGCGCGAAGAACAGGATGCTCAAACTCAGGTACAGCCGCAGCGGCTGCACGAAGCGCACGCGCCGGCCACGGATGTATTCATTGGTCAGCAGGCCGGGACGGAACAGCAGCCGCGTCAGGCTGCCCCACAGCTTGCCCTCCAGCGCCACGTAGTGGCCGATGAACTCGTGCAGGAACTCGCGCGTGCTGGCGTGGTGCAGGATCGCTTCCTGACCGCAGTTGGCGCAGAAATGGCCGCCGATCGGCGCTTCGCAGTTCGGGCAATTCACGGCAGTGCTCATGCAAACATCCTGGTGGCGGAAAGATAGCTAAATAATAAACGACTTCCATCATAGTTGTCAGAATTCAATGTGGCGACTGACACAAAACCAACTGTATAAGATGCAGAGCAACACCAAGGAGAATCGATATGAAACAAGAACACGTCAATACGGACGCCAAGGTCGAGAACGACGGCGTCAAGCGCATGCCGCACGAACGCGACGAATCGCCCGACGCACAGGACAACACACCGCGCAGCATCATGAAGCAGGCCGCCGCCGACGTCGACAGCGGCATGGTCGACACCGACCTGCACAACCAGCCGGGCGTCGAGAAGGTCAAGACCCCGGCGCCGCGCGAAGCGACCGCCAAGCCGCAACCCAACACCAAGCAGGATTGAACCCATGAACCAGACCAGCATCGCCGCCGCCCTGACCCTGATGTGCGCCGCGCTCGCCCCGTTGACGGCGCAGGCGCAGAGCTATCCCACCGGCTTCGGCCCCAACCCGGTGCTGCCCAAGCCGGAACACTCGCTGATCCCGACCGTCAACGTGGCGCCGACCGAGCCGTGGTCGGCGCAGCAACAGCCGCGCGCGCCGGCCGGCTTCGGCGTCACCGCGTACGCGCGCGGCCTCGACCATCCGCGCTGGGTCTACACGCTGCCGAACGGCGACGTGCTGGTGGCGGAAACCAACGCCCCGCCCAAGCCGGATGACGAAAAAGGCATCAAGGGCAAGATCATGAAGTCGCAGATGAAGAAAGCCGGCGCGGTCACGCCGTCGGCCAACCGCATCACGCTGCTGCGCGGGCTGGACGCCAACGGCGCGGCGCAGAGCAAGACCGTGTTCCTGCAGGGCCTGAACTCGCCGTTCGGCATGACGCTGGCCGGCGGCAACCTGTACGTCGCCGCCACCGACGCCGTGCTGCGCTTCCCGTACAAGGACGGCGACACCAGCATCAGCGCGCCCGGCGTCAAGGTGATGGACCTGCCGGCCGGCACCCGCAACCACCACTGGACCAAGAACATCATCGCCAGCCCGGACGGCAAGTTCCTGTACGTGACGGTCGGCTCCAACAGCAACGTCGGCGAGAACGGCATGGAAGCGGAAACCGGCCGTGCCGCGATCTGGCAGCTGGAGATCGCCACCAATAAATCGCGCCTGTACGCGACCGGCCTGCGCAACGCCAACGGCATGGGCTGGGAGCCGAGTACTAAGGCGCTCTGGACCACCGTCAACGAACGCGACGAACTGGGCAACGACCTCGTGCCCGACTACATGACCTCGGTGAAGGAAGGCGGCTTCTACGGCTGGCCGTACAGCTATTACGGTCAGAACGTCGATACCCGCGTCTCGCCGCAGAAACCGGAGCTGGTGGCCAAGGCGATCGCGCCCGACTACGCGCTGGGCGGCCACACCGCCTCGCTGGGCCTGACCTTCTACGAAGGCAAGGCCTTCCCGGCGAGCTACCAGGGCGGCGTGTTCATCGGTCAGCACGGCTCGTGGAACCGCAAGCCGCACAGCGGCTACAAGGTGGTGTTCGTGCCGTTCAGCGGCGGCAAGCCGTCCGGCCCGCCGCAAGACTTCCTCAACGGCTTCCTCGACAAGGACGGCAAGGCGCAGGGCCGGCCGGTCGGCGTCGCGGTCGACGGCCAGGGCGCGCTGCTGGTCGCGGACGACGTGGGCAATATCATCTGGCGCGTCGCGCCTGCGGCGGCCAAGAGCGCCAGCCGATAAATCGTAGTCACATTCAAGGAGATCACCATGAGCATCAAACGTAGCGGATCGGCGGTATGGAGCGGCGGCCTGAAGGACGGCATCGGCAGTGTTTCCACCCAGAGCGGCGCGATGGACAAAGTCCAGTACGGCTTCAAGACGCGTTTCGAGGACGGCCCCGGCACCAATCCGGAGGAACTGATCGGCGCGGCGCACGCGGGCTGCTTCACGATGGCGCTGTCCGGCGTGCTGGCCGAGGCGGGCCTGACCGCCAAGAACCTGGCGACCAAGGCCACCGTCACGCTGGACAAGGTCGACGGCGGCTTCTCGATCTCGGCGGTACACCTGGAGCTGGTGGCGACCATCCCGGGCGCGGACCAGGCCAAGTTCGACGAGGCGGCGCAGAAGGCGAAGCTGAATTGCCCGGTCTCCAAGCTGCTCAACGCCGAGATCACGCTGGACGCGCGGCTCGAAGCCTGAGCAAGGTTGCGGCAAAACGCATAGAATTCCGGTTTATCTGATTCCAACGAAAGACCACGATGCGTATTTTGCACACCATGCTGCGAGTCGGCGACCTGCCGCGTTCGATCGACTTCTACACCAAGGTGCTCGGCATGAAACTGCTGCGCACCAGCGACAATCCGGAGTACCAGTACACGCTGGCCTTCCTCGGCTATGGTTCGAACCCGGACCATGCCGAGCTGGAGCTGACCTACAACTACGGCCAGACCAGCTACGATCTCGGCACCGCCTACGGTCACATCGCGATTTCGGCCGACGACATCTACTCGGCCTGCGTCGCGGTCAAGGCCAACGGCGGCGCCGTGACCCGCGAGCCGGGCCCGGTCAAGGGCGGCTCGACGGTGATCGCCTTCGTCACCGACCCGGACGGCTACAAGATCGAACTGATCGAACGCAGCTTCGACGGCCAGGGCGCCGGTCTGTAACCATCAGGCGGGCACACCGGGCTTGAGCAAGTCGGCGATGCCGATGCGTTCAGCGAACTCCACCCGCACCCGCTCCGCCACCTCGGTCACCGCCGTGGCGCCGTCATCGATGAAATCGGTGATCGAGCGGAACGGCCGCGTGCCGTGCGGCAGGCCGACGATGCGGGCGATGTCGGCCGCCACCGCCGCCGGATCGGCCTCCGGCGGCATCAGCTCGGTCAAGCGCGCGCCGACCTGGTCCATCAGGCCGTCGTAGCGGGCATAGGCCCCGCCGGTCGCCGCGTCGGCCGGCTTGCCGGCGTTGGCGAAGTGGTCGGTGCCCGCAGTGAACGCGCCCGGCACCACGATCGAGGTTTCGATATTGAAGCGCGCCAGTTCAAACGCCAGCGTCACCGCCATCGAATCCAGCGCCGCCTTGGCCGCCGCGTACGGCCCGAGGAACGGCGGGAAGCCGCCGCGCGCGGTGGTGCTGCTGACCCACAACACCAGTCCCTTTTCCTGCCCGCGCATCAGCGGCAGCACCGCCTTGTTGACGCGCTGGGCGCCGAGGAAGTTGGTGTCGAACACGCGCGCGATCTCCTCCGGCGTGAAGGCTTCGGTCGGACCGATCACCAGATGGCCGGCGTTGTGCACCACCGCGTCCAGCCGGCCACGCTCGGCGACGATGGTGGCGACCGCCGCGTCGGCCGAGGCCTGCGACAACACGTCGAGTTCGACGGCGCGCACGTCGGCGCCGTTGGCGAAGGCCCAGTCGCGCAGCTCGCGCACCTTGGCGGCGTTGCGGCCGCCGATGTCGCGCATCGAGGCGTAGACGGCGTGGCCGGCCAGCGCCAGCGCCTTGACCGACAGATGACCGATGCCGGTGCCGGCGCCGGTGACGAGGACAATGGATTTGCTCATGCTGTTCTCCCGGTCCGCGCGATTACACCAGGCCGCCGTTGGCGCGCAAGGTCTGGCCGTTGATCCAGCCGCCGTCGGCGCCGGCCAGCATCGATACCGCCGCCGCGATGTCCTCCGGCTGGCCCAGGCGCTCCAGCGGCGGCATCTTCGACATGCGCTCGATCATTTCCGGCGTCTTCCCGTCGAGGAACAGCGCGGTCGCGGTCGGACCGGGCGCCACCGCGTTGACGGTGATGTGCTTGCCGCGCAGCTCCTTGGCCAGGATGTTGGTCATCACCTCGATCGCGCCCTTGGTGGCGGCGTACACCGCATAGCCCGGCAGCGCCAGCCCGATCACGCTGGTCGAGAAGTTGATGATGCGGCCGCCGTGCTGCAGCTTGGCCGCGGCTTCGCGCATGGTGTTGAAGCTGCCCTTGACATTGACCGAGAACAGCCGGTCGAAGGTCTGGTCGTCGGTGTCGGCCAGGTGCGGCAGCGCCGGCGGCATGATGCCGGCATTGTTGACCAGCACGTCGACCCGGCCCAGCCTGGCGATGGCCTGCTCGAACAGCGCGCGCACGGCGGCCGGATCGGCGACGTCGGCCTGGATGGCGACGGCGGTGCCGCCGTCGGCGCCGATGGCGGCCACGATCTTGTCGGCCTCGGCGACGTTGCCAGCATAGTTGACTACCACGGCAAAGCCGTCCTTGGCCAGGCGTTGGGCGATGGCGGCGCCGATGCCGCGCGACGCGCCAGTGACGATAGCAACTTGTTTCATGGTGTGGCTCCTTCAAAGTGGATTAGGGTGAGAGAAGTATCACCCTGCGCGCACAATGAATAAAGCCACTGAAATTGCTTAGACTATGCAATTTCAACCAACAATCAAAAAAAACGCCGGCTTTGTGGGCCGGCGTGAAAAAAAACGTGAGTTGGTAGGTAAAACAGGTAAGACAGGTACTGCGGGTACAGCGGGAAAAACGGGGAAAACTTAGTGGACCAGCAGCGCGTTGATCGGCGCCAGGTCTTCTTCCTTCAGCGTGCCGGCGGCCGATTTCAGGCGCAGGCCGTTCATGATGGTGTCGTAGCGGGCTTTCGACAGGTCTTTCTGGGTCGAATACAGCAGTTTCTGGGCATTCAGCACGTCGATGTTGATCCGCACGCCGACCTGGTAGCCCAGCTTGTTCGAATCCAGCGATGATTTGCTCGATACTTCGGCCGCTTCCAGCGCCTTGACCTGCGCCAGGCCGCTGTTCATGCCGAGGTAGGCCTGGCGGGCGTTCTGCGACGCGGCGCGCTTGATCGCCTCCAGGTCGTTGCGGGCCTTGTCTTCCAGCGCGATGCTCTCGCGCACCTTGCTGGTGACGGCGAAGCCGTTGAAGATCGGCACATTCAAGGTCAGGCCGATGCCTTTGTTGTTGGTGGTGCCGACGCCGGCCGTGGCGCCGCTGATTTCAACGCGCTGGGCGACCGCCGTCAGGTTGGCGGTCGGCAGGTGGTTGGCGCGGTTGCGCGAGATTTCACGCTTGGCGATTTCCAGCGACAGCTCGGCCGAGATCACCGAATAGTTCTGGCCTTCGGCCGAAGCGACCCACGAATCGACCACCGCCGGTTCCGGCGGATTGATGGTGACGCCGGTGCGCAGCGGCGCCAGTTCGCCCGGCGCCTTGCCGACGATCACCTGCAGCGCGGTGCGCTTGTTGTCCAGATCGTTGATCGCGGCGAATTCCTGCGCCACCACCAGATCGTAGGCCGCTTGCGCTTCATGCGTATCGGTGATGGTCTGGGTGCCGACTTCGAAGTTGCGCTTGGCCGACGCCAGCTGCTCGGTGGTCGCCACTTTCTGCGCCTGGGTCGAGGTCAGGTTGTCCTGCGCCGTCAGCACGTCGAAGTAGGCTTGCGAGACGCGGGTGATCAGGTCCAGCCGGGCTTGCGAAAAGGTCGCCTCGGCGATCGCCTGCGACAGCTTGCTCTGCTGGTAGGTCTGCCACAGGCTCAGGTTGAACACCGGCTGGCTCAGCGACACGGTATAGGTCTTGTTGCGATTGTCCTGGTTGGAGCGGGTCGGGATCGTCAGCTCGCCGTTGACCACGTCCAGCACGCCTTCGTTGACCGGAATGAACTCGCCGTTGTTGCGGGTGTACGAACCGCTGGCGCTGATGGTGGGCAGCAGACCCGCGCGGCCCTGGGTGATCCGCTCGCGACCGGCTTCCAGGGACGAACGAGCGCTGGCATACGTGGCGTCGTTGGCCAGTGCCTGCTGGTACACCTGGATCAGGTCGGCCGCCTGTGCGTTGAGCGTCAAAAAGGCGCTGGTGATCAGCACGGCGATAAGGGGTCTCTGCATTGCATTCTCCGTTGGAGTCATCAAAAAAAGTTGATCAAATCAAAAACACTTGCTACCTTCGCGCCGCGCCGGGCCGCTTAATACCTGGCCATCGTGCCGTCGACTTGCAGCGCCCAGGCGTGGATGCCACCCGTCAGGTTGACCATCTTGCCGAAGCCGTTACGCTCCAGGAAGGCGGCCACCTGCATACTGCGCGCGCCGTGGTGACAGATGCAGACGATCTCCGCATCCTCATCCAGGTCGTCGATGCGCGCCGGTATGGTATTCATCGGGATCTGGACCGAGCCGTCGATACGGCAGGTCTCGAACTCCCAGTTTTCACGCACGTCCAGCAACACCGGGCTGGGCCGTGTATCGTCCGCCAGCCAGGCGGCCAGTTCCAGGGCAGTCATCTGCTGCATGACCGCTGCCTCAGAACGTGAAGGTCGACGGCGTGGTCGCCGACGACAGCGGCTTCACATCGGTTTCGAACAGCGTGCGCGTGTCGTAGCCGGCTTCGCCGGTACGGGTGATCAGCTGCGCCTTCATCGCCGGGGCCTGGCCGATGATGGCGGCCAGGCGGCCACCCACCTTCAACTGCTGCAACAGCGCTTCCGGCAGCACCGGCAGCGAGCCGGTCACCACGATCACATCGAACGGCGCACCGTTGGCCCAGCCCTGGGCGCCATTGCCCAGTTCCACGCTGACGTTGGTGACGCCGTTGTCGGCCAAATTCTTTTCCGCCAGCGCCTTCAGCTCCGGCGACACTTCCACCGTCGTCACGTGACGACCCTTATGCGCCAGCAGCGCGGCCATGTAACCGGAGCCGGTGCCGATTTCCAGCACGCTCTCATGCTTCTTCAGATTGACGTCCTGCAGCAGGCGCGCTTCGATCTTCGGATTCAGCATGGACTGGCCGCCCGGCAGCGGGATTTCCGCATCGACGAAGGCCAGCGCCTTGTGCGCGGCGGGCACGTAATTCTCGCGTTTCACTACCAGCAGCAACTCCAGTACCTCGGCGTCCAGGACGTCCCAAGGGCGGATTTGCTGTTCGATCATGTTGAAGCGGGCTTGTTCGATATTCATCTTAAGACTCTTGTCGGGATTAAATAATCCGTCATTTTATCGTTGAACTGGCATGGAGGCACATATTAACGATTAGACGGCTGCTTGGAGGGAAATTGCGACAGTCTGCAGATTTTGGGGGGTGAACCTGCAAAAAACGCAAGCTGGATGGGAAATCTCGGGGCTGGGCGGCTCACGGGGTATCGGCTTTGAGGCCGCGCAGCGTGGTCTCGAGGAAGGTGGCCATGAACGGACCCGGCTCGACCGGCGGCATGTCGCAGGTCGGGATATACGAGTGGGTCCACATCAGCAGCATCATGACGGGCGCGATCAGCACCTGGGTCATCACCACCGGATCGACCGGTCGGAAATCGCCGCGCGCGACGCCGCGCTCCAGCGCCCGGGTGAACAGGTTGCTGCCGCGCGCGACCACCTCTTCGTTGTAAAACTCGGCCAGTTCGGGGAAGTTATTGCCTTCGGCGAGCATCAGCTTGGCGATGCCGCCCAGCGGCGTGGAGCAGATCTCGTTCCACCACTTCATCAACAGCGCGCCCAGCAGTTCGCCGCTGGGGCCGTCGAAGGCGGCGGCGTCCTGTTCGGCCTCGCCGATGGTGGCGACGATGTTTTCGCGCACCACCGCCTTGAACAGCTCTTCCTTATTGGCGAAATACAGGTACAGCGTGCCCTTGGACACGCCGGCGCGCTTGGCGACGTCCTCCAGGCGGGTGGCGGCGTAACCGCGTTCGACGAATTGCTCCAGCGCCGCCGCCAGCAATTCCTGCGGCCGCGCGTCCTTGCGCCGCTCCCAGCGTGGCTTGGTGTCTTGGGTGGCTTGCATGGGTGTATGTGTGAGAGTAACTTACTTATGAGTCATTAATATAGTCGCAAGACCCGGGAGCGTCAAGCTTCCGCCGCCCATCAGATCAGGTAGCCCGGGTGTTTTTCGCGGATCGCCTCGATCTGCGTCAGCGTGCCCGTCAGGTGACTGCGGACATTGGCCATCGCCTGCGCGCTGTCGCCGACCTCGATGGCCGCCACGATGCCGCGGTGGTCGGCCACGACCCGGGCCGCCTTGCCTTCGATCGGGACATGCAAACGGCGCAGGCGGTCCAGGTTGCCGCTTTGCTGGCGCACCCAATGCCAGAGTTGCTCGACGTTGGCGGAAGCGAACATCTGGCGATGGAAGGCCATGTCCACCTTGACGAAGGTATCGAAATCGCCGAGCGACAGCGCCAGCTGCTGCTGCGAGATCAGATTCCCGAGCGTGCCGATCAGCTGCGGCGTGACCTGCTGCGCCAACTGATCGGCGATTTCCACCTCCAGCGCGAGGCGCAGGAATTGGGCCTGCATCGCCGATTGCACGTCGATCGCCCGCACCACCGTCGCCTGCTGCGGGTAGATGTCCACCAGGCCTTCCTCGCTGAGTTTGGTCAACGCATCGCGCACCGGCGTCGACGACAGGCCGTAATACGCCGACAAGTCATTGCGCTGCAGCGATGCCAGCGGCTTCAACGCCAGCGTGGTGATCAGCTCGCGCAAATGGTCGAACACCTGGGTCGCCGCATTGCGGCTGCGGTCGAGGCGAAACGGCAGCTGAAATGGGTCGGTCGACATCGGCAGGGCGCTGGGAGCGGGCATCAGGCGCCGGGCGCGACGCGCGCCGGAACGATGGCGTCTTCGGACATCAGCACGCCGGGGTAACGTTCGCGCAGCGCGCGCAGCTTGGACAGGGTGCCGG
Organism: Duganella aceris; assembly: GCF_011090165.1. Classification (GTDB taxonomy): domain Bacteria; phylum Pseudomonadota; class Gammaproteobacteria; order Burkholderiales; family Burkholderiaceae_D; genus Rugamonas; species Rugamonas aceris. The sequence continues at coordinate 181,482 of NZ_JAADJT010000010.1, forward strand.
ACAGATGCCGGCGCACCACCGACTCGGCGGAGTAGGCATTGCGGTTGGCGATCGCGTCGACCAGATCGGCATGCTCCTGCAACACCGCGTCGGCCTTGCCGTTCAACGGCACGTGCAGCCGCCGCAGCCGGTCCATATTGCCGCTTTTCGAGCGCATCAGGACCCATAGCCCCTCCATGTTCGCCGCCACGAACAGGCGATGGTGGAATTCCAGGTCGGCGTGCACGAAGGCGTCGAAGTCCTGCGCCGCCAGGCAGGCGCGTTGCCGGGCGATCAGCGTCTGCAACTGTTGCGGCAGATCCTGGGGATACTCGCCCGACAGCTTGCGCGCGATCTCGAGCTCGAGCGACAGGCGCAGGAAATGCGCATGCTTGGCCGCGTCCAGGTCGATGTCGCTGACCCGGGTACCGTGCTGGGGAAATATATCGACCAGCCCTTCTTCGGCCAGACGCAAGGTGGCGTCGCGGATGGGGGTGGCGGAAACGCCGTAGTAGCGCGACAGGTCCGAGCGCGACAGCACGGCGCCCGGCTTCAGCGACATTTTCAGGATTTGCTCGCGCAGGTGCGCATAGACTTGGTTGGCGGCGTTTTGCGACTTGTCGAGCTCAAATTGTAAAGACGACTGTTCCGATTCCATCCGTATCTGCCTTGAAGACGCCGCTCAATATTGCACTAATATTTTACCTCATCGATCAGTGTACTTCAAAAAAAACCGGCGACGCGGTCGGGCGCCGCCAGTCAATCCCGGGCCCCACTGGAGCAGGCATCCCGGGCGTCACGCTTAAAACTTCATGCGCAGCCCCACCGAGTAGGTGCGGCCGCCGCTGTTGATCGCCTCGGTCGCGTTGCTGTACTGGTTGAAATAACGCAGACGGGCATTGTTGGCGTTGGCGATGTTGAAGGTCAGCGTCGGCAGCCCGTCACGGTCCAGCACGCGCTCCAGGTCGACGCTGGAGGAAAAATCGAGCTGCTTGAACGATTCGCGGAAGATCGCCGCCTGGGTCACGCCATTCTGGTTGGCCCCGGTGACCTGGAAGCCGTCGGAATAAGTGTGCGACAGCCGCGCCATGTAGCCGTCGCGTTCGTAGTACAGCGTCAAGTTGTTCGATTTCTTCGGCACGCCCAGCGCGACGAAGGCGCCGGCCGCTTCGCCGCTGGCCTGCTGGTTGACGTAGGTGAAGTTCTCGTTGAAACCGAATCCCTTGAGCGGCAACCAGTTGTCGAGCGGCTGCACCCAGCCCAGTTCGACACCTTTGACGTCGAGGTAGCCGGCGGCGTTGCGGGTCCGGGTCATCACCACGGTGGCGGCGCCGGGACCGCCGCGCGCGTCCAGGGCGACCTTCTGGATCGGCGTCAGGCTGTTGTAGGTCACGCCGTAGGCGGCCAGCTCGCCGAACGGCAGGGTGACGTTTTCGGCCACGGTCAAGCCCTTGATCCGCTTGCCGAACACGGTCGCGGACAGATAGCCTTCGCGCCCGGTGTACCACTCGACGCCGACGTCCAGGTTGTTCGAGGTAAACGGGTCCAGGTCGGGGTTGCCGATCGAGCCGATATCCGCCGAGGTCGAGGTAAACGTGATGCCCGGCCGCAGCAGCGTCGGATCGGCCCGCGTCATCGACTTCGAGGCCGCGGCCCGCAACACGATATCCTTGCGCAGGTTGTACGCGACACTCGCCGAGGGCAGCACATTGCTGTAGCTGCGGTCGCGATAGACCCAGCTCGCCACGTCCGGATAGCGGCCGCCGTTGAGTATCGCGCTGGTGTTGCGCGGGTCCGGCTGCGCCGAGTAGGCGCCGACGCTCTGCCGGGTGCGCGCATAGCGCACCCCGGCGTCGTAGCGCAGGCTGGCGCCGGCCAGGTCGAGATCGCCGCTGGCGTCGATGAAGGCGCCGGCGATCCCCTCCTGGATGTACGCGGCCGGCGTGGTCAGCGCGGTGGCCGCCGTTTCCACCGTCGCGTCGTGGAATTGTTGGTAGTTGCTCGCGGTCGCGAAGCGCGACCAGTCCATCGTCACATAACCGTCGGGACCGGGCATCAGGTATCCCGGCAAGGCGGCGGCGGGCACCAGCGAGCCGTTGAACCTCGGCACCCCGGTCTGGCCGGCGGTGTAGGCGCTGCCGTAACCCGGGAACAGCGCGGCGGCGCTGGCGCCCGGGGTGTTGGCGCCGGCGCAGCTGGCCATGGTATTGGGCGCCGGCAGCACCAGCGAAGGATTGTTGCCGCAGGTGGCGGCTTGATAGCCGATCGAATTATCGTAGTTGCGGATGCGACGCATCCAATCGTCATACGACACGCCGAGCTTGATGGTGAAAGCCTTGTCGCCATAGCTCACGTCGCTGCGGGCGCCCTTGGTGCGGGAGACGCGCCGTTCATCCTGGATCTGCACCCGGGTCACGCCATCGACCCAGCCGAAGCTGTTGGGATCATTCAGGTTGGCCGCGCTCTGGATCGCCGGCGTGCCGCTGGTGTTGCTGTAATGGACCAGCCCGGGCTGGGTCGCCAGAATGATGGTCGGCATCTCGCGATGGAACAGGCTCTGGCCGTAGTTCGCTTGCGCGTTCAACTTCAGCTTGTCGCTGAGCTTCCACTCCATGCCCGGATTGAGGTTGTAGGTATATCCGTCCTCGCGGAACAGGCGGTACTCCAGGAAATTGTAGGCGTTCGCGTAGTCGGCCGAGGTGACCACGCACCCCCTGGCACAGTCGGAGCGATCGACCTGGTAATTGGTGGGGATGATGCCGCTGCTGCGCGCCACGAAGTTCATGTCGGTCCGTTCGTACTGCGCATTGTTGGACGAATACAGCGTGTCGAGATAAAAATGCAGATCCGTCGTAGGCCGGTACTCGGCGCTGATGATGCCGGTGGTGCGCTCGTTATTGCCGTGGTCGGTCATCGGCCGGGCCAGGCGGGCGACATAACCGTTGTCGATCGCGTCGATGCCGACCCCGGGATTGTGCGCCAGCAGGAAGGCTTGATCGATCGGCGTGCCGGCCACCAGCCCACCGCCCGCGTTGGCCGGCACCAGCGCCGGAATGGTCCAGTTGCCGCCGCCGGTGCTGTTGCGGCCGGGCGACGAGCTTTGCGCGGCGGTCAGATTCGGATTGGTCCAGCCCACGGCTTCCCACGACTTGCTGTAACGCTGGGTGTTGGCGTACGACACACCCATCAGGACGCCGAAGCTGTCGCCCCAGGTCTTGCTGGCCACGATCGATCCCTTCGGATAGCCCCGGCCCGCCTCCTGCGAATACGCGCCGTCCAGGCTCACGGCGACATACTGGCCCTGCTTGTCGAACGGACGCGCGCTGCGCAGGTCCACGGTACCGGCCGCGCCGCCTTCGGATTGCGAGGCGTTCGGGCTCTTGCTGACGGTCAGCTTGGTGAACAGGTCGGTGGGGAGGATATTCAGGTCGAGGTCGCGTCCGCCGCCGGTCGCCACGCCGACCGACGACCACGACGAGCTGACCGGCGAAAACGGCGCCCCGTTCAGCGTCACCTTGGTGAACGACGGCCCCAAGCCGCGAATCTGCACGGTGGTCCCTTCGCCGGCGATGTTGCGGCCGATCTGTACGCCGGGGATGCGGTTCAACGATTCGGCGATATTACTGTCCGGGAATTTGCCTATATCTTCCGCAAACACCGCGTCCTGGAAACCGGTCGCGCGCTGCTTCTCGCGCGCCGAGGTTTGCAGCGCGGCGCGATAGCCGCTGACCACGATCGACACCACCGGTTCGGCGGCGTCCGGCGTCGCGGCGGCCACCGGCTCCTGCTGCGCGTAGGCCTGGCCGATCAGGCCGGCCAGCAGCGACAGGCCAAGCATCGGCCGCTGCACGCGGTGCGCGGTGGATTTTTTCGAGTGATACATGTTGTCTCCCTTTTTTTGGCATAGCCAGAGGTATTGAATGTCCGCTGCGGCCGGTCATCTGAGTGATCCTGACCGCTTCGGTTCGCGTTGTGAGCACCGACGTCCAGATACTACCGGACTCTCCGGTCGTAATGTTTTAGTGCGTCGCGAATTGACCACATAGTTGCAATGATTATTTCAATTATCCGTATATCAAAATGGCATAGATGCGTTTTCAGCACCTGAACATGGCGCGAACAGCGCTGCATCACCAGCAGTTTTTTTATTTAAATTCATATACTTATAATAAATCAAAGGGAGATCGGCAGGTCGTGCCGCGATATTTTGAATTTGCATAGTCTGGCGAGAACGTAATATATTAGTACCCATCCGTCGTCCAACATGGTCAATCAATGAACAGCCCAGTCTCCAAAACGCCCCTCATCACCGCCATGCGGGTGATCCCCGTCGCCGGCAAGGACAGCATGCTGCTGAACCTGTGCGGCGCCCATGGCCCCTACTTCATCCGCAATCTGGTCTTGCTCACCACCAACGATGGCAGCGTCGGCGTCGGCGAAGTGCCGGGCGGCGACGGCATCTTGCAAGCCCTGCAGGCATCGGAGCCACTCGTCGTCGGCACCGAAGTCGGACGATTCCAGCGCACGCTCAACCAGATTCGCACCCGCCATGGCGCGCGCGACGGCGACACGCGGCACCAGGTCAGCTCGGCGGCGGAAGCGGCGTTGCTGCGCCAGCCCCACGAGATCAACCTGCGCCTCGACAACGTCATCACCGCGATCGAAGCGGCGCTGCTGGATCTGCTCGGGCAGCACCTTGGCGTCCCGGTGTGCGAACTGCTGGGCAGCGGCAAGCATCGCGACAGCGTACCGATGCTCGCCTACCTGTTCTATATCGGCGACAGCAAGCGCACCGCGTTGTCCTACGCGGCCGGCGCCGGCGGCGACGACTGGTACGGCATGCGCCACCGCGAAGCGCTGACCCCGGGCGCGATCGCGGAGCTGGCCGATGCTGCGGCCGACCGCTACGGTTTCCGCGATTTCAAACTCAAGGGCGGCGTCATGTCGCCGGAGCACGAAATGCAGGCGCTGGCGGCGATCAAACAGCGCCGTCCGGCGGCCCATGTGACGGTCGACCCGAACGGCGCCTGGTCGCTGCAGGACGCGGTGGCGGTATGTCGCGAACACCGCCACCTGCTCGCCTATGCCGAAGATCCGTGCGGACCGGAGCAAGGCTACTCCGGACGGGAAATCATGGCCGAATTCCGCCGCGCCACCGGAGTGCGCACCGCCACCAATATGGTCGCCACCGACTGGCGCCAGATGGGCCACGCGCATCACCTGGGCGCGATCGACATCCCGCTCGCCGATCCGCATTTCTGGACCATGCAGGGCTCGGTGCGGCTGGCCCAGTTGTGCGACGAATGGGGCTTGACCTGGGGCTCGCATTCCAACAACCACTTCGATATCTCGTTGGCGATGTTCACCCACGCCGCCGCCGCCGCTCCCGGCGCCATCACGGCGATCGACACCCACTGGATCTGGCAGGAGGGGACCGAACGCCTGACGCGCGAGCCGTTGCAGATCGTCGACGGCGCGGTGGCGGTGCCGGACAGGCCGGGACTGGGCATCGAACCCGACATGGACCGGATCGAGCGCGCCCATGAGCTGTACCGGCAAGTCGGCCAGGGCGCGCGCGACGACGCGGTGGCGATGCGCTTCCTGGTTCCCGGCTGGCGCTATGATCCCAAGCGCCCCAGCCTCGCCCGCTGAACCGAGACCACCGACCCATCGCCATGAAAAAACTCAAACCCCTGATCCAGACCACCCTGGCCGCAGCGCTGCTGGCCGCCTGCGGCGCTTCCCTCGCGGCGCCGCTGCCGCTGCTAGCGCGCGACGGCGCGCCCTCCGTGCTGGCCGAACAGCAGGAGACGATCCAGATCGCCGCCGCGCTGTTACGCCGCGACCTCGCCGCCGTGACCGGCCTCCCTTCCAGCGCCGTCGACAAGGTCGACGACTGCGCCCAGGTCTGCTTCGTCCTCGGCCGGCATGATTCCGCGCTGATGGCCGGCATCGCCAAAGCAGCGGGCGTGGACCTGGCCTGGCTCCAGGACCAATGGGAGCGCTACGAACGGGTCGGCGTCGCGCTGCCCGGCAAAGCCGGCAAAACACTGGTGCTGATCGCCGGCTCGGATGCGCGCGGCACCGCCTACGGCGCGATCGATGTCACGCGCGAGATCGGCGTCTCGGCCTGGGAGTGGTGGGCCGATGCCCCACCGCCGATCCAGCCCGGCGTCGCCATCGACGGCGCGCGCATCCGCTCGGCCGCACCCACGGTGCAGTACCGTGGCATCTTTCTCAACGATGAGGATTGGGGACTGCAACCGTGGGCCGCGCGGCATGATCCGAGCGGCGACATCGGCCCCGCGACCTATGCGCGCATCTTCGAGTTGATGCTGCGCCTGAAAGCCAATCTGATCTGGCCGGCGATGCACGACTCCACCACGCCGTTCTACCAGATGGCCGGCAACGCCGCCGTCGCCCGACAGTACGGGATCGTGGTCGGGACCTCGCACGCCGAACCGATGATGCGCAACAACGTGCGCGAATGGGACCACCAGCGGCGCGGCGACTTCAATTTCTTCACCAATCGCGCCGCCCTGGTCGACTACTGGGCCGAACGGGTCGAACAAGTGAAGCAGTACGAGAACCTGTACTCGGTCGGCATCCGCGGCGTGCATGACAGCGCGATGGAGGGCGCCGGCTCGATCGCCGAGGCGCGCGACGCGGTGCAGGAGGTCATCGACACCGAGCGCCGCCTGCTGTCCAAGGCGCTGGGCAAACCGGCCGAGCGGATACCTCAGGCGCTGACGCTGTACAAGGAAGTGCTGGATATTTACCAGGCCGGCCTGAAGGTGCCGGACGATATCACCTTGGTGTGGCCGGATGATAACTACGGCTACCTGCACCAACTCAGCACGCCGGCGGAAGCGCGCCGCGGCGGCGGCACAGGTCTGTACTACCACCTCTCCTATTGGGGCCGGCCGCACGATTACCTATGGTTGGGCACCACCCATCCGGAGCTGGTGCGCGACCAGCTGCAACGTGCGGTGGCGACCGGAACGCGCAAGGTCTGGGTGGTCAACGTCGGCGACATCAAGCCGATCGAATACCTGACCCAATACTTCCTCGACGCCGCGTTCGACGCGACCCAGCTGCGGCGGCCGGCGCAGGACCATCTGGCGCATTGGCTGGCGACGCAATTCGGCGCCGCGCATGCGGCGCCGATCGCGGAGGTGATGCGCGATTACTACGACCTGGCATGGGAGCGCCGTCCTGAGTTCATGGGCTTCAGCCAGGTGGAACCGATCACGCCGGTGCGCCAGAGCGCCTATCTCGCCGGCGGCGGCGAAGAGGCGGAACGCCGCCTGCGGCGTTACGAGGCGCTGGCGCGGCGCGCGCGCGACCTGGGCGCCGCGCTGCCGTCGCATCTGCGGGAGGCTTACTTCCAGCTGGTGCTTTATCCGGTGCAATCGAGCGCCAACCTGAACCTCCGCATCCTCAAGCTCGACCTGGCGGCGCAGTATGCGCGCGAAGGCCGTCCGATCGCCTCGCTGTACGCCAGCCAGGCCGCCGAGGCGCAACGGGCGATCGACCGCGACACCGCGCAATACAACGCCATGGGCCGGGGCAAATGGACCGGCATGATGGACGCCGCGCCGCGCCGGCTGCCGGTGTTCGCGGCGCCGCTGATGCCCGGCTACGAGCAGACCGCGCGCACCGCGTCCCCGCTGGTGGATCCGGCGCCGATGTCGCGCCAGGGAGAATCGATCCCCCTCGCGCGCGGCGCGGCGGACCAGCGCGTCGACGAGCAGCAGCACATCGTCGCGCTGCCGGCGGCCAAAGGCATCGCGGCCAAAGGCTGGAGCCTGTTGCCGGGGCTGGGCAGCTACGGCGCCAGCATGCGCGCGGACCTGGATCTGCCGTCGCGCGGGCTGGAACAAGCCGATGCCGCGCCGGTGCTGTCGTATGCCTTCTCGACCGCCACCAGCGGCGCCGCGCAACTCATCTTCGTCGGCCTGCCGGTCCACGCGCTGACCTCCGCCAACAAGGTGCGCATGGCCTACAGCCTCGATGGCGGCGCGCCGCAGCTGCTCGATTTCGCGACGCACGGCCGCAGCGACGAATGGAAGACCAATGTCCTGTCCAACACGGCGGTACGACGTGTCGCTCTGCCGGCGCTGAAGCCCGGCGCCCACGCGCTGCGCGTTTTCGCGCTCGACCCCGGCGTGGTGCTGGACCGGATCGAGATCAAGTTCGACGGCGCGCCGGCCTATTACGGCAAGCCGCTCTGATTCAATGCAGGCGAAGTGGAAAAAGGAGGAGCAGTGGAACCATAGGTTTTAATCCCATCAACGGAGGAGACATCGTGAATAGTTTAAATAATATATATCGAATTGGCTTGAACCGGGCATCGCGACTAAGGCGTGCAAGCCTGCTTGGGACGCTGTTATGTCTGGGTCTGGCCGGCTGCGGGGGGAGCGGACTCTCGTCCGACGCTCCGGTGGCCCAGAGCAAAGCGGCGGCGGTCACCATGGGCGCCACAACGCTGGCGGCCAGCCTGGCCGGCACCTCGAATATTCTGGCGCTGCCAGGCGACGAGGTCATGAAGAAACTTGGCGAAAGCATCCGCAGCGACGCCAGCAACGCCAAGGTGGTCACGTCGACACCGGCCGCGACCAGCGGAACGATTTATTACGTCGACCCGAGCGGCAACGACAGCAACAACGGCACCAGCCAGTCCACGCCGTGGCAGACCATTCAGAAGGTCAACACCATCACCTTCGCCCCAGGCGACATGATCCTGTTCAAAGCCGGCGGATTCTGGGAGCTGAGCGTGGCGCTGCATCCGCTCGGCTCCGGCAGCGCCAGCGCGCCGATCGTCATCGGCGCCTATGGCAGCGGAGCCAAGCCGAGGTTCTCGGCGAAGAATATCGCACTGCCCTGGACCGCCACGGACGGCACCACCCATTACGCCTCCGACGCGCTGTATCTGGAAAACCAGCAATACGTCGAGATCCGCGACCTGGACATCAGCAGCAAGCCGGACGGCTACACCGGCACGGCGGCCGAAAGCGCGAAGCTGTTCGACCGGCGCGGCATACACATCGTCGGCGGCAACAACACCACGCAGACGGTGCTGCAGGGGTTCAAGCTGCACGACCTGTACATCCATGATGTCGCCGGTGAATGGCAGTCGGTCAGCGCGGCCGGATGGGATCCATCCAAGCGCACCGCCGGCATCCTGTTCGAAATCATCGTCAAGGGGGCGAACGGCTTGCCGGTGGTGGCCAATCCGGTCAGCGTGACGGGATATCAACCGACCTGGTTCTCCAACGTCAGCATCGAGAACAACATCCTGCTCAACAACTCCTTCGGCGGCATCATCATCAAGCAGCTGGCGGCATGGGGCGCGCGGCAGGACGCCAGCAGTCCGGATTACGACGTCACCGGCTGGTACCCGAACACCAACATCACCATCCAGAACAACTACCTCGATCACAACGGCAGCGACTGGGCCGCCGACACCATCTACCTCACCTGCAGCAAGGACTCGGTGGTGCGGCACAATGTGTCGAGCGGCGCCGGCACCAGCGGCATTGAGCTGTACTTCACCGACAACATCACCGTCGAATGGAACGAAGTGTATGGCGCCAAGCAAAAGCCGACCGGATCGGACTCGAACGCGATCGATACCGACAAGGCGACCACCAACGCGCTGGTGCAGTACAACTACCTGCACGATAACGGCGACGGGATACTGCTGTGCGGTTTCATCTACGGCAGCTCGGTGTATCGCTACAACGTGATCAAGGACAGCGCGCCCGGCAAACGCTATATGAATATCCACGGCGACAAGGGCAACAACTACATCTACAACAATGTGTTCTACAACTCGGGATCGCAGGCCGCGACCTTCGTCAACTCGTCCGGCGGCAGCGCCTACCTGGCCGACTCGAACAACTTCGAGTACTTCTACAATAATATTTTCTACAGCCCGAACGCGACCTCCACGGTGGCCGACGGCACCAGCGTCACCTACGACAGCAACAGCTATTTCGGTGTCGCCGCCGTCCCCGCCGAAGACATCCATGCCATCGTCGGCGACCCGCAATTCATGAATGTGCTGGCGGTCCTCGGCGGCGCCGGCAACGGCGTCAATCTGAATGGGCTGAAGTTGAAGACCAGCTCTCCGCTGATCGGCGCCGGCAAGGTGATCTCCTCCCATCCGTCCACCAATATCGCGGTCGCGCCGATGACGGATCTGGAAGGAAAAAGCGTGCTGGGCGCCAGCACCGACATCGGCGTCTACGTGGCCCAGCCGGACCTCATCAACATGACGGTCGGCGATACCGCCAACGCCGCCGATTGGTCGATCAGGCGCAATCTGCAAGTCGGCAATACGTTGTATGGCGACCGGACCTTGACCATCACCACCCTGCCGGCGCTGTATCTCGGCGCCGACTGGATCCGCGCCGCCAACGATTCGAAGGCGTACACCGGCGCCACGCTGGTGAGCTTCACCGTGACGCGGAATGCGACGGTGTATGTCGCCTCCGACGACCGCATCGTTACCAAGCCGGGCTGGCTCGCGGCTTGGACCGCCACCACCGACAAGCTGGTCGAAACCGAGGGCAGCGTGGCCCGCAACTACACGATCTACAAGAAGGAATTCGCCGCCAACGCGCTGGTCAGCCTGGGCGCCAGCGGCTCGACCAGCTACAACAACTATGCGGTGATGGTGAAGCCGGTCGTCGCCAACATGGTCGTCGGCGATACCGCCAACGCCGCCAGCTGGTCGGTCCTGAGCAATATCCAGCCCGGAGATACCCTTTACGGGGATCGGACGGTCAGCGTCAATGCGCTCCCGACGGCTTATGCCGGCGCGGACTGGATCCGCACCGCGAATGGGTCCAAGAACTACACCGGCGCCACGCTGCTTGGCTTCACCGTCACCCGCAACAGCACCGTCTATGTCGCGATCGACGACCGGATCACCACCGTCCCTTCGTGGCTCTCCACCTGGACCGCGACCCCGGACAAGTTGATCGACAACGAAGCGGGAACGACACGGCCATTCAGCATTTACCAGAAGTCGTACGCGGCGAACTCCCAGGTGACGCTGGGGAACACCGGATCGACGAGCTATAACAACTATGCGGTTCTGGTCAAATAGCCTGGGCGGGCAAACCGGTTCCAACTTCATTTAACTACGCTTAACTTCGGGTGGCGGCTTCCCGCTGCTAACCTGAAGTGATCAATCGTCGTCAGTTAAAGGAACCCATCATGTCTTACTCCCCAATAGTGCAACAACATATCGAAGGCTGGAATAACGCGCCGATCGCCTTCGGTCCGCTGGTGCGCGGCGAGCCCGGGTCGTGGCCCGAGGCGCGGCAAAATTATCTGAAGGCGCTCGCCGTCCATCCAACGCCCGACGGCGTGACCATCGAGGAAATCGACATGGGCGGCATCCCCGCCACGGTGGTGGCGCCGGAGGTGGTGCAGGACGGCCGCATCCTGTTGTATCTGCACGGCGGCGGCTACGTCGTCGGCAGCCCGGCCGGCTATCACGGCCTGGCCGGGCATTATGCGAAGCTACTGCGCGCCAAGGTCTACATGCCGGATTACCGCCTGGCGCCCGAACACCCCTTCCCCGCCGCCATCGACGATAGCCTGGCGTCCTACCAATGGCTGCTGGACCAGGGCTATCCGGCCGAGCGCATCGCCTTCTCCGGCGATTCCGCCGGCGGCGCGATGGTGGTGACGGTGATGGTGGCGGCGCGCGACGCCGGCCTGCCGCTGCCGGTGGCTGGCGTCGCGCTGTCGCCATGGACCAACCTGGAACACACCGGCTCCTCGATGCTGACCCGCGACGGCGTCGATCCCACCGTGACGCTGGAAGGCCTGAACCTGCTGGCCAAGGCCTTCCTCAACGAGGCGTTGAAAAACGACCCGGACGCCTCGCCGGTGTTCGCCGACGTGCGCGGCCTGCCGCCGATCCTGATCCACATCGGCGAACGCGAAGTGATGCTGAGCGATGCGATGCGGCTGGCGGTGCATCTTGCCGAAAACCGCGTGCGCGTGTCGCTGGACGTGTGGCCGGACATGTCTCATGTGTGGCACATGTTCGCCGCCGTGCCGCCAGAAGGGATGCAGGCCTTGAAGGATGCCGCGTACTTCCTGGAGCGCGAGTGGCGCAATAGCTGATTTGCGCTACAGGGCCCGGGCCAGCAGCGTTCTGGCCTTCAGCAGATCGGCGGTGCCGAAGCCTTCGCTGAACCGGTCATGCACGGAGGCCAGGAAGCGCAGGCCTTCCTCCTCCTCGCCCCGGCGTATCTTCAACTCCGCCAGGTTGATCGCGATGCGCAGTTCCCACGCCAACGCGTTCTGTTGCTGCGCCACTTGCAGCGCCTGATGATAGGCTTCGATCGCGGCGTCGGTGTTGTCCGCTTCCAGCAGCTCGCCCTTGATGCGCAACAGCTCCGGCACGCACCAGCGCTCCTCGCCGGACGCGCACAAGGCCAGCGCGCCGCGTATCAGCCGCAAGCCTTCGCGCCGCCGGCCCTGGGTGCCCAGCGCGGCCGCCAGCCCGCCGCTGTGGCAGGTCAGGCGCAGACGATAGCCGCCGGCCTGTAATTTATCGACCGCCTCGTGCAACTGCGGGATGGCTTCGACGTCGCCGCGCCGCACTTTGAGCGTCCCGTGCATGCAGCGCGCCAGGGTCGCCCACAGCGGCAGCGTGTGGGTCGTCAGCAGCTGCGACAGCTCGTCGGTCAGGCTTTGCGCGCCGGCGTCGTCGCCGACGAAGATCATGATGGGGAAGCCGGCGGTGGCGATGGCGTTCATCAGCGACGCCGTATGCCCGACCTCGCGCGCTTCCTGCAATGCGGTGCGCACGGTCTGTATCGCCTGGTCCGCATAGCCTTCCAGCCACAGCGCGTTCGCCAGCATGCCCAGCGCGGCGGAGCGTTGGTCGAGCTGGAAGCGCGCCATGCTGGAACGACGGGCATCCGACACATAGTGGCTCAGCATGTCCTCCAGACATTGCCGCGCCGAGCTTTGGTGTCCCGAGAAATGCAGCGCGGTGCCGATCAGGCGCTCCATGCCGATCACCGCCATGTGGTCGCTGGTTTGCGTGGCCAGCGCGCCGAAGCGCTCGGACAGTTCGTGCACCGTCTGGAACTCGCCCAGGTAGCTGCGATAAGTGGCCAGGCCCCACAGCGCCATCAGCTGGTATTCGCTGTCCTGCTGCTGCTCCGCCAGTTCCAGCACGCGCGTCCAGGCGGCGTTGGTCGCGGGCAGCGGACCGCTGGCGTAGAGCGTGGCGGCACCCAGCGCGGCGCGCAGCTTCATTTCCTCACGGGGCGTGGGGCCTTCGCCAGGGCCGGCGCCGCTCAAAGCGCGCTCGATGCACTGGCGTGCCTCCTCCAACAGCGATTGCTCCATCCACAGCGGAATCGCGGCGACCGTCAGCGCGATGCCCAGCGTGGCGTCGCCGGCGGGCGAGAACGCCCACGCCAGCGCCGAGCGGACATCGTCCAGACAACTGCCGTCGCAGGACAGCCAATCAATGCCCGAGCGGGCTTTCCATTCGGCGGTCCCAAGCTCCAATACCGTGCGGTGATGTTCGAGATGGCGGCGGCGCATGGCATCCATCTCGCCGCGTGCTTCCAGTTTCTCCTGGGCGTAGGCCTTGGTCGTGTCGAGCAGGCGGTAACTGACGTAAGGGCCGCTGACGTCCGCCGACAGCAGCGACTTGTCCACTAGGTTGGCGATGCCTTCGACCACGGCCGCCGCATCGGTGCCCGCTTCGGCGACAACGCCCACCGCCGCGTCCAGCGTGAACGCGCCGGCGAAGACGGAAAAGGAGCACAACAACTTCTGCTCCACCGGCGGCAAATAGTCATAGCTCCAGTCCAGCGCCTGTTCCAGCGTGCGATGCCGCGCGGACGCCGTGCGCAGGCCGCGCTTCAGCAAACGGAAACGCTCGTCCAGCTGCGCCGCCAGTTCGCGCGCGCCAAAGGCGTCGACGCGGGTCGCGGCCAATTCGATCGCGAGCGGAATGCCATCCAGGCGGCAGCAGATCTCCACCACGGCCGGCGCATCGGCGTCGGTGAGCTGATAGCTGTCCTGCGCCTCCGACGCGCGCTGCACGAACAACTGCACCGCCGGGTATTGCAGCGCGTTGGCCGCGCTGATGTGGGCACCGATGGGAAACGCCAGCGACACCAGCCGATGCACATACTCGCCCGCCGAGCGCAGCGGCTCGCGGCTGGTGACCAGCACCTGCACGCCCGCCGCGCCTTCGATGATGCGGCCGATCAGGACGGCCACCTCGTCGATCACATGCTCGCAGCTGTCCAGCACCAGCAACAGGTGCCGCGGCTGCAGTTTGGCGATCAATGATTGCAGTCCGTCGTGGGAATTGATTTCCAGCCCAAGGGCCGAGGTGATGGCGCCGATCACGAACTGCCCATCGGACAGCGTGCTCAGATCCACGAAGCAGGCTTCGATGCCGTTGCGGCTGATGTAAGCTTCGGCCACCGGCAGCATCACGGTGGACTTGCCGATGCCGCCGGGACCGACGATGCTGACCAGCCGGTGCTGGTTTATCGCGCGCAGCAGGATCTCGATCGCCTCGCCACGGCCGATGGCGCGGGTCGCGGGCGCGGGCAGGTTGCTCATGCGCGGCGACGGCGGCGGCGCCGGTCCCTCCGACGGCGCCGCGATGCGGGTGACGCTGACCGGCGCGACGAAGCGGTAGCCGCGACCGCTGAAGGTGGCGATGTAGCGCGCTTCGCGCCCGCCCTCGCCCAGCGCGCGGCGCAGCGCCGCGACGTGGACCTTGAGATTGCTTTCCTCGACCACGAGCGCGGGCCAGACGCCGGCGATCAGTTCCTGCTTGGTGACCACCTCGCCGCTGCGCTCCAGCAGCATGGCAAGGATGTCCAGCGTGCGCCCGCCCAGCCGCAGCGGTTTGCCTTCGCGCAGCAGCAGCTGTTGACCGGGAATGAAGTGAAAACCGTCAAAGGAATATTCCCGGTCTTCGGCGATGACCGGTGCTTCCCCACGCTTGCCCATGGAATCGCTCATCGACTCGTACCTGGTAATAGTCTACCAAGTATAGAACAAATGCAAAGGAGGGAAAGCGGCCGGCGTTGAACAACCGGCCGCAGCCAACATCAGGCGGTGACGACGTTCAGCGCCACGTCGATATTGCCTTTGGTGGCCTTGGAGTAAGGGCACATCGCATCGGCGCCATGGGCGATCGCGGTGGCGACTTCACGGTCGACGCCGGGCACGATCAGGTTCAGCCGCGCCTGGATGAAGTAGGCGTTGCCGCCCATACCCAGGTCGACTTCGATTTCGACGGCGGTGTCGGCCGGCAGCGTCACCTTCATCTGCTTGGCGACGATGCCGACGGCGGCGCTGTAGCAGGCCGACCAGGCGCCGGCGAACAGCTGCTCGGCGGTCGGGTGGGCGTCGACGGATTCGAACGCATAGTCGCGGCCGGCGCTGTTGCCCGGCGTGCTCAGCTTCAGGTTCAGCAGGCCTTCGTGGTTGCCGGAGAAGATGGCCGAGTCGGCACCGGTGGTGCGGGTTTTGCCGGTGGCGAGTACTTGTTGGATTTTGCTCATGATGGTTTCCTTTGAATAGAGTTTGAATTCGCATGCGCTTTCATCGCATGCGAGTTTAATTAGTTGGTTACGACGCTCAACACCACGTCGATATTGCCTTTGGTGGCCTTGGAGTAAGGGCACATCGCATCGGCACCGTGGGCGATCGCGGTGGCGACGTCAGGGGCGATTCCGGGCACGATCAGATTCAGACGGGCTTGAATGAAGTACGCGCCGCCACCCACTCCCAAGTCTACTTCGATTTCGACGGCGGTGTCGGCCGGCAGCGTGACGTTCATCTGCTTGGCGACGATGCCGACGGCGCCGCTGTAGCAGGCCGACCAGGCGCCGGCGAACAGCTGCTCGGCGGTGGGATGGGCCTCGACCGCTTCGAACACATACGAACGGGCGCTGGCGTTGCCCGGCGCGCTCAGCGCGATATTCAGCTTGCCCTCGTGGTTGCCGGAGAAGATGGCCGAGTCGGCGCCGGTGGTGCGGGTTTTGCCGGTGAGGAGGACTTGGGTGATGTTGCTCATGATTTCGCTTCCTTAGATTGCGGTTTATTTACATCTCATGCGACTTGTTCGCATCCGATGTGTCTAGTATAGCGACCTCGCTGAGGATGTCAAGCGCATTCGATTGCATCGTATGCGATATATATTTCAGTAGTGAATTACATGCTTACCTTGGTGATTTTCGCAATTGCAGAGCCGGCGCGATGATCCGAAAATGGGCCACTATAAAAATGGAGACCCCCATGACCGATCCCGTCCGCGCCGCCGCCCTGCTCGCCCTGACCACCACCCTGGCCGCATCCGGCGCCTGGGCCGACAGCATCGCCGTCACATCGCCCGACGGCCGCAACGTGGTCAGCATCGACAGCGAACAGCTGACCTATGCCGTCAGCCGCGACGGCACGACCATCATCGAAGCGTCGCCGCTTGGCCTGAAGCTGGACGGCGCCAGCATCGGCGCCGGCGCCAGGCTGACCGGCCACGCCGAGAGCGTGGTCAAGGACCGCTACGACATCGTGGTCGGCAAGGCCCGCAGCGCGCCCGATCATTACCGCCAGTCGGACCTCGCCTTCGCCGCCGCCGGCAAGCCGCTGAACTTCCACCTGCTGGTGCGCGCCTACGACAACGGCGTTGCCTTCCGCTACACGGTGCCGGAGCAGGCCGGGGTCGACGTCATCAAGGTCAAGAGCGAACTCACCCAGTTCAACTTCGCCGCCGACTACGACTGCTGGGGCGCCAACATGGGCCGCTTCGACACCAGCTTCGAGGCCGAGTACGACCCGACCAAGGCGTCCAGGATCCGCAACTTCCACAACTACATGGCGCCGCTGGTGTGCAAGACCGGCAGCGGGCAAACCACCTTCGCCATCGCCGAGTCGGACGTCAAGGACTACCCGGGCTTCTTCCTGTCCGGACGCGGCGACGCCGGCCTGGGCGTGATGGTGACGCTGCCGCCGCGCTTCGACAACGACCGCGATTTCCGCTTCCGCAAATCGATCTCCGCCAGCGTGCCGATGAAGGGCCAGGGGTTCCAGACGCCGTGGCGGGTGGTGATGCTGGGCGACGCGCCGGGCGACCTGACCGCGTCCTCGCTGATCCCGACCCTGGCCGCGCCGTCGCGCATCAAGGACACCAGCTGGATCAAGCCGTCCAAGACGTCGTGGGACTGGTGGAACGACTGGGCCGTCGAGGTGCCGAATGCCGGCGTCAACACCGCCACCTACAAGGCCTTCATCGACTTCTCGAAGCAGATGAAGCTGGACGACATCCTGATCGACGAAGGCTGGTCGGTCGGCAGCGATGTCGAACCGAACGCGCAGGCCGACGTCACCAAGGGCAAGCCGGAGATGGACATGCCGGCGCTGCTGCAGTACGCCAAGTCGCAAGGCGTGGGCGTGTGGCTCTGGCTACAGTGGCAGCAGCTGGACCGGCAGATGGACGCGGCCTTCGCGCAGTACGAAGCCTGGGGCGTCAAAGGCGTCAAGGTCGACTTCATGAACCGCAACGACCAGGAGATGGTCGACTGGTACCACAAGGTGCTGGAGAAGGCGGCCGCGCACCACCTGATGGTCGACCTGCACGGCGCCTATCCGCCGAATGGCCTGAACCGCACCTGGCCGAACTACATCACGCAGGAAGGCGTGCTCGGGGCGGAGAACAACAAGTGGAGCGCGCGCATCACCGCCACGCACAACGTGACGCTGCCGTTCACCCGCATGATCCTCGGGCCGATGGACTACACGCCGGGCGGGTTCCGCAACGTCAGCCCGGCCAGCTTCAAATCGCGCAACCACGAGCCGATGGTGATGACCACGCGCGGCCAGGCGGTCGCCATGTACGTGGTCTACGACAGCCCGTTCCAGATGGTGTCCGACGCGCCGGCGGCGTACAAGAACGCCGACGGCGCGGAGTTCGTGCAGGCCGTGCCGACGTCGTGGGACGAGACCCGGATCCTGGCCGGCGACATCGGCCAGTACATCGTCTCCGCGCGCCGCAAGGGCGACACCTGGTATATCGGCGCGATGACCAATGAGGAAGGCCGCACGCTGACGGTGCCGCTGTCCTTCCTCGGCAAGGGCGCCTACACCGCGCGCACGCTGCAGGACGGCGCCGACGCCACCCGCCTGGTCGCCGGCGACAGCAAGGTCTCGGCGACGCAAAGCCTGACCCTGAAGCTGGCGCCGTCCGGCGGCGCGGTGGCGGTGATCAAATAAAATTGGGGTCAAGTCTGACATTCGTACACGAGCCCAGCCGTAGCGAAAGCTACGGCTGGGCTCGTGTACGAATGTCAGACTTGACCCCGTGGCCAGGCGCCGATCTGGTTCAGCATGCCGAACCAGTCCTCCAGGTGCCAGGTATGGCTGACGCGGTCCGCCGTCAGCGTGTGGAATTCGTGGATGGCGATCGCGATCGGCTTGCCGGTCGGCGCGATGCCGAAGAATTCGCCCAAGTGCGTGCCGGTGATCTGCGCCCGCACCGCCGCCTTGCCGTCGCGGCCGAAAATGTCCTGGACCGTGATCTTCACGTCCGGGAAGGCGGCGCCGAACATGGCGATGATGGGCTTCATGCCAGCCCGGCCGGGCTGTTGGCCCGGTCCGAGCGGGATGTCCTGCCAATCCTCGACCAGTGCCTGGTCCAGCAAATCCGGATTCTGTTCATTGAACGCGCGGTACAAGGTTTCGATGGCCAGTTGCTGGGCGGCGGTGAGTCCGTTGTTCATAAAGGGCTTTCTGCGTAAGTGAATGACCCAGCCACTTTAGCGGCCGCCACCTACGCAAGTCCAATCGATAATGGATATGCAGTATTATCCATGCCATGGATTTACATGGCATAGACCTCAACCTGCTGGTCGCCTTCGACGCCTTGATCTGCGAGCGCAACGTGACGCGCGCCGGGGTGCGCATCGGCCGCACCCAGCCCGCGATGAGCGCGGCGCTGGCGCGTCTGCGCCTGCTGCTGAAGGACGAGTTGTTCGTGCGCAGCGCCGCCGGCCTGCAGCCGACCCCGCGCGCGCTGGAACTGGCGGCGCCGCTGGCCAAGGCCCTGGCCAGCATCCAGCGCACGCTGGACTTCACGCAGGATTTCGATCCGGCCCGCTCGACGGTGCGCTTCACGCTCGGGCTGTCGGAACATCCGGCCTTCGTCCTGCTGCCGCAGTTACTGGCACGATTGGCGAAACAGGCGCCGGGCGTGACGCTGAAGGTCAGATCGTTCATCGCCCGCGAGGATGCGGTGTCGCTGCTCGATGCCGGAGAGGTCGATGTGGCGGTGGGCGTTCCCGGCGGCGTCACGCCGCGTATCCCGACCATGCCGCTGTTCGAGGAACACTTTGTCTGCGTGGCGCGCAAGGCGCATCCGCTGGCGCAAAAGAAAATGACGCTGGAGCGATTTTTATCGTGCCAGCATTTGCTGGTGTCGCCCGAGGGCGACGGCGTCGGACTGGTCGACATCAAGCTTGCGCACCTGGGCCGCAAGCGCGAGATCGCCATCGCTTTGCCGCAGATGTATGCCGCGCCGGGCGTGGTCGCGCACAGCGAGCTGCTGGCGACGATGATGCAGGGAGCGGTGCGCGCCAGCGGCATGCGCGGCGCGCTGGCGGTGATGCCGCTGCCGCCGGAGATCGACCTTGCGCCGGTGCTGTTCGTACTGCATTGGCACCGGCGCAATGACGGTCATCCGGCCCAGCGCTGGCTGCGGGAGCAGATAGCGCTGGTGGGACAGGGACTGGCTTAGGCTAGCCTCACGCAGACTCCGCCATCGCCGTCTCCTTCAGCGCCTGCAAACCATCGGCGTAAATACCATGGAACAGCTGGACCACTTCCGCGTCGCCGACGCCGACCGGCGTGAAGCTGCCGGACCATTCAACCACGGCAGCGTCCTCGCCGTCCGGCTTGACGCGCAGCGTCGCCAGGTAATCCTTGGCCGGGAACGGCGCCTTCAGGATCGAGTAGCTGTAGAAGCGCTCCTTGTCGTTGAAGGCTTCCAGCCGTTCGACGATCGCCTCGCCGGCGGGATTGGCCAGGGTGCGGATGCGTCCACCCTCGCTCAATTCGCTGGAGGGAATGTAGGGCAGCCAGTCCGGCAGCGAATTGAAGCCGCCGATCAGTTGCCACACCCGCGCCGCCGAAACGGGAATCGTGATGCTTGCAATGGTGCTGGCCATGACTTACTCCTTTTTGGCGTCGATAGGCAGCGGCGCATCGGGCGCCACCAGTTTCTGTTCGCGCATCTCCTGCCAGAAGGCGGCGGGAATGGTCTCGTTCAGCGCGGCGTGATCTTCCAGGATGCGTTCCGGACGGCTGGCGCCTGGAATCACCGACGCCACCGCCGGATTGGCCAGCGAGAACTGCAACGCGGCCGCCTTGACGCTGATGTTGTGACGCTGGGCGATGGCCTTGATGCGCTCCACCTTGGCGACGATCTCCGGCGATGCCTTCTGATATTCGAAGTGCGCGCCGCCGGCCAGGATGCCCGAGCTATATGGGCCACCGACGACGATGTCGACATTCTGCCTGGCGGCGGTCGGCATCAGGCGTTGCAAGGCGCGTTCGTGGTCGAGCAACGTATAGCGGCCGGCCAGCAGCATGGCGTCGGGCTTAGGCGCGTCCAGCTCCAGCAGCAGTTCCACCGGCTCGACGCGGTTCACGCCCAGGCCCCAGCCGAGGATCACGCCTTCGTCGCGCAGGCGGTCCAGCACGCGGAAGGCGCCGGTGCGGGCGGATTCGAAACGCGCCAGCCATTCATCGCCGTAGAAATCCTGCGCCACGTCGTGCACCCAGACGATGTCCAGGCGATCGGTCTTCAGGCGTTTCAGGCTGTCCTCGATCGAACGCAGCGTGGCGTCGGCGCTGTAGTCGTTGACGATCTTGTTCTTGCGGCCGAATTCGAACACGCCGCCTTTTTCGCCCAGATCGCGCGCCGACGGGTCTTCCAGCTCGTCGAGAATCACGCGGCCGACCTTGGTGGCCAACACATACTCGTCGCGCTTGCGGCGGGCCAGCGCTTCGCCGAGGCGGATCTCGGCCAGGCCGGCGCCGTAGAACGGGGCGGTGTCGAAGAAGCGGATGCCTTGGTCCCACGCCGCATCCACGGTGGCCAGCGCTTCGGCCTCCGGAATGTCGCGGAACATATTACCCAGCGGCGCGGTGCCGAAACCCAGTTTGCCTTGCAGTTTTTGACGGATACTCATCTTGATTCCTTTAAGTGATGAAGAAAGTGAAGCAAGTTTAGATTGACGCGATAAGACTGTCCAAGACATAATTTGCACATCTTAAGTCCTTTTGAGTCTGACATGCTGGATATCCGCCAACTTCAATACTTCGTCGCCGTGGCCGAGGAGGAGCACGTGGGGCGCGCCGCCGAGCGGCTGCACATCTCGCAATCGCCACTGAGCCGGCAGATCGCCCAGCTGGAGGAAAAGCTGGGACTCACGCTGTTTGAACGCAGCCAGCAGCGCATCCGCCTGACGCGCGACGGCCGTACCTTCCTCGCCGAGACCCAGGCCTTCCTGATGCACGCCAAGCGGCTGGAGGCGATGGCCAAGCGCTTGGGACGCGGCGACGACGGCGGCCTGTGCGTCGGCTACGTCGAACATGCGATGCACGCCGGGGTGCTGCCGGCCGGCCTGCGCACGCTGCGCGCCGCGCGGCCGGCGGTGCATGTGGCGCTTTACAGCCTGCACACGTCGGAGCAGCTGGAGGGCCTGCGCCAGCGCAGCCTGGATATCGCGCTGGTGTGCGAACCGCCGCCGGCCGACGATCCCGATCTGGAGGCGGCGCGGGTGCTCAGCGATCCATTGATACTGGCGCTGCCGGAGGCGCATCCGCTGTGCGCGCTGGAAGAGATCACGCCCGCCGATCTGTCGGGGCAGGACTGGATCGCGGTGCGCCACCAGGAGACTGGTCTTGCGCACGATAATTTCATGGCCGCCTGCGCGCGCGCCGGCTTCACGCCGAAGATCCAGATGGAGGCCAGCGAGCCGATCACCGCGCTCGGCCTGGTGGCGGCGGGCCTCGGCGTGGCGATGGTGCAGCAAGGCTTGCGGCATCAGGCGCCGCCGGGCGTGGTGCTGCGCGAGCTGCCGTGGTTCACCTATCGCACGCCGTTGTGGGCGGCCTGGCATCGCATCAACCTGCGGCCGCTGGTGTCCACCTTCCGCGAGACCCTGCTGGAGCTGGCGACACCGCAATAGCGCCTGTGCTACGGTGCGGCTTTTCAACCGCATGGAGCATCGATGACCGATCACCTGACATCCAGCCCGCGCCGCATCGCCTGCGCGCTCATGATCGCGGCGGCGCTCGCCGCGTGCTCGCGCGCACCGTCCGAGACGCCGTCCGGCGCCGGCAAAACGCCGGCGACCCCGGTTGCGGCGTCCGCCGAGACGCCGGCCGCCGCCGCACCGGCCAGCACCGCGCCGACGCTGTCGACCCAAGGCTACGGCAAGCTGCACTTCGGCGACACGCTGGCCGCGACCGAGACCGCGCTGGGCGAAAAAGCCCAGCAACTCGGCGAGAACGATCCCGCCTGCAGCTCGGTGCGATTCAAGTCGCTGCCCGGCGCCCGCTTCATGGTCGAGAAAGGCGTGATCACCCGCGCCGACGCCGACACCGGCACGCCCAACGACACCGGCATCGCCGTCGGCGACACGCTGGCCCAGGCGCGGCAGAAAGCGCCGTCGCTGCAAGTCTCGCCGCACAAGTATCTGCCCGAAGGCCACTACCTCAGCGTGCGCGGCGCGCAGCCCAACGCCGCCTTCGTGATCGAGGAAGACGGCAAGGCCGTCACCAAAATCCGCGCCGGCCTGGAACCATCCGTCAACTACGTGGAGGTTTGCCTGTAGATTCGGCTACACTGTCGGTCATATCTTTCGTCCCGCACCCTATGCCCGAAAAGAACCTGCCCGAACTGATCACCCTGAAACGTCTGATCGACGAAGGCGGGCGGCATCTGGAAGTCGAGACTTCCTGCACGGTGGCCATGGACGGCCGCCAGTTCCCGGTCTACTCCATCGCGCTCGGCAATCCAAGTCCCGACGTGCCGGCGCTCGGCTTCTTCGGCGGCATCCACGGACTGGAACGCATCGGCACCCAGGTGGTGCTGTCGTTCCTGGAAAGCCTGATGGCGCGGCTGCGCTGGGACAGCACGCTGCACCAGCAACTGGAATCGATGCGGCTGGTGTTCATGCCGCTGGTGAACCCGGGCGGCATGTGGCAAGCCACGCGCTGCAATCCGCAAGGCGTGGACCTGATGCGCAACGCGCCGCTGAGCGCCGTCGAGAAAGTGCCCTTCATGCTGGGCGGCCAGCGCTACAGCCATCACCTGCCGTGGTATCGCGGCGCCGAGGGCGCGCCGATGGAACCGGAAAGCCGCGCCGTCTGCGGCCTGGTCGAACGCGAACTGCTGACGCGCCAATTCAGCATGGCGCTCGACTGCCACTCCGGCTTCGGCCTGCGCGACCGCGTCTGGTTCCCGCATGCGCACACCGCCGCGCCGATCCCGCACCTGGCCGACATCGGCGCGCTGGAAGAGCTGTTCAGCCAGAGCTACCCGAACCACAATTACGTCTTCGAACCGCAGAGCCGCCAATACCGCACGCACGGCGACCTGTGGGACTACCTGTACTTGAACGGCACCAGCTACAACGACCGCGTGTTCCTGCCGTTGACGCTGGAGATGGGCTCGTGGCTGTGGGTGAAGAAGAACCCGCGCCAGATCTTCGACCGCATCGCGATGTTCAACCCGACCGCCAAGCACCGCCTGCAACGGGTGCTGCGGCGGCACCTGATCCTGTTCGACTTCCTGATGCGCGCGGCGAATAGCCACGGGCGCTGGATGCCCGAAGGGCTGGCGCGCAAGGTGCAGCATCGCCGCGCGCTGCGTCAGTGGTACGACGCATGAGCACCTGGATCCTGCTGCGCGGCTTGATGCGCGAACAGCGCCATTGGGGACGCTTCCCCGGCGAGCTGTCGCGCGCACTGCCGGATGCCGACATCGTCACGCCCGACCTGCCCGGCAACGGCGAGCGCCACGCCATGCACAGTCCGACCAGCGTCGCGGAGATGGTGGAGTTCTGCCGCCGCGATCTGCAAGCGCGCGGCGTGGCGGCGCCCTATTCGCTGCTGGCGCTGTCGCTGGGCGGCATGGTCGCGGTGGAATGGGCCAGCCGCTATCCGGATGAAGTGGCGCGCTGTGTGCTGATCAACACCAGCATGCGGCCGTACAGCCGTTTCCACCAGCGGCTGCGCTGGCAGAACTATCCGTCCATACTGAAGTTGCTGCTCAAAGGCGGCCTGGAACACCAGGAACGCCTGATTCTGCGCCTGACCAGCCGCGAAAGCGACGCCACCGAACGCGCCGGGCTGCTGCAGCGCTGGATCGGCTACCAGCGCGAATATCCGGTCACGCGTCAGAACGCGCTGCGCCAGCTGCTGTCCGCCGCCCGCTTCCGCGCGCCGCCGGCGCGGCCGGCCGTGCCGATGCTGGTGTTGTCGAGCGCCGGCGACCAACTGGTCGACCAGCGCTGCTCCGCCAACCTCGCCCGCGCATGGCAGGCCGCGCACCGGATCCATCCGACGGCGGGCCACGACCTGCCGCTGGACGACGGCGCCTGGGTCGCGCAGGAAGTCGCGAAATGGATGGCCGCCGGCAAAGCCGGGTAAAATATCGGCCCTATGAATACCAACACTGCCGCGATACAGTGCCGCCCGGGCTGCGGCGCCTGCTGCACGGCCCCCTCCATCACCAGCCCCATTCCCGGTATGCCGAACGGTAAGCCGGCCGGGGTACGCTGCGTCCAGCTGGCGGACGACAACCGCTGCAAGGTGTTCGGCCGCCCCGAACGGCCGGCCTTCTGCGGCGGCCTGCAACCGGCCGCCGACATGTGCGGCAACTCGCGCGAAGCCGCGATGATCTGGCTCGCCGACCTCGAACGCGCGACCGCGCCGCACTAAGCGCCCTCAGCGCCCCTCAGCGCAGCATCACCAGATGCGCCAGCATCTTCATCAACTCCGCTGAAAATTTCGGCGCCAGCGGCGCCTTCGCTTGCGCCGCGCTGTCGCGAGGGCAAGTTTCTTTAGGTACAGGTATGGTGGGGTGGGACATGGCGACCTCCGTCAAAAAAGCTTGCGCATGGCGTTTTACCAGTGCATGGGGTATATTCTCCGCCTGACTCGAATTGTTATCAAACGAGTTATTTTCGCTCGATGAATAAGAAAATCTTAGCCATGGACAAACCGCTACGTTCCCTTTCCGGCCTGGTCGACTTCGATTGCGCGGCGCGCTGGGGCAGTTTCAAACAGGCCGCGCAGGAGCTGCACAAGACGCCGGCGGCGGTCAGCCTTCAGGTCAAGCAGCTGGAGGAGGCGCTCGGCTTCGAGCTGTTCGTGCGCCATCCGCGCCATATCGCGCTGACCGACAAGGGCCAGGAACTGGCGGTGACCGTCAACCGCATGCTGCTCGACCTGCGCACCAAGGTCGCGGCGCTGCAAGGCGGCGACGAGGAAAAAACCCTGCGCATCTCGACCACGCATTCGCTGGCGATCAAGTGGCTGGTGCCGCGCATCAGCCGCTTCACCAAGCTGTATCCGGAACTCGATATCCGCATCGATTCCAGCGACAAGATCATGAGCATGGAGGATGGCAGCGTCGATGTGGCGCTGCGCTTCTATAACGTCGACAACGGCGAGGGCGGCGTGCTGTTTCGCGACCGGCTGGTCGCGGTCTACAGCCCGGCGTTGCTGGCGCCCGGCCAGACCGAGTTGACGCTGGCGGACCTGCAACGCTTTCCTCTGCTGTTCGACAACGCCAGCGACGACTGGATCAAGCTGCTGAAGGAGAACGGTGTATTGAAGGGGAATTACGACCTGTCGCGCAGCTACACCAACTTCGCGGTGCTGGCGCAGGCGGCGATCGCGGGACAGGGCGTGAGCCTGATCTCGTATGCGGTCGCCTACGAGGATATACGCAGCGGCGCGCTGCTGCAGCTGAAGTGCCGCAGCGCGCCCTACCCGCGCGGCTACCGGCTGATGGTCGCGCGCGGCAAGGAGGAAATGAGCAAGGTGAAGCGCTTCCGCGCCTGGCTGGTCGAGGAAACCGCCGAGATGCAGCGCGCGCTCGACCAGGCCTGACTTCTTAACGCACGAGGCAAGGACGCTTGGCGTCGAAGCTCCAGCCCGGGATCAGGAACTGCATCGCCATCGCGTCATTGCGCGCGCCGAGGCCCATGCCCAGGTAGCGCTGGTGCGCCGCCTCGACTTCGACCATGTCCAGCTCCACGCCCAGGCCCGGACGGGTCGGCACGTCCACCAAACCGCCGACGATCTGCAACGGCTCCTTGGTCAGACGCTGACCGTCCTGCCAGATCCAGTGCGTATCGATCGCGGTGATCTTGCCCGGCGCGGCGGCGGCGACGTGGGTGAACATCGCCAGCGATACGTCGAAGTGGTTGTTCGAATGCGAGCCCCAGGTCAGTCCCCACTCATGGCACAACTGCGCCACGCGCACCGATCCCTGCATGGTCCAGAAGTGCGGATCGGCCAGCGGAATATCCACCGATTGCAGCTGGATCGCGTGACCCAGTTCGCGCCAGTCGGTGGCGACCATATTGGTGGCGGTCGGCAGGCCGGTGGCACGGCGGAACTCCGCCATCACCTCGCGGCCCGAGTAGCCGTTCTCCGCGCCGCATGGATCTTCGGCATACGCCAGCACGTCGCCCTTGTCGCGGCACAGACGAATCGCATCCTTCAGCAGCCAGCCGCCGTTCGGATCGAGCGTCACGCGCGCGTCCGGGAAGCGTTCGGCCAGCGCGGTGACGGCTTCGATTTCCTCTTCGCCGCGCAGCACGCCGCCCTTCAGCTTGAAGTCCTTGAAGCCGTAGCGCTCATACGCCGCCTCGGCCAGCGCGACCACGCCCTTGGCGTCCATCGCCTTTTCGTGACGCAGGCGCGCCCACGCATCGGCGCCTTCCGGATCGCTGTCGTAAGGCAGGTCGGTGACGTTGCGGTCGCCGATGAAGAACAGGTAGCCCAGCATCGGCACCTGCGCGCGTTGCTGGCCGTCGCCCAGCAGTGCCGCCAGCGGCACGCCGAGATACTGGCCCAGCAAATCCAGCAGCGCGCACTCGATAGCGGTAACAGCGTGGATCGCGATGCGCAGGTCGAAGGTTTGCAGGCCACGCCCGCCGCTATCGCGGTCGGCGAAGGCGGCGCGCACCTTGTTCAGCACCGCGTTGTACTGGCCGACCGGCTGGCCGACGATCAGCGATTCGGCATCCTCCAGTGTCTTGCGGATCGCTTCGCCGCCGGGCACTTCGCCCACGCCCTGGTTGCCGGCGCTGTCGGTCAGGATCAGCAGGTTACGGGTGAAGTAAGGCGCGTGCGCGCCGCTCAGGTTGAGCAGCATGCTGTCCCGTCCCGCGACGGGAATGACGCGCATGGCGGTGACGAGTGGCGTTGTAGTGGCTTGGTTCATGATGTGCTTATTTGAGTGTGTACGTGGTTTCAAGGCGGATGTCATCCGAAGCGCTGCCGACCATCAGCTTGAATTCGCCGGCCTCCGCGCCCCACTTCAATTTGCTGTTGAAGAACGACAGCAGCTCGCGGTCCACGGTGAAGCTGACGCGGCGCTGTTCGCCCGGTTTCAGCGCGATCTTCTGGAAGCCCTTCAGCTCCTTCAGCGGCCGCACCACCGACGACACCATGTCGCGCAGGTAGAGCTGGACGATCTCGGTGCCCGCGACCTTGCCGGTGTTGGCGATGTCGAAGGACAGCTGGTCGCCGTTGAGGGTGATGCCGGAGTATTTGAAGTCGGTATAGCTCAAGCCGTGGCCGAAGGCATAGCGCGGCGTGTTGACCGAATCGATGTAGGCCGATTTGTAGACGACGTTCTTCTCGTCGGTGACCGGACGGCCGGTGTTGTACTGCGCGTACGAGATCGGAATCTGGCCGACGCTGCGCGGGAAGGTGATCGGCAGTTTGCCCGACGGATTGTATTCGCCGAACAGCACATTGGCGACGGCGTTGCCGCCTTCGCTGCCTGGGAACCACGCGTACAGGATCGCGTCGGCGCGGTCGGCGATGGTGTTGAACACCAGCGGACGGCCGGCCAGCATCACCACCGCCACCGGCTTGCCGGTCGCCTTCAGCGCGGCGAACAATTCCTCCTGCCTGCCCGGCAGCGAGATATCGGTGCGCGACTTGGCTTCGCCGCTCAAGTCCCAGGTCTCGCCGACAGCCAGCACGATGACGTCCGCTTTCGCCGCAGCGGCCACCGCGTCGGCGAAGCCTTCGCTGCTCGCGCATGGACTGGCGCAGGCCTGCGCGTAGCTGACCTCCGCCTTGCCGGCGTGGCTGCGGATGCCTTCCAGGATGCTGACCACCTTGGCGCGGTCGCCCTGCACCACCCAGCCGCCTTCCAGATCGCGCTGCGCGTCGGCCAGCGGGCCGATGACGGCGATGCGCTTCGCTTCGCGCGACAACGGCAGCAGCTTGTTCTCGTTCTTCAGCAGCACCATCGACTTCTGCGCCACATCCAGCGCGGCGGCGCGGTGCGACGGATCGTTCAGCACCGCCTTCTCGCGCGCGGCGTCGGCGTAGCGGTAGGGATCGTCGAACAGGCCGAGCTCGAATTTCTTGTACAGGATGCGGCGCACGGCGTCGTCCAGCGTCGCCATCTTCACCTTGCCGGATTTGACCGCTTCCTCCAGGTGCTTGCTATAGGCGTAGCCCTCCATGTCCATATCGCTGCCGGCGTTGATCGCCTTGACGGCGGCGTCGGCCAGGTCGGCGGCATAACCATGCGGCACCATCTCGCGCACCGAACCCCAGTCGCTGACGACGAAGCCCTTGTACTTCCAGGCGCCCTTCAGGATATCGCGTTGCAGGAAGGCGTTGCCGGTGGCCGGGATGCCGTTCAGCGTATTGAAGGAGTTCATGAAGGTCGCGGCGCCGGCGTCGGCGGCGGCCTTGAACGGCGGCAGGTAGACTTCGAACAGCTGCTGCTCGCTCATGTCGACCGCGTTGTAGTCGCGGCCCGCCACCGCCGCGCCGTAGGCGGCGAAGTGCTTGGCGGTGGCCATCACGGAATCGGTGGCGCCCAGCTGCTTGCCCTGGAAGCCGTGCACGCGCGCGGTGGCGATCTTCGAACCGAGGTAGGTGTCCTCGCCGGCGCCCTCCATCACGCGGCCCCAGCGCGGATCGCGCGCCACGTCGACCATCGGTGCGAAGGTCCAGTGAATGCCGGCGGCGGCGGCCTCGCGCGCGGCGATGTGCGCCGACAGCTCGATCGCCTCCATGTCCCATGACGCCGATTCGCCCAGCGGCACCGGGAACACGGTGCGGAAGCCGTGGATCACGTCAAGGCTGAACAGCAGCGGGATCTTCAGGCGCGATTGCAGCGCCAGCGCCTGGATCTCGCGCGTGTCGGCGACGCCGGTCACGTTCAGCATCGAGCCGACCTTGCCGCTGCGGATATCGGCCAGCTTGTCGGCGTAGTTGCTGCTGGTCGGGCCGGTGAACTGGCGGCCGGACAGTTGATGCAGCTGGCCGACCTTCTCGGTCACCGTCATCTGCTTCATCAGCGCGGCGACCTTGCGTTCGATCTGCGCGTCCTGCGCATGCCCGATCATGACGGTAGCGGTACCAATTGCGGCCGCCAGGGCGCGAAGTTTGAATTGTCTGGTCATGGTTATTTATATTGCTGCTGTTTTTGATCGTAATAGGACTTCAGCGTATAGAAGGCCTGTTTCTTCTTGCCGGTCTCGCTGATCAGCCCCTTGCGGTTCCAGTAATCCTGGTAGACCGGATGCGGACGGCGCGGCGAACGGAAGTCGGCCAACACCCACGGCGTCAGGCCGCGCAGGCCGGGAATCGCCTCCAGCATCTTGAAGGTATTCTTGTACAGCTGATCCTGATACTCCTCGCTCCAGCGGGTATCGCTGTCGGCGTGGAAGCCGCCCAGCGCATCGGCGCCGAACTCGGTGACGATGACCGGCTTATTGTAATCGACCTTGAACGAGTAATTGTTCATCTCGCGGTTGTTGGTCCAGTACCAGCCGGCGTATTGGTTGAAACTGGCCAGGTCGATCTTGTCGGCCAAAGGATCCTCGACCGTGATCACGCTGCCGCTGCGATGCACTTCCAGCGCGGCGCCGACCAGGCGGGTCTTGTCCAGCGTGCGCACGGTGTCGGCCAGCTTGCCCATGAAGACGTTGCGCGGGCCGCTGACCGGCGTTTCGTTCCCGATCGACCAGATGATGACGCTGGCGCGGTTCTTGTCGCGCACCACCAGGTCCGTCAGCTGCTGGCTGGCGTTGGCGTAGACTTCCGGCTTCTCCCACGAGATGGTCCAGTACACCGGCACCTCGGCCCAGACCAGGATGCCCATTTCATCGGCCAGCTTGATCATCTCCTCGCTGTGCGGATAGTGCGCCAGACGGACGTAGTTGCAGTTCATCTCCTTGGCCCATTGCAGCATCATGCGCATGTCGCCCTCGCCGCGCAGGCGGCCCGGGATCAGCGGGTTCTCGTCATGCAGCGAGATCCCGCGCAGGAAGATCGACTTCCCGTTCAACAGGATGTCGTGGCCGCGCGTTTCGATGGTGCGCAGGCCGATGCGGTCATTCAGCTTGTCGGTCGCACCGGCGATGGCGACGTTGTACAGCTTCGGATCTTCCGGCGACCAGTAGCGGACCTTATTCTTCGGCAGCGCGATGCTGATCGCGGCGCGGCCTTCGGCGTTGGTGCGCACCACGGTCTTGACGCCCAGTTCCGCGATCGAGATCGTCACGTCCTGCGCGCGCTGGGCGCCGGTCATCTGCACATAGCCCTCGATGCGGCCCATGTCGCCCTTGGCCAGTTGCACCTGATAGTCGGCGATGTAGGTGTCCGGCGTTTCGGCCAGCAGCACGTCGCGGGTGATGCCGCCGTAGTTCCACCAGTCGGTGTTCACCGTCGGGATGTCGTCCTGGTGGCGCGTGTTGTCGGCCTTGACCACGACGCTGTTCTGTCCATTCAGCAGACGGCCGGTGACCTCGAACTGGAACGGCGTGAAGCCGCCCTTGTGGCTGCCGAGCTTCTTGCCGTTCAGGTAGACGTGCGCTTCGTAATTGACCGCGCCGAAGTACAGGAAGTAGCGCTTGCCCTCCTTGGGCGCGGAGTTGAACTGCTGGCGCATCCACAGCGTGCCTTCATAGTTTTCCAGCTTGGCGTTCTGCGAATTCCAGTCGCCCGGAATGGCCAGCGTCGGCGAACCGTCGAAGCTGTACTCGATCAGTTCATCCTTGTCCTTCTGCTTTCGGTCGTCGAAGAAGCCGCCGGTGCCGTTGCCGGTCTGGTCGAAGGCCTGGCGGCGGTAGTTGTAGAAGCCTGTCTCGTACGGATCGGTGATGTAGTTCCAGCGGCCGTCCAGCAGCAGGTGCTGGCGGCCGTAGATGTTCTGCAGCGTCGGCGGTTGCTTGGCCAGTTCGGCGCGCGTGCCGCCGCCCTTCACGGTGTTGGCCTGGCCGGGCGCCTGGTCGTCCTGCGCCCACGCCGCAACGGCCGCCGACAGGCAGCCTGATAACAACAGCATCTTCCATACATTACGCATTGTGTCTCCTACGGTTCTTCTTGTTTAACTGCTGAATTTACCTTCGTAACCGGGCGGCGTCGCATCGATGTGCAGCGTCAGGCGCAGCGGCAGCCGTTCCAGCACTGGCGCCAGATACGCCTTCGCCGCAGCCAGCAACTCGTCGCCGACCGCCTTGATCAATTCATCGCTGCGGCCAGGCGTGACGCGCATGTTCATGTAGACGAATGGCCTTCCCTGTTCGCCGTCGGCCACCGCGTACTGCGCGGCCGGATAGGCCAGCACGCGGGTGCCGTACAACGGGAACACCAGCGTGCCGTTGCCGTCCTTCATAGTCACCAGCGTGTGCGACAGTACCTTGCAAAACTCGCCGATGTCGGCGTGGGCGTCCAGGTTGGCGGTGTATTCGATCTTCAAGTGCGGCATACCAAAATCCTTAGTGATACTTGACGGTCCATTTGATCGTCAGTGGGTCTTTCATCGTCAGCTTGCCGGTGCTGCAGGTGACCAGCGACTTCATGGCGCCGTAGGTAGCCATGAAATCCTTGGAACCGTTGGTCGGCGTGACCTGGCACTGCTGCAGGCCGCTGACGCCGTATTCGTTCACATCGCCCTTGGCGAAGGTGACCGTGTTGCCGCTTATAGTAGCCTGTTCCGAGAAGGATGCGAATTCCAGCGTGATCTTTTCCACTTCCTGCGCGCCCACCGGCTTGTAGACATCGGTGCGGGTCAGCTGGCCGTGTTCAAGCGTGTAGGTGGTTTCCAGCTTGATGCGCGCGTCCTTGACCGGTCCGCGCTTGCCCAGGCGGTCCAGTTCATCCTGGCGATAGGTGACGGTATAGCGCTGGCCGTCCTTGACGGTCTTGATGTCCTTGATCCAGGCCGCGCCGATGAGCTGCGCGCCATCGGCCATGGTGAACTTCGGCAGCAGTTGCGGATGCGCGCCGCCGTCGTCGGCGATGCCGGCGATGATGCCCGGCGCGAAAGGCAGCGGGTAGTAAGGACTGTTGTTATGCTGGCTGCCGCCGCCGTTGATCATGTTCAGGCTGACCACGTGCTTGCCGTCGCGGAAAATCGACAGCGCGCGGTCGTACTCGCCCTGCGCGAAGGTGGTGCTGCTGAATTGCGGACGATTCTTGTCCAGCCACGCCTGCAGGTCCGCCTTCGGCTGCGCATCCTTCATGCCGGCCTGGTTCCACATGTCGTTGGTGGAGATCAGCTGGTGCAGCAGCGAGAAGTTCTCACCCAGGATGCGGTGCTTGCCGCGATAGGTGTCGGTGCGGCGTCCCTTGCTCCACATGTCGACCGAGTGCATCGCCGGGTCGTACCAGAAGTCCATGTAGCGGGCCGCGACGCGCGAGGAGAAGGCATAGGCATACTGCTTCTCTTCCGGTGTCAGCACGTTCAGGTAGGCGGAGACCGACAGGATCTCGACCAGCGCGGTTTCGCCGTAAGGTCCGAGGCTGCGGCCGAAGCTGAAGCCGTCGCCGGCGGTGTTGGCGACGTTCAGCGCGATGTCGGCAGCCTTGCGCAGCAGGGTTTTCAGCTCCGGCGTCGGTTGCAGGCCGGTTTCCAGGAAGCGCTCGCAGATCTCGGCGATCAGCAGGATGCTGTAACGGTCGAAGCGACCCTCGCCGTCGGTCTCGTCGGAGAAGCCGAACTTGCCGGAGTATTTGTTGTAATGCGTGAGCATTTTATCGAGCAGGATCTTGCCTGCGCTGTCGTCTTCCCAACCCATCATCATACGCAGACGCGCGATGCTGAAGGCGACGCCGTAGTAATTAGTCGGCAAGTTGATCAGATCATAGGCCGGCACCGTGACGAAGCTGCGCCAGTCCAGCTGCTTGCGCAGCTTCTCCAGCGTGGCCGGGCTGACCGCGCGCTCCAGCAGGCCGGCTTCCTTCAGCTTGACCAGGGTGCCGATGTAGTAATAGATGCCCCAGGTGTGGTTGTCCATGGCGACCGTCATGTCGGCGATGTCGCGGTAGTCCTTGAGCTTCTGCGCCAAAGCCGGATCGTTCTTGTCGGTGTTGAGCAGCACGTGGCCCAGGCCCGCCGCCACTTTACCGGGCAGGAATTTGTCGTTGCTTTTGAACGGCGCCTGGCCGTCCATGACGATGGCCTCCTTTTCCGCGACCAGCTTCTTGAAGAAGTAGTCCAGCTGCTTGTACGCGTTGTCCTGCACGATGCGGTTCATCGGCGTGGTGGCCAGCGGCGGCACATAGCTGGCCGGCGATGGCAGTTCGGCGGTTTGAGCGAAGACGGCGGAAGCGGAAGCGACGGCCAGCAGCACGGCCAGCGCGACGGGAGTAAGACGGGAGGAAATCATGGGTCGTGGGTCTCTATATTGAATTATTTTGGAAAACGTTTAACCGATGGTATGTGATTTTTTATGGCGAGTAAAGCCCGCCGCGAAAAAAATGGGTTCGCCCCCAAGACGTTGGGGTCAGACCCCGCAGGGGTCTGACCCCGGTTGGCCGTGCGGGGCAAAGCGAGCGACTCGACTGCCCCCCCGAAGCAAGCGCCGGCATCCTCCTGGCCGCACTACCCCTGGTTGCGGTTGGCGGTGGA
Source organism: Duganella aceris (assembly GCF_011090165.1). Lineage (GTDB taxonomy): Bacteria > Pseudomonadota > Gammaproteobacteria > Burkholderiales > Burkholderiaceae_D > Rugamonas > Rugamonas aceris. Next base: position 215,665 of record NZ_JAADJT010000010.1, read on the forward strand.
GCTGCGCAGCACCAGCTGCGGTTCGACCATGCTGAACGCCGCCGCCGGCTTGCCTTCGATCTGCGCGATCAGCTGTTCGACGGCGGCGGCGCCCAGGCGCTCGCTTTGCAGGTCGACGGTGGTCAACGGCGGCGAGGCATAGTTGGTGAAGGCGATGTTGTCGAAGCCCGCCACCGAGATATCGGCCGGCACGCGGAAGCCCAGTATCTGCGCCGCCTTCATGAAGCCGAGCGCCATCAAGTCGTTGTAGCAGATCAGCGCATCGGGATGGTCCACGCCCAGCATCACCGACGAACACACCCGCTCCCCTTCCTGCGCCGACGGCGCGCCGCCGTCGTACACGCTCAGCGGAATATCGTGCGCCGCCAGGCACTCGCGGATCCCGGCCAGCCGCTCCTCGTCGCGGCGCGACTTGGAAAAACCGAGATAGGCGATCTTGCGGTGGCCCAGCGTCACCAGGTGTCGCGTCAGCATATAGGCCCCGCGATGGTCGTCGCCCGCCACGCAAGGAATGTCCTGCTGCGCCAGCCGGCCGAAGAACACCAGCGGCTTGCCGAGCTCCGTCATCCAGCCCATCTCCGACTCCGGAATCCGCGAATTGACGATCAAACCGTCGACGCGCCGGCTCAACGCCTCCAGCAGCGGACGTTCGCGGTCCGGGTTTTCCTCGGTGTCGACCAGCAGCAGCGTGTAGCCGTGCGCCTGCGCCGCGCGGTTGGCGCCCTTGACCACGCTGGCGAAATGCGGGTTGCTGACGTCCAGCACCGAGACCCCGATGCTCTGCGTGCGGCCGGTGATCATCGACTGCGCCAGCGGATTGGTGCGGTAGCCCAGTTCCGCGATCACCCTGCCGATGGCCGCCTCCACCGCCGGCGAAAAGCGTTGCGCGCCGTTGACGAATTTGGATACCGTCGCGGTGGACACGCCTGCGGCGGCGGCCACGTCGCGGATGGTGGGGATGGGTTTTTTCATGAAGCGATTGACCTTGGAAATATTTTCGCTATACTTGCGATTAAACGTTTAACCACAATACCTTCTCAACCCTATAAAAGCAACCCATGACCACTATCACCAGCGCCAAACCCTTCAAACGCATCCTGTTGACCGGAGCCGGCGGCGGCCTTGGCACCATCCTGCGCGAGCGCGCCAAGGCATGGGCCGACGTGGTGCGACTGAACGACGTCAAGGATCTGGGTCCGGCGGGCGAAGGCGAGGAAATCGTTATCGGCGACCTGGGCGACCGCGACAAGGTCATGCAGATGATGGAAGGCGTGGACGCGGTGCTGCACTTCGGCGGCATCTCGGTCGAGGACCAGTTCGAGACCATCATGAACGCCAACATCCTCGGCCTGCACCACCTGTACGAGGCGATCCAGAAGCACGGCGTCAAGCGCGTGATTTACGCCAGCTCCAGCCACGTGGTCGGCTTTTACGAGACCACCGAACTGGTGGACGCGAAAATGCCGCTGCGCCCGGACGGCTTCTACGGCGTCTCGAAAGCCTTCGGCGAAGCGCTGTCGCGCTACTACTACGACCGCTTCGGCACCGAGACCGTGTGCCTGCGCATCGGCTCCTCGTTCCCGGAGCCGAAGAACCCGCGCATGATGGTCACCTACCTGGCCTACGACGACCTGGTGGAATTGATCCGCTGCTCGCTGTTCACGCCGCGCGTCGGCCACACCATCACCTTCGGCACCTCGGACAACGCCACCAAGTGGTGGGACAACAAGCACGCCTCGCACCTGGGCTATGTGCCGAAGCACAGCTCCAGCGACTTCGCCGCCAACTTCCCGAACAGCGCCGACTACCCGGCCAAGGACGACGCGCCGACCATCTACCAGGGAGGCCCGTTCGTCACCGCAGGACCGATGTACAAATAAACTATAAAGAGACGCCCACATGAATCAATCGCATCTACGTATCGCCGTCCTTGCCGCCGTCGCGGCCATGTTCCAGGCCATGCCCACGCAGGCGGCCGAAGCACCCGCCGCTGAAGCCGCCGCGCCGTCCGCCGCCGTCAATCCGAAAGCGGTCCTCGATGCCATGCAGCGCGTGGCCGACTGGCAGTTGGCCAATCCGAGCAAGCACCGCCCGGACGACTGGACCCAGGCGGTGGGCTACAACGGCATCATGGCGCTGGCGAACATCTCCGGCGACCGCAAGTACCGCGATGCGATGATCACGATGGGCGAGAAGAACGATTGGAAGCTGGGCCCCAACCACTACCACGCCGACGACCACATCGTCGGCCAGACCTACGCCGAGCTGTATCTGCAACTGCGCGAGAACAAGATGATCGCGCCGCTGCGCGCCAGCTTCGACGACATCCTGGCCAACCGCCGCAGCGGCACGCTGGAGTTCACGGTCAAGGGCAACCAGGACCGCTGGTCGTGGTGCGACGCGCTGTACATGGGTCCTCCGACCTGGCTGCGGCTGTGGGCCATCACCGGCGACCAGCGCTACATCGACTTCGCGGTCAGCGAATGGTGGGTCACCTCGGACTACCTGTACGACAAGGAAGAACACCTGTACTACCGTGATTCCAACGCCTTCAATAAGCGCGAAGCCAACGGCAAGAAGCTGTTCTGGGGACGCGGCAACGGCTGGGTGATGGGCGGCCTGGTGCGCATGCTGCAATACCTGCCGGCGAACCATCCGGCGCGGCCGCGCTTCGAGCAGCACTACAAGGAGATGGCGGCCAAGGTGCTGACGCTGCAGCAGACGGACGGTCTGTGGCGCGCCAGCCTGCTGGATCCGGCCAGCTATCCGATGAAGGAATCGAGCGGCTCGGCGTTGTACGCCTACGCCTTCGCCTGGGGCGTGAACCAGGGCCTGCTGGACGCCAAGACCTACAAGCCGGCCGTCACCAAGGCGTGGACCGCGCTGGTCGGCAACGTGCAGGCGGACGGCAAGCTGACCCACGTGCAGCCGATCGGCCTTGCGCCCAAGGTCTTCGACGACAATCTGACCGAGGTGTATGGCGTCGGCGGCTTCCTGCTGGCCGGCAGCGAGGTGTATCGCATGGCGGTGCTGGAGAAGGCGAAGCCGCAGGTGGTCAGCGTCGGCAACGAGACCAACGGCGTGCGCGGCGACGAGCTGGCCGAGGTCAAACTCGGCGCCGGCATCAACAAGCCGGTGGTGATGGATGCGAACACCTCGGCCATCATCAACTCTCAGGTGATCGGCACGCAGCTGCTGTTTCCGGTCAACCTGGCCGCCGGCGAAACGCACCGCTACCTGGTGCTGCCGGCCGAACGCCTGGCCGCAGTTCCACCGGCCGACGTCAAGACCCACGCACGCTTCGTGCCGGAGCGCCTGGACGATTTCGCGTGGGAGAGCGACCGCACCGCGCACCGCGTTTACGGCCCGGCCATCATCAAGGATCCAAAGGAACACCTGATCAGCAGCGGCGTCGACGTCTGGGTCAAGAAGGTGCGCACGCCGGTGGTCGACATCTGGTACAAGCGCGGCGAGTATCACCACGATATCGGCGAAGGCCTGGACTACTACGATGTAGGCCGCAGCCGCGGCTGCGGCGGCAGCACGATCTACGCCGACAACGCCTTGCACAACTCGTCCAACTTCCAGAGCTGGAAGGTGCTGGCCGACGGCCCGCTGCGCTCCGTGTTTGAACTCAGCTTCGGCAAATGGGACGCCGGCAGCGGCCGCACGGTCTCCGAAGTGAAGCGCTACTCGATCGACGCCGGCTCCAACATGACCCGCGTCGAATCGAAGTACACCAGCAGCGGCAAGGGTCCGTTGAATGTGGGCGTGGGCATCGTGCAGCGCGACGGCGACGGCAAGTACGCCACCGACGCCGCCGGCGGCTGGTCCGCCTACTGGGAACCGACGCACGGCGACGACGGCAACATCGGCTGCGGCGTGATCCTGCCGGCCGGCGCCAGCGGCTTCACGGTCGCCGACAAGCAGCAACTGACGCTCGGCACGGCGCAGCCGGGCAAGCCCTTCGTCTACTACTTCGGCGCCGGTTGGAGCAAGAGCGGCGACTTCGCCGACGGCGCGGCATGGGAAGCCTACGTCCGCGACTACGCGCAAAAGTTGAAAGCACCACTGAAAGTCAGCAGCAAGTAAGTCCGGAGCGCCGGTGGTCGCGACGACGCCGGCGATTTTTTCACCCTCGAATGGAAGCGTTCCCATCAACTAGTTTAACTGCATCACGCACTACCGAAAACACACAAATATAATCGGAGACAACCATGCAACCACGTACCACGCTGCGGCCCATCACGGCCGCCATCGCCCTGCTGTGCCTCGGCACTGCCCAAGCGCAGCAAGCCGCGCCCGCCGACAACGGCAAGCTCGAATCCGTCATCGTCACCGCCAACAAGCGCGCGCAGAACCTGCAGGATGTTCCAGCCTCGATCACCGTGCTGAACGACGCCGTGCTGCAACGCGCCAACGTGCGCGACCTGGAAGACATCCCGTCGCTGTCGCCGGCGCTGACGCTGTCCTACGGCACCCAGCCGGGCAACTTCAGCATCAATATGCGCGGCATCGGCACCTTCTCGCTGGGTATCGGCGTCGAAGCCGATGTGTCGGTGATCGTCGACGACATCCCGCAAGGCATGCAGGCCGGCGCCTTCAAGGATCTGGCCGACGTCGGCCGCATCGAGGTGCTGAAGGGCCCGCAGTCGACGCTGTTCGGCAAGAGCTCGATCGCCGGCGCGATCAACATCACCACCAAGCCGATCGGCGGCCCGATCAAGACCAACGTCACCAGCTACATCACCAACGACAACGAATGGCGCGCCGGTGTCAGCGTCGGCGGCGCGGTGTCGGACACGCTGCGCCTGCGCGTGGCCGCCAGCAAGACCAACTACGACGGCACCTTGAACGATTTGAGCACTGGCGGCAAGCTCAACGGCAGCAAGGGCGATAACATCAGCGGCAAGCTGGAGTGGCAACCGCTGGACCAGCTGACGCTGACCCTGACCCCGCACTACAACCGCACAGAGAAGTTCTGCTGCTCGACCGCGTATAGCTACATGTCGCCGGGCGGCATCTACCGCAACGCGCCGCAACTGCCGGCCTCGCTGGTCCTGGCCGGCATCAACATCGGCCCCGACAACCGCAGCGTGCGCAACGATTACCCGACCGGCGGCAAGTTCCACGACGCCGGCACCGGCATCAAGCTGGACTGGGCCTTCGACGAGACCAGTCCGCTGGCCGGCCACACGCTGACCTCGATCTCGTCCTACAGCAAGTACCACATGGACGACTACCAGGACAACGACAACACCGACATCGACATCCTGCCCTTCCTGACCTTGCCGAACGGCCAGCCGACCGGCATGCACGGCGGCCTGTTCCAGTACGGCTTCTTCGACGTCGCCTCGACCACGCAGGAATTCCGCCTGACCTCGCCGGACAAGGGCGCGGTGCGCTACGTCGCCGGCCTGTGGTACGGCAAGAACGCGCTGACCCGCGAGCTGACCAAGGCGCCGCTGATCGCCAACTACGGCACCGCCTACGGCGCCGACGCCTACAACACCAGCAAGGCCATCTACGGCCAGGGTTCGTGGGACTTCCTGCCGACCACCAGCCTGATCGTCGGCGCCCGCTACAACGACGAGGACACCGGCTACAACTTCCGTCGCTACACCGTCCCGCCGCAGGCGCACGCCACGACCGAGTTCTACAAGAAGGACGACAACGACAAGAGCGTCACCGGCAAGCTGGGCCTGGAGCACCGCCTCAACAAGGATGCGATGGTGTACGCGATGGCCTCGACCGGCCACAAGGGCGTGGCCTACGACCTGACGTCGGGCTTCACCGCCGCCACCGCCAAGCTGCCGGCGGTCAAGCCGGAAACGGCGCGCAGCTACGAGATCGGCCTGAAGCAAAGCCTGCTGGACAACCGCGCGATGTTCAGCCTGGCGCTGTTCCGCACCAACTTCCGCAACTTCCAGCAATCGGCCAGCTTCTTCGACGACGACGGCACCTACCGCACCGGCCTGAACAGTATCGGCGGCCTGCGCACGCAGGGCTTCGAAGCCGAGGGCAGCATCCGCGTCAGCCGCGAATTGCAGCTGAACGGCAGCTTCGCCTACACCGAGGCGACCATCCAATCGTTCGAGAACGGTCCGTGCTACAACGTGCTGAACGCGACCGGCACCGGCACCATCCCGGGACCGGGCTGCGCCATCAGTCCGAAGTACAACAACACCAACGTGCAGAACCTGGCCGGCAAGACGCTGCCGAACGCGCCCAAGGTCAAGGTCAACCTGGGCGGGCAGTATGACCTGGTGTTGCCGTCGCAAAGCTTCAACGGCTTCATCGCCGGCTCGACGCGCTACCAGAGCCGCACCCAGTTCTCGCTGAGCCAGGATCCGATGACGATCCAGGGCGCCTATAGCATCACCAACCTGAGCTTCGGCGTCAAGGACAAGCAGGACCGCTACAAGGTGACGCTGCTGGTGAACAACCTGTTCGACAAGCGCTACGCGTCCGGCCTGAACAACGGCTACGCCAACAGCAACTGGAGCAGCAAGGCGCCGAACACGCCGCTGGTGGTCAACACCACCGAATGGCTGCCGCCGCGCGACTTCCAGCGCTACTTCGGCGCCCGCCTCGACATGACGTTCTAAACCTCCCCTTCGGTGTCAGTGCCGACATTCGGACATTCACGAACTTCCGGACGCCGGGAAGTTCCGCCGATGTCCGAATGTCGGCACTGACACCGAAAACCCCGTTACGCTTGAGTTAGATTCAGGAATCGGCGTCCCCGGCGTGGTAAGCTTCGACCCCGGCGGGCACTAAGTCTTGTCATTCCCACAAACTTCCTCGCGTAAATACTTAATTTATGGATATTGTTCTCGCACTGAAGGCCCTCATCATGGGGCTGGTAGAAGGTTTCACGGAATTTCTGCCGATTTCCTCCACCGGCCACCTGATCCTGACCGAGCATCTGCTGGGTTTCCAGGGCATGGAAGAACAAATCAATGTATTCGAGATCGTGATCCAGGCCGGCGCCATCCTCGCCGTCTGCTGGGAATTCCGCGCCCGCATCGCCATCGTGTTGAACGGCCTGTTCAGCGACAGCCGGCAACAACGCTTCGCGCTCAACGTCGTGATCGCCTTCCTGCCGCTGGCGGTGCTGGGCATGTTGTTCGGCAAGGTGCTGAAGGAATACCTGTTCAAACCGGTGCCGGTGGCGCTAGCCTTCATCATCGGCGGCATCATCATCCTGATCGTCGAACGCCGCGCCGCCGCCAATCCGGTCACGGTGCGGGTGCACGCGATCGAGGACATGACGCCGATGGATGCGCTGAAGATGGGCATCGCCCAGGCCTTCGCGCTGATCCCCGGCACCAGCCGCTCCGGCTCCACCATCATCGGCGGCATGATGTTCGGCCTGTCGCGCAAGGTGGCGACCGAGTTTTCCTTCTTCCTGGCGATCCCGACGCTGCTGGGCGCCACCGCGTACTCGCTGTTCAAGGCGCGCGACGTGTTGTCGGTTTCCGACCTGCCGATGTTCGGCATCGGCACCGTGGCCGCCTTCATCTCCGCCTTCCTGTGCGTGCGCTGGCTGCTGCGTTATATCAGTTCGCACACGTTCACCGTGTTCGCGTGGTACCGTATCGCCTTCGGTCTGCTGGTGCTGATCACCGGCTACCTGGACTTGATCGTCTGGGTGGACTAACACCTTTGTTGTAGAAGTAGAAAAATGGATCATCAGGAAAATCAGGAACGCGCCCTTCATCTGCTGCAAACCGTGTTCGGCTACCCAGTCTTTCGCGGCCAACAGGCGGAGATCGTCGGCCATGTGAGCAATGGCGGCGACGCGCTGGTCCTGATGCCTACCGGCGGCGGCAAGTCGCTGTGCTATCAGATTCCCGCGCTGGTGCGCGACGGCGTCGGCGTGGTGGTTTCGCCGCTGATCGCGCTGATGCAGGACCAGGTGGATGCGCTGGCCGAAGTCGGCGTGCGCGCCGCCTTCCTCAACTCCACTCAGACCTACGAGGAAGCCCAGCGCATCGAGCGTCTGGTGCGCACCGGCGAGATCGACCTGGTCTACGTCGCGCCCGAGCGGCTGATGACGGAGCGCTGCCTGAATTTGTTCCAGGCGTCGAAGATCGCGCTGTTCGCCATCGACGAGGCACATTGCGTGTCGCAATGGGGCCACGATTTCCGTCCGGAGTACATCAAGCTGTCGGTGCTGCACGAGCAGTTCCCGAACGTGCCGCGCATCGCGCTGACCGCGACCGCCGATCCGCAGACGCGCGCCGAAATCGTCCACCGCCTGAAGCTGGAAGACGCGGCGCAATTCGTGTCCTCGTTCGACCGTCCGAACATCCGCTACCAGATCGTCGAGAAGGCCAACGGCCGCAAGCAGCTGCTGGACTTCATCACCACCGAGCATGGCGGCGACTGCGGCATCGTCTACTGCCTGTCGCGCAAGAAGGTCGAGGAGACCGCCGAGTTCCTGAACGAGAACGGCATCCGCGCCATGGCCTACCACGCCGGCATGGACCACGCCAAGCGCGCGGCCAACCAGGCGCGCTTCCTGCGCGAAGAGAACATCGTCATGTGCGCCACCATCGCCTTCGGCATGGGCATCGACAAGCCGAATGTGCGCTTCGTCTGTCACCTGGATCTGCCGAAGAGCATCGAGGGCTACTACCAGGAGACCGGCCGCGCCGGCCGCGACGGCGATCCTTCCAGCGCCTGGATGGCCTACGGCCTGCAGGACGTGGTGCTGCAACGGCGCATGATCGACGAGTCCGAAGCCGACGAGACCTTCAAGCGGGTGCTGGGCAACAAGCTCGATGCGATGCTGGGCTTGTGCGAGACGCTCAGCTGCCGGCGCGTGCGCCTTCTCGACTACTTCGGTGAAGCCTCCGGCCCTTGCGGCAATTGCGACACCTGCCTGATTCCGCCGGTGTCCTTCGACGGCACGGTGCCGGTGCAGAAGCTGCTGTCGGCGGTGTACCGCGTCGACCAGCGCTTCGCCGCCGGTCATGTGATCGAAGTGCTGCGCGGCGTCGAGACGGAGCGCATCAAGACCTGGCACCACGATTCGCTGTCGGTGTTCGGCATCGGCGCCGACCGCAGCGAGCAGGAATGGCGCGCCATCCTGCGCCAGGTGATCGCGCTTGGCCTGGTAACGGTCGATCATGAACAATACAGCTCGCTGAAGCTGACCGACGCGGCGCGCCCGGTGCTCAAGGGCGGGCAGAAGGTGCAACTGCGCCAGTACCAGAAGCCGGTCAAGCAGAAGGCGCCGAGCAAGGCCTCGAAAGGCTATGTCGAGAGCGACCTGTCGTCGCGCGAGCAAGCCATCTTCGACAAGCTGCGCTGGTGGCGCGTGGAGACGGCGCGGGCGCACGATGTCGCGGCCTACATCATCTTCAACGACGCCACGCTGCGCGAGATCGCCAAGGCGCGTCCGACCACGCTGGCCGACCTGCGCGGCATCTCCGGTGTCGGCGAGAAAAAGCTGGCGTCGTACGGCGACGAGATCGTCGCCATGATCAGCGAGATGGATTAAGCGATGCAGCCGGCCGCCATCTTCAACCGCTCGCTGGCGCAGTTGCGCGGCATGCTGGAGAAGATCGCGGCCGACGGCCCGGCGGCGCTGGGCGCCCGCCTGCATGAGGACATGCTGCCGTTGGCGTCGCAGGTACGCGCCACCGCCAACTTCGCGCTGCGCGGCTGCTGCCCGCTGGCCGGCCTGCCGCCGATCAGCTTCGAACGCGACGAGGTGTCATACGCCGCGCTGACGGCACAGATCGACGATACCATCCGCTATCTCGCCGCGATCCCGCCGTCGCAGTTCGACGGCGACGCCGCCCGCATCTGCCACGACCGCGCCGGCTTCGCCGACATCGCGCTGCCGGCCGACGAATACCTGAACCTCTACATTCTGCCCAACTTCTACTTCCACTTCAGCATGGCCTACGCGATCGCGCGCAGCCACGGCGCGCGCATCGGCAAGGGCGACTTCGATGGCTATCACCTGTACACGCCGGGCTTCTCGTTCGAAAAAAACTAAGCGGTGACGATGCTGCGGTAGCGGCTCGGCGGCGCGCCGACGCTGTCGCGGAAGCGGTGGCTGAAGTGGCTCAGGTCCGCGTAGCCGCAGGCATCGGCGATCTGCTGCAAGGGCTGGTCGCTGGTCTTCAGCAGCAGGCGCGCATGCTCGATCCGGCGCGCCGCGATCCACGCCGACGGCGGCATGCCGAACGAAATCCGGAACATCCGCGCCAGATGGAACTCCGACATATTCGCCAGCTGCGCCAGCATGCCCAGCGAGATATTCAGCGCCAGGTTGGCTTCGATGTAGTCGGCCAGCCGGCGCCGCACCGCCGGCGCCAGGCCGCCGCGCACGCGCGGCTGATGCTGCGGCATCGATTGCGCATGCAGCAGATGACTCAGCGCCTCGTGCGTCGCCTCGTTGGCGCGCAGCAGCGCGTCCGGGCCTTCCCACGACATCGCCGCCAGCGACGCGCATAGCTGGCCGATGCGCTCATGCTCGAAGTAGGTGCGGTCGGCCAGCGTCAGCTCGCGCGGCTCGCGGTCCAGCTCCACCACGGCGCGGCGCGTGAAGTGCTCCGGCAGGAAGTAGATGTGCATGAAGTGCATATGCCCGCGCACCGTCCAGCTGGACTCGTGCCAGTCGGGCAGCGTGCAAAGCCGCTTCGGCGCGCCGTACAGGCCGGGGAGATCGCTGCGCTCGGTGCGGTAGCCGCCGTCCATGTAATAGGACAGCGTGTGGTGGCCCGGCTTGTCGTAGCTGGTCTCGGCGATCGGCGTGTCGCGGCACCAGATCGCCACCGCCAGGTCGTCGCCCAGCCAGGCGAAACGCTCCAGTTTCGCTTCGGTCTCCGACATCGTCTTGAACACCGAATGCGAAATCCCGCCTGCCGATGCGGGCGAAGGGTAGATCGGGTCGGCGGGAGGACGGGCTGGCATGATGGATAAAGTCTAGCACGGAGCGGCCCGGCCCCGCCGGCGCCGGCCGCAAATGCGCAATCCCAGACAAGCGGCAGTGGCGCCGGCGCGGCATGCTGGGCACATGAATATTTTCCTCTACCTCCTGACGGTCCTGATCTGGGGCACCACCTGGATCGCGATCACCTTCCAACTCGGCACCGTGCCGGCGCCGGTGTCGATCGCCTACCGCTTCTGGCTGGCCGCCGCCGTACTGATGGCCTTCCTGCTCATCACCCGCAAGCCGTGGTGGCCGCCGCGCCAGGCCTGGCCCTATCTGTTCGCGCAGGGGATCGCGCTGTTCTGCCTGAACTTCCTGTGCTTCTACTACGCCAGCCAATGGGTCACCAGCGGGCTGGAGGCGGTGGTGTTCTCCACCGCGCCACTGTGGAACGCCATCAACGGCCGCATCTTCCTCGGCCGCCCGATCCGCCGCCAGGTGATGATGGGCGCCCTGCTCGGCCTGGGCGGCATCGTGCTGCTGTTCGCGCCGCAAATGGCCGGCCACTGGCACGACAGCAAAGTGCTGATGGGCCTCGCGCTGACACTGGGCGGCACGCTGTGCTTCTCGTGCGGGAACCTGCTCTCCAGCCGCATGCAGGGCATGGGCCTGACGCCGTGGTTGACCAACACCTGGGCCATGCTGATCGGCTCCACCACGCTGGGCGTGGCGGCGCTGGCGATGGGCATGCCGTTCGCGCTCGATCCGTCGCCGCGCTACCTCGGCGCCCTGCTCTACCTGGCGATTCCCGGCTCGGTGATCGGCTTCACCGCCTATTTGCTGCTGGTCGGCCGCATCGGACCGGACCGCGCGGCCTATTCCACGGTATTATTCCCCATCGTGGCATTGACCATATCGACCATTTACGAAGGCTACCATTGGACGCCGCTGGCGCTGGGCGGGCTGGCGCTGGTGCTGGCGGGGAACCTGCTGGCGTTCCTGCAGCCGGCGCCGCGCGCCAAGGCGGTGGGAGCCACCTAACCAGGGGAACGCATGAGCGGCAAGGCCTGTATCGCAGCACTGATCATGATGGCGGCGGCATCGGCCCACGGCGCGCCGGCGCCGGCCGACACCATCTACCGCAACGGCTACGTCTACACGGTGGACGCCACGGACAGCGTGCAGCAGGCGCTGGCGGTGCGCAAGGGCCGCATCGTCTACGTCGGCGACAACGCCGGTGCCGCCAGGCTGGCCGGCAAGGCCACCAAAGTCATCGACCTGCAAGGCCGCATGCTGATGCCCGGCCTGGTCGACGGCCATATGCATCCGCAATCCGGCGGCAGCCGCCTGCTCAATTGCAGCCTCGATTACCAGAACCTCACCGTGCCGCAGTTCCAGGCGCGTATCCAGGCCTGTATCGACAAGGACACCAGATCCGGCGCCGAGCGCTGGCTGGTGGTGGTTAACTGGTTCCAGCAAGGGATGCTGCCGGACGGCGTGGAAACCACCGCCGCCACGCTCGACGCGCTGAAGACCGATCGTCCGATCATCGTGCGCTCGTCCTTCGGCCACTCCGCGCTGCTCAACAGCAAAGGCATCCACACCGCGAAAATCATGCGCGACACGCCCGATCCGGCCGGCGGCAAGATCGTCCGCGACACCAAGGGCGATGCCACCGGCCTGCTGGAGGACGCCGCGCAGGACATGGCGATGAACCTGCTGCCGCCGCTGACGGTGGCGGAGAACCTGGCCGCGTCCAAGGCGGCGCTGGCGGCGATGCGCAAGCAAGGCATCACCAGCTTCCTCGACGCCTACACCGATCCCGAAACCATGACCGCCTTCACCGACCTGCAAAAACAGGGCAAGCTGACCGCGCGCGCGCACTTCGCGGTGCTGATCGACCTGGATAAAGGCGCCACGCCGCAAAGCGCGGTGGCCGAGCTGCTGAAGCAGCAGAAGCAGTTCGACCAGGGTCCGACCAGGGTCGCGCCGTCGATGCAGGTGCGCCACGCCAAATTGTTCATGGACGGCGTGATCTCCGCGCCGGCCTTCACCGGCGCCATGCTGGAGCCCTACCTGGTCAACAAGGGCACGGCCGAGAAGCCGGACTGGCGTCATGGCGACAGCACCGGCCCGGCCAGCTATTTCACCCAGGCCTCGCTGAAAACCACGCTGACCGAACTGGCCAAGGCCCGCATCGATCCGCACATCCACGTCGACGGCGACCGCGCGGTGCGCGAGTCGCTGGACGTGATCGAGCAGCTGCGCGCCACGCCGGCCGGCAAGGCCATGCGGCCGGCGCTGGCGCATGATGAAATCGTTGACCCGGCCGACTACCCGCGCTTCGCCAAACTGGATGTGACGCCGGTGCTGTCGTTCCAGTGGGGGAAGCCGGCGCCCGACACGGTCGGCGCGCTGAAGGACTACATGGGCCCCGCGCGCTACGCGCTGGTCGAGCCGCACGTGCAGCTGCTGGACGCCGGCGCGCGCATCGCCTACGGCAGCGATTGGCCGGTCGATCCGCTGGACGAATGGTTCGCGCTCAAGGTCGGCGTGACCCGCACCGCCGCGCCGGACGCCGGCAAGGAATACGCCGGCCGCCTGGGCAGCCAGCCCGGCATGCCGCGCGCCGCCGCGCTGCGCGCCATCACCCTCAACGCCGCCTACACACTGCGCCAGGAAGCGTCGACAGGATCGCTGGAGGTGGGCAAGCTGGCCGACATGATCGTCCTGGACCGGAACTTCTTCACCATCCCGGACGAGGACATCGCCAACATCAAGGTGCTGCAAACCGTCGTGGGTGGCAAAATTGTCTATCAGGCCGAGGGCATGCGTTAAGATGGCGGCCTTTATCCGAATACCCGAACAATGCAAATCCTCCTCACCCTGCTGATTATCGCCGTCACCGGCCTGGTGATCTACGCGATCATCAAGACCAATCCGGCCAAGCCGATGCAGCTGCCGCCGATGCCGGCCACGCCGTACGAGCCCAAGCTGCCGCAAGGCGCGCCGGCGCGGCACTTGTCGGACGGCGGCCGCTTCCTGGTCGAAGTGGTTAACGAGTCGCGCTACCAGGGCACGCTGAGGGAACTGGCCGGCGCGCACGGCGACCAGGCCGCCGCCGCGCCCTACCTGGCGACGCTGGTGCCGGACGATCTGAATCCCTATGAAAGCGCCGCCGTCGCGGTGTTCCTCGACGGCCGCATGGCCGGCTACCTGTCGCAAAAGGCCGCGATCAAGTTCCGCGAGAACCTGAAGCGCGACGAGCTCGAAGGCCACGTCACCACCTGCGACGCGCAGGTGCGCGGCGGCGGCCTGTGGCAAGGCAAACGTCTGGCCTACATCGTCGCGCTGGACATGGAAGTACTGGAAAAATAATGAAAGCCCTGGGCGCCCTGATCTTCGCGGCTGGAAGCGCGTTCGCCGCCGAACCGCCGCTGGTCCTGCACTTCAACGACCGCCCGCCGCTGCACTACCTCACGCCGCAAGGCGAATTGACCGGCTTTGTCGCCAGGCCGGCGATGGCGGCGCTGAGCGCCGCCGGCATTCCGTATGTGATCCGGACCACGCCGGCCAAGCGCCAGTTGGCGCTGCTGAAGGCGAACCTGGAAGCGGGCTGCATGTTGAGCTGGTTGAAGGCGCCCGGCCGCGAGCGCACCGGTAAGTTCACCGACGTGGTGTATCAGGACAAGCGGCCGTTCGCGCTGACCTGGGCCGGCAACAAGAGCATGGAGAACGAAGAGCCGCTGAAGGACTCGGTCTCCAATCCGCGCCTGCGGCTGCTGGTGAAAGACGGATTTTCCTACGGCCCGCAGATCGACCGCGCGCTGGCGCGCTACAAGGCCCAGCCCAGCACCACCACCGGCGAGGCGGGGCAGATGTTGGAGATGCTGTATCGCCGCCGCGCGGACTACTTCTTCATCACCGAAGAGGAAATGGACACGGTGCTCAAGTCGTCCGGCTACCCGGCCAGCGCCTTCAAGCGCATCTACTTTTCCGACGTGTCCAAGGGCTACGACCGCCACCTGTGGTGCACGATGTCGGTGCCGGACGATGTGATCAAGCGCTTCAACAGCGCCCTCGCCAAACAGCGTAAATAATTACTTCCTGGTGAATACCAGGTCCCACACGCCGTGCCCCAGCTTCAGGCCGCGGTTTTCAAACTTGGTCAGCGGACGATAGGCAGGCTGCGGCGCGTAGCCGTCGGCGGTGTTCTGCAAGCCCTCTTCCGCGCCCAACACTTCCAGCATCTGCACCGCGTAGTCCTCCCAATCGGTGGCGCAATGCAGGTAGCCGCCCACGGCCAGCTTTTGCACCAGCAGCTTGACGAACGGCGCCTGGATCAGGCGGCGCTTGTTGTGGCGCGCCTTGTGCCACGGGTCCGGGAAGTAGATATGCACGCCGTGCAGCGAGCCGTCTGGGATCATCTGGTTCAGCACTTCGACCGCGTCGTGCTGGATCGCCTTCAGATTGGTCAGGCCCTGTTCCTCGATCAGCTTGAGCAGGCTGCCCACGCCCGGCGTGTGCACTTCGACGCCGATGAAGTCCTTCTCCGGCATCACGCCGGCGATGTGCGCGGTGGTGCCGCCCATGCCGAAGCCGATCTCCAGCACCACCGGCGCCTTGCGGCCGAAGGTCTCTTCATAATTCAGCGGCGCCTTGGCGTAGCCGATCATGAACTTCGGGCTCAGTTCCTCCAGCGCGCGCGCCTGCGCGGTGGACAGGCGGCCGGCGCGCGTGACGAAGCTGCGGATGCGGTGTTCGGTCGGGTCGTACAGCATCGGCCGCGCCGGGCTGTCTTTTGGGGTATCGGAAGACATGGGGAAGAAGAGTCGGTAAACAATGAGGCAGCATTATATCAGTCCTCGAATCGCCTCCCGGGGCGCAAAAACCCTGGCGCCGCCAAATTCATTGACACTCACATTGAGTTGAGGTCTAATCGTACCATGAGGCGTGAAATCGTTTTCAAACGTCACGGCGTCCTCCTCCGCACCTGTTAATCCCTATCAAAACGATAAAACAATGACCGATTTCACGCAATTCCCCTCCTCTTTCACCTGGGGCGTCGCCACCAGCGCCTTCCAGATTGAAGGCGGCGCCAGCGCCGACGGCAAAGGCCCGTCGATCTGGGACACTTTCAGCCACACCCCGGGCAAGGTCATCGACGGCAGCAACGGCGACATCGCCTGCGACCACTACCACCGCTATCCGGAAGACGTGTCCATCATGTCCGGCCTGGGCGTGGACGCCTACCGCTTCTCGATGGCGTGGGCGCGTGTGCAGCCGCAGGGCAAAGGCGCGTGGAACGAAGCCGGCTTCGCCTTCTACGACCGTCTGTTGACCGAACTAGAAAGCAAGGGCATCGCCGCCCACGTCACGCTGTACCACTGGGACCTGCCGCAAGGCTTGCAGGACGAAGGCGGCTGGCTGAATCGCGACACCGCCTACCACTTCGCCGAATACGCGGCCGAAGTGGCGCGCCGCTTCGGCAATCGCCTGAAAACGATTGCGACGCACAACGAGCCGTGGTGCACGGCCAACCTCGGCTACGGCAACGCGCAGTTCGCGCCCGGCGTCGCGGACCTGAAGCAATCGATCCAGGTATCGCACCATCTGGTGCTGTCGCACGGCCTGGCGATGAGCGCGATGCGCAAGGTCGGCAGCTCGGCGCAACTGGGCATCGTGTTGAATCAATGGACCGCTGATCCGGCCACCGACAGCGCGGCCGACATCGCCGCCGCCGAATTCGAATATTCGCGCTCGGTCGAGTGGTTCATGGATCCCATCTTCAAGGGCAAATATCCGGAACTGGCGCTCAAGGTCCACGGCGACAACGCGCCGGAGGTACAGGACGGCGACCTGGCGATCGCGCACCAGAAGATCGACTTCCTGGGCGTGAACTACTACTTCCGCGCCTTCTGCAGCACCGAGACCCCGCCGCGCCAGCCCGAGTGCAAACTGGGCAAGACCGACATGGGCTGGGAGATCTTCCCGGACGGCCTGACCGAACTGCTGCTGAAACTGCACGCCGCCTACGAACTGCCGCCGATCTACATCACCGAAAACGGCATGGCCAATCCGGACACCATCGTCAACGGCGAGATCCCGGACGAAGCGCGCATCGACTTCGTGCAGCGTCACCTGAAGGCGCTGAACGACGCGCGCCTGCAGGGCGTGAACATCCAGGGCTACTTCCTCTGGAGCCTGCTGGACAACTTCGAATGGAACTCGGGCTACGCCAAGCGCTTCGGCATCGTCCACGTCGACTATGCAACGCAGAAGCGCACGCTGAAGCACAGCGCGCTGTGGTACAAGGACTATCTGGTTCAACAGCGTCCGCAGCGCACCGCGCACGCCGCCTGAACCACGCAACTGTAGTGCGACCGCCGGCCCTTGCGCCGGCGGCTGCCATTTGAATATTGGCCGCAGAGCCAAATGCTACACTCCACAGAGAACAACGAGGACGACACCATGACCGCACCATCCGCCATGCCGCAAGAGCAGCAGGCCGCACCATCTCCATCCGCTTCCTCGCAGTCGCCGTCGCTGTTCCGCGCCATGTTCGCGCGCGGCACACCGATGCTGTGGGTCCCGAGCGGCTACTTCGCGATGGCGCTGACCTACATGATGCTGACCAGCGTCACGTCGATCATGTTCAAGAACCTCGGCATGGACAACGGCCAGGCGGCGCAATACGCCAGCTACCTGATCCTCGCCTACACCATCAAGCCGCTGTTCGCGCCCTTCGTTGAAATGTACCGCACCAAGAAGTTCTTCGTGCTGTGCGCGCAGCTGATCATCGGCGTCGGCTTCGCCGGGGTCGCGCTGGCGATGTCGCTGCCGGACTACATGGTGATCATGGTGTTCCTGTTCGGGATCCTGTCGCTGGTCGGTGCCACGCAGGACATCGCCTCGGACGGGGTCTATGTCACCTCGCTGGACTCGAAGACGCAATCGCTGTTCTGCGGCATCCAGAGCCTGAGCTGGAACATCGGTCCCATCGTCGCCTCGGGCGGCATGGTGTACCTGAGCGGCTGGCTGCACACGCACTACTTCCACCACCAGGCCGGCGTGTTCGGACCGGAATGGATCGAATCGTGGCGCATCATCTTCTTCATCGTCGCCGCGATCACCATCGTCGCCGCGCTGTGGCATATGCGCGTGATGCCGGACGGCGCCAAGGCCGAAAACGCCCCGACCTCGGTGGCCGAAGCGGCCTTCATCCTCAAGGACTCCTTCGCCACCTTCTTCCAGAAGCGCGACGTGTGGCTGATGGTGGCGTTCGCGTTCGTGTTCCGCCTGAGTATCGGGCTGCTGGAAAAGATCGGACCGTTCTTCATGGTCGACCCGGTGGCGCAAGGCGGGCTGGGATTGTCGAACGAGATGCTGGGCCTGATCTACGGCACCTACGGCCTGATCGCGGTGCTGCTTGGATCGCTGCTGGGCGGGATCTTCGTCGCGCGGCGCGGGTTGCCGGCGACCCTGTTCGTGCTGTGCTGCGCGGTCAACATCCCCAACGTCACCTTCCTGCTGATGAGCATCTACCAACCGGACAGCCTGCTGGTCATCAGCGCCGGTGTCGCGGTCGAAAAGTTCTTCTTCGGCTTCGGCTCGGTGGGTTTCATGATCTACCTGATGCAGCAACTGGCGCCGGGCAAATACACCACCACCCACTACGCCTTCGGCACCGGCCTGATGGGCTTATGCATGATGGTGACGGGCGTGGTCAGCGGCCACCTGCAGCAAGCCCTGGGCTACGTCCACTACTTCTGGCTGGTGATGGCCGCAACCATCCCCTCCTTCCTCGTCACCTGGTTCGCCCCGTTCCACCACAAGGACTAACCCCGCCCCCCGGTGTCAGTGCCGACATTCGGACACGACCTCAGCGGCGAAGCGCTAGAGCTCGTGTCCGAATGTCGGCACTGACACCAAGAAGTTGATGGTGGCGTCGACGGTGGGTTGGAGCCATGGGTCGAATAGCCAGAACGAGTGGGGAGTGTCGGGGAGGATCAGTTTGTCGGTCTTTACGCCTGCTTGCGACATCTTGGCCATCATCTCGTCGCGGCCGGCGCTGAAGCGGGGTTGGGCGCTGCCGATGAACAGGATCGGTGGCATGCCGGCCTTGACGTAGTTGATCGGCGAGGCTTCGCGCCACAGTGCACTCTTTTCGGCGTAGCGGCCGCCGAACCAGGCGCCGGCGGCGGAGGGATTTTTCTTCGGATCGTCTTCGTATTTCAGCGCCAGTTCGGAGGTGAAGTCGGACAGGCCATCGATGTTGATGATCGCCTGTACGTCTCCGGTCACGCCGGCCAGGCTGGCGATCTGGCCTCCGGCCGAGCCGCCCGCCAAGGCGATGCGCGCGGGATCGAGCTGGTACCGGTCGGCGTGCTCGCGCACCCAGCGCACCGCCGCCTGCACGTCCTGGATCGCGGCCGGGTATGGCGCTTCGCCCGATAATCGATAGCTCACCGTCACCGCCGCATAGCCGCGCCGCGCCAGCCGCACCGCCATCGGCGCGAACTCGGAACGGAATCCCGAACGCCAGCCGCCGCCGTGCACCAGCACCACCACCGGCATCCGCAGCCCCGCCGGCAAGTACATGTCCAGCTTCAGACAACGCGATCCATACTGAACATACGTCTGGTCGGCGACCTTGCGCACGCCCTCCGGCAGTTCGGCGCCGGCGATGCGGATGAACGGATAGTCGCGCGCCAGCTTGTCGTAGGTGTGCTGCGCGTCGTAAGTGTTGGTTGGGTCGGCCGGCGGGTCGACGCAATCGGCGGCTTGCGCCGCGCCGTGCAGGACCAGCATCACCGCCGCAAAGAATAGTCGCATCGAAACCTCGTCATCAAAATCCGAGTATCGCATAAAAAAAACCCCTCGGCCCGTGAGGGCGCGAGGGGTTGGAAGACCACAGACAACACTGGTACTACATAAAACTCTTTGCTTAGAACGTCTTGCCGACGTTGATGCCGAAGGTTCGCGGCGGCAGGTACTGCGCCTGCCACGGGCCGTTGGCGTTCAACGCGCTGGTCTTGATCTTCGCGTCTTCCGCATTGCGGACGAAGGCGTCGAAGTACCACTTCGAGTTCGAGTCGAAGCGCAGACCCAGGTCGGTGCGGGTGTAAGCCTTCTGACGGTCGCCGTCGCCCAGGTTGAACACGCTCAGCCAGCTGGCGGTTTCATAGTGGGCGCTGATGCGCGGGATCAGCGTGCCGCTCTCCAGCGCGAAGCTGTGCTGGTACATCACTTGCGCGCTGAATTTCGGCGAGTGCGGCATGTCGTTGCCGGTCACGTCGAGGCAGGTCGCGATTTCCTTGATCGGGCAGACAGGCAGCTGATAGTCGTTGCTGCCGCCGATCAGTTTCTTCAGCGTGGCGTTGGTGTACGCGGCGGTGAACTGCACGCGGTCGATCGGCGTGATCTTGGCGGCGATCTCGGTTTCCAGACCCCAGACCTTGGCGCCTTCCGCATTGTTGGTGGCCAGGCCACGGCTGCCGTCGGGATTGGTCACCGGTGCGCTGAACTGGAAGCCCTTGAACTTCTCGTAGTAAGCCGCGTTGTTTACACGCAGCGCGCCGCCCAGGAAGGTGCTCTTCGAACCGACTTCGAAGTTGGTCAGCGACTCGGAACCGTATGGACGGCCGCCGTCCTGCAGACCGCCCGACTTGTAGCCGGTCGATACGCTGGCGAACACCATATTGCTCTTGTCGATGTCGTAGCTGACGCGCGCCAGACCGGTCAGCTTGTGGTCCTTGAACTCGCCGTCGTTACGCTGGTAGGTCGTGAAGCCCGACGAAGGCGCCAGCGGATTCACCGATGGGTTCAACGGCACCTGCGGCACGTTGCTGTCGCTGAAGCTGTTGTTGGTGCCGCCTTCGTTGGTGCGCTTGTCCGAGGTGTAGCGCGCGCCCAGCGTCAGGTGCAGCGCGTCCGACGCGTTCCACGTGGTCTGGCCGAAGACCGCTTTCGAATCGACGGTTTCCTTCGGCTGGATGAAAGAACCCTGCCAGCTGACGGTGCCCTGCTCGGTGCCGTTCATGATCGGGATGTCGAAGCGGATGCCGTTGTCTTCGTTCGCGTAGTACAGGCCGAGCAGCCAGTCCACATCGCGCTTGCCGGTCGACTGGATTTCCAGTTCGTGGCTGTAGTTCTTGTACTTGGACCAGACGGTGTTGTTCGCCTGGAAGCCGCCACCGCCGGTGGTGCTGGTGGTGAAACTGGTGGCCGGATTGGCGCCGCCGTCCTGGTCGTAGGTCGACGAGCCGTTGAAGCGCGAGTAACCGGCGATGTAGGCCAGGCTGATGTCTTTGTTGATCTCGTAGTCGACGCGGCTGCGCACCGAGTTCGCATCGCGGTTGACGTTCGGCGCGGTGTCGATCAGCGCCGACCAGAAGTCCTGGCCCGGACGCGCGACCTGCAGCAGGTTGGCGCTCGGCGTGCCGCGATCCATGTAGTGCTCGTACGCGATGTTCCACTTCAGGCCCGGCACCACGTTCCACAGGAAGCTCAGGCGCGCCGCGCTCTGGTCCTGGGCGCTGTACTTCTGGCCGTTGCGCACGTACAGGTTCGGGTTCAAGGCCTGGAAGCCGATCGGGTTGCCCGGATGCGCGGCGTTCCATGCGGCGATGACCGGATCGGCCGCCGCGTGCTGCTGCGCCAGCGTCGGGATGTTCGGCGCCTGGTAGTCGACATAGCCGTCGTGCTGTTCGTGCACCACCGCGACGCGCATCGCCATGGTGTCGTTGATCGGGATGTTGACCGCGCCGCGCGCGCCGAGGCGGGCGTAGTTGCCGTAGCCGAGTTCGAAGTTGCCGGCGCTGCTGCCGATTTCAGGCTTCACGGTCTGCATGTTGACCGCGCCCACGGTCGAATTGCGGCCCCACAGCGTGCCTTGCGGGCCGCGCAGGACTTCGATCGCTTCCAGGTCGAACAGCAGCGCGGTCGCGCCTTCCGGACGCGGCGAGTAGATGCCGTCGACGAAGGTGGCCACTTCAGGATCCGCGTATTCGGTCTTGGCGCTGTCGTTGCCGATGCCGCGCATGGTCATGGTGATCACGCCGTGGTCGCCCTGGCCGGTGGCCGAGAAGCCCGGCACCAGATTGACGACGTCCTGGATGGTCTGGACGTGGTTGTCGTCCAATGCGGCGGCGTTCAGCGCGGTCACGGCGACCGGGGTCTTTTGCAACGACGTGGTGCGCTTGGTGGCGGTGACGTACACCTCGGTGATCTTGCCGCTGTCGGCGGCGGCTGCCTGCTCGGCGGCCGGCGCGACCTGCGCGGAGGCGACATTGGTCCCGGCGACCAGGGCGAGGATGGCGATTTGGATGGGGGATAGCATACGCTTCCCGGACTGCGGTACGTGGACGTTCATAAGTCTCCTTTGCATAGCGATCGCCGAGGGGGTGGGGCGGTGCTATATTTATCGTGGAAAACGATTTCATCTTATGTGAAAACGTTTTCAAATCTGATGAAATCGTTTTCTGTATTTGTGAAATCGATTTCATGGTACATAATTCATATCACCGGTGTCAATTTAAAAATTGTAGCGGCGTTACAACCTCGGCTCCGGATAGGAGCCGCAGAGGCGCGCATGCTACTTCACAGAGACGAAACGCGCAATGAAAACGTTACCAAAAACAGCCGTGAAGAATGTGCTGATCGTCGGCGGCGGCACCGCCGGCTGGCTTACCGCCGCTTTTCTGGCCAAAACCATGGGTGTCGGCGCGGACGCCGACAGCGTCCGCATCACCCTGGTCGAATCGAAGGAGATCGGCATCATCGGCGTCGGCGAGGGCACGTTCCCGTCGATCCGGGGCACGCTGGCCGCGATCGGCATCGACGAGGCGCGCTTCATCCGCGAATGCAACGCCACCTTCAAGCAGGGCATCCGCTTCAACCACTGGGTGCGCGAACCGGGCGCGCCGGGCAACGACCACTACTTCCATCCTTTCAGCCTGCCGAGCCAGCGCCCCGGCGGCCCGGAACTGCTGCCCTATTGGCTGCAGGGCGCGGCCGCGCCGGGGCTGGGCTTCGCCGCCGCCGCGACCATGCAGAAGCGCGTCGCCGACGCCTCGCACGCGCCCAAGCGCCCCGCCGACGCCGATTTCATGGGACCGCTGAACTACGCCTACCACTTCGACGCCGGCAAGTTCGCCGCCCTGCTCTCGACCCACGCGCAATCGCTGGGCGTGAAGCATGTGCAGGCCACGGTGGAGCGGGTGGAACTGGACCAGCAAGGCGCGATCGGCGCGGTGCACACCAGGGAGGCAGGCGTGCTGACGGCCGACCTGTACATCGACTGCACCGGCTTCCGCGCCGCGCTGATCGGCGAGGCGCTGGGTACGCCGTTCCGCAACATCAACGATGTGCTGTTCGTCGACCGCGCGCTGGCGATGCAGGTGCCCTACGACCGGCCGGACGCGCCGATCCCGTCGTACACGATTTCGACCGCGCACGAAGCGGGATGGACCTGGGACATCGGCCTGCACCAGCGGCGCGGCATCGGCTATGTCTATTCCAGCCGCCACACCGACGACAACCGCGCCGAGGAAGTGCTGCGCCAGTACATCGGCCCGGCCGCCGACGACCTCAGTCCGCGCCAGCTGAAGCTCAACGTCGGCTATCGCGATCTGCACTGGGTGAACAACTGCGTGGCGGTGGGCTTGTCGGGCGGCTTCCTGGAACCGCTGGAATCGTCCGGCATCGGCCTGATCGAAACGGCGGCCTACCTGGTCAGCTACCTGTTCCCGCACGACGGCGACATGGAGCCGGTGGCCAAGGTGTTCAACCAGATGATGAAGTCGCGCTACGAGCGCATCGTCGATTTCGTCAAGCTGCACTACTGCCTCACGCAACGCACCGACAACCAGTTCTGGATCGATAACACGCTCGACGCCAGCATTCCCGAGTCGCTGCGCGACAAGCTGGCGATGTGGCGCACGCGCGCGCCGCACCGCATGGACTTCGTGGTGGACCTGGAGATGTATCCGCCGTCAAGCTGGCAGTATGTGTTGTACGGGATGGAGTATCCGACCAAACAGTACGCCAACGGCCGCACCCTGCCGCGATTCGACGAGGCGCGCAAGGAGTTCCAGATGATCGAGCAGATGTCGCAGCGCGCGCTGGCGGATTTGCCGACGCACCGTGCGATGATCGAGCACTTCCTTCAACGCGGCGAACGCAAGACCGCTTAAGCCTTTTTGCTCGCCGCGCCCAGTTTGGCGCTGGCGGCGATCAGCAGCATGGCGCAACCGAGTCCGCCGAAAGCCAGCTTCAGGCTGGCCGCATGCGCGATGAAG
This sequence comes from Duganella aceris, assembly GCF_011090165.1. Lineage (GTDB taxonomy): Bacteria > Pseudomonadota > Gammaproteobacteria > Burkholderiales > Burkholderiaceae_D > Rugamonas > Rugamonas aceris. The sequence goes on from NZ_JAADJT010000010.1 coordinate 239,860, forward strand.
CCGATCGCCGCCGGACCGGCCAGGATGCCGGCGTAACCCAGCGTGGTGATGGCGCCGATGGCCAGGCTGGCCGGCATCGCGCTCTGGTTGCCGGCGGCGGTGAACAGGATAGGCACGATGTTCGACGCGCCCAGTCCGATCAGCACAAAGCCCACCAGCGCCAGCGGCGCGGAAGGCGCCAGCACCGCGCCGAAGAAGCCGCAGGCGCCGCACAAACCACCCAACAACAGCACGCGCTTGCCGCCAAGCTTGCGCACCACGCGGTCGCCGGTCAGGCGACCCGCCGTCATCGCGATCGCAAACGCCGCGTAACCAAGGCCGGCGCGGTTCGCGTCCAGGCCCTGCTCCGCCGTCAGCAGCAAGGCGCTCCAGTCGAGGATCGCGCCTTCGGCCAGGAAGCTCAGGAAGCACAGCACGCCGATGAAGATCACCGCGCCGTGCGGCACCACGAACAGCGGCGCGTCGCGTTCCGCCACATCGGGCTCGCGCAGCAGATGCGGCGCGCAGAACGCCAGCGACAACGCCACCAGCACCGACACCACGGCGGCCGACGCGGTCGGCGTCATGCCGCCCCAAAGCATCAGCGCCATCAGGCCGGCGCCGGTAAAACCGCCGACGCTGAACAAGCCGTGGAAACCCGACATCAGCGAACCGCCGCTCTCGCGCTCGACGATCACCGCCTGCACGTTCATCGACACGTCCAGCGTACCGATCGCCGCGCCGACCGCGAACAAGGTCGCGCCCAGCAGCGCAGGGGTAGGCGCGTAGGCCAGTCCGGGCAGCAGCAAACAAGTAAAGGCGCCCGAGATCAGCACCACCAGCCGGCAGCCATAACGCGACGTCAGCAGACCGGTGACGGGCATCGCCATCAGCGAACCGGCGCCGAGGCACAACAGCAGCAGGCCCAGCTCCGCCTCGCTCATGCCCAGCCGCGCCTTGGCGAACGGTACCAGCGGCGCCCAGGCCGACATGGCCAGGCCGGCGGCCAAAAAAGCGAGACGCGTGGACAAGCGCTGTTTGGGGCCGACGATATTCATGGGAGAGAACGTTCTGTGGAAGAGGCCACAGTATAGACAAATAATCCGCGCAAAGCGGCGGCTATGTTTGAGGCCTAACATACCGTGGGCGTCCCACGGCGCATGATGGGCTGCGCTACTAAACCAAATATAAGGAATCATCATGCAAAACCAACCGTTATACGCCGGCGTCACCAACGCCGGTCTGGAGGCAGGCGACGGCTACGCATCCGGCGTCTCGTGGGGCGCAGTCATCGCCGGCGCTGCGGCGGCCGCGGCGCTGTCGTTCATCCTGCTGATCCTCGGCATGGGCCTCGGCCTGTCGTCGGTCTCGCCATACCAATACAACGACACCCCGCTGACCGGCGCCGCGATCGGCTGGATCGCCTTCGTGCAGCTGGCCGCATCGGGCATCGGCGGCTATATGGCCGGCCGCCTGCGCGTCAAATGGTCGTCGGTGCACGGTGACGAAGTCCACTTCCGCGACACCGCACACGGCCTGCTGGCCTGGGCGGTCGCGACGCTGATCACCGTCGCGGTGCTGGCCGGCGGCGCGCGCGCTGTGCTGAGCGGCGCCATCGACACCGGCGCCGCAGTGGCTCCTGTAGCCGCCGCCGGCGCTGCGGGCATGGCCAACGGCGCGAGCCGTGGCAATAGCTACTTCGCCGACATGCTGCTGCGTTCCCCTAATGGCGACGCCGCCACCGAAGCGCAGCGCAGCGAAATCAATCGCCTGCTGATCACCGATCTGGCCGCCGGCAAGATCAACGCCGACGACCGCACCTATCTGGCGCAGATGGTCGCCAAGCGTACCGGCCTGGTGCAAGCCGATGCCGAACAGCGCGTCGACCTGATCTACGCACAAGCCACGCAAGCGGCCACCGAAGCCAAAGCCAAGGCGATGGCTGCCGCCGAGCAGGCACGCAAGGTCGCCGCCCACTCGGCGCTGTGGATGTTCGTCGCCCTGCTGCTGGGCGCCTTCGTCGCCTCCGTGACCGCCACCATCGGCGGCCGTAACCGCGACCACGCACGCGTCATCGTGCGTTCGACCATCTAATCCAAGGAGAACACCATGCGCTCTATCCTCTTACTGCTGATCGGCATTCCGCTTCCCATCGTGATCCTGATCGCGCTGTTCGTGCACTAATCAAAAGCCGTCGACATCGATGACGGCTTGGGCGAACGCCTGCGGCGCTTCCTGCGGCAGGTTGTGGCCCACGCCCTTGATGACGCGGTGCGTGCGCTTGCCGGAGAACTTGGCGGCATAAGCCTTGCCGTCGGTCGCCGGCGCCACGCCGTCACTGTCGCCGTCCAGCGTGATCGTCGGAACGCCGATCACCGGGCCGGCGGCCAGTGTCTTTTCCAGCGCATCGTATTTGGCATCGCCTTCGACGATGCTCAGGCGCCAGCGGTAGTTGTGGATCACGATGGCGATGTAGTCCGGGTTGTCCCACGACGCCGCGCTGCGCTCGAAGGTCGCCTGGTCGAAATTCCACTGCGGTGAATTCGCCGTCCATATCAGCTTGCCGAACTCGCGGCGGTTGGCCTGGTAGCCGGCCTGGCCACGCTCGGTCGCGAAGTAGAATTGATACCACCAGCCGTGTTCCTGCTTCGGCGACAGCGGCAGCTTGTTGCGCTCGCGGTTGTTGATCAGATAGCCGTTCACCGACACCATCGCCTTGCAGCGCTCCGGCCACAAGGCCGCGATGATATTCGCCGTGCGCGCGCCCCAATCGTATCCCGCCAAAATCGCCTTCTCTATTTTCAGCGCATCCATCAGCGCGATGATGTCCAACGCCACCGCCGCCTGCTGGCCGTTGCGCAGCGTGCTGACGGACAGGAAGCGGGTCGTGCCGTGGCCGCGCAGATGCGGCACGATCACGCGATAGCCCTGCGCCGCCAGGATCGGCGCAACGTCGGCGAAGCTGTGGATGTCGTACGGCCAGCCGTGCAGCAGCAGCACCGGCTTGCCGTTCGCCGGTCCGGCCTCGTAATAACCCACGTCCAGTTCACCGGCGCGGATTTGCTTGATCGGCGCCAGCGGCTGCGCTCCCGAAGCGGCTTGCGCCAGCTTCATGAACGGCAGTTCGGTGGCGGCCAGGCCGGCGGCGGCGAAAGCGCCGGCCAGCAGATTGCGTCGGGTGATGTTCATGCATCCTCCAGGATGGTGGAAAGGCTGGCGCCGTCGTTGACGCCGGCGTCGAGCGAATAGGGATCGACGCCTTCGAGGCAGCCGATGTTGGCGCGCCACAGCAGCGGATCCTTGCGCGTCTGGTGGAACGGGTAGATGCCGCAATGCTTGCAGAAGTAATGCTTCGCCACGCGGGTGTTGAACTGATACAGGGTCAGCGCATCCTCGCCCTGCACGATCGTCAGCTGGTCGGCCGCGAAGGCCGGCGTCATCAGGGCGCCCTTGCGGCGGCACAGGCTGCAGTTGCAGCGCGCGGCCGGCGTCAGCGCGGTGCGCACTTCGAATTGCACCGCGCCGCAATGGCAGGCGCCCTTCAGGATATCGGCGTCGGATGGGCCGGCGTGGGGAACTGTGCTCATGGTCATGCTCCTGTCGGGTTGATTATTTATCGCATACGCTTTCAGCGCATACGATGCATATTACCTGAAAATTTTGTGGTGTCAAGCAAATCACGATTAAATCGGATCCGATGTATAATCGGATCATCGACAACCGAGGTGACCTATGACGACCAAACCCCCCGTACCGCAACTGGCCGACTTCCTGTGTTTCGCGGTCTATTCCGCCAATCTGGCGTTCGGCAAGGCGTACAAGCCCATCCTGGACCAGTTGGGCCTGACATACACGCAGTACATCGCCATCATCGCACTGTGGGAAGAGGACCACCAGACCGTGAGCGGCCTGGGCGAGAAGTTGTTCCTGGAATCGAACACGCTGACGCCGATCCTGAAAAAGCTGGAAGCGATGGGCTACGTCAACCGCGCGCGCGACGCCGCCGACGAGCGCCAGGTGCGGGTCGGCCTGACGCCGGCCGGCCGCGCGCTGCGCGAAAGCGCCTTCAACATGAGTCTGCGCGACGCGACCGGCCTGACGCCGGAGGAATTCCCGGTGGTGCAAAAAGCCGTGGTCAAGCTGCGCAACAACCTGATCAAGGCGACGGCGGGCAAGGGCTGAGGGAACCATGTGCATCAACTTCCGCCCGCCTGACCCCGCGATGCTTGAAGCCGTGATGGGCGTGATCATCGACCTGAACGACGGCGGCTTCTGGGAGGATGACACCTTCAAGGACCGCCTTGCGCCGATCGTACGGCGCGGCGCCGACGGCCAGCGTGAAGGCCTGCTGGCCAGCTATGGCGCCGTGCCTCAGAAGCGCATCCCGCCCGGCGTGAAGAAGTTCGACACGATGAACGCCCGCAGCGAAACGGTCGGGGAAAAACGCTCCTATGCGCGGCCGTGGCAACAACAGCAGCTGTGCCTGGTGCCGATGATCAGCTTCGACGAGCCCTGCTACGAAACCGGCAAGGCCGAATGGTGGCGCATCGCCATGGCGGACAAGGCGATGTTCGCGGTGGCCGGCCTGTGGCGCGAATGGGACGGCGAGCACGGTCCCGAAGCGTCGTTCACGCAGCTGACGATCAACGCCGACGACCATCCGTTGATGGGCCGCTTCCACAAGCCGGGCGACGAGAAGCGCACCTTGGTGATCGTGCCCCAGGACGAATGGGAAGACTGGCTGGACTGCAAGGATCCGGAATACGCCCGAGGCTTCCTGCGCCGCTACCCCGCCGAGCTGATGACGTCATGGCCATCGCCCCGCACCCCGCGCGCGAAAAAGCCGAAGCCGGAAACCGCGCCGGCGCCGCCGCAAGCGGTCAATCTGGATTTTGGTTTTTGACGACGCGGCGGACTACGTCCTCATGCCTTGTCATCGAGGCGATACGCTGAAAAAAACTCCTCCGACGCCACGTAATCCGCGATCGCCCGCAAGGCTGCCGCCGCCTCTTGCCCAAGCACCTGCTCGACGCGCTGATTGGCCGCGGACCAATGGGCGATCGCCTCGCCCAAGCGCTCGACACCCACGGTAGTCAACGACGCGCGCTTGGTTCGCTTATCCTGGTCATCCGCGTGCAGCACGATCAGGCCGTCGCGAACCAATGGCCTGAGCGCATGGGTAATCGCGGAAATCTGGATCGCCAGCTGGGCCGCCAGGTCCTGCAGCGTCGGCGCCCGCCCCTCGTTGGCCGCCGCTATCCGTTGTATCTCCGCCAACAAACTGACCTGAGTGGCCCTCAATCCGACGGGCTCAAGCGCATCGTCATACAGATTTCCCATGCGCCGCGCCGCCCGCCGCAGGGAGGTATTGGTGCATGCGGGCAGGTCCAGGACGTTCGCCGCGTCGCCGCCGTCCGGTCTCGATTTGCTTTGAATCTTTTTCATAACCGTAATAATGGTTGAGTACAGAACTATTGACAAGCCCTATGCCCATGAGGTTACACTTGAGCCCTCAATTAATTAAGTTGAGCACTCAATCTAATCCACAGGAGCACATAATGGCTGCATTCATGAAAACCGCCGTGGTAACCGGGGCGTCGTCAGGCATCGGCGCCGTTTATGCCGACCGCCTGGCCGCGCGCGGCTATGACCTTATCCTGATCGCTCGTCGCGCCGACCGGTTGACCGCCTTGGCCGACAGGCTGTCCACGCAATACGGTGTCGGCGTCAAGACTTTGGTCGCCGATTTGGAGAAGAGCGACGATGTCGCGAAGGTGGAGGACGTGCTGGCAAACGACGGCAGCATCAAGGTCCTGGTCAATAACGCCGGCCTGGCGCGACTGCGCACGATGGCCGATTCCAGCCGCGACGATACACGCGCGCAGATCGCCCTCAACATCACCGCCCTGACCCGCCTGACGGAAACCGTGTTGCCTGCGTTCGTGGCGCGCAACGAAGGCACCATCATCAACGTCGCGTCGGTGCTGGCGGTGAAATCGTGGGCGATGAGTTCTGTGTACAGCGGCACCAAAGCCTATGTGCTGATGTTCAGTCGCGGCATCCAGGACGAGCTGGCCAACGCCAAATCCAGCGTGCGCCTGCAAGTGGTGCTGCCGGCATCGACCGCGACAGAGATCTGGACCGAAGGCGTGTCGGGCATCCCACTGTCGGCCTTGGGTCAGGACACCATCATGAGCGCCGAGGATTGCGTCGACGCCGCGCTGGCCGGCCTGGACAAAGGCGAACTGGTCACGATGCCGTCGGTGGAAGATGACAAGCTGCTGAGCGCCTACGACACCGCACGCGAAGCACTGTTCACAGCAACGCAGACCGGCACGCCAGCGTCGCGCTATCGCAAGACGTAACGCTCATCGACCGGCGCTCAATGAGCGCCGCTGTGCGGTCGCGTCAACACAAACAACCGGGAGCGACGTCGAAATTTGACCAATATCAAGGAAATGCCGCGTAGACAGAATGTCGTTTCGAAACTCAGTACACTCAGTACACTCTTTGATAGTTCCTCAACCCAAGATTGGACGAGCCATGAATACTCAAGTTTCCTCCGACACGACGTATGAACCGAACGGTCTTCTGGACTCGTTAAAAACGATACTGGGATTGAAGAACGACGCGGAATTATCCCGCGCGCTTGAAGTGGCGCCGCCGATGATCAGTAAGATTCGCCACCGCCGCCTGCCAATCAGCGGCGCGCTGCTGATTCGCATCCACGAAGTCAGCGACCTGAGCGTCAGCGACCTGCAGGGCATGATGGGAGATCGTCGCGCCAAATACCGTTTCTCTTCGTCCAAAGGCAAGCCGAAAGTCTGAACGACAAAAGCTATGGATCCGTTCTTAGACCGATCCCCAAGTCTGCAAGCGCGCTGTACATTCAGCCTTAGGCAACCTGGCATTTGCGGTCAACATGGCGATGAGGCTGGCATGCGCTTGTCGAGGTGAAATCAGTCCAAGCTCGACAAGCTTATCGAGTAACCACAGGGCTCCATGCACCTGCAGGCCATCCTTCACCGCCTGCTTTCGCAGTTGGCCGTCGCCGGTCAACAGCGGATAGCCGGTTCGCTTCGCCAGATGATAACAAGAGACATCAGCTAACGAGCTGTTGTTATGCTCGGCCTTTAGATCTGTCAGTCCTACAATGGACTCTTCGTCCAATTCAACAATCTGCAATCCCCGAGCGATCAAATCTTCGTGATCAAAGTCGTTCAGTTCGCTCAGAACAAAGTCTGTACAGCACAATGAGAATGGCAACGCAAACATCACGTCAAGTAACCCAGCATGTCGAAAATCGATCCAGATATTCGTGTCGCTGATGTATATCGAATTCATCCGCGTACCAGCGCTCCATAGACCTTCGCGTCAAGCGCACTGATAGGTAACTGCAAGTACTCAGCAGCTCTGGATATGGTAAAGACTTCTTCCGCCAGGCCCCTGAAAACCAACGACTCAAATCGCATAGGACGTTCTGCCGCCAAAGCGCCTGGTTCGCTCTTCCGCCATCCATTCGCATTGATGGTCATCATGAGGGTTCTATATCCTCCCTCACTCAACAAGCCAAGATCTTTCATGCGGTACATCGCCACCTGCATTGAAACGCCATACAACGCTTTTGCATTCAGCAGTTCCTGCGGATGCACTCTTGAACGCTGGACATCCCCGAACTCTGCGCGAACCCGCGCAGCGGGAAATAAGAAGGCCCCTGCAAAGCGGTGGCAGCAGCGCTCTTTGGTCTTTTCATCCATAGACACTGGCAAATCCATTACCCAGTGGCCCAGTTCATGAGCGGCGGTAAAACGCATCCTCTCCCCTGGACGAGTTGCATTCAACGATATAAGCACATGCTGCTCGTCATTGGTAGCTGCGCACGACCCGTCAAAATCATCGGACACGTTCAGTAGCACAACCTTAAATCCATTGTTCTCCAGAAGATCAGTAAGATTGGCTATCGCATCTCCGCCTACCTTCCAATCCTGCCTCAACCTTTCCGCAGCCCTTTCTGCCTCCCCTACTGAAGTGACTTGAATAGATCGAGCGGCGGTGAGAACTACCTTAAGCGTAGCGGCGAAACAGTCCTCCAGGGAGATGTACCTCTCCAAGTGGTCGCGCATCTGCTCGCGCACTTGGTCCTGACGATATTGGGGCATTTTTGCCAACTTACGAAACTCTAAAGGCGCGAGAGCGAACGACTCTTGCCGGAAGAAGTATTCCGGCTTGACCTCAAGCGCCTTCGCCAGTTTCAAGATCCTCGCGGAGTTAGGAGCGCTCTGTCCGTTTTCAAACTTGCTCAGCGCTTGCTTACTAATGTCGCCCATCTTGGCGGCGACTTCTTCCAAACTGAGGCCCCGTGACACTCGTGCCCGGCGAATTCTCTCGTTAAGTTTTGCTTTTTCCATAGTTGACAAACTACGCAAATTGCGCTTCTTTGTCAACCAAAGTCAACCATGCGCAGCATGCGAAGACGAGCCGAAGAAACACGTTCAAGTTGACGGGCCTGGCAGCAATCAGCAAAGGAGGGAAAGGTGAGGCAATCTGGCAGGATCAGTCCGGCCAGCAAGACAACAAAGCCAAGGCGATTTTGTGGAGCAAGAAACGCCGGTAAAAAGCCGCCTTGCCCTATGGAGCGGGTGAAGGGAATCGAACCCTCGTCGTAAGCTTGGGAAGCTTCTGCTCTACCATTGAGCTACACCCGCGTGCATCGCATTTTACGCGGGTTTGTGCCCCGCTGACAATATTGTCTGACTAGTGATCCCCTTCTGGGTCCGACCACAGCGCCATGTACGGGTCGGAGCGGTTCAGCAGGTCTTTGTCCATGTCCGCCAGCCGTCCCTTCGACGGCTGCAGCGCATGCTGGTTGAAGCCGCTGTAGCCGAGGCCCAGGCGGCCGCCCGCCACCGAGTAGCCGGCGAACTCCATGATCGTCGGCATCAGGTCGAAGTGCAGCAGCTGTGTACGGTTAGGCGCCGGCGCGTCGTTGGAGATGAAGCTGTTGAAAATGGTCCGCTCGCGCAGTTGCGACAATTTCGGCGTCAGCGGATTGCGCCGCGACAGGTGGTCGCCGAGGATGACGATGTTGGTGTCTTCCAGATAGCCGTTGGCTTTCGCATACTGCACGAAGTCGGCCACCTCCAGCGCGGTACAGGTCAACACGCCTTCGAAGCCGACATACCCGCGCCGCGCGCAAGCCTGCGACAAGTGGCCTTCCGGCTCGTGCGTATCCACCGTCAGCAAGGTCAGGTTGAATTTCTGCCGCGTCGCCGACAGCTGGCGCAACTTGGTTTTGGCGCGACTGAACAAATCCCCGTCGTACAGGCCCCAGCCGTTCATATCGCCGGCCTTGGCGCCGCTCTTGAGCCACTCTTCGCGGCCGTACACTTCGTGATAATGATGCTGGCCGAGGAATTTGTCCTTGCCGGCGAAGCTGGTCGAGGCGCCGCCCATGAACACGTTGCGATAGCCGCGCGCCGCCAGCATGTCGGTCAGGCAGATGGCGTTCTTCAGGAAGGAGTTAAGCACCTGACCTTGGGTATTGCCGTCGAAGATGGTGACGCGCTTCAGCGGCACGCCGCACTGCGTCGCGACGATGGCGGCGATGGTCCAGCCGGTGCCGGGCACCTGTTCATAATCGGGAAACGTCGTTCCGTTCAAGCCGGTCAGCGGCGCCAGCAGATCTTGGCCGAAGGTGGCGCGCGCGCTGTAGCCCTGCTCCAGGCTTTCGACATAGATCAGCACCAGATTCTTGGGTTTTCGCGCTACCACAGAAATCGCTTCCGGTCGAATGTAGTTGGCGCCGAAATAATCCGGTCCGTAATCAGCGGTTACATATTTAAAGGCGGAGACATCACAGACCCAGAACATGGTCGCGCCAAACACCAGCAGTGGCGGGAACCAGCGATGCACGCGATAAAACGCCGCGTGACAGCAGCGCGGCGCCCTGACGATGATCCGTCGTATCCGCGATTCCAGATACAACGCCAGCGCCATCAACAGTATCGGCGCCAGCACGCACCAGCGGAGAAAACGCCGCGTCACGGCAGGGTCGACGCTATCCATCATCTCGACACCGAAATTGAGGTGGTAGGCGATCTGGTCGAGATCCGGCTGGCCGAACGACCGGTGTATCCAGTAGCTGAAACAAAGCAGGTAAATGGCCACCAGATAGAGGCTGCCGCGCAGCAGGCGAAGTCCAGACATTTTTTGGGTATGGAGAGGTTTTTTCATTTCTCCATCTTCGCCACCGCTGGTGTCTGCAACGTTGCGGGATCCCTGAATTTTGTATCCTAGTGTGTTGCCGTCCTTACACAGTTTTACTTTGCACGATTGTTGCATTCATGCAAAAACCATATCCTTGGGAAATTAGTTGATACTTAAATCTGTTACGATGCTGACATCTTCGTCAACGCCCAATCAGGATCGAACATGCGCAGCAGCAGCACCCCTCAAGCGGCCGGCCGCGAAACCGTCTTGGAAGACGGCAAGCCCATCGTCACCACCACCGACCTCAAGGGCCGCCTGACCTACGCCAATTCCACCTTCATCGAAGCCAGCGGCTACGCCGACCAGGAATTGAGCGGACGCGCGCAAACTTCGCTGTACCATCCCGACATGCCGGCCGAAGTCGACGCTGACATGCTTCGCACCCTGCTGTCGGGCGAACCGTGGCGCGGCCTGGTCAAGTACAGCCGCAACGACGGCGGATTCTTCTGGTGTATCGCCAACGCCACGCCGGTGATCGAGCGCGGCCAGACCACCGGCTACATGTCGGTATGCACCAAGCCCAAGCGCGAACAAATCCAGCAAGCCGAACAACTCTATCGCACCATCAAGGGCGGCAATCCGGACGGCGTGCGCATCGTGCGCGGCGCCGAGGCCGCGCGCGGCTGGCGTCGCCTGAGCAACGCGCTGCGCGACGTCACGCTGGCGCAGCGCCTGACCGTGTGCTTCGGCGGCCTCGCCCTGCTGGCGCTGTCGATGGCCAGCCACGCGGTGCTGCCCTACTCCGATACCGCGCTGCACGCGCAGGCGCTGTTGATGGTGCTGCTGGCCCTGTACGGCTGGCGCAATCTGCACCAGGCGGTGGTGGCGCCGATCCAGGCCAGCATCCAGGCCGCCCGCATCCTCGCCGGCGGCGACCTGACCACCCGCATGGCGGTCGATCGCCACGACGAACTGGGTCAGCTGCAAGCCTTCGTGCGCCAGTTGAACCTGAACCTGGCGTCGATCCTGGTCGACATCCGCGGCAACTTCGCACTGAGCCGCAGCACCACCACCATGGTGCGCGCGGCCAACGTCGACCTGTCGGCGCGCACCGAGGCGCAGGCGTCCAACCTGGAACAAACCTCGGCGCACATCGGCCTGATCACCGGCACCGTCAGCCAGACCGCCGACAACGCCAACACCGCCAGCGGCGTCGCCAGCGAGGCGACCGCCCTGGCCGAACGCACCGGCGTGGCGGTGGCGCAGGTGGTGGCGGCGATGAACGACATCAGCAGCTCGTCGCGCCAGATCGTCGACATCATCAGCCTGATCGACGGCATCGCCTTCCAGACCAACATCCTGTCGCTCAACGCGGCGGTGGAGGCGGCGCGCGCCGGCGAGAGCGGACGCGGCTTCGCCGTGGTCGCCAGCGAGGTGCGCAACCTGGCCCAGCGCAGCGCGGCCGCCGCCAAGGACATCAAGACCCTGATCGACGCGTCGGCCGGCAAGATCCAGGTCGGCGCCGGCATGGCCAGCGCGGCCGGACAGGATATGGATGCGGTGATCGAGGCGATCGGCCGGGTCGCCGTCATCATGGGTGAAATCAGCGACTCGACCCGCGAGCAAAGCAGCGGCGTCAACCAGGTCAAGGACGCGATCATGGAGCTGGACGAGGTGACCCGCCAGAACGCGCAGATGGTCGAGGAAGCATCGGCCGCGACCGGCGTGCTGGATTTGCAGGCGCAGGCGGTGAGCAAGGCGTTGGAAGTGTTCAAGCTGCCGCCGCAGACGGGTGCGAAGGACAAGGCCAGCGTGGCGGTGATGGCGCCGCGTCAGGCACGGCAGTCACGCGCCATGGCGCCGCTGGCGCGCAGGGCGTAAAACTAGGTTCGGGGGGGAGATGGTGCGGCTGGCGGGGATCGAACCCACAACCCTTGGCTTCGGAGGCCAATACTCTATCCATTGAGCTACAGCCGCACGGTCGCAGGCATTATAAGCTCCCGCTCCGTCCTTAGAAAGGGTTTTCGCGCCATTTACAATCAAGCAATTCCCAAAGCACGGCATCTGATGCAGAATAACCGGGCTTTTTCACCCGCCAAGGATGCCCCATGAAGCCAGTTATCGCGTTGAGCGTCGCGCTCGCGTTCGCCGTTCCAGCCGTCCAAGCCCAGGCCCAAGCCCCGGCCGATCCCATTTCCAAGCTGGTCGGCCAGCTCGATCTGGAAAAGTACAAGGCCACCATCAAGAGCCTGACCCGCTTCGGCGACCGCCGCCAGGGCACGGAACGCAACCGCCAGGCGCTCGACTGGATCGAGGCGCAACTCAAATCCTACGGCTGCGGCAACACCGAACGGCTGCAATACCAGTTCACCCAGCCCGCGCCCGGCGATCCGGCGCCGAAGCGCGCGCCCGGCATCCCGAGCGGCGGCGCCGGCGGTCCGGCGGGCCAGGGCGGCAGCACGCTGTTCGGCAACCGCATCCCGACCGGCGTCAACACCGATCCGCTGCGCCAGCCCGACGAACGCCTGCGCGCTCTCAACGCCGAGCAAACCCCGGTCGGCACCTCGCTGCGCGAAAACGTCTACTGCACCAAGGTCGGCACCACGCATCCGGAGGAAATGTACATCGTCAGCGCCCACATGGACGGCATCGGCTTCGGCGAGGCCGCCAACGACGACGGCTCCGGCACCGCGCTGGTGATGGAGCTGGCGCGCATCTTCAGCATGCCGGGCGTGGAGACAGGCCGCTCGATCCGCTTCGTCCTGTGGAACAACGAGGAGACCGGCTTGAACGGCGCCGCCGCCTACGTCAACCAGCGCAAGGATTTGCAGGGCGTCGAATCGCCCAAGGGCTCCGGCAAGTATCCGGAACCGAAGTGGCTGGGCATGATCCAGCACGACATGATGATGTTCGACCACGGCATGCCGTTCCAGAAGATCGACGGCTACGGCAAGCCGGTGGTCGACGACAAGGGCCAGCCGGTGTTCGTGGCGCCGCCGGAGCAGCGCCTTGAGGCCGACGTCAACATCGAATACCAGTCGACGTCGAAACAGGCCGAGGGTGCGGCCAAGCTGGCGTGGGCCTTCCGCGCCGCCAACGACAAGTATGCGACCAACTATCCGGCCGCCGTCGGCTTCCACATGACCAACACCGATTCGACGCCGTTCATGGACCTGGTGCCGTCGATTTCGCTGCGCGAGAACGAGCGCGGACAGCAGATCGGCGCCGGCTGGAATCCGAACTGGCACCAGCCGACCGACAACTACGCCAACTATTCCGACAAGGACTTCCTGCTGGGCCTGAACGCGGCCCAGACCACCCTGGCCGGCGTGGCGCAGCTGGCCGGCGTCAAGATCGTGAAGTAATGGCGTCACCGTCGCTCGGCGCGGAGCAGATCGCGGCCAAGCTGGCGCAGGCGGTCGCGCTGCACCAGCGCGGCGAACTGTCGCAAGCGGCCGTGCTGTACATGGAGATCGTCCGCGCCGATGCGGCGCACTTCGACGCGCTGCATCTGCTGGGCGTCTATGCGCTGCAAGTAGGCGACCTGCCGAGCGCGCACAACTTCGTCACGCGCGCGCTGGAGATCGACCCGCACCACGTCCAGGCGCATGTGCACCTGTCGGCGATCCTGCAGGAGCGCGGGCAGATCAAGGAGGCGCTGGCCGCCGTCGAACGTGCGCTGGAGCTCGATCCCGATTCGGTCCAGGCCCTGAGCAATTGCGCCGGGCTGCTGTCGGCGCGGCTCAAGCGCTCCGCGCAGGCGCTGCCCTTGCTGGAGCGCGCGCTGCTGCTGGACCCCGGCCACGCCGAGGCCTGGAACAACATGGGCTACGCGCTGATCGACCTGCGGCGCTACGACGAAGCGCTGCCCTGCCTGGCGCGCGCGCTGCAGCTCAAGCCTGTCCACGCGCTGGCCCTGTACAACCAGGGCAACGCGCTGCAACTGCTGAACCGTACCGATGAAGCGATGCGCAGCTACGACGCCGCGCTGGCGCTGACGCCGCAGATGGTCGACGCGCAGTTCGGCCAGGCCGCCTGCCGCCTGCTGGCCGGCGACCTGCAACGCGGCTTCGCGCAATACGAATGGCGCTGGCGCAAGCCCGGCTACCAGGGCGTGCAGGAGGCGCTGGCGCAGCCCTTGTGGCTGGGCGAGACGCCGTTGCGCGGCAAGACCCTGCTGGTCCATCGCGAGCAGGGCCTGGGCGACACGCTGCACATGTGCCGCTATGCGCGGCTGCTGGCGGCGCAGGGCGCGCGTGTGATCCTGCGCGTTCAAGCGCCGCTCAAGGCGCTGTTGTCCGGCGTGGCCGGCGTCCACCGCGTGATCGACGACACCGAAGCGTTGCCCGCCTTCGACCTGCACATCCCGCTGTTGAGTTTACCGCTGGCGCTGGGCACGCGGCTCGACACCATCCCGGCCGAAGTCCCGTATCTGGCGGCGGACCCGGCGCGTTGCGCGGCGTGGCGGGAGAGACTCGGGCCGGGGTCGCGGCCGCGCGTCGGCCTGGCCTGGGCCGGCAATCCCAAACACGAGAACGACGCGGCGCGCTCGATTCCGCTGACGCGCTTCCAGCGCCTGCTGACGCCGGAGTTTGAATTCATCGCGCTGCAACGCGACCTGGGCGCGGTCGACGGCCTGCTGCTGCAACAGCTGCCGGCGCTGCGCGGATTTGCCGGCCAACAGACGGATTTCGCCGAGACGGCCGCGCTGGTGGCGCAGCTGGATCTGGTGATCTGCGTCGACACGGCGATCGCCCACCTGGCTGGCGCGATGGGCAAGCCGGTCTGGCTGCTGCTGCCGTTCGCGCCCGACTGGCGCTGGATGCTGGAGCGCGACGACAGCCCGTGGTATCCGTCGATGCGCCTGTTCCGCCAGCGCCGCGAAGGCGACTGGGACGAGGTGCTGGAGCGCGTCGCGGCGGCGCTGCCCGATTTCACCGGCGTGTAGTCACAGGTGCGGCGCCAGCGCCTCCAGCACGATGTCGTGCAGGCGCTGCGCCGGCGCGCTGGGTTCTTCGGCGCCACGATGCAGGCGCAGGCCGATCTCCGGCAGCGGCGGCAATCCGGGCGCGTCCAGCACCCGCAACGACGGCGGCAGCGCGAGCGCGGTGCGCACGGTCACGCCCAGCCCCGCCGCCACCGCCGCCCACACGCCGCCCAGGCTCGGGCTGGAAAACACGATGCGCCAGGCGATGCCGGCGCGGTCCAGCGCGGCGATGGCGGCGGCCCGCATCATGCACGGCGCGTCCATCATCACCAGCGCCTGCGGCTCGTCGGCGTGGCCGGCGGCCGGCGGCAGCGGCGGCAGGCCGTCCGCCGCGCCGATCCAGCGCAGCGGCAGGCGCGCCACCGCCCGCCCATGCTGCGCTTGGTGCGCTTGGGGCGCGGCGTCGAAGTATTCCCAGGCCAGCGCCAGGTCCAGCCGGCCGCCGGCCAGCTGCGCCATCAATTCCGCGTTGCGCACCACCTGCGCTTCGATGCGCAATCTGGGATGGTCGCGCGTGAAGCGGCCCAGCACCTCGGTCAGGATACGTTCGCCGAAATCCTCCTGCATCCCCAGCCGCACGCTGCCGGCCAGCTCGGCGCCGCGCACCGCCGTCGCCGCCTCGTCGTTCAGCTCCAGCAGGCGGCGCGCGTAACCCAGCAGCGCCTCGCCCGCCGACGTGGTCACCATGCCGCGCCCCTCCTTGCGCAGCACCGGCATGCCCAGCTGGTCCTCCAGCTTCTTCAGCTGCGCGCTGACGGCGGAGGTGGAGCGCCCCAGCCGGTCCGCCGCCTTGGCGAAGCTGCCCATGTCGACCCCGGTGACGAAGGTGCGCAGCACGTCGAGGTCAAAGGTCAGTCGCCGCATCATCGTCCCGCTTTATCGAATGGTTCATCAAAATATTCCTGATTTTCAGAACCAAGATAGGCGCGTATCGTGGGCCTGTCAACCGAAAAAAAGGAAGCCCATCATGCCCTACAGCCGTATCTCTCTCTTGAAAGGCAAGTCGCCCGAGTACCTGCGCGCGCTGGCCGACACCCTGCACCAGACCATGGTCGAAAGCTTCCACGTGCCGGAAAAGGATCGCTTCCAGCTGATCCACCAGCACGAGCCGCATGAGCTGATCTTCGACCGCGACTACGAAGGAGGTCCGCGCTCGGACGACTTCGTGCTGATCGCGATCACCACCGGCAAGCCGCGCAGCACCGAGGTCAAGCTGGCCTTCTATGCGCGGCTGGCGCAGCGCCTGGCCGCGTCGCCGGGGCTGCGGCCGGAGGACCTGATGGTGGTGGTCACCACCGCGCTGGGCGACGAGTGGTCGATGAGCGGCGGCAGACCGGTGCCCGGCCTGTTGCAGGCGATGACATCATGATCGCGATGCAGTACAGCTTCGTGCTGCCGGCCGATTACGACATGGCCATCGTCCGCGAGCGCATCGCGGTCAAGGGCAAGCTGCTCGATGCGCTGCCCGGGCTGGCGTTCAAGGCCTACCTGCACGCGGAGCGCGGCGAGGCGGCGGAAAACCTGTACGCGCCCTTCTACCTGTGGCACCACGCCGAGGCCATGCACGACTTCCTCAACGGCCCGGGCTTCGCCGGCGTGGCGCAGGCCTTCGGCTGGCCGGCGGTGCATACCTGGACGCCGTGGCACGCCAGCGTCGGCGCCGAGGTGCGGCAGGCGCGCCATGCCAGCCGCAGCGTCGCGGCGATCGCGCCGTACAGCGATCTGGCGCTGCTGCGTTCACGCGAAGAGCAATGGGCGGCCGATGCGCTCAGGCGCGGCGCGCTGGCGGTGGTGGTCGGCTTCGAGCCGGTGACGTGGTCGATCGTCCGCCTGTGCCTGTGGCGCGACGCGCCCGCCGATCCGCCGCGGCCCGGCGAACAGCGCTACCGCGTCGGCCATGTGTCGGCGCCGTGAAACCGGGGTCAGTTCCGGCAACGTGCCATTTACGGAATTAATTCCGTAAATGGCACGTTGCCGGAACTGACCCCGGTTTAGCCGCGCAGCAGCATCAGCGCTTGGCGCGGCGCGGCGTTGGCCTGCGCGATGATGGAGACGCCGGCCTGTTGCAGGATGCGGCTGCGGGTCAGCTGCGCGGTCTCGACGGCGTAGTCGGTGTCGACGATGCGCGAGCGCGCCGCCGACAGATTGTTGGCCGTGTTCTCGGCGTTGCCGGCGGCGGCCGTCAGCCGGTTGCCGGTCGCGCCCAGCAGCGAGCGCACCTTGCTCACTTCCTCGATCTTGGCGTCGAGGTAGTCCAGCGCCTCGCTGGCGCCGCTGAAGGTCGACAGATCCAGCGCGGGCTCGCCCGGCGTGTACACCGATTGCAGCCGCAGCTCCGCCGGCCCGAGCTCCACCGACGCCACCTTGCCCGCGCTTAGTCCCGCCGCCGCCGGATTGACGCCGCCGATGCGCATCGTGTGCGCGCCCGGCCGCGCCGCTTCGTTCACCGTCACCGCCCCCTTGTGCGCGCCCAGCGAAAATCCCAGCGAATCGACCGAGCCGGCCAGCGCCTCGCTGAAGTTGATGTCGCGGCCGTCCGCCGTGCTCAAGGTCAGCGTGCCGCCGGCGGCGCTGGCGCTCACGCCGCTGGTGCCCACCGTGGCGCCGATCGCGGCGGCGGCGCTGGCGGCGCGCTGCGCCGCCGTGACGCCGGTGATCGGCCCGACATCGACGCCATTGACCGAGAACGCGGCGGAGGGCAACGCGCCGGACGCGCCCACCGCGCCCTCCAGCGTGGTCGCGGCGCTGGCGGAAACGCCGGTGACATTGGCGGCGTTGATCGCCGCCGCCACCGCGAACGCGCTGCCCGCGCTTTGTCCCGGCAGCGCGCCGGCCGACGACGCTCCCACCACCGCGTTGTTGATCACCACATCGCCGTACTTGATCGCGCCCTGCACCGCCGTCCCGACGGCGGTGGACTGCTGCGGCGCGACGTTGACCATGGCCAGCGCATAACCCTCCTGCATCAGCGCGCGCGGAATGTTCAGCTGTATCGTCTGGCCGGCGTCGGCGCCCACCTGCAACTGCTGCGCGTAGCCGCCGTCGAGCAGCTTGATGTTGTTGAAGCGCGCGCCGTCGACGATGTTGGTATTCGACTTGACCAGCGCGTCGGCCTCCAGCTGGATCGCGGCGCGGTCGATCTGGCTGTTGCTGTCGTTGGCCGCCTGCACCGCCAGCTCGCGCATGCGCTGGAAGTTGGCGTGCAGCTGCCCGGCCGCGCCGTCGGCCACCTGCAACAGCGAGATGCCGTCGTTGATATTCTGGTTCGCCCGCCGCAGGCCGTTGATCCCGGCCGTCATGCGCGCGCCGATGGCCTGCCCCGCCGCGTCGTCGCGGGCGGAATTGATGCGCGCGCCGCTGGCCAGCCGTTGCAGACTGACGGCCATGTCCTCGCCCGAGCGCGCGGTGCTGCGCTGGGCGTTCAATGAGGACAGGTTGGTGTTGATCTGCATGCGGCTGCCGGCGACGCAACCACGGAATGCGGTTGATCGTTAATTAACGGCGGAACGGGACCGAACTTGAGTTGGCGCCGCTCAGCCGGGCAGCGTCTCGATGCGCTCGCGCGCCAGCGCCAGCTGGGCGACGTCCAGCCGCGCGGCGGCGTTCTTCAGATAGCGCGCGGCGGCGGCGAAACCGCCGCGCTCCGCCATCGCCAGCCAGATCCAGGCCTGCGCGGCGTCCGCGCGCACGCCCTGGCCGAACAGGCACATCAAGCCGAGGTTGAACTGCGCGCGCGCATGGCCCTGCCGCGCCGCCTGCAGATACCAGTGGTGCGCCCGGGCGTAATCCTGCGGCAGGCCCTGGCCGTTATCGTAACGCAGGCCCAGCGCGAACTGCGCCTGGGTGTGGCCCTGCTCCGCCGCCTTGGCGTACCAGCCGTTGGCCTGGATCGAATCGGGCTGCGGCCCGTCGTCGTGGTCGAACAGCAGGCCAAGGCTGTACTGGGCCGCCGCATAATCCTGCTCGGCGGCGCGGAGGTACCAGGTCATCGCCTTGCGATAATCCTGCGGCACGCCGCCGCCGGTTTCGTAGCGCAGTCCGAGGTCGAACTGGGCGCGCAAATGCCCCTGGTCGGCCGCCTTGCGGTACCAGAAGATCGCTTCCTGCGGATCCTTCGCCACGCCGTGGCCGGCGTCGTACAGCAGGCCCAGATGGTATTGCGCGCCGGGGAAGCCCTGCTCCGCCGCCTTGCGATACCACGACTGCGCCTGCGCGTAATCCTGCTCGACGCCCTGGCCGTGATCGTAGCGCAGGCCCAGGTTGTTCTGCGCCCCCGCGTGGCCCTGCTCGGCCGCCTTGCGGTACCAGTCCAGCGCCTTCTGCTCGTCGCGCGGCACGCCCTGGCCGTTGTCGTAGATCAGGCCCAGGTTGAACTGCGAGCTGGCGTGGTCCTGCTCCGCCGCGCGGCGATACCACAGGATGGCCTTCTGGCTGTCCTGTGCGATGCCGTCGCCCTTGTCGAAGCGCAGCGCCAGGTTGAACTGCGCCGGCGCGTAGCCCTGGTCGGCCGCCTTGCGGTACCACGACATCGCCTGGCCCACGTCCTGCGGCACGCCCTGGCCGTTGTCGTAGCGTAGGCCGAGGTTGAATTGCGCGCGCGGGTAGCCCTGTTCGGCCGCCTTGCGATACCAGGCGATCGCCTGCTTGAAGTCCTGCGGCACGCCCTTGCCGGTGTCGTACATCATGCCGAGATTGTTCTGCGCGCCGGCGTCGCCCTGGTCGGCGGCCTTGCTGAACCACAGCATGGCCTTCTGCGTGTCGGCCTCCAGGCCCTGGCCCTTGGCGTACAGCCAGCCCAGGTTGTACTGCGCGGCGGCGTAGCCCTGCTCGGCCGCCAGCTGATACCACGCGGCGGCTTCCTGGTAATTCTGCTCGACGCCCTGGCCCTTCTGGTACATCACGCCCAGGTTGTACTGCGCGTGTTCCAGTCCGGATTGCGCGGCCTGGCGATACCACACCACCGCCAGCTCGTAGCTCTGCGCCACGCCCTGGCCGTTGAAGTACATGAAGCCCAGGCTATGCTGGGCATTGGCGACGCCGCGTTCGGCCAGTCCCTTGACGCGCAAGAATTCGGCGGTATAGGTGCTGCCGTTGTTCGCATCGGCTTCGGTGGGACCGTATTTCGTCATGCTGACTTCAAGCTTGTATCGCGATCATCGCAGGTTGGATATCGGCCAGCGGCATCGCGTGCCGGTGGTCGCCGGACGACGTCGACTGGTTGTTCTGGTCTTGCAGCACGTCGATGAAACTGGCCAGGGAGATCGGGCGGTGGTACAGGTAGCCCTGCATGGTGGTGCAGCCGTTGGCCTGCAGGTAGCGCGCCTGCACGTCGGTCTCGACGCCTTCCGCCACCAGGTGCAGGCCGAGCCCGCGCGCGATCGAGATGATCGCCAGGATCACCGGATAGTGGCCGTTCTCGTCGTGGATCTCCTTGACGAAGGACTGGTCGATCTTGATGGTGTGGATCGGGAAGCGGTGCAGATACGACAGCGACGAGTAGCCGGTGCCGAAATCGTCGATCGCCACCGACACGCCCAGCTGGCAAAGCTTGTTCAGCTGTTCGATCGCGTACTGCGGATTGCGGATGCAGATGTTCTCGGTGATCTCGACTTCGATCTGCGCCGGCGAAATGCCGTAGCGCGTCAGCGCGCCGCGCATCTTCTCGAAGAAGTCGCCCCGGTCCAGATACTGTGGCGACAGGTTCAGCGACAGGCGGATCGCCTCGCCGCCGTTGGCGTTCCATTGCAGCAGGTCGCGGCACAACGCGCCCAGCATCCAGTCGGAGATCGGCAGCATCAGGCCGTTGTCCTCGGCGAACGGCAGGAACTCGCCGGCCGCCAGCAGGCCGCGCTGCGGATGGTTCCAGCGCATCAGGCCTTCGGCGCCGATGATGCGGCCGGTGGCGACGTCGACCTGCGGCTGGTAGTACATTTCCAGCTCGTTCAGCTCCAGCGCCTTGCGCAGGCTCTGCTCCAGCGCGATCTTCTGGTGCGACACGTCCAGCATCGAGTTGTGATAGAAGCTGTGGCCGTTCTTGCCCAGCGCCTTGACCTGGTACATGGCGATGTCCGCATGCCGCAGCAGCTCGTCGATGGTTTCGCCGTCGGTCGGGTACACCGCGATGCCGATCGAGGCCGAGATGTGCACCTCATGGCCATCGAGGTCGAACGGCTTTTGCAGGCTTTCGAGGAATTTATCGGCGATGGCCTTGGCGTCCTGGCGGTCGCGCAGCTCCGGCAGCACGATGGTGAATTCGTCGCCGCCCTGGCGCGCCAGCGTGTCGCCGCGGCGCAGGCAATCCTTGAGCCGCGACGCCACCTGTTGCAGCAGCTCGTCGCCCTTGACGTGGCCCAGCGTGTCGTTGACCAGCTTGAAGCGATCGAGATCGACGAACATCACCGCCAGCTCGGTCAGCTTGCGCTTGGCCTGGATCACGGCCAGTCCCAGCCGGTCCTTGAACAGCATGCGGTTCGGCAGGTCGGTCAGGATGTCGTGGTAGGCCTGGTAGGAGATCACTTCCTCGGCGCGCTTGCGGTCGGTGATGTCGCGCGCCACGCCGTAGGTGCCGAAGAACTCGTGCTTCTTCACTTCGTGGTCGGGGACGTGCATGCCGATCGCGTTGAGCGAAATCGTCATCAGCGTATTGTTGAAGGTGCGTTCGACACCGCCGCCGGTGTTGCACTTCAGGCGCAGCTCGACGTTGCGCGAGGCGCGTTCGTCGACCCGGCGCTCGTTGAAGGCGTAGCGCGCGCGCTCCTGGTCCTCGTCGTGCACCAGCACCGAGTAGTGGCGGCCGATCAGCTCTTCGCGGCTGAAGCCGAGCAGCTGCTGGACGCGGTCGTTGACGAAGGTGAACTTGCCCTCGTGGTTCAGCGTGTAGATGATGTCCGGCGAGCTGTCCACCAGATAGCGGTACATCTTCTCGGAGTTTTCCAGCTTGGAGGCGATGCGTTCGTTGTCGATGGCCAGGCGGCGCTTTTGCAGCGCGTTCTCCACCGTCTTCAGCAGCTCTTCGCGGCTGTACGGCTTGCGCAGGTAGTCGTAGGCGCCGCGTTTCAGCGCGCCGATCGCCGCCTCGATGCCGACGTCGCCGCTCATCACGATCACGTCGCCGTCGATTTCCCTGGCGTTGATGAAGTCCATGATCTCGTGGCCGCTCATGTCGGGCAGGCGCAGATCGAGCAGGATCAGGTCGAATTTGAGCTTGGTCAGCTGGGCCAACGCCTCACTGCCGCAGGTCGCCGTCACCAGGTGGTAATCGCGGTCGCGCAGCAGTTCGTAGAGCGACGACAGCAAACGCGGTTCGTCGTCCACGAGCAGGATGCGGGGGCAGTTATCAGTGGATAGGACGACGGGGGCGTGGTCGTCGGAACTTGGATCGAGGGCGGCCGTCAGGCCGGCAAGGTTCAGGTTCATCATGGCCTTAAACTGAATCCATCGCCCGCGTGGATACGCCGGCGACTTGGCTGGTGCTGCCACGGGCGGGCAGCAGAATTTCAAAAGTGGTACCCGTTTTTCCGGAACGGCAGGTGATCAGGCCCTGCATTTTCTTGACCAGGCCGTGGACGATGGACAGGCCGAGTCCATGGTTCGGGCCTTCCTTGCCGCTGCGGACCGGCGAGAACAGATTGGCCAGCACCTCGGCCGACAGTCCGGGTCCGCTGTCGCTGACCACCAGCTCCAGGTATAGCTTGCGCTCGCGGTTGACGTGGCCGCGATTGGCGATCTCGATCTTGCCGCCGTCGGCCAGCGCCTCGACCGCGTTCTTGATCAGGTTGACCAGGATCTGCTTCAGCAGGTCGGCGTCGCCGTCGATCTCGGCCGGCTCCTCCTGCATCCGCACCACGATCTGCACCGAGGCCGGCACGAAGTCGGTGGCGCGGAACAGCCGCAGCACGTCGTCGACCACGCGGCCGACGTTGGTCACGCGCGAGCTCTCGGTCGGCTGCAGGTCGGCCAGGCCGTTGATCAGTTGGCCGACGCGGTCGATCTCCTCGTTCAGGATCGACATCTCGCCGACCACCGGCTCGCGCTTGGCCAGCTTGCCGTCCAGGACCGACAGATAGTTCTTGATGATCGACAGCGGGTTGTTCACCTCGTGCACCACGCGCCGCGAGGCTTCGCGGTATTCCTCGGCGACGTGGGCGATCTGGCGCTTGGCGTGACCGCGTTCGCTGATCGCCGTCTCCAGCGCGGCGGCGGCCTGGGTGCCGAACGACTGCAGGAAGCGCTCGCGCTTCTGGAAGCTGGGCATCTGCCACGCCGGCGCGCCGCCGATCAACACCCCCAGGCAGCGCTGGTTGGCCACCAGCGGCAGGCACACCATGCTCTCGGTGCCGATGATGCGGAACAGCTGCTCCTCCGCCACGTTCAACGGGCTGTCGCGGCCGATGTAGGCCAGCTTGCGCTCCAGCGCCGATGCCGCCACCACGCCGCCCTTGGTCAGCGGGATCGCGAATTCGGCCAGGCGCTGCTGATGCTCGCCGGTCGGCGTGCCGTGCAGCGCGTGGCCGGTCGGATTCTCCATCAGCACCACGGCGGTTTCGAAGTCGAACAGGATGCGCGCCGAGCGCGTCATCGCTTCCAGCAGCCCGGTCTCGCCCTGCTGGCGGGCGAAGGTCTGGCCCATCTCCGACACCAGCACCATGTTGCGCACTTCCTCGGACAGGCGCTGCTGCACCGGGTCGACCGGCGGCGGCGGCGCGTAGGCCGACGGCACCGGCACGTCGTCGACGCCGGCCAGCTCGATGCCCAGATAGGCGGCCGATTTCTCCACCTGGCGCGCGGCGTTCTTGACGATCAGTTCCAGCGTGTCGGCGTCGAGGCCGACCAGGTGGCCGGCGTCCGCGATCGCCTGTTGCTGGTCCTCGTGGCAGCACAGCAGGTGCGCCAGGCGCACGATGCGGATCAGCGGATGCGCCGATTCCAGCCGCGCGATCGGCTCGTGGTGATACAGCACGCTGTCGGCCAGGAAGGAATCCAGGTGCCAGCGCTCGATCAGCCAGGCGCCCGCTTCGGTGTGGGTGATTTGCAGCGTGCGCTGCTCGACCGCGCACAGGTCCTCGTCGTCGCGCGCCATGAAGTTGAACGAGTATTCCTTGGGCGCGGTGGCCAGCAGCGCCAGCCGGCCGACGTTGTGCAGCAGGCCGGCCAGGTAGGCCTCCTCGACGTGCGGGTATTCCATCTGCTTGGCGATGTCGCGCGCGATGACGGCGGTGGTCAGCGAGCCTTTCCAGAAGCCGCGCAGGTCGGTGCTGCTCGAATGCGGGAAGCTGTTGAAGGTCTGGAACACGGATTCGCTGATGACCAGCGTCTTGATCATGTCGGTGCCGAGCGACACCAGCGACTGCTCCAGGCCGACCGTGCGCTGGTTGCGGTGATAGGCCGAGCTGTTGGCGACGGTGAGGATTTTGCTGGTCATCGCCGCGTCCTTGGCGATCAGCGCGGCGAGCTCCGGCATGCCGGCGTCGTCGGCCTGCAAGTGTTCAATCAACTTGATCAGTATCTGCGGCATCGCCGGCAGACGGGCAATCAGCAAGCGATTGCGAATATCATGGTCAGATTGTTGTTGCATCGTATCAAGCATTGCCGCTAGGGATGTCGATTAGGGGGTGGCTTTCAACGGCGAAGTACCACCACAGTTAGGTTTCATGCGGCTTCCGGCGGGTTTTGGGCCAAAAGTCGATTGCCTTAAAAAATTATCTTATCATAAAGTCTGATAAGAACTTAACAGCACAGAAGATTTCTCTCTAAACCAATCAAATTTCTTGCCGTTAATAATTACCGGCCTGGATGGCGTAGAAGCATGCTCCGGTAATAGCGCGACGTCAACCACAAAACGAGAGCAGAGGCACTAAACGCCAACTGTCCCGCGGCTAGCCACAGCACCGAGTGTGATAGGAAGGGTGAAATCACCCCCGCCACCAGCGCGCCGAGCAGGGTGACGGCGAACGACTGGCATGAGGCCACGGTGCCGCGAATGTGCGGGAACAAGTCCATGGCCAGCAAGGTGGCGCCGGGCGCGACCAGCGACATGCCGAAGGTGTAGAACGGCATCGCCAGCACCGACCAGGGCAAGGACGGCGGCAGGAAGGCGTGGTAGAGAACGTTAAATATCGACGCCGACAGCAGGAAACAAAAACCGATGCCGATCTGTCGCGAAAATGTCATTTTTCCGGCGATGCGGTTGGCGGCCAGCGCGCCGAGGAAGATCCCGCCCACGGTCGGCACGAACAGCCAGCCGAACTGCGACGGGCCCAGGCCCAGGTGCTGCGGCAGGAACACCGGCGCCGCCGTGATGTAGACGAACAGGCCGGCGAAGTTCAGCGCCACCACCCCGGATTTCAGATGGAACAGCGGCGAGCGCATGATCTCGCCGTAGTTGCGCGCCAGGTAGCGCGGATTGAACGGCTGGCGTTTGTGCGGCGGCAGCGTCTCCGGCAGGCGGCGGTAGCAGTACAGGAACAGCAGCACGCTGTAGGCCAGCAGCGACAGGAAGATGGCGCGCCAGTCGAACAGCGTGACGATCCAGCCGCCCAGGATCGGCGCGATGGCGGGCGCGATCGAGAAGATCATCGTCACCAGCGACAGCAGGCGCGCGGCGGCGGCGTCCTCGTACAGGTCGCGGATGATGGCACGGCCCACCACCACGCCGGCGCCGGCCGACACCCCCTGCATGATGCGGAACACCCACAGGTAGTGCACCGTGTGCGCGGCGGCGCAGCCCAGCGTGCCGATGGCGAACATCACCAGCGAGACCAGGATCACATTGCGGCGGCCGAAGGCGTCCGACAGCGCGCCGTGCCACAGCACCATGCCGGCGAAGGCCAGCATGTAAAAAGTCAGGCTTTGCTGGACTTCCAGCGGCGTCGCGTGCAGCGAGGCCTGGATGTTGGGGAAGGCCGGCAGGTAGGCGTCGATCGAGAACGGGCCGAGCATCGACAGCGCGGCCAGCATGGTCGCCAGCGCGGCGGCGCTCAGCACCTTCATGTGCGACGGCGGCGGCGGCGGAATCTCGGCGACGGGATCCGGGGGCAGATCGGCGGGAGGCGTGGGGAACATCAAACGTTTTCCTTCGAGAGCGCGCTTCCACCCCCAACCGCTGCGCCGCTGCTGGGGTCGGACCCCGTACGGGGTCCGACCCCGCCTGGCCCTGCGGGGTTATGCGGCGCGTACTGCTTAGACTTCTTTAGGCTTGGCGGCTTCGCGGCGGTTGAAGCCCGCCACCATATCGAAACGGAACAAACGGCATTCCAGCGCGCCGTTGAAGAACGGCGTCTTGCGCGATTCCTTCAGGCGCAGCAGCTTCGGCAGGCCCAGGTCGGCGGTGAACAGGAACACCGTCCAGCCGGCGAAGCGCTGCTTCAGCGTGGTGCTCAGCGCCGAGTAGAAGCTGCTCGCCAGTTCGTCTTCCGGCATCGTCGAATCGCCGCGCACGCCGATCCGTTCGCCGTACGGCGGGTTGGTCAGCAGGATGCCCGGCTGCTCGGTCGGCGCCTTCACTTCCTGCGCCTCGATCTGCTTCAGCGGCACCTCGAACATGATGCCGGCGCACTTCAGGTTGTGACGGGTCATGGCCACCATGTCGCCCGAGATGTCGGAACCGAAGATGGTCGGCGACGCCGGCAGCGGATTGGCCTTGATCGAATTCTTCATCTCGTTCCATGGCGCCGGATCGAAATCGTTGAAGGCTTCGAACGCGAAGCGGCGGCGCGCGCCGGGCGGAATGCCCTGCACCATCTGCGCCGCTTCGCACAGGATGGTGCCGGAGCCGCACATCGGATCGAACAGCGGCATGCCCGGCTTCCAGCCGGCCACGCGCAGCAGGCCGGCGGCCAGGTTCTCGCGCAGCGGCGCGTCGCCGGTCTCTTCGCGCCAGCCGCGCTTGAACAGCGCCTCGCCCGAGGTGTCCAGGTAGATGATGAACTGGCGCGCGTCGAGGAAGCCGACGATGCGCATGTCCGGTTCCTTGGTGTCGACCGACGGACGCTTGTCGAACTGGTCGCGGAAGCGGTCGCAGATCGCATCCTTGATCTTCAGCGTGGTGAACTCCAGGCTTTTCAGCGGGGACTTGACGGCGGTGACGTCGACGCGGATGGTGTGGTCGTAGGTGAACCAGTTTTCCCATTCCTGCGCCAGCACCAGGTCGTAGATGTCGTTCTCGTTCTGGTAGCCGGTGACGGCCATGCGCATCAGCACCCGCGACGCGATGCGCGAGTGCAGATTGATGCGGTAGGAATCAATCAGGTCGCCGGAGCAGTGCACGCCGCCGGGGACCTGGTTGTGCACCTTCATGGTGGTGCTCAGTTGGGCGATTTCGCCCAGTTCCTCGGCCAGCGCCGCTTCCATGCCGCGCGGGCATGGGCAAAAATAGGAAGCCATAGGTGTACCTTTTGTCCGTTAAAAAACTCAAATCTTTACCATCTCGTTACTTCTGTAATGCTCTTTCCAGGAAGTCCAGGCGGTCCTGGCCCCAGAAGCTTTCGCCGTCCAGCACATACCACGGCGAGCCGAACACGCTGGCCGCCGTCGCATCTTCCGTATTGCGGTCGTACTCGGCCTGCACGCTGGCCGTCTCCGCCGACTTGATCAGCGCGCGGCCATCGAGCTCGCAGCCGCCGGCGATCAGCGCCAGGGTGTCTTCATCGCCGATATTCCGGTCTTCGGCCCACAGCCCGCGCATGATGGCGCCGGCCAGTTGCAGCGCCGCGTCGACGCCATGCGTCAGGCGCGCCGCCACCACCATCTTGTTCGCCAGCTCGCCGGAGACCGGGAAGAACTTCGGCTGCGGATTCATGGGGATGCCGAGGAACTCCGACCAGCGCGTCAGCTCCGTCAGGCGATACGCCTGGCGCTGCGGCGCGCGCTTGGCCAGCGGCAGGCCGCCGGAGACGCCGAACACCTTGCCCAGGTCGAAAGGCCGCACCTCGATCTGGGCGCCGTTGGCGCGCGCGATCTCGATGAAGCGCTCATGGCCCAGATAGGTCCACGGCGAATGCGAGGCGAAAAAATACTGGCAAACTTTGCTCATGACATTCCAATCAGAAGGGTTTGACGACCACCAGCACCAGGATCGCCAGCAGCATGAATACCGGTACCTCGTTAAACACGCGGAACCACTTGTGGCTGCGCTGGTTGACGCCTTTTTCGAACTTCTTGAGTATCGAGCCGCAAGCGTGGTGATAGCCGATCACCAGCACCACCAGGAAAATCTTCGCGTGCAGCCAACCCGGCATGTGCGCGCCGTACTGCATGTAGACCAGGATCGCCCCGAACACCACCGCGAACACCGACAGCCACAAGGAAAAGCGATACAGCTTGCGCGCCATGGTCAGCAGGCGCTGGGTGGCGACGTCGTTGTTTTCCATCGCCAGGTTGACGAAGATGCGCGGCAGGTAGAACACGCCGGCCATCCAGGCCATGACGAAGAAAATGTGCAGCGCTTTAATCCAGAGCATAGTGATCCTTATTGTCTTACTTCACCGTGGCCGAACACCACGTACTTCAGGGAGGTCAAGCCTTCCAGCCCGACCGGGCCGCGCGCGTGCAGCTTGTCGTTGGAGATGCCAATCTCCGCGCCCAGGCCGTATTCGAAACCGTCGGCGAAGCGGGTCGAGGCGTTGATCATCACCGAGGCGGAATCGACTTCGCGCAGGAAGCGCATGGCGTCGGTGTGGTCTTCGGTGATGATGGACTCGGTGTGCTTCGACGAGTAGTGGTTGATGTGCTCGATCGCTTCGTCGGTGCCGGCGACGATCTTCACCGCCAGGATCGCGGCCAGGTATTCGGTCGACCAGTCTTCCTCGGTGGCGGCGGCCAGGTGCGGGTAGCCGGCGGCGGTCAGGATCGCCAGCGCTTCCGGGTCGGCGCGCAGTTCGACCTGCTTGGTCGCGTACAGCTTGGCCAGCTGCGGCAGCACCGCCGGCGCGATCGCGCGCGCCACCAGCAGCGTTTCCATGGTGTTGCAGGTGCCGTAGCGGTGGCACTTGGCGTTGAAGCCGATATCCACCGCCTTCTTCAGGTCCGCCTTGGCGTCGATGTAGACGTGGCAGATGCCGTCCAGGTGTTTGATCATCGGCACCGTCGCCTCTTCCATCAGGCGCGCGATCAGGCCCTTGCCGCCGCGCGGGACGATCACGTCGACGTATTGCGGCATGGTGATCAGCGCGCCGACGGCGGCGCGGTCGGTGGTGTCGACCACCTGCACGCCGTCCTCGGGCAGGCCGGCGCCGGCCAAGCCTTCCTTCACCAGCCTGGCCAGCGCGCGGTTGCAGTGGATCGCTTCCGAACCGCCGCGCAGGATGGTGGCGTTGCCGCTCTTGATGCACAGGCCGGCCGCGTCCACCGTGACGTTGGGACGCGATTCGTAGATGATGCCGATCACGCCCAGCGGCACGCGCATCTGGCCGACCTGGATGCCCGACGGGCGGAATTTCAGACCGGAGATTTCGCCGATCGGATCGGGCAGCGCGACGATCTGGCGCAGGCCCTCCACCATCGTGGCGATGGCCTTGTCGGACAGGGCCAGGCGGTCCAGCATCGCCGGCGCCAGGCCGTTGGCGGCGGCGGCGTCCATGTCCAGCTGGTTGGCGGCGCGCAGTTGTGCGGCGTCGCGCTCGATCGCGTCGGCGATCAGGGTCAGCGCGCGGTTGCGCGTCGCGCTGTCGGCGCGGGCCATGGCGCGCGATGCGCTGCGCGCCTGTTGGCCCAGTTGCTGCATGTAGTGCTTGATGTCCATCGATAGCTTTCTTAACCGCGTGCGACCTTCAACGCCAGCTGCAGCATCGCGTCCCACGCGTCGCCGGAATGCGCTTTCGCGCGCAATCCCTTGATCATTTTGTCGACCTGCGCCGCGTCCCGCATCGCCGCTTCCAGCGTCGGAAGCGAAATGCGCCGCAGCGCAGGATCCATCATGCGTTCCTTCGGTCCCCAGATGCGATGCTCCTTGAGCAGCGCACCGAGCGGCCGGCCCTGCGCCATGCCCGCCTTCAGCTTGAGCAGCGTGCGGATTTCCTCCGACACCGCCCACAGCACCAGCGGCAGCGCCTCGCCCTCGCCCTTCAAGCCTTCCAGCATGCGCACCAGCCGCGCCGGATCGCCCGACAGCATCGCCTCGCTGAGCTTGAACACATCGTAGCGCGCCACATTCAGCACCGCGTCGTGCACCTGCTCGTAGGTCAGCTTGCCCGGCTCGTGCAGCAGGGCGAGTTTCTGTATCTCCTGATGGGCCGCAAGCAGATTGCCTTCAACGCGATCGGCGATGAAATCGATGCTCTGCCGGTCCGCGCTCTGCCCTTGTGCGGCAAGACGCTGGCCTATCCAGTTGGGCAACTGCGCCCGTTCGATCTGCGCGATGTCGATATACACCGCGGCTTGCTGCAGACTGGCGACCCAGGCCGCCTTCTGCGTCTGCCAGTCCAGCTTCGGCAGCGTGATCAGCGTCAGGTTGTCCGGACTCAGATCCTTCACATAATGTTGCAGCGCCGCGCCGCCGTCCTTGCCCGGCTTGCCGGTCGGGATGCGCAGCTCGATCAGCTTCTTGTCGCCGAACAGCGACAGCGCCTGGTTGGACGCCAGCAGCTCGCCCCACTTGAAGCTGCGCTCCACGGTCAGCACGTCACGCTCGGAATAGCCCTGCGCGCGCGCCGCCTTGCGGATCTTGTCGGCGGCCTCCAGCGCCAGCAAATGCTCGTCGCTGGTGATCACGTACAGCTGCGACAACGATTTGCTTAAATGGCCGTCCAGCGCTTCCAGGCGCAATTGCATCGTCCGCCCTTACAGTATCGGCACCGCCGGCGCGGCCGGCGTGGTCGCGGGCGGCGGCGGCAGCGATACGCCCGCCGTCTTCACGGCGGCGATGCGGCGCATCATCTGCTGTACCAGGTCGGTCTGCATGTCCTTGTACAGCAGTGCCTCTTCCTGCTCCTTGGCCAGCAACTGGGTTTCGTTGAAGTCGATCGGCCGGGTCAAGGTGATCTGGGTTGGCCCCAGCAGCTCGCCGCCCTGCTTGTCCAACACGCGGAACACGATGTTGTACGTCAGCAGATACTGACGCACGCGGCCATTGCTGTTCAGCGACAGGATAGTCTTGGTCTTGGTCTTTTCGGGATTGGACAGCACCTCGACGATGCCGTCGGCCTCGCGCGCGGTGTTGACCACCACCGTGCCGCCGTTGGCGCGGATGTTGCGCTTCAAATCGATCGCCAATGGCGACGACTCCGGCAGCCCGATGTACATCGCCGGGAACGGCAGCGTGTAGTGGCCGCTGTCGCCGCGCAGGTGGAAGCCGCACGCCGACACCGTCAGCGCGACCGCCAGCACCGCTGCATGGATCCGGCCGCGCCGGAACAAAGAACTAGTCGCCATTGTATGAACCCGTTAAACCACGATGTTGATCAACTTGCCCGGCACGACGATGATCTTCTTCGGCGTGCCCTCGATGAACTTCTGCACCGCTTCGTTGGCCAAGGCCGCCGCTTCGATGCTCGCCTTGTCGGCGCCCTTGGCCACCACCACGCTGCCGCGCAGCTTGCCGTTCACCTGGATCATCATCTCGATCTCGGACTGCTCCAGCGCCGCAGGGTCGACTTGCGGCCACGGCGCGTTGAGGATGTCGCCGTGCGCCTTTGCGTAGCCCAGTTCTTCCCACAGCACGTGGGTGATGTGCGGCGCGACGGGGTTCAGCAGGCGCAGGAAGATGGCGTAGCCTTCCGACAGCGATGCGGCATCCGCGTCCTTGGCCGATTCCAGCGTGTTGAGCATCTTCATGCAGGCCGATACCACGGTGTTGTACTGGATGCGCTTGATGTCGTAGTCGGCCTGCTGCAGCACCTTGTGCAGTTCGCGGCGCAGGGTCTTGCCGGCGTCGCTGCTGGCGGCGGCCGTCAGCGGCGAACCGGCGGCGGCGATGGCTTCGCGCTGCGCGTAGCCGAACGCCCACACGCGGCGCAGGAAGCGGTTGGCGCCTTCGACGCCGCTGCCCGACCATTCCAGCGTCTGCTCCGGCGGCGAGGCGAACATGGTGAACAGGCGCGCGGTGTCGGCGCCGTATTCGCCGATCTGCGCGGCCGGGTCGATGCCGTTGTTCTTCGACTTCGACATCTTCTCGGTGCCGCCGATGTTGACGGCCTGGCCGTCGGCCTTGGAGACCGCGCCCTGCGGACGGCCCTTGTCGTCCAGCGTCAGGTCGACGTCGGCCGGGTTGAACCAGGTCTTCTTGCCGGCCGCGTCTTCGCGGTAGTAGGTCTCGTTCAGCACCATGCCCTGAGTCAGCAGGTTGGTGAACGGCTCGTCGAACTTGACCAGGCCGAAGTCGCGCATGATCTTGGTCCAGAAGCGCGCGTACAGCAGGTGCATGACCGCGTGTTCGATGCCGCCGATGTACTGGTCCATCGGCATCCAGTAGTCGTTGCGCTCATCGACCATGGCCTTGTCGGCGCCCGGCGAGGTATAGCGCATGTAGTACCACGACGAATCGACGAAGGTGTCCATGGTGTCGGTCTCGCGGCGCGCCGGCTTGCCGCACTGCGGGCAGTCGCACTTGAGGAAGGCTTCGTATTTGTTCAGCGGGTTGCCGGTGCCATCGGGCACGCAGTCTTCCGGCAGCACCACCGGCAGGTCTTTTTCCGGCACCGGCACCACGCCGCAATCGCCGCAGTGGATCATCGGGATCGGCGTGCCCCAGTAGCGCTGGCGCGAGATGCCCCAGTCGCGCAGGCGGAAGGTGATTTTCTTCTCGCCCAGGCCCTTGGCTTCCATGTCGGCGGCCACCGCGTCGACCGCTTCGGCGTAGCGCAGGCCGTCGTACTTGCCGGAGTTGGTGACGATCGAGATGTCCTTGTCGCCGTACCATTCCTGCCAGCCGTCGGTCGAGAACTCCTTGCCCTCGGCCGTGATCACCTGCTTGATCGGCAGGTCATATTTCTTGGCGAAGGCGAAATCGCGCTCGTCGTGCGCCGGCACGCCCATCACGGCGCCGTCGCCGTAGGTGATCAGCACGTAGTTGCCGACCCAGACCTCGACCTGCTCGCCGGTCAGCGGATGGGTGACGAACAGGCCGGTCGGCATGCCCTTCTTCTCCATCGTCGCCATGTCGGCTTCGATCACGGAGCCCAGCTTGCACTCGGCGTTGAACGCGGCCAGCGCCGGATTGGTGCGCGCGGCGTGGATCGCCAGCGGGTGCTCGGCCGCGACGGCGGCGAAGGTCACGCCCATGATGGTGTCCGGACGGGTGGTGAAGACGTACATCTTGCCGTCCTGGATCAGCTGGCCGTCGGCGTCCTTGATCTGGTGCGGGAAGGCGAAGCGCACGCCGGTCGATTTGCCGATCCAGTTGGTCTGCATGGTGCGCACGCGCTCCGGCCAGCCCGGCAGCTTGTCGTCGACATAGGCCAGCAGCTCGTCGGCGTAGTCGGTGATGCGGGCGTAGTACATCGGGATCTCGCGCTTTTCGATCAGCGCGCCGGAACGCCAGCCGCGGCCGTCGACCACCTGCTCGTTGGCCAGCACGGTCTGGTCGACCGGATCCCAGTTCACGGTGCCGGTCTTTTTGTAGATGATGCCTTTTTCCAGCATCTTCAGGAACATCCACTGGTTCCACTTGTAGTATTCCGGTTTGCACGCGGTCATTTCGCGCGACCAGTCGATCGCCAGGCCCATCGACTCCATCTGCTCGCGCATGTGGGCGATGTTGGAATAGGTCCATTGCGCCGGCGGCACGTTGTTGGCCATCGCCGCGTTTTCGGCCGGCATGCCGAACGCGTCCCAGCCCATCGGCATCAGCACGTTGTAGCCGTTCATGCGCAGGTAGCGGTACATCACGTCGTTGATCGTATAGTTGCGGACGTGGCCCATGTGCAGCTTGCCCGATGGGTAAGGCAGCATCGAGCAGGCGTAGTACTTCCCTTTCGGGAAACGCGGGTCGTGTTCGACGGCTTTGTAGGCGTCGATGGCCTTCCAGTGGGATTGCGCGGCTTTTTCTACGTCGGCGGGACTATATTTATCTTGCATGATTGGTGAGCAGCCAAAAGTGAATATGAACCGGACATTATACCGGTTCATGCCCCCGCTGAGCGCGTCGGCCCCGGCGCGGGCCGAAGTTTCGCCGCCCGCCGCCGCTAGTCCGGCTTGTAGCGGTCGCTGGACGAGGACCAGTCGGGGCGTTTTTCGACCGGCACGTCGTCCTGGTTGAAGCTGTCCAGCAGTTTCAGCGACTTGGCGTCGTACAGGACTTCGCGGCCGGCGAAGTGGCTGCCGCCGCAGTCGATGACGATGCGGCTGCCTTTTTTCCAGAACCAGAAGTCGCGGATGAAGGGCTCGCACTTGATCGCGCGCGACTTGCCGTCGCGGTACAGGCGCACCTCGCTGGCGCCGGGCTCGGACTCTCCCTGGGCCGGGGCGGCGCCCATGACCAGCCAGGCGGCCGTCTCGCCGTCCGGCGCCAGCTTGGCGTTGGCGGCGCGCGCCGGCTGCTCGACCAGCAGTTCCTTGCCGGCCGAGGTGACCAGATGGACCTTGCCGCCGTCGTCCACGTAGACCTGCTTCAGCGCCGCCGCCTGCGCCTGGGCGCACAGCGCCAGCAGGGCCACGCCTAGCGCTTGGGTGATGCGTTTCATGTCGCCTCCGTCGCCAGATTGATCTCCTGGGCCAGCATACCCGAGCCGCGCCGCCCGCTCCGCACGGTTCGCCGCACGCGGCAGGAGCGGCAGGAGCGGCAGCGGCGGCAGCGCCGTGGTGGCGGCGCCGATGGGGCGCGGGCGCCACGGCGGGCGGGGCGCGGCATCGGCGCGGCGGCGCGGGTAGCTGCGGCAGGGGCAGGCCTCGCTGCTGCTTGGGGCGCGCGGCGCCGCCGGCCGGGCGGCGTGGCATACTTGGCGTATGCACTATCGCGAATATCCTCCCCATCCGGCGCTGGCGGCGCACGTCGACTGCCTGTGGGCGGCGCGCGCGCCGGCCGTCGCGCCCGGGGACGTGCATACGCACCGGGTCCTGCCGGACAATTGCGTCGACATCCTGTGGCAGGACGGCGGCCAGCCCGGTTTCGCGGTCGGCATGATGAGCCGCGCGATCCTGGTCGCCAGCGAGCGGCCGGTGCTGACCTTGGCGGTGCGCTTCAAGCCCGGCGCGGCGCGCGTTTTCCTAGCCGCGCCGCTGCACGCGCTGACCGACCAGCGCGCCGACATCGACCTGCTGTGGGGCCGCAGCGACGCCGACCAGCTGACCGACGCGCTGTGGACCGATGAGCTGCCCGAGCGCGCGCGCCTGGCGCTGATCGAGCGCGCGCTACTGCGGCGGCTGGGCGCGGCCGGCGTCGCAGTGGCCACGGGCCGCGCGGACGCGACGGGCTTTGCGCCCGGCCTGGCGCGGGCCGCAGCGCGCCCGGCAGGCTCGGCGGGCGCGACGGGCGCGGCGGGCGGCGCGGCGAGCGCGGGGATCATGGCGGGCGCTGTCGGCCGAACCGCCGCCGCGCCGCCGGGCGGTGTGCTGGTCCAGCGCGCGCTGCGGGCGCTGGACGCCAGCAACGGCGGCTTGCGCATCGAAGACCTGGCGGCGACGTTGGGCGTCTCGCGCCAGCACCTCGCCGCGCAGTTCCGCGACCAGGTCGGGCTGTCGCCCAAGCTGTACGCGCGCATCTGCCGCTTCCGCCGCGCCACGGCCGCGCTGAAGACCGCCCCGGCGCGGGCGGCCGGCACCCCGGACTGGGCGCAACTGGCGCTCGACTGCGGCTACTTCGACCAATCCCACCTGATCCACGACTTCCAGGAATTCGCCGCCAGCACGCCCGAGCGATTCCATTTTTCCAATCGCCCCGGCTGACGATGTGCCAAGATGATGTTTTCAACATCTTTGCGGAGAAGAGCATGATCAAGGGATTACGTACAGTGGCATATCCGGTGGCCGACCTGGCCGCCGCCAAGGCGTGGTACGCACAGGTGTTCGACACCGCGCCGTATTTCGACCAGCCGTTCTACGTCGGCTTCAACATCGGCGGCTTCGAGCTGGGACTGATCCCGGACGGCACGCCGGGCACCGCCGGCAGCATGGTCTACTGGGGCGTCGACGGCATCGACGCCGAAGTGGCCCGCATCACCGCGCTGGGCGCGACGCCGCAGGGCGCCATCCAGGACGTCGGCGACGGCATCCGGACGGTGGAACTGGCCGACCCGTTCGGCAACCTGCTTTGCCTGATCGACAACCCGCACTTCGATTTGACAGCGGTGCGCTAACGAATGTGGCACACTACTGCCTCTGCAAAATAAAGAGGTAGCGCCATGTCCCGCCGTAACGCCAATCCGATCAAATCGCCCGAGCAAATCGTCCTGGCGCGCGTCGCCGCCCAGCTGGCGGCCGACGTGCTGACCATGATCGGCCCGCACATCAAGCCCGGCGTCAGCACCGCCTACCTCGACCAGCTGTGCAACGACTACATCGTCAACGTGCAGCAGGCGATACCGGCCAACGTCGGCTACGGCGGCTTCCCGGCCACGGTGTGCAGCTCGGTCAACCACGTGGTCTGCCACGGCATCCCGTCGGAACAGCTGATCCTCAAGAACGGCGACATCATCAACATCGACGTCGCCGTCATCAAGGACGGCTGGCACGGCGACACCAGCCGCATGTACTACGTCGGCGAGCCGTCGAAGTCGGCGCGCAAGCTGGTCGAGACCACCTACGCGGCGATGTGGGCCGGCATCCGCGCCGTCAAGCCGCGCGCGACGCTGGGCGATGTCGGCTTCGCGATCCAGACCGTGGCCGAGAAGGCCGGCTACAGCGTGGTGCTGGACTACTGCGGCCACGGCATCGGCATGGTCTACCACGAGGAGCCGCAGGTGACGCACTACGGCCGTCCGGGCCAGGGCATCGTGCTCAAGCCGGGCATGCTGTTCACGATCGAGCCGATGATCAACGCCGGCAAGGCGGCGACCAGGGAATTGAGCGACGGCTGGACCGTCGAGACGCGCGACAAATCGCTGTCGGCGCAATGGGAGCACATGGTGCTGGTGACCGACACCGGCTTCGAGGTGCTGACGCTGGCGCCCGGCGAGACCGGCGCCAAGGCGCAGATCCCGAACGCGGTGCCGGCCGGCGCCGAAGCCCCGGCCGCGCCTAGCGCAGCGTAAGCTTCAGGGCCGGCTTCTCGCCGTAGTCGTCATAGCGTTCGTTGATGCCGGCCACGCAGTACGTCACCTCTTCCAGGATATCCGGCGCGGCGGCCCGCATCGCCGCCGCGTCCTGGATGACGATCTCCAGCACCTCGTTCGGCTTCAGGCGGAATTTGCTCATGCCGTCTTCGTCGCGCAGATAGCTGAGGCAATCGACCCAGGCGTCCATCGTGTTGGCGTAAGTATCGGGAAAGCCCAGCGCGGCCTTGCAGGCGGCGTGAAAGCTGGTGAAGTCGGTGATCGCGGCGCCGTTCAGTTCTGCGGTGGCCATATTATTTTTTCTCCTTGGGGTCGGTGACGAAGCCCAATTTGCTTAATCCATTCGCCTGCGCCGCCGCCATCACCTGCGCCACCACTTCGTAGCGGGTGTCCTTGTCGGCGCGCAGTTGCAGTTCCGGCTGCGGCTCCAGCTTGGCCGCGTCGATCAGCCGCGCCTCCAGCGCGCTCTGCTCGACCGGATCGTTGTTCCAGAAGATCTTGCCCTTGCCGTCGATCGACAGCGTGACCGTGGCCGCCGGCTGGGCCGGCGCGCTTTGCGCCTGCGCCTTCGGCAGCTCCAGCTGGACCGCGCTGGTGAACATCGGCGCGCTGAGGATGAAGATCACCAGCAGCACCAGCATCACGTCCACCATCGGCGTGACGTTGATGTCGGCCATCGGACCCGGATTGCGGTGGTGGTTGAATGCGCCAAAGCTCATGCTTGCTCCCGGCAGTGACTTATTTGGTTAAATACGCGTGCAGGTCGTGCGCGAAGGCGTCCAGCTCGGCCAGCGTGAGCCGGTTGACGCGGTTGAAACCGTTATACGCCAGCACCGCCGGTATCGCCACCACCAGCCCGACGGCGGTCATGATCAGCGCCTCGCCCACCGGGCCGGCCACTTTGTCGATCTGCACCGTGCCGTGCGACGACACGTTCGCCAGCGCGTGGTAGATGCCCCAGACGGTGCCCAGCAGGCCGACGAAGGGCGCGGTGGCGCCGATCGACGCCAGCAGGGTCAGGCCGCCTTCGAGGCGGTTGGTCGACGCCTGGATCGCCACCCGCAGCACCCGCGTCACTTGCGCCGCGTGGTTCATTTCGCCGCCCAGCGACGGCCGCTCGGCCGCTTTCAGCTGCGCCGCACCGGAATGCGCCAGCGGCGTATAGATCTGTTCCGGGTCGGCCAGCGACAGCGCGGCGACGCCGTCCTGCATCGTCGGCGCCTCCCAGAACGCCTGCACCGCCGGCGCGCTGCGGCGGATGCGGAACGCGGCATAGGCCTTGGCCAGGATGAAGAACCAGCTCACCAGCGACATCGCCAGCAGCACGAACGCCACCGCGTGGCTGATGCCGTCGCCCTGCGCCCAGAAGCGGGACAGGGTGAACTGGCTGTCGGCGGCGATGGGGTTCATCAGGTGTTCAGTCCCAGGACGTCGTACATGTCGAACAGGCCGGTCGGCTTGTCGGCCAGGAAGCGGCAGGCGCGCAGCGCGCCGTTGGCGTAGGTGACGCGGCTGCTGGATTTGTGGCTGATCTCGATGCGCTCGCCGATGCCGGCGAACAGCACGGTGTGGTCGCCGACGATGTCGCCGCCGCGGATGGTGGCGAAGCCGATCGACGACGGATCGCGCTCGCCGGTCACGCCTTCGCGCGCGAACACGCCGCATTGCTGCAGGTCGCGGCCCAGCGCGTCGGCGATCACTTCGCCCATTTTCAGCGCGGTGCCGGACGGCGCGTCGACCTTGAAGCGGTGGTGCGCCTCGATCACTTCGATGTCGTAGCCGGTGGCCAGCGCCTTGGCCGCCTGCTCCAGCAGCTTCATCGTGACGTTGACGCCGACGCTGAAGTTGGGCGAGAACACGATCGCGGTCCGCTCGGCCGCCGCGACGATGGCGGCCTTGCCGGCGTCGTCGAAACCGGTGGTGCCGATCACCAGCTTGATGCCGTGTTCGGCGCAATACGCGAGATGTTGCAGCGTCGCTTCCGGACGGGTGAAGTCGATCAGGTAGTGCGCGCCGGCCAGGCCCGTGGCCAGGTCCGACTCCACCGCCACGCCGGACGGCTGGCCGAGGAAGGCGGCGGCGTCGGCCGCCTCGTTGCCGGCGCGGTCGAGGGCGCCGGACAGGCGCGCGTCGGCGGCGTCCCGCACCGCTTCGATCAGGATGCGGCCCATGCGGCCGCCGGCGCCGGCGATGGCGATGTTCAGTTCGGTCATGCGTGGTTCCTTGTTATTTCTTTTCCGTGCCCACCGAGACGCCCACCGGGGACGCGGCGGCGTTGTCGTTACCGGCCGGCAGCGGCGCGGTGTTGCCCACCGGCTTGGCGTCGGGCGCGTCCGGGTTTTTCTTCAGCTTGGGCGCCGGACCGGCGATGCGGGCGATGTATTCTTTTTCGGTCGGCAGGTTGCCGCCTTCCCAGCGCGCCACTTTGCCGTCGGCGTCGAAGAACACGATCACGCGGCTGGTGGTGATTTCGCCGTTGCCCTTGGCCATGCGGAACGCGTAGTCCCAGCGGTTGCCGTGGAACGGATCGGCCAGCAGCGCGGTGCCGAAGATGAAGCGCACCTGCTCGCGCGTCATGCCGACTTTCAATTGGGACAACATTTCCTCGGAAACGAAGTTACCTTGCTGGATGTCCGGGCGATACGGCGAGAAGAACCACATGAACTTCTGCAGCGGGGTGATGGTGGTGGTTTGCGCGCCTTTGCTGGCGTCCAGCGTGACACCGGTTTCCTTCACCTGGTTCGATTTCTCGCCCAGCGTGGTATTGGAGGCACAGCCGCCCAGCGCCAGCGCGATGCACGCGACGGCCGCTGCGGAGGTGTGACGGTGCAGCAAAGACTGCGATAAAGCCTGGGTGAAGCGCATAAGTGTCCTCAATCTGGTCGAGCGGAAATGCCGAAAAACGCTATATCATAAAGCACGCGGTGCGAAGCAGGGCATTATCCCGTAAAACCGCGCTTATGTCCT
The DNA here is from genome assembly GCF_011090165.1 of Duganella aceris. GTDB lineage: Bacteria > Pseudomonadota > Gammaproteobacteria > Burkholderiales > Burkholderiaceae_D > Rugamonas > Rugamonas aceris. The sequence goes on from NZ_JAADJT010000010.1 coordinate 280,141, forward strand.
TGTTTTACAAAGCACAAATGTAAAACATTGCAAAGCCGGACGCGGCCGGGCGCGGCGAATAGGAGGTGCGGCGCCTGCCGGAGTGCGTTAAACTGTGGGCTAGCTATCGCCAACCACACAAAGAGTCTCCAACATGGGTAACAATCCGACCGATCTGAAGGCCAGCGGCCTGAAAGCCACGCTGCCACGCCTCAAAATCCTGGACATCTTCCAGAATAGCGAAGTGCGCCACCTGACCGCCGAGGATGTTTACAAGATCCTGCTGGCCGACAATATGGATGTGGGCCTGGCCACCGTCTACCGGGTGCTGACCCAGTTCGAGCAGGCCGGCCTGCTGAACCGCAACCATTTCGAGACCGGCAAGGCCATCTTCGAGCTGAACGAGGGGTCGCACCACGACCACCTGGTGTGTCTGGATTGCGGCCGGGTGGAAGAGTTCTTCGACGAGGAGATCGAGAGCCGCCAGCAGCTGGTGGCCAAGGAGCGCGGCTTCAAGATCGCCGAGCACGCGCTGGCGATCTACGGCAACTGCACCAAGACCGCCTGCCCGCACCGTCCGTAGGGGGTCAAGTCTGACATTCGTACACGGGCTCTACCGTAACGTTCGCTACGGAAGAGCCCGTGTACGAATGTCAGACTTGACCCCCATGGCTCAGCGCGTTCGATAACAGTTTGGCGGTGATATCGACGATCGGTATCACCCGCTCATACGCCATCCGCGTCGGGCCGATCACCCCCAGCGTGCCGACGATCTTGCCGTTGGCCATGTACGGCGCGGTGACCACGCTCATCTCGTCCATCGGCACCAGGCTCGATTCGCCGCCGATGTAGATCTGCACCCCGCTGGCCTTGCTCGACACGTCGAGCAACTGCATCAGCCCGGTCTTCTGCTCGAACATGTCGAACATCTGCCGCAGCGACGTCATGTTGGACGACAAATCGCTGACCGACAGCAGGTTGCGCTCGCCGGAGATCACCATGTCCTCCGAATTGTCCGCCATCGCCTCGCTGCCCGCCTCCACCGCCGCCTGCATCAGCCGGCCCATGTCGTCGCGCAACTGCCGCACTTCGTTCTGCAACCGCGTGTGCACCTCGTCGAACGCCAGCCCGCCGTAGTTCTGGTTGATGTAGTTGGCCGACTGGATCAGCTGGGTCGGGCTGTAGTCGACGTCGGTCAGCAGCAGCCGGTTTTGCACGTCGCCGGTCGGGCCGACGATCACCAGCAAAATGCGTTTTTCGCCCAGCCGCAGGAATTCGATCTGCTGGAACACCGATTCGCGCCGCGGACTGAGCACCACGCCGGCGAACTGCGACAGCGACGACAGCATCTGCGCCGCGTTGGCGATCATCTTCTGCGGCTGCGGCGCCTGCAGCCGCATGCGCGATTCGACCGAGTGCTCGTCGAGGTGCTGCACCGTCAGCAAGGTGTCGACGAAGATGCGGTAGCCGCGCGGCGTCGGCACCCGTCCGGCCGAGGTGTGCGGGCTGGCGACGTAGCCCAGCTCCTCCAGGTCGGCCATGATGTTGCGGATGGTGGCGGGCGACAGGTCGAGGCCGGAAATCTTGGAGAGCGCGCGCGAGCCTACCGGCTGGCCGTCCGCGATATAGCGTTCCACCAGGGCTTTGAGCAGGGTTTGGGCGCGAGTGTCGAGTTGCATTGCTGTCTTTATGATGGCCGGTGTGAAGGTCCGCTTATTATGCACGCTCCGCGCCGGACGGGGGCCGCCGCGTGGCGTCAATGCCGCATCTGTTCCCTTACCCAGGCCAGAAGCTGGTCGAAACCGCTGCAGATCGCGTCCGGCGTCACCCCCGCCGCCAGGTGGGCGTCGCCGCCGGCGCGGTTCATCCACACCGCGCGCAGGCCGGCGCCCTGGGCGCCCTGCACGTCCAGCCGCAGGTCGTCGCCGACGTACACCGCGTCCCGCGGCGCCACCCCCATCGCGTCGCAGGCGGCCAGGAAGATCGCCGGGTCCGGCTTGGCGCGGCCGAACCGGGCCGAGGCCAGCGCATACTCGAAATGGTGGTGCAGGCCGATCACCTCCAGGTCGGCGTTGCCGTTGGTGATCACGCCCAGCCGCAACATCCCCTGCAGCAGCGGCAGCACCGGCAGCACGTCGGGATACGGCGTGACGGCGTTGCGCAGCACATTGAAATGCGCCATCGCGCCATCGATCGCGGCCGGATCCTCGCCGGTCTCGGCGAACACGTGCTGCAGCGCGACGCGGCGCAGCTGGTACAGATCGGCCACCAGCTCCGGCCGGTGTTCCAGCAGCGCCAGGCGGCGCGCGCGCAATTCGGCGATGCTGAACGCGGCCGCCACCCGCGGGGCGCGTTCGGCCAGCCAGGCGTGCCAGCTGAGCTCCGCCGCCGCGATCACCGGGCCGATCGGCCACAGGGTGTCGTCGAGGTCGAACAGCAGGGCAAGCGGGCGGCGTGGCGTCATGGCGGTCGGTCTCAGAGTGGGCGTCGGCGTATTGTCGCACCGATCGCCCCGGCCGGCGACGCGCGCTGTATCCGCCCCGGCGACACAAGCTGTTACATCCATTGGCGGCCCCGCGTTACTAAATGCACTAAAATACGGCCCACACCGTGTAAGATGCTGCACCCGTGCGTGCCGCCGGCCCTATTCGATTTGGAGAGAGATTTTTATGAAAAGTTTGTATCTGCGTTCGGGCCTCGCCCTGCTGTGTGCCGTCATTCTGAGCGCCTGCGGCGGCGGCGGCGGCGACCTGGCGCTGCAGGGCGTCATCACCGGCAACGGCGTGGGCAAGTCCGGCCTGGTGCTGCAGAACGAGTCGAACGGCGAAAAGCTGCCGATCACGGCCGGCACCACCGCCTTCGTGTTCACCAAGCTGGTGGCGGTCGACGAGAAATTCAACATCACCATCGCCAGCCAGCCGATCGGCGCCAAGTGCGAAGCCACCGAAAACAGCGGCACCGCCAACGTCTACACCTCCTACCGCATCACCATCACCTGCACCGCCAATCCGTGGACGCTGGGCGGCAACATCACCGGCCTGCGCGGCACCGGCCTGGCGCTGGCCAACGGTTCCGACACCGTCGCCGTGCTGCCGCCGGCCGTCGCCAACGCCGACGTCTCGTTCACCTTCCCGTCCAAGGTGGCCGACGGCTCGCAGTTCGGCGCCACGGTGCTGGTGCAGCCGCAAGGCCAGACCTGCACCATCGATCCCAAGAACAATCCGGGCGTGATGCCCGGTTCGGACGCGCTGGGCCTGGTAGTGAACTGCAAAAACAACTAATCGCCGGCGCCGCGCGCCTCCAGCGGGAGGGCGCGGCGCTCAATTTTTGGAGAAATACATGAAATTATCGTATGCAGGCGCCGGTGTGGCGCTGATCCTGGCGGCCACGCTGGCCGCTTGCGGCGGCAAGGCGCAGTTCACGCTGCAGGGCACGGTCGACAACCTGAGGAATTCCGGCCTGGTGCTGGCCAACGGCAACGACACCGTCAGCGTGCCGGCCGGCGCCACCAGCTTCACCTTCCCGCAGCAGATCGACTACGGCACCACCTACAACATCACCGTCAAGACCGATCCGGCGCACATGAATTGCCAGATCGGCGGCGGCAGCGGTTCGGCCGGCCACACCGTCACCATCCAGGCGCAGGTGGTGTGCAACCAGAACACCTACACGCTGGGCGGCCTGTTCACCGGCCTGACGGCGGCGGCCGACGGTACCGCGCGCACCGTGACCCTGCTCAACGGCAGTACCGGCGGCGCGGTGACGATCAGCAGCGCCAGCGGCACCCTCGGCGCCGGCGACTTCGTGTTCGGCACGCAAGTGGCGGACGGCCAGTCCTACGGCGTGACCGTGGTCAAGCCGGACGTGGCGAACGGCCTGACCTGCACCGTCGCCAACGGCACCGGCGTGATGCACGAGGCGGCGGTCAGCAACCTGATCCTGACCTGCGTCCCGACACCGTAAGCGGCGCCGGGGAGATATTCGATATCGTAATAATTGATATTTGAAAAATAAAGTAGCGTTATATGCCGCGACGCAGCATACTGCACTTGTCTCCTCCACTTCTTGCAAGAGAATTGGATTTAGCCCGCTTTCACCAGCGGGCTTTTTTTTGCCTAAAAAAAAACCGGTGTCAGTGCCGACATTCGGACACGAGTTCAGCCGTAGCGCACGCTACGGCTGAACTCGTGTCCGAATGTCGGCACTGACACCGCTGTTTTAGAGCAGGTTGGCCAGCGCGACGTACTGGGCCAGGCCGACCATCTCGGGACGGTCGGTCGGGTCGATGCCGGCGGCGACGATCTGCGCCTCGGTGAACATCCCGGCCAGGCAGTTGCGGATCACCTTGCGCCGCTGCGAGAACGCCTTCAACACCACCGCCTCCAGCGTCGGGCCGTCGCACGCCAGCGGCTGGGCCACCGGGATCATGCGCACGATCGCCGACTCCACCTTCGGCGGCGGGTCGAACGCTTCCGGCGGCACCACGAACAGCAGCGTCATGTCGTAGCGCCATTGCAGCATCACCGACAGCCGGCCGTAAGTCTTGCTGCCCGGCGGCGCCACCATCCGCTCGACCACTTCCTTCTGCAGCATGAAATGCTGGTCCTGCACCTGCGGCGCGAACGTCGCCAGGTGGAACAGCAGCGGACTGGAGATGTTGTACGGCAGGTTGCCGACGATGCGCAGTTTTTGTCCGGCCGACACCGGGATGGCGCCGAAGTCGAACTTCAGCGCGTCGCCGGCGTGGATGGTCAGCTTGGCCGGGTTGTAGGTCTTTTCCAGCCGCGCCACCAGGTCGCGGTCCAGCTCGACCACGTGCATCATCTTCAGCGTGCGCAGCAACTGTTCGGTCATCGCCCCCAGGCCGGGGCCGATCTCGACCAGCGTGTCGTCCGGCGCCGGGGCGATCGCCTCGGTGATGCTGGCGAGCACGTATTTATCGTGTAAAAAATTTTGGCCGAAGCGTTTGCGGGCGACGTGTTTCATGGTGTTCTTATGTTAAGAGGTGGTGGAGGCCGCCACGGCGTCGGCCATGGCGACGGCGGTGGCGATCGCGGCGTCCATGCTGCCGCGGTCGGCCAGGCCGAAGCCTTGTGCCGCCAGGTCGAGCGCGGTGCCGTGGTCGACCGAGGTGCGGATCAGCGGCAGCCCCAGCGTGATGTTGACGCCCTGGCCGAACGTGGCGTACTTCAGCACCGGCAAGCCCTGGTCGTGGTACATCGCCAGCACGCAGTCGGCGTGCTGCAGGTATTTGGGCTGGAACAGCGTGTCGGCCGGATACGGGCCGCGCGCGTCGATGCCGCGCGCGCGGGCGGCGGCGATCGCCGGGGCGATGACGTCGATGTCTTCGCGCCCCAGGTAGCCGCCCTCGCCGGCGTGCGGGTTCAGGCCGCACAACAGGATGCGCGGCGCGGCGATGCCGAACTTGGTCTTCAGGTCGTGGTCGATGATGTCCAGCACCCGCGCCAGCCCGTCAACGCTGATCGCGGCCGCCACGTCCTTCAGCGCCAGATGGGTGCTGGCCAGCGCGACGCGCAGCGGCGGCGCCCCCGGCGGGGAGCCCGGCTGGCCGGCCAGCATCATCACCACCTGCGGCGTGCCGCTCCGTTCGGCGAAATATTCGGTGTGGCCGGAGAACTTGACGCCGGCGTCGTTGATGGTGCTCTTTTGCAGCGGCGCGGTGACCACCGCTTCGAACCAGCCGGCGCGCACGCCTTCCAGCGCGGCATCCAGCGTGGCCAGCACGCTGCGGCCGTTCTCCGGGTCCAGCACGCCCGGCACCACGTGCGCCGCCAGCGGCACGTCGATCACGCTGAGCCGGCCCGGCCCGAAGTGCGGCAGGCCGCCGTGGCGCACCGCCTGCAGCGACAGCGCCGACAAGCGGATGGCGGGATCGACCGCGTCGGCCGTCATCGCCAGGAAGGCGGCGTCGCCCAGCAGCACGCAGTTGACCGTGTCGCGGCAGGCCCAGGCGGCGCGCAGCGAGATTTCCGGGCCGATGCCGGCCGGCTCGCCGACCGTGACCGCGATGGCGGGGCGCACTCCCGGGCGCCGTGTGGTTGGATAGGCGCTCATGCGTGCTCCCCGATGCGCTTATTTGCCGACGTTGCCGTCGCCTTCGACGCGGTACTCGACGTAGGCGCGGTCGCGGATCTCCCGCTGCCAGCTTTCGCCGGCCTCTTCCAGCTTGCGCTCGCGGATCGCCTGGCGCGCGTTGTTGCGCTCGCGCTCTTTCGAGACGTCGTCGCTCTTGCGCTCCAGTACTTCGATCAGGTGGATGCCGAAGCTGGTTTCCACCGGCTGGCTCACTTCGCCGATCTTCAGGTTGTTCATCGCCGCCTCGAATTCCGGCATGGTGTCGCCCGGATACAGCCAGCCCAGGTCGCCGCCCTTGGCGGCCGCGCCGTCGGTCGACACCAGCCGCGCCAGGTCCTCGAACTTGGCGGCGTTGTTGTCCAGCCGTTCCTTCAGCTCCAGCAGCTTGCGCTTGGCGTCGGCCGCGCTCATGGTCGGCGTCACCTTGATCAGGATGTGGCGCGCGTGGGTCTGCTGCACCGCGGCCACCGCCTGCGCCTCGGCCAGGCTGCGCCGGTCCACCACCTTCAGGATGTGGAACGCGCCGGTGCTCTTGATGATCGGCGTCACCTGCCCGGCCTTGAGCTTGGCCAGCGCCTCGGCGAACACCGGCGGCAGCCGCTCCGGCTGGCGCCAGCCGATCACGCCGCCCTGCAGCGCGTCGCTGGAGTCGGAATAGGTGCCGGCCATCTTGGCGAAGTCGGCGCCGGTGCGCAGCTGGCGCATCACTTCCTCGGCGCGCGCGCGGCGCTGGGCGATCACTTCGGCGGTGGCGTTGTCCGGAATGCGCACCATGATCTGCGAGATGTTGACCTCGAACTGTTCGGCGGCGGCGGCCTTCTCGGCCGCCATGAAACTGTCCACCTCGGCTTCGGAGATCTGCAGCTTGGCGTCCACCTCGTGCTCGCGCAGGCGCTGCATGATGATTTCTTCGCGGATTTCTTCGCGGAACGAGGCGAACGGCGTGCCGTCCTTTTCCATCTGGTTGCGCAAGTCCTGCACGCTGAGCTTTTGCGCCTCGGCGATGCGGGCGATGGCGCGGTCCAGTTGCAGGTCGTCGACGCGCACGCCCATTTCCTTGGCCATCTGCAGCTGCGAGCGCTCGACGATCATGCGTTCGAGCAGCTGGCGCCGCAGGTCGGCCGCCTCCGGCATCGCCACGTTCTGCGCCTTCATGCGGGCGGTGACGGTCTTGATGCGGTTGGCCAGCTCGCGCTGGGTGATGACGTCGTCGTTGACCACCACCACGATCGAGTCGATGGCGACGTTGCCGCTCTCGCCCGGCGGCAGGAAGCCGGCGCCGTCGGCCTTCGGCTTGGCGGCGGCCGCCGGACCGGCGTTGGCGTTGGCGCTCGCGCTGGCGGCGGGGGCGGTGGCCGCGACCGGCTCCGCTTTCTTTTTCGACGAGAACAGGCTGCAACCGCTCAGCGCGGCCGTGCACAACAGCACCGCGAGAATTTTCATTTGATACATACTGGCATTACGCATGGTAGAACGCTCTTGAGTCAGGTGTAAAAAAAATCAAAAAACGTCCGCCGCCGGTGCCGCGCGGCGGACGCCTTGCTTTAGCGGGCGTAGCCCTCGTTCAATCGTTGATAACCGGGAATACTGTTTTTCATCGCCTCCAGCGGACTGCCGACGCCCAGGTGCGACAGGCCGTTCAGCTCCAGCTGGAAGAAGATCTGGGTCGAGGCCTTGGTCGAGGTGGTCACGAAGCGCTGGCCGCCGGTGCGGAACACCCAGCAGTCGGCGTTGTACTCGAGGCCGACCAGGCTTTCCAGGATCTTCTTGTCCTGCAGCGAGTAGCTGATCCGGCCGACGCCGTACCAGCGCTGGAAGATCGGCCACTGGGTCGACAGCTCGACGTTCTTGAAGCTGTTGCGCAGGTAGCGGTAGCCCAGGTTCAACACCTTCTTGGCGCCCGGCGCCCACTGCGTGGTGTAGCTTTGCGACACCACCCGGCTCTGGCTCGGGTTGTACTGCACCGCGCTGTCGAACGACCAGGTCTCGGAGATGCGGCCGGTCGCGGCCAGCAGGATGTCGGAGTGGGCGTCGACCACGGTCGGCGTGGTCGGCAGCTGCACCATCTGGTCGCGGAAGTAGAAGCGCTGGCCGAACGCCAGCCGCAACGCTTCGGCGCCGTTGGCGTCGAGGAAGCGCGACACCAGCGCCGCCGTCAGCTGGTTGGCGTCGCCGATGCGGTCCGAGCCGACGAAGCGGTTTTCGCTGAAGATCTGGCTGAAGTTGAAGGTGGCGGCGTCGGTGTCGAAGGTCGGGAACTTGCTCTGGTCGCGGTACGGCGTGTTGACGTAGAACAGGCGCGGTTCCAGCGTCTGCGTCATGGCCTTGCCGCCCCACTGGATGTCGCGCTCGAACACCAGCCCGGAATCGAGCGAGAAGGTCGGCACCACCCGCGACAGGTTGGTCGACGGGTCGTCCCGGCCGGCCGACGCGTCCTTGAACGCGTCCAGCTGGTAGCTGGCCATGTTGACCATGACCTTGGGCGTGATGAAATAGCTGGCGCCGATGATCGGATAGCTCAGCTGCGGAATCGCCAGCAGGCGGGTGCCGTTGATCAGCGTCGGGTGGTAGAAGCGCGTCAGCTCGCCGTCGAAGCCCCAGTCGAAGCCGCCGGCCACGTCGTACTGGGCGGCGTGGAAGTTGATCGCCGGCAGCCGGTCGTACGGCCGCGTGACGAACAGCGAGGCGTCGACCGCCGATTCCGGATCCTGCAGCACCTGGTACTTCTGCGCCCGCGCGGTCAGGGTCCAGAACTCGCCGTGGTAGTCGGTGCGCAGTTCGCGCAGCAGCTGCCGCTCGGTCGAGCTCGACACGGTCTTGGAAAAGTCGCTCGGGTAGTTGTCGTCCGAGGCGGCGCGCACGCTCCAGCCGAACGACCAGTCCTTGCTCAGGTCCTGCTCGTGCTTGGACTTGATGCTCCAGCGGTCGGCGCTCTTGTCCGGGTTGCTCTCGGCGTACTTGCGGTCGTGCGGCAGGTATTCCAGATAGGTTTCGCCGCGGTACAGGCCGCCGTCGGTCTCGCCCAGGTAGCGGCCGTTGGCGCCGAACTGGATGCCGCGGCTGCCGATGATCTTCGGGTACAGCGTCAGGTCGCGGTTGGGCGCGATATTGAAGTAGTACGGCACCACCAGCTCGGCGCCGTTCTTCGAGCTGAAGCCGGGCGTCGGCGACAGCCAGCCGGAGCGGCGCGCGCCCGACAGCGAGAACGACAGCGCCGGCGTGCCCAGGATCGGCACGTCCTTGAAATAGATGACGGTGGTGCCGGCGGTGCCGACGTCGCGGCCGGAATCGAGGTTCAGCGTGCTGGAGCGCAGATACCAGTCCGGGTTGTAGCCCTGGCAGGTGCTGTAGGTGCCGTTGACCACCACCGCCACGTCCTCGTTGACGAAGTTGATGCGCTCCGCCTTGCCCTGGCCGCTGTTGGTTTCCAGCTTGTAGGTCGGGTTGAGCATGTAGCCCTGGCCGCTGTCCATGTTCAATTTCAGCTCGTCGCCGGTGAAATAGTCGCCGAAGCGCCAGATCTTCACGTTGCCGCTGGCCTCGACCTCGTTCTCGACCTGGCGCAGGCACGCGGTGTCGGCGGTGATCCGGGTCTTGTCCTTGATCAGTTCGGCGTTCCGCTCCAGCGTGACCTCACGCTCGGGGCGGCCGCCGATGTCCTCGGCCTTCACGGTGGTGACGGCGTCCTTGTCCTCCACCCTGGGGGGCCGCTGCTTGAGCGGAGCCTGGGCGTAGGCGGGCACTGCCGAAACAGTGAAGATGGCAGTCAGGGCAAGCGCCCAGCGTTGCGTGCTTGAAGGGGGGGCCGGAAGCCAGCGCATGCGACTCATGAAAAGAAGGGAGGAAGCACCATGAAAGGCGATTTTTTAATTTGAATCCCTTATTATATGGGAATCTTCACCTCCCACCGGTTTCCAAGGCTCGTTGCTATGTCTTTATTACAGAATTTAACTTCCGATACATCCGCCGATCCGCGTCTGGCGCTGCTGACGGCCTGGCTCGCCACGCTCGATGTTGTCGATGTGACCACCGCCCGCCCGGCCTCGGCCGACGCCAGCTTCCGCCGCTATTTCCGCGTCGACGTGCTGCCCGCGCACCGGGCCAGCCTCGGCGACACGCTGATCGTCATGGACGCGCCGCCGGAGCGCGAGAACGTGCTGGCGTTTGTCAAGGTTGACGAAATGCTCACGCATGCCGGCGTCTCGGTGCCGCGCATCGTCGCCACCGATTACGAGGCCGGCTTCCTGCTGATGTCCGACCTGGGCGTGACCACCTACCTGCAGGTGCTGGACCACGACAACGCCTCGACCATGTACGCCGAGGCGCTGGAGGCGCTGGTCAAGTTCCAGGCCAGCAGCCAGCCGGACGTGCTGCCCGAATACGACCGCGCCTTCCTGCTGCGCGAAATGAACCTGTTCCCCGAGTGGTACATCGGCCAGCACCTGAACGCCACGCTGAGCGACAAGCAGTCGGCCGAGCTGCAGGGCGTGTTCGAGGCGATCCTGGCCAATGTGTGCGCGCAGCAGCAGGTGTATGTGCACCGCGACTTCCACTCGCGCAACCTGATGTGGATGGACGCCGGCAACCCCGGCGTGCTGGACTTCCAGGACGCGCTGTACGGCCCGGTCACCTACGACCTGGCCTCGCTGCTGCGCGACGCCTACGTGCAGTGGGACGAGGAACTGGTGCTGGACTGGGCGATCCGCTACTGGCAGCACGCCAAGTCCGCCGGGCTGCCGGTCAACCAGGACATCGACGCCTTCTACAAGGACTTCGAGTACATGGGCCTGCAACGCCACCTGAAGATCCTCGGCCTGTTCTGCCGCCTCCACTACCGCGACGGCAAGGCGCAGTACCTGGACGACCTGCCGACCGTGATGGACTACGTGCGCAAGACCGCCGGCCGCTACAAGGATCTGAAGCCATTGCTGCGCCTGCTCGACGCGCTGGAAGACAAGCAGCCGCAAGTCGGCTACACCTTCTGAGGCGCGCATGAAAGCCATGATCTTCGCCGCCGGCCGCGGCGAACGGATGCGTCCCCTGACCGACACCACGCCCAAGCCGCTGCTCAAAGTGCGCGGCCGGCCGCTGATCGTCTGGCACATCCTCAACCTGGTGCGCGCCGGCATCACCGACATCGTCATCAACCACGCCCACCTGGGCGACCAGATCGAGGCCGCGCTGGGCGACGGCGGCCAGTTCGGCGCCCGGCTGATGTACTCGCGCGAGGCGACCGCGCTGGAGACCGCCGGCGGCATCGCCACCGCGCGCCATCTGCTGGGCGAGGAGCCGTTCGTCGCGGTGTCGGGCGACATCTACATCCCCTACTTCGACTTCGAGCAGGTCAAGGACGTGTTGCACGACAAGGACATGTGGGGCAATCCCTACCCGGCCGACCAGCGCGACGTCTGCTGGCTGTACCTGGTGCCCAACCCGGACTTCCACCCGGACGGCGATTTCGGACTGACCATGTATTCGGTCAGCAGCGACGGCGCGCCGAAATGGACCTTCGGCAACATCGGCGTCTACCGTCCCGAAATGTTCGACGGCATCGCGCCGGGCCAGCACGCCAAGCTGGGGCCGCTGATCCGCGCCTACGCCGACCGGCGCCAGGTCGGCGGCGAAGTCTACCAGGGCGAATGGCACAACCTCGGCACCGTGCGGCAGCTGGAAGCGCTGAACGCGCCGCCGGCGACGCGCCTGGCGGCGGCCAAAGGCGTGCGGTGATGAACGGCTACGCCTCGCGGCGCGCGCGCCTGCTGGCGCACATGCCGCCGGGCGCGGTGGCGGTGCTGTCGACCGCGCCGGAAGTGGCGCGCAACGGCGACAGCGACTACCTGTACCGGCACGACAGCTACTTCTATTACCTGACCGGCTTCACGGAACCGGACAGCACGCTGGTGCTGGTGGCGGCGCGCGGCGACATGCCGGCGCGCGCCATCCTGTTCTGCCGCCAGAAAAACAAGGAACGCGAAATCTGGGAAGGCTTCCGCCACGGCCCGGAAGGCGCGCGCGCCGCCTTCGGCTTCGACGCGGCCCACGCCATCGAAGACCTGGACGGCGAGATCGGCAAGCTGCTGGCCGACGCGCCGGCGCTGTACTACGCGCTGGGCAGCAACGCCGCGCTCGACGCCCAGGTCAAGATCTGGTTCGACAGCGTGCGGCGCATGGCGCGCACCGGCGTCACCGCGCCGGCGGCGGCGATCGACCTGCTGCCGCTGCTGGATGAAATGCGCCTGCTCAAGGACGACGCCGAGCAGGCCTTGATGCGGCGCGCTTGCGACATCTCGTCGCAGGCGCATGCGCGCGCCATGCGCGCCGCGCGGCCCGGGATGTTCGAATACGAGCTGGAAGCGGAACTGCTGTACGAATTCCGCCGCAACGGCGCGCAGGCGCCGGCCTACAACTCCATCGTCGCGGCGGGCGCCAACGCCTGCGTGCTGCACTACAGCGCCAACAACGCGCAAAGCCGCGACGGCGATCTGATACTGATCGACGCCGGCTGCGAATTCGACGGCTACGCCTCCGACATCACCCGCACCTGGCCGGTCAACGGCCGCTTCAGCGAACCGCAAAAGCGCCTGTATCAACTGGTGCTGTCGGCGCAGGCGGCGGCGCTGAAAGCCATCGCGCCCGGCCTGCCCTACGCCGGCGCGCACGAAGCGGCGGTGCAGGTGCTGGCGCAGGGCATGCTCGACCTCGGCCTGCTCGACAAGGACAAGCACGGCGGCGTGGCCGACGTCATCGCCGACAAGCGCCACCTGCAGTTCTACATGCACGGCACCGGCCACTGGCTCGGCATGGACGTGCACGACGTCGGCCAGTACCGCGACACCGCCGCCGCCGGCAAGCCTTCGCGCGCGCTGAAGCCGGGCATGGTGGTGACGGTGGAGCCGGGCATCTACGTGCGTCCGGCCGACGGCGTGCCCGAGGAATACTGGAACACCGGCATCCGCATCGAGGACGATGTGCTGATCACCGCCGACGGCCACGCCATCCTGAGCAGCGCGCCCAGGACCGTGGCCGATATCGAACAACTGATGCAATCGACCAAACAATGACGGAAGTTACCACCTACGACGTCGCCATCTGCGGCGCCGGGCCGGCCGGCATGGCGCTGGCCGCGCTGCTGGCCAAACGCGGCGTGCCCGCCGCGCGCATCGCGCTGCTCGACGCAAAAACGCTGGCGCAAGCAAGCAAGGATCCGCGCTCGATCGCGCTGTCGTGGGGCAGCCGGCAGATACTGGAAGAAATCGGCGCCTGGCCGGTGGCGGCGACCGCCATCCATGAAATCCACGTCTCGCGGCGCGGCCAGTTCGGCCGCAGCCTGATCACGCGCGACGAGCATCGCTTGCCGGCGCTGGGCTATGTGCTGCGCTACGGCGATCTGGTGACGGCGCTGGGCGCGGTGTGCGAACGCGCCGGCATCGCCACGCTGCGGCCGGCGCGCGTCGAGGCGCTCGACGAATCCGGCGACAGCGTCGTGCTGACCATCGGCGGCGAGCAGCCGCGCGCGCTGAACGCCGCCGTCGTGGTGCAGGCCGAAGGCGGTTTGTTCGGCGACCAGGAAAGCAAGGCGCAGCGCCGCGACTATCAACAGACAGCGATCATCGCGCAGGTGCGCAGCAGCCGCGCCCTCGCGCACCGCGCCTTCGAGCGTTTCACCGAACAGGGCCCGCTGGCGCTGCTGCCGCAGGGCGAGGAGTATTCGCTGGTGTGGTGCGTGCGCCCAGATACGGCGGCGCATCTGCAGACGCTGGACGACGCGGCCTTCCTGCGCGAACTGGGCGCAGCGTTCGGCGAGCGCGTCGGCCGCTTCACGCACGCCACGCCGCGCCTGGCCTTCCCGTTGGGACTCAACGCCGATCCACGCGGCAGCGCGCGCACGGTCGCCATCGGCAACGCCGCGCAAACCTTGCACCCGGTGGCGGGCCAGGGCCTGAACCTCGGCCTGCGCGACGCCACCGTGCTGGCGCGCCTGCTGGCGCAAGGCGCGACGCCGGCCATGCTGGCGCAATTCACCGCCCTGCGCGCGCAGGATCGCGGTATGACGGTGCGGCTGACCGACACCATGGCGCGCATCTTCGCCAACGACTCGCCGGCACAGGCGCTGCTCGGCCTGTCGCTGGCCGCGATCGACATGGTCGCCCCGGCCCGCAGCGTGCTGGCCGAACTGATGATGTTCGGCCGCCGTTGACTTGAGGATATCTACCCCGGGGGTAGTGCGCAAGTCCCTGTGGTAAACCCTCTCTTTCGAGCTCTCTTTTCCTCGCTTTTCATCGCTTTTCCTCTCTTTTTGAACTTCCTCGCATATTTGCGATCTAAAGAGAGGAAAAGCGAAGAAAAGAGAGGAGAAAAAAGAATGTTTACCACACTGAGCGTGCAGCTCTCCCCCACGTCCCTACTCCGGCTGGTCGAACAGCAGCGCCTCGAAGGCGGCGCACACGACCTCTCCGAAGCGATCAATACCGCGCTCGAATTCTGGCTTGATGCAAAAGCCGCGCTGTCGCCGGGCGCCGATCCGGCCAAGCTGCGCGGCTATCAATGGAAGTCGCTGTTCCTCCCTGAAGGCACGATCCTGCGATCATGGAGCTACGGCGAACACAACTACGCGCGCGTAGAGGGCGACAAGATCATGCATCAAGGACGATCAGTCTCGCCAAACGAATTCGCGCGCTTCTTCGCGCGCACCGCCCGCAACGCCTGGTTCGACCTGTCCGTGCGCCGTCCCGGCGACAAGCGCTACACAATGGCCGACGTGCTCCGAAGAGAGCAGGCGAAACAGGAACGCACGACCGCGAACACGCCTATTCCAACCGCGCCCGCAGCCATGCCCGTCGCCACCCCGGCGGCGGCTGAAGCGCCACCGGCCCCGGCACCAACCCCGGCGCCGCGCTGCAAAACCGATTTTGATCCCGGCTGGGATCTCCCAGAGCGGCGCAAATTTCGCTGCCGCCTGGAAGACGTCGCGTATTAAGTACGCGTGATCGACGCCCCGCCATCGACCAGCGACGCGGTGCCGGTAACGAAGGACGAATCGTCCGAAGCCAGATACAGCACCGAACGCGCCAGTTCCTCCGGCTGCGCGACGCGTTTCAGCGCATGCAGATTGGTGATGAACGAAGTCGACTCCGGCGTATCGTTCATATCGCGATACATCGCCGTGTCGACCGCGCCCGGCAGCACCGCGTTCACGCGCACGCCTTGCGGACCGTATTCCGCCGCCAGCGCCTGCGTTAAGCCGATCAAGCCGGCCTTGCTGGCCGCGTAAGCCGCCACACCCGGGAAAGCGAAGCTATACCCGACGAAAGTCGACGTGAAGATCACCGAACCGCCACCCTGCTTGATCATTTCCGGCACCTGATGCTTGGCGCCGAGGAAAGCGCTGGTCAGGTTGGCGGCGAGGGTATCGTTCCAGCCCTGCTCCGAAACACCGGTGGTCTCGCCCATTTCGCCCAGCGTACCGGCGTTGTTGTAAGCGATGTCCAGACGGCCAAAGGTAGCCACGGCGGCCGCGACCAACACCGCATTAAAGGCTTCCGAAGTGACATCGCCGGCCAGCGCGATGGCGCTGCCGCCGTCGGCCTTGATCTCGGCGACCAGCGAATCCAGCTCCGCCTGACGGCGCGCCGCGACGACAACCTTCGCGCCCTCGGCGGCGAACAACTTGGCGGTGGCGCGGCCGATGCCGGAAGATGCGCCAGTGACGATAGCTACTTTGTTTTGCAGACGGTTCATGGTGAAGCTCCTTGAGGTGGGTGAGTGAAGCCATCTTATGCTTCACTCACCCGACCATCAATCGGCCAAAACCAAAGACAACATTCACAAATGATGAATCACTCCACCGCCTTGACCATGTCCTCGATGACCTTCTTGGCATCGCCGAACACCATCATGGTGTTCGCCTGGTAGAACAGCTCATTGTCCAGGCCCGCATAGCCGGAAGCCATCGACCGCTTGTTGACGATGATGCTCTTGGCCTTGTACGCCTCCAGGATCGGCATGCCGGCGATCGGCGACTTCGGATCCTTGGCGGCCGGATTGACCACGTCGTTGGCGCCGAGGATCAGCACCACGTCGGTCTGGCCGAATTCACCGTTGATATCCTCCATCTCGAACACCTGGTCGTACGGCACCTCGGCCTCCGCCAGCAACACGTTCATATGGCCCGGCATGCGCCCCGCCACCGGATGGATCGCATACTTGACGCTGACGCCCTTGTGGGTCAGCTTCTCGACCAGCTCCTTGAGCGAGTGCTGCGCGCGCGCCACCGCCAGGCCGTAGCCCGGCACGATGATCACGCTTTCCGCATTGGCCATGATGAACGCCGCATCGTCGGCCGAACCGGATTTGACCGGACGCTGTTCCTTGGCCCCGCCGCCGCCCGCCTCCGCCGGCGCGCCGCCGAAGCCGCCCAGGATCACATTGAAGAACGAACGGTTCATCGCCTTGCACATGATGTACGACAGGATCGCGCCGGACGAACCGACCAGCGAACCGGCGATGATCAGCATCGCATTGTTCAGCGAGAAGCCGATGCCCGCCGCAGCCCAGCCGGAGTAGGAGTTCAGCATCGACACCACCACCGGCATGTCGGCGCCGCCGATCGGGATGATGATCAACACGCCCAGCACAAAGGCGATCGCGGTCATGATCAGGAACGGCGTCCATGCCGGCTCGGTGCCGCCGGCGAAGCAGAACGCCAGCCCCAGGCCGACCATGACGATGGCCAGCGCCAGGTTCAGCATGTGCTGCCCGGCGAAGCTGACCGGCGCGCCCTGGAACAGGCGAAACTTGTACTTGCCCGACAGCTTGCCGAAGGCGATCACCGAGCCCGAGAACGTGATCGCGCCGACGAAGGTGCCGATGAACAGCTCGATGCGATTCCCGAACGGCAGCGCCTCGCCGACCGCCGCGATGCCGAACGCATGCGGCTCCGACACCGCCGCCACCGCGATGCACACCGCCGCCAGACCGATCAGCGAGTGCATCGCCGCCACCAGCTCCGGCATCTTGGTCATCTCGACCTTCTTGGCCAGCACCGCGCCGATGCCGCCGCCGACGATCACGCCGACCGCCACCAGCGCCAGCCCCATGCCGCCGGCGGTGCCGGCCGCCGTGGCTTCCGCCCGCAACTTCAGGATCAGCGCGATGGTGGTGACGAACGCGATCGCCATGCCGGACATGCCGAAGGCATTGCCGGTGCGCGCCGTGCCCGGCGACGACAGCCCTTTCAGCGCCTGGATGAAGCATACCGATGCGATGAGATACATCATCGTCACCAGGTTCATGGAGATGAAGTTCATGCGTGATCTCCCTTCTTCACCTTGGGCTCTTTTTTCCTGAACATCTCCAGCATGCGCTGCGTGACCAGGAACCCGCCGAACACGTTGACGGCGGCCAGCGCCACCGCCACCGTCCCCATGACCTGGCCGATCAGGCCCTCGGTCAGCGAAGCGGCCAGCATGGCGCCGACGATGATGATCGCCGAGATGGCGTTGGTGACCGCCATCAGCGGCGTATGCAGCGCCGGCGTGACGGTCCAGACCACGTGGTAGCCGACGTAAATGGCCAGCACGAAGATGATGAGATTGATGATGGTGTGGCTGACTTCCATGATGGGTTCTCCTTTTTATTTTCTTAAGAGCTCGCCGCCGGTGCACAGCAGCGTGGCCTTGATGATTTCATCTTCGCGGTCGATCACCAGCTTGTCTTCCTTGTCGATGATCAGCTTGAGGAAGTCCAGCACGTTGCGCGCGTACAGCGCCGACGCGTCGGCCGCCACCAGGGTCGCCAGATCCGGCTCGCCGACGATGTGCACGCCGTGCTTGACCACGGTTTTATTCAGCTCCGACAACGGGCAGTTGCCGCCCTGCGACACCGCCAGGTCGACGATCACCGAACCGGGCTTCATCGCCTTCACGGTCTCCTCGGAGATCAGCACCGGCGCCGGACGGCCCGGAATCAGCGCGGTGGTGATGATGATGTCGGCCAGCTTGGCGCGTTCGTGCACCAGCTCCGCCTGACGCCGCATCCAGTCGGCCGGCATCGGCCGCGCGTAGCCGCCCACGCCCTGCGCGATCTCCTTTTCCTCGTCGGTGATGAAGGGCACGTCGATGAACTTCGCGCCCAGCGACTCCACCTGCTCCTTGACCGGCGGCCGCACGTCGGACGCCTCGATCACCGCGCCCAGCCGCTTGGCGGTGGCGATCGCCTGCAGGCCCGCCACGCCGACACCCATGATCAACACCCGCGCCGCCTTGACCGTGCCGGCCGCCGTCATCAGCATCGGCATGAAGCGCTGGTAGGTGTTGGCCGCCACCAGCACCGCCTTGTAGCCGGCGATGTTGGCCTGCGACGACAACACGTCCATCGACTGCGCCCGCGTGATGCGCGGCACCGCCTCCAGCGCGAACGCCTGCAGGCCCGCCGCCGCCATCGCCGCGTTGTTGTCGGCGTCGAACGGATTGAGCATGCCGATCACCACGGTGCCCGGCTTGATCTGCGCCCGTTCCTCGGCGTTCGGCGCGCGCACCTTCAGGATCACGTCGGCGCCCCAGGCCTCGGCCGCCGCGACGATGCGCGCCCCGGCCGCCACATAGGCCTCGTCGGTGACCGAGGCCGGCAGCCCGGCGCCAGACTGCACCAGCAGCTCGTGCTTGGCCGCCAGCTTCTTGACGGTTTCGGGCGTCGCCGCCACCCGGGTCTCACCCGGCCGTGTCTCGGCCGGTACGCTTATTCTCATGGGTGTCTCCAAAGATTAATAAACTGACTAGAATCTAACACGGAAAGCCGGGCGTGGAAGCCCCCTCGTTGGGTCCATCATACGGAATACTTATTTATCAATAAACAGCGGTTTTATCATTACAATTATTACTATTTATCATCAATTGCCGTCTAAAGTGCTGCGCCAGCGCAATACAGTCTTGCCGGTTTTCAAACCAAATGGCTGGAACAGGCTAAAATGTCGGCTCTTTCAAGGATGACTCATGCCGCGTATCTGGAAACCCTCTGTTACTGTTGCCGCCATCGTCGAGAAGGATGGCAAGTTTTTGCTGATCGAAGAAGAAACCAGCGACGGCATCCGCATCAACCAGCCCGCCGGCCACCTGGACCCGCACGAATCGCTGGAACAAGCCGTGATCCGCGAAACGCTGGAAGAAACCGCGTACGACTTCACGCCGACCGCGCTGGTGGGCATGTATATGTCGCGCTACACCTCCAACCGCACCGGCGAGGAAGTGACCTACCTGCGCTTCACCTTCTGCGGCGTGCCCGGCGCGCAGCACGACCGGCCGCTGGATGAAGGTATTTTGCGCACCATGTGGTTGACGCGCGACGAATTGGCCGCATGTGCCGACCGTCACCGCAGCCCGACCGTGCTGCAATGCGTGGACGAATACCTGGAAGGCCGGCGCGCGCCGCTGGAACTGATACAAACACACGCTTCCGTCTTCAAGGAGGCGGTGAGCACCGCCAATGGATAGATAGGAAATGTGATGGGCAAGAAAAAAGTCGTGATCGGGATGTCGGGCGGGGTGGATTCCTCGGTCGCGGCGTGGATGCTGAAGGAACAGGGCTACGACGTGGTCGGCCTGTTCATGAAGAACTGGGAAGACGACGACGATTCCGAATACTGCTCGACGCGGCAGGACTGGATCGACGCCGCCAGCGTGGCCGACGTCATCGGCGTCGACATCGAGGCGGTCAACTTCGCCAGCGAATACAAGGACCGCGTGTTCGCCGACTTCCTGCGCGAATACCAGGCCGGCCGCACGCCCAACCCGGACGTGCTGTGCAACGCCGAGATCAAGTTCAAGGCGTTTCTGGATCACGCGATGCACCTCGGCGCCGACCTGATCGCCACCGGCCACTACGCGCGCGTGCGCCAGAGCGGCGACAAGTTCGAACTGCTGAAGGCGGTCGACCACACCAAGGACCAGAGCTACTTCCTGCACCGCCTGAACCAGGCGCAGTTGTCGAAGACCCTGTTCCCGCTGGGCGAAATCCCCAAGACCGAAGTGCGCAAGATCGCCGAGCGACTCGCGCTGCCGAACGCCGCCAAGAAGGATTCGACCGGCATCTGCTTCATCGGCGAGCGCCCGTTCCGCGAATTTTTGAACCGCTACCTGTCGTACAAGCCGGGTCCGATGAAGACGCCGGACGGCAAGGTGGTGGGCGAGCACGTCGGCCTGTCGTTCTACACGCTGGGCCAGCGCAAGGGCATCGGCGTCGGCGGCATGAAGGCGTACAAGAATCCGGACGGCAGCAGCGACGCCTGGTATGTGGCGAAGAAGGACGTGGCCGAGAACACGCTGTACATCGTGCAGGGCCACGAACATCCGTGGCTGCTGTCGTCGACGCTGCGCGCCGACCAGGCCAGCTGGATCGCCGGCGAAGCGCCGTCAGCGCGCCCGATGGCCGCCAAGACCCGCTACCGCCAGGCCGACGTGGCGTGCGAGATCGCGCCGGAAGGCGATTCCGATTTCGCGCTGAAGTTCATGGAGGCGCAATGGGCGGTGACGCCGGGCCAGTCGGCGGTGCTGTACGACGGCGACGTGTGTTTAGGCGGGGGCATCATCGACAGTTCCACCTTCATCGCCTGACACGCCTTTCCTCCGCACACCGGATACTGGGGTCGGACCCCGTACGGGGTCCGACCCCATGCGGCTACGCGCCGGTTCCCAAGCCGGGATGCCTTGCGGGTTAAGCCTCGGCGTCCGGCTGAAGCTCCGGACCATCCTTGGCCAGCGCCGCGCGCTGCCGCTTGACCATCGCGATCACCACATTGCGGATCGTATTCAGCACGGTGTCCGCCTTGAACGGCTTGACGATGAAGCCGCTCACGCCCATCGCATGCGCCGCCTGGATGGTGGCCGCATCGAATTCGCTGGACACCATGAAGATCAGCGTCTTCGGCCAGTTGGTTTTAATCTCCCGCACCACGTCCTCACCGCTCTCCATCTGCTCGCGCGCGATGCAGACGATGTGGGGCTGGTATTTGATCAGCAGCGCCATACCGTTGGCGCAGGTGTGGGCCTGGCCCACCACGTCATAACCGCCGTCGGTCAGCACGGTGTTGAGCAAACCGCGCGCGACAGCGCTGGAATCGATAATCACCGCTTTTAACATCTTGCAAACCTTGTATTTATAGACGCGCTTATCTTTCCCAAGCCAGCATGTTCCAGGTCACGCCGACCCGCACGTCTGTTTTCAATTGCACCAATTGTCGAGAAAGATACAGCATTTCGCGTTCTTTTCGTAGTGTTTCGCCCAGCGTATCCTTCAGAATGCCGGCGCCGGCCATGATCCCGTCCAGCGTGCCGTAAGTACGCAACAGTCGCGCCGCCGTCTTGACGCCGACCTTGGACACACCCGGAATCGAATCGGTGACATCGCCCATCAGCGCCAGCAGGTCGGGCAGCTGCTCCGGCGGCACACCCCACTTCTGCTCGACCCACGCATGGTCGTGCCACTCGCTCTTGAAGTGGTCCCACACCCGCGCGCCCTGCGCGATCAGGCCGTGCAGATCCTTGTCGGTGCTGGCGACGGTGGCCTCGCCTCGGCCGTCGGCCAACCAGCGCAGCACCACGGTGCCGATCACATCGTCGGCCTCGACCTCGGGCAGCGACACCACGTGCAGGCCGAAACCCTGCAGCTTCTCGTAGAACCCGGGCAGCGCCTCGCGCAGCGGCGACGGCATCGGCGCGCGGCCCTCGCGGTAGCCGGCATACAGATCGTGACGCCAGGTGCGGCCGCCGAAATCGAAGGCCGGCAGCACATGGGTCGGTTCATGGTCGTTGACCAGTTTGCGGAAAGAGGACAGCGCGTGGCGCAGCGCGATCTCGGCCTTTTCGGGGCTATCGGGTTCGGGGCTGGCTTCGTAGACGCGGCGCACAATATTGAGGCCGTCGATGGCAAGGAGTCTACCCATGTTCAACATCATCCGGGCTTGATCAAGCCGCCATTCTACCGCACCGCTGTTTACTTCAACAGCTCATACGGGCCGCCGCGCTCCAGCGCGCGCTGGAAGGCCGGGCGGCTGTGGATGCGTTGCAGGAAGTCGAGCAGCTTCGGACGGCTTGCGTTCAAACCGCCGCGCGCGGCGGCCGCCTCCAGCGGGAAGCTCATCTGGATGTCGGCGGCGCTGAACTCGGCGCCGGCGAACCACGGCGACTTGCCCAGCTCGGCCTCCAGATAATCCAGATGCATCTCGATCTGCGGCTGGATGTACGTGCCCTTGACCTTCTGCGCGATGGCGCGCGCGATCGGCTTGACGAAGAACGGCGCCGGACTGGTCTCGACCCGGTCGAACACCAGCTTCATCAACAACGGCGCCATCGCCGAGCCCTCGGCGTAATGCAGGAAATAGGTCCAGCGGCGCCGCTCCGCCGTGCCGGCCGGCGGCACCATGCGGCCATGGCCATAGGTCTCGACCAGGTACTCGACGATCGCCCCCGACTCCGCCACCACGATGCCGTCGTCGCTGATCACCGGCGACTTGCCCAGCGGATGAATGGCGCGCAGCTCCGGCGGCGCCAGCATGGTCTTGCGGTCGCGCTGGTAGCGCACGATCTCATACGCCAGCCCCAGTTCCTCCAACAGCCACAGCACGCGCTGCGAGCGCGAATTATTGAGATGGTGGACAACGATCATGTCAGGTTCCCGAAAAAAAGAACGGCCGTGCGCCGCGATGCCGCCAGCTTAGCATTGTTGCCGCGTTTACGCCGCCCCCTCCACGGACCGATGGATTCCGATGGGAAAGCACAGTACACTCGACGCCAGCCTGCCGCCACCGGAGTGTTCATGAATTTCCTGTCACCGCGTTACCTTGTCCTCATCGCCGCCATCGTCACCCTGCTCGCCTCCGTGGCGCTGCGGGCCCCGTGGGAAATCGCCGTCGCCGCCGCCGCGCTGACCCTCGTCGGCATCACCGACCTGTTGCAGACCAAGCGCGCGCTGCGCCGCAATTACCCGATCCTGGCCCACTTCCGCTTCTTCTTCGAATCGATCCGCCCCGAGATCCGCCAATACTTCCTCGAAGACGACACGGTGGCCGAACCGTTCTCGCGCAACCAGCGCAGCATCGTCTACCAGCGCGCCAAGATGGACACCGACAAGCGCCCGTTCGGCACCCAGATGGACGTCTACGCCCCCGGCTACGAATGGATCAACCACTCGATCAAACCGGCGCCGGAACAGCACCACGACTTCCGCGTCGAGATCGGCAACCACCCCGACTGCCCGCGCGCGCAACCGTATTCGGCCAGCGTGTTCAACATCTCGGCGATGAGCTTCGGCGCGCTGTCGGCCAACGCCATCCTGGCGCTGAACGGCGGCGCCAAAGCCGGCGGCTTCATGCACGACACCGGCGAAGGCAGCATCAGCCCCTACCACCGCCAGCACGGCGGCGACCTGGTGTGGGAGATCGGCTCCGGCTACTTCGGCTGCCGCAATGCCGACGGCAGCTTCTCCGAAGCCAACTTCATCGCCAACGCCACCACGCCGCAGGTCAAGATGATCGAGCTGAAGCTGTCGCAGGGCGCCAAGCCCGGCCACGGCGGCGTGCTGCCGGGCGCGAAAGTGACGATCGAGATCGCCACCACGCGCGGCGTGATGCTGGGCGAGGACTGCATCTCGCCGTCGTCGCACTCCGCCTTCAGCACGCCGCTGGAGATGCTGGCCTTCATCGACCGCCTGCGCACCCTGTCCGGCGGCAAGCCGACCGGCTTCAAGCTGTCGATCGGCCACCCGTGGGAATTCTTCGGCATCGTCAAGGCGATGCTGGCGACCGGCATCGTGCCCGACTTCATCGTGGTCGACGGCGGCGAAGGCGGCACCGGCGCCGCGCCGGTCGAGTTCACCGACCACGTCGGCACGCCGCTGCAGGAAGCGCTGCTGCTGGTGCACAACACGCTGGTTGGCGCCAACCTGCGCGACAAGGTCAAGGTCGGCGCCTCCGGCAAGATCATCACCGCCTTCGACATCGCCCGCACCATCGCGCTCGGCGCCGACTGGTGCAACTCGGCGCGCGGCTTCATGTTCGCGCTGGGCTGCATCCAGTCGCAAAGCTGCCACACCGACCGCTGCCCGACCGGCGTCGCCACCCAGGACCCGGCCCGCCAGCGCGCGCTGGTGGTGCCGGACAAGATCCGCCGCGTCGCCAACTTCCACGAGAACACGCTGAAGGCGCTGGCGCAGCTGATCGCCGCCGCCGGCGCCACCCACCCGTCGCAACTGAAGCCGCGCCACCTGGTGCGGCGCATCTCCGACCACCAGGTCAAGCTGGCCTCGGCGCTGCTGCCGTACCTGGAGCCGGGCGAACTGCTCGACCCGAGCCAGCTGGCGCGCCTGCCGCCGGTGTTCGGCCTGTACTGGCCGATGGCACAGGCGGAATCGTTCAATCCACTTTGTTAATCCACCCGGGAGTCGGCATGTCCAGATTCACATTCGCAATCCTATTCGCCGCCGCCGCGGCCCTGATCGACGCGCAAGCGCAAGCGCCGGCCCACGCCGACGAGCAGCGCGACGCCGCGCTGTACGCCAGGATCGACGCCATCTTCGCCGACTACGCGCTCGACCAGCATGTGCCCGGCCTGGTGTACGGCATCGTCGCCGACGGCAAGCTGGTCTACGTGCGCGGCCTGGGCGTGCAGGATCTGCAAACGAATCGGCCGGTGACGCCGGACAGCCTGTTCCGCATCGCCTCGATGACCAAGGCCTTCACCGCGCTGACGCTGTTGAAGCTGCGCG
Organism: Duganella aceris; assembly: GCF_011090165.1. Classification (GTDB taxonomy): domain Bacteria; phylum Pseudomonadota; class Gammaproteobacteria; order Burkholderiales; family Burkholderiaceae_D; genus Rugamonas; species Rugamonas aceris. The sequence goes on from NZ_JAADJT010000010.1 coordinate 304,969, forward strand.
ACGACGGCCGGCTGCAACTGGACGCGCCGGCCGAGACCTATGTCCCGGAAATGAAGAACTGGAAGTATCCGACCGACGACTCGCCGCGCATCCGCGTCCGCGACCTGCTGAACCACAGCGCCGGCCTGGTCACCGACGATCCGTGGGGCGACCGCCAGACGCCGTTGCCGGAAGCCGCGTTCACCCAGCTGCTGCGCGGCGGCGTCCCGTTCAGCAACGCCCCCGGCGTGACGATGGAATATTCCAACCTCGGCTACGCGCTGCTGGGCCGCATCATCAGCAACGTCTCCGGCCGGCCGTTCGCCGACACCATCACCAGCACGCTGATGCGGCCGCTGGGCATGACGTCCTCCGGCTTCGTCGCCGACGCCGCGCCGGCCGAACGCCGCGCGCAGGGCTACCACTGGGCCGACAACGCCTGGACGCTGGAACCGACGATGGCGCACGGCGCGTTCGGCGCCATGGGCGGGGTGCAGACCAGCGCGGTCGACTACGCCAAGTGGGTGGGTTACCTGCTGTCGGCCTGGCCGCCGCGCGACGGCGCCGACACCGGCCCGGTCAAGCGCGCCACGGTGCGCGAACTGGCGCAGGGCTCGAACTTCGCGCAATTGCGCAAGCGCCTGGGCCACAGCGGCGCCGACAGCTGCCGCCAGGCGTCGGCCTACGGCATGGGAATGAACGCGGCGGTCGATTGCGAGCTGGGCTTGACGCTCAGCCACGGCGGCGGCTATCCCGGCTACGGATCGCACGTGCTGCTGCTGCCGGACATGGGCGTCGGCCTTTTCGCCTTCACCAACCGCAGCTACTCGGGTTCCGCCACCCCGGTGTGGGATGCGGCGATGGTGCTCAGCAAGGGAGGCTACCTGAAACGCCGTGCGACGCCGGTCAGCAGCGACGTCGCCACCGCCTACCGCGCCGCAGGGAACATTTATCAGCAGGGCGATATCGCCGTCGCCGCCGACCAGCTGGCGATGAACTTCCTGCTGGACCGCGACGCGGCCGGCTGGCGCCGCGACCTGGCGGGCCTGAAGGAGAAGGTGGGCGCCTGCGACACCGCGTCGCCGCTCAGCGCCAAAGGCGCGCTGGCCGGCGAGTTCGTCTGGCGATGCGAGCACGGCCAGGTGACCGGCACGCTGCTGCTGACGCCGACGCTGCCACCGCGCATCCAGACCCTGGACTTGCAGCAGAAGGCGCCCTAGGGATCAGCGCTGGACGCGCAGATTGATGACGCGCTTGGCCGGCTTGGACGCGTCGCCCGGCGCGGCGGCCTTGGCGCTTTTGTTGGAGTCGCAGTTGCCGCAGCCGTCGCCGCAGCTGGACGTGGTGTTGAACACCCTGGCCAGCCGCGCCTGATCGAAGCCGCGCTGGCTCAACGCATGTACGATGCGCCGGCGCAGCGCCGCCGGCAGGTACTTGCTGCAGAAATGCGCCAGCGCCGCCACCACGATCACCCCCACGATCACTTGCTGCCACATATCAACCTCCGAAAGCCAACGCGATGCGGTACGTGAGGAACGACGCCACATACGCCAGCGCAAACAGGTAACCAGCCATCAGCCACGCGAAGCGCACGCTGTTGGTTTCGCGGCGCACCGTGCTCAGCGTCGCCATGCACTGCGGCGCGAACACATACCACGCCAGCAGCGACAACGCGGTCGGCAGCGACCAGGTCGAACCGATGATCGGCGCCAGCGCCTGCGCCACCTCGTCGCCGCTCTGCGACAGCGCGTACACGGTGCCCAGCGCGCCGACCGCCACTTCGCGCGCCGCCATGCCCGGCACCAGCGCGATGCAGATCTGCCAGTTGAAGCCGATCGGCGCGAAAATGAATTCCAGCCCGCGGCCGATGATGCCGGCCAGACTGTAGTAGATCGGCGGATGCGTCGCGCCTTCCGGCGCACCCGGGAACGAGCTCAGCACCCACAGCAGGATCGTCAAGGTCAGGATGATGGTACCGACCCGCGTCACGAAGATCTTGGCGCGCTCCCACAAGCCCAGGCCCAGGTTGCGCATATGCGGCCAGTGGTAGGCCGGCAGCTCCATCATCAGCGCCTGGTGCGCCTTGGTGTGCATGAAGCGCTTCATCACCCACGCCACCGCCATCGCCGAAATGATGCCCGCGAAGTACAGCAGGAACAGCACCAGCCCTTGCAGGTTCATGAAGCCGGCCACCTCGCGGTCGGGAATGAAGGCGGCGATGATCAGCGCATACACCGGCAGCCGCGCCGAGCACGTCATCAGCGGCGCGATCATGATGGTCACCAGCCGGTCGCGCCGGTTCTGGATGGTGCGCGCCGCCATCACGCCGGGAATCGCGCAGGCAAAGCTCGACAGCAGCGGAATGAAGGCGCGGCCCGACAGGCCGACACCGCCCATCAGCCGGTCCAGCAAGAAGGCCGCGCGCGGCAGATAGCCGCAATCCTCCAGGAACAGGATAAAGAAGAACAAAATCAGAATCTGCGGCAGGAACACCAGCACCCCGCCGACGCCGCCCATGACGCCGTCCACCAGCAGGCTGTGCAGCAAGCCCGGCGGCATCGACGCCGTCATCCACGCCGCCAGGTGTTCGACCCCGGCGGTGATCATCTCCATCGGCGTCGCCGCCCAGCTGAACACCGCCTGGAACACCAGGAACATCAGCACCGCCAGGATCACCGGACCGAGCACCGGATGCAGCACCACGTTGTCGATCTTTTCGCTCAGGTTGCCGCTGTCGTTGACGTCGTTGCTGACCAGCTCGAGGATGCGGCGCACTTCGCGCTGCGTCTCCTCGACGCCGACCGCGTCGATCGCCGACAACGGATGCGGCTGGGTCGCCGCCAGCGGCCACATGCCGTCCAGCGCGCGCAGCAGCGACTTCTCGCCGCCGGCCTGCACCGCCACGGTTTCCACCACCGGCATGCCCAGCTCCTGCGCCAGGCGGTCGGCGTCGATGCGCATGCCGCGCTTGCTGGCGACATCGACCATGTTGAGCGCCAGGATCATCGGCAGGCCCAGGCGCTTGATCTCCAGCACCAGGCGCAGGTTCAGCCGCAGGTTGGTGGCGTTGACCACGCACACCACCACGTCCGGCGCCGGATCGCCGGCGCGCTTGCCGGCCACCACGTCGCGGGTGATTTCCTCGTCCGGCGTGTGCGCCGACAAACTATAGGCGCCCGGCAGGTCCAGCACGCGGAAGGCGTGGCCTTCGGGCGAATTGAACGAACCTTCCTTGCGCTCGATGGTCACGCCGGCGTAGTTGGCCACTTTCTGGCGCGCGCCGGTCAGGCGGTTGAACAAGGCGGTCTTGCCGCAATTCGGGTTGCCCAGCAAGGCCACCATCGGCGTCCGGGATTGCACGGGGAGTCCGGGCAAGGATTTTTCTACGGCGCCCATGATTTATTCCGGTTGAATCGAGATCAGCGCCGCTTCGAAGCGACGCAAGGCGAAGGTGGAGTTGCCGACCTTGATCGCCAGCGGTTCGCCGCCCGGCATGCCGCGCTTCAGCATGCGGATTTTTTCGCCGGGCACGAAGCCCAGTTCCATCAGCCGGCGCGACAAATCCGCGCCATCGTCGGCGATGTCGCCGGGAGAAACATGCACCACGGTGGCGGCGGCGCCGACCTGGAGCGTGTCCAGGGTGATCAGGGGAACAGCGTGCGTCATGAGCGAATCCGGTCAGGACCGGCGAACTGCAAGATCGCGTTCTCGCCGGAAAGAAGATACTAGCATTATAAACGGTAATGCGAATTACTTCTATTTGCGCTTGCATCCCGCTCAGATTTGAGGCAGTATACGATTAATGATAATGATTCGCATTAAGTAGAACGCAATCATGTCATTCAGACTTTTTTTTAGCCTAGCCAGAAGGTGTATCGATGATTGTTTGTGTTTGCAATAACATATCTGATCGTGAAATCCGTCAAGCCGTGGAATTGGGATTAACGTCGATGGAAGAACTGCGCCGCGATTTGGGCGTCGCGACCTGCTGCGGTCAATGTTTCTCCTGTGCCGAAGAAATCCTCAACGAACATTTGGCCGCCATCCAGGCAAGCGCCGATATCAAAGAGACGGTGCTCAAGCGCCCGGTCTTCACCAACTAATATGAACACAATGACCTACGGCCTGTCAGCCTCCGCGCTGACCGGCGACGATCGCGGCATCGCCCGCAAGCTGAAGGCGCAATGGCGCAGCAACGGCCGCAAGTTCGCACCGTTCGCAGCGATCGTCCTGGGTCATGCCGTGCTGTTTTACGCGATCAACTCCGGCATGCTGCGCAATGTCACCAAGGCGCTGATGCCGCAAGTGGTCAACATCACCTTCGTCGCCTCGCCGGAACCGTTGAAGCAAACCCCGCCGCCGCCGAAGACGGTGCCGGTGGTGCAGAAAACGCCGACCTTCGTGCCGCCGCTGCCGCAACTGAACATCGTCCAGACCGAACCGACCATCACGCTGCCGCCGCCGCAACCGCGCGCGGCCGAAGCCACGCCGTCGACCGCCGCACCGTCGCCGGTGGTCGCGCCACCGGCACCGCCGGCGCCGTCCACGCCGAAGACCGTCTCCGGCGTCGAATACATCCGTGCCCCGCAACCGGTCTACCCGAGCATCGCCCGCCGCATGGGCGAAAGCGGCACCGTCACGCTGCGCGTGCTGATCGGTGAAAAGGGTTTGGCCGAACAGGTGGTGATCCAGAAGTCGTCCGGCTCCGCCAACCTCGACGAAGCCGGCCGCCAGGCCGTGCTGCGCGCGCTGTACAAGCCGTACCTCGAGGACGGCAAGCCGGTCCCCGTGTACGCGCTGGTGCCGATCAACTTCCAGCTGGGCTGATTTTACAGATCCAGCCGACCCTCGATGGAATCGTCCATCGTCTTGCCGATCACGGCGCCGATCAGCATCTTGACGCTGGCCACCGCCTTGCCGTGCTTGGTGTCCCAATAGTAGCCGTAGGTCGGCGCGAACTTGATCACCGTGATGCGCGGGTCGTCCTCGCCGGCGGTGAACCAGGTCTTCATGGTGAAACTCCACAGCTCCTTGATCTTGACCGGGTCGCGCGACACCGTCGCGATGCCCTCCAGATGCATGAACTCGGAATGCGCCGAACCCTGGAAGTACAGGGTCGCCGCCGGATCGGCCGCCAGCTCCATGTTCTTCAGGCTGTCGGAGGCGCTGATGAACCACAGGTTGCCGAGTTCATCGACCTGCAGCGCGGTCATCGGGCGCGCGTCGCCGGGGCCGCCGGCCGCGTCGTTGGTGCAGAAGAAGCAGCCGGAGGTGCTGTCGACGAAATCCTTGATCTTCTTGACGGCGTCTTCGCCGATCAAGTCCTGGTGATTGGTTTCTGTTTGTTGGGCGTTGATCGAATCCATGGCGAGCTCCTGTTGAGTGAATCCCCATCCTAACGCCGACCGCGCCCGCACTCAGTGGGCTGCCTCACACACGCGCTTGCGAACGCTAATTGTTTTCATTAGCACCACCCGTCTCGTTACGCGTGATTTAGCACATTTTCCGCGAAATTCCGGAGTAATCGCTACACGTTGGGGCGCGGTTCGTGGCAAAATGCGGCTATTCCCGCAACCATTTCAGAAAGACCTCCCATGAAGGGCGACCAAGAAGTTATCCGTTTGCTGAACGCTCAGCTGACCAACGAACTCACCGCGATCAACCAGTACTTCCTGCACGCGCGCATGTACCGCCACTGGGGCCTGGAAAAGATCGCGAAGAAAGAATACGAAGAATCGATCGGCGAGATGAAGCACGCCGACAAACTGATCGACCGCATCCTGATGCTGGACGGCCTGCCGAACCTGCAAGCCATGCACAAGATCATGATCGGCGAGAACACCGAAGAAATGATCGGCTGCGACCTGAAGCTGGAAAAAGCCGCGCACATCACCGTCAAGGAAGGCATCGCCGCCTCCGAGAAGGCCGGCGACTACGTCTCGCGCGATCTGCTGCTGATGATCCTGGAAGACACCGAAGAGCACATCGACTGGCTGGAAACCCAGCTGGACCTGATTGGCAAGATCGGCATCCAGAATTACCTGCAAAGCCAGATGAACGAAGAGTAAAAAAAACGCCCCACGGGGTAATGCCGTTCAGTTAAGGAGATTTTTTTAGTACGCGAACGTCATATTTTCTAGGTCTGCCCTTGACGGCCCGGTCGAAGCTTCGACCGGGCCGTTCTTCATTCAGAAGGCTAACCAACC
>NZ_JAADJT010000011.1 GCF_011090165.1 Duganella aceris
GCGCAACAATCAAGGTGTACCTTACCCGGACGTCTTGGCAAAGTACACCGCGGCTTTTTTCAATATATCGCGCTCCTCAGTGACGCGCTTCAATTCAGCCTTCAATCGCCGCATCTCGTCGCTCTGGGCATCGACTGCTTTACGCTCGTCCTCGGGGACGCCATAGCGTTTCACCCAGGCGTACAGGCTATGAATGCTCACGCCAAGCCGTTCGGCCACTTCGCTGACCGGGTGCCCGCGCTGCGCCACTTGCTTGACCGCAGCGATCTTGAATTCTTCCGTATATCGTTTCCCGCTCATACTCACTCCTTTAGCCTAGAATTATGGCTCAGAAGTGTCTACAGAACTCGTGGCGATTCAAACCAGATCAAGGTATCACGGTCGCCCAGCACCAGGTTGAAGCCGTTGTAGGCGTCGGCGCCTTCTCGGATCGAATCGACATACTCCTGCGGTGACATGCCGCCCGCCAGGTAATCGGCCACCAGATGGCCGCGCGACGGCGCATCGTCGCGGTGCTCGGACGGCGCGCGGATGTTGGTGATGGCGGCGAAGCGCGACGGCCCGCCTCGGCGATGCCGACCAGCGTGGTGCGGCGCTTGAGCTTGCCGAGATACTGGCTGCGGGCGACGATTTCCTGGCCCGGGTAGCAACCCTTCTTGAAGTTGACGCCGCCCAGTAGCTCGAAGTTGATCATCTGCGGCACGAATTGTTCCTGCGTCGCCTTGGTGATCTGCGGCACGCCGGCGTGGATCTCCGACAAACGCCAGGCATCGCCGTCGCCGACGCTGAGCTTGTCCGCCAGCTCGGCCGCGACGGTTTGCGCGGTCTCGGCCGACATCAGCCATTGATAACGCGCCGCGCCGAATACGTCAGCGACGCGGATCAGCGTGCCCAACGGGTGATCGAGCTTGGTGTACGGCGTGGCGGGCAGGGCGTCGAACCAGGTTTGAAGCACGGCTTCGGCCAAGCCGCCGCCGAGACCCAGCACGACCTGGTTGGCCGGCAGCTCGGTGGCGTCGCTCAGTTTGGTCTTGGCGCGCAGCACGAACATCGACAGGCGTTTCTGCACCGGCGCCTGGATGTCGCGCGGCAGTTGCAGGGGAATCGCGGGAGTGGTATGGTCGCAGGAGCTGAATCCGACACCGCCGCCTTCAGACGGGGCGCGTTAGAGAGCGGGCCGCAGGCAAGCCTTTTTGGCCTGCGCTTACCACCTATTCGTTCGGCTTTGAATCGGGCCGTTCGATTTCACAACCGTATTTACTGCAGGCCAGCCGCCATGAAATTAATTTTCCGTGTCTTGCTACTGGGTGTTATGGGTGGCGTCGCTGCTCCAGTGCTTGCATGTCTCCCATTGCCACCCGAAATTTTTGCAAAGACGGAGAAGCGTGTTCGCGAGCGATTCAACAGCGTCGATTCGGTGGTGCTGGTTACGCTCCTTGATGTGAGCAAAGTGAAAAAGATAGAGATGGAAGTTGAGTTGGTGGGCGAAAGGACGACGTTCAGGATAGAGCGCGTATTCAAGGGCCGCTCTAAGCCTGGCGACAAGTTGATCCTGAATTCGTACAGTACGTGTTCCCGTACAGTTGCAGAGTGGGGACATGGACCGGAGGGACCAGTTAAGCTGTCGCGACAGTGGCTAATCTACCGAAACGAGTCAGATAAAACCGAGATTCAATTTTCTGATATGACACGGCCCCTTAATTTTGCATCATATGACCTCAAGGTTCTGTCCAAGATTGCGAGCCCAGGAAGCAATAAGGCACCGCAATAGCAGAGGAGGCTAAGCAGCTGATTACAGGTGGAAATCAGCGACGGCGTCTACTCTTTCGGACTTTCCACACTCCGCAAATGGGGCGGAATCGGACATACAATTCGCAAGTCTTTATCCGGAGTACCGCTCCATGTCGAAGTTGCTCAGCATTTGTACGTTCACATTCACTCTATTGCAGGCTCCCGGCATATTCGCCCAGACCGCGCAAGCGCCGGGTGAGGCGATCATGGACCGCGAGATCGTTGCCCGTCTGGATAACGCGATTGGGAAGCACTACCCAGCAAACCAACCCGGCGCTGTGGTCATTGTCGTCAAAAATGGCGCGACGTTCTTCCGCAAAGCCTACGGTCTTGCCGATATCGCGAAAGGGCAGACCATGACAGCCGATATGTCGCTGCGCATCGGCTCAGTCACCAAGCAATTCACCGCCACCGCTATCCTGATGCTCGCCGACCAAGGCAAGCTGGCAGTCGATGACGATATCCGAAAATTTCTCCCGACCTATCCGATCAGCGGCAAGGTAATTACGATCGAACATCTGCTCACGCATACCTCCGGCATCGCTAGCTATACCAGCATGCGTGACTTCGTCGCCCGCAGCAGGACCGACATGAGCGTAGGCGAGATGATCGATTACTTCAAGGATCAGCCCAAGGAATTCGAAGCTGGCCAGCGTTATTCCTACAGCAATTCCGGCTACTTTCTCCTGGGCGCGATCGTTGAGAAAGTCTCCGGGCTTACGTATGCCGACTTCCTGGCGCAGAATATCTTCGCTCCTCTGGGTATGAACGATACCGCCTACGAAGGCCGCGAGCGCTCTTCCGTCAGGCATATCGAAGGCTATAGCCGGGCCAAAAAGGGCCTCGTCCCCAGTCCGGCACTCAGCATGAGTCAGCCTTACGCAGCCGGAGCGCTCGTATCGACCGTGGACGACCTGGCGCGATGCGATGCCGCAATCTCCGGTGGGAAGCTGCTGAAGGAATCGACCTGGAAAAGGGCATTCACTCCCTACGCGCTGACCGACGGAACCGTCACCAAATACGGCTATGGATGGGAAATTGGCAAATTGTTCGGCTTGAAAATCATCTCGCATAGCGGCAGTATCAGCGGCTTCAACGCAGCAGTCCTGCGCATTCCTGAGGACAAGCTCTACGTGGCTGTATTGAGCAATCTCGGCGTCGGCAATGACGCCGAAACTGCTGCGGTCCAGGCGGCGTCGATCGTCATGAGCCAGTGGCGCAATTAGATCGTGCCGCCGAGATTAATGGATCAGCATTTCGTGCAGCGTGCCCGGCGCGTCGGCGTAGAGCTTGACGACGGTGGAGGTGCGGGTGCCGTAACTCGGGCTTTCGATGCGTACCGCCGACAGCATCCGCTCCAGGTCCAGCGGCACACCGGTTTCCGGCAGGCGCTGGTCGGGGGCGGGGGTGGTGTCGGCCAGCATTTCGAAGAAGGCTTCGTCCGGCGCGCCCAGGCATAGCAGGCTGGCGAACTGGGCCTTGGTCTTGACCACCTTCGGCCATGGCGCATCCAGCAGCGCGTTCGACAAGCCGTACACTCCCGGTTCCAGCGGCTTGCCGTTGCGCGGGTCGTTGTCGCCTTTGTTCGAGAACCAGATCAAGGTGTCACGGTCGCCCAGCACCAGGTTGAAGCCGTTGTAGGCGTCGGCGTCTTCGCGGATCGAATCGACATACTCCTGCGGTGACATGCCGCCCGCCAGGTAATCGGCCACCAGATGGCCACGCGACGGCGCATCGTCGCGATGCTCGGACGGCGCGCGGATGTTGGTGATGGCGGCGAAGCGCGACGGCCCGCCTTCGACCGCCGGCTGGGTGATGCCCATCCAGCTGCCGCCGGCCTGCAGGTCGCGGCCGGCGTAGATCTGCGGATGCTCCGGCCAGGCGGCAGCCGGGGCGGTGGCGCGTTGGTAGTATTCATCACGGTTTGCTGCGGCCACCAAGGGCACCGCCGGGATCACCCGCCAGGCGAAAACGATCAAGCACATGGGAGTAGATCCGTGAAGACTTCGGTGTGGCGCGGGCCGGCGGTGAGGGCCGATAAACCGGCCAGTTCGACCGCGCCGTCGAGCGTGGCGGCGAAGGCGGCGGGTGTGGCGGCGTAGACTTCCATCCACGTCTGCTTGCCGTCCTTGGCTTCCGGGCGGCGCTTGAGCTGGCAAACCACGCGGTGGTCTCGCGTGAGCGCCGCCTGCATGGTGACGACCGCAGCCTGCAAGGGCGCCGCGTCGGCGTCCTTGACCTGGTAGTAAATATAGAGATCCATGCTAGAGGTCGAGCGCGTCCAGCACATAAGGCATGCCGAGGAAGGTCAGCGGCGCGCCGTCGGCCGAGCCGAGCCGCACCGACGCCGCTTCGATCGCGGCCAGTTTCATCTCCACCAGCGCGTCGACGCCGCCGTTGCCGTTCGGCGCCACATTGACGATCATGCCGCATGGCTGTTCCGGATCGGCCGTGGCGAACACTTCCGCGCCGGCCGCCGCCGCCGGGTCGGCGATGCCGACCAGCGTGGTGCGGCGCTTGAGCTTGCCGAGATACTGGCTGCGGGCGACGATTTCCTGGCCCGGGTAGCAACCCTTCTTGAAGTTGACGCCGCCCAGTAGCTCGAAGTTGATCATCTGCGGCACGAATTGTTCCTGCGTCGCCTTGGTGATCTGCGGCACGCCGGCGTGGATCTCCGACAAACGCCAGGCATCGCCGTCGCCGACGCTGAGCTTGTCCGCCAGCTCGGCCGCGACGGTTTGCGCGGTCTCGGCCGACATCAGCCATTGATAACGCGCCTCGCCGAACACGTCGGCGACGCGGATCAGCGTGCCCAGCGGATGGTCGAGCTTGGTGTACGGCGTGGCGGGCAGGGCGTCGAACCAGGTTTGAAGCACGGCTTCGGCCAGGCCGCCGCCGAGACCCAGCACGACCTGGTTGGCCGGCAGCTCGGTGGCGTCGCTCAGCTTGGTCTTGGCGCGCAGCACGAACATCGACAGGCGCTTCTGCACCGGCGCCTGGATGTCGCGCGGCAGTTGCAGGAAGATAGTCGAGGCGCTGCGCCACATCAGGAACGAGGCCAGCAAGCGGCCCTTCGGCGAGCAATAACCGGCCAGGCGCGCTTCGCCCACACCGAGGTGTTCGACATCGTTGGTCAGCTGATTGTGCAGGAAGCTGGCCGACTCCTCGCCGTCGAGGGCGATCAGGCCCAGGTCGGTGATCGGCGCGACGAAGCCCACGGCCAGCTGCGTGGTGGTCAGCGGGCCGGCGGCTGGTGCTAAAAGTTCATTCCAAGAAGACATAATTTCCAATAATTTGACGATTAAAGCATTATCATTACGGGCTCATTATAGTGATGTCGCGAGGAACGCGTCGGATGCCGCGTAAAACGCGGCACTGGCGGACTGGGCAAAGAACTGGCAAGCTGTGCGACTTGATCCAAACAATACGGCTTTATCAATGGCTTTTATCAAAAAAATAATTAGTTTGTGCATCTTGCTGGCCCTCGCCGGCGGCGGCTATTTCATGTACTGGTCGCAGCAGCCGATCATCGATGCGGGCGCCGAGGCCATTGACTTCACCGTCATCCCCGGCAGCGGCGCCCATGCCGCCGGCCAGCAGATCGCCGAAGCGGGCGTGCCGATCCGGCCGCTGCTGTTCAATCTGCTGGCGCGCATGACCAACAAGAGCAGCAAGATCAAAGCCGGCTCGTATGAGCTCAAGCCCGGCACCACGCCGATGCGCCTGATCGACCAGCTGGCGCGCGGCGAGTTCGCGCAGGAACAACTGACCATCATCGAAGGCTGGACCTTCCGCCAGATGCGCGCCGCGATCGCCGCCCACAAGGGCTTGAAGCACGATACCGTCGCGCTGAGCGACCTGGAAGTGATGAACGCCATCGGTTCCGACTACAAGGATGCCGAAGGACTGTTCTTCCCGGATACCTATCTGTTCGCCAAGGGCGCCAGCGACCTGCAGATCTATAAGCAGGCGCACGCGATGCTGCTGACGCGCCTGCGCGAAGCCTGGGACAAGCGCGATCCGCAGCTGCCGTACAAAACCCCGTACGACGCGCTGACCATGGCCTCCATCGTCGAGAAGGAAACCGGCCAGAAGTCCGAGCGCGGCATGATCGCCGGGGTGTTCGTCAACCGCCTGCGGATCGGCATGATGCTGCAGACCGACCCGACCGTGATCTACGGCATGGGCCTGAAATACGAAGGCAAGATCCGCAAGAAGGATCTGGAGACCGACACCCCGTACAATACCTACACCCGCAGCGGCTTGCCGCCGACGCCGATCGCCTTGCCGGGCGTGCAATCGCTGACGGCGGCGCTGGCGCCGGCCAAGACGCCGGCCCTGTATTTCGTTTCCAAGGGCAACGGCACCAGCAAATTCTCCGACAATCTGGACGATCACAATCGGGCAGTGAACAAGTACCAAAGATAACTACATGACTCAACACAGCGGCAAATTCATCACCTTTGAAGGCATCGACGGCGCCGGAAAATCCACCCACATCGCCTTCGTCAGCGAATATCTGAAGGCGCGCGGCGTCGACCTGGTCAGCTCGCGCGAGCCGGGCGGCACGCCGCTGGGCGAAAAGCTGCGCGACCTGGTGTTGCATGAAAAGATGCACCTGGAAACCGAAGCGCTGCTGATGTTCGCCAGCCGCCGCGAACACATCGCGCAGGTGATCGCGCCGGCGCTGTCGCGCGGCGCCTGGGTGATTTCCGACCGCTTCACCGACGCCAGCTTCGCCTACCAGGGCGGCGGACGCGGCATGGACCTGCCGAAACTGGAAGCGCTGGAGCAATGGGTGCACCCGCATCTGCAACCGGACCTGACCTTGCTGTTCGACGTGCCGCTGGACGTGGCCCGGGCGCGGCTGAACGCCACCCGTTCGCTGGACAAGTTCGAACGCGAACAGGCCGACTTCTTCGCAGCCACCCGCAACGAGTACCTGCGCCGCGCCACCCAGTTCCCGCAACGCTTCCGCGTCATCGACTCGACGCAGAGCATCGCCGAGATCCAGGTCCAGATCGCCGCCATCCTGGATGAATGCTTTAAAAGCATTGCTTAAGCGTTTGTTTTAAAACAAAATACCAATAATGAGCAACTCCATCTACCCGTGGCAGGAATCGTCCTGGCAGCAGCTGCAACTGCTGCGCCAGCGCATGCCGCACGCCATCCTGTTCCATGGCGCCGCCGGGATAGGCAAGTCCGACTTCATCGAAGCCTTCGCGCAAGGATTGCTGTGCGAGGCGGTGCTGCCCGACGGGCACGCCTGCGGCGTGTGCGCGTCCTGCGGCTGGTTCTCGCAGCAAAACCACCCCGACTACCGCCGCGTGCGGCCCGAGGCGCTGGAGGATGAGCCTTCCGGCGAGGGCGAAGAGGGCGACGGCGAGGTCAAGAAGACCGCCAAGTCGGCCAAGGCGCCATCCAAGGAAATCAAGATCGAGCAGATCCGCAACCTGTCGGATTTCATGAATATCTCCACCCATCGCCAGGGTTTGCGGGTGGTGGTGCTGTATCCGGCCGAGGCGCTGAACATGCCGGCCTCGAACGCCTTGCTGAAGACGCTGGAAGAGCCGCCGCCGGGCACGGTGTTCCTGCTGGCGTCCAACAGCCTGGACCGGTTGCTGCCGACCATCCTGTCGCGCTGCCGCAAGTTCGCGCTGCCGATGCCGAACCACGCCGAGGCGCTGGCCTGGCTCAAGGCCCAGGGCGTGCCCGACGCCGACAGCTGGCTGCGCGAGCAGGGCGGCGCGCCGCTGGCGGCGATGGCGCAGGCCGAGGTCGGCAACCGCGACGATCTCGAAGTGCTGCTGCAACTGCTGGCCCGCCCCAGCGTCGAAGGCGCGTTGAAAGTTGCTGACAAGCTGCAAAAAGTGCCGCTGAGTGCACAGGTTTCTTGGGTGCAGCGCTGGCTTTATGACGTGTTTTCCTACAAACTGGCGGGAAGCGTCCGCTACTATCCGCGCTACCAGAAAGAGCTGGCGGCGGTGGCCGACAAGATCCACGTCAGCCGCCTGCTGGCCGCGATCAAGGGCGCCAACGAACGCCGCGCGACCGCCGATCATCCGCTGTCGCCCAAGCTGTTCCTGGAGGATATGCTGCTCGACTACACCGCCTGCTGCGCCTGAAAGGTAATCCATGTCCGCTGCCAGCCCACTCGACCCGAACACCGTGCCCATCGCGCGGCCGACGGTGCTGTCGCTGGCGATCAAGGAAAAGGCCGCGCTGTACGCCGCCTACATGCCGTTCCTGAAAAACGGCGGCATGTTCGTTCCGACCCAGAAGCCGTACAAGCTCGGCGACGAGATCTACCTGATCCTGGCGTTGATGGACGACACCAACAAATACCCGATCGCCGGCAAGGTCGCCTGGATCACGCCGCCCGGTGCGCACAACAACAAGGCGCAGGGCATCGGCGTGCATTTCTCGGACGACGAGAGCGGCCAGCGCGCCCGCCTGCGCATCGAAGAAATCCTCGGCGCCGCGCTGCGTTCGTCGCGCGCCACTCATACTTTGTAACTTCGTTTCGATCCCATGACTTTTCGCCACCGCCTCGCCACGCTCGACGACCTGCCGACCATCGTCGCCATCTACAACACCACCATCGCCTCGCGCGAGGTGACCGCCGATACCGAGCCGGTGTCGGTGGAATCGCGTCTGGGGTGGTTCCACGATCACACGCCGGAAAAGCGTCCGCTGTGGATCATCGAGCAGGCCGGCGATACGTCGGCGCAGCCGGAAATCCTGGGCTGGATGTCGTACTCGAATTTCTATGGCCGTCCGGCGTATTCGGGCACGTCGGAGATTTCGATTTACATCGCCGAGGCCTGGCGCGGCAAGCGCATCGGCGGCTACTGCATCGAGCAGGCGATCGCCTACGCGCCGCAGATCAAGGTGCATACTTTGCTGGGATTTATCTTCGGCCACAACAAGCCCAGCCTGGGCCTGTTCGCCAAATACGGCTTCGAGACCTGGGCGCACCTGCCGAAGGTGGCGAATCTGGACGGCGTCGAGCGCGACCTGATTATCCTGGGTAAGCGCGTGGCTTGAGCTGGATCCGGCCCGCGTCCTGCAGGCTGTCGAATTCAAAGATCGCGGAGCGGCCGCCGGACAGCAGGATGCTGAACGGCGAGTTCTCGCGCCGGCCGCTGCGCGAGCTCAGCTGCATCACATCGAACTCGCCGAAGCCGCCGGGAGGCGGTTCCTGCGCCGGCGTGGCGAAGCCGCCGAAGGAAGCGACGCCTTCCAGCTCCTGCACACGTGCGGTCAGCCTCGCCATCGTCTGGCGCATGGCCGCCAATTCGGCATCCTTCTCCCGCAGCGCCTGTTCATGCTCGGCGCGCAGCGAGGCCACGCGGCGCTCGGCATCGCCGTGCAGCTGGTCGGCAAGTTGCTCCACCACGCCGAGCAGGGTGCGGGCGGTGTCTTCCCGCTTCAGGCCTGCGCCCGCGTCCTCGCCGCCCAATTCTTTCAGATACTTGTGGATGGTGGATTTGGAACCGGTGCCGAGCGCGAGCCGGATCGCGTCGACGGACGGGTAGCGTCCTTCCGCCAGCAGCTGATCGCGGCTGGCCCTGACTTGGGATTTCGTGAGTCCTGTTCGCGCCATGAGTCTTTTCGTCTGTAGTTCAGGAACTGGCTTGCCCCACCAGTCCGCGGTTCTGTGCCCGGTTCAGCTTTGGATGCACCACCGGAATCGTCAGCATCGTGCTGCCCACCGCCATCAACAGCAGCGCCGTGAAGGTTTCGCTGGTGATGATCTGCTTGTCCAGCAGGATGTTGGCAAAGATGATTTCGATCAGGCCCTTGGATTGTAACAGCCAGCCGATGATCGAGGCTTCGCCTTTCTTCCACTTCAGCGCCTTGCCGGCGATGTGCGCGCCGGCCAGCTTGCCGGCGACCGAGGCGAACAACAGCATCCCACCGACGAAGAACACCGAATAGCCGCCCAAATCCCACTTGGTGCGCAGCCCGGTGCTGAGGAAAAACACCGGCATCAGCACCAGCAGCACATTCTTGAACAGGGCGTCCAGCTTTTCCTGGCCGAACCAGTAGGCGTACCATCAGGCGACGGAAGGCGAAGGTCAGCACGGCGAAGGCGAGCAGGAAGCCGGCCTGGCGGCCGACGCGTTCCCAGTCAAGCATGATCAGCGCCAGGACACCCCAGATGGCGACGTCGTCCAGGCTGGCGTAACGCAGGATGCGCTGGCCCATGGGCTGGCGCAGGATGTCGAGCTTTTCCAGCAGCAGCACCAGCACCGGCAGCGCGGTCACGGCGCAAGCCATACCGACGCCCAGCATGAACTGCCAGTCGGCGGCCTTGGCGCCCATCCATCCCTGGTAGCCCATCAACAGCAGCGCCGCGCCGCAGCCGAACAGCAGCGGCATGCCCAGCGACAGGCCGGCGGTGGTGACGCTTTCGCGGCGATGCTCCCACACCTTCTTCAGATCCAGCTCGATGCCGGCAAGCATAACGAACAGCATCACGCCCCATTGGCCGACACCGTTAAGAGTCTTGACGACATCCGGGTTGAACAGGAATTTATGGTATTCGGGGAAGGCGGCGCCGACCACGCCCGGGCCGAGTTGTGCGGCGGGGCGCGGCGTGCAAGGCTATCGGTTACAATCGCGGCATGTATATCGATTCCCATTGCCATATCAATTTCCCCGAGCTGGCCGCCCGCATGCCCGAGATCCTGGCCAAGATGGCCGACAACAAGGTGACCCACGCGCTGTGCGTGTCGGTCGACTTGCCGGATTTCCCGCAGGTGCTGGCGCTGGCGCACGAGTATCCGCACATCTACGCCTCGGTCGGCGTGCATCCCGACTATGAAGACACGCCGGAACCGTCGGTCGAGCAACTGGTCGAACTGGCCGACGATCCGAAGATCATCGCCATCGGCGAGACCGGGCTGGATTACTTCCGCCTGCAGGGCGACCTGGAGTGGCAGCGCGAACGCTTCCGCACGCATATCAAGGCGTCGCGGATCACCCGCAAGCCGCTGATCATTCACACCCGCAACGCCAGCGAAGACACCATCCGCATCATGCGCGAAGAGGGCGCGGGCACGGAGGCGGGCGGCGTGGCCGGGGTCATGCACTGCTTCACCGAGTCGCTGGAAGTGGCGCGCGCCGCCATCGAGATGGGGTTTTATATTTCGTTCTCCGGCATCGTCACGTTCAAGAGCGCCAAGGATTTGCAGGCGGTGGCGCTGGAGGTGCCGCTGGAGCGCATCCTGATTGAGACCGACTCGCCCTACCTGGCGCCGATGCCGCATCGCGGCAAGATGAACGAGCCGGGCTTCGTCGCCCATGTCGGCGAATACATCGCCAAGCTCAAGGGCATCCCGGTGGAGCAGGTCGCCGAGCAGACCACGGCGAACTTCCGCAAGCTGTTCAACGTGGCGGCATGATGCGCCGGACGCTGCCCGCGCGCCGCCGCATGCTGCTGGCCTTCGCCGCCGTGCTGTTGGCGCCGGCCGCGTCGATGGCGCTGGCGGCCGAACAGAGCGACGACGAGGTCGACTTCTTCCGCGCCGCGCAGCTGGACAGCGTCTCGACGGTAAAGAAGATCCTGGCGCGCGGGCTGAACCCGAACGTGCGCGAGCCGGGCGGCGAGACCGGTCTGATCGTCGCCATGCGCTACGAAGCCAACAAGGTCGCCACGCTGTTGATGGACCAGAAGGGCATCGACCTGGAAGCCAAGGCGCCGAACGGCAACACCGCCTTGATGATGGCCGCGTTTCGCCAGAACAAGGCCATGGTGCTGGACATGATCCAGCGCGGCGCGCAGGTCAACCAGAAGGGCTGGGCCGCCTTGCACTACGCGGCGGCCGCCGGCAGCGTCGAGATCACCACGATACTGCTGGAGCATCACGCCTACATCGACGCCGAATCGCCTTCCGGCATGACGCCGCTGATGATCGCCGCGCGCGAAGGGCAGGAAAAGGTGGTCGCGCTGTTGCTGGAGCAGGGCGCCGACGCCACGCTGAAAGACGGCGGCTTCCACCTCACCGCCGCCGAATTCGCCACCAAGGCCGACAAACCCTGGATCGCCAAAACCATCAACGCCTTCCTGGCCGCCAAGAAACCGCGTTAAGCCAGAATCTCTTCCATATAGCTGCTGATCAGGCGATAGCTGACGTCCGGCTCGCTCAGGTGCGGGCAGTGGCCGGTGTTGGTGATCGCGGCCAGCTTGCTGGCGGGCAGGTGGCGGTGCAGGTAGTCGCCCACCTCGCGCGGCGCGATCAGGTCGTCGCTGCATTGCAGGATCAGCGACGGCACCGTGCACTTCGGCACATCCGCGCGATGGTCGGAGGTGAAGGTCACGCGGCCGAAATGCCGGGCGATGTCGCGGTCGTTGCGCTCGAAGCGCGCCTTCAGCTCGGCCGATAAATGCGGTTGCGCCGGTGCGCCCATGATCACCGGCGCCATCCGCCTGGCCCATTCCAGATAGTCCGCATCCAATAGTTGCAGCACGCCGTCGATGTCCTCCGGATTGAAGCCTCCCACGTAATCCCCATCGTTGATGTAGCACGGCGACGGCCCGATCATGATGTGCGCCGCGAACTTCTCCGGCGCCACGATGGACGCCAGCATGCCGATCGTCGCGCCGACCGAGTGGCCGACGAAAAACACCGGCCCCGTGGCGTACAGGCTGATCACGTCCAGCATGTCCTCCGCATGGCCGTGCAGCGTGGCGTACTTGTCGCGGTCGTAGGCGCCCAGGTGCGACTCGCCGCAACCCACCAGGTCCAGCAGGACCACCTTGTAGCGCCTGGCCAGCGCCGGATAAATAAAGCGCCACATGTGCTGGTCGCAGCCGTAGCCGTGGACCAGCATCACGGTCGCCGCGCCATCCCCATGGCACAAGACATTGTTGCGGTGTTGAATCGACATTCAGTTTCTCCGGATTGATACCGTGAGTATAACGAGCAACAATGCAACCAAGCCAACTAAGTTGGGGAAAATTCCGAATTGATGGGTTTTTCCCGGCTAGCTCGCCGCTTGGAACGTCAGGCATGTTAACGATAATGTCTTTACCGCATTGCATCCAGACCCAATGCGCATCAACCAAGGACAACCATGCTGAACGAACGCGAGATCGAAAGCTGCTATCTGGGGCAATTCATTCCAGTCCACTACCATCACAATATGCTGATGGATCAAAACCGCATGCACGGCTTCAAGTCGGCGATCGACTACGCCGTCAAGCCCGGCGCCAAAGTGCTGGAGCTGGGCGGCGGCACCGGCGTGCTGTCGTGGTTCGCGGCGGCCAAGGCATCGAAGGTGTATTGCGTCGAGTTCAACCCGGACATGGTCAAGGAAGCCCGCAAGATGCTGGCGATGAACCCGAACGGCGAAAAAGTCGAGGTGGTGCACGCCGACGCCTTCGAATACCTGCCGCCGGAGCCGGTCGATGTCGTCATCTGCGAGATGATCCACGTCGCCATGGTGCGTGAAAAACAGGTGGAGGTGATCGAATCGTTCAAGCGCCGTTATCTGGAGCGCTTCGGCGGCCCGCTGCCGGTGTTCCTGCCCGAGGCGGTGATCATGGCGGTGCAGCCCTTGCAGCAGGAATATGACTTCGAGGGTTTCTACGCACCCATCGTGCAGTTCCAGGAAACCACGGTCATCTATCCCGGCACGGTCGAGATGTCGCAGCCGGCGGTGTACAGCATCATCGACTTCAACCAGCCCAATGAGCTGTCGTACTCGTGGCAGGGCAAGTTCGTGGTGGAACGCAACGGCGAGATCAACGCCATGCGCTTCGTCACCAAGAACATCCTGGCGGTGGTCGCGGAGCGTTCCACCACCATCGACTGGCTCAACCACTACATGACCTTGCCGCTGGCCAATCCGGTCAAGGCGCGCGAGGGCGATGTGTTGCAGGTCAGCTTCCAGTATCGCGCCGGCGGCTCGATCCCGTCGCTGCAAGCCTCGCTGCGCGCCGACATCCTGTACGAAGCCGCGCTGCAACCGGCGCAACGGCTCCCGGCCTTCGCCTGACCCGCCGGACTACACGCCCCGCGCACGGGGCGTGTATACTTCTTCTTTTGAAAGAAAGAAGAAAGTTATGGAACAGAACGACCAGCGCTACCTCATCCAGCAAAACAAGATCGCCGACGGCGAGAGCAAGCCGCCCGTGTTTGCCAAAGTCATGCGCAGCAAGGAAGGCGCCTTCGAGGGCGTGTCCTTCATCAAATCCAAGGAAAAGGCGTCGATCCTGACCATCGAGCAGGCCAACCAGGCCATCGAATGGGCGGCCAAGAAGAAGCCCAACGCGCACGAGTACGTGACCAAGATCATTTGCCTCGGCCAGTAAGTCTCCCGTTTATCCCCCGATTTGCCCGCTTAATCGCGGTAATCCGCAGTTGGTCGCATGGGAATTGTCCGCGCCGACACTCGGCGATACAGTGACAGCATTGATAACGCGTCAACTGAATCGGAGCATCTCATGCTGGGTTTCGTCCTGTGGCTGTTCTTGCTGTTCCTGTGTTGGCCGCTGGCCTTGCTGGCGCTGGTGCTCTATCCGCTATTCTGGCTGATCACCTTGCCGTTCCGCCTGCTCGGCATCGGCGTCGACGGCCTGTTCGCCCTGCTGCGCGCCGTGGTCATGCTTCCGGCGCGCATCCTGGGTGGACCGGGACGTTAAAAGTCCGCCAGGAATCCCGCGCCCAGGGATTTCTGCGAGTAGTTGTAGTCGATCAGGCTTTGGCCGTAGCCGCTGAAGCCCTGCACATACCCCTTCAGATTCGCCACCACCGGGAACGCCCAGCCGGCCTGGATGGCGCCGTGGTTGGTCGAGAAGTTGCGGCGCGCCATCAGCGTGAACGCATGGCCGTTGTTGCGGTAGCCGAGGTTCAGGTCGCCGTGGCCCAGGTAATCGGTGATGTCGATGTTGTCGTTGTCGGAGCGGGCGTTGTCCAGCCGCTTCCAGATGCGGAAGCGCGCGTCGAACTTGCCGTGCTCCGCACCCACTTCCGCATAGATCCTGTTCCAGCTGCGCGACAGCGTCGACGTTTGGCCATTCGACTGGTGCACCATGCCCAGCGTCAGGTAACGGATATCGACCTTGCCGAGATTGAGGTTCAGCGGCGTGGTCAGCATCAGCTCCGGCTGGTAGTTGGTCTCGCGGAACGGGCTGGACGCGGCGCGGTTGTACGCCTGCCAGAAACTGTTCTGCGTGTAGCCGAACCAGAAGTCGATCGGCGTATCCGCCACCTGCTCGATCATCTTCATCTTGAAGCTGAGCTGGTAGGTCAGTTCCACGTGTTTGGTGTCGACGCCGCCTGGCGTCACTTCCTGGAAAGGCGCATCATTGGAGCTGGTGCTGTAATTGGCCAGCAACAGATAATTTTCCCGGTGCGGACGGAAGTTGAACACGCCGCGCTTGGCGGAGCGGTCCAGCTCCCACCACTGCACCATGCGCGAGACGGTGTCTTCCGGCGCGATGGTGGTGATCGCGGCCAGCTTGGCCGGAATCTTCGGTTCTTCCGGCGGGGCGGCCGGCTGCGTCGCTTCGGCGGCGGCGGTCGACGACGGCTGGGTAATGGCGGTCACCACCTTGCTGCTGGTGCCGGGATCGGGCTTGCCGACCGCGTTGCCGCCGGCGGCGGTCACGGCCGGCGCGGTCTTCGACAGGCCGTCGTAGCAGGCGAGGCGGGCGCTGGCGTCGCCCAGTACGGCGCAGCGTTCGAGTCGCATCTCAAGGTCGGAGGCCTGCGCGAAGGCAAGGGCTGGCGCCATGCCAAAGGTCAGGAAAAGGCTGGTTTTTCTACGGAGAGTCATGCACGGGATCCAAGTCAGGGGTAAGCTTGCAGGTTAGTCCAGAGACTATATTAATTGCCTCCTATCATGTCGCACGCTAGGTTGCTCTTGATTTTGCCATGAAGCACCGCATTTGAGACTTCCCATAACTGTTAATACAGTGTTTAAGGAGAATTGTGATGACCCGCAAGACCCCCATCGAGCGTTACCGCAACATCGGCATCAGCGCCCACATCGACGCTGGCAAGACCACGACCACGGAACGCATCCTGTTTTATACCGGCGTCAACCATAAAATCGGCGAGGTGCACAACGGCGCCGCGACGATGGACTGGATGGAGCAGGAGCAGGAACGCGGGATCACCATCACCTCGGCCGCCACCACCGCCTTCTGGAAAGGCATGGCCGGGAATTTCGACGAACACCGCATCAACATCATCGACACCCCGGGCCACGTCGACTTCACGATTGAAGTCGAGCGCTCGATGCGCGTGCTCGACGGCGCCGTCATGGTGTACGACGCCGTCGGCGGCGTGCAGCCGCAGTCGGAAACCGTGTGGCGCCAGGCCAACAAGTACAAAGTGCCGCGTATCGCCTTCATCAACAAGATGGACCGCGTCGGCGCCGACTTCTTCCGCGTGCGCGAACAGATCGCCAGCCGCCTGAAGGGCATGGCCGTGCCGATCCAGGTGCCGCTGGGCGCCGAGGACAACTTCCATGGCGTGATCGATCTGGTCAAGATGCGCGCCATCAACTGGGATGACGAGAGCCTGGGCGTCAAGTTCACCTATGAGGAAATCCCGGACAACCTGAAGGCGGTCGCACAGGAGTGGCACGACAAGATGGTCGAGGCCGCCGCCGAAGGCACGCCCGAGCTGCTGGAAAAATACCTCGAAGGCGGCGTGCTGACCGAGGACGAGATCAAGACCGGGCTGCGCCTGCGCACCATCCGCAACGAGATCGTGCCGATGCTGGCCGGCAGCGCGTTCAAGAATCGCGGCGTGCAGGCGATGCTGGACGCGGTGATCGAATACCTGCCGTCGCCGCTGGACGTGCCCGCCATCGCCGGCACCGACGAGGACGACAATCCGATCGAGCGTCATCCGAACGATACCGATCCGTTCGCCGCGCTGGCGTTCAAGATCATGACCGACCCGTTCGTCGGCCAGCTGACCTTCTTCCGCGTGTACTCGGGCGTGGTGAATTCCGGCGATACGGTCTACAACCCGACCAAGAGCCAGAAGGAGCGGCTGGGCCGCATCCTGCAGATGCATGCCAACGAGCGCAAGGAGATCAAGGAAGTCTACGCCGGCGACATCGCGGCGGCGGTCGGCCTGAAGGGTGTGACCACCGGCGATACGCTAAGCTCGCCCGAGCACGTGATCGTGCTGGAAAAAATGATTTTCCCGGAACCGGTGATCTCGCAGGCGGTCGAACCGAAGACCAAGGTCGACCAGGAAAAGATGGGCATCGCCCTGAACCGGCTGGCGCAGGAGGATCCATCGTTCCGCGTGCATACCGACGAGGAATCGGGCCAGACCATCATGTCCGGCATGGGCGAGCTGCACCTGGAGATCCTGGTGGACCGCATGCGGCGCGAATTCGGCGTCGAAGCGACCGTGGGCAAGCCGCAAGTGGCCTACCGCGAGACCATCCAGCGCGCGGTCGACGACGTCGAGGGCAAGTTCGTCAAGCAATCGGGCGGACGCGGCCAGTACGGCCACGTGCAGATCCGGCTGGAGCCGCAGGCGCCGGGCAAGGGCTTTGAATTCGTCGACGCCATCAAAGGCGGTGTGGTGCCGCGCGAATTCATTCCGGCGGTCGAGAAGGGCATCGTGGAAACGCTGAAGTCCGGCGTGCTGGCCGGCTACCCGGTGGTTGACGTGCGCGCCACGCTGACCTTCGGCTCCTACCACGACGTCGATTCGAACGAGAACGCGTTCCGCATGGCCGGTTCGCTGGCCTTCAAGGAAGCGATGCGGCGTGCCGATCCGGTGTTGCTGGAGCCGATGATGGCGGTCGAGGTGGAAACGCCGGAAGACTACGCCGGCACGGTGATGGGCGATTTGTCGGCGCGGCGCGGCATGGTGCAGGGCATGGACGAGATCGCGGGGGGAGGCGGCAAGATCATCCGCGCCGAAGTGCCGCTGTCGGAAATGTTCGGTTATTCGACCTCGCTGCGTTCAGCGACCCAGGGGCGTGCGACGTACACGATGGAGTTCAAGCATTACTCCGCCGTGCCGAAGCACATCCTGGATCAGATCGCGGTCAAGGCGAAGTAAAGGGGGAAAGCCGCCGCCAGTCGGCGGCGCGTATCACGGCGAGCCGTGGCAGCGCCCGTCAAACCCGCACGGCGGCGACCAGGGGTCAGACCCCATCCGGGGTCTGACCCCGCCTCGGGGTGCGGGGTCCGCGTCTCAATCGAAGACTTTGAGTTTCAGTTGCACCGAGATCGCCCCGTAAAGGCGATCTTTGTAGCTCGGCACGATCGCGACATTGACGCCGACGCGTTCGTATTCGAAGCTGGCGGTGGGGATGATGGCGGGGAACCAGCCACCGTCGCGCATTTTCGGGTAGCCGTCGAAGCCGCCCACCACCGCGCCCAGCCGCACCGGGCCGACCTTGAACGGCTGGTAATACAGGCCGAGATAATTGGAATACGCGCGGTCGCTGTTGTAGAAGCGGCCCGCCGTCACCGACGCCACCGTCGAGAAGCGATATTCCGCGCCCAGGCCGGGATTGCTGTCGTTCAGGTTCTTATCGCGCTGGAAGTGGTAGGAGTAAAAACCGCCATTCAGCCACACTTCCTTCAACGGCGCCGATTCGATGGTCTCGAAACCATCGGCCATCGCCGTGCCGGACACGCAGGCCAGCAGCGCCAGGCCGGCGATACGCAAACTTTTGATCATGCCAAACTCTCTAAGTCATGGGGAGCCTGGATTATAGCCTTCGCCGCAAGCCGGTGTATGATGCTTGAATGCAATTTCACCCTTCCTTTTCCCGTGCCGGCCTGCTGGCGCTGGCGGTCGCCGCCGGCGATGCGCAGGCGGCCGAATGGCGCGGTTTGCTCGATGTGCGCGCGGTCGCCGCCGACGCCCCGCGCAGCTTCCTCGACGGCGGCCTGGGCAAGACCAGGTCGGAAGACGGCTTGCAGCTGGGCCAGGCGGTGCTGCGCGGCGACGCCGACCTGAGCGACACCATCAGCGGCACGCTGGAGCTCAGCGCCGACGACCGACACAACGGCGTGGTCGACGTGCGCGAAGCCTGGCTGGGCTGGAGCCCGCTGCCGACCGGCGCATGGAAAACCCGGGTCAAGGTCGGCCAGTTCTTCGCGCCATCGAGCGTGGAGATCGATTACGACGGTATCGGCTGGACACCCAAGCGCACCATCTCCAGTTCCGCCATCAACAGCTGGATAGGCGAGGAGTTGCGCACCAATGGCGTCGAATGGAGCGGGCGCCGGCTGGGCCGCCACGCCGGCGCCCGCTACGACGTCGGCCTGGTCGCCGCCGTCTTCAACGGCAATGACCCGACCGGCACGCTGTTGGCCTGGCGCGGCTGGTCGATCAGCGACCGCATCGCCGGCCGCAATGAAGCGCTGCGCCTGGCCGATCTGCCGGTGTACCGCGCCGACGGCGACATCCCGCGTCAATCGCGCACCATCCATCCGTTTCGCGAGCTCGACGGCCGGCTTGGCTACTACGTCGGCGCCAACTTCAATCTGGGCGCGCGGCTGGAGCTGGCGGCGCTGCGTTACGACAACCGCGCCGATCCCTTGGTGGTCAAGAACGGCCAGTATGCCTGGCGCACGCGTTTCGACCACCTGAGCATGGTGCTGCGCCCCGGCGGCGGCTGGGAAGTGCTGGCGCAGGCGATGCGCGGCGATACGTTGATGGGCAACAACGCGGTCAGCCTGGACTTCCAGTCCTGGTACGCCTTGCTCAGCCATCCCGTCGGCCCGGGGACGCTGGCGGCGCGCTACGACCGCTTCAGCACCAGCGAACACGATGCGCTGCCCGGCGATCCCAACAACGAAACCGGGCACTGCCTGGCGCTGGCCTACAGCCTGCCGCTGACGGATGCGCTGAGCCTGATAACGGAAGCGCTGCGCATCAGCAGCGAGCGTGCGGCGCGCACGCTGATCGGCGAGCGGCGGGCGCAACGTGAACGCAGCGTGACGGTGGCGCTGCGCCGGCGGTTTTAAATGGTGACGCGCCAGCCGCGCTTGCCCGCATACGCCGCAGCCAGCCAGAACACGGCGGTAAAGCAGGCCGCGAACGCCGCCGACGCACCGGCCGGGCCGATCAGCGGCGTCAGCGGCAAGCGGAATGCCTGCTCGTACAGCGGACCCAGTACGCCGCTGTAGGCCAGCAGGCAGGTGGCGATCCATGAGCCGGCATAGGCGGCGATGGCGTTGATGCCCATCGCGCGGCCGAAGGCGGGCCAGCCGCGCACGTCGATCAGCCGGTGCGCCAGCGCGATCGCCAGCATGCCGAAGCCGCCGGTCCACAGCACAAACGACGAGGTCCACAACTGCTTGTTCAGTGGCAGCGCCAACGCCCACAGCCAGCCCAGCAGCATCGCCGCCGCGCCGGCGATGGCCAGCGTCCTGGTCTGGCCCTTGCGCAGCCAATCGCCGGCGCGCAGGCCGAGAATCACCGTGCCCAGCGACGGCAGCGTGCTCAGCAAGCCTTCCGGTTCGTGCGCCAGGCCGGTCGCGGCATCGTACTGATAAGAGAGCTGGCCCAGCAGCGCGGTATCGATGCGGTCCGCCAAATTCAGGACCGGCTCCACCGAGCCGCCCGCCGCCAGCAGCGCCCAATAACCGAGCAGCAGCGCGGCCAGCGCCGTCCATTGCGCGCGGGCGGAGCGCATGTAAATCGCCAGCATGCCCGCCGCCGCGAAGCAGATGCCGGTCCGTTGCAGCACGCCGAGCAGCCGGAAGCCGCGCCCGTCCAGCAGCAACATCGAGATCACGTTCAGCGCCACGCCCAACAGCACGATGCGTGCGCCGCGCAGCAGCACCGCGCGCGCCAACGGGGCCGGGGCCGCGCC
The DNA here is from genome assembly GCF_011090165.1 of Duganella aceris. Classification (GTDB taxonomy): domain Bacteria; phylum Pseudomonadota; class Gammaproteobacteria; order Burkholderiales; family Burkholderiaceae_D; genus Rugamonas; species Rugamonas aceris. The sequence continues at coordinate 20,614 of NZ_JAADJT010000011.1, forward strand.
GGCGTCCAGTTGGCGTCCCATCGCCAGGCTGAGCGAGACGCCGACGATCAGCATGAATACCGGGAAGATGAAATCGGCCGGCGTGCAGCCATGCCATTCGGCGTGTTCCAGCCAAGGGTAGATGTGCGACCAGTCGCCGGCGTCGTTTACCAATCGCATCGCGGCGACGGTCAGGCCGCGTACCGCATCGATGGAGTGAATTCTCATGCCCGATTGTAAATCGGTATGCCATTTGAGAGGCGATTTAGCGATCTCTAAGTAGTAAAGTTTCAACAAATGCCGGCTCATGATTTCCAATAGGAAATAACTATGAATTTTATTTAATTTATAAATTTCACAAAATGTCGCCGAGGAAATATGATGGCGATTATCTCGTATGCGATCTAAGGAACACAGCATGGAAACCACAAAAAATGAAATCAGCGTCGCGGCCCGTTTGACCATCGGCTTCGGCATCATCCTGGCGATGATGCTGGTGTTGTCGGTGTTCAGCATCATCAAAGTCAACGCCATCGACAACAGCCTGTTGCACATCAGTGAAGTCAACAACGTCAAGCAGCGCTATGCGATCAACTTCCGTGGCAGCGTGCACGACCGCGCCATCGCGCTGCGCGACGTGACGCTGGTGGCCGACGCCGACATCGGCGGCGTCACCGGTGTGATCGACAAGCTCGACGCCGACTACCAGGCCTCCGCCCAGCCGCTGGACGCCTTGTTCAGCAAGTCCCAGGTCAAGCCCGAGGAGCGCGAGTGGCTGGCCAGGATCAAGCAGGCCGAAGGCCGCGCCACGCCGCTGATCAAGAAAATCATCGAGACCCGCCGCGCCGGCGACATCGAAGGCGCGCGCCGCATGATGCTGGTGGAAGCCAAGCCGGCCTTCACCGAGTGGCTGGCCACGATCAACGGCTTCATCGACCAACAGGAAAACATGACCGAAGCCGAATCGTCGGTGGCGCGCCAGGGCGCGCACAACTTCCAGGCGCTGACGCTGGCGCTGCTGGCGGTCGCGATCGCGGTCGGCACGGTCGTGGCGTGGCGCGTGACCAATTATCTGCAACGCGCCCTCGGCGCCGAGCCGGAGGAAGTCAAGGCGCTGGCCAACGCGGTCGATCGCGGCGAGCTGTATCACGAAGTCCAGCTGCGCGGCAACGACAAGGACAGCATCATGGCGGTGCTGGTGAAAATGAGCGGCAACCTGCGCGCCACCGTCACCGAAGTGCACGATGCCGCCGTCGCCGTCACCACCATCAGCGACCAGATCTCGGAGCGCAACCAGGACCTGTCCAGCCGCACCGAAGACCAGGCCAGCTCGCTGGAGGAAACCGCATCGGCGATGGAGCAGCTGACCGCCACCGTCAAGCAGAACGCCGACAGCGCCCGCGACGCCAACACGCTGGCGCAGAACGCCTCCGACATCGCCAGCAAGGGCGGCGAGATCGTCGGCGAAGTGGTGCTGACCATGAACGCCATCGACGAATCGTCGCGCAAAATCGAAGAGATCATCAGCGTCATCGACGGCATCGCCTTCCAGACCAATATCCTCGCCCTGAACGCGGCGGTGGAGGCGGCGCGCGCCGGTGAACAGGGCCGTGGCTTCGCGGTCGTGGCGACCGAAGTGCGCAACCTGGCGCAGCGCAGCTCGACGGCGGCGCGCGAGGTGAAATCGCTGATCGACGAATCGGTGGCCAAGATCCACGCCGGCACCGAGCTGGTGGAACACGCCGGCAGCACCATGCGCGACATCGTGCAGAGCGTCAAACAGGTCAGCGGCATGGTCGGCGCGATCACCACCGCCAGCGACGAGCAGCGTGTGGGCATCGAGGAAGTCAACCGCGCCATCTCGCAAATGGACCAGGTCACGCAGCAAAACGCGATGCTGGTCGAGCAGGCGGCCGAAGTGGTGGGCACCTTGCAGGACCAGGCCTCGCACCTGAACCACGCGGTCGGTGTGTTCAAGACCGAGCGCGATACCTGGCACGCCAGGCCGACCCGCGCACAGCCGGCCGACACCGGACATCGGATGCTGGCGGCGCCGGTGGGAGTGTAAGCATGCAGGAGATTTTGCTGAAAAATACGGAATCGGAACGCGTCGCGGCGCTGCAGCAGCTGGGCGTCCTGAACACCAACGGTAGCGAGTACTTCGATTCGATCACACGCCTGGCGGCCGACATGTTCGGCGTCAGCGGTTGTTACGTCTCGCTGATCGACGCCGACCGCCAGTGGTTCAAATCGGTGGCGGGTTTCTGCGCGCCGGGCAGCATGCAGCGCGACGAGACCTTCTGCAACTACACCATCCAGCAGGGCAGTGTGTTGATGATCGAGGACACGCTGCTCGATCCGCGCTTCGCCGACAATCCCATCGTCACCGGTCCGACGGCGGTTCGATTCTATGCCGGCGCGCCGCTGCTGACGCCCGACGGTTACGCCATCGGCGCGCTATGCGTGGTCGATACCAAGCCGCGCACGCTGAACGCCGCCGAAAAGGACAAGCTGACCAACCTGGCCGGACTGGTGATGGCCCACATCATGCTGGGCCGGGCCGTCGGTCACGTCGACGCGGTCAGCGGCATGCCGAACAAATATCAGCTGTTCGAGGACTTGACCACGCTGGCCAAGAACCATCCCGGCGAGGACCGTGTGCTGGCCGACATCGACATGCCGGATGCGGCCAAGGCCTTCGAAATCGTGCGCGTGCTGGGCGCCACCGTCTACGACGGCCTGGTGCGCGAGGCGGGCGAGCGGCTTACGCGGCTGTTCGCCGGCAGGGCGCAGGTCTACCACCTGACCGACGCGCGTTTCGCCATCCTCTCCAGGGACGGCGACAACCAGGGCTTCATCGACTACCTGTACAGCGTCGAGCAGGAATTGCAGGCGCCGCTGCACGACCGCAATGTGCCGCTCAGCCTGACGACCTTCTGCGGCATCGTGGAGTTCGACCTCTGTCCCGGCGCCGCCAAGGACGCGCCGCGCAAGGCCGCTGCGGCGGTCAACCAGGCGCTGATCAGCCAGCAGCGCTGGAGCGTCTACAACAACGCCGAGGACGAGCGCCAGAAGCGCGCCTTCCGTTTGCTGAACGACGTGGGCGAGGGCATCGCCGGCGGCCACTTCCAGCTGCTGTACCAGCCCAAGCACGACCTGGCCAGCGGCCAAAGCATGTCGGCCGAAGCGCTGCTGCGCTGGCACCACGCCGAGCTGGGGCCGATCTCGCCGGCGGAATTCATCCCGCTGGTCGAGAAGACCGCGCTGATCGGCCCCTTGACCCATTGGGTGATGCGCACCGCGATCAAGCAGGTCGGCGAGTGGCACGCGGCCGGCAACCGGATCAAGGTGGCGATCAATCTTTCGGCCTACAATTTCGAAGAGCCCGACATCGTCGAGCGCCTTGCCGCGCTGTGCAAGGAGTTCGCCGTCGATCCGCGCTACGTCGAGATCGAATGCACCGAAGGCATCTGGATGGAAGGCCCCGGCATCCTGAAGGCGCTGCACGGCATCCGCGATCTGGGCATGAGTCTCGCGCTGGACGATTTCGGCACCGGCTACAGCAACTTCGCCTATCTGCAAAAGGTGCCGGCCACTGTGGTCAAGGTCGACCAATCGCTGATCCGCAATGTCCACAACAGCCCGCGCGACCAACGCATCGTACGCTCGCTGATCGCGCTGGCCAAGGAGCTGGATTACCAGGTGGTGGCGGAAGGCGTGGAGACCGAGCAATCGCTGGACCTGATCCGCGACTGGGGCTGCCACATCGCCCAGGGCTATCACTTCGCCAAGCCGCTGACAGCCAGCGATTTCCTGGATCATGCGATCCGTCACCGCGAGATGGCGGCGACGGCCTGAAACAGCACTATAATCTGGCGGCCGAAACTCACTGCCGCCACGATGAAAACTGCCGTTCGCCTCCTTCCCTTGATACTGGCCTCCGCCTTGCTTGCGGGGTGCCAGTCCACGATGCAGCGCATCGCCGACTGCAAGGTCGGCGACTGGAACGCCATCGGACACAAGGACGGTTTGCTGGGCGAGCCGCCAAGTTACGCCGACCGCAAGGACTTCTGCGACGACCATGCCGACGCCAGGACGCCGGCCGCCTCGGATTCGTCGGCGCGCTACCTGGCCGGCTGGGCGCAGGGCAATTGGGACGCATGGCATGCGCTGGGCAGCATCGATGGCCGGCAGGGGCAGCAAGCGCAGTACGACAAGCACGCCGCCACCGAGGAAGTCCGCAAGCACAAGACACCGCTGAACCGCCCGGCCTACGATGCCGGCTGGGCCTTCGGTAATTCGGAATACTGGAAGGACATCGGCAACCGCGACGGCATCGCCGGCCTGCCGCTGACGCAGAAGGAGGCCAGCCGTGGCAAGGCCGCCGCCATCCCGCTGCGCTTCGACGACGAAGCCTACTCGAACGGCTGGCACGCCGGCAACCGCACCTTCTGGTCGGACGCCGGCTATACCGACGCCCGCAACGGTACGCCGGACAGCGAGTTCCGCAACCGGGCCGCCGCCGCGCGCGACGCAGGCGTACAGGTGCAGGAAGAAGCCTACCGCGCGGCATGGAACGGCGAGATCGTCAACTACTGGCGCAACCTCGGCACGCAGGACGCGGTCAGCGGCAAGGACTTCGCGATGCGGAACAAGGAGGCGCGCCAGAAGGGCTTGAAGGTCTACGAGCAGGACTACCGCCAGGCATGGGAAACGCGGCTAGCGGACTACTGGCGCCAGGCCGGCGCCGACGACGGCTTCGGCAAACCCTTCCTGCTGGAGGACCGCATCGCCAACGCCGGCCGCAACGGTGTGTTCACCATCGCCGCCACGCGCGACCTGTACACCGCCGCATGGCAGGAACAGAACGCCCGCTACTGCGTGCCGGAGAACGCCTTTGAAATGGGCCGCGCCAACAGCGGCATCGCGGTCGACGTCTGCCGCGCCGAGTTGCGCAACCAGTTGAAGCACGCTTACGTCAGCGGGCAGGATTACGAGATCACAGCGCTCAAGTACCGCCAGGCGGTGAGCGATGTCAACGAATTGTTCGACCGCGTGCGCGATGGACGCAATCGTCTGGGACGTCTGGAAAGGGAGATCCGCGCCAACCTCGATGCCAAGGATCGCGCGGTGAATGAGGAAACCAAGAAGCAGGACCGGCGCCGCGAACAGGACCGGCGCGAGCTGATCGACTACATCCAGCGGCTGGAGCGCCAGCTCGATGACGCCCGCCGTTGGGCGGATCGTCACGAGCAGCAGATGCAGCGCCTGCGCCGCGAGATCTATTGAAGCTTAGAAGTCCACCGTCGCCGATACAGTGACGGTGCGCGGCGCGCCCAGCACCAAGTAACCCGAGCCCGGGTAGCCGCCGGCCGAAGCCCAGTAGTTCTTGTCGGCGACGTTGTCGATCCGCGCGCGGAAGGTCACGTTGCGGTCCAGGATGCGGGTCATGTAGTTGGCGCCGAGGTCGAGGCGGTTCCACGACGGCAGTTCCTGCGTGTTGGCGCCGTCCGCGTATTGCGACGCGGTGTAAAGCACGCGCGCGTTCAGGTTCAAGCCGCGCACACCCGGCACATCCCATTCCGCGCCGATGTTCAGCTGCGTATCCGGCGTTCCGATGACATCCTTGCCCTGGTTGACGCCGCCGGCGGTGATGCGCTGTTTGGCATCGAGCAGCGTCAGGCCGCCCAGCACGCGCAAGCCGCGCGTCGGCACGCCGAACACGGTCAGTTCCAGGCCCTTGTTGCGCTGTTCGCCGAACACGCCGAAGTGGTTGTTGACCACATACGCCGACGGCTGGTCCACGCTGAACAACGCGGCGCTGGCGCCGACGTTGCCGTGATCGTACTTGACGCCGATTTCCTTCTGGCGCGAGACATACGGTGCGAAGGTTTCGCCGATATTGTCGATCGCGGTGCCGGAAGCGGTAGGGCCTTGCTGCAGGCCTTCGATGTAGTTCGCGTACAGCGACACCGACTTGACCGGGCGGTAGACAATGCCGGCCACCGGCGTTACCTTGCTCTCGTCGTAGTGCGACAGCGTGGCGGTGGTGTTGTAGTCGTAGCTGTCGGACTTGATGGTCTGGTTGCGCGCGCCGACGGTGATCAGCAGCTTGTCATCCATCAGCGACATCATGTCGGCCACGGCGTAGCTGGACAGGATGGTCTTGCTGGTCAGCTTAGGATTGCTCAACACGCCGCCGGTGAAGAAGTCGGTGGCCGGCGCCGCCACATCGACCGGACGGAAGATGTTGGTGGCGAAGCCTGCGAAGTTACTGAAGGCGTAGGCGTTGCGCGACTCCTGCCAGTAAGTGGAGGCGGTGGCGCTCAGGCTATGGCCGATGGCGCCGGTGCGCACCTTGGCGCGGATGCCGATCTCGCCGGTGCGCACGTTGTCGTGACGCTCGTTGTCGAAGCGGTACATGCTGGCGTCGCCGTTACTGCTGCTGACGGTCGGCGCGGCCAGGATGTTCGATTCGTCGCCCGAGCGCGCGCCCAGCGCGGCCCAGACCACGCTGTCCTTGGCCAGGTCGTACTCGCCGCGCAGCGTGCCGAAAGTATCGCGCTCGTTGGAGTGGGTCCACTTCTGCGCGAAGTTGCTGTCCGATTCAGGCGCCTCCGGCAGGGCGATGCCGCCGGCCACGGTCACGCTCGGACGCGCGGCCTTCAGCTTGTGTTCCTGGTGGCCGACGTCGGCGGACAGGCGGAAGTCGCGCGACTGGAAGTCGACGCCGATGGACGCCACCGTCAGTTCACGCTTTTCGCGGTCGACCGAGGTGTCGCCGTCGCGGCGCACCGCGTTGACGCGGATGCCGGTGTTGCCGTCGGCGCCGAAGCGGCGGCCGATGTCCACGGCGGCATAACCCTGGCCGCCCGTCTCGGTGCCGACCGTCAGCTGGGTCAGGTCGTTGTTGCCGGCCCGTTTAGGCAGCAGGTTGATGGTGCCGCCGATGCCGCCGCCGCCCGGCGCCGCGCCGTTGATGAAGGAGTTCGCGCCACGGAAGACTTCCACGCGCTCCAGCAGTTCCGACGCCACGAACTGGCGCGGCAGCAGGCCGTACAGGCCATTGTAGGCCAGGTCGTCCGAGTTGACCGCGAAGCCGCGGATCACATACAGCTCCTGATAGTTGCCGAAGCCGCGCGCGACGCGCACCGACGGATCGTTCTGCAGCACGTCGGCCACGCTGCGCGCCTGCTGGTCCTGGATGACTTGCTGCGTGAAGTTCAACGTGTTGAACGGCGTCTCCATCATGTCCACATTGCCCAGCAGGCCGAGGCGGCCGCCGCGCGCGACCTGGCCGCCGGCGAAGGATTTCGGCAGGCCGTCGGCCGAAGCGTCGGCGGAGGCGCTGACCACGACGGTCTGAATTTTGGCGTCGCCCGCATCGGCGACGGTAGTGGTGGCGCTGTCTTGCGCGTGTGCGGTCGCGCTGGCCAGCAGCATGGCGGCGAGGGCAAGCGGGGACAATTTCAGGTTCAGGGTTTGCATGATATATATTTTTATTAACTAAATGAGATTGATTCTCAATTGTATCTCGATTACATGGTTTTAGCTATTAAATGAGAGTGATTTGCATTATCATGTCGATTCCAGTAGCCGTAACTAACACTTCCCCATGACTCCCATCACCGTCCGCCGCTGGGCCTGGATCCACAAATGGTCCAGCCTGATCTGCACCGTCTTCATGCTGCTGCTCTGCGTCACCGGGCTGCCGCTGATCTACCACCATGAGATCAACCACCTGCTGGGCAATGAAGCCGAAGCGCCGGTGATGACGCCCGGCACGCCGAAGGCCAGCGTGGACACCGTGCTCGCCGCCGGCAAGGCGCTGTATCCGGGCAAAATACCGATGTACATTTCGCAGGAGGCGGACGAGCCGAATATCTGGAATGTGACCCTGGGCGACAACCCGACCGACGAGGGTTTCAAGTCGATCGCGGTCGACGCCCGCACCGCCAAGGTGCTGGCGCAGCCCGCGTTCGAGGGCACCTTCCTCGGCGTCATGTTCCACCTGCACGTCGACCTGTACGCCGGCTTGTGGGGCAAATTGTTCCTCGGTTTCATGGGCCTGCTGCTGGTGATCGCGATCGTCTCCGGCGTGGTGCTGTACTCGCCATTCATGCGCAAGCTGGAGTTCGGCGAAGTGCGGCGCGAGCGCGGTCCGCGCGTCAAGTGGCTGGACCTGCATAATATGCTCGGCATCGTCACGCTGACCTGGGCGCTGGTGGTCGGGGCCACCGGCATGATCAACACCTGGGCCGACATGCTGCTCAAATACTGGCAGTACACCGAGATGGCCGAGATGGTCGCGCCGTACAAGAACCTGCCGCTGCCGACCGTCATGGGATCGATGCAGAAGGCGATCGACAACGCCCGCGCCGCCGAACCGCACATGAAGGTCGCCTTCGTCGCCTTCCCGGGCACGCCGTTCAGCAGTCCGCACCATTACGGCGTTTTCATGAACGGCGATTCGGCGCTGACCTCGCGCATGTACAAGCCGGTGCTGATCGACGCCCAGACCAGCGAGATCACCGAAAGCCGCGAGCTGCCGTGGTATCTGAAGGCGCTGCTGATTTCGCAGCCGCTGCACTTCGGTGACTACGGCGGCGGATGGCTGCAGTTCCTGTGGGCGATGCTGGATATCGCCACCATCTTCGTGCTGGGCAGCGGCCTGTATCTGTGGCTGAAGCGCGGCGCCCAGGCCAAGGCGACCGAGAAGAAGGGCGCCGAAGCCGAAGCGGACGGCCGCACCGTGCCGGCCTACGCCACCGAGGGAGAGGCGCGATGAGTCCATTCCTGCGCATGTGGGGCGCGCCCACCCTGCTGGCGATCCTGACGATCATCGGCCTGCTGTCCGCGCTGATAGGCGATGGTGTGTGGGACGCGCTGTCGGCCGTTACGCTGGGTGTACCGGTACTGTGCTGCCTCTGGTACGGCCTGCGTCGAAAATCTTAAACAACCGGCCGGCGCGCCAGGTAGGCATGGATCTGCGCCACCACCGCCGCGCCTTCGCCCACGGCGGCGGCCACGCGCTTGGTTGAATTCGCGCGCACGTCGCCGATGGCGAACACGCCCGGCACGGTGGTTTCCAGGCCCGAGCGCGTGGTTGGCGCGCCGCCCGCCGCATCCAGGCCGGTCAGAATGAACCCCTTGCCGTCGACCTCGACGCCGCAATCGCCCAGCCATCCGGTGTTGGGATCGGCGCCGATGAACAGGAATACGCGGCAGGTGTCGTAGTCGCGTTCCGTGCCGGCCCGGTTGTCGCGCACCCGCACCTGTTGCAGGCCTTCCTCGTCGCAGCCCTCCAGCGCCACGATCTCCGACTGCGTATGCAGTTCGATATTCGGCGTCGCCGCGATCCGTTCGATCAGGTAGCTGGACATGGTCGACGCCAGGCTGTCCTTGCGGATCAGCAGATGCACCTTGGCGGCGTGGCTCGCCAGGTACACCGCCGCCTGGCCGGCCGAATTACCGCCGCCGACCAGTATCACTTCCTCGCTGGCGCACAGGCCGGCCTCCAGCGGCGAGGCCCAGTAGTACACGCCTTTACCCTCGAACTGCTTCAGGTTGGCCAGCGACGGCCGGCGATAGCGCGCGCCGCACGACAGCACCACGGCGCGTGCGCGCAGGCGCGTCAGGCTGCCACACATCTCGACCTGTAGCGGATTCTGATCGCACAACAACCGGCCGGCGGGCGCCGGAATCGCCATCTTGACGCCGAATTTTTGCGACTGCACATAAGCGCGGCCGGCCAGCGCGCCGCCCGATATGCCGGTCGGGAAGCCCAGATAGTTCTCGATGCGCGCGCTGGCCGCCGCCTGACCGCCGTAGGCGCGCGTCTCCAGCGCCAGCACCGACAAGCCTTCCGACGCCGCATACACCGCCGTCGCCAGGCCGGCCGGCCCGGCGCCGACCACGATCACGTCCCACAGCTTGTCGTCTTCCATCTCCGGCAGCGTGCCGAGGCAGCGGCCGATTTCGACCACCGACGGATTTTTCTTGACGCAGCCGTCCGGGCACACCACCAGCGTCCAATCCTCGGCCGTCGGCTGGTAATGCGCGCACAGCGCGCGCGCCTGTTCGTCCGCGCGCGGATCGAGCACCTTGTGCGGATGGCCGTTGCTGGTCAACCAGCCCTGCAGCGCATGCATGCGCGGATGGCCCGGCGTCGCCACCAGCACCAGGCCGCAGGCTTTGCTCTCGATCAGTTCCAGCCGGCGCAGGATGAAGGCGCGCACGATGCGCTCGCCCAGTTCCGCCTCGGCCATCAGCAGCGAGCGCAAGGCCTCGGTGGTCAGCGCCAGCACCTCGACCTCGCCGACCGCGTGGCCGTTGACCAGCGACGGCGCGCCGGAGAACTGGCTGATCTCGCCGGCGAATTCGCCCGCCACATGCTCGGTGATGACCGAGGTGTTACCCAGTCCGTCGTAGCGGCTGATGCGGATCACGCCCTTGATCACGACGTACAGCCCGAAGCTGGTGCGTCCGGCCTCGAACAGCCGCTCGCCGTCGCGGAAGCAGGCCATGGCGCCGAAGCGCTGCATGCGCTTGATCTCGGCGGATGTCAGTTGCGGAAGCGCCTGGGCGGCGCGCGATTTGAAGGTGTCGTAGATGGCCATGGTGCCAGTCTAACGCGGAATGATGTTGCACTGCCAGATCTCAAACGAGGTAGGCGGGCGCCGCTCATCATTGTGATTCTTTGATCGGACGGCGTTTTTTTCGCGCAGCGCGAACATAGAATGCGACCACAAGCTGACTATAAAACACCGGCCAATCAAAGGCCGAGACAAGGGAGACCATCAATGATCAAGCATTTGACTCAATCCTCATCCGGCCGCAGTGGCCGACGCGTCATGGCGGCGGCCGTCGCCTCCGCGATCGCATCCTTACTGGCCGCGAACGGCGCCATGGCGCAGCAGGCCGCCAGCTCCGCGCCGGCGGCGCAGCGCGCGCCGGACGATGTGAAGCCGGAGACCGTCGTCACCGTGGTCGGCACGCGCAAATCGGTGGCCTCCGCCATCGACCGCAAAATCCGCAACTCCACCGTTTCCGATTCGCTGGTGGCCGAAGACATCAACCAATTCCCGGACAAGAACGTGGGCGAGGCGCTGTCGCGCATCACCGGCGTGCAGCTGACGCGCGATTTCGGCGAAGGCACGCAAGTGTCGATACGCGGCGTCGAGCCCAATCTGAACCGCGTTGAAGTCAACGGCATGTCGATCCTGGCCTCCAACGGCACGGCGGGACGCGGCGCCGAACTGCGCGAGCTGGCCTCGGAGCTGATCTCGTCGATCGACGTCTACAAGGGCAGCACCGCCGACCTGACCGAGGGCGGCGTCGGCGGCACCGTAGTGATCACCACCCGCAAGCCGCTCGATTTCAAGAAGTTCACCATCGCCACCACGCTGGCCGGCGAGCAGGCGTCGAGCCGTGGCGGCGTGCAGCCGCGCGGCAGCCTGCTGATCGCAGACCAGTTCATGGACGGCCGCCTCGGCCTGATGGCCAACATCGTCTACGACAAGGTCTTCACCCGCAACGACTACGCCCGCAACACCTCGTGGCGCTTTCTGCGCGACTGGGATATGTCGCCCGACAAGACCGTGGTCAGCACCGATCCTGCGGTGGCGGCGGTGTCCTCGGCCGCCGGCTGCTCCACCGCCGCGCTGACGGCCGCGCAAAAAACCGCGTGTTCCAGCCAGTGGTCGGATTACTCGCCGGGTATCTCGCGCTACGGCATCTGGACCCGCGACCACAAACGTTCGTCGGCGGAGCTCACGGCGCAGTACAAATTCAGCAACGAGCTGAAAGCCTACGTCAGCTACCAGGGCAATCGTCAGGACCAGCGCCTGAACGACCGCAATTACGGCACCGACCTGGGCGCCGACACGCGCCTTGCCAACGCCGGCAACGCGCCGACCTATAGCGCGACGGGCGTGCCGAGCGGCGGCACCTGCGCCACCGTGCCCACCGGCGTGACGCCGGCCGGCATGGTGGTCAAGAACCATTACGTGACCCAGTACACGGTCGGCAACTGCCTGAACGCGACAGGCCTGGGCGGGCAGGGCGCTTTCAGCACCTCGGCGCGCGACTTCGCGCTGAAGGTCGATTCCAACTACACCACCACCGGCTTCTCGTACAAGAATGGCGCGCTGGAAGTGGAAGGCCTCGGCGGCACCTCGCGCTCGACCTATCACAACGAAACCAACAGCGTCATCCTGACCCAGAACGCTCCCGGCTTGAAAGTAACGCTGGATTCGCAAGGCCTGCCGCATTTCGACTTCCCGGCCGCCTACGATCCGGAGAAGAGCAGCTCCTACGTCCAGGCGCAGCTGCAATACCGCCCGTATGAAGCGAAGAACAAGGAAGACCAGCTGAAACTGGACTTCAAATATCGCCTCGACACGCCGTTCTTCAGCAAGGTGTGGTTCGGCGTGCAGGGACGCAAGGCGGCTGCGCAGCGCTACGACGGCGGCGGCTATTTGGCCAGCAACGGCGCGGACCTGATCAGCACCGCCGACGACGTCAACGTCACCACGGCCAACGTCAATCAGACCATCGTCTACGACCCGCTGTACACCGGCTCCACGCCGCGCCCGCCCGATACCTTCAGCTTCCTGAACGCCAATTACGGCGGCAAGTACGTCAGCGCGGCGCAGATGGCGGCGCTGGTGGACGCGGTGCGCGGCCGCTCGCCCGGCACCTTCTTCAGCGGCTACGACAAGATCAGCAACATCCCGACCAGCTGGATGACGCCCGTGTACGGCCAGGCGACGCAGTTCTTCGACACCTCGCACTTCAATTTCGGCAACGTCTACAACGCGCCGGGCAGCGACGGCAAGATGTATCCGCAGATCCCGACCTTCAAGGTCGACGAGACCATCCGCTCCGGCTACGCGCGCGTGGACTGGGACACCGACCTGTATGGCCATCAGCTGTGGGGTAACATCGGCGTGCGCTATACCGGCACGCGCGACAAGTCCACCGGCGCCTTCAAGTATTCGGTCCGCCAGGCCACCTCGCCGGGCAGCTCGGCCTTTGTCGATCGTGTCATCGGCACCACCATCACCAGTGTCGACAATACCTATCACGACTATCTGCCTAGCCTGAACGCGATGTTCTGGGTGACACCGGAGAAGTTCATGGTGCGCTACGGCCTGTCGAAGGTGATGTCGCGGCCGAGCATCGACCTGCTGGTGCCTGGCGCCGCCTGCGTCCAGGGCAGCGGCCTGGCGCAGTTCGGCGGCGATGGGCAGGATGACTGCACCGCCGGCAATCCGAACCTGAAGCCGTTCCGCGCCACGAACACGGACCTCAGCTTCGAATACTACCCAAGCGCGGACAGCCAGCTCAGCGTCGGTCTGTTCAACAAGAAGATCGACAGCTACATCCTGGAGAAGCAACTGGTCAAGGGCGTGGACCTGTTCAAGAACGGTCAGTTGTTCGACGTGACCCAGGCGATCAACGCGCAGGGCGCCACCACCAAGGGCATCGAGCTGACCGCGCGTACCGCGTTCACCTTCCTGCCCGGCTGGCTGAGTGGCTTCGGCGGCGACGCCAACTACACCCGCATGAGCTACAAGTACGCCAAGGGTTACGAGCGTCTCAACTCGCTGGACGGGACGGTGCTGTCGTATCCAGGACTGTCGCGCAATAGCTATAACCTGGGGCTGTGGTACGACCTGGGCAAAGTCAATGCACGCTTGGCCTACAACTACCGCGACCGCTTCTACACCGGCGCCAACGACGTCTCGGGCAATCCAAACTTCCAGGAGAAGACCGGCTTCCTCGACGCCAAGTTCCAGTATCGCTACAATGACAACGTCACGATTTCGATCGAAGGCAAGAACCTGACCGACCAGGCGCAGACCACCGATGCGGGTGATCTGTTCCGCGTCAACGAGGTGGCTTGGTCCGGACGTCGTTACTTCTTTACTGTATCGGTTAAAAACTAAGGACGGGCATGGCGCAAGCGTTTTGTGCGCGTGGACTGAAAGCGGCGGCCTTGATGGCCGCTGCTTTGTCGTTTGCGCAGGCGGCGGAGCCGCGATTCAACAACCCGTTGGTGAAGCAACGCGCCGACCCGCAAGTCACGCTGCACAGCGACGGCTATTACTATTACACGGCGACGGCGCCGGAATACGACCGCATCGAACTGCGCCGCGCGCGCTCGCTCAACGACCTGGGCGCGGCCGACGCGCATGTCGCCTGGCGCAAGCATGCCAGCGGCGAGATGGGCGCCCACATCTGGGCGCCGGAGATGCATTACATCGACGGCAAATGGTATATCTACTTTACCGCCGGCCGAGCCGACGCGATCTGGGAGATCCGCCTCTACGTGCTGGAAAACAGTTCGCCGAATCCGCTGGAAGGCGAATGGATAGAACGCGGCCAGCTGAAGACCGGCTGGGAATCCTTCTCGCTGGACGCCACCACCTTCGCACTGGATGGCAAGCGCTATCTGGTCTGGACCCAGCGCGCGCCCGAGGCCACCGCGCACGCGACCAATATCTATATGGCGCAGATGGAGTCGCCGCTGTCGATCAAAGGTCCGCCGGTCTTGCTGTCGCGGCCTGAGTACGCATGGGAGAAGGTCAAGTACGAGGTGAACGAGGCGCCCGCGGTGCTGGTCAGGAACGGCCGCGTGTTCATGACCTATTCGGCCAGCGCCACGGACGCCAACTATTGCCTCGGCCTGCTGACCGCGCCGGTCGGCAGCGATCTGCTGAACGCCGGATCATGGAGCAAGTCGCCCACGCCGGTGTTTGCCAGCAGCGCGGCGAACGGCCAATATGGGCCGGGACATAACTCCTTCACCACCACGCCGGACGGCAAGACCGACATCCTGGTCTACCATGCGCGGAATTACCGCGACATTGTCGGCGATCCGCTCAAGGACCAGAACCGGCACACGCGCGCTCAGGCGCTGCGCTGGCGCGCGGACGGCACGCCGGACTTCGGTGTACCGGTCGCGGACTGACGCGACAAGCCCGCCACCAACGGCGCCGCCAGGAGCGCAAGCACCGCGATGGCGCCGGACACATAGCCGATATTCCCGGCGCCCCAGGCCGAGATGCTGAGGCCACCGATCACCGCGCCGAGCGCGATGCCGCCGTTGGCGGCGGAGACGTTGATCGTGCCGGCCAGCGCCTGCGCCTCGGAAGCCGCCTTCATCACACGGATCTGACATACCGGATACAGCGCGGTGTTGGCGATGCCCCAGACAGCCAACGCGACGGCGAACCACATCGAGCCGGCCAGCGCCATGGTCGCCGCCATCCCCACGGCCAGCACCGCGCAGAACAGGGCTGTGGTGGCGAGCGGCTTGTGGTCGACCCAGCGGCCGCCGAGCCAATTGCCGGCCAGGCCGACGGCGCCGAAGCCCATCAGCCACCAGCCCACCAGCGCCGGCGCGATGCCGGCCGATTTCTCCAGCATCTCCGCCAGATAGGTATAGCCGGTGAACATGGCGGTGAACACCAGCACCGACAGCGCCACGTTGGCCAGGAAGATAGGCCTCTTGAGTATGCGGGCCTGCTCGCGCATCGCTACAGGCTTGGACGGCCGCACCGCCGGCATGACGAAGTAGATCAGGATCGCGGTCACCATCGACAGCGCCGCCAGCAGGGCGAAGGCGCCGCGCCAGCCGATGGCATCGGATGCCAGCGTGCCAAGCGGAATACCGAACAGCATGGCGGCGGAAATGCCGAGATAAACGGTGGAGACGGCGCGGCCGCTCTTGCCCGGCCCGGCGATATCGGCGGCGGTTTCGCTGGCTGTACCCCAGAACACCGGCAGCGCCAGGGCCGGCACCAATCGCGCCAGCGCAAGTATCCAGAAGTTCGATGCCGCAGCCGCCACCGCGTTGGACGCCGCGAACAGCATCAGGATGGCGACGAACAGCCGTTTGCGGTCGACGTTGGCGAGCCACGCGGTCAGGACGGGACCGAACAGCATGACCACCACGGCGAACAGGGTCACCAGCTGGCCGGCGGTGGCGATCGGTACG
Organism: Duganella aceris; assembly: GCF_011090165.1. Lineage (GTDB taxonomy): Bacteria > Pseudomonadota > Gammaproteobacteria > Burkholderiales > Burkholderiaceae_D > Rugamonas > Rugamonas aceris. The sequence goes on from NZ_JAADJT010000011.1 coordinate 36,599, forward strand.
GAGAGATCGCGCGCCAGCGCCGGCAGCAAGCCGACGATCAGAAACTCCGTGGTGACGATGACGAACGCCGCGATGGCGAGAATGATGGTGGACATTGTGCTGACCCGAAAAATCAGCCATCATATAAGGGATGGAATTTCTTATGTTGGATAAGATTTCCAGATCATTGCGGAAAATTATTCCAGAAAGCCGGCCATGAGCGAGCGTTTGAAGGGATTGGAGACTTTCGTCGCTGTGGCGGATGCGGGCAGTTTCACGGCCGCCGCCGAGCGGCTCAACCTCACCAATTCGGCGGTCGGAAAAGCGATCGCGCGCCTGGAGGAAAGGCTGGAGAAGCAGCTGTTCGACCGCACCACGCGGCGTCTGGAAATGACCGACGCCGGCGACGCCTTCCATAAAGTCTGCGTGCGCGTGCTGGAGGAGCTGGAAGTTGCGGAGCGCGCGCTGGCGGCGGAGCTGCCGGTTCCCTCGGGCCGGCTTCGGGTCGATCTGCCCGCGACCTACGGCCGCATGCGCGCGCTGCCGGCGCTGCTGGCGTTCGCCGAGCAGCACAAGCAGGTCATGCCGCACATATCGTTCACCGACCGGTTTGTCGATCTGGTGGAGGATGGATTGGACGTCGTGGTCAGGATAGGCGGCGCCGATACCTGGCCGGCATCGGTGGACTACAAATACCTCGGGCACGAGGAGCTGATCTTCTGCGCATCTCCTGATTATCTGGCGACGCATGGCCGGCCCAAGTCATTGAAGGCGCTGTTGAAGCACGCTGCCATCCTCTACGGACGGGCCGACGGCAGCACCAGCCCATGGTTGATCAAGGACGGCCATGCGCCACTGGCGCGCCAGCACGTGGAAGGCCGTATCGTACTTGGCCAGGCCGAGGCGCAAGTCGCCGCCGTGGAGGCGGGGCTGGGCGTGGCGCAGCTGGCGACCTGGCTGGTGGAGCGGCAGATCCGGGAAGGCAGTCTGATACAGATACTTCCGGGTCTGGCGACGCAGGGGCTGCCGTTGCATATCGTATGGCAGCGTAGCAGGCAACACGCGCCGAAGGTGCAAAGCCTGATCGCCCACTTCGAGGCATCGTTGCGTATCTGACCGCGCCGGAGCGCCTACAGCGCATCCAGCCAACGCTGGCGGTATTCCGCGAGACCCGCGAGTTGCAGCGGCTCGGCCGTCTTGCCGCGTGCCGCCGGGGCGCGGCCCCAATGGTGCAGCATCCAGGCGCCGCAAGTGGTGCCGCTGGCGTCGTCGGTGCTGCCGATCTGCTGCTGCGGACGCAACGCCGCCAGCAGCGGCGCGAACCACGGATTACCGGTGAAGCTGCCCTCGACCACCACGGCCGACGACACCCCCAGCGCCGACAGGCAGTAGTCGCTCATCAAAACGCAGTACAAGGTCGCCAGGGCATACCGTTGCAGCCCTCCGCCGGGCGCCGGGCCGACCACCGCACCGGCCCGCCCCGCGAACGGCCCGCCCGCGTTGGAGAAGCAGGGCAGCGCCATCGTCTTTTGCTCGATCAGCGTTTGCAAATCCTCGATCCCGCAAGGCTGTGCATCGGCGCCGGCCAGTTCGGCGAACTCGCGCCCGCCCATGAAGCGCATGCAAGCCACCGCCTGGCCCAGCGCATTACTGTTGGCCAGCATGTCCGCCTGTTCGCGCAAGCCGTCGAGCGGCATGCCCGGCGCTGCGGCGATCACCCAGGTGCCGGTCGACAGCACCGCCGGCGACGCCGCGTCCGCGCCTGCGCCGAGGTGCCGCAGCAGCGAGGCGTTGCTGTCGTGGATGCCGCACAGCACCCGGCAATCCGCCGGCAGCCCGGTCAACTGCGCCAATTCCGGATTGAGCACATTGAGCGGCGCCCATGCCGGCCGCAGCGCCGGAAACAGCCGGCTCCATCCCATCCGCTCCACCAGCGACGAATACTGCTGGCGCGACGGCTGCCACAAATCCGTATGACAGCCCAGCGACGTCACCTCGCCGGCGGCGATGCCGGACAGACGCCAGGCCCAATACTGCGGATACATCAGGATATGCCGCGCGCGCCGGAACTGCTTGGGAAAAGCCTGCGCCTGCCAGGCCAACTGCCGGCCGAGGTTCAACCCCGCCGGCAACTGCGGCGAATAAGTCGCCGAGTAGGGCGGCCGCTGCACCGCATAATGCGCCTGCTGCGACGCCGGCAACTCATACTCGTAATCCAGCACCGGCAGCACCAGCCCATCGTCATCGACCAGCGCGGCGGTGGCGCCATGCGTGACCGGCACGATGGCGCCAACCTGCGCCATGCCGGCGAACTCCTTCATGGCCGTCAGCATCCAGTCCCAGATCCGCTCCGTATCGTGATGCGGATACAGGCCATCGTCCAGAATCTCGTTCGGACTGCGCCGCTCCGCCAGCACCGCGCCGACCGCATCGACCAGCACCAGCTTGACGTTGGTCTTGCCGATGTCGAGCACGATGGTTGCGTCTTGCGGCATGCTCATTTCGTAGTCTTTCGGCCCCGCAGCAGGCGAGGCAGGGCGATTGTCGCCAGCAGCAGGATGCCGACCACGATGGTCATGTAAATGCCTGGGATGTTCGCCAGCGATAGGCCATACGTCACGGTCCCCAGCGTCAGCACCGCCAGCATCACGCCGCCGATGGTTCCCGCGCCGCCCGCGATGCTGACGCCGCCGAGGATCACCATGGTGATCACCTCCAGCTCCCAGCCCATCGCGATATTCGGCCGCGTGCTGCCGATGCGGCCCGTCAGCAGATAGCCGGCCAGGCCGGCCATGGCCCCGGTCAGCATGAACAGCATCATGCGGTAGCGCGACACGTGGATGCCCGAGAACCGCGCCGCCACCGGGTTGTTACCGATGGCGTAGATGCGCCGGCCGACGCGCGTCATGTGCAGCACCACCGCGAACAGCGCCGCAAAAGCCAGCAACACCACGAACTCGCGCGGGACGAAGCCGAAGAAGTAACCCTGGCCCCAATCGGCCATCAGCTGCGGATAGCCGGTGAACGCCTGATCGCCCAGCACCACGCTGGCCAGGCCGCGGAACAGCGACACCGTACCGATGGTGACCACGATGGATGGCAAGCCGAATTGCGTCACCATGATGCCGTTCAGGCAGCCGCACAGCGTGCCGGTGGCCAGTGCGATCGGCAGCAGCGTCTCCGGCGGCATGCCGTTGACGTTGGCCAGCCCGATCGCCACCGACGACAAGGCCAGGATGCCGGACACCGAGATATCGATCTCGCGGCAAATGATCAGCAACGCCATCGGCAGCGCTATCAAGGCCTTCTCGCTGAAGTTGAAGGTGCCGTCGGCCAGGTTGTCGAGATCGAGGAAAGTCGGCAGCAGGATGCTGTTAGCGACGAACGCCGCCAGCAACAACAAGGCCAGCAGGCTTTCCCAGCGGCCGAGCGCCGCAACGACGCGAAAGCCCGGCTTGTCGGCGATGACGTAGCGTGAAGCCGGTGCGGATTCGATGGACATTATGGTACTCATATTCAAACAGCGCTCCGGGATGTTTTATTCAGGTGCAGCGGCAGGATCTGCCGGCCGCTTTGCTTGCCGCTGCGGGCGTTGATCATCACCGCCGTCAGGATCACGAGCCCGGTCAGCGCGCTTTGCCAGAACGGCGAAACCTTCACCACCGGCAGCGCGTTGCCGATCACGGCGAGGAACAAGCCGCCCAATACAGCGCCGGCCACGCTGCCGCTGCCGCCGGCGATGCTGATGCCGCCGATGACGCAGGCCGCGATCACGGTGAATTCAAAGCCGTAGGCGATTTCGGTGTAGGCCACCGCATAACGCGCCACCCACAGGTAGCCGCACAAGCCGGACACCGCGCCGGCCAGGCCGTAGGTCCACAGCAGCCGCCGGGCGATCGGGATGCCGACGTAGCGCGCCGACGCCGGCTCGTTGCCGATCGCGTACAGGTCGCGGCCGAAGCGCGTGTGCCGCGCCAGATACCAGGCCCCCAGCACCGCCGCGCCGGCGATCCACACCAGATGCGTGACGCCCAGCAGCCGGGCCAACGGGAACGCGACAAACTCCGCCGGCATCTGGTGCGACGATACCCAGGCGCCGCCGGACAGCACGAACACCAACCCGCGATACACGCTCATGGTGCCCAGCGTGACGACGATGGGCGGCAGTTCCAGGCAGCCGATCAGGTAGCCGTTGATCAGCCCCAGCACCAGTCCGATCGACATCGCCGCCAGCATCACGACGATCAGCGGCAGGGCGGGGAAGCGCGACGCCAGCAGCGCCGACATCATACCCGCCAGCGCCAGGCTGGACGCCATCGACAGGTCGACGCCGCGCGTCAGGATCACCAGCATCTGCGCCAACGCCAGCATGATCAGCAGCGTGCTGTCGGTGAGCAGGTTGCCGAGGCTGGCGCCGCTGACGAACACCGGCGCGCGCATGCCGACCAGCAGGATCAGCGCCACGGTGCACAAGGCCAGCTGCGTCTCGCGCAATTTCAGCAGTGCTTTCATGCGGCTTCCTCCAGCAGCGGCGCGCTGCCCGATGCGGCGGCGACGATATTTTCCGGCGTCGCGTCGGCGCGGTCGTAGATATGTTCGATGCGGCCCTGATGCATCACGACGATGCGATCGGCCAGGCCCATCACCTCCGGCAGCTCGGACGAGACCAGTATCACCGACAAGCCCTTGGCCACCAGCTCGCCGATGAAGCGGTGCACGGCGGCCTTGGAGCCGATGTCGATGCCCTTGGTCGGCTCATCGAGAATGATTACTTTGGGATTGGTCGCCAGCCATTTGCCCAGCACCACCTTCTGCTGGTTGCCGCCCGAGAGTTCGGACACGTTCTGCATCAGATGGGTCGCCTTGAGTTCCAGTTGCTCCGCGTAGTGGCGCGCGATGGCCTGCTCCTGCGCGCGCCGTCCGCGCAGGAAGAAGCCGACCCGCGACAGTACCGGCAGCGTGATGTTGTGCATGATCGGCAGCGACAGGTGCGCGCCCTGGTGCTGGCGGTCTTCCGGCACGTAAGCGATGCCCTGGCGGATCGCGCCGGCCGGCGACGAGATGATGATCTCCTTGCCGCCCAACTTGATGGTGCCGTTGGCGCTGGAGCTGAGCCCGAACAGCGCCTGCATCACTTCCGAACGCCCGGCGCCGACCAGGCCATAGAAGCCCAGTATCTCGCCCTGGCGCAGCGTGAAGCTGACATCGCTGAATTCCGTCGGGTGGTTGTAGCCGCTAACCTCCAGCAGCACTTCGCCCGGCGTCACGTCGGCCTTGGGGTAGGCCTGCTTGACGGTGCGGCCGACCATCAGCGACACCAGTTCCGGCTCGGTGATATCGGCCATCCGGCCCTCGGCGATGAACTGGCCGTCGCGCAGCACCGTATAGCGGTCCGCGACCGTGAAGATCTCGTCGAATTTATGCGAAATGAAAATGATCGCCGTGCCGGCCGCGCGCAGCTGGCCGATGATGCGGTACAGCTCATGAATCTCGCGCTGCGACAGCGAGGCCGTCGGCTCATCGAGGATCACCACCCTCGCGTCCTGCGACAGCGCCCGCGCGATCTCGACGAAATGGCGCTGCGCCACGCTCAGGTCCTTGACCCGCGCCCGCACCGGCAGCGTCACCTCCAGCCGCGCGAACAGCTTTTCCGCCTCCGCTTCTATGCGTGCCCAATCGATGCGCGCGCCCTTGGATGGATGCCGGCCGACGTAGATATTCTCCGCCACCGTCAACTCGTCGAACATCACGGTCTCCTGGTGCACGGCGGTGATCCCTGCGCGCATCGCATCCTGCGCGTTGGCGAAGACCACCGGCTGGCCGGCCAGTTCGATGGAACCCTGGTCCGGCTGGTAAATGCCGGTCAGCGTTTTGACCAGCGTCGACTTGCCCGCGCCGTTCTCGCCGATCAGCGCCATCACTTCACCCGCGCGCACCGACAGCGCCACATTGTTCAATGCGACGATGCCGGCGAAGCGCTTGCAGATCCCGGTCAGCTGCAGCACCGGGTTGGTATTGTTATGCATAAGTCCCCGGCTCAGAAAATCTTGGAGAACTTGTCGACGTTCCCTTTGTCGTAAGTGAACGGCGGCGCCATCGCACCCTCGCCATTGGCGTCGAGTGCGATGCTGCCCATGCGGCCCGCAGCGACGCTGCCACCCGGTTTGGCGGTAGACTGGCCCTTGACGAAGTCATACGCCGCATAGGTCGCCGCGTAACCGAGGTCGATCGGATTCCAGATCGCGAATTCGCGCACCGCGCCGCTCTTGACGTGGCCGGCCATCTCGGACGGCAGTCCCAGGCCGGTGACGAACACCTTGCCGACCAGGTGCTCGTCCACCACCGCCTTGCTGGCCGCGTTGATGCCGACCGTGGTCGGAGCGATGATCGCCTTCAGGTTGGGATTGCTGCGCAACAGGCCGATGGCTTCGCGGTAGCTCTTGTCCGACTGGTCGTCGCCGTACACCGTGGCGACCAGCTTCATATTGCTGAATTCCGGCTTGGCCAGTACGGTCTTCATCACGCCGATCCAGATATTCTGGTTGGTTGCCTGCGCCGACGCCGACAGGATCGCGATCTCGCCCTTGCCGCCGATGGCGTCGGACGCCATCTGGATCTGCTTCAAGCCGATCAAGTCGGCGTTGGAGGGATTCAGCTGCATCAAGCGGCCTTCCTTGGCCAGGCCGCTGTCGAACGAGATCACCTTGATGCCGCGCGCCATCGCCTTCTTCGCGATCGGCACCAGCGCGTTCGGGTCGTTGGCCGAGATGACGATGGCGTTGACCTTCTGGCTGATCAGCGAGTTGATGATCTCGATCTGGCCTTCCGCGCTGGGCGTGGTGGGGCCGGTGTAGATGATTTCGACGTCCTTCAGCTCGCGCGCCGCGTCCATCGCGCCGGTGTGGGCGGCGTCGAAGAAGCCGTTGCCGAGGTTTTTCACCACCATGGCGATGCGGATCTTTTCAGGCTCCTTCTCTTTGCAGCCGACGACGGTCGCGAGCAGGCCGGCGGCAACGGCCGCCAATACGATCTTCCTGAGCTTCAATGGGCGGCCTCCGACTGGTACATCGCCGCGGTCTGGTAGTCGAACGGCGCCGAGAACGCCGACGGCGTCAACTGCTGCGGCAGCGCTTCCGGTTCCACCGTCACCACCCGTACGCCGGATTGCTCCAGCAGCTGCACCGCCGAATCGGAGGCGTAGGTATCGGTGATCACGGTCGCCACGCGGTTCAAGCCGCACAGGATCAGGCCCGCCTTCTTGGCGAACTTGGAGCTGTCGGCCAGCACGATCAGTTCCTCGGCCTGCGAGATCAGGCGCTTCTCGGCCTGGATCAGCAGCGGGTCGGCCTCCATCAGGCCAAGCAGCGACAGGCCGTAAACGCTCATGAACATCTTGGCGGCGTAGTGGTGCTGGGTGATGTCGTTGTCGAAGGGGCTGAGGATCACGTTCTGCTCGCGATAGACTTTGCCGCCGGGGACGATGATCTCGTTCTCGCTCGACACCAGCAGGCGCTCGGCCATCAGGAAGGAATTGGTCAGGATCTTGAGATGCTGGTCGACCAGGAACTCGGCCATCATGAAGGTGGTGGTGCCGCCGTTGATGATGATCGTTTCGCCATCATTGCACATGCCGGCGGCATGGCGCGCGATGGCGCGTTTGCGCTCGGCGTAGCACTGGATATTGTGCTGGAAGGTCTCGCTGGTGAGCGTGAAGCCGCGTTTTTTCTGTTCCAGGTTGGCGGCCCCGCCACGGGTGCGGGTGAGCAGGCTGCGGGCGGCGAGCCAGCTGATGTCGCGCCGCACGGTGGCGGGCGAGGCGCTGAGCCAGTCGACCAATTGCGGCACGCTGGCCGTATTATGTTCGGCGAGCAGCTTCAGCAAACGTTTACGGCGCTTGTGATTTACCATATTTGTCTCCTTTATTTTGTAACTACTACCGTCGCTGCCTTGGTTTTTGCCTAGGGACCGATCCGGTGTGTCACTTTATTAACGATAAAGACTAAACACTTCAAAAAGGTCAGTCAATCATTGTGCGATCAATTATTTGATTGTTTCCATATCGATTTGGCATACCAGTCAAGTTTCAATCACTGGCATGATTATTTAAACCTTGGTCATCATGTTGATCGCTTCCGCATTGACACCCATCGCCGCCTGATTTCTACTGAAAGCAGTTGCCACCCATGGCAAAAAAGAATATCTAACAACGGAGATCAGCAATGAAAGTACCCCAGCAGTTATCACCGATCAGTTCTTTGTGGGACGATGCCGCAGCGGCCGCGATGAGCGAGCCTGAGCTGCTCCTGTATCGTTCGAACCTGCTTGGATCGGACCTGCGCATCACCAATTTCGGCGGCGGCAATACCTCCGCCAAGGTCATGATGGCCGATCCGCTGAACGGCGAACAGGTCGAGGTGTTGTGGGTCAAAGGCTCCGGCGGCGACCTTGGCAGCATCAAGCTCGATGGCTTCTCGACGCTGTACATGGACAAGCTGAACGCGCTCAAGGCGCGCTATCGCGGCCTGGCACTGGAGGATGAGATGGTGGCGTATCTGCCACACTGCACCTTCAACCTGAACCCGCGCGCCGCCAGCATCGACACGCCGCTGCACGCCTACATCGACCGCAAGCACGTCGACCACATGCACCCGGACGCGGTGATCGCCATCGCCGCCTGCGCCGGCAGCAAGGCGCTGACGCAGAAAATATTCGAAGGCGAGCTGGGTTGGCTGCCGTGGCAGCGTCCCGGCTATGACCTCGGGCTGAAGCTGGAAGCCGTATCGAAGGCGCAGCCGGAACTGAAGGGCATTATCCTCGAAGGCCATGGCCTGTTCACCTGGGGTGATACCGCCAAGTCCTGCTACGAGACCACGCTGGCCATCATCAAGCGCGCCGAGGAATGGCTGGCCGCGAACTCGAAGCAGCCTTCGTTCGGCGGTCAAGCGATCGAGCCGCTGCCGGCGAACGAGCGCAGCGCGCTGGCGGCGAAGCTGATGCCTCTGTTGCGCGGCAAGATCAGCCGCGACGAATACAAGCTCGGTCACTTCGACGACAGCGCCGCCGTGCTGGAATTCGTTTGCAGCCGCGACCTGCAGCCGCTGGCGGCCCTGGGCACGTCGTGCCCGGACCACTTCCTGCGCACCAAGATCCGTCCCTTCGTGATCGACTTCGATCCGCTCAAGCCGGACTTCGAGAAGCTGGTCGCCGGCCTGGATCAGGCGCTGGACGAATATCGTGCCGGCTACGTCGCCTACTACGAGCGCTGCAAGCGCGATAACAGCCCGGCGGTGCGCGACGCCAATCCGATCATCTATCTGATTCCCGGCGTGGGCATGCTGTCCTTCGCCAAGGACAAGGCTACCGCGCGCATCGCCGGCGAGTTCTATGTCAACGCCATCAATGTGATGCGCGGCGCGAACGGCGTCGACACCTACGTCGGCCTGCCGGAACAGGAAGCGTTCGACATCGAATACTGGTTGCTGGAGGAAGCGAAACTGCAGCGCATGCCGAAGCCGAAAAGCCTGGCGGGCCGCATCGCGCTGGTGACCGGCGGCGCTGGGGGCATCGGACAGGCAGTCGCGAAACAGCTGTTGCAAGAGGGCGCGTGCGTCATGTTGACCGATATCGATCCGGAAGCGCTGGAGCAGGCGCACAAGGATCTGGTCAAGGGCGCGGGCAAGGACAGCGTCGGCAGCGTGGTCGCGAATATCACCAGTGAGGAGGCGGTGGACGCGGTGCTGGCCGCCGCATCGCTGCGCTTCGGCGGCGTCGACCTGCTGGTGTCCAACGCGGGCATCGCCTCGTCGGCGCCGCTGGAAGACACCACGCTGGAGATCTGGGAACGCAACCAGGCCATCCTGGTCACCGGCTATTTCCTCGCCAGCCGCGCCGCCTTCCGCATCATGAAGCAGCAAAAGCTGGGCGGCAGCATGGTGTTCGTCGCCAGCAAGAACGGCTTGGTCGCGTCGGCCGGCGCGTCGGCGTACTGCACCGCCAAGGCGGCCGAGATCCATCTGGCGCGCTGCATCGCGCTGGAAGGCGCGCCGCACGGCATCCGCGTCAACGTCGTCAATCCGGATGCGGTGATACGCGGTTCGCGCATCTGGGACGGCAAGTGGAAGCAGGAGCGGGCGCAGTCGAATAAAATCGAAGCCGACGACGTCGAGGCGTTCTACCGCGAGCGCAGCATGCTGAAGCTGAGCGTTCTGCCGGAGGATATCGCCGAAGCGGTCTACTTCCTCGCCAGCGACAAATCGGCCAAGAGCACTGGTAATATCCTGAACGTCGATGCAGGAAATGCCGGCGCGTTCACTCGCTGAGTTCAAAACTGAGTGACACAAAAATATAAAGACGGAGACATCACATGAGTACCATTATCGACAACGGCCGTGTGGCCGAGCACAACGCCGGCCTGACGGCGAATCTGGAAGCGGACTACGCGGCGCTGGGCGGCATGCTGCAGCGGCGCGGCGTGGACATCGAAAAACTGACCGCGCAGGCGCAGACCTTCGCGGTGGCCTTGCCCAGCTGGGGCGTCGGCACCGGCGGCACGCGCTTCGCGCGCTTCCCCGGCCGTGGCGAACCGCGCAACGTGTTTGAAAAGCTGGACGACTGCGCGGTCATTCATCAGCTGACCCGCGCCACGCCGGGCGTGTCGCTGCACTTCCCGTGGGATAAGACCACCGATCCGGCGGCCCTGCGTCAACAGGCGGAGAGCCATGGCCTGTACTTCGACGCGGTCAACTCGAATACCTTCCAGGATCAGCAGGACCAGGCGCACAGCTACAAGTACGGCAGCCTGACGTCGCAGAACGCGGCTACGCGCGCGCAGGCCGTGGCGCACAATATCGAATGTATCGAGTTGGGCCAGGCGCTGGGTTCGAAGGCGCTGACGGTGTGGGTCGGCGACGGCGCGAATTTCCCCGGCCAGCACAATCTGCGGGGTGCGCTGGAGCGCTATCTCGACAGCGCGCGCGGCATCTACGCGGCGCTGCCGGCGGATTGGCTGATGTTCATCGAGCACAAGCTGTTCGAGCCGGCGTTCTACGCGACCACCATCGCCGATTGGGGCACCAGCTTCGCCTGCGCTCAAACGCTGGGCGACAAGGCGAAATGCCTGGTCGATCTGGGCCATCATGCGCCGAATACCAATATCGAGATGATCGTGGCGCGGCTGGCGCAGTTCGGCAAGCTCGGTGGTTTCCACTTCAACGACAGCAAGTACGGCGACGATGACCTGGATTCAGGCAGCATCAATCCGTTCCAGCTGTTCCTGGTGTTTAACGAGCTGGCCGATGCGGCGTCGCGCGAGGGCGCTGCGTTCAAGCCGGCTTATATGCTGGATCAGTCGCACAACGTCACCGATCCGATCGAGAGTTTGATGAACAGCGCGGTGGAAGTGCAGCGCGCGTTCGTGCAGGCGAATCTGGTGGATCGCGCGGCGTTGCGTGCGCATCAGGAAGCCAACGATGCGCTGGAGTCGGCGCAGGCGCTCAAGCATGCGTACCGTACCGATGTCAGTGCGATTCTGGCGATGGCGCGCTTCCGCTCGGGCGGCGCCATCGATCCGGTGGCGTGCTACCGCGCCAGCGGCTACCGCGCGCAGGCGGCGGAGGCGCGTCCGGCCAAGGCGGGCGCCAGCAGCAGCGGCATCGTCTAAGCCGTGGCCGCAGTCACGAAGAGCCAGCGCAAGCCGCGCGGCTCGATGACGCCTGTCGTGGGCGTCACGCTGGCCGCCGCGCTGCTCATCGGCGTCGCCGGCTCGCCCGCCGCGCAGACCGCCGCCACGCCGATAGTTTCGAACCGTATCGCCGATGTCGCCGCCCATCTGGCTGCGCCGCCGGACGACGCGCGTCCAATGGTGCGCTGGTGGTGGTTCGGTCCGGCGGTGGTCAAGCCGCAACTGGAGCGCGAACTGCTGGCGATGAAGGCGGGCGGCTTCGGCGGCGTCGAGATCCAGCCGGTCTACCCGATGGAGCTGGACGACCCGGCACGCGGCATCAAGAACTTGCCTTACCTGTCGACGGAATTTCTCGATGCGGTCAGTTTCGTCAACCGCAAGGCGAGGGCGGAAGGCATGCGTGTCGACATGACGCTGGCCAGCGGCTGGCCTTACGGCGGCCCCCATGTCCCGGTCACCGAATCCGCCGGCCGCCTGCGCCTGGCGGTGGCTGAACTGGCGCCCGGCGCCACGGCGGCCGCGCTGCCCGCCATCATGAGCGGCGAAACCCTGCTGGCAACCTTCATCGGCCCAGGCACATCCCAACAATACGACGCCACCAAACTCGCCCCGGCAATCCCGCCGGGCCCCGGCGGCGTCGGGCCAGGACGTATTGCCGTGACGGCGTCGAACGAGCCGCGTGTGGTCGCGTTCTATATCGCCAGCCGCACTGGCCAGCAGGTCAAGCGCGCCGCGCTAGGCGCCGAAGGCTTCGTGCTCGATCACCTGAGCCGCAAGGCCATCGACCACCACCTCAACACCATCGCCGAGCCGCTGTTGAAAGCCTTTGGCGACCAACCGCCATACGCCGTTTTCTCGGATAGCCTGGAAGTCTACGGCACCGACTGGACCGACGACTTCCTCGGCGAATTCCAGCGCCGGCGCGGCTACGACCTTAAACCGCACCTGCCGCTGATCTACAGCGGCCAGGGCGACAAAGCCGCCGCGCTGCGCCACGACTGGGTGCAAACCCAAACGGAGCTGGTCAACGAACGCTATCTCACCCCAGTCAACGACTGGGCGCGCGCGCACAACACCCGGTTCCGCTCCCAAACCTATGGCGAACCGGCGGTTTCGATGTCAAGCAACCGCCTGGTCGCGCTGCCGGAGGGCGAAGGTCCGCAATTTCGCAGCTTCTCGTTCACGCGGCTGGCCACATCGGCCGGGCACCTGTACGACCGTCCGGTGATTTCGGCCGAGACCTGGACCTGGCTGCATTCGCCGGCCTTCAGCGCCACGCCGCTGGACATGAAGGCCGAAGCGGACCGCATGCTGCTACAAGGAGTGAATCAATTCATCGGCCACGGCTGGCCATACACGCCGCCGGGCTTGCCGGAGCCGGGTTACGCCTTTTATGCCGCCGCAGTGTTCAACAACCACCAGCCATGGTGGAACGTCATGCCCGACGTGAACGCGTATCTGAGCCGCACCAGCTACCTGCTGCGTCAGGGCAGGCCGGCCAACGATGTCGCGGTGTTGCTGCCCAACGACGACGTCTATGCGGCGGCAGTGCCGGGCAAAGTATCGTTGTCGGCGGAGATGCATCACTACGTCACGCCGCAGCTCACCGAGCAGATATTGGACGCGGGCCACAATCTGGATTACGTCGATGCGGAATCGATCCTGGCGCTCGGAATCACGCATCCGGTGCTGGTCATGCCGCACGTGACGCGCTTGTCGCCGGCGGTGCTGGCCAAGCTGGCCGACTACGTGCGCGGCGGGGGCAAGATCATCGCGGTTGGCGCGATGCCTTCGATGGCGCCGGGGTTCGCAGAGGCGCAGCGGATTTCAGCGCAGGTGGTTGCGGCTTCCAAAGGCCTGCTTGGCAAGGCGGGCGTGCAGCTGGTCGCGGATGATGCCGGCGTTGGCGCGGCGCTGGGCAAGGCGCTTCAGCCGGACATCAAGGTCGCGGCGCAGGCGGCGGACGTCGGGTTCATCCATCGCAAGTTGGCCGATGGCGATATCTACTTCATCGCCAACACCAGCAACCGCGACGTGCGTACCAGTGCCACGCTGCGCGCGCCGCGCAAAGTCGCCGCGTGGTGGAACCCGTACACCGGCAAGACCAGCGCCGCAACCGTCCGCCCCGCGCTGGATTTGACGCTGGCACCGTACGAGTCGCGCGTCCTGGTGCTCACCGACAGCGCGCCGCCCGCGCCCCCTGTCGCCGCTGCCAGAGCCGCGCCGCCCAGTAGCATCGTCGCCGGAGCCACGCCGCAGCCCAGCGTCGCCGCCGGAGCCACGCCGCTGCCCAGCGTCGTCGCTGGAGCCGCGCCGCTGCCGAGCGTCGCAACCGGCGCCATGCCGTCAACCAGCGTTGCCGCCGGAGCCATGCCGCTGCCCAGCGTTGCCGTTGGAGCCAGGCCGCAGCCCAGCGTCGCCGCCGGAGCCACGCCGCTGCCGAGCGTCGCAACCGGCGCCATGCCGCCAACCAGCGTCGCCGCCGGAGCCACGCCGCTGCCGAGCGTCGCAGCCGGAGCCACGCCGCAGCCCAGCGTCGCCGCCGGAGCCACACCGCTGCCGAGCGTCGCAACCGGCGCCATGCCGCCAACCAGCGTCGCCGCCGGAGCCACGCCGCTCGCCGGCGCGCGGCAGGCCGCCGTCCTTGCGGACCTAAGCCGCGACTGGCAGGTGCGCTTCGCCGGCGCGGGCGAGGCGCAGGCCATGCCGACACTGCGCTCATGGACCGACGATCCTGCCAAACGCTTTTTCTCAGGCGTCGCCACGTACAGCAAAGACATCGCCCTGACCGCCGCCCAGCTGCAAGGCCAGACGATCCGCCTGGACTTCGGCCCCGGCACACCGCTGGACACCACACCAAAAGTCCCAAGCGGCATGCGCGCCATGCTGGAAAGCCCGATCCGCGAAGCGGCCGAAGTCTACGTCAACGGCCAACGCGCCGGCGCCATCTGGCACCCGCCGTATGAACTGGACATCACGAGCCAACTGCAAGCGGGCGCCAACAAGATCGACATCAAAGTCGCCAACCTGTCGCTGAACGCGCTGGCGGGGCAGGAGCGTCCCGACTACCGGCTGCTCTCCGCCCGCTACGGCCAACGCTTCGTCCCGCAGGACACACACCTGATCGTGCCGCAGCCATCCGGCATCCTCGGCCCCGTGCGACTGCTGACCCAACCAGAAAGCCAACCATGAACGGCATACGACTAGTCTTTACCGCGCTGCTGTTGATGTGCGCCGCGACGGCCGGCGCCAAGACCTACAACGCCAACGACTACGGCGCCAAAGGCGACAGCACCACGCTCAACACCAAAGCCATCCAAACCGCCATCGACGCGGCGGCCAAGGACGGCGGCACGGTGGTGCTCAGCCCCGGCACCTACCTGAGCGGATCGTTGTTCGTCAAAACCGGCGTCACGCTGCAAGTGGACAAAGGCGTCACCATCCTCGGCTCCCAGAGGATTGAAGACTACCCCGTCATGCCGACCCGGATCGCCGGCATTGAGATGCGCTGGCCCGCCGCGCTGATCAACGTCTACGAGCGGAAGAACGCCGCCATCACCGGCGAAGGCACTATCGACGGCGACGGTAAAATCTTCTGGGACAGCTACTGGACCCTGCGCAAAAGCTACGAACCGCGCGGCCTGCGCTGGGCATCCGACTACGACGCCCCGCGTCCGCGCCTGATCCAGGTGTTCAACTCGTCGCACGTCAAGGTCGGCGGCGGCCTGCTGCTGCGCCGCTCCGGCTTCTGGACGCTGCACATCTGCTACTCGACCGACATCACCGTCGACGGCGTCATTATCCGCAACAACGAAGGCGGTCGCGGACCGTCGACCGACGGCATCGACATCGACTCGTCGAAGAAAGTGCTGGTGCAGCACGCCGACATCGCCGTCAACGACGACGCGCTTTGCCTGAAGGCCGGCCGCGATTCCGACGGCCAGCGCGTCAACCGCAGCACGGAAGACGTCATTATCCGAGACTCCATCGTGCGCGACGGCGCGGCCGGCGTCACCTTCGGCAGCGAGACCTCCGGCGGCTTCCGCAACATCGAAGCCTACAACATCACCGTGCTGGACCAGGTGCCGGTCGGGATCCTGTTCAAGTCCGCGCATACGCGCGGCGGCTTCGGCGAAAACCTGCGCCTCCACGATTTCACGATGAAGGGAACGCCGGTCGTCCTGCGCATCACCATGAACTGGAACCCGAGCTACAGCTATGCCGAGATCCCGAAAGAGATCAAGGACTACCCGCCATACTGGAAAGTGCTTGCCACGCCGGTGCCGAAAGAGAAGGGCATCGCCCACTTCCACGATGTCCGCATCTGGAACATCAGGGCCGCCGGTGCCGCCACCGCGTTTGAAGTGGACGGCTACAAGGAAGCACCGCTGCAACGCTTCAGCCTTGAAAACCTCGATATCGAAGCCCGCAAGGGCGGCCATATCTACGATGCCAGCGACTGGCAATTCACCAACGCCAGGTTGACGCTGGCCGAGCCCATCGCGCTGGAAGACGCCACCTCGGTGCGCGGCCTGCCTGCGGCCAGCAGCATCGTCAAGCCGGCGGCGCCGAAAGCCGATCCATCCAAGAAGAGCTTTGAAGAACAGGACAAAACGTGATGAAGACTTCGCACCTACTGATCGCCGCGCTGGGCATGGCCTTCGGCACGCTGCACGCGCAACAGCAGTACCCGCTGCCGACGCCGGCGATGCAAGCCATCGTCGACAAGGACACCAGCCGGTACTTCGGCGACGCGCCGGCCGATGGCGGCCCGATGGCCACCGATTTGTCGCCGGCCTTGCAGCCCGCCGCCATCGATAAAGCCATGCGCAAAGTCGCGGACTGGCAGCTGGCGCGCACCATGCAGCACCTGGACAAGATCTGGACCTCGGCCGTGCTGTTCACCGGCTTCATGGCCGCGTCCGAGTCCAGCGGCGATCCCAAATACCGCGACGCGATGCTCAGCATGAGCAAACAGTTCGAATGGAAGCTGCGCACGCCATACCCCAATGCCGACGATATCAGCGTCGCGCAAACCTATCTGGAGCTGTATCTGCGCGATCCATCGCCGGAACGCATCGCGCCGACGCGCGAACAACTGGACATCCTGATCGACCTGAAGACACTGAAGCCCAACGACGACCGCCTGCCATGGTGGTGGTGCGACGCGCTGTTCATGGCGCCGCCGGTCTGGGTGAAAATGTACAAGGCCACCGGCGAGCGCAAATATCTCGACTACGTGCACGAACAGTGGCGCAAGACTTACGATCTGCTATACGACAAGGAAGAGCACCTGTACGCGCGCGACGCGAGCTATATCCCCAAGCGCGAGCCGAATGGCAAGAAGATCTTCTGGTCGCGCGGCGAAGGCTGGGTGATGGGCGGACTGGCGCGCACGCTCGGCTACATCCCGCAGGACGACCCGCAACGCCCGTTCTACATTCAGCAATTGCGCGAGATGTCGGCCCGCATCGCCCAGCTCCAGGGCGCGGACGGCTTGTGGCACGCCGGCCTGCTGGACCCCGCCAGCTATCCGCTGCCGGAAATTTCCGGTTCGGCGCTGTTCGTGTTCGGCATGGCGTATGGCGTCAACCAGGGCTACCTGGACGCGAAAGTCTACCGTCCGGTGATCGAGCGCGCCTGGGCCGGAATCCTGAAACACGTGTACGCCGATGGCCGCCTGGGCGGCATCCAGCAAACCGGCGCCGAGCCGGCGTTCTATCTGCCGGCGTCGAGCTTCAACTACGGCGTCGGTGGCTATCTGCTGGCCGCATCGGAGCTGAAGAAAATGGCCGGCGGAGGCAAACCATGACCACCCGCGCATTCAGGATGAAGCTTAAACCGGGCACCGTGGACGAGTACAAGCGACGCCACGACGAATTGTGGCCGGATCTGGCCCGCGCGTTAAGTGAGGCCGGCATTTACGACTACTCGATCTTCCTCGATGAGGAGACGCTGCACTTGTTCGCGGTGCTCAAGCTCTGGCCCGACCACAAGATCGAAGCGCTGCCGGCCAAACCGGTGATGCAGCGCTGGTGGGATCATATGGCCGACCTGATGGAAGTAGAACCGGGCAACCGGCCACGCGAGTGGCCTTTGCAGCCGATGTTCTACTTCGCCTGAGCCGCCGCCATCGGCGTCAGCAAGCCGCGATCGCGCAGCCACTCTTCGGCGCGGCGCGGCCAGTTGGACGAGGTGCCCAGGCCGTCGCGCATGCCCATGCCGTGGCTGCCGTGTTCGAACAGATACATCTCCGCCGGCACGTGCGCGCGCGTCAACGCCTGGTAGAACAGGATGCTGTTCTCGACCGGGACCGAGGTATCCTCTTGTGTGTGGATCAACAGCGTCGGCGGCGTGGCGGCGGTGACCTGCTTTTCCAGCGACATCAGTTGCAGCGCATCCGCCGACGGTTTGGCGCCGAGCAGCGCCTTGCGCGAGCCGGCATGAACGGCGGGGTCCTGCATCGTGATGACGGGGTACATCAGCATCAGGAAGTCCGGCCTTGCGCTGACCGCGTCCAGCGCCGCGCCGGTGCGGCCCAGCGGATGGTCGAACAGCGTGCCGGCGCTGGCCGCGAGGTGGCCGCCGGCCGAGCTGCCCATGACACCGATGCGGGCCGGGTTGATGCCGAATTCCGCCGCGCGCGACCGCAGCGTACGCACCGCGCGCAGCACGTCTTGTAACGGCGCTGGATGTCCGTACTCCTGCATGCGATACTTCAGCACAAACGTGGTGACGCCCAGGCTACCGAGCCAGTTCGCATATTGATCGCCTTCGCGCGCGGTGGACATGCGGACGTAACCGCCACCCGGGCAGATGATGACGGCAGTGCCGTTCGGCCGGTCGACCGCCGGGCCCGCCATGGTCAGGGACGCTTCGCTGACGTTGGAGTTGTAGCCGCCGCCGATCTTCTCGGGGCCGATGTCGCGCAGACCGGGCACGCCCTCGGGCCATAATGGGATGACGGACGTCGCGCCGCAGGCCATGCCGGCGCTGGCGCCGAGAATCAGAGTAAACAGTATTTTTTTCATGGTGGAGACTTTAGCAGATGAACAAACGGATTTGGTGTGCTGTTACATTGGCGCTGTCGGCGCAGGCCGCAAGCGCGGTGGACTTGTTTAATGGACGCGATTTCAGCAACTGGGAGTTGAAGACCACGCCCGCCGCGACGATAGCCAGCGCGTTTCGCATGCTGCCGGACGGCGTCATCGCCTCCGAAGGCAAGCCCTCCGGCTTCCTGGCGACGCTGGACAGCTACCGCAACTACCGGCTGCACGTCGAGTGGCGCTGGAGCGGCAAGCCGGGCAACGGCGGCGTGCTGCTGCACGTCAGCGAAGGCCCGATGGACCGCGTGTGGCCTGTCAGCCTGCAGGTGCAGACCAAGAACGGCAACGCCGGCGATCTGCTGCCGATGGCCGGCGCCAGCTTCGACGAAGCGCTGACCAGCGCCAAAGGCGCCGAGCCCCGCATCAAAGCGCACACCGGAGCGGACAGCGAAAGGCCGGTCGGCGAATGGAATACCTGCGACATCGTCAGCCGCGACGGCACCATCGACGTGAGCGTCAACGGCGTGCCGCAGAACCGCGTCACCCATGCGCAGCCGGCTTCCGGGCGCATCGGCTTCCAGCTGGAAGGCACGCCCTACGAGCTGCGCCGCGTCGAGCTGACGCCGCTGCCGGACTAGCGTCACCGCCGTTGCAACCAGGCTTCCGGCACCGGCACGATACAGATGTTCATGCTGCGGCCGTCTTCGGACAGCATCGCCGACTGGATCTCGATGCGCGTGCCGTCGGCGCTGAAAGTAGGGTGGGGATGGTCGGCCGCCGTGGCCTTGTGGCCGGTGGTCAGCATCGTCATTTCGCGCGTGCGGCGGTCGATCAGGTAGACGCTGCGGCTGAAGTCATCGCCCACCGCCCAGCGCCCGTCCGACGATCCGTGCACATGCCACAAGCCGCTGCCGGACGGGGTTTGCCCGGCGATGGTCATCTCGCGCGTGCGCAGATTGACGATGGCCAGGCCGCTCGGTTTCTCGCGTGTGCCGGTGACGCCCCAGCCGTTGTCCTGGCCCGGATTGGCGCCGCCGACGCCGGTCGCCGGCGCATCCACGCCGCCGGCGCCTCCGGCGATCGGACGATGGCCCATGATCGACATCGCCACTTCATCCTTCGAGATCACCGCTTCATGCGTGACCCATTCGTAGGGCGCTTCCGGGTACAACGGACGCAGGCCGCTGCCGTCGGCCAGCACGGTCCAGGTGCGCTGCGGCGACTTGCCGCCGGTCTCCCAGCAGAATACGATCTCGCCGGGGTTCCACAGGTTGGCCTGGATATGGCCGATCTGGAACGGCACCGACACCACATGTCTGACTTCGCCGGTATTGATGTTCATGCGCGCGATGCCGTTCGGGCCCGCTCCCATGTTGCGCGGCCCGAACGCGGGCTCGATCTTCACGCGCGGCGCCAGGTGCCTGGCCGCCGCCGCGGCCCCGACGCGGAAGTAGACCCAGTCCTCGGCCGCATCCAGCGCCATGTCGCCGCCGGCTTCCAGTTCCTCCGACGTGGTGCCGCAGATGCGCTGGTAGGCGTCGGCGGCTTTCAGCTTGCCGGCCGCGCTGTCGGCCAATAGCGCGGCCAAATCCACTTCGACGATTTGCAGGCGCTTCGGCTGCGCGTCCTTGCGCATGAAGTAGAGCTTCATCGATTTGCGCGCCAGGTTCAGCATACCGACGTAGCCGCCCTCCGTGACCTGCACGATGTCGCCGCTTTGTTCGTTGACGGCCATCGCCTCGCCGTGCGCCAACGCCGATCGGAACACCACCCATTTGCCGTCCGACGTCCATTGCGGATGGGTGGGATAGATCTTGGAATCGCCATGCGGCCTGGTGGTCAGGAAGGTGAGCATGGTGCCGGTCACCGGATCCTTGACCACCTTGCGCTCCGATGGAAAACGTTTGCCGATCTGGGCCTGCGCGCTGGTGCACAGGACCAGCGCGGCGCAAAGGAGTAATCTGTGGATCATTATTCGCTCAATAAAATGAAGGAGGCTTCGATTGTCTGCCCATATCGTTATGAAAACCGCTCATTTTTCTGATTCTTTAAAAGCCGCGCGCAAGGCCGGAAATTCATCGCATAGAATGAGCGGCATGCATAAATACCTCGCCACTTTCCTGATCACCTTGTGCTGCGCGCTTGCGGTTCAGGCCCAGAACACCGATCCACGCAACGCCCAAGTCACCATGCCCGAGCCGCTGGACGCCAGGCTGCCGTCGCTGATACTCATCGGCGACTCCACCGTCCGCAATGGCCGCGACGATGGCCAGGGCAAGGGCGCCGCAGGGCAGTGGGGCTGGGGAAATCCGTTGGCCGGCTACTTCGATCGCAACAAGGTCAATGTCGTCAACCGCGCCATCGGCGGCTTAAGCAGCCGCACCTATCTGAGCGCCGGCCGCTGGCAAGCCGCGCTGGACTTCATGAAGCCCGGCGACGTGGTGCTGATCCAATTCGGCCATAACGACGCCTCGCCCGTCAACGATGCCGTCCGAGCGCGCGGTACGATCAAGGGCATCGGCGAGGAGACGGAGGAGATCGACAACCTGATCACCAAGGAACACGAGATCGTGCATAGCTACGGCTGGTATCTGCGCCGCTTCGTGGCCGACATCAAGGCGCGTGGCGCCACCGCCGTCATCTGCTCGCCGATTCCGCGCAAGATCTGGGGCAAGGACGGCAAGATAGTCCGCAGCGCCGATTCCTACGCAGGCTGGGCGGCGCAGGTCGCGCGTCAGGAGCAGATCGGTTTCATCGATCTGAACGAGATGGTGGCCAGCCAGTACGATGCGATGGGACGCGATGGCGTGATGCAGTTGTTCCCCGAGCCGGAAAACATCCATACGAATATGGCCGGGGCGGAGCTGAACGCGCGCACCGTGGTCGCGGGCATGAAAGCGTTGGGCATCATGCCGGCGTTGCCGACCTTGTTCCTGGTGGGCGATTCAACCGTCAAGAGCGGCGGCACCAATGGAGCATTCGGCTGGGGCGAGCGTATCGCGCCGCACTTCAACCAGGACAAGATCAACGTCGTCAACCACGCCATCGGCGGCCGCAGCAGCCGTACCTTCTTCACCGAAGGCCGCTGGGACAAGGTACTGGAACAGCTGAAGGCCGGCGACTTCGTGGCGATCCAGTTCGGCCACAACGATGGCGGCCGCATCGGTGATCCAGCCGCGAAGAACCGTGGTTCCGTGCCGGGCATGGGCCCTGAAACCGTCGAGGACACCAAGCCTGACGGCGGCAAGGAGCAGGTGCACAGCTTTGGCTGGTACATGGCACGCTACGTCGCCGATGCGCGTGCGAAGGGCGCGACGGTGATCCTGCTGTCGCCGGTGCCGCATCGCGACGTGTGGGCGAATGGCCGCGACTTCGCCAGCTACGCGCAATGGGATGAGCAGGTGGCCCGCGCCGGCGGCGCGCTGTACGCCGACCTCACGATGGTCGTCAGCGATGCCTACCGCAAGGCGGGAGCAAAAGTCGTCGACCGCTACTTTGCCGACGCCCGCACCCACACCAACGACGCCGGCGCTCAGTTCAACGCCGCGCGCGTGATCGACGCTTTCAACACCCTGCCAGGCAAGCCGCTGGCACCATACTTAAAATAAAGAGACGACTACATGAAGACCAAGCTGCTGCTGAAGAAAACCGCCATCGCCGCCATGTTGCTGCCGCTCGCCTGCCAGGCCTGGGCCCAGGCCAAGCCGGTCAACGACGCCACCGCGCCGCTGCACCTGCTGCAACCGGACTACGTTACCCCCTACGGCAAGCCGTCGGTCGAAGCGGTGACCAAGGTATTGGATCGGGTCTTCACCTACCTGGACGCGGCGTCGCCGGCACATGCCATCAATGCCAAAACCAAGAAAGAAATCACCAATTTCGACCAGCTCGACGACGACACCGTGCTGGCGCCCGGCGACTTCCGCCTGACCAGTTACGAGTGGGGCGTGACCTATGCCGGCATGATGCTGGCGGCGGGCGCCACCGGCGACCAGCGTTACAACGAATACGTCAACAAGCGTCTGACCCTGCTGGCCAAACTGTCGCCGGCGACCTTGAAGCGGATGAAGGCGGACCCGAAAGCCAAGTCGCCGGTGCGCAGCATGCTGCAGCCGCACGCGCTGGACGACATCGGCGCCGTGTGCGCGGCGATGATCAAGGCCAAGCGCGGCGGCCTGCAAACCGACCTGACACCGCTGCTCAACAGCTGTATCGAATTCATCGGCACGCGCGAGTTCCGCTTCAGCGACGGCACGCTGGCGCGCAATCGTCCGCAGCCGAACACCCTGTGGCTGGACGATATGTTCATGGCGATACCCGCGTTGGCGCAACTTGGCAAGCTGACCGGAGACGCCAAATACTATGACGACGCGGTCAGGCAGGTGAAGCAGTTCTCGGACCGGATGTTCAATCCGCAGAAAGGGCTCTACATGCACGGCTGGGTGCAGGGCATGGACGTGCATCCGGAATTCCACTGGGCCCGCGCCAACGGCTGGGCGGTGATGACGATGGTGGAGCTGCTGGACGTGCTGCCGCCCGAGCATCCCGGCTACAACATGGTGCTGCAACAGCTGCGCGCCCACGTCAAGGGCTTGAGCGCGTACCAGGACGGCACCGGCTTCTGGCACCAGCTGATCGACCGTAACGATACCTACCTGGAGACCTCGGCCACGGCCATCTACGCCTATTCAATGGCGCGCGCGATCAATCGCGGCTACATCGACAAGCGCGCCTACGCGCCGGCCGTCATCCTGGCCTGGAACGCGGTGGCCACCAAGGTCAACGCCAAGGGGCAAGTGGAGGGGACCTGCGTCGGCACCGGCATGGGCTTCGACACCGCGTTCTACGCCTACCGGCCGGTGAACGTATATGCCGCCCACGGCTACGGTCCTGTGCTGCTGGCGGGCGCCGAGGTGATCACGATGATCAAGACCCACCAGTTCGAAATCAACGACAGTTCGCTGCAGCTGGTGAATTAAGGCAGTCGACCAGCGCCTGCGGCACGGCGATCACCGTGCCGTGGCGCAGGCGCTGCGGCGTGCCTTCATCGGGGAAATGCATCCTGGCGGTGACGTCTTCCCAATGCACCAGGTCGCGCGAGCGCATGGCGCCGTAATGCTTGCTCATGTAGGCGTCGTAGTAGACGATGACGTCCTCGCCGATTTGCAGCGCGGTCGGGCCTTCGACCCACAGGCCGGGAGCGGTGATCGGCGCGCTTAATTTGCCGAACGGGCCTTGCACGTCCGGCGCCGCCGCCAGTTGCAGATACTTCTTCGGCGGATTGCGCGTTTCATCCTTGACCAGCAGGTAGTTGGCGTCCCGGGTGCGCAGGATGGTTGCGTCGATGACGCTGAAGCCGGGATCGTAATACAGCCTGGTCGGCGCATAGCTCTTGAAGTCGCGCGTGGTGGTGTAGTACATGCGGTGGTTGTACTTTTCCTCCGACGATCCGTCGGTGGCGGCGAAGCGGCCCGGTATGGTCGACGCCCAGAAAATCAGGAACTCGCCGCGCTTGTCGTCATACACGATTTCCGGCGCCCAGGCGTTCAGCACGCCGGATTCGTGCGCCATCACCGGCACCTGCTGCTGCGCCGACCAGTGCACCAGATCCTTCGACGAGGCGTAGCCGATGTTGTTCTCGTTCCAGCCGGAGGTCCACACCATATGATAGGTTCCGTCCGGGCCGCGCACGATGCTCGGGTCGCGCATCAGTTTCGACTTGCCGACTTGCGGCGTCAGGTAGCTGCGGCCGCCGCCCAGCTTGTCCCATTGGTAGCCGTCCTTGCTCGCGGCCAGATGCAGTCCGTCCTCGCCGTTGCCGGTGAAGTAGGTGAACAGATAGGCGGTGGCGTCGTCGCCGAGCGGGCGCTGGTTGCTGTAGTTGGGGCTGGGCGGCACGGCGAATTTTTCCACCGGATCGGGATGCGACGGGTCGAAGTGCCCGTAGCCGTCGGCGATGTAGGACGCAGCCGCCACGCCGCTCATGCGCAGGCCGGTCAGCACTGCCTGCGCCAGCTCGTAGCTGCCATAGTTGTTGTGGTGCGTATTGTCGATGCGGCCCGGCTCCGGCTCGGCGAAGGCTTTCTTCGACCGCTCCGGACCGAGCGCTTCGTAGAACGGAATGCTCATCGCATTCAGGTCGATGAACGGCGCGCCCAGCTCCCGCGCCGACTCGCGCGCGGCGTTGGCGTAGTCGGTCAGCGACGGCACGATCTTGCCGGCGGCGTCGAAATTGCGGCGCTCCATCGACGATATGATCACGGCGACGCCGCCGCGCGCGCGGATCGCTTCGACGTGGGCGCGGATTTCATCCTTGTAGGTGGTGAACGGGCCGCCTTTGCCATCCTTGATCTGCTTCTGGTCGTTGTGGCCGAACTGCATCAGGACCGTGTCGCCGGGCCGCATGGCGCCGAGGATCTTGTCGAGCCGGCGGCGCTGCAGCGAGTCGCGGTAGGTCTCGCCGGATTCGCCGTGGTTGGCGACGGCGATGCCGGGCTTGAGGAAGCGCGGCAGCATCTGGCCCCAGCTGTTATACGGTTCGCCCGGCTGGTCGCAGACGGTGGAGTCGCCGAGCAGGAACAGCGTCGGCGTCTGCGCCGGCGTGATCTCGATGGCGCGGATGGCCGGACTGGCGCCGTTGATCTCCAGCGTCAGCCTCTGGTCCCAGGCCCAGGCTTCCTGCACCGTTTCGCGCGGCTCCTTGAGCTTGACCGCGCCGCCGCCCGCGATGCGCGGCGTGCGGACGTTGACGGTGAAGTTGCGCGTGGTCGTGGCGCCGGGCGCGGTGGCGACGTTTTCCAGCATCAGCCGGCGTAGTTCCGCCTTGACGGTGGTGCTGGATGAGGCCTTGCCGGCGCCCAGCGTGACCGTGACGTTGTAATTGCCTTCAGGGAGATCCACCGAGAAGAAAAAAGGCTTGTCGCCAGTGAGATAGCCGGCGTGCAGGCGATCGCCGGATGCGTCTTCGACGGTCCGCGCAGAGGCGCCTGATTCAAAGCCAAAACCGCGTGCGGCGCTGTATTCCATGTCAGGCCGCACATTGATGTAGCCAGCCGAAGGCTGGGCGGCGCCGAATTCGAAGCGCCAGTTGTCGGCGGCCATGGCGCAAATAGAAAACCCCGCCAGCAGCAGCGCCGAGGAGACGCGGCGTACCACCGGCAGGGAAGGAGTGCACGGTTTGAACATACTGTAAGTCCCAGTGTTTCAGCTGGAACGAGTATCAAGACTCCCGCCTAAGGTGTCAACGGGACGCGCAATCTAATCATCTTTATGACCGAACGTTACGCCTCGGCGGTGGCGGCGCGTGTCGCCATGCGGCGGCGTTTGTCGGCATCGCCGGCCACGCCCAGATCGGCCGGGAAGTCGTCGACGTGCACCGACAGATCGGTGAAGCGGGCGAAGTCCGACATCGCGCGCCGTTCTTCCGGCGTCAGCAAGCCTTGCGAGGCCGCTTGCGTGATCCAGCCTTCCATCTCCGGCAGGCTTTGCGGGATGCTTTCCAGCTTGCCGGATTTGATCGCGGGCTTGAGGCGATGCTCGATCGACTCGACCAGCGGCAGCAGTGCGAAGGCCAGTTCGCCGCAGGCCACCGGATCGCGCAGGTCGTCGGCCAGGAAGCCGTCGGCGAGCAGACGTTCGCGGCTCGTGCCCGGCGTCTGCATGGCGACGGCGACTGCCGCGCCCAGGTCGTCGGATGGCGCCGCGTAGGGCAGGCCGAACGGGAAGGCCAGCAGTCGCGCCAGCACGGCGGCCGGACGGTTGGGAAAGTTCTGCAGCACGCCGTCCAGTGCCAGCGCCGCCTTGTTCAAGGCGTCACGCACGGACCAGTGGACGTAGGCGAGATCGCTTTCCTGACGGCCGTCGTCTTCATAACGCTTCAGCGTCGCGCTGACCAGGTACATCAGCGACAGCGCGTCGCCCAGCCGGGCCGAGATGCGCTCGCGCCGCTTCAATTCGCCGCCGAGGATGAACATCGACATGTCGGTCATCAGCGCGAACACGGTCGACAGGCGGCCGACGGCCCGGTAGTAGGCCGCCGTGTCGCCGGATGCTTTCTTCGGCACCGGCGCGGTGATGCCGCCGGTGATGCCGTACCACAGCGCGCGCGCCGCATTGGCGCAGACGAAGCCGACGTGGCCGAAGAAGGCGGCGTCGAAATCGCGCTCGCCCTTTCGCTGGTCCGCTTCGGCGGTGGCGCGCATTTCGCGCAGCACGTAGGGATGCGAGCGGATCGCGCCCTGGCCGAAGATGATCAGGCAGCGTGTCAGGATGTTGGCGCCTTCGACCGTGATCGCGATCGGGATCTGCTGGTAGGCGCGGGCCAGGAAATTACTCGGTCCCATGCAGATGCCTTTGCCGCCGAGGATATCCATGCCGTCGTTGACGACGGCGCGGCCGCGCTCCGTGACGTGGTATTTGGCGATGGCCGAGATCACGGCGGGCTTCTCGCCCAGATCGACCGCCAGCGCGGACAGCTTGCGTGTCGCGTCCATCATGTACAGGTTGGCGCCCATGCGGGCCAGCGCTTCCTGGACGCCTTCGAACTTGCCGATGGCGGTCTTGAATTGGCGGCGGATCGCGCAATAGGCGCTGGTGCCGCGCACCGCCAGCTTGGCGGTGCCGACGCTGGCCGACGGCAGCGAGATCGCGCGTCCCGCAGCCAGGCATTCCATCAGCATGCGCCAGCCCTTGCCGATCTGTTGCGGGCCGCCGATGATCCATTCCATCGGGATGAAGACGTTGTCGCCGCTGGTCGGGCCGTTCTGGAACACGGCGTTCAGCGGCCAATGACGGCGGCCGATCACCACGCCGGGATGCGTGGTCGGGATCAGCGCGCAGGTAATGCCCTGCGTGGCGTCGGGCGGCAGCAGCTTGTCCGGATCGACCACGCGGAAGGCCAGCCCCAGCAAGGTGGCGATCGGGCCGAGCGTGATGTAGCGCTTGTCCCAGTTGATGCGCAAGCCCAGCGTCTCGCGGCCTTCGAACTGGCCCATGCAGACCACGCCGGTGTCCGGAATCGCGGCCGCGTCGGAGCCGGCGTAGGGGCTGGTCAGCGCGAAGCAGGGGATTTCCGTGCCGGCGGCCAGGCGCGGCAGGTAGTAATCCTTTTGCTGGTCGGTGCCGTAGTGCAGCAGCAGTTCGGCCGGGCCGAGGGAGTTCGGCACCATCACCTGCACCGCCAGCGCCGAGCAGCGCGTCGACAGCTGCATCACCACTTGCGAGTGCATATACGCCGAGAACGCTTTGCCGCCGTACATCTTGGGGATGATCATGCCGAGGAAACCCTTGTCGCGCGCGTACTGCCAGGCGGGGGCGGGCAGGCCTTGCCAGACCTGGGTCGCTTCCCAGTCGTCGACCAGTTCGCACAGTGTCTTGACTTCGTTGTCGAGGAAGGCTTGCTCTTCGATGCTCAGTCTTGGGCGCGGCAGGTCGAGGAATTTGTTCCAGTCGGGGCGGCCGCTGAACAGGTCGGCGTCCCACCAGGTGGTGCCGGCTTCGAGCGCGTCGCGTTCGGTATCGGACATGGCGGGCAGGATGCGCTTGAACAGCGCGAAGATGCGCGGTGTGACCAGGCTGCGGCGCAGCGCGGGGATGGCCAGCACGGCGATGATGGCCGCTAGTACGGCGATGAATATCCACAGGATCATGTCGACCTCCTTTTTTATTCCCCTGAAGATACCTTGGGGTCAGGAGTTTTTCCGTGCGGTTACGCTCATAACAGGGCTGAAATCAGTCGCCGCCACCTCCGCAGCCGCCGCCGCAACCACCGCCGCCGCAACTGCTGTCGCCACCGCTGCCGCCGTCGCCACCGTGGCCGCCATCGCCGCCGCCGTCGCTTGAACCAGAGTCGCCGCCGCCGGCTGCATCGGCGCCGCAGTACACCGCGCCGCCGCCGCTGTCTCCCTGACGCTTGACGCCCTTGCAATCGGGCACGTAGACGAAACCGTTCGGGATGTCGAACTTGCTATCCAGCGCGAACAGCAGCGGCAGCCGCGTTGGCTTGTACGGATTGATATTCTCCTCGCGGCAGGCGAAGTGCCAGGCGCGGCGGATCCCGGCGTCGCCTTGCTTGCCCTGGCTCAAGATGACGGCCGGCGTGTGATGCAGGAAGCCGCCGAACGCATGGCGGCAGAAATGATCGTAGTCCCGGGTGTAGAGGATGAATTCATGCCACAGCTCGTCGACCACCTGCGACGGCATGGAGACGAATTGCTTGCCGCTCTTGAGATGGGCGAGGAAGAACTGGCGCAGACCCTGGGCCACCAACTGACAATCCTTGACGCCGAGCGCGGGATAATGATGCATCAGCTTGTCGAACAAGCCGGCGGGCAGTTTGAAATTGCGGATGTGCGCTTCGCGGCGGGCCTTGCGTTGCCGCCGCCACAGGACCAATGACAGTCCGGCGAACGCGACGCAGGTGAGGGTGATGGCGATATTCATCGCCCGATGATTGCATAAAAAAGAATGCCGGGCAAACTATCCGCCCGGCATTCGTTCACAGCGTTACAAGGACTTGAGGAAGATCATCAAGTTGTCGCGATCGGTCTTGGACAACTTCTCGAAGCGCTGCCGCGCTGCCGCGCCTTCGCCATCGTGCCACATGACGGCTTCGGTCAGGTTGCGTGCGCGGCCATCGTGCAGGTAGCCGACCTTGGCGTTCGCGCCCAGCACCTTCTCGGTGTAGCCGATGCCCCACAGCGGCGCGGTACGCCACATATTGCCCTTGGCTTGACCCTCGACCAGCTTGTCGGCCAGACCGTCGCCCATATTGTGCAGCAGCAGATCGCTGTACGGACGGATGGTCTGGTTGCGCAATTCGGCCATCAGGTGACCGTTGCCGGTCTTCATTTCAGCCGTGTGGCAAGCGACGCAGCGCAGCGCCTGGAACACGGTGGAGCCGGCTTTCACCTTGGCTTCGTCGACGTCCAGGTCGGCGATCGGTGCGACGCCTTTCGGGAAACCGCTCGACAGGCTGCGTTGCGCAGGCACCGCCACCAGTTGCAGGTAGCGCGAGATCGATTGCAGATCCGCTTCGGTGATGCCTTTCTGCGCGGCGGCGCCGGCGCAACCGGCCGGGTCGGTGTTGCAGCTGCGGTTAGGATAGACCGGCGAAGTGACGGCCATGTCCTGCAACAGCGCGGAGGCGGCCTGGTGGCGCAAGGTCGCTTTCGATGCCTTCCAGCCGAAACGGCCCAGACGCACGGCGCCGGTTTCCGGTTCGAACACGAAGTTGGCGACACCCTTGACGCCGTCGACGTCGGCGGCGCCGTTGGCGCGGGCCAGGATGTCCGCTTCGGGCACGGCTTCCAGCAGGCCGGTACCGAACATCGGTTGCGCGGCGCGCAGCGAGACCACGTCAGGCGTCGCGCCTTCGAAGACCAGCGTCGGCTTGCGCAGTTCGACCGCGGTGCCGTCGGCCAGTTTCGCGGTGCGGCTCTCGAAGCTCGCGACGCGCACACCGGTGCCCCAGCTTTGTGGCGTTCCGGTCGCCGACACCGCATTCATCGGCACGGCGCTGCCGTACTGTGGATGCGGCTTTTGCTGACCGTCCGCGCCGGTGACGGCGACGTGCACCGACATCGAGTCCAGACGCTGGTTCGCCGCCAGCGGCGCAGGGCTGCGGCCGTTGTTGACGTGGCAGCCGATACAGGCCGACTGGTTGAAGCGCTGACCTTGCAGGCCTACCGCCGCCTGGTAACGATCGTTGCCCGGTTCGTTGTGATCGCCGGTGGTGAAGTTTGTGTGCACCAGGCGGCGGCCTTCGACAAAGCGCTGCATGTTCTGCATGCCGATGTTGGTGAACGGCTGCTGGAAGATGAACAGCGAATCATCCGCGTAGTTGTACGACACCGAACCCAGGCCGCCGGACAGCGTGCTGTCAGGCAATGGGATCGAATTCAGGCGCGGCTGAATGCCGTACCATGGGCGGATGCCGCCGCCGACCACGTACATGTACTCGGTCGAATAGTAGCGGTTCCCGCCATTGTCGCCCTTGGCGGCCATCACGCCATCCGGCGCGAACATCGATGGCGAGACTTCGATCGCATCGCCGACCAACAGCGCGCGCGCGGCGATGCCCTTGCCGGTTGGATTGCCGTCGGCGTCGAGCTCACCGTGGTTCGGGTAATCCTTGATCAGGATCGTGCACGAACTGTTGATGCCGTCGGCGGTGTTGAGCTTGGCGACGGTCGGGATCGGCGTCGCCTTGCAGGTCTGGGTGTTGTTGCCCGAGGCCAGCTCGCCGTTGTTCATCCAGCCGTAGCCGGTCGCGCCCGGACGGTCGAAGGCACGGAAGAAGGCGATGCCGCCGGCCAGGTTGGCCTGGCCGAAGTATTCATTGACGATCAGCTTGGGCTTGGTGACGCCCGCGACGCGGCTGTTGTCGATGATCTCGATGCCCCAGGTGCGGTTCTTGAAGTACTGCGGCACGAACGAGAAGTAATTGCCCGGACCCTTGTCGACCGGCAGGCCGGTGACCTTGTCGATGGTCTCGTTGTTGACGCCGACTTCCCAATCCTCGCCGCGCTCGCGGCCGTGGCGGCCCACGCCACGCGCGCCGAAGCGGGTGACCAGCGTGCCGTCTGCCAGCGTGAACTGCAGGGTTTCCAGCGGTTGCGCGGCGGCGGGCAGGGGAGCCCAGCCGGCGCTGTTGGCCGGGAACTTGATCGGCGTGGTCGCGCTGCTGCCCAGGGTGTTATCGTTGCCCGGGGTCTTGAATTCGACCTCGAACAGCGAGTAACCGTAGTTGGTCGCGCGCGAAACGCCTTGCAGGCGCACGAAGCGGGCGTTGATGTTGAGATTGAAGAATTCCTCGACGCCGCCCTTGGCGCCGCTGACGTAGCGGGCTTGCACCCACTTTTCGCCATCGTCCGAGACCTGCAGCGCGTATTCCTT
Source organism: Duganella aceris (assembly GCF_011090165.1). Taxonomy (GTDB): domain Bacteria; phylum Pseudomonadota; class Gammaproteobacteria; order Burkholderiales; family Burkholderiaceae_D; genus Rugamonas; species Rugamonas aceris. The sequence goes on from NZ_JAADJT010000011.1 coordinate 68,198, forward strand.
GCCGTAGGCGTTTTCCCATTGCAGCTTCATGTAGCCGATCGGCGTCTTGGCGCCGAAGTCGAACTGGATCCAGGCGCCATCGTCCGGCGCGCTGCCCCAGCGGGTGTTACCCTTGCCGTCGATGGCATTGGCGGCAGTCATGTCCCCTTCGACGGCCGACGAAGTCGCCTTGATCGGCTTGACCGCCACGCCCGGCTTGGTCGGATCGATTTCGATCGGAGGCATGGTCGGGTCGGTCGGATTGGTCGGATCGGACGGCTGTTCGGCCGGGGTGCCGGAGAAGGCCTTGATCTCGAAGATCGAATAGCCATAGCCGGTCGAGCGCTTGATGCCCCGCATGCGCAGATAACGGCCCTGGCCGTTCAGGCCGGTCCAGTCTTCGGTGCCGCCGGCGCTGTTGTCCACGGTCTTGATCGTGGTCCACTGCGTACCGTTTTCGGACACTTCCAGCACATACTGGGTGGCATGGGCGTTTTCCCACTGAATGCGGACGCGAGTGATCAGCTGGGAGCTGCCGTAGTCCAGGGTCAGCGACTCGTTGTCGGTGAAGCCGCTGCCCCATCGGGTCTGGTCGTTCTGGTCGATGGCGGCGGCGGCCGACAGGTCGCCCCGTTCGGCCGAGGTGGCGTCGGCCTTGACCGGAGTCAGCGCGACTTCGGGCGCCGCCATGCGCGCCGCGCCCATCGCCACCTTGGCGCTGACCGCCGGCGCACCGGCGTCGCCGGTGCCGCCGCCGCAGGCTGCCAGCAGCAGCGACAAGCTGAGCGGCAGACCCAATTTCAATCCATGCCGATATGGCATTTTTTTCATATATTTCCCCTTTTTTGTTACTGGGACAACATTAAAAAACGACCCCTCTGGTGGAGCGGCCAACACACTTCCCAGCCCTATCTTCCCGACAACAGGTGATGTAAACCTGATATTTATCCGGCCCAATCACCAAAAAAGCCGCTTCTGATGGCGGCTCTTACAAGTGGTGCATGTCAAGGAAACGTTTCCATGTGGCACGGCGGAATTGTCCTACGATCAATTATTTTCCGGCGCACAATAGGATTATTGCATCTTCATAATACTTGCCGTTTGGCAATTACAGTTAAGATATATTGTGAATTGGCGCATGTCAAGCGGGCAAGTCATATCCTTATGCATATAAATAGCAGCACGATCGTTGCTTTTTATATGCATATGCCAACAGGTGATGACGAATGACTATCGGCCGGAAATGGCTGAAAAGAAGGCTAAGCGTGGATTTATGCGGCTTTAGAGGGCGGATGTGCTGCGCGCGGCTGAATTCTCCTTGCCGCTATTTTCCAGCGGCGGCTTCCTTGATCAGCGCCGCGACCTCGGCCGGGCGGGATACGTAGATCGCGTGGCTGCCGGCGACCTCCACTGTCTTGGCCTTGGCGCGCTCGGCATACATGCGTTCCAGGTCCGGATTGATCACCCGGTCGTCCTTGGCCACCATGTACCACACCGGCTTATTGCGCCAGGCCGGATTGCTGACGGTCGTATTATTCACCCGCAGGTCGGGCGGGATTTGGGAGCGCGCCATGAACTCCGCGTCCTCCTTGGGCACATCGGCGGCGAAATCCTCGTGGAAATGCGCGGGATCGACGAACACATAACCATCGCCGGTCGGCACGGTGCGCACCTTGCCGGGCAGCTTGTTGCGGTTGCCGACGATGGTTTCGCCCGCGTCCAGCGCGTGCGCGGCGATGTAGACCAGGCCGGCGACCTTGGGATCGTTGCCCGCCTGCGTGATGATCGTGCCGCCGTAGCTGTGCCCGACCAGGATGCTCGGTCCGGACAGCCGATCCAGTACGCGCTTGGTGGCGGCCACGTCCTCGTCGAGCGAGGTCAGCGGCGGCTGCACCATGCTGACCTGGTAGCCGTCCTTGATCAGAATGTTATAGACCGCGCGCCAGCCGGAGGCGTCGGCGAACTGGCCGTGCACCAGCACGACGTTCTTCACCGGCTCCGCGATCGCGCAGGCGGGCACGCCGACGGCCAGTGTCGCCGCGACGAGAAATTTGAGAGTGGTACGCATGGCGGCTCCTTAACGATGGACATGAGGCCGGCGCAGGCACTGGTCGCGCTTGAACGCCGACGTGACAAATATCTCCTTCAGCAGGAAACTGAAGCTGCCGATGAAGCACAGCACCGCGATCACGAACATGCCGGCGACGTATTGGTCCAGGTTCGTGTCCAGGGCGTTGCTGATGAAGAGCAGGGCGATGATCGAGCAGACGAACAGCCCGCATGCGGTCGCCAGACTGATCGCGGTACTGATGTGATGGTAGCGCCGGTCCAGCACCGCCAGCTCTCTCAGGTAATTCTCCTTGCACTCCACTTCAATCCGTTCTTCCAATACGCGGGTACGGTCGACGATGCGCGACATGCGGTTGATCAGCACGATCAACTTGGTGCAAACGCTGGATAACAGGAACACCGGCGCGATCGCGAGCTGGATGATATGGCCGACGTCGCCGAGCTGGATGCTCATTCGCTGCCTTCGACCAGCAGCAGACGGTATTTCGCACCTTTCCACCGGTGTTGGCGAGCTTGCCGGTAGGCCGGACTGTCATACCAGGCGCGGGCTGCGGCCATGTCGGGGAAACGCAGGATCGCCACGCCCTCGACCGGCACGCCTTCCAGCACATCCAGCTTGCCGTAGAAGGCGACGCGGGTAATATCGTGGCCGGCGCGCGCCGCCGGCGCGGCCTGGGCATATAAGTCCATCTCGGCGGCATCGATGGTGGCTTCGCGGATGAAGACGACATAGGCGGACATTGCGATCTCCCTGAAGCGGATTGGAACTTAAATCCAGTTTATGCCAAGGGCGGAAGAGGCTTGGTAAATTAGGGTTAAGATGGGTAAAGCGGGCCGATCCCCAGCGCGCTATGCTGTCGCAATGGGAAGCAAGAATCGGAGTGTCGCTCGCATCGACGGTTCGTATCATGAAAGCCTCTACTCACGAAAGGAACTCATGAATACGCCTCACGTCGCCATCGAACCTCACATCCTGTATCTTGGAACGCCCGTTGTTCTGGTCAGCACCGTCAACGAAGATGGAACGCATAATCTGGCTCCGATCTCATCGGTTTTCTGGCTGGGCTGGCGCGGTGTGCTTGGCATCGCGACCGGGTCGCAGACCACGCGCAATCTGTTGCGCACCGGTGAGTGCGTCGGTGTCTGAATTCAGGCAGGCCTTGGGCTACGTCTATGAGCCCGATAAATTCGGCCGGGCGGGCATGACGCAGGTGGCGTCCGAAACCATCGGCGCCGCGCGCGCGCTCGAATGTCCGATCCAGCTCGAAGCGGTGATAGCAGCATCCCACGGCATCGGCGAGGACAGCGACAAACTGCGCGGCTTCATCAGCTTAATCGAAGTGCGGATCCAACGCGTGCACGTCCACCCCGATCTGCTGATGGAGGGGCACGCCAACCGGATCGATCCGGACAAGTGGTCGCCGTTGATCATGAGCTTTCAGAAGTTCTATGGGCTTAGCGGACAGGTGCATACGTCACGGCTCGCTGAGATACCGGAAAAGGCGTATGAGGCGTTAGCGCAGGTGTGATCATGCTATTCTTGTCCGCAAGACGATTTTTCTGAATGCCAATGCAAATAACCACCCCGATTCTGCCTTTGACCGCCGGCGCATTTTCGTCCGCTCTTCGGACCGGGCATGGGCGTGCCATGCAACAGGTCGAGCGGTATGGGGCAGGGGGGCTGGAAGAAAAGATCATCGAAGCATGCGTTTTTTGTCTGTCTTATGATCCGCAGTGTGAGGCCGATCGGGCACCGTGGCTGTGTTCGATTCTTCGTCACGCAAATCTGAACGGTAAGGCAGTGGAGGCGATCGCGGCGATGGTGAGAGAACCGCCGCCGGAGGACCGTCGCGATATGGACCAGCGCTGCGCGATCTTGAAAGACCTCGCCTCCAATGGCTCGGATGAAGCGCGACGCCTGTTGTATTCGTCGCTTGTCCGCTTGTCGCACACGTCGGATGTAATCGCCGCCGACCACATCGTCGCTCTCGACGGCGAAAATGGGTTGATTTATGTCGCCCGACAACTTGGGCGATGGTTGCGGGACGATCCTGATTTTTGTGTTGATGACTACCTCATTGCGCAATTTGAGGAATCAGCAGGTGATGGGCGAGGGCTTGAGGCATTGGAGCGCGCAGCAGAAGTTCACTCCGACGTCGCGACTTATCTTGTCGGCGTACGTAAGAATCGCGAGCACCTGGCAGGGGCCTCAAATCGTTTCGACGCCTCAGCCTACACTGGCGCCCAGATCGTGGCGCACGTACAAGAGAATCCGAAGGACCAATGCCACTGGTTCAGACGGTGGGGCGCGCAAGCCGATATTGATCAGCGCGAGATCGTTTTTGCGGACCTGTTGGTGTCGAACGAGCCTGAGCATGTCAAGCGGCTGTTCAGATGTTTCGCAAAAACCGGCGTGCCGCGGTTCGACAATCGATTGCTCCAATGGCTTACCCATTCCGACGAACAAGTCCGGTGGAGCGCAGTGAAGGCTCTGGCGCCTGTTAAACATAGCGAACTACGACAAGCAGCGAAGTCTTTAATCGTTGATGGTGACATCGCAAGCGGCGTGGCGCTGCTGGTGAACAATTTTGAGGCGGGTGATTTCTCAACGTGTGCCGATCACTTGACCCAACTCGAGGATGCTGACGAGGCACATCATCTCGTCGGAGAGGTCTTGAACTTGTGTGAAGCGCATCCTGGTGACGAAGCGCTTGATTGCCTTCTATACGTATATGAATATTCGCCATGTTCGACCTGCCGTAGGCAGGCCGTGAAAGCGATGGTCGCAACCAACACTGCACCGGCGTGGTTGATAACTGAATCCGCAGTTGACGCAGACCCCGGGACACGTGGACTAGTCGGGTACCCCGATACTCCAAGAGCCTAAATGGAACAAGAAACAATGACCGTAGATTTTCATGTCGAAGTGGAAAAAGTTCGCACGTGGCTCATCACGAACCGTTGGGTCGACCAGTACGACTACTGGTGGAAGGTAGGGGGCGTCGTTAGCGCTCTGCAAGATTTTCTGGCGCGTGTACAGCCGCAGGATTGGTCCGAAGAAGACGTGACGGACTTGCTCTATGTGCTGGAGCAATTCAGCACGGACTATATCGCGGAACTGCTTACTCAGAACGAACCCATGGCGTTGATGATAGCCAAACACTCCCTCGCGAGAGGGGGCGTTGCTAGCGACGAAATCGCCGATCAACTAAGGCATTGCACCCAGCATCGCGATGAGGCTGAGGCATTGCTTATAGAATTTATGCAGGACAAACACGAGCGTACGCGGCGGCTCGCGTTGCTTTCATTGGCCGAGATGAAATCGGTTGCAGTTCCTGCACTTGCTGTCGCCGCTTGGGATACTGGCGAAGAGTATCCTCGCATGGGCGCGCTATCCGCACTGAAGATAATTGAATCGAAACTATTCCCGATATACCTTTCACTTGCTCATGAGGATGGACGAGAGCGTCTGGTTGCGTTAGCTCGTAAATATACCGATGAGCCGGGCCAAGAGACCCGATCTTCAATTTAGAAGGGCTCTTCGGTATCGAATTTGCAGCTAGTTGAACTTTGCAGGGCGCGCGGCCTTCAAACCAGTCGTGATCGCTGCCGTCTATCTGGATCAGTTCGCCGATCAATCCCGGCGGCTACGTGGCTGGTAGATCGATGGGGACCGCAGCCGACGCGGTAGGCATAGGCCGGCATCGAGCATAAGCTTGCGGACCGTTTCCTTTGCCAGGACGGAGCCATGCAGCTCTCGGAGCTTCTCACAGGCGAGCGTTGGGCCGAAGTCCTGATAGCGCTCGCGGATGATCGCCAGCGCGCTGGCGGCCAAGCCGGGCGCCAGTTGGAAATTTCTTGGCTTGCCGCGTTTGAGAGAGACCAGGCCGCTAGCGCCGGGATCGATGTAACGTTGGATGAGGCGGACATTTCAACGTTGCTAGAACCGGATACTACAACATTGCTCCTACACCAGGTCTTCGCATAATTTATATTATGTAAAATACGATCCGCCATCAATGCCCTATGTAGGACAATCGTAGCGCTCCAGCAGCGCTCCAGATGCCCTTCACGCCCAAATTTAACGCAATTTAACCTCGCGCGATCTTCCCGCGGACTACATTGAATGAGCAATGCACGCGGCCGCGTGCACGTGATTCCAATGGAGGAAATTGTGATGACGAATCCAGATACGTCGCCGAGCGCCAGCCCCGCAGCCGCCGCGATCTCACGCAACCCTGCTAACGGCGCTTTGATCGCCACCTATCCATTCCAGACGCCGGCTGAGGTTGAATCCCTGCTTGAAGCGAGCGCCGCCGCCTTTCGGCTGTGGCGCGCCACCGCGATTGAGGAACGGGTTGCGGCTTACCGTCGCCTTGCCGGCAATTTGCGCGAACGATCGAGCGCCCTCGCCGCTCTGATTACCTCGGAAATGGGCAAGACCATCGGCGAAGCCCGCGCGGAGGTCGAGAAATGCGCCGCCACCATCGATTGGATTGCGCAAAACGGCCCTCCGCTCATCGCGGACGAACCGGTTGCGGCCGACAACGATGACCAGATCTATGTCTCGTATCTGCCGATCGGCACCGTGCTCGCCGTCATGCCGTGGAACTTCCCGCTGTGGCAGGTGGTCCGGGCCGCTGGACCCATCATGTTCTCCGGGAACGGATTTGTGCTCAAACATGCACCCAACGTCATGGGCTCGGCGCTGGCGTTGCAGCAGGTTTATGAGGCGTCTGGATTTCCCAAGGGGCTGTTCGCCAATCTGAATTCCGACAACGAGACAGTCGCCCGCGCGATCGAAGATAGCCGCATCGCCGCCGTGACGCTGACCGGCAGCATGCGGGCCGGATCCGCCGTCGCGGCGACCGCCGGCAAGGCGCTGAAGAAAAGCTTGCTGGAACTGGGCGGCTCCGATGCTTTCGTCGTGCTGGCCGATGCCGATCTCGATCTGGCGGTGAAGGCCGGCATCCAGGCCCGCTTTCACAATGCCGGCCAGGTGTGCCTGGCGGCCAAGCGCTTTATTCTGGAAGCGCCGATCGCCGAGGAATTTACCCGCAAATTCGTGGCCGCCGCTAGTGAGCTGAAGGTCGGCGATCCGCTTGACCCATCCACCGACCTCGGGCCGATGGCGCGCTTCGATCTGCGCGACGAGCTGCATCGACAGGTCGAACGCAGCGTCGCGGCGGGCTCCGCCTTGCTTCTCGGCGGCCGTAAAATCGATGGCCCTGGCAATTTCTACCCGCCCACGGTGCTGGGCAACGTCAAGCAAGGCGTGGCGGCATACGATGAGGAAACCTTTGGTCCGGTCGCGGCGATTGTCACGGCCAACGATGCGGAACAGGCGTTGTTACTGGCGAATTCGAGCGATTACGGTTTGGGCGGCAATCTCTGGACCCGCGATATCCCTCGCGCCCTGGCGCTTGCGCGGCGCATCGAGACAGGTGGCGTGTTCATCAACGGCTTCTCCGCGTCCAACGCGCGCATTCCGGTTGGTGGGGTGAAGAAAAGCGGCTACGGACGGGAACTGTCGCACTTCGGTTTGCGGGAATTTACCAATGCCCAGGCGGTGTGGGCCCGGAACCCGTCCGGCTGAGCATTTCGCTGCCGTCAATAGAGCATTGCGCCCTCGGCTATATCGCCGGCAAAGGATTGCTCATAAAATTTGTGGTCTCAATCCATCAGGAGCCATCATGACATCGACTATTGAAACCCGTCCGCCTTTGCCGCCGTTCACGCGCGAGTCTGCGATCGAGAAGGTTCGCTTGGCCGAGGATGGCTGGAATTCTCGCAACCCTGAAAAAGTCAGCCTGGCGTACACGCCCGACAGTCGCTGGCGCAACCGCGCCGAGTTTGCGACCGGCCGTCCGGAAATCGTGCAGTTCCTGACCCGTAAGTGGGCCAAGGAACTGGACTATCGCTTGATCAAGGAGCTGTGGGCGGTCGATGACAACCGCATCGCGGTCCGCTACGCCTATGAATGGCATGACGATTCGGGCAATTGGTTCCGTTCCTATGGCAACGAGAACTGGGAGTTCAACGACCAGGGCCTGATGCAGCGTCGCTTCGCCGGCATCAACGATCTGCCGATCAAGGAGGCCGACCGCAAATTCCATTGGCCGCTGGGCCGTCGTCCCGACGATCACCCCGGTCTGACCGACCTGGGGATGTGAGCACGAAGATATTTTTATATTATTGAAACCTTTTCGGTGTTGTCGGGAATATACGGTGAGCGGGTTCAGGCCCGCTTCCTATAACCTTATATAACGGATGACCGAAATGAAAAAAATCTTCTTCAAGGCTCTTGCTATCGCCGGCATCGCCGCCGCCGCCAATGCTCATGCCGTCACCGATCCCGCCGACGACTTCCTGGCGGTCTACACCGGTAGCCACACCGCCGCGTTCGACGTGCTGTCCGCCGATGTCGCTTACAACGCCGGCACCAACGAGTTTATTTTCCGCACCACCGCCGCCGGCGATATCGCCGGCATGGCGGGGGCCGCCTATGTGTTCGGCCTGGATGCGGGCGGTTCGACCAATGCGCCCTTCGCCGGCGTCGGCCTGCCGGGCGTGACCTTCAATACCACCGTGACCTTGCGTTCCGATGGCACCGGCGGCATCGGCGGCGGCGGCGCGGTCAGCACCCATATCGTCGGCAACGAGATCTTCTCGACCATTTCCGCTTCGCTGCTGCCGTCCAAGGGCTTTGCGTTCAAGGATTACACCTGGACCGTGTGGTCGATCGACAGCCGCGTCGCCGGCACCGGCCGCCTGGCCGACTTCGCGCCCGACGTCAACATCACCGTCACCGCCGTGCCGGAACCGGAAACCTACGCCATGTTGGCCGCCGGTCTCGGCATGTTGGGCGTTGTCGCACGCCGCCGCTCGCGCAAACAGGCCTAGTACAGCACTACGGAGCGGATCGACTCGCCGCTCTTCATCAGGTCGAAGCCTTCGTTGATGCGTTCCAGTGGCAGGCGGTGGGTGATCAGGTCGTCGATGTTCAGCTTGCCCTCCATGTACCAGTCGACGATCTTCGGCACGTCGGTGCGGCCGCGTGCTCCGCCAAATGCCGAGCCGCGCCATTCGCGCCCGGTCACCAGTTGGAACGGTCGGGTGGAGATTTCTTGCCCGGCCGCCGCCACGCCGATGATGAAGGACTTGCCCCAGCCTTTGTGCGTGCACTCCAGCGCCTGGCGCATTAGCGTGGTGTTGCCGACGCATTCGAACGAGTAATCGGCGCCGCCGTCGGTCAGCTGTACGATGCTGTCGACCACATTTTCCACGTCGTTCGGATTGATGAAGTGGGTCATGCCGAATTTGCGCGCGATCTCCTGGCGCGCGGGGTTGATGTCGACGCCGATGATCTTGTCGGCGCCGACCATCTTCGCCGCCTGGATCACGTTCAGGCCGATGCCGCCCAGGCCGAACACCACCACATTGGCGCCCGCCTCCACCTTGGCCGAAAACAGCACCGCGCCGACGCCGGTCGTGACGCCGCAACCGATGTAGCAAACTTTGTCGAACGGCGCGTCTTCGCGGATCTTGGCCAGTGCGATCTCCGGCACAACGATATAGTTCGAAAAAGTCGACGTCCCCATATAGTGGAACAGCGGCTTGCCGTCCAGCGAGAAGCGGCTGGTGGCGTCCGGCATCAGGCCGCGTCCTTGGGTTGAGCGGATCGCCTGACACAGGTTGGTCTTGCGCGATAGACAGAATTTGCACTGGCGGCATTCCGGCGTGTACAGCGGAATCACGTGGTCGTCCTTCTTCAGGCTGGTGACGCCCAGGCCGACGTCGACCACCACGCCCGCGCCTTCATGGCCGAGGATGGCCGGGAACAAGCCCTCCGGATCGGCGCCGGACAAGGTGTAGTAATCGGTGTGGCAGATGCCGGTGGCTTTCAGCTCGACCAGCACCTCGCCCGCGCGCGGTCCGTGCAGGTCGACTTCTTCGATGGTCAGCGGCGCGCCGACGCGCCAGGCAATGGCTGCTTTGGTTTTCATGGATGGATTCCCGCAAATGGTGGTGGATGAAAGTGCCGCCATTGTGCCGACGCCGGCGCCGCCGTGACAGGCGGGCCGCTGAGAATGGCAGGAATTGATGCAATAATGACCGGATTTTCCTCAGCCATAGCGTTCACCCTATGAATTCAGCTTCAGCCCGGCCCGCGATCACGGTCGACATCGTGGTCTATCACGGCTTCAAGGCGGTGGAAGCGATCGGCCCGATGTCGGTGTTCGAGTACGCCAATCTGCACCTGCAACGACGCGGCAAGCCGGCCGGCTACGATGTGCGCATCGCCTCGCACAAAACCGGCCAGGTTCGCTCCGACACACTGATGTCGCTCGACGCGACCAAGGCGCTCAGCACGCTGGCGCTGCCGGACAAGGCCATCATCGTCGGCGCACGCCACATCAGGGAGGCGTTGCTGGAGAGCACTGCGATCATCGACTGGGTGGCGCAGGTCGCGCCCCGCATCGGCTGCCTGGCGGCGCTGTGCTCCGGCGCCTTCTTCCTGGCGTCGGCCGGCGTGTTGGATGGCAAGCGCGCCACCACGCACTGGAGCGTGGCGGACCGCCTGCAGGCCGACTATCCGGCCATCGAGGTCGATGCCGACGCCATCTTCATCCGCGCGGACAATGTCTGGACCTCGGCCGGCGTCACCGCCGGCATCGACCTGGCGCTGGCGCTGGTCGAGGAAGACTACGGTCGCGACCTGGCGCTGGAGGTCGCGACCGAAATGGTGGTGTACTTGAAGCGGCCCGGCGGCCAGTCGCAGTTCAGCGCCCATCTGCTCAGCGAGCGCACCACCCGCCCCAATATCCGCGAACTGCAAAACTGGATCCTCGACCATCTGCACGAGCGCCTGACGGTGGCGCAACTGGCGCAAAAAGCGATGATGAGCGAGCGCCACTTCGCCCGCGTGTTCCAGCAGGAAGTCGGCCAGAGCACACAGGAGTTCATCGAGTTGTGCCGCTTCGAACGCGCGACGCAGTTGCTGGCCGACCTGGCGCTACCGTTGAAGGCGGTCGCCGCGCGCGCGGCCTTCAGCGACGAGGCCCACATGCGGCGCGTGTTCCTGAAGAAGCTGGGCATCACGCCCAAGGTCTATCGCGAGCGCTTCGCCACCACCGGCGTCGACGCGCCGATGCTTATGGGCAGGCCGCGCCGAGCTTGATCCAGGCTTGAATCAGCTGCCCGAATTGATCCTGGGTCCCGGGCGCCGGCACCCTGCCCTCGCCCGGATGCCAGGCCCATCCGACCAGCGCATCCTTGTGCATATGCTCTTCGATCTTCGCCAGCGACATGCCGCCGTTGCGCGACGTGTCCTTGATTTGCCGGCAAATCTCGGTGACCGACTTCTGCTGCCATGCCATCGATGCCGGCGCCAGCATCCAGGGCGCATGCCCGGGGATGGAACGGAACGCCGAACCCTGCGTGGCGACCGGCACATTGCGCGACTGGTGACAGCCGGTGCACGACAATCCCGCCTTCCCCATGCCCGCCTCGCCCGCATTGATGTACGGAACATGCGGACGCAGGTTGTCGCCCTGCGTGGGCACGCGTCCGTTGGGATGGCAGTTCAGGCAGCGGGGATGCGTGATCACCTTGCTTGCCTCCAGAAACAGCGCGGCGGAGCGGGCGGCGGGATCGGCGATGTTGTCGAACGATGCGGGCGGCAGCAAGGTGCCGCCGTCCTGCGCGCCCACGTTCACCGACGACACGATCAGGAAGATGATTGCGAGACGAAGCTTCATGTCGTCACCTTGAATTGAGAGGGGTCGAGGGGCAGCGTGTAGGCACGCACGCCGGTGGCGGCGAACACCGCGTTGGCGACGGCGGCGATGGCGCCCGATGTGCCGGGCTCGCCGACGCCGCCGGGATCTTCCGCGCTGTCCACCAGATGTACGTCGATCTGCGGCGCCTGGTGGATGCGCAACACCGGGTAGGTGTCGAAATTGCCTTGCTCCACCCGTCCGCCGGCGACGGTGATGCGGCCATACAGCGCCGCCGAGATGCCGAACACAATGCCGCCCTCCAGTTGCGCGCGGGCGATGTCGGGATTGACCACCAGTCCGATATCGGCCACGCAAGTGACGCGCGGCACGCTGATCTCGCCGTTGTCGGCCACTTTGGCCTCGGCCACCAGCGCCAGGAAGCTGCCGAAGGCGTGGAACACCGCCACCCCGCGTCCGCTGCGGGCCGGCAGCGGCTGGCCCCAGCCGGACTGGTCGCGCGCCAGTTGCAGCACCTTGGTCAGGCGCGGCGTGGCCTTGGTCATCAGCGCCAGCCGGTAAGCGATCGGATCGGCGTTGGCGCGTTTGGCCAGGTCGTCCATCACGCTCTCGACGATCACCACGTTGCGCGAGGGCCCGACGCCGCGCCAGTTCCCGGTGCGCATCCCTTGCGGCGCCTCGTGCCGGGTGAACTCGATGTGCACATTCGGGATGTCGTACGGGCCGTGCGCGCATTCGACGATGTCGAGGTCGACGCCGTCCTTCTGGTAAATCGGCAGGAAGCGCGCCATCACGTTCGGCCCGACCACCCGATGGCGCCAGCTGAGCGGACGTCCGGCGCCGTCCAGCGCCACCGTCACGCGGCTGTGGTTGATGCCGCGATAGACGCAGTGCCGCATGTCCTCTTCCCGGCTCCAGGTCACCTTCAGCGGACCGTTGACCTGTTTCGCGATCAACGCCGCCTGGCTGATGAAGTCGGTTTCCAGCCGGCGTCCGAAGCCGCCGCCCAGCAGATGGTTGTGCACTTTCACGCTTTCCAGCGGCAGGCCGGTCGCCTCGGCCGTCACCTTGGCGGCGCGGCCCACCACCTGGCTGCCGCACCAGACATCGCAGCCGTCCTTGCGCACGTGGACGGTGCAACCCATCGGCTCGATCGCGGCATGGGCCAGCGCCGGTTCGCGGAACACCGCTTCGTAGCGCGCCCTGGCGCCCGCTTCGGCCTTGGCCACATCGCCTTCGCGCAAATGCACGATACCGGGTTCGTTCAGCGCGGCGTCGGCGCGCGCCACCAGATCGGCGTTGCTCAGGCCGGCGTTGGCGCCGTCGTCCCAGCCGATCTTCAGCGCGGCCAGTCCTTTCATCGCGGCCCAGGTGTTGTTCGCCACCACCGCCACCGCGTCATCCAGCTTGACCACCTGGCTGACGCCCTTCACCTTCATCGCTTCGCTGGCGTCCACCGAGGCCAGCTTGCCGTTGAACACCGGACTGGCCGCGACCGCCGCGTAGCGCATGTTCGGCTGGCGCACGTCGATGCTGAAGGTGGCCTTGCCATCGAGCTTGCCGGAGGTATCGACCCGGTGCACCGGCTTGCCGATCACCTCGTATGCCTCGCGCGCCTTGAGCGGCGGGTCTTTGGGCACCGGCTGTTTGGCCGCGTCGGCGGCCAGCTCGCCATAGCCGATCTTCCTGCCCGAAGCGCGGTGGATCACGGTGCCGTCGACCGCCACGCAGTCGGCGCTGTCGACCTTCCAGCGCTGCGCGGCGGTCTGGATCAGCATGATGCGCGCCGACGCGCCGGCCGTCCGCATCGTCTTCCAGGAGCCTAGCAGCGACGCCGAGCCGCCGGTGATCTGGCCGCCCAACAGCGGGCTGGCGTACAGTTTCTCGTCGGCGGGCGCGTGTTCGACGATCACGCGCTTGGGTGCGACCTCCAGTTCCTCGGCCAGAATCTGCACCTGCGAGGTCAGCGCGCCCTGCCCCATTTCCACGTAAGGCAGGATCAGCGTGACGGCGCCACGCCGGTCGATGCGGATGAAGGCGTTCGGCGCCATGACCGCGCCGGCGGCGGGCGCCGCTTCGGCCAGGCGCAGCGGGATGCCGAGCATCAGACCGCCGCCGGCCGCCATGCTGCTGACGATGAAGGAACGGCGGCTGGTGCTCATGTCGCGCTCCCCATCAATTGCGCGGCGCGTTTGATGCCGGCGCGGATGCGGCCGTACGCGCCGCAGCGACACAAATTGCCGGCCATCACAGAATCGATGTCGGCGTCGCTCGGCTTCGGGTTGGCTTGAAGCAGCGCGGCGGCCTGCATCAACTGACCGGACTGACAGTAGCCGCATTGCGCCACTTCCAATTCGCGCCAGGCCTGTTGCAGCGCGCGTCCGGCGGCGAGGCTGCCCAGCGATTCGATCGTCGTGACCTTGACGCCCTGGTCGAGCAGCGACACCGGCGTCACGCACGAGCGGCGCGCCTGGCCGTCGACATGGACCGTGCAGGCGCCGCACAGCGCCGCGCCGCAGCCGAACTTGGTGCCGGTCAGGCCGAGCGTGTCGCGCAGCACCCACAGCAACGGGGTGTCCGCGTCGACATCGGCCGCGAGTTTTTTGCCGTTCACTACAACCTGATATGCCATTGCCTTTCCCCCTGTCGTCAGCGGTCGTAAGTGGTTTCACTGTAGACCGCGCCCGAGGTAAAGGCAGGTTAAATACGGTTAAATCGGTCGGCCAAGGCGCGCAGGCCGTCCTCGTAGATGCCCTGGAACAAGCGCGTCGCCTCCTGGTCGCTGACGCCCACCGGCGTGAAACTGCCCGACCATTCGACCTGCGCCGCCTTGGCGCCGGCGTCGTTCACCCGTAGCGTCGCGACGTAGTCCTTGACCGGGAACGGCGCCTGCAGGATCGCGTAGCTGTAGCTGCGGCCGGTCTCGTCGAAAGCCACCAGCCGTTCGACAATGGGGTCGCCGTTGGGATTGGCCAGATGCCGTACCCGCCCGCCTTCGCTGAGTACGCTTTGCGGGATATAGGGCAGCCAATCCGGCAGCGAGTCGAAGCCGCCGATCAGTTGCCATACGGTGTCCGCCGGGGCGGGGACATTGATATGCGCGGATGCGTTTGCCATGATGTCCTCCCGTTTCAGCGATCGATCGGCAGCGGCGCGGCGGCGGCCACCAAGCCTTGTTGACGCAGATCCTTCCAGAAATCCGGCGGGATTGTCGCGGTCAGCGCGGCGTGATCTTCCTTTACCCGTTCGGGCCGGCTGGCGCCCGGAATCACCGACGCCACGGCGGGATTCGCCAGCGCGAATTGCAGCGCGGCCGCCTTGACCGGCACGCCGTGGCGCTCGGCCAACGCACGTATCCGCGCGACCTTGGCCAGGATCTCCGGCGACGCGGGCTGGTATTCAAAATGCGTGCCGCCGGCCAGCACGCCGGAGCTGTAGGGGCCGCCGACGACGATCTCGACCTTGCGCGCGGCGGCCGCCGGCATCAGCCGTTGCAGCGCCTTTTCGTGGTCCAGCAAGGTGTAGCGGCCGGCCAGCAGGAAGCCGTCCGGTTGCGCCTCGTCCAGTTCCAGCGTCAGCTCGCACGGCTCGACCCGGTTCACCCCCAGGCCCCAGCCCTTGATGACGCCCTCCTCGCGCAGCCGGGTCAGGGCGCGGAAGGCGCCGGTACGGGCTTCCTCGAAATGGATCAGCCATTCGTCTCCGTAGAAATCCTGCGCGATGTCGTGCACCCAGACGATGTCCAGGCGGTCGGTCTTCAAGCGCTTCAGGCTGTCCTCGACCGAGCGCAGCGTGGCGTCGGCGGTGTAATCGTTGGCGATCTTGTTGGGGCGGCCGAATTCGAACAGGCCGCCTTTCTCGCCGAGGTCGCGCGCCGCCGGGTCTTCGGTCTCGTCCAGGATCAGGCGGCCGACCTTGGTGCTCAACACGTACTCGCTGCGGGGATATTTGCCGAGGATCTGGCCCAGCCGTATCTCGGACAGGCCGGCGCCGTAGAAAGGCGCGGTGTCGAAATAGCGGGTGCCGAGCTTCCACGCCGCATCGACGGTGGCGGCGGCCTCCTCCTCGGGGATGTTGCGGAACATATTGCCAAGCGGCGCGGTGCCGAATCCCAGCGGTACGGCTGGTAGCTTGTCTCTCAGGCTCATGATGTGATCGCTCCGTGATGAAGTTGGTGGTGCTTCAAATGTAGCGTCCCGGTGCCCGGTTCGACAGTTAAGCGTGGTAAATCGGGGTTAAACGTGGGTTTCCTCCGGCCATAGCAATGCCCTGGCCCGGCGCAGGTCGAGGCTGTCGTGGCCTTCGGTGAAACGGGCGTAGACGACGGCCAGCAGTTGCCGTCCGGCCTCTCCCCGCCCGCGCCGCTTCAGCAGCCTGGCGAGGCTGGTGGCCGCGCGCAAGGCCCATGCCTGCGCGTCCTGCGCCTCGGCCGTGTCGAGCGCGCGCCGGTACAGTTGTTCGGCCGCATCGGGATCGCTTTCTTCCAGCAGGCCGCCGCGTATCCGCAACAGCTCGGCGACACACCAACGCTCTTCGCCGATCTCGCTGCGGGTCAGCGCCTCATCGACCGCCACCAGCGCCTCGTCGCGCCGGCCATGCTCGCCAAGCGCCTCCGCCAGCGCCCCGAGGTAGCCGGCATAGCGCAGGCGGAAGCCGGCGTGACGCAGCTCGTCGAGCGCGCCGCGTAGCAACTGCAGGCCCTCTTCGTCGCCGCGCCGCGCCAGCAGCATGCCGCGCAAGCAGCGCCACAGCGCGTTCCACACGGTCAGCGCATGCTTGGCCAGGTGGTCGTGCAGCTCGTCGAGCAGGCGTTCGACGTCCGCGTAATCGCCGACGTACAGGCGCACCGGGCAGGCGGCGTGCACCAACGCGTTCAGCAGCGACAGCGCGTGGCCGCTGTCGCGCGCGCATTGCAGCGCTTCGGACGCCGCGCGCACCGCCTGGTCCGGATAGCCTTGCAGCCACAGCACGTTGGCTTGCGTGCCCAACGCGGCGGCGCGTTGGTCGAGCTGGAAGCGCGCCACGTGCGAGCGGTGCACCGGCGCGACGTAGCGGCTCAGCATGGCGTCGAGGTGGGCGCGCGCGGCGCGCTGTTCGCCCAGATAATGCAGCGCGGCGGCGATCATGCGGTCGACGCTGACGCGCGCGGCGCGATCGCCGTGGGTGCCGGCGATGGCGCGGAAGCGTTCGGCCAGCGTCAGCACGTCGCGGTATTGGCCGGTGTAGCTGCGGTGCACGGCCAGGCCCCACAATGCGCGCAACTGGTATTCGCCGTCGTCGAGCTGTTCGGCCAGCGCCAGCGCGCGCAGCCAGCTAGCGTCGGTGCCGGCCAGCGGGCCGCAGGTGTGCAGGTTGGCGGCCGCCAGCGCGGCCTGCAGTTTCATCTCGTCGCGCGGCGCCGGCGGCACGCCGGACAAGGCGCCGTCCAGCACCTGTTCGACGCTGTGGCGGCATTCGCCCAGCAGCGACAGGTGCATCCACAATGGAATCGCGGCCACCGTCAGGGCGACGCCGGTGGCGCGGTCGCCGCCGCCGGACGCGGCCCAGGCCAGGGCGCGGCGGGCGTCGTCGATGCCGCGTCCGTAGTCGGCCAGCCAGTCGGCGGTCGGCCGCGCCTCCCATTCGACCGCGGAGCGTTCGAAGATGGCCTGGAACAGCGCGGCATGACGGCGCCGGATCGCGGCGGTCTCGCCGCAGCGTTCCAGCTTTTCCAGCGCGTAGGCCTTGGTGGTGTCGAGCAGCCGGTACAGGGCGACCGGGCCGCTGGTGTCGACCGACAGCAGCGACTTGGCCGCCAGTTCCGCCACGCCGTCGACGATGACCTCGGCGCCGCGCCCGGCGTCGACGCACAGCACGGTCGCCGCGTCCAGCGTGAACGCACCGGCGAACACCGAGGTGGCGCGCAGGATCGCCTGCTCCGACGGTTGCAGGTATTCGTAGCTCCAGTCCAGCGTCGCGGCCAGGGTGCGGTGGCGATGGTGCGCGCCGCGCCGGCCGCGTTGCAACAGGCGGAACTGGTCGTCCAGGCGCGCCGCCAGCTCGCGCACGCTGAAGGCGTCGATGCGGGTCGCCGCCAGTTCGATCGCCAGCGCGTTGCCGTCGAGACGGCGACAGATCTCGGCCGCCGCCGGCGCATCGGCGTCGCTGAGGCGGTAATGCTCCACGCATTCGGCGGCGCGCTCGACGAACAGTTCGATCGCCGGATAGCTCATCGCCTGCGCCGCCGTCAGCATGCCGGCGCCCGGCGGGACGTCCAGCGGCGCCAGCCGCTGCACACATTCGCCGGGCACGCGCAACGGTTCGCGGCTGGTCGACAACAACAGCACCTCCGGCGCGCCGGCGACGATGGCCTCCGCGATCCCGGCCGCCTGTTCGATGACGTGCTCGCAGCTATCCAGCAGCAACAGCAGGCGCCGGTCGCGCAGGCTGGCGGCCAGCGCCGGCGCGGCATCGGCGGAATGGATGGTCAGCCCCAATGCGGAGGCGATGGCGCCGGCCACGAATTGTGCGTCGGACAAGGGGCTCAGGTCGACGAAGCAGACGTCGATGCCGTATTCGGCGGTCGCCGCCTCGGCGACGGCCAGCGCGACGGTGGTCTTGCCGATGCCGCCGGGGCCGACGATGGTGGCGAAGCGGCGCCGCATCAACAGCCGCAGCGCGGCGCGGATGGCGCCGTCGCGGCCGATCGGGCGGCTGATCGCCAGCGGTTGTTTGGGCGCCGTCTTCGGCCGGATCCCGGGCGGCGCTTCCGGCGTCGCCGGCACGTGGCTGCCGACCGGCGCGATGAAGCAGTAGCCGCGTCCCTTGACGGTGCCGATGTAGCGGTTGCCCTGCTCGCCATCCCCGTCGCCCTCGCCCAAGGCGCGCCGCAGCGCCGCCACCTGGACCTTGAGGTTGCTTTCCTCCACCACGGTTTCCGGCCAGACCCGCACCATCAGTTCGCGTTTGCTGATCAACTCCCCGGGGCGTTCGACCAGGCCGGCCAGGATGCCCAGCGCGCGGCCGCCGAGGTGCAGCTGTGTTTCGCCGCATTGCAACGATTGCCGCGCCGGGATGAAGCGGAATGGCCCGAACACATATTCGGTTTCAACCGGGGTGACATGATCTTCGCTGTAATCCATGGGCACTCCCGAATGGTTGGCGTACTCACGCCAGTCGTCGTTGCGCCGTCTCCGGCATGCGCGCGGCGGACCACGCGGTGATGCCGCAGGCGGCGGCGATGTACAGCGCCGGCGCGGCGGGCGAGCCGGTACGGTCGATCAGCCAGATGGCGGCCAGTGGCGCGAAGCCGCCGGCCAGCGCGACGCCCAGGCCGTAGGCGATGGACACGAGCAAGGCGCGGCCGTGCGTCGGGAACAGTTCGGTCACGGCGGCGGGGCCGGCGCCGTGCAGCATCGAGACCACGATGGCCAGCAGGGCTTGCAGGATCAGGACGCTGGCCGCGCCGGGTGCGGAGGCGACGCTGGCGAACACCGGGCCGGCGGCCAGCAACAGCAGCATGCTTGCGGCCAGCAGCAGCGGCTTGCGTCCGAACCGGTCGGAGGCGGCGCCCATGATGGGCGTGCAGAGCATCAGCATGGCCAGCGCGGCGGTGTTCGCCCCCAGCGCCTCGGCCTCCGTCAGGCCGCCGTAGCGGACCGCGAAAGTCGCCATGTAGGTGAAAAACAGGTATTGGCATGCGACCGGCGCGGCGATCAGCCCCATCGCCCGCGCCAGTTCGCGCGCCGGCACGGAAGCCGCCGCCGCGCCGCGCTTGGCGGCGAGGTAGCATGGCGTCTCGTCGATGTTGAAGCGCAGCCACAGCGCGACCGGCAACAACGCGCCGCCCGCAAGAAACGGCAAGCGCCAGCCCCAGTCGTTCATCTGCTCCGGCGTCAACACGGCGTTCAGCGACGCGGCGGCGGCCGAGCCAAGCAAGGTGCCGCCATGCGTCGACGCCTGCTGCAGACTGACGTACAAACCCCTGTGCCGCGCCGGCGCCCACTCGGCCAGGAACGCCAGCGACCCACCCAGCTCGCCGCCGGTGGACAGCCCCTGCAACAAGCGGCACAACAGCAGCAGCAGCGGCGCCCACAGGCCGATGCTCTGATAGCTGGGAATGAAGGCGATCGGCACCGTCCCCATCGCCATCACCAGCAAGGTGACCAGCAGCGCATCCTTGCGGCCATGGGTTTCGCCGATCCAGCCGGCCGCGACGGCGCCAAGCGGCCGCATCAGGAAGCCAGCGCCGAAGGCGGCGAACGTCATCATCAATGTGGCGCTGCTGGAACCGGAGGGAAAGAAATTCAGGCCGATGTAGGTGATGAGAAAACCATACACCCCCCAGTCATACCATTCGAGCAGATTGCCCACGGCCGCCGCGCCGAGGACGCGCGCCGTGGGCGGCGCGCTAGTCGGGCCGGCGCCCGGCTGGAACAACTCATGGGCGCCGCAGGTATCGGTGCTCTGCGACATGGCGTGATCTCAGTAGGCGGGGCGCCGGGGCGGCGCTGCTTGCTGAAATTCTAAGCTGCAAGGGAGGCCACGTCCAGTTGGCCAGCCTCCCTCTTTCGCCAGAAGGGCGTTACCTCAGTCCAGGTCGGACGCGTCGTGCCGCTCCGGCACCTGCTCCGCCGCATCGCCGAACGAGCGATTGACCTTGCGGCCGCGAATCACCGCCGGCCGCGCGGCGATCTCGTCGGCCCAGCGGCGCACGTGCTTGTACTCGTGCACCGACAGGAACTCCGCCGCGCCGTACAGCTGGCCCAGCACAATGCCGCCGTACCACGGCCAGATCGCCATGTCGGCGATGGTGTACTCGTCGCCGGCGACATAGCGGTGCGCCGCCAGTTGCCGGTCCAGCACGTCAAGCTGACGCTTGGTTTCCATCGCGTAGCGGTCGATCGGGTATTGCAGCTTTTCCGGCGCGTAAGCGTAGAAGTGGCCGAAGCCGCCGCCGACGAACGGCGCCGAGCCCATTTGCCAGAACAGCCAGTTCAAGGTTTCGGTGCGCTGCGCCGGCGCCTTGGACAGGAAAGCGTCGAATTTTTCCGCAAGATACATCAGGATCGAGCCGGACTCGAACACGCGCAGCGGCTGGTCGCCGCTGTTGTCGGTCAGGGCCGGGATCTTGGAATTCGGATTGATGCCGACGAAGCCGCTGGAGAACTGATTGCCTTCGTTGATCTTGATAAGCCAGGCGTCGTATTCGGCGCCGGCGTGGCCCAGCGCCAGCAGCTCTTCGAGCATGATCGTGACCTTGACGCCATTCGGCGTGCCCAGCGAATACAGTTGCAGCGGATGTTTGCCGACCGGCAGTTCACGCTCGTGGGTGGCGCCGGCGACCGGGCGGTTAATGCTGGCGAACGTACCGCCCGAGGACTCGGGTGCCACCCATATCGCAGGCGGCACGTATTTCAATTGATCTGTCATCTACCACTCCAAAAATTCATTCAGAAATGAATGTAACACGGGTGGAAATGTCTTGCTTGCTCACCCCAGGTTCTCGATCGCCGGGTGGCGGAAGGCGCGAAGGTGGGACGCCAATTGCGCCAGTTCGGCGCCGCGCGGATCGCTGCGGCGCCATGCCAGCGCGATGGTCCTGGCGTACGCGGTGCCGGTCAGCGGCGTGTACACCAGGCCCGCGACCTCGCTCGCGGCCAGCGCCGGCATCAGCGTGCAGCCCTCCCCCGCCGCGACCATGTACTTCAGCGTCTCCAGGCTGGTCGCGTGGCGGTTGGACGCCGACACGTCCGAACAAGCGGCGATCGCCTGGTCGCGCAGGCAATGCCCTTCCGACAGCAGCAGCCGGTCGTTCGGCGCCAGTCCCTGCCAGCCGCAACCCTGGTCGGCGTTGGCGTGGTGGCCGCTGGGGCTGGCCATCACGAACGGTTCGCGAAACAGCGGCGCCGATTGCAGGCCGGCGTCGGCGAACGGCGGGCTGATCAGAATGGCGTCGACTTCGCCGTTGCTCAGCGCGACGATCAGTTCGTCGGTCTTGCCTTCGCTCAGCACCAGCGCCAGGTCCGGATAGGCCCGGCGCAAGCCTTGCAGCACATGCGGGAAATAATACGGGCCGAGCGTCGCGATCGCCGACAAGCGCAAGGTGCCGCCGAACGGCAGACCCGAGTCGCCGGTCATCGCCAGCAGCTGATCGGCTTCGCGCAATACTTTCCGCATCTGCTCGATCAGCTCCCGTCCCTGGGGCGTGATGATGTTGCGCCGCGTGGTGCGTTCGAAGATCACGACCTTCAAGCGATCCTCCAGCTTGTTGATCTGAATCGACAGCGACGGCTGCGATACGTGACAACGCTCGGCCGCCTTGACGAAACTGCCCAGCTCCGCCACGGCGATCACGTATTCAAAATCACGCAGGTTGATTCCAGAGAGGCTCATGTGCTTCCGTTGTTAAAGGTTAGGCCTGGGCCAGTTTCGCGATCGCATCAGCCACGCCTTGCCCGTACGCCGGATCGGCCTTGGCGCAGTTGGCGATGTGCCGTTCGACCACCGCCTGCGATGCGCCGTTGATGGCGCGCGCCGTATTATCGAACAGAATCTGTTTCTGCTCCGGGTTCATGTTCTGGAACAGCGCGCGTGGTTGCGAATAGTAGTCGTCATCCTCGCGATGGTTCCAGCGCGCGACGGCGCCCTCGTTCTTCAGCGGCGGCTCAGAGAAGTCCGGCTGCGCCTGCAATGCGCCACGGCTGTTCGGCTCGTAGTGCGTGCCACGTCCGCCGTTGCCGTCGGCCCGCATCGCGCCATCGCGGTGGTAGCTGTGCACCGGGCACTTCGGCGCGTTGACCGGAATCTGCGCGTGGTTGACGCCGAGACGATGGCGTTGCGTGTCGCCATACGAGAACAGGCGCCCTTGCAGCATCTTGTCGGGCGAGAAGCCGATGCCCGGCACGATGTTGGCCGGCGCGAACGCGGCCTGCTCGACGTCCTGGAAGAAGTTCTCGGGATTGCGGTTCAGTTCCACCACGCCGACCTCGATCAGCGGATGGTCTTTCTTCGGCCACACCTTGGTCAGGTCGAACGGATTGATCGGATAGACGTCCGCCTCGGCCTCGGTCATCACCTGTACAAACAGCGTCCAGCGCGGGAAGTCGCCGCCTTCGATGGCGTCGAACAAGTCGCGTTGGTGGCTCTCGCGGTCGGTGCCGATGATGGCCTGGGCTTCGGCGTCGCTCATGTTCTGGATGCCCTGCTGGGTGCGGAAATGGAACTTGACCCAGAAGCGCTCATTGGCGGCGTTGATGAAGCTGTAGGTATGGCTGCCGAAGCCATGCATGTGGCGCCAGTCGCGCGGAATGCCGCGCTCGCTCATGACGATGGTCACCTGGTGCAGCGCCTCCGGCAGCAGCGTCCAGAAGTCCCAGTTGTTGTCGGCGCTGCGCATGCCGGTGCGCGGATCGCGCTTGATCGCGTGGTTCAGGTCGGGGAACTTGAGCGGGTCCTTGATGAAGAACACCGGTGTGTTGTTGCCGACCAGGTCCCAGTTGCCCTGCTCGGTGTAGAACTTCAGCGCGAAGCCGCGGATGTCGCGCTCGGCGTCGGCAGCGCCGCGCTCGCCGGCGACCGACGAAAAGCGCGTGAACATCTCGGTTTTCTTGCCGACTTCCGAGAAGATCGCCGCCTTGGTGTAGCGCGTGATGTCGTGGGTGACGGTGAATGTGCCGAAGGCGCCGGCGCCCTTGGCGTGCATGCGGCGCTCGGGAATGACCTCCCGGTCGAAGTGCGCCATCTTTTCCAGGAACCAGACGTCCTGCAGCAGCGCCGGGCCGCGCGGGCCGGCGGTCATGATGTTGTTGTCGTCGCTGACGGGGGCGCCGAATGCGGTGGTGAGTTTGTCGTTCATTTTCTGCTCCTTGAGTTGTTCTTACGCCTTTGCGTGTAAGAAATCTTAAGGCCACCGCAATATTAGATCCAATATATCCTCTATCTATTATATATAGGATATATCTATATATAAAATATCTGTAACGCCAAGCGTTCTGGCTCGACTTAACACCATGAACCTACACATGGAGAGCAATATGGACACCACCAACATCGTCACCCGGCCGGGACCGGTCGCCATGATCGATGCGCTGAACGATACCTTCGGCAAGCATGCCGGCAAGCGCGCGTCGCATGCCAAGGGATTCTGCGCCCGAGGCGAATTCCTGCCGTCGCCGGATGCGGCGCAACTGGTCGACGGCCCGCTGTTCCGCGCCGAAGCGCTGGCGGCGACGCTGCGCTTTTCGGTCGGCGGCGGCAATCCCGGCGTCTCGGACAAGAGCCGTTCGGTGCGCGGCATGGCGGTGCGCGTCTCCCATGGCGAGCAGGACTGGGATCTGGTGCTGCTGTCGGAGCCGGTGTTCTTCGCCGCGACGCCGGAGTCGTTCGTCAGCTTCCTCGCTGCCCGCGTCGCCGATCCGTTGACCAGGAAGCCGGATCCGGCCAAGATCGCCGCGCACAATGCGCAATTCCCCGACGGCACGCGCCAACCGGCCTTGCTGGCTGCGCACGGCGCGCCGGCTTCATACGCGACCACACCGTATTTTTCGAACAACGCCTTCACCTTCAAGTCCGCCACCGGCGCGGTGCAGACCGCCCGCATCGTGGTGCAGCCGCTGGCCGGCACGCGTTATCTGTCGGACGAAGACGAGATCGCCTATCCGGATGCCTTCCTCGAAGAGGAATTGGCACTGCGCACCCATGCGGCGGCGGTTGAATTCGACGTGATGGCGCAGTTGCCGGCCGAAGGCGATTCGCTGACCGACCCCAGCCAGCCTTGGTTGGGCGCCGGCATGGTCAAGCTCGGGCGTTTGCGGGTGACGGGCATCGCCGCACACGGCGCCTGCGACGGTCTGGTGTTCGTGCCGGTCAACCTGCCGGCCGGCATCGGCGCCTCTGAAGATCCGATTTTGCTGGCGCGTGCGGCGGCTTATGCCGTCTCCTTGAAGCGGCGCACAATATGAGGATCGGCAGGCGTATCCGGCGCCTGCCGAATGCCGTAAGCTATCCGAGTTATCGAACGCAGGAATGCATCATGTCATCAACTCATCCCGCCAGCCCTGAGGCGCTGTGGCAGGCGCTGGCGCTGGAACGTCCGTTCCTGCTGCGTCTGGCGCGTTTGCAATTGGGCAGCCAGGCCGATGCCGAGGACGCCGTGCAGGAGACCCTGCTCGGCGCCGCCAAGGGCTGGCGCGGCTTTGAGGGCCGATCGATGCTGCGCAGCTGGCTGACCGGCATCCTGCGCAACAAGATCGTCGACGCGATACGCGGCCGCCGCTACAGCGCGCCGATGGTGGAGGAATCGTCCGGCGACGATCACCGCGCCGAGTTCGATGCGCTGTTCACCGCCGACGACGCCTGGCATCCGGCGGTCTTCATCGACACGGTGTGCGGCGCCACCAAGGCGGCCGAAAGGCAGCTGTTGGACATCGTCGAGCTGTGCATGACCCGCCTGCCGGAGGAAACCTCGCGGCTATTTTTGATGCGCGAATACCTGGGCATGGAGTTGGCGGAGATCGAAGAGCACAGCACCGTCAGCGCGGGGAACCTGCGCGTCATACTGTATCGCGCCCGCATGCGCTTGCGTGAATGCGCCGTGCGCGGCTGGGGAGAACTGGAATGAAACCTGAAATCGTACCAATCAGCTGTCGCGAGACCACCTACCTGGTGTCCGAATCGCGCGATGCGGCGCTGGACGACGAGCAGAGCGCGCGGCTCGCCGCCCATCTCGACACCTGCGACGCCTGCCGCATCGCCTCCACCCAGTTCGCCCAGCTGTTCGCGCACTTGGAAACGCTACTGGCGCGCCAGCATCGTTAGTGAACGCTTCGTTGTTGCGTTGAAAGAAAGGGTGAATTTCGGCAGCGCGGCTTCTCTTTGCTTGTCCGATCCATCACAATCGAGGCTTTGGCCGGGAGCTGAACATGGGCGCTTTGACGCGGCTGCGGGCGGTGGCATGTTTGTTGTTGCTCGCATCGGCGGCGGTCGCCCATGGCGAGCCGGTTGTGTATGTCGATGGCGTGGATCCAATGGCCTACAGCGAGAACGGCAAGCAGCAGGGCTTGCTGTTTGAATTGCTGTCGGAGATGGCGCAGCGCGTGCATCATGCCGGCCCCATCGCTCCGATGCCATTGAAGCGCCAGCGCGTCCTGCTGCGCAGCCGCCATGATGCGATTGGCACGCTGTGGCGCTTTCCGGAGATGGAAGGCCAATATATCTGGTGGGTGAAGCTGTTCGATTCGAGTTTCTACATGGTCGCCGCAGGCGGCAGTACGGTCGACATTTCATCGGTGGAGGCGGCGCTGGATATGCGCGTCGGCGTCATTCTCGGCTCTCCGGCCGAGCTGTTCGCACGGCGGGCGGGCTTTCGGAATATTCAGACTTCGGTCAGCGCTGAAAGCAATGCCCGCAAACTGGCGCTCGGCCGGATCGACATCTGGATCGCCACGCCGCGCGTCCTGCGCGCCGCCCAGACACGTCTGGGGAAGGTGCTGGCGGAACCGCGCGTCGGCGGGCAGATAGGAAAAGCTGGCCTGTATCTGGTCAGCTCGCCGGAATTCGACCCGCGCGAGGGCGAAAAATGGAAAGCGGCGTTCGAAGCCATGCAACAGGACGGCAGCTACGCCCGGATCGTAAAGAAGTTCGACGATGCCCATGCGCCGGCCAGATAGCGCCGCCTATTTTGACAGCACCAGCACAGGCTTGCCCTTTTCAACAATGTAGGTCGCCAGCTCCGCCGCCGCTGCGTTGCCGACGCTCTTTGCGGAGTGCGGCGTACCGGCTGGAATGTATAACGCGTCACCAGTCTTGAGCACCACAGGCGGCTGGTCGCCAAGCTGGTATTCGACCGTGCCGCTCAGCACATACGCCACCTCCACGCCGGGATGCGTGTGTTTCGGGAAGGCCGCGCCCGGTCCGAAGTCGACGCGTACCTGGATGAAGTCGTGCTTGTCGTCGTAGTCGTGCCGCATGGCCTCGGTGCGGCCGATGCCGCCGGCGGCCGGCTGTTGCTGGGGATGCGCGAAGCCGGCCGCGATGAGCAGCGCGCCCATCGTAACGATGCGAGTGGTTTTCATATTGTATTCCTCCGCTGGTTGGTCAGCGGGGGAACCGGCGACCTGGCCGTCCGGGCTGATGATTTCAGTGTAGCACCCGCCGGCTAGGACTCCAGTGCCCTGACTTCTTCCTCGGTGAAGCCGGCCTGCAGGCGGGCTTCGATGTTGAACGGGCCGCGCAGCGCCGGCGCCTTGTAACGGGCGGCCAGTTCGGCGTAGGCCTCGCGCAAATCCAGGCCGCGCTGCCGGCACAGGTAGCCGTACCAGCGGTTGCCGATCTCGACATGGCCGATTTCGTCGCGCAGGATGATGTCGAGGATGCGGGCGGCGTCCATGTCGCCTGCCTGCGCCAGCTTGGCGCGCAGCGGCGGATTGGCGTCGAGGCCGCGCGCCTCCAGCGTGCGCGGCACCAGCGCCATGCGGGCCAGCACGTCGTCACAGGTCTTTTCGACCATTTCCCACAGGCTGTCGTGCGCGCTGAAATCGCCGTACCGATAGCCGAGCGTCTGCAAATGCGCCGCCAGCAGCGAGAAATGGTAGGCCTCTTCCTTGGCCACCAGCAGCCAGTCGGTGTAGTACGCGGGCGGCATGCCGGGAAAGCGCCACAGCGCGTCGAGCGCCAGGTTGATGGCGTTGAATTCGATATGCGCCAGCGCGTGGATCAACATGGCGCGGCCCTCGACCGTGTTCATCGAGCGGCGCCCGACCAGTCGCGGCGGCACCAGATCCGGCTTGGCCGGACGGCCGGGAATGGCGGCGGATGCGATGATCGCCGCCTGCGGATCAAGCGTGCACGCACCCTGCGCCGACGCCACCGCCATCGCGGCCACCGCCGCCGTCTTGGCGGCCGGGTCGGCCTCGGTCAGGCATGCTAGTGCGCGCGCGCGGAGTTCCATACTGTGTCCTTCAATTCAATGAGGGCGACAGTGTAACAGCTACGAGACCCCGGGCTCCAGCAAGGTCAGCGTGTGACGGTCCGCATCCAGCCGGGCGCGGATGCCGACCGGGATGGTGAACTGGTTGCGGATGTGGCCGAAGCTGTAGCCCACCCCGGCCGGCCTGGTCAGCGGTTGCAGGTGCTGGTCGAGGGTGTCGTCCAGCGACAGCGCGCTGTCGCCTTCCGGCGCTTCGCAGTTCTCGTTGACGCCGATCATCACCGCTGCGGCGTTGCGGAAGCCTTGGCTGAGCTGCAGCTGGGTCAGCATGCGGTCGATGCGGTAGGGTTCTTCGTTGACTTCCTCCAGGTACAGGATGGCGTCCTTGAAGTCCGCCGCGTATGGCGTGCCCGTCAACGCGGCCACCAGCGACAGATTGCCGCCGATGAGCCGGCCCGTGGCCACGCCGCCGTGCACGGTGCGCGGCGCGTGTTCGGCGTACATCTCGATGGTGTACTCGTCGTGCGGGGTCATCAGCACGTTTTGCAGCTGCGTCACCGCGTACTCGGAGAAGGTCGATGAGGCCACCGGGCCGTGGAAGCTCACCAGCCCGGCGTGCTTCAACAGCGCCAGGTGCAGGCAGGTAATGTCCGAGTATCCGACCAGCACCTTGGGATGTGCGCGGATCAGCTTGTAGTCGAGGTGCTCCAGCAGCGAGATGCAACCGGAGCCGCCACGTATCGCCCACACCGCCTTGATCTCGGGGTCGAGGAACATGGCGTGCAGGTCGGCCACACGCTGTTCCACCGTGCCGGCGTAATTGCCGTAGACGTAGTGGACGTTGTCGCCCAGCCGCGCCCGCAGTCCCAGCGATTCGATGTTGGCGACCGCCTTGGCCAGCGCGGCTTCGTTGGTGAAGCCGCCGGGCGCGATGATGCCGACCAAGTCGCCCGGCCGCAGTCGGGCCGGTTTCAACAGCCGCATGGATTTTCTCCGAGAAGGCGGCGCGGCCGTTGCAGGCAGCGCCGCCGAACCCAGCGCGGCGGCGGCCAGCAGATTGCCGAACTGCCGCCGGCTGAACAAGCCCGACATTACAGGAACTTGTACTTGAGCAGGATGTTGAGCGAGCGGCCGCGCGGATCGGCGACGCGTGGATCCCAACCGGCGCCCACCACCTCATCCACGTTGTGCGCGGTGAACGACGGGTCGGTGTCCAGCAAGTTCTGGATGCCGATGGTGATCGTCGTATTCTTGATGCCACTGTAGGTCGCCGACAGATCGTACTTGGTGTACGACTTGACGTGCGGGTTGAAGCCGGCCGGCGGCGTGCCCTTGCCGCCGTTCGGCAGCTGGTCGTTGTAGCCGGAGCTGTAGTTCTGGATCAGCATCGCGCTCCAGTCGCCGCGTCCCACGCTCAGGCTGGCGTTGTGCTTCCAGCGCAGGTACAGGTCGCGGGTGTAGAAGTTGCCCACGTATTCCTTGTATTGCTGGCCTTCGATCTCGGCGAACTTGAAGCTCTGGGTGTAGGTGCCGTCCAGGTTGGCGTTCCACGAGTAGCCGTCGATCTTGCCTTCGCCGCGCAGGCTGAGGTCGGCGCCACGGGTCTTGGCGCCCGCCGCGTTGATCCAGCCGGCGGTGACGTAGGCGATAGTGCCGTCGGCGTTGCGGATGATGTTGTTCTGCAGCAGGGCCGCGTTGGCCAGCACCACTTGCGGCGTGCGGTTCAGGATGCGGTTCAGCGAGTTGATCGCCCAGTAATCCAGCGACGCCGAGTAACCCTTGACCGGCTCGATCACGACGCCCAGGCTGCCCTGCTTCGAGGTTTCAGGCTTCAGCGTTGGATTGCCGCCGGTGAAATACGGCAGGCGCGGAATCGCGCAATACAGCGGATCGCCGGGGTGCTGCGGGCAGCCGATCGGATCGATGATGCCGTTCGGCAGTTCCTGCGACAACTGGGCCGAGTACAGCTGGGTGAAGCTCGGCGCCAGGAAGCCCTTGTTGGCCGAACCCCGGAACAGCAGCCAGTTGGCCGGCTCGTAGCGGAACGAGATCTTCGGATTGGTGGTGTCGCCGAACACGCTGTAGTGGTCGCGGCGCACGGCCAGCTGCACTTCCAGCTGCTTGGTGATCGGCACCAGCAGTTCGGTGTAGACCGCCTTGATGTCGCGGCTGGCGTCGCTCAGCGCGGCGTTGCCCGGCGACAGCAGGATCTGCGTGGCGTCGACGTCCTGCGCGAAGCTATAGCCCTCGCGGCGCAGGTCGAAGCCGACCGCCATCGATACCGCGCCGGCCGGCAGTTGCCAGATTTCGCCGGAGACGTTGCCGTCCAGCTGGGTCAGCTTGGTCTTGCCGTGCTGGAAGGCACCACGGAATTTGGTCGATTCGACCAGCGCCATCGCTTCCGGCGTCTGGCTCTGGCCGGCCAGCAGCCACGGGTTGATGATGCCGGTGCCGAGCGCGCTGTAGATCTTGCTGGTGTAGCCGTAGCCGTCCAGCAGCGCGGTCTTGGTGGTGCTCTCGCCATGCGACAGGCCGACGCGGTAGTCCCAGTTGCGGACCACGCCTTCGGCGCCGACCAGCAGGCGCGCGTTGTCGGTGACGTTTTCCTGGGTGCGGTTGCCCCATGGGTTGGCGCGCCACTTGTAGATGATCGGCTTGGTCTTGTCGAAGGTCGGGATGTAGGCCGACAAGTCCTGGTAATACGCGCCGCCGACCGGATAGGCGCTGCCGTTGGCCAGCGAGGTCGAGATCTGCACCGGCGTGAATTCGGCGGTGGCCTTGCTGTGGCCGTACAGCGCTTCGACGAACAGCTTGTGGTCGGCGTTGATTTGCAGCGTGCCGCGCGAAACCGCGTTCAGGCGCTCGACCGGGAAGCTGATGATGTAGTCGGCGCCGTAGTCGTAGGCGCAGGAATAGGTGCTGCGGCTGGCGGCGGTGACATCCTTCCACAGCGCGGTCTGGTATTGCGACATGCCGGGGATGGTGTCGCACTTGCCCTGGAAGCTCAGCGGGTTGGCCTGCAGGTAGGTGGTGCTGTCGCCGGGACGGGTGAAACCGGTGCCGAGCGCGGTGCCGGCGCCGGTCAGCTGGTTGGCGTACGGCGTGCCGGTGGTGTCCGGCGACAGCCCGCGCGACGGCTGGAATCCGTTGGCGAAACTGCGCTGGCTGGAGCTGAGCTTGTCGTTGTTGTCGTAGGTGACGCTGCCCATCAGGTTGAAGCCGTCGTTCTGCAGCGAACCGACGCCGCCCAGCAGCGACAGCCGGCGGGTGGCGCCACCGCCGTGTTCGGTGAAGTTGTCGTTGAGCGACGCTTCCAGGCCACGGTAGTCGGTGCGCAGGATGAAGTTGATGACGCCGCCGATGGCGTCGGTGCCGTAGATGGCCGAGGCGCCGTCCTTCAGGATTTCGACGCGCTGGATCGCGCCCAGCGGGATCGCGTTCAGGTCGACCGCCTTGGCGCTGGCGCCGAAGGCGGCGATGCGGCGGCCGTTCAGCAACACCAGCGTGCTGTTCGGGCCGAGGCCGCGCAGCGAGGCGTACGACGCGCCGCCGCTGACGCGGTCGGCGTCGGCGCCGAACACGTTGTTACCGGACGTCATATTGTCGGCGCCGGTGCCGTTGGACGACAGGCTGCGGATCAGTTGCTCGGTGCTGGTGATGCCGGACTTCTCGATGGTCTCGTAATTGATGACCTGGACCGGCAACGCGCCCTCTTTCGCCACCCGCTTGATGCTGGAGCCGGTGATTTCCACCCGTTGCAACGCAGGTGCGACGTCTTGCGCAAAGACCGGACTTGCCGCCGGAGCCACTACACCTATCAGCGCAATCATTTGCGCCATTTTCTTAACCTTCACGGCCTCTCCCTTGGATTGATACCTGCGATCTATCGTGTGCGGCGGGTGGCAATGTCATAGCATTACGTCATCCCGGCGAAATCAGATTAGCGCTTGCCCGCTCCCCCTGACAATGAAATAAGCTTTTGCGGCTATAACTTTTAGGAATGAAGCGGGCGGCGACGCAGGAGGATGCCAGTAGCGGCCGATTTACGGAATGGTATCTGTATCTTTTTAGCCACGTTGCAACAAATAAAGTCTATTCGAGCAGCGCGCGGGCGGCGGTCGCGATGCTGTTGGCCAGCTGGCGCGCGCCGTGCGACAGCGGCGCGTGGGCCGGGGTCAGCAGGTAGAGCTGGATGGTGATCGCGGGCGCCCACGGCCGGCTTTGCAGGCGGCCACGGCCGGAGGCGGCGGTGAACGGATCGACCACCGCCATGCCGCCGCCCGCTTCCACCAGCGAGCGGGCGATCTGGTAGGTCTGCACCACGGTGTGGAAACGTGGCTGGATGCCTTGCGCCTCGCAGGCGGCGACCACCAGTTCGCCCAGCGGATCGGTGTCGGCATAGCCGATCAACTCGCCTTCGAGGCCGGCGGCGCCCAGCGGTTCGGCGCTCCCGGCGGCCGGCCAGCGTCCCGGCGGCGCGATCACCGTCATCACGCCTTGGGCGATCGGTTCGGCCAGAATGCCGGGGTGGCGCGGATCCTGCAACGACAGGCCGAGGTCGGCCTCGCCGAGGCGCAGCGTGTTGACGATTTCGCTGGTGTGGTGGGTCGCCAGTTCGCAGCGGGTGTCGGCGAAGCTGCGGCGCCAGGCGCTCATCGCCTGCGGCAGCACGCTGACGGCGATGGTCGGGGTCGACACCAGGCGGATGGTTTCGACGGTGCTGTGCTTGAGACTGGCCGCGAGGCGGCGGATGCCTTGCAGGTCGCGGTTGAGTTTTTCGGTTTCCGCGAACAGGCGGTGCGCCTCGGGCTTCGGATAGAGCTTGCCGCGCACGCGTTCGAACAGCGGCATGCCCAGCTGCAGCTCGCAATGCTGCAAGACCTTGGTCACGGCGGGCTGCGAGATATGCAGCACCTGCGCCGCGCCGCTAATGGTGCCGACCTGCATGATGGCGTGGAAAACTTCAATATGGCGTAAGCGCATCGTCCTGCTTTCGGGTTGCGGAAGCCGCTACTGTAGCAGGAGTGACGCGCCCATCAAAGCCCGCGCTCAGGGGGCCGAAAGCGCGGCGCGGACGCTGCCGTCGGTGCGCGCCAGCAGGGCCTGCGCCTGCGCGACCGGCTGCTTGCGCAACAGCGCGACGATCGCCACCTTGACGTGGAAGCCGCATTGCTCCAGCACCTCGCGCGCGGCGGCCTCGTCGGCGCCGGTGGCGTGCATCGTCAGCGCCACGGCGCGTTGCACCAGCTTGATATTGGTCGGCTGCATGTCGACCATCAGGTTGCCGTAGACCTTGTGCAACCGCACCATGATGGCGCTGGAGATGGTGTTGAGCACGATTTTCTGCGCCGTGCCGGCCTTCAACCGGGTGCTGCCGGAGATGACTTCGTTGCCGGTGTCGAGCGTGATGCCGATCTGCGCGCCCGCCACCACCGGCGCGCCGGCGTTGTTGGCGATGCCGATGGTCAGCGCGCCGCTGGCGTTGGCGGCGTCCAGCGCGCCCAAGACATAGGGCGTGGTGCCGGACGCGGCCAGCAACAGCACCACGTCGTTGGCTTGCGGCAGCAGTTCCAGCAGATCCGCCCCGCCCTGCTGCCGGTCGTCCTCCGCGCCCTCCACCGCCTGGAACATCGCCCCCTTGCCGCCGGCCAGCAGCGACAAGGCGCGCTCATGCGGCCAGGAAAAAGTCGGGTACAGTTCTACGCCATCGAGCACGCCGAGACGGCCGGAGGTGCCGGCGCCGACGTAGATCAGGCGTCCGCCGGCCGCGATGCGCGGCGCCGCGGCCTCGATCGCGGCGGTGATCGAAGGCGTGGCGTTGCGCACCGCCTGCACCGCGTTGAATTGGTCGGCGATCAGCGTGTCGACCAGGTCGGCGGTCGGATATTGGTCCAGGGCGGCGTGTTCCTCGCTGGGGAGTTCGGTATTGAGCATCGTCTGCCTGTAGGGATTCGATTGTAAGAAGTGTAATCGCCCCGCCCGCCGAATGCTCATGAAAGCTTGCCGGGCGGGCATTCCGAAAAGTTATATGGCAACAGCCGGTTTTCATTGGCGAGGCGCACGGAGCGCCGGTATTCTGTGCCTTAACGATTCAACAAGGGCCACTATGAAACCGGAAATGCAGGCTCTGATGGGCATGATCTTGATGGCCGGACTCGGCGGCGGCGCCCAGTCGGCCACGCTGGACCAGGAACTGGCCGCCGTCGCCACCGACCCGGCGCTGCCGTTGTCCAGCCTGTCGGTGCTGGCGGTGCGCGGCGGCAAAGTCGTCTACCAGTATCAAACCGGGCCGCGGCGCCTGGGAGAGGCGCCGCTGCCGGCCACGGCGGAGACCATGTACCGCGTCGCGTCGGTGTCCAAGATGATGACCACCTTCGGTCTGATGAAGCTGGTCGAGCAGGGAAAACTGGCGCTGGACGCCGACGCCGGCCTGTATCTCGGCTATCCGCTGCGCAACCCCGCGTTTCCGGACCAGCCGATCACGCTGCGCATGTTGCTCACGCACACTTCGTCGCTGCGCGATGGCGCCGGCTACTCGTGGCCGGCCAGTGTGGCGATCAAGGACAAGCTGTCCGGGGCCGAGGCCGGCATGTGGGCGCCGGAAGCCGCGCCTGGCGCTTATTTCACCTACAGCAACCTGAACTGGGGCGTGATCGGCACCATCATGGAGAAAGTCAGCGGCGAGCGTTTCGACCGCCTGATGCGGCGCCTCCTGCTCGGCCCGATGCAGCTGCGCGGCGGCTACAATCCGTCCGAATTTTCGGCAGCCGAACTGGCCGATGTGGCGACCTTGTACCGCAAGCGCGCGGTCGATAGCGAGGAATGGAACCCTGCCGGACCATGGATCGCCCAGGTCGACGACTATGGCGTGCGTCCGCCGGTCGCGCCGCCCGGCATCGCCAGCTACGTCATCGGCAGCAACGGGACGCTGTTCAGCCCGACCGGCGGCCTGCGTATTTCCGCCAGCGACCTGGGCAAGGTGATGCTGATGCTGATTCACGATGGCCGCCACCAGGAGCAACAAATCCTGCAGCCCAAGACCATCAAGCTGATGTTTAGCCGGCAATGGACCTACAGCGGCGGCAACGGCGACACCTATCGCGGCCTGTATCACAGCTGGGGACTCGGCAGCCAGCGCTTCGACGACGCTGCGGGCGGCGGCAACCGGCTGGTCGAGGGCGGCGGTTTCAGCGCCAGCGGCCATCTGGGCGACGCGTACGGGCTGATCTCGACCTTCGTGGTGGATCTGGACAGCGGCAACGGCATGATCTCGCTGATCGGCGGCACCGGCGCCGATCCGGAGCGCCACCCCGGCCGCTACTCCGCCATGACGCGCAGCGAAGAACGCATCCTCACCGCGCTGTACCGCCGCGCCATCCTGGGACAGTGATATGAGTCAAGTGATCGTGATCGGTGGCGGCGTGGTCGGCCTGACCTCGGCCTGGTGGCTGCTGGAGGCGGGACACCACGTCACGCTGCTGGAGCGCGAGCCGGAAGTGGGCAGCGTCGCCAGCTACCGCAACGGCGGCCAGCTCAGCTACCGCTACGTGGCGCCGCTGGCGGACGCCGGCGTGCCCTTGAAGGCGCTGCACTGGCTGTTCCAGCCGGACGGCCCGCTGCGCTTCCGGCCCGAGGCGGATCTGCGCCAATGGCGCTGGCTGCTGCAATTCCTGCGCAACTGCAACGCCGACAGCAATCGCCGCACCACCGCCACGCTGCTGCAACTAGGCGAACTGAGCCGCAATGCGATGAACCAGCTGTCGCTGCACCTGCCGCTGTCCGAATTCGGCTGGCGCGACGCCGGCAAGCTGGTGGTGTATCGCAGCCGTCGGCTGTTCGAGCGCACCGCCGCCCGCGCTGCCGCCGACGCCGAGCTGCTGACGCCGGCCGGCACCGTGCTGCGCGAGCCGGCGCTGGCCGCCTTGGAGGGCGATCTGGCCGGCGGCATCTTCAACAGCGGCGAGGCGGTGGCCGATTGCCACGCCTTCTGCGTCGCGCTGGAGCGGCGCTTGCTGGCGCATCCGCGCTTTCACGGAGTGTTGCGCGGCAACACCCTGTCTCTACAGACCGCCAATGGCAAGGTGACCGGGCTGTGCACCTCGCTGGGCGTGCTCAGCGCCGACAAATATGTGCTGGCCGCCGGCATCCAGAGCCGCGACCTGGCGGCCGGCGCCGGTATTTACCTGCCGCTGTACCCGCTCAAGGGCTACAGTCTGACGGCGCCGATTCGCGCCCAGGATCAGGCGCCGGCGGTCAGCGTGACCGATTTCGAACGCAAGGTGCTGTACGCGCGCATCGGCGGCGACCTGAGGGTGGCGGCCATGGTCGACATGGTCGGCGCCGACCGCACCATCGATCCGCGCCGGGTGCAGGGCCTGATGCGGCTGGCCAGGGAAGCCATGCCCGGCGCGGCCGACTACGACCGTGCCGAAGCCTGGGCCGGTCTGCGTCCGGCGACGCCGAACAGCGCACCCATCATTGGCGCCACCCGCTACGACAACCTGTGGCTGAACGTCGGCCACGGCCCGCTGGGCTTCACCTTCGCCTGCGGCACGGCCAGCATCCTGGCCGGATTGATGCGCGGCGAGGCGGCGCCGTTCACGCTGGACGGGCTGACGCTGCCCAAGTAGGTTCCCCAGGAACTCAGCGCCCTCCTACAACAACACCGCACGTGTGCCTATACCTCAACCGTCGTGCCGCCCGCATGATTGGTCTTGTCACCTCGTTGCAAGACGGGGGACTTCACTAACCATTTGGAGACCACCATGAGCTATCTCGACCGCGACACCTACGGCATTTATCGCAGCGACGACGACACCTCGGGTCCAGGCCCGCGTCTGATGGGCGCCGACACCTTGATCGGTGAGGATGTATACAACCGCCAGGACGAAGACCTGGGGGACATCAAGGAAATCATGCTCGACATGCGCAACGGCCAGGTCGCTTACGCGGTGCTGTCGTTCGGCGGCTGGCTGGGCATGGGCGACAAGCTGTTCGCCGTACCATGGCAGGCGCTGGAGCTGGACACCGTCAACAAGCGTTTCCTGCTCGACGTATCCAAGGATCACCTGAAAAACGCGCCCGGCTTCGACCAGGATAATTGGCCCGACATGGCCAGCGCCGAGTTCACCACCCAATTGCACAGCTTCTACGGCACCCAGCAAAGCGTGCCCGGCGGCCGTACCGCCAGCGGCAGCGTGATGGGCTCCGGCAGCGGCAGCCTGCAAAGCGACCCCGGCTATACCGGCAGCCGCAGCGGCGACATCGGCAACATCTAATTCCAGCACTCTCCCCGCGCCCGCCCCGCTTGCGTTTTCCGCAGGCGGGGCGGGCTTCTTTATTCCGCTCAATAATTGCTATACTGAACACTTCTTTGATTTCAGGCTGGGACCGCCATGCAGCGCAGACGCGCTATTACGGGCATTATCGGCGGAACGCTGGCGGCGCTGTGCGGTTCCGCGTTTGCCCAGCGCATGCCGGATCGCCTGGTCATGGCATCCTTTGGTCAAGAGGACAGTTTTTCCTCGCGCTGGTTGGAGCTGATTTACCTGGAGGCTTTTCAGCAGCTGGGCATGGGTCTGGAAATCCGCTTCTTCCCCGCCGCGCGCGCCGGCGCCGAGGCGGTGGCTGGCAATGTCGACGGCGAGCTGGCGCGCAGCCTGGAGTACGAGGCGACGCAAACCACGATGATCCACGTGCCGGAACCCACGCTTTACGTCGCCACCGCCGCCTATACCCGCCGCCCGGACATCCATCTGCCGGCCGGTTGGGAGGGGTTGCGCGGCACTACCTACCGCACCGAATACCGCTTCGGCTTTTCCGTCACCGAACGCAAGCTGATGGCGGTATTGCCGGCCACCAGTCTGTCCGCCGTGCAAACTTCCGAAACCGGCCTGCGCAAACTGATTCTGGGGCGTACCGACTTGTACGTCGACGCCGTGGAGGCGATCGAACCGCTGCTCGCCGGCGCGGAGTTCCGCGATGCCGGCATCCGTGTGGCTTCGGTGCTGCAGCGCGGGCCGCTATACGCTTATCTGAACAAGAAGCACGCCCACCTCGCGCCCCGGCTGGCCGCGATCTTGAAACGGATGCGCGAGTCCGGCCAGATCGAACGGTATCGCTTGCTGGCGCTGAAACGCTGACTGCACCAATATCGTGCGCGGGTTCTGGCACGTTTCTTGATATAACAATAAATGTGCTCAATAGGGAATGTTCAATATGGCAAAATTCTTCAATGAAATGACCGCAGATGGTCTGGCACACAACGCCAGTACCGAAGTTCGTGAACACTACCGCGAGTTTTGCGGCTGGCTGCAGCGCCAGTCCGCCGAAACCATAGAACGCAAGCGGGCGGAGGCGGATTTGACCTTCCGCCGGGTCGGCATCACCTTTGCCGTGTACGGCGACGACGCCGGCACCGAGCGGCTGATTCCGTTCGATACCATTCCCCGCATCATTACGGCGGCCGAATGGAAATGCATGGAAACCGGCCTGATTCAACGGGTCAAGGCGCTGAATATGTTCGTCCATGATATTTATCATGACCAGAACATCATCAAGGCAGGCATCATTCCGGCCGAACAGATCTACAAGAACGCGCAATACCGGCCCGAAATGCAGGGCATCAACGTCGCCTCCGACATCTACGCCCACATTGCCGGAGTCGACATCGTGCGCGCCGGCGAAGGCGAGTTCTATGTGCTGGAGGACAACCTGCGGGTGCCGTCCGGCGTCTCCTACATGCTGGAAGACCGCAAGATGATGATGCGGCTGTTCCCGGAACTGTTCGCCCGCAACAAGATCGCGCCGGTCGACCACTATCCGGACATGCTGCTGGATAACCTGCGCTCGGTGGCGCCGATGGGCATCAACGATCCGACCGTGGTCGTGATGACGCCGGGCATGTACAACTCGGCCTACTTCGAGCACGCCTTCCTGGCCCAGCAAATGGGCGTCGAGCTGGTCGAGGGCAAGGATTTGTTCGTCAGCGACAACACCGTGTTCATGCGCACCACGCGCGGCCCGAAACGGGTCGATGTGATCTACCGCCGCCTGGACGACGATTTCCTCGATCCACTGGCGTTCCGCTCGGACTCCTCGCTCGGCGTGCCGGGGCTGCTGTCGGTCTACCGCTCCGGCCGCGTGACGCTGGCGAACGCCATCGGCACCGGCGTCGCCGACGACAAGTCGATCTACCCGTTTGTTCCCGACATGATCAAGTTCTACCTGTCCGAGGAACCGGTGTTGAACAATGTCCCGACCTATCAATGCCGCAAGAAGGAAGACCTGGCCTACACGCTGGCCAACCTGGGCGAGCTGGTGGTCAAGGAAGTGCACGGCGCGGGCGGCTACGGCATGCTGGTCGGGCCGGCCTCGACCAAGCAGCAGATCGAAGACTTCCGGCAACGCCTGCTGGCCAAGCCGGACGGCTACATCGCCCAGCCGACGCTGGCCCTGTCGGCCTGCCCCACCTATGTCGAAAACGGCATCGCGCCGCGCCACATCGACCTGCGGCCGTTCGTCCTGTCCGGCAAAACCATTTCGATGGTGCCGGGCGGCCTGACCCGGGTCGCGCTGCAGGAGGGCTCGCTGGTGGTGAACTCGTCGCAAGGCGGCGGCACCAAGGATACCTGGATACTGGAACGCTAAGGAGACACCCATGTTAAGCCGTACCGCAGATCACCTGTTCTGGATGGCGCGCTACACCGAGCGCGCCGAAAATACCGCCCGCATGCTGGACGTCAACGTGCAAACGTCGATGCTGCCGCAATCCGCCGAGGAGGACGCCGAGGGCTGGCGCGCGATGCTCGGCATCTCCGAGTTGCAAGCCGCGTTCGACCGCAAGCACCAGTCGCTGCAGGCACGCGAAGTCATCGATTTCATGGTGCGCGATCCGGACAATCCGACCTCCATCGTCGCCTGCCTGACCCAGGCGCGCGAAAACGCCCGCGCCGTGCGCGGCACGCTGACCACCGAAGTCTGGGAAATCCAGAACCAGACCTGGCTCGACATGCAGAAACGCCTCAACAGCGATCTGCTGGAAACCGATCCCAGCAAGTTCTTCGAATGGGTCAAGTTCCGCTCGCACCTGTCGCGCGGCGTAACGGTCGGCACCATGCTGCGCGACGAGGCGGTGCATTTCATCCGCCTCGGCACCTTCCTGGAGCGGGCCGACAACACGGCGCGCATCCTGGACGTCAAGTTCCACGGCGGCGCCGCCGAGGCCACCAGCGGCGAAGGCATGTCGCAGCGCGATTTCTATTACTGGGGCGCGCTGCTGCGTTCGGTCTCAGGCTTCGAAATCTACCGCAAGGTGTACCGCGACGTGATCACCCCGGCGCGCATCGCCGAGTTGCTGATGTTGCGCGGCGATATGCCGCGTTCGCTGTTGGCCTGCATGGATGAGGTGGTCGAGAACCTGCGCGAGGTGCGCAACGACGTTTCCGCCGACACCGAGCGTTATGCCGGCCGTCTGCACGCCGAACTGCGCTTCGCCAAGATCGACGACATCCTGGCCGATGGCCTGCACGATACGCTGACCCGATTCCTGTCGGACATCTACCAATTGGGCAACCGCGTCAGCCGCGATTTCCTGGTGCCGCTGGCGGCTTGACCGAAAGGCTACTGCATGCAACTGAACATACGGCACGAAACCCGCTACGGCTACACCTCGCCGCTGGCCTACACCATCCAGCAGTTGCACCTGACACCGCGCGTGGAGCCGCAACAGCGCGTGCTGTCGTGGAATATCGTGATGCCGGGCCACGTCCACGCCTACACCGACGCCTACGGCAACTTGTCGCATATGATGACGATGAGCGCGCCGCACCAGACGCTGTCCATCGTCGCCTCGGGCGTGATCGCCACCACGGTGCCGGACCGTGGCAGGGTGCCGAGCGGCGATGACCTGTCGCCGCTGATCTTCACCGTGCCGACCCGCTTCACCGAGGCGACGCCCGGCATTCTGGAACTGGCGGCATCTTGCTTGCCCGACGGCAAGGCGGCGACGCGCGATGTGATGTCGCTGGCCGAGCACATTTTTGGTGCGGTCCGGTATCAAAGCGGTGCGACCGAAGTCGGCACCACCGCCAGCGCCGCCCTCGCCCTCGGCCAGGGCGTATGCCAGGACCACGCGCATATTTTCCTGGCCTGCTGCCACGCGCACGGCATTCCGGCGCGCTACGTCTCCGGCTATATCGATCCGGAAAACACCGGCCACGCCGCCAGCCACGCCTGGGTCGACGCCTGGGTCGAGGACAAAGACTACACCGGCTGGGTCAGCATCGATATCACCCACTCGCGGCTGATGACGGACGCTTATTGCCGACTGGCGATCGGCCGTGATTACGACGCGGCGGCGCCGGTGCGCGGCACCCGGCGCGGCGGCGGCATCGAGTCGTTGAGCGTCGAGGTTCAGATCATCCCGCAGTGACGGGTGTAAAATAACGATTCTTTAAATCAATACTGCGGTTCTACGATGACTTATTGTGTGGGCATGCGCCTGGATGCCGGGCTGGTGTTTTTATCCGATTCACGCACCAACGCCGGGGTCGACCAGGTCGGCACGTTCCGCAAGATGAGCGTGTTCGAGATTCCCGGCGATCGCATGATGGTGCTGATGACGTCCGGCAACCTGTCGATTTCGCAATCGATCCGCCAGCTGGTGGCCGAACACCGCGGCGAGGACGGCAGCAGCATCTGGAACGCGCCGTCGATGTACGAGGCGGCGCGCCTGCTTGGCGACGCGGTGCGCAAGGTGCACGAGCGCGACGCCAAATCGCTGGCCGAGTTCGGCATCGAATTCAATGTCGGCATCATCTTCGGCGGCCAGATCAAGGGTGAGCGCTGCCGCCTGTTCCAAGTCTATTCGGCCGGTAACTTCATCGAGTCGCACGACGAAAACACCTATTTCCAGATCGGCGAGGCCAAATACGGCAAGCCCATCATTGACCGCGTGGTCACGCCCGCCACCAGCCTCGACGATGCCGCAAAATGCGCGCTGATCTCGATGGATTCGACGCTGCGCTCCAACGTCTCGGTCGGCCTGCCGCTGGACATGCTGGTGTATGAAAACAACGCGCTGGCGGTGACCCACTTCGTCACCATCGACGAACGCAACCAGTATTTCCAGATGATCCGCAACACGTGGGGCGACCAGCTCAAGCGCGTGTTCGAAGGTTTGGATTGCCCGGTATGGGATGCCGCGCCCGACGCCACCAGCAATGTGTTACATTCAAGCAACGCCAGCAGCAAGCCGATTCGTATCGCCCCGCCCGCCAGTGTGACGGCGCCCGAGGTGGCGAGCGCGCCGCTGCAAACTCTGGCGCAGCAATTTCATGACGGACAGCAATAAGTAGCGTGCGCGGCGGAAAGCGGCGGTCGGAGAGAGTATCATAGGGTCAAAACTTATCAACCCGTCATGGAGCGCCGCATGTCCGAAGCCAACCCGCTGCATCCCGAAGAAGGCATCTTCTCGGTCGATGTATTGCTGAAATATATGGGAAATGACGACAAGGCGCTGGGCATCGTATCGAAAATCGTGCGCGACGCCTGCGCGCCCGGCATGGCGCCGTTCGAAGCGGCGGCCGCCGCCTTGCGCGAGCAGCGCTACACCGACGCCGGCAAGGTGTTCCACAGCCTGCGCGGCTCGATCGGCACGCTGGGCGCCAAGCGCCTGGTCAGCGCGTCGCTGAAGCTGGAACAGGCGATCGCCGAGCGCCAGGAGGCGCACATCCCTTCCCTGTTTGCCGCCCTGGAGTCGGAATACCAGCTGGTGTTGCGCGACGCCGCCGCCTGGTTACGAAGCATCGCTCCGCAGGATGGCCAGGCGGCGCAAGCCTGAAGCGCGCGCCGCCCTTTTTCCTTACAGCTGGCTCATGCCGCCGTCGACAATCAGCTCGGTGCCGACGATGAAGGCCGCTTCCGGGCTGGAAAGATAAACCACGGCGCTTGCCACTTCGTCCGGCGTACCGAAGCGTTTCAGCGGAATCTGCGCCTGGATGCCGGCGGCGACTTGGTTCAGCTGCTCCGCTTCCATGCCGAGTTTGCCATACAGCGGGGTCGCGACCGGGCCTGGGCTGACCACGTTGACGCGGGCGCCGCGTCCGATCAGTTCCGCCGACAAGGTCTTGGCCAGGGAAATCAGCGCCGCCTTGCTGGCCGCGTAGACGCTGGAGTTTTCCATGCCGATGTGGGCGTTGATCGAACCGTTCAGGATCACCGCGGCGCCACGGTTCAGCAGTGGCGTGATAGCCTGGATCGTGAAGTAGGCGCCTTTGACGTTGGTGTTGAACATATTGTCCCAGAACGCGTCGTCCACCCCTTCCAGCGGCGAGAACAAGGCGACGCCGGCGTTGATGAACACGGCGTCCAGCGTGATGCCCTTGGCGGCGAGTTCGGCGCCGAGTGCCTTGGCCGATTTACTGTCGCCGGCATCGCTGAGGATGGTGATGGCGGCGGCGCCGAGTTGTTCCTTCGCCACATCCAG
Source organism: Duganella aceris (assembly GCF_011090165.1). Lineage (GTDB taxonomy): Bacteria > Pseudomonadota > Gammaproteobacteria > Burkholderiales > Burkholderiaceae_D > Rugamonas > Rugamonas aceris. Next base: position 111,381 of record NZ_JAADJT010000011.1, read on the forward strand.
TTTGGCCTGGTCGCGGCCGGTGATGATGACACGGGCACCTTCGTTGGCGAATTGTTGGGCGGTGGCCAGACCGATGCCGCTGTTGCCGCCGGTGACCAGTACGGTTTTGTTGTCGAAGCGATTCATGGTGAACTCCTGATAAGTGTAATGAGTTGTTACGGTGGAAGCCCCCTGGCTGCCTTGGACTTCACTATATGCCTCGACCCGGTCGGCAACAATCGACTAAAGGAATATGCACCGTTCACCATTTATGAACCTGTGTTCGTGTTGCACTGCACAGTACCGGAGCGCTGATCGGCTATTTCAGCCATTAACGAATGGTTACAATTGTTACCCCCGTTCGCCAAGCGTGCGCTGTGGATGTAAATTCTTCATGCTAATATCGCCAGCACTTGCAGCTGGAATCGGCGCGACCCTGCGCGCGGGCGGTTTCCGGACTATTTTGTAAATTGCGGCGTGAAAGTTGCTCGCTCTGTTCACTTGCGTATTAGACAATTTGCCCGACTGCAAGTATAATGGTGCAATGCATCGCGGTGAGTCGACTGGTATTAAACAAAGGTATTTAACATATGGAATTATTCAACAAGTCTGGCGTGTTGGTGTCGTCGGTCCTCGTGATGGTCGGAGCGTTGATCGCCTGCCAGGCACAGGAAGACGAAGTGCCCTCGTCGACCGTGATTGAAGCCGCCGCCATGCAACTTGGGCCGCAGGGACAGCCCGCCGCCGAACGCCGTCTGCAGGAATGGGCCGACCAGGGCTCGCCGGTCGCCCAGCGCGAGCTGGCGCTGCGTTACCTGTCCAAACCGGAAAAACGCCGCGAGGCGATGCAGTTGTTCGAACGCGCCGCCAGCGCCGGCGATGCCCAGGCGGCGGTCGGACTGGTCAGCATGGCGCAGAACAGCGGCGTCGTCATCGGCGGCGGTTCCAGCGCCGCGATCAGCGCCGGCCGTGTCATCAAGGAAGCGGCGACCGTCAACTACATCGCGCATTAAGCTGTAGCGCCTGCGTCGACAGAGCCGCCACACCAATCCGGTGTCGCGGCTTTTTTCTTATCTCGAATCGGAGTTTGCAATGGATCGCTTGCGCGCGCTGGAAGTCTTTGTCGAAGTGGTGAAGCGCGAAGGTTTCGCGCGCGCGGCGGACGCGCTCGATACCTCGCCGGCCAACGTCACCCGCTACATCAGCGACCTGGAAGCGCATCTGCAGACCCGGCTGCTCAATCGCAGCTCGCGCAAGATGTCGCTGACCTCCAGCGGCGAGGCGCTGTACGAGCGCGCCAAGTCGATTCTCGACGACGTGGCCGAGGCGGAGGCGATCGTCTCGTCGGCCACGCTGCAACCGCATGGCGTGTTGCGCATCAACGCGCCGCTGAGCTTCGGCGTGCTGCACCTGGCGCCGCTGTGGGCCAAATTCGCGCAAAAGTATCCCGAGGTGCGGCTAGACGTGGCGCTGATCGACCGCGTGGTCGACATCGTCGAGGAAGGCTACGACATGGCGATCCGCATCTCGCGCACCGGTTCGACCTCGCACGTGGCGCGCAAGCTGGCCAGCTCGCGCAACATCCTGTGCGCCTCCCCCGATTACATCCAGAAGCGTGGCATGCCGCTGCATCCGGCCGACCTGCTGCAGCATGCCTGCGTCGGCTACAGCTATTCGGCCACGGCCGACGAATGGCAAATGCTGGACCAGGACGGCCAGCCGCACGCGGTCAAGGTGCAGTGCGTGATGCATTCGAATAATGGCGACACCGCGCGTGCGGCGGCGCTGGGCGGCATGGGCGTGATCTGGCAACCGAGTTTCCTGATCGGCGCCGATTTGCGCGCCGGCCGCCTGCAGCGCGTGCTGCCGGACTATCACATGCCGGACATCGACGTGCTGGCGGTCTATCCGAGCCGGCGTCACCTCAGCGCCAAGGTGCGGGTGATGATCGATTTCCTGGTCGAAGAATTCGCCGGCACCCCGCCGTGGGACCGCGCCGACTAAGCACGGCCTGGTTGCGCCGCTTTCGGCGTCAGATGGGCCTCGTACCAGCGCAGCGCTTGCCTGAGGCCGCGCCGCAGATCGTGCGTGGGCGCGTAGCCCAGCAGCCTTGTGGCCTTGCCGATGTCCGCCTGGGAGTGGCGCACGTCGCCGGCCCGGTAGTCGCCGTAATGCGGCTGGAAGTCGCGCAGGTGCGGGTGGCGCTCCACCAGCAGGCCGTGCAGCGTCAGATAAAGTTCGTTGAGGCTGGTCCGAGCGTTCAGCGCCACGTTGTAGACCTGATTGACGGCGGCGGGCTTGTCCACCAAGGCCGCCAACAGGTTGGCCTGCACCGCGTTGGCGACGTAGCAGAAGTCGCGGCTGCTTTCACCGTCGCCATGGATCACCAGTTGGCGGTGTTCGATCATCGCCGCGATCCACTGCGGAATGACGGCGGCGTAGGCTCCGGCCGGATCCTGGCGCGGCCCGAACACGTTGAAATAGCGCAGGCCGATGCTTTCGGTGCCGTAGCAGCGCGCATAGACGCCGGCGTACAGCTCGTCGACATACTTGGTCAGCGCGTACGGCGACAGCGCGTTGCCGATATGCTGCTCCTGCTTCGGCATGGCGGGGTGGTCGCCGTAGCTGGCGCTGGAGGCGGCGTACACCATGCGCCGCACGCCGGCCAGCCGCGCCGCGTCCAGCATGTTGAGGAAGCCGGCGATGTTGATGTCGTTGCACAGCAAGGGATCGTCGATCGAGCGCGCCACCGAACCCAGCGCCGCCTGGTGCAGCACGTAGTCGGCGCGGTCGCAGGCGGCGCGGCAGACCGACTGGTCGCGGATGTCGCCTTCGATCAGTTCGAAGCGCCGCCACGCGCTGGCATCCAGCTGCTCGCGCACCTGGTCCAGGTTGTGTCGGTAGCCGGTGAGGAAATTGTCGACGCCGACCACGCGCTGCCCCAGCTCCAGCAGCGATTGCAGCAGATTCGAACCGATGAAGCCGGCCACGCCGGTGACCACCCAGCGCGATTGCCCGCTTTCCAGGCGTTCGCGGACGGTCTGGTAGGCGCTGGTCGCGGGCGTGCCGTTGTCGTAGTCGCTCATCACAGTCTCCAGACGTTCAGGCCGCCGCTGCGCAAGGCGGTGGCGTCGAACTGGGATTTGAGGTCGATGAAGCAGCCTTCGGCGACGACCTTTTGCCGCATCTCCCACAGCGGCCGCGCCGCCAGCTCGCGATGCGCCACCGCGCTGATCAAGGCTTCGGCGCGCGGCAGCTCGTCCCAACTGACCAGCCGCACGCCGTACTCGTGCATCGCCTCGTCGGCGTCGGCGACCGGATCGTGGACGTGAACCTGCAGGCCGTAGGAGGCCAGCTCGAGGATCAGGTCGGCGACCTTGGAGTTGCGCAGGTCCGGACAGTTTTCCTTGAAGGTCAGGCCCAGCACGTTGACCCGGCAACCCTTGAGCTTGAAGCCGGCGCGCACCATCTCCTTGACGGTTTTCTCGGCGACGAATTTGGCCATGCCGTCGTTGATGCGCCTCCCCGCCAGGATCACGTGGGGGTGATAGCCGGTCATTTCCGCTTTGTGCGTCAGGTAGTAGGGATCGACGCCGATGCAATGGCCGCCCACCAGTCCGGGCCGGAACGGCAGGAAATTCCATTTGGTGCCGGCCGCTTGCAGCACCTCCAGCGTGTCGATGCCGAGCCGGTCGAAGATGATGGCCAGTTCGTTCATCAGCGCGATGTTGAGGTCGCGCTGGGTGTTCTCGATGACCTTGGCCGCCTCCGCCACCCGGATGCTGGACGCGCGGTGCACGCCGGCGTCAACCACTTCCTCGTACAGCGCGGCCACACGCTCCAATGTCGCGGCGTCGTCGCCGGAGACCACCTTGCGGATCGAGGACAGCGTATGTTCCTTGTCGCCCGGATTGATGCGCTCCGGGGAAAAGCCGACATGGAAATCGCGCTGCCAGCGCAGGCCGGAGCACTGTTCCAGGATCGGGATGCAGATCTCCTCGGTGGCGCCAGGGTAGACGGTGGACTCGTAGACCACCACCGCGCCCTGCTTCATGTGGCGCCCCACCGCCTGGCTGGCGCCGACCAACGCCGAGAAGTCGGGATTGTGGGCGCCGTCGACCGGCGTCGGCACGGCGATCACGATGTAGTCGGCCTCGGCCAAGGCGGCCGGGTCGCAGCCCATCTCCAGCAGGCGCGCGGCGGCGAACTGTTCGGGCGACACCTCGCCGCCGGGATCGATGCCGCGCCGGTAGCTGGCCACCTTGCGCGCCGACAGATCCACGCCGATGGTGCGCCGGCGCGCGCCGAACGATACCGCCAGCGACAAGCCTACATATCCGAGTCCGACCACAGCGACGACATCCATTTGAGCACCTCGTGAGCCAGCGTTGAACATCTCCGCCGATTCTACGGTTGGCGTTCGCCATGCTGTTGAGATAACACAAACGCGCACCGCCACGCACTTTGCGGCCGATCAAGCGGCGCGGCGAAGAACCTCCCTACTCTAGTGAATCCCTTTGTCTGGAGATCGCCATGTCGCCGACGCGCGTATTGCGGATGCTGCCGCTGCTGCTACTGCTGCCGCTGCTGTCCGGTTGCGGCCGCAGCTCCAGTGGCGAGGCCTTAATGACCCAGGCCGGGCAATATGCCGCCAAGGGTCAGACCAAGGCGGCCGTGATCCAGCTCAAGAACGTCTTGCAGCAGACGCCGAGCAATGGCCAGGCGCGCCTGCTGCTCGGCCAGTTGTACCTCGACGCCGGCGATGTGCTGTCGGCCGACAAGGAACTGCGGCGGGCGCTGGAACTGGGCGTCGATCGCGGCCGGGTCTTGCCGCTGCTCGGCAAGGCGCTGCTGTTGCAAGGTCAGCACCAGAAGCTGTTGGACAACATCCCGGCCGATGAGCGGCAGCCGCAGTTACAGGCCTTGCGCGCGCATGCGCTGCTGGGCCTGGGGCGCTCCGACGAGGGCCGTGCCGCCTTCGAGCGGATACTGAACCGTGATCCGGAACATCCGGCCGCGCTGCTGGGCCAGGCCCGCATCGCGTTATCGGAAGGCCGGCATGATGACGCCCTGGTGCTGATCCAGCGCGCGCTGGCTGGCCATCCAGACGATGTCGACGCGCTGCGCCTGAAAGGCGATCTGCTGCGGCTGCAAAGCAAAAACGCCGACGCGCTGCTGGCATACCGGCAAGTGCTCAAGCTGCACCCGACCCAGATGCAGGCCCATGTCGACATCGCTAGCCTGCACATCCAGGCTGGCAAGCTGGACGAGGCCAGGAAAGAACTGTCGATCGCACGCCAGGTATCGCCGAACAACCTGATGCTGATCTACACGCAATCGTTACTCGATTTCCGCGAGCGCAAGCTGGATGCGGCGCAGGACAATTTGCTGCTGGTGCTGCGCGCCGCGCCCGACCATCTGCCCAGCAATTTGCTGATGGGGGCGGTATTGCGCAGCAAGGGCTTGTACACGCAGGCGCAGCTGCACTTGCGGAAATTCCTGGAATCGAATCCCGGCCATGCCTACGCCAGCAAGTTGCTGGCCTCGGCGCTGGTCAATACCGGTGCCGGGGACCAGGCGCTGGCCCTGGTTCAGCCTTTGTTCGACGCCCATCGCGAGGATCTGGAAATGATGTCGCTGGCCGGCGAGATCCACCTGCGGCTGGGGCGATATCCGCAGGCCGCCGAATTCTTCGAACGCGCCAGCAAGCTCGCGCCGCAAGCGACCATGCTGCACGCGGCGCTGGCCATGAGCCACATCGGCATGGGCGACAACGAACGCGCCATCGCCGAGCTGGAACATGCGACCAGCCTCGACGTCAAATCGTCGCGCGCCGGGATGTTGCTGGTGTTGAGTCATTTGCGCGGCAAGCAATACGGCAAAGCGCTGGAGACGGTCAAACGCATGGAGGCGCAGCAGCAGCCGAATCCATTGGTGCAGAATCTCAAAGGCGGCGTGTTGCTGATGAACCGCGACAACGCCGCCGCGCGCGCCAGCTTCGAGCGCGCGCTGGCGCTCGATCCGCTGTACCTGCCGGCGCTGGACAACCTGACCCAGATGGATCTGAAGGATCAAAAGCCGGAAGCCGCCAGACGCCGGCTGGAGGCGGCGCTGGCCCGGGACAACGGCAATACCGACATCATGACGGCGTTGGCGAATCTGGCGTTGACACGCAAGCAGCCTGCGGTGGCGCGCACTTGGCTGGAGCGCGCGGCGCAGGAAAAACCGGACGAGTTGGCACCGTCGATGCGACTGGCGAACTACTACGCGAGCAGCAACGAGCCGGCCAAGGCGCTGGCGCTGGCGCAGAAGCTCCAGGCCAGCAATCCCGACAGCCCTGAGGTGGTGGCGCTGGTGGCCACGCTACAGACGCGCAGCGGAAACGGCGACGCGGCGCTGGACAGCTGGTCCAGGCTGGCCGTGCTCCAGCCTGACGCCCCGGAGATCCAGCTGCGTATCGCCCAGGCGCGCCTCGCCGCGCATGATGACCAGGGCGCCATGCAAGCACTGGACAAGGCGCTTGCGCTGAAGCTTGACCATCCCCAGACGCAGGCGGCGCTGGTACGGATGCTGGTGGCGCAGCGGGCCTATGCGAAGGCGCGGCAAGCGGCGCGTGGCTTCCAGCAAGCCCGCGCCGACGCGCCGCTCGGATACAAGCTGGAAGCCGACGTGCTGATGGCGCAGCGACAGACCGAGCCGGCGCTGGTCCTGTATCAAAAGGCCTTCGACATGCAGCCGTCGGGCGGGTTGTTGATCCCGCTGCATGGCGCGCTGGTACAGGCCGGCAAGTCGCGCGAGGCTGGGAGCCGTATGCGGAAATGGCTGGATCTGCATCCGGACGACCAGGTGACGCGGATCTACCACGCCAGCAGCCTGATGGCGGAGCAGGATTATTCCGCCAGCATGGCGCAGTTCGAACAGCTGCTGAAGCAGGCGCCGGAGCAAGTGATCGCACTGAATAATATGGCATGGCTATGCCAGCAGCGCAACGATCCGCGAGCGCTGGATTATGCCGAACGGGCCTACAGACTGGCGCCGGCCAGCGCGGCGGTGCTCGACACGCTAGGATGGATACTGGCCGAGCAAGGCAAGCTGCAACGTGCGCTGCCGCTGCTCAAACAGGCCGCCGCGCTATCGCCGGCCAATAGCGATATCCGCTACCACCTCGGCGTCGCGCTCGACAAGTCGGGCGACAAGCGCGGCGCTCGCGACCAATTGGAGCCGCTGCTGACGGCCAAGGATTTCGGCAGACGCGACGCCGTCAAAGCCTTGCTGGCGCATTAGACGGCCATCATGCGGCACATGGCCTGGTCCCGCTTGCTGTCGCTACTGTTCTTCGCCGGCGCCGCGCTAGCGATCAGGGCCTATCCGATGCAAGGCAGCTGGCTGTCGGCGATCCTGGCGGGCTACACGGCGATGCTCTGGTGGCGACCGGTGTTGTGGCTATTCGCCATGCCCGCGCTGTTGCCGGCGCTGGATTTGGCGCCACTCACCGGATGGTTCTTCCTGGAGGAAATCGACTTGCTGCTACTGATAGGCGCAGGATTCGCCTACTGGCAGCTGGAACCCGCCGATCCCGACCTGCCGCGCTGGCCGCCGCTGTTCATCGCCGGCCTGTTGTTGCTGGCGGCCTGCTGCGCGATCGGCTTATGGCGCGGCCTGCGCCCGCTGCCCGCGTTCGATGCCAATGCGATGAACAACTATCTGAGTCCTTACAACGCGCTGCGGATCGGCAAGGCGTGGCTCTGGAGCTTTATCCTTCTGCCGCCGTTGCGCCGCGCCGCCGGTGCGCAGTTGCAGGGCGTGCGCCGGTATCTGATCTCCGGCCTGCTGACCGGCCTGCTGCTGGTGGTGTGCGCGGCGATTCGCGAACGCTGGCAATTCCCCGGCCTGACGAATTTCTCCAGCGACTACCGCATCACCGCGCCCTTCTCCGCCATGCACACCGGCGGCGCGGCGCTGGACGGCTACCTGGCGCTGTGCTTTCCATTGTTAGCGGTCTATGTGTTCGGCAGGCCGGCAAGGCTGAAGGCGGCCGGCGCCCTCGCGCTGCTGGCGCTGACGCTGTATGCCGGACTATCCACGTTTTCGCGCGGACTGTATCTGGCCTTCGCGGTCGCCGTGCTGGTGCTGCTGTTCTGCGCCGTCGACATCCGGCGGTGCGGAAAGGCAGCCGCGTTCGCGCTGATCGCGACCGTCCCGCTTTTGGCGGCGGCAAATTGGGTGTTCGCTGTCGGCGGTTATCGCGGCTACGCCGCCGCATTGATGGTATCGGCCGTTGTCATATTGGCGGCCACCCCGCGCCGCCATGTCGCGGCAGCCTTGGCCACGATGCTGCTGCTGGCGTCGATCGCGCCGATCTACAACGGTTACTTCGTCAATCAACGCTTCAGCAGCAGCGGCGAGGACCTCGCCCGGCGCGTCCGGCATTGGCGCCAGACGCTGTCCATGATGGACGAAGACGGCGCCACCGCAATGCTGGGCATGGGATTGGGGAAGTTCCCTGCTACGTACTACTGGCGCAACCATAGTCGCGAAGTACCGCCCAGCTACCGCTATCTCGATGCCGGCAACAACCGCTATCTGCGGCTCGTCGCCGGCGATTATCCGGCGGGTTATGGCGAGCTGCTGCGGATACTGCAAAGCGTGGACTTGCGGCCGCGCCGGCAATACCTGCTGGGCGTGGACATCTGGAACAACGGACCTCCCGGCTTCTTGCGCATAAACTTGTGCGAGCGTCAGCTGCTTTACCCGCAAAACTGCCTGCAAATACCGATGCGCCAAGTCCCCCATGCGCCTTATTGGCAGCGCTATCAATTCCCCCTGAACTCGGGCGTGCTTGGCACCACCAGCCGCCCGGTATGGCTGGAGATAGCGGCCGAGGGCGTGGGCGCGGTGATCGATATCGACAACGTCAGCCTGAGCGGCGACAATCATGAGCTGCTGCGCAATGGCGGCTTTTCGGACGCCAATAATTACTGGTTCTTCAGCAGCGACCGCAATCACCTGCCCTGGCATATCAAGAACCTCGGTCTGAACCTGTATTTCGAAATGGGCGGAGCGGGCGTGCTGGCCTACGCGATGCTGTTGTTCAGCGTCTGCCTCTCCTTGTTAAGGCGCATTCAGGCGCGACGCGACCTGGCCGCCGCGGCGCTGCTGGCCTCGTTGGCGGCATTCCATACGGTTGGCCTGTTCGACAGCCTGATCGACGTGCCCCGCATCACCCTACTTTCCACGCTGCTGATGTGTGCCGCCGCGCTGCGCCCCGTGCAAACCGACGCAAGCCCCTCCGCGAGGCTCACGCCATGAAAATTCTGTGCTGCCTGCTCCTGTCGCTGGGGCTGTCAAACCCTGCCGCCGCCGATGACCTGGTGCGCGCCATCGAACGCATCAAGCCATCTGTGGTCGGCATCGGCAGCTTTCAGACTTTGCGCACACCGGCGCTGTCGTTTGTTGCCACCGGCTTCGTCGTTGCCGACGGCCTGACGGTCGTGACGGCCGCCCATGTCGTCACCGACCTATTGGCGAACGGACCCCCCACGTCATTGGGCGTGCTGGTGCGCGCCGACGAAGCGGCACAGTTCCGCTCCGCCACCGTGGTCGCGTTGGACAAGGAGCACGACCTGGCGCGGCTGCGCATCAAGGGCACGCCGCTGCCGGCGCTACGCCTGGGCGACTCCAGCAAGGTCCGGGAGGGCCAGTCGCTGGCCTTTATGGGCTTCCCGCTTGGCATGGTGCTCGGGCTGCACCACGCCACTCACCGTTGCATCGTATCGGCGATCACACCGTTGGCGCTGCCGACCACCAGCGCTCGCAAGTTGGACGGCAAGCTGCTGAACCAGCTGCAAAAGCCGGACTACGCTGTGTTTCAACTTGACGGCACGGCATATCCGGGCAGCAGCGGCAGCCCCCTGTTCGATCCGTTGACGGGCGAAGTGATCGGCGTGGTCAACATGGTGTTCGTCAAGGGCATCAAGGAGGCGGCCATCGCCGCGCCCAGCGGCATCACCTATGCGATCCCAGCCAACTTTATCAACTGAACGCTCACGTCTTGCCCGCGATCAGGCGTCCGGTGATACCGGGTTCATCCCGCATTGGAAAAAAAAAGGGATAGAAGGAGCGTTCCGTGGTCGGTTGCTCCATCAAGCCGCCGAATTGACGAATTTGCTTCCCCATGTACTCCAGTTCCAGGCGCAGCAGCACGGCCGGCGCATCCACGCGGGTGCACGCACGCTCGCCGCCGAAATCCTGGAAGCCCAGCATGCGTTTGTAGAACATCACATGGCGTGGATTGACCTCGATCACGTAATCGGTATAACCGTGAATGTTGCGGGCGTAGATGTAGGAGATATGAATCATCGCCGCGAACACCCGCTTGGATACCCCTTTGTCGATCGCCAATCGCGACGGCTCGCACAACCGTCTTCCGGCCTCGCGCAGTTCGTCCAGCTTGTCCCTGAAATTCTCATCAGCAGGCAGACCGACCTCGCTGCTGTCCAGGCACAGCGACATCGTGCCCACGGTATCACCGCCGGTCTCGGCGAACAGGGTGATTTTATTCGGCGCATGTATGGCGTTCGGATCGACCGAATAGCCGCGCCACCCATACATTTTCTTCAGCAGCAGGCTGGCCGCCTCCCGCTTGCCCTGCGAATTCGCCATACGAATATGGAAGATCTGCTGGTCGATGGGGTGGTCCAGTGCAGGTTCATTTTTGCCTTCGGCGACCACAAGGTCGCGCAGGCCTGTACTGGCTTCAAATGAAACTATCGCATCGTCATATTGCACGGTTGGCATCCATTCAGGTCTGTCGGCCAGCCACCGGCGTGGGGCAACTGGGGCTCATGAATTCAGACCCGCCGTTCAGCTTGAAAGTTCCGTGAATTTGGAAATATTTTTCTATCGTTGCACGCCTGCGATTTAAAACCACCCTTCCGGTATCACCAGCACGTCGCCGGGAAGCACTGTGACGTTGGCCGAGATATCGCCCTTGCGCAACAGGTCTTGCAATCGCAGCGGTAAGGTCTGGCGCTGTCCGTTGACGGTGCGGATGATCGTCGCCTTGTTGCCGGATGCAAAGTCGGTGATGCCGCCGACGGCGATCATCACATCCATCACCGACATGCCCTGCCGGTACGCCAGCGCCTGCGGCCGCGCGGCCTCGCCGATGACCCGGATCTGCTGCGAGTAAGGGCCGACGAAACTGGTCACGATGACGGTGACCATCGGCTGCTGGATGTATTTTTCCAGCGCCTTTTCGATGTCGCGCGCCAGCTGGGTTGAGGTCTTGCCGGCCGCCTGCAGGTCCTCCACCAGCGGCGTGGTGATCTTGCCGTCGGGCCGCACCGGCACGCTTAGCGACACTTCCGGATTGCGCCAGACGTTGATGTTGACGATGTCGCCGGCGCCGATCTGGTAATCGGACTGCGGCGGCTCCGGCTCGGGCGGACCAAGCGACACGCGACCGGCGCACGCGGCCAGCATCAGCAACATCGCCAGCACGGTAAAACGCATGAATTGATCCATGATGCATCTCGCTTGAATGGGCAGATCTCCATGATTGAGAAAAGCCGTCCGCCCTTGCTTGATCTGCCTCAATGCCCGCCCAGTTAAGAAAAATTTGAATGAGGCCAGCCATATAATTCGCACACCACCACTGCCCGGTCCTTGGAGATAGCCGAATGGAGGAATTAATCAGCCAGCTGATCTCGAGCCTGAAAGGGATATGGAAATATCGCTGGCACGCCGTCTCCGTCATGTGGGTCGTGGCGATCGCGGGCTGGATCAAGGTGGCGCTGCTGCCGGACGATTACCAGACCACGGCGCGCGTGTTCGTCGATACGCAGAGCATCCTCAAGCCGCTGTTGGCCGGCATGACCAGCGTGCCCAACGTCGATCAGCAAGTGTCGATCATGAGCCGCACCTTGCTAAGCCGGCCGAACATCGAGCGCGTCATGCGGATGGTCGACATCGACATCAACTCCAGGACCCCGCGCGAACAACAGCAGCAGCTGGAGGAATTGATGAACAAGATCCGCATCGGCGGCACCAGCCAGTACGACATCTACACCATTTCGTATAGCAACCCCAATCCGCGCCTGGTGCGCGACGTGGTGCAATCGCTGCTGACCATTTTCGTCGAGGGCAGCTTCAAGGGGAAAAGCGGAGAGACGCGCAAAGCGGTCCAATTCATCGACGACCAAATCAAGGCCTATGAGAGCAAGCTGGTCGCGGCGGAAAACAGCCTGATGGAATTCAAACAGAAGAACAACGGACTGTTGCCCCGCCAGGGCATCGACTACAGCAGCCAGCTGGCACAGTCGTCCGACCTGCTCAACACCGCCAGGCTGGAACTGATCGAGGCCGAGCAGGCGCGCAAGGCGATCAGCAGCCAGATCAGCGGCGACGAACCCATCGTCGACGCCGCGATGAATCCGGCGTCCATCGACAATCCGGAAATCGATGCCCGCATCAATGCGCTGAACAAAAACCTCGACGTGCTGCGCATGCAGTACACCGAACTGCACCCGGACATCGTCGCCGCCAAGCGCTTGGTGGCGCAGCTGGAGGCGCGCAAGATCGAGGAAAGCAAGCTCAAACCCGCCGGCGATCCGGGCAAGAACTACAGCCCCATGCTGCAACAGTTGAAAGTGGCGCAGACCGAGGCCGACGCCCGCGTTGCGTCGATCACCGCGCGGGTGCAGGAATACACGATACGCCACCAGCGCCTGCTGGCGCAGGCCAACGCGGTGCCGGAGGTGGAGTCGGCGCTGGCTCAGCTCAACCGCGACTACATGATCAACAAGGACAACTACGAAAAGCTGATCGGTCGGCGCGAGGCCGCCAAGCTATCCGGCGACCTGAGTTCAACCACCGACATGATGACCTTCAAGATCATCGACCCGCCGATGGTGCCGGTCAGCCCGACCGGCCCCAATCGCGTGCTGCTGTATTCGCTGGTGATGGGCGGCGCGCTGCTGTGCGGCGTGGCGGCAGCGCTGCTGGTCAGCCAGGTCCGCCCGACCTTCCTCAGTCCCGCCGAATTGCGCGAGCGGACCGGCCTGGTGGTGCTGGGCACGGTGTCCATGAACTGGACCGACGCGCAAAAGATCCGTCGCCGGCGCGGGCAGTATGCCTTCGGCGCCGCCTTGGGCTGTCTGTTCACGGCCTACGGCGCCGTGCTGGCCTTGAACCTGTTGCGCTACTAGGGGCGTTTGATGGAAAAGACCGAACCGCTGGCCGTCGCGGCAACGCCGCGCCATGTTGAAATCAACCTGCCGCGCCTGCATCAGATGGGGATGGTGACGCAGGATGGCGGGCGCACCGCCGTGGCCGAGGATTTCCGCACCATTAAGCGGCCCTTGCTGCGCAGCGCGCGCGGCGAGCATGAGGGGCCGCCCATCCGCCACGGCAACCTGATCGTCGTCACCAGCGCCACCGCCGGCGAAGGCAAAACGTATTGCGCCGTCAACCTGGCCATGAGCATCGCGATGGAAATGGACATCACCGTGCTGCTGGTGGACGCCGACGTGGCGCGCCCGTCGCTGCTCAAGGTGCTGGGTCTGCCGCCCGAGCCGGGGCTGATGGAGGTGCTGCTGGGCGAACGCGCCGAGCTGGCCGACCTGATCCTCAAGACCAACGTCCGCACCTTGAGCATCCTGCCATCCGGCCGCAGCCACAAGCACGCCACCGAGCTGCTGGCCAGCCGCAACATGAGCCGCCTGCTGACTGAAATCGCCGAGCGCTATGCCGATCGCATCGTTATCTTCGACTCGCCGCCGCTGCTGTTGACCACCGAGGCCAGCGTGCTGGCGGCGCAAATGGGACAGATCCTGATGGTGGTCGAGGCCGAGACCACCACGCAGCACGCAGTCAAGGAGGCGCTGCGGCGCATCGAGCATTGCCCGCATGTCAGCCTGATCTACAACAAGAGCAAGGCCTTCCCCGGCGGCGAATACTATGGTTATTATGATTAGCCTGTCTCCGCATGGCACGCCCTGGCGGCTGACCATGCTGATGCTGCTGACGCTGCCCGGCGCCGCCGTCCCGGCCGACTGGCAGTTCACGCCGACGCTGCGGCTGCGCGAAAGCTACACCGACAATATGAACCTGGCGCCGCCCGGGCAGGCGCGCGGGGAGTTCACCACCGAGGTATCGCCGGGCGTCCGGATCACAGGCGACACCCCACGGCTCAGACTGGCGCTGTCGTATTCGCTGCAGAAGCTGGCGTACACGCGTCAGTCCAGCCGCACCAACCAGCAGCTGGACGCCGACGGCCACGCCGAGGTGGTGCCGGATTGGCTGTTCTTCGACGCGCGTTCCGGCATCAGCCAGCACAACGTCTCCGCCTTCGGCCCGCAGCAACTCGATCCGGCCCAGGCAACCGGCAATACCGGCACCGTGCACACCACCAGCATCAGCCCCTATCTGCGGCATCAATTCCAGGGTCTGGCGACGGCGTTGCTGCGCTACAGCTACCAACGGGTCGGCAGCGGCGGCCTGCTCGACGTGCGCAGCAGCGACACCGCGCTGCAACTGATCGGCGACGACGACGCACGGGGCCTGAACTGGAGCCTGAACCTGGACCGGATGCGAATCGACGATGCCGCGCTGCCGCCGGTCATCAAGAGCGACGCCGCGCTGACGCTCAGCCACCCGCTCACCGGCGGCATCGCGCTGTTCGGCACCGGCGGCTATGAAAAGCACGATTATCACTCGACCAGCAGCCAGCCGCAGGGCGGTTACTGGTCGGTCGGCGGCACTTGGACGCCGTCGCCGCGCACCCGGGTTGCGGCCAGCCTGGGCCGCCGCTATTTCGGCAAGACCTACACGCTGGACGCCGCCTACCGCATGCGCGATATGTTCTGGACCTTGAACTACAACGAAGACATCACCACCATGCACGGCGAATTCCTCAGCATCGCGCCGACCGGGCTGAGCGACTTCTTGTACCAGTTGTGGGCTACCCGCATCCCCGACCCGGAAACGCGGCTGCGGACCATCAAGGTATTCATGGCGATCTCGCAGATGCTGGGGCCGGACGGCAACGTCAACTTCTTCAGCCACCGCTACTACTTGCAGAAGCAACTGCGGATGGCCACCGTCTACAGCACGCCGCGCTCCACGCTCGGCGTCAACCTGTCCAGCAATCGCCGCACTGCGCAAACCAGCAGCGCCATCGACAGCGTACTGTTGGGACCAGACCAGCTGTCGCTGACCGACAAGACCAGGCAAAGCGCGCTGCAGCTGGGTTGGAGCTGGCGGATGTCGGCGCGCGACAACCTGACCGCGAGCGCCAGTCACAACCGGGTGCGATCGCTGACCACCGGTCGCGCCGACAACAACAGCGCGCTGGTGCTCGGGATGTCGCGCCAGCTGCAACGCGGCGTCAACGCCGATGTGAATCTGCGCCATGCGCGTCATACCAGCAACGCCGGTGGCAACTACCGCGAAAACGGCGTCAGTGCCGCCCTGATGGTGGCGTTCTAAGCGGAGCTTTTCATGTCCCACTTGTATCGTATCGTCTGCGTGGTCGCGGCCCGCCCCAACTTGATGAAGATGGCGCCGCTGCTGCGTGCCTTCGGAAAGCCGCCGCTTCAGGTCGAGACCATTCTGGTGCATACCGGTCAGCACTACGACGCCGACATGGACAGTCAATTTTTCAGCGCGCTGGAAATGGGCGCGCCGGATTTCCGTCTCGACGTCGGCTCGGCCAGCCACGCCGTGCAGACCGCCGAGGTGATGCGGCGCTTCGAACCTGTGCTCGACCAAACCGCGCCCGCCGCAGTGCTGGTGGTCGGCGACGTCAATTCCACGCTGGCCTGCGCGCTGACGGCGGCCAAGAAAGACATCCCGGTGCTGCACGTGGAGGCCGGCCTGCGTAGCCACGACCGCACCATGCCGGAGGAGATCAACCGGGTGCTGACCGACCAGCTGTCGGACCTGCTGTTCACCAGCGAATCGGGTGCTATGAGCAATCTGCTGCGCGAAGGCGTGCCGGCCAACCGCATCCATTTTGTCGGCAACGTCATGATCGACACCTTGATGCTGCGGCTGCCGTATGCGCCGCCGGCGCAGACCGTGCTGCTGCGGGCGAATCTGGCCGGTTTCATCGGCCGCGAGCAACCCTATGCGCTGCTGACCTTGCACCGGCCGTCCAACGTCGACGATCCGCGCCGCCTGCGCGCGCTGATGGAGACCGTGGCCAAGCTCAGCACCGATGTGCCGGTGCTGTTTCCGCTGCACCCGCGCACCCGCGCCATGCTGCAAAGCCACGACCTGGCCCGGCTGCTCGACGCGCCAGGCGTGGCCTGCCTGCCGCCGCTGCCCTATCTCGACATGCTCGGCCTGATGAAAAGCGCCTGCCTGGTGCTGACCGATTCCGGCGGCGTGCAGGAGGAAACCACGGCGCTTGGCGTGCCCTGCCTGACCCTGCGCGAAAACACCGAGCGTCCGGTCACCGTCAACGAAGGCAGCAACGCCATCGCCGGACGCGACCCGGCGGTCATTCTGGCGCTGTGCCGCGACATCCTGCGCTACGGCGGCAAGACCGGTCGCATTCCGAAATATTGGGATGGCCGCGCCGCCGAGCGCGTCGCCGGCGCCACCGTAGCCTGGCTGGCGAACCGGCGCGAGGCCAGATCATGAGCGCGACCCGGCGCAACGCGCTGACGGTCGATGTGGAAGACTATTTCCAGGTCTCCGCGTTCGCCGGCCACATCCGGCGCGCCGACTGGGCATCGCTGCCCTGCCGGGTGGAGCGCAACGTCAACCTGATCCTGGACATGCTGGCGCAGCACGGCGCGCGCGCCACCTTCTTCACGCTGGGCTGGATCGCCGAGCGTTACCCTGCGCTGGTGCGGCGCATCGTCGCCGACGGTCACGAGCTGGCCAGCCATGGCTACCTCCACCAGCGCGCCAGCGAGCAGACAGCGGTCGAATTCCAGCGCGACATCACCCTCAGCAAGCTATTGCTGGAACAATTGAGCGGCCAGCCGGTGCGCGGCTACCGCGCGCCCAGTTTCTCCATCGGCGCCGACAACCTGTGGGCGCTGGACTGTCTGCAACAGGCTGGATACCGCTACAGCTCCAGCATCTATCCGATCCGCCACGACCACTACGGCATGCCGGACGCGCCGCGCTTCGCCTGGCGTCCGACCGGCGAACTCGGTTTGCTGGAGCTGCCGGTCAGCACCGTGCGGCTGTTGGGCCGCAACCTGCCCGCCGGCGGCGGTGGCTATTTCAGGCTGCTGCCCTACTTCGCCTCGCGCTGGGCTTTGCGGCGTATCAATTCGCGCGACGATCAAGCTGGCATATTCTATTTTCATCCATGGGAGCTGGACCCCGGCCAACCCCGGCTGAGCGGTATCGGCATCAAGACGCGGCTGCGACATTACCTCAACCTGCGGCGGATGGAGCCGCGCATCCGGCGGCTGCTGGCGGATTTCCACTGGGGCCGCATCGACGAAATCTTTCTGGAAGGCGCATCATGCCGCACTACAGCGTCGGACTGATGGGAACACAAGACCGCCCGCGCTGGGACGAATTCGTCCAGCGCTGTCCGGACGCGACGTTCTTTCACCGCGCCGGCTGGCAACAGGTGATCGAAGAAGGCTTCGGCCATCCCACCTGGTTCATGTACGCCCAGGCCGATGGCCGTATCGACGCCATCCTGCCGCTGGCCCAAGTCAAGAGCCGCTTGTTCGGCAACAGCTTGTCGTCGCTGCCGTTCTGCGTCTACGGCGGCATCGCCTCGCTGCACCCCGACGCCGCCGCCGCCGTGGACCTGGCCGCGCAGCAGCTGGCCGCACGCTTGCAGGTCGATCATCTGGAATACCGCCACGTACGGCCGACACATGCCGACTGGCTGCACCGCAAGCTATACGCCACCTTCCGCCGGCCGCTGCACGCCGATCCAGAGCGCAATCTGCTGGCGATCCCCCGCAAACAACGCGCGATGGTGCGCAAGGGCATGGCAGCCGGCCTGATCAGCACGCTGGACGTCGATACCAGCCGCTTCTTCGACTGCTACGCCGACAGCGTCCATCGGCTCGGCACGCCGGTGTTCAGCCGCCGCTATTTCGCATTGCTGCAGCAAGTGTTCGGCGACGATTGCGAAATATTATGCATACAGCGTGCCGGCCACCCGGTCTGCGCCGTGTTGAGTTTCTGTTTCCGCGACGAGATCCTGCCTTACTACGGCGGCGGTGGCCAGCTGGCGCGCAAGCTGGCCGGCAACGACTTCATGTACTGGGAGGTGATGCGGCGCGCCTGCACGCGCAATTGCCGGCTGTTCGACTTCGGCCGCAGCAAATACGACACCGGCGCCTTCGCCTTCAAGAAGAACTGGGGCTTCGAGCCGCAGCCGCTGCACTACGATTACCAGCTACATCGAGGCAAAGCGCTGCGCGACGTCCAGCCGCTCAATCCACGCTACCAGGCGTTCATCAAGGCCTGGCGCATGCTGCCGCTGCCGCTGGCCAATGTGCTCGGCCCGCATATCGTGCGGCAACTGGGATAGCGGCCATGCGCGATCTGCTGTTCCTCACCCATCGTTTGCCGTATCCACCCAACAAGGGCGAGCGGATCCGCGCCTATCACGCGCTGCAATATCTGGTGCGGCATTTCCGGGTTCACCTCGGCAGCTTCATCGACCACGACGACGAACTGCCGTTCGCCGAGCGCCTTGCCGCCGATTGCGCTGACAGCTGTATCGTCCGCTTGCCGGCGAATCGGGCGCGGTTGGCCGGCGTAATCGCGTTGATGCGGGGCGAGGCGCTTAGCTTGCCGTATTTCCGCCACGCCGCGTTGCGGTGCTGGGTGGACCGGACACTGGAGCAATACCCCGCCATGCCGTGCCTGGCGTTCTCCGGTCCGATGGCGCAGTATCTGACACGGCCGCAGTCGTTGCGGGTGATGGATCTGGTGGATGTCGATTCCGAAAAATGGCACGACTATGCCGATCGCAACCGCTGGCCGATGTCCTGGCTGTATCGTCGCGAAGGCCGCTTGCTGCTGGAGCATGAGCGTCGTGTGGCGGCCGATTTCAAGCAGGTGTTGCTGGTATCGCCGGCCGAAGCGGCGCTGTTCAAACAGCGTGCGCCGGAATCGAGCCACAAGATCGACTACTACAACAACGGCGTCGACAGCGAGTACTTCTCCCCGCTGGGGCATCATCCCAATCCCTACGGTGAAGCGCCGGTGCTGGTCTTCACCGGCACCATGGACTACAGGCCCAACATCGACGCCGTGACGTGGTTCGCTGAGCGTGTGATGCCGCCGCTGCGACAACGTTTCGCCGATCTGCAGTTTCACATCGTCGGCTCGCGTCCGACCGGGGCCGTGTTGGGCTTGCGGCGCGTGCCGGGCGTCCATGTCAGCGGCGCGGTGCCGGACATACGTCCCTACCTCCGGCATGCGACCTTGGTGGTGGCGCCGCTGCAAGTGGCGCGCGGCGTGCAGAACAAGGTGCTGGAGGCGATGGCGATGCAAAAGACGATCATCGCGACACCGCAAGCGCTGGAAGGCATCTCCGCTGTCCCCGGGGTGGAGGTGATCGGCGCAGACGGCGCGGATGAATTCATCCGCCACATCAGCCATCAACTGACGTCGTTCGACGATTTCGGACTGGCGGCGCGGCGCCGGATTTTGTTGGACTACAATTGGGAGCGGAACTTGCAGCGCCTGGGGCGGGTGTTGGGCATACCCGGCACCTCGGTCGCGTCCGCCGACGCCGAGCAGCGCGCCTCCACAATCAGCGCGGAGCCCGGGTCATGACTGCCACGCCCGCCGCCATGCTGTCGCCGTCGCCGTCGCCGTCAGAGCCGCCGCCGCCCGCGTCTCCGCGCCCGCCCGCGACGCCGCGCCCGCCCGCATCGCCGCACCCAGCCGCGTCGCCTTGCCCGACGCCGGTGGCGTCTCGCTGGCCGATCGGCTGCATCGTTGCCGCGCTATGCTTGCTCCTGGCCGCGCACATCGAAACCTTTGCCACGATTGTCGGCCTATGGTGGCGTTCAAGCACCTTCGCGCATGGCTTTATCGTGCCACCGGTCGCGGCCTGGCTGATATGGCGGCGGCGCGCCTACCTGGCCGCGGTGCCACACCGCCCTTGGCCCGCAGCCTTGCCGGCACTGGCGACGCTTGGCGCGATCTGGCTGCCGTCCACCGTCGCCAATGTCCCGGTGCTGCAGCAATACTGTGTCGTGCTGATGCTCCCGGTGATCGTGGCCGCCGTGCTGGGCCGCGCCTACGCCGCCGCCATCGCTTTCCCGCTCGCCTATCTGCTGCTGGCCGTTCCATTCGGCGAGGTCTTCATCCCACCGCTGATCGATTTCACAGCCCGATTCACCGTCATGCTGCTGCAAGTGGCGAACATCCCGGTCTTTCGGGAAAACAACTACCTCTCCCTGCCAACCGGAAACTGGTCAGTGGTCGACGCCTGCAGCGGCCTGCGCTACCTGATCGCCTCGGTGGCGTTGGGCACGCTTTACGCCTACCTGAATTACCGCAGCCTGGCACGGCGCCTGATATTCGTCGCCGCCTCGGTGGTGGTGCCGGTCGTCGCCAACGGCCTGCGCGCCTGCATGATCGTGCTGATCGGCCACTGGAGCGACAGGACGCTGGCAGTTGGTATCGATCACCTGATCTACGGCTGGGTGTTCTTCGGCATGGTCACCGCGCTGATGTTCTGGTGCGGCGCGCGCTGGCGCCAGAGTGAATCGCCCGTCGCCTTGGCCGTCGATGGCCGGGCGCGACTGCAGCCGGCCGCAACGCCGGCCGGCTTCGTCCGCATCACGGTTGCGGCGGCCACCGCCATCGCCATTTGGCCGCTGTTGGCGATGCTGGCGCTGCAATCACCGCGCAGCGACGCGTCTCCGGAGCCGCAACTGACGCTGCCGCCGCCGCCGGCGCCATGGCGCGCCAGCCCGCCAAGCGCCGACGACTGGAGCGCGCTGCATGCCGGCAAGCCGCAGCGCCTGTCCGCCAACTACAGCGATGGCCGCCGCACGGTCTCTTTGCAACTGATCTGGTATCGGCACCAGGTCAAAGGCGCGGAGCTATTGACCCCGGAGCATCGCTTGGCGCCCGGCCAGGCGCCGTGGAGCGAAATCAGCGCCACGCGGCGCGAAATTCAGCTAGCCCGGCGTGTCATCCAGGTGCGCCAGTCGATCGAACAAACGGCCGGCGTCACGCTCCTGGTATGGCGCTGGTATCGGCTCGACGGCCGCGACACCGCCAGCCCGCAGTTGGTCAAATTATTGCTGGCCAAGGCCAAGCTGTCCGGTGGCGATGATGGCGGCGCCGAAATCGTCCTCGCCTCGGCCTACGAACAACAAACGGCGCCGGCGGAAGCCGCGATGCGCGACCTGCTCGCCGCCATGCTTCCCTCCATCGACCAAGGGCTGCGCCATGTCGCCATCCACTGACAGCGCGCCGCTGATCGTGCACCTGATCCACCGGCTTGACGTAGGCGGATTGGAGAACGGCCTTGTCAACCTGATCAACACGCTGCCGCCGGAACGCTACCGCCACGCCATCGTCTGCCTCAAAGATCACAGCGATTTCTCCCAGCGCATCCAGCGCCCAGGGGTCGAGATCATCAGCCTCAACAAGCGCGAAGGCAAGGACTGGATGCATTATCTGCGCCTGTTCAGCACCTTGAAACGTCTGCGCCCGCTGTTGATCCACACCCGCAACCTGCCCGGCATCGAAGGCCAGCTGCTGGCCGCTGCCGCCGGAGTACGGCTGCGCGTGCACGGCGAACACGGACGCGACATCCGCGACCTGCACGGCCGCAAACGCCGCTATCGGCTGCTGCGCAAGCTGCTGCTGCCGCTGATCGGCCACTTCATCGCCGTCAGCCGGGAACTGGAGAGCTGGCTGGTGGGCAGCATCGGCGCATTGCCGCAGCGCGTCACGCACATCTACAACGGCGTCGACAGCCTGCGTTTCCATCCCCGGCTGGGTCCGGCGGCGGCGGTCGGCCCCGCTGGTTTCCTGTCGGAGGACAGCTTCGTGATCGGCAGCGTCGGCCGCATGGCCGCAGTCAAGGATCATTTATCGCTGGTGCAAGCCTTCCTGAAGCTGACGGCGCAGGACGACCCGGCGCAGGAAAGATTGCGGCTGCTGATCGTCGGCGACGGCCCCTGTCGCCAGCCTTGCCTGGAGCTTCTGCGTGGCGCCGGCATGGCGCATCTGGCCTGGCTGCCGGGCGAACGCGACGACGTGCCGCAACTGCTGCGCGCCATGGATCTGTTCGTCCTGCCGTCGCTGGCCGAAGGCGCCTCCAACACCATACTCGAAGCGATGGCCAGCGGCCTGCCGGTGGTGGCGACCGCCGTCGGCGGCAATCCAGAGCTGGTGCACGCCGGCTGGACCGGCACGCTGGTCCCGGTCAGCGATCCAGAGACGCTGGCCGACGCCATCGCCGACTATGTTCGCATCCCCGGCCTGGCCGAGCATTACGGCGGCCGGGCGCGGCGCCGCGTGCTGGCCGAGTTCAGCCTGATGGCGATGGCCGACGCCTATCTGGCGGTGTACGACAACCTGGCAAAGGAAAATCATGTGCGCGATCGCAGGCCTGTTTGATCTGTACCATCCGTCCGACATCGACGCCGGACTATTGCAGCGGATGACCGACATCCAGGCCCATCGCGGCCCGGACGGCGTCGGCATGCACCGCGAGCCGGGTGTCGGCCTCGGGCACCGGCGGCTGGCCATCATCGACATCGGCGGCGGCCGGCAACCGCTGTTCAACGAGGACCACAGCGTGGCCGTGGTCTACAACGGCGAGATCTACAACTTCCCCGCCCTGATGCGTGAGCTGCAGCAGTTCGGCCACAGCTTCCGCACCCATTGCGACACCGAGGTCATCGTCCACGCCTGGGAGCAATGGGGCGAACGCTGCGTCGAGCATTTTCGCGGCATGTTCGCTTTCGCGCTGTGGGACCGCAGACAGCACAGCCTGTTCCTGGCGCGCGACCGGCTCGGCATCAAACCGCTGCACTATGCGGTGCTGGAAAACGGCCAACTGATCTTCGCCTCCGAAATCAAGGCGCTGCTGGCGCACGACGGACTGCGTCGCGACCTCGACCCGCTGGCGGTCGAAGAGTACTTCGCCTATGGCTACATACCGGAGCCGCGCACGGTGTTCCGCCAAATCCGCAAGTTGGAGCCGGGCCACACGTTGCTGACGCGGCGCGGCGCCGCCCCCGGCCAACCCCGGCGTTACTGGGACGTGCCTTTCAAACCCGCCACGCTGATCAGCCCCGCGCACGCCGCCGACGAACTGATCGCAAGGCTGCGCGAGGCGGTGCGCATCCGGCTGGTGGCCGAGGTACCGCTGGGTGCCTTCCTGTCCGGCGGCGACGAAAACCTGGCCGGCTATCGCCGCTACCGCTGGCACCTGCACGAGGAGCGCCTGCGCGCCATGTTGCCGCTGCTCGTGCGCCGGTCGGTGTTCGGCGCACTGGGGCGGCTGTACCCCAAAGCCGACTGGGCGCCACGCCCGCTGCGCGCCAAGACCACCTTCGAGGCCTTGGCGCGCGACTCGGTGGCGGCGTATTTCCACGGTGTCTCGATCATGAGCGACCAGATGCGCGAACGACTATTCTCGCCGAAGCAACGGCATGATCTCGGCGGCTACCACGCGGTCGAGGTGCAGCGCCGGCATGCGGCGGCCTGCCCGGCCGGCGACGCGTTGTCTCTGGTGCAGTATCTCGATCTCAAGACCTATCTTCCCGGCGACATCCTGACCAAGGTCGACCGCGCCAGCATGGCGCACGGGCTGGAAGTGCGTGTGCCGCTGCTGGATCACCAGCTGGTGGAATGGATGTCGGGCCTGCCGCCGTCGCTCAAGCTACGGGGTGGCGTCGGCAAATACCTGTTCAAGAAGGGACTGGAGCCCTACCTGCCGACCGAGTTGCTGTACCGCGACAAGATGGGCTTTTCGGTGCCGCTGGCCGACTGGTTCCGCGGCCCGCTGCGGTCGCGGCTGCAACGCAGCCTGACCAGCCCGGCACTCGCTGATTGCGGTATGTTCGACCTCGACTACGTCCAGGAACTGCTGCGGCAACATCAATCCGGTCGGCGCGACCACAGCGCGCCGTTGTGGTCGCTGCTGATGTTCGAATCCTTCCTGCGCCGCCTGCAACGGACAACGGCGCAAGAACCGGCAGAGCAGGTGGCATGATGCGCATCCTGCACATCCTCGACCACTCGCTGCCGCTGCACAGCGGCTACAGCTTCCGCACCCTGGCGATACTGCGCCAGCAGCGTAAACTTGGCTGGGACACGCTGCACCTGACCAGCGCCAAGCAGGGCGCGCAAGTCCCGGAGCAGGAAGTGGACGGTTGGCATTTCTTCCGCACTCCGCCGCTGGACTGCTGGTGGGACCGCCTGCCGCTGATGCGCCATGTCGGCGTGATCGACGGACTGGCGCGGCGCCTGGGACAGATTGCTCGGGCGTCGCGGCCGCACATCCTGCACGCGCACTCGCCCGCGCTGAACGCGCTGGCCGCGCTTCGCGTTGGCAACGCCCTTGGCATACCGGTGGTGTACGAAATCCGGGCCTTCTGGGAGGATGCGGCGGCCGACCACGGCACCGGACGTGCGGGCGGCCCGCGTTATCGCCTCAGTCGCGCCATCGAAAGCTACGCGCTGCGCCGCGCCGACGCCGTCACCACCATCTGCGAGGGCTTGCGCGGCGACATCGTCGCACGCGGTATTCCTGGCCACAAAGTGACGGTGATCCCCAACGCCGTCGACATCCGCCAATTCGCCGACGCCGGACCGCCGGACGGCGTGCTGGCGCACGAATTGGGCTTGACCGGCCGTCTCGTGCTCGGTTTCATCGGCTCGTTCTACGCCTATGAAGGCCTGGCCCTGCTGATCCGCGCGTTGCCGCGCATGCTGGCCGCCGTGCCGTCGCTGCAACTGCTGCTGGTCGGCGGCGGCCCGCAGGAGCAGGAATTGCGCACGCTGGTCACGGCGCTGCAATTGCAGCGCAAGGTCACCTTCGCCGGCCGCGTGCCGCAGCAGCAGATTCCGCGCTATTACGGACTGGTCGACATTCTGGTCTACCCGCGCCTGCCGATGCGCCTGACGGAGTTGGTCACGCCGCTCAAGCCGCTGGAGGGAATGGCCTACGGCCGACTGGTGATCGCCTCCGACGTCGGCGGTCACCGCGAGTTGATCCGCCACCGCAAGACCGGCATGTTGTTCGAAGCCGGCAACCTCGATGCGCTGGCCGACCAGATCATCCACCTGATCCGCCAGGTCGAGACCTGGCCCCAGCTGCGGCGGCAGGCGCGCGCCTATGTCGCCGCCGAGCGCGACTGGGGCGCCAGCGTGGCGCGCTATCGCGACATCTACCAGCGCCTGCTCGCGCCCGCCCCATGAGCAAGCGGATGCGCATCGCGCTGATCGGCCCCTTGCCGCCACCGGCCGGCGGCATGGCCAATCAAACCATACAACTCGCCGCCTTGCTACGCGAGGCCGGCGCGGAGGTCGAGTTGGTGCGGGTCAATCCGCCGTGGCGGCCTCGCTGGGCGGCGCGAGTACGCGGCCTGCGCGCGGCACTGCGCCTGCTGCCCTACCTGTGGCGCCTGTGGCGCGCTGCCGGGCGGACCGATCTGTTGCATGTGATGGCGAACTCCGGCTGGTCCTGGCATCTGCACGCGGCGCCGGCGATCTGGATCGGCCGTTTGCGCGGCAAGGGCGTGCTGGTGAATTATCGTGGCGGCGAGGCGCCGGCCTTCCTGGCCCACAGCGCGCGGCTGGTGGGCTTCAGCCTGCGGCGCGCGCACGCGGTCATCGTCCCGTCCGCGTATCTGGCAAGGGAGTTCGCGCAATATGGCGTCACGCCGCAGATCGTGCCCAACATCGTCGACCTGCAACGCTTCTTCCCGCCACCGGCCAGGCCCGCGCTCCAGCCGACGCGGCGGGCGGCGATCCTGATCGCGCGCCACCTGGAACCATTGTACGATCACGCCACCGCGCTCAACGCCTTCGTGCTGGTGCGCCGTGCCCTGCCCCACGCCCGCCTGACCATCTGCGGCGAGGGCCCGGAGCTGGCGCGCTTGCAGGCGCGGGTCAAGGCGCTGATGTTGCAGGCGTCGGTGCAGTTCACCGGCAAGGTGCAAAACACGGACATGGCCGCACTATACCGAAAAACCGATTTGCTGCTCAATCCCAGCCTGGCCGACAATATGCCGATCTCGGTGCTGGAGGCCTGGGCCAGCGGCGTGCCGGTGGTCAGCACCGACGTCGGCGGCGTGCCTGACCTGGTCCGGAACGGGGTCGATGGCCTGCTGGTGTCGCCCGGCGACGCCGACGGCATGGCCCGCGCCATGTTGTCGTTGCTGAAGGACGCCACCGTCGCGCACAGGCTTGCCGATGCCGGCCTGGCCAGCGCGCAACGCTACAGCTGGACCAGCGTCTCGCCCTTGCTGATGGCGCAATACCGTCGCGTGCTGAAGCGCCCAATGCAATCCGGCTACACCGCGCTGGTGTCGTCCCTGCTGTTCCCTCTGCATGAATGGATCAAGCGCCACGACAGCACCGCCGTGCGCCGCCGCATGGACCGGACACAGTGGTGGCCGCAACCGCACATCGAAGCGCTGCGGCTGCAACGCCTGCGCGACCTGCTGCTGCACGCGTCCGAGCATGTCGCCTATTACCGTCAGCAGTACGCCGCCACCGGCTTCGACGCCGGACGGGTGCGGGATCTGCGCGACCTGCGCAGCCTGCCGGTGTTGTACAAGGCGGACATCAACAATCGCCGCGAGGATTTCATCGCCGACGACGCCGGCCACATGCAGCGCTTCACCACCGGCGGATCCAGCGGCGAGCCGTTGATCTTCTACCTCGGCAAGGAACGTATCTGCCATGACGTGGCGGCAAAGTGGCGCGCCACCCGCTGGTGGGGCGTCGATATCGGCGACCGCGAGGCGGTGCTGTGGGGTTCGCCGATCGAGTTGCGGGCGCAGGATCGCTGGCGCGCCCGGCGCGACCGGGTGCTGCGCAGCGAGCTGCTGCCGGCCTTCGACCTGTCGCCCGCCCGCCTGGACGTTTATCTGGAACGTCTGCGCCGCCGGCGCCCGGCGATGTTGTTCGGCTATCCATCGGTGATGTGCCTGCTGGTGGAGCATGCGCGCTCGCGCGGCGTCGCGCTCGATCGGCTCGGCGTCAAAGTGGTGTTCGTCACCGCCGAACGCCTGTACCCGGAGCAGCGCAGCCTGCTCGGCGCGGCGTTTGGTGCGCCGGTGGCCAACGGCTACGGCGGCCGCGACGCCGGTTTTCTCGCCCACGAATGCCCGGAGGGCGGCATGCACATCACCGCCGAGGACGTGATCATCGAGATCCTCGACCCGCAGGGTCAACCGGTTGCGCCGGGCGAAAGCGGCGCCATCGTCGTGACCCATCTGGCAAGCCGCGACTTTCCGCTGATCCGCTACGCCACCGGCGACGTCGGCGCGCTTGATCCCCGGCCGTGTCCGTGCGGACGCAGCCTGCCGCTGCTGAAGAGTATCGAAGGCCGGGTCACCGATTTCGTCGTCGCGCACGACGGCACGGTGATGCATGGCCTGGCGCTGATCTACATCCTGCGCGACCTGCCCCAGGTGCGCGCCTTCAAGATCATCCAGGAAAGCCTGGACTGCACCCGGGTGCTGCTTGTAAGCGTCAATGGCCTGCCGCCGCTGCTGCATCTGAGTATCGTCACCCAGTTTCGCGCCCGTCTCGGGGCGTCGGTCGATGTCGTGATCGAGGAAGTGGCCGCGATCCCGGCTGAAGCATCCGGCAAACACCGCTATGTGATCAGCAAGGTTGTCAGCACTTGAGGAGATGTCATGCCCTACATCGTCGCCACAATTTTATTGTCCGTTACGCTGTACATCCTGCACAAGTTGCGGCATGTGCACCTGCTGCTGCACGACGTCAGCGACCGCACCAGCGGCGACAGCGTCGCGCTGTTTCGCCAGATGGAGGCGCTGCACGGACTGTACGTCGAATTAAACCTGAAGCGCAGCCTGCCGCCGACGCGCGGCTGGGCGGCGTCGCCGGATTTCCTGCTGGAGTTGGCGCGCCATGTACGCTGGGCGCAGCCGCGCATGGTCCTCGAATGCAGCAGCGGTACCTCGACGCTGGTGTTGGCGCGCTGCCTTCAACTCAACGGCTCAGGCAAGCTGATCAGTCTGGAGCACGATACACACTACGCCCACGAGACGCGTGAACAGTTACGCCGCAACGGCCTGCAGGACTGGGTGCAGGTGCTCGATGCGCCGCTGTTGACGCGCGAACTGGCCGGTGAATCCTGGCCCTGGTACGACCTCGCCGCCTTGCCGGCCGGGCTGTCGATTGACCTGCTGGTGATCGATGGCCCGCCGCAGGCGACGCGTCCGCTGGCCCGCTACGCTGCGGGACCGCTGTTGTTCCCCAGACTGGCGGCCGGCGCGCATGTGTTCCTGGACGACGCGGCGCGCGCCGACGAACAGGTCATCCTGCAACGTTGGCGGCGCGAGTTTCCGGCCCTGGATCAGTTCGAGCGCACCTGCGAGAAAGGCTGCGCGGTGCTGGTGGCGCCGGATGCGGTTGCCACATCCACCACCAGACTGGTTTCCACCGGGTGAAGCTGGTGGTAACGGTCGCGCAGCGCGCGTTGCGCCGACTGGTGTGCCGGCAACGAGGATGGCGTCAGCTCCACGCCGAAGTCTTCGGACACGTAGCTTTGTTTCCCGAACAGGCGCGCCAGGATCATCCGGCCGACGTTGACGCGATAATGCGATGGCTCCCAGTAGTACCGCATCACCGCATCGCCGCTCACCTGCGGTATCGCTTCGGTCGTGATGCTGTTGAAGCCCGAAAAATCGAACAGCCGAATATCGCAGCCGAGTGTGCGCCGTAGATGCGTCAACTCGGCAAGACGCCGCTGCCAGCGCTCCATCGACGGCCACTTGCCGGACCAATACAGCGCGTCGCTCGACATCGCATGCGTGGGATTGATGTAGAGCCGTACGCGTGTGCCGGCGTTGCATAAGCCGCTCACGGCGACGTCGAATTCCCGCATCGCCTCGGCGGTCGGCCCGACCGCGCGGATAAACTCGCGGAGGCGCGGCACGATGGCGCCGCTGGTGCCTCCCCAGCCATCGACATGGTCGAGCACGCAGCGTTCGTCGCGCTGGCCGTAGCGCGCCAGGCTGGACAGGCAGCGCTGGCCGAAGGTGCCGCGCAGCAGGCGGAGCGAGTCCATCGTCATGTCGATGGTCAAGGCGCGCTTGAGGTCGATCAGGCCGCGTCGCCAAAAATAAAAACTGTCGGTGGCCACCAGATCACGCTCGAAATCGGTGTTGCCGCCATCCAGCGAGAACGACGGCGCATCGATGCCCCACACCACGGTATCGAGCCGCTGACCGCCGCCGGCCATCGCCGCATGGCGCACCAGCGCCACCGCGTCGCCGACCGAGGCGCCGGACAACGCGCCATTGAAGACCGGCTTGCCGCCGAACAGCGCCGGCTGGACCGGCAAGCCCAGTTCGGTGCGCGAGTTGCCTGCATATAGCACACTGGGCCGATAGCGCGCCAGCGCGTAAGTCTTGCCCCACGGGCTGAGCTTTTCGCGCGCAGGCCGCAGACGCTGCACTTGCGGCGTATCCCATTGATGCATCAGATAGGGATCGACGACATAGTTGAGCGTCGCCACCGCGCCCAGCGTGATGGCGGTGATGGCGCTGAAAATGGTCAGATAGGCGCGCATGGTCAGAATTGAAAATAGAGAAATTCGCTGACCTTGTTCATGCTGAACAAGCAGCTGAGGAACAACAGCGCCATCGCCACGCCCCAGGCGTGGCCGGGCGACCAGGTCCAGCCGTCGCGATGTAATATTCTTTCAATGCAAGGCTCGTAGCGACAGAATATTTCTTGCGTATTCGGCGCGAAGAAAGCCAGCGCCATCGCCAGCAACAGCACCGGCACCGCCTCGCCGCCGAAGTCGATCCAGCGGATGCCGTTGAAGCTTGGCCGCCAACCGAGCCCGTAAAACTGCGACGCGTACGCCGCCAGGCCGCGCGGCAGCGCCAGACCGTTGCCGCCCGCCATGGCATGCAGGATGTCGCCGGCCGTCGCCAGATCCGGCGCGCGGAACACGACCCAGGCGACAATCACGGCCAGCATGGTCAATGTCCTGCCCCACAGCGTCGGCGCCGGGTTGCGGTTTAGCGACCGCCAGCCGTGATGCAGCACCAGGTACACGCCGTGCAAACCACCCCAGACCACGAACGTCCACCCGGCGCCGTGCCACAGGCCGCCCAGCAGCATGGTCAGCATCAGGTTGCGGTAGCGCCGCAGCGCGCCGTCGCGGTTGCCGCCCAGCGGCACATATAAATAGTCGCGCAGGAAGCGGGACAAGGTCATGTGCCAACGCCGCCAGAATTCGCTGATGTTCGCGGCGCGATACGGTGAGTTGAAGTTCAACGGCAGCCTGACGCCGAACATCCGCGACAGGCCGATCGCCATGTCCGAATATCCGGAGAAGTCGAAATACAGCTGAAAAGTGTAGGCCAGCGCGCCTATCCACGCTTCAATAAGTTGCGGCCGCGCGCCGGCCGCGAACACCGGCCCCACCAGCACCGACACCGGATCGGCCAGCAATACCTTCTTGCCGAGGCCGACGACGAAGATCGACAGGCCGACCGCGAAGTCGGCCGCGTCTGGCTGCGGCCGGCGGTCGAACTGCGGCATCATTTCCTTGTGATGCAGCACCGGCCCTGCGATCAGATGCGGGAAGTAACTGACGAACAAGGTGTAGTGAACGAATCGGTATTCGCCCGCCAGCCCGCGATAGCAATCGACCAGGAAGGCGATCTGCGTGAAGGTGAAGAACGAGATCCCGACCGGCAGCACGATCGCCCAATCCTGCCACAGCAGGAAATTAGCGTATTTGAAGCAGCCCAGCAGCGCAAGGTTGGCCGCCAGCGCGAATCCCAGCCATGGCTTGCGCCGCCTGCCGCTGGCGGACATGCGCCGCGCCACCCAGAAATTGAAGGTGATGGACGCCATCAACAACGGCAGGAAGCGCACATCCCAGTAGCCGTAGAAAAACAGCGACGCGACCGCCAGCCAAGCGGTGGTCCGGCCCGGCGCCCAGCGCGACAGCAGCAGATAGCCACCCAGCACAACCGGCAAATAGAAAAACAGAAATCCGAAAGAATTAAACAGCATGCGACACCCGCTCGCGGCGCCGATTCAGCTGCGTGTAGCAATCGGCGATTTGCGAGGCGACCCGCTGCCAGCTGAACGCCGACACCAGCGCCCGCACCTCCGCCCGCTGCGGCGGCGCGGCAACGAAATCATTGATCGCGCGGCATAGCATGGCGGTATCGCGCCAGCGCAACTGCTTCAGCGCAAACCCGCTGGAAGGCAGACTCAGCGCGCTCTCATCGGTCATGACCACCGGCGTGCCGGCCGCCAAAGCCTCCAGCACCGACAGTGGAAACACCTCGCCCTGGCTGGGCAGCGCCAGTACCGAGGCGGCGGCATAAGCGCTGGCCAGCAACGGATCGTCGTGCTGCAACTGTCCCATCCAACGCACTTTCGGCGACGCCAGCAACTGCTGTAAATATGGCTGATGCTGCCGTTGCGCGTGGCCGATCAGCACGATCGGGAATTCGTATGCCGCCAATGCCCGTACCAGCCCGAGCTGGTTCTTGTAGGGGGAGATAGCCCCCACCATCAACACGAAAGCCCCTGCCAAGCCGCTGTGACGACGGAAGGCGCCCGCGTCAGCGTCGAAAAAGTGCGGGCTGATGCCGTTCGGTAGCAAGCGTATCTTGGAGGGATCGGTGTTAAAAGCATCGATCAACGCCATCCGCTCCGCCGGCCCGAGCGCCACCACCAGTTGCGCCAGTTGCAACGCGCGCCTGGTCTGCGCGTAACTGGTTTGCACGTTCCAGTCGGTCAACCGCCCCACGAGGCGGTCCGCGATCCGTGCGCGCAGGCCGGCGGCCCGGTTCCAGCCCGGCGACAGCAGCGCAGACAACACCACCGGCAAGTCCAGCTCGTGCGCCAACTCGACCAGCCGATAGTTGCCGTTGATCGCCGAAAAGACATGGATGACATCGTAGCCATCGATGCGCTGCCGATTGGGATCGACCAATTCCACCTCCAGGGACGGAGACGCCAGCGTCTGCAGGGCCGCGATAGTCGAGCGCACCTGCACCTGCAAGCCACCCTCGCGCTGGAACAGCATCGGGTAAGACAGGATTCCCACTCGCATACAAAGCCCTCCGAGGTTACCTGCTCAGCATTGCCAGCGCTTTACGGCCCGCCAGGGTGCATTCGGCGGCCAGTTCATGCCGGCACAGCAGAATCGCCGCCAGCCACAGCAGGAAACCCAGCACCGCGCCCATCGCGAGTTGCGCCACTCCTTGCGGCCGGCAGGCCAGCAACGCGGCCGGACCGGAAAGGCTGGCCAGCGTCACCACCGCGCTGCGCCGCACCGCGCCCAACAGCGCCGGCAGACGCATTCCGGTGAAGCGTGCCAGGCAGACATACGTCATCCCGCTGCGAAACACCGCGCCCAGCACCACGGCCCAAGCTATCCAGTACAGCCCGAACGGCGCCGCCAGCACCACCGCGATCACCCGTACCGGCACCGACACCGCATCCAGCCTGGCTTGCGCGCCAACCCT
This sequence comes from Duganella aceris, assembly GCF_011090165.1. GTDB lineage: Bacteria > Pseudomonadota > Gammaproteobacteria > Burkholderiales > Burkholderiaceae_D > Rugamonas > Rugamonas aceris. Next base: position 144,044 of record NZ_JAADJT010000011.1, read on the forward strand.
TCCGATCGCCACCAGCAGGTGGCGCGCCATGCCGAACATGCTATACAAGGCCGATCCGAGACAGATGATGCGGATCAAAGGAGCGGCGGCATCCCACTGATCGCCGTACAGCAGCCGCACCAACGACGGCGCCATCAGCGCGACGAAGCCGAAGAACGGCCAGGCCAGCGCCGTCATGCAGCTGGCGGTGGTGAAGTAAGCTTGCCGCAGGTCGCCGCCATCGCGCGCCTGCGCCGAAAACAAGGGAAAGATCACCGGCGAGACGGCCGCCGTCACCAGCTGGTTGAAGACATTCAGCACGCCCATCGCCTTGCTGAAGATGCCGACCTCGGCGACGCCGATCAGCTTGCCGATGATCAGGTCCGGCGCGGCGACGCCGGCCTCATCGATCAGGTTGCCGGTGGTGTTGATCACGCCGAAGGACAGGATCGCGCGCGCGCCGCGCCAGCCCGGCAGCCACGGCAACCCTTGCGGCCGGCAGCAAGCGCCGGCCACCAGCGTCGCCGTGGCGCCGGCCACCGCGCCCCAGGCCAGGCTCAGGTAGCCGAAGCCCAGCGCCGCCAGCACGATAGCGCACAGCATTTGCACCGCGCTTTGTGAGACGTTGATGGCGAAAATCGCCCGGTAGCGCAACTGCCGGCGCAAATACGGCAAGGCGACCGCGCTGAACGGCACCAGCAAAAAATTCAGCGCCAGCAGCCGCAGCACGGTGGCCAGGCGGGGATCGCGGTAAAAATGCGCCGCCGGCCAACTCGCCGCGAGCACCAGCGCCGCCAGCAGCCAGGCGGTCAGCAGACTGATGCCCAGCGCGGCGCGCAGCTTTTGCCGGTCGAGCTCCGTTTCCTGGATCACGTAAGGTCCCACGCCGAAATCGCGCAACACCTGCACCAGCCCGACCAACACCGCGCCGATCGCATAGACGCCGACCTCGGCCGGCGTCAGCAGCCGCGCCAGCGCCATCGCGCCAACGGTGTTGAGCAGCAGCAGCGTGTACTTCTCGGCGAACGAAAACAGGAAAGACCGCCGCGCCACACCGGGGGCAACCATGCGCCGCCTCAGACCAGCCCGTCGTAGAAGGCGCGCACCTGACGCCCGACCACGCGCTCGCAATAGCGTTCGACAGCCTCGTCGCGGCCCTTGCGGCCCATGACCGCGCGCCGCTCCGGATCGGCCAGCAAGGCGCCGACCCGGTAGGCGGCCACCGTCAGATCGTCCACCGGCACCAGCATGCCACCCTCGCTGTCGCGCAGGATGTCGACGCTGCCGGGCACCGCCGTCGCCACCGCCGGCACACCGCACGCCATCGCCTCGATGGTGGCGATGCCGAAGCCTTCGTTGCGGCTCATCAGCAGGTGCAGGTCCAGCGCCGGCATGACCTGCTCCACCGCGTCGACGAAGCCGGTGAAACGCACCCATGGCGTCAGGCCCATGCGCGCCACTTGCGCCTGGCTGGCCGCCTCCAGCGGCCCGCTGCCGGCCAGGATCAGGTACAGGTCGGGAAAGCGCTGGCGCAACATGGCGAACAGGCTGATCAGTTTCCCCGGCCGCTTTTGCTCGGACAAACGCCCCACCGCGCCGATCACCAGCGCCTCGGCGGGCAAGCCCAGCCGCTCCCGCGCCGCGCCGCGTGCCGCCGCCGACGGCTGGAAGCGCTGCACATCGACGCCGTTGGGGATGACCGCCAACCGCGTCGTCGCCAAAATATATGGCTGATAGATGGCCATGAAGTGCGCCAGCGCCGACTCGGAGACCGCGTAGATCCCGCGCACCGTCGAGAACGCCTGACGCAGCAAGCCTTGGTGCCACGCGCTGAAACTGACCGGCGGAAAGGCGTTGTGCACGCTGATCACCGACGGCAGACGGCAATAATGCGCCAGCCACAACATCGAGGCGCCATAGTTGGTCCAGCACAGCGCCACATGCACCAGATCGGCATCGAACGCCCGCAAGCGGCGCGCCGCCAGCCAGCGCGCTCGCGCAATATGCAGGTGGCGCCGGCCCCATTCGCCTTCAAAGAACGGCGGCGCGGCGAACTCGGCGACGCTGATCTGCTCCGCCGCCAGCCGCCGCGCCCAGGCGTCGATGCCGTCGAAGCGGCGCAAGGCCAAGCCGCCGTCGTAGCCTGCGGCGTGCAGATAGCGTACTTCCTGCGCCATGCGCAACTCCATGCCGCCCAGCTCGCCCGAGTAGCTGGTGACCAGCACGTGCTTGCCGCGCCGATGCCGGCCGCGCCGCGCCTGGTAAAGGTAACCGCGCAGGCAGGCCAGCTCCCAGCGGCGCCAGAAACGCGCATCGGCATCGCGCAGCAGCAACGCGCGCGCCAAGCCGGCCAGCTCCAGCAGATAGCGCTTCAGCATCCAGCGCGGGACGCCCAGCAACTCGGCAAACTTGCCCGGGGTTTCCTGCAGATACCTGCCGCGTCCGAAACGCCAGGCTTTTTGCAGCACATATTCCAGTCGTACTTGCGCCGCACGGATGTGATGCGCCACCCTCGGGCCGTTGCAGAACCACACCCGGTAGCCCTCGCGCGCCAGGCGCCGCGTCAGCTCGGTCTCGCTGCCCATGGCGTAGGCGCCGCCATTCGGACCGAGCGAGGTATCGAAACGATGACCGGCCGCGAACGCCGCGCGCCGCACCGCCATATTGGCGCCCCAGACCAGGCCGGGAAACACCGGACCGTCCGGCAGCGATGGCGAGGTCACGCCATAGGTCAGGCCCAGCGGTGCCAGTTTCAGCAACCATGGCGGCGGTTCCACCGCCCAGTCCGCTGTGATGGCGCCGCCGAACACGCTGCAGCCGGGCTGGGCAGTGGCGCAGGCGTGCCATTGGCGCAGCCAGTCCGACGACGGTATCGCGTCGTCATCGGTGAAGATGAACAGATCGTCGTCCGCACCCGGCTGCGCCAGGGCGGCCTCCAGGCCATGATTCAGCGCGATGTTCTTGCCTGGCCGCGGTTCGTGCAAGCAGCGCAGCGGCAGCCTGCCAGCATAGCTTTCCAGCAGCGCCACCGTACCGTCCCGGCTGCCGTTGTCGACGATAAGCAGGCACCAGCCTCCCTCCGGCGCCGCCAGCCGGCAGTAGGCGTCCAGCACCTTGGCTAAAGTCCCGGCGCCATCACGGGTCGCCATGAGCACGGTCAACAAGCGGCCATCTCCCCTATCCTATTATTTAAGAGTTAATAATCCAGTGTACTGATGGGCTCAAAGCTATTGTTGAGCCAGATCAACAAATGCCATGCGCGACCTGCTCATCACCTTCATCGTGTTCGCCAGCCTGCCGCTGATCCTGAAGAAACCGGTCAACGGCGCTCTGATGTGGATCTGGATCAGCGTCATGAACCCTCATACCCAGGGCTGGGGATTCGCCACCACCTTCCCGTTCGCCCTCATCATCGCGGTGACCACCTTGTTCAGCATCGCCACTGCGCGCGCGCGGAAAACGCCGCCGGCCAACGGCATCACCTTCACGCTGCTGGCCCTGGTGTTGTGGATGAACGTCACCACGCTGTTCGCGCTGTTCCCGGCTGCCGCCCATGAGCAATGGGGCAAGGTCATGAAAATCATGCTGATGAACCTGGTAATCATGGTGGTGGTGCGCAGTCGCGAGGATGTGCACCGCATGATTTGGGTGCTGGTGCTGTCGCTGGGCTTCTACGGCATCAAGGGCGGCGTGTTCACCGCGCAAAACGGCGGCAATTTCCGCGTCTGGGGGCCGCCCGGCACCTTCATCGGCGGGAATAATGAAATCGCCCTGGCGCTGATCGTCGCGATTCCGTTGATGCGCTACCTTCAACTGAGCAGCGGCAACCGCTGGGTATGGCACGGCATGAACCTCACCATGATCTTGTCGGCGATGGCCGCGCTGGGCTCGTATTCACGCGGCGCGCTGCTGGCGATCACCGCGATGCTGGCGCTGATGTGGCTCAAGAGCGGCAGGAAACTGCTGGGCGCCGTGCTGCTGATCCTGCTGGCACCGCCGGCCCTGCTGTTCATGCCGGAACGTTGGACCGAGCGCATGGACAGCATCGGCGCCTACCAGGACGACGATTCGGCGATGGGCCGCATCAACGCCTGGCATATGGCGTTCAACCTGGCGAAGGACCGTTTTTTCGGCGGTGGCTTCGAGATCGCCGAACCGTCGGCGTTCGCCATGTATGCACCCAACCCGGACGCCGTGCACGCCGCGCACAGCATCTATTTCCAGGCGCTGGGCGAACATGGTTTCGTCGGGCTGGCGTTGTACCTGTTGTTGGGCGGACTGACCTGGCGTTCCGCCGCATGGATCGTGCGCCACAGCCGCGACGATCCGCAGTTGCGGTGGGCCTATGACTTGGCCAAGATGATCCAGGCCAGCGTGATCGGCTTTGCCGTCGGCGGCGCCTTCCTCAGCCTGCTTTACTTCGACGTCCCCTATTATCTGATGGCTGCGCTGGTCGCGGTGCGGGCGCTGGTGGCGCAGCGTCGCGCCGCGATCGCACCGGCCACGGCCGCCAACGCCGGTCGAACGCTGCATGGGCGGGTCGCACCGGAGCCGCCGCGATGACACCGCGCCTGTCGATCCTGATCTATCACCGCGTGCTGGCGCGCCCAGATCCATTGCTGCCCAGCCTGCCGGACGTGCGTCGTTTCGATCGCCAGATGACGCTGCTCAAGCGCTGCTTCCGGGTGCTGTCACTGGCCCATGCCGCGCGCCGGCTGCAGGACGAGACGCTGCCCGCCCGCGCCGCCTGCATCACCTTCGACGACGGCTACGCCGACAACGTCGCGCTGGCGCTGCCGGTGCTGCGCCGGCACGGCCTGCACGCGACCTTCTTCATCGCCAGCGGCTACCTCGATGGCGGCCAGATGTGGAACGACGACGTGATCACCCACGTGCGGCGCACGGTGCCGGGCACGCCGGCGCAACAACGGGCCACGCTGGACCACCTGCTGGGCCGCTTGAAGTATCTGCCGTTCGACGAACGCCAGGCGGCGGTGGCGGCGTTGACCGGAGCGCCGTCGCGCGGCAGCGAGCTGATGATGCGCTCCTGCCAGGTACGCGCGCTGCTGGATGCCGGCATGGACATCGGCGCGCACACGCACCGTCACCCGATCCTCGCCGCCATCCCGGACCGGCAGGCGCTGGCCGAGATCGCCGAGGGCAAGGCGGCGCTGGAGGCGATCGCGCGGACGCCGGTCACGCTGTTCGCCTACCCGAACGGCAAGCCCGGCGTCGATTACACGCAGCGTCATGTCGACATGGTGAACGCGCTAGGGTTCGAGGCCGCCGTCAGCACCAGCCCCGGGGCCGCCTATCCGGGCAGCGACGTGCTGCAACTTCCCCGCTTCACGCCTTGGGAGCAAGATCTGCCGCGATTTCTGCTGCGTCTGCTGGAAAGCCGGATGCGCGCCGTGTAGCGTGCTGGCACAGCCACTGCTCCAGCATCATCAGCACCCACACCATGGTGCCGTGATACGCCGGATGTTCACGCACCAGTGTCCGCGTCAGCGTATCGATGAACTCGGCGCGGACGATGCGGCGCCGCTTCAAATCATTGAGGCTGTCGAACGCCAGTTCGCGCAAGCCGGCATGGCTTTGCAGCCAGTGTCCGAACGGCAGGCCGAAACCATGTTTCTTCTTGCGCAGTATCGGGCGCGGCAGGTGATCCGCTAGCGCCCGCTTGAAGAAATAGCGCAGCCGCGTGCCGTTCAGCTTGGCGTTCGGCGACAGGCGCGACGAGAAAGCCAGCATATCGTCGTTCAGAAACGGGAACACCGCGTCCACGCCGGCCAACTCGCAGGCGTGGCGCACTTTGCGCAGGTCGTTGTCGGCCAGTGTGTACAGCAGATCGATGGCCTGCATGCGGTTGATCTGGCTCAGCCCGTGGGTTTCCGAATAGCGGGCGTTGAGCTGGTCCAACGCTGCGCTGGTATCGACGTCCGCCAGGAAGTCTTCATGCAGCACCCGGGCCGCGCCGTAGCGTCGCAGCAGATTATAGGTCTCCAGCCGCGCCGGCATCGGCATCAATGCCTGCTCGACATAGCTGCGCGCCTTGCGCAGCGGCGCCAGGTCCAGCTTGCCGGCCAGTCCGAACAGCAAGGGTTCGATCAACACCTGGCGCAGGCAGGAAGGCAGTTGCTCGTAGCGCGAGAACACCGCCTGCCGCGCATAGCGCTCATTACCGCCGAACAGTTCGTCGCCGCCGTCGCCACCCAACAACCGGGTCACACCGTCCGCGCGCGCCATGCTGGCGCAATAGTAGGCGGGAATCGCCGATGCATTGCCGAACGGCTGGTCGCTGACGGCGGCAAGCCGTGGAACCGCCTCCATCACGTCATCCGCCGTCACGTAAAACTCGTGATGATCGGTGCCGAAATGGCGCGCCGCGATACGGGCATAGCGCATCTCGTCGTAGCCATCGACGTCGAAGCCGATCGAATAGGTGCTAGCCGGCTGACCGGTGATCTTGCCCAGCATCCCCGCCAGCGTGGAACTGTCGGTGCCGCCGCTGAGGAAGGCGCCGACCTTGCCGTCGCCCTCGGCCGCCTGCCGCACCGCGTGCTCCAGCGTGGCGAGGAACTGGTGCTTCAGTACAGCGAACGGCAGTTCGCGCCGTTCGCTGTAGGCCATCTTCCAATAGCTTCCGCGCTCCAACCGGCCACGGCGATACAGCAGGAATTCGCCCGGCAACAGCCGCTGCTGCCCGCGATATACCGTGAGCGGGGCCGGAATCATGTGGAAATACAGGTAGTGGTACAAGGCCTGCCGGTCCAGTTCGTCATGCGCGTCCGGGTGCTGCCGCAGCGCCGCCGCAGAGGAGCCGAACAGCAAACACTGCGGCAAGCTCTGATAGTGCATGCTGTGGATGCCGCTGCGATCCACTGCCAGCATCACCTGCCCCGACGCGCCATCCACAATGCACACCGCGAACGGGCCCGACAGATCGGCGCACGCCATCGGGCCGCGCACCATCCACAACTCGGTCAGCCGCATCGCCACCTGCCTGGTGTCGCCCTCCAGCGCCGCACGGCCCCACACGGCGGCCAGCACGCCGTCGCGGCTGTGCATGCTGAAGCCGTCCGCGCACGCGGCCACCGCCACCCCCGCTGGGCCGTCCGTCAGCGCATGAATCGGACTGGAATCGAAGCGCGCCATGCTGGCGGCCATGCGGCGCAGAAATCGTGGGCCGCGTTCGTCGCGCACAGTGTTCAGATAGCCGCACAAACCGCTCATACCAGCACCTCCGCCGGACCGGGATGGCCGAGAAACGCGGTCGGGCTGGCCGTCAAGCCATATGCGCCCGACTGGAACACCACGACGAAATCGCCGACCTCCGCCCGCGTCAGTTCCATGCCGTCGGCCAGCATGTCCAGCGGCGTGCACAGCGGGCCGACCACGGTCGCCGTCTCGCGCGGGCCGCCGTACATGCGGTTGCCGATGGCGACCGGATAGTTTTTGCGGATCACTTGGCCGAAATTGCCGGATGCCGCCAGATGATGATGCATGCCGCCGTCGGTGATCAGAAAGGTCTGGCCGTGCGACAGTTTGCGTTCCAGCACCCGGCAGACGTAGACGCCGGCCTCGGCCACCAGATAACGCCCCAGTTCCAGCACCAGTCGGGCGCCGGGCGCGGCGGCGTTCAGCGTGTCCAATACCGCATGCAAGCCGTCGGCCACGGCTGGAAAGTCGAGCGGGCGCTCGCCGGGAAAATACGGCACGCCGAGCCCGCCCCCGATGTTCAGGGTGCGTATCGGCGAAGGCGCATGTTCCGCCAGACGCAACGCCAAATCGACGCACAGGCGTTGCGCCTCGCCGATCGCCGTCGCCGACAGGTTCTGCGCGCCACAAAACAGGTGGAAGCCGTGAAAGTCCAGGCCCAGCCGTCCCAGCTGGCGCAGCATCGCCGGAACCCGTTCGGCATCGATGCCGAATTGATGCGCGCCGCCGGCCATTTTCATCCCGGCATATTTGAGCTCGAAATCCGGATTGACGCGCACCGCCACGCGGGGTGTCAGGCCCAGCAGCGCGCCGGTGGCGGCGGCGCGTTTCATTTCCTCCTCGGATTCCAGGTGCAGCAGCACGCCGGCCGCTACCGCGCTGCGCAGCTCGGCGTTGCTTTTGCCGGGTCCGGCGAAACTGATGGCCGACGGCGCCATGCCGGCATCCAGCGCGATCTTCATTTCACCGGCGGAGGCGACGTCGAAGCCGTCCACCAGCGGCGCCATCAGGCACACCAGCGCCGGCATCGGATTGGCTTTGATCGCGTAATGCAGCTGCACCCCTTGTGGAAGGGTCCGGCGCAGCAGATCGATGCGGGAGCGAACGTGATCGCGCTCATACGCGTAGAACGGTGTGCGGCCGACGCGTTCGGCCAGCCGCGTCAGCAGCACGCCGCCCAGTTGCAGGCAATCGTCCAGCACCGGGAACTGGCGCGGCGGCGGGTGGCTAGGTCGTTCCGTGGCGGATCCCATCAACGCAGCTCCCGTTCGGCCTGGCTCAATTCGTCGGCCAGCAGCTTGCGGTCGATTTTGCCATTGGGATTGCGCGGCAGCGGTGCCTGGCGTATCTCGATTCGCGCCGGCACCATGTAAGTTGGCAAGGCGCGCTTGCAGGCCGCCAGCAGGGCCGCGCCGTCCGCCGCGCCGCCGGGCGCCAAGGTGGCCACCAGCGCGATCGACTGCCCCAGCTGCTCGTGCGGAAGGCCAAGCGCCGCCGCTTCCGCCACCAGCCCCGTGGCGTAGACCACCTCCTCCACCTCGGCCGGACTGACGCGATAGCCGGAGGTCTTGATCATGTCGTCGCTGCGGCCGATGAAATACAGAAAGCCCTCGGCGTCGGCGCGCACCGTGTCGCCCGACCAGACGGCCAGCTCCGGGATCGGCAGGCCGCCCAGCCGGTCCGGCAGCGGCCGGAAGCGTTCGGCGGTGCGCGCGGCGTCGTTCCAGTAACCCAGCGCGACCAGGGCGCCCCGATGTACCAGCTCCCCGGCCTCGTCCGGCGCGCAGGGGGTGCCGTCGGCACGCAGCACCAGGATTTCCGCATTCGGGATCGCCTTGCCGATCGAGTCCGGCCGGATATCCAGTTGTTCCGGCGCCAGATAGGTTGAACGGAAGGCTTCGGTCAATCCGTACATCAAATAGATCTGCACGTGCGGCAAGGCCTTGCGCAGCGCGCGCAAGGTGTGGCGCGGCATCACGCCGCCGGAGTTGGTGATAAAGCGCAGGTGCCGGGCATGGTGCCAGACCAGTTCCGACAGCTGTATCCACAGCGGCGGCACGGCGGCCAACCCGGTGATGCGTTCGCGGCCGACAGCATCGACGATGTCGCGCAACAGCAGATGGTTCAGCAGCACGGCGCAGGCGCCGACCGCGAAGGTCGTGGTCAGCTGGCTCAGGCCGTAGTCGAAGCTGAGTGGCAGCACGCACAGGATGCGGTCCTCGCGCGTATTGGCCAGGTAGCCGGCGACACTGAGCGCGCCCGCCACCAGATTACGATGCGACAGCACCACGCCCTTGGGCTTGCCGGTGCTGCCGGAGGTGTACAGAATCGCGGCGACGTCGCCATCGATGCACGGGTGGGTCGGCTGCGGCGATGCCGTCTGCATCGACTCCCGCCAGGAATGCAAGCGTGCGTGCGCCAGCGCCGGCGCCTCCGCCATCGAGCCGATGACGATCACCGCGCGCAGATCCGGACAGCGATCCAGCACGCCCGCCAGGCCGTTCAGCCGCTCGCGCGACGTCACCAGGATGCGCACATTGCAATCGTCCAGGATATAGGCCACCTGGTCCGGCTTGAGCACGGGATTGATCGGAACGAACACGCCGCCTGCCGCCGCCGCGCCGAACATGGCCACCACAGCCTCCTCGCGTTTTTCCAGGTACACGGCCAATCGTTCGCCTCGTCCCAGACCGTGATGCAACCAGGCGTCCGCCGCGACCCGCACCATCTGCGCCAGCGCGGCGTAGTTCAGGGCGACGCCCTGGTAGGACAGCGCCTGCCGCTCCGGTACCGTCAGCGCCGATTGAAAAATAAGATGATGTATGAGCTGCGTCATGGCGGTTGGTCTTGTCGATGGTGAGTCCTCCATGATCGGGACTATCGTCGCGGGCGTTATTGATATGCGTCAAGTGCGCCCTGCGTTTGTGCTGGCTCAAACCGTGTGCGCGGCGGCCATTGTCTAATCGAGGTCCGGTCTCTTTCGGTACACTGTCATGACTACTGGCCTGTTACACACGCTCGCCCAACTGGGCTGGCTCAACGCCGCGCTGTACGCGCTGTCGCGGTTGTTGGACAAGGCCAGCGGCGGGCGTTGCGCCTTGCACTGCTACCACTTCGTCGCCCAATATGTCGGCGACGCCCCGCTGGCGCCGGAGCGTGGGCTGGATATCGAGATCAGCATGCCGGCCGCCGCCGATCCGGTTCCGCAGGACTATCCGCGCCCGTCCGCCGTGGTCCGCGCGCGCTATGCGCAAGGCGCGCTGTCGCTGGCGGCCTGGCGCAACGGCCGTCTGGCCGGCTTCCTGTGGCTGATCATGGACGCCTACCTCGAAGACGAAGTCCGCGCCCGCTACCGGCTGGCATCGTCGCGTGCCAGTTGGGATTTCGATGTCTGGGTGCGGCCCGAGGAGCGCCTGGGCTGGGTCTTCCGTCGGTTGTGGGAGGCGGCCCGGCGCCACCTGCGCCAGCAAGGCGTGCGCTGGACTTGCAGCCGCATCTCCGCCTTCAATGCGCCCTCGCTGCGGGCGCATGGGCGGATCGGCACCGTGCGCCTCGGTGCCGCGCTGTTCGTGCGCTGCGGTGGATGGCAGTGGATGGTCGCCAGCCTGGCGCCACATTTTCATCTGTCACGCGGTCCCGCGTCCTGTCCGCAACTGATGTTCGACACCAGCGCGCTGGCCGCCACCGCCTTCAAGGAGTAACCATGTCCGATATTCACCAAGTCTCCCAGGTCCTGCGGTCCACGCTGGGACTGGGGCGGATGCCGCTGTCGGAAGATACCTTGCTGCTTGGCAGCCTGCCGGAGCTGGATTCGATGGCCGTCGCCAACCTGATCCTGGCGTTGGAGCAGCAGTTCGGCTTCGAGGTGCGTGACGACGAGATCAGCGCCAGCCACTTCGCCACGGTCGGCTCGCTGGCGCGCTTCGTCCAGACCAAGCTGGCCTGACCGTGACGCCGCAACCGGCCAGCGCATTGCCGTTTTTCCTCGCCGCCGGCGCGGGCGAGCGCTTTTGCCTGTACCACCAACCGGATCCCGATGTCGCGCCGCGCGGCGCGATCCTGTACGTACCGCCATTCGCCGAGGAGTTGAACAAAAGCCGGCGCATGGCGGCGCTGCAGTCGCGCGCCTATGCCCGGGCGGGCTTCGGCGTGCTGCAAATCGACCTGTATGGCTGCGGCGACAGCAGTGGTGACTTCGCCGACGCGCGCTGGGACATCTGGCTGTCGGACCTGAGGTTGGGGTGGCACTGGCTGACGCAACGCAACAATGGCCCGTTCTATCTGTGGGGCCTGCGCCTGGGGGCGCTGCTCGCGTTGGAGCTCGCCGCCAGCACCGATCCGGAGGGGCTGATCCTGTGGCAGCCGGTCATCAGCGGGCGCGCGCATCTGCACCAGTTCGCGCGCATGCAAAGCGCGGCGCGGTTATTCGGAGCGGCGCCGCAGGAACATGGAGCGGAAATCGGCGGCTACACAGTGGCGCCGGAACTGTCGGACGCCATCAATCGGTTGGATGCCGCCGCGCTGACGCCCGCCTGCTCGACGCATTGGCTGGAGCTGAACCCGGCGCAGCCGGCGCTGCAAGCCGCGTCGGCGCTGCTGATCGAACGCTGGCGCGAAGCCGGGATAGCGATCGAAGCGCGCGCGCTACAAGGCACGTCGTTCTGGGCCAGCGCCGAGATCAGCGAGTCGGCTGAGCTGCTGGCCGCGACGCTTGATGCCACGCTGGCCGTGGGGCGGCAGGCGGCGTCGACGCCCTTGTCGTTGGAGGATCGGTGATGTCGCAGGCGCGCGTCCTGCATTTCCGGTGCCGCGATTGCTGGCTGTTCGGCATACTGGAGCTACCCGACCTGCGGGCGCCGGCGCGGCGCGGCGTGCTGATCGTCACCGGCGGACCGCAATATCGCGTCGGCAGCCACCGCCAGTTCGTGCTGCTATCACGGCACCTGGCCGCCAACGGCAACCCGGCGCTGCGCTTCGACTACCGGGGCATGGGCGACAGCGAAGGCGAAATGCGAGATTTCGAATCGGTCCAGGACGACCTGGCCGCCGCCGTGCATCAGTTCTTTGCCGCGCTCCCTGCCATGCGCGAGGTCGTACTGTGGGGCCTGTGCGACGGCGCAACCGCTGCGGCCTTCCACGCGACGCGCGACCGCCGCATTACCGGGCTGGTGTTACTCAATCCCTGGGTGCGCACCGACCAAAGCCTGGCCCGCGCCACGTTGCGCCACTATTACGCGCAGCGACTCAAGGATCGCGAGTTTTGGCGCAAGCTTGCAGGTGGAGGCTTCGGCGTGCGGCGCGCGTTCAACGGCGTCGGGCAACTGATCGCTGCCGCGCGCGCGCCAGCCGCGCAGGTCGAAACGCTGCCGCAGCGGCTGTACCAAGCGCTGTCCGACTTCCGCGGCCAGGTGCTGGTGATCCTCAGCGGCGCCGACATCGGCGCGCGCGAGTTCCAGGCGCTGGCGGCGCGGCATGCGCACTGGCGGGCGCTGATGGAAGCACCGCGCGTGCGGCAGACAGTGATCCCCCAAGCCAACCACACGTTCGCCCGCAAGTCCTGGCGCGACCAGGTCGCCGCCATCTGCGCCGACTGGGTGCGGTCGTGGTGAGGCAAGTGCTGATGATTGCCTTCCACTATCCACCGCTGCGCGGCGGCAGCGGCATCCAGCGCACGCTGGCGTTCACGCGGCACTTGCCGCAGTGGGGCTGGCAACCGCTGGTCTTGACAGTCAATCCCCGCGCACATGCCAGCGTGGATCCGGGCTACGCCACCTCAAGCGACATCGCCGTGCACCGCAGTTTGGCGCTGGATGCGGCGCGCCACATGGCGATCGGCGGCCGCTATCCGTCGCTGCTGGCGCAGCCGGACCGCTGGATATCCTGGTGCCTCAGCGCCGTCCCCGCCGGCCTCGCACTAATCCTCCGGCACCGGCCCAACTTGATCTGGTCCAGTTACCCGATCGCCACCGCTCATCTGATCGCACTCACGTTGCACCGCCTGACGGGCATTCCCTGGATCGCCGACCAGCGCGACCCGATGATCGACACCGGCTACCCGCCGGATCCGCGCCGATACCGCATCCACCGCTGGATCGAACTGCAAGCGATGCGACATGCCAGGGTGTTGGTGTGCACCACGCCGGGCGCGGTGCGCGATCTCGGCCAGCGCTTTCCACAAGCCGCGCCGGACCGCATCCAGCTGATAGAAAATGGCTACGACGAAAACAGCTTCATCGCGGCCGAACTCGCAGCGCCGGGGCCGCGCTCGCCGGGCGGTCAATTCCGGCTGCTGCACAGCGGCGTGATCTACCCCTCCGAGCGCGATCCCGGTCCACTGTTCGCCGCGCTGGCGCGCCTGCTGACCGATGGCGCCATCACCCCGGACAATTTCCGGCTGGTGCTGCGCGCCAGCGGCCACGACGACCACCTGCGAAGCCTGATGCGAATCCATCCCGGCCTGGAACACCTGATCGAACTGGCGCCGCCGCTGCCCTACCGCGACGCGCTGGCAGAAATGATGGCCGCCGATGGTCTGCTGCTGCTACAGGCGGCAAACTGCAACGGCCAGATTCCGGCCAAGATGTATGAATACCTGCGCGCCCGCCGCCCGCTGCTGGCCCTGACCCACCCCGACGGCGACACCGCCGCCGCGCTGCGCCGTAACGGCATCGACACCATCGGCCGACTCGACTCGGCGGACGATATCGCCGCCACGCTGATGGGCTTCCTGCGCCTGTGCAGGGAAAACAAGGCGCCGCTGGCCACGCCGGCCTTGATCGCCGGTCATTCCCGCACAGCGCGCACGCGCGAGCTGGCGGCGCTATTGGATCGCATCCACCACAAGGAACAGCCATGAAAACCGCCATAATTTGGCTCGTCACGCTGCTGGCGACGGCACCTGTATATTGCGCCACCATCGGAGGCGAAGCATGCGCGCCCTACGTCAAGCACAATCCCGGCGGCGACTACACCAACGCCGACGACCGCGAAGGCCTGGCGGTGGTCGAACAATTCCACTTCACGCCCAACGTCGAAGGCCTGCTGCGCGGCGCGACCGGTCCACTGGGCGCGGACATCAGCTACACACTGGAACACTTCCCCAACCATCACCGCGCGCTGGCCGCGATCACCAAACTGGCGCTGCGCGACAAGAACCGCAAGCCGCACGGTGCACGCTACACGGTCGACTGCTTCTACGACCGCGCGCTACGCTACACGCCGAAGGATGCCCGCGTGCGCGCGCTGTATGGCAGTTATCTCCTGGCGCTCGGCCGAACCGACGAGGCGCTGGAGCAAGTGGAGCAAGCCGCCGTGCTGGAGCCGGACAATCCCGCCTCGCACTACAACCTTGGCTTGCTATACCTGCGCAAGAAGGAATACGACAAGGCCCGCGCCAGTGCCGAAAAAGCCTACGGCATGGGTTTTCCGATGGATGGATTGAAAAACAAGCTGATCGCCGCCGGGCAGTGGCGCGGCGGTCAGTGACTATTTCAAGCCGTGGTGGTTCATCAGATCGTACAGTGTCGGGCGGCTGACGCCCAACAGCTCCGCCGCCCTGACGATATTGCCGTCCACCCGCGCCAGCGCCTTGATCATCACCCGGTACTCGGCCGCGTCGCGCGCCTGTCGCAGGTTCAGATCGTCATCCTCGCCATCGGGCTGCGGCAGGCCCAGATCCAGGGCCGTGATGTGCGGCCCGTCGGCCATGATGACCGCGCGACGGATGCAGTTTTCGATTTCCCGCACATTGCCGGGCCAACTGTAGGACTCGATCGCTGCCAAGGCCTCGGGACTGAATCCAAGCATCGAGCGGGATTCGCCGGCGCAGAATTTGTTGCGGAAGTGATGTGCCAGCAGTGCGCTGTCGCCGGATCGCTGGCGCAGCGGCGGAATGGTCAGCACGATCTCGCTCAACCGATAATACAAGTCTTCGCGGAACCGGCCTTCTTCGGCCATTGATTTCAAATTCCGATGCGTGGCGCAGACGACGCGCACGTCGATGCTGATCTCACTGCGTCCACCGATCCGCTCGATCACCCGCTGTTGCAGGAAGCGCAGCAGCTTCCCCTGCAACGCCGGCGGCATGTCGCCGATTTCATCGAGGAAGAAGGTACCGCCCTGCGCCAGTTCCAGTTTGCCCAGCGTCTGCCGCTGCGCGCCGGTGAAGGCGCCCTTTTCATAGCCGAACAACTCGCTCTCCAGCAGCTGCTCCGGGATCGCCGCGCAGTTGATGGCGACGCAGCGCTTGTCGGCGCGCGGACTCAGGTTGTGAAGGCCGCGCGCGAGCAGCTCCTTGCCGCTGCCCGAATCGCCGAGCAGCATCACGGTCGCCGACGACGGCGCCACCCGTTCGACAGTGCGGCAGAGCTTCAGCATGCCGGGATCGCGGCTGATGATGCCGGCCAGCGGCGAATCGGATTGTATTTGCAGCATGCGCCGGTTCTCCTGCTGCATCGCGTGCAGGTAGAAGGCGCGTCCGATCACCAGCGACAGCGCGTCGGCATCCAGCGGTTTTTGATGGAAATCGTAAGCACCCATTGCGATCGCCTTCAGCGCGTGGGCGCGTTCCCGATTGCCCGACAGGACAACCACCTTGGTGTCCGGCGCCGCGGCCAGTATCTGCCGCAACAGCGACAGGCCCTCGGCGGCGCTGTCCGGATCCGGCGGCAGGCCCAGGTCCATCGTCACCACTGCGGGCTGGTGACGGCGCAGCTGCGCCATGGCAGTCTCGCGGTCGTTCGCGACCACGACGTCGTACGCATCCAGGCTCCAGCGCAGCTGTTTCTGCAGACCGGCGTCGTCCTCGACCACCAGCAACTTATTCTTGCCCATCGTTGAGCTCCTTGTGTAGCGGCAGCGTCAGGCGAAAGGTTGTACCCTGCAACGGCGCGCTGGCCACGTCCAGGCTTCCACCGATCTCGCGCAAATACTCGCGGCTCTCGAACACACCGATGCCCATCCCCGCCGTCTTGGTTGATTCAAAGGGTTTGAACAGCCTCTCGCGCATGAACTGTTCGGTCATGCCGTGACCTGAGTCGCACACTTCGAGGATGGCCGCCGCGCCGTCGCCGCGCAGGCGCAGGCGCAGCGCCACGCTGCCATCGCGCGGGGTCGCTTCGACGGCGTTCTGCACCAGATGGCCGATCACCCGTTCCAGCCGCTGCGGGTCGGCCAGCACCGTCGGCTCGTTGCCGTTCAATTCCAGCGACGGCAAGGGTTCGCTGCCCGCGTTCGCCCGCATCACGCGTACCAACAGATGGTCCAGACGCAGCGGCGCTGCCGCTTCCGGCGCATCGTCGCGGCGCAGCTTGAGCAGCAGATGCCTCATCTTGGCGAGAGAATGCGACAGCGTCTCCAGCATATCGCTCTGGAACGCCGGATTGGCCTTGTGGCGTTCGGCGTTCACCAGCAGCAGCGACAGCTGCGACATCAGGGTCTTCAGATCGTGTGCGATGAAGGTCGACATGCGATTGAACGATTCGAACTGCCGCGACACAGCGAGACTGTCGGCCGACGCACGGTGCGCCAGGTAGCTGGCCGCCTGGCTGCCTGCGATCTTCAGCACATCGCGCACTTCCCAATTCAGCTGCAAGGACGTGCGCGGCGGCGCCAGGCAAATGAAGCCGAACAGATCGCGCTCCAGCTTCAGCGGCACCACCAGCCACAGGTCGGACGCGGCGGCGAGCCAGTCCGGCAGCGCCAGGCCGGCGTAGAGTGTGGAATGGCTGCGCCATTCAGGCAGCTCGATCACCCAGTTGCGCGCCGTCAGGAAGCGGCACAGGGCGCCGTCAGGACGCTCCGCGATCGGCGTCGGCGTCATGTTCCAACCGGCGACCGGCCGATAGCGATCGTCGTCGCCGCGCAGCCATAGCAAGCCGGCCGGACTTTCCACCAGGCCGGCCACCGCCTGGATCGCCCGCTCCGACAGCTGCCCGGCGCCGTCGGCCAGCGTGCGTGTGACGTGACGCCATTCGTGGCGATAGTCGTAGCGGCCTTGGTAGAAGTGCTTGCTGATAAAGATCTTCAGGCGCGCGCGCATGGTCCCGGAGAACAGCACGGCGGCCAGCAACAGCGCCGCGCCGCACAGGCAGGCCAGCTGCATCAGCGGGCCCCAGGCGCCGCCAACGTAGCGCAGGTACCAGGCGCTGGCCGCCATCGCCAGCAGATACAACGCGGAGCCCAGCAAAGCCGCCGAGCGGAACATGATCTGGCGCGACAGCAGCAAGCCCGGCGCCCGGACCGGATTGCGCGCTGCCGCCAGCAACAGCGGCGGCACGCTCAACGCGTTGACGATGCCGCGCGCGGCCCAGAGGTCGGGGTTCACTTGACGGAACAGCGCGGCGTCGCTGTACAGGTAGAAGTCATACGCAAACATGGCGCCGACGCCCAGGCAGGCGAACTTGATGCCCCAGCGCGAGCCCTGCGGCGCGCTGCGATATACATGCTCCACCAGCAGCATGCCCAGCACCGCCAGCGCTAGACGCGCCACGATGCCGAAGGCCGGTTCGAACAGTCCAGCCACCAACCCGGCCGCCAGCGCCAGCCAGACCCCGGCCAGCCAACCGCGTAGCCGCAGCCCGCCGCCGGCCATCAGCAGCAGCAACGCCAGCCAGCACGCGGTGCGCAGCGATTCCGCCGCCTCCAGTAGCCAAAATGGCGCCGCACCCAAGGCGCGGTATGCCGCTGCACACGCCGCCCAGACGGTGGTGGCAAGGCAAGCGACGCCGAGCGAGGTCGCATGCCTGCGCCTGCGCCAGCCGCCCCACAGCAACAGCGCCGCCGGCGGCAGAAAAGCCAGCGCCGCGACGCCGTGGCTGAACGCGGCGACCGACGGCGCGCCGGTCCAGGGCATCAGCGTCCGCCCTTGCCGAACAAGACCACCTGCACCGTATCAAGCAATATGAGCAGATCCAGGAACAGGCTGTTGTTCTTGACGTAGTAAAGGTCATATTGCAATTTCCGAACCGAGTCTTCGATCGACGCGGCGTAGCTGTAGCGCACCTGTGCCAATCCCGTGATGCCCGGCTTGATCCCATGCCGCACGTTGTAGTAGGCGATCTGCTCGCACAACTGCGCGACAAAATACGCCCGCTCCGGACGCGGCCCGACAAAACTCATCTCGCCCCGGAACACATTCAGCATTTGCGGCAGCTCGTCGATGCGCAGCTTGCGGATCCAGTGACCGACCATGGTCACGCGCGGATCGTCCAGCGCCGCCCATTTCGGCTTGCCGTCCTGCTCCGCATCCTGCCGCATGCTGCGGAACTTCAGCACATTGAACACGCGGTTGTCGCGCCCCACCCGCTCCTGGCGGTAAAACACCGGTCCGCCGTCCTCGATCTTGATCGCCAACGCGGTCAGCAGCATCAGCGGCAGCGCGGCCAACCCGATAGCGCCGCTGGCCAGCAGATCGAAGCCGCGCTTGACGGCCGCGCGCATCAGGCTTTGATCGAAGCCGCCCCCGAAAATCAGATAGCTCGGTTGCAGCGAATCGACCCGGATCTGGCACGCCTCGCGCTCGAAGAAGCTGGCGGCGTCGGTCACCGGCACGCCGCCCAGCGCGCATTCGAGCAGCTGCCGCACCGGAAAGGCGCCGTTGCGGCGGTCGCCCACCGACACCACGATCTCGTCCGCCGCGTAGCGCCGCGCCAGCTCCAGCAAGGGCAAATCCGACGGCAGCAGCATCGCCGGCGGCACGCTGCGCGCCTCGCCCGCCACCGGCACGAAGCCCACCACACGGAACTGGTGGAAGCCGACGCTGCTGGCCGCCAGCTCCATGCATTCGCGCGCGATGGCGCCGTCGCCGATGACGATCAGCCGCTGCTCCAGCATGCTCGATTGCGCCGACGTGAACACCACCAGCCGCGCCAGGAGCACCGAGGCCCCGCCCAGCACGAACACCATGCTGCCCAGCCGGCCGAACTGCGCGCCGGGCAGCATGTTCGCCAGCAGGTTCATCAGCGCGAAGCCCAGCACGAACGATGGCAGGATGCGCAGCAGCGTGCTCTTGATGTCCTCGCGCGCTTGATTGTGCTGATACATGCCCAGCGTGCCCATGCTGAACACCACCACCAGCGCGAACGCCAGCGCCGGCAGATACAGCTGTTCCGCCCCGCCCGGCCGCCCCTTGAGCCACAACGGCGCGCTGGCCACGGCGGCCGTCAGCAATATCAATACCTCCAGCAACAGCAGCATGAAGGCTATCTTGGACACGTAGTGGTGGAATATCCTGATCATGGTCGGCTCCCTGCGCCCCCTCGGCGATGGAACTTTCATGATGCGGAACAGTTAACCCGGCCGTCTTGAGGCCCCACAACCGCGCTTGAAATAGGGGCTTTTGTGACGCGGCTGTGACAAATAGACTATAGTTGTGCTTCTCTAGTGCACCCAACCACGTAATCATGAAATTTGATGTTGCAATCGTCGGCAGCGGACTGGCCGGCCTGTCGGTCGCCCTCCACCTGGCCGAAACGCGCACGGTCGCGATCATTTCCAAACGCGCGCTGCGGGACGGCGCCAGCAATTGGGCCCAGGGCGGTATCGCCGCCGTGCTCGATTCCGGTGACAGCCACACCCAGCACATCGACGACACGCTGGTCGCCGGCGGCGGCCTGTGCGACGAAGGCGCCACGCGCTACATCGTCGAGCACGGCCGCGAAGCGATCGAATGGCTGATCGAGCAAGGCGTGCCCTTCACCCGCGACGAATCGGCCGAGCTGGGCTTCCATCTGACCCGCGAAGGCGGCCACAGCCAGCGTCGCATCATCCACGCCGCCGACGCCACCGGCAACGCGGTGCAGACCACACTGGAAGAAAAAGTGCGCGCCCACCCGAACATCACGTTGTTCGAACACCATTGCGCGATCGACTTGATCACCTCGGACAAGCTGCTGCCGCTAAAAAAGGGCAACAACCAGCCCAAATGCTACGGCCTGTATGTGCAGGACGAGAAGTCCGGCCAGGTGCTGACCTTCGCCGCCGAGCACACGGTGATGGCCACCGGCGGCGCCGGCAAGGTCTACCTGTACACCACCAATCCCGACACCGCCAGCGGCGACGGCATCGCGATGGCGTGGCGCGCCGGCTGCCGCATCTCCAACATGGAATTCATCCAGTTCCATCCGACCTGCCTGTACCATCCGTATGCCAAGTCCTTCCTGATCACGGAAGCGATCCGCGGTGAAGGCGGCCTGCTGAAGCTGCCGCCGGAAGCCGGCGCCGCCGCCGGCTTCCGCTTCATGCTGGCGCACGACGAGCGCGCCGAACTGGCGCCGCGCGACGTGGTCGCCCGCGCCATCGACTTCGAGATCAAGAAGCGCGGCCTGGATTACGTCCACCTCGACATCAGCCACAAACCGGCCGAATTCCTGATCGAGCACTTCCCCACCATCTACGCGCGCTGCCTGGAACTGGGCATCGACATCACCAAGCAGCCGATTCCGATCGTGCCGGCGGCGCACTACACCTGCGGCGGCGTGGTCACGGACCTACACGGCCGTACCGACCTGCCCGGCCTGTATGCGGTCGGCGAGACCGCCTGCACCGGCCTGCACGGCGCCAACCGCCTGGCCAGCAACTCGCTGCTGGAATGCGTGGTGATCGGCCGCGCCTGCGCCACCGATATCGAATCAAAGGAAAAAGGCGAAGTGCCCTACCTGCCGGATTGGGATGAAAGCCGCGTCACCGACGCCGACGAGGAAGTCGTCATCTCGCACAACTGGGACGAACTGCGCCGCTTCATGTGGAATTACGTCGGCATCGTGCGCACCACCAAGCGGCTGGAACGCGCGCAGCACCGCATCGCGCTGCTGAAGGAAGAAATCGACGAGTACTATCAGAACTTCCGCATCACGCACGACCTGCTGGAACTGCGCAACCTGGTCGACGTGGCGAGCCTGATCGTCAACAGCGCCTTGCAGCGCCGCGAAAGCCGTGGCCTGCATTTCAGCCGCGACTATCCGGAGACGCTGCCGAAGGCGCTGCCGAGCATCCTGACGCCTCCGCGTCGCACATGAACGCGCAAGCGATAGCGGTGCGCGCCGCGCGCCCGGACGACATTCCAGCGATGGAAGCGCTGATCGCGCGTTCGGGCATCGCGTTGAGCGAGGGGTTCTACACCAAGGAACAGGCGGCGGCCGTCACGGAGCACGTCTTCGGCGTGGATACGCAACTGGTCGCCGACCAAACATACTTCCTGATCGAGAAAAATGGCGAATTGGTGGCCTGCGGCGGCTGGAGCAAGCGCAGCACGCTGTTCGGCGCCGACCGCGCCAAGCAAGGCGCCGACCCGCTGCTGGATCCGGCGACCGAACCGGCCCGCATCCGCGCCTTCTTCGTCGACCCCGGCGCGGCGCGTCAAGGCTTGGGCCGACTGCTGCTGCGGCACTGCACCGACGCCGCCGCGGCAGGCGGTTTCCAGGCGCTGGAACTGGCCGCCACCATGCCGGGTGTGCCGCTCTATCTGGCCTGTGGATTTGAAGCGGTGGAGCCGTTCGAGATCACCCTGCCCGGCCCGATCCAGGTACCGCTGGTGCGCATGCGGCGCCAGCTTCCCTAGACCTTAGCCGACGATGCGCAGCGAATAATCGGTCGCCTTGACATCCTTGGTGAGGCTGCCGATGGAGATGCGGTCGACGCCCGTTTCGGCGATCGCGCGCACGGTATCGAAGTTGATGCCGCCGGAAGCCTCCAGCAGCGCGCGGCCGCCGTTGACCTGGACCGCTTCGCGCATCATGTCGGTATCGAAGTTGTCCAGCAGGACCGAGGTGGCGCCGGCCGTCAACGCCTCGTCCAGCTGCGCCAGCGATTCCACTTCCACCTGGATCGAGACGCCCTTGTCCAGCTTCAGCGCCGCGACCACGGCCTGGGTGATGCCGCCCGCCGCCGCAATATGGTTTTCCTTGATCAGGATGCCGTCGTACAGCGCCAGGCGCTGATTCTTGCCGCCGCCGACGCGCACCGCGTACTTCTGCGCCAGGCGCATGCCCGGCATCGTCTTGCGCGTATCGAGGATGGCGGCGCGGGTGCCCGCGATCACGTCGACATATTTGCGCGTCGCCGTCGCCACGCCGGACAACAGCTGCAGGAAGTTCAGCGCGCAGCGTTCCGCCGTCAGCAAGGCGCGCGCCGGCCCCTGGATGGTGCAGACCAGGCTGTCGGCCGTCATCACGTCGCCCTCGGCGTACTGCCAATCGACTTCGATGCCGGCACCCATGCAGTTCATGATGCCTTCGAACCACGGCGCGCCGCACAGCACCGCTTCTTCGCGCACGATGACGCGGGCGGTGGCGCGGCCGCCTTCCGGCACCAGCAGGCCGGTCAGGTCGCCGCTGCCGACGTCCTCCAGCAGCGCGGCCAGCAGATTGGCCTCGAAGGCCGCTTTCAGCGCGTCGTCGAACGGCGCGTATGGATTCACCAAGGTACTCATGCCGGACCGATTCCCGAAAACAGTTTAGCTTCTTTCGCCAGATCGCCGCTCGGCTGCACCCTGGCTTTTTTCGCCGCCGCGAAATCGAGCATGCGGTTGATGGAGACCACCGCCTGCTTGCCGATTTCCGGATCGACGTGGATTTCGTTGGCAGTGCTGTTATCCATATTTTCCAGCACGTCGGCCAGGTTCTGCAAGCCGTTCATCGCCATCCACGGGCAGTGCGCGCAGCTCTTGCAGGTGGCGCTGTTGCCGGCGGTCGGCGCCTCGATGAAGCGCTTGCCCGGCGCGGCGGCGCGCATCTTGTGCAGGATGCCGTTGTCGGTGGCGACGATGAAGGTGTCGGCGTCCGATTCGACGGCGGCGTTGATGATCTGCGTGGTCGAGCCGACGACGTCGGCCAGCGCCACCACATTGGCCGGCGATTCCGGATGCACCAGGATCTTCGCCTGCGGATATTGCGCCTTCAGCAGCTCCAGCTCGACGCCCTTGAATTCGTCGTGCACCAGGCAGGAACCCTGCCACAACAGCATGTCGGCGCCGGTCTGTTTCTGGATGTAGCCGCCGAGATGCTTGTCCGGCGCCCACAGGATCTTCTTGCCCTGCTCGTGCAGGTGCTTGACGATGTCCAGGCCGATCGACGAGGTCACCATCCAGTCGGCGCGCGCCTTGACGGCGGCGCTGGTGTTGGCGTAGACCACCACGGTGCGGTCCGGATGCTGGTCGCAGAAGGCGGCGAATTCGTCGGCCGGGCAGCCCAGGTCCAGCGAGCAGGTCGCGTCCAGGTCCGGCATCAGGATGCGCTTTTCGGGACTGAGGATCTTGGCGGTTTCGCCCATGAAGCGCACGCCGGCGACCACCAGCGTCTTGGCCGGATGGTCGCGGCCGAAGCGCGCCATCTCCAGCGAATCGGAGACGCAGCCGCCGGTTTCCTCGGCCAGGTCCTGCAGGTCGGCGTCGACGTAGTAATGGGAGACGAGAACGGCCTGCTTCTCGATCAGCAGGCGCTTGATGCGCGCCTTCAGGGCGACGCGTTCGTCGGGGGAAGGCGTGGCTGGCGTACGCGCCCAGGCGTGGGCGGTGCAGCTGGCGCCGTCTTGTGGATGCTCGTACTCGACGGGTTTGATTTCGATGGTTTGCATGGTGTTCAGTGAACGAAAAACGTGAACCAACACTATCGCACAATGTTGGAACTCGTGCAGCCCACCCCGCATGCTTCAGCCTCGACGCCAGCGTCCCAGCTTAAGGGTCAGACCCCGGAGGGGTCTGACCCTGCGTGGCCGTGCGGGGTGGCGCTAAAATTAATCGATGCCCTGACTGGTCAGGTAGTCTTCGTAGTTGCCTCGGAAGTCGACCACCTCGTTTTCCTTGATCTCGATGATGCGGTTGGCCAGCGAGGAGACGAACTCGCGGTCGTGCGAAACGAAGATCAGCGTGCCGGCGTATTTCTCCAGCGCGATGTTGAGCGACTCGATCGATTCCATGTCCATGTGGTTGGTCGGCTCATCTAGCAGCAGCACATTGTGACGGCCCAGCATCAGCTTGCCGTACATCATGCGGCCCTTTTCACCGCCGGACAGCACCTTGACCGACTTCTTCACCTCGTCGCCGCCGAACAGCAGACGGCCCAGGATCGAGCGCACGGCCTGATCGTCGTCGCCTTCCTTGGTCCACTTACCCATCCAGTCGGTCAGCGTGTCGCCGGCCGCGAATTCCTCGGTCGGATCCTGCGGCATGTAGCCGACGTTGGCGTTTTCCGCCCACTTGACCGCGCCGTGATCGGCGTGCAGGCCGGCGATGTCGTCGCCGCCGATGCAGCGCAACAGCGTGGTCTTGCCGGCGCCGTTGGCGCCGATGATGGCGATGCGCTCGCCCGCTTCAACCATGATGCTGAAGTTGTTGAACAGCTGGCGGTCGTATTTCTTCGCGATCGAATCGACTTCGACGGCCAGGCGGTGCAGCTTCTTCTCGCCGTCGAAACGCACGAACGGATAGGCGCGCGACGACGGCTTGATGTCGTCGACCTTGATCTTCTCGATCTGCTTGGCGCGCGACGTCGCCTGGCGGGCCTTGGACTTGTTGGCGGCGAAGCGGCGCACGAAGTCCTGCAGCTCGGCGACCTTCTCTTTGGCCTTGGCGTTGTTCGACAACAGCTGGTTGCGCGCCTGGGTCGAGGCGAACATGTACTCGTCGTAGTTGCCCGGGTAGATCTTCAGGGTGCCGTAGTCCATGTCGGCGACGTGGGTGCAGACCTGGTTCAGGAAGTGGCGATCGTGGGAAATGATGATCATGGTGGAGTTGCGCTCGTTGAGCACATCTTCCAGCCAGCGGATGGTGTTGATGTCCAGATTGTTGGTCGGTTCGTCGAGCAGCAGGATGTCCGGATTCGAGAACAAGGCCTGCGCCAGCAGCACGCGCAGCTTCCAGCCCGGCGAGACGTTGCTCATCGGACCGTGGTGCAGGTCGATGGCCACGCCGGCGCCCAGCAGCAGTTCGCCGGCGCGCGATTCGGCGGTGTAGCCGTCGTATTCGGAGACTTTGCCTTCAAGGTCGGCGGCCTTCATGTAGTCGTCGTCGGTCGCTTCCGGATTGGCGTAGATCGCATCGCGCTCCTGCATCGCCGCCCACATCTCGGTGTGGCCCATCATCACCACGTCCAGCACGCGCATCTCTTCGAACGCGAACTGGTCCTGGCGCAGCTTGCCCAGGCGTTCGTTCGTATCCAGCATCACGTTGCCGCCCGACGGATCCAGATCGCCGCCGAGGATTTTCATGAAGGTGGACTTGCCGCAACCGTTGGCGCCGATCAGGCCATAGCGGTTGCCATCGCCGAACTTGACGGAGATGTTTTCAAAC
Organism: Duganella aceris; assembly: GCF_011090165.1. Classification (GTDB taxonomy): domain Bacteria; phylum Pseudomonadota; class Gammaproteobacteria; order Burkholderiales; family Burkholderiaceae_D; genus Rugamonas; species Rugamonas aceris. The sequence continues at coordinate 169,524 of NZ_JAADJT010000011.1, forward strand.
AGCGGCTTGGCGCCGAATTGCATGGTGATGTTTGCTGTGCTGAGCATATTGGAGTGGACTTTGAAATAAGGTAACGCGGAAAGGCAGAATTATACAGCAATCAAGCAGGGGCATGGGATACCCCCATATAAAACAAGCACTTACAGTCAATTCGCCTGAAACTTGCTATCCCGATATAATCCCATTCAACCGGCGCGGGTCCGCGCGCCCACCAACTGGAAAGAGTTCGATGAAAGCTTTGCTCGTTTTGCTGGCGGTAGCCGGTCCCGCGATGGCCGATGATGCCGCCCTGCTGCGCTGCCGCGCCATTCCCGACGTCGGCGGCCGCGTCGCCTGCTACGACGCGATCCCGGTCGCCGCCGCGGTCAAGCCGCCGGCAGCCGCGGCAGCCACGCCGCCGGCCGCAGCGGTCGCACCGGTCGCGCCAGCGGCGCAAGCCGCCGCCAACTTCGGACTGAGCGCCACCCAATTACGCAAGCCGGACGAACCCACCGGACTCGAAAGCACCCTGGTCGGCCGCATCGACGGCTGGAGCCCGGGCACCCAGTTCCGTCTCGCCAACGGCCAGGTCTGGCGCGTCGCCGACGAAAGCTCGGGTTCCGTCAACGAGGTCGAGAACCCGAAGGTCAAGATCACGCGCAACGCCGTCGGCACCATGTTCCTGGAAATCGAAGGCACCAACCAGGCGCCGCGCGTGCGCCGCGTGCAGTGATCACAAAACAGGATAATCGCTGATCGTCAGCGTGAATCCGCGCGGTTCGGACACCAGGTGCGCCATGCCGCCATACGGCAGCGTGGCACGCTCCCTGATATGGCCAAACGGCAGCCCGGTCAGCACCGGTATCGGCAAGCGCTGGCGCAGATACGCCACCATCGCCTCGAAATCGTAGCCGTTGTCCATCGGGTTCAGCTTGTAGCCGGAGAAATCCCCCAGCACCAGCGCCCGCTGCCCGTCCAGCGCGCCGGCGTAAAACAGCTGCAACACCATGCGCTCGACCCGGTACGGATGCTCGCTGATATCCTCGATGAAGACGATGCCGTTCTCGATCGGCGCGAAGTACGGCGTGCCGAGCAGGCTGACCATCATCGCCAGGTTGCCGCCCCACAGCTTGCCGTCGACATCGACCACCGGATTGTCCGCCCCGCCCTCCACCACCGCGCCGCGCACCGTGTGCGCCGGGCCGCGCAGGCAATCCCAGAACTGGTTCAAGGTGTAGGCCACCGGTTCGGCGCGGATGAAATCGTCGCACATCATCGGCCCGGCGAAGCTGACGCGGCCGGTCTGCTTCATCAGCGGCATCTGGAAAGCGGTGAAATCGCTGTAGCCGACGAACAGCTTGCCGCTGTCGGCCATCTTGCGGAAATCGATTTGTGGCAGCAGCCGGCTCATGCCGTAGGACCCGCGCAGCGCCACCACGATTTGCACCTCCGGATCGGCGGCGGCGGCGTTCAGTTGCGCCAGCCGGCCGGCGTCGGTGCCGCCGAAGCGCTGGAATTTCTTGTCGTCGTCGTAGTAGTTATGGACCAGGAAGCCTTGCTGTTCCAGCCGCCGCACGCCGAGTTGCAGGGCCGCGTTGTCGGGCGCGGCGCCGCCCGGTGCGGCAATCGCGATGCCGATTTTCGATGTACTCAAAGTATCTCTGTCAGTTGTGGGTGTCGCTGCCGGCGCGATGCGCGGCGATTGGAGGAAGTTCCGCCAATATATTACCGCGCAGGTGATGGTCGAGCAAGGCAAGCAGGCGCTCGATCAGCTGCGCCGGCAGATCGTGGCCCATGCCTTCGATCACCTTCAGCGTGGCGCCGGAGATGGAGGCCGCCGTATCGACGCCGCAGGCCAGCGGCACCAGCGGATCGGCGGCGCCATGGATCACCAGCGCCGGACAGGTGATCTTGCGCAGCAGCGCGGTGCGGTCGCCGCCGGTGACGATGGCGGCCAATTGCCGCGCCACGCCGTCGGGATTGGTGCTGCGCCGCAGCGCCCGTTCGATGTTCGCCCGCAGCGTGCGTTCCGGCGTCGGAAAGGACGGGCTGCCGATCACCCGGTACACGCCGACCATGCGGTCCACCACCGCCTTGATGTCGTTGGGATCGGCCGGAGCGCCCATCACCGCGTTGCGGGCGGCGGCGGTTGGGCCGGGCAAGCCGCGCCGGCCGCTGCTGGACATGATGGAGGTCAGGCTGAGCGTGCGGCCGGCGAAGCGCGCAGCGAAGATCTGCGCGATCATGCCGCCCATCGAGACGCCGATGACGTGCGCCTTGCCGATGCCCAGCGCGTCGAGCAGGCCGAGCGCGTCGTCGGCCATGTCGTTCAGCGTGTAGCCGCCCGGCCGCTTCCAGCCGAGCAGCGACTTGAGATAGGCCAGCGCCAGATTGGGTTTCTTGAATTGGGAAAGTTTGCTCGACAGCCCGATGTCGCGGTTGTCGTAGCGGATCACGTAATAACCTTGTTCGACCAGGCCGTCGACCAGGTCCTGCGGCCAGGAGATCAGCTGCATGCCCAGTCCCATGATGAGCAGCACCGGCGTGTCCAGCGGGTTGCCGCTGGTTTCGTAGGCGATCGTGATGCCGTTTGCGTGCGCGGTAGCCAAAGCCGTCTCCCGGAAAAGCGCTGATTACATGGGATTCAGCATACCATTTTTACTGTTCTTGCGCGTCGCGCTTGGCTGCTGCGGCCGCCGCGCGGCGGGCGGCGAAGAAACTCTTGAGCATGGTGCCGCATTCCTCGGCCATGACGCCGCCGGCGATTTCGGTATGGTGGTTCAGCTGCTCCTGCTCGAACAGGTTGACCACCGAGCCGCCGGCGCCGGTCTTGGGATCGGCCGCGCCGTAGACCACCTTGGCCAGCCGCGCATGCATCATCGCGCCGGAGCACATCACGCACGGCTCGAGCGTCACATACAGCTCGCAGCCCGGCAGCCGGTAGTTGCCCAGCGCCTCGGCGGCCGCGCGCAGCGCGACGATCTCCGCGTGCGCGGTCGGATCGTGCTTGCCGATCGGCTGGTTGTAGCCGACCGCGATCACCACGCCATCCTTGACGACGACCGCGCCGACCGGCACCTCGCCCTCGTCCCATGCATGCTGGGCCTGTTCCAGCGCCAGTTGCATGAAGATGTTAGGCGGCATCGGTGATCTCTGCCCAGCAGTTCGGGGTTTCGTGCAGCACCAGCTTGTGCAGGTGCAGGCCGGTGCCGTAGCGGTCCTTGTAGGCTTCCTTGAGGATGCCGAAGGCGACGTGGGCCAGGTTTTCCACGGTCGGGATGCGGTCGATCACCACCGTCTTGTGGTCCGGCAGCGTGGCCAGGAAATCGCGCACCGCCGCGTCTTTTTCGTAGACGATAAAGGCGTGGTCCCAGACGTCGACCAGATGTTCCTTGGCCAGCGCCTTGATGTCGGAAAAGTCCATGATCATGCCGTTGTCGGAATTACCCTCGGCCGTGATGATGTTGCCGGTCAGCGTGATTTCCAGCGTGTAGCGATGGCCGTGCAGGTTGCGGCACTGGCTCTTGTGGTCGGGGATGCGGTGGCCGGCGTCGAATTCCAGCTTGCGGGTAATGGTCAGCATTGTTTAAGGTATTTGTAAAAGTTTATGGGTTTGCAGGCTCAGCTTCCATTTCGGATTGCGCTTGCAGGTCTCGATCGCCAGTGTGGTGTTGAACGCGGCCAACGGCCCGTCCATCGCCTGCACGAAGAAATTCTCGAAGTCCAGATGCTCGTAGGCGGCCAGGTCCTGTCCCGTCTGCGGGATCACGACCTTGATTTCGCTGCCCTTGGTGACCACCAGCGTCGAGCCCATCTTCGGGCTGACGCAGATCCAGTCCACGCCCTCCGGCACCGGCAGCGTGCCGTTGGTTTCGATCGCGATGGTGAAGCCGACCGCATGCATCGCATCGATCAGCGGTTTATCCAGCTGCAACAGCGGCTCGCCGCCGGTGAACACCACATACTTGCTCGCCGTGTACGACGACGGCCACAGCGCGTCGATGGTCGCGGCCAGTTGCTCCGGCGTCTTGAACTTGCCGCCGCCTTCGCCATCGGTGCCGACAAAGTCGGTGTCGCAGAACTGGCAGACGGCGCTGGCGCGATCGCTCTCGCGGCCGGTCCACAGATTGCAGCCGGAAAAACGGCAGAACACCGCCGGACGGCCCGCATGCGCGCCCTCCCCCTGCAAGGTGTAGAAAATCTCTTTAATGCTGTAAGTCACGATATTTCCTGATTGGACAACCCTCAATTATAGCCGACGCGGGCGTTTCCCGGGCATCCTCGCAGAAGTTGACATATCGCAATGTTGCTACGCGGTCGCCACGGTATTTTCGTTCGGTGGACGTCACGGGAGATAATCATGAGCTATACGCCGCCCTCTGTTGAAATCGATACCATCGTCGCCGCCGCCTGCCTGCTGGCGGCCATCTCGCTACTATTGCTCTGGCGGCATCATCGACAGCGCCGCGAACTGGCGACGCTGCACCGCATGCTAAGCCACGAGCGCGAGCAGCGCACGCTGGCTGACCAGGCGCTGGCCGACACCCGCAAGCAAGTGCATCACCTCAGCACCAGCCAGCAGTCACTGCGCGACGCCGAACGCCGCCGCATCGCGCGCGACCTGCACGACGACCTGGGCCAGCAGTTGCTGGCGCTGAGCATGGACACCCGCGCTCTGGCCGGGCGCCACCCCGACCTGAGCGGGCCGCTGACGCAGTTCGACCAGCGCATCGAGCTTGCCGGCCGCTCCATGCGCTCGATAGTACGCGATCTGCAGGTGGAGGCGCTGGAATCCGGGCTGCAAGGCGCGGTACAACAGCAAGTCGAACAATTCTCCCGGCTCAGCGGCATCCCTTGCCGTTTGGACGCCGAGCCGGCCGCCTTCCTCAACGGGCCGGGCAATGGCGTCGAGCGCGTGGTCTATCGGGTGTTGCAGGAGTCGCTGAGCAACATCGTGCGCCATGCCCAGGCGTCCGAGGTCTGCGTCGGCATTTGCCGCCAGCAACACAGCCTGAGCCTGACGGTGCGCGACAACGGCGTCGGCCTGCCGCAACCGCCGGCGGCGCGCGGCAGCGGCCTGCGCGGCATCGCCCAGCGCGTGGCCGAGGCCGGCGGCCGCTTCGATATCGCCAGCTCGCCGGGCTTTGGCACGGCGCTCACCATGTCCTTCCCGATTCAATAAAAACCAGAAAAAAGGCGCGCCCATGAACGGAACAAACAAGATCCACCACCTGACCGAAGCCAGCCAGGCGAACCAGCAGCATGGTTTCGCGCTGAAAATGATGGAACTGCTGGTCATCCCCACGTTCGTGGTCGACATCGACGGCAAGGTCATCATCTGGAACCTCGCCTGCGAACGCCTGACCGGGGTGCCGGCGTGGGAGATGCTGGGCACCTCCGACCATTGGAAAAGTTTTTACCACGAGCAGCGCCCGACGCTGGCCGATCTGGTGCTGCAAGGCCGCAGCGGCGAACTGCAGCTGCACTATCAGCGTCACGCGCGGCGCGGCGACACCGAACACAAGCTGTGCGCCGAAAACTGGTGCGACATGCCGCGCGTCGGCCGGCGCCGCTATCTGGCGGCCGACGCCAGCCCGATCTTCGACAACGACGGCAAACTGGTGGCGGTGGTGGAAACGCTGCGCGACGTCACCGATGAAAAGTCGGCCCAGGTGGCGCTGGAACAGCTGGCCACGCGCGACGGCCTGACCGGTCTGGCCAACCGGCGCTGCTTCGACGATACGTTGCAAGCCGAGTGGCAGCGCGCGCTGCGCCAGCGCCAGCCCTTGTCGCTGTTGATGGTGGACGTCGACAATTTCAAGCAGTACAACGACGCCTACGGCCACCTGGGCGGCGACCAGTGCCTGCAACGCATCGCCGGCGCGGTGTCGAGCGAAATGCGCGCTAACGACCTGGTGGCGCGCTACGGCGGCGAGGAATTCGCCGTGATCCTGCCCAACCAGTCGCTCAAGGGGGCGGCCATCGTGGCCGAGCGCATCCGCTGCCGGGTCGAGCGGCTGCACCTGCCCAACCTGGGCAGCAAACAACATGTGGTAACGGTGAGCATAGGCGCGGCGACCGCGCTGGCGGCGCCAGACACCGATCCCAGCCAGCTGGTGGCGACCGCCGACTCGGCGCTCTACCGCGCCAAGCACATGGGCCGCAACCGAATCAGCTTGCCGGGAACGGACGGCGGTTGAATACGATCAAGTCGGCAAGTATGGAACGTACTGCACGCCGACCGGCATGATGTGGCTGACCAGTTCGATATTTTCGTCGGACTGCGAGAACACGATCAGCAACTGCTCGCGCGACACCGCCCCGCTGGCAAGATTGCCCATGTGGTGCGCATAACCCGCGGCGTCCGGTGCGCGGTGCAGCACGTTGGAATACAAGCTGGTCACGTATTGCGCGTCTGTCGTGCTGGCGCCGTAGGTGCGGACAAATTCTTCGCTGTCGACAAAAGCACGGGCGATAGTGAGAAGATCAAGACCATCGTGGTCCATCCGGTACAACCAGAAGCCCATGCCCGGAAGGTCGGGTTCGCGGCTGAACATCGCACCATACAAACGGTACAGCTGACCCGCCTCTCCGGCGGTATCCAATGCCAGGCCTAGTTTGTCGGAAAATTCGATGCGCTCAATCCCGCCGAGCAGATCGCTGCCGCCGTTGCCCAGGCGGTCGGTGACGACGATGCCCGCGCCGCTGGCGCCGACCTGATAGTCGGAGCGGATGCCGTTAAATTTGATCAAATCGATGCCGCCGCCGCCGGTGAACAACTCATCGCCGGACCCGGCGGTCATGATGTCATTTCCCGCCGTCCCGCCCTGCACCGAGCGGAAACTGGATAGTTCGACGTCCTTGCCGCCGAAGCGCAGTACTGAAATCCCGGTCAGTGAATCAACGCCGTCGCCGGCGACGGTCAGCGCGCCGGTGGTGCCGGTGATGGTGAACGCCGACAGCGCCTTGGCGTACACCACCGTATCGCGCCCGCCGCCACCGCTGATCTGGTCGTTGCCGGCGCCCTCGTAGATCAGGTCGGCTCCCGCGCCGCCGGCGATGACGTTGCCGGCCGCGTTGGCGTAGATCGTCGAACCGCCGCTGCCGGCGATGGCGCGTTCGATGGTCACGTTGTAAGCGATGGAAATATTGTTGTAGCCCGGCGCCGTCTCGCTGAAAGTGCCGGCGTTCAGGTTGATGATGGTGGCGGTGCTGCAGGCGGAGAAATCGAAGGTGTCGGTGCCGCCGGCATCCCAGATGCATTGCAGCGCCGCATCCTTGCTGAAACTGTAGGTGTCGGTGCCGGCGTGATAGCTCATATTGGCGCCATACATATATTGCATCGCCTGGATGTCGTACAGCGCCGGCGTGATGCCGTAGTTCCCGTTCAGCTTGAAGCCCGAACCGACGTTGTAAGACATCTGGCTGTAGTCGATGGTGTCGGTGGCCGCCGGCAAAAATGGACCGTCGATGTCCCCGCCGGTCGAGTTGTAGTCGCCCGGATGCTTCAGACCCAGCGTATGACCCAGCTCGTGGATCAGCACCGCCATGCCGAAATCGCCGTCCCGGTAGGTCAGATTGAAGCCGCCGCCATTATTGACATACAGCGCCACCGGTCCATTGCCGTCCGGCAGATAGGCATAGCCGCTGCTTGCCGAACCCTGATTATTGGTGCCGAGCTGGATCTGGCCGCCGTTGGCGACCTCGTTGAAGGTGATATTGGCCACCGCCGCCCACGACGCCAGCGCCACGCGCACCGCCTGCTGCTGGGTCGCATCCATCGCGCGGAAACCGTTGGCGTCGTCGCTGGTGGCGTCGCCCGGCACCCGCGTCAAAAAACTGTAGGTCAGCGATACCGCTTGTCCGGCTACCGGTTTCCAACTGCTGTAGAGCAAAGAATCGATGGAATTGTTGCCGGTAGTGAAGCTCATGACGTTTCCAATTGGAAATTAAAAGGATTTTGACATGATAAACACTGCCTTCTTAAAAGGCAATGGCCGCTTGCTTACAGGAAGGGATTCGCAACGACTGTGCTGACCGGCGGCGGCAGTTCGGTCGGCAGCGCCTGTGCTTCCAGCGCCGCGACCACCTCGCCCAGCAAGCGGTGCAGCGCGCGCGCGTGCGCCAGCCCCGCCTGGTCCGCAGTCAGGTCGAGGTCGCCGTTGACGGTGACGCGGTCGAGCCGGTTCTCGATCTGCAGGCCGCCGATGTTCAGCACGTCCGACTCGTTGGCGTAAGGTACAAATTTGCTCATCATCAGCTCCGATCTTTACGTTGTTTTACCTTCGGCACGCGCAACATGTTGTTTTTGTCGGCCGCCGGCAGCGAGGGCAGCAAGTCGATGCCGATCTTGCCCTCCAGTTGCGCCACGCTCAGCATGACATAGTCGGCGTCGGCGCGGTTCTCGATGAAGAACGCGGCTCCGGCGCGCTGGCGCGGACTGTAGACCAGCTTATACAAATGCGTCGGCACCAGCACATTGCCGACTTTTTGCAGATTACCGCCGATGAAAGCCGGGCCGGTGATCACGTACAAATCGCCCTCCTTCTGCGCCAGCTTGCGCACCACCGCCTCGATGCCCGCCCAGACGTGACGGTTGTTGTCGGCGTCCTGGGGCACCATGTTCGCCAGCGTGAAACTCTCATGCTGGCTGCGGCGGTCCGGCATGTCGCCATTGGGCGCCATATGGCCACGGTCGTAGCCGCTGCGCGCATAGTCGGACAATTCCGCCCGCCCGAACGGCGGCAAGCGGGATTCTGTATGGAAGGAATTTTCGCGCGACAGGTCTTTGGCCGCCTCGATATTCTCCGCCGTCAGATGCTCGGCCGACCACAGCGGCGTGCGGGTTATGCCCGAATGCATGACACCGAACACGCGGTAGCACAGCTCGGTGGTGGCGGCATTCATCTTGGCGTTGCGGATCTCCGGCAGGCGGCCATCGACATAGTGGGAAGGACAGGCTCCGGCTGAAGCCAGGGAGGAGGAAAACAAGCCGCACAGCAGTGCGGCAGCGGTGACGGATCGCCGGATGAGATGCATGGTTCCTTCTGGATAGTTTTGAGTGGCGGCATTCTAGCGGATGACCGCCCGCGCACAAAACAAAAAGGGCTGGAACCCGTTCCGGTTCCAGCCCTCTCAAACATCCAGCCCTACCAGAGGCCATGCTTGTTATTTCTACAGCAACTATGGTAAGCATTATACATTATTTCCGCCGAATAAAACAGCTTTCAACAGAAAAGTCATCACGATGGCCTGCCTCGCCGTGCGGTGTTGCGGCGGCGATGGCCGGTGCCGCCCCGCCCCTGCTCGTCCTTGGTCTCGCCGGCTTCGGCCCGCTGCTTGTTGACGATGCAGGCGACGGCTGCAGATTGTTGCCATATCTAGTACTATAATGATTCCAACAAGAAACGTTACTTCGAGACATGAACATTGCAAATCTTAAAATCGGTCAACGCCTCACCCTCGCGTTTTCCCTCACCACCGTATTGTTGGCGGTGGTCGTCGTCACCGGCGCCCTCGGTCTGCAGGCCACCAAAAACGAAATCGACGTCACCGTCCATGACCGCTACATGAAGATCAGCCTGCTGAATCATGTCAAGGACGACGTCGGACAGCAAGCGCGCAGCCTGCGCGACCTGCTGCTGGCCAGCGACGCCGCCGAGGCCAATCGCGAGTACGCCGCGATCGAGCAGCGCAGCGCCCTGATCCGCGATGAGCTGGAAAAGCTCGGCGGCGTGCTGCACCAGCCGGAGGCGCTGCGGCTGTTCAAGCAGGTCGGCGAAGCGCGCGCCGCCTACGCCCCGCTGCGCGATCGGATGGTGGCCGCCATCAAGGCCGGCGACAAGGAAGCCGCCACCGCACAGTTGCTGCAACAAGTCCGTCCGGCGCAAAATACTTACGTCGAGGCGCTGGACCGGCTGATCGCCTTTCAGGTCGACCTGATGCGCACCTCCGGCGACGCCGCCGAACGGACCGCCAGCTTTTCCAGCAAGCTGATGATAGGACTGGGCGTGGCCGGCAGCCTAATGAGCTTGTTCACCGCGTGGTTCATCACGCGCGGCATCGTCGGCCCGATCCGCCACGCGGTGCGGGTGGCGCGCACGGTGGCCGGCGGCGACCTCAGTTCCAGCATCCAGGTCCGCTCCAGCGATGAAATCGGCCAGTTGTCGGCCGCGCTCAAGGAAATGAACGCCAGCCTGGCCGGCATCGTCGCCGAAGTGCGCGGCGGCACCGACGCCATCGACTCCGCCTCGGCCGAAATCGCGGCCGGGAACATGGACCTGTCCGAGCGCACCGAGCGCCAGGCCGGCTCGCTGGAGGAAACCGCTTCGTCGATGGAGCAGTTGACCGCCACCGTCAAGCAGAACGCGACCAACGCCAACCAAGCCAACCAGCTGGCGATGTCGGCCTCCGACGTGGCGGGCAAAGGCGGCAAGGTGGTGGCGCAGGTGGTCGATACCATGGCGTCGATCAACGCGTCGTCGCGCAAGATCGTCGACATCATTTCGGTCATCGACGGCATCGCCTTCCAGACCAACATCCTGGCGCTGAACGCCGCCGTCGAAGCGGCGCGCGCCGGCGAACAGGGTCGCGGCTTCGCGGTCGTGGCGAGCGAGGTGCGCAACCTGGCGCAACGCTCGGCCGCCGCCGCCAGGGAAATCAAGCAATTGATCGGCGACTCGGTGGACAAGATCGACACCGGCGCGCGTCTGGTCGACGAGGCCGGCAGCACGATGTCGGAGATCGTCGACAGCGTGCGCCGCGTCACCGACATCATGGGGGAGATCGCCTTCGCCAGTCAGGAACAGCTGTCCGGCATCGAGCATATCAACGGCGCCATCACCGAGATGGACCAGACCACGCAGCAGAACGCCGCGCTGGTCGAGCAGGCGTCGGCGGCCGCCGCCACCATGCGGCAGCAGGCCGGCCACCTGTCGGCGGCGGTCGGCGTGTTCAAGCTGGGAAGTGAAAGCGACCGCGCCGGCGTCATGCCGATCGGCAGCGCACGACGCGGACCTAAACCAGCTGCTGCTCCAGCGCTTCCGCCAGTTCGACGTTCATCCGCCGCTGGCTGAATCCCTGGTGGCGTGTGGCGAAAGCGCGCGCCGCCGACCGATAACGTTCATCGTCGAGCACTTGCCGCACCACGGCGCGCCAGTCTGACGATGGCGTGATCAGCGCGGCGTTGTAGCCGGCGCCGGACAGCGCGACCCGCCGCGCGGTCATGAATTGTTCGGTGTGCGACGGCAGCATCAGCAGCGGCACGCCGGCCAGCAGCGATTGCGCCAGCGTCGCTTCGCCGGCGTGGCAAACGCACAACTCCGCTTCGGCCAGGGCCTTCGATAGCGCCACCGGTCCGGCGGCATAATGCAGCAGCGGACGGCTGACCGGCGGCTGGGCACCGCCCGCCACTTCCGGCATGTAGACCAGGGTGTGGCAGCCTTCCGCCACCAGCGCCCGCAGCACGGCGGCGTGCGACGGATGACCCGCCTTCAGGTACGCAAACACCTTGCGTACCGCGCCTGCTGGCCATTGCGGCGTCGGGCCGCCGGCGTCGGGCAGGAAGTTGGGGCCGAACCAGTAGGCGACGTCCGCTTCAGGGCGCGCGTAGTGATCCAGCTCCGGCCAGGTGCAGAGCAATGGCCGGTCGCCCAGCAGCAGGTCGGCCGCGCGCTCGAATGGACGCTCGGCCAACAAGGCATTGGCCGTTTGCAGCACCCGTGCCTCCGACGCCGCCAGCCGCGCCGCCGGCGCCTGCTGCTGCAATGCCGGCAAGGCCCGTCCCGGCGGTGGGCTGTAGAAACCGTTCCCCACCGACGCGCTGCGCAAACCCATGCCGCGCGCCGCCAGGATCGCGGTCGGCGCGAAATCGGCGACGATCAGATCGGGCCGCAGCAGCTCGAACATGGCGTGCCAGCCGGCCACCGTGCCGCGCAGCGCGGACGGTTCGAGATAGCCGCAATGCAGCAGTATCTCCGCCAAGCTGCCCGGCGGCGACGGCAACCCCACCGCCTGGTGCAGCCACACCGGCGCCTGCAGCTTGGGCACGTCCAGGTCGGCCAGCAGTGTATGGGTGTGCATCAAGTCGCGCAAACTCAGGCTGACCCGATGCCCGCGCGACAGCAGCGTCTGCGCCAGCATCTTCAAGCGCCCGGCATGACCGAGGCCGCCGCCCAGTTCCCAGCATAGGTGGATGTGCGCCATGTCAGCCCTCCGCCATCAGCAGTTCGATTTCCGCCAGCAGCTGCGGCATGGTGTCGACCACGCGATACGCGCCGGGGAAATCGTGACTGCGCGTCAGCGCGTTGCGCAGGATGATGCAGCGGATGCCGGCGGCGCTGGCCGCTTGCAGACCGCGCGGCGAATCCTCCACCACCAGCGCGTCGGCGGCGCGCAGGCCCAGCCGCTCAAGGCCGAGCAGGTACGGCTCCGGCGATGGTTTGCTGTGGGTGTAGGATTCATGCGTCAATACGAACTCGAAATGGCGCACCAGGTCCAGGCGGCCGTGGATGATCTCGAAGTGGTCGCGGTTGGAGCTGGTCACCACGCCCATGCGCAGCCGAGGCGACAAGCTGGCCAGCACCTCGGCCACGCCGTCGATGGCGGGAATGTGCTCGGACGCCAGGCGTGCCGCGTAGCGCAGGTTGCGCCCCGTGCGCTCCGCCTCGATCTGCGCTTCGGTCAGCGCAGGCCGCAGCAAATGCCAGGCGCCGCAGTTGTCGGCCAAATACCAGTCAAAGAAGTGGCGTTCGCTCAGCTCCAGCCCCAAAGGCAGGAACAGCTCCCGGTTGGCCTCGTAGAACAGCTGTTCGGTGTCGACCAACACGCCGTCGTTATCCCACAAAATCCCTTGCAGCATAATCCGCATCCCATGTAAAGAAGCGCGAGCCGACGACTGTGGCGTGGCCGCAGCGGGCATTGTACCTGCTGGCCTTGCACCTCAGTGTATGTAATACTCCGCTGGACATCCACACGATAATGAGACATGGCCGTTTTTGCACTGCTGCCCCGCAGCCTCCGATTCCGCATGGCCGGCGTGGTGGTCATGCTGGTGCTGATCGCGACCATCGTCGTCACCTGGGTGGCGCTGGTGCTGGCCGAGCGCGATATGAAAAGCATCATCGGCGATCAGCAATACGCACTGTTGTCCGCCGCCGCCGCGCAGGTGGACGCCCAGATGTCCGCCAAAAAAGTGCTGCTGGCCAGCCTGGCCGACAGCATGCCGGCCGACGCCGGCCTCGATACCGCCCGCATGAAAGTCTTCATCGACCGCCATCCTTCGGTGCGCCGGGAGTTCCTCAACGTGCATATCTTTAATCGCCAGGGGATGTTGATCAACACGGCGGGCGACCAGACCGCCGCGCTGGAGCTGGACGCGCGCGTCCGCGCCTATCTCGAACGCGTGCTGGCCGCCGGCAAGCCGGTGGTGACGCCGCCGTTCAAAAGCCTGTTGACCGGACTGCCGGCCATCATGATCCTGCATCCGGTGCTGGACGCCGGCGGCCGTCCGGCCATGCTGCTGGGCGGTAGCATCGACTTGACCAACTCCTCGTTCCTGGAACAGATCGCGGCGCAAAAGCCTGGCAAGACCGGCTTCACCTTCATCATGACCACGCGCGGCACACTGGTCCATCATCCGAATCCCACGCGCCTGCTGGAAAACATCAACGCCCGCCCCGGCCACAACCGCGCCACCGAAATGGCGCTGCAAGGTTTCGAAGGCTGGACCGAAGCGGCCAACAAAGATGGCAGCGAGGGCATCTACTCGTACAAGCGGCTGAAAAGCACGAACTGGATCATCGGTTCCCGCTTCCCGGTGGACGAAGCGTTCGCGCCGATGATCGTCATGCGCCGCCACGCCATGCTGGCCTCGGCCGCCTTCGCCGCCGTGGCCGGGCTGCTGGCGTGGATCGCGATCCAGGTGCTGCTCCGGCCCCTCGGCCGGCTGCGCCGCAACATCAGCGACATCCGCAACGGCGTCGCCGACATTGGGGTGCTGCAACGCCGCCGCCGCGACGAGATCGGCGAGTTGGGCAGCGCCTTCCATGAATTGATCAGCGAGCGCGAGTCGGCGCAACAGGCCATCCGCGACAGCGAGGCACTGATCGCCGCCAGCGAAAAGCGCCTGCGCACCATCGCCGACAGCTTGCCGGCGCTGGTCGCTTACCTGGACCGCGACCTGCGCTATGGCTTCAGCAACGAGCATTTCCGCACCATGATGGGCGTGGATCCGCAGGCCATGCTGGGCAAGACCATCGAAGAAGTCTTCGGCAAGGAGTTCAACGACAGCCTGGCGGAGCACAACCAGGCGGCGCTGCGCGGCGAGCACGTACACTACGAACGCCAGGGCCATCACCAGGGTGCGCCGCGCCAGGTCATGGGCGACATGATCCCGGAGATCGCGGCCGACGGCAGCGTCTCCGGCTACTACCTGATGGCGCTCGACATCACGGAGCGCAAGAGCGCCGAGCTGCGCCAGGCCGCCAGCGAGAAGCGCCTCAAGCTTTTGACCGATAATCTGCCGGTGCTGATCTCCTATCTCGACAAGGAACGCAAGTTCCAGTTCGTGAACGCCACCTTCCAGCACTGGTTCGGCCTCGATCCGGCCACGCTGCTGGGCCGCCATCTGATGGACGGCATCGGCCACGACAACTACTACACCGCCGAACCGCACCTGGACAAGGCCTATGGCGGCCAGATCGCCACCTACGAACTGAAGACGCGCATCGGCGACAGCCTGCATACGCTGGAGACCACCTTCGTGCCCGACCTGGCGCCGGACGGCGGCGTGGCCGGCATCTATTCGCTGACGCACGACACCACGCGCCTGAAGGAAATCGAGGAACGCTTGACGCAGCTGGCGCGCATCGACACGCTGACCGGCATCGCCAACCGCCTGATGTTCGAGGAAATGCTGCAATTGGCCATGGTGCGGGCGAAGCGCAACCGCAAGCCGCTGGCGCTGGCCTACCTGGACATCGACCGCTTCAAGGAAATCAACGACACGCTGGGCCACGGCGCCGGCGACGCCGTGTTGAAGGAATTCGCGACGCGGCTGGTGGACAACGTGCGCGCCGCCGACACGGTGGCGCGGCTGGCCGGCGACGAGTTCATCATCATCTTCGAGCAGGTGGCCAACACCGCCGAGGCGGGACGGCTGGCGGCCAAGATCATCGAAGGGATGGGTGCGCCATTCGAGGTGGCGGGATCGCCGCGGCGGATCACCACCAGCATCGGCCTGGCCTTGTATCGGGGCGACGAGGAAGCGTTGTGCGACCTGGTGGCGCGCGCCGACGGCGCGCTGTACGCGGCCAAGCGCAATGGCCGCGACGGCTATGCGATCGCGGACTAGACCCGGCTACGCCGGCACGCCGCTGGCCAACGGATTCGCCAATGGCTCGCCGACCTTGTGCAGCAGGTTGCGGTCGATGTGGTGGAAAGGTTCGTCCTGGCCGCGGATCAGCATCACCGTATCCTCCTCATAGCCCCAGGTGCCGTCGTCGTTGATGGTGACCTTGATGCGGTACTCGATGGTCTTGAAGCCGTACTCCAGGAACGGGTTGGAACGGATGCCGTAGGTGTCGGACTCCAGCCGCGCCACCAGTTCGAACTGCCTGGCATCCGGGGCCACCACGGCGGCGGCCATCGCGATCTGGCCGCGCGGGATCGCCAGCGTCTGGATCACGGTGCTGGTCGCCGGCTCCCACAGCCAGTAGCCGACCTGCTCGTGATAGGTCTTGACGTTGTCGGGCTTGTTGATGATGATCAGGTAGCGCAGCCCGTAGAACAGCTGCGGGCCGTTGGTCACCGGGTCGATCGGCTGCAGCTCGATGCGCTCGATGTAGGCCTGCTTGCGCGGGCCGTCCGCCTTCGGCTTGATATCGAGGCCGCGCTCACCTTTCCAGATGCCCGCCATCGGCGCCAGCGGCCCGAGGTTGTTCAGGGTGTTGATGTCGACCGACGGTTCGGTGTAAATATCGCTGGAAAACTCGCTCATGCATGGTCCTGTGTTGATGGTCTGCCGCTATTGTAAAGTGATCTCGATGCGGTTGTGACCCCCGATATGGGTATACGCCACCTCGCTCCCCAACTGGCGGATCAGCAGCAGGCCGATGCCGCCCACCTTGCGCTGCGCCAGCGGCAGCGCCGGATCCTCCGCGCCGGGGCCGTCGCTCAGCGGATCGAAAGGCGGCGCCGCGTCCTCGTAGCGCAGCACGCGGCCGCGCACCCCGACCCAGACCGCGTGCGTGCTGTCGCCGCCGTAGCCGTGCAGGATGCTGTTGCGCAGCAGCTCCTCCAGGATCAACTCGGCGCGCGCCACCGCGCCCGGCGCGAGGCCGGCCTGGCGCAGCGCAGACGCGGCGAACGTCATCGCGGCGGGAATCGCGTCCAGCCGCGCCGGAAACTGCAACGGCGGCGCATTATCAGTTTCTTTTTCGTCCATTCGCGCATATTATCGGATTGCTCATCCGGGGAGAAGAATAATGACGCATATACGGGCACTCAACTTGGCCATCGCCACGCTGGCGCTGACATCCTTCGCCGCCATCGCGGCCGACGCGCCGGCCGGCATGGTCAAGACGGCCAAAGGCAGCGCCAGCATCGAACGCGATGGCAAGCAGAGTCCCGTCCATCCCGGCGCCACGCTGATGGCCAGCGACCGCGTGCTCACCGGCGCCGACGGCAGCGTCGGCATCACGCTGCGCGACGAAACCCTGCTCGCTGTTGGCCCGAACAGCAATGTGTGGCTCGAGAAGTACGCCTTCGATCCGACTTCGCACGAGGGCGTGTTGAACGCGACCGTCAAGCGCGGCACGCTGGGCGTCATCTCCGGCAAGCTGTCCAAGCAATCGCCGGGCGCGGTGCAGTTCCGCACGCCCACCTCCATCCTCGGCGTGCGCGGCACCGAATTCGTCATCGACGTCAAGGACGGGGAATAATATGGTCGCACTGTTGTGGGTGGTCTGCCTGATCGCTGCTGTCGCGCAGGCGCAGCGCGGGCCAAGTGAACACATCACGCTGCTGCCCAGCCAGGATGGCAAGGCCAGCGCGGTCGTCATCACCACCGCCGGCGCGGACACCGTGCTGGACCAGCCCTACCAGACCGCCGCCATCGACGGCAAACACGCCGTCGCCAGCGCCGGCGACGGCGCCGAGATCAGGCGGCGTTATAGCCAATTGCTGGACGCGCTGCCGCAGCGGGCCGCCGTGTTCACCTTGTACTTCGTCACCGACACCGACAACCTGGCGCCGGAATCGGCCGCGCGACTGCCGGAGATCAAGACCCAACTGGCCTCGCGGGCCATACCGGAGGTGATCGTCATCGGCCATACCGACACCGTCGCCAAGCGCGAATACAACGACGCCCTGTCGTTGCGTCGCGCCGATACGGTCAAGCGCATGCTGGTCGATATTGGCATCGCCGAAGAGCAGATCGTGGTCCAGGCGCGCGGCGAGCGCGAACTGCTGATACCGACCGGCGACGGCGTCGACGAGCCGCGCAACCGGCGCGTCGAGATCAGGGTGCGCTGACGCGGCCTAAGCCGGGCCGTTCCAGCGCAGCACCAGCAGCGTCAAGTCGTCCGACGCCTCGGCCGTCCCGACGTGCAGTCGAACATCATCCCGCACCGCCTGGACGACCGCTGCCGGCGTGCCGATCAACGCGTCGACCGCCGCGCCGGCCAGCAAACGATCCAGCCGCGCATTGCCGTACAAGTCCCCTGCCTCGTTCATCGCCTCGCCGATGCCGTCGGTGGCCAGGCACAGGCACTCGCCGGCTTGTAACCGATAGCGCTGCACCGGATATTCAAAATCATCCATCACGCACAGCGGCGGCCCGCCGGCCGGCAGCAGCGCGCGCACGCCACCATCGACGCCGATCAGGCGCGGCGCATCATGTCCCGCATTACACAACACCACCTCGCCGCTGGCCGCGTCGAGTATGCCGGCCACGCTGGTCACGAACAGCATCTCCGGATTCTCGCGCACCAGCTCCTGGTTGACGACATACATGATGGACGCCATGTCGGCGTCGCTGCGCAGCGCGATACTCTTGGCCAGCGCCTTGGCCACCACCATGAACAGGCTGGCCGGCAACCCCTTGCCAGACACGTCGCCGACCATGAAGAACACGCGGTCCTTATCCAGCATGAAGAAGTCGTACAGATCGCCGCCGACCTGCCTGGCCGGCTCCAGCAAGGCGCCAACCGCGAAGCGTCGCTCGCCGGGGAACGCGGTCTCCGGCTGCGGCAGCGTCGCCATCTGGATGCGCCGCGCCGCGTCCAGTTCACCGGCGGTCTTGGCGGCGGCCACCCGCGCCATCTGCAAGGCACGTTCGCTTTGCTGACGCTCGCGCACCGCCGCCGCCAGCATGCCGCTCAACAGGCTGAGACAGACCACCACATAGCCGATCGCCACCCCGGCCGCATCGAACAGCAGCCCGGAGCGCGCGAACAGCAAGCCGCCGACGCAGAACAATGCCGCGCCGGCCGCCACCGCCACCGGTACGCCGACGCGCAATCGCAGCCGGGGCAACAGCCACGCCGCGGGCAGGCAGAGAACAAGGAGCGCCAGCACCTCGGCCCAGCGCATCCACGCCGGCCGCTGCAGGAACGCGCCGTCGAAGAAGCTCTCGATCAACTGCGCGTGCGTGTCCACGCCGGGCATCAAGTCGCCGCGCGCGTTGGTCTTGAAGTCGCTGAGTCCAAGCCCGGTCAGCGCCACGATGACGATCCTGTTCTGCAGCGCCGCTGGATCGATCCCGCCCCGCATCAGATCCAGCGCAGAGATATAGCGGTCCATCGCCGGCGCCGAAAAGTTGACCCATACCGCGCCGTCGGGCTGCGTCGGCACGCGCAAATCGCCAACCGACACGCTGCGCACGCCGTCGGCGTCCGCGTCGATCTCCAGCGCGGCGCCGCCGGTGGCGACGCGCAGCAGCTCCATCGACATCGACGGCGCCAGCGCACCGCCGACCGCGCCCACCAGCGGCACCCGCCGCACCACGCCTTTTTCCAAGCGCACCGACAACAAGCCCTGCCCCTGCGCGGCGGCCTGTAACGACGGCAGGCTGGACATCGCCTGCAGAAAACGTATGACCGGCAACGCCGCCGCCGCCGCAGCACCAGCACCGGCACCAGCAGTAGCACCGTGCAGACGGATCGGCCACAGGCGCAAGGCATCGCTGGCGCCGGGCGTCGGCGCTTCGAAGCCGGCCACGCCCAGCACCACCGGCGCGGCGCGCAATTGCGCCGCCAGCAATTGGTCGTAGGGCGTCAGCTGCGACAGCTCGTCGCGCACCCGGCCGGGCAGCATGCGCGCCGCAAGCGCTTCCGGCGACGTGTTGTCCGCTTCCGGCATCAGGATATCCAACCCGATCGCCAGCGGCCGCTGCGCCGCGACGCGGGCGACCAGCTCCGTCAGGCGGACGCGCGGCCACGGCCACTGGCCGTATTCCTTCAGCGCCGCTTCGTCGATGGCGATGATCTGCACCGGCGCGGAAAGACGTTCACGCGGCAGATGCGTCTGATAGGCGTCGAACAGGGCGAGGCGCGCGGCCGGCAGCGGACCGTCGACGTCCGGCCACAAGCCCAACGCCAGCGCCAGCACGACCGCCAAAGGCAGCGCGAGCGGCCTGCCCTGGCCGGCGCGCACGCCATCCGATATTCGAAGGAGCAAGCGGCGCGGCATGGAGGCGCTTACAGGACCAGTTCCATGCCGTCGTAGGCGGAGACGATGTCCAGCGGCGCCTCGCCGGTGATCTCGGCGTAGCGGCGCGTCTCGGCCAGCACGCGGGAGATCTGCGCATCGTCGTAGATCGGCTCGTGGTGGAACAGGCAAAGCTTTTGCACCCCGGCCAGCTGGCACAGCTCGACGCCGACCACGTTGCTCGAATGTCCCCAGTCGGCCTTGACCGAGATCGAATCGGCCAACGAATACATGGCGTCGAAGATCACCAGGTCGGCGTCGCGGAAGAATTCGACAAAGGCCAACCGCTCGGGCGCGTTATCGAGCTTGTGCTCCGAGTCGGTACTGTAGACCATGATCTTGCCCTCGTGTTCCAGCCGGTAGCCGTAGGAGTCGCCCGCGTGCAGTTGCAGCTTGGCGGTCACCGTCACGTCGCGCAGTCGCAGCGGCACGCCAGGTTCCATTTGCACGAACTCGATGGTCGCGCCCAACTGGTGGAAGCCGACCGGAAAGCTGATCGGCTCCTGCTGGCGCCGGAACGCGGTCTCCAGCTCCTTGTGGCAGCCGTAGATGACGATGCGGTTGCCCGGTATATAAGCCGGCGTGAAGAATGGGAAGCCCATGATATGGTCCCAGTGCAGGTGCGACATGAACACATGGTAGGTCTGCGGCTTGGCGGGACCGTAGCGCGCCAGCTTGGCGCCGGCCAGTGCGCGCACGCCGGAACCCAGGTCGAAGATGATGTGTTCCGTGGTGGTGGCCTGATCCCACACCTCCACCTCGACGCAACTGGAATTGCCGCCGTAGGTGCCGCTGGTTTCGAAACCCAGCTCGTCGTCGATATACGACGCGACCTTCTCCGGCGTGTCCAGGTTGCGGCCGATGGCGCCTTCCAGCGCCGTCACCAGCTTGGCGCGGATCTGCTTGTGGTTCAAGGCCACCGGCAGCGAGCCGCGCGCGCCCCAGATGCGCGCCTTCATGCCGCGCCGCCCACGGCCGCCAGCGCCGCCGCGCGGTCCGGGAAAATCTCGAACAACATGTCGAAGCGGCTAATGGTGAACACCTCCAGCACCAGCGGCTGCAACGCAGCCAGCACCATGCGCCCGCCCTGCGGCTTGACCTGCTTGATCGCCACCATCAGCGCGCGCAGACCGATGCTGCTGATGTAATCGACGCCGCTGAAATCCAGCACCAGCGGCGCGCCGTCCCTGGTGCACATGGCCAGATGCGGATCGAGCGCCAGCTTGAAGGCGTCGGCGTGGGTGTGATCGATGCGGCCCGTGGGGCTCAGCACCGTGGTGCGGCCCTCTTGTATCGGATGGAGTTCCATGTGCTTGCCTTGGCGATTGAGGACTACTATTCATGACAACATATTTTGCATTATCACATCTTTTTGTGCTTTTAACAGCATAAGTCTGTCGCCTCATCCATGCTATTCTTCGCCCTCAACGCACTTGGAAGGGGAAACACGCATGCCGTCGCTGGAACAATATTTCGAGCTCAAGGAGCACGGCAGCAACGTCCGCACCGAGCTGGTGGCCGGCGTCACCACCTTCCTGACGATGGCCTATATCATCTTCGTCAACCCCTCCATCCTCGGCGACGCCGGCGTGCCCAAGGACGCCGTGTTCGTCGCGACCTGCCTGGCCGCCGCGCTGGGCACCTTCATCATGGGCCTGTACGCCAACTACCCGATCGGCATGGCGCCCGGCATGGGTTTGAACGCCTATTTCGCTTATGCCGTGGTGTTGGGCATGGGCGTGCCGTGGCAATCGGCACTGGGCGCGGTGTTTATCTCGGGTTGCCTGTTCATTCTCGTCAGCCTGTTCAAGGTGCGCGAGTACATCGTCAACGGGATTCCGCACTCGCTGCGGGTCGCCATCACGGTCGGCCTGGGCCTGTTCCTGGCGCTGATCGCGATGAAGAGCGCCGGCCTGGTGGTGGCCAATCCGGAGACGCTGGTGCGCGTCGGCGACGTGCACAATCCGCACACCATCATGGCCATCTTCGGCTTTCTGCTGATCGTCACGCTGGACCGGCTGAAAGTGCCGGGCGCGCTGCTGATCGGGATCGTCGCGGTCACGGTGTTGAGCTTTTTCTTCGGCGGGAACACCTTCCACGGCTTCATGTCGATGCCGCCGTCGATCGCGCCGACGCTGTTCCACTTCAATATCCCCGGTGCGCTGTCGATGGGCTTATTCAATGTGGTGCTGGTGTTCTTCCTGGTCGAGCTGTTCGACGCCACCGGCACGCTGATGGGCGTGGCCAGCCGCGCCGGGCTGCTGGTCAACGGGAAAATGGAGCGGCTGAACAAGGCGCTGCTGGCCGACAGCTGCGCCATCGTCGCCGGTTCGGCGCTGGGCACGTCGAGCACCACCGCCTATCTCGAAAGCGCGGCCGGCGTGCAGGCCGGCGGCCGCACCGGTCTGACAGCGGTGGTGGTCGGGCTGCTGTTCCTGGCCGCGCTGTTCTTCGCGCCGATCGCCGGCGTGGTGCCGGCCTACGCCACCGCGCCGGCGCTGCTGTTCGTCGCCTGCCTGATGCTGCGCGACCTGGTCGATGTCGATTGGAGCGACACCACCGAGAGCGTGCCGGCCGCGATCACCGCGCTGGTGATCCCGTTCACCTACTCGATCGCGCATGGCATCGCCTTCGGCTTCATCACCTACGCCGGCCTGAAACTGTTGACCGGCCAGGCGCGTCAGGTCAAGCCGGTGGTGTGGGTGATCGCGGTCGTCTTCCTGATCAAGTACGCCTACGTCAGCGGCTGACCGCGACCCGTCGCGGCACGGCGACCAGCGTCGGCATCTCGCGTATCGCCAGGATGCCGACCACGTTGTGCAGCCGCATGCGACACAGCGTCAGCGGATCCTCCTCCGGCGCCGCCAGCCGCAGCTGCACATCCAGTCCCTGCGGACAGGAGCTGGTGCGCATGCCGCGCAATTCAATCCCCAAACGCCGCACAATGGCCAATACCGCCTCCAGCGTGGCGATCGGATCGTCGGGTTCGATACAGAAGCGGTAGCTTTTTTGTGTGGTATTCATGCAACTAGAATAGCCAGAAACCCGGAAAATAGGCTTCCTGAATTTGCTTTGTTTGGCGCTATGGGCAGGAGATCGTCCTTCATAAGATAGAATTCCAGGGATATTCATCTTATGAGGATCCGCCAACGTGGAAATCGACGAAATCGACCGCCGCATTCTGCGCGAACTGCGCGCCGACGGGCGCATGAGCAACACCAAGCTGGCAGAGAAAGTCGGGCTATCCACCACGCCGTGCTGGAACCGCGTCCGGGCGCTGGAGGACGGCGGCATGATCGAGGGTTATACCGCCCTGCTCAGCCAACAGGCGCTGGGGTATCCGGACACCGTCATCATCGAGGTCACGCTGGACCGCCACGACGACGACATCTTCGAGAAATTCGGCCAGGCGCTGGCCGAGCTGCCGGAAGTGATGGAAGCTTATCTGCTGACCGGCGAATACGATTACCTGATCAAGGTTGCGGTGGCCGGAACGGCCGGCTACGAGGAATTCCTGCGGCGTAAGCTATATAAACTACCGGGCCTGCGCCACAGCCGGTCCACCTTCGTATTGCGCTGCCTGAAGCGCGCCCATTCGGTCGAGCCCTGACTATGTGCGCCTGCGTACAGATAGGAACGTAGAAACACCCCATGCTCAGCATCATCAACACATGGGAGATGAAAATGAATAACACACTCAAGATCGCTGTAGCAGCCGCCGCGCTGGGCCTGACCTCGCAAGCTTTTGCGCAGATCACCTTCTACGAAGGCGACGGCTGGCGCGGTCGCGCCTTCACCGCCAAACAGCAAGTGCGCGATTTTTCGCGCAACGGCTTCAACGACCGTGCTTCGTCGGTGGTGGTGGATCGCGGCCAGTGGGAAGTCTGCGAAGACGCCAACTTCCGCGGCCATTGCACCGTGCTGCGCAAAGGCAGCTACGAAACGCTGCAGGGCATGGGCCTGAACAATCAGATTTCTTCGGTACGTCCGGTCAAGATGCGCGACCGCTATGACAACGAAGCGCCGGCGCCGATGCCGCAAGCGACCTACGACTACCGCCGCCGTCCGGCCGAGCGTATCGTCCAGGTGCCTGTCACCTCGGTGCGCGCGGTGGTCGGTTCACCCGAGCAGCGTTGCTGGGTCGAGCGCCAACAGGTCAATGAACCGTCGCGCGGCACCAGCGCGGGCGGCGTGATCGCCGGCGCCCTGATCGGCGGCATCCTGGGTCACCAGGTCGGCGGCGGCTCGGGCCGCGACATCGCTACCGCAGGCGGCGCGGTCGCTGGCGCGGTGGTCGGCAACAATGTCGCCAACAACAACAGCACCTCGACGCGCGATGTGCGCCGCTGCGAAAACGTCAGCAATCCGAAACCGGAATACTGGGACGTGACCTACAACTATCGCGGCCAGGAACATCGCGTTCAGATGAGCACTCCGCCGGCGTCGTCGATCGCGGTCAACAGCAGCACCGGCGAGCCACGCCTGTAATCAGGCTTGGGGCAAGCAGCCCAAGCCTTCCAGCGTGCGGCGGACCGCCTCGTCCAAGGGCGTGTGCGGTTCGCTGCCCAGTGTCGCCAGCAGATGCGCGTTCGACATGCGGATCGGATGGCGCCACAGATAGCGCATCTCGCGCAGCTCGCGGAACACCGGGACGAATGGCGCTGCCAATGTCGTCAGCCCCATGGGAAGGCACGCGACTTCAGCCCCGGCCTGCCGGCGGCGCGCGCGATGGAGGCGGCCATCCGCAGGCCATCCTCATCCCAGTGTCCATCCATGTGATAACAGGCGAACGCCGGCAGCGCATCGCCACGCTCGACCAATCGCAGCATGGTTTCAGCGACATCCGGAAGATAGGCCCATTGGTGGCCGACACCTGGCGTGGACGGATTGCTGATCGAGCCGACCGGCGCGCCCGGCTTGACCAGTCCTTGCGCGAACCAGTTGTTGCCAGCCTTCGGACCGAAGAAATCACCCGCACGCACGATCAACGACCGCACGCCCTCGCCAGCCGCCGCCTTCAACCGCGCCTCCAGCTCGACGCGGATCGCGCCCTTGCGCGTTTCCGGACGCTGCGGCGAGTCTTCGCGCAGATGTGGAAAAGCGTCCTGCCCATAGTTGTAGACGGTCCCCGGTAACAGGATGCGGGCGCCGCTGGCACGGGCGGCGGCCACTGTGTTGTCCAGCATCGGCAGCACCAGGGTGCGCCAGTTGCGGTAACCCGGCGGATTGACGGCATGGACGATCAACTGCACACCCTGCGCCGCCTCCACCACATCGTCGCGCTGCATCGCATCGCCCGACAGCCACTGCACACCGTCGCCGTGCCGCGCCACCTTCTCCGGCGAGCGATGCAGCGCCTTCACCGTCCAACCGCGCGCCACCAGCAAGCGCGCCACCTCGCCGCCTATACCGCCGGTCGCTCCCAGAACCAATGCCTGCTTCATGTCGTACTCCTTCTCCGTTTCGATGCAGACAGTGTCGCTTCACCTGACCTAAAAGAAAATTACCTAAACCGGTATAGTCCCTATACAATTTTGCATGAACTCTACTGAACCGAACTGGGATCTGTACCGGTCCTTCCTCGCCGTACTGCGCGAAGGCTCGCTGTCGGGCGCCGCGCGGACGTTGGGCCTGACGCAGCCGACCGTCGGCCGCCACATCGACGCGCTGGAACAGTCGCTTGGTCTGTCGCTGTTCACACGATCGCAATCGGGCTTTATCGCAACCGACGCCGGCTGCGCGCTGCAAGGGCATGCGGAGGCCCTGGCTTCCGCCTCGACGGCGCTACTGCGCGCCGCGTCCGGCATAGGACGTGGCGAAAACGCAGAGATACAGGGCACGGTCCGGATAACCGCCAGTGAAGTCGTCAGCGTCGAGGTACTGCCGGCGATGCTGGTTCAACTGCGCGCCAAACATCCCGGCATCACGATCGAGCTGGATGTCTCCAACCGCATAGAAAATTTATTGCGGCGCGACGCCGACATCGCCG
The DNA here is from genome assembly GCF_011090165.1 of Duganella aceris. GTDB lineage: Bacteria > Pseudomonadota > Gammaproteobacteria > Burkholderiales > Burkholderiaceae_D > Rugamonas > Rugamonas aceris. Next base: position 195,199 of record NZ_JAADJT010000011.1, read on the forward strand.
TGCGCATGCAGCGGCCGGAGCAGGACGTGCTGGTAGCACGCCGTGTCGGCAATATCGATCTTGGATTTCACGCGAGGAGGGATTATCTGGAACGGCACGGCACGCCGCGCACATGGGAAGAACTGGGGAGTCATGCGCTGATCGGCATCGACCGCCAGACCGCCTTCACCCGCAAACTGCAACCGTTGATGGCCGGCCTTTCCGGCGGGACCTACGCGCTGCGGAGCGACAGCGACCTGTTACATCTGGCCTCAATCCGCGCCGGTCTGGGTATCGGCATCTGCCAGGTGCGACTGGCGCAGCGCGATGCGCGACTTGTGCGGGTGGCGCCCGACCTGCTGACCATCTCGTTGGATACCTGGCTCGCCATGCACGAAAACCTGCGCGGCAATCCAGCCTGCGCCGCCGTCTACGCCGCACTGGGCGACGCGCTGGCGGGCTATATCAACGGGTGCTAGCGAGGCGGCGTTGCTTGTGCATTTCGTCCTGCATCTGCAAATTCATTCGCGCGGTTTGCAACGTGCCGGCATCGACGCTGATGGCCTTGCGCTGCAAAGGACGCGGCAGATCGGCCCAACGGCTGCGCGGCGCCTGCACCGCTGGCTGGCGCGCGCCGGGTGCGATCCGTTCGACGCCGGTGTTGATGATGACGCCGGCCGCAGGACTGTCGCTGACGGTCGGATCGACCAGGCGGCTATCTTGGGGACAAGGGGCATCGGTCAACAGCAGCTCGCCATTTTGATCGACGCAGCGATTTACGGTCGCGCCGGCGCAGGTGCTGATGGCGAGCAAAGCGGTGCAGAGCAACAGCCTGGTGTTTTTAAAAGTGATGTTCATGATGGTGCCCCTTTGACAATGTAGCCATCATCCTCCGGACTCGCGGCGTTTTCTGTGCGCGCCCACACGCAGCCGAAAATCCGGGCGTGCGCCGGTTTGGTGCGTCGTCGGTTACAATATCGCCTTGTTCCGTATCGCGATCTCGCGATGCCGTTACGCGGCATCGCCATCCATGCCTATGAAATCCATCTTCACCATCCCAGCCCTCGCGCTGGCTCTGGCCCACGGCTACGCCTGCGCCGACTCCATCGACAACACCAAGCAAGGCTGGAACACCTCCGCCGAATTGGGCGCCATCTCCACCTCGGGCAATACCGTCGGTACTTCCGTCACCGGCAAGATCGACTCCCGGCAGGAACTGCCGGACTTCAGCAACGAATACATCCTGGCCGGCTACTTCAAGGACGAACAGGTCACCAACGACGACGGGGAAAAAGTGCGCGAGCGTTCCGCGCAGCGCTATTCGCTGTCCGCCAAGACCGCATACAAGCTGCTCCAGGATCACGACAAACTGTTCGCGTTGGCCACGCACGTCGACGACAGATTCGGCGCCTACACCCGCTACTCCACCATCGGCGTCGGTTACGGCACCCAGACCTACCAGTCGGACACCCATACGCTGGACGTGGAAATCGGTCCGGGCTACTTCCGCGGGGCCAACTCCACCGGCGAGATCGAGAACGGCCTGATCGTGCGCGGCGCGGCCAACCTGAAATGGAAACTGAGCGACAACGCGCAGTTCAGCCAGAACCTCAGCGTCGAACGCGGCACCTCGAACACCCACTCGCTGGCGGAAACGGCGCTGCGCACCAAGATCAACAGCACCATGCAGATGAAGGCCGCCTTCAGCGTACGTAACGACACCAACGTCCCTGAAGATAAAAAGAACACCGACACGCAGACGTCGGTGACGCTGGTCTATTCCTTCTGACGGACTTCTCCACTTCTCTTTTCAACCCATCCATGAACACTCCACGCACCCTCGGCACCCCGCTGTCTCCAAGCGCCACCAAAGTCATGCTGCTCGGCTCCGGCGAATTGGGCAAGGAAGTCATCATCTCGTTGCAGCGTCTCGGCGTGGAAGTGATCGCCGTCGACCGCTATCCGAACGCGCCGGGTCATCAGGTCGCGCACCGCTCGCACGTCATCAACATGACCGACGGCGCCGCGCTGGCGGCATTGATCGAGCAGGAACAGCCGGATCTGGTGGTGCCGGAGATCGAAGCCATCGCCACCGACACGCTGGCCGAACTGGAAAAGGCCGGCAAGATCACCTGCATTCCGACCGCCCGCGCCACCCAGCTGACCATGAACCGCGAAGGCATCCGTTGCCTGGCCGCCGAGACGCTCGGCCTGGCGACGTCGCCGTACCGCTTCGCCAGCAGCCTGGCGGAACTGGAGGCGGCCACCGCCGCCATCGGCTTCCCTTGCGTGATCAAGCCTGTCATGTCCTCGTCGGGCAAGGGCCAGTCCAAGATCGACAGCGCCGCCGAAGTCAAGGCCGCGTGGGATTATGCGGCCGCCGGCAGCCGCGTCGATTCTGGTCGCGTCATCGTCGAGGGCTTCATCGATTTCGACTACGAAATCACGTTGCTGACGGTGCGCTCGATCGGCGCCGACGGCCAGGTGGTGACGCAGTTCTGCGATCCGATCGGCCACGTACAGGTGCAAGGCGACTACGTCGAATCGTGGCAGCCGTGCCGCATGGATCCGTTGGCGCTGGAACGCGCGCGCGATATCGCGGGCAAAGTCACCGGCGACCTGGGTGGTCTGGGCCTGTTCGGCGTCGAGCTGTTCGTCAAGAACGATATGGTCTGGTTCTCGGAAGTCAGCCCGCGCCCGCACGACACCGGGATGGTGACGATGGCGACCCAGGTGCAGAGCGAGTTCGAACTGCACGCCAAGGCCATTCTCGGCCTGCCGGTCAATGTCGCCCTGAAGACGCCCGGCGCATCGGCGGTCATCTACGGCCAGCATGAAGCGCACGGCATCGCCTTTGAAGGCGTGGCCGAAGCGCTGCGCGTGCCCGGCAGCGACATCCGCTTGTTCGGCAAACCGGAGTCGTTCGCGCGCCGCCGTATGGGCGTGGCACTTGCCACCGCCGACGATGTCGACACCGCGCGCGCCCGCGCCAAGGAAGCGGCCTCCAAGGTCAAGCCGGTGGTCGTCAAATAGTTGCTTGTCGGCCCGCCGGCATGGGGGCCGCTACATCTGCCGGAACAAATCCACGTAATTACGGCTGACCACCAGCTGTTCTGGTCGGCCCTTGAGCTGCACCATCAAACGGCCACGAAAGTCCTGACGCGTGCCCGCCACATGACGCGCCGCGACGATCACGCTGCGGTGTATCTGCCAGAACTTCTGCTCGTCCAGCTGCTCGCGCAGCTTGCTCAAGGGCGTGCGTATCAAGCTCTCCCCATCCGCCAGGAACACGCTGGTGTACTTGTCGTTGCTTTGGAAGTAGATCACTTCGTCGATCGATATCAGGCGGGTCTGGTCGCCCTGCGCGGCGCGGATCCACTGCAGCGGCGCGGCGGCCGGCACGGGCGCGGGCGTCGCCACCGCCAGTTGCGCCAGCAAGGCCTGCAAGCTCGCAGCCGGCGCCGCAGTGGTCCTGGTCTTCAGCTTGGCGACCGTCTTTTCCAAACGCTCCAGACTCGCCGGCTTGAGCAGGTAGTCCACCGCGGATTGCTCGAAGGCCTCGACCGCATATTGGTCATAGGCCGTAACGAACACGATCAGCGGCGGCTTGGGTCCGGAGGCAAGGCGCGCCGCCACATCCAGCCCGGTCAGGCCGGGCATGCGGATATCGAGGAAGGCCACATCCGGCGCTTCCTCGTCGATCAGGCGCAGCGCCTCCAGGCCGTTGGCGGCATGGGCGACCACGCGCAATTCCGGCCAGACCGTCTTCAGTTGGCTTTCCAGGTAATCGCGCAGATGGGCTTCGTCGTCTGCGATCAGGGCGCGGATGGTATTGATGTCGGACTCGCGTTCAAAGGCAGCATCAGGCGAACCGTCATGCCGCAAGGTTGATTTTCCAATAATTCTACCCGAGCCTGGCCCGCATACAAACTACCCAGGCGCTCGCGCAGATTACTCAGCCCGACGCCGCCGCCGGGTTTGGCCGGCGCCGACTCGTTCAGGCCCGCGCCGGTATCGCTGACCTGCACGCACAGGTGCGCACCTTCGGCCCGCGCGCTGACGATGATCTCTCCGCCCTCCACTTTCGGATCCAGGCCGTGCGCGATCGCATTCTCCACCAACGGCTGCAGCAGCATCGGCGCGATGCCGAACCGGCGCAACTCGTCCGGCACGTCGATGCGGTAGCGCAGGCGCTCGCCCATGCGCACCGCCAGCACATCGAGATAGGCCGCGATCAGCTTCGTTTCCGACCCGAGCGTCGCTTGCTCGCTGCGGCTGGCCGCCAGGCTGGCGCGAAGATAGTCGATAAAGCGCTCAAGCATGTGCTGCGCCTGCCCCGGCTCCGGTCCGATCAGACTCACCACATTGGCCAGCGTGTTGTAGAGGAAGTGCGGCTCGATTTGCGCCTGCAAGGCTTTCAAGCGCGCCTCGGCCAGCAAGCGCGCGCTGGATGCGGCGAATTCCTTCTGCCGCGCCTCTTCCAGCGCGCGGGCGTTGCGGCGCTCGGCGGCGCTGCGCACCATATAAAGCAACACCGCGACGCCCGCCGCGATGGTCAGGCATTCCACCAGCACACCGCGATTCGACAGCAGCTTGATCGGATCCACGCCGCTCCACAACAGATTGCCGACGCCGACGCCGAACAACACGCTGAACGCCATCAAGACCATGCTGAACATCAGCCGGGGCAAACCACTGGCGCGGCGCGGCCAGCCGTGCAGCACCCGGTTCGACGCCACGGAGCCGGCGTGGATCATCGCGCCGATCAGATTGGACATCAGCAGCATCGGCAGCAGGTGTTCCACCACCGTGCCGTCGCGGCGGAACAGCAGCATTTCGACGGCGGTCAGCACCACGCCCATGCCGCTGCTCCAGATCACGGTGTATAGCAGGTTGCGCCGCCGCGAGGTGGGCCAGCGGCGGAACAGCGGAATCAGCTCCAGCGGGTGCGCCAACGGCGGGGTTTTACAGTCTTGAGTCATGCGCCTGCCTATTTTGTTCATGCCGCCAGAAAGTTACCATGAAAGCAAACCGGCGCGCGATAAGATAGTCGCGCCAGCGCTCTCGGGCCGGCGGCGATGTTGTGCGCATCGAACACCGTCAGCACGGTCTGGCCGCGCCTGGTGTCCTGCGCCGCGCCAACCAGGTAGCCATCGGCTTCCGAACGCGCGCCGCGTCGCGGCACCAGTACATGCTCCTCGACCTGCCAGCCAGGACCGAAGCTGTAACTGTCGGCCTTGCCGCTGTCGGTATCGATCAGGTTCACCGTGCTGAGGATCAGATCGGTGCCTCCCGCCGCACCCAGCACCACCAGCTTGCGGTGGCGGGCCGACACCACCTGTGGCGCGACGCGGGGAAATTCGCTGACGCCGAACAGCCGCGCCTCGCGCGCTGTACCGGTCGCGTAATCCAGCGTGATCTGTACTGTATTGCTCCGGTTTTCACGCAGTCCGCGCATCTCGCCATGCATTGGCAAGCCGGGATCGGGCAGCACATCGCCTTCGTGCAGCACCGCGTCCAGCCTTGTGCAGGCGCCGTCTTCGAATGCGTTCCCAAGATGGAACACGGAGCGCGCCGGCAATTCGAACACCTGGCGCAGCGCCAGCGTATCCTTGGCGATCACCACCGCCCGCAGCGGACGGTCGCCGCCGGCCCAGCGCATGCTTTCGGCCAGGCTGCCGGCGCCGGGCTGCATGTCGTAAGGCGGCAGCAGGAAAATCAGATGCCGCGCGCTGACGACGAAGTCGTGCACCATGTTCAGTTGCGGCACCGGGACCATCGCCATGCGCGTGACTTCGCCGGCGGCGTTCAGGCGATAAATCGCCAACTGGTCGCCGCCCGGCGCGTTGCCGAAGTTCCAAAGGCCGCCATCCGGGTCCAACTTGGGATGCGCCGAAAACGGCATCGCCTTCAAATCCGGCCGCCAGGCCTTGACGCCGCGCGTGGCCAGCGTTACCGGATCGAGCTCGGTCGCCGAACCGCCCTCCCACAGCGCGTACACCGCGCCGTTGAACGGCAGCAGATTGGTGTTGGCGGTGTTGACGCTGTCGTTGCTCTTGACGCCCCTGCGGTTGATCGCCGTGCCGAAGGCGGGGAACAGGAATTGCCCCGCCCTGCTCTCCTCGGTGAATTTTTGCGTGGCGACGAAACGGCCGCGATGCGACACCTTGCCGCCGGCGATATGCCAGCGCTGCGCAAAGCCGTCGCCGTCGAACCAGTGGTGATAGCGTTCGCCGCCCAGTTCGAAGCGGCCCGGCCCGTTGCGATAGAAGACACCGTTTAGATCCGACGGCAGGCTGCCGCCTATCGCGGCCTCGCCCGAAAGTTCGCCCACGGTGTCGGCATACACGGACAAACGCGGATCGCGCTCCAGCGCGGCGTGAAAGCGGCGTTGCGTCTCGCTGTCGGCCAGCGCCGGAGCGGAGACCAGGCCAAGCGCGGCGAGACTGATGAATTGACGACGGCTGCTCATGCTCGCTCCCCTCAACGCAGGTTGACGGCGTTGGTGGCGCCGCCGGGGGGCAGCGCGAAGCGCGCCTGTTCGAACTCGGGAGGTCCGCGCTTGCCGGCCGCGTTGTTGCTGAAGGCGTAGTCCTCGCTCGGCATGCCGAGCAGGTTGCGATCCAGCTTGCCGTTGCCGTTGGCGTCATGATAGACCGCGAAGGCGTAATCGCCCGGCGGCAGGTCCTTGATCCGCAGCTGCATGGCGCCGGCCGTCGCCGGCGCCGACTGCGCGCGCAGCGGCTTCCCTCGGAAGCTGTCGGCGCTGTCGTACAGCGCGACCAGGATCTGGCCTTCGGCGCTGGAGACGCCGTCGATGGCGATGGTGAGTTCGGCGGCGCCGGCCGGCGACAGGGCGGCGGCGATGAGTGCTGCGGCAATCAACTTGGACATATTCTGCTCCGGTGAGTGAGGTGTGAGCTCACTGTATCCGGGCCTGCGGCGCAAGCGTGGGCGCTGCGACGAAACGCGGTCAGGCGGCGCGAAGCGCGTCCCGGTGGCGCGAAATGATGTCCAGCATTTGTTCGATATCGACCGGCTTCGGAATGAAGTCGTTCATCCCTGCCGCGATGCAGCCGTCCTGCTCCGATTGCATCACCCCGGCCGACATCGCCAGTATCGGCAATGTCAGGCGCAGCTCGTTGCGAATCAGGCGGGTAGCCTCGAAGCCGTCCATGACCGGCATCTGCACGTCCATCAGCACGATATCGTAGTCGCCCGCGTGCGCGCGCAGCCGATCGACCGCCAGCTGGCCGTTTTCCGCCACGTCCACCGTGGCGCCCGCGTGCTCCAGCATGCCGCGCGCGACGATCTGGTTCAACGGATGATCTTCCACCAGCAGCAGCCGCAATCCTTGCAGGGGCGGCGTCTCGGCCGCGGAGGGCTCGGGTTCGGGCGGGCGCGCCTGTTCCGGCGGGGCCGCCGCCGGGAATGGCGCGGCCACGCCCTGCCACGCCGCCATCGGCAAGGATTGCGCCTCGTCGGCGCCGGCCAGCGCGAACGGCAGCGTCACCACGAACTCGCTGCCGTCGCCGGGCATGCTGCGCGCCGAGATGCTGCCGCCCATCAGTTCCGACAGCCGGCGGCAAATCGCCAGACCCAGACCGGTGCCGCCGAAGCGCCGCGTGGTCGAGGCGTCGGCCTGGTTGAACGCCGAGAACAAACGGCTCTGCTGCTCCATGTCCATGCCGATGCCGGTGTCGCGCACGGCGAAGCGCAGCTCGACCCGTCCCGACTCCACCGGCGCGGCGACGCTGACGCGCAGCGACACCTCGCCCTCCTCGGTGAACTTGATGGCGTTGCCCACCAGGTTGATCAGGATCTGCTGCAAGCGCATGGCGTCGCCCACCAGCACCGGCGGCACATCGTCGTCGGCGCCGATCGCCAGGCCGATGTTGCGCGCGCCGGCATTCAGCGTCATCACGGTGGAGATCGCGTCCAGCACCTCGCCCAGCCGGAACGTCAGCGGCGACAGTTCCATGCGGCCCGCTTCGATCTTGGAGAAATCCAGCACGTCGTTCAGGATCCCCAACAGGACGTTGCCTGATGACCGTATCATATCCACGTACTCCTTCTGTGCCTCATCGAGCGGGGTGTTGGCCAGCAGGTAGGCCACGCCGAGCACCGCGTTCATCGGCGTGCGGATCTCGTGGCTCATATTGGCCACGAACTCGCTCTTGGCGCGGCTGGCCGCCTCGGCGCGCTGCTCGCTGTTCTTGCGGTCGGTGATATTCATCGCCATCAGATACGTCCCCAACACTTGGCCGTCGCGACCGATGTCCGGCACCAGGTCGACCAGGAAGTGCTGGGCGCCGTCGGCGCCGGCGAATTCGCGCTCATAATGCAGCCGGCTGCCGGACAAGGCTTGGCGCAGATCCGGCAGCCAGCTGTCGGCGGCCGGTCCGAACATCTCGCTGACGGTCTTGCCCAGCATCGCCTTGGGGTCGATGCCCCATTGGGTGCGGTAATGGGCGTTGGCGAACAGGTAGCGCAGGTTCGGGTCCAGGTAGGCCACCAGCAGCGGCAGCGTGTCGGCCAGGATGCGGGCGCGCCGCTCGCTCTCGCTGGTGCGCTGCTGCGCCGCTTCGCGCTCGGCCATCAGCCGGTAGAAGGCGCCGCTCAACTCGCCGATTTCGTCCTTGCGGTGCAGTTGCAACACCTGGATGCCGGCGCGGCTGTCCTTGATCTCGACCACATTGCGGCGCAGCCGCTGCAAGGGACGCAGCAGCCCGGCGATGCCGACCCACGACAATACCCCGGCCAGGCCGGCGAACACCGTGGCGGCGGCGGCCGCCTCGTAGCGCATCTGCCGCAGCGGCGACAGCGCCTCGTTGCTGGGGAACCGCGCGGCGATGATCCAGTCGGCCTGCTTCAGGCGCCGGTAGGAATAGATGCCCATCACCTTGTCCTTGTTTTCCGCCTCCAGCCAACCCTCGTAACCGCCCAGCGCCATCTGCGTGGCGCGGTTGTAGCCGGGGCGCTGGTTGATGTGCTGCAGGATGCGCTTCTTGTCCGGATGGTCGAGCAGGATGCCGCCGGTGGTCATGATGAAGGTGAAGCCGCTGCTGCCGGGCCGGAACGCCTTCAGCGAGGCGAACGGCGCGTAGCGCTGCAGGTCGATGCCGCCGGCCAGCACCAATGCCACGCGGCCTTCGGCGTCCATCACCGGCGCGGAGATCAGCACGGTCGGCACGGCGCTGATCTTGCTGAGGAACGGCGCCGAGATCACGCCCCGACGCGCCGCCAGGGTTTGCCCGAACCAGGCGCGCCCGGCCTCGCTGTAACCCGGCGCCGGCATCGGCTCGCCGATGGCGTTGGTCAGCGTGCCTTCGGGATTGTAAATTTCGATGAACGAGAACTCGCCGTGCGCGGTCGGCCGCGCCTCGATATAAGCGCGCAGCGCCCCCGGGTCGCGCAGCGTGGCGGCCGGCAGCGATTCGGCCAGCGCCGCCAGCATGGCTTTTTTCGCGGCCAGGTGCTCGTCCATGTGGGCGGCGGCGCCGGAGATCAGCGCGTACTGCTGGGCGCCGATAACATCCTTCATGTCGCGTTCCGCCAACATCAGCGCCACTACGGTGACGGTCACGGTGGCCGCCAACACCAGCACCACCACCAGGCTGCTTAGCCTGAATCTCAAGGTGGAAGGCAAGGACATCGATATCGCCATGGGCTGCGCGGACTCGCTATTAAGAGGGTGTCAAAATATTACCCGCTACGCGTCCGAAAGCCAAACCCATTATGACAATATTTACGTTATAGTGGTTTCCTCGTTGACAACCCAGATAAACCGCTATGCGCGCGCTGATGCTGCTGTCGCTGTGCTACGCTCTGATCGCCCGCGCCAGCCTGCTGCTGGCCTTCGCGCATACCAACGCCACGCCGGTGTGGCCGCCGTCCGGCATCGCCTTCGCCGCCATCCTCTTGATGGGCTACCGCGCCTGGCCGGCTATCTTCCTGGGAGCCTTGGTCGCCAACGTCGTCACCTTCGTCGACAACGGCCTGCAGTTCAACGGCATCGTGGCGACCTCCTCGACCCTGATCGCGGGCGGCAATACGCTGGAAGCGTTGTCCGGCGTGTGGCTGATCCGCCGTTACATCGACGTCGCCCAGCCGATGGGCCAACTGCAAAACGTGTATAAGTTCGCGCTGGTGGCGATGGTCATGTGCCTGGTCAGCGCCGGCATCGGCTCCACCACGCTGGTGCTCAGCGGCCTGGCGCCGGCATCGGCCGCCGGCACCGTCGCGCTGACATGGTGGGTCGGCGACATCGCCGGCGTGCTGCTGGTCGCGCCGGCCATCATCGTCTGGTGCGTCCGGCGCCGGCCCAAGTGGCACTGGCGCGGCGCGCTGCAAATTTCCGTCTCGCTGCTGGTGCTGATGGCGCTGATTGTCGCCGTGTTCGGCCGCCGCTATGCTTACGACGACGGACTGGGATGGCTGCCTTACCTGTTCGTTCTGTGCGTGGCCTGGGCTTCGCACCGCTATGGGCTGCGCGGCGCCAGCACGGTGTGCATGCTGGCCACCGGCGGCGCGGTGATCGGCACCATCAACGGTTACGGCCCGTTCGCGGTCGGCACGCTGAACGACGCGCTGATTTCGCTGGAGAGCTTCGTCGTGCTGTGCAGCCTGATCGGCATGGTGCTGTGCGCCGACGCCAATGAACGCCAGCGCGTGGGCGACAAGTCGTTCGGCGCCAGCGCGGCGCAATGGGGCACATTGCTGATTGGCGTCGGCTTGACGGTGGTGGTCTGGCATTTGCTGGCGGTGGGCGCGGAACGGCGCGCACAGGAGCAGTTCGACGCCGAATGCGACGACATCGCCAAGCGCATCGCGCGCCGCATGGCGCTGTACGAATCCGGCCTGCGCGGCGCGCAGGCGCTGTTCAAGGCGCAGCAGGAGCCCAGCCGCGAACAGTGGCGCGACTTCACCGAAGGCCTGGACCTGGCCAACAACTTCCCCGGGGTGATGGGGCTCGGCTACGGCGCCTTCCTGCGCGCAGACCAGCGCGCCGAGGCCGAGGCCAGCATCCGCGCCCAGGGGCATCCGGACTTCCGCATCTGGTCCGCCGGTCCCTCGCTGGGGCCCGGCATGTCCGCCGTGGTGACGTATCTTGAGCCCTTCACCGGCCGCAACCTGCGCGCCTTCGGCTACGACATGATGTCGGAGCCGGTGCGCCGCGCCGCGCTGCTGAAGGCGGCACATTCCGGCGCGCCGGCGCTATCGGACAAGGTGGTGCTGGTGCAGGACGCACAGGGCGAAGGCAAGCCCGGTTTCCTGATGTACTTCCCGGTCTACCGCAAGGGAGTGCGCCTTGGCCCGGAGGCCGATGCGGCGGAAAGGATGGCGGCGCTGCAGGGCTTCGCCTACACCCCGATCCGCGCCGAGGAATTGATGGCCGACCTGCTCGGCCCAGCCGACCATGCGGTGCGGCTGGAAATCTTCGACGGCGCGCAGACGGCGCCCGCCGCGCTGCTATTTTCCAGCGCGCCCGCTCCCGCCGACCTGCGCCAGTATCCGAATCCCTATCGCCACGTGATGCCGCTGGTTCTGCTGCATCACCAGTGGATGCTGCGTTTCACTTCGCAACCCGCCTTCGAGAACGCCATCGACCGCCAGAAATCGCAGATCGTGCTGCTGGCCGGGGTGATCATCAGCCTGCTGTTCTTCGGCGTGGTGCGGGCGCTGACCGCGCGCCAGGCTTTCGCGACCGCGCTGGCGCGGCAGATGACGGGTGCGCTGCGCGACTCGGAAAGCTCGCTGATCGTGGCCCGCGACCAGGCGGAGGCGGCCAGCCGCGCCAAGAGCGAGTTTGTGGCCAACATGAGCCATGAGATTCGCACCCCGCTCAACGCGGTGCTGGGCATGACGCACCTGCTGAGCAAGACCACGCTCTCGCCGCACCAGCACAATTACCTGGAGATGATACGTTCGTCGGGCACCTCGCTGCTCAGCATCCTCAACGACGTGCTGGATTTCTCCAAGATCGAGGCCGGCCGCATGGAGCTGGATCCGGCGCCGTTCCAGCTGGGCGCAGTGCTGGAGGCGGTGGCCGCGATCATGACCGTCAACGCCGGCGAGAAGGACCTGGAGCTGGCCATCGGCGTCGAGCCGGACGTGCCGCAGACGCTGGAAGGCGACGGGCATCGCCTGCAGCAGATCCTGGTCAACCTGGTCGGCAACGCCATCAAATTCACGGAAAAGGGGCAGGTGTCGCTGCTGGTCGAACTGGCCGCCGCGCCGGCCACGCTGCGCTTCACGGTGCGCGACAGCGGCATCGGCATCGCGCCCGACCGGCTGGCGCAGTTGTTCGCCCCCTTCTCCCAGGCCGACGCTTCGATGACGCGCCGCTTCGGCGGCACCGGGCTCGGATTGACGATTTCGCGCCGCATCGCCGCGCTGATGGACGGCGAAATCGACGTGCGTAGTACACCCGGCACGGGCAGCGCGTTCACGCTGACGGTGCCGTTGCGACGCGGCGCGGACGCTCATCCCGTCGCGCCCCAACAAGCCATGCACCTGCTGGTGGTCGACGATCACCACATCAGCGCCACTTATCTATGCAAGACCATCGAGGCGCGCGGCTGGAGCTGCGAACAGGCCGACTCCGGTGAACAGGCGCTGGCCTTGCTGCGCGTCCCCGGCGCCCGCTACGACGCGGTGCTGATCGACTGGGACATGCCGGGCATGAACGGGCTGGCCACGATGCAGGCGATCCGCGCCGAATCGGCGGCCGCTACGATCGGCGCCGTGCCGGTGGTCCTGATGGTCAGCGCCTTCGGCCAGGGCAAGCTGCTGCATACCGACGGCGCCCAGAACGCCCACGCGGTGCTGCTCAAGCCTGTCACCGCCGGACGCCTCGACGACACGCTGCAGCAGGCACGCAGCGGCGCCTCCATCGCCGACCAGGCGCCCGCGCCGGGCGAAGCGGCTATCGAACCGGGTGGCCAAGCCGGCACCCAGCGCATCGACGGGGTGCGCATCTTGCTGGTCGAGGACAACCCGGTCAATCAGCTGGTCGCCAGCAGCATGCTGACCTACGCCGGAGCCAGCATCGACGCGGTCGACAACGGCGCCGCCGCCCTGGAGCGGCTACGCACCGACGCCGATCGCTATGACCTGGTGCTGATGGACGTGCAGATGCCGGAGATGGACGGCTTTGAAGCCACCGCCAGGATCCGCACCGAGCTGCGATTGTCGCTGCCGGTGCTGGCGATGACGGCCGGCGTCATGGAGTCCGAACGCGAACAATGCATCGCCTCCGGCATGAACGACTTCATCGCCAAGCCGATCGACGTCGAGCAGATGCTGCGCGCCATCGCCCGCAATCTCCCCGCGCGCTGACCCCTCAATACCTCTTAGGAGGTGTGTTCACGCGGAAACGCCGCGCCTATCATCGATGCCTGTTGAATCAATTCAATTTTTAATGTACCATTTAAAATACATCTTTAAATAAAAAGCCAAATCATGGATACAGTCACCATACTTCTGTCTTCCTTCGTGCTGTCGATAACAGGCCTGTTCATCTTCATCTGGTCCTTGCGCAAGCGACTGTTCGACACCTCCTCGGCCGCCGCGACGCTGATCTTTTCGCCGGGCGAAATCGGACGCGGCGAAGAGCCGTCCGCCACCCCGGCGCAACTGGCCGGCCTGGCCAAGCGGGTTCCCAGCGACACCCACGCCACGCTGACCGCCGAACAGGAAGCTGAACTGGCCCGCGAGCTGGCCTTGCGCACCGACGCCGACAAGTCGACCGCCTTCGTCTCCTTCGTCTTCCTGTCATGCGCGGTGGTGTGGCTGATCGTCGGTTCGCTGGCCGGGCTGACCAGCTCCATCAAGCTGCACGAGCCGGACTGGCTGGTGAGCCAGGCCTGGCTGACCTTCGGCCGCCTGCGCACCATCCACCTCAACATCGTCGCCTATGGCTGGGCGCCGATGTCGGCCTTTGGTATCGCCATGTGGATGCTGCCGCGCCTGTTGAAAACGCCGCTGATCGGCGCCCGCTTCGCGGTGCTCGGCTGCATGCTGTGGAACGCCGGCCTGATCGCCGGCGTCGGCTGCATCGCCGCCGGCATCAACGACGGCATGGAGTGGCTGGAGATCCCTTGGCAGGTCGATATCCTGCTGATCGTCGGCGGTTCGATGATCGGTCTGCCGCTGGTGTACACGCTGCAGGCGCGCAAGGTCGACCACCTGTACGTCTCTGTATGGTATATGGGCGCGGCGCTGTTCTGGTTCCCCATACTGTTCCTGATCGCAAACCTGCCGGCGGTGCACTTCGGCGTCGAGCAGGCCACGATGAACTGGTGGTTCGGCCACAACGTGCTTGGCCTGTTCTACACGCCGATGGCGCTGGCGTCGGTCTACTACTTCCTGCCGAAGATCATCGGCCGACCGGTACAGTCGTACAACCTGTCGCTGCTGGGCTTCTGGACGCTGGCCTTCTTCTACGGCCAGGTCGGCGGCCACCACCTGGTCGGCGGTCCGGTGCCGGCCTGGCTGATCACGCTGTCGATCGTGCAGAGCGTGATGATGGTGGTGCCGGTGCTGTCGTTCTCGGTGAACCAGCACCTGACCATGCGCGGCTACTTCTCCAAGCTGCTGTATTCGCCGACGCTGCGTTTCATCGTGCTGGGCGGGATGATGTACACCGCCAGCTCGCTGCAAGGTTCGATCGAGGCGCTGCGCAGCGTCAGCACGGTGGCGCACTTTACTCACTTCACGGTGGCGCACGCGCACCTCGGCCTGTACGGCTTCTTCACCATGGTGATGTTCGGCGCCATCTACTTCGTGATGCCGCGCGTGATGGCGTGGGAATGGCCCTACCCCAGCCTGATCGCCGCGCACTTCTGGCTGGTGGTGCTGGGCTTCTCGATCTACTTCATCGGGCTGTCCATCGGCGGCTGGCTGCAAGGCCTGCTGATGCTCGATGCGACCAAGCCGTTCATGGAATCGGTCAAGGTGACGATGCCGTATCTGCAAAGCCGTTCGGTCGGCGGCGCCATCATGACGCTGGGCCATCTGGTGTTCGCCGGCCACTTCGCCGCCATGGTGCTGCGCCACGGTCCGTTGCGCACCGGCGCGGCGCTGCTGCATACACCCGCCGCCAGTCCACTGACCAAACTCGCAGGAACCTGATCATGCATGACGAACTTAAACTGCTCAGCGGCGCCATGGTGACCCTGGCGCTGGCCACCGCCGGCCTGGTGGTGCTGCCCTTCATACAACTGAAGGCGGTGCCGCCGCCGCCCGGGCTCAAAGCCTACACTTCGGCGCAGTTGCGCGGGCGCGAGGTCTACATCAAAAACGGCTGCATCTACTGTCACTCGCAGCAGCCGCGCGACAAGGCGCAGGCGCCGGACGACACGCGCGGCTGGGGCCGCGCCTCGGTGGCGGCCGACTACTTCTACGACAAGCCGCATTTGCTGGGCACCATGCGCACCGGACCGGACCTGTTCAACATCGGCGCGCGCCAGCCCAGCGCGGATTGGCACCTTGGGCACTTGTACCAGCCGCGCGCCTATACACCCGGTTCGATCATGCCGTCGTATCCGTATCTGTTCGAGGCCAAGGAGAAAGCCGATCCGGGCGACCGGGTGGTGACGCTTCCGCCGGGCTTCAAGCCGGTCGGGAAAATCGTCGTCGCGACCCAGGAGGTGCTGGACCTGGTCACCTACCTGCAAGGGCTGGACCATACCTATCCGGTACTGGAAGCGGTAGAGCCCAAGAAGAAATAAGAGAGAACCGGCATGAACGACGAATTCAAGAACGACGCGCAGGTGCGCGAAAATCCCGACCCGACCGAGAAGAACCGCCCGGTGCCGAAAAGTGTACTGGCCGTCGTCGCATTGATGGTCGCCTGGGGCGTGGCCTACATCCTGACCACTCAGCGCAACGACGCGCCTGAGCTGGGCGACAACCGCACGCTCTCGACGCTGGAAGGCAAGCCGGCCGGCGCCGGCGCGGGTGGCGCCGCCGACGGCGCGCAGGTGTATGCGGCAAATTGCGTGGCCTGCCACCAGGCTACGGGCGCGGGACTGCCTGGCGTGTTCCCGCCGCTGGCCGGCGCCGAATGGGCACTGGCCGAGGCCAAGCTGCCGGTCAATATCGTACTGCACGGAATCACCGGCAAGCTCACCGTCAAGGAGGTCGCTTATAGCGGCCAGATGCCGGCGTTTAAGGATAAACTGAACGACGACGAGATCGCGGCGGTGCTGAGCTACGTGCGCAGCAGCTTCGGCAACGGCGCCGGCAAGATCGCCGCCGACATCGTCAAGGCGGAACGTGAAGCGGGCAAGGATCGCAAGGATCCCTGGAACGGTGATGAAGACCTCAGCAAATTCAAGCAGTAGCACGCCGGCGCAGAGGTCGACGCCCTCGTTGACGCCTTCGTTGACGCCCTCGTTGGCGCCAACACTGGCGGCGCTAGCCATGGTCTGCGCCGCCGGCATCGCGGCGCTGTATCAGGGCACGATGGGCTTCGAGCTGGTGTCGACCGAGGATGGGCGCCGGCTCGCCATCAGCCGCCAGCCGATGGAGCTGCCGGCCACCGCCATCCATCAGCCGGAACCGGGCACGCTGGCCGGCATGCTGCATGACGACGGCCGCGTCGCCATCGTCGCCTTCATCTATAGCACCTGCAACGCGGTCTGCTCGGTGCTGGGCAGCGAGTACCAGCAGATGCAGGACGAGATCCGCAAGCGCGGGCTGCAAGACCAGGTGCGCCTGATCAGCATCAGCTTCGATCCTCGCGACACCGTGCCGGTGCTGGCCGCTTATGCGCAGCGGCAGCACGCCGATCCGGCATTGTGGCGCATGGTCGGTGTCGACCGCGCCGATGAACGCAAGGCACTGCTGGACGCCTTCGGCATCGTCGTGCTACCGGCGCCGATGGGCGAATTCCAGCACAACGCCGCCTTCCACCTGATCGACCGCCAGGGGCGCCTGGCGCGCATCGACGATTTCGACAATCCAGCGCAGGCGCTGGAGCACGCTGTCGCCATGGCGCACGAGCCGGCGTCCGGAGAGCGGCTATGAGTCCGCGCCGCGCCGCCTTCGCCGCCGCCGGCCTGCCCTGCCTGCTGCTGGCGGCGCTGCCGCGCCACTGGCTGGAGGCATCGATGCTGCGCCACATGCTGCTGCAACTGCCGCTGCTGGTGGCCGCCGGCTGGCTGCTGGCCGGCCGCAACCAGCGGCTGCAAAGCATCGCCGCCATGATCGACCAGCACGGCGTCACCGGCCTGACCGCGCTGCTGTTTGTCAGCGCTTATTGGATGATCCCGCGCGCGCTGGAACTGAGCATCAACTCGCCGATGCTGGAAGCGGCGAAATTCGCCTCGCTGCTGCTGCTCGGCGCCCTGATACCCGGCTCGCTGAAGCGCGCCAACTGGATCGTCCATCTGTTTTTCCTCGGGAATTTCAGCTGGATGATGGCCATCGCCGGCATCCAGTACCAGAACATGCCGCAACAACTCTGCAACGCCTACCTGCTGGACGACCAGATCAACACCGGCATCGCGCTGGTCATCACCTCGATCGCGATCGCCGTCGTCTGGTGTTGGCGCCTGGCCCCCCTCATCAACGCCGTCAACCTACTTCAGAACAACCACCATGTCCCATCTACCACTGAACCCGACGTCGATCGCCACGCTGGTCCACGAATTCTATGTCGACATCCGCAAGGATGCCGAACTATCCCCGGTCTTCAACGCCGCCATCGGCGACAACTGGACGCCGCACCTGGACCGCATGGTCGATTTCTGGTCGACCGTGATGCTGGGTAGCCGCAGCTTCCAGGGCAACGTCTTCGGCAAGCACATGCTGCTGAACGGCATCCAGCCCGCACACTTCGTGCGCTGGCTTCAGCTGTTCGAAGCCACCACGGTACGCCTGTTCGCGCCGGCCGACGCCGCCGAATTCCAGATCGTCGCCCGCCGCATCGGCGCCAGTCTGCAATACGGCTTTTTCGGCGAAGTCAAGGTCGCATAACGTCAAGGAGCTTCATCATGAAAACCATTCCCGATACAGTCGCACACTACAAGAGCACACCTGTCTTCACCGAAGAAAGTGTACCGGCCGCGCTCCAGCGCAGCCACACCACCGCCGCCGGAGTATGGGCCCGTATCACCATTCTGGAAGGCAGCCTGCTGTACCGCATCACCGACGCCTCGCAGGCAACGGAAGAAGTGCTGTTGACGCCCGAACTGCCCGGCGTGGTCGAGCCAAGGATCGAGCATGAAGTCAATGTGGTCGGACCGGTACGCTTCCAGGTCGATTTCCACCGTTGAACAACTGTGCAGGCTAGCCACAGCGCACGCGAATTTTATTGACGCCCGGTAACGAAACGCCCATATTCATGGAGAGCGGAACTATCACCAAATCTCTCAAAAATGATGCGACTGCGGGAGTTCATACTTAGCGTTTCCCTGTTGGTCAGCCTGCTCGCTCCATGCCGGGCGGCGGACCCCGCCCGGCTGCCGCTGACATTCGAATCGATCGAATCGCTGGGTTCCGACAGTCAATCCATCCTTTCGCTGCTGCAGGACCGGCAAGGCTACCTCTGGGTCGGCACCATCGAGGGCGGTCTGTTTCGTTTCGATGGCCGGCGCGCGGTCCGCTATCTTAACGATCCCGCCAATCCCGCCTCGCTGCCGGCCGGCCGCATCGCCACGATGCACGCCGACGCGCAGGGACGTATCTGGATCGGCACCGACGACGGCCTGGCGCGCTACGAACCGGCCAGCAACAGCTTCATCCGCTTCCGTCCCGATTCGACACAACGCAACGCCCGCATCGTCCGCCGCATCATCGGCGACGGCGCGCATGGCCTGTGGCTCGGCACCTGGGGCGGGCTGCAACACTTCGACATCGCCAGCGGCCAGTTCCTGATGTACCAGGCCGACCCGGCGCGCGCCGACGCCCTTCCCTACAACGACGTCAACGCGGTCGCGCTGGACGCCGCCGGCGGCCTGTGGGCTTCGACCTGGCCCGGCGGCGTCAGCTACCTTGCACCGGGCGCGCGCGGCTTCGTCAACTATCGGCTGGACAGCGCGGCGCAGCCCGATCCTAAACTGAACGACGTCCGCGCGATGCATTATGACGCCACCGGCCGGTTCTGGCTGGGCACCGACGCCGGCGTGGTGGTATGGCAAAGCGGTACGCCGTGGTCGGAGCGGCGCCGCCTGCCCGGCATCAAGGGCCGCGTCAACGGCATCGACGACGACCGCGAAGGCAATGTCTGGATCAGCACCCGCACCGAGGGCTTGCTGCGCTGGTCTTCCGACCTGCGGCAGATGCAGGCTTATAACCATCGCGCCGAGGATTCCCACAGCCTGCCGAGCAACGCCATCAACACCACCATGGCGGACCGCCACGGCACGCTATGGGTTGGCTCGTTCACCAACGGCGTCTCGCGCGCCAACCTGGGCAACTACGGGCTGGAACGCATCATCCCGCGTGACATCGCACCGGACAGTTTCCCGTCCAGTAATTTCGTGCGCAGCCTGGCGGCGGCGCCGGACGGCCAGGTATGGCTGGGCGTGGACGACGGCCTGGTGCTGTTCGATCCCAACGCCAAGCGCATCGTGCAACGCTACGCCGCTGACGCCAACCGGCCCGGCACCTTGAACCACAATTCGGTCTACAGCCTGTACCAGCAAGCGGGCGGACCGCTGTGGGTCGGCACCTCCAAGGGCCTGAACCGCTTGGACCATCCCGGCGGTCCGTTCGCCTCGGTGCGCTTCGCTACGCCGGCCGACAACTTCGTCAACACCATCGCGCCGGGACGCGGCAGCGTGCTGTGGCTGGGCACCGGCGCCAGCTTGATGCGCTACGACCCGGCCAGCGGCGGCGTGCGGCGCTACGTGCACGACCAGGACGATCCGGCCAGCCGCTCCGTCAGCGAAGCCAGCGCGGTGCTGGAGGACGCGCAGGGACGGGTCTGGGTCGGCGATTTTTTTCGCGGCGCGGGACTCGACATGATGCAGGGCGACGACGGCCGCTTCCAGCACTTCCGCCACGATCCGGCCGCGCCGCGCAGCATCAGCAGCGACAAGATCACCTGCATCTACGAAGACCTGTACGGCACCATCTGGATCGGCACCGCGCGCGGCTTGAACCGCATGACGCCGGGGCGCGACGGCCTGCCCGGCTTTCACCGCTACACCGCGCCAGGCGATCCGGGCGACATCCTGATTGAATCGATCGAGAGCGACCAGGCGGGCTTCCTGTGGATCAGCACCGTGCGCGGCTTGTCGCGGCTGGACCCGAGCAGCGGCAAGTTCACCCACTATTCCGCCGACGACGGCCTGACCGACGGCCTGTATCAAAGTTCTTCGGCGCGCGCCAGCGACGGCAAGCTGTATTTCGGCGGCACCACCGGCATTACCGCCGTCTATCCCGAGTTGCCGCTGCGCGCGCCGACCGCGCCGCAGGCGGCCATCAGCGACATCCGCATCTACGACAAATCGCTCAGTCTGGGCCGGCGGCCGGAAGGCGTGCTGCTGGACGGCGCGGTGACGGCCCCGCGCGCGCTGACGATCCCGTGGAACGCCGCCGTGCTGACGCTGGAATTCGCCGCGCTGCATTACGCCGCGCCCAAGCGCAACACCTACGCCTACATGCTGGAAGGCTTCGACAACGACTGGATGCAGGCCGACGCCAGCCAGCCCCTGGCGACCTACACCAACCTATACCCCGGCAACTACCGCTTCCGTCTGCGCGCCACCAGCAACAAGGGCTTGAGCAGCGAGGAGCTGGTGTTGCCGATCATCGTTACGCCGCCGTTCTGGCAAACGTGGTGGTTCCGTACCGGCACAGTGCTGCTGGTGATGCTGATGGTGGTGACGGCGTACCGCTTGCGCGTACGGGCGCTGACGCTGCGCGCGCGCCGGCTGGAGGCGCTGGTGGCGCTTCGCACCCAGGAGCTACAGGAATCGAACAGCAAACTGACCGCGCTATCGGCCACCGACGCCCTGACCGGCCTGGCCAACCGCCGCAGGTTCGACGAAACGCTGGCGCGCGAATGGGCGCGGGCGCAGCGTTCGGGCGAGCCGCTGGCGTTGGCGATGATCGACGTCGACAGCTTCAAGCTATACAACGACAAATACGGCCACCAGGCGGGCGACGCCTGCCTGCGCGAAGTGGCGCGGGTGATCCAGGCGGCGGTGCACCGCGCCACCGATCTGGCGGCACGCTACGGCGGCGAGGAGTTCGCCTTCATCGCGCCGATCAACAGCAGCGCCCAAGCGGCGCACATGGCGGAAACGATCCGCGCCGATTTACAGACGCTGGCGCTGCCGCATGAACTGTCGGCGGCCGGCTGCGTCACCGTCAGCATCGGCGTCGCCTCGATGACGCCGACCGAGCGCCAAAGCGCCGAACTGCTGGTGCGCGCCGCCGACCAGGCCCTGTACAGCGCCAAGGAACAAGGCCGCAACCGCGTGATGCAAGCCAAGCAAGCCCCCCCGCAGCGCACCGAAGACATCACCGCATAACGCTGTAACAATTGGGCCAGCCAAGGATCGCCACCAGGACAAGCGTCGGAAAGCTGTTCTTGCACCGCTTCGACACGCTAACCAAGACCTCGATCCCCGGTCCCGGCGACGGCACTACCGACACTATATATCCGATAGGCGTGAGCGCCGACGGCAAGGGGCTATATCTTTATCTTGCGGATCCAGAAGATGTTGGCCGTCCAGTTTCCGAGCGAGTTAGTACGGGTGCTTCAGGGTGATCTTCCGCGGCTGTGCATTATCATGCTGTCGAGCTGTAAGACGGCCCTGCCCCCGCATCAAGCCGTGTTGTTTTTATTTACAACATGGAAATTTAAGTGTCATTATGGAAATTACACTGATATAATTGACACCATTCGAACGCTGAGGGAGTTGACATGAAAAAATATGCACGCATGATCGTGGCATCCGCCGCCTTGCTGGCCGCCACCGCCGCACAAGCCGCCACCGTATATGACGCCACCGCCGATTTCCAGACCGTCAGCAATCCAGGCACGGTATGGAGCTACGGCTACTCCGCCGGAACCGGCTACAGCTTCACCGCGTTCGATGCGGCATCCACGCTGGCGAACACCAACGGCTGGAGCGCCTCCAACTACAACACCCTCGGCACGCCGGGCGCCTGGATCAACACCAGCAACAGCTCGCTGTACGGCGCGGCCCCAGGCCAACTGTCGCTGCACGCCGGTCCGGTCGCCAACGGCGACTCGGCCATCCTGCGCTTCACCGCTGTGCAAAGCGGCGACTACAGCGTGGTCGGCCAGTTCTTCGCAGGCGACTACCGCGCCCAAAGCGGTTCCGTGATCCTGAACGGCCAGACCGCCAACCCGCTGGCCTACTTCGCCGACACCACCGACTCGTCGCTGTTCTCGCTCTCGTCCGTGCACCTGAACGCCGGCCAGACGCTGGACTTCGTGGTCGGCAACAACGGCAACTTCTACAACGGCACCACCCCGCTGACGGTGACGGTCACCGCCGTGCCTGAGCCGGAAACCTACGCGATGCTGCTGGCAGGCTTATGCTTGGTCGGTGCGATCGCACGCCGCAAACGCGCCGCCTGATTTTCAGCGTCGTCATTCAAAACGGCATGCGGCCTCGCGGCGCATGCCGTTTTTTCGTTTACGCCGGCAACCGTGATTGCGGCAGGGCTCGTGTCCGAATGTCGGCACTGACACTGGGAGGGGTTAGCCCTCCACCACGATGACCGGGCGCAGGCGTTTGCGGGAGGCGCGGGCGTGCGGCACCCAGGCGTGGGTTTGCCAGCGGCGCCACATGATCAGGCCGCGTATCCATTCGTCGGCGGCGTAGGCGATCCAGACGCCGGGCAAGCCCCAGCCCAGCACCACGCCCAGCAGCCAGCTGCCGCCGGCCAGCACGAACAGCATCGAGAACGCGCCCGCCATCACCGGGAAACGCGCGTCGCCCGCCGCCCTCAGCGCGTTGATCACCACCAGGTTGAAGGTGCGTCCCGGCTCCAGCACCACCGTGATCCACAGCAGCGTCAGCCCCAGGTTGATGATCTCCTGGTCCTGCGTGAACCAGCCCAGCAGCCAGCGCCCCAGCAGCGCAGCGCCGGCGGCGATCAGCACGCAGACGATCAGCCCGCGTCCCAGCGCGCGCTTGACCACGCCGTGCGCCTCGCGCAGCCGCCCGGCGCCGATCAGGTAGCCGACCACGATCTCCACCGCCAGCCCGGTGGCGATACTGAACATCATCACCCCGCCCATCAGTTGCAACACATACGCCTGCGTCGCCAGCGCCTTGGCGCCGAGCTCGGCCGCCGTGGCGATGCTGACCATGAACGCCAGCCGCCACGCGATGTTCTCCGCCGCGCCGGGCAGGCCGATGTGCAGCACCGCCGCCAGTTCGCGCTTCGGCAGCCGCCACCAGTCGTCGCGCACCAGCGTGATGCCGAGATGGACCCGCCACATCAGCAGATGCAGCGCCAGGCCGATGGCGCGGCTGATGGTCAGCGCGAAGGCGTAGCCCGGCAAGCCCAGCGCCGGCAGCGGCCCCCAGCCGTGCATCAGCGGAATCGCCAGCAGCAAGTGGCTGACATGCATGATGACCAGCACCACCAGCGTGTCGCGGGTACGCAGGTGGGCGCGCATGACGCCCGCCATCGAGGCGTTCCAGGCGTCGAACAGCATCGCCGGCGCCAGCGCCATCAGGAACGGCGCGGCGAGCGGCAACACCTCGGCCGGGGCGTTGAGCAGATGCAGCAGGCCGTTGGCGCCCAGCAGTGCGATCAGGCCGGTGAACGCGCCCAGCCAGGTGCTGGCGCCGACCACGGCGCGGGCCACCTGGTTGGCGGCGTCGCGCTGGCCGCCGCCCAGATTCTGCGTCACCACCACGCTGACGCCGGCGCCGATGATGCGGAACAGGATGAACAGCGCCGCCGAGACCTGGCTGGCGATGGCGAAACCGGCGCCCGCTTCGTCCGAGATGCGCGACGCCAGCGCCGTGCCGACCACGCTGGAAGCGATCGCCAGGCCCAGTTCGACCAGCAACGGCCAGGCGAGATTGAACATGGGCGGCGTGCGGATCGGCGTTTTGGTGGCGGGCATGGAGGGAATCGCGTAGATGTTGCCAAAAGGCTAGTTTACCACCTCGTCCCGTATCTTGTCGCAAGCCAACAACGGAAGTTCACCGCGATGTTCCGGCCGCCCTAGGCAGGCGTGGCTGGCGGGCAAATTTCTTTCCGATTTGCAAAGACAACACTTATACTATGAAAGCATCTTAAGCACTCCCCCTGATGAAAAACATAACGATCACTCTTTTTGCCGCCTTGTCGCTGCTGTTCGCGTGCGCGGCGGCCCACGGCTCCGGTTACACCGTGTATTCCAGCGTCGCGCCAGACGCCACCGGGATGCTGTTTGAATCCATCGACACCGTCACCATTGCGCCGCCGCTGCGGCCGGACGTGCGTCCCGTCACCATGGCCCAGCTGGAAGACCAGCTGCGTCGGCCGGAACTTCAGGCGTCGCTCGGCAAGGGCAGCATCGCCGTGGTGTATCCGAATGTGGACGAGCCGTTCCGCTCGGCCTTCGTCGCCATGATCCACGGCATCGAGGACCGCATCAAGCTCAAGGTCCGAAGCTATCCGGTCGATCCCAGCGTCGACACCGCGGAACTGAACGCCACGCTGAAGCGCACCGGCACCAAGGTGGTGATTGCGCTGGGCCGCCAGGGCTTGAACGCGACCGCCGGCCTGGACCGCGAAATCTCGGTGCTGGCCGGCGGCGTGCTGCTGCTGTCCGAAGCCGACAACGTGATGGGCATCAGCCTGACGCCGGATCCGGCGATGCTGTTCTCGCGCCTGCGCGTGCTGCTGCCGGAGCTGCGCCGCGTGATCGTGGTCTACAATCCGCAAAAATCCGAGTGGCTGGTGAAGCTGGCGCGCGAGGCGGCCAAGGCGCAAGGCCTGGACCTGTCGGCCCATGTGGCCGGCGACCTGGCCAGCGCCGCCAAGCTGTATTCGCAGCTGATCGGCAGCGCCGACAGCCGCCACGACGCGGTCTGGCTGCCGCACGACAGCACCACCGTCGAGGAAAGCACCATCCTGCCACTGGTGTTGAAAGAATCATGGAACAGCAATGTGCCGCTCTTTTCCAGCAACGTGCTGCATGTGAAAAAAGGGGCGCTGTTCGCGATGGCGCCCGACAACGTCGAACTGGGGCGCACCCTGGCCTCGTCGGCGATGGGCGTGGTGGCGGGCGAAGTGCGGCGCCGCACGCTGGTGCCGCTGCGCGAGCTGCAGACCGCGATCAACCTGCGCACCGCCAGCCATATCGGCCTCAAACTCGGCGCGCTGCAACAGCGCAGTTTCGATTTCGTTTACCCGCAGCCCTGACGCCCGATGACCATCCTTCGCAATTTCCTCCGTCGCACCGGGTTTCAGCGCCAGCTGACCATCGGCGTCTCCGGCGCCATCATCGGACTTGCGGTGTTTTCGGCGCTGATGAATTCGTGGGAAGCCAACACCCGCATGCGCGATTACTTCCTCGGCCAGGGCCAGCGCATCGCCGACAACCTTGCGCGCCAAAGCACGCTGGCCTTGCTGTTCCACTCGGCCGAGAACGCGCGCGAAGTGGTCAATTCGACGCTCTCCTTCCCCGACGTGGCCGGCCTGCGCATCATGGACGCCAAGCGCAAGGTGCTGCTGTCGCGCGAGCAGCGCGGCGCCAGGCTGGATGACGCCCTGATCGCCCAGGCCCAGCCCACGCACGCCGGGCTGGTCGGCGAGAACGCCAACGGCTGGATCTTCGCCGCGCCGGTGTACGGCGGACAGTCGGAAGCGTCGCCGTTCGAATTGCAGGAGCACCAGCAGCAGTTGCTGGGCTATGTCTACGTGCAGGTCGCCAAGGACACCTTGAAGCAGCTGACCTGGTCGCTGTTGCTGGGCAACCTGGTGCTGACCTTGTCGTTCGCGGTGGTGCTGCTGGTGCTGGGCCGCGTGCTGACGCGGCACATGATCAATCCACTCAACGCGCTGTCGACCCTGATGCGCCGCGCCGAATCGGGCGAATCCGGCATGCGCGCCGCGCCGGCCGGGCCGCGCGACCTGATCGAAATGGCGCACGCCTTCAACCAGATGATGAACGTGCTGGAACAGCGCGAGGCGGAGCTCAAGGATTCGCGCGACGCCGCCGTCAACATGGCGCAGATGAAGGCGCAGTTCGCCGCCACCGTCAGCCACGAAGTGCGCACGCCGCTCAACGGCGTGGTCGGCATGCTGGACATGTTGAAGGAAACCCGCCTGACGCCGCGCCAGCAGGAATTCGTCGACGTGGCGTGGAACTCGTCGCGCACGCTGATCGCGCTGATCAACAACATCCTCGATTTCTCCAAGATGGAGGCCGGCAAGCTGACGCTGGAGGAGACCGAGTTCAATCTGTCGGCGCTGTTGTCCGAGGTGGTGGAGCTGGTGTCGCGGCCGGCGCAGCAGAAAGGCGTCGGCATCGGCTGGACCGTCGCGCCCCAGGTGCCGGACCGTATCGCCGGCGACGCGCTGCGCCTGCGCCAGATCCTGATCAACCTGGTCGGCAACGCGGTCAAGTTCACCGAGCGTGGCCAGGTGGCGATCCAGGTGTCCCTGGCGGACGCGCCGGACGCGCCGTTCGGCCTCGCCTTTGAAGTCAGCGACAGCGGCATCGGCATGAGCGACGAGGTGCGGCGCCATCTGTTCGAAGCCTATGCGCAGCCGGATCCGAGCACCACGCGCCGCTACGGCGGCACCGGCCTGGGTCTGGCCATCTGCAAGCAGCTGGTGGAGCTGCTGGGCGGCCGCATCGGCGTGCGCAGCGAGGCCGGCGTCGGCACCACCTTCAGCTTCTCGATCCTGTGCCGGCCGGGCCAGTCGCTGCCGGCGGCGGCGGTGTCGCATCTGGTATCGCACGCCGCGCCGCGCGCCCTGCCCGCGCGCCAGTTCCGGGTGCTGGTGGCGGAAGACAATCGCACCAACCAGATGGTCGCCGCCGGCATGCTGGCGATGAACGGCTGCATCTGCGAGTTCGCCGCCGACGGCGTGGAGGCGGTGCGGGCGGCGCAGCGCGGCCGCTTCGACCTGATCCTGATGGATTGCAGCATGCCGGAGATGGACGGCTACGAAGCCACCGCCCACATCCGCCTGGCGGAACTGGCGCTGGGCCGGCGCACGCCGCTGGTGGCGATGACCGCCAACACGCAAACCGGCGACGCCGAAAAATGCCTGGCCGCCGGCATGGACGATTACCTGGCCAAGCCGATCACGCTGGTCGAGCTGCGCCGCAAGCTGGAAAAGTGGCTGCCGCACGGCGGCCTGCCGGGCGCGCACGCCGCGGCCGACGACGACCACGGCGCCTTCCGCCACGGCGCCACGCGCGATCGCGCGGTGCGCGCGACCGGCATCGGTCCCGACCACCCGCCGCTCGACCTGGCCATCTTCGACAAACTGCGCGAAGTGCTGGGCGACGCGCTGCCGCACGCCGTCCATCCCTATCTTGAAGACACGCCGTGCTGCCTGGATGAACTGGAACAAGCCGTGCGCAGCGGCGACATGGCGACCGCGCGCAGCCGCGCCCACGCACTCAAGGGCTCCTCGGGCAACTTCGGCGCCGAAACGCTGGCGCAACTGGCCCTGCAAGCGGAGCAGTTCGCCGCCGCCAACCAGCCGGAGCGGATCGAACCCTTGCTGGCGGCATTGCACGAACAATACCGCCAGGTGGCCGCCTTCCTGCGCGCCGAGATCGACGACGCCGGCGCGCACGATGCGGACCACGGCGACGACACCCCGCAAGTACTGGTGGTCGACGACGACCGCAGCACCCGCAGCACGCTGCGCCACACATTGCAACGCGACGGCTTCCGCGTCGAAGAGGCGGCCGACGGCCAGCAAGCCTTGGCGATGCTGGCCCGCTTCCAGCCCGACGTGATCCTGATGGACGCGATGATGCCGGTGATGGATGGCTTCACCGCCTGCGCCCGCATGCAGGAACTGCCCAACGGCGGCGACATCCCGGTGCTGATGATCACCGCGCTGCAGGACAACTCTTCGGTGGAACGCGCCTTCGCCGCCGGCGCCAGCGACTACATCCCCAAGCCGATCCACTACGCCGTGCTGTCGCAGCGGGTGCGCCGCATCATCGAAGCCAACCGCGCCGAGAAACGCATCCGCCACCTGGCCTACAACGACGTGCTGACCAACCTGCCCAACCGCACGCTGTTCTTCGAACTGCTGGGCAAGAGCATCGAACAAGCGCGCCTGAGCGGCGGCGGCCAGCAAGTGGCGGTGCTGTTCATGGACCTGGACCGCTTCAAGTACGTCAACGATAACCTCGGCCACGCGGTCGGCGACCGGCTGTTGCAGGCGGTGGCGCAGCGCGTGCGCCACACCGTGCGCGCGGCCGACACCGTGGCGCGACTGGGCGGCGACGAGTTCACCGTGGTGCTGAACGAAGTGGACAGCCCGGCATCGGCGGCGACGGCCGCGCACAACATCGTGCGCATGCTGGCGGCGCCGTTCCCGATCGACGGCCACGACATCTTCGTCACCGCCAGCGTCGGCATCGCCATGTATCCGCACGACGGCGCCGACGTGGCGACGCTGGTCAAGCACGCCGACAGCGCCATGTACCGCGCCAAGCGCACCAACACCGGTTTCCAGTTCTACGAAGCGTCGATGGAGCATTCGATCTCCGAGCACGTGCGGCTGGAGAGCGATCTGCGGCGCGCCATGGAGCAGCAGCATCAGCTGGAGGTGTATTACCAGCCGCAAGCCTGCCTGGCCAGCGGCCGCATCATCGGCATGGAGGCGCTGGTGCGCTGGCGCCATCCGACCCGTGGCATGGTGGCGCCGGTGGAGTTCATCCCGCTGGCCGAGGAAACCGGCTTGATCAACCCGCTGGGCGACTGGGTGCTGCGCACCGCCTGCGCGCAGCTGCAACAGTTCATTTGCGCCGGCCTGCCGCAGATGCGGGTCGCGGTTAACCTTTCGGTGCGCCAGCTGCTGCAAAAGGACTTCGCCGCGTCGGTCGAGGCGGTGCTGGCCGACACCGGCCTGGCGCCGCATCTGCTGGAGCTGGAGATCACCGAAAGTACGCTGATGGAAAACGCGCAGGACACGCTGGCGGCGCTGCACCGCCTGCGCGGTCTCGGCGTGCGCCTGTCGATCGACGACTTCGGCACCGGCTATTCGTCGCTGTCCTACCTGAAGCGCTTCCCGGTCGACATCATCAAGATCGACCGCTCCTTCGTCAACGACGTGCCGCAGGACGCGGACGACGCCGCCATCGTCAGCGCCATCATCGCGCTGGCGCACAGCCTGCGGCTGGAAGTGGTGGCCGAGGGCGTGGAGACCGAGGCCCAGTTGCAGTTCCTGCGCGACCGCCGCTGCGACATGATGCAGGGCTATTTGCTGAGTCCAGCTGTTCCCGCCGAGCAATTCGCCGAGCTGGTCAGGCGCTCGGCGGACGCCGCTACAACAGTTCCCGCCCGGATATGCTGATTTATTAGCGGAACTTCCAAACCGCAAGCTAGAATGAAAAAAACACATCGGAGGTAGCATCTTGAAAGTGTGGAGCGCCCAACGGCTGACCTTGACCGCGGCACTCACTCTCCCGTTGACGGTGGCCCAGGCCTACGCCGGCCAGAGCCCGGCCGACGAGGATGAACTGGCCTTGCTGTACGGCGCCGCCGACAGCGTCAGCATCGCCACCGGCAATTTGCAGGCGCTGCGCCGCGCGCCGGCGGTGGCGTCGGTGATCACCGCCGCCGACATCGCCGCCATGGGCGCGACCGACCTCGACCAGGTGCTCGAAAGCGTGCCGGGGATCCACGTCAACCGCACGCCCAACAGCAATTCGCCGCTGTACGTGGTGCGCGGCATCGTCAGTCCCTACACGCCGCAGATCCTGATGCTGCAGAACGGCGTCCCGATCACCACCGCCTATGTCGGCAACAAGGGAAATATCTGGGGCGGTTATCCGGTCGAACACATCGCCCGCATCGAGATCATTCGCGGCCCCGGCTCGGCGCTGTACGGCTCGGATGCGTTCTCCGGCGTCATCAACATCATCACCAAGGGCCCGCTCGAAGCCCAGGGCACCGAAGTCGGCGCCCGCGCCGGCACCTTCGACACCTATGACGCCTGGGTGCAACACGGCGGCAAGGTCGGACCGGTCGATGTCGCCGCCTATGTGCGCATGGGTTCGACCGACGGCAACGACAGCCGCATCGACGCCGACGCGCAAAGCCGCAACGACACGCTGTTCCGCAGCCACGCCAGCCTGGCGCCGGGCGGCCTGAACAACCAGGTCAAGGCGGCGGACGCCAATCTCGACCTGATCTACGGCCAGTGGCGCGCCCGCTTCGGCTACAAGAAACGCTACGACATGGGCACCGGCGCCGGCATCGCCTCGGCGCTGGACCCGGTCGGCCGCCAGCGCAGCGAACGCATCACCAGCAGCCTGGCCTGGGCCGATCCACAGTTCAGCGGCGACTGGGGCCTGGGCGCCAGCCTCAGCACGCAGCAGTATTCGCAGGAAGTGACCACGCTGTACCGGCTGTTGCCGCCGGGGCTGGTGTTCCCGACCGGCGCCTTCCCCGACGGCATGATCGGCGCGCCGGAGACGTGGGAGCGCACCTATCGCCTGTCCGGCTATGCCGATTACAGCGGATTGAACGCGCATCACCTGCGCATCGGCGTCGGTCACGACGACATCGACCTGTACCGCGTGCGCGAGGTCCGCAACTTCAGCTACGCCGCCAACGGCACGCCGATCCCGCTGCCGTCCGTGATCGAGACCACGTACACGCTGCCGTTCCTGCGTCCGCAGCGGCGCAGGATCGACTATGTGTATCTGCAGGACGAGTGGAACCTGGCCAAGGACTGGAACCTGACGGCGGGCGTGCGGCGCGATCGCTACTCGGACTTCGGCGGCACCACCAATCCGCGCCTGGCGCTGGTGTGGGACGCCAGTTTCGACCTCACCGCCAAGCTGCTGTACGGCCGCGCCTTCCGCGCGCCGGCTTTCCTCGAAAGCTACGGCATCACCAATCCGGTTGCGATGGGCAATCCAAACCTGAAGCCGGAACGCAACGCGACCAGCGAACTGTCGTTCGCCTGGCAAGCGCGCGCCGACGCCAACGTCAACCTGACCTTCTATCGCTACGCTATGAAGAACATCATCCGCGTCGTGCCGAACGCCACGCCCGGCACCGGCGGCACCTACGCCAACACCGGCAACCAGAACGGCCGTGGCGTCGAGCTGGAGTCGACCTGGACGGTGACGCGCGATCTGCGCTTGTCCGGCAACTACGCCTGGCAGCGGTCGATCGACGAAACCACCGACACCGACGCCGGCTATGCGCCGCACAACCATCTGTACGGCCGCGCCGATTGGGCGTTCGTCAGCGGCTACCAGGCCGGTACGCAGGTGAACTGGGTGGCGGGCCGCAAGCGCGCTTTCGGCGACGCGCGTCCCGCGATCAGCGACTACACCACGCTGGACCTGACGCTGGCGACGCGCAACGGACGCCGGCAATGGAACTTCTCGGCGGCGCTGCGCAACGTCTTCAACGCCGACGTGCGCGAGCCGACGCCCGCCCCCGGCCTGAACCTGCCGCACGACCTGCCGATGGCGCCGCGCACGATCTCGCTGCAGGCCTCCTACAGGATGTAAATCCGCCGCGCCGTCGGCGCCGACGCTAGGCGGCCTTCGGGGCGGCGATGCGCGGCGGAACCTCACGCCGCGCAGCGTGCCGAACGGCGGGAATCGGCAACTGGTGGATGGCGGCATGTCCCCAACCATCCGCGTCGATCTTGAACGAGCCGACCAGCTCCGCCAGCTCGCGCGCCTGCGCCTGCATGGCGTCCGCCGCCGCTGCGGCCTCCTCCACCAGCGCCGCGTTCTGCTGCGTGACGTCGTCCATATCGCTGATCGCCGCGTTGACCTGCTCGATGCCATGCTCCTGCTCCGCGCTGGCCGAGCTGATCGCGCCCATGATCGCGGTCACCTTGCGCACGCTGAGCACGATCTCGTTCATGGTCGCGCCGGCCGTCTCGGCCAGCTCGCTGCCGCTGGCGATGCGCTGCGCCGAATCGTTGATCAGCACCTTGATCTCCTTGGCCGCCGTCGCCGAACGCTGCGCCAGGTTGCGCACCTCGGACGCCACCACCGCGAACCCACGCCCCTGCTCGCCGGCCCGCGCCGCCTCCACCGCCGCGTTCAAGGCCAGGATATTGGTCTGGAACGCGATGCCATCGATCACGCTGGTGATGTCGACGATCTTGTGCGCGTAGTCGTTGATGCTGGCCATGGTCCGCACCACCTCCGACACCACGTCGCCGCCCTTGCCCGCCACCTCGGACGCCGACAGCGCCAACTCATTGGCGTGGCGCGCGTTGCCGCTGTTCTGCCGCACCGCCGCCGTCAATTCCTCCATCGCCGACGCGGTCTCTTCCAGCGCGCCGGCCTGGTGCTCGGTGCGGCGCGACAGATCCAGGTTGCCGTTGGCGATTTCGCGCGAGGCCGAATCGATCGCCACCGCGCCGTCGCGCACCCGGCCCACGGTGTCGGCCAGACGGCCGGTCATGTGGCTGAGCGCATCGAATAATTTGCCGATCTCGTCGCTGCGGCCGTGACGGATCGCCACGTGCAGCTCGCCCGCCGCGACCTGCTCGGCCAGCGCCACCGCC
Organism: Duganella aceris; assembly: GCF_011090165.1. Taxonomy (GTDB): domain Bacteria; phylum Pseudomonadota; class Gammaproteobacteria; order Burkholderiales; family Burkholderiaceae_D; genus Rugamonas; species Rugamonas aceris. The sequence continues at coordinate 227,863 of NZ_JAADJT010000011.1, forward strand.
TGCGTCAGCGGTCGCACGATGCTGCGCGTCAGCAGCCATGCCAGCAGCGCGCCCAGCGCCAAGGTCGCCAGGCCGAGACCGATCAACAGCGCGCGGCTGCCGCGAAACTGGCTGTCCGACTCGGCCGCCAGCGCCTTGGCCTGTTGGGTTTGATAGCTCAACAGCTGGTCCAGCGCGCCGGTGTAGGCCTTGAAGACGGCCGGCATCTTGTTGTCCAGCAGGTCGCCGACATCCTGGATGCGTCCCATGTCCTTGAACTTGAACAGTTCTCCGCGCATGGCCAGGTACGCCGCCTTCTTGCCGGACACCGCGCCGCGCAGCGCCGCTTCTGCGGCTTCGGCCGGCATCGCCGCCAGCCTGGACTCCAGGGTCGCGGCCAGTTTCTCGCCGGCGGTCAGCTGCGCCTGGAAGATGTCGCCCACTTCCAGACTGTCGCTGCGGGCGATGGAGATCACGCGCAGGCCGTTCAGTTCGGTCACGCCCAGCAGTTCGGAGGTCAGCTGCTGCCGCGCCAGTTTTTCGTTGACCAGGCTGGACGCCGTGTCATTGGCCGATTGCAGCCGCCACAGCGATACGCCGGACATGCAGGCCATCACGAACAACAACAAGGCGAACGACGCCACGACACGCATGCCGGTATTTAATTGGGGAAATTTCATAGCCTTCATCTTTAAAAGTCACGGAATGCCGACACTGTAGCCGCCAAATGTGACACGTCAATTACCGTGAGGCAATATTTGCAATGCCTGTGCGCAGACTGATAACAGACTTTTCTTTTGATTAAGATGTCATCGACTGGTAATAATTTCCCTATAGCATGTAGTCCTGTTGTCTTAACTAAAGGTTACCGGCCGTGGAGTTCAATGCCTCTCGTTTGCACCTGCCTCGTTTTCGCTTGTCGGTCGCGGCCGACCTGTGTGTGGAAACCGTATCGGTGCCGTCCGACACCAGTAACTTCGCTGTACTGGAACTGTTCACCGAACGCCGGGATCTGAATAGCCTGCCGGTGATCGAGGGCGAGCGCCCCATCGGCCTGATCAGCCGCAACATCTTCATGTCGCAGATGTCCAAGCCCTTCTACCACGAACTGTATGGGAAGAAGAGCTGCATCGCCTTCATGGACAAGGAACCGCTGATCGTCGACGCCGCGATGAGCATCGAGGCGCTGACTTTCCGCGCCGTCGAATCGGGCGAGAAAGCGCTGGCCGACGGCTTCATCGTCACCCGTGACGGCGCGCTGGCCGGCGTCGGCTTCGGCCTGCAGCTGATGAACGTGGTGGCCAATATGCAGGCGGAGAAAAACCGCCAGATCATGCACAGCATCGACTACGCCAGCGTGATCCAGCGCGCGCTGCTGCGTCCATCCGACCTGGCCCTGGCCGACGTCCTCGACGACGCCCACCTCGAATGGCAGCCGCGCGACGTGGTCGGCGGCGACTTCTACCACTTCGCGCGGTATGAAGACGGCTGGTTCGCCGCCATCGCGGATTGCACCGGCCATGGCGTGCCGGGCGCGTTCATGACCTTGATCTCTTCCTCCACGTTGACGCAGGCCTTGCAGCAACTGGGCCCGCGCGATCCGGCGGCGTTGATCGGAGAGGTCAACCGCGGCGTCAAGAGCATGCTGGGCCAGATCGAAGGCAACGGCAACGCCGAATCGAACGACGGCATGGACGCCGCCTTCCTGTGGTTCGACAACGCCACGCGCCAGCTGCACTTCGCCGGCGCCAAGCTGCCGCTGTTCCAGCTCGACCCGGAACAGCAGGCGGTGCAGACCATCGACGCCGAACGCATGGGCGTCGGCTACGTCGATTCGCCGCAGGACTACGCCTGGAACAACAAGGTGATCACGATTCCCGAGGGCAGCCTGCTGTTCCTCACCACCGACGGTCTGATCGACCAGATCGGCGGCGCCAAGGACATCGCCTACGGCAAGCGCCGCATGCGCGACGTGCTGCTGGCGCAGCGCACCGCCTGCGCGCGCCACGTCAGCCAGGCCATGCTCGACGACTACCAGGCCTGGCAAGGCGCGCAGCCACGCCGCGACGACCTGACCTTTTTCTGTTTCCGCCCCTAAGAGGAGCACGATTTTGCTGTACGAAGAATTCAACGACTTCTGGGATGTGGCCCGCAAGCGCAACATCATCTTTTTCTACGTGGGCTACTTTTCGCAGCACGTGGTGGCCGCCATTTCCGAAACCATCAAGGCGCGGCTGGACACGGCCGGCGCGGCGGGACCGACGCGGCGCCGCATCTTCTCGTCCTTCGTCGAAATGTCGCAGAACATCATGCACTACTCGTCCGACACGCTGACGCCCGACGAGCAGTCGGACAACCAGATGCGGCGCGGCTCGTTTTGCATCGGCATGAAGGGCGACAGCTTCTTCCTGCTGTGCGCCAATCCGGTCGACAGCGCCAACGTCGAGCGCATCCGCAGCCGCCTCGAACCGCTGCACACGATGTCGATGGAGGAAATCAAGTCGGCCTACAAGAAGGCGCTGCGCGACGAGACGCCGGCCGACAGCAAGGGCGCCGGCCTGGGCTTTCTGACCATGGCGCGCGACGCCAGCGAACCGCTGGAATTCGAATTCGTGCAGGACAACCAGCACCCGGACGCCACGGTCTTCTGCATCAAAGCGATCATCTGAATATACTGAGAACTAACATGGAACCACTCTTTATCGCCGCCTCGCCGACCTCGCCGGAGATCGACTTCCGCTTCGACCAGCACACGCTGTCGATCAAAGGCGAATCCTATCCGGAGAACGCCGCCGCCTTCTACGGCCCGGTGATCGCGCAGGTGCAGGCTTATCTCGCGGAGCGCAAGGACGCGGCCATCACCGTCAACGTCTCGCTGGCCTACTTCAACAGCTCCAGCACCAAGATGCTGTTCTCGTTCTTCGAAGCGCTGAACGACGCCGCCATGGCCGGCAACCACGTGCGCCTGAACTGGTACCACGACGAGGACGACGACACCATCCTCGAATTCGGCCAGGAATTGCAGGACGATTTCGGCGCCCTCGACTTCCACGACCATGCGGTGAGCGGCTGATGAAACCCGCGGCCGAAGCCGATCTGTTCGCGTTGGAGAGCGCGGCCCTGGCCAACGCCAAGGCCGCGCACGCGGACCCGGGCGCCGACGCGCGCTCCGCGCTGGCCGAGATGATCGTCCACTACGAGCGCCTGATGCGCGAGAGCCGGCGCCTGATCCGCCGCAGCGACCGCGCCGAGTTCGACATGAACCAGATGAACCGCCAGCTGCACGAATTGGCGCAACAGCTGGAATACCGCGCCACCCACGACCCGCTGACCGGAGCGCTGAACCGGGGAGCGGTCATCGACCAGGCCAGCGCCTGCCTGGAGAGCCGCGACCTGGCCCTGATCGTGCTCGATATCGATCACTTCAAGTGGGTCAACGACGACTTCGGCCACCCGGCCGGCGACACCGTCATCAAGACGGTGGTGAACTGCCTGCAGGATCTGCTCGGGCCGGAAGTGGCGATCGGGCGCGTCGGCGGCGAGGAATTCTCGGTGGTGTGGCCTACCGCTTCGGTGGAAGAGGCGCAGACGGTGGCCGCCAGCATTTGCGACGCCATCGCCGACCAGGTGTTCGGCGCGCCGATCGACCGCCAGATCACGGCCAGCGTCGGCGTCAGCTGGAATCCGGCCGGCACCACCTTCGAACTGGCCTACAGCCGCGCCGACGAGGCGCTGTACGCCGCCAAGCGCGCCGGCCGCAACTGCGTCAAGGTGTACTGGCAGTTGCCGCCGCCGCAGCCTTTATCCCCAGCGTCGGCACCGCCCGCTACTCCGCCAGCGCCCGCAGGCGCCTCAACTCCCTGCCATTGACACGGCATGTCGCGCGGAAGCCGGCGCTGATGCGTCCATCGGCCGCCGCCATGCTCCAGAACTCGATCGCCGCCTGCGCCGCCGCCAGCCAGTCCTCGCGCTCCGCCGGCAAAGGCAGCGCCGGCGCGAATTCGCGCGGCGGCAGCTCCACCCCGCGCACCGGCGCATACAGCATCGGCAGCATGTCGTAGGCCGGCGCGAGCGCCAGCGGCGGCTTGCCCGCCGCGCCGGGAACGAAGGCCAGGTTCCCTTCATGCATATCGTTGTTGCCGATCAGCCGGCCGAAGTGCCATAAGCGCTTGATCTCGGCGTGGGTATCGGCGCCGACGTAGCGGTCCGCCAGCATGCGCGCCGCGACCTTGATCCAGCCCTCGCCCGCCATGCCGAACAGCGCCGCGTCCAGCGCCGCCCAGGTGCAGACCGCCGAGCGGCCGAAATCGCCGTGGCGGTCGAAGCGCACCACCTCCAGCATGGTGCGCTGGCCGTGGCGCAGCACGCGGCTGCGCGCCGCCGCCACGCCGAGATGATTGCTGATCGTCTCCAGCGCCAGATGCTCGCACACCAGCAGATCCGACCAGCGCTGCGTGCCGGGCGCGTTGTCGTTGCCGGAGAATTTGACGATGACGTGGGCGCGCTCGCCGTCATGCTCGCGGAAGGCGGTAAACTTGGGGAACTCGCCGCCGGCGGACGAGCCGGCGACGCCCGCCTCCATCGCTATCTCCGCCTGGCGCGTGTAGGCCGACTCGATCTCCGCCGCCGCGACCGGCGCCAGACCCTGCCGCAGCGCTTCCAGGTGGCGGCGGTAGGCCGCTTCGCCAAGGATGTAGTTGCCGGCGGCGTCCGCGCCCAGCGTCGACAACACGTACAGGGTGTCGTCCTCCTGCCACTTCTGCGGGTCGGCCCCGACTTGCAGCATCTCGGCGAAATTGCGCGCGAAATTCCGGCCGAGGAAACCCTGCGGCCGCATGTCGTCGAGCGGGTATGGCAGGCCGGGGAACCAGCCGTCGCCCATCTCCGGCGCCAGCGGCCATTCGAGCGGCTGTTCGTAGCGCAGCGCGCAGCCGGCGGGATAGATAGGATCAAGCAGCGCGACCTGCTCGCCACGGCCCTTGCGGTCGATCCGATACAGCGGAATCGGTTCGCGAACGCCGCGCAGCGGACGGCGCGCCGCATAGCTGGTGCGCCGTGCCGCGCCGCGCACCACCACCTGGTCGCCCAGTTCCTTCACCATGCGCATCATGGTGGCGCGGCTCAGCGACGACCGGTTTTTCTGCAGGCGGAGCAGCAGATCGGCGCCGGAAATCACCCGCGCCAGCCGAAGTATATGCAGCACATCAACGGAAGAAGCCATGAAACGCACCATGAAACGATTCTAATCGCTCAAATATAACATATTCAATGACTTAAAGGATTTTCTGCAAATCCGGTGAAACGATTTACAGAACAATAGTCAATAAGGGTCGGCCGTCGAAATGCGCGCTCAGATTATCCACCACAAGCTGCCCCATGGCGTGACGCGTCTCCACGGTCAGGCTGGCCACGTGCGGCGTCATCACCACGTTCTCCAGCGCGCGCAGTTCGGCCGGCACCTTGGGCTCGCCGTCGAACACATCCAGCGCCGCCATGCCCAACGCGCCCTCGCGCAACGCGGCGATCAACGCCGCCTGATCCACCAGCGACCCGCGCGCGATATTGACCAACGTGCCCGCAGCCCCCAATGCCGCCAGCACCTGCGCATCGATCACATGACGCGTGGCCGGACCGCCCGGCGCGCACACCACAAGATAATCGCTCTCATGCGCCAATGCCAGCAAGGATGCGCTGCGCGGCGCCGTCACGCCCTCGATCGCGCGCGGCTGAAAGTAGCGGATCTCCATGCCGAACGCCTGCGCCCGCGCCGCCACCGCCTGGCCGATGCGACCGAAGCCATACACGCCGCACACCTTGCCGCGCAAGGAGCGCGTCGGCGTCAACGGCTTGCCGGCCTCCCAATCGCCGGCGCGTACGAAGCGATCCAGCGCCGGCAAGCGGCGAGCCGCGGCCAGCAGCAGCGCCAACGCCAGATCCGCCACATCGTCGGTCAGCACGCCCGGCGTATTCGTCACCGCGATGCCGCGCGCCCGCGTCGCGGCCAGGTCCACCGCATCGGTGCCGATACCATTGACGGCGACGATCTCCAGCTTGGGCAGTTGCGCCAACAGAGCCGCATCGATGCCGATCGCGCCGGTGGTCAGCACGCCGCGCACGCCGCCGGCCACGCCGGTCAGCCACGTCGCCTGCTCATCGCGCGGCTGGCGCCACAGATGGTGGCAAATGAATAGTCGCTCCAACTGCGCCATCACATCGGCCGACGGACTGGCCGCGATTACAAGTACTTCAGGTTTCATGTTGATATCCACTTTGGTTCGCATGTGGCGATTGTACAAGCGCAGTCGATTTCCCGTTGCTACTCGTGGACATTCCAGCAGCTATTACGTATGCTCTGGATAACCTTTGAACAGGAGTGCGCCCCGCCTTGAACGCCCACGTCCTTACCCGGCATCTCCGTGCGATGGCAGCGCGCTGGCTGGCCCGTGCCGCCTTCGCGATGGCGATGCTGGCCGCCGCCGGCGCCGCGCACGCCGGACCCGATCGCTGGGACAGACTGGCGACGCCGCTGTTCGAACATCTCGGACTGAACGAGGGCCTGCCCAACGCGGTCGCGATGGCGCTGGCGCAGGACGGCGACGGCTATATCTGGGTCGGCACGCAGAGCGGCCTGGCGCGCTGGGACGGCTATCATGTGCGTAGCTTCCAGCACGACGCCGCCGACGCCGGCAGCCTCCCCGGTGACTTTATCCAGGCGCTGCACGTCGATAAGCGCGGCCACCTATGGGTAGGCACCACCGCCTCCGGGCTGGCCATGTACGACAAAAGCACCGAGCGCTTCGTCCGTCCCAACGATGAACTCAGCCGGGGCCAGGTCAACGCCATCGCCAGCGACGCCAAGGGCAACCTGTGGATAGGCACGCCCACCGGCCTGCGCTACTACGACGTGGTGCAAGGCTCGCTGCGCCGTTACACGCACGAAGACACGCCCGGCCTGCCGGACAACCAGATCCGCGCGTTGCTCACGGACCGCGCCGGCAACCTGTGGATAGGCTCGGGCAGTGGGCTGTCGCGCATGAAGCCTGGCGGCACCATCCTCACCATCCCGATCGCGGCCGAATCCAACAGCACCCACCACGACGCGGTGCTGTCGATCGGCGAAAACCACCAGGGACAGATCGCCTTCGGCACGCTGAAGAGCGGCTTCGGCGTCGTCAACGCGCAAGCCGACAGCGGACGCATCGTCGTCCCCAAGGACATCAAGGGACTACAGTCCAACATGGTGCTGGCGGTGACCGAAAGCGTCTCGGGCGTCTGGTGGCTCAGCACCTACGGCGGCGGCGTGATCGAATACGAACCCAACACCGGACGCGCCACGCGCATCCTGCACCAGCCGGCGGTGCCCTTCAGCCTCAGTAACGACCGCACCGCCGCGCTGCTGCGCGGACGCAGCGGCATCGTCTGGGTCGCCACCGAGCGCGGCGTCGACATCTACAACCCGCACAGTGCCGGCATCGACGCGGTGTTCGGCGCCGAAGGCGCGCAGGAGGCGTCGGTCACCGCGTTGATGACCGACAGCCGAGGCGACGTCTGGATCGCCCTCGCCGACCAGGGCGTCGACATCGTACGGCTCGACGGTGCCCGGCGCGCCGCCCTGCGCCCGGATCCCACCCGCCCCGAGCGCGCGCTGCCCAGCCGCGTGGTGCTGTCGCTGGCCGAAGCGGAACCCGGCGAGGCCTGGATCGGCACCCAGCTTGGTCTCTATCACACCAGCGCGCACGGCAGCATGGTGCAGCGGGTCGACCTGCCGGACACCAATCCCTATCCCCGCATCGGCACCATCCTGCGCCACAAAGGCAAACTGTGGCTAGGCACCTTCGACGGCCTGCTGGAATACGACCCGGCGGCCAACACCTTGCGGCGCTACGCACAGGGCCCGGCCGAAACGGGAGGCCTGAGCGACAACCGCATCCACACCGTGCAGGCCGACGCCGACGGCGCGCTGTGGATCGGCACCCGCGACGGCTTGAACCGGCTCGATCCCGACAGCGGCAAGGTGGAGCAGATCCGTGCCAATCCGGGCAAGGCCGACGCGCTGTCGGAAGCCGTCATCAGTTCGCTGGCGATCGACCGCCGCAGCCGCCTGTGGGTCGGCACCTACGGCGGCGGCATCTGCGTGATGACCGGCCGCGACGCCCTGGGACAACCGGTATTTGAACGCATCGGCACCCGCGCCGGACTGGAGACCGGCACCATCATGGCGCTGCAGGCCGACCCGGTGGGACGGATCTGGGCCGCGACGCTGGACAGCATCGCCGTCATCGATTCAAGCACGCTGCGGGTGCGCGCCCTGACCCGTGCCGACGGCCTGGCCTTCCGCACCTTCTTCATCAACGCCAGCACCGTCACCATGGAGCGCGACCTGCTGTTCGGCGCCAGCTCCGGCATGGCGGTGGTGTATCCGGGGCGGCTCAACGACTGGAGCTATCGCCCGCCGCTGGTGATCAGCTCCGTGCGCCTGGACCAGCGCCCGCTGGCGCCGGCGCAGCTGGCCGGCGCCGACGGCCCGACGCTGACGTTGCAGCCGCAGGACCAGGGGTTCGAAGTGGAGCTGGCGGCGCTGGACTACTCGGCGCCGCAGCGCAACCGCTACGCCTACCTGCTCGAGGGCTTCGACAAGGGCTGGATCGACGCCGACGCCAGCCGCCGCATCGCCGCCTACAGCCGCCTGCCGCCGGGCAGCTACCGGCTGCGCATGCGCGGCAGCAACCGCGACGGCCTGTGGAACGCCGAGGAGCTGACGCTGCGGGTGGAAGTGCTGCCGGCCTGGCACCAGACCTGGTGGGCGCGATTGGGCTACTTCCTGGTCACCTGCGTGCTGGCGTGGGCGCTGGTGCGCTGGCGCGTACGGCACCTGCACCACAAGGGCGAAGCGTTGCAGGCGCTGGTCTACTCGCGCACCCAGCATCTGGAAAAACTCAACGCCATCGTCAAATCGATCAACGAACAGCTGGACTTCGACGCGCTGCTGCACACCATCCTGCACGAATCGACCGTCATTAAAGGCATCGACTCGGCGCTGGCCCTGGTGCGCGAACCCGGCGCCACCACGCTCAGCCTGCGCGCGGCCTGGGGCCGCATCGACGCCACCGCCACCGACAGCTACCGCATCGACCAGCGCCAGGCCGAGCTGCGCTACGCGCCACCGGACTGCATGATCGCGCCGGACATCTTCGAAGTGCACCACCAGGACTCGCTGCCGGGCGACGTCTGCGCGCTGCTGTCGGTGCGGGTGGTGCTCGACGGCCAGGTCGAGGGCTACCTGATTTTCGAGAACTACCAATACCGCGCCGCCTTCTCCGACAGCGACCTGGATCTGTTGAAGGCTTTGAAAGAACCTTTCGTCTCGGCCTACCAGAAGGCGCGCGCGCTGCGCATGATCGAACAGGCGCGCCTCAACGCCGAAGCGGCCACGCGCGCCAAGAGCGAATTCCTCGCCAACATCAGCCACGAAATCCGCACCCCGATGAACGCCATCCTCGGCTTCGCCGGTCTGGGCACACACCTCGACCTGCCGTCGCAGCCGCTGGACTACTTCCGCAAGATCGGCCGCGCCGGACAAAGCCTGCTGGAGATCATCAACGACGTGCTGGACTTCTCCAAGATCGAATCGGGCAAGCTGGAGCTGGAGGCGCTGCCGTTCGACCTGCCGGACACCCTGAACCAGATCGCCGACCTGTTCGCGTGGCGCGCCGCCGAACGCGGGCTGGAACTGGTGATCTGGGCCGCGCCGGACGTGCCGACCAACCTGCTGGGCGACCCGCTGCGCCTGAGCCAGATCCTGGTCAACCTGGTCGGCAACGCGCTCAAGTTCACCGCGCGCGGCCACATCGAACTGCGCGTCGAGCGCGACCCGGGCGGCGACGGCGCCACCGACATCGGCAACGGCGCGCTGGCGCTGCGCTTCACGGTCGAGGACAGCGGCTTGGGGATCAGCCAGGAGCAGCAGGCACGCCTGTTCCAGGCCTTCGCCCAGGCCGACGCCAGCACCACCCGCCTGTACGGCGGCACCGGGCTGGGGCTGGCGATCTCGCAGCAGCTGGTGCGCAAGATGGGCGGCGTGATCAAGGTCGACAGCGAACCGGGCGTCGGCAGCAGCTTCAGTTTCACCGCGCAGCTACTGCCGGCGGCCGACCAGACCACGCGCCTGCAGCCGGTGCCGGAATCGGTGCAGGACAAGCGGGTGCTGGTGGTGGACGACAGCGAAGCGGTGCGCCACATGCTCAAGATCCAGCTGACGGCGCTGGGCGTCAAGGCACGCGCGGTGGCCTCCGGCGCGGCGGCGGTGGCGGCGCTGCAACTGGAGCACTACGACGTGATGCTGATCGACGCCGACATGCCGGACCTGGACGGCATCGACACGCTGCACCGCATCGCCGAAGAGCCGGAGCTGGCGGCGGTGCCGGCGGTGCTGATGGTGACCGCCTACGCGCGCGAGCACAACAAGGAAACCATGGAGCAGATCCGCATCATGCCCCATCTGGACAAGCCGGCCAATCCGCACCTGCTGCGCAGCGCGATCATGACCGCGCTGGGGCTGGACGCCGGCCAGCCCGCCGTCAAGAGCAAGGCGCCGCCATCGTTGGCGGTGCAGCGCATCCGCGGCGCGCTGGTGCTGGTGGTGGACGACAACTCGATCAACCAGCAGGTGGCCAGCGAAATCCTGCAGCGCGCCGGCGTGCGCAGCGACATCGCCGCCAGCGGCGAGGAAGCGGCGCGCATGATCGACGCCGTCAGTTATGACGCGGTGCTGATGGACATCCAGATGCCGGACATGGACGGCTACCAGGCGACGGCGCTGATCCGCGCCGACGGGCGCCACGCCGCGCTGCCGATCATCGCCATGACCGCGCACGCGGTGGCCGGCTATCGCGAGCGCTGCCTGGCGATGGACATGAACGACTACGTCACCAAGCCGATCGACCCGGACACGCTGTACGCCGTGCTGGCGACCTGGGTGCAGCCCGACATCGGCCGCGCGGCGGCGGCGATGGCCGAGGCGGAAGCGCCGCGCCCGGCGGCCGTCTTCGCCCCCCATCCCGGCATCGACGTCGCCGCCGCGCTGGAGCGGCTGGGCGGCCACGGCGCGCTGCTGACGCAGCTACTCAAATTGTTCGCCAGGGACTTCGAACACAGCATGCAACAGATCCAGGACGCCATCGAGGCCGGCGAATTCCCCAAAGCGGCCGACCTGGTGCACAAGATACGCGGCGCCGCCGGCAACCTCTCCGCGACCGAGCTGTTCAACAGCGCCACAGCCCTGGAAGCCGGCCTGCGCGCGCAGCAAGACGCCCTGCCCGACACGCTGCGCGAATTCGTCGAAACGTTCGGCACCGTGATGAGAAGTGCCCGCGAAACTCCGGGGTCAGAGCCAAAAACTGGACACGAGCTCATGTCCAGTTTTTAGCTCTGACCCCGGAGTGGCCATCGGCCCAGCGCAGTATAGGGCTGGCCTTGGCCGAGGCGGCTGTGCAGCAGCAACAGTTCGCGCACCCTCCATTCGACCGGCGCCACCGGTTGTGGCAGCGCGGTGATGTCGTCGTAGAGCAGCGTGATGTGCGGCGTGTAGCTGGCGGGAATCGGCGGCAGTCCGGCTTTCGGCATCGCGCTGGCCAGCGCCCGGTGCAGCGCGGCGATGCCAATCACACCGTCGTCGCCGGTCAGCACCAACGGACGGTTGTTGCGACGTGTGACGAAGGATTGCGCCGTGTCGAAACAGGCCACGAACGTCGCCATGGCCTTCGCCGCCGCTTCGGCCGCGCGCTTCGCGCTCGCCACTTTCGCATGCGGCATGCCGGCAAAGTCACCCAGGTGGTGTAAGGTGACGTGCAATTTGGTGTCGGCTGTCGGCCGGCCGCGCATGCCGTGTTGCGTCTTCAATCTCGCCGTCAGCGCGACGATGTCGGCGATGGCGTCAGCGTCCGGCATGATCGCGAAAAAAATGCGATCGGTCGCCATCGGCGGCGGTTCAAGCGCATCGAACAGTCCTTGTCGGCTCATCACTTTACCCGCTGCTTCTCCAGCTTGCGCGCCAGCGTGCGGCGGTGCATGCCGAGCCGCCGCGCGGCTTCGGAGATGTTGAAGTCCGTCTCCGCCAACACCGCGTGGATATGCTCCCATTCCAGCGTCTTGATCGAGGTAGCGCGGTTGGTCACGTCCACCTCGGCCGCGCCGGCGACGTGCTCGAAGGCGGCTTCGATGTCGTCGGTGTTGGACGGCTTGGCCAGGTATTGGCAGGCGCCCAGTTTGATCGCTTCCACCGCCGTGTTGATGCTGGCGAAGCCGGTCAGCACCACGATCAGCATCGATTGGTCGTGCTGGTGCAGCATCTGCACACAGGCCAATCCGGACGAGTTGCCCTTCAATTTCAGGTCCACCACGGCATAGCCCGGCGCGTGTTCTACCAGCAGCGCGCTGACTTCGTCGACGTTTTCCGCCAGCAGCACCTTGTAGCCGCGCCGTTCGAAGGAGCGCCCCAGGGTGCGGGCGAACGCCGCGTCGTCCTCGACCAGCAGCAATACCCGTTCTTCGTCTATTGTCATGTCGCTTGTAGTTCCGGTTTGATTTCAATGGCGGACAGCGGCAGCGTCAGGCGCACCACCGCCCCGCCCTGCGCCAGGTTGCTGGCGCTGACCGCGCCGCCCAGCGTGCGGGCGACGTTCACCACCAGGAACAGCCCGAGACCGCCGCCCGGCCGCCCCTTGCTGGAGTTGTACGGTTTGCCGAACTGCGCCAGCATCTCTTCGGCGAAGCCCGGGCCGGCGTCGGTCACCTGCAGCACCAGTTCGCCCGCTTCGACGCTGGCTTCCATGCGCGACCATTGCGGCGACGCTTCCAGCGCATTATCCAGCACATTGCAGATCATTTGCTTCAAGGTCGAATCGGATACCACCGGCAAATCCGGCGCGATGCGGTTGTCGAATTCGAAACGCACCACCGGCCGGCCGATGCGCCATTCCGCCACCACTTCGGCCAGGAAGGTGTTGATGGTGGTGGCGGCCGACGATTCGCCGCGCGTCTCGCCGGCCGACAGCAGGATGCCGCTGACGATGGATTTGCAGCGCTTCAGCTGGGTTTGCATTTCGGCGATCTCCTCCAGCAGCACCGGGTTGCCTTTGAATTCGGGCATGTGCTTCCAGTCGCCGAGGATCACCGCCAGTGTCGCCAGCGGCGTGCCCAGTTCGTGCGCGGCGCCGGACGCCAACAGTCCCATGCGGACGATGTGTTCCTCTTCGGCCGCGCGCTGGCGCAGCGTGGCGATCTTGGCGGCGCTGTCGCGCACGTTGTCGGTGATGCGGCTGACGAACACCACCAGCAGCGCGGCGTCGAGGATGAAGCACAGCAGCGTGCCCTGCACGTACAGGCTGAAGATGCCCAGCGAGTGGTCCAGCGGCAGCGTCAGCGGTTCGGAGAACAGCGCCAGCCCGGCGATGCAGGCGCCGGTGACGATGACGATGGTCCAGGTCGACCAGCGCTCCAGCAGCACCGCGCCGAGGATCACGTGCAGCAGGTACAGGAACACGAAGGGATTGGTGGCGCCGCCGCTGAGGTAGAGCTGCGCGGTCAGGCTGGCCACGTCCACCGTCAACGCCAGCAGCAGCTCGCTGTTGGAGACGAACTGGTTTTCCTGCCAGCGCAAGGTACTGGCGATGTTGAAGGCGATCAGGCAGGCCAGCACGTTGAGCATGGCCGGCATCGGCAGTTCGACTCCGAGCGCCACCGAGGCGCCGGCGATGGTGGTGATCTGTCCGATCACGGCGATCCAGCGCAGCTGGATCAGCTGCTGCATGTTCTTGTGGCCGGCGGCGTGGGTGATGGTGTTGGCGGAGGCGTTCACCGCCGCCAGCGGTTCGACCACCGGCATGCCGGGGCGGCCGCGATCGTAGGGGTTCTCGTTTTTCCTCGCCATTATTGCTTTCTTGCCTTCCAAGTCAGTGCGGCCGCCCTTTGCGCGCATCGCGGACGACCCAGGCCGTCGCGCCGGCCACCATCAGCGCCAGTGCGTACCAGGTGACAGCATAAACCAAATGGTTGTTGACGAAGGAAACCGTCGTCAGACCGCCGACCGGCTGCGCGTCGGCCACCGGACCGGAGGCCAGCGCCGAGGGTGCGTCGGCATCGACGAAGTACGGCGCCACCGGCGGCAGGCCGCGCGCCTTGGCGATGGCCTGCACGTCGCGGGTGTACCAGTAGTTGCGCTCCGGTTCGTTGGCGCGCAGGCGTCCGGTGACTTCGCTCAGCCGCAGCAGGCCGACCACCTCGGTCTCGGCGGTCCCGGCGACGCGCGCGGCGCTGCAGGCGTCGGACGCCGCCGCAGCGGGAGCCGCCTGCGGCGACCAGCCGCCGCTGCCGGCCGGGATGAAGCCGCGATTGACCAGCACAATCCCGTCCGCCGTGCACAGCGGCGTCATGACCCAATAGCCGACGCCGCGATCCAGCGAGGCCAGCACCTGCGTCGAGGACGCGTTCAGGTAGACGCCGCGCAAGCGCAGCGGACGGTAGTCGTCGTCCTCGGCGTTCAGATGCGGCCACTGGGTGGCCTGCGGCGCCGCCGCCGGCGCGCCGTGCACGCGCTGGCCGACCCGCTCGATCAGGTCCAGCTTCCATTGCAGACGATAGATTTGCCAGGTTCCCAAAGCAAAAAACCCTGCGAACATCACTCCGGCCGCTAGGGCCAGAATGACGCGCAGGGCGCGGGAACGTTGGCGCGGTGAGGCGCCGGCCGTCATCGCATGTCTTGCATGTTGTGCACGTCCGTGCCCATGGACGGCATCATGTTGGCGTTCATGTGGTACATGACCCAGATCGAACCGGCCAGCACGATCACCAGCAGCACCAGCGTGAACATCGTCGCCAGCAGCGACCAGCCGCCTTCGGCCTTGCCGTTCATGTGCAGGAAGTAGACCATATGCACCACCACCTGCACCGCGGCGAAACCGAGGATGACGGCGGCCGTGGTGCTGGATTTGTCGAACACCTTGGCCATCACCAGCCAGAACGGGATCGCGGTCAGGATCACCGACAGCACGAAGCCGATCGCGTAATCCTTCAGGCTGCCGTGGTGGCCTTCATCTTCGTGGCCGTGGCCGTGATCGCCGTGGTGGTCGTCGTGGCCGGAGTGATTATGTGGTGCGCTCATGGCAGGACTCCCATCAGGTAAACAAAGGTAAACACGCCGATCCAGATCACGTCCAGGAAGTGCCAGAACATCGACAGGCACATCAGGCGGCGTTTGTTTTCAACGGTCAGGCCGTGCTTGCCGACCTGGAACATCAAGGTCACCAGCCAGATCGAACCGAAGGTCACGTGCAGACCGTGGGTGCCGACCAGCGCGAAGAACGAGGTCAGGAACGCGCTGCGTTGCGGACCGGCGCCTTCATGGATCAGGTGCAGGAATTCCTGGATCTCCAGCGTCAGGAACGCCAGGCCGAACAGGCCGGTGATGCCGAGCCAGATGATGGTGGCTTTGACGTTCTTGCGCTGCGACGCGATCATCGCGAAGCCGTAGGTGATCGACGACAGCAGAAGGAACGCGGTGTTCAGCGCGATCGTCGGCAGGTCGAACAGCTCGGCGCCGGACGGACCGCCGGCGTAGCTGCGACCCAGCACAGCATACGCCGCGAACAGGCCGGCGAACAGCAGGCAGTCGCTCATCAGGTAGAGCCAGAAGCCCAGCAGCGTGCCGTTCTCCGGGTGGTGGTCGCGCACGTAGTAGCGTGCGCTTGGGTCGGCGCTCACGGCGCCGTTAGCGATAGTTTCAGACATGGCGTTCCAGCAAACGAGTGTGGGCTTCTTCGGTACGGACTACTTCTTCCGCAGGGATATAGAAGTCGCGCTTGTAGTTAAAGGTGTGCGTGATGATCGCGGCCATCATGGCGATGAAGGCGGCGGCAGCCGGCAACCACATCTGCCAGACCATGGCGAAGCCCAGCACCGCGGACAAGGCCGAGATGATGAAGCCGGCCGAGGTGTTCTTCGGCATGTGGATCGCGACGAAGCCGCTGGTCGGACGCTTGTAGTTGTTGGCCTTCATGTCGGCCCAGCTGTCGCTCTCGTGCACCACCGGGGTGAACGCGAAGTTGTAGTCCGGCGGTGGCGACGAGGTCGCCCACTCCAGCGTACGGCCGCCCCATGGGTCGCCGGTGACGTCGCGCAGTTTCTCGCGGTTCTTCCAGCTGACGTAGAACTGCAGCAGCGTGGCGCCGATACCGGCGGCGACGATCAGCGCGCCGATGGCGGCGATGATGAAGTACTTCTGCAGCGACGGATCGTCGAAGTGGTTCATGCGGCGGGTGATGCCCATGAAGCCCATGATGTACAGCGGCGTGAAGGCGACCCAGAAGCCGACCAGCCAGCACCAGAACGAGACCTTGCCCCAGAATTCATCCAGCTTGAAGCCGAATGCTTTCGGGAACCAGTAGTTGAGGCCGGCGAACACGCCGAACACCACACCACCGATGATCACGTTGTGGAAGTGGGCGATCAGGAACAGCGAATTGTGCAGCACGAAGTCGGCCGGAGGAACGGCCAGCATCACGCCGGTCATGCCGCCGATGACGAAGGTCAGCATGAAGCCCACGGTCCACAGCATCGGCACGTCGAAGCGGATACGGCCCTTGTACATGGTGAACAGCCAGTTGAAGATCTTGGCGCCGGTCGGGATCGAGATGATCATCGTGGTGATGCCGAAGAACGAGTTGACGCTGGCGCCCGAACCCATGGTGAAGAAGTGGTGCAGCCATACCAGGTAGGACAGCACGGTGATCACGACGGTCGCGTACACCATCGAGGTGTAGCCGAACAGCTTCTTGGCGCTGAAGGTCGAGACGATTTCCGAGAACACGCCGAACACCGGCAGCACCAGGATGTAAACCTCAGGGTGGCCCCAGATCCAGATCAGGTTGACGTACAACATCGGGTTGCCGCCGAGGTCGCTGGTGAAGAAGTTGGTGCCGACCATGCGGTCCAGCGACAGCATCGCCAGGGTCACGGTCAGGATCGGGAAGGTGGCAACGATCAGCGCGTTGGTGCACAGCGCGGTCCAGGTGAAGACCGGCATTTTCATCAGGCTCATGCCTGGAGCGCGCATCTTGACGATGGTCGCGATCAGGTTGACGCCCGACAGTGTCGTCCCCACCCCGGCCACCTGTAGCGACCAGATATAGTAATCGACCCCGACATCCGGCGACGCCGCGATGCCCGACAGCGGCGGGAACGCCAGCCAGCCGGTCTTGGCGAATTCGCCGATGAACAGCGAGGCCATCGTCAGCATCGCGCCGAAGGTGGTCATCCAGAACGAGAAGTTGTTCAGGAAAGGGAACGACACGTCGCGCGCGCCGATCTGCAGCGGCACCACGTAGTTCATCAGGCCGGTCACGAACGGCATCGCCACGAAGAAAATCATGATCGTGCCGTGGGCGGTGAACACCTGGTCGTAGTGGTGCGGCGGCAGGAAGCCGGCGCTGTCGCCGAAGGCCATCGCCTGCTGGGCGCGCATCATCAGCGCATCGGCGAAGCCGCGCAACAGCATGATCAGGCCGAGCACCATGTACATGATGCCGATCTTCTTGTGGTCGATGGAGGTGATCCAGTCGCGCCACAGCGGGCCCCACAGGCGGAATTTGGTCATCGCGGCCAGGAACGCGAGGCCGCCGACCGCCACCATGGCGAAGGTGGCGACCAGGATGGGCTCGTGGTACGGAATTGCTTCCAGCGACAGCCGCCCAAAGATCAGTTTGGTCAGGTTGATATCAGACATGGTCATTCTTTACGGGTAGGTTGTGCGGTGGCTGCGGTGGCGACGTCGGTCTCGCAGACGTCTTTCGGCAGGGCTTTCACCGCTGCGGCCGCTTCATTGCGTTTGGCGTCCTGGTGCATCATGTGGTTCATGCAGACCGAGCCTTCCGCCACGCAACGGTTCAGCACCAGGTCGTACAGGCCTTTGTCGACGCTGCCGAAGTGCATGATCGGATGCTTGATGGTCGGCTTGTCCAGCGCCTGGAACTCGGCGCGGGTCAGCGCGCCGCCGGCGCGGGTCTTGGCCACCCAGGCGTCGAAGTCGGCTTGCGACACACCGTGGTACTTGAACTTCATGTCCGAGAAGCCGGCGCCGCTGTAGTTCGACGAGAAGCCGTCGTACACGCCCACCTTGTTCATCACCGCGTTCAGCTGCGTCTCCATGCCTGGCATGGTGTAGACCATGCCGGCCAGCGCAGGAATATAGAACGCGTTCATCACGCTCGACGAGGTCATCTTGAACACGACCGGCACGTCGATCGGGGTCACCAGCTCGTTGACGGTGGCGATGCCCTGCTCCGGATAGATGAACATCCACTTCCAGTCCATCGACACCACTTGCACTTCCAGCGGCTTGATGCCGGCCACGACCGGACGGTGTTCGTCGATGCGGCTCAGCGGACGGTACGGGTCCAGCAGGTGGGTGTAGATCCAGGTGATCAGGCCCAGCACGATGATGATCAGCAGCGGAGCGCCCCAAATCAACAGCTCGAGCTTGGTGGAGTGATCCCAGTCGGGCGTATATTCGGCCGAAGTATTTGACCTCCTATAGCGCCAAGCGAACAGACAGATCAAAAACATAACGGGTACGATAATCAACAGCATCAGCAAGGTTGACACAACAACAAGGTGTGCCTGCTGGGCTGCGATATCTCCGGACGGGTTCAACACGACCGTGTTGCAGCCGGTAAGCCACAACAACGGTGCGAGGAAGAGTCCACGACGAGCGATAGGAGGAATCATGCGGTAATGTACGTTACAGAATATGGATAACATGCTACTGTACCTATTACGAACTGTTCTTGCCATTGGACACTTTGTCCTACCCGGCGGGGATGGTACACGTGATAATAATTAATCAATGCGAGACAGAGACTATGGCTAACACGACTACACTGACGGGCGTCCAGGCTGGCGTCCATGAACATCCTCAAACCAGCCAGGGCGCACGCAACATCAACGCCAGGGACGGGCACATCTCCCCGGGTGAGATTGCCATCGGCGTCGTCATTGGACGCGCCTCCGAATACTTCGACTTCTTTGTCTACGCCATCGCTTCGGCGCTGGTTTTCCCGTCGGTTTTCTTCCCATATGAGAGCCGGCTGGACGGGACACTATACGCCTTTGCGATCTTCTCGCTTGCGTTTATTGCACGACCGATCGGGACTGTCGCATTTATGGCAGTTCAACACCATTTCACAAGGGAAGCCAAGCTGACGCTGGCCCTGTTGATTATGGGCGTATCCACCGCCGGTATCGCCTTCCTTCCGGACTATGCCACATTGGGGACCACCTCGATCGTGATCCTGTCGCTGTTGCGGATTGGTCAAGGGATCGCCCAGGGCGGCTCGTGGGACGGCCTGCCGTCGCTGCTGGCGCTGAACGCGCCGGAGAACAAGCGCGGCTGGTACGCGATGCTGGGCCAGCTGGGCGCGCCGATCGGCTTCATGATCGCCGCCGGCCTGTTCGCCTACCTGCTGGCCAACCTGACCTCGCTCGACTTCCTCGAATGGGGCTGGCGCTATCCGTTCTATGTGGCCTTCGCCATCAACGTGGTCGCGCTGTTCGCCCGTCTGCGCCTGGTGACCACCACCGAATACTCGCATCTGCTGGATGAGCGTCAGCTGGAGCCGGTCAGCGTCTTCGAGCTGATGCGCAACCAGGGCCGCAACGTGCTGATCGGCGCGCTGGCCGCCCTGGCCAGCTACGCGCTGTTCCACCTGGTCACGGTGTTCCCGTTGTCGTGGATCAGCCTGTATTCGCCGCGCTCGATCGCCGGCTTCCTGCAAGTGCAGATGGTGGGTGTGACCTTGATGGCGATCTGCGTCATCATCTCCGGCCTGGTGGCCGACAAGATCGGCCGTCGCCGCACGCTGGGCACGCTGGCCATCCTGATCGCGGTATTCAGCGCCTTCGTGCCGATGCTGATCAATGGTGGCGAAATGGGCCAGGATACGTTCATCCTGCTGGGCTTCTCGCTGCTGGGTCTGTCGTACGGCCAGGCCGCCGGCGCCGTGACGTCGCAGTTCGAACAGCGCTTCCGCTACACCGGCGCGGCGTTGACGTCGGATCTGGCATGGCTGGTCGGCGCCGGTTTCGCACCGCTGGTCGCGCTGGGCGTCTCGGCCCACTTCGGCCTGGCGTACGCCGGCCTGTACCTGCTGTCCGGCGCGCTATGCTCGCTGGCCGCGCTGAGCCTGAACCGTCGCCTGGAAATCCGCGACTAAAAACCGGGGTCAGTTCCGGCAACGTGCCATTTACGGAATTTATTCCGTAAATGGCACGTTGCCGGAACTGACCCCGCCTTCGAGTAAATCCATGAAAGTATGCATCATCGGCGCCGGCGCCATCGGCGGCTTCATCGGCACGCGGCTGGCTGCGGCCCAGGCCTGCGACCTCAGCGCCTACGCACGCGGCGCCACGCTGGCCGCGCTGCGCAAGCACGGCTGGCGGCTTGAGCAAGGCGGCGTGCTGACCAGCGCCCCGGCCCGCGCCAGCGACAACGCCACCGAACTCGGCCTGCAAGACGTCCTCATCATCGCCGTCAAGGGACAGGCGCTGGCCGCAGTCGCGCAGCAAATCGCACCGCTGATCGGACCGGAAACGATCATCCTGCCGGCCATGAACGGCGTGCCGTGGTGGTTCGGTCGTGGTGTGGCCGCCATCGGCGACGAGCCGCTGGCCAGCGTCGACGCCGGCGGCGTGATCGCGGCGGCGCTGCCCTACGGACAAGTGCTGGGCTGCGTGGTGCACGCCAGCACCTCGACGCCGGAGCCGGGCCTGGTCGCGCACAACATGGGCAACCGCCTGATCATCGGCGAACCGGCCGGCGGCGACTCGGCGCGGGCGCAACAGCTGGGCGCCCTGCTACGCGCCGGCGGCTTCGACGTCACCGTCTCGGCCGATGTGCGCTACGACATCTGGTACAAGCTGTGGGGGAATATGACGCTGAATCCAGTGTCAGCCATCACCGGCGCCACCGCCGACCGCATCCTCGACGACGAACTGGTGGCCGAATTCTGCCGCGCCGCGATGCGCGAAGCGGCCGTGATCGGCGAGCGCATCGGCTGCGGCATCGCCGAGACTCCGGAACAACGCCACCTGGTCACGCGCAAGCTGGGCGCCTTCAAGAGCTCGATGCTACAGGACGCCGAAGCCGGCCGCATGCTGGAGCTGGACGCGCTGGTCGCCGCCGTGCGCGAGATCGGCCTGCGGTTGCAAGTCGCCACGCCCAACATCGACGCCCTGCTGGGCCTGACGCGGCTGTTCGGACAGGTCCGTCGACTGTACCCACAGCCGAGCGTCAATCCTTGAGTGCCGCATTGGCCGACATGCCCTGCTTGCCGCGCCTGATATGTGTTTTCACTGTGCCAATGGGAAGATCCATCTGAGAGGCGATTTCGTCGTGCGAAAGTTCGGCGTAATAGCTCAACACGATGGCTTCCCGCTGCACCGGGGAAAGGCCGATCATCGCTTCTTTCAGCGCGATACTGCGTCGCGCGGCTTCGCAGGCATGGGCAGGCGACAAGTCGGCTGATTCAAATTCATCGGCACTTAAGGTATTGATCTCGACGCGATGCTGGGTTGCATGTGCACGCAAATAATCGATGGCCCGGCTGCGGCATAGCATGCTGAGCCACGTGAGCACGCTGCTGCGCTCTTCGTTGTAGCTTTCGGAATTCAGCCATGCATACAAGAACACTTCCTGAACCACTTCTTCGGCAGCTTTCCTATCCTTCGTCACGCGGTATGCTTGCGCGAACAACGGCCCGCGTGCGCAAGCATAGGCTGTATCGAACGAGAGTCGCGGCACGGCGTTCGCGCCCCGTGTGCAAGAGCTGGATCGAAAATTGGCTTGTTGCGAAACACGTCTTTCCAACCGCAGCTTTTCCATATTCTTCATCCTGGTAATGTATTCCCAAACCACCATGTAACTTTACGCCATCCAATATTTCCTTATGTGTAGCAGCGCACACTAGTGACTCAGGCGCACAAATCAGTACACGCCGGGAGACAAAATGAATGTCGATGTTGAACGCATCCACCACCAGCGCCAGGCTGACCGCCTGGTCCTGCATCGACTCGGCAGCTGCGGCAGCCTCCTCCACCAGCGCCGCGTTCTGCGGCGTCACCAGATCCATCTGTGAAACGGCTTGATCGACCAGCTTGGCGCCGGCGCCCACTTTCTCCGCAGAGTTACCGATCAGCGCCTTGATCTCCTTGGCGGCCGAGGCCGAACGCTGCGCCAGATTGCGCACTTCCGACGCGACCACCTACGCCGCCACGGCGCCGCCGCGCACCGCCACTTCCGACGCCGAGTTGGCCAGCACATTGGACTGGCGCGCATTGTCCGCGCTCTGCTTGACGGTCGAGGTCAACTCCTCCATTGAAGACGCGGTTTCCTCCAGCGAACTGGCTTGCTCTTCGTTCCGCGATGACAAATCCTGATTGCCGCTCGCGATCTGTCGCGACGCGGTGCTGATGGTCTCGGGTCCCAGCGCGCACCTCGCTGACAATGGAGGCCAGGCTTGCGGTCATCGCCTTCAGCGCGGTCAACAACTGGCTGACTTCGTCGCGGCCCTTGACTTCGATGGTGCTGGTCAGATCGCCGGATGCCACGGTTTGCGCCACCGCCACCGCGTCGTTGATGGGTCCGGTGATCGAACGCATAATCGTCCACGCCAGGCCGACGGCGGCAATGACCGCCAGCACGGTGGCGCCCAACAGTAGCCGGCATAGAGCTGCTTGGCCTTCTCGCTCCGCACCAACGCGCCGAGGCGATCGGAACTGACGCCGAACTTGGTCTGTGCCGTCTCAATGCGGCCGCGCATGCGCGACTGCACGTACAAAAGCAAGAAATTTGTGAAAGTAACACCAAGTCATGGCAACGTCATATTGCGCGGGTAGACTGACTTGCATCACAAGCTGAGGAGTATTGCGTGAATTTGAACGAGCAGGATTTACTGGACCGCGTCCAGCGCGAGCTGACCGACAGCTACGACGAAGAACTGGAGATGGAACTGGAGGACCGCGAGATCGATCCACTCACCCAGCAAGTCATCGTCACCGAGCGCAGCGCCGCCGCCAAGGAAGAGCGCCGGCTGTACTTCCGCGAACTGTTCCGCCTGCAAGCCGAGCTGGTCAAACTCCAGGATTGGGTGGTCCACACCGGCCACAAAGTCGTGATCCTGTTCGAAGGCCGCGACGCCGCCGGCAAGGGCGGCGTCATCAAGCGCATCGTGCAACGGCTGAATCCGCGCGTCTGCCGCGTCGCCGCCCTGCCCGCGCCGAACAACCGCGAACGCACGCAATGGTATTTCCAGCGCTACGTCTCGCACCTGCCGGCCGCCGGCGAAATCGTGCTGTTCGACCGCAGCTGGTACAACCGCGCCGGCGTCGAACGCGTGATGGGCTTCTGCACCGACGACCAGTACGAAGAATTCTTCCAGACCGTGCCGGAATTCGAACGCATGCTGGCCCGCTCCGGCATCCAGCTGATCAAATACTGGTTCTCGATCTCCGACGAAGAGCAGAACGCACGCTTCCTGGGCCGCATTCATGATCCGCTGAAACAGTGGAAGCTGAGCCCGATGGACCTCGAATCGCGCCGCCGCTGGGAAGAATACACGCGCGCCAAAGAAGTCATGCTGGAGCGCACCCACATTCCCGAAGCGCCGTGGTGGGTGGTGCAAGGCGTGGACAAGAAGAAAGCGCGCTTGAACTGCATCCACCATTTGCTGGAACAGATGCCGTATGTGGAAGTCGAACACCCCGCGATCCAGCTGCCGGAGCGCGAATACCACGACGACTACGTGCGCCGCCCGGTGCCGTCCGAGATCATCGTCCCTGAGGTGTACTGATCGACAACGCTGTGCTACAGTTGCCTGATCATCTACTTTAGGAGATCGACATGCAACTGGGCACAGGCCCGGTGACCCGCATCGATCACATCACCGTCACCGCGCCGACGCTGGAAGCCGGCGCGGCGTTTGTCTATGGCGCGCTAGGCGTCGCACCACAAACCGGCGGAGAACATCCGCGCATGGGTACGCACAACCTACTGTTGCGGCTGGGCGATGACCTGTTCCTGGAAGTGATCGCAGCCAATCCCGACGCGCCCACGCCGGACCGTCCGCGCTGGTTCGCGCTGGACCGCATGGCGCCCGATGGGCCGGCCAAGCTCAGCACCTGGGTCATCAGCACCGCCGACATCCACGCCGCAGCCGCCGCCAGCACCGAAGACCTGGGCCGGATCGAGCCGATGTCACGCGGCACGCGCAACTGGCTGATCACGATTCCCGCCGACGGCTCGGTCGGCATCGACGGCGTCGCCCCGGCGCTGATCGAATGGGACGCGAATCCGCATCCAGCCACCGGAATGACCGATCACGGACTCTCGCTGACCAGGCTGGAGATATTGCATCCAACGCCATCGCGCATTGCCGCCCTGCTCGCCTCCATCGGCCTGAAGGACGAGCGCATCGAATGCCGACTCGGCGACCAGGCGCAACTGGTGGCACACATCCAAACGCCGCAAGGTTTAAGAAAGATCTCGCTATGACTCTCGGACAAATCACGCCCATCCTGCGCAGCTTCGACGAAGCGAAAGCGCGCGAATTCTATATCGACTTCCTCGGCTTCACGATCGACTGGGAGCACCGCTTCGAACCGAACGCCCCGCTGTACATGGGCGTATCGCGAGGCGACTGCGTACTGCACCTGAGCGAACATCACGGCGACTGCAGTCCCGGCGGCGCCATTCGCATCGCCTGCGACGACATTGACGCTTACCACGCCGAGCTGACCGCCAAGAACTACAAATACGCCAAGCCCGGCATCGAAAGCCCACCCTGGGGCGGCCGCGAAATGACGGTAAAAGACGCCGCCGGCAACCGCCTCACCTTCGCGAGCGCCACTTGATCGTCGCAAAAATACTGAAATATCTGGCGCTGGGGATAGCGGCCATCATCCTCTCCGGCGTTACCGGACTGACCTTCTACATCTGGCCGACCTACCTGGCCGATCACAAGCTGGCGGTGACGCCGCAAATGCTGGAGCGGCGGAAAAGCTAAAAGCCGAGCGCAAATTCGACGAAGACATCGGCACCTTCTACGTCGGCGCCCGGACCGAAACCGCGCGGGCCGAAGCCCAGGCGACTGTGGACAAAGTGATCGCGTCGTTGCGGGCAGAACTGCTAACACGCCCACAACGCTCAACAGTGCTGCGCGAATTCAAAACCGCACTGGCGTCGGTCGACAGCGCAGAATCCGAAGACCGCGACCAGTTGCTCATGTACCTGACCAAGATCATGCAAATCGTCGGCATCGAAAACTCCGGCGAGCTACTGAACGTATGGCGTTATGGATTCCCTTACGGATGGATGCTGTGAAGATCAGTGAATAAGGCACGACAGATTTTGTCTGCCACCGCTAAAGCGGGACGTCGGCTTCCGCAACTGAAGTCAGTCAGTCTTACGGAGAGCAGTTACTATTTATCAAAACTCTAAATATTCTACTTTTCCCATTTTCACTAATGAAAAATTCCGAGCTCTCGCTAACTTGATAGACATCTGCTACCGTCGACTTAATTTCCTTGCTCTTTTGAACGATAGATACCGACACGCCATCTTTCACGTAGCCTCGTAATTTCTCATATCAATGCGTGAAAATTTTTTTTCATAAAATTCCATTTTTAACGACCGGTTGAATCCGAATCCGCAACCTGACCGACATCAGCCGGCAATCCGGAATTTCGATATCGGCGAAATTTTGTTCGACCTCAGCCTGGATATCGCTGAATTTTTTGCACAACTGCGACTACACCAGATTCAATTCGCCGAATTACCGTCTGCGGCGGTGTTATTCGGCGTCGCGAGTTCAAATTCCACCAGCGTGTCATCCGGCCAGCTTTGATCATGCAGCGGTGGTGCATAACGCGTACGGTCTTTTTCATCCAAACGCTCGACGGGCAACTTTTCACGGCGGGAACCTGAGACCAGCGTTGCGCCCGTTATGGGAGAGGCCGTCGAGTAAAAAACCCGGCTTCTGGAGGTATGACAAACCCCGCCTAAGGGAACGAGATAGGCCAGCTTAATAAACGAAGCGTCAAACTTGTCCACGGCCCATCTCACCTCGCATTCCAGGCGCAGATCACCCAACCGCCGTGTTCCGACAGGAAGTCCAGCAGTGTGGATATCCGGACGCCAGCGGAACAAGCCCTTCTTAGTGCTGAGTCGGAGGTCGGCATCATCCTTGGCTGCGGACTCGTCGCGGGGCACCGAGAACGTGGAGTCCGCCGCGATTGGGATCTCGATACTTGCACTATCGCCCACGATGCGAAGTTTGAGATCGGTGGTTGCGAGGCCAGGCTGCTGTGGGCGTAAAATGAATTTCAAGTCGGCTTGAGGCGCCAGGGAATGGTAGTGGTCGAATGCATCCATACCGTCCAGCATTTTCCGGTACCGTTTCCAGTCGGGATCTTTGGTACCCGCCACAGTCACTTGCTGAGCAGGTTCGGAAGAGGATTGATCCGCGCCTGCCCCAGCCATGACCGAGCTCGATACGGACAACAGCAGGATGATCGGGAGAATGATATGCATAAAGGGGCCAAAATTTTCGATGAAGGAATCGATTGAGACAAGGTCCGCGTGCAGCCGAAAGACCGAGCCCTGAGTGCTACAACTTCTTGGTCATGAATATGCGGCTGATGCCTTCTCGCTCGGAAGCTATTTCGCCAAACCTTGCCCAACCATTTTTTTCATAAAATCCAGGCGCCTGGAAGCTGATTGTGTAGAGCACCGCCGAACTGCAACCTCGCTGGCGCGCCTCCTCTTCGAATGCATGAAGGATTTTTGTTCCTAATCCGGAGCCGCGAAAAGAACTCGGCAAATGAAACAGATCCAAAAATGCAAGCCCAAGAGAAGTTCTACCGACAGCGCCTCCCAATACCTCGTTGCTAGTGGAATCTCTCACGATGACGCACAAGGGCCTTTCCCGATAACTCTTTCGAACTCGGGTTCTGCTTTATCACTGATAACAATTACGTTCTGTGCAAAGGTTTTCTTTCTTCTACGAAAGCTCCGCTGTTTGCTGATTTAGTTTAAAGAATAATCGGCCTAGCGATTGGTCAGCGGTGCGAGTTGCTGAAGGCAGCGGTTTTGGTCGAAGATGCGGGTCTGCGTCGGGATTCTCTCAATGCAGGCAATGGCGGAACGAGTGCGGCGCAAACCCAGCTCCGTATGGTTGTTGCCGCGCTATGCCGCCTATGTAGCCGGCCAAGCTGTCTCGCTCACACCTTCCGTAATCGCTTTAGACCATACGAGGCCAAAATGCCAAATGGCCAACAAACAAAGAGTATTACCTCCCAGCGCTTCCAATTCTCATACGTTGCATACGAATGCAATTTACCTGTCTTGCCGCAGTACGGCCCATCTATGCAAAGTTTGTATGGCGCATCTGTGTACATTATCAGCCCGTAGAAAAACACGATAACGCACCAAGTTACGATTCCAAAAAACATTACCTGAAGCCAAAAATGTCTTCCTTTAAAAAATCTTTCCCGTAGCTTCATCATATCATTTCTATAGGGTGACTTCGGTTGCTCGCGATATTTCTACGCCATGCCATTCGAAATTCATATGTTAAGGGGTTCCAATACATACTGGATCAGAAACGCGGAGGTCTGATATGGCGTTCTGATCGTTGGCTTTAAATCCGATGCGTAAGAGACATGTCGGAAAAAATCCCTCGGACTTCGTGCAGTCGAAATTCTCCCGCTTCTCTCCGCTGACGAAACAGCGATAGCCCTGACGCGCCAAACTCTGTTGTGCCGCCCAATACGTTGTGCCGCCGGTTACGCCGATCGATGCAAGGTGGGCAGGACTCATTTTCACAGGCGTGCTACATCCCGAGCACAGGAGTGCCGCAGTGAATAAGCATCGAAAGATAGTACGCTGCATTGTTTCCTTAACGAAGAAACTCGACGGTGAGCCGGAATTCGGTCTGGAAGGCCATGATAGCATTTCACCAAGATAGAAAAATCACAAATTCCCACAGCTAAACGCTGTTTCAAAACTGCATTGCATCGGTCGAAAGCGCTGAATCAGAACATCGCGGCCAGTTCCTCATGTTTCCGCGTTCTCTAAAGATAACCTGCCATCGAAGCCTACTGAATACCAGCCAAGTTTTCCTTTAAACACATAACACTCATCTGCATCCATACCGATCAAGCTGCAATGAATGACAAGAGAGAGCTCACCTTCGAATTCAATTCGCAGGTCGAACGCGGGCCGCGCGCACGTCACCGTTTCGATTTTTTTCCCACGGATGAATTCCAGACCGCGAACCATCGGGCCATCGTTCTCGTTCGACATGTGGCTGCCGGAGAGCACTTTTGATTTGGACTCCATTCTCCACGGACAATAGAGCAACAGACTATATGCGCTTTCGTAGCACCTGACCAGCTCCGTCAAATGGGCATTCCTAACTGGCTTGGCCCTGGCCGTTTTCTTTCCAATGTCCAGCGATATCACGGATCCCGTACCGGAGCCACCTGTGACGCCCCAACATTCCTCACCATCCAAATTCGAAATTTCCTGCAAAAATGATTCATCCAAATGCATTGGCACCAACTCCGGCAAGGAAAATTGTGGTTCGTTACAGCAGTCTGTCATTGGCTACGCCGAAATGCCAATAGTGGCATTTCTTCAATATGGAAAAAATCACCAATTCCCACGTCGATCCGCTTGCTATCTTGTTGGCTCGTACCGCAGCGCCACCGCGCCGGAGCCGAACTTAAACTGGCCCACAAACTTCAAGTCGAGATGCTGGGGTAGGCCCGCAAACAAGGTCGGTCCGTGGCCGGCCACCTTGGGATGGACCACGAATTCGTACTCGTCGATTAATCCAAGCGCCGCCAACGCCAGTGGCAGCTTGACGCCACCAACGAACAGCCCCCTGCCCGGCTCTTGCCTGAGCTGCTGAATGGTCTCGGCCAGGTCACCGCGTATCAGCTCCGCGTTCCAGTCGACCTGCTCCAGGGTGCTCGACACCACGTACTTCTTCGCGAGATCGATCATGCGGCCAAAAGGCTGCATCCATTCCGTCATCCAATCGGGCTTGACGCCGGTGCGCGCGGGCTCTCGCCACGCCGACTCCATCATTTCGTAGGTCACGCGGCCAAAGATGAGGGCGTCGGCCTGCGCCAGGCGCTCAGTCCAGTAACGATGCAATTCCTCGTCCGTGGTCATGGGCTCGTGATCGCAGCAGCCGTCAATCGTGACGTTGATCGAATATCTTAGCGGGCGCTTGGGGATTTTCCGGGACATGGCGGGCTCCTATCTTGGAACCCCATTCTACGCCGGACCGTAGCTTGCAGGGCCGCCACAGCGGGCGGCCCTGTTTATGGCTTAATACGCAGTCTGCGTATAAGGACGCGCGGTTGCGGCCTTGCCCCAGTCGGTGTTCGGCTGGTTGGACATGGTGAATACCAGCTCGCCACCGGCGGTGATCTGGTCATGGCGCAGGAAGGTCTGCGCCAGCGGCTTGCCGTTCAAGGTCACGCCGGCGACGTAGGTGTTCTCGGCGCTCAAACCAACGGCGCGGATCGTGAAGCGTTTGCCGTTCGGCAGATTCATCACCGCCTTGTCCAGGAACGGACGGCCGATCACATACTCGTTGCTGCCCGGCGCCACAGGGTAGAAGCCCAGCGCCGTGAAAGCCAGCCACGCCGACATCTGACCCAGATCGTCATTACCCGACAAACCAGCCGGCGTCGTGTTGTACTGCGACGCCACCACCTGGGTCAGGCGCTTCTGCGTCTTCCAAGGCGCGCCTGCGTAGTTGTACAGGTACGCGACGTGGTGCGACGGCTCGTTGCCATGCGCGTAGTGGCCGATTAGACCGGAGATGTCCTCCATGTGCGCATAGACCTTCTCGTCCACCTTCGCATCGAACATCATGTCGATCTTGTTTTGCAGGCCCATATCGCCGCCCAGCATACTGATCAAGCCAGCGTTATCATGCGGCATATACCAGGAATACTGCCACGCGCTGCCCTCGGTGTAGTCGCTGCCGAAGTTGGACAGCACCGGATCGAACGGCTCGCGGAACTGGCCGGCCGACGTCTTCGCCCGCAGGAAGCCGGTCTTGGTATCGAAGGAGTTGCGATAGTTCTGCGCCCGCTTGTAGTAACGCGCGGCGATGTCCTTCTTGCCCATCTTCTCGGCCATGCGTGCGATGGTCCAGTCGTCGAACGCATATTCCACCGTCTTCGACGCCGCTTCCGGCTCCAGGTCGATCGGCACGTAACCGAGCTTCATATAGTGCTGCAAGCCGCCGTAAGGACCGTACTCCGCGCTGCTGGTCATGGCCTTCAACGCTTCTTCCGCGTCGAAGCCTGTCAGGCCCTTCATGTAGGCGTCGGCGATCACCGGCACCGCGTGGTAGCCGATCATGCACCAGGTCTCCAGACCGTGGAACTGCCACACCGGCAGGATGCCGTATGGGCTGGCCTTCTGCGATTCGATCAGCGAGCGCACGAAGTCGACGTTGCGTTGCTCCGGCTGGATCAGCGTCAGCAAGGGATGCAGCGCGCGGTAGGTGTCCCACAGCGAGAACGTCGAGTGATAGCGGAAGCCCTTGGCCTGATGCACCTCATTGTCCGGGCCACGATAACGGCCGTCGCGGTCCATGAACAGGCTAGGCGCGAGCATGCTGTGGTACAGCGAGGTGTAGACCATCTTGCGCATGTCCGGCGCGGCTTCAATGGCGACGGCGCCCAGCGCTTCGTTCCATGCGGCCGTGGCCTTCACGCGTTCGGCGTTGAAGTCCCAGCCAGGCATCTCGCCGAGGTTGGCGATCGCGCCCTCTTCGCTGACGGCGGATATCGCCACCTTGACTTCCAGTTCGCCGTCCGACGGCACGCCGAATTCCAGCGCGCCGACCAGCGCCTTGCCTTCGACCACGGCCTTGTCGCCCGGGCCGCTGCCCGGACCGGCGAAGCCTTTGTA
Source organism: Duganella aceris (assembly GCF_011090165.1). Taxonomy (GTDB): domain Bacteria; phylum Pseudomonadota; class Gammaproteobacteria; order Burkholderiales; family Burkholderiaceae_D; genus Rugamonas; species Rugamonas aceris. The sequence continues at coordinate 258,884 of NZ_JAADJT010000011.1, forward strand.
TTCGACGTCCAGCTCCATATTGCGCAGCTGGCGCGACACCAGCGGCTTGGAGAACGAGATCGCGAAGTACAACTGGCGGCCGGCTGCCCAGCCGCGCGTCTCGCGCATGCCGGTGATCAGCGTGTTGTCGCGCACGCGCAGGCGCGACCACAGGTTCTTGGCTTTGTAATCGTAGATGCTGCTGCGCAGGTCGAGGATCACCTTGGCCGGCGCGCCCGCCGCGTAGCGATAGCGATGCAGGCCGACGCGCTCGCTGGCGGTCAGTTCGACATCGACCTCGTTGTCCAGCAGCTTGACCGAGTAGTAGCCCGGCTCCGCACGTTCGTCGGAATGCTTGAAGCGCGAGCGGTAGCCGCTGAACGGGCGCTCGGGATAACCCGGCTCCAGCTTGGTCTCGCCGCTGTAAGGCATCAACAGCACGTCGCCCAGGTCGGAGTGGCCGCTGCCGGAGAAGTGGGTGTGCGAGAAGCCGAGGATGCTGTCGTCGTCATAGCGGTAGCCGGACGCCCAGGGATAACTCTGGCGGAACGGCCGCACCTGCGTGTCGGGGCTGAGCTGCACCATACCGAATGGACGCGTCGCGCCCGGGAAGGTATGGCCGTCGCCGCCGGTGCCGATGAAGACATCGACCGCCGCAGCGGGCGTGGTTTGAGCGATGGCATGCGTCGCCGGGAAGGCCAGAACCAGCGCCAGCGCGCCGGCGGGGATAAATTTAGTCGCGTTCATTCAACACCTGGGACAAGGACGATGCGACTTTATAGCCCCAAGCCACCCGGCGGTCAATCTATTCCCCACTCGGACGTGGATGTTTAGTCGATCCGCTAAACAGTTTACGCGTTTACCTGGCCAGCTTGCGGGCGGGCTTGCCGTCGCCGGGGGCGATCAGGTAGGAGGCTACCGCCTTGCTCAGGCGCGCCGCCTTCTCGACGTTGTCCTTGTTGGACACCATCAGCGACATCACCAGCGCCTCGATCACCGCGACGGCGGCGGTGGCGCTGCTCGGCAGGACGGCGTGGCCGCTGCTGGCGTACAGCACGTGGTCGGACAGCTCCACCATCGGCGCGGTCGGCACATCGGTGATGGCGACCACGCAGGCGTCGTGGCTGCGCGCGAACTGCGCCAGCCGGATCACGTCGAGCGCATAGCGCGGGAAGGACATCACCACCAGCACGTCCTGCGGTCCGATGTTGACCAGGTGTCCGGCCGCGACCTCGGTGCCGCCCGGCCCCGCCACCTCCACCACGTGGGCGCAGAACGGTTGCAGGTGCAGCGTCATCAGACCCGCCAGGTACGACGAGATGCCGAAGCCCAGCACGTACACGGTGCGCGCGGCGCTCAGCTTGCGCACCACCTGATCGAGTTCCGGCTGCGGCAGCGAATTGCGGGTCGCGGCGATGTTGACGGCGGCGTACTCCATGCTCTCGTCGCCGGGGCTGGTCAAATCGTCGCGGTGTTCGATGGTGTGGCGCAGCTTGTCGACCGGTTGAAGCGCCGAGTGCAGCGTCTCGGCGACCGCGCTGCGCATTGAGGCGTAGGTGGAGAACCCGATGTCGCGCGCGAAGCGGCTGATGGTCGCGGTGGAGACGCGGCAGCCTTCGGCCATCTCGTCGATCTTCAGCGCGGCGACGCGCATGGGGTTGCGCATCAGGTATTCGGCGATGCGGCTGTACGATGCGGAGCCGTCGGCCATCATGGCGGCGAGCACGCGTCCCAGAGGAGATTCGGCGAAAGCGACGTTGGCCGAAGGCGCGCCCGAAACGACGGCGAGCGCTGGTTTCCTTGGAGTCATCATTCAGTCTGTTTTCAAAAAGGTGCAAGCATAACCATTTTTCTTATAAAAGGAATGCGGGTATTACGTATTGCGTCTACGTAGCAACACCTTGGCGAAAAAACATTTTGTTACCACAAATCACTAGCAATAGCTTACCATGTAAGGTATTGAATATGGAGGCTTTATGCTATCGGGGATTAGCGGCGGCATGCGCGGCGGCACCGACAATGTCGGCTCGCAGAATTTGATTTCACGGATACAGACGCAGATCAAAGGCCTGCGCAAACAGCTGACGGCGCTGCAAAAACAGCTGCAGGAAGTTACCGATCCGGAGGAAAGGAAGATGCTGATGAAGCAGATCCAGGATTTGCAGCAAATCATCCAGATGATGGAGCAGCAGATCGCGCAGATCCAGGCGAACGACCTGCGCAAGGCGGCGATGCGCGAACGCGCGCAACAGGCGCAGAAATAACGGGTCAGACCTGCCCGCGCTTGATCCGCTCCATGTAGTTATAGATCGTGAAGCGTGAAACACCGAGCGCGGCGGCGGCGCGCTCCACGCCGCCTTTGACGATGAACAGACCGCGCCGCTGCATCTCGCCGACCGCGCGGATCTTGTCCTCGCGCTTCATCGAAACCGCCGTGCCGCCCCGTACCGCGACAGCGGCATCGATAATCTCGCGCATCAGCGTATCCATCTCCGGCGCGCCTGTCACGGCGGGCGTCATGGCTTGCGTCACCGGCTTCAGCATCTGTTCCAGCCAGCCGTGCGCCAGCTGAAAACCGGAGACATCGGCGTTTAGACACAACGTCGCAAACGGCTCGCCGGATGAGTCGCGAAAGATCGCCGACGCCGACTTCAATTGCCGCCCGCTGCCCGTCACCGTGATGTAGTCCTCCACCAAACTATGCACCGCGCCTTCGCTCGATTTAAGCCGGGTCGCGGCCTCGAATCCCTTGTCGTTCTGCGGTCCTTCCAGTACCGAGCTGCCGATGCCCCGACCCGAGACATGTCCGTTGCCGATGGCGATCACCGAGTTCTCAGGCTTGCCCACATCGTGCAGCACCACCTCCAGATGCGGCCCCGCCATCGCCGCCAGCATCGGCACGATCGGACGCAGCGCGTTGATCACCGCCGCCCGCTCCGCCGCCACGGCATCCGAGATACCCACATCGCCTTTACGCTTGACTGCCGACATAAACTATTTTAACAATTTGTTGATTAACCCTGCTATTTTCTCATTTTTTAAACAAACTGTTTACACTAATTTGAGCCGCCGCCTATAATTTATCGCCACCATCCAAGAGAGGGATAGTCATGACACGCAAATGCTTGAACAAATGGACCGCCGCATTCGCCTTGCTGGCCTGCGCCGGCGCCGCCAGCGCGCAGGAGTTCTACAACCAGGGCAATCCCCCCGGTCGCCCGTTCTCGCTGGCGGTGCGCACCGGCGATTTTGTTTTCCTCTCCGGTCAGCTGGGCACCGGGCCGAATGGCCTGGTCAAAGGCTTCGAAGCCCAGTCGCGCCAGGCGATGGACAATATCGCCGGCGTCCTCAAAGGCATGAACCTCGGCATGGACAACGTCGTCAAGTGCACCATCATGATCGCCGACATGTCCAAATGGGAGGACTTCAACAAGGTCTACGTCACCTACTTCAAGCCGGGCCGCCTGCCCGCGCGCAGTGCGCTCGGCGCCAACGGCCTGGCGCTGGGCGGCGAGATCGAAGTCGAATGCATGGCCTACGCGCCAGTCAAAAAATAAGGATGACCATGACCGACCGCCGCATCTTCCTGCACAGCGCCGCCGGCCTTGGCCTGGCCGCGCTTGGTCTGCCCGCCTTCGCCGCCGACGACGCCAACCCGCGCAAGCGCCGCCCGATGATCATCGACGCCCTGGGCGGCATCGACAACGCCAACCTGCCTTTCACACGCCGCGATGACGATGGCTTCGGCATCGATGCCCGCTCGCTGGCCGACGCCAAAGCCTCCGGCCTGACCGCCTTCAACATGACCATCGGTTACGTCTTCGGCGCCGGCGATCCCTACGAAAAAACCGTCGCCGAGACCCGCGCCTGGAACGCCTATATCGCCCAGCGCGCCGACGCCCTGCTGCTGGTGCGCAGCGGCGCCGACATCCTGCGCGCGCGCGACGACGGCCGCATCGGCGTCGTCCTCGGCTTCCAGAACGCGGCGATGATGGGCGACGACGCGCGCCGCGTCGAGACCTTCGCCAAGGCCGGCATCCGCGTCATACAACTGACCTACAACGGCCCCAATCAACTGGGCGACGGTTCGATGGCCGCGTCCAACAAGGGCCTGACGCCTTTCGGCCGCGAGGTGGTGGCCGAGTTGAACCGCAACCGGGTGCTGGTGGACCTGAGCCACAGCGGCGAGCAGATCTGCCTTGACGCCGCCGCCGCGTCGACCCAGCCGATCGCCATTACCCACACCGGTTGCCGCGCCATCGCGGACCTGCCGCGCAACAAGACCGACAAGGAGCTGAAGCTGGTCGCCGACAAGGGCGGCTTCGTCGGCATCTATTTCATGCCCTTCCTGGCAGTGGGCCGGCAGCCGACGGCGGACGACCTGATCGCCCACATCGAACACGCCATCAAGGTCTGCGGCGAGGACCACGTCGGCATCGGCACCGACGGCACCGTGACCCAGATCGACGACATGCCTGCCTACATGAAAGGGCTGGAGGAGGAAGTGCGCCAGCGCCGCGCCGCCGGCATCAGCGCTCCCGGCGAACGCCCCGACATCGTCCCCTTCCTGCCCGACCTGATGGGCAAGGACAAGTTCTGGAAACTGGCCGACCTGCTGGCCAAGCGCGGCCACTCCAGCGGTCGTATCGAAAAAATCCTCGGCAAGAATTTCCTGCGCGTGGCCGGCGGAGTATGGAGCTAAGATGACTTTCAAGAAGTACACCGCGATCGCCCTCGCCCTCGCCGCCCTCCACGCCACCGCCCATGCCGCCGATGAGGAAAAACCCAAAGCCAATACCCAGCAAGCACGCCTGGATAAATCGTCCGGCAAGGCGCTGGGCCGTGTGATCTATCGCGGCGCCACGCTGATCGACGGCACCGCCGCCGCGCCGCGCGCCGACATGAGCATCATCGTCAGCGACGACCGCATCGAAGCCGTCGTGCCGAGCGCGCAACTGAGCGACGCGCAAAAGGCCGGCGCCCGCGTCGTCGACGTCGGCGGCCAGTACGTGCTGCCGGGACTGATCGACTCCCACGTCCACTACGCCACCAATCCAGACCGCCCCTACGCCGAAGCGGAGCTGAGGCGCAATATCTACGGCGGCGTCACCGGCGTGCGCGACATGGCCGGCGACGCCCGCGAACTGGCCGGCTTGTCGCGCGAAGCGCTGCTGAACCGCATCCCGTCGCCGGATATTTTCTACGCCTCGCTGGTGGCCGGCCCGAGCTTCTTCAAGGATCCGCGCACGGTGGTAGCGGCGCTCGGCACGCAACCCGGCGCCGTGCCATGGTTGTACGCGGTCGACGACAAGACCAGGCTGCCGCTGGCGGTGGCGCAGGCGCGCGGCACCGGCGCCACCGGCCTGAAGATCTACGCCAACCTGCCCGGCCCCCTGGTGCGCAAGCTGATCGCGGAGGCCAACAGCCAGCATTTCCCGGTCTGGACCCACATGCAGGTCTACCCGGCCACGCCCTACGATTCGCTGGGCGCCACCGCCGTCTCGCACGTCTGCATGATCGCGCGCCACGTGCGCGAGGCCGGCAAGTCGGCCTATGGCCACGGCGGCGAGCCGTCGTATGAAGGCCTGACCGCCGACGACCCGGGCATCAGGAAGTACATCGCCGCGCTGGTCAAATCCGGCACCATCATGGACGCCACGCTGAGCGTCTACAAGACCGACGGCAAGCATTGCCACATCGACCTGGCCGGCGACATCACCCGCGCCATGCATGCGGCCGGCGTGAAGATCATCGCCGGCACCGACACCGACAACACCGGCGACGATCCGTATCCGGTGCTGGACGGCGAACTGGAAAAGCTGGTCAAGTACGCCGGCTTCACGCCGCAGCAGGCGATTACCGCCGCCACCGCCAACGCCGCCGAGGCATTGGGAATGCAGCGCGAATTCGGCACGCTGGTCGCTGGCAAGGCGGCCAACATGGTTTTCCTTCAGCGCGATCCACTCGCCGATATCGCCAACGTGCGTTCTGTTGTATTGACGGTCAAGCGCGGCCGGGAATACGCGCGCGCCGACTATAAGTTCACTCCCCTCCCTGCCCACGAAGACTGAGTTGTGCGAGAATCGAGGCCATCTTTCATAACCCCACCGGGAACCAGATGAGTGAATTGAAGCGCGGTTTGAAAAACCGGCATATCCAGCTGATCGCGCTGGGCGGTGCGATCGGCACCGGCCTTTTCCTCGGCATCGCGCAGACGATCCAGATGGCCGGGCCTTCCGTGCTTCTGGGTTACGGCGTCGCCGGCCTGATCGCCTTCTTCATCATGCGCCAGTTGGGCGAGATGGTGGTCGACGAGCCGGTCGCCGGCTCCTTCAGCTACTTCGCCGACAAATACTGCGGCCACTGGGCCGGCTTCATGGCGGGCTGGAACTACTGGGTGCTGTATGTATTGGTCAGCATGGCCGAGCTGTCGGCGGTCGGCATCTACGTGCAGTACTGGTGGCCGGCGATCCCGACCTGGATGTCGGCGATGGGCTTCTTCGTCATCATCAACGCCATCAGCCTGTCGAACGTCAAGGCCTTCGGCGAGATGGAATTCTGGTTCGCCATCATCAAGGTGCTGGCCATCGTCGGCATGATCGTGTTCGGCGCCTACCTGCTGTTCTCCGGCGCCGCTGGTCCCGAGGCCAGCGTCGCCAACCTGTGGCGCCACGGCGGCTTCTTCCCGAATGGCGTCGGCGGGCTGGTGATGGCGATGGCCGTGATCATGTTCTCCTTCGGCGGGCTGGAACTGATCGGCATCACCGCCGCCGAGGCGGACAACCCGTCGCACACGATACCGAAGGCCACCAACCAGGCCATCTACCGCATCCTGATTTTCTACATCGGCGCGCTCGGCATCCTGTTGTCGCTGTATCCGTGGCAGAAGGTGGTGACCGGCGGCAGCCCGTTCGTGCTGATCTTCCATGCGCTGAACAGCGAGTTGGTGGCGCACGCGCTCAACGCGGTGGTGCTGACGGCGGCGCTGTCGGTGTACAACAGCTGCGTCTATTCCAACACCCGCATGCTGTACGGCCTCGCCAGGCAAGGCAATGCGCCGAAGGCGCTGCTGAAGTTGAACAAGGGCGGCGCGCCGCTGGCGGCGTTGGGCGTGTCGGCGCTGGCGACCGGCATTTGCGTGGTGGTCAACTACTTCATGCCGGGCAAGGCGTTCGGCTTCCTGATGGGACTCGTGGTGTCCGCGCTGATCATCAACTGGGCCATGATCAGCTGGATCCATCTGCGCTTCCGCGCGCGGAAAAAAGCGGACGGCCAGGCCACGCTGTTCCGCAGCCTTGGCTATCCGCTGACCAACTACATTTGCCTGGCCTTCCTCGCCGGGATCCTGGCGGTGATGTACATGACGCCCGACCTGAGACTGTCGGTCTACCTGATCCCGGTCTGGCTGGCGGTACTCGGCATCGGCTACCGGCTGCGCCAGAAAAAGACGCTGGTCCCGGCCTAGCGTATCCGGCCGCGCCGGAACAGGTTGACGATGGCCAACAAGATCAGCGCGCCGACGAAGGACACGCCCAGCGACGCCAGGCTGAAGTCCTCCATGTTGATGGTGCCGGTGCCCAGCACCGGCGCCAGGAACCACCCCGCCAGCAAGGCGCCGACGATGCCGACCACCACGTTCAGCACCAATCCTTGCTGGGCGTCGGTCTTCATGACCAAGCTGGCGAGCCAGCCCAGTATGCCGCCTATCACAATCCACAGTATCAGATTCATCGCATCCCCCTTTCAAGTTGGCGGCCCGCTGACCGCTGTGCCGATTATCCGAACCAGCCGCCGGCGCGCCTATAGGCCCGTGCGCCGCAGACGCGTCGGACTGATCCTGCTGGGGAGCCGACCTGGGTGTGGCGTTCGCCGCCGCACAGACCCGCAGCCGCACGGCGGGCATGCTGCGACCTGACTCAATCAACAGGAATTGCCATGTCCATACATGCCGACAGCCATCATCGTCCGCTGCGATTGCCCTCGCTGGGCGGCTGGCTGCTGCTGACTTTTGCGTTCGCCGCCATCGGCGCGTATGCCTCCGCGCAGGCCGGCGCCTTTTACATGCAACTCGACCAACCGGCTTGGGCGCCGCCGGCGTGGTTGTTCGGTCCCGCGTGGTCCACGCTGTACCTGTTGATGGCCATCGCGGCCTGGAGGGTGCAGCGCACGGCGCCGCCGGACGATGCCAGGCCGGTGCTTGTCTTGTACGTCGTCCAGTTGGCGGTGAACGCGCTCTGGACCTGGCTGTTCTTCGCCTGGCATCGCGGGGCCTGGGCGTTTGCGGAGATCCTGCTGCTGTGGGTACTGATCGCCGCCACCATCGTCGCATTCCGCCGGCACGACAAAATCGCCGCTTTGTTGTTGGTTCCCTACATCGCCTGGGTGAGCTTCGCGACCTGCCTTTGCTATAGCATCTGGCAGAGAAATCCGGCCGCTCTTTCATGATCTCTTTGCACATATAGTTATTTTTATAACTATATTTATCTAATCCGACCTGTTAGACTCCGAGCTCTCGCACCTTCTCTGCAGCTCGTATGAAGAAATACCAGGCGCCAGGCGCACCAAAACTACTGGCGGTTTCGTTGTCGTTGATGTTGATTGGCTCCGCGCGCGCGCAAATACAGGAAGTTACCGTGACGGCCCAACGCGCGCCGTCCCTCGAATCGAAAACGCCGGTGACAATGTCCACGTTGTCGGCGCAGCAGTTGTCCGACGCCGGCATCGACAATCCCGCAGGCGTCGCCGCGCGCCTCCCCAACCTGGAACTGGACAACGCCGCCGACGGCCTGAGGATCACCATACGCGGCGTCTCCAACGCGGACACCACCGAAAAAGGCGATCCGTCCGCCGCGTTCATGCTGGATGGGATCTACATCGCCCGCCCGCAAATCCAGAACCTGAGCTTCTACGACCTGGAGCGGGTCGAAGTGCTGCGCGGCCCGCAAGGCACGCTGTATGGCCGCAACACCACGGCCGGGGCGATCAACGTGATCTCCGCCGCGCCGACCAATCGCTTCGAGGCTGCGGCCGGCGCCGCGATCGGCAACTATGGCAGCCGCAAAACCGACGCCATGCTCAACGTGCCGGTCAACGATGCCCTGGCGCTGCGCGCCGCGCTGGCATACAACCGCCATGACAGCTACCTGCGCAACGGCCAGGGCACGCCCTACTCCCTGGGCCTGGACCGCGACGACCTGTCGGCGCGCCTCTCGGCGAAGCTGAAGATCGACGCCGACGCCACGCTGCTGCTGCGCTACGAACATAGCAAAGTCGATGACAACAACGACAGCTTCGTCCCGGACACCAATTTCTATAGCGGCGTCGCAACCGGCAATCCGGTCTGGCGCGGCGGCGACACCCGCGCCCAGCTGACCAACGGCTTCGTGCCGCCGAACTCCGCGCCGGAGCAAGGCTACAGCCGCAAGACCGCGTCGGGCATCGGCGCCGACCTGTCCTGGAACCTGGGCGCGGCCACGCTGTACTATCTTGGCTCGCATCGCAGCTACGATCACGACGCGCTGTCCAATTTCTATTACCGCGTCGCGCCCGGATTCGCGCTGGGCGTGCATCAAGCTTTCAGCGGCGACTACGCGCAGAATTCGCACGAGCTGCGCATCGCCAGCAATGGCGGCGGCGCCTTGAGCGCGCAAGCCGGCCTGTATTACTTCCGCGAGGAGTCGTCGCAGCTGTACAGTTTCCGCGATCTCGGCGCGCTTGGCCTGCCGCCCTATTATGTGTTCCCGCACGGACCGACCATCGCCACCAGCAAGGCGATCTTCGGCCAGGCCACCTATCGCCTGAGCGACAAGCTGCGCGCAACCGCCGGCGCACGCTACACCGACGACGAGAAGTCGCGCGTCGGTTCAACCAACTTCCAGCAGTCCAGCATCTTCAATCCGGCGACCGATTTCAAGCTGCTCAACGCCGCCGCGATGGGCACGCACCAGTCCACGTGGCGCCTCGGCGCGGACTACGACGTCACCCCGTCGACACTACTGTACGGCGCCGTCGCCACCGGCTACAAGGCCGGCGGCTTCAATGACGGCTGCCTGGCCGGCTCGGTGCAAATGGGCCTGAGCTGCCCCGCCGCGCTGGCGGTGCCGGCCGACACGCTGTTTTATCGCCCGGAGACGCTGCGTTCCTACGAAGCCGGCGTCAAGACCCGCTTCTGGGACAACAAGGCGAGCCTGAACCTGTCCGCTTTCCATTACGACTACAAGAATCTGCAATTGTCCGGCGTCGCCATCGTGCAAGGCGCACCGCGCTTCGTCACCAACAACGCCGGCGTCGCCCGGGTCAAGGGTCTCGAAGCCGAAGGCCAGGTCCGGCCCACCGCGCAGGACCGCCTGCACTACGCGTTGGCCCTGCTGGATGCGCGGTACGTCAGCTACAGCCCGGATGGCGTGTACTCCTGGGCCGGAAATAAGCTGGACCGCTCGCCAAGCCACGCGCTGACGCTGGGTTACGAGCATGCCTTCCAGCTGGCGCGTGGCGAACTGGCCGCCGGCCTGAGCGCGCGCAAGAGCGGGGCCTACGTCATCGCCGTACCGACCCAGCTGCTGCAATACCGCGTCCCGTCGCGCACCGAAAGCGACGCCACGCTGCGCTACCGGCCGACGCGGTCGGCATGGAGCCTGATGGCGCGCGTGAAGAATATCGAAAACAAAGTCCATCCGATCAGCATCGACAGCTTCGGCATGGTGGTGCCCAGCGATCCACGCACCGTCGACGTACGCCTGGATTACCGATACTAAGCCCCCATGCCGCACCGCCTCTTCCGCTACCTGCTGATCGTCTTCGCACTGCTGCCAACCGGAGGGGCATTCGCAGCCGCGCCGGCGCCGCTGCTGCTGGACGCGCACAGCCGCCATGTCGAGGCCTGGCCCGCCGTCACGACCATGATCGAGACCGAAGGCAAACTGCGGCCCGACGAGGCGCTGGCGGATGTCGAACGCTACGCGGTGCCCGATTCCGCCTACGCGACGCTGGGCGTGCACAAGGAGGTGCTATGGCTGCGCATCCCTGTGACGCTGCCGGCGCAAAGCGACGGCGAATGGGTGCTGAATATCGACTACGCGGTGCTGAACCGGATCGACGTCTATGTCGCCACCGGTGACGGCATCACGCAGCACCAGGTGATCGGCAACCTGCAACCGGAGCCGGATGGCATGCCGCGTGGCCGCGTACCCGCCGCCCTGCTGCACCTGGCGCCCGGCGTGGAACACACATTGCTGCTGCGGGTCGAGAACATCGGCTCGATGATCCTGCCGATCCGCTTCTCGCGTCCAGACGCCTTCCATGCCGAAGCGCTCAAGGAGCAGATGCTGCAAGGGATGCTGACCGGCCTGAGTCTATGCCTGCTGCTGTATAGCCTGGCGCAGTGGATCAACCTGCGTGAACCCTTGTTCGGCAAGTTCGCGCTGCTGATCGCCGGCTTCACGCTGTTCTCGGTCGAGTTCTTCGGACTGGGTAACCAGTATCTGTGGAAGAACAACGTCTGGATGAGCATCCACGCCGGCGGCTTGTTCGCGCTGATCGCCTCCTGCGGCGCCTATCTGTTCGTCGAGCAGGCGCTGGCGCGGCCCGGCAAGGACCATCTCTTCAGCCGCCTGATGCGAGCCGGCGCCGCACTGTGCATCGCCAGCGCGCTGGCTTACGCCACCGACATCATCAGCGTCGAGACGCTGGTTGCCATCGTCAGCACGCTCGGTTTGATGCCGATGCTGCTCGGCCTTCCCGGCGCCTACCTCCGCGCGCGCCGCGGCGACTCGGTGGGGATCTACTTCATGATCGGCTGGGCGGTCAGCTTCGCCACGTCGGTGGTGCTGAGCCAGGTCATCAGCGGCAAGATCGGCGCCAACTTCTGGACCATGCACGCGCTGCAGTTCGGGAATCTGTTCGACATGCTGGTGTTCATGCGCATTCTCGGCTTGCGCACCAAGGCGATGCAGACCGCCATGCTGCGCGCCGAGGAAGCGACCCGCACCAAGTCCGAATTCCTGGCCCACATGAGCCATGAGATCCGCACACCGATGAATGCCATCATCGGCATGAGCCGGCTGGCGTTGATGACGCAACCCGACCCCAAGCTGCAAAACTATCTGGTCAAGATCCTCGGCGCGGGCGAGCACCTGCTGGCCATCATCAACGACATCCTGGACTTCTCGAAGATCGAGGCGGGCAAGCTGGGGCTGGACGCCACGCCGTTCGCGCTGCATGAACTGCTGGAGCATCTGACTAGCCTCACCACCATCAAGGCGGACGCCGCACGCGTCGACCTCAAGTTGCAGATCGACGCGGCGGTGCCGGCGAAACTGGTCGGCGATCCGCTGCGCCTGACGCAGGTGCTGGTCAACCTGACCAGCAACGCGGTCAAGTTCACCGAGCGCGGCGAAATCGTTATCGCCGTCGAGCTGATGGCGCGCACGGCGGAAGATGTGTCGCTGCGCTTTTCGGTCAGCGACACCGGTATCGGCATGCGGCCATCGCAGATCGCGCGCTTGTTCGAATCGTTCAACCAGGGTGACGGCTCGATCACCCGCAAGTACGGCGGCACAGGGCTGGGACTGAGCATCTCGCGCCAGCTGGTGGAGCTGATGGGCGGTGAGATCAAGGTGAGCAGCACGCCCGGCGTCGGCAGCCGCTTCAGCTTCACGGTGCGGCTGGGCATCGCCGACGCGGCGGGCGTGGCTGGTTGGCCGGCCAGCCCGCCGAGCGCGCACGTACCGACCGCCGCAGGCAACACGGCCGCCTGGTCCGCGCCGACGCTGCCGGACCTGTCGGCGCTGGACGGCGCCCGCATCCTGCTGGCCGAAGACAACGCCAACAACCGCGAAGTCGCGTTGGAATTCCTGTCGGCGGCGCGCATCCAGGTCGATGTCGCCCATCACGGCGGCGAAGCGGTGCGCATGGTGCACGAAGGCGATTACGACCTGGTGCTGATGGACATCCAGATGCAGGAAGTGGACGGCCTGACGGCGGCGCGCCGCATCCGCGCCATCGACCGCTGCAAGCTGCTGCCCATTGTCGCCATGACCGCGCATGCCATGCAAGGCGATCGAGAAAAGAGCCTGGCGGCCGGCATGAACGATCACGTCACCAAGCCGATCGAGCCAGAGCAACTGTATCGCGCGCTGCTCAAATGGATACCGCCGGCGCGGCTGGCGGGACGGCGCCTGGCGCCGGTCGCCGCTGCTTTGCACTCCGGCGAAGAAGCGCCGCACGCTGGCACCGCGCCGAATGCCGACACCGCCGCAGGCTTCGCAACCACGGCGGGCGCCTCGATCGGCGCGCCGGACGCACTGCCGGCCATCCCGGGCATCGACTGGCAGCTCGCCCTCGACAGCGTCGACCGGCAGCGCGGCCGGCTGGAGAAACGCATTCAAGGCTTCCTGCGCGAATACCGTGACGGCGGCCGGAACGTCCGCGAAGCGATCGCGCAACAGCAGTACGATGTCTTGCAAGGCATGATGCACAACCTGAAATCGAGCGCCACCTACATCGGCGCTATCGACCTGGCCGCGCAAGCCCACGGAGTCGAACAAGCGCTCTACAGCGGCCGCGAAGACCTGATCGCCACACTGGCAGCCGAACTATCCACCGACCTCGATCTGGTGGCCAACGGACTGGCCGGCATCGACGCACCGCCGGCCGCCGCCCGTTATCACGACGGAGACGCCGCCATGCTGATCGAACAATTGGAAGCCTACCTACGCGCCGACGACGCCCGTGCCGAGGACGTGCTGCACGAATTGCGCGCGCTGCCGGCGGTCATACAACATACAAGCACGCTGGCCGCGATCCAGCGCGCCGTCGAAGAGATCGAATATCAGTCCGCCCTGGCGCCGCTGAACGCATTGGCAAATGCGCTGGCCCCAGCCGGACAAACGAAAGTGGAAGAAGACGCATGAATTTCGCGGGAACGCAAAAGGTGCTGGTCGCCGATGACGATGTCGTGAACCGCCAGGTGCTGGCGGAACTGCTCAAGCCCGAACATACGGTGGTGCTGGCCAAGAACGGCGCGCAAGCGCTGGAGCTGGCCGCGCGCCATCTGCCCGACCTGATGCTGCTCGACGTGGTCATGCCCGACATGGACGGCTACGAAGTGCTGCGCCGGCTGCGGACCGACCCGCGGACCGCGCACATCACCGTCATTTTCATCTCCGGGCTGGGGCGTCCGGAGGACGAGGCCAACGGCTTGAAGCTGGGCGCCGCCGACTACATCGCAAAGCCCTTCAACACCACCGTTGTGATGGCGCGCGTGGCGATGCACTTGCAGATGGTGCGCCAGCGCCGCATGCTGGAGCACCTGGCCCATGTCGACGGCCTGACCGAACTGGCCAACCGCCGCCGCTTCGACGAAGTGTTCGAGGCGGAGTGGCAGCGCTGCCGCCGCAACGGCCGGCCGCTGTCGCTGGCGATGCTGGATATCGACGCGTTCAAACAATACAACGACCATTACGGCCACCCTGCCGGCGACCGCGCGCTGCGCGCAGTGGCCCGCACCAGCGCATCCGGTCTGCGACGGCCCGGCGATCTGGCGGCCCGCTACGGCGGCGAAGAACTGGTGCTGCTGATGCCCGACACCGACGCCGCCCAGGCGCAGCAAGTGGTGATCGCCATCTGCACCGCCATCGCCGGACTGGGGATCGCGCACGAGGCGTCGGCCGTGGCGCCGGTGCTGACCGTCAGCGCCGGCGGCGCCACGCTGGTGGGAGCCGGGGCCGACCCCATCGAGACCTGCACCGAGTTGTTCGCCGCCACCGACCGCCTGCTGTATCAGGCAAAAAAATCCGGCCGCAACCGTGTCGAATGGCGCGCCGCACCCTTACAATAGAAGACTAGCGCCGCCATGCGGGGCGCACCATCGCCGGGAGCTTATTTGAAACGCACTGCTTTGTCCGGCGCCGCCCGCGCCACTTCCGCCCCGCTGCTCTCGCTGGAGAAGCAGCTGCTGCATCCCGGCGTCAAAGGCCTGCCGATCACGGCGCCGCTGCCGCAAGGCGCCATCGGCGCCCAGCAGTGGAACGTGCTGCGCGCCGACACCAGCTTCCCGGTCGCCGTACTCAAGATCTCCGCGATACAGCACAACCTGGAATGGATGCGCCGCTTCTGCGAACGCCACGGTGCGCAACTGGCGCCACACGGCAAGACCACCATGAGTCCCCAGCTGTTCTCCGCCCAACTGGCCAACGGCGCCTGGGGCATCACGCTGGCATCGGTGACGCAGGCGCAGACGGCGTTCCGCTACGGCGTGCGGCGCGTGCTGCTGGCCAACCAGCTGGTGGCGCCTGCCGACATCAAGGCCGCCGTCGCGCTGATGCGGCAGGATTCCGGTTTCGAATTCTTCGCGCTGGTCGATTCCAGCGCCGGAGTCGCGCGCCTGTCGCAGGCCGTTACCCGCCTTGGGCTGGAACGCCCGCTGCCGCTGCTGGTGGAACTCGGCCTGGCCGGCAAACGCGCCGGCTGCAGGACCATGGAGGAAGCGCTGGCCGTCGCGCGCGAAGTGGCAGCCGCGCCGGGACTGGAGTTGGCCGGTATCGAAGGCTACGAGGGCCTGTTGACCAGCAAGGATCAGGAGCGCGATCACCAGGAGGTGCGCGACTTCGTTGCCAGACTGGCCGACCTGCTGCGCCAGGCCGACGGCGAGGGACTGTTCACGCGCGAACGCATCCTGCTGTCTGCGGGAGGTTCGGCGTACTTCGATTTCGTCGCCAACGGCTTCGCGCAGGTAAAAGGTTTGTCGCGGCCGGTGCTGCCGGTGCTGCGCAGCGGCTGCTACCTGACCAACGATCACGGCCACTACCAGGACATGATCGCCAAACTGAACGCGCGCGAAGGCGTGACGCCGGAACAGGGCCTGCGGCCGGCGCTGGAAATATGGAGCATGGTGTTGTCGCGGCCCGAGCCGACGCTGGCGATCCTGAGCATGGGCAAACGCGATGCGTCCTACGACATCGATTTGCCGCGCGCGCTGGTGTGGCATCGGCCCGGCGCGGCCGAGCCGGGTGCGATGCCGGAAGGCTGCCGCATCGAGAAGATGAACGATCAGCACGCGTATCTGCGCATGCCGGCCGATGCGGCCATCGGCGCGGAACTGGCGGTGGGCGACCTGGTCGGCTGCGGCATCTCGCATCCGTGCACCACCTTCGACAAATGGCCGCTGCTGCTGGCGGTGGACGACGACTACGGCGTACGGCACGCCATCAATACCTTCTTTTAAATCCGCCGCACCGAGAAGTTTTCGATTTTCTGGCGCGACTGCGTGGTGCGCAGCCCGAAGTAGCCGCCGCCCGCCTGCGGTCCCGGCGCCGAGAAGTACAGTTTGTCGTCCACGAACAACCGCGTGCCCTGCGCGTCGACCGCGATGCGGATGCGGTACGGGTGGTTGGCCTTCAACAGGAAGTCGGGCGTGGTGTATTCCTGCAGCAGCTTGCGCTCGCCGCTGCCGTCGTAATAACGGAAGCGCGTGGTGCTGTTGCTGTTGCCTCCCACGCCGGCATAGAACAGCCGCAGCTTGTCGTATTCCTCCAGCTTGCCCGATTGCGTGAAGCCGGCCGGCAGCTGCGCCTCCCAGAAGAAGTTCATGTCCGATAGCCGACCTTCGGCCAGAATCGTGCGCGTGAACGTGATTTCATAGTGGCCGATCAGCTGCTTGCGCAGCCACACCGTCAAGCCACGGCCGGCATCCAGCATCAGCGCGCGCGACGCGGCCCGCGCCGCGCTTGCGGCATCGCCCGCCTCCGCCTCCACCGCCCAAGATCGCGGATCGAAGCGCTGGAAGTCGTCGCTGAATAGCGCGGAATTGGCGGCGTCCAGGGCCAGCATGCCCAACGCACCCAGCCCCCATTGCGCGACGGCGTTGGTCGACAGGGTCGGGGCCTCCTCCACCTCGGCCAGCACCAGTGGCGGCTTGACGATGCGCGACACCAGGTCGCCGTCCTTCAAGCCCGCGCGGCCTTCGTGGAACTGCGCCCAGGCGCGCGTCAGCATCGCCTTGTCTTGCCACTGCACGGCGGCGTAGGCCAGCAGGCGCGCATGGCCCTGACCAAGATTCAGCTTGCCGAGATCCTGGCCCAGTTCCGCCTTCTGTTGCTCCGCGCTGGCGTTGTAGAGGCGGCAGTAGCGTAGCCACGCGTCGCGGAAGCCGGGCTGTGGCACGGTGCGTATCAATTCGCTGCAAATCTCGGGAAGTCCGAATACCGCGCTCAAATGCGAGACGCTGATCTTCTTGTCGTGGTCCAGTACATAGGCGCCGGTGCGCAGGTCCATCGTGCCGCCGCCGGCAAGGAAACCCAGCGGCTGCGCGGCGATGCTCGCCATGCTGGCCAATAGTTTGTCGCGATACTGCGGCTTGCCGCTGCGTTCCCATTCGGTGAACCAGGCCGCCGCCACCGCGCCCCAGTCCGTGCCAAAGGCGACGCTGGCGTATCCCGGCTCCTCGGCCGCCTTCTGTCCCACTTTGCGGCCGGGGACCACGGTGCGCAAGCGCTCCACGGCGTCGGTCTGCTCGCTCAACAGATCGCCCACGCGCTCGTCGGCGGTCAGGTAGTACATGAAGCGGCGGTTGATCGCGGTGGAGACGCGCAACTGTTTGGCGCTATCGCCCCAATGCTGGACGCTGTGGCGCGAGCCGAGCGGACTGAATGGGCCGATGTGGTGGACGTCGACCTCGCCGGTGTGCCGGGTCATCGCTTCGGCCATGCGGAAGGCGTCGGCGCGGCCACTGTGCAGGAAGTAGTGCCACAGCCAGATCTCGGTGCTTAGTTCCGAATTGTCCCAGGCAAAGCCGCCGACGTCGTAGCGCCAGACGTGGCGCTGCTCGTCGTAGGTGTGCATCACGTCGCCGTAGTCCCAGTAACCATACCATTTGCGCTGCTCGATCTCCTTGCGGTAAAAGTCGAAGCTCCAGGCCAGCTGCTTTTCCAGCCTGGCTTGCGCAGGTGTCGGCCGCGACGCCGCCGGGCTCCAGTACTCGCTGAACACGCCGGCGTTGTGCAATGCCTCACCGGAAACCATCAGCTGCGGCGGCGACTGGATGCGGCGGCTGATGTCCACCAGATCCGCGTTACTCGGCGTGGCGGGCAGCAGTTGCAGTTCGATTTCGCTGGTGCGGGCGACGCCGTAGGGTGTGCCGAAGCCCGGCTCGTAGTCTTCATAGGTGATGTCCAGCGCGTCGCGCTGTTTGGCGAAGCTGTCTTCGCCCATGCCGTCGTGGTAAAAGCGCAGGTCCATCGCCGGAGCCTTGGGCGCCCATAGCCACAAGGTGACGGTGGCGAGCTCGGTTTCGGCGCCGGCGATGTCCAGTTGGCCGGGATAGCTTTGCCAGAAATTGCGCACGCCGAACGCGACGCCGCCATCGGGCGCTCCGACATAGCCGGTGCCGGAGGCGCGCGTGCCGCTGGCCGCGTGCACCCAGCCATGGCCGGCGCTGGTGCGCTTGGCGATCGAGAAGCCGTCCGGGTGGGATTGCAACAGCGAGTACTGGCCGAATGCCGGGATGTAGCGCAGCCCTTTGCTGACTTGCGGCGACAGCTGGTCCAGCGGCACGGTGCGGCCGCTCAGCTGGGCGTCGTAGGATGCCTTGCCTGCGTCGCGCCGCAGGCCGGTGATGCCGCGCACGGATTCGGCGAACACGCCGCCGTTGTCGCCGGCGAAGCGGATGTGGCGGTCGTGCAGCGGCGCGCGCAACGGAACGCCGAAGCGCAGGCCGACGCCGCGTATATAGGCTTTGTCCGGATCGGCGTCGTAGACCAGCGTGTGGACCACGCGCACCGCGTCGGAATCCTTGTAGAAGTATAGACGGACCACGTAGGGCAACAGCCTGGCGCCGTCGGTGTGCCGGTGTGCGCCTTCAATGCGGACCACGGCGCGCTGCGGTCCGTTTTGTTCCAGCGTGGTTTTGTCGATGGTGCTGTCGTAGGCGCGGCGTGCGGCGCCGGTGGCCTCGTCATCCGCTGCGCCGTCCACCAGCAGGATCAGGCGGCCGTCGGTCAGCAGCGGCTTGCCGGCGCGTTGCAGCGTTTTGATCAGCAGCGCGCCGGCACGCGGCAGTGTGCACTGCAGGACGCCATTGTCGATGGTGATGAGCGCCGCGCTCTCGTTCGCCAGGAGCGGGCCGGCGCCGATCGGCGCGGATGCTGCGCCCGCCGGTAGCGGATGTAGCGTGTAGGCGGCGGCGGGCTTGCCGCCGCCGGCATCGGGCGGCAGCGCGTGGGCGGTCCATTTCAGCGTGCCGTCCGGCCAATAGGCCAGCGGCCACGATTGCACGGCCGCGCCAGCACGTGCGCCGGCGCCCTCGCCAATGCGCAATTCGAACCCGCTGTCGCGCTGCACGCGGCCTTGCGGCCAGGCCACGCCCCAGGTGGCGCCACGAAAGCTGGCCGGGGTGCCGTCCAGCCAGCGCAGCGGCGCTCCACCGTCGGCAGATGCCGGGCCGGCTGCTGGCGGCCCGGCGGCGGCAGCGGCGGCGCCGGAGCCAGCCGCCAACGCGGGCAAGCCACCGGCCAGCAGCGATGCGATTTTAAAGAATTGACGTCGTTCCAATGATGCGCTCATGCGACCTGCTCCAACGCGCTTGATATCTACCGGCGAAGCGCTTTAATCGCCGCGTCGAAGCTTATCACCGGCGCACTGCGAAAACGCGGCGCGGCATTAACTACTCAAACAAGTGAGCGAAGATGGCGCTGGATGGTGGCGAACATCTGCTCCACGTCGATAGGCTTGGCGATGAAGTCGTCCATGCCGGCGGCGATGCACTGCTCGCGTTCGGACTCCATGACCCCGGCGGTCATGGCGATGACCGGCAGCGTCAAGCCCAGCTCCTCGCGAATAAGGCGCGTCGCGCTGTAGCCGTCCATGACCGGCATCTGAACGTCCATCAACACCAGGTCGTAGCCGCCGGCGCGCAGCGCCTCGATCGCCAGCTCACCATTGTCGGCCACCGAGACCGTGGCCCCGGCCTGTTCCAGTATGCCCTTGGCGACATTCTGGTTGATCGGATTATCCTCCACCAGCAGGATACGCACGCCGGCAAACCCCGCCGCCTGCGGCGATGCCGCAGCGCCGTCCGCGCCGGATTGAAGGCGCGCCGTCGCCGTCTGCACCGCGTCGAACAAACTGGAGGCGGTCACCGGCTTGGTCAGGAACGCCGCCGCGTTGGACGATGCCATCTGCTGCATCAGCTTTCCGCGCGCATAAGCGTTGACCATGCAGATTACCGGCATCGCCGACAGCTGCCGCAAGGCGCTCATGGTCGCCGGTCCATCCATGCCCGGCATCACGCCATCGACCAGGGCGAAGTCGTAGCTGCGGCCCGAGCGCAACAGCGTCAACGCCTCCTCGCCGGAGGCCGCGCTGTCGCTGGTCCAATGCCAGGCGGCGATAATCTTGCCGAGGAAATCGCGGCTGGTGCGATTGTCGTCGACCACCAGCACGTGCATGCGCCCGGCCGCCACCGTCGGTTCGCTCTCGTCGGACACCTTCAACGGCAAGGTGAACTGGAACTCGCTCCCTTCGCCCGGCACGCTCTTGACCAGGATTACGCCGCCCAACATTTCGATCAAGCCCTTGGAAATCGTCAGCCCCAGGCCGGTACCGCCGTAACGCCGGGTGGTGGACAGATCGCCCTGGGTGAAGGGCATGAACAATCGCGACAGCTGATCCTCAGTCATGCCGATGCCGCTGTCGCGCACCCGGAAGCGCAGCGCCAAAGGTTCCTGCGCGGCCGAAGCGCGTTCGATCAGCACCGACACCTCGCCCTGCTCGGTGAACTTGATCGCGTTGCCGGCCAGGTTGATCAGGATCTGCTGCACGCGCAGCGCGTCGCCGAACAGCGCGCGCGGCACGTCCGGCTCGACGCCGATGCACAGCTCCAGATTCTTGTCGCCGGCGCTGACGCTCATGATGGCCGCCAGCGAATGCAACACGTCCTCCAGGCGGAAGCGCACCGGATGCCGCTCCACCTTCCCGGCCTGCATTTTGGAGAAGTCGAGGATGTCGTTCAACACGCCAAGCAGCGATTGGCCCGAGGCGCGGATCATCTCCAGGTAGCGGCTCTGCTCCTGCGACAAACCCGTGGTGCCCAGTAGATGCGCCATGCCCAGCACCGCGTTCATCG
Source organism: Duganella aceris (assembly GCF_011090165.1). Classification (GTDB taxonomy): domain Bacteria; phylum Pseudomonadota; class Gammaproteobacteria; order Burkholderiales; family Burkholderiaceae_D; genus Rugamonas; species Rugamonas aceris. The sequence goes on from NZ_JAADJT010000011.1 coordinate 279,981, forward strand.
GCGTGCGCAGTTCATGGCTCATATTGGCGACGAATGCATCCTTGGCGGCGTTGGCGGTCTGCGCCTGCTCCACCGCCGACTGCAATTGCAGGGTGCGTTCCTCGATCAGGTATTCAAGATGATGACGATGGCGTTGCAGCTCCTCGTCCACGGCGCGCAAGGTCTTGATGGCATCGTCCGCCTCGCGAAACAGCGCACGTTCGCGAACCACCGGCAAGCTGCCCGCGCCGTTGGCGCCCAAGGCCACCGCCGCCGACGACAGCGCACTCACGGAACGGCTGATATTGCGGGCGAAGTACCAGGCGGCGCCAATGCCGGCGGCCAGCAGCAGGCTGACTACGCCGACGATCCACACGATGGACTTCAGCATTTCGGAGTACACCGCGCTGCGCGGCACGCCGATCACCACCGACCAGCCGCTGGTGGTGGAGCGGCTGTACATCGAATAGACGGGAATGCCTTCCAGCGTGATCGACTCGATCGCGTCCTCAAGCTTGTTCGGCATTTGCGCCAACAGCGACGGCGATCCCTTCTGACCGACGAATCGTTCGCCGTCTCGGCTACGCGCCACAATGACACCCTTGGCATCGAAGATCCCGACCACGCGGTCCGGCGGCAGGCGCTGCTCGCGCAACACCTGGCCCAGGCGCTCGGGCAGAAAGGCGACCGACATCACGTAACGCACAACGCCGTCGCGCAGCACCGGCACATGGATCGCCACCAGCGGACGCGTCACCGCCGTCCCCATGAACAGATCGGAGATCAGCGGCTTACCGGTGGCGACGACTTTGCTGATGCGCGGCGCGCTGCCGGGATCGACCAGCATGCCGCCGAAAGGACGCGCGCTATTCACCAGCTGGATCGAATCCGGCGTACTGAGGACAAAATTAAAACCCGGGAATTCGGGCCGCAGCACCTTGTTCGCCTCGGCATGGAAGGCCTTGAAGTCGCCGGCGTCGATGCTGGGCGATCCGGCCAGCGCCAAGGCCACGGTGATGCCGGTGTTCAGGTCCCGGTCCACCGCCTGGATCAGCGCGCGGGCCGTGATCAGGGTGTCCTGTTTGATCTGCGTGCGCTCACGCTCGATGAAATTGCTGGTCAGGAGCGAGAAGCCCACGACGGCGGGCAGCGCGCAGACCAACACGAGCTTGTACATCTGTACCTTGATGGACGGCAGTCTGGCGACTCCCATAGATGTACTTCCCAGGTGTTTAACAGAGGAATAACTTTATCACATCCCCAGCTTGGCCCCCAAGCTCAGTACAGCGGCGATGTTGCGCGCGGCGCTACGGACGTTGACCGCCGCCGCCGCCAGCGCCTCTTCGACCGTGCAAGGCCGGCTGACCGCGCCGAACACCGCGTCGATGCCGTGCGCATGCACCGCCGCCGCGCCGGTGGCCAGGCCGCCGGCGATCGCGATCACCGGTTTGCCGTGGCGCTGCGCCACGCGCGCCACGCCGATCGGGGTCTTGCCGTGGATGGTCTGGCCGTCGATGCGTCCTTCGCCGGTGATGACCAGGTCCGCATCCGCGACCGCCGCGTCCAGTCCGACGGCGGCGGTGACGATCTCGCTGCCCGGCCGCAGACGGCCGCCGAGGAACACCATCATCCCGGCGCCGATACCGCCGCCGGCGCCGGCGCCCGGAATCTCCGCCACATCCTGGCCGAGATCGCGCGCGATCACCGAAGCGAAGTGGCGCAGGTTGGCGTCCAGCTGCTCGACCATCTCCGGCGTCGCGCCTTTCTGCGGGCCGAAGATCGCCGACGCGCCGCGCGGACCGACCAGCGGATTGGTGACGTCGCAGGCGACGTCGAACACACACTCCTTGAGGCGCTTGTCCATCGCCGACAAATCGATGCGCGCCAGCGCGGCCAATGCGCCGCCGCCGGCGTTCAGCTCCGCGCCGGCCGCGTCGATCAAGCGGCCGCCCAGTGCCTGCAGCATGCCCGCGCCGCCATCGTTGGTGGCGCTGCCGCCGACGCCCAGCACGAAACGGCGCGCGCCGGCGTCCAGCGCGTTCAGGATCAACTGGCCGGTACCATAGCTGGTGGAGTACAAGGGATTGCGCCGCGCCGGCGGCACCAGTTCCAGGCCGCTGGCGGCGGCCATCTCGATCACCGCCGTCTCGCCGTCGCCCATCAAGCCGTAGAACGCGGCCACCGGCTCGCCGAGCGGACCCGTGACCTGCAGCTCGACGCGCCGGCCGCCGCTGGCGTCGATCATGGCTTGCACCGTGCCCTCGCCGCCGTCGGCGACCGGCAGCTTGACATACTGCGCGTCGGGGAAGAATTCACGGAAGCCCGCTTCGATCTCGCTGGCGACGGCCATCGCGGTCAGGCTCTCTTTAAACGAATCGGGCGCTATGACGATTTTCATCGATATTCTCAATTCAACGGTTGACCAGCTTCGCGGGAACGCGCAGCACCAGTATCGCACCAAGCAGCATCACGCTCGACAGAATGTACAGCGCCGTATCGGTGCTCTGGGTCGCATCCTTGATCCAGCCGACCAGGAAGGGACTGACAAAGCCGGCGATCTGGCCCAGCGAATTAATCAGCGCCAGGCCACCCGCCGCTGCCGCGCTGCCAAGGAAGGCCGCAGGCAAGGACCAGAACAGCGCCAGCGCCGCCAGCGCGCCCATGGTCGCCATGCTCAAGCCGATCATCACGACCAGCGTGTTGCTGGAGAAGTTGGCCGCCATCGTCAGGCCGACAAGGCCCATCAGCATCGGCAGCGACACGTGCCAGCGACGCTCGCGGCGCCGGTCCGCCGAGCGTCCCATCCACACCATGAAGCCGGCCGCCATCAGATAGGGAATGGCGCTCAGCCAGCCAACCGTCTGCGCGCTCGGAAAGCCGAGCGACTTGATGATCGACGGCAGCCAGAAGTTAATCGCATACACGCCCATCTGGATGCAGAAATAGATCACGCCCAGCATCCACACGCTGCCGTTGCGCAGCACCGCGCCCAGGGTCTGGCCGACGTTGCTGACGGCCTGGCGCTGTTGTTCATCGGCGGCCAGCGCGGCTTGCATCGCGCCTTTTTCTTCGGCGCTGAGCCACTTGGCTTGCGCGATACCGTCGTTCAGATAGAAGTACACGCCGACGCCGAGCAGCACGGTCGGCACGCCCTGCAGCAGGAACAGCCACTGCCACCCGGCCATGCCGCCCTGCCCGGCCGAGAAATGCGCCAGCATCCAGCCGGACAGCGGGCCGCCGATCAAGCCGGAAATCGGAATCGCCGACATGAACAGCGCCATCACCTGGCCGCGCTTCTGCGACGGGAACCAGTGGGTGAAGTACAGTACCATGCCGGGGAAGAAGCCGGCTTCGGCGACGCCGGTGAAGAAGCGCAGCACGTAGAACGACAGCGGCGTCGATACGGTCAACATGCAGGCCGACAGCGCGCCCCAGGCCACCATCATCACCGCGATCCAGCGTCGGGCGCCGATCTTGTGCAGGATCAGGTTGCTCGGCACGCCGCTCAGCACATAGCCGATGAAGAAGATGCCGGCGCCGAGGCCGTAAACAGTATTGCTCAATTTGAGCGCGTCCAGCATCTCCAGCTTGGCAAAGCCGACGTTGACCCGATCCAGGTAATTAAAGAAGTAGCAAACGAAAATGAAAGGGATCAGGTGCCAGCTGGCCTTCTTGTACGCGCCGTCGAGGACGGTCGAGGACGGCCATGCCGCGGCTGTTGCGGAACTGCTCATGCATATCTCCGGTTTTTGTAGTGATGCGGCGATTATCTGGAATCGATCACAAAAAAGCATTGGAAAAACGCCTGAATATGCCCTTGCGCCCGCACCAATTATTAGGCATATGCACTAAAATGGATTGCATGAACCTACTCAGCACCGAACTGGCCCGGGACATCGTCAGCCGCACCATGCGGATTATTCCGTACAACGTCAACGTCATGGACGCGCACGGCAGCATCGTCGCCAGCGGCAACCCGGCGCGCATCGGCGAACTGCATGCCGGCGCCATGCTGGCCCTGGCCAAGCAGCTGACGGTGGAGATCGACGAGGCCAGCGCGCGCAATATGCACGGCGCCCAGCCCGGCATCAACCTGCCGCTGACGGTCAACGGTCAATTATGCGGCGCGGTCGGACTGAGCGGCGCGCCGGACGACGTGCGCCAGTTCGGCGAGCTGGTGCGCCTGACCGCCGAAATGATCCTCGAACAAGCCCAGCTGACGGGCGAACTGCAACGCGATTCGCGCTACCGCGAAGCCTTCGTGCTCAAGCTGATCAACGCCGAGCCGGCCGAGCACGCCGATCTGGCCGCGTGGGCGCGGCGGCTGGGCGTGCAGTTCGAGCGGATGCACAACGTATTCCTGCTGCAGCTGGACGACGAGGCCATCGACAGCGAAACCGAGATCCAGCGCCTGCAAATGCGCATGCGCACCCGCCTGCCGGCCACGCTGACGGCCGCCGCCGGCCCGCACGAGCTGGTGTTGCTGGACTTCTACGACGCCCCCGGTCCCGGGCACGAGCGCCAATTGCAGACGCTGGCCGCGATCCTGCGCGAAGAATGCGAACAGCCGCATACGCTGACCATGGGCATCGCGCTGAGTGGCATCGGCGGTGTGGCGGTGTCCTATCAGAGCGCCCGGACCGCCGCCCGTCTCGGCCGCGCCCGTCATCCGCGACGCCATCGCCACAGCTATTACGACCAAGCGCTGCCGGTGTTGCTGTCCGGGCTAGGCGCGGGCTGGCAGGCCGAACAGCTGCGCCTGCCGATCGCCAAACTGCAAGCGCAGGACAAGAACAAGGAATTGCTGCAGCGCACACTGGAAGCCTGGTTCGCCCACGACGGTCATCCGGCCGCCACCGCCGAGGCGCTGCACATCCACCGCAACACGCTGGATTACCGGCTGCGCCGCATCGGCGACATCACCGGGCTCGACCTGACCAAGCTGGAGGATAGATTTTTGCTCTACATTTCCGCGCTCTTGTCCAGCAAAAATAATTGATAGATAACGTTACAACAGCAATCTCGGCAAGGCCCGGAACATCCTGTATTATTTGCGGTCGCCTCACGAGGGCTACATAACTAAAACACGGGAGCAACTTTGAGCCTTTTTAGAACGAAGAATCTGGATGACATGATCGCCACTTCCCGCAAGCCGGGCGGCCTGGCGAAGGTACTTGGACCTTTCGACCTGATCTTGATGGGCATCGGCGCCATCGTCGGCACCGGCATTTTCGTGCTGACCGGCACCGGCGCCGTCACCGCCGGGCCGGCGCTGACGCTGTCCTTCATCGTCGCCGCGGTCGCCTGCGGTTTCGCCGCGCTGTGCTATGCCGAATTCGCCTCCACCGTCCCGGTGGCCGGCTCCATCTACACTTATAGTTACGCCACCCTCGGCGAACTGGCCGCATGGATGATCGGCTGGGACTTGCTGCTGGAATACGGCCTGGCCACATCGGCCGTGTCGGTCGGCTGGTCCGGCTACTTCCAGTCGCTGATCTCCGGCTTCGGCATCCACTTGCCGGTCCAGCTCACCGCCGCGCCCGGCGCGCTGCCCGGCGTCACCACCTGGATCAACCTGCCCGCGCTGTGCATCATGCTGATCCTGACCGCGATGCTGAGCTGGGGCGTGCGCGAATCGGCGCGCCTGAACAACATCATGGTCGCCATCAAGATCGGCGTCGTGTTGCTGTTCATCGCCGTCGGCTCGCGCCACGTGCAGCCGGCCAACTGGCAACCGTTCCTGCCTTACGGCTACAACGGCATGCTGAGCGCGGCCGCGCTGGTGTTCTTCGCCTTCATCGGCTTCGACGCCGTGACTTCGGCGGCGGAGGAAGTCAAACGCCCGGAGCGCGATCTGCCGATCGGCATCATCGGCTCGCTGGCCGCGTGCACGGTGCTGTACGTGGTGGTGTCGGCGATCATGACCGGCATCGTGCCGTATCAGCAGTTCCTGGGTGTGGACCATCCGGTGTCGCTGGCGTTGAAGTACGCCGGTGAAAACTGGGTCGCCGGCTTCGTCGACCTGGGCGCCATCCTCGGCATGACCACGGTGATCCTGGTGATGGCGTACGGCCAGACCCGCATCATCTTCGCGATGTCGCGCGACGGCTTGCTGCCGAAGCGGCTGTCGACGGTGCACCCGCGCTTCCACACGCCATTCTTCGCCACCTGGCTGGTCGGCATCGTGTTCGGCCTGATCGCCGCCGTGGTGCCGCTGAATGTGCTGACAGAGCTGATCAACATCGGCACCTTGGCCGCGTTTAGTCTGGTGTCGATTGCCGTCGTTATTCTGCGCAAGAAACGTCCCGACCTGAAGCGCGCGTTCCGCTGCCCAGGCGTGCCGGTGATTCCGGCGCTGGCGGTGATCTTCTGCGTGATGCTGATGACTTACCTGAGCTGGTTCACCTGGGTCGCGTTCGTGATCTGGCTGGCGATCGGACTGGTCGTGTACTTCGGCTATGCGCGCAAGCACTCGTTGTTGAATTAATCCTGCATCACTAACCGGCGGGCCGCATGCGCGGTTCGCCGGCTTCTCAGCTTTCAAGCACTGGTGAAGGTCCGACGCATCACTTCAAGGTCGTAGGCCAGCAATAAGTCTTTGTGGCGCTCGTAAAGTCCTGCTAACGAAGGCATGTTGCGGCCAATGACGTCCATGCCCCTGTCGTCGTAGGGGTGTACGACAATTCCGTCGTTCATATTAAGAAGATATACCCGGCAGCGCGGATTGGGGCCTACTGAGGAACCGAAGTCGACGGTAAACGCACACCAAAGCAGGTTTTGCAGTTTGGAAGTGGGGACTTCAAAAGCGCAGCTTACCCAGTAACCGCTCTCATCATCGTCATCTTCATCGGTTTGAGCTTGGGCCTCCACCCAAACATCTCGAATATTGGGGATGACAATCCCGGCTACGCGAAGCTCACGTAGCTTCTCACGTAACTCAAACCGCGATGCCAGCGCGAACGTCTCCAGGTGAACGAGTATTCGCTCTTCTTTTCTAAAAACGTCATCGCAGATTGCTGTGGCTTTGCGCAGCGCAGTTAAGACCTCGCCTAATGGACTGCCGCCGCCCTCCGACAATTCAAATCTTAGCCCACCTGGAAAGTTATAAAACAGAGCGTATCGATACGGACGCCCAACAATTTCCTGAGTTGTCCTTTTAAGATTCATGAGTTCAATTTCATTGCAATTTGATGGGCCATGTACAAACGTACTTCCAGTGCTGTATTAAATGACGTTGTAGATGAAAAATCTGTGATTTCGTCCAGGGCCTCGCTCAAAAGAGCATGATGCATTTCATCTGCCAGTTCCAGATAATACTCACCATTTTGAACGGTCAATACGCCTCGCTTATTCGGCACCGTAAAGTATGGTGATAAGGGTCTACCGATATCATCCCAAAACAACCATCCGGCTGCTTCGACGTCTAATCCCTCGCAATAGGACGTGGCCTGCATCTCCGACGAAAAGGTATATAGCGCTAGTTCATCAGTGGCAACAGCAAATATCATAGAGACTCCAGTCACCATGTTGCTTACCGACGATAAGTTCGTCCCCATGTACGACATAGCTTAGAGACTGACATTCGGCGCCGCGCGACAGGCAGCCATCCATGTCTTCAAAAAAATAAAGTCGTGATTTCGCATCTCCTGCAACAACTGCTAAGCGACTATCTTTTAGTAGACTCGGGAATAAACCATTACGGCACATATACTCATCTGTCGTTACCGCCTTCGCGGAGTTCATAAGAAGTACGAAGCTTAGGCTGATCAAAATTAATTTTACAAACCGCAGCATTTTTACTCCAAGTTTGTTCTTCTCTATTATCTGAACGACTGCAATTGGCCGAACTTGATCTTGCCCCCGTATAACCGGACACGTCCTATCGCTTAGTTAGCGCCGCTTTCTTGAGCCCGGCGCGCCAGCTCCCTCCTGAACATGCGAGGAGATTTCAACTTCAACGACGAATGCGGAT
>NZ_JAADJT010000012.1 GCF_011090165.1 Duganella aceris
TCCGCATTCGTCGTTGAAGTTGAAATCTCCTCGCATGTTCAGGAGGGAGCTGGCGCGCCGGGCTCAAGAAAGCGGCGCTAACTAAGCGATAGGACGTGTCCGGTTATACGGGGGCAAGATCAAAGCCTATCTGAGAGAGAATTCTGAAGAAATTATAAAGCTCGCATCGTTTTCTGGTGTTGAGGAGGCGACGTTAGATTTTTCAGTTTCGACACGATTAGGATTTTTAAAGCAAACTAGCTTCTTTCCTCTCTCGTTCTTACAGCAAGTGGCTAAGCTCGGCTTAGGCTTGGCCGTCTCGCACTACCCGACTAATGATAGTGTTGAGTTTACGACATCAATCGTCCAAGCCCTTGCCGTTGAGGATGTGCGGCGTATATTTCTCGATGCGTGACTCGCGCGTCTTTGTCTGCTTGGCTGAGGAGAAGTGCAGCAGGTAGGCTCTTTGCCTGCCCGGCGTCAGCGCTTCGAAGGCGGTACGCAGGGCCGGCATATCGTCCACTTTGCGTTCAAATTCTTCCGGCCAGGAGAATTCCGTGGTCTTCTTGAATTCCACCTTGGCGCCCGACTTTTCAAGCTCGATGGCGTTGCGGATGTAGGTCTTCAAGACTTTTTCCAACTTCGTGATTTGCTGCGCGTCGGTGAAGCGGATCTGGCGCGCGGCTTGCACGTTCTCGGTCTGCTGGATCAGGATGCCCTTGGGATCCTTGAGCAGCGCGCCTTTGAAGAACAACAGCGCGCAGTACTCTTTGAAGCCGTGCATCAGCACGACGTTCTGCCCATCCAGCGTGTAGCAGGGCTGCCCCCACTTGAAGTCCTCGTCCAGATCGCAGTCGAGGATGATCGCCCGCAGTTGCGTGAACTCGTCCTGCCACTTCTTGGCCTTGCCGAGAAAGGTATCGACTTTGGGATTCATTTTTCCCACTCCAGATGGACCACCTTGTAACCCTTTTCCTTCAGCACCTCTAGCAGCGTCGGCATCGCTTTGGCGGTCGGGCCGTTGGCGTCGTGCATCAAGATGATGCCGCGGCCGGCTTTGTCCAGACTTGCGCGCAAGCGTTGCGCCAGCACTTCGGTGGTGTCTTCGGGGATCCAGTCGTTGATGCCAAGATCGATCGAGGCGACGGTGATGTCGGCTGAGCGCAGCGCCTCCAGCAAGGTCGGCGTCTCTTCGAGGAAGGGGAAGCGGTAGGCCGGCGTGTCGACGCCGAACACCGTGCGATAGGCGGCGCGACTGAGCTTGAGGTCATCGAGTTGCTGCGCCGCGCTCAGTGCCATCATGTGCGGATGCGTATCGCTGTGGATGCCGGCCGAGTGGCCTTCGCCGACCACGCGTCGCGCCAGATCCGGCGATTCGCGCAGATGCCGTCCTTCCATGAAGAACGTCGCCTTCGCGCATTGATCGGCCAGCGCCTTCAGCACCAGCGGCGTGTTCCGCACCGATGGACCGTCGTCGAAGGTCAGCACCACTTCGCCTTGTTCCAGCGGCAGCGCGGTGTGCTGCTGTGCGCCGTACAAGGCGCCTTCCCGCTTGAGCGTGATGGTGCGTTCGGTGCCCAGCGCGCCCGGACCGCATCCGGCCGCCGTCGCGGCGCCTGCGCTCCACGCCAACGCACCTATCACCAGTGCTTGGACCCGCTTCATAGACCGTCTCCTTTTTTATTCTCGGCTCGCCGCATTTTAGCGCAGCTTTACGAACCTTAACCTTAGTTAACCCGACTGCCGGGATGACGCCACCTACACTGAATTCCAGCGCGTCACGCGGAGATGGTGGCGGTCGCCAACGGCTGACCAGTCATCCCGACATTCAGGAGAACGATCATGAGCGAAGGAATTGAGGGCAAGGTGGTGCTGATCACCGGCAGCGGCACCGGCCTCGGTGCGGAAACGGCGCGGCATCTGGCGGCCAAAGGCGCGCTGGTCGCCGTGGCCGGGCGGCGCAAGGACAAGCTGGAGGAGGTGGTGGCGCAGATCGCCGGCAAAGGCGGCCGCGCCGGCGCCTACCAGCTCGACGTGGTGCGCAAGGACCAGGTGCGGGAAGTGGTCAACGCCGTGGTCAGGGATTTCGGCAAGCTCGATGTGTTGATCAACAACGCGGGCCTGATGCCGATCCGTCCGATGGCCGAGGTGAACACCGAGGAATGGGATGCGATGATCGACATCAACCTCAAGGGCGTGTTGTACGGCATCGCGGCGGTGCTGCCGATGTTCCTCGACAAGGGCGGCCATATCATCAATATCAGCTCGGTCGCCGGCATCAAGGTGTTTTCTCCGGGCGGCACGGTGTATTCGGGGACCAAGTTCGCGGTCCATGCGATCTCGGAAGGGTTGCGCCACGAGGTCGGCAGCAAGGTGCGCGTCACATCGATAGAGCCTGGCGCGGTTGACAGTGATCTGAAGTACTCCACCACGGGCACGGCGCAGTCCACGGTGCTGGACTTCTACAAATCCGCCATCCCGGCGAATTCGGTGGCGCGGGCGATCGCTTTCGCCATCGAACAGCCGGCCGATGTCGACATCAATGAAATCGTCCTGCGGCCGACCGCCCAGGAATTTTGACGGAGAATGCCATGAGCATGAAACACGTTCTATTCATCGTGACCAATACCCACGAGATCGGCCCGAACAAGCGCAAGACGGGATACTTCTTCCCCGAAATCGCCCATCCGCACGAGGTGCTGGAGAAGGCCGGCATCGCGGTCGAATACGCGTCCCCGCTGGGCGGCGCGCCGACCGATGACGGCTACGACGAGAAGGATCCGATCCAGGTCGCCTTCCGCAACAGCAAGTCGATCCGCCGTCTGGCGCACAGCCGCAAGCTGTCCGAGCTGGACCTGCTGGATTACGATGCGATTTTCATCCCGGGCGGCCTGGGGCCGATGGCCGATTTGGCCACCGACGCCGATGTCAAACGCGCGGTCTCCAGCGCCTGGGATGGAGGGCGGATCGTCTCGGCGGTGTGCCACGGGCCGTGCGCGCTGTTGGGCGTCAAGCTGAAGGACGGCTCGTCGCTGATCAAGGGGCGCAAGCTGACCTCCTTCTCGAACAAGGAGGAGGACGGCTACGCCAAGGCCGACGTGCCGTTCATGCTGGAGGATGCGTTGCGGAGTGAAGGCGCCGAGTACTCCTCGGTGGAGCCGTGGCAGCCGAAGGTGGTGGTCGACGGCCGCCTGATCACCGGACAAAATCCGGCGTCCGGCGGCGGCGTGGGTGAGGAGATCGTCAAGGCCTTGCGCGCCGCGTCGCAATAAACGTTGGCGTCAGATGTAGTAGATCAGCGCGGCCGCGCCCACGATCAAGGCGACCTTGGTAATCGTATAAACCGTTTTGTTCCATGCCTTCAGGCGGCGGCGGTAGATGCCCATGTAGTAGGAGACGCGGAACAGTTTCGAGACGACGCCCACCTGGTCGCCGGACTCGTTGGGCGAGGCGGCGGCCGACATCAGGGTCCTGCCGAGAAAGTGGTTGACCGCCTGCGCCCAGCGGTAGCGCATCGGCCGTTCCACGTCGCAGAACAGGATCAGGCGGTCGGTATCGGAGTCGTTCAACGCCCAGTGGATGTAGGTTTCGTCGAACATCACCGCTTCGCCGTCGCGCCAGCTGTAGCGCTGGCCGTCAACTTCGATGAAGCACTGGTCGCTGTTTGGCGTGATCAGGCCGAGGTGGTAGCGCAGCGAGCCGCCGTAGGGGTCGCGGTGCGGATTCAGCTTGCCTTGCGGCGGCAGTTCGGCGAACAGCGCGGCCTTGATCGTCGGGATACTCTGCAGCAGCGCGTGCGTCTTCGGGCACAGCACGGCGGCGGATGGATGGCTGGCGTTGTACCACTTGAGGTAGAAGCGCTTCCAGCCGACCTTGAAAAAAGAATTGAATCCGGCGTCGTCGTTCTTGTCGGAGGCTTTGATCTTTTGCGCTTGCAGCAGATTCCGGCCTTCCTCGCGGATCACGGCCCAGTTTTCCTGCAACGGCGCCAGTTCCTTGAACTCGGAGAGCGGCAGGTAGGGCGTCGACGGCACGCGCGAGAAGAAATGCATGAACGCGTTGATGGGCGCCATGAACGAAGAGTGGTCGAACATCTGGCGCAGCAGTGGAAGCCGCACCTTGCCGCGCAGGTGTATATGCGCGATTGATAAGAGATAAAGACCGAAAAAGCCCCACTTCATAATTGGTCCTGGATGTGTCATGGCAAAAACAAGTCACATTAACACAAGATGTGGCTTTTTGCCGAAGTGAGGGGCGGGAAGGCTTGCTTCGGCTAGGCCCGCGTTGGTGCGCCCACGTGGATATGGCCGACCAGGTCGGGCAGCGGCATGGCCAGCAGGACTGGGGTGGTCGCCTGGCCGTCGAGTTCCGCCCGCCATTCGGCGAGCGCCTGGCCGGCGCATTTGAGTGCGGCTTCGCGCCGCGTCCACGCTTGGGCCAAGGCGTGCGGGCGCTCGTCGGCGGCCGTGGCGAGCAGCGTGGCGCTGACGGCCGGGCCGAGGTAGTCGCGCGCGACGGCTTGCCAATCGGGGATGTCCTGCACCCGCATCAGGTCCGCGCCGATGGCGCCGCGCAGGTTGACGGCGGCCAGCGCGTGGCCGTCTTCGTAGGCGAACGAGCAGCCGATCGGGCACGGCATGCCGGACAGCAGAACTTGTGGCGCGGTGCCGCGCGTCGAGTCGATGTCGATGTCGTCGGCGGGGATGCCCAGCACGGCGGCCAACGCCTCGCGTGCGGCGCTGCGGATCTGGCGCCGGGCGGCGTCGCGCTGCGTGCCGGCGGCGGATGCTGCGCCTATGGCGGCATGGGCGGGCGCGCCGATGCGGATCAGAATGGCGAACAGGCCGTCCTGCGGCGCCGGCGCGGGGCCGGGCCACTGCTGGACGGCCAGCGTTTTCATGCGCGTGCCGGCGCCGCCGGGCAGCCGGCCCAATTGCTATTGGCCGGAATATGCTCGCCCTTCATCACCAGCGTCAGCGGGCCGAGGCGGGCGTTGTCGCCTACCACAGCGCTGTACAGCACCGACGCGCGCGGTCCCATATAAACCCGCGCGCCGATGGTGACCTGATCGATCTTCATCACCCGGTCCTCGAACAAGTGCGTCTGCGGGCAGGTGAGGGCATTCAATTCGCTGTTGTCCCCGATTTGCACGCAATCGAACTCGGTGATATCGGTGGTGTCGAGATAAACGCCTTTGCCGATGCGCGATCCCAGCAGATTGAACGCCAGCGGCAGCCAAGGCGTCCCGCGCAGATAACGCATGAAGTTCGGCACCGCGATGCCCTCATACAGATTGGTCACGCCCTCCGACAACCACACGAACGGCGTCCACATCGGCTCCGATTGCTTGCGATAACGTCCGATCAGCAGCCATTTCAGCACCACCACGAACACATAATTGCCGATGCCGTAAACCATCCCCGCCAGGGTCAGATCCCAGATCACCTCCGCCCAGCGACCGGCGCCGGCGGCCGGCATCACCTCCAGCACCAGCGTATAGCCCACCGCGATCACCAGCGCATGCGGCGCGACGATGCGGAACGCCTCGATCAAGCCCCGGCCCAAACGCCGCAGCGGCGATGGGTGGAAAGTCAGCGATTCCGGATAGCCGCTGGTCTGCTCGCGCGCCGGCAGGTTGATCGGCGGTGAACCGAGCCAGGTGTCGCCGCTATTGAGCTGCGCGTTGTGCGGCGCGCGCGAATGTACGCCGATCAGCACCTGCTCCGGCAGCACCGTGCCGTCCGGGATGTAGGCGCCGTTGCCGATGAAGCTGCGGTTGGAGATCACCGTCGGCTGCATGGTCATCCAGCCGCCGTCGATTTCCTCGTCGCCCAGCATGACCGCGTCGGCGATGAAGGTCTCGTCGCCGAGCGTCAGCATGTCCGGCACCACGCCCAGCGCGGTGGAGATCTCCGCGTCCTTGCCGACCTTGGCGCCCAGCAGGCGATACCAGTACGGCGCGAATACCGTCGCGTAAATGCCGTGCAAAACGTTGAGGCTCGATTCCTGGATCTGGCTGACCAGCCATTTGGCGCAATAGGTATTGCTGTGCACCGCGAAGCGGCCCGGCTTCAAGCGCGGCAGCACGGTCCAGCGTATGCCTGCCGACAGCAGCGCGGTCAGCACGATCAGCACCGTGCTGGCCGGGAAGGCGAGCAGGAAGTAGCGCAGCAGGCGGGTGCCCATGTCGTCGCCCGGCATCCACGGCAGCCATCCGGCTTCGTCGAACAGGTCGATCAGGATGAAGCTCGGGAATACCGGCATGAAGAACAGCGTGACGATCAGCAGGATGCCGAAGACGAAGAAGACGCCCTCGCCGAAACGCCTCGCGGCGCCGACCTGCGGACGCGGTGGCAACCGGTTGCTGTCGAACGCGCCGGCGTCGCGCGCCGGCGAGCCGGCCCAGATGCGGCCGAGCGGCACCACGCCGCCGTCGCTCAATGCCGACTGGCCTTCAAGGTGACCGCGCGCCTCGACCCGCGTATTGCCTTCCATGATGGCGAAGGAGCTGACGCAGGCGTCGTCGCCGAGCGTGATGCCGCCCAGGTGCAGGAAGCCGCGCTGGACGCGGGCGTTTTCGAAGTTGACGGCGTTGCCGATGCTGACGTTGTCGCCGATGTACAGCAAATCCGGCGCGCGCAAGGTCATCGAGCCGATGATGACGTCCTTGCCGACCTGCGCTCCCAGCGCGCGCAGCCACCAGTTATTCAGCGAGGAGCCGCTGAGCAGATACGCCGGCGCGGATTCGACCAGCCGATCGGCCAGCCACCAGCGGTAGTAGGTCACGCCCCACAACGGATACACGCCCGCTTTCAGTCGGCCGGCGATCAGCCACTTGCCGGCGATGGCGATGGCGAATTCCATCACGGTCGCCAGCAGGAACACGCCGACCGAGGCGGCGATCGCGCGCGGCACCGAGTCGCCCGGATCGCCGGTGAAGAAGTGATAGGTGAAGAACGGCGCCAGCCACTGCGCCATGCGCAGCGCGACCAGTCCCGGCATCGCCACCGCCTGCGCCAGTCCGCAGGTCCAGCGTTTGAGCGTGGAGGGCGGCGTCCATTGCTGTTCTTCGGCGCCGGCGGTGGGCGCGTCGGCCAGCACTTCCGCGATCTTGCCGATCCGGCGCTGCTGATAGATGTCGCGTACGGTGATGTGGGCGAAACGCGGATCGGCGCGCAGGGCCGAGGCCAGACGCGCGGCGAAGAAGGAGTGGCCGCCAAGGTCGGTGAAGAAGTCGGCCTGGCGCACGATCGGCTGGCCGGGGAACAGCGCGGCCAGCGCGGCGAACAGCGCCACCTCGGCCGGCGTTTCGGGCAGGTCGGAATCTTCGCTGCCGCCGGCCGGCGGGGCGCTGAGCGGCGTCGCCTTCAGCGTCTTGCGGTCGATTTTTCCGGAGGTCAGGCGCGGCATGGCGTCCATCATCTCGTAGCGGCCCGGGACCATGTACGGGGGCAGCTTCTCGGCGAGGGCTGCGCGCAGCGCGCGCGGATCCAGGGTAAGCCCGGCTTCGGCGACCAGGTAGGCCACCAGCTGGTCGATGCCGTCGTCCTTGCGCAGCAGGACCGCGACCGTGCCGACGCCCGCCTGCTGCGCCAGCAGCGCTTCGATCTCGCCCAGCTCGACGCGGAAGCCGCGCATCTTGACCTGGTCGTCGGCGCGGCCCAGGCACACCACTTCGCCATCGGCGGCGATGCGGGCCAGGTCGCCGGTGCGGTACAGCCGCGCGTCATGCACGCCGCTGGACCAGGGATTGAGCAGGAACTTCTCGGCCGTCAGATCCGGCCGGCCCAGGTAGCCCGCCGCCAGCCCGGGACCAGTGATGCACAACTCGCCGATCTCGCCGCGCGGCAGCAGCCGCAGCGACGGACCGGCCGGCGCCATGCCCGCTTCGGCCTGCGGATTGTCCGGGTCCGAGCCCGCCGGCGCGGTCGGGCCGTCGGCGACCGCTGCTGCGGCGATGGCTTCGTCGCTGTTGGTGTCGATGACCAGCAGGCCATAGTTGGGCAGCGGCGTGCCGATGGTGACCGGGTGGCCGGGCTGCAAACGCGCCAGGCTGGCGGAGACGGTGGCTTCGGTCGGGCCGTAGGTGTTGAACATCTGCCGGCCGTCGCGCGACCAGCGTTCGACCAGCGATTCCGGGCACATCTCGCCGCCGAGGTTAATCAGACGCAGGCTGGCGACTTCCTGGTTGAACAGCGCGAGCAGGGTGGGCACGGCGTGCAGCACCGTCACGCGGTTCTGCTCCAGCATGCGCGGCAGCGTTTCCGGATCGCCGCTGATTTCCTTCGGGCCGATCCACAAGGTCGCGCCGACCAGATAGGCGATCCAGATCTCTTCGAACGACATGTCGAAAGCGACCGAGAAGCCTTGATACACCTTGTCGGCGGCGGTCACGCCCAACACCGCGTTCTCGCTGCGCAGAAAGTGGCAGATGCTGCGCTGGGTGATCAGGATGCCTTTCGGCTTGCCGGTCGAGCCGGAGGTGTAGATGACATAGGCCGGTTCGTCGGGCGACACGGCGCCACGGCGCGACAACACGGTGCCGGCGGGCGGCGCGGCCAGCATCGCTTCGGCGGTCCACACCGGCCGCGTGAAGTCGGCCAGGGCTTCGAGGCGCGGCGCGAAGGCGGCGCAGGTCAGCACGCCGGCGCCGTCGGCGTCGTCGAGGCAAATCTGCAAGCGCTCGACCGGCGTATCCTCGTCGACCGGCAACCAGGCCGCGCCGGCCTTGGCGATGGCCGCTTGCAGCACCAGCAGCTCGATCCCGCGCGGCAGCCACAGGCCGACGATCTGGCCCGGCCGCACGCCGGCGTCGATCAGGCGCGACGCGGCCAGGTCGGCCTGCGCGTTCAGTTCGCGGTAACTCAGCGTGCGCTCGCCGAAAATCAGCGCCGCCTGGTCGGGGCTGCGCGCGGCGGTCGCCTCCAGCAGATCGGCCAGGATTTCCTCGCGCAGCAGGATCTCCTGCGGCGCCCCATACAAAATGTCCGGATGCGATTGCGGAATGTGCTGAGTTACTGCGTCGTTCATGCTGAAACTTTATGTGGTGACGGGGTGTCATTGTACGGTACGCTCATGCGTTCACATAGAGTATGAATGCAAGTTCTGCTTACAGCCTTTACAATAGGAAATAAGAGCACTCTGAGAAGGAAACGCATGTCCACGCACCGTCCCTTTATCGCGCCCACGCAGTTTGACGACCCGATTGCCGCCTTCGAGCAAGTCCAGGCCATTTACGACTCCAATATCGCTCATTTGCGCGACGCCATGAAACGCTTCGTCGCCGGCGAGGACGTCGGCGAGCATGTGCGCGGCTGCTATCCCTTCGTCCGCGTGCACACCGACACCGTGGCCCGCGCCGATTCGCGGTTGGCCTTCGGCTTCGTCGCCGGTCCGGGCACCTACGAAACCACGCTGACGCGGCCGGATTTGTTCGCCCGCTACTACCAGCAGCAATTCAAGCTGTTGTTGCAAAACCATGGCAGCAGGCAGCAGGTGCAGATCGAAGTCGGCACCAGCGCGATGCCGATCCCTATCCATTTCTCGTTCGCCGAGCATGAGCACATCGAAGGCACGATGAGCGCCGGACGCCGGCTGCTGATGCGCGATGTCTTCGATTTGCCCAACCTGGCGGCGATGGACGACGGCATCGCCAACGGCACCCACGAGCCGCCGCCGGGCGAGGCGCAGCCGCTGGCGCTGTTCACCGCGCCGCGCGTCGACTACTCGCTGCTGCGCTTGCGCCACTACACCGGCACCTCGTGCGAGCATTTCCAGAAGTTTGTCCTGTTCACCAATTATCAGTTCTACATCGATGAATTCATCAAGCTCGGTCATGAGCTGATGAGCGCGACGACGGAGCAGGGCGACAACGGCTACATCGCGTTTGTCGAGCCGGGGAATATCGTCACGCGGCGCGTCGGGCAGGAAGTGCAGCCCGGCGATGCGTTGGGCGCCGCGCCGCCGCGCATGCCGCAGATGCCGGGTTATCACCTGATCCGCGCCGACGGCACCGGCATCACGATGGTGAATATCGGTGTCGGGCCGGCCAACGCCAAGACCATCACCGACCATATCGCGGTGCTGCGGCCGCACGCCTGGCTGATGCTGGGTCACTGCGCCGGTCTGCGCAACACGCAGGAGCTGGGCGATTACGTGCTGGCCCACGGCTATGTGCGCGAGGATCATGTGCTCGATGAGGATCTGCCGCTGTGGGTGCCGATCCCGCCGCTGGCCGAGGTGCAGGTGGCGATCGAGGCGGCCGTGGCCGAGGTAACGCAGCTGACCGGCCATGATCTGAAGCGCGTGATGCGCACCGGGACGGTCGCCAGCACCGACAACCGTAACTGGGAGTTGCTGCCGCAGCGGACGCCGGAGCGGCGTTTCAGCCAGAGCAGGGCGATCGCGCTGGACATGGAAAGCGCGACGATCGCCGCCAATGGCTTCCGTTTCCGGGTGCCGTATGGGACCTTGTTGTGTGTCAGCGATAAGCCGATGCATGGCGAGATCAAGTTGCCGGGCATGGCCAACCAGTTTTATCGCGACCGGGTCGACCAGCATTTACGCATCGGCATCCGCGCCATGGAGCTGCTGCGCGCGCTGGGCGTGGACAAACTGCACAGCCGCAAGCTGCGCAGTTTTACCGAGGTGGCGTTCCAATAAACTTCCCCATCCGCCCGCAAGCCCGCATGAAGCGGGCTTTTTTTACGTTCATAGCGGGCGCCGATACCCTTTTCGATATCGAAAACCCCAAAAAATTGATTGGTTTGTTTTCCCTCCAGCCCCTAAGATTTAAGGCAGACAGCTGAACACCACGCAGCTCTCTATAAAACAGATAACAAACTGGAGACTTATGAATCAACGAGCATCCGGGACTTTCGAGTCCCAGGCGAAGCATCGCCTTGTCCTGAAAACCGGCGTCGCCGTCCTCGCAGCGGCGGGTCTGCTGAGCGCCTTCCCAGTCCTCGCACAAGAAACCCCGGCCGCCGATCCCGCCGCCGTGCCGGAAGCCGTCGTCACCGTGACCGGCGTGCGCAGGGCCGCGCAAAGCGCGCAAAAAATCAAACAGGATGCCGAAAACGTTATCGATTCCATCGTCGCCGACGATATCGGCAAATTCCCGGACACGAACGTGGCCTCGACCATCGCCCGCGTCACCGGCGTGCAGGTGCGTCGCGACGGCGGCGAGGCCAACACGGTGCTGATCCGCGGCTTGCCCGGCATCGCCACCGTGTTGAACGGCCGCGAACTGTTCACCACCACCGGCCGCTACATCCAGCTGGCCGACATCCCATCGACCATGCTGCAGCGCGTGGACGTGTATAAATCGCAGAGCGCCGACCTGCTCGACGGCGGCATCGCCGGCGTGATCGACGTGCGCACCAACCGTCCGTTCGACTTCAAGGGCTTCACCGCAGCGATCAACGGCGGCGGCACCAACAATTCGCAGGCCGACCGCACCGATCCTAATCTGAGCGGCATGATCTCCAACCGCTGGAAGACGCCGATGGGCGAAGTCGGCGCCTTGTTCGGCGTATCGTATGTGCGCAACCACTATTCGGAAGAGCGCGCGTTCAACACCAAGCCGATCGACAAGAGCTTCCTGCTGCCGAATCTGACCGCGCCGGATTTGATGGGCCTGCAGAACGTCAAGGGCGACCGCCGCCGCGCCGCCGCCAACTACGCGCTGCAATGGAAGCCGAACAAGGATGTCGAGCTGTACGCCGAAGGCCTCGGCACCCACTACCTGAACAACTTCGAGACCGACTTCCTGGTCGCGCTGCCGTGGTGGGGGCCCGGCGACACCATGAGCGGCACCAAGATCCCGAACACCAACCAGTTGCAGTCGCTGACGTCGCACAACGTCAACACCATCATGTCGACCCAGGCCAACCGCGCCGACAACGTCACCCAGCAGCACGCCATCGGCGGCCGCTGGAGCGCCGCGCCGGGCCTGAAGCTGAGCACCGAGATCGCCCGCACGCTGTCGGACTTCGATTGGCAGAACCCGATCCTCGATACGCTGACCGTCATGCCGACGTCGGTGGTGAACACCAACATCGGCGGCAGCGCCAACGTGTCGTACAGCGGCCAGGACATCACGGATCCGAAGAACTACCGCCTCGACCAGCTGTTCGACCGCTACGGCCATGACAGCGGCGCCTCGACCGACTGGCGCGCCGACGGCACCTACACGCCGGCCGACGACGGCTTCTTCAAGGACTTCGGTTTCGGCGTACGCGCCGCCAAGCGCACCGCCGCGTCGATCAAGTCGTTCGAAGGTTCGGTCGCCGCGACCGGCACCGTGTCCGCCGCCAGCCTGCCTGGCCTGAACTGCACCTCGGAGATGAACAACAACTGGGGCACCACCTCGTGGTACACGCCTTGCGCCAGCTACCTGATCTCCAACACCGCCGACATCCGCAAGGCGGTGACCGGCAGCGCGGCCGGCAAGGATCTGGATCCTGGTTCGTACTTCGCCGACGAGGAAAAGAACTACGCCTTCTACGGCAAGGCGCACATCGGCTGGGAAACCGGCGGCATTCCGATCGACGGCGTGCTGGGCATGCGCGTGACCAAGACCGACGCCGACCTGCTGGGCAATTCGCTGCTCAACGGCGTCTACGTTCCGACCGCCAAGAGCAGCAGCAACACCGCCTATCTGCCGAGCGCGAACTTCAAGCTACAACTGCGTGACGACGTGGTCGGCCGCCTGTCGCTGTCGAAGACGCTGACCCGTCCCGACTTCGCGCAGCTGAATCCGGGCACCGCCTACATCGCCTCCGGCGCCACGGTGCAGGCCACCGCGTCGGGCGGCAATCCGGACCTGAAGCCGTTCACCGCGCGTAACCTCGACGGTTCGCTGGAATGGTATTTCGCACCGACCGGCATGGTCAGCGCCGCCTTGTTCCGTCACGATTTCAAGGGCTACATCCAGACCAGGATCACCAAGGAGACTTACAACGGCCAGGTGTACGACGTCACCCGTCCGTTCAACACCGACGACGGCTACCTGCAAGGCGCGGAAGTCGCGTACCGCCAGTTCTACGACCAGCTGCCGGGTTGGCTGGGCGGCTTCGGCCTGGAAGCGAATGCGACCTACACCGAAGGCGAGACCACCACCTCGGGCGACAACAGCATGAGCGGCAAGCCGTTCGCCGGCATGTCGAAATGGTCGTACAACGTGGTCGCGCTGTACGAGAAGTTCGGCATTTCGGGCCGCCTGGCCTACAACTGGCGCTCGAAGTTCGTCCAGCTTTACAATGACGGCGGTCCGGGCCTGGACCTGATCGCGGCGCCGATATCGTCGCTGGACGGATCGCTGGGCTACAAGATCAACGACAACACGTCGATCACGCTGACCGGCGCCAACCTGCTCAACTTCAAGTACACCGACTACTGGAAGGACAAGGCCTTGTACCCGCGCGACACCCGGCGCTATGATCGCTCTGTAGGACTGTTCTTGAACTGGAAGATCTAAATGTCGAACACAAAAATGTCGGTGGTGGAGAAAGTCGGTTTCGGCGCCGGCGACATGGCGCTGAACGTGGTGATCTCGTCGATGATGTTGATCATCACCTTCTTCTACACCGACATCTACGGCCTGAAGACCACCGACCTGGCGCTGCTGTTCGTGCTGGTGAAGTTCGTCGGCGCCATCAGCGATCTGGTGATGGGGCAGATCACCGACCGCGTGCTGACGCGCTGGGGACGCTATCGTCCCTGGCTGCTGTTCCTCGCGGTGCCGTATGGCCTCAGCGTGTTCTTCGTCTTCACCACGCCGGACTGGGGCTACAGCGCCAAGCTGGTATGGGCCTATTCGACCTACATCATCATGACCATCATGACGTCCGGCGTGGGCGTCTCGTACATTTCGCTGCCGAGCGCACTGTCCAACGACCCGCAGCAGACGCTGTCGGCCAACGGCTACCGCCTGTTCTTCGCCAAGGTCGGCGCCTTCATGGTGACCGTGATCGTGCCGCTGCTGTCGGAGCGCTGGGGCGGCGGTAACGCGGCCACCGGCTACCAGGCGGCGATGGCGCTGATGGCCGTCATGGGCGTGATCCTGTTCCTGTTCTGCTTCTTCACCACCACCGAGCGCGTGGTGCACAAGGTGCAGCGCCAGTCGCTGTCGGAGCAGATCAAGGTGCTGATGCTGAACGACCAGTGGCTGATCCTGTGCGCGGTCTGCGTCACCGGCACCGTCGGCTATGTGGTGCGCGGCTCGGTCGCCATCTACTACGCCAAATACTACCTGGGCGCCGATGCGGCCACCGTGTCGGCCTTCCTGTCGACCGGCGTGGCGGCCGCGATCCTGTCGATGATCGCCTCGACCTGGATCACCAAGTTCTATAGCAAGGTCAAACTGTTCCGCTGGTCGCAGATCGCGGTCGGCGTGATCAGCGCCGCGATGTACTTTTTGGTGAAGCCGGGCGACACCATGCTGGCCTTCGGGCTGTACTTCCTGCTGTCCTTCGTGGTGGACCTGCACGCGCCGGTGTTCTGGTCGGCCATCGCCGAAGCCATCGACTACGGCACCGTCAAGACCGGCAAGCGCGTTTCCGGCTTCGCCTTCGGCGGCATCTCCGTGTGCCAGAAGGCCGGCATGGGCGTGGCTGGCGCGCTGGTCGGCGTGTTGCTGACCTATTTTGAATACCAGCCGAACCACGAGCAGACCGCGTTCGCGCTGCACGGCATTGTGCTGATGCTGACCTTGATCCCGGGCTTCTTCCACACCGTGATGGGACTGCTGATGTTCAAGTACCGTATCGACGACGCGTACTACACCGAGGTCAAGGCGCAGATGGCAGTCTAATTTTTTTGGAAAACGACGTAATGGCAAACGATATCCTCAAGCCGCTGATCGAGCAGCGCGCCGATCCGCACATCTACCGTCACACCGACGGCTATTATTACTTTACCGCGTCGGTGCCGCAGTACGACCGCATCGAACTGCGCCGCGCGACCACCATCGCCGGCCTGGTGAACGCGGAGAAGGTCGACGTATGGCACAAGCCGGACAGCGGCGCTTACAGCGAGCTGGTTTGGGCGCCCGAGCTGCACTTCAACGACGGCGCCTGGTATGTCTACTTCGCCGCCGCGCCGAGCCGCGAGATCAAATACAAGCTGTTCCAGCACCGCATGTACTGCATCCGCAATACCGGCGCCAATCCGCTGGAGGGGAAGTGGGAGTTCATGGGCCAGATCGACACCGCCATCGACACCTTCTGCCTGGACGCGACTACCTTCAAGCACAAGGACCAGCTGTACTACGTCTGGGCGCAAAAGGACGTGGCGATCGAGGGCAATTCCAACATCTACATCGCGCCGATGAAGACGCCGTGGCAATTGGGCGGCGCGCCGGTCATGCTGAGCAAGCCGGAGTTCGACTGGGAGATCCGCGGCTTCTGGGTCAACGAGGGGCCATCGGTTCTGAAAAAGAACGGCAAGATCTTCATCAGCTACTCGGCCAGCGCCACCGACGAAAACTACGCCATGGGCCTGTTGTGGGCCGACGAAAACGCCGACGTGCTGGATCCGGCGTCGTGGACCAAGTCGCCGCAGCCGGTGCTGCAAACCTGCTTCGAACATGGCGTCTATGGACCGGGGCACAACTCGTTTACCGTCGGCGATGATGGCGAAACCGTCATGTTGGTTTATCATGCACGCACCTACACCGAGATTATCGGCGACCCGCTGTGGAATCCGGACCGCCACACCTACGTCAAACCGCTGAAGTGGGACGAGCAGGGCATGCCAGTTTTCGGAAAGCCGTCGATCGCTTAAGCGCGAACGCATCATATTCCGGCGGCCGAGCAGGGTAACTCCGCTCGGCCGCCTTGCTATTAGAGAGCCAACAATGTCGCAACCAACCATCACCGAATCGCCCTTTGGCCAACTGCCGGACGGCCGCGCGGCCACGCTGTACACGCTGACCAACGCCAACGGCATGGTCGCCAGGATCAGCGACCTTGGCGGCGTGATCACCGAACTCCACGTGCCGGACCGCGACGGCGTGTTGGCCGACGTCTGCCTCGGCTACGACGACGTCGCGCCGTACATGGGCGACTCGAACTATTTCGGCGCGCTGATCGGCCGCTACGGCAACCGCATCGCCAACGCCAGCTTCACGCTGGACGGCGAGATCCACAACCTGGACCTCAACGACGGCGCCAATCACCTGCACGGCGGCGCGGAAGGCTTCCACCGCAAGCTGTGGGAGGCTGAAACCTTCGCCACGCCGAAATCGGCGGGCCTGATCCTCAGCTACGTCAGCCCGGACGGCGAGCAGGGCTACCCCGGCAACCTGGAAGTCACCGCGATCTATGAACTGCGCAACGACAACGAGCTGCGCATCGCCTTCCACGCCATCACCGACAAGGCCACGCCGGTCAACCTGACCAACCACGCCTACTTCAACCTCGCCGGCGCGGGCGATATCCTCGGCCACGAACTGACCGTCAACGCCGATGCGTACACGCCGGTCGGCGCCGGCCTGATTCCTCTCGGCGCGCCGCAGCCGGTCGCGGGCACGCCGTTCGACTTCCGCGCGCCGCATGCGATCGGCGCGCGTATCGATCAAGAAGATGAGCAATTGCGCCTGGGCTCCGGCTACGACCACAACTTCGTGCTGAACAAATCTCAGCCCGGCGCGCTGGAAGTGGCCGCGCGCGTGGTCGATCCGGTGTCCGGCCGCGTGCTGGAAGTGCTGTCGCAGGAGCCGGGCGTGCAGTTCTACAGCGGGAACTTCCTCAATGACCAGACCACCGGAAAAGGCCGGATCTACGGCCATCGCAGCGGCTTCTGCCTCGAACCGCAGCATTACCCGGACTCGCCGAATCGCCCCGGCTTCCCGTCGACGATCCTGCGGCCGGGCGAGGAATACACCTCGGTGATGGCTTACCGTTTCTCAATTGCGCAGTGATACTGATTTCGGTATCGATATCGAATAATAATTTATTGGAAAGATATCTCAGTACAACTTAGTATGCTTTATCGATGCAGGGGCATGACATCCACGCCTCCGCACAGGAACATATTGAGGAGATTTGCATGTCCGAGAACGACAAAAAGGTGAAGCTGCGCTCCGCCGAATGGTTTGGTACGCAAGACAAAAACGGCTTCATGTATCGCAGCTGGATGAAGAACCAGGGCATTCCCGACCACGAATTCCAGGGCAAGCCCATCATCGGTATCTGCAACACCTGGTCGGAACTAACCCCCTGCAACGCGCACTTCCGCAAACTGGCGGAACACGTCAAGCGCGGCATCCTCGAAGCGGGCGGCTTCCCGGTCGAATTCCCGGTCTTCTCCAACGGCGAATCCAATCTGCGTCCCACCGCCATGCTGACCCGTAACCTGGCCAGCATGGACGTCGAAGAATCCATTCGCGGCAATCCGATGGACGGCGTGGTGCTGCTGGTCGGTTGCGACAAGACCACCCCGGCGCTGCTGATGGGCGCCGCCTCGGTCGACATTCCGACCATTGTCGTCAGCGGCGGCCCTATGCTGAACGGTAAACTCAACGGCAAGAACATCGGCTCCGGCACCGCCGTGTGGCAGCTGCACGAGCAGGTCAAGGCCGGCGAAATCACCATGCACGAATTCATGTCGGCGGAATCGGGCCACTCCCGTTCCGCAGGCACCTGCAACACCATGGGCACCGCGTCGACGATGGCCTGCATGGCCGAGGCGCTGGGCACCACGCTGCCGCACAACGCCGCTATTCCGGCGGTCGATTCGCGCCGCTACATCCTGGCCCACATGTCCGGCATCCGCGCCGTCGAGATGGTCAAGGAAGGCCTGAACCTGTCGAAGATCCTCAAGCGCGAGAACTTCGAGAACGCGATCCGCGTCAATGCCGCCATCGGCGGTTCGACCAACGCCGTGATCCACCTGAAAGCCATCGCCGGCCGTATCGGCGTCGATCTGGAACTGGAAGACTGGACCCGCGTCGGTCGCGGCACCCCGACCATCGTCGACCTGCTGCCGTCGGGCCGCTTCCTGATGGAGGAGTTCTACTACGCCGGCGGCCTGCCTGGCGCGATCCGCCGCATGGGCGAGGGTAATCTGGTGCCGCATCCGGACGCGTTGACCGTCAACGGCAAGTCGCTGTGGGAGAACTGCAAGGATGCGCCGATCTACGATGACGAAGTGATTCGACCGCTGGAGAAGCCGCTGCTGAAGGACGGCGGCATCTGCATCCTGCGCGGCAACCTGGCGCCGCGCGGCGCGGTGTTGAAGCCGTCGGCGGCGACGCCGGCACTGATGCAGCATCGCGGCCGCGCCGTGGTGTTCGAGGACTTCGAGCATTACAAGTCGCGCATCGTCGATCCGGAGCTGGATGTCGATGCGGATTCGGTGCTGGTGATGAAGAACTGCGGCCCGAAAGGTTATCCGGGCATGGCGGAAGTGGGTAATATGGGCCTGCCGCCCAAATTGCTGGCGGCCGGCGTCAAGGACATGGTCCGCATCTCGGACGCGCGCATGAGCGGTACCGCCTACGGCACCGTAGTGCTGCACGTGGCGCCGGAAGCGATGGCCGGCGGTCCGCTGGGCATCGTCAAGGACGGCGACTGGATCACGCTCGATTGCGCCGGCGGTTTGCTGAACCTGGAGATCTCGGACGCCGAGATGGCCGAGCGCCAGGCGGTCCGCGTGCCGGGCAGCGCGCCGGGTCCGAAGACCGGTTACCAGAAACTCTACATCGAACACGTGCTGCAGGCCGATGAAGGTTGCGACTTCGATTTCCTGGTCGGGAATCGCGGTTCGGCCGTTCCACGTCACTCGCACTAATCACGGAGACACCCATGCTGCTCATACAATTCAAAGACGAACAAGGCGCGCGCCAGGTCGGCGTGCTGGAACAGAACACCATCCGCATCATCGAAGGCTACGCCAGCACCTACGCGCTGGCGCAGGACGCGATCCGCAAATCGGTCGGCCTTGCCGATCTGGCCGACAAATCGGTCGGTTCCGCCACCGCATCGTTCGACGCGGTCGCCGCGGCCGGCCGCCTGCTGCCGCCGCTGGACCACAGCGACGACGCCCACACCTACGTCACCGGCACCGGCCTGACCCACCTGGGCAGCGCCGACACCCGCGACTCCATGCACAAGAAAATCGGCGGCGACGTCGAAGCGCTGAGCGACTCCATGAAGATGTTCCGCCTGGGCGTCGAAGGCGGCAAGCCCGCCGCAGGCGAAGTGGGTGTGCAGCCGGAGTGGTTCTACAAGGGCGACGGCTCGATCGTCGCCGCCAGCGGCCAGGACTTGAGCATGCCCGACTTCTCGCTGGACGGCGGCGAAGAACCCGAAGTGGCCGGCCTGTACGTGATCGGCGACGATGGCCAGCCATACCGCGTCGGCTACGCCATCGGCAACGAGTTCTCCGACCACGTCACCGAACGTAAAAACTATCTGTACCTCGCCCATTCCAAGCTGCGCGCCTGCGGCGTCGGCCCGGCGCTGCTGGTCGGCGAAGCGCCTGCGCACATCCAGGGCACCTCGCGCATCTACGGCACCGACGGCAAGGTGCGCTGGGAAAAGGCGTTCTTCAGCGGCGAGCAGAATATGTCCCACACCATCGCCAACCTGGAGCACCACCACTTCAAGTACCCGCTGTTCAAGCGTCCGGGCGACGTGCACATTCACTTCTTCGGCACCGCGACCCTGAGCGTGGCCGACAACATCGTGGTGCAGCCCGGCGAGATCTTCGAAATCGACGCGCCGCAATTCGGCCCGGCGCTGCGCAACAAGCTGTCCGTGTACAAAACCGACACCGCGAAAGTGACCACCTTATGATCATCACCGGCGATGCGCTGATCGGCGGCCAGTCCGTCAAGGGAACCGGCGCCGCGATCCGCGCCTACAATCCGACGCGGCAAGAGCTGATGGAGCCGGAGTTCTTCACCGTCGATTTCGCGCAGATCGACCAGGCTTGCCGCCTGGCCGACGAAGCCTTCGACACCTTCCGCGCGCTGAGCGACGAGAAGCGCGCGGTGTTCCTGGAGACCATCGCCGAGCAGATCATGGCGCTGGGCGACCTGCTGGTCGAACGCGTGATGGCCGAATCCGGCCTGCCGCGTCCACGCATCGAAGGAGAGCGCGGCCGCACCGTCGGCCAGCTCAAACTGTTTGCCAACCTGCTGCGCGAAGGCTCGTGGAACGACGTGCGCATCGACAAAGCGCTGCCTGATCGGACGCCGCCGCGTCCCGACCTGCGGCTGCGCATGATCGGCCTCGGACCCGTGGCTGTTTTCGCCGCCAGCAACTTCCCGTTGGCTTTTTCCGTCGCCGGCGGCGATACCGCGTCGGCGCTGGCCGCCGGTTGCCCGGTGGTGTTGAAGGCGCATCCGTCCCATCCCGGCACCTCGGAGCTGGTCGGCCGCGCCATCGTCAAGGCGCTCGAGCTCTGCGGCCTGCCGGCCGGCGTGTTCGCGCTGATTAACGGCAGCGGCAACGCCATCGGCCAGGAGCTGGTGCGTCATCCGGCCATCAAGGCGGTCGGCTTCACCGGTTCGCGATTCGGCGGCCTGGCGCTGATGGCGGTCGCTGCGGCGCGTCCGGAGCCGATTCCGGTGTATGCCGAAATGAGTTCGATCAATCCGCTTTTCCTGATGCAGCATGCGTTGGCCGCGCGCGCCGAGGAAATCGCCGCCGGTTTCGCCGGCTCGCTGGTGATGGGCGTGGGGCAGTTGTGCACCAACCCTGGCCTGGTGGTCGGCTTGGCCGGACCGGAGCTGGACCGCTTCGCCAACGCCGCCGCGCAAGCGCTGGCCGGTGGCGCGGCTTGCGCCATGCTGTCGCCGGGGATCGCCGGCAATTTCAAGCGCGGCATCACGCAACTGTCCGAACATGCCGACGTCAAGACGCTGGCCCTGGCGCCGCAGGCGGAAGGCAAGGGCGCTCCGGCGCTGTTCGTCACCAGCGGCGCGGCCTTCCTGGCGCAGCACGCCCTGTCGGAAGAGATTTTCGGACCGGCGTCGCTGGTCGTCGCCTGTAAGGACATGGCGGAGATGCGCCGGATCGCGGCCGGCATGGAAGGCCAGCTGACCGCCACGCTGCAAGTGGACGACGCGGATCTGGAGGCGGCGCGCGAGCTGCTGCCGGTGCTGGAGCGTAAAGTCGGCCGCATCCTGGCCAACGGCTTCCCGACCGGTGTGGAAGTGGCCAGCGCGATGGTGCACGGCGGACCGTTCCCGTCGACCTCCGACGGCCGCAGCACTTCGGTGGGCACTGGCGCGATCACGCGCTTCCTGCGTCCGGTGTCGTACCAGAACCTGCCGCAAGCCTTGCTGCCCGAGGTATTGCGCGATAACGGTACGGCCACCTGGCTGCGCCGCGAAGGCGAGTTGACGCGCAACGGACAATAATGGAGATCGCATGACTCAACTGGCCAAGTTCGGCAGTTTACGCGGCAAGCGCGTATTCATCACCGGCGGCGGCACCGGCATCGGCGAGGCGATGGTGATCTCCTTCGCCGAGCAGGGCGCGCAGGTCGCCTTCGTCGACATCGCGCAGGAAGCCAGCCTGGCGCTGATCCGCCGCGTCAAGGAAGCCGGCTATCCCGAGCCGCTGTTCCGCCAGTGCGACATCACCGACATCCCCGCTTTGCAGGCGACGATGGCCGAGCTGTCGGGCGCCGTCGGCGACTTCGACATCCTGGTCAACAACGCCGCCAACGACCAGCGCCACGACACCGCCGAAGTCACCGTCGATTACTGGAACGAGCGTATCGCCATCAACCAGCGCCCGATGTTCTTCACCTGCCAGGCGGTCCTGCAAGGCATGAAGAGCAAGGGCGCCGGCTCGATCATCAACGTCGGCTCGATCTCCTGGCACGTCAAGAACGCCGGGTATCCGGTGTACGCCACGTCGAAGGCGGCGGTGCACGGCCTGACGCGCGGCCTGGCGCGCGAGTTCGGCGCCCACGGCATCCGCGTCAACACGGTCACGCCGGGCTGGGTCATGACCCAGCGCCAGATCGACCTGTGGCTGGACGATGCGGGGGAGCAGGACATCAAGCGCAATCAGTGCATGCCGACCAAGCTGATGCCGCAGCATGTCGCGTCGATGGTGCTGTTCCTGGCCGCCGACGACGGCGCCATGTGCACCGCGCAGGAATTTATCGTAGACGCCGGCTGGGTATAAAGCCGGCAGCAGCACCGTTCGCCCCCGGAGACAACGCCCAGCATGAGGCGTCGGGGTTATCACCCTAAAAAATGGTAGAACAATGGTGAAGACATTCGTATCCGCTGCGGTGGCCGCCGCCGCAGGCATCGCAAGCGCCGCCACCGCGCAATCGCTGCCAGCGCTGGCGAGCCCCGACAATCATATTCGCGTCACGCTGAACGCCGCCGACGGCGCGTTGACGTACACGATCGCGCGCGACGGCAAGCCGGTACTGCTGGCCTCCGACCTGGGCCTGCAACTGGCCGGCGCGGATCTCGCCTCCGGATTGACGGTCGTGGCCAGCGCCAGGCCCCGGCCGATCGCCGACGACTACCAGATGGCCGTCGGCAAAAAGCGCGACATCAGCTACCGCGCCAACGAACAGACCTTTTCGGTGCAAAACGCCAGGCAGCAGAAGATGGACATCGTCTTCCGCGTGTCGAACGATGGCGTGGCGTTCCGCTACATCGTCGCCGAGCCCTCGCTGCCGCTGAAAAAGCTGGTCGGCGAGCGCACCAGCTTCGCGCTGCCCACCGCCGCCAAGGCCTGGCTGCAGCCGATGTCGGTCGCCCAGACCGGCTGGAGCAACACCAATCCATCGTATGAAGAGCACTACCAGATGGAGATCCCGGTCGGCACCAGGTCGCCGACGCAAGCCGGCTGGGTGTTCCCGGCCTTGTTCCGCACCGGCGCCGGCACGAGCGCTACCTGGCTGGCGATCTCGGAAGCCAGCATGGACGGCAGCTACCAGGCCTCGCGCCTGGCGGCCGATTCCACCGGCGGCAAATACAGCATCGGCACGCCGATGGCGGCGGAGGTCTACACCAACGGCGGCCTGCTGGCCGAAGTGGAAGGCACGCTGACCACCCCTTGGCGCCTGATCGCGCTGGGATCGCTGGCCACCGTCACCAATTCCACGCTGGGCACCGACCTGGCCGCGCCGGCCATCGCCTTCGACAAGCAACTGATCAAACCCGGCCACGCCTCGTGGAGCTGGGCGATCCTGAAGGACGACGGCACCGTCTACGAGGTGCAGAAGCAGTTCATCGACTACGCCGCCGACATGCACTGGGACTACACGCTGATCGACGCCGACTGGGACCGCAAGATCGGCTACGACAGGGTCAAGGAGCTTGCCACCTACGCCGCAGGCAAAGGCGTCGGCATCCTGGTCTGGTACAACTCGTCCGGGCCATGGAACAAGACCGAGTATTCGCCGAAAAGCCAGCTGCTGACGCATGAACAACGCGTCAAGGAATTCAAGCGCCTGCGCGAGATCGGCGTCAAGGGCGTCAAGATCGACTTCTTCGCCGGCGACGGCCAGTCGATGATCGCCTATTACGTCGCGATCCTGCGCGACGCGGCGGACGCCGGCCTGCTGGTCAACTTCCACGGCGCCACGCTGCCGCGCGGCTGGAGCCGCACCTTCCCCAACCTGATGACGGTGGAAGCGGTGAAGGGCTTCGAGTTCACCACCTTCGAGCAGGCCGACCAGGACAAGATGCCGTCGCACGCCGCCATGCTGCCGTTCGCGCGCAACCTGTTCGATCCGATGGACTTCACGCCGATGGTATTTGGCGACATCCCCAACATCAAGCGCGCCAGCCGCAACGGCTTCGAGCTGGCGACGTCGGTGCTGTACCTGTCCGGCATCCAGCACTTCGCCGAGACGCCGGCCGGCATGGCCACCGTGCCGGACTACGTGAAGAACTTCCTGCGCGAGCTGCCGCGCAGCTGGGACGACAGCCGCCTGGTGGACGGCTATCCCGGCAAGTACGCCGTGATCGCGCGCCGCGCCGGCGACACCTGGTACATCGCCGGCATCAACGCCACCGACGCGGATAAAGCGCTGACGCTGGACCTGTCCTTCGTCGGCGGCAAGCAGGGCGTCATCATCGAAGACGGCGCCGGACAGCGCGAGTTCAGCCAGCGCGGCATCGCCGCAGGTAAAAAAGTAGCAGTGACGATGAAGCCGCACGGCGGCTTCGTAATAAAACAATAAATCAGGAGATAAAATGAATCACATCAAACGTGGCGTGCTCGCTCTGTGCCTGCTGGCTTCCGGCGGCGCCTTCGCCGCCGACGCAGTCAGCCTGACCATCGACACCGCCAAGCCGGGCGCCGTCATCAACAAGGATATCTACGGCCAGTTCGCCGAGCACCTCGGCACCGGCATCTATGAAGGTATCTGGGTCGGACCGAAGTCGAAGATCCCGAACACCAAGGGCTGGCGCAACGACGTGGTCGGCGCGCTGAAGGCGATGCACGTGCCGCTGGTGCGCTGGCCGGGCGGCTGCTTCGCCGATGAATACCACTGGAAGGACGGCATCGGCGCGCGCGAGAAGCGTGCGGTCAAGGTCAACACCAACTGGGGCGGCGTGGAGGAGTCCAACGCCGTCGGCACCCACGAGTTCTTCGACCTGGTCGAGATCCTGGGCGCGGACGCCTACGTCAACGGCAATCTCGGTACCGGTAACGCGCAGGAGATGTCGGAATGGATCGAGTACATGACGTCCGACAGCAAATCCACGCTCGCCAACCTGCGCCGCAAGAATGGCCGCGACAAGCCGTTCAAGGTGGCGTACTTCGCCGTCGGCAATGAGGCGTGGGGCTGCGGCGGCAATATGTCGCCGGACTACTACGCTGACCTGTACCGCAACACCGAGACCTTCCTGCGCGCACCGAAGCAGTACCGTCCGAAGATGCTGGCCAGCGGCGGCAACGACAACGACACCACGTGGACCGAGACCCTGAGCCGCCGCCTGAAGGACAAGACGGCCGGCATCAGCTTCCACTACTACACCATCCCGACCGACAAATGGGAAGGCAAGGGCGCGGCCACCGGCTTCAAGGAAAACGAGTGGTTCTCCACGCTGTCCAACACGCTGCGCATGGACGATCACATCGCCCGCAACGTCGCGGTGCTGGACAAGAACGATCCGGAGAAGAAGATCGGCTTCATGGTCGATGAATGGGGCACCTGGTACGACGTGGAGAAGGGCACCAACGCCGGCTTCCTGTTCCAGCAGAACACCTTGCGCGATGCGGTGGTGGCGGCGCTCAACTTCAACATCTTCCACGCCCACGCCGACCGGGTTCGCATGACCAATATCGCGCAGATGGTCAACGTGCTGCAATCGATGATCATCACCGACAAGGACAAGATGGTGCTGACGCCGACCTATCACGCCTACGAGATGTATGTACCGTTCCAGGGCGCGACCTCGCTGCCGCTGACCTTGCAGAACAATCCGAAGTACACGTTGGACGGCAAGAGCATTCCGGAGATTAGCGCTTCGGCGGCGCGCGGCGCGGACGGCAAGCTGTATCTGGCGCTGGTCAACACCAATCCGGGCCAGGCGGCCGATGTGGCGCTGAATATTCCCGGCCAGACGATCAAGGCGGTCAAGGGCCGGGTGCTGACCGCCGAGGCGATGGACGCGCATAATTCGTTCACGACGCCGCAAGCGATCAAGCCGGCGCCGTTCAGCGCCGCCGCCGGTGCGGATGGCAAACTGACCGTCAAGGTTCCGGCCAAGGCCGTGATCGTGGTCGCGGTTGAGTAAAGAGGCCGGCATGAAGTCTGTCTTATCGACGCTGGTGTTCGCGCTGGGCATGGCGGGCCTTTCGGCCTGCGACGCCAAGGAGGTCAGCGTGCACGATCCGGTGATGGCGAAGGAGGGCGATACCTATTACGTGTTCAGCACGGGGCCGGGTATCACCTTCTATAGCTCGACCAATATGCGGGATTGGACGCCGGAAGGGCGGGTCTTCAAGGGGCAGCCGGCTTGGGCAAAGAAGGCTGCGCCGACGTTCGACGATCATATCTGGGCACCGGATGTGCATTTCCATAACGGAAAATACTATTTATATTATTCCGTTTCCGGCTTCGGCAAGAACACATCGGGCATCGGCGTGACCGTCAACAAGACGCTGAATCCGCGTTCGCCGGACTATCGTTGGGAGGACCAGGGCATGGTGTTGCAGTCGGTGCCCTTGCGCGACGACTGGAATGCGATCGATCCAAACGTCATCGAGGATGGCAAGGGCAATGCCTGGATGTCTTTCGGATCCTTCTGGAGCGGGCTGAAACTGGTCAAGCTGAATGCGCAGCTGACCGGTTTGGCCGAGCCGCAGGAGTGGCACGCCATCGCCAGCCGTTCGCGCGGCAAGTCGGTCGCCACTGCCGAGGCGGGGGTGGACGAGATCGAGGCGCCGTTCATTTTCAGGAAGGGTGATTACTATTACCTGTTCGCGTCCTTCGGCTTGTGTTGCAGGAAGGGCGACAGCACTTATCATCTGGTGGTCGGCCGGTCGCGGGAGGTCACCGGGCCTTATGTGGACAAGGAGGGTGTCGACATGCTGAAGGGCGGCGGCTCGCTGCTGATCGCCGGCGACAAGGACTGGAAAGGCCTTGGCCACAACAGCGCCTACACCATGGACGGCAAGGATTACCTGGTGCTGCACGCGTACGAAACCGCCGATAACTATCTGCAGAAGCTCAAGATCATGGAAATGAAGTGGGACGCCAGCGGCTGGCCGACAGTCGATCAGGCGGATTTGAACAAATACCGCAGCAATCAGCTGCCGGCTAGATAATGGCCGCCGCCCCGGACAAGCCTGCGCGACGCCGCGCCTTGCAAGCGGCGGCCGTCGCGGTCGCCGCCGTTGCGTCGCCGCCAGGCGTCGCCCAAGCCGCTGAGGCGCTGACTGCGCGTGCCGGCAAGCCCGTGTCCCCCGGCAGCGGCGGCCGAGCTTCCAGCGACGCCGATGCCGTGCCGCGCCCCGACGCCTTTCCGGTCGAAGCCGCGCCGGCCGACAATGGCCATCCTGACGGCGACGCGCTCGCCAACGGCCCGGTCGCGCTGTTCCCGCTGTCGGCCGTGCGGCTAGGCGCCAGCCCTTTCCTGGAATCCCAACAGACCGATCTCCGCTACATCATGGCGCTGGACGCGGACCGCCTGCTCGCCCCATTCCTGCGCGAAGCCGGCCTGCCGTTGAAGCAGCCGACCTACGGCAACTGGGAATCGAGCGGCCTGGATGGCCACATGGGCGGCCACTACCTGTCCGCGCTGGCGATGATGTACGCCGCCACCGGCGACACCAAAGTCCTCGATCGCCTGAACTACTGCGTGGCGGAGCTGAAGCGCTGCCAGCAAGCCAATGGTGACGGCTACCTCGGCGGCATCCCCGGCGGCGCCAGCGCTTGGCGCGATATCGCCCAAGGCAAGCTACAAGCGGATAACTTCTCAGTCAACGGCAAATGGGTTCCCTGGTACAACCTGCACAAACTCTACGCCGGCCTGCGCGACGCCTACACCTACGGCGGCAACAACGACGCCCGCACCATGCTGATCGCCCTGTGCGACTGGACGCTCGACCTGACCTCGCACCTGAACGAAGAGCAGATGCAATCCATGCTGCGCAGCGAACATGGCGGCATGAACGAAGTCCTGGCCGACATCTCGCAGATGACCGGCCAACAGAAATACATGGACCTGGCGATCCGCTTCTCGCACCAGGCCATCCTGCGACCGCTGGAGGACGGCAAGGACCAACTCACCGGCCTGCACGCCAACACGCAAATTCCGAAAGTGATCGGCTTCAAGCGCATCGGCGACCTCACCGGCCGCCGCGAATGGCAGAACGCGGCGCGGTTCTTCTGGCAGACCGTGCACGACCACCGTACCGTCGCCATCGGCGGCAACAGCGTCAAGGAGCACTTCCACAGCGAGAAGGACTTCTCTTCGATGATCGAGGAAGTGGAAGGCCCGGAAACCTGCAACACCTACAATATGCTGAAGCTCACCGCGTTGCTGTTCACCGGTGACGGCGACGGCGCGTACGCCGACTACTACGAGCGCGCGCTGTACAACCATATCCTGTCGTCGCAGCGCCCGCACAGCGGCGGCTTCGTCTACTTCACGCCGATGCGGCCGAACCACTACCGCGTCTACTCGCAGCCGCAGCAGGCGATGTGGTGCTGCGTCGGCTCCGGCCTGGAAAACCACGCCAAGTATGGAGAATTCATCTACGCCCATCGCGGCGACCAGCTGTACGTCAACCTGTTCATTCCATCGACGCTGGACTGGCGCGAGCAGGGCGTGACGCTGCGCCAGGCCAACCGCTTCCCGGACCAGGACAGCAGCACCATCACCGTCAAGGGCAACAAGACCTTCACGCTGAAGATCCGCCATCCGGGTTGGGTCGAACGGGATGCGCTGCGCATCGCCGTCAACGGCAAGCAGGTCGAGGCCAGCATCGGCGCGGACCGCTACGTCAGCGTGCGGCGCCAGTGGCGCGACGGCGACAAGGTCGAGATCAAGCTGCCGATGAAAACGCGGCTGGAGCAAATGCCCGACAAGTCCAGTTACTACGCGGTGCTGCACGGTCCCGTCGTGCTGGCGGCGAAGACCGATCCCTTCCCGAACGAGAAGCTGAACTTCCTGGCTGACGACTCGCGCATGGGCCACATCGCCAGCGGGCCGATATCCCCACTGGAAGCGGCGCCGGTGCTGGTCAGTGACACGGCGGCCTTCGCCGGCCGCTTCCGCGCGGTGCCGGGCCGCCCGCTGACCTTCGTCGCGCCTGGCCTGGTGCAGGGCAAGCCGGCCGGCGCCACCACGTTCGTGCCGTTCTTCCGTGTGCACGATGCGCGCTACGTCGTCTATTGGCCGTATTCGACGCCGGGCGACCTGAAGTCCAAACGCGCCAAGGCCGCCGAGGACGAGGCGGAGCGCCTGGCGCTGGACGCGCGCACCATCGACCAGGTGGCGCCGGGCGAGCAGCAGCCGGAGTCCGATCACTTTTTCAAGGCCGACGGCGCGGACGCCGGGATCAACAAGGGCCG
Source organism: Duganella aceris (assembly GCF_011090165.1). Lineage (GTDB taxonomy): Bacteria > Pseudomonadota > Gammaproteobacteria > Burkholderiales > Burkholderiaceae_D > Rugamonas > Rugamonas aceris. Next base: position 29,002 of record NZ_JAADJT010000012.1, read on the forward strand.
CCACTGGCGTCATGCCAGCAACTGGTTCAGTTACGAGCTGAGCGACCGCAAGGGCGAAGGGCGCCTGCTGCGGCTGACCTATTCGACCCTGGATGCCGGCCGCCGCTTCGACATCCTGGTCAACGACAGGCTGATCGCCGAGGTCAAGCTGGACGCGACCGCGCCGCAGGAGCTGTACACCCGCGACTATCCGCTGCCCGCAGGGCTGGGCCAGAAGCTGGTGGTCAAATTCGTCGCCCGTGGCGGCTCGATCGCGGGCGGATTGTATGGCTTGCGGCTGCTGCGTTGACATATCCGAATCGATATCAATGTAGTTGAAAATATCATTGGATAGATATTTCTATTTCTCATAGTATGTGACACAGAAAATACATAAAAATCCATCTGGAGACTTTGCTATGACATGCAATCGCAGAACCGTACTGGCCGCCGCATTGGTCGCGGCCTTTACATTGAATACTTCGGCCTTCGCCGCCAAGCCGCTGGTGATCGGCTTCTCGCAGGTCGGCGCCGAAAGCGAATGGCGCACCGCGAACACCGTATCGATCAAGGACGCGGCCAAGAAGGAGGGCATCACCCTCAAGTTCGCCGACGCCCAGCAAAAGCAGGAAAACCAGGTCAAGGCGATCCGCTCCTTCATCGCCCAGCGGGTCGATGTGATCGCGTTTTCGCCGGTGGTGGAATCGGGCTGGGACACGGTCCTGCGCGAAGCCAAGGCGGCCAAGATACCGGTCATCCTTACCGACCGTGCCGTCAACGTCAGCGATCCATCGCTCTACGTGACCTTCATCGGCTCCGATTTCGTCGAAGAGGGCCGCCGCGCGGCGCGCTGGCTGGTCGAGCGCGCGAAGAAGACGCCCGATACCGTTTTGAATATCGTTGAACTACAAGGCACCGTCGGCTCGGCGCCGGCGCTGGACCGCAAGAAGGGCTTCGAAGAGATCATCGCCGGCAATCCGAAGCTGAAGGTGATCCGCTCGCAGACCGGCGACTTCACCCGCGCCAAGGGCAAGGAAGTGATGGAAGCCTTCCTCAAGGCAGAGGGCAAGAAGATCAATGTGCTGTACGCGCACAACGACGACATGGCGATCGGCGCCATCCAGGCGATCGAGGAGGCAGGGCTGAAGCCGGGCAAGGACATCATCGTGATTTCGATCGACGGCGTCAAAGGCGCGTTCGAGGCGATGATCGCCGGGAAGCTGAACGTGACGGTGGAATGCAGTCCGCTGCTCGGCCCTCAGCTGATGCAGATCGCGCGCGATGTGGTGGCCAACAAGCCTGTACCTAAGCGCTTTACGACGCAAGAGGGTGTGTTCCCGGCTGAAGTGGCGGCCAAGGAATTCCCGAACCGTAAATACTAATTTATGAGCACTCTCACTTCCGCGCCCGTTCCGGTGCTGGAGCTGCGTGGCATCAGCAAGGCTTTTACCGGCGTGCAGGCTTTAAGCGGGGTTTCGCTCAAGCTGTATCCGGGCGAGGTGCATACGCTGATGGGGCAGAACGGCGCCGGCAAGTCCACCTTGATCAAGGTGCTGACCGGGGTGTATGCGCCGGACCAGGGGCAGATCCTGCTCGATGGGCGGGCGGTTCATCCCTCTTCGACGCTGGATGCGCAGAACCTCGGTATCAGTACGGTTTATCAGGAGGTGAATCTCTGCCCGAATCTTTCGGTGGCGGAGAATATCTTCATTGGGCGGTATCCGCGCAAGCTGGCCGGCATCGATTGGCGGGGCATGCAGCGGCAGGCGACGGAGCTGCTGGAGCGGATGCAGGTGCGGATCGATGTGTCGCTGCCGTTGGCGCATTATCCGTTGGCGATCCAGCAGATGGTGGCGATTTCACGCGCGCTGCTGGTGTCGGCCAAGGTGCTGATTCTCGATGAGCCGACTTCCAGTCTGGATGAGAAGGAAGTGGAGCTGCTGTTCAGTGTCTTGCGCGGATTGCGCGAGCAGGGGATGGCGATTTTGTTTGTAACGCACTTCCTCGATCAGACCTATGCGATTTCGGATCGCATCACCGTGATGCGCAATGGTGAGCGGGAGGGCGAGTATGCTTGCAGCGATTTGTCGCGGCTGGAGTTGGTCAACAAGATGGTTGGTGCGCCGGCTGGCAGCGTGGCGGCAGGGAGCGCGCCGGCGGCTGGCCTGGGTGCCGCCGCGCCGGTGGCTGCGTCGTCGAAGCTGGCGACCTTGCTGCGCGCCGTGGGACTGGGCCGCAAAGGTGCGCTGATGCCGATGGATATTGAGCTTCGGCAGGGCGAGATGCTGGGCCTTGCCGGCCTGCTGGGCTCCGGCCGCACCGAGGCGGCGCGTTTGCTGTTCGGCGCGGACAAGGCGGACAGCGGCGCCATCACCATCGACGACAAGGAGCGCAGCTTCGCTTCGCCGCGCGACGCCATCGCCGCCGGCATCGGCTTTTGCTCTGAGGACCGCAAGCACGAAGGTGCGATCCTTGAGTTGTCGGTGCGGGAGAATTTGATCCTGGCTTTGCAGGCGCGCGCCGGCATCATGCGGGCGATTCCGCTCAAGCGTCAGCAGCAGCTGGCGGAGGAGTATGTGAAGGCCTTGGGCATCAAGACCGCCAGCATCGAGACGCCTATCGGCTCGCTCTCCGGCGGCAACCAGCAGAAGGTGCTGCTGGCGCGCTGGCTGGTCACCGAACCTCGCCTGCTGATCCTCGACGAGCCGACGCGCGGCATCGACGTGCGCGCCAAGCAGGAGATCATGGATTACGTATCGGCGCTGTGCCGCAAGGGCATGTCGATACTGTTTATTTCGTCCGAGCTGCCGGAGGTGCTGCGCGTCAGCGACCGCATCGTCGTCATGCGCGACCGCAAGGCCGGCGGCGAGTATCCGCGCGGCGCGCTGGACGAAACCTCCGTGCTGCACGTGATCGCGGCGGGAGCCGATCATGAATAAGCCCGCCGACGTCTCCGCCGGCCTCGCCGACGCCTCCAGTGCGGCCGCCGCGCCAGCCGCGCGCGCGCCTGTCAACCCTTCCAGAGTATCCATGTTCGTGCGTCACCCACTTTTCCGGCCGCTGGCCGCGCTGGCGATCCTGCTGCTGATCGACTTGATCATGATCCCCGGTTTCTTCCACCTGGAGATCAAGGACGGCCACCTGTACGGCAGCTTGATCGACATCGCCAATCGCGCCGCGCCGCTGATCCTGGCCGCCCTCGGCATGACGCTGGTGATCGCTACGCGCGGCATCGACATCTCGGTCGGCGCCACGGTCGCCATCAGCGGCACGGTGGCCGCGATGCTGATCGGCGGCACCATGGTGATGCAGAACGGCGTTCCCGAATATGTCGCCAACACTCCGATGGTCTGGGCGCTGTGCGCCGCAATGGGCGCGGCCCTGCTGTGCGGCGCGTGGAACGGCATACTGGTCGCAGGCCTCGGCCTGCAACCCATCGTCGCCACCCTGATCCTGATGGTGGCCGGACGCGGCCTGGCGCAACTGCTGACCGACGGCCAGATCGTCACCGTCTACTACAAGCCGTTCTTCTTCCTCGGCAGCGGCTACCTGTTTGGACTGCCGTTCTCGATCTACATCGTCGCCGCCGTATTCCTGGTCACTGCGCTGTTGATGCGCAAGACCGCGCTCGGTTTGTTCATCCAGTCGGTCGGCATCAACCCGGTCGCCGCGCGGCTGGCGGGACTGAAGACGGCCGTGCTGATCTTCTTCGTCTACGTTTTCTGCAGCGCCTGTGCCGGCGTGGCCGGGCTGATGATCACCTCCAACATCAAGAGCGCCGACGCCAACAACGCCGGCCTGCTGCTGGAACTGGACGCCATCCTGGCCGTGACGCTGGGCGGCACCTCGCTGGCCGGCGGCAAATTCAGCCTGGCCGGCAGCGTGATCGGCGCCCTGATCATCCAGACGCTGACCTATACCATCTACTCGATCGGCCTGCCGCCGGAAGTGAACATGGTGGTCAAGTCGGTGGTGGTGTTCCTGGTCTGCCTGTCGCAATCGGCCGAATTCAAAACCATGTGGCGCCGTGCTTTCCCGGCTCGCGTGAAAGGTAACGCATGACCAACACACGTTCGCTGACGTCGTCGCCGTATTTCACCTCGCTGGTCACGGTGGCATTGCTGCTGGTGCTGCTGGGCGCGGGCGGCTGGGCGTATCCCGGCTTCCTGTCGGAGCAGGTACTGTTCAACCTCCTGATCGACAACGCCTTCCTGCTGGTGATCGCGGTCGGTATGAGCTTCGTCATCATCTCCGGCGGCATCGACCTGTCGGTCGGCTCGGTGCTGGCGCTGACCACGATGATCTCCGCCTGGCTGCTGCAAACCTGGCACTGGCCGCCGCTGGTGGTGATCGCCATCTCGCTGGCGATCGGCGCCGGCTTCGGCGCCGCGATGGGCGCGCTGATCCACTACTTCAAGCTGCAACCGTTCATCGTCACGCTGGCCGGCATGTTCCTGGCGCGCGGCCTGTGCTACCTGATCAGCATCAATTCGATCACCATCGACGACCCGACCTTCGTCGCGGTCTCGCAAGCGCAGCTGCCGGTGCTGGGCGGCTTCATCTCGCCGGGCGCGCTGATCGCGCTGATCACGCTGGCGGTCGCGATCTACGTCGCCCACTGCACGCCGTTCGGCCGTGCCATCTACGCGGTCGGCGGCAACGAGCAATCGGCGCTGATGATGGGGCTGAGGGTGGGGCGCACCAAGGTGCTGATCTACGCCTTCAGCGGCTTCTGCGCCGCGCTGGCCGGAGTGCTGTTCTCGTTCTACATGTTGTCCGGCTACGGCCTGCACGCGCAGGGCACCGAGCTGGACGCGATCGCCGCCGTCGTCATCGGCGGCACGCTGCTCAGCGGCGGCTACGGCTATGTGGCCGGCGCGCTGTCCGGCGTGCTGGTGCTGGGCGCGATCCAGACGCTGATCGCCTTCGACGGCACGCTCAGCTCCTGGTGGACCAAGATCGTGATCGGCGGCCTGCTGTTCATCTTCTGCGTGGTGCAACGCCTGATGGCCATCGGCGCCGCGAAAAAATAATAACGTCACAAACTGGAGAGCGCTTTGAAAAACAATGCATCGAAACTCGCCGCCATCGCAGCGGCGGGCATGCTGGCGGGCGTCGCGCAAGCGGCCAATCCGCTGCTGCCCAAACTGTACACCGCCGATCCGGCGGCGCTGGTCGACAACGGCATGGTCTATCTGTACGTCGGCCATGACAGCGCGGAGCCGGCCGGCAAGGACTACGTGATGAAGGAATGGCGCCTGTACAGCAGCTGCGACATGAAGAACTGGACCGACCGCGGCTCGCCGATCCAGCCGTCCGCGTTCAAATGGGCCATCGGCAAAGTCGACGCCTGGGCCGCCGACATCACCAAGCGCGATGGCAAATACTACTTCTACGCGACGGTCGATCACGCCAGCATCCCCGGCCGCGCCATCGGCGTCGCCGTCTCCGACAAGCCGGAAGGTCCGTTCGTCGATGCGCGCGGCTCGGCGCTGGTCAGCAACGACATGACGCTGGAAGCGCCGATCGCCTGGGACGACATCGACCCCGGCGTGTTCACCGACGATAACGGCCAGGCCTATCTCTACTGGGGCAACACGGTGCTGAAGTACGCCAAGCTCAAAGCCAACATGACCGAATTCGACGGTCCCATCGTCACCGTCGGCATGGACCGCTTCACCGAAGCGCCTTACCTGCACAAGCACAACGGCACCTACTACCTGTCGTACTCGCGCGACTTCCCCGAGGAGACCGCGTACATGACCGGGCCGAGTCCGACCGGCCCATGGCATTATCGCGGCGTGATCATGGCGAAGAACGCCAAGGTCAAGACCATCCACCAGGCCATCATCGATTTCAACGGCAAGAGCTACATCTTCTACCATAACGCCAAGCTGCCCGGTGGCGGCGAGTTCCGGCGTTCGGTCGCGGTGGAGGAGTTCGCGTACAACGCCGACGGCACCATCCCGTTCATCAAGCAGACCAGGGAAGGCCCTGCAGCCAATCCTGGACCGGCGTGCAAGTGATATCCGAACAGTCGATATTGCGTAACCATCAATATCGATTGTGATATCATTTTTCCATGGATACTAACCCTAACTGGTTCTTGCGCGCGCGCCTCAAGACACGGCAGCTGTTGCTGCTGATCGCGCTCGACGAACAACGCAACATCCATCGCGCCTCCGAGGAGCTGCACATGACGCAGCCGGCGGCGTCGAAGCAGCTCAAGGACCTGGAGGAGATGCTGGGCGTGCAGCTGTTCGACCGGCTGCCGCGCGGCATGGAGCCCACCATCTACGGCGAGACGATGATCCGTCACGCCCGCATGGCGCTGACCAGCCTCTCGCTCGCGCACGAGGACATCGTCGCCATCAAGGCCGGCTTGAGCGGGCAGGTCGACATCGGCACCATCATGACGCCGGGGATCGCGCTGCTGCCGCAGGCGATCACGCGCACCAAGCAGCAGGCGCCGAAGCTGCGCATCGGCGTCGAGATGGAGCAGTCCAACATCCTGCTGGAGCAGTTGCAGCGCGGGCGGCTGGACTTCATGATCGGCCGCATTCCGGAGCGCGAAAGCGCGGCGGGCCTGAGCTACGAGGAACTGGGCGACGAGCCGGCCTGCGCGGTGGTGCGGCCCGGCCATCCGCTGCTCAAGTCCAGGAACCTGCAACTGCGCGACATCTACAACCAGCCGTGGATCCTGCCGCCGCAGGGCAGCATCCTGCGCGCGCGCTGCGAGCTGATGTTCCGTCGCGCCGGGCTGGAGGTGCCGGTCAACGTGGTCGACACCACGGCGGTGCTGCTGATCAAACCGCTGCTGCAGCAGACCGACGCGCTGAACGTGATGCCGATCGCGGTGGCGCGCTATTACGAATCGCAGGGTGTGCTGAATATCCTGCCGATCGAGCTGCCGTGCCGCATGGACGCCTACGGCATCATCACCGTCGACGGTCACATCCTGTCGCCCGGCGCCGAGCTGCTGCTCAAGGCGGTGCGCGAGGTGGCCAAGGAGCTTTACTAGTACTGGCGCGGCGTATTCGGGTTGAAGGTGGCGAAGGCGTCCAGCAGCACCTTGGCGCGGAAGGGTTTGAGGATCACGCGGGTGACGCGGCGTTCGCGCAGTTCCTTCAGCAGATCGGTGGTGGCGTGGTCCACCATGACGGCGATGGGTATCGTCGGCATGCTGGCCGAGCCGCCGTTGCGGACCTTGTCCAGCAGGGACAGGTTGTATCCGCAGCCTTCGCCGGTGCCGCAATCCAGCGAAATCACCGCGCCGTTGAAGGAGCGCTCGCGCAGCATGCGCTCGGCCGCCTGCATCGTGGCCGCTTCGTGGATCGTTCCCAGCCCCAGCGAACGCGCCGTCAGCGAGACCGTCTTGCGCAATAGCGTTTGCTCTTCCACCAGCAGCATGTTCAGGTGTTCAGGCATGTTTGGCCTCCATCTCTTCCAGCAGCAGGTCGCGCAGCGTGGTCAGGATCGCCATCTCGGTGGCGTCCAGCTGGCGCGGCTTGTGGTCGATCAGGCACAGCGTGCCGACCGCGAATCCCGACGCCAGCTTCAACGGCGCGCCGGCGTAAAAGATCACGTACGGCTCGCCGGTGACGATGGGGTTGTCGGCGAAGCGTTCGTCGGCGCGCGCGTCGGGGATGACGAAGATGTCGGGTTGCAGGATGGCGTGGCCGCAGAAGGAGATGTCGCGCGCGGTCTCGCAGGCGTCCAGGCCGACGTTGGCCTTGAACCACTGGCGGTTCTCGTCGATCAGCGATAGCAGCGCGATCGGCATGTCGAATTCGCTGGCCGCGAACTGCACGATCTTGTCGAAGCGTTCCTCCGGCGGAGTGTCGAGAATCAGCAACGCGCGCAGCGCCGCCAGCCGTTCTTTGTCATTGTCGGGAATCGGGGCAGCTAGCATGGCGGGGCCGTGTAGTGATGTTATCCGGACTCTAACACCTGAGCCACATGCCTGCAAGAACACGATATAATGTTGACTCAGTCAACCATGTTGGAGTTTTTCCATGTCAGCTTTTGACGACCGTGTTGCTGCGGTCCGTTCGTTCAACCGATTCTTCACGCGCCAGATCGGCGTGCTGCGCGAGGGCCTGCTGCACAGCGATTACACGCTGACCGAGATGCGGGTGCTGTACGAGCTGGCGCACCAGGGCGACCAGCCCGCCGCCGCGCTGGGCCGCGACCTTGGACTGGATCGCGGTTACCTGAGCCGCATCCTGGCCAAGTTCGAGGGCGCCGGCATGGTGGCCAAGGTGCCGTCGGCGACCGACGGCCGTTCCAAGCTGCTGCATCTGACCGAGCGGGGACGCGCCGTCTACGAGCCGCTGGACCGCCGCTCGCGCGAGGAGGTCGGCGATTTGCTGATGCGCTTCGAGGAACCCGACCAGCTGCGCATGCTCGACGCGATGCGCACCATCCGCGAACTGCTCGACGCGGGCAGCGGCATGAAGTATGCGCAGCCCTTCGTGCTGCGCGCGCACCGCGCCGGCGACATGGCGTGGATCACGCGTCGTCACGGTGAGCTGTACACGGCGGAGCAGGGCTGGGACGGCAGCTTCGGCGCGCTGGTCGGCGAGATCTGTGCGGACTTCGAGCGCAATTTCGATCCGGTGCTGGAGCATTGCTGGATCGCGGAGATGGGCGGCCGGCAGGTCGGCTCGATCGCGTTGGCGCGCAGCGGCGAGGACGGCGTCGGCAAATTGCGGCTGCTGCTGGTGGAGGCGGAGGCGCGCGGTTACGGCCTCGGTTCGCGGCTGGTGGAGGAATGCCACGCGTTCGCGCGCGCGGCGGGCTATCGCAAGATGCGCTTATGGACCACGGACCAGCAGAAGGAGGCGCGCCAGATCTATCGCGGCAAGGGTTACGTTTTGATAGCCGAGGAGCCGGTGCACGCCTTCGGCCAGGACATGGTCAATGAAACCTGGGAGCTGGATCTGTAACGTAAACCATACGATTGCCTCACCGCGCGATTCTCTGGCACTATTCGCAACTCTCATCAAAATTTCGGGGAATGTATGCGGACGAGCAAAGTCGCGGTGTGGTCCAAGCGGATTTTATTGACGGCGCTGGCTTTGCTGGTGCTGCTCGTCGTGGCGGGGTGGCTTTACCTGCGCGGCAGCCTGGCCAAGCTGGAAGGGACGCAGCAGGCGCCCGGCCTGGAGACCACCGCCACCGTCGCCCGCGACGCGCACGGCGTGCCGCTGATCAGCGGCGGCAGCCGGCTCGACGTGGCTTACGCCACCGGCTTCGTGCACGCGCAGGAGCGCTTCTTCCAGATGGACCTGCTGCGCCGCGTCTCGGCCGGCGAGTTGTCGGAGCTGTTCGGCCCACGCGCGGTGGGCGTCGATAAATCGCATCGCCTGCATCGCTTCCGCGCCCGCGCCGAGCTGGCATTGAAGGCGCTGCCGGCCGAGGACCGCGCGCTGCTCGACCGCTACGCCGCCGGCGTCAACGCGGGTCTGAACGCCCTGAGCGCCAAGCCGTTCGAATACGCGCTGGTCGGCATGTCGCCACGCGCATGGTCGGCGTCGGATTCGCTGCTGGTGATCTGGGCCATGTACTTCGACCTGCAAGGCAACCAGGAATCGCGCGAACTGTCGCGCGGCTGGTTCAAGGACCACGCGAGCGAAGAACAGCGCGCCTTCCTGTCGCCGGAATCCACGCCGTGGGACGCGCCGCTGGATGCGCAATCGGTGCCCGCAGCAGACGTCGTGATCCCGGCAGCGCCGCCGGCCTGGTGGGGCAAGCCGCGCGCCGCGCAAAACACGTCCGCGCCGCGCATGGCGGCGGCCGAATTCCTCAACACCGTGGGCAGCAACAACTGGGCGGTGGCCGGCAGCCGCAGCGACACCGGCGCCGCCATCGTCGCCGACGACATGCACCTCGGGATCAACCTGCCGGCCATCTGGTATCGCGCCGCGCTGCAATTCCCGGACGCGAAGGGCGGCCAGCGCCGCGTGGTCGGCGTCACGCTGCCCGGCGCGCCGGTGGTGGTGGTCGGCAGCAACGGCCACGTGGCTTGGGGCTTCACCAACAGCTACGGCGATTACCTCGACCTGATCGCGCTCGACACCGATGCCGCCAAGCCGGGCCAGGTGCGCACGCAGGCCGGCTGGGAAACGCCGGTGCTGCACGAAGAGACCATCCTGGTCAAAGGCGCGGCGGCGGAGAAGTTCGCCGTGCGCGAAACCTCGCTCGGTCCGATCCGCGAGTCGGCAGGCCGCAGCTACGCCATCCACTGGACCGCGCACACGCCGGCCGCCGTCAACGTCAACGCGCGCAAGCTGGAATTCGCCGACACGCTGGACCAGGCGCTGGCGATCGCGCCGACGCTGGGCATACCGGCGCAAAACTTCGTCGGCGGCGACGACAAGGGCAATATCGGCTGGACCATCGCCGGCCCGCTGCCGCGCCGCGCGCAGCAAGGGATGGCGAGCACCTATCCCTTGAGCGTGGACGACCAGGCCGGCGTGTGGAACGGTTGGCTGACGCCGGAGGAATATCCGAAGGTGGTCAATCCCGTCAGCGGCCACCTGGCCACCGCCAACAGCCGCCAGCTTGCCGGCAGCGGCGCCGATCTGATCGGCGACGGCGGCTACGATCTCGGCGCGCGCACTCACCAGGTGCGCGACAATCTGGCCGCGCTGGGCGACAAGACCGATGTGAAGAAGGTGTACGCGATCGGCCTGGACGACCGCGCCGTGTTCCTCGCAGCCTGGCGCGAACGCGCCATCCTCACGCTGGACGAAGGCGCCATCAAGAACCAGTCGAAACGCGCCGAGGCGCTGAAGATGCTGAAGGAGGGCTGGACCGGCCACGCCAGCGTGGACTCGGTCGGCTACCGTATCACGCGCGCCTACATGTACGCGCTGTACGACATCCTGTACGACGGCGCCAACGAGGAGCTGGCCAAGCTCGATCCGAAGGCCAGCATGTCGGCGGTGTCGTCGCGCTGGCCGGTGGTGATCGCGCGCTTGCTGGATCAGCAGCCTGTCGCGTGGCTGCCGCCGCAGTACGCCAGCTGGCAGGCCTTGCAACTGGCCGCGCTGGACCGCGTGGTGGATGACTTGACCAAGGATGGCAAGCCGCTGGTGGCGGCGACCTGGGGCCAGCGCAATACGGCGGCCAGCGCGCATCCGATGGCGTCCGCCGTGCCGCTGTTGGGCAAATACCTGAAGGTGGCGCCGGATATGCTGGCCGGCGACCAGCACATGCCGCGCGTGGCGGGACCGACCTTCGGCCAGTCGGAGCGGCTGACGGTCTCGCCGGGCAAGGAGGAGCAGGGCATCTTCAACATGCCGGCGGGGCAGAGCGGCCACCCCTTGTCGCCGTGGTTCATGGACGGCCGCACCGATTGGCTTACAGGGCGGGAGTCGCCGCTGCTGCCGGGGCCTGCGCAACATACGCTGACGTTTGTGAAGTAATCCGGCCCAGGCCGAACAGTGGTCGCAGCACCGCGACGCGGCGCACGACTTCGAACACGCCGAAGCTGATGCTGAAGGTCAGCACGATCAGCAGCGCGCCTTCGGTGCCGGGCGCCAGCTTCAGCGGCTTGAGCCAGTGCGCCATCGACACGATCAGCGTCTGGTGCAGGATGTAGACCGGGAACACGGCTTCGGTCAGGTAGCGGCGCTTGGCGCTGTCGAAGGCCAGGTGGCGATGGCCGAAACCGCAGATGGCCAGGATCGGCGCCCATTGGCCCAGGCAGTAGACCATGCGCAGCAGCGGCTTCCATTGCGCCACGTCGGTCGTCAGCATCGTTTCCGGGATCGACCAGTAGATCACGACCATCGCCCAGCTGGCGAGCCACAAGCCAAGGCTGGTCCAGCGCAGGCCGTCCACTTTGGCCCAGAAGCCGTTCTGCGTCGCCAGCATCACGCCCAGCACGAACAGCGAGAAGTATTGTGCGTGGTTGTACCAGTCGCGGGTCAGGTTGTGGGTGGAGGGGAAGCTGTCGGCCAGCGCGAAGCGGGCGATGGCCAGCACGATCGTCGGCAGCACGATGATTTTCCAGCCGGTCAGCTGGCGGCCCAGCGCGTCGGCGCAGGCCTGGAGGAGCGCGCCGCCCATCGCCCAGGCGACGCCGCCGATGATCATCGTGTATGCCCACAGGTAGATGACAAACCACAGGTGGTTCCAGGTCGGCATGCTGAGGCAGTCGTCGCCCCGGCAGAAGCCGTGGTAGCCGCTGACGTAGAGGCGCATGAATTCGCCGTAACCGCCTTGGTAGGCGACTTTTTCCACCACTTCGAAATACGCTTGCGGTGGCACGATCACCAGCATGCCGAACACCAGCGGCACCAGCAGGCGCCAGCTGCGTTGCTTGAGCAGCGCGCCGACGCGCATCTTTTTCAGCATGAAGGCGGTGGCGACGCCGGAAATCATGAACAGCAGGCCAAGGCGCCATGGCGACGACAGGATCATCAGCGGTTCGATGGCGGTGCTGGCGTACGGGCTCTTGACGTGCCAGTCCCAGCTCACGTAGTACATGCCGGTGTGATAGAAGATCAGCACGAAGAAGGCGAAGATGCGGATCCAGTCGAGGAAGTAGAGGCGGTTGTTGTTCATTGTTGGCTCCTTGGTTGATGGAGCCAGATTACGGAGGCGGCCGGGCGGCGTCCAGCGTCGTGGGGCGAATTGGGCTTGGCGTGGGGCGAGCCGGGCGGCGGCGCGCGGACGCCGGGTTATTCGAGTCGCGCCATCACGTCGGCGCGGTATTGGCGGCTGCATGGGACGCGGGCACCGCCGCGCAGTATCAGTTCGCCGTCGCCCTTGTCCAGGGTTTGGACGCCGGCGATCCAGTCCAGCTGCACAGCTGCGCGGCGGTGGCAGCGCTGGAAGCGCGGGCCGAGTTTTTCCAGCAGGCCGGCCAGGGTTTGGCGCATCAGGGGCTGGCCGTCGGCGGTGTGCAGGACGACGTAGTTGTCGGCGGTTTCGATCCACTGGATTTGCTCGACTTTGATGATGCGCATGCCGTTGCGGTCGGGGATCAGCAACTGGTGGACGTCGGGCATCGCCAGGGCGGGTGCCGGCGCGGCGTTCGCGGCCGGTGCGTCTTGCCGTGCCGGCGCTAGGCGTGGCGTCAGGCGGTCGCGCACGCGTTGCAGCGCGCGTTGCAGGCGGGCCTGGTCGTAGGGTTTGAGCAGGTAGTCGATGGCGTTGGCGTCGAAGGCCTGGATCGCGTATTCGTCGTAGGCGGTGACGAACACCACCAGCGGCGCCGGCGACGGCAGCGAGGCCGCCACGTCCAGCCCGGTGATCTCGGGCATCTGGATGTCCAGCAGCAGCAGATCGGGGACGAACGCGGGCAGGCGCTCCAGCGCGTCGATGCCGTCGCGGGCTTCTTCGATGGCGGTGATGTCCGGCTCCTGCTCCAGCAGGCGGCGCAGTTTGTCGCGCGCCGGGCGCTCGTCGTCGACGATCAGGACACGCATGGCAGCCGCATTTCTGCCCGCACACCGGCGGGCGACAATTGAATCAGCTCGAACGAAGCCCGTTCGCCGTACAGCGACGACAGGCGCTCCCGCAAATTACGCACGCCGATGCCGCCGCCTTTCGCCGTCGCATCCGCGGCTGGCGCCGTGTCCGACGCGCCGGCGCGCGCGGCTTTGCCGGGCTGGCCGGCCGCCGTCGTTGTGGCGAGCGTGCCGCCGTCGTCCTCCAGCCGCAGCACGACGTCGTCGCCTTCGCGTTGCACGGCGATGGTGATCGCGGTGGCCTGGCGGCGCTTTTCGACGGTGTGCTTGAAGATATTCTCCAACAACGGCTGCATGCTCATCACCGGCACTCGCGTCGCGAGCAGCGCCTCGTCCACGCGCCAATCGATCCGCACCCGATCCGAGAACCGCTCGCTCATCAACGCCGCGTAACCGCGCAACAAGCGCAGCTCCACCTCCAGCGACACGCTATGCTGGCCGCTGACATCCAGCGTCACCCGCAACACATCCGCCAGCTGAATCAGCATCGCATCCGCGCGCGCCACATCGCTGTGCATCAGCGACGAAATCGTATTGAGCGCATTGAACAAAAAGTGCGGCTGCATCTGCTGCGTCAGCGTCAGCAGCTGCGCCTCGCGCATCGCCGCATTGGCCCGCTCCACGCGCAACTTCTCGTTCTGCATCGCGTGATACGACAGCACACCGAACATGATGGTGGTGAAGATGCTGAAGTACACCGTCATCTTGATGTCTTCGTACAGAAAAGTCTCGGGCCACGGCGTATGCGTATAGACCTGCCCGGCCAAGCCATAGATCGCATGCCGCAGGCCGAACGCCATCGGCACGAAGCCCACCCAGTACACCGGCAGCCACACCAGCTGCCGCGCGAACCAGCGAGCCGGCGATCCAAGCAGATGGTCGTACTTGCGCGTGAAGCGCCGCTGCAACAGCAGCAGCACCGTGCCGGTCAGCGCCGACGACGACTCCCACAGGATGGGCTTCCACACATCGTGATGACTCTCGCGCAGGTACTCCTGCACGGCGGTGACGTTCATCAGCAGCCAGAATAAGGCCCAGGCGACGGCGATGGTGATCTGAGTTCGTTTTGGCAGCATGGCGTCAGCGGTAGCGCGCTTCCATCAGGTCGATCTCGCGCACCAGCTTGCGCGAGATGGCGTCGGAGATCTGTTCATGCCGCGCCAGGTCGAACACGGTGCGGCGCTCCGCATCCAGCGCCGCCAGCCGCAGCTCCTTCTCCGCATAGTCGGTCTTGCGCCACGCATGCTCGCTCTCCGGATCGATCTCCTTCAGCTTATGCTCGTAGAACGAGATCACCCGCGCCGCCGCCTGCGGGTACACGTCCGGATCGACGCAGGCTTCGGACTCCATCAGCGCGATCTGCGTCTTCTCGATGGCGTCGATGGCCGCGTTGGCCGCCGCGCGCCGCGCCAGGTCTTCCTCCTGCTGCTCCTCCGGCTCGGCCGGGAAGGTCATGCCGGCCAGCAGCCGGGGCAGGACGATGCTGGCCGTCAGCAGCGAGATCAGGATCACCGAGCAGGCGAGGAAGATCGTCAGCGCACGCGCCGGGAAGGGCGAGCCGTCCGGCAGCACCAGCGGCAGCGTCAACACGCCGGCCAGCGTGATGGTGCCGCGCGCGCCGGCCAGCGTGGTCGCCAGCAGCAGGCGCGGATTGATCTTGCGGCGCGGCAGATGGCGGATGGTCTGCTTGAAGATGGTCAGCCGCAGCGAGGCCCAGACCCAGAACAGGCGCAGCACCAGCAGCCCGGCGGTGATGGCGAAGGCATACACCACCAGCCACCACGGGTTCAGATGGCCGCTTTCCTCCAGCGAGATGCTGGCGCCGCGATAGATGTCGGGCAGCTGTTCGCCGAGCAGCACGAACATCACGCCGTTGAGCGCGAACTGCACCGTGTCCCAGACCGCGGAGCGCTGGATGCGGGTGCTGGCGTGTGCGTGGCCGCTCAGTTCCACGTAGCTCATGGTGACGCCGGCCGCCACCGCCGCCAGGATGCCGGAGGCGTGCAGGCGTTCCGCCACCAGATACGCGCCGAACGGCAGCAGCAGGTTGACCAGGATCGGCGAGCCGGCCGGTTCGCCGAAGTGGCGCGTCAGCCAGCGCTGCACCACGGTCACCAGCATGGTCACGCCGACGCCGGCGCCGATGCCGGCCACCACCAGCCAGACAAAGGTGAGGGCGGCGGTTTGCAGCGAGAAGGTGCCGGTCAGCGCCGCCGCCACCGCGAAGCGGAAACATACCAGGCCGCTGGCGTCGTTGAGCAGCGATTCGCCTTCGAGGATGTGCATCAGCCGCTTCGGAATCGGCGCGTTGGCGGCGATCGAGCTGACCGCGATTGGATCGGTCGGCGAGATGATGGCGGCCAGCGCGAACGCCACCGGCAGCGGCATCGCCGGAATCAGCCAGTGGATCAGGAAGCCGGCGCCGACCACGGTGAAGATCACCAGGCCCAGCGCCAGCTCCAGGATCGTGCCCTTGTCGCGCAGCAGGCCGCTCTTGGGGATGCGCCAGCCGTCGAGGAACAACAGCGGCGGCAGGAACACCAGGAAGAACAGGTCCGGCTCCAGGTCCACGCCGTGCGAGGACTTGGCGGCGATCAGCGCGCCCAATGCGATCTGCACCAGCGGCAGCGGTATCGCGCGCGGCAGCAGACGCATGATGTAGGCGCTGGCCACCACGGCAAGCAGCATGACCAGCACGACTTCGATTGAATCCATTCCTGTCCTTTAAGTTATCTATGACAAGAATACACTATCGACGTTTTGACAAAAACTTGGCGTGGGGCACTGGCGAAACAGAAATCTTTCTGTCATAATCTTGGCTTCTGCGGGAGTAGCTCAGTTGGTAGAGCGCAACCTTGCCAAGGTTGAGGTCGAGAGTTCGAGACTCTTCTCCCGCTCCAGAATATTAAAAGAGAAGCCTCCGGGCTTCTTTTTTTTATGCCATTTCGTTGTTTATCGTTCTCGAAAACAACTTCCTTGCTGTTGCTAACGTTATACTGGCTGCGGACCACCGAGGGAGACGAAATCCATGAAATCAGTTCAGCAGGAAGTTGATGAGCGCAGTAATTTAACCAACTCCAATAAATTCGAACTGCTGTTGTTCCGCCTGGGCGGCGACGCCAAGGGCGAACATTCCGAGTTGTTCGGTATTAACGTCTTCAAAATCCGCGAGATCGTCGCGATGCCCGAAGTAACCGCTGTGGCCGGATCCCCGCCACACATGCTGGGCGTCGTCAATCTGCGCGGACAAATCATCACGGTGCTGGATTTGCCAGGCATCGTCGGTGTGACCCCAAAAACCGGTCTGAATATCATGTTGGTCACTGAATTCGCGCGCACCACGCAAGCGTTCGCGGTCGAGTCGGTGGACGAAATCGTCCGCCTGGACTGGAGCCAGGTGCTGACCGCCGAAGGCACGGCCGGCGGCAAGGTCACCAGTATCGCCCGCGTCGACGGCGATGTGCAGAACACCCGCCTGGCGCAAGTGCTGGACGTGGAAACCATTCTGCGCGAGCTGGTGCCGCCGGAACGCGACGACATCGACCCGGAAACCATCGGCCCGAAAGTGCTGCTGAAGGCCGGCGCGGTGATCCTGGCCGCCGACGATTCCGTCGTCGCGCGCAACCTGATCGAAAAAGGTCTGGACGCGATGGGCGTGCACTTCATCATGACCAAGTCGGGCAAGGAGGCGTGGGAGCGCCTGCAGCATATCGCCGACGGCGCCAAGGCCGAGGGTGTGCCGATCAGCGACCGCGTCGCCATGGTGCTGACCGACCTGGAGATGCCGGAGATGGACGGCTTCACGCTGACCCGCCTGATCAAGCAGGACGCGCGCTTCAGCAAGATTCCGGTGGTGATCCATTCTTCGTTGTCGGGCAAGACCAACGAAGACCACGTCAAAGGCGTGGGCGCCGATGCGTATGTGGCCAAGTTCTCGGCCGAGGATCTGGCCGGCACCATCCGCAGCGTGTTGAGCAAAGCCGCATAGCAAGCGCACGGCGCGTTCGCGCGGATCGCGGTAGTATCGAAGGACCGTGACGGAGACGTCGCGGTCCTTTTTACTTTTTCGAAAGGATACACCGTGGCAGCCAAGAAAATTCTATTCCTGACCGGCGACTTTGCGGAAGATTACGAGACCATGGTGCCGTTCCAGGCGCTGCAAATGGTCGGCCATACGGTGCACGCGGTCTGCCCGAACAAGCAGGCCGGCGACACCATCAAGACCGCCATTCACGATTTCGAGGGCGACCAGACCTACACCGAGAAACCGGGCCATCTGTTCGCATTGAACGCGGATTTCGCCACCGTGGATGTGGCGCAGTACGATGCGCTGATGATCGCCGGCGGCCGCGCGCCGGAATACCTGCGCCTGAATCCGCGTGTGATCGAGATCGTGCAGCAGTTCGCGGCGGCGGCCAAGCCGATCGCCGCCGTTTGCCACGGCGCGCAGCTGCTGGCGGCGGCCGATGTCATCCGCGGCAAGACCATCTCCGCGTATCCGGCGTGCGCACCGGAAGTGAAACTGGCCGGCGGTAACTACGCCGACATCGCGGTCGACCAGGCGGTCACCGACGGCAACTTCATCACCGCCCCGGCCTGGCCGGCGCATCCGGCGTGGCTGGGGCAGTTCCTTCAGCGCCTGGGCACGGAAATTAAACTGTAGCCAGCCGCTGCGCGTGGAAGCGGATGTGGTCTTCCATGAAGGTGGCGATGAAGTAGTAGCCGTGATCGTAGCGCGCATGCCGCCGCAGTTCGAGCGGCTGCGCGGCGCTCGCGCACGCGGCTTCAAACGCTTCCGGATACAGCTGTTCGGCGAGGAATTTATCGCCCAGTCCCTGGTCGATCAGGATGCCGGCCGGGAAGGGCGTTTGCATGCCCGCCATCAGCAGGCTGGCGTCGTGCGCCGCCCAGGCGCTTTGATCCTGGCCGAGATAGCCGGTGAAGGCCTTTTTGCCCCACGGGCATTGCGACGGCGCGGCGATCGGCGCGAATGCCGACACCGACTTGAACGCGTCCGGCCGCCGCAGCGCCAAGGTCAGCGCGCCGTGGCCGCCCATCGAGTGGCCGAAGATGCCGATGCGTTGCGCATCGACCGGCAGCTCCCGCGTCACCAGTTCGCGCAGTTCGTGGATGTAGCTTTCCATGCGATAGTGCTTGGCCCATTCACCTTCGGTCGCGTCGAGGTAGAAGCCGGCGCCGACGCCGAAGTCCCAGCTGTCGGTCTCGCCGTCGACGCCGGCGCCGCGCGGGCTGGTGTCGGGCGCGATCAGCATCAGGCCGGCCTCGGCGGCCGCGCGCTGGGCGCCGGCCTTGGTCATGAAAGTCTCTTCATTGCAGGTCAGGCCGGCGAGGTAGAACAGCGCCGGCACCTTGCCTTGTTCCGCCGCCGGCGGAATAAACACGGAAAACCGCATCGGCAGACCGATCTCGCGTGACTCATGACGATAAAAGCGTTGCATACCGCCAAAACAGGCGTGTTCGCTGATTAATTCAAGCATATGGCTTCCTTATGTTCCCTAGCGCACAGTGAGAGTGCCCGTAATTGTTCAGAATTGTACAAGTATCTTTAAAAAGGAGAAGTACATGCCGGATATTCAGGTCGTATTGACCGAACTAGGCTGGCCTCTAGCCGTTGCATTGGCTTGGTTGTCGGGTGAATTCATGCATCGCTGGACGCGCCTGCCGCGCATCAGCGTCTATGGTGTAGTTGGTTTCCTGTTGGCGCAGGCATTTCCCGACGCCCTCAGCAGCGGTCCCTCAAGCACGGTCACCGTGCTGGCCAATCTGGCTTTTGGACTGATTCTTTTCGAATTCGGTTACCGCATCAATCTGCGCTGGTTGCGCATCAATCCCTGGATCGCCGTCAGCGGGCTGGCCGAATCGGCCGCCACTTTCGGCGTGGTCTATCTGATCGCGCATCTGACCGGCATGCCGTCGCTGACGTCGCTGCTGTTGGCGTCGCTGGCCATGTCCACCTCGCCGGCCGGCGTGCTGCGCGTGATTAACGAGGAAGACAGCTCCGGCCAGGTCACCGAACGGGTGCTGCACCTGGTCGCGATCAACTGCGTACTGGCGGTGTTCACCTTCAAGGTGGTGGTCGGCTTCTGGGTGTTCCAGACCTCCGGCAGCCTGACGCAGGCGATCTCGCACAGCCTGATCGAGCTGGCGGTATCGGCGGCGATGGGCGCGGTGCTGGGCATGCTGGTGCCGGCGGTGTTGCGCCGCATGGGCAAGCTGGCGCAGGACGGCACCATCGCCTTCGCGCTGGGCGTGATCCTGCTGGTGGCGATGGCGCGCGCGTTCGACGTTTCGCCGGTGCTGGCGACGCTGACCTTCGGCCTGGCCGCGCGTCACAGCCGCGTCGCGTTCAGTCGCACCGAGCGCAACTTCGGCGGCATCGGTGAATTGATCACCGTGCTGCTGTTCGTGTTCGCCGTGTCGACGCTGGACTGGGAGCGCGTGGTCGACGGCCTGGGCCTCGGCATGCTGCTGTTGCTGGCGCGCTTTCTGGTCAAGGCGCTGGCGGTGGGCGCCTTCGCGCACGTCGGCGGCATCTCGTGGCGCAAGGGGCTGCTGACCGGCATTGCGTTGGCGCCGATGTCGGTGTTCGTCACGCTGCTGCTGGAACAAACCAAATACATGGGGATCGTGCTGGTCGACGAGCTGGCCGCGCTGGCCGCCATGACGCTGGTGCTGGAAGTGTTCGGCCCGATCATCACGCAACGCGCGCTGGTATGGGCGAACGAAACCCCGAACAAGGAGGAACGCTAATGGCGTTGGAAGAATTCAAATCATCGAAGCCGCTCACCATGGGCGTGGAACTGGAGCTGCAACTGGTCAGCCTGTCGGATTACGACCTGACCGCCTCCAGCCCGGATCTGCTGCACCTGCTGAACCGCAAACCGTTTCCGGGCAACGTGACGCCGGAAATCACCGAGAGCATGATCGAGATTAACAGCGACGTGCACACCAACCACGCCGAACTGCTGGCGCAACTGCAGCTGACCCGCGATGTGCTGGTGCAGGCCGGCGAGCAGCTCAACATCGGCATCTGCGGCGGCGGCACGCATCCGTTCCAGAAGTGGTCGGAGCGGCGCATCTTCTCCAAGCCGCGCTTCAAGGAGGTGTCGGAGCTGTACGGCTATCTGGCTAAACAGTTTACGATTTTCGGTCAGCACGTGCACATCGGCTGCGAGTCGGGCGACGACGCGCTGTTCCTGCTGCATTCGCTGAGCCGCTACGTGCCGCATTTTATCGCGCTGTCATCGTCGTCGCCGTATGTGCAGGGGAACGACACGCTGTTCAATTCGGCGCGACTGAATTCGGTGTTCGCCTTCCCGATGAGCGGCCGCGCGCCGTTCACGCAATCGTGGTCGACGTTCGAGAACGAGTACTTCGCCAAGATGGAGCACACCGGCGTTATCAAGAGCATGAAGGACTTTTACTGGGATATCCGTCCGAAGCCGGAATTCGGCACCATCGAGCTACGCGTGTGCGACACGCCGCTGACGGTGGACCGGGCGGCGGCGCTGGCGGTGTACCTGCAGTGCTTGTGCCGCTATCTGCTGGAGCGCAAGGAGGAACCGCCGGTGGAGGACGACTACCTGGTCTACAACTACAACCGTTTCCAGGCCTGCCGTTTCGGCCTGGACGGCACGGTGGTGCATCCAAAGACCTACGAAAGCCTGTCGCTGCGCGAGGATATCCTGACCACGCTGCGCAAGATGGAGCCGCACGGCGCGGCGTTGGGCGCGACGGCCGGATTGCAGCATCTGATGCAGGTCACGCACGAGGGCAGCGACGCGCACTACCTGCGCCAGCAGTTCGATCGCAGCGGCAGCGCCGAAGGCATGGTCGACGCGGCGATCCAGCGTTTTCGCCGGGGGTGATCCGGAGCGGTGGCGCGCGACGCCTCCGCTTCGGCGGCTATTTGAACGTGATCGCCTTGTTGAGGCGGGCGATTACGTCGTCGGGGACGCCTTTGCCGCACATGATGTAGCGCTCGGTGCCGTGCGGCATGTCCTTGAAGCGCAGCAGGCGCAGGTTGCGCGTCTGCTCGCCGTCATGGTGCGCCATGATGTAGTTGCCTTCCTCTTCAGATACGAACATCATGTCCACCATGCCTTTGCTGATCGACTGCACCATTTTGCTGGTTGGCGAGGTGGAGATGGCGATGGTCGGGTGCAGCTCGCGCAGCAGCTTGTCCAGCTCCGCCCCGTAGGAGTAGTTGTCCTTGACCAGCACCCGCGTCTCGGCGTGCCGCAGCAGCGCGTCCAGCGTCGCGTCGCTGCGCGCCGCCAGCGCGGTGTTGGCCAGCACCAGCCACTCCTTGTCGCGATAAATCGGCTTGGTGTATTTGGCGTAGCCCTCGCGCTCCTCGACCCGGAACCAGCCGACGGCGCAGGCGCGCTGCTTCGGATCCTTGATCATCATCAGCTGACGATTGGTCGGCAGGTTGCGCCAGACCGTGCGAACGCCGGCGGTCTGGAACGCCTGCACCGCCGGCGTGGCGGTGAGGCCGCTGGGCGGACCGTCGGCATGCGCCATCATGTACGGCGGGCGTTCGCTGTAGGTGACGGTGATGGCGTCGTCGTCCGCCACGGCCGGCGTGGCGAACAGGCAAGCTGCGGCTATCAGGGCGGCGCGGCGCAACGGCATCATGGAACACCTTTTGTAAAAGATGCCACAGTTTATACCGGGCCAAGCCGGTTCGCCAACGAGTTTTAGAAGCGCGTCTCGCGTGCGACGCGCAGAAAATTATCCAGGATGCCGGTGCAGTCCATCAGCTCGACCCCGCCGGCGCGGTGGAATTCCGGGTGCCATTGCAGGCCCATCACGAACGGTGCCTTGCGGTAGCGGATTGCCTCGACCATATTGTCCGGCACCGACAGCGCCTCCACCGTCATATCCCGCCCCAGCGTCTTGACCGCCTGGTGGTGGATGGAATTGACCATCCCGCGCGTCTGCCCCTTGAACATGCGTGCCAGCGAGGAGCCGGCCGGGAAGCTGATCTCATGGCGGTTGCGGTCGTACTCGTCGTTGACGTGGGCCAGCGAATCGGGCACGTCGGAGGCGATGTCCTGGTACAGCGAGCCGCCGAAGGCGACATTGATCAACTGGCAGCCACGGCAGATGCCCAGCACCGGCTTGCCGGCCTCGACGAATTCATGCAGCAGTTCCAGTTCGTACATGTCGCGCGCGCGGTCTCCGCCCCATTCGGGCCGGGTCGGCGTTTCCGAGTAACTTTGCGGCGAGACGTCGGCGCCGCCTTGCAGCACTAGGCCGTCCAGGTGCTTGGCGTAGTCGCGCAGGCGGATATTGGAGGGGTGCAGCAGGCCTTCGGTGTTGACGGTCGGGATCATGAACACCAGCACGTCGCGCGACATCACCCACTGGGCGATCGATTCCTCAAGGTATTGCAGGTTCTTGCTGCGCAGGCCGGTGGCGCCGGGTTCGGGGTGGAAGATCCGCGCCGAGACGCCGATGTGCAGCGGGCGCTGGATGATGTGGCGGGTGGCCGCCGCAGCGATGCGCCGGTAGCGCGCCATGATGACCCGGCCCCACAGGCTGAACACGGTGTCGCCGGGATCGAGATAGCGTGGCGTGCCGTTGTCCTGGGGTGTGGCGCGGCGATCGTGGTCGCTGGCGCGGCGGTGCGGATTGTCCTGCGGTGGTTTGCTGCCGTCCGGTCCTTCGCTCATGCGCGCTCCTGTCTGTTTGCCTTGCGCATAGTGTGACACAGGTGCCGTTCTTGAGTCGCCCGCTTAGAGCTTTGCCGCAACATGTCGACGGGCGCTTGCGCGCCCGTCTGGTCTTACTTCGATTTGCTTGCCGCAGGCTTCTTGGCGGTGGACTTGTTGCCGGCCGACGCCGACTGGCTGTTGCCCTTGTCGCTGCCGCCGTTGCCGGCGGCGGAGGACTTGGCGCCTTTCGCTTCCTGCACGCTGCTGTTGCCGCCGTTTTTGCCGCCTTGGGTAGGTTTGCTCATGGTCTGCTCCGTCGTTGGATGGCGCTTTAGGGAATGGCAAGCGCCTTGCCATGAAAGTCATCATAGATGAGTTATCGAAAGCGACTGTAGGAAGGATGCCCGTCCGGTTGTAGGGGCTTTTGCAGGGCAACCGTCAGTCTCGGCAGCAGGTAACCGCGATTCGCAAGACGCAGGGAATGTCCTACGCCGACGCGGCCACACCGCTCTACGCGCCGCCGGCAGCGCGACATACGATAGCCACTCCCCGCCGCGCCGACGTGGCGGGACTTTCTCATCACTGGAGACACATCATGGCGACTTCGAATCAGGACGACAAAGACACCCAGGGCGGCAAGCAGGGCGGCCAAGGCAATCAAGGCAAACAGGGCGGCAAGAGCCAGCAGAGCGATACCGGCGGCCGCAGCAAGAGCGGTTCGACCGGCGGCACCCAGGGCGGCACGCCGGAGCAGCACGCCGAGGCCGGGCGTCAAAGCCACAAGAATGACCGCTGATCGCAAGCGGTCGGCATAGCGTGGACGGCGGCCCTGGGCCGCCGTTTTATCGTCCGCTCAGGTCAGCTGGGCGCGTAGCCAGCTTTGCGCCGGGTCGTCGTCATTGCGTCCGTGCCAGATGGCTTGCATCACGCGGCTGCGCACGGCATAGGGCGGGGGCGCGACCAGCAGGCCGTCGCGGTCCGCGAGCAATTGCGCGAGCGACGAGGGCAGCACCGCCAGCATGTCGCTGGCTTGCAGCAGCGATGGCACGGCAAGCGCGTGCGGCAGCAGGATGCGCAGCCGCGCGGTCTCGGGCAAGGCGGCGCGGTCGAACATCTCGGACTCGCGCGCCAGTCCGCGTTCGGACAGATAACCATCCACCGCGCCTTCCTCGGCGCCGCCGAGGGACACCGCGATCAGTGGATACAGCGCGAGGTCGTCGGACGTGATCGTGCGGCCGGCCAGCGGGTGGTTGGGGCGCATCGCCAGCGTATCGGTCTGGGTCCACAGCGGCATGGCGTTGAAGCGCGGCGGGATTTCGGCGAACACGCCGATCGCCAGGTCGATGCGGCCCAGGTCCAACTGGCCGGCCAGGTCGATGCGGGTCGCCGGCCGGATCACCAGGTTCACCAGCGGCGCCAGGTCTTGCAGCTTGCGGCTGAAGCGTTCCAGCAGCAGCAGGGTGACGTAGTCGCTGGCGGCGATGACGAACTCGCGGCGGGTGGTGGCCGGCGTGAAGGCAGCATTGCCCAGTGCGCCGCCGATCTGCTGCAGCGCGTCGCGCAGCGGCGCCGCCATCGCGCGGGCGCGGGCGGTCGGTTGCATGCCGCTTGCGGTGCGCACGAACAATTCGTCGCCCAGCGCTTCGCGCAGGCGCGCCAGCGCGTGGCTGATCGCGGACTGGCTCAGATTGAGCCGCTGCGCGGCGCGTTGCAGGTTGCGCTCCTCGAAAACGCAGTTGAAGACGCGGAGCAGGTTGAGGTCTATGCGGTCGACATTCATGGCGGTATCGGGCTTGGACGTAGTGGCGATAATATCGCACAGATCGCGGTCAGCACGAACACGGAGAGGGTCAGGCCGGCGGCGTCGTGCAGGTATTGGTGGCCGGCGCCGGCCGGGTAGGCGAGCATGCAGAGTGTGATGCTGTAGCCCAGGCCCTGGCCCAGCGATTCGGGCTTGCCGGTCATCCAGGCGCCGGCGGCCAGCGCCGGCGCGAACAGCAGCCAGGGCGATGCCGGCAGCAGCGGGTAGCACCATTGCAGCGCCAGGCCAATGGCGACGGCGAGCAGCGTGCCGGCCGACATCTGCAAGGCCATGCGCACGGGCCGCGCCGACAGCGCCACCAGCGCGCAATCGACGGTGGCGTTCAGGGTCGCCATCGGACCGCCGCGCCAGGAGGTCGCCAGCCACAACGTGGCCATCAACGCGATCGCGATGGCCGGATGCAGGCCGGCCAGCGAGGCCGTCGCCGCAGCAGGCCTGGCAGGCGAAGCTGGCGCCGGCCCCGGCGCTCGCGATGGGCCAGCCAACGTCGCCAAGCCCGCCCGGGGCGGGGCCGGCGGAAGCCGTGGCCAGCGTCTCGGCGGCGGTGCGCCTGGCGCCGGTAGCTGCCGTTGAGGCGATGCCGATGGCGACGAAGCGCGCGGTGCTGTGGAGGTGGCGGCATGGGCCGGGATGCCGTCCTGCCGGCGGCCGCCATTGAGGAAGGCCACGGCGCCGGCGCACGCCACGCCGATGGCGACTTCCGCCAGCCGGTTGCCGGCGCCGGCACCGATATGCGACGCTTCGAAAGCCAACGGAATACCGACCACCACCGGCGTGTATCCGGTCAGGACGATGCTGTAAGCCCGCAGTTTGTCGTGAAACGCCGCGATAACGGTGAACAGCGTCACCCACCCGCCGATGGCCGCCAACAGCCTGGCCGGCGACGCGGAAAACAACGAGGAGATAGCCCAGGCGGCAAGCACGCCGGCGACCGTCCCCGCCAGCCGATAGCCGCCCTTGGCGTACACCTGTTCGGGCTGCGGCTGCATCACGATAAACACGCACGCCATCGCGATCTGCGGCGCGGGAAGGCCGCACCAGACGGCGAGGTTCATGGCCAGCAGAGTGGCGGCGACGGTATTGAGGATGTGACGCGGCACGGCATGTCTCCGGCAATGAAAGATTGCCGGCAGAATGCCACGCGTTCAGCCGCTGCGGAAGCGACGATTATTCAAGATCATCATGCAGCGCATTCATCGCGCCGAGTTCAAGACTTGATGAAGTTATCCTTGATCAGGTCGACCACATCGCCGCCGCGCCCGTCGAAGATGGCCTTGGCCGAATACAGCGCGGTGCCGAAGATCTGCTTGGCCTCCAGCACCGGCGGCATCA
This sequence comes from Duganella aceris, assembly GCF_011090165.1. Classification (GTDB taxonomy): domain Bacteria; phylum Pseudomonadota; class Gammaproteobacteria; order Burkholderiales; family Burkholderiaceae_D; genus Rugamonas; species Rugamonas aceris. Next base: position 55,302 of record NZ_JAADJT010000012.1, read on the forward strand.
CCAGCTCCAGCCGGTCGGTGGTGACGTCCAGCAGCGCCGGACCGGGATGGGCCAGCCAGGCCAGCACCGCAGCCTCCAGTTGCGCCGGCTTCTCGACGCGGATGCCATGGATGCCGATCGCCTCCGCCACCCGCGCGAAATCCGGATTTTGCAGATTGGTGTAGGCGTCCAGCAGGCCTTCCACCTTCTGCTCCAGTTCCACGAAACCCAGCGAGCCGTTGTTGTAGACGGCGATCTTGATAGGGATATTTTCCTGCACCGCCGTGATCAAGTCGCCCAGCAGCATGGTCAGCCCGCCGTCGCCGCACAGCGCGATCACCTGGCGATCCGGGAAAGCCTTCTTGGCGCCGAGCGCCTGCGGCATGGCGTTGGCCATGGTGCCGTGGGTCAGGCTGATGATGGTGCGCCGTTTGCCGGTGGCGCGCGTGTGACGCAGCGCCCAGACCATCGGGCCGCCGCCGTCGGCGGTGAAAATGGCGTCGTCGGCCGCGTGGCGGTCGATCATCGCGGTCAGGAATTGCGGGCGTATCAAGTCGCCGTCGCCGGCGGTGGCGCGTTCATTCAGGTGCGCGGTGACTTTGCGGTGGCGCTCCAGACAGTCGTCGAGGAAGGCGCGTTCGCTGCGCGCGGTCAGGCGAGGCAGCAGGGCGGCCAGAGAATTGCGGATGTCCCCGACCACGCCCACTTCGACCGGATGGCGGCGTCCCAAATGCGACGAGTCGATGTCGATCTGGATGATGCGCGCGTGGCTCGGGTAGAACTGGCGCCAGGCGAAGTCGCAGCCAAGCAGCAGCAGGGTGTCGCATTCGGAGACCGCATGGTAGCCGGAGTCGATGCCGAAGATGCCGGTCATGCCGACGTTGTAGGGATTGTCGTATTCGACGAAATCCTTGGCGCGCGAGGTGTGCGCGAACGGCGCCTGCAAGCGTTCGGCCAGTGCGACCACTTCATCGTGCGCGCCTTCGCAGCCGGAGCCGCCGTAGATGGCGATCTTCTTGCCCTCGTTGAGGATGGCGGCGATGCGATCCAGCTCACTCGCCGACGGCGTGATGTCCGGGCGCGCCAGGTGCACCGCGAAATCGGGTTCGTCGGCGGCCGGCGCCTTGGAGACGTCGACCGGCAGGATGATGACGGCGACGCCGCCCTTGCTCAACGCGGCCTGCGCTGCCATGGCGGCGATGCGCTTGGCCTGGGCCGGCGAACGGATCTCCTGGCAAAACACACTGCACTGGTCGTAGATCGGTTTGTAGTCGACTTCCTGCGGGAAGTCGAAGCCGAGTTCCTCGCTGGTGATCTGGCTCGCGATCAGCACTACCGGCGAGCGGTTGCGGTGCGCCTCGAACAGGCCGTTGACGAAGTGCAGGCTGCCCGGTCCGCATGAACCGGCGCACAGCGTCAGACGCTTGGCCAGCGTGGCCTCGGCGCCGGCGGCGAAACCGCCGACTTCCTCGTGGCGCACGTGGACCCATTCGATCTCGCTGCGGCGGATCGCGTCGGTGATGTAATTCAGTGTATCGCCGGGGACGCCCCAGCAGTGCTTCGCTCCGGCCTGCTGGAGCGTTTCGATGATGACGTCGGCGACGAGTTTTGCCAATTCACGCTCCCGGTCAGTTGGCGTGCATGGCGATCACACCGGCGTAACGCGACGCCGGCGGCCGCGGTGGCGGCAACGGCAGCGGCAGCGGCGAAATCGGCGCGCGCTGGTGGCGACCCTTCAGCAGCGGGATGTGCGGACGGCGCGAAAAAGCCGGCATTTGCGCCGGGACCCGCTCGGCCAGCTGCGGCGTGCAAGCGTGTTGCAGCATGCCGACGATCTGGTTGTGCAGGTCGTACAAGGTGCTGATTTCGAACCAGCCGATGTGGTCGCCGTTGAGGGCGTAGACACCGTTGCCGACCAGCCAGGACGTCACGTCCCCCTTGGGCGAGCGGAAGCAGTGTTCATCCAGTATCAGCACCGCGGTGCCGTTGCGATCAATAATCCAGTCTGCCATAACGCCTCCCTGTGTCGGTATTAACAGCATAGCCGCCGCCGATCGGGATGTTTGTTCGTTGCCGTACACAACTTGATAGGCGGGGTCAGTTCCGGCATCGTGCCACGGGCTCAACCGTAGCGCAGCTACGGTTGAGCCCGTGGCACGATGCCGGAACTGACCCCGCCTGAGGTACTCCAATAGATTAGCAACAGCAACAACGCCTGGATCGGCAGGCGCAGCCACAGTGCCCACAGCGGCACCGGGAACAGTTCGGGGTGCTGCAGCATGTAGATATGGCACGGCGTGACCGCCAGCGTCAGGAGCATCAGGCCGATGCCGGCGGCCTTGCGCGTGCGGGGCGTCAGGATGCCGAAGGCGCCCAGTAGCTCGAACACGCCGCTGACCAGCACCGCCGCCACCGGCCACGGAATGTAGGGCGGCACGATGCTGGCCTCGGTGTCGGTCGCGACGAAATGCGCGATGCCGCCGACGAAAAACCAGATGAACACGAACGCCAGTCCGGCGAATTGCCGCTTGCCGATCCGGCGCGTGCGCCATGCTTGGGTGAGAGCGTTCAAGGGATGGCCTCCGTAAGGGTGTGCACCAGCCGGTCTGCGAACGCGGCCACCAGCGGATCGGCCTCGCGCCGGCAGGCCAGCCCGACGCTGGTCGTCAGGCTACCTTGCGCCAGCGTGATGAAGCGCACGCCTGCCGGCGCCGTCAGCCGCATGCACTCCGGCACGATGGCGATGCCGAGGCCGGCCTCGATCAGATTCAGTTGCGACGACTTGCGCGACAAGGCGCGCGCCGGCTTGGGAAAGAAGCCCTGTTCCAGGCACAGATTGGCCACCAGGTAGCTCAAGCCGCCACGGTCCTTGTGCGGGATCGAGATGAACGCCTGGTCGCTCAGCTGCGCCAGCTCGACGTTGTCCAGCGCGGCCAGCGGCGAATCCCGCGACACCGCCACCATCAGCCGCTCGGTCGTGACCTGCCGCACGTGGATGTGCGGATGGCGACGCAGCGTGGGCAGACGCAGCAGACCGATGTCGGCGCGGCCTTCCTCGATCTCCAGCGTCTGGTTTTCGGATGGCAGCATGGAAACATCCAGCGTCACGCCGGGGAATTCGCCGAGCAGCAGGGCGAGGGCAGCGGTGATCTGCGGCGTCAGGATCACCGAGCTGGAATGCTGCAAGCGGATCACGCCCTGCGCGCCCTGGCCGACGTGGCGTGCCTGCACCACGGTGTCGTCGATCTCTTCGAGGATGCGCTTGGCGCGCTCGAAGAACAGGTGGCCGGCCGGCGTCAGTTCGAACTGGCGGGCATCGCGGGTCAGCAACTGGGTCCGCAGCTCGTCCTCCAGCTCCTTGATCTGGCGGCTCAGCGCCGACTGCGCGATGTACAATTTTTCGGCGGCGCGGGAATAACTTCCGGCCTCCACGATTTCGACAAAGTATCTAAACTGTTTAAGGGAAATCACCGTTATGCCGTTTCGAGATAGATGGCCGCCGTATTTGATATTGGATCGTCAGCGGCGGCGCGGTTAAAGTGAAGCGTCTCTTCTTCATTAACGGAATCAGCCATGTTGGAACTGATCGGTATCGTCGGCGTGGTGCTGAGTATTGCAGTAAAAGTGATCTGCGTCCAGATAGGTTGCGCGAACGGAATCGACGAGAAGCACGATTAGCCCCCATAATCGGGGCATGACAAAACGCTACCTTCTCGTCGCCGGCATGCTGCTCGGCTCCATCGTCTTCGCCATGTTCGCGGTGTGGGGCGGCTTCGCGTTGTGGTTTCAGCTGCCGGTTGGGGCGCTGGCGCGCAAGGCGGCGGTGGCCGCGTGGATCGTGTTCTGCGTCGGTACGCTGGCGCTGTGGTGGTGGCAGCGGCATCTGCTGTTGATGGCGCCGTGGTTGCTGGCGCTGCTCGTCATCATGGGATGGTGGAGCACGATCAAGCCCTCGCACGACCGCGTGTGGGCCGACGATGTCGCGCGCATGGTCACCGGCAAGGTGGACGGCGGCATCGTCACCTTGGACCAGGTGCGCAACTTCGACTGGCGCAGCGACCAGGATTACACCGTGCGCTGGGAGGCGCGCCGCTACGACCTGGATCAACTGCGTTCGGTCGATGTGGCGATGTCGTACTGGATGGGGCCCGCCATCGCGCATACGCTGGTGTCGTTCGGCTTTGCGGACGGGCGTTATCTGACGTTCTCGATCGAGATCCGCAAGGAGAAGGGCGAGAGCTTCGATGGTCTGGCGGGCTTCTTCAAGAAATACGAAACGGTACTGATCGCCGCCGACGAACGCGACATCCTGCGCGTGCGGACCAACGCGCGCGGCGAGGACATGTGGCTGTACCGCTTGAAGATGAAGCCGGAGACGATGCGGTCCCTGTTCATGGCGTATCTAGGGGAAGGCGAGGCCTTGAAGCGCGCGCCGCTGTTCTACAACACGCTGACCGGCAATTGCACCACCATCATTTTCGAGATGGCCCGGCATATCGCGCCGGGCTTGCCGCTGGATTGGCGCTTGCTGGCGTCCGGCTACCTGGACCGCTACCTGTACGACATCGGCGCGCTTGCCGGGCAGGGCGACTTCGCGGCGCGGCGCGAGGCCGCCCACATCACCGCCAAGGCCCGCGCGGCGGACCAGGCGGTAGATTTTTCGGACCGTATCCGCCGCTGAGGGTTCGGATCGTCGTCGGCACGATCCTGGCGGCGGGACTCTCAGGCCTTGATGTCGATCAGCGTGCCGAGATTCTGGTCGGCGGCCTGGATCACTTTCGCGGACAGGTCGAACTGCGCTTTATAGACCAGCGAATTGGTGGTCTCGACCGCGAGGTTGGTGGCGCTGGGCGCTTCCGTTTGCAGCAATTCCTGGCCCCGGAAGGAAATCGTGACGCCGGTGCCGGCCGGGCTGCTTTCGGCGAAATTGGCCGAAGCCGGCTGGAAGCCCTGCGTGCCGATGTTGGCGATCGCGTGCGCGCTGTTGCCCAACGCGCGTTCTGCGGCGTTGAGTCCGGTTACTCCTGAGCTCAGTACGGCGATGGCCATGTTAATTTCCCTTCGGCAATAGATCGTAGTGTACACGCATGTCGGCGGGAATGCACGCGGCTGATTAAAGTTTCAGCACCCAGTGTTGCAGGAATCGTTGATAGCTTGACAAGGGTGGGTGGCGGGTGCAGCATGCTCGAACCTATCTTTTCGGAAGTTCCCGCCATGTGCGTGCTGCGCCGTCTGCTGTTTTTCTGCCTGCTGTGGAGTGGTCTGGCGATGGCGGCGCCGATCACCATTCATTATCCGCGCACCGCCAGCGTCGACGGCGGGCACGGCGAGTATGGCCTGGCCCTGCTGGAGCTGGCGCTGGCGAAGGCCGGCGGCCATTACAAAGTCGAGCTGTCGCCGGCGCCGATGCAGCAGAACCGCGCCATCGTCGAGCTGCAAGCGCGGATGGGGAAGATCGATGTGGTCGGGACGATGACCTCGGCCGAACGCGAGGCGGCGCTGCTGCCGATACGCATTCCGATGACGCGCGGGTTGATCGGCTGGCGCATCGGCCTGCTGCGTTCGGACCACCTGGATCTGTTGCGCGAGGTGCGCGACCTGGATGACCTGAAGTCCTATACCGCCGGGCAGGGCCACGACTGGCCGGACATCGCCATCCTGCGCCACAGCGGCCTGAAGGTGTCGCCGGTGACGGTTTACAGGGATTTGTTCGGACTGCTCGGCGCCGGCCGCGTCGATTGGGTGCCGCGCTCGGTCAACGAGATCTGGGCGGAGGCGGAACGGCATCCGGAGCTGGTCATCGATCCCTATGTGGCGCTGCGTTATCCCACCGCCGATTATTTTTTCGTCAGCCGCGCCAAGCCGGCGCTGGCCGAGGAGATCCGACGCGGCCTGGAGGCGGCGCTGGCGGACGGCAGCTTCGAACGCCTGTTCCATCTGCACTACGGCCCGCTGATCCGCAAGGCGCGCTTGGACCAGCGTGTCCTCATCGAGCTGCCCAATCCGCTGCTGACGCCGGAGACGCCGCTGTCGCGCAAGGAACTGTGGCTCTCGATCGATGACCTGAAGCGCCATCCCTGACCGCTGTTTTTTTTACTAAGGAATCGCCCGCACATGCTTGAGATACGCAATGTCGTCAAAACCTACGCGAAGAACGTCAGGGCGGTCGACGACGTCAGTTTGAATCTACAGGCCGGCGTGGTCGGCTTGATCGGCCATAACGGCGCCGGCAAAACCTCGTTGATGCAGATGATCGCGACGCTGACCCGGCCGACCAGCGGGCAGATCCTGTTCGACGGCGTCGATATCGTCGCCAGGCCGGAGGCGATACGCGCGCGGCTGGGCTTTCTGCCGCAGGATTTCGGCGTGTACCCCAACCTGACGGCGCTGGAGTTCCTGCAGTATTTCGCGGCCTTGAAAGGCGTGCGCGATCCGGCGCGTTTGCGGCGCCTGCTGGAGATGGTCAACCTGCACGAGCACGCGGACCGCCAGGCGGCGGGCTTCTCGGGCGGCATGCGGCGCCGGCTCGGCATCGCGCAGGCGCTGCTCAACGATCCGGATGTGCTGATCGTCGACGAGCCGACCGCAGGACTCGATCCGGAGGAGCGACTGCGTTTCCGCCATCTGCTGTCGGAGATCGGCTTCCGCAAGCTGGTGATCGTATCGACGCATATCGTGTCCGACATCGAGAACATGGCCGGCCACCTGGCCATCATGAACAAGGGAAAGCTGGTCGGCTACGATACGCCGGACAGTTTCGTGCGCGAGGCGCGCAGCCAGATGTGGTCGGCGACGGTGGATCCGCAGCATTACGACAGACTGCGCGCGCAGGTGCGCGTGTTGCAGGCGCAGCGCAACGCGCATGGCATCCATCTGCGCATCGCGCATCCATCGTCGCCGTGCGACGGCGCGCTGCCGGCCGAGCCGACGCTGGAAGAGGCGCTGATGACGCAGCGTTATGCAGTGCAGGAAGGCGCGCAACAAGGCGCGCAGGTACAAGCCGCATGAACGCGCTGGCGCTGAAGATGCTGCTGTTGACCGAGGTGCGGCTACGCATGCGCCGCACCGGCACGCTGGTGGCGGTGCTGGCGCTGATCGTCGTCACATGGCTGATGGTCGGCGATCCGGACAAGGGGCAGGCGATGATCGTGGTGGAGAACGCGCGCGTGGCCTACACCAGCAGCTGCCTGGCCTTGGGCAGCGCGGGCCTGGGCGGCCTGTTCATGGGCCTGGCCGGATTCTACCTGGTGCGCGGACGCATGAGTGAAGATGTGCGCAGCGGCGCCGGCTCGGTGCTGGCCGCCACGCAGGTGGGCAACGCGGTGTTCCTGTTCGGCCGCTGGCTCGGCGCGGTCGCCTATCTGTGCGGGCTGCTCTGCATTTTTCTGTTGACCATGCTGGTGCTGCACGTGCTGCGCGGCGACGGGCCGATCCAACTCTTCGTTTATCTGCAAACCTTCTCGCTGACCTTGTTGCCGCTGGTGTGCTTCACCGCCGCGATGGCGCTGCTGTGCGACGCGTGGGCGCCGCTGGCGGGCAAGCGCGGCGACGTGCTGTATTTCGTTTTCTATGTGACGCAGATGGCGGCGCCGATCGCCGTCACCGCGCAGGGGAGCGGCTGGTCGCCGTTGCTGCTGCTGGATTTTTCCGGCCTGGGCTCGATCGTGATGTCGCTGCGCGCGGAAGTGCACACGGACAGTCTGGTGCTCGGCGGCGGCGAATTCGATCCGGCGCTGATCGTGCTGGTGCTGCCGCAGTGGCTGTGGACCACGCGGATGAGCATCACGCGGCTTGGCTCGGCGCTGGTCGCCATGCTGCCGCTGTTGCCGGCCATTTGGCTGTTCCACCGCTTTGATCCGGAACGGGTCAAGGTGCGCGCGGGCGGCGCCGGGCGCTGGTCGCCGCTGGCGCTGCTCAACCGCTGGCTGCGTCCCTTGACGCGGCTGACGCGGCCGGTGTTTGCGCTGTCCGCGCGCACGCCCGGCGTGGCCGGTTACGCGCTGGCCGTGCTGGCGCTGACGCTGGCGTCGAACCCGCTCGCCATCGCGGCGGCGCTGGGATTATTTGTGGCGGGCTGCGTGCTTCCTGGCGCGGCGCTTGGCGGTCTGACGATCGGCGCGATCGCGCTGTGGGGCATCCTGGTCAGCGATCTCAGCGTGCGCGACCGGCAGCATGATGTGGACGCGATGAGCGCGGCCGTACCGGGCGGCGGCGAACGGCGCTTCGCGGCGCAGCTGTTGGCATCGTGCCTGCTGGCGCTGCTGTTCACCGCGCCGGTGCTGCTGCGCTGGCTGTCGAGCGACGCGGTCCGGGGCGCCGCGTTGTTCAGCGGCGTGCTGATGCTGGCGGCCGCCGCGAGCTTGCTGGGCAAGTTGTCCCGCACATCGCGCGCCTTCCTTGCGCTGTTCCTGTTCGCGATGTATGTGGCGACGCAGGCGGTCAAGGTGCCGGCGTTGGATGTCGTGGGATTCAACGGCGTGGCCACCGCGCAATCGGTGTTGACGGAGCTAATCATCGGCGCGCTGCTGCTCGCCGCTGGGCTCTGGCATGAGCGGTGGCGGGCCGCGAGGAATTGAAGAAGGAATCGATTAGGAATAATCCGGTTTAAAAAGTTCCATGGACTGGTTGGCCGCACGTTTGACGTAGATCAAACGTGTCACATCTCGCTAACGTAGCCTTGGCATTCGCGCTGCAGGCGCGTCGTCGAAACCGGTTCGACATTCTCCAGGCCCATTCACTTTTTAGAGGAACTCCATGTATCCATTTGCCCAAAGCGTTACCCCAGCCGCCAAGAACCATCTTGAAGCGCAACTGTCGTTCTTTAACGACGTGTCGAAGTCGTTGTTCCGTACCTATCAACAGTACAGCGATCTGAACATCCAACTGGCGCAGACCCTGCTGGAAGAATCCACGTCGGCGGGGCAACACGTCATCACGTCGCATCGGGCCACCGAGGCGATCGCCGCCGTCGCCCAGCATGCCCAGCCGACGGCGGAAAAACTGCGTTCCTATCAACAGCACCTGTCGCGCATCGCCGCCGACACGCAGGTCGACCTGTCCAACGTGACGCAAGAGCATGTGCAGGAAACCAGCCGCACCGCCAAGGCCTTGGCCGAAGAGGTGGCGCGCGTGACGTCGGAAGAAACCGAAAAGAGCCTGCGCAACCAGAAGGAAGCGGTGGACAAATTCACCGATCCCTTCTTCGCCCATGACGGCTCGCGTCAGTCGCGCGGCAACGAAATGCGCAGCCCCGGCCAATCGCTGCAGAGCGGCCAGAACGGCGATGGTCGTGAGGGCGGCAATATGCAAGGCGGACAGCCTCCCCAAGCCCAGGCCGCGCAAGCCGCACAAAGCAGCAAGCAACAAGGCGCCCGCAAAGAAACTTGATCTGATCGGCCAGAGTAGCCGACGTTGAATTAGGCCGCGCATGCGATTTCTCGTCGTGTGCGCGGCATTTTTTTTGCTCATGCTTTATCATGATCGGCTTGTTGCTGTCTGGAGATGAAGATGACGAATTCCACCACCGCGCAGCCTGAGTCGCTGCATATAGTCTGTCCGCATTGCGATGCGGTCAATCGCGTGCCGGCCGCCAAACTGGCGGCGGATCCTGTGTGCGGCAAGTGCCAGAAGGCGCTGTTCACCGGCCAGCCGGTGGATCTGTCGAGTGCGCGCTTCCTCAAGCATATCGAGCGCAGCGATATTCCGGTGCTGGTCGATTTTTGGGCGCCGTGGTGCGGGCCTTGCCGGACCATGGCGCCGTTCTATGCGCAAGCGACGCAGCGGCTGGAACCGCGGTTCCGCGTGGTCAAGGTGGATACCGAGGCGTCGCAGGATATCGGTGCGCGCTTTGCGATCCGCAGCATTCCGACGCTGGCGTTGTTCAAGGGCGGCCGCGAGGTGGCGCGTCAGCCGGGGGCGATGGACGCCAGCAATATCATCGCTTGGGCGACGCAGAACAATCGCTGATCAGTCTTCGGCGGCGCGGTTCAGCCATTTGCCGATGCCGTCCAGCGTGCGGAAGTCGGCCACCGAGCGGCTGTTGATGTGCGGGTGGCGGTTTTGCAGCATGCGCGTGAGCGCGTTGCCGGGGCCGAGTTCCAGTGCGTAGCTGATGCCGGCTTCGGCGGCGGCGTCCATGCAGGTCAGCCAGTGGATTTTTTCGGCCAGTTGGCGGGAGAGCAGGTCTACGGCCTGTGTCTTGTTGCCGACGCTGGCGCCGTTGATGCCGGCCAGGACCGGCGCGGTCATCGGGCCGAAGTTCGTTTGGCGCAGCGCTTCGGCGAATGGGGCGACGGCGCTTTCCATGTAGTGCGTGTGCGATGCGACTTCCACCGGCAGGCGGTTGGCGCGGCCGCCGGCTGCCGTCACCGCTTGTTCCAGCGCGTGGGCGCTTGCGGCGGGGCCGCCGGTGATGCAGCTGTCTTCGCCGGTTTCGATGCTGATCGCGTAGTCGTGGCTTGCGGCCAGCGCGGCTGCGGCTTGCAGCGTCAGGCCGCCGATGCTGACCAGGGCTTGGCCGGGGTGCAGGGCGAGGCTGTCGTCCATCAGTTGCGCGCGGCGGGTGGCGAGGGTGACGGCGTTTTCGGGCGTCAGCGCTCCGGCGACGCCGTAGGCCGCCAGTTCGCCGATGCTGTAGCCGGCCAGCAGCGCGGGCGGAGGCGTGAAGTGGCGGATGGCTTCCCACATGGCGAGCGTGGCCGCCACGATCAACGGCTGGGCGCGGCGGTTGGCGTAGATGTCGTCGGCATCGGTGCCGGGGGCTCGGGCGGCGGTGGGCGTTGACGGATGGCTGAGCATTGCGTTGGCAGCGGCGGGCGGCGGCAGGCTGCCGATGGGCGCGGGGGCGTCGATGAACGTCGGCGGGTGGCTGATCGCGGCGCTGCCGGCGGGCGGCAGCGGCAGGCGGTCGAGCAGGGCGCTGGCGGCGGGGCTGGTGCGGGCCAGGTCGAACATGGCGGGGTGCTGGCCGCCTTGGCCGGGGCACAGCAGGAGTAGTCGCGCGCGGCTCATTTGAGTGTGGCGATGGCGAGCACCAGGCAGCTGGCGGCCAGCAAATCGGCGGCGCCGCCCGGTGACAGGCGTTGTTCGACGAAGATGCGATGGCTTTCCAGCGCGCCGGTTTGCCAGTCGGCGTTGGCGGTACCGCCGGCGTCGATGAAGCGCCGCGCATGTTCCCGAACGGTCTGCGCGCCTTGCGGGCCGGCGCGGTGATAGACGTTGCTATCGCTGATGTGGGCCATCAGGGCGAACAGGGTGTCGATGCGCGCGTGGGACATGCTGGCGCCGCGTGCGCGGGAGGCTTGCAGCGCGGGGACGCCGATTTCAAACACCGAGGGCAGTCCAAGAGCACCTTCCTCACGCGCGCCACTAACCGCATACCGCGCCGCGACGCGCAGGCCATTGCTCATCAACGCGCGGTCCGACGCCGGCGACGCGGCCAGCGCAGCCGGGGCGACCTGCCCAATCCGCGCGACCGAAGCTCCCGACGCGGCCAAAGCCGTCGGCGCAGCCAGCGAGGTCGGCTCGGCCGATGCGCCCGGCGCGGCCAAAGGCGTCAGCGCGGCCGGCGAGGTCAGCGCGGCCGATGCGCCTGGGGCGGCCCGAGGCGTCGGCGCGGCCAGCGCGGCCGATGCGCCTGGCGCGGCCAAAGGCGTCAGCACGGCCGGAGAGTTCGGCGCGGCCGATGCGCCCGTCGCGACCAAAGGCGTCAGCGCGGCCGGCGAGGTCGGCGCGGCCGATGCGCCTGGCGCGGCCAAAGGCGTCAGCGCGGCCGGCGAGGTCAGCGCGGCCGATGCGCTTGGCGCGGCCAAACGCGTCAGCGCGGCCGGCGAGGTCAGCACGGCCGATGCGCCCGGCGCGGCCAAAGGCGTCGGCGCGGCCGGCGAGGTCGGCGCGGCCGATGCGCCCGGCGCGGCCAAAGGCGTCGGGGCGGCCGGCGCGACCGATGTGCGCGACGTGGCTAACGTGGCCGGGGCGATTGGCGCGGCGTGCATCGCGAGTTCTTCGCCCCAGCGGATCAGCATCGCGGCGCGCAGGGCGGCGGGCGTCATCGGGGTGCCTTGGGCGCGGGCGCGGCCGGCGGTGGCGCACAGCATGCCGAGACTGAAGATCGCGCCACGATGCGTGTTGATACCGCGCGTCGCCTTCAGCATCGACGCCTCCGCCGCAATCCCCAACTGCTTCAAACGCGCGAACGGCGCATCATCCCATCCTGCCAAACAGATGTTCTTAAAATAGTGACGCAGCGAGAACAAACTCCGCATGAACGTCACCGCATCCATATCCTCATGACTGCCGCTGTCCACCAACGACACCAACCCAGGCTTGGGATACAAGCAAAGCTCCTGATACAGACTGCGCACGGCCAAACGCGCCACCTCCCGCGAATACGCAAACCGCGCAAGCCGATCGACAGGCCGATCGACAGGCTGCGCCCCAAGCTTGACAGCCCGCGTCCTGGCCGCGACATAGGCCGCGCGCATCACAAGTCCTCCAATGTCGCCAGCAGCGACGCGGTATCCGCCAAGCGCACCGACTGCAACTCCTTGACGATCACCTTGGCCGGATGCGCCATCGCCATACGCCACTCCTTCCACGACACCGCCTGCCCACCGGGGAACACGATCTCGCCATCCAACGGCAACAACGCCGCATGCCGCGACAACAGCGCCACCCCCGCATCCAACTGCGAGCGGCTGGACGGGGAAAACAGCACATCCACATCCGAAGTCGCCGACACATACAACAAGCCAGTCAACGCCTGCATCGCCAGCGAACCATACACCCGCAAACCCAAGCCCGCCGCATCGCGCTCCAGCGCCGTCAAGCGCTCGCGCCAAGGCCCCGAAGACCGCAACGCCGCACGCAGATCCACCGCCGGCGCGGCCCTGCCGATATGCCGCACCTGCGCCCGCAACGAAATACGCAGCTTCTCGCCGGTATCCTCGTCCGGCGGCAACGGCAGGCCCAGACAGACCTCATCGTCACCGACACCGATATCCATGCGCCGCACCACCGCCGGCCAGTCCTGACCTTCCCACAGCTTCAACGCCGCCTTGTGCTCCGGCCGCGCCGCGCCTTGTACCGTACGCCAGCCGGCTTCCTCAAGCCAGATCAGCATGTGGCGCTCAAAGCCGGAATTATGCGGAACGTACATGGCCGTCCGTCATGACGGCATCGATCACAGGCTGCGCCAGCCGCCGACCGCCGCGCTGCAATCCCAACGCGCTGCGCCGGTCGCCATCGGTCGATTGCACCAGCGCCGCCTGCAACTGCGCCGCCAGGTCGCCTTCCCAGATCGCCTCCAGCCCGCCCATGCGCAGATAGTTCTCCGGCCCCGGCGCGAACACCGGATTGGCCTTCGCCAGTTCGGTCAACACTTCCTCAGGCACCTTGGTGATGCGCGCCATCGCCGGAAGCCCCATCACGCGAATGGTCGCATCGGGCAGCGCGTAGCAGGCGTCCGCCATCAGACCGCTGGTGATGAAACCGCCCGACAGCGCCTGGTCGTACACCAGACCGATAATCTTATGACCGTTGCGCCGCGCCAGATCGACGCATTTGCCCAAGTGAGCCATATAGCTATTGATGCCCAACATTTCGTCGCGATGACGCAGACGCTGTCCCTGCGTATCGATCAGCATCAGGATAGGCATGCCCGGATACTCGCGCACCGTGCGCAGGATTGCCTTGGCCTGCGCCAGCGCGATCTCGACGCCTATCGGCGTGTGGCCAGTGGTGCCGATCACGGCCACCGCCGCGCCTCCGACCTGCGCGCTGCCGCACAAAAAGTCATCCTGCTCGACGATCGCATGCCATTCGGGAAACAGCTGATCCGCCAGTTTTTTCCAGTCCATCTCAAACTCCCTGGCGACGGTTTGCCGCCGCCGCGATAAAACTGTCCACGTCCAGCATCGGAATATTGGCCGCCTGCGGCATCTGCATCGCGCTCCAGATATCGACCGGATCGGGCAGCGCGCCGAAGCGCGTCAGGCGATCGTCCAGCATCCGCTGCTCGGCTTCCAATGCTTCGAGCGTCAGCGCGGACGACTGGCCCGCGAACGCGGCGACGGCTTCCTGCGCGGCGGCGCGGAACGCCTCCATGTCGTCGGCGACGATGCGCTGGCAGTCGCCCATCAGGTAACGGTGCTTGCCGCCGGTGCTGCGCCAGACCAGTGCGCGGTCGCGCGAGTCGAATTCCTCGACGCCGTTGGCGGTCTCGATCACTTCCGGGCCGGACATCGCCAGCCGGCCTTCCTCCGACATCACCACCACATTGGCGCAGCGGGTGACGATGCCCATGCCGCCGAAAGCGCCGTTGGAGCCGCCCACCAGCACGACCACCGGCACGCCGGCGGCGCGCGCGTCGAGCAGGGCGCGCATCACTTCGGACACCGCGATCAGGCCGGCGTTGGCCTCATGCAGCCGCACGCCGCCCGATTCCACCAGCAGCACCACCGCCGCGACCTTGTCGGTAACGGCGCGGCGCAGCAGGCCGACCAGCTTGGCGCCATGCACCTCGCCCACCGCGCCGCCCATGAAGCCGCCTTCCTGCGCCGCCGCATACACCGCGACGCCGCCGAGCAAGGCGCGGCCGATGGCGACGCCGTCGTCGAACGCCACCGGCGCGTTCAGCTGCGCCAGGTGCGGGCTGATGACGCGGGCCGACGGCGGTATGAATTCCTCGAAGCTGCCCGCATCGAACAGCTGGTGCAGGCGCTCGCGCGCGCTGGCTTCCTGATAGCTGACCTGGCGCTTCATCATGCGTCTCCCAGCATGGTTTGCACCGCCTGGTCCAGGCGCAGGCTGACCACGGCGGGCGTGGCGCCCATGTCGTTGATCGAGATGCGAGTGTCGGCCAGCAGCCAGCGCTGGTGGAAGTCGTGCATCACCGCCGCCCAGATCGGGCCGAAGCCGACTGCGGCGGTGTTGATCTCGATGGTGCAGGCGCCGTCCAGCGCCGCCGGCTCGATCAATACTTCCAGATTGCCGGAGCCGACCACTCCCACCACTTCCGGTGGCGCGGTCAGGCGGCGGGTGCCTTGTTCAAATCGATAGTTCAGGGTTTCCATCTTCGTGCTCCTTTACCAGTTGCGGAAACGCTTGGGCGGCTGGTATAAGCCGCCCGATGCGCGCACCAGGTCTTTCATGTTGCGGGCGGCCAGCAGATCGCGCGTGGCCAGACGCTTGTCGATGCCCAGATCCTCGGCGCGCTGGATGATGCCCCGGTCGCGCAGATTCTCCACCATTTTCGCATCGCGCCCCAGCCCGACCGGCGTATAGCCCGCCACGCCGCGTATCGCCTGCTCGCGTTCCTCGTCGGTGCGGCACATCAGCAGGTTGGCGATGCCTTCCTCGGTCAGTATGTGGGTCACGTCGTCGCCGTAGATCATCACCGGCGGAATCGCCATCTTGGCCTGCTCCATCAGCTCCCATGCATCCAGCCTCTCGACGAAGGCGGGCTGCATATGCTCGCGGAAGGTCTCGACGATCTGCACCACCAGCTTCTGGCCGCGCGGGATGGTGTTGCGGCCCTCGCGCGCCTGCTGGCCGGCTTTCAGCCACGCCGGACTGGCGTGACGCCGGCCGCGCGCATCGGCGCCCATGTTGGAGGCGCCGCCGAAACCGGCGATGCGTCCCGCCGTCGCGGTCGACGAGTTGCCCTGCAAGTCGATCTGCAAGGTCGAGCCGATGAACATGTCGCAGGCATAGTGGCCGGCGGCCTGGCACATGGCGCGGTTGCTGCGCATGGTGCCGTCCGGGCCGATGGCGAAGACGTCCGGCCGCGCATGGATGTAGTCCTCCATGCCCAGCTCCGATCCGAAGGAGTGCACCGACTGCACGAAGCCCGCCTCGATCGCCGGAATCAGCGCCGGATGTGGGTTGAGCGCCCAGTGCTTGCCGATCTTGCCCTTCAGTCCAAGCGACTCGGCGTAAGTCGGCAGCAGCAGCTCGATGGCGGCGGTGTCGAAGCCGATGCCGTGGTTCAGGCGCTGCACGCCGTATTCGGCGTAGATGCCCTTGATGGCCATCATCGCCATCAGCACCTGGATTTCCGAAATCTGCGCCGGATCGCGCGTGAACAGCGGCTCGATGTAGTACGGACGCGGCGACTGCACCACGAAATCGACCCAGTCGCCCGGCACGTCGACGCGCGGCACCTTGTCGACGATCTGGTTGACCTGCACGATGACGATGCCCTGCTTGAAGGCGGTGGCTTCGACGATGGCCGGTGTGTCCTCGGTATTCGGCCCGGTGTACAGGTTGCCGTGACGGTCGGCCGATTCCGCCGCGATCAGGCAAACGCGCGGCGGCAGGTCGATGAAGTAGCGGCTGAACAGTTCCAGGTAGGTGTGGATGGCGCCGATATTCAGCTTGCCGGCGGAAGCCAGCCGCGCCACCCGCGCCGCCTGCGGGCCGGAGAACGAAAAGTCCAGCCGCGAAGCGACGCCGCGCTCGAAGACGTCCAGATGCTCCGGCAGCGCCAGCACCGATTGCAGCATGTGCAGATCGTTGACCAGCTCCGGATTCAGGTTGGCCAGCGCATGGCCGAGGAAATCGGCCTGCTTCTGGTTGTTGCCTTCGAGGCAAACGCGGTCGCCGCATTCGATGGCCGCGTGCAGCAGATCGGCGATGCGCGCCGCCGGCAGGCTTTTGCCGTCCAGCTCATTGCCCAGCGCCGCTCGGGCGCGCTGCAATCGCGCATCGCGATTTTGCTGCAAGGTGTTCCAGGACATTTTATTTGACTCCCATGATCATGTCGGGCAGGCCGGTGGCGATGGACGGGATGAAGCACAACAGCACCACCGCGACGAACATCAGCACCAGGAAGGGGAACACGCCCCAGATCACATCCTTGAGCGGGATGTCCGGTGCGATGTTCTTTATCACGAATATATTCAGGCCGACCGGCGGATGGATCAAGCCCATTTCCATCACCACCGTCATCACGATGCCGAACCAGATCAGGTCAAAGCCGGCGTCCTTCAACGGCGGCAGGATGATCGGCGCGGTCATCAGGATGATCGAGACCGGCGGCAGGAAGAAGCCGAACACCACCACCATCAGCAGGATCACCGTCAGCAGCAGCCATTTCGACAGGTGCAGGCTGACCACCCACGCGGCGGCGGACTGGCTGATGTGCAGGTAGCTCATCACATAGGAATACAGCAGCGACATGCCGATGATCAGCAACAGCATCGTCGATTCCTTGATCGATGAGGCGAGGATGGGCGACAGGTCCTTCGGCTTCCACACGCCGTAGATCACCGCCAGCAGCACCAGCGCGAGCAAGGCGCCCAGGCCGGCCGTTTCCGACGGCGTGGCGAAGCCGCCGTACAGCGCCACCATCACACCGATCAGCAACACGATGAAAGGCAGCACGCGCGGCAGCATCTCCACCTTCTGCTTCAGGGTAAAGTGCTCATCCACCAGATACGCGGATTTCTCGCCCCCCTTCTGGTAGATGTCGAGCGCCATCTTGTATTCCTTGTGGGCGCGATAGACGGCATAGCCGGCGAACAGCACCACCAGCAGCACGCCCGGTCCGATCCCGGCCAGGAACAAGCGGCCCAGCGACTGCTCGGCGGCGACCGCGTACAGGATCATGGTGATCGACGGCGGCAGCAGGATGCCCAGCGTACCGCCGGCGGCGATGATGCCGGCCGCGAAGCCGGGCGAGTAGCCGCGACGGCGCATCTCCGGAATGCCGGCCGAGCCGATGGCGGAGCAGGTGGCAGGCGAGGAGCCGGCCATCGCGGCGAACAGCGCGCAGGCGAACACGTTGGCGATACCGAGGCCGCCGGGGACCTTGTGCATCCAGGTGTGGATCGCGGAGTACAAGTCCTTGCCGGCCGGGGATTTGCCGATGGCCGCGCCCTTCAGGATGAACAGCGGGATCGACAGCAGCGTGATCGACGCCATCTCCTCGTACACGTTCTGGGTGATCGTGTCGAGCGAGGACGATGGCATGAAGAAGTACATGAAGCCGGTGGCCACGACGCCGAGCGCGAAGGCGATCGGCATCCCGGAGAACATCACCACCAGGGTGACGGCGCCATACAGGGCGCCAAGAGTCAGGTCGGTCATGCCGCGTGCTCCGATTCAGGTTTGTTGGTCATGCGCGCCAGCGTTTGCAGCACGATTTGCAGCGTCAGCAGGGTCATGCCGGCGGCCATCATCGAGTACGGAATCCACAGCGGCGGCGCGAAGGTCGACGAAGTGGTCTGACCGTCGACCCACGCCTCGTGGAACAGCGCCCAGGACTTCCAGGTGAAGAAGGCGCAGAACAGGGCCGAGACCACGTCCACCACGAACAGCCGCACGGCGTTGACGCGGCGCGGCAGCAGGCCCGCCACCGCTTCGATGCCGATATGGCCGCGATGGTACTGGACGTAGGCGGTGCTGAAGAAGGTCACGCCGACCAGCATGAATACCGACGCCTCATCCTGCCAGTCGGTGGGCGCGTGGAAGAAGTAGCGCGACACCACCGAGTAGGTCAGCACGAAGGCGGTCAGCACCAGCGCGATCATCGACAGCAATTGCAGGCCGCGATTGACCTTGTCCAGCATCGCGGTCGCCGCCGCGATGGCGGCGTTGTCCGGCGGCCTGGGGCCGCGAACCGGCCCCAATTCTACGCCATGGCTCACAGCGTTTTCTCCGCCAACGCCAGCAGCTTGGCGCAGTTGGCGTTTTTCTCGCCGTAGTCTTTCCAGGCCGTGGTGCGGGCGATGGCCTGCCATTTTTTCAACGCGGCCGGATTCAGGTCGACCACCTTGGCGTTGGCCTTCTGGTAGACGTTGGCGACCGCCTGGTCGTCTTCCTTGGCGGACTTCAGCGCGAACGCTTCCAGTTCGGCGCCGACCGTCATGATGGCGGCTTGCTGTTCCTTGGTCAGTTTGTCGAAAATCGCCTTGGACATCATCAGCGGCTCGAACATGAACCAGTAGGCGCCGGCGCGGCCGGTGGTCAGCGCCTTCGACACCTCCTCCAGGCGGAACGAGATCAGCGATGTGGAGGAGGTCAGCGCCGCCTCCATCGCGCCGGTCTGCATGGCGGCGTAGATTTCATTCGACGGCAGCGACACCACGGCGGCGCCGGCGGCCTTGAGGATCAGGTCCATTTCGCGCGAGCCGCCGCGGATCTTCATGCCCTTGGCGTCGTCCGGATCGACCACCGGCTTGGTGCGCGACGCGACGCCGCCCGCCTGCCAGATCCAGCTCACCAGCACGATGCCTTTTTCAAGCAGGATGCGGTTCAGTTCCTTGCCCACTTCGGCGTTCTTCCAGCCGTAGGCTTGTTCGTAGGAGGTCACCAGGCCGGGCATCAGGCCGATGTTCACTTCCGGGACTTCGCCGCCGGCGTAGGACAGCGGCACCAGCGACATGTCGAGCGCGCCCTTGCGCATCGATGAGAACTGGGCGTTGGTCTTCATCAGCGAGGAACCGGGGTAGATCGCGAACTTCAGCGAGCCCTTGGAGCGTTTTTCCACTTCGGCGGCGAACATGCGCGTCATGCGGTCGCGGAAGTCGCCTTCGGTCAGGGTGCCGCCGGGGAATTGGTGGGAAATCTTCAGCGTCGTGGTCTGCGCCCACGCCGGCAACGACAACAGCGGGCTGGCGGCCAGCGCGGCCAAGGTGGTAACTACGGACCTGCGGGTGGTAGCGGTCATACGTCCTCCAAGGGTTGATGTACAGAAATATTATCTTTGTTGCATTCGATATGCAATAATCTTTTTTGTGTATACAAGAATATCCGCCTTGAATACATTGTCAAGTGAAATATAATGGAGCCAGACTGACACAAGGCCTCGAACACCATGACCACGCACTCCGCCACGCTGCGCGAAGAAATTGAAGAAATGATCGCCGTCGGCACGCTCAAGCCGGGTCAGCATCTGGACGAGACCGAGCTGGCGACGCGCTTCGGCGTCTCGCGCACGCCGATCCGCGAGACGCTGATCCAGCTGTCGTCGATGGGTTTGGTGGTGATCCGGCCGCGTCGCGGCGCCATCGTCGCCGAGCTGGGGCCGCAGCAGCTGGTGGAGATGTTCGAGGTGATGTCGGAACTGGAAGCGACCTGCGGCCGGCTGGCGGCGCGGCGCATGACGGCGGAGGAGCAGAAGGCTTTACTGGCGGCGCACCAGGCCTGCCAGGAAGCGCTGGACGCGCAGGAGCCGGACGCGTACTACTACAAGAACGAAGTGTTCCACGAGGCGATCTACGCAGGGAGCCACAATCAATTCCTGATCGAGCAGACGCGCAATCTGTACCGGCGTCTGCGGCCCTACCGCAGGCTGCAACTGCGGGTGCGCAACCGCCTGGCCAATTCGTACAACGAACATGACGGCGTGGTGCAAGCGATCGTCAACGGCGACAGCGAACTGGCCGGCCGCCTGCTGCGCGAGCACGTGATGATCCAGGGGCAGCGCTTCTCGGACTTGATGGCGTCGCTGCCGCAGCTGACGCAGGATGCGGCGTAGCGACCTTGAGATAGTCTAGTGGTTCGCCGCGTTGCGCATGATGCGGATCGGCTTCAGCGAGGAGGCTTCGGCGGGCAGCATGTCTTGCAGGGTTTGATTGTCCAGCACCGCCAGGAAGGCGGCGGTGGCGTCGTTGAGCGTGTGTTTCAAGCGGCAGTCGGCCGTCAGCGGGCAGGTGTCGGTGGCGCGGTCGAAGCACTCGGCCATGAAAAAATCGGTCTCGGTCGCGCGCACCAAGGCGCCGATGTTGATGTCCTTGGGCTCCTTGGCCAGACGCAGCCCGCCGTTACGGCCGCGCACCGTCTCCACCAGGCCGGACAAACCGAGCTGGTAGACCACCTTCATCAGGTGGTTCTTCGAAATCACATGCATGTCGGCGATATCCTGGATGGTGACCAGGCGATCCCGATTCGCCGCCAGGAACAGCAGCGTGCGCAGCGAGTAATCGGTAAATGAGGTCAAGCGCATGAGGTAGGTCTTTAGAGCGATTTAATTCGCCATTCTACATGTTATGTTGCGTACCGACTTTGCAGCCGTCTTGCCGCAGAATGTGGCTTCATCATGGAGGAATTATGGATAACGAAGATACCCGCCGCCAGTTCATCAGCGATTTATGGCAGCGTTTCGAACAGCTGCAAGCCTGGGCCGAGGAGAATTGGCCCGACAAGGAACATCCCCTGTCGAGCGCCGACTTCGTCGAATCGCGCAAGGAGATACTGGGCTTGCGCAATCCGTCGCAAGCGCCCGGCAAGGCCTTGAACGCGAAAGGCGAGCCGGAACCGGAGCAGGGCGGGGCGCAGTACGAAAACATGAACCCGACGCCCTGGCCTTGATGGCTTGGTGCCGGCTTAGTGAACGCGCGGCTTGCCGGTCTGCGCCAGCAGCCAGGCGATCACGCTCAGCACCAGGCTGGCCAGCACGCCCCAGGCCAGGTTCAAGGCGCTGTCGAACAGCAGCGGCGCCACCAGTCCCGACACCAGCGCGAACAACAGCATCTGGATAAAGGACTGCATCGACGCCGCCAGGCCGCTGTTGTTCGGGAAGTACTCCAGCGCGATCAGCGTCAGCGGCGTCATGGCCAGCGCCAGGCCGAAGGAGTAGATAAACAGCGGCATCACCGCCCACGGCACGGCGGCCACGAAGAAGAAGTTGTAGGTGACGTTGATCACGCCGGCCGAAATCATCACCGCGAAGCCGGTCCACACCTGCGCCGGGCGCGAGAACTTGTGGGCGAATTTGCCCGACAGCGCCGAACCGATCACCATGCCGCTGATCAGCGGCACGAACATCCACGCGAACGCCGTCTCCGGCAGGTGCAGGATGTTCATCACGAAGTAGGCGGCCGAGCCGATATACAGCGCCACGCCGGCGAAGCACATGCCGACCGCGATCGCCAGCAGCAGGAACTGGTGGTGGCCCAGCACCTTCCAATAATTTTTAGCGATCACGCCAAGGTGGAAGGGATGACGGTCCTTGACCGCCAGGCTTTCCGGCAGCGCGCGGTACACGGCGACGAACATCAGCACGCCGAAGGCGCTGAGGAACCAGAAGATCGAACGCCAGCCGAAACTGACCTGCAGCCAGCCGCCCAGCACCGGCGCGATCGCCGGCGCCAGGCCGAACACCATCATGATATGCGACAGGATCTTCTGCGCGGCGGCGCCGGAGAAGCGGTCCTGCACGATCGCGCGGCCCACCACCGAGCCGGCGCCCGCGGCCAGGCCCTGCACGATGCGGCAGGCCAGCAGCACCCCGATCGACGGCGCCAGCGCCGCCACCACCGAGGCCACCACGTACAGCACCAGCGACACCAGGATCACCGGGCGGCGGCCGAAGGAGTCCGACAGCGTCCCGTAGAACAGCATCATGAACGCGAAGCAGAACAGGAACATGCTCAGGGTTTGCTGGATCAGCAGCGGGCTGGCATCGAAGGTCAGGGCGATGGACGGGAAGGAGGGCAGATAGGTATCGATGGCCAGCGGACCGACCATCGACAGGCCGGCCAGCAGCAGTGTCAGCAAAATATTCATGAAAGGCGTATTGTTCTTAGTTGGACCCGGCATTTTACGCGATATGCGCTTGCTGCATATCGAAGGCTGAAATCATTCTTTCGTTTTGACGGGATGGCTGATTAAGCTCCAGCATGGGCGAAAGCGCCCGCGATTTTATTCGAGACACTATGACGATAGATACATTTGATGGAACCGGCGTCAAGCCGTCGCACTGGAATTTGGCCAGCGTGATCGAGCAGCTGCGCGTATCGCGCGAAGCGACGCACAACATCCGCCACCACGGCAAAGTGCGCGAACTGCCATCGCGCGAGGCGCTGACGATCATCGTCAACGGCCTGTCGGCGGTGCTGTTCCCGACCCACTACGGGCGGCCCAACCTGACCGACGAAAGCATCGACTTCTTCGTCGGCGACACCCTGAACACCACGCTGAACCGGCTCACCGAGCAGGTGCGGCGCGGCCTGCAGTTCTCGGCCGAGGGCGCGGTCATTGACGAAGAAGCCCTGACGCAGCAGGCGCACGGCATCACGCGCGAATTCGCCGCCGGCCTTCCGGCGATCCGCGCCTTGCTGGTGTCGGACGTGCAGGCCGCGTTTTCCGGCGATCCGGCGGCGACGTCGGTGGCGGAGATCATGCTGTGCTACCCGGGCACCATCGCCATCCTGTACTACCGGCTGGCGCACAGCCTGCACCGACTGGGCTCGCCGTTCCTGGCGCGGCTGATCTCGGACATCGGCCACTCGCTGACCGGAATCGACATCCACCCGGGCGCGCAGATCGGCGGCAGCTTCTTCATCGACCACGGCACGGGCGTGGTGATCGGCGAGACCGCGATCATCGGCCAGGGCGTGCGGCTGTACCAGCACGTCACCCTGGGCGCCAAACGCTTCCCGGCCGACGAAAAGGGCGCGTTGATCAAGGGCGTGCCACGGCATCCGGTGGTGGAGGACGACGTCGTCATCTACGCCGGCGCGACGATATTGGGCCGGATCACCATCGGCGCCGGCTCCACCATCGGCGGCAACGTGTGGCTGACGCAAAGCGTCCCACCGGGCAGCAGCGTGTCGCAGGCGCAGATGCGCAACGACTGATGGCTTATGTGATTTCCGCATAAGCATATTCGTTTGGTATCATAAGGGGATTCCACGACTGTTTGCTTAGCCATGATTTTCCGCCAGTTATTTGATGCCGCCTCGTCCACCTACACCTACCTGCTGGGAGACGGCGGCGAAGCGTTGCTGATCGACCCCGTGTACGAACAGGCACCGCGCGACATGGCGCTGTTGCAGGAGCTGGGCCTGCGCCTGATCGCCACGCTGGACACGCACGTGCATGCCGACCACGTCACCGGCGCCTGGCGCTTGCGGCAGAGCTGCGGCAGCCGCATCGCGCTGGCCGAAGTGGTGGGCGCCGACCTGGCCGACCGGCCGCTGAAGCACGGCGACCGGATCGACTTCGGCGGGCGTCACTTGAGCGTACGCGCGACGCCGGGCCACACCAGCGGATGCCTGACCTATGTGCTGGACGACGAGAGCATGGCCTTCACCGGCGACAGCCTGCTGATACGCGGCTGCGGCCGCACCGACTTCCAGGGCGGCAGTCCGCAGCAGTTGTTCGCCTCGGTGCGCGGCCAGATCCTGACGCTGCCCGACGACTGCCTGCTGTATCCGGCGCACGACTATCGCGGCATCACCGTCACCAGCGTGGCCGAGGAGCGCCGCTTCAACCCGCGCCTGGGCGGCGACGTGGACGAAGGCGACTTCACCGGCCATATGAACAACCTGCACCTGCCGCATCCGAAGTTGATGGCGGTGGCGGTGCCGGCCAACCTGCGCTGCGGCCGTCCGGAGGGCGACGCGCCGGCGCCCGAAGCGCCGTCGTGGGCGCCGCTGACCTTGCGCTTCAGCGGCGTGTGGGAAATCGAACCGATGGCGTTGCTGGAGCATGCAGCCAAGGTGCAGATCGTGGACGTGCGCGAGGCGCCGGAATTCATCGACGGCCTGGGGCATCTGCCGGGTGCGATGCTGGTGCCGCTGTCGCAGCTGATGGAGCGCATCGGCGAACTGGATCGCGAGCGGCCGGTGGTGGCTGTATGCCGTTCCGGCGTGCGCTCGGCGCAGGCCAGCGTGCTGCTGACCAAGGCCGGCTTCCCGCAAGTCGCGAACCTGGCCGGCGGCATGCTGCGCTGGCGTTTTGAATCGCTGCCGGTGGCGTGCGACTAAGTTCGGCGGCTGCGGCCGAAGAGTTTTTCGCGCAGCGTGCCGGCCGTGTAGTCCTTGCGGTAGCGGCCGCGCCGTTGTAGCTCGGGCACGATCAGCTCCACCACGTCGCGCATGCTTTCGTGCGCCACCGCGAAGGCCAGGTTGAAACCGTCGATGCCGGTTTCGTCCTGCCAGGCCTCCAGCTGATCCGCCACCTGCGCCGGATCGCCCACCAGCACCGGCCCGCGCCCACCAAGACCGATGAATTCAGCCGCCTCGCGCACCGTCCACTTGCGATTCGGGTCGGCCTGGCTGAACGACGCCAGCGCCGATCGGCCGGCGTCGGAGTCGATGTATTCGATCGTGGCGTCCAGCGCGAACTGGCTGAAGTCGACGCCGGTCCAGCCAGACAACAACGCCAGCGCGGCTTCGATGTCGATGTGGCGGCGGTACTCCTCATGCTTGGCGCGCGCCTCCGCCTCGGTCGGCGCGGTGATGATCAAGGCTTGTGCGTAGATGATCAGCCTCTCGCTGCCCACCGCGCGCAGGTCGTCGACGTACTTCTTCACCACCTTCTTGCTAGGCCCGCTGACGAAAGTACATTCCGCATGCCTGGCGGCGAATGCCGTGCCGCGCGGCGAGGTGCCGGCCTGGTACAGCACCGGCGTGCGCTGCGGCGAGGGCTCGCACAAGTGGAAGCCGGGCACCTTGTAGTAGCGGCCTTCGTGGTTGATCGGATGGACCTTGGCCGGATCGGCGTAGATGCCGCGCTCCTTGTCATTGACCACGGCGTCGTCTTCCCAGCTCTGCTCCCACAGCTTGTAGACCACTTCCATGTATTCGTCGGCCAGATCGTAGCGCTCGTCGTGGCTCAGCTGCCGGTCCAGGCCAAGATTGCGCGCGGCGCTATCGAGATAGCCGGTGACGATGTTCCAGCCGATGCGGCCGCGCGTCAGGTGATCCAGCGTCGAGATGCGGCGCGCGAAGGTGTACGGATGCTCGTAGGTCAGCGCGCAGGTGACGCCGAAGCCGAGATGCGTGGTGACCTGCGACATGATAGGGATCACCGCCAGCGGGTCGTTCAGCGGCGCTTGCACCGCGTGCTTCAGCGCCGCGTCGGCGCTGCCTTGGTAGACGTCGTAGGCGCCCAGCACGTCGGCGAGGAAGATGGCGTCGAAGCGGCCGGCTTCCAGCAACCGCGCCAGTTCGGTCCAGTGATCGGGATCGGTGTAGCGGTGGCCGGTGTCGCGCGGGTGGGTCCACAATCCCGGCGACTGGTGGCTCACCGTGTTCATTTGAAAGGCGTTGAAGCGGATTTGCTTGCTCATTACTTGGCTGCGGTCTTGGCTGGGCCGCCGGCTTCCAGCGCGAGCTGGTCGTCGGTCTTGGCGTAGTCGGCGAAGCGCTTGTTGGTGATGTCGAGGAATTCGCGCGAGCGGTAAGCTGCGGCGATGTCCTTGGCGAACTGCTTGTCCTTGTCGGCGGTGCGCACCGCCACCAGGTTGACGTAGTTCGGCGAGATCTTCTCGCGCAGCAGCGAGTCCTTCAGTTTCAGACCCGAGGCCAGCGCGTAGTTACCGTTGACGAAGGAGTAGTCGGTGTCCTGCAAGGAGCGCGGCAACTGCGCGGCTTCCAGCGGAATCAGCTTGATCTTCCTGATGTTGGCGGCGATGTCTTTTTCCGATGCGCGCAGCGGGTCGACCTTGTCTTTCAACTTGATCCAGCCCAGTTGATCCAGCAGCACCAGCGCGCGCGCCTGGTTGGTCGGGTCGTTCGGCAGCGCGACGGTGGTGCCTTCCTTGGCGTCGTTCAGCGTCTTGTGCTTTTGGCTGTAGATGGCGATCGGCGCGGTCGGGATCTGTACCAGGTCGGTCAGCGCGAGCTTGTGGTCGGCCGAGAATTTCTTCAGATAGATGATGTGCTGGAACACGTTAGCGTCCAGCGAGCCTTCGGCCAGCGCGAAGTTGGGCTGGATGTAGTCGTTGAACTCGACCAGCTTGACCTTGTAGCCCTGTTTTTCCAGGATAGGCTTGATGCCCAGCTTGATCTGGTCGGCGTAGGGGCCGGCGCTGGTGCCGATCACCAGTTCCTTCGGATCCTTGGCGTGGGCCGGCGCGGCGAGGCCGAGGCCGACGGTGAGTGCGGCGAGCAGCAGGTTGCGGCGTGCGTTCATGGTTTTCCTTGTTAGCGTTTGTCGATGCGTTTGGCGATGCGGTTGCCGGTGAACTGGATCAGTTGCACCATGATGATCAGGATGGCGACCGTGGCGACCATGATGTCGGTTTCGAAGCGGTAGTAGCCGTAACGGATGGCGAGGTCGCCGATGCCGCCGCCGCCCACCACGCCGGCCACGGCGGAGTAGGAAAGGAAGCTGATCGACAGCACGGTCAGCGCCAGCACCAGGCCGGAGCGGGCTTCCACCAGTAGCACACGCAGGACGATCTGCAATTCCGATGCGCCCATGGCGTGGGCAGCTTCGATCACGCCGCGCGGTATTTCACGCAAGTTCTGTTCGACCATGCGGGCGAAGTAGGGGATGGCGGCGAACGACAGCGGCACGGCGGCGGCCAGCGGGCCGATCGAGGTGCCGGCGATGATGCGGGTGAACGGCACCAGCGCCACCAGCAGGATGATGAACGGGAACGAGCGGACGGTGTTGACGAACCAGCCCAGCACCAGCGCGGCGGGGCGGTTTTGCAGCGATTGGCCATCGGCGACCAGGAACAGCACGATGCCGAGCGGGCCGCCGATCAGCACTGCGGCCGAGAGGCCGATGCCGAGCATGGTCAGCGTCTGGCCGAGCGCGACCCACATCTCCGGCAGCATGGCGATGATGCTGTTGAGCGAGGCGCCCAGCGTGGAGAGGAGTTCAGACATGGATCGCCTCCAGGATGGTGGCGTTAGTGACGCCAGCGGCGGCGGCCGGGGCCGCGATATCGGCACCGGCGTCTGCGGTCGCGACGCGGGCAGCCGGCGTGTTCGCGGACGCGGCGTGGTCGGGCGAGCCGTGAGCGGCGGCCGGGCCGGTGCCAGGGGCGGCGCTGGCGTTGGTGTCGGCCGGGCGAGCGGCGATGCCGCGTACCGCCGCGCCATGCTGCGCCAGTTCGCGGCCCAGCGCGGTCTTGCGTGGCGCGGCGAGGCTGGCGTCGTCGTCGAGGGCGAATTGTTCGGCGATGGCGCCGTCTTCGATCACGGCGACGCGGTTGCAGATCTCGCCGATCACCGACAGCTCATGGCTGACGATCACGATCGTCACGCCCAGCCGCCGGTTGATATCGCGCAGCGTGGCGAGCAGCGCGCGCGTGGTCTCGGCGTCCAGTGCCGATGTCGGCTCGTCGCACAACATCACCGCCGGCCTGCTGGCCAGCGCGCGGGCGATGGCGACACGCTGTTTCTGGCCGCCCGACAGCTGCGCCGGGTAGCTGTCGGCCTTGCCGTTCAACTCCACCAGCTCCAGGCATTCGGTGACGCGCGCGGCGATCTGCTGCGGGTGCATACCGCCATGTATGCGCAGCGGGAAGGCGACATTGTCGAACACGCTGGCGTTCTGCAGCAGATTAAACTGCTGGAAGATCATGCCGATATGGCGCCGCGCGTCGCGCAAGGCGTTCTTGGACAGCGACGTCAGTTGACTGCCGTCGACGCTGACTTCGCCGCTGTCCGGCCGCTCCAGCAGATTAATCAGCCGCAGCAACGTGGATTTGCCGGCGCCGCTCTTGCCGATCAGGCCGAAGATATCGCCCTGGTTCACTTGCAGCGAAACCTCGCGCACGGCGTGGAAATCGCCCCAGGATTTGCTGGCGCGGTCGATTTGGATCAAAGGGTTCGTCATCAGGAATAAGCCGTAGGTTCAGGCAAAGCGCCATCGAGCGCATAGCGCCCCAGGTCGCGGATCTTGTAGTCCACCGGATCGTGCAAGGTGTGCACGCGGACGTTGCGCCAGAAACGGTCGTAGCCGAATTTTGCGGAGGTCGAACGCGCGCCGGTCAACTCGAACATCTCATTGCTGATGTCGACGCCGGCCGTGTGCGCGAGCACCTTGGCCTCGGCCACGGCGACGGCAAGCTCGCCGCGTTGGCGCGCGCTGACGTCCGCGCCCAATCGGAACAGGCGCTCCAGCTGCTGCGCCGCATGATCCGCCAGCACCACGGCCGGCCGCAGCTTGAGCCACAGCTTGCCGAAGCGATGCTGCACCAGCGGATCCGCTCCGGCCGACGCCACGCCGGACGCGAACCACGGCCGCGCTTCATTGGCGATGTAGTCGCGCGCCGCCTCGAACGCGCCTTCGCCGATGCCGAGGTAGAGATTGGCCATGATCAGCTGCGCCACCTGCGAGCGCAGCGTCGCTTGCGCCGTCGGCGTGTGTCCTGGCGCTTGCAGCACCTGCGTCGACGGCAGCGCGACCTGGTCGAAATGCACATTGCCACTGTCGGTCTGGCGCTGACCGAAGGCGTCCCAATCCGCCTGCACCGTCACGCCGTGCTGGCGCGTCGGCAGCACGCCGATCAAGGCGCTCTGCGTTTCGGCATGCCACGCCGAGATGGTCA
This sequence comes from Duganella aceris, assembly GCF_011090165.1. Lineage (GTDB taxonomy): Bacteria > Pseudomonadota > Gammaproteobacteria > Burkholderiales > Burkholderiaceae_D > Rugamonas > Rugamonas aceris. Next base: position 84,520 of record NZ_JAADJT010000012.1, read on the forward strand.
GCCAGTCCGAGCCCACCGAACCGGATGAAAAACTCTTGACGCCGTCGAGCTGGAAACCATCGTCGGCGTCGGTGGCGGTGGTGCGCTTGTCCAGCGGATTGAGCGCGTTGCCCCAGAACAGATTCTGCTCGACGGTCTGCGTCAGGAAGCGCCGCTGCTGTTGCGGGCTGCCGTACAGCTGGATGCCCGCCAGTTGCAAATGATGGAAGCCGAAGACGTGCGCCAGCGCGCTGTCGGCGCGGGCTAAGGTGCGGATGACCTGATACACGGTCGGCCAATCGGCGCCCTGGCCGCCGAATTCTTCGGGGATCGACAAGGCGAGCAGTCCGGATTCGCGGATCCACTCGCGTTCCCGCGCCGCGTGGCCGCCGGCCTGGTCGCGCTCATTGGCGGTGGCGGCGAGCCGCCGCGCCAGTTCGGCGGCGACGACAAGAGGATCGGGCGCGCTGTTGCGCGCCGTTTTAAGCAAAGCTGTAGACATGGTATGTCCGTTATAAGGTTCGGTGTTTTTAGTATTGCATCCAGCCCCAAACGTCGTACACGAAGAAATCCGCGTATTCATATATGAAAACCACATGCTAAGGAATCCGCATATCAAAGCGTAAAACAATTCGTTCTGATTTCAACCGTGCGGATTTATTCTGGTCGCCACCAATAAAACAGGGGATCGACCATGACCATACTTCTGCTAGGCGGCAGTCCCGCAGCAACTTCGAGCACCGGACGCTTGCTGGACCATGTCGGCGACAAGCTGTCGGCGCTTGGCCACCACCACCGGAAGCTGCAAGTGCGCGACCTGCCTGCGACGGCGCTGCTTCACGGGGATTGCTCCGACCTGGCGGTCAAGCGCGCGCTGGGCGCCGTGGCCGAAGCGGAAGCCATCGTCATCGCCACCCCCATCTACAAGGCTTCCTACACCGGCATCCTGAAAGCCTTCCTCGACCTGCTGCCGCAAGACGGCCTGGCGGGCAAGCTGGTGCTGCCGCTGGCCACCGGCGGCAGCCAGTCGCACATGCTGGCGCTGGACTATGCGCTGCGCCCGGTGCTGCACGCGCTCGACGCGCGCCAGGTGCTGACCAGTATCTACGCCACTTCGCAGCAGCTGATCTGGAACGACGTCACCGGCTTGACCCTGGACCCGGCCATCGGCTGGCGCGTCCAGGCCGGCGTCGAGGACTTGTCGACCTGCCTGAACGCCTTGAACCACCGCATCGACGATGCGACCTACGTTGCGCCGGCACAGCCGGTCCGCCTTGCTCGATAAGGGAACACAAATGAGCATCGATCAGAAACGCGCGGCACGCCGTTACACCCTGGGATTCCTGTTCGCCGCCGGCGTGATGGCGGCCACCGCGTCCGCCCCGGTTACGGCGCAGGTCAAGCAGGAGGTGCGCATCGGCTATCAGAAATACGGCACGCTGACTTTGCTGAAGGGACGCGGCACGCTGGAGCAGCGCCTGGCCGCCAGGAACATCAGCGTCAAATGGACCGAATTCCCGGCCGGCCCGCAGCTGCTGGAAGGCCTGAACGTCGGCAGCATCGACTTCGGCACCGTCGGCGAAGCGCCGCCGATCTTCGCGCAAGCCGCCGGCGCCAACCTGGTCTACGTCGGCAACGAGCCGCCGTCGCCGGCCAGTGAGGCGATCGTGGTGCCGAAGAGCTCCGCCATCCGCACCCTGGCGGAGCTGAAGGGCAAGCGCGTGGCGCTGAACAAAGGCTCCAACGTCCACTACCTGCTGCTCAAGGCGCTGGAGAAGGCGGGCATCAGCTACGCTGACATCCAGCCCATCTTCCTGCCGCCGGCCGACGCCCGCGCCGCTTTCGAGCGCGGCAGCGTCGACGCGTGGGCGATCTGGGATCCTTTCCTGGCCGCCGCCGAGAGGCAACTGGGCGCGCGCGTGCTGGCCGACGGCAAAGGGCTGGTGGCGAACCACCAGTTCTACCTGGCTGCGCGTCCCTACGCCGAGAAGAACCGGGAGATCGTCAACATCGTCCTGGAGGAAATCGCCAAGGTCGATGAATGGGGCGAGAAGAATCCGAAAGAGGTCGCCGGCATCTTGTCGGCGCAAACCGGTCTTGAGGTGGACGTGGTGGCCCTGGCCGCTTCGCGCTACTCCTACGGCGTCAAGCCGATCACCGCGCAGGTGCTGGACCAGCAGCAGAAAGTGGCGGACGCCTTCTCCAGTTTGAAACTGATCCCGAAAAATATCGTGGTCAAGACCGCGCAATAAAGGAAGCATCATGTCGTTGAATATTTTCTGGTTTATTCCCACCCACGGCGACAGCCGTTACCTCGGCACCTCCAAGGGCGCACGCCCGGTCGATGCCGACTACCTGAAACAGGTCGCGGTGGCAGCCGACACGCTGGGCTACGACGGCGTGCTGCTGCCGACCGGCCGCTCCTGCGAGGATGCGTGGGTGGTGGCCTCGTCGCTGATCAGCGTGACGCAGAAGCTGAAGTTCCTGGTGGCGATCCGCCCTGGCCTGACCACGCCTGGACTGGCGGTGCGCATGGCGTCGACCTTCGACCGGTTGTCGAACGGGCGCCTGCTGATCAACGTCGTCACCGGCGGCGACCAGGGCGAGCTGGAGGCGGACGGCCTGTTCGCCGACCACGCCAAGCGCTACGAGATTTCGGATGAATTCATCCGCATCTGGCGCGCGTCGCTGGCGGGCGAGGGCGGCGACGCCGGTTTCGATTTCGAGGGCAAGCATATCCAGGTCAAAGGCTCCAAGACCCTGTACCCGCCGGTGCAGAAGCCGTATCCGCCGCTGTACTTCGGCGGCTCGTCGGAGCCGGCGCACTCGCTGGCGGCCGAGCAGATGGACGTCTACCTGACCTGGGGCGAGCCGCCGGCCGCCGTCGCCGAAAAGATCGCCGACATTCGCGCGCGTGCCGCCAAGCTTGGCCGCACGGTGAAGTTCGGCATCCGCCTGCACGTGATCGTCCGCGAGACCAACGAAGCCGCATGGCGCGCCGCCGATGAACTGATCTCGCACCTGGACGACGAGGTGATCGCCAAGGCGCAGAAGGCCTTCGCCAAGATGGATTCGGTGGGCCAGCAGCGCATGGCCGCCCTGCACGGCGGTAATCGCGACAAGCTGGAAGTGTCGCCCAACCTGTGGGCCGGCGTGGGCCTGGTGCGCGGCGGCGCGGGCACGGCGCTGGTCGGCGATGCGGAAACGGTGTATGCACGCATCAAGGAATACGCGGACCTGGGCATCGAGACCTTCATCTTCTCCGGCTATCCGCACCTGGAGGAATCTTATCGCTTCGCCGAGCTGGTGTTCCCGCTGCTGGGCAAGGGCAAGGATCACGGCGAGCAGTCGCTGAGCGGTCCGTTCGGCGAGATCATGGCCAGCGACATCCTGCCGAAGAAGGCGGCCTGACATGAGCAGCAAAGCCAACGCGCGCCCCAGCGCCTGGACGCCGTGGATTCTGCCGGTGCTGCTGATCGCCGGCTGGCAGGCGGCTTCGCAACTGGGCTTGCTGTCGAGCCGCATCCTGCCGGAGCCGTGGGCCGTGGCCAGGGCCTTCTGGACGCTGGCCGTGTCGGGCGAGCTGTGGGTGCATCTGCGCACCAGCCTTTGGCGCGCGATCAGCGGCTTCGCCATCGGCGCCGGCCTTGGCCTGCTGCTTGGCCTGTTGACCGGCAGCTTCCGCCGCGCCGAGACGCTGCTCGACACCACCTTGCAGATGGTGCGCAACATCCCGGCGCTGGCGCTGATACCGTTGGTGATCCTGTGGTTCGGCATCGACGAGACGGCGAAACTGTTCCTGCTGGCGGTGGGCGTGTTCTTCCCGGTCTACCTGAACACCTTCCACGGCATCCGCTCCGCTGACCAGGGCCTGATCGAGATGGCGCGCAGCTACGGCCTGTCCGGCTGGCCGCTGTACCGCGACGTGATCCTGCCGGCGGCGTTGCCGTCGATCCTGGTCGGTGTGCGCTTTTCGCTCGGCCTGGTATGGGTGCTGCTGATCGTGGCCGAGACCATCTCGGCGCAGGCGGGCATTGGTTACATGACGATGAACGCGCGCGAGTTCCTGCAGACCGACGTGGTGCTGGTCGGGATCCTGCTCTACGCCTTGCTGGGAAAACTGGCCGACCTGCTGTCGCGCGGGATGGAGAAGCATTTCCTGCGCTGGAATCCCGCTTACCGTTAAGGAGCTCTGATGCATATATCGACGACTTTATTTGATGCCGGCGCCTTGCCGCGCGAGGGCGGCACCTGGACCAAAGGAACGGCGCCGGCAAAGCGCCAGGGCGTCTCCGTGGCGTTGGAAGGCCTGACCAAATCCTTCGGCGCGCGCACCGTGCTGCACGACGTGAAGCTGGAGTTGAACGCCGGCGAGTTCGTCGCCGTGGTCGGACGCAGCGGATGCGGCAAGAGCACGCTGCTGCGCGCCATCGCCGGGCTGGAGACGGCGGAGCAGGGCAGCATCGCCATCGGCGGCGGCGTGGGCAAGATCGCGGCCAGCGTCCGCATCATGTTCCAGGAGGCGCGCCTGCTGCCGTGGAAATCGGTGCTGGACAACGTGGCGATCGGCATGCCGCGCTCGTTGAACGCGGCGGCGGCGACGCTGGCGACGGTCGGCCTGGCCGATCGCGCCGACGACTGGCCGGCCGAACTGTCCGGCGGCCAGCGGCAGCGCGTGGCATTGGCGCGCGCCTTGCTGCACGAGCCGGAACTGCTGCTGCTGGACGAGCCGCTCGGCGCTCTTGATGCGCTGACCCGGATCGAGATGCAGCAGTTGATCGAATCGCTGTGGCAGGCGCGCGGCTTCACCGCCGTGCTGGTGACGCACGATGTGCAGGAGGCCATCGCGCTGGCCGACCGCGTGGTGCTGATCGAGGACGGCCGCATCACGCTGGACCTGAAGGTCGATCTGCCGCGTCCCCGCGCGCGCGGCAGCGTGGCGTTCGCGTCGCTGGAACAGCGCCTGTTGGGGCATATCCTGAATCATCCGCCGGCACCGGCCATCGCCGCCGCCGCATAATCCCTCGCGTTGCGGGCCGACACACCCTGCCGGGTAGGTCGGCCACCCGTCTTTAGCCAGATCCCCCATTTCTTGCCACTCCGCTACCATTGCGACATCGCGTTGATGCGTGCTTGGCTTTATGATCGATTTTATCGATAGTAAGGCGGTAAATTTTTCGTTTTACAACTTTAAGTGTCGCGAGCATAATCGGTCCCACTCGAACACATTGTTCCCAACTCCTGGAGTTCTAAATGAAAAAAATCTTTGCCCTGCTGATCGCCGCTGGTATCTCGATGTCCGCCTTCGCCGCACCGGAAAACTTCACGTCTGACGACAACCATACGTTCTCCAGCTTCAGCTACAGCCACTTCGGCTACTCGAACCAGACCAGCCGCTTCAACAGCACCAAGGCCAAGATCTCCATCGACCGCGCCGCCAAGACCGGTTCGGTTGAAGCCACCATCGACACCAAATCGGTCGATACCGGTTCGAAGCTGTTCGACCAGCACATCCAGGGCGAAGACTTCCTGGACACCGCCAAGTTCGGCACCGCCACCTACAAGTCGACCAAGTTCAACTTCGACGGCGACAAGCTGGCATCGATCGACGGCAACCTGACCCTGAAAGGCGTCACCAAGCCAGTCAAGCTGGTCGTGACCCAGTTCCACTGCGCCGACCACCCGATGATGAAGAAACTGGCTTGCGGCGCGAACGCCACCGCCAGCATCAAGCGCACCGAATTCAACGCCGGTAAATATGCACCATACGTAGGCGACGACGTCACTCTGACCTTCGCTATCGAATCGATCAAGGACTAATCGCGGATTGAGCCCGTCTCAATTCCGTTAGCCTCTGATGTGGGCCGGCGCGGGAATATTTTCCGCGCCGGCTTTTTATTTTTTGAGGAGCAGTGAAATGAAATTGAAACAGCTCGCCGCAGTCGTGGCGCTGGCCTGTGCCGCCCAAGGGCAGGCCCGCGCCGCATCGGACCTGATCATCACCAACGGCAAGATCGCCACGATGACCAAGGAGGGCGCCTTCGTCCAGGCGCTATCGATCAAGGACGGCAAGATCGCGGCGGTCGGCAGCAATGCCCAGATCCTCAAGCTCAAGTCGGCCGACACCCAAGTGATCGACGCCGGCGGCAAGACCGTCATCCCCGGCCTCAACGACTCCCACCTGCACATCATCCGCGAAGGCTTGAACTACAACGCCGAGCTGCGCTGGGACGGCGTGACGTCGCTGAAGAAGGCGCTGCAGATGCTCAAGGAGCAGGCCGCGCGCACGCCGGACGACGCCTGGGTCAAGGTGGTCGGCGGCTGGAACGAATTCCAGTTCGAAGAGAAGCGCCTGCCGACGCTGGAGGAAATCAACGAGGCGGTGCCGGACAAGCCGGTGTTCCTGCTGTACCTGTACGGCCTGGGCTTCCTAAATAAAAAAGGCATCGACACGCTGGGCTACAACGCCGACACCAAATTCAAGGACGGCGTGGTCGAGTTGGGCGCGGACGGCAAGCCGACCGGCAAGCTGATCGCCAAGCCGAACGCGATGATCCTGTACACCACGCTGGCCAAGACCAACGTGCTGCCGCGCGAGCAGCAGGTCAACTCGACGCAGCAGTATTACACCGAACTCAATCGCCTCGGCCTGACCAGCGCCATCGACGCCGGCGGCGGCGGGCAGGCGTATCCGGACGATTACGCGGTCAGCCTGGAGCTGGCCAAGAGCGGCAAGCTGACGGTGCGCACGTCCTACTACCTGTTCGCGCAGAAGCCGGGCAAGGAGCTGGAGGATTACCAGCGCTGGCTGACGCTGACCAAGCCGGACAAGAACGACCACCTGTTCTACGCCAACGGCTACAACACCGAGGGCGGCGGCGAGAACCTGGTGTGGAGCGCGGCCGACTTCGAGAACTTCCTGGAACCGCGTCCGGAGATGCCGGCGCAGATGGAGAGCGAGCTGGAGCCGGTGCTGCGTCTGCTGATCAAGAACCGCTGGCCGTTCCGCATCCACGCGACGTATGACGAGAGCATCGACCGCGACCTGGCGGTGATCGAAAAGGTCAACAAGGACACGCCGCTGAACGGCTTGCGCTGGTTCTTCGACCACGCCGAGACCATCAGCGACAAGCAGCTGGCGCGGGTCAAGGCGCTGGGTGGCGGTATCGCGGTGCAGAACCGCATGTACTTCCAGGGCGAGCTGTACTGGAAGCAGTACGGCGCGCAGACGCGCCAGATGCCGCCGATTAAGAAGATGCTGGAGATGAAGATCCCGGTCGGCCTGGGCACGGACGGCACGCGGGTCAGCAGCTACGGCCCGTGGCCGTCGATCTACTGGGCGGTGACCGGCAAGACCGCGGGCGGCCTGAGCGTGTGGCAGCCGAAGGACGTGCTGAGCCGCTATCAAGCCTTGAAGCTGATGACGCAGGGCAGCGCCTGGATGAGCGGCGAGGAAAAGCTGAAAGGCACCTTGGCGGTCGGGCAGTACGCCGACGTGGTCATCCTGCCGCAGGACTACTTCGCGATGGACGTCGAGAAGATCAAGAACCTGGAAGCCAGCCTGACCATCGTCAACGGCAAGGTGGTGTACGCCGCGCCGGAGTTCAAGCAATTCGCCCCGGCCCTGCCGGAAGTGCAGCCGGACTGGAGCCCCGTCAAATACTACGGCGGCTACCAGAACAAATAACGGCCCTCGGGCGAGCCGGCACCGTCGGAGCCGGCTCGCCCAAGTTGTACATTGAGCTGCAACGTAAATAAAAATTATCCGATGTATTCTACACTACTCGGATTAGAGTGTTGCGACCTCCAATTGGATCCGTGCCCCGTTGCAGACACTCGCAATTTCATTGAAAGGTATTGCTTAGAAAAACATAGATAAACATAGTTGAAAGTCGGGCGATCGAATGACGACCGCGACAGCTAGTATAAGTAATATCGTCCAAACAACAAGCATAGTTAAGGGCAGTATTTTGGGAGGGCGATCGCCCCATGCTACGTGCTTTTGGTTATACGTTGTGATTTCGTATTCGTGCTCCTGGGACATGATTTTCAAAAGTGCGTCACGCGATTGTTTTAGTTCTGCAATGATGCAGTAGGCGGCCCAAACCGCCTTCCAGACAACGAAGCTCGTAGTCGCGCCGAGGCAAGGGAGAAGCAGAAGCAGCATGGCCCGCATCGATGTCTGGGACACGGTTGGATGTCCTCCCGGAACGTTAAGTGTGGCGGCTAGCGCTGTAAGCAAAAATGCGTGCGACGTCAATAACCACCCGGTTCGGGAGCTAATCAAATCGAACTGATTTCGGATTCTTACATCTAAACGAACTAACCTACGATTCCTGGACTCTTCTGAAGTAGGATTTTTTTTCCAGCCATAAAATGGAATATCTGTTGAGTTCATTTTTTTTAAAAACCGTCATTTTGAAACATCAGATATAGCACGATCATGTAATTCCGCATCCGACATAGATCAACTACGTAGCGCGTAAGGAGTAACTTATTACGACACTAAGATTAATTGACTAACTGGAAGATAGGATTTTACGTTCTTGGCAAAAATTACGTTGGCAAGAACCAGCCGAGCAACGCGCCGGCGGCGAGCAGCCACAGCAGGTGGATGCGTGTGCGCCAGATCAGCAGGCCGGCGACCACCGAGATCAGCCACAAGGGCCAGTCGGTAGCCCAGGTGTGGTTGGCGCTGCCGAGGATCAGGCCGACCGAGACCATCAGCCCGACGACGATCGGCGCCATGCCTTGCTTGAAGGCGCGCACGCCCAGCAGTTCGCGGTTGCGGTGGCCCCAGCGCGCCGCCAGGTAAGTCAGCGTGGTGCTGGGGATCATGATGCCCAGCATGGTCACCGCGACGCCGGCCATCGCCGCCAGATAGCTGCCGGCGTTGAGCCCGACGTTCCAGCCCATCAGCGCGACGAACAGCACGTTCGGCCCTGGCGCGGCCTGGGCGATGGCGATGGCGTCGTTGAATTGCGATTGTGTCAGCCAGTGATGCTCTTCCACCAGGTAGCGGTGCATCTCGGACGAGGTCGAGATCGCACCGCCGATCGACAGCAGCGACAACAGCATATAGTGGCCGAACAGGCTGAGCCAGTCGGCGAAGCCGAGCACGATGTGCAGCGGGGCATCGTTCATGGCCGCATCCGTTTCAGCTGACGGTAGGTCAGCGCGACGCCGGCGCTGCCCAAAATCAGCAAGGTGTACGCCAGCGGCAGCTTCAGCACCACCACGAACACCACGCACAGCACGGTCAGCGGCACGCTCATCCACAGTGGCAGCGGATGCTTGACCAGCGCGGTCGCCAGCTTGATGCCGGTGGCGGCCAGCATGCCGGCCGACACCGCCGCCATGCCGCGCAGCGCGCCGGCCACGCCCGGATGGTGCGAGTAATGCGAGTGCAGCACGGCCAGCACCAGCACCAGCAGCAACGGCAGGCTCAACATCCCGGCCAGCGCCGCCAGCGCGCCGCGCAGGCCGAAGTAGCGGTCGCCGATCATCAGCGACAGGTTGACCACGTTGGGGCCCGGCATGATCTGCGCGACCGCGAAGTCTTCGACGAACTCCTCCTGCGTCAGCCAGCGCTTGCGTTCGACCATCTCGCGCTGCACCACGGCCAGCACCCCGCCGAAGCCTTGCAGCGCCAGAAAGGTGAAGGACCAGAACAGGTCGAGCGGGGAGGAGGGGCTGGCGCGGGGCGTCTCGGTCATCATGCCGTCATTATCTCCCCGTCGAGTTCACTGGGGCAATATTTTAATTTTGCTCTGATACGAAGCTGACATTGACTTTAATCAGACGTCGGCCATACTCCTTGTGCACCTCACCGATAGGGCCACCGCCCTTAATCTTTCTCAGGGATAATGATGAACGCTCCGGTTATGCAGCAACGTCGCAATGAAGAATGCAGCTCGGTGGTCAACCGGGGCATTCTGGTTCAGACCAGCTTCAACACCGTTTGCGCGATCGAGTACATGAAGTCGCACAACGTCGATCCGCAGGTTATAGAACGGGTGCTGCTGCACCCGGAACAGCGCCGCAAGGACCAGCACTAAGCGCGGTTAACGCGTTTAGTTATGCACAAATCATGTTGGCAAGAAATTTTTAGAAAAAGTTTCCCGTGACAATTTGTGATAATGTAAGTCGTTGATTTGCAAGGGTTTTGTTTTTGCCTTTTGGATGGGCAGTTTATAGCAACCCGCGCCGTTACAGGGCCTATGCCTTGTCAATGGGGGATTATCCACATAGATATCCACAAGAGTTGTGGATATCCGTAAAAACGCTTATCAATCCGCAAGTTACAACGGTTTTTTCAGCGCCTGCAGGACGCTGCCGACCACGATGGTCTGCGTGGCGTCGGCGGTGGCGGTGACACGCAGGCGGACTTCCTGACCGTCGCGGCGCCATGCGCTGACGACGTCGGTCCAGGCTTCGCCGTCCTTCAGCGCTTGCAAGGCGTCGACCAGCTGGTCGCGCGGATACGGCGCGGCATGCAGCAGACGCGGATCGGCGCCCAGCAGTTCCTCCCGGCTGTACTGGAACACCTGGCAGAACTTGTCGTTCACATAGGTGAAGCGGGCGTGGTCGTCCAGCGTCGCCATGACGGCGTGCTGGTCGACCGCCGCCAACAGCCCGCGCGCCTGGTCCAGCTCGCTCTGCAGCGCGGCCGTGTGGCGGTGCGCTTCCTCCAGTCCGGCATAGGCGCGCAGCGACGAGATCACCGTGGTGAACAGCTTGCGCGTGGTCAGGTCGGTCTTGCACCAGAAATCATTGATGTCGTAGTCGAGGATGATGCTGTGTTCCAGCGCCTGTCCCGGCTGGCCGGTGCGCAGCACGATGCGCACCAGCTTGTTGTGCAGGCTGTCGCGGATCTGGCGCGCCACATGCAGGCCGGCGTCGCTGGTCTCCATGATCACATCCAGCAGCACCAGCGCGATATCGGGCGTGTTGCGCAGGGTGTTGAGCGCTTCCTCGCCGCTGTAGGCGTGCAGGAAGCTGAGCCGGCGGCCCTGGAAGCAGGCATTGCTGAGCGAGAACTTGGTGACCACGTGGACGTCCACATCGTCGTCGACGATCAGCACGCGCCATGGCGGCGGCGCCGGCGTGGCGCTGGCGCCGCCGGGCTGCGTCTGGCTGGCCGCCGGCGCATCATCTTCTATCATCCAATCAGTGTCGTCGTCGTTCTGATTCATGCATCAATCTCGCACCAGGTAAAAGAAGCCGAACTTCATGGTGACACTATTCCTCACCAGCACTTTTGTCAAAGGATTCCTTCCCTTGATACTTATGCACAAAAATATATTTTTCAAGCGGCAGGAAAAATCTCTGCCGGTGATTTTATCCACCATGTAACTCATTGATTTTATTGGGTAAAAATTCTGCCTGTGGATTAGGCATTTTGTTGAAACCCGCGCCAGTAAAGGCGTTCTCCGCTGTCAAGTGGCACTTATTCACAACCTTATCCACAGTTGATGTGGATATCTGGAAAAACCGCTTTAAATACTGCGGCTTACCCCTTTTTGGTGAGAAAAAGCATCGACAGTGCCCTCCGCAAGATGCTGGCTCAGCAGGATCAGCAACACCACCAGCGCATGAAGCGCCAGGCCGAAGGTCACCGAAGTGTCGGCCCGGGCGCCGGCCAGCGCCGGATAGGCCAGCAGGGCCAGCGCCGGCGGCACACCGTAGCGATCCGAGCTCAGCAGTTGTTTGGCGTCGAGCTTGATCCACGCCAACACGCCCAGGCCGAACAGCAGCCATCCAGCGTTATTGTAGTCGAATGTGCCCAAGGCGATCGCCAGCAACATGGCGATGGCGCTGAGCGGCAGGGGGAGCGAGCGGATTCGGGATGGCAGGTTCATGGCGATACTCTCTGAAAGCTGAAGGACTGTTGCCAGAGTACGGGATGGCGCTCGATTGGTAAAATATATTGTATCTATTCGATTGATAGCGTTTGTCTAGTAGCGGGCGTCGAGCGCGACCTGGGTGCGGCGCGCCTCCTCGGCCACCATCTCCATGAACTCCTGCACCAGCGCGTCGCTCTCGCCGCTGCGGGTGAACATGTGCACCAGCAGCGGCTCCATGCCGGCGATCGGCCGGGTGGTCACCCCCGACGGCGGCGCGGTGAAGATATAGGCCGCGCCGAGCATCACGCCGACGCCTTCGCCGACCATCGCCACCCCGACTTGCGCCTGCTGCGTCTCGTAGACGAAATTCGGCGTGAAGCCGGCGCGCCGGCAGGCGCCGACCAGCGTGTCGTACAAGTGCGGCACCACCTGGCGCTCGAAGAAGATCAGCCGTTCGCCCATCAGGTCTTCGACCTGGATCTGCTCGCGCGACGCCAGCCGGTGATCGTCGCGCAGCACCGCCACCCACGGCCCGGACAGGATGGGGCGGGCGTCGACGCCGATGCCGCCGGCGGGCATGACGACCGGCACGCCGATGCCGACGTCGATCACGTCCTTGCCCAGCGCTTCGGCCTGCAGGCCGGCGTGCATTTCGTGGCGCTGCACCTTGAGGCCGGGGTAGGCCGCCTGCATCCGCATCAGCGCCGGCGGGATGAACGGCAGGTTGGTGTATTCGACCATGCCGATCGAGAGCCGGAATTCGCGCTCGCTGGCCGCCTCGCGCGTCAGCCGCAGCGCCCGTTGCAATTGATCGAACATCTTGTCGAGTTCCTGTTGCAGCATGACGCCGGCGGCGGTCAGCTCGACCTTGCGGCCGTCGCGCAGGAACAGCGCGACGCCGACCGTCTCCTCCAGCTTGCTGATTTGCTGGCTCAGCGCCGGCTGCGTGATGAAGGCCAGGTCGGCGGCTTTGCGGAAATGCAGTTCCTGCGCCAGGATGGAGAAATAGCGCAGCTGGCGTAACTCGATACCTCGCATCGCATCCTCGTCGGGGCGGGCCGCCGGAGTGGCGGCTTCATCGAGCGGATAGTTGCACATGCGCTAATAAAAATCAATGCGTGGTCGCCGCACCCAGCCGAAAGGTAGGGCGAGGGTGTGGCGCGGCAGGGCGGCGCGGCGGGCGCGAGGGCGTTTCCCCGCCGGCGTCGAGGCGGAACACCGCCACCGCCGCCGTCAGCTGCGCCGCCTGCTCCTGCAACGAGGCCGCCGCCGCGGCCGCTTCCTCGACCAGCGCGGCGTTTTGCTGCGTCACCTGGTCCATCTGCCCGACCGCCTGGTTGACCTGTTCGATGCCGATGCTTTGCTCGGCGCTGGCGTCGGCGATTTCCTGCATCTTGCGGCGCACGCTGGCGATGCTGGCGACGATCTCGTCCATGGTGGCGCCGGCGTCGCGCACCAGCGCCGAGCCGGTGCGGACCTGGACGCTGGACGCGCCGATCAAGTCCTTGACCTGTTTGGCCGCCGCCGCCGAGCGGTGCGCCAGGTTGCGCACCTCGGTCGCGACCACCGCGAAGCCGCGCCCCTGGTCGCCGGCGCGGGCCGCCTCGACCGCCGCGTTCAAGGCCAGGATGTTGGTCTGGAAAGCGATGCCGTCGATGACGCCGATGATGTCGGCGATGCGCGCCGCCGAGGCGTCGATCGCGTCCATGGTGTCGATCACCCGGCCCACCACCTCGCCGCCCTTGCGGGCGACCTCGGCGGCGGCGGCCGCGTAGTCGTTGGCCTGGCCGGCGTTGTCGCTGGTCTGGCGCACGGTCGCGGTCAGCTGTTCCATCGAGGCGGCGGTCTGTTCCAGCGAGCTGGCCTGTTCCTCGGTGCGGGCCGACAGGTCCAGGTTGCCGCTGGCGATTTCGCCGGTGGCGCTGGCGATGGTGTCGGATCCGCTGCGGATGACGCCGACCGTGTCGGCCAGCATGGTCTGCATGCGCTGCATGGCGTACAGCATGCTGTCCTTGTCGCCGGCGCGGGTCAGCACCGCCACGCCCAGGTCGCCGGCGGCGATGCGGTTGGCGATCGCGGCGGCGTAGGCCGGTTCGCCGCCGAGTTCCTTCAACAGGCCGCGATTGATGACCACCACCAGCGTCGCCAGCGCGGCGCACACCGCCGCCAGCAGGCCGAGCGCATGCAGCAGCGAGCGGTGGAAGGCGTGCTCGATGTCGTCGACGTAGACCCCGGTGCTGACGTTCCAGTCCCATGGGCCGAAGTGGCGCACCCGCATCAGCTTGGGCTCCTCGGCGCTGCTGCCGGGACGCGGGTAGGAATAGCTGACGTAGCCTTCGCCGCCCCGGCTGCCGATGTCGGCCACCTGCTGGAACACGTGGACGCCGTTGCCGTCCTTGTAGTCGGCCATGCTCTTGCCGGTCATCTCTTGCAGGAAGGGATGCATCACCACCACCGCGCGCGAATCGGTCACGGTCAGGTAGCCGTCCTTGCCATACCGGAAGTTCTTCAGCCGCTGCAAGGCTTGGGCGCGGGCTTGTTCCTGCGTCAGCTGCCCCTTGCCAGCCAGGTCGTTGTAGTCCTGGACAATGCTCAGGGCGGCGTCGACGATATTGCTCAGGTCGGCGCGGCGCTCGGCCACGCGCAGGTCGCGCTGCTGCCAGGCGTCGTAGCCGGACAGGCCGGCCATGCAGAGCAGGGCCAGCACCGAGGGTATCCATAATTTCTGAGAAAACGACAGGGCTTTCATATCCATCCTTGGGCAGCGGTTTGAGATGGCCCGAGTATGGGTGGCATCGTTGCCGGCGGCCAATTAGTTCCGACAGGGTCATTTGATAAGTTCGGCTGCACTGTTCAGTGATGGGCAATTCCCCTATCATGGCGGGTTATGTCTTGGACAACGCTCGCCACGGGAAATGCCGATGAACTTTATTTTGTTACTGCTGGCGCTGGCCTTCAGCGCGCCGTCCGCGCTGGCGCTGGAGGGCAAAGTGCCGTTGGCCGAGTATCACCACGACATCTGGACCGGCAAGGATGGCGCGCCGGGCGAGGTGGCGTGCATGGCGCAGACCGCCGACGGCTGGTTGTGGATCGGCGGCAGCAACGGGCTGTACCGGTTCGACGGCGTGCGCTTCCGCCGCTTCGAAGCCTTGTCCGGCGAACTGGCGCCGAAGCGCCCGATCACCTCGTTGACGGCGCTGCGCAACGGCGATTTGCTGATCGGCTATATCTACGGCGGGCTGAGTCTGGTGCACGACGGCCATATCAGCCAGTTGCCGGCCAATGTAGGCAAAGGCGTGGTGGGTCCGGTGCTGAGCGCGCTGACCGACGACGACGGCGTGCTGTGGGCCGCCACCTCCGGCGGGCTGCTGCGCATGCGGGACGGCGCCTGGCACAAGATCGGCGCCGAGATGGGCTTGCCGGCCGGCGGCGTTTCCAACCTGATCGTCGACCAGTACGCGCAGATGTGGCTGGCCGCCGGCGAGCGCCTGATGATGCTGGAGCGAGGCGGCCAGCGTTTCCGCCCGGTGCTCGACGGCGTGCGTACCGTCAATCTGGGCGCCTCGCCGGATGGCCGGCTGTGGCTGGATACGCATGAACGGCTGATCCCGGTGCCGCCGCAGCATCAAGGGCCGGTGCAGCCGCGTCCGGCCTGGCTGGCGCAGGCGCGCGGCCAGGAAAATGGTTTGTTCGACCGCGACGGCAATTACTGGACGCTGGCCTGTCCGGTCGGCGTGTGCCGCAGCGATGGCCTGGGCGCGCTGCCCAGCGCGACGATGACGCCGAACGCCTCGCCCAGCAGCAGGCTGGACCAGCCGTGGCAGGTCAGCAACCTGACCGGCAATATTCTGTTCGAGGACCGCGACGGCAATATCTGGGTCGGCACGCAGGCGGGCGTCGAGCGCTTCCGCGACAACCGGCTTGGCGCCGTCAAGCTGAGCGGCGGCGAGCGCGTGTTCAGCTTCGCGCGCGATGAATCCGGCCACGTGCTGGCGATGGCGCGGCCGACCGGCGAGTTGTGGCAGTTGCGCGACGGCGCGGTGTCGGTGCTGCAGCGCTATCGGCCCGGCCTGTTCGGCGTGATCGGCAACGGCGCCGATGGCGCGCTGCTGGTGGCGGGCAATGAGCGGATCGAACGGCGCCACGCGGGCAAGGTCGAGTTCATCGATTATCCGGCCGAGCCGGACGGCAAGCGCGGCGAGGTGCGGGTGACGCGCGTCATGGACGACGGCCGCGCGCTGTGGGTGACCATCGCCCGGCGCGGCAGCTTCCGCTGGCACGAGGGCAAGTGGACGCCGCAGGCCGAACTCGAGATTCCGGCCGGGCTGGTGTTCGCGGCGCCCGGCCGCGCGGGCGCGATGTGGTTCGGCTATACCGACGGCGCGGTGCTGCTGTTCGATAACGGCCGCGTCACCAAATATGCGCCGCAGGATGGCGACGAAGTCGGCGCGGTGTCCTTCCTGCAGGGCGGCGAGCAGGTGCTGGCCGGCGGCAACGCCGGATTGGCGGTGTTGCTGGACGGCCGCTTCCGGCGCCTGCACGCGGCCGATCCGGAAGTGTTGTCGTCGATCTCGGGCATGGTGCTGGCGGCCAACGGCGACCGCTGGTTCAACGGCGCCAAGGGTGTGGTCTACGTCACCGCCGCCGACTGGAAGGCCGCGCTGGCCGCGCCGCAAGCACCGCTGAAATATGTGTTGTACGGCGTGCTGGACGGCTACCCCGGCTTTGCATCGACGGCGATCCGCTTGCCGAGCGCCATGGCGGACATCGACGGCCACGTGTGGTTCGCCGGCGTCAGCGGCATCGTCCAATTCGACAGCAACAAGCGGCGGTCGGCGGCGCATCCGCCGCAGGCCAAGGTCGAGACGCTGGTGTCGCAGGGCAAGCGCTATCTGGACTTCGGCACGCCGCCGCAGCTGGCGCCGGGCACGACCTCGTTCCGCATCGAATACACCGCGCTCAGCTACGCGATGCCGGAGTCGCTGCAATTCCGTTATCAGCTGGAAGGCGTCGACGACGGCTGGCAAGAGGCCGGCACGCGCCGCGCGGTGTCGTACACCAATCTGGGACCGGGCGCGTACCGCTTCCGCGTCGCCGCCGTCAATGACCTGGGACAGTGGAGCACGCCCGAGGCGGTGGTGGCGCTGCGCATCCTGCCGACCTTCACCCAGACGCCGCTGTTCTACGCGCTGTGCGCGGTCGCGGCGGCGGGCGTGCTGTATCTGCTGTACCTGCTGTGGCTGCGGCAGGCGACCTTGCGCATCAACACCCGCATGGCGGAGCGCGAGCGCATCGCCCGCGCGCTGCACGACAGTTTCCTGCAGAGCGTGCACGGACTGGTGCTGAGTTTCCAGTCGGCGATGGGCGCCTTGCCCAAGGATTCGGCGGAACGGCAAAAGCTGGAGCGGGTGCTGCTGATGGCGGACAAGGTGATGGAGGAGGGACGCAACGAGGTGCAGGATTTGCGCTCCGGCACCATGCGCGACGGCGACCTGGCCAATTCGCTGGCGCTGGTCGGCGAGGTGTTGCAGGAAAGCCTGGGCAGCGTGTTCAGTCTGCGCATCGCCGGCACGCCATGCGCGCTGGACGAGCAGGCCGGCTGCGAGATCTACAGCATCGGGCGGGAGGCGTTGATGAACGCGTTTCGGCATGCCGAGGCGGCGTCGATCCAGGTCGAGCTGGATTATGGCGTCGAGCAGTTCAGCTTGCTGGTGACCGATGACGGCAAGGGCATCGCGCCGGAGCTGCTCAACGGCGGCACCGGCGGCGGACGCTGGGGTTTGCGCGGGCTGGCCGAGCGCGCCGGCCGCATCGGCGGGCGGGTGGATATCGGCAACGGCGAGCGGGGCGGCGCGCGCGTGTTGCTGAGCGTGCCGGCGGCCTGCGCCTATGCAGGGCAAGCGCGCTGGAAGCGCTACATGCCGCGCTGGCTGCGCCGGCCGCGTCGGCCGCGTCGGCCGCGTTAGGCGCCGGCGACGCCGGCGGCCGACGCTTTGCCGCTTACTTCGCGCCGATCTCGGACAGCTGCTTGCGCACCGCGCCGTGCGCCATGACGATTTCCGGCGCATCGTGCAGCAGCGCGTTGTACTTGGCGCGGAAGGCTTCGTCGGCTTCCTCGGACGGGCCGATCAGCGTCTCGATGGCGCGGCGGAAGGCCAGCGCCTCGGCGGCCTGGATCGGTTCCGGTTCGTCGAGGCGTTCGTCGATCTGCACCATCAGGCCGGACAGCTTTTGCAGCCAGGCGAAATGCGGGTGGTTGGTCACCAGTTGCAGATGCTCCAGCGGGCTGCCGACCGGGCCGCCGAAATATTGTGTTTCGACGTGGATCAGTTGCTTGTGCAGGTCGCGCAGCGCGCGCGTCAGCGAGGTCAGTTGCGCGCGTTGCGCGGTGTCGTCTTGAGTGGTCATGCTGGTTCCATATTGGTCTCGGGATAAGCGCAGCTTAGCAGAGATAGGGTTAGCGCGAAGCCTACATTTAGATAGTGGTGCTGGCCGCCGCGCATCTCTAAGATGGGGGTTCCCTTACCCACATTGGACATCATCATGATCAATACCAAATTAGAAGTCCTGACCCCCGATAACTGCCAGCTGATCTTCATCGACCAGCAGCCGCAAATGGCCTTCGGCGTGCAGTCGATGGACCGCCAGGTGCTGAAGAACAACACCGTCGGTCTGGCCAAGGCCGCCAAGGTGTTCAACATCCCGACCATCATCACCACCGTCGAGACCCAGTCGTTCTCGGGCCACACCTATCCGGAACTGCTGGACGTGTTCCCGGGCAAGGACATCCTGGAACGCACCTCGATGAATTCGTGGGACGACCAGAAGGTGCGCGACGCGCTGGCCGCCAACGGCAAGAAAAAAGTCATCGTCTCCGGCCTGTGGACCGAAGTGTGCAACACCACCTTCGCCTTGTGCGCGATGCTGGAAGGCGACTACGAAATCTACATGGTGGCCGACGCCTCCGGCGGCACCTCGAAGGAAGCCCACGACTACGCGATGCAGCGCATGATCCAGGCCGGCGTGATCCCGGTGACCTGGCAGCAAGTGCTGCTGGAATGGCAGCGCGACTGGGCGCGCCGCGACAGCTACGACGCGGTCATGAACGTGGTGCGCGAGCATTCGGGCGCCTACGGCATGGGCGTGGATTACGCCTATACCATGGTGCACAAGGCGCCGCCGCGCACCACCAGCAGCCACAACACGCTGGCGCCGGTGCCCGCCAAGACCTCGGCCAAGCCTGCCGCTTAAAACGCGCCGAGCAAGCCGCGCCGGGCCGCCACCGTGGCGGCTTCGGTGCGGCTTGCCACGTTGAGCTTGGACAGGATGTTATTGACGTGGAATTTGACGGTGCCGACTTCGATGTCGGCGCTGCGCGCGATCAGCTTGTTGCTCTTGCCGGTGGCGAGGTGGACCAGGATTTCCATCTCGCGCTTGGACAGGCGGGCGGCCTGCTGGCGTTCGGCGAACTTGCGCGCCACTTCGGGCGGCAGGTACTGCCTGCCTTGCGCCACCGCGCGGATGCAGGCGGTCAGCTGCTCGAAGCGGCAGTCCTTCGGCAGATAGCCTTTGGCGCCGGCTTGCAGGCCACGGCAGATGTCTTCTTCGCTGGTGTGGTTGGTGAGGATGACGATGGCGGCGTCGGGATCGAAGCGTCGCATGCGTTCGATGGCGTCGATGCCGCCCAGGTCGATGATGACGACGCTGGGACGCAGGCGTTGGTACAGTTCGATCGCCTCCGGGCCGGTGGCGGCGTGGCCGGCCAGCGCGAAGTCCGGGGTGGCGTCGATGAGGGAGTGCAGTCCCGCCACGATCAGTGGGTGATCGTCGGCGATCAGGATGGTGATGGCGTCCATGGTGGTGGTTCCTAACGGGGTTATGCTCAGCATGCCCGTATGGTGGACCATGTGCCGGTTTGGCGGTAGACAGGGAAGTGTAGGAGGCGGCTAACCAAATAGGGTTAGTACCCCGCACGGCGATCCGCCGCGGGGTCGGACCCCTTTGGGTCCGACCCCTCTCACGTAGTGCGGGTCAGGACTTCAGGAATTCCAGCAGGTCGGCGTTGAGCTTGTCCTTGTGCGTGGTCGGCAGGCCGTGCGGCGCGCCTTCATAGATCTTCAGCGTGGCGTTCGGCACCAGCTTGACGGCGGCCTTGGCGGCGGCGTCGATCGGCACGATCTGGTCGTCCGAGCCGTGCACGAACAGCGTCGGCACATCGATTTTCTTCAGGTCTTCGGTGAAGTCCACTTCCGAGAATTGCTTGATGCAGTCATAGGCGTTCTTGATGCCGCACTGCATGCCTTGCGCCCAGAAGGTATCGCGCACGCCTTCGGAGATCTTGGCGCCCTCGCGGTTGTAGCCGTAGAAGGGCAAGGTCAAGTCCTTGAAGAATTGCGAGCGGTCGGCCAGCACCGCGCTGCGGATGCCGTCGAACACCGACATCGGCAGGCCGTTCGGATTGCTGGCCGAAACCACCATCTGCGGCGGCACGGCGCCGACCAGCACCGCCTTGGCGACGCGCTGCGTACCGTGGCGGCCGATGTAGCGCGCCACTTCGCCGCCGCCGGTCGAATGGCCGACCAGCGTGGCGTCCTTGATGTCAAGCGCGTTCAGCAGCGTGGCCAGGTCGTCGGCGTAGGTGTCCATGTCGTTGCCGCCCCAGGGCTGGCTCGACAGGCCGTGACCGCGCCGGTCGTGGGCGATCACGCGGTAGCCGTTGCTGGCCAGGAAAATCATCTGGTCTTCCCAGGCATCGCCCTGCAAAGGCCAGCCGTGGCTGAAGACCACGGCCGGGCCGCTGCCCCAATCCTTGAAATGGATGCGCGTGCCGTCTTCGGTGGTGACGCTGTCGACCGTGAGGTTGTTGTTTGCCATGAAATGCTCCTTGATGTGGGAACGTCCAGTGTAAGCAGCGCACGCCAGGAATACCCCGGCCAAAAGGCTAGTCTTGACTTAGGGCTTAGGCGCGGGTGCCCCATCGTAGTTAAGCGGCAGCCATTCGTATTGCCCGCGCGCGCGGCGGATGTGGCCGAGGCCGGGGAAGGCGATATGCGCGGCGGCGATGGTCAGCTGCTGGTCCGCCGCCAGCTTCAGCAGCGCGGCGCGGCTGGCCTGGGCGTCGGCTTCGCTGCTGTCGTACTTGACGGTGGCGGCCGGGTGCGGCAGCTGGATCGCGGCGACGTGGACGATGTCGCCCCACACCAGCAACTTCTGGCCACGGCTTTGCACCAGGTAGTTGGCGTGGCCGGGCGTGTGGCCGGGCGCGCGCGTGGCCTCGATGCCCGGCTCCAGCGCGCCATAGACCTTGTAGGGCTGGAAGCGGCCGGCGGCCTGGTAGGGCGCGACGGCGGCCTGGGCGGCGTCGAAGAAGCTGGCCAGGAAATCGGGCGCCTTGGCTTTGTTGGCGGGCGTCAGCCAGTAGTCGGCCTCGGCCTGCGACAGCCGCAGCACCGCGTTGGGGAAAGCGCCGACGCCGCCGGCGTGGTCCTTGTGCAGATGGGTGATGAGGATCTCGTCCACCTGTTCCGGCTGGTAGCCGGCGGCGCGCAGATTGGCCACCAGCTTGCCGCAGCAATCGCCGTACAGCGCGCCGGCGCCGGTGTCGATCAGGATCAGCTTGGCGCCGGTGTTGACCAGGAAGGCGTTGATCGAGCCTTGCACCGGCGCTTGCAGGTCGGCTTCGGCCAGGTCCTTGCCGATCTGCGCCGGCGTGACGTTGGTCATCACGGTATCGATGGGGAAGGCGTGGGTGCCGTCCGACAGCGCGGAGATCTCGAAGTCGCCCAGCATCATGCGGTAATAGCCGGGCGCCTGGCTACGCGCGAACGGTGCGGCGGCATGCGCGGATGATGCCGCCAGTACACCTACCAGTAGTAGTTTTTTAAGTAAATTCATGGTATATCCTTGGTGGCCGTCGGTGGTGCATGGATGGTAGAGCAAGCATTTGCCCCTTGCACGGGTCTAAAGATAGGGAGGTGTGCGATGCGGATAGCGTGGTCCATATTGCTGCTGGCGCTGGCGGCGCCGCAGGCGCGCGCGGCGGGCTTGTGTCCGCCGCAGCCGGTGCGGATTTCGTTCTATGAGGCGGGCTTGTTTTACTTCGACGGCAAGGGCATCGACCGCGAGGTGGCCGACGAGTTGCAGCGCCGCACCGGCTGCGCCATCGAGACCAGCGCGCCGCCGAGGGCGCGCGCCTATGTGTGGCTGGAGTCGGGCGAGACCGATATCGTGATGGCGGCGCTGAACAATCCGAAGCGCGAGCAGTACGCGGTGTTCGTGCCGTACATGCAGCAACGCTTCGTGACCGTGATGCATCGCGATGTGCCGCTCGACAAGGTGAACCTGGCGGCGTTCAGCGGCGATACCGGCCTGCGCTTCGGCGTGGTGCGCGGCGTCACCTACGGCGGCGGCCGCGACGAGTGGTTCGCGAAGATGGAAAGCGAGCGCCGGCTGGAGCTGGGCGCCACCTTGCCGACCTTGTTCCGCATGCTGAAGTCGAAGCGTTTCGCGGCGATGTTCGCGGCGCCCGCGCAGTACGAAAAGGAACTGGCCGATCTCGGCATGCGCGACCAGGTGCGCCTGGTCGACTGGTTCCCCAACGATCCGCCGCCGACGCGCTGCCTGGCGATGTCGCGCAAGAACTTCACGCCGGCGCAAGTCAGGGGCTGGGCCGAGGTGGTGCAGGGCATGAAGGCCGACGGCAGCTTGAAACGCATCCTGGCCAAGTACCTGTCCGCCGACGAGGCGGCCAAGGCCGTCATCAAATAATCGATCGGATTGTTCAAGCCATTTGAACCAGGCCGCGCCGCGCCGCCACCATCGCCGCCTCGGTGCGGGTGCAGACGTTAAGCTTGGACATGATGCTCTTGACGTGGAACTTGACCGTGCCGACGCCGATGCCGGCGGCGCGCGCGATCACCTTGTTGCTCATGCCGGTGGCCAGGTGGCCGAGGATGTCGCGCTCGCGCGGCGTCAGCTGGTTGCCCTGGATGCGGGTGGCGAGCTTGACCGCCAGCTCCGGCATCATGTACTTCTTCCCCGACATCACAGTATGCAGGCCGGCCATCAGCGTATCGAGCGGTGCGCTCTTGAGCATGTAGGCGTCGGCGCCGGCGCGCATGCTGCGGTCGACCTCGTCCTCGCCGTCGTGGCCGCTGAGGATGACCACCTTGGCCGACGGCTGCTGGGCGCGGATGCGGTTGATCGCCTCGATGCCGTCGCAGCCGGGCAGGTTCAGGTCCATCAGCACCAGGTCGGGTCGCAGGCGGCGGCACAGCTCCAGCGTTTGCGCGCTGTCGCTGGCCTGGCCGAGCAGGGTGAAGCCGTCGTCGGCCTCGATCAGGGCGGCCATGCCGGCCCGGATCAGCGGATGAATGTCGGCGATGACGACAGAGGCGGTGTTCATGAGCGGGCTCCCGGTTGATGTGATGAGTCATTCTCGTCAACCTTGCCCGCCGCGTATAGCTATACAAAGGTATAAGCCAGACTTTATCCAGCGCTGTGACTAGTTGATGAAGGCAACCAGCGCTGGCACCACCTGTTCCGGCGCTTCGTCGATCAGCCAATGGCCCGAGCCCTTGATGATGACGCTCTGCACATTGCTGGCGTACATCTGCGCCTGGGTGCCGAGGAAGGCGCCGGCGGATTTTTCGCCGGCGATGCTGAGCACCGGCATGGTCAGCTTGGTCTGGCTCATCGGGCCGAAGTCGGCGGCGTCGCGCTCGAAATCGCTGAAGTAGGCGAAGCCGGCGCGCATGCCGCCCGGTTGCGCATAGGCCGCGGTGTACAGCTTGCGGTCGGCCTCCTTGATCGACTTGCCCTGGTCGGCGGAGAAGTCATTCCAGAAGTGTTCGAAGTAGATGCGCTCGCGTCCCTTCACCAATGCCAGCGGGGTCTCGCCGTAGAAGTAGAAGTGCCACACGGCGGCGCGCGGGAAGGCGTTGCGCCAGTCGCCGACGCCGGGCACGAAGGCGTCCATCACCACCAGCTTGCTGGTGTCGGCCGGGAACTGCGCGGCGTAGCCGTAGGCCACCATCATGCCGATGTCGTGACCGACCACGGCGGCCGGCTCGCTGCTGATGGTCTTGACCAGCTCGTGGATATCGACCGCCAGCGTCTTCTTGTCGTAGCCGCTGGCGGCCTTCTCGGAACCGCCGGCGCCGCGCAGGTCCGGCACGATCACGGTATGGTTCTTGACCAGTTCGCGCATCGCCGGAATCCACATGTGGCCGGTCTGGCCGTAGCCGTGCAGCAGCACCACCGGCGTGCCTTTGCCGCCGACCTTGTAGTGCAGCCGCACGCCGTTGACCTGGGCGTATTTGTCGGTGAAGCCGTCGACTTTGACATCGATCGGCGCGGCGGCCTGCGCGGCGCCGGCCAGCGTCAGCAGGGAGGCGGCGGCCCAGGGCAGGCCGAAGCGGCGGAAAGCGTTATACATGGAAGACATGGGTTTCTCCTAAAGATAATGGTCTTGCTGTGTGGTGGTGAAGATGTTCGACCGCGTAGGCGCGCGCCGTGTTCAACAGCCGGTAGACGGTGCCGGCGGCATGGAAGTCCGCCATCAGCATCGACTTCGACACCAGGGCCATCAACGCTCGGGTCAATTGCGCGGCGGTCATGCCGATGTCGTTGGCGATCGCGCACGCGGCGTCCAGCGAAAAGCCGGGCGCGAACGCGGCCAGACGCCGGAACAGCAGTTGCTCGTCGGCCGGCAGCAGCGCGTAGCTCCAGTCGTGGCAGGCGAACAGCGTCGCCTGGTTGGCGGGCCCGTGGCGCCGCGCCGCGACCAGCGACAGCTGCTGGCGGCCGAGCTGGTCCGACAATCCTTTCAGGCCCAGCGCGGGGACGCTGGCCGCCGCGATCTCCAACGCCAGCGGCAGCCCGTCCAGACGGCGGCAGATGTCGGCGGCCAGTTGCAGGTTGGGGCCGTCAAGCTCGAAGGCGTCGCCGGCTTTGCCGGCGCGGTCGAGGAACAGCTGCAGCGCCGGAAACGCATTGGGATTCGACGGCGCGGCGCCATGCGCGGGAGGCGTCGCCAGCGGCGCGATGCGGCGCACGTATTCGCCGTCGACCAGCAACGGCTCGCGGCTGGTCGCCAGGATGCTCAGGCCGGGCATGGCGGACAGCAGCCGCTCGGCGGCGGCGGCGGCGGGCGCGATCAAATGTTCGCAATTGTCGAGCACGAGCAGGGCCGGGCGCGTCACGCCGCCGTCCGGCATCACGCGCGCGATCTCCTGCGCCAGCGGCTGGCCGTGCGCGATGGCGCCGAGGTCGAGATGGAAAACGCCGCCCGCAAAATGCTCATGCGCCTGCGTCGCCGCCGCCGCCGCGAGCGTGGTCTTGCCCACGCCGCCGGGGCCGACGATGCTGACCAGGCGCTGCGCGCGCAGGCGCTCGGCGATGCATTCCAGATCGTGCGCTTGGCCGAAGACGCTGCTGAGCCGGACCCGGCGTCCCGCCGCTGCCGGCTGCGGCGCTGGCCGGTCGCGCGTCTCGACGCAGGCCGCGAAACTGTAGCCGCGTCCCGGCACATTGTTGATGTAGCAGCGCCCTTCGGCGCCATCGCGCAGGGCGCGCCGCAGCGCGGCGACATGCACCCGCAGGCTGCTGTCCTCGACGATGGTGTTGGGCCAGACCTGCGCCACCAGTTCGCGCTGGCTCAGCAGTTGTCCCGGCCGGCGGACCAGTGCCAGCAGCAGATCGATGGCGCGGCCGCCCAGGCGCACCGGCTCACCCTGGTTTAACAACAGCTTGCGCGCCGCATACAGTTGAAACGGGCCGAACGCCAGCGGCGCCTCTTGCGGAGGGAGATTGGTTGCGGATATATTCGGAGATTCCATGTACAAAGGCTAATTCTTCACCGCGCGAACGCCTATACTCGAAAGAGTAGCGCGCCTAGGACCAAACGATTGAGGAGCTGAGATGGCCGAATGCCTGGCGTCGCCCATACGCGTGCTGATCGCCGACGACCACCCGTTGATGCGGGAGGGACTGGCCGCCGTATTCGCCTGCAACCCGGGGCTGGCGCTGGTCGCCGAGGCGGCGAACGGCCGCGAGGCGGTCGAGCTCTACAAGCAGCACCGGCCCGACGTCGTCTTGATGGACCTGCAGATGCCGGTGATGAGCGGCACCGAGGCCATCACCGCCATCCTGGAGTTTCATCGGCAGGCGCGCATCGTCGCCCTGACCACCTACGGCGGCGATGCGCACGTGGCGCGCGCGCTGCGGCTGGGCGCGGTGTCCTACCTGCTGAAAAATACCGCGCGCGCGGAATTGTTCAACTGCCTGGCCACGGTGCACGGCGGCGGCCGCCACATGGCGGTGGAAGTGGCGCTGCAACTGGCGGCGCACCACCATCCGGGCGACGCGCTCAGCGCGCGCGAGATCGAGGTGCTGGGACTGATCGCCAACGGCAACTCGAACCGGCGCGCGGCCTTGCTGCTCGGCGTGACCGAGGATACGATCAAGGGCCACATGAAAAGCATCCTGTCGAAGCTCTCGGCCAACGACCGCACCCACGCGGTGATGATCGCGATCAACCGCGGCATCCTCGGCGTATAACGCGCGATTCGCAGGAATTCACACTTATTCACTCGCCCGTCGCCGGCCAGTTGCTTACTGTGAGTGACATCCAGTCACAGCGCGAAAAGGAGTGGGCATGCCGTTGCAACCGTCACGCCGGCGTCTCCTGATCAAGGGCGCGACCGTATTGAGCCAGGATCCGGCGATCGGCGACCTGAACGCCGGCGACATCCTGATCGACGGCGAAGTGATCGTCGCGGTCGGCGCCGGCATGGAGGTGGCGGACGCGGTGCGGATCGACGCCACCGGCATGCTCGCCATGCCGGGCCTGGTGGACGCGCACCGGCCCGGCTGGCAAGGCGGGCTGCGGATGCTGATGCCGGACGTGGCGACGCTGGACGAGTACCTGAACACGGTGCACTTTTCGCTGGCGCCGCACTGCCGTCCGGAGGACATCTACGCGGGCTGCTATCTGACCGCCGTCAGCTGTCTCGACGCCGGCATCACCACCATCATCGACCCGTGCGACAACGCGCGCAGCGCGGCCCACACCGACGCCGCCGTCGACGCCTATCAGGCTGCCGGCCTGCGCGTGCTGTTCATGCCGGGGCGGCCGCTGGCCGGGCCGTGGCAGCAGCAATGGCCGCGCGACCTGGAACGCCTGAAGGCGGTGCGCTTCGCCAGCGAGCGGCAGCTGCTGACGCTGGGCATGTACTCGCAGCCCGACCAGGCCAATTGGGCGCTGGCGCGTCGGCTGGGCTTGCCGATCCTGAGCGAATTGCTGGGCGTGATGGCGCCGATGATGCGGCGCTGGGAGGCGACCTGTCCGCTGGGGCCGGACAACATCATGAACCACTGCACCAGCATTCCGGAAGCGGGATGGCGCATGCTGGGCGCGGCCGGCGTGCGGGTGACGGCGGCGTCGCGCGCGGATGCGCAGTACGCGCTGGAGGGCGGCGTGTCGGCCTACCAGGCGGCGCTGGAGCACGGCTTCAGGCCGGGCCTCGGCACCGGCACCGAGGCCGCGTACGGCGGCGACATGTTCACCGAAATGCGGGTCACCTTCTTCGTGCAGCGGGCGATGGCGCAGGCGGCGCGGCATCAGGGCGCATCGCATGCGCCGGCGCCGGTGGACGTGCGCCAGGTCCTGCGCTCGGCGACGCTGGACGGGGCCCGTTGCGCCGGCCTGGCGCAGCGCACCGGCAGCCTGACGCCGGGCAAGCAGGCCGACCTGATTCTGCTGAACGCCGGACGGCTGCACCTGATGGGGGCGCACAGCGCGGCTGGCGCGGTGCTGCACGCGGCCGAACGCGGCGACGTCGATACCGTGATCGTGGCCGGCCGGGTGCGCAAGCGCGGCGGCAAGCTGCGCGGCGTCGACCAGGCCAAGCTGCGGCGCGAGACCGAGGCGTCGCTGGAGCGTCTGTTCAAGGCCGTCGCCGCCGCGCCGGCTTGCTACAATGAGCCGTCGCCCTAGTCGAAAGGTCCGCCATGCTGTCCGAAGAAGAGCTCGCACTGATAGACGCCATCCGCAAATGCGGCAGCCTGTCGCGCGCCGCCGCCAAGCTGGGCAAGGCGCCGTCGACGATTTCCTACGCCGCGCGCCAGCTGGAGGAGCGCTTCGACGCGCTGTTGTTCGACCGCCGCCGCTATCGGCTGGAGCTGACGCCGGCCGGCTGCCTGCTGGCCGACGAGGGGGCGCGGGTGCGGCAGGAGGCGTGCCGCATCACGCAGCGGGTCAAGCAGATCGCCAGCGGCTGGGAAGAGCGCTTGTGGATCGTCAGCGACGAGATCTTCGACTTCGAGCTGCTGTCGCCGCTGATCGCCGATTTCGACCGCCTGCAATCGGGCGTCGACCTGCGCTTCACCACCGAGGTGCTGGGCGGGAACTGGGAAGCCTTGCGCGACGGCCGCGCCAGCGTCATCATCGGCGCGACCAACGAGCCGCCCGGCATGTCCGACCTGCGCTGGTTCGAGCTGGGGCGGATGGACTGGGTGTTCGCGGTCGCGCCCAGCCATGCGCTGGCGCGGGTGCAGGGGCCGCTGGCGCGCGATGCGATCCAGGCGCACCGCGCGGTGGTGGTGGCCGATTCGTCGCGCGAGACGCAGGGGCGGGGATACGGCATGCTGAATGGCCAGCGCACGCTGGCGGTGCCGGGCATGCGCGCCAAGATCCATGCGCAGTGTCTGGGACTGGGCGTGGGCTGGGTGCCGCGCAAGCGGGTGGCCACCTTATTGCAGCGTGGCGATCTGGTCGAGAAGCAGACCGTCGATCCGCGCGAGCCCAACGTCCTGTACGTGGCCTGGCGCGGCGACCGCGAGGGGCGCGCGTTGAGCTGGTGGCTTGAGCGTCTGCGCGACGGGAAGCTGGCGTCGGCGCTGCTTGACGGCCGCGACGTCTGTGTGATCGACTGAATTGGCGAGGCCGTAGCGGCGGGCGATGCGTTCGTGGGTGCCGTCCTGGCGCATCGCCGCGCAGGCGGCCTGCCAGCGTGCGGCGGTGCGGTCGTCCATGCCGAGCGGCGCGGCCAGGTATTGTTCCGCCGTCTTCAGCACCGCGCCGCTGCGCAGCGCGTCCAGCCGGCCGCCGGTGCGCAGCTGTTCGAAGCGGCCGATGTTCCAGGTGGTGAGCCAGGCGTCGATGCGGCCGGCGGCCAGCTTGCGGGCGTTGTTCTGCGACAGGCTGACCGTTTCGATGCGGGTGAAGCCGAGGCGCCGCGCCAGCGCTTCGCCGGGGCCGCCCAGCAGGACGCCGACGCGCAGGTTCCGGGCCGCCTCGGCCGACGAGATGTCGACGCCGCTGCCGGTGCGGGCCAGCAGCAGGACTTTGTCGTCGGCCAGCTTGCACAGCCAGCGGTAGTCGTGTTCGATTTTGGGGAAGCGGGCGAGGGTGGCCATCGCGCCGGGTTCGCTTTGCAGCATCGCTTGGGCGCGGCGCAGCGGCACCGGATTGACCGCGCCGGCGTTGCCGGTGCGCCGGCCGAGTTCGGTCAGCATGTCGTACAACAGGCCCCGGTACGCGCCATCTTCGTTGAAGGCGAACGGCGCCACGTTGTGCACGTAGACGTGGCGCGGCGCCGCCGCAGCCCAGGCGCCGCCGCCAGCCGCCGTCACCGAGGCGCTTGCCACGTGGCGCGGCGCCGCAACGGCCCAGGCGTCGCGGCCAGCCGCCGTCACTGTGGCGCTTGTCACGTGGCGCGGCGCCGCAACGGCCCAGGCGCCGTCGCCAGCCGCCGTCACCGTGGCGCTTGTCACGTGGCGCGGCGCCGCAACGGCCCAGGCGGCGCGGCCAGCCGCCACCGTGGCGCTTGCCGCGGCGAGGGGGGCGATGGCTGCGCCGGCGGGGGCTCCATCGGTTGTCGCGCCGGCGAGGGTGGCCAGGGCGAGCGCGGCCAGCGGGATGCGTGGGGGGCGCATGGCATCAGGCCGCTGCGACGCCGTGTTGCACGCCAGGCAGCCGGTGCGCCGCCGCCGCCGGCACGTCGCGCACCGCGTGGAAGGTCTGGGCCGCTTGGCGGGGCGCGGCCGCCGGAGCGCGGCGCGACGCGGGCGATGCCGGCGCGGCGGGCGCCAGCTTGAAGATGCTGACCGCCGCCACCAGCGACATCGCCTGATCCTTCATGCTCTCGGCCGCCGCCGCCGCTTCCTCGACCAGCGCCGCGTTCTGCTGGGTCATATGGTCCATCTCCAGCACCGCCGTGTTGATCTGGTCGATGCCATCGCTTTGCTCGCGGCTGGCCGCGGCGATGTCGTTCATGATCAGCGTCACCTGCTGCACGCTGTCGACCACCTCCCGCATGGTCAGGCCGGCGCGGTCGGCGAGCCTGCTGCCTTGCTCCACCTGCGCCACCGACTCGGTGATCAGCCCCTTGATCTCCTTGGCCGCCGCCGCGCTGCGGTGCGCCAGGTTGCGCACCTCGGTCGCGACCACCGCGAACCCGCGCCCCTGCTCGCCGGCCCGCGCCGCCTCCACCGCCGCGTTCAAGGCCAGGATATTGGTCTGGAAAGCGATGGCATCGATAACCCCGATGATCTCTTCAATTTTGTGCGAACTGCCCAGGATCCCGCTCATGCGCTGCACCACATCCTGCACCGCCGCGCCGCTGCGACCGGCGACGTCGCTGGCCGCCAGCACCAGCGCATTGGCCTGACGCGCATGCTCCGCATTCTGCCGCACGGTGCTGGTCAGCTCCTCCATCGAACTGGCGGTCTGCTCCAGCGCGCTGGCCTGGCTTTCGGTACGCGCCGACAGATCCGCATTGCCGCTGGCGATCTCGCGCGAGGCGACGCCGATCGAATCGGAACTGGTGCGCACGCCGCTGACCAGCGCCGCCAGCTTGGCGTTCATGTCGCCGAGCGCGCTGAGCAACTGGCCGGTCTCGTCGCGGTGCTCGCTGCGGATCACCGCGCTCAGATCGCCCTCGGCGACGCGCCGCGCCAGCTGCACCGCCTGGCTCAATGGACGGGTGATCGAAACCGAGATCAGCCAGGCGCAAACGATGACGAAGGTCACCATCAAGCCGGTCAGCAGCGCCATCAGCTGGCGGCTGCTGGCGTAGATCTGCTGGATGCCGGCCGCCATCTCGGTGATGTGGTCGCGCTCCTCCTGTTGCAGCTCCTGCAGCTTGTTGCCGTAGGCGAGGGCGAGCGGCGCGAAGCGCGCGTCGAACAAGGCCGCAGATTCTTCGGTCTTGCCCTGGCGCTTGAGCAGGATGGCCTGGTCGCGCACGCCGACATAGTTCTTGCGCATTTCCAGCAATTCCTGCCACAAGACTTTTTCACGCGGCGTATCGATGTGCTGCTCGATCTGCTTTTGCAGCGCCTGCGATTCGCGCGTCGAGGCGGCGACCTCCTCGGCGAAGAATTCGGCCAGCGTGCCGTCGCTGTTCTTGATGATGGCCAGGTTGCGGCGGATGCCGGCATAGATGACGCGATACCAGTCGCTGACCAGGCGTTCGGTGGCCAGCGGCTCCTCAAGCAGTTCGCGGCTGGCGTCCGCCACGGCGCCGAGACGCGACAGCGAAGCGCCGACCGCGATCAGCGCGCACAGCAGAATCAGCGCGAAACCCAGCAGCAAACGTTTTCCAATGTTCAGCTTATTCAGTATCGACATCTCATTCTCCTCAGGTTTAGTGGGCAGACAGTGAGATCAGGCTAGCACGCCCCCTCGGCCGGAATTCGGGCGAAAGCGACAACATTGCATCATCGGAAAGCGGCCACGCCCGTGGCCCCGTGCCGGGCGCGCAAACTCGTGCGAATCCATCGAAGGGTTGCGCTGGAAAGTTGGTACGAACCGCCGCGTCAGGCCGGCGCCGCCCGCCGCAGCCAGGACCGGCGCGGCCCCGCCCGATAGGCGATCGCGCCAGGCAGCACCAGCAGCCATTCGGTGCCGCCGCCCGCCGCGCCGCACACGGTCAGCTTGGCCTTGATGCGCCGTGCCCGCTCGCGCATGCCCGGCATGCCCCAGTGGTCGCGGCGGCCGCCGGTGGCCAGCACCGCCGGCGGAATGCCGACCCCGTTGTCGCGGATGATCACGCGCAGCTCGCGCGCGCCATAGCGCAGCTGCGCATTGATCGCGCTGGCGCCGGCGTGCCGGTAGGCGTTGGCGATGGCCTCGCAGGCGATGGACAGGATCTCCTGCTGGATCGCCGGATGCAGCGCATGCACGGGGCCGGCCACTACCAGGGACAGCAGCGGCGCCTCCGCCGTGGCGCGCAGGTGGGCCGCCGCTTCGGTCAGCGCCGCGGCCAGGGTCTGCTCGTCGGCGTCGTGGTTGCGCAGGCCGCGCACGCGGTCGCGGCCTTCATGCAGCACGTCGTCGGCGTGCTCCAGGGCCTGTTCGATCAGCGCCCGCGCCGGTTCCGGCTCGGGCAGCCGGGTCGCGGCGGCGTGCACGCGCAGAATCAAGCCCTGGATCGATTGCAGCAGCGTGTCGTGCAGCTCGCGCGCGATGCGTTCGCGCTCGTTGACGCGTTCCTCCATCCGCCCGGCCAGCTGCGCGATCAGCCGCCGCAGCCGCAGCCGGTAGGCGGCCCAGCAGATCGCCAGCGCCGCCAGCGCGCACACGCCCCTGAACCACCAGGTCTGGACCACGGTGGGGGCGATGCTGAAGTCCAGCGTGCCGGCTTCGGCGGGCCAGTCGCCATCCTCGTTGGAGGCTTGTACGCGGAAACGGTAGTCGCCCGCGCCCAGGTTGTTGTAGTAGGCGGCGCGGCGCCGTCCCGCCTCCTGCCATTGCGCATCGACGCCGTCGAGGCGGTAGCGGAAGCGGATCCGCTCCGGCATCGCCAGCGCGACGGCGGTGTAGTCCAGTTGCAGCGTGGTGGTGCCGGGCGCCAGCCGCATGCCGGCCAGCGCCGGCCGGGCTTGCCCGGGCGGGCCGATCTTGCGGATCTGCACCGGCGGCGCCGGCTGCGGCGCGTTGCGCGCCGCCGGATCGAAGCGGAACACGCCGGTGGTGGTGGTGACCCACAACTGGCCGTCGGCGGCGCGCGCCAGCGACGGCGCCGGCAGCAGCAGCGGCGCCGTGCCGTCCAGACCGTCCAGGCCGTCGAGGCGCTCGTAGCGCACCCGGTAGTCGGCCGCCGCCGTCAGTTTGGCGACTTCGGCGGCGGCGATGCGGAACAGGCCGGAGACCGCGTTCAGCCACAAATCGCCGTTGTCCAGTTCGACGATGCTGGTGATGCCCTCGAAGGCCTGGCCGTCGCCGCCGGTGACGGCGCTGAAGCGCTCGCCGCGCAGCAGCGCCAGGCCGTTCTCGCCGCCGGCCCAGACCCGGCCGCCGGCGGGCAGCAGCGCCATCACCACGCCGAGCCGCACCCCTTCGGCCGGCCCGTAGCCGCGCCAGCCGTCGGCGCTTTGCCGCATCAGGCGGCCGCGCTGATAACCGATCCACAGTTCCTGCCCGTCCGACACCGCCATGCTGCGCGCGGCCTCGTCCGGCAGGCCGCCCCGGCCGTCCTGTTTCTGCCACGCGCCGTCCGGTCCCAGCCGGAACAGGCCGCGCGAGGCGATGCTTGCCCACAGCCCGCCGGCGCGGTCCATCACGATGGCGTTGAACTGGGTGCCGCCGCCGACGCCGTCCGGCAGCGGCACCCGCGCGCTGCCGGCGCCATCGGTGCGCCACAGGCCGTTGTAGGCGCCGCTCCACAACACGCCGGCGCGGTCGCGGTAGGCGTAGTTGACCGGATTGTCCAACGCCACCGGCGAGCGCGGCCACAGCGCCTTCAGCGGCGGCGCGCCATGGCCGGGACGGGACACGTGGAAGCGTCCGGCCCAGACCCCGCCGTCGTCGTCGGCGACCAGGGTCTGTTCGCCGGGATTGTCCGGCATCGACACCTTGGAGACGCGCTGGCGGCGGAAGCGGTCGATGCCGGTGGCGGTGCTGGCCCAGATATCGCCCTCGCGGTCTTCCAGCAGCGCGCCGACCGCGCCGCCGCTCAAGCCTTGCGGCGGCCCGGTGCGGGCCACGCCCTGCGCGGTGTGGTATTCGACGCCGTCGCGGCGGCCGACCCACAGCTCGCCGGCGCGGTCGAACAGCAGCGTGTTGACTTCGCCGTGCAGCTTCCACGCGCGCGGCCGGACGCCGTGCTCCGGCGCGCTCAGGCGGTTCAGGCGGTTGTGCAGCGCGTCCCAGCTCCAGACGCTGCCGTCGACCACCTGGATCGGCACGCCGACGCCGCTATCCACCGGCAATCTGGCGAAGCGCGCGGCGCCCGGGGCCAGCGTGTAGACCCCCGACTCGCCCTGCGCCCACAGCACGCCATGGCGGTCGCGCATCAGCGTCTCGTATTTTCCGGCGGGCAGCGACCAGGCGGCGCCGGCGGCATGCCAGCGCTCGCCGTCGAGCTGGTACATGCCGATCGCGGTGGCGGCCCACATGCGGCCGCCGGCGTCCGGCTGGATGCCCCACAGGCCGGTGTTTTTCGGCAGGCCGTCGCGCTCATCGTAGTTGCGCAGCCGGCCATGCGTCAGCCTGCTGGCGCCGCCGAAGCGGTAGCCTATCCATAGATCGCCGTCGGCCTGGGCGCTGAGGATGCTGACGCTGTTGGCCGGCAGCGGGGCGGCCGGATCGGCGTAGCGTTCGAAGCGCGCGCCGTCGAAGCGGAACAGGCCGTTGGGGCCGCCCAGCCACAGCCAGCCGTCGCTGGTTTGCGCCATGGTCATGACCATCGTCGGCGCGCCGTCGCGCGCGGTCCATGCGGCGTGGTGGCGGTCGATGGGCGTGGCGGCGCGCGCGGCCGGCGCCAGAAACACCAGGCACGAAAGCAGCAGCCGGCACGTCTGCCATCGGAAAATATCGCGCTTGCCGAGCCGTGTTACCGCCATGGTGGAGAACTTTTGTTGTTTTTATCATTCTATATCAAAGCCGTAACACGACCTGCGGACAAATTCAGTCCCTGGATCGCAGCGCCTGACGGCCGGTGGACAGTTCCAGCGCCACCGTGGCCACGCGCCGGCCGAGGTGGGCCGAGGTCTTCAGGTCGGATTCGGTGGCGCCCTGGTCGGGGCCGGTGTCGGCGTCGCTCTGGGCGCCGGCGCCGAGGAAGTAGGTGTGGCGATTCAGCGCGTCTTCGGTGGTGGTCGAGGCGTTGTGGCCGGGCGGCAGGCCCAGGTTGACCCAGTGCATGCCGTGCTGGGCCGCGAAGATCGCCATCTGCTGCAGGGTGTTGAGCTTGTCGCCGGAGCGCGAGGCGGAATTGGTGAAGCCGGCCGCGATCTTGTCCTTCCATACCGAGCCCTTGGCGAACACGGTGCGCGAGGTGGCGTCCATGAAGGCCTTGAACTGCGCCGAGGCGCTGCCCATGTAGGTCGGCGCGCCGAAGATGATGGCGTCGTAGCCTTCCAGCGCCTCCCAGTGCTGGTCGATGTCGGCCACCGCGATCAGCGTGCTGACGGTGTTGGGCGCGGAGGCGGCGCCGGCCGCTACCGCTTCGGCCTGCTTGGCGGTGTGGCCGTAGCCGCTGTGGTAGATGACCGCGACGTGAATTTGTGCTGACATGGAACGCTCCTGGTGGGTGACGAAGGTGAACGCGCCATGATCGGCGGCCGGCGCCGCGCCGGCGAGTAAATCGCCGCGAATCGGTGTGAATTGTTGCTGCCTGGCCGATGCGGTGCGGCGCGGTCGCCGGGTCGCCTATGTCCGGACTGGCTCGCCGTAGGCGGCGATCAGCTCGGTGAAGGCGCGCACCCCGACCGCGATGACGCTGTCGTCGGCCACGAAATACGGCGAGTGGTTGGACGCCGCCGTGCGCGGATCGACGCCGTCCGGCGTGGCGCCCAGGCCGAAGCCCACGCTCGGGATGCGGGTGCTGAATTCCGCCATGTCGTCCGCCGCGTACACGCCCGACGCGATCCGCACCTCGCCGCTGGTGGACGCCGCGCGCAGCACCGGCAGCAGCCGGTCCACCAGCGCCGCGTTGTTGAAGCCGGCCGGATAGCCGGCGCCGACCAGCTTGAAGTCGGCGCTGGCGCCGGCGCTTTCCGCCGTGTCCTTGAAGGTGCGCTCCAGCCGCGCCACCACATCGTCGCGCTGCGCCTTGGTCACGCTGCGGATGGTGCCCTCCAGCCGGACTTCGCCCGGGATGATGTTCTGCCGCACACCGCCTTCGATCTTGCCGATCGAGATCACCGGCGGCGGCAACGACAAATCGGACTGGCGGCTCGGGATGGTCTGCAGCGCCAGGATCGCCAGCGCCGTCGGCGGCACCGGATCGACGCCGCGCCACGGCATCGCGGCATGGGTGGATTTGCCGATCACGCGCGCGACGAACACGTCCGCCGCCGCCGTGGTGCGGTCGCGGCTGACCGAGATCGCGCCCGCCTTGCCGGCGCCGACGTGGGTGGAGAAGAACACTTCCGGGGTCGGCGCCTGCAGCACTCCTTCCTTGATCATCAGCGCGGCGCCGCCTTCCTCGCCCTCCGGCGCGCCTTCCTCGGCCGGCTGGAAGATGAACTTGACCGTGCCGCGCAGATGCCCGCGGTCGGCCGCCAGCACCTCGGCCACGCCGAGCAGGATGGCGATGTGGATGTCGTGCCCGCAAACGTGGCCGACGCCGACCTGCTTGCCGTCGTACTCGGTCTTGACGGTGGAGGCGTAGGGTAGGCCGCTCAGTTCGGTCACGGGCAAGGCGTCGAGCTCGGAGCGCAGGCCGATCACCGGACCGGGCAGGCCGCCCTTGAGCACCGCGACCACGCCGGTGCGGGCGATGCCGGTGCGCACCTCCAGCCCCAGTTTGCGCAAGCGCTCGGCCACCAGCGCCGAAGTGCGGGTTTCGCGGTTGCCCAGCTCGGGATGCTGGTGGATGTCGTGGCGGATGGCGATCAGGCCCGGCGTGGCGGCCGCGATCAGGCGCTCGATCTCGGGCGATGCGGCGCTTGCGACGGGCGGCAACGCCAGCAGGGCGCAGGCGGCGGCGATGAGTTTGATTTTCATGTGGAGTTCCTTTGCCGGCTTACCAGCGGTAGACGGCGCTGAGGCCGAAGGTGCGGGGATCGCTGTTGGAATAGCCGATGACGTTGTTGCCGTACGGGATGGCGTTGGTCTTGTAGAAGCGGTCGGTGAGGTTGTTGACATAGACGGTCAGCGTCACCTTCTTGCCCGGCGGCAGATACGACAGCTTCAGGTTGCCGACCGTGTAGGCGGGCTGCTGCTGGTTGGGATCGGTCTCGTTGTTGGTGGCGAAGAAGTAGCGGCTGCGGTAGTTCCAGTTGCTCGACAGCAGTGCCTCGCCGCCGTTGGCCAGCGCCTGGCGGTACTCCGCGCCGAGCAGCGCGTTGACGTGCGGCGCGCGGCCGAATTCGTTGCCGGTGAAGGCGCCGTAGTCGGTGTATTCGCTGCGCAGCAGGCCGACCGCCGCGTTCAGGCGCAGGCCCTGCGTCAATTGCGCCGCCAGTTCGAACTCGGCGCCGTGCGCCTTGGCCTTGGCGCTGTTGGTCAGGCGCGAGACCGGCCCGGTCGGCGTGCTGACCACCTGGTTCAGCTGCACGTTCTTGTAGTCGTAATAGAAGGCGGTGACGTCGGCGGTCACGCGGTTGTCGAGCCAGGCGGTGCGCAGGCCGGCCTCGCCGGAAGTCAGGTATTCCGGGCTGACCACGGCCACGGTGGACTGGGTGGTGACGCCGCCGTTATAACCGCCGCCCCGGAAGCCCTTGGCCGCGCGCAGGTAGGCCGAGACGTCCTGGTTGAACTTGTATTGCGGCGTCAGGTCCCAGGTCGCGGCCTTCCAGGTGTGCTCGTCGTTCTGCGCGGCGGTGGTGGCAAGCGCCGACGACACCGACGAACGCTGCCACCAGCTGGCGGTGTTGCGGTAGGCCGCCGCGCCGCTGTTGGCGACACGGTCCAGCGCGATCTCCTTGGTCTCCGAAGTCCAGCGCAGGCCGCCGGTCAGGTTGAAGCGCTCGCTGAAGTTGTAGGTGGCGCTGCCGAACAGCGCGTAGCTGCTGGTGTCCTGGTGCAGCCGCGTATTGTTGTAGGTGAACGGGATGGTGCCGGTCGGCGTCTTGATGGTTTGCGCGCCGGGCAGGGCGCCGGCGGCGCTGTCGTTGTCCAGCGTCTCCTTGAAATAGTGCAGGCCGGCGATCCAGTTCAGCTGGTCGCTGCGCGGCGACGCCAGCCGCAGCTCCTGCGCCGCCTGGCGCGCCGTGATCTCGGCGTGGCTGCGGCTGATTTCCAGCGGCGTGGCGTCGCCGTCGCTGTTGATGAGGCGTTCCACCCGCTCGAAGGAACTGATCGAGGTCAGTTCGTTGCGGCCCAGGCTCCAGCGCAGCGTCAACGCCGCGCCCTGGTTGCGCAGCCGATCGTTGCCGGGCGCGTTGGTGGCGATGTCGGCGGTGCCCAGCGGCGGCAGCACGTAGCCGTACAGGTTGGTGCCGCCGGCGCCCAGGCCCAGGCCTTGCAGCGCGTCGCCGCTGCCGTGGTAGTCGCGGGCGTGGAAGCTGAGCAGCGCTTGCAGGTCGGGGCCGAGATTGGCCAGCAGTTGCAGCCGCAGCAGATTGTCCTCCTCCTTCTTGCCCACCGCCTTGTTCTGGAAGGTGTTGCGGGCGTAGCCGTTGCTGCTGTCGCTGTACAGCGAGATGCGGCCGGCCAGCACGTCTTCCTTGAGCGCGCCGCCGGCGGCCGCTTCGACGATGTGCGAATCATGGTTGCCGACTTCGGCCTTCAGATAGCCTTCCGGCTTGAAGCTGGGCTTGTTGGTGGTGAAGCTGACCGCGCCGCCGGTGGTGTTCTTGCCCCACAGCGTGCCTTGCGGGCCGCGCAGCACTTCGACCTGGCGCACGTCGAACGGCGGCACGCCGCTCAGCAGCGGCGAGTTCAGGTACACCTCGTCGATGTAGAAGCTGACCGGCGACACCAGGTTGCTCGACTGATCGCCGCTGCCGATGCCGCGTATCCACCAGCGGGTGCGGACGTGGCCGTCGTTGGTCGGGCCGGAGGCGTTGGGCACCAGGTCCATCACGGCGCCCGCCGACAGGTTGCCGCCACCTTCGCGCAAGTCCTTGCCGCTGAACGCGGACACGGCCGCCGGCACGTCGCGCGCGAGCTCGGCGCGTTTCTGCGCGGTGACGGTGACGGTTTGCAGCGCGGCCGGATTTTCGGCGTTGTCGATCGCGTCGGCGGCGTGCACCTGGCCGTAGCAGGCGAAGCCGATGGCGCTCAGCGCCGACAGCAGTTGGCGATTCTTGATTCTGGGTTGCTTGTGCATTGTTCTTCTTCCTGTGTGTTGTATGAAGCAGATATGTTTCAGCAACATGCATGCCGGGAGAAAAACACGGGTTCTGCTGCGGCGGCGACACAAATGCCGCGCCGCCTGTGCGTTGCGCAGCAGCGGGGCGGTTTGCTGTTGCGCAGCGCGCAGCGGATTACAACAGGGTGACCGCCTGGTCGAACGACAGGCGCGGGCTGCGCGCGAACAGCGTGGCCGGGTCGCCGTAGCCGAGGTTGACGATGAAGTTGACCGCGTGCCGTTCGTCCGGGAAGAATTCCTGGTTGACGGTGGCGGCGTCGAAGCCCGACATCGGGCCGGCGTCCAGACCGAGCGCGCGCGCGGCCAGGATCAGGTAGGCGCCTTGCAGCGCGCTGTTGCGCGCGGCGGTGGTTTCCACCAGCGCCGGGTTGGCTTCGAACAGCGGCTTGGCGTCATAGGCGGGGAACTGCTGCGGCAGCTGGTCGAAGAAGCGCTTGTCGTGCGCGACGATGACGGTGACCGGCGCGGCGATGGTCTTCTCGCGGTTGTTGGAGGAGAGCGCCGGCGCCAGCCGCTGCCTGGCTTCCGGCGTGCGCAGCACGATGTAGCGGGCCGGTTGCGCGTTGAACGCGGTCGGACCCCACTTCAGCAGGTCGTACAGCGTGGCGATGGTGGCGTCGTCGACGGCTTGCGGCAGGAAGCGGTTGTAGGTGCGGGCGTTGCGGAACAGCTGGTCCAGCGCGGCGTCGTTGAGGGTGGTCGACAAGGCTTACTCCTTCATGCGGGTTGGGATGGTTGTGCGCCCCGCTCAGACGATGGCTTCCGCCTTCTTCAGGTAGGTGCGCAGGATGTTGCGGCTGATGTTCAGGTGCTTGGCGGCGCGGACCTGGTTGCGCTGGCAGCTTTCCCACGCGGCCAGCACCAGCTCCTGTTGCAGCGCCTCGAATTCGATGGTCTGGCCGGAGGCGAGCAGCGCTTGCCAGGCGGCGTGGAAGGCGGCGGCGGCATCGGCGACGGCGGGCGGCGCGATCGTCGCCACGGTCTGCGCGGGTGCGGCCGGAGCCGGAGCCGGCGCCGCCGCCGTGTCGGGCGAAGGCGGCGCGCTATGCCAGCCCGACAGGCTCAGCTCCGCCGGCGTCACCAGGCCGGCGCAGGACAGCAGCACGGCGCGGTGCATGACGTTTTCCAGCTCGCGGATATTGCCCGGCCATGGATACGACAGCAGCGCGCGTTCCGCGTCCGGCGTCAGGCGCGCATCGTCGACCTGCAAGCGGCGCGCGTAGGTGGCGAGGAAGTGATGCGCCAACGGCAGCACATCGCCGCTGCGTTCCCGCAACGGCATCACCGGCAACGCGATCACTTGCAGACGGTAGTAAAGATCCTCGCGGAAGCGCCCGGCCCGCACCGCCGCCGACAAATCGATGTTGGTGGCGGCGATCAAGCGCACATCGATCGGCACCGGCTTGCGCGCGCCCAGCCGCACCACCTCGCGTTCCTGCAGCACGCGCAGCAGCTTGACCTGCATCGCCAACGGCAAATCCCCGATCTCGTCGAGGAACAAGGTGCCGCCGTTGGCGGTCTCGAACCAGCCGGCCTTGCCTTGCAGCGCGCCGGTGTAAGCGCCGCGCTCGTAGCCGAACAACTCGCTCTCGATCAGCGTCTCGGAAAACGCGCCGCAGTTGATGGCGATGAAGCCCTTGTCGCGGCGCTGGCTCAGGCCGTGCACGTGGCGCGCCACCAACTCCTTGCCGGTGCCGGTCTCGCCGGTGATCAGCACCGTCGCCTCGCTGGGCGCGACCCGCTCAATCACATCATGCAGCGCGCGGCTGTGCGGGTCGGCGAAGACGAACGCGGTGGCCCGGATCATCAGGCTCAATTGCTCGGCGTCGCGGAAAGCGATCAACGGTTTGGCCGCGTCCTGGTCGCCTTTGGCGAGGTTGGCGCTGCGTGCAAACTCGGCCGAGAAATTGTGTGCGAGAAGTTCCATGCCAGTGAATATAGCCCGCCCGGCGGCGCGACGGGAACGAATCATGCCACGCTAGCATATGTGTATTTGGCATAAGACCCGCCGCTGTAGCTGGCGCAACAGCCGCTGTTGCGCAATCAACAGAGAGGGCGGCGAATGCTGTGCAACCAGCATCAAAAGGCCGCCGCGACCGCGTTTTAGGCTGGCATGTTTAATGCGACCTGTGGTGGAGGGCCAACATCCACAGGAGAACATGCATGACCACCGAATTCATCTGGCAACTGCCGACCGCCGGCGACGGCCGCTACGCCGAAGCCGCCCGGCTGCGGCGCGGCGAGCGCAATGACAAGCAACGCGCGCCATTCACCGACGGCGTCAGCGACCCGCGCGGCAAGCGCTTCAACTACTTCGACTATCTGCACCAGGTGGCGCGCGCCGCCGACATCTCCGGCTTCGACGGCCTGCGCATCGGCCACGACTTCGACGGCGACGACAGCTGGATCGTGGCCGGCTACCTGGCGCGCGGCACCCGCCATATCAAGCTGCTGACCGAGTTCGAAGCCTCGTGGGGCTCGTCGGTCTACGCCGCGAAGAACGCGGTCAGCTTTCAGCGCGCCACCAACGGCCGCTTCGCCTGGCAACTGGCGCAGGGCGCCGACGAGGCCAGCCGCAGCCGCCATGGCGACCAGTTGCCGCAGGACGAGGTGCTGGCGCGCATCGACGAGTTCATCACCGTCGCGCGCGGCGTGCAGACCACGGCGCCGTTCAGCTTCAAGGGGCGCTACTTCGAAGTGCAGGACGGCGGCTTCCGTGGCCCGCTGGCCGGCAATCCGCTGCCGGCCATTTATCTGTCGGGCGACGGCGAGGCCGCGCTGGCCCTGTCGGCGCGCCAGGCCGACGTGCATCTGTTCGACGCCGCGCCGCTGGCCGAACTGAAGCCGGCGCTGGCGTCGTTGCGGGCCCTGGCCGCCGCGCAGGGGCGCGGCGTCGTCGCCGGCCTGCGCCTTGACGTGCTGGCGCGCGAGACCGAAGAAGAGGCCGAGCGCGACGCCGCCCGCGAGCAGTCGCAGTCCGGCGTGCGCGCCGCGCTGGTCGGCAGCTACGCGCAGGTGATCGACGCGCTGGCCGCGTATGCCGACGCCGGCGTCGGCAGTTTCGTGCTGGGCGCCTCGCCGCATCTCGAAGAAGCCTACCGCATCGGCGAATACGTGCTGCCGGCGCTGCGCGCGCGACTTGCGCCGGACGACCGTCAGGCCGCCTGACGCTTGCCACGTTCCCCACATTTGACAGGACACTGATTATGACCATCGATATCTTCTGGCGCATTCCCACCCACGGCGAACCAAGCTCGCACCGCGCCCGCACGCCGTTCCGCGGCGACTGGTTCCCCGGCAACGACAACCTGCGCAAGGCCGGCCTCGGCGGCGGCGGCGCCGACGGCTTCAACTACCTCGACTACATCGCCGAGATCGCGCACGCGGCCGAAATCTCGGGCTTCCAGGGCGGCCTGATTCCGTCTTTCCCGATGACCGACGAGCCGTGGGTGATTTCCTCGCTGCTGGCGCGCGAGACCAGCAACTTCCGCTTCATGATTCCGTTCCAGCCGGGCTTCCTGAATCCGGTGGTGGCGGCGCGCATGACGGCCAGCCTGCAACGCGCCACCGGCGGCCGCGCGCTGTACAACGTGATCACCGGCGGCGGCGGACCGGCGCAGCTATGGTGGGGCGATTCGGCCGACCACGACGACCGCTACACCCGCACCACCGAATTCCTCGACGTGGTGCGCGGCGTCTGGCGCGGCGGCCCGTTCTCGTACCAGGGCAAGTTCTACCAGGTGGAGAACGCCGGCCTGGCGCATCCGCTGTCGGAGGAAGAATTCCCCGAGATCTACTTCTCCGGCTCGTCGGACGCGGCGCTGTCGTCGGCCTCCAGGCACGCCGATTACTACCTGACCTGGCTGGAGCCGTTCGCGCAACTGCGCGAGAAATTCCGCCGCGTCAAGGAAAAGACCGATCTGCTGGGCCGCAAGATCAAGTGCGCGGTGCGGGTCGACATCATCGCCCGTGCCACCGAGGAGGAGGCGTGGGAGGAGGTGCGCAAGGGCTTCGACAACGTCGATCCGGCCACGCTGCGGCAGTTCCTCGGCCAGGACGGCAGCGATTCGGTGGGCGCGGCGCGCCAGCGCGGCAACCGGCCGACCACCATCAACAGCTACAAGGACCTGATCACCGAGCCGAACGTGTGGTCCGGCTTCAACCTGTTCCGTGGCGGCCAGACCCAGGGCATCGTCGGCAGTTACCAGCAAGTCGCCGAACGGCTGGACGACCTGGTGCAGCTGGGCGCCGACGCCTTCATCCTGGCCAGTACGCCCCACCTGGAGGAAGCCTACCGCGTCGGCGAGGAAGTACTGCCGCTGGTGCGCGGGCATGGCAATTCGAAGCTGCTGCGCGCAGTGGGCTGATACCGATTTTCATTTTATAAGGATGCATAATGCGTAGTTCCAACGTCGTTCCCTTTCCGCCCCGGCCCGCGCGGCCGTCCCGTCCCACACTGAGACTGCTGCTGCGCGAGATGCACGCCGCGTTCGCCGTCGCGATGGGCGGCGGCGCGTTGCTGGCGGCGGGCCTGGCCAACGCCAGCGATGTGCCGGCGGCCGTGGTTGCCGACGGTGCGGCGCGTGCCGCGGACGGCACGGACGGCACCGAAGCAAGTGGCGCGGGCGCGGCCGCCTCGCTGCAGACCGTCACCGTCACCGCGCAGAAGCGCGAAGGCAAGTTGCAGGAGGTGCCGAGCGCGATCACGGTGCTGAGCGGCGCGCAGTTGCTGGACAACGGCGTCGGCCGCTCGGCCAGCGAGATCCTGAACTATGTGCCGAACGCTTCGGCCGGCACCCAGCAGCACGGCCGGCCGCGCTGGTGGATACGCGGCGTCGGCGCCGGCCAGCAGCAGATCGACTTCCCGAACCCGGTCGGCTTCTACCTGGACGACGTCTACATCAGCAACGCCAGCGCCACCGGCTTCCCGCTGTTCGACCTCGACCGGGTGGAAGTGTTGCGCGGCCCGCAAGGCACGCTGTGGGGCAAGAACACCACCGGCGGCGCGATCAACGTCATTTCGCGCAAGCCCAGCGACTATCTGGACGGCTATCTGAAGGCCGACTACAGCAGCCATGAAACCCGGCTGCTGGAAGGCGCGATCGGCGGCGCGCTGAAGGAGGACGTGCTCAACGGCCGCCTGTCGTTCCACTCGGAAGACCAGGGCGAAGGTCCGTTCAACAATCTGTACACCGGCAAGAAAGACGGCGCGCTGCGCGACAACGCCGTGCGCGGCCAGTTGCAGGCCAGGTTCAGCCGCGACCTGAGCGCCAACCTGAACCTGCACTACCGCGACTACAAGTCCACCGGCGCCATCACCACCACCGCCAGCTACGCCGCCAACGGCGTCTACCGCAACGGTTATGTGCCGAGCAACGACAGCGAGGACGTCAGCA
The DNA here is from genome assembly GCF_011090165.1 of Duganella aceris. Classification (GTDB taxonomy): domain Bacteria; phylum Pseudomonadota; class Gammaproteobacteria; order Burkholderiales; family Burkholderiaceae_D; genus Rugamonas; species Rugamonas aceris. The sequence continues at coordinate 129,007 of NZ_JAADJT010000012.1, forward strand.
CCAACGCGCCGACGCTGAGCGTGATCAAGCAGGGCGGCGCCAACCTCAACATCCAGTACGACCTGGGACGCTACACGCTGAGCTCGATCACCGGCTACGAGGACTTCAAGACCGATACCCTGGGCGACAGCGACAACACGCCGCTGGAGATCAGCCGTGGCTGGTCCAAGGCCAAGAGCCACCAGTTCTCGCAGGAGTTGCGGCTGGCGTCGGCCAAGGATGAAAAAGTGAGCTGGGTCGGCGGCCTGCATTATTTCAACGAGAAGATCGATTCCGACGCCGCCACCGCGCGCCTGCCGAACGACATCGCCGGCGCGCTGGCCGGCAGCACCCAGCCGGTCGGCTACAACGCCACCAGCTTCGAGCACAAGACCCGCAGCTTCGCGCTGTTCGGCAGCAGCACCGTCAACTTCACCGACCGCCTGTTGGCCACGGCCGGCTTGCGCTGGACCACCGAGACCAAGGACCTCGACCTGCGCCGCATCCAGGCCGCATCCGGCACGGTGACTTTCGGCGGCGCGGCCGACTGGTGGAACACGGTCAAAGGCGGCAACTATACGGCGGCCTCGGTGGCGAACAACAACTTCAGTTCGAATCCGTCGACCACCTGGCGCGCCTGGACCTACGACTTCACGCCGGAATACAAGTTCACCGAGCAGGCGCGCGGCTACTTCAAGTATGCCCACGGTATCAAGTCGGGCGGCTACAACACCGGCGCCAGCGATGTGCGCGCGCTGAACACGGTGGCGCCGGAGAAGCTGGATTCGTTCGAACTGGGCTTGAAATCGGAGTGGTTCGACCGGCGCTTGAACTTCAACGCCAATGTGTTCCACTACAACTACAAGAACGTGCAGGTCAATATCACCGGCGTCTACAACGGCGACCCGACCCAGAGCGTGGCTTATCTGCAGAACGTCGCCAAGGCCCACGTCAACGGCGCCGAGTTCGAAGTGGAAGCGCTGCCGATCGACCAGTTGCACCTGAACGCCAACATCGGCATCCTGCGCACCGAGTTCGACGATTTCGCGATCCAGAACGGCGGCGGCAACCGCAGCGGCAACGAGTTCGTGCGCTCGCCGCACCTGACGGCGCTGTTCGCGGCCGACTACCGCATCCCGCTGGCCAACGGCGGCAAGATCGTGCTGGCCGGCGATGTGCGCTACACCGCCAGGCAGTTCTACTATGTCGATCCGCAAAGCGATGCGCGCTGGTTGTTGAACCAGCCGGGCTATTCGCTGCTGACCGCGCGCATCTCGTACACGGCGCCGGGCGGCAACCATCTGTTCTCGCTGTACGGCAACAACCTGGGGGACAAGGTCTACAAGAACCATACGCTGACCACCTTCGTGCCGGGAACCGCCAATGGCGATACCGTGTACTGGGGCCAGCGGCGTACTGTCGGCGGTTCGTACACCTACTACTTCTAACCGCCACCTTCGACCAGCCCGGCGCCGCAGCGATGCGGTGCCGGGTTTTTTTACGTCACGCCGCCGCGCGCAGTTCGTCTTGCAGGCGCAGGCGGGCTTCCTCCAGCGGGCCGGGATCGATCCAGGCGTCGAGATCGACGTCGCGGTCCAGCAGGCCGTGGGTCAGCTGGAAGTTCTTTTGCCGCGCGAACAGCGCCACCCGCTCTTCGGACAAGTCCGGCGCCAGGTCGAGATGGAAGCCGTCGCGGTAGGCTTGCTCCACGCTGGCGGCCGAGCCGCGCGTCTCGTCCTGCAGGATGCGGCGCAGTTCGGGCAGGTTGTGCTTGGCCCATTCGGCCGCGCGCAGGGTCTGGGTCAGGAAACGCACCAGCAGTTCGCGATGGTTGGCGAGGAAATCCTCATGCACGGTGATCGGACGCGGCGTGCCGTTGTTGACGCGGAAGCGCTTCTCCGGCAGCGCGTCGATATCGATGCCGACCACCAGCCCGGCCGCCTGCGCCGCCTGCGCCGCCGACGCGCCCTTGACGTAGACCGCGTCCACTTCGCCGCGTTGCAGCGCCGCGATGCCTTGCCACAGGCCGCCGCCCAGGTCGGTGTTGCGGGTCCAGTCGCCCGGCTCGCGGCGGCGCAATTCCTCGGTCGCCAGTTCCACCAGTTGCGCATCATCCAGCGTCAGGCCGGCGGCGGCCAGCACGCCCTTGTAGCCGGCCAGGCTCATGCCGCGCGCGATGCTGTTGCCGCGCCGGTTGTTGGCCAGGTCTTCCTCGCGGAAGCGCGGCAGCGCCAGGCGCTTGCCCCTCAAATCCGCCGGCTGGCTGATGCCGGAACCGGGACGGACCAGGATCGATTGCCATTCGTCGATCCAGGTCAGGCCGATCAGGCGGGTCGGCGCGCCTTGGGCGCGGGCGGGCAGGGCCAGCAGGTTGCCGCCTTCGCGGATCAGCGTATCGAGCTGGTGGTCGTAGTGGTGACGCGCCAGCTCGCCGCCGGCTTCCTGCAAGGTCTTGATGGCGATGCCGTCGGCGGCGAATTCCTGATCCAGCCAGCCCAGCTTGTAGGCCAGGCCGGTGGCGGTGGGGACCGGACAACGGGTAAACCAGATGGTGTCGACGGCTGTGGTGGGTGTGCTCATGTAGTTCCTTGGTGATTGATCGAAACGGCCACGCCACGCGCGCCGCTGGGCTGTGTTGAGCAGAAAACATGCCCGCGCTGGACGGGGCACGCTGCTGCTGGCGCAACAGTTGATGTCGCGTCTGCTGTTGCGCCAGCAGCAGTTGCTGCCGGAATGCTGCTGACTAAACGCCTTTTTGCCATGAATCGCTTGGCACAGCGCTTGCACTAATGGAAGGGCACCCTCAACCCAAGGAGAATCTCATGGCAGAAACCGCAACCGAACACCGTCTCAGCGAACAGGTCCTGGCCTTCGCCGAACAAACCCGCAAGCAGGCGCAACTGGCGTTCGACGCGCTGCGCGACACCGGCAGCCTGACCGCCTTCGGCACCGTCGGCTTCGTCGAGCGCGTGCCCGGCGAGGAACTGGTGGTCATCGTCAACGACCCGGGACCGTTCCGCAAGGGCGAGCCGCTGGTGGCGTCGATCCTCGGCCTGGACGGCACCGTACACACCGGCAACGGCGGTGGCGGCGGCACCCGTTACCTGAAGCTGTTCCGTACCCATGCCGACATCACCACCATCTCGCACGTGCATTCGCCGGCGCTGGGCGCCTGGGCGCAGACCCATCGCACGCTGCCGATCCGCTATGTGCCGGTGCAGCGCTTCCAGCTGATCCGCGAGATCCCGATCTATATCGACCGCCGCCAGCCGGAAGTCGACTACATCCTCGACCAGATCGAGAAGAACCCGTATCACACGGCCATCCTGGAAGCCAACGGCGGTTCCACCGTCTGGGGCAAGCAGGGCTTGCTGAAGACCGCCGAATTCATCCTGCTGCTGGAGGAGGGCGCCAAGATCCAGATCCAGGCCGAAGCCATCGGCGGTTCGCGCGACTTCGGTCCGGGCGTGCTGCGCCAGCAATGGAAGATGAGTCCGTTGTACGAGAAGGCGCGCGAGCTGTCGCTGCTGCCGGCCACCGATCTGTAATCAGGGGATGAGCACGATGTTCGATTCGTTTGTGGTGAAGCGGCGCGGCGCGTTGGCGTGCTTGGGGCTGGCAGTGCTGGCGTGGGCGGGACTGGCGCCTGTGCCGGCGTCGCCGGCGGCCGGCCTGCCGGAGTCGGTGCGGATCGCCGCCGTGGCGCGCAACGCCAATGGCGGCAAGGCCTTGTTCGCCGGCTCGTCGGCGCTGGTGGCCAGCCAGGGCTGGCTGGCGGCCGAGCTGGGCAAGCTGGGCGTCAAGCTGGAGTGGTTGCCGGTCACCACCAATTCGGTGGCGGTGCAGGTCAACGAGGCGTTCGCCAACAAGTCGATCGACTTCGCGCAGTATGGCGACCTGCCATCCATCATCGCCAACGCGTCCGGTTTGCAGACGCGGCTGGTGGTGCCGGGCGGCAGTTTGAACAACACTTATCTGGTGGTGCCGTACAACTCGACGGCGCGTTCGATCAACGATCTGAAGGGCAAGAAGATCGCCCTGCATCGCGGCCGGCCCTGGGAGTATCCGTTTTCGCGTCTGTTGGCGGCGAATGGTTTGAAGACCAGCGACGTCAAGCTGCTGAACCTGAATCCGCAGGCGGGTGCGGCGGCCCTGGCCAGCGGCAGCGCGGATGCCTTCTTCACGCTCAGCGATGCTTTCCTGTTGGAGGATAAGAAGGTCGGGCGGGTGATCTGGGCCAGCAAGACGCCGCCGCAGGACTGGAAGATGCGCGCCGAGTTGTGGGGCAGCGCCGAGTTCCTGGGCAAATATCCGCAGCTGGCGCAGTTGGTGGCCACCGCTTATGTGCGCGCGCATCAGATCGCCAGCGTCGACAGCGGGCGGGAGGAGTATATACGCGCCGAGGCGGCGGCCGGCCAACCGGAAAGCGTGGTGCGGCGCGAGCTTGACGGCGACACCCGGGCCTGGAAGGCGCGCTGGTCGCCGCTGTTGACGCCGGAGGTCAAGGCCCACTATGCGGCCGAGGCGTTGTACGCCAGGCAGTCCGGGCTGATCGCCAAGCCGCTGGACACCAATACGCTGTATGTGCCGCAGTTCGTTGAACAGGCGCTGGTCCAGCTCAAGCTGCAGCAGTACTGGGCGCCCTGATCCGCGATGAGTACCAACTCCGTCATCGCCGTGAAGGTGCCCGCCGCGCCGCAGCCGCCCGCCAAGTCGCCCGCGACCGTATCGCCCCGGCCCGCCGCCGCGCGGCCCGGCGTGGTGGCGCGCTGGCTGGCCTGGCGCTGGTCGGGCTGGACCTCGCCGCTGTTGCTGCTGGCGCTGTGGTCCGCCGCCACCGCCCTGGGCTGGGCGCCGGAGCAAATCCTGGTCTCGCCGCTGCAAGTGCTGCGCACCACCTGGGAACTGATCGACAGCGGCGAACTGCGCCAGCACCTGGAAATCAGCGTGCTGCGCCTGGCCGGCGGCTTCGCCATCGGCGCCAGCGCCGGCATCGGCTTCGGCCTGCTGCTCGGCCTGTCGCCGGGACTGCGCGCCTACACCGCGCCCACCTTCAACGTGCTGCGGCAGCTGCCTTCGGTGGCGCTGATCCCGCTGTTCATACTGCTGTTCGGCATCGGCGAAAGCTTCAAGATCTTCATCGTGGTCAAGGCCACCTTCTTCATCGTCGCGCTGGCCGTGCATGACGCCGTCGCCGGCCTGTCGCAGCGCTACATCGAAGTGGCGCGCGTGTACGGCTTCACCCGCTGGCAGATCGTGCGCCGCGTGGTCTTGCCCGGCATCGTGCCCGCCACGCTGACCGGCGTGCGCATCGCGCTGAGCCGCTCCTGGATGGTGCTGGTCGGCGCCGAACTGCTGGCGGCCGATAGCGGCCTCGGCCAGATGATGGAAATGGCGCGCCAGATGTTCCGGCTCGACATCGTCATGGTCGGCGTGGTGCTGACCGGCGGCATCGGCTACGCGCTCGACCGCGGATTGCGCTGGCTGGAATCGCACCTGATGCGCTGGCAGCGCGACAACAAGGACAATGCATGAAACAGAATCTACTCAAGGCCGGCAACCTCGGCGCCGCCGGCGCGCTGGGCGTCTTCAAGGGCCTGCTGCTGCCGCTGGCCGCATTGCTGTTGTGGGAATGGGCTTCGCGCCAGGGCAGCGGCGCGGCCTATGTGTTCGTGCCGGTGGAGCAGCTGGCGCAGGGCGTGGCCGAATTGCTGCGCTCCGGCGAGCTGTGGCTGCATCTGCGCGCCAGCCTGACGCGCACGCTGGAAGGACTGCTGATCGGCGGCCTGCTCGGCATCGCGGTCGGCACCTTGATGGCGCAGTCGCGCGTCGCCGACCGCCTGATCGGGCCGCTGTTCCACAGCATCCGCCAGGTGCCGTTGCTGGGCCTGGTGCCCTTGCTCGGGCTATGGGTCGGCAGTGGGGATGCCGCCAAGCTGCTGGTGATCGTCATCGCCGCGTTTTATCCGACCGTGCTCAACACCAGCGAAGGCATGCGCCGCGTCGACCCATCCTATCGCGAGGTCGGCAGGATGTTGACGTTGACACGCGGCCAGACCTTCCGCCGCCTGCTGCTGCCGGCCGCGCTGCCGGCCATCGTCACCGGCGTCACCCACGCGCAGGCGTTTTCGTGGCTGGCCTGTGTGGGCGGAGAACTGCTGTTCGCGGCCGGGCCGGGCATCGGCTCGCTGCTGGTCAACGCCGAGCAGGGCGGCCGCATGGACGTGGTGCTGATCGCCGTGCTGGCCATCGCCTTGCTGGCGCAAGCGATGAACTTCCTGTTCCAGCGCGCCGCCGGCCTGCTGGTGCGCGGACGCAGCACGCTATGAGCGCGCCATTGAACCAGCTCGCGCTGCCGAGTGCGGCCGTCGCCGCGCCGGCGGGCGCGGACGTGCGCCGCTTCCTGATCGGCTTCGTCGGGCTGACGCTGTTGTCCGGCATGACCATCGGCATGAACAAGGTGCTTAGCACGCTGCTGGGTCTGCACCTCGGCGTCAGCAACCTGCAACTGGCGGTGATCAGCAGCGCCGAAACCTTCGCCATGGCCCTGGGCACGATCCCGGCCGGCTATATTCTGGCGCGCGGCAATCCGAAATACCTGTACGCGGCGGTCAGCCTGACCCTGTCGGCCGCGTTCTGCGCCTTGCCCTGGCTGCCGGGCTGGGAATGGGTGGCGCTGCTGATGTTCCTGGTCGGCCTGTGCATCTCGCTGCGCATCGTCGCCATGAGCACGGTGTTCCTGGTGCGCCTGCCGGAAATCGGCCAGGCCCGCGCCGGCTGGTACAAGGGCACGCTGACGCTGGGCATGCAGTTCGCCGGCCCGCTGACCGGCAACTACGCCATCGCCCACCTCGGCCTGAAGGCGGGCTTCCTGGTCTCGGCCGGCATGTTCGCGCTGCTGGCGGTGCTGGGCTGGCGGGTGCTGCCGGAATCGTCCGGCCGCAAGCCCGGCGCCAACGCCGGCGACGCCGCCGCCAGCTGGCGCGCGCTGTGGCGCCTGCCGGCGGTGCGCACCACCTATCTGTTCGAGATCCTGGCCAGCTTCACCGCCTCCAGCGTCGGCGTGTTCTCGCTGCTGCTGGCGATCCGCGTGCTGCACTGGCCGCACCAGCATGCCGTCTGGCTGATGGCGGTGCAGGGCCTGAGCTTCGTGCTGGTGCTGCTCGGGCTGGGCAAGCTGGTGCTCGGCAGCCCGCATCGCGAACGGATCTATGGCGGCGCCCACCTCGCCATCACGCTGGCGCTGCTGCTGCTCGGCACCTTGCCGAACACCGCCGCCTACCTGTTCGCCTCGGTGCTGCTGGGCCTCGGCCTGGGCGTGAACGCGCTGGTCAACACCGACCGCATCGGCCGCGCGCCGGTGGACAAGGCGCGCGTCTCGTCGCACCTGACGCTGTTCGGCATGGTCGGCGGCACCGGCGGCGCACTGGCCGCCGGCCGCCTGGCCGACAGCATCGGCTTGCAGCATGTGTTTCTGCTGTGGCTGTTGCCCTGGCTGGCCGCATGGTGCTTCTATCACCTGCGCAAGCCTACGCCCGTTTTACCCAAAGGAGAAATGTCAGCATGAACGCCCCGATCACTTTCACAGCGGCCCAGTTGCCGCAAGCCGCGCGCGCCGGCGGCTTGCGGATCGAGCATGTCAGCAAATCGTTCCAGCTCAAGAGCGGACCGTTGCTGGTGCTGGACGATATCTCGCTGGACGTGCGGCCGGGCGAGTTCGTCGCCATCGTCGGCGGTTCCGGCTGCGGCAAGTCGACCCTGCTGCGGCTGCTGGCCGGGCTGGACACCGATTACGACGGCGAACTGCTGCACGACGGCCGGCCCATCCTCGGCACCGGCCTGCAACGCGGGCTGGTGTTCCAGGACCACCGGCTGTTCCCGTGGCTGACGGTGGAGCAGAACGTGGCGCTCAGCTTCACCAACACCGACGTCCCGGCCGACGAACAGCGCGCGCGGGTGGCGGCCGAGATCACCCGGGTCGGGCTGGACGGCTTCGCCGACGCCTATCCGCATCAGCTGTCGGGCGGCATGTCGCAGCGTGCCGCGATCGCCCGCGCGCTGGTCGGTCGGCCGGACGTGCTGCTGCTGGACGAGCCGCTGGGCGCGCTCGACGCGCTGACCCGCGTCCGGCTGCAACAGGAGTTGCGCCGCTTGTGGCAGGACGAGGGCATCACCATGGTGATGGTCACCCATGACATCGAGGAGGCGACCTATCTGGCCGACCGCATCGTGGTGCTGGAGGCGCGCCCCGGACGCGTGCGCCGCATCCAGCCGGTGCCGCTGCCGCATCCGCGCCAGCGCGGGCAGGCGGAGTTCGTCGCCATCCGCGACGGCCTGCATGCCGATTTCGGCGACCTGCGCGACACGCCGCCCACCCCGGAGGCGCCGCGTCCGCCCGAAAGCCAGTGGGGCGCCGAGGAATGGGCGCGCCGTCTGGCCCTGTAACGAACTTTCATTCACCCAAGGAGAATCTCATGAGCAATCCCCTCGACACCCTGTGGTACACCCGTTGCCCGGTCCCGACCGGCCTCGGCATCGCGTTGCAAAAAGGCTGGCTGGAGCAGGCCTTCCAGGCGCAATCGACCGCCATTCGTTCGCTGCGCGAATCGAACGACCAGGCGGTGCGCGAATCGCACTTCGACCATACGCTGCAAAATTCGGTGCGCCACGGCGGCAATATCCCGGCGTTGTGGGCGCGCGCCGACGGCCGCGACACCCGGGTGCTGGGCCTGTCCTGGGCCGACGAGACGCAACGCATCCTGGTGCTGCCCGACAGCGACATCAAGACCGTGCGCGACCTGAAGGGGCGCCGCTTCGGCTTGCCGCTGTGGCGCAAGGCGCAGATCGATTTCGCCCGTGCCCAGGCGTTGCGCGGCCTGGAGAATGCGCTCAAGCTGGACGGCTTGTATGTGCATGATGTGACGCTGGTCGACTTCGTGGTCGAGGCGGGGCAGAGCGACCAGGCGGCGGCGCGGCTGGCCAATACCAATGTGTTCGGCGGCGGGCGCGGCCAGAATCCGGAGCTGTTGGGATTGCTGCGGGGCGAGGTCGACGCGATCTTCCTCAAGGGCGCGCACGCGGTGCAGGTGGCGCAGCAGTTCGGCCTGCGCACGGTGATCGACACCGGCGTGCATCCCGATCCCCTGATCCGCGCCAACAACGGCACGCCGCGCACCTTGAGTGTGGACGCCAATTTGCTGGAGCGGCACTTCGGTGCGGCGGTCACCATCGTCGAGCAGGTGTTGCAGGCCGAGGCTTGGGCGCACGCCAATCCGGACGAGACGCGGCGCTTCCTGGCGCGCGAGACCAACAGCAGCGAATATTACGTCGCCAAGGCTTACGGCGAGGACGCGCATCTGCGCTTGCGCACCGATTTGTCCGACAGTTCGATCGCCGGCTTGCAGGATTTCGCCGATTTCCTGCATCGCTGGCATTTCCTGCCGGCGGCCGTGAACGTGCGCGACTGGATCGACGCGCGGCCGTTCGAGGCGGCGCTGGAACAACGCCAGCAGGCCGCGTAATGCGCGCGCGTCAGCCCGGGCCGGCGCGCGGCGGACTGCTCGGCGCGCTGCGCCGGCTGCTGCCGATGGTGCTGGCGTGCGCCTTGCCGCTGACCGCCGCCAGCGGCGCCGAGCCGGAGGCGGTGCGCATCGCGACCACCGCCTTCACCGAGAACGGCAAGGCGGCGATCGGCGGCGTCGCGTTCCGCGTGCAGCAGGAGGGCTGGCTGGCGGCGCAGCTGCAACAGCGTGGCGTGCGGCTGGAATGGTTGCCGGTCGCCGGCGACACCGGCGCCACGATGAACGAAGCCTTCGCCGGCAAGCGCATCGATTTCGCCGCCTATGGCGACCTGCCATCGGTGATCCTGAACGCCGGCGGCGTGCGCACCCAGGTGGTGGTGCCGGCCGGACGCGGCAGCGACGTGTTCCTGCTGGTGACGCCGGGCTCGACCGCGCGCAGCATCCGCGACCTGAAGGGCAAGCGCATCAGCGTGCACCGCGGCCGGCCGTGGGAGCTGGGTCTGCGCCACCTGATCGAGGACAACGGCCTGTCGGTCGGCGATTTCACGCTGGTTAACATGGACATCAAGCCGGGCGCGGCGGCGCTGGCCACCGGCAAGGTCGACGCGCTGTTCGTGCTGGGCGGCGACGCACTGGAGGATCGCGGCGCCGGACGCATCATCTGGAGCAGCAAGGGCAAGCCCGAGCGCAAGATGCGCGCCGAGCTATGGGGACGGCGCGACTTCACCCAGGCCAGCCCTGCCTTGACGCAACTGGTGGTGACCGCCTGGCTGCGCGCCCAGCACTGGGCGTCGCTGGACGCCAACCGCGAAGCCTTCATCCGCGACGGCACCCGCGCCGGCATCCCCGAGCGGGTGGTGCGGCGCGCCTACGACGATCCGCAACTGGCGTGGAAGGACCGCTTCTCGCCGCTGTACGATGGATTGGTCTATTGGCATTATCGCGAAGTGCTGGCGTTCGCGCGCCAGCAAAAACTGGTGCGCAAGCAGCTGACGGCCGAGGAACTGCTGGAGCCGCGCTTTGTCGATGCCGGACTGAAGGAACTGGGCTTGAGCAACTATTGGACACAGGAGAAACAGCCATGAGCGAAGAGCGCAAGCCGGCGACGATCTGGTATTCGCGCGGATCGGTGCCGACGCCGCTGGGCCTGAGCGCCCAGCTCGGGCTGTACGACCGCGAATTCGGCGCCGACGGCATCACCATCAAGTCGCTGCAGGAATCGGACAACCCGGCCGAACTGGCCTCGCATTTCGAGCACAACCTGCCGGATTCGTTCCGGCTGGGCGGCGCGGTGCAGCCGATCTGGGCCCGCGCCAAGGGCCGCGACACGCGCGTGATCGGCATTTCGTGGATCGACGAATACCAGGTGATCCTGGCCCTGCCCGAATCCGGCATCGACGCTCCGGCCGCGCTCAAGGGCAGGCGGCTGGGCCTGCCGCGTCAGCCGGCCGCCGCCGACGGGGTCGACGTCAACCGCGCCGAAGCGCTGCGCGGCCTGCTGGTGGCCCTGGAGACGGCCGGCCTGGGCTACAAGGACGCGGAATGGATCGACGTCCACGCGCGCGGCGCCGGCGCGGTGACCGAGCCGGACACGCCGGTGCGACGCGGCAGTCCGCACCGCTACACGGCGCTGGTGCACGCGCTGCTGAAAGGGCAGGTGGACGCGATCTACGTCAAGGACGTGCGCGGCGCCGAGGTGGCGCATTTGCTCGACGCGCGGGTGGTGATCGACCTCGGCTTCCATCCCGACCGCTGGGTGCGCGTCAACAACTGCACGCCGCGCCCGCTGACGGTGAACGCCTTGACCTTGCAGCAGCATCCGGACCTGGTGCGGCGTTTCCTCGGCAGCATCGCTTCGGTCGACAGCTGGGCGCGGCGCAATCCGGGCCAGGCGCTGACCCACATCGCGCGCGAGACCAACTGGAGCGAATCGTGGGTGCGCTTCGCCTACGGCGACAAGCTGCATGAGAAGCTGGGCGTCAACCTGGACGACGACGCGGTGACGGCGCTGGAGCAGTTCAAGCGCTACCTGCTGGAGTGGGAGTTCGTTCAGCGCGATTTCGACGTCTCGGACTGGCTCGACCCGGGGCCGTTGCGGTCGCTGGGCTTGTCCTAGCCCGCGCCGCCGCGTGGACGCCCTGTGCTACATTCTTGGTCCGCACTTTCAAAGGGAGCCTGGGCCATGCCAACCAAAACCGTAGACGGCTACGAAATCGAATACACGGCCGAGCCGCTGGAGGGTTGCGACCAGTGGGGCGCCTACGTCGCGATCTTCATGCCGTCCGACAATCCCATGCACATGAACAATGTCTACCCCAAACAGCGCGTCGCCGCCGACGTCGCGTTGGCGACCGAAGCCGCCGCCGAGGCGGAAGCCGAAAAATCGGCCGTCGAGATCCTGACGCAATTGCGCACGGCGCCGCACGCCGGCTAGCGCGCTCCGTCGTCGCTCAGGGCCGTGAGGCGGTGCAGTTCGGTCAGGAAGCGTTCGCCGGCCAGGGCGGGCGGCCACGGTTCCCACGCGGTGCCGCCGTAGACGGCTTGCAGCGGATCTTCGTGCAGCGGCGGCACCGTGATCTTCAGCGTGTGGAGCACTTCCTTCGCCGACCATCCCGCCACGTGCACCGCTTCGCTGGCGGCCGCCTGGCGGTCGGCGAGTTTGTGCGCGGCGTATTCTTTCGGCGTCCATTGCGGCAGGCCGTAGCGCAGGAAGACGGCCGCTTCCAGGCGCACCGTCAAGGCCTTGAAGGCGTCACCCAGGAATGGTTTCAGCGGTGAGATGCAGTCAAAGCCCAACAGGCCTTCTTCGGCGTCGTGCAGCAGTTCGCGCAATGCTGCCAGCGGCGCCAGTTCGGTGCCGGCCGCCTTGCAGGCGGCGGCGCGCAGATGCATCACCGTCAGCGAGTGCTGCGCCACCGACAGCGGCAGCGTCCATGCCGTGTGTCCTCCCCAACGATAGGTGCGGGCCAGGCCCAGTGCGAGGTCGCTGTCTTCCCAGTCGAACGGCGTGGGGTCGAGCAGGTCCAGCCGGCGCTCCGACGGCATGCGCACCCAGGCCCGCATTGGAGGTTGGTCACGCGCCATGTGGTGTGATCTCTTTGTAGAAGAAGGTGGTGGCGCAGTAGGCGCCGTCCGGCATCAGCGCGTAATTGGGGACGCTGCCGACGCTCCGCCAGCCGGCGCGCTGGTACAGGCGCTCGGCGTCGCCGCCGGTGACGGTGTCGAGCACCAGCACCGTTCTGTTTTCATCGCGCGCGGCCTGGTCGACGGCCGTCATCAACTGCGCCGCCACGCCGCGCCGACGTACATCGCGGTGCACCAGCATCTTGGCGACGTCGGCGCGGTGCGGCTGGTTGTCCGGCAGCGCGGTGATCAGTTGCACCGTGCCGACCACGCGGCCGGCATCGGTCTCCGCCACCAGCAGCACGCGTTCGCCGCGCGCGGCGCCATCGAGCACGCCGCGCCAGAAGGCCAGCGCTTTCTCGCGCGCCAGCGGCAGCATGAAGCTGACCGAGGCGCCGCCTTCGACGCAATCGATCAGCACATCGGCCAGCGCGGACGCCAGCTGCCCGGCTTGCGCGCCGGCTTCCGCGGCGGCGACGCGCCGCACGTTCACATTGTCGATTCCTTCGCCGCTCATCGCTCCTCCCTTTGTTGGAGCGCTTATTGTAGCGCTAACGGGTCAGCATCAGGCGCAGCACCTTGGCGTCGGCCAGCGCTTGATCCGCTCGTTGCAGATGTTCGCGCGCGGCGCCGTCCAGGCCGTGCTGCGCCGCCTTGGCGGCCAGGCTGCGCGCCATCCTTTCCTTTTCCTGCAGGGCGCGCAGCGCCGCCCACATCGCGTCTTCCGCCACCTTCGATTGCAGCTCGGCCAGCACGGTGGCGGTAAAACTGTGGCCGGTATGGCAGCGGTAGCGCAGCGGCGGGCCGTCGCTGAGCTGCCACAGCGTGCCGCTGCACTCGGGGCAGGTGAAGGTCGACGGCGATCCGAGTTGTTCGAGTTCCTGCATGGCCGCGTCTCCATAAGCGTAACGGTTCTCCAGCCTGACCCATTCCGGCACCGGCGGCGGCACGGTCTCCAGCGGATCGGCGGGCAGCATCGCCAGCCGCGCCAGCAACGGTCCGATGCCGTCCAGCGGCAGCGCATAGTCGATGGCGACGTTGTGCAGCGCGTTGGCCGGCATGTCCGGCGCGTAGGCGTCGTGCGGATCCTGCACCACGGTCGTGCCGCCGCAGGCCTTGATCGCCTTCAGGCCCACCGAGCCGTCGTCCAGATAGCCGGTCAGCAGCACGCCGGTGACCAGCGGACCGAAGATCTCGGCGGCGGAGCGGAACAGCGGATCGATGGCGGGGCGGGTGTAGTTTTCGGTCGGGCCGTGGGTCAGCGCCACCTGCAGCGGGGCGCGGGTGCGGACCATCAGGTGATGGTCCGGCGGTGCGACCAGGATCGCCGGTCGCACCACGGTTTCGCCGTCCGTCGCGTGACGCACCGGCAGGCGGCTGGAGCGGGCCAGCACGGCGGGCAGGCCGCAATTGCGCGGCCCGATATGACGCACCACCAGCATCGCCGCCGGGAAATCCGGCGGCAACGCGGTGAAGATGGTGTGCAGGGCGTCGACGGCGCCGGCCGACGCACCGAGGACGACTAGCCGGTCCATACGACTGGGTGGTCAGCTGTCGCTGCCGCTCTTGTTGCTGGTATGGGTCGAATCGTCGCCGCGCGCGCCGGCGTTGCGGTCGCGGTGCGTGGCTTCGGTGGCGGCGGCCGAGGCGCTCTGCTTGTTGTGCAGATCGGTGCGGCTCTGATTGTCCTGGCGCAGTGTCGCTTCGGAGCGCGCCGGCTGGCGGCCGCTCTGCTGATTGCCGACGGCGTCGTTGGCCGCGTTGCCGGTGGCGTGGTTGCCGCTCTCGCTCATGCCTTCACGGGCGGGATCGTAACCGCCCGCCGGCATGTTGGCGCCGGGTTTCATACCTTTTTCCTTGTCTTTGTTGGAAGTGGTCATGATGTGTCTCCTTTGTATTTCATTGTGAGCGGACCTTCATGCTAGCCCTATGCGTCCCGGAGTTCCGTTGGGCAGCGTACGGAAGCGGACAATCCCTTGTGGCAAGCTGCATGTCTAGGGAGGATTTATGACCGATGAGGTACGTACCGGGCAAGCGCCCGCAAAGCTGGGCCGCGACGAATTTAAATTACAGTTCATGCGCTCATTCCAGGATCCGGATTTCGGCCCGGTGCAAAGCGCGCTGGCTCAGGTGGAGGAGGTGGCCTGGACCAATTATCGCGACAGCCGCAAGGCGCCGGTGACGCAAAAGGCGGGAAGCGAGTTCGCCGATCCCGATTACGATATGTCGGTCGAATGGAAGGCCACCCGCGACGCGCTGCTGGCCGCCGAGGGCAGGCAGAAAGATCCACAAACCCGTTCGCGGGTGCTGCTGATCATCGGCTCCGCGCGCAACGATGGCAGCTGTCCCGGCGAGGAATCCAAGTCCTACCGCATGACGCAATGGGCGCGGCAGGTGCTGGCCGAGGCGGAGATCGAGACCGATGTGCTGGATCTGAGCCTGCTGACCTCAAGCTACGATCTGCACATCCACCCGTGCAAGGGCTGCGTCTCGACCGCCATGCCGCTGTGCCATTGGCCGTGCAGCTGCTATCCGAACCACGGTGAGCGCCAGACCAACGACTGGATGGCGGAGATCTACGAAAAGTGGGTGGCGGCGCACGGCGTCATCATCCTGACGCCGACCTATTGGTATCAGGCGCCGGCGGTGCTGAAGCTGATGATCGACCGGCTGGTGTGCGCCGACGGCGGCAATCCCGATCCGACCACCACCCACGGCAAGAAGGCCGCCGAGGCCAAGGCGCTGGAGCTGGCGGGTTGGGACTATCCCAAGCATCTGGCCGGACGCGCGTATGGACTGGTGGTGCACGGCGATGTGGCCGGCATCGAGAGCCTGCGGCGCAACCTGGGCGAGTGGCTGGACTGGATGGGGTTGATCGACGCCGGCAAGCAGTCGGCGTTGGACCGCTATGTCGGCTATTACGAGTCCTATGCGGAAAGCCACAAGGTACTGGATCACGACGAGAAGTTCCAGCAGGAGGTGCGCAATGTCGCGGCGTCGGTGGCGGCGGCGGTGCGCGAACTGCGCGCCGGCCGGCTGACCAAGCCAGATGCGGCGATCAAGCCGGCGCGGCCGAAATAGCGGCGGAGAGGCGCTAGCGCTAGCGCTTGAGCGCCAGCGTCAAGCCGTCGCTGATCGGCAGGAACGAGATATCGATGCGCGGGTCGTGGTGCAGCTTGATATTGAGCGCCTGTAGCGCGGCGGTATCGTCGTTGAGCGCGCGTTCCACGACCTCGCCGTTGCGCAGCGTGTTGTCGAACACCAGCAGCCCGCCGACGCGCACCAGTTGCAGGCAGCGCTCGTAGTAGCCATCGTAGCCCACCTTGTCGGCATCGATGAAGGCGAAATCGTACAGTCCCGCCTCGCCATCCTTGAGGCGCGCGTCGAGCGTATCGAGCGCGGGGCCGAGCACCAGATCGATCTTGTCGGCCACGCCGGCCTGCTGCCAGAACGGTTTGCCGACGCGGGTGTACTCATCGCTGATATCGCAAGCCAGCACACGCCCGCCGGGCGGCAAGGCTAACGCCACCGACAACGCGCTGTACCCGGTGAACACACCGATTTCAATCGTGTTGCGCGCGCCCATCAGCTTGACCAGCAGCGCCATGAACTGGCCCTGTTCCGGCGAGATCTGCATGCTGGCGCGCTCGTGCCCACGGGTTGCTTCGCGCAAGGCGGTCTGCGCCGGATGCTCGCGCAGCGAATGCGCCAGCACGTAGTCATACAGCGCATCGGTAAGAGTGAGTGTGCGATTCGACATGCCGCGTTCTCCTTTGGTCTGGTGCGACCAGTGTACCAGCGACCGGCGCCGCGCGGCTCACGCCTGCCGCGCGCCCACCACGATGCGCGAGAAGCTGGCGACGCTGGCCACGCCGGCGAAGGCGGCGGCCAGCACCAGCGCATACGACGTGCCGCGAGTGGCCGACAGCGTGAAGCAGTAGGCCACCAGCGCGGCGCCGGTGGCCTGGCCGATCAGACGCGCGGTGGCGACGATGCCGCTGGCGCCGCCGGCGCGTTCCTTCGGCGCGCTGCCCATGATGGCTTTCAAGTTGGGCGCCTGGAAGAAGCCGAAGCCGACGCCGCACCACGCCATGCGCCAGCCGATGTCCAGCGCCGATGGATTGGCCGGCAACATCAGCATCGCCACCAGTCCGGACGACAGCAGGGCCAAGCCGATGCCACCGAGGGCACCGGGGGAATAGCGGTCGCTGAGGCGGCCGGCGATCGGCGCCATCACCGCCACCAGCGCCGCCCAGGGCGTCATCAGGAAGCCGGTCTCGATCGGCGAGCGGCCCAGGGTGACTTCAAAATAAAACGGCAGCGAGACGAAGGCCAGGCCCTGCGCGGCGAAGGTGCAGACCGCAGTCAGCGCGGACAGCGTGAACAGCGGCCGCTTGAACAGATCGACCGGCAGCATCGGCGCCGCGTGGCCGGACTGGCGGCGCAGCAGCAGCGCGAAGAAGATCACGGTGGCGATCACCTCCGGCAGCAGCTTGTGCCAGCCTTCCTGGTGCGCGGCGTCGCCGAAGGTGAGGATCAGCAGGCCGAAGGCGAACACGTTGAGGATGGCCGTCATGGCATCGATCTTGTGTGCGGCGCGCGACGTGACCGGCAGCGCGCGGCGCGCCAGCAGCACCGCCACCACGCCCAGCGGCACGTTGATGGCAAACAGCCAGGGCCACGAGGCGGTCGCCAGGATCAGCGACGCCATGGTCGGCCCGACCGCGAAGCCGACCGCCACCACCAGCGAGTTGAAGCCGAAGCCGCGCCCTTGCAGGTGCGACGGATAGATGGCGCGCAGCAGCGCGGTGTTCACGCCCATCATGGCGGCGCCGCCGATGCCCTGGAACAGCCGCGCCACCACCAGCGACGGCAGCGACCATGCCAGCGCGCAGGCCAGCGAGGCGAGGGTGAACAGGCCGATGCCGAAGATGCAGACGCGCCGGTATCCCACCACTTCGCCCAGCGCGGCGAACGGCAGCAGCGTGGCGACCATCGCCAGCTGGTAGACGTTGACGATCCAGACCGAGGCGGCGGGGGTGGTGTTGAGTTGTTCGGCGATCGCGGGCAGGGCGGTGTTGGCGATGGCCGTGTCCAGCGAGGCCATGCCGACGCCGATCGCGACCGAGATCATGGCCAGGCGCCGCGCATCGGGCGGCAGGCCGTCACGCTCGGCCAGGGCGGCGTCGGCGTTGAGGGTTGATGACATGAGAGATCCGATGCTGATGTACTAAGCCCATCATTGTCGCGGAAAACGCGGAACTTTGCTGGCGGAGGCTTGGCCGCTGGCGCGGGTTGTAAAAGCTTGCCAAAGGTGACACACTCGATTCATTGCAACGTTTCGAAAGCCTGGCATGAAAAATCTGCATCTGTCTACTGCGCGGCGCCGCCTTGCCGGGGTGGTTTGCGGCGCGGTCTGGGCGGGTTCCGTCGCGGTGCTGCCGGCCGCCGCCGCGCCCAACGCGGGACCGCAGCTGACCGGCGTATGGCGATTGGTGCGCTATGTCGATACGCCGGACAACGCGCAGCCCATCTATGCTTTCGGCGAACACCCGGTCGGCCAGTTCATTTTCACGCCCGAGGGCAGCTTCTCGATCAACATCATGCGCAATCCGCCCGCGCCGGAGACGGCCACGGTCGACATCGATCCGGACGCCTGCATACCGGCTTGGTATTGTTCGTATTTCGGCACGTACCGGCTGGCGGAAAGCGGAAGGCAATGGATCGCTCGCGTCGAGGGCGGAAACATCCCGTCTTACGTGGGCACGAATCAAACCAGATCGTTTGAACTGTCCGGCGACCGGCTGCGCATCTCGGAGAGCTACGAAGAGGGCGGGCGCACCGTACGCGCCGAGCGTGTGCTTGAACGCGTCCAATAACGCCACAACTTTAAGGAAAAGCCATTGCGTATCGGAGTCGCCCTGGGCCTGGGTACCCGGCGCGGTCCCTGATGCGATACCGGCGCCAAAAGCCGAATCGGCGGATCATGCCGATGGCCATGGCGGCTGGGTCCGCGTCAATGATGTCAGCCAACCGACCATGACGGTGCATGCGTCCAAGGGGGACGGTAAAGTCGGCGTCATCGGCTCCTCCGCCGGCGGCAAATTGGACACCAGCATACGCGTGACGAAGAAAACGCCGCCGACATTCCTGGTACAAGCCTGAACTAAAAGTTGCATTGGCTCACGTGTCCCTTGCTTCAATCTCGAACCGACTCGCCGCAATATAGGCACGGGTCGCCGCAATTGTCTCGACTGCTGCCGGGGCATCACCTAATGTCGCTTTTTATTGGTTGGCTGATTGAAACGCTACAATTGCAGAATTGTATTTCTGGAAACCTCGTGTGAAAGTCGAAACCCCTTTGCTCGTTCCCGTGCTGGCCGCAGTGCCGGTATCAGCCTGCATGGTCATTCTAGGCCTACCCGCTGTCAGTGATCACTATATCGTAGCCTTTCGTACGCTGTTCCTGGTCGCCTGCCTGCTATGGCTTATTCCGCTGACGCTGCTTCAGCGGGCCATGTGGCGTCGCGATTGGTCCTGGCTGCGCATGGGATCGATACTGCTGGCGACCACCTATGCCATGGCGATTACGAACGCCTTTCTGGGACAGAGCTTTGGGATCGCGATCGGACGCGAGACGGGCTACCAATGGAGATATCTGGCACGGGGCCTGGATAGCTGCTGGCTGGCGCTGGTCGCGTTCTGCGCGGTCCATGCTGTGGCGGCCTATTACCTGTCGCTGCAACAGGTGCGGCTGCATCTGGCGCAGGCGCAAAGCGCGGCCCGCGACGCCGAACTACGCGCGCTGCGGCTGCAGGTCAATCCACACTTCCTGTTCAACTCCCTGAACGCGATCTCCGCGCTGGTGTCGGCCCAGTCCAACCGTGAAGCCAACCGCATGCTTGCGTGCGTCGCCGACTTCCTGCGCGCCACCCTGGCGCACGACGGCCGCCACGAGCATTCGCTGGCCGATGAACTGGCCCTGCTCGACGCCTACCTGGCCATCGAAAAGGCGCGCCTCGGCGAGCGCCTGCGCATGACGATGAAGGTCGGCCCCGACCTGCTGGGCAGCGTCGTGCCTTACCTCATGCTGCAGCCGCTGGTCGAGAATGCGATCCGCCACGGCATCGCGCCGCTGTCCGCGCCCGGGCGGCTTGATATTCTCGTCGAGCGCGCCGGGGAGCGCCTGCTCATCGACGTGCGGAACGACGGCCAACAGCGCGCCCACGCGGGAAGCGGCATCGGCCTGGCCAACGTAAAGGAACGCCTGCGCCACCTGTACGGCGAGAAGCAAGAAGTGGCCGCAGGTTGGAACGCGGATGGCCGCTTCCACGTGCGCATCTCCATGCCTCTGCGCGATATGCAGGCGGCATGAACATCCGGGTCGTGATCGTCGACGCCGAGCCAACCTGGAGGAACGTATGTTAGGTCGCAAGAAGCTTGTTTCAGCGGTCGTGTTGGGCGCGCTGTGGTCGTTGCCGGCCGTGGCGGCGGTGGACACCGTTTTGAGCGCGTCCGATCGCGCTGAGATCGTGCGGACGCTGGCGGCGAAAATCAACGCGAATTACATCGATCCAGCGCGGGGCGAACAGGTCGGCGGTGCGATCATCAGGAAACATGCCGAAGGAGGCTATGCGGCCGCCGCCAGCGCGACGGCGTTCAGTGCGGCGCTGAAGAAGGACCTGCGCGAAATCAGCGGCGACATGCATTTCAGCGCCGGGCGCTACGAGGGCTTCACTGAGCCCGGCGCCACCGAGGAGCCGCCGAGCCGCGCCATGATAGACGAAAGGCGTAACGCGGCCGCGCGGCGCGGCTATGACATCGAGAAGATCGAACGCCTTGCCGGCAACGTCGGCTACATCGAATTGCGCCGCTTCGCCGGCGTGGAATTCGTCGGCGCGGCGTACACGGCGGCGATGTCGCTCCTGGCGGGCACCGATGCGCTGATCCTCGACCTGCGCCGCAACGGCGGCGGCGACCCGGCCGGGGTGGCTTACCTGATGAGTCATTTCCTCTCGGCGGGCAAGGCGCACCGCCTGATAGACATCTATGATCGCCCGACCGACACGACGCGGCAGATCTGGACCGTGCCGATGTTCACGCAGCGTTACGACAAGCCCGTATATGTGCTGATCTCGGCCCGGACAGGTTCCGCCGCCGAAGACTGCGCCTATGACTTCCAGGTGCTGGAGCGTGGCACCCTGGTCGGCGAAACCACCATCGGCGCTTCCAATCCCATTAGCTGGTACAGCTTGGGACACGACATCGCGGTCTCGATCCCGACGGCGCGCATGACCAATTTCGTCACCAACACCAACTGGGAGCACGTCGGCGTGAAACCGGACGTCGCTGTGCCCGCAGCGCAGGCGCTGCAGGCGGCGCATGTCGCCATCCTGCGCAAGCTGGTGTCATCCGCAAAGGAGGGCGACGAGCGCGCGGAACTGCAACGCCTTCTCGTCATGGTGGAGAAGGGATAAACCGATGAGATGGTATGAACTTCTTCCAGTGACCTTCTGAGACCACGTCGACGGCGCCGTCGCTCACTTTGATCGCGGTCTGGTCGTCGATCAGGTAGGAGGGCATGGGCAGCGTGGCGGCCAGTTGTTCGAGGTTGGCCAGCGAATTGTCCGGAAACCATTCGTGGTCCAGATGCGGATGGATGGCGAAATCGAGTAGTCCCAGCGACTTGTCGCCGCCGACGGGCAGCCCGTGGCGGCCGTAGGTGGTTCCCCAGCTGGTCAGCACCATGCTGCCGGCGCTCAGGCCGACGTAGACCGTCTTGCGCAGCAGCGTTGGCAGCAGGTCCGCCAGTCCGGTTTGCCGCATCCAGTGACACAGATACTGACAGTCGCCGCCGCCGACCAGCAGTGCGTCGGTCTGTTCCAGCAGCGGTACCCACAACTCGCGCTGGATGCTGGGCAGGGCGGTCAGCTCCAACAGGCCCAGCGATTTCCAGCCCATGTCGCAGAACGGGTCGCCCAGCGCGCCGGTGATCACGCGTCGCGCCAGGTCGCCGCCGTTCGGCAGGGCGTAGATCGCTGTGGGGATGAACAGCGCGTTCGCTTCGGCCACCGGTTTCCCCAGCAGCTCCACCAGCGCGGCGTGGATGCTCGGGTTGCTGATGCCGGCGGAGGTGAGCAGCAGTTTCATGCGGCGGCTCCACTGTGGCTGGTGGCTTCGGCGGCGTTGCGCAGGTCGAGGCACGCCTTGTCCAGCGCCGCTTCGACCTCCGGCAGCATGTCGATCACTTCGACCAGGTCGCCGGCCACCGCCGCTGCTTCCATCTCGTGGCACAGCGTGTGCAGATGCGCTGAACTCAGATAGCCGGCGCTGCCCTTGAGTGCGTGGATCGCCGCCGCCGCCGCGCTGGCATTGCCGGCGACGACGGCGGCGCGCGCGGTCTCCAGCCGGCGCGGGGCTTCGTCCAGGAAGGCTTGCGTGATGCGCTGCATGTGCGTGCGCGACAAACCGGCCAGCGGCATGATCTGCACCGTCGACGGATCGCACGGCGGGCCGCCCGCCGTTCCGACGTCGGCTTCCGGTGCGACGCCGAATTGCTCGTCCAGCGATTCGGTGCGCTCGGTCGCCAGGCGCGCCGCGTCGGTCGGACGCAGCGGCCGGCCACGGCTCAGGTGCTGGGCGATGGTCTTTTCGATCAAGTCGTACAGCAGGCGTTCGTCCACCGGCTTGCTGAGGAAACCGTCCATGCCGACCGCGAGGTAGCGTGCGCGGTCATGGTCGCTGGCGTTGGCGGTCAGCGCGATGATCGGGATGGCGGGATCGAGCACGCAATAGTCTTCGCTGCCGCCGGCGCGGATCAGGCGCGCGGCCTGTTCGCCGTCCATCATCGGCATGCGTCCGTCCATCAGCACCAGGTCGTAGGCGGCGGTGCTCAGCGCGTGCAGCGCCTGCAGGCCGTTTTCGACGATGCGGATGTCGTGACCCATGTTCTCCAGCAGCGTGCTGACGATGATCTGGTTGGTGCGCACGTCTTCGGCGCACAGGACGCGCAGCCGGTAGGCGTGATGCTCCTTGCGCGGCGGCGCCGACGTATCGACCGCCGGCGCGGCGCCCACCTCCAGCGGCAGCGTGAAGCTGAAGGTGGAGCCGGCGCCGACCCGGCTCTCGGCCGCGATCGTACCGCCCATCAGCTCCACCAGCTCCTTGCAGATCGCCAGACCCAGGCCGGTGCCGCCGTAGCGGCGGGTGGTGGAGTGGTCGGCCTGCTCGAACTTCATGAACAGGCGCGGCAACGTGTCGGCCGGGATGCCGGGACCGGTGTCCGCGATGTCGAAGCTGACGCTGGTGTGGCCGTCCGCGTCCGCCAGCGCGGTGGCGTCCAGCCGCACCTCGCCGCGGTCGGTGAACTTGATGGCGTTGCCGAGTAAATTCAGCAGGATCTGGCGCAGCCTGGTCGGGTCGCCGCGCACGTAGCGCGGCAGGTCGAGCGCCAGGTCGCAGCGCAGCAGCAGGCTCTTGGCGTCGGCCTGGCCTTGCAGGATGCCGATGGCGTCGTCGATCAGCGCGATCAGGTCGAAGTCCACCGTCTCGATCGACAGGCGGCCGGCGTCGATCTTGGAGAAGTCGAGGATGTCGTTGAGGATGGCCAGCAGCGATTCGCTGTTCTGCAGGCCGATGCGAAGGTATTCCTCGGTGCGGCCGCGCACCGATTGGTCGCGCATGGCGAACTTGATCATGCCGATCACGCCGGCCAGCGGAGTGCGGATGTCGTGACTCATCGCCGACAGGAAGTCGATGCGGTGGCGGCTGACGATTTCGGCGTGTTCCTTGGCTTCGGTCAGCTGCGCGGTGCGGTCCTGCACGCGCTGTTCCAGCGTGTTGCGCAACAGGCGGATCTGGTCGGCCAGCGCGAACGCCAGCAGCACGCCGTCCAGGGTGCCGCCCAACAGCGTGAACAACTGGGCGTTGGCGACCAGCGCCGGAATCAGGCCGACGTTGGCCGGCAGGATGAACAGGCCGGGCACCATCAGCGCGATGAAGCCGAACACGAAGAAGCGCGCCGGATGGTAGCCGCGCACCCAGACCACGATGCCGGTGGTGAGCGCCATCGTCATCCAGATGGTGATGACGATGGTGGCGATGGTGTGCGCGTAGCTGAGGAGCAGGAAGCAGCTCGGCAGCGTCACCAGCGGCAGCACGATGTTGATGCGGCTGAGTTTATACAGCAGCGGTGCGTTGTCCTTGAGCCGCAGGAAGCTGGTGTAGAACAGCGTGCTCAGGACCGGCAGCAGGAAGAAGGGCACGTAGTGCCAATGCAGGTTGTGCCATGAGAACAGGTCGGCCGTCATGTGGAAGGTCATGCCCCAGGCCACGGCGTAGCACAGCACATACAGCGAGTAGTACAGCGACGAACGGTCGCGGGTGATCGAGTAGATGAAGAAATTGAACACGGTCAGCGCCAGCAGCGCGCCGATGGAGCCGATGATCAGCACATTCTCCTTCGCCACCAGTTGCTGGTAGGCGCTGCGCGGCAGCACCGTGAACACCGGCGTGCGCGCGTAATAGGGACTGGAGAAGCGGATCAACACCTGGTAGCGCTGGCCCGGTTGCAGGTCGATGTCTTTGCCGTAGTGCAGCAGGTAGGAATGCGGCTGGCGGTAGCCGGTCAGCATCTGGCGGATCGTTCCGTCCTGACCGTAGACCTGGATGTCGACCATGTCGATCAGCGTGTCGTTCGGATCGATCACCCAGGCCGGCTGGTGGCCGTCGTTGCGCAGCTCGGCGTGCAGCCAGTAGCTACCACCCAGCAAGTCGACCTTGGCGGCGGGCTTCAGGCTGGCCAGCAGCGCGGGCAGGCCGGCGGCGTTGACCGGGTAGGGCTGGCCTTCATCCTTGTACAGCGTGCCGGTGGTGGCGAGGTCGATTCCGGCGTTGTTCAAGCCGATGGGCGCGGCCTGAGCCGCCTGGCCGCATAGCGCCAGGACGAGCGTCAACAAAGGCAGCAAGCGGAGTAGCAGCAGTGGCATCTGGGTAGGGCATGGTTGTTTTCTACATTGTAAACGAGAACTTATCGATTTATACAAAATACGCCCAGGCGGTTATCATGGCGGCTTTGCGCGTAAGGAACGATCTTGCTAATTTCACCCGAACAATTCATCGGCTTCCTCAGCGCGGCGCTGTTGATCACGCTGTCGCCCGGTCCGGACAACCTGATGGTGCTCAGCGTCGGCATGTCGCGCGGACGGCGCCAGGGCATGGCCTTCGGCCTGGGCTGCGCGCTGGGCTGCCTCAGCCACACGCTGCTGGCGACGCTGGGGGTGAGCGCCTTGATCAAGGCGTCGCCGCTGGCTTTCGGCGGCTTGAAACTGCTGGGCGGCGCGTATCTGATCTGGCTGGGTTTCGGCGCGGTGCGCAGTCGTGGCGGCGCGCGGGCCGGCGACGGCGCGGGCTTGCCGGATGAAAGCCTGGGCCGTTTATTCGCCAAGGGATTGGTCGCCAACGCGGTCAATCCGAAGGTGGTGCTGTTCTTCCTGTCGTTCCTGCCGCAGTTCGTGGTGGCGGAGCGGGGCGACGTTAGTTGGCAGACGGCGCAACTGGGCCTGCTGTTCACGGCGCAGGGCGTGGTGCTGTTCGGGTTGTTGGGGTATTTTTCCGGCGCGGTGGGCGGCTGGATCAACCGCCACCCGGGCGCCGGCATGTGGATGGACCGGGTCGCGGGCGTGATCTTCATCGGTCTGGGGCTGAAGCTGATCGTCTCGCCGTAAAAAAAAGTATGTTCGGCGCGGCGGATGTCATCAGCGCGTCATGCGCGGCTGACATACTGGCTTTGCTCTTTCAAGTCTCTCCCGATTTGGAACCTTTGGCCCGCGCCTGTTGTGCTGCGGGCTTTTTTTTTATCTGGCGGTCAGGTCGAAGCGTAGTTCCATCTGGTCTTGCACCGCCATCGCGCCGCCCATCACCGAGAAGGGTGTCAGGCCGAAGTCGGTCTGTTTGAGGGTGAATGTGCCTCTGATGTTGATGTTGCCGTTCTCTTCGCGCAGCTCGACCGGGACCGCCATGGTAAGGGTGATGCCGTGCAGCGTGATGCTGACCTGCAGCGGCTGGCCTTTGGCGGCGCGTTCGGCGTGGATGCTCACCACCGGGTAGCGGTCGGCGTCCAGCACCTTGGTCAGCATGTTGTGGCGCGTGCCTTCGATGGCGTCGGCGGAAGGCTGCTTTTCCAGGCCGGCGATCCGGCGCAGGCCGGCTTCGTCGATTTTCATCTCATCGAGGCGGAATTGGACGTCGGCGCGGTTTTGGGCCGGCGACACCGTGCCGGTGATCTGGTGGCTGGCGACCACGTGGTCGTGCCCGAGGCGCGCCAGCACGCCGCCACGCCGCACCGTCACGGCGATCAGCGATTGCGCGCTGTCGATGCGTAACTGAGGGCCGATCGCCGGGGCGGCCGGCGCCGCGGGCAGCGCTGCGGCGGCGGAGTGGGTGGCGGGCGGCGGCAGTTGCGAGCAGGCGGCCAGTGCGCACAGCAGAGCGCCGCCCAGCAGGCGGCGACAAGTTAAATAGTGGTGGGTCATTTGGCCGTCATATAGTCCGTTTAAGATGCAGTTCGCTGATACCAGCGTGCTCCAGTTGGTCCCGTGCCCAAGCCGGCGCGTGATTTCACAAAGCATGACTCAGCAGGCTCGCCGGTGGCCTGAAACACCGGCACCATCCATCTTCCCGCCCTGATTTTCCTTCCTTAATGAAGTTCTAAGCCTACGCGACGCGATAGCTGGCAAAGTAACACCTGTAGCGCGCGGTTCAGCCGGGCGCCCAGTTGCCGGACTCAAAGCCCGGCACAGAATTCGTCCAGGCGGCACCATCGCCGCCGGACCCGGACATCCCCACGCTTTCGAGCGTTTTGCAACCAGTATCATCTCACGATGACACTGGTTTTTTTTTGCCCGTCGCCGTTGGCTCAGTCGTGCTTGGCCAGCCAGGCGTCGATCTCCGGCAGGCGCTTGGTGCGCACCTTGACGCGGTATTCGATCGAGGCGATCGCGGTCTTGGTGTCGCCCTGCGCGTCGGCCGCCAGATACTGCTTGGCGTAGGCGCGCAGCTTGCCGACCATCGCCGGATCGGCCGAACGCGCGCCGAGGCCAGGGAAGTAGCGGCTGCGCGAAGCGACGTCGACCCGCTTGTCCATCTGCTCCTGGTGCGCGACGGCGAAGTCGAACGCCAGATCCGGGTGATGCCCAGCGACGTGGCTGATCATCGACGCGCTGGAGGTGATGCCCGGTTCGTCGGTCAACGCCAGGTCGAGCGCGCGTTGCGCCAGCGCCTTGTCCTTGGCCGACGCCAGCAGGTCATACAGCTCGCTCTTGATCATGCTGGTCTTCTCGGCCTGCGCGGCGGTCCGCAGCTGATCCCATGCGGCGGCATCGGCGTTGGCGGCGATCACGCCCAGGATGGGGCGGCGCAGCGCGGCCGGCATCGCGGACGGATCGGTGGCGGCGGCCGCGTAACGGCGGCGCGCTTCGGCCACCACGCCCTCGTCGCCGACCGTGCCCAGCGCGCGGATCAGCGTTTCGCGCAGGTTGGCGACCGGCGCCGCTTCATCCTTGGCGGCGCTCCAGCCGATGCGCGCCAGCACCGGCGCCAGGCGCTTGCGCGCGTAGCGGTCCAGCGCCGCTTGCTGTTCCGGCTTCGGTTCGTAGCTGGCATGCAGTCCGCTCAGCACCGACGCGATCTGCCCCCACACCTGCGGCGCGGCGTCCAGCGGTGCGTGGTCGGCCAGGTCGAGGAAGCTCGATGCCGGCATGTGACCGGCCAGGCCCAGCGCCCAGCTGTCCGACAGCAGGCCCAGTTGGTCCAGCGCCGGGATCGTGGCGAAGCGATCGGCCAGCGCGGCGAAGGCTTTCGGCGCGTACAGCGTGCGGTAGTAGCCGCTCTGGCCGGCGTTGACCAGCACCGCGCCGCATCCCGGCAGCGTCATGCTGGCCTTGCCGCCATTGACCACGGTGCGCACGGTGGCGCCGCCGACGGTCTGCGCGATCACCGGCACGCGCCAGCTCAACGGTTTCTTGTTTTCCTGGTCCTTGCTGTATTCGCCCTGTGTCAGCTGGATGGTGGTCTTGCCGTTTTTGCAGACCGCGTCGGCGACGCGGATCAGCGGCACGCCCGGTTTCAGCGTGAAGTCGTGGGCGATCGCGGTGACTGGCTTGTGGGCGGTCTTTTCCACTTCGCGCCACAGGTCGTCGGACACCGTGTTGCCATAGGCATGCTTGGCGATGTAGCTGCGCACGCCGTTGCGCCACGCGTCCTCGCCGACATAGTTCTCCAGCATGCGGATCACCGCTTCGCCCTTGTTGTAGGTGATGTTGTCGAAGGCCTGGCTGGCCTGTTCGACGGTGGCGATCTGCTGCACCACCGGATGGGTGGTGATCAGCGCGTCGCGCTCCATCGCGCCTTCGCGCACGCCGACCGCGCGCAGCTCCCAGTTCCATTCCGGGTGCAGGCGGGTGGTGGTGCGCGATTCCATCCACGAGGCGAAGCCTTCGTTGAGCCACAGGTCGTTCCACCACGCCATCGTCACCAGGTCGCCGAACCACTGGTGCGCGATTTCGTGCGCCGCCACCAGGAAGGCGGTTTCCTTGTTCGATTGCGTGGCGGTGCGCGGATCGAGCAGGATCGAGTATTCGAAGGTGAAGATCGCGCCCCAGTTTTCCATCGCGCTGAAGAACTGGCTCTGGCCCGGTGCGGCGATGTTGTCCAGCTTCGGCAGCGGGTACTTGACGCCGAAGTAGTCGTTGTACTCCTTCAGCACGGCGCGCGACGAATCGAGCGCGAACTGGGCCTGGTCCAGCGCGCCTTTTTGCGTGATGACGCCCAGCTCGACGCCGGCTTCCATCGCGGTGGCGCGGTCGAATTCGCCCAGGCCGAAGAACATCAGGTAGGTCGACATCTTCGGCGAGGTGGCGAAGCGCACCAGGTCGCGGCCGTCGGCCAGCTTGGTGGTCGATACCACCGGCATGTTCGATACCGCCATCTCGCCGGCCGGCACGGTGGCTTCCAGCGCGAAGGTGGCCTTGTAGAACGGCTCGTCCCACGATGGGATCACGCGGCGCGCGTCGGAGTTTTCGAACTGGGTGTACAGCGCGCGCTTCTTGGCGCCGCCGTTTTCATAATCGAGCGAGAACAGGCCGCTGGCCTGGGTGCCGATCACGCCGGTGTAATCGAGCTTGAGCTGGTAGCTGCCCGGCTTCAGGGTTTCGGCGAAGTGGAAGGTCGCGGTCTGCTTGTCGGCATCGACGTCGATCTTGCTGGCGGCCAGCGCCGGCTTGCCCGGGCCGGCGCCGATGGCGGCGGCGCTGAATTTCAAATCGGCGGCATGCAGCGTCAGGCTGTTGGTGCCGCGCTTGACGTCGAGCGCGATGGTGACGCTGGCGCTGAAGCTGCGGTTGGCGGCATCCGGCGTCAACGACACCGCGTAATGCGTCGGCACGGCGTCGCGCGGAAGCTGGGTGGTGACCTGCGCCACCTTGCGGGCGGGCGCGGGCGCGGCCAGGGCCAGCGACGGGGCGCCGGACGAAATACCCAGCAGTGCCAGGACGGCTAACGAAATCAGGCTGCGTTGCATGCTTTATCCTTTTAATTGTGAGGCCTCATGAGCCAGCGAGCAATCTACGGGGAACGGCTGGCTATGTCAAATCCGGATAGGCGGGTATCATCTCCGCATAACGACCAAGGAGACAAACATGAAGTTTTATACCTCCACCCGCGCGCCCAACCCGCGCCGGGTCGCGATGTTTATCGCCGAGAAGGGCCTGGAAGGCATCGAGCAGGTGCAGATCGACATCGGCGCCTGCCAGCACCGCAGCGCCGAGTATCTGGCCAAGAATCCGTTCGGCCGGGTGCCGGCGCTGGAACTGGACGACGGCCGCATCCTGTGCGAGACGCGCGCCATCTGCACCTGGCTGGACGGCCATGCGCCGCAAAACAACCTGATGGGCATGGACTACGATGAACGCGCCTTCATCGAGATGGCCGACCGCCGCGTCGAGCTGCACCTGTTCCTTGGCATCGCCAATTGCGTGCGACATACCCATCCCGGCCTGGCGGCGCTGGAGCAGCCGCAGTTCGCCGACTATGGCGTGGTGCAGGGCGAGAAGATGCGCGAAACGGCGCGCTGGCTCGACGCGACGCTGGCCACCCAGCCGTTCGTCGCCGGCCAGCGCTTCACCATCGCCGACATCACCGCCTTCTGCGCGCTGGAATTCGGGCGCGGGCTGATGAAGTTCCGGCCCGGCGCCGAGGGCATGACCCACCTCCAGGCCTGGCGCGACCGCATCGCCGAGCGGCCCAGCGCCGCTGTCGTTTATTAGCCTAAAGGTGGACTAAAGCCTGCTTTCCAGCGGCGGTGGATTGGTTTATGCTGGACATCCGGTCCGGCGTTGCCGGCCATCTGACCTGGAGACTGCGATGATGCATCGGCGGCGGGTGCTGACATGGTTGCCGCTCGCGGCGGCGGCCTGCATGGGCCATGCCGCGTCGGCGCCGCAACGGCGGTTGAAGGCGGTCACCATCGGCGTCGCGCCGTATGGCATACGTACCCCGGAAGGCGGCGCCAGCGGATTGCTGGTCGAATTGACCGAGGCGCTGGCCGCGCGCAGCGGCATCCCGATCGACAATGTGGTGGTGCCGTATCCGCGCGCGATGGCGATGATGCAGTCCGGCGAGGCGGATCTGCTGATGTCCATCGCCAATAGCCGGCTGGTGTCGATCGCACGCCCGGTGGCGCTGGTGTTCGAAGGGGACGTGGTGGCGGTGGGACGGGCCGGAAGCCATTTTGCCAGCCTGGCCGATTTGCGCGGCAAGGTGGTGGCGCACATTCGCGGCGTCGAATACAACGCCGCGTTCGAGGCGGACCAGCAAATACGCAAACACGAGACCACCAGCATCGAGCAGTCGCTCAAGATGCTGCTGGAGCGGCGCGTCGACGCGGCGATCGGGTCGCGCGAATCGCTGCTGTACGCGCTGCGCGCGATGGGACGGCCACGCGCGCAACTCGGCACGCCCATGCCTATCGGCCATCTTTACGTGCGCTTGTATTTGTCGTCAAGAGTCACGGACGACGCGGTGGCCGATGCGCTCACCAGCGCGATGGACGCGCTGCGCGACGGCGGCACGGTGGCCGCGCTGCGCAAGAAGTATTTCGCGGGGCTGCCGGCGCGCTGACAGCTGTGGGCGCGTCAGGCGCGTCGCTGGTACCAGGGCAGGTGCGAGGCCAGCGCACGGTAGTGGGAGCCGACGCGATCCGTCGGTTCCAGCTCGCGGTCCAGCGCCAACACGCCGAACGGCGCCAGGCTGTCGTCGAACAGCCGCAGCACGCGCTGGCGCAACGCCATGCCGAACGCCGGCAGCGCGCGCTGGCCGAGGATCATGTGGAATTCATTGAACGAGGCGTCGGTCACCAGGTTGTACTGCGCCCAGGTGATGCGCTCGCTCAGGCGCGGCGCCAGCACCGCCCGCGTGCCGTCGGCGCTGACATCGAAATAATCGAGCAACTGGCCGATGCCGCCGCTGCGCACGTAGAACGCCTGCAGTTCGGTCATACGCGCCATCGGCAGGCTGGCTTGCCGCGCTTCGGCCAGCAGGCTGTCGCTGGCCAGCGTGGCGTAAATCTCGGTGCGTGCGATCAGCTGTTCCTGGTCCAGCAGGATGGCCAGGGTCCAGGCTTGCTGTGCGCCGGCGCAATCGGCCAGCCAGATGCGCGGCAGCGCGGCGCCGTGCAGGCAGGCGCCCAGCGACATCCGCAACAGCGTCACTTCCGAGGCGTCGTCGAACATCAGCGCCGGGTCGACGTAGAGCGCGCGATGCAGCACGTCCCAGGCCTCGGCGTCATGCAGCACGCTCGCTTGCAGCGCCGAGATGGTCGGTGTGTCGAGCCGCCGCATGGTGGCGCGCACGTGGCGTGCGACCAGCTCGCGCTGGTAGCCGCGATAGTCGTAGCCGTGGCATTGGAAGATGGCTTCCAGCAGCAGCTCCAGTTCCAGCTCCTCGACCGTCGACGGCGAGTGGCGGCGGCCGTTGGCGGCGGCCGCCGATGCTGAAGCCGGCGACGCGGATGATGCGGCGGACATGGCCGATTCCGACTGCGCGCCGGTCGCGGCGGACGCATTCTGCGCGGTCGTCGCCGCGCCGCTGTCCGGACCGAGCAGCGCCGCCTTGATCGAGGCGAGCAGGGATGTCATCGGGGCCGGCATCAATGCAGCCAGACGCGCATCAGCGACAGCAGCTGCGCCACGTCCACCGGCTTGGTGATGTAGTCCGACGCGCCGGCCGCGATACATTTGTCGCGGTCGCCCTTCATCGCCTTGGCCGTCAGCGTGATGATCGGCAGCGACTTGAACTTGGGGATGCGGCGGATCGCGCGCATGGTGTCGTAGCCGTCCATCTCCGGCATCATGATGTCCATCAGGACGATCTCGATGGTCGGATCGCGCTCCAGCACCTCGATGCCGTCGCGGCCGTTCTCGGCGAACGAGACCTGCATCTGCTGGCGCTCCAGCAGCGACGACAGCGCGAAGATGTTGCGCAAGTCGTCATCGACGATCAGCACCTTGCGGCCGGCGAGGCCGCCGTCCGCCGCGTGGATCTCCTCCAGCATGCGCCGCTGCGCCGCCGGCAGGCTGGCCTGCGAACGATGCAGGAACAGCGCCGTCTCGTCCAGCAGCCGCTCCGGCGAGCGCGCGTCCTTGATAACGATGGTCTTGGCGTAGCGCTTCAGCTTCGCCACTTCCTTGCGGTTCAAGTCCTTGGCGGTGTTGATCACGATCGGCAGGTCGCGCAGCGATTCGTCCTTGCCGATGATGTCGAGCAGGTCGAAGCCGCTGATGTCGGGCAGCGTCAGGTCCAGCACCATGCAGTCGAAGCGATGTTCGCGCAGCGCGTCCAGCGCGGCCTGGCCGGTGTCGACGGCGACGATGTGCAGGTCGGCGTCGCCGATCAACGCCACGATCGAGTCGCGCTGCGCCGGTTCGTCGTCCACCACGAGCAGGCTGCGTTTGCCGCCCAACAGGAATTTCTGGATGCGTGTGAATTCCTCCTGCAGCGCGTCCTTGTTGACCGGCTTGTTCAGGTAGGAGATCGCGCCCAGGCGCAGCGCGCGCTCACGTTCGCGCAGGCTGGACATCACGTGCACCGGAATATGGCGCGTGCTCGGATCGCGTTTCAGACGGTCCAGCACCGTGAAGCCGTCGATGTCGGGCAGGTCGAGGTCGAGCAGGATCGCCGACGGCAGGTAGTCGCGCGCCAGGCTCAGGGCCGAATCGCCCTGCATGGTGACGATGCCCTTGAAATTCTTCTCGCGCGCGAAGCCCAGCACGATTTTCGCGAAGCGCTCGTCGTCCTCGATGATCAGCACCGACGGATCGCCCGGCGCCACCAAGCCCCGGTCGTCGCTCTTGCTGTATTCGTCGATCTCGGCATCGAGCTCGCTGAGCGTGCTGCTGACGGTGTCGTGGTCGATCAGCGGCGGCGTGTACAGCACCTGCGGCGTCGGCGACGGCAGCCGCACCTGCGGCTGACGGCCCATGTCGTAGTTGACGAAGCCGGTGCGGTTATACGGCAGGAACAGCGTGAAGGTGGAGCCGTTGCCGACCACCGATTCGACGCGAATTTCGCCGCCCAGCAGACGCGCCAGCTCGCGCGAGATCGACAGGCCAAGGCCGGTGCCGCCGTATTTGCGGGCGGTCGAGCCGTCGGCCTGCTGGAACGCTTCGAAGATCAGTTGCAGCTTGTCGGCCGCGATGCCGACGCCGGTGTCGCTGACGGCGAACGACAGCACCGCATCGGCATGCAGCAGGTTGGGGTGGTCGCTGGAGAAGCCGGTGGTGACCAGGCTGATGACCAGCGACACCTGGCCGTGGGTGGTGAACTTGAACGCGTTCGACAGCAGGTTTTTCAGCACCTGCTGCAGGCGCGTGGTGTCGGTCATCATCGCCACCGGCAGGTTTTCCGTCAGATCCACCGAGAAGCCCAGATGCTTGGCTTCGGCCATGTGGCGGAAGGTACGGTCCACGTAGTTGCGCATGTTCTGGAAACGGTACTCGGACACGTCCAGCGTGACGGTGCCGGATTCGATCTTCGACAGGTCCAGGATGTCGTTAATCAGCGTCAGCAAGTCGGAGCCGGAGCCGTGGATGGTCTTGGCGAATTCCACCTGCTTGCCGGACAGGTTGCCGTCCGGGTTGTCGCCCAGCTGCTGCGCCAGGATCAGCAGCGAATTCAACGGCGTGCGCAGCTCGTGCGACATATTCGCCAGGAATTCGGATTTGTACTTGGACGACAGCGCCAGCTGGGTGGCTTTCTCTTCCAGCGCCAGCTTGGCCTGCTCCACTTCGCGGTTCTTTCGTTCCACCTCGATATTCTGCTCGGACAGCAGGCGGGCTTTTTCGGCCAGCTCCTGGTTGGTCTGTTGCAGTTCCTGCGCCAGCGACTGCGATTGCGTCAGCAGCGACTCGGTGCGGCTGTTCGCCTCGATGGTGTTCAGCACCACGCCGATCGATTCCATCAGCTGATCGAGGAAGGACAGGTGGGTCTCGGTGAAACGGTCCAGCGACGCGATTTCGATCACCGCCTTGACCTGCTGCTCGAACAGGATCGGCAGTACCACAATGTTGGTCGGCGGCGCCGCGCCCAGGCCGGACGAGACCACGATGTAATCGCGCGGCACGTCGGTCAGCCAGATGCGGTTCTTCTCCAGCGCGCACTGTCCGACCAGGCCTTCGCCCGGCAGGAAGGAGGTCGGCAGCTTGCGGCTGGAACGGTAGCCGTAGCTGGCGATCATGCGCAGGCGGGCGTCGGATTCCTGCGAGTCCATCATATAGAACACGCCGTGGTGCGCCGACACCAGCGGCGCCAGCTCGGACAGAATCAGCTTGGTCACGGCCTGCAAGTCGCGCTGGCCCTGCAACAGGCGGGTGAAGCGCGCCAGATTGGTCTTCAGCCAATCCTGCTGCGCGTTCTTGAGCGTGGTGTCCTTGAGGTTGCGGATCATCTCGTTGATGTTGTCCTTCAGGTAGGACACCTCGCCGCGCGCCTCCACCTGGATCGAACGAGACAAGTCGCCGCGCGTCACGGCGGTCGCCACCTCGGCGATCGCGCGCACCTGGTTGGTCAGGTTCGCCGCCAGCTGGTTGACGTTTTCGGTCAAGTCTTTCCAGGTGCCGGCCACGCCGGACACGTTGGCCTGGCCGCCCAGCTTACCCTCGGTCCCCACCTCGCGCGCCACCCGCGTGACCTCGGATGCGAAGGAGGACAATTGGTCCACCATCACGTTGATGGTGTCTTTCAGTTCCAGGATCTCGCCCTTGACGTCCACCGTGATTTTCTTCGACAAGTCGCCGCGCGCCACGGCGGTGGTCACCGCCGCGATGTTACGCACCTGGCCCGTCAAGTTGGACGCCATGAAGTTAACGTTGTCGGTCAAGTCCTTCCAGGTGCCGCCGACGCCGGGCACATAGGCCTGGCCGCCCAGCTTGCCCTCGGTGCCGACCTCCCGCGCCACCCGCGTCACCTCGGAGGCGAAGGAGGACAATTGGTCCACCATCACGTTGATGGTGTTTTTCAGTTCGAGAATCTCGCCTTTCACGTCGACCGTGATCTTCTTCGACAGGTCGCCGTTGGCCACGGCGGTGGTCACGTCGGCGATGTTGCGCACCTGGCCGGTCAGGTTACCCGCCATCGAGTTCACGCCGTCGGTCAAGTCTTTCCAGGTGCCCGCGACGCCGGGCACGTTGGCCTGGCCGCCCAGCTTCCCTTCGGTGCCCACCTCGCGCGCCACCCGCGTCACCTCGGAGGCGAAGGAGTTCAATTGGTCGACCATCACGTTGATGGTGTTTTTCAGCTCCAGGATCTCGCCCTTCACGTCGACCGTGATCTTCTTCGACAAGTCGCCGTTCGCCACGGCGGTGGTCACGTCGGCGATGTTGCGCACCTGGCCGGTCAAGTTACCCGCCATCGAGTTCACCGAGTCGGTCAAGTCCTTCCAGGTGCCGGCGACGCCCTTCACCTGCGCCTGGCCGCCCAGCTTCCCTTCGGTGCCGACCTCGCGCGCCACCCGCGTCACTTCCGATGCGAAGGAGGACAATTGGTCCACCATCACGTTGATGGTGTTTTTCAGCTCAAGAATCTCGCCTTTGACGTCCACCGTGATTTTCTTCGACAAGTCGCCGTTCGCCACCGCCGTCGTCACCGCCGCGATGTTACGCACCTGGCCGGTCAAGTTGGACGCCATGAAGTTGACGTTGTCGGTCAAATCTTTCCAGGTGCCGCCGACGCCCGGCACATACGCCTGTCCGCCCAGCTTGCCCTCGGTGCCGACCTCGCGCGCCACCCGCGTCACTTCGGAGGCGAAGGAGCGCAGCTGGTCCACCATGACGTTGATGGTGTCCTTCAGTTGCAAAATCTCGCCGCGCACGTCGACCGTGATCTTCTTCGACAAGTCGCCGTTGGCCACGGCGGTGGTCACCTCGGCGATGTTACGCACCTGCGATGTCAGGTTACCCGCCATCGAGTTCACCGAGTCGGTCAAATCCTTCCAGGTGCCGGCCACGCCTTTCACCTGCGCCTGGCCGCCCAGCTTGCCCTCGGTGCCGACCTCGCGCGCCACGCGCGTCACTTCGGACGAGAACGAGGACAGCTGCTCCACCATGGTGTTGGCGGTGGTGGCCGCGCGCAGGTACTGGCCCTTCAGCGGATGGCCGTCGACCTCCAGCGCCATGGTCTGCGACAGATCGCCTTTCGCCACCGCGCCGATGACGCGGGCCATTTCCGTGGTTGGCCGCACCAGATCGTCGATCAGCGCGTTGACCGCACTGATGATGGTGGCCCAGCCGCCAGCCATGTTGGGCACTTGCGCGCGCTGCGTCAGGCGGCCTTCGCGCCCGACCACGCGGCTCACGTCGGTGACCACGTGCACCATCTTTTCCTTGGTCTCGATGATGTCGTTGAGCGTGTCGGCGATCTTGCCGGCCATGCCGGTCCAGTCGGACGGCATGCGCGCCGAGAAGTCGCCTTTTTTCAGCGCCATCAGGGTGGCGAGCAATATCTTGGCGTCGAGCTGTTCGCCGATGTCGGTCATATTATTCATGGCTTATCTGTTCCTCATTGCTTGGGAGGGTATTCACGTTGATGTCGTTGATGGCGGTATGTTCGATCAGGCCGGACGCCGGCAGCGGCGGATAAAACAGCTCGCCCTGGCAGGCGTCGCAGCCCAGTTCGCGCAG
The DNA here is from genome assembly GCF_011090165.1 of Duganella aceris. Lineage (GTDB taxonomy): Bacteria > Pseudomonadota > Gammaproteobacteria > Burkholderiales > Burkholderiaceae_D > Rugamonas > Rugamonas aceris. The sequence continues at coordinate 165,857 of NZ_JAADJT010000012.1, forward strand.
CGTTTCCAGCTGCAGGCGGTCGTCGACGCCCAGCGCGACCACGCGCATGTCCAGCGCGCGCGCCAGATGGATCACGGCGGCGACGATGTCGGTGCCGCCGGCGTCGTTGCCGATGGCGTGGACGAAGCCGCGATCGATCTTCAGGACATTGAGCTGCCAGCGCTTGCAGGCCGCCAGCGATGAGCGCGCGCTGCCGAAATCGTCCAGCGCGGCGCGCACGCCGGAGGCCTGCAACTGCGCCAGCAACTGCGACAGCGGTTCGGCCGCGCCCAGCAGCAGCTTTTCATTCAGTTCGATGCCGATGCTGCCCGGTGCAAGCCGGTGCTTGCGCATGGCTGGCAGCAGCACTTGCAACAGGTCCGCGTTCAGCTGCGGCGTGGCCAGGTTGAGCCACAGGCACAGTGGCTCCGCATCGGCGGTGCGGCCGTCGACGCTTTGCCACAGCGCGGCCTGGGCGCAGCTCTGCGCAATGGTCCAGGCGTCGAGGCGGTCGAGCAGGGTGCGTTCCTGCACCAGCGGCAGGAACTGCGGCGCCTCCAGCAGCCCGTGCGCGGGATGGCGCCAATACAGCAGCGCCTCGGCGCCGATGGTGCGGCCGGTGGCGATGTCGATCTGCGGCTGGTAACGCAGCTCCAGCTGGTTGGCCGCCAGCGCCTTGCGCAGTTCCAGCGTCCATTCCTCGCGCTCGCGCTCGCGCACGTTGAGCGCTTCGTGGAAAAACTGCACCGGCGCCGCCGCCTGCTGCTTGGCGTGGTACATCGCGGTGTCGGCGTTCTTCATCAGGGACTGCGCGTTGGCGCCGTCCTGCGGATAGATGGCGATGCCGATGCTGGCCGCCGACTTGAGGCGGTGGCTGCCGATGTCGAACGGCAGGGCGCAGGCCAGCTCGATCTTGCGGCCGACGCGCGCGGCGTTGGCGGCGGCGGAGCGGCCTTCGATCAGCACCACGAATTCGTCGCCGCCCAGCCGCGCCACCACGTCGGCCACGCGCACCGCCGCCGTCAGCCGCGCCGACACCTGGCGCAGCAGTTCGTCGCCGGCTTCGTGGCCATAGTTATCGTTGATCTGCTTGAACTTGTCCAGGTCGAGGAACAGCAGCGCGAAACCGACGCCGCTGCGGTCGGAGGTGGCGACCGCGTGCTCCAGTTGCTGGATCAGCGCGCGCCGGTTGAGCAGGTTGGTCAGCGCGTCGCGCGTGGACAGTTCGTGCGCGCGCTGCTCGGCGAGTTTGCGTTCCTTGATCTCCAGTTCCATCTCGGCGTTGGCGCGTTCCAGGTCCTGCATGCGCTGTACCCGCAAGTCCTGGTTCAGCCGCGCCAGCTCTTCGCTTTTGGCGCGCAGCTCGATATTCCGCTTGGTCAGTTCAACGAACACCGCCACCTTGGCCTGCAGGATTTGCGGGATCACGGGCGTGAACAGATAATCGGCCGCGCCTTTCTGATAGCCCTTGAGGCGGTTGATTTCATCGGCGTAGTGGGCGGTGATGAAGATGATCGGCACGCCCGCCGAGCGGGGATGGGAGTGGATCGCCTCGGCCGTCTCGAAACCATCCATGCCGGGCATGCTGACGTCGAGCAGGATCACGGCGAATTCGTGCGTCAGCACGTGGCGCAGCGCCTCTTTGCCCGAGGCGGCGCTGATCAGCTGGTACAAATTCTGGTCGGCCGCGTCCAGCAGCAGGCTTTCCAGCGCGTACAGGCTGGCTGGATCGTCATTGACGAGAAGAACTTTTGGAATCTGCACGGCGGCCGGTGGGTTGTGGGATTGTGCAATGCCGCAAGTCGGCGGTTCGCTTTATTTTAACTATTAAGTAAAAGCTTTCCTAGCTTTCGGTATTAAAAAATATTATCGGAATTAAATTTTCCGTAGCGCACGATTGGCCTCGGCTCAGTGTGGGATTTGCGTGACCCAAATCGGTGCGCTCCAGAGCATTTTTCCATCGTCCTGCGTCACCCGGGCGTAGTAAAAATGCTCGCCCGGCTTGGGCGTGGTGGTCAGTTCGGCCTTGTTGGCGAGGACGCCGACCTGGCCGTTTCGCCCCGGTACGCCGTGGAAGAGGGTGACGAGCGTCGCGCTGCGGCCGTTTTTGCTGGCATAGCCGGCCTTCAGCGTCAGCCTGCCCCGATTGCTGAAGCGCTCGCCCATGAGGTGGCCGTTGCCGGTCAGGATCAGTTGCGCCTGCTTGTCCATGGTGGCGAAGACGCGGCGCGCCTTGAGCGCCTCCAGGAAGTTGGGGGTGGTCAGCGGTGCGCCACTGGGCAGCAGCACGCCGGTGCGGTTGCTGTAGGAAGCGCCCCAGTTGGCGCAGTGGTTGTCCTGGTTGCTGCTGAAGGCGATGTGGTAGCCGGCCTCCAGCAGGGCGTTGCAGCCGGATTCGAAATTGCTGCGACGGGGTTCGCTCTCGTCGGTGCTGCTGGAAAAGGCGTTGCTGTTGACCACTTCGCACAGCAGCATCGCTTCATCGCCGTCGGGTGTCCAGGCCAGCGGCTGGCCGTCGACGGCGAACTGGCCCTGCTGCGGATGGTTGAACTGGCCCAGCCAGCCGCGCCGGCGCATCAGCGTATAGAGCGCGGCATAGTCATTTTTCGGTGTCTCGACATCGGCCAGCAGCGCGCCCTGCGCGTTGCGCTCCCAGCCGAGCAGCTCGCCGCCATTGAGGATGTTGAGGTGGCCGCCGTGGCTGATGACGCCCCATTCCTGGCCGTACAGCGCGAGGAAATTGTCGTGGGCCAGATTCCAGGTGTCGGCCTGGTGCCGCCCGTTGTGGAACAGTGCGCGCGCGGCGGCCGGGTCGGCGTCGGGCATGGTGCCGTCCGAGCCGTCGTACATGTGGTTGTGCTCGGAGGTCATCAGGAAGTCGAGGTGGCGGGCGAGCGCGTAGGCATAGGCGTCGGTCGGTCCCAGCGGCGCGCTTTGCGGCGCCTGCGCGCCGCTGCATTGGCCGAGCGCGCCGCCGCCGTCGCTGTGGCCGGTCTGGCTGTGCAGGTTGCCCAGATAGATGGTGTAGGGGGCGGTCGCCGGCGGCGCCGCGACCGCCGCGATCGCCGCTGGCGCCGTGGCCGGGGTGGCCGGTGCCGGCGCCGGCCACCCCGGCCACAGCTGTTCGATATCCTGCGCGCCGTCCAGGCTGGCGCGCAGCCGCAGCCGGTAGATGCCGGCCGGCGTCCGGGCGCTGTGTTGCCAGCGTAGTTTGACGGTCACAGGCAGTGCATCACCGAGCAGATGCTCGCCGCGCCATCGGCGGAGGACGGTGTCGCCGGCCGGCGCCAGCAATTCCAACCGCCAGCGGACGCGCCCCGCTTGCTGGGCGAAGTGCAATGTCAGCTCGCGGCCGCCGTCGGCGTCGGCGCGAAACGGTGCTTGCAGGGTGGCGTCGAACTCCTGATGGTCAACAGTCATCGCATCACTTGCCGCCGGCACTAGCAAAGCCGTTGCCAGCACCGCTTTTTTAAAGAAATCTGCGCCCATGATGACCCTCGAAAAACTGGCTCATCATTTAGAGCGCGCTATATGCAACAAGGTTCCCTTTTAATTGACAAGTTATGTATTCTGAATTCTCTCCAATTGTTTCTCTGGTTCCCGAGCGGCATTAATAGTATGCTGCTGTGATGCAAGAATTATCGTTTCTTAACGACTTAAAAGTGAAGGCGCATGCTCAAATCGGCGAACACCATCAAGGCGGTCAGACGTTCGCGCTTGCTGTTCTGGAGTGCGGGCTGCGCCTTGGCCATGGGCGTCGGAGCGATCCTGTACGGCGCGGCGGCCAGGACGATCGACGACGATGCCGGCCGGCGGTTTGAGAATCTGGCGCGCAGCACGCAGTACGGCATTTCGGCGCGCATCAAGTCCTATGCCGACTTGACGCGTGGCCTGGCCGCGCTGTTCCAGACCAGCGACGTGGTGACGCGGCTGCAGTTCCATCAGTACGTGACCAGCCTGGATATTCCACGCTATTTTCCCGCCATCGAGGCGTTGAGCTGGGCGCCGCTGGTGGCGGATGCGCAGCGCGACGCCTTTGTCGCCGCCGTGCGCGCCGACCGCAGCCTGAGCCCCGAAGGCTATCCGCATTTCGACATCAAGCCGCCGGGGCGCCGCGATCATTATGCGGTGCTCACTTATATGGAGCCGTTGACCGACCTGGAAGACAGGGTGGGCGCGGACCTCGCCGTCAATCCGGCGATGGACAAGGTGCTGGCGGCGTCGCGCGACACCGGCCGGGTGAGCGCCTCCGGCCAGCCTATCGTGGTCAAGCTGCCGACGCCGCACTTCGGCCTCGGCGTGCGGCTGCCGGTGTACCGGCGCGGCATGCCGCTCCTGGACACCGCGCAGCGCCGCGCCGCCTATCTCGGCTCGGTCGGCGCCGGCTTCAGCATTCCCCGTCTGGTGCAGGGTGCGATCGATGAGATGACGGTGCGCCAGGTGCATCTGACGCTGTACTCGGACGGCAGCAGCGATGTCGAGCAGCGCCGCCTGGTGATTGAAAAGACCGACCGCCTGCTATACAACGACAACGGCTCGATGGAGGCGTTGACGCCGCTGACGGCGGCCGAACGCGCCGACTATTTCCAGACGGTGCTGCCGATCGATTTCCACGGCAGCCTGTGGAAGGCGCTGTTCCAGGTTCGCAAGACCGACCTGCTGACCGGCTTCGACGTGGTGTTCCCGTGGGGCGCCGCGCTGACCGGCTTCGCCGGCACGCTGCTGTTGTATAGCTATGTGTTCTTGTTGTACGCGTCGCGCCGGCGCGCCATCAAGCAGGGCGTGCTGCTCGACACGGTGCTCAACAACGTCGACGCCCACGTCTACATGAAGGACCAGCACCGGCGCTACCTCTACGTCAACGCCAGGATGGCCGAGGCGATCGGCATGCCGGTGCGCGAGATCATCGGCAAGCTCGATCACGAGCTGATGTCGCGCGAGGCCGCCGACTCGGCGTGGGCGCAGGAGCGGCCGGTATTGGCCGACAAGGTCAAGCGCTCGGGCGAGACGCTGCTGGTCGGCCGCGACGGCGTGGTGCGCCATCAGTGGACGGTCAAGGTGCCGGTGGAAATCGGCCGCGCCGCCACCGCCGTCATCGGACTGTCGACCGATGTGACGGAGCTGCACCAGCTGAAGGACGAGGCGGATGCGGCCAACCAGGCCAAGAGCGACTTCCTGTCGAACATGAGCCATGAGATCCGCACGCCGATGAACAGCATCATCGGCATGGCGCACCTGGCGCTGAAGTCGGTGGTGCATCCGAAGCAGCGCGACTATCTGCAAAAGATCTACCACTCGGGCCAGCACCTGCTGGGCATCATCAACGACATCCTCGACTTTTCCAAGATCGAGGCGGGCAAGATGGATCTGGAGGTGCTGGACTTTACGCTGGATACGCTGCTGGCCAATATCTCCAGCCAGCTGGGCGAGGGCGCGCACGCCAAGGGGCTGGAGCTGGTGTACGAAATCTGGCCCGGCCTGTCGCACCAGCTGCGCGGCGATCCGCTGCGGCTGGAGCAGGTGCTGTTGAACTTCGCCTGCAACGCCATCAAGTTTTCCGAGAACGGCAAGGTGATCATCCGCGCCCGGCCGCTGGAGGAGCGCGACAGCCATATCATGGTGCGCTTCGAGGTGGTCGACCACGGCATCGGCATGACGCAGGAACAGGTGTCGCAGCTGTTCCGCTCCTTCCACCAGGCCGACACCTCGACCACGCGCCGCTACGGCGGCACCGGACTTGGGCTGGTGATCAGCAAGCAGCTGGCGGAGTTGATGGGCGGCGGCGTCGGTGTCGACAGCGCGCCGGGCGAGGGCAGTACCTTCTGGTTCACGGCGCGGCTGGCGAAGGGAACGCATTTGCGGGTGCGCGACGATACGGTGGAGGCCGAGGTGCTCGACAGCATACGCGGCGCTTCGATCCTGCTGGTCGAGGACAATATCTTCAGCCAGCAGGTGGGGCAGGAGCTGCTGGAGGACGCGGGAGCCATGGTTTGCGTGGCCAACAACGGCAAGGAGGCCATCGATCTGCTGCTGAAGGAGCATTTCGATTGCGTGCTGATGGACGTGCAGATGCCGGTGATGGACGGTTATGAGACCACGCGCCTGATCCGCGCCCATCCCAAGCTGTCGGCGACGCTGATCATCGCGATGACCGCGAACGCGGGACGCGGCGACCAGGAACGCTGTCTGAGCGCGGGCATGGACGAATTCGTCACCAAGCCGATCGCGCCCAAGCTGTTGCTCAATATGCTGGCCAAGTGGATGACGCAGCGCGCCAGGGCGGCCCGCGCGGAGCGCAAGGCGGTGCCGCCGCCACCGTCGTACTTCACCATGGCCGATGGCGGGACCACGGCGGCGGCCATCGAGTTGTTCGCGACGCGGGCGGTGGCGCTGCCGTTGCCGGCGTCGCCGCCGGCGCCGCCCGCCGTCGCTGCGCCGGCCTCCGCGCCCGCGCCGGCGGAGCTGTTCGACGTCGCGGCGCTGGCGCAGACCTTCGGCGGCAAGCCTGACAAGATGCGCAAATACGCGCTGCTGTTCCTCGAATCGGCCCGCGACGGCCTGAAGGAAGTCGACGCCGCGCTGGCGCAGGAGGACCTGGCGCAGCTGTCGGAGCTGGGCCACCGCATCAAATCCTCGGCGCGCGCGGTGGGCGCGATGCAGTTCGGGAACCTGTGCCTGGCGCTGGAGCATGGCCGCGACGACCCGGACATGTCCAACGCCGGCCAGCTGGTGCGGCAGATGCACGCCATGCTCGACGTACTGGATAGCCATATCGAACAGGAACTACTGGCTTACGACCCGGGCTAGAGCGATAATACGGCTTCGATCTTAACGAAGAGCCTTATGCATCCAAGCATCACCCCCGGCCTGCTGATTTTGCACGGTAATCAGATGGAACAGCTGCGCGCCGCCGTGTTCCAGTGGCTGCGCAACAATCCGCTGGGGGCGCTGGAATCGGACATCTTCCTGGTGCAATCGAACGGCGTGGCCGAATGGCTGAAGATCGCGCTGGCCGAGGAGATGCGCATCTGCGCCGCCGCCCGTGTCGCGCTGCCGGCGCGCTTCCTGTGGGAGACCTATCGCGGCATGCTGGGACGCGAGCGCGTGCCGGTGCGCTCCGCCTTCGATAAAGGCCCGTTGACTTGGCGCCTGATGCGCTTGTTGCCCACCTTGCTGGCCGATCCCGTGTTCACGCCGCTGCGCCACTTCCTGGCCGACGGCGAGGCCGAGCGGCGCCTGCAACTGGCCGAGCGCCTGGCCGACTTGTTCGATCAATACCAGGTCTATCGCGCCGACTGGCTGGAGGATTGGGAGTACGGCCGCGACCAGATGCGCAACGCGCGCGGCGAAGCGGTGCCGCTGCCGGACGATCAGCGCTGGCAAGGCCAGTTGTGGCGCGCCGTGAACGCCGACGTCGAACCGCACGAGCGTGGCCTGGGCCGCGCCACGGTGCACACCGAATTCGTGCGCGCCAGCGCCGCCGGCGAGGAACCGCTGGGCCGACTGCCGCGCCGCATCGTCATCTTCGGCGTCTCGGCGCTGCCGTATCAGAGTTTGCAGGCGCTGGCTTCGCTATCGCGCTATACGCAGGTGGTGCTGGCGGTGCCGAATCCATGCCAGTTCTACTGGGGCGACATCATCGAAGGCCGCGACCTGCTGCGTTCCGCGCATCGCCGCCAGCAGCTGCGCAACGGCCAGGACCTCGGTGCGATCCCGCTGGAAGAACTGCACGCGCACAGCCATCCGCTGCTGGCCAGCTGGGGGCGGCAGGGCCGCGACTTCATCCGCATGCTGGACGAATTCGATGAGGCCTCCGCCGCGGCCGCCGCCGAAAGCGACGAAGCGTCGCCGCTGCGCATCGATCTGTTCAGCGAGGGCGAGGGCGAGACCCTGCTGTCGCAGGTGCAGGCCGCCGTGCGCGACCTGCTGCCGCTGTCAGAACACCCGCAGATCGCGCCGCCGGACGACGACCGCTCGATCGAATTCCACGTCACCCACAGCGTGCAGCGCGAAGTCGAGGTGCTGCACGACCAGCTGCTGAAGATGTTCGCCGACGACACCAGGCTGCGTCCGCGCGACGTGGTGGTGATGGTGCCGGACATCGACACCTTCTCCGCCGCCATCCACGCCGTCTTCGCCCAGCATCGCCGCAGCGACCCGCGCTACATCCCGTTCGAGATCGGCGACGTCAACGACCGCAGCGTCAACCCGCTGCTGGTGGCGCTGGAATGGTTGCTGCGCCTGCCGCAGCAGCGCTGCCGCCAAAGCGAAGTGCGCGACCTGCTGGACGTGCCGGCGCTGGCCGCGCGCTTCGGCCTGTATCCGGAAGACTTGCCGACGCTGGGCCTGTGGATCGAAGGCGCCGGCGTGCGTTGGGGGCTGGACCAGGAGCACCGCAGCGGCCTCGGTCTCGGCCCGGCCGGCGAACAGAACGCCTGGATCTTCGGCGTGCGCCGCATGCTGCTAGGCTACGCCAGCGGCGACAGCGGCCGCAATGGCGGCGGCAGCTTCGCCGGCATCGAGCCGTACGGAGAAGTCGGCGGGCTGGATGCCGCGCTGGCCGGATCGCTGGCGCAGCTGGTCGAAGCGCTGCTGCATTGGCGCGGCGTGCTGGCGCAATCGCGCTCGCCGGCCGAGTGGGGCGTGCAGGCGCGCGCGCTGATGGCGGCCTTCTTCAAGGGGAACGAGGAGGGCGACCGCCTGACGCTGGCGCAGCTCGACGATGCGCTCAACAACTGGCTGGAGACCTGCGAAGGCGCGGCCTTCGACGAAGCGGTGCCGCTGGCGGTGCTGCGCGAGGCGTGGCTAGGCTTGCTGGACGAGCCGACGCTGAACCACCAATTCGTCTCCGGCGGCGTGACCTTCTGCACGCTGATGCCGATGCGCGCGGTGCCGTTCCGCGTGGTCTGCCTGCTGGGCATGAACGACGGCGACTTCCCGCGCCGCGCGCCCAAGGCCGATTTCGATTTGCTGTCGCAGCCTGGCCAGGCCCGTCCCGGCGACCGTTCGCGCCGCGACGACGACCGCTACCTGATGCTGGAGGCGCTGCTGGCCGCGCGCGACAAGCTGTATATCAGCTGGGTCGGCCGCAATGTGCGCGACAACAGCGAACAGCCGCCGTCGGTGCTGGTGTCGCAGTTGCGCGATTATCTGGTCAACGGCTGGCAACTCGACCTGCACGCGCGCACCACCGAGCATGCGCTGCAACCGTTCAGCCGTCGCTATTTCGAAGCCGGCGGCCTGCTGACCTACGCGCGCGAATGGCGCGAGGCGCACGGCGAGGAGCTCGCCGAGGGCGCCGCCGCCGAGCTGCCGCCGTACGAGATCGACGACAAGTACCGGCTCAAGCTGTCGGTGCTGGTCAACTTCCTGCGCCAGCCGGCGCGCTTCTTCTTCCGCCAGCGCCTCGGCGTGATGTTCGGCGACGCGGCGCTGGTCGGCGAGGACGAGGAGCCGTTCGCGCTCAACGGGCTGGAACGCTACCAGCTGGAAGACGACATGCTGGGCGGCGATGTCGAAGAGGAGGAGCTGGACCAGGTCTACGACAAGCTCAATGAGCGCGCGATGGAGCTGGTGCGCAAGGGCGTGCTGCCGATCGGCTTGATCGGCCAGCAATACCGGCATCAGCTGGTCGAAGCGCTGGCGCCGGTGCGCAGCGCGTGGCTGACCTTGCGCCAGCATTATCCGCTGACGGCGTCCAAGGTGGCGTTGGACTTGCAACTGGGCGGCGTCCAGCTGGACGACTGGATCGATCAGCTGCGCGGCAACGGCGGTGAAACCGTGTGGCTGATGCAGATGTCGTCCAAGGTGACGGACAAGCAGGGCAAGCCGCGCGGCGACAAACTGATCCCGATGTGGCTGCGCCAGCTGGCGCTGGCGGCGGCCGGCAAGCCGGTCAGCGGCTACCTGGTCGCACGCGACGCCATCGTCACCATGAAACCGCTGGACCAGGCGGAATCGCGCGAAGCGCTGCGCGAACTGGTCTGCCTGTGGCGCGACGGCATGAACCGCCCCCTGCCGACCGCCTGCAAGACCGCGCTGGCATTGGCGCAGGGCGGCGACGCGCGCGCGGTCTACGACGGCGGCTTCGAACTCTCCGGCGAGAACGTCGACCTGTGCCTGGCCCGCCTCTGGCCCGACTTCGCCGCGCTGAGCGCGCAGCCGGACTTTGCCGACGTGTCGATGGCGCTGTATGGCCCGCTGGCGGACTGGCTGGAACAACACATCACGATAGCCAGGATCAACGGCGAGGAAGCAGCATGAGCACCGCGAACCAACTGGCCCCGCTGACCTTCCCGCTGCACGGCTCGCGCCTGATCGAAGCCAGCGCCGGCACCGGCAAGACCTGGACCATCGCCGCGCTGTACGTGCGGCTGGTGCTCGGCCACGGCGGCGAGAACGGCTACCGCCGTCCGCTGCTGCCGGCCGACATCCTGGTGATGACCTTCACCCGCGCCGCCACGCGCGAGCTGTCCAACCGCGTGCGCGAACGGCTGGTCGAAGCCGCCGCCTACTTCCGCAGCCACGACGACGCGGCCGACGGCGACGCCTACCTCGACCAGATCCTTGAATCCTATCCCGACCACAGCGCGCGGCAGCAAGCCGCGCACCGCCTGCAACTGGCGGCGGAGACGATGGACGAAGCGGCCATCTTCACCATCGACGCCTGGTGCCAGCGCATGCTGCGCGAGCACGCCTTCGACAGCGGCAGCCTGTTCGACGAGGAACTGGTCAGCGACGAGCAGGCGCTGTTCGAGGACGCCGCCAACGATTACTGGCGCCAGCAGGTCTATCCATTGAACGCGGCGTCGCTGGACGCCTTGCTGTCGTGCTGGGGCGACGTGAACGCCTTGAAGCGTTCGATGCGCGAACTGGTGAAGCGCGCCGACATCATCGGCGACATCGATCCGTCGCAGGCGCTGGCCGGCCTGATCGCCGAGGTGCAGCGCGCGCAGCAGGCGCAACTCGTCGCGCTGAAGGATGGCTGGTTGGCGCGCGCCGACCGGATGGAACAATGGATCGCCACCGAGCGCGTGCTGTCGCCCAAATGCTTCAATGGGACCAAGATGCGCGCCGACTCGGTGACCGGCTGGTTCCGCGCCCTGCGCGAGTGGGCGCGGAATCCGGCCGCCGTCATGCCCGGCCTGTCGGACACCGCCTGGAAGCGCCTGACGCCGTCCGGCCTGGAAGACGCGTTCTCCAAAGGCTACACCGCCACCGTGCCGGACGACTTCGACGCCGTCGAGCCGCTGAAGCGGGCGCTCGACGAGATCGAGCCGCTGTCGCACGTCTTGTACCGCCACGCCGCCGCCGCCGTGTCGCTGCGCATGGCCGAGCTGAAGAAGCGCGGCCGCCAGTTCGGCTTCGCCGACATGCTGGACCGCTTGAACGCCGCGCTGCAGGGTGAAAACGCCGCCGCGCTGCGCAAGCGCATCACCGACCAGTATCCGGTGGCGATGGTCGATGAGTTCCAGGACACCGCGCCGAACCAGTACCAGATCTTCAACCTGCTGTACCGCGTGGCCGACAACGACCCGGAGACGGGCCTGTTCCTGATCGGCGATCCGAAGCAGTCGATCTACGGCTTCCGTGGCGCCGACATCCACAGCTATCTGTCGGCGCGCAAGGCCACGGCCGGCCGCCACTACCAGCTGGGCACCAACTACCGCTCGACCAAGCCGGTGGTGGACGCGGTCAACCGCCTGTTCCTGAACGCCGAAGGCGAGCCGCATGAAGGCGGCTTCCCGCGCGGCGCGTTCCGCTTCCGCGACGTGGTCTCGCGCGAGAATCCGCTGCCGTTCGAGGCGGTCGGCGCCAAGGGCCGCGACGAGCGCATGGTGACCGCCGACGGCGACGCGCCGGCGCTGGTCATCGCCTGCAGCGCGACCCAGGAGCTGAAGGCGGAAGGCTACCGCGAATTCTTCGCGCACCACTGCGCCGAGGATATCGTGGCCCGGCTGAACGACGAGCGCGCCGGCTTTGACGGCGGCAAGGACGGCTTCGTGCGCCTCAAGCCGGCCGACGTGGCGGTGCTGGTGCGCGACCGCAAGGAAGCGGCCGCGATCCGCCGCGCACTGCAACGGCGCGGCATCCCCAGCGTCTACCTGTCCGACAAAGACTCGGTCACCGACAGCGAGGAGGCGGCCGACGTGCTGCGCTGGCTGTCGGCCGTGGCCAATCCGCTCGACGGCGCCCTGGCGCGCGCGGCCTACGCCACCCGCACCAGCGGCTTGCCGCTGGCGGAACTGGCGCGCCTGTCGTCGGATGAACTGGCGTGGGAGGAGCGCGTTGAACAATTGAAGGCGCTGCACATCATCTGGCAGCGGCAAGGCGTGCTGGCGATGCTGCGCCGTTTCATCCATGAGCTGCAACTGCCGGCGGCCCTGCTGCAACAGCCCGGCGGCGAACGCCGCCTGACCAATCTGCTGCATCTGGCCGAACTGCTGCAATCGGCCAGCCGCCAGCTCGACGGCGAACAGGCGCTGATCCGCTGGCTGGCCGAGCAGATCGAAGGCGGCGAGGGCGCCGGCGACGAGCGCGTGCTGCGGTTGGAAAGCGATGCGGAGCTGGTGAAGGTGGTCACCGTGCACAAATCGAAGGGCCTGGAGTATCCGCTGGTGTACCTGCCGTTCGCGGTCACGGCGCGCAAGGTGGAGCGGCGCAACCGCAGCTTCTTCGAGTTCAGCGACGACGACGGCGTGCGCCGCATCGACATGGCGCTGACCGATACCGCGCTGGAGCTGGTGGAACGGGCGCGCTTGCAGGAGGATTTGCGCCTGATGTACGTGGCGCTGACGCGCGCCCGCCATTTCCTGTGGCTGGGCGTGACCGCGCTGGCCAGCCGCAAGGCGGGCGACAACACGCTGCACGATTCGGCGCTCGGCTACCTGCTGACCGGCGGCTCGCCGCTGCCGTCCGAGCTGATGATGGAGCGCTGGGAGCACGCCTGCAAGGACTGCGATCCGATCCGCATCACCACGCTGGACATGGCGATGCGGCAGGTCACGCGCCTGAGCCGCGTCGAACAGCGGCCGCCGTTGCTGGAGTCGCCGCAGTACGCCGGCCGCTTCGAGCGCGATTGGTCGGTGGGCAGTTTCAGTTCGCTGGCGCGGCGCACCGGCCCGACCGGCATCATCGGCGCGGCCGGCCCGGCCTTGGTGCCGCGCGACGCGGCGCAGGAAAAGCTGCTGGAAGGCGCCGACTTGCCGGCCACCGCGCCGCCGGCCCGGGTCGAGGACGCGCCGTGGCACCGCTTCCCGCGCGGCTCGGTGCCGGGCAATTTCCTGCACGAGCAGCTGGAGTGGATGGGACAGGAGGGCTTCGCCATCGTCGACGACGAGAACTTCAACGCGCGGCTGACGCGCCGCGTCGAACGCGCCGGCTGGGGCAACCGGCTGGACGACACGCTGGCCTGGCTGCGCGAAATCGCCACCACGCCGCTGCCGCATTTGAACGCGCCGCTGAGCCGCATCGACTCGCCGCTGCCGGAGATGGAGTTCTGGTTCCCCAGCGAGCGCCTGAGCACCGGCGCGCTCGACAAGCTGTGCGCCGAGCGCCTGCTGGGCGGCGTGGCGCGGCCCGCACTACCGGAGCGGCAGCTGCACGGCATGCTGAAAGGCTTCGCCGACCTGGTGTTCGAGCACGAGGGCCGCTATTGGGTGCTGGACTACAAATCCAACGCGCTGGGCGCGGGCGACGCCGCCTATCATCAGCCGGCGCTGGTGGCGGCGATGGCCGACCACCGCTACGACATCCAGGGCGCGATCTACATGCTGGCGCTGCACCGGCTGCTGCAAAGCCGCCTGGGCGACGACTACGATCCGGCCGAACAGCTGGGCGGGGCGATCTTCCTGTTCCTGCGCGGCATAGCCAATCCGCAGACGCGCGGTTGCTATTGGATGGCGCCCGATCCGGCATTGCTGGATGGGCTGGACCGCTTGCTGGACACCGAGGCACACGATGAGTATTGAATTATTGGCGCAGGTCGACGCGCTGACCGAGAACGGCCAGCTGCGCCGTTTGAGCGGCGCCTTCGCGCGCTTCATCGCCAGCGTCGGCGGCGGCTCGCCGCAGCTGATGCTGGCGTGCGTATTGCTGTCCGAGCTGGAGGGGCGCGGCCACAGCTGCCTGGTGCTGGGTGAGCTGTCGTCCGATCCGGCCGCGCTGCTGGGCTGGAGCGGCGACGAATGGCGCGCGCTGCGCGACACCGTCGCCGATTGGCCGAAGAACGCCGCCGCGTGGCAAACGCTGTTGGCGGCCTGCGACCAGGTCTGGGCGGTCGGTGACCTCGACTTCCAGCAGCCGCTGGTGCTGGACGGCGAGCGCCTGTATCTGCGCCGCTACTACCGCGACGAGACCAGCGTGGCGGACGCGGTGCGCGGCCGCGCCCTGGGCGGCGTGCTGGCGGCCGACGCCGATGCCGAAACCGCCGAAGTGCGGCGCTGGCTGGATATCCTGTTCCCGCATCCGGCGCGCGGCGGCGACACCGATTGGCAGAAGGTCGCCTGCGCGGTGGCGATGCGCGGCAAGTTGGGCATCATCACGGGCGGCCCGGGCACCGGCAAGACCTACACCGTGGCGCGTCTATTGGCCTTGTTGTTCGCCACCGCCGGCGAGCGCCAGGCCGGCTTGCGCATCGCCTTGGCGGCGCCGACCGGCAAGGCGGCGGCGCGTTTGAAGCAATCGATCGATGTGGCGCTGGACGACCTGGCCGACAAAGCCGGATCGGCCTTGCCGCTGCGCGACCTGGCCAGCCGCATGGGCGCGGCGCGCACCTTGCATAGCCTGCTGGGCGCGCGGCCGAACACCCGCGCCTTCCTGCATCATGCCGGCAATCCGCTGGATGTCGACGTGCTGATCGTCGACGAGGCGTCGATGATCCACCTGGAGATGATGTCGGCGCTGCTGGCCGCGCTGCCGGCCGGCGCGACCTTGATTCTGCTCGGCGACAAAGACCAGCTGGCGTCGGTGGAGGCGGGCGCGGTGCTGGGCGACTTGTGCCACAACGCCGAAGCCGGCGCGTATCTGCCGGAGACGCTGTCGTATGTGCACGCCAGCACCGGCCAGCGGATTCCCGACAGCTTCGCCGGCGACGGCGGGCCGATCGCGCAGCAGACGGTGATGCTGCGCGAAAGCCGGCGCTTCGGCGGCCCGATCGGCGCGCTGGCGCTGGCGGTCAACGCCGGCCACGCGGCGGCGGCGGTCGAGGTGCTGCGCGCCGGCGAGGACGGCAAGGTGGCGTGGATCGATCCGGCACAGCCTTCCGATCTGCTGCAGCTGGCGTTGGCCGGCCGTGCCGGCGCGGCCGGCGGCTACCAGGCCTACCTGAAGATGATCAAGGCCGGGCCGCCCGAAGGCGACGAGGCCGGCCATCTGGCCTGGGTCAAGACGGTGCTGACCAGCTTTGAAAGCTTCCGCATCCTGTGCGCGGTGCGCGAGGGCGAGTGGGGCGTCGGCGGCTTGAACGATGTGATCGAGCAGCGCTTGCAGACGGCCGGCCTGCTCAAGCGCAGCGGCGAATGGTATGCGGGGCGGCCGGTGATGGTGACCCGCAACGATTACGGCACCAATGTCTTCAACGGCGATATCGGCCTGACCTTGCCGGATCCGGCGCGTCCCGGCGCGCTGCGGGTGTATTTCTCGGACGGCGAAAAAGTGCGCAGCGTGCTGGCGACGCGGCTGCGCAATGTGGAGACCGCGTTCGCGATGACCGTGCATAAATCGCAGGGCTCGGAGTTCCTGCACACGGTGCTGGTGCTGCCGAAGGAGAAAGGCGGCATGCTGGCGCGCGAATTGATCTACACCGGCATCACGCGCGCGCGCGACTACTTCACGCTGCTGACGCCGAACGGCCAGGTGCTGCTCGACGCCATCGCCTTGCGCACGCAGCGCGCTTCCGGCCTGCGCGGCCTGCTGGGCAATTAGGCGAAAAAAAAACCGGACCCCCGGTCCGGTTGTCGCTGCCGCTTACATCGCGCGGCGCGTGCGCTTGCTTTGCTTGACGGCTTTCTTCTTGGCTTTGACCGAGGCCTTCATGACTTTCGGCGTGTCGTCAGGACCGGCGACGAAGCGGCGGATGTTGAACGCGTCCATCAAACGGGCCGAGCTGGCCTTGGCGTTCAACAGCACCAGCGTATTGGTCTTGCCGCCCGACTTGAAGCGCATGATCAGGCAACGGCCGGCTTCCTCGGTGTAGCCGGTCTTGGACAGGCCGACATCCCAGCCCTTGGCGCCGACCAGGCGGTTGGTGTTGTGGTACTCGACCTTGCGGCCCTTGATGTTGATCACGTCCTTGGTGTCGGTGGTGATGCGGCGGATCTCGGCATAGGTCGAGGCGGCGCTGGCCATCTTGATCAGGTCGGTCGCGGTGGAGCGGTTGTTCGGCGACAGGCCGGTCGGCTCTTCGATCACGGTCTGGGTCAGGCCCAGCGCGCGGATCTTGGCGTTGACCGCCGCCTTGAACGCCGGCTGGCCGCCGGGGAAGGTGCGCGCCAGCGAGGCGGCGGCGCGGTTATCCGACGACATCAGCGCCAGTTGCAGCACGTCGCGGCGGGCGATCTCGGCGCCGACCGGCACACGCGAGGTGCTGTGCTTGAGCATGTCGACGTCGGCGCGATCGATGCTGATCGGCTGGTCCATATCGAGTTTGGAGTCCAGCACCACCATCGCGGTCATCAGCTTGGTCAGCGAGGCGATGGGAACCTGGACGTTGGCGTTCTTTTCAAGCAGTATCTTGCCGGTGTCGTCTTCGACGACCAGCACCGACTGCGAGCCGAGCGGTACCGCGAGGGCTGCAGCGGTAAACGTACTCAGCAATACAGCAACAATTTTCTTGAGCATGGCGGGTATTCTGTGGGAGATGGAGTAGCTGTGGGGCAATACGAAGGATAGACAATAACATTAAAGTGGTTTCTCGTCTATTGAATGCAAGTGCACGATTCCATTAATTTGTTTCCATGGCGTGATACAAACAAAAAAGCCCCGGGACGGCGGTCGCGGGGCTGGCGGGAGGGTGTGGCGGATCAGCTGCTGATCTTGGCGATCGACACTTCCGTCGATTTGACCAGGGCGATGACTTCGCTGCCCACTTTCAGGTCCAGGTCGTGGATCGAGCGCGAGGTGATCACCGAGGTGACGATACCGTGCTGGGTCTCGACATCGACTTCCGAGACCACCGGTCCGAAGATGATTTCCTTGATTTTGCCGCGGAACTGGTTACGTACGTTGATTTCAGAAATGGCCATCGCGCTTCCTTTGAGTGGTTGATTGGTACACCACCAGAGTACGGGCGCGACGGCCATTTGGGAACGAATCGATCCGTATATGGTTATTTGTTATAGATTTTGTCGAACTCGCCGCCGTCGTCGAAGTGCTTCTTCTGCGCCGCTTTCCAGCCGCCGAAGACGTCATCCACCGAGAACAGGCTGATCTGGCGGAAGTTGGCGTTGTACTTCTTGAACGCTTTTTCCGAACGCGGACGCAGCGAGTGCTTGGCGATGATTTCCTGGCCCTCTTCGCTGTACAGGAAGTTCAGGTAGGCGGTGGCCCGCTTGCGCAGGCCGCGACGGTCGACCACCTTGTCGACCACGGCCACCGGCGATTCCGCCAGGATCGAGACCGGCGGGTAGACCACGTCGAACTTGTCGCCGAACTCGGTGCGCACCAGGTTGACTTCGTTCTCGAAGGTCACCAGCACGTCGCCGATTTCACGCTGGGTGAAGGTGGTGGTGGCGCCACGGCCGCCGGCGTCCAGCACCGGCACGTTCTTGAAGATCTTGCCGACCAGTTCGCGCGCCTGCGCTTCGTTGCCGCCTTTTTTCAGCACCGAGCCCCAGGCCGCCAGATAGGTGTAGCGGCCGTTGCCCGATGTCTTAGGATTCGGGATGATCACTTGCACGCCCGGCTTGGCCAGGTCGTCCCAGTTCTTGATCTGTTTTGGATTGCCCTTGCGCACCAGATACACGACCGTCGAATAGAACGGCGCGGCGCCGTTGGGGAATTTCTTGGCCCAGTCGGCCGCCACCACGCCGCGATCGACCAGGATGTCGATGTCGTTGGCCTGGTTCATCGTGACCACGGCCGCTTCCATGCCGTCCGCCACCGAACGGGCTTGCTTCGACGAGCCGCCGTGCGACTGGTTGACGTTGACGGTCTCGCCGGTGGCCTTCTTGTAGTCGGCGACGAAGGCCGGGTTGATGTCCTTGAACAGTTCGCGCGTGACGTCGTACGAGGCGTTCAGCAGCACCGTATCGGCCGCGCCGGCTTGCAGCGGCAGCCCCAGCATCGCGGCGGACGCGGCCAGGAATGAGGTGACAACGAGACGGCGAGCAGTATTTTTGTTGGTCATAATGAGCTTTCGTAATAACAGACGCCCATGGTGTAAAATTTCGCCCGGAAAAGATACGAATTTTTCGTAATATGCTTAGATGGTATGTATGCCACGGGGTTTGCACAAAAAACCGCATAAGGATTTTTGAAAACATTCGTGGGCAAAAGCGGCGTCAGCACCTAGCCTGTCGAGACGCGATCCGGACGTGTGCGTACCGGTTTTCGCGGCTTGGTGTATAGTCGGTTGTAAGCACTGAGGTGGCAACATCCTTTTGCTATTGGAATGTTTTGTGAGCGTACATGAGTCTTGAAATTCGTATTGCTGCTTCGACAGATGCGGAAGCGGCGTGCCATGTGTTGCGCCGTTCGATTACGGAATGCTGCGAACTGGATCATAAGAGCGATCCCGCCATTCTGGACGCCTGGCTGGGCAACAAAACCCCTCAAATGGTGGCGAACTGGTTTAGTTCGCCGACCAATTTTTCGCTGGTCGCGGTCAGTGAAGGCGAAGTCGTCGGCGTCGCGCTGCTGACCGGCGCCGGCAAGCTGGCGCTGTGCTATCTGCTGCCGGAGGCGCGCGGCCGTGGCGTCGGCAAGGCTTTGCTGGCGCGGATGGAGGAGCAGGCTTGCGGTTGGGGCGTCAAGGCGCTGCAATTGCACAGCACGGCCACCGGCAAGGCCTTCTTCGCGCAGCGCGGCTACATCGACGCCGGCATGGTGCGCTCGCCCTATGGTGTGGAGACGGTGTTCTTCTGGAAGCAGCTGGACGCCGACGCCAGCGCGCCGGACGGTGCCAAGCGCAAGCGTTTCTGCAACTGCAATTCAGTCTAGCAGTTCAGTTCTAATAACATACTTCCAACCGCCATTCCCGGCGCTGCGCCGGCGCCGCTCCCACTTCCTCGCCGCCGGCGAACAATTTCAGTTCGCCCGGGGCGAAGCGCGTCCACGCCTCGTTCGAGGTCAGCGGCTGGGTCGCGATCACCGCGATGCGGTCGTCCAGATGATTGTGCTTGCTGAAGTCGATGCTCAGGTCGCAATCGATCAGCTGCGCCACCGAAAAAGGATATTCCCGCACCACCACGTGCAAATCGGTGCTGCAATGGGCGAACAGCAGCTCGCCGTTGGAGAGGATGAAGTTGAAGGTGCCGAAGGCGGCCACTTCGCCGGCCAGCGTTTGCAGCGCCGCATACAGCAGATGCCGCTCCGGCTCGGCGTCGAAGCGCAGCGCCAGGCCGGACAGCAGGTGGCAGAAAGCGCGTTCGCTGTCGGTGTCGCCCCACGGCGCGTACAGGCTGGGATTCGGCTCGAACAGCTTGAGGTCGCCGTTGTGGGCGAAGGACCAGGTCCGGCCCCACAGCTCGCGCGTGAACGGATGGCTGTTCTCCAGCGAAATGCGGCCCTGCGTGGCCTTGCGGATGTGCGCCACCACGTTCCTGGCCTTGATCGGGTTTTGCTTGAACTGCGCCGCCAGCGGCGAATCGATCGACGGCAGGTGGTCGGTGTACAGCCTGCAGCCGGCCGAGGTGTGCAGCGCGATGCCCCAGCCATCCTTGTGGTCGCTGGTGCGGCCGCCGCGTTCGGAGAAGCCGGCGAACGAAAAGTCCACGGCGGCGGGTTTGCTGCTGTTCATCGCAAGGAGTTGGCACATGGGCGTGGGGCGAAGTTAAACGGTGTCCCACGATAACGGCCGCGCGCCATAGGCGGAACGAATGTTTTGGCATAACCATAGGTGAAAGCATTCGTTCTGCTTTGCCGCGCGCGGGCATACGCTGTCGACATTCTCAGTATCCGTCGAGGGTTTCATGTCATTTCCCATCCTGCAAAAGTATCTGGCGCGGCTATCCGACGCGACCGGCGCCGCCACCAGCATCTGGCTCGATCACGAGGGCAAGGCGCAGGGGCGGTTTTTCAATTGCACCATGAGCAGCGCGTTCCAGCCGATCCGCCAGGCCGACAGCGGCGCGGTGCACGCCTATGAAGGGCTGGCGCGCAGCGTCTCGGCCCAGGACCAGGGCCTGTCGCTGTGGAAGCTGCTCGACCACGCGGCCAGCGACGACGAGTCCATCGAGCTGGACCGGTTGTGCCGCATGCTGCACTCGATTAATTTCTTCCGCCAGGCCGACAGCGCGCCGAGCGCGCACGCCGATCTGTACCTGAACGTGCACGACCGCCTGCTGAGCGCGGTCAGCAGCAATCACGGCCACGCCTTCCGCCGCATCCTCGATGCGCTGGAACTGCCGGTGGAACGGGTGGTGCTGCAATTGCCGGCGGCGACGCCGCAGCAGGGCTGGCTATTGAATTATGTGTCGGATAACTACCGGCGCAACGGTTTCCGTTTCGCGGTCAATGTGGCGGGTGCGCGCGACGGATTGCACGTGCTGGGGCGCTTGCGGCCGGACGTGTTGAAACTGGATGCGCGGGACTTGCAGGATCAGGCGGCCTTGCTGGAACTGCTGCAGCGTTGCGCTGCCGACAAGGTGACGCTGGTGTTCAAGCGGCTGGAGACGCCGCAACAGCTGACGGCGCTGCGCCAGCTGGGCGACACGGCGGGCGTGTCGCTGCTGGTGCAGGGCTATCTGCTCGACGAGCCGCGTGCCGCGCTGCTGGAGCCGGCACGCCGCGCCGCATGAGCGGGGACGCGGGGATCAGTTCAGAACCCAGTTGTATTGCACTTGTGCCCAGACCGGAGCGGCGCTGCTGTCCTTGGCGGCGGCCTTGAACTTGCAGGTGGCGCTGGCGCGTTGCGAAGCCTTGTCCAGGGAGACGTGGCCGCTCGACGAGATCACTTTGCTTTCCTGTACATTGCCTTCGGCGTCGACCAGCACGGCCAGCTTGACCGCGCCTTGCACTTCGTCGTCCTGCCACGAGTTGCGATAGCTCGGCACGTTGCAGTCGGCGTCGGCCAGACGGGAAGCGGCGGTGCCGACGGCGCCGGCGGCGCTGGCTTGACCGGCGAAGGAAGCCAACAGCAGAACGGTGGCGGCGGCGAGGATGGTGGTCTTGGTCATGGTAGGGCTCCAGGTAGATTCGTTAAGTTGTGTCCAAACACAGCTGGTACCACTCAAATATACTGCGCCGCATCATATATTGAAAATTTATTGTTCTGATAGCTGGCATGTCCTAACCGCATAACTACCCTGTTTCTAGAGGTAAAAGTAGTTGCCGATGGGTACTGAAATGTTACCGCTAACTTTTTGCGATACAGGAAAAGTGACTTGCTTGCACATCTGCATCATTTCGAATATTAATGGCTGCTGGTGAGCTATAACGATATGAAATTTGTATTTTTGTGCTCGGCTGCTTAAATGGAACCTCTCAGTCAAAGGAGGTTCGTCATGAAGATCATTACTTTGGTAACGCTCGCAGCCATGTTCGCGGTGGTGCCCGCCACCCAGGCTCAGCAGCAGGAACAGGATAGGGTGATCGTTCCGCTGCCGCCGGTCGAACAGAGCATCGAGCTGCCGGCCAGCTACAAGAAGATGTGGCCGGACCAATACGAAGCCTACAAAGGCGCGTACAACCTCTCCAACGGCCAGACGCTGTCGATCCGCAGCTTCGGCACCAATATGGTGGCCTACATCGACAACGAGAAATGGCACAAGCTGGTCGCGGTCGCGCCCAATACCTTCGTCGCGCTGGACCGGCAACTGAAGATGGAAATCAATCTGCATGACGATGGCGACGCCAACGGCTGGGTGCACATGGTGGTGCCGGCGCAAAAGCTTTCCAGCGGCGAAATCGTGCCGGAAAAAGTGATGTCGTTCGCTATGCGCTAGTTTTTCATTTCCCTCCGCATACGCTATAGTAGGCGTATTGATTTTGACGGATGGGCTATGGCATCGCGCAGAGAGTTTTTACAGCAGGGATTTGGCCTGACGGCCGCAAGCTTTTTGTCGGTCCCGCTGATCGGCTGCGCCAGCAGCAGCCCGGCGCGGCAAAGCAGCACGGCGGCGGTCGCCAAGCCCGTCTCGCACGCGGCGCCTTCGCCGGCGGTGGCGCAAGCCCGTCCGGCGGCCGCCATGGCGCGCGCGTCGGAGCAGTCGGCGCCATCGCTGGCGCGGGGCGAACCGGAGCCGCCGCCGGATATCTTCGACGCCCAGGCGCTGGACCTGGAGTTCTGGCTCAAGCCGCGCACCATCGAGGTGTACCGGCCGGCCAGCAACGAACGCGCCAAGCTGCTGTACTGGCGCGACGGCGAGATCATCGACTCGGCCTACCAGGACTTGTGCCATCTGCTGCGCGACGTCAACGGCAAGGAGACCGCGCGCATCGATCCCAAACTGTTTGAAACGCTGTGGGGCACGCAAGCCTTCGTGCAGCGCTACGGCATCGACACGCCGCTGGAAATCCTGTCCGGCTACCGCACCCCCGCGTCCAACAACAAGCTGCGCGAAGCCGGTGTGCCGGCCGCGCGCCAGTCGCTGCACATCGAGGGCCGCGCCGCCGACATCCGTCTCGCCAACCTGAATTCCGAAGTGCTGGGCGGGCTGGTCAAGAGCTTCCGCCAGGGCGGCGTCGGCTTCTATTACCGCGCCGGCGCGCGCGGCGGATGGATCCACGCCGACACCGGCCTGAAACGCACCTGGAAAGGTTGAGGCGGTATCGGCTACACTGCCGGCTTGGTCAGTGAACGGGAATGAGCATGCAAGACAATAAAGAGCCGCCGCGCTTCCGCCCGGTGCCGTGGAGCGGGCTGGAAACGCCGGCCGACGTGGAACTGTGGATCGCCGAGCACAACCTCAGCATGCAGGAAAACATCGGGCCGCAGGAAACCGGCTACGGCGTCTGCTTCACGCTGGCCGAAGGCGGCGAGATCTATATGCAGACCACGCAGGACGGGGCGTTGATCCTCGATGTGACGCCGGAAGCGGCCTGGATCGCGCCGCTGATCATGGCGGCGGCGCGCATCGACGAGGCGCCGCAGGGATCGACGTGGGTGCTGCCGGACGATAAACTGATACAGTTGATGATAGGACTGAGCGGCCTGATCGCCAGTTCGATGCTGGTCGTGGGCCATAACTTCGGGCTGCGGCGGCGGATGGGCGCCTGGTAAGGCCGACATAATAATAAGGAAAACAATGCACAAACGCGATTTCACTTTCACGCTGGCGCGCGGCGCGCTGTTGGCCGGCCTGGCCGCCACCCTGGGCGCCGTGGCGTTGCCGGCCTCGGCCGCCGATCTGCTGGCCGCCGTCAAGGCGCGCGGCACGCTCAAGGTCGCGCTGGAGGGCACCTACCCGCCGTTCAACTACAAAGAGAAGAATGGCGAACTGGCCGGCTACGATGTCGACGTGGCGCGCCTGGTCGGCGCCAGGCTGGGCGTGAAAGTGGAATTCGTCAGCAGCGAGTGGGCCAGCATCCTGGCCGGGCTGTCGGCCAACAAGTATGACGTGATCATTTCCCAGGTCGGCATCAATCCCAAGCGCGAGCTGGCCTTCGATTTCTCGGCGCCGTATATCTATTCGATGCCGCAGCTGATCGTGCGCAAGAACGAGACCGCCGCCTACACCAGCCTGGCCGACCTGAAGGGCAAGAAGCTGGGCGTCGGGCAGGGCAGCGTCTACGAGCAGCAGGCCAAAGCGGTGCCGGGCATCGAAGTGCGCAGCTACGCGGCCGCGCCGGACACCATGTCGGACCTGGCCAGCGGCCGGCTCGACGCGGCGCTGAACGACAGCCTGATGTCGGCCTACCTGTTGAAGATCTCCAAGCTGCCGATCAAGGCCGGCGCGCAGGTCGGCGCGGTCGAGCGCATGGGCATTCCTTTCCAGAAGGGTAATCCGCAGTTCAAGGCGGCGCTGAACAAGGTGCTGGCCGACGCCGCCGCCGACGGCAGCCTGAAGGCGATCTCGCTGAAGTGGTTCGGCACCGACGTCAGCAAGGCGCCGTAAGCATGGAGTTGATGGAGTTGTTGCGCGAGGCCGCGCCGGTGATGCTGCGCGGCGCCGGCTACACGGTGCTGTTCGCGCTGGCCGCGATGGTCGGCGGCCTGCTGATCGGCTTCCCGGTGGCGGTGATGCGGATCCTGCCGTACCGCCTGCTGCGCTGGCCGGCCACCTTGTACGTCAGCCTGATGCGCGGCACGCCGCTGCTGGTGCAGATGTTCATCATTTATTACGGCCTGCCGGGCATCGGCATCGAGTTCACGCCGGTCACGGCCGGCATCCTGGCGCTGAGCCTGAACTCCGGCGCCTTCCTGTCGGAAAGCCTGCGCGGCGCCATCGGCGCGGTCAGCAAGGGGCAGTGGGCGGCCAGCTACAGCCTCGGCCTGGGCTACTGGTTCACGCTGTACCACGTGGTGCTGCCGCAGGCGCTGCGGATCGCGGTGCCGGCCATGAGCAACACGCTGATCAGCCTGATCAAGGACACCTCGCTGGTGTCGGTCATCACGCTCACCGAGCTGATGCTGTCGACCAAGGAAGTGATCGCCACCACCTTCCAGCCGCTGCCGCTGTACCTGGCCGCCGCCGGCATCTATTGGGTGTTGAGCCTGCTGTTCGAGGCGCTGCAACGGCGCGCGGAACAACGCTTGAACCGCGCGCACCGTTGACGATCGCCCCTTTTCTCGACACGGACCGGCTTAAATGTTAGTCTGAAGACATCGGAAAAGGGGTGGTATGGAGAAGCCAGCGCAGTCGTCCAGAACCGAAATGCACGCCCGCAGACGGCCGCCGCGCCCGGATGCGTTGGCCGGCATGGCCGTGGTCGCCGAGGCGGCCGCCACGCCAGACCTCGCCCCGATCCGCGACGGCGCCGGGGAAGCCGGTTATTTCAACGATATCTACCTGCTGGCGCCGGTCGGCTATTTCGTGCTTGGCGCCGACACCACCATCCTGCAGATGAACGTGGTCGGCGCCGACCTGCTCGGCCTGCCGCGCAACAACCCGGAACGGATCGCGTTCCGCCCCTTCGTCGCGCCGCGCTTCTTCGACGATTTCGACCGGTTCCTGCGGCGCGCCGTCCACAGCCGGCAAGCCGAACAGTGCTCGCTGCAACTGGTGCGCTCGCGCAGCGCGCAAGGCATTCCGGTGACGCTGCGCGCCAGCGCCGACGGCGGCGGCGCGTTGCGCGTGGTGCTGGAACCGGCCGAAGGCATGCTGGCCGCGCTGGAACGCAGCGAGGAACGCTTCCGCCGCATCGTCCACAGCGCCGAGGAGGGCATCTGGGAAATCGACGCCGCCGCCCGCACCAGCTTCGTCAATCCGAAGATGGCGCGGATGCTGGGCTACGGCATCGAGGAGATGCTGGACC
The DNA here is from genome assembly GCF_011090165.1 of Duganella aceris. GTDB lineage: Bacteria > Pseudomonadota > Gammaproteobacteria > Burkholderiales > Burkholderiaceae_D > Rugamonas > Rugamonas aceris. The sequence continues at coordinate 191,411 of NZ_JAADJT010000012.1, forward strand.
AGCCGCTGGTGGCGTTCATGGACGACGAGGGCCGCGCCATCCTGGAACGCAATATCGCGCGCCGCCAGCAGCCAGGCAACGCCGACGAGCGGCGCGAATTCAAGTTCCTGCGCAAGGACGGCAGCGGGCTGTGGGTGACGCTGGCCACCAATCCGATCTTCGGCGCCGACGGCGGCTACCTGGGCGCGCTGGCGCTGGTCAACGACGTGACGGCGGCGCGCGCCTCCGCCGAACTGATCTGGCACCAGGCGAATTTCGACGACCTGACCGCGCTGCCCAACCGCCACATGCTGCACGACCGGCTGGCGCAGGAGGTCAAGAAGGCGCACCGCGAGGGCGTGCTGCTGGCGCTGCTGTTCATCGATCTCGACAATTTCAAGCAGGTCAACGACACGCTGGGCCACGAGCAGGGCGACGCGCTGCTGGTGGAGGCGGCGCGCCGCATCACCACCTGCGTGCGCGCCTCGGACACGGTGGCGCGGCTGGGCGGCGACGAGTTCGTCGTGATCCTGTCCGGGCTGGACCAGGTCAGCGGCATCGACCGCATCACGCAGTCCATGCTGGCGCTGCTGAACCGGCCGTTCGCGCTGGGCGCGGCCAGCCCGTCGATTTCGGCCAGCATCGGCATCGCGCTGTTCCCGTCGGACGCGGCCACGCCGGAGCAGTTGCTGCGGCACGCCGACCAGGCCATGTACGCGGCCAAGCAGGACGGCGCCAACCGCTACAGCTATTTCACGCCGGACCTGCAGCTGGCGGCGCAGGCGCGCCGGCAGGTGACGCTGGACCTGCGTTCGGCGCTGGCCGACAGCCAGTTCGAGTTGCACTACCAGCCCATCGTCGACCTGAAGACCGGCAAGATCGCACGGGCCGAGGCGCTGCTGCGCTGGCGCCATCCGCAACGCGGCATGCTGGCGCCGGCCGAGTTCCTGGCGTGCGCCGAGGCGGGCGGGTTGATGGTGGAGATCGGCGACTGGGTGTTCCGCCAGGCGGCGCGGCAGGCGCGCGCCTGGCAGGATGAGCTGGGGCCGGGCTTCAAGGTCGGCATCAATCAATCGGCGGCGCAGTTCCGCGGCGACACCGCGCTCTACGTCGGCTGGCTGACCTACACCGCCGAGCTGGGGCTGGCGCCGCGCAACCTCGTGATCGAACTCGGCGAAGGCGTGCTGCTGGATCCCGGCAGCCAGGTGGCGGGCCGGGTGCGCGAGTTGCGCGAAATGGGCTTGCAGGTGGCGCTGGACAACTTTGGCACCGGGTATTCGTCGCTGGCGCATCTGAAGCATTTCGGCATCGACCTGCTCAAGCTCGACCGCAGCTTCATCGGCCGGCTGGAAAGCGACAGCGGCGACCTGGCGATGTGCGAGGCGCTGATCGTGATGGCGCACAAGCTGGGGCTGCGGGTGGTGGCGGAGGGCGTGGAGACGGCGGCGCAAAGCGGACTGCTGGCGATGGCCGGCTGCGATTTCGCGCAAGGCCATGTGTATGCGCGGCCGATGCCGGCGGCGGAACTGAGCGCGCTGAGCAGGCGCGGCGTGGCGCTGCCCGACTAGCGCAGGCTCAGCAGCGAAATCACGCGTTCGCGGCTGATGCCGGCCAGCGCCGAGGTGATCGACAGCAACGACTGGTAGCCGGGCTGCCTGGCGGTCGAGACGAAATTCTGCGCCACCTGGTCCATGCCGGCCTTGCTGCCTTTCGGCGCCGCGCTCTGTACCCGCGCGTTAACCTGGTTCAGCGCCTGTTGCACCGAGCCGATCGAGCGTTCGACCTGGGCCAGCGCCTGCACCACCTGTTGCAGCGTGGCGCGGATCGCTTCCATGTCGGCGGTCTGCCAGGTGTCCGGATCGACCGCCGGCGCCTCGGCCTCGGCCTTGACGCGGTTCAGCTGGCCGGTGGGGAAGCGGATGCCGCTGCCTTGCACCGCGATGGTGTCGCGCACATTGGCCCATTGCGCTTCCGGGGTGGAAAACTCGAGCTGGGCGCCGTCGCCCAGCTTGACGCGCACGCCGGCCGGCGCCAGCGCCTCGTCGAAGCGCTGGGCGATCTGCTCGTCGCTCAGGCCCGGCTCCAGCACCACCGAGCGCAGATTCTGGCCGCCGCCGATGGAGATCGCCAGCACTTCGCGCGCGCCGCCGCGCAGGTTGGCCAGGTTCATGCCGCGCACCGTGAACTGGGTGCTCGCGCCCTTGTTGCTGAAATTGAGTTGCGAGTCCAGCGTGCCGCCGGAGGCGTTGCCACGGTTGCGCCAGGTGTTGCTGAACTGGCGCACGCGCGACTCCAGCACGCCGTCGGCGCGCTGGCGCGCGGCCAGGCGCGAGCTCAGGTCGGCCTTCAGGTTGCGCAGCTGGGCCGCGCTTTGTTCGAGGAAATCGAGCGCCTGCTGGGCGCCGGAGATGTCGCCCTGCAGCGGCTGGTCCCAGTTGCCCAGGCCGCGACGCAGCGGCGCCGCCGAGTTCGGCGTCGGATTGACCGGCGTGGCGGTGGCCGCGTTCTCTCCATTCAACCCCAGGGAGGTGCCGTCCACCGCGCTGGCATTGCCGGCGTTGGCGCCGGGAACGACGACGGTGGGGGTTGAGGAAGGAGAAATTTGCATGCGCGGGACCGGTGGTTGGATTACAGGATGTTAAACAGCGACAGGCTGGAAATTTTCGAGTATGCCTTGTACGAGGCCTGCAAGGCCAGCGTGTAGCCGTTCATTTCAATGGTGGCCTCGCCGATGTCGAGCTCGGAGATGCTCTTGATCGCGGTCTTGTTCGACAGGCCGACGTTGTTGTGGTTGTTGGCCAGCGTTTCCATGACGGTTTGCGCGCCGCCGAAGGTGGCGATCTTGCCGGCGACGAAGTCCAGCGCGGCGGCGGCGCCGTCCATGTTGGCGGCCAGGACCTCGTTCAATGGCGGGGTGCCGGCGCTGCCGTCGGGCGCGCCCAGCGCGGTGATGGTGGTGTCCATCTGGTTGAGCAGCTTTTCCAGGCCGTCGACGTCGACGTTGATGACCTGGCTGATGCCGTTGCCGACCACCGATTTCTGCTGGCCGTTGTTGCCGGTGTAGCTGTAGCGCGAGCCGACCGGGGCGGTTTCATCGTAGGTGATCGCCGGCTGGTCGGTCAGCGTGCCGGAGAAGATGTAGCGGCCCTCCTGGTCTTTTTCGTTGGCGCTGTAGTAGATGCTGTCGCGCAGCGAGGTCATGGTGGCGGTCATCGCCTTCAGGTCGTCCGCCGTGTTGCTGCCGTCCGAGGCCCAGACCAGCAGGTCGTGGCTCTGGGTGATATCGTTGACCATGCTCGACAGGTAGGATTCGTTGGACGACAGGCGGATCTTGATGGCGCCGATGTTGTCGATGTACTGGTCGACGATGGCTTGCTCGCGGGTCAGGCGCGACAGGCGCACGTTGCCGACCGGGTCGTCCGACGGCACCTGGATGCGGTTGCCGCTGGCGATGGCGGCGGTCAAGGTGGCGATCTGGCTCTGGTTGTCCTGCAGGCCGCGGTTCATGGTGGCCTGGAATTGGCTGGTGGCGATGCGCATGGTGCTGTCCTTAACCGAACATTTGTAAAGTCGAATCGAACAGGGTGTTGGCGACCGCGATCACCTTCATGTTCGCCTGGTACATATTCTGGAATTCGATCAGGTTGATGCCTTCCTCGTCGGTGTTGACGGCGCTGGTCGATTTCCAGTCGTCTTCGGACTGGTTGCGGATGGTGGTGGCGGTGCGCAGCTGCGACTGGTTTTGCTGGCTGTCGATGCCCAGCTTGCCCACCAGCTGGGTGTCGGCGTCGTTCAGCAGCACGGTGCCCAGCGAGGTGACGGTGATCGGCTGGCTCTTGATGTCGATCAGCTGTTGCAGGTTGCCGCTGTCGCCGGGCGTGCCGTCGCTGGAAAACGCCAGGTCGCCGGTCTGGAAGCCGTCCGCGACCTGCAGCAGGCCGAGCGCGCTGGCCGGATTGAACACCAGCAGCGGCGGGCCCATCTCGGTGGCGTTCTTGAACCCCAGGGCCAGCTGGTCGTTGACCTTCTTGCTCATCTGCTCGGCGATGTCGGCGATCGACTTTTGCAGCGGCAGCAGGGTGTTTTTCTTGTAGTCGCCCAGGCCGCCGAGCTGGCCACCGACCTGGGTATCGTCCAGCTTGAATTTGGTGTTGCCGAAGTTCAGCGTCAGCGTCGGGCCGTCGGTGCCGGTCTGGTACGACAGCGTGGCCGAGATATTGGTCACCACCAGCGGCTGGCCGCCCTTGAGGGAAATGTTGGCGCTGCCGTCCGGGTTGGTGATCACTTCCACCGCCACCTGCGAGGCGACGCCGTCGATCAGCTGTTCGCGCTTGTCGATCAGGGCCGAGGTGTTGCTGCCGGACGCGCCGACTTCGATGATCTGCTTGTTCAGCGCGGCGATGCCGGCCAGCGATTCGTTGAGCGACGGCAGGATCGCGCTTTGCTGCTGCTGCACCGACACCAGCTGGGTGGCGGTGAGGTTGTAGATGCTGTTGAATTGCTGCGACATCGAATCGGCGGCGGTGATCACCTGCTGGCGCAGCGGGGTCGAGGTCGGATCGACGCCGGCCGCGTTGAGCGCCTTGAAGAAGTTGTCGACGCCGTAGCTGATGCTGGACTTGTTGTCGCTCATCACGGTTTCCAGCTGCGTCAGGTAGGGCTGGGTCTGCGCGTGCGAGCCGAGCTCGGAGGCGGCGCGCCACATCTGTTGCGACTTGTAGGAATCGCTGAAACGCAGCAGCGAGCCGATCTGCACGCCGTTGCCGGCCGACTTGGCGCCGGGGTCGGAGGCGATCGCCACCAGCAGCACGCCCTGGCGGGTGTAGCCCTTGGTCTGCGCGTTGGCCAGATTCTGGCTGACGGTGTTCAATGCGGCCTGGGCGGCCAGGGCGCCCGACAGTGCGTTGTAGGTGATGGTCATGTAGCGGGGTCTTTCCTGGTGAAGGCCGGAGGACCAGTTGCCCGCAGTGTCTAGGCTGCCGCCACCGGTCCGTTATCTAGCAAAGGCGACCGCTTACTTGGCGGAATTAAGCGTCGCGCTAAAATTTTGCGTTCCGGCAACTGCCGGGGCGGTCGCCGCCGGCGGCGCCTGCTGCGGCAGCAACTGGCGCAGGATGGCGTCGGCCACGCCGAAGGCGCGCTTGCCGGCCAGCTGGTCGGCCACCAGGTTGTCGGCCATGTCCAGCATGTCGTCGTTGATGCGGTCCTTGGTCGGGCTGTCGTCGGCCGCCAGCGCGCGGGTGGCGTCGCGCATCTTGTGCAGCATGTCGCCGATGAAGAAGCTCTCGAACTTGACCGCCGCCTCGGTGGCCTTGGCGCGGTAGGCCGGGTCGACGCTGTCGCCCGGGACCGCGCCGGCGACCGGGTAGCTGTCGTTCAGTTTGCCGGCCACGCCCTTGCGCAGCAGGGAGGGATCGAGTGGAGGAGGCGTGAAGCTCATGGGAATTCCTTAGATGACGACCAGTTCGCCTTCGATGGCGCCGGCCTGGTCCAGCGCCTGCAGGATGGCCATGATGTCGTCGGGCGAGGCGCCCAGGCTGTTGACCACGTCGATGATCGATTGCAGCTTGGCGCCGGCCGGCCATTTGAACATCTGCGCCGCGCCCTGGTCGGCCGTGACCTGGGATTGCGGCGTGGCCACGGTGGTGCCGCCGGCCAGCGCGTTCGGCTGGCTGACCTTGGTGCTCTCGGAGATGACCACCTTCAGCGAGCCGTGGGTGACGGCGGCGGCGCGCACCCGCAAGCCCTCGGCGATCACCACGGTGCCGGTGCGGGAGTTGAACACCACTTTCGGCGCGTCGTCGCCGACGTCGATGTTGAGCGCCTCCAGCTTGGCCATGAAGGCCACGCGCTGGGTCGGATTGGCCGGCGCCACCACGTCGACGCTGGTGGCGTCGCTGGCGGTGGCGATGTCGCCGAAGCGCTTGTTGATCGAATCGACGATGTTGATCGCGGTCTGGAAGTGCGGATGGCGCAGCGACAGGCGCACCGTCGGCTTGGTCGAGAAATCGGTGGCGATCTCGCGCTCGATCGCGGCGCCGCTCGGGATGCGGCCGGAGGTCGGGGTGTTGACGGTGATCGAGGAGCCGCTCTTGCCCTGGGCGCTGAAGCCGCCGACCACCACGTTGCCCTGGGCCAGCGCGTAGACTTCGTTGTCGGCCGCGCGCAGCGGGGTCAGCAGCAGGGCGCCGCCGCGCAGGCTTTTGGCGTCGCCCATCGACGACACCACCACGTCGATGCTCTGGCCGCGGCGGTAGCCGGGCGGGAACACCGCCGACACCATGACGGTGGCGACGTTCTTCGACTTGGCGTCGGTGCCGTCCGGCACCTTGACGCCGAACTGCTTGAGCATGTTGATCACCGACTGGCTGGAGAACTTGACCTGGGTCGAGTCGCCGCTGCCGTTGAGGCCGACCACCAGGCCGTAGCCGACCAGCGGATTGTCGCGCATGCCTTCGACCGCGACCAGGTTGCGCAGCACCTGCGCCGCCTGGGCCGGCACGGCGGCCGTCAGCGCGAAGCACAGGGCCAGGGGCAAGGGCAAGGCAAGGAGGCGGTGCAGCGAGCGGAAATTCATGGGACCATCCGGTAAAAAAGGTACGGCTTCAAAAGCTTAAAACGGCATGAACGGGCCGTTGAAGAAACGCGACAGCCAGCCGGCCGATTGCGTGTCGGCCAGGGTGCCCTGGGCCGAATAGGCGATGCGGGCGTTGGCGATGCGCAGCGACGACACCTGGTTGTCGGCGTCGATGTCGGCCGCGCGCAGGTAGCCGCGCAGGCGGACGTATTCCTCGCCCTGGTTCAGGGTCAGGGTTTTCTCGCCGGAGACGCGCAGCAGGCCGTTCGGCAGCACTTCCTGCACGATCACGGTGATGGCGCCGGTCAGCGCGTTCTGCTGGGTGCTGGTGGCGTCGCCGGTGAAGCTGTTGGAGGCGCCCAGGCCCAGCCCGCCCTTGGGGAAGGTCTTGCCCAGCAGTTGCGGCGCGTTGATGGTGTCGCTGGAATCCTTGGAATAGCTGGTGCCGGCCTTCTTGCTGGCCTGCGTGGTTTCCTGCAGATTGATGGTGACCACGTCGCCGACGCGGAAGGCGCGGCTGTCCGACGTCAGCGACAGCCCGAGGTCGGAGCTGAACACGCCGCCGGACGTGCCTTTCGGGCCGATGCTGCGCGACACGGTCGGCGCGTCGTCGGACGGGCCGGGCCGCACCGGCGGCGGCTGCAACGCGGCACAGCCGGCCAACGACAGCGTCGCGAGCAGGGTGGGCAGCGCGGCTTTCATCAGCGTGCCGCCTGCGACAGGTACTGCAGCATATTGTCGGCGGCCGACAGCACCTTGGTGTTCATTTCATAGGTGCGCTGGGCGGCGATCATGTCGACCATCTCCTCGACCACCTGGACGTTGGAGCCCTCCAGCGTGCCTTGCTTGAGGATGCCCCACTGCGCGGTGCCCGGCGCGCCTTCGGTCGGGGTGCCGCTGGACGGCGTCTCGGCGAACAGGTTCTCGCCCAGGGCCAGCAGGCCGGTCGGGTTGATGAAGCTGGTCAAGGTCAGCTGGCCCAGCTGGCTCGGGGTGGCGCTGTCGCCCAACTTGGCGGACACGGTGCCGTCCTCGCCGATGCTGAGCGCGGTGGCGTTGGCCGGAATGGTGATCTGCGGAATCAGCGGCAGGCCGTTGGCGTTGATCAGGATGCCGTTGGCGTCCTTGCCCAGCTGGCCGGCGCGGGTGTAGGCGGTTTCGCCGTTCGGCTGGCGCACCGACAGGAAGCCGTTGCCCATCACCGACACGTCCCACTGGCTGCCGGTGGTTTGCAGGATGCCCTGGGTGAACACCTTCTGGGTGCCGACCAGGTGCACGCCGTTACCCAGCTGCACGCCGGACGGCGCCAGCGTGTTGTTGTCGGCGCGCTGCGCGCCCGGCTGTTGCTCGACCGAATAGAACAGGTCTTCGAACACGGCGCGGTCGCGCTTGAAGCCGACGGTGTTGGCGTTGGCCAGGTTGTTGGCGATGGTTTGCAGTTTCTGGTCCTGCGCCTGCACGCCGGTCTTGCTGATCCACATTGCTGGATTCATCGAATTCTCCTGTTGGGTGGTACGTGGATCGGCTTAGCCGCCGACCAGGCGGTTACCGGTTTCGGCCATCGCATCGGTGGCCTTGAACAACTTCATCTGGATTTCAAAGGTGCGGTTCAAGCTCATCGTCGCCACCATTTCCTCCACCGCCGAGACATTGCTGCCTTCGAGGTGGCCGGGGCGCACGGTGACGGTCGGATCGGTCGCCAGCGGCGCGCCGTTGCGCGTCACCAGCAGGCCGGCCTCGTTCTTGGTCAGTTCCGAACCCTCGGCCTTGACCAGGCGCAGCTTGTCGATCACCTGCATGGTGGTGGTGCCGGGGCTCTGGATCGAGACCGTGCCGTCGGCGCCGATGTCGATCTTGTTGTACTCGGGGATGGCGATCGGGCCGCCTTCGCCCAGCACCACGTTGCCGTTGATGCGCAGCGTGCCGGTTTCGTCCAGCACCATGTTGCCGGCGCGGGTGTAGGCTTCGGCCCCGGCCGGCGTCTGCACCGTCAGGAAGCCGGCGCCGGACACCGCGACGTCGAGGTCGCGCCCGGTGGACTTCAGCGTGCCCTGGCGGGTCGACACCGAGTTCGCCTGCAGCTGCGACAGGTGGCGGTCGTCATAGCCGTAGCCGTTGACCGTCTGCGAGGTCGACAGCTCCATATTGGCGCGGAAGCCGCCGGTGTCGATGTTGGCCAGGTTGTTGGCGTGCACCTGTTGGCCGCGCAGGGCCCGTTCGGCCCCGCTCATGGCAGTGTAGATCAGCGCGTCCATTCGTCAGCCGTTCCTTAGATCGCTTGCATCAGCGATTGCAGCATGGTGCTCTCGGTCTGGATGACCTTGGAGTTGGCCTGGTAGTTGCGCTGCGACGTCATCAGGCCGACCAGCTCGGAGGTGATGTCGACGTTGGACTGTTCCAGCGTGGAGACGCTGAGCTTGCCGTTCATGCCGGTGCCGGCCACGTCGGTGTTGGCGATGCCCGATTCGGCCGACGCGATCCAGCTGGTGTCGTTGATCTGGGTCAGTCCGCCCTCGTTGGCGAAGGTGGCCAGCACCAGCTTGCCGACCGACTGCTTCAGGCCGTTGCTGTACTTGGCGATCACCGAGCCGTCGTTGCCCAGCTCGATGCCGGCGTAGGTGCCCGAGCTGTAGCCGTCGAGGTTGGTGTTGGTGGCGGTGGTCGATTCGCCGGAGAAGAAGGTGGTGCCGGTGTAGTCGATGGTGACGTCGGTGGCCATCTTGGCGCCGCTGACGAAGTTCGGCCACAGCGTGGCGTCGCTGGTGTCGAGCGAGCTCAGGTCGCCGAGGTCGACCACGGTCTTCGGTACCGCCGGATCGGCCGGGATCAGCTGGCCGGAGACGGTGTCGAAATTCAGCGTGGTGGTGGCCGGGATGGCGTTGCCGTCCAGCGTGTAGTTGACCGCCACCGTGCCCGCGGCCGTCAGGCTGAAATACTGGGTCAGGCTGTGCTGCTTGCCCAGCGTGTCGTACAGCGGGGTGACGCGGGTCAGGTTGTAGGTGCTGCTGTCCGGCGGCGTGTCCGGGGTGACGGTGGCCACGCCCGGATAGGCGGCCGCGACCTTCCAGTCGGACGACAGGTTGCCGAGGTAGCTGGCGGCGGTGCTGACCTGCGCCGGAATCGCGCCGTTCGGAATCTTCAGGTCGCCTTCGGCGCCCAGCGCGGTGCTCGGCGGGGTGATGGTCTTGCCCTGCACCTTGCGGCCCGAGGCGTCGGTCAGGTAGCCGTCGGTCGAGGTCTTGAAGATGCCGACGCGGGTGTATTGCAGGCTGTTGTCGCTGGCCTTGGTGACGAAGAAGCCGCGGCCGTTGATCGACGCGTCCAGCGTGTTGCCGGTGTTGAGGATGCCGCCCGACAAGCCGATGCTCTGCGTGGTCGAGCCCACCGTCACGCCGGTCAGCTGATTGCCGGCCACCAGGGTCGAGAAGTTGGCGCGGTTGGATTTGTAGCCGTAGGTGCCGGCGTTGGCGATGTTGTGACTGGTGACGTCCAGCGCCGTGTTGATGGCCTGGATGCCAGACAATGCGATATCGAAACTCATGGTGGAGACCTTCCTTAGAGAACAGATTGAGTGGCGGAGGCGGATTTGCCGTTGAACGCGCTGATGGTGTCGGAACCGGTGTTGCCGATGTTGCTGACATTAAGCTGCACCGCGCCGGTCGCCAGCAGGCGCACGTTGTTCAGGCGGCCCTGGATGTCGATGCTCGGGGTTTCCTTGCTGCTGGTGGTCACTTCCACCGCATAGGTGCCGGCCGGCAGGCCGAGCTTGGCCGGATCGATGCTGAAGGTGAGCGGGCCCGGCGGCTGCGTGCCCAGGTCCGTTTCGTGCCGCACGCCGTCGCTGCCGGTCAGCACCAGCTTGGTCGCGCTGCTGGCCGCGGTCAGCTCGGTCTGGCCGCTGACCTTGGTGCCGCCGTCCAGCACGACTTGCTTGGTGGTGATCATCAGGTCGGCGCCGACCTGGGCGCCGAGCGCCATCACCTGCAGGCTCGACAGCGCGCTGGCGCTGGCGGTGGTGACGCTGGTCAGGCTCTGCAGCGATTCGGTCTGCGACAGCTGGGTCAACTGCTGGACGAATTGCGCCGGATCGGTCGGCGACAACGGGTCCTGGTTGCGGATCTGCGCCACCAGCAGCTTGGTGAACATGTCGGAGGTTTCGCTGGCGCTGTTGCCGAACACGCTGGTGCCGGTGTCGGCGCTGCCGCTGCCGCCGTTGTTGTTGAGGAGACTGACTGTCATGGCTTAACCTTCACCGAGTTTAAGGAGGGACTGCTGCATCGTGCGGATGCGGCCGAGGACTTCGACGTTGGTTTCAAACGCGCGCGAGGCCGACATCATGTCGGTCATCTCGGCCACCTGGTTGACGTTGGGGTAGTACACCATGCCCTCGCCGTCGGCCATCGGATGGCCCGGTTCGTAGACCTTGCGCAGCGGCTCGGACGATTCGACCACGTCCAGCACCTGCACCTTGCCGCCGGCCGAGTTCATGCCGTCCGGGCCGTCGCTCATGACGGTGGCGAACACCGGCTTGCGGGCGCGGTAGGTCTCGCCCTCGGTGCCGGCCACGGAGTCGGCGTTGGCCAGGTTGCTGGCGATGGTGTTGAGGCGGACCGACTGCGCCGCCATCGCCGAACCGGCGATTTCCGAAATATTCTTGAACGACATGCGCTGCTCCTTCTTACTGGCCGTTGATGGCTTTCGCCAGACCTTTGAACTTCATGTTCACAAAGGTCAGGCTGGTCTGGAAGTCGGTGGCGTTCTGCGAGAACGCGGCCTGTTCGACGCCGATCTCGACCGTGTTGCCGTCGCGGGTGGGGTGGTAGGGGACGCGGTACATCAGCGCGCTGTCGCCGCCGTCGCCGATGTCGCCGCCGGCCTCGGCCTGGGTGTTGGCCAGCGTGGCGGCGAAGTCCATGTCCTGGGCCTGGAAGCCGGGCGTGTTCTCATTGGCGATATTGGCAGCCAGGATGCGCGTGCGGTCGGAGCGCAGGTGTAGCGCGTCGCCGTGCAGGCCGGACACGTCTTTGAAGTTAATGCCCATGTTCTTCCCCTTTACTGTCTTTGCGGTGATACTGGTGTTGCGTTATCGCATGAGTGCAAACCGCCATCGCCCATGTAGAATGGCGGCCGAGCGCATGACGCGCCGCCGCTCTCGGCATCATAGTAGAGGTATTGCTCATGTTCAACAAATGTATTGTAACTGGTTTGACCGGCGTATTGCTGCTTTGCATCACAATTTCTACGCCCCTGGCGGCGCCGGTTTCGACCGCCGCCGAGCAGGTGCCGGCCATCGTCGAGGCGGCGGCGAAGCTGCATGTGCAGCGCTGGGCTGACGGCGCCGGCCTGGTCGAGCCGAACTTCAGCCTGAACGTGGTGCGCGGCAGCAGGGCGCTGGCCCCGTGCGGCCGGGCCGTGACGGTCGAGGCGGCCGATACGCGGCAGCCGGCGCGCATGCGTTTCATCGCCGTCTGCGCCGGCGCCGACGGCTGGCGGTACGAGTTCATCGTGCGCGCCCAGGTGTCGGCGCGCATTGCCGTGATGGCAAACGATGTTGGCGCGGGGAAAATTCTGGCAGATGAAGATGTGTTGCTGGAGCGCCACGATATCTCCGCCATCGCCGACAGCATCGCCGATCCGAAGGAAGCGGTCGGCTTGAGCGGCAAGCGCGCGCTGCGCGGCGGCGAGGTGTTGCGCAGCGCCTTGCTGGCGTCGCCGACCATGGTCAAGCGCGGCGAGCCGGTGCGCATCGTGGCGCGGCGCGAGCAGATCGAGGTCAGCATGGCCGGCGAGGCGCTCGACAGCGGCGCGCGCGGCAGCGCGGTGCGGGTGAAGAATGCCAACGGCACCGTGATCCGGGCCCGGGTGACGGGCGCGGCGACGGTGGAACCGCTCGACATGCCCGCCGCCATCAGTCCGCCGACGGAGTGAGGCGGGCGATGCCGCCGCCGCGTTGCAGTTGGGTGGCGATCTTGCTCAGCTTGTCGGCGTAGTTGGGATCGGTGGCGTAGCCGCCGCGCGCCAGGCCGCTGGCGAAGGCGCGCGCGTCGCTGCCGGTGTTGAGCGCGGCCTGGTAGCGCGGATTGCTGGTCAGCAGGTCGGCGTAGTCGCGGAAGGCGCTGGCCGCGTCCGGGTAGCTGCGGAAGGTCTCGGTCTTGCGCAGCATCGCGCCGTGTTCGAATTCGGTGGTGCTGGCGGCCGCGACCGCGCCGCGCCAGTCGCCGCCGGCCTTCAGGCCGAACAGGTTGTTGGTGCTGCCGGCGGCGGTCTTCAGCGGCTGCCGGCCCCAGCCGGATTCCAGCGCGGCGTGGGCGGCGACCACGTCGGCCGACACCCCCAGCCTGGCGCCGGTTTCCTCGGCCCAGGGCTTGATCGAGGCCAGGAATTGTTGCTGGATGTCGGTGTCGGCGCCTGCCCCGGCGATCGCGCCGGCGCTGCGGTTGCGCAGCGCCATCGCCTGCAGGCTCAGCGCCTGGGCCGACGAGGCGGCGGGGGCGTCGTTGGCGAAGCCGCCGTCGCCGTTGGCGATGTAGGCGGCCACATCGTGCTGCACCCGGGTAAAGGTGGCGTTGAAGCCGCCCTGGGACGCGGCGGCGCCCAGCGCCGCGGTCGGGCGGCTGGCGCTCATGTTCGATACCGTGGCGGTGGTGGGCGCGGTGGCCTGCGTCCCGCTAAGCTGGCGCATAAATCTGCTCCTCGCCATGCAGCACGCGCTGCATGATGCTGTATTGCTCAACCATCAAATCGCTGTTGCGCTTGCTGAGACGCTTGCATTCGATTACCGACTGTTCCAGCGTTTTCCAGTCCGCCTCCATTCTCTCCCGACCGGCATTTTTCAGCAAGGCAAAAGCCTGCAGCATGCCGGCGGCGGGCCCCACCAGACGTTGCACCAGCGCCACGCGGTGTTGACGGCGCGCCTGCAGCTCGTCGACCAGCGTCGAAATCGCCTCCGCCACCGTGCCGAGCTCGGTCGTGCGGTGCCTGATCGCGGCCTCGAATTGCCTTCCGAGCAAGTCCTTCAAGCCTTGGTACGCCACCAGGTCCTGCGCCATGCCGTCCAACAGCTGGCGCATGGCGTCCTGGCGGGTCAGGGCGGCCACGCTCACGGTTCGCTCCCGTGGAAACGCTGGATCAGGCCGGCCAGCTTGGCCGGGTCGAACGGCAGTTCGCCCTTGGCCAGCGCGTCGCGCAGCATGTCGATTTTTTCCTGGTCGATTTCCGGCATCTCGCGCATCGCCTGCAGCGCGGGTTGCATCACGGCCGATTGCAGCGGCGCCGGGGCCGGCGCGTGACCGACCGCTTCGGCGGCGTCGGCCGGGGCGCTGTCGGCCACGCGCTGGACGGCCACGCCGTCCGGTGTCGATGTCGAGATTCTCATACGTGTGCCTCTGGTTGGCTTGGTTTCCATACGAACTCTTATTTGTTGCGGCGCGGATCGCGCAGCGGGCTGTCGCCGCCGCCGCCGAGCTGGTTGCGCAACTTTTGCAGCAGGGTGGCGTCCGGCAGCGCGGTGTCGACGTCATGGATCAGCATATTGCTGTTTTCCGGCATGCCGAACATCGCGGCGATGGTCTTGGCCTGGCCGGTGGTCAGGATCAGCAGTTCGATGCGGCGGTTGACGCCGGCGTCGACCCGCTTGGTGTCGAGCGGCGCGCGGTCGGCCATGCCCACCACCTGCAGCACCGATTCCGGGTTCATGCTGCCGGCCAGCAGCTGGGCCCGGGCCGACATGGCGCGGTTGGACGACAGCGTCCAGTTGGAATAGGCGGCGTAGCTGGTGTCGGCGTATTGCAGCGAATCGGTGTGGCCGACGATCAGCATCTGGTTTTCCATTTGCCGGAACAGCGGACCCATCTTGCGCAGCAGGGCGCGGAACTTGTCGGTCGGCACCGCGCTGCCGCGCACGAACATGCCCTGGCGGTCGGTGTCGTGCAACATCACGCGCAGGCCGTAGGGCGTGACGATGGCTTCCAGGTTGGAGGTCAGGCCGAAGTCCGAGCTCATCTTGGTCAAGGCGCGCGACAGCGCCGCCAGGTCGGACGGGCTGTCGTACTTGACCTTGGTTTCCTCCGCCGGCGCGCCGGTGTCGCCGCTGTCGCCGCTGGTGCGGGTGTTGGCCTCGCCCCGCGCCTTGCGGTCGCCGGGCTCCTCGGTGCTGCCGGTGTGCGGCATCGGGAAGCGGTCGATCAGGCTGCCGCGCGGGCCGCCGACTTGCTCCGGCATCACGCCCTTGCCCTGGTCGGTCTTGGCGCCGTCGGCCTCGGTCAGGATCTGTTGCAGCGACTCGGTGTTGCGCGCGGCCATCAGCCACAGCACCAGGAACAGGCACATCAGCGCCAGACAAAAGTCGGCGAAGGCTACCTTCCAGGCGCCGCCGTGGTCGTCGTGCTTGTGCTTGCCACCGCCGCGCTTGACGATGGTTTGCTCATGCCCGGCCTTGTCATGCGGCTTTAGCACCACGGCCTCCACGACGCGAGCTGTCATCGGCTGGGGCGCTGTCGCGGCCCTCCAGGTCGTTGATCCAGCGTTCCAGCTGGGCGAAGCTCGGCTTGATGTTGAGCGCGACCAGGCGGCGGCCGGCGTCGATCGCCAGCAGCGGCGGCTTGCCGGCGACGTGGGTCACCAGCACCACCTTGACGGTTTCCTTGTTCGAGCTTTCCGAGCTGACCAGCTGCTTCATCATGTTGCACAGCGGGTCGATCAGGCCGTAGCAGAGGAAAATGCCGATGAAGGTGCCGACCATCGCGGCGCCGACGTGCTCGGCGATCTCGCCCGAGGTCGCGCCTTCGCTGACGGTGTTCATGGTGATCACGATGCCCAGCACGGCGGCCAGAATGCCGAAGCCCGGCATCGCCTCGCCGATCTTGCCCAGCGACTTGGCCGGCTGCTCCAGCTCGGTATGGATGGATTCCAGTTCCTGCTCCAGCACGCCTTCCAGCTCGTGCGCGTTGATCTTGCCCATCGCCATCAGGCGGAAGTTGTCGACGATGAAGGCCAGCAGCTTGGGCTCCTCCAGCACGCGCGGATAGCGCTGGAACAGCGGGCTGTCCTTCGGCGCCTCGACGTGCGCGTCGAGCGCCTTCAGGCCGCCGGCGGCCAGTTGCAGCAGTTCGTACATCAGCAGCAGCAGCTGGCGTTGGAATTCCGAGTCGTATTTTTTCTTGGTGATGATTTTTTTAATCTGCGTCATCATCTCCTTGAGCACGTGGCCGGGATTGCCGATCACCAGCGCGCCGAGGCCCGAGCCGGCGATCACGATCAGCTCGATCGGCTGCCAGATCTGATGGAAGGCGCCGCCCATCAGGAAGAAGCCGCCGAAGACGCTGCCTAAAACTATGAGTATGCCGACTATTTGCTGCATGATGATTCGCCTTTCCGCGTCATTTTTCTATCCTTTGCCGCACCGCGCCGGTCAGGCGCTTTGCAGAACTGCTTTCATCTTCCCCAGCGCCGCCTTGTTGAGCTGACAGACGCGGGCGTCGGTCAGGTCCAGCACGGCGGCGATTTCTTTGTAGCTGAGCTCGAACTCGTAGTACATCTGCACCACCCGTTGTTCGCGCTCGTCGAGGCCGCGCAAGGCTTGCTCCAGGCTGCGCCGCACCATCAACTGGTCTTCCGGGCTGGGCGCGCTGTCGTTGCTGACGCTTTCCTGCAGCACTTCGTCGAAGCTGGCGATCAGCTCGGCGTTTTCGTCCATCTGGTAGGCCTGGTAGGCTTCCGGCGTCAGCGCCAGCCCGGCCATGATCTCGGCTTCGCTCGGCTCGTGGCCCAGCTTGCGGGTCAGCGCGCGCACCGCGTCGCGCAGTTTGTGGCTCTGCTGGCGCACCGCGCGCGGACGCCAGTCCTGGCGCCGCAGTTCGTCGAGGATGGCGCCGCGCACGCGCAGGCTGGCGTAGCTGCCGAAGGCGCCGTCCGGCTCGCCGTAGCGGCGCAGCGCTTCGAGCAGACCCATCAGTCCGATCTGCTCCATGTCGTCGCGGTCGATGGCGCCGGCGATCTGCGAGTTCAACTGGCGCACGATGCGCTTGACCAGCGGCGCATACGCCAGCAGATGCTTCTGCTCGTCGGCCATGCTGTGCGCGGTCGGCGCGGCGCCGCCCTCGCCATAGCTTTCGGCATAAGCGTCTGCGAATTGCTCTACGTATCCCATGCCCGCTCCACTGGTCTTCATGCTTGCCCGCTCAATGCCGCTACTCGATGATGAGTTTGCCAATCATGACTTCGGTGAATGGCTTTTCGCGGCCCTCGTGCTCGAAGGTCTCGTCGTATGCCTTGTTCAGTTCGGCCGCGAACTGGTCGATGCTCATTCCTTGCGCGGTGGCCATCGGCAGGTTGGACAGGGTGCGCACCGCCACGCTGCGCAGCAGCGGCAGGTTTTCCTTGGCTTCCTTCTCCAGCTTGGCGTCGGTGGTGATCACCAGGTCGGCCGACAGATAATGGGTCAGGTTGTCGCCGGGCTGGCGCTTGAGCATGATGATCACCTTGTCCACCGTCAGGTACTTCGGCGGCAGGCTATCCTTTTTCTCTTCCTTCTTGGCGACTTTCTTGCCTTCCTTGCCGTCCTTGCCCTTGGCTTCGGCGGCGGGCTCGTCGCCTTTCGACATGTACCAGACTGCACCGCCCGCGACCGCTGCGCCGACCACGGCGACCAGCACGAATGCGATGATGATTTTCATGTTCTTCATTTAACGGATTACTCCCGGTCGGTCATGGCAAAAGTGGACGTGCTGTCGTCGTCGGACAGGGCGCGGCCGGGCGTGCGGCCTTCGTTCTGGTCGCGCTGCTGGCCGTTGCGGCCGCCCGCGCCGTCGCCCTGGGCCTGGGCCTGGGCGCGCGACGACGAGACCGTCACCGCGACGTCGGCGAACTGGCGGGTCGACAGGTCCTGGCGCACGCTGTCGCCGATGGTGTTGAGCTGGCGTACCACTTCGCTGTTGCTGGCCGACAGATTCACCTGCAGCGCGCCGGCGCTGTGGCGGATCGAGATCTCGATGCTGCCCATGTTCGGCGGTTCCAGGCGGATCACGGCGTGATCGTTGTTGCGTTGCAGTTGCACCTGCAGGCGGTCGCCGAGCGCTTCGCGCAGCGGTTGCTGCCATTGCTCCGGCGCGCCGGCCAGCTTGACGGTGGCGGCGGCGGCGGCCGGCGTGGCGGCCGGCGCGGCCTGTGCCAGGCTGACGCCGCTGGTGTTGGAGGCCGGAACGGCGCTGGCGCGGCCGGCGTCGTCCTGGGCCAGCGTGGTGGCGCGCGGCGCGGCCGGCGCGGCGGCGGCCGGGGTCGCGGCGGCGGCGCTGTCGGCGGCGCGCGGCGCCACGCGCGGCAGGCTCTGTGCGACGGCGGGCGCGGTGTTGTCGCTCGGCGCGGCGGCGGCCAACGGTGCCGGGGCGGGCGCCGGTGCCGCGGCGTCGGCGGCGACCGGGGCGGGCGCTTCGGCCTTGCCCTGGCGCGCGGCGGCGGCCTGGGTGGCGCTGTTGGCCAGCGTGTAGACATTTTGCGGCGTGCCGGCCGGCGCGGCGGCGGCCTGGATCGCGGCGTTGGCGGCCTGGGCCGCGACGCTGGCGGCGTCGCTGGCCGGGTTGACGGCGACGCCGGCGGCCGACAGGTTCAGGCGGGTGGCGCTGTTGTTCAAGGTCGCACCGGCGCCGACGCCGTCGACGCGCGCGGTCTCGCCTTCGGCCGGAGCGGCGGTGGCGGTTGGCGCGGCCGGGGCCGGCGGCGCGGCGGACAGGTTCAGCAGCGAGGTGATCATGGCCGGCAGCACGCTGTCGGCGGCGCCGCTGCCGGAGCCGGTGGTGTCGTCGGCGGCGGTCTTGGTGTCGCTGCCGTCGTCGCTGGCGACGGCGGCGGCCAGGTCGGCCAGGTTGAGCAATTGGGCGAAGGCCGGGGCCGGGGCGGCGGCCGGCGCGACGTCGGCGGCGGGCTGCTGGGCGGGCTGGGCGGCGGCCTGCTGCGGCGCGGCCGGGGCGGGCTGGGCGGCTTTGCCGGACGTGACCGGCTTGGCCTGCGCCTGCGCGGCCGGCTTGGCTGGGGCGGTGTTGCCCTTGGCGGTGGCGACGCTGGCGCCGTTGCCGTTGCCGGCCGGCTTGGCGGCGGCCGCGCCGTTATTGGCGGCCACCGGCGCGGTCAGCTCGGCTTGCGCCGCTTTCGCCGCGGCGGCGGCGTTCGAGAGAGTCATGCTCATGCGTTGATTCCGTTATCTGCTTGGTCGCTGTAAAGGGCGTAGGCCAGCCAGCCTTCCTGGTTGGCCTGCATTTCATTCATCCGGCGCCCGAGATCCTCGGCGGCGCGGTCGCAGCGCTTGACCGCCTCGTCATGGATCTGGCGCAGCGCCGACAGGGCGGCGCGTTCGCCGGCGTTCCATGGACCGTGCGCGGCCATCTGCGGCAATGTCGTGGTCATCAACGTGTTCATCGCCGCCAGCATGTTCCAGTCTTCGGCGGCGACGGCGGCGCTCATTTTCTGCGCCATTTGCAGCAAAGTGCGTTGTCTATCCATTTTTGGCCTGCACGCCCAGCCAGCCTTTCTTGATCGTGGTCAGCAGCGTGGTGACTTCATCGATGATGGTCGGGTCGAGGCTGACGCCGGCCGTGTACAGCCGGCCGGCGCAGTATTCGTACAGGCGCCCCAGGTTTTCCACCACCTCGCCGCCGTTGTCGAAGTCGAGCGAGCTCGACAGGCCGTTGATGATGTCGGTGCATTTGTTGAGACTGATGGCCTTGCGCTCGTAGCGCTTGCCGACGATGTGGCCGCGCGCGCGCGCCAGCTCTTCGAGCAGGCCGTCGGTGAGCACCAGCACCAGCTCGATCGGCGACGCCCGTGCGACCTGGGCGTCCAGATTGGTGGAGTGGTAACTGCTGTAGGCTTCCTGGTTCAACATGGTGTTCACCGTACGGTAATGATGCGTGGAGCGTTTGCTAAGGATTAATTATTGCTGCTGGTGGAGAACATCGCCTCGAACATGTTCGAGGTGTTGGTCATCGAGGCCTGCAGCGTCTGCAACAAGGTGAATTGCGTCAGGTAGCGCTTGTAGGCGCTGTCGAACTGGCTCTTGATCGACACCGCGCGCTGCGCCAGGTCGGTTTGCAGGCGGCTGTTCTGTTCCTTGCGGCCGCTGATGACGCTATTGGAGCCGGAATTCCAGGTGCTGACCAGTTTGTTCATCGCGCCCATCGCGCCGGCGTCGACGCCGATGCCGGCGCGGCCGAACAAGGATTCCAGCTTGCCGGGATTGGCGGCGACCGCCTTGTCCAGGCGCTTGGTGTCGAGCGTCAGCACGCCTTCCTTGTTGGACGAAATGCCAAAGCTGATCAGCGACAGGCCGCCGGTGGCGGTGCGCAGCGCGGCGCCCAGGCGGTCGCGCAGGTTGGACAGGCCGGCGTCGTTGTACAGCGGACCGTCGGCGGTGGTCGGCGTCGGCACCCCGTCCGGCGTGCTGGGCTCGATCACGGTGTGGTCGCCGGCCGCGCTGAGCTTGTCGAACACGGCCAGCAGGGTGTTGTAGGCGGTGACGAAGGTCTGCACGTTGGTCGCGGTGCTGGTCTTGTCGGCGGCCACGGTCAGCGTGACCGGGGCGGCGCCGGTGGCCTGCGCGGCGGTGATGGTGAACTTGACGTCGTCGATCACGGAGAAGGTGTTGGACGCCTGTTCCACCTTGGTGCCGTTGGTGCCGCCGACCCAGACGATGGCGTCGTTGGCGGTGGTCAGCACGGTGCCGCTGGACAGCTGCGACTGCAGCGATGCGCTGCCCAGGCCGCTGACGTCGATCGAGGCGACCGCGTTGTCGGCGCCGGTCTCGGCCGAGGTCAGCACCAGCTTGGCCTGGCCGTTGACGGTCAGGGTGGAGGCCGTCACGCGCGAGTTGTTGGCGGCGGTGGCGTTGATGGCGGCGGCCACTTCCTTGGCGGTCAGCGTGCCGTCGCCGTTGCTGTCGGCGTTGGCCAGGTTGACCTGGAAGCTGGAGCCGTCGGCCAGCATCACGTTCATCGAGCCGGCGCCCACGGCGGCGCTGTCGCCGACGTCGTACGACACCTGGCCGGCGGTGGCCAGCTTTTCAACGTAGAAGGAGTAGGTGCCGGCGGCCGCGTCGGCGCCGGCGGTGGCGGTGCCGATCGCGGTGTTGCTGAAGACGGCGGTGTTGGCGGTGATCGCGGTGGTGTTCGAGTGCAGCGCCGACATCGCGCTCTGGAAAGCGCTCAGCGCCGTGCCCAGCGTGCCCAGCGCGGTCGCGGTCGCGGCGGCGGCCGCGGTGCGCGCGTCGTTGGCGGCCTTGGCGCCGGCCACGTAGTCGTTCGCCAAGCCTTCGGAGTACTTCACCGGGTCGTAGACGGGGCTGCTGATAACTGACATGATCTTGCTCCTGGAAAGGATGAAATGAAGTGTACCCTGATATAGGGCGACCCTAATCGTTTCCGTATGAAAATATTTCTAACTATTTTTTGTAACTGTGGTTATTTTTGACTGCGCAACCACAACTGCGTCGCCAGGTCGTCGTGCTGCTTGCGTTCCTTGGCGTTTTGTTCTTTCAGCACCACCTTTTGCTGTTTATCCAACACCTTGCCGAGCACTTCGCGCTTGGCCCAGGCCGCGTTGAGCGCCTGCTGCGACACCGCCATGTCGGCCTCGTGCATGTGCAGGTCGAGCCGGTGGCTGTCGGCCATCCGCATCACCGCCTGCTTGTAGTCGCCGCAGTTGCCGGCCAGGGCGGGGTGCAGATTGCCGCTGGCGCCGCTGTTGGTGTACAGGCCGGTCAGGCGCTCCAGGTTCTTCTGGTAACGGTCGCGCAGGCTGGTCTTTTCCGCCATTTCGGTCTGCAGGCGCTCGACTTCCGTGTTGCGCAGCGATACCAGGGTGGTCAGGTTGCGGATATTGTGTTGGCTCATGTCATCAGCTTCTCAAGTTGCGTTACGCAAGGCGTGAACGGCGCCTCTTCCTTGGTGCCTTGGCACAAAAAATCTTCGACCCGCGGGTGCAGCTGGACCGCCTTGTCGGTGACCGGATCGGCGCCCGGCATGTAGGCGCCGAGCGGAATCAGGTCGCGCACCCGGTCGTGGCGCGCCATGCTGGCCTTGAGCGCGCGCGCCGCCAGCATGTGCTCGTGGCTGATGACCTGGGTCATGCAGCGGCTGATCGAGGCGGCGACGTCGATCGCCGGGTAGTGGCCGCGCTCGGCCAGCTCGCGGGTCAGCACGATGTGGCCGTCGAGAATGGCGCGGGCGGTGTCGACCACCGGATCCTGCTGGTCGTCGCCCTCGGCCAGCACGGTGTAGATGGCGCTCATGCTGCCGTTCTGGTTCTCGCCGTTGCCGGCCGATTCCACCAGCTGCGGCAGGTTGGAGAACACCGACGGCGGATAGCCCTTGGTGGCCGGCGGCTCGCCCAGCGCCAGCGCCACTTCGCGCAGCGCCATCGCGTAGCGGGTCAGCGAATCGACCAGCAGCAGCACGTTCTTGCCCTGGTCGCGGTAATGGGCCGCGATCGAATGGCACAGCTCGGTCGCCATGATGCGCATCAGCGGGCTTTCGTCGGCCGGCGCGATCACCATCACCGCCTTGGCCAAGCCTTCCTTGCCGAGCGACATGTCGACGAATTCCCGCACCTCGCGCGAGCGTTCGCCGATCAGCCCGACCACCACCACGTCGGCCACGGTCTGGCGCGTCATGATTCCGAGCAAAACGGATTTGCCGACGCCGGAGCCGGCCATCAGGCCGACGCGCTGACCCTTGCCCAGCGTCAGCATGGCGTTGATGGCGCGCACGCCGACGTCGAGCGGTTCGGTGACCGGTTTTTTCTTCAGCGGATTGATGCGCGGCGGCTGCGCCTCCAGCGGGAAGTCGCCGCTCAGCTTGCCGAGGCCGTCGATCGGTTCGCCGAGGCCGTTGACCATGCGGCCCAGCCAGCTGGAGCCGATCTGCAGGCTGACTTTTTCCGGCTGCGGCAACACCCGCGCGCCGGTGGTCAGGCCGATCGCTTTCTTGAACGGCATCAGGAAGGAAAGCTTGTCACGAAAGCCAACCACCTGCGCGTCCAGCCATTCGCCGCCGACTGTCTCAATCTGACAACGCTGGCCGGTGTGCAAAGGGCAACCTACGGCCTCCAGCAACAAGCCGGACGCGCCGACCAGGCGGCCGGTCGGGGTCGCCATCGGCACGGAGCCCAGCTCCAGGTTGCGTAAGGCGTCGGCTATCACTCGTCGCTCTCCGATTCGTCGCCGCCGTCGGCGGCCTGCAATTGATTATCGACCTGTTCCATGACAGCGGCAAGACGTTGATGACATCCGGCATCAACTTCATTATCGCCAGCCTTGATGCGGCACTCGCCGGCGTCGAGGCGGGCGTCGGGAATCAGATTCCAGCGCTTCGAGCGCTTCGGATCGAGTTCGGCGATGCGCTTCAATTCCTCCGGATTGAGGAACACGTCGATCTCCTCGCGGGTCGGCGGCATCGACGCCAGCGTCTCCTCGACCAGCGCCATCAGCTGCACCGGCTGCAGCGCCAGTTCGGCGCGGATCACCTGTCGCGCCACCTTGGCCACCAGGTCGACCACTTCCTTGCGCTGCGCGGCGCGGTAGTCGGAGCGCAGCTTCTTCAGGCTTTTCAGCATGGCGTCGACCGGGCGCGCCATCTGGTCGTAGGCGACCAGCGTTTCGTGGCGGCCTTCCTCGCGGCCCTGTTCCTGGCCGGACAGGCGGCCGGTTTCAAAGCCGTCCTCCTGGCCGCGCGCCAGGCCGATTTCGTAGCCGTCGCGCTGGCCCTGTTCGAAGCCCTCGCTGACCGAGGCGGCCCACTGGGCGCCACCGTCGTTGCCGTTGTTGTGGCTTTGCGCCGCCGCGCGCTGGTGCGCCATGTTGGTGAACTGCGCCAGCGGCGGGAAACGGTAGGCGCGGAACTGCTTCATTCGATCACCTGTTCGGCGAACAGCTGGATCTCGATCTCGCCGGCGTCGGCCAGGGCCTTGACGCTGGCCATGATTTCCTGCCGCGTCTGCTCGATGCGCGACATCGGCATTGGGCCGGCGCGGCGCATCATGTCCTCGAAGGCCTGGGCCTGGCGTTTCGGCATGGTCTTCAGCACGGCGTCGCGGATCGACACTTCGGCGCCCTTGAGCGCGATCGCCCATTGTTCCAGCGGCACTTCCTCGATGATGCGGGTGATCGCCACCTCGGACTGGTTGCCGAGGATGAAGAAGTCGTACATCGACAGCTCGATCTTGGACACCACGTCCGGATCGTGGGCGCGCAGCAGCTCGACCATCTGGGCGCGGTTGCTCGGCAGCCGGTTGAGGATCTCGGCGGTCTGGCGGATGCCTTCCACGCTGGTGCTCTGCGAATCGAACGAGGACAGGCAGCGCACCACCAGGTCGTCCAGCTCCTGCAGCAGGTCGCGGTCGACTTCCTCCATGCGCGCCAGGTTCAGCAGCACCAGGTCGCGACCGTCCTGCGGCAGCGCGTCGATGATCTGGCCGGCCAGCGCGGCCGGCAGGAAGGCGACGAACACCGCCTGCATCTGCACGTGTTCGTTGGAGATGTAGTCGGCCAGCCATTTCGGCGAGGCCCATTGCAGCCGCGCCATTTTCGGCCGCAGCTCGTCGCCGTAGATGTTGTTCAGCACCGTGTTCGCCAGGTCGCCGCCCAGCGCCAGGTCCAGCGAGCGCTTCAGGTAGCTGCGCGAAGCGCCGTGCACGCCGGACTGCTGGCGGTAGTCGTCGAAGAAGGTCTGCATCGCGGTCTTGACCGACTCCACCTTGATGCCGCTCATGCGCGACATCACCTGCGTCACCTCCAGCAATTCCTCGCGCGACAGGCAGCGCAGCACGGCGGCGGCCGGCTCCTCGCCTATGCTCAGCAGGACGATCGCGGCCTGTTCCACCGGCGACAGCTTGGCCGGTCCGGCGTTGTATTCGGACTCGTCGTCCATGTTATTGAGATCGGCCATTTTTCTGCATCCATTGTTTGACGACTTCGGCGACCCGTTCCGGTTCTTTGGCGGCCAGCACTTTCAGGTGGTCGACCATGACGTCGACGGCGGAGCCGGGCGGTGGCAGGTCGTAGTTTTCCAGCAGCGGCACCACCGGCATGCCCGGTTGCTGGGCCGCGCCCGGCAGCGCCGGGGCGCCGGCGCCGGCCGGACCCGGCAGCACGCCGGCTTCCTTGGCGGCCGCTTCCTTGGCTTCCTTGGCGGCGGCCACGGCGGCCGCTTCGGCGGCGCGGCGTTCGGCGGTGATGCGCGCCGCTTCCTTCGGATCCGGCGTGAAGCGCATGGTGACCAGACGCATGATCGGGCGCAGCAGCAGGAAGTAGCCGAGCAGGGCGGCGATGCCGTAGATCACGTAGGTGCTGATGTCGACGATGTTGTCGCGCTCTTCCCACCATTGCGGCACGGCGGCCTTGGGCGGGAAGTTCATCGCCGACACCACCAGCTGGTCGCCGCGCGCGGCGTTGATGCCCAGGCCGTTGCGCAGGATCTTGTCGATGTTGGCGATCTCGGCGGCGCTCCAGCCGGTCTTCGGCGTCGGCGCGGCGGCCTGCGCCAGCACCACGGCCACGCTCAGCTTTTCAAGCCGGCCACGGCTGCGCTTGGTCTGGACGATGCTGCGGTCGTAGGCGTACTGGCGGGTGGTGGCGTTCTTGCGCGCGCTGCCGTCGGGCAGGGCGGACGGATCGGCGGCCGGCTTGGCGGCGTCGGCCGGATTCGGACTGGCCGGCGGCGGCCGGTTCGACAGCGTGCCCGGCACGCCCATCACCTGGCGGTTGCGGTCCTGCTCTTCGCGCATGGCTTCGCTGGTGACCTTCGGATCGGCGCCGTATTTCTCCACCGTTTCTTCGACCTTGTCGTTGTCCACGGCGGCCGCGACCGACATGCGGTAGTTGTCGTCGCCGATGACCGGGCCGAGCAGATTCTTGACGTTGGCCTTGACCTCGTCCTGGTAGCGCTTGCCGGCGTCGTTGCCGTTGCTGCTGGCGTCGAAGCCGTCGGTCAGGTCGATGTGGGCCGACAGCAGGTTGCCGGTCTGGTCGACCAGGCTGACGCGCTGCGGGTTCAGGCTGGCGACGCTGCCGGCGACCATGTTGACCACGGCGGCGATCGCTTCCGGCGACATGATGTGGCCGGGCTTGAGCGCCACCACCACCGAGGCCGACGATTTCTCGCCGTCGGAGGAGACAAAGGAGGTCGACTTGGCGATCGACAGGTGCACGCGCGCGTGCGAGATGGCGTCCAGCGTCATGATCGATTGCGCCAGTTCGCCCTCCAGGCCGCGGCGGAAGCGCACGTCCTGGACGAACTGCGACACGCCCAGCGGGTCGTTCTTGTCCATCAGTTCGAGGCCGGCCGGCAGCTGCGCGGTGACGCCCTTGGCGGCCAGCAGCATGCGCACCTTGCCCAGCATCGACTGCGGCACCAGCACCTGGCCGCTTTCCGGATGCAGGCGGTAAGGGATGTGGTCGGTATCCAGCACCGCCATCATGTCGGGCGCCGAGACGCGCTCGCGGGCGCCGAACACCGGCTTGTAGCCGGACTGGTCGCTCCACAGGTACATCAACACCATGGCGGTCACGCCGATCGCCAGCAACAGCAGGGGGTACAGGTTTTTCAGCAGATTCGGAGGCAGCGACATGGCGGCCGGGCTCGCACGCCAGCGCTCAAAGGCGGACTTGAAGGTGTTAATCACGGGGTGTGCTTTCGCGGAAACGTTACAGCGGTAATTTGATGAGCTCGTCCAAGCCGCCCATCACTTTGTTGCGAACTTGCATCAGCATCTGGAACGACAGGCCGGCTTCCTGGCTCGACAGCATGGCGCCGACCAGGTCGTCGCTCTTGCCGGCGTCGACGTCGGCCATCAGTTGACCGGCCGCCGCGTCCTGGTTGTTGACCCTGCCGATCGCTTCCTGCATCGACTGGGCGAAGGAGCCGCCCGCCTGCGCATCCTGGGCGCCGAACTGGTTGGCGGCGGCGATGGTGCCGCTGCTGTTGGCCAGGCTGTGCGCCGCATTGGTCAGCGACGCCAGGTCAGCCTGGATCAGGCTGGAAAATCCGTTACTCATCTTGCCACCCCCGTTCGTTCCCACATTTGTCCCACATGCCTACCTTATCGAGATTGCCGGAAAGCAGCAAGCCCTCCGTTGTATATAAGCCGAGTAAGCGCCGGGTCCATGTCACAGTCTTGTAAAAAAGATAGTGTAGGCCTGTCGGTCAAACGCCGACGCCGCATGGGGGTCGATGTCCTGATTTCTTATCGATTTACTTACTGGAAGTAATCTTATTGCACCGTGCTGTGAATTCAGTATCAAAACAGTTTTCTTGTGGCAAAATTCGTTATGAATCATTCACTAAGCGTGTGCAGTTGATGTTTGTTGCAGAGCAGCGTAAGACCGCAACTACATGCTTTAAGCTTACCGGCTAGCAACATTCTTGTAAAGTGGAATTTACCCTCCGGAAATTTACAAAGTCAAATATTGTTCAATAGCAATAATGTGAATTTTGATGTATCCTGTGCTACCGGATCGGCATTCCAATCCGCAAAGCAACAAAAAATTGCGCTGGAAGTAACCAGTTTTTGGCTGGATAGTGCGATGATGGCGGAGTAGCGCAGAAATACCCGACATGGGCCATACATGACAATGACAAAACAGACGCAACATCAAGTGCTGGACCCGACCCTGCTGGGGCGGCCGGTGCACCTGCTGCACATTTTCGCGGCGCAGTTGCGGGACGATCTGGCCCAGTCGATGCGGCTCAATATGAACCGCCGCTACTGGGGCGGATTCCAGGTCGACGACGTCGCCTTCAGCCGGCTCGAGGCCAGCGACGCGCGCGGCCGCTGGCTCAGCTTTGCCGCGCCGGCCGGCCAGATCGGCTTTTCGCTGGAGCGCAAGGTGCTGCTCAGCGTGCTCAACTACCGCTACGGCAACGCCAAGGCCAGCGAATCGGCCGTCGCGGTCGATGAAAGCGCGGTCAAAGTGACCGCCACCGAAGAACGTTTGGCTGTGGTGCTGGGGCAACAGTTGGCCGGCACGCTGGCCGGACGCATCGAACTCAACCTGCCCGCCGGCGACAAGCCGGCGCCCGCCGACGGCGCCGCCGAGGCGGCCGACGCCGGCTTCAAGCCGGCCCCGGGCGCGCATCCGGCCAAGGGCAGCTGGACCATCGTGGTCACGCTGGCCGACGTCGCCGGCGGCGCCACCGGCCGCTTCTGGTTCGCGCTCGACAAGCAGCTGATGGCCGGCGTGCTGCGCGGCCTGCTGCGCGACCGCGACGCCGGCAAGAAGGCCAAGGCGCCGCCGCCGCTGGCGCAACGGCTGCAGGTCGGCCTGACCGGCCGCCTGGCCAGCAAGGAAGTGCAACTGGGTAGCCTGTTCGACCTGCAGGTCGGCGACGTGATCCCGATCAGCCTGGCCAGGGCCGACGTCCTGCTCGAAGATTCCCGCCTGTTCACCGCGGCGGTCACCGAGCACAAGGGCAAACTCTGTTTAACCTCTTTTGAAGACGCCGAATAATGATGAACATGAACGTAGCCAACCCTAGCGATGCCCTGCTGGACGACCTGTCCGAAGAGATGATCATCGACCAGGTCGGCACCGAGCTGACCGACGTGCCGGCCGCCGCGCCGCGCCGCGACCTGCCGGCGATGATGCGCAAGATCCCGGTGACGCTGACGCTGGAAGTCGGTTCGGCCCGCATCTCGCTGCAGGACCTGATGGCGATCGGCCCGGACAGCGTGGTCGAACTCGACGTGCTGGCCGGCGAACCGCTGGTGATCAAGGTCAACGGCACCGCCATCGGCCGCGCCGAAGTGGTGGTGGCCGGCGAAAACTACGGCCTCAAAGTGATCGACCTGGACGGTCTCAATCTGGACATGATGACTCCATGACCTGGGGGATGAAGCGCCGCCTGTGGTGGGGCATGCCGCTGGCCGCGCTGCTGCTGGCGCTGGCGGCGGCGCCGGCCCACGCGGTCGACCTGCTGGCCAACGTGGTGCCGGGCGCGAAGACCGAACTGACGGTCAAGATGCAAATCCTGATCATCATGACCTTGCTGGGCTTGCTCCCGGTGATGGTCATGATGATGACCAGCTTCACCCGTTTCGTGATCGTGCTGTCGCTGCTGCGCCAGGCGCTGGGCTTGCAGCAGGGCCTGCCGAACCGGGTCATCACCGGGGTGGCGCTGATCCTGACCCTGCTGGTGATGCGCCCGATCGGCGAGCAGATCTGGACCGACGCCTTCATCCCCTACGACCAGGACAAGATCGGGCTGGAGACCGCGCTGCAGATCGCCGAGAAGCCGATCTCGCGCTTCATGCTGGCGCAGACCAGCAAGGCCGCGCTGCAACAGATCTCGCACCTGGCCGGCGAGGACAAGATCGCCACCCCGTCCGAGCACGCCTTCACCGTCAAGCTGGCGGCGTTCGTGCTGTCCGAACTGAAGACCGCGTTCCAGATCGGCTGCATGCTGTTCATTCCCTTCCTGGTGATCGACCTGGTGGTCTCGTCGGTGCTGATGGCGATGGGGATGATGATGCTGTCGCCGCTGGTCATTTCGCTGCCGTTCAAGCTGCTGCTGTTCGTGCTGGTCGACGGCTGGACGCTGACCGTCAACACGCTGGTCACCAGCGTGCAGGCGTACTGAAAGGAAAGCACGCATGCTGACGCCCGAAATCGCGGTCGACCTGGTGGTCGAATCGCTGCACATCGTGATGCTGCTGGTGGTGATCCTGGTGGTGCCCGGCCTGATCATGGGCTTGCTGGTGGCGCTGGTGCAGGCCGCCACGCAGATCAACGAACAGACGCTGAGTTTCCTGCCCAGATTGCTGGTGACGCTGCTGGCCATCATCCTGATGGGGCGCTGGATGGCGACCTACCTGATGGACTTCTGCGTCTCCATCTTTACCCGCGCCGCCACCCTGGTCGGCTAGCCTTTCCGCCATGGAATCCGTCCTCGCCCAATTGCTGCCGATGCTGACCGCGATCTGGTGGCCGTTCTGCCGCATCCTGGCGATGTTCATCGGCGCCCCGGTGCTGGGCGAGGCGGTCACGCCGGTCACGGTGCGGATCCTGATCGCGCTGGTGCTGGCGGTGCTGATGCTGCCGCTGACCAGCGGCGTCGACTGGGGCCCGGCGGCGATCAATCCGTTTTCGCTGCACGGCGTGGTGGCGACGCTGGAGCAGGCCATCATTGGCTTCGTGCTGGGGCTGGCCTTCCACTTCGCCATGTCGGTGATCGGCGTGCTCGGCTTCATGGTGTCGTCGCAGATGGGGATGTCGATGGCGGTGATGAACGATCCGATGAACGGGCAATCGTCGGACGTGGTGTCGGCGTTGCTGTCGACGCTGGCGATCATGGTGTTCTTCGCCATCGACGGCCACCTGGTGATCGCCAACGTGATCGGCCAGAGCTTCAAGGCCTGGCCGCTGGGCCACGGCTACGGCCCGATGCTGCTGGAGGCGGTCGCCTACAACGTGGCCTGGATCTTCTCGGCGGCGATGCTGCTGGCGCTGCCGGTGGTGTTCTCGACGCTGGTGGTGCAGATCGGCTTCGGCTTCCTCAACCGCGTCGCGCCCAGCCTGAACCTGTTCGCGCTGGGCTTTTCGGTGATCACCATCTTCGGCCTGATGATGCTGGCGCAGGTGGTGCGCTTCATTCCCGAGCACTATGTGCGCATGACCAATATGGTGCTGGAACTGATCCGCCAGCAGATGCAGGTGGCGGCCCATGGCTGAATCGAGCACCGGCGACAAAACAGAAAAGGCTTCACAACAGAAGCTGAAGAAGTCGCGCGAAGAAGGGCAGGTGGTCCGTTCGCGCGACCTGTCGACCGCGATCGGCATCCTGGTCAGCCTGAAGCTGTTCGTCTACCTGCTGCCGACCTACATGGCCGAATTCAACGAGATCTTCCATCAAAGCTTCGCCCCGTTCGACAGCGACGGCGCGATCGACAACGCCATGTCGACCGCGTTCAGCAACTCGATGTGGCTGCTGATCAAGATGCTGCTGCCGCTGTTCGTGGTGCCGCTGTTCATCGTGCTGGGCGCGATGGTGCCGGGCGGCTGGGTCGCCAGCACCAAGAACATGGCGCCCAAGTTTTCACGCATGAGCCCGGTCGCCAACCTGGGCAAGCTGTTCACCGGCAAGCACGCGTTCGAGCTGCTGGTGTCGATCGGCAAGGCCGGGGTGCTGATCGCGGTGCTGATCCACGTGGCGCGCTCGACCGTGAAAGACTACACCCAGTTGCAGAACCTGCCGATGGGGCAGGCGCTGATGTCGGGCTCGAATCTGATGCTGGACGGCTTGATGTCGCTGGTGGCGGTGTTTATCATCTTCGCCTTGATCGACGTGCCGGCGCAGGCGTATTTCTTCGCCAAGAACCAGCGCATGTCGAAGCAGGACCAGAAGGAGGAGCACAAGTCCTCCGAGGGCCGGCCGGAGGTGAAGAACCGCATCCGCCAGCTGCAGCGGGCGATGGCGCGGCGCAGCGCGCGCAAGACGGTGCCGACCGCCGACGTGGTGATCGTCAACCCGGAACACTACGCGGTGGCGCTGAAGTACGACCTGGCCAAGGCCGAGGCGCCGTACGTGATCGCCAAGGGCGTCGACGAGATGGCGCTGTACATCCGCCAGATCGCGGTCGAATTCAAGATCGAAGTGATGGAGCTGGCGCCGCTGGCGCGCGCCGTCTACAACACCAGCCAGGTCAACCAGCAGATCCCGGTGCAGCTGTACCAGGCGGTGTCGCAGGTGCTGAACTATGTGCTGCAGTTGCAAGCCTTCCGCACCGGGCGCCGCGCCGCCCAGCCGGATTATCCAAAAGAAGTTGTAGTGCCCAAATCGATGAGCGAGGTTAGCGAGACATGAATTTTCTGAACAGGCTGGTGGCGGAAGCGCGTCGCCACAAGTTCGCCACGCCGGCGTTCCTGCTGGTGATCCTGGCGATGATCATCCTGCCGTTGCCGCCGGTGCTGCTGGACGTGATGTTCACGTTCAACATCGTGCTGGCGCTGATCGTGATCCTGGTCTCGGTGTCGGCGCGCCGGCCGCTGGATTTCTCGGTGTTCCCGACGGTGATCCTGGCCACCACCATGATGCGGCTGACGCTGAACGTGGCGTCGACCCGGGTGGTGCTGCTGCACGGCCATGAGGGCACAGCCGCCGCCGGCCAGGTGATCGAGGCCTTCGGCAAGGTCGTCATCGGCGGCAACTACGTGGTCGGTATCGTGGTGTTCGTGATCCTGATGATCATCAACTTCATGGTGGTGACCAAGGGCGCGGAGCGGATTTCCGAGGTGTCGGCGCGCTTCACGCTGGACGCCTTGCCGGGCAAGCAGATGGCGATCGACGCCGACCTCAACGCCGGCCTGATCAACCAGGAAAAAGCCCAGGCGCGTCGCCAGGACGTGGCCGCCGAGGCGGATTTCTACGGCGCCATGGACGGCGCCTCCAAGTTCGTGCGCGGCGACGCGGTCGCCAGCATCCTGATTTTGATCATCAACATGGTCGGCGGTGTCGCCATCGGTTCGATCATGCAGGACATGTCGTTCGGCGACGCCTTCAAGCAATACGCGCTGCTGACCATCGGTGACGGCCTGGTGGCGCAGATCCCGGCGCTGCTGCTGTCGGCCGCCGCCGCGATCCTGGTCACCCGGATCTCGGATTCTGGCGACTTCGAACAGCAGGTGGGCAGCCAGGTGCTGACCTCGCCGCAGGTGATGCTGAGCGCGGCCGGCATGATGCTGATCCTGGCGCTGGTGCCGGGCATGCCATGGCAGATGTTCGGTCCGTTCGCGGCGGTGCTGGCGTATGTCGGCTGGAAGCTGCTGACCAAGGTCGCCAAGCCCGACACCGCCAATCTCGACGCGATCGAGGCCGCGCTGCGCGACGACCGCGCACCCGACCTCGACTGGCACAGCCTGCCGGCGGTGCAGCAGCTGCAGGTGGCGCTGGGCTACAAGCTGGTGGCGCTGATCGACAAGGCGCACGGCGAGCCGCTGACCAAGCGCGTCAAGGGCGTGCGGCAGAGCATCTCGGAATCGATGGGGCTGCTGCTGCCGACCATCGTGGTGCGCGACGATCTGGGGCTGAAGCCGTCGCAGTATTCGGTGATGTTGTCGGGCAGCGTGGTGGCGCAGGCGGAAGTGTTCGCCGACCGGCTGATGGCGATCCCGTCGCCCAACATCTACGGCCAGATCGACGGCATCCCCGGCATCGAGCCGGCCTACGGCATGCCGGTGACCTGGATCGAGACCAGCGAGAAGGCCAACGCGCTGGGCCTGGGTTACCAAGTGGTCGAGGCGCCGAGCGCGATCGCCACCCATTTGTCCAAGCTGATCCGCGAATACCTGCCGGAGTTGTTCCGCCATGAGGACGTGCCGGCGCTGATGGAGCGGCTGGCGTCGCTGTCGCCTAAACTGGCCGGTTCGCTGGACAAGGCGCTGACGCACACGCAGATGCTGCGCGTGTTCCGCGTGCTGCTGGCGGAGAACGTGTCGCTGAAGGACATCGTACCGATCGCCACCACGCTGGTCGACAGTTCCGAGACCACCAAGGACCCGATCCTGCTGGCGGCCGAGGTGCGTTGCGCCTTGCGGCGGCAGATCGTCACCGGGCTGTTCGGGCAGAAGACCGAGATGCAGGCCTTCAACCTGGGCGGCGACCTGGAGAATATGCTGCTGGGTTCATTGAACCAGGCGCGCCAGAGCGGCAAGGTGGTGCTGGACAATTATCCGATCGACCCGCACCTGCTGGCGCAATTGCAGGTCAACATGCCGGTCGCGCGCGAGCAGATGAAGCAGCAGGCGACGCCGCCGCTGCTGCTGGTGCTGCCGCAGATCCGGCCGCTGCTGGCGCGCTACGCGCGCCTGTTCGCGCCGGGCCTGCACGTGTTGTCTTACAACGAGATCCCGGAAAACCGCGAAGTGAGCATCATCGGCACGGTGGGCTAGGCGGGGCCGCCGTCGGCAGTGGCCGGCAGTTGATTCAGGCTGGCTTCCACGGCGTCGATCACCGGGCGCCAGTCGCCGATGCGTTCCTGGCGGTACAGCGTCGCGGTCGGATACCACGGACTGGTTTCGCCGTGTTCCAGCCAGCGCCATTCGAACGGCGTCGGCAGCATCACCCACACCGGCTTGCCCAGCGCGCCGGCCAGGTGGGCCACGCTGGTGTCGACCGTGATCACCACGTCCATCAGGTCGCACAGCGCGGCGGTGTCGCTGAAGTCGTTCAGCAGATGGCTGACCTGGCGGATCGGCAGCGTGTCCAGCAACTCCTTGTCCTCCAACCGGATGTCTTTTTGCAGACAGATGAACTCGTGCTTTTCCGTCAGCAACGGCGCCAGCACGGACAG
The DNA here is from genome assembly GCF_011090165.1 of Duganella aceris. Lineage (GTDB taxonomy): Bacteria > Pseudomonadota > Gammaproteobacteria > Burkholderiales > Burkholderiaceae_D > Rugamonas > Rugamonas aceris. The sequence continues at coordinate 225,291 of NZ_JAADJT010000012.1, forward strand.
CGGCAACGTGCGATTGTGGTCGTTGCCGTGCGTGACGTTGCCGCTCCACACGACGCCGATGCGCTGGCGGGTTTTGCTGCCGAGCACCTGACTCCATTGTTCGCGCTTGGCCGGATCGCTGGCCAGATACGAGGTCGCGGTCGGGATGCTGTCGATCCGGGTATTGAACGCAAGCGGCAGGCTCAACAGCGGAATGTGATAGTCGAAGTGCGGCAGCGGGCTTTTGCTCGGCACGATCTGATCCACGCCTTGCAGCGACGCCATCAGCGGCACCAGGCTGGGGAACATCTCCAGCACCACGCGGGCGCCGCGTTGCTTGACCAGGGTCGCGTAACGGCAGAACTGCATGGCGTCGCCCAGCCCCTGTTCGGCGTGCAGCAGAATGGTTTTGCCTTTGAGCGACTCGCGTCCGGTCCACTGCGGCTTGAGGAAGTTGCGCTTGTATTTGGACAGCGGCAGATCTTTCGCCTTCCAGCGGTATTCGTAACCTTGCCAGCCGCGTTCATAGTCGCCCCGGCCCAGCAGCAGCAAGCCGCGATTCCAGTGGGCCAGCGCAGAGTCGGGATCGAGCGCGAGCACGCGTTCGTAGTTGGCCATCGCCTGGTCCGTCAAACCGAGCCTGGTCAGGATGCTGCCGAGGTTGACGTAGGCGCGCGGATTGGCGGGCGCCATCTTGGTCAGCTTCTCGAGCGCGATGCGCGCCTTTTCGTAATCTTCCGCCGGGTTCATGCTTTGCACCAGCTCCGGTGGCGCATGGCGCGCGGCGCGCTCCATTTTCAGTTCGAGCGCCTGGCGTAGTCCGGTCAGTATTTCTTCGCGTTGCCGCGTGTTGGCCAGCGCGCGCGCGTGCAGCTGCCGCAGCTCGGCGTCGCCGCCGTCCAATTCCAGCGCGGTGGCGTACAGCGCGGCGGCGGATTCGTAGTGTCCCAGCTGTTCCAGTTCCTGGCCGCGCTGGCGGTAGGCGGCGGTCAGCTGGCGTTGCAGCGCCGACGCGTCGTCCTCGGCGCGTTGCGCGTCATCGGGCCGGTCCAGCCGGCGCAGCGCCAGCGCGCGCTGGCGGTGGGCTTGCACGAACTGGGGATGCAGGCTGACCGCCTGGTCCAGGCTGTGCAGCGCTTCCGCATGGCGCGCTTCGGCCAGCAGCAGGCGGCCCAGATTGTAATGCGCGTCGGCGTACTCCGGCAGCAGCGCCAGCGCCTGCCGGTAGCTTTCCTCGGCCTGCTCGGCTTGCCCCAGGTCCTGCAAGATATTGCCGCAATTATTGTGCGCTTCGATGTTGTGCGGGTTGAGCGCGAGCGCCTGCTCCGCGTTGATGCGCGCCAGGTCGTATTGCTTGGCTTGCCAGAGCAGGGTCGAGCGGTTGCTCCAGGCCTGGTCGTCGTTGGCGTCCAGCGCCAGCGCCTTGTCGTAGCTTTGCAGCGCTTCGTCGGCGCGCATCAGGGACTGCAGCGTCACGGCGCGGTTGAAATGGGTGTTGGCGTCGCCGCCAGTCAGCGCCAGCGCGCGGTCGTAGCTGCGCAGCGCGTCCTCCATCAGCTGCATCTCGCGCAGCGCGTTGCCCAGGTTGTTGTGGGCGTCGGCATGATCGGGGTCGAGCTTCAGCGCGGAACGGAAGAAGCTGGCCGCCACTTCGAAATTGCCGCTCTGGAAGGCGGCGATGCCGGTGTTGTGCAGGGCGTCGAAATGCTGGGGTTCGAGCCGCAACACATGTTCATAGACTTGCAGGGCCTGAGCTAGCTTGCCCTCGTTGTGGAACTGAATCGCTTGCGCGAACAACTGGTCGACGTTGGATGTGGTGGCCATAGAAAAAAAGAATAAGGAGCAATTATTGCAGGTCGTCGGGCATGGCCGGCTGCGACAACAAGGTCGCCACTTCGGCCATGGCGCGGAAGATGGCCTGGGTCAGGCCAGCCGCCTGCATGCGGCTGGGGTAGGGGTGTTCGCCGCTCGACGGCGGCAGCTCGCGCCGCAGGCGGCAGCGCAAGATGGTCAGGCCGGCGCGGCTGACGGTGGCCGCCAGCTGCGGCAGGATTTCGCGCATGTGCTGCATGGCCGAGGTCTGGGCGGCGGCGACTTCCATCACCACGCCGTTGCCGCCGGCTGGCTCGATCTGGATCAGCACCCGGCCCACGGCGGGCAGCATCAATTCCAGCCGCAGCGCGACGCGGCTGCGCTTGCGGCGGTTGCGTTCGTATTCGTCGTCGTCCTTGACCACCACCCGCAACACCAGGCGCTTGGCGCCCCAGGCGTAGACGGCGAAGCGCCATGGTTCCATCTCGGTCACCATCGGCAGGCCGGGGCGGCCGTCGCGGCTGCCGGCGGGAATCTGGTCGCTCATGAACAGGCTGGACGGAATGTGTTGGCCGGTGGCCTGTTCCAGCCAGGCGGCGCGCTGTTCGCTGTAGGTGCGCACCATCACTTGCCAGGAGGCGGCCATCATGCTGGTGTCGGGCGGTTGCCAGACCAGCTGGCGCGACAGGAACACCTGGTTGGCGCGCATCGCCGCCGGATCGGAGGCCTTCGGCATGTCGGCCAGCGCGTCGGCCAGCGCTTCCAGTCCGGCGCGCGGCAGGGCGTGGGCCTCCGCCTCGCCGGGGATGGGGCCGACCGAGCCGGGACCGGTGGCGCCATGGGCGCCGCCCGGCGCCAGCGGGCCGACCGGGAAATCGACATCCAGCAGCGCTTCGCCCGGTACGCGCGCGACCTGTCCCGGCTGCTGCGCGGGCTGCCGGTCCGGGACGCCCAGCGGGCGTAGGGAAGGTCCGATACGGTCTAAGGCCATCAGGCTGGGTTTCCAGTCTTGCTGAGCTTGCTGATATAAAAAAAGCCAACCGAAACGTATCCGGTTGGCCCTTGGTAATCCGGATAGCTTCGTATCCGGATGATACTGCGATTATTACTGCAGCAGGGACATAACCAGCGACGAAGTGCTGTTCGACTGCTTCAGCATCGCGGTACCGGCTTGCAGCAGCATCTGTTGCGATGTCATATTCGACGATTCCGCAGCGAAGTCGGTGTCCATGATGCGGCCTTCCGCAGCCTTGGTGTTGGTCGAGACGTTGGACAAGTTGTTGTAGACGTGTTCCAGACGGTTCGAGGTCGCGCCCAGGGTCGAACGCACGGTCGATACGGCGTCGATCGCGCTGGCGATCAGGTCGATGGCGCTGTTTGCGCCGCCGCCGGTCAGTTCGGTGCCGGTCGTGGTCGATGCGCTGCCGGCATCACTGTAGTTCGCTGCGGCGGCGGTGATCGCGGCGTGCATGGCGCTCACTTGGCTGGTCACGTCGAATTTCAGGGTTTCGCTGGTCGACGCGCCGATCTGGAAGGTCAGGCTGGCGTTCTGGAAGGTCGAGGTCGTGGAGCCGCCGGTGGCGAACAGTTTCTGGCCGCCGAAGGTGGTGTTACCGACGATGTTGGTCAATTCGTTGGTCAGCGCGTCGAATTCCGACTGCATCGAGGTTTGGTCGTTGGCGTTCGACGAACCGTCGGCTGCCTGGGTGGCCAGATCCTTCATGCGGATCAGGATGGCGGTGGTCTCGTCCAGTGCGCCTTCGCCGGTTTGCATCAGCGAGATCGAATTCTGGGTGTTACGCATTGCAACGGCCATGCCGCTGGTTTGGTATTTCAGACGGGTTGCGATCTGCAGGCCTGCGGCGTCGTCCATGGCCGAATTGACACGGAAGCCGGTGCTCAGGCGCGTCTGCGAAGTCGACAGCGACGATTGGGTGCGGGAGATCGAGTTCTGTGCGGAAAGGGCCGCGGCGTTGGTGTGAAGGCTCAGCATGAAATAACTCCTGGTAGGTGGATTCAGTTCGGAGCAACGAATCGTTTGTGCTCTCCCCAGTACAAGACGACCGTATCTGGGAGGACATTAAATGCTTTATGGAAATTTATGAAAATTATTTGTAACCGGCACTCTTTACGCCGTGAATTCGGCATGCGACGTCTAATTGTAGATTGATTTGATGACTTACGGAATAACTTTCCCTTGGGCTAGGTTATGCTTATATATAGCTTCGAGATTTCATTTCAAAATGGCAATAAATATGGCGAGTCCACACACTTCCAACCTCTCAGGCGCGGAGGCGGTTCCGGCCGAGGCCGAAGCGCTGTTCGGCCAAGGCGTCGCGTTTCACAACCAGGGCGAATTGGCCAGGGCGATGCAAACCTACGAACAGGTGCTGAAACTGGCGCCCCGGCATTTCGCCGCGCTGCATCACGTCGGCATTGCGGCTTTTCAGATTGGCAACTTCGAGATGGCGGCCGGCTTCATGCGCTCGGCGCTCGCGGTCGAGCCGGACGCGGCCGCTGTCCATGGCGATCTGGGAAATGCCTTGCGTGAAATGCAACACCTGGAAGAAGCGTTGCAAAGCTTCGACCGGGCGCTGGCATTGAACGAGGCCGACGCGAACACCTGTTTCAACCGTGGCGTCGCTTTGCAGGCGCTGCAACGGCACGAGGATGCGCTGCGCAGCTTCGACCAGGCGCTGGCACTCAACGCCGGCGACGATCAAGCCTGGCACAACCGCGCGCTGTCCCTCAGGCAAACCAAACAGTACGCGGCGGCGCTGGACAGCGTGGAGCAGGCGCTGGCCGTCAATCCGCACAACGTCGAGGCGTTCAACCTTCGCGGCACCATTCTGCTGGCCATGGATCGCCCGGACGAGGCGGCGCAAAGCTATGGCCGCGCGCTGGAACTGTTCCCGGACTACGCGGACGCGCACCACAACCTTGGGCGCTTGCTGCTGTCGCGCGAGCTGTTCGAGGACGCGCTGCACTGTTTCGACACCGCGATCAGCCTCGATCCGCGCCTGGCCGACGCCTACCGCCAGCGCGCGGCCATCCTGCGCAAGCTGAACCGGGCGGACGCGGCGGCCCGCGACGAGGCGGTCGCGAACAAGCTGCGGCGCGAACTGATCGACGCCCACCGCAAGCTGGGCAAGCAATTGCAGGAACTGGGCCGTCCGCGATCCGCGGCGCGCGCGTTCGCCGCCTTGTTGGCGCTCGACGACGGCGACGCCGGCGCCTGGCAACTGCACGCGCGCATGCTCAACGCCGACGGCCGGGGCGAGGAGGCGCTGGTCAGCATCGATCGCGCGCTCGCGCTGAAGCCGGACAGCGGCGACTATCATCTGACCCGTGGCGCGATCCTGCGCGCCATGTGGCAATACGAGGCGGCGCGGCAAGCGTATGAAACGGTGGTGCGCCTGGAGCCGCGCCACCCGGGCGGCTACACCAATCTTGGCAGCGTGCTGGACCAAATGGGCCATCCCGAGCTGGCGTTGGCGAACTACGATAAGGCCATCGCGCTGGACAAAAACTGCGCGCCGGCGCGCTGGAACCGTTCGCTGGTGTACTTGCGGCAGGGCGATTACCAAAAAGGCTGGCGCGATTACGAATGGCGCTGGAAGGCGGAGACTTTGCCGTTTTACAAGGCCAAGCGCAATTTCACCCAGCCCACATGGACCGGGCGCGAGCCGCTCAAGGGCAAAACCATCCTGCTGCACGCCGAGCAGGGGTTGGGGGATACGCTGCAATTCTGCCGCTATGCGGCGCTGGTGGCGCAGCGAGGCGCCAGCGTCATATTGGAGGTGAAGCCGGCGCTGGCCGGATTGCTGGGCACGCTGGAGGGCGTGACCCGGATCGTGGACAAGGGCGAGCCACTGCCGCGCTTCGATTACCACATTCCGTTGATGAGCCTGCCGCTGGCGTTCGACACCCGGCTGGACTCGGTTCCCGGCGCGTCCCCGTACCTGGCGAGCGATCCGGCCAAGCTGGCGCAATGGGCGGAGACGCTGGGCGCGAAGAGCAAGCCGCGTGTCGGCATCGTCTGGGCCGGCCATCCCAGCCACCTGAACGACCGCAACCGCAGCATGGCGCTGCCGATGTTCGCCCGGATCTTCTCCGACCGATACGAGTTCGTCAGTTTGCAAAAGGAAGTTCGTCCGTCCGACCAGGCGCTGCTGGACGCGATGCCGGTGCGGCAATTTGCCGGTCTGCTGAATGATTTCACCGACACCGCCGCCCTGTGCCAGCTAATGGATGTGGTGGTCACGGTCGATACCAGCGTGGCCCATCTGGCCGGCGCGCTGGGGCGGCCGGTGTGGATCCTGTTGCAGGCGCCGTTCGAATGGCGCTGGCTGGAGCAGGGCGCGTCGAGTCCGTGGTATCCGAGCGCGACCCTGTACCGCCAGGCCCAGCGCGGCGACTGGGCGCCGGTGGTCGAGGCGGTGGCTGCCGACCTGATTACATATTTGGATAGTTAGGACCGCCGCCGCCTTCCGGCGTGACCCAGACGATGTTCTGAGTCGGATCCTTGATATCGCAGGTCTTGCAGTGCACGCAGTTCTGCGCATTGATCTGCAGGCGGTCGGCGCCTTCGTCGGTCTTGACGAATTCGTAGACCCCGGCCGGACAGTAGCGCGCTTCCGGACCGGCGTACTGGGCCAGGTTGACGTCCACCGGCACGCTCGGGTTCTTCAGCGTCAAGTGGATCGGCTGGTCTTCGGCATGGTTGGTGTTGGAGATGAACACCGACGACAGGCGGTCGAAGGTCAGCTTGCCGTCCGGCTTCGGATAGCTGATCGGCTGGAACTGCGACGCCGGCTTCAGGCATTCGTGGTCGGCGTGACTGTGGTGCAAGGTCCAAGGCGCTTTGCCACGGAACACGATCTGGTCGACGCCGGTCATCAGCGCGCCCAGATACAGACCCTTGTTCAGCCATTGCTTGACGTTGCGCGCCACGTGCAGCTCTTCATGCAGCCACGATTTCTCGAACGCGGCCGGGAAGCCGGCCAGCTCATCGTGCTGACGGCCGGCGCCGAGCGCCTCGAACGCCGCCTCGGCCGCCAGCATGCCGGACTTGATCGCGGCGTGGCTGCCCTTGATGCGGCTCATGTTGAGGAAGCCGGCCTCGCAGCCGATCAGCGCGCCGCCCGGGAACACCAGCTTCGGCAGCGATTGCAGGCCGCCGGCGGTGATGGCGCGCGCGCCGTAGGAAATGCGCTTGCCGCCTTCGAAGAAGGTCTTGATGGCTGGGTGGGTCTTGTAGCGCTGGAATTCCTCGTACGGCGACAGATACGGATTCTCATAGTTCAGGCCGACGATGTAGCCGACCATGACCTGGTTGTTCTCCAGGTGATACAGGAAGGAACCGCCATAGGTGTCGCTCGGCAGCGGCCAGCCGGCGGTGTGGATCACCAGGCCGGGCTGGTGCTTGGCCGGATCGATTTCCCACAGTTCCTTGATGCCGATGGCGTACGACTGCGGATCCTTGCCCTTGTTCAGGTCGTACTTGGCGATCAGCTGCTTGCCCAGGTGGCCGCGCGCGCCCTCGGCGAACAGCGTGTACTTGCCGTGCAATTCCATACCCAGCTGGAAGTCCGAGCCGGCTTCGCCGTCGCGCTTGACGCCCATATTGCCGGTGGCGACGCCCTTGACGGAGCCGTCGTCGTTGTACAGCACCTCGGCCGCGGCGAAGCCGGGGAACACCTCGACGCCCAGCGCCTCGGCCTGCTGGCCCAGCCAGCGCACCACGTTGCCCAGCGAGATCACGTAGTTGCCGTGGTTCTGGAAGCAGGCCGGCAGCGCGAAGTTCGGCGTCTTGATGGCCTTGGTCTCGGTCAGGAACAGCATGCGGTCTTCGCTGACTTCGGTGTTCAGCGGCGCGCCTTTGGCCTTCCAGTCCGGAATCAGCTCGGTCAGCGCCTTCGGGTCCATCACCGCGCCGGACAGGATGTGCGCGCCCAGCTCGCCGCCTTTTTCCAGCACGACGACGGACACTTCCTGGCCCTTTTCGGCCGCCAGCTGCTTGATCTTGATCGCCGCCGACAAGCCCGCCGGGCCGCCGCCGACGATCACGACGTCATACTCCATCGCGTCGCGCGGGCCGTACTGTTCTACTAGATTTTGTGGCTGTGTCATGGTCTGTTCTTATAGTAATCAATAAGGAGGAAAAAAATTTAAGCACGAGTGTGCTTCTTTTTCGTCCGGAATGCAATGTGGGCGCCATTTTGAGGGACATTATTAGACACTGCAATCTAATACTGGCGTTTTGTGTAATCATAACGATTCGACAGTGAGGCTGTCGGATATTCGTCACCCATTACAGGAGCAGCCCGTGGGCATAGAAGTTAACTTTGAGGGAAAAATCGCGCTGATCACCGGCGCCTCCAGCGGTCTTGGAGCCCGGTTCGCCAAAGTCCTGGCCCAGGCCGGCGCGCAGGTAGTGCTGGCGTCGCGCCGCACCGAGCGTCTGAAGGAATTGCGCGCCGAGATCGAAGCCGACGGCGGCGCCGCCCATGTGGTCAGCCTGGACGTGACCGATTTCGCCAGCATCAAGTCGGCCATCGCCCACGCCGAGACCGAAGCGGGCCCGATCGATATCCTGGTCAATAATTCCGGTGTGTCCACCACGCAACGTCTGGTCGACGTGACGCCGGAGGATTATTCCTTTGTCATGGACACCAATCTGCGCGGCGCGTTTTTCGTCGCGCAGCAGACCGCCAAGCGCATGATCGCGCGCGCCAAGGGCGATCCGAGCAAGAAGCACCGCATCATCAACATCGCCTCGGTGGCGGGGCTGCGCGTGCTGCCGCAGATCGGCGTGTATTGCATGAGCAAGGCCGGCGTGGTGCAGATGACCAAGGCGATGGCGGTGGAGTGGGGCAAGTACGGCATCAACACCAACGCCATCTGCCCGGGATATATTTCGACCGAGATCAACGAGGATTATTTCGCCAGCGAGCAGGGACAGAAGCTGATCGAGATGTTGCCGCGCAAGCGTCCGGGCAAGCCGGAAGACCTGGACGGCCTGCTGTTGCTGCTGGCCGGCGAGGACTCGAACTTCATCAACGGCGCCATCATCTCCGCCGACGACGGCATGACCGCGATGTGACCATCGTCATTCCCGCGAAAGCGGGAATCCATGCTGAGCGTATGCCGTCCGCGTTCTATGGGTTCCCGCCTGCGCGGGAACGACGTTAAAGCTGCAGCCCGACCAGCTTGTGCACCAGCTCCGACGACGTCGCCGCCGAGAATTTGCGCATCAGCTTGGCGCGGTGCATCTCCACCGTGCGCGGGCTGAGATCGACCTGGCGCGCGATGGTCTTGCTGGTCTTGCCTTCGACCAGCAGCGCGGCGATTTCCCGTTCGCGCGGCGTCAGTTCGGCGGTGACCGGACGTTTTTCGCTGACGTCCTCGAAGGTCCAGATGCCGGGGCCGAGCGGCTCCTGCGCCTTCATCGCGTGGCCGGTGACGTGGCACCAGAACAGCTCGCCACTGGCGCGGCGCATGATGCGCTCGTCGGAATAGCGGCCCTTGGCGTTCATGATCGGGATGATGCGGTCGCCGGTGCGCAGGAATTCGTCCGGCGTCGGGTACAGCACCATGAACGACAGGCCCTCGAATTGCGTGCGCGAATAGCCGAACATGTCGGCCAGCGCCTCGTTGCAGGTTTGGATGACGCGGTTTTCCGAGATGCACATGCCGACCGGAGCGTGCAGGAAAATCGATTCGTAGTCTATGACAGGCTGAGCGCTCATGTAGTTAGGGATGCCGGTAGTTCTACGGTATTGTGCTTTTGATTTGCGTATTCTATGCTGACTCGCCGCACGCTAACGCATTTAATAATGTTGGCATTGCATTTAGCAACATAAACATAAGGGACACCCATGAATAAAATCTATCCGGACGCTGCCACCGCGCTGGCCGGCGTCGTGCAAGACGGGCAAACCATCGCTGTCGGCGGCTTCGGCCTGTGCGGCATCCCGGAGGCGCTGATCGCCGCCTTGCGCGATTCCGGCGTCACCGGCCTCACGGCGATCTCCAACAACGCCGGCGTCGACGGCTTCGGCCTCGGCCAGCTGCTGGAAACCCGCCAGATCAAGAAGATGATCGCTTCCTACGTCGGTGAGAACAAGGAGTTCGCGCGCCAATACCTGGCCGGCGAACTGGAACTGGAATTCACGCCGCAAGGCACGCTGGCCGAGAAACTGCGCGCCGGCGGCGCCGGCATCCCGGCCTTCTTCACCAAGACCGGCGTCGGCACCATCGTCGCCGACGGCAAGGAAATCCGCGAATTCGACGGCGAGCAATACGTGATGGAACGCAGCCTGGTGGCCGACGTGGCGCTGGTCAAGGCGTGGAAGGCCGACAAGGCCGGCAACCTGGTGTTCCGCAAGACCGCGCGCAACTTCAACCCGAACGCCGCGATGGCCGGCAAGATCACCATCGTCGAAGTCGAGCAGCTGGTCGAGATCGGCGAGATCGATCCGGACGCCGTGCACCTGGCAAGCATCTTCGTGCACCGCATCGTGGTCAACGCCACGCCGGAAAAACGCATCGAGCAGCGCACCGTGCGCGCCGCCAATCAAGAATAACGGAGACAGATACCATGGCATGGACTCGTGATGAAATGGCCGCGCGCGCGGCGAAGGAATTGCAGGACGGTTACTACGTCAACCTCGGCATCGGCTTGCCGACGTTGGTGGCGAACTACGTACCGGCCGGCATCGAAGTGTATCTGCAATCGGAAAACGGCTTGCTGGGCATCGGCCCGTTCCCGACCGACGACGAAATCGACGCCGACCTGATCAACGCCGGCAAGCAGACCGTGACGGCGCTGCCGGGCGCGGCCTACTTCAGCTCGGCAGACTCGTTCGGCATGATCCGGGGCGGCAAGATCAACCTGGCGATCCTGGGCGCGATGCAGGTGTCGGAGCACGGCGACCTGGCCAACTGGATGATCCCGGGCAAAATGGTCAAGGGCATGGGCGGCGCGATGGACCTGGTGGCCGGCGTCAAGAAAGTGGTGGTGTTGATGGAGCACGTCGCCACCGCCAAGGACGGCTCGACGTCGCACAAGCTGCTGCCGAGATGCGATCTGCCGCTGACCGGCGTCGGCGTGGTCGACCTGGTCATCACCGACCTGGGCGTGATGGAAGTCAGCGACAAGGGCTTGAAGGTCACCGAACTGGCGCCCGGCGTCACCAAGGACCAGATCAAGGCCGCGACCGGCGTTGAACTGGATCTGTCGGCCGTGTAAGCACGGCTGCGCCGCGAACGACGGCACGCTTCGGCGTGCCGTTTTTATTTACGCCGACAGCAGCTTGATGCCGCGATAGCGGCGGCGGTACAGCACCACCCCGACCGCCGCCGTCAGCACGATCGCCACCAGGCCCAGGAATTCCTGCGAGCCGTGCGTGGCCACCGCCGGCTGACTCGAATGCATGCTCGACGCGGCGAATTTCTTGCCGACGTATTGCGCGCCGATCACCAGCTCATCGGCATTGATGGCGTTGACCAGGTACAGGCCGTAACCGCCCGGATGCACGGTGATCTTGCCGTCGCGGTAGACGAAGGAGCGGCGCTCTTCGCCGATGCGGATGCTGCCGACCACGTGGCCGGCGTTGTTGACGGCGGTGGCGAAGCTGTCGCCGTAGCCGATCAGCGCACCAAGGTCGGTCATGTGGCCGCGCTCCCAGACGAAGGCGTGCCAGCGCCGGCCCGCCGTCTCCGACGCGCCGACGATCACGCCTTGGTCATTGATGCCGCTGGCCGCGCTGGAACGGCCGCCCAGCGTGCCGATCTCCCGCATGCCGGCGCCCGGCTGGTACACGAAGGCGCGGCGATAGCCGTCGGCCAGCGCGGCGGTGCCGACCACGTCGCCGTGGTTGTTGACGCCGGCCGCATAGCTGATGTTGCCGCCCAGCGTGCCGAGGTCGACGGGCGCGTGCTCGCCGTCGCTGCTGAAGGCGTGGAAATAGCCGTCGCTGGTGTCGGCGAAGCCGACCACCTGGCCGGCGTTGTTGATGGCGGCGCCGTAGCTGCTGTTGCCGCCTAGTGTGCCGAGGTCGCGCATCTTGTCGCCGGAGCGGAAGATGAAGGCGCGCCAATGACCGTCGCTGTCCTGGGCGGTGCCGACCACATCGCCGCCGGCGTTGATGCCCTTGGTATTGCTGTCGCTGCCGCCCAGCGTGCCGAGTTCGATCGGCCGCTTGTCGTACAGGACGGCGCGCTGGCGGCCGTCGTCCTCCTCGATGATACCGGCGATCTGGCCGTGGGCGTTGACATCAACGGCGATGCTGGCCTCGGCGCCGCGCGCGCCCAGCGGCAAGGTAGTCAGTGCGGACATGGCGTCTCCTTTGGAATAATGAAAAGAGCTTTGCAAATCCCATGCCACGCAATTTGCGCCTGCGCGGCCGGCGGAAGTGTGCGGAAATGAACGTCGGCGCTGTTCATTTCCGGACATTCCGCGCTATTTGCGTCGCGCGACCGCTTGCCAAACCGTGTCCAGATGACGTTTGTACGCGGAGTTGGCGGGCTGAAGCAATGCCTTGTCGTAGTGTTTGCTGCCCTCGATGGCGACTTTGCCGTCGGGCTGAAAGAATTCCAGTTCGCCCCGGATCGCCAGCTTGGCGTCGCCGTCGCGCAAGATGACTTTGACGGTCGAATAGTCGATGCCGCCGCTGCAAAATAAACGGTAGGGAATGGTGATCTCGCTGCGGCCATCCTGGTTCAAGTCCGTCTCGCTGACGAGGGCAGGGAAGAACTCCGCCACCGAGTCGAGCGCCGGACAATCGACCATGTCGCGCACGGTCCACTCGGCCTGCCATTGACCGGCCTTGCGGCCGTAATACACCGCCGCCAGCTCATGATATTCCTCGCGCCCAGAAGGCTTGGACGGCGAGGGCGCCGACTTCGAGCTCATCACCAGCAGGTGCTCGCCGATACGATCACTCACCAGCCGAGCACCGACCAGCGTGCCCGCATAGCCGACGCCCTGCGACCGCAGATAGCCGGCATCGACGTCTGCCGGCGGCTCCGCTGCGAAGGCATCTCCGCCGGCAGCCAATACGGCGATAAGGATCAAGTGATTCATATTAGTCGCCAGCCTCTCCGACCCGGACGATCCGCCACTGGCCTTTAACGGCGCGCAACGTTCGGGATTGCACGCATGCCTCGTCTGACATGTATTGTAGTGTAATCTCGTCAGGCGCGACGATCAGGTCGGCATGCCAAGCGGCGCCTTCGCGCTGAAGCGAATCGATGAGTTCGGGTGTAACCAGCGCCTGCTTCGCGAGATCGTCACTGGCTGTTGCGGACGCCGTCATCAGCACGCGCTTGCCCATCCTGCTGGCGATGAACGCCCGAGCACCGCTGGTTTTCTTTTTGCACAATAGGGCTTCAACCAATGCCGAAGCCTCCGCTCCGCACCCGACGCAGTCAAGCAAAAGGATACGGCTGCAAGAATGGTATAAACGATTTTTCTCATGATCTGTGCCGCCATTTTTCCAGCGGCTACCAAAAAAATGCCCTCGATATCGGTGCGGACGCGTAGCTGGGGCGTTGTGAACGCGATGCTGTCCCTGCATCACATGGGCGCAAGACGCTGCGACTTGTCTTTCGAGTCTTTGCTGTCCCGTATGCGCGTAAGAACGGCACCCTCGCACATTTCGTCTTCCACACCTTGACCATTTGGCGCGCTGAGATTGGTGCAGAGCAGGATCATGCCGCCGGTTTTTCCGGTCTGTCGCGTATAGCTATTGCGCAGCACCGTCGTCGACATCTTGCTGTTGGACGGCGGCACGCCGGCCCAGTCGAAGCGGTAGCCGTTCGGGATGATCTTCAGCGATGGCGGCGGTTTGGTGTCCGGCATGCGGGCGTTCCTATCGTTGACCGCCGTGCGCCAGATGCTGCGCATGACCGCTGTCTCGGCGTCATACAAATAATAATCGACACCCATGTGGTAGCGGCCAGGCGCATATTCGACCTGCAGGCATGACATGCGTACCAGCGCGTGCACAGGCGACGCCTCTATGATCTGGATCGTATATTCGGGGCAGACCGAGTTCTTGTCACCCGCTGGACTGACGATGGAGAAAGTATGGCGCGCACCAGGCTTGCTGAAGCTGAGCTGCCCTGACTTCGGGTCCAGGTGCATCGCGAGGCCTGCGGCCTTCATCACCGGCATCGTCAGGCGTTCAGGCTTGGTCGAATCGGAATACAGCCGGATCGACGACCAGCGCTGTTGATCGTCGTCGCCTCCGCGTAAGGCCTCGGAGCGTGCACCGGCTTCACGCAGCCGCTGCTGCTGCGGATCCTCGCCGGTTGCGGTATTGCCGCAAGGCGCGCTGGTGCATTTTGGCGGAGCCGCTTCGTGGGGATAAGCTGGCAACAAGACGCTACTGCTAGTGAGCGATAGCCAGAGCAATAATTGATTCAATTTTCTACTCATGGTTTCTCCAGTACGAGTAAATGCACCAGCGCATAGCAGATAGCCGTACCGATTTTCTTGGCGTCGTGCAGATCGGTCAACGGCACCGCCGATGCATTGTTCCTCTCTCTGCTTAAATCGTTTCTTTTGGCGCCCAGATAGCTGGGGCGGGGGGCTGTACTTCGTCCGGTTTTGTGAAGTGGTAGTACGTTTCTTCTTCAGGAACTGTGCCGTCGGCATAACGCTCGTCTCGCCATAACAAGCGCCAGGTCGTATCCAGATCAATATTGTCGTCCGCGGTCTCGACCGTGATCTGTGGGGCTCTCGATCCGCCATGCAAATAATTCATGGCGCCCATGATGTTGAATGGCGGCTGAGGCTTCGGTGCGCGAGAAATCAAGCTAAGCATCGAAGGTTTTGCTACATCGACCGGTTCCCAGATGCCGGAGTACGGTGTGTATTCGTTGGTTCTTACAAACTTATTGTCTACCGGATCAGGAACCGGCGCGAGTTCCTTGGGAAAAGACATGCTTTCCAATTCATTCCGCAGCCACTGTCCGTATAAAGTTAGGGCTGAGTCCTCAAGATAACGCGGCTCAAGAATTTCCGTTGCGCACTCTCCCCATGCTTGAGCCAATGAGGTTAGCGTCTTGCAAAACTCCGGCCAGAGAGGGGTGTCCTTTTTGATGCCATTTTCCCCGAGCTCTATACGGGAGAGCATTTGGGTCCAATGAGAAAGCATGCGATTAGCCATTGCAAACTCACCATTTGCATCAAATTTAAATACACGTTTGTCTCCTTTTTCCAGTCGGGTAACGCCCTTCTCGCAATGAACTAAGCACTTTAATATGAGTTCATATTCTGATTGCGGAAGTGAGGTATTGTTTGCATTACCTTGCTCCTGCGCTTCGCGCACACTGTTTTTTGTTGCGATCGCCCAAGCGTCATAGTATTGAAGAATACGACGCCACGCTGTAACAGAACTGATTCTTTTCAACCAATAAAATATTTGCTGCCGTTCCATAGGGGACGGCAACATAATTGCATTTTCAATTTCAGATTCATTCATGGTCCGAACTGCCATTCCTTTCGGTCGTTCCTTCGGTGAAGCTGCCGTCCTTCATCATACACATTCTGTCCACCCTGGACGGTGAAGTTGCCGGGACAGGCGGAAGTGATATCGCCGCCCTCCAGCGTGATCGACGATTGCCCGGCTTGCAGCACAATCTTCTGATTGGCCTTGATCTCGATGCTGTCGTTGACCGAAATGACCTTGATCGATTTATCCGCCAGGATTTCCAGCTGGTCGGTATGCGCCTGCAGCGACACCGGGCCGTTGGCGGCGATGGCCTGGATGCCGCCGGCGTGGCTGAAGTAGCCGGCCGCGTTGGCCGCCACCGACGACAGCGTGTACGCCGCCGTCATGTGCATGTCGCCCTGGCTGGTCCAGTGCAGGTGCTGGCCGGCGAACAGCACGGTCGATGCCGGCGTGGCCCAGTTGATGCCGGCCGGGGCGTCCATCAGCACCATCGCGTCGGCGAATTTTTCCACCGGCTGTTCGGCGTCCAGGTCGCGCGCGCCGCTTTGCGCCTTGGCCGCCTGCTGGCCGTTGACCGCGCCGTCATGCTTGCCTTTTTCCTTGGGATCGAGGCGGGCGATCATGTCCTGCTGCGTCTTGGCCGCTTCCGCGCTGCTGAGCGCTTTCTGCTCCAGCGCCGCGTTGCCCATGCTCTTGCCCAGTTCCTCGGCCGATTTCAGCGAGGCCAGTGATTCCGCCGCGTCCATCTGCGTCGAGGTGACGCCGCTGCCTTCGGCCGCGCGCGCGCTGGTGGTCAAGAGCACGCCTTCGCCGCCGCGCACCACGCTCCAGGCGTCGGTGCGCAGCTCGAAGCCACTGCCGCGGTACGTGCCGCGCTGCGCGGAGGAGGGCGCCTGCTGGATCAGGTGTCCGATTCACGCCACTCGACTTTCAGCTAAGACCCAGCGTACCTCTCGGCCTTGGTGCAGCGGAAGCTTCTGTCCTTTTTGCAAAACTATTTTCGTGGTTAAGTCGAATTCAAGCAGCCACGTTCCACCCGAGGGCACAGCAGATCCGCTCTCTCCCCACATGGTTTCTCGCGCCAGAGCAACTGAAGAGTTTTGTGCCGGCTCTGTCTTCGGTTGCATGAAGCGGTAAGACTGTTCCTGTTCTGGGACGCGACCATCGTCATAGCGATCGTCTCGCCAAAGCAAACGCCATGTCGTATCCAACGACATGCTTTCTTCTGCTGTCTCTATATCGATCTGTGGCGCCCTTGATCCGCCAAGCAAATAGTTCATCGCTCCCATAATCTTGAATGGCGGCTGCGGCTTCGGATCGTCACTAAACAAACGCAAAAGTGAAGTTTTTTTCGGCACCGCCTCGATGGGTTCCCAGATGCCAGAGAAGGGCGTGTACTCATTGGTGCGAACAAACGTATTGTCTAGTGGATCGGGAACCGTTGGTAACACCGATGGAAACGGCATGGCTTTCAATTTGTCTTGCAGCCAACTGTTGTACATCGTCAGTGCAGGTTCGTCCACGTAACGGGGCTCCAGAATTTGATGACTACATTCTTGCCATGCATGGTTAAGTGCTGTCAGAGTTGTTTTAAACTCTGTCCATAGCGGCGTGTGCGGCTCGTCGATTCCATTTTCACCTTCCTCTATGCGGGTCTTCATCGAAGCCCAGTGAGAAAGAGTGCGCGACGCCATCTCGAATTCACCGTTGGCATCGAATTTGAAGACCCGCTTGTCTCCCTTGCCGAGGCGGACGACGCCCTCCTCGCAATGCGCCAGGCCCTTCAAGATAAGTACATAGTCGGATTCAGTGATTCCAGTTCGATCCGCCCATCCTTGCCGGTCGGCTTCGCGCACGCTGTTTTCAGTACAGTCTGCCCACGCCTTGTAGTACTCGAAAATGCGGCGCCATGCCGTGACCGAGCTGAGTCTTTGAAGAAAATAAAAAATCTGCTGTCGCTCGACATCGGTTGGCAGCAAGATGGCGTTGTTGGATATAGATTCCATTGGCATCGGTCCATCCCGTTCGGTGGAAAGTAAATTCTAGCCCAGTCGCTGTATCAACTACTTTACTGACTCTCTCACCTTTGGCAAAATCCTGACCGGCCTTGCTTAGCGCAGCCCAGAATGCTCTGTCTAGATAGAAGAAGGCTTGGGTTGCTCCGCCTGGCAGATGTTGTCCAGGAATTTGTTTTCCGAACTGTTCTGACACAGTGCCGACAGCTGCCTTTGGGCCCTTGTTTCCTATGACCTTAGCCGTGACAAAGAAGCCATCCCCGTTAAAGCTGTCAAGAACTGCCGCATATTCGCGCCACTCTCTGGCCGTCCGTGGAGCAGGACCAATATCCGGCGGCAGGGCGCCCTCCGGCAACTGCACCATCTGCGCAGCGGCGCTGGCGCCGCCCTCAAACAAGTGCTGCCCACCCTTGACCGTGAAATTGCCTGGGCAGGCGAAAGTGATATCGCCACCTTCCAGCGTGATCGACGACTGGCCGGCTTGCAGCACGATCTTCTGGCTGGCCTTGATCTCGATGCTGTCGTTGACCGAAATGACCTTGATCGATTTGTCCGCCAGGATTTCCAGCTTTCACGAATGGAATTTAGCTATTTGCGTATATCTACAGAAACTGTCTTCCAAATCTGATCCAAGTGATTTTTGTAGGCTGCATACGCTGGTGTCAGCAGTGCCTTGTCGTACTTGTGGTCGCCCCCGAACGGCGGTTGACCTGGCAGTCGCACTTCCGACTCGCCGCGTATCGCCAGCTTCAGCGGTCCTTCCCGCAAGATCACTTTAACGGTGTACGAGTCGATGCCGCCACCGCAAAATAATTTATACGGTATGGTGATTTCCGCCTTGCCGTCGCCATTGATGTCGGTGACGGCGACGGACGATATGAAGAAGTCCGCAGCGGCATCGAGCTCCGGGCAATCGGCAACATCACGCACCGTCCATTCCTGTTTCCATCCGCCGGCTTGTTTAGCGTAATAGACGGCGGTCAACTCAATATGTTCGATTCGTCCAGACTTCGGCGCGGAGGGGGAGGGGCCAGCCTGGCGATTGAGCTGCAGGATATGCTCACCGTCCTGGTCGCGTATCATTCGTGCAGCCACCAGTGTGCCGCTGGACGGAATATGCTGTGACGCCAGATAAGCGGCGTCCACCGGCTTGCTCTCCGGTATGCCCGCGCTGCAAGCAGTCGTGAGGCACAGCAAACCGGACATGAATACTGTCTTCATTATTCTCATCAACGCAAAGCGTTGCCTTTCTTTTTCTTGACTGGTATGCCGAATGCGACGTTCAGTTCGTCCGCGGTGTGTTCCGCCAGCTTGGCGCCTTTGGCTATCTCCTGTTGTGCGTATGCATGATAAGCGAGCGGCACGAAGAAACGCACGTCTTTACGGAACAGCGTGAAGTTGATCTGGTCCGACTGGTTGCCGCCGAGGCAGACATAGTTCGCGCCTTCCTTGGCATAGACCAGACTGACGTGGTGCGTGCCGACCAGCAGGATGCAGCCGAAGATCGGCGTTTTGATTTCCACGAAGTTGGCGTCCAGCGCGATCGCGCGCGCGCGGAAGGAATTCTTCCAGCGCGTGTACGCTGGCGCGGAGCGGCTAAGGCAATAGTTGACGAATGAGGCGCACCAGGCGTTGTCGGTGCCAACCATCGTGGTCAGGAAGCCCCCGTTGAGCTTATGGTAGTTGTCGGTCTTGGTGATCACATCCTCAGTCTTGCCTGCCCACTGTTTCGCTTCGGCGACCGCGACCTGCATCCACGGCGCCTGCTTCTGGTCGG
Source organism: Duganella aceris (assembly GCF_011090165.1). Taxonomy (GTDB): domain Bacteria; phylum Pseudomonadota; class Gammaproteobacteria; order Burkholderiales; family Burkholderiaceae_D; genus Rugamonas; species Rugamonas aceris. The sequence continues at coordinate 244,337 of NZ_JAADJT010000012.1, forward strand.
GCATCAGCAAGGCCAATGGCGCGCCTTGGCCTTCCTTGCTGCGCGTGACGGGAGCGGCAGCGGGCGGCTGCGCCACCGGCTTGTCGGCTGGCTTGTCGGCTGGCTTGGCCGCCGCCGGCGCGCCGGCCTTGGGCGCCTGCTGGAGCGGCTGCGACTTCGGCGCCGGCTTGCCTGCCGGCGCGGCGGCGCTGCTGCCATAGATCGAGATCACTTGCGCCGGATAGATCTTTGCCGCATTCTTGATCTGCGGATTGTCGCGCAGGATGGCCGGTACCGTCGTCTTGAATTTCGCCGCAATTTTCGACAGCGTGTCTTCCGACTGAATAACGTAGCGCATCGGTGTGCGTCCGCGCTTCGGCGGCGGCGCCAAGGGTTTCTTCTGCGCCGTTGGTGCGCTGAACCAGTCAAGGGGATTAAATAAGGCCACGGTTTCGGACTTGGCGTTCATCACCCCGTCGTAGACTTGTTCCCATTTTCCTTCCAGTGATTTCATGAAGACCTGGATCGGTTGGCCAGGTTCGGTGTGAACGATAGCCGGCAGGCGGCCGGTTTTATCGGTTTGCGTGAGATGTTCCTGCTCGCCGGTCTTGATCTTGGCCTCCACCGCAGGCTTCGGCTTGGCGCCATCCGAGACGGTGATCGACGTCGTATGAACGATGGTCTCCTTGCGCGTATCCTTTTTCGCGTGGTAGCCCTCGCGTTGCTCCATCGCGTCCATCATGCTTTCAAGCTGCGCATCGGTCATGGTCGATAGCACGGTATCGGTGGACAGGCCCGTGTGCTGACTCAGCGCGGCGGCGTAGGTGGTGGGATTATTGCTGTCGCTGGCGGGGGCATAGCCTTCGATCATGTTGCCATGGCCATCGTCGATACCGGCCAGCATGGTGTAAATGGTGCGGCCGTTATATTTACGCCGCAGCAGTGCTTTCTTTTGTTTGCGGCCTTCCTCATAGCTGGAGAAAATCAGAAAACTGCCGTTGGACTTGGTCTTGCCGATTCCGATGGCGCCATACAGCAGCGCGCCTTTCCGGCTTGGCCGCAGATTGCCCGGATTATTGAATCGCCACGCCGCAGTGCCACCAGTGCGCAGCAGATGGCTGCCATCGCCGGCGGCATAGTCGCAGGTCACCGTATCCGCATCGTATTTTGCACTGAGATACTCCATTGTTTATTCACCGCTCACTTATGAGGTTGAAGGGACAGTTCCTTGCTGAGAATCGCCTCGACCGTCGCTGCGGACTTCGGGTAGGTACGGGCAAATGCCGGCTTAAACTGGTACGCCGGATCGTCCGGCATGTCGTCTCCGGACTCGATCAACTTGTACCAGGTCACAGTGATGTCGCCTTTTTCTTGATAGCTTTGGTCCGCGCGTTTATCCGCGACGATGAAGTAGACCGCGTCCGCGCGTGGCGAGATGATGCCGTCGGCCAGCGTGACTTCCGCACCGCTGGCGCTGTCCCATTCGAATTGCATGCGCCCGGCCTTGTTGCGTACCGGGACCTGGTTCCAGGCTTCGTCCTTACCGTCCTTGAAATAGAAGTTGTAGCTTCGCCGGAAGCTGGTGGTGTCCTGATAGGTGCCTACCACCAGTATCAGTTTGCCCTTCAGCGCGGGCCATTGATGCAAGCCTTGCTTCATCGGTATGGCTTCCGCAGGCGCCACGGCAAAAGCCGAGCCGCCGTAAAGCGTCATGGAACATAAGGCTGCCGCGTACAGTGCTTTCCAATTCATTCGTCTTCTTCTCCGTGAGTCGCGCTGGCGTAAAGCGCGATGATATCCTTTGATAGATGGATCAGGTCTTCGTCGTCCTCGTGACCGCCGAATGGATCGGCGCCGGCGAGTTCGGCCGACACCAGTTGCTCGTCTTCCTCATGTCCCGGCGCCGGCGCGGCGGCTGGGGCGTTATTAAACGGCTCCCATTTTTCTTCGCCGATCTGCAAGACCAGATTGTCCGCCGACGGCAGATCGACACGCGGCATGCGCCCGTCTTCGCCGATCACGCCTTGTTGCAGCACCTTGCCAAGCTTGTCGACGATTTTGAAAGGCTGCTTGGCCACACGCGCAAGCGACGCCAGTTCATCCGCGCCCGCAAACGCGAAGCGCAGGCTATGCGGTCCGACGTCGCTGATGAACGGCGCGGGGATCGTCTGGAGTTGATCGGGCAAAGCCGGCAGACTCGCCGCCGCGCTGCCTCCGCCATCGAACACGTGCTGTCCGCCCTTGACTGTGAAGTTGCCGGGGCAGGCGAAGGTGATGTCGCCGCCCTCCAGCGTGATCGACGACTGGCCGGCTTGCAGCACGATCTTCTGGCTGGCCTTGATCTCGATGCTGTCGTTGACCGAGATGACCTTGATCGATTTGTCGGCCAGGATCTCCAGCTGGGCGGTGTGCGCCTGCAGCGACACCGGGCCGTTGGCAGCGATCGCCTGGATGCCGCCGGCGTGGCTGAAGTAGCCGGCCGCATTGGCCGCCACCGACGACAGCGTGTACGCCGCCGTCATGTGCACGTCTCCCTGCGTGGTCCAGTGCAGGTGCTGGCCGGCGAACAGCACCGTCGATGCCGGCGTGGCCCAGTTGATGCCGGCCGGCGCGTCCATCAGCACCAGCGCGTCGGCGAATTTTTCCACCGGCTGTTCGGCGTCCAGCTCGCGCGCACCGCTTTGCGCCTTGGCCGCCTGCTGGCCGTTGACCGCGCCGTCATGCTTGCCTTTTTCCTTGGGATCGAGACGGGCGATCATGTCCTGCTGCGCCTTGGCCGCTTCCGCGCTGCTGAGCGCTTTCTGCTCCAGCGCGGCGTTGCCCATGCTCTTGCCCAGTTCCTCGGCCGATTTCAGCGAGGCCAGTGATTCCGCCGCGTCCATCTGCGTCGACGTGACGCCGCTGCCTTCGGCCGCGCGCGTGCTGGTGGTCAGCAGCACGCCTTCGCCGCCCCGTAGCACGCTCCAGGCGTCGGTGCGCAGTTCGAAGCCGCTGCCGCGGTACGTGCCGCGCTGCGCGGAGGAGGGCGCTTGCTGGATCAGGTAGCCGAGATTGAGCTGCGTCGCGGCGCTACTGGTGGCCAGCCGCGTGCGAACCTGGCCCGGCGTGTCGTCCAGCTGCCATTGGTTGTAGCCGCCGCCGTCGAAGTTGTGGCTGTGGATGCCGGACAGCGTGCCGGCATGGTTGGCGCCCGAGTCCTCGCCGGCCGCATACGGCGGCAGGTCGGAGCCGGTGTACAGCTGCGCCACCACCAGCGGCCGGTCCATGTCGTGATCGATGAAGTCGACCAGCACTTCGGTGCCGATGCGCGGCGTGAACTGCGAGCCCCAGTTCGGACCCGCCAGCGCTTCGGCCACGCGCACCCAGGTGCCGCTGCTGTCGTCGCCGGGCGCGCTGCCCTTGGCGTCGGTGTCGTGCGCGATGCCGCCGCTGTTGGCGCCCTGGCCGCGCTGCCAGGCGAATTGGATCCGCACCTGGTGGTCGCGGGTGGTGGTGGCGACGTTGTCGCCGGCGCCGACGATGATGGCGGTCTGCGGTCCGAGCGCGGTGGCGGTCTGCGGCGCGGCCGTGGCGCGCGGAACGATGGCGACGCTGTCGCGCACGCAGCCGAAGCGGTTGCGGTAGGTGCCCGGCTCCAGCGCGGTGAACAGGTTGGTGACGCCGGTCAGTACGTTGTTGCGCGCTTCGTGGCTGACCCACAGCACGGTGAAGCGGTTGTCGCCTTCGGCGTAGCGTTCGTGCTGGGTCAGCGCGAAGGCGTGGCCGGCGGCCAGCTGGCGCACCGCGCCCGCGCCTTCGAAGATTTTATTGTCCAACTCCAGCGCTTGCAGCATCAACTGGCTGGCCTGGTCAGGTTCGCCGCTGGCGCTGGCGATGCGTTCGCCGCCGCCGTCGTAGATGGTCAGCGACGGCAGCTCGCCCGCGTCCAGCGACGATTGCTGTTCGGCGCCGGGCGCCAGCAATTGCGCCGGTTCCCAACTGCTGATGCCGACCGCGTTGGCCTGCACCTGTCGCCGCGCGTTGAACTGGTCGATCGCGTCGGCGCTGTCGGTGGCGCGCACGCCGTGGAAGCGGATGTCGGCGCCGCCCGGCGTATCGGGCGCCACGGCCTTGCTGTCGAAGATCACCAGCTTGTGCCTAGCCTGGCCGTCGCCGCCTTGCTGCTCGTCGTCCGGCTGGTCGTGCTCGAAGCGCCAGCTCAGGCCTTCGGAGGCCAGCAGGCGCTGGAAGAATTCCAGGTCGCTTTCGCGGTACTGGGTGCAGATGGCGCGAGGCGTCAGCGTTTGCGTAACGTCGAATTCAAAGCGCAGTTGCGGATAGTCGGCCAGCAGCTCGGTGACGATGTCCTGCGCGTTCTTGTCCTGGAAGATATAACTGTCGCGGCGCAGCCGCAGCAGCGCCAGCGCCGGTTCCAGCAGCAGCCGATAGCGCGCCGTGCCGCCGTCGGCGCCCAGCCACGCGGCCTCGGTGCAGATGCCGTGCCACGCGCGGCGCGAGCCGTCGGCTTGCAGCAGCGTGATGGTCAGCTCTTCGCCGATAAACAGGTTCAGATCGAGGTCGGTCGAGGTGCTGAGCGCGTCGACTTCGAACGCATACAGTTCGTTGACCGCTTCGCGCCCGGAATAGCGTTCGGCCATCAGCGCTTCCGGCAGCGACGAGTCCTGCGCGCTGGCCAGCGTGAGCAGGCGCGCGTGCTGGCTCAAGCCGGTGCCGAACAGCCCCAGCGCCGATGGAATCAGCGAGGCGATATCCATTACGGCAGCGTGATGGTCAGGTTGGCCTGGCGCGGCGCCAGCTTGACCACGTCGTTATAGGCGGCGATGCGTTCCTCGGTGCCGTGGCCCAGGGAGGTGCGCAGGCCGATGTAGCCCAGCACGCAAATTAGGCCGAACACGGAGCACAGCACCCACACCGGCAAATCGCTGCGCAGCTTGTGGACAATCTGGTCGGGCCGCTCCGCATGCGGCGCGAAGCCGCCGCGCTTGCCCTTCATGTTGGCGATTTCGTCGCCCAGGCGCGCGGTCAGATAGTTGAGCTTTTCCGAGCCTTCCAATATATAGCGGCCCTGGAAGCCGAGCAGCAGGCACATATGGAACACCTCCAGCGCCTGCAAGTGCGCGCTGCCGCGCGCGCGCAGCGCTTCCAGCCGGTGGAAAAAGTTCTCGCCGGCCAGCTGTTCGCCGAACAGCACCAGTTGCAGCGGGCGGCGTTCCCACGCGTCGCGGATCGGGAAGGTCGAGCGCAGGATGATCTCGTCGACCGCCGCGCAGAACGCGTACTTGGCGGCGTCGATGTCGTCCGGCGAGGCGCCGTGCTTGCGCGCGCCGCGTCCGAAATCGTCGAGGAACTGCGTCATCTTGTTGGCGAATTCGGCGTTCTCCTGCGGGCCGCTGCCGTTCTTCAGCATGAACAGCGCGTAGAAGCCGTCGTACATCAGGTCGAGCAGGGTTTGCGGGGCGTTGCTGGCGGCTGCCGCCGGTGCGGCGCCCATCAATGAAGGTGCGGTTACGGTATTCATGTCGTTGAGCCTCGGTTCAGGATGTGACGGCGACCAGTTCCAGCTTCAGGTCGTGCATGCCGCCAGGGACATAGATGGAGATCGATTGCGCTTGCAGCATGCGCTCGTACATCTGGCCTTTGGCCTCGATGGCGAAGTACACCGCGTCCGGCCGCACCGGCACGGCGGCCGGCACCTGCGGCGCGTGTTGCAGGCGTACGCCCGGCATCGCCGACAGCACGAATTTTTCGACGTCGTCCGGCGCGCCGATCTTGAAGCGCAGCGGCACCACGTCCACCAGTTCGCTGGCCGGCATCGCCGCCGATACCGCGACGTAGAAGGTGGTCTTGTCGTCGATCTTGCCCGAGTCCAGCATGCCGTGGTGGTACGAAGGCTTGACCTCGCGCAGCGCGATGGCGAAGTAGCGCGACGAGATCACGGTGTCGAGCAGATCGCGGATGATCTGGTGCAGCGTGGCGAAGCCAGGACCTGGATCGTTGTGCTGGTATGGCGGCAGGTCGGCCAGGGTCCAGCTTTTCGAGAACGTCATCAGCGCGCCGGCCAGGCTCAGTAGCGCTTCATACAGCCGTTCCGGATGCAGCGACGGATGCTGGAAGTAGTGGTTCAGCGAGGCGAAGGCGGAACTGGCGGTGTGCAGCAGCCAGAACGAGGACATGTCGCCGGAGCGGAATTCGATCACGTGCTTGCTCGGCTCGCGGTGGTGGCCGTACAGCGCGCTGACCTTGGCCTGCAGCGCGTCGATCAAACGGCGCAGTTGCAGGAACAGTAGCGGCGCGCTGCGGATCGCCAGCGACGGCGGCACGAAGGCGCCATCCAGCTCGAAACCGCCGGTGGCGGCACGGCGCAGGCGCAGCAGCGGGAAGTGAGTGTAGGAGTCGCGCGGCTCGAATTCCGAGACCAGGCGCAGCGTCTTCTTCAGATAGCTCAGTTGCGCCGGCGCGGCGTGGGTGTACAGGTCGGGCGTGTCCTGGTTGTTTTGCAGGTAGCGCACCGCGCTGGCGCCGGCCGCCGGCTGGCTGCCGTCCCCGAAATTGCCGCCGAACGGCTTGAAGGCCGGCAGCGCGGCGTAATAAGTGATGGCCTGCTGCGACTGCGGCAGCTGGCTCAGGTCGACCGCGTCGGGCAGGTCGTCGGCGCCGGGTGCGTCGTAGAACTCGCCGTCCTGGAAGCGCAGCGACAGCTCCATCACCCGCAGGCTGTTGTTGGCCAGCGCGTCGCGGTCGATCTGGATCTGATTGACGCCCCAGGCGTAGGGGTGCAAGGCCTGCACGCTCTGATGCAGCCGCTGTTCGTGGTAGCGGTCCTGTTGCTGGAAGTGCTGTGGACGCAGGAATAGGCCTTCGCCCCATAGGATTTTGCTGCTCATGCTGTCGGCTGTCCCTTTTATTAATGCTATTTGTCAAGTAGCAGAACCATAACATTTCTTATTTTAAAGTGCCGCACGGCTGAGTTTTCCAAGGCGGGGTCAGTTCCGGCAACGTGCCACGAGCTCTGCCGTAGCGGCCGCTACGGCAGAGCTCGTGGCACGTTGCCG
>NZ_JAADJT010000013.1 GCF_011090165.1 Duganella aceris
GATTATGATTGGCCATGAGAGCAGTGGGTTGGGTTTTGGGTTTGGTCGCACAAACACAATAACTCTTCCTTACTGCTCTCTTGCGTTTACAACAGGTTCATCCCGCTAATCCGCGATGAACCATTTTTTAGCCGCCTTAATGATGGCTGCGGCGCCGCGACGCGCGGCAGCCGGATCGCTTTGCGCCAGGAAGTAATGGAGCCTGTCGACATCCGCCAACGCTTCCGGATGCCAAATCAGCGCGGGCATTCGCTCCGATTCCCTGCGGCCAGGTCGGATAGCCAGGCATCGGCACGCTCCTGCGATACGCCCGGCATGCCATCGCGGTAGCTTTGTAGTCGTCGTCGGTCGAGTTCCAGCGACAACGCTTCCTTGCAAATCTCCGCCAGGTAATCGTCAAGCGACAAGCCTTTGCGGCTTGCTGCTTCGATGACCTCCGCTTCCAGCTCGTCGGATAAGGTGACGGTGATCATCGATGCCTCCTCAGATGCGGCGCACCACCACGCAGCCGATCGAGTAGCCGGCGCCGAAGGAGCAGATCACGCCCAGCTGGCCCGGGGCCATGTCGTCCGAATACTTGTGGAAGGCGATCACCGAGCCGGCCGACGAGGTGTTGGCATATTCGTCCAGGATCACCGGCGCTTCGCCCGGCTCGGCGTCGCGGCCCAGCACCATGCGGCTGATCAGCAGATTCATGTTCAGGTTGGCCTGGTGCAGCCAGTAGCGGCTCACCTGCGGCACTTCCAGCCCGGCGCCGGCGATGGTGGTCTTGATCATCTCGGCGGCCATCGGGCACACGTCCTTGAACACCTTGCGGCCCTGCTGGCGGAACAGCTTGTCCGGCTGGCCGACGCCGTTTTCATCGAAGCGGTTCAGGAAGCCGAAGTTGTTGCGGATGTTGTTGGAGAAGCTGGTCTTCAGCTTGGTCTCGACGATTTCCCAGCGGTGCGCGCCCTTGGCGCTGTCGGCCGCTTCGACGATGATCGCGGTGCAGGCGTCGCCGAAGATGAAGTGGCTGTCGCGGTCGCGCCAGTTCAGGTGGCCGCTGGTGATTTCCGGATTGAGCACCAGCACCGCGCGCGCCTGGCCGCTTTGCACCGCCGCCACCGCCTGCTGGATGCCGAAGGTGGCCGAGGAGCAGGCCACGTTCATGTCGAAGCCGTAGCCGTCGATGCCCAGCGCGCCCTGCACCTCGACCGCCATCGCCGGATAGCCGCGCTGCATGTTGGAGCAGGCCACCAGCACCATGTCGATGTCGGCGGCGGTGCGGCCGGCGCGGTCCATCGCCTGCTGCGCGGCGGCGACGCAAATCTCCGCCTGCAGCGACAGTTCTTCGTCGGCGCGCTCGGGAATGCGCGACACCATGCGCGCCGGATCGAGGATGCCGCTTTTTTCCATCACGTAGCGCGACTTGATGCCGGACGCTTTTTCGATGAAGGCCACGCTCGACAGCTCCAGCGCCGTGACCGTGCCTTCCGCGATGGCGGCGGCGTTGTCGGCGTTGAACTGTTCGGCGTAGGCGTTGAAGCACTCGACCAATTCTTCGTTGGAAATCGATTGCGCTGGCGTGTAGAGGCCGGTACCGCTGATGACGGCTTGTTTCATAGTTAAACTTTCGCGTTAGGCAATGGCTTGCGCCATAATGAGGCAAATTCTACACAATGCGTGTGCGTTAGGCGAAAATAAAAGCGGCGCCCCTGGGGCGCCGCCGATACGCTACAACAAATCCGCTTATTTCTTGGCCAAGTCTTTTTTCAACGCGGTGTCCACCTGCACCACCGTGGTCTCCGGCTTGGCCAGCTGCACCGGCAAGCCCTTCAGATGGTTCAGCGCCTGCGACAGCTGGAAGTCTTCGCCGCTGCCGTATTCCAGCGGCTTGCGGTTCTTCTCCATCGCCACGATGCGCAGCTGTTCCTCCAGCTCGTCGCGCTTGTTCTTGCTGGCCTCCTGGTCGCGGTCGTTGGACAGGTGCTTGGCCAGGTCGGCCTCGCGGGTGCGCAGCGCGTTCAGGCCGTCGCCGTCGGCGTTTTCATCGACCGGCACGTCCGGCGTGATGCCCTTGGCCTGGATCGAGCGGCCGTTCGGCGTGTAATAGCGCGCCGTGGTCAGCTTGACCGCCGTGTCGGCCGTCAACTGGCGGATGGTCTGTACCGAGCCTTTGCCGAAGGTCTGGGTGCCGATGATGTCGGCGCGCTTGTAATCCTGCAGCGCGCCGGCGACGATCTCCGACGCCGAGGCCGAACCGGTATTCACCAGCACCACCATCTTCACCTGCTTGACGGCGGCCGGCAGCCGCGCCAGCGCGTCGCTGTCGCTGCGCAGCGCGTAGTATTCGGGACGGCCGTAGAAGATCTGCTTCTGGTCCGGCAGCTGGCCGTTGGTCGAGACGATGGCCGCGTCCTTCGGCAGGAAGGCGGCGGCGACGCCGATCGCGCCCTGCAGCACGCCGCCCGGGTCGTTGCGCAGGTCCAGCACCAGGCCCTTGATGTTCGGGTCCTGTTTGTACAACTCAACGATTTTGGCCGCCATGTCGTCGACGGTCGGCTCCTGGAACTGCGAGATGCGCAGCCAGGCGTAGCCCGGCTCGACCAGCTTGCCCTTGACGCTCTTCTGGTGGATTTCCTCGCGGGTGATGTTGAACACCAGCGGCTCGGCCTCGCCCTTGCGCAGCACCGTCAAACTGACCTTGCTGTGCGGCTCGCCGCGCATCTTCTTGACCGATTCGTCCAGACTCATGCCCTTGACCGGCGAGTTGTCGAGCCGGCTGATCAGGTCGCCCGACTTGATGCCGGCGCGCCAGGCCGGGGAATCCTCGATCGGCGCCACGATCTTGATGTAGCCGTCCTCGCTCTGGCCGATCTCGATGCCGAGACCGACGAACTTGCCTTGCGATCCTTCGCGCAGTTCGGCGTAGGCTTTCTTGTCCAGATAGGCGGAGTGCGGATCGAGCGAGGCCACCATGCCGGAAATGGCTTCCGTCAGCAGCTTCTTGTCCTCGACCGGCTCGACATAGTCGGACTTGATCAGTCCGAACACATCGGCCAGCTGGCGCAGCTCTTCCAGCGGCAGCGGCGGCTCCACCGGCTTTTGCGCCATGGCGGAGAATTGCAGCGAGACCGCGATGCCGGCCACAACGCCGAGCCCGATCAATCCGGAGTTCTTTAGTTTCTTGCCCATGTTTCCACCTGTCGAAGCGATATTGCACTTAGCCGCTGCGGCCCCGCAGCTTGCATGAGTTGAGTATAAACCTGATTTCCGGCAAACGTAGTAGCCGTCACGAAATGATTTATACCTTTACGAGGTTTTACAACGGTCGCCGTTGACTTCCAAAGCGCACCATACCCCGCTTGGCGAAAGGCCAAGTTTGCTGTTTTGTATGAAGTGTATGCGCAATGTTCACCGCAGTAAGTAATTGTAAGAAGTCGGATCAGGGCCGATTCCGCATCCTAAACTGAACTCGTATTTCTCTCTACCCTGAAGTGGTTTTTCGCCTGCGCCCCAAGCGCAGGCTTTTTTTTATCCACCGGAGCAACCATGCGATTTTTATCATTTCCTTCTTCGTCCGTCCTGCGCCGCGCCGGCGCGGCGCTGGCCTTGTCCGCCTTGCTGGCGCCCGCGTTCGCGCTGCCCGTGATGGAGATGCGCGCCGAGGACTTCATGCCGATGGCGGCCGAGCTGAAAAAATCGCTGAACCTCAACACCAATCAGCAAACGCTGTGGCAGCAGGTCGAAAGCAAGACGCGCAACCTGCTGCGCGAGCGCAAGGCCCGCCGCGAGCGCCTGCAGGCGGCGACCCAGGCCGGCACCCAGGGCGCCAACGTCGAGCTGCGCGACCTGGCCAAGGCGGTCGACGAGGAAAGCGGGCTGGAGGCCAACGAGGAAAAACTGATGCGCGAATGGTGGCTGACGGTCAACGATGCGCTGGATGAAACCCAGCGCCGCACCGTGGTGCAGCTGGTCGGCGAGCAATTGCTGCGGGTGCAGGACAACGGCGGCGGCGCGCCGCGTCCGGAACGCAAGGAAGAGGGCGGCGAGCATCGCGGCGGCGGCCGCAAGGGCGGTGGCATGGGCGGCGGCGGCATGGGCGTCGGCGTCGGCGCGGGCGGCGCCAGCATCAACCTGCCGGGCGGTTAAGGTCGTCGTTCCCGCGCAGGCGGGAACCCATGCTGAGCGTCCGATCATACGTTCTATGGATTCCCGCCTGCGCGGGAATGACTGGCGGTTCGTGTATCGTAAAGTAAAAATCGGCCCCGGGCCCCTGCCGCGGGCGGGGCTGGGGCTACAATCGACGCTGCACGCCACCCGACCCACGAGGACCCGTCTTGAAACGAACGCTGCTGACCACCCTGGCCCTGAGCCTGATCACCGCCTACGCCGGCGCCGCCGACACCGCGCCGGGTTCCGGCATCGACGTCCAATACATCGACGCCGGCGTGCGTCCGCAGGACGATTTCTTCGTCCACCTGAACGGCGGCTGGCTGAAGGGCACCGAGATCCCGGCCGATAAATCCAGCTGGGGCACCTTCGCCAAATTGCGCGACGACGTGCTGCCCGAACTGCGCGGCATCATCGAGGCGGCCGACGCCGACAAGGCGCGCAAGCCCGGCAGCGACGCGCAGAAGATCGGCGACCTGTACGCCAGTTTCATGGACGAGCAAAAACTGGAGGCGCTGGGCTTCAAGCCGCTGACCGGCGAGCTCAGCAGCATCCGCGCGATCAAGGACAAGAAAGCCTTCCCGATGCTGATGGCGCACCTGGACAAGATCGGCGTCGCCACGCCGTACAGCCTGTCGGTGCGGCCGGACGCGCGCGAGTCGAGCAAGTACGCGGTCTACATCGGCCAGAGCGGCCTGGGCCTGCCGGACCGCGACTACTACCTGAAAAAAGACGATGCCAAGATGGCCGCCGCGCTGGCCAAGTATGAAGTGCTGGTCGCGAAGATCCTCGGCCTGGCCGGCGACAAGAACCCTGGCGCCAACGCCAAGGCCATCGTCGCGCTGGAAACCGCGCTGGCCGAGGCGCAATGGACCAAGGTGCAGAACCGCGATCCGGTCAAGCGCTACAACAAGACCCCGATCAACAAGCTGGCCGAGCTGGCGCCCGGTTACGACTGGGGCCACGCGCTGGCCGTGGCCGGCGTCGGCGCCAAGACCGACTATGTCATCGTCAGCCAGCCGAGCTACCTGAGCGGCTTCAACGCGGTGCTGGACAAGACCGACCTGGCGACCTGGAAAGCCTACTTCGAATGGCAGGTGCTGCGCAGCGCCTCGCCGTACCTGTCGAAGGCCTTCGCCGACGCCCATTTCGATTTCTACAGCACCGTGCTGACCGGGGTCGCGGTCAAGCCGCCGCGCTGGAAGCGGGCGGTGGCGCTGGAGGAGCGCGCGCTGGGCGAAGTGCTGGGCAAGCTGTACGTGGCACAGTATTTCCCGCCGGAGCGCAAGGCGCGCATGGACGAGCTGGTCAAAAACCTGCTGGTCGCCTACAAGGACAGCATCGACCAGCTTGACTGGATGAGCCCGGAAACCAAGAAGGAAGCGCAAGCCAAGCTGGCCAAGTTCACGCCGAAGATCGGCTACCCGAACAAGTGGCGCGACTACAGCGCGCTGGCGATCCTTAAAAACGATTTGGTCGGCAACGTGCTGCGCGCCGAGAATTTCGCCTACCAGCGCATGGTCAACAAACTGGGCAAGCCGATCGACCGCGAAGAGTGGGGCATGACGCCGCAGACCATCAACGCCTACTACAACTCGACGATGAACGAGATCGTGTTCCCGGCCGCGATCCTGCAACCGCCGTTCTTCGACGCCACCGCCGACGACGCGGTCAACTACGGCGCCATCGGGGCGGTGATCGGCCATGAAATCAGCCACGGCTTCGACGACGGCGGCAGCCAGTCCGACGGCGACGGCAACCTGCGCGACTGGTGGACCAAGCAGGACCGCATCAACTTCAAGGCCAAGACCGACGCGCTGGTCAAGCAATACAGCGGCTACAGCCCGCTCCAGGGCTACAACGTCAACGGCGAGCTGACCCTGGGCGAGAACATCGCCGACAACTCCGGCGCCGCGATCGCGTTCAAGGCCTACAAGCTGTCGCTGGGCGGCAAGCCGGCGCCGGTGATCGACGGCCTGAGCGGCGAGCAGCGCTTCTTCATGGGCTGGGGCCAGGTGTGGCGCAGCAAGACCCGCGACGAGCAGCAGATCCTGTTGATCAAGACCGACCCGCATTCGCCGGGCCAGTTCCGCACCAACGGCACGCTGGTCAACCAGCCGGGCTTCTACGATGCCTTCGGCGTCAAGCCGGGCGACAAGATGTATGTTGCGCCGGAACAGCGCGTGATCATCTGGTAAGCGTTTAATTTGCATAAAAAGGCCACTCGCTGTGGCCTTTTTGCTATTGTTCTGAATCTTGGCTATACCAATCGGAGAGATAGACTTGAAAAAAGCACATCTGTTGAGCGCCCTTATGCTGGCGCTGCTGGCGTCATTGGCGCAGGCGCAGCAAAAGTCGGGCGTGGACGTGGCCAACGTCGACGCCTCGGTGCGGCCGCAGGATGATTTCTTCGTCAATCTGAACGGCAAGTGGCTGGCCAGGACCGAGATCCCGTCGGACAAATCCAGCTGGGGCTCGTTCGAGAAACTCGACGACGACACCAAGCCGCAGCTGCGCGCCATCATCGAGGCGGCCGCCGCCGACGGCAACAAGACCGCCGGCTCGGACGCGCAGCGCATCGGCGATTTCTTCGCCAGCTACATGGACGAGGCCAGGCTGGAAACGCTGCGCCTGACGCCGCTGAAAGCCGAGCTGGAGCGCATCGCCGCGCTGGGCGACAAGAAGGACATCCCGGCGTTGATGGCGCACTACCAGCGCGTCGGCGTGACGACGCCGTTCGGCTTCGTCATCCATCAGGACAACAAGGATTCGACCAAATACGTGGCCGACCTGGTGCAGGACGGCCTGAGCCTGCCCGACCGCGACTACTACCTGAAGAAGTCGGACAAGAAGATGGCCGACACCCTGGCCAGGTACCAGCAGCACGTCGGCAAGATGCTGGCGCTGGCCGGCAACGCCAACGCGGCGGCCGACGCCAAGGCCATCGTCGCGCTGGAAACCGAGATCGCGAAAATCCAGTGGACCAAGGTGCAGTTGCGCGATCCGGTCAAGGCCTACAACAAGGTGGCGCTGGACCAGCTGCCCAAGCTGGCGCCCGGCTACGGCTGGACCGACTGGCTGAAGGAGACCGGCATCGCCGGCAAGGTCGACTACGTGATCGTCAGCCAGCCGAGCTTCATCAGCGGCGCCGACAAGCTGCTGGCCAGGACGCCGTTGAGCACCTGGAAGGCTTACTTCCAATGGCAGGTGATCCACGCCAACGCCGCCTACCTGGCCAAGGACTTCGCGCTGGAGAACTTCGCCTTCTACGGCACCGTGCTCAGCGATATCAAGGAACAGCAGCCGCGCTGGAAGCGCGCGGTCAACGCCACCGACGGCGCGCTGGGCGAGAGCCTGGGCAAGCTGTACGTCGCGCAGCACTTTCCGGCCGAGCGCAAGGCGCGCATGGAGGCGCTGGTGGCGAATCTGCTGGCCGCGTTCAAGCAGAGCATCGAGACGCTGGACTGGATGAGTCCGGAAACCAAGGTGCAGGCGCAAGCCAAGCTGGCCAAGTTCACCGTCAAGATCGGCTATCCGAACAAGTGGCGCGACTACTCGCGGCTGGTGGTGGCCAAGGATGATCTGGTCGGCAATATCCACCGCTCGCGCGAGTTCGAATACAACAAGGAAGTCAGCAAGCTGGGCAAGCCGATCGACCGCGACGAGTGGGGCATGACGCCGCAAACCGTCAACGCCTACTACAACCCCGAGCTCAACGAGATCGTGTTCCCGGCGGTGATCCTGCAGCCGCCGTTCTTCGACGCCGACGCCGACGACGCGGTCAACTACGGCGGCATCGGCGCCGTCATCGGCCACGAGATCAGCCACGGCTTCGACGACCAGGGCGCGCAATACGACGGCGACGGCAACCTGCGCGACTGGTGGACCAAGGCCGACCACAAGAACTTCGCCGCCAAGACCAGGATGCTGGTCAAGCAGTACAACGGCTACAGCCCGGTCAAGGGCTACCACGTCAACGGCGAGCTGACGCTGGGCGAGAACATCGCCGACAACAGCGGCGCCGCGATCGCCTACAAGGCCTATCTGATTTCGCTGGGCGGCAAGCCGGCGCCGGTGATCGACGGGCTGAGCGGCGAACAGCGCTTCTACATGGGCTTCGGCCAGGTGTGGCGCAGCAAGATCCGCGACGCGCAGCAAATCGTTTATCTCAAATCCGATCCGCATTCGCCCGACCAGTTCCGCGCCAACGGCACGGTGCGCAACCAGCCCGGCTTCTACAGCGCCTTCGGCGTCAAGCCGGGCGACAAGATGTATCTGGCGCCAAAAGACCGCGTTATCATGTGGTAAAGCCCACCACCTTGAGTGGGCATTTTATGTTTTTTAACGAAGAGGGAAATCTCGTGAAACGTCATCTGTTAAGTGCATTGACCCTGAGCCTGATCGCAGGCTTGGCGGGCGCAGCCGACAACACCAAAAGTGTTGCCCCGGCCAGCGCGAAAGTAGCCAGCGGCAAACTGGCGTCCGGTGTCGCCGTCGAATACATCGATCCCGCCGTGCGCGCGCAGGACGATCTGTTCACCCACATGAACGGAAAATGGCTGGCCACCACCGAGATCCCGGCCGACAAAGCCAGCTGGGGCGCGTTCGCCAAGCTGCGCGACGACATCCAGCCGCAGCTGCGCGCCATCATCGAAGGCGCCGCCTCGAACAAGGCCGGCGGCGCGGAAGCCCAGCGCATCGGCGACCTGTACGCCAGTTTCATGGACGAAGCCAGGCTGGAACAGCTGGGCCTGACCCCGCTGAAGGCGGAAATGGCGAAGATCGCGGCCGTCGGCGACAAGAAGCAGCTGCCGGCGCTGATCTCGCACCTGAACCAGATCGGCGTCAGCGCGCCGTACAACTACGGCGTCCACCAGGACAACAAGGATTCGACCAAGTATGTGGCCGACCTGTACCAGGATGGCCTGGGCCTGCCGGACCGCGACTACTACCTGAAGGCCGACGACGCCAAGATGGCCGACGCGCTGGCCAAGTATGAACTGCACGTCGGCAAGATGCTGACGCTGGCCGGCGACGCGCACGGCGCCGTCACCGCGCACGCCATCGTCGAGTTCGAAAAAGAACTGGCCAAGCTGCAATGGACCAAGGTCGAGCTGCGCGATCCGGTCAAGGCCTACAACAAGGTCGACATCGCCAAGCTGGGCGAGGTGGCGCCGGGCTACGACTGGAACGCCTACCTGGCCGACGCCGGCGTCGCGGGCAAGGTCAGCTACGTGATCGTCAGCCAGCCGAGCTACCTGAAGGGCATGACCGCGCTGCTGGACAGCACGCCGCTGGAAACGCTGAAGGCTTACTTCAACTGGCAGCTGCTGCGCGCCAACGCGCCTTACCTGAGCAAGGCTTTCGTCGATGAGAACTTCGCCTTCTACGGTACCGTGCTGAGCGGCGTGACCGAGCAGCGTCCACGCTGGAAGCGCGGCGTCTCCGTCACCGAAGGCGCGCTGGGCGAAGCGGTCGGCAAGCTGTACGTCGACGCGCACTTCCCGGCCGAGCGCAAGGCGCGCATGGAGGCGCTGGTGAAAAACCTGCTGGCTTCGTACAAGACCAGCATCGACAAGCTCGACTGGATGAGCCCGGTCACCAAAAAGCAGGCGCAAGCCAAGCTGGCCAAGTTCACCACCAAGATCGGCTATCCGAACAAGTGGCGCGACTATTCCAAGCTGGACGTCAGCAAGGATGACCTGGTCGGCAACGTGATGCGTTCGCGCCAGTTCGACTACAACAAGGAATTGAACAAGCTGGGCAAGCCGATCGACCGCGACGAGTGGGGCATGACGCCGCAAACCGTCAATGCCTACTACAACCCGGAGATGAACGAGATCGTGTTCCCGGCCTCGATCCTGCAGGCACCGTTCTTCAACGCCGACGCGGATGACGCGGTCAACTACGGCGCCATCGGCGGCGTGATCGGTCACGAGATCAGCCACGGCTTCGACGACCAGGGCGCGCAGTACGACGGCGACGGCAACCTGCGCGACTGGTGGACCGCGTCGGACCACAAGAACTTCGCGGCCAAGACCAAGATGCTGGTGGAGCAGTACAACCAGTTCAGTCCGCTGCCGGGCTACCACGTCAACGGCGAGCTGACGCTGGGCGAGAACATCGCCGACAACAGCGGCGTCGCGATCGCGTACAAGGCATATAAGCTGTCGCTGAACGGCAAGAAGGCGCCGGTGATCGACGGGCTGACGGGCGACCAGCGCTTCTACATGGGCTTCGCGCAGGTGTGGCGCATGAAGATGCGTGAAGCGGCGCAGATCCAGCAGATCAAGACCGACCCGCATTCGCCGGGCCAGTTCCGCGCCAACGGCACGATGCGCAACCAGCCGGGCTTCTACGACGCCTTCGGCGTCAAGCCGGGCGACAAGATGTACCTGGCGCCAAAAGACCGCGTGATCATGTGGTAACAAGGTAATCAGACCGAAAGGCCGCAGCGATGCGGCCTTTTTTACATTTCAGGGTAAACTATTGGCTTCGAATATCAAGAAGTTGAATCCCATGCGCCTGCGCCATACCGCGTTGATCGTCCTGCCGTTGCTCGTGAGCGCCTGCGGCGACTCGTCGTACACGCCCGCCAACCTGTACATGGCGGCCACGCCGGACTGCAAGACCTGGCAGGAAGGCTCCCGCTTCGAGCTGCCGCGCGGGATCAGCATCGCCACCACGCCGCCGGTCACGCTGCCGGACGGCGGCGCCGAATTCACCTTCGTCTACGTGCTGCCGCGCGGCGAGCGCGCCGCGTTCACCACCCGCGACTACAACGTCACCGCCCCCAAAGGCGCGGTGCTGGCCAAGGCCGAGCTGGTCACTTTCTACCAGCGCACCACCACCTCGCGTCCGGAAATCGTCGAAGCGATTCCCAAAGTGCCCGACATGCTGATCGCCGGCGCCACCGGCGAGGAAACCATCTGGCGCGTGCGGCTGCGCGTCAAGACCAAGCTGCCAGAGCGTTTCGACCTGCGGCCGCCACCGTTCAAGATCGCCGTCACCGAATACCCGATGCGCACCTTCACCTACCGCTACTTCCCAGAGCGCAAAGCTTTCGGTCTGTGCAGCTAAACGGCGGCAGCTGAGCGGATTTCCGCATAAGCGGCGCTGGCCGCATGCGGATTTCCGCCCGAATTCCGGCGCCGAAATTCCGCACCTCCTTTAAAATCAAGAACTTGATCCGCGCCGCAGGCTTGGCACGGAAGCTGCAATGTCTCCACCAACTACAACCATAATGGAGACACGCAATGCCCAAATTCCGTCTGTTAACCCTGACCGCCGCCACCCTGATCGCCGCCACCGGCGCGCAAGCGCAGGAAGTGGTCCGACTCGGCAACCTCAAATTCGCCCACTACGGCGCCGTCTCGTACATCAAGGAAATCGCGCCGAAATGCGGCATCAAGGTTGAAGAACACGTCTTCGCCAAGGGCCCGGACGTGATGCAGGCCATCCTGGCCGGCGAGCTCGACGTCGGCGCCACCGCGTCTGAAGCCGCCATCTCCGGCCGCGCCAACGGCGCTCCGATCTACGTCGTGGCCGGCTTCGCCAAGGGCGGCGCCCGCCTGGTCGCCCGCCCTGACGGCAACATCAAGTCGGTCAAGGATTTGAAGGGCAAGAAAGTCGGCGTCACGCGCGGCGGCATCCACGAGGTGCTGCTGGCGGCCGAACTGGCGCAGGCCGGCCTGAGCTGGTCCGACCAGCCGGGCAAGGACGTGCAGCTGGTGTTCCTGGCCTTCGCCGACCTGAACCAGGCGCTGCTGGGCAAGAACATCGACGCCATCATGCAGAGCGAGCCGCAATCGTCGCAGGCGATCAACAAGGGCTTCGGCGTCGAAGTGATGAAGCCGTACGACACCCCGATCGGCGCGCCGGTGCGCACCATGGTGATGAGCGAGAAGTTCTACAAGGAACGCCGCGCCACCGCCGCCAAGTTCATGACCTGCTTCGTGCAGGCGACCAAACTGTTCATCGACAACCAGCCGGTGGCCGAGAAATACGTGCGTGAAGTGATCTTCAAGAACCAGATCACCAAGGACGATTTCGAAGACGCAATCAGCAACTCGCCATACACCTACGACATCAGCACCGAACACATCCAGGTCACCACCGACGTCATGCTCAAGACCGGCGTCGGCAAGATGCGCACCCCGCCGGTGGCCAAGGACTGGGTCAAGACCGACCTGCTGGACGCGGCCAAGAAAAGCCTGAACATTCAATAAGCGGAGACGGATCATGAGCAAAATCAACTGGCGGGAAGCCGCCACCGGCACCATCGTGCCCATCGTCATCGTCGCCTTGTGGCAGGCCAGCGCCATGCTCGGCTGGGTCAACCCGCAAGTGTTGCCGTCGCCGGTGGCGGTGGTGCAGAAGTGGTTCGAGTACCTGACCCCGCTGACCGCCTACGATCCGGCTACCAGCTCCTGGCTGAGCTGGGCCATCTCCGGGGAACTGCTGGGCGACACCGTCAGCAGCATGTACCGCGTGGTGGTCGGCTTCGCCATCGGCGCCGGGCTGGCGCTGCCGCTGGGCCTGATGATGGGCGCCAGCAAGCGCATGTATGCGTGGTTCAATCCGCTGATGCAGGTGCTGCGCCCGATCCCGCCGATCGCCTACATTCCGCTGGCGATCCTGTGGTTTGGACTCGGCAATGCGCCGGCGCTGTTCCTGATCGCGCTGGGCGCGTTCTTCCCGGTGCTGGTCAACACCATCGCCGGCGTGCGCCAGGTTGACGGCATCTACATCCGCGCCGCGCGCAACCTCGGCGTCAGCCAGCGCACCATGTTCGTCCGCGTGATGCTGCCGGCCGCCGTGCCCTACATCCTTTCCGGCGTGCGGATCGGCATCGGCACCGCCTTCATCGTCGTCATCGTCTCCGAGATGATCGCGGTCAGCAACGGCCTCGGCTTCCGCATCCTCGAAGCGCGCGAATACTTCTGGTCCGACAAGATCATCGCCGGCATGATCAGCATCGGCCTGCTGGGCCTGATCATCGACGTCGGCATGAACAAACTGAACAATCATTTGCTGCGCTGGCACCGCGGCCTGGAGAACTAAGATGAACGCAAGCCATATCCAAGTCCAAGGCGTCAACAAGGTCTTCAAGACCGCCGAACGCGACGTGGTCGCGCTGCAGGACATCAACCTCGACATCCCGCAAGGCCAGTTCGTCTGCCTGCTCGGCCCCTCCGGCTGCGGCAAGTCGACGCTGCTGAACGCGATCGCCGGCTTCGCGCTGCCGTCGTCCGGCGCCATCACCGCCGACGGCAAGCTGGTCACCGGCCCCGGCCCGGAACGCGGCATGGTGTTCCAGGAATACGCGCTGTTCCCGTGGATGACGGTGGAAAAGAACATCGCCTTCGGCCTGGAGATCAAGGGCATGGCGCAAGCCGAGATCGACTCCAAGGTCGACCAGCTGCTGGCCATGCTGTCGCTGAGCGACTTCAAGAACCGCTTCCCGAAAGACCTGTCCGGCGGCATGCGCCAGCGCGTCGCCATCGCGCGCGTGCTGGCCCTGGATTCGCCGATCATGCTGATGGACGAACCGTTCGGCGCACTCGACGCGCTGACCCGGCGCAACCTGCAGGACGAACTGCTGCGCATCTGGGCCGAGCTGAAGAAGACCATCATCTTCGTCACCCACAGCATCGAGGAAGCGATCTACCTGGCCGATCGCATCGTGGTGATGACCTACCGCCCCGGCACCGTCAAGCGCGACATCCTGGTCGAACTGCCGCGCCTGCGCGATCCGGCGGCCGCCGAGTTCAACGCGCTCAAGCGCGAACTGGGCCAGCTGGTGATGGAGGAGCAGCAGCGCCACCACCACGACGAAATGCGGCTGGCGGCGGTCGACTAGGCGGGGTGCAGTAGAATCCGGCTATGCGCGCCAAAAAATCCCTGCTCCTGCTGTTAGCACTGCTTTGCGCGCTGGCGATGATCGCCGGGTCGTGGCTGGCCGGCAGCTGGCGCGCACGGGCGGAATTGCAGCAGCAGGGCCTGCGCCAGCTTCAGCTGATGGCGCCCGACCTGCAATCGCTGTTGCAGAAATATGAAACGCTGCCGTTCGTGCTGGGCTTCCAGCCGGACCTGATCGAAGCGCTGGCGCGGCCGTCCGACCGCGCCGCGATCACCCGCCTCAACAGCACGCTGCAAACGATCCAGCAACAGGCCAAGGTCGGCGCGATCTACGTGATGGACCGCGACGGCCTGACCCTCGGCGCCAGCAACTGGGACCAGCCGCTGGGCTTCGTCGGCAAAAACTTTTCCTACCGCCCGTACTTCGACGCCGCGCTGCACGGCAGGGCGGGGCGCTTCTATGGCATCGGTACCAGCACCAGCGAGGCCGGTTACTTCATCGCCCAGCCGGTGTACCGCAACGGCAGCGCCGGCGGTCCGGTCACCGGGGTGGTGGTGGTCAAAATCAGCCTGGCCGAGTTCGAACGCACCTGGAGCAGCAGCGACGACGCCATCGTGCTGGCCGACCGCAGCGGCGTGATCTTCCTCAGCAATCGTCCCGGCTGGATCTACCGCAGCCTGGGCCCGCTGGACGCCGACACCGAACGGCAGCTGGCGCATACCCAGCAATACATGGGCCAAAGGATCACGCCGCTGTCGGGGCAGCCGGACCTGTACGCGACCCAGCCGGTGGGCCAGCTGGGCTGGCAGCTGATGCTGTTCCCGCGTCAGACCCGGGTGCTGCGCGCCGGCCTGCAATGGGCGTCGGCGGCGACGCTGCTGCTGGCCTGCGTCGCGCTGTCGGGCTGGGCGGTGCACCAGCGGCGGCGGCGGCTGGAGGAACGCAGCGCCTCGCGCGCCGCGCTGCAACAGGCCGCCGCCGAGCTGGACGACAAAATCGTCGAGCGCACCCGGCAACTACGAACCACCAACCAGCATCTGGAAAACAAGTACGCCAAGCTGCAGGAGACCGAGCACCTGTTGCGCTCGACGCAAAACGAGCTGGTCCAGGCCGGCAAGCTGGCGATGCTGGGGCAGATGGCGACCGGCATCACGCACGAGCTGAACCAGCCGCTGGCCGCGATCCGCGCCTTTGCCGACAACGCCCGCATCTTCCTGGAGCGCGGGCAGGGCGAGCAGGTGGCCGGCAACCTCGGCCACATCAGCGAGGCCAGCGCGCGCATGGGAGCCATCATCGGCCAGCTCAAGGGTTTCGCGCGCAAGGATGAGACGATGGCGGCGGTGGACCTGGCGGCGTCGGTGCGCGCCTCGGCGTTCCTGCTGGAGAGCGAGTTCCGCCGCCACGATGTGCGGCTGGAGATCGACGCGGCCGACGGCCTGAAGGTCACCGGCGACAGCGTGCGCATCGAGCAGGTGCTGATCAACCTGCTGCGCAACGCCTTGGATGCGGTCGAGTCCGGCGAGCGGCGCGAAGTCGCGATCCGCCTGGCGCGCGACGGCGATCATGCGCTGGTCGGCATCAGCGACAGCGGCGCCGGCATACCGGAGCAGGTGGCCGCGCATCTGTTCGAACCGTTTTTCACCACCAAGCCGTCCGGCAAGGGACTGGGCCTGGGGCTGGCGATTTCATCGTCGATCGTGCAGGCCATGAACGGCCAGCTGACGGCGCACAATCAGGCCGGCGGCGGCGCGCGCTTCGAACTGCGGCTGCCACTACAACAAGGAGCATGACGTGCAGGCGATACTGATCGAAGACGAAGCCGCGCTGCGCCTGGCCGCCAGCCAGACGCTGGAACTGGGCGGCTTCAGCGTGCAGGCCTGCGCCGACGCCGAGGCCGCGCTGGCGCTGCTGCGCGCCGATTATCCCGGGGTGGTGGTGACCGACGTGCGGCTGCCGGGGCGCTCCGGGCTGGAGCTGCTGGCGCACGTGGCGGCGCTCGACAGCGAGTTGCCGGTCATCGTAGTCACCGGCCATGGCGATGTCGACATGGCGGTGAGCGCGATGCGCGCCGGCGCCTACGACTTCATCGAGAAGCCGTTCGCCAGCGGGCGCTTGCTGGAATCGGTGCGGCGCGCGCAGGAGCGGCGCCGGCTGGTGCTGGAAAACCGCCAGCTGCGCGCCGCCCGCGCGCAGCATCCGGACATGCCGGACCTGGTCGGCAGCTCGGCCGCCATCGAGCAGCTCAAGCTCACGATCCGCAATATCGCGCCGGCCGGCGTCGATGTGCTGATCAACGGCCAGACCGGGACCGGCAAGGAGGTGGTGGCGCGGCTCCTGCATGCGGCCAGCGGACGCAAGGGGAACTTTGTCGCCATCAATTGCGGCGCCTTGCCGGAGTCGGTGTTTGAGAGTGAAATCTTCGGCCACGAGGCGGGGGCGTTCACCGGCGCGCAGAAGCGCCGCATCGGCAAGCTGGAGTTCGCGCAGGGCGGCACCGTGTTCCTCGATGAGATCGAAAGCATGCCGATGGCGTTGCAGGTCAAGTTGCTGCGGGTGTTGCAGGAGCGGCGGCTGGAACGGCTGGGCGCGAACGAGTCGGTGGCGCTGGAGTGCACCATCGTCGCGGCCACCAAGGCGGATTTGCTGGAGTTGAGCGCGCAGGGGCGGTTCCGCGAGGATTTGTATTACCGCATCGGCGTGGTCAGCATCGCGCTGCCGCGCCTGGTCGACCGGCGCGACGATATCCCGTTGCTGCTGGCCCACTTCAGCGCCGACGCGGCGGCGCGCTACCGCCGGCCGTTGCCGGAGTGGAGCGCGCAGCAGATGGCGGCGTGGCAGGCGGCGGACTGGCCCGGCAACGTGCGTGAACTGCGCAACTTCGCCGACCGGCTGGTGCTGGGCATCGCCGGCGCCGGCATCGCAGCCGGCGCCGCGCCGCAGGTGGCCGGCGCCGGGGCGCGGCCGCTGCCGCAACAGGTCGACCAGCACGAGCGCGAGCTGATCGTCCAGGCGCTGGCCGCCGTCGACGGCAACGTCGCGCTGGCGGCCGACAACCTGATGGTCCCGCGCAAAACCCTGTACGACAAGCTGAAGAAATACCAGATCGGCACCGGCCGCAAATAGCGCAGGCGTAAAAAAACCGGCCACGCAGACCGGTTTTCCCTATCGCGCCGAGCCCGGCCCGGGCGCTTACTTGGCCGGTGCGGCTTCCGCAGGCGCGGCGGCGGCGGGCGCCGGCGCGGCAGGCACTTCCGGTTCCTTGAACTTGGCGCCGGCATGGTTTGCCATGTGCACCACGGCGCGCGCCACTTCGACATCGTCCAGATCCGGATTGCCGCCCTTGGCCGGCATCGCGCGGATACCCTCGATGGCGTGCTTGATGATGGTGTCGTAGCCCTGCGCGATACGCGCCGACCAGGCGCCGGCGTCGCCGAACTTCGGCGCACCGGCCACGCCCGCGCCATGGCAGGCGGCGCAGGTGGAGGTGTAGATGGCCTCGCCGGACTGCAGCACTTTCGGCGCGTTGGCGTCTTTCAGGGTGAAGCCGGTGTCGGCGACGGGAGCGATGCGGGCCGCGATTTCTTCCGGCGCCTGGCTGTTGGAGCCGCGTCCGGTCAGCTTGTCCGCAGTGACGTACTGGACCAGCAGGATGATACCGAGGACAGTCACGGCAAAGAAGCCGATGACTGCTGCAACGAGTTGCTTAGGCGTTCTAATGGCGGATTCGTGTTCGTTGTGTGCGTCGCTCATGATTTCCTTAACAGACAAATTTCAGCCGGGTGGCGTGCAAATATTGATCAAGCAGCTGCCGTGTAAAACCTTCACCAAACGGGCGATTATAGACCCAAAAATGCCATCATGGAAACGTCAAGGTGCTCAAAACGACACTTTTGCGTGTGCAAAGTTAATAAAAAAGTTACAACCCGCCACCAAACCGCCTACCTCTTTATTGTTAATGACAAGGCACATTTTCTTTGTCAGAATGAAAGTGGCTTAATTGTTATTACACAATGCGCCGTCTGTTTCTGAGTTGCCCGTAGCGTTTAGACCGTCTTTGCAGTGCTCACTGTTTCCGACTTTCGTCATACCGTTCTTGAGGGGTTCACTATGGATATCCTGGCGGCGCTTGCGGCTTCACGCTCGCTGAAACTGACCTTGGTGCTGGGGGCGATGGCCGTCCTGGCCGGCTGCGGCAAGAAGGACGAGGCCGCCGAACATGGCGGCGGCGGCCCGCCCGCCGTCTCGGTGGCGCCCGCCGTCAAGCGCGACGTGCAGGAGTTCGACGAATTCACCGCCCGCCTGGAAGCGCCCGACACCGTCGACATCCGCTCGCGCGTGGCCGGCACGCTGATGCAGGTGCACTTCCGCGAAGGCCAGCTGGTCAAGAAGGGCGATCCGCTGTTCACCATCGACCCGCGCCCCTTCGCCGCCGAGGCCGCGCGCGCCGAGGCGCAGCTGGCGTCGGCCCGCACCACCGGCGAACTGAACAAGATCGAGCTGGCGCGCGGCGAAAAACTGGTCGCGGTGCGCGGCGTCAGCCAGCAGGAGCTGGACCAGTTGCGCGCCGCGCTGGCCACCTCGCAGTCCAGCGTCAAGGCCTTCGAGGCGGCGCTGGTGCAGGCCAGGCTGAACCTGGAGTTCACCCGCATCACCGCCCCGGTCAGCGGCCGCACCTCGCGCGCCAACGTCACGGCCGGCAACCTGGTCAACGTCGGCGATCCGATCCTGACCACCGTGGTGTCGGCCGACAAGATCTACGCCTACTTCGACGCCAGCGAAGCCATCTACCTGAAATACATGCGCGCCGCGCGCGACGGCACCCGTCCCTCGTCGCGCGACACGCCGAGCGCGGTGCGGATCGGCCTGGCCAACGAGGAAGGCTTCCCGCACGAAGGCAAGATGGACTTCGTCGACAACCGCCTCAACCCGGCCACCGCCTCGATGCGCGGCCGCGCCGTGTTCGACAACAAGGACGGCCTGTACACGCCGGGCCTGTTCGCCCGCCTGCAGCTGGTCGGCAGCGGCAACTACAGCGCCACGCTGGTGGCCGACCGCGCCATCACCACCGACCAGACGCGCAAGGTGGTGCTGGTGGTCGGCAAGAACAACATCGTCGAGCAGCGCGAGATCAAGCCCGGCGCGCTGATCGACGGCATGCGCGTGGTGAGCGGCATCAACCCCGGCGAACTGGTGATCGTCGACGGCCTGCTGCGCGCCTTCCCGGGCGCGCCGGTGACGCCGCAGGTGCTCAAGACCGACGAGCACGGCAAGCCATTGCCGCCGGCGCCGCCGCCGGCCACCGCGGCCAAGGGCTGAGGAGCATCGCATGGACATCTCGCGCTTTTTCATCGACCGCCCGCGCTTCGCGACGGTGCTGTCGATCTTCATTTTCATGGTCGGCCTGCTGGCGATATTCCAGCTGCCGATCTCCGAATATCCCGAAGTGGCGCCGCCGCAGGTGGTGGTGCGCGCCCAGTTCCCCGGCGCCAATCCACGGGTGATCTCGGAAACCGTGGCCGCGCCGCTGGAGGAGCAGATCAACGGCCTGGAAGGCATGTTGTACTTCGAAAGCCAGGCCACCGCCGACGGCAGCATGACGCTGACCGTGACCTTCAAGATCGGCACCGTGCCGGAGCAGGCCGAGACGGCGGTGCAGAACCGCATCAACCGCGCGCTGCCGCGCCTGCCCGACATCGTGCGCCAGATCGGCGTCACCACCGAGAAGCAGTCGCCCAACCTGACCATGGTGGTGCACATGGTCTCGCCCGACAACAGCCACGACGCGCTGTATCTGCGCAACTACGCCAGCCTGAACGTGCGCGACGACCTGCTGCGCATTCCCGGCATGGGCTCGGTGCTGCTGTTCGGCTCCGGCGACTACGCGATGCGGATCTGGATCAACCCGCGCCAGCTGGCCTCGCGCAACATGACCGCCGGCGACGTGGTGACCGCGATCCGCGAGCAGAACGCGCAGGTCGCGGCCGGCGTGGTCGGCTCGCCGCCGTCGCCCACCGACACCGACTTCCAGCTGCAGGTCAACGCCCAGGGCCGGCTGATCAAGGAGGAGGACTTCGCCAACATCATCATCCGCAGCGATCCGAAGACCGGCGCGCTGGTGCGGGTCAAGGACATCGGCCGGGTCGAGATCAGCGCCAACTCGTACTCGCTGCGCAGCCTGCTCAACAACAAGGAGGCGGCGGCGATCGGTATCTTCCAGTCGCCCGGCTCGAACGCGCTGAAGCTGTCGAACGACGTGCGCGCCACGATGGAGAACGCCAAGAAGAACTTCCCGAAAGGGGTCGACTACGACATCGTCTACGATCCGACCCGCTTTGTGCAGACCTCGATCGAGAAGGTGGTGCACACGCTGATCGAGGCGGTGCTGCTGGTGGTGCTGGTGGTGATCATCTTCCTGCAAACCTGGCGCGCCTCGGTGATCCCGCTGCTGGCGGTGCCGGTGTCGATCGTCGGCACCTTCGCCATGCTGCTGTTGCTGGGCTACTCGATCAACACGCTGACCCTGTTCGGGCTGGTGTTGGCGATCGGTATCGTGGTCGACGACGCCATCGTGGTGGTGGAGAACGTCGAGCGCAACATCGCCGACGGCCTGACGCCGCACGACGCCACGGTGCGCGCGATGCGCGAGGTCAGCGGCCCGATCATCGCCATCGCGCTGGTGCTGTGCGCGGTGTTCATCCCGCTGACCTTCGTGCCGGGGCTGTCGGGCCAGTTCTACAAGCAGTTCGCCGCCACCATCGCGATCTCGACCGTGATCTCGGCGTTCAACTCGCTGACCCTGTCGCCGGCGCTGGCGGCGCTGCTGCTGCGCCCGCACGACGCGCCCAAGGACAAGGTCATGCTGGTGATGGACAAGCTGTTCGGCAAGTTCTTCCACTGGTTTAACTGCTGGTTCCAGCGCCGCAGCGAGGCCTACGGACGCGGCGTCACCGGCCTGCTGCACCGCAAGACGCTGGCGCTGGTGGTGTACGGCGTGCTGCTGTTGCTGACCGGGCTGCTGTTCAAGAGCATCCCGAGCGGCTTCGTGCCGGCGCCGGACAAGCAATACCTGATCGGCATCGCCCAGCTGCCGGCCGGCTCCTCGCTGGACCGCACCGAGAAGGTGATCCGCAACATGAGCGACATCGCGCTCAAGGTGCCGGGCATCGTCGACTCGATCGCCTTCCCCGGGCTGTCGATCGCCGGCTTCTCGTCGGCGCCGAACGAAGGCATCGTGTTCTTCGGCCTGGCGCCGTTCGAGAAGCGCACCTCGGGCGACTTGTCCAAGGACGCCATCCTCGGCAAGGTCAACGGCGCGATCCAGGCGATCCAGGGCGCGCGCATGTTCGTCGTGCCGCCGCCCGCCGTGGACGGCCTGGGCAACGCCGGCGGCTTCAAGCTGCAGGTGCAGGACCGCGGCGGGCAGGGCGAGCAGGCGCTGTACGGCGCGGTCTGGGGCAGCATCCTCGGGCCGATCTACGGCAATCCGAAGTCGGGCATCGGCACGCCGTATTCCAACTACGACATCAACGTGCCGCAGCTGTTCGCCGACGTCGACCGCACCAAGGCCAAGCAGATGGGCCTGCCGCTGCAGGAAATCTACGACACGCTGCAGATCAACCTCGGCTCGCTGTACGTCAACGACTTCACCCGCTTCGGCAAGACCTACCAGGTGGTGGTGCAGGCCGACGCGCCGTTCCGCGCCCAGGCCGACAGCATCACCAACCTGGAGACGCGCAACTCGGCCGGGCAGATGGTGCCGCTGGGCTCGGTGTTGCAGGTGAATCCGACCTTCGGCCCGACCCGCGTCACGCGCTACAACGGCTTCCCGTCGGCCGACATCAACGGCGCGGCCAAGCCCGGCTTCTCCAGCGGCCAGGCCGAGGCCGAGATCGAACGCATGGTCAAGCAGCTGCCGCGCGGCATGTCTTACGAGTGGACCGACCTGACCTACCAGGACCGCTTGACGCGCGACATCACGCTGCCCGGCCTGAACATCAAGATCCCGACCCTGGGCGCGGTGCTGTTCCTGTCGGTGGTGCTGGTGGTGCTGGTGCTGACCGCGCAGTATGAAAGCTGGAGCCTGCCGCTGGCCATCATCCTGATCGTGCCGATGTGTATCCTGTCGGCGCTGTTCGGGGTGTGGCTGTCGCACTTCCCGCCGTTCGCGCAGGGCGGCGACCTGAACCTGTTCACCCAGGTGGCGTTGGTGGTGCTGGTCGGGTTGGCGTGCAAGAACGCGATCCTGATCGTCGAATTCGCCAAGGACCTGGAAGAGCAGGGCAAGCCGATGCTGGACGCGGTGATCACCGCCTGCCGCCTGCGGTTGCGGCCGATCCTGATGACCTCGATCGCCTTCTGCGCCGGGGTGATCCCGCTGATCCTCGGCAGCGGCGCCGGCAGCGAGATGCGGCGCGCGATGGGGATCGCGGTGTTTTCCGGCATGGTCGGAGTGACCTTGTTCGGCATCTTCCTGACGCCGGTGTTCTACTCGCTGCTGCGCAAGAGCACCGAGAAACGCCGCGCCCACGCGCTCGAACTGCGCCACGAGATCGACGCGGCGGCCCATCCATTCCACGCCGGCATCGACGATGCCGACCCGCCGCGCAAGAAGGGGGACGTATGAGCCAGCTCCGCAAGTATCTCCTGCCGGCGCTCGCCGTGACGCTGGCGCTGGCCGGCTGTTCCAGCGCGCCGCCGGTCAAGCTGTACCAGCCGGAGCTCAGCGGCGGCTTCAGCAACGCGCCGGCCGATGCGTCGGCCGCCGACGCGCCGGTCGGCCAATTCTGGACCGCCTTCCACGATCCGCTGCTCGATTCGCTGGTGGCGCGCGCGCTCAAGGCCAACACCGACGTGCGCAGCGCCGCCGCCAGCCTGCGCGAGGTGCGCGCGCTGAACCGCTACGCCGACGCCAACATGCTGCCCAACATCGGCCTCAACGCCGGCGCCTCGCGGGTGCGCGGCACCAACGACCTCGGCGTGCAGAGCACCAACAACAACTACGCGGTCGGCTTCGACGTCTCCTGGGAGGC
This sequence comes from Duganella aceris, assembly GCF_011090165.1. Lineage (GTDB taxonomy): Bacteria > Pseudomonadota > Gammaproteobacteria > Burkholderiales > Burkholderiaceae_D > Rugamonas > Rugamonas aceris. The sequence continues at coordinate 23,047 of NZ_JAADJT010000013.1, forward strand.
CGACCTGTTCGGCCGCCTCGGCGACGCCCGCCGCGCCGCGCAGGCCGACGTGCTGGCCGGCGCGGCCGGGGTGCGGGCGGCGCAGGTCAGCGTCAGCGCCGAGGTGGCGCGCAACTATTTCGACCTGCGCGGCTTGCAGGAGCAGTTGCGGGTCGCGGTGGATTCGCTGCAGACGCAGAACTCGGCGCTGGAGCTGGTGGACGCGCGCCTCGAATTCGGCCGCGGCACCGCGCTTGACTCGGAACGCGCCCGCGCGTTGGTGAGCTCAACGGCGGCCAACATCCCGGCGCTGGAGGCGGCGCTGATCCGCACCCGCTACCGGCTGGCGGTGCTGTGCGGGCTGCAGCCGACCGCGCTGGACGCGGAGCTGGGACCGGTGCAACCGCTGCCGGGCCTGAAATCGGTGGCGCTGTCCGGCATCGGCTCGCCGGCCGATCTGCTGCGGCGCCGGCCCGACATCCAGCGCGCCGAAGCGCAGGCGGCGTCGGCGGCGGCGCAGGTCGGCGTCGCCCGCAGCGCGCTGTTCCCGCAGCTGACCTTGGGCGGCACGCTGGGGCAGAACGCGCTGCACTTCAGCGACCTGGGCAAGGGCGCGTCGTATGTGTACAACCTCGGCGCGCAGCTGACCTGGAATCTGATCGACTTCGGCCGCATCCGCGCCCAGATCGCCGCCGCCGACGCCCGCAACGACGGCGTGATGATCAACTACGAACGCGCGGTGCTGGGCGCGCTGGAGGAAACCGAAGGCGCGCTGGCGACCTACACCCGGACCCAGCGGCAGACCGAGCTGCTGTTCGAATCGGCGCGCTCGTCGGAGCAGGCCGCCGTGATCGCGCGCGAGCGCTTCGCGGTCGGCTCGACCGACTTCCTGACGGTGCTGGACGCCGAACGCGAGCTGCTGTCCGCGCGCGACCGCCTGGCGCAAGCCCAGGCCGGCGCCGCCACCTCGCTGGTGGCGGTCTACAAAGCCCTGGCCGGCGGCTGGGAGGTGCCGGCGGAGTAGGCGACGGCGCGTGCGGACATCTGAACGGGGGCACAACGCGCGCGGGTGGTAGAATCTGCGGCATTCCCCCCTTTTCATGAGCGATGCCGCACCGATGCAAGCGACTGATAACGTAACGCTGGACAACTGTGCGGATGAGCCCATCCATATTCCGGGCAGTATCCAGCCGCATGGTGCCCTGTTGGCTTTCGACATCGACGGCGCCTTGCAGGCGTGGAGCGACAACGCGCCGCAGCTGCTGGACCTGACGCTGGCGCTGGGGGCGCCGTTGGCGTCGCTGCCGCTGCCGGCCGAAGTGCACGCCATCGCCGCCGAATGCCGCGACCTGATCGAGGACGGCGAGGCGCCCGCGATCGCGCTGGAAGTGGCGATCGGCACGCACCAGTTCGATTGCATCGTGCATGCCTACGCGGCCCGCATCATCATCGAGTTCGAGCTGCGCGAGGTGCCGAGCGACGCGGTGGCGGCGTTCGCGCTGAAGGCGCACGCGGCGATCGACCGCTTCAAGCGGCAAAAATCCATCGATAGCCTGCTGCAACTGGCGACCGAACAGGTGCGCGCCATCACCGGCTTTGACCGCGTGATGGCCTACCGTTTCCACCAGGACGACAGCGGCGACGTCACCGCCGAGTCGCTCCGCGACGAGCTCGAACCCTACCTCGGCCGCCGCTACCCGGCCAGCGACATCCCGGCCCAGGCGCGCCGGCTGTACATCATCAACACGCTGCGCCTGATCGCCGACATCAATTACCGGCCGTCGCCGCTGGTGGGCCGCGCCGGCGCCGCGCCGCTCGACCTGAGCCACAGCGTGCTGCGCAGCGTCTCGCCGGTGCACATTGAATACTTGCAGAACATGGGCGTGGGCGCGTCGATGAGCGTGTCGATCGTGGTCAACGGCCGACTGTGGGGCTTGCTGGCCTGTCACCACATGACGGCGCTGCAGGTGCCGTATTCGATCCGCATGGCGGCCGACGTCATGGCCCAGGTGATCGCCTCCATCGTGCAGTCGATCGAGGCGCGCGAGCGGGCGCTGATGGCGGAGCAGTCGGCCGCCGTGCGCACCCGCGTCATGGAAACCCTGCTGCACCACGACGAGCCGGCGCGCGCGCTGCTGCAACATGCGCCGGCGCTGTGCCTGTCGCTGCAGGCCGAGGCGCTGGTGGTGGCCCAGTACGGCAAGCTGATGGTGCACGGCGACATCGATCTGGCGCTGGCCGAACGCATGGTGGCTTCGCTGCCGCAAAGCGGCGACGAGATCATCGAACGCAGCGCGCTCGGCGACTGGCCGGAGGAGCTGCGCGACGCGCTGGCGCCATGGGCCGGGATGCTGGCGTTGCGCTTCGATCCGTCGACCTCCGGCTGGCTGCTGGCGCTGCGGCGCGAGCAGATCAACACCATCCGCTGGGCCGGTCGGCCGGACAAGATCGTCCGCGTCGGTCCGCTGGGACCGCGCCTGACGCCGCGCGGTTCGTTCGACGAGTGGCGCGAGACCGTGCGCGGCCGCGCCGTGCCGTGGGACGCCACCGCGCGCCTGGCGGCCGGCCAGCTGCTCGGCGAGATGCACCGCGCCAGCGTGGCGCGCCACGTCGAGACCGACCGCGCCCGCTCGCAGCTGCTGGCGATGCTGGGGCACGACCTGCGCGGCCCGCTGCATTCGATCAATATGGCGGCCACGGTGTTGCAGCACGGCGGCGCGGCCGGCACCATGAGCACCCGCATCCAGGCGTCCAGCGGGCGCATGGAGCGGCTGATCAGCCAGGTGCTGGACATGAGCCGCCTCAACGGCGGCCTCAGCCTCGGCCTGGAGAAAAACCTGGTCGACCTGGTGCCGGCCCTGCAGGACTTGCTGGACGAGTCGCGCATCGCCAGCCCCGGCCTGCGCATCGTCGCCGACCTGCCGCCGGCGCTGCCGCTGATGATGGACAGCGATCGCATGATGCAAGTCGTCAGCAACCTGGTCAGCAACGCCCGCCATCACGGCGCGCAGGGCGAGGCCATCGAGGTGACGCTGGCCGAGCGCGGCGACACGGTGGTGCTGGAGGTGCGCAACGTGGCGCCGCCGATCGGTGCCGAGATGGTGGCCAACCTGTACAGCCCGCTCAAGCATACTTCGGTGGGCAATGTGCACAACCGCGGCGGTCTGGGCCTGGGCTTGTATATCGCGCAACAGATCGTGCACCAGCACGGCGGCGAGATCGCCTACCGCTACGAGGAACCGCAGGTGGTGTTCGCGGTCAGCCTGCCGCGCAACTGAGCGTGGCCAACTCCACAACAATGTGGAGTTTCGGTGAAGAATCGCGGCAGTTTCGCGTCCGCCGCTTGCCGCGCGCGAGGGGCCGTGGCTAAATGGCCTGATGGTTAAAATCGGTATCACCGCGCGGCTGTTCCTTTCACTGCTGATCGTCAGCGTGCTGACGGCGGTGGGTGTCGGGCTGGGCACGCGCTGGAGCTTCCAGCGCGGCTTCCAGGGCTATCTGAACGAGGTCGAGGCGCGCCGCATGGAGGCGATGGCCTTCGAGTTCGCGCAGGCCTACGTCGAGCACGGCAACAACTGGGCCTTCATCCGCGGCAACCGCGCCGCGTGGGAGCGCTATACCGGCGCCATCGGCCGCGAGCGCGCCACGTCGGCGCGTCCCGGCGGCGATTCCATCTACTATGCGGTGGCGGACAAGGCGCCGCGCCGGCTCGGCCTGTACGACATGCAAGGCCATCACCTGGCCGGCAATCTGCAGGACGGCCCGGACTTGCGTCACCAGCCGATCGTGGTCGACGGCGTCGCGGTCGGTACGCTGGCCGGCGCGCCGTTGCGCGGCTTGCAGGAAGAGGCGGAGCAGGGCTTTCAACTACAGCAGCAGCGTGACAGCCTGGGCATCGGCCTGGCGACACTGGTGCTGGCCGCGCTGGCGGCGATGCTGCTGGCGCGCAGCTTCGTGGCGCCGACGCGGCGCCTGATCGCGGCCGCCGCCAAGGTCGCGGCCGGCGATTACGGGGTGCGCGTGCCGCACGGTCATCGCGACGAGCTGGGCACGCTGGCGCGCAATTTCAACATCATGGCCGCGACGCTGGAGAGCAACGAGGCGTTGCGCCGGCACTTCATGGCCGATATCTCGCACGAATTGCGCACGCCGCTGTCGGTGCTGCAGGCGCAGCTGGAGGCGATGGAGGACGGCATCGAGCCGACCGACGCCAACAGTCTGAGCTTGCTGATGGACGAGGTGGCGACCCTGAGCCGGCTGGTCGAGGATATGCGCCAGATCACCTTGTCCGAGGTGGGCGCTTTCGATTACCGGCGCGAGGCGCTGGACCTGGCGGCCTTGCTGGCCAGCGAGGCCCACAAATGGCGCGAGCCGCTGGCGCAGGCCGGCATCGCGTTGCGGCTCGACAGCCCGGCGGCGCTGACGGTGGAGGGCGACACGGTGCGTCTGCGCCAGCTGTTGCGCAATCTGTTCAACAATGTGCTGCGTCACGCCGAGGGCGCGAGCGCGCTGGAGGTGCGCTTGCAGGCGCGCGGACGGCAGGTCGAGTTGCGCATCGCCGACAACGGCGCCGGCGTGGCCGACGCGGCCTTGCCGCTGCTGTTCGACCGCTTCTGGCGCGGCGACCGCGCGCGCAGCCGCGCCACCGGCGGCAGCGGCCTCGGCCTGGCGATCTGCCGCAGCATCGCCGAAGCGCACGGCGGCGTCATCAGCGCCAGCCACGGCAAGCAAAGCGCCAATCATCGCGCCGACCACGACGCGTCCGACCGCGCCGGCGCCGCCGCCAGCCATGGCGCGCTCGGTCGCGCGGGCCAGGGCGCTGACGATGGCGCCATCGTCAGCGCGGTCGGCGCCGTCGGCCATGGCGCCGTTGCCGCCGTCCGCAACGTCGGCGCGGGCACGGAGCGCGCCGCGCCACGCGGCCTGACGGTGCTGATCACGCTGCCGCTGCCGGGAGCCGACGCGTGAACGCGCCGCACATCCTGGTGGTGGAGGACGAGCAACGCCTGGCGCGGCTGCTGGTCAGCTACCTGAAGGCGGCCGGCTACCGCGCCAGCGCGCAGCACGACGGCCTGTCGGTGCAGTCCACCGTGGCCGCCGGCGACGTCGACCTGATCCTGCTCGACTGGATGTTGCCCGGCATGGACGGCCTGACCCTGTGCCGCGCGCTGCGCGCCGGCGGCGACATCCCGATCATCATGATGACCGCCCGCGCCCAGGAAGAGGACCGTCTCGACGGCCTCGACAGCGGCGCCGACGATTACATCTGCAAGCCCTTCAGCCCGCGCGAAGTGGTGGCCCGGGTGCGCGCGGTGCTGCGCCGCCGCCCGGCTGGTACGCCGCAGCCCGGCTTGCAGATCGACGAGCAGGGCTTGCGCGCCTTCGTCCACGGCAAGGAGCTGGCGTTGACGCCGGTGGAGTTCCGCCTGCTGAAGATTCTGCGCGACGCGCCCGGCAAGGCCCTGTCGCGCGACGACTTGCGCACCTGGGTGTACGAGGACCGGCGCATCGTGCACGACCGCACGATCGATACGCATGTGAAGAACCTGCGCCGGAAACTGGAAGAGGCTGGCCTGGCTGAAGCGATTTCAGCCGTCTACGGGGTCGGCTACCGCTGGGAGGCGCGCAGCGCGCGGCAACCCTGAGCAGTCAAACAAGGAGAGAGAAATGTCCGACGACACACAATCGCCGTCAAGGCGGAGCATTATCAAAAGCATGGTGTTCATCCCCATCGGCGTGGCCGGCGCGGCCGGCGCGGTACGCGCGTTGCAGCCGGCGTCCGCCAGCGCGGCCGACGCCGCTGCAGCCGAAGGCAAGCCGGAGGCATACACCCCGGCCTTCTTCAACGCCGCCGAATGGCGCTTCCTCGGCGCCGCCGTCGACCGCCTGATTCCGCACGACGAACACGGCCCCGGCGCGATTGAACTGGGCGTGCTGGAGTTCCTCGACCGCCACATGCAGACGCCGTACGCGTCGGGCGACATCTGGTACATGCAGGGGCCGTTCGTCAGCGCCGCGCCGGAGTTCGGCTACCAGGGCAAGCTGGGGTTGCGCGACATCATCCGCGTCGGCATCAAGAACCTGGACGCCTACTGCGTCAGCCAGCCCGGCGGCAAGGCCTTCGCCGAGCTGGACCCCAAGAAGCAGGAAGAACTGCTGAAGGCGGCCGAGGGCGGCAAGCTGAAGCTGGAAGACATTTCGGCCAAGCTGTTCTTCACCAACTTGCTGAACGAGGTGCGCAACGGCTACTTCGCCGACCCCAAGCACGGCGGCAACAAGGGCATGGGCTCGTGGAAGATGATCGGCTATCCCGGCATGCGCGCCGATTACCTGGACTGGGTACAAGTCCGCGACAAACCGTATCCGATCGGCCCCGTCGATCTGGCCGGACGCAGAGGATAAAACAATGACTATCGTAAAAAACAAAGTGGACGCCGTGATTGTCGGCATGGGCTGGACCGGCGCCATCATGGCCAAGGAATTGACCGACGCCGGCCTCAACGTGGTGTGCCTGGAACGCGGCCCGGACCGCGACACGCAACCCGATTTCTCCTACCCGCGCGTGGTCGACGAGCTGGAAGGCTCGGTGCACCGCAAATACCTGCAGGCGCTGTCGAAGGAAACCGTGACCATCCGCCACGGCAGCGGCGACACCGCCGTGCCGTATCGCCAGATGGGTTCGTTCAAGCCGGGCACCGGCGTCGGCGGCGCCGGCAGCCACTGGTCCGGCTGCCATTTCCGCGCACTGCCGGAAGACTTCAAGGTGCGCAGCAATGTCGAGCAACGCTACGGCAAGAAGTTCATCCCGGAAGGCATGACGATCCAGGATTTCCCGGTCACCTATGAGGAACTGGAACCGCACTTCGACCATTTCGAATACGTGTGCGGCACCTCCGGCAAGGCCGGCGTGCTCAACGGCAAAGTGGTCGAGGGCGGCAACCCGTTCGAAGGCTCGCGCTCGCGCGAATTCGCGCTGGGACCGAATCCGAACTATCTCGGCGGCGAGTTGTTCTACAAGGCGGCGCGCGAGATGGGCTACCACCCGTATCCGATCCCGGCCTCGAACGCCTCCGCGCCGTACACCAACCCGTACGGCTGCCAGATGGGACCGTGCAATTTCTGCGGCTTCTGCAGCGACTACGGCTGCCTGAACTATTCCAAGGCCAGCCCCAACGCCTGCATCCTGCCGGTGCTGCGCGGCCGCAAGGGCTTCGAGCTGCGCACGCTGGCGCAGGTGCTGAAGGTCAACCTGACCGCCGACAAGAAGAAAGCCACCGGCGTCACCTACCTCGACGCGCAAGGACGCGAGACCGAGCAGCCGGCCGACATCGTGCTGCTGTGCGCGTTCTCGCTGTTCAATGTGCACCTGCTGCTGCTGTCCGGCATCGGCGTGCCGTATGACCCGGTCAGCAACACCGGCACCATCGGCCGCAACTATTCGTACCAGAACCTGAACCGCGTCTCGCTGTTCTTCGACGAGACCGTGCACGCCAACCAGTTCATGGGCATCGGCGGCGGCGGCACCACCATCGACGACCTGAACGGCAACCGCAACGACAGCGCCAAGACCGGCTTCATCGGCGGCGGCATCGTCTGGGCGCGCCAGCCGGGCGGCGGTCCGGTGCGCGGCATCGCCACGCCGCCGGGCGTGCCGAACTGGGGCAGCGACTGGAAGAAGGGCGTCAAGCAAGCGTTCCGCCATTCGTTCTACTACGAGGTGCAGGGCTCGTGCATGGCCTACCAGGACGCCTACCTGAGCCTGGATCCGACCTACCAAGACGCCTTCGGCCGTCCGCTGCTGCGCATGACCTTCGACTGGCACGACAACGAGATCAAGGCCTCGCAATACCTGGTCGAGAAGGCCAGCGACATGTGCAAGGTGCTGTCGCCGCTGGCGATCAAGGGCGACGCCAAGAAGAACGGCGACCACTACAACGTGACGCAGTATCAGTCGACCCATACCTGCGGCGGCGCCATCATGGGCACCGATCCGAAGACCTCGGCGTTGAACCGCTACCTGCAATCGTGGGACGTGTCGAACGTGTTCGCGCCAGGCGCCAACGCCTTCCCGCAGAACAACGGCTACAACCCGACCGGCATGGTGGGCGCGCTGACCTACTGGACCGCCAAGGCCATCCGCGAGCTGTATTTGAAGAACCCCGGCCCGCTGGTCCAGGCTTAAGGAGCGCACATGAACAAAGCTAAAAAAGGATTGTTGATCGTCGCCGGCCTGGCCGCGCTGGGCGTGACGCTGGCCTATACCTACGCGGCGCAAGCCACCGCCACGCGCGACATCGGCCCCGGCGAACTGGGCCTGGCCGCGCCGAGCGCGCAGCTGATCGAGCAGGGCCGCTACATCGCCACCGCCTCCGACTGCATCGCCTGCCACACGGCGGGCGGTCCCGACGCTAAGCCGTTCGCCGGCGGCCTGTCGATGGCGACCCCGGTCGGCGCGCTGTACAGCTCGAACATCACGCCGGACAAGGCGACCGGCATCGGCAACTACAGCCTGAACGACTTCGACCGCGCGGTGCGGCACGGCATCCGCAAGAACGGCGACACGCTGTATCCGGCGATGCCGTACCCGTCCTACGCCAAGATCACCGACCAGGATCTGCGCGCGCTGTACGCCTACTTCATGCACGGCGTGGCGCCGGTGGCGCAGGCCGATCGCGGCAGCGACATCAAGTGGCCGCTGTCGCTGAACTGGCCGCTGGCGATCTGGCGCAAGACCTACGCGCCGCCGGTCGAGCCGCTGGTGCTGAGCAAGTACCAGAGCGAAGCGCTGGCGCGCGGCGCCTACCTGGTGCAGGGCCTCGGCCACTGCGGCGCCTGCCATACGCCGCGTGCGGCCACCATGCAGGAGCTGGCGCAGGATGAGTCGCATCCGGCCTTCCTGGCCGGCGGCGCGGTGATCGACGGCTGGCTGGCGGTCAATCTGCGCGGCGATCCGGCGGGCGGTTTGGGCCGATGGTCGGAGCAGGACATCGTCGATACGCTGAGCAAGGCGCGCAATGCGCATTCGGCGGTGGTCGGCAGTCCGATGGCCGACGTGGTCAAGCACAGCACCCAGGAGATGACGCCGGACGACCTGAAGGCCATGGCGGCCTACCTGAAGTCGCTGACGCCGGGCGCGGCCGAGAAGTCGCGCTACGCGGCCAGCGACGTCACCGCCAAGGCGCTGAAGGCCGGGCATGAGGAGGGGCGCGGCGCGCAGCTGTATCTCGACAATTGCGCCGCCTGCCATCGCAGCGACGCGCATTCCAACGGCCCGGTGTTCCCGGCGCTGGCGGGCAATCCGAGTGTGCTGTCGGATGATCCGACTTCGCTGATCCGCCTGGTGCTGGAAGGCAGCTCGCTGCCGTCGACCAAGGCGGCGCCGTCCAACCTCGGCATGCCGGGCTTCGCCTGGCGCCTGTCGGACGAGGAAGCGGCGCAGCTGGTGACCTTCGTGCGCCAGAGCTGGGGCAACCAGGCCTCGGCGGCGGACGCCGGCCAGGTGGCCAGGATCCGCAAGCTGGTGCCGGCGGAGAAGCATTAAGCGGTGCCCGGAGGCGCCCGGTGTCAGCCGAGCGCCTCCGCCAGCAGGTCGGTGAAGGCTTTGATCTTCGCCGAGCCGCGCCTGCTGGCGGCGTACACCGCGTAGATGCCCACATCCATCTCCCCCGGATTGGCCTGATAGCGGTCCAGCACCGGCAGCAGCGTGCCGGCCTCCAGATCCTGTTGCACCAGCCAGCCCGGCAGCAGCGCCAGGCCGAGGCCGCCCAGCGCGGCCTGACGCAACATCTCCGAATTGTTCACTTGCAGCGTGCCGCGCACTTCGATTTCCCGCGCCTGTTCGGCGTCGCGCAGCCGCCAGCTGTGGCGCGCCGCGCCGTAGGAAAACAGCAGGCAGTTGTGCCCGACCAGTTGCTCCGGCGTTTGCGGCGCGCCGTGCCGCGCCAGATACGCGGGGCTGGCGCAGATGTGGCGCCGGTGGTCGGCCAGCTTGCGCGCGATCAGGTTGGGTTGCTGCTCCGGGCTGCCGATGCGGATGGCGACGTCGATCGCTTCATCGACCATATTGCTCAGCGCGTCGCTGAGGCGCAGGTCCAGCGATAGCTTGGGATAGCGCCGCGCCAGCTCCGGCAGTAGCGGCGCGATGTAGCGGATCGCCAGCGTAACCGGCGCGCTGATGCGCAGCACGCCGCCCGGCTCGGTATTGCCGCCGGACGCGGCGTCGTCGGCTTCGTCCAGCGAGGCCAGGATTTGCGTCGCGTGCTCGAGGTAGCCGCGTCCGCTGTCGGTCAGCGTGACGCTGCGCGTCGAGCGGTTCAGCAGCGGCGTGCCGAGGCGCAGCTCCAGCGCGTCGACCAGGCGCGTCACCGACGAGGTGGCCATGCCCAACTGGCGCGCAGCGGCGGAAAAGCCGCCGTTGCTGGCGACCAGGCTAAACGCTTTCAGTTCGGCGAATCTGTCCATGTTTTGCGTCCTGCGCAAAGGTGAATGCGAATCTGCTTATATTATCAGCGTAAGAAGGCGGGATTATAGTGATTTCATACCCAATCCCAGGAGGCTGTATGCATATCACCCCGCTCCCCGCCGGTTTCGGCGTCTCCATCGATGGCCTGGACTTGCGCCGGGCCGACCCCGCCGTCACCGAACAGCTGCGCGCCGCGCTGCTGGAACACGGCCTGCTGGTCATTCGCGACCAGTCGCTGACGCCGCAGGAACAGGTCGCCGCGACCCGGCTGTTCGGCAGCCTGGAGACCTTCCCGACCATGCGCGGCCAGATCGACGGCATGCCGGAAATCTTTCGCGTCGCCAGCCGGCCGGAGGATGGCCACGTCGAGGTCGGCCGCTACTGGCACTCGGACGGTTCCTTCCGTGAAGATCCGACGCCGATCAGTTTCTGGTACTCGGTGGCGCGGTCGGAGCAGGGCGGCGACACGCTGTTCACCGATCTGCAACGGGCCTGGTCCGAGCTGGAGCCGGAGATCCAGCAGGAATTCGCCGGCCTGAACACGGCGCACCGCAACGGCGTGGTACACCCGCTGATGCTCAGGCACCCGATGACCGGCGTCCCGGCGCTGTACCTGAACCTGGGCCTGACCGCCGGCGTGCTGGGCCATTCGCCGCAGCATTCGCAGGCGCTGATGCAGGCGGTGGAGCGGCACTATTCGCGGCCGGGCGCGACTTACCGCCATCAGTGGCTGGCCGGCGACGTCGTGGTGGCCGACAATCTGCACGTCGCCCACAAGGCCACCCCGATCAGTCCAGGCCAGCGCCGCATCCTCAACCGCACCACGGTGCGCGCCGATGGCGTGGTCTGGGGCGCGGCCGCATAGCGGAAATGTTATTTCCTGTACGCACGATTGAGTTAGGTGACTTGCATGGCTTGTATTTAGGCTAAACTTCTTGCTTCTTAAGTTACCTTGGCCCGGACCATGCCTCTACAATCGTCGATGGATGACAGCGGTTTCCGCCGCATTTTGTTGCGCAACATCACTTTGCCGCTGGCCGCCGGGGTGGTCAGCGCGGGCGTGTTCGTGGTTTTGCTTGCTTATTTGATCACGACCATGAACTGGGTCGAGCACAGCGAACGGGTGATCGGCAGCGCCAACGAGATCGGCAAGCAGATGGTCGACATGGAAACCGGCATGCGCGGCTATATGCTGGCCGGCGATGAAAACTTCCTGGAACCGTATGTGCTGGCCAAGCCGAAAGTGGTGTCCGGCATCAATTCGCTGGCCAAGCTGGTCGAGGACAGCCCGCTGCAGGTCGGCCGGCTGCGCAATATCCTGGCCCAGCAACAGCAGTGGGACCAGTACGCGCAGGACATGATCAAGCTGCGCGGCGCCGGCGGCGACGTCACCGGTCCGGTCAAGACCGGGCGCGGCAAGACCCAGTTCGACGAGATCCGCCGCCAGCTCGACGCCTTCGTCAACTACGAAAACCGCATCCGCCAGGAGCGCACCGCCGACGCCCGCAGCGTCACCATCTGGGTGGCGGTGATCTATCTGGTGCTGACGCTGGGCGTGGGCGCGATCCTGGCCTGGTTCGGCCGGCGCGAGCTGCTGGGCCTGTCCGGCATCTTTAACAAGGTGCTGCGCCAACACACCGAACACGCCGAGATCCTGGCGCAGCAAGCCTGGCTGCGCACCGGCCAGAGCGAGCTGGCGCAGCAGGGCATCGGCCAGATGGCGCTGCCGCGCCTGTCGTCGTCGCTGCTGCAATTCATGGCGCGCTACATGGACGTGGTGGTCGGCGCGCTGTACCTGCGCAATCCCGACGGCAGCTTCACCCGCGTCGCCTCCTACGGCTTCAGCGCCGAATGGGAGCAGCGCGACCAGCAGCTCAAGCCGTCCGAAAGCCTGGTGGCCCAGGCCGCGCTGGAGAAGCGCGTGATCCGCCTCGACCGCGTGCCGGCCGATTTCATCCAGGTCGCCTCCGGCCTCGGCGCCGGTTCGCCGGTCAGCGTGATCCTGTCGCCGGTCGACAACGACGGCGAGATCAACGGCGTGATCGAACTGGGCCTGCTGCGCCCGATCGCGCAGCGCGACGTTGAGTTCCTGACGCTGGTGAAGGGCAACATCGGCAACGCCATCGACGCCAGCGGCTCGCGCCAGCGCTTGCAGGAAGTGCTGGCCGAGACCCAGCAGCTCAACGAGGAACTCCAGGTGCAGCAGGAGGAACTGCGCACCGCCAACGAGGAACTGGAGGAACAGTCGCGGGTGCTGGAGGAATCCCAGGCCAGCCTGGAGAACCAGAAGGCCGAACTGGAGCAGACCAACGAACAGCTGGCCGAACAGGGCAACGCGCTGGACCAGAAGAACGCCGCGCTGGGCAAGGCGCAGCAGGACCTGGAGGAACGCGCCGACCAGCTGGAGCGCGCCAGCCAATACAAATCGCAATTCCTGGCGAATATGTCGCACGAGCTGCGCACCCCGCTCAACAGCTCGCTGATCCTGGCCAAGCTGCTGTCGGAAAACGCGCCCGGCAACCTGAACGACGAGCAGGTGCGCTTCGCCAACACCATCTACGCCGCCGGCAACGACCTGCTGAACCTGATCAACGACATCCTCGACATCTCCAAGGTCGAGGCGGGCAAGCTGGACCTGGTGCCGGAGCAGCTGTCGCTGCGCCACGTGGTCGAAGGCATGGCGATGGTGTTCGAGCCGCTGGCGATGCAAAAGAAGCTGGCCTTCAGTGTCGAGATCGCCGACGACCTGGCGCCGCACATGGTCAGCGACCGCCAGCGCCTGGAGCAGATCCTCAAGAACCTGCTGTCGAACGCGCTCAAGTTCACCAGCAACGGCCGGATCGTGCTGACCGCGCACGCCGCCGGCACCGGCGGCGTCAGCTTCTCGGTGCAGGACACCGGCATCGGCATCCGGCCGGAAGACCAGCAGGGCATCTTCAACGCCTTCCAGCAAGCCGACGGCACCACCAGCCGCAAGTACGGCGGCACCGGCCTGGGCCTGTCGATCTCGCGCGACCTGGCGCAGTTGCTGGGCGGCGCCATCAGCCTGAGCAGCGAACCGGGCAAGGGCAGCTGCTTCACGCTGACCCTGCCGCTGGCGTGGACCGCGCCGGCGCCCGGCCCGCGCGAGGCCGGCACCAGCGCGCCCGCCTACACCCCGGCCGGCGGCGGCGCGCCGTTCAGCCCCTTGCACGCGCTGCCGACGCCCAACCCGGCGCCGGTCCCGGTCCCGGCGCCGACCTCGCCGCGCGTGCGCGCCTTCTCCGACGACCGCGACCTGGTCGGCACCGACGCCGGTCCGGCCACCCGGCTGGTGCTGGTGGTCGAGGACGACGCCGCCTTCGCCCGCATCCTGTACGAGCTGGCGCATGAAAAACAATACCGCTGCCTGGTCGCGTTCGACGCCGACGAAGGGCTGGCGCTGGCGCGCGAATACCGTCCCCACGCGGTGCTGCTCGACATCCGCCTGCCGGACCGCTCCGGCCTGTCGGTGCTGCAATTGCTGAAGGACGACGCCTCCACCCGCCACATCCCGGTGCACGTGCTGTCCGGCACCGACAACGGCGAGGCCGCGCTGCACCTGGGCGCGATCGGCTTCGCGCTGAAGCCGACTACGCGCGAACAGCTGATGGAAGTGTTCCGCCGCATCGAGGGCAAGCTGACGCAGAAGATCAAGCGCGTGCTGCTGGTCGAGGACGACGACCGCCAGCGCGACAGCGTGGTGCAGCTGATCTCCGACAACGACGTCGAGATCGTCGCGGTCGGCAGCGGCGAGGAGGCGCTGACGCTGCTGCGCACCACCATCTACGATTGCATGATCATCGACCTGAAGCTGCCTGACATGCAGGGCAACGAGCTGCTGCAACGCATGGCCGGCGAATCGCTGGCGGCGTTCCCGCCGGTGATCGTCTACACCGGCCGCAACCTGTCGCGCGCCGAAGAGGCCGACCTGCACAAGTATTCGCGCTCGATCATCATCAAGGGCGCGCGTTCGCCGGAGCGCCTGCTGGACGAAGTGACGCTGTTCCTGCACAAGGTCGAAGCCGACCTGTCGAGCGAACGCCAGAAGATGCTGAAGACGGTGCGCTCGCGCGACCGCGTGTTCGAAGGCCGCCGCATCCTGCTGGTGGACGACGACGTGCGCAACATCTTCGCGCTGACCAGCGCGCTGGAGCAGAAGGGCGTGCTGGTGGAGGTGGGCCGCAACGGCTTCGAGGCGCTGGAAAAACTCGACAGCGTGGCCGACATCGACCTGGTGCTGATGGACGTGATGATGCCGGGCATGGACGGCCTGGAGGCGACCCGCCGCATCCGCGCCGACCCGCGCTTCCCGCGCCTGCCGATCATCGCCATCACCGCCAAGGCGATGAAGGACGACCAGGAACAATGCCTGGCCGCCGGCGCCAGCGACTACCTGGCCAAGCCGATCGATCTGTCGCGCCTGTACTCGCTGCTGCGGGTGTGGATGCCGAACGGTGAACGGAGCTAGCATGCAGAACAGCGACACCGATATCGAGCTGAAGATGCTGGTCGAGGCCATCTACCTGAAGTACAGCTACGATTTCCGCGACTACACCGGCGCCTCGCAAAAGCGCCGCGTGCTGCACGCGCTGCACGAGATGGAGTGCGACAGCATTTCGGGCCTGCAGGCGCGCATCATGCACGAGCCGGCCGCCTTCAGCCAGCTGCTGCAGTATCTGACGATTCCGGTGACGTCGATGTTCCGCGATCCGACCTATTTCAAGGCGCTGCGCGAGCAGGTGATGCCGGTGCTGCGCACCTACCCGTCGCTGAAGATCTGGATCGCCGGTTGCAGCACCGGCGAGGAAGTGGTGTCGATGGCGATCCTGCTGCGCGAGGAGGGCCTGCTGGAACGCAGCATGATCTACGCCACCGACATCAACCCGCAATCGCTGGAGAAGGCGCGCAAGGGCGTGTTCCCGCTGGACGCGATGCGCGAGTACACCGAGAACTACCAGCTGGCCGGCGGCACCCGCAGTTTTTCCGACTACTACACGGCGGCCTACAACGCCGCGCTGTTCGACAGCTCGCTGTGCGACAACGTCACCTTCGCCGACCACAGTCTGGCCACCGACGCGGTGTTCGCCGAGACGCATCTGATCAGCTGCCGCAACGTGATGATCTACTTCAAGAAGAAGCTGCAGGAGCGCGCCTTCGGCCTGTTCCACGAATCGCTGTGCCATCGCGGCTTCCTCGGCCTGGGCAGCAAGGAGAGCATCGACTTTTCCGCCTACGCGCCCAGCTTCGAGCCGGTGATGAAGCGCGAACGCCTGTTCCGCAAGCGCTGACCATGAACCGCGAACAGATCAGGGCGGCGCTGACCGGCCGCAGCATCGAGGCGGTGGTGATCGGCGCGTCCGCCGGCGGCGTCGGCGCGCTGCTGAAACTGCTGCCCGGTTTGCCGGCCGGCTACGGCCGCCCGGTGGTGGCGCTGCTGCACCTGCCGGAGAACCGCCGCAGCCAGCTGGCCGACGTGTTCCAGCAGCGGATGCAGATGCCGGTGCGCGAAGCGGCCGACAAGGAGCCGGTATCGTCCGGAACGCTGTATTTCGCCGGTTCCGGCTACCATTTGTCTGTCGAGCAGGACCGCAGTTTTTCGCTCAGCTGCGAGGCGCCGCTGCACTTCGCCCGGCCGTCGATCGACTACCTGATGGAATCGGCGGCCGACGCCTACGGCCCCCGGCTGCTGGGCATCCTGTTGACCGGCGCCAACAACGACGGCGCGGCCGGCATGGCGGCGATCGGCGCGGCCGGCGGGCTGACCGTGGTGCAGGATCCGCAGGAGGCGGAGGTGGCCACCATGCCGAACGAGGCGATCAAGCTGCGCGCGCCCGACCTGGTCCTGCCGCTGGATGACATACATACATTGCTGTTGATGTTGGAGAATATTTAATGCACGTCGCGTCCCCCACCAAACTGCTGATCGTCGACGATCTGCCGGAAAACCTGCAAGCGCTCAACGCCGTGATCCGCGGCGACGGGCGCCAGGTGTTCGCGGCCGGTTCCGGCGAGGAGGCGCTGGCCTTGCTGCTGCAACACGACTTCGCCATGGCCTTCCTCGACGTGCAGATGCCGGGCATGGACGGCTTCGAGCTGGCCGAGCTGATGCGCGGCACCGAGAAGACGCGGCAGATTCCGATCGTGTTCGTCACGGCGGCCGGCAAGGAGCTGAATTACTCGTTCAAGGGCTACGAGGCGGGCGCGGTCGACGTGCTGTACAAGCCGCTCGACGCGCGCGCGGTCAAGGGCAAGGTGCAGGTGTTCGTGGCGCTGTACGAGCAGCGCGAGGCGACCCGGCGCCAGGTCGAGGCGCTGGAGCTGGCGCGCCAGCAGCAGGAGGCCACGCTGGCCGAGCTGAACGCGGCGCAGGTGCAGTTGCAGCGCGCGCTGACGATGCGCGACGAATTCATGTCGATGGTGTCGCACGAGATGCGCACGCCGCTCAACACGCTGTACCTGGAAACCCAGCTGCGCAAGATGCAGTTGGAGCGCGGCAACATGGCGGCCTTCGGCGCCGAGCAGTTGCAGCGCATGGTGGCGCGCGACGACCGCCAGATCCAGAGCATCATCCGGCTGATCGACGACATGCTGGACGTGTCGCGCATCCGCAGCGGCAAGCTGTCGCTGCGGCCGGGCTGGGTCGAGCTGTCCGGCCTGCTGCGGCGGCTGGTGCACGATTTGACGCCGCAGGCGATCACCGCCGGCTGCACGTTGACGCTGGAGGCGGCAACGCCGGTCAGCGGCTGGTGGGACGAGTTCCGCATCGAACAGATCGTGGTCAACCTGCTGACCAACGCGCTGCGCTACGGCGGCCAGCAGCCGGTCGAGGTGGCGCTGGTGGTGGAGCAGGAGTGGGCCCGCATCGAGGTGCGCGACCATGGTCCGGGCATCGCCCCGGAGCAGCAGGAGAAGATCTTCGAGCCGTACGAGCGCGGGGTCGGCAACGAGGTGCCGTCGGGGCTGGGGCTGGGTTTGTACATCTCGCGTGAATTGGCCGAAGTGCACGAGGGCAGCCTGACGCTGCGCAGCGCGCCGGGCGCGGGCTCGACCTTCATCCTGGCGTTGCCGCGCCGCGACGCGCCGCCGTTGTAGCGCAACTTAGCGCGAGCGGGCCTCTTCGCGGCGCTGGATGATCCAGGCCTTCAGGTCTTCGAAATTGACGTTGCCGCGCTGGGCAGTGTCGATGTGGTCGAAATTCTTGTCGATGAAGCCCAGGCCGGCCTTGCGCGCCTCGTCGCGGTTGAGCGCGCCGTTGCCGTCGGTGTCGGCCTCGTCGAAGCGCCTCTTGAGTTTTTGCATCGCCTGGTAGCGCAGCAGGATCGGGCCGGACGAGGCGTCGCGTAGCGGACGCCGCAACGCCGGCGGGACGTCGGCGTCGGGATTGGCGGGCGCGGAACGGATCGATGCCGGCGTGGCCGCTTCAGGCTGCGGCGTTTGCGCGCCGGCGTTGCTGATGGCCATGAGCATGGCCATGGCGGCGGCCAGGATTGCTAAAAACTTCATGTTTTGTCTCCCCCGCATCGCTCTTGAGCCCGATGCACGGCTTTATGCGCCTACTTTGATCCTATTGGGGGAATTAATCAAATCCATTCGCTGCGGATGGCGCCTTGTGTCGCCCGGAAACGTCATCCGGCCATGGAACCTTTCTATTTCCGCCAAAAGCCCGCGTGGGCCAGGCGCGCCTCGTCCTCGCGCAGCGGTCCGACCACCTCGGTCGGACGCTGGCCGCGCGCGAACACCTCGCGGCAGGGCAGCGACAGCGTCGGGTTTTCCGGGTCGCTGCCGGTCAGCCGCAGCAGGCTGGCCTCGGACATCGCATACACCACCCGCCCCACGCCGCTCCAATACGTGCCGCCGGCGCACATGGCGCACGGCTCGGCGTTGGCGTACAGCGTGGCGCCGGCCAGCTGTTCCGGGCTGTAACGCTGCGACGCCTGGCGCAGCGCGTTCATTTCCGCGTGCGCGGTGCGGTCGCTGCTGGAGGCGTTCATCGCCTCGGCCAGCACGGCGCCGTCGGCCGCCACCACCATCGCGGCGAACGGATGGTGGCCCTCGTCGCGCGAGCGCTGCGCCAGGGCCAGCACGCGGGTCAGGAATTCATGGTCTTGCTGCGTTGCGGTATTCATCGGATGACTCCATAGTGCAGGTTCTGTTGCTTCAGGTAGGCGCGGTAGGCCAGCGACATGCGGTCGCAGGCCACCGACACTTCGGCGCCCGGGGTCAGCGGCAGGCGCGCCGGGTGCTGGCTTTCCAGGATCGGCTGGTCTTGCAGGAAGATGGTGTCCTGGAAGGCGCGCAGCGCGTCGTCGCTGGCGTTGAAATCGTCCAGCGCCAGGATGATGCGCACGCGGGTGCTGGTCTCCGTCAACGGTTGCAGCAGCAGCGCGATCGCTTCGCGCAGCGCGCCCGGCGCCTGCTTGGTCAGGATCGCGGTCAGCGGCCGCACCACGCGGTAGGTGTAGTCGATGTCGCCGCCGGCGGTGGCGGCCTGGCTGGCCTGCGGTTGCCACGCGCGGCATCGACTGGCCCGGACGCCGGCGCCGTATTCGGCGTCGTCGAAGTTCTCGACCATGTAATCGGGGATGGCGGCGTGCTGCTGCTCGCCGAGGATGCCTTCGTGGACGAAGGCGAAGTGCGCCATGTCGAGGAAGTTCTCGACGATGCGCGGCGCGCTGCTTTGCACGTCGTAGTGGCCGCACCAGACTTTGCGCAGCGCCGGGTCGGCGAATTCGGGGAAGCGCGGCGGCGCGTTGTCGCCGGGCGTGCCGAGGCAGACCCACGCCAGTTCGTACAGCTCCTGCACCTGGTAGCTCGCCACCCGCGCCTTCAGATGCGCCTCGCCCAGCGCCGGCAGCGCGGGGATGTGCTGGCAGCGGCCGTCGCCGCCGAAGCGCCAGCCGTGATAGGCGCAGCGCAGCGTGTCGTCGCGCAGCACGCCCAGCGAGAGCCGCGTGCCCCGGTGCGGGCAGCGGTCCTCCCACGCGTGCAGCGCGCCGCCGCTGTCGCGCCACAGCACGACGCGGGTATCCAGCAGGTCGGTGGCGAGCAGCGCGCCGGCGGCGATGTGCGACGCCGGCGCGACCGGATGCCAGTCGTTGAACAGGACCGGATCCATGCTTACTTCGGAATCGTGCCTTCCACGCCCTGCACGTAGAAGTTCATCGACAGCAGGTCCTTCAGCGGCACGGCGACGCCGGCGGCGTACTTGACGGTACCCGCCTGGTCCTTGATCGGACCGGTGAACGGCGCGAAGCTGCCGGCGGTCAGCGCCGCCTTCTTGTCTTCAAACGCCTTGACCGCGTCGGCAGGCACCACCGCGTTCACCTTCGACATCTTGACCATGCCTTCCTTCAGGCCGCCGCGATAGTCGCCGGTCTTCCAGGTGCCGGCGATCACCGCCTTGGCGGTCTCGCTGTAGTAGCCGGACCAGTCGTTGGTGGCCGCCGTCAAGTGCGCCTTGGGCGCGAAGCGCGACATGTCCGAATCCCAGCCGAAGGCGTACACGCCTTTTTCCTGCGCCACCTGCAGCGTCGCCGGCGAGTCGGTGTTCTGCGCCATCACGTCGGCGCCTTGCGCCACCAGCGTCTCGGCGGCCTGGCGTTCCTTGGCCGGGTCGTACCACGAGTTCACCCAGATCACCTTGGTCTTGATCTTCGGGTTCACGCTTTGCGCGCCCAGCGTGTAGGCGTTGATGTTGCGGATCACCTCGGGCACCGGGAAGGAGCCGATGAAGCCCAGCGTGTTGGACTTGGTCATCTTGCCGGCCAGGATGCCGTTCAGGTAGGCGCCTTCATACAGACGCGATTCGTAGGTGCCCAGGTTCTTGCCGGTCTTGAAGCCGGTGGCGTGCAGGAAGGTCACGCCGGGCGTGCTCTTGGCGACCTTCTCGGTCGGGTTCATGTAGCCGAACGAGGTGGTGAAAATCAGCTTGTTGCCCTCGGCGACCAGCTTGCGGATCACGCGTTCGGCGTCCGCGCCTTCCGGCACGTTTTCGACGTAGGTGGTCTTGACCTTGGCGCCGAGTTCCTTCTCCATCGCCAGGCGGCCCTGGTCGTGGGCGTAGGTCCAGCCGGCGTCGCCGACCGGGCCGACGTAGACGAAGCCGATCTTCAGCGGATCCGCCGCGAACGAAGGCGATGCGGCGAGGACGGCGGCCAGTGCGGACAGGGCCAGTACTTTGCGACGATTCATCATACGGTTATTCCTTTAAGGGTAGGCGGGGAGGTTAGAAGTGGTATTCGGCGCGCACCATCGGCGTTCTCGCCGTCGCGCCAGGGTTGGTGTGGTCGGAGTTGCCGAACTTGTTTTTCCAGTACTGGTATTCGATGCCGATCTTGAAGGTGTTCTTCGGCGTGCCGATCTTTTCGCTGATGTCGTACATGATCTGCATGTCGATGTTGGTCTCCGGCGCGGTGCCGCCGCCGAATTCGTTGTCGCCCTTGGCGGTGATGAAGTTGGCGTAGCCTTCGAACGACAGCGGAATGCCGATGTTGAACGGGATGCCCCAGGCGCCGGTCAGCATGGCGTGGGTCTTGTACGAGTAACGCGGCGTGGCCTGGTTGGTGAAGGTGTTGTACGGCGCGTTCGATTCCCAGATCGCCAGCACGCTGACATCGAGGAAGCCCGGCACGTCCAGCATCCAGGTCGGGCCGGCCACCACCATGCGCTTCTTGGAGTTGTAGCCGGCGTCGGTCTTGCTGTTGAAATCGAAGCCGACAGTGACGCCCATGCCGCGCACCGGGCCGTAGGCGAAGTTGTTGCCGGTGACCTTGCCCAGGTCCAGCGTATTCCGGTACAGCACATAGGCTTCGTGCGCGCCGCTGTTGGAGCCGGCCGCCGACGGATCCAGGTCGGACGACATCAGCAGGTCGGCGCTGAAGAAGTTCTTGCCGTACTTGTAGCCGGAGACGTGGCTCAGGTTGACGATGTTCTTGGTGATGTCGTTGTCGTTGAACGGCTCGGCGAACTTGGTGCCGTAGCGGTAGCTGAGCGAAGTGTCGCTCCAGTCGGCGGCCTGCGCGGCGCAGGCGCAGCAGGCGAGAACGGCGAGGGCGGCGGTATTGCGTACAAGATGCGACATAAGCGAACTCCAGTCAGTTGGTAAGCGGTATGAAAGAACTTCTTTTGTATCCAATCTGCTTGATCGATTGGATTCAATTCCCTCAACATCTCTAGCAATTACCGGGCCACATTTCAAAAGCCGGACAAAGCTTCAGCCAGGTTAACTTTCTTGTCCTGCTCGCCCAGACGCAGCCGGCCTTCGATCTCCAGCAGGTGGTGTTCGATCAGATGCGTGGCCTCGTTCACCTTGCCGGTTTCGATCAGCGTCGCCAGGTCCTGGTGCTCGTCGTTCTCGCACATGGCGGAACCGGGCGTCTCATACAGCGCGATGATCAGCGAGCAGCGCGACACCAGCTCCGACATGAAGCGCAGCAGCACGTGGTTGCCGGCCAGCTGCGCCAGCAGCAGGTGGAACTCGCCGCCCAGGCGTATCCAGCCGGCGCGGTCGCCGGTGCGGCGCGCCTCGTCCTCGGCCTCCAGCGCGGCGCGGATCTGCCGCAGCGAAGCGGGGCTGGCGTTGCGGATCACCAGCGGCACGATCTCGCGTTCCAGCGCGCGCCGCGCGGCGAAGATATCGCGCGCCTCCTCGGGCGTGGGCGAGGCGATGACCGCGCCGCGATTGGGCCGCAGCTCGATGATGTGATCGTGCGCGAGCCGCTGCAGCGCCTTGCGCACGGTGGTGCGGCTGACCTGATACAGCTCGCAGAAATCGGCCTCGCCCAGGTGGGTGCCGGGCGGCAGGCGGTGGCTCATGACGGCGTTGACCACGGCGCGGTAGATGCGCAGGTCGACGGCGGTGGTGCCGCGTTTCAGCGGGGCGCCGGGCAGCGCGGCGGGTTCCGCTTTGCTAGTGGATTTGCGCTTGCCTTGTGGGCGCGCAGGACCAGTGGATGGCATTGTTCGGGTTCTCCAGTTGAGTGGTGCTGTCTACTCTAAGCAGGAAGTGTGCTAACGCTTGTACACAATGATTGTGTACGAAACCACTTTGTTTTGTCCTCATAATCGGGCGATCCGCACGTGTTTGGTGAGCGTTCGTGTCATCTTTGGTGCGTGGTGGCGCCCAAAACGGCGCGTCTCCCATCGCGTGGTAGTGGCACATAACTTGCGTGTGTTTTGCTATCCAATTTGTATACGATTAAGGATTGCATCGATGAACCAACCTCGCTTGCAGATGCTCGGTGTCTCCAAGATCTATCCGTCGGTGGTGGCCAACGCCGGCGTCAACCTGACCGTCATGCCCGGCGAAATCCACGCGGTGCTGGGCGAGAACGGCGCCGGCAAGAGCACGCTGATGAAGATCATCTACGGCGTGGTCAAGCCGGACGAGGGCCAGGTGATGTGGGAAGGGAAGCAGGTCCATATCAACTCGCCGCACGACGCGCGCAAGCTGGGCATCGGCATGGTGTTCCAGCACTTCGCGCTGTTCGAGACGCTGACCGTGGCCGAGAACATCGCGCTGGCGATGGACGAGAAGATCTCGCCGGCCGAACTGGCGCCGCGCATCCGCAAGGTGTCGGAGCAATACGGCCTGCCGCTCGATCCGCAGCGGCTGGTGCACAGCATGTCGGTCGGCGAGCGGCAGCGGGTCGAGATCGTGCGCTGCCTGCTGCAGTCGCCGCGCCTGCTGATCATGGACGAACCCACGTCGGTGCTGACGCCGGACGCGGTGCTGAAATTGTTCGAGTCGCTGCGGCGGCTGGCGTCCGAAGGCGTCAGCATCCTGTATATCAGCCACAAGCTCGACGAGATCCAGTCGCTGTGCGACAAGGCCACGGTGCTGCGCGGCGGGCGCGTCTCCGGCACCGCCAATCCGAAACAGGAAAGCGCCAAGTCGCTGGCGGAACTGATGATCGGCCGCGAACTGCCGGTGTGCGTGCACCGGCCGCGGGCGCCGGGCGACGTGCTGCTGTCGCTCGACAAGCTGAACGTGCAAAGCGACGATCCCTTCGGCACGCGGCTGAAGGACATCAGCCTGGCGCTGCGCAGCGGCGAGATCGTCGGCATCGCCGGCATCTCCGGCAACGGCCAGCAGGAGCTGTTGAAGGCCATCTCCGGCGAACGCCAGCTGGCGGCGCGCGAAGGCGCGGTCACGCTGTTCCAGCGCGACGTCGGCGCGCTGAACGCGGCGCAGCGGCGCCAGCTGGGCCTCGGCTTCGTGCCGGAGGAGCGGCTCGGGCGCGGCGCGGTGCCGGACCTGTCGCTGGCGGACAACGCGCTGCTGACCGGCTATCTGCCGGCCGCCAACACCGGCATGGTCGGCAACGGCCTGATACGGCGCGGCGCGGTGCGCGCGTTCGCACGCAAGGTGATCGAGCGTTTCAACGTCAAGTGCGGCGGCGAGCAGTCGGCCGCGGCCTCGCTCTCCGGCGGCAATCTGCAGAAATTCATCGTCGGCCGCGAGATCGCGCTGGCGCCGAAGGTGATGATCTTCGCGCAGCCGACGTGGGGTGTCGACATCGGCGCCGCGATGCAGATCCGCCAGGCCATCATCGACATGCGCGACCAGGGCGTGGCGGTGCTGGTGCTGTCGGAGGAGCTGGACGAATTGTTCATGATGAGCGACCGCATCGCCGTGCTGGCGGACGGGCGCCTGTCGAACGCGGTGCCGGCGGCCGGCACCAGCATCAACCAGATCGGCGTGTGGATGAGCGGCGATTTCGACCACCAAGGAGCAGAACATGTCGCGGCTTGAACGACGTCCCGAACCCTCGCGCCGCATGATGCTGGCGTCGCCGCTGATCGCGGCGCTGGCCATGCTGCTGACCGGCTCCGTGCTGTTCTTCTTTCTGGGCCAGGAGCCGCTGCACGCGTTCCACGTCTACTTCATCAAGCCGTGGACCACGCTGTACGGCGTCGGCGAGCTGCTGCTGAAGGCGACGCCGCTGATCCTGTGCGGCGTCGGCCTGGCGATCGGCTTCCGCGCCAACGTCAACAACATCGGCGCCGACGGCCAGCTGACCGTCGGCGCGATCGCCGGCGGCGCCGTCGCCTTGTACTTCGACGAGGTGCAGGCGTGGTGGGTGCTGCCCTTGATGCTGCTGGCCGGCGCCATCGGCGGCATGCTGTGGGCGGCGATCCCGGCGCTGCTGCGCACGCGCTTCAACACCAGCGAGATCCTGGTCAGCCTGATGCTGGTGTATGTGGCGTATCACCTGCTCAGCTATCTGGTGCACGGGCCGATGCGCGATCCGGCCGGCTTCAACTTCCCGCAATCGAAGATGTTCAGCGAGTCGGCCACCTTGCCGCTGCTGGTGGAGAACCTGCGCGTCAACGCCGCCTTCCCCTTGTCGCTGCTGGTGGCGCTGGCGGCGTGGTTCTTTTGCAAGCACACCTTCGCCGGCTACCGCATGCAGGTCAGCGGCATGGCGCCGGCGGCCGCGCTGTACGCCGGCTTCAGCGAGCCGCGCAATGTGTGGCTGGCCTTCATGGTCAGCGGCGCGCTGGCCGGCATCGCCGGCGTCGGCGAAGTGGCCGGGCCGCTGGGGCAGATGCAGCCGTCGGTGTCGACCGGCTACGGCTTCGCCGCCATCATCGTCGCCTATGTCGGGCGGCTGCATCCGCTGGGCGTGGTGCTGTCGGCGGTGCTGATGTCGCTGCTGTACATCGGCGGCGAGACCGCGCAGATCGAGTTGCAGGTGCCGTCGGCGATCACCGGCATGTTCCAGGGGCTGCTGCTGTTCTACCTGCTGGCCGCCGATTTGTTTATCCACTACCGCCTGAAGCCGCGCAAGCGCGCCATCCCCGTAGGAGCAAGCGCATGATGACCACTGAATTGTTGATCGCCTTCCTCGCCAGCACCGCCGGCGCCGCGACGCCGCTGGTGGTGGCTTCGATGGGCGAGCTGGTGACCGAGCGCTCCGGCGTGCTCAATCTCGGCATGGAGGGCATGATGCTGGTCGGCGCGGTGGTCGGCTTCGGCGTCACGCTGGGCACCGGGCAGATGTGGCTGGGGCTGATCGCGGCGATGGCGGCCGGCATGCTGATGTCGCTGATCTTCGGCTTCCTGGTGCTGACGCTGCAGACCAACCAGGTCGCCACCGGCCTGGCGCTGACCTTGTTCGGCATCGGCGTCTCGGCCTTCATGGGGCGCGGCTTCGTCGGCCAGACGGTGGAGCGCATGCCGCAACTGAGCTTCCCGCTGCTGTCGGAGATTCCGTTCGTCGGGCCGCTGCTGTTCCGCTTCGATGCGATGGTGTACGCGTCGGTGCTGCTGGTGGTGGCGATCGGCTGGATGCTGGCGCGCACCCGATTGGGACTGGTGATCCGCGCGGTCGGCGAGTCGCCGCACAGCGCGCATGCGATCGGCTTCCCGGTGATCGGACTGCGTTACGGCACGGTGCTGTTCGGCGGCGCGCTGGCGGGCCTGGGCGGCGCCTATCTGTCGCTGGCGCTGACGCCGATGTGGGTCGAGGGCATGACGGCGGGACGCGGCTGGATCGCGCTGGCGCAGGTGGTGTTCGCGACGTGGAAGCCGCGCGGGGTGCTGGTCGGCGCCTATCTGTTCGGCGGCGTGACGGTGTTGCAGTTCCACGGCCAGGGCATGGGGCTGGCGATTCCGTCGGAGTTCCTGTCGATGCTGCCGTATGTCGCCACGATCGTGGTGTTGGTGATAATCTGTCGCAATCCGCAGACGATCTTGTTGAACAAACCGATGTCGCTGGGGCAGAATTTCAAACCTGATTGACGACATGAGCTACACGGTAACGCTGGAAAACAAGGGGTGGAGTTTCGAGGCCGAAGCGCCGGCGACCGTGCTGGAGTCGGCCGAGCAGGCCGGCATCCGCCTGCCCAGTTCCTGCCGCAACGGCACCTGCCGCACCTGCATCTGCATGATGCGCGGCGGCACGGTGCGCTACAAGATCGAATGGCCCGGCCTGAGCCTGGACGAAAAGCGCGAAGGCTACATCCTGCCCTGCGTGGCCATCGCCGAATCCGACCTGCTTATTCTGGCCCCCGCCGCCGGTATGCGCCCGGCCCCACCCCGTACTGACGCTTGAAGGCCCGGTTGAACGCCGCCTCCGACTGATAGCCCACCGATTCCGCCACGTCGCCGGCCTGCTTGCCGGTGTCGAGCAAACGCGCCGCGCGCGTCATCCGCAGTTGCGTCAGCACCGCAGCCGGCGTCGCGCCGGCCGCCTTGGTGAACAGCCGCGCGAACGTGGCGCGCGACATATGGCAGGCCTGCGCCAGATCCTCCAGCGTCCACGGCCGCTGCGGCGCGGACAGCATGCCCAGCAGGGCCGCTTGCAGGCGGCGCTCCGCCATCACCGCGAACAATCCCGGCACCGTCATCGACTGCTCCAGCCAGCAGCGGATCAGCAGCGCGAACAGCGCCGACGCCAGTTGCCGCACGATCGCCTCCGACCCCGCGCGCGGCGTCTCCGCCTCCATCTGCAATATGTCGATCAGGTTGCGCAGGCCGGTGGCGTCGGCGCGGCCGGCGCTGCGCACCACCAGCATCGGCGGCAGCGCGGTCAGCAGGCTGTCGTCGGTGTCGAAGCGGAACTCGCCGCACAGGATGTCGGTCGGCGGGCCGTCGCCATCGTTGCCTTTCAGTTCCAGCAGGCCGCCTGGCAAGTCGCGCATCGACGAGGCGGCGGCCGGATCGCCAAGGTACAGCCGGTGCGCGGCGCCGTGCGGAAAGACCACGATGTCGCCCGCTTGCAGCGCCTGCCCGCCGACCTGCGCCTCGCCGCGCACGATCAGGTGATACGGCGCGACGCCGCTGGCGGTGCCCGGATGGTCGAGCACCCACGGCGCGCCGAAGTGGCAGCGCACGTCCAGCGCGGTGCGCATCGGGTACAGGGTGAGCAGTTGGCTGAGTGCGTCCATAGTTGCTGATTCGAGTTTTGAGACTAATGAGCAAATTATAGAGCATATCCGGCATTAGCAATTACAGGTCGCCGGCCTAAACTGTGTTCCATACCAACCGACTTTGAAAGGAAACATCATGACCCGCTTGTTCACCCAACCTGTTGCGGAAGCCACCGGCCACACCGCCCAATTGTTCAGCGCCATCAAGGGCGCGCTCGGCAAAGTGCCCAACGCCTACGCCACCATCGGCAGCAACAGCCCGGTGGCGCTGGAGGCGGCGCTGAACCTGGACGGCGCGCTGCGCAAATCCAGCCTGAGCGCCAAGGAAATCGAAGTGGTGAAGCTGGCCGTCAGCCAGGAAGCCGAATGTCAGTATTGCCTGGCCGCGCACTCGCTGATGGGCGGCAAGGCCGGCCTGAGCGCCGATGCGATCCAGGCGGTGCGTCACGGCGGCGGCAGCGGCGACGCCCGCATCGATGCGCTGGCCACCTTCGTCCACACCGTCGTGACCACCAGCGGCGACGTGCCGGCCGATGTCGTGATCGCCGTCAAGCAAGCCGGCTACAGCGATGCGCAGATTATCGATGTCCTGCTGGCGGTGGCCAGCATCACCTTCACCAATCTGTTCAACCGCGTCAACGTGACGACCCTGGACTTCCCGCCGGCCGCCTGAGCTAGTCGCGCTTGCGGAGGCGCTGCAACAGCGCCTCCGTGGTATCGCTGAGCGGCACGCCGTGGCGCCGCAGCAGCTGGATGTTGAGCACCATGTTTTCCAGCACCAGCTTGGCCGCCACGGCCAGCAGCGTCAGGTGCTTGTCCTCGTCGCTGAAGCTTTCCATCGCCTCCGCCATCTCGCACAGATGGTTGGAGATCAGCCCGCGCAAATCATGTTCGTCGAAGGGCAGGTCGGCGAAGTCGATCGGATCCTCCTTCTCCACTTCCTGCATCAGCAATTCCAGTTCCTGCGGCGTGATCGTCATGCGTGGCTCCATTGGTTGACGCATTTTCATTTTAGGCTAATCGGCATAGAATCTGGAAGATGGCGCTCTTGATATTTACCCAGCAATTAGGCCGCTTCATGACCGTGCCGCAGGTGGAAACCCGGGCCGGCGATCTGCGCTGCGCGCTCGACGCCGCGTTCGCCGAGCATCCGCGCCTGCGCGGCTATGTGCTCGACGAGCAAGGCCATCTGCGCGAGAACGTGGTGATCTTCATCGACGGCCAGCGCAGCCGCGAGCGGCAAATATTGAACGATGCGCTCGCGCCCGATTCCAAGGTCTATATTCTGCAAGCTCTTTCAGGAGGCTGATATGTCCGACCGCGCCTACATCGCGACCCGCAAAGGATTGTTCGAAGTCTACCGCACGCACGAAGCCTGGCTGCTCGATCAACAGCATTTCCTCGGCGATCCGGTGTCGATCGTGTTGCCGGACCGCCGCGACGGCACGCTGTACGCGGCGCTGCATCTGGGCCATTTCGGTGCCAAGCTGCACCGGCGCGACCCCGGCGGCATGGACTGGGTCGAGGTGGCGGCGCCGGCCTTTCCGCCCAAGCCGGAGGGCAGCGCCGATCCGGTCGACTGGACGGTGCGCATGATCTGGTGCCTGGCGGCCGGCGGGCCGGACCAGCCCGGCGTGCTGTGGGCCGGCACCCTGCCGGGCGGCTTGTTCCGCTCCAACGATCGCGGCGACAGCTGGCGACTGGTGGATGCCTTGTGGAACGTGCCGGAGCGCGCGCAGTGGATGGGCGGCGGCTACGACGTGCCGGGCGTGCATAGCATCTGCGTCGATCCGCGCGACAGCGATTCGGTGCTGGTCGGCGTCTCCTGCGGCGGCGCCTGGCTGACCGAGGATGGCGGCGCCAGCTGGTCGTTGCGCGCGCGCGGCATGCTCGCGACCTATATGCCGCCCGAACTGGCCGGCGAGGAGGCGGTGCAGGATCCGCACCGCATCGTGCGCTGTCCGGGCGAGCCGGATAAATTGTGGTGCCAGCATCACAACGGCATCTGGCGCAGCGTCGACAACGGCGCCCACTGGACCGAGATCAGGCCGGCGGCGCCGGTGTCCAACTTCGGCTTCGCGGTGGCGGTGCATCCGCGCGACGGCGAGACGGCGTGGTTCGTGCCGGCCGAGGCGGACAGCAAGCGCATTCCGCCGCACGCGGCGCTGGCGGTGACGCGCACCAGCAACGGTGGTGAAACCTTCTGCGCCTGGCGCGGCGGCTTGCCGCAACAGCATTGTTACGACCTGGTCTACCGCCACGGCCTGGCGGTCAGCGACGACGGCCAGGTGTTGCTGATGGGCTCGACCACCGGCGGCGCCTGGCTGTCGGAGGACGGCGGCGGCCAGTGGCAAACCATCTCGACCACCCTGCCGCCGATTTATTCGGTGGCGTTCGCTTAGTTCGTACAATATCCGCGCGGCTGCCGCGTCTACACCAGGGAATCCATTCTTATTCCCTGGAGCAGAGCTCATGAGTTATCCATCCGTCATCGCCGAGTCCGCCGTCAACAACCTCGACGGGCTGTCCACGCCCAGCGCGCCGCGCAGCCGCAACGGCCGCTTCCGCAATCCGGTCAAGATGCATCAGATGGGATTCCTCAAGAGCCTGGGCATCATGTTGCGTTTCGCTTTCGACAAGCCGAAAGACACTGTGCCGACCCAGGCCATCCCGGTTCACGCGATCACGCAGCAGCAATTATTGGATGCTCCGGATCGCAGCCTGTTCCGCCTCGGGCATTCGACGGTGTTGCTGAAGTTGAACGGCCACTTCTGGTTGACCGATCCGGTGTTTTCCGAGCGCGCGTCGCCGGTGCAGTGGGCCGGTCCGCAACGCTTCCACCAGCCGCCGATCGGCATCGAGGAACTGCCGCCGATCAAGGGCGTGATCCTGTCGCACGACCATTACGACCACCTCGATTACGCGGCGGTGATGAAACTGGCCGGCAAGGTCGAGCATTTCATCACGCCGACCGGCGTCGGCGACCGCCTGATCGGCTGGGGCATCCCGGCGGCCAAGGTGCGCCAGCTGGGCTGGTGGCAGAGTACGCAGGTGGCCGGGGTCAAGCTGGTGGCGACGCCGGCGCAGCATTTCTCCGGCCGCACCATCAGCGACCGCAACAAGACGCTGTGGGCCTCGTTCGTGATCGAGGACCGCGACGTTCGGGTATTTTTCAGTGGCGATAGCGGCTACTTCGATGGTTTCAAGGAGATCGGCAACAAGTATGGCCCGTTCGACCTGACCATGGTCGAGACCGGCGCCTACGATCCGCAATGGCCGGACGTGCACATGCAGCCGGAGGAATCCTTGCAGGCGCACATCGATTTGCGCGGCAAGGTGCTGCTGCCGATACACAACGGGACCTTTGACTTGTCGCTGCACGCCTGGCACGACCCGTTCGACCGCATCGCGCAACTGGCCGCCGAGCGCCGCCTGCCGCTCGCCACGCCGGAAATCGGCAAGCCGCTGGATATCCGCGCGCCGCTGGCGACGGATCACTGGTGGGAAACGGTGGTGGCGCGGGAAAAAGCCGCCGCCTAGGCGACCACGTTGATCAACTTGCCAATGGTCTGACCCAGCGTATTCACCTGCGGCTTGGGCTGGCTCAGCTCGGGCGGCAGGATTTGCTCGGCGCGCGACGGCTTCTCGATGGCGTTGCTCAGGTTGACGGCGGGCGCCGCTTGCAGGGGCGGCTGCGCCGCCTTGTCGCTCTCGCGCTGGGTATCGTTCAATTTTTGCTTGTCCGCCACCAGCTGCGAACGGCTGGCGTCGAGCCGGCTGGCGTCCTGGCTGACGCGCACCTGATCCTGCTGCACTTGCCTTTCGGCGAGCGCAACCGATGCCTGCAGCGCATTGACGGACGAGATCGAGGTCACGGTGAATTCCCGGCACTAAATTTTGGACACAGCGAGACAGGATCGCTTCAGATAACGATCTATTGCAGATTAGGCCATAAAAACAAAAAAGGCAAGGCTGACTAAGCCTTGCCTGTGAGGAGGGCGGTTTGCGGCTTAGAAGCGGTACAGCACCGATGCTTCCCAGGTGCGGCCGAACAGCGGACGCGCGTTGATCGGGCCGGTGCCGCCGGTGGTCAGGCGGGAGTTGCCTTCGGTCAGGCCGAGCTCGTTGTTGAGGTTGGTGCCGGCCAGGCGCACTTCGATTTTTTCACCCAGCGAGAACAGCACGCCGGCATCCACGGTGCGATACGACGGCAAGTATTGCTGATTCGCCTGGTCGGCCCAGCGTTCGCCGATCGAGGTGTAGGTGCCGTAGATCTTGGCCGAGTTGCCGTCGCCGAAAGGAATCCGGTAGGTCGGCGTGAAGCGGAATTGCAGCTTCGGCTGGCGCTGCACGGTCTTGCCTTCGGTGCTCGGATTGTCGCGGTACTCGGACTTCTGATAATCGCCGGTCAGCGACAGTTGCAGGTTCTCGATCGGACGCACGGCGATCTCGAACTCCACGCCGTTGCCCTTGGAGCCGCTGATCGAATGCAGTTCCTGTCCGTTGGAGAGGATCTGGGTGAACGCGATGCCGTCGAATTCCGTGTGGAAGGCGTTGATATACGCGCTGTAGAGCTGCGTTGCGGTCTTGAAGCCGACTTCGTACTGGTTCACCTTCGGCGTCGGCAGCACGTTGCGGTCATTGGCGGTGGCCTGGTTGCCGGCGCCGCGGATATCGTCGAACGAGACGAAGGTGTGGCCGCTGTTGGCGCGGACGAACACCGCCGTGTCCTTGCCCAGCTTGTAGTTGCCGCCGATGGTGAAGGAGTTGGCGCTGTCGGTGCGGCGCAGGTAGGTGTTGGAGCCGTCCGGCATCGAGGTGCCGTTGTTGTACACGGTCAGCGGATTGTTGTCGGTGTCGGCCGACATCAGGTTGGAGATGGTGCCGCTGATTTTCTGACGCTCGCGGCGCACGCCGGCGTCCACCTTGATCAGGTCGTTGACTTTCCACTCGTCCGAGATGAAGAAGGCGGTGTTGCTGCCGTCATACGACGCGACCGGCGCATAGTTGACGTTGCCGTCGGTGCCGTTCTTCGACACGATGACGCCGTTGTTCAGCGTTACGTTGATCAGGCTGGCTTGCGGCACGGCCGTCATCAGGTGGCTGTTGCCGAGGTACCAGACGTCGTGCGAGGTGTAGTCGGCGAAGTAGCCGCCGACGGTGACGGTGTTGTTCTTGCCCACTTCCTTGCTGACGCGCAGTTCGTCGGTGAAGGATTTCAGTTGCTTCTCCACCGACCACAGGCCGGCCTGCACCACCTGCTGGTTGCCGTCGACCGCGCCGCCGTGCACATAGGTGGCGACGCCCGCCGTGGCCAGCTTGCCGCCGGCGGCCGCGACCGTGGCGGGGTTGCTGTTGGCCGAGGCGATGGCGGCGTTGATGTACGAGCTCATCGACAGCGGATTGTTACCGGTGAACATGGCGATGGTGTTCAGGTCGCCGTCGAAGCGGTTGAACTTGTTCGACACGCTCCAGTCGCCGATCTTCTGGTCGAAGTTGGCGCCGAACACGGTGGCTTTCAGGCCGCGGCCGTCGCCGAGGTCTTTATTCAGCGTCTTGCCCGGCGCCGCTTCGATGGTGAAGTTGCGCATTTCGCCGCTCATCAGGGTGCCGGTCAGCGGATCGAAGCCGGGGAAGGCGCTGATGGTGCGGCCGCCGTTGCTGGAGATCAGCGGCACGCCGGTGTAGAAGGCGTTCTTGTCGTCGGTGCTGCGCGCGTACAGGGTCAGCTTGCCCTGGTCCAGGTTGCGGGTCAGCGTGGCGGTGATCTGGTGGCCGTCGTCGGCCGGGAAGCCGGCGTCGCGCACACCGTCGGTCTTGCGGTAGAAGCCGCCGACCGAGCCGTACCAGCCGTCGCTGATCTTGCCGCCGTAGTACATGTCGACGCGGCGCAGGCTGCCGGTGCCGGTGGTGAAGCGCACCGAGCCTTCCGGCGTGTCGCTGCCTTCCTTCAGCAGGAAGTTCATGGTCGCGCCGGGCTGGCCGTTCGAATAAATGGTCGACGGGCCGCCGCGCAGCACTTCGACGCGCTCGACCGTGTCATCCAGGCGGAACGCCGACGAACCTTCAAAGAACGACAGCGTCGGCGGCGGATAGATCGGATTGCCCATCATCTGCACCGAGACGAACGGCGAATCGCTGCCCGACGGGAAGCCGCGCACCTCGATGTTGGCGCCGGACTGGCCGCCGGTCGATTCCGCGTACACGCCCGGCACCAGTTTCATGATGTCGGCGGTGCTGCTCGGCGAGGCTTGCTTGAGCTGTTCTTCGCTGGCGGTGGTGATCGAGAAGGCCGAATCGACCTTGCGCACGCCGCGCGCCGACGCGGTGCCGGTGACCACCACTTGCGCGATTTCCTTGCTGACTTCGGTGGACGGGGCGGCGGCGGCCGGGGGCGCCGCCTGCTCCTGGGCGACGGCGGACTGGTTCAGCAACGTCAGGACTGCGGCCGCGACGGCGGACAACAGGAAAGGATTCTGGCTTTTCATCGTGTCTGTGCTTTCTTATTAGGGGTAAATCGTCTCCTGGACGGCACTTGCTAGGCTCGCAGTTCCATCCCCGTCTTCAACAATCTGGTGAAGAATGCTCATTGAAACAAGAAATGATATCGATGTCAATTGAAATGTTATCGATGTCATTTTTCGCGACAAATTTAAATTATCTGTCATAATGCGATCCGAAACCTTGATGTTAACCCTGTGAACCCCCGATGCCCGCGAATAAGACTGTAGCCCGCAAAAGCGAAACAGCACTGACGATGGAAGACCTGGCCAAGCTGGCCGGCGTCTCCAAGATCACGGTATCGCGCGCCTTGCGCGACAGTCCGCTGGTGACGGTGGAAACGCGCGAGAAAATCCGCGCGCTGGCCGAGCAGCAGGGTTATCGCTTGAACGTCAGCGCGCGCAACCTGCGCATGGGCCGCAGTTATTCGGTGGCGGTTGTGGTGGAAATGACACCGGTGCGCGGCCGGCCGATGTCGGATCCGTATCCGCTGGAGCTGTTGGGCGGCATCACGCAGGAATTGACCACCGCCGGCTACAGCGTGGTGCTGACATCGAAGCAGTTGATGAACACCGCGCCGGTGCAGGGCGCCGACGGCCTGATCCTGCTGGGCCAGGGCTCGCACGGCGAGGCGGTGCGCACCTTGCAGCAGACCGGCATGCCGCTGGTGGTGTGGGGCGCGCCGGAACCGGGGACCGACTACATCGTGGTCGGCTCCGACAACAGGAAGGGCGGCGTCAGCGCCGCCGAACGCTTCATCGCGCAGGGCCGGCAGAAGCTGGTGTTCCTGGGCGACGTCGACCACGCCGAGGTGCAGGAACGCTGCGCCGGCTTCATCGACGCGATGGGCGGCCGGGCCACGGTGCACATCATCCGGCCCAAGGCCTTCACTTTCGAGGCGGGCTTCGACAGCATCTCGTCGCTGCTGAAGAAGAAGGGCGCCAATTTCGACGGCGTGTTCGCCGCCAGTGACTTGCTGGCCATGGGCGCGATCCGCGCGCTGGCCGAGAAGAATTTGCGGGTGCCGGAGAATGTCTCCGTCATCGGCTACGACGATACGCCCGGCGCCGCCAGTTTCGTGCCGCCGCTGACGTCCGTGCACCAGTATCTGCGCGACGGCGGCGTGTTGTTGGCCAAGAAGATGTTGGGCCTGATCGAAGGCCACACGGTCGCTTCCGAAATGCTGCCGACCACCCTGATGGTACGTCATACCTAGATTTCCTTTGAAAACGCCGTAAAACAGCTGTTTTTCAAAATTCAAACCGCTTTGAATCGCATATTTTAAGGAATACGCTGTGCAACAACACACTTATCCTCTGGAAGCCTGGTGCATCCGCGAGACCGCCTTCGACACCGACTCCCATTTTCTCGACGAGACGCTGTTCGCGCTCGGCAACGGCTACATCGGCCTGCGCGGCACCGGCGAAGAGGGCTACAGCGGCCCGGCCGGCACCTCGCTGGACGGCACCTATCTGAACGGCTTCTACGAATCGGAGCCGATCCAGTATCCGGAGGCGGCCTACGGCCTGGCCAAGGTCAACCAGTTCATGCTGAACGTGCCGAACGCCAAGGGCATCGAACTGTGGCTGGACGACGAGCGCTTCGATCCGCTGACCGGCAGCGTGCAGGCCTACGAGCGCGTGCTCGACTTCCGCACCGGCGTGTTGACCCGCTCACTGGAATGGACTTCGCCGCAGGGCCGCAGCGTGCGCGTGCAAAGCCGACGCCTGGTGTGCTTCGATAACAAGCACCTGTTCGCGATCGAGTTCGAAGTGACCTCGCTGAATTTCGCCGGCCGCCTGCGGCTGGTGTCGGCGCTCGACGGCGCGGTGAAGAACCTGGAAGCCGGCGACGATCCACGCGTCGGCTCGGCCATCTCCGGCCCGACGCTGCACATGATCGACAGCGAGCAGACCGACAGCTTCTCGGCGCTGGTGCAGAAGACCCACAACAGCGGCTTCACGCTGATCAGCGCGACCGAGACCGCGCTCAGCGTCGACCTGCCGGCGGTCACCGCGCGGCAAGGCCAGCGCCTGACGCAGACCTGGGAACTGCAGGTGAGCGAAGGCCAGACGCTGGGCCTGAAAAAATTCGGCAGCTATTACTCGTCGCGCGACTACGACGCGAAAGAGCTGATGTGGCGTAGCAGGGAGACGCTGGCCAGCGCCAAGGCGGCCGGCTTCGACGAGCTGCGCCTGGCGCAGGAGCAGTACCTGGCCGACTTCTGGCAGCAGGCCGACGTGCAGATCGCCGGCGACGACGCGCTCCAGCAAGGCATCCACTTCAACCAATTCCACCTGCTGCAATCGGTGGGCCGCGACGGCAAGACCAATATCTCCGCCAAGGGCGTGACCGGCGAAGGCTACGAAGGCCACTATTTCTGGGACACGGAAATCTACATCTTCCCGTTCTTCCTGTACTCGAAACCGGAGATCGCGCGCAAGCTGCTGGAGTACCGTTACGCCGGCCTGCCGAAAGCGCGCGAACGCGCACGCCAGATGTCGCACGCCACCGGCGCGCTGTACCCGTGGCGCACCATCGCCGGCGACGAATGCTCGGCCTACTTCCCGGCCGGCACCGCGCAGTACCACATCAACGCCGACATCGCCTATTCCATCAAGCTGTATATGGAAGCGACCAACGACCAGGAATACCTGGTCAAGCACGGCGCGGAAATCGTCATGGAGACGGCGCGCATCTGGATGGGCATCGGCAGCTACGACCGCGAGGGCCGCTTCTGCATCAACCAGGTGACCGGCCCGGACGAATACACGGCGCTGGTCAACAACAACTACTACACCAACGCGATGGCGCGGATGCATCTGGACTTCGCCGCGGCCATCGCCGAGCAGTTGCAGGCGACCGAGCCGGCGGAGTTCGCGCGCATCGCCGGGCTGGCCGTGCTGGACGCGAACGAGCCGGCCGAATGGCGCCGCGCCGCGTCGCTGATGAATCTTCCGTACGACGAGGCGCTGCAGATCCACGCCCAGGACGACAGCTTCCTGTCGAAGAAGGTGTGGGACTTCGCCAACACGCCGAAGGAGAATTACCCGCTGCTGCTGAACTACCACCCGATGGTGATCTACCGCCACCAGGTGTGCAAGCAGGCGGACGTGGTGCTGGCGCTGTTGCTGCTGTCGGACCAGTTCACGCTGGAGGACAAGCGCCGCGACTTCGACTACTACGAAAAGGTGACCACGCACGATTCCTCGCTGTCGTCCTGCATCTTCAGCATCATCGCGGCGGAAGTGGGCTATCAGGACAAGGCCTACGACTACTTCATGGAGACCGCGCGCCTCGACCTGGACGACACGCACGGTAACACCCACTACGGCGTGCACACGGCCGCGATGGCCGGCACCTGGATGGGCGTGGCCTACGGCTTCGCCGGCATGCGGGTGGTGGGAGGCGAACTGAAATTTGCGCCGTCGCTGCCGGCCAAGTGGCAGCACTACACGTTCAAGATCCATTTCAAGGGTGCGCTGCTGGAAGTGCACATCGAGCCCGGCCGCGCCGACTACAGCCTGCTGCAAGGCGAGGTGCTGGACTTCATGCATGGCGACGAGCCCGTCGCGTTGGCCCTGTCGCAGCCCAAGCAATCAAGGAGTTTCGCATGAGCCGTTTTAAAGCAGTTATTTTCGATCTGGATGGCGTGATCACCGATACCGCCCACTATCACTACCTGGCGTGGAAGCGCCTGGCGGAATCGCAGGGTGTGCACTTCGACCACGCGTTCAACGAGAACCTGAAGGGCATCGACCGTATGGGATCGCTGGACCTGATCCTGGCCGGCGCCAAGCGCGCCTACACGCCGGAGGAAAAGCTGGCGCTGGCGGACGAGAAGAACCTGCACTACCAGGAACTGATCGCAACGATGTCGGCATCGGACCTGCTGCCCGGCGCGGTGGCGGCGCTGGACACGGTGCGCGCCGCCGGCCTGCGCATCGGCCTGGCGTCGGTCAGCAAGAACGCCTTCACGGTGCTGGAGCGGCTGGGCATCACCGACAAATTCGACTACGTGGTCGACGCCGCGACCATCGCGCGCGGCAAGCCGGATCCGGAGATCTTCCTCAAGGCCGCGCGCGAACTGGGCGTCGCGCCGGCCGACTGCCTCGGCGTCGAGGACGCGGTGGCGGGCGTGGCGTCGATCAAATCGGCGGGCATGTTCGCGCTGGGGATAGGCCATCCCTTCGTGTTGACGCAGGCGGATGTCGTCATCACCAGCCTGAGCGAATTCAATCTGGCCGCATACTGACCGCGCGCCAAGCGCGGCAAAAAATAACGGAGACCGCAGCATGAAGAACCATCGCATTCTATTCGCGCTATTTTTGATTTATTTCGTTTTCGCGATTCTGCTGAACAGCGTCGGCACGGTGATCCTGCAGGTGATCGGCAACTACGGCGTGAGCAAATCCAGCGCCAGCGTGCTGGAAGGCTTCAAGGATCTGCCGATCGCGGCGGTGTCGTTTTTGATCGCCTCCGTCCTGCCGCGTCTCGGCTACAAGAAAGCGATGCTGACCGGGCTGGCCATCGTCACCGCCGCCTGCGTCGCCATGCCGCTGCTGCCGTCGTTCGCCACCACCAAGCTGCTGTTCTTCTGCGTCGGCGTCGCGTTCGCGCTGGTGAAGGTGTCGGTGTATTCGACGCTGGGGCTGATCGCCGCCGACCGCAAGCAGCACGCCAGCATCATGAACCTGCTGGAAGGCTTCTTCATGGTCGGCGTGTTGAGCGCGTACTGGGTGTTCGGCTACTTCATCGACTCGCGCGACCCGCTGTCGCAAAGCTGGCTGCAGGTGTACTGGGTGCTGGCGGTGCTGTGCGCGGGCACGTTCGCGCTGCTGCTGTTCACGCCCTTCAACGAAGACATGGCCGCGCTGCCGGCGGGCCGCAGCATCGCGCAGGATTTCGCCGCGATGCTCAAGCTGTTCTTCAAGCCGCTGGTGTGCGTGTTCGTCATCACCGCCTTCCTGTACGTGCTGATCGAGCAAAGCGTCGGCACCTGGCTGCCGACCTTCAACAACGAAATCCTCAAGCTGCCGGCGGCGATGAGCGTCGAAGTGACCAGCATCTTCGCCGCATGCCTGGCGGTGGGGCGCTTGTCGGCCGGGGTCCTGATGCGCAAGTTGAACTGGTATCCGGTGATGAACGCCTGCGTGCTGGGCATGGCCGCGATGGTGCTGCTCGCGCTGCCGCTGACGCACGACGTGGTGGCCGACCCGCACATCACCTGGGCCACGGCGCCGCTGGCGACCTTCCTGTTCCCGCTGATCGGATTGTTCATGGCGCCGATCTACCCCGGCATCAACTCGGTGATGCTGAGCTCTTTGCCGAAGAACCAGCACTCGTCGATGACCGGGCTGCTGGTGATTTTCTCGGCGCTGGGCGGCACCACCGGCTCGCTGATCACCGGCTACGTGTTCGGCAATTTCAGCGGCCATTTCGCGTTTTACCTGACGCTGGTGCCGATCTCGATCGTGCTGGTGATGTTGTATTTCTTCAAAAAGGCGGTCGATGACGGTGGCGGAGAATTTGACCGCACCGCTATAATCAGCGGTCAGCATTGATCGATCTTTTATGAATCTGGAGCGCCTCGCGAATCAACTGGGTGTATCGAAGACCACGGTGAGCCGGGCATTGAACGGCTACCCCGAGGTCAACGTCCGCACCCGCGAGCGCGTATTGAAGGCGGCGGCGGACGCCGGCTATCAGCCGAATCCGATGGCGCGCTCGCTGGCGCTGGGGCGCACCAATGTGTTCGGCATCATCTACCCGCTGCTGCCGGCGGACCTGGGCGACCCGATGTTCCTCGACGTGGTGGCCGGCATGTCGGCCGCGCTGGAAGCGGTCAACAAGAATTTGATCATCGCCCCGGTGTCGCCGGCGGCGGAGCAGCCGTCGTACCAGCAGATCGTGCGTGGGCGGCGGGTCGACGGCCTGGTGATCGGCCGCACGCTGGTGCACGACGAGCGCATCGCCTTCCTCAGCAAATCCAAATTTCCCTTCGTCGCGCACGGCCGCACGCAGCTGGACGCGCCGTATGCGTGGTTCGACTACGACAACGCCGCCGGCATCCGCATGGCGGTGGAGCGGCTGCTGGGCCTGGGCCACCAGCGCGTCGCCCTGATCAGCGCACCGCTGGAATTGAACTTCGCCCGTCAGCGCAAGGACAGCTTCGTGGCATCGATGACGGCGGCGGGATTGTCGGTGGATCCGCGCCACCTGATCGCCGACACGCTGGACCGCCGCAGCGGCCACGAGGCGATGCAGCGACTGCTGGCGTGCTCGCCGCGTCCGACGGCGGTCATCGTCGACAACCACCTGTCCGGCGCAGGCGCGCTGCGCGCGCTGCTGGACGCCGGCATCGAGATCGGCAAAGAGATCTCCCTGATCGTCTGGGGCAACATGGCCGACACGCTGCTCGGCGCCCACGTCACGACGATCGACCAACCCGACCCGCGCCAGGCCGGCGCCCGCATGATCGCCATGCTGCTGGCGCTGGTGGACGGCACCCCGGCCAGCGAGTTGCAGGAGCTGTGGCAGCCCATCCTGCTGGCTGGTTCCACCGTCGGACCGGCCCAAACCTGAATGTCCTAAACTCCGGGGTCAGAGCTAAAAACTGGACAC
The DNA here is from genome assembly GCF_011090165.1 of Duganella aceris. Classification (GTDB taxonomy): domain Bacteria; phylum Pseudomonadota; class Gammaproteobacteria; order Burkholderiales; family Burkholderiaceae_D; genus Rugamonas; species Rugamonas aceris. The sequence continues at coordinate 63,509 of NZ_JAADJT010000013.1, forward strand.
GGGCTCAACAGTAGCGTGCGCTACTGTTGAGCCCGTGTCCAGTTTTTAGCTCTGACCCCGGAGTTTTAGGTCACATATTGCGGCGGTACTGGCCGCCGACTTCGAACAGTGCTGTCGTGATCTGGCCTAGCGAGCAGACGCGGACGGCTTCCATCAGCTTTTCAAACACGTTGGCGTTGTCGATCGCGGCTTGCTGTAATGCCGCCAGCGCGGCCGGGGAGGCTTCGGCGTTTCGAGTGTGGAAGTCTTCCAGGCGCTTGAGCTGCGATTGTTTTTCGTCGTCGGTGGAGCGGGCCAGTTCGATCTTCTGCGGCTCGCCCGTGGCCTTCGGATTGCGGAAGGTGTTGACGCCGATGATCGGCAGGGTGCCGTCGTGCTTCTGGTGCTCGTACAGCATCGATTCTTCCTGGATCTTGCCGCGCTGGTAGCCGGTTTCCATCGCGCCCAGCACGCCGCCGCGTTCGGCGATGCGCTCGAACTCTTGCAGCACCGCTTCCTCCACCAGGTCGGTCAGCTCTTCCATGATGAATGAGCCTTGGTTCGGGTTCTCGTTCTTGGCCAGGCCCCATTCGCGGTTGATGATCAGCTGGATCGCCAGCGCGCGGCGCACCGATTCGTCGGTCGGTGTGGTGATCGCTTCGTCGTAGGCGTTGGTGTGCAGCGAGTTGCAGTTGTCGTAGATGGCGATCAGCGCTTGCAGGGTGGTGCGGATGTCGTTGAAGTCGATCTCCTGCGCGTGCAGCGAGCGGCCCGACGTTTGCACGTGATACTTCAATTTCTGCGAGCGGTCGTTGGCACCGTATTTGTCGCGCATCGCGATGGCCCACAGGCGGCGGGCGACCCGGCCCAGCACCGTGTACTCGGGGTCCATGCCGTTGGAGAAGAAGAACGACAGGTTGGGCGCGAAGTCGTCGATGTGCATGCCGCGCGCCAGGTAGGCTTCGACAAACGTGAAGCCGTTCGACAGCGTGAACGCCAGCTGCGAGATCGGGTTCGCGCCCGCTTCGGCGATGTGGTAGCCGGAGATCGACACCGAGTAGAAGTTGCGCACCTGGTGGTGGACGAAGTATTCCTGGATGTCGCCCATCACCTTCAGCGAGAACTCGGTCGAGAAGATGCAGGTGTTCTGGCCCTGGTCTTCCTTGAGGATGTCGGCCTGCACGGTGCCGCGCACGTTCGCCAGCACCCATTCGCGGATCTTGGCCGCTTCGTCGGCGGTCGGCTGGCGGCCGTTGTCGGCCACGAACTTGTCGATCTGCTGGTCGATCGCGGTGTTCATGAACATCGCGAGGATGGTCGGCGCCGGGCCGTTGATGGTCATCGATACCGAGGTGCTCGGGCTGCACAGGTTGAAGCCGTCGTACAGCGCCTTCATGTCGTCCAGCGTGGCGATCGAGACGCCGGAGTTGCCGACTTTGCCGTAGATGTCGGGACGCAGCGCGGGATCGGCGCCGTACAAGGTCACCGAGTCGAACGCGGTCGACAGGCGCTTGGCGTCCATGCCGGTCGAGACCAGCTTGAAGCGGCGGTTGGTGCGGAAGGCGTCGCCTTCGCCGGCGAACATGCGGGTCGGGTCTTCGCCTTCGCGCTTGAAGGCGAACACGCCGGCGGTGAAGGGGAAGGAGCCGGGCACGTTCTCCAGCATCAGGAAGCGCAGCACTTCGCCGTGGTCTTCGTAACGCGGCAGCGCGACCTTGCGGATCTTGGTGCCGGACAGGGTGTGCTGGATCAGGCGCGTGCGGATTTCCTTGTCGCGGATTTTGACGACGTAGTCGTCGCCCGCATACGCGGCCTGCATGTCGGGCCATTGGGCCAGCAGCTTCTTGGCGCCGCCGTCCATCTCGGCGTCGCGCTCGGCGATCAGTTCATCAAAGTCGGCGCTCTTGTGGGCGATGGCCAGCATGCGCTTCGATTCCGTCAGCTGCTGGCGTTCGCGCGCCAGCGTGACCTGCTTGCGCGTGAAGCGGTGGTAGCCGCGCACGGTGTCGGCGATCTCCGCCAGGTAGCGCGCGCGCGCCGGCGGCACGATGACGTGCTTGCCGCTGGAGTGGCGCACGTCGGCGCCCGGCAGTTTGCCCGGCCTGGATTGCAGGCCGAATTGCGCCAGCTTCGGCAGCAGGCCCTGATACAGCGCGGTGACACCGTCGTCGTTGAAGCGCGATGCCTGCGTGCCGTAGACCGGCATCTCTTCCGGGCGCTGGCTCCACAGTTCGCGGTTGCGCTGGTACTGCTTGGCGACGTCGCGCAGCGCGTCCAGCGAGCCTTTGCGGTCAAACTTGTTGATGGCGATGAAGTCGGCGAAATCGAGCATGTCGATTTTTTCCAGCTGCGAGGCGGCGCCGAATTCCGGCGTCATCACGTACATCGAGACGTCGACGTGCGGCACGATGGCGGCGTCGCCCTGGCCGATGCCGGAAGTCTCGACGATCACCAGGTCGAAGCCGGCCACCTTGCAGGCGGCGATGACGTCGGGCAGCGCTTGCGATATCTCGGAGCCCGCTTCGCGCGTGGCCAGCGATCGCATGAACACGCGCGTTTGGCCTGCCCACGGATTGATGGCGTTCATGCGGATCCGGTCGCCCAGCAGCGCGCCGCCGGATTTGCGGCGCGACGGGTCGATCGAGATGATGGCGATGTTCAGCGCGTCGCCCTGGTCGAGGCGGATGCGGCGGATCAGTTCATCGGTCAGCGAGGATTTGCCGGCGCCGCCGGTGCCGGTGATGCCGAGCGTCGGCACCGGCAGGTGTTCGGCGGCGGCCAGCAGTTCGGCGCGCAGCGCGGGCGTGGCCTTTTCGTTTTCCAGCGCGGTGATCAGCTGCGCCAACGGGCGGTGGCGCGCGGCGATATCGCCTTCGCGCAGCGGCGCCAGCGAGGTTGGCGAGTATTGCGTCAGGTCGATGTCGCACTGCTGCACCATCCATTGGATCATGCCGACAAGGCCCATGCGCTGGCCGTCTTCCGGGCTGAAGATCTTGGTGACGCCGTAGGCGTGCAGGTCGGCGATTTCGTCGGGGACGATGACGCCGCCGCCGCCGCCGAAGACCTTGATGTGCGCGCCGCCGCGCTGGCGCAGCAGGTCGATCATGTATTTGAAGTATTCGACGTGGCCGCCCTGGTAACTGGAGATGGCGATGCCTTGCACGTCTTCGGCCAGCGCGGCGGTCACCACGTCGTCGACCGAGCGGTTGTGGCCGAGGTGGACCACTTCGACGCCGTTCGATTGCAGGATGCGGCGCATGATGTTGATCGAGGCGTCGTGGCCGTCGAACAGTGAGGCCGCTGTGACGAAGCGGACTTTGTTCGTGAGGCGCGGCTGGTCCGGCACGGCCGCGATTTTCGGAGCTGAGAGGTCGTTCATTGGTGTCCCTTATACTTTTTCTTTATTATATGACGTTTACGTTAACGTCAATTAATCGAAACCCGCACTGCGGCAAACAGGGGTCAGACCCCGTACGGGGTCTGACCCCAGCGTCTGGGTTGCGGGTCCACGTCTCAATCATGCAGCGCGCTGTTGGCTGAATTGCGTTAGCAGGCGGGCCTTCTCGGCGTGGAAGGTGGCGACCGCCTTTTCTTTCACATGGCCGAAGCCGCGCACTTTCTCCGGCAGGCCGGCCAGGTCGACCGCGACGGCGTGGTTTTCCGGCGTCAGCTGGTCAATCAACGCGACCACCAGTTCGCGGTATTCGACGATCAGCGCACGTTCCATCTTGCGCTCTTCGGTGTAGCCGAAGATGTCGAACGCGCCGCCGCGCAGCCCCTTGAACTTGGCCAGCAGCTTGAACGCGCTCCACATCCACGAGCCGAATTCCGCCTTGACCAGATGGCCCTTGGCGTCCTTCTTGGCGAACATCGGCGGCGCCAGATTGAACTTGACCGAGAAGTTGCCCTCGAACTGCTGCTTCAGCTGCTCGACGAAACGGCCGTCGGTGTACAGGCGCGCGACTTCGTATTCGTCCTTGTAGGCCATCAGCTTGAAGTAATACTTGGCGACGGCGGTGGACAGCTTGTTGCCCAGGCCGAGCGCCGTTTCCTTCGCGCGCACCTGCGACACCAGCTGCTCATAGGTCGCGGCGTAAGCGGCGTCCTGGTAGGCGGTCAGGAACTCGACGCGCTTGGCCAGCACGTTCTCCAGGCTTTGCGGCATCTGCACCACGATGGCTTGCGCCGGCGTCGCCACGCGCTCGACGCGCTTCAGGTCCACGGCGGCGCGGCGGCCCCACAGGAAGCTTTTCTTGTTCGAGGCGATGCCGACGCCGTTCAGTTCAATCGCGCGCAGCAGCGACGCTTCCGTCAGCGGGATGCGGCCCTTCTGCCATGCGTAGCCGAGCATGAACAGGTTGGCGGCGATCGAGTCGCCCATCAGCGCGGTGGCCAGCTTGGTGGCATCGATGAAATCGGCGGCGCCGGCGCCGACCGATTCCTCGATCAGTGCGCGCACTTCGGCCACCGGATACTGCCAGTCGGCGTTCTGCGCGAAGGTGCCGGGCGGCTGCTCGTGCAGGTTGATCACGGCCAGCGTGCGGCCCGGACGCATCTTCGATACCGCGTCGGCGGCGCCGGCGGTCAGCATGTCGCAGCCGAGGATGACGTCGGCCTCGCCGGTGGCGATGCGTTGCGCGCGCAGGTGCGCAGGGGTCTTCGCGACCTTGACGTGCGACGTGACCGAGCCGTTTTTCTGCGACATGCCGGTCATGTCCAGCACCGACGCGCCTTTGCCTTCCAGGTGCGCGGCCATGCCCATCAAGGCGCCGACGGTGATCACGCCGGTGCCGCCGATGCCGTTGATCAGGATGTTGTACGGTTGCTCGCACGATGGCAGCGCCGGCTCCGGCAGAGGGCCGAAGCCGTCGTCGGCGTTGTCCTTGGTGACGCCCGTTTTGGTCTTCTTCAGCGCGCCGCCTTCGACCGTGACGAAGCTCGGGCAGAAGCCCTTCACGCAAGAGTAGTCTTTGTTGCACGACGATTGATCGATGGTGCGCTTGCGGCCGAACTCCGTTTCCTTCGGCAGGATCGAGGTGCAGTTCGATTGCACGCCGCAGTCGCCGCAGCCTTCGCACACGGCTTCGTTGATGACCATGCGCTTGGCCGGGTCGGGGAACTCGCCTTTTTTCCGGCGCCGGCGCTTCTCGGCCGCGCAGGTCTGGTCGTAGATGATGACCGATACGCCTTCCAGCTCGCGCAGTTCGCGCTGCACCGCGTCCATGTCCTTGCGGTCGTGCAGGCTGACCACCGTCGGCAGCGCGCTGCGGTCGGTGTAGCGGCTCAGGTCTTCGGTCACCAGTGCGATGCGCTTGACGCCTTCGGCCGCCATCTGCTGCGCGATCATCGGCACCGAGGTGATGCCGTCGACCGGCTGGCCGCCCGTCATCGCGACCGCGTCGTTGTACAGGATCTTGTAGGTCATGTTGACCTTGGCCGCCACCGCCGCGCGGATCGCCAGATAGCCGGAGTGGAAGTAGGTGCCGTCGCCGAGGTTCTGGAACACGTGCGGGATTTTCGAGAACGCAGCCTGGCCGATCCACGGCGCGCCTTCGCCGCCCATGTGCGTGGTCAGCTTGTTGAACTCGGGGTAGATCGAGGTCGCCATCACGTGGCAGCCGATGCCGGCCAGCGCCAGGCTGCCTTCCGGGACTTTGGTCGAGGTGTTGTGCGGGCATCCGGAGCAGTAGAACGCCGGGCGGAAAGGCGTGCTGATGGCCTTCTTCAGCACCGCGTCCTTGGCGTCGAGGAAGGACAGGCGGGCCTTGATGTGATCGCAGGTGACCGGGTCGGAGATCAGGCGGGACACGCGCGAAGCGATCACGCGCGCCACTTGCGACACCGAGAAGTCGGCCTTGGAGGTCAGCAGCCATTCGCCTCGCGGCGCGACCCATTCGCCTTTTTCGTCGAACTTGCCGATCACGCGCGGACGCACGTCGTCGCGCCAGTTGTACAGCTGTTCCTTCAGTTGATATTCGACGATCTGGCGCTTTTCCTCCACCACCAGGATCTCGTCCAGGCCCTGGGCGAATTCGCGCACGCTGTCCGGCTCCAGCGGCCATGGCATCGCGACCTTGAACAGGCGCAGGCCGACGTCGGCCGCCATCTTCTCGTCGATGCCCAGTTCCTCCAGCGCTTCCAGCACGTCGAGGTAGGATTTGCCGGAGGCGATGATGCCAAGCTTGGCGTTCGGGCTGGTGATGGTGGTGTGATTCAGCTTGTTCTCGCGCGCGTAGGCCAGCGCGGCGTAGATCTTATAGTCCTGCATCAGCGCTTCCTGATTGCGCGCCTGCTGGCCCAGCGGGATGCTGGACAGGCGTGCATTCAGGCCGCCTTCCGGCATGACGAAATCGTGCGGGATCTTGACTTCGACGCGGAACGGATCGGCGTCGATCGAGGCCGACGATTCGACCGTGTCGGCCAGCGCCTTGAACGCCACCGTGCAGCCGGAGAAGCGCGACATCGCCCAGCCGTGGATGCCGAGGTCGAGGTATTCCTGCACATTGCATGGATACAGCACCGGGATCATCGAGGCCGAGAACAGGTGGTCCGACTGGTGCGGCAGCGTCGACGAATAGGCGCCGTGATCGTCGCCCGCCACCAGCAGCACGCCGCCGTGCTTCGAGGTGCCGGCGTGGTTCATATGCTTGAACACGTCGCCGCAGCGGTCGACGCCCGGGCCTTTGCCGTACCACATGGCGAACACGCCGTCGTATTTGGCTTCGCCGATCAGGTCCACCTGCTGCGAGCCCCAGACGGCGGTCGCCGCCAGATCCTCGTTCACGCCGGGGACGAACTGCACGTGATGCGCTTCCAGGTGCGCTTTGGCCTTCCACAGGTTTTCATCCAGGCCGCCCAGCGGCGAGCCGCGATAGCCGGAAATGAAGCCGGCCGTGTTCAGGCCTGCGGCCTGGTCGCGCACGCGCTGCATCATCGGTAGGCGTACCAGCGCCTGTATGCCGGAGAGGAAGATGTCGCCATCGGTGGCGGTGTATTTGTCGTCGAGGCTCACGGTCGTGAGTCGGGATGCGGCGCCGGCGTGGGCGGCGGGGCCGTGTGCCGAAGTTGTATCGGGCATGGTGTGTCTCCGTTTTTAGTATCAGATCGCGCCCGAATTCGGTCGCGCCGGGTAGGCGCGCCTGGATCGGGCCATGGGCCGCATGGTTAGCAGTCCATGAAGTATGGGCGCGGGTTGACGTATACGGAAATAGCGATTGCCGATATGGGTATAAGAAAAAACGATGGCTAGCTGATGGGCGTTGCGCCGGGCCAGCTGCCGCCGGCGCACAGTTGGGCGCTGACTTGCTGCACCAGCCGGCTAACCGCCGCCGCCGCGTTGGTCAGCGGGATGTTCTTGGAGGCGCACAACACCACGGTGCGCGAAATCGACGGGCTGTGGATGGGCTGGGCGCGCAGCATGCCGCGCTCCAGCTCGTCCAGCACCGGCGCGGCCGGGAGGATGGTGGCGCCCATGTCGGCCAGCAAGGCCGACTTGAGGATGGTGATGGAGTTGATTTCGATCACCTTGGACAGCGTCAGCCCGGCCCCGCGCGCCACGCTTTCGATACGCGGCCGCACGCCGTGCTGCAGGCCGGGCAGGATCAGCGGCGCAGCCAGCGCCCGCTCCAGCGTCAGTGATTGCTCACCTTGCGCGTAGGCCGCATCGGTGCGGCAGATGAACCGCAGCTCTTCCTCGACCAGTGCCGTGGTCGCGAACTGCGCCAATTGGCCATCGTCGAATAGCACCGCCAGGTTGACGCGGCCGGATTTGAGCTGCTCGGCCAGGTTGCCGGTCAGTTCCTCGGTCAGCTGCAGCGTGATTTCCGGATACTGGACGCGGGTCGCGGTCAGCAACGGCAGCGCCAGCGCGCCGGAAATGCTGTGCGGCAGCCCCAGCGTGACGCTGCCGCTGGGCCGTTCGGCCGACTGCGCGACGGCGGAACGGGCGTCGGCCACCTGCTTGAGGATGGCTTGCGCGTGTTCATAAAAGATCTTGCCCGCGTCGGTGCTGAGCACGCCCTTGGCCGAGCGGTGCAGCAGCTGCACGCCGAGTTCCTCCTCCAGCTGGCGTAGTTGCTGCGTCAGCGCCGGCTGCGCGATGTGCAGCACCAGCGCGGCGCGCGACAGCGAGCCATGGTCGGCGATCGCAACAAAATATCGAAGTTGGCGTAATTCCATGTAGTGAATGAGCTACATTAATACATCGGTGAAAGTGTTAGCATGGAAGAACAAGTCGTAGCGTTTGTAAACCTAATCCCGGCAGGAAACTATTTGTTATACTTTTATATCGGCGCGCCGGCGCTGGGCAGCATTTCTCTGTAGGTATCCGCATGTTAAAGAAAGTCGACGCTTCCCAGCTCAAGGTAGGCATGTACATCCATGACCTGAGCTGCGATTGGATGACCCATCCGTTTGTACGGAACCGATTCCTGCTGTCCAGCAATGATGAGATCCGCAAGATCATCAATGCCGGCATCCACGACGTTGTCATCGACAGCGCCAAGGGCTTGGACGTGCAGGATGCGCCCACCTTGGCAGAAGCGCAAGCGGCAACCGAACGTGAGATCGTTGAAATCGTCGCCAAGGCGCCGGTAGTCACCCGCGTTTCGCTGGGCGAGGAGATGAAGCGCGCGGTGCAGATCCGCCATCAGGCGTCGACGCTGGTGCGCACGGTGATGCAGGATGCCCGCCTCGGCAAGGCCATCGAGCTGGACCAGGTGCAGCCGGTGGTGCAGAACATCACCGAGTCGATCCTGCGCAACCCAGGCGCGCTGGTCGGTCTGCTGCGGATCAAGAACAAGGACGATTACACCTTTTTGCACTCCGTTAGCGTATGTACGCTGCTGGTTGCTTTCTGCCGTTCGCGCAATATCCCGGCCGATGTGACCCACCAGGCGGGATTGGGCGGACTGCTGCACGACACCGGCAAGGCGCTGGTGCCGGACGCCATCCTCAATAAGCCAGGGCCGCTGACCGACGAGGAATTCGCCGTCATCAAGCGGCATCCGCAGGATGGCTACGAAATCCTGCGCCAATCGCCGGAAATCGGTCCGATTCCGCTGGATATCACGCTGCACCACCACGAACGGCGCGACGGCAGCGGCTACCCGGGCAAGCAATCCAGCGATGACATCAGCGAATTGGCGCAGATGGCGGCCATTGTCGACGTGTACGACGCCATTACTGCCGATCGTTGCTATCACAAGGGGATGTCGGCGGCGGCGGCGCTGCGCAAGATTTACGAGTGGAGCAAGTTCCACTTCAATCCGACGTTTGCGCAGGAATTCATGCGTTGCGTCGGGATTTATCCGGTCGGCACCATGGTGATTCTGGAATCCGGGCGTCTGGGTGTGGTGATCGAACCACACGAAACCAATCTGCTGGCGCCCAAGGTCAACGTTTTCTTCCACACCAAAAAGAACGTCTACATCAAGCCGGAGACCATCGATTTGTCGCGGGGATTGGGATTTGGCGGCGGCGACAAGATCGTCGGGCACGAGTCGCCGGCCAAGTGGAACGTCGATCCGATGCGCTTCCTGACCCTGGCCGAGGCCTGAGCCTTAGAAGAATTCGGCGGTATCGTTGGATTCGATGGTCTGCAGCAGGCCGCCGCTGACCAGTTCGTCGTAGTGGCAGGCCAGGTTGCGGCCATGGCTTTTCGCGTAGTACAGCGCCTGGTCGGCGTGTCCCAGGATGATCACCGGCGCCTCCAGCGCGCTGATGCTGACGAAGCCCACACTCACCGTCACCTTGCCCACTTGCGGGAAATCATGCGACGCCACGTTCATGCGGAAGCGGTCGATGATCTTTTTCGCGTTGTCCAGCGTGGTGGAGCGCAGCAGCACGACGAATTCCTCGCCACCGAAGCGGAACACGCGGTCTTGCGCGCGGAACGAGGAGGTGAGCAGGTTGGCGATCAGGATCAGCACCTCATCGCCGTATAAATGTCCGAAACGGTCGTTAACGTGCTTGAAATGGTCCACATCGACCACCGCCAGCCATTCCTTTTCCTGCTCGCTGTGGGTGCGGCGCTCTTCCTCGCCCGGCAGGGTGATGGCGTCCTGCTCGGTGCTGGCGGCCAGCATCTTGGCCAGCTGGTCGTCGAAGGTCTTGCGGTTGAGCAGGCCGGTCAGCGAATCGCGTTCGCTGTAGTCCAGCAGGTTCTGGAAGTTGCGGTAGACGCTGACGATGCCGCCGATGACGTGCACGGTGTCGCTGGTGTATGGCGTCGGGTTGACGATTTCGAGGCAGGTGTCGGCCTTGTCGCCGAGCCAGATCGGCAGCCACAGCGTGTGCTCGCCGGCTTCGTTGGCGATGTCGGCGCCGGATTCGTGGCGCGCGATGCACTGCGCCAGCGCCGGGAAGGATTCGATCGGGCTGCCGGGATTGTGCAGGTCGGAAGTGTCGACCATGCGCGCGGCTTCGCCGGCGCTGATGATGGCGCGCGGCCGAACGAAGATCTTCCCCCTGACGGTGGCCAGGGTCAGCACGCGGACCAGACTGGCGTGGGCAAGCTCCTGCACCGCCGAGATCACCGAGATGTCGAGCATCGTGTGATCGCGGTGACCGGTCATGTCCACCATGTGTTTCAGTAGGGAATCCATTTTCTTCTCTGGAAAATAATCACACAAATACTGCGTTCGCCACGTTTCGTTCACGCCTATCAAGCCCATCTCTTTGATAGTCAGGCGCACTGTGAAGCAACACGGGGCCTTTCCAAAGAACAGCTAAGCAGGATAATGGCTTTTTGCTAGCAAGGCAATTCATGTGTGCGAAAAAAAACTCCATTGATATGAAATGCAACCTTTTTCCGACAGCGTAGCGTTCCCGCAAGCAATTTCAGCGGACTGGTCTGAAAGCTGGTGCAGTGTGACATATGCGGGCGACGCCGTGTGTCTTGCGGAGCGATTTTCTTCATCGTACCGGAAATAATTCCACATGGAAAACTTGCGTGAAGTCAACTCTCTGATTTCCTCGATCCGTATAGTGAACGCAATGGCGCGGCAACGGCGGCAAAGCATCGGCCGGCCGTCCGCGCCAGGGGTTTTTTATGGACTCAACCGAGGAGTACAACATGCACGCGCTTATTGCAGCAGCAAAGGAGTTTGCGCACGACGAGGACGGCATCACTGCCATTGAGTACGGCCTGATCGCGGCGACCATGGTGGCCGCCGTGGTCGCCGCGTTCGGCTTCCTGACGCCGGCGCTGAGGGATGCGTTCGAAGCGATCGCCGAAAAAATCACGGCGCCGTAAGCATCGGGCTTTCCAGCCGAGGCCTGGCTGGAAAGCCTTTCGACGGAGACGCCACCATGTTCAACGCCATCGAAGTGATTTTGATCTGCCTGGTCGCCCAAGCAGCGGTGACCGATCTGGCGATGCGCAAGATTCCCAACGTTCTGATCCTCAGCGGCCTGTTGCTGGCGCTGATACTGCATTTGCTTGCAGGGCAGCCGTGGGCGCCGGTAACACAATGGCTGGCCGGCTGTCTGGCCGGCTTTTTTTTATTCCTGCCGCTGTATCTGCTGCGCGGCATGGCCGCCGGCGATGTCAAGCTGATGGCCATGGTCGGCGCCTTTGGTGGGCCGCTGGAGGCGGTGCGGATCGCGGCGGTGTCGTGTCTGATCGGCGGCGTCCTGGCGTTGCTGCTGCTGTGGTGGAACGGCCGCTGGCGTGACGGCTGGCGCAATCTGGCGCAGCTCTGCCGGCCGCTGCTGTTGCGCCTGCTCGGTGTGCCGCTGCTGCCGGTGCCGCTGGCGCCGTCGGCCAGCGTCGGCGGCGTTCCCTATGGGGTGGCGATCGCGCTCGGCACCGTCGCGGTTGTGGCATGGACGCATCGTTGAAGCGAGGAAAGGCTCAACCTTGCTGCGTGTCAATGTCCACACAGCATGGACCGATAAACTGATTCCCAGACGTAACAATACCTTGCTGCGGAGAAGATCATGCTTGCTCTTGAATCCCCATCCCCCTACGCCCAGCAGTGCGACGCGGAGCAGGACGCCGCGCTGCCGCCGCAGCCGAAATCGGTGCGCGACACCGGCCTGACGCAGCAGCTGATCGTCGAGCTGCTCGCCAAGGCGATGTACCTCGGCGGCAAGACCCATCTGCCGGTGCTGACCACCCGGCTGCATTTGTCGATCAACGTGCTGCGCGAGGTGTTCGATTTCATGGTGGCCGAACAGGTGGCCGAGGTGGCGTGGCGCGGCGAGTCCGACATCGACGTCCAATACCAGCTGACCAACGCCGGCAAGCAGCGCGCCAGCGCGTGGCTGGAGCGCTGCCCCTACGTCGGGCCGGCGCCGGTGACGCTGGACGCGTACCGCGCGATGGTCGAGCGCCAGGCCGTCCAGGCGCCGCACTGCGCCGACGAGCTGGCGGCCGAATTCGCCGACGGCCTGCTCGACCCCGCGTTACAGCGCATGCTGGGCGCGGCGATGTACTCGGGCCGCAGCATTTTGCTGTACGGGCCTTCGGGCAGCGGCAAGTCGACGCTGGCGCGCCGCCTGGGCGGCTTGCTGCCGGGGGTGATCGCGGTGCCGCACGCGCTGGTGGTGGGACAGGACATCGTCCAGGTCTACGATGCGGCGCTGCACTGCGCGCCGCAGGGCCCGGCGCCGCGCCAGCCGCGCCAGTTGCCGCAGCAGCGCGGCGGCGATCCGCGCTGGGTGCTGTGCCGGCGGCCGGTGGTGGTGCTGGACGGCGAGCTTGATTCGGCCATGCTCGATCCGCAATTGGACCATCACAGCGGCTGCTATCGGGCGCCGCCGCAGCTGAAGGCCAACAATGGCTTGCTGATCGTCGATGATCTGGGACGCCAGCGCATGCCGGCGGCCGAGCTGCTGAACCGCTTCGCGTTGGCGCGGGAACTGGAACGCAGCCAGTTGTCGCTGGCCGGCGGTTGTCACTTCAACGCGCCGTGCCGCATGCGCCTGGTGTTCGCCACCAGTCTGGCGCCGGAGTCGTTGTTCGATGCGGCGGCCTTGCGCCGGGTCGGCTACAAGGTGGCGGTGGGTGCGCTCAGCGTCGCCAACTACCGCACGCTGTTGCGCCAGCAGTGCCTGAGCGCCGGTGTGGCCTACGACGATGCGGCGCTGCGCTATCTGCTCGACGAGCTGCACGCCGGCAGCGGCTTGCCGCTGTTGGCCTGTTATCCGCGCGAGATCGTCGGTCGCATCGTCGATTTCGCGGGCTTCATGGGTGAGCCGGCGCGGCTGTCGGTCGCGGCGCTGGACCAGGCCTGGACCAGCATGTTCGCCGGCTGCGGCGCGCTGCCCGACGGCGATGTCGAGGCCGATCTGCTGGAGCCTCGGATAGCATGAAGAACCGGCGCGCACTGTTGATGATGGCGTTGGCCGTCGCGTTCGGGCTGGCGGCGGTGGCGCTGGCTTCGCGCTGGCTGCTGCGGCAGACGCCCGGCGCGTCGAACAGGATCGTGGTGGCTGCGGCCGACGTCAATCTGGGGCAGCGTCTGACGCCGGAGATGCTCAAGTCGTTGGACTGGCCGGCCGATAGCCTGCCGCGCGGCGCGTTGCGCGATGCTTCCCGGCTGGTGGGGCGGGTGTTGAAAACCAGCGTGCTGCGCGACGAGCCGCTGAGCGAGGCCAAGCTGGCGCCGGCCGGCACGCTGGGCGGGCTGTCGGCGCTGATCGCCGAGGGCAAGCGGGCGATCACGGTGCGGGTCAACGATGTGGTGGGGGTGGCCGGCTTTGCGTTGCCGGGGAATTTCGTCGATATCCTGGTCAATACGCAAGCGGCGGGCGTCGGCCGGGAAAGTGCGATTTCCAAGATTGTGCTGGAGCGGATCCTGGTGCTGGCGGTGGCGCAGGAGGTGGGGCGCGATGAGACCAAGCCGCGCGTGGTCAACGCGGTCACGCTGGAGGTGACGCCGGCGCAGGCCGAGAACCTGGATCTGGCGCGCAGCGTCGGCACCTTGTCGCTGGCGTTGCGCAATCAGGTCGATCCCCGGCCGGGGGTGACGGAGGGGGCGACCAAGTTGACCTTGCTCGGCGCGCAGGGCGCGCAGGTGGCTGCTGCATCGCCGGCCGAGCTGCCGGTGGCGCAGACGGCGGCGCAGGCCAGACCGCGCGCGCAGATGGCTTCGGCCGCCGCGCCGCGTGCCTGCATCGGCGTCATCGCGGGCGTGCAGCGCACGCAGGAATGCCTGTGAGCCCGTCATGGACCCGCGCTCCCACATCATGCCGGCAGGCGGCCGGGCGTGCCTTGCGCACCGCGCGCGGCGCGTCCTCGCCTTCCTGTGGGTGCTGCCCGCTCTACTGATCCCGACGACGGCGCCGTATGCGGCCATTCGCGCCGCCGGCGCCGGCGCCACCGCCACCGCCGCCACCGCCACCGCCGCCACCGCCGCCACCGCCACCACCGCCACCGCCACCACCGCCACCGCCGCGCCGGCCGACGGCGGGTTGCGCTGCGGCGGACAGGCGGCGGCGCCGGGGAGCTTATCGCTGCAGCTGGGGAAGTCGACGCTGATGCGCATGCCGGAGCCGGTACAGGCGCGCAGCGTCGGCAATCCGGCGGTGCTGCAGGCGATGCTGGTGGCGCCGGACACCTTGTACGTGGTCGGCGTCGACATCGGCAGCAGCAATATGATCGTGCAGGGCAGCAGCGGCTTGTGCAACGTGATCGAGGTAGTGGTGAGCATCGACCCCGGCGCCTTGCAGCAATCGCTGGCCGCGCTGATGCCGGAGCAGAAGGACATCCAGGTCAGCGGCGCCGGCGACACGCTGGTCCTCAGCGGCACCGTCAGCGACGCGCAGGCCGCATCGCGCGTATTGGAGCTGGCGGCGGCCTTCGTGCGCCGTCCCGCGCGCCCGCTCGATATCGGCAGGAGCGACAAGGGCGACGCGATGTCGGTACAGGCGGGAGCAGCGGCCGCGCCGGGCGGCACGCGCATCGTCAACTTCCTCAACGTCGGCGCGCCGCAGCAGGTGATGTTGGAAGTGAAGATTGCCGAAGTCTCCAAATCCCTGCTGGACAAACTGGAGGCCGGCCTGTCGCTGAACATCGGCGGCGGCAGCTGGGCCGGCGCGCTGTCGGCGAATTTCATCAGCGGCGCGCTGAAAGGCCTGCTCACCGTCGGCAAGCCGGTCGGCGACCACCTCGGACTGGCCGCCGAAAAGCAGGATGGCCTGGTCCGCATCCTGGCCGAGCCGACGGTGATGGCGATCAGCGGCCAGGAAGGCAGCTTCCTCGCCGGCGGCAAGATCTTCATCCCGGTCGCGCAGGACAACAACAAAATCACGCTGGAGGAAAGAGAGTTCGGCGTCGGTCTGCGCTTCACGCCCACGGTGCTGGCCGGCGGCCGCATCAACCTGCGGGTGGCGCCGGAGGTGTCCGAGCTGTCGCGTGAAGGCGTCGGCATCTCGTCGGCGGGAGTGAGCGGCCGCGCCATCCTGCCGCTGATCACCACACGCCGCGCCGCCACCACGGTGGAGCTGTACGACGGCCAGAGTTTCGCCATCGGGGGTCTGATCAAGAACAGCCAGACCACCAACATCAACGGCCTGCCCATCCTCGGCGAGCTGCCGGTGCTGGGCGCGCTGTTCCGCAGCACCGACTTCCAGCAGGACCGCACCGAGTTGCTGTTTGTCGTCACACCCCACTTGGTGCAACCGCTTCCGGCCAATTACAGGCTGCCGACCGACAGCGTCGCCCCGCCGGGGCGCGCCCGGCTTTTCCTCGGCGGCCAGATGGAAGGCGCGCCGGCCCAGGGCACGGAACGCAAATAACCAGGGAACGATCATGCGATACCTACTTTGCCTGCTGACGGCGGGCACGCTGTCTGCCTGCGTCTCCGGCGTGACTTCGACCACGCCGCAATGGGATGCCCGCTTCGGCGCCGACGTGCGCATCGCGCTGGCGCGGCAGATCATCGATCCGGATGCCGGCCGCAATACCGATCCGGTGGCGGGCATGGACGGCCGCGCCGCGCGCTCCGCCTTCGAGCGCTATCAGAAAGCGTCCAGCGAGCCGGCGCCGCAGCCGTCCAGTTTCACCATCGGCGTCAGCGGATCGAAGTAGGAGGCGGCCATGAAAGCACTGATGATCAGCAGCGACGCCTTGCTGCACGCGGAAATCGCCGCGCAAGGGTCGGCGCGCATGCCGCCGGTACAGCTGATGGCGTCGCGCAGCTGCCTGCGCGACGCGGTCGAACGCCCGCTGCCGGAAGCGCCGCAACTGGTGGTGTTCGACGCCAGCGGCGTCACGCCGGATGAAGGTGAGCTGGTCGAACGCCTGAGCAAGCAGTATCCGGGCGCCTCCTTCATGCTGTTGACGCGCGAACCGCAGCACGACCTGTTGATCCGCGCCATGCGCGCCGGCATGCGCGAAGTGCTGCAACTGCCGCTGGCGCACCGCGCCTTCCACGAGGCGATGGACCGGATCGAAGTCGCCGCCGGCGTCAGCGAGATGCGCGACGGGAAGGTGCTGGCCTTCATCTCCTGCAAAGGCGGCAGCGGCGCGACCTTCCTGTCGACCAACTTCGGCTACGCGCTGGCCGCGCTGGCCGACAAGAAGGTGCTGCTGATCGACCTGCACGGCCAGTTCGGCGACGCCACGCTGTACGTGTCGGATCAGAAGCCGGCGATGACGCTGTCCGACATCTGCGCGCAGATCGGCCGCATGGACGCGTCCTTCCTCGATTCCTGCCTGGTGCACGTGGCCTCCAACTTCGGCGTGCTGGCGGCGGCGGATGATCCCAACCACGTGGTCGACATGAAGCCGGAGCACATGGACATCATCCTGCGCGTGGCGCGCCAGCACTACGACTTCATCGTGCTCGACGTCGGCCGCCAGATCGACGCCATCTCGCTGCGCGCGCTGGACCAGGCGGACATCATCCACCCGGTGCTGCAACTGGCGCTGCCCGACATCCGCGACGGCCGCCGCCTGCTGGACATCTTCCGCTCGCTGGGCTATCCGAGCGAGCGCACGCGCCTGATCGTCAACCGCTACGAGAAGGGCGGCAAGCTGCGGCTGATGGACCTGGAGCAGGCGCTGGGCGCGGACGTGGTGCACACGGTGCCCAACGATTACCTGTCGGCGACCGATTCGGTCAACCAGGGCATACCGGTGTTGCAGCTGTCGCGCAGCAGCACGGTGGCGCGCAGCCTGGCCGAGCTGGTGGAACTGGTGACGGCGCGCCGCGTCTCGGAAAGCAAGGGTTTGTTCGACCGGCTGTTCGGCCGCCACGAAGGAGGATGACATGAGCTTACGCGAACGCCTGGCCGTCGCCGACGACGGCCGCCAGGACGGCAACGGGCCGCCGGGCCTGGCCGCAGCCGCTTACCTGGAGCTGAAGAAGAGCATGCACCAGACCATCCTGGACCGCATCGACCTGGAACGCCTGAAGCGCCTGACGCCCGAGCAGTTCAAGCACGAGCTGGCGCTGCTGGTCCAGCGCATCATCGAGGATGAGCGCATCGTGCTCAATCAGCATGAGCGGCACAACCTGGTGCTCGACATCCAGCACGAGATGCTGGGCTTCGGTCCGCTGGAGCCGTTGCTGGCGGATCCCGGCGTGTCCGACATCCTGGTCAACACCTGCGCCAGGGTGTACGTCGAACGCGCCGGCCGGCTGGAGCTGACCGAGGTCACCTTCAACGATAACGCACACCTGATGAAGATCATCGAGAAGATCGTGTCGCGCGTCGGCCGCCGCGTCGACGAATCGAGTCCGATGGTCGATGCGCGGCTGCCGGATGGCTCGCGTGTCAACGCCATCATTCCGCCGCTGGCGATCGACGGCCCGATCCTGTCGATACGCCGCTTCGCGGTGACGCCGCTGACGGTCGAGAACCTGCTCGACTACCGCAGCCTGACGCCGCCGATGATGCAGGTGCTGCGGGCGCTGGGGCAGGCCAAGATCAACATCCTGATCTCCGGCGGCACCGGCTCCGGCAAGACCACGATGCTGAACGTGCTTTCCGGCTTCATCCCGGCCCACGAGCGCATCGTCACCATCGAGGACGCGGCCGAGCTGCAAATGCGGCAGCCGCACGTGGTGCGGCTGGAGACGCGCCCGCCAAACATCGAAGGCAAGGGCGAGGTGAACCAGCGCTCGCTGGTGCGCAACGCGCTGCGGATGCGGCCCGACCGCATCATCCTCGGCGAGGTGCGCGGCGCCGAGGCGCTGGACATGCTGCAGGCGATGAACACCGGCCATGAGGGTTCGCTGGCCACGATCCACTCCAACACCCCGCGCGACGCCTTGTCGCGGCTGGAGAACATGGTCGGCATGGCCGGCGTGAACCTGACGCCGCGCGCGACGCGGCAGCAGATCTGCTCCGCCGTCACGGTGGTGATGCAGGTGTCGCGGCTGACCGACGGCACCCGCAAGCTGGTCAGCCTGCAGGAGGTGACCGGAATGGAAGGGGAGGTGATCGCGATGCACGAGATCTTCCGCTTCGAGCAGACCGGCGTCGACGCCAACGGCGCGGTGCAGGGGCGCTTCTACGCCACCGGTGTGCGGCCGCGCTTCGCCGACCGCCTGCGGATGTTCGGCGCGGCGGTGCCGGACAGCGTGTTCGATCCCGACAAGATCTATCAGTAAGCGCCATGGACGCCGTCTTCTCCGCCTTCGCGGTCCTGCTGTTCGCCGCCGTGATCCTGATGATCGAAGGGGCCTGGCTGTGGTGGTCCGGCGCGCACGGCGGCGGCGCGCGGCGTATCGCCAAGCGCCTGCGGCTGATGGCCGCCAGCGGCAACGGCGGCGGCGAGCGTATCGACATCCTCAAGCGCCGTACCTACAGCCGCAATCCGGCGCTGGAAAAGCAGCTGCGCCGCATCGCGCGCGTCGCCAGGCTTGCGCTGTTGGACCGGCTGCTGCTGCAGGCGGGCGTGCGCTGGTCGGTGGCGCAGTTCCTCGGCTGCTCGCTGCTGATGCTGGCGCTCGGACTGCTGCTGCCGTGGATGGCCGGCATGCCGGCCGCGCCGGCGGTGGGCGCGCTGGCGTTGGCCGGCGCGCTGCCGTGGATGCTGCTGATGCGCGCGCGCCGCGCGCGTCTGCGCAAGCTGGAGGAGCAGTTGCCGGAGGCGGCGGACTTTCTCGGCCGCGCGCTGCGCGCCGGCCATTCCTTCGCCAACGTGATGCAGATGGTGGGCGAGGAGATGCCGGAACCGATCGCCGGCGAATTCAAGTTCGCCTACGAGGAGGTCAACTACGGGGTGCCGATGAACGAGGCGCTGCACAACCTGGCCTTGCGGGTGCCGCTGACCGACTTGCGCTACCTGGTGATCGCGGTGCTGATTCAGCGTGAATCGGGCGGCAACCTGGCCGAGGTCTTCGGCAGCATCAGCCGTTTGATCCGCGCTCGCCTCAAGCTGCTGGCGCAGGTGCGCGTGATGTCCGCCGAGGGCCGCATGTCGGCCTGGATCCTGTGCCTGCTGCCGGTGGGCGTGCTGGTGCTGATGGCGTTGGCCAATCCCGGTTACGTGCGGGTGCTGTGGACCGATCCCATCGGCGTGCGCCTGGTGTGGTACGCGATGGGCATCGCCGTCCTTGGCGTGCTGTGGATGCGCAAGCTGATACGCATCCGGATCTGAAAAGGGGAGGGCGCATGAATGGATCGCAGATCGTTTTCCTGGCCATCGTGTTCCTGGTGGCGGCGGCAATCGCCGTGGCCGCGCTGCAGGTGGTCACGCCGGTGGCGCTGCGCGAACGGCTGAACGAAGTGGTCGAGCCGACCGAGGCCGCGTCCGACACCGGCGGCGGCTGGGTGGAGAAGGTGGCGCAGGCGGCGCAGCCGTTCTCGCGCTTGTCCTTGCCGGAGGCGGGCTGGGAGCGTTCGCCGCTGCGCACCCGCTTCATGAATGCCGGCTGGCGCGGCGCGTCGGCGCCGTCGCTGTATTTCGCCGCCAAGTCGCTGCTGGCGCTGGGTCTGCCGGCGTTGCTGGCGCTGTTCGGCGCGGCCGCGCTGGGCGGGACCCACAAAGGCTTCATGTATCTGTTGTTGCTGGTGGCCGGCATCGGCTACTACCTGCCGAACGCGGTCCTGTCGCGCAGGGCGGACGCGCGCCGCCGCGAAATCTTCGAGACCTTCCCCGATGCGCTGGACCTGCTGACGGTGTGCGTGGAAGCAGGCCTGAGCCTGGAGCGCGCGCTGGCCAAAGTGGCCGGCGAGATCCACATCAAGAGCATGGCGCTGGCGCAGGAGCTGCAACTGGTGCTGATGGAGATGCGCGCCGGCTTCAGCAAGGAGCGCGCCTTGCGCAACCTGGCGCTGCGCAGCGGCGTGGAGGATGTCGATACGCTGGTGGCGATGCTGATCCAGTCGGAACGCTTCGGCACCAGCATGGGCGATTCGCTGCGGGTGCATTCGGATAATCTGCGCGGCAAGCGCAGCGTGCTGGCCGAGGAGGCGGCCGCCAAGATCGCGCTGAAGCTGTTGTTCCCGCTGATCTTTTGCATCTTCCCGACGCTGATGCTGGTCTTGATCGGCCCTGCCGGCATACAGATCTACCGCATGATGGCGCGGTCCGTTATTCCCCACTAGGAGACCGGCTTGAAAAAAACATTCGTCGCCGCGAGTGCGGGCGCGCTGCTGATTGCCTGCGGCGGTTTGCAGAACGTCGGCACCGCGCCCGCCGAGCCGGATCTGGCCGTGCTGGAAAAAGCATGCGTGCGCGATCCGCTGGATGCGGACAAATGGGAGCGGCTGGCGGCGGCCCTCAGCGCCGCTGGCGAACGCGAACACGCGGCCACCATGTATCTGCAGGCGGCCACGCTGCGCGCGCACGACGTGCGCAATGACTATGCGCTGCTGAAGCAGGAACTGCAGGACGCCCGCATCGCCGAAGCCGCCGCCTCCGCAGGCATCGACGCCGCCATGCCGCGCACGCAGGTGCGGCGGGTCGGCGCGGCGCTGGTGGAGGTGTTGCGCGTACCGACTGCCGGTTCCGCGCCGATGCCGCCGCCGGCGGTCCGCCTGGAGATCAGCAACGGCAACGGCGTTCCGGGCGCCGCCGCGCGGCTGGCGCGCACGCTTGATGTCGATGGATGGAGGACGGTGCGGCTATCGAACCTGCGGCCGTTCGTGGTGCCGCGCAGCCGCATCGAATACCAGCGCGCGCAGGAAGCGATGGCGCAGCAGCTGGGCGACCGGCTCCACCTGCCGCTGCATAAGCTGCGCGACAACTCCGCGCGCGCCGACATGCGCATCGTGCTGGGCCACGACGTGCGCTATCTAAAATAAAAAAACGTCCGAGTGGGTTTCCCCTCCCGGACGTAAAAAAACACACCCATGTGTTTACAGTTGCAGCCGGCCGCCGGGGCCGGCGCGATTCTTTACTGCCAGCTCACGCTACCCAGGCCGCGCGCGCTGGCGCTGCGATTGGTCGGATTGCCATACACGGTGGCGGAACCGAGGCCGGTCAGTTTGAGACTGGCGCTGTTCTTCGCGTACACCGACGCGCTACCCAGGCCGCTCATGTTGACGTCGATGGTGTCGGCGCGCAGCTGCTGCGCGTCCAGGCTGCCCACGCCGCCAAGGCTGGCGTGCAGTTGTTTGGTCTGGCCGGTCATCTCGATGCGGCCCGCGCCGTTCAGGCGCAGCTCGACGTTGTCGCTGCTGCCCGCGTCGACGGTCATGCCGCCCACGCCACCGAGCCGCACGTCGACATTGCGATACTGCGCATTGACCTTGACCGAGCCCGCGCCTTCGAGCGCCAGGCGCAGGTTGTCGCCTTTGAAACCGCTCACTTCGGTGGCGCCGACGCCGCCCGAGGTCAGCGCGCGCAGATTCGGCAGCGTCAGTTCGGCGCGCAGTTCGCGCTTGTTGCCGAAGTTGATCGAGTTCATTTTGCTGGTGCCGATGTGCAGCATATCGCCGCTCTGATCGACCACCACTTTTTTCAGCGCGTCGGCTTCGCCGTAGATCGTCAGCGTGGCCGTCGGGCCTTGCCGCACCTTGAGGCTGATGACGCCATCGAGCTCGATGTTGACCGCGCGCGCATCGACGCTGCGGCTTTCGCTGACTACATCGGCGGCCAGCGCGGCGGGTGCGCCGCAGCTCAGGACCGTGGCCAGCATCGCAGCCTTCAGGGTGGTGATCATCATGCGCTCCATTGGTTGTCGTTGGATTACAGCGCTGCTTTTTCAGCGGCGGTCAGGCGCTTGGCGGTGACGGTCACCACTTGCATCTTGCTGGCTTCGACCTTCGCCGCGGCCGGCACCGAGATGCGCGTCGCAGGCACGGCGGCGGTGGCGTAGGTGGTGGCGCCGGCGATGACGACTGCGGCGATGAAGATGGCTTCCATGTTTTTTGCGATGTTCATTTTGAGCTCCTTGTGGGTGGTTAGTTCGTTGCGTTGAGTGAACTATAGACAAGGGCTACCCGTCCATCCACCGGGATGTGACGAACTGCGAAAACAGGGGGGCAGAATGCGTTTTACGGGTTTAAAGCCACGCCGCAAAGCAGGTCCTGGTTGCCGGCGTAGAGTTGCGACAGCCAGGCGGAGACGGTTTTGAAGCGGGCGATGCTGCCGGCGTCGCGATGGCTGAGCAGCCAGATGTCGCGCTGCACCTCGACGCCGGCGCCGATGCGCTGCAAGCCTTCCTGCTGGCCCATGACGCAAGGCAGCAGCGCCATGCCGACGCCGGCGCGGCAGGCGCGCACCATCGTGCTCAGGCTGTTCACCTTGAGCACGCGGCGCGGTTGCGGCTCCATCTGCGCCAGCCATTGCATCTCGCCGGTCGCCGCCAGCGAATCGTCATAGGCGATCCACGGCTGCGTGCCCCAGCAGGCGCGCGGCGTGTCGGCGAACTTGGCGTGGCCGTAGACGGCGAAGCCGAGATCGCCCAGCTTGCGCATCACCAAAGCCGCGTCTTCGCCCGGCTTGCCGAGGCGCAGCGCCAAGTCGGCCTCGCGGCGGGTGAAGGAGAGGTTATGGTTGTCCGCTTGCAGCGTCAGCTGCAAATGCGGATGCTGGGCGTGCAGCGCCGGCACGTGTTCCAGCAGCCAGTAGTCGAACAGGAAATCGATGGAGGTGATGTTGACCGGGCCGGCGGTGGCGTCCGCCTCCTGCGACGATGCCCGCAACATGCTCTGGACGTTGCCGTAGACGGCGTCGCCGTGTTCGACGAAGACCTGGCCGGCGTCGGTCAGCTGGTAGCCGGTGTTGTCGCGGATGAACAAGCGCAGCTTGAGCGCCTTTTCGGCTGCGGCGATGCGGCGGCTGATGGTGGAGGCATCCAGGCCCAGCTGGCGGCCGGTGGCGCTCATGCTGCCGCTGCGCGCCAGCGCCAGGATCAGGGGGATGTCGTTCCAGTCGAAGTCGCTGCTAGTGGGCATTTGGGAGGATGTGGGCTTTTTCAAACTGTAGCACGGCGCCGGATATCGACCTATACGTAAAAAGACAGGGTAAAAATAGCTTGCTATTAAATAGCGCGCGATATATATTGAGCACATGGGCAACAAACAAACGCCCCGGAAGCTGTAAAAACATAGTTCACTATTGAATCGTCATCTACTAAATACGGAGTCCATCATGAGCAACGCATCCCAAGACCAAGTCAGCATCTCCCGTCGTTCCGCCCTGTTCGGTGGCGCCACCGCAGCGGTCGCTGCCGTCGCCGTGCCGCTGGCCGCCTTCGCCGGCGGCAGCGCGCAAGCGGCGCCGGTCGTCCATGGCGGCGCGGTCGGCAAAACCGGCAGCACCATCACCACCCGTGACGGCGTCGAGATCTATTACAAGGATTGGGGTCCGAAGACCGGTCAACCGGTCGTGCTCAGCCATGGCTGGCCGCTGAACTCGGATAGCTGGGAATCGGCCGCCTTCCACCTGGCCAACAACGGCTTCCGCGTCATCACCCACGACCGTCGCGGCCACGGCCGGTCGAGCCAGCCGTGGGACGGCAACGATATGGACCACTACGCCGACGACCTGGCGCAGGTGATCGAGGCGCTGGACCTGAAAAACATCATTCTGGCCGGCTTCTCAACCGGCGGCGGCGAAGTGGCGCGCTATGTGGGCCGTCACGGCACCAAACGCATCGCCAAGCTGGGCCTGATCTCGGCGGTGCCGCCGCTGATGCTGAAAACCGCCACCAATCCGGGCGGCCTGCCGATCGAAGTGTTCGACGGCATCCGCGCCGCCTCGGTCGCCAACCGCGCCCAGTTGTACCTGGACCTCGCCTCCGGTCCGTTCTACGGCTACAACCGCGCCGGCGCCAAACCGTCGCAAGGCATCATCCAGGCCTGGTACGCGCAGGGCATGCAGGGCGGTCATAAAAACACCTACGATTCGATCAAGGCCTTCTCGGAAACCGACTTCCGCGAAGATCTGAAAAAATTCGACAAGCCGACCCTGATCATCCACGGCGACGACGACCAGATCGTGCCGATCGACGCGGCGGGCAAGGCTTCGGCCGCCATCGTCAAGCACGCCAAGCTGATCGTCTATCCCGGCGCACCGCACGGCTTGACCGACACGCACAAGGATAAGTTCAACGCCGATTTCCTGGCCTTCGCCAAATCCTGAGCCGCAAAGCAAAGGGCCCGCAACCGCGGGCCCTTTTCAATGGTGCTTCAGGAAGTTACAGGCAGCAGGCCAGCATCTTCAGGCAGCAAGCCAGGTCGCCGCAGCAATCCATGCTGGCGGCATAGGCGCCGGCCGAGGCCAGCAGGGTGGCGGCGATGGCTGCGGATTTGAACAGTATCGATTTCATGGTGTTTCCTTTAAATGAGTGAAAGTTGTCGTGTGCGGCACTTTCGTTCATCAGTCGGGCGGACACCAGACTTCCTTGGCCGGTTGCGGCGGGATGACCGCGCTTTCCGCGATCGGCGCGACGCGCATCGCCTGCGGGGCGACGGCCGCCACCAGGCCTGCGGCGGCCGGCATCGCCGACGGCGTGCACGCGGTCGCGACGCACTGCACGAGCGGACAGTCGGTGCCGGTGCAGCAGGCATGCGCCGGCGCCGCCGCCAGCACGGAGCTGTACAGCAGGAAAACCACAGCGGCGAAGAGTGTCAGGGCCTTATGCATTGCGCGATTGTACCAGCGTTATACTTGCACTAGTTCAATGAGGTCCCGCATGTATTCACTGCCGCTAAGCGCTTTGCTGTTGTTGATGACGTCCCAGGCGCTGGCCGGAGATTGTCTGGTGCGGGTCGGCTATCCGGACCGCGAGCGACGGCCGTATTTCATGGGCAGCGGCAGCGAGCCGGCGAATCCGCCCGGTGTCGGCGTCGAGCTGTTGAGCAAGGCCGTGCTCAGCGTCGGATGCCGGGTGGCGCTGGTGCGCTTGCCGACCGCCCGCCTCAAGCTGGCGCTGGCGGCGGGCAGCATCGATTTGACGCCGTATGACCTGGTCGACGGCGAAACGCCGCTGGCCGCCTTGCCGCAGACCGCCGCCGGCGCGCCCGATACCAAGCGGGCCTTGCGCACCTTGGGCGTGGTGTATGTGCGTCGTGACGACGCGGCCGCCGTCGGCGCCGATCCACACGCCTATTTCCGGCGCCATCGCCTGGTGGCGAACCAGGGAACGCCGCTGGGATTGCAACTGCGCGCCGAAGGCGTGCAGGTCGACGACGGCGCCGCCGACACCATGAGCAACTTCGAGAAAGTCATGCTCAAGCGCGCCGACGGCGTCGCGCTGACCACCATCAACGAAAAATCCATGGACGGCGTCATCGCCGCGCGCTACGGCGGCGCGATGGTGCGCATCGACACGCCGATCAAGACATCGTATATCTGGTTTTCCACCAGCAAGGCGTTCTACCAGGCCCACCGCCGCGAGGTGGAGGGCATCTGGAGCTGGGTCGGCAGCCACGCGCCGGCGCAGCACGACGCGTTGATCAAGCAATACGCGCTGCGCTAAGCCTCAGGCCAGCCTGGCACGCAGGAAGTCCGTGGTGCGCTGCCATGCCAGTTTGGCGGCGGCGGCGTCGTAGCGCGGCGTGGTGTCGTTGTTGAAGCCGTGTTCGACGTCGGGATAGACGTGGTACTCGTAGGTGACGCCGGCTTCCTTCAGCGCCTTCTCGTAAGCCGGCCAGCCGGCGCGGATGCGTTCGTCCTTGCCGGCGTCGTGGATCAGCAGCCGGGCTTTGATCTTCGGCACCTCGGCCGCCGCCGGCTGCGCGCCGTAGAACGGCACCGCTGCCGCCAGTTCCGGTAGCTGCGTGGCCAGGTAGTTGGCGATGCCGCCGCCATAGCAGAAACCGACCACGCCGAGCTTGCCGTTGCCCTCCGGCCGTTGCTGCAGCCAGCGCGCGGCGGCGACGAAGTCGACGCGGGTCTTTGCCTGGTCGAGCTTGCCGAACAGCGCGCGCGCCTTGTCCTCGTCGCCGGGATAGCCGCCCAGCGGGTGCAGCGCGTCCGGCGCGAAGGCGATGAAGCCGTCGAGCGCCAGGCGGCGCGCGATATCCTCGATGTGCGGATTCAGGCCGCGATTCTCGTGCACCACGAGCACCAGCGGCAGCTTGCCCTTGGCGTCGGAGGGCGAGACCAGGTAACCGCGCACGCTGCCGTTGCCTTGCGGCGAAGGCAGCTCGACGAAGCGCGCGCTGATGCGCTTGTCGTCCGGCGTGACCAGCGGCGCGGCGAAGCTCGGGCTCAGCGCGCCCAGCAGGCTGGCGGCGGTGGCGCCGCCGACCGCGTAGCGCGCCGCCGAGGCCAGGAAATCGCGGCGGGTGATGCCGCCGTGTACATATTGGTCGAACAGCTTCAATACTTCCGGATCAAAATCTGCGGCGGTTTTGCGGGTCATGTCTCGGCTCCGTGGGCGGGTGGTTGGTCGCCCAGTGTAGCGCAGCCGGCCGCGAATTCCGTCGTTCAGTTGCTACGCGGCGTGTAGATCGGATCGGATTGGCGGCGACGCGTCTGTGAAACAAGGACGCGCAAAATCACCGGCGTCGGCACGCCGTGCTCGGCGAGGTAGGCCCAGGCGCTGGCGGAGCCGTTGACTTCATCGACCACCAGCCCGTTTTCAACGGCTTGCGCCGTGTCCATATCTTTTCGTAGTTGCATAGTTAAACCCGTCTGGGAGAACTGCGGACAAGAGGAGGTCACGGGTCTGGGTGATGGCACTGTGGGAAAGTGGGCAAGGTTGTGGCACACGGCACAGCTCGCGACAAATATACCAGATGATGTCGACAAAGTGATTGCATATTGCTATCGAATCGCGATGGCGAGGCTATCGCGCGCGCATGAAGACGAGGCCGGCGCGGTACGCTGCGCCGGCCTCGGTCGGGCGCTTATCGCAATACCGGCAAGTCGATATAGCTTTGCTCGTCGCCTGCATGGTGGACCGCGTTGTCCGCCACGACGCCTTCCTTCTCGCTCTCGTTCGGACCGCCGGTGTTGAGGTTGCGGACGAACTTGGGGAAGTTCGACGACGTGACCTCGACCCGGATCCGATGGCCGGCGGCGAACTGGGTCGCGGTCGTGATCGGCGTCGGCTTGATGGTGTAGACCTGGCCGGGCGTCATCATTTCCGGCTTGTCGTAACCGTTGCGGTAGCGGGCGCGGAAGATGGTGTCGCCGATGATCCAGGCGGTGCCATCGGGCGCGACGTCGACCAGTTTCACCGCGAAGTCGGTGTCCTTGGCGCTCGACGAGACCTTCAGCACCGCGTCCACGAAGCCGACCACGTCGACCGGCTTGGTCAGCGCGTCGCTGGTGTAGACCAGCACATCGTTGCGCGCCTCGATCTGGCGCTGGTCGGACGCGCCCGGCTGGATCACGCCGCCGTTGCAGCAATCGCCGCCGCCGATGGTCTGCACCGGATTCATCGGATCATAGCGGTAGCGGTCGGCGGCCTCGGACGCCGGCGGCGCTTCCGCGACCAGGCGACCGTCGCCGTTGAGGCTGTTGGCCTTGCCGCCGGAGCGCAGGTACAGACGCATGGTCTTGGCGTTCGCCGGCGGCCACTGCGCCGCACTTTGCCAGCGGTTGCTGCCCATCATGTAGTACTGCACGTGCGGCGTCGACGCAGGGAAGGCCTTGGTGTTGCCTTTGAGCCAGCGGTCAAACCAATCGTAGATCGCACCGTCGACCTTGAAACTGGTGTCGCCCATGTCGCGTTCACCGACCACGGTTTTCGGGCCGAGCTGGGCGTAGCGGCAATGCGCCACCGGAGCGATCACGGCATATTGATTCGCGCTGGCTTCCTTGTCCGTGTTGGCCGCGCGGGCCATGTTGAACAGCTCCATGTTCGGCCCCATCGACACGTCGTACCAGGTGTTGAACCACAGCGCCGGGACGCCCCAGCCCATGCCCTCGTGATACAGGCCGCCCTGGTTCCACGCCGGATCGGCGGGCGTACGGCGGATGAGCTGTTCGAAGGTTGCCGGTGGCTCGCCGAGCGCGGTCAGCATCTGATCGACCGGCAGGTGCTTGATCTGCTTAGCCCAATCGACCTTGGGCTTGGTCGCATCGAGATCGTTGTAGGCCTCGATGCGCGCGCGCAGCTTCTCGTCGGTCAGCGAGGCAGGCAATTCCGCGCGCAGCGGATTGTCGACGCCGTAGAGCCAGACAAAGAACAGGTTGCGCGGCACGCCGCCGGTGTACCAGTTGCCCTGTTCCTGGAAGCGGCCGACCTTGCCGATGCCGGCGCCCGCCGACATCGGCACCATGGCCGCATGGGCCGGATGATTCATCCCGGCCAGCGCCAGTTGCCACTCCGCGCTCGACGAGCAGCCAAGGGTGCCGACTTTACCGTTCGACCAGGATTGCGCCGCGATCCAGCTCAAGGCATCGTAGCCATCGGTTTGCGGGTGGCCGAGGATTTCCCATTTGCCCTGCGAGAAGTAGCGGCCGCGCTCGTTCTGCACGATGAAGGTGTAGCCGCGTTTCACCGATTCCAGGATATAGCGCATGGTGGTGCCGCGCGCCTTGTGTTCGTTGTAGGGCGTCTTCCAGAGGATGGTCGGCAGTTTGCCCGATGGGTTCTTGGGCGAGTAGATATCGGTCGACAGCGCCACGCCGTCACGCATCGGCACCATCACGCCCAGGCGGGAGACGGCGTTTTCCGCCAGCTCCTTCTCCAGCGCCTCCGGCGTGTACTTACTGTACTCCTGCGCGGCGACCAGGCCGGAGACATGGGACAGAACGAGTGTGAGCGCGACGAGCTTGACTGTTTTCGGCTTCAAAAAATTCTCCTAAGATAAATGACGGGAGCGATATTGATATTGCTTTCCAGTCGTCAATCTTAAGCAAATTTGATGCGCCTTGTATTACAAGTTGTAAATTAAATTCCCAGCCATACGCACTCGAAATCTCTACTGCCGCTGCACATCGGCAGCCGCCGGGAATTGTGCTTGCCGCGCCGCGATTATTTTGTGTATGGCTTCGGCGTCCTGGAGCCACATCGCATACTCATGGCGGTTCATGCCCAACAGCTCGCGCAATTCCAGTCCGCTGCCGATTGCGCCGTCATGCCATTGCGCGACATGGTCGTCGATCTGATCCGGCGTTGCGGTGCCGCTGAGGCAACGATCAATAAAAGTCAGAACTTCAGACATGCAGCTTCCTCCCCTTCACCGCCTCTTTTGTTTGCTTACCCGAGACGGCGTCAAATGCGCCCAAATGGCGGCCTCGGCTATCGAAACCCTCGATTTCACCGTGGCGGGCATCCCACGTATAGTAACGCCGCCGGTCTTTGCTCGCCCAGACCTGTTTGCCCCCTTGGATGTGGAGCTTGTCACAGGTGTCGAGGAAAGACGGCACCGGTTTTGAGATATTTGCCATCGTATGAAGGAAGAAAACCGTCGGCGATATCAGTCTATCGATGAAAATTGCCGCAGTAATCGGTTACATCAAAATGCTTAGGCTTTTCCTCGTCTGACTTACGAGCGCAAAGAAATCAAGGCACCTTCATGGTGGCGAGTAAGCGAAGGGAGGATTGGTGGCGGCCCTGGCCAAAAATAGCAGGTCAGGGATGCATGCGGGAACATAGCGAATTTCTGGAGCCCAAACAAAAAGCCCAGCTTTTGAGAGCTGGGCTTTTTATTCGATTTTATTGGTGCCGACTGCCGGCCTCAATAAGTTAAAAAAATCAGGCACTTAGTTCAAGAATTGGTAAATTCTTACCATTGGCGGCTCAATTGAATTAGCGGTAATACCGGTTTTTGTTGGCCCCGTTTGAATAGGTGTCGCCATCAGATCAACCGCTTCTTGAAACCATCGATCCAGGCCGCCAAGGCGGTCACGTCCCTTTTGATGTCCTCGAAGTCGGGCAGTTCTGCAGGTAGTTCGTCCGGCTGCGAATGCTCGAAACTGGAATACCGGGTCATGAGGTTGTCAACAAGTTGGCAATCTTCAGGAGTTATTTTAGCCAGTGCTCCGATTTTATTTTTCGTCTCTACTGACCTTCGGAAACGAGTTAGAACGTCATTTATTAGAACTTTTTCCACGCAACGCTCAACTAATATTCGGAAATCGCTGCATATACTTTTAGCTCGTTCCTCGTATTCTTCTGCTTGGCCTGCGGCATGTAGTTTTGCCAACTGTGGCACAGCTTCGTCCCGAAGACGGTTTGCTGCACTTTGTGGGTTGGTATCACGGATGCTAATCAGAGAGTTTGTAATGCCCGCGACTTTTCCCATCCGTCGGAGAGACTGTATCTGGAGCGTTGCGGGGGCTTCCTTTCCTTCCATCTTAGCCTGTTGCTTCAGGCGATCGATCATGTTCTCGATTAGGGTAAGAAGCGACAAGCGGTGCGTGAACACGACGACTTGTCGTGTCTTCGATAGATCGACGAGTCGACTGACCACTCGCTCCTCAAAAGACTGGTCTAGCGAAGAAATTGGGTCATCAAAGATGAATGGACTTGGATCCGACGATCCTCCCATGTCGGCCAAGAATGCTGCCAGCGTAACGATCCGAGTTTCCCCTTCGCTTAGCACGCGGGCTGCGCTCGATGGTTTTTTCGAGTCCATTATCGTGAGCCCGAAGCTGATCTTCCCCTTTCCTTCTTTCTTGCTTTCTGGCGTAATCGGGATCCGCGTCCCGCCCAGTTCCTTTAGCTCGGCGGCAAAGCGGGCTTGGTATTCAGTGCTTAGTTCGTTTTCGCCGAGTTCGTTTTTCTTGTTTGTGAGTGCATTTGTCTTTGCTAGTGCACCAGCCTTCTCGATGCGCTTAAGAGCCGCAAGACGGGCGATCTCCGCGTCAATGGATTTCCTGTTCTGGGCCAACCATTGCGAAGTCCTGAGATCGAGGATACGTGTTGCAAGTAATTTCCGATTTTCATCTTGCAATAATTTTGTAAGTGTTTGTTGTTCCGTCGTGTGACCTAGCACTAGCGAGGTCACTAGCTCCTCAAATGGGCTCCAATCGAATTCTTCGATGACAGCGAGGTCAGTGGCTGTGTTGATGCCATCCCATCGTGTTTGCAGGTTCAAGAAGGTCGCATCGCCAACATCATCACCTAACTTCAGGACTCCGCATTGGAGCTTCCATGCTTCCTGGGTTGGCATAGTTGGGATAGTTGCGCTTGCGTCCTTCAGAATCTTCTCCGCTGCGACAGCTTCTGCCTCCAGTCCATTCTTTACGAACGCTTCGAACGAATCGAGGCGCAACTGGGCTTGCTCGTCAAGCTCTTGTTGGCATAAAACGCAACGCCCTTGTTCTTGAGTGACGGGAAAAGCGTGCTCGGGATACGCGAGCGATTCGGAATACTTGCGTGCCTGCTTCCAAAGAGCGAGCCAAGAATCTTGCCCGACCCCCTTTAAAGGGGCTTGTGCAAAAACTCGCTTCGCATCCTCAGAGGCAGTCTTTCGTTTCGATAGCGCTTCTCTTCGCGCGACGACTAACGGTGATATCTGTTCGTTGCTGAAAGACAGTTTCAACGCGTCGAGGTTTGTCTTCAACGTTTGGAGTGTTGAAATGCTCTTCGTGACCTGCGCAAGTTTGCCAGGAATGTCCTTTTCATTAAGCGCCTGTTCTCCGGCGATCCGCTCATCATCGTGTCCCTGTTCATAGGCGCAACGCTTCTCTACGTCGGCTGCCGTGGTGGTAGCAGTGAGCCCGTTAACCCATATCGCTCCCGCAGTAGTCGCAAAGTCAGGAGGAAGGGCAGGAGTCTTCTTGACGAGCGCGAGCTTTTCCGCATCGAGCATCTTAGTCACATTGTCGCAGACGACTATCAGCGACGAGAGGAATCGCATCTTGCGTGGTTCGTACCTAGCTTCGTTTTTCGGCCCCATGTAAAGCTGCGCAGACTTAGAGTCGAATACGTGGACATCGCGCAAGAATCGGTGAGTCGGCGCGTCGATAGTCCACTCGATTAGAGGTTGTATTTCCCCGGACTTCGCGATACTGATCTTTGCTGTGGGAGGTATGTTTCCTGCCACAAATATGTTTGGCAGAATATCCTCTTTGGCGCGTGATCCACAAGCGTGCTTCAGCAGTCGAGCAAATCCAGTCTTCCCAGATCCGTTCTGTCCATAAATGACTGTGATGTTTGCCGTACCAAAATCAATTCCCGTCCCCTCCTTGAGGGCGTTCACGCCGCTGACCTCAAGCAGTTGACGGATATGGATTGGGGGATTGCCCGGGGCTGCCGCTAGACTGCCTACTGGGACAGTTGCGAATAGCGCATCCTTTTTACCGGCGGCTTCGGCCTTGCATAGCAGTACCAGTTCAGCCATCTCGTCTTCGTCGGGCAAGCGGCGGTTTTCAATCATCTGGGCAGCGGCAGTCTGTAGCCAACGAGGGCGTTCTGCCAGCCATGTTTCAAACGGGTCGGATGCGATCTTGACGTGAATGGGCTCTGGCATGATGGTGTGTTCCTCAGCTTTTAAGTAATGAGATCGAAAACTGGCATCTCTTGATGGAGGTGCGATCATTTACTGCCAGGAAGATTGTTGCATGCGTAAAATTCGTATGCGAGACGTATCGTTTGTAACCTGTAGGAAATAATGCGTATTAGACAGTCTTGGAGAAGACTAGATGTTGGTCAAGCTAAATAATGATTGTGACAATTGGTGGTATTGTTTAAGCAACAAAAAATTTCGATATGGACGAAAAAGCGCTACGATTTGATATATGTTCTGTAAAGTATCTTGGGAATTGAAATTGATTTTTCTAATTGCCTTTTGAAATAAAATGCCACCGCAATAGGTGGCATTTAGCAGGTGTTTTTTTAGGCTACGAAGGAGTCAACTATTAACATAGCGGATTAAACAGAAAAATTTGTCGAAAATTCTTACATTATTCTTTGCCATTGCCTGCAAACTTCAATAGATGTAGCACAAAAGCACTTGCGTTGGTGGCAGCTAGCTTTTGGTTGACCAATTTGTTTTTTGATTTTTTACCGTCTGCCCAATCACAAATTGCCTTAATAAGTATCCAAGGAACACCGCTATTGGCGCAAGCCACATATAGTCCTGCCCCCTCCATTTCTCCTCCAAGTGCGTCGGAAACTTTAGCAGCAAGTTGGTCACGAAAATCAATGTTGTCAATTAGTTTTTCACCACTAAGTAATAATCCGGATTCGACTTTGATCGAACTATTTCCACTCCACGACGAAATTGCATGCCTAACCCAATTTAAGGGCTCTGGGGATGCAGGTACACGATCGCCGCGCAAGTTGAATGTTGCGTCGGCATTAATCCGTTGCAATTCGTAAAATAATAGTTGTTTTGAGACTAAAATATCGCCAATGGAAAATTTCTTTTTATTAACGCCAAATGCTATGCCAACCATAAAAGTGGCTGCAGGTGAAAGTGCATTGATTGCTTTTCGAATTGATTCTTGTGAACCAGAAATCCCACCGGTTCCCATCTCTGAAATTGATAAAAAAACATCAAAATCTCCGATCTCACCAAGGAATTGATAGATATAGCCCTCGACCTTTAACGGTTTAGCGCTCTGGCCAGTTTCCACTTCAAATGCTGAGCGAATGGCATCTATTTCAACAGATGTGACAGCGACGATCAAAATTCTTTCTTTAGATCTTTGCATTTTCTTTTCTGGTGATTTTAAAAGTAAATCTCTTAACTTGAATTCTTTTACGACAAGATTCCAAGTATTTTGTGCTGAAACGCTGTCATGAATTGCATCTTCTGGGGAGGATATAATTCGTTCCACATCGGTAGGCAGTTGAATATTGGCATCGAAATGTGCTTTAATTATCGCTGCTAGCTCTAGCATTGAACTAGCATTATCAAATCTTTGTGTATTTCCTTGGAGTGTCGGCTGCGCATCCTCAGGAACATACGAAACAATGCCCTGTTTATCTATCAATAGTGTTGATCTATCGACCAAGTGGGGTTGGTTTTTCCTTATAACATCTGCGACCACGCTTTCGCGAGGAAGCGAGTGATGAGTTACAAGTTCGACTAGATTTATATCAGATAATATTTCTTTTGTATCTGTTGAGACGATCTGAATCGCAGAGAAACATTTTGGTAGGGATGGGAGCGGTTTTGCATTTCTATCCGCTTGAGTAATGATGCCACCCAACAATCGGACAAATTCCAGAAGCCTAGGATGGGATTCTAAATTTTGCAACTGTAACAAGTCAGTATCTGCAGATACGGAAAATGGAGAAAGTTCAAGTGTTATACATATGAACTGACCGAACAGCCTTATTGTAACGTTTAATCGATTCGAGATTTCAGCAGGAAAACCAGCGATTTCATATGGAAATTTATTTCCTACCAGATCAAGTGAATTTTTTCCTTTAGCAAGAGCTTGGTGAAGAACATCAGTAGGCTCAAGTAGTATAGGTTCGTATGTTGTTTGGATTCGACCGCCAATGCTACGGATAAAGCTGCGTCCACCGCGTTGATTGAAAAGGAGTCCGGTTAGAAGTTTCTCGCGCGCTTCTAATGAGGTTAAGCGAGTCACAATCTTCCATCTGAGCTTAATTTGAAAGGGCATAGAAATTCCTAAGGGCGGATAGGGAAGGAATCGAACCCCCACTCTCGAGAAATCTCAAGTCCTTTGCCAGCTAAGCCTATCCAGGAGGAAATATGATAGCATGGGCTTTCCACGCATGTGTATGCTTGTTTTAAAGTTACGCAGCTCATTAATTGAGGCTCGGGTTTTCAGGCGAATGTCGGTAGATTAATCTTACTTTAGCCACACTCAGCGGAAACGAGGGAGCCGAGTGTTCTGATCTGCGCACAAGGAAGCTCAATTCAGACGGTCGTATCTTCGCAGCTAGCGAATTTTCCACCCGTAGATTTTTCCAAGGGGGGTGGGATAAACGTAGCAAATTCCGTGTTCGGTTTTCCATCCAGGTTGATCGCACCTCGCAAGACGGTCGATGCTGCCGGCGAGTGCCAGGTGATACGCGGCCTTTCCTTGCGGTGTATTGGCCCATGCTGCTGCCGCTTTGTCGTCTTTAGTGTCTGCATACGCTTCGCCATATCCTTTGTCGTAGCCGGCTTCGTAGGCCATCCGATGGATATACCAGCCGAACGTTCCTAACGTAACGCTGCACCCGAGCAAGCATGCGGCGATCCAAGTTGCAGCTTGTCGTGCAGCAGTAAGACGCGCAACATCACGCGCTGCCGTCGAAACAGCTTTGGCTAGCTCTGCCTTAGCTGACTCTTTTGCCGATGTTAGCGTGCCTTCGGCGGTCTGCTGGAATTGCCGCAGAGTTTCAACAGCGGCTTGTTTGATCAGCTCGGGAAAGCGTGCGTACATCGTTTGATGATACTGCAAGGCCATTAGGATTAGCCACAGTGCATCGTTATTTTTCAATGCCAATGCATCGCGCACCTGGTATAGCTGATGGCGCTCGGCGTCGGTCGGCTGCCGTCCAAGAAGCTTGGCGAAGCTGTCCTCCAGCTCATTCATTTGTTAGTTGCCCCAGCATGGATTTGACGGCAGCGCGCCAGCGATGCAGTTCAGCGCGATTGCCCAAGGGTAGTTCTTGCGCAGCTTGGGCGATGTTCATGCGCTTGCTGTAGATGTCATCGCTTACGCGATCAGCCAGGTCAGGGAAGGTCAATGACAGACCGCCGCGTTCCTCGACCAATGCGCGTCGTTTAGAACCGTTGTATAGCTCGAACTTGCGCTCCTCACCGAAGTAACCGTTTCTAACGACGTGAACGACGGTATCGGGAATAGCATCCATATATTCCTTGAGCAGCTCTAGACTGTCACGCTGACGGTTGATTACCCATAGTGTGACTAGTTTACGGCGTAGTTCGGGAAGTGTGTTGCTTAGGATCTGACCATACGCGCTGACGGATTTGTTGTTGCGCGCAGCCGTATTGATCACGATGACGCTGTCTGGACTGTTGTCGGCGACGTTGATCAGTTCTATCCAACCATCGGCGTTATCCAGGTCCAACAGCTCGGTACGTACGGTGCCTTTGTATGCCTTCCAGACATCGGGATTGCTGGTATCCGCATCGACCAGTAACAGGTCCTCTTCACGCTGCAGCACGCAGTCGACCATCGCCATAGAGACCAGGGACTTGCCGACGCCGCCCTTGCCGCCGCCAATCAGATAGATATTTTTCGCCATGGCGGTTCTCCTAGATTTCGTCGGTGTCTGAAGCTACGGGGAATGACGCTGATTTGTTAGATGGCTTTGGTTTGGCTTGCACCGGTTTTGGATCGGTCGGCGTTGCGGGCACCTTTTTGCGAGTCGGCTTTGTACGCAGCAGGTAGTTTTTTAGCGTTGGAGTCGCGATGTCCAATCCTTCACCGCGCAAGGCCTCAGCGATTTGTGCAAGTGCATAGCCACGTTTTTGCAATCCTCTGATTTCCTTGATTAGCACTTCAACTGCGGCCTGCTTCGTGTATTCCTGCCGAGGCTTTGCAGCAGCCGGCATGTCGCGCAGCTTGGCGGCGATGGCATCGAGTTGTTCGCTGGTGTATTTCATATCAGCTCCGTGCTTCCTGTAGTTACGGTAGCACTCCAGCGACGGTCGATCTTGTGCCAGATCAGTTCGAGCTCGTCGCGAAATCGTAGACTGAAGTGGTGAGTGAAAGAGATACAGGATGGCCCTTGTCACACACATGCTGGCGCATGTGGTGGCAAGGGACGCCATGCCATTCGGCGCTACGCTTCTCACGGCAAGGCTCATCCTGCAAGGGGCGCACCCCTTGACCCCAGACACGCTGCGCGTGGCGCCGCCAACCGTCGTCGCTATCGTTGGAGTCCGCATGCCTTTTGAAAAACGTGGCGACGAGCCTTTGGACGCTGTGATCAACGTGCGCTTAACGAAGGCGGAAAAGGCGCGGCTTCTAGAGGATGCTGACCTAGCCGCGTTAAGCATGTCGGAGCTGGTTAGGCGGCGCTACTTTGGGCGTCCAATCCTTGCCAACGCTGACCAAGCGATGATCAGGGAATTGCGGCGACTGGGCGGACTACTCAAGCACCTGCACAACGAAACCGGTGGAGTCCTGCATCGCGACACCGCCTCCGTACTGGCGGCGCTGAAAGCCTATATCGAAAGGCTTAGTCATGATCGTCAAAAAGATTAAGAATCCGAAGAAGTCCGCGTCCAAGCGTGCGCGTATTTGTCGGCTGATGGACTACATCCGCGCACCGGAGCAAGAAAGCAGCAATGAGAAATGTTTGTACGCCGGTGCGCGTGGCTTTCTGTCCGACGACCATAAGGCGCAGAAGGCAGAGATGCTAGCCCTGTCGCAGGAGGCGGTGCGCAGCGCGGACACCATCAACCACTACGTCCTGAGTTGGCAGGAAGGAGAACAACCCAGTCCGCAGCAGGTCGAAGAGGCTGTCGACATTTTGCTCAAGGAGCTAGGATTGGAAGGGCACCAGACTATGTATGGCCTGCACGTCGACACCGACAACGTCCACCTTCACATCGCCATCAACCGCGTCGATCCCGAGACGCTGAAGGTGATTAAGCCAAATCGCGGCTTCGACATCGAGGCCGCGCATAAGGCTGTGGCGCGCATCGAGGAAAAGCAAGGCTGGCAACGTGAGGCGCATGGTCGCTACCGAGTCAAGAGCGACGGCGATGTCGAACGCGATGCTCGCGGTCGTGGCGAATCGCGTCAGCCGGAACAAACCAAGCGCGATATGGAGCAGCGTACAGGCGAGAAGTCTGCGGAACGAATCGCAATCGAGACTGGCGCACCGATCATCAAGGCCGCCGCCAGCTGGCAGGATCTGCATCGAGCGCTTGCCAAGGAAGGCATGCGCTATGAGCGCACCGGCAGCGGCGCGGTGCTGTTCGTGAACGATATTGGCGTGAAGGCCAGTCGTGCGGATCGGGAAGCCAGTCTCGGTAAGCTGGAAAAGCGACTGGGGGCGTTCGAGCCGTCGCGGCGACAGAACGTTGTGGAGCGCGCACCGGAACCAGTGGAGCATGTGGTGCGAGGCTGGAAACAGTATATCGCGGGGAGGCGGGCGCATACCGCTGAAAAGGAGGCGGTCTTGAAAGCGTTAAAACAGCGCCAGGAGGTCGAGCGAAAAGCGCTGCTACTACGTCACCAACGTGAACGCGCGGACGTGCTACAGGGGCGCTGGGAAGGGCGTGGAGAGCTACGCAATGCGCTCGAAAGCATATTGGCGGCACGGCGCGCCGTGGAACAAGCGGACATGCGAGACCGGCAGCGCGAGCAGCGTGCGTCGCTGCGCGAACGATATCGACCATATCCAGATCTGGAGCAGTGGTTGCGGCAGCAGGATTATCCTAAGTTGGCCGAACAGTGGCGTTACCGTGCCACCGAAATGCAGCATATCCGAGGCGGCCATGCAGAACCAGTTAGGCCGTGCGATATACGCGACTATGTGCCGATGATCGACGGTGAGCAGGTGCGCTATGCGCGGGGCCCCATGACAAGAGTTGATGCAGATGCCGCGTTCGTCGATAAAGGCGGCGAGATCGACGTCTATGCATGGCGCGAACGCGCCAGCGTACTCGCCGCGCTCCAGCTGGCCGAACAAAAGTGGGGGACGTTTGAAGTCGCCGGGCGTGCCCAATTCAAAATGCTGTGCGTTGAACTTGCGGTCGAACATGGGTTCAAATTAGATAATCCAGAATTGCAGAAGCAGATCACCCAGGAGCGGCAGCGTCAGTTGGAGGCGCGTGCCATATCGCGTGGTCTCAAAGCGACGTCGGTCTCCGGTCGCGAGGGTGTGAAGGAGGCGCGGATTGATCCGGCTGCCGCCACCCACGAACGTGTGCCTCCAGCGTTTGAGCGTACTACCAAGGCTTATGCTTCCCATTACCGGGACGTGTTGAAGCTCCAGAGCCAAGGAGGGCACTTGGCCGATCCGGCGCGGGTGGATGCGATGATTGCGGTGCGAATGCGGGCCACCGGCCACACACAACAGCAGGTCGAGGCGGTCTTACGGCAATGCGCGCCGGCGACGCGCCAGAAGGAAGAAATACGAGACTGGGACAACTATGCGAAACGCACTGCCGAATATGCCTTCGGCGTAGCAGGTAAGCAACAAGCGGATGCGCTCAAAAGATATTGGCAGCAGTGGCAAAGACTGGAAGGCCGGGAATCAACCCAAGAGCGCGAACGCGGGCGCGGCATCTCCCGGTAAATTTGCAGCGGGAAAAGCTTATAAATTCCGTATGGCGGCGGCGTGGGGTATCTTCAGATTAAGAATTCAAAGCTAGAAAGGAGCTTTACAGTTTCAGGAAGCTTCTGTTGGAGGAGTCTGTCTAAATATTCTCGGGAGGTGTGCGGGAATTTCTTCAAGGATGCGCGTTGGCGGCGTGCTGCCTCAAGCACCGCAGCTTGATCCAAATCCCAGAGGTCGACAATGAAGCTGTCCGGATGCAGCGCTTCAACATTAAACGGGGCCAGTATGTCAGGCGGAAAGTCCTTGAGATTGAACGTTACGATAACGGACGCGTTACATTTGATTGCTGCCGCGAGCACATGGCGATCATCGTCGTCCGGTAGATGAAGCCCGTCGATAAGCGGCTCATAGTC
The DNA here is from genome assembly GCF_011090165.1 of Duganella aceris. GTDB lineage: Bacteria > Pseudomonadota > Gammaproteobacteria > Burkholderiales > Burkholderiaceae_D > Rugamonas > Rugamonas aceris. The sequence goes on from NZ_JAADJT010000013.1 coordinate 103,329, forward strand.
AGTGACAAGTCCATCCGGGACGGCTTTGTCCATCAGCGAAGATGTTCGATCCAATTTTTCACGCATGATGTCTTGACGATTTTTCAGAAGATTGCGCTTCCACTCTTCATGGACCTGCGCGGTCCAGCGTGCGCGGTACACGCCAGTCAGCGCCAGGTGAATCAAAAAATCACGCAACGGCGCGGGATAGAGGACGTTCGCATCATAGAAAGCTGTGAACGGTGACTGTCTCATTCGTACCCCATCCCCAACTCTTCGGCTTGTGCTGTCAGTTCATCCATCGCGGCATAACTGGCCTGATCGCGTTGTGCCTTGTAAGTCATCAGGTCGTTAAACTTGATCCTTCGATGGCGGCCTGTTTTGGTGTGTGGTAACGCTCCTTCATCCAGCAGTTTCACAAGGTGCGGCCGGGAAACATTTAGCATGTCGGCACCTTCCTGGGTGGTGAGCTCAGCATGGATGGGAACCACCTTAACGGCGTTACCCAACGCCAGTTCGCTGAGGATTTCTCCAAGCAATCTCAAAGCAAAGGTGGGAAGCTCGATAACTTCCCGTTGTTGGCTTTCGTCTACCAGTTCAATGCGCTGGGTTTCAACCTTTGTCGAAAGAAATGCCGCCAGCTGACGGCTAGACTCCACAGCCGCGTTGATTTCTTTCTCATCTGGAAGAACTGTGCGGTTAAGGGCGGCGTTGGTCATAACTTTCCCCAAGACTAAATTAAACGGTGTTGAAGCACGAAGCTGTCACGATCAATTTTATTCGAAATAAACGAAAATCGCAATAAACGAAACGACTATGTGATAGTGCCGCTGAATCCAATTTCGGTGAGGCATAACTAATTGCAACAATGGCAAATCATTGACATAAAACTAATTGTGAATGTTGGGTGTGAGAGACAATCCTGTGATGGTGCTGAGAATTGTGATGCTGCCTATAGGAACAATCGCACTGAGGACAGGGAGTTGGACCGGTTGCATACCATGACTCCCATGCCAAACAATTAATGTCCATGAACTGGCGCGCCGGGAAGGATTACAGAATGAATACCGAATTACTTTTAGAGAAGCTGTTGGAGCAGTTGTCGAAACCTACACCGGTTCTGCTGCCTGTAGCGATTGATCTGTGGGATACCAGGCATATTGCAGCTTACCTTAAGCGGTCTGTGGATACGGTAAGGGATGACATCATCACTTTGCCCTCATTCCCCCGCCCGATTCGTCTGCCCGTTAAGGGGACAGCACGCGCCCAAGCGCTGTTCAAGGCGCGCGAGGTGGTCGCTTGGGCGGAGCGGCAGACCTCCAGATGACATCCCTTAATCCAGTTGTTGCCATGCGCCGGTAAGACGGCAAATACGCCGAGGAAATCCTATAACTTTTTGGCGATGTCTTCGGCGGTTGCGTTGTAATAGGTCTGCAATTGTTTGATGTCATGATGGCCCACCATGCGAGCTAGGTCTAAAACATTAATCTTACTTGCCAAGCGCGTGATCGCTTCATGCCGACTGTCGTGAAAAGTTAATCCTTCAACGCCTGCCCGTTGGCGCGCCATACGGAACATCGCGTCCAGGGTCGCTGTCGTGATATCGAAACCATTAGGGACCATGGACCAGATTTCCATGGCGCGAGGCGACAAGGGGACATTGCGTGAAGATCCGTTTTTCGTCATTCTTAGCCTGGCAACGCAGCCTTGGACGTCTTCCTTTCGCAATCCACAGATTTCGCCGGCGCGCATTGCGGTTTCCAAGGCGAACAGGAAGGCCAATGCAATGCGTTGCTGCCTAGTCTCAGGCGTTCTAACGCTGCAGTCATTGGGCCAGCGTAACGCCAGGCAGATGCGGTCAATCTCATCTGGCGTAATGCGACGGTCACGGTGTGGCTTCGCCTTGGGACGCGCGACATCGGTGGTTGGGCTCTTTGCGATCCACTTCCACTCCTTGCGGGCAACCGAGAACACATGAGAGAGCAGATTCATTTCCCGGGTAACGGTGCCACCTTGGACATTGCGTAGGCGCTCGTCGCGCCATGCGGCGATGTGGGACGGCGCCAACTGGGCCATGGTGATGGGGCCGAGCGACGATGCCGCCATTGCCGCGAGGCGCCCCGCTTCCCACCGATGCCCGCGTTTGGTTCGTGACACTTCTATTTCGTAGCGTCGAAATGCGTCCGCACATGTTTTGGTTACGGCAACGTGTTCTGGATGACGCAGGGTTACTCGCTGTTGCGCTTCCCACTTCAGCGCGGCGGCTTTGGTATCAAATGTGCCGGATGTTCGCACGCCATCCACCATGATGCGGTGCCGCCAACGCGTGCCGACTTTTATTGGTATAGACATCTCACACCTCCTTCTTGAATGTTCAAAGAAGGGTTAGACCGGCAGCGTTACCAAACGTTGGTAAATCCTTGCCAAATGGTGCTCCAAAAGCGCGGGTTTCGCCTTACTTCACCGCAAACGAAGACGTAAAAAAACCCGGAGATCCCCTATGAAGAAGGCGATTTCCGGGTTTTTCGCGCGTTGTCTAAAACGCCATTTGGTGCCGACTGCCGGTTTCGAACTGGCCACCTGATGATTACAAATCAACTGCTCTACCAAATGAGCTAAGTCGGCGAAACTTGTACGGGGCGAATTATACGCTATTTAATTCGCGTCAGAGTAGGGCGCCCGCCCTTTTTTGGCGGGTCGGCGTCGTCGTCCGGGGCGCTTGGGGCCTCGGTTTTGACCTCGGCCAGGGCCTTCGGCGCGGCCGCCGGCACCGCCGACAATACCGGCGCCGGAGCGCTGTTTTCCTCCACCGGAGCCGGGGCTTCGGGCTGGCCGCCGGCCTGTGGTTCGAACGCCATCCCCTGGCCGTTTTCGTTGGCGTAGATCGCCATCACGTTGTTGACCGGGACGTAGATTTCGCGCGAGACGCCGCCGAAGCGGGCGTGGAAGCGGATGCTGTCGTTGTCCATCTTCAGGCCCGAGGTGGCGCCGAAACTGATGTTGAGGACAATTTCACCCTTCTTGACGTATTCCATCGGCACCGTGGTCGAGGCGTCGACCTTGACCGCGAGATAGGGCGTGTAGCCGCTGTCGGTGCACCATTCGTAGATGGCGCGCAGCATGTAGGGCTTGGTTGAGATTTCGGACATGGTATTCCAGGGCTGCTGTCAAACACGGCGCGCCGCCGGCCAGGGCCGGCCAACGCGCCGCTACTTCAAGTAAAACGGGCGCGTCGAATTAACGGCGCATCACTTTTTCCGACGGCGTCAGCGCTTCGATGTAGGCCGGGCGCGAGAAGATGCGCTCGGCGTATTTCATCAGCGGCGCGGCGGTCTTCGACAGTTCGATGCCGTAATGGTCCAGGCGCCACAGCAGCGGCGCGACTGCCACGTCCAGCATCGAGAACTCGTCGCCGAGCATGTACTTGTTCTTCAGGAACAGCGGCGCGAGCGTGGTCAGGCGGTCGCGGATTTCGGCGCGGGCCTTGTCGTGGCTCTTGTCGTTGCCCTTGGCGCGTTCGCTTTCCAGCACGTGCACGTGGACGAACAACTCTTTTTCAAAGTTGAACAGCATCAGACGCGCGCGCGCGCGCATCAGCGGATCGGCCGGCATCAGTTGCGGATGCGGGAAACGTTCGTCGATATACTCATTGATGATGTTCGATTCGTACAAAATCAATTCGCGTTCGACCAGGATCGGCACCTGACCATACGGATTCATGGTCGAGATATCTTCCGGCTTGTTGAACAAGTCGACGTCGCGCACTTCAAAGTCCATGCCTTTTTCAAACAGGACCAGGCGGCAGCGTTGCGAGAATGGGCAGGTCGTACCCGAGTAGAGAACCATCATTTTTATAGTTCCTTAGAAGAACAAAGGGGGTGAACCCGAAAACGGATCACCCCGGATCGATCGCCCGCCAGCGCGGACATCGCAAAACAAGCGCCGGCCAGCCGGCGCTCTCGATTATTTCACTTCTTTCCAGAACGACGCGTTCAGGCGCCATGCCAGGAAGGCGAACACGGTCATGAACAACACGACCGCGACGCCCAGTTTCTTGCGGGTCTGCGCCGCAGGCTCCGCCATCCACTCCATGTAACCGACCAGGTCGGCCACGGCGGTGTCGAATTCCAGCTTCTGCATTTTCCCCGGCGTCACCACTTCGAAGCCGGCGAATTGGTGCGTCATCTTGCCCGGCTCGTGCGGATCGGCCACTTCCTCCATCTTGACCTTCTGCACGCCCTGCAATTCCCACAGCACATGCGGCATCGCCACATTGTTGACCACCAGATTGTTCCAGCCGGTCGGGCGGGTGTCGTCCTTGTAGAACGTACGCAGGTAAGTATACAGGTAGTCGCCGCCGGTGCCGGCGCCGGACGATTTCGCGCGCGAAATCACCGACAGGTCCGGCGGCACCACGCCGAACCAGGCCTTGGCGTCGGCCGGCTTCATGGTGGTGGTCATCATTTCCCCCACCTTGTCGCCGGTGAACAGCAGGTTGGCCTTGATTTGCTCTTCGCTCAGACCGAGGTCCTTGAGGCGGTTGTAGCGCATCGAGGACGCATTATGACAGTTCAGGCAGTAATTGACGAACAGCTTGGCGCCGTGCTGCAGCGCGGCCATGTTGGTGGAGCGGTCCGGCGCCTTGTCGAGGGCGACGCCGCCTTCGTTGGCCAACGCCAGGCCCGGCAGCAAAGCCAGGGTCGCGAGCAGTTTCTTAGCAAAATTCATGTGATGTCCTTTATGTACTTTAGCCGAAGTGGTCGATCAGTGCGCGTGGAACACAACGCGGTCCGGGACCTTCTTGAACGTGCCCATGGCGCTCCACCATGGCATGAACAGGAAGAAGCTAAAGTACAGCAGGGTGCACACTTGCGAGAACAGCGTCCGGCCTTCGGTCGGCGGCAGGGTACCCAGGTAGCCCAGCGCCAGGAAGCAGAAGAAGAACACGCCGTACACATATTTATGCCAGTCCGGACGGTAGCGGATCGACTTGACCGGCGACTTGTCCAGCCACGGCATGAAGGCCAGGATCACCACCGAGCCGCCGAAGAACACCACGCCCCAGAACTTGGCGTCGAGGATCTGCGGCAGCATGCCGATGATGGCCAGCAGCGCGATCACGGCGATGGCGATCTTGACCAGGCGCGGCAGTTGCGATTTCAGCCACACGAACACCACGTAGGCGGCGACGAAGAACATCAGCACCCACATGAAGTCGGCGGTGGTGGCGCGCAGCACCGAGTAGAACGCGGTGAAATACCAGGTCGGGGCGATGTGCAGCGGGGTCTTGAGCGAGTCGCCCGGCAGGAAGTTGTTGTATTCCAGGAAGTAGCCGCCCATTTCCGGGGCGAAGAACACCACCGTGCTGAAGATCAGCAGGAATACCGACACGCCGAACAGGTCGTGCACCGTGTAGTACGGATGCGACGGGATCGAGTCCAGCGGATGGCCGTCGGCGCCCAGGTGTTCCTTGACTTCGATGCCGTCCGGATTGCTGGAACCGACTTCGTGCAGCGCGATCAGGTGGGCGGCGACCAGGCCCAGCAGCACCAGCGGGATGGCGATCACGTGGAAGGCGAAGAAGCGGTTCAGCGTGGCGTCGGACACCACGTAGTCGCCGCGGATCCACAGCGACAGATCGGGTCCGATCAGCGGGATCGCGCCGAACAGGTTGACGATCACCTGCGCGCCCCAGTACGACATCTGACCCCATGGCAGCAGGTAGCCGAAGAAGGCTTCGGCCATCAGGCACAGGAAGATGGCGAAGCCGAACAGCCAGATCAGCTCGCGCGGCTTGCGGTACGAGCCGTACAGCAGCCCGCGCGTCATGTGCAGATAGACGATGATGAAGAAGGCCGAGGCGCCGGTCGAGTGCATATAGCGCACCAGCCAGCCCCACGGCACTTCGCGCATGATGTATTCGACCGAGCCGAAGGCCAGGTTGGCGTCCGGCTTGTAGTGCATGGTCAGGAAGATGCCGGTGACGATCTGCAGCACCAGCACCAGCATCGCCAGCGAGCCGAAGATGTACCAGAAATTGAAGTTTTTCGGGGCGTAGTACTTGCCCCACTGGTCGTTCCACAGCTTGGTCAGCGGGAAGCGGTCGTCGACCCAGCCCAAGGCTTTTTGTGCGGCTGGTGCATCTGCAGGGAATTTAGTCTCTTTGAAAGCCGCCATGATTTACGCCTCGCCTTTCTCGTCTTTACCAATGACCAGCTTGGTGTCGCTCAGATACATATGGCGCGGTACTTGCAGATTGTCCGGCGCCGGCTTGTTCTTGAACACGCGGCCGGCCATGTCGAAGGTCGAACCGTGGCATGGGCAGAGGAAGCCGCCCTCCCAGTCGTCCGGCAGCGACGGCTGCGGGCCGGGGGTGAATTTCGACGACGGCGAGCAGCCCAGGTGGGTACAGATGCCGACCGCGATCAGGATGTCGGGTTTGCGCGAGCGCCATTCGTTGCGGGCGTACTCGGGGGTGAATTCTTCGGGATTGCGTTTCGAGTCGGCGTCGGCCACTTTGCCGTCGGTTTTTTTCAGCGAGGCCACCATTTCCGGCGTGCGCTTGATGATCCAGACCGGCTTGCCGCGCCATTCGACGGTTTTCATCTCGCCCGGGTTGAGGGTGGAGATATCCACCTCGACCGGCGCGCCGGCGGCTTTCGCCCGCTCCGACGGCTGGAAGGTGCTCACCAACGCCCCAGCGGTTGCCAGACCTACTACACCACCCGCCGCGCCTGTTGCGACGAGCAATCCGCGACGGCCGGTATCGACCTGCTTTTCGTTACTCATACAAACCCCAATCAGTCAAAGTGCGAACAAAATCTGAAAACCGCCTACCTACCTGAAAAGTGAAACCTTGTCGAAGCACGAATAGAGCTTCTAGCAACCTTAAATTATAAGGTAAGCGTGTTGCGAATTAAAGAAAAAACGTTGCTCTTACCCCAATTTGGGCGCTTTGCGCACCATTTTGGAGGTCCAAAGACGAGCATCGACAATTAATATTGATGTAAGTCAAATTTATAACGTAATTCGTCGCGAAATGCGCAAAGGACAAGCGTGTTTGGAATCTAATTGAAAAAATAGTATGATCCAGACGCGGTTTTGTTCACAATTGGCCACACAGCGGGGATGACAACATGGCAATGATGCAAGAATTTAAAGAGTTCGCGATGAAGGGCAATGTGGTCGACCTGGCGGTCGGCGTGATCATCGGCGGCGCCTTCGGCAAGATCGTCGATTCGCTGGTGGCCGACATCATCATGCCGCCGATCAGCAAACTGTTCGGCGGTCTGGACTTCGCCAGCTACTATATCGGCCTGAACGGCCAGCCCTCCGGCCTGAGCCTGGTGGAGGCGAAAAAACTGGGCGCCGTGTTCGCCTACGGGAATTTTGCTACCATCCTGCTGAACTTCATCATCCTGGCGTTCGTGATCTTCCAGATGGTGCGGTTGATGAACAAGGCGCGCTCGTTGAGCCATCGCCAGGATGCGTTGGCGGAAGCCGCCGCGCCGCCGGCGCCGACGCCGGAAGATATCGTGCTGCTGCGCGAAATCCGGGATTCACTCAAGAAATGACAGGACGCCGTCTCCGGGACGGCTTGAAAGCTATGCGACGACTCTGGTTATTGTTTGCGCAAACGGTGACCGTCGTATTGGCACTGTATTTCGTCTACGCGGCGCTGGGTCCGCAGCGCAGCGCGCCGGTGCGCCTGCAACAGATGGGCAACGCGGAGCGGCCGGCGGTGATGCTGGAGGCCGGCCCGGCCAAGCCGCCGCTGTCGGCGTCCGGTTCCTACCGCGCGGCGGCCGGGCGGGCGATGCCGGCGGTGGTCAACATCGTCACCAGCAAGAAGCCCAAGCGCGGCAAGCATCCGCTGCTGCGGGACCCGTTCTTCAAGAAATTCTTCGGCGACCGCGACGGCGAGGGCGAGGACGACGAGTCCAGCCTGGGCTCGGGTGTGATCGTCTCGGCCGAAGGCTACATTCTGACCAACAACCACGTGGTGGAGGCGGCCGACGACATCGAAGTGGCGCTGGCCGACGGCCGCAAGGCCGCCGCCAAGGTGGTCGGCACCGATCCGGAAACCGACCTGGCGGTGATCAAGATCACGCTGGACAAGCTGCCGGTCATCGTGCTGGGCCAGGCCGAGCAGGCGCAGGTGGGCGACGTGGTGCTGGCGATCGGCAACCCGTTCGGCGTCGGCCAGACCGTGACCATGGGCATCATCTCCGCGCTGGGGCGCAACAATCTGCACATCAACCAGTTCGAGAACTTCATCCAGACCGACGCCGCGATCAACTTCGGCAATTCCGGCGGCGCGCTGGTGGACGCCAACGGCAACCTGTTGGGCATCAACTCGGCGATCTATTCGCAAAGCGGCGGTTCGGTCGGCATCGGCTTCGCGATTCCGGTCTCGACCGCGAAGACAGTGATGGAGGCGATCATCAAATCCGGCCACATGGTGCGCGGCTGGATCGGCGTCGAGACGCAGGAGATCACGCCGGAGCTGGCCAACAGCTTCGGCCTGAAGCGGCAGAGCGGCGCCATCATCGCCGGCGTGGTGCGCAACGGGCCGGCCGACAAGGGCGGCATCAAGCCGGGCGACATCCTGCTGTCGGTGGACGACAAGCCGGTCACCGACACCAACGGCATGCTGAATCTGATCGCGCAACTCGTTCCCGGCGGAAAGGCTAAAATGAAGGTCTTGCGCAAGAGCCGCGAGACCACGCTGGACATCACGGTCGGCAAGCGTCCGGCCAGCGCCAAATAAGGATTTACCACGACATGCATCTGCGCGACCTGACGCAATTCCTCAAAGAACTCGCGGACAACAACAACCGTCCCTGGTTCATCATGAACAAGCCCCGTTACGACATCCTGCGCGAAGAATTCCTGCAGGTGGTGACGGAGACCATCGTCGAACTGGGCAAGTTCGACACGGCGGTCAAATTCTGCAATCCAAAGAAGGCGATGTTCCGCATCAACCGCGACGTGCGTTTCGCGCACGACAAGAGCCCGTACAAGACGCGCTTTTCGGCGGCGGTGGCGCCGAACGACCTGCGCCGTCCGAGCAAGGCGGGCGGGCCGACCTACTATGTGCAGATCGACGGCAGCGGCCGGCTGCTGTTCGGCGCCGGCGAATACATGCCGCCGCCGCACCGGCTGAAGGCGCTGCGCCAGCACATGGTGGACGACCCGGCCGGCTTCAGCAAGGTGCTGAAGAACAAGAAATTGAAGGCGACCTTCGGCGACATCCAGAACGAAGGCAAGCTGATGCGCCCACCGAAAGGCTTCGACGCCGAGCACGAGCACATCGAATACATCAAGCTGAAGAGTTTCTTTGTCTGGACCGAGCTCGACGTGCCGATGAACAAGCCCGAGCTGCTGGTGCCGATGATCGCCCAGGGCCTGAAGGACGCCTATCCGCTGGTGGCGTGGATGCGCGAAGCCAAGGAAGAGGAAGTCGCCGAATAAACTTCGGTGTCAACCCCGGTGTCAGTGCCGACATTCGGACACGAGCTCAACCGTAGCGTCCGCTACGGTTGAGCTCGTGTCCGAATGTCGGCACTGACACCTATTTATTCGCCGCGGGGATCGCGCGCCAGCAGGCGGGTGACCATCGCTTTCGGCTGGTCGCCGTCGAACAGCACGCCGGCCACCGCGTTGGTGATCGGCATCTCCACACCCAGCCTGGCCGCCAGCTCGCGCACCGCCTTCGAGCACGGCACGCCTTCGGCGACGTGGCCCAACTCCTGCACCACCACCTCCAGCGACTTGCCCTGCGCCAGCCCGAGGCCGACGCGGCGGTTGCGCGACAGGTCGCCGGTGCAGGTCAGAATCAAGTCGCCCATGCCGGTCAGGCCCATGAAGGTTTCGATCTGGCCGCCCAGCGCCGTGCCCAGCCGGGTGATTTCCGCCAGGCCGCGCGTGATCAGCGCGGCGCGCGCGTTCAGGCCCAGCCCCAGCCCGTCGGCGACGCCGGTGGCGATCGCCAGCACGTTCTTGACCGCGCCGCCCACTTCGACGCCGACCAAGTCCTCGCTGGAATATACGCGGATGTTGCCGCCGTGGACCGCCGCCACCACGCCTTCGCGCAGCGCCGCCGAGTCCGAGGCGATGGTCAGCGCGCACGGCAGCCCCTTGGCCACCTCCTGCGCGAACGACGGTCCCGACAGCGCGCCGCCGGCGACGTCGTCGCCCAGCACGTCGCGCACGATCTGGTGCGGCAGCAGGCCGGTCTCGTATTCGAAACCCTTGCACAGCCACACCACGTGGCGGATCGGGTGGGATTTCAGCTGCTCCAGCAGCGGCCGCAGCCCGGCCACCGGGCAGGCGGCGATCAGCAGGCCGTCGTCGCCGGCGGCGTGGGCCAGCGCGGCGTCGAAGTCGGCGGCGACGTCCAGCCCGGCGGGGAACGGATAGCCGGGCAGGTAATCGGTGTTTTCGCGGGCCCGGCCCATCGCTTGCAGCGCGGCGCCGTTGCGGGCCCATAGCAGCACCTCATGGCGCTGGGCCAGGGCGATGGCGACGGCGGTGCCCCAGGCGCCCGCGCCGAGCACGCTCACTTTGCGGACGCTGCCCGCCGGTTTGCTGGTTTTATCTTGCATGGAATCTCATTCAACGCCGTGGGATGGCGCCGCTACGGCAATTATATGCCCCAGACTTCGGAATTCTTGACGTAACCGCTCAGGCCGTCGCGATGACGCACCTTGAGCCAGCCGCCGGCGGCCGCTTCGGTCACTTCCAGCAGCACGCCCTTGTCGGCGATGAAGGCCGGCGCCGCGGCGTCGTCCGGGTTGGCGCGGACTTTCAGGTTGGCGCCGCGCACGATGACGTTGCGCTTCGGGCTCAGGCCCTTGGCTTCGGTCCACGCCACTTCGCCGCTGACGTCGCGCACCTTGAGCCAGTCGCCGTAGGCCAGCACCACTTCCAGCGGCGCGCCGCGCGGCACGATGAACAGCTTGCCGCCCTTGGTCGAGGGTGCGTCATACAGGATGACGGGGGCGGCGCCCACCGTTTTGAAGTCGAATGCCTGGCTGCCGGCAGCGGCCAGCGTCATGCTCAGCGCAGCGATCAAACGGGGAAAAGTCATGGCTTACCTTGATGTGAAACCGCCGCCGGACGCGTGCCCGGCGGCGTGATATTGCTGCTGATTACTGCTGCGGCGGAGGCTTAGTGGGTCGCGTCGGCCGATGGCGCCGCTGCGGCCGCTTCGGCGATCGCCGCCTGACGCTGCTGGTAGAACACTTCGAAGTTGATCTCGGCCAGATGCACTGGCGGGAAACCGGCACGGGTGATCACGTCGGCGATGTTGGCGCGCAGGTAAGGGTAGACGATGTTCGGGCAGCCGATTCCCAGCAGCGGATCCAGCTGGTCCGCAGGGATGTTGCGTGCTTCGAAGATACCGGCTTGCTTGCCTTCAACCAGGAAGGCGACTTTGTCCTTGACCTTGGCGGTCACGGTGATGGTGACGGTCGATTCGAAAATGCCGTCGGCCAGTGGCTCGGCGCCCACGTCCAGCGCGACTTCGATGGTCGGTGCTTCCTGTTCCAGGAAGATTGCTGGCGAGTTCGGTTGTTCCAGCGACATGTCTTTCAGGTAGACGCGTTGGATTTGGAATACTGGTTGCAGGTTTTCTTCAGACATGGAACGCTTTCGATGATAGGGAAAAGTGATGTTTTGGTGTGGCTTGAAGACGGCTCAAATCAAACGCGAGGGCAATTGTATCAAAACCGTTATCGTTTCCAAGGTTTTCCGCCCCCGCGTTGTTATTTGAGGTCCATTAGCCATTTAACAAGGGCGACAAACCGCCGGCTTGATCCAACGCATACAAATCGTCGAAACCGCCGACGTGGGTGTCGCCGATGTAGATCTGGGGCACGGTACGGCGGCCGGTCTTTTGCATCATCAGCGTGCGCTGCTCCGGGTCGAGGTCGACGCGGATCTTCTTCAGCCCGGTCACGCCCTTGGCTTCCAGCAGGCGTTCGGCGCGGGTGCAGTACGGGCACACGGCGGTGGTGTACATGATCACTTCGGTAGTCATATCGTTTCCTTCAATTTTTAGCCAGGGGCAGGCCGGCTTTTTGCCATGCGACAATGCCACCATCCAGGTTGACCACGTCGGTGAAACCGGCCTTGGCCAGCTTGGCCGCCGCCGCCGAGGCGCGCGCGCCGGTCTTGCAGACCACGACCACGGCCTTGCTCTTGAACTTCTCCAGCTCGCCGACGCGCTGGTCCAGATCGGCCAGCGGAATGTTCCTGGCGTCCGGCAGGTGGCCTTCGGCGAATTCCTTGGCGTCGCGGACGTCTACAATGGTGGCTTTGCTGCGGTTGATCAGCAATGTCACGTCTTGCGGCGTCGCGCGTTTGCCGCGCTGGGTCAGGAGCGGCCACAGCAGGGCGCCGCCGGAAACCAGCACGATGGCGAGGAGGAAAATATTGTCAATGAAGAATTTCACAGGGTTCCAATGGTTTAAGTCAATCCCCGCATTATAAAATAGAAGCTGGAAGAGTTCTTAAAGCACCGGTTTTACCGTTTCGTCCACTCCTTTATTGAAGATAGTTCACATGTATAAAATCGTATTCATGCGCCATGGCGAGTCCACCTGGAACCTGTCGAACCGCTTTACCGGCTGGACCGACGTCGACCTGACCGAGAAGGGCGTGGCCGAGGCCAAGGCCGCGGGCAAAGTGCTGAAGGAATCCGGCTACACCTTCGACCTGGCTTACACCTCGGTGCTGAAGCGCGCCGTGCGCACGCTGTGGCTGGCGCTGGACGAGATGGACATGATGTATCTGCCGATCAAGAACGACTGGCGCCTGAACGAACGCCACTACGGCGCGCTGCAGGGGCTGGACAAGGCCGAGACCGCCGCCAAGTACGGCGACGAGCAGGTGCTGGTCTGGCGCCGCAGCTACGACACCCCGCCGCCGGCGCTGGAAGCGTCCGACGATCGCGCCTCGTTCAACGATCCGCGCTACGCCGGCCTGGACAAACAACAGATCCCGCTGACCGAATGCCTGAAGGACACCGTGGCGCGCGTGATGCCGGCCTGGGACGAGGAAATCGCCCCGGCCATCCGCGCCGGCAAGAAGATCATCGTCTCGGCCCACGGCAACAGCCTGCGCGCGGTGATCAAGATGCTGGACGACATCAGCGACAACGACATCGTCGGCCTCAACATTCCGAACGGTCAGCCGCTGGTGTATGAGCTGGACGAGAACCTGAAGCCGATCCGCCACTACTACCTGGGCGACGCCGACGCCATCGCCGCCGCCCAGGCGGCGGTCGCGAATCAGGGCAAGGCCAAGTAATTTGACGCATTCTTCATTCCGCAAGTGGGTGGGCGCAGCGGCGCTGGGGTTGATGGTGTGCGCCACGGCGCAGGCCGCGCCGTTCGGCAAGACCACCGAGCGCAGCAAGCAGAAAGCGGCGGCCGAGGCCGAGCGGGCCGGCTTGCAGCAAAAGCTCAGCGCGCTCAAGCGCGACATCGGCAAGACCGAGAGCGCCAAGGACGACGCGGCCGATACGCTGGCCGAGTCGGAACAGGCGATCTCGGACGCCAACCGCGCGCTGCGCGACTTGCAGCAGGAGCAGGGCGACACCAACACCAAGCTGCTGCAGCTGTCGGCCGAGCACGAGCGGCTGGCCGCCACCGTGGCGCAGCAGAAGCAGCAGCTGGCAAAGCTGTTGCGCGAGCAGTATGTCGCCGGGAATGAGGACCGCATCAAGTTGCTGTTGTCGGGGGATAACCCGAACCGCATCAATCGCGATTTGCAGATGATGGCGTATGTGTCGCAGGCGCAGGCGCGCCTGCTGGACGCGTTGCGCGCCAATCTGAAGGCGGTGGAGACCAACCAGGCCGAGGCGCAGAACGCCAAGGATGAGCTGGAGGAAATCGCGCAGGAACAGTTGCAGCAGAAATCCAGACTGGAGCAGGAGAAGTCGCGCCGGGCCGAGTTGCTGACCAGCTTGTCGAAGAAGCTGGTGGCGCAGCGCAAGGAGGTCGGCAACGTCGAACGCGACGAGCAGCGCATCACCGGGCTGGTCGACAAGTTGAACAAGTTGATCGCGGAGCAGGCGATCGCCGCCGCCGCCGAGAAGAAACGCCAGGAGCAGCTGGCCGCCGCGCGCGCCGAGGCCAAGGCCAAGGCGGACGCCGAGGCGCGCGCGCTGGCCCGCGCCAAGGCCGAAGCCAAGGCCGCCGCCGAGGCGGAGCGGCAACGCCTGGCCAAGGCCAACGCCAGCAAGTCCGGCAGCATCAAGCCGGCGCAGCCGACGCCGGGCACGCAGGTCGCCCAGACGCCGGCCCGGCCGCCAGCGCAGCCGGCGGCCAAGCCCGACGCCATCGATGCCGACGAGCCGAAAGTCGCCGCGCAGCCGGGAAGGCCGGCGGCGGATCCGCAGCAGCCGGCAGTGCAGGCCGGTGGGCAAGCGGGCGCGCAGTCCGCCGCGCAGGCGTCCGCCCAGGCGGCGCAAGCGGCGGCCCAGGTGGCGCAGGCGGCGACGCAGGCCAGCCAGGCCACGCAAGCGGCGGCGCAGCTGGCCGCCAAGCCCGCCGCCAGGCCGGAGGACATCGCGCTGGCCCCGGCCGCGCCGGCCGGCGCCTTCTCCAGCCTGAAGGGCCAGCTGCGGCCTCCGGTCAACGGCAAGCTGGCGGCCAAGTTCGGCGCCAAGCGCGGCGACGGGCCGAGCTGGAAAGGCCTGTTCATCAAGGCCGCCGAAGGCGCCGACGTGCGCAGCGTGGCCGGCGGCCGGGTGGTGTTCGCCGACTGGCTGCGCGGCTTCGGCAACCTGATCATCGTCGACCACGGCGGCCAGTACATGAGCATTTACGGCTACAACTCGGCGCTGCTGAAACGCGCCGGCGACATCGTCAAGGCCGGCGATCCGATCGCCAGCGCAGGTAACAGCGGCGGCAACGAGGAATCGGGGCTATACTTTGAACTTCGCCATCAGGGCACAGCATTCGATCCGGCTGGCTGGGTCAAGTTTTAAGGTTCGCGGAAAATATGGGCAACAAAGTCAAGAGCATCGGCCTGATCGGCCTGGGTATGGTGGCTGGTGTTGCCGTCTCCCTGCAGTTTTCCGCCATCGCGCAAAAAGTCACCGGCTCGCCGCTGCCGCTGGAGGAGTTGCGCCAGCTGTCCGACGTGTTCGGCCTGATCAAGACCGACTACGTTGAAAACGTCGACGACAAGAAGCTGTTGTCCGAGGCCATCAGCGGCATGGTGTCGTCGCTCGATCCGCATTCGACCTACCTGGACAAGAAAGCCTTCCGCGAAATGCGCGAGACCGTGGCCGGCAAGTTCGTGGGCATCGGCGTCGAAGTCGGCATGGAGGACGGCTACATCCGCGTCGTCTCGCCGATCGAGGACACGCCCGCGTTCAAGGCCGGCATCAAGGCCGGCGACCTGATCACCCGCATCGACGGCGTGCTGATCAAGGGCAATTCGCTGGACGAAAGCGTCAAGAAGATGCGCGGCGAGCGGCATTCCAAGGTCAGCGTCACCATCAGCCGCAAGGACGAGGACAAGCCGCTGGTGTTCAACATCACGCGCGAGGAAATCCGCGTGCAGAGCGTCAAGGCCAAGATCGTCGAGCCGGGCTACGCCTGGGTGCGCATCTCGCAATTCCAGGAACCGACCGTGGACGACATGGCGAAAAAGATCACCGCCCTGTACGCGCAAGACCCGCACATCAAGGGCCTGGTGCTGGACCTGCGCAACGATCCGGGCGGCGTGGTGCCGGGCGCGATCGGCGTCTCGGCCGCCTTCCTGCCCAAGGATTCGGTGATCGTCTCGACCAACGGCCAGCTGCTGAGCTCCAAGGAAACCTTCTACGGCCGTCCGGAATTCTACGCGCCGCGCGCCAAGGTCGATCCGCTGGCCAAGCTGCCGGCCGGCCTGAAGGACGTGCCGATGGTGGTGCTGGTCAACGCCGGCTCGGCTTCGGCCTCGGAGATCGTCGCCGGCGCGCTGCAGGACTACAAGCGCGCCACCATCATGGGCACGCAGACCTTCGGCAAGGGCTCGGTGCAGACGCTGCGCCAGCTGACCGCCGACACCGCCGTCAAGCTGACCACCGCGCGCTACTACACGCCGCAGAACCGCTCGATCCAGGCGCGCGGCATCGTGCCGGATTTGATGGTCGATGAAACCGCCGACGGCGACGGCTTGAACCGCCTGCGCGTGCGCGAGTCCGATTTGCAGAAACACCTCGGCAACGACAAGGATCCGGAGGACGACGCCGCCAAGAAAGCCCTGGCCGCGCAGCGCGATCAGCTGGAGGACGATCAGCGCCTGCTGGCGCTGGCGAAGAAAGCCAAGCCGGTGGAATTCGGCACCAAGGAAGACTTCCAGCTGGCGCAGGCGATCAACCACTTCAAGGGCCTGCCGGTCAAGCTGTCCAAGGTGGAGCCGGGACCCGCCGCCGGCGATATCGGCGAGAGCAAGTCCGATCTGAAACCCGAGCTGAAGCCGGTCGACATCCCGGCCGCCAAGCCCGAGGTCAAGCCGGAAGTCAAACCGAAGCCGGCCGACAAGAAGCCCGCGTTGAAACAGCCCGTCACCCAGTAACCGCAGCGCGCCGCTGCCGCATTGATGAACGACTCACAACTGCTGCGCTATTCGCGCCACATCCTGCTCGACGAAATCGGCATCGAAGGCCAGCACAAGCTGCTGGCCGCGCATGCGCTGGTGATCGGCGCTGGCGGCCTCGGCTCGCCGGCGGCGATGTACCTGGCCTCGGCCGGCGTCGGCCGCATCACGCTGGTCGACGACGACACCGTCGACCTGACCAACCTGCAACGCCAGATCGCCCACACCACCGAGCGTGTCGGCCAGCCCAAGGCCGAATCGGCGCGCGCCACGCTATTGCAGATCAATCCCGAGATCAGCGTCACCGCCCTGAACCAACGGGTCGACGACGCCCGCCTGGCCGCGCTGGTGGCCGACGCCGACGTGGTGCTGGACTGCACCGACAACTTCGCCACGCGCCACGCGGTCAACCGCGCCTGCGTGGCGGCGCGCAAGCCGCTGGTGTCGGGCGCGGTGATCCGCTTCGACGGCCAGGTCAGCGTGTTCGATCCGCGCGGCGGCGCGCAGCCTTGCTATTCGTGCCTGTTCCCGCAGGACCAGCGCTTCGAGGACGTCGCCTGTTCCACCATGGGCGTGTTCGCGCCGCTGGTGGGCGTGGTCGGCGCGATGCAGGCGGCGGAGGCGCTCAAGCTGCTGATGGGCGTCGGCGCCTCGCTGGCCGGACGGCTGATGATGCTGGACGGGCTGCACATGGAATGGACCAGCATCGGCGTGGGCCGCAACGGCGCCTGCCCGGTCTGCGCCGATCACACAATCTAAAGGAGTTCCACCTTGCTCAAGAAACGACTCGCGGTATTGCCGCTGGCCCTGGCCGCAGCCTTCGGCGCGCACGCCGCCAGCACCACCAGATATCTGATCATCTCCGAGAACGCCAAACAGATCGGCGAGCAGGTGGTCGAGCGCGGCGACGACGGCCTGACCAAGGTGGCCTTCAGCTACAAGGACAACGGCCGCGGCCCGGACCTGGCGGAACAGTTCCGCCTCGGCGCCGACGGCACCATGACCGAGTACTCGGTCAAGGGCAATTCCACCTTCGGCGCGGTGGTCGACGAGCACTTCACGCGCAAGGGCGACCAGGCCGAATGGACCTCGACCTCCGAAAAGGGCAACAAGACCGTCAGCGGCCCGGCCGCCTACCTGCCGCTGAACGGCTCCTTCGAAGTGGAGTCGATCGCCATCGCCGCGCTGGCCGCCGCGCCGGAAGGCAAGCTGCCGCTGCTGCCATCGGGCACGCTGTCGCAGCGCGTGCTGGATAGCGTCGAAGTCACCGGCCCGGATGGCCGCAAGCAGACCGTGCGCCTGCTGGCGCAAACCGGCGTCGGGCTGTCGCCATCGTTCTACTGGGCCACCTCCGGCGACAAGCCGCGCCTGTTCGGCGTGATCATCCCCGGCTTCGCCAACATGCTGGAGCAGGGCTGGCAAGCGGCCGCGCCGGAACTGGCCGCGCGCCAGAAGGCCGCCGAGAGCAAGATGCTGGCCGACGTCGCCGCCAGGCTGCAACATCCGCTGACCGGCCTGACGGTGGTGCGCAACGCCCGCGTGTTCGACAGCGAGAAGGCGGTGGTCGGCCCGGCCTCCGACATCTACGTGCTGCGCGGCCGCATCACCGCCGTGCTGCCGGCCGGCTCGCCGGTGCGCGAGGCCGACAACAGCATCGACGCCGGCGGCCGCATCGTGCTGCCGGGCCTGTTCGACCTGCACGCCCACGTCGACCGCTGGTCCGGCGCGCTGGACATGTCGACCGGCGTCACCAGCGTGCGCGACATGGGCAACGACAACAAGCAATTACAGGCGATGCTGGACGAAACCGCCGCCGGCAGGCTGCTGGCGCCGCAGGTGGTGCCGGCCGGCTTCCTCGAAGGCGAGAGCCCGTTCAGCGCCAATCTCGGTTTCGTCATCAAGGACCTTCCTGCGGCGCAGAGCGCGATCGACTGGTATGCGGAGCGCGGCTATCCGCAGCTGAAGATCTACAACTCCTTCCCCAAGGCGATCCTGAAGGACACCATCGCCTATGCGCACCAGCGCGGCATGCGCGTCTCCGGCCACATCCCGGCCGGCCTGCGCGCGCAGGACGCGCTCGACGCCGGCTACGACGAGATCCAGCACATCAACCAGGTGCTGCTGAACTTCCTGGTCAAGCCGGACACCGAAACGCGCAACCTGAACCGCTTCGTGCTGCCGTCGGAAAAAGTGGCGGACCTGGACTTCAATTCCAAGCCGGTCAAGGACTTCGTGGCGCTGCTGGCGAAGAAGCAGATCTCGATCGATCCGACGCTGGCCACCTTCGCCTTCCTCAAGCAGCGCGACGGCGACATGAACGAGCCGTATGCGGCGGTGGCGTCGCACATGCCGCCGGACGTGGCGCGCGGCTTCTCGGTCGGCACCATGAAGATCGACGGCGACGCGACCTTGAAGCGTTATGAAAAATCCTACGCCAAGATGGTGCAGTTCGTCGGCATCATGTACAAGGCCGGCGTGCCGATCGTGGCCGGCACCGACGACATCGCCGGCTTCACGCTGCATTCCGAGCTGGCGCTGCTGGTCAAGGCCGGCCTGACCCCGGCCCAGGCGCTGCAGGTGGCGACGCGCAACGGCGCCCGCTACACCCGCACCAGCAATGACCGCGGCAGCATCGTGGCCGGCAAGCTGGCCGACCTGGTGCTGGTCGATGGCGATCCGACCAAAAATATCGAGGACGTGCGCAAGGTGTCGGCGGTGATCACGCGCGGCTTCCTGATCTACCCGGCGGAGATCGACGCGGCGCTCGGCATCGCGCCGTTCGTCAAGGATGCGCCGTCATTGTTGAAGTCCGACGCCCCGGTCACGGCCGGGGAAAGCGGCGGCAACGAAGGCGCGCGCGCCCGCATCGGCGCCAGCGCCTTAAGGCATCATTAAACGCGCATCATTAAATGCGGCCGGAATCTCGCTTGTGCCGTGATTCCGCCTTATACTCTGCACTCACTTTAATTGGCACTCAATCTTATGAAAAAGTCACCTATCTTCCGCCGCGCCGCGCGCGGCTTTACGCTGATTGAAATCATGGTGGTGGTGGTCATCATGGGCGTGCTGGCCGCGCTGGTCGTGCCAAAGTTGCTGAGCCGCACCGGCGAATCGAAAGTGGCCGCCGCCAAGGTCGATATCGCGACCGTGATGCAGGCGCTCAAGCTGTACAAGCTGGATAACTCGCGCTACCCGACCACCGAGCAGGGCTTGCAGGCCTTGCTGGTCAAGCCGACCTCGGGCCCGGCCGCCAGCGGCTGGAAGGCCGGCGGCTACCTGGAAAAAATGCCGAAAGACCCATGGGGCAACCAGTACCAGCTGCTGTCGCCGGGCGTCAAAGGTGAAATCGACGTGTTCTCCTACGGCGCCGACGGCGCCCCGGGCGGCACCGGCGACGACGCCGACATCGGCTCCTGGGATCAATGATCGCGGGAGGATAGCCTATCATGCGCGTCGGCCATGAGCGTGGGTTCACGCTGATCGAACTGCTGGTGGTGATGGTCATCCTCGGCATCACGCTGGGATTGGTGTCGCTGAACGCGCTGCCGAGCCAGAAACAGGCGATGCAGCAGGACGCGCAGCGCATCGCGCTGCTGCTGCAACTGGCGCGCGACGAGGCCATCGTGCGCAACCGCCAGATCGCCTTCGAGGCCGGCTCGGACAGCTACCGTTTCCTGATCCGCAACGACAAGCAGTGGACCGAGGCGGTGCAGGACGACCTGCTGCGGGCGCGCGATTTCAAGCACGGCCCGTTCACGCTGATGCTCGATCCGCAACCCAACGTGCCGGAGGAAAAGCTGCGCATCATCTTCGGCCGCGAGCCGGTCGACAAACCGTTCGTGCTGACCATGGCCTCCAGCGACGGCAGCAGCGTCGCCATCCGCGCCGACGGCATCGGCCATTTCACGGTGGACTGAGCATGCTGCCTATTTCACAACGACGACGCGCGCGCGGCTTCACGCTGCTGGAGGTGCTGGTGGCGCTGGTGATCGTCGGCACCGCGCTGGGCGCGTCGCTGCGCGCGGTCGGCAGCCTGACGCAAAACAGCGACGGCCTGCGCAGCGCGATGATGGCCACCTGGTCGGCCGAGAACCGGCTGGTGCAGATGCGCTTGTCCAAGCTGTTCCCGGCGGTCGGCAAGCAAACCTACGAGTGCCCGCAGGGCGACCTGAAACTGATGTGCGAGGAAGAAGTCATCGCCAGCCCGAATCCGCGCTTCCGCCGGGTCGAGGTCAGCGTGTATGCGCAGGACCATCCGGAGCGCCGCATCATCAAGCTGGTCCAGCTGGTGCTGAACGGCTGATGCGTACCCGTCGCGGCGGCTTCACGCTGGTCGAACTGCTGGTGGCGATCACCATCCTGGCCTTCATCGCGGTGCTGGGCTGGCGCGGCCTGGACGGCATCATCCGCTCGCGCGGCGCGCTGACGGCGACCATGGAACAGACCCGCGGCCTGCAGCTGGCGTTCGCGCAGATGCAGAGCGATTGCGAAAACCTCGCCACCTCGGCGCTGCTGCGCAACCGCGCCAACATGCAGGTCGAGGACAACCGCATCACGCTGGTGCGCATGGTGCTGGCGGAGAACCAGCCGTCGCGCCTGCAGGTGGTGGCTTACCGCGTGCGCGAAGGCGTGCTGACGCGGCGCGAGTCGTCGGCGACGCGCGACCTGCTGGAGCTGGACAGCCTGTGGCAGGCGGCGCTGGCCGACACCGATCCGGCCGTCAGCGTGGCGCTGCAATCGGGGGTGCAGAACATGAGCATGCGCTACTGGATGCCGGGCGCCAGCGCCACCGGCTCGTCCGGCTGGCGCGACGGCGCCGGCGTCTCGACCTCGACGGTGGTATCGGCCGCGCCCGCCGCGCCCGCCGCCACGCCGACCGGCATGGAGGTGTCGCTGACCTTGCAGGGGCTGGAAGTGCCGCTGGTGAAATCCTTCCTGCTGGGGGCGATATGATGTCGCCCATGCTGCGGCGCCAACGCGGGGTGGCCGTCATCACGGCGCTGCTGCTGACCACCCTGGCGGTGACCATCGTCGCCAGCCTGTTCTGGCAGCAGCAGGTGCAGGTGCGTTCGATGGAGAACCAGCGGCTGCAACTGCAGACGCGCTGGATCGTGCGCGGCGCGCTAGACCTGAGCCGTTTGCTGCTGAACCAGGACTTGCTGGATTCGCAGACGGTGACTCGGATCAACGGCGTCTGGGCCACGCCGCTGGAAGAGACGCGGCTGGACGACTACATCGAACGCGAACGCCAGGAAGGCGAAAATTTCAACGCGACATTGGCGGGCCGGCTGGTGGACGCCCAGTCGCGCTACAATCTCGCCAATCTGGCCACGGCCAGGGTCGTCGATCCCACCGAGCTGACCGTGTTCGAGCGCTTGCTGGAGAACCTGAAGCTGGATGCGAGCCTGGCGCGGCCGGTGGCGGAGATGGTGGCGAGCGCGCAGAAGGTGGCGACGCCGCCGACGCCGACGCCGACGCCGACCTCGGCCCCGCAGTCCGGCGGAGCCGAGCCGATGGACCTGCTGCGGGTGGAGGATCTGCTGGCGGTGAGCGGCGTGACGCCGCAGGTCATCGAGCGGTTACGCGACTATGTCATCATCCTGCCGGGAGTGACGCGGGTGAACGTCAACACCGCGTCGGCGGAGCTGATTTCGGCGCTGGTGCCCAACCTATCCCTGTCGGACGCGGCGGCGCTGGTCAACACCCGCGACCGGGGCGCATACTACCTCGACGAGGCGCGCTTCAAGGATCTGCCGCAGGTGAAGGCGGCGCTGACGCAGAGCGCGGTGACGATGACGCAGATCGTGGTGAGGAGTAATTATTTCCTGGCATATAGCCGGGTGAGGCTGGACCGCGCGTCGCTCGATACGCAGTCGCTGCTGTCGCGGCCGGGCACGACGCCGACCACCTCGGTGGTCTGGATACGGGAAAACTAGAACAGCGATGAACGAAAGCGAGCTCCATTGACTACATTATTTATCCGCTATCCGGCCAAGGCCAGCGTCGACAGCGGCGCGGCGCAGACCTGCCCGTTCGCGCTGATCGGCGACGGCGGCAATCTGTTGCAGCAGGGCGCCTCGCCGCTGGGCAACCTGGGCGAGCTGGTGGCCTCGGCGCGGCGCGTGGTGCTGCTGCTGGCCGCGTCCGACGCCACGCTGCTGCGGCTCAAGACGCCGCCGCTGTCGGCCGCGCGCCTGAAGGCGGCGTTGCCGGCGCTGGTCGAGGAGCAGGTGTTGGGCGATCCGGCCGACTGCGTGCTGGCCGCCACCGCCGCCGACGCCGACGGCATGCGCACCGTGGCCGTGGTGCAGCGCGCCTGGCTGGAGGTGCTGGTCAAGGCCTTGCTGGCGCAGGGCGCGCACGCGGTGTCGGTGGTGCCGTCGCAGCTGTGCCTGCCGTTCCAGCCGGGTGCCGTCTCGGCCGCGCTGACGCAGGGCGACGCCGGGTTTGAACTGATCATGCGCCAGTCGCAGTACGAAGGCCTGGGCCTGACGCTGCCGGCGCAGCCGCAGGCGGCGTTGCAGACGCTGCGCGCGCTGGCCGGCGAGCAGCCGGTGACGCTGTACCTGGCGCCGGCGCTGCTGAAGCAACTGGAGCCGCTGGCCGCCGCGCTGCACGCCGAGACGCCGCACCTGACGCTGGCCGAAGACCATTGGGCCCACTGGGCCGCCGCCGCGCGCGGCGCCGGGCTGGACCTGGCGCCGGCCTTGGGCGCCAGCGGCGCCAGCGCGCGCCAATGGCAGCGCTGGCGCTGGCCGTTGCGCATCGCGGCGCTGGCGGTGCTGGTCAATGTGGTCGGCATCAACGTCGAATGGCTGCGCCTCAAGCGCGAGGCGGCCGCCGTGACCCAGTCGCAGGAGCGCATCTTCAAGGCCGCCTATCCGAAGGAAATGGTGATCTACGACCGGCTGGAGCAGATGCGCAAGAACATCTCGGTGGCCAAGGCCGCCGGCGGCCAGCCGGCCGCCGATGAGTTCACCGCGCTGTGCGCCGGCTTCGGCGAGGCGCTGAGCGTGCTGCCGCGCAAGGACATCATCGCCACCCTCGATTACAAGGAGCGCGCGCTGCTGGTCAAGGTCAAGCCCAACCTGGTGGACGCGGCGGCGATGGCGCAGCTGCGCGCGGCGCTGGAAGGCCGCAAGCTGGAGCTGTCGGAGACCAGTCCGGGCGCGTGGCAGATCCGCGCCGCCGCCGCCGGAGGAAAGAAATCATGAGCAAACTGAATCAGACCGTGCAACGTTGGCGCGGCCAGGCCGCCGCCTTCTGGCAGGCGCGCACCGAGCAGGAACGCAAGCTGCTGACCGTGGGCGGCGCGGTGGTCGCGCTGGCGCTGTTCTACAGCCTGTTGATCGATCCGGCGCTGAGCGGCCGCGACAAGCTGCGCCAGCAGTTGCCGCAGCTGCGCCAGCAGGAGGCCGAGATGCAGGCGCTGGCGCGCGAGGCCTCGTCGCTGCAAAGCCAGTCCCACATCGCGCCGACGCCGATGACGCGCGACAACCTGAACGCCGGCCTGGCGGCGCGCGGCCTGACGCCGCAGTCGCTCAACATCACCGGCGAATACGCCAAGGCGCAGTTCAACGGCGTGCCGTTCTCCGGCCTGGTGGCCTGGCTGGACGCGGTGCGCACCGAAAGCCGCATCAACGTGGCCGAGGCCAGCATCACCGCGCAGGAGACGGCCGGCACCGTCAACGCCACGCTGACGCTGCGCCAGGGCGGCGGCCAATGACGATGCCGTCAAAAGGCGCCGCATGAAGCGCGCCATGTTATGGTTGCTGACCATCGCGCTGACGGTGGTGCTGACCCTGCTGGTGTTCTTTCCAGCAAGCTGGCTTGGTTCCCTGGTGGAACAACGCACCGGCGGCCGTTTGACGCTGGGGGATGCACAGGGTACGCTGTGGCGGGGCTCGGCTTTCGTCGGCGGCGCCGTCGGCGGCGACGGCCCGGTGACGCCGCTGTTGCCGGGCCGCTTCAGCTGGCGGATTTCGCCGCTGGCGCTGATCGGCATGGTCGAGGTGCAGCTGGAAAACAGCGAGGCGCTGGCGCAGCCGGTCAGTTTCAAGGGCGGCTGGTCGCAATGGCGCCTGAGCCCGTCCGCGCTGCTGTTGCCGGCCGAGGGCTTGTCCGGCCTGGGCGCGCCGCTGAACACCATCGCGCCGAGCGGCGCCATGCGGCTGTCCTGGACCGGGCTGGAGCTGGCGCTGGACGGCCGCCAGATGGCGGTCAACGGCCGCACCACGCTGGAGATGAGCGACATGGCGTCGCGCCTGTCGTCGATCCGGCCGCTGGGCAGCTATGCGCTGGCGCTGGACTGGACCGGGCAGCGGGCGCAATTGACGCTGAGTTCGGTCAAGGGACCGTTGCTGCTGAGCGGACGCGGCGAGTTGAACAATGGCCGCCTGCGCTTTTCCGGACAGGCCGAGGCGGCGCGGGGGCAGGAGGAGGCGCTGGCCAACCTGCTGAATTTGCTGGGCCAGCGCAAGCCGGGTAGTGAACGCAACATCATCGCTTTAGAGTTCCATTAAAGATAAAAGTTCAGACAATGAAAAAACAGTCCGTGAGCAAATCCAACCTTCCCGCGCTGCGCCGCCTGAGCGCGGGTGCGATGCTGTGCTGCGCGGCCGCCGCCGCGCCGGTCGCGCCGCTGCTGGCCGTGCTGCTGCCGGCGACGGCCCACGCCGCCGCCGACGACGCCGCGCTGAACTTTGTCGGCGCCGACATCGAGTCGGTGATCAAGGCCGTCGGCCACTACACCAACATCACCTTCGTCATCGACCCGCGGGTCAAGGGCACGCTGACCGTGGTGTCGGAAAAGCCGGTGACCAAGTCGCAGGCCTTCAGCCTGTTGACCTCGGCGCTGCGCCTGCAGGGCTTCGCCGTGGTCAGCGGCGACGGCTACGCCAAGGTGGTGCCGGAAGCGGACGCCAAGCTGCAATCCGGACCGACGCTGGTGGGCTCGGCGCCGACCCAGATCAAGGGCGACCAGATCGTCAGCCAGATCTTCTATCTCAACTATGAAACCGCCGCCAACGTGGTGACGGTGCTGCGGCCGCTGATCTCGCCCAACAACACCATCAACGCCAACCCCGGCAACAACAGCGTGGTGGTGACCGACTACGCGGACAACCTGAAGCGCCTGGCCAAGATCGTCGCCGCGCTGGACGCGCCGGCGGTGGCCGACCTGGACGTGATCCCGGTGCGCTACGCCATCGCCAGCGACCTGGCCTCGATGGTCAACAAGCTGCTCGACGGTTCCAGCGCCGGCGGCGGCGGCGACGCCGCCGGCAAGACCAGCGTGCTGGCCGATCCGCGCACCAATTCCGTGATCCTGCGCGCGCCGTCGGCGGCGCGCTCCAACCTGGCCAAGTCGCTGATCTCCAAGCTCGACCAGCCGACCCAGGAACTGGGCAATGTGCACGTGGTCTACCTGAAGAACGCCGAGGCGACCAAGCTGGCGCAGACGCTGCGCTCGCTGGTCTCGGGCGATGTCTCGCAGAACAACACCGGCAACGGCACCGGCACCCAGGGCCAGAACACCGGCGGCGGCATGGGCGGCCAGAGCAGCAACACCGGCAGCCTCGGCGGCGGCAGCAACCAGAGCGGCGGCAGCTCCGGCCCGAGCAACCCGCTGCTGAGCGGCTCCGGCTCGCAGCAGCAACAGGGCGGCGGCAGCGGCGCCGGCTATATCCAGGCCGACTCCAGCACCAACACGCTGATCATCACCGCGCCGGAATCGGTGTACCGCAACCTGCGCGCCGTGATCGACCAGCTGGACGTGCGCCGCGCCCAGGTCTACATCGAATCGCTGATCGTCGAAGTCACCTCGGACAAGGCGTCCGAGTTCGGCGTGCAGTGGGTCGGCGCCACCGGCGACGCGGACAGCAAATACCGCATCGGCGGCCTGCAGTCGTTCACCGCCGCCGGCGCCAACGGCACGCTGACCTCGGTCATCACCGGCAACGGCACCGTGTTGCCGAGCAACGGCCTGTCGATCGGCGTGTTCAAGCAGATCGGCGGCGCGCTGGGCCTGGGCGCGCTGGCGCACTCGCTGGAATCGGACGGCAACGCCAACATCCTGTCGACGCCGAACATGATCACGCTCGACAACGAGCTGGCCACCATCCGCGTCGGCCAGAACGTGCCGATCCTGACCGGCCAGTTCACCACCACCACCGGCGCCAACACCAACCCGTTCCAGACCATCGACCGCAAGGACGTCGGCCTGACGCTGAAGGTGCGGCCGCAGATCTCCGAGGGCGGCACCATCAAGATGGCGATCTACCACGAGACCTCCAGCGTCGATCCATCCAGCCTGTCGGCCAGCGCCGGCATCACGCTCAACACCCGCGTGATCGAGAACAATGTGGTGGCCGACGACGGCCAGATCATCGTGCTGGGCGGCCTGATCGAGGACACCGAGGGCGACGGCGTCGACAAGGTGCGCGGCCTGGGCGACATCCCGATCCTCGGCAATCTGTTCAAGTACCAGAAGCGCAGCCGCAAGAAGACCAACCTGATGGTGTTCCTGCGCCCGGTGGTGATCCGCAACAAGGAGCAGAGCACCACTCTGGCCACCGACCGTTATGACCTGATGCGCAGCAAGCAGCAGGCGATCCAGCCGCCGGACAACATCCTGGTGCGCGACCTGGGCCAGCCGATGCTGCCGCAGCTGCAGAACGGCGTGCCGGAAGGCGGCGATACGGTGTCGCGTCCGGTGCCGCCGGCGCCGATCCCCAACCGCGGCACCGGCGCCGGCGCCGAAAACGTGCAACCGCAACCGCGACAGTGATATGAGTAATTTGCTCCCCTACGCCTTCGCCCGCGACTTCGTGGTGCTGGCACAGCACAGCGACGAGGCCGAAGCCACCGTCGACGTGCTGGTGTGCGGCGCCACGGCGCCGGCCGCCATCGCCGAGGTGTCGCGCCGCTTCGGCCGCATCCAGCTGAAGAACATGACGCGCGCCGACCTGGAGACCGCGATCGCCGCCGCCTACGCCAGCTCGGGCGGCAACGCCTCGATGGTGGCCGAGGAATTCGACGCCAACCTCGATCTGACCAAGCTGCTGCAGGACGTGCCGGCGATCGAGGACCTGCTGGAATCGTCCGACGACGCGCCGGTGATCCGCATGATCAACGCGCTGCTGACGCAGGCGCTGCGCGACAGCGCGTCCGACATCCACATCGAGCCGTTCGAGCAGACCTCGGTGGTGCGCTTCCGCGTCGACGGCTCGCTGCGCGACGTGGTGCGGCCGCGCAAGGCGATCCACGGCTCGCTGATTTCGCGCATCAAGATCATGGCGCAGCTGGACATCGCCGAGAAGCGCCTGCCGCAGGACGGCCGCATCACCTTGCGCATCGGCGGCAAGCCGGTCGACGTGCGCGTCTCGACGCTGCCGACCGGGCACGGCGAACGCGCGGTGCTGCGGTTGCTCGACAAGGAAGCCGGCCGGCTCGACCTGAACCATCTCGGCATGAGCGAGACCATGCTGCCGAAGTTCGACGCGCTGATCAACCAGCCGCACGGCATCGTGCTGGTGACCGGTCCGACCGGCTCCGGCAAGACCACCACGCTGTATGCCGCGCTGGCGCTGCTGAACGCGGCCACCGCCAACATCATGACGGTGGAAGATCCGATCGAATACGACTTGAACGGCGTCGGACAAACACAAGTCAATCCGCGCATCGACATGACCTTCGCCAAGGCGCTGCGCGCCATCCTGCGCCAGGATCCGGACGTGATCATGATCGGCGAGATCCGCGACCTGGAGACCGCGCAGATCGCGGTGCAGGCCTCGCTGACCGGCCACCTGGTGCTGGCGACGCTGCACACCAACGACGCCGCCGCCGCCGTCACCCGCTTGCTGGACATGGGCATCGAGCCGTTCCTGCTGTCGTCGACGCTGCTCGGCGTGCTGGCGCAGCGGCTGGTGCGCAAGCTGTGCGTCCACTGCAAGAGCTTCGACGGCCAGCAGTGGCACGCGGTCGGCTGCGAGCATTGCGGCCACACCGGCTACCAGGGCCGGGTCGGCGTCTACGAGTTTTTGGAGACCACCGAGAAGATCCGCGCCCAGATCCACAACCGCGCCTCGGAGGCGGACGTCAAGGCGGCCGCCATCGCCAGCGGCATGCAGACCATGCGCGACGACGGCGAGCGCTGGCTGGCCGCCGGCGTGACCACGCAGGCGGAACTGCTGCGCGTGACCAAAGAGTAGAGCGACCATGCCCGCATTCCGTTATGAAGCCGTCGACGCCGGCGGCGCCACCAAGAAGGGCGTGCTGAATGCCGACAGCGCGCGCTCGGCGCGCTCCGAGCTGCGCACGCAGGGACTGGTGCCGCTCAGCGTGGACGCCATCGCCGCCCAGGTCGACGCCGCCGGCGTCACCAAAAGCCGCGGCTTCGGCGAGCGCCTGTCGGCCAACGAGCTGGCGCTGTTCACGCGCCAGCTGGCCAGCCTGCTGGAGGCCGGCCTGCCGCTGGAGCAGGCCTTCACCGCCTTGCTGGAGCAGGCCGAGCGCCCGTATATGCGCGACCTGATCGCGTCGATCCGCTCCGAAGTGATCGGCGGCGCCGCGCTGTCCGACGTGCTGGGACGGCATCCGCGCGACTTCGCCGAGATCTACCGCGCGCTGGTGGCGTCGGGCGAGCAGATCGGCCAACTGTCGCGGGTGCTGTCGCGCCTCGCCGACTACATCGAACGCCGCAACGGCTTGATCCAGAAGGTCAAGCTGGCGTTCACCTATCCGGCCATCGTCACGGTGGTGGCGTTCTCGATCGTGATCTTCCTGCTGACCTACGTGGTGCCGCAGATCGTCTCGGTGTTCGCCAACACCAAGCAGAAGCTGCCGGTGCTGACCATCATCATGCTGGCGGTGTCGGACTTCGTGCGCAACTACGGCATCGTGGTGGCGATCGCGCTGGTCGGCGCCTGGTTCATGTGGCGCCGCGCGCTGCAGAATCCGGCGCTGAAGCGGCGCTGGCACACCTGGCTGCTGACCGCGCCGCTGTACGGCAAATTCGAGCGCAGCCTGAACACGGCGCGCTTCGCCAGCACGCTGGCGATCACCACCGGTTCCGGCGTGCCGATCCTGCGCGCGCTGGAGACCAGCCGCGACACCTTGTCCAACGTCGCCATGCAGGAGCTGGTGGAGGAGGCCAGCGACGCGGTGCGCGAAGGCGTCAGCCTGGCGCGCTCGCTGTCGGCGCAAAAGCATTTTCCGCCGATGCTGATCCACATGATCCGTGCCGGCGAGATCACCGGCGAACTGCCGGCCATGCTGGACCGCGCCGCCGCCGCGCAGGAGTCCGACCTGGAACGGCGCACGCTGACCATCGCCGGCCTGCTGGAACCGGCGCTGATCCTGGCGATGGGCGTGGTGGTGCTGTTGATCGTGCTGGCGGTGCTGATGCCCATCATCGAAATTAATCAGCTGGTACGCTGAGAAGGAAGCCATGAAGCGTTTGCCCTTATTCGTAACTGTCCTCGCCGTGGTGCTGTTGTCGGCATCGCTGGCCTATTGGGGGCTGCAGTTGTTCAAGCCGCAGCAGCGCGCGATCGCCGCGCCGCCGCCGCAGCCGGCGATGGCGCTCAACATCGACGCCGCCAAGGGCCTGTTCGGCGGCCAGATCACGGTCGCCGTGGTCAGCAACTACCAGCTGAAGGGCGTGGTCGCCGCGCGCGGCCTGGACAGCGCGGCCATCCTCTCGACCGACAACAAGCCGGCCGAGTCGATCGCGGTCGGCAAGGAAGTGGCGGCGGGCGTGGTGGTCAAGGAAGTCCATCCGAAATACGTGCTGCTGTCGGAAGGGGGCGTGATCAAGCGCCTCGACCTGCCGAGCGACGCCGGCGTCTCCAGCAGCCCGGCGGCGACGCCGCCGCAGGCGCCCGGCATCCAGCCGATTCCGATGCAGCCGGCCCAATCGGTGCAGCCGACGCAGACGCAAACGCCGCAGCAGCAGCAACAGCAGCAACAACCGCAGCAACAGCAGCCGCCGGGGCAGCAGGCGCCGCGTCCCGCCATCGCGCCGATGGGCATTCCGCCGGTTCCCGGCAACGATCGGCGCTAGGTCGGCCCATGGCCCGCTTCCGCACCCTGGCCGCAGCCCTCAGCTGCGGCTTTTTCTTGGTCGCCGCCTTTGTCGCGCCGGCGCGCGCGCAGAACGCCACCTCGGTCGCGCCGGAGGCCGATCTGAAGCCGCGTCCCAAGGTCGCGCTGGTGCTGTCCGGCGGCGGCGCGCGCGGCTTCGCCCACATCGGCGTGCTGCGCGCCCTACAGGAGCTGCGCATCCCGGTCGACTTCGTGGTCGGCACCAGCATGGGCAGCGTGGTCGGCGGCGCGTACGCCGCCGGCAGCTCGGTCGAGCAGCTGGAGCAGCTGGTGCGCCGCACCGACTGGAACGCGGTGGTGGCCGACCGGCCGCCGCGCGACGAGCTGGTGTACCGCCGCCGCGAAGAGGACTTGCTGCTGCCGTCGCGGATCGAGTTCGGCGTCACGCTGGACGGCGTCTCGCTGCCGCCGGCCGCCGCCGGCAACGAGGCGCTGGAACTGGCGCTGACCCGCGTGCTGCCGTCCGGCGCGCGCGACAAGCCGGTCAACCTGCTGCAACTGCCGTTCCGCTCGGTCGCCTCCGACCTGGTGACGGGCGAGCTTGTGGAATTGAACGACACCCCGTTGTTCCTGGCGATGCGCGCCTCGCTGGCGGTGCCGGGCGTGTTCGCGCCGGTGCGGGTCAACCAGCGGCTGCTGGTCGACGGTGGCCTGGTGCGCAACCTGCCGGTGGACGTGGCGCGCGAAATGGGCGCCGACATCATCATCGCGGTCAACGTCGGCACGCCGCTGGCGCAGGAGAAGGAGTTGATCAGCGCGGTCAGCGTGGCGCAGCAGATGCTGCAGATCCTGACCGAGCAGAACGTCCAGCGCTCGCTGAAGGAACTGCGGCCGGACGACATCCTGCTGGCGCCGGACCTGGGCGGCATCGGCTTCCTGGATTTCGCGCGCCACGACCGCGCGATGAAGGAGGGCGAGGCGGCGGTGCGTGCGATGAGCGCCAAGCTGGTCAAGCTGGCCTTGCCGGAGGCGCAGTACGCCGCGTATGAAGTCAAGCGCCTGTCGGCGCCGCTGGCGATCGACCAGCCGGTGCGCCTGACCAAGCTGGAGGTGGCGCCCAGCGGCCATATCAATCCGAAAGAACTGGAAGTGCAATCGGGCCTCAAGGTGGGGCAGCTGATCACCAGCGAAGAGGCGCAGCACGCCGGCAACCAGTTGTTCGGACGCGGCGACCTGTCGCGCGTCGAGACCGAGGTGCGCGACGACAAGGACGGCCGCAGTGTCCTGATCAAGCCGACCGAAGCCGATTGGGCGCGCAGCCGTCTGCGCGTGGGCCTGGAGCTGGCCAGCGACTTCACCGACAACAACACCTTCGAGCTGAAGGTGATGCACGTGCTGTCGTCGTTGAACGACTGGGGCGCGGAGCTGCGCACCATCGCCCACATCGGCACCGAGCGCATGATAGGCACGCAGTTCTGGCAGCCGCTGGGTGCCGGCTCGCAATGGTATGTGGCGCCGGCGCTGGAATATGGCTCGTCGGCGGCCGATGTGTTCAGCGCCTCCGGGTTCCGCCAGTCGCGCTACGGCTACAATTACCAGGCGGCGCAGGTGTCGGTGGGCCGCCAGCTGGGACGCTGGGGCGATCTGCGCTACTCGGTGGCGCGGCAGAAGAGCGAGATGCACCAGACCATCCCGGAACAGTTCACCCGGCAGACCGTGAGTCAAACGGTGCAGGCGCTGTCGTTCAATGTCGACAGCCTCGACACGCCGGCCTTCCCGACGCGCGGCACCCTGTTCAGCGTGGACTGGCAGCGCGGCCTGCACAAGGCCGACAACTCGGCGGTGCCGACGCGGCAGAGCATCGAGGCGCTGGAGGCGTTCCATACCGGGCGCTGGGCGGGCCATGTCTACGCCGAGTGGGCGCGCAGCCAGGGCGGAGCGTCGGACAATAATCTGGGCGGTTTCCTGCGGCTGTCCGGCAGCACGCCGAATTCGGTGATCGGCAGCCGCACGGTGCTGGGGCGGGTGGTGATGGCGCGCAGCATCGGCGCGATGCCGGCCGCGCTGGGCGGCGACGTGCGGCTCGGCTTTTCGCTGGAGGCGGGCGGCGCCTACAGCCCGGACAATCCGCTGCGCTTCGGCACGCTGAAGCAGGCCGCCAGCGGCTTCATCGCGGTCGACACGCGCTTCGGCCCGGTGTACTTCGGCGCCGGCACCACGCGCGAAGGCAAGAGCAGCGGCTACCTGTTCCTCGGCCCGATCTGGTGAGGCGGTGAGGCGCTAGTGCTGCCAACTCTTGAAGACGAATTCAAGGCTGTAGCCGTCCGGGTCGAATACGTTGGCGGCGTAGTATTCCGGATCGTAGTGCAGGCGCGCGCCCGGCGCGCCGTTGTCGGTGGCGCCGGCCGCCATCGCCGCCGCATACGCGGCGTCCACTTCCGCCTTGCCGGCGGCGATGAAGCCCACGTGCGCCGCGCGGCTGTCGGCGGCGCCCTGGCGCAACCAGAAATACACGCGGCCGTTGGAGCCGAAGCCTTTCAGGTCGGGATGGCCCGGCGGGCCGTCCTTGCCGTCGTAGTCGAGACGGTTGACGATGCCGAGCGGCGCCAGCGCCGCCGTGTAGAAAGCGATCGAGCGATCGGTGTCGCTGACGGTCAGGAATACATGGTCGAGCATGGTGCGGTCTCCTCAAAGGTCAGACATTGTAGCCGCCGGCGACTTCGATCGTCTGCGCGTTGATCCAGCCGCCGTCGTCCGAGATCAGCGTCGCGATCACGCGGCCGACATCGTCCGCTTCGCCGACGCGGCCAAGCGCGGTCTGCGCCGCCAGCATGGTTTCGAATTCCGGCGTCAGGCCGCCACCGAGCTCGGTGCGGATCGCGCCCGGCGATACGGCGTTGACGCGGATGCGCCGCGCGCCGAACTCCTTGGCCATGTAGCGCGTCAGCACCTCCAGCCCGCCCTTGAAGGCGGCGTACGGCGCCACGCCGGCGGTGGCCACGCGGGTGGTGGCGCTGGTCAGGTTGACGATGCTGGCGCCTTCGGCGAACAACGGCAGCAGCGCCTGGGTCAGGAAGAACGGTCCTTTCAGGTGCACCTTCATCAGGCCGTCAAACTGCTCTTCGGTGACGCTCTCCATCAGGTTGTACAAGCCGTAGCCGGCGTTGTTCACCAGGCCATGCAGCCGCGTTTGTCCCCACACCGATTGCAGTGCTTGCAGCACCGCCTCGCGGAAGGCGCGGAAGCTGGCGGCGTCGCCGACGTCGAGCCGCAGCGCGACCGCCTGGCCGCCGGCCGCTTCGACCGCGCGCACCGTCGCGGCGGCCGCGTCCGGATTGTCCTTGTAGGTCAGGATGACGCCGAAGCCGCGCGCGGCGCACTGCAACGCGGCGCTGGCGCCGATGCCACGGCTGCCGCCGGTGATGACGATAATTTTCATGATGTACCTCCTTGAATGTGGAGTCATCACTGTATGCCCCGAACCGCGCGGCGGCATGCCTCTTTCTCCCGGCTTGCTGCCTGATCCTGCTTTTCGCTTGCGCCGGCGGCCGGGGGCGGGTCTAATGGAAGCATGAAAACCCAACTGGACGAATTAAGGCGCCTCGCCGCCCACGCCGAAAACCGCCGCACCGAGACCGGCATCCCGCGCGTGGCCATGGTGCAGGGGAAGATCCCGGAGCACGACCTGGCGGCGCTGTATGAACCGATGGTCAACCTGATCCTGAGCGGCAGCAAGGCGATGACGGTCGGCGCGCGCACGCTGGAATACGACCCGGCGACCTATTTCGTCATGTCGGTCGACTTGCCGGCGGCCGGCGTGGTGCGGCCCGCGGCCGACGGCGCGCCCTACCTGGCGGTGAGCCTGACGCTGAAGCCGGCGATCATCGCCGCGCTGTTGGAGGACTTGCCTGAAACTGGCGGCGAACCGTCCGCCGGTTTCGCGGTGGCGCACACCACGCCGGAGCTGATGGACGCCTGGGTGCGCATGCTGCGCCTGATGCAACACCCGGCCGACATCCCGGCGCTGGCGCCGGCGTACGAACGCGAGATCCTGTACCGCGTGCTGCAAGGTCCGCACGGCCGCATGCTGCGCGACATCGCCACCCCGGACACCGCGCTGGCGCGCGTCGGCCAAGCGATCCAGCACATCAAGCGCGATTTCGCCCAGCCCTTGCGGGTGGGGATGCTGGCGAAGATCGCGGCGATGAGTCCATCGGCGTTTCACCGCCACTTCAAGGCGGTGACGGCGCTTAGTCCGGTGCAGTACCAGAAGCGCATCCGCCTGTTGCAGGCGCGCTCGCTGCTGTTGACCGGCGCGCACGGCGTCACCGCCGCCGCGATGCAGGTCGGCTACGAGAGCGCGACCCAGTTCTCGCGTGAATACGCGCGCGCCTTCGGCATGCCGCCGGCGCGCGATGCGGCGCGGATCCGGACGGGCGGGGTCAGTTCCGGCATCGTGCCACGGGCTCTGCCGTAGCGTCCGCTACGGCAGAGCCCGTGGCACGATGCCGGAACTGACCCCGCGTCGCAGGGCGGTGAAGGCGGCGAATTCCCATGAGCGGAAGCCGACCAGCAGCGTGAAGCCGTCGCGGTCCTGCGGCGCCAGGCGGCGGTCGTTCTGGTGCAGCCGCGCCAGCTCGGCGGCCAGTTGCTGGATGCGCGCCACCAGCTCCTTCGCGCTCGGCTGCGACAGCCGCGCCGGCAGGCACAGCAGCGTTTCGCCAACGCCGTCGAAGCTGCCGCCGAAGTAGTCGGCCACCGCGTGCTCGCGGAAAAAGCGCTGCACCGGACCGTCCGGCAGCCAGCGGAAGGCGTTCGAGACGCGCAGCCGGTAGCGGTTCATCGGCTTCAGCTCGATCACGCCCAGCCGGTCCAGCTCGGCCAGCAGCAGGATGCATTCCGGTTCGCTCAGGCTGTAGGTTTCCAGCACCTGCTCGATGGTCCAGTGGCCCAGGCAGCAGATCGCCATCAGCAGCAGGTGCGGATTGGCCAGCAGCGATTTTTCCTGGGTCAGCGTCAGCGCGTCCGCCTGCGGCGTGGCGTCGGCGGCGCCGCGCAGCACGTCCTCCATCGCCACCCCGGCCGCCTTGCAGATCTGCGCCAGCCGCGACAGCGACATGTCCTGCTGGCCGAACATGCGCTTGACGCTCGACTCGCTCATCGCGATGCGCTCGGCCAGCATTTTGTAGGTGACGCCGGCGGCCCGCATCTGGGTCCGCAGCACTTGCAGCAGCAATTCCGGTGAGCTCATGGTTCGCCTTGGTGAAAAAACAAAAGGTATCGTAGCACGATACCTCTCGGGGCGAAAACCAGCGCTTGGCGTAATCTATTGGTACATTGACGGGGACGGGCGCAGACTGCATCGATCGCCCGAGCGCGGGCGCCATCACAGGCGCCCGGCAAGGGGTCACTCTTCTTCCGCTTCCGGCTTCAGATTGGCTTTGGCCAGCAGGCGCTTGGCGGCCTGGCGGCCGGTGGCCTGCGGCTTGGCGTGCGGACCGGCGCCGCCGGCGCGCGCCTTGGCCGCCACCGCCACCGGATTGCGCGGCGGCTTCTGCGACGGTTCGACCCGTATCGTCATCTTCTGCCGCGTCGACAAGGCCTTGTTCGCCATGCTGCTTTCCTCTTACAACACGTAGCGCGACAGGTCTTCGTTGACCGCCAGCGCGTCCAGCCGCGCGTTGACATAGGCGGCGTCGATGACGATCACCTTGCCGCTGTCCTCGCTCGCGGTGAACGACAGTTCCTCCAGCAGCTTTTCCATCACCGTGTACAAGCGGCGCGCGCCGATGTTCTCGGTGCGCTCGTTGACCGAGTAGGCGATCTCCGCCAGCCGCGTGATGCCTTCCGGCGCGAACTCGATGCTGACGTTCTCGGTCGCCAGCAGGGCTTCGTACTGCTTGGTCAGGCAGGCGTCGGTGCTGGTCAGGATGCGCTCGAAATCGGCGATCGACAGCGATTCCAGTTCCACCCGGATCGGGAAGCGGCCCTGCAGCTCCGGGATCAGGTCCGACGGCTTGGCCAGGTGGAACGCGCCCGAGGCGATGAACAAGATGTGGTCGGTCTTGATCATGCCGTACTTGGTGTTGACGGTGGTGCCCTCGACCAGCGGCAGCAGGTCGCGCTGCACGCCGGCGCGCGAGACGTCGGCGCCGCCCACTTCCGAGCGCGAGGCGATCTTGTCGATCTCGTCGAGGAACACGATGCCGTTCTGCTCGACGTTCTGGATCGCCTTCTGCTTCATCTCGTCGTCGTTGACCAGCTTGGCGGCCTCCTCGTCGAGCAGCACCTTCATCGCTTCCTTGATCTTGATCTTGCGCGGCTTCTTGCGCGCGCCGCCGATGCCGGAGAACATCGACTTGATCTGCTCGGTCATTTCCTCCATGCCGGGCGGGGCCATGATCTCCATCTGCGGGCCGGCCTCGGCCAGTTCGATCTCGATTTCCTTGTCGTCCAGCTCGCCCTGGCGCAGGCGCTTGCGGAAGGTCTGGCGGGTGCTATCGCCTTCCTTGCCTTCCTTCGGCGTGTCCGACGGCGCGTTCTGGGTAAAACCGAAATCGCGCGCCGGCGGCAGCAGGATGTCGAGCACGCGGTCTTCGGCGGCGTCCTCGGCGCGGGCGCGCACCTTGGCCATCTCGGCCGAGCGGGTCTGCTTGACGCCGATGTCGATCAGGTCGCGGATGATGGTGTCGACGTCGCGGCCGACATAGCCGACCTCGGTGAACTTGGTGGCTTCGATCTTGATGAACGGCGCGTCGGCCAGCTTGGCCAGGCGGCGCGCGATCTCGGTCTTGCCGACGCCGGTCGGGCCGATCATCAGGATGTTTTTCGGCGTGATCTCGTGCCGCAGCGGTTCCTCGACCTGCTGGCGCCGCCAGCGGTTGCGCAGGGCGATCGCGACCGCCTTCTTGGCCTTGCCCTGGCCGACCACGTGCTTGTCGAGTTCGCCGACGATTTCCTGTGGGGTCATGTTCATGCTGGATCCAGTGTTTCGATGATGTGGTTCAAGTTGGTGTAGATGCACAGCTGCCCGGCGATGGTCAGTGACTTTTTGACGATTTCCGCCGGCGACAGTTCCGTGTTTTCCACCAAAGCCTTGGCGGCCGACTGGGCGTAGGTGCCGCCCGAGCCGATCGCGCCGACGCCGTCCTCGGGCTCGAGCACGTCGCCGTTGCCGGTGATGACCAGCGTCGATTCGCTGTCGGCCACCAGCAGCATCGCTTCCAGCCGGCGCAGCACGCGGTCGGTGCGCCAGTCCTTGGCCAGCTCGACCGAGGCGCGCAGCAGGTTGCCCTGGTGCTTCTCCAGCTTGCCCTCGAAGCGGTCGAGCAGGGTGAAGGCGTCGGCGGTGCCGCCGGCGAAGCCGACCAGCACCTTGCCCTGGTAGACCTTGCGCACCTTGCGGGCCGTGCCCTTCATGACGATGTTGCCGAGCGTGACCTGGCCGTCGCCGCCCAGCGCGACTTCCTTGCCGCGTCGCACGCACAGGATGGTGGTGCCGTGAAATTGTTCCATAGTGACCTCAAAGTGATGATGCAAACTGCGTCAAGACTGAAAAGTGGGGCTGGAAACGGGGATTACAAGTTAGTAGCGGTGTGGATAGATTCTGGCGATATTCGCATAGCCTAGCAGTCTCAACAGGGCAGTAACCAGATGGTTCACGTCGCGGAACTCGATCTTCTTGCCGGCGCCGGCCAGCGGCTGCAACTGCGCGTGCAGCTGGATGGCGCAGGCGTAGTCGATGCGCGTCAGGCGCGAGCAGTCGAACACCAGCGTCTGGTATTGCCCGGCATAGTCGTGGATCGCCGGCAGCACCGGCCCCAGCTGGTGTTCGATCAGCGGCGGCAGCATGAAGCGGTCCGGCGACGCCGACACGTGCTGCGCCGCCGCCGTCGCCACCTTGTGCGGCGCCGCGAACGACGGCGGCGACACCTCGAAGGTGACGCAGTAGTCCATGCCGATTTCCTCGAACTCCTTTTCGCGGTTGAGCAGCTGCAACAACTCCAGCAGCAACAGCCACGGCGCCTCGGTGTCGTCGCGCCGGCCGATGGCGATGCCGGCGCGGATCTGCGCCGCCAGGCCGGCGGCGTCCACCAGGATCAGCTCGCGCTGGCGCGCCTGCAGCTTGCGCAGCGTGTCGCGCAGCAGCGTGCAGCCGGCGGCATCGACGGCGTGGAGGCGGCCGAACTCCAGCCGCAGCACCGGGCTGGCGGCGGCCAGTTGCAGCAGGCGGTCCAGCTGCGGCGCGATGTGCTGGTCCAGCACGCCGCTGAACGATTCGGTCGGGATCACCCCGGCCCAGTCCGGCGTGCCGGCGGCCGGCGCGGCCGGCGCGTTCCACGGCGGCGGCGAGGTTTCGAAGGTGCTGGCGTAGTCGATCGACAGGTTGTCGAACAGGTCTTGCTGGCCGCCGACCTGGTACAGGTCGAACAGCATCCACCAGACGATGCGGTCGCGGCCGCCGGTGTCGGCCACCGCCGCCGTCAGCAGTTGCTGCGCCACCGCGCCCTGGGCGTTGGCGTACAGAATGGCGATTTCCTCCACCACCGGCGCGCTCTCGGCCGCCGTCGCCTGTTGCGGCAGCTCGTCGTCGTGCAGCAGCAGCGTGGTGGGGATGTCGAGCCCGGCCAGCGTGTCGCCGCCGTGGTCGCCGGCGGGGCGCGGACGCGGCGGGCGGGCCGCGCGCGGGCTGCCCCAGGCCGGCTCCGGCTGGTTGAAGATGTCGAAGGTCATCGCCGATTCGATGGCGTCGATCTTCATCGCCGTGGCGCGCGCGATCTCGCGCTGGCGCGCCTGCTGGCTCTGGCGTTCGGCTTCGCTGTTGGCGGCCAGCCGC
The DNA here is from genome assembly GCF_011090165.1 of Duganella aceris. Classification (GTDB taxonomy): domain Bacteria; phylum Pseudomonadota; class Gammaproteobacteria; order Burkholderiales; family Burkholderiaceae_D; genus Rugamonas; species Rugamonas aceris. The sequence goes on from NZ_JAADJT010000013.1 coordinate 142,786, forward strand.
GCCGCCTCGTCGTCGCTGAGCGGCGCAAGCGTGTCGCGGTCGGCCTTCTTGAAGATGGAGAACAATCCCACGCTGACCTCGTTGTCTTAATCAGCACTAGTGTAGCGGAAGGGAAAGCGTTTGCCGTGTTACGGATGGGATGGCGTTGCAAAACCACGTAAAAAAAGCACGCGGGGTTGAGGCGCGTGCTTCTTGATGGGGAACGACTGCTTAGTCGCCGTACAGCTTCTGCTTCAGTTCGCGGCGCTGTTGCGCTTCCAGCGACAGCGTCGCGGTCGGACGCGCGATGAGGCGCGGGATGCCGATCGGTTCGCCGGTCTCTTCGCACCAGCCGTAGTCGCCGCCGTCGATGGCGACGATGGATTGCTGGACTTTTTTCAGCAGTTTGCGCTCGCGGTCGCGGGTGCGCAGTTCCAGCGCGTGTTCCTCTTCGATGGTGGCGCGGTCGGCCGGGTCCGGCACCAGCACGGTTTCGCGCAGGTGTTCGGTGGTTTCGCCGGCGTTTTTCAACAGTTCTTTTTCAAGCTGCTGCAGCTTCACTTTGAAAAAGGCCAACTGCGCCGCGTTCATGTAATCCTTTTCATCCATCTTCAGAATTTCTTCGTCGGTCAGGATGCGGTCGGCGGCGGCGGGGGTCGATTTATTAGTTTTGGTCATAACTTCGCTTACCTTCGATACGACAGAGTTTTCAATTAATCAGCCCGGGCTTTGTGGTTTTTTAGCTATCCCCACAAAACCCGGATAGTTTATACCAGACATTGTTCTAATCCGCTAATAAAGATATCTTTCGGCAGATTTTTACCTATAAATACCATTTTGCTGCCTCGAACGTCGTTTTCTCCCCATTTTGCGCCCAGATCGCTGCCCATGATCTGATGCACGCCTTGAAACACCACCTTGCGATCGGCGTCTTTCATCAACAATACGCCTTTGTAGCGCAGCATGCGAGGACCATAGACATTCACCAGCCCGCCGAGGAACTCATCCAGCTTGGCGGTGTCGAACGGACGGGTGCTTTTGAACACGAAGGCGGCGATGTCGTCGCTGTGGTGGCCATGGTGGTGGTCGTGGTGATCGTGATGGGCGTGCCCATGGTCATGGTCGTGGCCGCAGTGCTCGTCGTGGACGTGGTCGTCGTCGTGCGCCTGGTCGGTGTGCAGGAAGTCCGGGTCCAGCTCCAGTTTGTCGTTGAGGTTGAAGCCCTTCAGGTCCAGCACGTCGGCGATCGGGGCGCGGCCGAAGTCGGAGCTGCTGATCGGCGCGCGCGGGTTGATGCGCTTGAGGCGCGCGGTCAGCGCGGCCAGTTGGTCCGCGTCGACCAGGTCGGTCTTGGACAGCAGCAGCTTGTCGGCGAACCCGACCTGGCGCTGGGCTTCCTCGTGCTGGTCCAGCTGATCCATCGCGTGACGGGCGTCGACCACGGTGACCACGGCGTCCAGCATATAGTGAGCGCCTACTTCCTCGTCGACGAAGAAGGTCTGCGCCACCGGACCGGGGTTGGCCAGGCCGGTGGTCTCGATGACGACGCGGTCGAACTGGATCTCGCCGGCGTCGCGTTTTTGCGCCAGGCCGGTCAACGCCACGATCAGGTCGCCGCGCACGGTGCAGCAGATGCAGCCGTTGTTCATTTCGACGATCTGTTCGCCGCTGTCCTGCACCAGGATCTCGTTGTCGATGTTTTCCTGACCGAACTCGTTCTCGATCACGGCGATGCGCATGCCGTGATCTTCCTGCAGGATACGGTTGAGCAGGGTGGTCTTGCCGGCGCCGAGGAAGCCGGTCAGGATGGTGGTCGGAATCAGTGCCATGGTGCGTGCCAGTTCAAGGTAAGGGGATACCCATATGGGGATCGAATGCGACAAATGCAATCGGGCGATTATGCCGGAATTTGTGCGGCGCTAGCAATTGGTCCGATTGAGCAATATCAGTACCGGGTGCGCTATTTCACTTTGGCGCGCGGATGGGCCTGGTCGTACACCTCGGCCAGGCGCTGGAAGTCGAGCGCGGTGTACACCTGCGTCGAGCTGATGCTGGAATGGCCCAGCATCTCCTGCACCGCGCGCAGGTCGCCGGACGATTGCAGCACATGCGAGGCGAACGAGTGGCGCAGCATGTGCGGATGCACGTGCACCGGCGCGCCGCTGGCCACGCCATGGGCCTGCAGCCGCTGCTGGATCACGCGCGGCGAGACCCGCGTGCCGCGCGCGCTGAGGAACAGCGCGTCGCCGCCGTCCAGCGGCGCCGGCCGCACCGCGATCCAGGCTTGCAGCGCGTCCAGCGCGGCGGCGCCGACCGGCACCACGCGCCGCTTGTTGCCCTTGCCGGTGACGATCACTTCACGGTTGTCGAACGCCACCCAGCCCAGCGCGTCCTTGCGCGGGGTCAGGTCCAGCCCGGCCAGCTCGGACACCCGCAGTCCGCTGGAATATAACAGTTCGAACATGGCGCGGTTGCACAGCTCGGCGGGCGCGGGCGCGGCGCCGGCGCTGGGGCGCTGCGGCGCCACCAGGTGCACCGCGTCGTCCACCGACAGCGCGCGCGGCAGGGTCTTGGCGCGCCTGGGCGCGCGCACCCCCTGCACCGGGTTGGCCGCCAGCGCCACCTGGTCGCCGAGCCAGGCGAAAAAGCCGCGCCAGCTGGACAGCTTGCGGGCGATGGAACGGGGATCGAGTTGCTGCGCGTGCAGCTTGGCGGTCAGGCGGCGGATGGCGAAATGGTCGAGCGCGGTCCAGTCCTGGCCGTCCGACAGCGCGGCCAGTTGCTGCAAATCGCGGGCGTAGGCGGCGGTGGTGTGCGGCGACAATTGCCGCTCGCCGCGCAGATGCGCGAGGTAGGCGTCGATCCAGGCCAGTTTGCGGTCCGGATCGGCGCTCATGGGCGTGGGCGCGCGGCTTAGGCCAGCAGCCAGGCCAGCGCGGTGCTGGAGGTTTCGCCGATGTGGACCAGGAAGTCGGTCGCCATCAGCGAGGTGAAGCGGGCCGGGTCGGGCGAGCCGAGGATCAACAGGCCGAAGGCGTTCTTGTTGCCCGGCTTGCGCAACGGAATGATGACGGTCGAGGTGATGCCGGCCGGATCGTCCAGCCAGCGCACCGCTTCGAAATCCTTGTTGGTGCCGCAATACGGCGCCAGCAGACTGTTGGCGAAGATGCGCGCGTCCTCGGTGACGCCGCCGACAAACCATTCGCCGGCGTAGTCGGGCGCCGTGTCCCAGATGCGCAGGGTCACCTGCGGCACCTCGAAACTGTTCTTCAGGCCGCTGACCACGGAATGCGGCATCGAGCCGACGTCTTCGGATTCCAGCAGCACCTTGGTCCAGCGGTGGAATTTGTTGGCGATCGCTTCGTTTTCCGAGGCCAGGCGCATCAGGTTGCTCATGCGCAGTTCCAGCGTTTTGTATTTATCGCGCAACACTTCCATCTGGCGTTCCTGCAGCGATACGGCGCGGCCCGTCAGCGGGCTGGCCAGCTTGATGTCACCCAGCAGGTCGGCATGTTCTTCGAAGAAATTCGGGTGATCGGTCAGGTATTGCGCGACCAGGGTGGAGTCCAGAGGGGCAGTCATTGAGGTACTTTATAAGCGTGGTTGGAGTTGCACTGGCATTCTAAACGAAAAAAAACGGACATGGTTGCCCATGCCCGCCATTCCCCATCTCACGCATACAGTTCTTGTCGACTGCGCCGCTTAGAAATTGTGATGGATGCCAAGGCTGTAGTAATTGAAGGTGGCGGCCGGGGTGATCTTCTTGCGCGCCGCGTCGACGTACAGATAGGTGCGGGCCGACAGGTTGTAGTCGTAACCGACCGAGAACTGCTTGGTCTTGGCGATCGCCGGGCTGTTGAGGAAGTTGTCCGGCGTCTTGCGGCCCACGCCGGCGCGGATCATGCCGGCGCCGATGTTGTAGTTGGCGCCGACCAGCCAGGCCTTGGTGATCGGGTTGATCAGCACGCTGTTGTCCTGGTCCTGGCGCTGGTAGGACGCCATCAGTTTCAACGCCGGAATCGGCTTGAACGAACCGCCGATCGACCACAGCTTGGTTTCCACCGCGTTGCGCTCGTAGGCGGCGTAGATCGAATACGGACCCTGGCCGACGGTCGCGCTCAGCGAATACGGCGCCACCTGCGGCACGTAGTTGGCGGTGAACTGCGGCGCGGCGGCGGTGCCGCGGCCGACGATGGCGGCGTTGCCGTTGGCTTCCTTGGCGGCGACGGTGACGTTCAGCTGGAAGATGCCGCCGATCACCGGGGTGTTATAGAACACCGCGTTGGAGAAGCGGTTGGCCGAGTTGCCGGGCGCGCTCAGCGGATCGCTGGTGTAGCCGGCCACTTGCAGATCGGTCTGGTAGCCGGCGACGGCGGGCATGCCGCTCCATGGCTCGTAGGCGGTGCTGGTTTCCTGGAACGCGGTCAGGCCGCGGCCGAGGCGGATGGTACCGAAGTCGCCCTGCAGGCCGACGCGGCTCTGGCCCTGGAACAGCGGGCGGGTGGTGCTTTCGATCACGCCGGTGTCCGGCTCGTAGCGGATTTCCAGTTGGAACAGGGCCTTCAGGCCGCTGCCCAGGTCTTCGACGCCGCGGAAGCCCAGCTTGTTGTTGTCACGCTTGCCGACGGCGGTCACGTCGGTGTCTGTACGCCTGGAAACACCAGCATCCAAAGTGCCGTAGATGGTCACGGACGATTGCGCGTACGCGCCGGAAAACGCGCCCATGAGTGCCAGAGCCACTAAAGATTTTTTCATTTGAGTTATTCCTTTTTATAAGTGAGTCGTACAAACATCCCAAGGTGCACCGTCTCATTGTGACCGTCAGATGAGAAGTACCTTAAATGCTGATCGGGCCAAATGCGTTGGAATGGTCGATTATGACGGCTTGTTTTGGTCGAAAGCCCGCAATTTCCGAGTTCCTGTTGTATTTTTGAAACGCTTGTCCGGCCTGCCGATCGGCTGCCGGCGCGCAAGATTTCCTTTCACTGAGGCATCAAAACAACTCTAGCGTACCGTCCAAAGCGGGGTGTCGCGGTTGTTCAAGATCAAACCGGCGCGCATATTATTTCGCGTGTGGCGCGGATCGCACGCTACACTTATAACCATACGGCGCCGCAGACAGCACAGTGGCGTCACCCGCTTCGATGGATCATTTCATAGTGAGACGATGGCAAATCGAGAAGAGCTAGGGATCATCAGGGGTGCCCGCGCCGGAGACGCGGTGTGCCAACTGGCGCTGGGCAAGCTGTATCTGTTCGGCGGCGCCAGCCTGCCACTGAGCGTGCCCACCGCACTGCACTGGTTGAACCGCGCCGCGCTGCAGCAGCAGGACGAGGCGTGGATGCTCATCGGCGCCAACATCCCGTTCGAGCACGCCCAGCATTGCGTGCCGGCCGTGCTGCCGTGGTACGAACGCGCCTACGACGCCGGCGTCGAGCAGGCCGGCATGGTGCTGGCGCAACTGGTGCTGCAGCCGGCCGCGCCGCACGATATGTCCCATTTACACAACAAAGCCCGCCAGGCGCTGGACGCGGCCGCGCAGACCGGCTCGCCGGAGGCGCTGTGGCTGCTGGCGCATCTGTCCGGCGGCCGGCCGTCGGCGTCGGCCGCCACCCCATCCCCGGCGGGCGCGCCGGCGCCGCCGCCGCGCCCGAGCGCGCGCCAGCCGTGGCGCGCCGACAACGCTGTCGTCGCGGCCCAGTATGCGTTGCTGGAGAAGCTGTGGCCGGAAGACCACGTGGCGTTCCTGCAACAGGCACAACCGCTGCTGCGCCAGCTGCTGGCCGCCGCGCCGGCCGACGCCGAAGCGGCGCGGCTGGCCGACTGGCCGTTGACGCCGCAGCAGGTGACCTTGCTGGCGCGCTGCGCCGAACTGCTGGAGCGGCATGACGGCGATCCCGAACTGCGGCACTGCCGCGAGCTGGCCGCGCACGGCGGCGAGCGCAACGCCCAGCTGGCGCTGGGACTGTGGTTCGCGCGCATGGACGGCGACGGCAAGCGCCAGAGCAACGGCATCGCCGCCGTCAACTTCAAGCGCGCGATCCGCTGGCTGACGCTGGCCGGCGAGCAGGGCCTGGCCGAGGCCTGGTTCGCGCTGTCGCGCATTTATCTGAAACCGGAGTTTTCGCAGCGTTGCGTGGCCGAGGCGCAAGCCTACCTGGAGCGCGCGGCGGAGATGGGCCATTGCGGCGCCCAGCTGGAGTGCGGCATGTATGCCTGGCGCAATCGCCGCGCCGACCAGCACAGCGATGTGCGCGCCGCCTACTGGCTGCAGAAGGCCGCCGCCCAGGGCTGCGACGAGGCGGAAACGGCGCTGGCGCGCATCGTCGCCGCGCCCAAGGAGTCGGGCTGGATCGCCAGCATCGTGGCCTGTCTGACGCGGGAATTGCTGGAAAGCCAGCCGCTGCTGGCGGCCCGGCTGGAGCTGGCCACGCTGTTCGGCCTGAGCCGGGCGGAAGCCTTGTTGCTGGATGTGAAGGCGGCCGACCAGGGCCATTGCCTGGTGGTCGACATCCGCGCCAGTTACGGCCGCAGCAAGCGCCGCCTGGTGTTGCTGCGCACCGCGCGCGAGCGCCAGGCGCTGGACCGCATCGTGCGCCTGTTCGAAGAGGTCGACAGCGGACCGGACGGCCTGGAAGGCAACTACCGCCAGCGCCTGTACCGGCTCAAGACCTGGCTGCCGGCCGTCGGCGATGGCGAGGGCGACCTGCTGGCCGCCTAGGGCTCGCCTAGAGTTCTATTTCACCTTCGAAGACGGTGACGGCCGGCCCGGTCAGCCACACCGGCTGGCCTGCGCCGGCCCAGCTGATCGACAACTGGCCGCCGCGCGCATCGACCCGCACCGGGCTGTCCAGCAGGCCGCGCCGGATGCCGGCCACGGCGGCGGCGCAGGCGCCGGTGCCGCAGGCCAGCGTCTCGCCGACGCCGCGCTCGAACACGCGCAGTCTCACATGATGGCGATCGACCACCTGCATGAAGCCGGCGTTGACGCGGTTGGGGAAGCGCGCGTGATGCTCGATCAGCGGACCGGTCAGCTCCACCGGCGCGGTGTCGACATCGTCGACGATCTGCACCGCATGCGGGTTGCCCATCGACACGGCGGAAACCAGCACGCTCTCCTTGGCGCCGCCCAGTTCCAGCACCAGCGGCCACAGCGTGTCGGCGCCCTGCGCCACGCCCTGCAAGCCTTCGGCGTCGAACGGCACGCGCGCCGCGTCCAGCACCGGCGCACCCATGTCGACCGTGATGCTGCCGTCCAGTTCCAGCCGGGGCGCGATCACGCCGGCCTTGGTTTCCACGGTGATGCTGCGGCGGTCGGTCAGCCCCTTTTCCGAGACGAACTTGACGAAGGCGCGCGAACCGTTGCCGCACTGTTCGACCTCGCCGCCGTCGGCGTTGAAGATGCGGTAGCGGAAATCGCAACCCGGCTGGCTCGGCTTTTCCACCAGCAGGATCTGGTCGGCGCCGACGCCGAAGCGGCGGTCGCCCAGCAGTTGCCACTGCGCCGGCGTGAAGTCGATGTGCTGGTTGATGCCGTCGATCACGACGAAATCGTTGCCGGCGCCGTGCATTTTGGTGAATTTGAGTTTCATGGGGTGACTTAGTTTTTACTGTACAGCGAAGGTTCGCCATTCGGCCGCGTCTTGAAGCGTTTGTGGGTCCAGAAATATTCGGCCGGCGATTCGCGCACGCGTTCCTCGATGAACTCGTTCATGCGGCGGGTGGCGGCGACCATGTCGGGACCGGGGTAATTGTCCCACACCGGATAGAATTTCACACGCCATCCCTGGTAATTCGGCAGGAAGGTGGCGATCACCGGCATCACCTGGGCGCCGGTGGTGGCGGCGATGCGCGCGGTGGCCGTCAGCGTGGCGGCCTCGACGCCGAAGAAGGGCACGAATTCCGCGTCCTTGTCGCCGAAGTCCATGTCCGGCAGCATGAAGTAGGGCAGCTTGTCGCGCAGCGCGCGCAGGATCGGCTTGATGCCGTCCTGGCGGGTGAACAGCTTGACCGGCTTGAAGCGGGCGCGGCCGGCGCGCAGCACCTTGTCGAAGGTGGCGTTCTTTTGCGTCACGTACATCGACGAGGCGCTGGCCACCATCGCGATCGAGGCGCCGGCCACGTCCAGGCAGACGAAGTGTGGGCACAGCAGGATGGTCGGCTTGGCGGTCATCTCGTCCACCGGGACCGCGCCCGGTTCGATCGTGATCAGGCGCCGCAGCCGCGCCTCCGACGCCCACCATAAAATGCCGCGTTCCCACACGCTGCGCGAATACGCCTGGAAGTGGCGGTGCGCGATGGCGACCCGCTCGGCCTCGCTCAGTTCCGGCAGGCACAGCCGCAGATTGGTCAGCGCGATATGCCGCCGCGGACGCATCACCAAAAACAGCAGGCTGCCGACGGCGTCGCCGAAGCGGCCCAGCAGCGGCAACGGCAGCCAGTGCAGCAGCCACATGAATCCCAACATCAGCTTCATGGCTGCGCCTCCCGGCTTGGCGCGGCGATGCCGGCCGGCACCTTGTAACGGTTGTAGCTCCAATAATATTGCGATGGGTTGCGCGCGATCAGCCGCTCCATCGCGCTGTTGATCGCCTGCGCCTGCTGCGCGGCGTCGCCGTCCAGGCTGCCGTCGAACGGCACGAAGCGCACCACATACCCTTTGCCGCCGGGCAAGCGCTCTGCGTAGGTGACGATGATGGTGGCGTCGCCCAGTTGCGCCAGCTTGGCCGGCAAGGTCATGGTGTAGGCGTCGCGGCCGAAGAAGGTGGCCCAGACGCCTTCGCCTTCCTGCGGCACCTGGTCCGGCAGCAGGCCGATCGGCTTGCCCTTCTTGAGGAACTTGGCCAGCATGCGCACGCCGGACATGGTGGCCGGCGCCAGCAGCAGGTTGTCGCGCGCGCGCGCGCCTTCGATCAGCGGTTTCAGCGCTTCCTTTTTGGGCGGCCGGTACATCACCATCAGCTCGGTGCGCAGCGCGATTTCCTGCGCCACGATTTCAAAGCAGCCCAGGTGCGGCGTCAGGAACACCACGCCGCGGCCGGCGTCCAGCTCGGTCTGCACGATGGCCCAGTTTTCATCGCTGGCGTGGCGCGACACGCGCCGCGGATCGGCGCACCAGATGAAAGGCAGTTCGACGATGCTCTTGCCGGCTTCGGCCACGGCGGCCGGCAGGTGCCGGGCGTAGCCGGCCTGCGTCATGTTGTCGCGCATGCGGCGGCGGTACGAGGGCGAACTCAGGTACACCAGCCAGCCCAGCGCCGCCCCCAGCGCGTGCAAAAACGACAAGGGGAAGATGGAAAGAAAACGAAAAATAGGAACGAGCATGAATGTTGAATTGTCTAGGTCAAGTTTGCGTTCGGCGACGTTGCAGTCGCCAAACTTTTTCAAAGAAGCGTAAAATACCACGTATGGCAGTACCCGCTGAGTTAACAGACAACTTGCGAAGCGGAATATAAATATCGCTAAAGCGTCGCAAGCCGTATTGGTTGGCGACAGAACATTCTTAACCAGTATGAGGAGCTTGCGATGTCCAATGATTATCTTTTCACTTCCGAATCCGTTTCGGAAGGCCACCCCGACAAAGTCGCCGACCAGATTTCCGATGCGATCCTGGACGCGATCCTGACCCAGGATCCGAAGGCGCGCGTCGCCGCCGAAACGCTGTGCAACACCGGTCTGGTGGTGCTGGCCGGCGAGATCACCACCCACGCCAACGTCGATTATATTCAGGTCGCGCGCGAAACCATCAAGCGCATCGGCTACGACAACACCGACTTCGGCATCGACTATCGCGGTTGCGCGGTCATGGTCTGCTACGACAAGCAGTCGCCGGACATCGCCCAGGGCGTGGACGAAGGCGCGGGCATCGACCTCGACCAGGGCGCCGGCGACCAGGGCCTGATGTTCGGCTACGCCTGCGACGAGACCGCCGAGCTGATGCCGGCCGCGATCCACTATGCGCACCGCCTGGTCGAACGCCAGTCGCAGCTGCGCAAGGACGGCCGCCTGGCGTGGCTGCGTCCGGATGCCAAATCGCAAGTCACGCTGCGCTACGTCAACGGCCGTCCGGTCGCGGTCGATACCGTCGTGCTGTCGACCCAGCATGCGCCGGAAATGCAGCACAAACAGATCGAAGAAGCGGTGATCGAAGAGATCATCAAGCAAGTGCTGCCGCGCGAGTGGCTGGTCGACACCAAGTACCTGGTCAACCCGACCGGCCGCTTCGTCATCGGCGGTCCGCAGGGCGATTGCGGCCTGACCGGCCGCAAGATCATCGTCGACACCTACGGCGGCGCCAGCCCGCACGGCGGCGGCGCGTTCTCGGGCAAGGATCCGACGAAAGTGGACCGTTCGGCCGCCTACGCGGCGCGCTACGTGGCCAAGAACGTGGTCGCGGCCGGCCTGGCGCGCCAGTGCCAGGTGCAGGTCAGCTACGCCATCGGCGTGGCGCGTCCGATCAACATCACCGTGTACACCGAAGGCACCGGCGTGATCCCGGACGAGAAGATCGCCCAGCTGGTGATGGAGCATTTCGACCTGCGCCCGAAAGGCATCGTGCAGATGCTGGACCTGCTGCGTCCGATCTACGCCAAGACCGCCGCCTACGGCCACTTCGGCCGCGAAGAGCCGGAATTCACCTGGGAACGCACCGACAAGGCCGCCATCCTGCGCGACGCCGCCGGCCTCAAGTAAGCCGGCCCGGTTCGGTAAAAAACGCCCTGCGGGGCGTTTTTTTTTGCTAAAATGCGCCTTCCGAGGAGCGTTGCGACGAATCAAGAATTCGCCAGGCTCGGAGTCTCAAACCGCGCTCACGTTACTTTTTTCAACAATGAAAGGAGGGCGTGATGAACGCCGTACTCAAATCCGCACAAGACTACCTGGTCGCCGACATCTCCCTGGCAGCATGGGGTGACAAAGAGATCAAGATCGCCGAAACCGAAATGCCTGGCCTGATGGCCATCCGCGAGGAATTCGCCGCCGCGCAACCGCTGAAGGGCGCGCGCATCACCGGTTCGCTGCACATGACCATCCAGACCGCCGTGCTGATCCAGACGCTGGAAGCGCTGGGCGCCAAGGTGCGCTGGGCCTCGTGCAACATCTACTCGACCCAGGACCACGCCGCCGCCGCCATCGCGGCCGCCGGCACCCCGGTGTTCGCCATCAAGGGCGAAACCCTGGACGAATACTGGGACTACACCCACCGCATCTTCGACTGGCCTGCCGACGCCTCGGGCAACGCCGTGTACTCGAACATGATCCTCGACGACGGCGGCGACGCCACGCTGCTGCTGCATCTGGGTGCGCGCGCCGAAAAAGACATCTCGGTGCTGGCCGCGCCGGGTTCGGAAGAAGAGATCTGCCTGTTCAACGCCATCAAGGCCCACCTGGCGATCGATCCGGCCTGGTACTCCAAGCGCCTGCCGCAAATCCTGGGCGTGACCGAGGAAACCACCACCGGCGTGCACCGCCTGTACCAGATGCACAAGGAAGGCAAGCTGGCCTTCCCGGCGATCAACGTCAACGACTCGGTCACCAAGTCGAAGTTCGACAACCTGTACGGTTGCCGCGAATCGCTGGTCGACGGCATCAAGCGCGCCACCGACGTGATGATCGCCGGTAAGGTCGCCGTCATCGCCGGTTACGGCGACGTCGGCAAGGGCTCGGCCCAGGCCATGCGCGCGCTGTCGGCGCAGGTGTGGGTCACCGAAATCGATCCGATCTGCGCACTGCAGGCGGCGATGGAAGGCTACCGCGTCGTGACCATGGACTACGCCGCCGAACACGGCGACATCTTCGTCACCTGCACCGGCAACTACCACATCCTGACCGAGCAGCACATGCTGGCCATGAAGGACCAGGCCATCGTCTGCAACATCGGTCACTTCGACAACGAGATCGACGTCGCCTCGCTGAAGAAGTACACCTGGGACAACATCAAGCCGCAGGTCGACCACGTCATCTTCCCATCGGGCAAACGCATCATCCTGCTGGCCGAAGGCCGCCTGGTCAACCTGGGTTGCGGCACCGGCCATCCGTCGTACGTGATGTCGTCGTCGTTCGCCAACCAGACCATCGCCCAGATCGAGCTGTACGCCAACACCGCCAAGTATCCGGTCGGCGTGTACGTGCTGCCGAAGCACCTGGATGAAAAGGTCGCGCGCCTGCAGTTGAAGAAACTGAACGCGCAACTCACCGTGCTGACCGAAGAGCAGGCGTCGTACATCGGCGTGTCGCAACAAGGTCCGTACAAGCCAGACCACTACCGTTACTAAAACACCGTCCCTCCCGCGTCAGCGGGAGGGATGTTCATCTTGCAGCGAGAACTTCCCATGCGTTTGGTCCTTACCTGGTTAATCAATGCGATCGCCCTGCTGGCGGTGCCTTACCTGATGCATTCCGTCGATGTCACAAGCATAGGCGCAGCCCTCGTCGCGGCTCTTGTCCTGGGCCTGGTCAATACGCTGATACGCCCCGTCCTGCTGTTGCTGACGCTGCCCGTGACCCTGGTGTCGCTGGGCCTGTTCATCTTCATCATCAACGGCTTCATGTTCTGGCTGGTGGCGCAATGGGTGGACGGCTTCCATGTCGACAGCTTCCTGTCGGCGATTGGCGGAGCCTTGTTGTACAGCGTGATTTCCTGGGCCTTGTCGACCATACTTTTGAAGACATCCGATGGCCAATCCTAATTTCAGTATCGAGTTCTTTCCGCCCAAGACGGCGGAAGGCGCGGAAAAGCTGCGCGTCACGCGCGCCAAGCTGTCCGAGCTGCATCCCAAATATTTTTCCGTGACCTTCGGCGCTGGCGGCAGCACGCAGCGCGGCACGCTGGACACCGTGGTCGAGATCCTTGCCGCCGGCGAAGACTCCGCGCCGCACCTGTCCTGCGTCGGCGGCACGCGCGAGTCGATCCGCGCGATCTTGGCCGAGTTCAAGTCGCACAACATCAAGCGCATCGTCGCGCTGCGCGGCGACCTGCCGAGCGGCTACGGCGCGGCCGGCGAATTCCGCTACGCGAACGAGCTGGTGGAGTTCATCCGCCAGGAGACCGGCGAATGGTTCCACATCGAAGTGGCGGCCTATCCGGAAGTGCACCCGCAGGCCAAGTCGCCGCAGGACGACCTGCTGGCGTTCGAGCGCAAGGTCAAGGCCGGTGCCAACGCCGCCATCACGCAGTACTTCTACAACGCCGACGCCTACTTCCAGTTCGTCGACCAGACCCGCAAGCTGGGCATCGACGTGCCGATCGTGGCAGGCATCATGCCGATCACCAACTACACGCAGCTGATGCGCTTCTCCGACATGTGCGGCGCCGAGATCCCGCGCTGGGTGCGATTGAAGCTGGCCAGCTTCGGCGACGACAGCGCCTCGATCAAGGCCTTCGGCCTGGACGTGGTGACGGCGTTGTGCGAGCGCCTGCTGGCCGGCGGCGCGCCGGGCCTGCACTTCTACAGCATGAACCAGGTGGCGCCGACCACCGCGCTGTGGCAACGGCTGGTGTGATTTCCTGAGTGCCGCCGCACCCGGCAAAGCCAGGCAGGGTCAGACCCCGTACGGGGTCTGACCCTTGTGGCCGCAGTGCGGGTTAGCGGCCGGCGATTTCGGTGAGTATGCGGTCCAGCGCCACATCGTGATCGTCGCCGGCGAATGGCACTTGAAGGCACTGGTAAGCGATGCCCAGCGTCTGCGGCCGGGGCGAGCGCGCCAGCGTGCGGTCGTAGAAGCCGCCGCCGTAACCCAGGCGATACCCCTGCGGATTGAAGCCCAGGCAGGGCACCAGCAGCGCCGGCGGATAGGCCGCCTGCAAGCGTAGATCGGCCGGCACCGCCACGCCCATCGCATCCTTGACCATCGCCTCGCCGATGCGCCATTCGGCGAATTCCAGCGCCTGATCCTTCGCCACCACCACCGGCAGCAGCAGCCGCGCGCCCAGCCGCGCCAGTTGCGCGTAGGCTGCGTGCAGGTCCGGCTCGTCGCGCAGCGGCCAATACACGCCCAGCGCCCGCGGCCGCGCCGACTGCCACCACGCCACCACCCGCTCGCCGATCGCCCGGTCCCACGCCGCCCGCGTCGCCGGATCCAGCGCGCGCCGCGCCGTCAGCAGCCGCTTGCGCAAATCCCCTTTGGACGGGGCGTCCGGGGCTGGTGGTTCGGTCGCGCTGCGTGGTATTCTAGGGTGGCTGGTCATATTTGATTCAAGACTTAAGAGAGTTGCACATTGATTTCTGCTTCGAAATGGATCGCCGGCGCCCTCGTCGTTGCCCTGACATCGTTCGCCCACGCCGAGGACATCAGCGCCGACAGCCGCAAGGAAGACGATTCCTTCCTGCTGCTGCGCGACGCCGTGCGCCAGGACGATGCCAGCAAGGCGGAGTTCTACGCCGCGCGCCTGCCCAATTATTCGATCCCTTCCTACGTCGATTATTATCGGCTGAAATCGCACCTGAAGGACGCGTCGTACGCGGAAATCCGCGACTTCATGCGGCGCTACGAGGGCGAGGCCATCGTCGACCGCCTGCGCAACGACTGGCTGCTGGACCTGGGCCGCAAGCGCGACTGGGCCACCTTCGACGAACAGCTGCCGCTGTACGTGATCAACGACGACACCCAGGTCAAATGCTACGCGCTGATTTCGCGCGCGCTCAAGGGCCAGAAGGTGGCCGACGAGGCGCGCGCGCTGCTGACATCGCCCAGCGTCTACGGTGAACCGTGCGCGCTCCTGATCGCGACCTTGTACCAGTCCGGCCAGTTCAACATCGACGATTTGTACGCGCAGCTGCGGCTGGCCGGCGAATTCAACGCCACCGGCCAGGCACGCCGCATCGTCGCGCTGCTGGACGGGAACGAGAAGAAGGCGGTGCAGGCGGTCGACCTGCCGGCCCTGACCTTGGCCAAGGGCGTCGGCGCCGGCCGCACCGAACACGAGATCTTCATCGTCGCCGTGGGCCGCATGGCCAAGACCAGCGTCAAGCTGGCGGTGCTGGCGCTGAACAAGGCCGCGCCCAAGCTCAGTCGCCAGGAGGCGCAGGAAGGCTGGGCCGCGATCGCGCTGCAATCGTCGTACTCGCTGGCGCCGGAGACCGGCGACTACTGGAACAAGTCGACCGGCGCGCCGCTGTCGATCGACCAGATGCAGTGGAAGACACGATTCGCGCTGCGCAACGGCGACTGGAAGCAGGTCAAGAACAATATCCGCGCCATGCCGCAGGCGCTGCGCAACGATCCGGCCTGGGTCTACTGGCTGGGCCGCGCGCTGATGGCGGAAGCCGGCGCCACCAGCCAGCCGACCGGCGAGGCGCTGCAGCTGTTCCGCAGCATCGCCGACCAGTCGAACTACTACGGCCAGCTGGCGCTGGAGGAAACCGGCAAGTTGATCACCATCCCGCTGCCCGGCCTGCCGATCGGCCAGTCCGAGATCGCGCCGATCGCCGCCAATCCCAATTTCCAGCGCGCGCTGAAGTTCTTCAGCATGCGGCTGCGTTTCGAAGGCACGCGTGAATGGAACTGGGGCCTGCGCGGCATGAGCGAGCGGGAACACCTGGCCGCCGCCGAATTCGCGCGCCAGAACAATATTCTCGACCGCATGGTCAACACCTCGGAGCGCACCCGCATCCAGGTCGATTACACGCAGCGCTTCCCGTCGCCGCACAACGACATCATGCATCCGACCACGCAGACGCTGGGGCTGGACAAAGCCTGGGTCTACGGCCTGATACGGCAAGAGTCGCGCTTCATCATGGACGCGCAGTCGCACGTCGGCGCCTCGGGCCTGATGCAGGTGATGCCGTCGACCGGGCGCTGGGTCGCCAAGAAGATCGGCCTGACCGACTTCGTGCAGGACATGCTGAGCGACGTGCGCACCAACATCCTGCTGGGCGCGAACTACCTGAACATGGTGCTCGGGAACATGGACGGCTCGCAGGTGCTGGCCACCGCCGCCTACAACGCCGGGCCGGGCCGCCTGCGCTCGTGGCGCTCGACGCTGACCAAGCCGATGGACAGCGCGGTCTTCATCGAATCGATTCCCTTCGTCGAGACCCGCACCTACGTCAAGAATGTGATGTCGAACACCACCTACTACGCCGCGCTGTTCGAAGGCCGGCCGCAATCGCTGAAGGCGCGCCTGGGCAACGTCGCGCCGAAAGGCTACACCGAACAGGAACAGCAGGAAGCCAGCTTCGGCTCCCGCCCATAACAACAAATCAGGACGCATCGCCATGCAGACCACTCAACTCGATCCCAGCTTGTCCAACGCCCTGGCCGCCGCGCGCGAGCCGGGCCTGACGCTCGTCATCGGCAACAAGAACTACTCGTCGTGGTCGATGCGCCCGTGGGTGGCGATGACCGCCTTCGGCATCCCGTTCCAGGAAGTGCGCGTGCTGCTGGACCAGCCGGACACCGCCAACCGCATCTGCGGCTACTCGGCCTGCGGCCGGGTGCCGGTGCTGCTGGCCGGTGAGATGACGATCTGGGACAGCCTGGCGATCTGCGAATACCTCGCCGAACAGTTCCAGGAGCTGCATATGTGGCCGCAGGACGTGGCCGCGCGCGCGATGGCGCGCTCGATCTGCGCCGAGATGCACGCCGGCTTCGCCGACCTGCGCAGCGCGATGTCGATGAACATCCAGGGCAGTTATCCGGGTCGTGGCCGCACCAACGGCAGCCAGGCCGACATCGGCCGCATCAGCGAGATCTGGGAGGAATGTCTGTCGCGCTTCGGCCACCACCAGTTCCTGTTCGGCGAGTTCTCGATCGCCGACGCCTACTACGCGCCGGTGGTGATGCGGTTTAAAACCTACGGCGTTTCGCTGGCGCCGGCGCTGGACGCCTACTGCCAGCGCGTGCTGGCCCATCCGGCGGTGGCGCGCTGGGTCGCCGAGGCCATGGCCGAAACCGAAACGGCGCCCGACCACGACGCCGAAATGCCGGATTGATACGATGCGGATCTATGTAGTCGGCGGCGCCGTGCGCGATGCATTGCTTGGTCTGCCGGTCAAGGACCACGATCACGTGGTGGTCGGCGCCACGCCCGAGCAGATGCTGGCCCAGGGCTTCCGCCCGGTCGGCAAGGACTTCCCGGTGTTCCTGCACCCGAAGACGCAGGAGGAGTACGCGCTGGCCCGCACCGAACGCAAGACCGCGCCCGGCTACAAGGGCTTTGTATTCCACACCTCGCCGGACGTCACGCTGGAAGACGACCTGGTGCGCCGCGACCTGACCATCAACGCCATCGCCCGCGCCGACGACGGCACGCTGACCGATCCCTATGGCGGCCGGCGCGACCTCGAAGCGCGCGTATTCCGCCACGTGTCGGAAGCCTTTGCCGAAGACCCGGTACGCATCCTGCGCGTGGCACGCTTCGCCGCGCGCTTCAGCGACTTCCGCGTCGCGCCAGAAACCAACGCGCTGATGCGGCAGATGGTGCAACAGGGCGAGGTCGATGCGCTGGTGCCGGAGCGCGTGTGGCAGGAACTGGCGCGCGGGCTGATGGAGGCGAAGCCGTCGCGCATGCTGGAAGTGCTGCGCGATTGCGGCGCGCTGGCGCGCATCCTGCCGGAGCTGGACGTGCTGTGGGGCGTGCCGCAGCCGGAGAAGTGGCATCCCGAGATCGACACCGGCATGCACATGCTGCAGGTGATCGATTGCGCGGCCGACGCCGGCCACGAACTGGCGACCCGCTTCGCCTGCCTGATGCACGACCTGGGCAAGGGCGTGACGCCGGCCGACAAATGGCCGGCGCATCATGGGCACGAGGGCATGGGCGTCAAGCTGGTGGAGCAGGTGTGCAAGCGCCTCAAGGTGCCGACCGAGTGCCGCGACCTGGCGGTGATGACGGCGCGCGAACACGGCAACGTCGGCCGCGCCTTGCAGCTGCGGCCCAACACCATCGTCACGCTGCTCGAGCGCTGCGACGCCTTCCGCAAGCCGGCGCGCTTTTCGCAGATGCTGCTGGCGACCGAATGCGATTCGCGCGGCCGCATCGGCCCGAACGCCAGCTACCGCGACGCGCCGTTCCCGCAAGGTCCGTACCTGGAGGCCGCGCTGGCCGCCGCGCGCGGCGTCAACGCCGGCGAGATCGCGCAGGGCTGCGCCGCCAACCCGCAACGCATCCCGGAGCTGGTGCACCGCGCCCGCGTCTCCGCCGTCAAGCTGGCGCTCAAGGCGGCCGATGCCGACGACGAGGACGAGGCGGGCATGCCGCTGCAAGCGCCCGGCGCGTAAATTCGAAGCGAGGTACAATGGCGGTCGATGTTGCACTGCACCATAACCTTTTCGCAAGTATGAACTCGATCGATCTGTTCCAGAATCCGTTGCGCCGCTGGGGGAGCAACAAAGACGGCAAGAGCCGTCCGACGGTGCTCGTCAAGGAGTTGCGCGAGCGCGACCGGCGGCGCATGCTGAAGCACTTCCTCGGCCTGGAGAACAACGACCGCCTGCTGCGCTTCGGCACCGTGCTGCCCGACGAGCAGGTGGAGAACTACGTCAACCGCATCGACTTCGGGCGCGACATGGTGTTCGGCGTGTACAACCGCGTGTTCAAGCTGGTGGCGGTCGGCCACCTGGCGTTCGCGCCGCGCGACGACAGCAAGAGCGCGGTCACCGAGAAGGACCGGATCGCCGAATTCGGCGTCTCGGTCAGCAAATCCGCGCGCGGCATGGGCGTCGGTTCCAGGCTGTTCGAACGCGCCGCCATCCACTGCCGCAACAACGATGTCGATACGTTGTACATGCACTGCCTGTCGTCCAACAAGACCATGATGCACATCGCGAAAAAAGCCGGGATGGAGATTCATCGCGACTACGGCGAGGCGGACGCCTATCTGAAACTGCTGCCGGCCAATCCGGCCAGCATGCTGCAGGAAGCGCTGGGCGAGCAATTCGCCACGCTGGATTACACCCTCAAAGCCAACAAGCGCATCGCCACCAAGTGGCTGGACCGATTGACCGGTCGAAAATAATCCCCTCCGCTTAGAACCTTTGCCGCGCGACCGGGAATGAACGGTCAGACAAGATGCGCAATTTGAAAAGGTTATGTGTTGATCACCGAGCTATGCGGCCCGCGGTTGCTGGCGCCGGACGCCGGCGCCTGGCTGCTTCTGCTCCTGCTGTCGCCGCTGCTGGAGGAGTGCGTGTTCCGTGCCGGCTTGCAGGAGTGGCTGATGCGGCGCGGCGCGGCCGCCGTTCCGCTCTCGACGATCGCCTTCGCCTTGCTCCACCTGGGTTCCGGCTGGCCGCACGCGCTGGCGGTGGCCGCACCGGGCCTGGCGCTGGCGCTGCTGTACCGGCGCACGCGCAACTGGGGCTGGTGCGCGCTGGCCCATAGCGCCATGAACGGCTTTGCCATCTCTGTCTGCGGTTGATAACTTCACTAGGAGAATGGCATGACTGGATTGATTGCGCGCGCGGCGGGTGTGGTTACCGCCGCCGCTATGCTGCTGGGCCTTGCATCGGCTGCGGCCAATGCGGCGGATGCCTTGAACGGCAAAAGCCTTTACCTGAACGGCCCGGTGGGCGGCGGCGCCACCTGCGCCTCGTGCCACGGCCCCACGCCGGCCAACAACGTCAACGGCATACTGGCGGCGGCCAACCAGCCTTCCGTGATCTCCAGCGCCTTCGCCGCCAACAAGGGCGGCATGGGCAGCCTGTTCAACGGCAAATTCAGCGCGGCGGAACTGGCCGATCTGGCGGCCTTCATCGGCAATCCCAACGTGGTGGCGGCGCCGGCGGCATCGCTGGCGCCGGCCAGCCTGGCCTTCAGCGGCGCCAACATCGGCCAGAGCAGCGGCCCGCTCGCGGCCACGCTGACCAATACCGGCAACGCGGCGCTGAACATCGGCACCATCTCCATCGGCGGCGCGGCGGCGGGCGACTTCAGCCTGGCCGGCGGCAGCTGCGCCAACGGCGCCTCCCTGGCAGCGGGCGCCGCGTGTTCGGTGCAGGCCAGCTTCACGCCGACCGCCGCCGGCGCGCGCGCCGCGACGCTGACCATCACCCATAACGCGGCCGGCGGCGGCAGCAGCGTGGCCCTGAGCGGCACCGGCAACGCCGTGCCGCAGGCAACCATCGCCTTGTCCGCCGCCGGAGTCAACTTCGGCACGCTGCTGACCGGCGCGCCATCGGTGGTATTCACCATCACCGTCAGCAACAGCGGCCAGGCCGCGCTGGCCTTCAGCGCCATCACGCTGGATGGACCCAACGCCGCCATCATCACGCGCGGCGGCAGCTGCACCACCGCGACGCCGGTGGCCGCAGGCGCCAGCTGCAGCGTGACGCTGCAAGCGGTGCCGGTCGCCGCCGGTGCGTTCTCCGCCAATTTGACGCTGGCGTCGAACGCGTCCAACGGCAATGCGGTGGTCGGGGTGTCCGGCACTGCGGCGGCGCCGGCGCCGGCCCTGGCGGCCACGCCTTCCGCCATCGCGTTCGGCGCCCAGACCATCGGCGCGGCGGCCGCCGCGCAGAGCGTGGTGCTGGCCAATACCGGCAACGTCGTCATCAGTTTCAACAATATCGGCGTGACCGGCTCCGGCACCGTCAGCGTGGGCGGCAGCGATTGCGGCGCCACCCTGGCGGTCGGCGCATCGTGCACGGTATCGCTGCGCTTCGCACCGACGGTGGATGGCGCGGTCAGCGCGGCGCTGGCGGTGAGCTCGAACGCGGCGCCGCTGCAAGTCGGCATCAGCGGCACCGGCACCGCACAGGCCACGGCCAAGCCGGCGTTGTCGGAAACCGGTCCGATCGCCTTCAGCGATACGCAGGTCGGCGGCAGCGCCGCCGTCCACACCACGACCTTGAGCAACAGCGGCAACGCCGCGCTGAAGATCGCCACGCTGACGCTGGGCGGCAACCAGCCGGGCGACTTCGTCGTCGGCGGCAGCTGCGCCGCCAACGCATCGGTCAGCTCCGGCGCCAGCTGCACCATCACCACTGTCTTCAAGCCGACGGCGGCCGGAGCGCGCAGCGCCGATCTGATGCTGGTGACCGACGGCGGCGCACAGTTCCATTTGGCGCTGAACGGCGTCGGCGTGGCGGTGGCGGTCAGCGCGCCGTCGCTCACGGTCGCTCCGCAGAACTTCGACTACGGCACGGTGACGATAGGTGGCGCCGCCGCGACGCGCCGCTTCAAGCTGACCAACAGCGGCGCCAGCGCGCTGACATTGGCCAGCGCTTCCTTCAGCGGTCCGTTCGCCGCCGCCGCCGACAGCACCGGCTGCGCGGCTCTCCCCTTGACGCTGCAACCGGGCGCCTCCTGCGATCTGGTGATCGGCTACACGCCGGTCAACGCCGGCGCCAGCAACGGCGGTGTGACGCTGCAAGCCAGCGTGGCCGGCGCCAGCTGGAATATCGCGTTGACCGGACAGGGCGCCACGGCACCCGCCGCGCCGGCAACGCCATCGAACCGGGGCGGCGGGGGGTGCTCCGCGTCGCAGGATGTCAGCGATCCGATGTTGCCGGCGCTGGTGATGTTGTCGCTGCTGGTCATCGGCTGGCGTCGCCGTAACAAATCGAAGGGAGCTTGAGATGAAGAGGATCGCCGTGATGCTTGCCGTGGCCTTGGCCGCGTCGTCCGCCTGCGCGCTGGAGAAGGGCGTGGCGGCGCCCCAGTTCGACCTGCAAGGGCTGGACGGTGCGGTGAAGCTGGCCAAACTGCAGGGCAAGGTGGTGTATGTGGATTTCTGGGCCTCGTGGTGCGGTCCGTGCCGCCAGTCCTTCCCGTGGATGAACGAGATGCAGGCCAAGTACGGCGCGCGCGGCCTGCAGGTGGTCGGCGTCAACGTCGACGCCAACAACGCCGATGCGCGTCAGTTCCTGGCGGCGACGCCCGCGCGCTTCGTCATCGGCTTCGATCCGCAAGGCGCGACGCCGCGCAGCTACGGCATCAAGGGCATGCCCAGCAGCGTGTTGATCGGCCCGGACGGCAAGGTGTTGCTGGAGCATTCCGGTTTCCGCGACGCCGACCGCGCCGAGTTGGAAAGCAGGATCCAATCCGCGCTGGGAGCCGTCAAATGAAGGCGCTGCTTATTTTGACGATGGCCGCCGCGCTGGGCGGCTGCGCTTCGATCGGCAATGTGCAGCCGTGGGAGAAGGGCACGCTCGCGCGGCCCGAGATGACCTTCAGGGACGGCCACGCCTTCAACCGTTACGACGACCATATCTACACCAGCCGCGAAGCCTCGTCCGGCGGCGCCGGCGTCGGTGGCGGCGGCTGCGGTTGCAACTGAGGATGCTTATGACGACCAACAAAGACAGCGGCATGGCCGCCTCGATCCTGGCGGCGGCCATGCTGCTGCCGGGCGTGCAGGCGCATGCCGAGGCGCCGCCGACCAACGGCACCATCAGCGTCGGTTACCTCGATTACCGCGACAGCCAATCGGGCCTGGACCGGATACGGGTCAAGGCGCCGTCGGTCTCCATCATGGCGCCGGTGGCGGGGGTGTGGAGCGTCAGCGGTTCGCTGGTGGTGGACGATGTGTCGGGCGCGTCGCCGCGCTATCACACGGCGATCTCCGGCGCCTCGCGCATGAGCGACGACCGCAAGGCCGGCGACGTCTCGGCCACGCGCTATCTGGAGCGCGGCAGCGTGACGGTGGGCGCGGCGTATTCGACCGAGCATGACTACGTGTCGCGCGCGCTGTCCTTGCAGGGCAGCTGGGAAAGCGAAAGCCGCAACACCACCTGGACCGCCGGCATCGGCCATGCCGACGACCGCATCGACCCGGTCAACAACATCGTCAGCAATGAACGCAAGCGCACGAATAATTTTCTGCTGGGCGTGACGCAAGTGCTGACGATGAACGACGTGGTGCAGCTGACGCTGGGCCACGACGCGGGCAAGGGCTATTTCTCCGATCCATACAAGTCGCTGGACAACCGGCCGCGCAGCCGGTCGGAAAGCACGCTGCTGGCGCGCTGGAACCATCACATCGCGTCCACCGGCGGCACCAGCCGCTTGTCCTACCGCTATTACCGCGACAGCTTCGGCGTGCGCGGGCATACGCTGGGCGGCGAGTATGTACAGCCGCTGTCGGACGGTTGGACCGTGACGCCCGAGGTGCGCTTGTACACGCAGAGCGCGGCGCGCTTTTATTACGATCCGGTCTACGACGCGCAATTCGGCGCGCCGTTCCCGCCCGGTTACAACGGTGGCGGCGGTTTTCTGACGGCGGACCAGCGCCTGTCGGGCTTCGGCGCGGCGACGCTGGCGCTGAAGGTCGGCAAGCAGCTCGACAAATTGTGGTCGGTCGACGTCAAGGCGTCGGTGTACCAGCAGCGCGGCAGCTGGCGTCTGTTCCATAGCGGCAGTCCTGGCCTGGACGCGTTCCGCGCGCAGACCTTGCAGATCGCGGTGAACCGGCAATGGTAACCACCGTCCACCGCACGCTGTTCGACGCGATGGCGAGCCGCTGCGAGGTGCGGCTGGCGACGCCGGACGCGCAACGGGCGGAACGCCTGATGCGGCTGGCCATCGAGGAAGTCCGGCGGATCGAGACCAAGTATTCGCGCTATCGGCCGGACAGCGTGGTTTCGCGCATCAACGCGGCGGCGGGCAAGGAGCCGGTGGCCTGCGACCGCGAGACCATGTCGCTGATGACCTATGCCGGCGCGCTGTACGGCGCCAGCGACGGCCTGTTCGACATCACCTCGGGCGTGTTGCGCGGGGCCTGGGATTTCCGTCATCCCAAGCTGCCGGACGCGGAGGTGCTGGAGCCCCTGCTGGCGCTGGTCGGCTGGCCTGAGGTCGAATGCGGTGGGGAGGATGTCTTCCTGCGCAAGGCCGGGATGGAGATCGACTTCGGCGGCTTCGGCAAGGAGTATGCGGCGGACCGCGTCGCGGCGATGCTGGCCGATGCCGGTGTGCGGCACGGCTACGTGAACCTGGGCGGCGACATGCGCTTTCTGGGGCCGCAGCTGGACGGCAAGCCGTGGTACATCGGCATCCAGGATCCGCGCGATCCGGATGGGCTGGCGGGGGCGGTGCCGATCAGTCAGGGGGCGTTGGCCACCAGCGGGGATTACGAGCGGTTCTTTGAGCTGGATGGGGAGCGCTATTGCCACATCCTCGATCCGCGCAGCGGCATGCCGGTGCGCTATTGGCGCTCGGTCAGCGTGGTGGCGCCGCTGGCCATCGCCGCCGGCAGTTGTTCGACCATCACGATGCTGAAGCAGCAGGATGGGTTGGATTTTTTGAACGCGTCGGACATGGGCTATCTGGCCGTGGACGATCAGGGGAAGACGCTGTATAGGGATATCTGACATGGGCATGCAAAAATGGATCAAGGTGCTGGCCGCGCTGGTGGTGGCGATGTTGGCGCTGGTGTATGGCGCCGAGACGCGGGCGGCGGATTTCCTGGAGCCGGAGCAGGCGTTCAAGTTGACGGCGGAGACGGTGGATGCGCGCACGGTACGGCTGTCGTGGGTGATCGCGCCGGGATATCACTTGTATCGCGATCGCTTGAGTTTCAATGCGGCGGGCGGGCAGGTGAAGGCGCCTTCGCTGCCTGCGGGGCTGCGCAAGTTCGACGCCAACTTCAACAAGGAAATGGAGACGTATCAGGACCGGCTGGAGGTCGAGGTGCCGGTCGCGGCGAGCGCGCCGTTCACGCTGGCCGTCGGCTACCAGGGATGCGCGGATGCGGGGCTGTGCTATTCGCCGGCGACGCAGAGTTACCGCGTTGATCCCACCGCGCCGGGCACGCTGACGCCGCTCGCCGATGCCGCCGCCGCGCCGCCGGCCGGCGCGCCTTCGCCCGAGGCCCGTGCTGCCGCGACCGAGTCCGCCGTGTCCGCACCCGCGCCCGCCGCGCCGCCGGCCGCCACGTCTTCGCCCGACGCGCGTGCCGCCGCGACCGCGTCCGCCGCGCCGGAAGACGACAGCTCGCTGGCGCAGCGCACGCTGCAAAGCGGCAGCGCGTGGCGCATCGGCCTGGCCTTCCTCGCCTTCGGCCTGCTGCTGTCGTTCACGCCGTGCGTGCTGCCGATGGTGCCGATCCTGTCGTCGATCATCGTCGGCGAAGGCGTGGTCTCGCGCGGACGCGGCTTTTCGCTCGCGCTGGCGTACTGCCTTGGCATGGCCCTGGTCTACACCTCGCTCGGCGTGGCGGCGGGCCTGGCCGGCGAAGGCCTGGCCGGCGCGCTGCAAAAGCCCTGGGTACTGCTAAGCTTTGGCGCACTGCTGTTCGCCCTCGCGCTGTCGATGTTCGATGTCTACCAGTTGCAGCTGCCGAGCGCCCTGCAAAGCCGCTTGAGCAGCACCAGCGGCAATATGGGCGGCGGGCGCTTCGCCGGCGTGTTCGTCATGGGCGCGCTGTCCGCGCTGATCGTCGGACCATGCGTGGCCGGCCCGCTGGCCGGCGCGCTGCTCTACATCAGCCAGACCCGCAACGTCTGGACCGGCGGCTGGGCCCTGTTCTCGATGGCGGTCGGCATGAGCGTGCCGCTGCTGCTGACCGGCGTCTCGGCCGGCAGCCTGCTGCCGCGTGCGGGCGCATGGATGAACGGCGTGAAGAAAATCTTTGGCCTTCTGCTGATCGCGGTAGCGATCTGGATGGTGTCCCCGGTGTTCCCGGTCACGGTGATGATGGCCATGTGGGGCGTGTTCGCGCTGCTGTGCGCGATGTTCCTGCACGTGTTTGAGCCACTCAAGCCTGGCGCGGAGCTGCGTGCCTACGCCGGCAAGACGCTCGGCCTGGCCTTCCTGATCGGCGGCCTGTTCGAACTGACCGGCGCCGCCAGCGCCGGCCGCGACGTGCTGCAACCGCTGGGCCACCTGAGCATCGCGCGCGCCGATGGCGCAACCCCGGCCAACGGCGCCGAGATCCAGTTCAGCCGCATCAAGACCGTGGCGGAGCTGGATCAGGTGCTGGCCGCCAGCGCCACACCGGTGATGCTGGACTTCTACGCCGACTGGTGCGTGTCATGCAAGGAGATGGAACGCTACACCTTCTCGCAGCCGGCGGTCGGCGGCAAGCTGAAACAGGTAAAGCTGATCCAGGTCGACGTCACCGCCAACAATGCCGACGACAAAGCGTTGATGAAGCGCTTCGGCCTGTTCGGCCCGCCGGGCATCATCCTGTTCAGCGGCGGCAAAGAGATCCCCAACAGCCGCGTGATCGGCTTCCTGGCGGCGGAGCCCTTCGTCGCCCATCTGGAGCGCCATATCTAAGGGTTCAGATAGACCGGATTCCCCAGCAACAGCAAGCGGCCATCGGCATCGCGCACCTCGGCGCGCAGCCAGTGGCGCTTGCCGTCACTGATCCAGTCGAAGCCGCGCGTGACGTCGGCGCCATCGACCTTGCGCTCGGCCAGCAAGCCGGCGGCCGCGCCATCCAGCATCAGAGCGATGACGGCGCCGTCGGCATGCGCCACCCGCACCTTGAAGCGCACCACGGCGCCCGCCGGCGCGGCCAGCGCATCGCCCATCATCGCATGCGCGCCGCCGCTGTCGGCCTCCAATTCCAGCACCCGGTCCGGCGAGCCGGCGACATCGACAAACACATGGCCGGCGCGTATCCCCTGCAGGATCGCCGTCTGCGACAACTCCACCGCATGCACCACCGTGGTCGGACTGCCGATATGGCCACCATCCTTGCCCATGCCGGCGCGATGGTCGTCGCTGCCGCCGATCGCGGTCATGCGCAGCCCGCGCCGCAACTGCTTTTCCCAGAACGGCACGCCGGACCAGACGCTGTCCGCATCCGGCCCGTTGACCGCCTCGATCGCCTGCACCAGCGCCATGTCGCCGTCGTTGTCCCAACCGCAGCCCATGCACAGCTCACCGGACGGCCGCACCGGATGGTTGATCGACACCAGCCCATGCAGCCGCGCCGCGCCGTTCAGCACCGCGTTCCAGTCGGCCTGGTCGCCCGCGCCGATGCGGAAGTCCAGCGGCGCCAGGCTGCCGAAGAAGTTGGCGTGGCCGGTGAAGGTGGTCAGCTCGCGCGCCGGCATCAGCAGCAGTTGATCGAAGTACGGTTGTAGCTCACGCATCGCATGCGCGTGCGCCACGCCGTTATGCTCGGTGATGGCGAGGAAGTCCAGCTTGCGCGCCGCTGCCGCCTGCACCGTCAGGAACAGCGGGCAGGGCACCGAGACGCCGCGATGGCTGTCGCAACTGCCGTCGCTGTGCGCGGTGTGGCTGTGCAGATCGCCGCGATACCACGCCGCGCCTTTGCGCAGCGGGACGCGCAGCGCCTCCGGCTCGTCCGTCGCGCCCAGGCCGCGCGAGAAGTAGACCTGCGCGGTGTAGTCGGCGCGGCCTTCCTTGCGCATATTCGGCACGCCCAGCAGCAAGGCCCACTGGCCCGGCTTCGTGGGGATCGGCAGATACGACGGCGTCGCGTCCACGCCGCTGATGGTGAACAGGCGCTTGTTCCCGCCGCTCCAGCCGAGCAGCGCGCCGTCCGGCCCGAGCATGCCCAGGTCGATGACGCTGCGCTGCTCCTTGCCGGTGTAGTCGAAGGCGATGGTGATGCGTTCGACGCCCTCGGGCACCGTGAACGGCACGCGGCGGTAGGTCTGGTGGTCGGCGCCGGTCAAGGTGCCGCGCAATACCAGGTCGGGCGCTTCGGCCGCGCAGCCGCTGCCGGCGCAGGCCAGCAGCAGCGCGCACAGCATGCTTCGTGCGGCGCGCATCAGAAGTCGTACTTGATGGCGGCGCGCACGGTGCGGCCGATGACGGGACGGGCGAGGAAGGTGTTCGCCCCCGCGTCGGCGCTTTGCAGCTCGCCGGCGCGCGGATTGCCTTCGGTCAGGCCCTGCGAGTTGTTGATGTTGTCGACATAGCCGAACACCGACAGCGCCGGCGAGATCTGGTAGCGCGTCGAAAAGTTCAGCACCGTGTACGACGGCAGCCGCACCGAGTTGGCCGAATCGACGAAGCGCGCGCCCTCGTATTCATACGACAGCTGCAGCCGCAGCTTGTCGCCCATCAGGTTGACGCCGGGCGCCAGGCGGGCGCTGACCTTCGGCACGCGCACCAGCTGGTTGCCGCTGTAGTCGCGCGGCACCGGCAGGTTGTTGACCTTGTCGGTGTAGCGCAGGTCGCGGTACTCGGGTTTTTGCAGCGTCAGCGTGAAACCGAGGTCGCCCCACGGCGCCGGACGCAGCGTGCCTTCCAGCTCCAGGCCGACGGTGCGGGTGCTGGCGTAGCCGGTCTGCGGCGTGGAGCTCATGTTATCCAGCGTGAAGATGGTGTTGGTGTAGCTGACGTTGTTGTACTTGGAGTAGAACAGCGTCGGATACAGTTCCAGCATGCCGCCGTTGTACTTGTAGCCCACTTCGCCCAGGTCCATGGTCTGGATCACCGGCGTCGCGGTCGGGCTGGTGATGTAGGAGCTCAGGTTCGGCAGGCGGAAGGCGCGGGTCCAGCGGCCGAAGGCGCCGGCGTTCTTCGCCAGCTGATAGTTGGCGCCCAGCGTCCAGCCGGTTTGATTGAAGGTGTGGTCGTAGTAGTCGAACACGCCGGTGCCGGTGCGCACCTTGGAGGTGGCGAAGGTGCCGAGGTTGACGAAGGTCGGACGCTCGGTGCGGCCGCTCGTGTTGACCTGCTCCCAGCGCACGCCGCCGTCGATGCGCCATTGCGGATCGATCTGCCATTCGTCGGCCAGGTACAGGGCGTTGGTCTTCGAAGTGCCGCTGGCGTTCTCCCACTCATAGCCGTAGTTGTAGATGCCGTGGTCGGTGATGCTGCCCAGCGCCTGGCCGGCGGCGTTGCTGGCGACGAGATCCAGCAACGGCGCCTGGCTCTGCGCGCCCAGCAAGGCGCTGGACGAGTAGCGGCTGAAGGACTGGTTGAAGCGGGCGTAGTAATAGCCCAGCGTGACGTCGTGGCTCTGTGTGCCGACGCTGAATTTGCGCGCCACGCGGGCGTCGTTGATCGCTTCCTCCAGCGGCATCGTCACGCCGCGCAGGCCGCCGACGATCACCAGCGCGTTCGGATCGACGTAGGCATGGCCCGGCGCGTTGGCGTATTGGAGCGACAGCCTGGTCGCGCCGGGTACGTAGCTGAGCAGCGATTGCGATTGCTTGAGGAAGGCGTCGACGCTCAGCAGCTGATTGGGGAAGACGCCGTTGCGCTGGGTGTCGGTCTTCGAGTAGCGCAGCGATTCGGTCAGCTTCCAGTCGTTCCACAGGTCTTTTTCCAGGCCGGCGCTGAACTGTGTGCGGCGCACGTGCGTGCCTTCGCTGTTGTCGAAATCGTAGAGGCGGCCGTCGCCCATTTTCATCTGGACATGTTCGGTCTGCGGGCCCGCGATGGTGCCGTGGTTGCCGTCGAAGCCGGGAATGACGCGGATCTCGCCGTCGGCGTAGGTGCGCATCGGGATGCCGAGGTACAGCGCGACCTTGTCGTCGAGGTGCTTGACGTCGAAGCTCAGGCGGCCGTGGTCGACGTCCTTGGTCAGTTTGAGGCGGATCTGGCCGCCGTCGTTGGCGCGGAAGCCCGGGTCGCGCGCGCCGTCGTCGATGCGGTAGAAGCCGCCGACGCCGACGCCCCAGCCATCGGCCAGCGGCGTCGCGTACCAGAAGTCGGTGCGGCGCTGGCCGGTGTTCCCGACCGTGAACTTGACCAGGCCATTCGGCGCATCGCCGATTTCGCGCGAGCGGAAGTTGATCGCGCCGGCCGGCGCATTGGTGTAGAACACCGACGACGGCCCGCCGCGCACGACTTCGATGCGGTCGATGGTCTCGTCGAGACGGAAGGCCTGGTCGGCGTTGAGGTAGCCGAGCGACGGGTCGTGCTGGACCGGGATGCCGTCCTCCAGCAGCGTGACGGAGCCAAAGCCGTCGACCGGGATGCCGCGCGCGCGGATATTGCCGGACGCCTCGCCGCCGGACGACTCGACCCAGAAGCCGGGCACCGATTTCAGCGCCTCGGTGACCGAGGTCGGCGCCTGCATGCGCAGCGCATCCTCGCCGATGGTGCTGATCGAGTAGCTGGCCTTGGTCTTGGTGCGCTTGCCGGTGCCGCTGCTGCCGGTGACGATGACGACATCGCCCGGCGCGACCGCGTCGGCGGCGCTATCGGTGTTGGCGACTTGCTGCGCGTGCAGCGGCGATGCGAGTGGCAGCGTGACGGCGGTGAACAGTGCGGCGGCTGCGCCGCCCTGGAATGCAGCGCGTACCGCGCGGGCGATGATGGTATGGCTCACGATTTCCCCTGGATGTATGGCGCCGGTTGTTGGCTGCCCGGTACTCTAGGGAAGATTTGTGTAAGCTCAATGACACACGCATGAAAAAAACGTGTGCGCCCATAACCTCAGTTCATGGTTACACCAGCGGCAGCGCCGTGGTGTCCTTGATGCGTTGCAGGGCGAACGAGGATTTCACGTCCAGCACCGCCGGGTGGCGCAGCAGCGTCGCCATCATGAAGCGCGAGAAGTGGTCCATGTCTTCGACGTGCACCCGCAGCAGGTAGTCCATTTCGCCGGTCATCGCGTAGCAGGCCACCACTTCCGGCCACTGCTCCACCGACACCGCGAAGTCGGCGCGCGGCGACACCGGCGCGTTCTGCGCGCCCAAGGCGCGGGCGTTGCTGTGCGCCGCCGCTTCGCTGTGCTTCTCCAGCCGCACGTTCACATACGCCAGCAGCCCCAGTCCGATCTTGTCCGGGTCCAGCAGCGCCACGTATTGGCGGATCACGCCGGCCTCCTCCAGCCGCTTGATGCGGCGCAGGCAGGGCGATGGCGACAAGGCCACCAGCTCGGCGACATCCTGGTTGGACAGGCGGCCGTCGGCCTGCAAAATGGACAGAATCTTACGGTCGGTTTTATCTAGCGCAATTTTGGTCATAAATACCTCAATAATTCGGAGTTCAGGCAATATTATTGCGCAAAACGCTGAGGCATGGGAATTGTTTGCAATTAAATGCCCCCCCGGCGGGACTATACTGTGCGCTATTCTTAGAGGAGACCCGCATGAAATTTACGCCTTGGGATAACCCGATGGGTACCGATGGTTTTGAGTTTGTCGAATACGCCGCGCCGGATCCAAAAGCTCTGGGTGCGCTGTTCGAGAGCATGGGCTTCACCGCGATCGCCCGTCATCGCCACAAGGATGTGACCCTGTATCGCCAGGGCGACATCAATTTCATCATCAACGCCGAACAGGATTCGTTCGCGCAGCGCTTCGCCCGCCACCACGGCCCGTCCGTGTGCGCGATCGGGATCCGCGTGCAGGACTCCGCGTTCGCCTACAAGCGCGCGCTGGAGCAGGGCGCCT
The DNA here is from genome assembly GCF_011090165.1 of Duganella aceris. GTDB lineage: Bacteria > Pseudomonadota > Gammaproteobacteria > Burkholderiales > Burkholderiaceae_D > Rugamonas > Rugamonas aceris. Next base: position 173,977 of record NZ_JAADJT010000013.1, read on the forward strand.
GGGGCTTCGATAACAAGACCGGTCCGATGGAGCTGAACATCCCGGCCATCAAGGGTGTCGGCGATTCGCTGATCTACCTGGTCGACCGCTGGCGCGGCAAGAACGCGGGAGCGGAAGGCGCGATCGGCGACATCAGCATCTACGACGTCGACTTCGTCGCCATCCCCGGCGCGGAAGCCAATCCGGTCGGCCACGGCCTGACCTATATCGACCACCTGACCAACAACGTCCATCGCGGCCGCATGAAGGAATGGGCGGACTTCTACGAGAAGATGTTCAACTTCCGCGAAGTGCGCTACTTCGACATCGAAGGCAAGCTGACCGGCCTGAAGTCGAAGGCCATGACTTCGCCATGCGGCAAGGTGCGCATCCCGATCAACGAATCCTCGGACGACAAGTCGCAGATCGCCGAATACCTCGACGAGTACCACGGCGAAGGCATCCAGCACATCGCGCTGGGCACCGACGACATCTACTCGTCGATCGAAGGCATGAAGCAGACCGGCATCGCCTTCCAGGACACCATCGAGACCTACTACGAACTGGTGAACCGCCGCCTGCCGAACCACGGCGAACGGCTGGAAGAACTGCGCCGCCTGCGCATCCTGATCGACGGCCATAGCAACGATACGGAACGCGAACTGCTGCTGCAGATCTTCACCCAGAACGTGATCGGTCCGATCTTCTTCGAGATCATCCAGCGCAAGGGCGACCAGGGTTTCGGCGAAGGCAACTTCCGCGCGCTGTTCGAGTCGATCGAGCTGGATCAGATCAAGCGCGGCGTCCTGCAGGATCCGAGCAAGACCCCGGCATAAAGCCTATAGTTAAAAAAACCGCAGGTAGCGCCGCATAGAACGGCGCACCGCACGCAATATCTCAGAGAATATTGGAGACACAATGAACGCACCTCAAAAGGGTTTGCAGCTGGACCCCGGCACGCACTCGGACGACATCTCGCTGGACGACAAGTGGACGCTGGAACGCGGCCGCGCCTTCATGACCGGCACCCAGGCGCTGATCCGCCTGCCGATGATGCAACGCGAACGCGACCTCAAGGCGGGCCTGAACACCGCCGGCTACATCACCGGCTATCGCGGCTCGCCGGTCACCAGCGTCGACATGACGGCGATGAAGGCCAAGAAGTACCTCGACGCGCACCACGTCAAGTTCCATCCGGGGATGAACGAAGACCTCGCCGCCACGGCGGTCTGGGGCACGCAGCAAACCAATCTGTTCAAGGACGCCAAGTACGACGGCGTGTTCTCCATGTGGTACGGCAAAGGCCCCGGCGTCGACCGCTGCGGCGACGTGTTCAAGCACGCCAACAACGCCGGCTCCGCGCAGCACGGCGGCGTGCTGGTATTGGCCGGCGACGACCATGCCGCCAAGTCCTCGTCCACCGCGCACCAGTCGGACCACATCCTCAACGCCTGCGGCATTCCGGTGCTGTATCCATCGTCGGTGCAGGAGTACATCGACTACGGCCTGCACGCCTGGGCCATGAGCCGCTACACCGGCCTATGGGTGTCGATGAAGTGCGTCACCGACATCATCGAATCCGGCGCCGTGGTCGATTTCGACCCGGACCGGGTGCAGATCAAGCTGCCGACCGACTTCGAGCTGCCGGCCGGGGGCCTGAATATCCGTTGGCCGGACACCGTGCTGGATATGGAAGTGCGGATGAACAGCTACAAGTGGTACGCCGCGCTGGCCTATTGCCGCGCGAATAAGCTGAACAAGATCATCTGGGATTCGCCGAAGCCGAAGATCGGCATCATCACCGCCGGCAAATCGTATCTCGACACGCGCCAGGCGCTGGCCGACCTGGGCATCGACGAGCAGGCCGCCGCCGACATCGGCATCCGCCTGTACAAGATCGGCATGACATGGCCGCTAGAGGCGGACGGCGTGCACGAATTCGCCAAGGGCCTGGACGAGATCCTGGTGGTCGAAGAAAAGCGCCAGATCCTCGAATACGCGCTGAAGGAAGAGCTGTACAACCTGCCGGACGGCGAACGTCCGCGCGTGGTCGGCAAGTTCGACGACACCGGCGAATGGAGCAACAAGGGCAAGACCGGCCACGGCGACTGGCTGCTGCCGGCCACCTATGAACTGAATCCGGCGCAGATCGCGCGCGCCATCGCCTCGCGCATCGCGCACTACTGCGCCGGCCATCCGGTGGCCAAGCGGGTGCAGGAGCGCGTCGCCTTCCTCGAAGCGAAAGAGCTGGCGCTGAAGACGCTGCCGACCAAGTCGAATCCGGACACCGACCGCACGCCGTACTTCTGCTCCGGCTGCCCGCACAATTCGTCGACCAAGGTGCCGGAAGGTTCGCGCGCGCTGGCCGGTATCGGCTGCCATTACATGGTGCTGTGGATGGACCGCGAGACCTCGACCTTCACCCACATGGGCGCGGAGGGCGTGACCTGGGTCGGCCAGGCGCCGTTCACCAACGAGAAGCACGTCTTCACCAACCTGGGCGACGGCACTTACTTCCACTCCGGGATCCTGGCGATCCGCGCGGCGGTGGCGGCCAAGGTCAACATCACCTACAAGATCCTGTTCAACGACGCGGTGGCGATGACCGGCGGCCAGGCCTTCGACGGCCCGCTCGATCCGGGCATGATCTCGCGCCAGATCGCGGCCGAAGGCGTGACGCCGATTATCGTCGTCACCGACGAGCCGGAAAAATACCCGTCCGATTACAAATGGGCGGAAGGCGTCACCGTGCGCCATCGCAGCGAATTGATGGACGTGCAGCGCGAACTGCGCGACAAGCCGGGCGTGTCGGCGATGATCTACGACCAGACCTGCGCCTCCGAGAAGCGCCGCCGCCGGAAACGCAACGAGTACCCTGATCCGGCCAAGCGCGCGGTGATCAACGAAGCCGTGTGCGAAGGCTGCGGCGACTGCTCGGTGCAGTCCAACTGCCTGTCGGTGGAGCCGCTGGAGACGGACCTGGGCCGCAAGCGCCAGATCAACCAGTCGTCCTGCAACAAGGACTTCTCGTGCACCACCGGTTTCTGCCCGAGCTTCGTGACGGTGGAAGGCGGCGCGCTGAAGAAGCCGAAGAAGGCCGCGGTGGGTGAGGGCCCAACCGTGGCGCTGCCGATGCCGACGCTGCCGGCGACCGACACGCCGTACGGCATCCTGATCACCGGCATCGGCGGCACCGGCGTGGTCACCGTCGGGCAGATCCTGGCCGTGGCGGCGCACGTCGAAGGCAAGGGCGCCATCGTGCTTGACATGAGCGGACTGGCGCAGAAGGGCGGCCCGGTGATGTCGCACGTGCGGTTGGCCGACAACCAGGCCGATTTGCACTCGACCCGGGTCGGCACCGGCAGCGCCGACCTGGTGATCGGCTGCGACCTGATCGTCACCGCCTCGCGCGACGCCTTGTCGCGCATGGGCGAGCACCGCACGCACGCGATGATCAACTCGACCGGCTCGTCGACCGCCGCCTTCGTCAAGAATCCGGACTGGCAGTTCCCGGATGCCGGTTCGCGCGGCGAGATCGTGCGCGCCTGCGGCAACGACAACGTCGACTTCGTCGACGCCGGCCAGATCGCCACCGCGCTGATGGGCGACTCGATCGCCACCAATATGTTCATGCTGGGCTACGCCTTCCAGAAGGGCCATGTGCCGCTGTCGGAAGCGTCGATCATCAAGGCGATCGAACTGAACGCGATTTCGGTGGGTTTCAACAAATCGGCCTTCAACTGGGGCCGCACCGCCGCGCACGACCTGGCGTCGGTGACCAAGCTGACCACGCCGGCCAAGGTGATCGAGTTCAAGCGCACGCAGACGCTGGACGACATCGTCGCCCGCCGCGTCGAGCTGCTGACCGCCTACCAGGACGCGAATTATGCCAAACAGTATAAATCGTTTGTCGACCAGGTCCGCGCCGAAGAGGCCAAGCTGGGCAAGACCACCCGCCTGAGCGAAGCCGTGGCGCGCTACTACTACAAGCTGATGGCGTACAAGGACGAATATGAAGTCGCCCGCCTGTACACCGACGGCGCGTTCCAGCAGAAGATCGCCGGCATGTTCGAAGGCGACATCAAGCTGAAATTCCACCTGGCGCCGCCGCTGCTGGCCAAGCACGACGCCCAGGGTCACCTGATCAAGCAGGAATTCGGCCCGTGGATGATGAAGGCGTTCGGCGTGCTGGCCAAGTTCAAAGGCCTGCGCGGCGGCGCGCTGGACGTCTTCGGCTACACGGCGGAGCGCAAGATGGAACGCGCGCTGATCGGCGAATACCGCGACACGGTGTCATCGCTGCTGCCGAAGCTGACGGCCGAGAACCTGGCGCAAGCCGTGGCCATCGCCAGCATTCCGGAAGACATCCGTGGCTACGGCCACGTCAAGGAGCGCCACTTCAAAGCCGCCAAGCAGAAGGAGGCGACGTTGCTGGCCGCCTTCGGCAAGCCGGCGGCGACCGACACCCACACGCACGCGGCTTAGCAACCGCTGTCACCTGGAACAACGGCCTCTTTCGAGGCCGTTTTTTTTGGGGACTTGGCGCGCGCCGTAGGCGCGGCGCGGCTTTTTGAGTTAGCCGCTTATGCCGGCTTGCGCTGCGCCGCAGCGTGACCGGCATATTCCGTCACCCAGTACAGCAGAGCGGCGGCGTTGAAGGCCATGCCGGTCAACAGCGCGGCGTGCCAGCCGTGGGCGGCGAACATCCAGCCGCCCAGCGCCGAACCCAGCGCGCCGCCGGCGAAGAACAGTGCGAAGTAGACGCCGTTCAAACGGCTGCGCACTTCCGCGCCCAGCGTGAAGATGGCACGCTGGCCCAGCACCAGGTTGGCCGCCACCCCCATATCCAGGACGATCGAAGCCAGCACCAGCACCGCCAGCGCGACATTGCGCGATCCCGGCACCAGCAGCGGCAGCGCGAAGCCGACCACGCCCAGCGCCAGCGCGGCGGCGGTGGCCGTCAGCGTGTGGCCTTGATCCGCCAGACGGCCGGCGATCGGCGACGCCACGGCGCCGGCCATGCCGACCAGCGCGAAGATGGCGATGCCGGTCTGCGACAAATGGAACTGCGGGCCGGCCAGCATCAGCGGCGTCACGGTCCAGAACAGGCTGAAGGAGCCGAACAGGCCGGCGTGGTACGCGGCGCGACGGCGCAGCAGCGGCGTTTTCAAGAACAGGTGCCACAACGAGGCCAGCAACGTCGGATAGCTGATCGTCGCCGCCGGCGTGCGCTGCGGCAGTTTGACCCGCAGCACCAGCGCCACCGCCAGCACGATCACGGCGGCGCCGCCGAACACCACGTGCCAGTTGGCGGCGTCGGCCACCAGGCTGGCCACCGGGCGCGCCAGCATGATCCCCAGCAGCAGGCCGCTGACCACTTTGCCGACGGTGACGCCGCGCGTCGCTTCCTTCGACAGGTGGGCGGCGAACGGTACGATGATCTGCGCCGCGACCGAGCCGAGGCCGATGCCCAGCGCGGCGGTCAGGAACATCCAGGCGCTGCTGCTGAACGCGGCCATCACCAGCATGGCGGAAGTGAACAGCAGGCCGGTGACGATCAGGCGGCGGTTTTCCAGCAGGTCGCCCAGCGGGACGATGAACAGCAGGCCAAGACAGTAGCCGATCTGCGTCAGCGTGACGATCAGGCCGGCCGCTTCGGGCGACAGGCCGGTGGAGGCGCTGATCGGACCGACCAGCGTTTGTGCGTAGTACAGGCTGGCGACGATCAGGCCGGTGGCGGTGGCCAGCAGCATCACCATGCCGGGGCTGATGTCTTGTTCTTCGAGCTTGCTCATGTTGTGACTCCAGTGGGAGATTGCGATGGCCCCATTCTAGGCAAAAGCCGGCTAAAGATAATCAGGGCATAATGCCCCTATACTTTTCACTTTATATGAACAATCATGGACAGATTGAAGGCCATGCAGGCGTTCGTGCGCATCGTCGAGGCGAACAGCTACACCAAGGCGGCCGAGACGCTGGATCTGCCGCGCGCCGCGCTGACGGCGACCATCAACAAGCTGGAAGCCTTCCTCGGCACCCGGCTGCTGCAACGGACCACGCGCCGCTTGTCGCTGACGCCGGACGGCGCCGACTACTTCCGCAAGTGCCTGGAGATCCTGCAGGCGGTGGAGGATGCGGAGGGCACTTTTCGCGGCCAGAACACCAGCAAGCCTCGAGGCAAGCTGCGGGTGGAGCTGCCCGGCGCGGTCGGGCGGCATGTGGTGATGCCGCATATCGCCGGCTTTTGCCGCGACTATCCGGACATCGACCTGGTCGTCAGCCTCAGCGAGCGGGTGCGCGATCTGACCGAGGAGGGCCTGGACTGTTCGCTGCGCGTGGGCGAGTTGCAGGATTCGGCGATGATCGGCCGCCGCCTCGGCAACATGGGCTTCCTGACCTGCGCCTCGCCGGGCTACCTGGCGGCGCATGGCACGCCGATGACGCTCGATCACCTGCGCGCGCATCGCGGCGTGATGCACTTTTCCGGCCGCACCGGGCGTCCCTTCGACTGGGACTTCATGCGCGGCGGCAGCGTGGTGATCGTCGAGATGCGCGGCGCCATCGCGGTCACCGATCCGGATGCCTATATCAGTTGCGCCTTGCAGGACATGGGCTTGATCCAGGCGGCGCGCTACCAGGTGCGGCAGCATCTGGCCAGCGGCGCGCTGGTCGAGGTGCTGGCCGACACGTTGCCGACGCCGATGCCGATGTCGCTGGTGTATCCGCAAGGGCGCATGGCTTCGCCGCGCCTGAGCGTGTTCGCGTCGTGGCTGGCGGCCGTGGTCCGCGAGGATCCTGATTTGCAAGTCTGAAAATTGTAAGAAATATTGCAAGGTTAGCATGACGCCCGTCGGCGGGGATATAATTCCCTGATGAAACTGACACCCCGACTTCTCGCCGTTTCCGCTATCCTGACGCTGCTGGCCGCTTGCGGCGGCGGATCGGACACCACGCCGCCCGTTGCCACGCCGCCGCCGGTGACGCCTCCCGTAACGCCGCCGGTCACGCCGCCTGAAACTCCCCCGGTAACACCGCCGGTGACACCACCCGAGACGCCACCGGTCACCCCTCCCGAGACACCGCCCGTGACCCCGCCGGTCACGCCGCCCGTGCAGGACTGGCTGTCGCTGTTCAACCTGTGCGAGCATCCGCGCAAGACGCTGGCGCCGAACGGCTTCCCTTACCTGGACCGCCAGGGCACGCTGACCGACGAGCTGAAATTCATCAAGTTCTACGTGGACGAGACCTATTTGTGGTACCGCGAGCTGCCCACGCTGAACATGGCCGACTACGCGCGGCCGGTCGATTATTTCGCCGCGCTGAAAACGCCGCTGCTGACCGCTTCCGGCCGCGCCAAGGACCGCTTCCACTTCACCTATCCAAGCGACGTGTGGAATGCGATGAGCGGCAGCGGCGTGGAGCTGAGCTACGGCCTGACCTGGGTCCGCAGCGTCGACGCCAACACGCCACGCGTGTGGGTGGTGACGCTGGTGGAACCGGATTCGCCGGCATCGGCGGCCGGACTGCTGCGTGGCGATCGACTAGTGTCGGTCGACGGCGTCAACATAGCTGACACCACCCCTGCCGGCATCGCGGTGCTCAACGCCGGCCTGTTCCCCGCCAAGGCCGGCGAGACGCACAAGCTGGTGCTGTCGCGCGGCGGCAGCACCATCACGGCATCGCTGTTGTCGGCACAACTGAGCATGGCGCCGGTGCAGAATGTCAAGGTGCTGGACACGCCCACCGGCAAGGTCGGCTACCTGCAGTTCGACGACCACAACGCGGTATCGGAACGTCCGCTGGTGGATGCGGTCACCACCTTCAAGGCGGCCGGGGTCAAGGATCTGGTGCTGGACATGCGCTACAACGGCGGCGGCTATCTCAGCATCGCCAGCGAACTGGCCTACATGATCGCCGGCCCGGACGCGACCGACGGCAAAGTGTTCGAGCGCCTGCTGTACAACGACAAGACCAAACCCAAGCCGGCGCAGGGGTTCCGCTCGACCGCGACCGGATTCGTTTCGACGCAGATCAGGCCGGGCACCGTGCTGCCCTATCTGGGGCTGAAGCGCGTGACGATCCTGACCACGCCCGGTACCTGCTCCGCCAGCGAATCGGTGGTCAACAGCCTGCGCGGGATCGATATCGAAGTGAACCTGATTGGCGGCGAGACCTGCGGCAAGCCGTATGCCTTCACGCCGGCGTCGAACTGCGGCACCACCTACTTCTCGATCGAAATGCAGGGGACAAACAACAAGGGCTTCGGCGATTACGCGGACGGCTTCCAGCCGACCTGCAACGTCGCCGACGACCTGACGCGGCCGATGGGCGATCCAACCGAAAGCGTGCTGGCCACCGCGCTCAGCTACCGCGCCAACGGCGTCTGCCCGGCGGCGCCGGCGCGCAACCGCAGCGAAGCCGGCGCCATGCGGCTGGTGCGGCCGGAGGTGAAGGAAATCTCCATCCGCAGTCGCTGACGCGCAAAGCCGACTATAATTTCCATCGTATCCGATGCCGGTACAGGCATCGGTCGATCAACCACCGCTGGAAGCCCGTCCATGATTCGTTCCGCAATACTGCTTGCCTTTGCCGCCACTTCCTCCGCCGCCGCGCTGGCCGCCGCGCCGTCCGCCTCGCCTTCCGCCTCGCCTTCCTCCTCGTCGCTGAGCACCGTCTCCGAACGCTCCGGCTTCCAGAGCACCGGCCGCTACGCCGAAGTGGTCGACCTGTGCGCGCGCTTCCAGAAGGCGTATCCGAAACAGGTGCGCTGCTTCGAATTCGGCCGCACGCCGGAAGGCCGGCCGATGCTGGCGCTGGCCGTGTCGCGCACCGGCGCGCTGACCGCCGAGCAGGCGAAGAAGAAGGGCGTGCCTGTGATGCTGATCCAGGGCGGCATCCACGCCGGCGAGATCGACGGCAAGGACGCCGGCTTCCTGGCGCTGCGCGAGGCGCTGGAGAACAAGGCGGCGCCGGGCGCGCTGGACCAGCAGGTGCTGTTGTTCGTCCCGGTGTTCAACGTCGACGGCCATGAGCGCTTCGGCAAATACAACCGTCCGAACCAGCGCGGCCCGGTGGAAATGGGCTGGCGCACCACGGCGCAGAACTTCAACCTGAACCGCGACTACGTCAAGGCCGACGCGCCCGAGATGCAGGCCATGCTGGCGCTGGTCAACGCTTGGGATCCGCTGGCCTACGTCGACCTGCACGTGACCGACGGCGCCAAGTTCCAGCCCGACGTCTCGATCCAGGTCGAGCCGGTGCACGGCGGCGACGAGGAACTGAAGCGCGCCGGCAGCGCGCTGCAAAGCGCCGTGATGGCGGACCTGAAGGCGCAGGGTTCCGATCCGAAGCCGTACTACATCTCCTTCGACAAGGAGGACGATCCGACCTCCGGCTTCGTCGACAGCATGTCGACGCCGCGCTTCTCGACCGGCTACTTCCCGATGCGTAACCGCTTCGCGATGCTGGTCGAGACCCATTCGTGGAAGGATTACCCGACCCGCGTGCGCATCACCCGCAACACCATCGTCTCGCTGCTGTCGCAGGTCGCCGCGCACGGCAAGGAATGGCAGAAGCTGACGCGCGACGCCGACGCGCGCGCGGTGGCCATGGGCGGCGCCGATTTTCCGCTCAGCTACCGCACCACCTTCAACGCCAAGAGCATTCAGTTCCCCGGCTATGAATACACGCGCGGCTACTCGGAAATCTCGGGCGGCCTGATGACGCACTACGACGAGAGCAAGCCGCAGATGTGGACCGTGCCGTTGCGCGACGAAGTGGTGCCGGACTATAAGGTGGCGGCGCCGCGCGGCGGCTATGTGATCCCGGCGGCGTTCGCGGCGCAGGTGGGCGCGAAGCTGAAGCAGCACGGTATCAGCTTCAAGACCATCGGCGCCGACCAGATGTCGGCCGAAGTCGAGACCTTCCGCGCCACCAAGACCAAGTTCGGCACGCAGTCGTTCGAGGGCCATCAGGCGCTGGCGGTGGAGGGCGAGTGGGCGCGCGAGCGGCGCAGCCTGGTGCAGGGCGCGTTGTTCGTGCCGATCGCGCAACCGAAGGCGCGGCTGGTGATGACGATGCTGGAGCCGCGCGGCGCCGATAGCCTGCTGGCCTGGGGCGTGTTCAACAACGCCTTCGAGCGCAAGGAGTACATGGAGGATTACGTGGCGGAGGAGGTCGCGCGCGATCAGCTGGAAACCGATCCGGCGCTGCGTGCGGAGTTCCAGAAAAAGGTCGACACGGACGCGGAGTTCAACAAGACGCCGGCCAAGCGGCTGGAGTTCTTCGCTAAGCGCCACTCGTCGTGGGACGAGCGCTACAACCTGTATCCGGTGATGCGCACCGCGCAGAAGTTCTAAGTTGAAAACGGGCCTTGCGGCCCGTTTTTGTTTTACAGCGCGGGGCTGGACTTGCCGGCCTGCTTGGCGGCCATCTGCTCGTCCATCTGCTGCTTCATGATCTCGGCGATCTTGGCGGTGACGGCGGCCTGCTGTTCCGGCGACATGGCGTCGAATTCGGCCTGGGTGATGCCCATGCTTTTCATGATGGATGCCGCCATGCGCTGGGCCGGCGTCATCTTCATGTACTGCTCCAGCTGCGACGCCGACTCCGACTGCTTGACTTCGGCGTGCTTCAGCATCGAGGCGAAATCGGCGCCGTCGCCGTCGCCGTTCTTCTTCGGCGCGAACTTGGCCAGCGTCGCTTCGGTCAGCATCTTGTTTTCGATCTTCAGGTTCATGACTACTCCTTTACCCTGGTTGTTGGAGCAGCATTCTAGCCGGGGGCGAAGGAAGCGGTCACTGCCCCCGTTGGAGGGGGATGATGCCGGGCACCGTGGCCGGCGTCGAGCATGGCTCTTCGTCGAAGGCGATGTCGCCCAGCGGGTTGGCCTGGCCGTCGGCCTTGATGTCCTTGAAGCCGAACAGGTCGCGGTCCATCAGGTGCGACGGCACCACCGTCGACAGCGAGGAGAAGATGCTCTCGACGCGGCCGGGGAATTTCTTTTCCCATTCGCGCATCAGGCCCTTGATCTGCTTGCGCTGCAGGTTCTCCTGCGAGCCGCACAGGTCGCACGGGATGATCGGGAAGCCTTTGACTTCGGCGTAGCGTTCGCTGTCTTCTTCCTTCACGTAGGCCAGCGGGCGGATCACCATGTGCTTGCCGTCGTCCGACACCAGCTTGGCCGGCATGGCTTTCAGCTTCCCGCCGAAGAACATGTTCAGGAAGAAGGTCTCGAGGATGTCGTCGCGGTGGTGGCCGAGCGCGATCTTGTTGCAGCCCAGTTCATCGGCGACGCGGTACAGGATGCCGCGGCGCAGGCGCGAGCACAGCGAGCAGGTGGTCTTCCCTTCCGGGATCAGGCGCTTGACGATGCTGTAGGTGTCCTGGTTCTCGATGTGGAACGGGATGCCCAGTTTTTCCAGGTAGGCCGGCAGGATGTGGTCCGGGAAGTTGGGCTGCTTCTGGTCCAGGTTGACGGCGATGAGCTCGAAGTTGATCGGCGCGCGTTCGCGCAGCGTCATCAGGATGTCCAGCAGCGCGTAGGAGTCCTTGCCGCCGGAGAGGCAGACCATGACCTTGTCGCCGTCCTCGATCATGTTGAAATCGCCGATGGCCTGGCCGACCAGGCGGCACAGCCGCTTGTGCAGCTTGTTGTTCTCCAGGGCGATCTTTTCGGCCGCCTTGGCGCCCACGTTTTCCAATACTGCGCTCATACATTGTCCTTGATCTTGAATACTTCAACGCCGACGCCTTCGCAGTCGGGATACACGTCCGGCTTCATGGTCGAGACGCGGGCGGCGCGCACGCGCGGATGCTCCAGCATCGAACGCACGATGTCGTCGCACAGCGTCTCCTGCAAGTGCACGTGGCCTTGCGACATGCGCTTGGCGATGGTGTCGCGCATGAAATCGTAGTCCACCACTTCCTCCAGCTGGTCGTGGGTCGGCGACGACACCGCCAGCGGGATGTACAGGTCGACGTTGATCAGCAGGCGCTGCTCGCCCTTTTTCTCGAACTCGTAGACGCCGATGTTGATCAGGACTTCGTAGTTGCGCAGGAACAGGCGGCGACAGTCGTTCAGTTGCGGGTGGATCAGGGCGGACAACATGGAGGATTACCTTTTTCGTTTAAATTTATTTGGTCAGGAACATCACGTCGCGCGGCAGCGGCACCAGGTGCTGGCCGCCGTCGACCAGCAGCGTGGTGCCGGTCAGGGCGCGCGCCGAGGCGGCGTAGACCACGCTGTCGGCGATGTCTTCGGGGGTGCTGGAACGGCCCAGCGGCGTTTGCCGGTGCGCGTCGGCGAATCCGGCCTCGGTCTGGTCGCCGGACACCATGGTGATGCCCGGCGCGATGCCGACCACCCGCACCGTCGGCGCCAGCTGCTGCGCCAGCATCGTGGTGGCGGTCTGCAGCGCCGCCTTGGACAGGGTGTACGACAAAAAATCAGGATTGAGATTGTACAGTTTCTGGTCGAGCAAATTGATCACCACCGCTTGCGCGTCCGGCGCGGTGGCCGCGTGCAGCGCCTGCGCCAGCAGGATGGGCGCGGCGACGTTGGCGCGCATGTGGGCGTCCAGCCTGGCCGCGCTGAAGTCGGTGGCGCTGTCGTAATCGAACAGCGAGGCGTTGTTGACCACGCAGCGCACCGCGCCCAGCGCCGCCTCGGCGCGCGGCAGCAGCGCGCGCACCGCCGCCTCGTCGGCCAGCTCGCATTGCAGCGCCACGGCGCGGCGGCCCAGCGCGGCGATCTCCTCGACCACGCGCAAGGCCTCGGCCCCGGAGGCGCGGTAGTGCACCGCCACGTCCCAGCCGGCGCGCGCCAGCCCGAGCGCGATGGCGCGGCCGATGCGGCGCCCGGCGCCGGTGACCAGCGCGACGCGCGCGCCGGGTGTCTGATTGTCCTGTGCTGTCATCATGTTCGTCTTGGATATAATGCCGGTATGTCCCTACCCGTACCTTCTAGCGACGCGCTGGCCGCGTCCCACGCCCTGCAGCGCCTGATCGCCGCCGACATCGAACGCCATGCGGGCGCCATTTCCTTCGCCCGCTTCATGGAGCTGGCGCTGTACGCGCCCGATCTGGGCTACTACAGCGGCGGCTCCGCCAAGCTGGGAAAAGATGGCGATTTCACCACGGCGCCGGAACTGACGCCGCTGTTCGGCGCGGCGCTGGCGCGGGTTGCAGCCGCTATTATCGCCCAAAGCGCGCCGCGCATCCTCGAATTCGGCGCCGGCACCGGCAAGCTGGCGTTCGACATCCTGACCGAGCTGGCCGCGGCCGGCGTCCGCGTCGAGCGTTACAGCATCGTCGAACTGTCCGGCGAACTGCGCGCGCGGCAGCGGGAAAAGCTGCGCGACTTCCCGCAGGTGGAGTGGCTGGACGCCTTCCCGGACGCCTTCGACGGCGTCGTTTTCGGCAACGAGGTGCTGGACGCGATGCCGGTGCAGCTGGTCACCAAACATCCCGAAGGCTGGCAGGAATTGCAGGTGACGGTGCGCGACGGGCGCTTCGCCTACCTGGAGACGCCGGCCGACGCCGGGTTGCTGGCGCAGATCGCGCGCCAGATCGGCGCCGACGAGCAGCTGCCGGTCGGCTACGTGACCGAGGTGCACGGCGTGGCCTGCGGCTTCATGGCCACCCTGAGCCGCATGTTGCGCAACGGCGGCGCCAACGCCGCCTTCCTGTTCGACTACGGCTTCCCGGGCCATGAATATTATCTGGACCTGCGCGCCACCGGCACGCTGATGTGCCACTACCGCCACCACGCGCACGCCGACCCGTTCTATTACCCGGGCCTGCAGGACATCACCGCCCACGTCGACTTCACGGCGATGGCGCTGGCGGCGCAGGACGCGGGCGTCGAGGTGCTGGGCTATCTGAACCAGTCCGGCTTCCTGATCGGCGCCGGCATCGGCGAGCTGCTGCTGCGCACCGACCCGTCCGACGTCAAGGCCTACCTGCCGCAGGCGAGCGCGCTGCAAAAGCTGGTGTCGCCGGCCGAGATGGGCGAATTGTTCAAAGTGCTGGCGATCGGCAAGCATGTCGCGCTGCCGGACGCCATCGCCATGCAGGATCGCAGCCACCGGCTGTAGACGGAATGTCACAGTAGATCGAATAGCAAGTCGATTCCGCGCCTGATCGCCGGCTTGCGCCGGCCAAGATCGGCTATGATGACTGATTCTGCGTCGATATCCTGCTATGGCCAAGATCCACACTCACTATGACAATCTGAAGGTGTCGCGTATGGCGCCGCAGGAGGTCATACGTGCCGCCTACAAGGCCCTCAGCCAAAAATACCACCCCGACAAGAATCCCGGGGATGAGAAGGCCGCGCGCATCATGGCCATCCTCAACAGCGCCTACGACACCCTGTCCGACACCCAGCGCCGCAAGGAGCACGACGAGTGGATCGCCGCCGAGGAGTGGGAGATCGAGTGGCTGGAGAGCACCCGCCACGAGGACGGCCAGCGCGGCGACAAGCACCGCCACGATGGCCCGGACCGCGCCTGGCATCCGGAGCACGTCGACGACGCGCCGCGCCGGCCGCGTCCCGGGCGCGACTGGCGCTGGTGGGGCGGCCTGGCCGCCTGCCTGGCGCTGGGCTGGGCCGCCGGCGTGACCATGATGAACGAGCCGCGCATGCTGTCGATGGTGACGGCGGCGTGGGGCGGCAAGACCGGCATCGACGCCAACGCGGCGCAGCCGGCGCGCGGCGGCGCCCGCGACGAGGCCCAGCCCGATCCGCGTCCGGATCCGAAGAGCGCGCTGCGCGACGGCTGGGCCGCGAGCCGTGCCGACGCCGACGCCAAGCCGGCGCCGGTCAAGGTGGTGACCTTGTCGCAGGTGGTGCTGCCGAACGCCGGCGCCGAATGCGACAGCGAAACCCAGACGCTGGTGGCGCCCAACGGCGAGCCGTGGCCGACGCAATCCGGCTACATCGAGGGCTTCCCGGTCGGCAACCGCGGCGACGACATGGCGCTGACGCTGGACAACGCCGGCAACGCCTCGGCGGTGTTCATCAAGGTGTACGACATGGACCGCCATTCCAACGTGCGCTACGCCTTCGTGCAGGCGCACGACAAGCTGCTGGTCGACAAGCTGATCAACGGCAAATACGAGATCCGCTACCAGAACCTGAACGCCGGCGCCAACCCGGCCGGCTGCGGCGGCGCCAACCGCACGGCGGCGGCCGGCGCCGAGGCCGGCGCTACGCCGGCGAGCAACTAGCCAAAGTGTCCTGATGTAAAAACTTGTGGCAGTGTTGCTATCAATTCTTAAGGGGGTTGTCACCGCTGGGGAATCTGATTATGCTAGGTCAATGCGGGCCACGGGCGCCCCTCCAGGAGATTGCGTATGACCGATTCCACCCCCTCTGACGACAACTGGCTGATCGACGAAGACGAAGAGGAAGTCGTGGCCGGAGGTCTGGGGGCGCCGGACACGCGCTCGTGGCGGGTGTTGATCGTCGACGACGACGTCGACGTGCACGCCGTGACCCGGCTGGCGCTGCGCAACGTCAGCTTCAAGGGCCGCGAGCTGGAACTGTTCTCCGCCTACAGCGGGCGCGAGGCCTACGACATCCTGCGCGACACGCCGGACGTGGCGCTGGTGCTGCTGGACGTGGTGATGGAGACCGACGACGCCGGCCTGATCCTGGCGCGGCGCATCCGCGAGGAGCTGCACAATTCGATCGTACGGGTGGTGCTGCGCACCGGCCAGCCGGGCCAGGCGCCGGAGCAGCGCGTGATCATCGAATACGACATCAACGACTACAAGGCCAAGACCGAGCTGACCACGCAGAAGCTGTTCACCACGGTGATCTCGGCGCTGCGCGCCTACGAGAGCCTGAACATGCTGGAGCGCAGCCGCATCGGGCTGGGCAAGATCCTGGCCGGCGCCACCAATCTGTACCAGATCCACTCGCTGCGCGAATTCGCCTCGGGCGTGCTGAACCAGGTCAGCGCCATCCTCGACGTCGGCTCCGACGGCGTGCTGTGCCTGATGCAGGGCGACACCGGCGTCACCAGCGTGGTGGCGGCCACCGGCGGCTACGCCCAGCTGAGCGAGTCGGAGCTGATGCCGACCGCGCACCCGCTGTGGCCGACCATCGCCAAGGCCTTCGCCGAAAAGAAAAGCCAGTTCGAGCATCCGGCCAACGTGCTGTTCATCCACACCCAGGAAAACCGCGAGGTGGCGATTTCAGTGACGCCGCCGTGGCCGCTGGCGCAGATCCAGCGCGACCTGCTGGAGGTGTTCTGCCAGCGCATCGCGGCCGCGTTCGACAACCTGTACATGTTCGGGCAGTTGCGCAAGGCGCAGGAGGCGACCGTGGTGGCGCTGGCCGACCTGGCCGAGTTCCGCGACAGCGGCACCGGCGGCCATGTGCGGCGGGTGCAGATGCTGTCGTCGTCGCTGGCCAACCGGCTGGCCGCGCGCGGCGCCTATCCGGAGCAGATCACGCCGCAGCTGCTGGAGATGATCGGCCTGGCGTCGATCCTGCACGATGTCGGCAAGGTGGCGACGCCGGACCACATCCTGCTCAAGCCGGGCATCCACACGCCGGAGGAGCGGGCCGAGATGCAGACCCACGCGGCGGTGGGCAAATCGATCCTGGAGCGCGCCGCCAACATGGTCGACGGCGTCAGCTACCTGACCTACGGCGCCGAGATCGCCGGCGGCCATCACGAGCACTACGACGGCAACGGCTATCCAAACCAGCTGAAGGGCAACGAGATTCCGATTTCGGCGCGCATCGTGGCGGTGATCGACGTGTTCGACTCGCTGCTGCACGAGCGTCCGTACAAGGAACCGTGGCCGCACACCGAGGTGATGAGCTACATCACCGAGCGCGCCGGCAAGCAGTTCGACCCCGAGGTGGTGGCCGCGCTGCTGGACCTGATCGAGCGCGACCCGAGCATCGGCCGCACCCCCGATTAAACAGCGGTGTCAGTGCCGACATTCGGACACGAGCTGTGCCGTAGCGGCGCTACGGCACAGCTCGTGTCCGAATGTCGGCACTGACACCGGCTATTCGCTCAGCACCATCGCCTCGAACTGCGCCACCGGCATCGGCCGGGCGAACAGGTAGCCCTGCGCCTCGTCGCATAGCTTGGCGCGCAGGAAGTCGCGCTGCGCTTCGGTCTCCACGCCCTCCGCCACCACCCCCAGCCCCAGCGAGTGCGCCAGCGCGATGGTGGCGGCGACGATCACCGCGTCGTTCGGGTCGCTCTCGATGTCCTTGACGAAGCCGCGGTCGATCTTGATGCGGTCGATCTCGAACAGCTTCAGGTAGCTCAACGACGAATAGCCGGTGCCGAAGTCGTCGATCGCCACCTTGATGCCGCGCGAACGCAGCTGGTCCAGCAGCGCGCGGCTGCGCTCCGGATCCTGCATCGCCGCCGATTCAGTGATCTCCAGCTCCAGCAGCGCCGGCTCGATGCCGTGGTCGTGCAGCAGCTTGTCGAGCTGCGGCAGCAGCCCCGGGCCGTGGCACTGCCGCGCCGACAGGTTCACCGCCAGCCGCAGATGCGCCAGCCCCGGCGTGCGCCACGACGCCAGCAGGGCGCAGGCGCGTTGCAGCACCCAGTCGCCCAGCGGCAGGATCAGGCCCGATTCCTCGGCGATCGGGATGAAGCGGTCCGGCCCCACCATGCCCAGCTCCGGATGGTGCCAGCGCAGCAGCGCTTCGGCGCCGATGATGCGCTGCGTCGCCAGCTCGACCTGCGGCTGCAGGTACAGCTCGAATTCGTTCTGCTCCAGCGCCTGCCACAGCCGGTTCTCCAGCATCAGCCGCTCGTGGGTGGCGGTGTTCATCTCGGCCGAGAAGAACTGGAAGT
Source organism: Duganella aceris (assembly GCF_011090165.1). Classification (GTDB taxonomy): domain Bacteria; phylum Pseudomonadota; class Gammaproteobacteria; order Burkholderiales; family Burkholderiaceae_D; genus Rugamonas; species Rugamonas aceris. The sequence goes on from NZ_JAADJT010000013.1 coordinate 191,796, forward strand.
TGCCGCGTCCCTGGCTCTTGGCGGCGTACATCGCGGTGTCGGCGTGGCGCAGCAGCGTGCTGCCGTCGTCGCCGTCCGACGGGAACATGGCGACGCCGACGCTGGCGCCGCTGTGCACCGTCTTGCCCTGCAGGTGGTAGGGCGCGCCCAGCGCGTCGACGATGCGCACCGCGATGTTGGACGCTTCGTCCGGCGTCACCGTGCCGGAGGTGACCACGATGAATTCGTCGCCGCCCAGGCGGGCGATGGTGTCGACCTCGCGCAGCAGTTCCTGCAGCCGCTGCGCCACCGCCACCAGCAGCAGGTCGCCGGTCTGGTGGCCGTGGGTGTCGTTGATCTTCTTGAAGTGGTCCAGATCGATGAACAGCACCGCCGCCGCGCCGTGCGCGCGCCGGGTCTGCGCCAGCAGCTGCTCCAGCCGCAGGTTCAGCGACAGCCGGTTGGCCAGCCCGGTCAGCGTGTCGTGGTGCGCCAGCCGGTGGATGTGCTCCTGCGCCAGGTGCTGCTCGGTCAGGTCGTGCAGGATGGCGACGAACAGGTGCTCGTCCGGCAGCTCGACTTCGCTGACCGACATCGCCAGCGGGAATTCGCTGCCGTCGCTGCGCCAGCCGGGAATCTCGTATTCGTGGGTGACGCCGCAGGCGATCATGCGCAGCATGCCGGCGGCGTCGAGGCCGGCCGCTTCGCCGATGCCGACCGGCAGCAGGCTGTCGAGCTTGAGCGCGGTCATCTTGTCCGGCGCGTAGCCGAACAGCCGCCCGGCCGCCGCGTTGGCCGACAGCAGCACGCCGTCGCCGTCGATGGTGAGGATGGCGTCCGCCGCCTTGTTCAGGATCGCCTGCAGCCGCGCCTCGCGTTCGCGCAGCCGCGCGGTGCTGTCCTTGACCTGGCCCTGGATCCGCGCCCGCTCGCCGCTGATCAGCATCATCAGCGCGCCCAGCAGGCCGGTCAGCAGCAGGCCGCAGGTCAGCACCGTCCAGCTCTGCCAGCCGCGCTGCTGTTGCAGGTAGGCCGGCGTCGGCGCCAGCGTCAGCTCGTAGATGCGGCCGCCGAAATGCAGCTGGCGCTGGAAGTCGGCCGGCGCGGCGGCGCGGTGCAGCGTGTCGTGCACCACGCGCCGCGCGCTGTCGTCGTCGGTGTCCTCGAAACGGACCAGGAAGTGGCCGAATTCGGTGCGCTTCAGCGCCTGCTCCAGCAGGGCCTCGAACTGCATCGAGATCAGCAGCGCGCCGATCGCCTGGTGGCGGTTGGTGTTGGGGTAGACCGTCTGCAGCAGCAGCACGCCGGGGCCGGCGCGCGGCGAGATCAGCTGCAGCGGGGCGGTGGACGTCGGCTGGCCGGACTGGATCGCCCGCTCCAGCGCGGCGCGGCGCTGCGGATCGTGCAGGAAGTCCAGCCCGAGATAGGCGCGGGCGCGTTCCGGCTCGATGAAGGTGGAGACGAAATAGCGCTCGCGCTGGGCGGCCGGCACGAAGCCGCCGGCGCCGACGCGCTGGCGGATCTGGAAGTCCGGCGTCGAGTTGCGCCGCGCCCAGGCCTCGAACCCCGGCCGCTGCTCGCCGGCCACCGGGATCAGCCAGGCCATCGACAGCAGCTCGGGGCGCTGGTCCAGGTAGCCGTGCGCCAGGTTGCCGAAGTCCTCGGTGTTGAGCGCGCGGCGCGGGTCGTTGAGCGCCTTGGCCATGGCGAAGACGAAGCGTTCGTGCTCGCTGAACTGCGATTGCAGCAGGTCGCCGGTCTGCTGCGCCTTGAGGCGGAACGCCTGCAGCTGCTGGTTGTTTTCCCAGCGGTCGGCCTGCAGGTAGATGGCGATGAAGGCGGCCGCCGACAGCAGCAGCGGCAGGCCCACCAGCGTGCGCCGCCGCGCCCACAGCGCGCGCGGGCGGCCGATGACGATCCAGCTCAGCGGCGCCGCCAGCAGGATGCCGATGGTGTCGCCCATCCACCACGCCAGCCAGTCGACGCCGATGCTGCTCCACGACAGGATGCCCAGCGCGGCCATGCCGGCCAGCGAGACCGTGCTGCTGACCACGGTGACGGTCAGGGCCAGCAGGATGAAGCCGACCACGTCCCGTCCGGAGCCGATGGCGGGATCGATGTAGCGGCGGAACAGCACGCTGCCGGCCCAGGCTTGCAGCGCGGCGCCGACGGCGGGCGCGCTGGCGGCCAGCACCGCCAGCGGCGTGATGCCGGCGGCGCTGAGCGCGGGATACACCAGATTGACCGTGAGCGAGCCGAGCGCCACCGCCGGCAGCATGCGGGCGCCGCCGACCACGCAGCCGGCCAGCGCGATGCCGGCGGGAAGAAAGATCGGGGAAGCGTAGCTGGGCGGGATCGCCAGCAGCAGGCCGAGGCGGCCGGCGAGGACATAGGCGGCCAGAAGGCCGAGATTGGCAAGCAGGAGGATGGGCCAGCGACCGCTACGGTTGTTCAAATCCAGGGCTCCAGATGTCACATTGTTTGGTCGATTGTATAGGAAAACATGCAACGTAAAAACAACACTTGCACTTTTGCAGTTGGTGCAGTTAAAATCTCGCCCCGAAGCAGACGGTTAATCACAGCGACGCGATTTAAGTAGTAAAAAACGCGGTGCGGGGTTGACAGGTCGAAGAAGTTGCTTCATACTCTGCGGTTCCTCGCGGAGGGGTGGCCGAGTGGTTAAAGGCGACAGACTGTAAATCTGTTCTCTATGAGTACGCTGGTTCGAATCCAGCCCCCTCCACCAAGTTTTTGCAAGAAGACTGAGTGGCGCAGTAAAAACTGCAGTAAAAACTGAAGTGTGAACAATCCTCGCGGGTGTAGCTCAATGGTAGAGCAGAAGCCTTCCAAGCTTACGACGAGGGTTCGATTCCCTTCACCCGCTCCAGTGTTGTTGCATGCAGATGCGCAAGCAGGGCATCAAATAGCAGTACCCCATAAGCCCTTTTAGCTCAGTGGTAGAGCACTCCCTTGGTAAGGGAGAGGCCACGTGTTCAATCCACGTAAAGGGCACCAGAATTCGCAGTATCCGCAGCACCGCAGCATATATACATACGCAGCATCATCAAGACAGTCGGGCGCGAGCCCAGGCAATCACACCAAATCGTTAGGAGTCTAAAATGGCAAAAGGTAAATTCGAACGGACCAAGCCGCACGTCAACGTCGGCACCATCGGTCACGTTGATCACGGCAAGACCACCCTGACCGCTGCGATCGCAACTGTTCTGTCGAAAAAATTCGGCGGCGAAGCTAAAGCATACGACCAGATCGATGCGGCACCGGAAGAAAAAGCACGCGGCATCACCATCAACACCGCCCACGTCGAGTACGAAACCGCAGCGCGTCACTACGCTCACGTTGACTGCCCAGGCCACGCCGATTACATCAAAAACATGATCACCGGCGCAGCGCAGATGGACGGCGCGATCCTGGTGTGCTCCGCAGCTGACGGCCCAATGCCACAGACCCGCGAACACATCCTGCTGGCCCGCCAGGTTGGCGTTCCATACATCGTCGTGTTCCTGAACAAGTGCGATCTGGTCGACGACGAAGAGCTGCTGGAACTGGTCGAAATGGAAGTTCGTGAGTTGCTGTCGAAATACGAGTTCCCAGGCGACGACCTGCCAATCATCAAAGGTTCGGCACGTAAAGCGCTGGACGGCGACACCGGTCCTCTGGGCGAGCAAGCCATCATGGCTCTGGCCGACGCACTGGATAGCTACATCCCTACGCCAGAGCGCGCAGTCGATGGCGCCTTCCTGATGCCAGTGGAAGACGTGTTCTCGATCTCGGGTCGCGGCACCGTCGTTACCGGTCGTGTTGAGCGCGGTATCGTCAAAGTCGGCGAAGAAATCGAAATCGTCGGCATCACCGACACCGTCAAGACCACTTGCACCGGCGTGGAAATGTTCCGCAAGCTGCTGGACCAGGGTCAAGCCGGCGACAACGTCGGTCTGCTGCTGCGCGGCACCAAGCGTGAAGATGTACAGCGCGGTCAGGTTCTGGCGAAGCCAGGCTCGATCAAGCCGCACAACCACTTCACCGGCGAGATCTATGTGCTGTCGAAAGACGAAGGCGGTCGTCACACCCCGTTCTTCAACAACTATCGTCCACAGTTCTACTTCCGTACCACCGACGTGACCGGTTCGATCGAACTGCCAGCGGACAAAGAAATGGTCATGCCAGGCGATAACGTGTCGATCACCGTCAAGCTGATCAACCCGATCGCGATGGAAGAAGGTCTGCGCTTCGCAATCCGCGAAGGTGGCCGTACCGTTGGTGCAGGCGTGGTCGCTAAGATCATCGCCTAAGGAAATCTGAAGTTGCCACCAGGGGCGTCTCTGGTGGTATAATCGATATCCTTTGTAGTTTTACGTAGGGACGTAGCTCAATTGGCAGAGCGTCGGTCTCCAAAACCGAAGGTTGGGGGTTCGATGCCCTCCGTCCCTGCCACCGTTTTCAGGTGCAGGGCACCGAAAGTAAATTAAATGTCAAATCAATCCGTGCAGACCGTCAGCACGTCGAATGACAAGATCAAGGTTGTGCTGGCAATCGCCGTCGCAATCGCAGGTGTGGTCGGGTTTTATTACCTGTCAGACAAACCAGCTCTCGTACGCGCAGGCGCACTTGTAGCTGGTTTGGCTTTTGCCGTTCTGCTCTTGTGGACTTCGACGACTGGCCGTGAATTCCTGAATTTCGCCAAAGAAGCCGTGCGCGAAACCAAAAAAGTCGTTTGGCCGACGCGTCGCGAAGCGATGCAGATCACCGGCATCGTCTTTGCTTTCGTGCTGGTCATGGCGTTGTTCCTGTGGGGCACGGATAAGACCTTGGAATTCCTGTTGTACGATCTCATTCTGGGCATACGAAAATAATGAACGAAAACGTACAAGATGAAGCGGCAGGCGAAGTTCCAGGCGATGTGCCGGAACAAGAAGTCGCCGCAGCGCCGGTTAGCGTTCCAGTAAGCAATAAACGCTGGTACGTTGTTCATGCGTATTCCGGTATGGAAAAAAGCGTGCAGCGCGCGCTGACCGAGCGCGTCGAACGCGCCGGCATGCAAGAACAGTTCGGCCAGATCCTGGTGCCGACCGAAGAAGTAGTCGAAGTCAAGAACGGCCAGAAATCGGTCACCGAGCGTCGTTTCTTCCCTGGCTATGTGCTGGTCGAGATGGAAATGACCGACGAAACCTGGCACCTGGTGAAGAACACCAACAAGGTCACCGGTTTCATCGGCGGCAAATCGAACAAGCCGACCCCGATTCCAGCGCGCGAGATCGACAAGATCATGCAGCAGATGCAAGAGGGTGTCGAGAAGCCACGGCCGAAAGTGCTGTATGAAGTGGGCGAGCAAGTCCGCATCAAGGATGGTCCGTTCACCGACTTCAACGGCAATGTCGAAGAAGTCAACTACGAGAAATCCAAAGTGCGCGTCTCGGTCACCATCTTCGGCCGCGCGACACCGGTGGAACTTGAGTTCGGCCAGGTCGAAAAAGTATAAGCAGCACCGTTCGCCAGAACGGGCGACGGTGTTAAAACCGGACAAATCTGGCAAAGAGGAGCCCCGCCCTGCAGCATACGCATGGTGGGGCGCTACTACTCATATCCAAGATAGGAGCCATCATGGCAAAGAAAATCATTGGTTTTATCAAGCTGCAAGTGCCAGCTGGTAAAGCAAACCCATCCCCACCGATCGGCCCAGCGCTGGGTCAGCGCGGTCTGAACATCATGGAATTCTGCAAAGCGTTCAACGCGCAGACCCAAGGTATGGAACCAGGCATGCCGATCCCGGTCGTCATCACCGCGTTCGCCGACAAGTCGTTCACCTTCGTCATGAAGACGCCTCCAGCGACCTTCCTGATCAAGAAACACTCGGGCATCACCAAAGGTTCGCCGAAGCCACACACCGACAAAGTCGGCAAGCTGACGCGCGCTCAAGCTGAAGAAATCGCTAAATTGAAAACCCCTGATCTGACCGCTGCCGACCTGGATGCTGCTGTACGCACCATCGCTGGTTCCGCACGTTCGATGGGCATCACGGTGGAAGGTCTGTAATCATGGCAAAACTGTCCAAACGCGCTAAAGCTATCAAAGCCAAAGTTGATAGCACCAAGTCCTACGCATTCGACAACGCCGTCGCACTGATCAAAGAACTGGCCACCGCCAAGTTCAATGAATCGATCGACGTGTCGGTACAGCTGGGCGTGGATCCTAAGAAGTCGGACCAGGTCGTTCGCGGTTCCGTCGTGCTGCCAGCCGGCACCGGCAAAACCGTTCGCGTCGCCGTGTTCGCTTCGGGCGACAAGGCCGAGCAGGCGAAAGCCGCCGGCGCCGATGTGGTTGGTATGGAAGACCTGGCCGAGCGCGTCAAAGCCGGCGACATGCCTTTCGACATCGTCATCGCTTCGCCAGACACCATGCGTATCGTCGGTACCCTGGGTCAGATCCTGGGCCCACGCGGCCTGATGCCTAACCCGAAGGTCGGCACTGTTACCCCTGACGTCGCTACCGCCGTGAAAAACGCGAAAGCCGGTCAAGTTCAGTACCGTACCGACAAAGCCGGTATCATCCACGCGACCATCGGCCGCAAATCGTTCGCCGACGCAGATCTGAAGAGCAACCTGGTTGCCCTGATCGACGCGCTGAACAAAGCCAAGCCAGCATCGAGCAAAGGTATCTACCTGCGCAAGGTCTCGCTGTCGTCGACCATGGGCGCTGGCGTCCGTGTTGACCACGCTACCCTGGCTGCTTAAAAGCTAGCAAATGGGTGTCAGGAGCTGACACGCGCAGCGTGTTAGACCCTGATACCCACAGTACAAGATTAAGTCCTTGCGCTGCAAAGCGCGGGGCAGTTCTTTGGGCTGGTCGTTCCTTCGGGGGCGACCAGGCAATCAAAGACCGTTGGGCTGGATGCATCAGGCAGGCAACCGGTTAATTGAATTTTTCACCCAACGCAGATGGTGTACCCGATCAAGTTTCGTAGTCCATTGGACTCCTAAACCTCGGACGCCGTTGTTCGAACCGATGGCAGGCAGTTTGCCCGTCATCATTTAAGGAGGTTGACCGTGGGTCTCAATCTGAATGACAAAAAGGCCGTCGTCGCCGAAGTTTCCGCAAAAGTAGCAACTGCGCAAACTATCGTCGTGGCCGAATATCGTGGCATCCAGGTTGCTCACTTGACGCAACTTCGTGCCAAAGCGCGCGCTCAAGGCGTGTACCTGCGAGTGTTGAAAAACACCCTCGCACGTCGCTCCGTCGAAGGCACGCAGTTCGCCAGCCTGGCAGACAGCATGACCGGTCCTCTGATCTACTCGATCTCGGACGATGCCGTTGCAGCAGCTAAAGTCATCGCTGACTTCGCTAAAACCAACGACAAACTGGTCATCACCGCAGGCAACTACGCAGGCAAGCAGCTGGATAAAGCAGCTGTTACCGCGTTGGCGAGCATTCCTAGCCGTGAAGTCCTCATTTCGCAGTTGTTGGGCGTTATGCTGGCTCCGGTGTCGGGCTTTGCACGTGGTCTGGCTGCTCTGGCAGCGAAAAAATCCGAAGGTGCTCCAGCTGTTGCCGAAGAAGTGGCAGCAGAAGAAGCCCCAGCCGCTTAATAGCGACCGGTTTTTTCTCAAGTACCAATCTGATGTACTAACGAATCAATAAATTATTGGAGTTTCAAATGGCAATTAGCAAAGACGACATCCTGGCAGCAGTTAGCGAAATGTCCGTAATGGACCTGAACGAACTGGTCAAAGCTTTCGAAGAAAAATTCGGCGTTTCGGCCGCTGCAATGGCTGCTCCAGCAGCTGGCGGCGCCGCTGCTGCGGTTGCTGAAGAGCAAACCGAATTCAACGTTGTTCTGACCGAAATCGGCGCGAACAAAGTTGGCGTGATTAAAGCAGTTCGCGAAATCACCGGTCTGGGCCTGAAAGAAGCCAAAGACGTGGTTGATGGCGCTCCTAAGACCGTCAAAGAAGCCCTGTCGAAAGCTGACGCTGAAGCCGCTAAGAAGAAGCTGGAAGAAGCTGGCGCCAAGGCTGAACTGAAGTAATCAAGTTGTACGGCGGCTAGTTAGCGCCTCGAGCCAAAGCTGCGGATTTCCTTTCGAAAGGGAGGAAATCCGGCTTTGGCTCCTTTGTCGTCCTCGTCGTATTTGTAGCGTTGGTCCGACGTTGCAGTTTTACGCAGTTTTCATGAATCAGCTGGAAATGGTAGAAGTTTCAGGTTTCGTCTGTGTGACATGCAGCCGAACACATTGCTGGAACACTGGCAAAACCTGAATTTTTTATCCTTTCTGTCACTCACGGAGTGTCCATGCACTACTCATTTACTGAGAAGAAACGCATTCGCAAATCATTCGCGAAGCGCGCCAACGTTCACCACGTTCCGTTCCTGCTGGCTACCCAGCTCGAGTCCTACCATAGTTTCTTGCAAGAAGACGTAGCACCGTCGACGCGCAAGAACGACGGCCTGCAGTCGGCCTTTACCTCGATATTCCCTATCGTGTCGCACAATGGTTTTGCGCGCCTCGAATTCCTGTCGTACGTTCTGGGCGATCCCGCCTTCGACGTCAAGGAATGCCAACTGCGCGGCCTGACCTTCGCGTCGCCGCTGCGCGCCAAGGTGCGTCTGGTGATTCTGGACAAGGAATCGCCGACCAAGCCGGTCGTCAAAGAGATGAAGGAACAGGAAGTCTACATGGGCGAACTGCCCCTGATGACCACCACCGGTTCGTTCGTCATCAATGGTACCGAGCGCGTCATCGTTTCGCAGCTGCATCGCTCGCCGGGCGTGTTCTTTGAGCACGACCGCGGCAAGACCCACTCCTCGGGCAAACTGCTGTTCTCCGCGCGCATCATTCCTTACCGCGGTTCGTGGCTGGACTTCGAGTTCGACCCGAAAGACATCCTGTTCTTCCGCGTCGACCGCCGCCGCAAGATGCCGGTGACGATCCTGCTGAAAGCAATCGGCATGTCGCACGAGCAGATCCTGGCGAACTTCTTCGTGTTCGACAATTTCAACCTGCGCTCCGAAGGCGCGGAGATGGAATTCGTCGCCGAACGCCTGCGTGGCGAAGTCGCGCGTTTCGACATCGTCAACAAGGAAGGCAAGACCCTGGTCCAGAAGGACAAGCGGATCAACGCCAAGCATGTGCGCGACATCGAATCGAACGGCATCAAGCATATCTCGGTGCCGGAAGACTACCTGCTGGGCCGCGTGCTGGCCAAGAACATCGTGGATCCGGAAACCGGCGAAGTCGTCGCGTCCGCCAACGATGAGCTGACCGAAGACGTGCTGGGCCGCCTGCGCGAAGCCAACATCTCCGACATCCAGACCCTGTACACCAACGATCTGGACCAGGGCGCGTACATTTCGCAAACCCTGCGCATCGACGACACCGCCGACCAGATGGCCGCCCGCGTCGCGATCTACCGCATGATGCGTCCTGGCGAACCGCCAACCGAAGACTCGGTCGAAGCGCTGTTCAACGGCCTGTTCTACAGCCCGGACCGCTACGACCTGTCGGCTGTCGGCCGCATGAAGTTCAACCGCCGCATCGGCCGCGACGAGCTGGTCGGCGCGATGACGCTGTCGAACGAAGACGTGCTGGCCGTGATCAAGATCCTGGTGGAACTGCGCAATGGCCGCGGCGAAGTCGACGATATCGATCACCTGGGTAACCGTCGCGTACGTTGCGTCGGCGAACTGGCCGAGAACCAGTTCCGCGCCGGCCTGGTGCGCGTCGAGCGCGCCGTCAAGGAACGCCTCGGCCAAGCCGAAGCGGACAACCTGATGCCGCACGACCTGATCAACTCGAAGCCGATTTCGGCCGCGATCCGCGAGTTCTTCGGTTCGTCGCAGCTGTCGCAGTTTATGGACCAGACCAACCCGCTGTCGGAAATCACGCACAAACGTCGCGTCTCCGCTCTGGGACCTGGCGGTCTGACCCGCGAACGTGCCGGCTTCGAGGTGCGCGACGTGCACCCGACCCACTACGGCCGCGTGTGCCCGATCGAAACGCCTGAAGGCCCGAACATCGGCCTGATCAACTCGCTGGCGCTGTACGCCCGCCTGAACGAATACGGCTTCCTGGAAACCCCATACCGCAAGGTCGAAGGTTCCAAGATCACCGACCAGATCGACTACCTGTCCGCCATCGAAGAAGGCCGGTACATCATCGCCCAGGCGAATGCGACCATCAGCGACGAAGGCACGCTGAGCGATGAGCTGGTATCGGCGCGTGAAGCCGGCGAGACCATTCTGGTATCGCCAGAGCGCATCCAGTACATGGACGTGGCGCCAGGCCAGATCGTGTCGGTCGCGGCATCGCTGATTCCGTTCCTGGAACACGATGATGCGAACCGCGCATTGATGGGTGCCAACATGCAGCGTCAGGCGGTTCCTTGCCTGCGCCCGGAGAAAGCACTGGTCGGTACCGGTATCGAACGCACCGTGGCGGTCGACTCGGGCACCACCGTGCAGGCTCTGCGCGGCGGTATCGTCGATTACATCGATGCGGGCCGTGTCGTGATTCGCGTGAACGATGACGAAGCAACCGCCGGCGAAGTCGGTGTCGACATCTACAACCTGATCAAGTACACCCGTTCGAACCAGAACACCAACATCAACCAGCGTCCTATCGTCAAGGTAGGCGACCGTGTCGCCAAGCGCGACGTGATCGCCGACGGCGCATCGACCGACTTGGGCGAGCTGGCGCTGGGCCAGAACATGACCGTGGCCTTCATGCCATGGAATGGTCTGAACTTCGAAGATTCGATCCTGATCTCGGAAAACGTCGTCAAGGATGACCGCTACACCTCGATTCACATCGAAGAGCTGTCGGTCGTGGCGCGTGATACGAAACTGGGCGCGGAAGAAATCACCCGCGACATCTCGAACCTGGCTGAGAACCAGCTGGCTCGTCTGGATGAATCCGGTATCGTCTACATCGGCGCCGAAGTGCAAGCCGGCGACACGCTGGTCGGTAAAGTGACGCCTAAAGGCGAAACCCAGCTGACCCCGGAAGAGAAGCTGCTGCGCGCGATCTTCGGCGAGAAGGCATCGGACGTCAAAGACACCTCGCTGCGCGTGCCATCCGGCATGATCGGCACCGTGATCGACGTCCAGGTCTTCACCCGTGAAGGCATCGTTCGCGACAAGCGCGCGCAACAGATCATCGACGATGAACTGAAGCGTTTCCGCCTGGACCTGAACGACCAGATGCGTATCGTGGAGGGCGATGCCTTCCAGCGTCTGGAAAAAATGCTGATCAACCAGGTCGTCAACGGCGGTCCGAAGAAGCTGGCCAAAGGCGCCAAGATCACCAAGGAATACCTGGCCGATCTGGACAAGTACCACTGGTTCGACATCCGCCCTGCGGACGACGCCGCTGCTACCGCTTTGGAAGCGATCAAGGAATCGATCAACGAGAAGCGTCACCAGTTCGACCTGGCCTTCGAAGAGAAGCGCAAGAAACTGACCCAGGGCGATGAACTGCAACCTGGCGTGCAGAAGATGGTCAAAGTGTACCTGGCCGTCAAGCGCCGCCTGCAGTCGGGCGACAAGATGGCGGGTCGTCACGGTAACAAGGGTGTGGTTTCCCGTATCGTGCCGGTGGAAGACATGCCATACATGGCCGACGGTACGCCGGCCGACGTGGTGCTGAACCCGCTGGGTGTGCCTTCGCGTATGAACGTGGGTCAGATTCTTGAAACTCACTTGGGCTGGGCCGCTAAAGGTCTGGGCATCCGTATCGGCGAAATGCTGGCGGTGCACACCAAGGCCGAAGAGATGCGCAAGTATCTGACCGTGATCTACAACGAAAACGGCCGTCCGGAAGATCTGGACCAGTTCGATGACGAAGAGATCATGAAGCTGGCGAACAACCTGAAAAAAGGTGTGCCGTTCGCGACGCCGGTGTTCGACGGCGCGCACGAGTCGGAAATCCGCCGCATGCTGGATCTGGCCTACCCTGACGACATCGCCCACAAACTGGGTATGACGCCATCGAAGAACCAGGTCACCATGTACGACGGCCGCACCGGCGAAGCGTTCGAGCGCAAGGTCACCGTCGGCGTGATGCACATGCTGAAGCTGCACCACTTGGTCGACGACAAGATGCACGCGCGTTCGACCGGTCCGTACTCGCTGGTGACGCAGCAGCCGCTGGGTGGTAAAGCCCAGTTCGGCGGCCAGCGCTTCGGTGAGATGGAGGTGTGGGCACTGGAAGCATACGGCGCATCGTATGTGCTGCAAGAGATGTTGACCGTTAAGTCGGATGACGTGAACGGCCGTACCAAAGTGTACGAAAACCTGGTCAAAGGTGACCACGTGATCGACGCCGGTATGCCTGAATCGTTCAACGTGCTGGTGAAAGAGATCCGTTCCCTGGGTATCGATATCGACCTGGAACGCAACTAAGACACAAGCACGGGCCCCGCCGGCCTTCGCCGGCGGGGCAGTTTAAAGAATTCATCACTACCTGGAGTGATACATGAAAGCACTGCTCGATCTATTCAAGCAAGTACAGACGAACGAGACCTTCGATGCAATCAAGATCGGTCTCGCGTCGCCTGAAAAAATCCGTTCGTGGTCCTACGGCGAAGTTAAAAAGCCGGAAACCATCAACTATCGTACCTTCAAGCCTGAGCGCGACGGCCTGTTCTGCGCCAAGATCTTTGGCCCGATCAAGGATTACGAATGCCTGTGCGGCAAGTACAAGCGCCTGAAACACCGCGGCGTCATCTGCGAAAAGTGCGGCGTTGAAGTCACGCTGGCCAAAGTGCGTCGCGAGCGCATGGGCCACATCGAACTGGCGTCGCCGACCGCGCACATCTGGTTCCTGAAATCGCTGCCGTCGCGTCTGGGCATGGTCCTGGACATGACGCTGCGCGACATCGAACGCGTGCTGTACTTCGAAGCATACGTCGTGACCGATCCAGGCATGACCCCGCTGAAGAAGTGCCAGATCATGTCGGAAGACGACTACGCCGCCAAGTACGAAGAGTACGGCGACGACTTCACCGCCTTCATGGGCGCCGAAGGTATCCGTGAACTGCTGCGCTCGATCGACATCCACCGCGATGCCGAGACCCTGCGCGTGGAACTGAAGGAATCGAAGTCCGAAGCCAAGATCAAGAAATACGCCAAGCGCCTGAAAGTGCTGGAAGCGTTCCAGCGTTCGGGCATCAAGCCTGAGTGGATGATCATGGAAGTGCTGCCGGTGCTGCCGCCGGAACTGCGTCCGCTGGTACCGCTGGACGGTGGCCGTTTCGCGACCTCGGATCTGAACGATCTGTATCGCCGCGTCATCAACCGTAACAACCGTCTGAAACGCCTGATGGAGCTGCGCGCTCCAGAGATCATCACGCGCAACGAAAAGCGCATGCTGCAGGAAGCGGTCGATTCGCTGCTGGACAACGGCCGTCGCGGCAAAGCGATGACCGGCGCCAACAAGCGTCCGCTGAAATCGCTGGCTGAGATGATCAAAGGTAAGGGCGGCCGTTTCCGTCAAAACTTGCTGGGCAAACGCGTCGATTACTCCGGTCGTTCGGTCATCGTCGTGGGCCCGCAACTGAAACTGCACCAGTGCGGTCTGCCGAAGCTGATGGCCTTGGAACTGTTCAAGCCATTCATCTTCAACAAGCTGGAACTGATGGGCCTGGCCACCACGATCAAGGCGGCTAAGAAGCTGGTCGAGATCCAGGAGCCGGTCGTCTGGGACATCCTGGAAGACGTGATCCGCGAACACCCGATCATGCTGAACCGTGCGCCGACGCTGCACCGTCTGGGCATCCAGGCTTTTGAGCCGGTCCTGATTGAAGGCAAGGCGATCCAACTGCACCCACTGGTCTGCGCCGCATTCAACGCCGACTTCGACGGTGACCAGATGGCGGTCCACGTTCCACTGTCGATCGAAGCACAGATGGAAGCCCGCACGCTGATGCTGGCTTCGAACAACATCCTGTTCCCGTCGAACGGCGAACCGTCGATCGTTCCGTCGCAGGATATCGTGCTGGGTCTGTACTACGCGACCCGCGAAGCGATCAACGCGAAAAACGAAGGCATGCTGTTCCAGGACGTGTCGGAAGTCATTCGCGCCTACGACAACAAGGAAGTGGAACTGACGACCCGCATCACCGTGCGTATCGTCGAGCATCCGAAGGATCCAGTGACCGGCGAATTCGTCCGTACCGTGACCCGTTACGAGACCACGATCGGCCGCGCCATCCTGTCGGAAATCCTGCCGAAAGGTCTGCCTTTCTCGGTGCTGAACCGCGCGCTGAAAAAGAAAGAAATTTCCAAGCTGATCAACACGTCGTTCCGCAAGTGCGGCCTGCGCGCCACCGTGGTCTTCGCCGACCAGCTGATGCAGTCGGGCTTCCGCCTGGCGACCCGCGCCGGTATTTCGATCTGCGTGGACGACATGCTGGTACCGCCACAAAAAGTGACCCTGATTTCGGCTGCGGAATCCGAAGTCAAACAGATCGAGCAGCAGTACGCTTCGGGTCTGGTCACCGCCGGCGAGCGTTACAACAAAGTGGTCGACATCTGGGGCAAAACCTCGGATGAAGTCGGCAAGGCCATGATGGACCAGCTGAAAGTGGAAGACGTCATCAAACGTGACGGCACCAAGTCCACCCAGGAGTCCTTCAACGCGATTTACATGATGGCCGACTCCGGCGCGCGCGGTTCCGCGGCGCAGATTCGCCAGCTGGCTGGTATGCGTGGTCTGATGGCGAAACCGGATGGTTCGATTATCGAAACGCCGATTACCGCGAACTTCCGCGAAGGCCTGAACGTGTTGCAGTACTTCATCTCGACCCACGGCGCTCGTAAAGGTCTGGCGGATACGGCACTGAAAACCGCGAACTCGGGTTACCTGACCCGTCGTCTGGTCGACGTGACCCAGGATCTGGTCGTGATCGAAGATGATTGCGGCACGACCAACGGCACGCTGATGAAGGCGATGGTCGAGGGTGGTGAAGTCATCGAAGCGCTGCGCGACCGTATCCTCGGCCGCGTGGTGGTCAACGACGTCGTCAATCCAGAGACCCAGGCCACGCTGTACGAAGCCGGCACGCTGATGGACGAGGACATGGTCGAAGAGATCGAGCGTCTGTCGATCGACGAAGTCAAGGTACGTACTCCGCTGACTTGCGACACGCGCTTCGGCCTGTGCGCCAAGTGCTACGGTCGCGATCTGGGCCGTGGCATGCTGGTCAACGCCGGCGAAGCCGTCGGTGTGGTCGCTGCGCAGTCGATCGGCGAACCAGGTACCCAGCTGACCATGCGTACCTTCCACATCGGTGGTGCGGCGTCGCGTGCGGCGGTTGCCTCGTCGGTGGAAGCGAAGTCGAACGGTACCATCCGTTTCACCTCGACCATGCGTTACGTCACCAACGGCAAGGGCGCGCAAATCGTCATTTCCCGTTCGGGCGAAGTGCTGATCACCGACGACCACGGCCGTGAGCGCGAGCGTCACAAGGTGCCGTACGGCGCGACCCTGATCGTCAAAGACGGTCTGGTCATCAAGGCCGGTACGGCCCTGGCGACCTGGGATCCGCTGACCCGTCCGATCATCACCGAGTACGCTGGTGTGGTGCGTTTCGAGAACGTCGAAGAAGGCGTGACCGTTGCCCGTCAAGTGGACGAAGTGACCGGTCTGTCGACCCTGGTCGTGATCGATGCGAAGCGTCGCGGTTCGCTGACCAAGACCATGCGTCCGCAGGTCAAGCTGCTGAACGACGCCAACGAAGAAGTCAAGATCGCCGGTACCGAGCATTCGGTGGCGATCGGCTTCCAGGTCGGCGCGCTGATCATGGTGAAGGATGGCCAGGGCGTGTCCGTCGGCGAAGTGCTGGCGCGTATCCCGACCGAATCGCAGAAGACTCGCGATATTACCGGTGGTCTGCCGCGCGTTGCCGAGCTGTTCGAAGCACGTTCGCCGAAAGACGCGGGCATGCTGGCGGAAGTCACCGGTACTGTCGCGTTTGGTAAAGAGACCAAAGGTAAGCAGCGTCTGGAAATCACCGACATGGACGGCAACAAGCATGAGTTCCTGATCACCAAGGACAAGCAAGTGCTGGTGCACGACGGCCAGGTGGTGAACAAGGGCGAGATGATTGTCGACGGTCCTGCCGATCCGCAAGACATTCTGCGTCTGCTGGGTATCGAAGCGCTGGCGCGTTATATCGTTGACGAAGTGCAAGACGTGTACCGTCTGCAGGGCGTGAAGATTAACGACAAGCACATCGAAGTGATTGTGCGTCAGATGCTGCGTCGTGTTCAGATCGTGAATGCCGGCGACACCAACTATATCGTTGGCGAGCAGGTCGAGCGTTCGGAACTGCTGGACGAGAACGATCGTATGGATGCGGAGAACAAGATTCCGGCAACCTATGAAAACGTTCTGCTGGGTATTACCAAGGCATCGCTGTCGACCGATTCGTTTATCTCGGCCGCATCGTTCCAGGAAACCACCCGCGTTCTGACCGAAGCCGCGATCATGGGCAAGCGCGATGGTCTGCGCGGTCTGAAAGAAAACGTCATCGTTGGTCGTCTGATTCCAGGCGGTACCGGTCTGGCATTCCACCGCGCACGCAAAGAAAAAGAAGCGTGGGAAGTGGAAGAGCGTCAAGCTCTGCTGCAGGCCGAGAAAGCCTCGATGTCCGGCGGCGATGTGGAAGCAATCGAAACGGTCGCACCACACGGCGACGAAGCGTAATAGCGTTAATACTACGCAAAACAAAACGGCACCTTCGGGTGCCGTTTTTTTTATTTCGCCTGGTTAAATCGCATGCGGCGCCCGCGCTGGGTGGGTATAAATTGCCGGCGGTTTAGGTGCCAGCAAATAGTTCGTTCATGCTAAGATTTGGCTCATGATCGCTCAAGCCCTCTTCACCCCCGCCCAGCAAAAACTGCTGGGCTTGCTATTTGTACGCGTCAATCAAGGCTTCCACTTGAATGAGATCATGCGCCTGACCGGCCTGGGCAGCGCCTCGGCCCAGCGCGAGCTGAAGCGGCTGCATGAGTCCGGTGTGATCACCTCTGAGCGCATCGGCAATGTGCGGCGCTTCAAGCCAAACAAGGACTGCATCGTCTTCGGCGAATTGAGCGGGCTGGTGAAAAAGACCTTCGGCCTGGTCAGCGTGTTGAATTCCGCGCTGGCGCCGTTGCAACACGTGTTGAACGTGGCCTTCGTTTATGGCGCCACCGCCAAGGAGCAGGAGGGCATGGATACGGCGGTTGAATTGCTGCTGATCGGCGATAACACCAGCTACGGCGAATTGTTATCCCGCCTGCCGGTGGCCGAGCGTTTATTGCGTCGTAAAATCAATCCCAACTTATATTCGATTCCCGACTTTAAGCGCCGCCTGCGCGAACAGCAGCCGTTTATTCTCCAGGTAATCCGCGAACAAAAGATTTACGTCTTGGGCGACGAAACCGATCTGGAAAAGGTCAGCGGCGAAGAATATAACCAGCTCAGCGAATAACTATTCCATCGCCGCGCCGACCCATATCGGTATCTGCGGTTTAAGCGGAAACGATAATGAAAAGCGCGTATATTTACCGGCCAGCGATTCGCAATGAATCTGGCCGCCGAACGCGGTAATCACCCGTCGGCAAAATGCCAATCCCATTCCGGTGCCGCCGCCATGATGGCGCGTGCTATAAAACGGTTCGAATACATGCGGCAACACATCGCTTGGGATGCCGGAGCCGGTGTCGGTCACGAGCAATTGTTTATGGGTGCCGCTGGTAAAGAATTCAATCTCCAATTCACCTTGTCCGGCGGACTTGATCGCATGCAGCGCGTTCTTGAACAGATTGTATAAAACATATACCAGCAGCACATCGGAACCGAAAAAGGTGAAATCCTCGCCGCCCCGCACCACCACCTTGTCGCGCATCGAGCTTTCAAACGGATAACTGGCCAGCGCTTCATCGACGCATTTCTTGATCGAATGATTGGAAAAATCACTGCGACTCAGCGCCCCGGCGCGCGCCGAAGCCAGCATCATGTCGACAATGAAATTGGAACGGCTGATCTCCGCCTCGATGTAGTGGCTCAGCTTGCTGAGGTAATCCAGTTGCGCCGCCGGCAATACCGCGTCGATGTGGCGGTGCTCGACCGCGCTCTGATAGCCGGCCAACAAGTCCGGCAGGCACTTCGCCAGTATCCGCGACTGGTTGCGGATCGTCGCCAGCGGCGTGCGCATTTCGTGGGCGATGGTGGCGGCCACCTCCATCGGATCGGCCAGCAGGTTGTGGCGCACCATCGCCTGCGCGATCAGGCCGAGGCTGGTCGCGACGAACAACACACCCGGCGGATAGAACTGCACCCCGTAGTTGCACAGGTAATCGACCGACGCGAAAAAATAGATCAGCAGGCTGACCAGACAGTAGCGCAGCCGCGTCTTCTCGGTCGACACCGCCTGCGCCTGGCGCCGGTACAGCAGCCACAGCCCGCGTCCGACCACCAGCCCGGTCTGTGCCAGGTGCAGCGGGTGCAGCGGCCCCGCCTTGGGGTAGAAGCCGAAGAAATAGGCATACACGCCCGCGACCATCCAGTCGCTGCTCACCAGGATTACGCCCAGCAAACCCGCCACGAGGTAGGACAGCTCCACCCAGCGCCGCTCGCCGCGCTGGGCCGTCAGCTCGGCGATGAAGTGGTACAGGGTGGTCGGCAGGAACAGGATCAGCAGATAGCCGAGCTTGGCCAGCGACCGCGCCTCATGCTCGTCCTCGGTCTGGAACAGCACGGCCCAGGTGAACTGCCAGCAAAACGTGGTGACGCACAACATGAAGAATGTCAGGCTGATGCGGCTGACCCCGCGCGAATGCAGCACGTAGGCGCCGTAGCACAGGAAAAGCAGGGAGACCACGGCCGGCAGGAGCGAGTGCATGGACTGTTCTCATGGGGTTGGATAATTGCCAAGTATTGCGCTTGTCGGCGCGCCCCGCTTGTATATCGCGGCTGCCTTTGCGCCAGATCAAATGATGGCGATTCAAACCCGTTCTAGTGACTGGGCCCGACTTCCGGGCATCCACTCACCATTAAAGGGGAAATCTCATGTTGCTGCACGCTACCGAAGTAGAAATGTCCGAAATCAACGCCGCCGCGGCCGCCAACGCCAGGCAGACGTTCACCCATGCCCTGACGATTTATCTGAAGGATTCGAATGCCTACGGCAATACCTACTTTGCGCGCTACTTCGAGTGGCAGGGCATTTGCCGTGAGAAGTGGTTCTTCGATTGCATCTCGCGCGACATGCTGCAGAACGAGGGGGTATTCATCACCAAGCACGCGGAGCAGGATTATTTGCAGGAGACTTTCCCGTTCCAGGAGATCCATTGCGAACTGAACGCGTTTGACGTGAAGAAGTGCTCGTTTTGGCTGGAGTTCCGCTTCTTCGCCGATGGCAAGCCAGTTTCGGTGGGGCGTCAGCAGATCGTGTTCGCCAACCATGCGAAACAGATTTCGGCCTTGCCGGAGCTGGTGATCAAGCGTATCAAACGTTACGCTAAATAAAGGAGGGCGGGTCGCATCAAACGGCGACCCGCTTTTTGGCATTACTGCTGCGACGCGATCCAGCGATCGACTTTTTCTTCCAGCAGGGCCAGCGGCAAGGTGCCGTCGCCCAACACCACCGCATGGAATTTCGGCAGGCTGAACTTGTCGCCCAGCGCCTTGGCGGCGCGCTCGCGCAGCTCGACGATTTTCAGCGAACCGATCTTGTAGCCCAGCGCCTGGCCCGGCCACGCCATGTAGCGCTCGGTCTCGCTCTTGGCCACCACGTCGTAGCCCAGCGTATCGCTCATGTACTTGATGCTTTGCTCGCGGGTCCAGCCTTGCGCGTGCATGCCGGTGTCGACCACCAGGCGGGTGGCGCGCAGCAGCTCGTCGTTCAGGTGGCCGAAGAACTGCGCCGGATCGTCGAACAAGCCCATTTCCTTGCCCAGCGTTTCCGAATACAGCGCCCAGCCTTCGGTGTAGGCGTTGTTGCCGCCGAACTTGCGGAAGTCCGGCAGGTTCAGCTCCTGCATCAGCGCGATGTGGAAGTGGTGGCCCGGCTTGCCTTCGTGCAGGAACAGCGTGGTCATGCCGGTGCTGCCGTACTTGGTCGGATCGTTGACCACCGACCAGAACACGCCCGGACGCGAACCATCGCCGGCCGGCGCGGTGTAGTGGTCGGAAGCGGTGGCGCGGCTCAGTTCAGGTTCCAGGCGCAGGTCCAGCTTGGCCTTCGGCTGCAGCGTGAACATCAACGGCAGCTTGGTGTCGAGCACGTCGTTGAGCTTGTGGTAGACCGCCTGCACTTCCTCTTCCGTCTTGAACGGATAGAACTTCGGCTGCGCGGCGACCCAGACCGGCAGGCCGGCGGCGGGACCGGTGTAGCCCAGCTTCGGACCCAGCACTTCGAACTGGGCCTGGATGCGCGCCACTTCCTTCAAGCCGATGGCGTGGATTTCGTCGGGTTTGAGCGACGTCGTCGTCGCGTTGGCGACACGCGCCTGATACCAGGCGGCGCCGTCCGGCAGCGCGCCGAGGCCGGTCGAGGCGCGGCAGGCCGGGATATATTCCTTTTCGACGAAGGTCGCCAGGCGGGCCAGCGCCGGCATCACCTTGTCGGCCACGGTCTTGCGGTAGGCGGCGGTCAGGCGCTGCTTGTCGGCGTCGGAGAAGGATGCCGGCAGCTTGGTGATCGGGGTGTAGAAGATATTGCTTTCCGGCGTGGCGCTGACCAGCTTCTGGAACGCCGGCAGGCCGGAAATCATGATCGCCTTCGGCTGCGTGATGCCTTTCTTCATGCCTTCGCGCATATTGAAGATGGCCTGGTCGATCCAGGCCGGCAGTTGCGTCACGCGGCTCAGGTAGGCGTCGTATTCTTTGACGGTGCCGATCGGTTGCGAGGCTTCGCCGCCGGCGTAGTTCGCCAGGCTGACCGGCACGCTGTCCATCTGGTTGATCGGCAACAGGTGCTCGGGGAAGCGCTCCATCGCCAGCAAGCCTTTCAGCTCGTAGCCGAGGATGTCGTAGTTGATGCGGTCGCCGTTGTCGAGCTGCTCGCGCTTGATGGTGTTCAGGCGCGCCGCGAACTGGCGATACAGCTTGAATTGCGCGGCGCGCTTGGCCGGCGCGATACTCATGCCCAGCTGGTCGTCGAAGCGGTTGTCGCCGTTCTCGGTGGCGCCGATCGGCTCGAAGCGGGCGGCGGCGTCGTAGTATTGGTCGGCCAGGGCCAGCAGCGCCTTGTGCGCCGGCGCCGCGCTGGTTTGCGGCGCAACGGTGGCCGCCGTTGCGGCGATGCTGTGGGGAGCGGCGGCGAACGCCAGCGTGAGGGCGGCGACCACGGCGGCCAGACGAATTGGATGCTTCATATTTGTTTCCCGGTTTATATGATTGGAATCAAGCGGCGCTAAGCATAAGGCATAGCGCGCCGGCCGGGAAAGAATTTTGTATCAAGCCGCCGCTTCGGCGAAACGGCTCTCGTACAGCGCCGCCACCAGATCGGACTGGGTGATGATGCCGGCAAATCGCTGCTCTTCGTCGACGATCAGGATGTGATGGAAACCGGAATCCGCCATCAGCGGCACCACGTCGACGATCGGCGTATCGACCCGCGCGGTGCTCGGATGCTGGGTCATGATCTGGCCGACAACTTCGGCTTTTTCGCTGTGACTGACGCCGGTTTTGCGCAGGAAGCGGTGCAGTTGCTGGCGGATGCCGCTGTAGTCGTCGAGGCCGCCGTGCTCCAGGAAATCGCTTTGGGTGACGATGCCGATCACGCGGCGCGCGCGGTTGAGCACCGGCAGCGCCGTCAAGCGGTGCGAGCGCAGCTGCTGCCACGCTTCCTCCAGGCTGGTGCCGAACTCCGCGCTGACGATGTCGCGCGACATGATGTCGGCGCAGTGGATGATGCCGAAGCGGCGCTGGTAGGCGCGCTGCTCGGTCTGCATGAACAGCGATTCCAGATCGTCGCGGCTGATGTCCAGCACCTGGTTGTGCTGCTTCAGCACCGCGTCGAGATCTTCCGGGCGGAAGCCCAGCCGCACCGTCGGCACCTTGTCGGCGGTGCCGTGCGGATTGGGATGCGCCGCTTGCTGCGTGTGCGGATAGCGCCGCCCGGTCAGGTTGTTGTACAGGATCGCCATCGCGACCAGCACCACGGTATTGACCAGCACCGTGCTCAGCACGAAACCGAAGCCCGCCGCGTGCACCACCGGTCCGCCGATCACCGTGGTCAGCGCCATCGCGCCGCCGGGTGGATGCAGGCAGCGGGTGACGAACATGGCGGCGATCGCCAGGCCGGTCGCCAGCGCGCCCAGCAGCGGCAAGGACAGGGCGTCGCCGCACCAGCGCACGCAGGCCACACCGACCAGGCCGCTGACGACGTTGCCGCCGATGGCCGACCACGGCTGGGCCAACGGACTGGCCGGCAGCGCGAACAGCAGCACGGCGGAAGCGCCCATCGGCGCAACCATGTAGATGGCGGCGCCCGGCGGCAACAGGAAGTGACTGAGCAGGGCGGTGATCAGCAGGCCGCACAGCGCGCCGGCGGCGGCCCGCAGCTGTTCGCGCCGGCTGGCGGTGGTGGGGCTGGGCAGCCAGCGTTCGAGGAAGGCGCGCATGGGGTAAATGAGGTATTAGGAATGGCACATTATCCCATGCTCAGCGCGCTTGCGCACCCTATTGGTGCGAAACCAACTCCAGCGGCAGGGACGTGGTGATCTTGATCTGTTCCATCGAAAACGCCGAGGAGACCCCGCTGAGCTGCACAGACTTGATCAACTTTTTGTAAAAGCGGTCATATCCTTCGATATCGCTTGTAACCACCTTCAAAAGATAATCGACGTCGCCGCTCATGCGATGAAATTCCTGCACTTCCGGCAGCGCCGCCACTGCGGCTGCGAAGCGGGCGAACCATTTCTCGTCGTGCGAGGTGGTGCGCACGCTGACGAACACCGTCACCGGCAGGCCGACCTTGCGGCGGTTGATGATGGCCACGCGGCTCTCGATATAGCCTTCCTCCTCCAGGCGTCGAACCCGCTTCCAGCAGGGCGTGTTGGACAGCCCGACCCGCTCGCTGAGCTGGGCGATCGACAGCGTGCCGTCGGCCTGAAGCGCGGAAAGAATGGCGTAGTCATAACGGTCAAGTGGATTCATCCTACTAATTTACCATTGGAGGTATAAAACATCTACAACTAGTGCGTGGGCGGAGGATTTTAGTACGTATATTTCGGCATAAGTGCGTAAGCTGTATGCATCCAACCAGCAACCGCCATCATGACCACCGAAATCTACCTCGACGGCAACGCCACCAGCGCCGTCCTCCCCGCCGCCATCGACGCCGCCCTCGACACCATGGGACGCCGCTTCGGCAATCCCAGCAGCACCCACGGCGCCGGACTCAAGGCC
This sequence comes from Duganella aceris, assembly GCF_011090165.1. Taxonomy (GTDB): domain Bacteria; phylum Pseudomonadota; class Gammaproteobacteria; order Burkholderiales; family Burkholderiaceae_D; genus Rugamonas; species Rugamonas aceris. The sequence goes on from NZ_JAADJT010000013.1 coordinate 215,188, forward strand.
AAGGCCATCCTCGACGAGGCGCGCGCCTGCGCCGTACGTCTGCTGGGCGTGGGCGAGGGCCGCCTGATGTTCAACAGCGGCGCCACCGAAGGCATCCAGACCTCGGTGCTGTCGGCGCTGATCGGCTTGCGCGAGCGCCAGGACAAGGGCGAGGCCATCGGCGATCTGCTGGTCTATGGCGCCACCGAGCACAAGGCGGTGCCGGAAAGCCTGGCGCACTGGAACCGGCTGCTGGGCCTGAACCTGACGCTGCACAAGTTGCCGGTCGACGGCGACGGCGCGCATGACCTGGCGGCACTGCGCCAGCTGGCCGGCCAGGCCGCGCTGGTTTGCACCATGGCGGCAAACAACGAAACCGGCGTCGTCACCGACCTCGACGGCATCGCCGCCGTGCTGGGCGACACCGGCAGCCGCGCCTACTGGATGGTCGATTGCGTGCAGGCGCTGGGCAAGCTGGAGCTGCAACTGGCGTCCACCCGCATCGATTACGCGCCGTTCTCCGGGCATAAGCTGTACGCGCCGAAAGGCATCGGCATGTTGTACGTGCGCGCCGGCGCGCCGTTCACGCCGCTGATCATGGGTGGCGGCCAGGAAAGCGCGCAGCGCTCCGGCACCGAGAACATGGCCGGCATCGCCGCGCTGGGCGCGGTGCTGGCCGCGCTGGAGCGGGGCGACACCTTCCGCAGCGAAGGCGAGCTGTGCGGCTTCCGCGCGCGCCTGGCCGACAGCCTGCGCGCCGCCTTGCCCGGCGTCGTCTTCAACCATCCCTTCGACAAGTCGCTGCCGACCACGCTGAACTTTTCCGTGCCCGGCCTGTCGAGCCGCGAACTGGTGGATGTGTTCGACGCCGCCCAGGTGCGCGTCAGCGCCGGCAGCGCCTGCTCGTCGGCCAAGGCCGCGCCGAGCTACGTGCTGGACGCGATGGGCCTGCCGCTGTGGCGCAGCGCCGGCGCGATCCGCATGTCCTTCGGGCCGCTGGCCGACGAAGCCACCATCGCCGCCGCCTGCGCCCGCATCGAGCGCTGCGGCGCCGCGCTGCGCGCCAGCTGCCTGATTCCGTCGGAACGCACCGCCGTGCCGCACGACGGCCTGGTGCAACTGGGCGTCGAGGGCGCCTGCAGCTGGATGGTGCTGGACGCGGCCAGCCGCAGCTGCATCGTCATCGATCCGCTGCCGGACGTGACCGCGCGCATCGAATCCTATGTGCGCTGCCAGAACTACCAGGTGCTGGCCATTGTCAGCACCTTGCCCAACGCCGGCCGCACCATGTTGATCGACGCGCTGGGCCGTCACTTCGACCGCCACGCGCAAGCGGACGAGTACGGTTGGCCCGCCGGCGGCACGACCGTGACGCTGGAAAACGGCGCCAGCGTCGGCGCGATCCGGATCGGTACGCAAGTGTTGGCCAACATGGCCTGCGGCGCCGGAGACGAATTGCGCGCCTACCTGCTGGGCGCGGCGGACGGCGAGCGCCTGCCGGCCGCCTCGGTGCGCTTCGCCTTCAGCGCGCGGCCGGCGCGGCAAGCGCTGGGCGCGGTCGGCGCCGAGCAAACGCTGCTGTGTCCGACGCGCGACGAGCACAACCAGTTCTGCACCAGCCTGACGACGCAAGCGGCCGCGACGCCGTCCGCCGAGCTGCAACTCGATGGCGCCGGGCTGGACGCCTTCCTGCAAGCGCATCCGGACGCGGTGCTGATCGACGTGCGCGAGCCCTACGAGTTCGCCGCCACGATCACGCCCGGACCGGCCGGCCGTGTGGCGCAAAGCGTGCCGCTGAACCGTCTGGCCGAGTACGCCGCCGAATGGCTGCGCGGCGAGCCGGCGCCGCTGGTGTTCTTCTGTCGTAGCGGCAACCGCAGCGTCAAGGCCGCACAATGCCTGCGCCGCCTCGGCCATCCCCAAGCCTACAGTCTGACCGGCGGCCTCGCGCTGGCACCGCTGCCGCTCGCGGCCTGACCGTCATCACCGCAAAGTTCCAAGGCCGCAGCAGCGGCCTTTTTTTCATCCACTCCTCCATATGTTCGTCACCGTACAGTCGCGTGGCGTGCGCCCCCGTACGATGCCTTGGCACATAATTTCCCATTCGCAGAATCGAAGCGAGGCTCAAGTTGACCAAGTCCAATCCCCTATTGCCGGATATTTCCCTCGGCTTCCGCGAATCCCCCGCCGGCGCATTGTTATCCGATGAAGATGACGAAGACCTGCCGCTGCGCGCTGAATTATTCAGCGCGGCGCAGATGGCCGCGCACGGCAAGACGCTCGCCGCACACCATGAACTGAGCAAGCGGGGCGGCCGCGACCGCCTGCTGTCCCGGCTGGCCGAAAACGCCGCCGTCATCGACTCCACCTGCGACGAACTCACCGCCGCCGTCAAGGCCGGCCGCCAGATCACGCCCGCCTCCGAGTGGCTGCTGGATAATTTCTATTTGATCGAAGAGCAGATCCGCATTGCCCGTCGTCACTTACCGAAGAACTACAGCAAGGAATTGCCGCGCCTGGGCAAGGGCGCGCCCGAAGGCACGCCGCGCGTCTACAAGATCGCGCTGGAAATCATTTCGCACGGCGATGGCCGCGTCGATCCCGAATCGCTGTGCCGCTTCGTCGACGCCTACCAGGAAGTGGCGACGCTCAAGCTCGGCGAGCTGTGGGCGATCCCGATCATGCTGCGCCTCGCGCTGATCGAGAACCTGCGCCGCGTCGCCGCGCGCGTGGCCGACAACCGCATCCACCGCGACCTGGCCAACACCTGGGCCGACCAGATGACCGACGTCGCGGAGAAAAACCCGAGCGGCCTGATTCTGATGGTGGCCGACATGGCCCGCTCCAATCCGCCGATCACCAGCGCCTTCGTGGCCGAACTGGCGCGGCGCCTGCAAGGACAAAGCCCGGCGCTGACCTTGGCCTTGTCGTGGATCACCCACCGCCTGGCCGAAACCGGCCAGACCATCGAACAGCAGATCCAGGCCGAGATCCAGCAACAGGCGACCGAGCAGGTCTCGATCGCCAACAGCATCGGCAGCCTGCGCTTCCTCGGCACCATGGACTGGCAGGAGTTCGTCGAGTCGATGAGCGTGGTCGAGCAGACGCTGCGCCAGGACCCATCCGGCGTCTACGGCCAGATGGACTTCGCCACCCGCGACAACTACCGCCACGCGATCGAGAAGATCGCCAAGCGCTCGCGGTTCAGCGAAGTGGAAGTGGCGCAGCAGACCTTGCAGCTGGCGCAGGCGCACTACGAAGGCGGCGACAAGCGCCACGGCCACGTTGGCTTCTACCTGATCGGCGGCGGCCTGGCCGCGCTGGAAAAACAGGCCGGCATGCGCCGTCCATGGCTGGAGGCCTTGCAGCAGACATCGAGCGCCTCGCCGCTGACTTCCTATCTCGGCGCCATCGCCGCCTTCGCGCTGGTCTCGACCGCGCTGCTGCTGGAACGCGGCGCGGCGCACGGCGCCAACAAGATCGAATTGGCGGCGCTGGGCGTGTTGGCGCTGCTGGGCAGCAGCCAGCTGGCGCTGAGCCTGGTGAACTGGGTCGCGACGCTGGTCACGCGTCCGCACCCGCTGCCGCGCATGGATTACAAGGAAGGCATCCCGACCGACGCCCGCTCGCTGGTGGTGGTGCCGACGCTCGCCTACAGCAAGGAGAATATCGAGGAACTGTGCGAACAGCTGGAAGTGCGCTTCCTGGCCAACCGCGATCCCAACCTGGTGTTCGGTCTGCTGACCGACTTCGCCGACGCCGCCGCCGAAAGCCTGATCGGCGACGCGCCGCTGCTGGAACAGATGCAGCGCTGCATCGAAGACCTGAACCGCAAATACGCCATGCATCCGAACGGCGATCCGGCCACGCCGTTCCTGCTGCTGCACCGCCCGCGCCTGTGGAATCCGCAGGAAGGCGTGTGGATGGGCTATGAACGCAAGCGCGGCAAGCTGGAGGACCTGAACCGCTTCCTGCGCGGCGGCGCGCGCGACAAGTTCTCGCTGATCGTGGGCGACACCACGCAGCTGGAGAGCATCCGCTACGTCATCACGCTCGACACCGACACCCAGCTGCCGCGCGACGCGGCGGCGCAGTTCATCGCCACCATGCAGCATCCGCTCAACCGTGCCCGCATCGATACCGCGCGCGGCCGCGTGGTCGAAGGCTACGGCATCCTGCAACCGCGCGTCGCGGTCAGCCTGCCGAGCGAGAACGCTTCGCGCTACGAAAAAATGTGCGGCGGCGAGCCGGGCATCGATCCCTACACCCGCACCGTCTCCGACGTGTACCAGGACGTGTTCCTCGAAGGCTCCTTCATCGGCAAGGGCATCTACGATGTCGACGTGTTCGAGCAAGTGCTGGGCCACCGTTTGCCGGAAAACCAGATCCTCAGCCACGATCTGCTGGAAGGCTGCTACCTGCGCGCCGGCCTGCTGAGCGACGCGCAACTGTATGAAGAATATCCGGCCCGCTACAGCGACGACGTCAGCCGCCGCCAGCGCTGGATCCGCGGCGACTGGCAGTTGATCTCGTGGCTGTTCGGCCGCGTGCCCAACGGCAGCGGCAAGCGCGAACGCAATCCGCTGTCGCTGCTGTCGCGCTGGAAGCTGTTCGACAATCTGCGCCGCAGCCTGACCGCGCCGGCGCTGGTGCTGTCGCTGATCACCGCGTGGCGCTGGCTGCCGGATCCGTGGATGTGGACCGGCGCCGTGCTGGCCGTGATCTTCACCCAGCCGCTGGTCAGCATGCTGCACGACCTGTTCCGCCGTCCCGAAGACACACTGTGGAGCCAGCACCTGCGCGCCTCGATGCGCCGCGCCGGCGTGCAGTTCTCGCACGCCATCCTGATGCTGGTGTTCCTGCCGTACGAGGCCTACTTCAGCCTGGACGCGATCCTGCGCAGCATCTGGCGCATGACGGTCTCGCATCGCCATCTGCTGGAATGGCGCGCCTCCGGACTGGCGCGCGTGGCCGCCGGCACCGCTGGCGTCTGGCGCACCATGTGGGCATCGCCGGTGCTGGCGCTGTTCGTCGGCGGCGCATTGCTGGGATGGCGCCCCGCCAGCCTGGCCCCGGCCTCGCTGTTCCTGCTGGCGTGGTTGGTGGCGCCGGCGGTGGCCGACTGGATCAGCCGTCCGATCCACCGCAAGCACGCCGAACTGACGCCGGAACAGAATCAGTTCCTGCACAAGCTGGCACGCCGCACCTGGGCCTATTTCGACCGCTTCGTCGGCCCGGAAGACAACTGGCTGCCGCCGGATAATATGCAGGAACACCCTGCGCAGGTGATCGCGCACCGCACCTCGCCGACCAATATCGGCATGGCGCTGCTGGCCAACCTGAGCGCGACCGACTTCGGCTACATCACGGTGGCGCAGCTGATCGCGCGCACCGACCAGACCATGTCCACGATGGACAAGCTGGAACGCCATCAAGGTCACTTCTACAACTGGTACGACACGCAGAGCCTCAAGCCGCTGCACCCGATCTACATCTCGACCGTCGACAGCGGCAACCTGGCCGGCCACCTGCTGACATTGCAGCCCGGCCTGACCGGCCTGTACGACCAGCCGGTGCTCGGCCCGCAGATCGTCGACGGCATCGCCGCCACGCTGCGCGTGCTGCAGGAAACCATGAGCGGCACGACTCCGGCGCAAGCGCCGCAGACCGGTGGCGGCGCCTCCGATCCGGCGCAGTCCGAGCCGGACGAGGGTGCCGACGCCGGCGGCGATACGCACGACATCAACGCCGTGATGGCGCTGTTGTCGCCCGCGCCGGACGCGTCCAACGTGCAGCAACTGTATCTGTGGCTGGCGCGCATGTGCGCCGCCGTCGAAGCGTTCCAGTCGCACGCCGACGCGCACGGCGAAGCCGCCGCGATGTGGGGCGCCTCGCTGCTGCTGCAATGCCGCGCCGCGCTGGACGAGCTGACGCTGCTGACGCCATGGGCCACGCTGCCCACCGACGCGGTGTTCGACACCGCCGTCTCGCGCATGCCGACCCTGCGCGAGCTGGCCGGCCTGGCGCACGCCACCGCCGCGATCCCGGTCACCGACCTGGCCCCGGCCGAACGCGAACGCCAGCAGCAACTGGCGCAGCTGTTCGAACAAGGCAGCGCCGCCGCGCACGACCGCATGCGCGCGCTGGCCGAACTGGCGCAACGCGCCTGTTCGTTCGCGCAAATGGAATACGGCTTCCTGTACAACAGCACCACCAGCCTGCTGGCGATCGGCTACAACGTCAGCGAGCGTCGTCTCGACGCCAGCTACTATGATCTGCTGGCATCCGAAGTGCGCCTCGCCAGCTTCGTCGCCATCGCCCAGGGCCAGCTGCCGCAGGAGCACTGGTTCGCGCTGGGCCGCCAGCTGTGCATCGTCGCCGGCAAGCCGGTGCTGCTGTCCTGGAGCGGCTCGATGTTCGAGTACCTGATGCCGCTGCTGGTGATGCCGAACTATCCGAGCACCTTGCTCGACCAGACCTACCACGCGGTGATCGACGCGCAGATCGACTACGGCAAGCGCCACAACGTGCCGTGGGGGATTTCCGAGTCCGGCTACAACACCGTCGACGCCAGCCTGAATTACCAGTACCGCGCCTTCGGCGTGCCTGGCCTGGGCCTGAAGCGCGGCCTGGCCGACGATCTGGTGATCGCGCCGTACGCCTCGATGATGGGACTGATGGTGCAGCCGGAAGCCTCCTGCGTCAACCTGCAGAAGATGGCGGAGCTGGGCTACATGGGCCGCTACGGCTTCTTCGAAGCGATCGACTACACGCCATCGCGTCTGCCGCGCGGACAGACCGCTGCCATCATCCGTTCCTTCATGGTCCACCACCAGGGCATGGGGCTGCTGGCCCTGAGCTACCTGCTGCACGACCGGCCGATGCAGCGCCGCTTCGAATCCGATCCGCTGCTGCAATCGACCTTGCTGGTGCTGCAGGAACGCAGCCCGCAGGTGGGCGCCTTCTACTCCAACACCACCGAGCTGGCGGCGATCCGCAGCACGGTGCCGGAGCAATCGATGCCGATGCGGATCCTGACCCAGCATTCGACCCCGGTGCCGGAAACCCAGCTGCTGTCCAACGGCCGCTATCACGTCATGGTCACCAACGCCGGCGGCAGCTACAGCCGCTGGAAGGACCTGGCCGTGACTCGCTGGCGCGAAGACAGCACCCGCGACAACTGGGGCAACTTCTGCTACGTGCGCGACATGGAGGACGGCGAGTTCTGGTCCACCACCTATCAACCGACTCTGGTCGATCCGCGCAAGCATGAAGTGATCTTCTCCGAAGGCCGCGCCGAATTCCGCCGCTCCGACCGGGGCCTGGACCTGTACACCGAAATCGTGGTCTCGCCAGAAGACGACATCGAACTGCGCCGCACCCGCATCACCAACAAGACCGACCGCGTGCGCACCATCGAGGTGACCAGCTTCGCCGAAGTGGTGATGGCGCCGGCCGCCGCCGACAACGCGCACCAGGCGTTCAGCAAACTGTTCGTGCAGACCGAAATCCTGCGCGACGAAAACGCCATCCTGTGCACCCGCCGTCCGCGCGGCCAGACCGACGTCATGCCGTGGCTGATGCATTCGATGATGGTGCACGACGCGCCGGCCGGCGCGGTCTCGTTCGAGACCGACCGCTCGCGCTTCCTCGGTCGTGGCAACACGACGGTGGCGCCGAGCGCGATGCTGGACGAGGGCCCGCTCAGCGGCGGCGAAGGTTCCGTGCTCGATCCGGTGGTGGCGATCCGCTACACCATCACGCTGCAACCCGACCAGACCGCGATCGTCGACATCGTCACCGGCATGACCGAGCAGCGCGACGCCGCGCTGCACCTGATCGACAAGTACCAGGACAAGCACCTGGCCGACCGCGTGTTCGAACTGGCGTGGACCCACAGCCAGGTGGTGCTGCGCCAGCTGAACGCCAGCGAGGCCGACGCCCAGCTGTACGGACGCCTGGCCAACTCGGTCATCTACCCGAACGCCGCGCTGCGCGCCGACGCCGGCACGCTGATCAAGAATCAGCGCGGCCAGTCCGGCCTGTGGGCCTACGCGATTTCCGGCGACCTGCCGATCGTGCTGCTGCAAATCAAAGACCCGGCCAACATTGAACTGGCGCGCCAGATGGTGCAGGCGCACGCCTACTGGCGCCTGAAAGGGCTGGTGGTCGACCTGGTGATCTGGTACGAGGATCAGTCGGGCTACCGCCAGCTGCTGCAGGAACAGATCATGGGTCTGATCGCCTCCGGCATCGACGCGCAGGCGATCGACCGTCCGGGCGGCATCTTCGTGCGCCTGGCCGACCAGATCGCGAACGAGGACCGCATTCTGCTGCAATCGGTGGCGCGCGCCATCCTCAGCGACAGTCGCGGCACCCTGGCCGAGCAGATCAAGCGTCCCGGCCCGCCGTCGATGCGCATGCCGCCGTTGATGGCGGACGGCCGCGGCGAATACGCCGACGCCGGCCAGGTCTCGCCGCCGGCGCGCAAGCTGATGCTGGAAAACGGCATCGGCGGCTTCGCGCCGGACGGCAAGGAATATGTGATCACCACCGGCGAAGAGCAGCGCACGCCGGCGCCGTGGTCCAACGTGCTGGCCAATCCGCAGTTCGGCACCGTGATCTCGGAAAGCGGCCAGGCCTACACCTGGCACGAGAACGCGCACGAATACCGCCTGACGCCGTGGCATAACGACCCGGTCAGCGACGGCAGCGGCGAAGCCTTCTACCTGCGCGATGAGCAGAGCGGCCAGTTCTGGTCGCCGACGGCCTTGCCGGCGCGCGGCAGCGGCGACTACGTCACGCGCCACGGCTTCGGCTACAGCGTGTTCGAGCACATCGAAGCCGGCATCTACACCGAGATGACCACCTTCGTCGCGGTCGACGCGCCGATCAAGTACACCGTGATCAAGGTGCGCAACGATACGCTGGTGACGCGCCGCCTGTCGGCCACCGGCTACGTCGAATGGGTGCTGGGCGACATGCGCTCCAAGTCCGGCATGCACATCATCACCGAGCTCGATCCGGTCAGCGGCGCGATGTTCGCCAAGAACCCGTACAACACCGAGTTCAATGGCCGCGTCGCCTTCTTCAACTGCGACGCCACGCTGCGCACCGTCAGCGGCGACCGCACCGAGTTCCTGGGCCGTAACGGCACGCTGGCTTCGCCGGCGGCGCTCAAGCGTTCGCGCCTGTCGGGCAAGGTCGGCGCCGGGCTGGACGCCTGCGCCGCGATCCAGGCGCCGTTCGACCTGCTGCCGGGCCAGGAACGCGAGATCGTGTTCGTGCTGGGCGTGGGCGGCCGCCGCAATGCGGACGCCAGCAGCCTGGTACAGAAACACCGCAGCGCCGGCGCCGCGCAGGAAGCGCTCGACGCCGTGCACGCGCACTGGAACGAAACGCTGGGCGCGGTGCAGATCCAGACCCCGGAACCGGAACTGGACGTCATCGCCAACGGTTGGCTGATGTACCAGACCATCGCCTGCCGCATCTGGGCGCGCAGCGGCTACTACCAGTCCGGCGGCGCTTTCGGCTTCCGCGACCAGCTGCAGGACGCGATGGCGACCATCCACACCCAGCCGCATCTGCTGCGCGACCAGCTGATGCTGTGCGCCGCGCACCAGTTCCTGGAAGGCGACGTGCAGCACTGGTGGCACCCGCCGTCGGATCGCGGCGTGCGCACCCACTGCTCGGACGATTACCTGTGGCTGCCGCTGGGCACCTGGCGCTATGTGATCGGCACCGGCGACATGGCGCTGCTGGATGAAACCGCGCCGTATCTGGAAGGACGCCTGGTCAAGCCGGAAGAGGACTCCTACTACGACCTGCCGACCCGCTCCAACGAGCACGGCACGCTGTACGACCATTGCGTGCGCGCGATCCGCAACGGCCTGCGCTTCGGCGAACACGGCCTGCCGCTGATCGGCTCATGCGACTGGAACGACGGCATGGACAAGGTCGGCGAACATGGCAAGGGCGAGAGCGTGTGGCTGGCCTTCTTCCTGTGCGAAGTGCTGAAGCGCTTCGCCGAAGTGGCGGAACTGCGCCAGGACCTGGACTTCGCCGCCGAGTGCCGCGACCACGCCAAGAAGCTGGCCGCCAATGTCGAGCAGAACGCCTGGGACGGCGAGTGGTATCGCCGCGCCTACTTCGACGACGGCACGCCGCTCGGCTCGCACACCAATGAGGAATGCCAGATCGATTCGATCTCGCAGAGCTGGGGCGTGCTGTCCGGCGCCGCCGATCCGGTGCGGGTGCGCGGCGCGATGGAGCAGGTCAACCAGCGCCTGGTGCGCCGCGACTCCGGCATCATCCAGCTGCTCGACCCGCCGTTCGACAAGGCCGGGCCGAATCCGGGCTACATCCGCGGCTACGTGCCGGGCGTGCGCGAGAACGGCGGGCAGTACACCCACGCCGCGATCTGGACCGCCATGGCCTTCGCCAGCCTGGGCGACACCGAACGCGCCTGGGAACTGGCGCGCATGATCAATCCGGTCATGCACGGCCGCACCGCCGAAAGCACGGCGATCTACAAGGTGGAACCGTATGTGGTGACCGCCGACGTGTACGCGGTCGCGCCGCACGTCGGACGCGGCGGCTGGAGCTGGTACACCGGCTCGTCGGGCTGGATGTACCGCCTGATCATCGAATCGCTGTTGGGATTGACGCGCACCGCGCACCACCTGACGCTGGCGCCGCGCATGCCGGAAGGCTGGAACACGTTCACGCTGAGCTATCGCTATGGCCGCTCGACGTATGTGATCCGCGTGGTGAAGGCCGAGGGCGGGGCGCCGCTGCTGACGGTGGACGGCGTGCCGCAGCACGACCAGATGGTCGAGCTGAGCGACACCGGCAACGTGCATCAGGTCGAACTGCTGCTGCCGGCGCCGAAGGCTTAAAGCTTCAATCAGATACCCAGCCGGGCGCCCGCGCCCAGCAGGGTGGCGATGCCCAACGCCGCGAAGATCATGGCGGCGATGCCGTGCACCAGTTTCAGCGGAATGCGGCCGGCGATCCTGTCCCCCAGGTACACCGCCGGCACATTGGCCAGCATCATGCCGAAGGTGGTGCCGCAGACGACCGCGATCATGCTGTCGTAGCGCGCCGCCAAGGCCACCGTGGCCACCTGCGTCTTGTCGCCCATTTCGGCGATGAAGAAGGCGATCAGCGTGGTCAGGAACACCCCGTATTTGGCCAGCGCCAGGTCGTCGTCGTCGATCTTGTCCGGCACCAGCGTCCACGCCGCCATCGCGAGGAAGGACGCGCCCAGCACCCAGCGCAGGATGTCGGGGCCGAGCAGCCCGGTGATCCAGGTGCCGATGGCGGCCGCGAACGCATGGTTGGCGATGGTGGCGACGAAAATCGCGGCGATGATGGGCAAGGGACGGCGGAACTTGGCGGCCAGGACGAAGGCGAGCAGCTGGGTTTTGTCGCCGATTTCAGCGAGGGCGACGATGCCGGTGGAGACGAAGAAAGCTTCCATGAGGATGTGTGTGAAGTACGCGGGCCGGAACGATTAACCAATGATCGATGCGCGGCTCCGGCCCGGAATGGCCGCACAAGGATCATGGTCTCGTCAAGTTTTTCAACCACCTGCACCACGGTCTGCGGACCGATTATGTTGACACAGGTTCTTGCGCCGGGGAGGCGCAAGCCGACTACTCCCCACTGAACAGGCAGGATCATATCATAGGTTAGCGGCTGTACACATGCGAGATACATGGCTATGCTATTCTGCTCCGCGCCTGTGCAATTCATAGAAAAGATCACCATGCCTATCAAGAAGACCATGTCCGCGATCGTGCTATCCGCACTGATGTCGCTTGCCGCCCATGCCGACCCATTGAGCTACGCCCGCTACGACCAGGTGCGCACCAGCGACCTGTATCTCGACCTGAAGGCCGACTTCGGCCACAAGACCCTGGGCGGCTACGCCGAGCTGACGCTGAACTGGATCGACAAGTCGGCCCGCACGCTGGTGCTGGACACGAATGAACTGAGCATCTCCAAGGTGCAGGTGCTGAATCCCGCCGGCCGCTGGGTCGCCGCCTCCTTCATGCTCGACAAGCTGGACGTGGAGAAGGGCCGCGCGCTGCGCATCGCCCTGCCGTTCCAGCCGCAGAAGGTGCGCGTCTACTACCGCACCGCGCCATCGGCCGCCGCGCTGCAATGGATGCTGCCGGAGCAGACCATGTCCGGCAAACGCCCGTTCATGTTCAGCCAGTCGCAGGACATCAACGCCCGCTCGTGGGCGCCGGTGCAGGACACGCCGGCGGTGCGCTTCACCTACAGCGCCCGCATCGACGCCCCGGCCGGCCTGCGCGTCGTGATGAGCGCCGAGAACGACCAGAACGCCACCGGCGCCGGCGGCTGGAAGTTCAAGATGGCGCAGCCGATTCCATCCTACCTGCTGGCGATCGCCATCGGCGAGATCGAGGTACGCAACCTCGGCCCGCGCTCCGCCGTCTACGCCGAACCGGCGCGCATCGAAGCCGCCGCCGCCGAGCTGGCCGACACCGAGAAAATGATCGCCGCCGCCGAAGGCCTGTACGGCCCGTATCGCTGGGACAGGTACGACATGATCGTGCTGCCGCCATCGTTCCCGTTCGGCGGCATGGAGAACCCGCGCCTGACCTTCGTCACCCCGACCATGATCGCCGGCGACAAGAGCCTGGTCGACCTGATCGCGCACGAACTGGCGCACTCGTGGTCCGGCAACCTGGTGACCAACGCCTCGTGGAAGCACATGTGGCTCAACGAAGGCTTCACCACCTACGTCACCACCCGCATCGTCGAGAAGCTGTACGGCGAAGAGATCGCCGAGATGAACCTGCAGGTGGAGCAGGAGGAAGCGATGTCCTCGCTGGCCAACATCCCCGCCGCCAAGCAGGTGCTGGCCACGCGCGGCGCCGACAACGACCCGAAAGCCTACTCCGACGGCGGCCTGATTTATCCGAAGGGCGCCTGGTTCCTGCGCACGCTGGAGCAGCGCGCCGGCCGCGACGTGTTCGATCCCTTCCTGCGCGGCTGGTTCGACTCGCACGCGTTCAAGTCCGCCACCACCGACGAATTCATCGACTACCTGAAAAAGAACCTGCTCGACGCGCATCCCGAATACATGGCGCAGGCGGAGCTGGACGAATGGCTGTACGCGCCCGGCATTCCGGCCAGCGCCAAGCACGCCGTCTCGCCGCGCCTGGCCACGCTGGACGCGCAGCGCACCGCATGGCTGAAGGGCGAGCTGCCGATCGCCGAATTGAACGGCAAGAACTGGGTCGCGCTGGAATGGATGCACTTCCTGAACGACATCAACGGCAAGGCCAACGCCGCGCAGATGGCGGAGCTGGACCAGGTCTTCGGCCTGGCCAAGAGCGGCAACAACGAGATCGCCTTCCGCTTCTATCTCGGCTCCGTCAGGGCCGGCTACAACGTGCGCGAACCGCTGAACACCTTCCTCATGAGCGTCGGCCGCCAGAAGTTCGTGGTGCCGCTGTACACCGCGCTGCTGAAGAACCCGGCCGACAAGGACTGGGCCAAGGCCGTCTACGCCAAGGCGCGCTCGCACTATCACCCTGTAACCCAGGCCTCGGTCGACAAACAATTTAAAAAACAATGAAGCTTTCACGTACTTTCGTCTCGACCGCGCTGACGCTGGCCTTCCTCGGCAACGCCGTTGGCGCGCCGGTCGCCGTCGCACCGCCGGCGGCCGCCGTCCCCGCCTTCAATCTGGACTCGGACGTCAACCTGGCGCTGAAGACCTTCGACGTGCCCGGCATGGCGATCGCCATCGTCAAGGACGGCAAGGTGGTCGTCGCCAAGGGGTACGGCGTGCGCAAGCTGGGCGATCCGGCGCCGGTCGACGGCAAGACGCTGTTTGAAGTGGCGTCGAACTCCAAGGCCTTCACCGCCGCAGCGCTGGCGATGCTGGTGGACGAAGGCAAGCTGGCATGGGACGACCCGGTCACCAAGCACCTGCCGGGCTTCCAGATGTTCGACTCCTACGTGACCGGCGAGATGACCGTGCGCGACCTGCTGACGCACCGCAGCGGCCTCGGTCTGGGCGCCGGCGATTTGCTGTGGTGGCCGAGCACCGACTTCAGCACCGACGAAATCATCGCCAGGCTGCGCCACATCAAGCCGACCACCAGCTTCCGCAGTAGCTACGCCTACGACAACCTGCTCTACATCGTCGCCGGCAAGATCATCGCCGAGAAGAGCGGCAAGCCGTGGGGCCAGGCGATCCACGAGCGCATCCTCGCACCGCTGGGCATGAACGGCACCAAGACCAGCGTCGCCGAGATGCTGGCCAGCGACGACTACTCCGCACCGCACAGCAAGATCAACGACAAGATCTCGGTGGTCAAGCCGATACCGGTGCCGAACGCGGTCGGCGCGGTCGGCATCAACACCAGCGCCGAGGACATCGCGCGCTGGATGACGGTGCTGCTCAATCAAGGCAAGATGGACAACGGCGAACAGCTGTTCAGCGCCAAACAATCCGCCGAACTGTGGAGCGAGCAGACGCCGATCCGCATCCGCGAACCCAAGCCGGCGCTGGCCGCGACCAAGCCGAACTTCAGCGCCTACGGCCTGGGCTTCCAGCTGCGCGACTACAAGGGCCGCAAGCTCGCCATGCACGGCGGCGCGCTGGTGGGCTTCTACTCGACGGTGCTGATGGTGCCGGAAGAGAAGCTCGGCATCGCCATCCTGACCAACGCCGAGAACAGCCCGGCGATGGCGTCGCTGTACTGGCGCATCCTGGACCAGTACCTGAACGTGCCGCCGTCCGACTGGATCAAGCTGTACGCCGACCAACAGGAAGCGATGCACAAGGCGGAACTGGAGCGGCAGGGCAAGGAAGTCTCCGCGCGCGCCGCCAAGTCGTCGCCGTCGCTGCCGCTGGCATCCTACGACGGCGAGTACGAGGACGCATGGTATGGCAAGGTCACCATCCAGGCCGAAGGCAAGAAACGCATCATGCGCTTCACCCGCACGCCGGACCTGACGGGAGAGCTGGAGCACTTCCAGCACGACACCTTCATCGTCCGCTGGAAGGAGCGCAGCTTCAACGCCGACGCCTACGTGACGTTCGCGCTGAATCCCGACGGCAGCATCGAACGCATGAAGATGGCGCCGATCTCCACCGAAACGGACTTCAGCTACGATTTCAAGGACCTGACGTTCACGCCGGTGAAAGCGAAGACGCCATGAAAAAGATAGGCTTCCTCTCCTTCGGCCACTGGACCAATTC
This sequence comes from Duganella aceris, assembly GCF_011090165.1. Taxonomy (GTDB): domain Bacteria; phylum Pseudomonadota; class Gammaproteobacteria; order Burkholderiales; family Burkholderiaceae_D; genus Rugamonas; species Rugamonas aceris. The sequence goes on from NZ_JAADJT010000013.1 coordinate 230,417, forward strand.
CACGCAATCGCGCGCGCGGTCGGCGGCCGACGTGCTGCTGCAATCGATCGACCTGGCAGTCGCCGCCGAAGAGCTGGGCGCGGACGGCGCCTACTTCCGCGTCCATCATTTCGCGCAGCAGCTGGCATCGCCGTTCCCGCTGCTGGCGGCGGTCGGCGCCAGGACCAGCAAGATCGAAATCGGCACCGGCGTGATCGACATGCGCTACGAGAACCCGCTGTACATGGCGGAAGACGCCGGCGCGGCCGACCTGATTTCCGGCGGCCGGCTACAGTTGGGCATCAGTCGCGGCTCGGGAGAGCAGGTCGAGGAAGGCTGGCGCTACTTCGGCTACGCGCCGCTGGAAGGCGAAACGCACGCCGACATGGCGCGCCGCCACACGGAAGTCTTTTACGAAGTGCTGCGAGGCGAAGGCTTCGCCAAACCGAATCCGAGACCGATGTTCCCCAATCCACCCGGCCAGTTGCGCGTGGAACCGCATTCGCCGACGCTGCGCGACCGCATCTGGTGGGGCTCCGCCTCGAACGCCACCGCGGTGTGGGCGGCCGAGATGGGCATGAATCTGCAGACCTCGACCCTGAAGAACGACGAGACGGGCAAGCCGCTGCATGTTCAGCAGGCGGAGCAAATCCGCGCCTACCGCCAGGCATGGAAAGCAGCGGGGCACACCCGCACGCCGCGCGTCTCGGTCAGCCGCAGCATCTTCGCGCTGGTGAACGACCAGGACCGGATGTATTTCGGACGCGAGTCGAATAGCCAGGACACCATCGGCTTCCTGGACGAAAGCATCCGCGCCGTCTTCGGCCGAAGCTACGCCGCCGAGCCCGACGTGCTGATCGCCGAACTGGCCAAGGACGAAGCCATCGCCGAAGCCGACACGCTGCTCCTGACCATCCCGAATCAACTGGGCGTGGACTACTGCGCACACACGATCGAAGCGATCCTCAAGTACGTCGCCCCAGGCCTGGGCTGGCGTTAGCACTGAGTAGGTACGAAAAAAGCCTGGCTTGATTTGGCAGCCCTTGCTGCACATCAAAAAGCACCCTCGACGGTCGTGACATCATCGGCAACCTGTGCGGTGAAAACCGCTGTCCTTGCGACGGATGCCACGATGGATAAGCTGCTGCCATATTTCGAGCGGGAACTGAGCATGCTGCGGCGCGGCGGCGCCGAATTCGCCGGCCGCTACCCCAAGCTCGCCGGCAGCCTGCGGTTGCGCGGCGAAGCCAGCGCCGACCCGCACGTCGAACGACTGATACAAGCCTCCGCCTTCCTCAACGCCCGCATCGCCAAGCTGCTCGACGACGGCTACGCCAACTTCACCGAAGCGCTGCTCGGCATGCTGTACCCGCACTACCTGCGGCCGATCCCAGCCTGCTCGATCGCCCGCATCGACTACAGCGGCGCCAAGGCCAATGAAGTCAGCACCGTCAGCGTACTGCCGCGCGGCGCCGCGCTGAAATCGCTCGGCGGCGGCGCCGTCGCCTGCCGCTTCCGCAGCGTCTACGACGCCACCATCGCACCGGTGACGATCAGCACCGCACACTACGAACCCTACATCCAGACGCCAGCCACGCTGACGCTGCCGGCGACGGTCTGCGGCGCCATCTGCATCGGCATCGACAGCACCGCCGCCGCACGCAGCCTCGCCACACTGGGCCTGCGCACGCTGCGCGTCTTCATCGACGGCGAAGCCTCGCTGCGCGCCACGCTGCGCGACGCCCTGTTCATCCACACCGCCTGCGCCTGCGTCGAAGCCGAGGGCAAATGGCGCATGCTGAAGAGGATCCCCATCACCCCGGTCGGCTTCGCCGACGACGAAGCGCTGCTGCCGGCCGCGCGGTCCGAGCACAGCGCCTACCGCCTGCTCAGCGAATACTTCGCCTTTCCGGAAAAATTCGACTTCATCGACATCGACCTGGCCGCGCTGCTGGCCGCCAGCCCCGAAGGCTGCACCCGCCTCACACTGCGGCTGGCTCTGGCCGACGTCCGCCCGGACGCCCCGATGGCGCGCATCCTGCGCACGCTTGCGCCGGACAACCTGGTGCTGGGCTGCACCCCGATCATCAACCTGTTCGCGCAACCGGCCACGCCGATCCGCATCACGCACGAGCGCAGCAGCTATCCGCTGATGGTCGACGAGATGCCCGGCAGCGGCTGCGAAATCTACAGCATCGACTCGGTGCAGCTGCTGCGCAAAACCCCACAAGGCAACTCGATCACCGAATTCTTCCCCTACTACTCGCTGCGCCACGGCGAAGCCTCCAGCCGCAAAGGGCACTACTGGCTGGCGCACCGCGACGACCACAGCGTCACCACCGGCCATGAATTCACGCTGGCGCTGGTCGACCGCGGCCTGTCGGCGCTGCGGCTGGAGGAGGGCACCGCCTCGGTGCGCGTCACCTGCACCAACCGCAACCTGCCGCATGGACTGCCGTATGGACAACCGGGCGGAGACCTCAGCACCGAAAGCGCCGTCGGCAACCTCCCGATCCGCATGCTGCGCCGGCCGACGGTCTCGCACCATCTGACATCGGAAGGCGGCCGGCACTGGGGACTGATCGCCCACCTCGCGCTGAACCACCGCTCGCTGACGCAAACCGGCCTGCCCGCGCTGACCGCGATGCTGCAGCTGTACACGCAGCCGGACGACCCGGTCGCACAACGGCAGATCGACGGCATGACCGCGCTGCGCTGCCTACCCGCCACCGCCTGGATCAAGCAGAAGCGAGGCCGCGCCTACCTGAGCGGCGTCGAAGTGCGCGTCACGCTGGATGAACAAGCCTACGCCGGCAGCGGCCTGCACGCCTTCGTGCAGATGCTCGACCACCTGTTCGCACTGCACGTGCACCTGAACAGTTTCACGCAGCTGGTGGTGATGTCCCACGCCAGCGGAAAGGAGACGCTGCGATGCCCACCCCGCAACGGCGCGCTGACACTGGTTTGATCGCGCAGCTGCTGGCGGCTCCGCAACGCTTCGAATTCTTCCAGGCGGTGCGACTGATCGGACAGACGCACCCACCGCTGCGGCTGCGCTACCGCAACCGGCTGTCGCTCTCGTTCCCGCCGAACCAGATAGAGAACGTCAGCGGCGACAGCGACGACATTGTCCGCGTCACGCCCGCCTTTATGGGCATGCTGGGCAGCCACGGCGTACTGCCGCTGCACTACTCGGACCGCATCAACCGGCACGAGAAGACCAGCAGCGACGGCGGCCCGCGCGCCTTCGTCGACATGCTGTCGCATCGCGCGCTGGGCATGTTCTACCAGGCCTGGGCCAAGCACCGGCCGGAATGCATGGTCTCGGCGGACGGCGGCGACGAATTCCTCGCGATGCTGACCGCGCTCGCCGGCGCCGGCGCATCCGGCGAAATACTCGACCACGAAACGCTGGCGTTCTACGCGATGCAGATCCGAAGCCGCTCCGTCTCCGCACCGCTGGTGGCCGGGATGTACGCGGAATACTTCAACGTACCGTTCACGGTCGACCAACTGATCGGCGAATGGCGGCCGCTGCCCGCAGCGGATCAAGCCGTGCTGGGTGTGGCCAACGTCGACCTGGGCGCCGGAGTGATGCTGGGCGCGCGCATCTACGTCTGCGACACGCGCGTGCGCCTGCGTATCGGCCCGCTGGACAAGAATCGCCACGAAAGCTTCCTGCCGGGCCGCAGCGCCGCGACGCATCTGGCCGCGCTGCTGGCGCTGCACTGCGGCGCTGGCATGACATATGAGGTGCACCTGATCCAGCGCGCCGAGGACCTGCACGGCGCCAGCCTGGAAGCCGACGGCGACGTCCGGCTGGGCGTCAACGTGCACTTGCTGACCAAACCATCGAAGGGCGACCGCGAACAGCTAACGTACTTGCTGCACACCTGAAAGGAGCGACTGTGGAGAGCGACAACGAATTCTTCAGCTTCAAAGGACTGGCCAAGGAACTGGTCGCCACCAACCGGCCATTGCGGCTGCGGCTGGACATGGTGGGCGGCATCAACGACGACATGCTGCTGCCGCAGCGCGTGTTCGGCTCCGAGACCTTGTGCGGCGGCATCGAATACCGCATCCTGTGCGTCTCGTCGAACCCCTGGCTGCCGCTAAAGCAGATCATCGCCGTCCCGGCCGCGCTGGAATTCGTCACCGATCGCGGCGGCTTGCGCAGCGTCTGCGGGATCGTCACCGAGGCCAGCTCCGGCGACAGCGACGGCGGCCTGGCCAGCTACCAGCTGGTGCTGCGCGACGCCCTGTCGATACTGGAGAAGCGCACCAACACCCGCGTGTTCCGCAACATGGACGAAGTGGAGATCGTCCAGCGCATCCTCAACGAATGGCGCCACAAAAGCCCGATACTCGGCGTCTGCTTCAAGCACGAAGTGGATGAAGTGTTCAACGTCCGCGAATATCCCAAGCGCGAATTCACCATGCAGCACAACGAATCGGACGCAGGCTTCATCCGCCGCCTGCTGAAGCGTCGCGGCATCGGCTGGTACATCCGCGCCGAGGGTGGCGGCGAGGGACCGACGCACACGCTGGTGCTGTTCAATAACGCCGACAGTCTGCGCCAGAACGCCGCCGGCACCATCCGCTACCACCGCGACAGCGCCACCGAGGAACGCGACACGATCACCTCCTGGAGCGCGGTGCGCAGCCTGCAGCCGGGCGCTGTCACGCGGCACAGCTGGGACTATCGCATGTCGCAGAGCCGCGACTTCATGATGGCCGACGCCACCAGCGGCGTCGACCAGGGCGTGCACGGCAACGAACTCGCCGCCAGCCTGGATGATTACCAGATCCTGTCGCCGCACGCCGGCGACGACAACGAAGACCTATGCCGCCTCGGCAAATTGAGCATGCAGCGGCACGACTACGAATCGAAATGCTTCCACGGCGAAGGCAGCGTGCGCGACCTGTGCGCCGGCGAATACTTCACGCTGGCCGAGCACCCGGAAGTGGACGAGCATCCGCCCGAGGAGCGCGAATTCGTCGTCACCGCCTTGCAGGTGACAGCGCAGAACAACCTGCCCAAAGCGCTGGCCGCGCGCGTGGAATGCCTGTTCGCCCGCAGCCGCTGGATGCAGGGCGCGCGCGAGGCGCAGATGCAGCAGGAGGTCGGCGACAAGGTAGCATCCGGTCCGCTGCGCATGCACATCCAGTTCACGGCGGTGCGGCGCGGAGTGACCATCGTACCCGCCTACGATTCGCGTACAGACGTGCCGCAAGCGCAGATGCAAAGCGCGATCGTGGTCGGACCGGAAGGCGAGGAAGTGCATTGCGACCAGATGGGCAGGGTAAAGATCCGCTTTCCCGGCACGCGTCCGGCCGATCACGAAGAAGCCGCCAACGCCGGCGCATCGGACACCGAGACGGATTCCGCGTGGGTGCGCGTCGCGTCGAACTGGGCCGGCAATGGCCCCGGCAGCCTACAACAATGCGGCACCATCGGTTTGCCGCGCGTCGGCACCGAAGTGCTAGTCAACTTCCTCGGCGGTGATGCGGACAAGCCGGTGATTGTGGGGCAGCTCTACAATCAGCAAGCGCAGCCGCCAGCCCTAAGCAATAGCGGTAGTCTGCCGAGCGATCGTTATCTCTCTGGAATTAAGAGCCGCGAAGTGAGGGGGAGCAGGTCAAACCAGATGCGGTTGGATGATACCAACGGTCAAATCAGTGCTCAATTATCAAGCGATCATGCTGACACGCAGTTGAACTTAGGTTTTCTCACCGATAGTAGGAAAAATGGAGGAGGAACTCCGCGTGGTGAGGGGGCGGAACTGGTTACTGCGGAATCTATTTCGGTCCGAGCAGGAAACGGCGTACTACTAACAGCGAAGCTTGATGATTCCCGTGCTCAATTGGCCAGGGCGGACTTGATAGGTACAGCCGAACTTTTGAACAGCATTGCTAGTCAGCTAGCTTCCCTTGCAAAAACTCACTCGTCAGATGAAGACGTCAGTCCTCAATTATCAAACCTCATTTCAAGCGTGCGAAGCTGGAGTACCGGGACGGCACTGGGAATCATTGCTGGCAGTGCGCCTGATGGCATGATTTTGGCAAGTGAAAAAAATGTAGCGATCGGAGCGCAGACAAACTTGGATTTGATCTGCTCTAAGGACCTCCAACTTTCCGCTGGCAAGAATATTTTTGTTCGCGCGTTGAAAAGTGTGAGCCTCTTTGCCCATGGACTTGGGATGAAACTTGTAGCAGCCAGCGGCAATGTGCTTATTCAGGCTCATAACGGAGACATCGATTTGACGGCAACTGGGCGTATCAGGATTAGTGCCGGCAAGGGAATTGAATTGATGTCTCCGGAAGTGAAAGCTGCGGCGAAAGGTGCACAAATCAATCTTGGAAATGGTGAGATTACTCAGCAGAGTAAGGGGCCCCACACAATCAAGTCTTCGAAATTTGCTCATACGACAGGTGGAGGTGGCGAGGTCAATGAAATTAAATTTCCCAGTACGGAAATTGAAACTGACGAGCGTGTAATCCTATTTCATTCACAGACCGGTGAACCTGTGATTGGTCGCCGTTATCGGTTGAGCATGCCAGATGGCAGCAGCGTAGAAGGAGTTACTGATAAACAAGGGAGGACCAGCCTCGCAACAGGCAAAGAGATGGGTGATATCGAGGTCACGATTTTCCCCGAAGACGCTTGATAACTGGAGTCAATCTTATGACTACGAATAGTGCCACCGAGCCGACCCGGCCAGTGCCAGCCACAGCAAATGACGATGGCAATCTACATGCGCGTGAGATAGCCCCCTGATTCACCGTACACGGCCTATGCGCTATTCTTACGGATAGGAATAGGACTGTGCATATGACTAGGAACAAGCAAACAATCGAGGTTGTAACGGTAAGCGAAGAGCGCCG
>NZ_JAADJT010000014.1 GCF_011090165.1 Duganella aceris
GCCAACTCGAAGGCATCAACAACCGGATCAAGGTCATGAAACGCATGGCCTACGGCTATCGCGACTCTGATTTCTTCTTCATGAAGATCAAAGCCGCGTTTCCCGGTAATCCGCGATGAACCTTTTTTTTAGCCCTCCGAACCCGGTTCAGGCCGACGTGCTGATGGTGGTACCGATGCGCTGGCCGCTGGTGTTGACCGACGGCGCGGTTGCCGCTTGCGGCGGCGGAGGCGGCGCCGGTGGCGTGATCCGCTCGGCCGGCTTATCCACTTTTATCGGATCAGGCTGGCGGGTGGGTGTTGCTTGTATTGCAGCATTGCTCGGAGCGACGGTGTTGACGGCCATGATGAACTCCCATCATCTGTAGATTGTTCCAAGTATGCCACTTTTTTGAGCATGCCGCCAGAAAATATCCGCAGCCTAGTGGGCCGGTTCCGGCGCCGCCATCGCGCCGTGGCGCTGGCCGACCGGCGCCACCTCGTCGATCGGCACCGAGATCCTGACCGTGGTGCCGCCGTTGGGACTGCCGATGATGGAGCATTGGCCGCCGAGCAGGCTGACCCGTTCCTCGATGCCGATCAGGCCGAAGGACCCCACTTTGTTGCGGCTGCTGTCGCGGGTGCCGACGCCGTTGTCGGTGATGGTCATGCTGAGCATGCCGCAGGCCTGGCGCAGTTCGACCCGCACCAGGCTGGCGTGCGCGTGCTGCACGATATTGCTGAGCGATTCCTGCAGCACGCGGAAGAAGGCGGTGGCGCAATGGTCGTCGATGTGGATGTCCTGCTGGTGCTCGATCAGTTCGCACACCATGCCGGAACGCTGGCGGAATTGCGCGATCTGCCATTCCACCGCCGCGCTCAGGCCCAGGTCCAGCACGTTCGGGCGCAGGTCGTTGATGATGTGGCGCACGCTCTTGATGGTGCTGTCGATCTGGCCCAGCGTGCTCTTGGCGCGCGCGTGCAGGCGCGGATGGCTCAGGCGGGTGCGGCTGGCCAGCATGTCGGCCTCGATGCGCAGCACCAGCAGGTTCTGGCCCAGGTCGTCGTGGATTTCGCGCGCGATGCGCTTGCGCTCCTGTTCCTTGATCTGGTCGGCGTGCGCCGCCAGCCGGCGCAGCTTGAGGTGCGACTGTTGCAGCTTGGACTGGCTGTCGCGCAACTCCTTGGTCATCGCCTTGGCCATCTTGATCGCCCGCAGCCGCGACGACGACAAGGTGTGGAACAGCAGGTAGAACAGCATCGAACCGACAAAGCCGCACAACAGCGCCAGCCACGGGAGATAGTTGTCGAAGCGGCTGTACCACAACTCCTTGGCCGCGCTGAAATGCGCTTCCCAGCGGCGGTTGTTGAAGTCGATCGGCAGCACGATGGTGAAGGTGTCGGACGGGCGCGGCGCGACGCTATCCGGATTGCTGTCGAACAGTTGTAGCCGCGGCTGCACGCTGGCGGCGCCGGCGTTGGCGATGGTGTCGCCGCTGTCGACCAGCACCAGCCGCACGTCGCGCACCTGCATCTGCTCCAGCGCGGCCTGCGTCAGGCGCGGCACGTTGAAGCCGATGCCGACCGAGCCGACGTAGGCGGCGCGGCGCTGCTCCAGCGTGGCCACCGGCAGGTCGGGGCGGTAGATCGGCAGGCGCAGCGCCAGCCCCGAGCCGGCCGGCTGCTGCGCGCGGTCGATCGGCATGCCGGACGCGCTCAGTTCGCCGGTGTCGCGGCCGAGTTCCAGCGCGCGCGCCACCGGCTGGCGGAAGGCGATGTCGCGCCCGATTTTTTCGCGGAACTCGGGCAGCGGCTCGATCATCGTCAACACCCAGTAGGCGTCGCGCCGGCCGGGCGGACTGATGCTGAAATCGGCATAGCCGAGCGCCTGGCCGTCGCCGCTGCGGCGGGCGTTGCGCTCGAAGGCGTCGCGCTCGGCATGGGCCACATATTGCGCGTAGTTGACGTTGTCCAGCGCCGGGAACTGGTGCGGGATGTCGAGTCCTTCGACATAGCGGTGGAAGGCGGCGCGGTCCACGTGTTCGGCGGCGCGGAAGAAGCTGGCGGTGCTGCGCAGCACGTCGGTGTAGGCGTTGAGGCGGGAATTGATGTTGTACTGGGCGTTGCGCGCCTGTTGCAGGAAACGTTCGCCGGCGTCGTGTTCGATGGTCTTGAAGGCGGCCACGTAAAACAGCGCGCCTATGCCCAGCGACAACATCACACCCGCCCACCACACCGGCTTGGACGGGGAAAACAATTGCTTGGGAACGAGAAACGGCGGCATCGCAGATTGCTTGACGCAACTCCTGTGATATTGGTCGTTTGACTATAAGAAAGATAGCCGGTCCAAGTCAAGCAATTTTGTGATAACGCTACCTCTAATGATTCCCGGTCAATAACAAACCGGCGCAAGCGCCGGTTTGGTCGGGTGATCGGCGCTTACTTCGCGACCCAGCTGTCCTTCAGCGTGACGATGCGGTTGAACACCGGCTTGCCCGGCGCGGAGTCGACGCGGTCGGCGACGAAGTAGCCGTGGCGCTCGAACTGGTAGCGCTGGTCGGCCTCGGCCGCCGACATGCCCGGTTCCAGATAGGCGGTGACGACTTCCTTGGCGTTCGGATTCAGCAGCGCGATGAAGTCCTTGCCGCCGGCGTCCGGCTGGGCGTCGGTGAACAGGCGGTCGTACAGGCGCACTTCGGCCTGCAGCGCGGTGGCGGCGGAGACCCAGTGGATGTTGCCCTTGACCTTGTAGGTGTCCGAGCCCGGCGTGCCCGACTTGGAATCCGGGAAGTAGTTGACGTGCACCGCCACCACTTTGCCGTTTTCATCCTTGTCGAAGCCGGTGCATTCGGTCACGTAGCCGTGGCGCAGGCGCACGCGGCTGCCCGGCTTGTCGTCGATCGGCGGGAAGTAACGGAAGTAGCCCTTGCTCGGCACTTCCATGAAATCCTCTTCCTCGATCCACAGCTCGCGCGTGATCGGGAAGGTGCGCACGCCCATTTCCGGGTGGTGCGGGTGGACCGGCGAGGTGCATTCCTCGCTCAGGCCTTCGGGGTAGTTGTCGATGATCAGCTTCAGCGGACGCAGCACGGCGGTGGCGCGCGGCGCCTTCGGGTCCAGGTCTTCGCGCAGGCAGCCTTCGAGCGTGCTCATGTCGATCCAGCCGTCGGCCTTGGTGACGCCGATGCGCTCGCAGAACAGGCGGATCGCTTCCGGCGTGTAGCCGCGGCGGCGCAGGCCGACGATGGTCGGCATGCGCGGATCGTCCCAGCCGTCGACGATGTTCTGGTCGACCAGCTGGCGCAGTTTGCGCTTGCTGGTGACCACGTAGGTCAGGTTCAGGCGCGAGAATTCGTACTGGCGCGGCACCGGCAGCGTGAAGAAGCCGCCGGCCGACAGGGTTTCCAGCAGCCAGTCGTAGAACGGGCGGTGGTCCTGGAATTCCAGCGTGCACAGCGAGTGGGTGATGTTTTCCAGCGCGTCCGAGATCGGGTGCGTGTAGTCGTACATCGGGTAGATGCACCAGGCGTCGCCGGTGCGCACGTGGTGGGCGTGGCGGATCCGGTAGATGGCCGGGTCGCGCATGTTCATGTTCGGCGAGGCCATGGCGTCGTCGCTGATCTTGGCGCGCAGGATGTGCTCGCCGTCGGCGTATTTGCCGGCTTTCATGTCGCGGAACAGCTGCAGCGATTCGGCGGCCGGACGGTCGCGGAACGGCGAATTCTTGCCCGGCGTATTGAAATTGCCGCGATTGGCCGCCATATCGTCGGCCGACTGGCTGTCGACGTAGGCGTAGCCTTGCTCGATCAGGTACTCGGCCATGGTGTACAGCTGGTCGAAGTAATCCGAGGCGTAGTGCAGGTGGTGCGCGACGCCGCCGTCGGCCTGCGGGTAGTCGTAGTTGAAGCCCAGCCATTTGACGCTGTCGATGATGGTGTCGACGTATTCCTGTTCTTCCTTGGCCGGGTTGGTGTCGTCGAAGCGCAGGTTGCAGCGGCCCTGATAGTCGCGCGCCAGGCCGAAGTTCAGGCAGATCGATTTGGCGTGGCCGACGTGCAGGTAGCCGTTCGGCTCCGGCGGGAAGCGGGTGATGACGCTCGGCATGCCTTCGTGGACGTGGGTGCCGGCCGCCAGGTCGGATTCGACGATGGCGCGCAGGAAATTGGAGGACAGGACGGGCGCTGGGCTGGTTTTGTCGTTGCTCATCTGAAAAGTTGGCTTTGCAAAAGTTCGTGTAACGGTCATTTTACCGTATCCCTCCTGCTGTCAGAGGGAAATGCTGCATCGCGGAGTCCGGGCCATCCGCACAGGTATAATTCGTCTTTAATTGTTTCGGCAATACGGCCCGGAGTTTCCAAAATGGAAAATTATTACAACACACTGGGTGTCGCGCCTAACGCTTCCGACGACGAGATCAAGAAGGTGTACCGTTCGCTGGCGATGCGTTTCCACCCGGACCGCAACCCCGCGCCGGGCGCGGAGGCGCGCTTCAAGAGCATCACCAAGGCCTACGAGATCCTGTCCGACCCGGTCAAGCGCGAGGAATACAACCAGAGCGTCAACCACCGCATCATCATCGATACGGAAGCGGAAGCGTACCAATTGTGGCGTTCGGTGTTCAACCTGCATGGCACCGTGCTGCCACCGGCCTGAGCCGGCCATCCAACAGAAAGCAAGACATGTCGAGAAAAGTACACCCTGAATTCGCCTATCAATCGCGCGAGCTCGAAGGCCAGATCGAGGGCATCCTGGGCGATCCGCCGGATCGCAAGAACTACCAGCGCATGATCGACGCGCTGGTGTCCGAATACGCCAGCGGCGGCGGCATCGAGGACGTCAACATGCTGGCGTTCGCGCTGGTCGACCACATCGAGTTCAGCGATCCGAAGGGTCTGCTGGCCGAGGCCGAGGACTACGAGTTCGGCGACGCCGGCCGCGTGTTCGCGATGGCGTCGTGCAAGGGCGAGGCGGCGGCGCAGATGTATGCCGCGCTGGAGGAAAACCTGCCGGACCTGGCGCGCCAGGCCATCATCACCGCTTTCCTGTATAAAAATCCGCGCAAGTGGGACGATGACGATCAATCGCTGGAGCAACTGTCGGCCAACGACGACGGCGACGATATCGAGGACGAAGACAACGCGACCGACGACTTCGCCCAAATGTTCGACAAGGAGGATTAAACCATGTCCGACGATAGCAAGAGCAATCTGCCGGCGCTGAGCAAGCAGGTGACCGAGCTGGTGCTGGCCGGTTCGCTGGGCCACGCCGAGCAAGCCTTCGCCGAGGCCGCCGACCAGTACGGCGACCTGGCGGTGGTCGAAGTGCTGAACAACATTCCGCCGCAAGTGACGGCGCTGCACCTGGCCGGCTTCGACGGCGGCAAGATGTCGCTGGCGACGCTGCTGGTGCCGGCCAAGGCCTGGGCCGACAGCCTGGCCTTCTTCGCCGCGACCTGGCCGGACGACCTGATCGAGGACGATCCGGAGCGCATCGCCGAATCGCTGTTCGCGCACATCCACGGCGTGGTGTTCTCGACCGACGACGAGGAACGCCGCCACGAGCTGCTGGCGGCCGCCTCGGCGACCGACCACGGCTCGACCGCGTTCGCCATCCTGTTCTCGATGGCGCCGAGGGAAATCCTGGAAGTGGCCGGGGAGATCATCTCCAAAGGCCCGTACCTGACCGGCCAGACCTCGTCCGACAACGACGTGGTTCCGCTGGCGATCGCGCTGGCGCAGGCGTCGGAAGACGGCTGGGACCGCGCGCTGTTCGAGCTGTTCCCGGAATTCCGCCACAGCGCCGATCTGGCCGACGCCGAGTTCAGCGACGACCCGGACGAGGAGCCGGCCTTCCTGCAGCGTTCCACCAAGGAATTGCTGTACCGCCTGCGCAAGCAAGTGCCATCGACCCGCAGCGCCCGTTCGACCTCGCGCCGCAGCGTCGGCGGCGGCGGCCTGTTCTCTTGATGGAAGTCTGATCCATGCTGCCAGCATTAGTCGTAGAAAACCTGCCGCGCCTGACGCGCGCGATCCAGCAACTGGCGGCCCATCCCGACGATGACGCCGCCTACACGCTGGCCGATGAACTGACCGGCATCACCGCGATGGTGGCCGAAAAATTCACCAACGACCGCACCGCCGAAGGCATCCAGAAGGCCCTGCAGCTGACGGTCGGCGGGGTGTCGCTGGGCCTGGACCACGCGCTGCCGAACCAGGACGACCTGGCGGCGCTGGACCTGCTGATCGACGAGGGCGCCGAGCACGTGTTCCAGATCGGCTTCCGCATGATCAAGGAGTTGTCGGCGATGCCGGAGGACGCGCTGGTCGGCGAGTACGATACCGATCCGGTGTACGCGGCGCGGCGGCTGCGCGACAAGTTCGTCGACATCTGCCAGACCGATCCGAACCAGAACTGGGACGGCAGCGCGCGCTACGCGGTGCAGTTCAAGCAGCGCAAGGAAGTGCAGGCGGTGGTGCGGCTGGCCGGCTGGCTGCGCCGCCACAACACCGAGGGTCCGGTCAGCGACGCCGACCTGAACGCCGAGGGCGTGATCGCGCTGGCCGTGATCTTCGCCATCGAAGGCGGCGGACGCATCGTCGCGCGCACCGGGCAGAAGGACTTCGAGCGCTTCGTCAAGTCGGTGCGCAAGAACAAGCCCGATTTCGAAGAAGGCTGGGCGGCGCTGATCGCCAAGGTGCCGGTGCAGCATCATCCGGTGCTGCTGGAGCGCATCGACAGCTACCGCACCCATTGCACGGTGATCCAGAACATCAAGGGCCGCACGGCGATGAAAACCTTGTTCGCCGAACTGGAAAACTACGCCGGCTCGGAGCTGGACGCGGACTACTCCTAAGCTGCGGCGGCCTCGGTCGCCACCGCGACGAAGGCGGCCACCAGCGGCGACACCTCGTCGCGGCGCTGCGCCAGCGACAGCGTGGTGGTGGCGTCGGCGTCGGCCAGCGGGCGGTAGCAGACGCCGCTCATCTGGATGATGTTGAACGAACTGGGCAGCACGGATACGCCGCAGCCGGCTGCGACCAGGCCGATGATGGTCGACGACTCGGCCGCCTCCATCGCGATGATCGGCTTGAAGCCGGCCTCGCGGCACAGCCGGAAGATCTGCGGGTAGATGCCGGTGCCCGCGCTTTCCGGATACATCACTAGCGGCTGGCCTTCCAGGTCGCGCACCGACACCGACTCCCGTCCGGCCAGCGGATGGTCGTGCGGCAACACCATCTCCAGCGGATCGCGCCGTAGTACGGTCAACGTGATGCCGTCCGGCAGCGCCGATTCCAGCGGCCGCACCAGGCCCAGATCCAGTTCGCGGTTGGCGATGGCGTCGATCTGGCCCAGCGTCGACATCTCCCTCAACGTCAGCGTGACGCCCGGATAGCGCTGGCGGTAGCGGTTGATCGCGGCCACGAACAGCGGCGTCAGCGGGGTGGAGAAGGTGAAGCCGACGCGCAATTCGCCGGCTTCGCCGCGCTCGGCCCGGCGCGCGGTCTGCGCCGCCTGTTCGGCCAGCCCGAGGATGCGGCGGGCGTCGTCGAGGAATAGTTTGCCGGCCTCCGTCAGCCGCACCCAGCGTTTGCTGCGCTCCAGCAGCTGAGCGCCCACTTCGGCTTCCAGCATCTGGATCTGGTGGCTCAGCGGTGGCTGGCCGATGTGCAACCGTTCGGCGGCGCGGGTGAAACTCAGCTCTTCGGCGACCGCGACGAAGTAGCGCAGGTGGCGCAATTCCATGTGGTTATCTTTTTTAAGTATTACTAACGGCTTAAATATATATTGGACAGTGGGTAAGCGCAATCCTATGATGAATCCATCGTCCTTCGGATTACCATCATGTCCTTAAGCTCCACCATGCCCGCACCCCGCATCGCCGCCGGTAGCCCGGAATTCACGCGCAGCAACCGGGCGCTGTTCTTCGGCGGTTTTTCCGCCTTCGCGCTGCTGTACTCGGTGCAGCCGCTGATGCCGCTGCTGTCGCACGAATTCGCGCTGAGCGCGGCGCAGAGCAGCATGGTGTTGTCGGTGTCGACCGGCGCGCTGGCGGTGTCGCTGGTGGCGTCGAGCGCGCTGTCGGAGCGGCTGGGGCGCAAGCCGTTGATGGTGGCGGCGATGGCGATCTCGGCGCTGCTGACCATCTTGTGCGCCTTCGCCCACAGCTATCCGCAGTTGCTGGCGATGCGCGCCTTGCTCGGCATCGCGCTGGGCGGCATGCCGGCGATCGCCATGGCCTATCTGGGCGAGGAGATCGAACCGACGTCGCTGGGCTTGTCGATGGGCTTGTACATCAGCGGCAGCGCCTTCGGCGGCATGGCGGGGCGAGTGATCACTTCGGTGCTGAGCGACCATTTCTCGTGGCGGCTGGCGATGGGGACGGTCGGCGTGGCTGGGGTGCTGGCGGCGTGGGAGTTCTGGCGCAGCCTGCCGGTGTCGCGCCATTTCGTGCCGCACGGCGGCGGCTGGCGCGCCTTGCCGGCCGGCTTCAAAGTGCATCTGACCGATCCCGGGATGCCGTGGCTGTTCGCGCTGGCGTTCCTGCTGATGGGGTCGTTCGTCAGCCTGTATAACTACATCGCCTACCGCTTGCTGGGCGCGCCGTTCGGCTTGAGCCAGAGTCTGGTCGGCGCGGTGTCCTTCCTGTATCTGCTGGGAATCTACAGCTCGGTGTGGGCGGGGCGGCTGGCGGACCGCTTCGGCCGGCGCCATGTGCTGTGGGTGGTGATGACCATCATGCTGGGGGGCTTGCTGCTGACCCTGTCGAACTGGCTGCCGCTGATCCTGGCCGGGGTGGCGATGTTCACCTATGGCTTCTTCGCCACGCACTCGGTGGCCAGCAGCTGGGTCGGGCGGCGCGCGACCACCGCCAAATCGCTGGCGTCGGCGCTGTACCTGTTCTTTTACTATCTGGGATCGAGCGTGGTGGGCTCGGCCACCGGCGTCATGTGGGGCCGCGACGGCTGGCCCGGTGTGGTGATGGTGCTGGGCGTGGCGCTGCTGCTGGCCTTGCTGGTGGCGCTGAAGCTGCGCGGCCTGGCGCCGCTGGCGGCCGCCGAGCGCTGAATCTAAATCGCCGCGGTCTGATCTGCGTCAGCAAGGCGGCGGTCGCTTGCAACCGATGAGCTTCTTCAAGGTCGAACCGGCACCGGCACGCTGGTGCCGCGACCGACAGAGGAGAGCGCATCATGCTGCAGATAAACGACATCCAACATCGAGGCCATCTGCTTGAACAAGCGATCGGCTTGGCGGCGCAAGCCTGCTCAGGCGAGCACAACATCCCGCGCGAACTGCGCGACAGCATCCAGCGCCTGGACCGGCACGCCGACACGGCGCGCGCGGTGCTGCTGTCGCAGGACGCGCCGCGCATTAACAAGATGGTGGCCGAGATGGAACGCCTGGCCGAGAAGGCGCGGCAGGTGTGCATCAACGTCCCGCATCTGTCGCCGCAAATGAAGACCGCCGTCACGCAGATGCACGGCCAGATCCAGGAACTGAAGCGCGACACGCAACGGCGCCCGACCTGAGGCGGGGCGGGCGGCGGATCGCCACCGCCCCCTGCCCACAAAATCGGCTAGTATGAATTTATCCTGGCGCGAGCCGGGAGGGAGGCTCCGTGAAGCAGAGCGAATTTGTGAGATGGCTTGCGCAACGTGGTGCGACTTTTCAAAATGGGGCGAAGCATTTGAAGGTATTCCTGCATGACCGGCAAAGCTTGCTCCCTCGGCATCCGTCCAAGGAGCTGAAGCAGGGACTGATCGAAGGTGTGAAGAAGCGGCTCGGCCTGAAATAGGGAGGAGATATGCAATATCCAGCAAAATTTGAAGCGGATATCGAGGCTGGTGGGTATGTGGTGACGTTTCGCGATATACCCGAGGCGATTACCCAAGGTGATGATGACGTGGAGGCTATGATGATGGCTGAAGATGCGCTGATCTCGTCAATGGATTTTTATATTGAAAGCAAGCGACCAGTGCCGCTGCCTTCTCCTATCGAAGAGGGCGAGCGGATGGTCAGGCTGCCCGCCGATGTGGCGGCACGCATATTGTTGTTGAATGAGGCGTCGTGAGTCTTAGCTTACTTCGTTTTTCAACGACGCCATGTCGATCACGAAACGGTATTTGACGTCGTTTTTCACCAGCCGTTCGTAGGCCTGGTTGATGTCCTGGATGGCGATCATTTCGACCTCGCTGACGATGCCGTGCTCGGCGCAGAAGTCCATCATTTCCTGGGTCTCCTTCATGCCGCCGATGGCGGAGCCGGCCACCGACTTGCGGCCCATGATCAGGTTGATGCCGGCCGGCGGCGGATCGAGCTCGGTCAGCACGCCAACCATCGCCATGGTGCGGTCGCGCCGCAACAGCGCCAGGTAGGGATTGATGTCGTGCGATACCGGGATGGTGTTGAGCAGGAAGTCGAAGCTGTTGCCGTGCGCCTTCATCGCCGCCGGATCGGTGGAGAGCAGCACTTCGTCGGCGCCGAGGCGCTGCGCGTCCTTGCCCTTGTCCGGCGAAGTGGTGATCATCACCACCGTGGCGCCCAGCGCCTTGGCGAACTTGACGCCCATGTGGCCGAGGCCGCCGAGGCCGATGACGCCGACCTTCTGTCCGGGACCGACCTTCCAGTGGCGCAGCGGCGAGTAGGTGGTGATGCCGGCGCACAGCAGCGGCGCCACCGCCTTCAGGTCCAGTTCGGGCGAGACCTTCACCACGAAATGTTCGTCGACCACGATGATGTCGGAGTAGCCGCCGAAGGTCGGCTGACCGCTGACGCGCTCCCTGCCGTTGTAGGTGACGGTCGGGCCTTCCTCGCAATACACCTCCAGGTCTTCTTTGCACGCGGAGCAGTGACGGCACGAGTCTACCATGCAGCCGACGCCGGCCAGGTCGCCGACTTTAAATTTGTGCACGCCGCTGCCGACCTGTGTCACGCGGCCGATGATCTCGTGACCGGGCACCATCGGATACAGCGAGCCGCCCCAGTCATCCTGTGCCTGGTGCAGGTCGGAGTGGCAGACGCCGGTGTAGAGAATGTCGATCACCACATCGTTGACGCCCGGCGCGCGGCGTTCGAAGGTGAAGGGGACCAGCGGGGAATGCGAATCGTGAGCGGCGTAGCCGTGGGCATGGAACATGGGGGAACTCCTGGGTGATGACGAGCGATTGTCGTCCTTCCTTGCACTATAATTTGGCATGGCGCCAGCAGGCAAGCGCCCATCCTTGCATGCTTTGAACAGGAAAATTGCACAATGCAGCTCGATAATCTTTCCCATCTGGCGGTGTTCGCGGCGGTGGCGCGGCTGGGCAGTTTCCGCAAGGCGGCGGCCGAGTTGTCGTTGTCGGCGTCGGCCGCCAGTTACGCGGTGCGCACCCTGGAGGACCGGCTGGGTGTCGGCTTGTTCAATCGCACCACGCGCAGCGTGTCGCTGACCGAGGCGGGACGGCATTTGCTGGAACGCTTGCAGCCGGCGCTGGGCAGCGTCAGCAGCGCGCTGGAGGAGATGAACCTGTTCCGTGCCTCGCCGTCCGGGACGTTGCGCATCAATACGTTTCGGGATGCGGCGCTGGTGGTGGTGGCGCCGTTGGTCGAGCGCTTCCTGCGGATGTATCCCGACATCCAGCTCGACATCGTCAGCGACGATGGCCTGGTCGATATCGTCGGCATGGGTTTCGACGTCGGCATCCGTTATGAGGAGTCGGTGCCGGAGGACATGGTCGCGGTGCCGGTGGGACCGGAGCAGCGCTTCGTCGTGATCGGCTCGCCGGCGTATATCGCGCGGCGGGGCGAGCCGAAGCATCCGGACGATTTGATGCGGCATGACTGCATCCGCTATCGTTTCCGCAGCGGCGCGTTCTACAAGTGGGAGCTGGCGAAGGATGGCGTGCAATTGCAGCTGGACGTGCCGGGCCGGTTGTCGGTCGGCGATTCGGAACTGATATTGCGCGCGGCGCTGGATGGCGTGGCGCTGGGCTTCCTGCCCGAGCACAAGGTGAGGGCACTGGTGGCCGAAGGCAAGCTGGTGTGCGTGCTGGAAGACTGGTGCCCGCCGATGGCCGGCATGATGATGTACTACCCGCGCCAACGCCAAATGACCTCCGCCCTGCGCGCCTTCATCGATCTGGCGCGCGCAGCTTAGCGGCAGGTCTTGATGGCGCTACTTTGATGGGCATCAGTATGGCGACAATTGATTGAAACGGATTGACTTCCGTGCTGTCGATAAGGTATTCGCACTTAAGTCGAGGCGGTTCTCATGGATCACAAAAATGTCACGTTGAATGAGATTGTGCGCTTGTTCTACAGCGTAATTGTGTTTCTGGTGTTTGCCTCGGCCGGGGTGGCGCTGGATTTGCTGTCGCAGCAGGTGAGTTCGCTTGGTGTGTCGGAGTTTACCATCCACCTTGTCTCGTTTAGTGCGCATTTCATGCTGGTTTTAGACGTGCTATTATTTTCTATCTCCCTGCTTTTCTCAGCATGGGAGTTCTTGAGAGGACTTGCAAAATGAACCTCGATTCGAATAATAAGCATGGCAGCTACGCGATGCGAATGTTTAAAGATAGTTTGCGTCGCTATTTTGCGCCTCTTACTGGCGCGGTGAGGGGATCCATTCGTGCAGTCAAGGCGGAAATGCGGCGCGCCGACCGCGAGCGCGAGCGGTCGAAGCGCTAACGGTCAAGGGCGGATCACGGCGATCATTTCGCCGATGTCGTCCAGGCCGGTTTCTTCGAAGCCGAAGCTTCGGTAGAAGCGGCGGGCGGCGGTGTTGTCCGGCTTGTAGCAGATCGTGATCAGCCGCACGTCCGGCTTGGCCTTCAGGTCCTCCAGCAGCAGCGCCATCGCCTGCCGGCCGATGCCTTGGCCTTGCCGCGCGTAGTCCACCATGAAACGATATATACCGTATTCGCCAGGATTGTCGTTCGACTGCCGGTCGTACAGCAGGAAGCCGGCCGGCTCGCCGTCGCTGTAGATGCCGAGCGGGATGTAGTCGACGTAGAACTTCGCCTGCGCGATCGAAAACGCGTTGCTGGCCAGGAAGCCGCGCTGGTGCTCGGGCAGCGCCATGTCCATGAACACTTCGAAGTTGGCGGCGGTGATCGGCTCCAGCGTGACCATCACAACACTCCCTTGTCGTGCAAGGCGGCGATCTCGGCGTCGCTGCGGCCCAGCAGCTCGCGCAGGATTTCGCTGGTGTGCTGGCCCAGCAGCGGCGGCGCGACGGCGTTGTCGGTCGGCGTGGCGGACATCTGCATCGGGCTGCGCACCAGCTTGACCTTGCCCGCCGTCGGATGCGGCACCTCCATCACCAGCTCGCGCGCCAGCACTTGCGGATTCTTGTAGACGTCGTCCAGATTGTTGATCGGACCGCACGGCACGCCGACCGCTTCCAGTCGCTCGATCCAGAAATCGCGCGGCTGCTGCAACACCATTTCGGCCAGCAGCGGCACCAGTTCGTCGCGGTTCTTCACGCGCAGCGGATTGGTGGCGTAACGCTCGTCGAACGCCAGGTCGCCGCGTCCGCCGGCTTCGACGAACTTCTGGTACTGCCCATCATTGCCGGTGGCGACGATGATGTAGCCGTCCGCGCACTGGAAGGTCTGGTACGGCACGATGTTCGGATGCGCGTTACCCCAGCGCTTGGGTGACTTGCCGCTGTTCAGATAGTTGCTGCCCATGTTGGCCAGCATCGCCACCTGCACGTCCAGCAGCGCCATGTCGATGTACTGGCCTTCGCCGCTGCGGTCGCGGTGCGTCAGCGCGGCCAGGATGGCGATGGTGGCGTACATGCCGGTCATCAGGTCGGTCAGCGCGACGCCGGCTTTTTGCGGCCCGCCGCCGGGCAGGTCGTCGCGTTCGCCGGTCACCGACATCAGGCCGCCCATGCCCTGGATCAGGAAATCGTAGCCGGCGCGGTGCGCGTACGGGCCGTCCTGGCCGAAGCCGGTCACCGAGCAGTAGACCAGCTCCGGCTTGAGCGCCTTCAGCGAGTCGTAGTCGAGGCCGTAGCGTTTCAGCTGGCCGACCTTGTAGTTTTCCAGCACCACGTCGCAATGCAGCACCAGCTCGCGCAACAAGGCCTGGCCTTCGGCGCTGGCGATGTCGATCGTCACCGAGCGCTTGCTGCGGTTGGCGGCCAGATAGTAGGCGGCTTCGGTGGTGTCGCGGCCGTCGGCGTCGCGGGCGTAGGGCGGGCCCCAGGCGCGGGTGTCGTCGCCGCTGCCGGGACGCTCGATCTTGATGACGTCGGCGCCGAGGTCGGCCAGGTTCTGCGAGCACCACGGTCCGGCCAGCACGCGGCTGAGGTCGAGCACGCGGATATGGCCTAGCGCTTTTGGAGCTGTCATGATGTGTTTAACCTTTTGAGTATGCCAATCAGGCCGCTAGTGTAGTGGCTCAGTCGGCCGCTTGCACTGGATTTTTTTGCAAGGTGGCGGCCTGCGCCCGCGCCGCGCGCAGACGGCTGGACGGGGAAGGGTAGTCGGGCTTGGCGTGGTTGGGCCAGCCGCTTTCGCGCGCCATTTTCCTGAAGTAGCCGGCCAGTTGCGCCGCCGGCCAGCCGGCGCGCCACGCCAGCAGCATGCCTTCGCGGTCGGCTTCCTGTTCCTGCTCGTAGTTGCTTGGCGCCAGCCTGGACATCAGGCGGCGGTCGTTGTCGACCGCGTCCTCCAGTTCGATGAAGGGGCGTTGCGCCCAGCCGGGGTCCAGCCGCAGCGCCTGCTGGTATTCCTTCAGGTTGTGTTGCAGCGCGGCGTGTTCGATTTCGTGCGCCAGCAGCATTGCCAGTTCGGCGTCGATCAGCCCCAGCCGCTCGACGTAGGACTGGCTGACCAGGATTTTGCCGCCGGCCATGCAGTCGGCGTTCTGGTCCGGGTCGTCGGTGGTGTGGATTTCCCATTGCCAGCGGGCGGTGTCGGGATAGTCGCGCCCGGCCCGGGCGATCAGGCCGGCGGCGATGCGGCGCACGCGCGCGGTGAAGCGGTCGTCGCGGTCGATGCGCAGCCGGGCGATGCGCTCGGCGTACAAGATAGCGGCGCGGGCCACGACCAGTTCCTGCGTCGGCGGCTCGGCGTGGACGATGGCGGCCGGCGACAGCATCGCCACGGCCAGCGCCATTCGTGATAGTGTTGATATCATTGCCATAACTAACTTTCAAGGCACAGCCCATGTGGCCCTACCCAAAAATTGTCGCACATCGCGGCGGCGGCACGCTGGCGCCGGAAAACACCATCGCCGGCCTGCGCGCCGGCCTGGCCTACGGCTTCCGCGCCGTGGAATTCGACGTGATGCTGTCGCGCGACGGTATCGGCATGGTGATGCACGACCCGGACTTCGGCCGCACGGTAGCGGGGCAGGGCAGCGTGCCGGAGACCGACGCCATCGCGCTGGCCGGCATGGACGCCGGCAGCTGGTTCGGCCCGCAGTTCGCCGGCGAGCCGGTGCCGTTCTTCACCCAGTTTATCGATTATTGCAAACAACAGCGGATCTGGATGAACGTGGAAATCAAGCCGGCCGACGGCTTCGAGGCCGCCACCGGCGATTGGGTCGCCAAGGTGACGCGCGACAGCTTCCAGGCCGAGATCGCCGCCGGCGACCCGGCCGCGATCCCGCTGCTGTCCTCGTTCAGCTTCGCGGCGCTGGCCGCCGCCCGCGACGCGGCGCCGGAGCTGCCGCGTGCTTATCTGCTGGATAAGATTCCGGCGGATTGGCAGCAACAGGCGCGGGAACTGGGCGCGGTGGCCATCCACACCAACCAGAAACACCTGACGCCGGAACTGGCGGCGCAGATCAAGGCGGCCGGCTACGGCCTGTTTTGCTACACCATCAACGACCCGGCGCGCGGCCGCGAGATCCTGTCCTGGGGCGTCGACGGCTTTTGCACCGACCGTATCGATTTGATCGGCCCGGGCTTCGCCTGAGACCCTCTGCGCGGCACGGTCATATATAATCAACCCCTTTGCATTTGCCAGCTACTACTGCTTACGACATGAAATCATCTGAAATCCGCGACAAATTCCTCAAGTTTTTTGAATCCAAGGGTCATTCGATTGTCCGTTCCAGCTCCCTGGTACCTGGCAACGACCCGACCCTGCTGCTGACCAACAGCGGCATGGTGCAGTTCAAGGACGTGTTCACCGGCACCGACAGCCGCCCGTACACCCGTGCGACCTCGGTGCAGCGCTGCGTGCGCGCCGGCGGCAAGCACAACGATCTGGAAAACGTCGGCTACACCGCGCGTCACCACACGTTCTTTGAAATGCTGGGCAACTTCAGCTTCGGCGACTATTTCAAGCGCGACGCCATCAACTACGCCTGGGAACTGCTGACCAAGGTCTACGGCCTGCCGGTCGACAAGCTGACCGTCACCGTCTACATCGAGGACGACGAGGCGTACGACATCTGGGCCAATGAAATCGGCGTGCCGAAAGAGCGCATCATCCGCATCGGCGACAACAAGGGTTCGCGCTACGCGTCGGACAACTTCTGGCAGATGGCCGACACCGGCCCGTGCGGCCCGTGCACCGAGATCTTCTACGACCACGGCGCCGACATTCCAGGCGGCCCGCCGGGCTCGCCGGACGAAGACGGTGACCGCTTCATTGAAATCTGGAACCTGGTGTTCATGCAGTTCAACCGCGACGAAGCGGGCGTGATGCACAAGCTGCCGAAGCCGTGCGTCGATACCGGCATGGGCATGGAGCGCCTGGCCGCCGTGCTGCAACACGTGCACTCGAACTACGAGATCGACCTGTTCCAGAACCTGATCAAGGCCGCCGCGCGCGAAACCGGCGCCACCGACCTGGAAAACAAATCGCTGCGCGTGATCGCCGACCACATCCGCGCCGCCGCGTTCATGATCGTCGATGGTGTGATTCCGGGCAGCGAAGGCCGCGCCTACGTGCTGCGCCGCATCATCCGCCGCGCGCTGCGTCACGGCCACAAGCTGGGCCAGACCAAGCCGTTCTTCTACAAGCTGGTGGCCGACCTGTCGATCGAGATGGGCGCCGCCTATCCCGAGCTGGAGGAAGCCAAGGCCCGCGTGGCCGACATGCTGAAGGCCGAGGAAGACCGCTTCGGCGAAACGCTGGAAACCGGCATGAAAGTGCTGGAGGCGCAACTGGCCAAGGACAGCAGCGGCATCGACGGCGCCACCGCCTTCACGCTGTACGAGACCTACGGCTTCCCGCCGGACCTGACCGCCGACATCTGCCGCGAACGCAACATCTCGTTCGACCAGGAAGGCTACGACGTGGCGCTGAAGGAAAGCCAGGAGCTGTCGCGCAAGGGCGGCAAGTCGACCAAGGACAGCAAGGTCGAGTACGCCGGCGAGAAGAACAAGTTCGTCGGCTACGACAACCTGAGCCACGCCAACGCCAAGGTGGTCGCGCTGTACGCGGCCGGCACCTCGGTGCAGGAACTGACGGCCGGCCAGAACGGTATCGTGGTGCTGGACACCACGCCGTTCTACGCCGAATCGGGCGGGCAGGTGGGCGACCAGGGCGTGATCGCCACCGCCGCCGGCGCGTTCAAGGTCGACGATACGCTGAAGATCCAGGCCGACGTGTTCGGTCACCACGGCGTGCTGGAATCGGGTTCGCTGAAGGTGGGCGACGCGGTCAGCGCCGACGTCGACCAGGCCAAGCGCGCGCGCACCATCCGCAACCACTCGGCCACCCACCTGATGCACAAGGCCTTGCGTGAAGTGCTGGGTTCGCACGTGGCGCAAAAAGGTTCGCTGGTCGATCCGGACAAGACCCGTTTCGACTTCAGCCACAACGCCCCGGTGACGGCCGAGCAGATCGCCGAAGTGGAAGCCAAGGTCAACAAGGAGATCCTGGAAAACCACGCCACCAAGGCGCAGCACATGTCGTTCGACGATGCGGTCAAGCATGGTGCGATGGCGTTGTTCGGCGAGAAGTACGGCGACGAAGTGCGCGTGCTCGACATCGGCAGCTCGAAAGAGCTGTGCGGCGGCGTCCACGTGCAGCGCACCGGCGACATCGGCCTGTTCAAGATCATCTCGGAAGGCGGCGTCGCCGCCGGCATCCGCCGCATTGAAGCGGTGACCGGCGAAGGCGCGTTGGCGCTGGTGCAGTCGATGAACCGCCGTCTGCTGGAAGCCGCGGCCGCGCTGAAATCGAATCCGGAAGAACTGACCGCGCGTATCGGCCAGGTGCAGGACCACGTCAAGGCGCTGGAGAAGGAACTGGCCGCGCTGAAATCGAAACTGGCGTCGGGCCAGGGCGACGAGCTGGTCACGCAGGCGGTCGACGTCAACGGCATCATGGTGCTGGCGGCCACGCTGGATGGCGCCGACTTGGCCCGTCTGCGCGAGACCATGGACAAGCTGAAGGACAAGCTGAAAACCGCCGCCATCGTGCTGGCCAGCGTCGCCGACGGCAAGGTCAGCCTGATCGCCGGCGTGACGGCGGACGCCACGTCCAAGGTCAAGGCGGGCGAGCTGGTCAACTTCGTCGCACAACAAGTGGGCGGAAAAGGCGGCGGACGCCCTGATATGGCGCAGGCCGGCGGTACCGATCCGAGCGGCCTGCCGGCCGCCCTGGCAGGTGTCGCGGCATGGGTGGGACAGCGCGCTTAAACGGTAAAACTTGCTGTGAGGTAGTATTCATGCGGCCCGTGTGTCTCACACGGGCCGTTGTCGTTCTGAATCAGGTGTTGTATACTTTCCAGCTCCCGTTGCGAACTTGCAACGTACAACGAACTATTTTGGTGCAGCGCGTCATCCCCGTGGAATTGGAGTAGTATGACGACACTCCCCAACAAAAAGAGCGGGTTCTTGATGAGCGACACGATACTTGAAAACGAAATCATGGAATTCCACAAAGAACTCGACGCGCGCGGTTTAAACTGCCCGCTGCCGATTCTGAAGGCTAAAAAGGCCTTATCCGAATTGCAAAGCGGCGAAGTGCTGCGCATCATGGCGACCGATCCGGGTTCCGTGCGCGACTTCCAGGCATTCGCCAAACAGACCGGCAATGCGCTGTTGTCGCATGTCCAGACCGGTCGCGAGTTCGTCTTTTTGATGCAGCGCAAATAAGCCTGCGGACTTCCATCCCCCAAGAAACCTCGTCTGAATGATTTTATTTTTAGACGATTTCTACTAGTTAAAAATCGCACGATCGTGCTTTATTTTATTGTGCGGACGGGATTTCTCATATAATCTAGCCCACATTATTCGTCCCGAATTCCTTTATTATTTTTTCCAAAGGCACAGCTATGAAAGTCTTGGTACCCGTCAAACGCGTGGTCGACTATAACGTCAAGGTACGCGTCAAGTCCGACGGCACAGGTGTCGATATCGCCAACGTCAAAATGTCGATGAACCCGTTCGATGAGATCGCGCTGGAAGAAGCGATGCGCCTCAAGGAAGCCGGCAAGGTAACCGAAGTGGTCGCCGTCTCGTGCGGCGTGACCCAGTGCCAGGAAACCCTGCGCACCGGCATGGCGATCGGCGCCGATCGCGGCATCCTGGTGGAAACCGCGGTCGAACTGGAACCGCTGGCGGTGGCCAAGCTGCTGAAGGCGCTGGCCGACAAGGAACAGCCACAGCTGATCATCCTGGGCAAGCAGGCGATCGACGACGACTCCAACCAGACCGGCCAGATGCTGGCCGCGCTGCTGGGTTGGCCGCAAGCGACGTTCGCGTCGAAAGTGGTGCTGGAAGACGGCAAGGTCACCGTGACCCGCGAAGTGGACGGCGGCCTGGAAACCCTGGCGCTGACGCTGCCTGCGATCATCACCACCGACTTGCGCCTGAACGAGCCGCGCTACGTGACGCTGCCGAACATCATGAAAGCGAAGAAAAAGCCGCTGGACGTGACCAAGCCGGAAGACCTGGGCGTCGACGTGACCCCGCGCCTGAAAACCCTGAAAGTGGCCGAGCCTGCGAAACGCAGCGCCGGCATCAAGGTTCCGGACGTCGCCACCCTGGTCGCCAAGCTGCGCACCGAAGCTAAAGTTATCTAAAGGAAAACGGAAATGGTCGCATTAGTTATCGCAGAACATGACAACGCTAGCCTGAAAGGCAGCACCCTCCATACCGTGACCGCCGCCGTCCAGTGCGGTGGCGATGTGCACGTGCTGGTTGCTGGCTCGAACGCCGGCGCCGCCGCTACCGCCGCCGCCGCTATCGCCGGCGTCTCGAAAGTCATCGTCGCCGACGCGCCGCACTTCGCGGACGGCCTGGCCGAAAACGTCGCCGAGCAAGTGCTGGCGCTGGCAAACGCGTACAGCCACATCCTGGCCCCTGCCACCGCCTACGGCAAGAACATCCTGCCGCGCGTCGCCGCCAAGCTGGACGTGGCGCAGATCTCGGAAATCACCAAGGTCGATTCGCCGGACACCTTCGAGCGTCCTATCTACGCCGGCAACGCGATCGCCTACGTGCAATCGTCGGACAAGATCAAGGTCATCACCGTGCGCTCGACCGGCTTCGACGCCGCCGCCGCGACCGGTGGTTCGGCCGCGACCGAGACCGTCGCCGCCGTCGCCGACTCGGGCAAATCCGCCTTCGTCAGCCGCGAAGTGGCCAAGTCGGACCGTCCGGAACTGACCGCCGCCAAGATCATCGTTTCCGGTGGCCGCGGCATGGGCTCGGGCGAAGCGTTCAAGATCCTGGAACCGCTGGCCGACAAGCTGAACGCCGCCATGGGCGCCTCGCGCGCAGCGGTCGACGCCGGCTACGTGCCGAACGACTGGCAAGTGGGCCAGACCGGCAAGATCGTCGCGCCAACGCTGTACATCGCGGTCGGCATCTCCGGCGCGATCCAGCACCTGGCCGGCATGAAGGATTCGAAAACCATCGTCGCGATCAACAAGGATCCTGAAGCGCCGATCTTCTCCGTTGCCGACTACGGCATCGTGGGCGATCTGTTCGACATCGTGCCGCAACTGGTTGCCGAACTGGGCTAAGCCCACGCAGAGAACAACCAAGCCACGCCGATCCGGACACGCCGGATTGCGTGGCTTTTTTATTGGAGACACAAGATGCCATATCAAGCACCCCTGAAAGACATGCTGTTCGTGATGAACGAACTGGCCGACCTGGCCGGCGTCAACGCGCTGCCTGGCAACGAAGACGCGACCCCGGACACGGCCGAAGCCATCCTGGAAGAGAACGCGAAATTCGTCAGCAACGTGGTCGCGCCGCTGAACAACCCGAGCGACAAGGAACCGAGCTGGTGGCACGACGGCCAGGTCACCACCTCCAAGGGATTCAAGGAAGCGTTCAAGGCGTTCGGCGAAGCCGGCTGGCAGGGCGTGCAGCACCCGGTGGAATTCGGCGGCCAAGGCTTGCCGAAACTGCTGGCCACGCCGTGCATCGAAATGCTGAACTCCGGCAGCATCTCGTTCGCGCTGTGCCCGCTGTTGTCGGACGGCGCGATCGAAGCGCTGCTGACCGCCGGCAGCGACGAGCAGAAAGCCGTTTACCTGGAAAACCTGGTGTCGGGCAAATGGACCGGCACCATGAATTTGACCGAGCCGCAAGCCGGCTCCGACCTGGCTGCCGTGCGCACCCGCGCCGTGCCGCAGGGCGACGGCACGTATAAAGTGTTCGGCACCAAGATCTTCATCACCTACGGCGAGCACGACTTCTCCGAGAACATCGTGCACCTGGTGCTGGCGCGCACGCCGGACGCGCCGCCGGGCGTGAAGGGCATCTCGCTGTTCATCGTGCCGAAGTTCCTGGTCAACGCCGACGGCTCGGTCGGCGCGCGCAACGACGCGCACTGCGTCTCGATCGAACACAAGCTGGGCATCAAGGCCAGCCCGACCGCCGTGCTGCAATTCGGCGATCACGGCGGCGCCATCGGCACGCTGGTGGGCGAAGAGAATCGCGGCCTGGAATACATGTTCATCATGATGAACGCCGCGCGTTTCGGCGTCGGCCTGCAAGGCATCGGCCTGGCCGAGCGCGCGTATCAAAAGGCGGTCGCGTTCGCCAAGGACCGCGTGCAGTCGCGCGACCTGGCCGGCTCGGCCGGACCGGTATCGATCATCCATCACCCGGACGTGCGCCGCATGTTGATGTCGATGCGCTCGCAGACCGAAGCGGCGCGCGCGCTGGCCTACGTCGGCGCCGGCATCAGCGACGTGGCGCACAGCCACGCCGACGCCGACGTGCGCAAGGCCAACCTGGCGGTGTACGAATACCTGGTGCCGATCATCAAAGGCTGGTCGACCGAGATGTCGCAAGACGTCGCGCGCGACGGCGTGCAGGTGCACGGCGGCATGGGGTTCATCGAAGAGACCGGCGCGGCGCAGCACTACCGCGATGCCAAGATCCTGACCATCTACGAAGGCACGACCGCGATCCAGGCCAACGACCTGGTGGGCCGCAAGACGGTGCGCGACGGCGGCGCGGTGGCGAAGGGCATCATCGCCCAGGTGCGCGAGACCGAAGCCGCGCTGGCGGCGTCGGACAGCGCCGACTTCAAGGCGATCCTGGCGCAGCTGTCGGCCGGCAGCAAGGATCTGGAAGCGGTGGTGGACTACGTCGCCGGCAACATGAAGAGCGACATCAAGGGCGTGTTCGCCGGCAGCGTGCTGTACCTGAAGCTGGCCGGCATCGTGCTGGGCGGCTGGCAGATGGCGCGCGCGGCGGTGATCGCGCAACAGAAGCTGGACGCCAACGACGGCGACGCCGGCTTCTACAAGGCCAAGATCGCCACCGCGCGCTTCTTCGCCGACCACATCCTGTCGCAATCGTCGGGCCTGCGCATCGCCATCATCGACGGCAGCGCCGGCGTGCTGGCGCTGAGCGAAGACCAGTTCTAAAAATCCGGGGTCAGAGCTAAAAACTGGACACGAGCTCTGCTGATAACGGTCGAGCCCGTGTCCAGTTTTTGGCTCTGACCCCGGAGTAGGAGGTCATATGCGGATTGCGATTGTTTCGGATATTCATGGGAATTTGCCGGCGCTGGAGGCGGTGCTGCGCGATGTGGCGCGGCGCGGTGTGGATCGCGTCGTCAATCTCGGCGATAGCGTGTCCGGGCCGCTGATGGTGCGCGAGACGGCGCAGTTTCTGATGGCGCAGGATTGGGTGCAGCTGGCCGGCAATCATGAGCGGCAGGTGTTGGCCGGCAGCCCCGGCGCTTCCGACCAGTATGCGCGCTCGCAGCTCGGCGCGGCGGAGCTGGCGTGGATGGCGTCGCTCAAGCCGTCGCTGTGGCTCGGCGAGGATGTGCTGCTGTGCCATGGCACGCCGCAGAGCGATGTCACGTATTTCCTTGAGAGCGTGGAGCCGGGCGGGATGCGTCTCGCCACCGGGGACGAGATCGACCGGCGGCTGGGCGATGTTCGCGCGGAACTGGTCGCTTGCGGGCATACGCATTTGCCGCGCTCGGTTCGGGCGTCCAACGGTACCTTGATCGTCAATCCCGGCAGCGTCGGCTTGCAGGCGTATGACGATGAGCATCCGGTGTTTCATCTGGTTCAGAACGGCTCGCCCGATGCGCGGTACGCGATCGTCGAGCAGGTCGGTGGTGAGTGGATCAGTACGCTGATCGCCGTGCCTTACGACTTCCGCGCGATGGCCGCATTGGCCGAGCGCAACGGCCGTCCGGACTGGGCGCGCGCCTTGTTGACGGGTTATATGTGAGTTGAATCTGTTTCGACGACCGGTTCGTATAAGTAATATACAACCAGGGAGTCAGCATGAAAGCCATTGTTTTATCGCCGGTTTCCGGACATTCACACCGCAAAAGCTACGCCGTCAAACGCATGAATCTCGCCGCCCAACGATTGCTGCAGGCGGAGACGCCGGCCGACGAAATCCGCGCCGGGCAGTGGGTGCTGGCCTGGGCCGTGGCCGCCGGCGCCCGTCCGTCGGCGCGCGCGCTGCGCTCGGCCGAGGATTGCGTGAGCTCTTTGGCCGAGCTGCGGCTGCATTAATCCAGATTGTTTTTGACCTGCAGCAGCAGGTCTTGCAGCGTTTGCCGCTGCTCGGCGCTCAGGCCTTGCAGCGCTTGCACATTCAATTGTTCGGCGTGACGCTTGATGTGTTGCTGCGCCGCCTGGCCCGCTTCGGTCAGCGACAGGCGGGTGTTGCGGCGGTCGGCCGCGTCGGCTTCGCCCTGCAGCAGGCCGCGCTCCCGCAGGCCGGCGATCAGGCGTGTGACCTGGGCTTTGTCGCGCCCGCTGTGGCGCGCCAGGTCGCTCTGCGTGCCGCCCGGGTGACGCTCGAAAAATCCCAGTACCCGGCTTTCCATCGGCGTCAGGTCGTAGGAATCGTCGCGCAGCGCCTGGAATTGCTGCGAGCGGAACTGGTGCATGATGGTGTGGATGAGGTCCAGCACGCCATCGAGATGCGCGTCGCGTTTTTGGTTGACTTTGTCATCTGATTTGGGAATAATGGGTGACATTATCAATTATCTGGGCAGGTAAAGAGATGAGTATAGACGCTCCCATCAGCCGTGTGCAGCGCGTGCGGCACGAACTCAAGATCCGCGCCGTGGAGGTGGCGGCGGTGCGCGACCTCGGCAGTCATTTCCGCCGCATCACTTTCAGCGGCGCGGACCTGCGCGATTTTCACAGCGCGTCCTTCGACGATCACGTCAAATTCATCCTGGGCCAGGGCGAGGATGCGGTCAAGCGCGACTACACGCCGCGCAGCTTCGATCCGGTCGCGGGCGAGCTGTGCATCGAGTTCGCGCTGCACGGCGATGGTCCGGCGGCCGCTTGGGCGGCGCAGGCCGCGCCGGGGCAGCAGGCGCTGATCGGCGGGCCGCGCGGTTCCTTCATCATCCCGATGGATTACGACTGGCATCTGCTGGTCGGCGACGAGAGCGCCTTGCCGGCCATCTCGCGCCGCCTGGAGGAGTTGCCGGACGAGGCGCCGGCGCTGGTGATCGTCAAGGTCGCCGACCAGGCCGACCGCCGTGCTCTGGCGGCGGGCCGCGCGACGGATGTGCGCTGGGTCGCCAGCGATGCCGAGCTGATCGCGGCGGTGCAGGCGTTGACGCTACCCGAGGGCGAGGGCTACGCCTGGTGCGCCGGCGAGGCGGCGACCATGGCGGCGGTGCGCAAGGTGCTGGTCGGCGAGCAGGGCATGGGCAAGCACCAGATCCGCGCCGCCGCTTACTGGAAACGCGGCGGCAGCGGCTTCCACGAGAATCTGGAAGATTAAAGCACGCGCGTCCACGGTGTGCGGGCGACATGGCGCCGCTCGAACGCTTCGATCTCGGCCAGTTGCCGCAGCGTCGCGCCGACCATGTCCAGGCCCTCGGTGATCATCTGCTTGTGACGTTGGCCCAGCGTGAACGGGAACGCCAGGCCGCCGGCGCTGCGCACCGTCATGCTGTTCAGATCGACGGTGACGCGGCTGCCGGGCGGCTCGGCGGCCAGCGCGTCGACCTGGGCTGGCGGCAGCACGATCAGCAGCAGCCGGTTGTTCAGGGCGTTGCCGAAGAAGATTTCAGCGAAGCTGGAGGCGATCACCACTTCGATGCCCAGCTGCTGCATGCCCCACACCGCGTGCTCGCGGCTGGAGCCGCAGCCGAAGTTGGCGCCGCCGATCAGGATGCTGGCGCCGGCGTACTCGGCGCGGTTCAAGACGAAGTCCGGTTTGATCGCGCCGTCGGGCTCGAAGCGCAGGTCGTACAGCACGCCCTGGGCCAGTCCGGCCTTGTCGATGATGCGCAGGAATTGCTTGGGCATGATCTGGTCGGTGTCGAGGTTGTCGATCAGCAGCGGCGCGGCGATGCCTTCAATTTTATCCATGGTGTACTCCCAGTTTGCGGACGTCGGCGATATAGCCGGTGACGGCGGCGGCGGCCGCCATGGCCGGGCTCATCAGATGGGTGCGGCCGGCGCGGCCCTGGCGGCCTTCGAAATTGCGGTTGGTGGTGGAGGCGCAGCGTTCGCCGGGGGCCAGCACGTCGTCGTTCATCGCCAGGCACATCGAGCAGCCCGGCTGGCGCCATTCGAAGCCGGCGTCGATGAAGATTTGCGCCAGGCCTTCCTGTTCGGCCTGGCGGCGCACGCTGCCCGAGCCGGGCACCACCATCGCGCGCACCGCCGGGGCGACGCTGCGGCCGCGCACGATGGCGGCAGCCAGCCGCAAGTCCTCGATGCGGCCGTTGGTGCAGGAGCCGATGAAGACGCGGTCGACCGGCGTGCGTTCGATCGGCGTCACCGCTTGCAAGCCCATGTAGTCCAACGCGCGGACGATGGTGTCGTGCGCGTGCGGGTCGGCGGTGGCCGGGTCGGGCACCAGGCCGCCGATCGGCATCGCCTGGTCGGGGCTGGTGCCCCAAGTGACGTAGGGTTCGACGTGGTCCGCGTCGAACACGTGCTCGACGTCGAAGCGCGCGCCATCGTCGGAATACAGGTCGCGCCAGCCGGCCTTGGCTTGCTCCAGCGCCGCGCCGCGCAGCTCGGGTGCATGCGCGACCAC
Source organism: Duganella aceris (assembly GCF_011090165.1). Taxonomy (GTDB): domain Bacteria; phylum Pseudomonadota; class Gammaproteobacteria; order Burkholderiales; family Burkholderiaceae_D; genus Rugamonas; species Rugamonas aceris. Next base: position 26,389 of record NZ_JAADJT010000014.1, read on the forward strand.
GTAGTCGATAGTGGTCTGGTCCGGCTGGATCAGCGCGGCGCGGGCGCCGGCTTCCACCGCCATATTGCACATGGTCATGCGCGCTTCGGCCGACAGCGTGGCGATGGTCGTGCCGCAGAATTCCACCGCGTAGCCGCGCGCGCCCTGGGCGCCGATGCGGCCGATGATCAGCAGGATCAAGTCTTTGACCGAGGTGCCCAGCGGCAGCGCGCCGTCGATGCGGATGCGCATGTCGCCAGCCAGCCGGTAGACCAGCGTCTGCGTCGCCAGGATGTGCTCGACCTCCGAGGTGCCGACGCCGAAGCCCAGCGCGCCGAGCGCGCCGTAGGTGGTGGTGTGGCTGTCGCCGCACATGACCACCATGCCGGGGCGGATCAGGCCGTGCTCGGGCGCGACGATGTGTTCGATGCCCTGGTTGGTGTCGGTGGTGTCGAACAGCTTGATGCCGAACTCGTCGCAATTGCGCTTCAGGTTGCGCGCCTGCAGCGACGAGGCCGGGTCCTGGATGACGCGTTGCGCCGCGTTCACCGGATGGGTCGGGATGATGTGCGACACCACCGCCAGTTGCTGCGCAGGCCGCAGCACGCGGCGGCCCTGCTCGCGCAGTCCGGTGAAGGCTTGCGGGCTGGTGTATTCGTTCATGATGTGCAGGTCGGCGTACAGCAGCACGTGCTGCCCATCGATGCGGGCGACGGTGTGCGCGTCGACCAGTTTCCGGTACAGGGTGGATGGCATGAGGCTATCTCTCTCTTGGCTTAGTGGTCGAAGAAGGGCAGGACCTGGTCCAGCAGCGCTTGCGGCGCTTCTTCGGGGATGTAGTGGCCGCAGTCGAGCGCGTGGCCGCGCACGTCGGCGGCCAGCGCCTGCCACTCGGCCAGCGGATCGAAACATTTGCCCACGGTGCCGTGCGCGCCCCACAGGGCCAGCATCGGGCAGGTGATCTTGTTGCCTGCGGCCAGATCGGCGCGTTCGTGGTCGAGGTCGATGCCGGCGCTGGCGCGGTAGTCTTCGCAGATGCCGTGCACGGTGGCCGGGTCTTGCAGGCAGCGCAGGTATTCGGCGTAGGCTGCGTCGGTGAACGGCGCCAGGCCGGCGCTGCGGCCGCCGATGGTGTGCTTCAGGTACTCGCCGGGATGGGAGTTGATCAGCGTTTCGGGGAACGGCGCGGGGCGGATCAGGAAGAACCAGTGGTAATAGGCGGTGGCGAAGGCCTGCGAGGTTTGCTCGTACATCGCCAGCGTCGGCGCGATGTCCAGCGTGACCAGGCGCTCGACCGCTTGCGGATGATCGAGCGCCATGCGGTAGGCGACGCGGGCGCCGCGATCGTGCGCCAGCACCAGGAAGCGGTCGTGGCCGAAGCGGCGCATCAGGCGCAGCTGGTCTTCGGCCATGACGCGCTTGGAATAATTGCTGTGGTCGGGCAGTCCGGGCGGCTTGCCGCTGTCGCCGTAGCCGCGCAGGTCGGCGGCGATGACGGTGTAGCGTTCGGCCAGCTGCGGCGCGACCTTGTGCCAGATGGCGTGGGTCTGCGGATGGCCGTGCAGCAACAGCAGCGCCGGGCCGCTACCGCCCTTGACGCAGTTGATGTGGATGCCGCCGACATCGATGGTGTGTCGTTCAAAATTGGGAAACATCGTAGTCCTCCTCTGTTGCGATGATTGTATATCTGCTGATGGGGCATATAATTCATGGGAATTAAATCTATTCTTTCTCAGGGGTTAATGATGGATGCGGTGTCCGATCTGGCGTTCTTTGCCTTGCTGATGAAGCAGGGCAGTCTGGCGGCGGTGGCGCGGGAACTGGGCGTGACGCCGCCGGTGGTGACCAAGCGGCTGGCGGCGCTGGAGCGGCGGCTGGGGGTGCGCTTGCTGAACCGCACCACGCGCCGCATGAGCGTCACGCACGAAGGCGAGGTCTACCTGAGCAATGGCGCGCGCATCCTGGCCGATATCGAGGAGCTGGAGATGAAGGTGGTCAGCAGCCGCGCCGAGCCGAAGGGGCTGCTGCGGGTCAACGCCAGCTTCGGCTTCGGGCGGCGGCATATCGCGCCGGCGGTGGCGGCGTTCGCGCGGCGCTATCCGGAGGTGGAGGTGCAGCTGCAGATGACCGAGCGGCCGATGAACCTGGTCGATGCGGCCTATGACATCGGCATCCGCATCGGCGAGCTGCCGGACGCGCGCATCACGGCGCGCAAGATCGCGTCCAACCGGCGCTTGCTGTGCGCGTCGCCGCTGTACCTGGACCGGGTGGCGGCGCCGGCCACGCCGAACGAGCTGCAGCGGCACGACTGTATCGTGATCCGCGAGGACGAGGCGGCCTACGGCGTCTGGCACTTGAGCAATGGCCGCAGGCAGGAGATGGTCAAGGTGCGCGGCGCGCTCAGCACCAACGATGGCGAAACGGCGGTGGCGTGGGCGCTGGATGGCTACGGCATCATCATGCGCTCGCAGTGGGATGCGGCGCCGTATCTGCGCTCCGGGCGGCTGGTGCCGGTGCTGGCGGAGTGGTCGCTGCCGGGCGCCGATATCTTTGCCGTCTATCCGGAGCGGCTGAATTTATCGGCCAAGGTTAGCGCCTTTGTCGATTTTCTCGCCGAACGGTTCGCGCCGCACTTGGGGCGGCCGGGCGATCCGCAGGGTGGCTGGTAGTTAACGCGCCATCACGTCGATGACGGCTTGATAGACGCGCACCGGTTCTTCGGCGATGCGGTTCAGCACGTAGAGGAAGTGTTCCTCGCCGAAGACCGCGTATTCGCGGGTCGGGAAGCCGCGCGCTTGCAAGTCGGCGATCTGCTCGGTGCCGAGGCCGATCAGCGATTCGAATTCAAACCAGCGCGGGTCGATGCGCTCCTGGAGGATCAGCGCGCTCAGGTCGGCCTGGATGGCGCGGTCGTGGGTAGCGATCGAGCACTTGTGGCCGCTTAGCAGCAGCGTCTGCGCGTGGCGGCGGTAGGCCGCGGCCAGCTCGGGGCTGTTGCGGTGGTGGGCGATTTCTTCGGATTCGAGGAAGGCGCCTTTGACCAGGCGGATGCGGCCCGGCAGCTTCATCAGCGCCGGCAAGTCGCGGTCGGTGCGGTGGCGCTTGGCCGGCACCGTGATGCCGACGTTGTGCAGGCCGTCTTCGCGGTGCAGCCGGGTGTAGACGGCGTAGATGTCGTCGGCGCGGTCGGCGCCTTCCATCGAGATCATCACTTCGCGGTTGATTTCGGCGGCGGCCAGTGCGATGCGGCGGGCGTTGCGGTAGCCCAGCTCCAGGTCGACCATCGAACCGACATGCGACAGGTCGAACGAGATCGAGCAGTTCAGGTTGCGCTGGCCGATGGCCTGGGTCAGCTGCATGAATACTTCGGTCTCGGCCATGGCGAAGGCTTCGTCGCGCACGCTTTCGCCCATGTATTCGGCGGAGGCGGCGTGGCCCTGGGCGATGATGTGTTCGACCCGTTGCAGCGCGTCGGCCACCGTCTGGCCGGCGACGTAGCGTTGCGAGACCTTGTGCATGTACGGGCGCAGCAGCGGGTCGTTGCAGAATTTTTCCTTGGCGGTCTCGTCGAGCGCCAGCGCGCGCAGGGTGGCGGCGGCCTGGTCGACCAGCGGTTGCCAGGCGGCGGGGAAGTGCGGGATGTCCATGTGCGTTATCGCGCGGCCTCGCGGGCGCGGCGGGCCTGGTAGGTTGTCAGGTGGGCGTAGGCGAGCTGGAGCGTCGGTGCGGCTGCGGCGCCGGCGCGGTCCAGCATGTCGCCCAGGATGTGGTCGGCTTCGATGGCGCCGCCGCTCTCCAGGTCCCTCAGCATCGACGCGCTGATCGGCGAACCGGCCGCCGTCAGCATGGCCAGCGCGCGTTCCAGCGACGCGGCGCGCGGCGGGTAGCCGTTGACGGCGGCGATGGCGGCGCACTGGTCGAGCAGCGTGCGCGGCAGCGCGGCGTTGCCGGCGGCGACGATGTCGCCCACGGTGCCGCGCAGCAGGCAGGTGGCGCCGGCCAGAGCGGTGATGAAGATCCACTTTTCCCACATCTCCAGCCGCATCTGTTCGCTGGCACGGGCGTCGAAGTTGGCGCCGGCCATGGCCTGCGCGATGGCGGCGACGCGCGGCGAACTGCCACCGTCGAGTTCACCGAACACCAGGCTGTGGGCATCGTTCAGATGCAGCACGGTGCCCTGCGGATCGAGGGTGGCGGAGATCAGGCACAGGCCGCCGAGCACCCGATCCGCGCCGAAGCGCGCGGCCAGCCGGTCGACGTGCGCCATGCCGTTCAGCACGGGCAGGATGGCCGTCTGCGGCCCGACGGCGGCGGCGAACGAATCCATGGTCGCATCGAGATCGTAGGCCTTGCAGCCGACGATGACGACATCATAGTGTTGCGCGATCTGCTCGGACAGCAGATGCGGCGGCGCGTTGAGCGTCAAGTCGCCGCGCTGGCTCTTGATGTGCAGCCCATGCTGCTTGAGCTGGGCCGCGCGTCCGGCGCGCACAAGAAAAGTGACGTCCCGGCCCGCATCCAGCAGCCGCGCCCCGAAATACCCACCCAGCGCACCCGCGCCGACCACCAGAATGTTCATCGTCATGTCCTAAAAAAACGGGGTCAGAGCTAAAAACTGGACACGAACTCTGCCGCTAGCAGTTGAGCTCGTGTCCAGTTTTTAGCTCTGACCCCGGAGGAGGGGGTCAGTTGCGGACCAGGGTGCCGTCGGCTTTGCGGACGCGGTCGCCTTTGTGCATGTTCGGGTCGTGGTCGAAGTGGAAGTTGGCTTGCTGGCCGTTGTCGTATTTGACGTGCACCGTCCACTCTTTGGTGGCGCGGGCTTTTTCTTCGACTTTCTTGCCGGCATAGGCGCCGCCGGCGGCGCCCGCCACCGTGGCCAGTTGCCGGCCGTGGCCGCTGCCGACCTGGTTGCCCAGCAGCGCGCCTGCCACGCCGCCGGCGATCAGGCCCACGGCGCCGCCCTTGCCATCCTTGTCGTGCACCGCCACCGCGGTGACGCGGCCGCAGTCCTGACATTGCGGTTTGTGTTGCGGCTTGGCTTGCGCCTGCATGCCGGACAACAGTCCGGTCAGCAGCAGGGCGGTGGCGATCGAGCGGGTTTTCATGGTGTTCTCCTGGTTAGCCATAGGCGCCGCCAGTGTATAGCAAATCGAAAAATCGTGAGATTGTGGCGATCAGCCCGCCCGCGCCCAGCATCATGCTGGCCACCAGCACCACCGCCACCGGCCAGTGCGTGTCCGATTGCCGGCCGCTGCCGGGATTGAAGCGGGCGTCCCATTTGTCGTCCGACATCAGGCCCAGCACCAGCGCTTCCAACAGGCCGACCAGCACCGACAGCGTGACCGGCAACAGTTTATAGAAGCCGTCGGCCTGCGGCGCCAGCGCGGCGACCAGCGCGGCGGCCGGCAGGCTGGCCAGGTGCGCCCACAGCCACCGGTCGCGCGCGCCGCGCAGGTACAGGCGGTGCAGGCCGAGGCCGCCCAGCAGGAAGGCTGCCAGCGTGGCCAGGGTTTTGTTTTTGTGGTGCGGAATCGTCATGGTGTGCGACTTTTACACGGAAAGCAGGCAGTATCGGTCATAATACCGCCCCCGGCTTGCCTTTTTTGTTGTCTTGGCACTTGCCCCACTCGCCGGAACGGGGGATAATCTTCGATTACCCCAATCTGCCCGATTATTTCATTAACGCTTGCTGCTTCGCGGCAAAGCGCGCTATAATTTGCGGCTTTTTCCGTCCTAGCACACTTTTTGGAAATATTATGGTCGTTATTCGTTTAGCTCGTGGAGGCGCCAAGAAGCGTCCGTTCTTCAACATCGTTGCAACCGACTCGCGCAATCGCCGCGATGGCCGTTTCATCGAGCGCATCGGTTTCTACAACCCGATGGCATCCGGTGGCGAAGTGCCACTGCGTATTACCGCTGACCGTCTGGCTCACTGGCAATCCGTCGGCGCCCAACTGTCGCCGACCGTTGCTCGCCTGGTAGCTTCGAACAAAGCTGCTTAAGTTCGGGTTGCTGGTTTGACCGATCAGAATGCATCCGGGGTGCAAGTCCCCGACGATCTGGCACAGGTGGGCTTTGTCTTCGGTGCCTACGGCGTTGCTGGCTGGGTCAGGATTCGTCCTTTCTCGGAAGATGCGGATGCACTCCTCAAGGTGAAAACCTGGTGGATCGACAAGCCTTCGCTGCACGATGTCGAGGTCAAGCAGTGCAAACTGCATGGCGGCGACGTGGTCGCGCAGCTGGTGGGAGTGACCGATCGGAATGTGGCAGAAGCGCTCAAGGGTGCCGCTGTGTCCGTTCCGCGCAGTCGTTTCCCGGTGCTGTCCGACGATGAGTTTTACTGGACCGAGTTGATCGGTCTGGATGTAGAGAATTTGCAAGGTGAGCACCTCGGCAAGGTGACTGACATGATGAGCAACGGTCCGCAGTCGATCTTGCGCATCACGCCGGCCCCATCCGCCGAAGCTGATCCCGAAGTTGCGGCGCAAGAGCGCCTGATCCCGTTTGTGGAGGCGTTCGTCATCAAGGTGGACAAGACCGCGAACAAGATCACCGTCGACTGGGGCCTTGATTATTAAAAGAACATAAGGGCGGCCCGCCATGCAATTCGATGTCGTGACCCTGTTCCCTGAAATGTTCGCCGCACTGACGCAGTCGGGTGTCACCCGGCGCGCGTTCGAACAGAATAAATGTGGCTTGTCGCTGTGGAATCCGCGTGATTTCACCACCGACAATCACCGCACCGTGGATGACCGCCCGTATGGCGGCGGCCCCGGCATGGTGATGCTGGCCAAACCCTTGGAAGCGACGCTCAACGCGGCGAAGCAGCGCCAGACCGATGCCGGTCTGCCCGCGCCGCGCGTGCTGTTCATGTCGCCGCAGGGCAGGCAATTGACGCACGAGCGTGTGATGCAGCTGCAGCAGGAGCCCGGTCTGGTGATCCTGTGCGGCCGCTACGAGGCGGTGGACCAGCGTTTGCTGGACCGTTGCGTCGACGAGGAAATCAGCCTCGGCGATTTCGTGCTGTCCGGCGGCGAGCTGCCGGCGATGGCCTTGATGGATGCCGTGATCCGCCAGATTCCCGGCGTGTTGAACACGGATGCGTCGGCGGTCGAGGACAGCTTCGTCAACGGCTTGCTGGATTCGCCGCACTACACGCGGCCGGACCAGTATGAGGGTGTGGGCGTGCCGCCGGTGCTGATGGGCGGCAACCACGCCGAGATTGAAAAATGGCGCCGCCAGCGCATGTTGGAGGCGACCGCGCGCAAGCGCCCGGATTTGCTTGTCAAAGCGCGTGAGGCGGGACTGCTCACCAAGCTCGATGAGCGATTTTTGGCGGGTCTTTAAGGACCTGCTTGTTATAACCCCATCCTCTACCGGGCGAGTTTCATTACTCATGCGCGCCGGCACGATGGTTTATGGAGTCATTAAAAATGAACCTGATTCAACAACTCGAGCAAGAAGAAATCGCTCGCCTGGGCAAAACCATCCCTGATTTTGCTCCTGGCGATACCGTGATCGTCAACGTTAACGTCGTCGAAGGCACCCGCAAGCGCGCCCAGGCATACGAAGGCGTCGTGATCTCGCGTCGTAACCGTGGCCTGAACTCGAACTTCATCGTTCGCAAGATCTCGTCCGGCGAAGGCGTCGAGCGTACCTTCCAGCTGTTCTCGCCGCTGATCGCTTCGATCGAAGTGAAACGCCGCGGTGACGTGCGTCGCGCTAAACTGTACTACCTGCGTGATCGTTCCGGTAAATCGGCACGTATCAAGGAAAAACTGCCAAACCGTCGCCCAGTGGCGAAAGCAACCGCAGCTTAATAGCCGCGCTTGTGTTTGGATGAAGAGGGCGCCTTGGCGCCCTTTTTTATTATCAGGAGGTAGCGTCTTGGCCAAGCTCACGTTCGACCCGCAACAACTTCCGATCGACGCCATCGCCGGCGAGCCGGCCGTGGCGCCGGAGCGCTTGACGCCGGCCTGGCTGCGCCAGCGCTTCGCCGGCCCGGCGCCGCTGTGGGCGGCGGAGCGGCGCGAGCGCGTGCTGCCCGAGCGCGAGGACCGGGCGCCGACGCCGGCGTCGGTGCTGGTGCCGCTGATCCAGCGTCCGCACGGCCTGACGCTGCTGCTGACGCAGCGCACCGCGCACCTGACCGACCATCCCGGCCAGATCAGCTTTCCCGGCGGCCGCGCCGAGGCCTACGACGCGGACGCGGTCGACACCGCGCTGCGCGAGTCGGAGGAGGAGATCGGGCTGGCGCGCCGCCACGTCGAGGTAATCGGCAGCATGCCGCCGTACCTGACCGGCACCGGCTACTGCGTGACGCCGGTGGTGGGCCTGATCGCGCCGCCGTTCGAGGTGGCCGCCGATCCGTCCGAGGTGGAGGCGATCTTCGAGGTGCCGCTGGCGTTCCTGATGGACGGCGCCAACCACCAGCGGCTGTCGATGGAGTTCGGCGGCGGGCGGCGCAGCTTTTATGCGATGCCGTACGAAGGTTATTACATCTGGGGCGCGACGGCGGGTATGCTGCGGAATCTGTTCCATTTCTTGCGCGCGGAGTGATAACTACGCTATCGTTACGGGCAATGCCGAACCCAAAGGACGTTTAATGACATTTCTTTCCATTCTCTGCGCGCTGCTGATCGAGCAAATGAAGCCGCTGCGCGCGGACAATCCGGTCTACGCCGAAATCAAACGCCTGGCGTTGCGGATGGAGACCTGGTTCAACGCCGGCCACTCGACCCACGGCCGCATGGGCTGGTTCCTGATGATGGCGATCCTGATGGTGCCGACGGCGGCGATCTATTGGACGCTGAAGTATTACGACTGGTTCCTGGCGGCCTTCGCCTGGAATGTGCTGATCGTCTACCTGACGCTGGGCTTCCGCCATTACAGCCACTATTTCACTTCGATCCAGCTGGCGCTGAACGCGGGCGACGAAGCCGGCGCGCGCGCCTTGCTGGCCGAGTGGACGCGGCAGGACACGGTCGGCATGGAGGTGTCGGAGATCGCCCGGCTGGCGGTCGAGAAGTCGCTGATCACCACCCACCGCAATGTGTTCGGGGTGTTCTTCTGGTTCACCATGCCGCTGGGGCCGGCCGGGGCGGTGATGTACCGCGTCTCCGAGCATCTGGCGCGGGCGTGGAACGAGCCGGAGCACATGCGCAACGAGGCCTTCGGCCAGTTCGCCAGCCGCGCCTTCTACTGGATCGACTGGATTCCGGTGCGCCTGACCGCCGTCGCCTTCGCGGTGGTGGGCAACTTCGAGGACGCGATCTACGCCTGGCGCAATTTCGCCCACCGCTGGCACAACGAGGCGATCGGCATCATCCTGTCGGCCGGCGGCGGCGCGATGGGTGTGCGGCTCGGCACGCCGACCGAGAACGCGGCGCGGGTGCTGCTGGTCGACGCCGCCACCGTGGACAGTTCCGACGTCGAGCCGGACGTGCTGCCGGGCGAGGAGCCCAGCATCCGTTCGCTGCAAAGCACGGTCGGCCTGGTGTGGCGCGCCTTGCTGCTGTGGATGATGTTGTTATTGCTGCTGTCGAGCGCGGTCTGGCTTGGAGCATCCCCTTAACAAGGTACAATAGCGGCATTGCTGTGGTGCAGTAAGATGGTTTTTCTGCACCAAAGTAGTCCTTTGTGGAAAAAGGTGGATTGAAATCAATGGCTTACATATTTAGGTCTTCTATAAGATATAATACGTAAGATCCACACAGAAAGCAGCCGCGCCCATGGCAGAGTCAGTTCAAAAACCGGTCGAACAGCAGGATTCGTTCTTCATCATTGGCCAAACCAGCGATGGCCGCCAGTTCCGCCCCAGCGATTGGGCGGAGCGCCTGTGCGGCGTGATGGCGTGCTTCAAGCCGGAAGGCTACGGCGGCGGCCGCGACTCGCATTTGCAGTTCTCCCCTTATGTCACGCCGACCGTGATCAACGGCGTCAAGTCGGTGGTCGTCAACGGCAAGCTGCGCGCGCTCGAGCCGCTGGCCTATCACTTCGTCATCTCCTTCGCCAAAGACAACGACCTGCAGATGGTCGACGCCTGTCTCATGCCGGACAAGAGCTGAGCTTACTCCCGAATTAAAATTTGCTTAAGCGCATACCCACGCGGGCGGGGGAGGGCGTATGCTGCCTGTTCTTCAGTTTTTTTCGCGAGAGACCATGAACCACAGCCGCCTCAAACACGTCGCCGCCGCCAGCCTGATGCTGTGCGGTTTGTCCTTTGTCGCCACCGGTTCGGCGTGGGCCGCCGCCGCGTCGCCCGCCTTGCCGGCCGGCGTGGTCAAGGGGCCGTCGGTCGAGGGCATCACCGAATATCGGCTGCCGAACGGCTTGAAGGTGCTGCTGTTTCCGGACGCGTCCAAGCCGACGGTAACGGTCAACGTCACCTACCTGGTCGGCTCGCGCCACGAGAACTACGGCGAGACCGGCATGGCGCACCTGCTGGAGCACATGATGTTCAAGGGCGCGCCGAAGAACCGTAGCATCCCGCAGGAATTCGCCAGTCGCGGCATGGAGTTCAACGGCACCACCTCGTACGACCGCACCAACTACTATGAGGTGTTCCAGGCCAGCCAGGACAACCTGAAGTGGGCGCTGGACATGGAGGCCGACCGCATGGTCCATTCCTTCATCGCGCGCAAGGATCTGGATTCGGAAATGACGGTGGTGCGCAACGAGTACGAGTCGGGCGAGAACGAGCCGTTCTCGGTGCTGCTGAAGCGCATGCAGAGCGTGGCCTACGACTGGCATTCCTACGGCCGCTCGACCATCGGCAACCGCAGCGACATCGAGAACGTCAAGATCGAGAACCTGCAGGCGTTCTATCGCACCTACTACCAGCCGGACAACGCGGTGCTGCTGGTGGCCGGCAAATTCGACCCGGCGCAGACGCTGGCGTGGATCAGCAAATCGTTCGGGGCGATCCCGAAACCCAAGCGCAGCCTGCCGCCGTTCTGGACGGTCGAGCCGACGCAGGACGGCGAGCGCAGTTTCGTGGTGCGCCGCAAGGGCGATATGCAGATCGTCGCGCTGGGCTACAAGATCCCGGGTGCGCTGCAGGAGGACAGCGATGCGCTGAGCTTCATGTCCGAGATCCTCGGCGATACGCCGACCGGGCGGCTGCACAAGGCGCTGGTGGAAAGCGGCAAGGCGGCGCAGGTGTTCAGCTTCGGCCAGACCGGCTATGCGCCGGGCTTGCAGATCATCGGCGCGGTGGTCAAGGCGGGCCAGCCGCTGGAGCCGGTGCGCGATGCGCTGATCGGCGCGGTCGAGAGCTTCGCACAGACGCCGCCGACCGCCGAGGAGATGGAGCGGGTGCGGCGCAGCTATGCCAACAGCATCGAGAAGTCGTTGAACGATCCGCAGAAGGTCGGCGTGACCTTGTCCGAGGAGATCGCGCTGGGCGACTGGCGCTTGCTGTTTCAGGGCCGTGACAAGCTGCCGTCGATCACGCCGGAGCAGGTCAGCGCGGCGGCGGCGCGTTATCTGAAGCGCGACAATCGCGTGGTCGGCAGCTTCGTGCCGGAGGATCATCCGCTGCGCGCGGACATCCCGCCTGCGCCGCCGGTGGCGGAGGTGATGAAGGACTTCAAGGGCAAGGACAGCGTGCTGACCTCGGAGGTGTTCGTGCCGAGCCAGGCCAACATCAACGCGCGCACCGAGATCAAGACCATCGGCGGCTTGAAGGTGGCGCTGCTGCCGAAGAAGAATCGCGGCGAGGCGGTGTCGGTGGACCTGCAGCTGCATTGGGGCGATGAGAAGAATCTGTTCAACACCTCCATCGTGTCGATGGCGGCGCATGAGATGCTGATGCGCGGCACCAGCAAATACAATCGCGAGCAGTTGGCCGATGCGTTTTCCAAGCTGAAGATCTCGGGCAGCCTGTATCGCTTCGATACCACCGGGCCGAATCTGGATGCGGCGTTGCGGCTGGTGTCGCATGTGCTGAAGGACGCCAGCTTCCCGGCATCCGAGTTCGAGCAGTTGCGCCAGCAGTGGCTGGTGGGCGTGGAGGCGTCGCGCAACGAGCCGCAGTCGCTGGCCGGCCAGGAGCTGGAGCAGCACTTCGATCATTATCCGAAGGGCGATGTGCGCGCGTCGATGACGGTCGATGAGCAGCTGGCGGCGATCAAGGCGCTGAAGCTGGAGGATGTGGTGGCCTTCCATCGCCAGTACTACGGCGCCGATCATGGCGAGCTGGCGGTCGTCGGCGATTTCGACAAGGCGGCGATCAGCAAGACCATCGATGAAAGCTTCAGCGGCTGGAACAGCAAGGTGGCGTATGCGCCCATCGCCAGCAGCAATGTGGACAAGGCGCCGCTGCACAAGACCATCAATGCGCCGGACAAGGAGAATGGCTTCTACACCGCGCGCGTCAATGTCGATCTGAACATCAATGATGCCGAGTATCCGCTGCTGGATCTGGCCAACTTCATCTTCGGCGACGGTGGGTTGAAATCGCGCTTGATGGACCGTATCCGGCAGAAGGATGGTTTGTCGTATGGCGGCGGAGCGGGCTTGCAGGCGGGCGAGATCGACCGCGCCGGCAGCTTCAGCATCGATGCCATCGCGGCGCCGCAGAATCTGAAGAAGCTGGAGGCGGCGATCCGGCAGGAGCTGGATCGGGCGTTGAAGGATGGTTTCACGGCGGCGGAACTGGCGGGCGCGAAATCGGGGCTGATGCAGCAGCGGGTGCAGAACCGCGCCAAGGACAATGTGCTGGCGGCGGGATGGACGCGCAATCTGTATCTGGGCCGTACCTACAGCTGGAGCAAGGAGTATGAGGACAAGCTGCAGGCGGCGACGCTGGCGCAAGTCAATGCCGCGTTCCGCAAGGCGATCGATCCGGCCAAGCTGAGTATCGTGGTGGCCGGCGATCAGGCCAAGGCCAAGTAAGCGTTAGATCTTCGCCAGCACCGAGACGAAGATCGAGCCGGAGAAGGCGAACAGCACCACCGATGCGATGCGGTGCACCAGCGGCTGTCGCGGCGTGGCGCTGGGGTAGGCCAGCACCGCCGCGCCCATCGCGATCCACAGCGCGGCGATCGGGATCAGCAGGCTGCTGAAGATGGCGTAGGCTTGCAGCATGGCGCCGGTGCCGGCGGCCAGTGGCGGGAACACTACGGTGGCGAAGAAGAAGGCCTTGGGGTTCAGCAGCGTGACCGTGAACAGCTTGCGCGGGCCGATGCCGGCGGCGCCGGCTTGGCCGGCTTGCGGCGCGGTGCGCCACAGCGTCAGCGCGGACCAGGCGATGTAGGCGGCGGCGCAGACGCGGGCAACGGTCGGCGCGCCGGGCGCCACGGCGGCGGCCAGCGCGAGGAAGGCGCACCAGATGCCGATGGCGATGATGTAGCCGATCCATTCGGCGCCGATCAGGCGCAGCGACCGTCGCAGGCCGTCGCGGCTGCCGGCCAGGAACAGCAGGGTGTTGGTCGGGCCGGGCGTCAGCAGCACCGCGCCGATGGTCAGCGCCATGAGGGCCGGGCCATGGGGCGCCAGCTCCGATAGTGATGGGAAATGCATCGGGCTATCCTTGATTTGTTGAAGCTGGCAGTGTGATCGACATTTGGCATTTTTGCAATGATGGTCTTTAATCTATGTCGTCCAGCAGGTCGTGCGCGCGGCGGTAGCGCGGCAGGCGGCGTTCCAGCGTGTTTTGCGATTGGTGGTTGGCGTGTTCGACCAGCGTGAGCGCGGTGTTGAGTGCGTCGCTCATGGCTTTTGCGGCGGCGGCCATCGCTTCCTCCGGTAATTTCGGCGCCTTGGCCGCGAGCAGGGCTTCGCGGGCGCGCAGTTGCGCGGCGTTGGTCCAGTTCTTTTCGCCGGGGAAGCGTATCCAGAGCTCGCGCCAGGCGTTGCGGGTGTCGCCAAAAACCTGATGTACCATTTGATTCGGCGAGACCGCCGCGCCGCGATAGATGATATCGTCGCCGGTTACTTCGGCGTTGTGCCAGTTGTCGCCGCTGCGCATGCGCAGGCGTGTGCCCTCGGACAGGAATAGCTGCTTCCATTGGTAGCCGCGTAACGGGGCGGCGTCGGTGCGGCATTTTGCCATCCACATGCGGATCGCGCTGGCGATCGCTTCGGCGGGCGTGAGCGCGCTGCCGCTTTTGCGCAGGAAGTCGCATAGCTCGTCGTAGGCGGCGGGCGGAATGAGTGTGGGGGGAAGTGGTTTTTCTGGGCTTCGCCGAATCATGCTGGTTCTCCTTTCTGGAATTGGCGCTTTTCTTCTATTTCTGTCTGTTAGACGGCCGCCCGAAAAAAGAGTTCGGAAATGATAAAAATAGAAGAAATCAGAAGGCCATTGCAGCATCGTTCGGCGAAGGGGCGTGGAACGGCACCCCCACTAGGTATTCTCAAGGAAACTAAGGAGCGGCGATGGCGAAGCATTTGAGGATTGATGGGCGGGTGCAGGGCGTCGGATATCGCGCTTCGTTCGCGCAGCAGGCGATCGCGCTGGGGTTGGCCGGCTGGGTGCGCAACCGCAGGGATGGCGCGGTCGAGGCTTGTGTGGACGGCGACGCGCAGGCCGTCGAGGCCATCACCGCCTGGGCCAGGCGTGGGCCGCCCGCTGCGCAGGTGTCCAACGTCACCGTCGAAGACAGCGCCGTGCCGGCGGGCGGCGACTTCAAGATCCTGCCCACGCTGTAATCCTGCACGCTTCCCGATTATGTACTATCATTAGTTACATGAGACGAGACAGCAAACTATCTTCCATCCTGCACGTGCTGCTGCACATGGCGCACGCCAACAGGCCTTTCACCTCCGAGGAGCTGGCCGGATTCCTGGACACCAATCCGGTATTGGTGCGCCGGGTGTTGGCCGGGCTGCGCGAGCGCGGCTACGTCGGTTCCGGCAAGGGCCACGGCGGTGGCTGGAGCATTACCTGCGACTTGCGCAAGGTGACGCTGCGCGACATCTACGAAGCCGTTGGTTCGCCGACGGTGTTCGCGATGGGGAATCGCGTCGAACAGCCCGAGTGCCTGGTCGAACGCGCCGTCAACGATGCGCTGGCCGGGGCCTTCGATGAGGCGGAAGCGCTGCTGATCGAACGTTTCAAGGACGTGACGCTGGCCGACTTGTCGGACCGCTTCAATCAGGGATACGCACATCACAAAGGAAACCAGCATGACCATCCAACATCCGGCAAGTGAGTTCGACGTCATCGTCGTCGGCGGCAGCTATGCGGGCCTGTCGGCCGCGACCCAGCTGGCGCGGGCGCGGCGGCGCGTGCTGCTGATCGACGCCGGTCAGCGGCGCAACCGCTATGCGCATTATTCGCATGGCTTTCTGGGTCAGGATGGACGCGAGGCGAGCGCCATCGTCGCCGACGGCCGCGCGCAGTTGCTGAAGTACCCGACCGTGCGCTGGCTCGAAGGCAGCGCGGTCAGGGCGGAGGCGGCGCCGTTGAACGAAGACTTTCGCGTGACGCTGGCCGACGGAAGGGCGTTCGATGCGCGCCGGCTGGTGCTGGCGACCGGCGTGGTGGACGAGCTGCCGCCGGTGCCGGGTCTGGCCGAGCGTTGGGGCAGCAGCGCTTTCCATTGTCCCTACTGCCACGGTTATGAACTGGAGCAGGGCCGCATCGGTGTACTGGCGACCGGACCGCTGTCGATCCATCATGCGATGATGCTGCCGGATTGGGGCACGGTGACCTTGCTGCTGAACGGGGCTTTCGAGCCGGATGCGGCGCAGCAGGCGTCGCTGGCCGCTCGCGGCGTGACGCTGGAGCGCGCCAAGGTGAGCGCGATCACCGACCGTGCGACGGTGGTGCTGGAGGATGGGCGCAAGCTGGCGCTGGACGGCTTGTTCGTCATGAGCCGCACGCACAGCGGCAGTCCGTTGGCGGAGCAGCTGGGTTGCGCGATGGATGAGGGGCCGATGGGCATGTTCGTGCGCACCGATATGATAAAGGCGAGCACGGTGGCCGGGGTCTATGTGTGCGGCGATGCGGCGCGCGCGGCGGGCAGTGTGGCGCTGGCCGTCGCCGATGGCACGATGGCCGGCGTGGCGGCGCACCAGTCGCTGATCTTCGGCGCGGTAGCTGCGGCGGCGTAGGCGCTTACGGTTGCTTGTGCGCCAGCGCGATCAGTTCCTTGCGCATTTCCATGGCGCGGCTCTTGCCGATGCCGGCGTCGAATTCGGCTTGGGCTTGCTGCCAGTATTGGTGGGCTTGGGCGTATTTTTGCCGGCCTGTTTCGGTCAGCGTGAACACCAGCTTGCGGCTGTTGGCGGCGTCCGGCAGTTGCTGGATGTAGCCGTCGCGCGAGAGCGGCTTGAGGGCGCGCACCAGCGTGGTCCGGTCCATCACCATCAGTTCCGATAGTTCTTGCGTGGCGATGCCGGGATTGTTTTCGATCACCGCGAGCAGGCTGTGTTGGGATGTGGTCAGGCCGGCTTTTTCCAGGTGGCGGTCGTACAGCGCAGTGACCGTTCTTGCGGCCTGGCGCAGGGCGAAGCAGTTGCAGGGATGAGTGATCAACGTGTCGGTCATTATGCCTCCTGGCAGCGGATGCGCTCCACCAGGCTGGCCAGCGTGCGCGCGGCCAGGCGGGCTTCGAAGCCGGATTGGGCGTCTTCCAGCACGTCGGTCATCGAGTCCTTGAGGTGGCGGCTGGTGGGGCAGGCTTCCTGGATCGGGTAGTCGTGGATATTGAAGGTGGCCGGTGCTTCGCTGGCGCGGTAGATGTCGAGCAGCGAGATTTCTTCAGGCGGTCTGGCAAGGCGGCATGCGCCGTGCTTGCCGCGCGTGGCGGTGACGATGCCGGCCTTGGACAGCTTGGCCACCGAGCGGCGTACGAAGGTCGGCTCGGCGTTGACGCTGCCGGCCAGGCGTGCGGACGTGACGTCTTCGCCGTAGTGGTCGCCCAGCACGGCGGCGATGTGCGCGGCGACGGTGAATTGTACGTTTTTCAGTGACATGAGCAGGCTTCCAAACTAACTTTCATATGCATGTGGCAGTGTACCGCATGCAGGCGGGCGGCGTCCCCACGTGCGGGACGCCGCCTGTCCGCTGCCACCCCAAGCGGCCAGCAGCGCGGCGGCTGCGGTCGCGCGCTCAAGCGGCGGCTATCGGCCGGCCAGCGTCGGCGCTCGGGCCGGCGAGGCGGCCGACACGGGGGCAGTCGCCGACATCGAAGCCAAGGCCGGCGCCGGGGCAGTCGCCGACGCCGACGTCAAGGCCAACGCGGGCGCCGACGCCGACGTCAAGGCCAACGCGGGCGCCGGGACCGACGTCGGTGCCACGGCCGGGGCGCCCGCCGACGCGGCGGTTGTCGCGCCGGGGGTGGCGCTATCCCAGCCGCCGCCCAGTGCGCGGATCAGCGCGACGGTGGTGACGGCGCGGTTGCCGCGCAGCTGCACCGCGCCGCGTTCGACCGCCGCCAGGTTGCGCTGCGCGTCCAGCAGTTCCAGGTAGCTGGAGCGGCCGGCGTCGTACAGCTTCTGCGCCAGGTCGGAGGAGCGACGCGCCGATACCACGGCGGCGTCGATTTGCTCCGTCTGGCCGGCCAGGATGCGCAAGCCGGCCAGATTGTCTTCGACCTCGGCGAACGCCACCAGCACGTTCTGCCGGTACGCGCCGACCGATTCCTCCAGCGCCGCTTCGCTGCGGGCGATGTTGGCCTTGTTGCGGCCACCGTCGATCAAGGGCATCGACATCAGCGCGCCCAGAACCCACGAGCGGCTGCTCCACTTGAACACGTCCGCCACCGTATTGCCGGAAGCACCGCCGGCGCTGGCGTTCAAGGTCAGCGCCGGGAACATCGCCGAGCGGGCCACGCCGATGCGGGCGTTGGACGCTTCCATCGCGCGCTGCGCGGCGGCGATGTCGGGACGCCGTTGCAGCAGCGACGACGGCAGCCCGGCCGGGATAGCCGGCATCAGCGCGGTGTCCAGCAGCGGGCTGGCGCCGGCGGTGTAGCTGGCCGCCGGCTTGCCCAGCAAGACCGCGAGCGCATGCTCGGTGGTGCTGCGCTGGCGCTGCAGGCCGATCGCCTCGGCGCGCGAGGTCGCCAGCTCGGTGCGGGCGCGCGACAGGTCGAATTCGCCGATGTCGCCCAGGTCGAAGCGACGCTGGTTGACCTTGACGTTTTCTTCGCGGGTCCGCACCGTGCGGTCCAGCGTTTCCAGCTCGGCGTCGGTGGCGCGCAGACGGAAGTAGGTCTGCGCCACATCCGCCTGCACCGACAGCAGCACCGAGCGGTAGGTCGCCTCGATCGAGGCGGCATCGTTGCGGGCCGCGCCGACATTCGACGATACGCGGCCGAACAGATCGACTTCGTAGCTGGCCGTCAGCTGCGCGCTGAAGACATTGCCCGGCGCGACCGGGGTGCCGGCCGGCAGGCCAAGCGCCACGTCGGACTGCCGCTGGCGCTGCGCGCCGACGCCGACGCCGACCTGCGGAATGCGATCCGCCTCGGCGATGCCGGCGATGGCGCGGGCCTGCTTGACGCGGGCCGCCGCCACCGCCAGGTTGGCGTTGGCGCGGGTGGCTTCGGCGACCAGCGCGTTCAGCGCCGGGTCGTTGAAGGCCAGCCACCACTCGCCGCGCGGCTGCGCTTCGGCCGCCTGCGCGGCTTGCCAGGTGCTGCCGTCGGCGGCGATGCGCACCGGCGCGGCGGCTTCCTTGAACGCGACCGGAACCTCGATCGCGGGTTGTTTGAATTCAGGCGCGGCGCAGGCGGTCAGCAGCAGGGCCGCCAGCAGTGGCGCGACGCCTTGGGCGATCATCGATTTCATCTCAGTGTCCTTCCAGTTGGGTAGGCGCCGATGCAACGACAGCGACCGGGACGGCCGGCTTGCGCTGCTCCAGGTATTGCGCCAGCTTGCGCAGCAGGATGTAGAACAGCGGCGTCAGGAACAGGCCGAAGAAGGTCACGCCCAGCATGCCGGCGAACACCGCCACGCCCATCGCGTGACGCATCTCGGCGCCGGCGCCGTGCGAGAACACCAGCGGCAGCACACCCATGATGAACGCGATCGACGTCATCAGGATCGGACGCAGACGCAGACGCGATGCCTCCAGCGCGGCCTGCACCACAGTGCGGCCATGATGTTCCAGCTCGCGGGCGAATTCCACGATCAGTATCGCGTTCTTCGACGCCAGCCCCACCAGCACGAACAGCGCGATCTGGGTGAAGATGTTGTTGTCGCCGCCGGTCAGCTTGACGCCCAACAGCGCGCACAGGATCGACATCGGCACGATCAGGATCACCGCCAGCGGCAGCGTCCAGCTTTCGTATTGCGCGGCCAGCACCAGGAACACCAGCAGCACGCACAGCGGGAACACGTAGATCATGGTGTTGCCGGCGATGGTGTCCTGGTAGGTCAGCTCGGTCCATTCATAGGTCACGCCTTTCGGCAGCACTTCCTTGGCGATGCGTTCCAGCGCGGCTTGCGCCTGGCCGGACGAGTAGCCTGGCGCCGGGCCGGCGTTGACGTCGGCCGCCAGGTAGGCGTTGTAGCGCTGCACGCGGTCCGGGCCATAGCTGTTCGAAATGCGCATCAGCGACGACAGCGGAATCATCTCGCCTTTTTCGCTGCGCACCTTCAGCTGCGCCACGTCTTCCACATGCGAGCGGAATTGCGCGTCGGCCTGCACGCGGACCTGGTAGGTGCGGCCGAACTGATTGAAGTCGTTGACGTACAGCGAACCCAGATTGATCTGCAGCGTCTGATAGATGGTCGCCAGCGGCACGCCCAACTGCTTGGCCTTGTCGCGATCGATGTCGGCGTACAGCTGCGGCACGTTGATCTGGTAGCCGGAGAACACGCCCGCCAGTTCCGGCGCGGCGCGCGCTTTCTCCACCAGCTTCTGGGTGGCGTTGTACAGCTCATCGTAGCCCAGGTTGCCGCGGTCTTCGACCATCATCTTGAAGCCGCCAATGGTACCCAAGCCGTTCACCGGCGGCGGCGGGAACACCATGATGAAGGCGTCCTGAATCGAGCCGACACGCTTGTTGATCTCGCCGGCGATGCCGGGACCGCTGACTTCCTTGGTGTTGCGGGTTTCGGGCGCCAGCTCGCCGACGAACACGATGCCGGAATTCGGCGCGTTGGTCAGGTCGTTGACCGACAGGCCGGGGAAGGCCACCGTGTTGCGCGCGCCCGGCACGCCCAGCGCGATATCGGCGGTGCGGCGGATCACGCTTTCGGTGCGGTCCAGCGACGCCGCTTCCGGCAGTTGCGCGAAGCCGACCAGATAGCCCTTGTCCTGCGACGGCACGAAGCCGGCCGGCACCAGTTTGAACATCACCGCCGCCAGCGCCACCAGCACCAGGTAGAAGCCGACCGACATCGATTTGCGCGCCAACACGCCTTTGACGCCGGTTTCGTACTTGTGCGAGCTGCGGTTGAAGAAGCTGTTAAACCAGTGGAAGAAGCGGCCGAACAGCTTGTCCATCACGCGGGTGACGGCATCCTTCGGCGCGTCGTGTGGACGCAGCAGCGCCGCAGCCAGGGCCGGGGCCAGCGTCAGCGAGCTGAATGCGGAGATCACCGTCGAGATGGCGATGGTCAGCGCGAACTGGCGGTAGAACTGGCCGGTCAGGCCGGAGACGAAGGCGATCGGCACGAACACCGCGCACAGCACCAGCGCGATGGCGATGATCGGGCCGCTGACTTCCTTCATCGCCTGCACCGTGGCGTCGCGCGGCGACAGGCCGTCGGCGATGTTGCGCTCGACGTTTTCCACCACCACGATGGCGTCGTCGACCACGATGCCGATCGCCAGCACCAATCCGAACAGCGTCAGCGTGTTGATCGAGAAGCCGAAGCCCAGCATCACGGCGAAGGTGCCGACCACCGACACCGGCACCGCCAGCAGCGGGATGATCGAGGCGCGCCAGGTTTGCAGGAACACGATCACCACCAGCACCACCAGCGCGATCGCTTCGATCAGCGTGTGGATCACGGCCTTGATCGAATCGCGCACGAACATGGTCGGGTCATAGGCGACGCTGAACTTGACGCCTTGCGGGAAGTCGTGGCTCAGCTCCTCCATCTTGGCGCGCACGTCGGCCGACAGTTGCAGGTCGTTGGCGCCGGGCGAGGCGAAGATCGCCAGCGCCACCGCCGGCTTGTTGTCCAGCAGCGCGCGCAGCGCATACGAGCCGGAACCGAGTTCGATGCGGGCCACGTCGCGCAGGCGGGTCAGGGCGCCGTCCTCGTTGACGCGCACGGTGATGTTGCCGAAGTCTTCTTCGGTCTTCAGGCGGCCCTGGGTGTTCATGGTCAGCTGGAATTCGCTGCCCTTGCTCGGCGAGGAGCCGACCACGCCGGCGGCGACCTGCACGTTCTGCTCGCGGATGGCGTTGGTGACGTCGGTCGCGGTCATGTTGCGGGCGGCGATCTTCTGCGGGTCGAGCCAGATGCGCATCGCGTAGTCGCCGGAGCCGAGGATGTTGACCTGGCCCATGCCGGGAATGCGCGCCAGCTGGTCTTTCACGTTCAGCACCGCGTAGTTACGCAGATACAGTTCGTCGTAGCTGTTGTCCGGCGAGACCAGGTGCACCACCATGGTCAGGTTGGGCGAGGTCTTGACGGTGGTGACGCCGATCTGGCGCACCTCTTCCGGCAGCCGTGGCAGCGCGCGCTGGACGCGATTCTGCACTTCGGTTTCGGCCTGCTGGATGTTGGTGCCGATCTTGAACGTCACCGTCAGCTTGAGCGCGCCGTCGGAGGTGTTCTGCGACGACATGTAGATCATGTGTTCGACGCCGTTGATCTGCTCCTCCAGCGGCGCCGCCACTGTTTCGGCGATCACTTTGGGATTGGCGCCCGGGTACTGCGCGCTGACCACCACCGATGGCGGCACCACGTTCGGGTACTCCGAGATCGGCAGCTGGAAGATCGCGATCAGGCCGGCGACGAAGATGATGATGGACAGGACCGCCGCGAAGATCGGCTTGTCCACGAAGAAGCGGGAGAAGTTCATGATCAGTTTCCTTTCGCGTCAGCGGTGGCGACCTTGGCGTCGGCGCTCTTGCCGTCCATGGTCACCAGCTGGGCCGACAGCGGCGCGCCCGGATGCACGCGCTGCAGGCCGTTGACGACGATCTTCTCGCCCGGCTTCAGGCCGGAACGCACCACGCGCAGGCCTTCGGCGGTGGCGCCCAGCGTGACCTGGCGGTACTCGGCCTTGCTGGCGGCGTCGATGACGTACACGAACTTGCGGCTTTGGTCGGTGCTGATCGCCTGGTCGTTGATCAGGATGGCGTTGGCGCGCGCCTTGTTGTTGGCGCTGGTCTCGAGCTGGACGCGGGCGAACAGGCCGGGCACCAGCAGGTTGTCGCTGTTGGCGAAGACGGCGCGCATGCGCACCGCGCCGCTGCGCACGTCGAGCTGGTTGTCGACGAATTCGAGCTGGCCTTCATGCGGGTAGCCGGTTTCGCTGGCCAGGCCGACGCGCACCTTGACCGGATGGCCGGCGTGGGCGTTGGCGGCGACGCTCAGATAGGTCGATTCGTCGCCGTCGAAGCTGGCGTAGATCTTGTCATCGGAGACCATCGTGGTCAGCACCGCCGACGGATCGATCAGATTGCCGAGCGTGATTTCGGCCTTGCCGACGCGGCCGTCGACCGGCGCGGTGACCTGGGTGTAGCTCAGATTGAGCCGGGCGGTTTCGTATTGCGCCGAGGCGGCGCGGGCGTTGGCGTCCAGTTCCTTCAGGCCGGCGGCGCGTTCGTCGTACTCGCGCTGGGCGATGGCTTTATCGGCCAGCAGTTTTTCGGCGCGCGCCAGTTCCAGCTTGGCCAGATCGGCCTTGGCGCGGGCCGACACGGCGGCCGCTTCGGCGCGGTTGGCTTCGGCCTGGAAGGGGCGGGGATCGATCACGAACAGCACCTGGCCTTTTTTGACCTTGCCGCCGGGCTGGAAATTCAGCGACGTGATATAGCCGCCGACGCGCGAGCGGATCTGCACCCGTTCGATCGCCTCCAGCCGGCCGGAGAACTCCTGGGTTTCGGTGATCTGCTTTTCGATCACCACGGCGGCGGTGATCGGCGCGCCCTGGCTGGCCGCCGGCGCGGCGTCGGCCTTGCTGTCGCCGCAGCCGCTGAGGATCGCCGCCGCCAGGCCGCCGGCCGCGAGCGCCGCCAGCATGGGGCGGAGTTTTTCTTGGAAGTGGTTCATGGAAGTTCCCTGTCATGGTTAATGTGCATATGCACACATTGGAATGAATGTGATTTTAATCGTCTCATTTAAGAAGTCAACTGATTTCGTGCGTTTATCCGATGAAACCTTGCGCTAGCGCAAAGTCTGCGGACGTGTGCCCGGCGATTAGGTGCGACAATGAGCGGTTCACCCCCATTCTTCAAGGAGCGCCCGGCATGGGAGCATTAAATTTCGAACAACCCGACCTGGCGGCGCAACTCGCGATGCTCGATGAGACCGCGCTGGACGCGCTCGATTTCGGCGTGATCGGCTTCGACGCCGAGACGGTGGTGTGCCGCTACAACGCCTTCGAATCGGCCGCCGCCGGGCTGACGCCGCAGCGGGTGCTGGGCCATCCGCTGTTCACCGTGGTGGCGCCGTGCATGAACAACTTCATGGTGGCGCAGCGCTTCGAGGACGCGCAGGCCGACGGCGGGGCGCTGGACGCCGTCATCGACTACGTGCTGACCTTGCGCATGCGGCCGGTCAAGGTGCAACTGCGGCTGCTGGCCACGCCGTCGGCGCCGATCCGCTACGTGCTGATCAAACGCCCGTGAGCGCCCGATGAGCGGCGC
Source organism: Duganella aceris (assembly GCF_011090165.1). Taxonomy (GTDB): domain Bacteria; phylum Pseudomonadota; class Gammaproteobacteria; order Burkholderiales; family Burkholderiaceae_D; genus Rugamonas; species Rugamonas aceris. The sequence continues at coordinate 50,100 of NZ_JAADJT010000014.1, forward strand.
GACCGACGACGCCTACGAAGGGCTGATCCAATTCCTGTACATGTCGCCGGTGGGGCTGGTGCAGCTCCAATCCGATGGGCAGGTCGAGTTGATCAACCCGATGTCGGCGCAGTTGCTGATGCCGTTGGCGCGCGGCGACTTGGACAATCTGTTCACGGTGCTGGAGCCGTACGCGCCGGAGCTGCGGCGCTTGTGCGCGGAGTTCGGCGCGCGGCAGGGCGTGATCTGCGAGGCGATGCGGATCGCGTTGCCGGAGGGCGCCGGCGGGCCGAACGCGCCGCAGTTCTTGTCGCTCGGCCTGATGCGGGTCGACGGCGGGCGCATCATGGCGTCGCTGGTGGACGCCACCAATGATGTGCAGCGCGAGGAGCGCACGCTGGCGCGGCGGCTCGACAGCGTGGCGCGCACCGATACCCTGACCCAGCTGCCCAACCGCGCCGCCGTGCATGAGCTGTTGCAGCGCATGGCGGCGCGCCCGCGCGGGGCCGGCGGCGATCATGGCGCGCTGATGTTCATCAACGTCGACCGCTTCAAGCAGATCAACGACACCTGGGGCAACGCCGTCGGCGACCAGGCGATCTGCCTGATGGCCGACCGCCTGCGCGCCGCGCTGCGCTCGGACAGCCGTCGCGGCGAGCCCGAGGCGCATGGCGCGGAGGACGACGCGCATGGTGGGGCGGCCGGGGGGCGGCACGTGGGCGCACGGGACGCACGGGACGCACGCGACGCACGGAACGCGCGCGACGCGCACGAGGCGCTGGGCGCGGTGCCGGCGCGGGTGGCGGGCGACGAATTCGCGGTGCTGCTCGACGGCCTGGAATCGCCCGCCGTCGCCGAGCGGGTGGCGGAGCGGCTGTTGCAGGCGCTGGGCCGGCCGTACCGCATCGGACCGCACGAAATCGTCTGCACCTTCAGCATCGGCCTGGTGGCGCTGTCCGACGCGCCGTCCGGCCCCGCGCCGACCGCCGACGAAGTGCTGCGCGACGCCGGCATCGCGCTGGTCGCCGCCAAGGCGGAAGGCGGCGGCCGCTGCGTGCTGTTCGCGCCGGAGATGCGCGAGCGCGCGGCGCGGCGCGGCGGCGTCGAAGCGGAACTGCGGCTGGCGCTGGATCGCGGCGAACTGTTCACGGTCTACCAGCCGGTGGTCGGCATCCTGCCCGACGGCGGCATCGACCGCTCGACCGGCGTCGAAGCGCTGGTGCGCTGGCAGCATCCGGTGCGCGGCCTGGTCGGGCCGGTGGAGTTCATCGAGATCGCCGAGGAATGCGGCTTGATCGGCGCCATCGGCGAGCATGTGCTGCGCACCGCCTGCCGCGACTTCATGCACTGGCGGGCGGAACTCGGCGCGCTGGCGCCACGGCTGCTGGCGGTCAACCTGTCGCGCGCGCAGCTGGCGCAGCGGGATCTGTGCGAGAGCGTGCACAAGGTGCTGCTGGCCTGCGCGATGCGCCCGGAACAGCTGCAACTGGAGATCACCGAAAGCCTGGCGGCGCAGGGCGCCGATATCCAGTCGCAGTTGCAGCGCCTGAAGCGGCTCGGCGTCAAGCTGGCGCTGGACGATTTCGGCACCGGCTATTCCTCGCTATCCAGCCTGCACCTGCTGCCGGTGGACACGGTCAAGATCGACCGCTCCTTCGTCAGCCTGGCCGACACCAGCGCCCACCACGAGGTGCTGATCGAGGCCACCGTCAAGGTGGCGCGCAGCCTGGGCATGAACACCGTGGCCGAAGGCATCGAGACCGAGGCGCAGGCCGCCGTGGTGCGGCGCCAGGGTTGCGACAAAGGGCAGGGCTACCTCTACAGCCGGCCCTTGCATTCCGACCGGCTGATCGAGTGGCTAAGGGCGGGCGTTCTTTAGCACGCCCTGTCTGTGCTCGGGCAGGTGCGCCGCCGGATCCTGCGCCGCGTCGAACACATAGTGCTGGAAGATCGCGCCCCACGCCGCGCGCACTTCGGGCGGCTGGTGCTTCATCGCCTTCAGCGTGGCGACCAGCGCATCGAAGGTGGTGCCGGCGTCCGGCGCCGGCTGCTCGTTCTTCCACCAGTAGTTGACCATCATGTTCAGCACACCGTTCGACCGCACGTGATGCCACCACAGCGTCGGGATGTACAGCGCGTCGCCCGGCAGCAGGTCCGCCACCAGCGCGGCCGCCATCGCCTCCCTGAAGCGCGGGTGCGCGGCGTGGTCCGGCGCGCTGAAATCGACCATGCTGATCGGCGTCGGCGTCGGCGCGAAATCCAGCGGGCCGATATACAGGTTGGCCGCCTGCTCGGGCGGGAACAGCGTGAAGCGGCGCTGGCCGCTGACGACGCAAGCCAGGTTGTAGGATTCGTCGAAGTGCGCCGGGGTGGTGATGGTGTTGCCCAGCCATAGGCGCGGCCGCGCCGATGGCGGCAGCGCCGGCGCCACGTTCTGCAGCGCGAACTGCGGCAGGCAGTCGTCGATCAGCGCGCTCTGGATCGCCACCGACGGCGGCGCGTCGAACTGCGAATAGCGCGCCAGCTGCTCGACCACCTTGGACACCGGCACCTTGTTGCGGACGAAATTAAAGCCCGTCATATCCGGCTTGTAGAACAGCCGCCCGCGCTCGGCCGGCGGCGTCAGTACCGCATCGACCTCGAAGCCGCTGTCCAGTTCCAGCAGGTATTGGCACAGCGCCTCCGGCGACTGCCGCGCCTTGTGCACCGCCGGCCAGTGCCGCACGAAGCCGCGCAGGATCGCCGGCCGATAGCTGCCGGCAACCTCGCTGAAGAAACGGGCCGGGTCGAGATCGCGGAATTCGGTGATGGTGTTCATGATCGTATGATGGCATAAAAAAAACCCGCCAGGGCCGGGGAGCCGTGGCGGGTGAGGGACTACACAATGAAAATTAATACTTGATGTGCAGGCCGGCGTAGTACTGCGCGCCGTTGGCGTAGAAGCGTGCCGGCTGATCCTTGTTGAAGATGTAGTTCTTCAGGATAGGATTGTTCAGGTTCTGGCCACTGATCGTCAACGTCAGGTTCTTGCTGATGTTGTAGTTGAACGAAGCGGACAGGGTGCCGGTCGAATCCTGGTACAGCGGCGTGCCGCGATCCTGGGCCGCCAGGAACGACGAACGCCATGCGTAGCTGACGCGGGCATTGAAGGTGTCGTTCTCGAAGTACAGGCCGCCGTTGGCGGTGGTCTTCGAAGCGCCCAGCATGTCGCATGGATCGCCGGCGGTCGCGGTCTGGAACGCAGGGCAGCTGCCGAAGTCCAGGTGCGAGTCGGCCAGCGTGACGTTGCCGTCGAAGCCGAAGCCCATGCCCACCGGTACCTGCGCCGCCAGTTCCAGACCCTTCACCTTGGCGCCGACGTTGATCGGCGAGGTGATGGTGTAGTTGGCGAACACTGGCTTCTTCTGTTCCTGCGAAGCGCGGGTGTCGATGAAGTTGCCGGTGCTGGTGCCGTAGCCGACGTAGTCCTTCAGGTCCATGAAGAACAGACCGGCCGACAGCAGGGCGCGCGGTGCGAAGTACCACTGGACGCTGGCGTCGATGTTGTTCGACTTGACCGGTTTCAGCGACGAGTTGCCGCCGTTGCCGGTATGGGTTTCGTCGGTCAGGATCACGGCGCCGCCCAATGCGCCGTAGTCGGGACGGGTCATGGTGCGCGACAGGCCCAGACGCGCGACGACGTCCTGGCGCAGGTCGAACTTCAGGTTCAGGCTAGGCAGCGGGATCGTGGTGTTGTTGTCGATCGCGGTCTTCTTGACGAAACCACCCCATGGATACGCTGGCAGCGTTTCGCCGGCAGGCTGGTTCGGCAGGATCTGGTAGCCGTTCGAGGTGCCTTCGGTGCGCACCAGGCGCACGCCGACGTTGCCGCTCCAGCCTTCGCCTTCCATCTCGCCCTGGACGTAGATCGACTTGGTGTTTTCCTTCAGGTCGAACATGTCCTGGTAGTAGGTGCGGCTGACGTCGCGGTTCGAGTGCAGGTCGCCCCAGGCGTTCAGGATCGCGGGATCGAGGATCCAGACGTTTTTAGGGAAGTCGCCGCCCAGGTCCTTGCCGAAGTTGCCAGGGTAGGTGGTGCCGTTCCAGGTCGGGTTGGTGCTGGTGCCGCCGACATCGGTGTTGGCCCAGTTCGGACCCTGCGCCACTTCGAAGTTGGAGCGGGTGTGGTGGGTGCCGCGCACGCCGAATTTGATTTCGCGGAACACGCCGGCGTCCAGCGCGAAGGCCGCGTCGATCTGGCCGTAGTTTTCCTTGTCTTCGGTGGTCGCCGGCGAGACGCCGAAGATCCAGTCCAGCGGCGTGCCGGTGAACTTGGTGACGTCGATGTTCGGGAACTTGACGGTGGCCGGCGAACCCAGGCCGTTCAGCTGGTAGCTGGCGCCGGAGTTGTTGACGTCACCTTCGAACACGCCCTGGCTCGGGGTCACGCCCTTGCCCTTGGTGGCGCCGGCTTTGGCGGTCAGCACCAGCTTGTCGTTGACGCGCCATTTGCCGTCCAGGTCGAAGAACTCGGTCTGTGCGTAAGCGCCATCGCGGACGATGTCATCGACGATACCGTAGCGCAGTGGCGCGGCGGTGGTGCCCTTGTTGGTGAACGAGGCCGACATCAGCGTGCCGTTGCGGACCACGTAGCCTGGATCCGGCGCGACGCCGGCGCCCAGCATGCCCGAGCCGTTCATGTCGGTCATGTAGTTGGTGTTGTAGTTCGACGCGTTCATCTTCGAACGGAAGTAGGTCGCTTCCAGGCTCAGGTCGCGGCTAGGCTTGAATTGCAGGTCGACCAGACCGCCTTCGCGCTTGCGCTCCTGCTGGAACAGCGAGGAACCGATCAGGCGCGGGAACCAGACGTTGGCCAGATCCGGGTTGGTCTTGACGGCGGCGTTGGTCGGTGCGACCTGGGTCCATTGCAGCAGTTCCTGGCCATCGCGGCGCAGCGTGCGCTTCTCGGAGAAGCCCTGAACCATCAGGCCCAGCGTGCCGGCGTCGTTCTTCCAGTTGAACAGCGCGCTCACTTGCGGATCGGTTTTTTCCGGCAGCGTGGCGTACACCGCTTGCACGGTGGCCTCCATCGAGATCGGCTTCTTGAAGTCCAGCGGATGACGGGTGCGGATGTCGATCGAACCGCTCGAACCGCCTTCGACCTGGTCGGCGGTTGGCGCTTTGTAGACCACGACTTGGCCGACGATTTCCGACGGCAGCAGCGAGTACGATGCGGAACGGCCGACGGCGCCGCCCACCTGGTCCAGCACGAACCAGTCGCCGGTCGACACGGCGTGGCCGTTGATCAGGGTCTGGGTCAGCGAAGGGGCGGTGCCGCGCATCGAGACGCGGTCGTTTTCATCGAAGCCGCCCGAACCGGCGCCCGAGGTGGAGATGTTCACGCCAGGGATGCGTTGCAGCGAGTCGGCCACGTTCTTGTCCGGCATCTTGCCGACGTCTTCGGCGGTGATCACGTCGACGTTGCTCGACGCATTGCGCTTGACCGACAGCGATTGCTGCAGCGAGCCGCGGATGCCGCTGACGACGACCACTTCCGGCTCTTTCTCGGTGGTGGTTTGTTGCGCCTGGGCGTTCATGCCGACGCTCAGCGCCAGCAAGGCCGCCGCGGTGGCGATAGGCGTCAGTTTGGACATCTTAGTATTATTCGAATTGTGGTACATGTTCCCTCCCGTTGATGAAGGCTCCGCCGAGCCAACCGATTGTTGATGTGTCATTGTTCACTTCTTTTGCAACCACGTTCAAAACCAATCCAACGCCAATATACCCGGGTTTTAATACCAGATCACTACCACTTTAAAATTCTTTTTTGTTATGTTGTATGCCGCATACAGAATGGCTTTGTGGCAACTACGTAGAAGCGGCCGGACGGTGGTATTGCAGGCGGTTGTGGGCCGTTTCAACACAAGGAGGGCCAATGGCTATAAGGGTTTCCTGCTTGTTGCCGGAAATATTTGTGGCATCGGGGCAGATCATGGCTTGTACTGTGGTCTTTTTTTGGTATTATCGTTTGACAAATTCGGAGAGGATGTCTTCATCGTTATGGAACGCGATCAAATGACCCCACTGGTACACATCAGACAGCACCTCAATGAGACCAGTAACCTACCCCTGTACCAGCGACTGCAACGCGCGTTGCGCTCGGCGATCGAGCAGCATCTGCTCAAGCCGGAGGACGCGCTGCCGGCCGAGCGCCAGCTGGCCGCCGACCTGGAGATCTCGCGCATCACCGTGCGCAAGGCCATCGACGGCCTGGTGAGCGAAGGGGTGCTGGTGCGCCGTCCCGGCTCCGGGAATTTCATCAACACCCGCATCGAAAAGAACTTCGCCAAGCTGACCTCCTTTTCCGAGGACATGCGGGCGCGCGGCCGCACGCCGCGCAGCGTGTGGCTGAAGCGCTCGGAGGGCACGGTGACGCCGGACGAGGCGATGCGGCTGCGGCTCAGCCCCGGCTCCAAGGTGTACCGCTTCAACCGCATGCGCTACGCCGACGACGTGCCGATGTGCCTGGAGTACGCGACCATCGTGGCGTCCTGCCTGCCGTCGCTGGACGCGGTCGACCTGTCGATGTATGACGCGCTGGAAAAATCCGGCAACCGTCCGGTGCGGGCTTTGCAGCGCCTGTCCGCGCTGCTGCTCAACGCCGAACAGGCCACGCTGCTGCAGGCGAAGGAGGGCGACGCCGGCCTCGCGGTGGAGCGGCTGGGCTTTTTGCGCGACGGCCGCGCCGTCGAATTTTGCCGCTCCTACTTCCGGGGCGATATGTATGACTTTGTGGCGGAACTGAATGCAAACTAATTTACGCAAGTGCGTGCTGGCGGCCGCCATCGCGGCCATCGCCGGCGCGCTGCCGGCCGCCGCGTCGGAAGTGGTCGGCTACTACCCGGGCTGGAAGTCGGACGCCTTCGCCGTCACCGCCGCCAATGTCGACGCGGGCCGGCTGACGATGGCGCTGTACGCCTTCGTCGATGTCTGCTGGGACGGCAAGCATGGCAATCCCGAACCGACGGTGAACTACGTCGCGCCATGCCAGGAGCCGCTGAACGGCGCGCTGGCCTTGCGCGACGAGGCGGCCGACGGCGCCAACCTGCGCGCGCTGGTGGCGCTGAAGCAGCGGCATCCGGACTTTAAAGTGGTGGTGTCGGTCGGCGGGTGGGATTGGTCAAACCGGTTTTCCAACGTCGCCGATTCGGCCGAGGCGCGCGCCAACTTTGTCGCCTCGTCGCTGCGGCTGATGCGCCGCTATGGGCTGGACGGCATCGACATCGACTGGGAATATCCGACCGAAGCCGGCGTGCCTTGCGTGGCGGGCGAAACCTGCGCGCGGCCGCAGGACAAGCGGAACTTCATCACGCTGGCGCGCGCGCTGCGCGCCGCCTTCGACGCGGCCGGTAAGCAAGACCGCAAGCACTACGCGATCACCATCGCCGCCGGCGGCAACGCCAACTACATCAACGACGCCGGCAGCAGCGCTTGGATCAAGGAACTGTCGCGCAGCCTGGATTGGATCAACATCATGGCCTACGACTTCCATATGCCATGGGAGAAGCACAACGGCCACCACGCCGCGCTGTACGCCGATGCCAGGGATCCGGTGACCGCCAGCGCTTTCTATTCGTCGGGTGCGGTCCAGCGCTACCTGAAGGCCGGGATCGCGGCCGACAAGCTGGTGCTGGGCGTGCCGTTCTACGGCTATGGATGGAAGGGCTGCGCGCCCGGCCCGGATGGCGACGGCCAGTACCAGGCCTGCGACGGCGGCGCGAGCGGCGGCGTCAATGGCGGCAACGCGTATGGCTTCAGCCATCTGCTGAAGCAGGGCATGCTGACGCCGGCCTTCGAAGGCGGCGCGGGCTACCGGCGCTACTGGAACGCATCGGCGCGGGTGCCGTACCTGTACAACGCCGAGGAGAAAATCTGGATCAGCTACGAGGACCAGGCGTCGTTGCAGGAGAAGGCGCGCTACATCAAGCGGCAGGGCTTGCGCGGCGCGATGTTCTGGGAGCTCAGCGCCGACGGCGAACACCAGCTGCTGCGCACCTTGTCGGACGCGATGCGTCCATAAAAAAAGCCGGCTCGAGAGCCGGCTTTTCGATTACTTCGCCGCAGCGGCGGCTGGTGCGGCCGCAGGCGGGTTCTGGTACATGATCCAGTAACGGGCGATGTCGCCACGGCCGTCGTTGCCGGTGATGGTTTCCAGCAGCTTGATCGACTCATCCTTCTTGCCGGCCATGGCCAGGGCGTAGCCCAGGCGCAGCTTGGCGTCGTCGGGGTTCTTCGACACGCCTTTGGCGATACCTTGCTTCATCAGGTCCACGCCCTTGTCGAACTGGCCGAGGGTGATGTAGTTGTAGCCCAGGTTGACCAGGCCGACTCCGTCCTTCGACTTCTGCGCGGCGGCGACGCCGGAATCGATGTTCTTCGCATCGTCGGCGGCGCCCTTGTTGGCGCTGTCGCGGATCTTCTGCAGCGCGACCTTGTCCTTGCCGGCCGGGATACCGCTTGGGAAGCCCTTGTCCATCGCGATCTTGGCTTCGCTGAAGAAGCCGCCCAGCACAGCCAGTTCGGCTTGTTCGGCGTAGTCCTCAGGTTCCATCTTGGTCGGCACGGCGACGGCTTTCAGGCGCACCAGGTCCAGGTCCAGGCGCTGCGAGTAGGTCTTCTTGCCACGGGTGCGGTTCAGCAGGTCGTTCCAGTAGTCCGGGGTCGGGTAGTAGCGGGTCAGCTCTTCGACGGCCACCAGATACAGGTCGGTGTCCTTGGTCTTGATGCCGACGTTGCCCAGCAGGTTCAGCTCATCCTTCGGCGGCGCGATGCCGGATTTTTTCGCCGCTTCGATATCCTTCAGCACTTCGGTCTTGGCGCTGGCGAAATCGTCCTTCAGGAAGTAGGAGCGCACGATGTACTGGCGCTGCTTGGCGGTGTCGCCCGACTCGGTGCCGTAGCGGTTGAACCAGACGATGGCCTTGTCGTAGTCCTTCAGGTTACCGTAGTACATGCCGGCGATGGCGTCGATGAAGCGCAGTTTGTCTTCAGGCTTGAGGCGGCCCGATTCGATCATCGCTTCCAGCGCCTTGATGGTCATCTCGTTGTTGCCCGAAGCCTGGCCCACTTGCACGCGCATCTGATTCAGTACGAAGGTTTCGTAGGGCGTCAGGTTCGGCATGGCCGCGGCGGTGTCGATGCGGGTCTGGAATTCGGTGTAGTTCTTGGCGGCCAGCAGTTCCTTGGTTTGCGCCGGATCGATCAACTTGTAGATTTCCGGACGCACGGCGTCTTTCGGTGCTTCCGCAGCTGGCTTTTCTTTTTCCGCGGCATGGGCGGCGGACATACCCAGCATGGCTGGAGCGGCGTTCAGGCCAATGGCGGCCAGGAGCAGGCTAATACGAGCAAGACGAATGTGGGACATGGGTATCCTTCAATCAAACAAATTAGACGGGCGGCGCGTGGGCCTTCCCGTCACGATAGTGTAAACCCGCGTATTGTTACACAAAACCGGGCAAAACTCCGAATTCAAGCGTGTGCTCGTCGGTGGCCGAGGGCTTGGCCGTCGGCGTTAAATATCAGGCAACGCGATGCGGGCAAGTGAATGCGCGCGCGGCTGCCTGCGTGCAGCGGCGGCGCTTCGGCGGTCTGCTTCACGGCGATCATCTCCGGCACGCCGTCCAGCGTGGCGTAGACGATGGACAGGTCGCCCAGGTATTCGACGTGGCCGACGCCGGCGTCGATGACATTGTCGGCTTGGCCCGGCGCGGCGATGGCCAGGTGCTCGGCGCGCACGCCCAGCGTGATCCGGTCGCCGGCGCGCGGGCCGGTCGCCGCGTCCACCGCCGCCACGACGATCGCGCCGCCGGGCAAGCGCACGCGCACCGCGCCGTCGTCCGCCGCGACCACTTCGCCGGGAATGAAGTTCATCTTCGGCGTGCCGAGGAAACCGGCCACGAACAGATTGGCCGGATGGTTGTACAGCTCATGCGGCGTGCCGACCTGCTCGACGCGGCCGCCGTTGAAGACCGCTATGCGCTGACCCAGCGTCATCGCCTCCACCTGATCGTGGGTGACGTAGATCATGGTGGTGCCAAGCTCCTTGTGCAGGCGGCTGATCTCGACCCGCATCTGCACCCGCAGACTGGCGTCCAGGTTGGATAGCGGCTCGTCGAACAGGAACACCTCCGGCGTGCGCACGATGGCGCGGCCGATGGCGACGCGCTGGCGCTGGCCGCCGGACAGCTCCTTCGGCCGGCGCTTGAGCAGCGGCGCGATCTGCAGGATCCCGGCGGCGCGTTCGACCGCCGTCCGCACCTCGTCCGGCTTGCTGCCGGCCAGCTTGAGCGCGAACGCCATGTTCTCGTAGACCGTCATGTGCGGGTACAGCGCATACGACTGGAACACCATCGCCAGCTTGCGCTGCGCCGGCGCGACGTCGTTGGCCAGCATGCCGCCGATGTGCAGCGCGCCGCCGCTGATGGCCTCCAGGCCGGCGATCATGCGCAGCAGCGTGGACTTGCCGCAGCCGGACGGGCCGACGAAGACCATGAACTCGCCGTCGGCGATATCGAGGTCGACGCCGTGGATGACCGGGGTTTTATCGTAGTGCTTGACGATGCCCTGCAGGCTGACGCTCGCCATGCGCTCAGCCCACGTGCGCGGTTTGCACCGCCGCGTGTTCCTGCTCTTCCGGTTGCGGGCGCGCCGCCATCGGGATGATCTGCGACAGCACCGCGACCGGGATCGCGCACAGCATGACCCAGATGAAGAAGTGCTGGTAGCCGAGCGCGATCTGGATGTCGCCGCTGAACAGCTTGAACAGCACGAAGCCCAGCTGCATGATGCCGGTGGCGAAGGCGTAGTGCGCGGTCTGGTATTTGCCCGGCGCGACCACCTGCATCATGTACAGGATCAGGCCGACGAAGCCGAAGCCGTAGCCGAACATCTCGACGCTGAGCGCGGCGCCGATGACGGTCAGGTCGGTCGGCTGGAAGTGGGACAGCAGATAGAACGCCAGATTCGGCAGGTTGACCGCGAGGATCAGCCACAGGATGGCGCGCTTGAGGCTGAGCCACGAGGTGAAGTAGCCGCCGGCGATGCTGCCGACGATGAAGGCCACGGTGCCGACGGTGCCGTAGACCGCGCCCACTTCGGCGGTCGACAGGCCAAGGCCGCCGAGGTTGCGCGCCTCGCGCAGGAACAGCGGGCCGATCGACTGCACCTGCGCCTCGCCGGCGCGGAACAGGATGATGAACAGGATCGAGATCCAGATGCCGGGCTTCCTGAAGAATTCGACGATCACTTCCCACAGCGTGCGGGCGATGGCGGAGGCGTTGGTGTCTTCGGTGACGGCGTTCTTCGCCAGCGGCAGCGCCCAGCTGTTGTACAGGCCAAGGCCGATCATGATCGCGGCCAGGATGCAGAAGCAGATGGTCCACGCCGGCACCACGCCGAGCGTCTTCTCGAAGTGCCCGGCCAGCAGCAGCAGGCCGCCGGTGGTGAAGAATTTGCCGGCGTTGAAGAAGGTGCCGGTCCAGCCGGCGTATTGCGCCTGCTGTTTTTCATCCAGGCTGGTGATGTACAGGCCGTCGCACGCGATGTCGTGCGTCGCCGCCGAGATGCCGACCAGGGCCAGCATCGCCATCGAGGCGGCGAACCAGAACGGCGCCTGCAACGCCAGCGCGACGCCGCCCAGGCACAAGCCGCCGAGGATCTGGAAGCCGACCACAACCAGCTTCTTGCTGCTGGCCAGTTCCAGGAAGGGACTCCACAAAGGCTTGAACACCCAGGCGAAGCCGATCAGGGCGGTCCAGTGATTCAGCTCGTCGTTGGGCACACCCATGCTCTTCAACATCTGGTTGGCGACGATGGCCACCGCGAAGAAGGGCAGGCCTTGCGCCAGGTACAGGCTGGGCACCCAGAATTTCGGGTTGCGGATGTCAGGTCGGTTCATGTGGAGTCTCCGTCGTTCTTTTTATTTGAAGCCGGGTACCGGCGCGTTGCCGGCCGCTTCCAGCTCGCCGGACAGCCAGCCGTTGATCGCGTCCAGCGCCGGCTTGGCGAAGCCGTAGGTCATCAGCGCGGGCGCCTGGATGTCGAGCGCCTGGTACGGATTCCACAACGCCAGGTGCAGGTCGGGGCGCCAGGTGGCGCGCGCGTGCTCGCCGTAGCGCAGGCGCGAGGTCGAGGCCAGCACGGTGAAGCGGCCGTCCTGCGGCAGCGCGCTCCAGTCGAAGGTGTCGGCGTCGGCGAAGGTCACCAGCTCGACGTCGTACAGGCGGCGCAGCGATGCCGCCACCTGCTCGGCCGGCACGCCGGCTTCCGAGACGCCGTCGCTGACCACGTCCTGGCGCACCACCAGGCGCACGTTGGCTCCCTTGGCCGGACGTTGCGGCGCGCCGTGCGCGGTCAGGCCGCGACGCCAGCCTTCGGCCATCACTTCACGGTCGGCGGCGTCTTCCTTGTAGGAGCGCGGTTTGCATGGATAGGCCTTGGCCAGCGCGGCCAGGCGGTCGAGGCGGATCTGGATTTCCTCCTGCGACAACTCGCCGGCGGCCAGCGCGGCGGCGATCGAGTTCAGCGTCTCTTCCTGGGTTTCGGTGGTGCCCAGCGCCATGACCATGTCGGCGCCGGCGGTCAACGCGCGCACCGCCGCGTTGCCGACGCCATAGCGGCCGGCGATGGCGTGCATGTCCATGCCGTCGGTGATGACGATGCCCTTGTATTTCCACTCATCGCGCAGCAGGCCGGTGAGGATGCGGCGCGACATGGTGGCCGGATTGTCCGGGTCCAAGGTCGGGTAGACGATGTGCGCGGTCATCATCGCCGGCGCGGAGGCGCTGGCGATGCGGAACGGCGCCAGTTCCAGGAGGTCGAGTTCTTCGATTGGCTTGTTCACGGTCGGCAGGTCGCGGTGCGAATCGACGTTGGTGTCGCCGTGGCCGGGGAAGTGCTTGACACAGCAGGCCACGCCTTCGGCATGGCTGCCGGCCATCCACGCCATCGCCAGTTCGGCGGCGCGCTTCGGCTCGGCGCCGAAGGAGCGTTCGGCGATGACCGGGTTGTCCGGGTTGTTGTTCAGGTCCAGTACCGGCGCGAAGTTCCAGTTGAAGCCCAGCGCCTTGACCGCGCGCGCGACGGCGGCGCCGGTGCGGTGGGCCAGGTCGGTGTCGTCGGCAGCGCCGAGGCCCATCGCTGCCGGCGGCGCCGGCACCCAGGTCGAGCGCACCACGGCGCCGCCTTCCTGGTCGATGGCGATCAGCGATTCCGGGCCCATGACGGCGCGCAGGTCGGCGGTCAGCTTGGCCAGCTGCTCGGAGTCGGTCATATTCCCACGGAACAGGCAGACGGCGCGGATGCTGTTCGCTTTCAGGAACTCCGCCGTGGCGGCATCGAGCACGGTGCCGGGGAAGCGGATCATGATGAGTTGGCCGGCTACTTTTCTGAGGTCGTTTTGAGTTGTCATTTCACTGCTCCGTCCATGCCGCGCATGAAGAATCGTTGGGTAAATAAGAAGGCTGCCAGCGTGGGCAGGATGGTGAGCACGGTGCCGGCGGCGATCACGCGCGTGCTGCTGCCGAAGGTGCCGCGCAAATACAGCACGCCGACCGACAGCGGAAACTCATCCGGCTTGCTCATGACGATCGAGGGCCAGATATATTCGTTCCAGGCTTCGACCGCTGTCAAGATGCCGACCGTGGCGAGCCAGGGGGCGATCAGCGGCAGCATGATCTTGCTGAAGATGGTCCATTCGGAGGCGCCGTCGACGCGCGCGGCGTCGATCAGGTCTTGCGGCACTTCTTCGAACGCTTGCTTGAGCAGCAGGATCGCGACCGCCGTGACGACGTTGGGCAGGATCACGCCGGTGTAGGTGTCGACCAGGCTGAGTTTCGTCACGGTGATGAAGTTGACCAGGAAGTTGACTTCGGACGGCAGCACCAGCGTGGCGAGGATCAGGCCGAACACCAGCTTGCGGCCTTTGAAGTGCATGCGCGCCAGCGGGTAGGCGGCGGCGGAGCACAGCGCCAGTTTCCAGAACACGGTGCAGACGGCGATCAGGACCGAGTTGCGGAAGAAGGACCAGATCGGGATGGCGTTGAACACTTCGATGAAATTCTCGAACGATGGCTGCCTGGGCCAGAAGGTCGGCGGGAAGGCGAAGATGTTGCCTTCGGTGGATAGCGCGGTGACCAGCGTCCACCAGAACGGGAACACGCAGACCACGGCGATGGCGCACAGCAGCAGGTAGTGGGTGAGTGTCTTCATCATCGGTGCTTCGGCTTGATGTAGCGCAGGCAGAGCAGGGCGATGCCGATGCAGAAGATCGACATCACGAAGCTGGCGGCCAGCGCGCGCGGCAGCTTCAGGTGCTTGAGGCCCTGGTCGTAGGCGTAATACAGGCCGGTGAAAGTGGAGTTCATCGGGCCGCCCTGGGTCAGCACGTCGACTTCCTGGTAGGCTTTCAAGGCGGCCAGCACGGAGAGGACGGTACAGATCATGATCGTGGGGCGCAGCATCGGCACGGTGATTTTCCAGAAGCGCTGCCAGCGGTTGGCGCCGTCGAGGATGGCGGCTTCCTGCATGTCGGCGGGGACGGCTTGCAGGGCGGCGAGATACATCACCATGTACCAGCCCAGCCCGCGCCACAGCGTGACGAACATGATGGCGAACAGGGCGAGGTTGTCGTTGGAGAGCCAGCCGACCGGGGCGCCGACCAGCTTGAGGGTCATCAGCACGTAATTGAGCGCGCCCTGTTCGTGGAACATGAAGCCCCACATGATGCCGACCACCGAGACCGTGGTCACGACCGGGACGTAGAAGGCGGCGCGGAAGTAGCGGATCCCGGGCAGCTGGTTGTTGACCAGCACCGCGAGGCTCAGGGCGCCGATCTGCACGAAGGGCACCATCAGCAGGAACAGCAGCGAGTTTTTCAGGCCGGTGGTGAACATCTCGTTGTCGAAGATGTAGCGGAAGTTATCCAGGCCGACCCAGTGCGTTTCGCGTATCAGGCTGTAGTCGGTGAAGGCCAGCAGCGAGCCGAAGGCCACCGGCCAGAAGGAGAATACGGCCAGCAGCGCCAACGCCGGGGCGAGGAATAGCCAGGCCGTCAGGTTCACACGGCGTGCGTGCGATGGCGCCGCAGCCGGCGCCGGCGTCGACGCGGACGAGATGGCGAGCGGGCCTGCCGGCGCGGCGGAGAAAGAGGCGAGCGGCTGCGCGACCGGCGGTGGCGCGGATGTCGGTGCGTCGGCGCTGGTCGGGGCGCGCGGGGCGGCGGCCGACGGGGCGCCAGCTGGCGCGGCGGCGAGCGGCGCGGTACTGGCGGGGCTGGCGTGGTCGGTGCGCATATTAATGGCTCCGCTGCGCGGCGAGCTTTTTGTTCCAGATCGCGACCGCCTGGTCCAGCGCCTGCTTGATGTCCTGCTTGCCGGTGACGCCGGCTTCGACCGCCTTCACCAGGTAGCGTCGCAGTTCGTCATAGTCGGTGATGCCGGCCACGTACAGCGTGTGCGAATGCGGCATCGACACCGCGCCCGCCGATACGGCTTTCTCCGCCGCGCCGGCGCCCGGCGGCACGGTGGTGAAGAACGGGTCGTTGGCCGCCTGCGCCATCGCCGGGTACACGCTGGCCTGTTTGGCGAAGGTCAGCTGGTTGGCGTCGTTGGTCAGGTAGCGCGCGAATTTGCCGACCGCCGGCATCAGCTTCGCATCCACATTCTTCGGCACCGCGAAGTGCACCAGCCAGCCGCCGTCGGCGATGCCGGTCGGACCCAGCGGCGCCGGAGCGACGTCGGTGATGGTGTAGATATCCTTGGCGTCGCTCTGGATGCGCTTGACCGCAGTCGGCGGCGCCAGCAGCATGCCGAGGCGGCCGCCCTTGTAGGCGTCGATCGCGGCCGGGAAGTTATCCTCGGCGAACAGCGCGTCCTTCAGCAGGCCGCCGGCCTTGTAGGTTTCGGCCAGCTTGGCGATCAGCGCGATGTGCGCCGGCGAGTTGAAGACCGCCTTGCCATCCTTGATCACGGCCAGTCCCTGCTGCATCATCAGGCCGTCGATCTTGGACAGCGCGGGACACAGGCCCGCCTTGCCGGTGCGCGCGGCGATCTGGCGGGCGAACAGCAGCTGCTCGTCAAGATCGCGCGGCGCGTGCGGGATGGCGGCGGCTTTGAAAATCTGCGTGTTGTAGGCGATGACGGCGACGTTGCTGTACATCGGGAAGCCGTAGGTCTTGCCGTTGAAGGTCAGGTCTTCCAGTGTGCTGGCGAGGTAGCGTGGGCGGGCGTCGCCGAGCAGGGCGTCGACCGGGGCGAGCAGGCCGTCGCGGGCGAATTCGTCGGCCCAGGGCACGTTCAGGTTGACCAGCGCCGGCGGCGTGCCGGCGACGATGCGCGTCACCAGTTTGGTCTGGATGATGTCCCATGGGAAGTCGACCCATTCCACCTTGACGCCCGGGTTGCCGGCTTCGTAGTTCTTCACCAGCGTCTCGAAGTAGGGCGTGAACTTGGGCTTCATGCTGAAGGTCCAGAATTCGATTTTTTGCGGGGCTGCGGTTGCAGGGTTCGCGAAGAGCGCCGCTAGCGCAAGCAGCCACCCCGCACGGCGGCATACCGGGGTCAGACCCCGTACGGGGTCTGACCCCTTCGGCTTGCGGGGTAGGCGCGGCTCAATCACGGACTTAGTTGGTCTTGGTGACTTTGCTGAGGTGGCGCGGCGCGTCCGGGTCCATGCCGCGCGCGGCCGACAGCTGCGCCGCCATCACGTAGAACGCCTGGATCGCGACAATCGGATCCAGATCCGGCGTCGCCGCAACCGGCAAGGTCAGATCGCGATCGGCCACGTCCGCCGGCGCCGCCAGCAGCACGCGCGCGCCACGGCCGCGCATCTCGGTCGCCAGCTGCAGCAGGCTCGCCTGCGTCGCACCGCGCGTGGCGAAGATCACCAGCGGATAGCCTTCTTCGATCAGCGCCATCGGACCATGCTTGATCTCCGCACCGCTGAACGCCTCCGCCTGCAAGGCCGAAGTCTCCTTGAACTTCAACGAAGCCTCCAGCGCCACCGGGAAGCTGATGCCGCGACCCACCACCATGATGTTGCGGGCCGGCGCCAGCACCTCGATCGCCTTCGACCAGTCTTCGGAGGTGGCGGCGCGCAGCGAGTCCGGCAGCGCTTCCAGGCCTTCCAGCAGCTCCGGATCGTTCTGCCACGCCGCAACCAGACGCGCGCCCGCCACCATGCTGGTGATGAAGCTCTTGGTCGCGGCCACGCTCAGCTCTTTGCCGGCGCGCAGCGGCATCGCCCACTCGGCGGCGTGCGCCAGCGGCGAATCGATGTCGTTGACCAGCGCGATGGTGGTGGCGCCGCCGTCGCGGAAGTATTTAATCGGCTCGACCACGTCCGGACTCTGGCCCGATTGCGAGATCGAGATCGCCAGCGTGTCGCGGGTGATCAGCGGCGATTTGTTCAAGGTTACCAGCGACATCGGCAGCGACGCCACCACGCGGCCCAGGCGGGCCATGATCAGATAGGCGGCGTAGGCGCAGGCGTGGTCGGAGCTGCCGCGCGCGATGGTCAGCGCGGTCGAGAAGGAAGTGCTCCTCAATTTGCGGCCCAGCTCCGCGTAACGGTCTCCGTCCTGCGACAGTTGCGTGGCGACGCATTCAGCGGCGGACAGGGCTTCTTTCAACATCATTGAGGTCACAACAATTCTCCTTCGATATAAACGGCTTTGAGATTCAGGTCACGGTCGAGCACCACGAAGTCGGCGTAGGCGCCGGGGGCGAGGCGGCCCCGCTCTTGCAGGCCGAGATAATCGGCCGCATAGGTTGAGACCCGTGCCGAGGCATCCGCCAGATCGAGGCCGAGTCCGACCAGATTGCGCAGCGCCTGGTCCATGGTGAGGGTGCTGCCGGCCAGCGTGCCGTCGGGTAGGCGCACGCCGCCCATGCATTTCATGACGGTATGGCGGCCCAGCATATACTCGCCGTCCGGCATGCCGGTGGCGGAAGTCGAATCGGTGACGCAATACAGTTGCGGAATGCAGCGCAGCGCGGTCCTGATGGCGCCGGGGTGCACGTGCAGCAGGTCGGGAATGAATTCGGCGTACTGCGCGTGCGCCAGCGCGGCGCCGACCATGCCAGGTTCGCGGTGATGCAGGCCGGTCATGGCGTTGAACAGATGGGTGAAGCCGTGCGCGCCGTGCTCCAGCGCGGCCACGCCGTCTTCGTAGGTGCCGAGCGTGTGGCCGATCTGCACCCGCATGCCGGCGTCCGACAGCTCGCGCACCAGTTCCAGGTGGCCTTCGATTTCCGGCGCGACGGTGATCAATTTCAGCGGCGCCAGCTCTTCCAGTTTCTGCACGTCGGCCAGTTTGGCCGAGCGCGCGTAGGGCGGCTGCGCACCGAGCTTGCCGGAGTTGATGAACGGACCTTCGAGGTGGGCGCCGAGCACGCGCGCTTCGCCTTTGCCACGTTGTGCGGCGGCCAGGCCGATGCCCTTCAGGGCGAGGTCGATGTCCTCCGGCGGCGCCGTCATCGTGGTCGCCAGCATGCTGGTGGTGCCGTGCCGGGCGTGGATCGCGGCGATAGTGCGGACCGCGTCGCCGCCCTCCATCACGTCCTTGCCGCCGCCGCCGTGCACGTGCAGGTCGATAAACCCAGGCAGGATATAGACTTCTTCATTCAGCGCGGGATCGACGCTGCTGCCGTGGATGGCCGCGACGCGCTCGCTGAAAGTGATCTCACCGCGGATCCAGCCCGCCGATGTCAGGATATTGCCTTTGATTGCATCGCTCATCTGCGCGACTCCGCTACGAATTCATAATAATCACTGCGGCAATACGAGTGGGTCAGTTCCACCGCTGCGCCGTTGTCGAGATAACTGACGCGGGTGATGTGCAGCATCGCGGCACCCGCAGGTATGTTGGCCAGGCGCGCTTGCTCCACGCTGGCGTTGACGGCGCGGATATGCTGCAGCGCGCGCATCGGGATGGTGCCGTTGGCTTCCAGGTAGCCGTACAGCGAATCGGTGACGCTGTGCGGATTCGGCATGTACTGCGCCGGGATGGTGGTGGTTTCGATCGCCATCACCACATCGTCGGCGGTGCGCAGGCGCTTCAGGCGCGCCACCGGCATGTTGGGCGACAGGCCGAGCGACAGCAGCTCGACCGGCGAGGCGATGCCGATGTCGCGCTGCAGCCAGCGCGAGCCGGCGGTGAAGCCGCGCTCGCGCAGCTCTTCGGAAAAGCTGGTCAGGCGCGACAGCGGCTGTTCCAGCTTCGGCGTGATGTAGGTGCCGGAGCCGCGCTTGCGGGTCAGCATGCCGCGCTCGCACAGCATGTCGATCGCCTTGCGCGCGGTGACGCGCGAGATGTTGAGCATGTCCGACAGCACGCGCTCGGACGGCAAAGCCTCGTTGGCGCGCCAGTCGCCGCCGGCGATCCCGTCGGACAGCTTGTTCGCAAGCTGCATGTACAACGGGGTATCGCTGTCGGCATCCGGCCTGAAATCGCTCAACTGGGCTAGCACGGGCTACTCCTTCAAACGTTGTTGGATCAGGCGCAGCGCGCCGGCGGCCGAGTCGCCTTGCGGCGTGACGATGCGCTTCAACATCGAGACCGGCATGTAGGGACGCAGCGGCGCGGCCAGGCCGCCGCACAGGGCGATCGGCAGCGTGCCGCTGGTATCGAGCGCGTTGGCCATGATCTCCACTTCGCGGCCCGCTTCGAGCAGGATCAGGCGCGCGGTCTCATTGGTCTCGCCGTGCTGCAGGACGATGCGCGCCAGTTGCGCGTAATTGGTCTGGGTGGCCTTGGCCAGCCAGTTCTGGATCGCGTCGCGCTCGCCGCCGCAGGCGTCGGCGACGTCGTCGGCGAAGGGGGTGGGCGGCATGCGGCCGTCGATCACCTGCTGCACGTGGTTGACCGCGCGCAGTCCCATCCAGGCGCCGCTGGCTTCGTCGCCGGCCGGGAAGCCCCAGCCGCCGACTTCCATGTGGCGGCCGTCGGCCAGCTTGATCTCGCCGACGCTGCCGGTGCCCAGCGCGATGATCGCGCCCGGTTCACCGCGATGCGCGCCGAGCACGGTGGTGTGGCCGTCGCTTTCCAGCGCGACCCTGGCGTAGCCGGGATTGGCGGCGACGAATTCGGCCGCCCATTGTTTGTTGTGCACGCCGGCCAGTCCGAGGCCGATGGCGATAGTCTCCCTGGCCGGGACCTCCAGTCCGGCGGCGCGGAACGCCTTGCCGGCGGCGTCTTCGACCGCCGCCCAGGCGTTGCCGATGCCGTGCAGCAGGCCGGACGGACCGCCGCTGCCTTCCGCCAGTTCCACGCCGTCGGCGCGCGCCAGGCGTGCCCGGGTGCCGCTACCGCCGCCGTCTACGCCGATTAGAAATTCGATCATGGGTGTGTGAATGCTGAGCCGGGATTCCCCGTGTTGAGGGGCACTATATGGTTGGCAAACCAGCTTGTCAACAGGTATTTAACTGGTATTGAAAAATATTGAAGTGGACTGGCGTTGTCGACTTTGAATGTATTTTCAAGTGATTGTTTTTATTGAATATTGTTGAATTATGCGGTGGCCGGGCGGGTGTCGCATTTGCATGCCACTTTGGTCTGGTTTTGGTAGGGGAGAGGCCGATGCGGTACACTACGGCTTTAGTGCAATGATGAAAGCAGATGATGAACGAGTATTGGGACGACTGGCAGCGTGAGGCGCTGGCGGCGGGTGTGAAGCCGGCTTTGGCGAAGCTGGGGATGGAAGTGATGAAGACCCACAAGAAGAATCGCTGGCCGAAGCACTTCCTGGGCCGCATGGACGATGGTCCGATGATGATCGAGATGTGCCTGGAAGAGCCGGATGAGACGGAGCTGCTGTTTATCGAGAATCTGCATCCCTACGATGAGAAGCTGATCGCGGCGACCAAGAAGCGCTTGTGCTTCGATTGATGTGAAAACGGGGCCATCGGCCCCGTTATGTTTAGTTGCCGCCGCGTTCGCGGCTGCCTTTGCGTTCGTAGGTGACCAGGCGCTTGCCGTTGGCGACCGTGGCGTTGCCCGAGCCGTGCACGCTGATCTGCGTTTGCGCCGCCGACAATTGCTCACCGCGCAGGCTGCCGCTGCCGGAGACGTCCGCGCTCAGGCTGGCGGTGCTGCCCGATAAATCCATATCCCCCGATCCGCTCAACACCGCGCGCACCGTTTGCGCCTGCAGGCCGCGCACCGTCAGGTCGCCGGAGCTGTGCACCTCGGCGTCGAGTTTCTTGATGGTGCCGGACAGGCAGGCTTCGCCGGAGCCATGCAGCTGCGCGCTGGCCGATTCCACCTGCAGCGAACAGGCGTCGAGGTCGCCCGAGCTGTGCAGCTGGGCGCGGATGTCCTGCGCCGTGCCTTGCAGCCGCACCGAGCCGGAGCCGTGCAGCGAGGCGTTGACGCGGCCGCCGTGCAGGTCGCCCACGTCCAGGTCGCCCGAGCCGTTGACGCGCAGGTTCAGGTCTTGCGTGACCGGGCCGGCGTCGACGTCGCCGGAGCCGCTCATCCACAGTTGCAGGTTGGCGGTCTTCAGCGCGCGTAGGTTCAGGTCGCCGCTGCCGTTGGCGGTCACCGTCAGTTCGCGCACGGTGCCGCCGGCGGTCAGGTCGCCCGAGCCGTCGGAGGTGATGACCAGCGCCTGGCCCTGGAATTGTTGCAGGTCGACGTCGCCGCTGCCGGCGTTGCGCAGGTTCTTCAGGCCGGCGGCGCCGATGCGGATCGTCAGTGGGGGATTGCTTTCCTTGCTCCAGCCGAAGTTGATGTTCCAGCCGTCTTTCTGGCGCGGCTTGCGGATGGTCAGCGTGTCGCCGCTGACCGAGGTTTCGATGTCGGCGAACTGGCGGCGCAGGCCGGACAGTTCCACCGTGTTGCCCTGCGGCGTGATGATCACGCGGTACGGCACCATGATGTTGATGGCGCTGAACGGCGTCACGGTGCGGTTCTCGGTGGCGATGGTGTTGTCCTGCTTGCCGTCGGCGGCGTGGGCGTAGCTGGCGGCCAGCAAGGTGCAAGCCAGTGCCGCGTGTTTGATCGTCTGCTTCATATTGGTCTCGATTGTAGGGAAGTGGCGAGGAGTGAACGATATGACAAAACCCGCCGCCCGACGCGCGGAATCGGATGGACGCGCGGATGCGTGGGATAAGCTGCAAAAAACCGCTACTGAGCCGCGTTCAACTTTGCCGGCGAGTAGCCGTTATTGATTGTGTGGCCCGGTTGCCGCCGTAATGTCATAATGGGCCCATCAATGGATAGCCAGGCAACACCTGCGCAGTAAAAGGAGCGCACATGATTAAATACATGGGGACGAAAAACACGAATGACGGCTCGGTGCTGTACGTTTTTTTGATTAATGGCTTGCAAAAAGAAATTCGGGAAAGTTCGTTGAAACAATATCCGGGCTGTTACGAGGCGCTGCCGGCCACGGCCAAGGCGCGCATCAGCGCCAACCGGTCCTGGCTGTCGAAACTATAATGCGCCGGCGCGGAAGCTGGCTGGGCGTCGCGCTGGCGTTCGCTTGCGGCGGCGCGGCGGCGCAGGCGGTGCCGACCACCTTCGGCACCATCGTCGGCAACGGCCTGCTTTGCCGCGATCAGACCGACAATTTCTATTACTACGATTATTTCTCGAAGCACTTCGGCGCCGCCTACAAGCACGAGGGCGGGGCGTATTGGTTCCGCACCGCCGGGGCGTCGCTGTGGAATACGCAGATCTCGGAAGTGATGGTCAGCGACGACACCAGCCCCTACATCTTCGTCGGCGCGGTGGCCGAGTCGACCCCCGAGGAGCTGGAGAAGGCGATCATCAGCCAGGTCGGTATCCGTTACACCCGCATCGACACTTCCGCCTTCCCGGTGCGCGAGGCCAAGCCGGCCAGCCGCATCGTGTATTTCGATACCAAATCCAAGATTTACTGCGCAAAGTTCAAGCCGATGCCGCCGGTTCAGCCGCCGGCGCTGCGACAACGGCTAAAATAGGGTACGCGCACACCCAAGGTATTCATGTACACGCATTTTTTCAGCCTGAAACAATCGCCGTTCTCCATCGCGCCGGATCCGCGCTACCTGTTCATGAGCGAACGCCATCGCGAGGCGTTGGCGCATTTGCTGTTCGGCATCGGCAGCGGCGGCGGCTTCGTGTTGCTGACCGGCGAGATCGGGGCGGGCAAGACTACCGTCTGCCGCTGCTTCATGGAGCAGATTCCCGACAACTGCAAGCTGGCTTACATCTTCAATCCGAAGTTGTCGGTGGAGGAGTTGCTGCTGTCGATCTGCGACGAGTTCGGCATCGCGCTGCCGCCGCAGGGGGCGGGGGCGGTCAGCGTCAAGGGCTATGTGGATGCGATCAACGCGTATCTGCTGGCCAGCCATGCGCAGGCCAAGAACAATGTGTTGATCATCGACGAGGCGCAGAACCTGTCGGCCGAGGTGCTGGAACAGCTGCGCTTGCTGACCAACCTGGAGACCAGCGAGCGCAAGCTGTTGCAGATCATCCTGATCGGTCAGCCGGAGCTGCGCACGATGCTGGCGCGGCCGGAGCTGGAGCAGTTGGCGCAGCGGGTGATCGCGCGCTATCACCTGGGATCGCTGTCGGAGGCGGAGACCGGGACCTATATCGAGCATCGGCTGGCGGTCGCGGGCGCGACGGCGATCGTGCCGTTTCCGCGTCGCTTGATGGGACTGGTGCATGGTTTGACCAAGGGCGTGCCGCGCCGGATCAATCTGCTGTGCGACCGGGCGTTGCTGGGGGCGTATGTGGAGAACCAGCCGCAGGTCACGCGCAATATTTTGCGCAAGGCGGCGGCGGAGGTGTTCACCGGCGCCGAGGCGACGGCGGGCGGGCCGGGCGCGGGCTTCGGCGGCGCGCAGCGCTGGCCGCTGGTGGCGGCGGGCGTGGTCGGCGGCGTGGTGGTCAGCGCGCTGGCCTGGCAGCTGCTGTCGCGCGATGCGAAGCCGGTGGTGGCCAATGCGCAGGCGGCGGTGGCCGGCGCTGCGGCGCCTGCTTTCGCGCCTGCTCCGGCGCCTGCTCCGTCGACCGCTGCGCCGGCGAGCGGGGCGGCGGGGCGGGGCGCGGCGCTGGTTGCGGCCGGGACGACGTCCGCGGCGGGCACCGCTTCGGCGCTTGCCGCGGCGGGGACGACGCCGGCATCGGCCGCCGAGGTCAGGCCGTCGCCGACGGATAGCGCCGCCGCGTTGCGCCAGTTGGCCGCGATGTGGGGCTTGGCGCTGCCGGACGGCGATCCTTGCGCCAGCGCGGCGCGCGCCAACTTGCGCTGCCTGCAGACCAAGGGCGGCATCGAGGAATTGCGCCAGCTGGATCGTCCGGCCATGCTGAGGCTGCACGACGATCCGGTCGCCGCCAACTATGTGTTGCTGACCGCGCTGGACGACAAGCAGGCGACCATCGTTGCGGCCGGCGGCAAGCCGCAGAAGGTCGGCGTGGAAGCCTTGTCGGCGCGGCTGGATGGCGAGTTCACCACGTTCTGGCGCGCGCCGCGCAGCTGGCGCGACGAGGTTCGCAGCGGGGATCAGGGCCCGGATGTCGATTGGCTGGCCAGGCGCTTGTCGCAAATCTATGACTTGAAGAAACCTCAGGAGAACCAGCCGTTGGACGCTGCCTTGCGCAAGCGGCTGATCGAGTTCCAGGGCGCGCAGAATCTGAAGGCGGACGGCGTGGCCGGACCGAAGACTTTTATCCGTCTGTATCAATTGGGCGGCGTGCAGGAACCGCGCTTGCAGTGACGGCTGGCATTTTCCTCAACCGATTTCGTTTTTGATTGCAGCTATGTCTTATATTTTGGAAGCTCTGAAGAAGGCGCAGGCGGAACGCCAGCTTGGCAGTTCCCCCACGCTGCACGCGCCGACGCTGCAATCGGCGGAGCAGGCGTCGTCCAGCGGTCGTCTCAAGGCGCCGATGGTGCTGGCGCTGCTGGGCATGGCCGCCGTGATCGGCGTGCTGTTGACGCTGGTGTTGCGCGGTGGCGAATCGGCCGATCCCGCGACGCCCCCGGCGCCGGTCGCCGTGGCCCCGGCGCCGCAACCGGCCGCCGCCACCACCGCGCCCGTGGGCGCCGCCGCCACGCCGGCAGCGCAAGCCGCTGCCGTGACGGAGCCGACTCCGCTGCCGGCGCCGGTCGCCGATTTGCCACCGTCGGTCGCCCAGTTGGCCAGGGCGGCCGCGCCGGCGGCGCAGGCCAAGCCGCCGTCGCAACCGCAAACGCCGGCCGCGTCCGCCTCGCCGGCGCAAGCCCAAGCGGCCGGCGCACCGTCTGGCGCATCGGCCAAACCCGCCGCGCCGGAGGAGCCGGTGATGAATTTGCGCGACCTGCCGGAACCGATCCAGCGTTCGATCCCGCAAGTGGCGGTCGGCGGCTACATCTATTCCAAGAATCCCGCCGACCGTCTTTTGCTGATCGACAAGGTGCTGCGGCACGAAGGCGAGGAAGTCGCCCCCGGCCTGACGCTGGAAAAACTGCAGCCGAAAGAGGCGGTGTTCAACTTCAAAGGCTATCGCTACCGGGTTCCGTACTGAGTTGTCATTCGCCTGTCACGTGGCGATGATATTTTCTTATCATTGAAATCAATGCATGGGAAATATCATGAAACATTTGAAATTGTTGCCCCTCCTGATCGCCGCCGCCTTTTGCATGCCGCGCGCGCAAGCGGCTGCCGTCGATGCCGCCGCCCAGCTGGAGCCGAGCAGTTATGGCATCGCGCTGATCTGCATCGGCCTGGTGGCGCTGGCCGCCGCCGGCCACAACCGTCCGGCGAGCTTCAAACACGACAACTAAAACTGGCCACTACGCCGTCAAATGTTGCTGCGTATAATGGCGGGCAACATGACAGGCGCAAAGGGGTCAGGCAATGCATCAAGAAAGTCCAGTGCAGGCAGGTAATGTCCTGGGGATCGTCGGGACGTCGGGCAGCGGCAAGACCACGTTGCTGGAGTTTCTGATCGCCCAGTTGGCGGCGCAGGGCCTCAAGGTCAACGTCATCAAGCACAGCCACCACGACCTGGAGCTGGAGCCGCCGCGCAAGGATAGCGCCCGTCTGCGCATGGCCGGCGCGGCCGAAGTCATGGTGGCGTCGCCGTTCCGGGTGGCGATCATCCGCGAGCTGCGCGGCGCGCCCGAGCCGTCGCTGGACGAGCAATTGTCGCGCTTGTCGCCGGCCGACCTGACCTTGCTGGAAGGGTTTAAATCCTACCCCATCGACAAGCTGGAAGTGTACCGGGTCGAGTCCGGCCGCGATCCGCTGTATCCGCACGATGCCCACGTGGTCGCGGTGGCCTCCGATCAGCCGCCGCCGCCGGGCCTGCGCGCCGGCCTGACCTGGCTCGACCTGAACCAGCCGGAGGCGGTGCTGGCCTGGTTGCGCGGTCATCTGAAAAAATATTCATCCAACGCCTAAAGTTACTTTCAGAACGTCCGTAAATAAGGGATACGCCTTAAAGGAGGATCACATGGACGTTACAGGTATTGCTCAAGCAGCAACGACAATCGCGGACACCGGCACCAAGCAGGCAGTCGGCATTGCTGTGTTGAAAAAAGCCCAGGATATCCAGGCCTCCAGCGCCTCGGCCCTGATCGAGGCGATTCCACCGGTGCCGTCGGCGCCGAATCTGCCCGCGCACCTCGGTAACCGCATCAACACCACCGCTTAAGCATCGCGCTGGCGGTTCTCCGCTTCTCCGGCTGCCGCTTCGGCGCGGCGCCGGTCCGCTGCGCGTTCGCGCGGCTTTTCTTTCCACACAACAAGCAGGTGCGTCGCGGCGTTATTGCTGGTACGCTGCGTTTGCTCGTCCAGACATTACTCAACCTTCGAGGAGACTCACCATGAATAAACGTCAAGCCCTGATCGCCGCCGCCCTGGTCACCGTCTGCGCCGCCGGCGCCGGTTCGGCCGCTGCCGCCGACGACAAGGAAAAATGCTACGGCATCGCCAAGGCCGGCCAGAACGATTGCGCGGCCGCCAACGGTGCGCACTCGTGCTCCGGCCAGGCCAAGACCGACAACGGCGCGGCCGAGTGGAAATACGTCGCCAAGGGCACTTGCGAGAAGGCCGGCGGCAAGACCGCGCCTCCAGCCAAGTAATCGCCGTCGCCGGTCGCGGGGTCATGTCGTCGTCGTCGCGCTTGCCGCAGTCCGGGCTGGGCGTCGGCGTCGGCTTGCGGGCGCCGCATTACCGGCGGTTTGTCGAGCAGCGGCCGCGCGCCGCCTGGCTCGAAGTGCATACCGAAAATTATCTCGATCAAGCCGGCTGGGACTGGCACGTGCTGCAGCAATTGCGGCGCGATTATCCGATCAGCCTGCACGGCGTCGGCCTGGGACTGGGCTCGGCGCGTGGGTTTTCCGAACAGCATCTGGAACGCGTGCGGGCGCTGGTGCGCAGCGTCGAGCCGGCGCTGGTGTCGGAGCATCTGTGCTGGGGCGCCGTGGGCGACCGTCAGCTCAATGATTTGTTGCCGATCTCGCTGGACGGCGCGGCGCTGGATTTGCTGAGCGCGCGCGTCGGCCGGGTGCAGGAGGTGCTGGGGCGGCAGATTTTGCTGGAGAATGTCTCCAGCTATGTGCGTTTTCAGGCGGATGCCATGAGCGAGACCGAGTTCATGGCGGCGCTGGCGGCGCGCACCGGTTGCGGGCTGCTGTTGGATATCAATAATTTGTACGTCAATCAGCGCAACCATGGCGAGGATGCGTTGGCGGCGATCGCTGCGATCCGGCCGGGAACGGTCGGGGAGTTGCATCTGGCCGGGCATCTGGAGACGCCGCTGGCGGTGATCGATCATCACGGCGATGCGGTGGCGGAGCCGGTGTGGCGCTTGTACGAGGCGGCGTTGCAGCGATTCGGGCCGCTGCCGACCTTGATCGAGTGGGATACCGATATTCCGCCGTTGGAGGTGCTGCTGGGCGAGGCCGGCAAGGCGGACGTGCTGCATGCGCGCCACGTTGCGCGCGCCGCCGCGCCGCGGGTTACGTCAGCGCCGTCCGCCGTCGCGCCATCCGCGGCCATCGCGGGCGGTGCGGCAGAGCTTGGGCGTGGCGCGGACGAGGCGGGTGCAGCGGCGCTGGCCGCCGGCCAGCAGCTGTTCGCCGATGCGTTGTTCGACGCGGGGCGGGCTGCGCCGGCGCTGGCGCAATTCAAGGGAGCGACGGCGGCGCGGCGCTTCGACCTGTATCGCGGCAACCAGAGCGCGACCTGGGCCAAGACGCTGGCCAACGCTTATCCAGTGGTGCTGGCGCTGGTCGGCGAGGACTTCTTCGGCGGGCTGGCGCAAGCCTTCGGCCGCGCCCATCCGTCCGACAGCGCCGACTTGAACCACTTCGGCGCGCGCTTCGCCGCCTTCCTGCAAGACTTCCCGCACGTGGCCGATTATCCCTACCTGCCCGACATGGCGCGGCTGGAGTGGGCGCTGCATCGCGCGCACTACGCGCCCTGGGCGGACGGCGTGACAGCCCAGCAGATCGCCGCCTTGCCGCCGGACCAGATCGAGACGGCGCGGCTGCGGCTGCATCCTGCGTGCCGGCTGCTGGCCTCGGAGTGGGCGGTGATTCCATTGTGGCAGGCGCACCAGCCGGACAGCGGCGTCGCTTTCCCGGCGCAGATGGCGGCGCCCAGCCACGGCCTGGTGGCGCGTCCGCGCTGGAAGACGGAACTGGTGGCGCTGGCGCACGCCGGCCACGCGGCGTTGTCGGTGCTGGAGCGGGGAGAGAACTTCGGCGCCGCGCTGGACGCGGCCTTCGACATCGATGAGGACTTCGACGTCGCCGGCAACCTTCAGCTGTGGCTGGGCCACGCCGTGATCGCCGGGATCGAGGCTTGATCAGGTTTCGGGATTGAAGGCGCGCAGCATCTTGGCCTCGCCGGTCAGATCGCGGTGCAGGCGGTTGGCGACGGCGGTGAGTTCGATCATGCGGTCGATATGCGCGTCTTCGAAACGCGCCAGTTCCTCGGTGGCGGTCAGCAGCGCCTGCGCCAGCTTGGCGCGCGCGACCTGATAGCTGACACCATTGTATTGATGCGTATTCTTCAGCAGCTCTTCCGCGTTCTCGATGACTTGCCGCAAGTCATCGAGCAGCCGCTCTTGGGTCGTGCTGCCTGGTTCATGACCGTCCATGACGTCCCCCTAAAAACTGGTTTGAAAAAGCCGGGTGGCGGGCTATCCCAATATAGCGATGGCGTCGCGCGCCGGATTGCGGATTGTCAATCGCGAGCCCGGCACAGTGCGGCTGCTGTGTCAGCTTAGCCTATTATTGCCTAAATGCAAGATCAATTACGGCGCTTCGACGCTGATTTTGATATCGCCGACGCTCACTTGCTGGCCGGCGCGGATCTTGGCGGTCTTGCGCAATTCCTTCTTGCCGTCGACCTTGACCGTGCCGCCGGCCACCATCATCTTGCCGGCGCCGCCGCTGTCGCACAGGCCCACCAGTTTCAGCAACTGATTGAGTTCGACAAATTCCCCGCTTAATTCAAAACTAACTTTCTGCATTTTATCCTCTGATGCCATGATGTGAAATCGCCTTCCGCGTCCACTATGGCTAGTGTAGCGGCATTCCGACAGGGCCGCATTTTACCCGCCCGATCAGGTTGCTAGCCGGAAAAGAAGTTGCTATGCTGAAGGTGACTGCTGAAATCTTAAGCAGGCATCCAGCCTTGTAGCGAGTTGCATCATGAACAAGCTTTCTCTGGCATTGGCGATGGCTGCCGCTCCACTGGCGGGCGAAGCCGGCGCGGCCGCATCCGACTTCCTGCTGAGCGACGGCGCGCAGCGGTATGCGGTGTATGCCGGCGCGACGCGTCTGCATTTCGGCGATCCGGTGGACCGGCTGCATCTGATCGATCCACTGACGCCGTTGCTGAACGAGCGCGGCAAGCGCTTCCTCAGCAGCGCCGAATTCGACAAGAAAATGGGCCGCGCGGTCGGCATCCTGAGCATCGGCGTGCTGCGCGAGACCGGTTCGGCCGCCGGCACCCAGGACAGCCTGGCGCTGGCGCGGCACACCCGGCCGACCACCACCTTCACCTCCCTGTCGCTGGGTTATATGCTGTCGCCGCACAGCTCGCTGATGGCGATGGCGTCGTATGGCAAGACCGAGGGCATCGGCAGCCCGGACAGCTTGCTGGCGCAGGTGTCGTCGGTGCGTACGGTGGCGTTCAGCGCCGGTTATGCGCGGCGCGAACTGTTCGCCAGCAACGACCGCCTGGCGCTGACCTGGTCGATGCCGACCAAGGTGCGCGCCGGTTCGCTGGAGAACAGCGGTCTGGCGGTACAGGCCGGCGATGTCAACGCGCTCGGGTTTGGCGCGCCCGTCCTGAATCTGCGGCCGACCGCCACCGAACGCGACCTGGAGCTGGGCTACACCCGCGTGTTCGGCCGGCGGGGCAAGCTGACCGGCGCGGTGATGTTGCGGGTCAATCCCGGTCATGACGCGATCGCCCGGCCGGATTGGCTGACCGGGGTCCGCTACTCCTACGGTTTCTGACTACCCCTTGGCGCCTGGACGGGTCATGTCGATCGGCACGATCCACTGCTCGAACTGCTCGGCCGTGACGTAGTCCAGCGCCAGCGCGGCCTCTTTCAAGGTGGTGCCTTCATGCTGGGCTTTCTTGGCGATGCTGGCCGCCTTGTCGTAGCCGATGTGCGGCGCCAGCGCGGTCACCAGCATCAGCGAACGTTCCATCAGTTCGGCGATGCGGTCGCGGTTGGGCTCGATGCCGTGCACGCAATGCTCCTCGAAGCTGCGCATGCCGTCCGCCAGCAGGCGCGCGCTTTGCAGGAAGTTGTGGGCGATCAGCGGCTTGTAGACGTTGAGCTCGAAGTTGCCGGAGGCGCCGCCCATGGTGATGGCGACGTCGTTGCCGAACACCTGGCAGGACAGCATGGTCAGCGCTTCGCACTGGGTCGGGTTGACCTTGCCCGGCATGATCGAGCTGCCTGGTTCGTTTTCGGGGATGGTGATCTCGCCCAGGCCGGAGCGCGGGCCGGAGGCCATCCAGCGCACGTCGTTGGCGATCTTCATCAGCGCGGCGGCCAGCGTCTTCAGGGCGCCGTGCGCGGACAGCAGCGCGTCGTGGCCGGCCAGCGCGGCGAATTTGTTGTCGGCGGTGCGGAACGGCAGCGACAGGTGCTGTTCCAGTTCGGCGGCGATGCGCACCGCGTATTCGGGATGCGCGTTGAGGCCGGTGCCGACGGCGGTGCCGCCGGCGGCCAGTTGCAGCACGCCGGGCAGGGCGTTCTTGATCGCGTGCTCGGCGAAGTCGAGGTGGGCGACGTAGCCGGAGAATTCCTGGCCCAGGGTCAGCGGGGTGGCGTCCTGCAGGTGGGTGCGGCCGATCTTGACGATGTCGGCGAAGGCCTCGGCCTTGTGCTGCAGGCTGGCGCGCAGCTGGCGCAGCGCCGGCAGCACGTTGCCGGCCAGCGCCTGGGCGGCAGCGACGTGGATCGCGGTGGGGAAGATGTCGTTCGACGATTGGCCTTTGTTGACGTCGTCGTTCGGGTGCAGCTTGCGGCTTTCGCCGCGCACGCCGCCCATCAGCTCGGAGCCGCGGTTGGCCAGCACTTCGTTCATGTTCATATTCGATTGGGTGCCGGAGCCGGTCTGCCAGACGGCCAGCGGGAATTCGCCGCCGTGCCGGTTGCCCAGCACTTCGTCGGCGGCCTGGGTGATGGCGGTGGCTTTGGCGCCGTCCAGCAGGCCGAGGTCGAGATTGACGCGGGCGGCGGCGCGTTTGACGCTGGCGAGCGCGTGAATCAGCTCAGCCGGCATTTTTTCGGTGGAGATGCGGAAGTGTTCCAGGGAGCGCTGGGTTTGCGCGCCCCACAGCTGCTCGTCGGGGACGTCGATCGGGCCAAAACTGTCGCGTTCGCTTCGGGTGCTCATGATGATTTCCTTGGTGGATAGGACAATATTGAGTGTAGCGCAGTTTGTAAAAATTGACCGAGGGCTACAAAATGGGAAAATTCAGCCGTTATAGTGGTTAACTTTCAGAATTTGTGAATCTCGACATGCGGTTTAAGCCTCCTCACCTTTGTATTCGCGCTCTCGCCGGCGCCGCGCTGCTGGCGACCGCTGCGCGGGCGGCGGAGTTGGGCGATATCACGACGCGCTCGTTTATCGGTCAGCCGTTGGCGGCCGATATCGAGCTGGTGGCCTTGTCGCCCGAGGAGGTTGCGGGCTTGCAGGTGCGGCTGGCGCAGGCGGATGTGTACCGGGGCGCCAATGTGGCGATGAATCCGGCGCTGGCGTCGGTGCGGATGGCGGTGGTGGTGCGCGATCGCAAGCAGTTCCTGCATGTGACCACGACGCGGGCGGTCGATGCGGAGTATGTGCATTTGTACGTGGCGTTGGGCGCGGGCGGGCGGCAGGAGGTGCGGCTGGCGACGGTGTGGTTGCAGCCGGATCCGAATCCGGCGCCGGTGCCGGTGGCCGCGCCGGCGCCCGTGAGCGAAATGACGGCGGCGCAGGCGGAGCAGATTGCGCTGCGGGCGCGGGCGGAGCGGGAGGTGGCGGCCAAGGCTGCCGCTGCTGCCGCTGCTTCGGCTGCCGCCGCAGCGCCGGTTGCGGCGGCGGTGCGGGATCGGACGCGGCCGGCGCCGTTGCCGTCGGTGCAAGAGTCGGAGGTGGGGGCGCCGGGTGGCTTGCGGGCTGCCGCCGCCGCGCGCGCGCAAGCTCCGGAGGCGGTGCGGCGCGCGCCGTCGGCGTCGGTGCGGGATTTGCCGGAGCGGATAGCCGGGGTGCTGGTGTCGCCGCGTGGTACGCCGCTGAAACCGTCTGCCAGCAAGGAGGTGGCCACGGCTGAGGGCGCGGTGCCGCTGGGCGTGGCGCAGGCGTTGTTGCCGTTGCCGCCGTTGCCGTTGCCTCAGGGCGTCAAGCGGCCGGCCGCGGCTCAGGCGAGCTGCGCGCCGGCTGGTATCAGCGCCAAGGAGTGTGTGGCGCTGGATAGTCATAATGCGGCGTTGTCCAGCAAGCTGGTGGAGCTGGAGGGGAAGTTGAAGGCCTTGCAGGGCGCCGTGGGCGGCAAGGCGGCGTCGGCGGGGCATGGCGTGCCGGCCGGGGCTGCGGCCAAGGATGCTTCGGCTTCCGGCAGCGCTTCGGGGCGGATGGAGTCGGAGGCGCATGCGGCCAAGGCGCCTTCGGCGTCTTCGGCGGCGTCGACGAGCGAAGGCGGCGTTGCGAAGGTTGCGCCTGCTTCGGCGTCGGCTGCCTCCGCGTCGGGCGCCTCAGCGTCGATGTCGGCTGCCTCAACGTCGCGCGCTTCAGCTTCGGCATCGGGCGCCTCAGCGTCGGGCGCTTCAGCTTCGGCGTCGGCTGCCTCAGCGTCGGCTGCCTCAGCGTCGGCGTCGGCGGCGGAGGGTGCTTCTGCGGTGGCGCCGGCGGCGTCGGTCCCGGTCAAGCAGATTCGGGTCTTGCCCAAACTGAAGTACAAAAAAGAAAAGCCGGTCGAGAAGCCGACCGATTACACGCTGCCGCTGGCGGCCGGCGGGGTGGGCCTGCTGGCGCTGCTTGGCGCCGGATTCATCTATCTGCGCCGGCGCAAGGCCGGCAGCGGTCCGCTGAAGATCTGGCAGGGCTTCCGCAAGAAGAAACCCGAGCCCGAACCATTGCCCGAGGCCACGCCGGAATCGCTGATGCAGTAATAAGCTTATAGCTGTAAGCTCTGTCTGCATCTCAATAAACTGGGTTATAGTATTCGACGCTCATTCCACCATTGAAAGCGTCCCATGCAAGCACAGTATCAGGCATTCAAACAACTCGGCCTCAAACTCGATATGTCGCGCGGCAAGCCTGCGCCGGAACAGTTGGATCTGTCCAACGCGCTGCTCGACGCGCTCGACGGCTACAAGGCAGCCGACGGCACCGACGGACGCAATTACGGCGGCACCGTCGGCCTGCCGGAAGCGCGCGAACTGTTCGGCAAGCTGCTGGACGTGCCGGCCGCGCAGGTCGTGGTCGACAGCAGCGCCAGCCTGTCGCTGATGCATGACGTGATCGTCTACGCGCTGCTGAACGGCACGCCGGGCAACGCGCCGTGGGTCGGCCAGCCGGTGACCTTCCTGTGCCCGGTGCCGGGCTACGACCGCCATTTCGCCATCTGCGAGGCGCGCGGCATCAAGATGATCAATATTCCGATGACCGCCGAGGGTCCGGACATGGACCTGGTGGAAAAACTGGTGGCCGAGGACGCCAGCATCAAGGGCATGTGGATCGTGCCGAAGTACAGCAATCCGGGCGGCGTGGTGTATTCGGACCAGGTGGTGGCGCGGCTGGCGGCGATGAAGACGGCGGCGCCGGACTTCCGCCTGCTGTGGGACGACGCCTATCGCTTCCATCACTTGGGCGAGCAGAAGCTGGCCGTGGCCAACATCCTGGACGCGTGCGCCCAGGCCGGCAATCCGGATCGCGCGATCGTGTTCGCTTCGTCGTCGAAGGTGACCTGGGCGGGGTCGGGGATCGCGGCGCTGGCGGCGTCGCCGGCCAATATCGCCTGGTGGACCAAGCATTCGGGCATCCGCAGCATCGGCCCGGACAAGATCAACCAGTTGCGCCATGTGCGTTTGCTGAAGGATCTGCCGACCGTCGAGGCCTTGATGGAACAGCATCGCCAGTTGCTGAAGCCGAAGTTCGATGCGGTGCTGGCGCAGTTCGAAGCGTATCTGGGCGATGTGCCGGGCGTGTCGTGGACGCGTCCGGAGGGCGGTTACTTTATCGATCTGGTGACGCCGGAAGGTTCGGCCAAGCGCACCGTGGCGCTGGCCAAGGAGGCGGGCATCACGCTGACGCCGGCCGGGGCGGCTTTCCCTTACGGTAACGATCCGAAGGATAGCCATATCCGCATCGCGCCGAGTTTCCCGTCGCTGGACGAGATCACCAAGGCGGCGCAGGGGATCGCCTTGTCGCTGCGGGTAGCGTTGGCGGCGTAAAGGGACGAAAAAAAAGCGCCGATGTCGGCGCTTTTATCGTTGGGGCCGCGTTTTATTGACGCGACATGCCCGGCACGGTGTTCATCCACGGATCGGCGATGTCGCGGATTTCGCGGTCGTTGGCCAGGATTTGTTTCAGCAGGTCGATCTTGCGCAGGCGCGGGGCGCCGCCCAGGGCCGGTACGCCGGCGCCGACGGCGCGCGCTTCGGTTGCGCATTGGCCTTCCAGTTTGCTCAGACCGTCCCAGTCACCCATGCGCGCGGCGGCAGCCATTTGATTGGTCAAACCGGCTATGTTTTCGTACATCGAGAGGACTTCGGTCGAGGTCATGTTCGCACCCTGGCTAAGTTAAATCGGCAAAACGGATTACCGCATGTCCTGATTAACGTCGGCTTAAACGGGAACTTTAGGGTTTTTTGAAAATAATTTGAAAAAAGATGAAAAAAAACCGCCGGGCTGCAAAAGTCGGCGGTTTTTATTGTTGCAACGATAAACTGGTTTATTTGACCAGTTCCTCCAGGCCGGCGCTCAGCTCGTCCGGCGGCGGCATGTCGTCGATCAGCGCGTTGTCTTCCAGGCCCAGTTCCTCGGCCAGTTCGGCCGGGTAGCAGGCGGCGATTTCATCGTCGCTCAGCTTGGCCTGCTCGACGCGGGCGCGCCAGGCGGCCAGCGAGACCACGGCGGCCAAGCGGTTCAGCTCGCCATTGTGGTAGGGCTCGGGGAAGGCGGAGATGGTTTCCGAGAAGGCGGCCGGGAATTTCCAGCGCTTGGCCAATTCCGCGCCGACGTCGGCGAAGGTGTAGCCGAACGAGGCTTGCTCGGCGTCCAGGCGGCGCGCGTCCATCGGGCCGGCGACCTTGTCCAGCGCCATCGCCTGCTCGGCGGCGGCGGAGTGGATCACCAGCTGGCCGATGGCGTGCATCATGCCGATGGTGAAGGCGAGGTCGGTGTTTTCCTTGGTTTTCTTGGCGATCCACTTGGCCGCGACGGCGGTATGCAGGCTGTAGCGCCAGAATTGCTTGAGGTCGAGGCCGGGCACGGTCTTGAAACCGCTGACCAGGCCGGAACTGATGACCAGCGTGCGGACCGTGACGAAGCCCAGCATCAGGACGGCATCTTCGACGGTGCCGATGCTGCGCGAGACGTGGTAGTAGGCCGAGTTGGCCAGACGCAGCAGCTTGGCGCTCAGCACCGGATCCGTCGACAGCTTCTTCGCGATCTCTTCGGTCGAGACGCTGGCCTTGTCGAAACTGCTGATCAGCTCTTCCACGACTTTAGGCGCGGTCGGCAACGCAGTTGGATTCTGGAACAGTGCATCAAGTTTCATTTTTATCTCCTCGGTGATTAGGCGCGTTGCTATAAGCTAACTATATAGGGATTCCTCCCGAGGAAGAAGAAATTTACGGCGCGAGCGTATCTTTTCTGTCGGCGCTCCGCACCGGCTGAAACACTTCAGTGTATGTCTTCCAGCAAGTCGTATTCGCGCCGGTGTTTGGGTGCGCGGCGTTCGACCAGCGTTTTGGTTTGGTGGTCGACGTGCTCGATCAGGACTAGGGCGGCGTTCAGGCTTTCGCTCATGGCTTTGGCGGCGGCGGTCATCGCTTGCGCCGGGGATTGCGGCGCGACAGCCTGGCCATCCAGTTGCTCGCGCAAGCGGGCGGCGCAGGCCCAGTTCCTTTCGCCCGGTAGTAAAATCCACAAGTCGCGCCAGGCGTTGCGGCCATCGCCGGCGATGGCGATCGTCAGTTGGCGCGGCGAGACCGCGCGGCCGCGAAAGATGATTTCTTCGCCGACGACTTTGGCGTAGTGGGTATCGCCATCGTAGTGCATGCGCAAGCGGGTGGTCTCCGGCAGGAACAGGCGCTTCCATTGAAAGCCGCGTATCGGCGCGACGGCGCTGCTGTCGTGCGTGATCCATTGCCGGATGGCGCGGTCGATGGCCTCGGCCGGCGACAGCGGGCTGCGGCTGCGGCGCAAATAATCCTGCAAGGCTTGGTAGGCGGCGGGGGGTATAGAATTCATCGTTGCGGCGTTCATACTCGTTCTCCTGTCTTGTTGTGTCGCGGTTTGTCTCGTTCTGTCTTGTTAGACCTTGTGCGCCGCACAAAGTTCAAACGGGACGAAACGAGACAGGACGAGACAAGCAAACGAGTACAAACGCCCGAAGCAGTAAAAACAGAGCCCACCCTGTATACTCACGGCATGGAAAACCAGCACATCGACGAAATCACGCAGACCACGCTGCGGCACTACGAGAACACGGCGGAGCAGTTTTTCGCCGGCACCATCGATCATGATGTCAGCCAGAACATCGCCGCCTTGCTGGATGCGATCGACGCGCCGGCGCCGTACCGCTTGCTGGACCTGGGCTGCGGCCCGGGGCGCGACCTGAAGACGTTCAAGGACATGGGCCACGAGCCGATCGGCGTCGACGGCGCCGCGCGTTTCGTCGAGATGGCGCGTGCCTACAGCGGTTGCGAGGCGTGGCAGCAGGACTTCGTGCACCTGGATTTGCCGGCCGACTATTTCGACGGCATCTACGCCAACGCCTCGCTGTTCCACGTGCCGGGCGCGGCGCTGCCGAAAGTGCTGCGCGACCTGCATGCCGCGCTGAAAACCGGCGGCGTGCTGTTCAGCTCCAACCCGCGCGGCGACAACCGCGAAGGCTGGAACGGCCCGCGCTACGGCAACTATCACGACTACGAAGCATGGGAACGTTACCTGACCGCAGCAGGTTTTATCCCTGTTCAACATTACTATCGCCCGGCCGGTTTGCCGCGCGATCAGCAACCGTGGTTGGCGAGTGTCTGGAGAAAAATTTAATCCGTGAACTGCGTTCGTGAGCGCACAGAGCAGCGGCCGGGTTCGGCCTATAGTGGTGTCCATGCACACAGCACAAGGCTGCGTGTCCTGTAGCTTCATCACTTAAGGAGTTCATCATGAACAAGGACCAAGTTAAAGGCAAAGCGAAAGAGATCGGCGGTAAAATCCAGCAAGAAGCTGGTGAACTGGTCGGCAGCTCGGAGCAACAAGCCAAGGGACTGAACAAACAGGCTGAAGGCAAGCTGCAAAAAGGCCTGGGCGACGCCAAGGAAGTCGTGAAGGATATTTCCAAAGGCAACCGCAACTAATCAGTTGCCGTGCCGATGTAAAAACAGCCGCTACGCGGCTGTTTTATTTGGTTCAGTTCGATTCCGGCTTCAGGTTTTTCTTGAAGAAGGCTTCGATGTTGCCGTACACATGGCGCTGCGGCGCGCGGCCCGCGATGCCGTGCTTGCCGCCCGGGTAGGTCATCAGCTCGAAGTGCACGTTGCGCTTCACCAGCGCGTCGATCATGCGCGTGGTGTTGGTGAACAGCACATTGTCGTCGGCCATGCCGTGCATCAGCAGCAGCGGCGATTTCAAACCATCCAGATGCGAGTAGACGCCGCTGTATTCATAGCCGGCCGCGTTCTCTTTCGGCATGCCCATGAACTGCTCGGTGTAGTGGGTGTCGTACAGCGACCAATCGGTCACCGGCGCCACCGACACGCCCATCGCGATCTTGTCCGACGCTTCGGCCAGCAGGCGCAAGCTCATGAAGCCGCCGTAGCTCCAGCCGAACACGCCGATGCGCTTGGCGTCGACGAAGGATTGCTGGCCCAGCCATTCGATGCCGGTCAGCTGGTCTTCGACCTCGACCCGGCCCAGTTGCTTGTAGTTGGCGTCGGTGAAGGCGCGCTCGCGGCGGAACGAACCCCGGTTGTCCAGACGCCAGACCACGAAGCCCTGCTGCGCCATGTACTGGTCGAAGAAGTTGCCCCATTTGCGCGACACGTGTTGCGAGTGCGGGCCGCCGTAGGTCGACAGGAAGACCGGATACTTCTTCACCGCGCTGAAGTTGCTCGGCTTGATGATGGAGTAGTACAGCGTCTGGCCATCCTTGGCCTTCAGCGTGCCGTACTCGGTCTTCAGATGCGCGTCGAGGTACTTGCCGTACGGGTGCGACGCGTTTAGCTCGTTGTGCTCCAGCCAGCTGATCATCGCGCCGTCGGGACGGCGGATGCTGACCTGCGGCGGGGTGCTTGGATCGGAGTAGGTGTCGACGAACACTTCGCCGTTGCGGGCGAAGGCCGAATCATGCCAGCCGTCGCCCTGGGTGATGCGGGCCGGCTTGTCGGCGCTGCTGCCATCCAGTTTCAGCGCGTAGGTCTGGCTGTCGACCACGGCGTCGCGGTTCGATTGCACGAACACGCGGCCGGTCTTCTCGTCCAGCGCCAGCAGGCGGTCGATGCCCCATTCGCCTTTGCTGATCGCGTGCAGCAGTTTGCCGTTCATATCGTACAGATACAGGTGCTTGCGGCCGCTGCGCTCGGACGACCAGACGAAGCCCTTGCCGTTGCCGAGGAAACGCAGGTCGTCGAAGATGCTGACCCAGGTCGGCGAGGTTTCGGTGATCAGCACGCGCTGCGCCAGCGTGGCGGCGTCGACCGAGATCAGCTCCAGTTTTTTCTGGTCGCGGCTCTGGCGTTGGAACAGCAGCGCCTTGGCGTCGCTGCTCCAATCGGCGCGCACCAGATAGATGTCCTGGTTGGCGCCCAGGTCGACGTTGCGGATCGCGCCATCGCCCAGCGCGACGATCTTCAGCTGCACCAGCACGTTCGGATCGCCGGCGGCCGGGTAGCGCTGCTCGACCACTTCGGTGCGGTCGGCGAAGATTTCAAACCGGCGCACCACCGGCACCGGCGCTTCATCGTAGCGCTTGTAGGCGATGGCGGAATCGTCCG
This sequence comes from Duganella aceris, assembly GCF_011090165.1. Lineage (GTDB taxonomy): Bacteria > Pseudomonadota > Gammaproteobacteria > Burkholderiales > Burkholderiaceae_D > Rugamonas > Rugamonas aceris. The sequence goes on from NZ_JAADJT010000014.1 coordinate 89,773, forward strand.
GCGCCCAGTAGTAGCCGGTGGTCTGCGACATTTCTTCCTGCGCCACGAACTCGGCCTCGCCGTTGTGCACGGTGCCCTTGCCATCGCTGGTCAGCTGCTTTTCCTTGCCGGTGCTCAGGTCGATGACGAACAGATTCTGGTCGCGCACGAAGGAAACGTAGCGGCCCTTCGGCGAAATCTTCGGATCGAGCACGTTGCCGGAGGCGACCATGCGCGCCGCGTCCGGTTTGCTGACGTCGATCAGGTACAGGTTGCCGGCGATCGGCACCAGCAGCTGCTTACCGTCCGGCGACCAGCTGTAGCTCAGGATGCCCTTCAGGCTGGCGGTGCGCTCGCGCTCGCGGCGCGCCTTCTCGGCGTCCGACAGCTGCTCGTTCGGCACCAGGATTTGCGAGTCGACCAGGCGGTGCGTGGTCTTGTCCTTGAGGTTGTACTCCCACAGGTCGAGCTGGAACTGGTTGTCTTCGCGGCCGCGCAGGAAGGTGACGCGGGCGCCGTCCGGCGAGACTTTCAAACTGCGCACGCCGGGACCGCTGAGCGAGGTGTCGCCGTGGATGCGGTCCAGCGTGAGTTTTTCGGCCGAGGCGTTGGCGCCGGCCAGCAGGGCGAGGAAGCAGAGTATGAAGCGCATGGAGTCTCTCTAATTGGGCGAATCCAAGACGATACCAGACGGCGACAGCTGTGGCGAGATGGCAAGATTCTGAATCCGCGCCGGAAAACCGTTTTTAGTTCGGCGCCGGCCGGAGCTTGGCCTGCGCGCGCGCCAGCGACAGCCGCTGCAGGGACCAGCTGAGCAGCACCGCCGCCACCGTCAGGCCGATCACCAGCCCGATCCAGAAGCCGGCCGCCGCCATGGGCCGCGCCGGCGTCCACGGCAGCCAGCCCGGCGCCAGGCCCAGCCAGCAGCCCAGCGGCAGCGCGAAGCCCCAGAACGCCAGCAGCTGGATCTGCATCGGCTGGCGCGTCACCTTGTAGCCGCGGATCGCGCACGACGTCGCGACCTGGGCCGCGTCGGACAGCTGGAACAGCGCGGCGAACAGCAGCAGGTGCGCGCACAGCTGCTGCACCGCCGGATCGGAAGTGTAGGCGCGCGCGATCTGGTCGCGGAACAGCACGATGCCCAGCGCCGACAGCACGCCGAACAGCAGCGACATCCAGACCCCGGTCCAGGCCACGAAGCGCGCCTTGGCCGGATCGCCTTCGCCCAGGCTCTGGCCGACGCGCGTGATCAGCGCGATGCCGAAGCTGAGCGGCACCATGAAAGTCAGCGAGGAAAAGTTCAGCGCGATCTGGTGCGCGGAAATCTCCACCACGCCGAAGCGCGCCACCAGCAGGCTGACCGCGCCGAAGGCGCTGACCTCGGCGAAGTAGGTGACGCCGATCGGCAGGCCGAGCCGCAGCATCGAACGGATCTCCGGCCAGTGCGGCCACTCCCAGTGCGTCAGCGGATAGGTGGCCGCGTAGGCCGGCGCGGCGCGCATCCAGGCCAGCATGGCGAACAGCATCAGCCACATGCACAGGCCGGTCGAGACCGCGCAACCGACCCCGCCCAGCGCCGGCAAGCCCAAGTTGCCGAACACCAGCAGCCAGTTGACGAACACGTTGAACAGCAGGCCGAGGATCGCGATCGCCATCACCGGCTTGGTCTGGTTGATGCTGGTGCTGTAGCCGTACAGCGCGCGGTAGGCGGCGAACGGCGGCAGGCCGATGCTGATGATGTGGACGAACAGCGACGCCTGCCGCTGCACGTGCGGCGACAAATACAGGTAGTCGAACAGCAGCGTCGCCAGATTGGCCAGCAGCATCGCCGCCACGCCGACGCCGAGCGCCTTCCACAGCGACTGGCGCACCGCGTGCGGGATCTTGCCCAGCGTGCCGGCGCCGACGTCGTGCGCCACCACGCTGTTGATCGCCATCATGGTGCCGCTGACGGTGACCAGCACGATCGACCAGATCGACGCCCCCAGCGACACGGCCGCCAGCTCGTCGGCGCTGGTGTGGCCGGTCATGGCGACATCGGCCACGCCCATGCCGACCGTGGCCAGCTGGCCGATCAGCACCGGCCAGGCCAGCCGCCACAGGGCGGCGGCTTCGCGGCGGAAATTGGAGAGGGTGAAGGTGTGCGGCATGGGCGGTCGGGACGGCGGGAAACCGCAGATTCTACCGCGCCGCGCCGGGCGCGATTACAATTGCTTGCAAATCGGCCAAAATTTCTGTCAGCCAACCCGCGGGGGCGCGCGTTGTGGGCGGGCGGACAGGCCGCTTCCCTCACTTTATTCGCTATTCATCATGAAACCATTCTTCTCCCGTCTGATCCAAACCGCCTCGTTGGCGACCGCGTTGCTGGCCGGCGCCGCGCACGCCGGCGAGCTGACGCTGTTCACCGATTCCGAATTCCGCGGCCCCTCGATCTCGCTGCGCGACGGCACGCCGGACCTGGTGCAACGCGGCTTCAACGACCGCACCTCGAGCGTGGTGGTGCGCTCCGGCACCTGGGAGCTGTGCGAACACGCCGGCTTCCAGGGGCACTGCATCGTGCTGGAACGCGGCGAGTACCGCGTACTGGAAGGCTTCAACGACAAGGTGTCGTCGGTGCGCGAAATCAGTGATCGCGGCGACCGTGGCGATCGCGGCGGCCGTGGCGGACGCGGCGACCACGACGGCCGGCGCGAACCGATCGTGCTGTTCGCCCAAGCCGGCTTCGGCGGCCGCCGCGCCGAGCTGCACAACGACGTGCGCAAGCTGGACGACTACGACTTCAACGACCGCGCCGGCTCGGTGATCGTCAACGAGGGCGAGTGGGAACTGTGCGAGCATGCCGAATTCCGCGGCCACTGCATCGTGCTGCGCCCGGGCCGCTACGAATTCCTCGATGACATGAACAACCGCATCTCGTCGCTGCGCCGGGTGCGCTGATCGGTGCGCCGCCACACGCACGCTCCCGGCATTTACGCTAGACTGGCGACGATGCATTACGGGAGCGTGCGACGTGGAATACAAGGATTATTACCAAACCCTGGGCGTGGCCAAGACGGCCTCCGAGGATGAGATCAAGAAGGCATACCGCAAGCTGGTCCGGAAATACCATCCGGACGTCAGCAAGGAAGCGGACGCGCAAAAGAAAACCCAGGAACTGAACGAAGCCTACGGCGTCCTCGGCGACGCTGAAAAGCGCAGCGCCTATGACGAGCTGGGACGCGGCCACCAATACCGCGCCGGACAGGAATTCCGTCCGCCGCCGGAATGGGGGCGCGGCTTCGGCAACGGCGCGCAGGGTCATCCGGGGCAGGGCGGCTTCGCCGGCGCCGACCAGAGCGACTTCTTCGCCGACCTGTTCGCCAACCTGGGCGGCGGCGGCCGGCGCCGCCAGGCGCCACGGCGCGGCGAGGACAGCCACGCCAGCATCACCATCGACCTGGCCGACAGCTACACCGGCGCCACCCGCACCATCGGCCTGATGGTGGCCGAGCGCGACGCGCAGGACCGCATCGTCACGCGCGAGCGCAACCTCAGCGTCAACATTCCCAAGGGGGTGACCGCCGGGCAGCAATTGCGCCTGTCGGGCCAGGGCCAGCCGGGCGCGGCCGGGCCGGGCGACTTGTATCTGCAGATCGAATTCCGCGCCAACGCCCGCTACCGCATCGACGGCCGCGACGTCTACGAGACGGTGCCGGTGGCGCCGTGGGAAATGGCGCTGGGCGGCGAGATCGAGGTGGCCACGCCGTCGGGCAAGGTCACCGTCACGGTGCCGGCCGGCTCGCAGAGCGGGCGCAAGCTGCGCCTGCGCGGACGCGGCATTCCCGGCAAGGAAGCGGGCGACTTGTACCTGCTGCTGGAGGTGGCGCTGCCGCCGGCCAACACCGACAAGGCGCGCGAACTGTATCAAACCATGGCGCGCGAGATGGCGTTCAACCCGCGCGCGTGAGCAAGAACCTGGAGGAGCGAAGATGGGACAAGCGATCGTAACGGCGGTGCTGGTCGACGAGGCCGCGCTGACCCTGGAGGAACTGGCGCAGGCCTGCGCCGTCGAGCCGGACTGGGTGGTGCAGCGGGTGCGCACCGGCATCCTGCTCGACAGCGCGCCGCAGGACAGCGTCTACTGGCGCTTCACCAGCGCCGACCTGGTGCGGGCGCGCCGGCTGTGCCAGGTCGAACGCGACTTCGAAGCCAACGACGACGTCGCCGCGCTGGTGGTGGACCTGTCGGAGGAAATCCGCCGCCTGCGCGGCAAGCTCAGCGCCGCCGGAGTGAAATAGGTCCCGGCTCGGCCACGCCCGGCGGCGGCGTCTTCGAGCCGGCGCGGCGCGCCGCCGCCGTGCCCGGCGTCGGCATGCCCGGCCCCGGCGTGCTGGTCATCGGCGCGCCGGCCGGCTTGCGGCCCATGGCCTGGTCCAGCAGCTCGCCGTAGCTGTGGCCCGGCGCCGCCGGTTGCGGGATGTCGTCTTCGGGCGGACGCAGCGTCGGATCGGACAGCGCCAGGAACTGCCCCATCAGCCAGGTCGCGGCCGGCCCCGGCTGCTCGTCGCCACGGTTGATCACATAGATCGGGAAGCTGAACGAGCTGCCCTCGTTGATGTCGAGCTGCACCAGCCGGCCCGCTTCCAGATCCCAATGCACCATCTCCACCGGCATATTGCCCCAGCCGATGCCGCTGCGCAGCAGCGCGTGCTTGGAGCTCAGGTCGCCCAGACGCCAGTCGCGCAGCGCCATCACGCCGAAGTCCTGGCCGGCGGTCAGGGTGCTGCGGTCGGTCAGCACCAGCTGGGTGTGTTCGCGCAACACCGCGCTGGGAATCTTGCCCTCGATCTGCGCCAGCGGATGGTTGGGCGAGGCCACCGGCACCATGGTGACGAAGCCGCAGCTCTGGCGCTCGATGTGGTCCGGCGTGCCCGGCATCCAGCCGCTGATGCCGATGTGGCAGGTGCGCTCCATCACCAGCTGCGTCACCGCCCCCAGCGCCTCCATGCGCAGCCGCATCGACACGGTGGGGAACTCCTTCTGGAAGGCGTGCAGGATGCGCACCAGGGTGCAGGTGGAGAACATCACGTCGACCACGATCGACACCTCGGCCTCCAGCCCGGTCGACAGCGCCTTGGCGCGGGCGCGCATGCCGTCCACCTTCAGCGACACGGCGCGGGCGTCGGCCAGCAGCGCCTTGCCGGCCTCGGTCAGGGTCGGCTTGCGCTTGCTGCGGTCGAGCAGCTCGACGTTCAGCTGCTCCTCCAGGTTGGCGATGGTGTAGCTGATCACCGACTGGGTGCGGTGCAAGGCCCGCGCCGCATGGGCGAAGCCGCCATGGTCGATGACGGCGATGAACACGCGCAGCTGGTCGAGGGAGGGAAGGCCGGGATCTCGCATAATAAAATCGATTTTATCGATAGGTAGGATTTAAATTTCGGGTATTTCATCGATATTAAACCCGTTCTATGATGCTTGCAATCCCTCACTCCTAAGGAAACAGCATCATGGCAAAAATTCTTCACATCGACAGCAGCGTGCGCAACACCGGTTCCCTGTCGCGTCAACTGGGCGGCGAGTTCATCGCCAAACTGCAGGCCGCCGACGCCTCGACCACCGTGGTCACCCGCGACCTGGCCGCCAATCCGGTGCCGCACCTGAACGAACTGGTGATGGGCGCCTACTTCACCCCGGCCGAGCAGCGCAACGCCGAGCAGGCGCACGCCATCAAGACCTCCGACGCCCTGGTCGACGAGCTGCTGGCCGCCGACACCATCGTCATCGGCGCGCCGATGTACAACTTCTCGGTGACCTCCGGCCTGAAGGCCTGGATCGACGCCATCGCCCGCGCCGGCCGCACCTTCCAGTACGGCGCCAACGGTGCCGAAGGCCTGGTCACCGGCAAGAAAGTGTACATCTTCGTCGCCACCGGCGCCGCCTACAGCGCCGGCCCCTACGCCGCCTACGACTACGTCACCACCTACCTGCGCGCCGTGCTCGGCTTCCTGGGCATGACCGACGTCACCTTCATCGTGGCCGAAGGCGTGGCGATGGGCGAAGAGGCCGTCGCCGCCGCGATCGCCAAGAGCCGCAGCCAGATCGAAGCCATCGCCGCCTGATTCCAACGTTCCGCGCCGCAAACCAAGCCCCGCCTGCGGGGCTTTTCACGTTGCTGCGGTATCATGTTAGGCATACAACGTAATGGAGCCTACATGAAACGGAATCTGCACCTGCTCGTCATCGATCCGCAGAACGATTTCTGCGATCTGCCGGACGCCTACCGGCCGCAGGATCCGGTCGCGCGCCAGTTGCTGGCGCCGTCGCTGCCGGTGCCCGGCGCCCACCAGGACATGCTGCGCCTGGCCGGCCTGATCAACCGCGGCCGCGCCGGCCTGACGGCGATCAGCGTCACGCTCGACTCGCACCACCGTTTCGACATCGCCCACCCGACCTTCTGGATCGCCGCCGACGGCGCGCCGGTGTCGCCGTTCACCGAAATCACCGCCGCCGACGTGCGCGCCAGGAAATACCTGCCGCGCCACCCGGCCGCCTTGCCGCTGGCGCTGAACTACCTCGACAAGCTGGAAGCGGCCGGCCGCTACCAACTGATGGTGTGGCCGGTGCACTGCGAAATCGGCACCTGGGGCAACAACGTCCACGCCGACGTGCGCGCCGCCTACAGCCACTGGGAGGAAGCGTCGCTGGGCATCGTCGCCAAGCTGGCCAAGGGCTCCAACCCGTGGACCGAGCACTATTCCGCCGTGATGGCCGAAGTGCCCGACGTCGACGACCCGGACACCCAGTTCAACTTCAAGTTCGTCGACAACCTGGCCGAGGCCGACCATATCTACATCGCCGGCGAGGCGGGCAGCCACTGCGTCAAGGCCACCGTCGAGCACATCGCCGACTATTTCGCCGAACACCACGGCGCCGCGTCGCTGGCCAGGCTGACGCTGATCACCGACTGCATCAGCCCGGTGACCGGCTTCGAACCGCAATACCACGCCTTCCTGCAAGCGATGCGGGCGCGCGGCGTGCGCCTGCTGCAGGCGGCCGACGTGCTGCCGGAGCTGATGGCCAACGCCAACCTGGCGCCGCAGCCGCAGCTGGAGAACGAATGAGTCAGCCCATCGTCCGCAGTCTGCTGGAAACCGATTTATACAAATTCACCATGTGGCAGGCGCTGCTGCATGGCCACCCGAACTCGCACACCGAGTATGAATTCGTCTGCCGCAACACCCCGGCCTATCCGCTGGCCGAGCTGTGCGAGGCGGTCGAGCGCGAGCTGGACCACCTGTGCTCGATGGGCTTCGCCGAGGACGAGCTGAACTACCTGCGCTCGCTGCGCTACATGAAGAGCGACTTCGTCGACTTCCTGACGGTGTTCCGCTTCCAGCGCAAGTTCATCGAGGTGCGCGCCGACGGCGACGCGCTGGTGATCCACGCCCGTGGCCCGCAGGTGCACGTGATGGGCTTCGAGATCTACGTGCTGTACATCGTCAACGAACTGTACTTCCGCCGCTTCGACCAGGCCGCCGCGCTGGCCGAGGGCCGCGCCCGCCTCAATGCCAAGCTGGCCGCGCTGCGCGCCTTCGGCGACGAACCGGCGCACCGCAACCCGTTCGAGTTTTCCGACTTCGGCACCCGCCGCCGCTTTTCCGGCGCCTGGCACGACGAGGTGGTGCAAAAGCTGGCGCGCGAAGTGCCGCAGTATTTCAAGGGCACCTCCAACGTCTACCAGGCGATGAAATTCAACCTGGTGCCGATCGGCACCATGGCGCACGAATACATGCAATCGTTCCAGGCCTTCGGCGTGCGGCTGCGCGACTTCCAGAAGGCGTCGCTGGAAGCCTGGGTGCAGGAATACCGGGGCGACCTCGGCGTCGCGCTGACCGACGTGGTCGGCATGGACGCCTTCCTCGACGACTTCGACCTGTACTTCGCCAAGCTGTTCGACGGCCTGCGCCACGACTCCGGCGATCCGGTGGTGTGGGGCGAAAAGGCGCTGGCGCACTACGCCGCGCTGCGCATCGACGCCAAGACCAAGCGGCTGGTGTTCTCCGACGGCCTCAACCTGGAAAGCGCCTTCGGCCTGTACCGCCATTTCGCCGACCGCATCATGACCGGCTTCGGCATCGGCACCCACCTGACCAACGACGTCGGCCTGACGCCGCTCAACATCGTCATGAAGCTGGTCTGCTGCAACGGCCAGTCGGTGGCCAAGTTGTCGGACTCGCCCGGCAAGACCGTCTGCAAGGACGAAACCTTCCTCGCCTACCTGCGCCAGGTGTTCCACCACCCGGCGGCCTGAGATGACTTATCTGTACCTGGCCAATTTCGGCCTGTATCTGATCGTCGGACTGGGCTTGCTGCGGGTGTGGCGGCGCCATCCGGGCCAGGCGTTCGCGCGCGACATGGGCTGGTCGACGCTGTTCGCCACGCTGCTGCCGGTCGGCTACCTGCTGCACACCGAGGCGCCGGCGCTGCTGGCCCGCCTCGGCCTGCCGCTGGTGGTGGCCGGCGCCGTGCCCAACCTGCTGTTCCTCAGTTCCGGCGTCGCCCGGCTGGCCGGACGGCGCCTGCCGCGCGTCGCGGCGGCGGCGATCGTGCTGGCCGCGCTGCTGGCGGTGGGGGCGTCGGCGAGCGGTAACACGTTCCTGTACTGGTCGCTGTTCAACATGACCATGCTGACCGGCGTCGGCCTGCTGGCGACCCGTTGGATGTGGCGCAACCCGTCGCTGGACCGGCTGGTCGGCCCGCTGCTGATCCTGCTGGGCCTGAGCCAGCTGCTGCTGACCGTGTTCGGTTCGCACGGCATGGCCGCCAGCCTGCTGGTCGGCACCTTGCTGCGATCGGCGATCGGCGCGGTGTTCGGGCTGTCGGCGCTGGACGGCGCGGTGCGCGACGCCGGCAAGCTGGCGGCGCGCTTCCAGATGCTGACCGAGCACTCGGTGCAGGGCGTGGCGGTCACCGACGGCGCCCGCATCCTGTACGCCAATCCGGCGCTGCGGCAGATCTACGGCATGCCGCTGGGCCTGGGCGCCTACACCGTGTTTGCCGACCTGCCGCCGGAAAGCTTCAGCGACGAAACCCTGCAACATCATCATCGGCTGCTGCAAAGCGGCCAGCAGGACATCGCCAGCTGGGAAGGACGGCGCGAAGTGGCCGGCGGACGCGAGCTGGAGCTGCGCTTCGAAGCCTGGCGGGTCGAATGGGACGGCGTCGCCGCCACCCAGATCCTGATCACCGACGACACCGAGCGCAACGCCAGCGCGCGCGAACTGCTGCACCAGGCGACGCACGACAAGCTGACCGGCCTGCCGAACCGCACGGTGCTGATGCAACGGCTGAAGGAATACTGCTTCCTGGCCGACGGCTCGCTGCAATGCACGCTGGTGGTGCTCAACATCGACCGCTTCAAGCTGTTCAACCAGAGCCAGGGCCATGTCACCGGCGACCATCTGCTGAAGGCGTTCGCGGCCAAGCTGAAGGACGTGCTGGGCGCGCGCGCCGAGCTGATCCGGCTGGGCGGCGACGAATTCGCCATCGTCGACCCGGACGCGGTCAACGCGCGCGACATCGCCGGCCGGCTGCAAAGCGTCTGCGTGCAGGCGCTCAAGGTGCCGGGCGGCGAATACTTCATCGACGCCTCGATGGGCATGGCGGTGTTCCCCGACCATGCCGGCAACGCCGAAGCGCTGCTGCGCGCCGCCAACGCCGCCATGTACCAGGCCAAGCGCACGCCGGGCACGGCGCTGGCGATGGCCGAGCAACGCTTCGAGCAGATGTCGAGCCTGTCGCTGGAAAACGAACAGGCGCTGCGCAAGGGCATCAAGCAACAGGAAATCTACCTCGACTACCAGCCCAAGATCGACGCCGTCAGCGGCCGGCTGCTGGGCTTCGAAGCGCTGGCGCGCTGGCAGCGGCCGGGCATCGGCCTGGTCAGCCCGGTGGAATTCATCGTCATCGCCGAACGCACCGGCCTGATCCAGGAACTGGGCGCCGTGTTGCTGGAACGCGCCTGCCGCCAGATCGCCGCCTGGCGCGCCGAGCTGGGCGACTGCGTGCCGGTGGCGGTCAACGTCTCGCCGCTGCAGCTGCTCAATCGCGGCTTCCCGCAGCTGGTGGAACGGATTCTGGCCGACAGCGGCGTGCCGGCGCGTTGCCTGACGCTGGAGATCACCGAAAGCGCGGCGGTCGATAATCTGGACGATACGCAAGCGCAGCTGCAGCGGCTGAGCGAGCTGGGCATCGAAGTCGCGATGGACGATTTCGGCACCGGTTTCTCGTCGCTGGGCATGCTGCGCCAGCTGCCGTTGCGCACCTTGAAGATCGACCGGGGATTGATCGAGCCCTTGCCGGCGCCGGACGCGGTGGCGGTGGTCACGGCGATCTGCCAGCTGGCCTCGGCCTTGAACTTGCAGGTGGTGGCCGAGGGCATCGAAACCGAAGCGCAGGCCAAGGCCGCGCGCGATGCCGGCTGCCAGGAACTGCAAGGATTCTTCTACGCGCGGCCGCTGACGGTGGCCGACGCCGGCGACTGGATGCGGCGGCTGCTGGCCGGCGAAGCGTCCGGCGGCCTGCGCGACGCCGAACCGGTGGCCGGTTAGGCGCCGCCCAAGCGCTCGGTCAGGCCGAGCTGGCGCCGAAGCCGCCCATGATGGAATCGGCCTTGTCCTGCTCGTCGTCGTCGTAGATGTCGACGGTCAGCATGGCGCCGCTGCGCTGGCGGGCTTGCGCCGCCGCCGCCGGGCCGCCGGGCGTCAGCGCGTCGAGCAGGTTGCCGACGGTGCTGGTCGCCACGCTGGGCGGCAGCGTCGTATGCTTGGTCAGCTTGACCGACGACGGCGGAAAGCCGCTGGACAGCAGGGCGCTGCGGGCGCTCTCGGCGTCCGTCACTTGTTCGAAATTACGATGGATGGTGCGGGTCATGATCGCCTCCTGTTAAAAACCGGCCACAACGGTCTCGAAATGCTCGACCTTGGGCGTTTGCGCGAAATGGCCGCCGACCAGGCCGCGCCAGAGCTGGAACGCCTCGCTGCCGCGGAAGTCCACGGTATGGTTCTCCAGCGTCGCCCAGCCGATCACCAGATGATAGGTATCCGGCGTCTCGATATCGCGGTCGAGCCGCATCGACTGGCAGCCGGTGGCGGCCTTGAACAGCGGCACGGCCTCGGCGACGCCGGCCTGGAACGCGGTATGGGAATCCGGCTTGATGTACAGCTCGGCGATTTCGTAAATCATGGGCATCCTTGGTGGCGGGTGATGCCCCTATTGTGCCTCAACTGGCCGGCGTGCGCAGGATGAAACGCATGGCCTGGCGCGCCAGCTCCGGCACGTCGGCGCCGCTGCCCGGCTTGTACCACTGCACGGTCCAGTTCAGCGCGCCGAAGATCAGCAGGCGGTCGAACTGCGACGGCATCGCCCAATCGCCCGAATGGTGCAGTGCGGCGATCGCGCGGTCCCACACCGCCTCGTAGCGGTCCTTCAGCGCCACCAGCCGCAGCCGCGACGACTCATCGAGCGAACGCCACTCGTACAGCAGCACCGCGATGAAATGGTGGTCGGGCGCCAGCAGGGTGTGCAGATGGGCCTCGACCAGGCGGTGCAGCATCTCGACCGGCGACAGCGGCTCGCTGGCGATGGCCTCGATCTCGGCCAGCGAGCGCAGCAGGCCCTGTTCCATGATCGCCTCGAGGATGTCCTGCTTGGTCTTGAAATGGTAGAACCAGCTGCCGGCCTGGATCCCGGCGGCGGCGGCGATGTCGCGCACGGTGGTGCTCTCGTAGCCTTTAACGCGGAACAACTGCGCCGACTTCTCGATCAATTCGGCGCGCAGTCCCCCGCTTTCCCCTTTGTGGGGCCGCCCGCGTTTCTTCGGGCTGGGGGCATCGTGGACGGCGGCGTCGGGCATGGCGTGGGCGGGCGCTGGGATGATGTAACTGTCATTTTAATGCAGTGGTAGCGCGATCAATCGAAATTCTGATGCGGATCCTCCCTTTTGGTATGGAAGTTGGACGGATTTGTGCTGCGTTGCAACAGAAAGCCGCCGGCGCGCACTTGAGACGGATCAAACGGAGGCGTAATCACAGGGCTAGCATGGGGAAGCACCGGGAGCCGAAGATGAACGATATGCCAACAGCCGCGCTTGACATCGGCAATTCCGCCGACGAGGATGAGGACATGGACACCACGATCGACACGCTACGACAGGACATGGGCGCCGGCTTCAGGGAGGTCAACGGCCGGATAGGCGAGCTGCACCGGGAAGTCACGGCCCGGATCGACGACTTGCGCAAAGAGACGGCGGACAACTTCAAGCTGGTGAATGCGCAGATTCATGAAGTGCGCAAGGAAAGCTCCGACAACTTCAAGCTGGTGAATGCCCAGATTCATGAAGTGCGTAAGGAAAGCTCCGACAACTTCAAGCTGGTGAATGCGCAGATCCATGAAGTGCGCGTGGCCAGCCTCGATAATTTCAAGCTGGTGAGCGTCCAGATTCAGGAAGCAAGGAAGGAGAGCGCCGACAACTTCAAGCTGGTGGATGCCAAGATCGTCGACAATTTCAAGCTTGTGGATGCCAAGATATCGGAGGCACGCAGAGAGAGCCTGGATAACTTCAGACTGATAGAGGCCAAGATCGCGGAGGCTCACACGAAGAGCTTTGATAACTTCAGGCTGATGGAGGCCAAGATCGAGGAGGCTCACACGAAGAGCTTTGACAACTTCAGGCTGATCGAGGCCAAGATCGATGACTCTCGGCGGGAAAGCGCCGCGCTGATTGCGCGTGCGGAGGATCACCTTAATGAACAGCGCCGGGAAATGAACGCGCACATCGAACTGCTCAGAAGCGAAAGCTATCACCGTATGGGCCGCAGCGACACGCAATTCCGTTGGACGATAGGGCTGGTGGTGGCCGCGATGATCGCCCTGGCGGGCTGGATCAGCAAAGTACAACTTCACTGAAGGAAAGTGGTGCCGGTATATTTCCCGACCGCCGGCGCCGGTAGTAGACGCCTGCGGGAGGCGCTAGTTTTTGGTTCTATGTGAGAACTGCAGCCATGATAACGGCCGAATATGACGGGCGTTTGACGTGGGTTCTGGGAAAGCTGCGGAGCGGGGCAAAGTGCTGTAGAATGACAAGTCTGTGGGGACGACCTGGTTTCGACGTGGGTTGCAAAGCAGAGCAGGGCATACCGAGGGCTGGTTACCTCGTAAATACACCCAGAAAAAACTTAACTGCAAACGATAACTCGTACGCACTGGCAGCTTAATTGCTGTTAGCTCCACAACACCTCGTCCCTGGGGTGGGCCGTTAAAAGCTGTGGAGTCATTTACAGGGACTCGCGCTGTGAGGGGTCACTTCAATCAGCGCTAAATCTAAGGTGAATCGCTAGTCCAAAACGTGCACGTCCGTGTTGTACTGGTTAAATTAAATGATAGTGCTAAGTATGTAGAACTGTCTGTGGAGTGCTTGCGGACGCGGGTTCGATTCCCGCCGTCTCCACCACTGGATTCAAAACAAAGGCCCCGACGCGAAAGCGCCGGGGCCTTTGTTTTGAATCCTATCTAGAGTACAAAGCGGCCAAGACCACGTCCCGCAAAACAGAAAAACACCAAAAACCCGAGTACAATCAAAAGCTTGCGATCCGGCCAAACCGGAAATAAAAGCGGCGAAATGTACCACGCTCCCCACCAATTCGAGCCGACTTCGCTGAGCGAACGGCAACGGGAGGAAGTTCTTCCTCTGGCGGAAAGTATTGCCCTTTGCTCCGTCAAACTCACCGCCGCCGCGCATGAAACGACGCGCGCCTCGCTTCGAGAACTGCTGCGGCAAATGAACTCGTTCTACAGCAACCGCATCGAAGGCCAGAGCACCCACCCTCGAAATATCGAGCGCGCCCTTCAGAGTGATTTCTCCCATCGACCATATGACGCACGACTACAGCGTATCGCCTTGGCGCACATCGGCGCTGAAAGAGAGATGGAGGCCAAGTCGCACGAAGGGCCGGCGCTGAAGTCCGCTTTTCTGATCGACGCTCACCGCGCGCTGTACGACCGGCTGACGCCGCAAGACCGCCTGTCCGATGACGGCGAAATCATCATCCCTGGACAGATCCGCACACGCGACGTCCAAGTCGCGCGGCATGTCGCGCCGATCGCCGCATCGTTACCAGCATTTCTTCAACGGCTAGACGAGGTCTACGGAAAAGCGCGCGGCTGGGATCGCATCCTGATCGACACCGCCTGCGCGCATCACCGCGTGGCGTGGGTTCATCCCTTCCTCGATGGGAACGGCAGGGCGGCGCGCCTGCAAACCCATTGCGCGCTATGGAAATTATCCGAAGGACTCTGGTCTCCAAGCAGGGGCTTCGCCAGGTCGACGCCCGCTTACTACGCAGCGCTGCACAACGCCGATGCTCCCCGTCAGGGCGACCTCGACGGCCGTGGCAACCTGAGCGCAGCAGGACTGCTCACATGGGTGAAATATTTTCTGGAGATGTGCAACGACCAAGTGTCGTTCATGTCGAAGATGCTGGCGTTGGACGCGATCAAACCGCGCATCGAAGCGCTGCTGGTCGTGCGCCACATGAAGCGGGAGGCAATCCTCCCGTTGGTGCATATTTTTGGCTTGGGCCCCGTCGGGCGGGGGGAGTTTTCCCAAATGACCGGTTTGGCGGAACGCAGCGCGCGCTCGTTGATGGCCACGCTGCTGGCGGACAGACTGCTCGTCAGCGATACGCCATATGGCCCGCTTCGATTCGGACTACCGCTGGACGCGTTGGGCTTGCTGTTCCCGAACCTGTACCCCGAAGCGGACCTGCCGCTCTAAGTATGCTGTCGTACAGATGAACGGCGCGCATGCGCGCATGATGCGTGTACTGGCCGTATCACCGGCCAATCCCCACCTCAAGGAAAATCCCCCATGCCGTTCCAACACGCAGTCGTCTGGCTTGACCAGACCGAAGCCCATGTCATCCATTTCACCCGCGACGATGCCGACACCGAAGTCATCAAAACCACCTCGCAGCATCAGAAAGCCGGCGTGGTCGGCAACAACCGCGCCGAGCCGGACTTCGGCTATATGGATGAAGTGATCGCCGCGATCACCGATGCCAAGCAGATCCTGGTGGTCGGCCCCGGCATGGAAAAGCTGGCCTTCATGCGCCACATGGCCAAGAGCCATGCCGAGACGGCGGACAAAGTGGTCAGCGTCGAGACCGTCGATCATCCGAACGACGGCCAGCTGCTGACCTATGCGCGCAAGTACTTCGTCAAGGCCGACCTGACGCATTAAGCCTTAGAAACCTGGCGCCGGCACTTCCGGGATCTGGTTGCGCAGGCTCAGGTTGATCAGGTTCCAACCCTTGATCACGGCGATGGCGTACCCCAGCTCCGCCGTTTCATTGTCGTTGAAATGCTTGCGCAATTCGACGTAGGCGGCGTCGGTGTCGTCCTTGTGCGGCAGCGCGTTGACCGCTTCGGCCCAGCCCAGCGCGGCGCGCTCGCGCTCGCTGAAGAACGGCGCTTCGCGCCAGCCGGCGATGGCGTTCAGGTGGCGCGGCTCGGCGCCTTGCTTGATCAGGTCGCGCCAATGCATGTCGACGCAGACGCCGCAGCCGTTGATCTGCGACACGCGCAGGTTGATCAGCTCAACCAGGCGCAAACCCAGCGAGCTTTTTTTGACCGACATCGACAGGCCGATCATGGCCTGCAGGTTGGCGGGAGCTTGTTCGAAGAAAGAAATACGGGCGGTATGGGTCATGATGCGTCCTTCTGTTCAGGTTTGATCGCGCACGATTGCGCTCTCCATACCTATAAGACGGGACGACCTCGCCGCGTGTGACAGCTCTTTCAAAAAAACTCAAAAAAAACTCAAAAAATTTTCAGACCGACGCCACCGGCGTGACCAGCACTTCGCCGTCGACGATGCGGCAATCGATGATGTGGCTGCGCGAGACCGGAACGTGCCTTGAGAACAGGTCGTCGTATTTGCCGGCGTCCTCCAGCCGCAGGTCGATGCGGAACTCGACCAGGTTGTTGGTGGCCTGCACCTCGCGCAGGCGCTGCTTGCGGATGTCCGCCTCCTTGTCGCTGCGGCCGTGCATCTCCGGCCCTTCGAAGTAGCGGATCAGCGCGCACTCGATGACATCGATGCGGTCCTTGAGCAGCATGTCGGTCGCCACCGGATTCTGGTTGACCTCCAGCTCGGCCGGATCGCCGTCGTCCGACATCACTTCGACGTTCATGCGCTGGATCAGCAGCAGCATGTCGTTGTCTTCGCTGTTGTTCTGGTGGATGCGCTGCACCGGCGTCAGGCGCGCGCGCGCCAGCCGGCCGAGCGGATCCTTGGTCTGGCCGACGTACTGCACCTTGCTCTGGAAGGTCAGGCTGTTCTCATACTGCTGCAGCACGTCGTGGATCGACAGCGCTTCGATCAGTCCGCCCCAGTTGAGCGTGATGAAGCGGTCGGTCAGCACCACGGTCGGCTTCTTCAGCGTGGCGGCGAATGGTACTTGTAGTTCAATGGTCAGGCTGTCGCGTTTTTCCTCGGTGCCCACCAGCAGCGGAATGGTCAGCTTCAGCGAGAAGAAGCCCCAGCTGGTGCTGCGCGCCGCGTCGAAGCGCACGCGCGGGCGGTTGACGACGAAATAGATCAGGCGCTTTTCGCTGGTCGCCTCCAGGTCGAACTGCATGCGGCGCAGATGCCGCCCGACCGGGTCGCGGATATCGGGAATCTCGGGGAAGCCGGCCACCAGGTCGTACCAGTGATACTTGGCGTCGGCGATGCTGACCACCCAGGTCTGCGGCGCGGCGGTTCGTTGCGGCATCAGCGGCAGCAGGTCGTCGAGCTCCTCCGGCGCCGGCGCCAGCAGGTCGTGGAAGGGTTCCGGCGCCTCGGCGAACAAGGCGCCGACGCCCAACTCCTCCGGCGAAGGATCCGGATAGTCCTCGTCGTCGCCGGCGGTCAGGTCGGGCTGTTCGGCGCTCATGCTGCGTGTTCCAAGTGGTTCATAGTGCTGTGCTGGAGTGATATCCCCTAGTATAGTCGTTCCCGCACTATATTTCCATGTGGCAACGGAGGGGAATGCCGTTTGATCACCCAATGTAACACTAGTTAGCTCTTGGATCCCTTCGGCGTCTCCGGTATCGGCATGGGCGCAACATGCGCCACGCCGTCGGCGATGAAGCAGCTCAGCAGATGACGCTTGCCCGCGCGCGCGAACTCGGAATTCAGGACGCTGTAGTTGGCCGCGTCGGCGAGCTCGTGGTCGATGCTGAACTGCACCAGGTGGTTGCTGTCCTTGACCTGGTTCAGCCGCGCGGCGCGCGCCGCGCTTTCCTCGACGCCGCGCACGCGCGGCGCGGCGCCTTCGAAATAACGGATCATCGCCGCCTCGATGACGTCCATGCGTTCGGCCAGCAGCGCGTCGGCCGCCAGCGGATGGGCGTTGTGCGGCAGCTCGGCCGGGTCGCCGTCGGCGCAGCTGACCACGATCTCCATGCGCTGCACCAGCAGCAGGGTGTCGTAGTCCAGACCGAATTTGGCGCGCAGCTTTTGCAGCGCCGGCAGCCGTCCCTTGGACAACAGCGCCTCCGGATCGCGGGTCTGGCCGACGTACACCACCTTGTTCGGGATGCGCAACTGGTGCGCGTAGTGCTGCAGCACGTCGTGGATCGACAAGGCCTCGACGAAGCCGCCCCAGTTGAGGGTGATAAAGTTTTCGGTCAGCGTCACCGCCGGTTTTTTCAGCGTCGCGGCGAACGGCACCGTCAGCTCGATGGTGAGGTGGTCCTTGGCCTGCTCGCCGCCGATCAGCAGCGGCAGCGTCAGCTTCAGCGAGAAAAAGCCCCACTGCACCGCGCCGGCCACGTCGAAGCGCACCCGGGGCCGGGTCACGGCGAAGAACAGATGGCGCTTTTCCGCCACCGCCTCCAGCTCGAACTGGGTGCGGCGCAGATAGCGGCCGATCGGATCGCGGATGTCGGGCTTGTCGATGAAGCCGGCCACCAGGTCGTACCAGTGGTATTTGGCGTCGGCGACGCGCACCATCCAGCTTTGCGGCGCGGCGGTGTGCTGCGGCCTGGCCTCGGGCGGCAGGGCGAGCGGATCGGAGTTCGGCTGCGGGGTTTGGGCAGCCTGCTCAGGAAGGTTCATGATGCTCCTGATGGAAAGTGAGGTGGTCGTCGGCTGCGCCTCCCGTTCCATCAGCGGTTTCTTGGCTAAATGGAACTAAGTATTTCTACGCAGAAATTAAAGACTATACCTACTCTGTCCATACGGCAACATATTTGTGCGGTGTGCGGCCTCAGGCCGCGATCGCCTGGGCGGATGAGACGTTTTGCAGCAACACCAATATTTCGGTCGGCGCCAGCAGCAGGTGGTCGGCCTGCCAGCTTTGCGGTTCGAGCGGGCCGCAATAGCCCCAGCCGGCGGCGATGGTCGGCATCGCCGCCGCCTTGCCGGCCTGGATGTCGCGCAGATCGTCGCCGACGTACCAGCATTGTTCCGGCGCCAGGCCCAGCCGGGCGGCCGCCTCCAGCAGCGGGGCGGGGTGCGGCTTGGGGTGGGCGGTGGTGTCGCCCGAGACCACGCAGGCGGCGTGGCCCAGGCCGATCTGCGGCAGCAGCGGATCGGTGAAGCGGGCCGGCTTGTTGGTCACCACGCCCCAGCGCAGACCGGCCGCTTCGATGCCGGCCAGCAGTTCGACCACGCCGGGGAACAGGCTGCTGTGCACCGCCATCGCGGCCGCGTAATTGTCGAGGAAGCCGTCGCGCAGCTCGGTGTAGCCGGCGTCGTCCGGCTTGACGCCGAACGAGGCGCCGATCATGCCGCGCGCGCCGGCCGAGGCGGTCGGGCGCAGGATGTCGTAGGCGGTCGGCTCCAGGCCGCGCGCGGTGCGCAGCAGGTTGACGGCGGCGGCCAGGTCGGGCGCGGTGTCGGCCAGCGTCCCGTCGAGGTCGAACAGGATGGCGCGCGGGGCGGAGGTCGGGATCATAAAAATATCGGAAATTAAAGCGGACGGCTGGTGGCCACCAGATAGTTGACGCTGGTGTCGTCGTTGAGCGAGTAGATCTTGGTCAGCGGGTTGTAGCCCATGCCCTTGAAGCCCTTGACGTCGAGCCCGGCGGTGCGCACGTATTGCGACAGCTCGGACGGCGTGATGAACTTGTCGTAATCGTGGGTGCCCTTGGGCAGCATGCGCAGCAGGTACTCGGCGCCGATGACGGCGAACAGGTAGGCCTTGGGATTGCGGTTCAGCGTCGAGAAGAACACGTGGCCGCCCGGCTTGACCAGCGTCGCGGCGGCGCGCACGATGGCGCCCGGGTCCGGCACGTGTTCCAGCATCTCCATGCAAGTGACGACGTCGAACTGGCCGGCCTCCTGGGCCGCCATCTCTTCGGCGGCGATCAGCTTGTAGCGCACCTGCACGCCGGATTCCAGCGAGTGCAGGTCGGCCACTTTCAGCGCCTTTTCCGACAGGTCGATGCCGGTCACCGTGGCGCCCTTGCGCGCCATCGATTCGGACAGGATGCCGCCGCCGCAGCCGATGTCGATCACGTTCTTGCCGGCCAGCGGCACGCGGGCGTTGATCCATTCCAGGCGCAGCGGATTGATTTCATGCAGCGGGCGGAACTCGGACGTCGGATCCCACCAGCGGTGGGCCAGTTCGGAGAATTTCTGTATTTCTAAAGGATCGGCGTTCATGGGCTGCAATGTTAGGGACGAATCCCGCTATTCTAAATCAGCGGACGTAAAAAAACCCCGCCGCAGCGGGGTTTCGTGTGGCTCAGCTTAAATTACTTGCTGGTGCCGACAACTTCGATTTCCACGCGACGGTTCTTGGCGCGGCCTTCGGCGGTCTTGTTGTCCGCAACCGGCTGTTTCTCGCCCTTGCCTTCGGTGTACACGCGGTTGGCTTCAACACCTTTGGAGATGATGTAGGCCTTGACCGCTTCAGCGCGGCGTACCGACAGCTTCTGGTTGTACTCGTCCGAACCAACGGAGTCGGTATGGCCGACGGCGATGATGACTTCCAGGTTGATCGAACCCAGTTTCGATGCCACGTCGTCCAGCTTGGCTTTGCCTTCAGGCTTCAGCACGGCTTTGTCGAAGTCGAAGAAGGCGTCGGCGGCGAAGCTGACTTTCTGCGCGGTCGGCACTGGCACTGGCACTGGGGCCGGTGCTGGCGCAGGAGCCGGCGCGACCGGCGGCGCTGGTGGCGGCGGCGGTGCTACGCACTTGCCGTTTTCCAGCTTCTCTGGCTCAACGCACAGTGGCAGATCGCAACCTGGCACGGCATCGGCCGGGGTCCAGTAACCGGTGCGCCAGCACAGGCCGAACGGGTCACGGGCGATGACGCCGCGTGCATCCTGAACGTAGGCGCTCTTAGGCGTCGCTGCTTTGATGTCCGTGGTGACTGGTGCGTATGGTGGCGCGGTCGGGGTCGTTTGTGCGATTGCCGAGGCGGCGAACAGTGCCGAAACAGCCAACATCGAAATAATTTTTTTCATATTTTTTTCCTTTCGGGGGTGATATCCGCAGAGAAACTGCGCGACGTGTAATACGTGGCCGGAATTCTACCACGCAGGGGCGTCGTGCTCATTTCCCGCTTGCGAAACAAGCAATTGACTTCTGGGCCATTTTGCCACAAGCAATCCTGACCGATAAAAAGGCGACAACATGGCGCCTTTTCGATTTCAACCAAAATGTTGTTTTGTTGCAACGTGATTGTCGATAATAAATGAGTAATGTGTCCAGAATATTACAAGGTGTTACATAGCGTTGTATCGTGCGCACCCCTTGCGGGCGCTGGGCGGGCGGCGGATTTGTGCTGGTTGCCCTGCGCCCATGCTAAAATCGCTAGCTTGCCTGTCCCCTGGGAGGGGCGGCGCAGGAATGCAGTACGTGCGGCATACATTGCTTAATAAACCACAGTCAAAGATCAGTCGACCCGCCAATGGATCAATTCGCAAAAGAAACAATTCCTATTTCCCTCGAAGAAGAGATGCGCAAGAGCTACCTCGATTACGCCATGAGCGTGATCGTGGGCCGCGCCTTGCCGGACGTGCGCGACGGCTTGAAGCCGGTGCACCGCCGGGTCCTGTTCGCGATGCACGAGATGAACAACGTGTGGAATCGTCCGTACGTGAAATGCGCCCGCGTGGTGGGCGAGACCATGGGTAAGTACCACCCGCACGGCGACGCGTCGATCTACGACACGCTGGTGCGCATGGCGCAGGACTTCTCGCTGCGCTACATGCTGGTCGACGGCCAGGGCAACTTCGGTTCGGTCGACGGCGACGGCGCCGCCGCGATGCGTTACACCGAGTGCCGCCTGGACAAGATCTCCGCCGAGCTGCTGGCCGATATCGACAAGGAAACCGTCGACTTCCAGCCCAACTACGACGGCAAGGAAAAAGAGCCGACGGTGCTGCCGACCCGCATCCCGAACCTGCTGATCAACGGCTCGTCCGGCATCGCTGTCGGCATGGCGACCAACATCCCGCCGCACAACCTGCACGAAGTGATCGCCGGCGCGCTGCACGTGCTGCGCAATCCGCAGTGCACGATCGACGAGCTGATCGAACTGATCCCGGCCCCGGACTTCCCGACCGGCGCCACCATCTACGGCGTCTCGGGCGTGCGCGACGGTTACCGCACCGGCCGTGGCCGCGTGGTGATGCGCGCCAAGACCCACTATGAAGAATACGGCAAGGACGGCGGCCGCACCGCCATCATCGTCGACGAGCTGCCGTACCAGGTCAACAAGAAATCGCTGCTGGAACGCATCGCCGAAAACGTGCGCGACAAGAAGCTCGAGGGCATTTCCGACATCCGCGACGAGTCCGACAAGTCGGGCATGCGCGTGGTCATCGAGCTGAAGCGCGGCGAAGTGCCGGAAGTGGTGCTGAACAACCTGTACAAGCAAACCCAGCTGCAAGACACCTTCGGCATGAACATGGTGGCGCTGGTCGACGGCCAGCCGCGCCTGTTGAACCTGAAGGAAATGCTGCAATGCTTCCTGTCGCACCGCCGCGAAGTGGTCACGCGCCGCACCGTGTTCGAGCTGCGCAAGGCGCGCGAGCGCGGCCACGTGCTGGAAGGCCTGGCCGTGGCGTTGGCCAACATCGACGACTTCATCGCCATCATCAAGGCGGCGCCGACGCCGCCGGTCGCTAAAACCGGCCTGATGGAACGGTCGTGGGATTCGTCGCTGGTGCGCGAGATGCTGGCCCGTACCGGCGACGGCACCACCGTCGGCGGCATCGACGCCTTCCGTCCCGAGCACCTGCCGAAGCACTACGGCATGCAGAGCGACGGCATGTACAAGCTGTCCGACGACCAGGCGCAAGAAATCCTTCAGATGCGTCTGCAACGCCTGACCGGCCTGGAACAGGACAAGATCGTCAACGAGTACAAAGACGTGATGGCCGAAATCGCCGACCTGCTGGACATCCTGGCCAAGCCGGAACGCGTGACCACCATCATCACCGACGAAATGACCTCGGTCGTGACCGAATTCGGCGATCCGGCCAAGGATCCGCGCCGCTCCAACATCGAGCACAACGCGACCGATCTGGGCACCGAAGACCTGATCACGCCGCAGGACATGGTGGTGACCCTGTCGCACACCGGCTATATGAAGGCGCAGCCGATTTCCGAATACCGCGCGCAGAAGCGCGGCGGCCGCGGCAAGCAGGCGATGGCGACCAAAGAGGAAGACTGGATCGACCAGCTGTTCATCGCCAACACCCACGACTACATCCTGTGCTTCTCCAACCGTGGCCGCATGTACTGGCTGAAGGTGTGGGAAGTGCCGCAAGGCTCGCGCAACTCGCGCGGCAAGCCGATCGTCAACATGTTCCCGTTGCAGGACAACGAGAAGATCACCGTGATCCTGCCGCTGTCGGGCGAGAACCGGACCTTCCCGGAAGACCACTACGTCTTCATGTCGACCAGCCTGGGCACCGTGAAGAAGACGCCGCTGAAGGACTTCAGCAATCCACGCAAGGCCGGCATCATCGCGGTCGACCTGGACGAGGGCGACTTCCTGATCGGCGCCGCGCTGACCGACGGCGAACACGATGTGATGCTGTTCTCCGACGCCGGCAAGGCGGTGCGCTTCGACGAGAACGACGTGCGTCCGATGGGCCGCAACGCCCGTGGCGTGCGCGGCATGAACCTGGACGAAGGCCAGCGCGTGATCGCGCTGCTGGTGGCGGAAAACGAGCAGCAGTCGGTGCTGACGGCGACCGAGAACGGCTTCGGCAAGCGTACCCCGATCACCGAGTACACCCGTCACGGCCGTGGCACCAAGGGCATGATCGCGATCCAGACCTCCGAGCGTAACGGTCGCGTGGTGGCGGCGACGCTGGTCGAGCCGACCGACGAGATCATGCTGATCACCACCGGCGGCGTCTTGATCCGCACCCGCGTGTCCGAGATCCGCGAGATGGGCCGCGCCACCCAAGGCGTGACGCTGATCGCGGTCGAAGACGGCACCAAGCTGTCCGGCCTGCAGCGCGTGGTGGAAACCGACATCGACGAAGTCGAGCTGGAACCGGGCCCGGATGCCACGCCGGGCGCGGCGGCCGAACCAGCCGCTGAGTAAAGCCGGGGACGCGAGTCCACCGCCAGCGGGGCCAGCTTCTATTGCGCGATTGATGCGACAATAAGACTGGCCCCGTATTCATTTTGAAAGCAGACATGAAAAAAATCATTGCAAGCATCTTCGCCTCGGTGGTCCTGGCCGGCGCCGCGCCGGTGTTCGCGCAGAGCGCCCCGGTTGCCTCCGCCGCCGCGCCGGCCGCCGATCCGGCCGCGCTGGCCGCCGCGCGCGAGATGTTCGACGCCATGAACTACAGCACCCTGTTGAGCGGCATGATGCGCCAGATGGGGCAGGGCATCGGCTCGTCGATGCGCGCCGGCGCCGAAGCCGCGATCAACAACAACGCCAAGATGAGCGCCGAGCAGAAAAAGCAGGCGCTGGCGAAGATGGAAACCGAACTGCCGGCCGCGATCAACGCCCTGCAGGGATTGATGAACGACCAGACCGTGGTCGACGAGATCCTGAGCGAAACCGTGCCGCTGTACGCGCGCACCTACACCGCCGATGAACTGAAGCAGATCACCGCGTTCTACCGCACCCCGGTCGGCGCCAAGATGCTGGCGACCACGCCGCAGCTGATGCAGGCGGGCATGCAGATCGGCCAGCAGGTATTCGTGCGCCGCGTCGGCCCGC
The DNA here is from genome assembly GCF_011090165.1 of Duganella aceris. Taxonomy (GTDB): domain Bacteria; phylum Pseudomonadota; class Gammaproteobacteria; order Burkholderiales; family Burkholderiaceae_D; genus Rugamonas; species Rugamonas aceris. The sequence goes on from NZ_JAADJT010000014.1 coordinate 113,979, forward strand.
TGATGGAAAAGCTGCAGGCGCAGCAAACCAAGAAACCGTAACAACTGATAAGGACCGCATAGTGACCCACATCTACAACTTCTCGGCCGGCCCCGCCATACTGCCGAAGGAAGTGCTGGCGCAAGCCGCTGCCGAAATGCTGGACTGGCATGGCAGCGGCATGTCCGTCATGGAGATGAGCCACCGCGGGCCGGAGTTTATGTCGATTTACAAGGCGGCCGAGCGCGATCTGCGCGAGCTGCTGGCAGTGCCGGACAATTACAAGATCTTGTTCATGCAGGGCGGCGGACTGTCGCAGAACGCCCTGATCCCGCTGAACCTCGTCGGCCACAAGCCGCAGCCAGCGACCATCGATTTTATCCATACCGGCTCGTGGTCGGGCAAATCCATCAAGGAAGCCGCCAAGTACGCCAACGTCAACGTCGCCGCGTCGTCGATGACGTCGGTGCCGCCGCAATCGGAGTGGAAGCTCACGCCGGGCGCCGCCTATCTGCACATGTGCACCAACGAGACCATCGACGGCGTCGAATATGATTTCGACGCCGGCGTGCCGGCGGCCGTCGACGGCGTGCAGCTGGTGGCCGACATGTCGTCGCACATTCTGTCGCGCCGCGTCGACGTGTCGAAGTACGGCGTCATCTTCGCCGGCGCGCAGAAGAACATCGGCCCGGCCGGCGTCACCATCGTCATCGTGCGCGAGGATTTGCTGGGCAAGGCGCTGCCGGCCTGCCCGTCGGCGTTCGACTTCAAGCTGGTGGCCGACAACGAATCGATGTACAACACGCCGCCGACCTACGGCATCTACATCGCCGGCCTGGTGTTCCAGTGGCTGAAGCGGCAGGGCGGCGTGGCCGAGATGGAAAAGCGCGCCATCGCCAAGGCCGAGCTGCTGTACGCCGCGCTGGACGCCAGCGATTTTTATGAGACCCGCGTCGCGAAGCAAAGCCGCTCGCGCATGAACGTACCCTTCTACCTGAAGGACGAGAGCGGGAACGAAGCATTCCTGGCCGGCGCCAAAGCGCGCGGGCTGCTGCAACTGAAGGGCCACAAGTCCGTCGGCGGTATGCGCGCATCGATCTACAACGCGATGCCTATCGAGGGCGTGCAAGCGCTCGTAGACTACTTGAACGAATTCGCCGGCCGCCGTCATTCCCGCGAAAGCGGGAATCCATAGAACGCGTGGAATGACGCTCAGCATGGATTCCCGCCTGCGCGGGAATGACGGAGCGGCAGCCGACTGAAAAGATAAACGCCAACATGACAGACAAACTTATACCCCTGCGCGAGCAGATCGACGCCATCGATGCGCAGATCCTCGACCTGTTGAACCAGCGCGCCGCCGTGGCGCAGAAGGTGGGCCATATCAAGGCCGAGACCAACGCTCCGGTGTTCCGCCCCGAACGCGAAGCGCAGGTGCTGCGCGGTGTGGCCGAGCGCAATCCGGGCCCGATGGGCAACACCGAGCTGCAAACCATCTGGCGCGAAATCATGTCCGCCTGCCGCTCGCTGGAAAAGCGCGTCACCATCGCCTTCCTCGGCCCGGCCGGCACCTACAGCGAACAGGCGGTGTACCAGCAGTTCGGCACCGCCGTCGACGTGCTGCCTTGCGCCTCGATCGATGAAGTGTTCCGCGCCACCGAGGCCGGCACCGCCGAATTCGGCGTGGTGCCGGTCGAGAATTCGACCGAGGGCGCCATCGGCCGCACGCTGGACCTGCTGCTGCACACGCCGCTGACCATCAGCGGCGAGGTGTCGATCGCGGTGCGTCACAGCCTGCTGACCGGCACCGGCAATATGGACGGCATCACCGCCATCTGCGCCCACGCGCAGGCGCTGGCGCAGTGCCAGATCTGGTTGAACAATAATTATCCGGAGATCGAGCGCCGCGCCGTATCGTCCAACGCCGAAGCGGCGCGCATGGCGCGCGACGATCACGGCATCGCCGCCATCGCCGGCGAGCGTGCCGGCGTGCGCTACAGCCTGGGCACGGTCAAGGCCAACATCCAGGACGATCCGCACAACCGCACCCGCTTCGCGGTGATTGGCCATCTGCAACCCGGCCCGTCGGGCGAGGACCGCACTTCGCTGGCGCTGGCCGCGCCGCACAAGGCCGGCTCGATCTACCGCCTGCTTGGTTCGCTGGCGCAGCACAACGTCTCGATGACGCGCTTCGAATCGCGTCCGGCCCGCACCGGCACGTGGGAGTACTACTTCTACGTCGACGTCGAAGGCCATATCGAGAACGAGGCCGTGGCCAAGGCGCTGGATGAATTGCAGGGCAACGCCGCGTTCTTCAAGGTGCTGGGATCGTATCCCGTCAGCCTGACCTGAAACCAGAATAGAGAGAGACCATGACCAAGAACTACGGGCCGGAATACGTCCGCGCCATCGCCCCATATCAAGCCGGCAAACCGATCGCGGAAGTCGCGCGCGAGTTCGGCCTGGACGAATCGTCCATCGTCAAGCTGGCGTCGAACGAGAATCCGTTCGGCGTGCCGGAATCCGCCAGGCAGGCCATGGCGGCCGCCGTCGCGGAGCTGGGCCGCTACCCGGACGCCAACGGCTTCGATCTGAAAGGCGCGCTGTCGAAGCGCTACGATGTGCCGGCGGAGTGGATCACGCTGGGCAATGGCTCCAACGATATCCTGGAGATCGCGGCGCATGCGTTTGTCGAACGCGGCCAGTCGGTGGTGTATGCGCAGTATTCGTTCGCGGTGTATGCGCTGGCGACGCAGGGTGTCGGCGCGCGCCACATCGTGGTGCCGGCCAAGGATCACGGCCACGACCTGCCGGCGATGCTGGCGGCGATCGAGGAGGATACGCGGCTGGTGTTCATCGCCAATCCGAACAACCCGACCGGCACTTTCATTCCGGCCGCCGAGATCCAGGCTTTCCTGGACCAGGTGCCGGCCAATGTCGTCGTGGTGCTGGACGAGGCTTACAACGAGTTCCTGGCGGAAGAGAACCAGTTCGAATCGGCGGCCTGGGTCAAGAAGTATCCTAACTTGCTGGTGTCGCGCACCTTCTCCAAGGCTTATGGCCTGGCGGGCTTGCGCGTGGGCTTCGGCATCGGCCAGCCGGCGTTGACGGATCTGATGAACCGGATTCGCCAGCCGTTCAATGTCAATTCGCTGGCGCAGGCTGCGGCCATCGCGGCGCTGAACGACAAGGAATTCCTGGCGCGCAGCGCGGCCAACAACGCCGCCGGCTATCGCCAGTTCACCGAGGCGTTCGAGCAGCTGGGGTTGGAGTATGTGCCGTCGTATGGCAACTTCGTGCTGGTCAAGGTCGGCAGCGATGCCGGCGCCGGCGCGCGCGTGAATTTGTCGTTGTTGAAGCAGGGCGTGATCGTGCGGCCGGTCGGCAACTACGGCCTGCCGGAGTGGCTGCGCGTTTCCATCGGCCTGCCGCAGGAAAACGCGGTGCTGATCTCGGCGCTGACGAAAGCATTGGCGGAATAATGTTGAACAAGGTCGTTATCTTCGGTGTGGGCCTGATCGGCGGCTCGTTCGCGCTGGCGCTGAAGAAGGCCGGCGCGGTGGGCAGCATCGTCGGCATGGACCGTTCGCCGGCCTACCTGGCGCGGGCGCTGGAGCGGGGCATCATCGACGTGATCGGCGGCACCCGCGCGGCCGCGTCGCCGGCGGGCGCCGATCTTGCGGCTGGCGCGGCTGCGGCCAGCGATGCGATGGCGGAAGCGCTGCATGGCGCCGATCTGGTGCTGCTGGCCGCGCCGGTGGCGCAGACCGAGGCGATCCTGTCGGCGATCGCGCCGCATTTGCAGGCGGGCACCGTGGTCACCGATGCGGGCAGCACCAAGTCCGACGTGGTGGTGGCGGCGCGCCGCGCGCTGGGCGGCAAGATCGCGCAGTTCGTGCCGGGCCATCCAATCGCCGGCCGCGAGACCAACGGTCCCGACGCCGCCATCGACCATCTGTACGCCGGCAAGAAGTGCGTGCTGACGGCGCTGGACGAGAACGCGGCTGAGGATATCGACCGGGTCGCGGCCGCGTGGCGCGCCTGCGGTGCGATCATTCATCGTTTGACGCCGCAGGAGCATGACAAGGTGTTCGCCGCCGTGAGCCATCTGCCGCATCTGCTGGCATATGCGCTGGTGGACGACATCGCGAACAAGCCGCATGCGGATTTGCTGTTCCAGTATGCGGCCAGTGGCTTCCGCGATTTCACAAGGATCGCCGGATCGTCGCCCGAAATGTGGCGCGACATTAGCCTGGCCAACCAGTCGGCGTTATTGACGGAGCTGGATGCGTATCTGGCACAATTGACGGGCCTGAGGGCGCGTCTCGCCGCCGGCGACGGGGCAGGGCTGGAGCGCGTGTACAGCAACGCCCAGAGCGCCCGCCACCAGTGGATCACAGCGATAGAGGCGGCCGAGGCGCCGCCGTCGCACGAATAACCGCGCACGCCGATTGAGCTGCGCCGCCAAACCCGGACGGTCAGGGTCAGACCCCGTACGGGGTCTGACCCTCGCTCGCCGCAGTGCGGGTCTCGCCGGTGCCGTCGGCGCACGTAATTAAGGAATGAACTTATGAACCACGAATATATCGACCTTCACCCCGTCCATCAGGTGCAGGGCGCGGTGCGCCTGCCGGGCTCCAAATCCATCTCCAACCGCATCCTGCTGCTGGCCGCGCTGTCGCAGGGCAAAGTCGACATCGTCGACCTGCTCGCCTCCGACGACACCGCCGTGATGCTGGCCGCGCTGCGCTCCCTGGGCGTCGACTGGAGCGAAGAACAAACCGCGACCGGCACCATCCATCACGTCACCGGCGTGGCCGGCGTCTTCCCGAACCAATCGGCTGACCTGTTCATGGGTAACGCCGGCACCGCGATCCGCCCGCTGACCGCCGCGCTGGCCGTCATCGGCGGCGACTACACGCTGCACGGCGTGCCGCGCATGCACGAGCGCCCGATCGGCGACCTGGTCGATGCCCTCAACGCCGCCGGCACCGACGTCGAATACACCGGCAACCCCGGCTTCCCGCCGCTGCACATCAAGCAGGGCAAGATCCACGCGCAACGCCTATCGGTGCGCGGCGACGTCTCCAGCCAGTTCCTGACCGCGCTGCTGATGGTGGCGCCGCTGATGGCGCGCGAACACGCGATCTCCATCGACGTCATCGGCGAACTGATTTCGAAACCGTATATCGAGATCACGCTCAACCTGATCCGCCGCTTCGGCGTCAAGGTCGAGCAGAACGGCTGGGAGTCGTTCACCATCCAGCCCAGCCAGGTTTACCAGTCGCCGGGCACCATCCACGTCGAAGGCGACGCCTCGTCGGCATCCTACTTCCTGGCGGCCGGCGCGATCGCCGGCGGTCCGGTGCGGGTCGAGGGCGTCGGCAAGGACAGCATCCAGGGCGACGTGCGCTTCGCCGCCGCGCTGGAGCAGATGGGCGTGCAGATCACCATGGGCGACAACTGGATCGAAGCCACGTCGAACGGCGTGCTGAAAGCCATCGACGCCGACTTCAACCACATCCCCGACGCCGCCATGACCATCGCCATCGCCGCGCTGTACGCCGACGGCACCAGCACGCTGCGCAACATCGCCAGCTGGCGCGTCAAGGAGACCGACCGCATCGCCGCCATGGCGACCGAACTGCGCAAGGTCGGCGCCATCGTCGAGGAGGGCGCCGACTACATCAAGGTCACGCCGCCGGCCGTCATCGGCCCTGCTACCATTGACACCTACGACGACCACCGCATGGCGATGTGCTTCTCGCTGGTGTCCCTGGACGGGGCCGCGCGCAAGGGCGCGACGATGCGCATCAACGATCCGAAGTGCGTGAACAAGACTTTCCCCGACTACTTCAACGCGTTTGCAAAAATAGCAAAGTAAACACAATGCCAACTTCCCAGATTCCAGTCATCACCATCGACGGCCCCACCGCATCCGGCAAGGGCACCGTCGCACACCGCGTTGCCGATAAGCTCGGCTTCCATTACCTGGACTCGGGCGCCCTGTACCGTTTGACGGCGCTGTCGGCGCTGCGCCGTGGCACCGACCTCGGCGACGAGCATGCGCTGGCCAAGCTGGCCGAACACCTGAATTGCAGTTTTCAGGGCGGCGACATCATCCTGTCGCATGAAAACGTCAGCGACGCGATCCGCGCCGAAGAAGTCGGCAACACCGCGTCGAAAATCGCCACCTTCCCCGCCGTGCGCCACGCGCTGGTGGGGCTGCAGCTGGGTTTCCGCAAGGCGCCGGGCGTGGTCGCCGACGGCCGCGACATGGGCTCGGTGATCTTCCCGCACGCCTCGCTGAAGGTGTTTTTGACCGCTTCTGTTGCCGCCCGTGCCGGCCGCCGCTATAAGCAATTGATAGACAAGGGATTTTCTGCTAATATGGAAGACCTACTGATGGATTTGCAAGCGCGCGACGACCGGGATACGAACCGGGCCATCGCACCGCTGGTTCCCGCAGAGGGGGCGCACGTGCTGGATACCTCGAACATGACCGCTGATGCAGCGGTCGATCAGGTGCTGGCATGGTATGCGTCCGTAGGAAAGTAGTTTTTTATCAACCCTAACCCAACTGAAGTCGCCTTCGCGAGCCTTGTTGGTAACCTGGAAGTTACAATGTCTAATATGGAAAGTTTTGCAGCCCTCTTCGAAGAGTCCCTGTCGCGTCAAGACATGCGTTCGGGCGAAGTGATCTCGGCTGAAGTCGTTCGTCTGGATCACAACTTCGTGATCGTCAACGCCGGCCTGAAATCGGAAGCATTCATCCCTGTTGAAGAATTCAAGAACGACCACGGCGAACTGGAAGTCAAAGTAGGCGACTTCGTTTCCGTGGCGATCGAATCGCTGGAAAACGGTTTCGGCGACACCATCCTGTCGCGCGACAAAGCCAAGCGTCTGGCTTCGTGGCTGGCACTGGAAAAAGCGATGGAATCGGGCGAGATCGTCGTCGGTACCGTCAACGGCAAAGTCAAGGGCGGCCTGACCGTTCTGACCAACGGCATCCGCGCATTCCTGCCGGGTTCGCTGGTCGACACCCGTCCAGTCAAGGACACCACCCCGTTCGAAGGCAAGACCCTCGAATTCAAAGTGATCAAGCTGGATCGCAAGCGTAACAACGTGGTTCTGTCCCGCCGCGCCGTCATCGAAGCTTCGATGGGCGAAGAGCGTCAGAAACTGATGGAAACGCTGAAAGAAGGCACGGTCGTGACCGGCGTCGTCAAAAACATCACCGACTACGGCGCGTTCGTGGATCTGGGCGGTATCGACGGCCTGCTGCACATCACCGACCTGGCATGGCGTCGTGTGCGTCACCCTTCGGAAGTCCTGACCGTTGGTCAAGAGATCACCGCCAAGGTCCTGAAGTACGATCAGGAAAAGAACCGCGTTTCGCTGGGCGTGAAGCAACTGGGCGACGACCCATGGACCGGTCTGTCCCGTCGTTACCCACAAAGCACCCGTCTGTTCGGTAAAGTAACGAACCTGACCGACTACGGCGCGTTCGTTGAAGTCGAGCAAGGTATCGAAGGCCTGGTCCACGTTTCCGAAATGGACTGGACCAACAAAAACGTCGCACCAAACAAAGTTGTCCAGCTGGGCGACGAAGTTGAAGTGATGGTTCTGGAAATCGACGAAGAGCGTCGCCGTATTTCGCTGGGCATGAAGCAGTGCAAAGCGAATCCATGGGATGACTTCGGCGTGACCCACAAGAAGGGCGATAAAGTCCGTGGCGCGATCAAGTCGATCACCGACTTCGGCGTGTTCATCGGCCTGGCCGGCAACATCGACGGCCTGGTGCACCTGTCCGACCTGTCGTGGACCGAAACCGGCGAAGAAGCCGTGCGTCGCTTCAAGAAAGGTGACGAACTGGAAGCCATCGTTCTGGCCATCGACGTTGAGCGCGAGCGCGTTTCCCTGGGCGTCAAGCAACTGGAAGGCGACCCATTCAACAACTTCGCAGCCATGAACGACAAGGGCGCGCTGGTTACCGGCACCGTGAAATCGGTTGAGCCTAAAGGCGCCGTGATCCAACTGTCCGAAGAAGTCGAAGGCTACCTGCGTGCATCCGAAATCTCCCGCGACCGCGTGGAAGATGCCGGTACCCACCTGAAGGTCGGCGACAGCGTCGAAGCCCTGGTCATCAACATCGATCGCAAAGCGCGCAGCATCCAGCTGTCGATCAAAGCGAAAGACAATGTCGAGACCCAGGAAGCCATGCAGAAAATGGCAGCGACCGACAACAACGCAGCTTCCGGCACCACCAGCCTGGGCGCGCTGTTGAAAGCCAAGTTCGATAACAAGAACTAAGAACTAGTCGATGACCAAGTCCGAGTTGATCAACCGCCTGGCTGAGCGTTATTCTCAGCTGGTGGCCAAAGATGCGGAGTATGCCGTCAAGACCATTCTGGATGCGATGACCAACGCTTTGTCGACTGGTCAGCGCATCGAGATCCGCGGTTTTGGCAGCTTTGCTCTGAACAGCCGGCCACCTCGCATCGGACGTAATCCGAAGTCGGGCGATAAAGTGATGGTGCCCGAAAAACGGGTGCCGCACTTCAAGCCGGGCAAGCAATTGCGCGAGCGGGTTGACGCGATGGTCGGGCAACCGATCATCGAGGACTGAAGCGTCTGATAAGTTAAATAAAAAGCGGCGTCCTCTGGATGCCGCTTTTTTTATGATTGAGCGCTGACCCCGCACCCGGATGCGGGGTCAGACCCCGTACGGGGTCTGACCCCTGGTTGCCGCCGTGCGGGTTGGAGCAAGCGATGCCACGGACCGCCGAATGACGGGCCAACTGCTTCCGGCGCTTTTACCCCGTTTTTTTTGATGTATTTGGGTTCTAATGCCATACTGGCGCTCTTAGAAATCCAGAACAGGAACCTGGCTGATGAAATTTATATCCACCCTCATTGGATGCGTTCTTTTCGTCTTGTTTTTTGGCTTTGCCTTGAAAAATACGCAGGAAGTCGACCTGCACTTTTTCCTCCATTATGAGCTGCGCGGACCGCTGGTCCTGATGCTGCTCGGCTTCTTCGTGGCCGGCGCCGTGCTCGGCGTGCTGGCGCTGACGCCCACCGTGTTCCGCCATCGCCGCGAAACCAACAAACACAAAACCACAATCAACACGCTGCAATCCACGGCGCTGCAGGCCAATGCCCAGCCGCAGCCGGACAGCGTCAACACAGCACAATAAAAATACATGGAATTCGAAATCTGGTGGTTATTGGGTATCCCGGTCTTCTTCGGACTAGGCTGGGTCGCCGCGCGCGTCGACATACGTCAACTGGTGTCCGAGTCGCGCACGCTGCCGCGCGGCTATTTCAAGGGCCTGAACTTCCTGCTCAACGAACAGCCGGACAAGGCCATCGACGCCTTCATCGAGATCGTGCGCCTGGACCCGGAAACGGCCGACATGCACTTCGCGCTGGGGAACCTGTTCCGCCGTCGCGGCGAGACCGAGCGCGCCATCCGCGTGCACCAGAACCTGCTGTCGCGTCCCGACCTGCCGCAGGAGCAGAAGGAGCACGCGCAATACGAGCTGGGCATGGACTATCTGAAGGCCGGCCTGCTGGACCGCGCCGAAGAAACCTTCAACTCCATGTTCAGCGGCCAGTACGCGGTGCAGGCGCGGCGCGCGCTGCTGGAGATCTTCCAGCGCGAGAAGGAATGGCCGCGCGCCATCGAGGCCGCGATCGGCCTGCAGGAGTCGGGCGCCGGTTCGCGCCAGAAGGAAATCGCGCAGTTCTACTGCGAGCTGGCGCAGGACGCGCTGGTGCACATGCACCCGGAAGACGCCTTGCCGCTGCTGGAGAAATCGCTGCAGGCGGACCGCGTCAACGTGCGCGCCACCATGCTGACCGGCGACGCCCAACTGGCGCAGGGCAACGTCGAAGCGGCGTTGATGACCTGGCGCCGCGTCGAGCAGATCAGCGTGCCGCACGTGGCGCTGGTGGCGGCGCGCATGATGGACGGCTACCGCAAGGTCGGCCGGCCGCAGGAAGGCGTCAACCTGCTGCAATCCTACCTGGAGCAGGCCTCGTCGATCGACTTGCTGGAAGTGGTCTACAAGGCGGTGATGGAGCTGCACGGGGTGGAGGCGGCCAAGGAGCTGGTGGTCAATGAGCTGCGCCGCACGCCGACCCTGATGGGCCTCGACAAGCTGCTGGAAGCGCGCCTGATCGACGCACCGGCGGCGGTGGTGTCCGAGCTGTCGCTGGTGAAGAACCTGGTGCACGGCTACACGCAGAAGCTGGCGCGCTATCAGTGCGGCCAGTGCGGTTTCAAGGCGCGCCAGTTCTACTGGCAGTGCCCCGGATGCAGCCGTTGGGAAAGCTACCCGCCGCGCCGCACCGAAGAACTCAACGTCATGAATTAAGAAGGACTCCCTCCAATGAAGATCACCATCATCGGCACCGGCTATGTAGGCTTGGTGACCGGCGCCTGTCTGGCGGAACTGGGCAACGACGTGTTCTGTCTCGACGTCGACCAGAAAAAAATCGACCTGCTCAACAGCGGCGGCATCCCGATCCATGAACCCGGCCTGGATGAAGTCGTGGCGCGCAACCGCGCCGCCGGCCGCCTTCAGTTCTCCACCGACGTCGCGGCCTCGGTCGCCCACGGCGAAGTGCAGTTCATCGCGGTCGGCACGCCGCCGGACGAAGACGGCTCGGCCGACCTGCAATACGTGCTGGCCGCCGCCCGCAACATCGGCAAGCACATGACCGGTTTCAAGGTCGTGGTCGACAAATCCACGGTGCCGGTCGGTACGGCGGACCGCGTCGGCGCCGCGCTGCGCACGGAGCTGGACGCGCGCGGCGAGCGCCTCGCGTTCTCGGTCGCCTCCAATCCGGAGTTCCTGAAAGAGGGCGCGGCGGTGGAGGACTTCATGCGTCCGGACCGCATCGTCATCGGTTGCGACAGCACGCCTGAAGGCGACCGCGCGCGCGAATTGCTGCGCAAACTGTACGCGCCGTTCAACCGCAACCGCGAGCGCACCCACTGGATGGACGTGCGTTCGTCCGAGTTCACCAAGTACGCCGCCAACGCCATGCTGGCGACCCGCATCTCGTTCATGAACGAGCTGGCCAACCTGGCCGACCAGGTGGGTGTGGATATCGAAGCGGTGCGTCACGGCATCGGCTCCGATCCGCGCATCGGCCACAGTTTCCTGTACGCCGGCGCCGGCTACGGCGGCTCGTGCTTCCCGAAAGACGTGCAGGCGCTGGAACGCACCGCCCGCCAGTACGACCAGGATCTGCTGATCCTGCGCGCGGTGGAGCAGGTCAACGACAAGCAGAAGCAGGTGCTGGGCCGCAAGGTGGTCAAGCGCTTCGGCGAGGACTTGAGCGGCAAGCACTTCGCGGTCTGGGGCCTGGCCTTCAAGCCCAATACCGACGACATGCGCGAAGCGCCGGCGCGGGTGCTGCTCAAGCAGCTGCTCGACGGCGGCGCCAGCGTGGCGGTCTACGATCCGGTCGCGATGACCGAAGCGAAGCGCGTGCTGGAACTGGACCTGAACGCCGGAGAGCTGGCGCGCGTGCGCTTCGCCGACAGCCCGATGGATACGCTGACCGACGCCGAGGCGCTGGTGATCGTCACCGAATGGAAGGCCTTCCGCAGCCCGGATTTCGACAAGATCAAGGCGGCGCTGAAGCAGGCCGTGATCTTCGACGGCCGCAATCTGTTCGAGCCGGAAGTGATGGCCGAAGCGGGCTTCGAATACCACGGCATCGGCCGTTCCATCCTGACCCGGGACTAAGCCATGAATACTGCCGTGACGACGTACAAGGCGCCCGCGCTGGAGCAGGTGCGCATCCTGGTGGTCGGCGACGTGATGCTGGACCGTTACTGGTTCGGCGACGTCGGCCGCATTTCGCCGGAAGCGCCGGTGCCCATCGTGCGCATCGAAAAGCGCGAAGCGCGCCTGGGCGGCGCCGCCAACGTGGCGCGCAACGCGGCCGCGCTTGGCGCCAATGCTGGCCTGCTGGGCGTGGTCGGCGCCGACGAGGCAGGCAACGAGGTGGAGCAGATGCTGCAAGGCGGCGGCATCCGCAGCTACCTGAAGCGCGACGACGCCATCTCCACCATCATCAAGCTGCGCGTGATCGGCCGCCAGCAGCAGATGCTGCGCATCGACTTTGAAGAGCCGCCAAGCGACACCGTGCTGCGCGATAAGCTGTTGCAGTTCAAGGCGCTGCTGGCCGACTACGACGTGATCGTGCTGTCGGACTACGCCAAGGGCAGCCTGGTCAACGTGGCCGACATGATCGCCTCGGCGCGCGCCGCCGGCAAGGTGGTGCTGGTCGATCCGAAAGGCGACGACTTCACCCGCTACGCCGGCGCCACCGTGCTGACGCCGAACAAGTCGGAGATGAAGCGCATCGTCGGCAACTGGAACAGCGAAGAGCAACTGACGGCCAAGGCGCAGCAACTGCGCACGGAGCTGCGGCTGGACGCGCTGCTGCTGACCCGTTCCGAGGAAGGCATGACCTTGTACACCGACGGCGAGCAATTCCACATGCCGGCGCAGGCGCGCGAAGTGTTCGATGTCTCCGGCGCCGGCGACACTGTGATCGCCACCATGGCCTGCATGCTGGGCACCGGCGCCGGCTGGAACGAGGCGGTGCAGACCGCCAACCGGGCCGGTGGCATCGTGGTCGGCAAGCTGGGTACGGCGACCGTTACCCGCGAAGAATTGTTCGACGCCTGACGCGCGCGCCGCGACGCCGGACTTTGCGCTACATCAGAGTCCGGCGTCGCGCGCGGTCAACCGTTGTGGCGGCATGCCGTTGTGCGAAGGCGGGCGCGATGGGCGCGCTTGGCTAACCACAACGGAGATATCATGATCAGGAAACTTTTGCTGGCCGTCGCGATGGTCGCAACCATGGGCTTGGCGTTCGCGCAGGTGGACGTCAACAAGGCCGACCAGGCCGCGCTGGATTCGGTCAAGGGCATCGGCCCCGCCAAGTCCAAGGCGATCCTGGAGGAGCGCAAGAAGGGCGAGTTCAAGGACTGGGCCGATTTCGAGAGCCGAGTCAAAGGCATCGGCGGCAAGAACGCCATCAAGCTGTCCGAGGCCGGCCTGCAGGTGAACGGAAAATCGAAGGAGGGCGCGGCCGCGCCGAAGAAATAATGGCCTGAGCCACGGCCCCGAACCCGCACGCGTTGCGGGTTTTTTGTTGCCGCGCGCCGCCGGGTGGCGGATCGATGCTAACGTCGGGCTTTATCACGCGGGAGATGGCGATGTCCGACCAGCATCCACACACGCCGGACGGGCGGTATTTCGTGGTCTCCGGCCGGCTGTGGCGCTTGAGTAATCCAGCGCTGGCGGCAGAGGAGCGCGAGCGCCTGGTTGGATTGCTGATGGCGGCGCGGCGGCAGGTCGGCGCCGCGCGGAAGCGCCAGGACCCTGACGCGGAGCGCGCCGCCCGCGCCGCCGTCGACGAAGCCAAGCGCTTGCTGGGCGAACGCGGCCCAGTCTGGTGGAACGACGGGGCGCCCGACTACAACCGGCACATGGTCAGGAACACGCCCTACGCCGACTGGTACGCGCAGCTGGCGCTATTGGCGCCGCCGCCCCGCTCGTGAGATGATGGATGGTAGCGTTGGCGACTTTGCCGACTTTCATGAGGGGCCGATGAAGATCTCCAGAATTCTGCACGCCGGGTATGTGTTCGAGTGCGACCGCACGCGGATCCTGTTCGACCCGGTGTTTGAAAATCTGTTCAGCCGGAACTGCCACGCCTTCCCGGACGTGCGATTCGACCTGGCGCAGGTGCGCGGGTTGCGGCCGGACGCGGTGTTCATCTCCCACTTCCACGACGACCACTGCTCGATGGAGAGCCTGGACCTGCTGGACCGCGCCACGCCGATCTATATGTATTGCCTGTTCGAGGAACTGTTCGCGATGATCCGCGCGCTCGGCTTCATCGATGTACGCGCGCTGGAGGTCGATGCGCCGGTGGTGGTCGGCGCGATCGAGGTAATTCCGCGCCGCGCGCTGGATGCCGACGTCGATTCGATGTTCCACATCCGCGCCGGCGGGCTGAATGTGCTCAACGTGGTCGACGCGTGGATGGATCCGGAAACGCTGGAGCAGCTCAAGCGCTACGCGCCATGGGACATGGTGCTGTGGCCGTTCCAGACCATGCGCGAGGTCGACGTGATCGCGCCGTCGCGCGCCGAGCGGGGGCCGGTGGCGCTGCCGGAGGAATGGCCGGAGCAGCTGCGCGCGCTGGCGCCGCGCTATGTGGTGCCGAGTTCCTGCCAGTTCCGGCAGGAGCCGTGGTCGTGGTACAACCACGCGATGTTCCCGATCACTTATCGCCGCTTCGCCGACGAGGTGGGCGCTTGGCTGCCGCAGGCGCGCGTGCTGAGGCTCAATCCATCGGTCGCGGTCGAGCTGACGGCGGACGCGTTGACGCCGGCCGCGCCGCTGCCGTGGGTGCTGCCGGTCGGCGAGCAAGACGTCGATTACGAGTACGACGCCGCCATCGCGCCGCCGCCGACCTCGGAGATCGCGCGCCACTTCGCGCCGCTCGACGCGGCGCAGACCGCGCTGGCGCTGGACTTCTGCCGCGCGGGCCTGATCGAACGCTACGAGGAGATGGAGCTGCCAGAGGACAGTTATTTCGCCACGCCGTGCGTGTGGCAGCTGTCGGTCCACGATCACGCCGGCCGGGTGGAGCGCTTCCGCTACCGCGTCCACGGCGACAGCATCGCGCCGACGGGCGACGAGGTCGCGCCGACCTGGACCACCGAAATCCCGATCGCCAAGCTGTACGCCGGCCTGGAACTGGGCGAATCGCTGACGTCGATGTACATGCGCATCGACGGCGCGCCAGCCGACGCCGACATCGTCGACGATCCGCTGATCCGCTGCCTGTTCAACGTCGCGGTCGGCGCCTACCAGGCGGCGCAGCTCAAGCGGCTGGGAGTCGTCCATGCGTAAGCTGCTGTGGAGTTTGCTGTTTGCCAGCATGGGCGCGCAGGCGCAATCGGTGGCGTTCACCTTCGACGATGGTCCGCGGCTGGACGAGACGCCGCTGCTGTCGCCGCAGCAGCGCAACCAGGCGATGCTGGACGCGCTGGCGCGGCAGCGGGTCTCGGCCGCGCTGTTCGTCACCTGCGGCAACGGCGCCGACCGGCCCGAGGGCTACGCGCTGGCCAAGGCCTGGGGCGAAGCCGGGCATGCGATCGGCAACCACACGATGACGCATCCGGACCTGAACAGCGCCAAGCTGACACTGGCGCAATATCAGCACGAGATCCGCGACTGCGACCGCATCACGTCGACGCTGCCGGGCTATCAAAAATGGTTCCGCTTCACCTTCCTGCGCGAAGGGAACACGCCGGAGAAGCGCGACGGCATGCGCGACTATCTGAAGCGGACCGGCTATCGCAACGCCTACGTCAGCCTCGACACCAGCGATTGGCGGCTGGACGAGCATCTGGTCGAGGTGCTGCAAGCGAATCCGAAGGCGGACCTGGCGCCGATCCGGCAAGCGTACCTGGCGCACATCCGCCAGCGCGCGACCGCCTACCGCGACCTGTCGCGCCAGCTGGAGGGGCGCGACGTGCCGCAGGTGATCCTGATGCACCATAACCTGGTCAGCGCGCTGTGGCTCGGCGACGTGATCCAGCAATTCCGCGACATGGGCTGGAGCATCACCACGCCGGCGCTGGCTTTCGCCGATGCGGTCTACCAGCAGGCGCCGGAGCGGCAGGTGGCCGGCCAAAGCCTGCTATTGTCGATCGCGCGCAGCAAGGGCCTGGGCAAGTTCGAGGGCTGGGAGCGGCTGGTCGACGATGGCGATTTTGAAATCGACCAGCTCAAGTCGCAGGGACTATAGGAAGGTTGGCGAGGAACTGGTGGATCTGCGCCACCACGGCGGCGCCTTCGCCGACCGCCGCCGCGACCCGTTTGGTGGACGCCGCGCGCACGTCGCCGATGGCGAACACGCCCGGCACGCTGGTCTCCAGCGCCGCCCGTGCCGGAAGGTCGCGCGGATAGACGCCGTTGGAGAAGTTGGCCTTGCACTGCGCCTTGGTGACGTCGAAACCGGTGCGGATGAAGCCGTGGCTGTCGACGTCGACGCCGCAGTCGCTCAGCCAGCCGGTGTTCGGATCGGCGCCGATGAACAGGAACACGCGGCAGACGTCGTAGTCGCACTCCTCATCCTTCTGCGAGTTGCGGATGCGCACCTGCTTCAGGCCGTCCTCGTCGCCCTCCAGCGCCACGATCTCCGAGTGCGTGTGCAACTCGATGTTCGAGGTCGCCATGATGCGCTCGATCAGGTAGTTCGACATCGTCGACGACAGGCTGTCCTTGCGGATCAGCATGTGCACCTTGGCCGCGTGCCCCGACAGGAACACCGCCGCCTGGCCGGCCGAGTTGCCGCCGCCGACCAGGATGATCTCTTCGGTCTTGCACAGCTTGGCCTCGATCGGCGAGGCCCAGTAGTAAATCCCCTTGCCCTCGAATTGCTTCAGGTTGGCCAGCGACGGCCGGCGGTAGCGCGCGCCGCACGACAGCACCACCGACTTGGCCTTCAGCCGTTGCAGGCTGCCGCACATTTCGACCTGTAGCGGATAGGTGTCGCAGATCAGGCGCCCGGCCGGCGCCGGAATCGCGACTTCGACGCCGAACTTCTGCGCCTGCACATACGCGCGGCCCGCCAGCGCGCCGCCCGAGATGCCGGTCGGGAAGCCGAGATAGTTTTCAATGCGCGCGCTGGCGCCCGCCTGGCCGCCGTAGGCGCGCGTTTCCAGCGCCAGCACCGACAAGCCTTCGGACGCGGCGTACACCGCCGTGGCCAGCCCGGCGGGGCCGGCGCCGACCACGATCACGTCCCACACCTTGTCGCCGTCCAGTTCGGGCAACATGCCGAGGCAGCGGCCGATCTCGACCACGCTCGGGTTTTTCTTGACCACGCCGTCCGGGCACACCACCAGCGGCAGCTCTTCCGGCTTGGGCTGGAAGTGCTCCATCAGGTCGGCCGCCTGCTGGTTTTCCATCGGGTCGAGCACGCTGTGCGGATGGCCGTTGGATTGCAGGAAGCTCTGCAGCGTGTGGATGCGGCCATGGCCGCGCGGTCCGACGATCACCGGGCCGCCGGAATTCTGCTCGATCAGGCCGACGCGGCGCAGGATCAGCGCGCGCACGATGCGCTCGCCCAGTTCGGCATGCGCGACCAGCAGCGCGCGCAGCGATTCGGACGGCACCACCAGCACTTCGACGTCGCCGTCGGCCTCGCCGTTGGCCAGCATCGGCCGGCCCGACAGCTGCGCCACCTCGCCGCTGAACTGGCCCGGCATGTGGGTCGTGATGTAGGAGGTGTTGCCGAGGCCGTCGTAGCGGCTGATCTTGATGCCGCCCTTGATCACCAGCATCAGGCCGAAGCTGGACTTGCCGGCCGCGAAGATCATCTCGCCGTTGCTGAACTGGCGCACGTGACCAAAGCGCATCATGTGTTTGATGTCGGTCTCGCTGAGCATCGGAAACATCTGATGGTGGCGCTGCTCCAGTGTGTTGTTGGACGGCGGATCGAGGGGGGAGTGGGCCATGGCGGTGGGGAGCGTGAAAGTGGTTGCAGACATGTTGCCAGTCTAACGTATGCACCGGCGCCAGTCCAAAGTCTTTCGGGGGAGGTGGAGGCCGGGCATACGCATAGCGCCAACTCGGATTAGAATGCTTGTTTTGGCGAATTTCTCACGATAGAACACACGATGGCTTACAAAACCCTGGAAGATACGATCGGCAACACCCCGCTGGTGCAGCTGACCCGCCTGCCCGGCGCGGACGCGCTGGCGCGCAACAACGTCATTCTCGGCAAGCTCGAAGGCAACAACCCGGCCGGCTCGGTCAAGGACCGCGCGGCGATGTCGATGCTCAAGCGCGCCGAGGAACGCGGCGACATCAAGCCCGGCGACACCCTGATCGAAGCGACCAGCGGCAACACCGGCATCGCGCTGGCGATGGCGGCGGCCTTGCGCGGCTACAAGATGTTGCTGCTGATGCCGGAAAACCTCAGCATCGAGCGGCGCCAGAGCATGGCCGCCTACGGCGCGCAGATCATGCTCACGCCCAAGACCGGCGGCATGGAATACGCGCGCGACATGGCGGAGCAACTGCAAAAGGACGGCAAGGGCATCATCCTCGACCAGTTCGGCAACCAGGACAACGCGCGCGCGCACTACGAGGGCACCGGCCCGGAGATCTGGCGCGACACCGACGGCCGCGTCACCCACTTCGTCAGCGCGATGGGCACCACCGGCACCATCATGGGCGTGTCGCGCTACCTGAAGGAGCAGAACCCGGAGGTGCGCATCATCGGCGCCGAGCCGGAAGAGGGCTCGTCGATTCCCGGCATCCGCAAATGGCCGGAAGCGTATCTGCCGAAGATTTACGACCGCAGCCGCGTCGATCAGGTGGAATCGGTGTCGCAAGCGGCGGCCGAACGCATGGCGCGGCGCATGGCGGCCGAGGAAGGTCTGTTCTGTGGAATTTCGGCGGCGGGCGCCTGTGAGATCGCGTTGCGGATTTCGCAAACGGTGGAGAATGCGACGATCGTGTTCATCGTCTGCGATCGTGGCGATCGCTATCTGTCGACCGGGGTGTTTCCGGCATAAGAATTACCGCCCTCTCCCCGGGTGCGGGGGGAGGGAGTTGACGCAGGTGAAACGAGCAGGGCTGGATCAGCCTTGGCCGCCGCCTGGTTCGCCTTCTTTAGGCTTGAACTGCTTGTCGCTGATGCGGAACTTGTTGCGGCGATCGCCCATCAAGTAACGCAAGTCGCGGATGCTCAGATCGCTCACTTCGTGCATGCGGATCAGCAGCGAAGCGCCGACCGGCAGACGATGGTGACGAATCTTGCTGATCACCGGCGGCGCCACTTCCAATGCGCGCGACAGGGCCGCATCGTTTTTCAGACGCAGGTTTTCGATCAGGGTATCGAGCAGGCGGTTGGGATTGTATTGCAGCAGATCATCGCCATCCGCATCGTTGTTCATATCTATGCCGACTTGGTTTGTCATGATTTCGTCTTTTCCTTCTGATAAAGTTGTCCTGCAAAGTACAACACTCGGAGCTTTGCTGCGTTCATGTTCATCCTTACCAAGGAACGAATTCACACAAGGACACGGATTCCGGGATAACAAGTTTCATAATATATACACAATTATACAACAGCGCGCAATCTAATACTTGGCAGCAATAAAAAAACCTGTGCGCCACGTATCATTGTTGTCTGCTTGCAACATTGTGTGAGAATTATACACCTTCTCTTCTGATAAGCTTCCTGCGCGCACTTTTAATCAAACGGTAAAGTTAATTGTATAACCATTCCGTTGTAAAAGAAGCGCTTGTTTTGTTGCTTACGCGGTCAGATTGGACAAATACTTGCCAAGTGTCAACAAAACAATACCGTGCGCGGCGGCGCGGGACAAGCCGATTTACGCTTGCTTACATCCGCAAAGCTCACATCCCGCCGCGCGCCAGACGCACGGCGCGGCCCAGTTCCACCACCGACATCGCGTAGAAATAGCTGCGGTTGTACTGCGTGATGGCGAAGAAGTTGGCGTTCGCCAGCCAGTATTCGGTCGGCTCGGCGCCGTTCTGCAGGTCGACCAGGCCGTAGCTCTGCTGTTCCGGCACCGGCACCGTGGTGGTGACGCCGGCGGCGCTCAGTTCCGCCGTGCGATAGGTCGCCACCAGTCCCTGCTTGATCATCGGTTCCCACTCCCGGCTCGGCGACACGGCGGCCGCATACACCAGCGGTCCGCCCTGTTCGCGTTGCCAGCCGTGCGCCACCAGGAAGGCCGCCACGCTGCCGATGGCGTCGCCGCTGGAGCCGAGCAGGTCGATCTTGCCGTCGCCGTCGAAGTCGACCGCGTATTTCATCAGGCTGCTCGGCATGAACTGCGGCATGCCGATGGCGCCAGCGAACGAGCCTTTCAGCGACAGCGGATCGATGCCGCTCTGGCGCGCGAACAGCAGCGTCGATTCCAGTTCGCCGCGGAAGAAGGCCATGCGGTCGCGCCGCTGCGGCGCTTCCGGATACGAGAACGCCAGCGTGGCCAGCGCGTCGACCACGCGGAAGCGGCCGGTGTTGCGGCCGTACACGGTCTCGACGCCGATGATGCCGACCAGGATTTCGGCCGGCACGCCGTACAGCGCTTCGGCGCGGTTGAGCGCGTCCACGTTCTCGTTCCAGAACTTGACGCCGCCGTCGATGCGTACCGGCTCCACCGTCAGCCGGCTGTAGGCTTGCCAGTTCTTCGGCTTGCCCGGCGGCGCCGGCTTGACCAGCTGCACGGCGGCGTCGACGAAGCGCACCTGGGCCATCAGCGTGTTCAGCTCGGCTCGGTCGAAGCCGTCGCGCGCGGCGACGTCGTCGAGGAACTCGCGCACTTCCTTCCAGTCGCCGAAGTTGACGAACTCGCCGACATAGTCGACCGGCGGCGGGCCTTTCTTTTTCGGCGGCACGACCTTTTTCTTTTTCTGCATGCTCGGTGGCAGCTTGTAGCCGTAGGGATCGACGGCGGCGTGGCTGGCCGGGCTGAGGATGGCTGCGCTCAGCAGCAGGGAGGTGATCAAAGTCTTCATCGGCATAAGGGTAGCAGGGTTTTCAGCGTCGCCAGCGACGCCTTGCGTGTATCGGGCTCGGGCGCGCCGTATCGCAGCGCGCCGTACAAGGCTAAAAATTGTTCCATGGCGGCGCGTTTCGCCGCGCCGGCCGGCATCGTGCGCAGCCGCGCCGCGTAGCCGTGCGGGCCTTCGTCCGGGCGGCGCGCGTAACCGTGGCGCGCCTGCTGCCGGCAAAACGCCTGGTACAGCCCGTCCAGCGGATCGGTCGGCTGGAGCCGGCGGCGCCAGCGCAGCGCAGCCAGCAGACCGGCCACCAGCAGCGCGCCCAGCGCCGTGCGCCGGTTGCCCAGGGCCGCGCTTAGTTCCTCAAGGAAACTTCGCTGCCTGTCTGGATTGTAATCCAGGACCCATTGATTCCAAGAATTATTCATCGCCGCGTAGCCGAATCTGAGTTGCGCCAGCCACGAATCGGGATCGCTTTGCATGGCCAGCAGCGGGCCCAGGCCGAACGGCGCGGGGCGCGGCAATGCGCGCGCCAGGTTTTGCGATACGCGCTCGGGGGCGACGGCGGCGGTCGGGTCGACCCGGCGCCAGCCGCCGGCCGGGGTCCAGATCTCGGCCCAGGCGTGGGCGTCGGACTGGCGGATCGTCAGGTAGCCGTCGACCGGGTTCATTTCGCCGCCCTGGTAGCCGGTGACCACGCGCGCCGGCACGCCCATGGCGCGCATCAGCACCACATAGGCGCCGGCGTAGTGTTCGCAGAAGCCGGCCTTGCTGACGAACAGGAAATCGTCGACCGCGTCGCGGCCCAGCAGCGGCGGCTCCAGCGTGTACTGGTAGCTGTCGCTGCGGAAGCGGGCCAGCACGGCGTTGCTCAATTGTTCGCTCAGTTGTTCGCTCGATTGTTCGCTCGGCCGCTCACCCGTCGGCCCGCTCGGTTGCTCGCTCGGCGCGTCGCCGGGCCGGATGCCGGGCCAGATGTCGGGCTTGACGCCGGACTGCGCGCCGGGCTGCTCGCCGGGCCGCGACGGCGCCGCGCCCGCCGCCTGGTCGCGCAGTTGCCGCGCCAGCGCCAGCGTGCGCGGGTTGAAGCCGGCCGGCAGCTCCAGCCAGCGCCGCATGCGCTCGGGCTGCTCGCCGGCCTGCAACTGGTAATCGAGGTAGGCGGCGGCCGTGAAGCGCACCCGCTGCGTCACCGGCTCCATGGTGAACTGTTCCATCTCGTCGGAATCGCGCACGCGATGGCCGGGCAGGCGCAACTCGGGGCCGCCCAGCTCCAGCAGCGCCAGCCAGCGTTTATTGGTGGCCTCCATCGTGATCTCATGGCGCACCGCCTTGCCGCGCGCGTTGACGGCCACGTCCAGCCGTTGCAGGCCGCGCCGGCGCGGCACGCGGGTCCAGGTGCGGCCGTCGTAGTCGCCCAGCACGATGCTGCGCCAGTACAGCTGGCCGCGCGCCGGCACCGCATCGATGAAGCGCACCCGGAACGCGGTCTCCTCCGACAGCGCCAGCGAAGACAGCGTGCCGGGCGCCATGCTGTCGCTGATGCCGGTCTTGCCGCCGGCGGCGTCGCCGGGCAGTCCCCACAGCGGCCCCTGGATGCGCGGGAAGCCGACGAACAGCAGCAGCGCCAGCGGCGCCGCCAGCAGCGCCAGCTTGGCCGAAGTGCGCAGACGCTTGGCCAGCGGCGGCACGAGGCCGGTGTACTGGAACGATTGCTGCGCCGTCAGCAGCACCACCAGCGTGGCCATCATGAACAGCGCGGTCGGCATCGACTGCGAGTAGAAGAAGTTCGTCAGCAGCACGAAGAAGCTGAGGAAGATCACCACGAACAGGTCGCGCCTGGCGCGCATCTCCAGCAGCTTGAAGGCCAGCAGCAGCGCCAACATGGCGACGCCGGCGTCGCGGCCGAGCAGCGTGCGGTAGGTCAGGAACACGCCGCCCATCGCCGCCAGCGACACCGGCAACAAGAGCCACAGCGGCGGCATGCGCTTGCCGCGCCAGGTGATCGCCGCGCGCCACACCAGCGTCGCGCAGACGCCGGCGCTGATCCACAGCGGCAGATGGCCGAAGTGCGGCGCCAGCACCATCAGCGCGGCGGCCAGCAGCAGCAAGGTGTCCGACTTGTCGCGCGTCAGGCGCAGCGCGAACTTGCTCATGCCTGCCCCTCTTTGCCGAACAGCGCCAGCGCGCGCAGGCAGGCGGCCTGGTGGGCGTCGCCGAGCGCCGGGCCGTATTCGTGTTGCGCCAGGTGGAAGCTGTAGGGCAGGGCGCGCTGCTCCGCCTCCAGCACCCAGCGCGTCATGCGCGACAGCTTCATCTCCAGATCCAGCTGCACCGGCAGCGCGGCGAAGTCCAGACTCAGCTCGGCCACCGCGCCGCCCTCGAAATGCTTGGTCACCAACTGCCCGCCCAGCGCCGGATCGTGACGCGCGATCTGGCGCCAGGCCAGATGCCGCATCGGATCGCCGGCCTGATAGCTGCGGATGCCGGCGAAATTATCCAGCCCCACCGTGCCATGCCCATCCTCGCTGGCCGCGCCGCTGGACGGCAACGGCTGCGCCGGCGTCTCCGGCGCCGGATACACCAGCACCTTCGCGTCCGGCCGCCAATAGCTCCAGGCGCGGAACAGCCCTAGTGGAAAGCGCGTCACCAGCCGCACGCGCGGCGCCGGCAGCCAGCCGCGTTGCAGCGTCGGCGTCGACAGCCGCACCGCGCTGTCGCCGCCGGCCAGAATGTCGGTCGCCTGGCGCGGCTCGCCGTCGGCCTGGAAGCCCAGCCAGACCGCATAGCGATCCAGCGTGGTCCGATTATGCAGATGCAGTTCGAACTGCGCCTCCTCGCCGGCGAACACCGGCTGCGCGCGGCCCGGCGACAGGCGCAGCAACGCCAGATTCTTCGCGGTCAGGTACATGTCGGCCACCGCGCAAGCGCCGGTGAAGAAGGTCAGCGCGAAGCCGAGACCCAGGCTGTAATTGAGCGCCCCGACCAGCATCACCAGCAGCAGCCCGACGAAGGCCAGGCCGGGACGGGTCGGCACGATGAACACCCGGCGCATGCCGAGCGTGACGGTGCCAGGCTCGCTGTCGTGCAGCTGGAACAGCCACTTGTCGCGGCCTTTGCGGTACAGGGTGCGCAGACCGGCGACCATCGCGACTTAAACAGGCACCGATTTTTGCAGCTGCAACACCAGATCGCGGCTGGCCAGCGCCACGCCGTGCGCCGACTTCAGCGGCCGCAAGCGATGCGCGCACACCGGCACCAGCACCGCCTGCACATCCTCCGGCAGCACATGGTCGCGGCCCTCCAGCGCCGCCCAGGCGCGCGCCGCCTGCAACAGCGCGATCGCCGCGCGCGGACTCAGGCCCTCGGCGAAGGCGCCGTTCTGGCGCGAGGCCGCCGCCAGCGCCTGCACGTAATCGATCAGCGACGGCGCCGTGTGGATCGTGCGCAGCCCTTGCTGCGCCTGCGCCAGTTCGGCCGGCGTCATCGCCGCCGGCAGCGACTTCAACATCGTGCGCCGGTCCTCGCCCATCAGCAGCGCGCGTTCGGCGGCGGCGTCCGGATAGCCGAGCGAAAGACACATCAGGAAGCGGTCCAGCTGCGACTCCGGCAGCGGGAAGGTGCCGATCTGGTGGGTCGGGTTCTGCGTCGCGATGACGAAGAACGGTTCCGGCAGCGCGCGCGTGACGCCGTCGGCGCTGACCTGCCGTTCCTCCATCGCCTCCAGCAGGCCGGACTGGGTCTTCGGCGTGGCGCGGTTGATCTCGTCGGCCAGCAGCACCTGGGTGAAGATCGGACCGGGATGGAACACGAAGCCGTTCTTCTCGCGCTCATAGATCGAGATGCCGTTGACGTCGGCCGGCAGCAGGTCGCTGGTGAACTGCACGCGGTTGAAGCGCAGCCCCAGCGAAATCGCCAGCGCGTGCGCCAGCGTGGTCTTGCCGACGCCCGGCACGTCCTCCACCAGCAAATGGCCGCCGGCCAGGAGACAGGTCAGCGCCTGCCGGATCTGCAAGTCCTTGCCGACGATGATCTCGCCCACCTGCCGTGCCGCCGCGTGCAATTTTGTGTACATGATGTCTAGGGTCGATGAGCTATGGTAGATTAGCGCTAATGAGCGATTCTATCGCAGTAGCAGAAAAAACAGTGACATGACCACAGCCATCTATAGCCATCCCGATTGCCAGCGCCACGACATGGGCGATTGGCACCCCGAATCCCCGGCGCGTCTGCAAGCGATCGCCGACCAGCTGATCGGATCGCACATCAGCGACCTGCTGGACCATCGCGAGGCGCCGC
The DNA here is from genome assembly GCF_011090165.1 of Duganella aceris. GTDB lineage: Bacteria > Pseudomonadota > Gammaproteobacteria > Burkholderiales > Burkholderiaceae_D > Rugamonas > Rugamonas aceris. The sequence continues at coordinate 138,854 of NZ_JAADJT010000014.1, forward strand.
TGGTGGCGATCGCGGACCTGGAGCGCAACCACAGCAAGAACGCGATCGGCATCGTGCGCGACAACGTCCCGGCCGAAGGCGACACCTATCCGATCGACGGCGACACCTCGCTCAACGCCTGGAGCTGGCGCGCCGCGCAGCGCGCCGCCGGCGCGGCGGTGGCCGCGACCGACGCCGTGATCGACGGCGAGATCGAGAACGCCTTCTGTTCGGTGCGCCCGCCGGGCCACCACGCGCGGCCGGTCGAACCGATGGGCTTCTGCCTGTTCAACAACGTCGCCGTCGCCGCCAAGCACGCGCTGGAGGTGCGTGGGCTGGCGCGGGTCGCCATCGTCGACTTCGACGTCCATCACGGCAACGGCACCGAAGAAGCCTTCCTCGACGAGCCGCGCGCGCTGATGGTGAGCTTCTTCCAGCATCCGTTCTATCCGTACACCGAGCCGCACGCGCTGACCGCCAACCTGGTCAACGTGCCGGTGCCAGCCCACACCAAGGGCGACGTGGTGCGCCGGATCGTCACCGACCAATGGCTGCCGGCGCTGCACGCGTTCAAGCCGGAGATGATCTTCATCTCGGCCGGCTTCGACGCCCACCGCGAGGACGACCTGGGCGGCATGGGCCTGGTGGAGGCGGACTACGCCTGGATGACGCAGCAGGTGATGGAGGTGGCGCGGCTGTATGCGAAAGGCCGCATCGTCAGCTGCCTCGAAGGCGGCTACAACCTGTCGGCGCTGGGCCGCAGCGTGGTGGCCCACGTCAAGGTGCTGGCCGACTTGTAGACATTGCGGTCAAGGCTCGGGCGTGATGACGAGATGGGCGAGGATCGCGTTGAAGAATTCCGGCGTTAATTCGCCGAATGCCGCATAGACCAACGGACTGCCATCGATCACAAAATAGAGATAATGGGAGTTCGTCTGACGCCCGCGTATCCAGTAAACGTGCAAGGGGCCCTTGCTGGTTTTAGTGTATCGCAACGCGGTATCCAATTGTTCGACAGTTCGGATTTTTGACCACGGGTCCGGGTTAAGGGCCGGCGCGCCCAGCCGATCAAAAAAAAGTTGTGGATCCAACGGCAATCGAACGAGTGATTGATATTTTTCCGTTATCTGCGCGCTGGGTAATACGTGAAAGAAAAGACTGGTTTTGATGTCGGCCCCAGCCGGGATGATGTGCAACTGGGCGATGGCGGTGGCGGAAACGAAAACCTGCCCGATCAATGCGGAGGGCAGGCGCATGGACAAGCTTCCAAATTGAAGCGATACGCAGGCCGCGCAGTCATGGGCTTCGGGCCAGGGTTGCAGTTCCATGGCCACTTGGTTCGTGCCTGACGATGGCAGGTTCCACATGCATGCCAGGTACAGAAACCCGCGCCCAAAATATCTCGTCATGCCCATTTAGGTACCTTCGACATACCGATTCCTTGCGCCGCCATATTCAGAGCGCCGCCCCAAGTGTAAATCACGGCGCGCGCGCATGAGAATGAAAGTTTACGTTGATGTGAATGAAAAATCCCCCGTCCTAGCCGGCTCGCCAGCCACGTAATCGACGCCCGGCCCCCTGGCGGCGCAGGCACCCAAACAAAAAGGCGTGCAATTGGTACTGTAGGAGTTCATCAGAATGGCTGTTTGACGACAATCAAAGCGCGCGCTGCCCGTCGCCGACCTGTAGCCGCAAAAAAAATGCCGCCCACTTGGGGCGGCATGGCGATGCGGCGCGCGGTACTATGCGTTGACTTCGCGGCCGCTGTTGTCCGACCAGCGGTACAGACCCCACACCACGGCGATGCCGACCACCAGCGAGATGATCATCGTGTGCGACTCGCTCAGCGTGTTGGCGATGGCCAGCGGCTCGCCTTTGCCCGACAACACGATCAACCCGGCCAGCGCCACGTTGAACAAACTCTCGCCGACGATGAAGCCGGACATGATCAACACCGCCAGTCGCTTGGCGGTCTCGCCGCCGGCCTTCTTCTCCACCGCGCGGTCGAAGATGTAGCCGGCCACGGCGCCGATCACCACCGGCGTGATCACCGCGCTCGGCAGATAGATCGCCAGGCCCACGCCCAGCGGCGGCAGGCTGTATTGATCGTTGCTGGCTTTTTTCAGCGCGTAGTTGATCAGCACCAGCAGCAAACCGACGGCGGCGCCGTAGCCCAGCAGATTCCATTGCAGATTGCCGCCGATGACGCCCTTGGCCAGTGTCGAGATCAACAGCGCCTGCGGCGCGGCCAGCGGCTGGTCGGAGATCGAATCGAGATTCGGCGCGCCGACGAAGCCGTTGGCGTGATTCAGCAGCTCCAGCACCGGCGGCACCACGCACGAACCGGCGGCGACGCCGATCAGCAAACCGACCTGCTGCTTCCACGGCGTGGCGTTGACCAGTTGGCCGGTCTTCAGATCCTGCAGGTTGTCGTTGCCGATCACGGCCACCGCCAGCACCACGGTGGTGACGAACAGCGCGAAGGCGATCAGCGCCTGCGCCACTTCCGGCCCCATGACGCTGCGGCCGACCATGCCCACGCTCAGCGCGGCGCCGAGGATGGTCAGGATGGCGATGCCGGACACCGGCGAATTCGAGGAGCCGATCAGGCCCGCCATGTAGCCGCAGACGGCGGCGGCGAACACGCCGGCGATCAGGATATAGCCGACGCCGACCGCGACCAGCGGCACCGACAGCGACGCCAGCGGACCGCCTTGCAGGAACGACGCCAGCAGCCAGCCGGCCGGCACCATCGCCAGCAGCGTGACCAGGCCGACGATGAAGATCGGGATGTCCTGCTCGGTGCGGTCGATGACGGCGCCTTCCAGCTTGGAGCGGCGCGCCGTCTCCATCGCCGACTTCAGGCCGCCCAGGATGGGCTTGGCCAGGCCGGCCAGCGTGATGATGGCGGCGATGCCGATCACGCCGGCGCCCATCATGCGCACTTCCTTGGACCAGATGCCGAGCGCGTGGCCGGCGGCGTCGACACCGGCGGCGGCCGGGGACAGGGACGTCATCAGCGGCACCATGATGCCCCAGGCGATGACCAGGCCGGCCAGCATCGCGATGCCGACCGTGATGCCCATCAGGTGGCCGGCGCCGATCAGCGCCAGCGAGCTCGATGCGCCGATGCCGGTGGCGCCGGCGCCGGTGCGGAAGTAGATCGACACTTCGCCGGCCATCAGCTTGACGGCGGAACCGGCGGCGAACAGCGCCGAGGCGACGCTGCCCCAGACCACGGCGCGCAGCCCGGCCTTGCCTTCGGCGGCGCCGGCGCGCGAGGCCATGCCGACCTTGAGCACTTCGGCGGCGGCCACGCCCTCCGGATACGGCAGGTCGGACTGCGACACCAGCGCGCGGCGCAGCGGCACCGTGTACATCACGCCCAGCACGCCGCCGACGGCGCAGGCGCCGAAGGTGGGCCAGAACGGCACGTGCGCCCACCAGCCCACCATCAGCAGGCCTGGCAGCACGAAGATCACCGAGGCCAGCGTGCCGGCGGCCGAGGCGATGGTCTGGACGATGTTGTTTTCCTGGATGGTGGCGTCCTTGAAGGCGCTCAGCAAAGCCATCGAGATCACGGCGGCGGGGATGGAGGTGGCGAAGGTCAGGCCGACCTTCAGGCCGAGGTAGACCTGGGCCGCCGTGAACACCAGCGTAATCAGGATCCCTAGAATAATGCCGCGAAGGGTGATTTCCCTCGGGTTGGACGGTGCAGCTATGCTCATCTTCAGCACTCCGGTTTAATAATAATATTGTTTATATAATCAGAAAAAGGGTAAGGCGCCTCATGATATCCGAAGTCCGCGCGGGTCAGCGGGTAAAATAGCGGATTGTCAGAACGTTTTTGAAGGTCAGAGCATGTCGATACAATGGTACCCGGGGCACATGAACGCCGCCAAGAAGAAGGCGGCGGAGCAGATGGAGAACACCGATCTGGTGATCGAGGTGGTCGACGCGCGCCTGCCCGAGGCCAGCACCAACCCGATGGTGGAGGAGCTGCGCAAGTTCCGCCAGCGTCCGTGCCTGAAGATCCTCAACAAGATCGACCTGGCCGATCCCGCCGCCACGGCGGCCTGGGTGGCCTATTACAACGCGCAGGAAGGCGTGACCGCGTTCGCGATGACCACCAAGAAGCCGGCCGACGTGGCGCGCGTGCCGGAACTGGCCAAGCAGCTGGCGCCGCACCGCGGCGTGCCGACCAAGCCGCTGCGCATCATGATCATGGGGATCCCCAACGTCGGCAAGTCGACGCTGATGAACGCGCTGTTGAAGCGCAAGGTGGCCAAGGTCGGCGACGAGCCGGCGGTGACCAAGCAGCAGCAGAAGCTTTACCTGGACAAGAACACCATCCTGGTCGACACGCCGGGCATGTTGTGGCCGAAGATCGCGCTGCCGAGCGATGGCCTGATGCTGGCCGCCAGCCACGCGGTCGGCGCCAACGCGCTGATCGAAGAGGAGGTGGCGGAGTTCCTGGCCGGCGAGCTGCTGGTGCATTACCCGCAACTGCTGGTGGCGCGCTACGGCTTCAAGGACATCGAGACCTTCGATGCGATCGCGGTGGTGGAGGGCGTCGGCGCCAAGCGCGGCTTCCGCCAGAAGGGCGGCGACCTGGATTACGAGAAGGCGTCGCACACCTTCCTCGGCGACTACCGCAGCGGCGCGCTGGGCCGCATCTCGCTGGAGACGCCGGCCAGCCGCAAGCAGCGGCTGGACGTGTACGAGGTGGAGGCGGCGGCCAAGGCGGCCGAGAAAGCCGCCATCGCCGCCGAAAAAGCCGCCGCCTACGCCAACGGCAAGCGCGGTACGTAACAGCTTCGGTAGGTGTCAGTGCCGACATTCGGACACGAGCTCTACCGTAGCGCCTGCTACGGTAGAGCTCGTGTCCGAATGTCGGCACTGACACCTACCGAAGCACTGACACCTACCGCAGCAGCAGCAGCAGCGGGTTAGCCGAAGCGGAAGCTGGTCACCGCCAGCGATCCCATGAACGCATCCTCGTGGTACGGCACGCTGGCCGCTTCGGCTTCCGCCGCGCCCACCACCACCATCAACGGCAGCAGATGCTCCTCGCGCGGATGCGCCATGCGCGCCGCCGGGGCCTCATCCCATGCCAGCAGCGCCGCCGTGCGCTGCGCCGCCGGCAAGGCCATCGCCGCCCGCAGCCAGTCGTCGAAGGCGTGCGAGGCCGCCGCGCCCTGCGCGTTGAAGGCGCGCAGATTGTGGTAACTCAGGCCGCTGCCGACGATCAGCACACCCTCGTCGCGCAACGGCGCCAGCAGACGGCCCACCGCCAGGTGCGTCGCCGGATCCAGCCCCTGCTTGAGCGACAGCTGCACGATCGGCACGTCGGCGTTCGGATACACCGGGTACATGGCGCTGAAGGTGCCGTGGTCGAAGCCGCGCTGCGCATCCAGCTGCGCCGGATGGCCGCCGGCGTCCAGCAGCGCCTTGACCCGCGCCGCCAGCTCGGGCGAACCCGGGGCGCTGTATTGCACTTCGTAGGTATGCGCCGGGAAGCCGCCGTAGTCGTAGATCATCGGCGGCTTGGCCGAGGACGACAGCATGAAGTCGCGCCCTTCCCAGTGCGAGGTGATCACCAGCACCGCCTTCGGCGTGACGCCGACCTGGCGCGGAATGTCGCGCAGCGACGCGTCCAGCTTGGCGTACAGATGCCCGACCTGGTCCATCATGAACGGCCATGGGCCGCCGCCGTGGGACAGGAAATAAGTGGGTAGTGTTTGGCTAGTCATGATCGGGCTCCGGTTTCAGTATGCATCCACTATAAGGACGCGAGGCCGCGCCATCAATGCCGTAAATATAGATAGGTCCTATCTAAATTGTTAATGATCGCGGCGTATAATGCCCGCTTCTGGTGCCGCGCCTGTGCTCACATGCGCGGTTAAACGGGAAACACAGGCCGCCAGCGCTTACTGCGCGCGGCCAAGGTGTGCTGCCCCCGCAACGGTAACGCCGGCGCCTTCGCGCCCCGGCAAGCCCGGATATCGGCCAGATAGGTGGAAGCGCGCGTCGCTCGTCGGCGCGCGTCTTCCGTGCACTTCCGGCTTGCGGGGACGCAGGCGGATGCCTTTTTTGAAAACGATTTATCATGAATTCTTCCGCCTTCCGCCCGCGCCAGCTGGCCGCCGCCGTTTCCCTCTGCTTCGCCGCCGTTCCCGCCATAGCGTTGGCCGAGGATGCCGCGGGCCTGACACTGGCGCCGATCGTCATCACCGGCTCGCGCTTCGACGCCGACCCGGCGCTGGCCCCGATCGGCGCCACCGTCATCAGCGCGGAGGACATCCGCCGCTCCGGCGCCGGCGACGTCAACGCGGCGATCCGCAAGATCGGCGGCGTCTACGGCCGCCAGAGCCTCGACGGCAGCCCGGACTTCGGCCTCGACCTGCGCGGCTTCGGCACCAACAGCAGCCAGAACATGGTGATCGTGGTCGACGGCGTGCGGCTGTCGGAAAATGAACTGCTCAACGCGGTCCTGTCGGGCATCCCGGTCGACAGCGTCGAGCGCATCGAGATCACGCGCGGCGGCGCCAGCGTGTTGTACGGCGACGGCGCCACCGGCGGCGTGATCAACATCGTCACCAAGCGTCCGGGCAAGGCCGCCAGCCGTGGCAGCGTGTTCGTCGAGGGCGGCCAATTCAATGCCGGCGAAGTGCGCGTCTCGGCGGCGCAGGCGTGGGACGGCTTCGCCGCCGATGCCAGCGCCGGCTATCAGCGCACCGACAACTATCGCGACAACAACGAATTCAAGCAAAGCCATTTCAGCGGCGGCGCGCAGTGGTACGGCGCCGACGGCAAGAACCGCATCGGCTTCCGCTACGAGGGCGCGCGCCAGGACATGCGCTTCGCCGGTTCGCTGAGCGAAGCGCAGTTCAACGCCAACCCGCGCCAGACCCGCACGCCGGACGACAACGGCTCGCTCGACTACGACCGCCTGACCGTCTCCGGCCAGTACCGCGTCGCCGGCTTCGACCTGGCCGCCGACCTGTCGTATCGCAAGAAGACGGTCGAATCGACCTATGTCTTCGGCGGCTTCCCGTCCAGCGCCAGCTACGACAGCAAGCAAACCCAGTTCTCGCCGCGCCTGCGCCGCCTCGGCCAGATCGGCGGCATGCTGAACGAAGTGGTGGCCGGCGCCGACTTCATCGTCTGGGACCGCGACACGGCGTCGTCGTTCTCCGCCGCCGGCGCCAGCCAGCATTCGAAGGCGCTGTACCTGCGCGACGAGTTGCGCTTCGACGCCGCGCATGAGGGCCGCATCTCGGCCGGCGTGCGGCGCGAGCTGTTCGACAAGGACTTCAGCGATCCGCTGGGTTTCTCGACCACCGGCTATGAAGTCAACCAGGGCCTGAACGCGTGGGAGCTGCAGGCGAGCTACATGCCGCTGGCGCGCGTGACGGTGTTCGGCAAGGCCGGCCAGAGCTACCGCGTCGCCAACGCGGACGAGAACGCGGCGACGCCGGTCAACAACCAGCCGCTGCTGCCGCAGAAATCGCACGACGCGGAACTGGGCCTGGGCTACGCCGATAGCGCCAGCAAGATCACCGCGCGCGTGTTCCGTCATGAGCTGAGCAACGAGATCTTCTACGATCCGACGCTGAACTTCGGTTTCGGCGCCAACACCAATCTGGATCCGACCCGCCGCCAGGGCTTCGAGCTCGATGCCGAGCAGCGCATCGCCGCCGACTGGAGCGTCAGCGCGCACTACCAGCACGTGCAGGCCAAGTTCACCGAAGGCGTCAACGACGGCCGGCAGATGGTGCTGGTGCCGAAGAACACGCTGACCGCGCGCCTGAGCTGGGCCACGGCGCGGCAATCGGCCGACATCGGCGCGCAGTGGGTCGACAGCCAGCGCTACGGCTCGGACTTCGACAACAGCTGCTCCGGCCTGATCCCGTCGTACACCACGCTGGACGCGCGCTATGCGCGCAAGTTCGGCCAGTGGGAGCTGGCGCTGTCCGGCGCGAACCTGACGGACAAGCACTACTTCTCGCAAGCCTTCGCCTGCAAGGGCGGCATCTATCCGTCGGACGGCCGCCAGATGAAGGTCTCGGCGCGCTACGAGTTCTGATGCGCCCGACCGTCGCGGTCGCGCTGCTGGCGCTGGCGGGCGGCGCCCGCGCCGATGCCATCACCGTCAAGGACGACGCGGGCCGCAGCGTCACGCTGGCCAGGCCGGCGCAGCGCGTGATCGCGATGGCGCCGCACATCACCGAGCTGCTGTTCGCGGCGGGCGGCGGCGGGCGCGTGGTCGGCGCGATGAACTACAGCGATTACCCGGAAGCGGCCAAGCGCATCCCGCTGGTCGGCAGCGACGCGCAGATCGACCTGGAACGGGTGCTGGCGCTGCGCCCGGATTTGCTGGTGGTCTGGCAGACCGGGAACACCGAGCGCCAGCTGTCGCAGCTGAAAAGCCTGAACATCCCGATCTTCTACAGCGAGCCGAAAAAGCTCGACGAGATCGCCACCAGCCTGACCCGCCTGGGCCGGCTGATGGGCACCGACGCGGCGGCGCAAACGGCCGCGCGCGACTACCGGCAAAAGCTCGCCGGGCTGACGGCGACCTATGCGCAACGCCCGCCGGTGCGGGTGTTCTACCAGATCTGGGAAAAGCCGCTGTTCACGCTCAACGGCGAGCACGTGGTCAGCGACGCGCTGCGGGTCTGCGGCGGCAGCAATATCTTCGCCGGCATGAAGGTGACGGCGCCGTCGGTCAGCACCGAGGCCGTGCTGCAGGAAAATCCGGAGGCGGTGATCGGAGGCGAGCGCCACGACGGCCAGTCCGGCATCAATATCTGGAAACCGTACAAGGGCATGCTGGCGGTACAGCGCGGCAACCTGTTCATGCTCGACAGCGAACTGCTGGTGCGCGCCACGCCGCGCATCGCCGACGGCATCGCGGCCCTGTGCGAAAAGCTCGAGACGGCGCGCGGCCGCAGGCCTTAAGCGGGGCTTAATCGCCGTTTTAAACCCCGATGACGGCGCGAAAAGTGGTAATCTCGCGGCGTTTACCACTTCCCCGATCAAGGACCGATATGCGTTTCATGAGCTTCCTGCGCCCACTGCTGGTCACCGCCGCCTTCATGGCCGCCGCCGCCGGCGCCCACGCCGCCGATTTCAAGAATGGCCTGGATTTCAACACGGTGGACGCGCCGCGCCCCGACACCGGCAAGAAGGTCGAAGTGCTGGAAGTGTTCATGTACCATTGCCCGCACTGCAACGCGCTTGAGCCGCTGATGGCGGACTGGGTCAGGAAGCAGGGCGACAAGGTGGTGTTCCGCCGCCTGCACATGGGCGACGATGCGCAGGCCAAGGCCTTCTACACGCTGGAGGCGATGAACGCGCTCGGCAACGGCATGCACGAGAAGATCTTCCGCGCCATCCACGTCGACCGCAACCGCCTCAACACCGACGCCGCGTTGCTCGACTTCGTGGTCAAGAACGGCGTCGACAAGGCCAAGTATCTGGAATTTTTCAACTCCTTCGGGGTCCAAACCAGGCTGAAACGCGGCCAGCAACTGGCAAATCAGTATAAACTGGATAGCGCGCCCAGCCTGGTTATCGACGGTCATTACACGACCTCGCCGGCGACGGCCGGCCACGGCCTGACCTCGGCCGCCGAGGCGCATGTCGCGCTGTTCGCGGTGATGGACAGCCTGGTCGCCAGATCGGCGCAGGAACGCGCCGCGAAGAAATGAGTTTTTAAGGATGGGTAAGGCGATGAAATTTACGAGTGACGATAAGAAGGCCGTCGAAGCGGAGGTGATGAAGATCTACAAGGAATCGTCGCCGGCGCTGGAGAACCTGTTCGAGTGGGCCTACGTCAACCATGTGGCGTGGAGCCTGGTGGTGGTCTTCCTGGGCATGATCCTGTGGCTGAGCGTCGCGCTGGTGAACGCCGAGAACCAGCGCTACGCGCTGCTGACCAAGCAGTGCGCCGACCCGATCTTCAAGGGTGAACTGGATAGAAAGTGCCTGCGCAACGTGCAGTCGCGCGAGCACTGGTGGCAGCACCTGACGTACGCGCTGTCGAACACCAGTCCGGAAAAATAACAGCGACTCGAAGCCCGCCCGCAGCGGGCTTTTTTCATAAGGGGATCCGATGAATCAAGTGATGGTGGTGACCGGCGGCAGCCGGGGCATAGGCGCGGCGACGTCGCTGCTGGCGAGCCGGCGCGGCTACGCGGTGTGCATCAACTACCGCAGCGACGCCGACGCGGCCGAGCGGCTGCGGGCGCGGATCGTCGCCGAGGGCGGCGCGGCGATTGCGGTGCAAGCCGACGTCGGCGTCGAGGCGGATGTGCTGCGGCTGTTCGCCACGGTCGACGCGGAGCTGGGGCCGGTGACGGCGCTGGTCAACAACGTCGGCATCCTGGAGACGCAGGGCAAGCTGGTGGACATGTCGGCCGAGCGTTTCCAGCGGGTGTTCACCACCAACGTGGTCAGCTGCCTGCTGTGCAGCCGCGAGGCGGTCAAGCGCATGTCGACGCTGTCGGGCGGGCGGGGCGGCGGCATCGTCAACGTCGGCTCGGGCGCGTCGCGGCATGGCGCCGGCGGCGTGTACGTCGACTACGCGGCCTCGAAGGGCGCGATCGACGTGCTGACGCTGGGCTTGTCGAAGGAGGTCGGCGCCGAGGGCATCCGCGTCAACTGCGTGCGGCCGGGGATCATCTACACCGACATCCACGCCAGCGGCGGCGATCCGGACCGGGTCGACAAGCTGGCGGCGACGGTGCCGATGCAACGCGGCGGCCAGCCGGAGGAAATCGCCGAAACCATCCTGTGGCTGCTCGGCCCGCAATCGTCCTACGTCAGCGGCGCGCTGGTCGACGCCGGCGGTGCGCGCTAGCCGTGGATCACCACGCTGCAGGTGGTGCCGGCCACCAGCTCCAGCCCTTTCGGCAGTTCGTCGATGTGGATCCGCACCGGCACCCGCTGCGCCAGCCGCACCCAGTTGAAGGTCGGGTTGACGTCGGCCAGCAGTTCCCGCCCTAAATTGGCGTCGCGGTCGGTGATGCCGCGCGCGATGCTTTCGATGTGCCCCTTCAGCTGCGCGGCGCCGCTCATCAGGTGCACTTCGACCTTGTCGTCGATCTTCAGCAGCGGCAGCTTGGTCTCTTCGAAGTAACCCACCACGTAGAACGAGGCGCTGTTGATCAGCGCCAGCTTGGCGGCGCCCACGGCGGCGAAGTCGCCGGCGTGCACGTTCAGGTTGGTGACGTAGCCGCTCACCGGCGCCCGCACCACCGTGCGCTCCAGGTTCAGCGCCGCCAGTGCGCGCGCGGCCTGCGCGGCCTGGTACTGTGCGGCGGCGGTGCCGACCGCGTATTCGGCCGTCTCCATGCTTTCGGCCGAGACGATCGAACTGTCGAGCGCCTTGCGCCGGCTGGCTTCCTTGCCGCGCCGGCCTTTCTCCACCTGCTGCGACGCCAGCAGCGCGTTCGCCTGCGCCAGCGCGTTCTGGTAGCGCGCCTGGTCGACCACGAACAGCACGTCGCCGCGCTGCACCAGCTGGTTGTCGCGCACGCGCACTTCGGTCACGGTGCCGGCGACGTCGGCGCTGATGCTCACCACGTCGGCCTTGACCCGGCCGTCGCGGGTCCAGGCCGATTCCATGTAGTGGTTCCAGGCCGAACGTCCCAGCCACAGGGCGGCGCCCAGCAACAGCATGGTCAGGAAAAAACGGAAGATTTTAGTTGCGCTCACAGCGGGCTTTCAAAGTTTAGTTGTACAGGGTGACCAGCAGGAAGCTGAAGATGCAGACGAACAGGCAAAGCCGCACCAGCGCCGGGTGCCAGCTGCGGCGGTAGGCGCCGACGTGACTCAGCACGCTGTCGAGCGCGACCTGCAGCACCAGGCTGGCGAGGAAGATCGGCAGCACGCCGGGCAGCAGGACGCCGAAGAAGTCGATTTCACGCGGCATGGCGGGGTTCTCCTGTTGATAGCTGGTCCAGCAAGGACGTGTGGATGGAATGCAGGTCGGCCAGCGCGGTGTGCAGCCGCGCGCGCCGCGCCGGGGCGGCGTCGGGCAGGGCGGCGCGCACCGCCGTGCCGGCGTCGAGGATCGCTTGCCGCGCCGCCGCGCCGCTGTCGTGCGATGGCGTGCGCAGGTAGGCGGCCAGCTGGCGCACCACCAGTTGCAGGCTGGCGCGCGCGGCGCCGGGATCGGAGGCGGCGATCAGTTGCCGCAGTTCGATCACGGCGTGGCCCAGTTCCAGCAGCGTCAGGCCTTGCCGCACCACGGCGCGCGCGGCTTCGCTCGGCGCCGGGCCGGCGGCGGCGTTCAGTTGGCTCAGCAGGTCGCGCACGCGGTTGTCGAAGCGGCGCTTCAGGCGCGACAGCGGGGCGGCGCAGGCGTTCTGCGCTTCGCGCCACAGCGCTGTGGAGACGTGGCCCTTGTGGCCCATGGTGTGCTCGGGCAGCACCACGCTGAACATCACGTAGGCCACCACCACGCCCAGTGTCAGCGACAGCTGGCTGCTGATGAAGGCTTCGACGTCGTAGTGCATCATGTTGGTGGGCACCACCAGCGTGGCGGAGAACAGGCTGACGCCGATGCCGACGCCGGCCCAGCGCGGGCCGCTGCTCAGGTAGGCGCCCAGCGCGAACAGCGGCAGCGCGGCCAGCACCAGCGGGGCGTAGCTGTCGGCGCGGGCGATCATGAAGAATTCGGTGTAGAAGGCCAGCGGCATGGCCAGCAGGAAGCCGGTCAGCACTTGCTTCACCAGCGCGTTCGGACGCGGCGAGGAGGAGGCCAGCGCGCAGAAGATGGTGGCCATCAGGATGGCGTTGGCGGTGAACGGCCAGGCCAGCCAGTACCAGGCGGTGGCCGTCACCAGCAGCGTGGCGGCGGCGCGGAAGCCGCTGGCGAAGATGATCGCGGGCGGCGTCTTCGGCGAGTAGGCGCCGGGGTCGCTGACCTGTTGGCGTTTGTCTTGCGTCAGGCCGTGGTACAGCGCGGCGAAGGCGGACAGGTCGCGCGCGAAGCGGTCCAGCAGTTCGGCGGCGGTGTCGAAGTCGATCTGCTGCGCGCGCTCGACGGCGGCGGCGGTCAGCTCGACGCGCGCGGCGGCGATGTCGCGCGTCAGCGTGGCGCGCATCCGCGCCAGGTGCTCGGGCGTCAGCTCCTGCGTCATCGCCCGCGCCAGATGCGCGTGCATCGGCGCGACCAGCGCCAGCACCAGCCGCGCGCCGTGGCCCGCCGCAGCGCCGCCGCCAACCGCAGCGCCGCCGTCCGCCGCAGCGCCGCCGTCCGCCGCAGCGCCGCCGCCAACCGCAGCACCGCCGTCCGCCGCAGCGCCGCCGTCCGCCGCAGCGCCGCCGTCCGCCGCAGCGCCGCCGCCAACCGCAGCACCGCCGTCCGCCGCAGCGCCGCCGCCCGCCGCAGCGCCGCCCGCCGCAGCGCCGCCGCCCGCCGCAGCGCCGCCGCCCGCCGCAGCGCCGCCGCCCGCCGCAGCGCCGCCCGCCGCAGCGCCGCCCGCCGCAGCGCCGTCGCCGCTGCCCGCCGCTACGTCGTCCGCCGCGCCGCCGTTGTGCAGCCGGTGGCTCAGTCGGTGCAGCGTGTAGAACGTCGTCAGCACCGTCATGAAGGCCGCATTGAAGGCATGCAGTTGCCGCGTGTGCGAGCGTGCGTGGTCGGCTTCGAAGAAGGCGGCGGCGCGGCCCGATTCCAGCGCGGCGATGTCGGCGGCGAACTTCAGGTGGTTCAGCTCCGCCTCGGCCGGCGTCAGACGCCGCTCCAGCACCTCGCGGCAGAACACCACGAATCCTGCATAACGCGCCTGCACCGTGCGCATCACCGCGCGCGAGTGGCGGCGCGGGAAGATCACGTCGTGCACCACCGCCGAACAAATGATGCCCAGCCCGACCTCGGTGACCCGCGTGACGGCCAGCGTGAACACGTTGACCGGCGCGTCCAGCGACGGCGCGGCGATCATGACGGCGGTGTACCCGGCCAGCACGAAGCTGTACGACTGCTGGTTGCGGTACATGGCGGCGCCGCCGGTGCACAGCGCGACCCACAGCGCGACGCCGACGAACAGCGGCACCGGCGCCTGCGGGAACACGCCGACCAGCGCCAGCGCGGCGCTGCAGCCGACCAGCGTGCCGAGAAAACGGTAGAAGGCTTTTTCCAGCACCATGCCGCTGCTGGGCAGCGCGAGGATGATGGTGGTGGCGAGCGCGGTGAAGGGGGAATCGAGTCCGAGGCGGAACGCCAGCCACAGCGCGGAGAAGGCGGCCAGCATGGCCTTGGCGACGAACATCCAGCGCTGACCTTCGCTGCCCAGCCAGTCGGCGCTCTGCGCCGCCAGCCAGGCCAGGCCCCGCGCCACCGCCGCCGTCTTCGCTCCCCGCGCGCTGTGGTCCGGGTTGGGCTGGGCGGCGGGGGGAGCGTTCATGGGGCGGTGGGGTTCAGGTGAGTGCTTCGAGGTTATCCAGCTGCCGTTTCAGCAGCGCTTCCAATATCTTTACTTCGTCCGCGCTGTAGCCGTCGTAGGCGTGGGTGGTCGCGGTCCATACTTCGGGCAGCACTTTCTCGGCCAGCGTGCGGCCGGCGTCGGTCAGCGAGATCATCACGCAGCGGCGGTCGCCGGGCCGGTTGCCGCGCGTGATCAGGCCCTGGCTTTCCAGGTCGTTGCACACGCGCGTCAGGTTGGCCGGTTTTTCCATGCAAGCCTCGCCCAGCGTGGACGCGGTCGAGGTCTCGTCTTCCGAGCCGTACAGCACCGCCAGCACCATGTAGCTGGCGTCCACCAGATCGTAGGAACGCAGCGCCGCATTGCTCAAATCTTTCATCCGCTTCTGGATGTGGTACGTCATGCGCAGCAGGCGCATCAAATCCTCAGGAAATTCAGGCATGCGGGCATGGATGTTTTTCAGGCGTTTTTTAGTCGCTTCAAAACTGCTCATTGCCACTCCTCTATTATTTTTAAAAGGATTTGATTGTACTATCTAAGCGTCAATGTAAATCCAGTTTTATGCCGCCGCCCAGCGCGGCCATCAACAATGCGAAGTTATCTAGTTGTTTGCTCGCCACTTGCGCCATCTGCTGCTGTTCGTTGAGCAGCGTGAGCTGCGCGTTGATGACGTTCAGCGAGTCGGTCATGCCGGCTTGGTAGGCGCGTTCCGCCAGTCGCTGCTGGCGCCGCGCCGCATCGAGCGCGCGCTGCGCCAGCCGGTCCTGCTGCTTCACCGAGTCGATCCGCACCACCGCGTTGGCGACCTCGGACATCGCTTGCACCACGCTGGCGTTGTACTGTTCCACCGCGCCGTCGTAGAGCGCGGTCTGGTTGCCCAATTGACTGCGCAGTCGGCCGCCGTCGAAGATCGGCAGGCTGATGGCCGGCGTCACGCCGCGCACGGCCGAGCCGCTGTCCAAGAACTTCGCGAAGCCCAGCGACTGGAAGCCGACGAAGGCGGCCAGGTTGATGTTCGGGTAGAACTCGGCCTTGGCGCCGGCGATGCGCGCGTTGGCCGCTTCGATGCGCCAGCGCTGCGCCGCGATGTCGGGGCGGCGGCCCACCAGTTCCGCCGGCAGCGAGGCCGGCACCGTGTCGCCGTGGCCCGCGTCCAGGGTCAGCATCGGCCGGGCGATCGCGTCGCCGTCGCCCGGTCCTTTGCCGATCAGTGCCGCCAGCTGGTTGCGCAGCAGGGCGATCGTTTCTCCGATCTGCTCCTGCTCGCGCCGTCCTGCCGGCAGCGTTGTTTCGATGTTCGCCACTTCCAGCTCCGTGGCCAGGCCAGCGGCCTGGCGCCGCCGCGTGATCTCCAAGATGCGCTGGCGTTGCGCCAGGTTCTGCGCCACGCTGTCCTGCAGCGCGTACGCCAGCGACAGCTGGATGTAGCTGCGCACCACCGCCGTCTCCAGCGTCAGCCGCGCCATCTGCGACTCGGCCGCGGCCAGGTGCACCTCGTCCAGCGCGGCGGCCAGCGCGTCGCGGTTGCGGCCCCACAGATCGAGGTCGTAGGAGCCGCTCAGCGTGGCCGTGTTCTTCCATGCGTAGTTGCCGGCCAGCGGGGCGGGGACGGTGCTGTGCCGCGAATACAGTTCGCGGTCGGCGCTGGCGCCGGCGTCGACGCGCGGCAGCGTGCCGGCCCTGGCGACGCCGGCCAGCGCTTCGGCCTGGCGCACCCGCGCCAGCGTGGCGCGCAGCGACGGGTTGTCGTCCAGCGCGGCCGCGACCAGCCGGTCCAGCTGCGCGTCGTGCAGCGCTTCCCACCAGCGTTCCTCCGGCCAGGCCACGGGCGCGCCGGCGCCGGCGATGGCTTTGCCGGGATTCAGTTCGGCGCTGTTCAGCGCCACCGCCCGCGGCTGGACGTGGCCCATGTCGGCGCACCCGGCCAGCAACGCCAGCGCGCAGGCGAGCATGGCGGCGCTGTAGTTGCGGGCGCTGCGGCTGGACGGCATGGGCGTCGGTGTCACGGCTGATGGCGCCTGTCGTGCTTACTTGACGACGTGTTTCTTGGTCTGCGCGACGTCGAAGTCGGCTTCGGTTTCCAGCAGCGTGCCGTTCTTGCGCGCTTCGAAGAACTCGGCCTGCACCTGGGCCCGGGTCAAGCCCGGCTTCTCGGCCTTGATCGCGACCAGCGCGCTGCCGGCGGCGGCGTTTTGCGCGGCGTTGCTGGCGGCGGTGGCCGGCGCGGTCGCGGTCGCGGTCGTGGTCTGGGCGAAGGCGTTGGTCACGCTGGTGGCGGTGGCGGCGATGGCGAATACGACGGTGGCGGCGGCGGCCAGCAGATTCTTGGTGGTGGTGCTCATGGCATCTCTCCTCGGGTGTGGGCTTGTTCGATGAGGTTAACTATAGAGATGAATAATACATTTGTAAAGTAAAAAATACCTATCGGCACGATAGTCTTTGCCGGGAATAAGCGAGGCGGCGCACGGACCGGGCGCGGCGGCGGTGGTTCAATCGGGTTTTCATGCAAAGGAGCACATCATGTCCTACAGTACGCTGGATCCGGATAACATTCCGGTGGGTAACGACCGTACGCTGGGTGCCGGCCACGGCACCCGTGCGCTGGGCCCGAGCGATAATTCCGACAGCGGCAGCGATATGGTTGGCGGTCCCGACATCGGTTTCGACAGTGATACCGACGCCGAAGGCACCGGCGAGCGCACCGGCGTCGAGATGGATGTGGCGCCGGATGGCGACATCGGCTTCGACCGCGTGGTCGATGCGCTGCCGGACGACGACGGCGAGCAGATCGCCGTGCGCGCCGACGACGAGGTGGATGCGGAAGTGGAAGCCTCGCTGCGCGAGGAACGCCGCGACTGGGCCCGCAACGACGCTAGCTCGCCGCCGTCATCACGTCCGTAATCCAGTCGACGAACACCCGCACCCGCGGCGACAGCTGCCGCTGCTGCGGGTACAGCACCGACACCTGCATCGGCTTGGGCCGCCACGCCTGCAGCACTTCGCGGAACGCGCCGCGCTGCAATTCGCTGGCGACGTGGTAGCGCGGCAGCTGCACCAGCCCGAGGTCGTTGGCGCAGCAGGCCAGGTAGGCTTCGGCGCTGCTGACCGAGACGCTGCCCGGCAACGCGATGCTGCGCGTCGCGCCGTCGACGCTGAAGTCGAACGGGAACAGCTTGCCGCTGCTGGAGGAAAAGAAGTTGACCGCGCGGTGGCCTTGCGTGGTCAGCTCGTCGAGCGTGGTGGGCGTGCCGTGGCGCTCGAAGTAGGCGGCGCTGGCGCAGGTCACCTGCTGCAGCGATGCCACCCGCCGTCCGACCATGCTGGAGTCGCGCAGCTCGCCGACGCGCAGCACGCAGTCGACGCCGTCGCGCACCAGGTCGACCAGCCGGTCGCCCAGGCCGATCTCCAGTTCCAGGTCGGGATAGCGGGCGAAGAACTCCTTCAGTCGCGGCAGCACGTAATGCTGCGCCAGCGTGCCCTGTAAATCCACCCGCAGTTTGCCGCGCGGCGCCACGCCGCTGTTGCCGAAGCCGGCCTCGGTTTCCTCGACGTCGGCCAGGATGCGCACGCAGCGCTGGTAGTAGGCCTGGCCGTCCAGCGTCGGGCTGACGTGGCGCGTGGTCCGCTGCAGCAGCCGCACGCCCAGCCGCGCCTCCAGCTGCTTGATGGTGTAGGTGGCTGTGGCGGCCGGGATCTGCATGTCCTCGGCCGCCTTGCTGAAGCTCTCCAGCTCGACGATGCGGGTGAAAATCCGCATGGCGTTGAAACGGTCCATCGTCAGCGGTGCGACGACGAGCCGGCCCACAGGTTAATCGCGCCTTCCTTGGCCTGGGCGTCGATGGCGGCCAGTTCCTCGGCGCTGAAGTGCAGGTTTTGCAGCGCGGCGACGTTCTCGCGGATCTGCGCGCTGTTGCTGGCGCCGATCAGGGTCGAGGTGACGCGCGGATCGCGCAGCACCCAGGCCAGCGCCATCTGCGCCAGCGTCTGGCCGCGGCGTTTGGCGATTTCGTTCAGGCCGCGCACCCGCTCCAGGTTCTCGTGGCTCAGATGCGCTTGTTGCAGCGAGCCGCCGCCGGGACGGTTGACCCGCGCGTCGGCCGGGATCCCGTTCAGGTATTTGTCGCTCAGGATGCCCTGCGCCAGCGCGGTGAAGGTGATGCAGCCGATGCCTTCCTTGCCCAGCGTGTCGAGCAGGCCGTCTTCCTCGATCCAGCGGTTCAGCATATTGTAGGACGGCTGATGGATCAGGCACGGCACCTTCCACTCCTTCAGCAGGCGGGTCGCCTCGGCGGTCTTCTCGGCCGAGTACGACGACACGCCCACATACAGCGCCTTGCCCTGCTGCACCGCGTGCGCCAGCGCGCCCATGGTTTCCTCCAGCGGCGTGTCCGGGTCGAAGCGGTGCGAGTAGAAGATGTCGACGTAGTCCAGCCCCATGCGCTGCAGGCTCTGGTCCAGGCTGGCCAGCACATACTTGCGCGAGCCGCCGCCCTGGCCGTAGGGGCCGGGCCACATGTCCCAGCCGGCCTTGGTCGAGATGATCAGCTCGTCGCGGTAGGGCTTGAAGTCTTCCCGATACAGATGGCCGAAATTGGTCTCGGCCGAGCCGTAC
Source organism: Duganella aceris (assembly GCF_011090165.1). GTDB lineage: Bacteria > Pseudomonadota > Gammaproteobacteria > Burkholderiales > Burkholderiaceae_D > Rugamonas > Rugamonas aceris. The sequence goes on from NZ_JAADJT010000014.1 coordinate 157,880, forward strand.
GGCGGGCCGTAGTTGTTGGCCAGGTCGAAGTGGGTGATGCCGAGGTCGAAGGCGGTGCGCAGCATGTCGCGCTGCGAGGCGAGGTTGTTGCTGTCGCCGAAGTTGTGCCACATGCCGAGCGACATCAGCGGCAGCTTCAGGCCGCTGCGTCCGCAGCTGCGGAACTGCATGGTGTCGTAGCGGTGTGGCGAGGCGTGGTAGGTCATGGTCTTGTCTCCTTCTTCAAGCGGTGTCAGTGCCGACATTCGGACACGAGCTCAACAACTTAGTTGTTGAGCTCGTGTCCGAATGTCGGCACTGACACCGAAATAAAAAAAAGAAGCCTGCGCCGGGGGGCGGAAGCTTCTTTCTGGATGCTGCTCAGATGATTCAGGCGAAGTTGGCCGCCGCGAAGTCCCAGTTGGCCAGCTTGAAGAAGGTCTCCAGGTATTTAGGACGCACGTTGCGGTAGTCGATGTAGTACGCGTGTTCCCACAGGTCGCAGGTGATCAGCGCCTTGGCGTCGGTGGTCAGCGGGGTGGCGGCGTTCGAGGTGTTGACGATGTCCAGCGTGCCGTCGGCCTTTTTCACCAGCCAGGTCCAGCTCGAACCGAAATTGCCGACCGCCGATTTGGTGAACTCTTCCTTGAACTTGTCGAACGAACCCCACTTGGCGTTGATCGCCTCGGCCAGCGCGCCGTCGGCCGCGCCCTTGCCGTTCGGCGTCAGGCTGTTCCAGTAGAAGGTGTGGTTCCAGATCTGCGCCGAATTGTTGAAGATGCCGCCGGACGACTTCTTGATGATCTCTTCCAGCGTCAGCGCTTCGAACTCGGTGCCCTTGATCAGGTTGTTCAGGTTGGTGACATACGTCTGGTGGTGCTTACCGTAGTGGTATTCCAGCGTTTCTTGCGAGATGGCCGGCGCCAGGGCGTCGATGGCGTACGGCAGGGGTGGCAGGGTATGTTCCATTGTTGTTCCTTTTTGGTGGGTGTTAAGACCGGGTGATTTTTGCTGAAACGTCCATCATTGTAAAGCGGATAGGCCAAGCATGCAGAAAAGACCAGCTTTCCGTGTGGGCAATCCGCTCAGCGCACCCGGCGCGTGGTTTCCCGCACGATCAGCTCCAGCGGCGGCACCTCGCCGCGCGTCTCGCCGCCGTTGATGATGCACAGCAGCGAATGGGTGGCGATGCGGCCGATGTCGTACAGCGGCTGGCGGATCGTGGTCAGCGGCGGCGTCGTGTACGACGAGCCCGGCAAATCGTCGAAGCCGACCAGCGAGATGTCGTCCGGCACCCGGATCCCCTTGCGGTACAGCGCCAGCCGCGCGCCGTAGGCGCTCAGGTCGTTGGCCGCGAACACGGCGGTGAATTGCTGGTGGGTGTCGAACAGCCGGTTCATCGCCAGCATGCCGCTGGCCTCGTGGTAATTGCCCTCGACGATCAGCTGCGGGTCCAGCGCGATGCCGGCCTCGGCCAGCGCACGGGTGTAGCCGGCCAGCCGCTCGATGGCGTCGATGTTGTTGGACGGGCCGGAGATGAAGGCGATGCGGCGGTGGCCCAGCTCGATCAAATGGTGCACCGCCAGGTAGGCGCCGTGTTCGTTGTCCATCTTGAAGCCGAGCGCGCTGCGGGTGCGCAACGCGCGCCCGGTGGAGACGATCGGGCGCTGGGTGGAAAAATTCAGCACGGTCTGGTCCGACATCCGCCCCGACAGCAGGATGATGCCGTCGACCTTGCGCGCCAGCAGCAGGCGGATGCGGTCCGCTTCCTCTTCCGCGTTCCAGTGGCCGCTGACGATCACCGAGGCGTAGCCGGTGCCCTTCAGGCCGTCGTCGACGCCGCGCAGCGTTTCGTCGAAGAACGGCGAGGAGATGTCCTGCACCACGATGCCGATGGTCATCGAGCGGCCTTTTTTCAGGCCCTGCGCCATCTGGTTGGGCGCGAAGTTCATCTCCGCGATCGCCGCCAGCACCGCCTGCCGCTTGTCGTCCGAGACCCGGGCGGTGCCGTTGAGGATGCGTGAAACCGTGCTGGGGGACACTCCCGCTTCGCGTGCGACGTCCATCAGGGTCGATGGGCCGGGGTGGGGGAGATCTGCCAAGACGGGTTCCTTTATGATTATGTTATGAAAACCTTTTCGCCGGAAGGTTACCATAAATCCGGTGCCTCCCCGCATGACATATAATCAAGCCGCTAGCCATAACAAGAAATAGGTAGGAAGAGACAATGAAACGCGAATCGTTTTCGCACCTCGCGCACGGCCCGCGCCTGCTGGCCGACATCGGCGGCACCAGCGCCAGTTTCGGCCTGGAAACCGCCCCCAACCAGATCGACGCGATCTGGGTCGCCGACTGCGCGACCTATCCCACGCTGGGCGCGGCGCTGGTGGCGTATCTGTCGCAACCGGCCACGGTGACCGCCGGCGGCTACCAGGCGCGCTACGCCGGCATCGCCATCGCCAACCCGATCGACGGCGACTGGGTCACCATGACCAACCACCACTGGTCGTTCTCGGTGGAGGCGGTGTGCTCGCAGTTCAGCCTGAAGTCGCTGGTGGTGGTCAACGATTTCACCGCGCTGGCCAGCTCGCTGCCGTATCTGGCGGCCGAGCACAAGCACCAGATCGGCGGCGGCGTGATGCGCGCCAACGCCACCATCGGCCTGGTCGGCGCCGACGCCGGTCTCGGCGTGTCGGGGCTGGTGCCGGCCGGCGAGCGCTGGATCGCCATCGACAGCGAAGGCGGCCACAGCACCTTCGCGCCGATGAACGAGCGCGAGATCGATATCCTGCGCTACGCGCGCCGCTATCACGAGCACGTGTCGAGCGAGCGGCTGGTGTCGGGCATCGGCCTGGTGCTGGTCTACCGCGCCTTGTGCGAACGCGCCCGAGTCGAGCCGCAGAATCTGAACACCTCGGAGATCATGGAGCGCGGCCTGCATCGCCTGTGCCCGGTGTGCGAGGAAACCCTGGTCGCGTTTTGCGAGATGCTGGGCACGGTGGCGGGCAACGTCGCGCTGACCCTGGGCGCCAAGGGCGGCATCTATATCGGCGGGCGGGTGGTGCTGAAGATGAGCGAGTTCTTCGAACGCTCCGGCTTCCGCGCCCGCTTCGAGCAGAAGGGCCGTTTCTCGGATTACCTGTCGCACATCCCGACCTACGTCATCACCGAAAAATACCCGGTGCTGATCGGCATGTCGGCGATGCTGTCGGCCGGCTGACCGTTATTGGCCGGGCGCCGATGCGGCGGCGGCGGCTGCGGACGAGGCCGGCATCAGCAGCGGATCCTTGCGCACCGGCTGCAACACCATGGTGCCGCGCCGGTCGCCGCCCCGGTCGCCACTTGGGCCGCTGTCGGGTAATTGGCTGACCACGTAGCGCTCGTCGCGCGCCACGTAGGAAATATGTTCGCCGCTGACTTCATCGGTCAGTTGGCCGCCGGTGCTGCGCCGCGCCTTCGCGTCCAGGATCAGGTCGAGCAGTTCGGTCTCGCCGTCGTATTCGGCGCGCAGCGCTTCGCCTTCCATCCATTGCTCGCCGCCGCCGTCGCGTTTCTGGCGGAAGAACACCGGTTTGCCGCCTTTGTTCGTGCTCAGCACCAGGTGCTGGTAGCCGCGCGCGTTTTCCGTCAGCACGCCCTTGTCGGCCTTGATCAACAGCGTGCCGCGGCGCAGTTCGACATCCCCGGTCAACCTGACCTCCCGGGTGATCAGGTCGGCGACGCTGTGGCGAGCAGTGATCCTGGTTTCCTTGAAGGTGTCGGCGCGCTCCGCGTGGGCGGCGGCGTGCACGGCCAGAAGCGCGCAAATCAGTGCTGGAGTCTTCATGATGGCGGGGCCGGCAGCGTTGGTTCGGGGAGCGCCAACTATAGCTTGTTTTGCCGCGCCGGAGGAGTATCTACCCGGGGTGTCCCTATATTCTCCTTCTGGCAGACCTACTGAAATTTTTACTGAATTCTACTGAATGGAACTGAATCCCACTGGCCTGGTCTAACTCAGTAGGAGTCAGGGATTTTCAGTACATTTCAGGAGGAATTTCAGTATGTCCGCCAGAACGAGTTTTAACCTCTCCCCCCACACCCTGCTCGCGCTGATGGACTACCTGCGCGACAGCGGCGCCGCCGCCGATCCGGCCGAGGCGGTCGACACCGCCGTGCTCCACTGGCTGGCCGCGATGAAGCAGGGCGGCGCCGAAAACACGCCCGCCGCGCCGCGCGGCTACCAATGGAAATCGCTGTTCCTGCCGGACGGCAGCTGGGTGCGCATGGCTTACCGGGGCGACCACGAATACGCCCGGGTGGAAGGCGACCGGCTGATGTACCGAGGCCGGCCCACCAGCCCAAACCGCTTCGCCAACGAGTTCACCGACACCGTGCGCAATGCCTGGTACGACCTCTCGATCCGCATGCCGGGCGAGAAAAACTGGAAGATGGCCTACCAGCGCCGCAAGGAAATCGACCTCGCCGCGCGCCAGCCGACCGCCCCGGCCCGCGAACCCAGCCCGCCGCCCACGCCCGCACCCGCCGCGCCGCAAGCGCCGCTGCCCGCGCACCTCGCCGCGCCCGTCCCGCCGCAGCCGCCGGCGTACCAGTATCCGTCCGCCCCGCACTGCGACGGCGGCACCGTCATCCCCGTGCCGCCGATGCTGCAACGCCACGTCGTCCCCGGCCCCGGCTGGACGGAGCCCGAACGCCGCAAATACCGCTACCGGATCGAAGACGTCGCCTTTGACTGAAGACGCTTTTAAAAACCCACCGACTCCGGCCGCACCGCCTCCACATCGACCTGCGCGCCGCCCTCGGCCAGCCGCAAGTTGAGCGTACTGCGCGCCCGCAACTGCCCCGGCGCCCGCACGATCGCCCCCTGATCGTCGGTGACGATGGCATACCCACGCTCCAAGGTCCGCTGCGGATTCAACAACTCCAGCTGCGACGCCAACGCCGCCAGCGCATCGCGCCGCTGCCCGAGCTGCCGCGCCACGCTGAAGCCCGCCCGATGCTGCAGCCCCGCCAGCGCCGAGCGCGCCGCCGTCACATCCGGCTTGCGCGCCCCCAACCGTCCGCCGAGCCGATCCAGCTGATGCCGCGCCAGCGCCAACGGCGCCCGGTTGGCATGCATCATCGCCGTCGACAGCGCCTGCAGCTTCATGCGCTGCTGCCGGATCTGCGCCCCCGGATTGAGCAAGCGCCGCGAATAGCCATCCAGCGTCTGCGACGCCTCGCCGACCGCGCGCCGCATCGCCCGCCGGATATCCACCACATCGGCGCGCAAGGACCCGAGCCAGTCGGCGCGCGGCGTGACCGCCAGTTCCGCCGCCGCCGTCGGCGTCGCCGCCCGCACATCGGCGGCGAAATCGCAGATCGTGAAATCGGTCTCATGGCCGACGCCGGAAATCACCGGCATGCGGCAATTGGCCACCGCATACGCCACCTCCTCATCGTTGAACGACCACAAATCCTCGATACTGCCGCCGCCGCGACACACGATCAGCACCTCGCAATCGGCGCGCAGCGACGCCGTATCGATGGCCGCCGCGATCTTGCCGGCCGCGCCCTGGCCCTGCACCGGAGTCGGATACAGCACCACATTGACATGCGGCGCGCGCCGCTTCAGCGCCGTCAGCACATCGCGCAATGCCGCCGCCTGCGGACTGGTGACCACGCCCACGGTGCGCGGGAACATCGGCAGCGCGCGCTTGCGCTCCGGCGCGAACAGGCCGGCGGCGTCCAGCTTCTCCTTCAGGCGCTGGAACGCCTCGAACAACGATCCGACACCCGCGCGGCGGATCGCCTCGACGTTGATCTGGTAATCGCCGCGCGCGCCGTACAGCGTCACCAGCGCCCGCACCTCGACCTTGTCGCCCTCGCGCGGGATGAAGTTGGCGTATTGCGCGCGGCCGCGGAACATCACCGCCCGCACCTGGGCCGCGTCGTCCTTGAGCGTGAAGTACCAATGGCCGGAACTGGCCTTGGTGAAGTTGGAGACCTCGCCCGAGATCCAGGTCAGCGGAAAGCTGCGCTCCAGCAGCCGCGCCACCGCCTGGTTAAGCGCGGAAACGCTGATCACGGGCGCGGCAGCGGGAGCGGTGTCGTTGCGGTCGTCGAAGTTCATGGATTTCAATAAGAGAAACTATCCACACTATGTGAATTCGGTCACACAGCGGTCATACAGCATCTGGAACGGTAAGTATTATAGGTAAATAACTGATTTTAAAGCGTAAAAATTTACGCGATATGTGCCTCGCCCAGGCATTACTCCTGCGATGACAGCCGCCCCGGCCGGCCACCGCCAGTTACGCACAAAGTTATCCACAAATTAAGCAAGTGCCGTGTGACAGTAAGCAAACGCGGCGCCGTATGGCTGCGCTACTCTTTTTGAACCGGCGCACACACGGGGCGCCCGATCCGGGAGCACGCGATGACCCACCTCCACCGGCCGATGCGGCCCCTTTCCGCCAGTGGCGCCTTGCTGCTGGTCCTGCTGACGCTGTGGCACCACGACGCCGCCGCCGCCACGCCGCCAGCGCTGCCGGTCGGCGGCGTGGTCAAGTCGGGCGCGGCGCAGATCGGCCAGTCCGGCGGCCAGATGAACATCAAGCAGAGCAGCCAGAACCTGGCGCTGAACTGGCAGAGTTTCGACATCGGCGCCGGCGCCAGCGTGCGCTTCGAGCAGCCGTCCACCGCGTCGATCGCGCTCAACCGCATCCTCGGCCCGGACGCCAGCCGCATCTTCGGCCAGCTGAGCGCCAACGGCCAGGTGTTCCTCACCAACCCCAATGGCATTCTGTTCGGACCGACGGCGCAGGTCAACGTGGGCGGCCTGATCGCCTCCAGCAACACGCTGTCCGACGCCGATTTCCAGGCCGGTCGATACCGCTTCGGCGACACCGGCCGCCGCGCCGCCGTCACCAACCGCGGCAAGCTGGCGGCCGCCGACGGCGGCTACATCGCGCTGCTGGGCACCGAGGTGCGCAACGAAGGCAGCGTCGCCGCGCGCGGCGGCGAGGTGCTGCTGGCGGCCGGCGGCGTGATCACCGTCAGCCTCGGCAACGGCAGCCTGATCGGCTACAACATCGACCGCGGCGCGGCCCGCGCGCTGGTCGACAACCAGCGCCTGCTCAACGCCGACGGCGGCACGGTGACGCTGGCCGCGGCCGCCTTGCCCGGCCTGCTGGCGCGCGCCGTGGTCAACAACGACGGCGTGATCGAGGCGCGCACCATCGACCACCAGGCCGGCGTGATCCGCCTGACGGCCGACCCATGGGGCGGCGCGCTCAAGCTCGGCGGCAGCTTGGACGCGTCGGCGCCGCACGGCGGCCCCGGCGGAACGGTGACGACCTCGGCCGCCAACCTGAGCATCGCCGCCACGGCGCGGGTCAGCACCGCCGCCGCCGACGGCCGCACCGGCACCTGGACCCTGGCCCAGCCGGGCGATCTGCGCATCGCCGCCGCCGGCGGCAACGTCGCCGCCGGCGCGCTGGCGGCCAGCCTGAACACGACCAACGTGACGATCGAGACCGGCGGCGCCTGGCCGGGTCGCGGCGACATCGCGCTCCAGGGCGCGCTGGCCTGGAGCGCGCCGACCACGCTGGCCCTGCGCGCCGGGCGCGACATCACGGTCGACGCCGGCCTGAGCAACAACGCCGGCGCCAGCGTGCTGCTGCGCGCCGACGACAACGGCCTCGGCCTCGGCACCGTCCGCTTCGGCGCGCGCGGCAAGCTCGCGCTCGGCGGCGGCGGGCGCGCCGACCTGTACTACAACCCGCTGCGCTACGCCGCGCCCACCGATTTCAGCGCCGCCGTCAGCGGCCCGGCGACGGCGTGGATGCTGGTCAACAACGTCCGCCAATTGCAGGCCATGAACACCAACCTGGCCGGCGACTACGCGCTCGGCCGCGACATCGACGCCGGCGCGACCCGGGGCTGGAACGGCGGCGCCGGCTTCGCGCCGGTGGGCAGCGGCGTCGTCGCCGCCTACACCGGCCAGTTCGACGGCTTGAACCACAGCATCAGCAATCTGTGGATCCGCCGCCCCGACACCGACTTGGTCGGACTGTTCGGTAGCGCCAACAACCGCTTGGTCAACCTGCGGCTGGCCGGCGGCGACATCACCGGCCGCGACGTGGTGGGCGCGCTGGTCGGGCTCAACCGCGCCCAGGTCGGCAACGTCCACAGCAGCGCCAACGTGTCCGGCGTCGGCCAGGTGGGCGGCCTGATCGGCGAACACGGCGGCACGCTCAGCGACGCCAGCAGCGCCGGCAGCGTGAGCGCCACCGACGCCGCGTCCGGCCGCATGACCGGCGGCCTGGTCGGGCGCCTGATGGGCGGCAGCATCGCCGCCTCGCACAGCAGCGCCAGGGTGAGCGGCTACAACGCGGTGGGCGGGCTGGTCGGCTACATCGACCGCGGCGCCGTCAGCGACGCCTGGAGCGGCGGCGCGGTGTCCGGCACCTACAACGTCGGCGGCCTGGTGGGCGTGGCCGCCGACGGCTACATCGAGCTGCACCATGTCCACAGCACCGCGACCGTCAATGGGACCAGCGCGGTCGGCGGCCTGGTGGGGCAATATACCTACGGCACCATCCACGACGCCTATTTCAGCGGCAACGTCAGCAGCACCGGCGCCGGCGCCGTCGGCGGCCTGGTCGGTTACAACGGGCAGGGCCGGCTGGACCGCACCTACAGCCTGGGCAATGTGGCCGGACTCGGCGCCGACGGCGTGGCCGGCGGCCTGGTCGGCTACTCCGGCGGCGCGATCACCAATTCCTACAGCAAGGCCAACGTCAGCGGGCGCACCGCCGCCAGCGGCGGGCTGGTCGGCGACAACGACGGCAGCGTCGCCACCAGCTACAGCAGCGGCAAGGTCGGCGCCGGCCCCGGATCCGGCGGCCTGGTCGGACGCGGCGACGCCGCCGGCGTGGTCGACAGCTACTGGGACGTGAGCGGTTCCGGCCTGCGCGTCAGCGCCGGGGGCAAGGGGCTGCAAAGCGCGCAGATGACGCGCAAGGCCAACTTCACCGGCTTCGACTTCAGCACCATCTGGCGCATCGACGAAGGGCGCGGCACACCGCAGCTGCGATGAGACGGCGGCTGGCACTGGCGGCCGTGCTGGCCCACGCCGGAGCGACCGCGCCGTCCGCGCAAGCGCAAACCCGCCCCGACGCCGGCCAAGTGGTGCGCGAGCTGGGCCGCCCCGACGCCGCCCCCCGCCTGCCGCCACCCGCCGCACCACCGATCACGCTCCCGCCTGACGTGGCGCCGCCGCCATCGTCGTCACCGCCGTCGCCGCAGCCGACGCCATCGCTGTCACCGCCGCCATCGCAACCGCCGCAACCGCCGCAGCCGACGCCGCAGCCGCAGCCGACGCCATTGCCGTCACCGCAGCCCCCGCAGCCGACGCCATCGCCGTCACCGCCTTCGCCGCCGCCGGGCGCGCCTACGCCGCCGTCGTCGCGCCCGGCCGACGACACCACGATCGCCGTCGCCGGCTTCCGCATCAGCGGCGCCACGGCCTTCGCGCCGGCGCAACTGGAGCGCCTGCTGGTCCCCTGGCGCGGCCGCCGGCTGACGCTGGCCGACCTGCAAGCCGCCGCCAACCGCATCGGCAGCCACTACCGCGACCACGGCTACCTGCTGGCGCGCGCCTACCTGCCGGCGCAAACGATCAGCGACGGCCAGGTCGAAATCGCCGTACTGGAAGGCCGCATCGGCACGGTGATCCTGGCCAGCCCGGATCAAGCCTTGGCCAACCAGGCCCGCAGCATCACCGAACGCATCGCACCCGGCCTGCCGGCGCGCGAAAGCGACCTCGAACGCATGCTGCTCGCCCTCAACGACAGCCCCGGCATCGAGCGCGCAGACGCCGCGCTGCAACCGGGCGCCAGCGTCGGCCTGACCGACCTGGTGGTGACGCTGTCGCCGGGGCCGGCGGTATCAGGCGAGTTGGGCGCCAACAACCACGGCAACCGCTACACCGGCCGCCACCTGGCCGGCGGCGCCGTCACCCTGAACAGCCCGGCGCACCTGGGCGACCAGTTCAGCGCGCGCTTCCAGGGCAGCGACCAGCGCCTGTACTACACCCGCCTGAGCTACCGCCTGCCGCTGGGCGGCAGCGGCCTGGTCGCCGGCGCCGCCTGGACCTTGAGCCGCTACCACCTCGGCCGCGACTTCGCGGCGCTGGACGCCCACGGCGACGCCCGCATCGCCAGCCTGTTCGCGTACCACCCGCTGCTGCTGACGCGCGACCTGAGCCTGACCGCCAGCATCGCCGCCGACCGCAAAACCCTGCACGACAACGTCGACGCGCTGTCGACCGCATCCGACAAGACCATCACCCTGGCCACGGCGGGCCTGTCCGGCAATCTGCGCTGGCGCGGCGGCAGCTACGCCTTCTCGCTGGCCTACACCGGCGGCGTGCTGGCGATCCAGCATCCGGAAGCGCTGGCGGCCGACGCCGCGACCGCCCGCAGCAACGGCCACTACGCCAAATGGAGCTACGCCATGAGCGTCAGCGTACCGGTGGCGACGGCGTGGCTGGCCTCGGCGCAACTGAACGGCCAATACGCCCGCAAGAACCTCGACTCCTCGGAAAAGTTCACCCTGGGCGGCGCCGACGGCGTACGCGGCTACCCGCAGGGCGAAGCGCCGGCCGACACCGGCATCTTGCTGACGCTGGCGCTGCGCCGCGCACTGCCCATGCCCCGCGCCGGCACCGGCGAGGCGCTGCTGGGCGCCTTTGTCGACGCCGGCCAGGTCCGCACCAACCACACCCCGTTCAGCGCCGACGACAACCGGCGCCGGCTGGCCGCGATCGGCCTCAGCTTCGAATGCCCGTTGCCGGCCCATGTCCAATTCCGCAGCAGCCTGGCCTGGAAGCTCGGCCACCGCGCCGCGACGTCGGACCGCGACCGCGGACTGCGCGCCTGGCTGAGCGCAACGGCGTATTTTTGATGATTGGTGAGCGATAGCTAATTTCTTCTTAGTGTTTTTACCATGCCTAATTTTTGAGCAGAGTCAGTATATTGATATATATCAACGACTTAAGTCAAGGCGACGACCATTGCGCACACTTTTATCCACAGAATTTGTGCAAAACTCCGGACTTGTCCCCGTTGCGGCCATGATGCTGGATATCCATCCAGCATATGCCAACTCATCGTGTTCGCCTGAATTGGGGATAAAAAACCGTATGCTTCATTTTTACGCATGGCAACAAAGCTGATATAAATCAAGGACTTCGGCAAGACCATCCAGCCTTGCTAACAATCTTATCCACACAAAGTGTGCAGAAGTCAGGCCGGGAGATCGATAGCCGGACGCAATCGATCGCCGCCCGCCCAGGGCTGTGGAAAACCCGCCTTACCCTATGAAATTCAGGCAAAAATGGCGACCTGCCAATTTTTTACTCAAGGCAAAAATTCCCTTATAAATCAATGATCTTTCACGATGTGGAAGGCGTTGCGCACAATCTTATCCACATTAAGTGTGCAGAAGTTCACAGCCCAAAAACGCTGTTTTAAGCGCGACTACGCTGCGTTCTTTTTGCGCATGGGAAAAATTCCGTTAAAAATCAACGACTTCACCCGCACCCGTCCCCCTTGCTAACAATCTTATCCACAATTTTTGTGCAGAACTACAGCAGCAGGGCGCTGCGGCCGCATAAGTTATCGGTCAGACAGCGAAATCGCCGTCCTGCCCCATTTTTACTCACGACAAGAAACTCCTTAACAATCAAGCACCTGGACCAGCACGCCGTGCCTTGCGCACAATCTTATCAACAGAATATGGGCATAAGTTGGCACAACTTTTGCTCAGTATTTCGCCGGTTTTCTCGAACGCCTGCGCTATTTTTGAGCTTTGAAATTATTCCCATATGAATCAATGACTTGCCCGGAGCAGGGGACGCTTGCGCACATCATTGTCCACAGAAAATGTGCAGAACTCCACAGCGGCGCCACTTGCCGAGTGCCGCCCAACAAGATACATTGCGCCTTCGGGTCTTCATATTGATACAGGAGTTCGTTTTGCTCGCCATTTTCCAAGCCGCAGGTTGGCCCATCTGGTTGTTGCTGGTCGCATCGATCGTCGCAACAGCCCTGATCATCGAACGCTTGCTGTATCTGCGTCGCGGCAAGATCCTGCCGAAGAAGTTGCTCGACGAAGTGGTGCAGGTCTACCGCGGCGGCAACATCACCCCCGACATCATCGACAAGCTGGAGCACAGCTCGCCGCTGGGCGTGGTGCTGTCGTCGGCGCTGCGCAACATCGACGCCCCGCGCGACGTGATGAAGGAGTCGATCGAAGAGGCCGGCAACGGCGTCGCCCACACGCTGGAACGCTTCCTGACCACGCTCGGCACCATCGCCACGCTGGCCCCGCTGATGGGCCTGTTCGGCACGGTGGTCGGCATGATCGAGATCTTCGGCTCGCAGAATGCCAGCGGCGCCAACCCGGCGCAACTGGCGCACGGCATCTCGGTCGCGCTGTACAACACCGGCTTCGGCCTCGCGATCGCCATGCCGACGCTGGTGTTCTACCGCCACTTCCGAGCCCTGGTCGACAGCTTCGTGATCGACATGGAACAGCAGGCGGTGAAATTCGTCGACGTCGTGCACAGCAAGCGCAAGTAAGGACACCGCATGAATTTCCGCAAAGGCCGGCATCGCGAGGATCCCGAGATCAACCTGATCCCGTTCATCGACGTGCTGCTGGTGATTTTGATTTTCCTGATGGTGACCACGACCTACAGCAAGTTCACCGAGCTGCAGATCACGCTGCCGACCGCCGACGCGCAAAAAGCCACCGACAAGCCGTTCGAGCTGAACGTCACGGTCGACGCCAAGGGCAACTACACCATCAACAACGAACCGGTCTCGTTCCGCGACGTGGCCGGCTTCGCGCAATCGATGCGCAACGCCGCCGACAAGGGCGGCGCGGCCGGCAAGTCGCCGGTGGTGATCGTCAACGCCGACCAGTTCGCGATGCACCAGATGGTGATCAACGTGATGGAAGCGGCGCGCATCGCCGGCTATGAAAAACTCACCTTCGCAGCGCAAACCGGTGGCGGCAAATAAGCTGCCGGGCGGGGCGTCGGCGCTCGAAACGACGCTGACGCGCAACTGGCTGCGGCGCGGCCCGCTGGCGTGCGCGCTGTGGCCGGTGTCGCTGCTGTTCCGCCTGCTGAGCGCCACGCGCGCCGCGCTGTACCGCGCCGGCGTGCTGCGCTCGGCGCGGCTGCCGGTGCCGGTGGTAGTGGTGGGCAATATCTACATCGGCGGCACCGGCAAGACCCCGCTGACGATCTGGCTGGTGCAAGCCTTGCAAGCGGCCGGCATGACGCCGGGCGTGATCTCGCGCGGCCACGGCAGCGACGCCGACGGCGCCCGCCCGGTGCTGGCCGGCTCGACGCCGGCCGAAGTGGGCGACGAACCGCTGCTGATCCGGCAACGCACCGGCTGCCCGGTGATGGTGGGCCGCGACCGCGCCGCCACCGGCCGCGCCTTGCTGGCCGCCCATCCCGAGGTCGACATCCTGCTGACCGACGACGGCCTGCAGCACTACGCGCTGCAACGCGACATTGAAATCATCCTGTTCGACGGCCGAGGCGCCGGCAATGGCTGGCTGCTGCCGGCCGGCCCGCTGCGCGAACCGGTGAGCCGCCGCCGCGACTTCACCGTCATCAACGCGCCGCAATTGACCGAGCAGCTGGTGCGCGCCGTCCACCCCGCCACGGCGGGGTCAGACCCCGTACGGGGTCTGACCCCCTCTGCCGCACAGCCAGCGATCCAGATGACGCTGGCGGGGGAGCACGCCGAGCAGCTGCGCGACCGCACCCAGCGCCGCGCGCTGGCCGACCTCGCCGCCGAACCCGGGCTGCGCCTGGCCGCCGCCGCCGGCATCGGCAACCCGGCGCGCTTTTTCGGCATGCTGAAAGCGGCCGGCCTGCGCATCGCCGAGCTGCCGCTGCCCGACCATCACGACTTCCGCGACCGCCCCTTCGACGGCCTCGACGCGGATCTGATCTTGATGACCGAGAAGGATGCAGTAAAATGTGCGCAAATTGAAGAACTCAGAGACGACCCGCGCCTATGGGTGGTCCCGGTGACGGCGCGCCTCGACGGCACGCTGGCCGAACAAATTGTGGAGAAATGTCGTGGACGCTCGATTGCTTGATATCCTGGTATGCCCGGTCTGCAAAGGCCCCCTTGAGTACGATAAAAAAGCCCAGGAGATGATCTGCAAAGGCGACCGCCTGGCCTATCCGATCCGCGACGGCATCCCCATCATGTGGGCCGACGAAGCGCGCACCTTGCAGGACAAGGCGGACTAAGCCCGTGACCTTCATCGTCATCATCCCGGCCCGCCTGGCCTCGACCCGGCTGCCGAACAAGCCCCTGGCCGACCTCGGCGGCAAGCCGATGGTGGTGCGGGTGGCCGAGCGCGCCGCCGAAGCCGGCGCCGCCCGCGTCATCGTCGCCACCGACCACGAGGACATCCGCGCCGCCTGCGCCGCGCACGGCGTCGAGGTCAGCATGACCCGCGCCGACCACCCGTCCGGCACCGACCGCATCGCCGAAGTGGCGCGCGCGCTGAACCTGCCGGCCGACGCCGTGGTGGTCAACCTGCAGGGCGACGAACCGCTGATCGACCCGGCGCTGCTGCGCGCGGCCGCCGAGCGCATCAACGCCGACGTGCCGATGTCGACCTGCGCCCACCCGCTGCACGACGCCGCCGACGCCTTCAACCCCAACGTGGTCAAGGTGGTGCTGGACAAGGCGGGCAGGGCGCTGTACTTCTCGCGCGCCACCATCCCCTGGCACCGCGACGCGTTCGCGCAATCCAAAGCGGCGCTGCCGGCCGCCTACGTACCGCTCCGTCACATCGGACTGTACGCCTACCGCAACGACTTCCTGCAAGCCTACCCGGCGCTGGAAGTCTCGCCGCTCGAATCCATCGAAGCGCTGGAGCAGTTGCGGGTGCTGTGGCATGGTTTCCCGATCGCCGTCCACGTCACCGACTCGGCCCCGGCCGCCGGCGTCGACACGCCGGAAGACCTGGCCCGCGTCCGGCTGCACTATTGATGTGCATCAATGACACGTCAGCCACAAGTCAGTTACAACTGATATAACGAATACATAAGTGCGATATTCATACGGTATATCTCTCCGGCATGTCACAAATTGGCGTTCGGAGTGCGTTTTGTGGTAAGTTTCGTACGATCCAACACTATCCAACACTAACCCCCATATCTGTTTTAGGAATTTTTCATGCGTCTTATTCTTTTAGGAGCACCAGGAGCCGGCAAGGGCACCCAGGCTAATTTCATCAAAGAAAAATACAATATCCCGCAAATCTCGACCGGCGACATGCTGCGCGCCGCGATCAAGGCGGGTACGGAATTGGGCATCGCCGCCAAAAAAGTGATGGACGCCGGCGGGCTGGTGTCGGACGACATCATGATCGGCTTGGTCAAGGACCGCCTGACCCAGCCGGACTGCGCCAACGGCTACCTGTTCGACGGCTTCCCGCGCACCGTCGCGCAGGCCGACGCCATGAAGGACGGCGGCATCAGCGTCGACTACGTGCTGGAAATCGCCGTGCCGGACGAATCGATCATCGAACGCATGGACGGCCGCCGCTGCCATCCGGGTTCGGGCCGCGTCTACCACGTCAAGTTCAACCCGCCGAAAGTGGACGGCAAGGACGACGTCACCGGCGAAGACCTGGTGCAGCGCGACGACGACAAGGCGGAAACCGTCAAGAAGCGTCTGGACGTGTACCACAACCAAACCGAAGTACTGCTGGGTTATTACAACACCTGGGCGCAATCGGGCGACCCGGCCGCGCCGCAGTACCGCCGCATCGAAGGCGTCGGCCCCGTGGAGCAAATTCGCGACAGCGCGTTTGCCGCGCTGGCGAAATAAGCGTTACAGTAGAGCGGACCGAGGGTCCGCTTTTTTTTCGCTGGATGCCATCCCGTTTTTGAAGTTTTGCAGTTCGCAGGTTAGCGGGCCGTTCCCACAAGGGGCGGCTTTCTGAAGTGTGGTTTGTAGGCTTGATCAATAACAATAAAGGGGACACTATGGCAGCCAGTCTATGGTTAGCGGTCGGTTGCGGCGTTATCGCCGTGGTTTATGGATTATGGTCGCGCAGCTGGATATTGCGACAGGACGCGGGCAATCCGCGCATGCAGGAAATCGCGCTCGCGATTCAACAAGGCGCCGCCGCCTACCTGGCGCGCCAGTACCGCACCATCGGCCTGGTCGGCGTGGTGCTGCTGATTCTCATCGCCGTGCTGCTGGACCTGAAGACCGCGCTCGGCTTCCTGATCGGCGCCGTGCTGTCGGGCGCCTGCGGCTTCATCGGCATGAACGTCTCGGTGCGCGCCAACGTGCGCACCGCGCAGGCCGCCACCAAGGGCATGAACCAGGCGCTCGACGTCGCCTTCAAGGGCGGCGCCATCACCGGCATGCTGGTGGTCGGGCTGGGGCTGCTGGGGGTGGTACTGTTCTATATGTACCTGACCGCCGGCATGCCGCAGGCTGGCGGCGGCGCCGACCTGCACCACCTGATCGAACCGCTGATCGGGCTGGCGTTCGGCGCCTCGCTGATCTCGATCTTCGCCCGGCTGGGCGGCGGCATCTTCACCAAGGGCGCCGACGTCGGCGCCGACCTGGTGGGCAAGGTCGAAGCCGGCATCCCCGAGGATGACCCGCGCAACCCGGCCGTCATCGCCGACAACGTCGGCGACAACGTCGGCGACTGCGCCGGCATGGCCGCCGACCTGTTCGAAACCTATGTCGTGACCTTGATCGCCACCATGCTGCTGGGCGCCTTGCTGATGGGCGGCGCCGGCACCACGGCGGTGGTGTATCCGCTGCTGCTGGGCGCGGTGTCCATCATCGCCTCCATCATCGGCTGCTCGATGGTCAAGGCCAAGCCGGACAAGAAGATCATGTCCGCGCTGTACACCGGGCTGTGGTGGGCCGCCGGGCTGTCGCTGCTCGGCTTTGTCGCCGTCACCTGGCAGCTGTGGCCGGACGACGCCATGCGCTACCAGATGATCGGCTGCACCGTGGTCGGCATCGTGCTGACCGGGCTGATGGTCTACATCACTGAATACTACACCGGCACCGACTTCCACCCGGTCAAGCACATCGCCGAAGCGTCGACCACCGGCCACGGCACCAACATCATCGCCGGCCTGGGCGTATCGATGAAGGCGACCGCCTGGCCGGTGCTGGCGGTATGCGCCGCGATCCTGGTGTCCTACCAGCTGGGCCAGCTGTACGGGGTGGCGATCGCCGCCACCGCCATGCTGTCGATGGCCGGCATCGTGGTGGCGCTGGACGCCTACGGCCCGATCACCGACAACGCCGGCGGCATCGCCGAAATGGCCGGCATGCCGGACTCGGTGCGCGCCATCACCGACCCGCTGGACGCGGTGGGCAACACCACCAAGGCGGTCACCAAGGGCTACGCCATCGGCTCGGCCGGGCTGGCCGCGCTGGTGCTGTTCGCCGACTACACCCACGCGCTGGAGTCGGCCGGGCGCAGCATCACGTTTGATCTGTCGAACCCGATGGTGATCGTCGGCCTGATCATCGGCGGCCTGATCCCCTACCTGTTCGCCGCGATGGCGATGGAAGCGGTGGGGCGCGCGGCGGGCGCGGTGGTGGTCGAAGTGCGGCGCCAGTTCCGCGACATCAAGGGCATCATGGACGGCAGCGGCAAGCCGGAATACGACAAGGCGGTCGACATGCTGACCGCGTCCGCGATCAAGGAAATGATCGTGCCGTCGCTGCTGCCGGTGGTGGTGCCGATCGTGGTCGGCATGCTGCTGGGCGCGGCCGCGCTGGGCGGCATGTTGATGGGCACCATCGTCACCGGCCTGTTCGTCGCGATCTCGATGACCACCGGCGGCGGCGCCTGGGACAACGCCAAGAAATACATCGAAGACGGCCACTTCGGCGGCAAGGGCTCGGACGCGCACAAGGCGGCCGTCACCGGCGACACCGTCGGCGACCCGTACAAGGACACGGCCGGGCCGGCGGTCAACCCGCTGATCAAGATCATCAACATCGTCGCGCTGCTGCTGGTGCCGCTGCTGCCGGCCACCGGCTGGCTGGCGGTGACGGCGCCGGCGGCCGCGCTCACCGCGCCGGCGCCGCCGGCGTCGATGATGGCGCCGGCGGATGCGCCGCCGCCACCGCAACCGGCGCCGCCGCCGGCCCAATAGACCGGCGAGCGCCTGCGGTGCTTCCCTTGCGCGCCAGACGTGCTATTAATAAGGGGGAGGGAACGCCATGAGAATCGTCAAACCAGCCGCATTGACCGCCGCGCTGCTGCTCGGCGCGCTGTGGTGCGCGTCTGCCTGGGCGCAGAAGCCGGCCGCGTCGGCGCAGGATTACGCCAAGCTACCGGTCTGCACCTTGAGCGCGGACGGCAAGCGGCTGGCCGTCGAGCCATGCCGCACCGCGCCGGCGCGGGTGCCGATGCCGCGTCGCGCGGTGACGCAAATTATCCAGCCGATGCCCAAGGTCACGCGGGCGCCGCAGGTCGGCATGCCGGCGATGCCGCCGTCGATCCCGATCGAAACCCTGATGCAACCGCCCGGCGCGCCGATCCCGGCCACCGGCTGCGACGTGGCCGGCTGCTTCGGCCCCGGCGGCGCGCGCTACAACAGTTCGGTCGGCAACACGCTGATCACGCCGGGCGGCAAGCTGTGCAACCGCACCGGCAGCTGGATCCAGTGCTAAGGCGGGGTCAGTTCCGGCATCGTGCCACGGGCTCTGCCGTAGCTGACGCTACGGCAGAGCCCGTGGCACGATGCCGGAACTGACCCCGCCTTCCGCTTACTTCTTCATTTCATCCTTGGCCATGGCGTCCTTCTTCATCTCGTCCTTGGCCATCTTGTCCTTCTTCATCTCATCTTTCTTCATTTCATCCTTGGCCATTTTGTCCTGATGCGCGGGCTTTTTCATGGCCTCCTTTTTCATGCCGTCCTTGGCCATGGCATCCTTGGCCATGTCGTCTTTCTTCATGGCGTCCTGGGCGTAGACGGCGCTGGACATCGACAGGCATGCGGCGATCAGAGCGGTGGTGATTTTGTTCATGATGGTTCCTTTGAGGGTGAAGTTAAACAACGTTGGTACTGCGGTGGACACGGCGCGGTGGATCAACTTCCACCGAACCAGTTATACCCCTGGTCTTCCCAATAGCCGCCAGGGTAGGTATTGGTCACGAAAATGGCCTGGATGTGTTTCGGATTCTTGTAACCCAGCTTGGTCGGCATGCGCAGCTTCATCGGAAAGCCATAGCGCGGCGGCAGCGGCTGGTCGTCGTAGCTCAGCGCCATCAGCGTCTGCGGATGCAAGGCGGTCGCCATGTCGATGCTGGTGAAATAATCGTCGGCGCATTTGAAGCCGACGTATTTCGCGCTCAGGTCGGCGCCGACGTGGCGCAGGAAATGCGCGAACGGCACGCCGCCCCATTTGCCGATCGCGCTCCAGCCCTCGACGCAGATATGCCGCGTGATCTGCGACTGCTGCGGCAGGGCGCGCAATTGCGCCAGCGTCCACGGCTTGCGGTCGGCCATCAAGCCGCTCAACTCCAGGCGCCAATCGTCGCCGTCGACTTCGCGGATGTCCTCTTCGCCGTAGTAGGCGTTGAACGGGAAGGGCCGGGTGATCATCGCCTCGTCATAGGTCGGCGCCAGGCGCGTCGGATCGAACAGCGCCGCCTGGACCCGATCGTTGAAGCGCGAGATGCCGCTCAGCGCCTGCTCGATGCTGTCCTGGTCGTCGGTGGCGCAGCCGGTCAGCAGCGTCAGGCCGCCCAGCGTCAGGCTGCGCTGCAAAAAGGCCCGGCGCGACGGCTGGGCGATGCGGCCGATCGCATCCGCCAGCATGGCGGCGCCCTCGGCGGGAATGACGATATCGCGTGGTTTGAATAGTTTCATCTCGATTTATCCTTGTGACTAACGGCCGCGCAGCATGGCCAGCAGCGTGCGCGGCACCAGCGCCACCATCACCACGTGAACCACGATGAAGGCGCACAAGCCGGCCATGGCGAAGAAATGCACGCGCCGCGCCGCCTCGTAGCCGCCCATCAGCTCGCGCAGCAGCGGGAACTGCACCGACTTCCACAGCACCAGCCCGGACAGCACCAGCAGCACGCTGTCGAGCATGACGAACAGATAGGCCAGCCGCTGCACGCCGTTGTAGTGGCTCAAATCGTCGTGGGCCAGCTTGCCTTTCAACGCGGCGGCCAGGTCCCGCAACACCTGGCGCGGCGACAGCGGGAAAAAGCGCCGCCGCAGCCGGCCCGAGAACAGGTTGATCAGCAGGTACAGCACCCCGTTGGCGACCAGCAGCCACATCGCCGCGAAATGCCACTGCAGCGCGCCGCCGAGCCAACCGCCCAGCGTGATGTCGCGCGGGATGGCGAAGTCGAGAAAGCGGGTAGCGTTGTAGATGCGCCACCCGCTCATCACCAGCAGCACCACGGCGATGGCGTTCAGCCAATGCGTGAGGCGCAGCCAGAGCGGATGTGTGATGATGCGGATGGAGTTCATTGCCTGCCTTTCGATGAGCGTGACAGTGAGTTCGCGGCGCGCCATGGATTGGTTACAGCGGGACTGCAAAATAATTTATTTTTTTACTGCTGTAACTTATGAAGCCGATGCAGCGAATACCCGAGGTGGATCTTTTACGCAACACCGAATTGCGCCTGCACGCATTGTTCCTGCAGGGCGTGGAGGGCGACGCCCTGGCTTATCGCCGCTTCCTGCAGGCGACGGCGACGCATTTGCGCGCCTTTCTGCGGCGCCGCCTGCATCGCTGGCCGGACGAGGTGGAGGACCTGGTGCAGGAATCGCTGCTGGCGATCCACAACCAGCGGCTGAGCTACGACACCGGCGTGCCGCTGACGGCGTGGATCTACGCCATCGCCCGGTACAAGCTGATCGACTGGCTGCGCCGCCACGCCCGGCGCGACAGCCTGCACGACCCGCTGGACGACGTGCCGGCCGGCGAGAGCGCGCTGTTCTCCAGCGCCGACGCGGAAGCGGGCGAAGCGCGGCGCGACCTGGCCAAGCTGCTGGCCACGCTGCCGGACAAGCAGCGCGACGCCATCATCCACACCAAGCTGGACGGCCTGTCGGTGCGCGAGGCGGCCGGCATGCTGGACATGTCGGAGGCGGCGGTCAAGGTATCGGTGCACCGCGGCTTGAAAGCACTGGCGACTACCCTGAGAGATGCGACATGAAGACAGACGACTTGATCACGATGTTATCCAGCGGCCCCGACGTCCGCCTCGCCGCGCGGCCGGCGCGCGTCACGCTGCTGCCGCTGTCGGCCGGCCTGCTGGCCAGCGCGCTGTTGATGTGGCTGCTGCTGGGCCTGCACCCGAACCTGGCGGGCGAAGTGCTGCTGCCGGCGTTCTGGACCAAGCTGGCGTTTTCCGCCGCCCTGGCCTGGGCCGGCTGGCTGGCGGTGCAACGCCTGTGCCGGCCCGGCGCGCGCCTCGGTGGCCTGCCGCTGTGGCTGGGCGGACCGGTGCTGGTGCTGTGGTGCGCGGCGACGGTCCTGCTGCTGCAAGCGGCGCCCGACGCGCGCGCCGAGCTGTTCTGGGGCCGCACCTGGCGCTACTGCCCGCTGCTGATCGCCACGCTGTCGCTGCCGATCTTCGTCGCCGCGCTGCACACGATGCGCGGCCTGGCGCCGACCCGGCTGCGGCTGGCTGGCGCGGCGGCCGGCTTCGCGGCGGGCGCGGCCGCCGCCGTGGTGTACTGCCTGCATTGTCCGGAGCTCAGCCCGGTATTTGTCGGCTTCTGGTATCTACTCGGCATGCTGGCCCCCACCGCCCTCGGCGCCGCCATCGGCCCGCGCATGCTCGCCTGGTAGGGCAGGTTGCCGGAACTGACGACATCCTTTACACTGGGTGACGTTTACGTAAACGTCAAACAAAAGAACGGGGACAGACATGCAAATTCAAGACCAGGTATTCATCGTGACCGGCGGCGCGTCCGGTCTGGGCGCGGCGACCGCGCGCATGCTGGCGGCGGCCGGCGGCAAAGTGGTGCTGGCCGACCTTCAGGTCGACGCCGGCCAGGCGCTGGCCGCCGAACTGCAAGCGGTGTTCGTCAAGTGCGACGTGACCTCGGAAGCCGACGGCCAGGCCGTGGTGGACGCCGCCACCGCGCTCGGCACGCTGCGCGGCCTCATCAACTGCGCCGGCGTCGCGCCGGCCGCCAAGACCGTCGGCAAGGACGGCCCGCATCCGCTGGAACTGTTCCAGCGCACCGTCAACATCAACCTGATCGGCACCTTCAACATGGCCCGCCTGGCCGCCGACGCCATCGGCAAAACCCAGGCCACCGCCAGCGGCGAACGCGGCGTCATCATCAACACCGCCTCGGTCGCGGCCTACGACGGCCAGATCGGCCAGGCCGCCTACGCCGCCTCCAAGGCCGCCGTGGTCGGCCTGACCTTGCCGATGGCGCGCGACCTGTCGCGCAACGCCATCCGCGTCATGACCATCGCCCCCGGCATTTTCGAGACGCCGATGTTGATGGGCATGCCGGCCGAGGTGCGCGACGCGCTCGGCGCCATGGTGCCGTTCCCGCCGCGCCTCGGCAAGCCGGACGAGTACGCGCAACTGGCCCGCGCCATCATCGAAAACAGCATGCTGAACGGCGAAACCATCCGCCTCGACGGCGCCATCCGCATGCAGCCTAAGTAAATGCCGCAGGTAAACCGTTTAGACGATTTCGTGTAGGATGCAAAAGTGATCGGGCGCGCGGCGCAGGCGGCGCGCCCTTACTTTTGGAGAGTCCATGATTCGTTTGAAGACCCTGGCGCTTGGTGCCGCATCGGCCATCGCACTCATCGGGGCCGCGCACGCGCCGGCCTACGCGCAACGCACCACGCCGGACGCCGCGCCGGAAATCGCCACCGGCTACAAGGAAAAAGCCGGCAAGTCGGCGCAAAAATTCATGGTCGCCGCCGCCAATCCGCTGGCCACGCAGGCCGGCTACGAGATGCTGAGGCAGGGCGGCGCCGCGATCGACGCCGCCGTCGCCACCCAGCTGGTGCTGACGCTGGTCGAGCCGCAATCGTCCGGCATCGGCGGCGGCTCCTTCCTGATGTACGCCGACGGCAAGCGCGTGCAATCCTACGACGGCCGCGAAACCGCGCCCGCGTCGGCCGACGAACACCTGTTCCAGGACACCGACGGCAAGCCGGTGTCGCGCGAAGTCGGCGTGATCGGCGGCCGCTCGGTCGGCGCGCCCGGCGTGCTGCGCATGCTGGAGCTGGCGCACCAGCAACACGGCCGGCTGCCGTGGAAAACCCTGTTCGGCCCCGCGATCAAGCTGGCGGAGAACGGCTTCGCCGTCAGCCCGCGCCTGAACGCGCTGATCTCGTGGGACAAATACCTGGCCCGCGACCCGGTCGCCAAGGCCTACTTCTTCGACGCCGACGGCAAACCGCGCCCGGTCGGCTACATCCTGAAAAACCCCGAACTGGCGCGCACGCTGCATGAAATCGCCGACGGCGGCGCCGACGCCTTCTACAAGGGCCGCATCGCCAGGGACATCGCCGCCAAGGTGGCCGGCCATCCGACCAATCCCGGCAAGCTGACCGCCGCCGACATCGCCGGCTACCAGGCCAAGGAACGCGCGCCGATCTGCAGCGACTACAAGGCCTGGACCGTGTGCGGCGCGCCGCCGCCGTCGTCGGGCGGCATCGCCATCGCGCAGATGCTGGGCATCCTGGAGGTCAAGGACATCGATCCGTACAAGCCGGTCAACGGCCAGCTGACCGCCGAGGGCATCCACCTGTTCAGCGAAGCGGGCCGCCTGGCCTACGCCGACCGCAACCGCTACGTCGCCGACACCGACTTCGTGCCGCTGCCCGGCAAGGGCGTGGCCGCGATGCTGGACAAGGGCTACCTGAAACGGCGCGCCGCACTGATCGGCGACCAGTCGATGGGCACCGCGCGCTACGGCACGCCGGACAGCATGCAAGTCGCCTGGGGCGCCGACACCGCGATCGACAAGCCATCCACCTCCCACCTGGTGGCGGTGGACGCCTTCGGCGGCGGCCTGTCGATGACCACCTCGGTGGAAGACGCCTTCGGCGCGCGCCAGATGGTCGACGGCTTCATGCTCAACAACCAGCTGACCGACTTCTCCTTCGACTCGCGCGACGCCGACGGCCCGATCGCCAACCGGGTCCAGGCCGGCAAGCGCCCGCGCAGCGCGATGTCGCCGACGCTGGTGTTCGACAAGGGCACGCAGCGGCTGGTGCTGGCCACCGGCTCGCCGGGCGGCTCGGCCATCATCAACTACGTGGCCAAGGTGCTGGTCGGTACGCTGGACTGGCAGCTCGACGTGCAGCAGGCCATCAGCCTGCCGAACCTGGGCAGCCGCAACGGCCCGACCGAGCTGGAAGCGGGCCGCGTCAGCCGCGCCGTGGTCGACCAGCTGAAGGCGCGCGGCCACGACATCCGCGAGTACGAGCAGAACTCCGGCCTGCAGGGCATCCAGCGCCGCGTCGTCGACGGCAAGCCGCAGTGGTTCGGCGGCGCCGATCCGCGCCGCGAAGGCGTGGTGTTGGGCGACTGACACCCAGACCGAACGGATTTACGCTGCACTGCAAAAAAAATCGTTGTAATAATTTTATCTTCCTGCTAAGGTTCGACCGGATAGCGTTTGGATATTTGGCGGGAGCAGGCGATGAGAGAAGGATTGTGGGACAAGGCCCGCGGGATCGGTATTATTCTGGTGGTGTTCGGGCACATTATGCGCAGTTTGACTGCGGCACATGTGGCGGGCGAAAACAATCCGTTGGCGTTTACCGACTTCGCGCTGTATACCTTCCACATGCCCTTGTTTTTCATGCTGGCCGGGATCAACGCCGCGCGCAGCCTGGGTAAAGACAACTTCATCAAAAGTAAAATCCCGACCATCGTCTACCCCTACCTGCTGTGGTCGGTTATCAATGGCGTGATGCAGTTGCTGTCCCCTGTGGCGGCCAACAACGCCTTGCCGTTGTCGGCGCTGGCGCAAATTCTGTGGCAGCCGGTATTTCACTATTGGTTCCTGCACACGCTGTTCATCTGCGTCGTGTTGGCGTATCTGGTGGGGCCGAACAAGGTTCGGTTGGCGGTGTTTGCAGCGGTGATTTATCCGATCGGCGTTTATTTGCGCCCGCAGATTCCCGCCTTGGGCAACCCCATGATTTTCATGGTGTTCTACGCGGCTGGCATACTGCTCAGCGACCGCGTCAAAGGCGTGGTCGCGCGCAGCGCCACGCCGCTGGGCGTGGCCGCGACGGCGGCCGGGCTGGCGGCGGCGATCTACGTCGCCGGCCAGTTGGGCGGCTACACCGACCCGTCGGCGCTCGGCGCGGCGGTGCTTGGTATCCTGTTGGTCCTGCAACTGGCCTATCTGCTGCCGGATGCCGGGCCGATGCGCATCATCGCGCTGCTGGGATTGGCGTCGATGCCGATCTATCTGGTGCATATGCTTTGCGGCGCCGTCGTGCGCATGGTCCTGATTAAAGTGTTCCACACCACCAACTTTCCGCTGCACCTGGTGGCGGGCGTGGTGTTCGCGCTGCTGCTGCCGACGATATTCTTTTACTGCGCCTACCGCCTCGGCATCGAACGCTGGTTTGGTTTCGCCGGCGGCGAGCAGGCGTTCGGGCGTTTCGGCTTCAAGCAGGGTGGGCAGCTGGAAAAATCTTCTTCTTGAGCGCCGTTGGGTAGGCTTAATTAATTTGGAACGGGCGTGGCATGAGAGAGCGATTATGGGATACGGCGCGTGGCATCGGCATCGTACTGGTGGTGTACGGGCACATGCTGCGCGGCCTGATGGACGGCGGCATGGTCCGTGGCATGGACGCCCTGGTGTTTTCCGACTTCGCGATCTATACCTTCCACATGCCGTTGTTCTTCATACTCGCCGGCATGAACGCGGCCAAGGGATTGTCGCGGCCAAATTTTTTGAAAAGTAAGATACCCAGCATCGTCTACCCCTATCTGCTATGGTCGCTGATCCAGGGCACGATACAACTGTCGATGCAGGGCACGACCAATCATTCGTTCACCTTGCAGCAGTTGTTGTCCATCCTGTGGATGCCGGTGTTCCAGTTCTGGTTTCTCTACGCGATCATGCTGTGCCATGTGTTCGCGTGGGTGACCACGGCGGATCGGCTCAAGCTGGGCATCTTCGCCCTGGCCGCCTATCCGGTCGGCCTGTACATGACGGGGCCGGTCGCCATCATCGGCGTGGCGATGAACTTCTTCATTTTCTACACCGCCGGCGTGTTCCTCGGACCGTATCTGAAAGAGATCGTGGAGCGCATGGCCAATCCGCGCGGCTTGCTGATGACCGCCATCGGACTGACGATCGCCATTTTCGTCGCCAGCCGGGTCGGCACTTACCGCGCGCCGTCGGCGCTGAGCGCGGCCTTCCTCGGCAGTTTGCTGGTGCTGCAACTGGCGCGTCTGCTGCCGGAGGGCGGCATGCTGCGCATGGTCGAGCTGCTGGGGCAGGCGTCGATGCCGATCTATCTGATGCATATCATGGGCACGGCCGGCGCCCGTATTTTCCTGCTGAAGCTGCACATCACCAATGTCGGCATCCATCTGGTGTTCGGCGTCCTGTGCGGCTTGTTGTTGCCGTTGCTGGCGTTTTATCTCAGCTATCTGACCCGCAAGGAACACTGGTTCGGCTTCGGCGGCGGCGAGCAAGCTTTCGGCGGCTTCGGCGCCGCCCGCGTCGGGAAGAATGTTTCTTAAGTTGAATATTGCCGGTCCACCAGAATCTCTCCCCAAACGGCATGGACCCTGCTAATCTTCTTCAATGGGAATTCAAAAGAAAACAGGATTAATCCTGACGGGAGGCGGAGCCCGCGCGGCCTATCAGGTCGGCGTGCTGCAGGCGATTTCGCAGATCTTGTGGGAGGCCGGCTGGCCGCCCGCGCGCAATCCCTTCGACATCATCTGCGGCACCTCGGCCGGCGCCATCAACGCCACCGCGCTGGCCTGCCGCGCCGACAACTTCGGCGAGGGCGTGCAAAAGCTGCTCGACGTCTGGCAGAACATCGAAGTCGAACAGGTCTACCGCGCCGACTCGCTGGGCGTGATCCGCTCCGGCGCGCGCTGGCTGTCGCTGCTGTCGTTCGGCTGGCTGCTGCGCAAATGGCGCGCCGCGCCGCCGGCGTCGCTGCTGGACAACACGCCGCTGGTCGGCCTGCTGCACCGCATGCTCGACCTGCCCCGGCTCGACGCCGTGCTGTCCGAAGGCCTGCTGCACGCGCTGGCCGTCACCGCTTCGTCCTACAGCGGCGGCAACCACCTGACCTTCTACCAGACCGCCGCCGACATCGCGCCGTGGGTCCGCATGCAGCGCGTCGCGCTGCAGGACCAGATCGGCGTCGAGCACCTGTTGGCGTCGTCGGCGATCCCGTTCATCTTCCCGGCCACGCCGCTGTACATGGGCGGCCACCGCGAATACTGCGGCGACGGTTCGATGCGCCAGCTGGCGCCGATCTCGCCGGCGATCCACCTCGGCGCCTCCAAGGTGCTGGTGGTCGGCGCCGGCCGCCTGACCGAACCGCCGCGCAGCGCCGCCGAGAAAAGCGCGGCGCGCTATCCGAGCGTGGCGCAGATCGCCGGCCACGCGATGTCGTCGATCTTCCTCGACGGCCTGGCGGTCGACATCGAGCGGCTGGAACGGGTCAACAAGACGCTGTCGATGCTGCCGCCGGAGTACCTGGAGAAGACCCCGCTCAAGCCGATCCAGCTGCTGGTGATCGCGCCGTCCGAGCGCCTGGACGACATCGCCACGCGCCACATCGGCAGCCTGCCGGCGCCGATCCGCACCATGTTGTCGGGCATCGGCGCCACCGAAACGCGCGGCGCCGCGCTCGCTTCCTATCTATTATTCGAATCGACGTATACTTGTGAATTGATCCGACTCGGGCAGCGCGATACGCAGGCCCGAAAGGACGACGTGCTGGCCTTCTTCGAATCCTGACATAACGGGTCTCGCTTGCTGTTTTCAAGACGCCTTTGCCGCCGACTACTGCTGCCGGCCCTGCTGTTGTGGGGGCTCGGCATGGCCGCCGCATGGGCCGGCGCGCCGCCGCGCACGCTGCGTTTCGAGCAGCTCAGCGTCGAACACGGACTGGCGCAGGAGTCGGTGCTGGCCATCGCCCAGGACCGTCAGGGTTTCATCTGGCTAGGCACCCAGGCCGGCCTGACCCGCTTCGACGGCTACCGCACCACCACCTATAAAAGCGCCGTCTCCGACCCGCGCAGCCTGGGCGACAACTGGGTGCGGGTGCTGCACCTGGACCGCGCCGGCCAGCTGTGGGTCGGCACCGACGGCGGCCTGGATCGCTACGAACCCGGCACCAGGAGCTTCACCCATTTCCTGCCGGCCGAATCCAGCCAGCGCGGCAACGGCAACCGCCACGTGCGCGCCATCGCCGACGACGGCGCCGGCGGCTTGTGGGTGGCCAGCGCCGACGGCCTGCATCACTTCGACCCGGCCGGCAAGCGTTTCACCAGCTGGCACAACGACCCGGCCGATGCCGGCAGCCTGGCCAACGACCAGGTCAACGCGCTGGCGCGCGACGCCGCCGGCCGGCTGTGGGTCGGCACCGCCACCGGCCTGGACATGCTGGCGCCGGGCGCTTCCAGCTTCCAGCACTACACCATCGACGCCGCCGCCGACGGCAAGTCCAACGCGGTGGTCGCGCTGCAGGTCGACAGCGCGCAGACGCTGTGGGTCGGCACCATGGTCGGACTGGAGCAGTGGCGCCTGCAGGGCGCCGAACCGCAACGCCGCCGACTCGGCGCGCGCGAAGGGCTGAAGCCCGGCGTCAGCATCACCACCTTGTACCAGGACGCCGACAATCAGGTGTGGGTCGGCTCGCTGGCCGACGGCTTGTTCCGCTGGCTGCCGGCGGAGAACCGGCTGGTGCAGTACCGCCATCAGTTCAGCGACGCCCACAGCGTGGCGGACAACCAGATCTCGGCGCTGTTCCGCGACCGCGTCGGCACCTTCTGGGTCGGCACCTGGAACGACGGCGTCAGCCGGGTCGACATGGGCAGCGGCGGCTTCGCGCGCATCGTGCGCCAGGCGGACGCGCCCAATCCGCTGTCGGACAACAAGATCCGCGCCATCGTTCCGGACGGCCGCGGCAGGCTGTGGCTGGGCAGCAGCGGCGGGCTGAATCTGTACGATCCGCTCAGCGGCGAGAGCCGGATATGGCGCCACGATCCGCTCAGCGCCAACAGCCTGAGCGACGACCAGGTCAGCGCCGTGTGGCGCGACAAGGGCGGCAACCTGTGGATCGGCGGGCGCGCCGGCATCAACCACCTGAACCTGGCCACCGGCGCGATCCGCGCCTTGTCCTTCGTGCGCGGCGATCCGGCCAGCGACACCATCCGCAACATCGTCGGCGACCGCGCCGGGGTGCTGTGGATCGCCTCGCGCGGCGGCCTGCACCGGCTCGACCCGCAGACGATGGAGACGCGCACCTTCCGCCACGATCCGTCCGACAGCGGCAGCCTGGCCGACAACGTGGTGCGGCCGATACTTGAAGACCGCAAGGGCCGGCTGTGGATCGGCACCTTCAACGGCCTCGATCTGCTGGACCGCAAGACCGGCAAGTTCCGCCACTTCCGCCGCGACGCGGCCGATCCGTCCAGCCTCAGTCACGACGAGGTGCACTACCTGTACGAGGACGCGCAGGGCGCGATCTGGGTCGGCACGGCGGCGGGACTGAACAGGATGGAGATCGCGGCCGACGGCGCCGTGCGCTTCCGCCGCTACCTGCGCAAGGACGGCATCGCCGACGACGCCATCGCCGCCATCCTGCCCGACGACGCGGGCAACCTGTGGCTGAGCACCAACAGCGGCCTGTCGCGCCTGAACGTCGAGACGGGAGCGGTGCGCAACTACGGCGGCGCCGACGGCACCATCGAAGGCGCCTACTTCGACGGCGCCGCGCTGCGCACGCCGGACGGCACGCTGTACTTCGGCGGTTTCAACGGCATCACCGCGTTCTCGCCGCCGGAGGTGCGCGAGAACAGCGTGGCGCCGGCCGTGGCCATCACCGATTTCCAGATCTTCAACAAGTCGCTGCAGCCGGGGCAGGGCGACCACCCGCAGGTGCTGAAGACCGCGATCGAACACACCGCCGCGCTGACGCTGCTGGAGGCCGACTCGATGTTCTCGCTGGAGTTCGCGGCGCTGCACTACGCCGCGCCGCAGCGCAACCGCTTCGCCTACCAGTTGCAGGGCTTCGACCAGGACTGGGTGGTGACCGATTCCAGCAAGCGCTTCGCCACCTACACCAATCTGGACGCGGGCACCTACGTGTTCCGCGTCAAGGCCGCCAACAAGGACGGCATCTGGAACGACAACCCGGCCACGCTGGAGATCACCATCCGGCCGCCGTTCTGGAAGACCTGGTGGTTCCGCAGCCTGATGGCGCTGCTGGCGCTGGGCTGCGGCTACGCCGCCTATCACGTGCGGGTGCGCCGCCTGCGCCGCCAGCAGCAGCGGCTGGAACAGCTGGTCGGCTCGCGCACGGCGGAAGTCGAACACAAGAACCAGCAGCTGCAACAGCAGAAGCAGGAACTGGAACAGCGCCGGCTGGAGGCGGAGGCGCAGCGCGCCGAGGCCGAGCAGCGCCGCATCGATGCCGAGCGGCAGACGGCGCAGGTGGAACAGGCGCACCGCAACATCTCGGTGCTGAGCGAACTGAGTCGCGAGATGAGCGCCACGCTGGACATGGAAACCACCATGCGCGCGCTGTACCGCCACGTGCACCACCTGATGGACGCGCAGATCTTCGGCATCGGCTTCCTGCGCGAGGAGGAGGGCGTGATCGACTTCCCGTTCGCGATCGAGGGCGGGGTGCGCGCCTTCCCCTACCAGCGCCGGCTGGACCAGCCCAACCAGCTGGCCGTATGGTGCCTGACGCGGCGCAAGCCCATTCTCATCAACGACTTCGAATCCGAGTACCGCCACTACCACCTGGACGACGGCGTGCCGGACCAGGCGGCGCCCTACATCCGTGAAGACAGCGCCACCTCCGGCATCGTGCATTCGATGATGTACGCGCCGCTGGTGGTCGGCGACAAGGTGGTCGGCCTGCTGTGCGTGCAAAGCAAGGAGCGCGACTGCTACCAGCAGGTGCACATGGACATGCTGCAGACGCTGGCCTCGCACGCCGCCGCCGGACTGGAAAACGCGCGCGCCAACCGCGCCCTGCGCGACAACGAGGAACGCCTGCGTCTGGCCAAGCGCAAGGCGGAGGACGCGACCCGGCAGAAATCCGAGTTCCTGGCCAATATGAGCCACGAGATGCGCACCCCGCTGGCCGGCGTGATCGGCATGCTGGGCTTCGCGCTGCGCGACGCGCGGCTGGCCGAGACCACTCGCGAGCAGATCCTGCGCGGCCAAGCCAACGCCCAGTCGCTGCTGTCGATCATCAACGACCTGCTGGACTTCTCCAAGATCGAAGCCGGCAAGCTGTCGATCGAGAACATCGACTTCTCGTTGTCGGCGGCGGTGGAAAACGTGGTCAGCCTGTTCGAGGAGCAGGCCGCCGCCCACAGCGTCGGCTTCAGGCTGGAATTCGGCGAGGAATTGCCGCAATTCGTAGTCGGCGACCCGACCCGCCTGCGGCAGGTGCTGGTCAACCTGGTCGGCAACGCCTTCAAGTTCACCCAGCTGGGCGAGGTGCGCATGCGCGTCGAGCGCGTGCCGCACGACGGCGCGCTAAACCGCATCCGCTTCACCGTCGCCGACACCGGCATCGGCATCGAAGCCGACGCGATCCCGCGCCTGTTCCAGCAGTTCGAACAGGCCGACGCCTCGACCACCCGCCGCTACGGCGGCACCGGCCTGGGACTGGCGATCTGCCGCCAGCTGGTGGAGCTGATGGGCGGCGACATCAGCGCCGTCAGCACCCCCGGGCAGGGCAGCACCTTCATCTTCGAGGTGCCGCTGGCGAACGGCGTGGCGCCGCCGCTGGTGCCGCACGTGCCGCGCGAGCCGCACAGCCACCAGCTGAAGGTGTTGTGCGCCGAGGACTTCCCGACCAACCAGATCATCATCCGCATGATGCTGGAGGACCTGGGGCACAAGGTCGACATCGCCGCCAACGGCGCGCTGGCGGTCAAGGCCTGCTCGCTGACCCGCTACGACTTGATCCTGATGGACGGCCGCATGCCGGAGATGGACGGCGCCAGCGCCACCCGCATGATCCGCTCCGGCGGCACCGAGGCGGCGCCGGTGCGCGACCAGGAGCTGATGATCATCGCGCTGACCGCCAACGCCAGCGAGGAGGACCGCAGCCGCTATCTGGCCTCCGGCATGGACGATTTCCTCACCAAGC
The DNA here is from genome assembly GCF_011090165.1 of Duganella aceris. Classification (GTDB taxonomy): domain Bacteria; phylum Pseudomonadota; class Gammaproteobacteria; order Burkholderiales; family Burkholderiaceae_D; genus Rugamonas; species Rugamonas aceris. The sequence continues at coordinate 190,285 of NZ_JAADJT010000014.1, forward strand.
CGATCGACGAGGACAAGCTGCACTTCCAGCTGAGCCGCGCCATCGAACGCCAGCTGCAGCGCGGCTTCCGCCTGCCGCGCATGGAGCCGCGCACCAATCCGGCGCACGGCACGCCGGAGCTGGACGCGCTGTTCGGCGTGGCCCCGGCCGGGTTGGAGCCGGCCCGCCTGGCGCAGCACAGCGGCGGGGCTGGCGATCTGAAAGCCCGCTTGCGCGCCGCCTTCAACCAGGACGCGCCGCTGCGGCTCGCGGATCTGGAACACGCGCTGGCGCAGCGGGACGGCGAGGTCGCCAGCCGTCTGCTGCACGGCATGAAGGGCAGCGCCGGCTACCTGGAGCAGCAGGAGCTGCAGGCGCTGTGCGGCGATCTGGAACTGGAGGCCGACCACGCCAACTGGACGCAATTGACCGCCGCCATGCCGCTGCTGCGCCGTTTGCTGGCGCAAGTGGCCGCGCTCAGCTCCGCCTGAGGTGCGATCCGATTCGCAATCTGTTGTCCTGGACGCTGCTGTCGTGTTTATAATGTAAGATCGATGCAAACGTGCCGTACTGAAGTCGCGCTGAATAGTCGCTAAGGTAGTTGTCAATGGCACAGGGAGTCACATGAAAGTACTGGTGGTGGACGACGACGTCGTCTCGCGCATGGTGTTGATGCATTTGATCGACAGCTGCGGCAAGTTCGACATCGTGGAAGCGGAAGACGGTGCGGATGCGTGGCGGCAGCTGGAGGGCGGCTTGCGGCCGGCGATCTGCTTTTGCGACCTGCGCATGCCGCGCCTGTCGGGCATGGAGCTGCTGCAGCGGATGAAGGCTTCCCCGGAATTCAGCGGCATGCCCTTCGTGCTGGTCACTTCGGCCACCGACAAGGATACCGTGACCGAGGCCACCAACTCCGGCGTGGCCGGCTACATCGTCAAACCGTTCCAGGCGGAGCAGGTGCGGATCCACCTGGCCAATTTCCTCGACCAGGCCGCAGACAGCCATGAGCACCTGGCCGAGGAGCCCGCGCTCACGCTGCGCCGGCTGGGCATCAACGCCGAACGGCTGCTGGTGTACCTGAGCGGCTTCCAGAACCAGCTGGCCGCCGCCGCCGGCGACCTGGAACTGATGCTGGGCAGGGGCGAGCAGCAGGAGGCGCAGCTGCGCATCGACCGCCTGCACGCCGGCTGCATCACCCTCGGCCTGCAGGGCGCCGCCGCCGCGCTGAAGAGCTTCGGCCCCGGACGTCTGTCCAACGACGGGGTGCAGGCGGTGCTGGCCGATGTGACCCGCGCCGTGGCCCATCAGGCGGCGCTGGTGCGCGACAGCGCGGCGGCGTGATTCGTTAGCGCTTGATGTTGAGATAGTTTAGGTTTAAAGTATCTGCTGTGTGAGCAGTGGATACGACCGACCTTCAACTTCAGGGCGACTATGACCAGACCGACCGGCAGTGCTTATACCGACCATTTCGCACGGGCGCACCTGCCGCCGGTGGATCTGTGGCCCGAATTGCGCTTCGACCTGCCCGAGCTCCAGTACCCGCCGCGCCTCAACTGCGTGGCCGAGCTGCTGGGCGGAGCGCTCGCCGCCGGCGCCGGCGGGCGTGTCGCCATCCTGGGAGCGCAGCTGAGCTGGACCTATGTCGAGCTGCAGGCGCAAGTCGACCGCATCGCCCACGTCCTGCGCGGCACACTGAAACTGGAAGCGGGCAACCGCGTGCTGCTGCGCGGCGCGAACAACCCGATGATGGCGGCCTGCATCCTGGCGGTGATCAAGGCCGGCTGCATCGCGCTGCCGACCATGCCGCTGCTGCGCGCGCGCGAACTGGGCGTGATCGCCGACAAGGCGCAGGTCGACGCCGTGCTGTGCGCCGACGGCTTGCGCGCGGAGCTGGACCTGGCCGCGCTGCCCGAGGCCGCGCGCGCCCGCACGCTGTACTTCGGCGCCGACGGCGGTCCCGGCTCGCTGGAGGCGCTGATGGCGGCGCAGCCGGCGCAATACGCGGCGGTCGACACGGCGGCGGACGACATCTGCCTGATCAGTTTCACCTCCGGCACCACCGGCATCCCCAAGGGCACGATGCATTTCCATCGCGACGTGATGGCGATCTGCGACTGCTTCCCGCGCTCGGTGTTGCGCACGCAGCGCGACGACATCTTCATCGGCACGCCGCCGCTGGCCTTTACCTTCGGCCTCGGCGGCCTGCTGCTGTTTCCGTTGCGGGTGGGGGCCACCGCCGTGCTGCTGGAAAAGCTGTCGCCCGAGACTCTGCTGAAAGCGATAGAGACGTACCGCGCCACAGTGTGCTTTACTGCGCCGACCTTCTATCGTCAGATGGCGGCGCTGGCCGACCGCTTCGACCTGGCCAGCCTGAAGAAATCCGTGTCGGCCGGCGAAGCGCTGCCGCTGGCGACGCGCGAGAGCTGGCGCCAGGCCACCGGCCTGACGATGATCGACGGCATAGGCGCGACCGAGCTGCTGCACATCTTCATCTCGGCGGCGGACGAGCAGGTGCGGCCCGGCGCGACCGGCAAACCGGTGCCGGGCTACCAGGCCTGCATCCTCGACCAGGAAGGGCGGCCGGTGGGGCCGGGCGTGATCGGGCGGCTGGCGGTGAAGGGGCCGACCGGCTGCCGCTACCTGGCCGATGATCGCCAGCGCGATTATGTGCTGAACGGCTGGAACCTGACCGGCGACGCCTACGAGATGGACGCCGACGGTTATTTTTACTACCGCTCGCGCACCGACGACATGATCATCTCGGCCGGCTACAACATCGCCGGGCCGGAAGTGGAAGACGCGCTGCTGCGCCATCCGGCGGTGGCGGAGTGCGGCGTGATCGGCAAGCCGGACGAAGAGCGCGGTCAGATCGTGGAGGCGCATGTGGTGCTGAAGCCTGAATTCGAAGCGTCGCCCGGCCTGGCATCGGAATTGCAGGAATTCGTCAAAGGGCAGATCGCGCCCTACAAATATCCGCGCTCGGTCAAGTTCCCGAGCGCGCTGCCGCGCACCGAAACCGGCAAGCTGCAACGTTTTAAACTGCGTCATGAATGAAAATCGAATGAATATCGTATGCATAGGCGGCGGCCCGGCGGGCCTGTATTTCAGCCTGCTGATGAAGAAGCAAAACCCGTCCCACCGGATCACGGTGGTGGAGCGCAATCGCCCCTACGACACCTTCGGCTGGGGCGTGGTGTTTTCCGACCAGACGCTGGGCAACCTGATGAACGCCGACGAGCCGAGCGCACGCGCGATCCTGGAATCGTTCAACCACTGGGACGATATCGACGTCTTCTTCAAAGGGGAGAAGATCACGTCCGGCGGCCACGGCTTCTGCGGCATCGGCCGCAAGCGGCTGCTGAACATCCTGCAGGCGCGCTGCGAAGAGCTGGGCGTATCGCTGGTGTTCGAAACCGAGGTGCTGGACGACCAGGAGCTCGCCGCGCGCTACAACGCCGATCTGGTGATCGCCTCGGACGGCTTGAACAGCCGCACCCGCAGCCGCTATGCGGATAGCTACCAGCCGCAGATCGAAGCGCGCCAATGCCGCTTCGTGTGGCTGGGCACGCGCAAGAAGTTCGACGCCTTCACCTTCGCCTTCAAACAGACGGAGCACGGCTGGTTCCAGGCGCACATCTACCAGTACGACGCCGACACCTCGACCTTCATCGTCGAGACGCCGGAGTCGGTGTGGCGCGCGGCGGGCCTGGAGGAGATGGAGCCGGAGCAGGCGATCGCATATTGCGAACGTCTGTTCGCGGACCAGTTGGACGGGCATGCGCTGATGTCGAATTCGGCGCACCTGCGCGGCTCCGGCATGTGGATCAAGTTCCCGCGCATCGTCTGCGGCAAGTGGGTGCATTGGAACGGCGCCGTACCGGTGGTGTTGATGGGCGACGCCGCGCACAGCGCGCATTATTCGATCGGCTCCGGCACCAAGCTGGCGCTGGAGGACGCGATCGAACTGGCGCGCTGCTTCGGCGCGAACGCCGGCGCCGAAGCAGCGCTGGCCAGCTACGAATCGCTGCGCGCGGTGGAGGTGGTGAAGCTGCAAAGCGCGGCGCGCAATTCGATGGAATGGTTCGAGAACGTCGACCGCTACACGGCGATGGAAGCGCCGCAGTTCGCCTACTCGATGCTGACGCGCAGCCAGCGCCTGTCGCACGAAAACCTGCGCCTGCGCGACGCCGCTTACGTCGCCGACTACGAAACATGGTTCGCCACCCGCGCCTTCGAACAGGCCGGCCTGGCCGCGCCCGCCCAGCCGCCATCCGGCCAGGCCGCCGCCGGATCCGGCGCGCCGGTGCCGCCGATGTTCACACCATTCAAAGTCCGTGGCCTCACGCTGAAAAACCGCATTTTGGTTTCGCCGATGGCCCAATACAGCGCGGTCGACGGCACGGTGGGCGACTACCATCTGGCCCACCTGGGCGCCCGCGCCATGGGCGGCGCCGCCATGGTCTTCGCCGAGATGACCTGCGTCTCCGCCGACGCCCGCATCACGCCGGCCTGTCCCGGCATGTACACGCCCGGGCACACGCAAGCCTGGAAGCGTATCGTCGACTTTGTCCACAACCACACCGACGCCGGCATCGCCCTGCAACTGGGCCACGCCGGCGCCAAAGGCTCCACGCGCGTCATGTGGGACGGCATCGACCAGCCGCTCAACGACGGCAACTGGCCGCTGCTCTCCGCCTCGCCGCAGCAATACCTTGAAAACATATCGCAAACCGCCCGCGAGATGAGCGCGGCCGACATGGACCGCATTCAATCCGACTTCGTCCGCGCCACGCTGGCCGCCGACGCCGCCGGCTTCGACTGGCTCGAACTGCACTGCGCACACGGCTACCTGCTGTCGTCCTTCATCTCGCCGCTGACCAACCAGCGCCACGACGAATACGGCGGCAGCCTGGAAAACCGCTGCCGCTATCCGCTGCGCGTGTTCGCCGCCATGCGCGCCGCCTGGCCGGCACACAAGCCGATGAGCGTACGCATTTCCGCGCACGACTGGGTCGAAGGCGGCATCACGCCGGACGACGCGGTGCGGATCGCGCGATTGTTCAAAGCGGCCGGCGCCGACATGATCGACTGCTCGTCGGGCCAGGTCAGCAAGCAGGAAAAACCGATATACGGCCGCATGTTCCAGACCCCGTTCGCGGACCGGGTGCGCAACGAAGCCGGCATCGGCACCATCGCGGTCGGCTCGATCTTCGAAGCCGACCACGCCAACGGCATCATCGCCGCCGGCCGCGCCGATCTGTGCGCCGTGGGGCGGCCACACCTGGCAAATCCAGCGTGGACGCTCGTCGAAGCCGCACGCATCGGCTACACGGCGGTGGCCTGGCCGAAGCAGTACCTGCCGGGCAAGCAGCAACTGGAGCGCAACCTCGAACGCGAACGCCAACTCGCCGCCGCCAGCAACGGCCTGACGCCGCAACAAGTAGCAGCCAAGCTGCTGGAAGGCTGAGATGAGCGACGCCCCCAAGCCCGCCGCCCCGCGCGACGCCTACCTCGCCCCCGGCTCCGCCCCCGCACCCGCCGCCGCCGCATCGCCCGTTGCCATCGGGGCGTCCGCCGCCGCCGCGCCACCAGCAGCCATCGCGTCACCCGCCGCCGCCGCGTCACCAACTGCCACCGTGGCGCCCGCCGCCGCCGCCGCCGCCGCCTCGCCCGCCGCCGCCGCGTCGCCCGCCGCCGCCGCGTCGCCCGTTGCCATCGCATCGCCCGCCGCCGCCGCGAGTTGATCAATCCGGCCCAGGCCAGCGTGCAGGCGCCGGCCGGCGATCC
>NZ_JAADJT010000015.1 GCF_011090165.1 Duganella aceris
AAGCTACCGGCATCGATGGTTCATTTGCGCGAAAGGTTGGTTAGCCTTCTGAATGAAGAACGGCCCGGTCGAAGCTTCGACCGGGCCGTCAAGGGCAGACCTAGAAAATATGACGTTCGCGTATTAAAAAAATCTCCTTAACTGAACGGCATTACGCCGACGGCGCGTTTTTTTTATGCGTGAAACCGAATCATTTCTGCGACAGGACCCATTTCACCAGCGTCTGGGCTTCCGCTTCGTTGACTTGCGGGTTGGCTGGCATCGGGATCGCGCCCCAGGTGCCGGAACCGCCCTTGATCACTTTGGTGACCAGCTTGGCCTCGGCATCCTTCTGGCCGGCGTATTTGGCGGCGACGTCCTTGTACGCCGGACCCACCAGCTTGGTGCCGACCGCGTGGCAAGCCATGCAGTTCTTGGCCTTGGCCAGATCCATGCCCGCGTCCGCCATCGCCGCTTGCGAAGCGAACGCCGTTGCCACAACCATCCCAACCATCATCAAATTGCGTTTCATTGTGTTCTCCAGGTAAGTGCTTCTTCATTCCACCAAGAATTCTAACGCATCACAACGCCAAAGGTTGACCGAGAGCAGAATATTGCTCCCCGTAAAGCCATTTTGTTTGTAAGATGGCGGAAGAAAAGGAGGACGTCATGCCGATTATCCTGTTGATCGTGGCGCTGTGCGCGCTGCGTTATTTTGAGGTCTGGAAGTTCGCCGAGCTGTCGTGGTGGTGGATCGTCGGACTGATGGCGTTCGCCTTCCTGTGGTTCGAATACCTCGAACCGATGTTCGGCCTCGACAAGCGCAAGGCCCACAACGAAGACGAAAAACGCCGCCAGGCCCGCGTCAAGCAGAGCTTCGACAAGAAGAAATAACTCCCGCCCGGGACGGCGCGGGAGCATAGTGACTTAGCGCTTCAGCTGCGACAGGTCGCGCACCGCGCCGCGATCGGCGGAAGTGGTCAGCGCGGCGTAGGCTTGCAGCGCTTGCGAGACGTAGCGGTCGCGGTTGACCGGCTGCCATGCGTCGGCACCCTTGGCTTCCATCGCGCCGCGCCGCGCCGCCAGATCGGCGTCGCTGATGCGCAGGTTGATGCTGCGGTTCGGGATGTCGATGTCGATCATGTCGCCCTCTTCCACCAGGCCGATCGCGCCGCCTTCCGCCGCTTCCGGCGAGGCGTGGCCGATCACCAGGCCCGACGAACCGCCCGAGAAGCGGCCGTCGGTGAACAGCGCGCATGCCTTGCCCAGGCCCTTGGACTTGATGTACGAGGTCGGATACAGCATCTCCTGCATGCCCGGACCGCCTTTCGGACCTTCGTAGCGGATGATGACCACGTCGCCCTCATGCACGGTGTCGCCCAGGATCGCTTCGACCGCCGCGTCCTGGCTCTCGAACACACGCGCCTTGCCGCTGAATTTCAAAATGCTTTCATCCACGCCGGCCGTCTTGACGATGCAGCCGTTGACCGCCAGGTTGCCATACAAGACCGCCAGTCCGCCGTCCTGCGAATAGGCGTGCGCCTTGTCGCGGATGCAGCCGGTGCTGCGGTCCAGGTCCAGCGCCGCGAAGCGTTCCGACTGCGAGAACGCGGTCTGGGTCGGCACGCCGCCCGGCGCGGCGCGGAACAGCTGGTGCACCGCCGGATCGTCGCTGCGCTTGATGTCGTTGCGTTCGATCGCATCGGCCATGGTCGGCGCGTGGATGGTCGGCAGCGAAGTGTCCAGCAAGCCGGCGCGCGCCAGTTCGCCCAGGATCGCGATGATGCCGCCGGCGCGGTGCACGTCCTCGATGTGGTACTTGTCGGTCATCGGCGCCACCTTGCACAGGCACGGCACCTTGCGCGAGATGCGGTCGATGTCGGCCATGGTGAAATCGACGCCGGCTTCGTGCGCGGCGGCCAGCATGTGCAGCACGGTGTTGGTCGAGCCGCCCATCGAGACGTCCAGCGCCATCGCGTTCTCGAACGCCGCCTTGGTGGCGATGGAGCGCGGCAGCACCGAGTAGTCGTCCTGCTCGTAGTGGCGCTTGGCCAGTTCGACGATCAGGCGGCCGGCGCGCAGGAACAGCTGTTCGCGGTCGGAGTGGGTGGCGAGCACGGTGCCGTTGCCCGGCAAGGCCAGGCCCAGCGCCTCGGTCAGGCAGTTCATCGAGTTCGCGGTGAACATGCCGGAACAGGAACCGCAGGTCGGACAGGCGGAACGCTCGATCTCGGCCACATCGGCGTCGCTGACGGTCTGGTCGCCGGCCTTGATCATGGCGTCGACCAGATCGAGCTTGATGATCTTCTGCTTGCCGTCGACCACCTTCAGCACCTTGCCGGCCTCCATCGGGCCGCCGGAGATGAACACCACCGGGATGTTGAGGCGCATCGCGGCCATCAGCATGCCCGGCGTGATCTTGTCGCAGTTGGAGATGCAGACCATGGCGTCGGCGCAGTGCGCGTTGACCATGTACTCGACCGAGTCGGCGATCAGGTCGCGCGACGGCAGCGAATACAGCATGCCGCCGTGGCCCATGGCGATGCCGTCGTCGACCGCGATGGTGTTGAATTCCTTGGCGACGCCGCCGGCCTTTTCGATCTCGCGTGCGACCAGCTGGCCCAGGTCCTTCAGGTGCACGTGTCCCGGCACAAACTGAGTGAACGAGTTGACCACTGCGACGATCGGCTTGTCGAAGTCGCCGTCCTTCATGCCTGTGGCGCGCCACAGGGCGCGGGCGCCGGCCATGTTGCGGCCGTGGGTGGTGGTGCGTGAACGGTATTGCGGCATGATGTTTCTCCTGATGATAAGGCTAGCTTAATTCCGCTGGCTTAGCATGAGAGTTTGCGGCGGCCAAGGCCCGCTGTCAAATATATGATTCGCATTGCTGTGAGTCGTATAAAATATCACAGACCAATAATCCAACAGTAAACCATATGGAACTGCGACAGCTGCGCTACTTCGTCACCGTCGCCGAAGAACTCCACTTCGGCAAGGCCGCGCTGCGCCTGCACATGACGCAACCGCCGCTGTCGCAGACCATCCAGGCGCTGGAGGAACTGCTGGGTGCCGCGCTGTTCGAACGCAACCGGCGCGGCGTCGCGCTGACCCCGGCCGGCCTGGCGCTGCTGCCCGAAGCGCGGCGCATGCTGGCGCAGGCGCAGGAGCTGCCGCAGCTGGTGCGCCGCGCCGCCGGCGGCGAAGTCGGACGCCTGACGCTGGCCTTCGTCTCCTCGGCCGACTACAGCGTGCTGCCGCCGTTCCTGCGCGCCTACCGCGCCGCCTACCCGCAGGTGCAGATCACGCTGCAGGAGGCCACCTCCGACCTGCAACTGGACGACCTGCTGCACAGCCGCATCGACGCCGGCCTGCTGATCCCGCCGCTGCCCGACAAGGCCAGGCTGGAACTGGACTATCTGCCGGTGCTGAGCGAGCCGCTGATGCTGGCCCTGCCGGCCGACCTGCCGGCGCTGAAGAAGAAGGGCAAGCTGTCGCTGGCCGCGCTGCCGGCCCTGCCGCTGATCATCTTCCCGCGCGCGATCTCGCCGGCGCTGTACGACGCCATCCTGTCGGTGTTCCGCGAAGCCGGCGTCACGCCGGAGATCGGCCAGCAGGCGATCCAGATGCAAACCATCGTCGGCCTGGTCTCGGCCGGGATGGGGATGGCGCTGGTGCCGCAGTCGGTGTCCAACCTGATGCGGCCCGGGGTAGAATACCGGGCGTTGGCGGACGTCACCCCGCTGGTCGAAACCGGCCTGGCCTGGCGCCGCGACAACGCCTCGCCGGTGCTGCGCGGCTTTTTGGATTTATTAAGAAAAGAATTAAGGAAAACCGCCCTATGCTGATACACCCGATGCCCGACCCGATCGCCCTGCAACTGGGACCGGTCGCGATCCACTGGTATGGCCTGATGTACGTGCTCGCCTTCGCGATGTTCATCACGCTGGGGCGGGTGCGCATCAAGCAGCCGCACATCGCCGCGCAGCTGTGGAAGAAGGAAGACCTGGACGACATGCTGTTCTACGGGATGCTGGGGGTGGTGATCGGCGGCCGCATGGGCGAAGTGCTGTTCTACGAACCGGTCAAATATTTTTCCGACCCGATCGAGATCCTCAAGGTCTGGCATGGCGGCATGTCCTTCCACGGCGGCTTCATCGGCGTGCTGATCGCGATGGCGCTGTGGGCGCGCAAGTCGGGCCGCAACCTGCTCGACGTGTACGACTTCATCGCGCCGCTGGTGCCGCTGGGTTATGCGGCCGGCCGCCTGGGGAACTTCATCAACGCCGAACTGCCGGGCCGCGTCGCCGGCGATCAATCGCTGCCTTGGGCCATGATGTGGCCGGACACGCGCTACCCGCTGCTGCCGGACCCGGTGTTCCTGCAAGGGCTGCGCCATCCGTCGCCGATCTACCAGCTGCTGATCGATGGCCTGCTGGTGTTCGCGATCCTGTGGCTGTATGCGCGCAAGGAGCGTCCGCGCCTGGCGGTCGGTGCCTTCTACACGCTGCTGTACGGCTGCGCGCGATTCTTCACCGAGTACTTCCGCACTCCGGACTGGGAAACCACGGTGCTCGGCATGCCGATCACCTCCGGCCAGGTGCTGTCGCTGCCGATGGTGGTCGCCGCCATCGTGATGCTGGTGTGGGCGTATAAGGTCAAGCAGAAGGGCCGCGCGCCGATTCTTACTTCAACAACTTCGCGATAGTTTTCCACTGGGCGGCCGTCACCGGCGTGATCGACAGCCGGCTGCCCTTCTGCAGCACCACCATGTCCTCCAGCGCCGGAATGGTGCGCAGCTCCGCCAGCGGCAGCAGGCGCGTCTTCCGCGTACCCTTCACATCGACCGAGATCCAGCGCGGCTGCTCCTGCGTCGCCTTGGGGTCGTAGTATTTGCTCTTGGCGTCGAACTGGGTCGCATCCGGATATGGACCGCCGACGATGACCGCCAGCCCGGCGATGCCCGGCTCGGGGCAGCTGGAGTGATAGAACAGCACTCCGTCCCCGTCCTGCATCTGGTCGCGCATGAAATTGCGCGCCTGGTAGTTGCGCACGCCGAACCACGGCGTGGTCTGGTTCTTCGACGCCATGACGTCGTCGATACTCACTTCATCCGGCTCGGACTTCATCAACCAGTATTGCATCAGCATTCTCCAGACGAAAAAAAACGGCTGCGCACTCACATGCTGACAACCGTTTTTTAATGAATAAGTACCCCGCCTGTGCCGTCTTTGCCGGCATCCCGAACCAAACGGTTCAAGGTGGTCACAGTTAGTTCAATTTCGGGTTCATCGGACTAGCGACGCTCACGCCCATCGAACAAAATTCCGCAACCGGTGCACATAAATGGTTCAAGGAATATATGGCAATCGCGAACACCGCAGGGTGAAACGAAGTTTACTCTCTTGTCCGCCGCAAAGGAAGGAGTTTCGCCAATTAAAACAGGGTTTCTTGCGGGGTCAGGGCGGAATCCAGCACTTTGTGCATGGCCGCGATCTTGGTCTGCACTTCGAGGATGGACATGTCAGACAACGGACCTTGCGGCGCTTTTACCGACAGCAGTTGCGCCGCCATGCCCAGCGCCGCCATGACGGCGATGCGGTCGTTGCCCTTGACTTTGCCGGCGTCGCGGATGACGTTCATCTTCTTGTCCAACAAGGCAGCCGCCTCGCGCAGCGCGCGCTCTTCGTCCTCCTTGCAGACCAGGCGATACGGCTGGCCCATGATGGTGATATCCAGCTGGATCATCGAGCATCCTCGTTTTCAGGCAGCGCGTCGGATTCGCCGCCGTCGAGGGCGGGGACTTTTTCCAGCAGCGCCGCGACGCGGGCCGACACCTCACCCAGGCGTCGCTGATAAGCCATGCTCTCCATGACGAGCGCGGAATTAGCTTGGCGCAGCTGCGCATTTTCCCGGCGCAAAGCAACGGTCATCTCGGCCAGCTGGTCGATTTTATCGGATAGTTCTTGGAATTCAGAAATCATCCCGCCACTATAGGCAGCGCACGGGACGCCGTCAACCGAATCGCGTATTTGCGACCAACAAGCACGCGATTTATTTACAGGCCGTCAACAACCGCCGTCCTATCGTTCGATGGTGACGTTGCCGTCGATGCCGCTGCCCTGCCCCGGCTCCGCCTCGACGATGACGTTCAGCTCGCGCTTGCCGGCGCCGGCCGGCAGCGGCAGGTCCAGCGCCCCTGGGGCGTAACCGTCCTTCTTGCCGAGCAGGACGCCGTTCAGCCACACCTCGGCCTTGCCGCGTATCGAAGCGAAGCGCAGGCGCCCGCTGCCGTCGGCCAGGTTCTTGCGCGGCGTGAAGCTGGAACGGTACAGATGGAACTTGCCGCCCGCCTTGGCCACCATCGGCGGCGAGCCCCAGCCCCAGGTGTTCATGTCGAAGCCGGCCAGCTGCTGCACCGGGTCCGGCCGCGTGTCGCTGTCGGGCGCGATGCGCCAGCTGCGCACAAAGGTCAGCGGCGCGTCGGCTTCGGCGACATACGGCTGCGCCGCCACCGGCTTGACCGGAATCGTCACCCGCGCGGCGACCAGGCCGGGCGCGCTGGCGACGACGGTGACGGCGTCCTTGCCGTCGTAGTTGGTCTGCACGATCAGCTGCGCCAGGCCGTTGAACAGACGCCGCGTCGCGCCCTTCTCATCCTCGTGCGAATTCGGATCGCCGTTGCCATGGCCGATCGAACGGCCGCCGCCCGTCACCGCGAAGGTCACCTGCGCGTCGGCCAGCGGCACCGCGCGGCCCTGCGCATCCAGCGCGCGCACCGTGATCGGCATCGCGTCGCGGCCGTCGCCGGCCAGCTGCGCGCGGTCCGGCACCAGCTCCAGCGCCACCGCCGCGCCGGTGGTCTCCACCGCCGTGCGCGCCACTTCCTGGCCGCCGCGATAGCCGATCGCCTCCAGCTTGCCCGGCGCGTAGGCGACGTTGAAATAGTTCATGCGGAACGGATCGACCTGTTGCTCGCCCAGCGCGCGCCCGTTCAGCAGCAGCTTGATGCGCTCGACGTTGGCCATCACCATCACGCGGATCTCCTTGCCCTCGCTGCCGCTCCAGTTCCAGTGCGGCGCGATGTGGATCAGCGGCTTGTCCTTGATCCACTGCACCTGGTGGATGTAGTAGGCGTTCTTCGGGAAGCCGTTCAGGTCCATGATGCCGAACACCGAGCTGACCGACGGCCATTCGTTCGGCGTCGGCTCGCCGCGATAATCGAAGCCGGTCCAGACGAAGCCGCCCGCCACATACGGCCGCGTGGCGATGGCTTCCCACGCGTCGCGGTGGGTGTTGCCCCACTTGGCCGCGTCGTCGTCGTAGCTGGCGATCAGGTTCTTTTCCTTGACGGTCTTGAACTCGCCGCGCGTCATGAAGGCGGAGGTGTCCTCGGAACTGGTGAACGGCTTGTCGGGATAGGCCTTGTGATACTTGTCGTAGTCCGGCACCTGGTAGTTGGCGCCCACCACGTCCACCGCGTGCGACACATTCAGCTCGGTGAGGAAGCCGCCGTTCATCGCCGCCGTCACCGGCCGCGTATCGTCCAGCGCCTTGACGGCGGCCGACATGCGCCGCACCATCTCGTAGCCCACTTCGGTGGCCTGCACCGGTTCCTCGTTAAACACCGACCACAGCACCACGCCCGGATGATGGCGGTCGCGCTTGACCATCCACTCCAGCTGCTTCATGTAATCCGGCGATGGATTGAAGTTGCGGTTCTCGTCCATGACGACAAAGCCCATGCGGTCGACCAGGTCCAGCACCTCGGCCGCCGGCGCGTTGTGCGAGAAGCGGATCGCGTTGACGCCCAGTTCCTTCAAGCGGCGCAAACGATACTCCCACACCGAATCGGGCACCGCCACGCCGACGCCGGCATGATCCTGGTGGATGCACACGCCCTGCAGTTTCACGTGCACGCCGTTGAGGAAGAAGCCCTGCGCCGCGTCGAAGCGGATGCTGCGGAAGCCGGTGTGCAGCGTCAGCTCGTCCTGCTGCTCGCCGCCCTGCAGGACGCGGGTAGCGACGCGATACAGATTGGTTTTCTCCAGCGACCACAGGGCCGGGTTGTCGATGGCGACCGGCAGCTGCACGGTGCTGGTGGCCAGCACGCCGACGCGCGCGGCGGCCGTGCGCTGCGCCACTTGCTTGCCGGCCGGGTCGAACACGGTCACCTCAACCGTCACGTCGGCGGCCTGCTTGCCGCTGTTGTTCAGCGTAACCTCGACCGGGATGCTCCACGACTTGCCTTTGCCGGCGCGCGGCGTGGCGTGCACGCCGTCGGTGGCGATATGCACCGGGCTGCGCTTGACCAGCCAGGCGTGGCGATACATGCCGGCGCCCTCGTACCACCAGCCCTCCATCGCCTCGGCGTCGGCGCGGACGGCGATGGTGTTGAGCGCGTCGCCGTAGCGCAGGTAAGGCGTGATGTCGATGTAGCTGGCGTTGTAGCCGGACCAGTTGCGCGTCACCACATTGCCGTTGACCCAGACCGTGGCGTGGGTGGCGATGGCGTCGAACTGCAATTCGAAATGCTTGCCGCGATCGGCCGCGTCGACGCGCAGGTAGCGCCGGTACCAGCCGATGCCGCGCGGGCGATAGCCTTGCGCGACGTTGGCCTTGGGATCGAACGGGCCTTCGACCGCCCAGTCGTGCGGCAGATCCAGCTTGCGCCAGTCGGAGTCGTCGAACTCGTTGCCGGCCGCGCCGGCGGCGCTGCCGGCCTTGGCGTTGCCATAGGATTCCTCGTGGCCGAGGATGGGCGGCTGGACCACGTCGCCCAGATGGAACAGCCAGCCGCGATCCAGCGACAGGCGTTCGCGCACATCGGCGCCGGCTTCGGCATGCATGCAGACCGCCAGCAAAATCAAAGCGGAGCACAGCCTCCGCCAGTTACTCATGTATGGTTTCAAGCTGCGCTCCCGAAAATGAAAAAAAACGGAGCGGCGCCATCACGCACCGCTCCGCAAACCACGATAAAAGGTTACAGCTTGAACGACAAGCCCAGGTTGAAGCGGCGGCCGAATTCCGTGACCTCCTGCTGGATCGGGATATTCGAGCTGGTGTAGACCGCCTTCTGGTTGGTCAGGTTGTCGATGCCGAAGCGCAGCTGGATTTGCGGCGTCAACTGCTTGGCCAGGTTCAGGGTCAGATAAGTCTCGGACTCGTTTTCGATCAACTGGCCCGCGCCCCAGGTCGGATTGCGCACAAACTTGCTGTGATAGTTGGCCGACAGCCGCGCCTCGTAGCCGGACTTCTCGTACCACAAGGTCACGCCGCCGTTGTGCTTCATCAGGCCCTCGATCGGATACGGATTGCCGACCGGCGTCTGCTCGCGGATATTGCTAGTGGTGTAGGCGTAGTTGCTGGCGACGCCCAAGCCGTCGAACGGCGCCGGCAGCGAGGTGAACGCCTGCTGGTACACCAGCTCCAGGCCGCGAATATCGCCGCCGTCGCCATTGACGGAACGGGTCAGCGTCGCGGTGCGGCCGTTGACGGTGGTGGTGTCGCTTTCGATGGCGATGTAGCGCTGCACCTTCTTGTAGAACGCGCCGGCCGACAGCAGCGAGGCTTTGTCGAAGTACCACTGGTACGACAGGTCGACCTGGTTCGCCATCATCGGCTTCAGCTCGGGATTGCCGGCGCCGCCGGTGATCGGCTGGCTGGTGTTCGACACATTGCTCAGGTTACGCGAACCGCGCATCTCGTCCAGCGGCGCGCGCGACATGGCGCGCGCCACGCTGAAGCGCACCTGGCGTTGCTGCGCCTCGTCCATGTTGAAGATCAGATTCAGGCTGGGCAGGACTTCGGTGTACGTCGCGCCGCCCTCCACCGCAGTCGGCGCCGCGCCGTCCAGCGACTGCATGCCATAGCCGGTCTGCTTGGTGTGCACCAGCCGCACGCCGACATTGCCGCGATAGGTCTTGCCCAGCGCTTCGCCTTCCAGGTCGCCCTGGATGAAGGCCGAGGTGCTGCGCTCCTTGACCTTCCAGCCGGCCAGCGCGTCGTTCTGGATCTGCCACGCTTCCTGCACCTGGCCGTTCGGATTGAAGGCGTTCGCGCCGAAGGCGCTGGCGACGCTGGCGTCGAAATCCTTCAGCGCGATGAACGCCGGGAAGCCGTCGGCCTTGACGGTCTGGTAGGCCGACGCCGGAATCGCCGACTTCTGCGCCAGCGTCCACGTGGTCTGGTGATAGCTCTTCTCGCGATCGCTGCCGCGCACGCCGAACTTGAGGCGGCTGATGATGCTGCCGTCGATGGCGCGCGAGGCGTTCAGGCTGAACGCGTCCAGCTTGTCCTTCACATGGCCGTCGTTGTCGACGTACAGCGTCGGCGTGCCGAAGTTGGCGACGTTGCCGGTGTCGATGCCGAAGCTGTAATCCTGCTTCTCGCCGCCGGTGAAGGACCAGGTGACCGGCACGCCGCCGTTGGCGTTCAGGCGCAGGTCGCGCCACTGGCTGCCGCGCCGCGCGTGCGACGACGACAGGTCGGCTTCGATCTTCCAGTCGCCGGCGTTGAACTTGCCGTTCAAGCCGCTGGCGGCGACGCTGGTGTCCTGCACATAGACGAAATCGTTGGTGATCAGCGTGGCGTTGTTGAAGGTGCCGCCGGCGACATAGCCGTCGCGGATATCCAGGTTGCTGTAGCCGGCGGAATTGCCGCCGTCCCAGTTGCCGAGGTTGTCGGCCCAGTGCTGCAAGCCGCGCTCCTTGATCTTGGCTTCGGCGTAGTAGCTATCGGCGGTGATCAGCACGTCCTTGTTCGGCTTCCATTCCAGCTTGCCCAACACGCTGGAGCGCTTGTCCTTGCCGTAGCGCGCCTCGTCCTGGAAGCCCCACGGCGTCTTGTCGATCTTGCCGTCGCCGTTGATGTCGGCCGAGTGATCCTCGTTGAAGCCCCAGTGGCGCTTGTTCTTCTGCACCGACGGCTGGTCCTGATAGCTGAAGGCCAGCGCCGCGCCGATGGTCTTGTCCGCGAACTGGTCGATGTAGACGCCGCCGAGGCGCGGCGCGGTCTTGTCGGCGCCGGGGATGTCCCTGGCCAGCGCGTAGTACAGCGCATCGGCCTTGAGCGACAGCTGGCGGCCGTTGTACTTCAATGGCGACACGGTCTGCAGGTCGATGGTGGTGGCGATGCCGCCCTCCACCAGTTCCGCGTTCTGCGATTTGTAGACGGTGGCGCCGCTCAGCGACTCCGACGGAAACTGCTCGAAGCGCACCGCGCGGTTGGGCTCCGACGACGCCAGCTCGCGGCCGTTCAAGGTGGCGCCGATGAAGCGCGGGCCCATGCCGCGCGCGACGATCTGGCTGGCGTTGCCGCGATCGAGGCCGGACGACAGGCCCGGCAGGCGCGCCAGCGATTCGGCGATGGTGGTGTCGGGCAGCTTGCCGATGTCCTCCGACGACACCACTTCGACCATGCTGTTGGAAGCCTCCTTGGCCGCCAGCGCGTTGCGCACCGAGGCGCGGATGCCGGTCACGGTGACCTGCGTCATATCGCCGGCCGTCTCCTGCGCCAGCGCCTGTTGTACCAATAGGGGTGAGGTGAATAGCGTGGCGATGAGCCAGCTCATTTTTTTGTGTTTCATTGCGCGTCTCCAGTATTTTTATATTCCGTCTCGTTACAGAGTGGACGGGTAACTGAATGCTAACGAAACACTAATTTACAAACCAATAGCTTATTGCGTGCGCGGCATACCAAGTTCGTATATCAGGGATGCGCAGGAGCACGATAATCGGGATAGATGTTCGCCGCGACATCGCGCAGCGCCATCAGCATCGCATCCGCGCCAGGCGACAGCTGGTGCCGTTTGCGGGTGATGATGCCGAAGTAGTCCATGCTCACGCCCAGGTCGAACGGCAGGATCGTCAGCAGGCCGGCCTCCAGGTACGGCTTCACCGCGTCGGGCGGCAGCGCCACGATCATGTCGTTGTTCATCAACAGGCTGGCGACCACCGGCATGTCCAGCGTCTCGACGGTTTCCGCCGGCTGCTCCAGGCCGTGCGACAGGAACAGCGCGGTCAGGCGGTCGCGCAGGATGCTGCCGGCCGGCGGCAGGATCCAGCACTGCTCCATCAGTTCTTCCAAAGTCAGGTCGGTGCGGCCGGCCATCGGATGGCCGCTGCGCGCGATCAGCAGGTGCGGCTCGTCGGTCAACGGTTCGAAATTCAGTTCGTCGGCCGCCTCGGTGTCGAGGATGCGGCCCACCACCAGATCCAGCTCGCCGCCGCGCAGGCGTTCCACCAGCACTTTGCTGGTCGACATATTGACCGCGACGTGCACCCGCGAGTGGCGCGCCTTGAGCAGGTTGATCGCCTTCGGCACCAGGCCGGTGCCCGGCGCCAGCACGGTGCCGATGCCGACCCGGCCGCGCAGGCCGGACAACAGCTCCATCACCTCCTGGTGCGCCGCGTCCATCTCGGCCAGCGCGGCGCCGGCACGGCGGATCAGCACCTTGCCGTACCAGGTCGGCGCCACGCCGCGCGACAGCCGTTCGAACAGCTGCACGCCCAGCGCGTGTTCAAGCTCGCCCAATAATTTGGACGCACCGGGCTGGGTCAGATTGGCGGCTTGGGCCGCATGGGCGATGGAGCCATGGCGGCCCAACTCGACCAGCAAGACCAAATGGCGGGTTTTCAGGTGGGAGCGGACGAAGCGATCCGAGCGGGAATCAGTCATATGGGTGATTATTTGAATAGCCCATCATAAAGGCGGGCTGGGGCAGCGTCAATCACCGTTACAGGCGGCGTACGGGGGTACCGCTATCATCGAACAGCGTATCGGCGATGCCGGGGGGCAGTCCGGCCGCCAGATCGGACGGCAGGCCGTACAAACCGCCGCGCGCGCCCAATAGCAGCAACTGCTTCAATCCCGGGCCGCCGTAGGCGACGCTGGCCGCCGCCTCGCGCGCCAGGGCGATGCGCTGGCGCACCCCGCCGTCGGCGTCGTACTGCACCAGGGCGCCGCCCTGCACGCTCCACAAGCTGCCCACGCTGTCGACCACCGCCGCGCCGGCGCCCCGCTCCAGCACCTCGGCGAACGGCGTCACGTCGCCGACCTTGGCGCGTTCGGCGTCATAGCTGCACTGCATGATGGCGCCGCCCTCGGCGTCGGCGAAGTACATGCGCCGGCCGTCGGGACTGAAGGCGATGCCGCCGGCCGTCACCACCACCGGCAACGCCAGCCGGCGCAGGCCGTGGCGCTGGGAATACTGATAGAAACTGCCGATCGGCCGCTTGTCCGGCGCGGTGTTGGCGGTGCCGAAGACGAAATTGCCGGCGCGGTCGGTGCAGCCGTCGCTGATGCTGGTGCGCGCTTCGGCGGCGTCGATGGTGGTCAGGACCTGGGCCTGCAACGGGCGGCTGGGCTGCCCCGGGTCCGGCAGGTCGATCATGCCGAGCCGCTTGCCGAGGCCCAGCAGCACCCGGCCGGAGGCGCAGCAGGCCATCACGCAGGCGCTTTCCTGCATCCGCACGCCGCTCGGCATGCCGGCCGGCGCGGGCCAGGCGTACAGCTGGCCGCCGACCGGGTCCGGCCAGCGCCAGCAATGGGCCGTGGCGTCCCAGCGCAGCGCGCAGCCGGCTTGCCCGACGCGGATCAACATGATGCCCGCAGTGGAGGCGACGGTGGTGCTGGCTGTGCTCATGCGGTCAATGCTCCTGATGTGTGACCGCCAGTCTAAGCGGCGACGCCGCGCCGCTGATATGAATAAATCAGCATCATCCATGACGATATCGGATAGCTGCGCGGCCCTGTACAGCTATCCGATATTGATATGGCTCCCTGCGAATTAATCATATTTCCCGTCTAGCCGACGGCTTTAGACTGAGCGCTGTTCCCTGAACTTCAACTCCTGACCCTATGAAAATCACCAAACTGACGACTTACCGTGTTCCACCGCGCTGGATGCTGCTGAAAATCGAGACCGATGAAGGCGTCGTCGGCTGGGGCGAACCGGTCATCGAAGGCCGCGCCCGCACCGTGGAGACGGCGGTACAGGAGATGGAACCGTTCTTGATCGGCCAGGACCCGGCCCGCATCAACGATTTGTGGCAGACCATGTACCGCGCCGGCTTCTATCGCGGCGGCGCGATCCTGATGAGCGCCATCGCCGGCATCGACCAGGCGCTGTGGGACATCAAGGGCAAGGTCATGGGCCAGCCGGTGTACGAGCTGCTGGGCGGCCTGGTGCGCGACCGCATGAAGATGTACAGCTGGGTGGGCGGCGACCGTCCGTCCGACATCATCGAACAAATCACCACGCTGAAAAAAGGCGGCTTCGATACCTTCAAGATGAACGGCACCGAGGAGCTGGGCATGCTCGACACCTCGGCCAAGGTGGACGAAGCGGTGCGGCGCGTGGCCGAGATCCGCGCCGCCTTCGGCAACACCATCGAGTTCGGGCTGGACTTCCACGGCCGCGTGGCCGCGCCGATGGCCAAGGTGCTGATGCGCGAGCTGGAGCCGTTCCGTCCCCTGTTCATCGAGGAGCCGGTGCTGGCCGAGCAGGCCGAATACTACCCGCGCCTGGCCGAGATGACGTCGATCCCGATCGCCGCCGGCGAGCGCATGTACTCGCGCTTCGAGTTCAAGAACGTGTTCGCGGCCGGCGGCCTGTCGATTGTGCAGCCGGACCTATCGCACGCCGGCGGCATCACCGAATGCCTGAAGATCGCCGCCATGGCCGAAGCCTACGACATCGCGCTGGCGCCGCACTGCCCATTGGGGCCGGTCGCGCTGGCCGCCTGCCTGCAGGTCGATTTCGTCTCCTACAACGCGGTGCTGCAGGAGCAGAGCATGGGCATCCACTACAATCGTGGTGGCGAGCTGCTCGACTACGTCATCAACAAGGAAGACTTCAAGATCACCGATGGCTATATCAAGCCGCTGACCAAGCCCGGATTGGGCGTGGAAGTGGACGAGGAGCGCGTGATCGCCGCCAGCAAGAACGCCCCCGACTGGCGCAATCCGGTCTGGCGTCATGCCGACGGCAGCGTCGCCGAGTGGTAAGGGCAAGCCTCCCGGCATCGCACCAACAATAAAAAATATCTGGAGACGAGTATGCCCTTTTTGTTACGCCGCCACACCGGCGCCGCGCTGATCGCCGGCGTCCTGGCAGGCAGCACGGCCGGCGCCGGGACGCTGGCGATCGACGCCAGCGCGCCGACTCCGGCGCCGCTGGCCGCCGCGCTGCGCCTCGGCAGCGCCGTCGCCCCCAATGGCGACACGCTGGGCGCCAACGCGCGCTACCTGACCCGCAACGGCAAGCCCTGGCTGCCGGTGATGGGCGAATTCCATTACAGCCGCACGCCCGCTTCGCAGTGGGAGGCGGAGCTGCGCAAGATGAAGGCGGCCGGCATCGACATCGTCGCCAGCTATGTGATCTGGACCCACCACGAGGAAATCGCCGGCAAGTTCGATTGGTCGGGCGACCGCGACCTGCGCCGCTTCGTGCAGCTGGCCGCCAAGGCGGGGCTGGATGTGGTGGTGCGCGTGGGGCCGTGGGCGCATGCGGAAGTGCGCTTCGGCGGCGTGCCGGATTGGGTGGTCAACGCGATGCCGACCCGCTCCAACGATCCGCAATACATGGCGTTGGTGGAAAAACTGTATGCGCAGATCGGCGCCCAGATCAAGGGACAGCTGTGGAAGGACGGCGGGCGCGTGATCGGCGTGCAGCTGGAGAACGAGTACAACATCGATGGGCCGGGCAAGGGGGTGGCGCATATCTCGGCGCTGAAGAAGCTGGCGCTGAAGGCGGGCATGGATGTGCCCTACTACACCGTCACCGGTTGGGACGGCACCATCTATCCAAGTGGGGAAGTGACGCCGGTGTTCGGCGGCTATCCGGACGAGCCCTGGGGCGTCAGCACGCAAGAGCTGCCGCCGAAGGAGACGTATGCGTTCCGCTTTGACACCCGCGTCAGCGGCGACCTGGGCGCGCAGACGGCGGCCCATGCGCCCGGCACGGCGGAGACGGACAAGGATGTCACGCCTTTCCTCGGCGCGGAGTATGGCGCGGGGCTGCCGGCCATGTATCGGCGCCGCACGGTGGTGTCGGCCGACGATATCGCGGCTATGCTGCCGGTGCAGCTGGGGTCCGGGGTGAATTTGATGGGCTATTACATGTTCCACGGCGGGCGCAATCCACTGGGCCTGGGCGGCACCTCGCTGGAGGAGAGCACGCTGTCCGGCGGCTACAACGACACCACCATGATCAGCTACGATTTCCAGGCGCCGCTTGGGCCGGATGGCCAGCAGCGCAAGGTGCTGGAGAAGCTGCGGCCGTTCCATCTGTTCCTGCATGATTTCGGCGCGCGCCTGGCGCCGATGACGGTGCGCAAGCCGGACCTGACGCCCGCCACGCCGGCCGACCTGAAGACCGCGCGCTTCGCGGTGCGCAGCGAGGGGGATCGCGGTTTTCTGTTCTTCAGCAACCATGTGCGCCAGTATCCGATGGCGGCGCAGAAGGCGACCCAGTTCAAGGTCAAGCTGCCCGGCCAGAGCCTCACGCTGCCGAGCAAGCCGGTCGACATCGCCGACGGCGCCTACTTCATCTGGCCGCTGAACCTGGACCTCGACGGCACCAACCTCGCCTACGCCACGGCGCAGCCATTGACGTTGCTCGACCAGGGCAAGGACGGCGTGGTCGCGGTCTTCGCCGCTGCGGCCGGCATCCCGGTCGAATTCGCGTTCGGCGCGGCCGGCATCCCGGCGGCGTCCACCGGCTCGGTGGGGTCGGCCAGCATCGCCGCGCCGGGCGCGCAGGTCAGCGAGGCCGATGGGCGCACGCTGGTCGCCGGTGTGCAGCCGGGCGCCAACGCGGCGCTGACCGTGCGACGCGAAGGCAAGCGCCCACTGACCATCGTGGTGCTGACGCCCGAACAATCGCAGCAGCTGAGCGTGCAGCAGCTGGCCGGCCAACGCCGCCTGGTGCTGAGCGCCCAGCAAACCTACGTCGGCGACGGCGCGCTGCAACTGCGCTCGACCGGCAGCGGCAAGTTCCGCTTCGCCGTCTACCCGGCGCTGAAAGCCCAGCCGAAAGCCAGCAGCGACAGCGCCGCCTGGAGCGCCAAAGCCACCGGCTCGGCGCCATCGGCCAACGTCGCGCTGCGCGCCGCCGGCAACGACGGCATCTTCCAGGTCTTCGAAGCCGAACTGCCCGCCCGCGAACTGAAAGCCACGCTGACGCAAACGCGCGCCGCGCAGGCCGCGCCTCCTGTCATGATAGGCGGTCTGGCGAAAGCCGCGATCCAGCCGATACCGGAAGCCTTCAAGGCCGCCGGCGCATGGCGCATCGACGTGCCGCGCGAACAACTGCGCGGCCTGGAAGACGCCCTGCTGCAAATCGATTTCGTCGGCGACATCGGCCGCCTGTACTCGGGCACCCGCCTGCTGGACGACTGGTACTACAGCGGCTACCAATGGCAGTTCGGCCTGCGCCGGAACGCGGCCCTGCTGGACCAGCCGCTGACCGTATCCGTATTGCCGCTGCGCGCCGACGCCCCGGTCTACCTGCCCAAAGAGGCACGCCCGGACTTCGGCCGCGACCAACAACTGGCCGCCGTGCGCGGCGTCAGCGTGATACCCGTGTATCAACTGCGCGTCGTCACGCCAACCCGACCGTAAAAAATAATATCAATTGGAGATTTAAATGAAACGAACCCTTATCGCCGCCGCAACGCTCTGCCTGATGGCCGCCGCCACCCTCGCCCACGCCGCCGATCCGGTCAAGATCGGCTTCCTGGTCAAGCAGGCGGAGGAACCATGGTTCCAGGACGAATGGCGCTACGCCGAGCAGGCCGCGAAAGATAAAGGCTTCACGCTGGTGAAGATCGGCGTGCCGAACGGCGAAAAGATGATGGCCGCGATCGACAACCTGGCCGCGCAAAAAGCCCAGGGCTTCGTCATCTGCGCGCCGGACGTCAAGCTGGGCAAGGCGGTGGAACGCTCGGCCAAGCGCAACAACCTGAAAGTGATCTCGGTCGACGACCGTCTGGTCGACGGCGGCGGCAAGCCGATCGAATCGATCCCGCACATGGGTATCTCCGGCTACGCCATCGGCAAGCAGGTCGGCGAAGGCATCATCGCCGAGATCAAGGCGCGCAAGTGGAGCATGGCCGACGTCGGCGCGATCCGCGTCGCCTACGACCAGCTGCCGACCGCCAAGGAACGCACCATGGGCGCGGTCGACGCGCTGAAGGCCGCCGGCTTCCCGGCCGCGAACATCATCGACGCGCCGCAAGCCAAGACCGATACCGAGAACGCCTTCAACGCCGCCAACATCGCGCTGACCAAGAACGCCAAGTTCAAGCACTGGGTGGCGTTCGGCCTGAATGACGAGGCGGTGCTGGGCGCGGTGCGCGCCGCCGAAGGACGCGGCATCAAGGCCGACAGCATGGTCGGCGTCGGCATAGGCGGCGCCAAGGCGGCCGAGAATGAGCTGAGCAAACCGGCGGCGACCGGCTTTTTCGGCTCGGTCATGATCAGCGCCAAGGAGCACGGCTACCAGACCTCGGTCAATCTGTACAACTGGATCACAGGCAAAGGCGTACCGCCGGCCGAAGTGCTGACCAAGGGCATGCTGATGACCCGCGCCAACCAGGCCGACGTGCGCAAAGCGATGGGCCAGTGATATGACGGCGTATCTGCAATTCGACCAGGTCTGCAAGTTCTTCCCGGGCGTGAAGGCGCTGAACGGGGTGAGCTTCTCGGCGCACGCCGGCCAGGTGCACGGCCTGCTCGGCGAAAACGGCGCCGGCAAATCGACGCTGCTGAAAATCCTCGGCGGCCAGTACAAGCCGGACGGCGGACGGCTGCTGGTCGGCGGCACCGAGCGCCACTTCACCAGCGCCAAGGATGCGATCCAGGCCGGCGTCTCCATCATCCACCAGGAACTGCAATACGTGCCGGAACTGACGGTGGCCGAGAACGTGCTGCTGGGCCGCATGCCGACCCGTTTCGGCCTGCTGGACAAGCCGAAAGCGCACCGCATCGTGGCCGAGAAGCTGGCCGCCATCGGTGTCGACCTCTCGCCCGACGCGAAGCTGATCGACCTGTCGATCGCGCAGCGGCAGATGGTCGAGATCTGCAAGGCCATCATGCAGGACGCGCAGGTCATCGCCTTCGATGAACCGACGTCCAGCCTGTCGCACCGCGAGACCGAGATCCTGTTCCGGCTGGTGAAGGAGCTGCGCGCCGAAGGCCGCACGCTGATCTACATCTCGCACCGCCTGGAAGAGCTGTATGAGCTGTGCGACGCCTGCACCATCTTCCGCGACGGCCGCAAGATCGTCACCCACGACGTGATGGGCGACGTGCCGCGCGAGCGTTTGATCAGCGACATGGTCGGCCGCGAGTTGAGCGACATCTACGACTACCGCGAACGTCCGCACGGCGAGGAGCGCCTGAAGGTCGACGGCTTGAACGGCAAGCACGTCAAAGGCCCGCAGAGCTTTTCGGTGCGCGGCGGCGAGGTGCTGGGCTTCTTCGGCCTGGTCGGCGCCGGTCGCAGTGAACTGATGCGCCTGATGTACAACGCCGATCCACGCAGCGCCGGCACGGTGACGCTCGACGGCGCGACCGTGGCGACGGGCGGTCCGTCCGACGCCATCGCGGCCGGCATCGTGCTGTGCCCGGAAGACCGCAAGGAGCAAGGCATCCTGGCGACCGCCTCGGTGGCGGAGAACATCAACATCAGCGTGCGCCGCAACGACCTCCGCGCCGGCCTGTTCCTGCGCCACAAACAGGAGGCCGCGCTGGCCGACGAGTTCATCGCCCGCCTGCGCATCAAGACCCCGAACCGGCAGCAGGAAATCCGCCTGCTCTCCGGCGGCAACCAGCAGAAGGTGATCCTGGCGCGCTGGCTGGCGGAGCCCGGCCTGAAAGTGCTGATCCTCGACGAGCCGACGCGCGGCATCGACGTCGGCGCCAAGAACGACATCTACCGCATCATCCACGAAGTGGCGGAACGCGGCTGCTGCGTGATCGTGATTTCGAGCGAATTGCCGGAAGTGCTGGGCATCTCGGACCGCGTGATCGTCATGCGCGAAGGCGAGATCTGCGGCGAACTGCCGCGCGCGCAAGCAACCGAAACCGAAGTCCTGCGCCTGGCCTTGCCCGATTCTTCGGCGCCGGCGCCCGCCGCTTACATTGAAAATCCACGGAGCATCGCATGAACGTCTCACAATTGAATCCGGCCGCGCCAACCTCGCGCCCTCTGATCTCGCGCCAATGGCTGTCGGAATACAGCATGCCGCTGGCCTACGTGGTGCTGTTCGCCGTGCTGGCGGCCACGGTGGAAAACTTCTTCTCGCTGACCAACGTCGTCGGCCTGATGCTGTCGGTGGCGCAGATCGGCATGGTGGCCTGCACCATGATGCTGTGCCTGGCCTCGCGCGACTTCGACCTGTCGGTCGGCTCGACCATCGCCTTCGCCGGCGTGCTGGGCGCGATCGTGATGGAGCAAAGCGGCAGCGTCACGCTGGCCATCGGCGCCGGCCTGGCCGCCGGTGCGCTGATCGGCGCCTGCAACGGCGTGCTGATCGCCTACCTGCGCGTCAACGCGCTGATCGCCACGCTGGCGACCATGTTGATGGTGCGCGGCCTGGCCTTCATCGTCTCCAAGGGCCAGGCGGTCGGCATCAACAGCGACGCCTTCATCGCCTTCGGCGACGAGCGTTTCTTCGGCATGCCGCTGCCGGTGCTGGTGTGCGGCCTGTGCTTCCTGGTGTTCGGCGTGCTGCTGAACCAGACCGTCTTCGGCCGCAACACGCTGGCCATCGGCGGCAATCCGGAAGCGGCGCGGCTGGCCGGCGTGCGCGTCGAGCGGCTGCGGGTGTGGATCTTCCTGCTGCAAGGGCTGGTCACGGCGATGGCGGGCTTGATTCTGGCGTCGCGCATCACCAGCGGGCAGCCGAATGCGGCGCAGGGTTTTGAGCTGGATGTGATTTCGGCCTGCGTGCTGGGCGGCGTGTCGCTGCAGGGCGGCAAGGCGCGCATCTTCGGCGTGCTGATCGGCGTGCTGATCATGGGCACAGTGGAAAACGTGATGAACCTGATGGACGTCGACGCGTTCTACCAGTACCTGATGCGCGGCGTGATCCTGCTGGTGGCGGTGCTGCTGGACCAGCTAAAAACGCGCGGCGAGCGCCGTTAATATCGTTACGCCACCCCGCACGGCGACACAAGGGTCAGACCCCGTACGGGGTCTGACCCTGAGCGCAAGCCTCGGGGTGCGCCTCAAAGAGGTGGCAATGTCTGGACGTCTGAACGGCAAAGTGGCCGTTATCACTGGCTCGACGCAAGGCATCGGCGCGGCCATCGCGCGGCGCTTCGCGGCGGAGGGGGCGATGGTGGCGTTGAACAGCCATCGCGACGACGAGGCGGCGCGCGCGATCCGCGCGGAGCTCGGCCCGGAGCGCAGCATCTTCGTCCAGGCCGATGTGGCCGACCGCGCCGCGATGGAGCTGCTGGCGGCGCGCACGCTGGAGCGCTTCGGCCGCATCGACATCCTGATCAACAACGCCGGCATGAACGTCTTCAGCGATCCGCTGGCGCTGAGCGAGGAGGACTGGAAACGCTGCTTCGCGGTCGACCTGGAAGGCGCGTGGAACGCCTCGCGCGCCGTGCTGCCTTCGATGCTCGCCCAAGGAGCGGGCAGCATCGTCAACATCGCCTCGGTGCACGGCCACAAAATCATCCCCGGCTGCTTCCCCTACCCGGTCGCCAAGCATGCGCTGATCGGCATGACGCGGGCGCTGGGGCTGGAATACGCGGCGCGCGGCATCCGCGTCAACTCGATCTCGCCGGGGCTGATCGTCACCGAGATGATTGAGCGCCATTTCGATGCGCAGCCCGATCCGCAGGCAGAGCGCGTGCGCCAGGCAGCGCTGTTGCCCTGCAAACGCCTCGGCCGGCCGGAAGAAGTCGCCGCCACCGCGCTGTTCCTGGCCAGCGACGAGGCGCCCTTCATCAACGCCACCGACATCCTGATCGACGGCGGGCGCTCGCAGATGTACCACGATTAGCACACCGCTCGGCGGCTACGCCCAGCGCCGGTTGGCCCGCACCACGCGGGCGTGCGCCTGATGTCCGATCGCCAGCCGCCGCAAGGTCAGGATCGCGATGATGGAGCCCAGTATCGGTACACCAAACGCCAGCAGTTTCATGCCCAGGATGACCGACTCGGGCTGCGCCACGCCGGGCACGTAGCCCAGTTCTCCCAGGCTCCAGCCGATGCCCGCCAACGCGCCCGCGCCGCCGGCCTTGAGCAGCACCAGCATGGTGGCGAAGGTAGCGGTTTCGCGCCGCTCGCGATGGCGGAAGGTGGCGAAATCGGTGATGTCGGCCAGGATCCCCCACGGCAGCATGAACACGCCGCCGAAGCCGACGCCGATCAGCGCCGCCGCCGTCAGCAACCACGCGTTGTCGCCGGCCATAACAAAGAACAGGATGCCGCAGATGGCGACCGCGTGGCTGGCGGCCAGCAGCACGGTCTTGTCGTGCGAGCGCACCAGGAAAATCCACAACGCCACGCCGGCCAGTTGTCCGAAGGTGATGGTCAACAGCAGCCGGCCCGCCAGGCCGGGCTGGTGCAGCGCATAGGTCGCGATGTACAGCATCATCTTGCCGAACACCGGCATCGCGAAGCCGGTGACCAGCGCGATCACGGCCATCGCCGCGAACAGGCGATCCAACTTGGGCAGGAACGCGATCCTGGCCGCGCCGCCGATGTCGTCGCCGCGTTGCTGCCGCTTCGCCCCCTCCGCCCCCGCTGCCCCATCCTCCCGCGCAGACCACGCCGCGAATAATATCGCCGCACAAAACGCCAACCCGCCGACGACGCCGAGCATCGACAACTGGCCGGCGCTGGCTGGCCGCCCGTCGCCGCCCATGAACGGCACCAGCACCGTGGCGATCACCACACTGGCTGCCGAACTAAACACCGTGCGATACCCGGACGCCCGCCCGCGCGCGCGGCTGTCGCTGGCGATCCGCGCCAGCAAACTGTTATGCGGCACATCGATAATCGCATACGCCGCGCGGAAGGCAATGATGGCCAGCGCGATCACGACGATATTGCGCGCCCCCAGCAACGGCAAGCTGTAGATCAGCGCGAAGGCCGCACCGCAAGGCAGCGCCCCCAGCGCGATCAGCCGCCGATAGCCGACGCCCCGGTTCTGCGCCCACGCCGCCAACAACCCCGCGCCCAGATCAAGCACCAGGTCCGCGCCGAACACCATCAACATCAACACGCTGACGCTGTGCGGCGCCACGCCCAGCAAGTCAGTCAACAGAAACAGCAACGTCACATCCACACTGCCAAGCAAAAGATTCTTGCCAAAATTGCCGCTCGAATAACCGATCAAATGCCGGTCCGTCTTCGCCATTGCCAGGTAGCGGCTCATGATGCGCTACGTGAAAGCGACCGTGGTCGCGGCATGAATCGGCAACAGCGCGGCACCCAGCGCGATCGAGCTGCCGCCCAGCCGCGAGACGCGGATTTGCGTCGCCTGCCGGTGCTCGTGCCACTGCAGCCGCCCCCGGTTCAGCCGGGCCGCCAGGCGCAACATGATCGATTCCGGCAGCGGGCTGGAAAACACGATCTCACCCGGATCGAACCACGAGATGGCGCTGTTGACCACCAATTCCAGCTGCCCGGCCGCCCGGTCCAGCCAGCGCTCGATCAGCGCCTCGTGGCCAACGCTAGCCTCGTCGAAATGCGCGACCGACTGGATCGCACATCCCGCTTCGCGCAGCACCGACAGCAAGTCCATGGTGGTGGGGCGCGGCAGCTCGCCCGGATACAGCCCGCCGATCTCGCCCGCGCCGCCGAACTCCCCTTTGAGCAGCCGCCCATCCTCGATGACGCCGGCGCCGATCCCATACCCCAGCAAAAACACCACCACCGTCGACGACTTGCGGATCGTATCGTTCAAATAGTATTCGGCCAGCGCCGAGGCGTTGGCGTCGTTCTCCAGCATGGTCGGCAGGCCCAGCGCATCGTCGAGGATCTGGCGCAGCGGCACGTTGCGCCAGCCCGGCAGATCGTTGACGATGTTCCACTGCCCGCCGTCGCGCGCCAGCGGCGGCCCCGGCAAACCGATGCCGACGCCGAGAAAGCGCCCGCCCAGCAACCGGTGCTTGACCGACAACTCGGTGATGCGCTGCTCCAGCAACTGCGCGAACGCCAGCGGGTCCGGCGCGCCGACCTCTTCGCTGGTCAGCGAGATGATGCCGCCGGCGTAGTCGACCAGCGCGATCTCCAGCATGCCCTTGTGCACCGTCGCCCCCACCGCGAAGCCGCCGGCGGCCGAGATCGTCAACGGCACGGTCGGTCGGCCGCGCCCGCTGGTGTCCGAAGACGCCTGTTCCTCGACCAGCCCCATGCTGATCAGATTGCGCGACAGCTTGGTCAGCGCCGAATTGCTCACCTGCAGCGCCATCGCCAGGTCGCTGCGCGGCAGCGGTCCCTTGGTGCGCAGCTGCCATAACAAACGTTTTTCTTCCGAAGACAGTTTTAGCCGCGCAATTTTCATAGTGTTGTGGTCATATGGACAATTCTTGTAACACGCCTGTCATATTCTATTTATTTTACAAGTAATAAATAATTATACCAAAAGAGCGTGGCTATACTCCGGCTCGACAGCTAACCCACCCTTGTTCAGCCCGGAGAAATCTATGATGAAGAGAAAGAATACGCTTGCCCACAGCTGGGTAATCGGCGCCCTGTACGCCATGGCCTGCCCCGCTTTTGCCCAGGATGCGCCGGCCGCCCAATCCGGCGACGAAGCCGACGTCGCCAGCGTGGTCGTGACCGGTTCGGCGCGTCCGCAGCGCCGCTTCGACGTATCCTATGCGGTGAACTCGCTGTCGCAGAACGATGTGCAAAAACTCGCGCCGCTGAGCATGGCCGACCTGCTGGGCAAGCTGCCCGGCATCCAGGTCGAGGCAACCGGCGGCGAAGTGCAGAACATCACCCGCGTGCGCGGCATCCCGACCGACGACGGCCTGGCGCTGTTCCAGCAGGATGGCCTGCCGCTGTTCACCGAAATGAACGGCTTCTTCTTCCGTGGCGACAGCCTGAACCGCTACGACCTGATGACCAAAAACCTGGAAGTGGTACGCGGCGGCCCGGCCTCGATCTACGGCAGCCAGGCGGCGGCCATCGTCAACAGCAGCACCGTCACCGGCACCGAGACCACCAAGGGCAAGGCGCAAGTGACGCTGGGCACGACCGGCCTCGGCCGCCTCGACCTGTATCAGGCCGGCAAGATCGACGACAAGACCTTCTACGCGGTCGGCGGCTTCATCCGCCAGGACGACGGCCATCGCGACAACGGCTTCCCGAACGATCGCGGCGGCCAGATTCGCGGCAACATCAAGCGTGTGCTGGAGTCGGGCACGCTGACGGTCAGCGCCAACTACCTGAACGACCACAACGCCTTCTACCTGCCGATCCCGATTTCCGATCCGCGCAATCCGTCGGTGTCGCTCGACAAATACATCGATTACTTCGACGGCACGATGAACTCGCCATCGCTGCGCGCCGTGCCGCAGAAATACCTGGACGGCAACGGCAAGCTGCAAACCGACACCCGCGACCTGGCCAGCGGCCGTCACATGGAATACGGCAACCTCGGCGTGCGCTATGAAGGCGAACTCGGCAAGTGGCAGCTGTCGGCCAAGGGCGGCGCCACCAAGGGCACGCTGGACTTCGACGCGTTCTACTCCACCTCGAACCCGGCCGACGCCACCACTTTCGCCAACGGTTTCCTCGGCGCCGCCAAAACCGCCTTCGGCGCCGTCGACCATCTCGGTTACGCCATCGCCGGCAGCAACGGCGCCCAAGTCTACAGCCCGGCCGCCGCGTCCGGCCTGGTGATGCAGGCGCAGTACCGCGCCGGCGCCTCGGACTTCTATTCGAACCAGGCCGACATCAACATCACGCGCAACTTCGAGACCGGCCTGGGCAACCACGACGTCAAGATCGGCTTCTACGGCAGCGGCTACGGCCTGACCAGCAAGACCGTCTACAACGACATGCTGATCGAGGTGCAGGGCAAGCCGCGCACCCTGGATCTGCTGGCCTACTCCGCGTCCGGCGCGGTGCTCGGCTCGGTGACCGACAACGGCGTGCTGCGCTACAGCACCACGCTGAACCAGGGCGACGTCGACGCCAGGATGGGCGCGCTGTATGTCAACGACACCTGGGAAGTCAACGACAGGCTGCGGCTCGATGCCGGCGTGCGCCGCGAGCGCTACAACTACGACGGCTACGCGCTGCTGACCAAACAGGTCAATCTGGGCGACGCCGCCACGCTGGCCGACGACACCACCCGCGCCTTCACCGGCGCCCGCCAGGAGCACAAGTACAACTTCAACACCACCAACTGGACCTTCGGCGCCAACTACGATTTCTCGCAGCGCTTCGGCGGCTATGCGCGGGTGTCGCACCTGGAAGTGCCGCCGTCGATGCAGGTGGCATCCTCGGTCGATCCGCTGGTGCTGACCACCAAGGCCGACCAGTATGAAGTCGGCTTCAAGGCGACCGCCGGCCGCTCCTATTTATATGTGACCGGTTTCTACACCCAGTTCGATCCGCTCAACGCCTCGTTCGCCGCCTTCAATCCGCTGACCGGCCGCAACGACCAGACCCTGCCGTTCTTCGGCAAGGCGGTGGTGCGCGGCGCCGAGTTCGACGGCGCGCTGCACCTGACCGAGCGCTTCTACATCAACGGCTCGCTGACGCTGCAGGATCCGCAATACCGCCAGTTCGTCAACGCCGCCGGCGCCGATCCGTCCAAGGTGGTCGGTAACCAGATCATCCGCGAGCCCAAGGTGTTCGGCAACATCCGTCCGAACTACAATTTCAACCTCGGCGCCAACCTGGTCGAGCTGTACGGCAGCTATGCCTACACCGGCAAGCGCTATGTCGACTTCTTCGAGGCCACCGCGATGCCGGCCTACCACTCGATCGGCGCCGGCGTCTCGGTCACCCGTGGCGACTGGCGCGTGCAGCTGGTCGGCGACAACCTGACCAACGCCAAGGGTCTGACCGAAGGCAACACCCGCACCGACGCGCTCGGCGGACAAGGCAGCAAGGAAGCGATCTACGGACGCCCGGTCTTCGGCCGCAGCGCCCGCCTGGTCATCAGCAAAGCATGGTAAATCATATGATCAAAAAAATTATCGCAGTCTCCCTGTTGTTGGCGCAGCAGGCGTATGCCGCGCCGGTGCGCGACCAGCATTGGGCGCGTCTGGCCAACCAGCTGTTCCCGGCGCTGGTGGACATGGGCGCCGCCCGTCCCGGCGCGGCGATGCCGGTCGAGCGCCGTATCCGCATCGACGCCTGCAAGCAGGAGGTCGCCTGCCTGCTGAACGCCAGCCTGTGGACCGACGCCGAGATCGACGCGGTCGCCGCCACGGCGGCCAAGGCGCCGGCCGCATCGTGGCGCAAAGCGACCTTGGCCGACGACGGCGTCAAAGCCCAGGTGTCGCGCGAGTTGCGCGGCTTGAACAGCATCATCCAGGTCTACGGCCAGGGCTCGGCGCCGCGCTATCCGCTGGTCGACGGTCCGATCGACGTACCGGGCAGCCTGCTGTTCAACGCCGCCGTCAAGGATGCGATCGCCTTGGCCAAGGCCAGCGAAGACGATCCGGCGTTGCCGCTGGACCCGAGCCTGCCGCTGGCCATCGCGCTGCTCGACGCCAACGACCGCGCCGACGCCATCGCCTTCGAACCGCTCGACCTGGCCCACAACGGCGCCGCGCTGGGCCGCTCGCAGATCATCGACTGGAAGCTGTTCCGCTACACGGCGATCATCATTCCGGGCATCGGCCCGGAGAATGTCGGCATGGCGCTGAGCACGCGCGGCAAATGGAATGTGCGGCTGGCCGCCAAGCGCTACGCCGACGGCGAGGCGCCGTTCATCATCCTCAGCGGCGCTTCGGTGCATCCGAAGGGCACGCGTTTCGTCGAAGCGGTGGAGATGCGCAAGGCGCTGATCGAGCGTTTCGGCGTGCCGGCCGAGTCCATCATCATCGAGCCGTACGCGCGCCACACCACGACCAACCTGCGCAATGTGACGCGGCGGCTGGTCGCGCTGGGCGCACCGATGGACAAGGACAGCCTGATCGTCACCTACACCAACCAGAGCCGCTACATCGAAAGCCAGGAATTCGCCTCGCGCAACCTGAAGGAGCTGGGCTACATGCCGGGCACGGTCGGCAGCCGTTTGTCCCCGACCGAGCTGACTTTCCGGCCGTCGGCCAAGTCGCTGCGCATCGATCCGCTGGATCCGCTGGATCCTTGATAACAGCCCGGAACGCCGCGCGGCCAGCCGTTCGGCGTTCCAAACGTAGTCATATCTGCATCATTCCTCCTCTTTTTTGCGATTACGCAAAGAGTTCGCCTTGAAATACACCAAGGTCGTCCCTATAATTGGCACTCGTTACTAGAGAGTGCTAACAGCGCTCTCGACAACTTTCCGTTGTGGCAATCTGATTGAAACAACAACAAACTGTACCATTGTTAATTTAAGGAGTTTTGTATGAACCTTCGCCCTTTGAACGATCGCGTCATCGTCAAACGCCTCGACCAGGAAACCAAAACTGCGTCCGGCCTGATCATCCCTGATGCGGCCGCTGAAAAACCGGATCAAGGCGAAGTCCTCGCCGTCGGCAATGGCAAGATTCTGGAAGATGGCAAAGTCCGTCCGCTGGATGTCAAAGTAGGCGACCGCGTCCTGTTCGGCAAATACGCCGGTCAAACCGTCAAGGTCGACGGCCAGGAACTGATGGTCATGCGCGAAGAAGACATCATGGCAATCGTCGTCAAATAATTGACCGCACGTTTGCATTCAACACCTAATTCTGGAGAAACAACATGGCAGCTAAAGAAGTAATTTTCGGCGACGCAGCGCGCGCCAAAATGGTCGAAGGCGTTAACGTCCTGGCCAACGCAGTGAAAGTCACCCTGGGCCCTAAAGGCCGCAACGTTGTGCTGGAACGCTCGTTCGGCGCCCCTACCGTCACCAAGGACGGCGTATCCGTTGCGAAAGAAATCGAACTGAAAGACAAGCTGCAAAACATGGGCGCGCAAATGGTCAAGGAAGTTGCTTCCCGCACCAGCGACAACGCCGGCGACGGCACCACCACCGCGACCGTACTGGCACAAGCCATCGTGCGCGAAGGCATGAAATTCGTGGCCGCCGGCATGAACCCGATGGACCTGAAGCGCGGCATCGACAAGGCTGTCGCAGCGACCGTCGAGCAGATCGCCATCATCGCCCGTCCATGCACCACCACCAAGGAAATCGCCCAGGTTGGCGCGATCTCGGCCAACTCCGACTACTCGATCGGCGAGCGCATCGCTGAAGCGATGGAAAAAGTCGGCAAGGAAGGCGTCATCACCGTGGAAGACGGCAAGTCGCTGAACGACGAACTGGACATCGTTGAAGGTATGCAGTTCGACCGCGGCTACCTGTCGCCGTACTTCATCAACAACCAAGAGAAGCAAGTCGCGATCCTGGACAATCCATTCGTCCTGCTGTGCGACAAGAAAATCTCGAACATCCGCGATCTGCTGCCGGTACTGGAACAAGTCGCCAAAGCCGGCCGTCCACTGCTGATCATCGCCGAAGACATCGAAGGCGAAGCGCTGGCGACCCTGGTGGTCAACAACATCCGCGGCATCCTGAAAACCTGCGCAGTCAAAGCCCCAGGCTTCGGCGACCGTCGCAAGGCCATGCTGGAAGACATCGCGATCCTGACCGGCGGTCAAGTGGTGGCTGAAGAAGTCGGCATGACCCTGGAAAAAATCACCCTGGAAGAACTGGGCCAGGCCAAGCGCATCGAAATCGGCAAGGAAAACACCATCGTCATCGACGGTGCTGGCCAGGCTGAAGGCATCGAAGGCCGCGTCAAGCAAATCCGCGTGCAGATCGAAGAAGCGACTTCGGACTACGACCGTGAAAAACTGCAAGAGCGCGTGGCCAAACTGGCCGGCGGCGTTGCAGTGATCAAAGTCGGCGCAGCCACCGAAGTTGAAATGAAAGAGAAAAAAGCCCGCGTTGAAGATGCACTGCACGCAACCCGCGCAGCGGTTGAAGAAGGCATCGTGCCAGGCGGCGGCGTAGCCCTGCTGCGCGCCCGCGCTTCGATCACCGTCAAAGGCGACAACCCGGACCAGGACGCAGGTATCAAGATCGTTCTGCGCGCCATGGAAGAGCCACTGCGCATGATCGTGCAAAACGCCGGCGAAGAAGCTTCGGTGGTTGTTGCTGCGGTTCTGGCAGGCACCGGTAACTACGGTTACAACGCCGCCAACGGCACCTACGGCGACATGGTCGAAATGGGCGTGCTGGATCCAGCCAAGGTCACCCGTTCGGCACTGCAAAACGCAGCGTCGATCGCCGGCCTGATGCTGACCACCGACTGCATGGTTGCCGAAGCTGCCGACGACAAAGCTGCCGGCGGCATGGGCGGCGGTATGGGTGGCATGGGCGGCATGGGTGGCATGGACGGCATGATGTAATCGCCGCGCCGGCTTAGCCACTAGCCTCGCTGTACAGAAAGCCAGCTTCTTCGGAAGCTGGCTTTTTTATTGCGCGCCCGGTTTGCGCGTTCCGCGCTAAGCTATTCGCGCACCCTGTCACTTGCAAAGGAGCGCGGCATGAAAACCAAGGAACTCCATCGCGGTCGCCTGATCGACCATGTCCAGCTGGTGGTGCGGGACCTTCCCGCCTCGCAACGATTTTATTCCGCCATCTTCAAGCTGCTCGACATTCCGATCGCCGGCTCCGGCAAGGACTACTTCTGGGCCGACGAGTTGTTCGTCTCTACTCCCGACAGCGAGGCCGCGCAGGGTGTGCTGACCGGACGCCACCACCTGGCGTTCCAGGCGCGCGACCGCGCCATGGTCGACGCGTTTCATACCCAGGCGCTGGTCAACGGCGGCGAGGACAACGGCCCGCCAGGCGAGCGGCCGTATCACCCCGGCTACTACGCCGCCTTTGTGCTGGACCCGGACGGCAACAATATCGAATTCGTGTACCACGGCGAAGCGCAACGCAGCGCGCCGTCGGTGAAGATCACGTTCTGACCAAGGCCGCACCGGACTCCCGCCGCGCGCGCCGGATGACGGCCCACGCCGCCGTCAGACTCAGCGCGCCCATGACGGCCGCGACCAGGATGTCGGGCCAGTTGCCGCCGGTCCGCGCGACCAGGGCGGCGGCCGCCAGCACCGCCAGGTTGCCGATCACATCGTTGCGGGTGCACAGCCAGACCGCGCGCATATCGGCGTCGCCTTCGCGGAAGGCGTACAGCAGCGCCGCGACCGCGCCGTTGGCCACCAGCGCCAGCACGCCGATCACGCTCATGGTGGACGCCGCCGGCAGCGCGCCGGCGGCGACGTGCCATGCGGTGGTCGCCAGCACGAACAGGCCGTATGCCGCCATCGACCAGCCCTTGAGCAGCGCCGAGCGCCTCCGCCACTCCGTGCCCAGGCCGAGGATGAACAGCGAGATGCCGTAGTTCAAGGCATCGCCCATGAAGTCGGCGGAATCCGCAAGCAAGGCGGCGGACTCGGCGTGCCAGCCGCTTGCCAGCTCGATGACGAACATGCCGGCGTTGACCAGCAGCGCGATCCACAGGATGCGGCGGTAGCGCGCATCGGCCGGCGGCTTGCCCGAGGCGCAGCCGCCGTTGCAACAGTCAGCCATTCCGGTTCCTTGATTCAAGCTCCGCCGCGCACGGCGCCAACTACCGCGTGTATGGCGCGCCACACCTGGAGCGATTGCAATTCATCCGCCCCTGCCGCTCGTTGGACATCTCGCTGGAAGAAATCCGCACGTTGCTGCAACTGCGTGCCAGCCCTGAGGCCGGCTGCGGCGGCGTCGACCGCCTGCTCGACGCCCACATCGAAGCGGTCGCACTGGGGAACCTGCCGTTCAGTCGATACGATTAAGAATTGCAGAATTTTTCAGAATCTGGAAAGGCACGCCTCCAGCTAGCCCGCATCTGCTGAAGTATGTCGTCTGCACGCGCTGAGTTGAAGATCGGCAGGCGTTTCGCAAGAATATCGTCGACTTCCCCGATCTCGCGTGAGTAGCGATCCAATGTCTCCTTATCCAACTGATCAAAAGGCTTCCCCTCACGCGCTTCGATGCCGGCGAGGATGGCCAGTGTCAATGTTCGGCTTTCAGCGCTTGGCGTACATGAGGGCGCGTCAAAAAAGAAGTCAGCCCTCATCTCCTTGGGCCAAGCCATCGCTTCGAATGCACGACCACAGTAAAAGAGCGCCTCGTTTGCTGTCTCGAAAGGAACAGCGTCAACGTAAGCAAGGATATCCATATCAAACCTCCGGCTCATAATTCAAAAGCATCGAAGAAATCCCGCGATAGGTTGCTGATGATGTATTCCTCGGATAAAAGATTCGCTTTTCGCGTTACTTCGACAGGCATGAATAGATTGGCAATCGGAGAAACCGGTATCACAAACATTAGCGGTTTGAAATCCGACGGTTGCGACCGCCTCAATATGCCCAGAATTTCTTTGTATCCCGACTTGTCGATGATACCCGCTTCTAGCTTCCTGGCGGCGCCCCTCTGGATGCCGCGTCGGACGTCTTTTATTTTCGAAGAGTGCAGGTCGGCGGCATCCACATCCCTCCTTAGATTCCAGTATATCTCCCTGGGATTCGAACTCGGAGGCACCGAATTGTGGGGGCTTAACTTGGAGCATGCGTCAAAATATGGGGAGCACCAAGCGTAATGCACCTGACCGTAGTAGCGTTGACAGATTTCATAAGAGAGCCAGGTACTGCAGGAGTAATAAATACGCTTGTTATTCATTTGACGGCCCCTTTGGTACAGGACTCAGATGTAGCACGCCGGACAATCCGCATCGCTGATCGCGCTCAACGGGCGCCGTCGGTGATCTTGGATTTTCAGCACCGGTTGAGCTGATTGGCATTATGATCTCAGCATGTCCAGATCCGAACGCCTGCTCAACCTGCTGCAAGTGCTGCGGCGCCATCGGCGTCCCGTCAGCGGGATGGCGCTTGCCGCTGAAACCGGGGTCAGCATCCGCACCTTGTACCGCGATATCGCCAGCCTGCAGGCGCAGGGTGCCGCCATCGTCGGGGAGCCGGGCGTCGGGTATGTGATGAAGCCGGGCTTCATGCTGCCGCCGCTGATGTTCGGCTCGGAGGAACTCGACGCGCTGGTGCTGGGCATGCGCATGGTCGCCGATTGCGGCGACCGGCCGCTGGCGCAAGGCGCGTTGAGCACGCTGGCCAAGATCGCCGCCGTGCTGCCGCCCGAACTGCGCCGCGAACTCGACGAGTCCGCGCTGCTGCTCGGCGCCGGCCGGCGCCCGGTGGCGCACGGCATCGTCCCGGACCTGTTGCGCGCGGCGATACGGGCGCAGCAGAAATTGCGGATCACTTACCGCGATCCTTCGGGTGTGGAATCGCAGCGCGTGGTGTGGCCGTTCGCGCTGGTGTATTTCGATCAAAATCGGGTGCTGATGTGCTGGTGCGAACTGCGCGACGGCTTCCGCAATTTCCGTTCCGACCGCATCAGCGAAGCCGAGTTGCTGGAGGTGCGCTATCCGCGCAACAAGCAGTCCCTGCTCCGCGAGTGGCGCCGCCTGGAACATGTTCCGGGCCACAGCATACTGCCAGAAACTGACAGTGGTCCCCGATAGAATGGGGCTCCCTTATCTATTCGGAGTTCACCATGAAAGCAGTTATCCATTTGAATTTTCGCGGCCAGGCACGTGAGGCGCTTGGTTTCTACCAGAGCGTGTTTGGCGGCGATGTCACGCTTGTGACGTATAAGGATGCCCATAAGGTCACGGAACAATCCGAAGCCGAACAGATCATGTGGGGCCAAGTGGCGGCCGACGACGGCTTCCGTGTGATGGCCTACGATGTGCCATCGCACACGGCCTTTAATCCAGGCGAGCTGGCCTTCCTGGTGGTGGTGGAGGCGGCAACCGCCGAAGAGACCAGCGCACGTTGGGACAAGCTGTCCGACGGCGCCACGATCACCGCGCCGCTCGCGCCGTCGCCATGGTCGCCGCTGTACGGCATGCTCAAGGACCGCTTCGGCGTGAACTGGGTGCTGAGCGTGGCGACGGCTTACTCCGAAGCTTAAGCGTCGCGGTACTCGGCTTCGATTTCCTCGCGGCGCGCGGCGTCGGCGATGTGGACGATCAGCGTCTCGCGCAATTCCGCCGGATGCACGGCGCGGTGCTTGGCGAACCAGAAGGCTTCGCTCAGCTCCTCGTCCTCATGGGCGGTGGTGATGACCTGCCGTTCCTCGGGCACATCGTCGTAGTCGGTCGCTTCGAGGCTGGCGTCTTCCAGCGCCTCGCGCCACGCCTCGCACTGATCGCCCCACGCCAGCGCGTACAGGCAACCCGACGCAATCAGCGCGCGGCTGGTTTCCCACATCGTCATCTCCGCCACTTCCGCCTCGACCACCAGCACGGCCTTGAATTGCGACAGCCCTTCCAGCGCGGGGAAATCGCTGTCAGGGGTGAGATGTAAATAGCGTACAGCTGTTTTTTGCATGATGAGACCATTGAAGATGATCCCGGATTTTAACCTGATCAGCCGAAGCGCGCGGCCGGGACGCCGGCGACGTCGACCCGCACCGCGAACAGCGCGCCGGTCAGCGGGAACTCTTTCAATTGTTCCGGCGTGTTGTCCTCGCGCGCGGTGGTGATGAACAAGGTCTTCAAATCCGCGCCGCCGAACGTGCAGGAGGCGGGATTGCGCGCCGGTACGCGCACCGTCTCCAGCAGCTCGCCGTCCGCCGAGTAGCGGCACACCCGCCCGCCGCCCCACTGCGCGATCCAGACGCAGCCTTCGCTGTCGACCGTCATGCCATCCGGCGAGCCTTCGACGGCGCCGTCGAACTGGCGCCACACGCGCGGCGCGCCCAGCGTGCCGTCCGCCGCCAGCGGATAGGCATAGGTGCGGCCCTCGTAGCTGTCGGTGTGGTACATGGTCGCGCCGTCGTTGCTGAAGGCCGGGCCGTTGCAGATATGATAGTCGCGCTCCAGCGCGTGCAGCGACAGATCGGTGTCGAGCCGGAACAGCGTGCCAATCGCCTGCGCGTAATCGGTGTTGTGCATCGACCCGGCCCAGATGCGGCCGGCCGCGTCGACCTTGGCGTCGTTCATGCGCAGCCCGCTGTCGGCCGGGAAGGGACGATGCAGGTACTCGATGCGCAACGCCGGCTCCAGCCAGACGCGAGCGATACCGTCGCGCAGGCCGGCCATGAAGCCGTCGCCGTCGCGGCGCGCGATCAGCCAGCAGATGTAGTCCGGCATGGCCCAGCTGCGGCGCTCGCCAGCGGCGGTGTCCAGCGCGTGCAGCGTCCGGTTCTTCAGGTCGACAAAGTACAGGCGGTTTTGCTCGGCCACCCACAACGGGCCTTCGCCCAATTGCGCGCCGGCTTCCCACAGGCATTGCACGTCATGCTTGCTCATCGGTTCAGATCCCCAAATTTTAGACAGCCGCCATCATACGGCCAAAGAACGCCACTTGGCGACGAAGGCGGCGGCGCGTTCGGCCAGCGCGTCCAAGGTCACGCCCGGCGTGAACAAGGCGCCGCCGATGCCGAAGCCGGTCGCGCCGGCGCGCACCCAGCCCTCCATGGTGTCCGGCGTGACGCCGCCGACCGGCCACATCGGCGTGCCGGCCGGGATCACGCTGGTCAAGGCCTTCAGGCCGCCGTGGCCGACCATCTCGGCCGGGAACAGTTTCAGCGCGTGGGCGCCGGCGTCCAGCGCGGCGAACGCCTCGGTCGGCGTGGCGACGCCCGGCGCGCAGTACATGCCCAGGTCGGCGGCGCGGCGGATCGCGGCCGGATTGCAGTTCGGCGAGACCAGCAGGCGGCCGCCGGCCTCATGCACCGCCTCGACATGGCCGACGTTGAGCATGGTGCCGCCGCCGACCAGCGTATCGGGCAACTCCAGCGCCACCATGCTGGCGATGCATTCCAGCGCGCCGGGTCGGTTCAGCGGCACTTCCAGCGCGCGGAAGCCGGCCGCGTGCAGCACCTTGGCGACATCGACCGCTTCTGCGGGTTTCAGGCCGCGCAGGATGGCGACCAAGGGTGTGGTGGGATGGGAGAGGGACATGGTGATCAAGCCTTGATAAATTGAGAAACCGCCGTGCAGAACACGCGGTGGGGATCGAGCACTTGGCATTGCAGGCCGAAGTGCGCGGCGGCGGCGGCATAGCGCGTGGCCAATGCCGGCGAACCGATGACGGTGATGCCCTGCCCCGCCTGCAACGCGGCGGCGGCGAATTCGGCGCCGATCAGCAAGCCGCTGGCCAGCGCGGCGGCCTGTTGCGGCGGCGCCGCCTTGGCGACCACGCCGGCGCGCACGCGGAACAGCGAATTGGACAAGGGCAGCTTGCGCGCCGCCTGCTCCAGCCCGGCCGCGAAGCCTTCGGCGTCGGTGCTGTCGCCGCCCATCATCGAAGACAGCGTGCCGCCGGCCGACAGCATCGCGAACAGCTCGCCGGTCATGTAGGTCGCCAGCGACTGGATCACGCCGTCGCGCAGCAGCACCCATTTGCTGTGCGTGCCCGGCAGCACGATCCAGCCGTCGCGATGGCCCAGCGCGACCGCGCCGAGCAGCTGGGTCTCCTCGCCGCGCATCACATCGACCGCCGCGCCGTCGCGGTAGCAATAGCCGGGCACGATGTGGCAGCGGCCGGCCCAGGCCGGATCGGTGACCGGCGCCAGATGGCGCGGCAGGCCCTCCAGCGGCGCGGACGCGTCCTGATAGCCGACCTCCTGCCAGCCCGAGGCGCTGCCGACCATGCCGGCCATGATCACCGGCACCTCGGCCGGCAGGCGCATGGCAT
Source organism: Duganella aceris (assembly GCF_011090165.1). Classification (GTDB taxonomy): domain Bacteria; phylum Pseudomonadota; class Gammaproteobacteria; order Burkholderiales; family Burkholderiaceae_D; genus Rugamonas; species Rugamonas aceris. Next base: position 36,869 of record NZ_JAADJT010000015.1, read on the forward strand.
CCAGCAGCGCCGCCAGCGAGGCGCCGAACCGCTCGCGCCCGCCGACCGCCAGCATGCCCTGATTGTCCTCATGTTCGGCCAGGCAGGCGCCGGATTCGTCGATCAAATAGGCGCGCCGATTGCTCGTGCCCCAGTCTATCCCCACTATATTCTTGTTCACTATGCATGATCCTTTGCTGGTTCCCCCGTGATGGTACGAAAAACCCCGGCCCTCAGGCTATGAATTATCTCGCGCAAGTGATATCAAAACAGTATAGGCCTCGGCCGAAGGCAGTTGCCCCTGAGGGGGCTTTGGTTTAGTATTGCCGACTATAAAATAGCCACAGGCATAACCTCATGGAATTTAGCAAGCTGTCCACCCGCACATTGATCGTCGCCGCCGCCGCACTGGGCGCGGTGGCGGTGGCGCTGGGCGCGTATTACTCCAGTTCGGCGCCAGTCGCGCCGCAGGCGGTCCCGGCGCCCGCGCCGGCGCCGGCCAGCGCCAGCAGCAGCGCGGCCGCGATCAAGAAGGCCGCGCCGGTCACCGCGCCGCGCGTGGTCGCCGAGAAGGAACCGGCGCCGCCGTCCGAGCCGGTGGCCATCCGCACCAAGGAACAAGCCGCCGCCGCGCTGATGGCCTTGCCGGAACTGCAAGCCTGGTCGGCGCTGCTGGAAAAGAACTCCAACGGCAAGGTGCACGGCGCCCTGATCGAGTACGACCCGACCCCGCGCAAGCTGAACGGCAAGAACTACTGGCAGTTCAGCTATGTGGAAAACACCGCCGAAGCGGCGCAGCGCTGGGAAAGCTTCCTGGTCTCGTCCAGCGACGACGAGATCCTGGTGGAGGACGCCAGCTCCGACGAAGTCATCAGCCTGGCGCGCTGGCGCCGCGAGAAGCACCCGGCCAAGCGCACCAGCATCGACGGCTGACTAGGCCGCCTCGCCCTTCACCACCGGCGCCGCCACCGGCGCGGCGCCGCGTATCCGCCCCACCCACAGCACCGCCAACACCGCCAGCCCGGCGGCGATCCAGCCGTTCAAACCGTAGCCGTCGATCTGCCCGGCCGCGTTGGTGCGCAAGGTCAGCCCGCCCAGCAAGGCGCCGAGGCCGGTGCCGACCTGCTGCACCGCCGCGTTGGCGCTGAGGAAGGCGCCGCGCCGCGCCGGATCCGGCACGGTCGTCATCAGCGCCTGCATCGGGATATTGCGGCCCGACGCCAGCACCATGAAGAACGGAAAGAACAGCATCACGCCGATCAAAGGCATCACCGGCATGTGGGTGATGAACAGCACCGGCAGGATGAACAGCAAACTCAGCGTGCGATACACCTTGTGCGCGCCGACCCGGTCCGACCACTTGCCCACCATGCGCGCGGTGAAGAAGGTGGCGATGCCGCCGGCCAGGTAGACATAGGTGATCTCGGCCGGCTTCAGCCCGACATTACTCACCAATACCGGCGAGATGAAGGGAATCACCATCATCCCGGTCGCCATATTGACCGCCGACAGCAGGAAAGCCTTCAGGTGGTTCGGCACGCGGTACAGCGCGATCAGGTCCGGCAGCACCGCCGACAGCGGCGCGCGCTGCGCCACATGGCCGTCCAGCGCCGGCAGCACGCGCGCGGCCAGCGCCAGGATGGGCAGCGAGCACAGCACCAGGATATAGAACGGCGACGCCCAGCCGAAGTGCGCCGCCAGCATCACGCCGGACGGCACCCCGATCACCGCGGCCATGCTGAACGAGGTCATGACGATGCCGGTCGCCGCGCCGCGCCGGTGGGCCGGGATCAGGTCGCCGATGATGGCCATGACGATGGCGCCGAGCACGCCGCCGGTCAGCCCGGCGAAGGCGCGCGACAGCACCAGCACGTGGAAGTTCGGCGCCGCCGCGCAGGCCAGGTTGGACAGCGAGAACAGCGCGAACATGGTCAACAGCAGCTTCTTGCGGTCGAAGCGGTCGATATACATCGCGGCGGCCAGGCCGGACAGGCCGGCGCACCACGCATACGCCGACACCGCGCCCGACACGGCGGCCGGGGTAATGGCGAACGCCGTCATCAGCTGCGGCGCCAGCGGCATCATCACCATGAAGTCCATGATGACGGTGAACTGCGTCAGCGCCAGCAGCCAGAGCACCAGGCGTTCGCGGGACGGCGTCAGCGCAAGCGGGCCCGTCATCTTATGCCAGCGCGGCGATGTCGGCCTGCGCCTGGCGCAGGATGGCGCGGATCTGCTCCAGCTTCTGCTCGTCCTGATTGCCTTCCCAGGCCTGGGCGATGACGGCGTGCTTCAGCTCGTGCATCAGCGCGCGCAGGTCGCCGCGATTGTCGCCCGGCTCGGTCATGCGCGCCACGACGGCGTCGACGAACTGGCGGTTCTCGGCCAGGAAGGCCTCGCCGTCGGGCGTGATGGTGTGCAGCTTCTTATTACCGTCCGGCGTGGCCGAGACGTGGCCCATATCCAGCAACATCGCCAGCAGCGGATAGATGGCGCCCGGGCTGGGGGTATAGCCGCCGCCGGAGCGCTGCTCCAGCTCCTTGATGATCTCGTAGCCGTGGCGCGGCTTCTCGGCGATCAGTTGCAGCACGACATAGCGCATGGCGCCGGCGTCGAACATTTTCGGACCGCGACCGCGCGGGCCGCCGCCATGGCCGTGATGGCCGTGCACGGCGTGCGGATGATGATGAGCGTGATGGTGATGATGATGCTTGAACATGCTGAACTCCCAGACGTGACACAGTTAAGATATAACTTAATAAGATATATCTTAACCCAATTCGTCCAGAGTTCAAGAAAAATCTCCGGCGAAATGTCCACTTACTCCGGGGTCAGAGCTAAAAACTGGACACGGCCTCTACAGTAGCGATCGCTACTGTAGAGGCCGTGTCCAGTTTTTAGCTCTGACCCCGGATTTTAGGACATGGACTCAGCCATCGAGGTGGGAAATCATCAGCCGGCGGTTGTCGTCGCTGCCCTTGGTCTTGTGCTCGACCACCAGCCGCGAGTTTTGCGTGTCCAGCGAAATGCCGACCGAAAGAATATCAATCAGCAGCAGTTGCAGGATGCGCGAGATCATCGACAGGAAACTGGTGCTGTCCTCGGTGTGGTCCACCGCCAGGCACACCGTCGCCTTCTTCGCCAGCGGCGAGTTGCTCGACGTGATGGCGATGACGTCCGCCCCCGCCGCCCGCGCCAGATCGACCGCCTCCAGCAGATCCGGCAACTTGCCCGAGTTGGAGATGGCGATCACCACGTCGCCCGGATTCAGCAACTCCGCCGCCAGGGTCAGCAGGTGCGAGTCGCCATAGGCCGAGGTCGGAATGCGGAAGCGGAAGAATTTGTGCTGGCCGTCCAGCGCCACCACCCGCGAATTGCCCATCGCGTAGAACTCGACCCGCTTCGCCTTGGCCACCAGCGCGATCGCCTTGTCCAGCGAGCGCACGTCCAGCTGGTCGCGGAATTTCAGGATCGCGGAAACGGTGTTGTCGATCACCTTGGCGCTCAGGTCGTGCGTGCTGTCGCTGACCCGCACCTGGCTGTGCCGCACCGGGATCGCGCCGGTCAGGCTGCTGGCGAACTTCAGCTTGAAGTCGGCCAGGCCGAGGAAGCCCAGCGAGCGGCAGAAGCGGATCACCGTCGGCTGGCTGACTTCCGCCAGCCGCGCGATGTCGGCGATCGGCTCGTTCAGCACCAGCCGCGGCTGCTCCAGCACCAGCTGCGCCACGCGCTGCTCGGCCGGCGTCAGCTCGTGCTGCAGATGCTGCACCCGCTCCATCAGCGTGTTGGCGCCGCTGCGGCCGCGCAGGTGTTCGGACAGGATCGTCGCCACGCCATAAAAGGCCGGGTTCGGCGTGGTGATGACGTAGGTCGGGATCTCCGACAGGTAGCTGGTGAAGCGCCCCTTGGCCTCGAAGCGCGAGCGGAACGGCGACGCGGCGAACCACTCGCCCATGCGCGGCACGATGCCGCCGCCGATGAACATGCCGCCGAACGCGCCCAGCGTCACGGCCAGGTTGGCGGTGGCGCCGCCCAGCATGGCGCAGAAGCATTCCAGCACCTCCAGGCACAGCGGGTCCTTGTCGGTCAGCGCGCCGGCCATGATTTCCTGCGAACTCAGGTCGCGCACCTGGCGCCCGTTGCGCTTGGCGATGGCGCGGTAGATGATCTCCATGCCGGGGCCGGAAATCAGCCGCTCGGTCGACACGTGCGACCAGGTCTGCCAGGCGTATTGCAGGATCGCGTACTCGCGCTCGTCGGCCGGCGCGAAATTGGTGTGGCCGCCTTCGGAACCGAGCGTGACGAAGCCGTCGACGGTCGGGATCACGCCGGAGACGCCGAGACCGGTGCCCGGCCCCAGCACGCCGATCACCGAGTTGGACGCCGGCTTGCCGCCGCCCACCTGCATCAGGTCGGCCGGCTTCAGGCCCGGCAGCGACATCGCCAGCGCGGTGAAGTCGTTGACCACCAGCAGCGTGTGCAGCCCCAGCGCGCGGCGCACCGCGTCGGTGGAGAATTCCCAGTCGCGGTTGGTCATGCGCACGTGGTCGCCGCTGACCGGGTTGGCCACCGCCAGCGCGGCGTGGTTCAGCGTGATGTCGGCGTGGTCGGCCAGGTAGGAGCGCAGCATCGCCACGATGTCGGGGAAGTCGTCGCACTTGAGCACGCGCACCGCGCGGAACTCGCCGGGGGCGGTCTGCAGTGCGAAGCGGGCGTGGGTGGCGCCGATGTCGGCCAGCAGGCGCGGGCCGTCGGCAAAGGCGGTGCGATTCAGTTTGTGATCCACTTCAGCTTGTTTCATCGTCGAGTCAGTCAAAACAGTTGGCGGAAGCATACCCGAAATAGCTGATGTTAAGAAGGAAACGATATGAAATCGTCTCCTTCCCCACGCGCTTACCGCGCGTAGCCGAACCAGGCGCCGAAGGCCGGCAGTTCGACCTGGCCGTCGACCACCGTGCCCGGCAGGCCGTAGCCCGCCATCTGCTCCGCGCCCGCCGCCTGCGGCAGCGCGAAGCTGACCGGCGCGGCGCCGAGGTTGAACACGGCGATGATGCCGCGCTCGCCGTCGGCATCGCGCCGCAGCGCCAGCGCCGGCTCCGGCGCGTCGAAGAACGCGATGTCGCCGCGCGTCAGCTGCGGCAGCGCGCGGCGCCAGGCGATGAACCGGCGCGTGAACGCCAGCGACGACGCGGCGTCGCCCTCCTGCAGCGACGCCGCCTTGGCCAGGTGGTCCGGCGACAGCGGCAGCCACGGCGTGCCGCTGGTGAAGCCGCCGCCGGCGTCGGCGCTCCACGCCATCGGCGTGCGGCAACCGTCGCGGCCCTTGAACTCCGGCCAGAAGGTGATGCCGTACGGATCCTGCAACAGCTCGAACGGCACGTCGGCCTCGGCGAACGCCAGCTCGTCGCCCTGGTACAGGCACGGCGTGCCCTTCAGCGACAGCTGCATCGCCAGGATCATCTTGGCGAACGCCGCCGGCGCGTCCGGACCGCCCCAGCGGGTGGCGACGCGCTGCACGTCGTGGTTGCCGACCGACCACGAGGCCCAGCCGCCCTTGACGCGCGCTTCGAAATTCTCGACCTGCTTGCGGATGTAGTGCGACGAGCAGTCCGGCACCAGCAGGTTGAAGCTGTAGGCCATGTGCAGCTTGTCGCCGCCGGCGGTGTACTCGGCCATCACCGCCAGCGAATCGTCGGCGCCGACTTCGCCGATCGACACCGCCTGGTATTCGTTCAGCAGCGCGCGCAGCTTTTGCAGGAACGGCAGGTTCTCCGGCCGGCTCTTGTCGTAGACGTGCGCCTGCATGCCGTACGGGTTGACGTCCGACACGGTGGCGGTGTCGCGGTTGACGGCCGGCGGATTGCTGCGCAACGCGGGGTCGTGGAAGTGGAAGTTGCTGGCGTCGAGGCGGATGCCGTCGACGCCGCGCTCCAGCCAGAAGCGCAGCGCGTCCAGGTGCGCCTGCTGCACCGCCGGCTGGTGGAAGTTCAACTGCGGCTGGCTGACCAGGAAATTATGTAAATAGTATTGACGACGGCGCGTGTCCCACTGCCACGACGAGCCGCCGAACACCGACATCCAGTTGTTCGGCGGATTGCCGTCCGGCGCCGGATCGGCCCAGACGTACCAGTCGGCCTTCGGATTGTCGCGGCTGGCGCGGCTTTCCTTGAACCACGGATGTTCTTCGGCGGTATGCGCCATCACCTGGTCGATCATGATCTTCAGGCCCAGGCTGTGCGCCTTGGCGATCAGCGCGTCGAAGTCGGCCAGCGTGCCGAACAGCGGATCGACGTCGCAGTAGTCCGAGATGTCGTAGCCGAAGTCCTTCATCGGCGATTTGAAGTACGGCGAAATCCACACCATGTCCACGCCCAGCGATGCGATATAGTCCAGCTTTGCGGTGATGCCGGGCAAATCGCCGACGCCGTCGCCGTTGCTGTCCATGAAGCTGCGCGGGTAAACCTGGTAGATGATCGCTTCGCGATACCAGTCTGGGGAGTGAGGCGACACTTGAGTAAGTTGCTTAGTCATAAGAGAATCCGGGGTTGGCTGGCCGACGTATAAATTTTGTAGATAATATACATGACGATATCGTTTTTTTCAATCCGTGACCCGATTCACGATTACCAAGAATAATCGTTGAAAATCAACGTCTTAAGAATTTCTATAGAAAATCTGAAGGCAAAAATAGTAGTCAAACTACACAAACGAGGGAGAACTCATAGTGAGCAGTAACGGCAACGGGCCGATGCCCCGGCAAATTCCATACATCATCGCCAACGAAGGCTGCGAGCGGTTCAGCTTTTACGGCATGCGCAACATCCTCACGCCCTTCCTGATCAGCACCCTGTTGTTGTTCGTTCCGATGGCCGACCGCGCCAGCGAAGCCAAGCATGTGTTCCACACCTTCGTCATCGGCGTCTACTTCTTCCCGCTGCTGGGCGGCTGGCTGGCCGACCGCTTCTTCGGCAAATACCAGACGGTGTTCTGGTTCAGCCTGATTTATGTGGCCGGCCACGCCTGCCTTGCGATCTTTGAGGACAACCTCAAGGGCTTCTACTTCGGCCTGGCGCTGATCGCGTTCGGCTCGGGCGGCATCAAGCCGCTGGTGGTGGCCTTCGTCGGCGACCAGTTCGACCAGACCAACAAGAACCGCGCCAAGCTGGTGTTCGACGCCTTCTACTGGATCATCAACTTCGGCTCTTTCTTCGCGTCGCTGCTGATGCCGCTGTTCCTGCGCGACTACGGCCCGGCGGTGGCGTTCGGCATCCCCGGCATCCTGATGGCGATCGCCACCTTGATCTTCTGGATGGGCAAGAAGAAATACGTACATGTGCCGCCGGCCGCGCCGAATCCGGATTCGTTCAGCAGCGTCGCCCGCACCGCCTTGCTGGCGCGCGCGCCGGGGCAAGCGCGCCCGGGCCTGGTGGTGGCCGGCGTCGGCGCCGTGGCCGCCGTGCTGGCGCTGGCGATGACGCCGCAATGGGGCTTCGTCATCGCCGCCTGCACCGCGCTGGTGGCGCTGCTGGCGTTCGGCGGCATCGGCGTCTCGCTGCAGCTGGAGCGCGCGCGCGGCTTGCACACCGATGAAGCGGTCGAAGGCGTGCGCTCGGTGCTGCGCATCCTGATCGTGTTCGCGATGATCACGCCGTTCTGGTCGCTGTTCGACCAGAAGGCCTCGACCTGGATCGTCCAGGCCAACGCGATGCACAGCCCGCTGCTGTCGCTGTTCGGCTGGGAATTCACGCTGCTGCCGGCGCAGATGCAGGCCATCAATCCGATCCTGGTGATGCTGCTGATCCCGTTCAACAACGTGGCGCTGTTCCCGCTGATGCGCGCGCTCGGCGTCACGCCGACGCCGCTGCGGCGCATGGGCATGGGCATCGCGCTGTCGGGCGCGGCGTGGATCGCGATCGGCCTGATCCAGTTGCGCATGGACGGCGGCGACACGGTGTCGATCCTGTGGCAGCTGCTGCCGTATGCGCTGTTGACCCTGGGCGAGGTGCTGGTGTCGGCGACCGGGCTGGAGTTCGCCTACAGCCAGGCGCCGGCGCCGATGAAGGGCATCATTTTGAGTTTCTGGTATCTGGCGGTCACGGTGGGCAACCTGTGGGTGCTGATCGTCAACTCGGGCGTCAAGAACGACGTGGTGGGCGGCTGGATCGCGTCGAGCGGCATGGGGGTGATCGCGTTCCAGATGTTCTTCTTCGCCGCCTTCGCGCTGCTGATCGCCGCCCTCTTCGCGCTGTACGCGATGCGCTACAAGATGGTCGACAACTACCGCAAGGACGTGCAACCAAAGTAGCGACAAGAGTAAGTACCAAAACTACAGATTTTGGATTACCATAACCGGAAAATTCAAGGGTATTTTGCGGATTTTGTAACTGCACTACCTAAATCGATAGTTTTGGAGACGGTGATATGAGTGGTAATTACGTGCGGCGTTTGTCCGTTGGCGGCGCGCTGGCGCTGACTTGTCTGGGCGCCGCAGCCGCGCCTTCGCTGGCGGACTGCGACGGGCCGTTCGCCACCACGCTGCAAGCGGCGCCCGCCACCGACGCCCGCGCTTACTGGCTCAATCGCCGGATCATCAAATGGCCCGGCGCCGATGCCGGCGCCGGCGTCTTCAAACTGTACTACTCCGCCAGTGCGCAACTGCGTGCGACGCCGGGGGCGCGCGTCAGCGGCGCCGATGGCTCGCTGGCCTTGTCGCGCATCGACGCCGCCAACGTGCCGGCCGATGTCGCGCAGCGCTTCAAGTTCGTCGGCGCCGGCCCGGTGTTCGCCGTGCCGACCGCCCAATCGCCCGCCCTGCTGACGCAGCAAGTGATGCTGGTCCACGAAGCCGACGACGGCACCGTGCGCGACGCCACCACACTGCAACTCCCCGGCGCGCTGGACGACCTCTACGCCGGCGCCGCCGACGCCACCGACCTTGGCGTCACCGTCCGCGCCAATGCCGCCGCCTTCAAACTCTGGGCGCCGACCGCGCAGAACGTGGCGCTGTGCACCTACGCCAGCGGCTCCGCCAAGGCCGCCGCCATCACGCCGATGCGGCGCGACGACGCCACCGGCATCTGGTCCGCCACGCTCGATGGCAAACAGTCCGGCCGCTACTACCAATACCTGGTCGACGTGGTGGCGCCCACCGCAGGCCTGGTGCGCAACCTGGTCACCGATCCGTACTCGATCAGCCTGACCACCGACTCCAGACGCAGCTACATCGCCGACCTGAACGCCGCCAAGCTCAAGCCGGCCGGCTGGGACAAGACACCGGCGCCGAACAGGGTCGCGGCGCAAACCGACATGTCGGTTTACGAACTGCACGTGCGCGACTTCTCGATCAACGACGCCAGCGTCAGCGCCGCCCACCGCGGCAAGTACGCCGCCTTCACCGAAGCCCGCTCCAACGGCATGCGGCACCTGGCTGCGCTGAGCAAGGCCGGCATGACCGACATCCACCTGCTGCCGGTGTACGACATCGGCAGCGTGCCGGAACAAGGCTGCGTCACGCCGCAGATCCCGGCCGGCCTGGCGCCGGACAACGAACAGGCGCAGGCGCTGGTGACGGCGGCCAAGCTGACCGACTGCTACAACTGGGGCTACGACCCGTACCACTACAGCGCGCCGGAAGGCAGCTACGCCACCGACCCGGCCGACGGCGCCAAACGCATCGTCGAGTTCCGCCAGATGGTGCAGGCGCTGCACCAGACCGGCCTGCGGGTCGGCATGGACGTGGTCTACAACCACACCTACATCGCCGGCCAGAACGAGAAGTCGGTGCTGGACCGCGTGGTGCCGGGCTACTACCACCGCCTCGACGCCAAGGGCGGGATCGAACGCTCCACCTGCTGCGACAACACCGCCACCGAGCATCTGATGATGGGCAAGCTGATGGTCGACTCGGTCGCGCTGTGGGCGGTGCAGTACAAGATCGACTCGTTCCGCTTCGACCTGATGGGCCACCAGCCGCGCGCCGTCATGGAGCAGTTGCAGGCGCGCGCCGACCGCGCCACCGGCCGCCACGGCAGCGGCCGACCGATCAACCTGATCGGCGAAGGCTGGAACTTCGGCGAAGTGGCCGACGGCGCGCGCTTCGTGCAGGCGTCGCAGCTGTCGCTGAACGGCAGCGGCATCGGCACCTTCAGCGACCGTGGCCGCGACGCCGTGCGCGGCGGCGGCGGCGGCGACAGCGGCATGCAGATGATCACCCGCCAGGGCTACATCAACGGCCTGGCGTACGACGCCAACGCGGACGCCGAGGCGGCGGCCACGGCTGCGGGCGCGGCCGCCGAGCTGCTGCACGCCTCCGACCTGGTCAAGGTCGGCCTGGCCGGCTCGATCCGCAGCTACCCGCTGACCATCGCCGACGGCCGCACCATCGCGCTGCAGGACATGGTCTACGGCGGCAACCAGCCGGCCGGCTACGCCAGCGAACCCGGCGAAACCGTCAACTACGTCGAGAACCACGACAACCAGACCCTGTTCGACATCAACGTCTTCAAGCTGCCGGCGGCCACCACGCCACGCCAGCGCGCGCAGGTGCAGATGCTGGGCGCCGCGATCAATGCCTTCAGCCAGGGCGTGGCCTACTACCACGCCGGCTTCGACCTCCTGCGCTCCAAGTCGCTGGACCGCAACAGCTTCGAATCCGGCGACTGGTTCAACCGCCTGGACTGGAGCTACCAGGACAACTACTACGGCACCGGCGTGCCGCGCGAAGAAGACAACGGCAAGGACTACGCGCTGATCAAACCCCTGCTGCGCAACGCCGCCGCGATCAAGCCGTCGCCGGCCGACATCGCCTACGCCCGCGACGCCTTCCGCGACCTGCTGGCGATCCGCGCCAGCAGCACCCTGTTCCGCCTGCGCAGCGCCGACGACATCCGGCAGCGCCTGCGCTTCCACAACACCGGCCCGGGCCAGGTGCCGACCGTGATCGTCGCCCATCTCGACGGCGCCGGCTACGCGGGCGCCAACTTCAAGTCGCTCACCTATCTGATCAACGTCGACAAGGTCGCGCAGCGCGTCACCGTGGCCGAGGAACAGGGCCGCGCCTACCGGCTGCACCCGGTCCACACCCGCGCCGGCGCCGCCGACCAGCGCGTGCGCAGCGAAGCGCGCTACGACCCCGCCACCGGCGGCTTCACCGTGCCGCCGCGCAGCGCGGTCGTGTTTATCGAAGCGCGTTAAACACGCGGACAAAAGCGCGGCATGGACTTGCCGCGCCGCTTTCCATGCTATCTTTTCGGTTTCATGTTCACGAATGACGCCATGATCCGATCCCTCCCGCTGCTGGCCGCCTTGCTCACGCCTTTGCTGGCGCTGTCCCCCATGCTCGCCTCGGCCGCCACCGACCCGGTCGAACTGGTCAATCCGCTGATGGGCACCGCCAGCAAGCCGGAACTCTCGAACGGCAACACCTACCCGACCATCGCGCTGCCGTGGGGGATGAACTTCTGGACCCCGCAGACCGGCAAGATGGGCAACGGCTGGGCCTACACCTACGACGCCGACAAGATCCGCGGCTTCAAGCAAACCCACCAGCCGTCGCCGTGGATGAACGACTACGGCCAGTTCGCCATCATGCCGGTGACCGGCAAGCTCCGATTCACCCAGGACGACCGCGCCAGCTGGTTCTCGCACAAGGCCGAAACGGCCAAGCCCTACTACTACAGCGTCTACCTGGCCGACGCCGACGTCACCACCGAGATCACGCCGACCGAGCGCGCGGCGCAATTCCGCTTCACCTTCCCCAAGACCGACGAAGCCTATGTGGTGGTGGACGCCTACGACAAGGGCTCCTACATCAAGGTGATCCCGGCCGAGCGCAAGATCGTCGGCTACAGCACCCGCTACGCGCGCGGCCCGCTGCCGAAGAATTTCAAGAACTACTTCGTCATCCACTTCGACAAGCCGTTCACCTCCGCGCGCATCTGGAGCGGCGACAAGCTGGTGGCCGACGTCACCGAGCTGGCCAGCGAGCATAGCGGCGCGGTGGTCGGCTTCAAGACCGAGAAAGGCGAGAAGGTCGGCATGCGCGTCGCCTCGTCCTTCATCAGCGAAGAACAGGCGGAGCTGAACCTGCAACGCGAACTGGCCTCCGACAGCTTCGACACCACCGCGCAAAAGGGCAAGGAGATCTGGAACAAGACGCTGGGCCGCATCAACGTCGAAGGCGGCAGCGACGAGCAGACCCGGACCTTCTATTCCAGCCTGTACCGCATGCTGTTCTTCCCGAACAAACTGTACGAGGTCGACGCCAACAACCAGATCGTCCATTGGAGTCCCTACAACGGCAAGATCCTGCCCGGCTACATGTTCGCCGGCACCGGCTTCTGGGACACCTTCCGCGCGCTGTATCCCTTCCTCAACCTGATGTACCCGTCGATCAACCGCGAGATGCAGGCCGGCCTGGCCAACGACTTCAAGGAAGGCGGCTGGCTGCCGGAGTGGTCCAGCCCCGGCCTGGCCAACGTCATGATCGGGAATAACTCGGCGTCGGTGGTGGCGGAAGCCTACGTCAAGGGCCTGCGCGGCTACGACATCGACACGCTGTGGCAGGCGCTCAAGCACGGCGCCGACAACGAAGGCCCGATGGACGCCGTCGGCCGCAAGGGCGTCAAATACTACAACGAGCTCGGATACGTGCCCTACGACGTCAAGATCAACGAGAACGCCGCGCGCACGCTGGAATACGCCTACGACGATTTCGCCATCTACCAGCTGGGCAAGGCGCTCAACAAGCCGGAGTCGGAGATCGCCATCTACAAGCAGCGCGCGATGAACTACAAAAAACTGTTCGATCCGGAGACGGGTCTGATGCGCGGCAAGAACCAGGACGGCAGCTTCCAGTCGCCGTTCAATCCCTTCAAGTGGGGCGACGCCTTCACCGAAGGGAACAGCTGGCACTACACCTGGTCGGTGTTCCAGGACGTGAACGGGCTGGTGGACCTGATGGGCGGGCGCGAGAAGTTCGTCGCCAAGCTGGATCAGGTGTTCACGCTGCCGCCGACCTTCGACGAGAGCTACTACGGCGAAGTGATCCACGAGATCCGCGAAATGCAGATCGCGAACATGGGCCAGTACGCGCACGGCAACCAGCCTATCCAGCACATGATCTACCTGTACGGCTACGCCGGCGCGCCGTGGAAAACCCAGTACTGGGCGCGCGAAACCATGAACCGCCTGTACAAGCCGACCCCGGACGGCTACTGCGGCGACGAGGACAACGGCCAGACCTCGGCCTGGTACGTGTTCTCGGCGCTGGGCTTCTATCCGGTGACGCCGGCGGTGCCGCAGTACGTGGTCGGCGCGCCGCTGTTCAAGAAGGCGACGCTGACGCTGGAGAGCGGCAAGCGGATCGTCATCAACGCGCCGGCCAACAGCGACGCCAAGCGCTACGTGCGCGCGCTCAAGGTCGACGGCAAGCCGTATGAGAACAACTGGCTGGGCCACGCCGCGCTGATGCGCGGCGCGGTGCTGGACTTCGACATGAGCGCGCAGCCGAACACGCGCCGCGCCACCGCGCCGGCCAGCGCGCCGTATTCGCTGTCCACCGACGGCGCACGATAGGCGCGCATCCAAGCCGGGAAGCGCAGAACGTGGTATGCTGTAGTTACTTAGCGGCAATTACATTGTTCGAATGAAAATATTCCGGCGGGCCCCAGCCCGCCCGCCGGAGTCGTCCCGGCCTACCGCGCCAAAAACCAGTGCCTCGACCCGCATTGCAGCAACCACCGAGTCACTGATGAAAACCATTGAATGCCCATTGCAGGAGGCGCGCCGCCTCGACGCGCTACACAAGCTGAATTTGCTGGATACGCCGCCGAGCGAGGCGTTCGACCGCATCACGCGCATGGCCGCCAGCCTGTTTGGTTTGCCGATCGCCGCCGTGTCGCTGACCGACAGCGATCGTCAATGGTTCAAGTCGCGCGTCGGCGTCGAGTACAGCTCGATCCCGCGCCTGCGCGCGCCATGCGGCCAGGTGGCCGACAGCGGCGCGCTGCTGGTGATCCCGGACCTGCTGCTGGACGACTATTTCCGCGACAGCCCGCTGGCCGCCAGCGGCATCCGCTACTACGCCGGCGCGCCGTTGATGACGCTCGACGGCCACTGCCTCGGCGCCATGTGCGTGCTCGGCACCGAGCCGCGCCAGACCACGCCGCAGGAGATGGCGGCCCTGCGCGACCTGGCCAGCATGGTGATGGCGCAGATCGAGCTGACCCACGCGCTGGGCCGCATCGACGCCGTCAGCGGCCTGCCCAACCGCACCCAGTTCATCGACGACTTCCACGACCTGCAGCTGGACGCCGCGCCGCACGAGCAGCGGCTGGCGGTGATGATCAATCTGGCCACGCCGGAACAGCTGGGGCACGCGGCGCGCGCGATGAAGTCCAGCTATCTGGACGACCTGGTGACCGGCGCGGCCAAGTGGCTGCGCGAGGCGATCGGTCCCGGCCGCACCATCTACCACGTGGCGACGGTGCAGTTCGTGCTGCTGGCGCCCGCCGGGGCGACGCTGGACACCTGGCTGCCGGGGATTGAAAGCCGGATGCAGACCGCGCTGGCCATCGCCAAGACCCGCTACGTGGCCACGCCGTCGGTCGGCGTGGTGCCGTTCGACGTCGGCGTCGACGACAGCCTGAACGTGCTGCGCAAGGCGCGCAGCGCGGCGCATGACGCCATCGCCTGCCCTTCCCACGTGGCGGTGTATTCGCAGTCGGAGGACGCGCTGTACCAGCGGCGCTTCACGTTGCTCAACGATTTTTCGGCGGCGCTGGAAAACACCGGCCAGCTGCGGCTGGTGTTCCAGCCGCGCGTCGACATCGCCACCGGCGAGTGCTGCGGCGCCGAGGCGCTGCTGCGCTGGAATCATCCGACCCTGGGCGTGGTCGGGCCGGCGGAATTCATTCCCATCGTCGAACGCTCCGGCCTGGCGCAGGCCGCCACCGCCTGGGTGCTGGACGCCGCGCTGCGCCGGCAGCGGACCTGGCGCGACGAAGGCCTGTTCATCGACGTCTCGGTCAACGTCTCGGCGGCCAACCTGATGGAGCCGGACTTCGCCGCCTGCGTCGCGGCCGGCCTGGCGCGGCACGGCCTGCCGGCGTCCTGCCTGGAGTTGGAGATCACCGAAAGCGCCATCATGGAGCAGCCGCAGAAGGCGCACGCCGCCTTGGCCGCCATCGCCGCGCTGGGCGTGGGCCTGGCGATCGACGATTTCGGCACCGGCTACAGCAGCCTGGCGTACTTGCAGAAGATGCCGGCCGACGTGGTCAAGATCGATCAATCCTTCATCCGCGAGATCGACAGCGACGTGCGCCAGCAGGCGCTGGTCAGCGTGATGATCACGCTGTCGCAGGACCTGGGACACCGCGTGGTGGCCGAGGGCGTCGAGACCATGGCCGCGCTGGACTTCCTGCGCAAGGCCGGCTGCGACGAGGCGCAGGGCTATCTGTTCGCGCGGCCGCTGGAAGCCGCTTCGTTCCAGGCCTGGTGCGCCGCCGCCCGCGCGCCGGCGGCGGCGGCGGCAGTCGTCGCCGCCGCGCCGGGATACGCGCCGCGCTCGCGCTCCGCGCGGGGACCGGGACCGGCCTAGTCCTGCCCGATCAGCACCACCGCGTTGCGCGTACCGAAGTTGACCGCGCCGCCTTTGACCACGGCGGTCTTGCCGGAATAGTAGTCCCTGACCTTCTGCCCGTTGGCGAACACGCCGTGCAGCTTGATGCTGCTGGCCTGGTCGGTCGGCAGATCCAGCGCCACCACCACCTTGTCGCTCCCCAGCGTCCGTTTGAATACGTAAGGCTTGGCCTCCAACTGCTGATGCACGCCCGCGCCGACCGCCACGTGCGCCTGGCGGAACAAGCCCAGCTTGGACCAATGCGCCCGCACCTCGGCCAGCTTGTAGCCGTCGCGCTGCGCGTTCCGCTCCAGCTCATCCCAGTTCATGAACGAGCGCAGCTTGGCGTCGCCCACCGCGTCGGCCACGTCCAGCCGGCGCGCGGTCTCGTCGCCATAGTAGATCTGCGCCGCGCCGGGCGCCAGCAGCAGCTTGTTGGCGCTTTCGAACGGCTTTTTGCGCGCCGCGTCGAACGGCCGGTCGAAGTCGTGCGAATCGAGATAGTTCACCACCGAGTAACCCTGCAACGCGCCGCCGTGCAGCGCGGCGGAATAGCTGCTGAACAGCGTCTCGTAATCCTTCTTCGCATCCTCGACCAGCGCGAAATTGATCAAACTATTAAAACCGTTTTGATAGTAATTGGCGCTTTGCCCGCCGCCCAGGTCGTGCAGCTGGCCGTCCTCGATCCTGTAGTTGAAGACTTCGGCCGTCATGTAGAACTTGTCGTCGCTAAGCTTCTTGTCCGGATTGGCGCGCTTCCAGTCCTCGAAGGCGGATGAGGCCACCGTCTGCAACTCCTTCCACACCTTGGCCTCGACGTGCTTGACGGTGTCGGCGCGGAAGCCGTCGACGCCGTATTTGCGGATCCAGTCCGCATGCCACTTCATCAGATAGTAGCGCGGCGCGCGCGGATAGCCGGTGCGGGCGAAGAACTCGTTGAGCTCCTTCACCTCGCGCTCGAAGCGGCCCTCGCGCTGCCACTTCGCCATCAGCCGCTCCGGCAACTCGACCGGCGTGTCGCTGTCGGTCAGGACGTCCGGCAGGTTGGCCACCAGCGTGCAATCGATGGTGGTCTTGGGATCCTTGTAGGTGCACTGCGGCGCGGTGCGCACCCAGTCCGACGGCCACACCGGATCGTAGCGCGTCACCGGGCCGGTGTGGTTCATCACCACGTCCAGGATCACCCGGATGCCGCGCGCGTGGGCCGCGTCGACCAAGTTGCGGAAGTCGTTCTCGGTGCCCAGGTTGGCGTCGACCGCCGTGAAGTCCGACGCCCAGTAGCCGTGGAAGCCGTAGGACTTGCCGGTGCCCTCGTCGGTGCCTTCGTGGATCTGCTCCACCGGCGGCGTCAGCCAGATCGCGTTGACGCCGAGGCTGTCGAAGTAGCCCTCGTTGATCTTGTTGGTCAGCCCGGCCAGGTCGCCGCCCATGAAGCCGCGCAGCGGGCCGGCGTCGGCGCGCCGCTCGTAGGCCAGGTCGTTGCCGGTGAAGGCGTTGTTGAAGCGGTCCGTCAGCACGAAATAGATGGTGGCGTTCTCCCACAGGAATGGCTTGCGTACCGCCGGCTTTTGCGCCGCCGGCGCGGCCAGCGCCGGAGCGCCTGTCGCGGCGGCGCCGAGCGCCAAAGCCAAAGTCATTGCGAGGGGAGTCAATTTCATGCTGTCGTCCTTATGGTGGTGTTATGTGGTGACGGTCGGGTGCGCGCGCCCGGTCCATCCGGTGATGCCGCCGACCTGCTCGGCGATCAGGATCAATGGATACAAGGCCTGCTGCGTCGGCAGGTGGTGGTAGGTCGGGTCGGCCTCGTAGCGCTCCAGGTAGACGCGCAGCGTCGCGCCCTCGGTGCCGGTGCCGGACAGGCGGAACACGATGCGCGAGCCGTTGCTCATCACGATGCGGATCCCCTGCTGCTTCGACACCGAGCCGTCGACCGGATCGGTGTATTCGAAATCGTCGGCGAAATCGACCACGTAGTTGCCCAGGTCCTGGCCCGCCAGCGTCGCCAGCTTGATGCGCAGCGACGCCATCAGCTCGTTGGCCGCGTCGCTTTCGACCGCCTCGTAGTCGTGGCGCGAATAGTAGTTGCGGCCGAAGCGCGCCCAGTGTTCGCTCACCAGCTGCTCCACCGACTTGCCGCTGGCGGCCAGCAGGTTCAGCCAGAACAGCACCGCCCACAGCCCATCCTTTTCGCGGATGTGGTCCGAGCCGGTGCCGTAGCTCTCCTCGCCGCACAGCGTGGCCTTGCCGGCGTCCAGCAGGTTGCCGAAGAACTTCCAGCCGGTCGGGGTTTCGAACGCCGGGATGCCCAGCGCCTCGGCCACCCGGTCGGCCGCGCGCGAGGTCGGCATCGAACGCGCGATGCCTTTCAGACCGGCGCGGTAGCCCGGCGCCACGGTGGCGTTGGCGGCCAGCACCGCCAGGCTGTCGGACGGCGTGACGTCGAACTTGCGGCCGACGATCATGTTGCGGTCGCCGTCGCCGTCCGACGCGGCGCCGAAGTCCGGCGCGTCGTCGGCCGCCATCAGCGCGATCAGCTCCGCGGCGTTGACCGGATTCGGGTCCGGATGGTGGCCGCCGAAGTCCTCCAGCGGCACGCCGTTGATGACGGTGCCGGCCGGCGCGCCCAGCATGCCCTCCAGGATCGCCTTGGCGTACGGGCCGGAGACCGCGTGCATGCCGTCGAAGCACATGCGGAAGCCGCCGCCGAACAGGGCGCGGATGGCGTCGAAGTCGAACAGTTTCTGCATCAGCTCCGCGTAGTCGGCGACCGAGTCGATCACTTCGATCTCGGTCTGCTCGATGCGCGACGTGCCGAGGCGATTCAGGTCGATCGCGGCGGCGTCGCTGATGCGGTATTCCTTGATGCTTTCGGTGCGCTGGTAGATCGCCTCGGTCACGCCCTCCGGCGCCGGGCCGCCGTTGGCGATGTTGTACTTGATGCCGAAGTCGCCGTCGGCGCCGCCCGGATTGTGGCTGGCCGACAGCACGATGCCGCCCAGCGCGCCGTGCTTGCGGATCACGCAGCTGACCGCCGGCGTCGACAGGATGCCGCCCTGCCCCACCAGCACCTTGGCGTAGCCGTGCGCCGCCGCCATGCGCAGGATGGTCTGCACCGCCTCGCGATTATGGAATCGGCCGTCGCCGCCCAGCACCAGCGTCTTGCCGGCGCAATCGCCCAGCGTGTCGAACACGCTTTGCACGAAGTTTTCGAGGTAATGCGGCTGCTGGAAGACCGTGACTTTTTTCCGCAAGCCGGATGTCCCCGGCCGCTGGCCGGGGAAGGAGGTGGTACTGACCGTCTGAATGCTCATGTTCGCTCCGCGTGGGTAGATGACAGATTTGCTGCAACGGTTTTACCTGTTTCGGCAAAATCGCGTCGCACATCTAGCTTGTCTCGCGAACAATCTTAGCTCATTTGGCCACCGGTTCCGCGTTGTCGCGCACCGCCAGCGTCAACACGCCGGCCACCACCATGCAGACGCCGCCCAGCATCAGCGTCTTGACGCTGTGACCGGCGAACCAGTGCTTGGTGACGAAGCCGAGCAGCAGGCCGCTGACGATCTGCGGGATCACGATGAAGAAATTGAACACGCCCATGTAGTAGCCCATGCGCTTGGCCGGCAGCGCGCCGGCCAGGATCGCGTACGGCATGGTCAGGATGCTGGCCCAGGCGACGCCGACGCCGATCATCGGCAGGTACAGCAGGTCCATGTCGTGGATCGCGTAGATGCTGAACAGGCTGACGCCGCCGATCACCAGGCAGCTCATGTGCACGAACTTGCGGCTGGTGTGGCGCGCGAAGATCGGCAGGATGAACGCCGCCAGCGCCGACACGCCGCTGTACACCGCGAACATCACGCCGACATGGTTGCCGGCTTCCTGGAACGCGGCCGATTGCGCGTCGGTGGTGCCGAACACGTTCTCGCCGATGGCGTTGGTGGTGTAGATCCACATCGCGAACAGCGCGATCCAGGTGAAGAACTGCACCGCCGCCAGTTGCAGCATGGTCTTCGGCATGCGCGTGAAGCCGCCCATGATTTCCTTCAGCGCGTGGCCCAGGCCCTTGCCGGCGCGCTGCTCGGCGCGGAACGCCTCCAGGTTCTCCGGCGGCGCTTCCTGCGCGGTCAGCACGGTCCACATCACGGCCGCCATGTAGATCGCGCCGCCGGCGTAGAACGAATAGCGCACGGTGTCGGGAATCGCGCCGGCCATCGGCACGTTGTTGACGCCCATGTGGGCGAAGATGGTCGGCAGCATCGACGCGATCACCGCGCCCCAGCCGATGAAGAAGGTCTGCATCGCGAAGCCGGCGGTCTGCTGCGACGGTCCGAGCTTGTCGCCGACGAAGGCGCGGAACGGTTCCATCGAGACGTTGATGGCGCCGTCCATCAGCCACAGCACCGCGACCGCCATCCACAACGCGGACGAATTCGGCATCAGGAACAGCGCGATCGACGCCAGCAAGGCGCCGACGAAGAAGAACGGGCGGCGCCGGCCCCACCTGGGGTGCCAGGTGTTGTCGCTCAGGTAGCCGATCACCGGCTGCACCAGCAGGCCGGTGACCGGCGCGGCCAGCCAGAACAGGGACAAGTCGTCGGGATTCGCGCCCAGCGTGGAGAAAATGCGGCTGGTGTTGGCGTTCTGCAGGGCGAAGCCGAATTGGATGCCGAAGAAGCCGAAGCTCATATTCCATAGCTGCCAGAACGACAGTATGGGCTTGCTGCTGGAAGAATGCATGCTGCGCGTCCCCGATTATTGAAAATTTGTAGCAAAATAACACGCTACCCCAACAGTGTCAATTGAAAGAATTTCCCAGTAAAATAAAGGAAACAAGCCATCCTGCGGGCAGGCTTTTGTAGTCAAATGTAGCCAAACAACAGAATATAAGACAACCACAAAGCCCGAATACCTACATGACAACCCTTTCCCTACCAAAATTGGCGGCGCTGCCTTTGGCGCTGCTGGCCTGCCATGCCGCGCTGGCGCAAAACGCCGGACGCACCTTCGACCGCGTCAGCGACGGCGGCGGCCAGCTGGAGGTGCGCACCAGCGACGGCGTCTACCTGATCAAGCCCTACTCGAACGCCATCGTCGAAACCACCTTCGTGCCGGCCGGCGAAGCGGTCGATCCGGCCTCGCACGCCGTGGTGCTGGCCCCGGCCGCCGTCAAGACCACGCTGAAGCAAACAGCCGGCCGCATCGAATATGCCACGCCCGGCATCGTGGTCACCATCACCAAGTCGCCGTTCAACATCGCCTACGCCTACAAGGGCAAGCCGCTGCTCGCGGAGAAGCACGGCTACCTGCGCATGAAGGACGACGTCGCCAGCGGCAGCAAGGATATCAACAAAGGCGAGCCGCGCGAACTGGAGGCCATCGAGTTCGCGCTGGACAAGGACGAAGCCCTGTACGGCGCCGGCTCGCGCGCGGTCGGCATGAATCGGCGCGGCCACCGCTTCACCTTGTACAACAAGGCGCACTACGGCTACGGCGACCAGTCGGAGCAGATGGGCTATGCGATGCCGCTGGCGCTGTCGTCGAAGATGTACGCCATCCATTTCGACAATGCGCAAACCGGCTATCTGGACTTCGACAGCAAGAAGGACAACCGCCTGACCTACGAAACCATCGGCGGCCGCAAGACCTATCAGGTCATCGCCGGCGATACGTGGGAGGACGTGATCGGCAACTACACCAGCCTGACCGGCAAACAGCCGCTGCCGCCGCGCTGGGCCTTCGGCAATTTCGCGATGCGCTTCGGCTACCGCGACGAGAAGATGGCGCGCGCGACGGTCGACAAGTTCATCGCCGACGACATCCCGCTCGACGCCATCGTCTTCGACCTGTTCTGGTTCGGCAAGGAGGTCAAGGGCACCATGGGCAATCTGGCGTGGGACCGCGACAGCTTCCCCAACCCGGAAGGCATGATCGCCGACTTCCGCCGGAAAGGCGTGCAGACCGTCGTCATCACCGAACCGTTCGTGGTCGATACCTCGAAGCGCTGGCAGGAGGCGGTCGACAAGAAGGTGCTGGGCACCGGCGCCGACGGCAAGCCGCTGGCCTACGACTTCTTCTTCGGCCACACCGGCTTGATCGACATCTTCGGCAAGCCGGGCAAGGACTGGTTCTGGGATATCTACAAAGGCCTGCACGCGCAGGGCGTGGCCGGCGTCTGGGGCGACCTGGGCGAACCGGAAGTGCATCCGACCGAGATGCGCCACGCGAACGGCGCCAGCGCCGACCAGGTTCACAACATCTATGGCCATCAGTGGGCCGGCCTGGTGGCCGACGGCTACCAGCGCGACTTCCCGACCGAGCGGCCGTTCATCCTGATGCGTTCCGGTTTTTCGGGCACGCAGCGCTTCGGCATCATTCCGTGGTCCGGCGATGTCGATCGCAGCTGGAGCGGTTTGCAATCGCAGCCCGAGATCGCGCTGCAGATGGGCATGCAGGGCGCGGGCTATATGCACTCGGACCTGGGCGGCTTCGCCAACCCGGTGCTGGACAATGAGCTGTACACGCGCTGGCTGCAGTACGGCGTGTTCCAGCCGGTGTTCCGGCCGCACGCGCAGGAGGAAGTGCCGGCGGAACCGGTCTACCGCGAGGACGCCACTAAGGCGCTGGCGCGCGACGCCATCCGTCTGCGCTATCGCATGCTGCCGTATAACTACACGCTGGGCTTCGACAACAACCAGAAGGGTTTGCCGCTGATGCGCCCGATGCTGTACGAGGAGCCGGGCAACGCCAAGGTGCGCGCGATGTCGTCGACCTACTTGTGGGGCAAGGACTTCCTGGTCACGCCGGTGCTCAAGCAAGGCGCAGCCACGGCCGAGGTCTACTTCCCGGCGCGCAGCGCGTGGTTCGATTTCTACAGCGGCGAGAAGATGACCGGCGGCGCGACCCGCACCGTGAAGCTGGCCGCCGACCACGTGCCGGTCTACGTGCGCGCCGGCGCCTTCATCCCGATGGCGAAGGTGGTGCAGACCACGCGCGATTATTCGACCAAGCACATCGAGCTGCACTACTACCACGACGCCTCGGTGCGCGCCGGCGCCGGCAAGCTGTATGACGACGACGGCCTGACCGCGCAAGCCTACGAACAAGGCAAGTACGAGCTGCTGCACTTCGCCAGCAAGCAGCAAAAAGGCGCGCTGTCGTTGCGCATCGAGTCCGAAGTCGGCAAGCAGTACCAACGTCCCGAACGCGCCATCGCACTACACGTGCACAACGTCGCCGCCAAACCCGGCGCCGTGCGCATCGACGGCAAGGTCGCCGTCTACGCCTGGGACGCCGAAAGCAAGCTGCTGACGGTCGACCTGCCCGCCACCGACCTGGCCTCGCGGAGTGTCGACATCTCCCTGTAAGCCCCCGCCCCCGCCCGCCGCGGCGGGGGAATTGCCGCCGCTATACACAGCTACCCTTTTTAAAACGAGCTCTAAAAGCTCTAAACGCTCTAGATTGAACTATTCCGCTCTATTTGGTCTAAATCATATGCACAGAAAGAGAAAAACAGCCCATTTTTTTCTCTTTTTAGACGTTTTAGAATCCGCGCCACAAAAAAACTGGCCAAATTAGAGCGAACTAGAGCGGACTAGAGCGAAATAGAGCAAATAGACGTTTTAGAGAGGGAGAAAAAAATGGACCGCCCCATCATCGGAGGTATCTATCTGCCGAGCGACGTCTACGTCGACCTGGTCAACCGCACCGGTGAGCCGTGCTACGGCGACAAATCGGAGGCAGTCCTAAGCGCCCTCATACGTAACTGGCTCGCCGGCGCCGCGAGTGCCCCGGAGTCCCGCGCCGACGACAAAACCACCAGTACCAAAGGCTATCAATGGAAGCAGGTCTTTCTACCTGACGGCACCGAACTGCGCGCCACATTTCAGGGCCGCTCGACCTATGCCAAAGTCGAGAACGAAAAAATCATCTGCGGCGGCGAGTGCATAACGCCGTCTCGGCTGGCCAATGCCAATGGCTGCGGCACGCGCAACGCCTGGCGGGCCATCTGGTTGAAATTCCCCGGCACGTCGAAATGGCAGCTCGCCGCCAGCTGCCGAACGATCGCATGAGCAGTCGTTGCGTGTATGATTGCTGGCCATCGAACAACCGGTTCGATGGCCAACCTGGGAGATGTCAGTGACACCAAAAATTATCAGCATGCTGTTGGCGGCGACCGCCCTGACAGCCGCCGGCGCCACCGCGCAGGCAGCCCCCGCCAGCAAGCCCACCGTCGCCGAAGCCGAACGCTTTTTGGCCGACACCGAAACCACACTCAATAAGCTGAACAACGAACAGGCACGCGGCGCCTGGGTCGGTTCCAACTTCATCACCGACGACACCGAAGCCATCGCCGCCTACTTTGCCGAGCGCTACCTGACCGCGTCCGGCGAAGCGGCCATCGGCGCGCGTCGTTTCAGCGGCGTCAAGCTGACGCCCGAATCGGCGCGCAAGATGATGCTGCTGCAGCAAACGCTGGTCTTCGCCGATCCGAAGGAACGCGAACAATTCGCCCAACTGCAAGCCGCCTTGAACGGCGCCTACGGCAAGGCCAAATACTGCCCCAAGAAAGCCGACGGCAGCGCCGACGCCTGCATGGCGCTGGGCGAAATGGAAAAAGTCCTGGCCAACAGCCACGACGAAGCCAAGCTGAAAGAAATGTGGCTGGGCTGGCACACGCAAGCCCCGGCCTACAAGCAGAAATACAGCGAATACATCGCGCTGTCCAATAAGGGCGCCAAGCAGATGGGCTTCGCCGACACCGGCGCCATGTGGCGCTCGCAGTACGACATGCCGCCGGAAGCCTTCTCCGCCGAGATGGAACGCCTGTGGCAGCAAGTCAAACCGCTGTACGACGCGCTGCACACCTACACCCGCCACAAGCTGCGCGCCACCTACGGCCCGGACGTGGTGCCGGCCACCGGCCCGATCCCGTCCCACCTGTTCGGCAATATGTGGAGCCAGACCTGGACCAATCTGTATCCGATCCTGAAGCCGGCCGGCGTCAGCAACAGCTACGACCTGACCAAAGTGCTGGAACAGCGCAAGACCGACGCCAAGCAGATGACGCAGTACGCGGAACGCTTCTACACCTCGCTGGGCATGCAGAAGCTGCCGGAGTCGTTCTGGGAACGCTCGCTGCTGACCAAGCCGCGCGACCGCGACGTGGTATGCCACGCCTCCGCATGGCCGCTGAATGAAAAGGACGACGTCCGCATCAAGATGTGCATCACGCCGACGGCGGAAGACTTCACGGTCATCCACCACGAGCTGGGCCACGTCTACTACTTCCTCGCTTACGGCAAGCAGCCCTACCTGTTCCGCAACGGCGCCAACGACGGCTTCCATGAAGCCATCGGCGACACCGTCGCGCTGTCGATCACGCCGGGCTACCTGAAGAAAGTCGGCCTGATGGACCAGGAGCCGGACGTCACCGCCGACATCCCGCAGCTGCTGGAGCGCGCGCTGAGCAAGGTCGCGATCCTGCCGTTCGCCTACACCATGGATAAATGGCGCTGGGACGTCTACTCCGGCAAGACCAAGCCGGCCGACTACGACAACAGCTGGTGGCAGCTGCGCGAGCAGTACATGGGCATGAAGCGACCGGTGGCGATCGACGGCGCGAACGGCTTCGACGCCGGCGCCAAGTATCACGTCGCCGCCGACGTCTCGTACGCCCGCTACTTCCTGGCCGACATGCTGCAGTTCCAGTTCCACCGCGCGCTGTGCCGCGAAGCCGGCTACAGCGGCCCGCTGAACCGCTGCTCGGTGTTCGACAACGCCAAGGCCGGCGCCAAGCTGCAGCAGGTGCTGGAACTGGGCGCCAGCAAGCCATGGCCGGAAGCCTTGAAAGCGATCTCCGGCGAAGACAGGATAGACGGCGGCGCGCTGCTCGACTACTTCGCCCCGCTGAAGACCTGGCTGGACCAGCAAAACGCCGCCTTCGCAGCGGCCGAGAAGAAGTAACGCCACCCCGCACGGCGACACAAGGGGCAGCTCCCGCAGGGAGCTGCGGGCGTAGCCCTCTCCAGACCCTGGGTCTGACCCTAGGCGCAAGCCTCGGGGTTCGCCGCGCCGATCAAGGCAGCAGTCCCGCCGCCCGATACGCAGCCAGCGTGGTGTCGAACACCTTCACATCATCGCAGCCGCGCGCCACCAGCTGCGCCCCCTCGATCGCCGAGAACACCGCCAACGCCTGCGCCTTGACCGCCGCCGCATCCAGCTTCGGCTTGCCGATCGCCAGCACCCGCGCCAGCCACTCCACGATTTTGGTCGTGAAGCGCTCCACCTCCACCCGCACCTCCGGCGCCAGGTCGGGCCGCTCGGCCGCCAGGATCCCCGCCATGCACATGCGGTTCTCGCGCAGCAGCGTGTTGCGGAACACATCCGCATACTTGGCGATGCAGTCCTGCCACGCCACGCCATCGGCCAGCAAGCCCTCCAGATAGGTCAAAAACTCCTCGGTGTACTGGCGCGCCAGCTCCGCGCCCAGGTCGCCCTTGGTCGGAAAGTAGTAGTGGATGCTGGAACTCTTGACCCCCACCGCCTCCGCCAGATCGCGGAAACTCAGCGCGTTGTAGCCGCGCGCCTGCACCATCAGCCGCGCGGCCGCCATCACTTCCTGCTTCTTGTCGCTTGCCATACCCACCCCTGATCAAAAAAATCGCTTGACGCGACGAAACGTCCGGCCTATTATTTTATCTATCGATAGATAGACAAATCCGGAAACGTCTGTTTATGATGCCATTCTAATCTATCTACCGAAAGGTAGAGCAAACGAAAGTAAAAAATGAAAATCCACGACGCCCCAGGCTTCCCCAACCCCGCCCGCATCCGCATCGTCCTCGCCGAAAAGGGCATGGACCAGGACATCGACTTCGTCCACGTCGACCTGTTCGCGGCCGAGCACAAGCAGCCGGCCTTCCTGGCCAGGAACCCGACCGGCGTGGTGCCGGTGCTGGAACTGGACGACGGCCTGTTCATCGCCGAATCGATCGCCATCACCGAATACCTGGACAACCTGGACGGCAACCCGATCCTGACCGGCACCACGCTGCGCGAAAAAGCCGTGATCCACATGATGCAAAAGCGCGCCGACGACCAGATGATCGACGCCATCGGCAACTACTTCCACCACGCCACGCCCGGCCTGGGCGACACGCTGCAAGCGTACAAGAGCCCGGAATGGGCACACCGCAAGGAATGGGGCGAGCGCCAGCTGGCGAAATTCAAGGACGGCATGCGCTACTTCAACGAGGTGCTGAGCACGCAGCCCTACATCGCCGGCGACAAGTTCTCGGTGGCCGACATCACCGTCTACTGCGCGCTGCTGCACGCCGCCTTCCCCGGCGTCACGGTGCCGGAAGACTGCCCGGCACTGGCGGCGTGGCAGAAGAAGATCGCCGAGCGCCCAAGCGTAAAAAACCGCAGCGGCCAATAACCCCAATCCCGCCGGTGTCAGTGCCGACATTCGGACATCGGCGGAACTTTCCAGCGCCTGGAAGTTCGCAAATGTCCGAATGTCGGCACTGACACCCAAATAAAAAAAACCTCGCCTAGGCGAGGTTTCAAGTTTTGCGTGGCGCTTGTTAGAACTTGTAGTTCATGCCCGCCAGCACGGTGCGGCCGTACTTCGCGTATTCCAGCTGCTGCGAACGGTCGCCGTTGTATGTTTCATAGGCGGCGTTACGCAGGTTGTTCACTTGCAGCACCAGGCCCAGGCCCTTCAGCGAACCGGTTTCGAACGAGTAACCGATCTGGAAGTCGATCACATTCTCGCCGACCACGTAGCGCAGCGCGCGGTCGTTCGAGAAGTTGCCGATCTCGCCGACGAAGTCGGAACGACGACGTTGGCTGATGCGGGTTTCGAAGCCGTTCTTCTCGTAATAGGCGGTCAGGTTGCTGACGCGCTTCGACAAGCCCGGCAGCGGGATGTTCTGGCCAATGCTGCCGCTCGGATCTTCGATCGAGATCTTGCTGTCGGTGTAGGTGGTGCTGGCGGTGACGCCGAAACCATCCAACGCCTTGCTCAGCATGTTCAACGGCATCGACGCCGACAGTTCCACGCCCTTCAGGTTGCCGCCGTTACCGTTGTACGGCGCGGTGTAGTTACCGGTCACCGTATGCAACGGGAAGCTCGGATCGTTGCCCACCATGCCAGGCGGAATGTAGGCGGTGAAGTCATACGAACGCGTCTGCGTGAAGATGTAGGTGTCCAGCTTCTTGAAGAACGCCGCCGCCGCGAAGTAAGCCTTCTTGTCGAAATACTTCTCGTACGAGATGTCGAAGGCCTTGGCGCGCCATGGATCCAGCTGGGCGTTGCCGCCGCTGGCGCCCGGCTCGCGCTTGGTGGTGTCGATGCCGAAGTCCAGCGCCGAACGCAGCTGGTCGACGCGCGGACGCGCCAGTTGCTTGGCCAACGCCAGACGCACGGTCTGCTGGTTGGCCAGGCCGAACGCCAGGTTCATGCTTGGCAATACGTCGGTGTATTTCTTGCCGTCGTTGATAGGCTTGATGGCGCCGGTGGTGTTGTCGTACCAGCGCGAGGCCGACGACTGGTCGGTGCGCTGCACTTGCACGCCGACGTTACCGCGCAGGCTGACCGCGCCCAGGTCCGCTTCGATGTTGGCCTTGGCGAACGCGGTGGTGATCTTCTCGCTGACTTCCCAGGTCTTGGCGATCAGGTAGCCTTCGGTGTCGTTCGGGGCGAAGGTCATGTACTTGTTGACCACGGCCGGCACGTTCCAGGTCGGGATGAAGCCGGCGCCGGCGAAGCCCAGGTCGGCCGACTGGTAGAACAGGTCGGACGAGATGGTGGTCGGCGCACCCTTCAGGTTGATGTTGCCTTCAGGCTGGTGCTTGTTCTTGGTGCGGTCGGCGTAGTTGGCGCCGATGTCGAAGCTGGAGAAGGCTTTTTCCAGCGCGCCCGAGGCCTGGATGTTGGCGACCAGCTTGAAGCCCTTCAGCTCGTCTTCCACGCTCGGCGTCTTGCCGTAGCCGGAACCGTAGATGGTGTTGCGCACGTACAGGCTGTTGGGGTTGCTGTAGTCGCGGCCCGGGGTCAGCTGCGAGTAGCCGCCGTTGCCGTAGGTCAGCTTGACCGAATCCAGGAACGGATCGCCGGCGGCGTTGCTCATCTGCAGATTGTTTTCCAGGCTCAGCTCGTTACGCTTGGCTTTCGAGTAGTTCAGGTCGGCGAACAGCGACCAGCCGTCCATCTTGAAATCATTGCTCCAGCCGGCGGCGCGGATGTCGTCCTTGCGCTTGTTGTACATGCCGCGCACCAATGGATACACGTTGTTGGCGGTGCCGCTGGCGATGGTGCCGCCGTTGATCACGGCCGGATTGTAGAGCAGGCCCGGCTCGTAGCCGCCGTTCCAGCCGCTCAGGTTGATCTCGATCTGGTTGGCGGTCTCTTCGCTCTTGAAGCGCGAGGCGTACACGTCGACGATGCTGGTCCATTGCTTGTTCGGACGGTATTGCAGCACGCCCATCAGGCCGTCGCGTTCGTTGCGGCCGCTGCGCGCGACCGCCTTGATGCCGTCCGAGCCGAAGGTGCCGGCCGGCAGGCCCGGACGCGCGTCGCGCTTCCATGGCTCGTACAGCCCGGTCTCGTTCGACAGGATCGGGGTTTCCAGGTGGGCGTAGCCCAGCGCGATACCGATCGTGCGGTTGGCGAACTGGTCGATGTAGCTGGCGCTGACGCGGTTGCCGGTGTCCTTGGCGTCGCCGATCTTGCCCAGCGAATTGCGCTCGCCACGGGCGTTCAGCGCCACGGTGCGGCCGCCAAAGCTCAGCGGACGCACGGTCTGCATGTCGATCGTGCCCGACAGGCCCTGGCCGATCAGGCCGGCGTCCGGGGTTTTGTAGACGGTCACGCCGGCCATCAGTTCGGACGGGTACTGGTCGAATTCGACGCTGCGGTTGTCGCCGGTGCTGACTTGCTCGCGGCCGTTCAACAGCGTGGTCGAGAAGTCCGGCGACAGGCCGCGCACGCTGATGACCTGGGCGCGGCCGGCGACGCGCTGCGCGGCCAGACCCGGCAGGCGCGAGATCGATTCGGCGATCGACACGTCCGGCAGCTTGCCGATGTCTTCGGCGGAGATGGCTTCCACGATGGAGCTGGAATCTTTTTTGACCGAGATCGCGTCCTCGATACCGCGACGGATACCGGACACGACCACGGCGGTCATCGGCGCTTCGGCCGCTTGCGGCGCGTCGCTGGTTTGCGCGTGCAGCGGGCTGGCGAAGGCGGCCACGAACAAGGCGCAGCCGGCGGCGACAGGTTTCAGTGGGAATGCAGCGGCTTTGCTGCGCTTAGTTGCGATAGTCATTCAATGTCCCCTCACACACGACAGTTATTCCCGCCAACATCAGCCGCTCCGCGTTCGGGGCGTCTCAAACTACACGGGATCCAAGAAGTAAACGTTCTCAAAGACGTTCTAGGGCGAATTCTGTACTAAAACTAGATTTGATGTCAACCAAACTTCAAGCACGCTACGCCGTAGAAGCCAGTATCTATGCGTCTCCCCCAGCAGAAAACGGTTTCTCGTTGTATTTCGGCTACAGAGAGCATTGTCTCGATGTGTAGTAGAACTACAAATACGTGCGTCAAAGACGACAAATATGAAACCAAACCTCAAATCCAGCGCGTCGGCGCGGGTAAATGTTGCCCATTGAAAATGTCGTCACGCAAGAAAACCACCGTTTTATGTATTTCGACTAAATTTCGTGCTGTCAGCCGCGTTGATACGCCAGCACATTCAGGGTATTCTCTTGCAAAATCAAGGCGCCGGCCCCTGGAACGAAAGATTCGAGACCCTGTAGTACGACTACGTAGCGCCGCCAACATGGAGACCAGATGAAGAAAACCACCCCAGCGCTGCTGCTCGCCGCCCTGCTGCCCCTGTGTGCCTACGGCGCGGCGCAGGACTACCGCATCGACCACATGGATCCGCCGTCCTGGTGGACCGGCATGCACAACAGCAAATTGCAGCTGATGGTGCACGGCCCGCACATCGCCGACCTGGCGCCGACGCTCGACTACGCCGGCGTGCGCATCGCCGCGGTCTCGCGGGTGGCCAACCAGAACTACCTGTTCATCGACCTGGAGATCGCGCCCGACGCCGCGCCCGGCAAGCTGGGCCTGGTCTTCAAGCGCGGCGGCCAGACGCTGCGCTACGCCTACCAGCTGGCGGCGCGCGCCAGGGACTCGGCGCAGCGCACCGGCTTCACCAGCGCCGACGCCATCTACCAGGTCATGCCCGACCGCTTCGCCAACGGCAATCCGGGCAACGACAGCGCGCCCGGCATGACCGAGCAGCCCAACCGCGCCCAAGGCTACGGCCGCCACGGCGGCGACATCCAGGGCATGGCCGACCACCTCGACTACATCGCCGGCATGGGCTTTACCATGATCTGGCCGACGCCGCTGCTGGAATCGAACATGCCGGCCGTGTCCTACCACGGCTACGCCGCCACCAACCACTACCGCATCGACCCGCGCTACGGCAGCAACGAAGAGTTCCGCGACTTCGTGGCGCAAGCGCGCGCCAAGGGCGTCGGCGTGATCCAGGACGTGGTGCTGAACCACATCGGCACCAAGCACTGGTGGATGCAGGACCTGCCGACGCCGGACTGGCTCAGCTACCAGGGCACGTTCGTGCCGACCCAGCACCACCGCGTCGCGCTGCAGGATCCGTACGCGTCGCAGGAGGACAAGCGCAACTTCACCGCCGGCTGGTTCTCGAAAGCCATGCCGGACCTGAACCAGGCCAATCCATTCCTCGCCACCTATCTGATTCAAAACAACATCTGGTGGATCGAATACGCCGGTCTGGCCGGCCTGCGCGTCGACACCTACGGCTACTCCAACACCGAGTTCCTCAGCCGCTGGTCCGGCAGCGTGATGGCCGAGTATCCGAGGCTGAACCTGGTGGGCGAGGAATGGAGCACGCTGATCCCGGTGGTCGCGCACTGGCAGGAGGGCAAGCGCAACTTCGACGGCTACGTCTCGCACATGCCGAGCATGATGGACTTTCCGCTGAACGACGCCATGCGCCGCGCGCTGGCCGCGCCGGACGGCGCCGAGCAAGGCCTGAACACCCTCTACGAGGCGCTGTCGCAGGATTACCTGTATGCGGATCCGGGCAACTTGGTGCTGTTCGAAGGGAACCACGACCTGTCGCGCATCTACAGCGAACTGAATGAGGATCCGGACCTGTTCCGCATGGCGATGGCCTTCGTCGCCACCGCGCCGCGCATCCCGCAGTTCTACACCGGCAGCGAGATCCTGATGACCAGCGCCACCAGGCAGCGCGACGACGCCTCCTACCGCCGCGACTTCCCGGGCGGCTGGAGCGGCGACCAGGTCGACGCCTTCACCGGCGCCGGGCTGGAGCCGCGGCAGGCCGCCGCGCAAGCCTATGTGCGCAAGCTGTTCAACTGGCGCAAGGGTGCGTCGGTGATCCATCACGGTAAGCTGATGCACTACGGGCCGGAGCAAAACACCTACGTCTACTTCCGCTACGACGGCGCCAAAAAAGTCATGGTCGCCCTCAACAAGAACAAGAGCGACACCGTGCTCAAGACCGCGCGCTTCCACGAGATGCTGCACGGCGCGCGCGCCGGCGTGGACGTCATCAGCGGGCAGCGCGTATCGCTGGACGGTGAAGTGAAACTGCCGGCACGCTCGGCGCTGATACTGGAGATCGAACAATGAGTTTTCGTTTAACCATGCTGTGCGCGGCGATGGTTGTCGCCCTGCCGGCGCTGGCCGCGCCGACCACCGCCACCGCGCGCTACCCTACCTGGGACGGCAAGCAGGAGACCGTGCGCTACGCCACGCCCGACGCGGCGGCCGCGCTGCGCAGCTACACGCAATCGACCACGATGCAGGTGCGCGAAGGCGGCAAGCAGGAAATCGGCTACCAGGAATCGGCCGCGCTGCCGACCGTCCGCAGCGGCAACCTGGCCTTCGACGCGCTGTTCGCGCTGGCCGGCGTCGAGATGAAGCAGGACTCGGTCAGCGAAATCCGCGACGGCAGCTACAACGGCGGCAACGCCATCCCCTGCGACTGCTTCGAGACCGGCGAATTGTGGCACTACGTGTGGACGCGCGACCTGTCGTATGCGGCCTCGCTGAGCCTCGGCATGCTCGATCCGCAGCGGGTGCGCAACTCGCTGCTGTTCAAGGTGTCGGCCTACCGCGACGGCGTCAAGCCGGGCGCGCACGCCGCCGGCGGCGCCGACGGCCTGCAGATCATTCAGGACACCGGCAGCGGCGGCAGTTGGCCGGTCAGCACCGACCGCGTCAGCTGGGCCTTCGGCGCCGACGAGGCCTTGAAGGCGCTGGCGCCGCAGGAACGCAAGCTGTTCGCCGCGACCGCGTTGCAGGCCTTGAGCAACACGCTGGAGAACGACCGCATCGCCGTCTACGACCGCGCCGACGGCTTGTACAACGGCGAGGAATCCTTCCTCGACTGGCGCGAGCAAAGCTACGCGCCGTGGATCGCCGGCGACCTGGCCAGCATGGCGACCTCCAAGGCGCTGTCGACCAACGCCGGCCACTACAAGGCGCTGACGCTGGCGGCGCAACTCGCGCGCGAACAGGGCGACGCGGCCGGCACCGCGCTGGCCGCGAAGTACGCGGCGTGGGCGGCGGAGCTGAAGCGCGCCATCAACCAGCGCTTCTGGCAAGCCGACAGCGGCATGTACAGCAGCGTGACAGCCGGCCACTTCGACGGCGCGGCGACCTACAAGTACGATTGGCTGGGCCAGTCGCTGGCCATCGTCACCGGCATCGCCGACGACCAGCAGACGCGGAGCATCCTCGCGCATTATCCGCACGGCCCGCTCGGC
This sequence comes from Duganella aceris, assembly GCF_011090165.1. Lineage (GTDB taxonomy): Bacteria > Pseudomonadota > Gammaproteobacteria > Burkholderiales > Burkholderiaceae_D > Rugamonas > Rugamonas aceris. The sequence goes on from NZ_JAADJT010000015.1 coordinate 70,323, forward strand.
GCGCCGGTGATCTATCCGCAGCAGGCCGATACGGCGGTGTACCACAACCGCGCCATGTGGCCGTTCGTCACCGCCTACGGCCTGAAGGCGGCGGCGATCGGCGGCAATGTCGCCGTCGCCGACGCGGCCTACGCCACATTGATGCGCGGCGCGGCCACCAACCTGTCCAACATGGAGAACCTGGAGTGGCTGTCCGGCCAGCCGATGTTCAAGGACGGCAAGCTCAGTGGGCCGGTGGTCAATTCGCGCCGGCAGCTGTGGTCCGTCGGCGCGTATCTCGGCATGGTGGTCGGCAGCGTGTTCGGCGTGCAGACCACCGACGATGGCATCGCGCTGCGCCCCTTCGTGACGGCCAAGCTGCGGCGCGAGACCTTCGCCGGCAGCGACAGCGTCACGCTGAACAACCTGCGCTTGCGCGGCAAGCGCTTGCAGGTGCGCCTGCTGCTGCCGGCCGCCGTCAAGGGCGACGGCTATTACGCGGTCGATTCGATCACCTTGAACGGCCAGCCGGCGGCCGCCGCGCTGGCCTGGTCGGCGCTGGGCGACGACAACGTTATCGAAATCCGACTCGGCAAGCTGCTGGCCGGCCAGCAGCTCAAGCGCAGCGTCGGCGCCAAGCCGCTGGCGCAGGATCCCGCCGTGACCGCGCCGGCCGAGCCGCGCATCGCCAAGCTGGAACGCGGCACCTACGGCTTCCCGACGCTGACGATCGACGGCGGCGGCAAGGGCGTGGTGTTCAACATCTACCGCAACGGCGCGCTGGCGGCGCAGCGCATCAGCGCCGGCAAGTGGGCCGACCGCCGCTCGCAGCCGGACGATAATCTTTGCTACGCGGTGGAAGCGATGTACACGCGCTCCGGCAACCGCAGCCACCACAGCGCGCCGATCTGCTTGAACAGCGGCGTGGAAATCCCGGTCGCGCGGACGGCATGGGGTGCGCCGGGCGACAGCTTCGCGCAGCAGTTCAAGGTGGACCGCGAGGGCGCGTACGCCGTGCAGATCAAATACCGCAACACCGCGCACCAGATCAACCTCGGCATCAGCGGCGGCGTGAAGTGGATGAGCGTGAAGGATGCCGACGGCAAGGTCGTCGCCGACGGCGTGGTGCAGCTGCCGCACTCCCCGGCCGACGCCGGCCCGTCTTACTCCACGCCGTTGCGCGCGACGCTGAAGCCGGGCGCCTACCGGCTGGAGCTGGAGGACTTCTACAACATGAGCTACCTGCAAAGTAACACCACCTACGCCGACGCGGGCGGCGTCAAAGGCGCGTCCAACAAGTTCGACATCCACGGCGTCCGCGTGATGCCGCTGCCGCGCGCCGGCGCGAAGGCGTCGCCGGCGGCGCAAGCCGGCACGGTGCGCATCGTCGAACAATTCGCCTCGCCGCAGCTGGGCAACAGCCGCAAGCTGCGCATCTACCTGCCGCCCGGCTACGACGCCAATCCGCGGCAGCGCTACCCGGTGCTGTACATGCACGACGGCCAGAACCTGTTCGACGCCAACACCGCCGCCTTCGGCGTCGCCTGGGACATCGGCCTCACCATGGACAAGCTGATCGCCTCCGGCGCCATCACTCCCGCCATTGTGGTCGGCATCGACAACACCAAGGACCGCATCGACGAATACACGCCCTGCTGCGACGCCAAGAACGGCGGCGGCAAGATCGACGCCTACATGGCCTTCATCGTCGACACCGTCAAACCCTGGGCCGACGCCAACCTGCGTACCCTGAAGGACCGCGAGCACACCGCCATCATGGGCTCCTCGCTGGGCGGCATCGCCTCGGTCTACATCGCGCAGAAGCACCCGGAGATCTTCTCCAGCGCCGGCGGCGTATCGAGTTCTTTCTGGTGGAATGAAGAGAGCTTCGTCAAGAACGTGCCGGCAAAGCAGCCGGTGCGCTTCTACCTGGACGCGGGCACCGAAGGCGACGGCCTGGACGACACGCGCAAAATGCGCGACGCCATGCTGGCCAAGGGCTATCGCCTGAACCAAGACCTGTATTACCACGAAGCCGAAGGCGGCAGCCACAACGAAAAATCCTGGTCCGCGCGCGCCCACCTGCCGCTGACCTGGTTCTTCAGGAAGTAAGCAACTCCACCCGGCGCCAGCGGCTGGCCAGCAGCGCCTCCACTTCATCCGGCGACACCGCCGCGCCGAGGCAGAAACCAAACGCCTCGTCGCAGCCCATCGCCGTCAGCTGCGACAGCTGGTCGCCGGTCTCCACCCCGCCGGCGATCACCTGCATGTCCAGCGTATGCGCCATCGCGATGATGGCGCGCACCATCGCCCCCTGATCCTTGCCGCCCTGCTGCCTGACCCGCCGCAGGTCGTCGATGAAGCACTTGTCGATCTTCACCACATCGACCGGGAAGCGCCGCAGATAGTTCAGCGACGCATAACCGGTGCCGAAATCGCTGATCGAAATCCGCATCCCCAGTTGCTTGAACTGGCGCAGGATGGCCTCGCAATCCTGGTTCTTATCGATCAACATGCCCTCGGTGATTTCCAGCTCGATGCAGCGCCCCGGCACCCCGGCCCGTTCCAGGATCGCGGCGAAACTGTCGGCGATATCCTTCTGATAGAACTGGCGCGGCGACAGATGCACCGCCACCGTCAGCGGATGGCCCAACTCGATCCAGCGCCGCGCTTGCGCCGCCGCCGTCGCCATCACCCACTCGCCCACCGGCAGGACCAGCGCGCTCTGCTCCAGCACCGGCAGGAAATCGAGCGGCATCACCAACCCCAGCTCCGGATGCTTCCAGCGCAGCAGCGCCTTCACGCCGGTGATCTTCCGCTGGTTCAGGTTCAGCTTGGGCTGGTAGGTCAGGATGAATTCGTTGTGATCCAGCGCATGCCGCAGCGCCGTCTCCAGGATCAGCCGCGAATACGCCTTGGCCTGCATGCTGGGCAGGAAGCGCAGGCTGGCCCCCTTGCCGCGCTGCTTGGCGGCGTACATCGCCAGGTCGGCCTTCTCCACCAGCGCCTCGATATCCTGGTCGTCGTCCGGATACACCGCCACGCCGATGCTGGCCGCCACCGCCAGCGGCGCGCCGTTGACCGTGAACGGCGCCACGATCGCCGTCATGATCTTGTCGGCCACCTGCTGCGCGGCCTGGCCGTCGTGCAGCTCCGTCAGCAGCACGATGAATTCGTCGCCGCCCTGGCGCGCCACGGTGTCGACCTCGCGCACGCACAGCCGCAGGCGCTGCGCGAACTGCGCCAGCACCTGGTCGCCGGCGTCGTGCCCCAGGCTGTCGTTGATGTCCTTGAAGTGATCGATGTCGACGAACAGCACCGCCAGCAAACTGCCGTGGCGGCGCGCGTAGGCCACGCCGTGCTCCAGTTGCCGCTGGAATTGCAGACGGTTGGGCAGGCCGGTCAGGCTGTCGTGATGGGCGATGAATTCCAGCCGCGCCTCGGTGTCGCGCTGCGCCTCCAGCGCGGTTTGCAGCCGCGCGCAGCGCCGGCGCAAGGCGCGCGACCGCCAGTGGCCGTACCACAGCGCCAGCAGGCAAGGCGCGATGCCGGCCAGCGCCGGCAATAAGCTGTTCATGCTGTCCCTCCCCGGTGCACGCGGAAGAGGGAATCATAGGAGCGCGGATCGCGCCCCCGGTTGAGGCGCGTCAAACCGCCCGCGTTTAGCCGGACGCTAGGCCGCCAGCAGCGCGCGGCGGCGCGACGCAGACGCCCCGGACCGGCCGTGCGCCGCCGGCGCATGCGCCTCCGCCCGCTCATGCAGCTTGAACACGCTGACCGCCTCGGCCAGGCTGGCCGCCTGCTGCTCCAGCGCATCGGCCGCCGCAGCGGCCTCCTCGACCAGCGCCGCGTTCTGCTGCGTCACGCTGTCCATCTGGCTGATGGCGATGCTGATCTGCTCGATGCCGTCGCGCTGCTCGCCGCTGGCGACCGAAATTTCACCGATGATGGCCGTGACCCGGCGCACGCTGTCCACCACCTCGCCCATGGTCTCGCCGGCCTGGCCCACCAGCCGGCTGCCCTGCTCGACGCGGCCGACCGAAGCGCCGATCAATTCCTTGATCTCCTTGGCCGCCGCCGCCGACCGCTGCGCCAGGTTGCGCACCTCGGACGCCACCACCGCGAAGCCCCGGCCCTGCTCGCCCGCGCGCGCCGCTTCAACGGCGGCGTTGAGCGCCAGGATGTTGGTCTGGAACGCGATGCCGTCGATCACGCCGATAATGTCGACGATCTTGCGCGAACTGTCGTTGATCTCGCCCATGGTCTGCACCATCTGCTCGACCGCCGCGCCGCCCCTGGCCGCGACGGTCGACGCGGTGTCGGCCAGCTTGCACGCCTCGGCCGCGTTGGCGTTGTTCTGCTGCACGGTGGTGGTCAGCTCGACCATCGCCGCCGCCGTCTGCTCCAGCGAGCTGGCCTGCTCCTCGGTGCGGCCCGACAGGTCGAGATTGCCGGCGGCGATCTCCACCGTCGCGCCGTGGATGGTGTCGGTCCCGGCGCGCACCTTGCCGACGATGTTGCTGAGGTTATGCTGCATCAGCTTGAGCGCGCCCAGCAGCTCGCCGATCTCGTCCTTGCTGTCGACCCGCACCTCGCTGCGCAGGTCGCCGGCGGCCACGGTCTGCGCCATGCCGACCGCCCTCTGCAGCGGCACGGTGATGCTCTTGATCAGCCACACCACGGTGACCACGCCGACCACCAGCGTGATCGCCAGCGTGACGCCCATCATCAGCATCGCCTGGGCGTGCGCGGCGCGGTTGGCCTGCTCCATCTCCAGCATCAGGCGATGCGATTCCTTGCCGATGAAGGCGACGATGTCGTCGATCTTCTTGGTCGGCTCGCGGTCCATGCCCTTGACCAGCGCATCGACGATGTGCGCGCTGTCGGGGTTGGCGGAATCGTATTTTTTCAGCGCATCCAGGTAGCGCGCCACCAGCTCGTTCTGGGTGGCGATGGCATCGTTGACCAGCGGCGTGCGCAATTGCAGCCCGTCGAGCAGCTGGTTGAGTTTTTGCAGTTCGGCGCGGGTGGTTTCACCGCCCTTGACGAAGGCCAGGCTGTACTTCTCCAGCTGGGCCGGATCGTTGCCGCGCACCAGGATGTTTTTCCACTCCTGCACCTGGATCTTGAACTCGACCTGGGCGCTGCGCGCCGTGTCGATGGCCTGACTCAGCGCCACCGAGCGCGCCATGGCGTCGGCGCTGCGGACGTTGCTGCTGTCCAGCGCGCGCCACCCTCCGGTGGCGACGATCGCCAATGCGACAAAGAAGAAGCCGCCCAGCAAGCCCAAGCGCACACCTATTTTCAGATTCGCGAGCTTCATCGTTTCCTCCTTGGCAAAGATCTTGATTCATCATGCCTTGATCGCGCATGAATGCCAATATCGGAAACAGAAAATCCTCACGAATTCTCACCGCTACAACACCGGCGCGAACTCCAGACAGTAAATATTGGTAGGACGACCATCGGGCGGCAGCACCTTGTGCTCGACGAAGCCCAGGCCCAGCTTGGCCAGCAGATTGATCGAATTGGTGTTGCCCGGCGACGTGATGCCCAGCAGGCGCTTCAGGCGCAATTGCGTGCGCGCATACGCCACCACGGCCGCCGCCGCCTCGAAGGTGTAGCCCTGGCCGAAATACGCCGGCCGGATCGCGTAGCCGATGTCGACGTCGGGCAGGCTGTCGCGCTTGATCAAGCCGCACAAGCCGAGCGGCATGCCGTCGCTCTTGCGCTCCATCACATACAGCGAATGGCCGAGCTTTTGCTGCATCGCGCACGGCCCGTCGACGATGGCCGCGCGCGCGCCGTCGACGCTGCGGATGCCCTTGTCGCCGATGTGTTCCAGCCAGGTCGGGTCGTTGACCAGTTCGTAGTAAAACGCGGCATCGTCGGGAACGATGGTGCGCAGGTTGAGGCGTTCGGTTTCGAGTATCTTCATGCGTCGGGCCAATGCGAGGGATCTTCCAGCAACTGGTACATCACATAGACGTCCACGTAGCCGAGATATTGATGATGGTAAGCGCGCGGCAAGGTGCCGACGATGGAGAAGCCCAGCTTCTTCCACAGCAGCACCGCCGGCATATTGGAGCTGACCACGTAGTTGAACTGCATCGCCAGATAGCCCTGGACGCGGGCGCGGTCCAGGCAATCGGCGCCCAGCAGCTTGCCGACGCCGACGCCCTGCGCCGCCGGACTGACCATGAAGGACGCGTTGGCCACGTGCGCGCCGCGGTCGCGCTGGTTGGCGATCAGGCGATACATGCCGACCAGGCGGTCCTCATTCAGCAGCGCGACGAAGGATTGCACGCCGGGGCCGAACCAGTAGGCATGGCAATCCTCGCGGCTGGTGTCGGCCGCGAAATAAAAGGTATCGCCGCTGGCGATCAGTTCCTGGAATATGCTCCACATGGCGCCGAAGTCGGCTTCCGTGGCGGGGCGGATGGCGATTTCTTTCAAGGCGGCTCCAGGCGGATTTAACAGTGTCCAATTGTCATGTATTTCTTCCGCTTGCACAAGCCATGTACTTTAGCGGCCGAGACGGAAGTTCACCCCGTCCGGCCGCCCCGGCAAGCTCAGCCGCGCATGCGCGCGCGGCGACTCGGCGATCACCACGCCGCGCCGCATCACCATGCGCCGCGCCGCGCGCAGGCGGATCGCCTCGACCGGATCGGCCGCGTCCAGCAGCACCAGGTCGGCGTGGCAACCGACCGCCACGCCATAGCCCTGCAGGCCGAGGATGGCGGCCGGGGTGCTGGTGACGGCGGCGAAGCAGGCGCGCATCGCGTCCTGGCCGGTCATCTGCGCCACGTGCAGGCCCATGTGCGCCACCTCCAGCATATCGCCCGAGCCCAGGCTGTACCACGGATCCATCACGCAATCGTGGCCGAAGGCGACCGGGATGCCGGCCGCCAGCATTTCCGGCACGCGGGTCATGCCGCGCCGTTTCGGGTAGGTGTCGTGCCGGCCTTGCAAGGTGATATTGATCAGCGGATTGGCGATCGCCGCCACCCCCGCCTCGCGGATCAGCGGCAGCAGCTTGCTGACGTAATAATTGTCCATCGAATGCATCGACGTCAGGTGCGAGCCGGTGACGCGGCCGTGCAGGCCGAGGCGGTTGCTTTCATAGGCCAGCGTCTCGATGTGGCGCGACATCGGATCGTCCGACTCGTCGCAATGCATGTCCACCATCAAGCCTTGTTCGGCGGCGAACTCGCACAGGATGCGCACCGACGCGGCGCCGTCGGCCATGGTGCGCTCGAAGTGCGGAATGCCGCCGACCACGTCGACGCCGAGCGCGATGGCGCGCTTCAGGTTGGCCAGCGCGGTCGGGCTGCGCAGCACGCCGTCCTGCGGAAACGCCACCAGTTGCAGATCGAGATACGGCGCCACCAGCCGCTTGACCTCCAGCAGCGCCTCCACCGCCAGCAGGCGGTCGTCGCAGACGTCGACATGGGTGCGGATCGCCAGCAGGCCGCGCGCCACCGCCCAGTCGCAATACTGCAAGGCGCGCTCGACCAGCGCCTGCTGGGTCAGGTCGGGCTTGAGCTCGCCCCACAACGCGATCCCCTCCAGCAGCGTGCCGGACGCGTTGACGCGCGGCAAGCCGTAGCTCAGCGTGGCGTCCATATGGAAATGGGCGTCGACGAAGGGCGCGCTGACCAGGTCGCCGCCGGCATCGATCTCGCGCCCGGCGCTCAGCGCCAGGCTAGGGCCGATGGCAGCGATGCGGCCGTGTTCGATGGCGATATCGACGCCGCGTTGTCCATCGACCAGATTGGCGTTGCGTATGACCACATCCATTGGAGCTCCCAGCGTCGATTCAAGTTGATCCGATTGTAGACAGTTTCCTCGAAATACACCAATTTCCGCAACGCACCAAATGGCGGAAAAAATAACTTTCCAAGCGGGATATTGGCCGCTAAAATGATCTTATTGCGTTGCATCATATCCAGGAGAAACCATGTCTTCGATTACAGAACAGTTTTCCGCAGCCACCAAATCGCAACTGGAAGCCCAGATTCAGATCTTCAACAGCCTCGCCAACGCCGCCGTCGCCAGCGTGGAAAAGGTCATCGCGCTGAACCTCAGCGCCACCAAGGCCACGGTGGAGAAATCGTCGGCCGCCGTCAACAAACTGTTGACCACCCCGCAGGAATTCTTCAGCCTGAGCGGCGCCGAAGCGCCGGGATTCGACAAGCTGCTGGCCTATGGCCGCGAACTGGCCAGCATCGCCAGCGCCGCGCAGAGCGAGCTGATCAAAAGTACCCAAAGCAGCATCCAGCAAGTGACCGAACTGGCCGCGACCCCGGCCACGGTGACGCCGAAGACCGCGCCGGTCCTGGCCGCCGCCGTCAGCGCCGCGTTGAATCCGCCGCAGCCGGTGAGCGCCCCGGCCCCGGCGATCGTCGCCAAGAGCGAGACGCAGCCGGCCAACGAACCGGTCGCCGCCCCGGTGCCGGTGCCGAAGGCCGCCAAGGCCCCGGCCAAGCCGAAGCCCGCCGCCGCCCCGATCACGTCCGCCGAAAAGCCGATTGAAGTCAAAGTCGCCGTCAAGCCCACCTTCCCCGCCCCACCGCCGAAGCCGACAACGAAACTGAAGTCGGTCGCCGCCAAACCGAAAAAATGACCTAAATCCGGGGTCAGAGCTAAAAACTGGACACGGGCTCTACCGTAGCGGCCGCTACGGTAGAGCCCGTGTCCAGTTTTTAGCTCTGACCCCGGAGTTTTTAGGACATCAGCTCAGGTTCGGCGCCAGCCAGCGTTCCATGTCGGCGCGGTCGACCTGGCGGCGGGCGACCATGTCGGCCAGCTGGTCTTCGCCGATCTTGCCGACCACGAAGTACTTCGATTCCGGATGCGCGAAGTAGAAGCCGCACACCGCCGCGCCTGGATACATGGCGAACGATTCGGTCAGCCGCATGCCAACCTCTTCGGCCTGCAAGGTCTTGAACATGTCGCGCTTGACCGTGTGCTCCGGGCACGCCGGGTAACCCGGCGCCGGGCGGATGCCGACGTACTTCTCGGCGATCATGTCCTCGTTGCTGAGCGTCTCGCCGTTGCTGTAGCCCCACAGGTCGGTCCGCACGCGCTCGTGCAGATACTCGGCGAAGGCCTCGGCCAGACGATCGGCCAGCGACTTCAGCATGATCGACGAGTAATCGTCGTGCGCGTCCTCGAAGCGCTTCTCGTATTTCTCGATGCCCAGCCCGGCGGTGACGGCGAACATGCCGATGTAATCCTTGACGCCGGAATCCTTCGAGGCGATGAAGTCCGCCAGGCATTGATTCGGCCGCTGCACGCCGTCCACCACCGGCTTGACGCCTTGCTGGCGCAGGCCGTAATAGGTGAAGTCGACCGTGCTGCGGCTGTCGTCGGTATAGATTTCGATATCGTCGTCGTTGACCGTGTTGGCCGGCAGCAGCGCGACCACGCCGTTGGCGGTCAGCCAGCGGCCGTCGATGATGCGCTTCAGCAGCGCCTGGCCTTCCTCGTACACCTTGGTCGCCGCCTCGCCGACCACTTCATCGGTCAGGATCGCCGGGAACGGACCGGCCAGATCCCAGGTCTGGAAGAACGGGCCCCAATCGATATAGCGCGCCACGGCCGCCAGGTCGACGTTCTTGAACTCGCGGCGGCCGATGAACTTCGGCTTCACCGGCGCGCCGGCGCCGGTGAACGGCACCACCATCTTGTTGGCGCGCGCGTCTTTCAGCGACAGGATCGGCAGCGCCTTCTTGTTGGCGTGCTGCTCGCGGATGCGCACGTAATCCTGCGCGATCTCCTCGATGTACTGCTCGCGGCTCTCCGGCGTCAGCAGCGACTGCGCCACCGACACCGAACGCGACGCGTCCGGCACATACACCACCGGGCCGTCGTAGTTATGCGCGATCTTGACGGCGGTGTGAGCGCGGCTGGTGGTGGCGCCGCCGATCAGCAGCGGAATCTTCAGCATGCGGAAGTGCTCGTCGCGCTGCATCTCTTTCGCGACGTGCGCCATTTCCTCCAGCGACGGCGTGATCAGGCCGGACAGGCCGATGATGTCGGCGTTCTCCACCTTGGCGCGCGCCAGGATCTCGGAGGCCGGCACCATCACGCCCATGTTGACCACTTCGAAGTTATTACATTGCAGCACCACCGAGACGATGTTCTTGCCGATGTCGTGCACGTCGCCCTTGACGGTGGCGATGATGATCTTGCCCTTCGGCTTGGCGACGATGCCGGTGCGCTGTTCCTCCAGCAGCTTTTCTTCCTCGATGAACGGGATCAGGTGGGCCACCGCCTGCTTCATCACGCGCGCCGACTTGACCACCTGCGGCAGGAACATCTTGCCCTGGCCGAACAGGTCGCCGACGATGTTCATGCCGTCCATCAGCGGGCCTTCGATCACGTGGATCGGGCGTCCGCCGCTGGCGGCCAGCAGTTGCTGGCGCATCTCTTCGGTGTCGTCGGTGATGAACTGGGTGATGCCGTGCACCAGCGCGTGCGCCAGGCGCTTCTCGACCGGGCCGTTGCGCCATTCCAGGTTTTGCACGTCCTGCTTGCCGGCGCCGGCCTTCAAGGTGCCGGCGATGTCGATCATGCGTTCGGTGGCGTCGTCGCGGCGGTTCAGCACCACGTCCTCGACCCGCTCGCGCAGCTCGGCCGGCAGGTCGTCGTAGACGCCGACCATGCCGGCGTTGACGATGCCCATGGTCATGCCGGCCTTGATGGCGTGGTACAGGAACACGGTGTGGATCGCTTCGCGCGCCGGGTCGTTGCCGCGGAACGAGAACGAGACGTTGGAGACGCCGCCGGAAATCTTGGCGTGCGGCAGGTTCTGCTTGATCCAGCGGGTGGCGTTGATGAAGTCCACCGCGTAGTTGTTGTGCTCGTCGATGCCGGTGGCGATGGCGAAGATGTTCGGGTCGAAGATGATGTCTTCTGGAGGGAAGCCGACCACGTTGACCAGCAGCTTGTAGGCGCGTTCGCAGATTTCGGTCTTGCGCTCGAAGGTGTCGGCCTGGCCTTTTTCATCGAAGGCCATGACGATCACGGCGGCGCCGTAGCTCAGGCACAGCCTGGCCTGGCGGATGAATTCCTCTTCGCCTTCCTTCATCGAGATCGAGTTGACGATGGACTTGCCCTGCACGCACTTCAGGCCGGCTTCGATGACCGACCATTTCGACGAGTCGATCATGATCGGCACGCGCGAGATGTCCGGCTCGGACGCGATCAGGTTGAGGAAGCGGGTCATCGCGGCCTGCGAGTCCAGCATCGCCTCGTCCATGTTGATGTCGATCACCTGGGCGCCGTTTTCCACCTGCTGGCGCGCCACGCTCAGCGCCTCGTCGTACTGCTCGTTGAGGATCATGCGTGCGAACGCTTTCGAGCCGGTGACGTTGGTGCGCTCGCCGACGTTGACGAACAGCGAACTGTCGTCGATGGTGAACGGCTCCAGGCCCGACAGGCGCTGCGCCACCGGCACTTCCGGCACCTCGCGCGGCTTGGTGGTCGCCAGCATTTCGCCGATCGCCTGGATGTGGTCAGGCGTGGTGCCGCAGCAGCCGCCGGCGATGTTGACGAAGCCGGCGTCGGCGAATTCGCGCAGCAGCGCCGAGGTGTCGGCCGGCAGCTCGTCGAAGCCGGTGTCGCTCATCGGGTTGGGCAGGCCGGCGTTGGGGTAGATGCAGACGTAGGTGTCGGCCACTTGCGACAGCTCTTCGGCGTACGGACGCATCAGCGCCGCGCCGAGCGCGCAGTTGAGGCCGATGGTCAGCGGCTTGGCGTGGCGCACCGAGTTCCAGAACGCCGGCACGGTCTGGCCGGACAGGATGCGGCCGGAGGCGTCGGTGACGGTGCCGGAGATCATCAGCGGCAGGCGCGGCATGCCGGGATTTTCGGCGTAGAACTGGTCGATGGCGAACAGCGCGGCCTTGCAGTTCAGCGTGTCGAAGATGGTTTCGACCAGCAGCACGTCGGCGCCGCCTTCGACCAGGCCACGGGTTTGTTCGAGATAGGAGTCGACCAGCTGGTCGAAGGTGATGTTGCGCGCGGCCGGGTCGTTGACGTCGGGCGAGATCGAGGCGGTCTTCGGGGTCGGGCCGAGCGCGCCGGCGACGAAGCGCGGCTTGTCGGCGCTGCTGTACTTGTCGCAGGCGGCGCGCGCCAGCTTGGCGGCGGCCACGTTCATCTCGTAGGCCAGGTGGCCCATGTGATAGTCGTCCTGCGCGATCTTGGTGGCGCCGAAGGTGTTGGTCTCGATCAGGTCGGCGCCGGCGGCCAGGTAGCGTTCGTGGATTTCCTGGATCACCTGCGGCTGGGTCAGCGTCAGCAGTTCGTTGTTGCCCTTGACGAACAGTTCGCGCGCGCCGGAATCGACCGGCGCGGCGAAGTCGATGAAGCGGCCGGTGGGGCCGCCGCGGTATGCGGTTTCATCGAGTTTGTACTGCTGAATGATCGTGCCCATCGCGCCGTCGAGGATCATGATGCGGCGCGCGAGAATCTCGCGCAGCTGGGCATCGGTCTTGGACATGACGGGGAGGGACACGTTGTTATTCATTTGTTACTTTCTGAGATTTCGTGGACGGCGCGCAAAACTGGCTGGCGGTCTAAAATTATACGGCATTGCCGAATATGCTTCAGCCGACCGCTGCGTCCTAGCAACAATCTGTTTTTTCGCCACCCGCGTTCTCTCTGACGCAGCTCAACTGATCTTCCTTCCGCCACGCGCACGATTCATTGGTGCGCGCGCCGGCGCGCTCTATACTGCAATGGAGTGAGCATGATTTTTGAATGGGACGAGCGCAAAAATCAGAGCAATATCAGGAAACACGGCGTTAGCTTTGAAGATGCCCAGAAAATTTTTGACCTGCCCGCCTTAAATTATTTTGATGCCAACAATTCGTTGCACGAAGACCGTTATGTCGAAATTGGATTTTGCGGTGGACGGCTACTTACCGTTGTTTTTGTTGAGTTAGGCTGCGACAGGATTCGAATTATCTCTGCGCGGACGGCGTCTTTATCGGAGGAGACGAGATATGAACGAGGCTATTGATTTCAGCGACATTCCTGAGTTGGGGGATGAGTTTTTCGCGAACGCTACAAGACGGGAGGCTCGGGTTCAGAAACAAACAGTCGTTGTAGATCGTGATGTCTACGAGTGGTTTAACGAGCATGTACCTGAATCGTCGAAACTGATTAGCCAAGTCCTCCGCAATTATATGGATGAGCAAAAAAAGCGTTCTGCGGATTGATGTTTTACGATGGAAAGATCATATACTTCCTTATTTGCATAGTTAAGGAAGTAGCGATGAGTGTCCATTTGTTGTTGCGTCAGGCGGTCGTGGTTAGCTTGCTGAGTTTTGCTGTCGGCGCGCAGGCGGAGAGTTTCGCTTCGTCGGCGTCCAGCGCCGGGTCGGCTTCGAGCGGTAGCGTGTCGGATTCGCTGGCCGGGTCCAGCAATAGTTCGCATGACAACAAGCGCAAGGTGGCCGATGGCGAGTATCGCATCATCCAGATCGCCGCCACGCCGGACCGCGCCGGCCGCACCCGCGTCACCATGCAGGCCGACGATCCGCAACAGCGCGTCGTGCTCGATTTGCCGCAAGCTACTTTCGACAAGCAGGGCCTGGTCGCCGGCGATGTGATGTATGCGCACAACCGCGTGTATGGCATCGAGTTCGGCCGCCAGGATACGCGCCAGCCGTTCTACCTGGTGCTCGCCGACGAGTGGTACGGCGAACTGGCTTCGCGTCCGGTCGGGATTTGAAGATAGTCCGCGCGCTGGCGGCGCTGCTGCTGGTTTGCGCGGCCGGGGCGACCGGCGCGGCGTCAGCGTCGTCGGGAGCTTCGTCGGGCGCGTCGCGCTTTTGCGACCGCGACCAGCCGCTGACCGCCGCCGAGCAGGATCGCCTGCTGCGCTTCGCCGCCGTGCTGCGTGAAGAACTCGCCGTCACCGAAGACGGCGTGGCGCTGGTCAGCCGCTCCGGGCTGGATCTGTCGCGCTTCGGCATCCGGTATTCGCATGCGGCGCTGGCTTGGCGCTCCGAGGCCGGCCTGTGGTCGGCGCGCCAACTGTACTATGCTTGCGATGAAGGCCGGCCGCGCATCTATGATCAAGGCCTGGCTGGCTTCGCGATGGGCACCGACGATCCCAAGCTGGGTTACGTCAGCATCGTCCGCCTGCCGGCGCAGGCGGTGCTGGCGCTGCGGCCGGCCTTGCTCGACACGCCGCGCGTGCTGCACCTGCTGGGCGCGCAGTACAGCGCGAATGCCTATGTCTACGGGCTGCGCTATCAAAATTGCAATCAATGGATCATGGAGATGATCGCCGCCGGCTGGGGCAACCTGGCCGACGGCGGCGACCTGCGCGAACGCGCGCAGCAGTGGCTGCGCGATGCGGGCTACGCGCCGGAACCGATCGCTGTCGATTCGCGGCTGTTGATGCTGGCCTCGTATTTCGTCCCGCTGCTGCACCTGGACGACCATCCGGACGAGGACCGCTGGTCAATGAAGCTGAAGGTCAGCGTGCCGGCCGCCGTCGAGGCGTTTGTGCGCAGGAGCTTCCCCGCCAGCGAGCGCGTCGAGATCTGCCACGATGAACGCCAGGTCGTCATCCATCGCGGCTGGACCGCCATCGCCGACGGCTGCACGCCGGGCGAGGGCGATGTCGTGGTGCCGCTGTAGGATTCAGGCGATCTCGCTCACCAGTTGCTGGCGCGGCCGGCGCACCTTCTTCAGGTCGACCAGCCAGTCGCCGTCGGCCTCGCGGTAGCCGATCGGCAGGATCACCACGCTGCGCAGATTGCGTTCCTTCAGCGACAGGATCTGGTCGACGGCAGCCGGATCGAAGCCCTCCATCGGCGTGGTGTCGACGCCTTCAAACGCGGCCGCCACCAGCGCCACGCCCAGCGCGATGTAAGCCTGGCGCGCCGCCGCGTCGAAGTTGGCCTGTTCGCCGCGCTCGGCGACGATGCCCAGCAACACCTTGCGATAGTTTTCCCAGCCCTCGTTGATCTCGCCGCGCTGTTCGTTGGCCATGTCGAACATCATGTTGACGCGCGCTTCGGTGATGTTGTCCCACGCCGCGAACACCAGCAGATGGGAGCTGTCGGTGATCTGCGCCTGATTCCAGCCGACTTCGCGGATCTTGGCGCGCAGTTCGGGATTGCTGACGATGAGCACCTCGAACGGTTGCAGGCCGCTGGAGGTCGGGGCGAGGCGGATCGCTTCCAGGATGCGCTCCAGTTTTGCATCGTCCACCTTCTTCGTGGCGTCGAATTTTTTGGTGGCGTAGCGCCAGTTAAGCTTGTCGATTACATCAGTCATTGTTGAACTCCGGGTTGATTCGAAAAGGCGCCCCACGCCAGCAGGCTGGGGCGGACCAACCTATAATAAAGTTTCAAGTCAACTTGAGAGTCAAGGATAAAAAAATGAAAATCGGCGAACTTTCGCGGCAATCAGGTCTTGCCGCATCGGCTATTCGCTTTTATGAAGAGCAGGGCCTGCTGGCACCGATCTCGCGCACGGCCGCCGGTTATCGCGAGTACGCCAGCAATGCCGTCGAGCGCCTGCGGCTGATCCAGGCCTCAAAGCAGATGGGCTTCTCGCTCGAGATCATTCGTGGGCTGCTGTCTGATAACGGCAAGTGCTCGATCAGCAAAACCATGGAGCAGACCGGCATCCTGCTGCGCGAGGTCGAAGCGCAGCAGGAGGCGCTGGCGCGTCAGCATCAAGCGCTGACGGAGTTGCGGGCGATGCTGAACGGCGAAGGTGTCAGCGAGCGATGCCGCCGGCACTTTGCGACGAGCTAGCGGCGAGAGCGTCTTCGAGGCGGTCATTGCCCCAGAACATAGCGTCGCCAAGCAGGAAGGTCGGGGCGCCGAAGATGCGGTGCGCCTTGGCCTGCTCGGTGCGGGCGCGTAGCCTGGCTTTGTTGTCGTCGCCGGTTGCGGCGCGCAGGATGGCAGCGGCGTCCTGGCCCAGTTCGGACAGGATTCGTGTCATGCAGGCGAGGTCGATGTCGCGGTCCTCGGCGAAGTTGGCCAACATGACGCGCTCGCAGAAGTCCAGCATCCACGGCTGGTCTTCGCACAACAGGCCGACGCGCGCGGCCAGCAGCGAATTGCGCGGGAAGATGGACGGCTGCCGCCACGGCAGGCCGTACTTGGCGCATTGGCGTGGCATGTCTTGCCGCAGCGCGTAGTCGCCTTTGTCCTTTTGCAGCACGAACGGTGAGTTGTCCCAGCCGGCATCCTTGAAGATCGGGCCAAGCAGGAACGGTCGCCACACCACGCCGTCCGGCGCCAGGCTGCGGATGCGCATCACGCTCAGGTAGCTGTAGTTGCTGGCGAAGTCGAACCAGAATTCAAGTTTCATTTTGCATTGTCCTCGTAAATAAGCAGGCAGCGGATTTCTATGCTTTCCCGCAGCGGCGTGCCGGCCGACGTGGCGGGGTGTTCGAACGCCGCGTGCGGCACGTGGCTCGCCGGCCGCGCGGAGTCGTACTGCTTGAAGATCAGCACCTCGTCGCGCGTCATCGCGGGAAAGTACGACCAGCGATGTGCGGAACTGTACATCGCCTGGTAAATCTCGCCCTGGCGATCGGAATAAAAAATATCGCTCGCCACCAGGTCGGCGGGATCGACGCTGCGCGCATCGCATAGCGCCAGTGGGGCGTCCAGCACCGGGTGACGGATCGAACGCCACAGGTTGACGATGCTGTAGCGCGCCACCTCCGCCGCGCCGCCGCCCAGCTCCAGCTCCAGCCTTCGCCGCGCCGATGTCAGCGTGAAATCGCAATGCACACGGCCCGCCGCGCCCGGCCTATGGCCTTCGGTCCGGCCGAATGCCTGCGGCGCGCCCGGCTGGCGCTTGCGCACCAGGTGATCGAACACGATAGCCTTGCTGGCGCCCGACACCGCCAGCGCCAGTTCGGCCATCTCTGGATAATACCGCTGCATCACTTGTTCCTTGTCGAGGAAGTCCCGCACCGCGCTGGGTGCATGGCGCAGCGTATAGCCTTCGCGGTGGATCGCCGTGTCGGCGCCGCGTGCGTCGTGGATCGGCACGGGCAGGCGCTCATAGTCGGCGTTTTGCCATGCCTGTCCATGCGGCGGCAGGTACATGTAGTTGTAAGGACGGTCCGACGTCGGGCGCAAGAACTCCAGCGCGGCGGTGATCGAGGTTGTCATGATGGCTCTCCCTGAAATCCTCATTGAATCCGATCGCGAGACGCGGCTCAAACGGTATCTCGGGCGGTTTCGCATTCCATGCAGGCATGCGTGCTACATTGACGTCATGAGCCATCGACTACTGGATCTGCCACCGCTGGACCTGCTGCGCAGCTTTGTCGCAGTCGGACGGCGCATGAGCATCACACTGGCGGCGCAGGACATGTGCCTGACGCAATCGGCGCTCAGCCGCCAGGTGCAGGCGTTGGAAGCGTCGCTCGGCTATCTGCTGCTGCTGCGCGGCCATCGATCGATCGAGTTCACCGCAGAGGGGCGGCGGCTGTTTCGCAGCGCCGACGCGATGCTGGAACAGTTGGGCGAGGTCGTCGCCAGCCTGCGTCCGGGCGACGCGCGGCGGCCGGTCACGATCAGCGCCAGCATCGGCGTCACCGCGCTGTGGCTGCTGCCGCGCCTGACCGCTTTCCAGCAGGCCGCGCCGCAGATCGATGTGCGGCTGGCGGCCAGCAACCGCTTCGTCGACATGGCGCGGGAACAGGTCGATCTGTCGCTGCGCTATTGCCGGCCGCAGGATGCGCCAGAAGGCGCGCGGCGGCTGTTCGATGAGGCGCTGGTGCCGGTGGCGCATCCGGCGCTGGCGGTCGCGGCGATCGAGGATGCGGAGCAGTTGCGCCGGCATGTGCTGCTGGAATTCGACGATGTGTCGCGGCCTTGGCTGCAATGGCGTGACTGGCTGCGCGACGCCGGCGCCGGACGAGTCAAGCCGAAGGGCATGTTGCGCTTTAACCAGTACGATCAGGTGGTGCAGGCGGCGTTGGCGGGGCAGGGCGTGGCGCTGGGGAGGCTGGAGCTGGTGCGGCAGTTGCTGGAGCAGGGCAGGTTGATGCTGGCCAGCGCATTGCCACCGGTCGCCAGCGATTACGGCTATTGGCTGATCCGGCGCGGCGATGGGGCCGGCGTGGATGCCGCCGCGGCCGACTCCGCCGGCGATGTGGCGACGGTGGCCGCGTGGATCACGGCCGAGGCGTCGCGCTGCGGCGGGCCGCTGAAGCTCAGGCGAAAACCTGGCCTTCGAGCGGGAAGCCTTTGATGAACTCTGCGGCCGGCAGGCGCTTGCCGCCCGGCTTTTGCAGTTCGGTCAGGCGCAGCGAGCCGCGACCGCATGCGACCACGATGCCATGCTGCGCGTCGGCCGTCAGCACTTTGCCGGCGGGCGATGCGCTGTCGGTCTCGGCCACTTCGGCGCCCCACAGCTTGACCACGACGCCGTTGACCGACGCGTGCGCGCCGGGGAAGGGATTGAAGGCGCGGATCTTGCGGCCGATCTCGACGGCGGACTGGCTGAAATCCAGCGCCGCTTCTTCCTTGCTGATCTTGGCCGCGTAATTGACGCCTTCTTCCGGCTGCGTCACCGCTTCCAGTTGACCGTGCTTCATCTTGTTGAGCGCGTCGACGATCATCTTGCCGCCCAGCGCGGCCAGCTTGTCGTGCACCATGCCGGTGGTGTCGTGTTCACCGATGGCGATGCGTTCGATCAGCAGCATCGGGCCGGTGTCGAGCCCTTCCTCCATCTCCATGATGGTGATGCCGGTTTCGCTGTCGCCGGCTTCGATGGCACGGTGGATCGGCGCGGCGCCGCGCCAGCGCGGCAGCAGCGAGCCGTGAATGTTGAGGCAGGGTTTGATGTCGAGCGTGCTGCGCGGCAGGATCAGGCCGTAGGCCGCGACCACCATCACGTCGTACGGCGTCGACAGCAGGCGCGCATGGGTCGCCAGCGCCTGTTCGGCGCGGACCGGGTCCTTGCTGTCGGTGCGCAGCGACAGCGGCTGCAGCACTTCGATGCCGTGCGCGACCGCATATTGCTTGACGGCCGACGGCTGCAAATGCATGCCGCGTCCGGCGGGACGGTCGGGCTGGGTCAGCACCAGCGGGATTTCAAAGCCGGCCTCGTGCAGCGACTGCAAGGCCACCGCGGCAAATTCCGGCGTGCCGGCGAAGATCACTTTCATGCGTTTTCCTTGGTGGGTGTCAGTGCCGACATTCGGACACGGGCTGCGCCGTAGCGGTTGCTACGGCGCAGCCCGTGTCCGAATGTCGGCACTGACACCTAAGGTTTTAGAAGCTGCGGCGCTGCGCGCGCAACTGGGCTTCGCGTTCCAGGCCGCGCTCTTCCTTGACCAGCTTGGTCTTGATGCGGTTGCGCTTCAGCGGCGACAGGTATTCGACGAACACCTTGCCCTTCAGGTGATCCATCTCGTGCTGGATGCAGACCGCCAACAGGCCTTCCGCTTCCAGCTCGAACGGCTGGCCCTTGACGTCATAGGCGCGCACCTTGACCTTGGACGGGCGCTCGACGCCGTCGTACACGCCCGGCACCGACAGGCAACCTTCGTCGTACACCTGCTTGTCGTCGCTGGCCCAGAGGATTTCCGGGTTGATGTACGCCACCAGCGCGTTCTTCTCTTCGGAGATGTCGATCACCACCACCTGCTCGTGCACGTCGACCTGCGACGCGGCCAGGCCAATGCCCGGCGCTTCGTACATGGTCTCGGCCATGTCGGCGACCAGTTGTTCCAGGCGCTCGTTGAACTCGGTGACCGGCTTGGCCACTTTGTGCAGGCGCGGATCGGGGTAACGCAGAATATTTAAGATAGCCATGTGCTGTAGTACTTCGTAACTGTGTTGATAACTAAGTGATTGCCTTGATAACGCGACGTTTTTTGCCATCAAAAACGCAACAGCCACGCCGGAGTCCAGAGCGCGGTTTCTCTTGCTAGTTCAAGGATTTATGGGCAGAATTTGATTCAATTTGGCAAGCCTTTGTCTACTTGCTGTCGTGTGCCTGAGGCGCATCTACTGGATCTTCCAATGAAAAATTTTAGCACAGTCGGCACCCGCTTAGTATTAGCGGCGCTTTTTTCGGGTGCGGCGGCTGTCTCCGCCGCTCCCCTCAAGTGCGAGTTCCGCGCCGACGCGCCAGACCAGCATCTGGTGGTCAAAGGCGATACCTTGTGGGATATTTCCGGAAAGTTCCTCGATCTGCCATGGTGCTGGCCCACCGTCTGGGGCATGAACCGCGACGAAATCGCCAATCCGCACTGGATTTATCCGGGCCAGATCATCTGGTTCGACCGCGCCGCCGGCCGCTTGCGGCTGGGGAACCGGATCGACGCCAACAGCGGCGTCAACGATCCTTCCCGGCTGCGCCTGCAACCGCAGCTGCGCACCGAGGGCCTGGGCAAGGACGCCGTGACGTCGATCCCGGCCGGTGCCATCGAGCCGTTCCTGACCCAGCCTTTGATCATCGAGGACGACGAATTGAAAGGCGCGCCGCGCGTCATCGCCACGCAGGAGGGCCGCGTGTTCCTCGGCAAGGACGACAAGGCCTACGTGCGCGGCGAACTGAACGGCCACACCTCGTTCCAGGTGTTCCGCCCCGGCAAGCCGCTGAAGGATCCTGTCACCAAGCAGGTCATCGGCCATGAAGCCTTTTATTTAGGCACCCTTAAATTGCAGACCGAGGCCAAACCGGGTTCGGGCAGCGACGTGCATACCTTCACCGTCGCCAGCGCCAAGGAGGAGATGGGCAAGGGCGACCAGCTGCGCGCCGTGCCGCCGATGCCGATGCAGAACTACGTGCCGCATCCGCCCGAGCAAAAGGTCGCGTCGCGGGTGGTGGCGATCTATGGCGGCGTCACGCACGCCGGGCAAAACCAGGTCGTCAGCATTAATCGCGGAAAGCTTGATGGACTCGATGTCGGCTCCGTGCTGCAGCTGTACCATGCGGGAAGAACTGTGAGCGATTCCACCGCCGACAAGGGTTGGCTGGGGATGCGCGAGCAGCAGGTCAAGCTGCCGGACGAGGAAGTGGGCAGCTTGTTTATCTTCCGCGTGTTCAAGCATATTTCCTATGGCTTGATCATGCAGGTGTCGGCGCCGGTGGAAGTGGGCGACGTCGCCAAGTCGCCGGAGTAACCCGCGCCGTGCAAGCCACGGATACCCACCCCTCGCCGACCGCCGCCACCCTGGCCGGCTGGTTGCGCCTGCAACTGACCGACGGTATCGGCCTGCTGACCGCGCACAAGCTGCTGGCGCACTTCGGCACGCCGGACGCGGTGTTCGGCGCCTCGCACGCCGAGTTGCTGGCGCTGGTCAAGCGGCGCCAGGCCGACGCGCTGCTGGGTGCGCCGCCGGCGCGGCTGGCGGCGCTGGCCGAGGCCACGCTGGCGTGGGCGCAACAGCCGGGCAACCGCCTGCTGACGCTGGACCATCCCGATTATCCCGATTCGCTGCGCAACATCATCACGCCGCCGCTGCTGCTGTATCTGCAGGGCCGGCCGGAACTGCTGGCGCGCCGCGCGCTGGCGGTGGTGGGTTCGCGCAACGCCAGCGCGCAGGGCGTGCTCAACGCCGGACGGATGGCGCAGGCGCTGTCGGAGGCCGGCCTGACCATCATCTCCGGCCTGGCGCTGGGCATCGACGCGGCGGCCCATGCGGGCGGCCTGGGCGGCGAAGGCGGCACGGTGGCGGTGATCGGCACCGGCCCGGACCGCATCTATCCGCGCCGCAACGAGGCGCTGGCGCGCCGCATCGCCGTCGAAGGCTGCATCGTCAGCGAGTACGCGCTGGGCACGCCGCCGCTGTCGGACAATTTTCCACGCCGCAACCGCGTCATCAGCGGGCTGGCCAGCGGCGTGCTGGTGGTGGAGGCGGCGGCCCAGTCCGGCTCGCTGATCACGGCGCGGCTGGCGGCGGCGCAGGGACGCGATGTGTACGCGATGCCGGGCTCGGTCCACGCGGCGTTGTCCAAGGGCTGCCATCAGCTGATCCGCGAGGGCGCGCGGCTGGTGGAAACCGCCGCCGACGTGCTGGGCGACCTGCGGATGCTGGCCGACGCCGAGGCCGGCCCCCGCCCTGCGCCGGACGACAGCTTCGTCGATGTGGTGCTGGAGGCGATCGGCGACGATATCGCCCAGGCCGAGCTGCTGGCGTCGCGGCTGGGGCAGTCCGCCGCCGAGTTGCAGCGGCAGTTGCTGGCGCTGGAATTGGCCGGGCTGATCGAGCGTTTGCCGGGCGGAATGTTTCAACGGCTGCGCAGGTAGCGCGCATGAGCGTGGCACTTGTACGCAATCTGTTTTAACTGATAGAGTAGAGCCATGTTCGACATCCTTGTTTATCTCTACGAGACTTATTACCGTCCCGATGCTTGCCCGGAACCGGCCGCATTGGCCAAGAAGCTGTCGGCCGTCGGTTTCGACGATGTCGAGATCTCCGAGGCGCTGGTGTGGCTGACCGACCTGACGGCCATGGCGGGCGTCGAACATTCGCTGACGGCGTCGTCCACCGGCACCCGTTTCTATGTGGACGAGGAGCAGGACGTGCTCGGCTCGGCCGCGATCGGCTTCATCCAGTTCCTGGAATCGGCCAAGGTATTGTCGCCATTGCAACGCGAAATCGTCGTCGAGCGCGCGCTGGCGCTGGACGAGGCTCCGGTGTCGTTGGGCAAGCTCAAGGTCATCGTGTTGATGTTGCTCTGGAGCCAAGGCAAGGAACCGGACGCGCTGATGTTCGACGACCTGTTCGGCTCCGACGAAGACCAGGCGCCCCGCCTGCTCCACTGAATTCACGCCCGGCTGCTTCGGTACGCTTGCAGTCCGGCCGGCAACCCGCTTATCATTGGCGCTTTGACAAGTCCTGAAGGCCGGCGACCTTGTCATCCGCAGCGCAAAAGTGCAGACTGCGTGGCGATCCATGTATGATGCGCATGCTGTCACCCTCCCAAGTGTTAAAAAACGAGATACAAAATATGACCAAAACCCTCATCATCGCCGAGAAGCCATCTGTCGCGAACGACATCGCGAAGACGCTTGGCGGCTTCACCAAGCACGATGAGTACTTTGAATCCGACGAGTACGTGCTGTCCTCCGCCGTCGGTCACCTGCTGGAAATCGCCGTACCGGAAGAGCACGACGTCAAGCGCGGCAAATGGAGCTTCGCGCACCTGCCGATGATCCCGCCGTACTTCGCGCTGAACCCGATCGCCAAGACCGAATCGCGGCTCAAGGTACTGAACAAGCTGATCAAGCGTAAAGACGTCACCACCCTGATCAACGCATGTGACGCGGGCCGCGAAGGGGAACTGATCTTCCGTTTGATCGCGCAGAACGCGAAAGCCAAGCAGCCGGTCAAGCGGCTGTGGCTGCAATCGATGACGCCCGGCGCGATCCGCGAAGGCTTCACCCATCTGCGCAGCGACGAGGACATGATGCCGCTGGCCGACGCCGCGCGTTGCCGCTCGGAAGCAGACTGGCTGATCGGCATCAACGGCACCCGCGCCATGACCGCGTTCAACTCGAAAGAGGGCGGCTTCTACCTGACCACCGTGGGCCGGGTGCAGACGCCGACCTTGTCGATCGTGGTCGAGCGCGAAGAGAAGATCAAGAAATTCGTTTCGCGCGACTTCTGGGAAGTACGCGCCGAGTTCGTCTGCGCGGCCGGCATCTACGAAGGCCGCTGGCTCGACACCAAGTTCAAGAAGGACGAGAACGATCCGGAGAAGCGCGCCGAGCGCCTGTGGAGCAAGGCCGCCGCCGACACCATCGCCATGGCTTGCCGCGGCAAGCAGGGCGTGGTCACCGAGGAAGCCAAGCCGACCACGTCGATGGCGCCGGCGCTGTTCGACCTGACCAGCCTGCAGCGCGAGGCCAACTCGCGCTTCGGCTTCTCGGCCAAGAACACGCTGGGCCTGGCGCAGGCGCTGTACGAAAAGCACAAGGTGCTGACCTACCCGCGTACCGATTCGCGCCACCTGCCGGAGGATTACATCCCGACCGTGCTGCAGGCGCTGGAGACGGTCAAGGAAAACCCGAACTACCACCAGTTCGCCAAGACCATCCTGGACAAGAAGTGGGTCAAGCCGAACAAGCGCATCTTCGACAACACCAAGATCTCGGATCACTTCGCGATCATCCCGACCACGATCGCGCCGAAGAACCTGTCCGAGCCGGAACAGAAGCTGTACGACCTGGTGACGCGCCGCTTCATGGCGGTGTTCTTCCCGCCGGCCGAGTTCCAGGTCACCACCCGCTACACCGAAGTGTCCGGCCATCAGTTCAAGACTGAAGGCAAGGTCATGACCAATCCGGGCTGGCTGGCGATCTACGGCAAGGAAGCCTCGACCGACGACGACAAGGACGGCAACGCCAACGGCAACCTGGTGCCGGTCGCCAAGGGCGAGAAGGTGCTGGCCGATACCATCAACGCCAACGGCCTGGTCACCAAGCCGCCTGCGCGCTACACCGAGGCGACGTTGCTGTCGGCCATGGAAGGCGCCGGCAAGCTGGTCGAGGACGACGAACTGCGCGATGCGATGGCCGGCAAGGGCCTGGGCACGCCGGCGACGCGCGCCGCCACCATCGAGGGTCTGCTGACCGAGCGCTACCTGCTGCGCGAAGGCCGCGAACTGATGCCGACCGCGAAAGCGTTCCAGCTGATGACGCTGCTGCGCGGCCTGGGTGTCAACGAGCTGACCGCGCCGGAGTTGACCGGCGAGTGGGAATACAAGCTGTCGCAGATGGAGAAGGGCAAGATCTCGCGCGATGAATTCATGCGCGAAATCGCCCAGATGACCCAGGTCATCGTCAAGCGCGCCAAGGAATACAACAACGATACGATCCCGGGCGACTACCACACGCTGCAGACCCCGTGCCCGAACTGCGGCAGCGTGGTCAAGGAAAACTATCGCCGCTTCGCCTGCACCAAGTGCGAATTCTCGATGAGCAAGACGCCGGGCAGCCGGCAGTTCGAGATCGAGGAAGTCGAGCAACTGTTGAAGGACCGGACCATCGGCCCGCTGCAGGGTTTCCGCTCGAAGATGGGACGTCCGTTCGCGGCCATCCTGCGCATCGTGCGCGACGAAGAAATCAAGAACTTCAAGCTGGAGTTCGACTTCGGCCAGAACGACGATTCGGAAGATGCGGAACCGGTCGATTTCACCGGCCAGACGGCGCTGGGGCCTTGCCCCAAGTGCGCCGGCGGCGTGTACGAAATGGGCCTGGCCTATGTTTGCGAAAACAGCGTCGCCAAGCCGAAGACGTGCGATTTCCGCAGCGGCCGCATCATCCTGCAGCAGGAGATCCTGCCTGAGCAGATGGCCAAGCTGCTCAACGACGGCAAGACCGATCTGCTGCCGGGCTTTGTTTCGCAGCGCACCCGTCGTCCGTTCAAGGCCTTCCTGACCAAGGGCAAGGACGGCAAGATCAGCTTCGAGTTCGAGGAACGCAAGGCCAAAGCACCCGCCAAGGGCAAGGCCGGCGCGGTAGCGGACGAAGGCGCCGACGGCGCGGCGGAAGCGGGCGCGGCGGAAAAGCCGGGCGCGAAGAAAGCCCCGGTCAAGAAAGCCGCCGCAGCGAAAGCCGCGCCGGTGAAGAAAGCCGCGGTCAAGAAGGCGGCGGTGAAGAAAGCGGCGCCTAAAAAGGCCGCCGCCACAGCGGAGTAAATTTCTCCGCCGCAGACAACGGGACACGCGAGTGTCCCGTTTTTTTATGTGCTAAATTATCAGCCATGGATGCGATTCAGGCTGATATCACCAAGCTCGCGGTGGACGCCATCGTCAACGCCGCGAATTCGTCGTTGCTCGGCGGCGGCGGCGTCGACGGTGCGATTCATCGCGCCGCCGGGCCGGAGCTGTTGCAGGCGTGCCGTCTGCTCGGCGGCTGCAAGACCGGCGACGCCAAGATCACCAAGGGATATCGTCTGCCGGCGCGGCATGTGATCCATACCGTCGGTCCGGTCTGGAATGGCGGCGAGGCCGGCGAGCCGGCGTTGCTGGCCTCCTGCTACCGCCGCTCGCTGGAGTTGGCCGCCGCCAACGGCCTGCGCAGCATCGCCTTCCCCAGCATCAGCACCGGCATCTATGGCTATCCGATCGCACTGGCGGCGGCGATCGCGGTCGCCACCGTGCGCGACACGGCGCTCATCGCCGAGGTGACCTTCTGTTGTTTCTCGCCGGCGGACTTGCAGGTCTACCAAGCCGCACTCAAGCATGCCTAGCCGCTGACGCGCCAGAATTTTCCGGGCGCCATCGGCAATTCGAATGTTTCGCCGGAGCGCAATGGCAGGTCCAACGTGACAATGCAGCCTTCCTTTGCGCCGATGCTGGAGGCGATCGCGGTCCATTGCTGGTCGCGGCGGTAGACGGTGAATTCATTGCCGCAAGCCCAGGCCATCCATTGATCGCTGATGAGCAGGAAGGCAACAGCGTCGCCGTCCGCTTGCTGCAGCCGCACGCCGTCCATGGCGCCACTCGGTTCGCGATACCAGTCTTCCTCGTAGCTGTGGTCGAGGCCGGTTTCGTGCAGGTGGTCGGCGTCGTCGAAGCGCATCCAGCCGGCGTCGAGCTCGTCGCCGAGGGCGGGGTAGGCGATGGCGGGGCGCCATTCGCAACGGTCGCCGTCGACCACGGTCTCGCCGGCGAAGGCGGTGATGCCGACGCGGCCGAGCGGGATGCGCAGGTCGATGTGGTAACGCGACGATTGCAACCACCACACTTGCGTGGTCAGGTCGCTGCTGCCGTTGCTGCGCCGGATGGCGCTGCGGCGCCACAGGCCTTCGTATGCTTTCGGGACCATGTCACTTCAAATCGTCGGTGTAAAAGTAGACCGTACCACGGATGGCGTCCGGCCGCGCCCGCAGGGCCTGCGCCAGCTCCGCCGCGCCCGGCTGGCGCAGGCCCTGCGCGCCGATGCTGATCGGGTCCGTCGCCGCACCCGGCGCGGCGCGGTAGGCGACGATGTGGTCGTAGTCCGGCCGGCTGTCGATCCGCTTGACCAGATAGCGCTGGGCGCCGCCGCCGATCTGCACATAGCTGGCGCTGGTGCCCGCGCGCAGCTCCGGCGACAGCTTGTGGAACATCAGCACCTTGTCGACTACGATGGTGGACGAGGCGTACTGCGTCTTGCCGCCTTGCTCGAAATGACCCAGCACCAGGTCGGCCTGGAAACGCTTCAACGGCGTAGCCGATCGCGGCGCCAGCCGCGACAGTTCGAATTTCTCAGGCGCGATGGTCCACAACATGGTGTTGCCCTCGAGCCGCCGGCGCAGCGCCGCGTCGGTGGCCGGATCGGCGACGTGCACCTGCAACACCACCTGGTAATCATGCGGCGCATGGAACATCGGCAAATGCGATGCATACAGGCCGTCCTTGCCGCCGAACAGCGCCATGCCGTGTTCGCCCCAGGTGACGTCGGCCGCGCCCGCGTGCGACGCGGCGGCGGCGGCCAGCGCGCAGATCAGCGCCCTCATGCCTTCACCAGCAGCTTGCCGCGATGCTCGCCGGTGAACAGCGAGTTCAACGCCGACGGCAGTTGCGCGAAGCCGTCGATCACGGTTTCCTCGAACACGATCTCGCCCGCCCGCACCCACGGCGCGACGATGCGGACCAATTCGTCCATGCGATGCAGGTAGTCGCGCGCCAGCATGCCCTGGATGGTGGCGCGCTGGTACAGCAGGTGATGCAACAGGCGCGGGCCCAGCTCCGGCGTCTCCAGCCCACCGCTGTACTGGCTGATCTGGCCGCAGATGACGATGCGCGCGCGGCGGTTAATCAGCGGAATCACCGCATCGGTGACCATGCCGCCGACATTGTCGAAGTAGACGTCGACGCCGCCGGTCAGGCGCTTGATCTCGGCGCCGAGCGCATCGGCGTCGGCAAAGGCCTTGTAGTCGATGGCCCAGTCGGCGCCCAGCGTGTCGCGCAGCCAGTCGCACTTGGCCGGGCCGCCGGCGATGCCGAGCACGCGCGCGCCGTGGCGCTTGGCGAACTGCACCACCAGCGATCCGACCGCGCCGGCCGCGCCGGACACCACCACCACTTCGCCGGCGTGCGGCTTGCCGGATTCGGTCAGGCCGAACCAGGCGGTGCGGCCCGGCATGCCAAGCACGCCCAGCGCGGTGGTGACCGGCGCCAGCGTTGGATCGATGCGCTTCAGGCCGCTTGTATGGACGCGGGCGTGGGTTTGCCAGCCGGTGTAGCTCTGCACCCAGTCGCCGATGGCGAAGCCGGCCGCGTTGGAGGCCAGCACCTGCGCCACCACCGCGCCCTGCTGCACCGTGTTGAGCGGATGGGCTTCGGCGTCGTAGGTCGGCTTGCTCGACTGGCCGATGCGCATGTACGGATCGACGCTGAACCAGCGGGAAGCGATCAGCACCTCGGCGTCACCCAGCGTGGTGTCAAGTTGTTGTGCGAGCAGCTCGTAGTGCCCGGCGGTGATCTGGCCCGACGGCTGGCGGCGGTAGATCCATTGTTGTTGGGTGATGGTCGTCATAAGGTCGATGGTAAGATGTTCGGCGTATCCGGTAAAGCAACTTAAATTCACTTTTCGTATCCCATCAGGACATCATGAATCTCAGCGACCTGCGTATCTTCATCAGCGCCGCGCGCCGGCCCTCGCTGGGCGCGGCCGCGCTGGAAATGCATCTGACGCCGTCGGCGGTGTCGAAGGCGGTGCGGCGGCTGGAGGACAGCCTGGGCAAGCCGCTGTTCGACCGCAGCGGCAAGCAACTGGTGCTGAACGACAGCGGCCGCCTGCTGCTGTCGCGCGCGCGGGATTTGCTGGCGCTGGCCGACCAGGCCAGGGTCGACCTGATGGGCGAGCACGCCGCCATCGACAGCCGCATCGGCGGTCCGGCGATCCTGTTGTGGCGGCATGGCCAAATGCTGTCGCAGGCGCTGAGCGGCTACCCGGACGGCAGCCTGCGGATGCAGGCGATGTTCGAGGACGAGGCGCTGGCGGCGCTGGCGCGCGGCGACATCAACGCCGCCATCGTCACCAACGACGTCATCGAGGGACGCGGCGAGCACTGGTCCGACGAATGGACCGCGACGCCGCTGGGCAGCGTCACCCTGCACCTGATGGCGGGCGCGCGTCACCCCCTGGTCGCGTCGCTGGCGCCGGCGCCGCTGCTTCGCGCCAGCACCAGCGAGGTGCTGGCGCACGACTTCGCCTGCCCGTCGCGCTCGATGTTCTGCGGCGTGCAGCGCGGTCCGCGTTCCGACGGCTGGCGCGACGACCAGCTGCCGCGCAAGATCCGCTACTGGACCGACGATCTGCAATTGCTGCTGACCCTGGTCAAGTCCGGCGCCGCGCTGGCCTACCTGCCGGACTTCGCGCTGGCCGACGCCGGGCTGCGCCGTATCCACGTCAGCGATTGCGCCTTCGAATGCGTGGAGCGGGTGACGCTGGTGTGGAACCACGTGCGCGCCGGCGCCTGGCAGCGCGAACTGGCGGCCGCGCTGGAGCGCGATACGCGCTTGCTTATGTCAGCGTAAGCAACTATATTGAAGACATCATGACCGTCACCCTCAACACCGTCTCCTCCAGCCCGGCTTACCAGCCGTACGTGCCCAAGGTCTCCTCGGCGGCGGCGGGATCGCTGTCGTCCGAGGCGGTGAACCTGTCGGCGCAGTCGGCGGTCGTGGCGTCGCTGGGCGGCTCGGGCGGGACTTCGGTCTACACGCCGTCGGGTTTGCTTGACGCCCTGACCCAGGCCGGCACGTCGGCGGAGCCGGTCGCTGTGCCCGAAGAAGGCAGCAATGTCGACACCTCCGGCACCGCCCGGCTGGCGGCGGACCAGGCCATCGTCTCGACGCTGGCGGGCAGCGCCGTCGAGTCCGGTATCTACACGGGCGCCGGCACCGCGCAGGGCGCGTTGTCCGAGCAGGCCGCCGCCAATTGGGCGGACCTGCTCAAAACGAATCCCAACCTGGCGAGCACGGTCATCGAAAATTCGTTCAACGCCGGGCTGGTCGGATCGTTGCAAGTCACGGCCTAGTCACACGTCAGCAGTAAATTACTTGCTGTGATAAACTGATGATTCTTTAGGGTAACTTTATTTCTCCTACCCGAATCGCTGTTTCAATATCGGCAACACTTCTTTACTTCCAATATTGCCCTCACCGGCAATCTCGATCATGAAAAATATGAAAATCGGCACGCGCCTTGCGGCGGGCTTTGGCTTGGTGTTGGCGTTGATGACGCTGATGACGGCGATCGGCATCGGCCACCTGCAGACCGTGGCGGAGGCCACCCGCGACATGATGCAGCAACCGCTGGCCAAGGAACGCATGATCAGCGACTGGTATCGCCTGATCCACACCAGTGTGCGGCGCACGTCGGCGATCTCGAAGAGCACGGACCCATCGCTGGGACCGTTCTTCGCCGAAGACACCGCCGCCTCCACCGCCGAAGTGAACGGTTTGCAGAAGAAGGTCGAGCCCTTGCTGGAGACGGAACAGGAAAAGACGCTGTTCAAGGAAATGATGGCGAACCGCAAACGTTATATCGCCTCGCGCGACGGTATCGTGGCGCTGAAAAAAGAGGGCAAGCTGGAGGAAGCGGAAGCGCTGCTGAACAAGGCCTTCACGCCGGACGGCAAGGCGTATCTGGGTTCGTTGAGCAGCCTGCTGGAATTGCAGCGCAAGAGCATCGACGCCAACGCCGCCGAGATTGAAGCGGTGTACGAGCGCAGCCGCCAGTTCATGATCGTGTTCGGGCTGGCGGTGCTGGCGCTGGGCATCGTCTGCGCCTGGCGCCTGACGCGCGGCATCACGGTGCCGCTGGGCCAGGCGGTCGACATCGCCATTGCGGTCGCCAACAAGGATTTGACCACCCACATCGAAGCGACCACGACGGATGAAACCGGCCGCCTGCTGCAAGCGCTGCAAAAGATGAACGACGGCCTGATCGGCATCGTCACCGAAGTCCGCAACGGCACCGAAGGCATCTCCACCGCGTCGAGCCAGATCGCCGCCGGCAACCTGGACCTGTCGGCGCGCACCGAAGAGCAGGCGTCGAGCCTGGAGGAGACCGCCTCGTCGATGGAAGAGCTGACCTCGACCGTGAAGCAGAACGCCGACAACGCGCGCCAGGCCAACCAGCTGGCGGTGACCGCGTCGGAAGTGGCCAAGCGCGGCGGCGGCGTGGTGTCGGAAGTGGTGGACACGATGGACGCGATCAACGCCTCGGCGCGCAAGATCGTCGACATCATCAGCGTGATCGACGGCATCGCGTTCCAGACCAACATCCTGGCGTTGAACGCGGCGGTGGAAGCGGCGCGCGCGGGCGAGCAGGGCCGAGGCTTCGCGGTGGTGGCCAGCGAAGTGCGCAACCTGGCGCAGCGCAGCGCCACGGCGGCCAAGGAGATCAAGACCTTGATCGACGACTCGCTGCAGAAAGTCGATGCCGGCAGCGCGCTGGTGACGCAGGCGGGCATGACGATGAGCGACGTGGTGGACAGCATCCAGCGCGTGACCGACATCATGGGCGAGATCACCTCGGCCAGCCTGGAGCAGAGTTCCGGCATCGAGCAGGTCAACCAGGCGATCGGCCAGATGGACCAGGTGACGCAGCAGAACGCCGCGCTGGTGGAGGAAGCCGCCGCCGCCGCCGCCTCGCTGCACGACCAGGCCGACGCGCTGACGCAGGTGGTGGCGGTGTTCAAGCTGGCGGCCGCGCCGCGCCTGCGGCTGGGCTAAAACCGGGGTCAGTTCCGGCATCGTGCCACGAGCTCTGCCGTAGCGTGCGCTACGGCAGAGCTCGTGGCACGATGCCGGAACTGACCCCGGTTTATTGCGCCTGCAGCTCGATGTTGACCATGTTGTCGTCGGGCTTGCGATCGATCAGCTTGTTGTCGGGGTCGATGCCGGCGCGCGCCGGGCGGGCGTTGACGATCACCGTGTAGCGGTTCTCCTTGCGGTCGATCAGCTTGCGCTCGCGCAGCAGGCTGTTGCCGTCCTTGTCGTCGACCCCGATGTCGATCCAGTCCTTCAGCGCCGCATCCTTCTCTTCTCCCTGGTCGTTGGCCCGCACCTTGGCCGCGCTGACCACGAACGATACTTCGTACTTGCCGTCGCTGAGCTTGCGCGTCGTCGCCGATACCGCGTGGTTCTCATACAGTACGATCTGGTTGAACAGGTCGTCGATCAGGTAGGCCTGGTCGGCCGGCGTGATCTTGCGCAGCGCGTCGACCAGTACGCTGACGCTCGGATACGGTCCGCTGCTGCGGCCATGCCGCGCCAGCATCTCCTTCAGCGCGGCGTTGACTTTCGCTTCGCCCAGGATGTCCTGCAACTGGTACATCGCCAGGCTGCCCTTGCGGTACTGGATGTAGTTCTGGTTTTCATTTTCCGCCAGCGGCAACTCCTTCTTGCGCTCCAGCGCGCGGCCCATCAGGTACTGGTCCAGGTCGTAGTGCAGGAAGCGCCGCATCTTGTTGGCGCCGAAACTCTGCTTCATCACCATCAACGCCGAATACTCGGCCAGCGTTTCGCTCAGCACGCTGCCGCCGCGCGTGTTGCCGGCCACCAGTTGATGCCCCCACCACTGGTGCGCCACTTCGTGCGCGGTGATGTAGAACGGATAGTCGAGATCCTTCGGACTCTTGTCGTTGACCTTGGCGATGAAGCCCACCGATTCCGAATACGGTATCGTGTTCGGATACGATTGCGCGAACGCGGCGTAGCGCGGGAATTCGACGATGCGCACCAGTTTGTGCTGGTACGGTCCGAAGTTGCGGGTGTAGTAGTCCAGCGAGTCCTTGATGCCCTTGTCCATGCGGTCGAGGTTGTACTCGTGGCCGGGATGGTAGTACAGCTCGATGCCGACGTCCTGCCACCAGTCGCGCTTGACCAGATAGTGCGCCGACTGGAAGCCGTAGAAGTTCAGGATCGGTTGTTCCGCCTTGTAGTGGAAGTAGCGCCGTCCCTTGCCGACCCAGTCCTTGACCAGCGTGCCCGGCGCGATCGCGGTCTGGTCGGCGCTGGTGCTGACGGTGGCGTCGAAGCTGATCCAGTCGGCGTCGTTGCCGGCGATGTTGTTGGCGAGGCCGCCCGGGTCGTCGCGCGGCAGCATCCGTTCGCGCGGCGGCAGCGCGTGCTTCTTGCGGTCGCGCGCGTCGCTGAGTTCGACCTGCTGCTGGTAGCCGATGTGCGGCAGGTAGCTGTTGTTGAAGAAGGTGCCGTTGGCGATCACCGGCGTCTCCTGGCCCATGCCGAGTATGCCTTTCGGCACATAGCCGACCTCGAACTCCATCGCCAGCCGCTCGCCCGGCGCCAGCGGCTTGACCAGCTTGTAGCTGTAGAAGCCCAGCTCGCTATCCTTGAGGCCGGCACGCACTTCCTGGCTGAAGCGGGCGCCGTAGCGGGTCGCCGTGTTGTCCTGGTAGACCACGACGTCGCTGATCGGCTGCGCGGTTTTGTTTTGCAGCACGTAGCGGCCCTTGACCAGCAGGCTGCGCGTTTCCGGCATGATCGCCACGTCCAGCTTGACGTCGGTGATGCGCGCTTGCGGGATGGCGGCGTATTGCTTGTACTTGCGCTCGTAGTCGGCTTTTTCGCTGTCCTTGGCGTAGGCCGATTTGTACGGCGTGGCGATGTGGGTGTTGTAGAACAGCACGCCGCCGGCGCCGCCGAAGATCAGCAGCGCGAGCGCGATCGTGCCCAGCACCGGCAAGGTCAGCGCGTGACGCGCCAGTTGCAGGCGCTGGCGCCAGCCGTCGTTGGTGCCGCGCGACCAGAACAGCAGCGAGGCCACCACCAGCAACAGCGCGATGCCGCCCCAGTACGCTTCGAACCAGCGTTCTCGGGCGATGTAGTGGCCGTAGCCGTTCATCGCCGAGTAGATGAAGCTCGGCATGTTGCCGTAGATGAGCATCGGGTTGTCCAGCCCGACCGTGCCGGCGGTGACGCTGATGATGTAGTAGACGATCATCGCGAAGTAGGCGATGTAGCGCTGGTTGATCAGCACCTGCAGCGCGATCGCCAGCACCGCGAGCAGCGCGTAGCCGGGCAGTTGCAGCAGGAACAGGTGGTAGGCGTACAGCCCCGGCTCCAGCAGGAAATAGCCTTTGAAGACCTGGATCGCCATGCCGCACAACATCACCACCGCCATCAGCAGCGCCTGCAGCCCGATCAGCGCGAACAGCTTGGCCAGCAGCGGCAGCCAGCTCGGGATCGGCAGCGCGTCCAGCATCTGCGCCATGCGCGCTTCGCGCTCGCGCCACACCAGCTCGCCCGCGTAGAAGGTGGTGATCACCATCATGAACAGCGCGAAGGTTTCGGACACCGATTCCAGCACCAGGTAGGTGACCGGGTAGGTGGTGGTGCCGAACATCGAGCCCATGTCCAGCGCGCTGGCCAACATCATCAGCACGCCGGCCAGCACGATCACGAGGAAATAAATATTTTTAGTGGTTTCGCGCAGGTTCAGCCAGCTCATCTTCAGCAGCAGCCAGCCCAGGCTGCGCGCCTGGAAGTCCGGCGCTTCCTGCGTGCTGGTCGAGGCGCTCGACAGGTGCAAGGGGATCTCGCCTTCGCCGCGGCTGGTGCTGCCGGCGCCGCTGTCGATGGTGGCAATGAAGTGGAAGCGCCAGTAGCCCAGCAGCAGCCCGGCCAGCGCGAACGACGACCACAGCACGCGGTTCAGCAGGTACACGTCCTCCAGCCACACCATGCGGCTGTTGCGCTCGATGATGGGCCAGTATTCGGTCAGGCGGATGACGGCGGTGGTGCCGAACGGGTCGATCAGCGCCGCCAGCGTCTTGTAGTCCAGGTCGCGCGCCAGGCCGGGGGCGACGATGTAGCCGATCAGCATCACCACGCTGGAAATGTAGACCGGCAGCATGCGCCGCGTCAGCGCGGCGAGGATGAAGAACACCGCGCCGAAGATGAAGATGTTGGGCAGGATCACCGTCAGGTAGGGCATCAGGTAGGCCAGCGCGTCCGGCCGGCCCAGCCGCTCCGGTTCGATGCCGGGAATGAAGCTGCCCAGCCAGGCGCCCAGCAGGATGCTGGTGAAGATCACCGCCAACGTCAGGTAGGCGCCGAGGAAGCGGCCGAACATGTACTGGTGCTTCCTGATCGGCGCGCTGAAGAAGAAGTGCTGCATGTCGTACTCGAAGTCCTGCTGGATCGAGCGCCCCATCATGGCGGCCATGACGATCACGCCCAGCGAACCGAGGAAGCTGGTGGTGAACATCAGCGAGCGCGGCGAGTCGATCAGCTGGCTGCCGAAGCTGACGCTGGCTTGCTTGAAGAAGCCGCCGGCCGCCATCATCCACAGCACCGACAGCGCCAGGAAGCCGGCGAAGTAGACCCAGGTCGACAGCAGCTTGAGGCGCTGGCGCGCTTCGAAGAGGGCGATGGCTAACATGGGGCCGCCTTAATCGCAGCTGGCCGCAGCGCTGTGGCGGCCGGCGATGGTGGCGAAGTAGACATCCTCCAGGTCACCGATGGCTTCCTCGAAGCCGTCGCCGGGATCGGTGTCGCTGTAGACGTGGATCAGCGTGCGGCCCGACAGCAGGCGCGACGAGATCACCGGATGGCGCAGCTGGAACGATTGCAGGTCGCGCTTGTCGATGAAGCGGGCCCAGATCTTGTCGCTGACCTCGTGGATTAGTTCCTGGGTCGGGCCGCACAGCAGCAGGTGGCCCTTGTTGATGATCGCCATGTTGGCGCACAGGTCGGCAACGTCGCTGACGATGTGGGTCGACAGGATCACGGTCTTGTCTTCGCCGATGTCGGACAGCAGGTTGTGGAAGCGCACCCGTTCCTGCGGGTCGAGGCCGGCGGTCGGCTCGTCGACGATGATCAGTTTCGGGTCGCCGAGCAAGGCCTGGGCGATGCCGAAGCGCTGCCGCATACCGCCCGAGAAACCGCCGAGGCGCTGGTGGCGCACGTCGAACAGATTGGTTTGCTGCAGCAGGCCGTCGACCACCTCGCGCCGGCGGTTGCGGTTGCTCAGTCCCTTGAGCACGGCGAAATGATCGAGTAGTTCGTAGGCGGTGACTTTGGGGTAGACGCCGAAGTCCTGCGGCAGGTAACCCAGCAGGCGACGCAGCTCGTCCTTTTCATCCAGCACGTCGAGGTCGCCGAAGAACACCGAGCCGGAATCGCATTCCTGCAAGGTGGCCAGGGTGCGCATCAGCGTCGATTTGCCGGCGCCGTTGGGGCCGAGCAAGCCGAACATCCCGGTCGGGATGGTGAGCGAAATATTGTCCAGCGCCACGACGCCATTGCCGTACGTTTTAGACAAGTTGCTGATGCTTAATTCCATGCTGACTCCTGAAGTTCTGCCGGTGCATGGGCGGCGTTTCCGCAAGGCCATACACTTTTCACATGATGGCATTGTATTGAATTTGCGCTATGGCTGGGGCGCCATTGCGATAGTCGGCGGAAACAGCGCGCCAGACTGCGGAATCGGCGGAACAGGCCGTGGTGGAATGGTGGTGGTTGAATAGACAACTTGATCAATTCCTGAACAAAACCTGTTCGCGGTTGAACCACCAGCGGCACAGGGCCAGCAGCGCGCCGGCGGTCAGCGTGGTGGACAATAAAATCACCGAGAACATGCGGTAGTCCATGGTGCCCTTGACCAGCTCCTTCATCGCCAGCGACACATTGGTCAGCGGCACCATCGCCCAGCGCCAGTTCAGCTCGACGCCGGGCAGCATCGCGGCCAGGGTCGGCAGCACGGTGACGATGATCAGCGGCGAGATCAGTCCGGCCGCTTCCTTGTAGCTCTTGGCGTAGACCGAGATCGACAGCAGAATGGCGGCGAAGATGGCGGCGGTCGGCACCAGCATCAGCGCCACCATCGCCAGGTCGAGCAGGCCGATGGCGCGCAGCATCTGCACCATGTCGCCGCCCAGCAGCGGACCGAAGAAGAACAGCAGCCCGCCCATGCTCAGGATCATCAGCAGCGACGAGGTCAGGCCGACCGTGAACAGCACCAGGAACTTGGCGAGCACGATGGCGCCGCGCGGGACCGGCGCCAGCAGCAGCGTTTCCAGCGTGCCGCGCTCCTTCTCGCCGGCGCCGGTGTCGATCGCCGGATACATCGCCGACATCAGGCATACCATCAGCAGGATGTAGGGCAGCATGCCGCCGACCACCGTGCCCATCTGCTCGCGCTTGTCGGCGGTGGAGTGGTCCTCCAGCGTGATCGGATCGAGCGCGAAGCTGAGCTGGGTCTTGCTCAGCTTGAGCGCCGACAGCGCCTGTTCGCGCAGCTCGCGGTTCTGGCCGCCGATCACCGACAGCACGCGGCGGCGGGTCAGGTCGACCGTGGACGCGCTGTTGTAATGCAGCTGGATCACGCCTTGCCGGTGCGCCGCCAGGTTGCCGTCCAGTCCGGCCGGAATCACCAGCGCGAACTTGATGCGGTCGGCGCCGATCGCCGACTTGATGTCGCCGGGGCCGGCCAAGGCGACTTCACGGAAGCCCTTTTCGCGGGTGAAGCGTGCGGCCAGTTGCGGCGCGTGTTCCTTGCCGAAGATCGAATAGGTCATCTCGGCCTGGCTGGCGTTCTTGAACATGTTCGACGACAGGTAGCCGAAGCCGGCGAAGATCAGCGGCATCGCGAACACCGGCACGAACACGGTGAAGAAAAAGGTCTTGCGGTCGCGCGCCAGTTCCAGCAATTCCTTCAGGTAGATGGTCCACATCGCTCAGCCTTCCTGGTTGATGACGCCGACGAAGGCGTCGTACAGATCGGCGCTGCCGCCGAGCTGGCGCAGCTGGTCGACCGTGCCGTGGAAGGCGGTCTTGCCGTGGTTGATGATGCACACCCGGTCGCACAGTTTTTCCACCTCGTGCAGGTGGTGGGTGGAGAAGATCAGCGGCACCCGCAGCGCCTTGTAGCTGGCGATGAAGTCGAGCAGGATCTTGGCCGCCATCACATCCAGGCCGGTGGTCGGCTCGTCGAGGATGACGATGCGCGGCTGATGCACGACGGTGCGGGCGATCGCGCATTTCTGCCGCATGCCGGTCGACAGCTGGTCGGCGCGCTTGTTACCGAACTCGTGCATCTGCAACAGCTCGAACAGTTCGTCGCAGCGGCGTTTCAGCTCGGGCGGCCGCATGCCGTGCAGGCGGCCGAAGTATTCGATGTTTTCGCGCGCGGTGAGGCGGCCGTAGAGGCCGGTGCTGCCGGACAGGAAGCCGATCTGCTGGCGCGCCAGCAGCGGATCGGCCAGCAGGTCGACGCCGTTGGCGGTGATGCTGCCGGCGTCCGGCTTGAGCGCGGTCGACAGCAGGCGCAGCGTGGTGGTCTTGCCGGCGCCGTTGGGGCCGAGCAGGCCCAGCACCTCGCCGGGCGCGCAGCTGAAACCGACGTCGCGCACCGCGTGGAACCAACCGTCGTGATCGCGCGGATCGCGCGCCTTGGCGGCCTTGGCGCCACGGGAGGGCAGGCGAAAGCGTTTAGCCAGGCCCTGGACTTCGATCATCGCGCCGCCTTTCATTGAAAGATTTCTAGAATAGCATGCAAAAATTCTGACACGCAAGCAGTGAAACCACGGATGGTTCTTGTTATAGTGATATAAGACACACTGTGTCTTATGAAGGAAAAAATGAATCCTCATCTACAGCAAAAAATCCTGGCGGTCACCCATTGCGGCGTGGACCGCGGCGAGTCCACCGGTTTCTTCCGCGTGGCGCTGGGGCTGTATTACCTGTCCGGCCTGATGACCAAGGAAACGCTGGACTTCAAGTTGCTGGACCGCGAATTCAACCGTTTCATTTATCACACCATCGGCAAGGGCCACAGCATCACCAGCATCCTGCAATACATGAGCGGCGAGAAAGTGGTGGCGGTGGTGGAGTCGAAGCGTTTCCTGAAAGCCTTCGCCGAGCACTGCGCCGAAGTGCCGGTCGAGAACATTCCCTTCCTGCTGGGGCTGAACCTCGGGGTGGCGAAGGAGATTTCCGGCATCGACGTGCGCGGTCCGGTGGCCGACTACATCGAGCGCCAGCGCCAGTTGCGCGAAGCGGCCGACGCCGGCTGAGGGGCGTCCCTTATAATGGGACTTTCCATCGACTTCGGATTTGCTCATGGCCGCATATCATCACACTCCCTTGGATCGTTTCATCACCAGCGCCGACAAGGCCTTGCGGGTGATCGCAGGCGTGGCGTCGGCATCGCGACCGACGCCGGCGCTGCACGCGGCCGACGGCGAGATGAGCGAGGCCGAGCAGCGCCATAGCGCCGGCCTGATGCGGGTCAACCACGTCGGCGAAGTATGTGCGCAAGCCTTGTACAACGCACAGGCGCGCTTCGCCCGCACCGACGCGATCCGGGTGCAGTTCGAGCAGTCGAGCCGGGAGGAGGAGGATCACCTGGCCTGGACCGCGCAGCGGCTGGCCGAACTGAATTCGCACACCAGCGTGCTGAATCCGCTGTTTTACGCCGGCGCCTATGCGCTGGGCACAGCGGCGGCGGTGCTGGGCGACGCGCGCAGCCTGGGCTTCGTGGTGGAGACCGAACGCCAGGTCGAGGCGCACCTGGAAAGCCACCTGGACAAATTGCCGCCGCAGGACGCCAAGTCGCGCGCCATCGTCGACCAGATGCGGATCGACGAGATCGCGCACGGCGCCGCCGCGCAGGCGCTGGGCGCTTCGCAAACGCCGGCGCCGGTGCAGGCGGTGATGTCGGTGATGGGCAAGGTCATGACCGGCACCGCTTATTACATTTAAAACGGCCGGTGTCAGTGCCGACATTCGGACAATGTCCGAATGTCGGCACTGACACCGGGAACTTTATGCGACTTCGACGATCTCGAACGAGTGCGTGATCTCGGCGGTCTTGGCCAGCATGATCGAGGCCGAGCAGTATTTGTCGTGCGACAGCGAGATCGCGCGCTCGACCGCGTCCGGCTTCAGGCCCTTGCCGGTGACGGTGAAGTGGAAGTTGATCTTGGTGAAGACTTTCGGGTCGGTGTCGGCGCGGTCGGCCTTCAGCGTGCATTCGCAGCCGCGGATGTCGGCGCGGCCCTTCTTCAGGATCAGCACCACGTCATAGGCGGTGCAGCCGCCGGTGCCGAGCAACACCATCTCCATCGGCCGTGGCGCCAGGTTGTGGCCGCCGCCTTCGGGCGCGCCGTCCATGCTGACCAGGTGACCGGAACCGGTCTGCGCCAAAAAACTCATGCCCGACGGGCCGTTCCAGCTGACTTTGCATTCCATCGTACTCTCCGTGTTTGTTCGTTGGACATATTGTAAAGTTTTATGCGGGCCCGCGCCGAATCCGCCGACAGCCCGCATCCGCGCTTGACTCGGACCGACATTCCCGCTTATACTTGTCGGCTTTCCGTTCGCTCAGGAAAGTAAATAAGAAGGCCGAGTCCGCTGAAGCAATGGCGGAACCACCATTTGAGCGTGTTTTATTATTTAGGAAGTCAACATGAAAACTTTTTCCGCTAAGGGCCATGAAGTCCAGCGCGATTGGTTCGTGATTGACGCGACGGACAAAGTCCTCGGACGTGTTGCCAGCGAAGTGGCACTCCGACTGCGCGGCAAACACAAGCCAGAATTTACTCCTCACGTCGATACCGGCGATTTCATCGTCATCATCAACGCAGGCAAACTGCGCGTGACCGGCACCAAAGCAACCGAGAAGACCTACTACCGTCACTCGGGCTACCCAGGTGGCATCTATGAGACCAACTTCCTGAAAATGCAACAGCGTTTCCCAGGTCGCGCTCTGGAAAAAGCCGTCAAGGGCATGCTGCCAAAAGGCCCACTGGGCTACGCAATGATCAAGAAGCTGAAAGTGTACGCTGAAGGTTCGCACCCGCACGCTGCCCAGCAACCTAAAGCACTCGAAATCTAAGGAACTGACATGATCGGTAACTACAATTACGGCACCGGCCGTCGCAAGAGTGCAGTAGCTCGTGTGTTTATCAAAGTTGGCACTGGCCAAATCATCGTTAACGGCAAGCCAGCGGCTGAGTACTTCTCCCGCGAAACCGGCCTGATGGTTATTCGTCAACCACTGGAACTGACCGGCAACGTTGAGCGTTTTGACATCAAAGTCAACGTTCACGGCGGCGGCGAATCCGGCCAGGCAGGTGCTGTGCGTCACGGCATCACCCGCGCCCTGATCGACTACGATGCAGCGCTGAAGGGCGATCTGGCACGCGCCGGCTTCGTTACCCGCGATGCACGTGAAGTTGAACGTAAAAAAGTTGGTCTGCGCAAAGCACGTCGCGCAAAGCAATTCTCGAAGCGTTAATTTTTACGCTGTGGCGCGCTGCTTGCGGCGCGTCCTCAAAAAAGCCGCCGGCCTTGTGTCGGGCGGCTTTTTTGCCATTTGGCTACTGTCATGCGGCGGTAGCGCATGCCTGCTAAAATTGGCGCTCATTTATTCAGCACTACTCACTAAGGAAAGCACATGATCAAAGTTGGCATCGTCGGCGGCACCGGATATACCGGCGTGGAATTGCTGCGACTGTTGGCGGTTCACCCGGATGTGGAACTGACGGCAATCACCTCCCGCAAGGAGGACGGCCTGCCAGTGGCGGACATGTTCCCATCGCTGCGCGGCCGCGTGAATATCGCCTTCTCGTCGCCGGACAAGGCCGACCTGAGCCAGTGCGACGTGGTGTTCTTCGCCACCCCGCACGGCGTCGCCATGGCGCAGGCGCCGGAACTGCTGAAGGCCGGCGTCAAGGTGATCGACCTGGCGGCGGATTTCCGCATCAAGGACAAGGCCGTCTTTGAAAAATGGTACAAGATCGACCACACCTGCCCGGAACTGCTGGAAGAGGCCGCCTACGGCCTGGCCGAACTGAACCGCGACGCCATCAAGGGCGCGCGCCTGGTCGCCAATCCGGGCTGCTATCCAACCACCATGCAGTTGGGCTACTACCCGCTGCTGAAGGCGGGCCTGATCGACGCCGGCGCGCTGATCGCCGACTGCAAATCGGGCGTGTCTGGCGCCGGCCGCAAGGCCGAGATCGGCACGCTGTTCTCGGAATCAAGCGACAATTTCAAGGCTTACGGCGTGGCCGGCCACCGCCACACGCCGGAGACCTCGGCGCAGCTGCAGAAGTTCAGCGCCGACAAGGTGAGCCTGGTGTTCACGCCGCACCTGGTGCCGATGATCCGCGGCATGCACTCGACGCTGTACGGCCGTCTGACCAAGGCGGTCAGCAACGAGGAACTGCAGGCGCTGTTCGAAGCGCAGTACCAGGACTCGCCGTTCGTCGATGTGATGCCGTTCGGCTCGCATCCGGAAACCCGCTCGACGCGCGGCTCCAACATGCTGCGCCTGGCGCTGCACCGTCCGGACAACGGCAACACCGTGATCGTACTGGTGGTGCAGGACAACCTGGTCAAGGGCGCGTCCGGCCAGGCGGTGCAATGCATGAACCTGATGTTCGGCCTGGAGGAAACCACCGGCCTGACCCAGATCGCGCTGCTGCCGTAAATCAAAGTGTGGCGGGG
Organism: Duganella aceris; assembly: GCF_011090165.1. Taxonomy (GTDB): domain Bacteria; phylum Pseudomonadota; class Gammaproteobacteria; order Burkholderiales; family Burkholderiaceae_D; genus Rugamonas; species Rugamonas aceris. The sequence goes on from NZ_JAADJT010000015.1 coordinate 112,749, forward strand.
CGCGGCGCGGCTTGAAATCCAGCCAAAGGCCCGCATCTTTGGGGATGTCAGTTACAAAATTCTGGAAATGCACGGCGGCGCACAGGTGTTGGGGAGGCTAAGCCACAACGATAGCTCCGGCGCGGAACCGCTTTTGGCGGTCTCCGGAGCATAAATTACGCCAAGGGTCTATAATGGACCAAATGTTTTCAAGTAGGAGTCTGAAATGAATGCTGTCATCGAATCGCTGGATGTAATCCCATCGCCTATCATCTTCACCGATAGCGCGGCTGAAAAAGTCGCGCAATTGATCGAGGAAGAAGGCAACCCAGATCTGAAACTGCGTGTTTTCGTGCAGGGTGGCGGTTGCTCCGGCTTCCAGTACGGCTTCACCTTCGACGAAATCGTCAATGAAGACGACACCACCATGGTCAAGAACGGCGTTCAGCTGTTGATCGACTCGATGAGCTACCAGTACCTGGTCGGCGCCGAGATCGATTACAAGGACGACCTGGAAGGCGCGCAATTCGTCATCAAGAATCCGACCGCGACGTCGACCTGCGGCTGCGGCTCTTCGTTCTCGGTATAAGTTTCGCCCCGCTCGCGCGGGATTGGACGGCGGACAGCCCAGCTTGTCCGCCGTTTGACGTTAACGCGGGTAGAGCGCGCCCAGCACGCGCCCGCCCGCCGCGCCCGTCACCAGCGGCAGGTTGCCCGCCAGCCGCTCGGTGAAGCGGTGGCCCAGCCAGGCGAAGGCCAGCGCCTCGACCCGGTTCGGCGCCACCCCCAGCGCCTGCGTCGACGCCAGCAGCACCTGATTGCCCAGCTCGGCGCCCAGCGCCTCCATCAGCACGCCGTTGTAGGCACCGCCGCCGCAGATGTACACCGCGTCCGCCGCCGCGCCATAGGCCTTGACCGCGTTGGCCAGCGTCACCGCCGTGAACTGCGCCAGCGTGCGCTGCACGTCTTCCGGCGCGGCCTCGGCATGCACCGCCAGCCGCGCGTCCAGCCATTCCAGATGGAACAGGTCGCGCCCGGTGCTCTTGGGCGCCGGCTGCGCCAGATAGGGCTCCTTCAGCAGTTCGGTCAGCAGCGCCGGCAGCACCTTGCCGCTGGCGGCCCAGGCGCCGTCCACATCGTATTCCTTGCCCTGGTGGCGGTCGATCCAGCCGTCCATCAACACGTTGCCGGGGCCGGTGTCGAAGCCGGTCACGCGGCCGTCCCCGCCCAGCACGCTGATGTTGGCGATGCCGCCGATATTCGCCACCACGCGCGCCTGTCCGGCCTTGCCGAACATGGCCTGGTGGAACGCCGGCACCAGCGGCGCGCCCTGGCCGCCGGCGGCGACGTCGCGGCTGCGGAAGTCGGCGATCACGTCGATGCCGCACAGTTCGGCCAACAGCGATGGATTATTGGTCTGGCGCGTGAAGCCCAGCTCGGGGCGATGGCGGATGGTCTGGCCGTGCGATGCGACCGCGCGCACGTCCTGCGCTTGCAGCCCGGCGTCGGCCAGCAGCGTCGCCACGCATTGCGCCGAATGTTGCGCCATCTGGTTGGCGGCCAGCGCCTCGCGCTCGATCTCGTCGAGGCCGCTGCCCTGCAGGGCCATCAGGTCGGCGCGCAGCGCGGGAGGGAAGGGCACGTAGGCCGCGCCCAGCGTGGTGATACGGTCGCCGGAGAATTCCGCCAGCGCGCCGTCCACGCCGTCCAGGCTGGTGCCGGACATTAAACCGATAAACAACATTGTGATGCCCTCGTGTCGGAAAGTCGTATTTTGCCTGACCTTGCGTGTGTTGTCGCACGGATGAGATCGCTCAACAGCGGCATCATAATAAAAAACAGGCCGACAAAGCGGCCTGTTCTGGGTGAAGCACCGTGGCGTTATTTCGCCGCGACGCGGGTGCCGCCGGAGCCGCCCGGCTGCAGCAGCGCGAAGCGGTGCGACATGTCGGACGCGTAGGACTTGAAGCGGGTAAGTTCCGCGGTCGTCAACGGCGCTTGCGCGGTGACGTTCATCTTGCTCGGATCCTTGGCTTCGCCGCCGACGCGGAATTCATAGTGCAAGTGCGCGCCGGTCGACCAGCCGGTGGTGCCGACGTAACCGATGATGTCGCCCTGGCTGACCTTGGCGCCTTTTTTCAGGCCAGGCGCGAAGCGGCTCATGTGCGCGTACGCGGTGGTGTAGTTCGACCAGTGCTTGATGGTGACGAAATTGCCGTAGCCGTTTTGCGTGCCGGCGAAGTCCACCACGCCGTCGCCGGAGGCGCGGATCGGGGTGCCGGTCGGCGCCGGGAAGTCGATGCCTTTGTGGGCTTTCCACTGGCCGGACACCGGATGCACGCGCATCGCGAAGCCCGAAGAAATCCGCGAGAATTCCACCGGCGATTTGAGGAAGGCTTTCTTCAGCGATTTGCCGTCGAAGCTGTAGTACCCGCCGCCTTGCTTGCTCTGCGGATCTTCAAACCAGACCGATTGATAGGTCGTGCCTTTGTTGGTGAACTCGCCGGCCAGGATACGGCCCGCGCGGATGAATTCGCCATCCTGCCAGAACGTCTCATACACCACGTTGAAATGGTCGCCGCGCTTCAGGTCGCCCCGGAAGTCGATGCTGGTCGAGAACATCTCGACGATCTGCTTGACGATGGTGTCCGGCAACTTGGCGCCGTCTTCGTTGGAGTCGGTCGCCGCGTACAGCGAACCCGAGTTGATGGTGCGGGCGTGCATTTCGACGCGGCGTTCCAGCTTGGCCGCTTCTTCCGTCGCCACAAAGCCTTCGCCCTTGCGGCTGACTTTGATGTTGGTGACTGGATTATCCTTGCCGTCCACCACGGTGGCGCGCAGCCACTGCAGATTGCCTTCTTCATCCGTTTGCGCCTGGACCCGCTTGCCGGTCTTCAGCTGCATCACGCCTTTCGCGACCTTATCTTTTTTGATAAAGTTCTCGGCTGCGTCATCGTCCACGCCAAGGCGCGTCAACAACGTCGCCAACGTGTCGCCGGCGCGGATCTTCTCTTCGTGAACGAATTGCTCAGTCGAGGATTGCTGCTCCAGCGCGTTGATCTGTGCATTAAGATCCGGCATCACGACCGCTTCCTGCACGGATTTCACCGGCAGGTCGGCAGCGTCCGGAGCAAGCGGGGCCACGCCGGCCGCACCGAATGCGCACACCGCAAGAAACAATGCGGATGCGCTGACGATGCGCGCTTTGCGCGTGGGGCCTAGCAAACTGAACAAGCGTGAGCTCGTGAATTTATGTATTTGGTTCATGCAATCAGTTAAAATTTGCCGCTTGAACTATTCAGGAACGTTTTATTTTTTCTAATTATTGTTTTGGTTCGTTTTCGTACGGCAAGATTGATGGATCAAGGATTATAACAAACTCCTGAAGCTGCCCACTTTTTTCTGAAAAATACCGCTTAAATATTATGACTACCTCTTCTTCGACACCGCCGGCCCCCTCGAAAGCCTTACCTTTGACCGACAAGGTCCAGGAAGCGCTCGCCATCACCAAACGCGGTGTCGACGAGTTGCTGATTGAAAGCGAGTTCGCCCAGAAGCTGGCGCGCTCGGAACAAAGCGGCGTTCCGCTGCGTATCAAGCTCGGCCTGGATCCCACCGCGCCCGACCTGCACCTCGGCCACACCGTCGTGCTCAACAAGATGCGCCAGTTGCAGGATCTCGGCCATCAAGTGATCTTCCTGATCGGCGACTTCACCTCGATGATCGGCGATCCATCCGGCCGCAACGCCACCCGCCCGCCGCTGACCAAGGAGCAGGTCGAGCAAAACGCGATGACCTACTTCAAGCAAGCGTCGCTGGTGCTGGACCCGGCCAAGACCGAAATCCGCTACAACTCCGAGTGGTGCGACCCGCTTGGCGCCCGCGGACTGATCAAGCTTGCATCACACTATACAGTGGCGCGGATGATGGAGCGAGATGATTTTAGCAAGCGTTTCAAGGGCGGCACCCCGATCGCGGTGCACGAATTCCTGTACCCGTTGATGCAAGGCTACGACTCGGTTGCCCTGAAGTCAGACCTGGAGCTGGGCGGCACCGACCAGAAGTTCAACCTGCTGGTCGGCCGCGAGCTGCAGAAGGACTACGACCAGGACCCGCAGTGCATTCTGACCATGCCGCTGCTGGAAGGCCTGGACGGGGTCGACAAGATGTCCAAGTCGAAGAACAACTACATCGGCATCACCGAACCGGGCAACACCATGTTCGCCAAGATCATGAGCATCTCGGACGACATGATGTGGAAATACTTCAACCTGCTGTCGTTCCGCTCGATCGCCGACATCGCCGCGCTGAAGGCGGAAATCGACGGCGGCAAGAACCCGCGCGACGCCAAGGTGGCGATCGCCCAGGAAATCGTGGCGCGCTTCCACTCGCAACAGGCGGCCGAGGACGCGCTGGCCGACTTCGTCAACCGCTCCAAGGGCGGCATCCCGGACGACGTCGCGGAAGTGGCGTTGAGCGGCGCGCCGGTCGGCATTCCGCAATTGCTGAAGATGGCCGGCCTGTGTCCGTCCACCTCGGACGCGATGCGCATGATCGACCAGGGCGGCGTGCGCGTCGACGGCACCGTCGTCAGCGACAAGACGATCAAGATCGAGGCCGGCACCTTCGTGCTGCAAGTGGGCAAACGCAAGTTCGCGCGCGTCACGCTGACGGCATGATCGCGCTGCTACAACGCGTCAGCAGCGCCAGCGTGGTGGTCGATGGCGCCACCATCGGCGCCATCGACGCCGGCCTGATGGTGCTGCTGTGCGCCGAGCGCAACGACAGCGAAAAGGACGCCGACGCGCTGCTGGCCAAACTGCTCGGCTACCGCGTCTTCGCTGACGCGGCCGGCAAAATGAACCGCAGCGTGACCGACACCGCCGGCGGGCTGCTGCTGGTGCCGCAGTTCACGCTGGCGGCCGACACCAAGTCCGGCACGCGGCCGTCGTTTACGCCCGCCGCCGCGCCGGCCGACGGCCTGCGGCTGTTCAGCTATTTCGTCGAGCAGGCCAGGTTGAAGCACACGGTGGTGCAGACCGGCCAGTTCGGCGCGGACATGAAAGTTAGCCTGACCAACGATGGACCGGTCACCTTCTGGTTGCAAACCAACGTTAAATAAAGACCATGAAACTCTCCAGCGACAGTTTTCGTGACGGTGGCGCCATCCCGGCCAAGTGCGCTTTTGCCGAGCTGGATGCGGGCTTCGGCGTTCAACATGCGGAAAACCGCAATCCCCAGCTGTCGTGGAGCGAGGTGCCGGTCGGCACCGAGTCGCTGGTGCTGCTGTGTATCGACGGCGACGCGCCGACCGACGCCAGCCAGGTCAACCGCGCCGATCGCTCGCTGCCCATGAGCCTGCCGCGCGGCGACTTCTTCCATTGGAGCCTGATCGATATTCCGCTGACGATGCAAGTCATCGCCGAAGGCGCATTGTCGCAAGGCGTCAGCGCGGGCGGCAAGCCCGGCCCGGCGGCGACGCTGGACGGCGTGCCGCTGCGCCAGGGCGTCAACGATTACCACGGCTGGTTCGCCGGCGACCCGGCGATGGCCGGCGACTATTACGGGTATGATGGCCCCTGTCCGCCGTGGAACGACGAGCGCGTGCACCATTATATTTTCCGTCTCTACGCGCTGGATGTGCCGCGCCTGGAGCTGGCGGGGCGCTTCACCTGCGCCGATGTGCTCAACGCGATCCACGGCCATATCATCGATGAAGCACAATTGATCGGCAGCTACACCCTGTACGCGGCCATGAGCAGCCGATCCCAAGACAAGATTGCATGAACAACACCACTATATTGCTGATCCGCCACGGCGAGACGGCCTGGAACGCCGTGCGCCGCCTGCAGGGCCACATCGACATCCCGCTGAATGACGAGGGCGAACGCCAGGCCAACGCGCTGGCGCAGGCGCTGGCCGCCGAGCGGATCGACGTCATCGTCGCCAGCGACCTGCAGCGCGCGATGCAGACCGCGCAGGCGGTGGCCGGCCAGCACGACGGCGCCCCGGTGCAGACCGACGCCCAGCTGCGCGAACGCTGCTACGGCGTGTTCGAGGGCATGCTGTACACCGAGATCGAACGCGACTATCCGACCGACTACGTGTTGTGGCAGGCGCGCGATATCGACGCGGTGATGCCGCCGGGCGAGCGGGTGGCGGAAAGTTTCCGCCAATTCTATGCGCGCGCGATGGCCGGCATCGCCGACTGGGCCGGGCGCCATCCGGGCAAGACCCTCGCCATCGTCGCCCACGGCGGCGTGCTCGAGTGCGCCTACCGGGCGGCGGTCGGCATGTCGCTCGACAGCCCGCGCGACTTTCAGGTCAAGAACGCCAGCATCAACCGCTTCACCTGGTCCGACGGCAAACTGGCGCTCGACAGCTGGGGCGAAGTCGATCACCTGAGCCTGGCGGTGCTGGACGACATTATCTGACGTTCGTGCTTATTGTTTATGCACGGAAACATCGGCTCATAACGGCAATGCTGCACATTTGCCGAATTCATAAAAAATAGTGCTTATTATTTGAGCAGCCCTTCGGTTAAAATAGAAGGTTCCTTCTCCCCAATCAGGTATCGCCAGTGCAAATCGGCCCTCACTTACTGCGCAACAACGTTTTCGTCGCTCCGATGGCGGGCGTCACGGATCGGCCTTTCCGTCAGCTGTGCAAAGAGCTGGGCGCGGGCTATGCGGTGTCCGAGATGGCGGCGTCGAATCCGCGCCTGTGGGCGACCGAAAAGAGTTCGCGCCGCACCGACCACACCGGCGAGATGGAGCCGAAGGCGGTGCAGATCGCCGGCGCCGATCCGCGGGACCTGGCCGATTGCGCCCGCTTCAACGTCGAGCGCGGCGCGCAGATCATCGATATCAATATGGGCTGCCCGGTCAAGAAAGTCTGCAACGCCTGGTGCGGCTCGGCCTTGTTGCAGGACGAGGCGCTGGTCAGGCAAATCCTCGACGCCGTGGTCGGCGCGGTCGATGTGCCGGTGACCCTGAAGTTCCGCACCGGCTGGGACCGCTCCCACAAGAACGCGCTGAACATCGCGCGCATCGCCGAGGACGCCGGCATCGCCATGCTGACCCTGCACGGCCGCACCCGCGCCGATGGTTACAAGGGCGACGCCGAGTACGACATGATCAAAGCGGTCAAGCGCTCGGTCGGGATTCCGGTGGTGGCCAACGGCGACATCACGTCGCCGGAAAAGGCGAAGTTCGTGCTGGACTACACCGGCGCCGACGCGGTGATGGTCGGCCGCGCGGCGCAGGGCCGGCCGTGGATCTTCCGCGAGATCGATCATTACCTGCGCACCGGCGCCCATCTGCCGGCGCCGTACGTGGACGAGGTGCGCGGCCTGATGGACGAGCACCTGCGCGCGCATTACGCCTTCTATGGCGACTTCCTTGGCGTGCGTACGGCGCGCAAGCATATCGGCTGGTATGTGCGCGACCTCCAAGGCGGCGAGGCGTTCCGCCAGAAAATGAACCTGTTGGAGTCCACCGACGCGCAACTGGCCGCCGTCGACCAGTTCTTCGAATCGCAGTGGAGTTTTGGCGAGCGGTTACAATACCGCCTCGCTGAAGAAATGCAGGCCGCAGAGGCGGCGTAGAGAGTACTAAAAAAAGTCAAATCAGAAGGGTAGGCGTCCAGGCCACAAGTCCGGGCGATTTGCCAGCGTCAACAGATTAATTAGCCGAACGACAATAAAATGAGCAAAGAAAGTATCCAGGAAGTGGTCCAGAAGAGCCTTGAAGATTACTTCAACGATCTGGGCGAGCAGCAGGCATCGAACATCTACGACATGGTCGTGCTGACCGTTGAAAAACCGATCCTGGAAGTGGTCATGACGCGCGCCGATGGTAACCAGTCGCACGCCGCGCAGATGCTCGGCATCAACCGCAACACCTTGCGCAAGAAGCTGCAAGAGCACGGCCTGCTGTAACAGCATCCGTCGATCCGGCATGAATGGCTGGGAACGGCCGTCGTGGCCGGCCTGAAGTAAAGAATATTCAACCACCTAGCCTTCATCGCCATGATTAAACAAGCTCTCATCTCCGTCTCCGACAAAACCGGTGTGCTGGACTTCGCCCGCGCGCTGTCCGCCATGGGCGTCAACATCCTGTCGACCGGCGGCACCGCCAAACTGCTGGCCGACAACGGCGTGGCCGTGACCGAAGTCGCCGACTACACCGGTTTCCCGGAGATGCTCGATGGCCGCGTCAAGACGCTGCATCCGAAAGTCCACGGCGGCATCCTGGCCCGCCGCGATTTCCCCGAGCACGTGGCCAAGCTGGAAGAGCATGCGATCCCGACCATCGACATGGTGGTGGTCAATCTGTATCCGTTCCAGGCCACCGTCGCCAAGGACGATTGCACGCTGGACGACGCGATCGAGAACATCGACATCGGCGGTCCGGCCATGCTGCGTTCGGCGGCCAAGAACCACAAGGACGTGATCGTCATCTGCGATCCGTCCGACTACGGCGTGGTGCTGGCGGAAATGAAGACCACCGACAACGCGCCCGGCTATGTCAGCTACGACACCCGTTTCACGCTGGCCACCAAGGTCTACGCGCACACCGCGCAGTACGACGGCGCCATCGCCAACTATCTGACCAGCCTGGGCGCGGACCGCGCGCACGCCAGCCGCAACGCCTATCCGAAGACGCTGAACGTGGCGTTTGAAAAAGTGCAGGACATGCGCTACGGCGAGAATCCGCACCAGTCGGCGGCGTTCTACCGCGACGTGGTCAAGACCGAAGGCGCGCTGGCCAACTACAAGCAGTTGCAGGGCAAGGAACTGTCGTTCAACAACATCGCCGATGCCGATGCGGCGTGGGAATGCGTGAAGAGCATGGGCGGCTTCGACCAGAGCGCGGCCTGCGTCATCGTCAAGCACGCCAATCCGTGCGGCGTGGCGCTGGGCGCCGATGCGGCCGACGCGTACAAGCGCGCGCTGCAGACCGATCCGACTTCGGCGTTCGGCGGCATCATCGCCTTCAACGTGGAAGTGGACGGCGTCGCCGCGACCGAGCTGGCCAAGCTGTTCGTCGAGGTGCTGATCGCGCCGTCGTTCTCGGCGGAAGCCAAGCAGATCCTGTCGGCCAAGCAGAATGTGCGCTTGCTGGAAATCCCGCTGGGCAACGGCGTCAACGCGATGGACTTCAAGCGCGTCGGCGGCGGTTTGCTGGTGCAGTCGGCCGACTCCAAAAATGTGCTGGTCGGCGACCTGAAGGTGGTCAGCAAGTTGCAGCCTACGCCGCAGCAGTTGCAGGACATGATGTTCGCCTGGCGCGTGGCCAAGTATGTCAAGTCCAATGCGATCGTTTTCTGCGGCAATAACATGACGCTGGGCGTCGGCGCGGGCCAGATGAGCCGCATCGATTCGGCGCGCATCGCGTCGATCAAGGCGCAGAACGCCGGCTTGTCGCTGGCTGGTTCGGTGGTGGCGTCGGATGCGTTCTTCCCGTTCCGCGATGGCCTCGATGTCGTGGTCGACGCGGGCGCGACCTGCGTGATCCATCCGGGCGGTTCGATGCGCGACCAGGAAGTGATCGACGCGGCGGACGAGCGCGGCGTCGTGATGCTGTACACCGGCACGCGCCACTTCCGTCATTAATCAACGGCCGACACCGTTTAAGAAGCCCGCAAGCTTGCGGGCTTTTTCTTTACTGCATACAATCCTTTAATGATAATTCTCGGTATCGACCCCGGCTTGCGCACGACCGGTTTTGGCGTGATCCACAAGCAGGGCGCCAAGCTGCGCTATATCGCCTCGGGCACCATCAAGAGCGGCGAGGGCAGTCTGCCGGCGCGGCTCAAGGTGATCCTGGACGGCGTGGCCGAAGTGGCGCGCATCTACCAGCCCGAGTGCGCGGCGATCGAACAGGTGTTCGTCAACGTCAATCCGCAATCGACCCTGCTGCTGGGCCAGGCGCGCGGCGCGGCGATCTGCGCGCTGGTGTCGGCCGAGCTGAGCGTGGCCGAATACTCGCCGACCCAGGTCAAGCAGGCGGTGGTCGGCACCGGGCGCGCGGTCAAGGCGCAGGTGCAGGACATGGTGGCGCGCCTCCTGTCGTTGCCGGGCCTGCCGGGCAGCGACGCCGCCGACGCGCTCGGCATCGCCATCTGCCACGCCCACAGCCGCGAGACGCTGATGCTGATCGCCGGCGCCGGCGTCAACACCGGCACCGGCGGCGGGCCGCTGGCCGGCATGCGCATGAAACGCGGCCGCCTGGTCGGTTAAAACTTCCTCTTTTAAGGCTCCACACGATGATCGGTCGTCTCTCCGGTATTTTGCTTGAAAAAAATCCGCCGCAACTGTTGGTGGACTGCGGTGGCGTCGGCTACGAAGTCGATGTGCCGATGAGCACCTTCTACAACCTGCCCGGCGTGGGCGAAAAAGTGGTGCTGTTCACGCATCAGGCGATCCGCGAGGACGCGCATCTGCTGTTCGGCTTCGGCAACGCCGAGGAGCGCGCGGTGTTTCGCCAGCTGATCAAGATCACCGGCGTCGGCGCGCGCACCGCGTTGTCGATCCTGTCGGGCATGTCGATCGCCGACCTGGCGCAGGCGGTGACCTTGCAGGAGTCGGGCCGGCTGGTGAAAGTGCCGGGCATCGGCAAGAAGACCGCCGAGCGCTTGCTGCTGGAACTCAAGGGCAAGCTGGGCGCGGACATCGGCGCCGGCGGCGCGCACGCCGTGCCGGACTCGCAATCTGATATCCTGAACGCGCTGCTGGCGCTGGGCTATTCCGACAAGGAAGCCCTGCTGGCGCTGAAGACCGTTCCCGCCGGCAGCGGCGTCTCGGACGGCATCAAGCAAGCGCTGAAAGCGCTCTCCAAAGGTTAATTGAAACAACATGAGCATCCAGACCGACAGCTTCACCGAACAGCGCATCATCGACGCGGCGCCGTCATCGCCGAATGAAGAGGCGATCGAGCGCGCGTTGCGCCCCAAGCATCTCGATGAATATGTCGGCCAGTCCAAGATCCGCGACCAGCTGGAAATCTTCATCGCCGCCGCGCGCAATCGCAAGGAGGCGCTCGACCATACCTTGCTGTTCGGCCCGCCGGGCTTGGGCAAGACCACGCTGGCCAACATCATCGCGCGCGAGATGGGCGTCAACCTGCGCCAGACTTCCGGCCCGGTGCTGGAACGCCCTGGCGACCTGGCCGCGATCCTGACCAACCTGGAAGCCAACGACGTGCTGTTCATCGACGAGATCCACCGCCTGTCGCCGGTGGTCGAGGAGATCCTGTACCCGGCGCTGGAGGACTACCAGATCGACATCATGATCGGCGAAGGCCCGGCGGCGCGTTCGGTCAAGCTGGACCTGCAGCCGTTCACGCTGGTCGGCGCCACCACCCGCGCCGGCATGCTGACCAATCCGCTGCGCGACCGCTTCGGCATTGTCGCCCGGCTGGAGTTCTACAACACCGAGGAACTGACCCAGATCGTCACCCGCAGCGCCGCGCTGCTGAAGGCCAACATCGCGCCGGACGGCGCGGTCGAGATCGCCCGCCGCGCGCGCGGCACGCCGCGTATCGCCAACCGCTTGTTGCGCCGCGTGCGCGACTACGCCGAAGTCAAAAGCAACGGCGATATCACCAAGGCCACCGCCGACGCGGCGCTGGTCATGCTCGACGTCGACACGGTCGGCTTCGACGTGATGGACCGCAAGCTGCTGGAGGCGGTGCTGTTCAAGTTCGGCGGCGGCCCGGTCGGCATCGGCAACCTGGCGGCGGCGATCGGCGAGGCGGCCGACACCATCGAGGACGTGCTGGAACCGTATCTGATCCAGCAAGGCTTCCTGCAGCGCACGCCGCGCGGCCGGGTCGCCACGCCGGCCGCGTACAAGCACTTCGGCGTCGCCGCGCCGCGCATCAGCCCCAACGGCGAGCTGTGGTCGGACCTGTGATGCAGATCTGGGTCGACGCCGACGCCTGTCCCGCCGTGGTCAAGGAGATCCTGTACCGCGTCGCCGAGCGCACGCAGATGCAGGTGACCTTGGTGGCGAACCAGCTGCTGCGGGTGCCGCCATCGCGCTTCGTGCGTTCGGTGCAGGTGCCGTCCGGCGCCGACGTGGCCGACCAGGAAATCGTGCGCCTGCTGGCGCCGGGCGACCTGGTGGTCACCGGCGACATCCCGCTGGCGTCCGACGTGCTGAAGAAGGGCGGCTACGCGCTCAACCCGCGCGGCGAGTTCTACACCAACGACAACATCGCGCAGATGCTGACCATGCGCGCCTTCATGGACGAGCTGCGCGGCAGCGGCGTCGACACCGGCGGCCCGGCCGCCTTCAGCCAGTCCGACCGCCAGGCCTTCGCCAACAGCCTGGACCGCCACATCAGCAAGATCCAGCGCGAGGCCGCCGGCCGTGGATGAGCTGCGCGCGATCTCGACCTTCATCCGGGCCGCCGAACTGGGCAGCTTTAACAAGGTCGCGGAAGCGCAGGGCACCACGCCGCAGGCGGTCAGCAAGACCATCCGCCAGTTCGAACAGCACCTCGGTGTGCGCCTGTTCCACCGTACCACGCGCAACAGCTCGCTGACCGAGGAGGGCCAGCGCCTGCTGGAGTCGATCAAGCCCAGCATGGACGGCGTGGTCGGCGCGCTGGCCCGCGCCCGCGACGCCGCACGCGAGGACGAGGGCGTGGTGCGCATCGCCGCCTCGGCCTCGATGGGCACCAAGATGCTGGTGCCGCTGCTGGCCGAGTTCCAGCGCCGCTATCCGCGGATCCAGGTGGACTTGCTGCTGGAGGATGGCTTCAGCGATCTGGTCAGCGACCGCATCGACGTCGGTTTCCGTGGCGGCAACGCGCCCGATGCGCAGGTGGTCAGCCGCCGCCTGTTCACGGTGCAGCAGGTGGTGTGCGCGGCGCCGGCGTATCTGAAGCAGCACGGCGTGCCGCGCACGCTGGAGGAGCTGGCCGTGCACCGCTGCACCGGCTATCGCCAGCCCGGCACCGGCCGCGCCATGGCGTGGGAGTTCGACATCGGCGGCGACATCGTGTTCCATCACGTCCAGCCTATTTTGCTGAGCACCGATCCCGACACCGAGATGCACGCGGTGATGGCCGGCATGGGCATCGGCCAGATCGACAGCATCAACGGCGCCGCTGCGCTGCGCGACGGCCGCCTGGTGCCGCTGCTGGTGGAGCACGTCAGCGAGCGCATGGGCCTCCACCTGTACTACGCGCAGCGCGGCGACATGCCGGGCAGGTTGCGGCGCTTCATCGATTTCAGCGTCGAGCGGTTGCGCGACAGCGCGACGTTTTGCCTGTCGCGCCAGGAGTTGCGCGCGCTGGCGGTATAAACTTTTAGTTGCGACTGTAACGGGGCGGTACGACTACTCTGGTTGTGCTCGCGGGCCTATAGTTCTTCTCACTAACCCACCTGAGGAGAACCACCATGAACCAACTCAACACCCGTATCGCCGTGATCACCGGCGCTTCCAGCGGCATCGGCTACGCCACCGCGAAACTGCTGGCGTCGCGCGGCGCCAAGGTCGCCGTGCTGGCGCGCCGCGCCGACATTCTGGAGAAACTGGCGGCCGAGATCACCGCCGCCGGCGGCACCGCGCTGGCGCTGCCGGTCGACGTCACCGACCAGGCGTCGGTCGACGCCGCCGCCGCGACGGTCGAACAGACCTGGGGCCCGGCCGACCTGGTGTTCAACAACGCCGGCGTGATGCTGCCGGGCGCGATCGAAGAGCGCGACATCGCCCAGTGGCAGCACCAAATCGACCTCAACGTCACCGGCGCGATGCGCGTGATCTCGGCCTTCGTGCCGCAGCTGACCAAGGCCGCCGCCGCCGGCGCCACCGTCGACCTGATCAACACCTCGTCGATCGCGGCGCAGAATATCTACCCATACTTCGCGGTCTACAGCGCCAGCAAGGCCTACGTCAGCCATCTGTCGCGCCACCTGCGCGCCGAGCTGGGACCGAAGAACATCCGCGTCTCGGTCGTCGAGCCCGGCTGTACCGACACGGAGCTGCAGGGCCACTTCACCTTCCCGGGCGCGCTGAACTGGCTGGCCGGCGCCAGAGAGACCATCACCTTCCTGCAGCCCGAGAACGTGGCGGAGGTGGTCGGCTTCCTGGCCGAGCAGCCGAAGCACGTCAACCTGCAACAAGTGGTAGTGATGCCGACCAATCAGGCGTCGTAGCCCGGGATCGCATCGGTGTGTTTTTGCACTGATGCGATTTAATCGTATCCGTCATGTATAATGGCTGGCATCTCTCCATTCCAGCCTTCATCATGACCCGGACATCTGAACCTGAACCGAAGACAGCCCCCCGGCTTGCCGAATTTCTGTGCTTCGCCATGTACTCGGCCAACCTGACATTCGGCAAAGCCTACAAGCCCATGCTGGCGCAGTTGGGGGTGACATATACGCAGTACATCGCCGTCGTCGCCCTGTGGGAGCGGGATGGCCAAACCGTGTCCGAGCTGGGGGAGACGCTGTTCCTGGAATCGAATACGTTGACGCCGCTGCTGAAGAAACTGCAGGCGATGGGCTTGGTGCGACGCGAACGCGATGCGGCGAACGAACGGCATGTCCGCCTGAGCTTGACGCCCGAGGGACGGTTGTTGCGCGAGCAGGCGATCGCGTTGAGCGCTCCGCTGGTCGACGCCTGCGGCTTGTCCCACGATGGATTCAACGCCACCCGTCTGGCGGTGGTGAAGGTGCGCGACAGCCTCGTCAACGCGGTTGCCGCATAGCTGTTACAAATGGACGCAATTTGAAGCCTTGACAGCCAGGCGCCGGTATCCGATCATAAACAAATCGTATGCGCTGTAATCGCATAAGATTTCAACGGCAGCGTTTAAATTGAGTAGTCATCCATATTTGAAGAAGGTTTAGCATGATTCACGTAACGAAAGCAGCCCGTCAATTTGTCGAGACCGGCTTCCCGGGCATCCGAGCGGCAAGCGTTTGGGGTGAAAACGGCAGCGGCGCGGACTTTATCGAGTTCAAAGCGGGCGCGCGCTTCCCGCGCCACGATCACGAAGGCCCGGAGCAGATTCTGGTGGTCAAGGGCCGTATCCGTTTCGGCGAACTGGTGCTGGCGGAGGGCGACTACATGACGATCGGCCACGGCGAGGAGCACGACGCGGAAGCGCTGGAGGACTCGGTATTCTTTCTGGCCCACGAAGGCGGCGCCATCATCAAGGAGTGAACATGAACATCATCCATCCCCCCTATGTTCCGATCAGCTGCGAATTCCACGATAGGCTGGAAGATCTCGCGACCTTGCGCCGGCCGGCGGCGGTGCGCTACGTGGATCAGGGCGTCGTGCTGCAGCGTGAGGCGATCATCAAGGATGTGTTCGCCCGAGGGGGCGTCGAGTATCTGGCGCTCGATTCGGGAGAACTGCTGCGGCTGGATCAGCTAATTGAAGTCGACGGTTCACGACTTGACGGCGCGCATCAGATTGGCGCGTAATCGGATCAGCGATTCTCTGGTGTCGGCAAACTCGGTCGCGGTCAGTCCGCACGCGGCCGAAACGCCGGCGCCGAACGCCTTGGCGCGAAGTTTGCGGCCCGCGTCCGTCAGGCTCAGCAGAACCTGGCGTTCATCGACGGTATCGCGCTCGCGATGGATATACCCCAGGCTTTGCAGCTTTTTCAAAATCGGCGTCAACGTATTCGACTCCAGAAAGATTTTACCTCCCAGGCTGGTGACGGTTTGGTGGCTGTCTTCCCACAGCGCGATGATAATGATGTATTGCGTGTAGGTCAGGCCCAGTCGTTCCAGCGCCGGCTTGTAGGCCTTGGCGAACGTCAGGTTGGTGGAATAAATGGCGAAGCATAGGAAGTCCGTCAGCTCGGGATTCTTATTGGCAGGGTGTTTTGAATAGCTAGTCATATGAAGATTCTTCAGGGCGTGGATTGATATCGCATGCGCTTGCATCGCATGCGATATATCGATATTGCAGGACAGCGGGCAATATGTCAAGCGCTTCCTCGCGTCGTGCCGCTGCATGGGAGTGGCGGCTACTCGGCGGCGTCGCTGGACTTTCGTGCTTGCATGGTGGGGACGTAGCGGGTCAGGTAGATGGTCACGCCGGCGCCGATCAGCGCCACCAGGATCTGCAGCGCCGGCCGCTGGTGCAGGCGCCAGATCGAATAGCCCATCGATGACCACATGAAGATCAGCACCCAGACCTTGCCGCGCAGCGGGATGCCTTTGCCGTTCTCGTAGTCGCGCAGGTATTTGCCGAACACGCGGTTGGTTTGCAGCCAGTGGTGCAGGCGCGTCGAGCCGCGCGCGAAACAGGCGGAGGCCAGCAGCAGGAAGGGGGTGGTCGGCAGCAAGGGCAGGAAGATGCCGAGCACACCCAGCGCCACCGCCAGGCAACCGATCAGATTGAAGACAATTTTCATTGAGCAAATCGTATCACCTTGGGGTAGACTATGTAGAAAATGATAGCGCTAACTTAACCTGGAGGAGACGATGAAAAAACTCATGCTGACCGTATTGGCGTGGCTGGCGATGGCCGCCGGCGCCCATGCCGACAACCAATACAAGCTGCTGGTGCTGGCGATGCCGGGCAAGTATCACTACGAATACATTCCGATCGCGCGCGACAGCCTGGAGCAGCTGGCCAAGCTGCACGCGTTCGAGCTGGTCTACACCAACAAGCCGGAAGTGTTCGACGGCGACCTGAGCCAGTACGCGGCGGTGATGTTCCTGAACACGCCGGGCGAGGAGTTGAGCGAGCCGCGCCGCAGGAAATTCGAGGACTATATGCGCAACGGCGGCAACGCCATGCTGGTGCACCGCGCGCTGATCATTCCGCCCAACACCTGGCCGTGGTTCGAGAAGCTGATCGGGCGCCGCGTCGGCAACCATCCGATGCTGCAGACCGGCGTGGCCGACGTGGTCGACAAGAATTTTCCAGCGACCTATGCGCTGCCGTCGCGCTGGCTGTGGAGCGACGAGTGGTATGTGTTCGATAATCCGTACAACATCGCGATCCATCCGGTGCTGAACGTCGATGAAAGCACCTACGATCCGACCAAGATCTGGCCGGGGCAGGTGTCCAAGGGCATGGGCAAGGACCATCCGATCGCCTGGTATCACACTTATGAAAAGGGCCGCGTGTTCATCACCTCGCTGGGACACAACGGGGAGATGTACCGCGACCCGACCTACTTGAATCACCTGATGGGCGGCATCTACTGGACCGCCACCGGCAAGGGCGTCAAGCCCTAGCCTTTACTTGGTGACCGTGCGCGTGCCGACCACTTCGACCGTCACGCGGCGGTTCTTGGCGCGGCCTTCGGCCGTGCCGTTGTCCCCCATCGGCTGGCTCTCGCCCTTGCCTTCGGTGTAGACGCGCGCGGTGTCGACGCCTTTGCTCACCAGATACGCCTTGACCGCTTCGGCGCGGCGCAGCGACAGCTTCATGTTGTAGTCGTCGGAGCCGACCGAGTCGGTGTGGCCGACGGTGATCATCACCTCGGTGTTCATGCCTTGCAGCTTGCTCAGCAGGTCGTCCAGCGCGGCCTTGCCGTTCGGCTTGACCACCGATTTGTCGAAGTCGAACAGCGCTTCGGCGGCGAACGAGACTTTTTCCGAGGTCGGCTCAGGCGCTTTCGGCGGCGGCGGCGGCGGCATCGGCACGACGGCCGGGGCCGGGGCCGGTTCGGCGGCGGGTGGCGGCACATAGGCCGGGGCGCTGTGCGCCGGGCGGCCCAGCTTGTAGACCAGGCTCACCGACAGCAGGTCCACGTCGCCGCGTTGGCCGACGCCGTCGTTGACGCGGAACCGTTCCATTTCGCCGCGCACCGCCAGCGCTTCGGTCAGCTTGTATTCCAGGCCGAAGCCGGCTTTCGGGCCGAATTTGCGTTCCGAGTTATCCGGCGAGGTGACCGCCGCCAGGCGGTTGCCGTTGAAGCGGGTGCTGGTCTTGGTGTAGTCGACGCCGAATCGGGCCAGCAGCGACAGCCGCTCGGTGAACGGGAACTGCCCGACCACGTCGAAGTTGCCGCCACGGAAACCGGCCTCGCCGTTGAGCACGCCGTTGCCGGACGTGGTCGAGTTGAAGCTGAATTTACCCAGGTCGAAATAACCCAGTTCCAATGCCCAGTAGCGGTTCAGCTGTTTGCCGACGAACAGCTTGTAGCCGGTGTCGCGCTCGTCCTTGTTGAACGACGTGACGGTGGAGCCGTTGCCGATCAGGCTGTTGAACAGGCGCGGTTCGTCGATGGTGGCGCGCGAGCGGCCGGCGCCGGCGCCGATGTACCAGGCGCTGTTGGCCCAGTCGGGATTGACGAAGGGTTCGTCGGCCGCTTGCGCGACCTGGATGGCGAGCATGGCGCAGGCGAGTGCGGTCAGTGTTCCGAATTTCTTGGCGATGGTCATGATGATGTCCTGGATGGGGTTATTTGGTGATCTGGTTGTTGCGCAGCGTGACGGCGCCGCCGGTCAGCACGCGGCCGTTGAGCAGCGTGGCGTTGTCGCCCACGGTGACCGCGGCGGCCAGGCTGAGGATGCTGCCTTTGAAGCTGCTGTTGGCGCCGAGCGTGGTCGGGCCGACCGGCAGCCAGGTGACGTCGGCGGCGGTGGCGCCATTGCTCAGCACCACGGCCGAATTGGCGGTGGTGTTCAGAGTCAGCGCGGTACGGAAGATGTACACGCCGGGGCCGCTCAGCGTGACGGTGCCGGTGATGCTGATGGCGCCGGCGTAGCAGTACACGCCGGGCACCAGGGTCAGGCCGCCGAGATCGATGTCGCCGGTCGAGCTGACGTCGCAGGTACGGCCGTTGACGTTGGCGATGGCGCTTTGCAGGTCGGTCAGCGCGCCGGCCAGGATGGCGCCGGATTTGTAGTTGGTGAAGCCGGCCGCGATGGTCGGATCGGTGGTTTGCGACGAGGCGCCGATGTTACCGGTGATCAGCGTGGTGCCGCCGGCGTTGTTGGTCAGCGAGGTGCCGGCCAGCACCGCGAAGTCGGCGGATCCGCCCAATGGAACCGACGCCATGACCGGCGGCGACGGGATGACGGCGACCACGTTCAGCGCGGCGCTCGAGGTCACGCCGCCGACGGTGGCGGTGATGTTGGTGCTGCCGACGGCGACGCCGGTGGCGAGGCCGGAGGCGGAGACCGTGCCGATCGATGGGCTGTCCGCGGACCAGACGGCGCTGCCGGTGACCAGCGCGGTGCTGTTATCCGCATAGGTCGCGGTGGCGATGAATTGGCTCGATCCGCCGATGGCGACGGTGGCGGAGGCCGGGCTCACGGTGACGCTCAAGGGCGCCGTGCCGCTCACGGTGACGGTGGTGGTCGCGCTCTTGCCGCCGCTGCTGGCGGTGATGACCGAGCTGCCGGCGGCGACGCCGGTGACCAGGCCGCCGGTGCTGACGCGCACGTTGGCCGGGGTGGCGGAGACGAAGCTCGCGCCGGCGGTCAAGTTTTGCGTGGTGGCGTTGGAATACGTGCCGATCACGGCCAGCTGGCGGGTGGCGGCGATCTGCACCGTCGGCGCTTGCGGCGTGACGGCGATCGACACCAGCACGGCCGGCGTCACGGTCAAGGTCGCCGTGGCGGTCTTGCCGTTGAAGGCGGCGCTGATGACGGTGCTGCCGGCGCTGGCGCTGGTGGCCAGGCCGGTGGTGGCGGCGACGCTGGCGACGGCCGGCGTGGCCGAGGTCCAGGCGGCGACCACCGCTTGGGTCGAACCGTCGCTATAGGTGGCGGTGGCGGCGAACTGCTGGGTGGTGCCCAGCGCGATGCTTGGCGCCGCCGGCGTCACCGCCAGCGAGACCAGCGTCGCGGCCGGCAGGCCGAGGATGGGGTCGCGCCCCTGGTCGCCGCCGCCGCAGCCGGCCAACAGGCCGACGGCGAGGAAGCCGATGGAACAGAACAGTGTCTTGGTATATCTCTGCAGGACATTCATGGTGTTTCCCTTTGTGCTGGAACCGTGGAACAACGAACGGCCCGCGCTGTCGGCGACGGGCGTATGGTTCACGATGTCATACCCGTCGGCGCGGGTAGGTGCGCTTGCGCACACAGCACATTGAAACTAGGAAACTACATGACTTTGTGGAAATTTAGCATCAGAAACTTAATGCCGCGCGGACTTAGTCCTGGCGCACCCAGACCTGGGAGCGGCCCAGCATCGGCATGCCGATGTAGCCGCGCACGCTGAGCTTCTTGCCGGCGTCGGTCAGGTGCAGCTTGCTTTTGTAGACCTTGCCGTTGTTCGGATCGAGGATCTCGCCGCCGGCGTATTCGTCGCCGTCCTTCTTCAACCCGGACAGGATCTCCATGCCGATGATCGGCTGGTCCTTGCGCGCGCCGTCGCACTTGTCGCATTTCGGATTCTGATCTTCGCCGGGGGCGCGGAACAATTGCTCGATCTTGCCTTGCAGCGCGCCGTTGCTTTCGGTGATGCGGATCAGCGCTTTCGGCTTGCCGGTGGCGTCGTCGATGTTTTTCCACAGGCCGACCGGCGAAGTGTCGTCGGCGTGGGCGGGGGCGATGGCGAGCGCGGTGGTGATCAGGAAGGCGAGCAATTTCATGGGAGTCTCCAGGGTTGTTTTTTTCCCATTATACGAACAGGCGGCCCGAAGCCGCCCGTGTTTCGCGCGATTAGAGGATACCGTCGAATCCCTGCACCAGGCGGCGCTTCTCGTCCAGCTTGAAGCGCGCGCTGTCCATGCTGTTCTCCAGCGTCTGCGTCATGCCGGCCTCCAGGTGCGGCTTGAGCCAGTCCGACATCTGTTGCAGCGGGATGCTGTTCCAGTAGACGTTGGGCGCGCTCTTGGCCAGCACGTTGGGACGGTTGCCCGGATTCGGCGCGGTCAGCTGGTCGAGGTGCTCGGTGAAGGTCTTCCACGACAGTTGCGGATGTTCGTCGCCCAGCGCGAACACCAGGCCGATGCGCATCACGTCGGCCTGCGCCGGAATCTCCGGCGACAGCGCGATGGTCGCCGCGCGCGCCGCCAGTTGCGGATCGCGCACCCGCATCAGCAGCGGATAGAAGCGCCGCACCTCGGTCTCGTTGGCCGAGGCCTTGGCGATGCCGTGCAGCTGCTCGAAGGCGGCGGCGTCGGCGTTCTGCGCCACGATGGTCAGGATCATGCTCTGGTCGTCCGGGGCGATGCTGCTGCGGTCGGCCACGTAGCGGGCGAAGCGGGTCCGCGCCTCGGCCACGATGTCGCGGTCGCCCCAGGCGCCGAGGCGGGCGATGACGCTGCGGCGCAGGCGCTGCACGCCGGCGGTCTCGTCGGCGCCGGGCTGCCAGCCGAGGCGGCTGGCGATCGGCTTCAGCAGCTTGCTGGCGTAGGCCAGGTAGGCCGGGTGGCCGGCGGTGCCGCGCTCGGCGCGTTCCACCGTCGACAGCGCGTCGATGATCTGGTTCCAGGCCCGTTCGTTGAGCTCGTCACCGAGCGCGCCGGCCAGCGTCAGGTAGGCGGCCAGCGGCTGTTCGCCGCGTTCCACCAAGGCCCACTGGTCGTCCAGCAGCGCGATGCGGTCGCCGGCCGGCAGGCCGCGGAACTGCTGCGCGTTGGTGCGCAGCGTGGCGGCGTCGTAGCTGGCGCGGAAGAAGCCGTCGGCGCCGGCGTTGATGCTCAGCGCCTGGTCGCAGCGGCCGGCCGCGACCTGCTGGCCGTCCTCGGTCAGCAGCAGCGATTGCGGCGCGCCGTCGGCGCCGACGCGCAGCCGCAGCGGGATGTTCCAGTGCGGCTGCGAGGCGTCGTCGCCCTGCAGCAGGAAACGGCGCTGCGACAGCTTGATGCTGCGCGCGCCGGACGGGTCGCAGCTGGCGGCGACCGCCACCAGCGGGAAGCCGGGCTGGTCGACCCACAGGTGCGCCAGCGCGCCGATGTCGCGGCCGCTGGCGGCGCTCAGCGCGTTCCACAGGTCGGTGCTGGTGGCGTTGGAATAGGCGCGCGCCTTCATGTAGGCGCGGATGCCGTCGCGGAAGGTGTCCGGGCCGATGTAGGCTTCCAGCATGCGCAGCACCGCCTGCCCCTTGTTGTAGATGATCAGCGGGTCGGCGCCGTTCTGCGGCGCCAGTTCGTCGAGCACCGGATTGTGCACCGCCTTCGAGCTGATCACGGCGTCGACCCGCATCGCCGCTTCCTTGCCGCCGTCCTCCTGCTCGCGCACGTGCCAGCTCGGATTGCGCTTGTCGGTTTCCTTGGCCGCGCCCCACGAGGCGAAGCTTTCGTTGAGCCAGATGTCGTCCCACCAGCCCATCGTCACCAGGTCGCCGAACCATTGGTGCGCCATCTCGTGCGCCTGGATGCCGAACACCAGCTGGCGGTTGTCGATGGTGGAGGCCGGCGTCAGCAGCAAGGTCTGGTCGTTGTAGGTGATCGCGCCCCAGTTTTCCATCGCGCCCTGGAAACCGCCCGGCACGGCGATCGCGTCCAGCTTCGGCAGCGGGAACGGGTGGTCGAAGTAGTCGTTGAAGTCGAGCAGGATCTGGCGCGCGTCCTGCAGCGCGATGGCGCCGTTGTTTTCCTGGCCGCGCACGGCCCAGACGTTGATGTCGGTGTTGCCGGCCTTGGTGCTGATCTTGGCCATGTCGCCGCTGGTCAGCTCGACCAGGTAGGACGGCATCTTCGGCGAGCGCTCGAAGGTGGTGGTGGCGATGTCGCCGCGCACGCTGCGCTTGGCGACCGGCATGTTGGAGATCGAGACCCACTTGGCCGGCGTGGTGGTGGTCAGCTTGAAGGTGGAGCGGAAGGCCGGCTCGTCCCAGCACGGAAACATGCGGCGCGCGTCGGTGGCTTCGAACTGGGTCGACAGCAGGATGTCCTTGCCGCCGTCCGGCTTGACGAACGGTTGCGCGAACAGGCCGCGCGGGCCGCTCTCGATCTTGCCGGTGTAGTCCAGCGTCAGCGTGTGGACGCCGGCGGCGGCGGGCTTGGCCAGCGTGACCGAGACGATCTGCCGTTCGGCGTCGATGGCGACGCGCTTGACCGGGCGGCCGTCGAGGCGCACCTGCTGGAACTTCAGGTCGATGGCGTTGAACTGGATGGTGGCGGTGGCCTCGCGGAACTGCAGCTTGACGGTCTGCTTGCCGCGCAGCGTGCGCGCCGCGACGTCGGGCACGATGGCGACGTCGTAGTCGACCGGGATCACGTTTTTCGGCAGATGCCCCGGCGCCTGGTCAAACGAGAAGGGCGCTTGTTGCGGCGCCGGTGCGGCGGCCAGTGCGGCGTTGAACAGCAGCGCGGCGGCGCCGGCGATGAGGGTGCGGGGCAAAAGCATTCTGTGCATGACGTGTGCATCTCCGGTGGGCTGAATGGATAAACCGGTCTACGTTAATCCTTGTCGCGCGTCGCTGTCAACCGCACTGATGCTGCTTAGTCGCTTGCCGCTAAACAAAGGAATCGTTGTTGATTTCTTTTGACATCAAATTTTTTCATATCTATCTTCCGATCGGTCTAAACGATTTAGTGAATAATTCTAAAGGGAACGTAAATGTCTAGGAATTTGAAAGTAATCCCGTTGGCGATCGCGCAGCTCGTGACCGCCGGCGCATTTTCAGCCACCTTCGCCGCCACGGCGATGGCGCAGCAGCAAGGCGCCGATGCCGGCGGCCAGCCGATGGAGCGGGTGGAAATCACCGGTTCCTTCATCCGCCGCGCCGACGCCGAGACGCCGAGTCCGGTGCAGGTGATCACCGCGGTCGACATGAAAAACTCCGGCTACACCTCGGTGGCCGAGGTGCTGCAGCACATCACCGCCAACGGCGCCGGCAATCTGAGCCAGACCTTCTCGGGCGGCTTCGCCGCCGGCGGTTCCGGCATTTCGCTGCGCGGCTTGAACAACAACGCGACGCTGATTTTGATCGACGGCCACCGCATGGCGCCCTATCCGCTGGCCGACGACGGCTCGCGTTCCTTCGTCGACATCTCCAACATTCCCTTCGACACCGTCGAGCGCATCGAGATCCTGAAGGATGGCGCCTCGGCCGTCTACGGCTCGGACGCGATGGCCGGCGTGGTCAACGTCATCCTGAAGAAAAACCTGGTCGGCACCTCGATCTCGGCCGAGGGCGGCCGCGCCACCGAAGGCGGCGGCGAGACTACCCACGTCACCTTCGCGCACGGCATGGGCGACCTGGCCACCGACGGCTACAACGCTTACATCGGCCTGGAGTACCGCCATCAGGATCCGATCAAGTACACCGACCGCCTCGGACGCGGCGACTGGCAGTCGCTGGACATGTCGCGCCACGGCGGCGCCAACAAGGCGCTGGGCGTGATCACGGCGCAGAACACCGCGCCGCTGACCTTGTCGCCGTACCTGCTCAATCCGAACGTGCCGCGCACCAGCGGCGCCGACAACAGCGCCGCCTTCGCCTTCTTCCCGGGTACCGCCTGCGGCAGCTATGCGCAGATGGCGTCCGGCGGCTGCGCCTATGACGATCCGTACAAGGAAATCCAGCCGAAGACCGAGAACATCAATCTGCTGGCCAGCCTGACCAAGCAGCTGGCCAACGGCTGGCAGGCGGACTTCAAGGCGTCGCTGTTCCAGAGCCAGGTGCGGCTGCCGCAGGGCTTCAGCAACTTCCCGTCGTCGTATGGCACGCAGCTGGAGATGCTGTCCGGCGTGCCGCCGCACTATGTGGCCGGCACCGCCATTCCGGCGATCCGCGTTCCGGCCAACTATCCGGGCAATCCGTTCGGCGTGCCGGCCATCCTGCGCGGTCCGATTCCGAACGCGCCGGCGCGCAACATCACCACCGATTCCAAGGCCTACCGCGTGGTGGCCGAGCTGCACGGCACCGCGGCGGAATGGGACATCGACGCATCGCTGGGCTACACCCGCAACAACCTGTCGCGCCAGAGCACCGGCGGCCTGAACGTGCCGGCGCTGAACGCGGCGCTCAACCGCGCCAGCAATCCGTATTCGGTCTACGGCAAGAACACCGATGCCGACATGGCCAACATCTTCCGCACCGTGTCCTCGTATGACACCTCGGAGCTGGCCTTCGCCGAACTGCGCGGCTCGCGTGCGGTGGCCAAGCTGCCGGGCGGTGATCTGATGCTGGGCGTCGGCGTCGGCTCGTTCCGCACCGAGTTGTCGGCGCCGGCGATGCCCAACCCGGACGGCTACACCAACGGCGCTTATGCCTTCGGTTCCGAGACCGACACCTCGGCCTACATGGAATTCGTGGCGCCGGTGCTGAAGAACCTGGAGATCGACGGCGCGGTCCGTTACGACCACTACAGCCTGGCCGGCAGCTCGACCACACCGAAGGTGGCGTTCAAGTACACGCCGAGCGACAGCTTCGCGGTGCGCGGCACCTTGTCGCGCGGCTTCCGCGCGCCGGGTCCGGCGGAGAACGGCAATTCGGCCAGCAGCGGCGGCGTCGGCAGCGCCAGCGACGCCGTGCTGTGCCCGGGCGGTTACCGCGCCGACGGCAAATATCCGAAGGGTACCGTCATCGCTTCGTGCAACGAATCGCTGATCGGCCTGACCACCACCAATCCCGATCTGAAGCCGGAAGAATCGACCTCGGCGACCTTCGGCATCATCCTGGAGCCGGTCAAGGGTTGGAGCAGCACCGTCGACCTGTACCAGATCAAGGTCAAGGACCAGATCGTCGGCGGTCCGTTGTCCGGCACCCCGGTGCGCAACGCGCCGGAGCCGAGCGACTGCGCCGACGGCAACGGCGGTTCGACCATCTGCACGCCGAGCATCGGCCGCATCGCCTACTACCCGGCGACGCCGATCAACGCCAACAGCACCCGCACGCGCGGTATCGAGTTCGGCACCCGTTATCGCTTTAACCTGGGCGACTACGGCCGCTTGAAAACCGAGTTCCAGTACACCCACGCGTTCAGCTATGTGATGACCATCGGCGGCGTGGCGTACCAGCTGGCCGGCAGTCATGGTCCGGCGGGCATCGGTGCGGATACGGCGAATCCGAAGGATCGCGCGCAGTTCGACCTGAACTGGGAAAAAGGCAAGTGGGAAGTGGCCGGCAGCATGCACTGGATTTCCAGCTATGACCTGACCGATCCGACCAGCGGACAGTTCAACTGCGCCGACGGCGGCACGATGAATGGTGTCTTCCCGACTGGCAACACGCCGGATTATTTCTGCCGTGTGCATTCCTTCCTGGAGACGGACATGACGGTCAACTACAAGCTGGACAAGCAGTGGACGTTCCACGCGTCGGTGACCAATCTGTTCAACAAGCAGCCACCGGTGGACGTCAGCACCTACGGCAGCGGCCGGCCTTACAACCTGTCGCTGCACTCGGCGGGCGCGGTCGGCCGCTTCGTCAACGTGGGCGTGGCCTACAAGTTCTGATCCCCGGATCGGCAGCATCAAACGGGCGGCTTCGGCCGCCCGTTTTTTTTGTGGCGCGCAGCATACACGTATGGGGTGTGTTTTTTTCGGGTTTTACTAGAACCTGCGATCCGCTGCTGCCTCGCGATAACCGCCGATATTTCATCAGAGTGGCCACTAATTCGGGAACTAAACGGCGATATCCGGCTCTAACGTTTATAGGCTGCAGAGATTTTAGTAAGAGGTAGCGCGCGGTAGTAAAGCTTCGCAATGGTTATCAGCGCCTAGTAAAAACCGATTTTCAGGAGCCCCCACCATGTGTACTGATCTTCCCTTTGCCTTCCCCATCCGAGTTCCAGACAATTTGCTGGTGGAATTCGGAAAATTTACCGGTCTTCATTGGAACGACACGTTCTCGATGGAGCCCTTCGTTTGCGAAGCGCTCCGCAACTACATGAATCCCGCGCCGGCAGCGCAGGCGCCGGCGGTCGCGCAGTCCGAGTCCGGCTACCAATGGAAGGAAGTATTTCTTCCCGAAGGAACGAGGCTGCGCGCAAGCTTCGACCACAAGCAGTACTTCGCCGTGGTGGCGGGCACGGAAATCGAATACGGCGATCACGCCATCTCGCCATCGTGCTTTGCCAATTTGTTCGGCTGCGGCAACCGCAATGCATGGAAAGCCGTCTGGCTGCGCCTGCCGGGCAGCACTGAATGGCTGCTGGCCGATATCTGCCGCTCTGCCCGCAAAGCCGCAATAGCGCGCCTGATGGCAGGCGATACGGACGGAGGCGCCCAGCCATCCCCGCCCAAGCCACCCGCACCGTCCGCCCCGGCCGCACCTCCCACATGGCCCGCGCCGTCCTCCCCGAGCACAACTCTCGCACGTCCAGCACTGGCCGCATCGTCCGCACGGGCCTTACCTGCCGGGCCGACCGCATCGCTCGCGCCACCCGCGTCGCCCGCACCCCGAGGTAACGGCAAACAGCCTGCCAAACAGCCAACACCGCGCCGGACAGGCGAGCGCGGCACCACCGATAGCGCGTTTGCTGGCACCCGCGCAAGAAGAGCACCGGACGACGCGGCCGCCGCAAACACAACGCGGCAAAACTCTCATAAAGACGCTTTTTTCAAAATTGCACAAATTATCTAAAATAAGATAATATGTGCAAATGAAAAAAACGCCCGAACAACAGAACTTGCTGGCGCAGATGCGCCAAGTCGCCGACGGACTAGCCCAGACGCTGGCCCCGTTCTGCGAAGTCGTGCTGCACGACCTGACCGAACCCGAGCACGCCATCCTGGCGATCCACAACAACCTGTCCGGCCGCGAAGTCGGCGCACCGGCCACCGAGCTGGGCCTGGCGCGCGCCGCCGATCCTGATTTCGCCCAAGTGATCGCCAACTACCCGAACACCTTCGCCGATGGCCGCCGCGCCAAGAGCACCTCGATCGGCATCAAGGACAGCAAAGGCCAATATGTGGCCGCACTGTGCATGAACGTCGACCTCACGGTATTCCGCAGCCTCAACACCCTGCTGACGCAGTTCAGCGCCGTCGACGGCGACACTGCAGTACACGAAACGCTGGAACCGGCCGGCGCCGACGCCATCCGCGCCCGCATCGACCAATTCGCCGCGCGCCTCGCCACCACCCCGCGCGCCCTGAAGGCCGACGAGCGCAAGGCGCTGATGCGCGAGTTGAAAGAGTCCGGCCTGAGCGACGTACGCCGCGCCATGGACATCGTCGCCAATTATCTGAACGTCTCCCGCGCCACGGTGTACAACGATGCCAGATAACGCCCGCCTGCTATTGCTGGACCGCGACCAGGCCGCCGCGCTGCTGCGGCCGGACGACGTGCTGGCCGCCGTGCGCGAATCGTTCCTGTTGCACGCCAGCGGCGCCGGCCGCATCTTCCCGCTGGTGCGCGAAGCCTTGCCGGCCGGCGTGTTCGGCATCAAGTCGGGCGGCGTGGCGGAACAGGATTTGTTGGGCATGAAGGCAGCGGGTTTCTGGCCCGGCAACCGGCCGCTCGGCGCGGACGGGCATCAGGCCACCATCATCCTGTTCGACCCGGCGACGGGACGGCCGCAATGTCTGATCGACGGCAATGCCGTCACCACCGCGCGCACTGCCGCCGCCGGCGCGCTGGGCCTGCTGGCGCTGGCGCGGCCGGACAGCGAAACGCTGTGCGTGTTCGGCACCGGCGTGCAGGGCGCGGCGCACGTCGACTACGCGCTGCGCGTGATGCCCGGCCTGAAGCGCGTACGCTACCTGACCTCCGACGGCCGCCGCGACCCGCAATTCGAAGCCCGCTTTGCGCAGCGCTGCGACATCGCGCCCGGCGCCGACGCCGACGCGGCGGTCGCCGACAGCGACATCGTCATCACCGCGACGCCGGGGCGCGGGCCGCTGTTCTCGGCGGCGGCCGTGCGGCCCGGCACGCATGTGAACTGCGTCGGCAGCGACACGCGCGGCAAGCGCGAACTGCCGGACGGCCTGCTGGCGCTGGCCCGCACCTGGGCCGACGACCTCGCGCAGGCGCGCGCCATCGGCGAATTGCAATGGTCGCCCGACACGCCCGCCGCCGAACTCGGCGCACTGCTGGCCCGCGCAGCGCCCGCGCGCCACGGCATCGCGGCCGACGCCATCACCATCTTCGACATGACGGGCATCGCCCTGCAGGATCTTTCGGTCGCGCGCATGCTGCACCAGCGCGCTTTGGCAAACGGCACAGGCACCAGCATCGCCTGGCCCTGGTAAACAAAGGAACACCATGAGCGAACTCCAACTCCCAACCTACGCCGATGTGATCGCCGCATCGGAACGCATCGCCGGCGTCGCGCACCGCACGCCGGTGCAAACCTCGCGCACCGCCAACGCGGAACTCGGCGCCGAGATCTTCTTCAAATGCGAAAACCTGCAGCGCATGGGCGCGTTTAAATTCCGCGGCAGCTATAACTCCCTGGCCAAGTTCGACGTCGACCAGCGCCGCGCCGGCGTGGTCGCCTTCTCCTCGGGCAACCACGCCCAAGGCATCGCCTTGTCCGCACAGCTGCTGGGCATCCCCGCCACCATCGTCATGCCGCACGACGCGCCGCCGTCAAAGATCGCCGCCACGCGCGGCTACGGCGCGCAAGTGGTGCTGTACGACCGCTACACCGAAGACCGCGAACAGATCGGCCGCGACCTGGCGCAGAAACACGGCCTGACCCTGATCCCACCCTACGACCATGCCGACGTGATCGCCGGGCAGGGCACCGCCGCCAAGGAACTGTTCGAAGAAGTGGGCGAGCTGGATTATCTGTTCGCCCCCTTGGGCGGCGGCGGCCTGCTGAGCGGCACCGCGCTGGCGACCCGCGCCCTGTCGCCGCAGACCAAGCTATATGGCGTGGAACCGGAAGCCGGCAACGACGGCCAGCAATCCTTCCGCAGCGGCGCCATCGTTCACATCGACACGCCGAAGACCATCGCCGACGGCGCGCAAACCCAGCACCTGGGCCAACTGACGTTCCCGATCATCCAGCGCGACGTGGACGACATCCTGACCGCCAGCGACGACCAGCTGCGCGCCGAAATGCGCTTCTACGCCGCGCGCATGAAGATCGTGGTCGAGCCGACCGGCTGCCTGGGCCTGGCCGCCGCGCGCGCGATGAAGGATCAGCTGAAGGGTAAGCGCGTAGGCATCATCATCAGCGGCGGCAACGTCGACATCGAACGCTACGCCGCACTGCTGGCGCAATAAAAAAGGCGGGGTCAGTTCCGGCAACGTGCCATTTACGGAATTAATTCCGTAAATGGCACGTTGCCGGAACTGACCCCGCCTTTGTTGCTACTTGTTACGCTGCGGGCAGCTTGGCGATCTGCTCGCGCATCTTGTCCAGCGTGGCCGAGAAGTTGGCCACGCGTTCCTTCTCCTGCGCCACCACCTCCACCGGCGCGCGCGCGACGAAACTCTCGTTCGACAGCTTGCCGTTGGCCTTGGCGATCTCGCCTTCCAGACGGGTGATCTCCTTGGCCAGACGCTCACGCTCCGCCTTGACGTCGATCTCCACCTTCAGCATCAACTTGGTCGTGCCGACGATCGACACCGCCGCCGGCGATTCCGGCAGCGCATCGACGATCTGCACCTCGGCCAGCTTGCCCAGCGACTGGATGTACGGCGCGAAGCCCTCCATCGCCGCCTTGTCGGCCGCATTGCCCGCTTCCACGATCAGCGGCACGCGCAACGACGGCGCCAGCTGCATCTCACCGCGCAGATTGCGGGTGGCGTCGGTCAACGCCTTCAGCTTCTGCATCCAAGCCTCGGCCGATTCATCGATATTGGCGGTGTTGGCGATCGGGTACGGCTGCATCATGATCGAATCGCCCGTCTTGCCGGCCAGCGGCGCGATGGCCTGCCACAGCGCCTCGGTGACGAACGGGATAATCGGATGCGCCAGGCGCAGCACCACTTCCAGCACGCGCAGCAGCGTGTGACGAGTGGCGCGCTGCTGGCCTTCGGTGCCGCTTTGCACCTGGACCTTGGCCACTTCCAGATACCAGTCGCAGTACTCGTCCCAGACGAACTTGTAGATCGTCGACGCGATGTTGTCGAACCGGTAGTCTTCGAAGCCCTTCGCCACATCCAGCTCGGCCTTCTGCAGCAGCGAGATGATCCACTTGTCGGCGTTCGACAGGTCGGCCTCGCTGGCCGAACAATCCTTGCCCTCGGTGTTCATCATCACGAAGCGGGTCGCGTTCCACATCTTGTTGCAGAAGTTGCGATAGCCTTCGGCGCGGCCCAGGTCGAAGTTGATGTTGCGGCCCAGCGAAGCGTAGGACGCCATCGTGAAGCGCACCGCATCGGTGCCGTAAGCGGCGATCCCTTCCGGGAACTCCTTGCGCGTGGCCTTGGCGATCTTCTCGGCCGCTTTCGGGTTCATCAAGCCGGTGGTGCGCTTCTCCACCAGCGCATCGATGCCGATGCCGTCGATCAGATCGATCGGATCCAGCGTGTTGCCCTTGGACTTGGACATCTTCTGGCCGGTCGAATCGCGCACCAGGCCGTGCACGTACACGGTCTCGAACGGCACCTTGCCGGTGAAGTGCGCGGTCATCATGACCATGCGCGCCACCCAGAAGAAGATGATGTCGAAGCCGGTCACCAGCACCGACGACGGCAGGAAGGCCTTGATATCAGGCGTTTCTTCCGGCCAGCCGAGGGTCGAGAAAGGCACCAGCGCCGACGAGAACCAGGTGTCGAGCACGTCGTTGTCGCGGCGCAGCGGGCCGGTGCTGCCGGCGGCCTGCTGCTTGGCCAGCGCTTCGGCTTCGGTCTTGGCGACGAAGATGTTGCCGGCTTCGTCGTACCACGCCGGGATCTGATGGCCCCACCACAGCTGGCGCGAGATGCACCAGTCCTGGATGTTGTTGAGCCACTGGTTGTAGGTGGTGCTCCAGTTCTCCGGCACGAACTTGATCTCGCCGCTGGCGACCTTGTCCAGCGCGGTCTCGGCGATCGATTTGCCCGGGAAGAAAGTGCCTTCCGGCGCCGGCTTGCTCATCGCGACGAACCACTGGTCGGTCAGCATCGGCTCGATGACGACGCCGGTGCGGTCGCCGCGCGGCACCATCAGCTTGTGCGGCTTGACTTCCACCAGCAAGCCTTGCGCGTCCAGGTCGGCCACGATCTGCTTGCGCGCCACGAAGCGGTCCATGCCGCGATAGGCTTCCGGCGCCTCGTCGCTGATCTTCGCTTCCAGCGTCAGGATCGACGGCATGCCCAGGTTGTGGCGCTGGCCGACGGCGTAATCGTTGAAATCGTGCGCCGGCGTGATCTTGACGCAGCCGGTGCCGAATTCCTTGTCGACGTATTCGTCGGCGATGATCGGGATTTCGCGGTCCGACAGCGGCAGCTTCAGCATCTTGCCGACCAGCGGCAGATAGCGCTCGTCGGTCGGATCGACCGCAACGGCGACGTCGCCCAGCATGGTTTCAGGGCGGGTGGTGGCGACCGTCAGCGAACCGCTGCCGTCGGCCAGCAGGTACTTGATGTACCACATCGAACCGTCTTCTTCCTCGGAGACCACTTCCAGGTCGGAGACGGCGGTGCCCAGCACCGGATCCCAGTTGACCAGGCGCTTGCCGCGGTAGATCAGGCCTTGCTCGTGCAGGCGGACGAAGACGTCGGTGACGACTTTCGAGCGCGGCTCGTCCATCGTGAAGTATTCGCGCTTCCAGTCCGGCGACGCGCCGAGGCGGCGCATCTGGCCGGTGATGGTGGAACCGGATTTCTCTTTCCACTCCCAGACTTTTTCCACGAATTTTTCGCGCCCCAGGTCGTGGCGCGAGATTTTCTGCGCGTCCAGCTGGCGCTCGACGACGATCTGGGTCGCGATGCCGGCGTGGTCGGTGCCCGGGATCCAGGCGGTGTTATGGCCGAGCATGCGGTGGTAGCGGGTCAGGCCGTCCATGATGGTCTGGTTGAAGGCATGGCCCATGTGCAGGGTGCCGGTGACGTTCGGCGGCGGCAGCTGGATGCTGAAAGAAGGTTTGCCGGCGTCGAGGGTGGCGGTGTAGTAACCGCGCTGTTCCCACTCGGTACGCCAGAATTGTTCAATGTCGGCAGGCTCGAAAGACTTGGCTAATTCCATGATTTGATTAGTATTCTATAAATGCGTTTGCGAAAACAGCCATTATAGATGACACGGCCCATGCTGCGTATTATTGCGGCAGCTAGAATAGGGCATCAATTGAAAGGAGAATCTCATGGCTATGACCTTGTCGGAGATCGAGGCTGGTATTAAATTGCTAAGTCTTCAGGAGAAAAAGCATGTGCTGCAGTCCTTGCTGAGCGAAGTGGTCGATGCGAAATTAGATCTGCGGGACTTGCTCACGATCGAAGCAATGGAGGATATCGATAACGGTAATTTCGTCGAGCATCAGGATGTGCTCGCGTGGGCCAACAGTTTGGGAACGGCGTCGCCATTGCCGCTGCCTGTGCCGAAGAAAAAATGAAACTGCGCTGGAGCAGCAAGGCACTTGCCGACCTGCGGCGGTTACACGAATTTTTGGCGCTTTTAGATCCGCAGGCTGCGGCCAGGACGGTTGCTGCCTTGGCCACCGCGCCCAACGTTTTGCTGGCCAACCCAAGAATAGGCGAACCACTCCAGCAAAAGAACATCGTTATATATAACAGGAGACCTGCATGCCCAATTTTGAAACCCTGACGATCAGCGTCGAAGACCGTATCGCCACCGTTCGCCTGAACCGGCCGAACAAGCTGAACGCGATGAATATGGCGATGTGGAACGACATCCGCAGCGCCTTCCAGCACATCGATGCGACGCCCGAGATCCGCGTCGCCATCCTGGAAGGTGAGGGCAAGGCCTTCACCGCCGGCATCGACCTGCAAATGATGATGGGCCTCGGCGCGCAGATCCAGAACGATTGCGACGGCCGCATGCGCGAAAACCTGCGCCGTATCATCCTCGACCTGCAAGACACGCTGACCAGCCTGGAGCGCTGCCGCAAGCCGGTGCTGGCTGCCGTGCACGGCGCCTGCGTCGGCGGCGGCATCGACCTGATCTGCTGCGCCGACATGCGCTACTGTTCTGCCGACGCGTGGTTCACGATCAAGGAAATCGACATCGGCATGACCGCCGACGTCGGCACCTTGCAGCGCCTGCCCAAGCTGATCGGCGAAGGCATGGCGCGCGAGCTGGCCTACACCGCGCGCAAGGTCGACGCCACCGAGGCCAAGGAAATCCGCCTGGTCAACCGCGTCTTCGAGTCGCCCGAAGCCCTGCGCGCCGGCGTGCGCGAAATCGCCGCCAGCATCGCTGCCAAGGCGCCGCTGGCGATACGCGGCGTCAAGGAAATGATCAGCTACGCGCGCGACCACACCGTCGCCGACGGCCTCAATTACAACGCCACCTGGAACTCCGCCATGCTGATGTCGGCCGACCTGCAGGCCGCAATAATGGCCAGCATGAGCAAGTCCACGCCCGAGTTCAAGGATTAAGATGGAGATACGAGCCACGACAGCGGACGACTGGGCAATCCTCAAAGAGATACGCCTGGCCGCATTGAAGGACGCACCAACCGCCTTCGGCGTCAGCTACTCCACCGCAGCGGCCTATACCGACGCGCAATGGCGCGAACGCGCCGCCGGCCCCCATCCCTTATTCCTGCTGGCCTTCCTTGACGGCGAGGCCATCGGCATGATCGGCGGCGGCGTTAGCGCCGCAATCGGCGAATACAACCTAATCGCCATGTGGGTCAGGCCGGAACATCGGGGCGGTGGCGCCGCCGCACAACTGGTGGCCGCAATCAAAGCCAGCGCCGCCGCAAAAGGGTACACACGCATCGTGCTGGACGTAGCACCAGAAAACGCCAGAGCCGCCGCCTTCTATCGCCGCCAAGGCTTCGTCTTCCTACCCGAATGGGAGCCGCTAGACAGTCATCCCGAAATCCAAGTGCAGAAAATGGAGTGGCGCAGCGAGGATTTCATCAATTGATTGGATCTTTCCGCAACCGTTTCAGACCATAAGAGGCCAGTATGCCAAATGGCCAGCAGACGAAGAGTATCCCTTCCCAGCGTTTCCAATGCCGATACGTTTCATCGGAATGGGGTACGCCCGTCTTGCCGCAGTAAGGGCCGTCTGCGCATCGCGTATATGGCGCGTCGGTGTACATTATCAGGCCGTAAAAAAACACGGCGAGGCAACACGCTATGACGCCGCACGCCAGCACTTGCAGCTTGAAATATTTTCCTTTAAAAAGTTGCTCCCGTGATCTTGCCCCCGTATAACCGGACACGTCCTATCGCTTAGTTAGCGCCGCTTTCTTGAGCCCGGCGCGCCAGCTCCCTCCTGAACATGCGAGGAGATTTCAACTTCAACGACGAATGCGGA
>NZ_JAADJT010000016.1 GCF_011090165.1 Duganella aceris
CACCCGTTCGCCACTCGCCGCCAGGTTGCCCCGCGCTGCCGTTCGACTTGCATGTGTAAGGCATGCCGCCAGCGTTCAATCTGAGCCAGGATCAAACTCTTCAGTTTAATCTCTGTTTATTTGCTACTTTCGTAGCACCGTCATTGCTGACGGGTCACTCACTCAAAATACTGACAGGCCACTTCTTGCGAAGCGCCTATTTCATTACTTCTTGTGAACATTTGATATTTTAAGTATCACGGAGACTAGCTCCGCGTGCACTCACATCAAACGTCCACACTTATCGACTGTTAATTTTTAAAGAACTCAATTTGGTGTTGCAAGCTGAAGAAGCGTTTTGTTCTTCAGCGAAGAGGCAAGATTATGAGGCGTTTCGTACATCTCGTCAAGCTCTTCTTTTTCTCTCATCACGATGTGCTGTTCTGCGAGGGGGCGAACTATAGCAAAGGCTCCCGGAGCTGGCAAGGGCTATTTTCCCGTTCCCTGTTCTGCGCGGTCCATTCCCCGTTTCTTGCAGACTGTCGCACGGCGATGGCATATATATCGGGCGATCGTTACAGTTGCATCATCAAAAAATTCGTTACACTGCTCCGCATTCAAGAGTGAAAGCCTTACATGTTTCCTACGCCTAAAACGCAAGACACCCTGAAGACCGTGGTCAGCTCGCTGCACCGGGGATTTGATGCGACCGCCACCTGGGTCACTCAACTGTCCTGGTGGAAGTTCCTGGTGTTCGCGGTTTTGATGCTGATCGCCGGCTCCATCCTGCAGGACGAGTTGTTTTCGTCCAGTCCGGTCGAGGAGGAAGTGTCGCACGGCCCGAAACGCAAGAGCGGCGACACCAATATCCTGATCGACGATAGCGGCATCCACTTCAACCCGCGCGGCAAGATCCGCAACAAGACCGAACCGAGCGGCGACGAAACGCCGGTCGCGCCGGCAGAGGCACCGGCAGCCCCTGCGACGCCGGAAGCGCCCGAAGCACCTGCGGCGCCGTCCGCGCCAAGCAAAAGCGATAAAGCCGCGTCCATCCCCGCCCTGCCGACCTTGCCAGGCGAAGAAGTCCACATCGACCTGCCACCGCAGATCGGCGAGGAGCTGTCCAATGCGATCGAAGAAGCGGTCGACAGCGCCGCCGAACAGAAAGTGGCCCGCTACCACGGCCAGGCCTCCACCTGGTTCAAGAGCTTCATCACGCTGCTGGTGCTGGCCCTGTTCGGCACCAAGGCGCTGATGGGCGGCAAGAAACGCGCTGAAGCCGAGACCCTGACCGCCAACGCCGCCGCCGAACGCGAATCCATGCAGCGCCAGCTCAGCGAGGCGAAGATGCAAATGATGCAGGCCCAGGTCGAGCCGCACTTCCTGTTCAATACCCTGGCCTCGGTCGAGCATCTGATCGAAACCGACCCGCCGCGCGCCTCGGCCATGCAGCGCAGCCTGATCAAATACCTGCGCGCGGTGCTGCCGCAGATGCGCGACAACGCGCTGATCACCAACCTGGGCCGCGAGGCCGACATGGTGGTGGCCTACCTGAACCTGCTGAAGATGCGCATGGAGGAACGCCTGATAGTCGACTTCGACATCCCCGACGGTCTGCGCACCGCCGCCTTCCCGCCGATGATGCTGCAATCGATGGTGGAAAACGCGATCAAGCATGGCCTCGAAGCCAAGCCCGAGGGCGGCACGCTGAAAGTGCGCGCCGACGTGGCCCACAACAAGCTGCGCGTGATCGTCAGCGACACCGGCCTGGGCTTCGGCGCCGTGCCGAGCGACGGCACCGGCCTGGGCCTGATGACCATCCGCGAGCGCCTGAAATTGCTGCACGGCGACCAGGGCCAGTTGCTGATCGCCGCCAACGTTCCAAGCGGCGTGATCGCCACCATCGAAGTGCCTTACCAGCTATCCAAATAACAACGATTGATTATTACGCCGATTCGTTGAATAATTGATTGAATAATTAACACTTCACACACCCATACGATGCCTACAGCGATTATTGCCGACGACGAACGTTTGATGCGCGACCAATTGCGCATGCGCCTGGGCCAGGTCTGGCCCGAGCTGGAGATCATTGGCGAGGCCAAGAACGGTGATGAGGCGATCGAACTGGTCGACCAGCTCAAGCCCGACTTCACCTTCCTCGACATCCGCATGCCGGGCAAGACCGGCATGGAAGCGGCCAGCGTGATCGGCAACAAGAGCCACATCGTGTTCGTCACCGCCTACGACGCCTACGCGGTCGAGGCCTTCGAGCGCGGCGCCGTCGATTACGTGTTGAAACCGCCCGAGCAGGAGCGCCTGCAGATCACCGTCGACCGCCTCAAGACCCGGCTCAGCAAGCCGGCGGCCGATGTCAACGCCAGCGTGACGGCGATGCTGTCGCAGCTGGCGGAGAAGATCACCGCGCCCAAGCCGGCCTATTTGCAATGGATCCAGGCCAGCATCGGCCAGGACCTGCGCATGATTCCGGTGGAAGAGATTCTGTTCTTCCGCTCGGACGAAAAATACACCTGCGTGCAGACCGAGCGCTACGAAGCGCTGATCCGCAAGCCGGTCCGCGACCTGGCCGAAGAGCTCGATCCCGCGCTGTTCTGGCAGATCCACCGCGCCACGCTGGTCAACGTCAACGCCATCGAAGGCGTGACGCGCGACATCCGTGGCCGCCACCTGGTCATGATCAAGGGTAAATCGGACAAGCTGGAAGTGAGCCGCAGCTTCCTGCACCTGTTCAAGCAGATGTAAGCTGCGACACATCAATCCTCGGCCTCCGCGCTTGCCTTAGTGTGACTCCACGCGGTCTGCAGCCGCAGGGAGGCACGCATGTCACGCACCGGATCGTTCTTACTCCTGACCGCCGCGCTTGCCGCGACCAGCCGCCTGTCCTGGCGCATGGGCTGGCACGGCGCCAATGTGGCGGCCGCCAACAAGCGCAGCCGCGGCATCATCCAGCACGCCAGCGACGCCATCATCTCCACCGACGCCAACCAGCACATCCTGCAAGCCAACCCGTCGGCGGCGGCGATGTTCGCCACCACGGTGCAGGCGATGGAAGGCGCGCCGCTGCAACGCTTCCTGCCGCGCGACCAGCGTCAGACGCTCGATGCCGCCACCGTGCATTACTTCGGCGCCACCGGCATCCGCCTCAGCATGAAGGGGCGCCGCGCCACCGACTACGCCGTCACCGGGCTGAAAGCCAGCGGCCAGCACTTCCCGCTCGAAGGCTCGATCTCTTCCCTGGCCGAGAACGGCCGGCAGATCTTCACCGTCAT
Source organism: Duganella aceris (assembly GCF_011090165.1). GTDB lineage: Bacteria > Pseudomonadota > Gammaproteobacteria > Burkholderiales > Burkholderiaceae_D > Rugamonas > Rugamonas aceris. The sequence goes on from NZ_JAADJT010000016.1 coordinate 3,270, forward strand.
CCTGCGCGACATCACCGAGCGCAAGCAGGTACAGGAACAGCTGGAGCAATCGTATTCGCAGCTGCGCGAGCTGTCGGCGGCGCTGCAAACCATCCGCGAGGAGGAGCGCAAGCACATCGCGCGCGAGCTGCACGACGACCTCGGCCAACTGCTGGCCACCTTGCGCGTCGATCTGGCGCTGCTGCAACAACAACCCGGCAACGACGAGGGAGCGCGCAAGCTACAGGCCGGCATGGACGAATTGCTGATGTCGGCCATCACCTCGCTGCGCCGCATCGCCAGCAATCTGCGCCCGGCCGCGCTGGATGAAGGGGGATTGTATTTTGCGCTGGAAAGCCTGCGCCAGGAATTCGTCGCCCGCCACGGCATTGACTGCACGCTGGAGGCGAATGAAGAGGATTTGATACTTGATGACGCCTACAGCACGGCCATCTTCCGCATTGCGCAGGAAGCGCTGACCAACATCACCCGCCACGCCGAAGCGAGCAAGGTCACCTTGTCGCTATACCGTTCGGATTCGCTACTGCAGATTACGATCCACGACGACGGCCACGGCATCGCCGAGCAGGACATGGACAAAGCCTCGTCCTTCGGCCTGATCGGGATGCGTGAACGCGTCTGGGCGCTGCATGGCGATATCGCCATCGTCAACGACGGCGGCACGCGGATCGTGATCCGCCTGCCGCTGCCGTCTCAGGACAGCGCCTGACCCAGCAAGTTAGAACGAGTGACGGATACCGGCGTTGAACGCCTTGTCGCCGCTACCGACTTCGTTGTTGTTACCAACGGTGTAGCCGGCGCCGTTCTTGTTCTTGATCTTGGCGTAAGCCACGTACAGGTTGGTACGCTTCGACAGCAAGTGCGAGTAGCCCAGCGCCCACTGATCGGCGTCCTGGTTGTTGACGGTCTTGTCGTCCTTGCGGATGTACGACGCCATGATGATGCCCGAACCAACCGGGATCTGCGCGCCGACCAGCAGGTCGTTGCTGTCCAGGCTAGGCTTAGGCGCGACGGTGTAGCCGAAGGCGTTGGCCGATGGCAGAGCGGCGCTGTTCACACCTTTGTCCGCGCCGTAAGCGAAGAAGGCCTTGACCACTTTGAAATCGTAGTTGGCGGCGAACAGGGTGTTGCGGCCGGTGTCGCGGCTGACGGCAGGCGCGACCGGAATCGTGGTGGCGGCGGTGTCGTTGTTGCGGTTGTTGTAGACCAGACGGGCGTTCAGCGCGTCCTGCGAGAAGTTCAGGCCGAAACCGAACTGGCGGCCGGCGGTGTTGCTGCCGCCTTGCTCGCCCAGCGAGTACAGCGCTTCGGCGCTGAAGCCCGACATGACCGGGGTGGCGTAGACGACGGCGTTGCTGGTGCGGGTGTTCGCGCCGGCGGCCGGGAACAGATTCTTGATGCTGCCTGCGTAACCGGCGCCGAACGGGTCGGCGACCTGGCTCATGGCGTTGTACAGCATGGTGTACTGGCGACCCAGGGTCAGGGTGCCGGCGTCTTTCGACTTCAGGCCGACGAATGCCTGGCGGTTGAAGATGCTGCCGGCGGTGTCCAGCGCGCCGTCATCGGCCTTGAAGCCGGTTTCCAGTTGGAAGATGGCGGCCAGGCCGTTGCCCAGGTCCTCGTTGCCGCGGAAACCCAGACGCGACTGGCTGCCCACGCCGCTGGTGACTTTGGTCACGGTGCCGACCGCACCGCCGCGCTCGCTCACAACGCCGACGTCGACCAGGCCGTAGATGGTGACGTTCGATTGTGCTTGGGCTTGGGCAGCGAAGCCGCCGATGATCATTGCTACCAGAGTAAGTTTTTTCACTTGATATTCTCTACTTGAGGTTGAAAGAAAGACTTGCATGTAATGAATCTACGGGCGAGATCATGCCTATCAATTACTTCAACAATATGACAACGGCCAACTGTTGCAAATCAACATCAAGAGAAGAAAAAAGCCGCAGGACGCGGCTTTGGGGAAGGATTACTTCAATTTGCAGCTGAGCAAGTAATAGTACTCCAGCCGCTCGACCCGGATCTGCCGCGTCGACGTCGAGAAGCGCTTGCGCAGCGTGCTGTCGGTCAGGTAGTTCTTCATGATCTCGTAGCGCTGGCCGTCGTCGGCGGTCAGGATCTGGAAGGTGTTGCCTTCCAGATCGGTGCGGGCGAACACCATGCTGTTGCCATCGACATAAGTTTCGTCCAGCAACACCAGCAGCACGTCCTTGCCCAGTTTGGCGCGCAGCGTCTTCAGGTATTTTTCCTGGTCTTCGCGCTTGACGTGCGACCACAGGCCGGCGGCGAACACGGCAGTGTACTGGCCTTCCAGGCCGTCCGGCAGGTTGAAGGCATCCATCACGCCGAAGGTGACGACGTCCTCGTCCAGGCCACGGGTCTCCGCCAGCGCGATCATTTCCGGCACGATGTCGGTGGCGTGCACCGATTCCGCCACTTCGGCGATCAGGTCGGTCCAATAGGCGGTGCCGCAAGCCAGCTCCAGCACCTTGTGGCCCTGGAACAGCTCGGCGACCATTTCCTGCAGGTCGTCCAGGTCATCGAAGCGCTCTTCCTGCGCGTAAACCTGGTCATAGTTATCCGCGTTGACGGCGTAAAATTGGGTCAACTGGTTGGTAATCATGGTAGTGCTTTCTCGTCTTATAGTTCGTAATGCTCTTTTTCACCGCTCATGGCTTGTTCGATCAACTTGCGGTTGAGCGTCGGGGCCAGCAGTTCAATAAAGGTGTAGATATAGCTGCGCAGGTAAGCGCCCTGCTTCACCGCCACCCGCGACACATTCATGCCGAACAGGTGTCCCACGGAGATGGCGCGCAGGTTCTTGTCGCGCTCGGCGTCGAAGGCCATGCCCGCTATGATACCAATCCCCATGCCCAACTCGACATAAGTCTTGATCACGTCGGCGTCGATCGCCTCCAGCAGCACGTCCAGCTTCAGGCCGCGCAGCGAAAAAGCGTGGTCGATCTTGCTGCGGCCGGCAAAGGCGCCATCGTACGTGATGATCGGGAAAGCGGCAATTTCTTCCAGCGTTACCTGCTTGGATTTCAGCAACGGATGGTCGGGCGCGACCACCACCACGTGCTCCCATTGATAACACGGCAAGGTTATCAATCCAGTCACGCCGGCGATCGATTCGGTGGCGATGGCCAGGTCGGCCTGGTCGCGCTGCACCATCTCGGCGATCTGCTGCGGATTGCCTTGCAATAAAGACAAGCGCACCTTGGGGAATTTCAGCATGAAAGCCTGCACCACCTTCGGCAGCGTGTAGCGCGCCTGCGTGTGCGTGGTGGCGATGGTGAAACTGCCACTATCCTGGGCCGCATATTCCTTACCGATGCGTTTCAGGCTGTCGATTTCCTGCATAATAAGCTCCACCGACTCCAGCACCAGCCGCCCCGGCTCGGTCAGGCCGCGGATACGCTTGCCGTGCCGGGTGAAGATGTCGACGCCCAACTCCTCCTCCAGCTCGATGATCGCCTTGGACACGCCCGGTTGCGAGGTAAATAGCGCCTTGGCGGCGTCGGTCAAATTGTAATTTTGTCGTACCGCTTCGCGCACAAAGCGCAGTTGATGAAGGTTCATTGCAGGTCTTGGCCCATCTTAAAATTTTTAGCGTCCATGCTTATGCCCAATCCTTATATAAGCAAATAAAGACTAAGTCGTATGGAATAAAGACGAAGTTTATTACTATTAGCGCCAGTTTGGGGATTAAGCGACTATCCAGGAAGAATATACATGTATCAATACGACCAATACGACCATCTCATCGTGCGCGAGCGCATCGCCCAGTACCGCGACCAGGTACGGCGCCGGCTCGCCGATGAGCTGACGGAAGCCGAATTCGTTCCGCTGCGCCTGCAAAACGGCCTGTACATGCAGCGCCACGCCTACATGCTGCGCATCGCCGTGCCTTACGGCCTGCTGGCATCGAAACAAATGCGCATGTTCGCCCACATCGCCCGCAAGTACGACCGCGGCTACGGCCACTTCACCACCCGCCAGAACATCCAGTTCAACTGGGTCGAGCTGGAACAGACGCCGGACATCCTGACCGAGCTGGCCTCGGTGGAGATGCACGCCATCCAGACCTCCGGCAACTGCATCCGCAACACCACCTCCGATCCGTATGCCGGCGTGGCCGCCGACGAGATCATCGATCCGCGTCCTTACGCCGAGGTGCTGCGCCAGTGGTCGACCTTCCACCCTGAATTCATCGCCCTGCCGCGCAAGTTCAAGGTCGCCATCAACGGCGCCGTCGAAGACCGCGCCGCGATCGCCGTGCACGACATCGGCCTGACCGTGGTGCGCAACGACGCCGGCGAGATCGGCTTCAAGTTCATGGCCGGCGGCGGCATGGGCCGCACCCCGATCCTCGGCAGCGTGATCCGCGACTTCCTGCCGTGGCAGCACCTGCTGACCTACACCGAAGCCGTGATGCGCGTGTATAACACCCACGGCCGTCGTGACAACAAGTACAAGGCCCGCATCAAGATCCTGCTGAAGGCCATCGGCGTCGAGGAATTCACGCGCCAGGTCGAAGCCGAGTGGGTCGACCTGAAGGACGGCCCGGAAACGCTGACCACCGAAGAGATGCAGCGCGTGATCGACTACTTCCAGCCGCCGGCGTATAAACAGCTCGACGACAGCGACGTGGTCGCCGCGCAAGCTGACAACAAGGCCTTCGCCAACTGGGTCAACCGCAACATCAAGCCGCACAAGCGTCCCGGCTACGCCGCCGTGGTGCTGTCGCTGAAAAAGACCGGCGTGCCGCCGGGCGACGCCACCGCCGAGCAGATGGACTTCATGGCCGACCTGGCCGACCGCTACAGCTTCGGCGAACTGCGCGTCACGCACGAGCAGAACATCGTGCTGGCCGACGTCGAGCAGTCGCGGTTGTTCGCGCTGTGGCAGGAAGCCAAGGCGCACGGCCTGGCGACCCCGAACATCGGCCTGCTGACCGACATGATCTGCTGCCCGGGCGGCGACTTCTGCTCGCTGGCCAACGCCAAGTCGCTGCCGATCGCCGCCGCCATCGCCGAGCGCTTCGACGACATCGACTACCAGCACGACATCGGCGAGATCGAACTGAATATCTCCGGCTGCATCAACGCCTGCGGTCACCACCACGTCGGCAGCATCGGCGTGCTGGGCGTCGACAAGGACGGCAGCGAATGGTATCAGGTGTCGATCGGCGGCTCGCAAGGCAATCACTCCGCCATCGGCAAGATCATCGGACCATCGTTCTCCGCGCTGCAAATGCCGGAAGTGATCGGCCGCCTGCTGCAGGTCTATGTGCGCGAGCGTTTTGAAGACGAATCCTTCGCCGCCTGTGCGCAGCGACTGGGCGTCGCGCCGTTCAAGGAATTTGTGTACGCCACGCCGATCACCGAAAAAGGTGGTCGCCTGGTTGGAGAGGATGAATATGTCTGACGCCGTGAAAAACCTGATTATCAAGGGCCATGAAGTGGTCGAAGACGACTGGCAGGTGCTGCGCCTGGCCGAGCCGGTCGAAGGCGCGCCACCGCACGACCCGGCCACGGTCGCCGTCCCGGCGGGCAAATTCATCGTGCCGCTGAGCCTCTGGCTGGTGCAGCGCGAGCTGCTGGCCGCGCGCACCGACGCCGGCGAGATCGGCGTCTGGATCGCGCCGGACGAAAGCCCGGACGTGCTGAAAGGCCTGCTCGACCAGTTCCCGGTGATCGCCATCGATTTCCCGAAATTCACCGACGGCCGTGGCTACTCGATCGCCTACAACGTCCGCGTCCGCATGGGCTGGACCGGCGAGCTGCGCGCCATCGGCGACGTGCTGCGCGACCAGCTGTTCTCGATGCGCCGCGTCGGCTTCAACGCCTACGCCGTGCGCGCCGACCGCAATGTGCACGACGCGCTGAAAAGCCTGTCCGACTTCTCGGAGACCTACCAGGCGTCGGTGGACCAGAAGGTGCCGCTGTTCCGCCGTCACACCCGCAATGTGGGCGTGGGCGACAGCAACGACGGCGCCGGTATTTGATTGGAGCTGCAATGAGTGACCTGAGCAAGCTGATTGCGGACACCAGCGCCACGCTGGCCCGCATCGCCAGCGAACATGGACCGGCCGTCTTCGCCTCCAGCCTGGCGGCGGAAGACATGGTGCTGACCGATTTGATCTTGAAATCCGGGCTGGGCATCGGCATCTTCTCTTTGGAGACCGGCCGCCTGCACAAGGAAACGCTGGCGATGGTGGACAAGGTCAAGGAACGCTACGGCTACGACATCGCGCTGTACAAGCCGCAGCCGGAAGCGGTCGACGCCTACGTGTCGCAGAACGGCTTGAACGCCTTCTACGACAGCATTGAGATGCGCAAGGAATGCTGCCGCATCCGCAAGGTCGAGCCGCTGGGCCGCGCCCTGGCCGGCAACAAGTCCTGGGTCACCGGCCAGCGCCGCGCGCAGTCGGCGACGCGCACATCGCTGATGGTCGAGGAAGACGATCCTGCGCACCTGATGACCAAGTTTAATCCGCTGGCCGACTGGTCGGAGGAGGATGTGTGGAACTACATCCGCGAGCACGACGTGCCGTACAACGCGCTGCACGATCAGGGTTATCCGTCGATCGGCTGCGAACCGTGCACCCGCGCGATCCAGCCGGGCGAGGATGTCCGCGCCGGCCGCTGGTGGTGGGAGGATCCGGACTCGAAGGAGTGCGGCCTGCACATGGTCGACGGCAAACTGATACGCATTAAATCCGTGGCCGCATAAGCGCCACAACAAGAATAGGCATAGTCCCATGAACGCTTTAGTTGAAAACAACGTGTACCTGAACGCGCGCCACCTGGATGCGCTGGAATCGGAAGCGATCCACATCCTGCGCGAAGTCGCGGCCGAATGCAGCAATCCCGCGCTGCTCTTCTCGGGCGGTAAGGACTCGGTGGTGCTGCTGCGCCTCGCGGAGAAGGCTTTCCGCCCCGGCAAATTCCCGTTCCCGCTGGTGCACGTCGATACCGGCCACAATTTCGCGGAAGTGATCACCTTCCGCGACAAGCGCGTGGCCGAACTGGGCGAACGCCTGATCGTCGGCTCGGTCGAGGACTCGATCAAGAAAGGCACGGTGCGCCTGCGTAACCCGCAGACCGATTCACGCAACGCCGCGCAGGCGGTGACGCTGCTGGAAACCATCGCCGAACACGGCTTCGACGCCTGCATCGGCGGCGCGCGCCGCGATGAAGAGAAGGCCCGCGCCAAGGAGCGCATCTTTTCCTTCCGCGACGAGTTCGGCCAATGGGATCCGAAGTCGCAGCGCCCGGAACTGTGGGACTTGTATAACACCCGCGTCCACCCGGGCGAGAACATGCGCGTGTTCCCGATCTCGAACTGGACCGAGCTGGATGTGTGGCAGTACATCGCCCGCGAAAAACTGGAACTGCCGCCGATCTACTTCGCGCACGAACGCCAGGTCATTCCGCGCAACGGCCTGCTGGTGCCGCTGACCGACCTGACGCCGGCGCGCGAAGGCGAGACCGTCGAAACGCAAGTGGTGCGTTTCCGCACCGTCGGCGACATCTCCTGCACCTGCCCCGTGTCCTCGGACGCGGCGACGGTCGAGCAGATCATCGCCGAAACCGCGATCACGCAAATCACCGAACGCGGCGCCACCCGGACCGACGACCAGACGTCCGAAGCATCGATGGAAAAACGTAAAAAAGCAGGATACTTCTGATGAACGCACCTCTGAATCAACAACTGACCGAACGCGGCCTGCTGCGCTTCATCACCGCCGGCTCCGTCGACGACGGCAAGTCCACGCTGATCGGCCGCCTGCTGTTCGACAGCAAAGGCATCTTCGCCGACCAGCTGGAGGCCATGTCGCGCTCCAAGCACAAGCGCACCGTCGGCGACAGCGTCGACCTGTCGCTGCTGACCGACGGCCTGGAAGCGGAACGCGAACAAGGAATCACCATCGACGTGGCCTACCGCTACTTCGCCACGCCGAAACGCAAGTTCATCATCGCCGATACGCCGGGCCATGAGCAATACACCCGCAACATGGTCACCGGCGCCTCGACCGCCGACGCGGTCATCATCCTGATCGACGTCTCGAAAGTGAAGCTGCACGAGGACGGCGGCGTCGACCTGCTGATCCAGACCAAGCGCCACTCGACCATCGCCCACCTGCTGCAGATCGAGCACGTGGTGGTCGCGGTCAACAAGATGGACCTGGTGAACTACGACCAGGCGATCTACGACCGCATCGTCAAGGCTTACCGCGAGTTCGCCGCGACGCTGGGCCTGAAGGACATCACGCCGATCCCGCTGTCGGCGCTGAGCGGCGACAACGTGGTCGACAAGAGCGACAAGCTGGCGTGGTACGAAGGCCCGACCCTGATCGAGCTGCTGGAATCGCTGTCGGTGTACGACGAATCGCACGACGCGCCGTTCCGCTTCCCGGTGCAGCTGGTGGCGCGTCACAACGGCCACGAAGCCAATGACTTCCGCGGCTACATGGGCCGCATCGAGGCCGGCAAGGTCAGCGTCGGCGACCAGTTGGTGGTGCAGCCGTCCGGCCAGACCGCTACCGTCAAGGACATCCTGACACTGGAAGGCTCGCATCAATCGGCGGTGGTCGGTCAATCGATCACGCTGCTGCTGAACGAATACCTCGACATCTCGCGCGGCGACCTGCTGGCCGGCGCGGCACAGCCGGCCACCCTGCTGAAAACGCTGAAGGCCGATGTGTGCTGGATGTCCGACGAGCCGCTGGACCAGCGCCGAAAATACTGGATCAAGCACGGCACCAAGCAGACCTCGGCCAAGATCACCGGCATCGAGTCGCTGCTGGACATCAACACGCAGCAACGCCACGCAGCCGAAGGCCTGAAGCTGAACGATATCGCGCGCGTCGGCCTGACCGTGCAGCAGCCGCTGGCGGCCGACGCCTACAGCGACATCCGCGCCACCGGCGCCTTCATCCTGATCGATGAAGTCACGCACCAGACGGTCGCGGCGGGCATGATCCGCCTCGGCGAATAAGGGAGACGGCGATGGCGGCTCTGGGAAAAGTCTATCTGATCGGCGCCGGCCCAGGCGCCCAGGACCTGATCACCTTGCGCGGCGCGCGCCTGCTGGCGCAAGCCGACGTCGTGCTGCACGACGCGCTGGTGACCGAGGAGATGCTGGAGCTGTGCCCGCAAGCGGAAAAAATCCTGGTCGGCAAACGCTGCGGCCAGTTGTCGACCGCGCAGCAGTTCATCAACAAGCAGCTGGTCGATCACGTGCACAAGGTGCCGCTGGTGGTGCGCCTCAAGGGCGGCGACCCGATGCTGTTCGGGCGCGCCGACGAGGAACTGCGCGCGCTGGAAGAAGCGGGTATCGAGGTGGAAGTCGTCCCCGGCATCACCACCGCGCTGGCCGCCGCCGCCGCCAGCAAGCAGCCGCTGACCAAGCGCGGCGTGTCGCGCAGCGTCGCCTTCTTCACCTCCTCGACGGCACCGGACCACGCCGAACACGACGCCATCCCCGACACCGACACGCTGGTGCAGTACATGGGCGGGCGCGAAGCCATCGCCACGGCGGAACGCCTGCTGGCGCAAGGCCGCAAGCCGGATACGCCGGTGGTGGTGATCGAAAACGTCAGCCGTCCGGACCAGCATATCCGCCGCATGACCATCGCCACGCTGGCGCAAGGCCTGGGCGCGGCGCACGGCCCGGTGCTGGTGATGCTGGGCGATGCAATGAAGACCCGTTCCCACCAAAGCTTCGATTCCGAGATTAACAGCGCAATCGCGCACCAGCTCCGCGCCTGATTTTGCGTTTTTCGTAATAGAATGTCCACTCTACCAAACGAGGTAACAATGGACACTGTTCACGAAGTATTGGAGCGCGCCTGGAACGCCCATTCCGCCGGCGAGTATGAAGCCGCCCTGAAGGATTACGTCTGGCTGTTCGACGCCACCGCCGCCGGCACGGAAAACGCGCCGCTGCGCCTGTCCTATGTGCTTGCCTCTTGGGCCAAGCTTGCGGAAGACTACCTGCCGGCGCGCCAGGCGCTGGTCCAGGCCCGCGACGCCGCCAGCACGCGCCTGCTGGACGCCGATGAAGACGACGTCCTGTTCAACGACATCCGCGTCATCAACGACAAGCTGGGCGACCTGCAAAACACCTACCACCTGTTCCAACGTCTGCCGGAGGGGCTGGCGCAGGAATGCGCACGCGCCGCGCTGCCGTCGCTGATGGCTTGCGGTGACTACGACCTGGCGCGACGCTGGCTGCCGCATCCCGAGCAGCACCTGGCGCAAGCCGCCGCCCAGCTGAATGAACTGAAGAACGGCATCAACGTCCTCACCACCGAAGGCATGGCCGATCTGCTGGCCGAAGTATTCAACTACAACACCGAAGTCGCGCTGGTGCTGGACTTGCTGAACGGCTGCGGCGATACTGCGGCTGCGGCGACCGCGCGCCTGCAGGCGGTGGCGCTGGTGCAGGCGCCGGAAGCGCGCGCCTGTGTGCAGGCCGAGCTGGACGCCCCCGGTTCCACGCTCGACGCCATGGTTGAACTACAAAATTCCCCGGTGACCGAATAGTGAAAAAGAATTACGCTCAAGCCCTCCTCTTCGCCGCGCTGCTGCCGCTGGCCGCAAGCGCCATGGCGGCGATCCCCACCTACGATTTCAAGGTGGTGCGCAGCTATCCGCACGATACCCAAGCCTTCACCGAAGGCCTGCTGTACCGCGAAGGCTTCCTGTACGAGAGCACGGGCTTGAACGGCAAGTCGTCGATCCGCAAGGTCAACCTGGAGAGCGGCAAGGTCTTGCAGAGCAAGGACATCCCGCCGCAGTATTTCGGCGAAGGCCTGACGGTATGGGGCGATACGCTGGTCGGCCTGACCTGGCAGACGCAGACCGGCTTCGTGTTCGACCTGAAGACCTTCGAGCCGCGCGGCCAGTTCGCCTATCCGGGCGAAGGCTGGGGGCTGACGCAGAACGGCAAGGAACTGATCATGAGCGACGGCACGGCGACGCTGCGCTTCCTCGATCCCAAGACCTTCCTCGAAGTGCGCCGCGTGAAGGTGACGGCGGACGGCATTGCGGTCAATCAGATCAACGAGCTGGAAGTGGTGGACGGCGAGGTGTACGCCAACCTGTGGCACACCAACACCATCGCGCGCATCGATCCCGCCAGCGGAAAAATCGTCGGCTGGATCGACCTTGGCAAGCTGTACCCGGACGCCGGCAAGGGCCCGACCGGCGAGAACGTCCTGAACGGCATCGCCTACGACGCCGAGAAAAAACGCCTGTTCGTCACCGGCAAACTGTGGCCGAAGATTTACGAGATCAAGCTGGTTCCGCGTAAGTAAACAGCGCGATGATCTCGTCGGCCACCGCCCTCACCGGCGGCGAGCGCCGCACATCCTCATGCATCACCAGCCACAGCTTGCGCTTGACCGGGCAAGCCGGCGCCTCGACGGCCACCAGGCCGCTGCGCGCGATATCGAAGAACAGCGGCGGCAGCACCGCCACCCCGCAACCCGCCACCGCCGCCTGGAACAAGGTGCCAAGGTCGTTTGAGCGCAGGCAGTAGCGGCGCTGGCCACGCATCTTGTCCAGCCACTGGTGCTGCGGCGTATCCTGCAGCAGCGCATCGTAACCGAGGAATTCCCACTGCTCCGGCTTGTGCTTTTTCAGATAGGCGGCGCTGGCGTATAGCTGATAGCCGACGGTGGCCAACAGCTTCACCGCCATGCCCGGCGCGGTCGGCCGCTGGAAGCGCAAAGCGATGTCCGATTCGCGCCGCGTCAGATCGGTCTGGCGCGCCTCGCCGCGCAGGTCCAGCTCAATGCCGGACAGGCGCTTCAGCGCCGGCATCAGCCTCGGCGCCAGCATGTAGGCCGCCAGCGCCGGTGGTGCGGAAACGCACACCGTGCCGGTCAGCGCGGCGCCACCGCCCGCCACCCGCAGCAAGCCGTGCAGACCATCCTCCATCTTGCGCGCATGCGGCACCAGTTCCCTGCCCGCCGCCGTCAGCGACCAGCCCCTTGGGAAGCGATCGAACAGACGCACCGCAAGCGCAGCTTCCAGCGCATCGATGCGGCGCGCCACCGTGGTGTGCTCGACACCGGCGGCGCGCGCGGCGCCCGACAGGCTGCCGGCGTCGTGCAGCGCCAGGAAATATCGCAGGTCGTCCCAGTCAGGTTGGCTCATTGTGCAATTATGCACAGGTTCGGCGCGGATTTCGCTAATTTTCATACGCGCGGGTCGGCGCTATCGTTCCTCATACGATCACTCTTGAGGAAACGCCATGAAACTGTTGAACCGTCTTTTCTGTCTCGTCATGTGGGTGCCTGCCAGCCAGGCCGCGCTGGCGGCGCAACCCTGTCCTTTGGCCGGCACCTGGACGCTGGTGGCGGCCGACTTGATCCGGCCGGACGGCGTGCGCGAACGCGATTACGGCGCCGCGCCGAAAGGCCTGATGACGATCGATGCCGAGGGCCGCTACGCGGTGCAGATCTACAAGGCCGAACGTCCGCGCTTCGCCGGCGGCGACAAGAGGACCGGCACGGCGGCCGAATTCGAGGCGGCGGCGATGGGCTCGAGCACGCACTTCGGCACCGTCACCGTCGATGAAGGGGCGCGCACGCTGATCTTCGACATCGCCGGCTCGGCCTTCATCAATTGGGAGGGAACGCGGCAGAAACGCAGCTACGAATTGAACGGCGATGAACTCAGCTACCGCGTGCCGCCACGGCCGGACGGCAGCATTCCGCTGTCAGTCTGGCGACGCCTGCGATAACGACGCGACGCAGTAGTCGGAAAGCGCGTTGAGCACGGCGGCGTTTTCGCCCGCCGCTTCGACTACCTTGATCGTGGTCCCGGGATGGTCGAGGCGCAGCTGGTCCACCATCAGCGGCAGGTCGCGCAGCACGTGGCCGCCCTGCCCCAGGAACACCGGCACCACGGTGATCTCGTCCACGCCGCCGGCCTCCAGCTCGGCGACCAGCTCGGGCAGGCGCGGCGTCATCAACTCCAGAAAGGCCAGCGAGACGCGCACGTCCGGCGTGCGCGCCTGCGTCAGGTCGCGCAGCCGTTCGAACGGCGCCGCCCATGACGCGGCGCGGGCGCCGTGCGCAAACAGGACCAGGGCTTTTTGACTCATCTAGTGTCGCTCCACCCACCACAAGGCGCCCAGCGCCAGCAGCAGGAATAATAAACTCGGCGCGATCGCCGTCAACACCGCAGGCCAGGTGCTGAGCAAGCCCAGATGCGAGAACAAGGTGTTCACCAGCAGGAAGCTCACCCCCAGCATGATACCAAGGAAAATCTTCAGGCTCACGCCGCCGCTGCGCGTGTGCAGATAGCCGAACGGCAGCGCCAGCGCCATCAGCACGAAGATCGCCAGCGGATCGAACAGCTTCTTCCAGAACGCGATCTTGAAACGCTCGGTCTGCTGCTTGTTCTCCTGCAGGTGGCGGGTGTAGACCGCGAGCTCGTTGGCCGACATGCGCTCCGGATCGGAGCGCGACACCGACAGGATCTTCGGCGTAATCTCGGACACCAGTTCCCGCGTCGCGGTGCGGCGGGTCTCGATCATGCTCGACTCCTGCGCGAAGTTGTTCGCCAGCGTCGCCTCGCTGCCTGGCTTGAGCAGCTGCGGATTGGTGAACAGGTTTTCCGTCACGTCCTTCAGCAGCCACTTGTTATCGCCCTGGAAGCTGCCCGACTTGGCCAGCGTAATCGAGCGCAGTCGGAAGCTGGTGTCGAACTCGTACAGCTTGACGTCGATCAGCGTGCCGTCCGGCCGCACCTCGCGCACATTGAAGAAGCGCGAGCCGGTGACCGTGCCGGTCATGCCGTCGGCCTTGACGATATCCTTGGTCCACAAGCCGGAGCGGAACTCGGTCGAGATGGCGGTGCCGCGCGCGGTCAGCTTGAATTTCTCCGCCAGCGGCGCGGTGCGCGGCACCACCAGCTCGCCGACGATGAAGGTGAGCACCACCAGCACCACGCCTATCCTGGCCAGCATCCACGCCACCATCCCGGTCGACATGCTCGACGCGCGCATGATGGTGAACTCCGACGTCGCCGCGAACTGCGCCATGGTGTAGATGGTGCCGATCAGCGCCGCCAGCGGCATCACCTCGTACACGTGGCCGGGCAGCTGCACCAGCACGTACAGGAAGGCGTACTGCACCGCGTAACCGTTCTTGCCGACTTTAGGCAGTTCGCCGGTCAGGTCCATGAAGGCTTGCAGCGCCAGGAAGGCGACCAGCACGAAGGCGACCGCTTGCAGTATCGAGACCGCGAAATAGCGTTGCAGGATTTTCATTGCGAGACTGCTTTCTTGCCCGCGTTGCGCGAGCGTTTAAACGACTGCATCAGCGCCAGCGGATGATAAGGATGATTCAGGTACAGGCGCCACGCGAACAGCCCGATCACCACCAGCAAAGCCACCAGATGCAGCGGCCACCAGGCCAGCGTGAACACCGTCTTGCCCTGCCTGACGCTGGCCTCCAGCAGCTTGACGAAGTTGTTGTAGCTGAAGAAGATCAACAGCGCGATGATCAGGTTGGCCGAGCTGCCGGCGCGCGGATTGACGAAGCCGAGCGGGATCGCCAGCAGGATCAGGATCAGACAGGTCAGCGGCGACGCGACGCGCCACAACAACTCGGCGCGCGCGCCGTTGCTCTCGTCCCCCAGCAGTTGCATGGTCGGGATGGCGTCGGTGTCGCGGCCGGTGTCGAGCTCCTGGTTCGGGCTGGTGACGCGCATGCTGTAGCTCTCGAACTCCATGGTCTGGAAATCCGACTGGCCCGGCGTGCCCTGGTAGCGGCGGCCGTTCTTCAGCACCAGATAGCGCTCGCCTTTCGGCCCGGTGTTGACGATGCCTTCGCGCGCGACGATGACGGCGGTGCCCTTTTCATCGACGGTGTTGACGAACACGTTCTGCACCACGGCGGTCTTGCCGGCCACGCCTTCGACGAAGAAAATGCGGTTGGCCGACGCCGATTCCTTGAACTGTCCCGGCGAGATCTTTTGCAGGTCTTCGCGCTTTTCGAAGCGCTCCACGTACTCCGAGCTTTTCTGCTTGGCCCACGGCGTGGCGACGAAACTGAGCATGCCGGTGATCAGCACCAGCGGCAGGCCGAAGGTCAGCACCGGATAGATCCAGCGCGTCAGCGACATGCCGGAGGCGAACCACACCACCATCTCGGAATCGCGGTAGCTGCGGGTGACCACCATCAGTACTGAAATAAAGCTGGTGAGGATGAGGATAGTTGGCAGATAATTCAGCGTTGCGAAGACGATCAACGCGATCACGTCGCTCGATGCCACTTTGCCGCCCGCCGCCTTGCCGAGGACCGCGATCAGGGTCCAGGTAACGCAGATGCTGAACAGCACAGTAAAAGAGGCGCCGGCGGTGCTGGCCATTTCACGTCGTAGGGCGCGTTGAAAGATCATTCGAAGTTTATAATTCGGTAGTTAAGGCCCTCGTCACGGGGCCGCAAGTTTAATCACGGAGAATCAAATGGACTTTAGCATAAAAGCATTCGATACAAAAAACACCATCGCCTCGGCCAAAGCCGGCGTAGTCGCCGTCGCGGTATTCGAGAACAAGAAGCTGTCCCAGGCCGCGAAAGCGCTGGACGGCTCCGGTGAAATCACGGCTGCGCTCAAGTCCGGCGACATCACCGGCAAAGCCGGCACCACCCTCCTGCTGCGCGGCGTCAAGGGCGCCAGCGCCGAGCGCGTGCTGCTGGTCGGCCTGGGCAGCGACGAAGCGATCGGCGAAAAGAGCTTCGCCAGCGGCGTCGGCGCCGCGCTCAAGGCTTTCTCCGGCCTGGGCGCGAGCGACGCTATTATCGCACTGCCGATGACCGAAGTGAAAGAGCGCGACGTCAATTGGGCGATCCGCTGCGTGGTGCAGGGCGCGCACGAAGCCGTGTTCCGCACCGACGGCCAGAAGAGCAAGAAGGATCCGGCCGCCGCCGGCGTGAAGAAGATAGCGCTGGCCGTGCCGAACAACAGCGAGACCAAGATCGCGCTGGCGCAGGCGGTGGCGATCGCCAACGGCGTCGACCTGACCAAGGAACTGGGCAACCTTTCGCCCAACATCTGCACCCCGACCTACCTGGCCAACACCGCCAAAAAACTGGGCAAGGACTACAAGTTCGACGTCGAAGTCCTGGACCGCAAGCAGCTCGAAGCGCTGAAGATGAACAGCTTCCTGTCGGTCACCAACGGCAGCGACCAGCCGCCGAAGTTCATCATCATCAAGCACATGGGCGGCAAGGCCAAGGATGCGCCGGTGGTGCTGGTCGGTAAAGGCATCACCTTCGACAGCGGCGGCATCTCGCTGAAGGCCGGTCCGGGCATGGACGAAATGAAGTACGACATGGGCGGCGCCGCCTCGGTGCTGGGCACCTTCCGCGCCATCGGCGAAATGAACCTGAAGCTGAACGTGATCGGCGTGATCGCCTCGTGCGAGAACATGCCGTCCGGCCGCGCCACCAAGCCGGGCGACATCGTCACCTCGATGAACGGCCTGACCATCGAGATCCTCAACACCGACGCCGAAGGCCGCCTGGTGCTGTGCGACGCGCTGGCCTACTCCGAGCGCTTCAACCCGGCCGCCGTGATCGACATCGCCACGCTGACCGGCGCCTGCATCGTCGCCCTGGGCCACCACAAGAGCGGCCTGTTCACGCGCGACGACGAGGTCCACAACAAGCTGGCCGACGAGATCATCGCCGCCGGCAAGAACGCCGGCGACACCGCGTGGCGCCTGCCGATCGGCGACGAGTACAACGAGCAGCTGAAGTCCAACTTCGCCGACCTGGCCAACATCGGCTCGCCGGGCGGCGCCTCGTGCACCGCCGCCGCGTTCCTGGAGAACTTCACCCGCAAGTACACCTGGGCGCATCTGGACATCGCCGGCACCGCCTGGAAATCGGGCGGCGCGAAAGGCGCCACCGGCCGTCCGGTGCCGCTGCTGTCGAACTTCCTGATCAACCGCGCGTAACAAAAAAAAGCAGACCTCGGTCTGCTTTTTTTACATTTCAGTACAGGGTCACGCCCGCGGCGGGCGGCGGCCCCTCCTCCTGATCCTGCGCCGGATGCATCACCACCGTCAAGGTGGCGGGATAGTCGTAGCCGGCGCCGGTGTTCTTGTCGATGAAATAGCCGACGCCCGCCGTCAGCGCCAGGTTGCCCCACAGGTTGCCGTCGGCCTTGGCGTCGACCTTCTCGTACGCCCAGCCCTTGCCCGCCTTCTGGCAATCGATGCGCAGCGGTCCGGCGCTCTTGCGCAGCGTCACGCGCGCCGGCGTGGTCACGAACCACTTGCCGACGTCGTTGTACAGCACGCAGCCGACACCGGCGATCTCGCGATGTTCCAGCACGGTTTGCACCAGCACGTTCTGTTGGGTCGATTCGGTCAGCGAAGCGCAACCGGCCAGGCCGATCAAGGCCGGCAACAAGGCTGCCGTTGCAGCGGGGCGGAGGAACATGGTCTGCCTCTGGAATAAAGATACAGACCAGTGTAGCAGCCCCAAGGGGCGGCCATTCGATCAATCAAGCGGCGTAAAGCGTTGCACTTTGACGCCATCGACTTCAATGATCTCGAAAAACACCTGTTTCGGCCGGCACCAGATGGACCCGTCGGCGGCGCGATACACGATGATGCTGCTTAAATCCGATTCCATGGTGGCCTCGCACACCAGCTCGTAGAGGCCGCCCTTGTAATGCCTGAAACGCATGAGGGTCGCTTAAGCGTTGTGGCGGACCGGTGCTTCGGTCGCGCTGCGCTCTTCCGCCTGCTCTTGCTGCTTCTTCTTCAAGCCCTGCACCACTTTCAGGATGTCGTCCAGGCCGCGCTCGCCACCTAGGGTGGAGAAGGCGTCCAGCACTTCGTTCAACACCTGGTTGCGCACGGCGGCTTCGTCGGAATTGATCGCAGGCGGACGTTGCAGGGCTGCGACGGCGCGCTTTTCAGCGGCGGCGGCTTCCTTCTGCGCGGCGGTCTTGCGGCCGCCAGGCGTCTTGCCATGTTCCAGCGCCGCTTGCCAGATCACCCAGCGGCGTTGCGTTTCAAAGACCAGATACTCTTCTGGCTTATCTTCACGGCGGCGAACGATATGTCCGTCGCGCTGTGCCCATGCTTCAAATGCAGTTCGCATTTTCCAATTCCTTTGCAAATGCGCTACGCGCAATTCACTGTTAAAACTACAAGTAATTTCCGTATAGTACCATTTATTGCGCTATCACAACACATAAATATACGCGGGCTTCGCAGTTGTTGGTTGCACACCGGAAACACTAGTTTTCCACTCAATTTGTACTAGTATATTTCTCTTTTGCTTACTTTGTCTCGTCTTATCGTTCTACTTTGACAACTACGAGACAATATTGGCAATTATTTTTCGATTTCACATATTTTGCAACATTTTAGGCCTTCACGCATCCACCAAGTGAGTCTTTTTCATGTTTTTTTGTAAAAATCGACAAATAAGCAAGCTCATCTGTTAAATCCAGTTGCGGTAAGATGCGGATCAGACAGCGCAACCGCTCCAGCCAACCCGCAAGGAACCCTCGACACATGAAATTAGCTACATGGAATGTTAACTCACTGAACGTAAGACTGCCGCACGTTATGAAGTGGCTAGAGGAGAACCCCACCGATGTGTTATGTATTCAGGAAACAAAATTAACGGATGACAAGTTTCCGCTGGCCGCCATCGAGACCGCCGGCTATCACGTCGCCTATACCGGCCAGAAAACCTACAACGGCGTGGCCATCATTTCCCGGCTGCCGATCGCCGACGTGGTCAAGAACAATCCGAAATACGAGGATCCGCAGCAGCGCATCCTGGCCGCCACCATCGGCGGCGTGCGCGTGGTCTGCGCCTACGTGCCGAACGGGCAAAGCATCGATTCCGACAAATACGAGTACAAACTGGGTTGGCTGGCCGCCTTCCACGACTGGATCAAGGAGGAAGCGGCGCTGCACCCGCAACTGGCGGTGCTGGGCGACTACAACATCGCGCCGGAAGACCGCGACGTCCACGACCCGGTGGCCTGGGCCGGCCAGGTGCTGGTGTCGGACAAGGAGCGCGCCGCGCTGCAGCGCTTGATCGATATCGGCCTGACCGATTCCTACCGGCTGTTCGAACAACCGGAGAAATCGTTCAGCTGGTGGGACTACCGCGCGCTGGGCTTCCGTCTCAACAAGGGCGTGCGCATCGACCACATCCTGCTGTCGCCGGAACTGGTCAAGCGCTGCACCGCCTGCGTGATCGACCGCGCGCCACGCAAGTGGGAACAGCCGTCGGACCACGCGCCGGTGATCGCCACGCTGACCGACTAACTTCTCGGCAGCAGCAGCTGGGCCGTCGCGTGCGGCACCGGCTGCGAGAACAGATAGCCCTGCGCATACTGGCAACCGTAGCGCTGCAACAGCGCGTACTGCTCTTCGGTCTCCACGCCCTCCGCCACCACCGACAACTGCAGGCTGTCCGACAGCGCGATGATCGCGGCGACGATGGCCTGGTCCTCGGCGCTGCTCTCCAGCTCCTTGATGAAGGCGCGGTCGATCTTGATCTTCTTGACCGGGAAGCGCTTCAGGTAGGCCAGGCTGGAATAGCCGGTGCCGAAATCGTCGATCGACAGCCGGATCCCCATCGCGTTGATCTGGCCGAGAATATCCAGCGTCTGCTCGCCGTGCTGCATCAGCGCCGTTTCCGTGATCTCGAATTCCAGCAGCGACGGCGCGATGCCGGTTTCGTCGAGGATGCGGCGTATCGATTCGATCAGGCCGCGGTGCATGAACTGGCGCGGCGACAGGTTCACCGCCAGCGGCACCGGCTTCATGCCCTGCTGCTGCCAGCGCATGCTCTGCATGCAGGCGGCGCGGATCACCCACTCGCCGATCGGCACGATCAAGCCGTTTTCCTCGATGATCGGAATGAAGTGGTCCGGCATCACCAGCTCGTCGTCGGCGCGGCGCCAGCGCAGCAGCACCTCCATCGCGTGCAGGCGGCGCGTGCCGATATCCATGATGGGCTGGAAGTGCAGCTCGAATTCATTGCGCGCCAACGCGCCGCGCAGGCTGGACTCCAGCTCGAAGTGGCGCGCCGCCGTCTGGTTCATCGCCTCGCGGAAGAACTGATAGTTGTTCCTGCCGCTGGCCTTGGCGTGATACATCGCGGCGTCGGCGTGGCGCATCAGCGTCTCGACGTCGGCGCCGTCGTCCGGGTACACGCAGATGCCGATCGACGGCGTGATGTGCAGGTTGCGGCCCTCCAGCGGGAAGCTCTCCGACAACGCCTCGATGATCTTTTCCGCCACCTGGCTGGATTCGTCGATCGAACGGATCCCCGGCACCAGCACCACGAA
This sequence comes from Duganella aceris, assembly GCF_011090165.1. Classification (GTDB taxonomy): domain Bacteria; phylum Pseudomonadota; class Gammaproteobacteria; order Burkholderiales; family Burkholderiaceae_D; genus Rugamonas; species Rugamonas aceris. The sequence continues at coordinate 23,630 of NZ_JAADJT010000016.1, forward strand.
CTCGTCGCCGCCGAGGCGCGCCACGGTATCGCTGGCGCGCACCGCGCGGCACAGCCGCGCCGCCACTTCCTTCAGCAGCTGGTCGCCGGTCATGTGGCCGAGCGAATCGTTGATGGTCTTGAAGCGATCCAGGTCGATGAACATCACCGCCAGCAGCCGCCCGGAGCGCTGCGCCGCCAGCATCGCGCGGTCCAGCCGGTCCGACAGCAAGGCGCGGTTCGGCAGGCCGGTCAGGCTGTCGTGGTAAGCCATGTGGTGCACCCGCGCCTCGGCCTGCCGGCGTTCGACGATCTCGCCCTGCAGCAGTGCGTTGGCGCCGGCCAGTTCGGCGGTGCGCTCGAGCACCCGCACCTCCAGCTCGTCGCGCGCGCGGCTGACCGCTTCGGCCGCCTCGCGCCGCGCCGTGACATCGTCCACCATCCACACCGAGCGGCCGTTGGCCTGCGCCAGGTCGAACGGACGGCCCGACAGCCGTCCCCAGAACGTGCTGCCGTCCTTGCGCACCAGCTTGTATTCCGAGACGTTGACCCGCCCTTCGCGGAAATCGCGCGCGGTCGCGGCGCGCGCCGCCTCCCAGGCCTGCTTGCCGTCGTACAGGGCCTGCACGCTGAGATGGTTCATCTCGCCCGGCGCATAGCCGAACAGCTCCTCCATCTTGGTGTTGCAGCGCAGGTTGCGCCCGCCCTCCACCACCGAGATGCCCAGCACCGCGCTGTCGAGGATGGCCTGGTTCTCCAGCAGCGCATTGCGCAGCGCCTCCTCCGCCCGCTTTTGCTCGGTGCGGTCCTCGATCACCCAGATCGTGCCTTGGCTCGGATCGTCCGGATTGACCACGTAGCCGATCAGCTGCGCCCACATGCGCGTGCCGTCGGCGCGGCACATTTCGATCTCGGTCTGGAACGGCTTGCCGATCGAGAGGAAGGGATAGGCCTCGGCGCCCAGCTTCTCGTAGGCTTCCTGCGACGGATACAGGGCGCGGCCGGGCATGCCCAGGCCGTTGTCGGCCTGGTAGCCGAACATCTCGGCGAAGCCACTGTTGTAGCGGGTGATGACGCGGTTCTTGGTGAACAGGATGCTCATCGAGGCGTTGGTCATGATGGCCTCGACCTCCATCTGGGTCTGGCGCGTGTGCGTCACGTCCTCCAGAATCCAGATGGTACCGCCGTCGCTGTGCTCATCGTCGACCGCCTTGGCGCGCACGCGGCACCAGAACAGGCTGCCGTCCTTGCGCTTGAACTGGTACTCGCGTTTTTCGAACGGCTGGCCGGTGCCCAGCAGCGGCGCCGCCTCGCGGCCGAACTCCGCGTGCAGCTCGGGCGACGGGAACACCGTCGACGCGTGCTGCCCCACCATCTCGTCGGCGGCGTAGCCGAACATCTCGGCCATGCGCGGATTACAGCTCAACATGATCTGCGCCTTGCTGAACAGGATGCCGACCGAGGCGTTGTCGAGAATCGCCTTCTGCTGCAGCAGCAACTGGCGGGTTTGCTCGTCGCGCTGTTTCTGCTCGTCGATGTCCTCCATGATCCAGACCGTGCCTTCGCTGGTATGCACCGGATCGATCGCGCGCGCGAAGGCGCGCACCCAGAACAGCGAACCGTCCTTGCGGCGCAGCCGCACCTCGGCCATGAAGGACTGGCCTTGCGACAGCGGCGGCCCGGCTTCGCGGCCCATCTGGATGAAGGCGTCCTCGTTCGGATAAAGGATCACGCTGGGCGAGCCCTCCAGTTCCTGGCGGCTGTAGCCCATCATTTCGGCGCAGCGGATATTGCACTCCCTGATCACGCCGTCGCGGCTGAACAGGATGCCGACGGCGGCGTTCTCCAGGATCGCCTGCTGCTCCAGCAGCGTCTTGCGCAGCGCGCGCTGATCGCGCTGGACTTCGGTGATGTCGTGGAAAACGATGGTGACGCCGTCCGGCAGCGGCTTGACCCAGGCCTGCACCGACAGGTATTGGCCGCTGGCGCAGGTCAGGCAGCTGTCGAAGCGGCGGCCGGCACCGGCGGCGTTCAGCTGCTCGACGCTGGTGGCGCGCAGATGGCGCGCGAACAGATCGCCCACCGGGCGGCCGCAGGGATCGAAGCCGAGCAAGGCCACCAGTTCCGCGTTCGTGGCCAGCACGATGCCGTCGCCGCCGCTGGCGCAGGCGGGAACGCCGATCAGCGCCAGCGCGTCGGCAACGAACTCCGGATTAGTCGAAACGCGATTCATGTACACCCATGGCACCCTGTATAGATGCCACCTTACGCATTACTTACTTGGCGGCAGCATTGTTGGCAGATCATAAACCACATTCACCACATAAGCCATTCTGTTGCCGCGCGCCGTCGCTAAAAACGACAATGCCCGGAAACCCGGGCACTGTGGCTCATCGACGTCTTGTCAAATACATCAATGGGCGCTGGCTCCCGCCGCGCCGATGCCGGTCTCGGAACGCATCTGCTGCGCTTCGTAGCCGGCGCGGTCGATGCGCGCGCGCGGGCTCTTGTCGAGCACCGAGAACAGCCAGATGCCGATGAAACCGGCCGGCATCGAGAAGATCGCCGGCGAGGCGTACGGGAACAGCGCGTCGGCATGACCCAGCACGTCGACCCACACCGACTTCGACACCACCGTCAGCACCACGGCGGAGATCAGGCCGATGAAGCCGCCGACGGTGGCGCCGCGCGTGGTGCAGTCTTTCCACAGCACCGACATGAACAGCACCGGGAAGTTGGCCGAGGCGGCGATGGCGAACGCCAGCGACACCATGAACGCGATGTTCTGCTTCTCGAACACGATGCCCAGCACCACGGCGACGATGCCCAGCGCGATGGTGGTGATACGCGACACCTTCAATTCGCTGGCGCCGGTGGCCTTGCCTTTCTTGAACACGGTGGCGTACAGATCGTGCGACACGGCCGAGGCGCCGGACAGCGTCAGGCCGGCGACCACCGCGAGGATAGTGGCGAAGGCCACGGCCGAGATGAAGCCGAGGAAGACGTTGCCGCCGACCGCCTTGGCCAGGTGGATCGCCGCCATGTTGTTCCCGCCCAGCAGTTTGCCGGCGGCGTCCTTGAACTCCGGATTGGTGCTGACCAGGACGATGGCTCCGAAGCCGATGATGAAGGTCAGGATGTAGAAGTAGGCGATCCAGGTGGTGGCCCAGAACACCGACTTGCGCGCTTCCTTCGCGCTCGGCACGGTGAAGAAGCGCATCAGGATGTGCGGCAGGCCGGCGGTGCCGAACATCAGCGCCATGCCGAACGAGATCGCCGACACCGGATCCTTGATGAAGGTGCCCGGTCCCATGATCTCTTCCTTCTTGGTGTGCACTTCAACCGCCTTGGCGAACAACGCCTCCGGGCTGAAATTGAACTGCGCCAGCACCACCACCGCCATGAAGGTGGCGCCGCCGAGCAGCATCACCGCCTTGATGATCTGTACCCAGGTGGTGGCGGTCATGCCGCCGAACAGCACGTACACCATCATCAATGTACCGACCAGCACCACCGCGATCCAGTATTCGAGACCGAACAGCAGCTTGATCAACTGGCCGGCGCCGACCATCTGCGCGATCAGGTAGAAGGCCACCACCACCAGCGTGCCGGAAGCGGAGAAGATGCGGATCGGCGCCTGCTTGAAGCGGTAGGCGGCGACGTCGGCGAAGGTGAAGCGGCCCAGGTTGCGCAGGCGCTCCGCCATCAGGAAGGTGATCACCGGCCAGCCGACCAGGAAGCCGATGGCGTAGATCAGGCCATCGTAGCCGTTCAGGAACACCGACGCGGAAATGCCGAGGAAGGATGCCGCCGACATGAAGTCGCCGGCGATCGCCAGGCCGTTCTGGAAACCGGTGATGCCGCCGCCGGCGTTGTAGAAATCGGCCGCCGATTTGGTCTTGGCCGCGGCCCATTTGGTGACGAACAGCGTGAACACGACGAACACGGCGAACATGGTGATCGCGGTCCAGTTGGTGGGCTGGCGCACCGCCTGGCCCAGGTCCGCGCCGGCGGCCAGCACGGCGCCGCTTGCGACGGCCAGCAGCGTCAGCGCGGCCAGCTTGCCCGGTGCGGCGCTCATGCTTTCACCCGCTCTTGAATCGCGTGGGTCAGTTCGTCGTACTGCTTGTTGGCGCGGCGGACGTACAACCCGGTGATGAGCACCGTGAACACGATCACGAACAGGCCGATCGGCATACCCCAGGTCATCACGCCGGCGCCGGTTTTCGCGGCGAGGAATTCTTTATCGAAAGCGATCAGCAGGATGTAGCCGTAGTAGACCACCATCATGGCGCCGGTCAGCGCCCAGCCGAAGCGGGAGCGCGTCTTGACCAGCTTATGGTAGTTCGGGTCGCCCTTGATCTTTTGAACCAAATCGTCATGCATTGTGTATGTCTCCTGTTATAAGTGCATACACAATAGACCGCGAGACTTACCCGCCCCTTACGCTCGCGGTTAATTTTCCAACGCGCGCTGGATCTGCTGCAACGACGCGGGGTCTTCGATCGCCGTCAGGTCGCCGGCACTGCGGCCTTCGCAAATGGCCTGAATCGAGCGGCGCAGCAGTTTGCCGGAGCGCGTCTTCGGCAGCGTCGGCACGAAGTAGACACGGCTCGGCCGCGCCACGGGTCCAAGCTGGCGATCGACCACGCCCATGATCTCGCGTTCCAGTGCCGAGCGGCCTTCCTCGGTCGCGATGCGCGACGCATCCTTGACGATGGCGAAAGCCACCGCCTGCTGGGTCCTGATCTTGTCCGCCACGCCCACCACCGCCACCTCCGACACGTTGGGATGGCTGGAGATCGACTCCTCGATCTCGCGCGTGCCGAGCCGATGGCCGGCGACGTTGATCACGTCGTCGGTCCGGCCGAGGATGAAGTAATAGCCGTCCGCATCGCGCACGCCCCAGTCGAAAGTCGAATACACCGTCCGGCCGTCGAAGGTGGACCAGTAGGTATCGACGAAACGCTGATCGTCGCCGTACACGGTCTGCATGCAGCCCGGCGGCAGCGGGCCTTCGATCACCACCACGCCCTTCTCGTTGGGGCCACATTCGGCGCCGGTCGATTCGTTGAGCAGCTTGACCTGGTAACCGTACATCGCCACGCCGGGACTTCCCAGCCGCGTCGGCACGTCCTCGACGCCCTTCGCGATCGAGAGGATGGGCCAGCCGGTTTCGGTCTGCCAGTAGTTGTCGATGATCGGCACGCCCAGTTCGTCGGCGATCCATTGCGAAGTGGTTTCGTCCAGCGGCTCGCCGGCCAGGTACAGCGCGCGCAGCGACGACAGGTCGTGACGGCGCATGAACTCCGGCGGCTGCTTGCGCAGCACGCGGATCGCTGTCGGCGCCGAGAACATGCGCGTCACCTGGTGCTTCGCGACGATGCTCCACCAGATGCCCGGGTCGGGACAGATCGGCAGGCCTTCGTACATGATGGTGGCCATGCCGGCGATCAGCGGGCCGTAGACGATGTAGGAGTGGCCCACCACCCAGCCGATGTCCGAGGTGGCGAAGAAGGTCTCTCCGGCCTTGGCGCAGAAGTTGTACTTCATCGACGACGCCAGCGCCACCGCGTAGCCGCCGACGTCGCGCTGCACGCCTTTCGGCTTGCCGGTGGTGCCGGAGGTGTAGAGGATGTAGGACGGCTCGTTCGATTCCAGCCAGGTCACCGGCACGCGCGCATCGAGGTGCCCGGCGCGCAGCGTGGCGTAATCGACGTCGCGGCCATCGACCCGGCTCATGGCGGCCAGGCCGCGATCGACCAGCAGCACATGCGCCGGCTTGGCGGAGGCCAGCGCGATCGCCTCGTCCAGCAGCGGCTTGTAGGGGATGGCCTTGCCGTTGCGCGAGCCGGCGTCGGCGGAGACGACCAGCACCGGCTTGGCGTCGTCGATGCGGCTGGCCAGGCTGTTGGCCGCGAAGCCGCCGAACACCACCGAGTGCACCGCGCCGATGCGGGCGCAGGCCAGCATGGCGAAGGCCGCTTCGGCGATCATCGGCATGTAGATCAGCACCCGGTCGCCGCGCCCGACGCCCAGCGCCAGCATCATCGCCGCGCAGCGCTCCACTTCGGCGCGCAGTTCATTGAAGGAATAGGTGCGCTCCGTGTTGGTTTCGGTGGAGATGGCGATCAGCGCCGGCTTATCGCCCTGGGTGGCGCACCAGCGGTCGACCGCATTGTGGCAAAGATTGGTCTGTCCGCCGACAAACCATTTGGCGAACGGAGGATGCGAATAATCCAGCACTTGCGTGTACGGCGTGTTCCAGTCGATGAGCGCAGCTTCGTCGTCCCAGAATTGTTCGGGTGCGTCGATGGAGCGCCGATAGAAATCAGCGTAATTCATGTCTCCTCCGTTTCGGTATCTTAGAACGAGTCGCCGGGCACGCGTACCCAGCCTTCCATCAGCACCCGCGCGCTGCGGCTCATGACCGCTTTTGTCACGCTCCACTCGCCGTTATGCTGCGTCGCCTGCGCGCCGACCCGCAAGGTGCCGGACGGATGGCCGAAGCGCACCGCGTCGCGTTCACCGCCGCCGGCCGCCAGGTTGACCAGCGTGCCGGGAATCGCCGCCGCAGTGCCGATCGCCACCGCCGCCGTGCCCATCATCGCGTGGTGCAGCTTACCCATCGACATGGCGCGCACCAGCAGATCGACGTCGGTGGCGCCGACCTCCTTGCCGCTGGACGAGGTGTACGGCGCCGGCTTGGCGACGAAGGCCACCTTCGGCGTATGCTGGCGCGTGGCCGCGTCGTCGATGTGCGAAATCAATCCCATGCGCAGCGCACCGTGGGCGCGTATCAGCTCGAAGCGCGCCAATGCTTTCGGATCGCTGTTGATGGCGTCCTGCAGTTCGGTGCCGGTGTAGCCGATGTCTTCGGCGTTGACGAAGATGGTCGGGATGCCGGCGTTGATCATGGTCGCCTTCATCGTGCCGACGCCGGGGACTTCCAGGTCGTCGACCAGTTGGCCGGTCGGGAACATCGCGCCGCCACCGCCCTCTTCCTCAGCCGCCGGATCCATGAACTCCAACATGACTTCGGCCGCCGGGAAGGTCACGCCATCGAGCTCGAAGTCACCGGTCTCCTGCACCTCGCCGTTGCTGATCGGGATGTGGGCGATGATGGTCTTGCCGATGTTGGCCTGCCATACGCGCACCACGGCGATGCCGTCCTGCGGAACGCGCGCGGCGTCGACCAGGCCGCCGCTGATGGCGAAGGCGCCGACCGCCGCCGACAGGTTGCCGCAGTTGCCGCTCCAGTCGACGAAGGATTTATCGATCGAGACCTGGCCGAACAGATAATCGACGTCGTGGTCGGGCCGCTCGCTCTTCGACAGGATCACGGTCTTGCTGGTGCTGGAGGTGGCCCCGCCCATGCCGTCGATCTGCTTGCCGTAGGGGTCGGGGCTGCCGATCACGCGCAGCAGCAGCGCGTCGCGCGCGCCGCCAGGCTGTTGCGCCGCCGGCGGCAGATCCTGCAGGCGGAAGAACACGCCCTTGCTGGTGCCGCCGCGCATATAGGTGGCGGGGATTTTGATTTGCGGTGCATGTGCCATGATTAAGCCGCCTTCACGGATTCAAGGAAATCCTGCGCGAAGCGTTGCAGCACGCCGCCCGCTTCGTAGATCGACACTTCCTCCGCCGTATCGAGACGGCAGGTCACCGGCACGTGCACACGCTCGCCGTTGCGGCGGTTGACCACCAGCGTCAGCGTCGAACGCGGCGTGCGTTCGCCGAGCACGTCGTAGGTCTCGGTGCCGTCCAGCGCCAGCGTCAGGCGGTTGACGCCCGGCTGGAACTCCAGCGGCAGCACGCCCATGCCGACCAGGTTGGTGCGGTGAATGCGCTCGAAGCCTTCGGCCACGATCGCCTCCACGCCCGCCAGTCGTACGCCCTTGGCCGCCCAGTCCCGCGACGAACCCTGGCCGTAGTCGGCGCCCGCAATGACGATCAGCGACTGCTTGCGTTCCATGTAGGTCTCGATGGCTTCCCACATGCGCGTCACGCTGCCTTCCGGCTCCACGCGCGCGAGCGAACCGGCTTTGACCTTGCCGTCGGCATCGCGCACCATCTCGTTCTTCAGCGTCGGATTGGCGAAGGTGGCGCGTTGCGCGGTCAGATGGTCGCCGCGATGGGTGGCATAGGAATTGAAATCCTCTTCCGGCAAACCCATTTTCGCCAGATACTCGCCGGCCGCGCTGTTCAACATGATGGCGTTCGACGGCGACAGGTGATCGGTGGTGATGTTATCGCCCAGCAGCGCCAGCGGCCGCATGCCCTTCAGCGGACGCGCGCCGGCCAGCGCGCCTTCCCAGTAAGGCGGACGGCGGATATAGGTGGTCTGCGGACGCCAGTCGTACAGCGGGCTGACTTTCAGGCCGTCGTCCGCCTGCTTGGCGAACATCGGGATGTAGACCTTGTTGTACTGCGCAGGTTTGACGCTGGACGCGACCAGCGCATCGATCTCTTCGTCGCTCGGCCAGATGTCCTTCAGCGTGACCGGCTGGCCGTTGGCGTCGATGCCCAGCACGTCCTTCTCGATATCGAAGCGGATGGTGCCGGCGATGGCGTAGGCCACCACCAGCGGCGGCGACGCCAGGAAGGCTTGCTTGGCATACGGGTGGATGCGGCCGTCGAAGTTGCGGTTGCCGGACAGGACGGCGGTCGCGTACAGGTCGCGGGCTATGACTTCCTTCTGGATCGCCGGATCGAGCGCGCCGGACATGCCGTTGCAGGTGGTGCAGGCGTAGGCCACCACGCCGAAGCCCAGCTGCTCCAGCTCGGACATCAAGCCGGCTTCTTCGAGATACAGCGTCACCGTCTTGGAGCCCGGCGCCAGCGAGCTTTTCACCCACGGCTTGCGCGTCAGGCCGCGCGCGTTGGCGTTACGCGCCAGCAGGCCGGCAGCGATCATGTTGCGCGGGTTGTTGGTGTTGGTGCAGCTGGTGATGGCGGCGATGATGCAAGCGCCGTCCGGCATCAGGCCCGGCTCATTCTCGACCACGCCGCTGATGCCGCGCGCGGCCAGCTCGGAAGTCGGCACGCGGTTGTGCGGGTTCGACGGACCGGCGATGGTGCGCACCACCGACGACAGGTCGAAGCTCAACACACGCTCATACTCGGCGGTCTTGAGCGCATCGGCCCACAGGCCGGTTTCCTTCGCATAGGTCTCGACCAGCTTGACCAGCGCGTCGTCGCGGCCGGTCAGCTTCAGGTACTTGATGGTCTGCTCGTCGATGAAGAACATCGCGGCGGTGGAGCCGTATTCGGGCGCCATGTTGGAGATCGTGGCGCGGTCGCCCAGCGTCAGGTGCGATGCGCCCGCGCCGAAGAATTCCAGGTACGAAGACACGACCTTCTGCTTGCGCAGGAATTCGGTCAGCGCCAGCACCGTGTCGGTGGCGGTGATGCCCGGCTGCGGTTTGCCGGTCAGCTCGACACCGATGATGTCCGGCAGCCGCATCCACGAGGCGCGGCCCAGCATCACGCTTTCCGCTTCCAGGCCGCCGACGCCGATGGCGATCACGCCCAGCGCATCGACCATCGGCGTGTGCGAGTCGGTGCCGACCAGCGTGTCCGGGAAGGCCACGCCGTCGACGGCTTGAATGACAGGCGACATGCGCTCCAAATTGATCTGGTGCAGGATGCCGTTACCCGGCGGGATCACGTCGACGTTCTTGAACGCCTTCTTGGTCCAGTTGATGAAATCGAAGCGGTCTTCGTTGCGGCGGTCTTCGATGACGCGGTTCTTGTCGAAGGCATCGGGATCGAAGCCGCCGCACTCCACCGCCAGCGAGTGGTCGACCACCAGTTGGGTCGGCACCACCGGATTGACCAGCGCCGGATCGCCGCCTTGCAGCGCGATGGCGTCGCGCAGGCCGGCCAGATCGACCAGCGCGGTCTGGCCGAGGATGTCGTGGCACACCACGCGCGCCGGGAACCATGGGAAGTCCAGGTCGCGCTTGCGCTCGATCAGCTGCGACAGCGAGGCGTTCAGCGTCGCCGGATCGCAGCGGCGCACCAGGTTCTCGGCCAGCACGCGCGAGGTGTACGGCAGTTTCGACCAGGCGCCTGGCTGGATCGCGTCGACGGCTTCACGCGCGTCGAAGTAGTCTAGCTGGGTGCCCGGCAAGGGCTTGCGGAATTGGGTATTCATGATTATTGACGGTCCTTGATCGGGACGAATTTCAGGTCTTCAGGGCCGACGTAGTTGGCGCTTGGACGAATGATCTTGTTGTCGATGCGCTGCTCGATGATGTGCGCGGCCCAGCCGGACGTGCGCGAGATGACGAACAGCGGCGTGAACATCGCGGTCGGCACGCCCATCATGTGGTAAGACACGGCCGAGAACCAGTCCAGGTTCGGGAACATCTTCTTGATGTCCCACATGACGGTTTCCAGGCGCTCGGCGATGTCGAACATCTTCATCGAGCCGGCTTCCTCGGACAGCTTGCGCGCCACTTCCTTGATGACGACGTTGCGCGGATCGGAGATGGTGTACACCGGATGACCGAAGCCGATCACCACTTCCTTGTTGGCGACGCGGTTGCGGATGTCCGCTTCGGCTTCGTCGGGGTTCTCGTAGCGCTTCTGGATTTCGAAGGCGAATTCGTTGGCGCCGCCGTGTTTCGGACCGCGCAGCGCGCCGATCGCGCCGGTGATGGCGGAGTGGATGTCGGACCCGGTGCCGGCGATGACGCGGCTGGTGAAGGTCGAGGCGTTGAACTCGTGTTCCGCGTACAGGATCAGCGAGGTGTGCATCGCCTGCACCCAGCTGTCCGACGGCTTGAAGCCGTGCAGCAAGTGCAGGAAGTGGCCGCCGATGGAGTCGTCGTCGGTTTCGACCTCGATGCGGCGGCCGTTGTGGCTGAAGTGATACCAGTACAGCAGCATCGAACCGAAGGAGGCCATCAGGCGGTCGGCGATGTCGCGCGCGCCGGGGACGTTATGGTCGTCCTTTTCCGGCAGCGTGCAGCCCAGCACCGAGACGCCGGTGCGCATCACGTCCATCGGGTGCGCGGACGCGGGCAGCGCCTCCAGCGCGGACTTCAGCGATTGCGGCAGGCCGCGCAGCGAACGCAGTTTGGCTTTGTAGCCGCGCAGTTCGGCGTCGTTCGGCAGTTTGCCGTGCACCAGCAGGTAGGCGATTTCTTCGAACTCGCAGGTGTTGGCGACATCGAGGATGTCGTAGCCACGATAGTGCAGGTCGTTGCCGGTCTTGCCGACGGAGCACAGCGCGGTGTTACCAGCGGTGACGCCGGACAGCGCGACGGATTTTTTTGGTTTGAAGGTGGCTTCGGTCATGTTGGTGTCTCCTCTTATTTTTTCTGGGCTGAATTTTGAGCTGCAAACAAGGCGTCGAGTTTTTCTTCGAAGCTGTGGTAGTTGATGCGCTCATACAGCTCGGCGCGAGTCTGCATGGTATCGAGCACGGCCTGCTGCGTGCCGTCGCGGCGGATCGCGCCGTACACGTTTTCCGCCGCCTTGTTCATCGCGCGGAAGGCCGACAGCGGATAAAGCACCAGGCCCACATCGGCGCCGCGCAACTCGTCCACGGTGAACAGCGGCGTCGAACCGAATTCGGTGATGTTGGCCAGCACCGGCACCTTCACGGCGGCGGCGAATTTTTTGTACATATCGAGACTGATCATCGCTTCCGGGAAGATCATGTCGGCGCCCGCCTCCACGCAGGCGACGGCGCGTTCGATCGCGGCGTCCAGTCCTTCCACCGCCAGCGCATCGGTGCGCGCCATGATGACGAATTGGTCGTCGGTGCGCGCGTCGACGGCGGCGCTGATGCGGTCGACCATTTCCTGCTTGCTGACGATCTCCTTGCCGGGACGATGGCCGCAGCGCTTGGCGCCGACCTGGTCTTCGATGTGCATCGCGGCCGCGCCGAACTTGATCATCGACTTGACGGTGCGCGCCACGTTGAAGGCGGAGGCGCCGAAGCCGGTGTCGACGTCCACCAGCAGCGGCAGGTCGCACACGTCGGTGATGCGGCGCACGTCGGTCAGCACGTCGTCCAGACTGGAGATGCCGAGATCCGGCAATCCCAGCGAGCCTGCGGCCACGCCGCCACCCGAAAGATAGATCGCCTTGAAGCCGGCGCGCTTGGCCAGCAGCGCGTGATTGGCGTTGATCGCGCCAACCACCTGCAATGGCGATTCTTCCTGGACGGCTTTGCGGAACGCGGCGCCTGCGGAGTAGTGAGTCATATTGATTGCCTTTCAGTGAAGTTGGACTATCTAGTGCAAGCGTCATGCCAGAAAGCCATACTATATAAATCAATCACTTAGGCCTGCGCCCCGTTGCATCACGTTTCATCTGAAACAAAAATGAACTATACTTGAAACATGCGCCATTCCACTCCCCTGCCCTTCGACGCCAACGACAAGCCGGTCATCTGGACGGTGTCGGTGTCACGCCTGTACGACCTGTTCCGCGATATCACGCTGGAATACGACGACCTGGCCACCATCGAACCGATCAACCTCGGCTTCGACGAGGCGGCGCGCCACATCCGCGAGCGCATGGCGACGGAGCGCTGCGACGCCGTCATCGCCGCAGGCTCCAACGCGGCGTATCTGAAAGGCCGGCTGTCGGTGCCGGTGGTGATCGCCAAGTTCAGCGGCTTCGACGTGATGCAGGCGCTGGCGCGCGCGCGCCGCGTCTCGGACCGCATCGGCATCGTCACCTATCAGGAGCGGCTGGCGGAGCTGGCCGAATTCTCCGCCACCTTCGGCTTCGACGTCGCGCAGCGCACCTACGCGACCGAGGAGGATGCGCGCGCGCAGATCAACGATCTGAAGGCGGCCGGCATCAAGGCCATCGTCGGCGCGGGGCTGATCACCGATCTGGCCGAGGAAGCGGGATTGACCGGCGTGTTCGTCTACTCGGCGGCATCGATCCGCCACGCTTTCGACGACGCGCTGGAGATGGCACGCCTGACGCAGCTCGAATCGAACCGCAACCGCGTACGCGGCGCGGTGGTGACGGACACGCTGCGCGCCAAGCATGGCCTCAACGATCTGCGCGGCGAATCGGAAGCGATGGAGGCGTTGCGCCAGTCGGTCGTGCTGTATGCGAAATCGCCGGCCACCGTGCTGATACAGGGCGAAACCGGCTGCGGCAAGGAGCTGGTGGCGCAGGCCATCCATCGCGAGTCGCCGCGCAGCCTGGGACAGAATCGGCCTTTCGTCGCGGTCAACTGCGGCGCGATCGCGGAGTCGCTGCTGGAATCGGAACTGTTCGGCCACGAGGAAGGCGCTTTCACCGGCGCCCGGCGCGGCGGCCATGCGGGGCTGTTCGAAGCGGCCAATCGCGGTACGCTGTTCCTCGACGAGATCGGCGAGATGCCGCTGACGCTGCAAACGCGCCTGCTGCGCGTGTTGGAGGAGCGCGAGGTGGTGCGTGTGGGCGGTACGAGGCCGATACCGGTGAATGTGCGCATCATCAGCGCCACGCACTGCGATCTGGAGCAGCGCGTGCGCGAGGGCCGCTTCCGCGCCGACCTGTTTTACCGGCTGGCGGTGCTGCGGCTGACGCTGCCGCCGCTGCGCGCGCGGCCGGACGATATCATGACGCTGGCCGAGTGGTCGCTGAAGAATGCGCTGGCGTCGCTGGGCGCGCGGCCGCATCCGAACCTGCACGCCGAGATGGCCGCCTGCGCGCCGCTCTTGCAGCGTTACGACTGGCCCGGCAATGTGCGCGAACTGCGCAACCTCACCGAGCGGCTTGCATTGTTCCTCGCCGCCGAACCGCTGCAAGCGCTGACGCCCGCCTTCATGCTCGGCGTGGCGCCGGAACTCGCGGCGCACATGCCCGGCGCATTCCAACCGTCCGGCGCGATGCCGCCGCCGCAGTGGCCTACGCCTGCGCCACAGTTGCCGACGTCGTCGCTACCGCCACCGGGCGCGCGCGGCGCCGAGAGCATCAGCGCGGTACTGGCCCGCTTCGGCGGCCGGCGCGACGCCGCCGCCGAGTACCTGGGCATCAGCCGCACCACGCTGTGGCGCCGCCTGCGCGACGAGGGCTAATACCGCTCGTCCCGCGCTGGAAACCGTTCATCAAGAAGCCGTCGCCGTCCCGACGGCGTGCCGGTAGCATGGCCTCACTCGCTCAACCAACCCAGAGGCCCACCATGCAACGCTCGCTCATCAACCGCATCGCCACCCTGACCGCCGCCGTAACGCTGGCATGCGCCGCATCCACGGCCGCCGCAGCGGCCACAGGCGCCGACGCGCACCCAGCCTTCAAGATCGACGTCACCGGCAAAGGCGCGCCCCTGATCCTGATCCCCGGCCTGGCCTCCTCCGGCGAAGTATGGAACGGCACGGTGGCGCGCTACTGCGGCGCCGGCGGCAAGTATCAATGTCACGTGCTGACGCTCGCAGGCTTCGCCGGGCAGCCCGCGATCGACACCCCGCTGCTGCCCGCCGTCGAGCAGCAGCTGAGCGACTACATCGCCGCCAATAAATTCGATCGCCCGATCGTGATAGGCCACAGTATGGGCGGCTTCCTCGGCATGAAACTCGCCGCCGATCATCCGGACCAGGTCAGCCGCCTGGTCATCGTCGACAGCCTGCCGGCGATGGCGGCCACGCAAATGCCGAGCATCACCGGCGAACAGATGAAGCAAATGGCCGCCGGCATGCGCACCCGCATCCTGGCGCAGGATGCCGCCGCCTACAAAGTCACCCAGCAGCAGACGCTGCACAGCATGATCACCAAACAGGAAGACATCGACCGCGCCACCGGCTGGGGCGATCGCTCGGACCGCGCCACCGTCGCCAACTCCATGGCCGAGATGATGGGCGACGACATGCGCCAGCAGATCAGCCGCATCAAGGCGCCGACACTGGTGCTGGGCAGCTGGATCGCCTACAAGGACTACGGCGCCAAGCCGATGTTCGAACAGATGTTCAAGAGCCAGTATCAACAGCTGGCCGGCGTCAAAATTGAGCTGGCGGACAACGCCCGCCACTTCATCATGTACGACGACGCGGCCTGGATGTATGATCGCATCGACAGCTTCCTGAACTGATCATCATGAACAACGACCGCCCACTCATCGCCCGCCTGAACTGGTACTGGATATTCCAGCTGGCCGGCTGGGGCTTCCTGCCGCTGTTCGCCTTCGCCATGGGCGCATCGCGCGCGCCGGGGATGATGGCGATCTCGTGGTGGGGCGCGATCAGCGGCTTGGTCATCTCCGACCTGTGGCACCGCATGCTCCAGCGGCGCGTGCGCAGCGGCGTGCGCATCACATGGAAGCTGGTCTGCTGCGCGATCCTGGCGCTGGGCGTGCTGCACACCGCCGTGCAGCTGGTCGGCTATATCGTGATACGGCCGTTCGGCGACGTGCACGGCGTGGCATGGCTGCCGGGCGCGTTGCTGTCGTGGTGGGCGGTCTATCTGGTCTGGAATATCTTCTACATGGCGGTGCTGTCGCTGCGCCGCGCCAACCGGCTGGAAGCGGAATCGCTGCGGCTGGAGATCAGCGCCAAGGACGCCGAACTGCGCGCGTTGCAGGCGCAGGTCAATCCCCACTTCTTCTTCAACAGCATGAACAGCGTGCGTGCGCTGATCTACGAAGAGCCGGATGCCGCAGCGCTGATGATCGACCAGTTGGCGAGCGTGATGCGCTACGCGCTGCAGTCCGGGCAGCACGACACCGTGCCGCTGGCCGCCGAGATCGAAGCGGTGCAAGCCTACCTCGCGATCGAGAAAATCCGCTTCGAGGAGCGCATGCAGGTCAGCGTCGAGATCGGGCTGGGACTGGAGCAGGTGCGCATTCCGCCGATGGCCTTGCAGACATTGGTGGAGAATGCGGTCAAGTACGGCGTCGAAGCCAGTCCGACCGGCAGCGAGATACGCATCCGCGCGCAGCGCATGGACGACGGCACGGTCCACATCGAGATCGCCAACCTCGGCGCAATTCTGCCGTTCGCCAATTCCACCAAGGTGGGGCTGGTCAACACGCGCAAGCGGCTGGCGCTGGCGCTGGGTTCCAACGCCAATCTCGACCTGACTGAAAACAGCGGCTGGGTGCGCGCCACGATGACTTTACCGGAGGCCGCTTGATGCGGGTATTACTGATCGACGACGAGCGCCTCGCGCGCGCCGAATTGCGACGCCTGCTCGCGGCGCATGCCGGCGTGGAGATCGTGGGCGAAGCGGTCAACGCGGCCGACGGCGTGCAGCAGATCGCCGCGCTCAAGCCGGACCTGATCTTCCTCGATGTGCAAATGCCGGGCGGCAGCGGCTTCGACATGCTGGCCGCGCTGGAGGATGCGCCGGAGGTGATCTTCACCACCGCCTTCGACCAGTATGCGCTGCAAGCGTTCGAGGTTAACGCGCTGGACTATCTGCAAAAGCCGATCCAGGCTGCGCGCATGGCGGCGGCCTTGCAGCGCTGCGCGATGCGTTATCAGCGCGCGCTGGCCTACACCGCGCCGACCGCCGCGAAGAAACTGTTCATCAAGGATGGAGAGCGCTGCTGGTTCGTCGCCTTGCAGGACATTCGTCTGTTTGAATCGGATGGCAATTACACGCGCGTCTACTTCGAGCGCCAGCAGCCGCTGATGCTGCGCTCCCTGAACCAGTTGGAAGAACGCCTCGATCCGGAACGCTTCTTCCGCGCCAGCCGCCGCCACATTGTCAACCTCGACCACGTAGAACAAGTCACCCCCAACGAATCCGGCGGCCTCGATCTGATGCTGCGCGGCGGCCCCGAAGTCGAAGTCTCGCGCCGCCGCGCCGCACAGTTCAAAGCGCTGACCAGCCTTTAAACTTCGGGGTCAGGTCTGACATTCGTACACGGGCTCTACCGTAGCTCCAGCTACGGTAGAGCCCGTGTACGAATGTCAGACCTGACCCCGAATTACGTCGGCCGGCGCCATCCGCATGGCGATCCTGGTGTGGCGGGCGACGGCGGCCAGGGCGATCGTCAGCGTCAGCGACAGCGCGAGCAGCAGCGTCCAATAGCCGATCGGCGCATGCTCGACGTAGTTCGACAGGTAGCGCTGGATCGCCAGCGCCGCCACCGGCAGCGCGATCACGGCGGCGGCCAGCACCAGCGTTCCCACTTCCCTCACCACCAGCAGTCCGATGTCGCCGCGACGCGCACCGTGCAGCTTGCGCAGCACGATTTCGCGCGCGCGCCGCTGCACCGTGTTCGCCGCCAGCACGTAGGTGCCGAAGGCGGCGATCGCCAGCGCGATGCCGGTGGCGACCATCAGCAGCCTGGCCATGCGCGCATCGTCGGCGTAGTGCGCCGCCAGCACGTCCGCTGCGCGATAGGTCTTGGGGATCGCGTTCGGGAAGTAGCCCGGCCACAGCGTCTGCGCGGTGCGCTCGATGGCGGCCGGCGTGGCGGCGGCGGCGCGCACGCTCAACACCGTCCCCGAGGAAGACAATTCATAGGCCGTCGCGCGCGGCTGGTCGCGCAGTGAACGAAAGCGCAGTTCGGGCGCGATGCCGACGATGCGCCGCGCCGTCACCGTGTTGTCGTAGCCGGTGTACATCACGGTCTGGCCGACCGCCTCCTCGGCGCTGGCGAAACCCAGCGCGCGCGCGGCGACCAGGTTCAGCACCAACGGTATATTGTCGTCGTTCTTGTCGATGGCGGCCTGGAACAAGCGCCCGGCCGCCGGCGCGATGCCGTACAGCTCAAAGAAATTCGCGCTGACCGATTTCATCTCCATCGTCGCGGCGACGCCGCCGGGACGCTTCAGCTCCCAGGTCCAGGCCCAATCGAGCCGGCCGACCGGGTCGGCGGAAATCGCGACGTCGCCAACGCCTGGCTGCGCCTTCAAGGCGGAGAGAAAGCGGCGCGCCGCCTCGCTGTCCTTGACGCGCTCCGGCATGTCGACGATGACCAGCGGCGCCGGATCGAATCCCGGCGAGACCCGCATCGCATACTCGGTCTGCCACGCCACCGCGATGGTGACGCCGGCGAATCCCATGGCGATGGCGACCTGCAGCACCGTCAGCGCGCGCCGCCATTGCATGCTGCCATGCGACTCGGTGTCCGGCCGCCCCGCCAGCACCTGCCTCGGATGCACCCGCAATGCGATCCATGCGGGATGCGCCGCCGTCGCCGCGCCCAGTACCGCGCCGATGACGATGGCTGTGGCGATATTCTGCAAGGAGAACACGCCATCCAACTGACGGTTGACCAGCTGCGAGAACAACGGCAACGCCAGCCAGGCCAGCAGCAGCCCGAGCGCGGTCGCCACCATCGCCACCAGCAGCGATTCGAGCAGGAATTGCAGCGCGATCCGCATGCCGCCGGCGCCCAGCACTTTGCGCATCGCCACCTCCCGCTGGCGGCGCAGCACGCGCACCGTGGTCAGGTTGACGTAGTTGATCGCCGCCAGCAGCAGGATCAGCAGCGCCAGCGCCGCCAGCCCGGCGACGACGATGGGATTGGCCCGGTCGCCCGACAGCGCGATGAAGTTGTTCTCGGACCGGTAGTCGAAATAGGCGTCGCGCAGCGGCGAGATGGCCAGTTCGATCGCCTTGCGATTGCCCAGCCGCTCGCGTACCTGCGGCGGCCATTGATTGAGGCTGGGCGCGGTGTCCACCGCTTGCTGCAGGCGTTGCAGGATCGCCGGCAGCGACGCGTCAGGCCCGACACGCAGCAGCATCTTGGTCATCCAGCCATGCTCGCCGGTCAGCATCTCGTGCCGGATCTCTTTTTCCACCACCGCCGCCTGGACGCCGAACAGCACCTCGAACTGGATCGTGGAGTTGGCCGGCGGCGTCGGCACGATCGCGCCCACTTGCATGGTGCTGCCTTCGGCCAGCATGCTCCGGCCCAGCGCGTCGCGCGTGCCGAACATGCGCAGCGCGGCGGCTTCGGTGATGACGAAGAGATCCGGCCGCTGCAAGGCCGCCGCCAGATCGCCTTGTGCCGCGCGCAGGCCGAGCATGGACGGGAAGCCCGGCAGCACGATCAGGCCGCGCACCGTCATCAGGCCGCGATCGACACGCACCGTCAGCGGCGTGATGTCCGGCCGCGATGGGATGTAGCTGGTGACATCGACCACGCCGGGTATCTTCAATGCGGTCTCGCGCAGGAACATCGGCGCCAGTTCGAACAGCGGCGACGCCGGTTCGACGTTGAAGTGGTGCTTGACGACGTAGACATGGTCCACCTGCGGCACGTGGGTGTCGTATTCCATCGAATAACGCACGAAGCCAAGCAGCAGCAGGCACGCGGCCAGGCCGATGCCGAGACCCAGCACCACCGCCAGCGTGTACGCGGGTTCCTGGATCAGGGTGCGCCAGCCGATGCGCAAGTCTCTTATTTTCATGTGGGCATGTCCGTCAGGGTCGATCTCCTGTTAGTGCAACATCCGTGCCATTGCATGCCGCGCCGCGCGCGCCGACTGCGCCGCGGTGCATTGTCCGGAAGTGAACGCCGGCGCTGTTCACTTCCGGACACCGCGTTTATTTGGCCTTGATCGGGAACGCCGGACGGGCCGGACGCACCGGCGGATTCTTCGCCAATTCCGCCTTGATCACCTCGATCGCTTTTTCCAGCTGCGGGTCGCGGCCGGCGATGACGTCGGCCGGGTTCTGGTCGATCTCGATATCCGGCGCCACGCCTTCGTTCTCCACGCCCCAGCCGCCGTCGCGGGTCCAGAAGGCCAGGTTGGGCGCGGTGATGAAGCCGCCGTCCATCAGCGTCGGGAAACCGAGCACGCCGACCAGACCACCCCAGGTGCGCTTGCCGATCAGCGGGCCCATTTGGTTTTTGCGGAACATCCACGGCAGCAGGTCGCCGCCCGAACCGGCCGTCTCATCGATCAGCATCGCGCGCGGGCCCTGGATCGAGGCCGACGGCGTCTTCATGTCGGCGCCGTAGCGCATGGTCCACCAGGCGATCTCCTTCTTCTGCAGGATCTCCAGATAGTAGTCGGCGACGCTGCCGCCGCCGTTGAAGCGCTCGTCGATGATGACCGCGTCCTTGTCGGCTTGCGGGAAGAAGTAGCGCTTGAAGTAGGTGTGGCCCAGGGTCGCGGTGTTGGGCACGTAGACGTAGGCGACGCGGCCGCCGGTGGCGGCGTTCACCTTGCGCATATTCCCCTCGATCCAATCGCGGTTGCGCAGCGCGTCCTCCATCGCCACCGGCACCACGGTGATGGTGCGCGATTTGCTGCCGTCCGCGTTGGGGCCGACGGTGATGTCGATCGCCTTGTTGGCGGTGTTCTCGAAAGCGCTGTACAAATTGGTCGGCGCCAGCAGCGCGCGGCCGTCCACCGCCAGCAGGTACTCGCCGGCCTTGACGTTCAGGCCCGGCTCCGTCAACGGCGCGCGCAGCGCCGGGTTCCAGTTCAAGCCGCCGTAGACTTTCTTGAAGCGGTAACGGCCTTCGCTGACCTCATAGTCAGCGCCGAGCAGGCCTACCGGCACCGGCTTGGCGTCGGTGAAGTAGTCGCCGCCACCGCCGCGATGGTGGCCGACGCCGAGTTCACTGCACAGCCATTGCACCAGCCGATTCAGATCGGCGCGGCTGGACAGCTCCGGCAGGAACTGCGCGTACTTGGCGCGCATCTTGTTCCAGTCGGCGCCGTGCATGCCGGGGTCGTAGAAGTAGTCGCGGTTGATGCGCCAGACTTCGTTGAAGATCTGCGCCCACTCGGCGCGCGGTTCGGCGCGCACTTCAATGGCTTCGATTTTGATCTTGCCTTCGCCCGGCGTCAGCGTCTTGGCGCCGGCGCTGCCCATGGACCAGGCTTCCTTCAGGCGGTACAACAGCTTCTTGCCGTCGGCCGAGACTTCGAATTCGTCCGCCTCGGGCAGCAGCGTCTCGGCCTTGCGGTCCTTCAGGTCGAAGCGCTGGATGGCCTTCTTGCCGTCGGTCTCGCGCAGGAAGAAGATCTTGCCCTCCTCGCCGGCCTCCAGGTCGGACAGCGAGGCCGCAGGTATCGGCAGATCGACGATGCGGGTGTCGATGCCGTCGAAGTCGATGGCGATCGGCGCGACTGGCGCCACCGTCACCTTTGGATCGTCGCGACCGGTCTTGGGGTCGATTTTGGGCGGCGCGTCGGCCTTGGCATCGGCTTTGGCTTCGGCCTTGGCCGGCTGCGTCGCCGGCGCGCCCTTCTCCTCGTCGCTCTCCTTGATCAGCGGCGACGGCAGGTCGCGCCGCAAGGTCGCCATCCAGATGGTGCGCGTGACGCGGTTGTCCTCGTTCTGCTGCGAGAACCAGTTGTTGCTCGGCCCCGCGTTGGTCGAGGCGAAGAAGTACAAGTATTTGCCGCTCTTGTCGAACACCGGGTTGACCACGTCCGACAAGCCATCCGTGACCGGCCAGGATTTGTTCTGCTCCAGCGAGTAGATGTAGGCGCTGCGCGTGTAGGTCATGGCGTTGAGCGCGTAGGCGATCCAGCGCGAGTCCGGCGCCCAGGCGGCCTTCAGCGTTTTGTTCACGCCGTACAGCGGCTCGGAGGCGATCTTCTTGACCGCGCCGCTGGCCACGTCCAGCACGTACAGCGTCCAGGCGTTGTCGGTGTAGGCGATCTTCTTGCTGTCCGGCGACCAGACCGGGTTGTCGTAGAAGCCGGCGCCGGTCAGCTTGAATTTGCGCGGCTCGCTCTTGCCGTCCTGGGCGCGGATATGCAGCATGTACTCGCCGGATTCGTCGGAGAAGTAGGCCACCGAGCGGCCATCGGGCGACCATGCCGGCGAGCGCTCATGCGCCGCCGAGGTTTGCGTCAGGTTGCGCACATCGCCTTTGTCTGCGGGGATGGTGACGATCTCGCCGCGGAACTCGTACGCCACGCGCGCGCCGGACGGCGAGATCGCGGCGTTGCGGATGTACTTGGCGCCACTGACCCAGCGCGGGCGCGACAGACCCAGATCGCTGTTGACGCCGATGGTCAGCTTGCGCGCCTGGCCGCTGCGCAGGTCCAGCGCGTGCAGATAGCCGGCCTGCTCGTAGACGATGCCGTCGCCGGATGCCGCCGCGTTCAGCACAGGGAAGTCGGTGTGCCTGGTCAGCGCGCGCACCGCCCTGGTCTTGACGTCGTAGGCGTATAGATTGAATTCGCCGTCGCGGTCGGAGCGGAAGTAGACGGTGTCGCCGATCCAGATCGGATCGACGTCGTTGGCATGCGTGGCCGGCTGCGGAATGCGCTGCACCGATTTGTCGCCGCGATCGAACAGCCACAGGATGGAGTTGGTGCCGCCGCGATAGTGCTTCCACTGCATGAAGGCCGGCGAGAACGGGTTGTAGGCGATCTGCTTGCCGTCCGGCGACCAGGTCGCGCGCGCGGCGTTCGGGACCTCCAGCTCGGTCTCCACGCCGCCTGCCACCGGCACCGTGAACAGCTTGCGGAAGCGGTTGTTGAAGGCCGCGCGCGGCGAGGTGAACATCACCGCCTTGCCGTCCGGCGTGAAGCCCTGCGCCAGGTCCGCGCCCGGATGCCAGGTCAGGCGCTTCGGCACGCCGCCTTCGACCGGCAGCAGATAGACATCGATGTTGCCGTCCACCTGGGCGCTGTAGGCCAGCAACTTGCCGTCCGGCGAAAACACCGGGTTCGACTTTTCGCCGGGATCGGCGGTGAGGCGGCGCGGCGCGCTGCCGTCGGGGTTGGCCAGCCACACGTCGCCGGCGTAGATGAAGGCCAGGTGGCGCGCCGACAGCGCGGGTTCGGTCAGCATCCGGGTGTCGCTGGTGTTCGGCAACGCCAGCGCCGGCGCGGTGGCGGTCATCAACATGAGGGCAAGCGGGAGGACGCGGAATGAGATCATGGACGGGCCCGGAAAGTTGTCGAATAGAACAGCGATTCTGGCACAGCTTGATGCCCAACAGGCAAAAAAAACCCGCGTCCATGGGAAGGCGCGGGCTGGGAGCTACGCCGATTCAGGGGCGTGCTAGAAAAATACATCATCGGCGATGCGGCGGCGGATGTAAACCTTGGCTTAGTAACAACTCCGATACAAAGCCGGCGGATATTTACATGCCGTTACTTGACGAAAAAAAACCGCTCCGAAGAGCGGTTTTCCGTGTCCCTGCCGGGCTTACTCGACCTCGACGGTCTCCGGCGGGGTGGTCGGCGCCGCGTCGGGCGGTTCCGGGAAGTCCAGCTTGACCACGTCCTTGTCGTCCAGATCCACGGTCACCTTGCCGCCGGTGACCAAGCGACCGAACAGCAGCTCGTCGGCCAGCGCCTTGCGGATCATGTCCTGGATCAGGCGCGACATCGGCCGCGCGCCCATCAACGGGTCGAAACCTTTCTTGCTGAGGAACTTGCGCAGTTTCTCGGTGAAGATGGCTTCGACTTTCTTCTCGTGCAGCTGCTCTTCCAGCTGCATCAGGAACTTGTCGACCACGCGCAGGATGACGTCCTCGTTCAGCGCGCGGAAGCTGATGGTCGCGTCCAGACGGTTGCGGAACTCCGGCGTGAACATGCGCTTGATGTCGGCCATCTCGTCGCCCGCCTCTTTCGAGTTGGTGAAACCGATCGACGTCTTCTGCAAGCTCTCGGCGCCCGCGTTGGTGGTCATGATGATGATCACGTTGCGGAAGTCGGCCTTGCGTCCGTTGTTGTCGGTCAGCGTGCCGTGGTCCATCACTTGCAGCAGGATGTTGAAAATGTCCGGGTGGGCTTTTTCAATTTCATCCAGCAGCAGCACCGCGTGCGGTTTCTTGGTGATGGCTTCGGTCAGCAGGCCACCCTGGTCGAAACCGACGTAGCCCGGCGGCGCGCCGATCAGGCGCGACACGGCGTGACGCTCCATGTACTCGGACATGTCGAAACGAATCAGCTCGATGCCCATGATGAAGGCCAGCTGCTTCGCCACCTCGGTCTTGCCGACGCCGGTCGGACCGGAGAACAGGAAGGAGCCGATCGGCTTGTCGGTCTTGCCCAGGCCGGCGCGCGCCATCTTGATCGCCGACGCCAGGGCGTCGATCGCCGGATCCTGGCCGAACACCACGTTGCGCAGGTCGCGGTCGATGGTTTGCAGCTTGCTGCGGTCGTCCTGGTTGACGGTCTGCGGCGGGATGCGCGCGATCTTGGCGATGATGTCCTCGATCTCGGCCTTGCCGATGGTTTTCTTCTGCTTCGACTTCGGCAGGATGCGTTGCGCCGCACCGGCTTCGTCGATGACGTCGATCGCCTTGTCGGGCAGGTGACGGTCGTTGATGAAGCGAGCCGCCAGCTCAGCCGCGGTCGACAGCGCCGACGCCGAATACTTGACGCCGTGGTGCTCTTCGAAGCGCGACTTCAGGCCGCGCAGGATCTGCACCGTCTGTTCGACGGTCGGCTCGTTGACGTCGACCTTCTGGAAACGGCGGCTCAGCGCGTGGTCTTTTTCGAACACGCCGCGGAACTCGGTGTAGGTGGTCGCACCGATGCACTTCAGCTGGCCGTTGGCCAACGCCGGTTTCAGCAGGTTGGACGCGTCCAGCGTGCCGCCCGACGCCGAACCGGCGCCGATGATGGTGTGGATCTCGTCGATGAACAGGATGCCGTTCGGGTTGTCCTTGAGTTGCTTCAGGACCGCCTTCAGGCGCTGCTCGAAATCGCCGCGATACTTGGTGCCGGCCAGCAGCGCGCCCATGTCCAGCGAGAACACCACGGCGTTCTGCAGGATTTCCGGGACGTCGCCCTGGGTGATGCGGTAGGCCAGGCCTTCGGCGATCGCGGTCTTGCCCACGCCGGCCTCACCCACCAGCAGCGGGTTGTTCTTGCGGCGACGGCACAGGATCTGGATCACGCGGTCGACTTCGTCTTCGCGGCCGATCAGCGGATCGATCTTGCCTTCGGCGGCGGACTTGTTCAGATTCTGCGTGAACTGGTCGAGCGGACTTTCCTTGGTCTGGCCTTCGCCGCCCGGAGCGCCTTCCTCCACGCCTTCCGAGGCCTTGGCGGCATCGGTCTGCTGGTCCTTGCGCACGCCGTGCGAAATGAAGTTGACCACGTCGAGGCGGGTCACGCCCTGCTGGTGCAGGTAGTAGACCGCGTGCGAGTCTTTTTCGCCGAAGATGGCCACCAGCACGTTGGCGCCCGTCACTTCCTTCTTGCCGTTGGAAGCGGACTGTACGTGCATGATGGCGCGCTGAATCACGCGCTGGAAGCCTAGCGTCGGCTGGGTATCCACCTCGCCCGTGCCGGGCACGGTCGGGGTGTTATCGCCAATAAAATTGGTCAGGGTTTTGCGCAGATCTTCAATGTTGACGGCGCATGCGCGCAACACTTCGGCAGCCGAAGGGTTGTCCAGCAAGGCCAGCAGCAAATGCTCCACCGTGATGAATTCGTGCCGTGCCTGTCGCGCTTCGACAAACGCCATGTGCAAACTTACTTCTAATTCCTGCGCAATCATACTTCCTCCATCACGCACTGCAGGGGATGCCCCGCCTTGCGCGCATGCGTTAAAACGAACTCCACTTTGGTACAGGCTATATCTTTTGAGAACACGCCGCACACTCCTTTGCCATAGCGATGCACACTGAGCATAATTTGCGTGGCTGTTTCACGGTCTTTGTTGAAATACTCCTGGATGATGGCGACCACGAATTCCATCGGGGTGTAGTCATCATTGAGAAGCGCCACCTGGTACAGGGGTGGCGGCTTCAGCGTTTGCCGCTCCAAGAGGGTTTCGGTGTCATGCTTGGTTGCCATACGCTTATATTCTAATGCTTTCGGGGTTGATGCAATGTGCATTTCACCATGCACATCCAATTGTTTTCCATATTACGCGCTTTCCGGACTTGTCGCAGATGGAGCCCTATTCCGTGAAATCAAGAGTTGCATTTCCACCAATCGCGTTAAAAGTAGCAAAATGCATACAAATCTGCTTGACTTTCAAAATTGGTCCGCTAACAATGCGTTATCGGCTGCGTGCAGAAATGTACATGTTGATAAGAAGTGAGGCGTGAGGAGGGGGCAAGAAGCTTCTTGCTTTTATGGCTCGTGTGATCCGTTTTAATTTTGAAAGTTCTTTTTATGGCAACAGGTACAGTTAAGTGGTTCAATGATTCCAAAGGTTTTGGCTTCATCACTCCAGATGACGGCGGCGAGGATTTGTTCGCTCACTTCTCCGCAATCAACATGAACGGTTTCAAGACCCTCAAAGAAGGTCAAAAAGTTCAATTCGAAGTCACGCAAGGCCCTAAAGGCAAGCAAGCTTCCAACATCCAAGCTGCTTAAATTCAGCACCCGATGTAAAAAACCTCGCACTGCGAGGTTTTTTTTCGTCCCGGCTCCGGGCGAAAATACAACACCGGGGTCAGTTCCGGCAACGTGCCAAATCAGGAATTTTCTTCGAACTTCCGCACCGCCCGGTTGACGGATCTGAGCGAGACGCCAAAGAACTCTCCAATCTCCGCCATCGTATAGAGTGTCGAAAAATAGGCGCAAGCCATCGCCTGATCGCGATCGGTGAATTGATCTCGATACTCGCCCAGCGACAACGCATGACAAAGCGTTGGTAGCGCTGCACGGCTTGGCTGCGCGTCGGCCCGAAGTGCGCTAGCAGCCAATCCGTTTCCAGCCATTCAGGGGCGTCGTACGCGCCCGTGGCGTAGTGGTGACTACTCCATGGCCACTGATCCAATGCATCGACCATGCGGGCCCGCAGCGGGTTCAAGACGACTTAACGCGACAGCTCCAGCAGGTGGCGCTCTTTTTGAATCAGGATGGCCTTATAGCGCCCCTGGAACAGATGGCCGACAAGATGATGCCGGCGATTGAAGTGCTGCGTGTACAGACCGTTTAGCTGGCGCATCCCTTGCGACAGATTGCCCTCCACGGTTTCGATCAGCACATGGTAGTGATTCGTCATCTGGCAAAACGCATGAATGACGAAGTTGAAGCGCTTGCAGACGCGCCTCATGATGTCGAGCCAGATCAGGCGATCCGTCTCGTCGCGATATATCGCCTCGCTGTGATCGCCACGCGAGGTCACGTGATATAGCGCACCGGGAAATTCTAGGCGGAGTGGACGTGTCATCACTTCACCTTAGCCCCGCCAGGGCGCCGGATACTGATCTAGCTCAGCATCCGGCAGGCTTACGCATCAGCTCGTGGCACGATGCCGGAACTGACCCCGCCTTTTTGCTTATTGCATCTGTTCGACCATCACTTCGCCGAAGCCGGAGCAGGAGACTTGCGTGGCGCTGTCCATCAGCCGCGCGAAGTCGTAGGTGACGCGTTTCGAGTCGATCGATTTTTCCATCGCCTTGATGATCAGGTCGGCCGCTTCGGTCCAGCCCATGTGGCGCAGCATCATTTCCGCCGACAAAATCAGCGAACCCGGATTGACGTAGTCCTTGCCGGCGTACTTCGGCGCGGTGCCGTGCGTCGCTTCGAACATCGCCACCGAGTCCGACATGTTGGCGCCCGGCGCGATGCCGATGCCGCCCACCTGCGCCGCCAGCGCGTCCGAAATGTAATCGCCGTTCAGGTTCAGCGTGGCGATGACGCTGTATTCCACCGGACGCATCAGGATCTGCTGCAGGAAGGCGTCGGCGATCGAATCCTTGATCGTGATGTCGCGCCCGGTCTTCGGATTCTTGAACTTGCACCACGGACCGCCGTCGATCAGCTCGGCGCCGAATTCCTTTTGCGCCAGCTCGTACGCCCAGTCGCGGAAACCGCCCTCGGTGTACTTCATGATGTTGCCCTTGTGGACGATGGTCACCGACGGCTTGTCGTTGTCGATGGCGTACTGGATCGCCTTGCGCACCAGCCGCTGCGTGCCCTCGATCGACACCGGCTTGATGCCCAGCCCCGACGTCTCCGGGAAGCGGATCTTGGTCACGCCCATTTCCTTGACCAGGAAATCGATCAGCTTCCTGGCGCCGTCCGAACCCTGCGCGTATTCGATGCCGGCATAGATGTCCTCCGAGTTCTCGCGGAAGATGACCATCTGGGTCTTTTCCGGTTCCTTCAGCGGCGACGGCACGCCGGTGAAGTAGCGCACCGGACGCAGGCAGACGTACAGGTCCAGCTGCTGGCGCAGCGCCACGTTCAGCGAGCGGATGCCGCCGCCCACCGGCGTCGTCAGCGGGCCCTTGATCGAGACCACGTAGTCCTTCACCGCGCTCAGCGTTTCCTCCGGCAGCCACACGTCGGGACCATAGACCTGGGTCGATTTCTCGCCGGCGTAGATCTCCATCCAGTGGATCTTGCGCTTGCCGCCGTAGGATTTCGCCACCGCCGCGTCGACCACCTTGAGCATCACCGGAGTGACGTCGATCCCGGTGCCGTCGCCCTCGATATAGGGAATGATCGGGTTATCTGGTACATTCAGGGAAAAATCGGCGTTGACGGTGATTTTCTGGCCGTCGGCGGGTACTTTGATATGTTGGAACATCGTGATTCTCCGAGGTAGACTCTGGTCTTATATAAGACATAAGACATGCTTTTGATACATTATGCACGAACTGGGCTTGTAAGCCTACACCAATTTCACCTGAACATAAGCATGCCCCTGATACTATTCAATAAACCTTTTCAAGTGCTGTGCCAGTTCTCGCCGCAGGACGACAAGGCCACGCTGGCCGACTATCTGAAGATCCCGAACATCTACCCCGCCGGCCGCCTCGACGCCGACAGCGAGGGCCTGATGCTGCTGACCGACGACGGCAAGCTGCAGCACGCCATCGCCCACCCGGACCACAAGGAAGCCAAGATCTATCTGGTGCAGGTGGACGGCGTGCCGGACGCGGCCAGCCTGGCGAAGCTGCAGGCGCCGATCGATCTGGGCGATTTCGTCACCAAGCCTTGCCAGGCGGTGCGGATCGCCGAGCCGGAGTGGCTGTGGCCGCGCAATCCGCCGATCCGCCAGCGCGCCGAGCAACCGACCAGCTGGCTGGCGATCACGCTCCAGGAAGGCAAGAACCGCCAGGTGCGGCGCATGACGGCGGCGGTCGGCCTGCCGACGCTGCGGCTGGTGCGCAGCGCCATCGGCCGGATCTCACTGGCCACGCATCCGCTGATGCCGGGCGAATGGATGGAGGTTGCGCCCAAGGACCTCGGCAACTAAAAATACGGCGCGCACATGCGAAAAAACCCGCGCCGGCCGAAGCCGGAGCGGGTTCTTGCTTGAATCCCGGTGAGGGAATTAAGCGGACAGTGCCTTCAGGGCAGCTGCCAGACGGCTCTTGTGACGAGCTGCCTTGTTTTTGTGGATGATCTTCTTGTCGGCGATGCTGTCGATTTTCGACACGGACGATTGGAAGATTGCGGTCGCAGCAGCTTTGTCGCCGCCCTGGATCGCCTTGCGAACTGCTTTGATTGCAGTGCGCAGGGTCGAACGCTGAGCCGAATTGTGAGCGTTTTGCTTAACTGCTTGACGAGCGCGTTTGCGCGCTTGTGCGGTATTTGCCATGGAATTTCCTAAAACAGGGTAAAGGTGCGTTTGCAAACATTATTGTTTGCCAAACAGGTGCGTTCAGTGCGTCTGCCGTACCAATGAGTCAAACTGCTGCCTGCCAAACATTAGTGTCTGCGTAACAGAATTCTGTACAGCCTGCGATTATAGCGATGTTTTCCGTCAGGAGCAACTATAATCATGCCCCATGAACTTGCTAAAAACTCTAGCCGCCCTCAGCAGCATGACCATGCTGTCCCGTATCACCGGACTGTTACGCGAAATCCTCATCGCCCGGGCCTTCGGCGCCGGCGGCATGACAGACGCCTACAACGTCGCGTTCCGATTGCCCAATCTATTAAGAAGGCTGTTTGCCGAAGGCGCGTTCTCGCAAGCCTTCGTTCCCATCCTGTCCGAGTACAAAAACAAGCAAAGCGAGGAAGCCACCCGCAACCTGGCCGACCATGTCGGCAACACGCTGGTGTGGTCGACCGTTTTTATCAGTGCGATCGGCATTATCGCATCCCCGCTGCTGCTGATGGCGGTCGCCAGCGGCCTCAAGCCGACCGACTTCGACGCGGCGGTCTGGATGACGCGCCTGATGTTCCCCTACATCGCCTTCATGGCCTTCGTCGCGCTGGCCGGCGGCATCCTCAACACCTGGAGCCAGTTCAAGATCCCGGCCTTCACGCCGGTGCTGCTGAATATCTCGTCGATCCTGGCCTCGCTGTTCCTGCAGCAGCATCTGCAGCAGCCGATCTATGCGATGGCGATCGCGGTCTTTGTCGGCGGCGTGCTGCAGGTCGGGATCCAGGTCCCGGCATTGTTGAAGATCCGCATGCTGCCGCGCCTGTCGCTCAATCCGCTGGCCGGCCTGCGCGATCCCGGCGTGCGGCGCGTGCTGAAGAAGATGGGGCCGGCGGTATTCGCCGTCTCCGCCGCGCAAATCAGTTTGCTGATCAACACCAGCATCGCCTCCAACCTGGCCGAGGGCAGCATTTCCTTCCTGACCTATGCCGACCGCCTGATGGAGTTTCCGACCGCGCTGCTGGGCGTGGCGCTGGGCACCATCCTGCTGCCCAGCCTGTCCAAGGCCAGCGTCGGCGGCGACAAGGAGGAATACTCGTCGCTGCTGGACTGGGGCCTGCGCCTGACCTTCCTGCTGGCGATGCCGGCGGCGGTCGGCCTGGCCACGCTGGCGGTGCCGCTGATCGCGACGCTGTTCCAGAACGGTAAATTCAGCGCGGCGGCGGCGCATGCGTCGGCGGAGCCGCTGATCGCCTACAGCGTCGGCCTGCTCGGCATCATCCTGGTCAAGACGCTGGCGCCGGCCTTCTACGCGCAACAGGACATCCGCACGCCGGTGCGGATCGCCATCGGCGTGATGATCGCCACCCAGCTGATGAACCTGATTTTCGTGCCGCAGCTCGCGGTGGCCGGGCTGGCGCTGTCGATCAGCCTGGGCGCCTGCATCAACGCCGGCTTCCTGTTCACCGGCCTGCGCCGGCGTGGCGTCTACGTGGCCAAGCCGGGCTGGCCGCTGTTCTTCGGCAAGCTGGTGGTGGCGTGTGTGCTGATGGGCCTGACGGCCTGGTTCGGCGCGGCGCAGTTCGACTGGACCGCGCCGCACCAGACGCTGCTGCGCATCGCCGCGCTGTTCGCGTTGATCGGCGTGTGCGGCGTGGTGTACTTCGGCGCGCTGCTGGCGATGGGCTTCCGCTTCCGCGATTTCAAGCGCATGGCGCGCTGAGGGACAAAGCGCTGGACGTAAAAAAACCCGCCGAGGCGGGTTTTCTCATTTAAACAGCGAAACTTAAGCTGCTTTTTTTGCTTTGCGACGAGCGATGGCGCCAACCAGTGCCAGGCCGCCCAGCATCATGCCGTAGGTTTCTGGTTCTGGGACTGGGGTGGCCGTCACGGTACCCGAGTACGACAGGTTTTTAACTGGCGTGATACCCCAGACGTGCACGGTGTACTCGCCGGCAGCCAGGCTACCGGACCAGCTCAGGCTTTGCTGCGAGCCCGTGGTGATCGGGGCGAACGTACCACCGGTTACATTCATCAGTTCGGCGCCAAAGCCGGTGATCTGGGTGGTCGCGGTGAAGTTCTGTTGCGTACCGAACGCCGTTGCCGAAGCCACATCCAGCGTGAAGGTCAGGTAGTCGTTGAACTCGCCAACGGTGCTGATCTTGTAGCCGAACGGGGAGCTGTCCGGACCGCTGGAGTCCAGGGTACCCAGGTCGTGGTTAGTGGCCGATGCGGCGAACGACGCTGCTGCCAGCATGGCGCCTGCTACGATAGTTTTCAGTTTCATGGAAATTTCCTCAATGTAGATAACAATTGTGATAGTGCTTGCGCCGCTCACTTGTGGGTCGATAGGAGTACTGCTTTGTCAAGCATACCATAGGAAAATTGATCCCTATTGTAAATATTCCATTTTTTATTTCTTTTCAATAACTATTTTCATGTTGTGCAATGGAAAATTGCACTGCAACAATTTTGACGATTTTTTTGTTTTTTAACAGAAATATTTCACTTCAAATCTTTCCTGGAGGGTAAGTTTGTTGACTCTTCAACTGATGCAGGTTCCTCGGGCAAAACAGCTTCCACAGAGGGAATTTCCGACGTTTCCGAAGGCGCGGCTGGCGCCGGCGGCGATGGGCTGGCTGTCTCTGTGTTAGAAGGCGCACCAACCGAAGATAAAGGCGAAATTTGTTGTAACGCAGGTACAGCCGGAACCGAATTCAATCGTGCGGGGCCCTGCCCCCCTGCCGGCTTGGGTTTAACAGCCGCAGAAAACTTCCACTCGGAAATATGGGTCTTGTTCTCAAAGCCGGAGAAACGTTCTGGAAAGTTAGCAATCTTGATGGGCCTGGCGTCCGACAAACTGTACACCGCGAGCACGCCGACCTTGTCGCCCAGGTACACGACGCCCCATTGTTGATTGCCGGTAATCGGATCGACGAACAGCTTGCGCAGATGACGCCGGGTGCCGGAAAATCTGGGATCTTTCAGCAGCGCTTGTAATGAAGGAGGCTGAGTTGGCTGGCCGCTTGGCGTGGCGTCGGCATAGCTTTGCAGGGCGTCGCTGAACGCGGCACCAATTTCAAGCAACTCCGATTCCGCTTTGCTGCGCTGCAACAGCGAACCGAGTTTAAGCGCCGATGCGGCTACCAATCCGATGATGGCGACCAGAATGATCAGGCTCAGATAAGTAAAGCCCCCGCTCTTCCTCCGCATCGGAAATCTTGCCTGATTAAACATCACCATTCGGCATAGGGCCGGCCGCTTCGATCGTTGCCGGGGGCGCCGCTTCTGATCTCATAGACACCGCCCTTGGTGCCGTCCTCCGGGGGCACGAGTATCCAGCTCGCGCTGCTGTCGGTGATGGGATCGACCGGCAACGCACGCAGATATTTTTTCTCCACTAATTGTTCCAGAGAATCGGGATAGCGGCCGGTGTCGCCGTAGTATTGGTCGATCACCTGGCGCACGCTGCGCAGATTGTCCGCCAGCACTACTTCCTTGGATTTGTCGATACTTGGGAAATAGCGCGGCACCGCCAGCGTCAGCATCAGCGCAATGATACCCAGCACCACCAATAGCTCGATCAGCGTGAATCCCTTGCTTTTCATGGTCACCATTTTTTATAAGGCACGCCGTTCAGGCCGCTCTTCTCGCTAAGACTGTAAACGTCGTAGATGTCGTCGCCCTCCCTCGGCTGGTCGGCTTCGCTGGCGTAGCTGCGCTTGCCCCACGATTGCGCCGGGCTCGCCGAGGTGTCGGCGTTGAACGGGTCGCGCGGCACCCGCCGCAGGAAGAATATCTTGGTGTGTTTGGGATTCTGCAGGTCGGGCACGCCCTCGACCAGCACGTCCAGCGTCTTGGGATAACCGGTCGCCGCCAGCGACTTGGTGATGCGGCCCTGGTCGTAAGCCAGTTTATAGGCGTCGATGCCGTCGCGGATCTGGTGCAAGGCGTCGCGCAGGTCCCGCTCCTGGCGGCGCTGCACCACCACCTGCGCGGTCGGGATCACCAGCGCGCTGAGCAGGCCGAGAATGGCCAGCGTCACCAGCAACTCGATCAGCGTGAAGCCGCGCGCGCGCATTGTCATGCCCTTACTGCTGCGCCGGCGGCGGGCCGTCTTGCACCGGCGGCTGCACCGATTGCGGGGTCACGCCCTGGGTCGGCGGCAGCGGCGCCGGCTGCGTTTCGGACAGCGGCGTGGCCTGCACCGGCGATGGCGTGGCGGCCGGCGACGGCACGGCCAGCGGCACCGCCGTCGGCGCAGGGGCGGACACCGGCGCGGACACCGACGCTGGCAGCGCGCCCGGCGGCGGCGGCAAAGCCACCGTCGCGCGCGGTGTGAAGTCCGGGCGGCGGCGGAAGCTCGCTTCGGTACCGGCCGAGAACTCCGATACATTCGCTTCCGGACGCTGCACATTGCGGATCAGGTGCGGCGTGATCGACAGCACGATCTCGGTTTTTTGATTGTCGTCGCGCTGGCTCCCGAACAAGCGGCTGATGATCGGCAGTTCGCTGAAGCCCGGGATCTTGTTCGACGAATTGCGCTCCTCGTTGTTGATCAAGCCCGCCAGCACCTGGTTCTCGCCATCCTTCAGCTGCAGCATGGTGGATGCCTGGCGCGTGCCCAGTTGATAGGCGGTGGTGCCGTTCTTGGTGGTTACGGTGCTGACCAGGTTGCTGACCTCCAGCTGCATGCGGATCGCCACCTCGTTGTTCAGGTAGATGGTCGGCTCGGCGTTCAGCGTCAGGCCGACGTCGACATAGGTCACCGAATCGCTGGCGAAGCCGCCCACGCCCGACGACACGGTGCTGGTGATCACCGGCAGCTTGTCGCCGATGACGATCTTGGCTTTTTCCTTGTTGCGCACGCGGATGCGCGGATTGGCCAGCAGGTTGGAGTCGGCGTCGTTCTTGTTGGCGTTGATCGACAACTGCGCGCCGGTGACGCCGATGGTGCGCTGGTTCAGGTTGTTCAGGTCGCGCACCGTGATGCCGGTGCCGCCCGAGGTGGACAGCGGCGAGAAGCCCAGCGTGGTCGGCCACACCACGCCCAGGTCCATCAGGCGCGATCGCTTGACCTCCAGGATCTCCACCTCCAGCATCACCTCCGGTTCCGGCGCGTCCTGCAGGTTGATCAGGCGCTCGGCCAGGCGGATCGCTTCAGGGCTGTCGCGCACGATGATCAGGTTGAGTTTTTCGTCGACCACCACGTCGCGCGACTTCAGGATGGTCTTCAGCGTGTTGGCCACCAGCTTGGCCTCGGCGTTCGCCAGGAAGAAGGTCTTGACCGTCATCTCCTGGTATTCCTTCAGCTTGGCCGCGACATTGGGGTAGATCAGGATGGTGTTGGCGTCCATGACCTGCTGCTCCAGCTGATTGGTCAGCAGCAGGAAGTAGATCGCCGATTCGACGGTGCTGTTCTTCAGCAGCACCGTGGTTTTCTGGTCGGTCTTGACGTCTTTGTCGAACACGAAGTTGAGGCCAGAGCGGCGCGAGATCACTTCGAACACCTGCTTCAGCGGCGCGTCGCGGAACTCGATCGAGATCGGCTGCTTGTAGGTCTTGGCCAGGCCCGACTCCACCGCCGGCGGCGCGGCCTTCTCGACCGCCTCGCGCAGCATCGCGCGCGCCTTCTCGTTGGCCGGCGTCTCGGTCAGCACGGCATTGAGCTTTTGCCGGGCCAGTTCGTACTCGCCCTTGTTCAGGTGTTGCGCGGCGGCGGCCATCAGCTTGGTCTGGCGCTCGTCGCGTTCCAGCGCGCGCATGCCGGCGCGGGCGCGTTCGTTCTGCGGATCGAGGCCCAGCGCGCGGCGATAGCCCTGCTCCGCCTGGTCGGCACGGCCCTCTGCCTGGTCGCGCTCCGCCGTGTCCAGCAGGCGCTGGGTGGCGCGGTCGCGCGCGCGCAGGTAGGCCGCGCGGTATTCCGCGTTGCCCGGATCGGCGGCCACCGCCTCCTGGTATCTGGACAGACCCGCTTCGAGCTGGTTCTTGGCGATCAAGTCATTGCCGTCGCGGTAGGCCAGTTGCGCGGCGCAGCCGCTGAGCAGGACCGCCAGCAGAATCGGCACGCTCACGTTTTTCAAATGACTAGCCATCAGTCGAATACTCCAATGTTGATCTGTTGTAGCTGGTTCAAAGGCAGGTAGGTCACGGACATCAACGGTGGCGCGATGCGCTCCACGCGGTAGGTGCCGTCGATGACGGTTTGATTGCGGACCACGTAGGTCTTGTCGGCGCGCGCCAGGTACACTTCCCATGCGCCGTCCGCCACGGCCTTGCCGATGTAGGCGAACGGCAGCGGCGGCGCCATCGGCGGCGGCGGCGCCGCGAGCACGGCGGATGCGGGCGGGGCCGGCGGCGGCGGTGGATTCCAGTTCTGGCCGAGGAACACGCCCTCGCCCGAGGCGAACGCCGCCTCGCCGGCTTCGCCAATCAATTCGGCGCGCGGCCGCAGCCGCAGGATGGCCACTTCGGCTTGAGGTTTGACTGCGTCCTTGCCGGCGCGGGCCGGCGCGGCGGTCGGCGCATTGGCGGCCGCGCCGCGCGCCACCGGTTCGGCGATATCGGAAGACGGCGCGCTGTCGCCGAACAGCACCAGGCCGGCCGCGCCCACCAGCGCCACCGCCATCGCGATCTGATAAGGCTTCATGGCTCGCCGTCCTTCAGGTACAAGGTGAAACGCAGCCGCGCTTCGACCGTGGCGTCGGCGATGGTCTCACGGCGGAAGCCGACTTCGTCGAGCGAAGCGAACGGCATCTGGCCCAGCGCCTGCATCGAGAACTGCCAGATCGACTGGTACGGTCCCTTCACCGGCAGGATGATCTGATAGGTGCTGACGCGGCTGGCCTTGTCGTAGGCGGCCTTGTATTCGCCCTGGCTCAGGATCAGCTTCGATTTGGCGGCCAGGTCGAACAGCACCTTGACCTGCTGCTCGGCGTAGCGCTTCTCGCCAAGCACCTGGTAGAACTCGGCCAGGTTCTGGTTGGCCGACGGCGGTGGCGGCGGCGCCACCAAGGTCGCCGGCGACGGCAGCGGCCGGGCCAGCAACCGCGCCTGCGCCGCGCGCTGCGGCAGCAGCCAGGCCCACGCCGCGACGCCGGCCGCGCACAGGACGATGGCGACGCAGGCCGGCGCGCCGATGCGCTGCAGCAGCAGGCGCGCGCGCAAGGCCAGGACCGCCGCGTTGATATCGTTCATCGCGCCACCCATGTCGCCTCCAGCTGGAAGCGCAAGGGCCGGTTCGGATCCTGCTCGTTGATTTCGTGGCGCGTCAGTATCACGGCGCTGAAGGACTCCTGCTGCTTCAACTCCGCGACGTAGTCCACCATCTCGTCGCTGGTCCTGGTCTCGGCGGTGATCTTCAGGATTTGCTTGCGCGGATCAGGCTCCATCGCCACCAGCGCCACGCCGCGCGGCGTGGCGGCCGCCACCGCGTCCTGCAACTCGCGCCACGGCAGGTTCAATTGCATCACGGCGCCGTTGACGAACACCGCCTGCTCCGGCGGGATCGCGACCCGCGCCACCTCCACAGGCCGCGCCGACATCGCCGCCACGCGCTCCTGCAGATGGCGCACTTGGCGCTCGCGCTCATGCCGCTGCTCGGCCAGTCGCCAGCCGCCGAAGGCCGCGCCCACGCACAGCAGCAAGCCGATGCCGGCCAGCGCCAGCAGCGCCGGATGGGTATGGAACAAGGTGCGGCGCAGGCTGCGCGGCGCGAAGTCGATGTGCATGGATTTCATGCCGCTCCCCCACCGATCGCCGCGCACGGGATGTAGGCCGCGCCGCCGGCCGGCTTGGTCCAGTCGGCCGGCGCCGCGCCGCATACCTGCAGCAGCTCGGGCGCGGCCAGGTCCAGCAGCAGCGCTTCGCGTTGCAGCGTTTGCGTCAGCCAGTACTGATCGGCGCCGTGCGGTATCGGCAGCGGACGGATGGCGCGCACGCCCTCGCCCTCGGCGTCGATCGCCGCCAGCGTCAGCAGGTTGTCGTGCACCACGCCGAACCACGCGCCCTGCCTGATGCCGCGCCGGTTGCGGTTCCACGCGCCGACGAAGCGCGGCGCGATGCCGACGATGGCCAGCCTGAATTCCTGCGCCACCAGCTGCAGCGCGGCCAGCAAGGTGTGCGGCACGGCGGCGGCGAAGAACGGTTCGGTCGCGTTCCAGTCGGCCGAGATGCGCCATGCCGACGGCGGCTCGCCGTACAGCGACTGGAAGCGCAGGCCGGCCGCCGCCTCCATGTCCGCCATGCGGGCGGCGCCCGGCGGCGGCGTCACGCGCCACAGGCGCGTCAGCTCGTCGGCCAGCGTGAAGCTGACCGGCCAGCCGCCGACTTCGAGCTCGCCCAGCAGCGCGCGCAAGGCGTTGGCGATGGCGTCGAAGGGATGCTCGCCCGACGGCGCGATGGCCTGCGCCGCCAGCTGCGTCGGCGCCGCCCCGCCCCAGCGGCCGACGCGCCGCACCGCGACCGCATGGGCCGCGACGTCGATGCGCAGCGATTGTCCGATGGCTCTACGCATGCAAGGTCACCCGTTTGATTTCGGTCAGCGTGGTGCCGCCGCGCTTGACCAGTTCCAGCGCCGCCAGGCGCAGGCTGCGCGTGCCGTTTTCGTAGGCCGCCTGCTTGATCTGGCGGATCGGCCGCTTGTCGACGATCAGTTCGCGGATCTCGTCGTTCAGGGTCAGGATCTCGGCGATCGAGCGGCGGCCCTTGTAGCCGGTGCCGCGGCAATCGCCGCAGCCCTTGCCCTGCATGAAGCGGTAGTCGTAGACGTCGGAGCGGGCCAGGCCGACGCTGGCCAGCTCGTGGTCGTCCGGCGTGTACTCCGTGGCGCAGTGCGGGCAGTTGATGCGCACCAGCCGCTGCGCCCAGATGCCGTTCAGCGCCGAGACGAAGGCATACGGGTCGATGCCCATGTGGGTGAAGCGGCCGAACACGTCGAACACGTTGTTGGCGTGCACGGTGGTCAGCACCAGGTGGCCGGTCAACGCCGACTGCACCGCGATTTCCGCCGTCTCGCGGTCGCGGATCTCGCCGACCATGATCTTGTCCGGATCGTGGCGCAGGATCGAACGCAGGCCCTTGGCGAAGGTCAGGCCCTTTTTTTCGTTGACCGGGATTTGCAGGATGCCGGGCAGCTGATATTCGACCGGGTCTTCGATGGTGATGATCTTCTCGCGGCCGTTGTGGATCTCGGTCAGCGCCGCGTATAAGGTGGTGGTCTTGCCGGAGCCGGTCGGTCCGGTCACCAGCAGCATGCCGTACGCTTCCTGCGCCAGCACCCGCAGCGTCGCCAGCGACGGCGCGTCGAAGCCCAGCGCCTCCAGCGTCAGCGAGCCGTAGGCTTCGATCATGGCGCGCTTGTCGAGGATACGGATCACCGCGTCCTCGCCGTGGATGCTCGGCATGATGGAGACGCGCAGGTCGATCTCGCGCGCATTCGCTTCGACGCGGAAGCTGCCGTCCTGCGGCACGCGGCGTTCGGCGATGTCGAGTTCCGCCAGCACCTTCAGGCGCGAGATGATCTGCTCCGCGACGTCGATGCCGTTGACGGCGGTGGCGTGATCGAGCACGCCGTCGACCCGGTATTTGACCGCCAGCCCGCCGGCCGTGCTTTCCAGGTGGATGTCGGAGGCGCCGGCCTTGAGCGCGTCGTACAGGGTCGAGTTGACCAGGCGGACGGCGGGACTGGCCGCCTCCGACACCGAGGCGAACGACAGCACCGCCGCCGTCTTGCCGTCGCGCCGGCCTTCGCTAGCGCCGGGCAGCAGCGTGTCGGTGGCGCGCGCCGATTCCTCCTGCTTGGACAGATAGGCCTGGATGTCGGCCTGCAAAGCGAGCCGGGTTTGCAGCGGCGCGTGCGGCGTGGCGCGCGCCTGCGTGCCGAGCCAGGTCTGCAGATCGAGGTCGAAGGGATCGGCGATCACGCCCACCACCATGCCGTCGTGCCCGCGCAGCAGCACGCAATGGCGCGCCATCGCCTGCGACAGCGGCAGCAGATCGAAGGCCGGGGTGAAGGCCAGCATGTCGATCGTCTCCAGCACCGCCATGCCGAACGGCTGCGCCAGCGAGCGCACCAGCAGGCGCGGCTCGGTGCCGGTCAGCGTTTCCAGCTCCTCGACCAGCGTGCGCTTCGATTGCTGGCGCAGATGGCGCGCGCGCGCCAGCAGCGTGGTGTCCAGGGCCGTCATGACATGTCTCCCGCCAGATCGAAGATCGGCATATACAGCAGCACCACGATGGCGCCGACCACCAGGCCGATGGCGGCCATCAGCAGCGGTTCGAAGGTGCGCGTGAAGCGTTCGATCCAGCGGCTGATTTCGCCGTCGTAGAACGCCGCCGACTGGGTCAGCATCGGCCCCATGTCGCCGGTGCGCTCGCCGACGCGCAGCATGCGCAGCGAGATCGGCGTGGTCAGTTGATTGGCCTCGAACGCGGTCGACAGCGGCAGGCCCGATTCGATCGCGCCGCGCGCCGCCTGCAGGTTGCGGCGGATGCCGGCCGAGACCATGCCCTGCACCGTCTCGATCGCGTGCACGATGGTGATGCCGCCTTCGCTGAGCATACCCAGCGTCAGGTAGAGCCGCGACAGTTCATAGATGCGCACCCGCTCGCCGATGCCGGGCAGACGACCCAGCAGGCGGCCGATGCCGCCGTTGGCCAGCGCGTGCCGCACGCCCAGCACCAGCGCCGCCAGCACCGTGGCGATGCCGCCCAACAGCAGGGTCGGATGGGCGCCGGCGAACTGGCCCCAGTTGAGCATCTGCTGCGACAGCCACGGCAGGTTGCGGCCGGCGCCCTGGTACACCTCGGCGAAGCGCGGCACCACGTAGCCGATCAGGAACATGCTGACGCCGCCGCCGACCAGCAGCAGGATGCACGGATAGATCGCGGCCGAGACCAGCTTGGCGCGCACCACGTCGATGCGCTGCTGGTAGTCGATGAAACGGGACAAAGAGCGCGGCAGGTCCGAGGTGCCCTCGGCCGCCTTGACGATGCCGATGTACAGCGGCGGGAACAGTTCCGGCTGCTCCGCCAGCACGGCGGAGAAGCGCTGGCCTTCGCGCAGGCCGGCCAGCAGGCGTTCCAGCACGCTGCGCGTGGCCGGGCCGCTTTCCTTTTCCAGCAAGGCTTCCAGCCCTTCGACGATACCCAGGCCGGCGGTCAGCAGCGCCAGCAGCTCCTGGCTGAACAGCACCAGCGACAGGCCCTTGCCGCGCGCCTTGCCGCGACGCAGGCCGAGGCCGCCGCCGGCCGGCGCGATCGAACTGACGAACAGCCCGCGCGCCTCGACCTGACGGCGCGCGTCGGCCTCATCGCGGCCATCGATCGTTAGATGGGAGATGACCATATCGGCCGACAAGGTACGGACATCGAACTGCATAGTGGGGAGACTCTGGGAAGCTTATTGCGAGCTGATGTCGGCGTCTTCGCCTTCGCCGCCGGCGACGCCGTTGCGGCCCAGCGAGGTGATTTCGAATTCCGCCTTGCTGCCCGGCGCCTTGTACTGGTAGGCGTGGCCCCACGGATCGGGCGGCACCGCCTTCTTCAGGTACGGGCCGTTCCACTTGGCGCCGGCGGTCGGCGGCGCGACCAGCAGCGCGGCCAGGCCTTCCTCGGTGGTCGGATAACGGCCGACGTCGAGCCGGAAAGTGTCCAGCGATTTCTCGAACGCTTCGATCTGCGCCTTGGCGATCGTCACTTCCGATTTGCCCAGTTGGGCGAAATATTTGGGACCGACATACGCCGCCAGCAAACCGATGATCACGATCACGACCAACAGCTCCAGCAAGGTAAAACCGGCCGGATTGCGGACCGCGATTTTACGATGTTTCTTTACGACTTCCATCCCTGCAACTCCTTTGCGTGACGCCACTTCCAAGAAGCTATGAGGCTACCATGCGGTTTGCTACTACGACAATCTTTTTATGCGGCGCGCGCCAGCATTTGTGTCGGACGATCAAATAGTTGCAGCGCCATGCCGCGCGCGATCGCATGGGCGCGGTTGGACACGCCCAGCAACCGGTACAGGCGCTGCAGATGGTTCTTTACGGTCAGGCCGCTGATGCCGAGGATCAGGCCGATTTCCTCGTTGCTCTTGCCTTCGCGCACCCAGTGCAGGATCTCCGCCTCGCGCGCGCTGACCGGGCGCGCCAGCGCGGCGGCGCGCGTGCGCGCCTGGCTGCCGCCCACGCGTTGCAAGCCCATGTGCAGATACGGCAGCAGCAGTTCGAGGAAATACGCGTGGCGAGGGCGTGGCCGGTGCGGCAGGCCGAACAGGACGAAGAAGGTGGCGCCGCCCGGCAAGCGTTCTGTGCCACGGATCAACAGATTCTCCATGCCCAGTTCGCGCAACTCGCCCAGGAACGGCGCCAGCGCCGGCTCGGCCTCGCCGCCGCAATGGCGGGCCAGGCGCAGGGCCAGGCCATCGTCGCGGTTGGCGAGACGGTTGTGGACGCCGGCGTCCAGCACCATGCTGTGCGCGCACTCGATATGCCGCAGCTCGTCGTGCTCGCCGAACTGCAGGCACACCATGACTTGATGCGGCAGCAAGGCTTGCAACGGGCCCTGCGTCCACAGGCGGAACTGGCGCGCGTCGCGCAGCGGGATGGCGGCTTCGATCGCGTGCAGCAGGTATTCCTGCTCCAGCTTGCTCAAGATGACCAACTGCTCCATCGTCATCCCGGCGCGCCGGTGAAGCGGTAACCGCTGCCGCGCACGGTTTCGATGCGTTGCTGATAGCCGCTGGGCTGCAGCGCGCTGCGCAGGCGGCCGACGTGGGTGTCGACGGTGCGCTCGTCGAGGTAGACGGCGCGGCCCCAGACCTGGTCGAGCAGCTGGGCGCGGGTATGCACGCGCTCCGGGTGGCTCATCAGGAAATTCAACAGCTTGAACTCCACCCGGCCCAGCGCCAGCTCGCGCGCGTCGGCGGTGACGCGCTGGGTGCCGGGATCGAGCCGCAGGCCGGCCAGTTGCACCGGCGCGTCGGCGCCGGCATGGGCGGCGCGCGGCTGGCGGCGCAGCACGGCGGCGACACGGGCGGCCATTTCGCGCGGACTGAAGGGTTTGGTCATGTAATCGTCGGCGCCGCTTTCCAGCGCCATGATCTTGTCCGGCTCGCCGCACCGGGCGGTGACCATGATGATCGGCAAGTCGCGGGTGGAGTGCTGGGCGCGCAGGCGGCGGATCAGCGACAGCCCGGACTGGCCCGGCAAGGTCCAGTCCAGCAAAATCATGTCGGGCAGGCCGTCCTCCAGCATCAGCAAGGCGCTTTCGGCGTCGCCGGCGCGGCTGACGGTGTGGCCGGCCATGCCGAGGTTCAGGGCGATGAGCTCCTGGATCGCGGGCTCGGTTTCGATGACAAGGATATGGGCGGCGAACATGGCAATCTCTTGTAACGTCTTGATCGGTTGAAGCGGTGCAATCCACTATGCAACAAGCAATCTGGCATTACTAATATGATTTCCATGAAATATTTATATTTTTCGCGACTATATACGGCCGCCGCTGTGCCGCTTTCCTTCATCCCCGTGATTTGCAACTGACTAGCGGTTTTTTTGCCAGTCATAAAAAAACGACAGATTGCTGCAAGGCATCAATCTGTCGTTGCAATGGATGGGGCGTCGCCGCCCCGTCGTTTAACCGGCGACGCGGCGGCGCGACCAGCCGACCAGGCCGAGGCCGGCAGCCAGCATCAACCAGGTCGACGGTTCCGGCACCGCGCTGACGCTGACGGCGGCGGTATCGT
Source organism: Duganella aceris (assembly GCF_011090165.1). Classification (GTDB taxonomy): domain Bacteria; phylum Pseudomonadota; class Gammaproteobacteria; order Burkholderiales; family Burkholderiaceae_D; genus Rugamonas; species Rugamonas aceris. Next base: position 66,716 of record NZ_JAADJT010000016.1, read on the forward strand.
AGATCTCGCTGCCGACCACGCCCTGGCCGCCGACGGTGGCGGCCGGGGTCCAGCTCAGCTGCAGCAGGCTGAAACCGTCCGCGCCGTAGTTGCCCAGAAAGGCCGTCTGGCCGGCGTCCATCAGCGCCACCGTGAACAGCGAGCCCCAGACCTGCGCCGACGGATCGGCGGCGCCGCTGAAGGTGACGTTGAAGCCGACCGTGCCGCCGAAGTTCACGGCGTGGAACAGGTCGTTGCTGTCATAGGTGTTGGCGATGCTGTAACCGCCGGCCAGCGAACCGGTGACGGAGTCGGTCATGTCGGCCGCGATGCTTGCGTCGAAGCCGGTGAAGCCGCTCAGACCCACCGTGGCGGCGGCGCTGTTGCCGGCGCTGCCAGGATTGAACTGCAGGTCGATCCAGCCGTTGCTGCCGAAGCCGGTTGTGTCGAGCTCGACGTGGTAGGTCGTGTCGGCGGCGGCCAGGCCGGCGCAGGCGCTCAACGCCAGCGCCAACAGCATGCGGCGCAGGGAAAGGGAGTTTTTATTGATGAACATGATGGATCCTTGCTTAGAAAGTGCCGCTGTAAATTTTAGCCGTGTAGCTGATGTTGGCCGTGCCGGTTTTGCTGAAGGTCAGCGGTAAGGTGACCGAGGCGCCGGGCGCCAGGCCGCCGGGCACCGTGATGTACGGCGCGCCGTTCTGGGTGCTGGTGGCGTTGACCAGCGTGATGCCGCCGGCCAGGCCGTTCAGCGCGACCTGCAGCGGGCCGGTGATGGCGCCGGCGCCGCTGTTGGTGACGGTCAAGGTGCCGGTGTAGCGGCCGGTCAGGCGGTTCAGCGCCAGGCCCGAGCCCAGCGTGCGCACGCTGGCGGTGACGTCGGTGTACGACGCTTTCAGGCTCAGCGTGATCACCACCGGATCATGGTCCGACGCGCGGTAAGGCATGGCCGTGTACAGGTCCTGCGGCTTGGCGACCTTGGTGCTGCCCAGGTTGAGGTTGTAATCGATGATGGACGATTCGTCGGCGTTGATATGCCACTCGGCCGCGTCATGCACCACCGCGTTCAGCTCGGCGCTGGCCAGCGCGTGGTCCAGGTAGCCGCTTTCGCCGTCGAACACATACGAGTAAGGCGTGCCGCGCGGGCGCACGAAACGCTCCAGCTGGTTGACGAAGCCGGCGGCGGTGATGAGGTTGATCGGATCTTCGAAACCGTGCGAGTTGAAGTCGCCGATCAGCAGCACTTTCGGGTCGCTGGCGGCGGCCACCACTTGCGGCACAAAAGTGCCGACCAGGCGGGTCGCCTGGTTCTTGCGGTCGGAGTTGAAGCAACCCTGGCCATCGTTCTTGTCGCCATTGATGTTGCTGGCGGCCGGGCAGCTGCCCTTGGATTTCAGGTGGTTGACCACCACCGAGAACTTCTGCCCGTTGGCGGCACGGAAGGTTTGCGCCATCGGCGGACGGTTGTTGACGGCGTCGGTGTCGGACATCGAGCTGCCGACCAGGCTGACCGCGGACGGCTTGTAGATCATCGCCACGCGGATCGCGTCGGTGCCGGTGCCCGGCGTGCTGGTGGCGCTGACCGGCGCCGGCACATAGGCATAGGTGATCGCGCCGTAGGCGGCGTTGAGCGACTTGACCAGGTACTTGACCGATTTCTCGACGTCGCCGCCGTTGTTCTGGATCTCCATCAGGCCGACCACGTCGGCGTTGATGGCCTTCAGTTCGTTGACGATCTTGTTTTCCTGGCGCTGGAACTCGGCGATGTTGTCGGCGCCGCGGCAGTTGCTCGGCGAGGCGGTACCGGCGCCCAGTTTGCAGCCGGCGATGGTCTGGCCTTCGGCATTGGTGCCGTTGGTGAACTCGGTGAAGTAGTTCAGCACGTTGGCGCTGGCGATCTTGATGTTGCCGTCGACGTTGGCGGTGTCGGCCGTGATGACCGGCGCCGGGGTGCGCGCGTTGTCGCTGGAGAAGGTCGGCGCGGCGGTCGGCTGCAGCTTGAACGCCGGGCCGCTGCCGGCCGAACCGTAGTCGATCACACCGACCACGTCGGAGACGCTGTCGCCGGCGCGGCGCACGCCGTTGTCGTCCAGGTAAGGGACGGTGGCCGGGGTGACGAAGATGTCGTCGTCGAGGATGATCTGGTTTTGCGCGTTGGACAGGGCCAGCGCGATCGCTTCCGGCGAACCGGCCGGATGGCGGTTGGTCGGCACTTCCAGGCGGCCGGTCGACAGCGTCATCTCGCCGCGCTCGCCCAGGAATTCCACCTGCGACACGGTCAGCGGGCTGGTGAAGCGCACCAGCATGCCTTCGTAGCGGCCGAAGTCGGTCACCGGGAAGGCGATGTTGGTCGCGGTGACCACGTGGCCGCTGGACAGCTTGCGCACGCCGCTGACGTTGGTCAATTCGGTGTAGCTGCGCGGCGCGGTGGACGGCGTGTACTCGGAGACGGTGCCGGTGATCAGGATCTTGTCGCCGATCTCGACGCTGTCCGCATAGGCGGCGGTGGTGTAGACGAACAGGCCGTCGGAGGTTTCCGGGTTGCCGTCGCCGTTCTCGTCCTGGATGAAGAAACCGGAGCCGACCTTCAGCGTGACCACGCCTTCGGTGCTTTGCTCGGTGTTGGCGTAGGGGCTGGCCGCGCCGGCGCCCTGGATTTGCGGAATGGTATGGGTCAGCGCCGCCTCGCCCTTGACCACCACGCTGACCGAGCAGCTCTTCTGCTCGGCCTGGTTGTTGCTGAAATTGATCACCACCGGATAGGTGCCGACCGCGACGTTGCCGCCGACGTTGAGGCTGACATTGGCGACGCCACCGGCGGCCGAGGCGGCCAGGAAGTTCGCCAGGCTGATGCCGGTCACGCCGGTCGAGGTGATCGTGGCGGCGTTGACGACGCCGTCGGCGTCGGTGGCCGACAGGGCGGCGCTGCCGCCCGTGCCCTGGTTCACCGTCAGCGTCGGCTGGCAGGTCGGCACGATGGCGGCGACGGCGACGGCGCACACGTTGGCGGTGGTGCCACCGTTGCGCGGGACCGGCGTGCCGATGGCGAAGTCGGCGCTGTTGACGTCGGTGTCGGTGCAGCCGCCGCCTTTGCGCAGCGCCGCCGTGGAATTGGACAGGACGGCGGTCGCCGCGCCTTCGAACGAGTTCGCGGTCGGACCGAAGCCGAGCAGATCGACCACGGTGGCGCTGTTGGCGGCGACCGCGCCGGACAGCGCGCTCTCGCTGCTGACCAGCGCGACCTTGCCGGTGGTGCCGCTCATGTTGGTGGTGCCGGTCACTTCCGGCGTCGGCAGCGCCGGCGCGCCGGGGGTGGTCCCGGCGGCTTGCTGGACCAACAGGTATTTACCCGGCGCCAAGGTCACGCCCTCGCCGAGCTTGGTGACCAGCCAGGGGGTGGTGCCGGTGGCGCTGCCGTATTGCACGCTCCACTTGGACAGGTCGACGGTGCTGGCGCTGCGGTTGAAGAGTTCGACGAAATCGTTGCTGAACGAGGCGCCGGCGTTGCCGCCGCCACCGTACACCTGGCTGATGACGATCGCCGAATCGGCGGCGTAGGCCGGCGCGCACAGCGCGGCCATCAAGGCGGCGGCGAGAACGGTGCGCCGGCCCGGCGTGGCGGCAGCCTGGGCGGTCGGCAAGAGAGCGATTTTTTTCATGGAAATTCCTGGTGGTGACCGGCAGTCGAGGAGGCGCCGGCGCTTGTTGTCAACATGTCTGCAAACATTGCAACTTTCATATTAGCTTGCAGGCATGACGACTTGATGACAAGCGTTTAGTCCACTCGGACTAACGCGGCGTCACCACCGGATTTCCGATTTGCATGCTATACTATTTCTTAAATGAAATAATAATTCTCCAAATACAATTCCCTGTTTTAATTTTCAGGCCCAATCCATGCCTGAGCCATGTATTCACTCACGCCATGAAAACTAAAACCCTGCCCTACCTTCTTGCTTCGATCACCCTGCTCGGCACTTCGCTGACCGCCGTCGCGGGCAACGAACTTGCCTGCCAGCAGTCACCGCAGAAACAGTCGGCGACCGCGCCAGCCGATACCGCCCAGCGCCACCGGCTCGTGCGCGACATGTGCCAGCTCAACGACGCCGAGCCCGCCGACGAAGAGAGTGAACAGGCGTCCGCAAGCGCGCCGCACGATAGCGCGAAGCGCGTCGATGCGTTGATCTTTGCCAGCCTGACGGCCAGCGAGGGGGATGATGGCGTGCGCTTCGATTACCTGCAGGCATCGCAGCCGATGCCACGCCGGGCCGGGCTATTGTTGCCGGAGCACGGGGAGGATTCGCAGAATACGGATTGGCTGGGCCAGCCAAGCGCGCTGGCGCCGGAAGCACGCGAACACGACACCGCGCCGGCAGTGCCGGAGCCGACCAGCTATGCGATGCTGCTGGCGGGCCTGGCGCTGATGATCGTCCTTGGCCGCAAGGCACGCGCGCCGGCGCCGGCGGAAACCCGCGCCCGCATCGGGACGCTTCAGCGGCGGTAAGGCGCTGCCAGCGGTTCGCCGACGAATACACCTTGCGCCGGCCACGCCACGCTGCGCCAATACGCCTCGATGGCGGTGGCGCCTTCCAGATAGTGCTTGAGCAACACCGACGGCTGGGGGAATTTTTGCCAGTAGTTGCAGGGTTCGGTGACCGTGCCGTACGTGGCGGTGGCGCCCGCCTCCAGCCAGCGCAGGCTGCTCATCTGTCCGTTGCCCAACAAGTCGCCGCCGTAGGAGGTCAGATGGTCGGCCAGGGCGCCGGGCAGGAATTGCAGCGTGTCCAATTTGTCCACCTTCGCCATCCCGGTTTGGTAAACCATGATGTCCTTGCGGTCCTCGATATAGTCGGCCGACAGGCGCTGGATGGTCAGTTTACGCGAAGGAATCTGCCCGGCGCGCGGAAAGAACGCGGCGCGGCTGTTGCGCGCGGCCTGGCTGGTGCTCAGATAATAGGCCGAGGCGGCGGGCGTTGAAAAACCGCTCACCTTGCCGCGCTCGATCAATGCCTTGGCTCCCTCCACCGACTCGGTCGGCATCAGCATCGACAAGCGCATGCCATGGGCGGCGAACGGCAGCCGCGTGGCGGCGTTGAAATAGGGATTGGGCTTGCTCGGTCCGCAAGGCTTGGCGCACACCTCGGCGTCGAAGCCCATGGTGTACGCCGACGTGATGGAGTTGCAGTCGACCGCGTACGGCGCCGTCCAGACCATCAGTACCGCCTGCACGCGCGGCCCCAGCTTGGCGTCGATTTGCGCCTTCAATTCGTGGAAGCGTTCGGGATCGAGCTTGCGCGGCCGGCCGGCAATCCGCACGTGGACCACGTTGTCGGCCGGGATGCCGCGCGCCTTGCGATACAGCTCGCCGATCTCGACGCTGTTGGGCTCGTCGTCATTGATGACCAGTCCCAACTGCGCCGGCAGCAAACCGCTCGCCGCCGGAACGAATTGCGCATGCGCCGCCGCCTGCCACAGCAGCGCGGCCGCCAACAGGAAGCGAAGCAGCGGCCTACGCATCAGGCACGCTGATACACATCCTCGAAGCGCACGATGTCGTCTTCGCCGAGGTAGCTGCCGGACTGAACCTCGATCAGGTGCAGCGGCAGTTTGCCCGGGTTTTCCAGGCGGTGGCTCATGCCGATCGGGATGTAGGTCGATTCGTTCTCGGTCAGCAGTTGTACCGAGTCGCCGCAGGTGACGCGGGCGGTGCCGCTGACCACGATCCAGTGTTCGGCGCGGTGGTGGTGCATCTGCAACGACAGCTTGCCGCCCGGGTTGACCGTGATGCGCTTGACCTGGAAACGATCGCCGATGTCGATGCCTTCATAGCAGCCCCACGGACGATATACCCTGGTGTGCTGCAAATGCTCGGTGCGATCCTTGCCCTTCAAGTGGTCGACGATTTGCTTGACGCGCTGGACCTGATCCTTGTGCGCGACCAGCACGGCATCCTTGGTTTCCACCACCACCAGATCCTTGACGCCGACCAGCGCGACAATCCGGCTCTCCGCACGCACCAGCGAACCGCTGACGTCGTCCAGGTAGACATCGCCGCGCACGGCGTTGCCGTTGGCGTCGCGCGCCTGCACCTGATGCAACGCCGACCACGAGCCGACATCGCTCCAGCCGATGTCCGCCGGCACCACCACCGCGTGACTGGTGCGCTCCATCACCGCGTAGTCGATGGAATCCGACGGCGAACTGGTGAACGCGGCCTCATCCAGGCGGAAAAAGTCCAGATCCTTGCTGTCGGCACGTACCGCCGCCTCGCAGGCGCTGGCGATGGCCGGCTTGAATTCGGCCAGCTCTTCCAGGTAGCTCCGCGCGCGGAACAGGAACATGCCGCTGTTCCAATAATAATTACCGGCCGAGACAAAGCTCTCGGCGGTTTCGAGATCCGGTTTTTCGACAAAGCGGTCGACCTGGTAGCCGTGTTCGGCCCCAGCCACCGCCGGGCCGCTCTTGATATAGCCGTAGCCGGTTTCCGGACCGGTCGGCACGATGCCGAACGTGGCCAGCGCGCCGTCGGCGGCCAGCACGGCCGCCTGACCGACGGCGGCGTGGAAGGCGGCGAGATCGTCGATCACGTGATCGGCCGGCAGCACCAGCATCATGGCTTCGGGATCGATGGCTTTCAGGAAGTACGCGGCCACGGCCACGGCCGGCGCGGTGTTGCGGCCCAGTGGTTCGAGCAGGATCGCCAGCGGCGTGACGCCGATCTCGCGCAACTGCTCGGCCACCAGGAAGCGGTGCTCGTTACCGCAAACCACCAGCGGCGCCTGAACCTCCGGCTGGCCCGCCATGCGCAGCACAGTTTCCTGCAACATGGTCCGATCCGACACCAGGGGCAGCAACTGCTTCGGCATCGCCGCGCGCGACAACGGCCACAAACGGGTGCCGGCGCCGCCGGACAGGATCACGGGATAAATTTTCATACAACATTCTTTCTTTTTTATTTTATGTTTCAGTTTCCGAACGGCGACGGTTGCGGCGATCACGCGCGTTATTCCACTCATCCGGATTATATTCGGAGACGTGCCGCATCTCGCCGGCGCGGTTGACACTGTAATCCTTGAAGACGATCATTTCCTCCAGCCTTACATTATGTAACACCCTGGTGTATTCGAACAGCACGCTGCGCACAATGCTTGCGTTTCCGCAAACGTGACTGCCGTGGCCGATCCAGGTCGGGCCGATGATGGTGCTGCCCGCTTCGATCTTGCAACCCGAGCCGATGTACACCGGCCCCTCGATGGTCGTACCCTCCCAGTCGATACTGGTGTTCAGGCCGGACCAGATGCCGTCGGCCAGCTGGATGCCGGGCACGTCCATGTGTGCCACTTCGCCCATCATCACGCTTTGCGACACTTCCCAATAATCCTTGACGCTGCCGATATCGATCCAGCTGAAGGTGCGGTTCTGCGCGAAAAACGGCAGCCCCTTTTCCACCAGCAGCGGGAACAGGTCGGAACCGATGTCGAACTGGACCCCATTGGGAATCAAGTCCAGCACTTCCGGCTCGAAGATGTAGATGCCGGTGCTGACGAAGTTCGACAGCGCCTCCTCGACCTTGGGTTTTTCCTGGAAGGCGGTGATGCGGCCTTCCTTGTCGCTGACCACCACGCCATAGCTCTCGACCTTGTCACGCGGCACTTCGCGGCAGATCACGCTGGCCAGCGCGCCCTTGCGGCGGTGCTCGAACAGCGCCGACTTGATGTCCAGGTTGATCACGGCGTCGCCGCACAGCACGATGGTGGTGTCGTCGAAGAAACCGCCGAATTCCTGGATCTTCTTCATGCCGCCCGCCGAACCCAGCGGTTGCGGCACCACTTCGCCGTCATCCTTGGTGTAGCCCTCGAACGAATAGCCGATCTGCACGCCGTACTGGTGGCCTTCGCCGAAATAGTCCTCGATCTTTTCATGCAGATAGCTGACGTTGCACATGATCTCCTTGACCCCGTATTTGGCCAAATGCTCGATCAGGTAGGCCATCACCGGCTTGCCCAGGATGGGAATCATGGGCTTCGGCAGATCGTAGGTCAGTGGACGTACCCGGGTGCCCTTACCTGCGGCCAATATCATCGCTTTCATCGTATCAAACCCTTTCAGTGTGAACGGACACCGCCGGTGCCAGCACGGTGTCGTAAAGCGCTGCGATTTCGCGGTTCATGCGCGCAGCGTCAAAAAATGTCTCAAACCGGGCCCGGCCGGCCTGACCCATGGCGGCGATGCGCTCCGGGGTCAGTTTGGCCAAGGCCTCGACCAAGGCCGGTACCGAATTGGCTTCCACCAGATAGCCGTTGACGCCGTCGCGCACCAACTCCGGCAAGCCGCCGACACCGGTCGCCACCACCGCCCGCCCGGCGCGCATCGCTTCCAGCGCGGACAGGCCGAAGCCTTCCCAGCGCGACGGCATGACGAACACGTCGCAGGAATGCAGATAGGCTTGCACCTGATCGCGCGCCAACCAGCCGGTCTGCACCACGCTGGGCAGGTCGGCGGTCAATTCGAAATCGCCCGCCGAGGCGTCGCCGATGGCGATCGCGGCGTATTCCGGCCCCAACTCGGACATGGCGCCGTATAACAGATCGATGCCCTTTTGATAATCGAAGCGGCCGGCGAACAAAATCCGCAGCTTGCTGGCGGGCCAGCTGACTGCCGGACCCGGCGTCGCCGGCTGGTCGCGGATGCCGTTGCGCACCGTGACCAACTTATCGCGCGGCAAGCCGCGCGCCACGGCGCTGGCGTGGTCGTGTTCGGAGATGCAGATGATGCGTTCGCAGCGCCAGGCCAGCAGGCGTTCCGCCGCCGCCATCAGCGCGCACTTCCATCCCGCCGCCTGGCGGTCGAACGACCAGCCGTGGGCGCAATAGATCAGCGGCGGGCGGCCGCCCGGCCAGGCCATGGTGCGCAGCGCGACCCCGGCGAAAGTGCCGTGGACATGCACCAGATCGAAACTACGACGGCTTAACAGCTGTTTCAGAAAGCGCTGAAGCGCGCGCAGATTGGCCAGCCGGCCGCCGTCGGGAAACGCGACGATCTCGACCCCGGCGGCCTGGGTCAGGCTGCCGACCTGGCTGGCCGGCACCAGCAGACACAGCTTGTCGGCGCCATAGCGGCGCACCTGGTCGCTCAACAGCTCATCGATATAGGAGGCGGTGCCGCCCTTCAGCACCTCGGCCACATGGAGTACGGTAGTCATGCGTCCGGCCTAGGCGAAGTCCTGAGGGTTGCGCTCGGCCCAATGTTTCAGGGAGTTGGCGAAGGTGTACTTGAAATCGAAGCCCATCTTCTGCAGCGTGCCGGGAATGATGTGGGTGGAATTGCCGGCCTTGCGCACCCGTACCGGGTGGATCGGGTTGCGCGATCCGAGCAGCAACTGCACCGCCGTCGCCGCCGGCACCAGCAAACCGGTCGGCAGGCTGATGGTGCGCGCCTTGATGCCGCAGAATTTCTTGACCTCGTCGGCGATCTCGCCCAGTTGCTGGGTCGGCGTTTCGACGTAGTTGTAGCAGACAAACTGGCGACCGGAGGCGATGACGAAATCGATGCTGTCGAGCAGGCCGTAGATATAGGCGTAGGATTTGTAGATATTGGTCGAGCCGGGGAACACGAAGTAACCCTTCTGGATCGCCTTGATCATGCGGCCGATGTTGCCCGGATCGGCGGGGCCATAAACCACGCCGGGACGGACGATGATCAGGCGGCGCGCGGCGTCGCCGGCCTGCCAGATCTTGTGGATCAGTTCGGCCGGGAACTTGGAGCCGCCGTAAGGGCTGATCGGCACGATCGGCGCGTCCTCGTCGGTCGGGCCCTTGGTCGGGCCGTAGACGCTGATGCTGCTGGTGAAATAGATGTTCTGGCACGCGATCGCCTGCGCGTAATTGCACACGTTGCTCGCGCCCATGATGTTGGTGTCGAAATATTCGTGCGCTTCGTGGCCCGGCTCGCGGTGCACGGCGGCGAAGTTGAAGATCCAGTCCACCGGACCGTCGGCCAGGTCGGCCGGGATCGGCTGGCGCACGTCGATCTGGGCGAACTTGATACCGGGCTGGCCGGCCAGCGGCGACGGCCGGATGTCGGCCAGGATCACTTCATCGGCCTGGCCGGTTTCCAGCCAGCGGCGCGCCACGAACGTGCCGATAAAGCCGGCACCACCGAAAATCACGATACGTTTCATTCTTACTCCTGAATTGTTGAGGTCGTCCGGCCGGGCCGGCTCAGCGGCGGCCGATGGCGAAATATTCCAGGCCGTGCTCGCGCACTTGCGAGGGCGTGTACAAATTGCGGCCGTCGAAGATCACCGGCTGGCGCAGCGCCGCCTTGATCTGCTCGAAATTCGGCACGCGGAATTCCTTCCATTCGGTGACGATCACCAGCGCGTCGGCCTCGGCCAGCGCCGCGATCGGCGCGGTCGCGTAGCGCAGCCGCGGGTCGTCGCCGAAAATGCGGCGCGACTCGGTCATCGCCACCGGATCGTAGGCGGTCACCGTGGCGCCCATCTGCCACAATCCCTCGATCACCACCCGGCTCGACGCCGCCCGCATGTCGTCGGTGTTCGGCTTGAACGCCAGGCCCCATAGCGCGAAATGCATGCCGCGCAGGTCGTCGCCGTAGCGGGCGCGGATCTTGTGCAGCAGCAGGTGCTTCTGTTCGTCGTTGGCTTGCTCGACCGCGTTCAGCACCCGCACCGGCGAGCTGTTTTCCTCTGCGGTGCGGATCAGCGCCTGCACGTCTTTCGGGAAACACGAGCCGCCGTAGCCGCAGCCCGGATACAGGAAGTGGAAACCGATGCGCGGATCGGAACCGATGCCGACCCGGATCTGTTCGATGTCGGCGCCCAGCTTGTCGGCCAGATTGGCCAGTTCGTTCATGAACGAGATGCGTGTCGCCAGCATGGCGTTGGCGGCGTACTTGGTCAGCTCGGCCGAGCGCACGTCCATCACGATCACGCGGTCGTGGTTGCGGATGAAGGGCGCGTACAGCTCGCGCATCAGGCGGATCGCGCGCTCGTCCTCGGCGCCGATCACCACCCGGTCCGGCCGCAGGAAGTCATCGACCGCCGCGCCCTCTTTCAGGAATTCCGGATTCGACACCACCGAGTACGGCAGCTCGACGCCGCGCGCCGCCAGCTCCTCGAGGATCACCGCGCGCACCTTGTCGGCGGTGCCCACCGGCACCGTGGACTTGTCGATCACCACCTTGTAGTCGGTCATGTGGCGGCCGATGTTGCGCGCCGCCGCCAGCACGTATTTGAGGTCGGCAGAGCCGTCCTCGTCCGGCGGCGTGCCCACCGCGATGAATTGCAGCTGGCCGAAGGCCACGCTGTCTTCGATACTGGTGGTGAAACTCAGGCGGCCGGCGGCCACGTTGCGACGCACCATTTCCAGCAGACCCGGTTCATGGATCGGGATGCCGCCCTGGTTCAGCGTATCGATTTTCGCCGCGTCCAGGTCCAGACACAGCACCTCGTTGCCCATTTCCGCCAGACATGTGCCGCTGACCAAGCCCACGTACCCCGTACCGATGACCGTAATCTTCATTTTTTCTCTATGACCAGTGGATTAATGCATACCCGACGACTTGACCGCCGAATCCCGCCGCTGCATGGCGCCTCGTTGGACGCCGCGTCTCCACCCGCCATACGGGATGCCGATACCGGTCTTTTCCCGTCAGCCTCAATGCTGGACGCAGCAGCTATTCCGCATGTGCCGTGTCCAGCGTTCGCTCTGCAAGCCACTGCACTGTAATCGAAAACCTGATTGTTTGACAATCAAAAAGGAATCGTGCGCAACATTTTACTGAAACAACAAGTATTACCGATCAAGCAGATGCGGCGCTGCTCCGCAGTGCAATAATTACGGCGCGAAAAATCGTTATGCCGCCTGCTGCAAGGCGTGGCGCGAACCGATGCCGCACTCGGCCAGCACTTCGCGCGCCACCTTGTCCCAACGACACTCGGCGGCCCGCTTCAGACCACGGGCAATCATCTGCTCGCGCAACGCGGGGTCGCCCGCCAGCCTGAGCATCGCATCCTTCAGCGCGACCGGGTCATGCGGGTCGAAATACAGGCCGACGTCGCCGCACACTTCGGGAATCGACGCCGCATCGGCCACCAGCACCGGACAGCCGCAAGCCATCGCCTCGACCGGCGGCAAACCATAGCCCTCGTACAGCGACGGGAAGACGAAGCCGAGCGCGCCACTATATAAAGTACGCAATTCGGCGTCGCTGATATAGCCGAGCCAGTGCCCGCGTTCGCTATCGACCTGGCCGGCCATGCCGAACACGCGCGGGTTGGCCCCGCCGGCGATGGCGATGTCGAACGGTGGCGGATCCATCAGCGCCAGCGCCTCCAGGATCAGGCGGAAATTCTTGTTGGCAGCCATGCTGCTGACCGCCAGCAGATACGGCCGCTTGCCCAGCTTGAAGCGCTCCAGCGCGGTCGGATCCAGCGGCGTGCGCAGGATGTGCTCGACGCCGACGCTGACCACGCCGGTCTTCGCCAGCGGAATCGAATACACCTCCTCCAGCTCGCGCCGCGAGAACTCGGACACCGTCACCACGCGCCGCGAGTTACGTCCCAGCAGCGGCATCAGGATCCGGTACCACCAGCGGAACGAGCGGCTGAAGCCTTTCGGCAGGCGTTCGGTGCCGGCATCGTGGATCACCACCACATGCTCGCGGCGGAAGGCCGGGCCGGTATTGCACATGCTCAGCAGCAGTGCGCCGTCGGGCACCGCGCGCGCCAGATCCAGTTGCTCCCACATCGCGCCCTGGCGCGTGCCCACGGTCTTGATCGCGACCCGTTGATAGCTCTGGTCGACCACCTTGCCCGGAGGCACCAGCACCGTCAGGCGCAAGCCTTCGACCAGCGGATCGCCGGCCACCAGCATGGCGTCGATGGCGGCGACCACCTCGCGCGCGAAACGATCGACCCCGGTCATCCTGCGCGTCAGGAAACGTCCGTTTACATACATGTCCATAGCCACACCACTCCTGTTCGATATCGGTATTGTGCGGCCGGCTCAGCGGCGGCCGATGGCGAAATATTCCAGGCCGTGCTCGCGCACTTGCGAGGGCGTGTACAAATTGCGGCCGTCGAAGATCACCGGCTGGCGCAGCGCCGCCTTGATCTGCTCGAAATTCGGCACGCGGAATTCCTTCCATTCGGTGACGATCACCAGCGCGTCGGCCTCGGCCAGCGCCGCGATCGGCGCGGTCGCGTAGCGCAGCCGCGGGTCGTCGCCGAAAATGCGGCGCGACTCGGTCATCGCCACCGGATCGTAGGCGGTCACCGTGGCGCCCATCTGCCACAATCCCTCGATCACCACCCGGCTCGACGCCGCCCGCATGTCGTCGGTGTTCGGCTTGAACGCCAGGCCCCACAGCGCGAAGTGCATGCCGCGCAGGTCGTCGCCGTAGCGGGCGCGGATCTTGTGCAGCAGCAGGTGCTTCTGTTCGTCGTTGGCTTGCTCGACCGCGTTCAGCACCCGCACCGGCGAGCTGTTTTCCTCGGCGGTGCGGATCAGCGCCTGCACGTCTTTCGGGAAACACGAGCCGCCGTAGCCGCAGCCCGGATACAGGAAGTGGAAACCGATGCGCGGATCGGAACCGATGCCGACCCGGATCTGTTCGATGTCGGCGCCCAGCTTGTCGGCCAGATTGGCCAGTTCGTTCATGAACGAGATGCGCGTCGCCAGCATGGCGTTGGCGGCGTACTTGGTCAGCTCGGCCGAGCGCACGTCCATCACGATCACGCGGTCGTGGTTGCGGATGAAGGGCGCGTACAACTCGCGCATCAGGCGGATCGCGCGCTCGTCCTCGGCGCCGATCACCACCCGGTCCGGCCGCAGGAAGTCCTCGACCGCAGCGCCCTCTTTCAGGAATTCCGGATTCGACACCACCGAGTACGGCAGCTCGACGCCGCGCGCCGCCAGTTCTTCGAGGATCACCGCGCGCACCTTGTCGGCGGTGCCGACCGGCACCGTGGACTTGTCGATCACCACCTTGTAGTCGGTCATGTGGCGGCCGATGTTGCGCGCCGCCGCCAGCACGTATTTGAGGTCGGCCGAGCCGTCCTCGTCCGGCGGCGTGCCCACCGCGATGAATTGCAGCTGGCCGAAGGCCACGCTGTCTTCGATGCTGGTGGTGAAACTCAGGCGCCCGGCGGCCACGTTGCGACGCACCATTTCCAGCAGACCCGGTTCATGGATCGGGATACCGCCCTGGTTCAGCGTATCGATTTTCGCCGCATCCAGGTCCAGACACAGCACCTCGTTGCCCATTTCCGCCAGACATGTGCCGCTGACCAAGCCCACGTACCCCGTGCCGATGACCGTAATCTTCATTTTTTCTCTATAACAGTGGATTGAACGCGCCCACGTGCGGGATCGGCGCGGAGCGTCGCCGCGCGTGCGCCGGACCCACCGCTGGCCCTGCAGGCTTGCGGTACTGTAATCGAAAACCTGCTTGCCTGACAATCGAAATGATATCGTGCGCGCAATAATTTACCTCATAATACAGCCCTGCACGACGCATTTCGCAGCGCAGCATAATTTGCGGTACAGTACTTTGCGAAGATCATTTTTTAGATGTTGTTTAAGCATGCCATGTAGTATGATCGACATCGTGTAAGATTTGGCATGGTATTTGCATCAAATAAAGTTGCAACATGGGTCAGCGGCAATGTCCACATCAATAAGGGAACAATTTATGCGCAAGACAGTTCGGAGTCGTGCCCCACTACGCCTCGGCTTGGCAGGTGGCGGCACCGACGTCTCCCCCTACAGCGACCGCTTCGGTGGATGCGTGCTTAACGTCACCATCGATCTGAGCGCGCATTGCACCATGGAATACGACTCGGAGCTGACGGAAGTGAGCTTCATCGCCAAGGATCTGTGCGAATCGTTCAACGCGCCGCTGGCCGGCGCCTATCCGCTGGAAGGCGAGCTGCTGCTGCACAAGGCGATCTACAATCGCGTGGTGCGCGATTTCAACAACGGCGAACCGCTGCCGCTGCGCGTGGTCACCTGGGCCGACGCGCCACCGGGCTCCGGCCTGGGCACCTCGTCGACGATGGTGGTGTCGATCCTGTCGGCCTATCGCGAACTGTTGAATCTGCCGCTGGGCGAATACGATCTGGCCTACCTGGCCTATCAGATCGAACGCATCGACTGCAACCTGGCCGGCGGACGCCAGGATCAATACGCCGCCGTGTTCGGCGGCTTCAACTTCATGGAATTCAACAGCGACGACCGCATCATCGTCAATCCGCTGCGCATCCGCCGCCGCATCGAAAATGAGCTGCAGAGCTGGATCACCCTGTACTACACCGGCAAATCACGCAAGTCGGCCGACATCATCAATGACCAGGTCCGCACCGCCGGTCCCGGCGAGAGCGAAAACACCGACAAGATCCAGGCCATGCATGTGGTCAAGCAGACCGCTTTCCAGATGAAGGAGAGCCTGCTTCGTGGCAATATCGAAGAAATGGGCGCCATCCTGCACGAATCGTGGATCGCCAAGAAAAAAATGGCCAGCTCGATCTCCAACAAGGAAATCGACCATCTGGCCAATCTGGCGCTGGGCGCCGGCGCCAAGTCGGTGAAGATCACCGGCGCCGGCGGCGGCGGCTATCTGGTCATCTTCGCCGAACCAACCTTGCGCAATGAAATCCGCGACGCGTTGAAGGACGAGGTCGGACACTTCCAGCGCTTTAATTTCACCTACCACGGAGTTGAATCATGGGCAACAACCTGAATATCATCCAATCGACGTTTACCGACGGCATCGCGCTGAAACAGAAAATCCTGGCCGACGAAGCATTTGTCCAGAACATCCTGGCGGTCAGCGAAGTATGCATCGAAGCGTTCAAGCGCGGCAACCGCGTGATCCTGGCCGGCAACGGCGGCAGCGCGGCCGACGCCCAGCATATCGCGGCCGAGTTCGTCAGCCGCTTCATGTACGACCGTCCCGGCCTGCCGTCGATGTCGCTGTCGACCGATACCTCGATGCTGACCGCGATCGGCAACGACTACGGTTACGACAAGCTGTTCCTGCGCCAGCTGGAAGCCAATGGCCGCGCCGGCGACGTGTTCATCGGCATCACCACCTCGGGCAACTCGGTGAACATCCTGAAGGCGCTGGAGCGTTGCGAGGAACTGGGCATCATCAGCGTCGCCCTGTGCGGCGAAGGCGGCCGCGCCAAGACCGTGGCCAAGCACGCGCTGGCCGTGCCGTCGACGTCGACGCCGCGCATCCAGGAGCAGCACATCACGATCGGCCACATCATTTGCGAGATCGTCGAAGCGACGATATTTCCTCAGTAATCAATCAAGGATGGGATAAGCGTTGGACACTACAAGGCAGGTTGTCATTTTGGTGGGCGGCAGGGGCACGCGCCTGGGTAACTTAACGGACGAAAATCCCAAGCCGCTGCTGCCGGTCGGCGACCGGCCTTTCTTGAGCTATCTGCTGGACACCATCATCCGTCAGGGGTTCGACAAGATCGTGCTGCTGGCCGGCTACCGCTCGGCGCAGATCGCCGATTTTGTCGCCGCCTACGACGCCCACGGCGCCGACATCCGCATCGTCACCGAGACCGAGCCGCTGGGCACCGGCGGCGCGCTGTACAACGCGCTCGACCAGCTCGACCAGCAATTCATCCTGATGAACGGCGACACGCTGTTCGATATCAACCTGAACGCCTTCGCCGCGCCGCAACTGGCGCCGGCGCTGTGCCGCCTGGCGCTGCGCACGGTGGACGACACCAGCCGCTACGGCCGGGTCACGCTACAGCACGGCCACGTCAATTCGATGGCGGAGAAAGGTGTCGCCGGCGAGGGCTTGATCAACGGCGGCATCTATCTGCTGGACAAGGCCGCGATCGCCGGCATTGGCGCCGGTTTCTGCTCGCTGGAGAACGAGGTGTTCCCCGAACTGCTGGCGCAAGGCCGACTGACCGGACTGGAATACAGCAACTTCTTCCTCGACATCGGCATCCCGGTCGATTACGACCTGGCGCAAACGGCGATTCCGGCGCTGGCCGACCGCCCTGCCGCTTTCCTCGACCGCGACGGCGTCATCAACGAGGATTCGAACTACGCCCACCGGCCGGACCAGATCCGCTGGATCCCTGGCGCCTTCGAGGCGGTGCGACTGCTGAACGACAGCGGCTACAACGTGTTCGTTGTGACGAATCAAGCCGGCATCGCGCGCGGCATGTACGATGCACTTGCCGTTAATCAATTACATGATTGGATGCAACAAGAATTCCGCCGTCATGGCGCGCACATCGATGGCTTCCATTTTTGCCCGCACCATCCGGAATTCGACACCGCGTGTGACTGCCGGAAGCCGGAACCGGGCATGCTGATCGCAGCCACGGCCGCCATGCCGTCGCGGCTGCAAGGCAGCTTCCTGATCGGTGACAAGGATTCAGACATACAAGCCGCGAACCGGTTCGGCATCCCCGGCCACAGCTTCCAGGGCGATGAAAATCTACGCGATTTTGTCGCAAGAATTATCGAAAAGTAAAGCAAACGCCCGGTTTCGACATTCAAAACCGGGCCGTTCGCCGGCGCCGCCACCACATCGGCGCCGGACCAACAGGATTGCTGTTTTTTTACAGACAGTTTGTTTTTTTAGATAAAATATCTGCATGGTTCATCCGTGAGCGCGCGCCGCGGCGACATGCTGAATGCAATCCCCAGAAAAAATTCGCCGCACCCGTTGCCGCCCACGGCCAGGCCGGTGCAGCGACAGGCGCGGCGCTCATGTCTACTCCTTTCCAGGCGGCGAATTTGAACATATTATTTCTCAGCCACTCGCCCATCGGCGGCACCTTTGTCGTCGGCTCGCACCACATGGCCAAGGGCTACGCCAGTCAAGGCCATCAGGTCACCCATCTCAGCCCGCCGGTGACGCCGGCCCACCTGTCGCTGGTGCGCAAGCCGTTCGAACGCGAACGGCTGCTACGCTGGTGGCGCGGCGGCAAGACCATCCACGGCGTGCGCGACCTGATCCCGTTCGCCCCGCTGACCTGGGGCATGGCGCGCCGCCTCGGCGCCCCGTACGAGCGTTACGGCCGCGCACTGTATGGCTCGGCCATGCGCCTGCTGCAACGCGCCGGCGCCGGCGAACCCGACCTGATCTTCATCGACGAGCCACGGCTAGGATATCTGCTGCGCGCCTTCCCGCGCGCGCGGGTGGTGTACCGCCCGACCGACCTGTATGCGCAAATCCGCAACGACCCCAGCATCGACGACGCCGAGCGCGCCGTGATCGCGCGCGCCGACGCCTTCATCGCCACCTCGGAACCGGTGGCGGAGCACATCCGCGCGATGGGCGCCCGCGACGTGCTGGTGCTGGAAAACGGCGTCGACCTGGCGCACTTCACCAACGGTCCCGACTACGACGTCGAGGCCCGCTTGCCGCCGGCGCCGCGCGCCGTGTATGCGGGCGCACTGGATCACCGCTTCGGCGTCGACAGCCTGATGGCGGCCGCCAAGGACCATCCGACCATGTCGTTCGTGGTCATCGGCCCTGGCAGCAAGGCGATCAACAGCGTGCTGCAGCAGTTGCCAAATGTGACACTGCTGGGCGCGGTGGAATACGATCAACTGCCCAGCTATCTGCGCCGCTGCCAGCTGGCGCTGCTGCCGCTGTCGGACGATCCGTCCAATCGCGGCCGCAGTCCGATGAAAATTTTCGAGTATGCGTCGCTGGGCCTGACGGTGGTCGCAACGCAGACGGAAGAGCTGTCGCGCAGGGCCTTGCCGTTCCTCCGCGTTGCGCGATCTCCACACGATTTTTCTTTCCAGGTGGCACAAATACTTTCAGATGGTTTACTATCTCACCGTGACGAAGCAATTGCATTCGCAACCAAACAGAATTGGTTGCAGAAATGTCAAGAAGCATTGTCGCATTCGATGAAGGCTGCATAGTTCATGATTAACCGCAACATTATCAAGGCTTCCAACCCCCTGCGTCCCGCTCGTCCGGTCTGGTGGATGCACCCTTCTGCGATCGTCTGTGTATTTCTGATTCCGGCCTACCTGCTGCTGTGGTGGGCGGGAGTGGCCACGAATGGCGAGATTTCGACCGCCAAGAGTTTGTTTTTCCTGAAGGGCAATATTGCGCTGCTTGGCTTGACGGGATTGCTGGCGCTGGGACTGGGCACGTTTTCGCCGATCCGCCCTTCGCCGGCGCGGGTGATCACCACGCGCAACTTCGTCGGGCCGAATTTGCTGGCGACGCTGGGCGTGCTGGCGTTGATCGGGTATGCATACTGGTTCAAAGATTTGTTGCTGCATCCGGCGACGCTGCTGGCGGCGCTGAAAAACAGCGGGTCGGTGACTTATGCCTTGCGGTCGTCGATGGAGCGCAGCGCGGGGATCGCCAGCCTGGCCCAACTGGGCTTGCCGTTCCTGGTGCTGTATGCGCATGCGTTATGGGCCGGCGGCAAGCCAGTGCTGACCAAGCTGCACCGTTGGCTGTTGATCGGCATCCTGCTCTCCATCGTGTTCCGCGTCTTCGCCTGGGGCGAGCGGCTGGCGCTGGTGGAGGCGGCGGTAGCGATCGGCTTCGTTTGGGTGTCATTCGGTGAATTGCGCAGGCCCTGGATGCGCCGCCTGATGCCGTGGTTGCCATTGATAGGCGTGGTGGCGGTGGTGCTGTTGTTTGCGGTGGGCGAATATTTCCGCTCGTGGGCCAGCCACTACGCGGCGACCCGCACGACGTTCTGGGGCTTCATCCTGCAGCGTCTGACGAACTACTACTTCACGGCGCTCAACACCGGTGCCGGGATGTTGACGATGTATGAATGGCCGAAGTACACGATGGAGACCACGCTGCTATGGGTGCACAAGCTGCCGGTGTTCGGTCCGATGTTTTCGTACCTGATGCACCTGCGGCCAAGTTCGTACATGCAGTTGTACGGCGACGCCGAGTTTAACAATCCGTCCGGCGTTTTCCCGATCTTTGCGGATTTGGGTATCGCCGGCACGTTGACGCTGATGTTGTTGCTGGGCGCCTTGGCCAAGTATGTGTATTCGACGTGGCGCGACTCGGCCACGATAGGCGGCACGATGTATTTCTTGTTCCTGATGACGTTTATGGAACTATTCCGATATTTTTACCTGGGTTCGCCCAGGTGCTTCATGGTCGTTTTGGGTTTTACCCTGGCAATACTAAACTCTGTAAAGGTGAATTATGAACATTCCAACCCGGCGCAAATTTCTGGCGGCCTCGGTAGCGGGGACCGCCTTACTGCTTAACCGTCATGTTCAGGCGGCTACGACAGTGGTCCGAACCACCTGGCCGTCGGCCGGCGTGGACGGCTCGGTCACCGCGCAGACCAATGAACTACTGAGCTTGCTGCAAAAGGGCAAGCCGGTGCTGATCAAGGCCGGTGTGCGCGTGGTTTCCCGAGGCATGCTGGTCAACTCGATGCCGGTCGATATCGCCGGCGAGAACGGCGCCATTATCGAGTTCTCTGGCGTCACCGACTGCGGTTTCCGCTTCCTGAGCTGCCCGAGCGCGTCGATCACCAACATGACCGTGCGCTGGCCAGGCACCGGCCGCGCGACGCGCAACAATAGCTGGCCAGGCATCTACTTTGCCGGCAGCGCCAACTCCTTCATCGATAACGTGACCGTGATCCGCTCGCCGGGCGCAGGCGTGCTGTTCGGCGGCTGCATCGCCCCGAAAGCCACCAACGTCACGGTGCAGTACACCGGTGCCGACGGCATCCACTTCGCTAACTGCGGGTCTGTCTACGCCGCCAACCTGACCACCTCCTATACCGGAGATGACGGCATCGCCTTCGTCGATTACGCTGACAAACCCGCTCCCGGCGGCTTTACTTTGGTGGGCGGCAAGATTTCCGAGTCCCTGGCGCGTGGTCTGTCCATCGTCGGCGCTTCGCGCGGCACGGCCACCGACATCGTGATCGACGGCACCGCATCCAACAATATCCACGTCGAACAAGACATCACTTATAAAACGCTGTTCCCGAGCCAGATCACGGTGCGTCGCGTCACGGCCACGCGCGCCGGCGGCACGCTGCCCAAGGGCGGTAACCAGTATGGCATCAACATCGTCCGCGCCACTGCGGTTCTGATGGATGACATCTCCGTGAGCAACGGCACCAGCATCGGCATATCGGTGGTGTCCTCCAACAATGTCACGCTGAACAACGTCCGCACTACCACCTCCGTCAACAACGGCCTGCGGGTACAAGGCACAGTGGGTTGCGTGCTGAACAAGGTCAAGATTACGGACGTGGTGTCGCAATATATGGCGATTACGGATTCCAGCAACGTTACCGGCGATATCGAACTAATCTACAAGCGTGATTCCACCCTGGGCGCGGCGCAGATCGCCAACACCAAAGGTATCGATATCAATGCGCTGACCTTTGTAGGCTTCCCGGTCAACACCTTGAAGTTCATATCGACCAGCAATTCTGGCACGCTTGTGATGTCGGATACCCCGCCGGCGACCATGTCGCTGGTGGCCGGCATCATGAACAAAGTGTCGCAAACCTACAATGGCGTACGCCAAGCCAGCGACAGCCTGAAGATCAGCACCAAGTAATCCCGGCAAACGGATAAATCCGCAGCACCATCAAAAACGGCCGCATCAGCGGCCGTTTTTTTATCTGAGCAACATGGCCCGGGTTGACGCGGGCACGGCCTGCGCCAAGTCCACTAAGAAACGATCCAATACGGGCCAAGCCTGCGGCACATCGTTCGGATCGCGCATCGACTGCGACGCCCGCACCAGAATGCCGTCCGGTATCTTGCCCTGGAAGCCTTCCTTCAGGATGTGCATGCGAGTCTCAAAAGCGTTTTCGCTGTACATCGAACCGATCCGGATCCAGTAGCTGACGGCCTCCACGTTGCCGTCGGTGACCGCGACCATGTGTTTGCCGCTAGCACGCTGGCCGCTAGCGCCGGTCAGCGAGAAGGCGGCGGGGGCCAGACTGCGCACCTTATAACCCTGGGCCACATAGCACAAGTCGGGGCGGTGCACCTTCACCTCCTGCTGCTGTCTGCGTCCCCAGGCCAAAGCCAGCATCACCACTTCGCCCTTGCTGTTGGCGTAGCTGCGCATGACCGTCTGGTCATACGGCTGGTCGATATTTGGTTCGTCGCTGGTCGAGGTAATGACCGGCGGCCGCAATGACGGGACAAGCTTCCAGTCGCCGAACGCCTTAGGCACGGTCGCCTCCAAGTCCGGCGCGTTGTCGACGCTCACCAGCACCGGCTTGGCCAGCACCGCGCCCAGCGCGGCGGCCGACAGCAAGGCAGCCGCCAACACGCACGCCTTCAGCGGCAACGGCGGTAAGTTCAATTTCATGCAACCTCCGATAAACGGGCGCCACGGCGCTTGTTCCACGCCGATGCAAGTGTGCGCAGCAAGGTGTCCATGCCGATGATCAGCATCAGGCCGCACAGGAACAGCACCATGCCCGAGAAGCCGTGCAGGAAACCCTGGCCGGCGGCGTCGCCCATGTGAAAAGTGATCAACGATAGCACGATCACGCGGGTGACGTTGGAAGCGAACGAAATCGGCACGATCAGCAGCGCCAGCACGATGTTGCGGAAAGCCGACTCGTGCCGCATCACGTTCAGGTACAGCAGGCCAAGGGCCTCTAGCGTGAACAGCGAATTCAGGCCCGAGCAGGCATCGGCCACCAGCAACTGGTAAGGGCCGATGTTGATGATCACGCCGGCGCGCGACACCGGATAGCCGAAGATGTACAACAATTCCTCGGCCGAAACCGACACGGCCAGTTTGAGCGGCTGCGTGGCGGCGTCAACCAGCGAACCCGGCAGCGGCACCATGAAGCACATGAAGAAGAAGGCGAACCACAGGTGGCGGGCGATGCGTCCGCCGAAGAAGATGAAGGTCAATGCCAGCAACACCGGCATCAGCGAGCCGACCTCCAGGATCAGCACCGATTGCGAGCGGCCGACAATAAACATCAGCAGCCCGAGCGCCAGCAAGGGATAACCCAGCCAAGGCGCCGGCTTTGGAGTAAGCCCGGCCGTCGAGACGGAGCCGGCGCGGAACCACAGGAACCACAGCGTTACGGCGAAGACGATCGGGCCGTGGGCATTCTTGTCGGTGCTCCACGGTCCCTTGAACAAGTCAATAAAGCTGGGCAGATACAGCACCAGCAGTCCGGCCAGCACCACCAACCAGCCGGCCGATGCGCGCCAGAACATGGCCGGCGTCGTCGTCGTCGTCGTCGTCGCAGCCTCTGATGTCGGGGAGCGCATCGATTCGGCCATTAGAAATCGACCATGACGGTTCCCACTACCGATGCGCCGCTATGCGTCATTTTTTCGGCCATGGCGTTGATGTGATCGATGCGGGTTTTGTTCTTGCGCGCCACCAGCAATACGCCCTTGGCGCGCGCCGCCACCGCCAGCGCGTCCGAACCGGAACTCCAGGCCGGCACGTCATACAGCACCACGTCGTGCGACGCCTCCAGACGGGTGTTGAGGTTGCCGAACATGCCGCGGTTCAACAATTCTTGTGGATTCGGTGGCAAGGTGCCGGACGACAGCACCGACAGCGACAGGAAATGGTCGATCTTGGCTACCGCGTCCAGCTCGGCGCGGCCGGCCAGCACGTCGGACAAGCCTTGACGACCCTTGAGCGCGAAAATATCTTGTTGGGTTGGAGCGCGCAGGTTGGCGTCCACCAGCAGCGTACGTTCGCCCAGCTGGGAGAACACCACCGCCAGGTTGGCCGCCATCAGGCTGGCGCCGTCGCCGGAGTCGACCGCCGCCACCATCAGCGAGTTGTGGCCGCGCGCAAACCAGCGCAGCATCAGCTGGCTGCGCACGGCCCGCAGCGTTTCCACCTGCGCGCTGAACGGCTCGTAGGCCGCTTTCAGATGTTCCGAATAGCCGCCCTCGCCCGCTTGCAGGTAGGGATAGTCGAACTGGCGCGCCAGGATTTGCTGGATGTCGGCATCGGTGATCAGGCCGAGGCGAATCGCTGCCTCGCCGAAACGGATACCCAGTTCTTTTTGCATCCGCAACACGCGCTCGGCGTTTTCCGGCGTGATCTTGCCCGAGTCCAGCAGCAAGCCGCCGATGCTCGATTCCCGACGCGGCGCTTCGGCCTGCTCAGAGGTGACGATAGCTGGTTGAGTCATTATGGTATCCATTAATCAGTTCAGTTGTGGTGCGCGCGAGGAGCGGCCGAAAGTACGCTTAGGACGGCGTACGGTCGAGCCGTTCCATTCGATGCTGCCCAGCACCGGCAGCTGCGTCAGTTCGGTGATGTCGGCCTCGGAACGGATACGGCGATCGCGCATTTCCGCTACCAGCACCAAGACCACGCCGAGGATAAAGCCGACAAATATCGCGATGAGTGTGTTCAGCCAGACAACCGGCGAGGCCGGATTGGCCGGCGGCACCGCCGGATTCAGCAGGGACACGTCGGACTGCTCGTAGGCGCCCTCGATGCTGGTCTGCGACAGGCGTTGCGCGGTCACGTCCAGCGCTCGCTGCGCGCTTTCGGCGTCGCGCTGCAACACCCCGAGTTCATCGCGGGTGCGGTTCAGTTCGAGCACACGCATCTTCTGCTCCTGCAGCGCGGCGCGGACAGCGCCTTCGCGTTGTTGCAGGATTTGCGCATTGTTGCCGATCGAGTTGCTGGTTGCCTTGGTCTGGCTGTTCAGTTCGGCGCGCAGCTTGTCGATCTCCGCCTTGCTGCTCTGGTACAGCGGATGGTTTTGCGCCAGGCGCGACGATACCTCGGCAAATTTCGCCTCCGCCGTGGCCAGTTGCGATTTCAGGCCGAGGATCAGCGGATTTCCTGCCACATCGGGCGATTCAACGCTGCTGCTGCCACTGGCCATGCGCTGGCGCGAGCTTGCCTCCATCTGGGCGCCCTGCGCCGCGACCAGTTGCGCCGACAAGTCGTTCAGGCGATTCGATTCCACGTCCAGGCGATTGTCAACGCTGACGATGCCATGCTCCTGCTGGTATTTCGACAAACGGCTTTGCGCCGCCTCGTAGGTATCACGCAGTTGCTTGATCTGCACCGCGAAATACGAACTGGCCTTGCGCACCGGATCGACCTTGAGCTGCACGTTGGCGTTTTGGTATTCACGCGCGAAGGCGTTGGCGATCGCCGCGACGAAGTCGGGGTCGGCGCCGCGGAAACTGATCTCGATCACGCTGCTCTCGCGCGACGGGGTAATCTCCAGTTTGCGTAGCAACAACTCGGCCAGCCAGTCGCGAATGTCACCGTGGCCCTTGGTCGCGCTTTGGAATTGCTCTATGACCACAGGCGATTGCGCCAATTTCAGAGAATCGACAACGCGCAGCGCCACGTTTTTACTACTGATAATGTCGATCTGGGTGGCGATGTAGCCCGGCATCAAGTTGCCCGCCGAGGTCTGGCCGGTCATCAGGTCTTGACCTTTGTAGTTGAGCACGACCGAAGCCGTGGCCTTGTAGCTGTTGGGCCACACCAAACTGCCTATCAGCACCAGCAGGATCGTGGAAATCGCCACGGACAGCAGCAAGACCTTACGCGCGCGCAATATCAGTAGAAATTGAGGAAAATTCATGGGCAACTCTCACGTTAAAGCAAAAAAACGACCGCCGGTGGCGCGCGGCCGTGTCGAGATTAGAACAGGCTTTCCTTGACGTAGACCACGTCGTCGACCTGCACCAGGTCGTCGTGCTTGGCGTCCAGCACCTGCAGCTTGCCGCTGGCGTCGCGGCGTTTGATGCGGATGCCGCGCTCGGTGCCGCGTGCGGTCAGACCGCCGCCGGTCGACAAGGCTTGCAACACGGTCATGCCACGTTCCAGCTTAAACGGTCCCGGACGCTGCACCTCGCCGTAAATGTAGAAGCGCGGCGCGCGTTCGACGAACAGCACGTCGTTGCCGGCCAACTCCAGATCGCGCGTCAGGTCGCCGCCGCGCATCATCTCGACCACGTCGACCAGTTCCTTGGTGGTCTGGCCGTCACGCTTGCGGATCACCGAGACGACATCGGCGCCGTCGGCGGTGATGCCGCCGGCCTGCGCCAGCATGTCGAGCACGTTGCGTTTACCATCGATCGGATAGCGGCCCGGACGTAATACCTGGCCCAGTACAGACACTTGCTGGCTCTGCACCGCGCTAACCAGAATGTTGACTTGCGGCTGCTTGACGATCTTGCGGCTGTCGAGCAGGCCGGCGATCTTGCGCTCGGCGTCCGGAATTGTCAGCCCGTTGACGTTGACTTGCCCCAGCAGTGGGAAGCTGATGTTGCCGCCGTCGGCGATACGGGTCTCGAGCGTCAGGTCGGGGTTGTTATAAACAGTGATGCGCACCACGTCGCCGGCGCCCAACACCACGTCGGCGGCGGCCGCCACGCCTGCCGTCAGCGCCATCATGGTGAGCATCAAGCTCAGTAAGAGTCGTTTAATCATGGAATTCTCTCAATTGTCGGAAGGAGGTTAACAGGCGAATTATTTCAGCCCGGCGACGCCGCGTGCAGTGGCGTCGCCATCGGGCGTGGCGGCGGCCGGCGCCGCTTTCGGTGCGGCCGGCGTCATCGCAGGGTTCAGGTATTCGATTTTGGCGGCGGCGCGCAGGCGCTTCAGTTCGGCTTCTGCAGCCTCCTTGTTGCGCTGGTTCAGCAGGAACTGCTGGATCTGCGGCGTCACGGCGGCCAGCGTCACCGGCACGTCCTTGACGTCGGCCACCTGGCTCAATACGCTGCGGTCGCCTTCCTTGACGATGAACAATGCGTTCTTCTCCAGCGCCAGCAGACGCTTCGACATTTCCGACGGCAAATCGGCGCTGGTGCGGCTGACCTGGGCGCGGCTATATTTAATCTGCTTGCTGTCCATGAAGCCCGCCACCTCGTCCAGCGAACCGGCCTTGTCGATGACCTTCTTCAGGTCGTCGCTCATATCGGCGTTGGCGAATTGCAGCTGGCGCATGTCGAATTGCTTGCGGTTGCTGAAGAATTCGGGATGTTTGTCGAAATATTCACCAACTTGCGCGGACGTGGGGGGCGTCGCCGCCGGCATGCGCTTCTGCAGATAGGCTTGGGCCACGATCAGCGCCTTGGCGCGCTCGATCGCCTGCACCACTTTCGGATCGCGATCTGTCTTGTCCTTGGCGGCGGCGTTCTGCAGCAACTGGCGATCGACCAGACCGGCCAGCACTTGCTTGCTGGCGGCTTCCTGCTGGGCCGGCTGCACGCCAGCGCGCTGCAACTCCTCGTTCAACTGCGAAATCGTGATCTCGTCGCCATCGATCCGCGCCAATGCCTGGCCGGATTTGGTTTCGGTCTTGCCGCCACAGGCGCTGAGGCTGGCTGCGATCAGCACCGCCAGGGCAACGCCGCCGGTGCGCTTAACAAATTTGTCATTCATCTTATTCATCGATTTCTATCAAAAAAAACAAACCGCGCGCGCGGCAAACGCAAATAGTATGCGAGAAACAACCAAAATTGTCCATATTACAAACTATCAACAATCAACAATATCTTGCATGTGCTTGATTCTAATGCGCATTTTCCCGTTTTAACACTACGGCAATCGTGCGCACGATAATCCAGATATCCAGCCACAAGGACCATCGACGGACATAGTCCAGATCATAGCGGATCCGCGCCTCCATCTTGTCCAGCGTCTCGGTCTCGCCGCGCATCCCATTGACCTGCGCCCAACCGGTAATGCCCGGCTTGACCTTATGCCTCAGCATATATCCCTTGATCAATTTGCGATACTGTTCGTTGTGCGCCACCGCGTGCGGACGCGGACCGACGATGCTCATGCGGCCTTGCAGCACATTGATAAACTGTGGCAATTCGTCAAGCGAACTCCGTCGCAGGAAACCGCCAATGCGCGTCACGCGCTGGTCGTTCCGGGTCGCCTGCACCACCTTGGCGCCGTCCTCGGCCACGCTCATCGAGCGGAATTTGTAGACGATGATCTCTTCGCCATACAGGCCGTAGCGGCGTTGGCGGAAAATCACCGGACCTGGCGAGGTCAGCTTGACCGCGAGCGCGATGACCAGCATGATCGGCAACAGCATCAGCTGGATCAGCAGGCCCAGCACGATATCGCTGCCGCGTTTGACAAATCCGTCCAGTCCGGTGAACGGTGTCTCGCAGATGGCGATCACAGGCATGCCGCCGACGTTGTCGAAGCGCGCCTGCATCAGGTCGAACACATAAATGTCCGGCAGGAAGTAGACCGAGGCCGTGGTGTCCTGCAACTCGTCGAGCAGCTTGCGGATGCGCGGCTGGGCCGAGATCGGCTGGCTGATGTAAATCATCTTGATCTGGTGGGCGCGCACATAGGCTGCCACTTCCGACATATTGCCCAGCATTGGATGACGCATCTCGGCAGGGCGGCGCTCCTCGGCGCGATCGTCAAAGTAGCCCTCCATTTGCATGAACAGATTTGGATTACGCTCGATCACCGACGCGAACTTCAGGCCGACATCGTTAGCGCCGATCACCACCGCCGAGCGGATTTCATCTTTCCGGTTCGGCCCGCCGACCAGGGCGCTGGCCGCGACATGGGTGAGCAGCACTGCCAGCGGCGTGACGATAAACCAGGTCAACACCACGGCATGGTCGAAATGGCTGTTCATGCCGCTTACCGATCCCAAGAACAACAGGATAGCCACCGTCACCGCCCAACCGCTGAGGATGTCACGGGCGTAGGCCAACATGCGCCCGGCGCGCCAGTTGCGGTAGGGGTCGATGTACTGGTACACCGACGACGAAATGAAAAAGGCCAGTATCATCAACACCAGGGCATAGCCGTCGAACGGCTGCGCATAGCCCAGCGCGCTCGCGTACAGCGCCACCATGATGGTCAGCGGATCGAGTACACGCTGAAAGAAGGAAATAAGTGGAAGATCAAAAACAGTCATAAACACTCTTCAACTAGAACTGGACGTTGGCCGTCAACGAGCCACCGTTGGACCGGTAGCTGTTGCTGAACGTGGAGTTTGAGCTGCGTACCTCATGGTAGGCGGAAAGGTTCAGCGATAGGTTGTCGTGGAAGGTATAACTTGACCCCACGCTATAACGTCGCACGCGATCCTGGGCATCCAGCGGCAGAGCAGAACCGGATGGGCCACTGAGGTCGCGTTTTAGATAACGGGCGTCGGCGTTGAAGCCCAGCCTGGCACCAGCGGACCAGTTGCCTCCAAGGCTGACACCGGTGTCGTGGCTGAAAGTCACTGTATTCCCATCAAATGGCGAATATTCCTTCCACAGATTAGCGGTCAGCTTGACTGTCGCCGTGGGCGACCAATCCGCGACCAGTCGGCCATCGAATCCACTAGAATTGCTGAACACAAAGAGATCGTAGCGGCGGCGCGCATAACCGCCGAGGAACGCAACTTGGGTCACCGGACTATACTTCCATAAGACCTTCAACTTGGCTTCATCCTGATTGAAATCCTGGTTACGTACAACTCCGCCAAACGCCAACGGGTTGGGATAATGAGTTTTCCCGCTCGACACCTGCATGCCGACCGTACTGCCGCTGGAGGCCAAATAGTCGAACCCGAGCGTATCAGTATCGGTTTCGCGGTCTAAGAAGCGCTGTGCCTGCAGATCATAGCCAGCATTTGCTCGTGAAGTCGCTGCGCGCACCTGCCAGCTCGGGTGGAAGCGGTAGTTCAAATCGAAATGCCAGCCGTGCGAAATGCGCAGATTGCGCTGCGCCGAATGAAAGTCAGAAAACGACGGCAGCGACTGGGAGTAATAGGCGCCTAGCGAGCCATTCAAGTGATTTCCCAAGCGCCACTGCCAGGCGCCGCTGAAGTCCTTGCCAGAATAATTGAGCTGCTCGAAACGATTGAAACTAACATTGCTCACACGTAGATCGGCAATGAACACTTGCTGTCCCACAGGACGGTTCAGACGCAAACCGCCGTAGGCGCTGCGGTAAGTATCCGACAGTCCACCACTGCCATTATTCGCGCTATCGGGAACCCGCAGCAGGTTATCGTCGTAACTATAAGTGACACCAGCATAAGGAAACAGGGTATCGCTGAGCGAAGCATGCGCCGACATACTGGCGACTGCTCCCAACATCAACGCAATCCCCGAACTCAGAGGCAATTGCTTCGCGAGGAAACGCCGTGACACATTTAAGCGCCCGACACTGCATTTTTTTAGCAAGGAATTCGACATTGTGAATATTTCTGTTGGAATTAAATTCTAATTGTCAATATTACCAGTAATTCCACTGGCCAGAGGCGACAACCCAGATGCCCAGCACGCCATTTGTTGTAGCGTGGGCGATGATTGCCGTCCACAGATTTTGTGTGCGCATATACAACACGCTATAAACTACGCCTGCAACAATGCCCGCGAGCCACAAAGTATGTTCAACGCCAAATAATAACACCGCAACAACAAACCCCACGCTTTTTACGTCAGCGGGACGCAACGTCAAAAAATCCGGCCGGCTGATCCAGCGCATCAGGAAAGAACGCCAAAACAACTCCTCCATGACGGGCACCACGAGAGCCGCGCCGCACCAGCGCATCGCCACCAATATCCAGTCGATGCGGCCGCCGTTCCGAGGATCAAAACCGGCGCCTTCGCCGGTGCTCATCCAGCCGGCATCGAGGCTGACCCACAATACCATCACTACGCCGCCAACCAACACCGAAGCAGTGATTAAACGCCAATTTAACTTACTCTGTCGCAACTCGACATAGTCACGCCAAAAATACAACAGCGCCAATGCGACAGCGGCGATTTTGACTCCATACAACCAGCGAAGTTGCTCGGCGTTCCAGCCCAGCCGATCCAACATGTCGGCAATGAAAATGAACGCCATGTAAATGGCGAACGGCAGGATGCGGGCCAGCGACGCGCGCTTAACCATTGGCGCTGCGCGCCTCGATCAACTCCCATTTCTCCAACGCTGCCAGTAATTCGCCCTCGATGGCTTCAATCCGAGTGTTGACCCGCTTGGCCTCAGCTGCATTCTTCTTGTAGAAGTCGGGGTCCGACAACTGCAGATTCAGCGCGGTCTGCTCGTCCTCCAGGGCGGCGATCAGTTTCGGCAACTCGTCCAGTTCGCGCTGTTCCTTGAAGCTGAGCTTTTTTGCCTTGGGCGCGGGGGCGGAGGGCGCCGGCGAATCGGCCTTGACGGCCGGCTTGGCATTCTTGACGGGCGCCACCGTGTCACGCACTCGTTCCCAATCGGAGTAACCACCGACGAATTCGCGCCAGTTGCCCTCGCCTTCGGCGACGATGACCTGGGTCACCACATTGTCCAGGAAGGTACGGTCGTGGCTCACGAGGAAGACGGTGCCCTTGTACTCTTCCAGCAATTCTTCAAGCAGTTCCAGGGTCTCGATGTCCAGATCGTTGGTCGGTTCATCCAGCACCAGACAGTTGGCTGGCTTGGCGAACAGGCGCGCCAGCAGCAAGCGGTTGCGCTCGCCGCCGGACAACGACTTGACCGGCGACCGAGCGCGCTCGGGCGCGAACAGGAAGTCGTTCAGATAGCTCATCACGTGCTTGCGCGCGCCGTTGATCTCGACCCAGTCGCTGCCTGGAGCGATGGTTTCCATCAGGTTGGCTTCCTCGTTGAGCTGGGTGCGCATCTGGTCGAAGTACGCCACCTGCAGCTTGGTGCCAAGCTTGGCGACGCCGCCGTCCGGTTCCAGCTCGCCCAGGATCATTTTCAGCAACGTGGTCTTGCCGGCGCCGTTGGCGCCGATCAGACCAACCTTATCGCCGCGCAAGATAGTGCCGGTGAAGTCGCTGACGATCACGCGATCGCCGAACTTCTTGCTGACGTTTTCCAGTTCCGCCACGATCTTGCCGGAGCGCTCGCCCGACGAGACTTCCAGTTTGACCTGGCCTTGTTGATCACGACGCGCTGCGCGTTGCAGGCGCAGCGCTTCCAGCCGGCGCACACGGCCTTCATCGCGGACACGGCGCGCCTTGACGCCCTTGCGGATCCAGATTTCTTCCTGCGCCAGCACCTTGTCGAACTTGGCATTCTCCACTTCCTCGTTTTCCAGCTGCTCGGCTTTGCGCACCTGGTAGGCGGTGAAATTGCCCGGGAAAGACAGCAGGCGGCCACGGTCCAGCTCGATGATGCGTGTGGCGACGTTATCCAGGAAGGAACGGTCGTGGGTAATGAACAGTACGCTGCCCTTGAAATCGCGCAGCAAGCCTTCCAGCCACATGATGGAGGTGAAATCCAAGTGATTGGTTGGTTCATCCAGCAGCAGCACGTCCGGCGCCGATACCAGCGCGCGCGCCAGCGCCACGCGCTTCTGCATACCGCCGGACAGCGTCTTCATCAACATGTCGCCGGTCAGGTTCAAGCGATCAAGCACGGTCTCCACCTTGTTCGGCAAGCTCCAGGCGTCCGCCGCGTCCAGCAACACCTGGACGTCGTGCATGCGCTCCATGACCGCGTCGTCGTTGCCCTGGCCGAACTGGCCGGTCAGCGCGTCGTACTCCTTCAGCAAATCCTGCAAGTCGCCCATACCGGAAGCCACGGCGTCGAATACGGTCATTTCCGGATCGAACACCGGTTCCTGCTCAACGTAAGCGATCTTGATGCCTTGCTGCATGACGAGCAGGCCGTCGTCCAGTTTGAATCTGCCGGAAATTACTTTCAGCAGCGACGATTTGCCGGTGCCGTTGCGGCCGATCAGGCCGACGCGCTCGCCGGTTTCCAACGAGAATTCCGCGTGATCGAGAAGCGCGACGTGGCCGAACGCCAGTTGCGCGGAGGATAATGAGATGACTGCCATAGTAAGTAAACGCTGTGCCGCCGGCGCGCTGTGGGTCCAGCGCGGCCAGCCTAGGTGAATGGAACCAGCATTGTACCTTCACTAACCCCGCCGACGGCAATTCTTGTGCACTGCAACGTATAAGAATGGAACTAGGTGCCAGCGCCGAGGTCCGCTATAATTGCGCACGCTTTCTCCCCGTAGCACAATGGATAGTGCACATGCCTCCTAAGCGTGGGATACTGGTTCGATTCCAGTCGGGGGGACTCCCCTTCTTTAGCGCTGGCCGCCGACTCTCTCGGCACTGCGCCGACGCTGCTCCACATAGTACGTATGCCCTGCCGACAAGCGCTGCTTGACCACCCACTGCAAGCGTGGCTCCAGCAGCGAGCACACGATCCACGACGTGAGCAGAGAAAAAACCATCGCCGTCGCCAGCGCGGTCCAGCGCGACATGCCCGACGCCACCATCCAGCCCATAATCGACGCACCCGCAATCGAATGAAGTAAATATAACGGGAATGTCATCAAGCCCATCGTCTTTAAAGCGCGCAACACCGCCATGGGCGCCCTGTGCAAGACTGCATTCCAGCGCACAGATACCACAATTCCCACTACACCCACTATCCAAATCGCGCAGACTGGTTCCCAAGGATAAGTACTGCCTAGTTGCTCATTGCCTGAACGAACAGAAGAAGCAATTTTGGCGCAACCGGCGAGCGTGAAGACACAACACCATAGGATGTTTTGGCGAGTCGCGCTTTTCACCAACGATAGCCATAGAAATACGCCAAGCGCAAAGTAAAGGCCATAACGGAATAAAAAGAGGTCAACCAAACGCGAGTGTTCAGCGCGAGTAATGAGTTCGCCGAACGGACCAGAGAAGCGGCATACCGAAAGTATCGCGAATGCAGAACTTAACGAGCCGATCACCAACGCCAGCGTACGGATTTTCGAAAAATCAGCAAACGAAATGATCAGGAAGACCATGAAATAAAACGAAATTTCTAAGCCTAGTGTCCATTGCGCCGTATCGATCCAAGGGCCAAATGGAAGGAAAAACACACTATGAAGAAATTGCTTGATAAGCGTAGCCGCCTCAAACTGGCCGAACATCAAAACTATTGCAGCAGTTATTGGCGCGCAAATCCAAACGCCCGGACCGAGACGGACAACCCGGCTGGCGAAGAAGCTGAAAGGAGTGGCACGCTCACCGGAAAACGCAATCACAAAACCAGAAATTACAAAAAAAATTTCGACACCTACCCATCCAAAGTAAGACCAATCAAATAATTCTGGAAAGGAAACCAGCTTGCGGCTCGCGATGCCGCTGACACCGTTGGGATGGGCACCCATCAGGTAACCGAAATGGAACCACATAACGAGTATTGCGGCGGCGAACCGAAGCACGTCTATCCCAAGAATATGTCGTGGATCGACATTACGATTGTTGGACATGTAAGCCTTTGATTGAAAAATGGTATGGCGATAAAAATTATTAATATTGCAAGATTCTACCGTAGCTCGACGCTTACTTACCTTCTACCATGCTACGGTTACAGTGAACAATCCTGACGTACCAAGAGCATCGGTAGGTCGTCTTCGGGATGTTGCATTATCGCATGTGGAACATGTCGTAAATGGCATGATATCTGAATAATTGTGCGATGCAAAATACCGTAGACATCACCTCGAACGATGCGTAAGATATTAGTTTGCTATCAGCAAGTGCCACGCTTACGGCCGACAAAATGACCCTCAGCTTAAAATCCCTCTCCACCTCGCTGCATGTTCGAACGACCGACGTCTTTTTGAAGGCCAAATTGCGTCATAACTGGGCGAAGGCTGCGCCTCGACTGAGATCGGCAAAGTTGCAAGGGGACAATGACTTCGACGTGGTGATTTCCCTGACGTCATATCCCCCTCGGTTCGGAACCTTGCATTTAACGCTGCAGTCCCTTTTGCTGCAAGCGCATACAAAGAAAAAAGTCGCACTGTGGATCGCTCATAAGGATATCGACAAACTTCCGACGTTGGTCACAGCGCTTGTGGATTACGGCTTGGAAATCCATGCGTGCGAAGACACACGCTCCTACAAGAAGCTGATCCCGGCGCTTAAGCGATATCCGACACATCCAATTGTGATTGCCGACGACGATGCGTATTACTGGCCGCAATGGTTGGACGAACTGCTGGCAACGGCACGCGGAAGCGATGGCAATGAAGTTATTTGTCATCGCATGCATCGCATCCGCCTAGGCGCAGATGGCTTGCCCTTACCCTATACGCAATGGGAGTCCGAATCGCGTCGGACTGACGCCAGTCCGTTGCATTTTCCGACAGGAATCGGTGGCGTGCTGTATCTTCCAGGAATATTACCAGCTGAAGTATTCGACCAACAGGCGTACACCGAGTTATGCCCGACTGGAGACGATATCTGGTTTTATTGGATGGCGCGGAGCAATGGCGCGTCATTTCGTTGTACCCAAAGCACAGACTACATTCACAACTGGCGCGGATCGCAAGCTGCAGCGCTGGCCATTAACAATGTGGGCAATGATATGAATGACAAGCAGATCATGGCAATGATCGACCGCTTCGGCTATTTTTCTGCGAAGTGACACTCTATATACTGGCTCTTCCCCTTAGAAAATATTCTCATGTCCGCGCAGAAAATAGATAAATATAACTTCATTGACGCGATGAGGGGCCTTGCCGTCCTCCTTGTCATCATGCAACACGCCCTGAGAAATATTGAAACGCATGGTGCGATGGGAAGCAACCGGCCGCTGCTCGGTCTGCTTCATGAGATTGTATTGAATTCGAGCGGCGTCCAGTTGTTCTTCGTAATCAGCGCGTTGACTTTGTGCCTCTCCGCACGCGGCCGGGTGAGCGAGCCAAATGCCCACACGAATTTCTTTATTCGCCGCGTGTTTCGTATCGCGCCGATGGCTTATGTGGCCTTTTTTGTTTACGCACTGCTCCCCGCTATGCGCGGCAAAATGACACTTGATCCGTCAGAGGCGGTAGCGACGCTGGTGTTCGTCAATGGCTGGAACCCGACCTGGATTTCTCACTCACTGATCCCGGGAGGGTGGTCGATTGCGGCTGAAATGATGTTCTATGTGTTGTTTCCAGCATTAGTTCTCATCGTTACTAACCAGCGAAAAGCGGTGATCGCCATTGGCGTTTGTATGGCGATTGCGCTGCTGGGTGAGGAATGGCTACTGGCATCCACACCACCAGAGCATTTACCAATGATGAAATGGTTCGCTTATTGCTGGTTGCCTAGCCAAATGCCTGTGTTTTTAATGGGATTCTTATTATTTTTCATTCTGTTCGGCGCGCAAGCGGCGAGGATCGAAAAAGTTTTCTCTAACCAAAGAAACTGCATGCTGCTCGCTGTCGTGTGTACTACTGGGTTGCTGGGCACTTCGTTTCTACCGGAAGCCATCAAACATCACTGGATCCAAAGCGTCTTTTTCATGGGGCTGATCACCTTGGCCAAATTCGCGTATAAGCCGGTCTTGACCCACGCCTTCCTCCGCTTCGCCGGAAAGATCAGCTTTAGCGCCTATCTGGTTCACTTCTATGTGCTCAGCGTGGTAGCCATCGGCCTGAACGTCCTCGGGCTGAACCGCCTGCCCGCGAATGTCTACTATGTGTTGCTGGTCGCTGTGGGGGTGGCGATAACGTTTGCGATTTCAGCGTTCACCTACAAATACATCGAGACGCCGGGACAAAACCTGGGCAAGAAACTGATAGAACGGCTGAGGCCGAGGCAGCCGCTGGCGCCATCCGAGATATTGTAGGGCGTTCTTCAGCGCCGCGGCGTTAGCAGGCTTTTCAAGCCCAGCCGCACCATGCTCGCGCCGGCCGGCCGCAGCAGCACCGCCGGCAACAAGGCGCGGTTTTCCTTGATGATGGACAGCATGCCGCGCAGCGACCACCTGTCGTATGCGGCGCGCTGCGGGAAACCGCATTCGCGCAGGAAGGCGTCCGCCTCCTGATACGCAGTGATGCGATCGACCAGATAAGCGCTGTTCTTCTTCGACTGCGTCAGCGATCCGATCCGGATCTTTTGCCGGTACAACAAATCCGGTACCGCTACGATCAACCTCGCGCCCATGATGGCGCGTAATGTGTACAGATGATCCTCATGCGCCTTGCGCGGCGTGAACACAGCATTGCTTCGCTCGATCAGCGCGCGACGCGCGACAAAGGTCCACACCGCCGCCGTGTACATGCCTTGCGCCAGATTGTGCGCCAGCAGTTCGCCGCCCTGCCGGAACACGTGGCGCTCGCGATACGCTACCTTGGGCGCTACTCGACGCAGACCGTCGCCGTCGGCGACCACCACGTCCGACGAGAAATACAGCAAGTCCATTCCGGGATGCTCTGCGAGGCTGCGGCGAAAAGTGGCGACAAAGTCAGGCTGGAAAATATCGTCGCTGTCGCAGAAGTAAATGAATTCGCCGCTGGCCAAGGTCAAGCCATGCGCGCGCGCTTTGGCCGCGCCGGCGTTGGGCGTGGTGCGGGCGACGATGTGGCCGGCACCTGTGTAGCCCGCCACGAAGGCGTCGATCTGTGCCGCCGTATCGTCGGTCGAGCCGTCGTCGACCAGCACCAGTTCGCAATCGGACGCCAACTGCGTCGTGATCGATCGCAGCAATCGCTGGATATCGACGCCGACGTTATAGCAAGGAACAATGACCGACAATAACATGCTCACCTCGTTTACTTGTTCAATCTACGCGCCAACAAGCGCTCCACCTTGGGGCTGACGTTCTTGCCGGCCAACAGCACGAATTCGCGCACCACCGCGAACGGCGTCAGCAACAGCCCCAGCACATAAGCAGCGCCGCCACCGACCACGATCAGCGCCAGGTTCAGCATTGGCAAGCTCGACGGCGGGAAGCGCGTCAGCAGCCCCGCCACCACGCAGATCGGCAACACCTGCAACAGGGGAATCAGCACCGAGATGAAATAGGCACGCCCCAGGCCCGGCAGGCATGGGCGAACCAGCAGGTAATAGCCGAACACCGTGTTGGACGCCTGCACGATCAGGAAACTGTAAGCGATGCCGATGATGCCGTGGTTCTTGCCCAACCAGTAGGCGAGCGCGATGCCGATCACCAACTTGAAAATCCCCACCCGCACGTTCAAATACATCTTCGCCTTGGCCAGCAACAGCGAGATCACCGGCACGTCGACGCTTCGGAACATGCCGATCAAGCACAGGATGCGTACCAGATCGTCGATGAAATACCACTCCGGTTTGAAGAACGTGTGTACCAACGGCGTACTGGCGACAAACAAGCCGGTCAGCAGCGGAAAATTGATCAGCGACGCGTAGCTGGTCACCAGCAGAAAGTTCTTGGCGAGTTTGACGTCGTCGTCCTGAATCTTGGCGAACGCGGGGAACAAGGCCTGCATCAACACCGGCTTGAGGCGGTCGATCAGGTTGATGCTGATGCCGTAGGCGATGTTGTAGCCGCCGATCGCGGTCAGGTCGACCAGCCGCGCCATCAGCGCCGGATAGGTGTTGACGCTGACCACATTGATCAGCGAGTCACTGACCAGCTGGATCGCATAGCGCAAATGCGGCCGCGCCGACTCCCATTGAAAGGCGAACGACAGCTTGCGTTCGGTCAGCCCCTTGCGGAAGAAGATCGCCGAACTGAGCGCTGTGCTGACCAGGAAAGACACCGACGCCACCCAGGCCTCACGGTAAACCAGCGCCAGCCCGACCACAACCGCGAAATTGACCAGCAACGTAACGATGGCGACCATGGCGATGAAATTGAAATGCATCTCCCTGACCATGATCGCGCGCTGCTGTTGCGCGAAGGGCGCCAGCAGGAAGCCGAAGGCCATGATCTTGATCTGTATGACCAGTTCCGGCGATTTGAAAAAAGTCCCCATCCAATCCGAGGCCAGATAGGCGGCCAGGAAGGTGCCCGCGCCCATCGCCAGATTGATGGCGTACAGCGACGACAGTTCCAGCTCCGTGATCTGCGCCCGGCGCACGATGGAGTTGGTGATGCCGAAATCGAGAAAAATATTGAGAAACTGGATCACCATCAGCGCCAGGCTGATGACGCCATATTCGTGGGGAGGAAGGATGCGGGAAAGTATCCACAATTGGACCAGTCCGACCACCGCACCCAGCGCAGTCGAAGCAAAATTCCACCGCACCGCTTTCATTGTTTTGTTTTTTAATTCCACCGCGCATCGCCAATTTAAATTTTTGGCTATCCTAGCATGCTGCGGCGCAAAAAGCTTAACGTTTCAGCAACTGAGTCGGTTTCGACTTGTCCCTTCCCCACCCCGCTCCCGTGCGCATCGCACTATTTGAATAAAAAATATCACTTCTTTTGACGGTTAAGGGATCGCTCGTCGGCATCGGATGCCTATCATGTTTTATTTGCATCTTCCAACACCCGCAAGGAGTCGCATCTTGAAATTCAAATCCAGGCTCCTCTACCCGGCTGTTTTGATTTTTGCGATATGGTGCGGCGCGGTATTTCGCGCCGATTTGGCCCAATTGTCCTGGAGCGCCATCTGGGCGACGCGCTATGCGGTGCTGCTGGCGGCGGCGCTGTCGCTGTTGAATTATCTCGGCCGCGCCTGGCGCTGGGACGTCTACCTGAAAGCCTTGGGCTTCCATCTGGCATCGCGCTACGTCGTGCTGACCTTCGCGGCCGGGTTCGCATTCACGCTTTCACCCGGCAAGGTGGGCGAAATGGCGCGGGCCCGCTATTACCAGCGTGACCATGCTATGCCTCTGTCGGTCACCGCTGCCGCGTTTTTCATCGAGCGTCTGATGGACGTGCTGGCCATGGCCTGTCTGGCGCTGCTGGGCCTGGCGGCGGCCAGCAACTTCAATTGGCTGCTGGCCGCCGCCGCAGTGATGCTGCTGGGTCTGCTGGTGCTTGCGCGCGCGCCGTGGTACGCCTGGCAACAGCGTTTCAGCGCCGGTTCGGGCGAACACGGCGGCGCATTGCGCCGGGCGCTGGACAGCGCCCTGAAGACGCTGGTCAGCGCCCGGGTGCTGTTGCGCCCCCGGCTGGCGTTGGGCGCCTTCGCGCTCGGCTTGCTGAGCTGGGGCCTGGAGGGCGTCGGACTGTGGCTGCTGGCCCAGCAACTGGCGCCGTCGGTCGAGCTGCATCTGGCCACCGCCATCGGCATTTATGCGATCGCCATCATCGCCGGCGCGCTGTCCTTCCTGCCCGGCGGGCTGGGCGGCACCGAGGTGGTGATGGCGGCCCTGTTGGGCGCCCAAGGCGTGACGCCGGCCAGCGCCATCATGATCACCCTGGTTTGCCGCGTCGTGACGCTGTGGCTCGCCGTCGCCATCGGTTGGCTGGCGGTGGCCGCGCTGCGCCAGCCTGCCGTTCCCAATTTTAAAGAAGCCTGATATGAGCAGTGCCGCCGCCCACCTCGCCGACGCGCCCGCCGCCCTGTGCATCGACCTCGACGGCACCTTGATCCACAGCGACCTGCTGCTGGAATCGATGCTGCTGCTGATTAAACGCAATCCGCTGTACCTGTTCTGCCTGCCGTTTTGGCTGCTCAAAGGCAAAGCCGGCTTGAAGGCGGAAATCGCCAAGCGGGTCGCGCTCAATCCCGCCGCCCTGCCCTACAACACCGAGTTCCTGCAATGGGCCACCGAGCAAAAGGCGGCCGGTCGTTCGCTGTGGCTGTGCACCGCGTCCAATCATCGCCTGGCCGACGCGGTCGCGGCCCACTGCGCGCTGTTCGACGGTGTGGTCGCCAGTTCCGACACGTTGAACATGTCCGGCAGCAACAAGGCGCGCCAGCTGGCGGCGCAGTTCGGCGCGCGGCGCTTCGACTATTGCGGCAATCATAAGATCGATCTTCAGGTGTGGCGCCTTAGCAAAGGCGCGGTCGTGGTCAACGGCAGCGCCGGCCTGCAGCGCAAAGCGGCGCGCCAGACAGCAGTGCTGGCGTCCTTCCCAGGCCGTCAGCGCCGTCTGCGCGCCACCATCAAGGCACTGCGCCCGCACCAATGGGTTAAGAACGTGCTGTTGTTCATACCAATGGCGGCGGCGCACATCCTCACCTCACCAGGGGCGCTGGTGGCCGGCCTGTTGGCGTTCCTGTCGTTCGGCCTGGCCGCCTCGTCGGTTTACCTGCTGAACGACATGCTCGACCTGGAGGCCGACCGCGCCCATCCCAAAAAACGTTTCCGTCCCTTCGCCGCCGGCGATGTCTCGCTGTTGGTCGGCATGGCGTTGACTCCGCTGCTGCTGCTGGCCTCGCTGGCGCTGACCTTGTTGCTGCCGGTGGAATTCCGCCTGGTGCTGATCGGCTATTACGTCATGACGCTGGCCTATTCGTTCGGGCTGAAGCGCATCGTCATGGTCGACACCATGGTGCTGGCCGGCCTGTACACCATCCGCATCGTGGCTGGCGCCAGCGCGGTCGACGTGCCGCTGTCGTTCTGGCTGCTGCTGTTCTCGATTTTCCTGTTCCTCAGCCTGGCGCTGGTCAAGCGCTATGCCGAGCTGGACGGCAACAAGCGGCGCGGCAAGCTGTCGGCGGCGGGACGCGGTTATCTGGTCGAAGACCTGAGCCTGCTCTACAGCATGGGCGTGGCGGCGGGCTTCTTATGCGTGCTGGTGCTGGCCCTGTATATCAACAGTCCCGAGGTGACGTTACTATACCGCCACCCGCGCATGATCTGGCCCTTGTGCCTGCTGCTGCTGTACTGGATCAGCCGGGTCTGGATGGTGACGCATCGCGGCGATATGCATGACGATCCAGTGGTGTTTGCGTTGAAAGATCCAATCAGCATATTGGTGGGCGCGCTGTGCGCGGCCACCGTGCTGTCCGCCGTTTGATATGGCGGAGGCATTGATCACCTCGTGGGGCCGCGTGCTGCGCGCCCGCCATCCGGTCCTGAGCATGGCCGGCCGCCACGCGGCGCTGCCGGCGCTGCCGGAGGGCAGTCCGCACCTGCTGGCCTTCGGCAATGGCCGCAGCTACGGCGACAGCTGCCTCAACATCGGCGGCAGCCTGCTGGCCATGCGCCAGCTCGACCGCATGATCAGCTTCGATCCGGCCACCGGCGTGCTGGCCTGCGAAAGCGGGGTGCTGCTGGACCAGATCCTGCAACTGGCGGTGCCGCAGGGCTGGTTCCTGCCGGTCACCCCGGGCACGCGCTTCGTCACGGTCGGCGGCGCCATCGCCAATGACGTGCACGGCAAAAACCATCACCGCAACGGCACCTTCGGCCGCCACGTGCAATGCTTCGAGTTATTGCGCAGCAGCGGCGAGCGGCTGCTGTGCTCGCCGACCGAACAGGCCGGCCTGTTCGCCGCCACCATCGGCGGGCTGGGGTTGACCGGCGTGGTGAGCTGGGCCCGGCTGCAGCTGCAGCGCATCGCCAGCCCGTGGATCCACAACGAAACCATCCGCTTCCGCTCGCTCGACGAATTCTTCGCGCTGTGCCTGGCCTCGGACCGCGACTATGAATACACGGTCGCCTGGATCGATTGCACCAGCGGCGGCAAGCAGCTGGGACGCGGCCTGTTCATGCGCGGCAACCATGCGCCGGCCGCCGCCGCGCCGGCCGCGCACCGCCTGCGCGTCCGCCGCTTCCCCTTCGTGCCGCCGGTGTCGCTGGTCAACCGGCCGTCGCTGCTGGCCTTCAACGCGCTGTACTACCACCGCCAGCTCGGCGAGCGGCGCCACAGCGTCGAGCACTACACCAAGTTCTTCTATCCGCTGGACGGCATGCTGGACTGGAACAAGATGTACGGCCCGCGCGGCTTCTATCAATATCAATGCGTGATCCCGCTGCCGCAAGGCCAGGCGGCGACGGCCGAGCTGCTGCGCGCCATCGCCGACAGCGGGCTGGGTTCCTTCCTGGCGGTGCTCAAGCTGTGCGGCGACCTGCCGTCGCCGGGCATGCTGTCGTTCCCGCGCAGCGGCGTCAGCCTGGCGCTGGACTTCCCCAATGCCGGCCCGCGCCTGCACGCGCTGTTCGAGCGGCTGGACGCCATCGTCGGCGCCGCCGGCGGCCGCTTGTACCCGGCCAAGGATGGCCGCATGTCCGGCGCCATGTTCCGCGACGGCTATCCGGCCTGGCAACCCTTCCTCGACCACATCGACCCCGGATGCTCATCGAGCTTCTGGCGCCGCGTGATGGCATAAATTTTTTGAAAGCCTTGACCACCGTGAAAAAAATCCTGATCGTCGGCGCCGCGTCCGCCATCGCCGAAGCCACCGCCCGCCGTTTCGCGCTGGCCGGCGACCACTTGTTCCTGGTCGGACGCAAGCCCGAGCCACTCGAGGCGGTGGCCGCCGATCTGCGCACGCGCGGCGCGCCGGCGGTCCACACCTACGTCATGGACGCGAACGATTTCGACGCCCATCCCGCGATGCTGGATGCGGCCGAGCGCGCGCTGGGCGGCCTGGACACGGCGCTGCTGGCGCACGGCACCTTGTCGGATCAGCCCGCCTGCGAGCGCGACGTGGCGCTGGCCATGAGCGAGATCCGCACCAACGCGCTGTCGTCGATCAGCCTGATGACCCACCTGGCCAACCGCTTCGAGCTGCAGCGCCACGGCACCATCGCTGTGATCTCTTCGGTGGCGGGCGATCGCGGCCGGCAGAGCAACTATGTCTACGGCAGCGCCAAGGCGATGCTGACCGCGTTCGCCTCCGGGTTGCGCCAGCGGCTGTTCAAATCCGGGGTCGCGGTGCTGACCATCAAGCCCGGCTTCGTCGCCACCGCCATGACGGCCCATTTGTCGCTGCCGGCCAAGCTGACCGCCAGTCCCGATGCGGTGGCGTCCGACA
Source organism: Duganella aceris (assembly GCF_011090165.1). Lineage (GTDB taxonomy): Bacteria > Pseudomonadota > Gammaproteobacteria > Burkholderiales > Burkholderiaceae_D > Rugamonas > Rugamonas aceris. The sequence goes on from NZ_JAADJT010000016.1 coordinate 110,295, forward strand.
TCGTGCGCGCCATCGACCAGCGCAAGGATGTCATCTACACCCTGTGGTTCTGGCGCGTCATCATGGGCATCATTTGCGCCTTGCCCGAGGCCCTGTTCAAGAAAACCAAAATCTGATCTCCTCCAAGGACGCGCCATGAAGATCCCCGCCCTGCTTTCCCCCTTGCGCCGCTTGCGGCGCGGCCAGCAAGCCATCATCTTGCTGATGTGTGTACTCTTTCTCTTCCTGGCGGCGCTGGCTGGCGGCACCTACAGGATGAACAACGGCGACGGCTGGCGGACCCTGCGCGTGGCGGCGGTGGACGATCAGAACAGCTATCAAAAGATGCGTCCCTATCCGCAGTCTTTTCTTTTTTTGCCGTTGGCGCGGGTCAAGCCCACCGACTTGGTCCCGGTCAGCTCCGCTGCGGCCATTACGGAAACGGCGGCGCTGGTGCAACGTGGCCTGGGTTTTGAGCGCTACAACACGCTGTGGGTATGCTGGTTTTACCTGGCGCTTTACCTGAGCGGCATCACGGCCATGCTGCTAAGCGGACGCAAGCTGATCGGCGGCGTACTGCTGGTGCTGTTGGTTAATCCGTATATCTTGTCGTACTTTAATTCTCCGTTTGAAGACAGCCTGCTGATCGCTCTGATCCCCTTGCTGACCTTTTTCGCGTTCGAAAGGAATGTGCTGGCGCATCATGCCAACCAGTGGCTGGGCTTGCTCATCACCGCCAGCAAGGTGCAGTTTCTGCCGTTTTTCCTGATCGGCTTGAGACGCAGGGCATGGCGCCGCAACGTCATCGTCATGCTGGTCGGTATGCTGTGCATCGCCGCGCTGCTGTTCAAGAACAGCAAATTTTCGTCGGCGAACCGCTACAACCGCTATTTCAACGGGCTGGCGTACAGCATGGCGTCGGTGTCGTCATGGGACGCCCGCGATTTCGACGCCCGCCGCGCGCTGGCCCCGGCCATGGTCCGCGCCGATGCGCTCCGGCTGCCGGCGCAGGCTGCGCCTTACTGGGGCACGTCCTACTGGCCGACCGGAGATGCCTTGCCCGCCGCGCAGCAGATCGAGCTGGCGCCCAATTTGCGTAGATGGTATTGGTCGACCGTTTTCGACAATCCGCGATATGCCCATCGCGTCGTCACGGAACCAATACTCACGGCGTTCAAGGCCGACTATCGGATGAACTACATCTTCGGTTCGTCGTTGCCGGCGGCGGCGCTGGCGCCGCACGCACAGCTGATGCGACACTTGGGCGCGCTGTCGTTGATCGCCACGCTGTGTAGCCTGGCGTTGGCGCTGTATGGCAGGCAGCTGCGCTTCACGATCTATAACCTGTTCCTGCTCGGCTATCCCATACTGGTTGTTTATGGCGACGGGTATTATGAGCTGGAAAAGCATCTATTCCCAACCACCCTGCTGGGGCTGGTTTTTCCGCTGGCGCATCTGCTGCGCGCCGTGCCGTCGCGCCGGGCAGACACGGCAACGGCACGGGCCGATATCGCTGCGGCGGGCGGATAGTCTTTCACGGCACGATCGCGGTGACCTCGATCTCCACCCGCGCCCGGTCCTCGATCAGCGCCACCACCTGCACCGCCGTCATCGCCGGATAATGCGGGCCGATGAGTTCGCGGTAGGCGGCGCCGATCTCCTTGTACGCCGCCACGTACTCCCGCTTGTCGAGCACATACCAGGTCATGCGCACGATGTGTTCCGGGCGCGCGTCGGCCTCGGCCAGCACTTCGACGATGTTGTGCAGCGCCTGCCGCACCTGGCCGGCGAAGTCGTCGGTGTGGAACACGCCCTGCCCGTCCCAGCCTATCATGCCGCTGACGCAGACCGTGCGGCCGGTGGCGGCGACGCCGTTGGAGTAGCCACGCGGCCGCGCCCAGCCGGGCGGTTGGAGAAAGTCCATCATTGTTCCTTCGGGTTGGCTTCGCGCAGCAGTTCGCGCGCGATGATCAGTTGCTGGACTTCGGTCGCGCCTTCGTAGATGCGCAGCGCGCGGATCTCGCGGTACAGCCGCTCCACCGGCTGCTCGCTGACCACGCCCAAACCGCCGAACATTTGCAGCGCGGCGTCGATCACCTGCTGCGCGGTTTCGGTGGCGTGCAACTTGGCCATCGCCGCTTCCTTGGTCACCTTGCGGCCCTGGTCGCGCTGCCACGCGGCGCGATAGGTCAGCAGCGCGGCGCCGTCGATGCCGGTCGCCATGTCGGCCAGCTTGGCCTGCGTCAGCTGGAAGTCCGACAGCATCTGGCCGAACATCTTGCGCCGCGTGGCGTGCGCCAGCGCTTCGTCCAGCGCGCGCCGCGCGAAGCCCAGCGCGGCGGCCGCCACCGAGGTGCGGAACACGTCCAGCGTCGCCATCGCGACCTTGAAGCCCTGGCCCGCTTCGCCCAGCCGCTTGGCGGCGGGGACGCGGCAATCCTTGAACACCAGCCGCGCCAGCGGATGCGGCGCGATCACCTGGATCCGCTCAGCGATCTCGAAACCCGGCGTGCCGGCGTCGACGACGAAGGCGCTGATGCCGCGCGCGCCGGGCGCTTCGCCGGTGCGGGCGAACACCACGTAGAAGTCGGCGATGCCGCCGTTGGAGATCCAGGTCTTTTCGCCATTGAGCACGTAGTGGTCGCCGTCGCGCACCGCCGCGCACTGCATGGCGGCGACGTCGGATCCCGCCTGCGGCTCGGACAGCGCGAAGGCGGCGATCGCTTCGCCGCTGGCCACGCGCGGTAAATAATCATCGCGGTTGGCGGCGCTGCCGAACAGGCTGATGGCGCCGGAGCCCAGGCCCTGCATGGCGAAGGCGAAATCGGCCAGGCCGTTGTGACGCGCCAGCGTCTCGCGGATCAGGCAGATGGCGCGGGTGTCGATGGCTTGGCCTTCGGCGCCGACCGCGTGCCGCAGCCAGCCGCCCTCGCCCAGCTGGCGCACCAGCCGGCGGCAGGCCGCGTCGACGTCGGCCTCGTGGTGCTGCGCGAGGTGCTGCGCGGCCCAGGCGTCCAGCGCCTGCTCCAGCGCGGCGTGGCGCGGTTCGAAGAACGGCCACTCCAGGTAGGTCTTGTCGCTCATCAGTCGCCCTCGAATTCCGGTTTTTGCCTGGCGACAAAGGCGTGATAGGCGCGATGGAAGTCGTTGGTCGCCATGCAGATCGCCTGCGCCTGCGCTTCCGCTTCGATGGCTTCGTCGACGCCCATGTTCCACTCCTGCTGCAGCATCTTCTTGGTCATGCCGTGGGCGAAGGTCGGGCCGCTGGCCAGGCTTTGCGCGAAGTCGTTGGCCGCGTCCAGCAGGGCTTCCGGTTCCTGCAGGCTGTTGAAGAAGCCCCAGCGTTCGGCCTCGGCGCCGGACATCGAGCGGCCGGTGTATAGCAGCTCGGCGGCGCGGCCATGGCCGATCACGCGCGGCAGCAAGGCGCAGGCGCCCATATCGCAGCCGGCCAGGCCGACGCGGGTGAACAGGAAGGCGGTCTTGCTGCGCGCGGTGCCGAGGCGGATGTCGGACGCCAGCGCCAGGATCGCGCCGGCGCCGGCGCAGATGCCGTCCACCGCCGCGACGATCGGCTGCGGGCAGGCACGGATCGCCTTCACCAGATCGCCGGTCATGCGGGTGAAGGCCAGCAGGCCGGGCATGTCCAGCTTGGTCAGCGGGCCGATGATGTCGTGCACGTCGCCGCCGGAGCAGAAGTTTTCGCCGGCGCCGGTGATGACCACCGCTTTCACGTCGTCCGCGTAGGCCAGCGCGCGGAACAGGTCGCGCAGTTCGGCGTAGGAGTCGAAGGTGAGCGGGTTCTTGCGCTCGGGGCGGTTCAGCGTCAGCGTGGCGACGCCGCCGCTGACTTCAAACAGAAAATGACTGGCCTGGTAGCCGGCCAGCGCGGCGCGGTTGCCTGGCAGTCGTTGCGCTTCGCCGGGAAGGTATCGCATGGTGGGCTCCTTATTTTTCGTCCGACGCGTTCAGGTGCTGCTTCATCTGCGACAGCAGTTCGATCATCTTGCCCTTGTCGGTGCTGGACAGGTCTTGCAGCAGTTCGGCGATCCAGCCTTCGTGTTCGGCGGCCATGGTGGCGAAGGCCTTGCGGCCGGCCGGCGTGAGCTTGACGCTGTAGGCGCGGCCGTCCTTGGGGTCGGGTACGCGCACCACCAGCTTTTCCTGCTCCAGCTGGTCGGTGATGCCGGTGATGTTGCCGCCGGTGACCATCATCCGTTTCGACAGTTCGCCCATGCGCAGCCCTTGCGGGTAGCGCTCCAGTTGCGCCATCAGGTCGAAGCGCGGCAGCGTGATGCCGAAGCTGGCGCGCAGGCGGCTGCGGATTTCGTTTTCGATCTTGACGGTGCACGACAGCATGCGCAGCCACAGTTTGAGCGACTGGTGGTGGTCTTGCGTCAGGCGGCTGGACAGGTCCAGGTTTTCTTCTTCCTCTTGCATGGTTTCCTCTTACATGACTTCACCGCCGGCGACGGCGATGGATTGTCCATTCATTGCGGCGGATTCGGGCAGGCATAGCCAGGCGACCGAGTTGGCGACTTCTTCACTTTGCACCAGGCGCTTTTGCGGGTTGGCGGCGGCCAGTTCGGCGCGCGCTTCATCTTCGCTGCGGCCGGTCTTGGCGGTGATGTTGGCGATGGCTTCACGCACGATGTCGGTTTCGGTGTAGCCGGGGCAGACGGCGTTGACCGTGATGCCTTTGGTGGCGACTTCCAGCGCCAGTGCGCGCGTCAGGCCGATCACGCCGTGCTTGGCGGCGGTGTAGGCGGTGACGTAGCGGTAGCCGATCAGGCCTGCGGTCGATGCGATGTTGACGATGCGGCCCCATTTCGCTTCGAGCATGCCGGGTAGCGCGGCTTGGGTGCAGTGGAAGGTGCCGGTCAGGTTCACGTCGAGCATGCGCTGCCATAGGGCGGCGTCGGTTTTGCCGAAGGGTGCGGGGGCGGCTTGGCCGGCGTTGTTGATCAGGATGTCGATGCGGCCGAAGTTTTGTGCGGCTTCTTTAAAACCGGTCTGCACGGAGGATTCGTCGGTGACGTCGATGATGACCATGGCGACTTTGTCGCCGGCCATTGCGCGCAGGGTGGTGACGGTGGCGGACAATGCTCGCGCGTCGCGGCCGGCCAGCGTGACGTGGGCGCCGCGCTGCAGCAAGGCTTGCGCGCACGCGGCACCGATGCCGCGCGCGCCGCCGGTCACCAAGGCGTGTTTGCCGGTCAGCGGGGGCGCTGCGGCGGGCGATGCGATGGCAACGGGCGACGCGGCGGCGGCGGGCGACGCGGCGGCGGCGGGCGACGCGGCGGCGGCGGGCGACGCGGCGGCGGCGGGCGACGCGGCGGCGGCGGG
>NZ_JAADJT010000017.1 GCF_011090165.1 Duganella aceris
TTGGCCATGAGAGCAGTGGGTTGGGTTTTGGGTTTGGTCGCACAAACACAATAACTCTTCCTTACTGCTCTCTTGCGTTTACAACAGGTTCATCCCGCTAATCCGCGATGAACCAAAAAAAAGGCGCGTTACCGAGAGGTACGCGCCGTTTTCTTTGGGGCTCGCCGATATCAGGCGGCCATCAGTTCGCGCAGTTCGCGAATGCTGAAGTCGCTGATTTCGTGCATGCGGATCAGGATGGTCGCGCCGATCGGCAGCGTGTTGTGACGGATTTTGCTGATGACCGGCGGCGCCACTTCCAGCGCGCGCGACAGGGCCGCGTCGTTTTTCAATTGCAGCTTTTCGATGATGGCGTCGAGCACGCGGTTCGGATTGTAGGTGGGCGACGCGGTGATTTCTTTGATAGACATGATGTTTAAGTAGGTTCGTGGCCGTCTTTTGCGAAAAAACGACACATGGGTAAGAAAAATTTTTAGCTCAATTACCAGTGAAGCACTACAAAACACAGACATTTATGCCGGTTTTTAGTGCTTAGTCGAGATAATACACGTTAACGTTAACGAACGGCTAACTCATCCGACGTTTCTGTGAGATTTTGATAGATTTTACCCCTATTTCTTGTGCTAGTAAGATATTTCTTGCAAAAAAAGGTACGAAATTTTGTAAAGTTCAGTTTGGACGGCTGATGCCGGCGGCAAGGAAACACCATTCAACCGCCAGCAAAGTGGCGAGTTGGGCGATCGTGCCTGGGAGGAGCAAGGTGGAGGTGGAGAGATCGATATCGGCGTCGCAGCGGTCCGGCTGCTCACCGCCGTGGCGGCAGGCGAACTCGCGCTGGCGCCGCTGCATATGGGCGCGCACCTGCTCTTTGGTAGGCTGCAAAGTGGCTGGCATGCGCGGGCTCCTCGGTGGGGATGGCTAACAATATCGTATCGTTCAACGACTTGCTTGATATAGATCATGCAAGTCATCTTACAAGTCTGACACAGATCGCCGACGCCAGGCTTACACCAGTTTCATTTTTAGCATCTTTACAAAGCTTTACGCCGTCAGCGCCTGTAGCGTATCGGCAACGGTCGCATACCGCAGGCGCACGTCCAGCTCCCGCTTGATGCGGCCGTTGCTCAGGCGCCGCGATTCCGACATGAACGACAGCAAGGCCGGCGTCACCACCTGTTGTAATTCCGCACGCGGCAGGCGCGGCGGACGCGGCAAGCGGAAAGCGTCGGCGACCGCGTCGAAATACTGCGCCATTTTCATGTCGCTGTCGTCGACCGCGTGGTAGACCCGGTTCGGCAGCGCGCGGAACAGCGCCCGCGCGATGATAGTGGCCAGGTCGTCGGCGTGGATATGGTTGGTGTAGACGTCGTCGGCCTCGATCAGTGCCGGGGTGCCCAGCTGCAAGCGCTTCAGCGGCAGCCGGTCGGCGCCGTAAATGCCGGGCACGCGCAGGATCGCCAGGTCCGATTGCGCCCGCCGCGCCCAGCGCCGCAGCACCCGTTCCGCGTCGACCCGGCGCAGCGCGCGGGCGTTGCGCGGCGCCACCGGCCGGCTCTCGTCGAACAGCGCGCCGCCGCAATCGCCATACACGCCGGTGGTGCTGACATAAACCATGCGGCCATGCTCAGGTAAAATGGCGGTCAGATTGCGTGTGCGGCGGTCCAGGAGCCCATCGGCGGGCGGCGGCGCCAGGTGCACCACCGCCTGCGCCAGCCCGCACAGGCGGCGCAACGTGGCGGGCTGGTCCAGGTCGGCCACGATCGGCACGGCGCCCAGCGCGCGCAATTCGGCCTGGCGCGACGGCTGGCTGGTGGTGGCGAACACGCGGAAATGCGGCGTGAGCAGCGGCAACAGCCGCATGCCGACATCGCCGCAGCCGACGATCAGCACGCGCGGCCTGTTGAATTTGTGATTGAGGTTTTTCATTCAAGGATTGTATGACGTTTCAAATTACTGTACAGCCTAGCGGCCACCAATTCAGCTGCGAGGAAGACGAAACCGTACTGGCGGCGGCCATGCGCGCCGGCGTCGGCCTGCCCTATGGTTGCAAGAACGGCGCCTGCAGCTCCTGCCGCGGCAAGGTGGTCTCCGGTTCCGTGACGCACAAGCCGCACCAGGAACGCGCGCTGAGCAAGGAAGATGAAGCCAAGGGTTATTCGCTGTTCTGCTGCGCCATCGCGCATGAAGACCTGGTGATCGAGGCGCGCGAAGTGGCCGGCAGCGACGACTATCCTATCCGCAAAATGCCGTCGCGCGTCGCGACGCTGGAAAAGGTCGCGCCGGACGTGGTGGTCATGACCTTGCAGCTACCGGCCAACGAGACGCTGAAATTCCGCGCCGGCCAGTACATCGAATTCATGCTGCGCGACGGCAAGCGCCGCAGCTACAGCCTGGCTTCGCCGCCGGACCAGGACCAGCCGCTGGCGCTGCACATCCGCCATATGCCGGGCGGCCTGTTCACCGACCAGGTGTTCTCCACCATGAAGGAGCGCGACATCCTGCGCTTCGAAGGCCCGATGGGCACCTTCTTCGTGCGCGAGGACAGCGACAAGCCGATGGTGCTGCTGGCCTCCGGCACCGGCTTCGCGCCGATCAAGGCCATCGTCGAGCACCTGCGCGCGCAGAACTCGACCCGCCCGATGACGCTGTACTGGGGCGGCCGCCGCCCGCAGGACTTGTACATGGACGCGCTGTGCCGCCAGTGGGAAGCGATCCTGCCGAACTTCACCTATGTGCCGGTGATCTCGGCCGCGCTGCCGGAAGAAAACTGGCGCGGCCGCACCGGCTTCGTCCACGCCGCCGTCATGGCCGACCTGCCGGACCTGTCCGGCCACCAGGTCTACGCCTGCGGCGCGCCGCTGATGGTGGAATCGGCCAAGCGCGATTTCGCCGCGCTGTGCGGTTTGCCGGAAGACGAGTTCTTCGCCGACGCCTTCACCACAGAAGCCGACATCAACAAGTAATTCCATCCACCGGGAGCGGACGGGGATGCGGAGTCCCAGGCGCCGCTCCCTCCGAAAGCCCCAATGTCCGACAGCATCTCCAGCAACGGTTTCAGCGTCCTGCGCCACCGCAACTTCACTCTCTACCTCACCGCCCGCACCCTCGCCACCCTGGCGGTGCAAATGCAAAACGTCGCGATCGGCTGGCAAGTCTATTCGATGACGCACAATCTGTTCGACCTGGGCCTGATCGGCCTGGCGCAATTCGCGCCCTTCCTGCTGCTGATCCTGATCGCCGGCCACGCCGCCGACCGCTACGACCGCCGCAACCTGATCGCGCTGGCGCTCGGCGCGCAGCTGCTGTGCGGGCTGATGCTGCTCGGCTTCACCTACACCGGACTGACGGCGGTGTGGCCGGTGTTCGCGGTGCTGGTGGTGTACGGCAGCGCGCGCGCCTTCATGGGACCGGCCACGCAGGCGATCCTGGTCAACCTGGTGCCGCAGGAAAGCTTCAGCAAGGCCGTGGCGCTGAGTTCGTCCAGCTTCCACGTCGCCGTGATCCTCGGACCGACGCTGGGCGGCCTGTTCTACCTGGCCGGACCGAAAACCGTGTATATGATTTCCACCGCGCTGCTGGTGTCCGCCGTGGTGCTGATGTGCCTGGTCAAGTCGGTCAAGCAGGCCAGCGCCAGCGGCCCGGCCTCGTGGCACACGGTGCTTGAGGGCTTGCGCTTCGTCTGGTCCAAGCCGGTGGTGCTGGGCGCCATCTCGCTCGATCTGTTCGCCGTGCTGTTCGGCGGCGCCACCGCGCTGCTGCCGGCGCTGGCGCACGATGTGCTGCACATCGGCCCGAGCGGCCTCGGCATGCTGCGCACCGCGCCCGGCGCCGGCGCCGCCCTGTGCTCGATCGCGCTGGCCTTCTTCCCGATCACGCGCCGGGTCGGACTGTGGATGCTGGGCGGCGTGGCGGTGTTCGGCGTCGGCACGCTGGTGCTCGGGTCGACCTCGACCTTCCTGGTGGCGCTGGTGGCCCTGTTCCTGATGGGCGCCGGCGACATGATCAGCGTCTACGTGCGCCACCTGCTGGTGCAGTACGAAACCCCGGACGAAATCCGCGGCCGCGTCAGCGCGGTCAACTCGGTGTTCATCGGCGCCTCCAACGAGCTGGGCGAATTCGAGTCCGGCATCACCGCCGGCTGGATGGGCCTGACGCGCGCGGTGCTGTTCGGCGGCGCCGCGACGCTGGCGGTAACGGGCGCGTGGGCGCTGCTGTTTCCTGTATTGTCGCGCATGGACCGCTTCCCGCACGACCCGAAAAAAGATACCTGATGAAATTACCGCTGCCCGGCATCCTGCACAGCCGCCCCCACCTCAGCGTCGCCGTCGTGCTCGGCGCGCTGGCCTGGCCTTTGCTGCCCGGCGAGTGGCCGTGGCTGGCGCGCCTGCTGACGGCGTGGGATGTGACGGTGTGGACCTATCTGGTGACGATGGCGGTGATGATGCTGCGCGCCGACCACCACGACATCCGCCGCGCCGCCCGCAAGCAGGACGAACGCGGCCCGGTGATCCTGGCCACCTTGTCGCTGGCGGTGATGATCAGCCTGGTCGCCATCGTGTCGCAACTGTCGCAGGGCGGCGCGAAGAGCCACTACGCCTTCGTGGTGCTGACGCTGACCGGTTCCTGGTTCATGCTCGGCACGATGTTCTGCTCGCACTACGCCCACCTGTACTACGAAAACGAGACCGCCGAACCGCCGCTGGACTTCCCCGACCGCAGCCTGCAGCCTAATTACTGGGACTTCCTGTATTTCTCGTTCACCATCTCGGTCGCGTTGCAGACCTCCGACGTGGCGGTGCGCAGCCGCAGCCTGCGCAAGGTGGTGCTGGGGCAGTCGGTGCTGTGCTTCTTCTACAACCTGGCCATCCTCGGTTTATCGATCAATATTGCCGCGTCGCTCATCAATGGTTAGGTACTTAACGAGAACCTAAGGCGAAAAGGAGTAATATTGTTTCGCAGTTCAACAAAAGAGGAGCAAGCGTATGCAAATCAATATCAATGCCGACAAAACCATCGATCGCCATGCAAGTCTCGACCAACATGTGCAATCCGTCGTGAGCAATGCCCTCCACCGCTTCGGTGAACAGATCACCAGCGTCGAAGTCCACCTGAGCGACAACCTGGGCCAGAAATCGGCCGACGGCGACAACCGCTGCCTGATGGAAGCCCGCGTCACCGGCTACAAACCGATCGCCGTCAGCGATCACGCCGCCACGCTGCATCAAGCCATCGGCGGTTCCGCCGACAAACTGAAACGCGCCATCGACAGCGCGCTGGGACGCCTGCACGACAAGGACAAGCGTCACGCCAACGACGACGTGCCGGTCGTAGCCGACGAAGAAGAGTAAGGCACAGGAGCGGGAGCTAGCGTCCAGCCAGCTCCCGCAAATACGCCAGCCCACGCACCGAGCGGCTGCCGTACCACGACAGCATCTCCCCGTCGACCAGCAGCACCGGCTTGCCGATCTGCTTTTCCAGCGCATCCGCGTGCGCCTCGGTGAAACGATACGGTTCGCTCGACAGCAGCACGCCATCGACGCCGGCGATCAATTCCGACGACCACGAAAATGGCGGGTAACGCACCTCGCCCAGATCCGGCACGCTCCAACCGATTTCCTCCAGCATGCGGGCAATATAAGTGTCGCGCGAAATCGTCATCCACGGATCCTGCCAGATGCAGTACAACATGGTCTGCGGCGGCCCCTTGGGCGCGGCTTGCAGCAACGCGTATTCCGCCTCGAAGGCCGCGCACCAGTCGGCCGCCTGCCGTTCGCGGCAGAACACGCCGCCCATCAGGCGCGCCAGCTCCAGATTGTCGCGCGGCCGGATCGGATGCGTGACCACGATGTTGGGGATGAATTCGGCCAGCAGATCGGCGGTCGGCTTTTCGTTCTCGTCGATATTCACCACCAGATGCGTCGGCGCCAGCTTGCGGATCTTGTCGATGTTCACATCCTTGGTGCCGCCGACCTTGGGAATCGCCGCCACCGTGTCGGCCGGATGGATGCAGAAGCCGGTGCGGCCGACGATCTGTCCTGCCAGGCCGAGGTCGCACAACAATTCGGTGATCGACGGCACCAGCGAAACGATGCGCGCCTGCGGATCGGCCGCATGCTCGGTGCCCAGCGCGTCGGTGTAAGCCATGGGATGTTCTCTTGGTTGCGGAGCCGGTATTGAAGCATCCGCCGATACATAGCGCAACAAGAAGCTGTGGGAAATTTACACACCTTGTCCCGGACAATGCGTGGCCGGCAAGCTTCGTTTCGGCTATGATAAAAAGAAAGAACTATTAATTGCTTTTTGGCACGCGGAAGACCACCTTGAAACAGATCAGCACTTTCGGCTCGTCGAGCTACCGGATCAGCGACTTGCAACTGCTGCGCAACTCGGATGACGACGCCGCCATCGCCAAGCTGCTGGCGAATTGTCCCGTGATGCGGCTGAAGGCCGACGAGGCGGTGACCGAATCGAACCGCGCCCACCTGTACATCGTGCTGCGCGGCGCGCTGTCGGTCGCCACCGACACCCGCACCGGCATGGCCGACGGCACCGTCAGCAAGATCCTGCCGGGCGAAAGCATCGGCGAGCAATCGGTGCTGGACGAGGAAGCCAATCTGTCGAGCATCACCGCGCTGGATGACAGCGAACTGCTGGTGATCGAGGCCGACCTGGTATGGAAACTGATCGATGAATCCAACGCGCTGGCGCGCAACCTGCTGCGGCTGCTGTCCTTCCGCATCCGCGCCGCCAACGCGCAACTGCGGCGGCGCCAGAAGCTGGGCGAGTTCTACCGTCAGTTGTCGATGATCGACGGCCTGACCGGGCTGTACAACCGCGCCTGGCTCAACGACCTGCTGCCGACCATGGTCAGCACCGCGCACGGCTCGAACGCGCCGCTGGCGCTGATCATGATCGATCTCGACCACTTCAAGCGATTCAACGACTCGCACGGCCACCTGGCCGGCGACCAGGCGCTGCGCACGGCGGCGCAGGTGCTGAGCGGCGCCTTGCGGCCCACCGATTTCGCGGTGCGTTACGGCGGCGAGGAAATGATGGTGCTGTTGCCGGATACCAGCGACAAGGTCGCGGTGGCGGTGGCCGAGCGCCTGTGCGAGCGCATGCAGCAGGCCACGGTGTTCGGCGACATGCGCTTGCCGCTGCCGCACATCACCGCCTCGTTCGGGGTCGCGACCTTGCAGCCGCAGCAGAATGAGCAGGATCTGATCGCCGTCGCCGACGCGGCGCTCTATCGCGCCAAGGAAGAGGGCCGCAACCGCGTGGCCAGCCAGTAGCCGCGTCAGGCGGCCGTGTCGGCCGTCTCCGCCGCCTCGGCCGGCTTCGGCTGGTGCGCGGCGATAAAGTCGGCATAGCCCTGCTTTACCAGGTCGTAGGTCTTGTCGATGTTGCTGGATATGTCGCCGTTGAGCACTTTCAGGCTGTCGAGCACCTGGCGCGCCTCCTTGAAGCCCTTGTCCACGCCCTTCTGCAGCGTCTCGACGAACTTGTTGAGCACCTCGCCCTCGTCCTCGCCCGGATGCTGGCGTTTGAACGCATCGTAAAATCCGGTCGACAGCGCTACAATGCGGCTCGCGGTGCCTTCCGGCGTATTGTCCTGCGACGCGGCGTTCTGGATGGCATTGTCGCCGTAATCACCCTTGAGCTCTTCATTAATGCCGGTCAGCGCGGTCTTCAGCACCAGCGACAGCGGTTCGTTGGAGGAATTCAACGATACCGTCAAGGAAGCCTGGATGATGGCCGCGTTGAATTGCGACTTGGCTTTGACCAAGGGGGACACCGTGCTATCGTCCTTGGGCTGGACCGGTGCGGCCGACCCTGTAGTGCTCGATGTAACCGATACGGGAGTAGCCATGATGTGCTCCTGTGGAATGTATCTATGAATTATCGGCAGGTTTACGAATAACTGTAGCACCCTTGACGACTCCCCTATGACAACACAGACTTTTCTCTGGCACGACTACGAAACTTTCGGCGCCCAGGCGCGCCGCGATCGCCCGGCGCAATTCGCCGCGATCCGCACCGACGCCGATCTGAACGAGATCGGCGATCCGATCATGGTTTATTGCAAACCTGCTAATGATTTCCTGCCCGATCCGCAATCCTGCCTGATCACCGGCATTACCCCTCAGCAATGCCTGGAATGGGGCGTGCCGGAGCACAAATTCGCAAACAGCATCGAGCAAGCGTTCTCCAAGCCGGGCACGATCGGCGTCGGTTACAACACCATCCGCTTCGACGACGAGATCACCCGCTTCATGTTCTGGCGCAACCTGATCGACCCGTACGCGCGCGAATGGCAAAACCAGTGCGGCCGCTGGGATCTGCTGGACGTGGTGCGCATGACCTACGCGCTGCGCCCGGAAGGGATCGAATGGCCGGTCAAGCCGGACGGCAAGCCGAGCTTCCGGCTGGAAGACCTGGCCAAGGCCAACGGCCTGCTGCACGAAGCGGCGCACGACGCGCTGTCCGACGTACGCGCCACCATCGCGCTGGCGCGGCTGATCAAGCAAAAGCAGCCGAAGCTGTTCGACTTCTGTTTCGCGCTGCACAAGAAGGATCGCGTGGCCGACGAGATCGGCATGCACCTGGCGCCCAACCTGCGGGCGCCGTTCCTGCATGTATCCGGCATGTTCCCGGCCGAGCGCGGCTGCATCGCGCTGGTGTGGCCGCTGGCGACGCATCCGACCAACAAGAACGAAGTCATCGTCTGGGATTGCACCTACGATCCGAGCGAGCTGTTCACGCTGGACGCGGACACCATCCGCACCCGCATCTTCAGCCGGTCCGACGCGCTACCCGAAGGCATGACCCGACTGCCGGTCAAGAGCGTGCACCTGAACAAGTCGCCGATGCTGGTGTCCAACCTGAAGACGCTGTCGCCGGCGATGGCCGCCAAGTGGGGCATCGACCTGGAGCAGGCCAAGGCCCACGCCGCGCTGGCCGCCGCCGGCCGCAACATGGATATCGTGTGGGAGCAGGTGTTCCACCGCCCGGCCGGCGCCGAGCTGGATGTCGACGAGGATTTGTACAACGGCTTCGTCGGCAAGGAAGACCGGCGCCTGCTGGAATCGCTGCGCAAGGAGACGCCGGCCAAGCTGGCAACGGCATCGCCATCGTTCGACGATCCGCGCCTGCTGGAACTGCTGTTCCGCTACCGCGCGCGCAATTTCCCGGAGACGCTGAACGAAGGCGAGCTGGAACATTGGGAGCAGCACCGCGCGGCGCGCTTCTACGAAGGCGCCGGCGGCGCGCGCAGCATCGACCAGTTCTTCGGCGAGATCGACCATCTGCAACAGGATGCCGACGAACGCGCCGAACAGATCCTGGCCGAACTGTACGAGTATGTGGAACTAATCGCCCCCGCGCACTAAAACCCGCACTGCGGCCGAAGGGGGTCGGACCCTTCGGGTCCGACCCCGGCATCCGGGCTGCGGGGTAACACTCAATCAGGCGCGATGGGCGTTGATGGCGTCGCGGGTTTCCTCGGCGACGCGGCGCGCGGCGCTGGCGAAGTCCTCACCCGCCTGCGGCGTCGCGTACAAAATCGCGCGCGACGAGTTGATCATCATGCCGCTGCCCGCCGCCGTCCTGCCCGACTTGACGGTGGCCGCGATATCGCCGCCCTGCGCGCCGATGCCAGGCACCAGCAGCGGCATGTCGCCGACGATGGCGCGCACCTGCGCCAGCTCCTCCGGGAAGGTCGCCCCGACCACCAGCGCGCACTGGCCGTTGCCGTTCCACTTCTCCGCCACCAGCCGCGCCACATGCTGATACAGCGGCTTGCCGTCGACATTCAGGAACTGCAGATCCGAACCGCCCGCGTTCGAAGTGCGGCACAACACGATGATGCCGCGATCGCTCCACTCCATGTACGGCTCCACCGAATCCGAGCCCATGTACGGGCTGACGGTCACCGCGTCGGCGCCGTAGCGGTCGTAGGCTTCGCGCGCGTACTGGCGCGCGGTGGCGCCGATGTCGCCGCGCTTGGCGTCCAGGATCAGCGGAATGTGCGGATAGTGCTCGCGCGCATAGGCGCAGATTTGTTCCAGCTGGCCTTCCGCGCCGAGCGCGGCGAAGTAGGCGATCTGCGGCTTGAACGCGCACGCCAGGTCGGCGGTCGCGTCGATGATCTCGCGGCAGAAATGGTAAATGCCTTGCGGGTCGCTCTGGAACCGGGCCGGCAGCTTGGCCATGTCCGGGTCCAGGCCCACGCACAGCAGGGAGTCGTTGGCCGTCCATGCGGCGGATAATTTGTTGATGAAAGTCACGACGCACCCTTAAAGAATAATGCAAACCCTCTATTGTAACGCGCCCGCCATGGGCTGTTAAAATTTGTCCTCTCTCCTCAGAAAGCAGATTCCTATGAAATTATCCCAAAAAGTCGCGATCGTGACCGGCGCCACCCAAGGCATAGGCTTGGCCTGCGCCCAACGCCTGATCGCCGAGGGCGCCAAGGTGATGCTGGTCGACATCAAGCCGGAAGGCGCCGACGCCGCCGCCGCGCTGGGCGGGCAGGCGCGCTTCTTCACCGCCGACGTCAGCCAGAAGGCCGACGTCGACGCGCTGGTCGCGGCCACCGTCAAGGAATTCGGCCGCATCGACATCCTGATCAACAACGCCGGCGTCACCCACGCCGCCAACTTCCTCGACGTCTGCGAAGAGGATTTCGACCGCGTCATGCGCATCAACCTGAAGTCGATGTTCCTGTGCGGCCAGGCCGTGGCGCGCGAGATGGTCAAGCAGCAAAGCGGCTGCATCATCAACATGTCCAGCGTCAACGCCGAGCTGGCGATCCCGAACCAGGTGCCGTATGTGGTGTCGAAGGGCGCGATCAACCAGCTGACCAAGGTGATGTCGCTGAACCTGGTCGAGCACGGCATCCGCGTCAACGGCATCGGTCCCGGCACCATCCTGACCGAGCTGGCGAAGAAGGCCGTGATGTCCAGCCCGGAATCGCGCCACACCATTTTGTCGCGCACGCCGATGGGCCGCTGCGGCGAGCCGGAGGAAGTCGCCTCGATCGCCGCCTTCCTCGCCAGCGACGACGCCAGCTACATGACCGGCCAGACGCTGTACGTCGACGGCGGCCGACTGGCGCTGAACTACACGGTGCCGGTCAAATAACCGGCCTTTCGGGAGAGTTATGCGCCTGTCTGATGTCTGGTATCTGAAAGAACAATTAGACACATATCTTGCCGCACCGCATAATGCACCTGTCTCCACTATTCTCCTCCAAGAAAATAGTTTTAAGCCCGCTTTCACCAGCGGGCTTTTTTTTGTGCATTTTTTTGGCGACTGTCATCACGTCGTCATATTCGTTCCGCATACTGGTTACATCTTGAGTACATGCAACCGATAGGCATGACGCAAGAAAGGTGCGCCGGGATCCTGGCGCACCACTCCCCAATTTTTGCGGTGCGTGGTATTGTCTGGCGCATGATCAAACAACTGCTGCTCACCTCATCCCATTCCCGCCTGCGCTACTGGACCGCCATCGTGCTGTACCTGATGATTCTGGTACTCGGCTCGATTCCCGGCGCGCGCCAGGATATCGGCAACGTCGCCTCCGGCGTCATCCTGCATTCCTTGGCCTATGCCGGCCTGACCTTCCTGCTGTTCACCGGCGGCAAGGGCAGCCCGTCGCAGCGCGCCGGCAAGGCGGTGCTGACGATCGCCCTGATGGGCGCGCTGGACGAAGTGGTGCAGAGCTTCTTCCCGTATCGCCACGGCGCGGTGTCCGACTGGCTGGTCGACTGCAACGCGGCGCTGCTGACCGCCGGCTTCATGTGGGCCCTGTGGAACCGCTACCGCATCCAGCCGTCAAACTGACGCCGCCCGCCGCCATCTGCGCGGCGCCGCCGGTGGCCAACTCCACGTCGCTGCGCAGCCGCCGCAGCTGCTCGGCCTGAGCCGTGCGCACCAGACCATGCAGCGCATGAAACAGCAAATGCCTGCAGCGCGGGTCCGCCGCCTCGCCGCAGGATGAATTGATTAACTCTTCGATAATCATGTCTGTATCGCGCGTCAACATATTCCTGTCCTATAAAGTGATACCGAACAATTATTGCGTGTGAGTAGCATGCTTCAATTGATATATGTCAATCGCGTTTGCGACCCCGGGAACAAATCGGGATCGCGCCTGTCAGAATGAAATCGCTGGCATTTCTTTTATAACTGACTGGAGATAAAACATGAATACCAATAAACATTGGGCGGCAGCACTGTGCGTGGTCGCTCTGGCGGGTTGCGCCAAGGATTGGATGGGCGGGGACAAAAGCAGCGACTCGTCGCCGGGCAGCAGCGCCGGCGCCAGCACCAGCAGCACGATGTCGCCGGCCGCCAGCAGCCCGCCGCCCACCAGCGGCGGCAGCGAGCAGGCATCGGCCGGCGTGGTGCAGGCGATCGACCAGTTGCAGCGGCAGGATGTCGGGGTCGGCGTGGTCGGGGCGGCGGCGGTCGGCGGCGGCACCGGCATGCCGACCGACAAGGTCTACCGCGTCACCATCCGCACCGACGACGGCGCCAACCAGATGGTGGTGGTGGATTCGATGCCGAGCTATAAGGTCGGCGACCGTGTCCGTTACATGAACGGCACGGTGATGGCGTATTAATACAGCTGCTCGACCTGGTAGCCGCGCCGCTTGAGCAACTCCGGCAAGCCGTCGGCGCCCACCAGGTGCAGCAGGCCGACGCCGACGAAGGCCACCTGGTCCTGCTGCATGATGCGTTCGATGTTGGCCGCCATCTCGGGGTTGCGCTTGCCCAGCAACACGCGGTTCATGAAGCCGGCGGAAATGCTGTCGCCGCTGGTGGCGGCCTGCCAGGCGGCGTGGATGCCGGGCTGGTCGGCGACGCTCCAGGCATCGATCAGCGCCTGCGAGCGTTTCAGCGAATCGCCGTCGGCCAGGTCGGCCAGGTTTTCCAGCAGATATTGTTCCTGCTGGCGCTCGTCCAGGCTATCGAACAAGCTCAGCTGATAATCGGCGCTTTCCAGCTCGCGCACGGTCTTCTCCTGTTTTTGCGCGGCGGCCAGCAACGCGTACTCCACCGCCTGGCTGCGCTGGAAGCCGTGCAGGTCCAGCTCGGCGCCCATCAGCAGATTGGCGATCAGCCACGGCTTGTATTGCTGCACCGACGCCAGCGAGATGCCGGCGCGCGCCAGCGCCTGCGCGGTTTTCTGCATCGCGGCCGGGCTCAGGTGGTTCTGGATGGTGTCGCCGTCCGCATAGCGGCCGTGGCGCGCCAGCGCCACCTGGAAGGCCGCGTTCTCACGGATGTCCAGCTCGATCACCAGCGCTTTGGAATCGAGCAACGCGCGCGACACCACCGGATCCAGCGGATAGACGCCGTCGCGGCCGACGTGGATGGTGCCGAACAAATAGCTGGTCTTGCCGTCGTGCGTGACGCGGTACAGCTGGCCGCGATGCTGGGTCGCCCCCTCGTTGACGCCGGCGGCAAAGACGGCCTGGCAGCAGCTGATCAACAAGGCAAACAATATGGCAAGTTTCGAAGGCATGCGAAATCCCGACGATGGCGGCGAATGCCATCGGATTAATATTAATAATGGAATATGGAGTGGATGAAGCTGGTTGCTCATCCGTTTCCAATAGTAAATCAGGATAACGCGGCGGGAAAACTATTTTTGAATATCGGCCGGAATGGCGGCGAAATAAACACAGTTAAGTAGCAGGTGGATAATAAAAATACTGACGAAATATAAATATATTATCGACTTAACACGGTTATTTTAAGCGGGTTTGATAAGAGGCGATGATCCGGGCCAGTTCGCCGTCCTTGACCACGCCGGAAATCGCCTTGTTCACCTCGGCGAGACCGACCTGGCCGCGCGGCGAGACGGCGCACTGCGCCATATAGGTCTTGACCACCAGCGGCGGATGCAGCGACAGTTTCTCGCCGACCTTCAGATAATAATCCAGCGTGCTTTGCTGGGTTATCGCATGATGCAAGCGACCGGCCGCCATCTTGCGCAGATTGCCGGACGAGGAATGGCCGTCGTCGCGGATAAATCCCGCACCCATCGCCTGCTCCAACTCGGGATAGTAATAACCCAGCACCGTCGCCACCGGCTGGCCGCTGAGGTCCTTGAGCCGGCGCGGCTGCGGCACCGAGGTATCGCTGACCACCACCTCGGTCATCGGAAAGAAGCCCCGGCTCCATTGCGTCGCGCCCGGCAGCCAGGGCGGAAGGTACAGGCAGATCAGGTCGGCCTGGCCGGACTCCAGCGCCAGCGCGATGCGCTTGCGCGGCAGCGGCAGGAAGGTCGCCCCGCGTCCCAGCTTGCCGGCCAGCGCCACGCCCAGGTCCTGGTGCATGCCGGCGACCAGCCGGCCGTCGCGGAACAGCGCCATCGGCATCTCGGTGCCGGTGTCGACCAACACCACCAGCGGCGCCGGCTTCTGCGCGGCCGCGGCCGATCCCAGGCCCAAGGCCAGCATGCCCACAAGCAGGCCCCTGCCAGCGCGTATCGTCCAATCTGTGTATGCTTCTCTCACCATATGGAAAGATTATACCCACACCCTCTCCATGGGCTTCATTGATTAACGTTTGAGCGGCCTGATATACCACCCATGATTCCATTTTCCATACTCGACCTCTCCCCGATCGCCGAAGGCAGCAACGCTTCCGCCTCGTTCCGCCACACGCTCGACCTGGCACAGCACGGTGAACGCTGGGGCTACCAGCGCTACTGGCTGGCCGAACACCACGGCATGCCCGGCATCGCCAGCGCGGCCACCGCCGTGGTGATGGCGCACGTGGCCGGCGGCACCTCGACCATCCGCGTCGGCGCCGGCGGCATCATGCTGCCGAACCACGCGCCGCTGGTGATCGCCGAACAGTTCGGCACGCTCGAAGCGCTGTACCCTGGCCGCATCGACCTCGGCCTCGGCCGCGCCCCCGGCTCCGACCAGACCACCGCGCGCGCGCTGCGCCGCACGCTGGAAACCGACGCCGACGCCTTCCCGCAGGACGTGCTGGAATTGCAGGACTATATGTCCGACGCGCCGCGCCAGCGCGTGCTGGCCGTGCCCGGCAAGGGCGCCAAGGTGCCGCTGTGGATCCTCGGCTCCAGCACCTTCGGCGCGCAGCTGGCCGCGCACCTGGGGCTGCCGTTCGCCTTCGCCTCGCATTTCGCGCCGCAGATGATGCAGCAGGCGATCTCGATTTATCGCAGCAACTTCCAACCGTCGGCGCAGCTGGACAAGCCGCACGTCATGCTCGGCTTCAACGTCTTCGCCGCCGACACCGATGAAGAAGCGCGCTTCCGCGCCACCTCGATGCAGCAAGCCTTCGTCAACCTGCGCACCGGCAAGCCGTCGCAGCTGCCGCCGCCGAAGGCCGGCTACCTGGAATCGCTGCCGCCGCCGGAGCGCGCGATGCTGGACTCGGTGCTGTCGTGCACCGCGATGGGCTCGCCGGAAACGGTGCAGCGCCAGCTGCAGGAATTCATCACCCGCACCGGCGCCGACGAACTGATGATCACCTCGCAGATCTTCGAGCACGCGCAGCGGCTGCGTTCATACGAAATCACCGCCGACGTGCGGCAATCGCTGACCCGCGCGCAAGCGGGGCTGTAGACAAAAACGGCGACGACCAGCAGCAATTCGCAGGGACCGGTAGAATTGCCGCCTGCAAATTGAAGGAGTCGCCGTGAGCCCGTCCCACGCCCAGCAAGATATCTCCCCCGGCATGGTGTGGCTGTTCGCTGTCGCGACCGGGCTGATCGTCGCCAACCTATACTACGCCCAGACGCTGATCGGCCCGATCAGCCGCGCCACCGGACTCGATCCGGGCGCGGCCGGGCTGATCGTCACGCTGACGCAAATCGGCTACTGCCTCGGCCTGTTGTTCATCGTACCGCTGGGCGACCTGGTGGAAAACCGCCGCCTGATCTTCATCGCGCTGCTGACCACCGCGACGGCGCTGTTGGCCGCGTCCGCCACGAGCAGCGCCCACCTGTTTTTGTTCGCCTGCTTCTGCGTCGGCCTCGGCTCGGTCGCGGCGCAGATCGTGGTGCCGTTCGCCGCGCACATGTCGCGGCCGGAAACGCGCGGCCAGACGGTCGGCAAGGTGATGAGCGGCCTGCTGATGGGCATCATGCTGGCGCGGCCGGTATCGAGCCTGATCGCCGACGCCTTCGGCTGGCACGCGATCTTCGTCATCTCGGCGGCCGGCACCATCGCGCTGGCCTTCCTGCTGCGGGCGAAGCTGCCGCAGCGCCAGCCGGACTCCGGGCTGCACTACTTCGCGCTGCTGGGATCGATGTGGCAGCTGCTGAAGACCACCCCGGTGCTGCGCCGCCGCGCCGCCTACCAGGCCTGCATGTTCGGCGCGTTCAGCCTGTTCTGGACCTGCGTCTCGCTGGAACTGACCGGACCGAATTTCAAGCTCAGCCAATCCGGCGTCGCGATCTTCGCGCTGGTGGGCGTGGCGGGCGCGATCGCCTCGCCGATCGCCGGCCGCCGCGCCGACCAGGGCAAGAGCCGCTCGACCACCCTCGTCGCGCTGACGCTGGGCGTGCTGGCGTTCGCCATGCCGCTGCTGGTGCACGCCACGCAGCTGGTCAACCTCGGCGTGCTGGTCGCCACCTCGATCGTGTTGGACATGGGCGTCTCCGCCAACCTGGTGACCGGGCAGCGGGCGATCTTCGCCCTGCCGCCGGAAATCCGCAGCCGGCTGAACGGGCTGTACATGGCCCTGTTCTTCATGGGAGGCGCCTTGGGATCGTCGCTGGGCGGCTGGATGTTCGCCGCGCACGGCTGGACCGGCGTGCTGTGGACCGGCCTCGCCTTCCCGCTGACCGCGCTGTGCGTATTCGCCACCGAACCGGGCAAATGATCAATCCAGCCTGATGCTGACCGGCGCATCGCGATCGACGGCGAGCCAGCCGTCGACGTATTTCAATTCGGCCACCTGGATGGCGCTGCGCCGGTTGTCCGGCCGGCCCGGATGGACGAAATAGAACAAGAAGGCGCGGTCGCCGATGACGACCACCTCCGGATGATGGCCGCCGTTCTGGTCGTCGACGCCGGTGCCGGGCACGGCCAGCAAGCTCGCCGGCTGACGCGACCAGGTCAGCGCATCGTCGGAGCGGAAGGCGCCGAGGCCGGCGTTGCCCAGCAGATCGGTCAGCAACCAATAATGGCCCTGCCAGCGGAAAGCCAGCGGCGCCTCGCCCCGGTCGCGCGGCAGATGGGCCGAGCCCTGATCGGTCCAGTGGTACAGGTCCGGGCTGTCGGCAAAGAAGATGGTCTTGCCGCTGCGCTCATCGTTGTACCACATGCGCCAGCCGCCGCCGGGCAAGCGCAGCAGCGCCGGATCGATCACCTTGTCGCTGGCCAGCGCCAGCGTGCTTTGATACGTCCACTGTTTCAGATCGGCGCTGGTCAGGTGCACGATGGAACGCGGATGCGCCCAATCGGTGAACACGCCCGGCACCACCGTCACGAACATATGAAACGTCCCGCCGTCGGCGATCACGGCCGGCGCCCAGAAGGTGGGCGTCCCGGCGGTGTTCGGCACCTCGGGCGGAAACGCCACCACGCCGCGATACGACCAATGCGCGCCGTCGGCCGATTCGGCGATGGCGATCGGCGTGCCGTGGACCCAGGTCACGCCGTCGAGCCCGTCGACATTGGCGCGCCGGTTGGTATAGAACATCAGCCACTTCTTATCCGCCGGGCTGTAGATGATGGAAGGATCGGCCGCGCCGTCATACACCGGATCGCGGTAGAGCGGCTTGGGAGCGACCACATCCGCCAGCGCGGACGCCGCCAGCAGCAACGAAAAAAGGAGGGAGAGATAGCGCATATCGAAAATATACGCCACCTGCTCCCCCCCAATTGTTCATCCGCGTGACTGTTTACTCCGGGGTCAGAGCTAAAAACTGGACACGGGCTCTACCGTAGCGGCCGCTACGGTAGAGCCCGTGTCCAGTTTTTAGCTCTGACCCCGGAGTTGGTTTAGTTGCGCGGGGTGGCGAAGGCGTCGCCTTTTTTCCACTCCGGCAGCTTGGCGCCGTTGGCGATCAGGCGGCCCAGGTTCAGCGTGTATTGCGCCGTCTGCACCATGCCCGACAAGTCCCAGCTCGGGTCGTATTCGTCGCTGACCTGGTGGTAGCGCTTGCCGTAGGCCTGGGCCTTGGCTTTCGCCCCTTCCGCATCCTTGACGTAGTCGCGGCCCGATTCGATCGAGAACGCCGGCACGCCGTTCTTGGCGAAGTTAAAGTGGTCGCTGCGGAAGTAGCCGCCCGCCAGATCCGGCTTGGCCACGGCGATCCGCATCCCCATCGCCGCCGCCGCCGTCTCGGCCAGCTTGCCCAGCTCGGTGCGCTCGCTGCCTTCGGTGCCGATGTCGCGCGTGGCGCCGACGAAGTTCAGGCTGTCCAGGTTGAGGTTGGCGGCGGTCTTCGCCAACGGCCACAACGGCGACGAGGCGTAGGCGGCGCTGCCCAGCAGCCCCTGCTCCTCGGCCGCCACCCACAGGAACATCTGGCTGCGCTTGGCCGGCGCGCGCCGCGCTTCCTGCGCCATCGCCAGCAAGGCGGCGGAGCCGGAGGCGTTGTCGACCGCGCCGTTGAAGATGATGTCGGCCTTGGCCTCGCCCTCGCCTTCCTGGCCCTGCTTGCCCAGATGGTCCCAGTGCGCGCTGTAGATGACGACTTCGTCCTTCAGCTTGGCGTCGGTGCCCGGCACCACGGCGGCGACGTTGAATTGCTCGACCTTGCGCACGGCGGCCTTCATGTCGCCGCTCACCCTGGCGGCCAGCGCGACCGGCTTGAAATCCTTGCTCTCGGCGGCGCCGCGCAGCGCGTCCAGGTCCTGGCCGGCGGCCTTGAACAAGGCGTGCGCGGCGTCGTCGGTGATCCACCCTTGCAGCGCGGTGCCCAGCGTGCCGGCGGCGAGCTGGAAGCGCTCCACGCCCGACCAGCTGTTCTGGATCACGCTCCAGCCGTACGATGCGCTCGGCGTGGTGTGGATCAACAGCACGCCGGCGGCGCCCTGGCGCTTGGCTTCTTCAAACTTGTAGGTCCAGCGGCCGTAGTAGGTCAGGCCCTTGCCGTTGAAGCGGTTCGGCTGGTCGGCGGTCGGCTGCGGGTCGTTGACCATCATCACCAGGATCTTGCCCTTGAGGTCGACGCCCTTGTAGTCGTTCCATTGCTGGTCCGGCGCGACGATGCCGTAGCCGACGAACACCAGCCCGGCGTTGAAGCTGTGCGCGGCGGTGGCGTCGCCCGGCGCGAACACCCAGTCCTTGCCGAAGCCGATGTCCAGCGGCTTGCCGCCCGCTTCCAGCGTCAGCGTGCTCTCGGCGGCCTGCGTCTTGACGCCGGCGATCCGCACCGATTGACGATAGCTGTCGCCGTTGCCCGGCTTCAGGCCCAGCGCCAGCGCCTGGCTCTCCAGATAGGCGACGGCCAGGTCGGCGCCGCGCTGGCCGGTGCCGCGTCCTTCCAGCAGGTCGCTGGACAAGAAGGCGAGGTGGGCGCGCAGCGGCGCTTCCTGTACGGCGGTCTTGCCGGCATCCGCTTGGGCGGCCGGGAATGCCAGCGCGAGGCTGATGGCCAAGGCGGAGGCGACCAGGGAGGGGGTCATTTTTTGCATGATGTCCTGAGGGCGTTTGATGGTGGTGGCGGTCGTGTTTTGCCGCGCGCACATTGTATGCGATTTGCCCCGGCGCGCTAAAATGATGGGATGACTGACAGCACTCCCTACATCGGCCGCTTCGCGCCCTCGCCCACCGGCCCGCTGCACATCGGCTCGCTGGTGGCGGCGATGGCCAGCTATCTCGACGCCAAGGCGCACCACGGCCTCTGGCTGGTGCGCATCGAGGACGTCGACGGCGACCGCAACGTGGCCGGCGCCGATGACCATATCCTGGCCTCGCTGCGCCGCTGCGGCATGCGCTGGGACGGCGACGTCACCTGGCAAAGCCGCCGCAGCGCGCTGTATGAACAAGCCTTGCTGCGCCTGGGCGAGCTGGTCTATCCCTGCGGCTGCTCGCGCAAGGAGATCGCCGATTCACAACTGCACCTGACCGGCAAGCAGGCGCAGGCGCTGATCTATCCCGGCACCTGCCGCCACGGCCTGGCGCCCGGCAAGATCGCGCGCGCGCTGCGGCTGAAGGTGCCGCGGGTGCCGCACTGCGTCGTCGCCTTTGACGACCGCTGGGCCGGCCACGTCGGCCAGGACTTGACCGACGAGGTCGGCGACTTCGTCGTCAAGCGCGCCGACGGTTTCTGGGCCTACCAGCTGGCGGTGGTGGTCGACGACGGCGCGCAGGGCGTCACCGACATCGTGCGCGGCGCCGACCTGCTCGATTCCACGCCACGCCAGTTGTACCTGCAACAGCTGCTCGGCCTGCCGACGCCGTCCTATCTGCACGTGCCGGTGGTGCTGAACGAATCGGGCGAGAAACTGTCCAAACAAACCGGCGCCACCGCGTTCGACCACGGCGCCGAACCGCGACAGCTGCTGCGCGACGCCCTGCTGCCGGCGGCCCGCTTCCTCGGTCTGGATGTGCAGGCGGAAAGCATCGCCGATTTCTGGCGCGCGGCGACGCCGGCCTGGGCGCGCTTGATACAACGGCCTTGATGGCGTGCGCTGCGCCCATCCGCTTTTCTTTACACTGACGACATGGAAGTCGAACTCAAACTCTTGCTTGCGCCGGCGGACAACGACCAGCTGCTGCGCCATCCGCTGATCGCGGCGCACGCCGGCGCGCCGGTCCGCACGCGCCAGCTCACCGCGCGTTATTTCGATACGCCGGACCTGCATCTGCTGCACCACGGCGCCGGCCTGCGGGTGCGCAAGGTCGATGGCGAGTGGATCCAGACCATGAAGGCCGGCGGCAGCGTGCAAAGCGGTCTGCACAGCCGCAACGAATGGGAAGGCCCGGTGGATCGTCCGTGGCCGCGCCTGGGCCGGCTGCGCAAGCTGATCGGCGACGCGCCGCGATGGCTGGACCTGCTCGCCGCGCCGGAACTGAAGCAGCGTCTCGAACCCTTGTTCGTGGTCGACGTGCAGCGCCACAGCTGGGATCTGGAGGTCGACGGCAACAAGATCGAGCTGGTGCTCGACCACGGCCACATCGAACGCCACGGCCACCGCGCGCCGCTCAACGAGATCGAACTGGAACTGAAGGACGGCAATCCGGCCAGCCTGTTCGCCTTCGCGTTGCAGCTGCACGAGCAGATTCCCCTGCGTCTCAGCAACATCAACAAGGCCGAGCGCGGCTACATGCTGGTGCGCCAGACCGGCACCGTGCCGTATCGCGCCAAGGCGCTGGAGCTGCCCGCCGACGCCACGCTGGCCGAGACCCTGCCGGCGGTGCTGGGCAACTGCCTGCAACAAATCCAGCGCAATGAAAACGCCGTCATCGACGGCGACGATGCGGAAACGCTGCACCAGATGCGGGTCGGCGTGCGCCGCCTGCGGTCGGCGCTGAAGCTGTTCGAGTCAGTCGCGCCCTGCCCGCCGGCGCTGCTGGAGGACGTCGGCTGGCTGGGCGCGGAACTGGGCGCGGCGCGCGATTGGGATGTGCTGCTGACGTCGACGCTGGCGCGGGTGCAGGTCAGTCCCGGCGGCAAGACCGGCCTGATGGACTTGCAGGCGCTGGCGCTGGCCGCCGCGCAGGCCAAGCGGCGCGAAGCGGCGCAGGCCTTGCTGTCGCCGCGCTATACGCATCTGATGCTGGCGCTGGGATCGTGGATGTTGCAGGCGGCGCCGGGCCTGCAAGGCTCGGCCGCCAAATTTTCAAGGCAAACCATGCAGGACCTGCACAAGTCGCTGCTGAAGCGCGCCGGCCGCATGGACGACAGCGATCCGGCCGGCGTGCACCGCACCCGCATCGCGGCCAAGCGGGCGCGCTATGCGCTGGAATTCTTTCATTCGCTCTACCGCAGCAACGGCGCGCGCGCGTATCTGAAAACGCTGGCCGCCACGCAGGAGCAACTGGGGCGGCACAACGATCTGGTGGTGGCCGACAAGCTGCTGCGCGAGCTGGCGCAACAGCATCCGCAGGCGGAAGGCGCGATCCACTTCGCGCGCGGCTATCTGCTGGCGCAGCAGGCCACGCAGTCCACCGACCTGGCGGCGATCCGCAACGAGCTGCATGCGCAGCGCTTGCCGCACAAGGCGCGGCCGGCCTGATTATCGAATCGGCGGAGGCGGCGGCACCGGCGCCGGGGCGATCGGCTCGCGCAACGGCCGGGTGAAGGTTTCGCGCGGCGGCACGGCCGGCATCTGAAGCGACGCGCCCGGCGGCGCGGCCGACGCGGGCTGCGAGGTCACGCTCCAGGTCAGCGTGCCGACGCATTTGGCCTGCTGCACCGCCTGCAAGGCGTGATCCGCCTCGACGCTGGCTTGCGCATAGGCCTTGCGGCCGGCGACCTTGAAATGCAGCGCCGGGTCGGAGGAGCTGGCGGTCTTGGACAGCGTCGGCAGGAAACCGCGCTCGCTCAATATCTTGCGGCAGGCCTCGATGCCGGTCAATTCGGTCGATTCGAGTTCGATGCTGAAGATCCAGCTCTCGACGTAACCGCGCGCGGCGCGCCCGGGCTCCGGCAGCATCAGGTCCGACGGCAAGGTGGCGGCGCCGGCGGCGCCGGCCAGCAGCGCTCCGCCCAGCAGCAGCGTGCGCGCGATTCGATGAAGCATGGGTATTCCTTAAAATCCGGTGATGCCCCTATAGTATCAGGCCATCAGCATCGGATACAGCGTCGCGACCAGCAGCAGCGCCATGACCACGTTGAAGATACGCACCGAGCGCGGATTCTGCAGCACGCGCCGCATCGCCACGCCGAACAGCGCCCAGGCGCCGAC
Source organism: Duganella aceris (assembly GCF_011090165.1). GTDB lineage: Bacteria > Pseudomonadota > Gammaproteobacteria > Burkholderiales > Burkholderiaceae_D > Rugamonas > Rugamonas aceris. The sequence goes on from NZ_JAADJT010000017.1 coordinate 22,860, forward strand.
GCAGAAAATCCCGATCACGCCGAACACCCCGCACAGCTGCGCCACGTCGATCACATGGAAGCCCTGCGGCAGATAGGTGGTCAGCGCGCTGAGCGACATCACCCACGCCTTCGGATTAATCCACTGGAAGGCGGCCGCGCCGAAAAAGCCCATCGGCTTGGACAGACCGGCCTGCTCCGCGCTCATCGGCGAGGCGTGGGCCAGCTTCCACGCCAGCCATAAGAGGTAGATCGCGCCGACATATTTGAGGATCACCTGCAACAGCGGGAACTGTTCGAACACCGCATGCAAGCCCATTCCCGTGGCGAAAATCATGAACGAGAAGCCGCAGACGATGCCGAACAAATGCGGCAGCGAGCGCACGAAGCCGTAATTCAGGCCGGAGGCCAGGATCATGGTGTTGTTCGGGCCGGGCGTGATGGTGGTGACGGCGGCGAAGGCACACAAGGGAAGCAGCAGATCGGGCGACATGGATTTATCCGGTGGGGACTCGAATATCCATTGTAGGAGCAAGTGTGCGAAAGTGTACCAGTACAGTTATCAAAACACTTTGTACAGGTGTATTGGTCAAATCACCGTTACTGCTTTTTGCGCTGGCGGCCCAGCAGCTTGTAGAAACCCTCCAGTTCGCGCCGCACCAGGTCCTGGCCGTTGTCGATGACGAAGTCCTGGAACGCCGCCGCCACTTTCGGGATCGGCTGGCCGCTCAGGTGCATGATGTGCCAGTCCGCCTCCACCGGATTTTCCTGCATCGGCAGGATCGCCAGCAGGCCGGCCTCGAATTCCAGGCCGCAGGCGTGCACCGATAAAAAGCCCAGCCCCAGCCCGGCCGACACCATGCGCTTGATCGCCTCGTTGCTCGATACCTCGGAGCCGAATTGCGCCGGATGGCCCGCCTCGCGCAGCAGCTTTTCCACCGCCGTGCGCGTGCCCGAGCCGCGCTCGCGCACCAGCAGGTTGGCCGCCATCACATCGTTGAGCGTGATCTTTTTCTTCTTCATCAGCGGATGCGCGGGACTGGCGACGAAGGCCATCGGATGGCGCGCGAATCTGGCGGCGTTGGTGCGCAGCTCGCGCGGCGGCGTGCCCATGATCGCCAGGTCGATCTCGTGCCGCGCCAGCATGCTGACGATCTCGGCGCGGTTGCCCACCTGCAGCTTGAGCCGCACGTCCGGCCGCTCGATCGTGAACGGCACCAGCAACGGCGGCAGCAAGTGTTCCGCCGTGGTGACCGCGCCGATGCGCAAGGTGCCGCTGGTGACGCCCTGCAGCGCCGCCAGCTCGTCGCCGGCCTGCTCCCACAGCCGCAGGATGCGCTCGGAGAATTCCACCATCACCTCGCCGGCCGCCGTCAGCTGGATGTTACGGCCGACCTTGCGCGTCAGCGCGATGCCGGCAAGTTCCTCCAGCGTGCGGATTTGCAGCGAGACGGCGGGCTGGGTCAGATGCATGGCGTCGGCTGCGCGCGAAATGCTCTCGTGGCGCGCGACCAGCACCAGCGATTGCAGCTGGCGGAAACTGGCGGGATACATAAGGGTTCCTTATCGATTATCGAATATCTTTAATTTTTCTTTTGTTCATTCTACCTCTATATTCATAATTATCTGACATCGTTTAAGCGAGACCGATATGAGCATCGACGTGATCTTCCTGGGCCTGGACGGCGTATTGTTCGATACCGAGGCGCTGCACCTGGCGGCCTGCAACGCGGCGTTCGCCAACGCCGGGCTGTCGCTGCGCTGGTCCCTGCCGGCGCTGCGCGCCGCCGCCCACACTCACGGCTACGCCCGCGCCATCGGCGCCGCCATCGCCTGCGAGCCGCTGGCGCGCGACAAGCGGCGCGTGGCCGAACTGTTCGCCGACAAGCACCGCCAGTTCCACCAGGCGATCCTGGCCAGGCCGCCGCAGGCGCTGCCCGCCGCGCTGGCCCTGATCGACGACGCGCTCGACGCCGGCTGCAAGATCTGCGTGCTGACCGACATGCCGGCGCCGGCCGCCTCGGCGCTGCTGGAGCGCTGCTTCGGCGCGGACGTCAACAGCCTGTTCGCCGTGGTCACCGGCGGCGCCAACTTCGACGGCCCGGCGGGCACCGGCCCGTATGCGCGCGCGCTCAACGCGATGGGCGTGTCGCCCGGCGACGCCATCGCCATCGACACCGCCGTGCCGGGCCTGCGCGCCGCCGGGCAAGCCGGTTTGTGGTCGGTCTCGGTCGCGCCCTACGGCGCCGACGTGGTGCGGCCGCGCCAGTTCATCACCTTCGATGCGCTGCGCGACCTGCGCGCCAGCCCGTACACGCCGGACCAGCGCGGCGCCAGGGAACTGGCGGCCTGACATGGAAACCATCGTCATCGCGGGCGGCGGCGCCGGCGGCCTCGAACTCGCCACCCGGCTCGGCGACACCCTCGGCTACGCCGGCCTTGCCCGCATCGTGCTGCTGGACCGCTGGCCCGGCCACTTCTGGAAGCCGCTGCTGCACACGGTCGCCGCCGGACGATGCGATGCGCGGGCGGATGCGCTGTCTTTCGCGGCGCAGGCGGCGGAGCATGACTTCGAATTCCTGCGCGGCGAGCTGCTGTGCGTGGACCGCGCGCGCCGCACCATCACGCTCTCGCCGGCCGACGGCGGCGACGGCGCGTGCCGCGTGGTCGGCTACGACAAGCTGGTGCTGGCGCTCGGCGCCGTGTCGCATTTCCACGGCGTGCCCGGCGCCGCCGAGCATGCGCTGACGCTGGACGACGTGAGCGGCGCCGAGACCTTCCGCCGGCGCCTGATCGCCGCCTGCGTCCACGCCGCCGAACATGCGGCGCCGGCGAGGCTGCTGATCGTCGGCGGCGGCGCCACCGGCGTCGAACTGGCGGCGGCGCTGGGCCAGGGCGCCGGTGCGATCGCCGAGCTGCGCATCACGGTCATCGAGCGCGGCCCGCGCCTGCTGCCGCAGCTGCACCCGCAACAGTCGGCAAGCGCGGCGCGGCATCTGCGCGCGCTCGGCGTCGCGGTGCTGACCTCCACCGCGGTCGCCGGCGTGAGCGCGGACGTGGTGTTCGACGACGCCGGCCATGCGCACCGCGCCGACCTGACCTTGTGGACCGCCGGCGTGGCGGCGCCGCCGCTGTGCGCCACGCTGGGCTTGGCCGTCAACCAGCTGAACCAGCTGGTGGTCGATGCCGGCCTGTGCTCCGTCAGCGACGCCGGCATCTACGCATTCGGCGATTGCGCCAGCCATGTCTGTCCGGTCCAGGGCGCGGCGCCGCCGCGCGCGCAGGTCGCGCACCAGCAGGCGATGTTCCTGGCCGACCTGTTGGCCGGCCGGCGCCAAGGCGCCACGCCGCCGGGCTTCCGCTACCACGACCACGGCACGCTGGTTTCGCTGGGAGCGCAGGCCTCGTAGAGCGTTATAATGAAGACATGACTTCCATCTCCCCATTGAGCCGGGCCACGCCGGCCGCCGCACCTGCTTCGTCCGCTACGTCCGCTGCGGCGCCGGGCGCCCCGGCCGCCGTCGCCGGCGCGCCCGTGCCGCAGGCCGGCGAGTCCACCGTGGTGTCGCTCGGCGGCGCGGCGGAGAAGCCGACCACCCCGTCGCTGGTGTGGGAGAACCGCTTCCGCAGCGCTTCCAGCACGCTCATGGCGCGCAACTTCACCGATCAAGCGCCGGCCGGCCGCCTCAAGGGCTTGGGCGCGGAGCTGCTGAAACAGGTGGCCTACGACGGCGCGGATTTCGCGCAATCGGTGCAGCAGGCGCCGGCCGGCGTCGACGCCGGCACCTACGACATGCTGGTGATGCCGGCGCAGGTGTCGCAGCACGGCATGGGCGACAACCAGTTCAAGCTGAGCATCACCACCCGCAGCGGCGTCAAGGTCGATCTGGCGCTGGACGCCGGCGACAACAGCATCGCGGTCGATGTGCGCAGCAGCGCCAAGCTCAATGACGCGGAACGCGAGGCGCTGCGCAAGCTGGCCGACGCCTTCCAGCATTCGATCGACGGCCTGGCCGAGGGCCGCATCGACCTTGGCGGCCTGACGCAATTCGACAGCGGCGTGCTGTCGTCGGTGGACCTGAAGGCGCAGATCAAGCTCGGCCCGGCCGAAACCCAGCAGTTGCAGTTCCACGCCGATACCAGGCAAAGAACGGTGAGTTTCACCGGCCCGGCCGGCAGCGCCAAAATCGGCGTCGACCTGAGCCAACCGGCCAGCTGGGGCAGCAAGGAACAACAGGCCAAGGCGCTGAACCGCTACCTGCAACAGGTCGACCAGGCCGGCCTGCGCGGACAAGGCAACGGCAACATGCTCGGCATGTTCAAGGACGCGTTCACCGCGATGAACAGCGATTACGGCAAGCCGGCGCCGCGCGCCATCTACCTGAGCGACCAGGATCGCGCGCTGACCACCGGCCTGGCCGACTTCACCGCTTCGATGTCGCAGACCGAGGTGGCGTCGAATCCGATGCGCGCCACCGAGAAGGATACCTTCGCCTACGAGCTGTCGCAGAAAACCTCGATCACCGGCCACACGCAGCTGGACCGCGCGATCACGCAGCAGCAGCAATCGCGCCTGAAGGCGACCTACCACGAGCCGATCAAGGCGGACGCGCGGCTGGCGCTGGACCTGCGGCCGGAATCGCAGAACTACAAGTTCGTCAGCATCGACGACAGCGCCAGCAGCAAGACCAGCATCGGCTACGAAAAAGGCGCGCTGGTGCAGGCGGCGCTGGCGATGCAGGCCAGCCAGACCTCGCGCGTGCTGACCTACACGCTGGGCAAGCTGAAAGACGACCACACCACGCCGTCCGCCAAGGCCAGCACGCGCGATCTCCTGACCACGCTGGAACCGGAACGCGCCGGCCTGCCGACGCTGGACGGCGACCAGCGCGAACGCATGCTGTCCAAGTTGAACGAGCAGATCTTCCTGCAATCCAATCCCAACGCCATCGCCGGCTAAGCGCATGAACACCCCCGAATACTTCGTCCTGATGGCGGAATACAACGCCGCCATGAACCGCAACGTCTACCAGGCGGCGGCGACGCTGCCGCACGCCGAGCTGACGGCCGACCGCAAGGCCTTCTTCGGCTCCATCCTCGGCACCCTGAACCACCTGCTGGCGGGCGACACCATCTGGCTCAAGCGCTTCGCCGCGCACCCGGCCGATTTCCCGGCGCTGCGCGTGATGCGCGAGGTGCCGCTGCCCACCGGCGGCCTGGCGCACAGCTTCGGCGCCGACCTGGCAGCGCTGCTGACGCATCGCCAGCAGCGCGACGGCGTGATCTCGCAATGGGCGGCGCAGATCCGCGCCGAGCATCTGGCGCTGCCGCTGGAATACCGCAGCAGCAGCGGCCAGGTGTACCGCAAGGACTTCGGCGCCGTGATCGCGCACTTCTTCAACCACCAGACCCACCATCGCGGCCAGGTCAGCACCTTGCTGACGCAGGCCGGCGTCGACATCGGCGTCACCGACCTGCTGCTGTGGGTGCCGGAGCAGCCGCCTTGTGCGGCCGCGCAGTCCTAGCTATACTGCACTGCAACAATCGACGTTTTATTTTCCGGGGAAGGTTATGTCTCTCGTTTATCGCGCCAGCGCCGATTTCGCCAGGTTGAACCATCCGATGCGGGTGCCGCTGTCGGCGGAGATTCATTCGCGGCCCTTCCTGCAATTGCAGGCGCCGGAAAGCCTGACCCATTTCGCGCTGTACCAGCAGCAGGACCAGCCGTCGCAGAAGTACCACCGCAACAACCAGCACCAGATCCTGCAGCGCCTGTGCATGCACTACGGCGTCGCCGTGCCGCATCCGCAGGCGCGCTACTTCTTCCACGACTTCGGCCGCTTCCGCCTGAAGTGGGAATGCCACACCGAATTCGCCACCTACACCTTCGTCGAACGCGGCGAGCCGGAGATGGATTGCCGCGCCTCGTTCGACCGCATGCCCTTGCAGCACGTGCCGCAGGAATGGCTGGCGGGCCTGGACGGCAAGATCATCGTCGCCGCCCACGTCCTGCTGTGCAAGGGCGAGGCCGACGACGACGCCTCGGTCGAGGCGATCCGCGATCTGTTCCAGGGCAAGTCGCTGGTCGGCAGCAGCGTGGGCAGCGGCGCCGAGGTGTGGACCGACTTCCTGATCCAGCCGGACGGCTTTTCCCGCTTCGTGGTGCGCGACCTGAACCTGCGCGAGTTCCAGTCCGGCCGCCTGGTCGGGCGGCTGCTGGAGATCGAGACCTATCGCATGATGGCGCTGCTTGGCCTGCCGCAGGCCGAGGCGACGCAACCGACGCTGAACGGCATCGAGAACGAACTGGCGGAGCTGACCGCGACGCTGGTGCAGGCCGACGAGCCGTCGCTGGCGACGCTGGAGGCGCGCAGCCCGGATCCGCGCGAGGAGCAGAACCTGCTGCACCGGATCACCAGCCTGGCGGCGCGGCTGGAAAAGCTATCGGTCAACAACAGCTACCGCTTCGCCGCGTCGCAGGCGTATTTCAGCCTGGTGCAGGCGCGCATCCACGAGCTGCGCGAAGTGCGGGTGCCCGGCATGCCGACGCTGGCCGAATTCATGAGCCGCCGGCTGGCGCCGGCGATGCACACCTGTACCTCGGTGGCGCAGCGGCAGGAGGCGCTGTCGAAGCGCATCGCCCGCAGCAACGACCTGCTGCGCACCCGCGTCGGCATCGAGCAGGAACGGCAGAACCGCAAGATCCTCAAGTCGCTGGACGCGCGCGCGGCGCAGCAGCTGCGTTTGCAGCAGGCGGTGGAAGGCTTGTCGGCGGTGGCGATTTCGTATTACACGCTGGGCTTGATCGGCTACGCCGGCAAGGCCATGAAGGCCGGCAACCTGCCGGTCAATCCGGACATCCTGACCGGAGTCGCGGTGCCGCTGGTGATCGCCAGCGTGTGGTTCGGCCTGCGCCGGCTGCATCATCAGCTGGCCGGCGCCAAGGCGCGCAACCAGCAGCATCAGGCCGGCGGCTGACTGAAGCGGCTGGACAGGAAGCTGGCGATGCGGTCCTGGGTCGACTCCAGGTAGGGAATGTTCATGTGGTCGGAATCGGGAATGATTTCGTCGGCGTGCAGCTTGCCCAGCTTTTGCACCAGCAGGTCGGTGTGCGAATGCGGCACCACGTCGTCGAAGGCGGCGCGCAGCACATAGGTCGGCGCCAGCAGCTGATGCGCGTACTTGATCGATTCGAATTTATGCCGCAGCACATACTCCACCGGGATCGCCTTGAATTTGCGCTTGGCGATGGCGAGGATGGAATCGTAGGGCGTGATCAGCACGATGGCGCTGGCCTCGCGCTCCATCGCCACCTGCACCGCGACCCCGGAACCGAGGCTGCGGCCGACCACGGCGATGCGTTTCGGGTCGACGTGATGGCGTTCGCTGAGCCAGTCGAACAGCATGCGGCCGTCCTCGACGAAATGCTCCTCGGCCGGATCGCCGTGCGAATCGCCGTAGCCGCGGTAGTTCACCGCCAGCACCGCCATGCCGGGAAACAGCTTGCCGGCGTCGCGCGCGACCCACGACACTTCCTCGGAGCGGCCGCCGAAATACACCACGCCCGGATGCGGGCCCTTGACCGGCGGCGTCATGAGCCAGCCGGACAGGCGGGTGCCGTCCTTGGAGCGCACCACGATAGGCCGGGTGCGATGGCCGGAGCTGTACGGCTTCAGGACCTCGCGCTTGCTGCCCAGGGGATTGAACAACAAGCGTTTCTGGTTGGCCGCCACCGCGGCGGTGAGCCCCATCCACAACACGCTGACGATGCCGGCCAGACCCGCGACTTTTTTGGAATTATTCATAGCTTCTACTTTACACTTCTCCCCACGACGACGCTGTACGCCGACGCACAAAATAACCCCCGCCGTGGTAAACACCACACATGGAGGCGGGCCGCCTCTTTCTCAAGGCAGAGGAGACAAGCCGGTATAATCGGCGCTTCGCATTTTTCGATACCTGCCTGACAATGAAACCTGCCGTCGTCCTGCTGCACAGCTCCATGAGTTCCAAGTCCCAGTGGCTGCCGTTGAAAGAACAGTTGTCCGGCGACTACCGCTGCATCGCCGTCGACCTGCTGGGCTACGGCGCCTCGCCCTTCCCCGCCGACGCCGACGCGGGCTACGCCCACACGCTGGCGCATGAAGTGGACGCGGTGATCGCGGCGCTGGCGTCGCGGCTGGAGCCGGGCGAACCGTTCCACCTGATCGGCCATTCCTTCGGTGGCGCCTGCGCGCTGCACATGGCGCGCCGCATGCCGCAGCGGGTGCTGTCGCTGACGCTGTTCGAACCGGTGGCCTTCCACCTGCTGCCTTCGCACGACGCGGCGCGGGTCGAGATCGTCGACGTGGTGGCCGGCATCGCCGCCAGCGCCAGCGACCGCGACGCCACCCGCATCTTCATCGATTACTGGAACCGCGCCGGCGCCTTCGACGCCGCGCCGCCGGCGGCGCAGGACAAGATGGTGGCGCAGATCGCCAAGGTGCGGCTGGACTTCCAGGCGCTGCTCGGCGAGCCGGCCGGCATGGGCCATCTGTCGGCGCTGACCATGCCGGCGCTGGTGATGGCCGGCGAGCGCAGTCCGGCCTCGACCCGCTCGCTGGTGGCGCAACTGGCGGCGGCGCTGCCCAACGCCAGCGCGCTGCAGACGCGCGGCGGCCATATGGGACCGATCACCCACGGCGACGCGGTCAACCCGGCGATCGCCGCCTTCCTCAGCGGCGCCGAAGTAACCACCGACTAAATCCGACCCACCCACCGAAAGCCCGCCATGCGCCTGAACGTCCTGCTGCCCTGCCTCCTGATGTGCCACGCCGCGACGGCGGCCGACTACAACCTGCCGGCGCGGCCGGACACCGTGGCCTGGGGCTACTACTCCGGCCAGTCCAAGCCGGTGCTGACGGTGCACAGCGGCGACACGGTACGCATGCAGTCGCTGTCGACCTGCGGCACGCCGGAGCGGATGATCGCCAACGGCGTCAAGCCGGAAGACATCCCGCCCTACACCGCCGCGATCTACAACGAAGTGAAAGACAAGGGACCGGGCGGCCATATCCTCACCGGCCCGGTCGCCATCGCCGAGGCGGAACCAGGCGACGTGCTGGAGGTGCAGATCCTCAAGGTCGACCTGGACGCCAACTTCGCCTGCAACGGCTTCGCGCTGGGCAAAGGCTTCCTGCCGATGGAGTATCCGTACAGCCGCAGCAAGATCGTGCCGCTGGACCGGGACAAGATGATCGGCCACTTCGGTCCCGGCATCGAGATTCCGCTGCGTCCCTTCTTCGGCAGCATGGGCCTGGCGCCGGCCGGCGGCAAGATCGACAGCGCGCCGCCGTTCGTCCACGCCGGGAACATGGACAACAAGGAGCTGGTGGCCGGCACCACGCTGTACATCCCGGTCGCCGTCAAGGGTGGCCTGTTCCAGGCCGGCGATGGCCACGCCGCGCAGGGCAACGGCGAGGTGGACATCACCGCGCTGGAGACTTACCTGAGCGGCAGCTTCCGCTTCATCGTCCACAAGGACCGCCGCCTGCTGTGGCCGCGCGCCGAGACGCCGACCCACATCATCACCATGGGCTTCAATCCGGACCTGAAGACCGCCACCGAACACGCGCTGCGCGACATGCTCGATTATCTGGTCACCGAAAAACACCTGAGCCGGGACGACGCCTACATGCTGGCCAGCGTCGCGGTCGACATGGAGATCACGCAGCTGGTCGATGGCAACGTCGGCGCGCACGCCATGCTGCCGAAGAAGATCTTCACCGCGAAAGCGGCGAAGTGACGCGACGCGCGCTGTTCGCCCTGCTGCTGTCGATCGCCGGCGGCGCGGTGGCGGCCGTGCCGGCGCCGGTCGTGGTCAACGTCATGCAAGCGCCGCAAGCGGTGCGCACCAGCGACGGCGTGCGCCGGCTCTGCTACGAACTGGATATCCTCAATTACTACGCCGATGGCGGGACGCTGGCGCTCACCGATATCGCCGTCTATGGCGACGACGACAGCGCCCCGCTGGCGAGCTTCAGCGGCGCCGCCCTGGCGCAACTGCTGCCGCCCAACAGGGAGCTGGAGGCCGACAACAGCCTGGCGATCAAGGGCGGCGCCCATGCGCTGGTGCTGATCGCCGCGCCGACATCGAGGCCGGTGGCCAAGCTGCGCCACAAGCTGACGTTCAGGAACGACAAGGGCGTCGTCCAGATCGCGGACGACATTCCCGTCACGCCGACCGCCGCGCCACCGACGACGATAGGCCCGCCGCTGCGGGGCGGCGTGTGGCTGGCCGACGAGGGGCCGGGCCACGCCCAATCGCACCACTGGGGCAGCGTGGTGGCGGGCAACGGCCGCGCCACCATCCCGCAGCGCTACGCCATCGACTTCTTCGGCCTGGACGCGCAGGGCCACGCGGTCAAGGCGCCGATCGAGAAGCTGGCGCAGACCACGGTCGCCGATTGGATAGGCTGGAACGCGGAGGTGGTGGCGGTGGCCGATGGCGTCGTGCGCGACCTGCAGGATGGCGTGGCGGAACGCAAACCGCTGTCGCCGCAAGAGCAGCCGGAGGAACTCAGCACGCGCTCCCTGTACGGCAATTTCGTGGTGCTGGAAATCGCGCCGCATGTGTATGCGCACTACGCGCATCTGCGCGACGGCAGCATCAAGGTCAAGCCGGGGCAGCGCGTCAAACGCGGCGAGGCGCTGGGCAACCTGGGCCTGACCGGCGGCGCCGGCGCGCCGCACTTGCATTTCCATCTGGCGGACAAACCGACGTTCGCCGATTCGCAAGGGCTGCCGTTCGTGTTCGACGTTTATACGCCGATCGGCCATGCCTCCGAAAGCGACGCGCTGAACCAGGCCAGCGCCATCCGGCTCGCGCTGAAGGCGGCGCCGCTGCGGCAGCGCATGCCGGTCAACGGCGACATCATCGGTTTCCAGACCCGGTAGGCCTGAGCGGCGGCGCCGGCTCGGAATTCACGCATGGCCGCATCACCCATGACTGCCGCAGTTTCTGTTCGGTCTCCAGCAGCGACGTGCGTTGCGCTTGCAGCGCCAGCATCATTTTGTCGATTTCGACCAGCCGCGCGGCCAGGCTCTCGATCAGGCCATCCTGCAAGGCCTTGCCTTCCAGCGCCAGCACGGCGCGGATGGCGTCCAGCGTGAAGCCGAGGCTCTGGCCTATGTCGATGACGTGCAGCTGTTCCAGCGTGGCGTCGTCGTATTCACGATAGCCGTTCGAGCCGCGTTTCGCCTTCGGCAGCAGGCCCGCCCGCTCGTAGTAGCGGATCGCCGATGTGGCGAGGCCGGACCGCTGCGCCAATTCCCCTATCTTCATTTCGCTTGACCTTGAAGTTGACTTCAACCTTAGCATACCGTATTTCTGCCACCGATTACGGAACCACCATGATGTTTACTCCACTCATCCTGCCCAACGGCAGCATCCTTCCCAACCGCCTGGCTAAGGCCGCGATGGAGGAAAACATGGCCGACGCCGGCCAGTTGCCCGGTCCCGCGCTGCATAGCCTGTATCGCAGCTGGGCGCTGGGTGGCACGGGCCTGCTCATCACCGGCAATGTGATGATCGACGGCCGTGCGGTGACCGGGCCGGGCGGCGTGGTGCTGGAAGCCGGCACGCCGCTGGAGTCGTTCAAACTATGGGCGCAGGCCGCGCGCGCGAACGGCACGCAGGTGTGGATGCAGATTAATCACCCGGGCCGCCAGGTGATGGCCAACCTGGGCGGCAACGCCTGGGCGCCATCGGCGGTGGCGCTGGACATGGGCAAGCATAGCAAGATGTTCGCCCAGCCCATCGAGATGACGCCGGCACAGATCGCGGAAGTCGTCGCACGCTTCGCCGCCACCGCGCACGCCGCCGAGCAGGCGGGCTTCAACGGCGTCGAGCTGCATGCGGCGCACGGGTATTTGATTTCCCAGTTCCTGTCGCCGTTGACCAACCAGCGCAAGGATGAATGGGGCGGCAGCTTGCCCAACCGGGCGCGCTTGCTGCTGGAAGTGGTGCGCGCGGTGCGGCGGCGTGTGTCGGCCGGGTTCAGCGTCGCGGTCAAGCTCAATTCGGCCGACTTCCAGCGTGGCGGGTTCTCGGAGGACGATGCCGGACAGGTGGTGTTGCTGTTGAACGAGCTGGATGTCGACATGATCGAGCTGTCCGGCGGCAGCTACGAGAGTCCGGCCATGCAGGGCCGCACCGCCGACGGCCGCACGCTGGCGCGCGAGGCTTACTTCCTGGAGTTCGCGGCCAAGCTGGCGGCCGTGGCGCGCATGCCGGTGATGACCACCGGCGGCATCGCGCGTGCCGAGGTGGTCGAGCAGGTGCTGGCCAGCGGCGTCGCCGTCGCCGGCATCGCGACGGCGCTGGCCGAAGTGCCGGACTTGCCGCAGCAATGGCGCGCGGGCCACGCACCGGCCGCGTTGCCGCCGCCGGTCACATGGAAGGACAAGACGATGACGGCGTTGGCGACGATGGCGCTGGTCAAGCGCCGCATGCGCGCGCTGGCCGCAGGCCGGTCGGAGGCGCGGCGCTACTCGCCGATGTTCACGCTGATCGTCGACCAGTTGCGGACCATGCGGCTGACCAAACGCTATCGCGCGTGGTTGCAGCAGTATCCAACATCGACTTAGTTGAAAGCGACGTCCTCGATCCGGAAGCGATACTTGCGGCGCTCGGGCAGATCCCAGCCCTCGCCAGGAGTGCGCTCGCGGGGCGGCGATGGGGCGACGATGGATTGCGCTGGCGCAGGCGATGGCGCCGGTGCCAATGTCTGTGCGTGCAGGGCTGCGATCAATGCGAGCGTCGTTTTATCCGGCATCACAGGTGCAACGCGTTGAGGCTCGCGAATCCCTTGCTTCGCCTGCTCCGCGCGCTCTTGCCGCAGGCGGCAGGCGAGCGTGAAGTGCTTGTCTTCAGGGCGGCGGATATACAGGTCGGTCCAAGCATTGCGGGTGGTGCGGGCAAAAGATTGCGCGAACTGATTGGGCGACACCGCTTTGCCTTTATGGATGATCTTGTCTCCTTCGACGCGGGCGTAATTGTTCTCGCCGTAGCTCCATGAACGCAATACAGTCCCTTCCGGCAGGAACAGGGATTTCCATTGGTAGCCGCGCACGCTGGCGGGATCACTGCCGGATGCCAGGGTCGATTGTTCTCGCAACCAAAGTTCGATCGCGGACGTGATGGCGTCCGAAAGATCCTGCGATCCGCCCCGGATGCGTAATTGTCCAATCAGTCGGAGTAGAGTGTCCGTGTCCACCTGCACTGTCGTTGTGGATTTCATTCGATTTCCCCTTCTATTTACTTCGGCTTTCCTCTATTTAGACCGGGAATTCGTGGGGAAGTTCAAAATCGAGGAAAGTAGAGAAAAATCGAAGAAAATAGAATTGAAAATAGAGGGAATGCTACAGGGAGCGCGGAAGCGCTCCCCCCCTGTATATAGCTTAAGGCTTGGCGTCGCCGACGATGATGTCGATGGTGTTCTCCAGCCAGATGCCCAAGTTTGGCGTGCGGGCCTGTTGCGCCGATGGTCCGAGTTCCGCAGGCGGATGGAATTTGGTGCCGATCGGCAGGATCGCGTTGAGGAAGGAGATGTCGCCCGGCGGGAAATCGACGTGCGACGCCTTCGGCTCGAAGCCCGCGCCGCTGGCCTCTTTCGGCGTGAACACGCCCAACGCAATATCGTCGGCGTGGTTGACGAAGGTGATCGGCAGGTTGCTGGTCGCCAGCGCGGCCCAATAGACCTTGTCGTGGAAGCCCTTGAATTCCGGGTAGTTCCAGGACAGGCCGGAAACGGTGTCGTTGTAATCCTTTTGCCAGACATCGAATTCCACGCCCTGTGTGCGGTTCTTCCAGGCGCGATAAGGGCCGCGACCCAGCCAGCGCATCGACTTGACCTCAGCTTCAGGATAGTCGAAGGTCACGCCCAACGCGCCGACGTATTTGCTGCCTTCCATCTGATAGCCGTAGTTGACGCTCAACGTGCCGGCCGCGCTCAGGCGCCATTTCACTTTGCGCAGATTGCCGGTGTATTCGGCGGCGACCAGCACGTCGTCGCCATCGCGGGAAGCCTGTATGGACTTCAGCTCAGCTTTGCCGGCAACCAGGCGCGGACCGTTGGTCAGCGGCGCTACGACGCCGGATTTTTTCAGCTCGCGCAGATAGCCGGTGGACTTATTGATGACGACACTCAGCGCGCCAGACTGCAAGCGATAGCCGTCGGCCAGCTCGGTCAGCGTAGCCACGGTGTTCCCGGCGCTCGATGCCGGCGCTGGCGCACGGGTGGCGAGCAAGCGCTCCGCGATCTGCTGCGGGCTGGCGATCATCCAGGACCAGGTGTAGATCTCCCGGCCATCCGGGCCGGTCGCGGTGAAGTACAGCGCGTCCTGCCGCGCCCAATCGCGGGGCAAGGCGATGCTGGCGATGCCGCGCATGCCTGGCGCCGCATCGGGAGCCTTCACGCTGCCCTGCGCGACCACGGTATGCCCCGCCTCGCGGCCAAACCTGACCAACTTCCATCCCAGCTTGACCTGATTCAGATTGGTGAAGTCGTAGCGATTCTCGAGCGTGACCTTGCCGTCAAAGGTCGCGGGCAACGACGCCATCTCCGACAACGGCAAATACACCGGCGACCAGATCTTCTTGACCGCGAAGAAGCTGCCCTCCTTCTGGCGATACGGCCCGACGATGCCATCCGGCGCCAGATTGCCGGCGACATCGATGGCGCCGTTACGGTCATCGCGCACAATGCCCTCATCGGCGAACGCCCAGATAAACCCACCCGCGCTGAGCGGATTGGCCAACATCGCATTCCACCAATCGTTCAGGCTCGCGCCCGCGCCGCCGTCATACAAGCCATGCAAAAACTCGGTCGGCATGAACACATCGCGACCATTGAACAACGACGTCGCACAGCAGTTGAAGGTCGGATAATGCGCGGTATCGATCCCGCCGAAATTCTCCCACGGATGAATCACCGGCCGCTTCTGCGCATCCCACTGCGGATAAAGCTTATCCAACTCACGATTGAAACCACCCTCATTGCCATTGGCCCAAAAGACAATCGAAGGATGATGCTGATCGCGCTGCACCAGCTCCTTGACCAGCGGCGTCGAGACATCGGTATCGTAAGCCTTCTGCCAACCGGTCAGCTCATCGATCACATACAGCCCTAGTTCATCGGCCACATCGAGGAAATGCGCATCCGGCGGATAATGCGACATGCGCACCGCGTTCATGTTCATCTCCTTCATCAGCTTCGCATCCAGGTAGCTCAACTCCTTGCTGCTGGCGCGGCCGGAAGTCGGCCAGATGGTATGCCGGTTCGAACCCTTCAAGCGCACCTTGGCGCCGTTGACGTAGACGCCATCACGCGGCCGCAGCTCGATGGTGCGGAAGCCGATCACCTTGCTGACCTCATGCGCCACCCTGGCGCCGTCCATCAACTGGAAGCGCACCTGATAGCGCTGCGGTTGCTCCGCCGACCAAGGCACAACGCGGTCAAAATGGCCACGCACATGCGCCCTGCCATCGATCACCTCGGCGCGCATCTCCTTGCCCAGCGCCTTGCCCTGCAAAGTGCTGACCCGCGCCACCACCTTGCCGGCCGCCGCGCCCGCGAGGAACACGTCCGCTTCGAAGTCGCCGGTATGCGTGGCGTCCAGGCTCACACGCTCGATATTGATTGGCGGCTTAGCCTCCAGCCACACCGGCCGGTAGATACCGCTGAACAGCCAGAAGTCCGAACTGCGCTCGGCGCGATTGACCGACGCGTTGGCGGAATAACGGTTGACCGTCACCTCCAGCTGATTGGCCTCGCCGGGCTTGAGCAGCCGCGAGATATCGTAGCGGAATTCGTAGAATCCGCCCTGATGCACCGCGCCGGCCGTCTGCCCGTTGACCTTGACCAGCGTATCCGTCATCGAAGCGCCGAACACGATGTCGACCTGCTTGCCGCGCCAGCCGGCGGGCACATTGAATTGATAACGATAGATGCCGGTCTTGTCCGGCGCCGGATCCTTCTCCCAATCGTTGGAATAGCGGTAGGTGCCGAAGCCCTCCATCTCCCAGTTCGACGGCACCGGTATCTTCTTCCACGCGCCGCTGTTGCGGCCACCATCGACGAAGAACTCCCAGTCGACGCGATGATCCTTGTCCGTGCCGCTCAGGTACTGCACCTGCGTCGGTTCCGCGAAACACTGGCCGCCGAGCACCAGTAATAGTATGCCCAGCAGCCGCTTCATCATAGTTTCGCTCCCAAACGTTTGCTCTCACCGACCTTCAGATTCAACGGCACCACCTTGTCGCCATAGCGCACCTTGCCGGCGCCCTCGCCCGCTGTGCGGCGTATCGTGGCGGAAGTCAGCTTGCCCTTGGCCCACGCCAGGTCGACCTCATAGCCGCCGCGCGCGCGCAAGCCCTTGACCGAACCGTCCGGCCACGCCGACGGCAGCGCCGGCAGCAAATGCAGCTCGCCGGTCTGCGATTGCAGCAGCATCTCGCACATGGCGGCGGTGGCGCCGAAGTTACCGTCGATCTGGAACGGCGGATGCGCGTCGAACATGTTCGGATACGTGCCGCCGGCGTTGTTGGATTCCGTGCCCTTGCCGCTCTGCTGCGCCGCGCGCGCGCCCGGCTTGGCCAGCTGCCCGCGCAGCATCTTGTAGGCGTGATCGCCGTCGAGCAGACGCGCCCAGTAGGCGGTCTTCCACGCCATCGACCAGCCGGTGCCGGCGTCGCCGCGACTGTCCAGCGACACGCGCGCGGCGGCCGCCAGTTCAGGCGTCTTGGTCGGCGAGATCTGGCGGCCGGGGAACAGGCCAAACAGATGCGACACATGGCGATGCGTATCGCCCGGCTTGTCGAGCACAGGATCGTTCTTCTCGTCCATCCACTCCAGCAGCTGGCCCCAGCTGCCGACGCGCGGCGCGGCAAGCTTGTCGCGCATCGCGGCGATGCGGTCGCGGTACTCGGTGTCGCCCAGCGCATCGGCGGCGTCGACGGTGTTGTTGAACAGGTCCCAGATGATCTCCTGGTCGTAGGTCACGCCGTCCTCGATCGGGCCGTGTTCCGGCGACCAGCCCAGCGGCGCCACCAGGCGGCCGTCCGGCAGCCGCTTCAGATAATCCTCCCAGAACGCCACCGCCTCCCGCATCACCGGATAGGCGACGTCGCGCAGATAAGCCTTGTCCTGCGTGTAGGCGTAGTGTTCCCAGAAGTGCTGCGCATACCAGGCGTTGCCGGTCTTGTTCCACACATAGCCCATCGCGCCGAAGGGATTCGACTCGGTGCGCACGGTCCAGCCGCGCACCGCCTTGCCGGAGGCGCCGACGAAGGTCTCCTCGCGCTGCACGGCGACGCCGCTCAGGTCCGGCGGCGCCATCGCCACCGAGGCCGGATCGGCGATGGCCTTGGCGGCCGTGTCGGCGATCAGCTGGCGGTAGACCGGCGCCATACCCTGCACGAAATTCAGGAACGGCAGCGCGTTCTGCGACAGGTTGGCCGGTTCCGCAGGCCAGTAGTTCATCTGGATGTTGATGTTGGTGTGATAGTCCGAATTCCACGGCGGCGTCAGGCTGTTGTTCCACAGGCCTTGCAAATTGGCCGGCAGCGCATCGCGCGAGCTGGAGATCAGCAGGTAGCGGCCGTACTGGAAGAACTGCGCCTCCAGCCCGGGATCGTTGCCCTCGGCGGTGTAGGTTTCGATGCGCTTGTCGGTACTCAGCGCGCGACGCTGCGGCGAGGCGGCGCCGAAGTCCACCTTCATGCGGTCGAACTGGGCTTGGAAATCCTTCTGGTGCTCGGCCAGCAGCGCCGGCCAGGGACGCCCGGCGGCGCTGACCTGCGCCGTCACGCGCGGCAGCGGATGCTCGCCCTGGAAGCGCTTCGCCGCGTCCAGCACGTAGCTGGTGCCGGCGCCGAGGATCAGCGTCACCGCGTCGCTGCCGGTGAAGGTGATCTTGTTGCCGTCGATGGCCAGCGTGCCGCCCTCGTTGAGCACCTGCACCTGGCTGGCGTAGTCCATCGCATTGGTGCTGGGCGTCTTGCCCTTGCCGCGCAGCGAGCCGGTGGCGACGATGCGGTTGCCCAGCGCGTTGATCTGCGCATCGTGCATGTCGGTCAGCTCGATCGATCCGGTGTACTGGCCGCGTTTATCGGCCGTCAGCCGCAGCGCGATCACCTGCGCCGGATAGCTGGCGAAGGCCTCGCGCTTGAACTTGATGCCGGCGTGGGTGTAGCTGACGGTGTGCAGGCTATGGCCGATGTCGAGCTGACGGGCGTAGGCGGTGGTGCCCTGCTCGTGGCCCGGCAGGTTGACGTACAGGTCGCCGAACGGCTGATACGCCCCCATCGCCTTGTCGTCGCCAGTCCATAGCGTGATGTCGTTGAATTGCAGGCGCTCGCGCGCCAGCTGGCCGAAGATCATCGCCCCGATGCGGCCATTGCCGATCGGGAGCGCCTCCTTCTCCCAGCCCGCCGCCGTATCCGGCGCCGGCTGCGTGTAACGCAAGGCCAGGTCGCCGGCGGCCGGCGCGGCCGCCGCCGCAGCGATGACGCCGAACGCGGCGGCGCCGGCCAGGGCGATGCGCAGTACGCCCTTCATTTCGGCGAAATCTTGACCAGCACGACGTCGTTGGCGCGCATCGTCACCTTGACGCTGGCGACGCCGCTCTTGCCGACGCGGACCACGCTGTCCTGTGCCCGGTCCACCGTCTGCGCATTGAGCGCCGCGACCTGCTGCGCCGTCAGCGTCTTGGGCGAGCCCATTTCCAGATACGCCGTATGCGCATCGTTGGCCTTGAAGCCGGTGCGCTGCACGCTGACCGCATACTCACCCGGCTTGAAGCCCTTCAGATCCAGGCTGACCGGTTTGGACGCGCGGGTCGGCTGCACCGTGGTGTAGAAACCGCGATTGCTCCGGTCTTGCTTCGGCGTCTGGAAATCCCAGGCCAGCACCTGCACGCCACGCCCATCGCGCGCCACATAACTTTGCGTATCGGCCGTCTTCAACTCCGTATCGCCCAACTGGTTCAGATACTTGTAGGCGAACCACGACGGCTTGCGTATCCCCTGCGGATTCATCAAACCGAAGCCGCCCTCGAACGGCGCGGTCGGCGGACCGGGCTCCTCGAACAGATCGCTGTAGGTCCAATAGCTCATGCCCTGCACCAGCCCCTCGGTGGCTTTGAGCTTGCTCAGGATGTAGGCCGCGCTGATGTACGAATCATGCACCGGATCGCGCGGCGTATAGCTGGTGCTCCACTCGGTGAAGTACAGCGGCATCGCCGCGTGCCCGGCGGCGACCATCTGCTGCCGCACATTGCGCACATCGCCGATGATGGCGTCCGGCTTCGGCGACAGCTTGGTGTCCTCCTTGCCGCTCTCGTCGAGGAAGCCACCGTCCACGCCATAGGTATGGGTGGTGACGAAATCAACCGCCGCGCCGGACGCCTTGGCATGCGCCAGGAACTCCGGCACCCAGGCCGCGCCGGCGGTGGACGGACCGCCCACCTTCAGCGCCGGATCGATGTTCTTGATGGTGCGCGAAGTGATGTCGAACAGCTCGAAATACACCTTCTGGTCCGCCTTCTCCCAGAAGCCATCGAGGTTAGGCTCGTTCCACACCTCGAAGAACCAGCTGCGCACCTCCTCCTTGCCGTAGCGCTGCTGCACGTGGCGCACGAAGGCATCCACCAGCCCTGCCCACTTCTGCGGATCCGGATGCGAGGTGTTGCCCTTCCAGTAGAAGATGCTCAGGTCCGAGCTGCGCATCGCCAGCGGCGTGAAGCCCAGCTCCACAAACGGCTTGACGCCGATCTTCAGCAGCTGGTCGTACAGATAATCGAGCTTGGTCCAGTCGTAGACCGGCTTGCCGTCGACTTCTTTGTAGGTACCCAGCACGTCGTGGAAGATGGCGTGGAAGCGGATGTAGCGGAAGCCCAGTTCGTCCTTGGCGGTCTTCAGCTGCGCCAGGCTGTCGTCGCGGATCAGCGTGCCCGGATAATCGGAGCCGACCGACAGATCGGCGAAACGGTCGCGCGGCGCCGAAGCCCCGCCAAGATCGACCGGAATGCGGCGGACATCGGCGGCGCCGGCGGCACCGGCGGCCACCGCGAACAACAGGGAGAGTGCGATATGTCGGTTCATGATCAACGCTTCACGGTGATGGCCTTGCCGTCGTAGCTGACGGATTTATCGGACGCCTCGAAATTGTCGGCGCTGGACATGCCGGCCTTGATGAAGCGCAGCTTGAACTCGCGCTTCGCCACCATGCCCTTGTACTGCCCCACGCGCGCGCCGATGCTGACCACGCCGGTTTTGTCGTTGTAGCTCAGCGGAATGCGGCTGAACTCACCCCGCAGATAGGCGTTGCTGACGCCATCATCCTCGTACAGACTGAATTTGCCGTCGGCCCCGGTGTAGACGTTCAGCGTGATCGCCGCATCCGGCTTCTCGTCCACATACTGCGTCACCGGACCGACCGGCAGGATCGCGCCGGCCTTGACCAGCAGCGGCATGCGCGTCTCCGGCGCCTTGATGGCCGCCTTGCTGCCGCCCTTGTGCAGCTCACCGGTATAGAAGTCGTACCAGTCCGCACCCTTCGGCATGTAGACATCGCGCTCGCGCGCACCATACACGTAGACCGGCGCCACCAGCAGATCATGGCCGAACAGATACTGGTCGGCGATGTTCTTGACCGCCTCGTCGTTCGGGAAGTCCATCACCAGGCCGCGCATCATGGTGCCGGCCTCGTGGTGCGTGGTCGCGGCGGTCGAATAAATATAAGGCATCAAGCGATAGCGCAGCTTGTCGTACCAGACCATTGACTCGCGCATAGGCGAGCCTTCTGGCGAGATCAGATGGATCTCGCGCTTGACCACCTCGCCGTGCGAGCGGAACAACGGCGACAGCGCGCCGAACTGGAACCAGCGCAGATTCAGTTCGCGCCATTCCTTCAAATCCTCGGCCGAACCCTGGTTGGCCGCCGTGACGCGGTTCTCCTGCGCCGAGCCGACATCGCCGACCTGGAAGCGCACTTCCTGCGCATAGCCGCCGATATCGTGGGTCCAGTTCGGAATCCCCGACATCGACAGGCTGACGCCGGCCGAGATCTGGTCGTACAGATTGTTCCAGCGGCTCGCCACATCGCCGCTCCACAGCGCGGTCGCATTGCGCTGGATGCCGGCGAAACCGGAACGCGACAGGATGAACTGACGCTTCTCCGGCTGCTCTTGTTTCAGGCCGTCGTAGAAGCCGCCGGTATGCACCAGGCTATACGGATTGAAGGTGATCTCGCCGCCGCCATACACGGTCGGGCCGATCAGCTTCTTGAAATCGGCGGGACGGGTGTTGGACAGCACGTCCGGCTCGGTGTTGTCCATCCACCACGCGTCGAAGCCCAGGTCCACCAGCTTCGGCTTCATCTGCTTGAAGTACATCTCGCGCGCGCCCTTGGTGTACGGATCGTAGTGGCTGTTCTTGTAGCCCGGCCCGACCCAATCCAGGTCGCCGTTGGCCACGTTCTTGGTCCACATATAACCCTTGGACGCCAGCTCCTTGTAGTTGGCGGTGTTGTCGTAGAACTTGCCCCAGATCGAAATCATGATGCGCGCGTTGTTCTTGTGGACCTCGTCCACCATGCCCTTCGGATCCGGGAAGCGCGCCTTGTCGAAGTCGTGCGAACCCCAGCCGTTCTCCGGCCAGTAGAACCAGTCCTGCACCATGTTATCCACCGGCCAGCCCTGCTTGCGGTATTCGCGCAGCACGCCGAGCAGCTGCTCCTGCGTCTCGTAGCGCTGGCGCGACTGCCAGAAGCCGTAGGCCCACTTCGGCATCATCGGCGCCTCGCCGGTCAGGTGGCGATAGCCGGCGATGACCTTGTCGATGCTGGTCTCGCCGTTGATGACGTAGTAGTTGATGCTCTCCGCGACTTCCGACGAGAAGGTCAGCGAATGCCGCTCCGGCGCCGGCAACGGATCGTTGTGGGTCATGGCCACCATGCCGCCGGACGGCTTCCACTCCAGGTGCAGCTTGACCGGCTTGCCGGCCTCGAACTTCTGCTCGAAGTTGTGGTACCACGGATTCCAGCCCTGGCGCCACACGTCCATCACCTGCTTGCCGTCGATATCCAGCTTGGCGTAGTCCGACGCGTACAGCTGCATCTTGTGCACGCCGGTCTTGTCCGACGTGAGCGTCGCATCCCACACCACCTTGACGCCATTGGCTTTCTTCGGATCGCCCAGCTCCTTCGGCCAGTTCTCGGCCACGTCCTTCAGGTACTGGTAGGCGATGTCTTTTTCCTGGCGCGTCAGCACCAGCTTGCCGTCGACGTAGTAGCGCGCGGTCAGACCGCCCGGCTTGCCCTCGTCGTCGACCAGCTTCAGGTCGCGGCTCAGGAAGCCGTAAGGCTTGGCGTCGCCGAAGCGCGAGATAGCATTGTTGTCCCACAGGACGCCATAGTTCTTGTCGGAGACGATGAACGGCACCGCGATCACCATATTGTGCTGCATCAGCAGCACGTCCTCGCCGTTCAGGTTCATCTGGCCGTTCTGGTGCTGACCCAGGCCGTAGTAGGCGTCCTTGGTGCCGTGGTTGAAGCCCTGCTTCACCGCCAGGAAAGGCTTGCCGTCGACATCGACCGGCGCGATCGATTCCGAGGCCTGGCTCAGGAAGGCCTTGCCGGCCGCGTTGAAGAACTTGACCTCGCCGGTCGCCAGCGACACCGCCGCCGAAATCTTCTTCGCCTTCAGCGTGACCTGGTCCTTGCCGGACGCCGCGACGCTGAAGTTACCGCTAACAGGAGCGGCCACGGTCATCAGCGACGGCGTGAGCGCCTTGCCGGCTTGATCCAGCTTCACCACGTGGATGATGTTGTCACCCATGACCTCCAGCCGCACTTCGCGCGCCGCGCCGCCGTCGGGCTTGACCACCACGCCGGCCGGGATTTTTTCGAAGGTGCCGGCCAGCGACTGGCCGGACATCATCACGGCCAGGCACGACGCCGCATACGCTATCGCTTTGATTTGCATCTTGTCTCCAATTTTTTTTGTAATCGTCATTCCCGCGCAGGCGGGAACGACGCGTGGCCGTCAGTAAGTGCCGACCGTGACCTTCAACACCACCGGATTGCCGGTCAGGTTCAAGCCGTAGTCGGTCTGGTCGCCGTTCCAGTTGCGCTCCATGACCCACTTGCCGGCCTTGTCGTAATGACCCTCCTCCACCCGCGCCCACATCGACGGCTTGCCGTCGGCATGATCGATCTTCACGCGCGCGTATTGACCGACGATGATGAACTCATTCTCGCCGGTCTGCGCGATCGAGACGCCGCCGTTCGGCTTCTCGGTGTTGGCCGGCAGGTCCTTGACGTTCTTGAAGTATTCGCGCTCGCCGAACTGCCACTCGCGGAACGAGATGGTCGCCTTCCAGCCCTTCATCGCCACGGTCTGCGGCTCGCGGTCGTCGCCCTCGGCCACGCCGTAGGTGCGGCCTTCGAAGGCCCACTTCGACCACTGCCGCTCCATCGGCCGGAACGCCGCGAAGATCTTACCGAACGGCTCCACCATGGTCTTGTCGGCCGCCTTGTGCCCCAACGGGAAATTGCTGTAGTCCGAATAGTCGATGCCGAACGGCGAGAAGTTGATCGCGCCGCGACCCAGCACCAGATAGGCGTAGCGCACATACTCCGGCGCGTTGCCCATCTCCGGCACGGCCAGCGGATTATCCGGCCGCTGGAAGCGGTCCAGCGTGGCGGCGAACTTCTTCGAATCGTGGCTGTAGATGTCCGGCGCCAGGAAATCGATGGCCGGCGCGGCGGCGCGGTAGATCTCGATCACATCGTAGGTCGGCCCGCCGCTGGCGAAGTTCTTGTTCCACGGCTTGACCGGATTCTCCAGCGGATCGCGGATCGAATTGTTGACGTACATCGGCAGGTTGTAGACCGCGCGTCCCGCCTTGGCGATCTCGCCGATGTAGCTGGCGATCGAATACGCATGGAAGTACTCGTCGGCGTAGCCGCCGTAGACCTGCTTCCAGCTGCCGCTGGCGGCCAGCGCCACCGGCGATTTTTTGCGCTTCAACACCTCGGCCGGCACCGGCTGGTTGAACTGCGCCTCGGCGCGGGCGCCGTAGTCGCGCACGAAGCCGTAGGTGCCGACCTCGTTCTCGACCTGCATCATGATCACGGAGCGGTCCACCGAATCGATCTTCTTGATATGCTCCATCAACGCCACGAAGGCCTTCTTGTCGGCCTTCAGCGTCTCTTCGCCCTGCGGCGACAGGCAGTAAATCGGCTTGCCGTCCTTGTCCAGCATGCGCGGGAAGCGCTGGTTGTCCAGCTTGACCCACTCCGGCGCGTAATTCGGGCCGGTGTTCTTCCAGGTGCCGAACCACAGCAGCACCAGGCGCACCTTGTTCTTGCGCGCCTCCGCCACCAGCGTATCGACGTAGCTGAAATCGAACTTGCCTTCCACCTGCTCGATCTGTTCCCACGCCACCGGGATTTCAAGCGTGTTGGCGTTCATGTCCTTGATCGCCGGCCAGACCTTTTTCAAGGCCGCCGGATAGTTACTGGAATTCTGCGCCTGACCGCCGAACATGACAAAAGGCGCGCCGTCCACCATCAAGGCGTAACGGCCATCCTTCTGCACCAGTTCGGGGATGGGAGCGGCCGCCGCGCCAGCTGCGGCCAACAAGAGACTGAGGGAGCTTACAAGCTGGCGGGCGGTTTGCTTCATCTGGTCAAAGCCTTTCGTAGGTTAGAAGTCGTAGCTCAGTTTCGCGACCACGCGGCGGCCGGTCTTGAACCATGCGCGGCCCATCATACCGATATTCTGCTGCATCAGCTGCTTGTAGGTCGAGTCGGTCAAGTTCTGCGCCTCCAGGCCGAGCTGAATCTTGTCGGTGAACTTGTAGAAGAACGACGCGTCCAGCTGGCCGTAATCGTCCGACCACGTCGGCAGCGCCCAGGCCACGTTGGTCTGGCCGTAGGTCGGGCTGGCCGGATTGCTGTCGGTGGCGTCGCTGCCCTTGGTGCCGTTGACGTTCACGCCCTGCAGCGATTTCGACCGCCAGTTATAGGCCAGGCGCGCCGAGACCGGGCCTTTGTCGTACAACAGCGCCAGGTTATACGACTGGCGCGACAGGTTTTCCAGCGGCAGATTGCCGAAGGTGGTGCCGTTGGTGTCGCAGCCGTTCAGGTTCAGGTTCAGGTTGGCCGCGTTGTCGCCGCCGGTGCAGTATTGCGAATACACCGGCTTGTACAGTTTGCGCTCGCTGTCGACGAAGGTGAAGTTGGCTTGCACGCCCAGGCCGGAGAAGGCGCCCGGCAGTGTGTCGAAGTACTGCTGGAACGCCAGCTCCACGCCGCGCGCATGACCCCGGGCGCCGTTGATCGGACCGGTCACGG
Source organism: Duganella aceris (assembly GCF_011090165.1). Taxonomy (GTDB): domain Bacteria; phylum Pseudomonadota; class Gammaproteobacteria; order Burkholderiales; family Burkholderiaceae_D; genus Rugamonas; species Rugamonas aceris. The sequence continues at coordinate 48,238 of NZ_JAADJT010000017.1, forward strand.
TGAAGTCGTGCAGCTTGCCCGAGGTGTCCGCCAACTGCTTGGTGTACACGTTCTTGACCACGATGTCCTTGAGCCGCTTGTTGAACAGCGCGGCGGTGAACGAACCGGTCGGCGCGAAGTACCATTCCATCGTCAGGTCGACCTGCTTCGAGGTGGTCGGACGCAGGTTCGGATTGCCGTCGCCAGAGCCGGTCAGGCTGACGCTGTTGACGGTGGTGACGCCGGTGACCGGATTGGTCGAGGTGTCCGCCGTTTCCGACAGCGTGGTGTAGCCCTGCAGCTGCGTGAAGTCGGGACGCGAGATCGCCGACGCCGCCGCGAAGCGGAACTGCAGCGTATCGGTGGCCTTCAGGCGCAGGTTCAGGCTAGGCAGCACGTTGTGATAGTTGTTCTCGTAATCCTTGGCCTCCGCGAACGGACGTATGATCGGAATCGCCACCCCGACCTGGTTGCCGCCGGTCGGCGCGGTCGAGCTGAACACCGTGTAGCCGCGCGCGGTCGAATCGGTCTTCACATAGCGCAGGCCGAGATTGCCGTCGATCGGATATTTCAGGTTGTCCCAGCCGAAGCGCAACTGGCCGTAGACCGCCTTGGTCTTTTCCGACTGGTCGTTGGTGCCGGCGAAGTTGTCGGCGCCGAAGGTGGCCTGCTGCCATGCCGGGCACGACGTGGCCGGATTGATCTCCTTGCACAGGATGTCGTGGTAGGTGTGCAGCTGGGCGTAGCTGCCGGGGAAGCCTTGCGCCAGCGAGACGTTCGGGAACACCACCGCCGGCACCGAGACGCCGCCGTTGAAGAAGTTGTTGAACGTATGCAGATTGGTGTTGCCGCCGAAGCGCGGATCGCCCAGCGACGCCACGTGCGGGATGTCCCAGCCGACCTGCCATGGCTGGGTGATCGCGGCCCAGTTGTAGCTCGGGTTGGAGTTCTCGGTCACCGCGTCGCGGTCGGTCAGGCGCACGCCGAAGCGGAAGTCGCGCAGCACCGGATGGTCGAAATCGTACTTGGCGTCGGTGCGCCAGGCGGTCTCGGTGGCCTTGCTGCGGTCCAGGTGTTCCATGGTGAACGCCCAGTAGTAGTTCTTCGGATCGGCCAGGTAGGCGCGGTCGGCGTCGGTGAACAGGATGCGCGGCACGTTGCCGGTCAGGTCCAGCGTCTCCTTCGGCATGGTCACGCCGGTGGCGACGGTCGAGTCGACGCTGCGGGTGGTGGCCTTGATGTGCTGCAGATCGGTGCTGACGGTCCAGTTGTCATGACGCCAGCGCAGGTTCCACGACAGGTCGGCGGTGTCGGATTTGCGGAACGAGGTGCGGGTGTCGTCGCCGAAGTTGATGCCGCCGTCGGCTGGATCGGTCAGGGTGCCGGTCAGCAGCGCGCCCTTGGAATTGAAGGTGGCGTCCGGCGACACCTTGATGTTGTACGGGCTCGATTGGGCGAAGATCGCCTGCTCGTCCCACTGCATCTCGTACTTCGACTTGAAGTAGGTCAGGGAGCTGGACCAGTCGTCCTTCTTCCACTGCAGCGCGCCGTACGCGCCTTCGCGCTTGCGGTTGAATTCCAGCGTGCGCCACTGCGCGCCCTTCGGCACGTAGACCGTCTTGCCGGAAGCATCCTTGAGCGGATAGTAAGGCTCGACCTGGAAGGCGTCGGTGCGGGTGCCGCTTTCCGAGTAGGCCAGATCCAGCAAGGCGCCGATTTCACCGACCGGGGTGGCCCAGCGGTTCGAGATCAGGCCGGAGGCCGACGGCGAGGTCTTGCCGCGCTTGAGTTCCGACCAGGTGGTGTCGGCCGAGATGGAAGACTTGAAGCCCTTGTAATCGAACGGCATCGCGGTGCGCAGGTTCACCAGGCCGCCGACGGCGCCCTCGACCTGTTCCGCCGACGGGTTCTTGTAGATGTCGACGCCGGCCACCAGCTCCGGCGGCACGTCCTCGAAGTTCAGCGAGCGGCCGCCGTTGGCCGAGAACGAATCGCGGCCGTTGAGCTCCGAGCGCACATAGCTCAGGCCACGGATCGAGACGCTCGAGCCTTCGACCGAGAAGTGTTCCGGATCGCCCTTGGCCATGGTGCGGTCGATGGTCACGCCGACGACGCGCTGCAACACCTCGGTCACCGACCGGTCGGGCAGCTTGCCCATGTCTTCGGCGACGATGGAGTCGACGATTTCATCCGAGTTCTGTTTGATCTTTTGCGCCGACTGCAGCGCCGCGCGCTGGCCGGTCACCACCACCGCCACCGGTTCCGGCAGCGCGTCCGGCTTGGCCGGCGCCTTTTCCGTTTGCGCCATCGCCGCGCCGCCCGCCATCATCGCCATCTGGGCCAGGCCCAAGGCGATCGCTGTTTTCCTGAATTGTTTCATCTGTGCTCTCCAAAGTTATACGATTTTTTCATAGCTCTTTGGCTATTTGTTATTGGTGCTGTTGCTGTCTGTGGGCTTGAAAAAGGAAGTGCGGGGCGAACTAGCCCGCAGGCGCTGGCCGGCGCGGGAATATGGTCTGCATGTGAGTGTCTCGCTCTGTAGTTTTTATCGTGCCTGCGTCCCGGCGGGGTGCCGGTGCGGACGATGTTATGAGACCATTTTGCAAGTTAGCCTTGCGAGCCGCAATTGCGAAATTCACCAATTGGGAGAACGATAATCAGCAAGCGGGGCACGGCGTTGCGGGCCCCGCTTAAAAAACAACGGTCAGCGTCTGCCGGAGCGCGTCGCCACGTCGACCCACACCGCCAAAGTCAGGATGCAGCCCTTGACGATCATCTGCCAATACGTGTCCACGTCCAGCATCGACATGCCGTTGTCCAGGCTCGCCATCACCAGCGCGCCGATCAAGGCGCCGTAGACGGTGCCGGAGCCGCCGCGCATCGAGGTGCCGCCGATGAAGCAGGCCGCGATCGCATCCAGCTCGCCCGATGTGCCGGCCGACGGCGAACCGGCCGCCAGCCGCGCCGTATTGATCAGGCCAGCCAGCGCGCACATCACGCCCATGATCCCGAAGATCCACAGCTTCACCGCCTGCACGTTGACGCCGGACAGCCGGGTCGCCTCCATATTGCTGCCTACCGCGTAGACGCGGCGGCCGAACACGGTCTGCGTGGCGACGTAGCTGAACACGCCCAGCAACGCCAGCAACAGCAGCACCGGCAGCGGGATGCCCTCGTAGCTGTTCAGCGTGCGCACGAACGCGAACAGCACCGCGCCGATGGCGGCCAGGCGCACGCCGTCGCGCCACGGCGCGGGCACCGGCAGGCCGTGGCGGCCCAGGTTGACGCGCTGGCGCCAGGTCAGCACGGCGGCCAGCGCGAACAGGCCGAAGCCCAGCGCCACGCCCAGCTGCGGCGACAGATAGCCCTGGCCCAGCTGCACCATGCCTTCGGACACCGGCGCCACCGTCACGCCGCCGGTCACGCCCAGCACGATGCCGCGATACGCCAGCATCCCGCCCAGGCCGACGATGAACGAGGGGATGCCCTTGTACGCGGTCAGGTAGCCGTTGAACAGCCCGAGCGCCAGGCCGCAGGCCAGCACCACCGCCACCGTGGCCGGCAGCGGCAGGTGGTGCGTCACGTCCAGCACCGCCGCGATCCCGCCGAGTAAACCGAGCAGCGAGCCGACCGATAGGTCGATCTCGCCGGCGATGATGACGAAGGCCATGCCGCAGGCGACCACGCCGGTCACCGCCATCTGCCGCATCAGGTTGGACAGGTTGCGCGGCGAGATGAAGCCGCCCTCGGTCTTCAGGCTGAAGAAGGTCCAGATGATGGCGATGGCGATCAGCAGCGCGAGGATTTTGTATTGCGTGAACAGCTGTTTGAATTTATTCATGGGTATGGTCGAGCGCCGCCGCCAGCAGCGTTTCCTGAGTCAGATCCTGATTGATGAAATTCCCGCGCAGGCGGCCCTCGCCCATCACCAGCACGCGGTCGGACACGCCCAGCACCTCGGCCAGTTCCGACGACACCATGATGATGGACATGCCCTGGCTGGCCAGTTCGAGCATCAGCTTGTAGATCTCGAACTTGGCGCCGACGTCGACGCCGCGCGTCGGCTCGTCGAGGATCAGCACCTTGGGCCTGGTCAGCAGCATTTTCGACAGCACCGCCTTCTGCTGGTTGCCTCCGGAGAGCGCGGTGATCGGCAGGAAGGGACTGGCCGTCTTCAGGCCGAGCCGCGCGATCTCCTCGGCCACGGTCTTCAGCTCCGCCTCGCGGTCGATGCGGCTGAAGCGGGCGTAGCGGCCCAGCACCGACAGCGTGATGTTCTGGCCCACATCGAGGTCGCGCACGATGCCGTGCTGCTTGCGGTCCTCCGGCACCAGCGCCAGGCCGGCGCGGATCGACTTCAGCGGCGTGGCGGTGTCGATGCGGGCGCCGTTCAGCAGCACCTCGCATTCGGACGCGCCCTGGTAGGCGCCGAAGATGGCCGACACCAGCTCGGTGCGGCCGGCGCCGACCAGCCCGGCGATGCCGAGGATCTCGCCCCGGCGCAGCGTGAAGGAGACCTTGTCGACCTTTTTGCGCTCCGGCTTGTCGATGTCGTAGCAGGTCACGTTGCGCGCCTCGAACACGATATCGCCTTGCGTGCGCTCCAGCTTCGGATACAGCTGGTTCATTTCGCGGCCGACCATCTGCGAGATGATCCGGCGCACGTCCATGTCCTGCATCGGCGTGGTGGCGATATGCTTGCCGTCGCGGATGACGACGATGGTGTCGCAGATCGCCTCCACCTCATCGAGCTTGTGCGAGATGTAGACGCAGGCCACGCCCTTGGCCTTCAGGCCGCGGATGATCTCCAGCAGCACCTGGATCTCGGACGCCGTCAGCGACGACGACGGCTCGTCGAGGATCAGCAGGCGCGCGTTCTTGTTCAGCGCCTTGGCGATTTCGATCAGCTGCTGATGGCCGCCGCCGTAGTTCGACACCGGCAGCACCACGTTGACGTCGTTGAGCTTCAATTCCTTCAGCAGCGCCTCGGCGCGCTGGTTCATGGCCGGGTAATCCATGCGGCCGCCCGGCAGCGTGATCTCGTTGCCGAGGAAGAGATTCTCGGTCACCGACAGCTCCGGCACCAGCATCAGCTCCTGGTGGATGATGACGATGCCGGCCGCCTCGCTGTCGCGGATCGACTGCGCCTTCAGCGGCCGGCCGTCGAGCAGGATCTCGCCGTCCCAGGTGCCGTGCGGGTAGACGGCGGACAGCACCTTCATCAGGGTCGACTTGCCGGCGCCGTTCTCGCCGCACAAGCCGATGCACTCGCCCGGCCTGACCTGCAGGTCGATCCCGTCGAGCGCCGGGACACCGTCGAATTTTTTGACGATGCCCTTCATTTCTAGCAAATAGCCGGACATTTTGATTCTCGCAGAATGGGGAAAACGGGGCCGCGCGCGGGCCCCGTGGGAGTGCTTACTTGCCCGCGAGTTGGGCCTTGGTGTAGAAACCGTCGGTGACCACGACATCGATGTTCGCCTTGGTCAGCGCGATCGGCTTCAGGAACAGCGAATCGACTTCCTTGAAGCCGTTGTTGTACTTGGCGTTGAAGCCCGGCTTCTCATTGCGCACCAGCTGGATCGACAGCTTGGCCGCCTCGGTGGCGATCAGCTTCAACGGCTTGTAGACGGTCAGCGTCTGCGTCCCCGCGATCACGCGCTTGACCGCCGCCAGATCCGAATCCTGCCCCGACACCGCCACCTTGCCATCCAGCTTCTGCGACGCCAGCGCCTGGATCGCACCGCCGGCGGTGGCGTCGTTGGACGCCACCACGGCATCGATCTTGTTGCCGTTGGCGGTCAGCGCATTCTCGACGATGGACATCGCCTCGGACGGACTCCAGTCCTTGACCCACTGCTTGCCCACCACCTTGATGTCGCCCTTGTCGATCAACGGCTGCAACACCTTCAGCTGACCATCGCGCAGCATCTTGGCGTTGCTGTCGGTCGGCGCGCCGCCCAGCAGATAGAAATTACCCTTCGGCTTGGCCGCCAGCACGCCTTGCGCCTGCAACTGCCCGACCATATTGTTATCGAAGGAGATGTAGGCATCGATATCCGCGTTGAGGATCAAGCGGTCGTAGGACACCACCTTGATCTTGGCCTTCTTCGCCTCGCGCACCGCGTTGGTCAGCACCGTCGCGTTGTACGGCACGATGACCAGCACGTCCACGCCACGCGAGATCAGGTTCTCGATCTGCGCGATCTGGCGCTGCTCGCTGGCGTCGGCCGACTGCACGAACACCTTGGCGCCCTGCTGCTCCGCCGCCGCGACGAAATAATCGCGATCGCGCACCCAGCGCTCAAGGCGCAGGTCGTCGATGGAAAAGCCGATCTTCGGGTTCTTCGCATCCGCCATGGCGTTGCCGCCGGCGCACGCGAACAGGACGGCGATGGCCGCCGCGCTCAGTAATTTCTTCATTGTTTCAGTCTCCAAATTTGTCGTGGTCTACAGCCCAACTAGTGATTATGGCGAGCCTGGTTCTCCGCCACTCCCCGATATGGTACAGCCAGTTCCATGCAAGCGCCGGTTTCCATTTGCCCAACCGTGCTGCGATAGATTTCCTGCCACGGCGTCTGGCTCGCGGGCACCGGCGGGATGCCGTCCTTTTGCCGCGCCGCCCACTCGTCCGCATCGACCAGCACATCGCAGCGGCCCGCGTTCAGATCGACGCGGATCCGGTCGCCGGTGCGCAGCCACGCCAGGCCGCCGCCGACCGCACTTTCCGGCGATGCGTTCAATATCGACGGGCTGTCCGAGGTGCCGGACTGGCGGCCGTCGCCTAGCGTCGGCAGCGCGTTGATGCCGCGTTTGACCAGCGCGTCGGGCGGCTGCATGTTGACCACCTCCGCCGAACCGGGCCAGCCCACCGGGCCGGCGCCGCGTATCACCAGCATGCAGTCCTCGTCGATGTTCAGCGACGGATCGTTGATGCGGGCATGGTAGTCGCCGGAGCCGTCGAACACGATGGCGCGCGACTCGAAGATGTTCTCCGCGCCCGGCGTGCTCAGATAGCGGGCGCGGAAGGCGTCCGAGATCACACTGGTCTTCATGATGGCGAAGTCGAACAGATTGCCCTTCAGGACGAAGAAGCCGGCGTCCTGCTTCAGCGGTGCGGCGAACGGATAGATCACCTCGCGGTCGTTGGTCTCGTGGCCGGCCAGGTTGTCGCGCATGCTGCGGCCGGTGACGGTGGCGCGGTCCGAGCGCAGCATGCCCTGCTGCTCCAGCTCCCACATAATGGCCGGCACGCCGCCGGCGCGGTGGAAGCGCTCGCCGAGGAATTTTCCGGCTGGCTGCATGTTCAGCAGCAGCGGCACCTTGTGGCCGTATTCCATCCAGTCGCTGGAATGCAGCTCGACGCCGGCGTGGCGCGCCATCGCCATGATGTGCGGCTGCGCGTTGGTGGAGCCGCCGATGGCGGCGTTGACCACGATCGCATCGAGGAAAGCCTCGCGCGACAGGATGGCCGACGGCTTCAGGTCCAGCCGCGCCATCTCGACGATGCGGCGGCCGGTTTCATACGCCATCTGGCCGCGTTCGCGGTACGGCGCCGGGATGGCCGAACAGCCGGTCAGCGACATGCCCAGCGCCTCGGCCAGCGCGTTCATGGTGGACGCGGTGCCCATGGTGTTGCAGTGGCCCGCCGACGGCGCCGAGGCGGCGGCGATTTGCAGGAATTTGTCGTTGTCGATCTGGCCGGCGGCCAGCTGCCGGCGGCCTTTCCAGATCGCCGCGCCGGAGCCGGCCAGTTCGCCCTCGAACCAGCCGTCGAGCATCGGCCCGCCGGACAGTACGATGGCGGGAATATCGACCGTCGACGCGGCCATGATCTGCGCCGGCGTGGTCTTGTCGCAGCCGGTGGTCAGCACCACGGCGTCGATCGGATAGCCGTGCAGGATCTCGACCAGGCCCATATACGCCAGGTTGCGGTCGATGGCGGCGGTCGGGCGGCGGCAGTTCTCGAAGATCGGATGCAGCGGGAATTCCATCGCGATGCCGCCGGCGTCGCGGATGCCGTCGCGCACGCGCTTGGCCAGCTCCAGATGGATGCGGTTGCACGGGCTGATGTCGCTGCCCGATTGCGCGATGCCGATGATGGGGCGGCCGGAACGCAGTTCGTCCGGGGTGATACCGTAGTTCATGAAGCGCTCGAGATACAGCGCGGTCATGTCGATGTGGTCCGGATTGTCGAACCAGTCCTGCGAGCGGAAACGTCGGGTCATGCGCCGTACCAGCCCGCGTCGATGAAGTATTCGCGGCCGGAGCAGCGCGCCGCGCTATCGGACGACAGGAACAAGGCCATCGCCGCCACGTCGTGGATCTGCACGCGTTGCGGCAGGACCTGGCCGGCCAGGATGCGGGCTTCTTCTTCCGGCGTATGCCACAGCGCCTCCTGGCGCGGCGTGCGCACGCCGCCCGGGATGATGCAGTTGACGCGGATGTTGTCGCGGCCAAGGTCGCGCGCCAGGCCGCGCGTCATGCCTTCGATGGCGGCTTTGGCCATCATGTAGAGAGTCAGGTCGGGCAGCGCCAGGTGCCAGGAGATCGAACCGAAGTTCAGGATCACGCCGCCGCCCGATGCGCGCATGCCTTCCACCACCGCCTGCGCGCAGAAGTATTGGTGGCGCAGGTTGACCGCCATGCGCTGTTCCCAGTAAGCCGGGGTGACGTCGGCCAGCGAGTGGCGGTCGTCGTTGGCGGCGTTGTTGACCAGGACGTCGACCGGGCCGATGGCTTCGAACACCGCCGCCAGCGCCGACAGGTCGGTCAGGTCGCAGGGGACGAAGACGGGAGGCGTCGGCAGGCCGGCCAGCGAGGCTTGCAGCGCGCGCGAATCCTTTTCCGCGATGTCGAGGAAAGTGACCAAGGCGCCCTGGCGGGCGAAAGCCTCCACCATGCCGGCGCCGATGCCGCTGCCGCCGCCGGTGACGACGACGCGCTTGCCGGCCAGGCTAGGATAGATCGCCTGCTCCGGCGTGGTCGCCTGCCGCGCCTTGCCGCCGCCCGCCGCAGCACGCGCAGCGACGGCACCGGCCGCAACCACCGCAACCGCCGCCTCGCTCGCACCGGGCACGCCACGCAGGTCGGCCGCCGCAGCCACGCTGGCCGCAGCGGCCGCACCGATCGTGCCGATCGTGCCGCCCGCTTGAGCCGCCGCACCGTTGCGCGCACGCTCCAGCAATGCGCGCACACCGTAAGTCCACGGCGCGATCGCATCGCTGCGCTGCACGTGATTGACCAGCGCGCCGAGCGACGGCGTGGAAATCGTCACCCGATCGCCCAGATGATGCGTGAAGCCCGCCCCCGGCGCATCGCGATCCTTAATCGGCGAGAACATCGTCCCGAGGAACAGCATGAACCCATCCGGATATTGATGATGCGGCCCACAAGTCTGCGCCACCAGATCCAGCGGATCGCGGCTGATCTCGCGCATGCGGCTGGCTCCGTGCAGACGGAAATCATCGTCCGCGCCCTCGATCAACATGCTCAACTCCGCATTGCGTATCGTATCGATGGTGAACCGCTCATCGAACAAGCGAATGAATGGCCCGATGGCGCAGGAACCGTTGTTGTCCTTGGCCTTGCCGAGCAAGAGCGCACTACGCCCCTCGATATCGCGCAGATTGACGTCATTGCCCAACGTCGCGCCGACCACCTGCGCCTTGCTGTTGACCGCCAAAACGATCTCCGGCTCCGGATTATTCCACTTCGAATCCGGATGCAGGCCGACGTCCGCGCCGGCGCCGACCGCCGACATCGGCTGCGACTTGGAGAACACCTCGGCATACGGCCCGATGCCGACCTCCATATACTGCGACCAGGCCCCGCGCGCGATGAACTGCTGCTTGAGCTGCTCCGCCTCCGGAGACCCCGGCCTGATGGACGACAGATCCGCCCCGATATCCTTGAGCAGCGCCGCGCGCAACTCATCGGCGCGGGCGGCGTCGCCACCGGCCTGCTCCTCGATCACCCGCTCCAGCAGGCTGACCGCGAAAGTGACGCCGCACGCCTTGATCGCCTGCAGATCGCAAGGCGCCAGCAGGCGCGGCACCGCGTCGCCGTCATCCTTGCGCAGCGCGGCCGCCAGCAGATCCCGCACCGGCCCGAGCGACACGCCCGGCGCCGCGCGCGCGATCTCCAGCACATCGCCGCGCTCCAGCAGATCGGACATCGTCGGAGCATGCGCCGAGATATCGAACACTTCGCCGGCGCGCACCGCCACCACGCAAGGTCCGTTGACGTCGCCGTGACGCCAGACGCGTCCCACCAGCACAGCGCTCGCCACATCATCGGGCAACAGCGAATTGATATTAGTTTCCAAGGTCTCTTCTCCAGGCTTCATGCAAATAGCGTGGAAGATTTTGACCTTAATCGGAGAGGGCCGCAATTATGAAACTCACCAATCGCGGTCATGTTTTAAGTGAGCCCGGTGTCAGTGCCGACATTCGGACACGAGCTGGTCCGTAACAATCGTTACGGACCAGCTCGTGTCCGAATGTCGGCACTGACACCTCGCTTTTTTTTACGCTACGTTGCGGAGATCACCCAACTCCGGCGCCGGCAAGGCCGAGCCATCGTCGACGCAACCCTGCATCGCCCGGTCCTGGTAGCCGCGCGGCGTGCATCCAAGCTCGCGCTTGAACACCGCATGCATATACTGCACCGACGTGAAGCCGCAACTCAAAGCCACGTCGGCAATGCTGCGGTCGCCGCGCGCCAGCTGCGACGTCGCCGCATCCAGCTTGAAGCGCAAGATCACATCATGCACGCTGCAATTAAGCTCCTGCCTGAAATACGATTCCAGCGACGAGCGCGAGATGCCCACATACTCCGCCACCTGGTGCGTCTTGATGCCCTGGCAGGCGTACTGCCGTATGAAGTGGCGCGCCCGCATCACGTGCGGATGCTTGGGCGCTTCGTGCTGCGTCGACGCCAGCACGTTGATGCCGACCGGCGGCACCAGCACCCGCGTCCCGCTCATGCGCACGCCGTGCAGCATCTGATCCAGCAGATGCGCGGCGGTGCGGCCCATCTGCTGCGCGCCCTGGATCACGGAACTCAAGGGGATCCGCGTCAGCATGCGCGCCAGCGGATCGTTGTCGATGCCGATCAAGGCCACCTGCTCCGGCACCGCGATGCCGGCCATGATACAAGCCTGCATCAGCTGCCGCGCGCGCGCGTCGGTGACGGCGATGATGCCGACCGGCTTCGGCAAACTCTCCAGCCACTTGATCTGCTGCTCCACCGCCTCGTCCCACGACGCCGCGCTGGTGCCCAGGCCGCGATAGATATGCGGCTCCATCTTGTCCTGGCTGAGCAGCGTGCGGAACGCGTGCTCGCGCTCCTGCGCCCAGCGGTTCTCCTGCGCCTCCGGCAGGCTGAACATCGCGAAGTGGCGCAGCCCGGCCTCGATCAAATGATCGTGCGCCATCTTGATCAGCTTGAAATTGTCGGTCGCCACATACGGCACGTTTTCCGGATACGCGTGCTGGTTCTCGTACGAGCCGCCCACCGCGACCACCGGCACCCGGCTGCGCGTCAACGCCGCCGCCACCGCCGGATCGTCGAAATCGGCGATGATGCCGTCGCCCTGCCAATGCTCGATGCCGGGCAGGCGCAGCCGGAAGTCCTCCTCCAGGAACAAGTCCCAGGAGGCGCGCGTGCTGCTCAAATACGCGGCGATGCCGGCGATGACCTCGCGGTCGAAGATCTTGTTCGCATTAAACAGCAGCGCAATCCGGTGTGACTTCATCTGCATTTCAACTACCCCGATCCGAGACATATGTGGCCTTCCAGACATTGTCACATAACCAGCGGGTGGTGCAGATATGAAAAATTTCGCTTTATCCATAACGAATTTGACTAAATTCTGAAAAGTAATTACGTTTTTTACTGCTGTGCAGCATACGGACGGCCGTAAACGATGCCCCGCCCGGCCGTGCTCATGTAGACCACGCCGAAGGTATTCATGTCGCCGACCACGAATTGCGCGTCGCCCGGACCGCCGTATTGGTGCTGGTCGTCGTTAACGCGCAGCCAGCTGGCGCCACTGTCGGTCGAGCGAAACACCCCGCGCACGCCGTCGACGGTGCCCCAGATGTAGACCGTCGGATAGTCGACGCCCGGCGCGGCCTTGCCGAATCCGACCGCCGCCGCGTAGCTCACTCCGCGCAGGTTGGCGAAGTGGTTGCCGGAATCGGTGGACCGCGCCAAGCCGCCGTCGTACAGCGCGACCCAGATATCGCCCTCGCGCCCCGGCGCCGCCCGCACCGCGCGCGATCCCTTGGCCGACGCCAGCCTGGCCACGGTCGGCGCGAAGCTGGCGCCGCCGTCGATGCTGCGCAACAGGCCGTTGCCGCGCAAGGCGTAGAACTTGCGCGGATTGACCGGATCAGCCACCGGCCGCGCGCCGCCCAGGCCCAGCACCGGCGTCCAGCTGTCGCCGTCATCCAGGCTGTAAAAGCTGTCGATCGATTTTTCCGGGCTGTGGACCAGCACCTTGCCGTCCGCGCTGAGCGCCAGCTGGCCCTTGACGCCCTTGATGACGCCGGACTTGCGCCACGTGACGCCCATGTCGCGCGACACATACATCGCATTGCCGGCGCGCGCCACCACCTGCGGATTCTGCGCCGCGAAGTCCAGGCCCCAGGTCGTGCCCATGGTCGGCTTGTGGATCGGCGCATACTGCGTCACATCGGTATGGCGGAAGCCGTCGTAGTCGCCGATGGCCGAAATCAGCGGCCCGCCCGGGATGCTGACCAGATTCAAAGGCACCGATTCCTCCAGTCCCCGGTCCTCGAACTTCCACACCGCCGGCGTGGCGTGAATATCCGACGACTTGAAGATGCCGTTGCCGGAGACAACCATCACGGTATTGGTGTCGAAGGGATCGAACTCGATGCTCGCGGTCCAGTGGATAAAGCTGCCCGCGATCCAACTGACGCCATTCGCATCGATCTTCACGCCCTGGTCGACGATACTCTTCCAGCTTTTGCCGCCGTCCAGCGTCTCGAAGAACTTGTCGCCGATGGTGCCGCCCGGGTTGGAATAGTAGTCGATGGTCGAGACGATCATTCGCTTGCCATTGCGCGGATCGACCGTGATGCCGGCGTAGGCGCGGTTCAGCGGCGGCGAGACATCGTTCCACGTGCCGGCGGCGATATCGTACTGCCACACGCCGCCCTCCTCCATCGCCTCGCCCTTGGCCTTGTCCGCATGCGGCCCGGCGCCCTGCGCGTAAGCCACCACCAGCTTGCCGTCGGCGATGACGGCGCGGTTGGGCATCAGCTTCGACGGGCCGCCGGTGAGCGCGCTGAAGCTCTTGCCGCCGTCGGCCGACATGTACATATTCTCGCCGACCGCGCCGTAGCGCGACACGCCGACAAACATCCTGCCGCGATCCAACAGCAGGAAGCTGATGCCGTTCTTGTTCGGCGTGGTGGTCACGTCGAGGCCATCGAGATGGCGCCAGCTCAAGCCCTCGTCGACGCTCTTGAAGATGCCGTTGGCGCGCGTGCCGACATACAGGATCTTGCCGTCGACCGGATCGACCTGCAATTTCTCGCCGGTGCCGCGCCCCATGCCGTTGCCGTGCACCTTGAACTGGCCGGTGACGTCGATCTTGGTGAAAGTCTTGCCGTAGTCGCTGGACTTGAGCATGGTGCTGGCGCCGTCGTTCATGTAGGCGATGCCGGTGGACATATACACCTTGTTGGGCGCGTTCGGATCGATGGCGATCGACTCCACGCCCAGGATGCCGGTCTCCTTATCGGAGACCCAGTCCATCAAGGGTTGCCAGCTTTTTTTTTAGCGTCCCAACGATACGCGCCGCCGACGTCGGTCCGCGCGTAGATCAAATCCTTCTCGGTCTTACTGGTGATGATGCCGGAGACGAAGCCGCTGCCGCCGATGGCCACGTTATCCCACGCATACGCCAGCGACTCGCCGGCCAGCAGCTTTTCCAGCGCCGGCGCCATGGCCTTGGCCCAGATCTCGTAGCCCTTCTCGTTCGGGTGCAGCAGGTCCGGCATGATCTCCTTCGACAGCGTGCCATCCGCCTCCAGGAAGGCCTGGTTGATATTCAGGAAGAAGACCTTCTTGTTGTCGGCGTAGCCGGAAATGATGCCGTTGACCTTCTCGTTAATCTGGCGCAGCTGGTCGTCCGGCTTCTCGCCGCGCGGGAAGATCGCCAGCAGCAGTATCTTCGTATCCGGCAGACGCTGTTGCAGCTCGTCGATATTGCGCTTGATGCCGATGGCTGTGGTCTTCGGATCCTCCTGGCGATGGCCGGTGTTGTTGGTGCCGAACATCAGCACCGCCACCTTCGGCGCGATGCCGTCGACTTCACCATGCTGCAGGCGCCACAACACGTTCTCGGTGCGGTCGCCGCCGAAGCCCAGCGCCAGCCCGTTCAGCGATTTGTAGTTGCGCTCCCAGACCGGCGCGCCGCTCTTCTCCCACCCCTCGGTGATCGAATCGCCGATGAACACCACCTGGCTGGTCTTGCCCAGCGCCTTGGCCTCTTCCAGTTTTTTCTCGTGTCGCGGAGTCCACCAGTTGATCGACCAGGATTCATTCAGCTTGTCCGGCGTGACCGAGACGGTCTTGTAATCCGGGCAGCTGGCGTTCGGCGTGCCCTTCGTCTGATACTTGACGTTGGCGATCGAGACCTCGCCGTTGCCGCTGCCATCGAGCGCGAACGGCTGCTTGACCGCGCTGAAATCGTCGCCCTCGCGAACGAAGCAGCTCATCGAAAACACCAGGTGCTGCCAGCCCTTGCCCGCGATCGCGCGCGCCGGCACCAGATACGGAATCGAACGCTCGCACTTGTCGCCGCAGCCCACCTTGAAGGTGATGCCGCCGTTGGACAGCTCCTTGACGTTGACGTCCAGCGCCAGCACGCCCTTGGCGACGTAAGGCCGCAGGTCGACCGGCTTGCCGCCGTCGAGGCGCAGGCTGGAATACCAGGCGCCGTTGAAGCTCAAGGTCAGCGCATCGTTCTTTTTGGATTTGGTGGTCTTGCTGGCGCTGACCACGCTGGCCGGCACCTTGGGCTGGCGGTCGATCACCACCGAGTCGCCGTCGAGCTGCTTGCTGGTCTCGAAATCGGCGACGGTGACATGCCACGAGGCCAGCGGCCGGCCGGCATACAGGTTCAAGTCCTGCGACGCCACCGCGAACGCGGGGGACGAACACACGGCCAGGGATGCGGCGAGGCGCCAGCTAATCATTTTCATGGGAATGTCTCGAGTATTTTTTGTCAGGACATTCTGCTGCTTACCGCGCCGCGCCGCAATTACGAAATTCACCAATACCAAGTACGTTTTAGTCCACCATGGCGATATCGCCGCGATGTGCGACGAAGAACGAGGCGTCGCTGAGCGCCAGCGCGTTGTGCACGTCGCCATTGCGCAGCAACAGCGTATCGCCCGGCCCCAGCTCGACGTCGCCGAAGCGGATACGCCCGGTCAGCATCAGGATTTGTTCCCAGCCGTCGTGGTCGTGCATCGGGAAGCGCGTGCCCTCCTTGAACTGCACGAAATAGCTGCCGTCCGTGTCGTCGTTCCATACGGTGGCCACGCGCATGCCTTCGATCGGGGTATCCGTCCAGTTGCGGTTCAGTTGTCGTTCCAAAATCATGATTTGCTCCTTGGTTAAGTTGGCTAACGAACGTTAGGTTGCCTTCCCGACCAATCGCTGTCAAGGATTTACGCCCGCCTCGGGTGTTCACCCGATGGCCCGGGTTTGGCCGCGAGAACACAATCCAGCCATCAACCAACAAGGAGTCACATCATGTTCAACTACCTCACTTTAACCGAACGCTTCCCGGGCCTGCCCGCCACGCCCGTCATCATCGAAGCCTTCGACTACGCCCGCGAGCGCATGCCCGCCTACCTGTTCAACCACGTCGTGCGCAGCTGGATCTTTGCTTATCAGCTTGGGAAATTAAAAGGATTGTCGTACGACGCGGAAGTAGTGGCGATCTCCACCCTGCTACACGACCTGGGCCTGACCGCGCACGCCGACGGCCCGCACCGCTTCGAAGTCAACGGCGCCGCCGTGGCCGTGGCCTTCGCCCGCGAGCGCGGCTTCGACGCGCGCCGCTGCCAGCTGGTCTGGGACGCCATCGCGCTGCACGCGACGCCGTCGATCGGATTCTTGAAGGAGCCGGAAGTGGCGCTGTGCGGCCGCGCCATCAGCGTCGACTTCGGCGCGCCGGATTATGAGGCTTTCGCGCAGGCCGATATCGACGCCATCGTCGCCGCCGTGCCGCGTCTGCAAATGAAGCGCGAGTTCGCCGCCTGCGCCTGCAAGATCGCGCACACCCGGCCGGAAACCACCTACGACAACTTCATCCGCGACTTCGGCGAGCGCTTCGTGCCCGGCTACCAGCGCATGTCGTGGGTGGACATGATCGCCGGCGGGCCGTTCAGCGAATAATCACGCCTGGACGCCGAGCGCGGCCAGCAGCCCGCCCAGCTGGCGCCGGAACGCCGGCGCCGGTTCCGGCTCCAGCAACGCGAACGCCATCATACCCTCGGCGGCGCCGAAGATCATCGGCGCCGCCGTCTTGCCGTCCACCGCGCTGCGGACGGTGCCGTCGGCGCGGCCCAGCTCCCAGGCGCTATCCAGCCAGGCGATGTTCTGCGCCGAGAACAGGCGGATTTCCTGCATCACCTCTTCCGGTATCGCGTTGCGCTCCACCGCCAGCATCAGGCCGAGGCACAGCCGGTTGTCGTTGCCCAGCGTCGCCGCGAACATCTCGACGTAGCGATGCAGCCGCGCGTGGCCCGACGGTGCGCGGTCGATGTCGGCCAAGTCCTCGCGCTGCCGCTGCGCGTACAGGGCCATGGCCTGGCGCGCCAGCGCGTTCTTGGAATCGAAGTGGCTGTACAGGCTGGCCGCCTGCATGCACGCCTTTTGCGCCAGGTCGCGCAAGGCCAGCGCCGAGAAGCCGCTGGTCTGCATCATGTCCACCGCCAGGCCGGTCAAGGCTTCCTTGCGGCTGCCGGGCGTCTTGTCCTTAGCGGCCATGCGATTCCTTGGCGCCGTCGATGGAGCGCAGCAAGCCCTGGATCGCGTCGTTCAGCGACAGCAACTGCGCCAGCTCCATGCCGCTCGCGCTGAGCATGACCTCGCCGAGCGTGCAGCGCTTTTCCATGGCGCGGCCGGAATCGGTCAGCGACACCAGCACTTGCCGGTCGTCGGCCGGATTGCGCTGGCGCGTCAGGAAGCCGGCCGCTTCCAGCCGCTTGATCAGCGGCGTGATGTTGCTCGACTCCAGCGTCAGCCGCTCGGCGATCTCGCCGACCGGGCGCCGGTCCTTTTCCCACAGCGTGTTCAGCACCAGGAATTGCGGGTAGGTGATCCCCAGCGAGTCGAGCAAAGGCTGGTAGGCGCGGCCGATTTCGAGATTGGCGCGGTAGAGCGAAAAGCACAACTGGTCTTCGAGGGCGGCGGTCTTAGGCTTGGGCATGATGGTCGGCGGGAAAATACATATCGTGACATATTTTACTGGACATCGAGATTACAAGCAGATAAAGTCAATACTTATCGCGATACATATTATCGCGATACATAAACTTGAATAGGATCCTACAGTGAAAATCTCGACTACCTTGTTCCGCGCGACCGTGCTGTCGCTGGCCCTGACCGCCGCCGCCCACGCTGCGGAGCCGATCAAAAATGTGGTGCTGGTCCATGGCGCTTATGCCGACGGCAGCGGCTGGCGCGGTGTGTACGATATCCTGGTGCGCGACGGTTTCAAGGTCAGCGTGGTGCAGCAGCCGCTGACCGGATTGGACGACGACGTCCAGGCCACGCGCCGGGTGCTCGATCAGCAGGATGGGCCGGTGGTGCTCGTCGGACATAGCTATGGCGGCATGATCATCACCGACGCCGGTGCGGATCCGAAGGTCAAGGCGCTGGTGTATGTGGCGGCGTTGCAGCCGGATGTCGGCGACAGCGTCATCGGCCTGGCCAGGACAATGAAGGCGCCGAGCGACGACGTCAAGCAGACCAAGGATGGCTTCCTGTACCTGAATCCGGCCAGGTTCGCCGCCGACTTCGCCGCCGATTTGCCGGCCAAGCAGACCGCCTTCATGGCGAACGCGCAGATGCCGGCCGCGCTGGCCGCCTTCAACGCGCCGGCCAAGGTCGCCACGTGGCGCAGCAAGCCGAGCTACGCCATCGTCGCCAGTGAGGACATGACGCTGAGCCCGGACCTGCAACGCTGGATGTACAAGCGCGCCGGCGCCCACATCATCGAGATCAAGGGCAGCCATGCAGTATTCATATCGCAGCCGGCGGCGGTCGCCAAAGTAATCGAAGCCGCCGCGCGCGGCCAGCACTAAGCCGCCAAGAGCAAACCTCATGTCCGCCGCCGTCGCCGCCCGCATCGCCGCCCCCGTCCCCACCGCCAAAGCGGCCGCAACCTCGGCCCGCACCGCCGCAGCCGCAGGAACGGGCGCCAGCGCGAGCGCGGACACGGAGGCGAGCGCCGGCACGGGAGCTGGCGCGGGCATAGGCGCGCGGGGCCAAGCCTCCCTCGTCAGCATGTCCGAATGCCTGCGCGCGCTGGCCTTCATGGGCGACCTCGGCATGGAACATCCTGCCGAACCGTCCTTGCGCACCGCCGCCTTGGGCATGACCATCGCCCAAGCCGCCGGACCGCAGCCCGTCCCATTGCGCGTCATCGCCACCCTGGCCAACGACCTCGAAGCACTGAGCCGCACCGACGGCATCGCCGCCGCCCTGACCCTGATCGCCAGCAAACACGGCCCCTCCTACCCACCGAAGCTGCTGGACACCCTGCGCCGCAACGCCACCGAATGGCTTGCCGACCTGGACAACCGCACCATCTGCCGCCGCCCGATCGCCCCCGGCGACCGCCCGAACGAAATGGTCTCGCTGGAACTGATGGCCGACCTGATCGACCTGCAACAACCCTGGCTACGCGGCCACTCCCGCCGCGTCGCCCAAGCCGCCCTGCGCGCCGCCGCCATCATCGGCCTGGACAACCCGACCCAACAGCGCACCTACCGCGCCGCCCTGCTCCACGGCCTGGGACGCGGCGCCATCCCCGGCAGCATCTGGAACAGCCCCGACCCGCTGTCGGCCACCGCAAGAGAGCAAATGCGCCTCGCCCCCTACTGGACCCTGCGCGCGCTGCGCCACGTCAACGGCCTCGAACTGGAAGCCGACATCGCCTCCCACGTCGGCGAACGCCTCGACGGCTCCGGCGATTTCCGCGGCAGCATCGGCGCCGCCATCCCGATCGAAGCCCAGGTCCTGGCCGCCGCCTCCGCCTGGATCGCCCTGCAATCCGCAAGACCATGGCGCCCGGCCCACTCCCCCGAAGCCGCCGCCATGCTGCTGACACAGGAAGCCCACGCCGGCCGCTTCAACCCCGACGTCGCCGACGCCCTGTGCGGCATGCAGACCGACCAGCAAGAACCCACCAGCACCCCGGCCAGAATCAGCCTGAGCGAGCGCGAAGCCGACGTCCTGCGCGCCATCAGCCAAGGCTTGACCAACAAGGAAGCCGCCCGCCACCTGTCGATCAGCCCGCGCACCGTGAACACCCACGTCGAAAGCGCCTTCCGCAAACTGGGCTGCACCACCCGCGCCTCCGCATCGCTGAAGGCGCTGACGCTGCGGCTGATTTAAGATGACGGCTCAACTCAAGCCGCCACCCCACGCCCACTCAGGAGCGACCATGGACGACATCCTCTATCTGTTCCCCGACGGCTACCCGGTCACGATCGACGTGGCGCAGGCCAGCATCGCCGGCGCCGGCACCGCGATGCATTTCGTGCTGCCGCCGAAGGCCCACAACCTGCCCCTGATGCACGTGCACGAGACCAAACTGCTGGCCGCATTGGACGGCGAAGTGGAGATCCGCAGCGGCGGCCGCGCCATCGCGCTGCTCAGGCAAGGCGAAGCGGTGCTGCTGCATCCCGGCGTCGCCCACCGCGTACACCAGCACGGCGCGCGCCCGTCCAAGGTCGGCGTAGCGCTGTGGCCGGGACGGGTCGAGCAAGCGTTCCGCGAGATGGCGGTCGAAGTCGCCAAAGGCCCCTACCGCCACGACGCCATGATCTCCCTGCTCGCCCGCTATGACGTCGCCTGGAACGCGCCAGCGGGCGAGGAACCAGTGCACGCCGAAGTCCGCCCGCTGCAAGCATGGCTGCCGGAATTGCCGCCGCAACTAGCTTCCGCACTGCAACAAACGTGGTGCGCTTACAGTACGCCACCATACATGCCGATACGATAAAATTGCCTTTAACAAAATAAAATCGGATAGGTATCATGCCAATCACCGCCACCGCCGGGCAAGCCACAGCGACAGTCGTACCGAAACGCCCGTCGTGGGCCGATATGAAAAAATATTATCCCGACCGCAGCGTGACCACGCCCACCCTGTACGACACCAAGATCGGCGGCGGCTTCGCCAAGCTGTACGATCAGCCCGGCTACGAAAACACCTGCGCCGTGCGCATGTCCTACGGCCTCAACTACAGCGGCCTCAAGTTGCCGAAGGCGGCCGGCACCGGCGCCAGCATCCAGGGCAAGGACAAGTTCTGGTACTGGCTGCGCGTCAAGGACCTGAAGGCCGAACTGGCGCGGCGCTTCGGCGGCGCCGACGAGGAACTGGCGCTGTCGGTGATCCCCACCACCCTGCTCGACGACAAGGCCAAGATGACCGCCGTCTTCGACACCCGGGTCAAGGAGGCGCGCGACTTCCTCGCCACCAAGCTGGACAAGAAAAAAGGCATCGTCGCCTTCGACGTCACCGGCTGGGGCGACGCCTCCGGCCACTTCACGCTGTGGGACGGCGACGCCAAGACGCTCGCCTACGCCGACGGCCACGATGACAACAGCAACAACAGCTACTATTTCTGGCTCACCCAGATGCGCGACGATGGCGGCAAGAAGCGCCTGATCCAGGTGGTGAAGGTGAAGTTCTGGGAGCTCAAGTGATGAGGGCCATCCTCGCCGCGCTGTGCGCGATGCTGGTGACGGCCTCGTGCAGCGCGGTCGAAACCTGCCCGCCGACGGACCAGAAAGCGGAATGGTCCGCCAGCTGCTTCGAAGGCAGCGCCGCCGCACGGCACGTCAAGCGCGAGCACCTCGCCAACATCGTCGCCGACCAGACCGGCCATGCCACCATCCTGATCGAACAGCCGCGCGAGCTGGTCGCGGTCGACAGGCGCGGCGTCGTCGTGCTGCCGAACATCCGTCACACCGGCGACTACGACTATCCGGATGGGCGCGGCGGCCTGGCGCGTTTTCAAACCGCCGGCGGCAAGTGCGGCTATTTCGACGTGCGCACTTTCAAGATCGCCATCCCGGCCATTTACGATCAGTGCTTGTCGTTCCAGGACGACGCCGCCAACGTCTGCAACGACTGCAAAATCTACTGCACCGAACCGGAATGCCAGAGCAGCAAGCTGGTCGGCGGAACCGGCTATGCCATCGACAACCGCAACAAGATCGTCAAGCGCTTCGCGCCGCCGCCGTTGAACCAGAGCTGCAACGGCGCCGCGCCGGCCAAGGTGGTCAAGCTGTCCGAAGCCAGCGCCTATCTGCAATGCCCGCCCGTCGACGCCGGCCTGTTCCAGGTGCGCTAATGGCGAACATCTCATCAACGATACGAGGTCAACATGGCAGGTGAAATTATTCGGCTGGGCGACAAGACCAGCCACCACGGCACCGTGCTGGAAGGCTCGCCGGCCGACATCTGCCACGGCAAGCCGATCGCCTACATCGGCCACAAGGTCTCGTGTCCCAAGTGCAGCGGCTCGCACACCATCGTCGAAGGCGTGATGACGACCTCGATCTACGGCAAGGGCGTGGCGGTGGCCGGCATGAAGACCTCATGCGGCGCGGTGCTGATCGCCTCGCAATTCACCGATATCGTTGAATATGCCGGCGGCGGTGGTGGCGGCGGTGGCGCCAGCGAAGCCGCCGCAGCAGCCGCGCCGGCGGTGGCCGCCGCAGCCGTCGTTGCCGCCGGCGCCGCCGCGAAAGCCGCCGGCGCCGAGGCCCCGGAAGACAAGCCGGCCGCCGAGAAGAAAATCAAACGCCTGTATTGGTCCTACGGCGACGACGAAACCCCGGTCAGCGGCAAATCGCGCCACCACGTCGACCTCAACCTGCACGTCGAGACCGAAAACTACGCCGCCGGCGACAAGGTCGACATCACACTGGCCAACGACGACGGCGACGACGTCATCACCGACCAGCAACTGCTCAAGGTGCAGGCCACGGTGCAAGCCGACGGCACCGCCAAGATCGCCAAAGTCTTTGGCGGCAAGACGGTCGACATCACGCGATCTGTTACATAAGGTAATCTTAACTGTTCCATTCCGTGGCTTTAATGACGCGCAAGGACGGAATACAGTGTGCTCCTCAACTCACCTTTTGGAGCACATCATGACCCAGCAGAAAAAAACCATCATCGTCACCGGCGCATCGCAGGGCATCGGCGCCGGCATCGCCAACGCTTTCCTGGCGCGCGGCTACAACGTGGTCGCCACCTCGCGCAGCGCCAGCAAGTCGGCCGAGCTGCAGCCATCGGACAGCCTGGCCGTGGTCGACGGCGACATCGGCGACGCCGCCACCGCCGCCAAAGTGGTGGCGACCGCCGTTGAACGCTTCGGCGGCGTCGACGGCCTGGTCAACAACGCCGGCATCTTCATCGCCAAGCCGTTCACCGACTACACCCCGGAAGATTTCCAGAGCCTGGTGCACACCAACCTGGAAGGCTATCTGTACATCACGCAATACGCCGTCAAGCAGATGCTGGCGCAGAAGCGCGGCGGCAGCGTGGTCGGCATCACCACCACCCTGCTGAGCAATCCGGTCGCCGGCCTGACGCCGAGCGTGTCCATGATGACCAAGGGCGGCATGGTCGGCGCCAGTGTCAACCTGGCGCTGGAATACGCCAAGGACCACATCCGCTTCAACCTGGTCGCGCCCGGCATCGTCGACACCCCGATGCACAAGGAAACGCCGCGCGACTTCATGAAGTCGCTGTCGCCGATGGGCACCGTCGCCAGCGTGCAGCAGATCGCCGACGCCGTGCTGTACCTGAGCGAAGCGGAGCACGTCACCGGTGAAACGCTGAACGTGGGCGGCGGCGCGCAGCGCGGTCACTGGTAAAAGTCAACGGTGAGGCCGTCCCGGCGCGACGGCCTCTGATCCCGGTCAAGGCCGGCCGATTCGCGGCTCGGCGGGGCCGGGAATCGTTATACATTAGGCGATCACTCTTTCTGAAGGTGACCGCCGCCATGCGTACCCGCGTATGCATCACGATCGATACCGAGTTCAGCATCGCCGGTGCGTTTTCCGATCCGGCGTTGCGGCCGGTGGCGGAGCCGATGGTCACTTGCGACGTGGCAGGCCGCTCGCAGGGACTGGACTTCCTGCTCGCCACCTTTCAGCGCCACGACATCCCCGCCACCTTCTTCGTCGAAGCGCTCAACCGCCAATATTTCAAGCATGATCCTATGGCGGCCATCGCCAGGCGGATCCACGGCCAAGGCCACGAGGTGCAGCTACACGTGCATCCGTGCTGGTCGGTGTTCCGGCATGCCGACTGGCGCGAGCGCGTGCGCGCCTGCCCGAGGCAGGACGACTTCTTCGGCCGCGACGAGGCCGATACGCTGGCGCTGATACGCCAGGGGATGGAAGCCTTCAGCGACTGGGACCTGCCGCCGCCGCAGGCCTTCCGCGCAGGGAATTTGCAACATGACGACGCGCTCTACCAGGCGCTAGCGCGCAGCGGCATCCGCTATAGTTCCAACATCGGCTTGGCGGTGTTCGACAGCGGCGATCCGCGCTATGCCTTGTACGGAGGCCGACACGAGCGGCACGGCGTGATCGAATGTCCAGTGCTGACGTATTGCGACTGGCGCCTCGGCCGACGTCCGCACCTGAAGACGCTGACCATCGCAGGAACGAGTTTCGCAGAGATGAAGACCTTGCTGGAGCAAGCACATCGCATCGGCTTGTCGTTGGTCGTCATCCTCAGCCACCCGTTCGAATACATTCAAAGCCGCGACCAGGATCTGCGACACGCACGCCGCCACGGCATCGCCCAACGACGCCTGACCGCACTGTGCCAATACCTCGACCACAATCGCGACCGCTACACGCCAAGCGGCATCGCCGCCGCAGCCATCGCCGTAGCGCCGGACCATTCCGTAGCGAGGGACCGCCCCGTCGCGCCCGACCATTCCGTAGCGCCGGGCCACCCGGTAGCGCCGTCCCGTTCCTCGTCACCGGAGAACCCG
This sequence comes from Duganella aceris, assembly GCF_011090165.1. Classification (GTDB taxonomy): domain Bacteria; phylum Pseudomonadota; class Gammaproteobacteria; order Burkholderiales; family Burkholderiaceae_D; genus Rugamonas; species Rugamonas aceris. Next base: position 72,522 of record NZ_JAADJT010000017.1, read on the forward strand.
CTGCTAGAAGGCCGACTGCTGCAAAGCCTCGACCGCCTGGCATTGCAGGCCACCTACGCATGCTACGGCCAAGCCGCGCTGCTAGCCACGCGCGGAGGCTCGCGATGATGGCACAGCTCCGCCGCCGCCTCCGCGCCACGCGCAACCTGATCCCGCGCTGCCTCCGCCACGCCCGCAATCTCCCCGGACACCGCCTGGCCGCCGCGCGCGACCGGCTCATGCCTCGCCTCCGCGCCACGCGCGACCTGATCCCGCGCCGCTTCGGCAGCGCGCGCGGACTGGTGCGGCTGGCGCTGGCGCGGCTCGCGCTGGCCACCGGCATGCTGGCGTCATTCCAGCTGCGCCGGCCGCAGGAGGTGCGGCGCGTCGTGTTCGTCTGCCTCGGTAACATCTGCCGCAGCGCCTACGCCCAGCAGATCGCCATCGGCCACGGCCTGCCGGCCGCATCGATCGGCCTGTCGACCACCACCGGCGCGCCGTCGCCAACGCCAGCGCTGGAAGCCGCACAGCGCCAAGGCATTACCCTGCAAAACCACCGCGCCACCGACCTGAGCGACTTCACCATCCTGCCCGGCGACCTGCTGCTGGCGATGGAAGTGCGCCACGCCCGCGCCCTGCGCCAACGCCTCTGGGCACGCGACGACATCCAGATCGCCCTGCTGGGCACCTGGTGCTCCCCACCGACGCCCCACCTGCACGACCCCCACACCCTCAGCCCCGACTACTTCGACACCTGCTTCCACCGCATCCGCCAAGCCATCGACCACCTGCACCAAACACTGCGAGACGCCAGATGAACAAAGAATTCTCCATCTACCTCGACCTGACCCGCTTCGTGGCCGCGCTGCTGGTGGTCATCTACCACTCCAACGTCAGGCTGATCATCGCCGACAAACTCCCCCTCAGCACCCACGGCCACGCCGCCGTGATCGTCTTCTTCGTCCTGTCCGGCTACGTGATCTCCCACATGACCACCACCCGCGAAACCACGCCGATCACCTACTGGGCCAGCCGCCTGTCGCGCTTCTACTCTTTGACGATACCGACGGTGCTGCTCTGCCCACTGCTCGACACCTGCGGCGAATCCCTCGCCCCACAGTTCTACGCCGACCGCACCACACACGGCCTGGCCTGGCTGCGCATCATCACCAGCCTCACCTACCTGAACGAAATCTGGACCGTATCCATCATGTCCTTCTCCAACGTCCCATATTGGTCGCTGTGCTACGAGATGTGGTACTACGTGCTGTTCGCCATCACCACCTTCATGCGCGGCAAAGCCCGCCTCGCACTCGGCATCAGCGTGGCCGCACTGCTCGGCCCTAAGATCATGCTGCTCGCGCCGATCTGGCTGCTCGGCGTCGTGCTGCACCGGCACCCGACACTGGCGCGGCTACCGCAATGGCTCGGATGGGCGCTATTCCTCGCATCATGGCCGCTCTACGGCTTGTTCCAACGCTACGGCATGACCGAATACGGCAGCCAGCTGCTGCTACGCCTGATCGGCGAACAGTGGCACCAGCAAATGACCTTCTCCAAATTCTTACTCACCGACTACCTGCTCGCCCTCATCATCGCCGCCAACTTCATCGGCTTCCGCACGGTGGCGCACCGGTTCGCAGCGCTCCTGCGGCCGAGCGAAAACATCGTCCGCTGGCTGGCCGGCTACACCTTCTCGCTCTACATCCTGCACCAACCGCTGTTGCAGTTCTACGCCGCAGTGTTCGACGGCGACCCGCGCGGCCGCCTGTTCTACGCGCAAGTGATGCTGGCCACCCTGCTGAACAGCGTCATCATCGGCCACTTTACCGAACACAAGCGACACCATCTGCGCCGTCTACTGACAACCCTGATGCAAACCAGAACGCCGCTGCGCACTGGGAGCCCGACATGATCCCGGCGGTGGTGCTCGGCATCGACACACCGATCGGCCTGACCATCGTGCGCGACCTCGGCATGCGCGGCGTCGCCGTGCACGGCATCGCTTGGTCGAAGAACGCGATCGGCCTCGCCTCGCGCTACCTGCATCGCGGCCTGCTGCGCGCTAAAGGCGACGCCGCATTGATCGAACAGCTGATCGCCCTGAGCGGCGAGCTGGGCACAAGCTGCCTGTTCGCCATCGCCGAAAACGACATCGCCCTGCTGAACCTACACCGCGAGCGCCTGCCCCGCTATCGCATGATGTTCGCCGACGCCGCGCGCATGAACCGCGTCGTCAACAAGGAGCAAACCTACGCCGCCGCAGCGCGAGCCGGCCTGCACGTTCCGCAAACCCGGCAGGTTTCCTCGATGGCACAGGCCGAGGCCGCCGGCCGCGAACTACGCTTCCCGGTGGTGCTGAAATGGTCCAATCCGCACGAGGTGATGCGGCGCCTGTCCGCCGCCGGTCTGCCACTGGCGAAAGCCCACTATTGCCAGACGCCGCCAGCGCTGCTGGACTATCTGCAGCCATATGAAGCCGCCGGCATGTACCCGCTGATCCAGGAATACTGCGCCGGCTACGGACTGGGCCAGTTCATCCTGATGAAGGACGGCCAGGCGCACTACGTCTTCCAGCACCAGCGCCTCCACGAATGGCCGCCGGAAGGCGGCTTCTCCAGCCTGTGCGTCTCGCTCGCCCCCTACCGGCATCGCGAACTGATGCAACAATCGATCGCACTGCTGCGCGAACTGGAATGGGAAGGCATCGCCATGGTCGAATACCGCCACGATCCGGCGACGGGCGAGTCCGCGCTGATGGAAGTCAACGGCCGCTTCTGGGGCAGCCTGCCGCTGGCCTGGCACGCCGGCGCATCCTTTCCGTGGCTCGCTTACCAGCTGTTCGGCATGAACCGCGCGCAGACGCTGCCACCGTACCGCACCGGCATCCGCTGCCGCTTCATGGCCCCGGAAACCAAGCGCCTGGTGCGCGTGCTATTCCAGCCCCATCGCATCGCCGACCGCAACCTCACCATCAAACGCCTGCCCACCTTGTTCGGCTACCTCACCGACTTCCTGCGCCCCCGCACCCGCTACTTCGTCTTCTGCTGGCACGACCCCGCCCCGTTCTTCAAAGACCTTCGCGGAATCCGGCGAAATTAGGTTAGCGCGAACATGGACCAGTGCAACAGTTCAGTCATGGCCCTTTTCATATAGTCCAAGAAGGCAGAAGATGGAGTCCTACATTCACTACGCAAGGAATTTCATCATGACTAATCGTATCGACTACACCAAGGCAGCTCCAGAAGGTTACAAAGCGTTTGGCGCCGTGTACGCCACCTTGCTGAAAGGCAGCGTCCCGAAATCGCTGATCGACCTGGTCTATCTGCGGGTATCGCAGATCAACGGCTGCGCGTATTGCATCGACATGCACTCGGGCGACCTGATCAAGTCCGGCCTGACGGTCGACAAGCTGGTGCTGGTACCGGTCTGGCACGACGCCGGCGCCGTCTTCACGCAGCGCGAACGCGCCGCGCTGGCCTGGGCGGAAACCGTGACGCGCGTCTCGGAGACCGGCGTGCCGGACGCCGACTACGCAGCGGCCGCCGCCGAATTCAACGACGCCGAACTGTCCGACCTCACCTACGCCATCGGCCTGATGAACGCCTTCAACCGCTTCGGCGTGAGCTTCCGCGTGCGTCCTGCGGCGGCGGCTGCTGCCGCCAAGGAATAACGGCGATGGCGTGGTTCTTGGTCGGCATCGCCGGCCTGTTGGAGATCGCGTTCGCCTTCGGCATGAAATGGTCCGAAGGCTTCACGCGGTTGATGCCGTCGCTGTTCACGGTCGGCACCGGGTTGGCCAGCGTGGCGCTGCTATCGTTCGCGCTGCGCACGCTGCCGGTGGGCACCGGTTACGCCGTCTGGACCGGCATCGGCGCGGCCGGCACCGCCATCCTCGGCATCGCGCTGCTGGGCGACTCCGCGTCGCCGGCGCGGGTGCTGTGCATCGTGCTGATTCTGGCCGGCGTCATCGGCCTCAAGCTGGTGTCCACACACTGAAGTACCTCAAGGCGCATACAACGGCCACCAGTAGCATGGCCGGATGACGCCAGATCCGCAATTCGACAACGACAACCTCGCCCGAGCAGAGAACATCCTGCTCGACGACGAAATCGCACGCCAATACTTCCAAGGAGAACTTTACGACCGGAACGGCAACCGCCTGACCAACATGACGCTCAAACGGCAGAACGGTACAGCGCTGAACCTCGATGAAAAGACAATCGGTCGCCTGTTTATGATTCCAGACGGCTCTGCAGTGTGGGCACTCCAGGTTGGCGAAAATGGCGATGCGCCCGCAGGACTAGCCGTCCAATCCAACAACCCATTTATTGCGAGAGATGAGCAGAACAGTGTGATTGCGTTTCATGAAGAGATCGGCCCTGCCATGTGGATTGAGGCGCTGCATGTTCGACGTCTCATGCTAGAAAAAAAAGCTCCAAAACATTTCGGAACGATCGCCTTTGGATTAATGGCCATCGCGGCTTACCGTTTGAGATTTGAATACATCAGTCTCTTTGCTGCCGGACATGGGCCTCTACGTTCGAAAAATTCAGATGCACTAGTTGGCTTCCATGTATGGCCAAAATTCGGTTTCGATGCCCAGATAACTCCTGTCGAATTCAATCGATTCCCGACCAAGAAGCTTGCAGGTGCCCGAACCGTTCAGGATACTATCGCTGCCGATCCGCTATGGTGGCCCATGCACGGCTCCGGTCGCGCTATGCGATTTGATTTAAAAGCGAAGAGCCGAAGCTGGTCGATCCTGCTAAACTACATCTACAAAGCACTGGTGGAGAAATCATGACTGCCATTAAAAGGTCACTCAACACACAGAAAGCCAGTTACAAAACGGCAGCCGCAAAGCGGCGCGCAGAGATCGCGGCCACGGCAATGCCTCTCGCACGCGAAATCCTTCCCGTAAACGGCAGCATCCATGTCGTTCTGAGTGGCAAACCTATTCCCGAGGATCGTTGGGAAGAATTGTTCGGCCCATCCAAGATCGACATCCCCGAATTCCGCCAACTTATCAAGAAATCAAAATAATCGCCGAGAGAAATTTCTGGAACGATTTGTCGAATTCCATTACCTTCGTTCGTCTATAGAAGACCATTAGATCAGGAAGGAAACGCCATGACCCAATATCTGGTTGCAATCCACCACCCCGACAACTACGACCCCGCCGCCCAGGAAGACGAAGCGATGCACCGCGATATCGACATCCTCAACGACGAGATGGTCGCCGCCGGCATCAGGATATTCGTCGGCGGCCTGCGCCCCGTACGCGACGCCCGCTCGCTCCGCGCCCAGCCCGACGGCAAAATGGCCATCACCGACGGCCCCTACATCGAAGCCAAGGAACACATCGGCGGCTTCTGGGTGCTGGAAGCCACCAACCTGGAAGAAGCATTGGAGTGGGGCCGCAAAGCCGCGATCGCCTGCCGCGCACCGGTCGAGGTCCGCCCGTTCTTCTGACCGCACCGGCTGCGCGCTAGCGGCGATGCCTATCGAAGAACTGCCAGATCACCTCATTCGCATCCACATCGCGCGTAGTCTTCCCGATCGGCAGACCCACGTTGAACGGATCCGCCCCAGGCCACGTATGGCCGCCATCCCTGACCGTCGCCAGCGCCACGCTCAGCCGGCCATCGCCCTGCTCGACCCACGTCACATCGGTGCCATCGCCGGCATCGGCATCGATGACGCGCCGGCGCTCCGCAGCCGCCGCCAGCCCGTTCCACTTCACCCAGTAGCGATGACTGTCCTCAGCAGACAGATAACCCGTCGCCTTGCCGCCATACGCCACCACCTGATCCGCCGTACCGTGAATCAGCAAGACGCCCACCTTGCCCGGCTTCACATGATGCTGCACCACCGGCTCCGGCATCGGCCCACCCGCCGACGCCACCGCCGCGAACAGATGCGGCAACTCCGCCGCGACGCGCAACGCAAAGAAGCCCCCGCGCGACAAGCCAGTCGCATACACCCGCTGTCCATCGACACGGTAATCCTGCTTGAGCCTGTCGAGCAGCGCCTCGGTAAAACCGATGTCATCGGTCCCCTCAAGATAAGACATGCCGAACCCGACATTCCAATCCTGCTTGATACCCAAGGGATAGACAACGATGAACTGGTGACGATCGGCGGCCCGGTTCATCTGCGTGTAAAGCATCTGCTCCGCCATCGTCATACCGCTGCCGTGAAAGTTGAAGACGACCGGAAAAGTCTTCTGCGGCTGGCTGGCATAGGACGCCGGCGTGTAGACCAGGTAGCGCCGCTTTTCCTCCTTATGGACAAGGGACTTCACCTGCGCCAGCGCCGGAAAAGCCGAGCATACGAGGAGTACAAAGCTGATCAATATTTTCATGGTGCGTATCCGCAAAGTTGACGAGTACGCAGCATAAAAAACCAGCGGTGAAACCAAGGTGAAATCCGCGCGATTTCAGCACAGCGGCACGATCTCGACGCGATACGCCGTCGCACCCGCATGAAACGTGATGTCCCAGCACATCGCCTTGGCGATACGCCGCAACAAATGCTGACCGTGCAGGAAGCCCTGCATCGCCGCAGTCCGCGAGGGATCGACCGTATTGCTCAAGCCAAGCACGCCATCCACGAACGACACCCGCAACCGGCTCCCCGCCCCGCCATGGAACAAGGCGTTGCCCACACAGTTATTGATGAGCAGCAACGTCAGATGCCGATTGCCGCGCACCTCCAGCCGATCCGGCAGCTCAAGCGCCAACCCGTCATCGCCCCAAGCGCCTTGCTCGACCAGGCGCAACAAGCTCTGCTCGATGCAGCCGCGCAGATCAAAAGTCTCCGCCGCGATATGTTCCGCACGCGCCAATGCGAACAGCACATCGACGGTCCCACCGATTTCATCAAGGCCCGCCCGCAACTGCGCCACATCCTCCCCGCGCAACGTGCCGCTCTCCGCCTGTCCAAGAATATTGTTCATGACCGTCAACGGCGTCCGTAACTCATGGCTGACGTCGCGCGTGAAAGCATGCTCCCGATTCAGCGCCGCGTGCAGATCGGCGAACGTGGTGCCGAGCCTGTCCGCCAGATAGCCGATCTCGTCGCGACGATGCCGCGCACTGAACGCGACCGAACCCTGCGGCGAAAGACTACGCACCTCACGCGCCAGCACCTGAAGCGGCGACACCAGCCGCCTGGACAAAAAGTAAGCCAACAACAACGCCAATCCCACCAACCCAAGCGCCAGAGCAATCAACACCCCGCCGACATCCTGGATCAGTTTCGACACCACTAACAGCGGCCGCACATCGGCCAGCAGATAAAGCCGCCGCGGCCCACCCGCCGCCGAAAGATCAAGCGTACGCAGGTGATAGTGCTGACCGGTATCGGTGGAGATCTCGGCACGCTCGCGGCCGGCCGCGACCTGCTCGCGCACGATGGGCGGCAAGGCCTCGACGCTGGCGTAGACGCGGATCAGCTCATCGCTCGGCGACTTGACCTCGCCATGCAAACGGAAATGCGCCGTCATCGCATCCGACTCCCGTTGCAGCAGACGGTCGACCAGCATATCCTCTGTCACATACGCGATGACCAGCGCCAGCCCGGTGTAGCAGACGCAGATCAGCACCGTAAAACCGGCCAGCGCCGCAAACAGGCCATGCCGGATCGACCTAAACATGCGCACCCAGTTCCAGCCGATAGCCAAGCAGCGGAATGGTCACGACCATTGCCAAGGCGCCGGCCGCCTCCAACTGCTTGCGCAACGCATAGATGTGCGACTTGAGCGCATCGCTGTCCGGCGGATTGGCGCCCCACAACTCATGCATCAACGCCGAGCGCGAAACGGCATGCGGATGCGCGCCGCACATCATCAACAGAATCTTAAAACCAACCAAGGTCAGCGGCAACGGCGCGCCATTGAACAGCGCACGCTTCTCGCGAGACAGCAGCGTCAACGGACCAAGCCGCATCTCCTGGCTGACGTGCAGTTGACCGCGTCGCGCCAGCGCCTCGCAACGCAGCGCCAGCTCGCGCAGGTCGAACGGCTTGGTCAGATAATCGTCGGCGCCCTGGTTGAAGCCGCGCGCCTTGTCCTCGAAAGCGTCGCGCGCGGTGAGCATCAACACCGGCACATTGCGCGGTGCCCGCTCTTTGATCGCACGGCAAACCTCCAGCCCATCCAGATCAGGCAGATTCAGGTCAAGCAAGACCACATCGTAGACATGGCGCGTCGCCAGATCGATGGCGAGCGCGCCGGTGGCCGCATGATCGGTCTGCCACTTCAATCCATCGAGGAACTCCACGATCTGGCGAGCGATCGTCGGATGATCCTCCACCACCAGTATCGCCAGCGCGGCGCGGCTCATTCTCCCGCCCGTATTTCCATCGCGCCCGACGTGGCCATATCGGGCGAGATCTCCGCCAACGTCCGTTCCAGCTCCAGCCGCAACGCCACCAGGTGCGGCGTCAGGCCATCGAGCTCCCCGGCGTCGGCCAGGCGCTCGATCTGGGCGCAGCGCGCGCGCAGCGTGTCGGCGCCAAGGAAGGCGGCCCCGCCCATCAAACTGTGCACGGCCAAAGCGACCACCGCCGCATCGCCGTCATGCAGCCCCTGCGACGCCACCGCCAGCAAACGCGGTCCCTCGTTCAAAAAAGCCGAGCGCATGGCGCGCTGCAACTTGTCGCCCCCGTCCGGCCGCCGCGCGCCCACCGTCGGCAGCTCCGCCACGCCGAACATCACGTCCAACTCCGCCAACGCCGGCGCGCCCGCCGCCATCGCCCGCTGCTCGCCGATCAACGGCCGGCCTTGCGCCAGCAACACGTCCAGCTGGCGCGCGATCTCCGTGTGCAAATCGATCTCATCGATAGGCTTGGCCAGGAAGCCGCTGGCGCCGGCCGCAAGGAATCGCTCGCGCTCCGCGGCGGTCGCGTTGGCCGTCAGCGCGATCACCGGCACGGCCGCGTCGCGCACCCCGTCCAGTCCGCCACGCAAGCGCCGCAAGGCAGCAAGGCCATCCATGCGCGGCATGCGGCCATCCATGATCACCAGATCGTAATCGCGCGCGGCCAGCTCCTCCAGCGCCACCACGCCATCCTCGGCGATGGTGACGGTGTGGCCCATATCGCCCAGCAGCTCGCGCAAGATGATCTGGTTGGTGCTGCCATCCTCCGCGCACAGCACGACCAGGCGCGCCGGGTGCGGACGGCGCAGCTGCGCCAGGTGGATCGGCACCGGCGCCCCGCGCTCCAACGGCAGATGCACGCGGAACACACTGCCCATGCCGGGCACGCTGCTGATCTCGATGCGCCCGCCCATCGCCGCGACGATATTCTTGCAGATCGCCAGGCCCAGGCCGGTGCCGCCGTATTTGCGCGTGGTGGCGGCGTCGGCCTGCTCGAACTTCTGGAACAGCCGGCCGAGCGCATCGGCCTCGATGCCGATGCCGCTGTCGCGCACGGTGACGACAATGCCGCGCCCGCGATGTTCCGCCACGCTCACGCGCACTTCCCCATGCTCGGTGAACTTGATGCCGTTGCCCACCAGGTTGACCACCACCTGCCGCAGCCGCGTCGGATCGCCGCGCCACCACGCCGGCAGCGCCGGATCGACATCGGCGATCAGCGAGATCCCCTTCGCCTCGGCGCGGTCGGCCAGCAGGTCGACCACATCGTGCAGCAAGGTCGGCAGATCGAAATCCAGCGACTCCAGCGGCATCTTGCCCGCCTCCAGACGGGAGAAGTCAAGGATGTCGTTGATAATTTGTAGCAGCACCTCCGCGTTGCTCAGGCTGAGGCGCAGCTTGTCGCGGGTGTTGGACGCCAGGGCCACATCCTTCAGCGATGAGCGCAGCATGCCGATCACGCCACCCAAGGGCGTGCGCACCTCGTGGCTGATCATTGCCAGGAAATCGCTCTTGAGCTGGTTCGACACTTCCGCCGCCCGCTGCGCCGCCAGCGACTCGGCCTGGCGCGCCTGCGACGCCCGCAAATCCGCCTCGCGCGCATGCAGGGTCGCGATCTGCGCTTCCAGCGTTTGCCGGTAGCGGATCTCGTTCTCGTGATTGCGCGCGTGCGTCGCGCGTTGGCGCCGCAGCGCGCCGTCGAGCCCGTGCAGCAGATAGGTGCAGGATATCGTCAGCAAGGTCGACACCAGCATGAAGTTCACGGTCAGGATGATCCAATGCGCCAACGGGCCGACCTCGACCACCGACATGCCCAGTTCAATCCCGCCGAAATAGCCGACCAGGAACAGCGTGGCGCCGCACCACAGCAGCGCCAGCATCGCTGCCATGGTGCCGATCAGCACCGTGCACAGCACCGGCACCGCCAGCAGATAAATCTGCGACACCGGCCCGATGGAAAACAGCAGCACCACGGAGATCAGATAAGAGATGCCCAGGACCGCGAAGGCCCGGCGCTGGTACGCGATATCGCGGCGATAGTTCAGCAAGCCGGTGGCGGCCAGCGCGATCACGTCGGTCACAACCAGAGCCCAGTGTCCCTGGCGCGCACCGCCCCACATGCTCGGCACAACGACCAGCAGACCCAGCCAGAAGGCCACGCCGCACAAGCCGTCCAGCAACCGATGGCGCCAGCCTTGCAGGTCCTGGTCGCCGTGCTTCAACGGCTCCATGCGCCGGCGCAGGGCGGCACGCAAAGCGCGTACCGGAAGGCTGTCTTTCAAGGCGGCTCGCTCGTAGTTGTAATAAAAGAACGATTTTACTACTTTATGCTGCTTTTAAATAACATTCCAGCACTTGCAGGGTGCAACCAAACTGCCGACTTCGTCATTGGGGATAGGCCGGTGCTCTGTCGGTTCGGTCGCGGTTCCGGTATCATTCGGCATGAATAAGATTTCCTTCCAACCGTTTATTATTGGCGTCGCAGGCGGTAGCGGCAGTGGCAAGTCCACTGTGTCCCAGAAAGTGCTGGCCGCGTTTGGCGCGGATATGGTCTCGGTCGTCATGCAGGACGATTACTATCGCGACCAAACCCACCTCCCCCCAGAAGTCCGCCCCGAGCAGAATTACGACCATCCGCAAGCGTTCGAATGGTCATTGCTGGTGCAACATATCCAGGCCCTGCGCAATGGCGAAGCGATCGAAATGCCGGAGTACGACTTCACGCTCCACAACCGCTCCAGCCGCACCATTCCCGTCAAGCCCGCCCCGGTGATCGTAATCGAAGGCTTGTTTGCGCTGTATGACCCGGACTTGTGCGACATGATGTCGCTGAAGATTTTTGTCGACACCGCCTCCGACATCCGCTTCATCCGCCGGATGCAACGGGATATTACGGAACGTGGCCGCTCGGTGGAAAGCGTCGTCGGACAGTATCTGGAAACGGTACGCCCGATGCACAAGCAATTCATCGAGCCGACCAAACGCAACGCCGACATCATCATTCCACACGGCGCCAATGGCCCGGCGGTGGACATGATTACCACCAAGGTCGCGAGCGTAATCGGACAGTTGAAGCGATCCTGATTTTCTTGGCGCGCCTGTGGCAGGCGGCCTGAAATCAATAGGTGCTCCAGACATTAACCGAAGCACCGAATTGCCGAACGCTGCGCCCCACTTCGACCTCGTCAAACCCATCATTGAAAGCGCTGGAGGATTGCCGGTGGTATTCCTCGATGCTCATGGCGGTCACGCTGGCGGAACCGTCGGCATCGCGCTTGGGATGGAAAAACGCGCGCATCCGGATGATGCAGTGACTTGTCCCGCGCCACTTCGCGGGGCGTATTAGCAGGCAGGTTCAGCCAGCGTCGCCGCCTGGTGGGGGTGGCGACGGTTTTTCGCCACGGTGCGCGGCAATCGCTACCAGCACCAGTGGAGACAGTCCCGCACCTTGTTCATGGTCGATGTGCTCAAACAGTTGGTTCCGCATGCGCGGCGCCCAGTATCGCTTCAGATGGTTGGCGATCTCGGTCGATGCCTCCTCGCGGTCGGGATAGGAGTCGAAAAAAGTGCCGATCTGGTTGGCCATGGTGACCAAGTGTTCGATATTCATTGCGGGCTCTGGGCGGGACGATTGAACCATCGTCGGCCCGGATGACGCGCGTGTCAAGCGTGCACTGCAGAATACCGCACCTTTTGCCGTCTCCCATGGCTTCGACGCATCCGCTGCCAGCTCTCATTGGACATTCTTGCGGGTGGGCTCATCAGGATCGGGAATTTGTATACCTGGAAGCAACCAAAGGCTAAAATGTGCCGCCCTCTTTACAATTTTCCATGTTTTTGAAAAACCATTTCCACCTCTTCCGACTGCTGTTCGTCTTGTTGTCGATTCCCGGCGCGGGCGCAGCCGAGGTCGCGCAACGTCCCTATTGGCACAGCTCGATGGTCCATAAGGCATGGACCAAGCAGGACGGCGCGCCGACGGCGGTATACGGGATCACGCAGGACCAGCACGGCATGCTGTGGTTCGCAGCGAACGACGGCGTTTACCGCTTCGACGGCGCCCGCTTTGAGCGATTGAATGCCATCGACGGCAACAAGCTGCGCTCGTCTAATACCAATGCGATCCTGGCCAACGGCTCCGCGCTCTGGATCGGTTATAGCTTTGGCGGCGTCAGCGTCTATGATCAGGGCACGGTGCGGCATTATGGCGCGGAGGACGGCTTATCGATACGCACCGTCTACCAGTTGGTGCGCAGTCGCGATGGAACCATGTGGGTCTCCACCGGCGACGGATTGTATTGGCTGGACGGCCAGCGTTGGCGCTTCGTGGATGTCAAGGATGGCCTAGGTCTCGGCAATGTCCATTACTTCACCGCCCTACCCGACGGCAGCATCCTGGCCGATCATCCAACCGGCATTTACCGCAATACGCCAGGCGGGCACCAGTTCCGCAAAGTCGCCGGCGGGAAAGGCATCGAAATTCACCATCTGCTGCCGAATGGCGACACGCTGCTGGTCGATGAGCAGCGCCGTTTCACCCGCTATGCCGCGCTGACCGGCATCCTGACGCCGTTGCAATTTCCGTTCGGCGCAAAGCCGATCGATCCGTTTCTCGACGATCGCGGCGCAGTGTGGGTCAACACCGATGCTGGACTAGTGTTGCTGGGTCCGGACATGCGGCCGATGCGCACGTTCTCCGGGCTGAATAACCTCAGCGGCAAGCAGGTCTACAACACGCTGAATGACCGGGAAGGCAATCTCTGGCTGACCACTGAAAACGGCGTGGACCGTATTCGTGAATCGCGCCTGACCGCGATTCAGCTGCCGGAGCGGATGTCCCGCGCCATGACGATTCAGCCCGACCAGGACGGTACGGTGTGGATCAGCAATCACAAGACCAACGGCGATTATGACGTGGACACTTTTGGCATGAAGCCGAATGGCGCACACGTCGATTCGCCGCTCAGCAACATCACCGCCAGCTTGCGCGCGCCGGACGGCAGCTTATGGTTCGGCAATGGCAAATTCGTGTGGCACCGCGTGCATGACGAGTGGCGCGCATGGCCATTGCCCGATAGTTTTGGTGGCCAGGACGTGCAGGACTTCGCCGTCGACAGCGGCGGCCGGCTATGGGCTTCGCTAGTGCGCAACGGCGCGCATGTGTTTCAGAACGGGCAATGGCAGCGCGGTGGCGGCATCGAAGCGCTCACCAAGCTGACGCCGGTGTCGTTGTATGCCGATCCTAAGGGTCCGGTCTGGTTTGGCTACACTGCCAACAGGCTTTCGGTATTGAGCGGCGGTGCATTGCGCGAATACGGTGCCAAGGATGGCCTCGAAGTGGGTAACGTGGCCTCGATCACCAGTTATAAAGGCCAGCTGCTGGTGAGCGGGGACCAGGGCGTGGCCAAATTGCAAGGCCAGCGCTTCATGCCTTTGCTTGATGCCGATGGCCAGCCACTGAACGGAGCCTCGCGCCTGGTCATCACAACCGGCGGCGAATTGTGGCTGCACGGCGCGGACGGCTTGATGCGGGTGGCTGCCACCGAGCTGGCGGCCGGCTTGGCGTCGCGCCATTTACGTATCGACCGCTTCGATAACCTTGACGGCTACAAAGGCCAGCCTTCGCAAGTGCGGCCGCTGTCCGTGTTGGCCGAGGCGGCGGATGGACGTTTGTGGTACGCCACCTCCGCCAGCGTCGGCTGGGTGGACCCGGCCAACATCGCCCGTAATTCGCTGGCGCCGACGGCGCAAGTGACGTCGCTGCGCACCGACCAGCGCCTGCATGACGCGCGACCGGAAATGGTCCTGCCGCAGCACACCAGCAACCTGGAACTGGATTTCACCGCCGCCATCCTGAGTATCCCGGAGCGGGTACGTTTCCGCTATCGGCTGATCGGGCAGGAACAAACTTGGCGCGACGCCGGCAACCGGCGCGCGGCCTTCTACACCAACCTCGGTCCGGGCAACTACCGGTTCGAAGTCCAGGCCGCGAACGAAGACGGTGTCTGGAGCGTCACACCGGCGGCGCTGTCGTTCAGCATTGAACCGGCGTTCGTCCAGACTGTGTGGTTCAAGTTGTTGTGCGGCGTGCTGGCGTTGGCGCTCGCCGCCCTGCTTTACTGGCGACGCATGATCTGGGTCACCGCGCGCATCACCGACCGTTTGCGCGAACGTCTGCGTGAACGCGAACGCATCGCGCGTGCCTTGCACGACAACTTTCTGCAGAGCGTTCAGGCACTGATGATGCAGTTTGATTTGATCAAACACGGGCTGCCGCCCGAGCACCCGGTACAACAAAGAATCGATCGCGCGCTCGATACCGCCGAAGACGTGCTGCGCGAGGGTCGCGAGCAAGTGCTGGCGCTGCGGCTTAATCATGAGCTGACCGGCGACCTCGACTCCGCGTTGGCCGGACTGGGAAATATTCTCGCGCCGCGCTACGGCGTACGCTTCGTGTTGCTGGAAAAAGGTGTGCGCCGTCCCTTGCGCTCGTCCGCCGCCGCCGAGGCCTACGCGATCGGCCGCGAAGCGCTGCTGAACGCCCTGCGCCATGCGCAATGCAAAGAAGTGACGGTGGAGTTGCGTCATGCGCGCACCGGCTTCTCGCTACAGGTGCGCGATACCGGATGCGGCATGAATGCCGAGGTCTACGAGCGTGGCCACCGTCCCGGCCATTTCGGCCTGACCGGCATGCGCGAGCGCGCGCACGACGCCGGCGGGACGCTGGAGATCCGCAGCGCGGCCGGCAAAGGCACCGCGATCACGCTACGCTTGCCGACACGCCGCGCCTACGGCCGCAAGGCTGCCGACAAGTTGCCCAGCACGCCCAACTGAGCGAACAAGATGGTCGCGGCCGTATAGCAATCGAACGACATCACCTTGCCGTCGCGCAGGCGGAACACGTCGCAGCACGGGGTTTTGATGGTTTGCTGTGTCGCTGGAATCGTGCCGGCCGGGAGCACCAGCGGTCCATTGTGAGTGCCGTTCAGCGACAGCTGCACCACCACCACGTCGCCCATGACGATGACCTCTTCCAGCGCGCGGTGCATATCGGGGAAGGCGGTGGCGTAGATATCGACGGTCTTGCCGATCTCCGCGCCCACATATTTCTGGCCCGCCGAGATATCGTGGAAGTAGCCCTCCGGCGCGAACAGCGCCATGAAGCCGGCGGTGTCCTGTTCTTCGGCGCGTTGATAAAGTTCACGAATGATTTGTTCGTTTTGCGACATGGTGGTTCCTCAGTTGGTTGATTGCGTGAGGAAGTGTAGGCAGCCGGCCAGTCGCTGTCATCGGGCGAACGGCGGAACACCATCCACCGGCATGGATAGCCGTTACAGGTCGATGAAGCCGCGCTGGGCGGCCAGCGACACCGCGTGAGCCCGGTCGGCGGCGCCCAGTTTCATCAGCAAGGTGCTCATGTGCGCTTTCACCGTTGCTTCGCTGATGATCAGCAACGCGGCGATTTCCCGATTCGACTTGCCCGCCGATGCCAGCCGCAGCACGTCCAGTTCGCGCGACGACGGCCCACTGCCGCCGTACTGCGATGACATCGATCGCCGCAGCGTCTGCGGCAGCACATGCCAGCCTTCGTGCACCTCGCGCACTGTCGCGGCCAGTTCGGCGCCCGGCACATTCTTCATCACATAGGTTTGCGCGCCCGCCTTCAGGGCCGCAGCGATGCGGGCGTCGCCGCAATGGGCCGACAGCACGATCAGGCGGGCATCCGGATGTTGAAGGCGGATCATGCGTATCGCTTCCAGCCCGTCCATGCGCGGCATTTGCAGATCGATCAGCGCGACATCCGGCAACGTGCGCGCGTAGTGTTCGACCGCCTCCTCGCCATCGCCGGCTTCGGCCACGACCTCGATGTTCGCGTGTGCGCAGAGCGTGGCCACAATCCCGGCGCGCATCATCGGATGATCCTCCGCGATCAGGATGCGGATGGCTGAGAAGTCCACTTTACCAAAGTTCGATTGCGCCAAGGCTGGCTCCTGGAGATGACGGCCTATCGATTGTAACGACGAACGCGCCGACTGAACCCTGCCAGATTGCATGGTGACGGCGATTATTCTTGTGCGTGGATAGTGCTGCTACTTCATGCCGATCTCAAAACACGCGCGTCAGCCTAGACTTTTGGTTTATTCAAGCGAGGAGGAAAAATGGTCAGATCGAATAAAATCTTGTGGGGCACCGCATTACTGGCGGCGCTGTGGTCGTCCGCCGCGCCGGCGGCCCTTCCTGCGGAGCAGATAACGGACGCCGCGCTGGTCCAGAGACTGCAGGGCTTCAGCGAGGGCAAGGTCGCGGTCAACGGCGTCAATCTGCACTATGTCATTGGCGGCAAAGGGCCGGCCCTGGTTCTGCTGCCGGGCTGGCCGGAGACCTGGTGGGAATGGCACAAGCTGATGCCGCAACTGGCGCGACGCCACACCGTGATCGCGGTCGACCTGCGTGGCATGGGCGGCTCCGACAAACCCGCAACGGGCTACGACAAAAAGACACTGGCCAGCGACGTCCATGCACTGGTCAAACAACTTGGCTACGACCGCGTCGATATCGCGGGTCATGACATCGGCTCGATGGTGGCCTTCAGCTTCGCCGCCAACTTCCCGCAAGCCACGCGCCGGCTGGTGATGGTCGATGTCGCGCATCCGGACGCCGCGCTTGCCAAATGGCCGCTGTTGCCGGACGCCGGCACCTTCAGCGACCAGCTGGACGAACGACATCCCTACGTCTGGTGGTTCGCCTTCCATCAGGTGAAGGGATTGCCGGAGGAGCTATTGGCCGGACGCATCGGCATGGAGCAAGCCTGGATGTTCCGCTACCTGATGCAGGACGAACACAAGCTTGATGCGCTCGACCGCGCGGTCTACGAGGCCGCCTACAGCAGCCGCGACGCCATCCGCGCCGGCAACGCCTGGTATCAGGCCTTCCCGCAGGACATCATCGACGACGGCACTTATGCGCCGCTGGCGATGCCGGTGCTGGCGGTCGGCGGCCCCGGCTACGAATGGCTGAAAAGTACGTTGGCCGCCAAGAGCAGCAATCACCGCGTGGCCAAGATCGCCGACAGCGGGCACTTCATCCCCGAAGAGCAACCGGAGCAGTTGCTGAAGTATCTCAGCGAATTCCTGGACTGACGCGCGCATCCACCGCCGCGAACACCTGCACCGCCCAATCGACGAACAGCCGCACCTTGGCGTTCAGGTGGCGATTGGGCGGGTACATGATGTGCAGCGCATGGCGCGGCGGCCGCCAGTCCTCCAGGATATGCACCATCTCGCCGCGCTCCACCATATCGCGGACGAACCAGGCGAAGGTCTGCCCGATGCCCAGTCCGGCGGTCAGCGCCGTCATGTGGGCGGTGCTTTCGTTGACCGCGACCGCCGCATGCGCGTTGACTTCGATCGCCTCATCGCCGCGCGCGAAATGCAGCGGAAAGACCTTCCCCGTCAGCGAAGAAAAGTAGCCGATGACGCGATGTTGTTCTTCCAGCTCGCGCGGATGCGCCGGCCGGCTGTGCCGCTCCAGGTAGGACGCGTGGCAGCAGGTGATGAATTCCATTTCGCACAGCTTGCGCGCGATCAGCGTGGTATCGGCCAACGCACCACCGCGTATGACGCAGTCGATGCCCTCACTGACCAAATCGGTCGGGCGGTCGCTGACACCAAGCCTTAGCTCGATGTCCGGATATTTGGCCTGAAACTCCGGCAGCGCCGGCACCAAAATCTGATTGGCCAGGATCGAACCAACATCGACACGCAGCCTGCCCTTCGGCTGCGCGCGCGTCTGCCGCGCGGCCGCATCCATTTCGTCCAGATCGACCAGCAAGCGACGCGCGCGCTCGTAGTACTGCGCGCCCTCCGGCGTGACCGTGATCGAGCGCGTGGTGCGGTGGATCAGCTTGGCGCCCAGATGCTGCTCCAGATCCTGGATCAGCTTGCTCGCGGTGGAGCGCGGCAGCGACAGTTGATCGGCGGCCTTGCCGAAAGTTCCGGCCTCGGCGATTCGTACAAACATTCGCAATGCTAACAAGTGGTCCATGACAATCCGCTAAGAATTTCAAACGATTATACATCTGGATGGATAGTGATTCCACTATCGGCCAATTTACACAGGCTGCTGGACAAAATACACTGGGTTCCATCAACTAACCCAACAGGAGTCAAATCATGAGCAAACTTCAAGGCAAAGTAGCAGTCGTCACCGGTGGCACCAGCGGCATTGGCCTGGCCACCGCCAAACTGTTCGCGGCACAAGGCGCGCGCGTCTTCATCACCGGCCGCCGCCAGGCAGAACTGGACACCGCCGCTGCTGGCATCCCGAACGCCACCGGCATCCAGGCCGACTCCTCCAGCAGTGCCGATCTGAAGCGCTTGTTTGAAACCATCAAGGCCCAGGCCGGCCAGATCGACGTGCTGTACGTGAACGCCGGCGGCGGCTCGATGGCGCCGCTGGGTGCGATCACCGAAGAGCACATCGCCGACGCCTTCGACCGCAACGTCAAGGGTTTGATCTTCACCGTGCAGAACGCGCTGCCGCTGCTGGCCAAGGGCGCCTCGGTGGTGTTGACCAGTTCCACCGCCGGCGTGGTCGGCACCGCCGCCTTCAGCGTCTACAGCGCCAGCAAGGCCGCCGTGCGCAACCTGGCGCGCAGCTGGATCCTCGAAGTCAAAGACCGCGAGATTCGCATCAACGTGGTCAGCCCCGGCCCGGTCCGCACGCCTGGCCTGGTGGAACTCGCCGGTCCGGACGCCACCGCCCAGCAGGGCCTGCTCGACATGCTGGCCGCCCAAGTGCCGCTGGGCCGCGTCGGCGAACCGGAAGAGATCGCCAAGGCAGTGCTGTTCCTGGCCTCCGACGACGCCAGCTTCGTCAACGGCGCCGAGCTGTTTGTCGACGGCGGCCTGGCGCAGGTATAAGCCATGGACCAGTTCCCTATACCGGATGCATCACGCCGCTCGGCGCTGCGCGGCATGGCTGCCGCCGCTGCGGCCGGGGGGCTGGCCAGCCTGCTGCCGGCCAGCGCGGCGGCGCGGGTCGAAGTCGCCAAGATCGCCTTCGAACGCCCGGCCACGCGTGCCGGCGTCCACCCGTTCAAGGTGGCGCTGCCGCAGGCGGCGTTGGATGATCTCAAGCTGCGCCTGTCGATGGTGCGCTGGCCCGATCAGGAAACGGTGACGGACTGGTCGCAAGGATTGCCGCTGCAACGCCTGCAAGCGCTGGTGGAGTATTGGCAGCATGGCTACGACTGGCGTCGCGCCGAAGCCAGCCTCAACGCGCTGCCGCAATTCAAGACCAATATCGACGGCCTGGAGATCCATTTCCTGCATGTGCGCTCGAAGCATCCGAACGCCCTGCCGATTCTGCTGACCCACGGCTGGCCCGGCTCGATCTTCGAGTTCATGAAAGTGATCGGGCCGCTGGTCGATCCCACCGCGCACGGCGGCAAGGCCGAGGACGCTTTTAATGTGGTGATTCCATCGCTGCCAGGCTACGGCTTTTCCGCCAAGCCGCAGGCGGCCGGCTGGGGCCTGCCGCGCATCGCCCGCGCCTGGAGCACGCTCATGGACCGCCTCGGCTACCACAAATGGGTGGCGCAAGGGGGCGACTGGGGCGCCGGCGTCACTACCTGGATGGCCAAGCAGCATGCCATCGGCCTGGCGGCCGTGCATTTGAATCTGCCGATCCTGTTCCCGCCGCCGCTGGACGGCGCGCCGGACCAGCAAGAACAGGCCGCGATCGACCAGCTGACGGCCTTCAACAACGCCAAATCCGGCTATGCGAAATTACAGGGCACGCGGCCGCAGACCATCGGCTATGCGCTGGCCGATTCACCGGTGGCGCAGGCGGCGTGGATCTACGAAAAGCTCGGCGCCTGGAGCGACAGCGGCAACGATCCGGAATCGGTGCTATCGCGCGACGAGATCCTCGACAACATCACGCTGTACTGGCTGACCGGCAGCGGCGCCTCGTCCGCCCGCTTGTACGCCGAAAGCTTCAGCACCGATTTCTCAACCCAGAAGCTGGACTTGCCGGTGGCGGTCAGCATCTTCCCCGGCGAGCTGTACCGGCCGCCGCGCAAGTGGGGCGAGCGCGTCTATTCGAAGCTGTACTACTGGAACGAAGCCGCGCGCGGCGGCCACTTCGCCGCCTTCGAGCAGCCGCAGCTGTTCACTACCGAATTGCGCCGCGCCTTTGCCACCATCCGTTGATCGCAGGAGAACACCATGCAAGCATCAGAAATTCAAGCGGGGCGCCGCGCCCTGCTGACCGGCAAGCTGTCGGCCTTCCACCCGGCGCAGCAAGGGCTATCGCTGCCGCCGGCCACCAGCGCCATCACGCCGTTCCACGTCGAGGTGCCGCAAGCGCTGCTGGACGACCTTCAGCAACGTCTGCGCATGACGCGCTGGCCGGACGGCGAAACCGGTGCCGGCTGGTCGCAGGGCGTGCCGCTCAAGCGCATGCGGGACGTCGCGCACTACTGGCAGCACACCTATGACTGGCGCCGTGCCGAAGCGAAACTGAACACTTTCCCGCAGTTCCGCACCGAAATCGACGGCTTGGGTATCCACTTCCTGCACGTGCGCTCGAAGCATGAAAACGCCCTGCCGCTGATCCTCACGCACGGCTGGCCGGGCTCGGTGTTTGAATTCCTCAAGGTGATCGGACCGTTGGTCGATCCCACCGCGCACGGCGGCAAGGCCGAGGACGCCTTCCATGTGGTGGTGCCGTCGCTGCCCGGTTTCGGTTTTTCCGACAAGCCGCGCGATAAAGGCTGGAACGTGGTGCGCATCGCCAAGGCCTGGGGGACGCTGATGGCGCGCCTGGGCTATGCGAAATGGGTGGCGCAAGGCGGCGATTGGGGCGCCGGCGTGACCACCGCGCTGGGCCACGTCAAGCCACAGGGACTGGCGGGCATCCATTTGAACTGGCAGTTCGTGTTTCCGGAAAAAATGCCGGCCACTTTGTCCGCCGACGAGCAGCGCGCGGTCGACGGCGTCGGCCGCTTCCTGAGCGGCGAGTATGGTTACTTCAACGAACAGTCGACGGTGCCGCAAACAGTCGGCGAAGTGCTGAGCTCGACGCCTGTGGGCCAGGCGGCATGGATCTACGAGAAATTCCAGGCCTGGAGCGACAACGGCGGTGACGTCGAACGTGTGCTGACCCGCGACGAACTGCTGGACGATATCTCGCTGTACTGGCTGACCAACACCTCCGCCTCGTCGGCGCGCATTTATTGGGAAAACTCGCCATCAAGCTTCTCCGGCGGACGTCTCAATCTGCCGGTGGCGGTCACGGTGTTCCCAAAAGAGATCTATCGCGCGCCGCGTTCCTGGGGTGAAGCGACTTATCCGCAACTGATTTACTGGAACGAGGTCGATCGTGGCGGCCACTTCGCCGCGTTCGAACAGCCGGCATTGTTTGCGGCGGAGCTGCGTGCCGGCTTCGCCAAGCTCCGGTAAGCCGTATGCGCAGCGTGATTTACCATCAGTACGGCGAGCCGGCCGAAGTACTGCAACTGACCGAAGCGCCGGATCTGCGGCAGCCCGATGCCGGCGAGGTGTTGATCCGGGTGCTCAGCCGGCCCGTTCATCCCGGCGATCTGCTCGGCATCCGGGGCCGCTACCGCGCGCCCGGCAACCTGACGCCTGTCGGCCCCGACGGAGCGCGTCCCGGATTCGAGGGCATGGGAGTCGTCGAAAGCATCGGCGCCGGCGTTGATCCAGTCCGCAACCTGAAGCGAGGTACACGCGTCGCATTCTTTCCCGCGCGCTGGGCCTGGAGCGAGCATGTGCTGGCGCAGGCGCAGTTCGTCACACCTGTGCCAAATGACATGCCCGATGTCGCCGCCGCCCAGCTGCATGTGTCGCCGTTGACGGCGGTCTTGCTGGCGCGGGCGGTGCAAGCAAGCGGCGCCTTGCCCGGCGACGTGATCGCATTGTCCGCCGCCGGCGGCCTGGTGGCGCGCCTCACCGCCAAGCTCCTGTTGACGCAAGGGTATCAGCCGGTCGGCATCGTCCGCTCGCAACAGTCGATAGCGGCATTATCCGCGCAACTGCCGGACATGCCGTTCATCAGCACCGAGCAAGCGAATTGGGGCAAGCATCTCGGCGCGCTGACACAGGGTCGACCAGTACGGGTCGCGCTCGACCCGGTGGGCGGCAGGATCGCCGGCACGTTGGCCGGGCTGCTCGCCGACGGCGGCGCTCTGGTGTCATACGGCGATCTGTCGGGACAGCCGCTCTCGCTGCCCGCCTTGTCCTTCTCCGCACGAGGGATCAGCATCCACGGCGTTTCCGTCGGACGCTGGGCGGGCTTGCCCCCAGAGGCGCGCGCGGCGGATATCGCCACCGCGATCGAGCTTACTCGAACCATGCGTCAAGCATTCCATGCCGCAGCGGAGTATCCATTGGAGGATGTCGCCAGCGCGGTGCGGCATGCCGAGCGCGCCGGCAAGGTCGGCGCAGTGCTTCTACGTTAAGAAAAATCATATGTCGCAAATGAATATCCAAGCCGAACCCGCGCCTTCAATAGTTGCACCCGCGTGGCTCGCGGTGACCTCGCTGGCGGTCGGCACGTTCGCATCGGTGACGACCGAGTTCCTGCCGGTCGGCCTGCTCACCGACATCGCCGCCGGGCTGCACGTGAGCGAAGGTGAAGCCGGCTTGATGGTGACCATGCCAGGACTAGTCGCGGCGTTGACAGGTCCGGTGCTGATCGTCGCATCCGGCCGCTTGAATCGGCGCGCATTGCTGCTGTCGCTTTCGGTGCTGCTTGTCGCCTCGAATCTGATCGCGGCGCTCGCACAAAATTTGCCGACCATGCTGTTCGCCCGCGTGCTGCTAGGCGTGGTGGTCGGCGGTTTCTGGACCTTCGCTCCCGGCGCCACCGGGCATATGGTGCCCGCTGCGCAGCAGCCGCGCGCCATGTCATACGTGCTGGCGGGGATTTCCGTGGCCACGGTTGCAGGCATTCCCATCGGAGCGGTGTTGGGCCACCTTGCCGGCTGGCGCGCGGCCTTCATCGCCGCCGCGATCCTCGCCAGCGCCGTGCTGGCGCTGCAGTTCCGCATTCTTCCATCGATGCCATCGACGCGGACAACCGGACCGCGCGAGCTGCTGGCGCCGCTGTCGAACCGCAGCGCGCGAGCAGTGCTCGCCATCGCGATATTCATGATGGCCGGGCATTTCGTCGGCTACACCTATCTGCGGCCGGTGCTGCAACAAATGTTCGGGATGTCGCCGGACGGGGTCAATGTTCTGCTGCTGGTCTATGGCGTGGCAGGTTTCATCGGCACTTTCCTCGGCGGACGGCTGGTGACGCACAGTGTAAGAGGAACGTCGCTCACGGCAGCGCTGGCGATCGGCGGCGTACTGCTGCTCGCGGCGCTCGCCGGCAAGAGCGCGATTATCGCCACCGTCGCGGTGCTGGCATGGGGTTGCGCCTTTGGACTGGTGCCGGTGTCTATGACCACCTGGATGCAGCGGGCATCGCCCAACACCCCGGACGCCGGGCAGGCCTTGCTGGTGACTTTTTTCCAAACCGCAATCGCCCTCGGCGCATTCTTCGGCGGTGTGGTAGTCGACACGTTGGGCATCGCGAGCGCGTTAGTGCTCGGCAGCGGGCTCGCGGCGATGTCCGCGATCTTTATCGGCCTCAGTAAAGAGCCTGCGGCTTGATGTGATCGTACTCGATGACGTAGCAGAATATCTGCAAGCAGACCGCCTCTCCGATGGGACTGTCGCCGATCTCGTCGAATATGAAGCTACCAGCAGCACTGGGCGATACCAGTAGGCCGCCACTTCCGAGTGGCTGTCAGAATTTTGTAATCCCAGCGTCACGCTGCGGTCAGACCCGTATTTCTATACTGAGCTCCATCGATGGCAGCAATGTCGACGGCAGCAATCGGATCACTTAACCGTTCTCTCAAATAGGAATACAAAATCATGTTGAACTTCAAACGCGCCACCATCATGTTCGCCTTTGCATGCGCTTCTGCCACCGCACTCATCGCGCCGGCCGGCGCCGTCGGCATCACCGGTACCGCCGCCGACTTTGGTGTCCAGGTCAATAACGACGCCGCGATGCGCACTGTCACCATCAGCAGCGATACCAAAGGGGTGAACGTCACCAACGGAGAAACGGTTCGATTCAACGTCGATGGGCAAAGCTTCACCTGGCACTTTGACACCATCCGCAACGAGACCTCCTTCGACTTGGCAAAGATCGCGCCGGCCGGCGTCAACGCAGGCACCGTGCGCGCCTACGTCGCCAGCAACCCGCTTTATCGCGGCTAATCATGTCGGAATTGATAGTCACCCGATTACGACTTCGGAAATAAGACAGGATGTGCGTCGTCGCATAATACGGGATACGCCCGCGAGGACAAAATGCCGCTGACTTGCATGTGTCAGAAGCCTGACTCATCGAGATAGAGTAGATGCATATCAGCGCTTTTAACGCCCCAAATAGTATCGGGCTGCCTATTCAGGCAGCCCGATAGCATGAGGTGAGCCGGGTGAAACAAACGCCAACGCACCGCAGATGCAGCGCTCCCGACCCATGTAGAAATTATACGGCATTTCGCGCCTTACTTCGCTGCGTATGGATATTCGTCAGCACAACCGAGATACGACACACGCCGGTCTGAGAATCGGACACATTTGCTTCGGGGGAATGTTAACGAGGGGACCTCTGCGCTGCGCGCGGCGCCTCCGGCGCGCCCCCGCGTAGCGGTGGCAGATGGACGATTCGGAGAGGGCTGGGCGAGTACGCCCAGCCCTTCGAATCCCCCGCGCAGTGCCCGCAGGGGCACTGCTTCTCTCCGCCAAGGATACAAAAACGAAAAGGCCACCCGAGGGTGGCCTTTCGCTTTTGTATCCTTGGCGGAGAGAGGGGCGTTCCCATCACTAGCGGCAAACCGCACAGATACCAACTATCGGACAAATTCAATTCGCAATGTGACCTCCTAGTTGCCCTTGAAATTATCACTCAATTAATGTTGTGCAAATACTTCAATAACCCGAATTATCTGCGGCAGTCATTAAAAAGAGCCGCCGATTGAATCGCCGATTAAACTCCAGATCACTTCACGACGAGCGAATCTATGGTGCGGGACCATGTCGAAGACTTGTAATCAATGGTAGCGGGTACATAGCTCGGTACGTCGGTCCTCCGCAAATGCGCAAATAGTAGGACATATCGGCGATGGGAAGTGCCAGATTGCAGGGACGGAACCCGGGGCTACACACAGCATACCTAGTGACACGAGGCTTGAAAATCCTTGTGTCGGTGGTTCGATTCCGCCCCGGGCCACCAAGAACATACCTCACGAAACGCCCACTCATGCAAGTGGACGTTTTTGTTTTCCGGAACAGAAAGTCTTCGTGTCCGGTCTATTTCCCGCCCCCCCTCGAACCGAACTTATTTATCCCCACAAAAAACCCGTAAAATGGTATCGCTTACTCAAGTAATACGTGGTTAGCATGTGATAATGTTAGTCTTCCATAAAATTGCGAGCTGGAAAATGAATTTACCGAAAAAGAAAATTCTTGCGGGCTTTTGCTTAGGTCTGATCACTCAGACGGCGCTTGCGGCAGATGCCTTGGACGCTCAACTGCTCAAACCCTGCGGCAAAGTCTTCGGACCGCTACTATCCCTCGAAACGACTTTCCTGCCAACGACAGACAGCGAGGTAGAAGTCGAAATCGGTCAAAGCATGGTATCAACGCATCACACCTCGATTATGGATGGTGCTACGAGTTACGGATTCTATTTTGATAAAGGATTGCAATTTTCGGGAAAGGTTTTAGGTACTGAGTACGATGTTGATGTTCCACCGAGCGCGGCATCAATACATGACAAAGAACAATACATTCCGACAGAATATACATTCAAATATAGAAATAGCGATACGCCAAGGACCGGGTGGCTAAAGCCTATTTTACGTTTTGAGATTGATGAAAAAAGCCGATCGGTAATTGCTAGATTAAATATAGGATTTGGGCACAAAGTCGATGTCGGAATGGCTTCCGCCGAGAAATCAGAAAAATGCACCCGATCAGATCTCAAATCTTACAAAAAAGAGCTAGTTTACTCTGGAATATCACAGGGAACCATATCTATTTTGTATCGAGAATACATGGGGGACCTATTACGTCCTGCTTTCTCACAGGAACTTCGCTACGACTTGAAAGATGGAGATGAAATAGGATACAAAGGCGCTCGTTTCAAGGTTATAAAAGCGAATAATGTCAGCATAAAATATAAGGTCACCAAGCATCTTCAGCAGTAATTTGGCCGCCACTTCTCCTTGTTAATAAATCGCAAACGGATGATCCTAGTTGAAAGCTAGACCACGCTTCAGGTAAGCTACTAGTATCAGATAATAGCTATCTCTCATCTTGATCGCTCAATACGCAGCGAACTATATTCTCAACCACACGCAAGTTACCTTCAAAGAGTTTAGTAAGCAATTCTACTAAGGGTACTAAGGCTACCTGATCCTTAACGATCACGATCAGCCCCGAATGCGAAGCAGCTTCGCTGGCTGCTTGTTCATGAGCCTTAGCAACACGACGCGCTCCAGTTCCGAACCGTAGCCACTGGGGCGAGACCGCCAACCAATCAGCCAATGCAATCAACTTCGCCTGCGTCGGAATCGCCTCTGCTAGCAACCATTTACGCAAGGTCTGAGCGGTTCTTGGGTTCCAGGATACCGCTGGTTAAATTCCTGTGATATCTGCGTTGGACTGGCAACAGGCAGCCCGATGCGCCGGTAAAGACCCGATGAAGCCTCTCAATAACCCGACCAAGGCGTGGCATCGAATCCTCGCTGTCGCCAAGGTGGGAAAATGCAGGCTTCACGACTGTCGGCATGCGTTTGCGAGTATACTGGTAAACGAAAGCGCTTCGCTGTATCAGGTACAGTTGCTGCTCGGCCATGCCTCCAGCGTCACCACGCAGCGCTATGCCCACTTGGTATCAGCACGCTGCGCAATACGTCCCAGCTTGTCTCGAATCTCGTCAATAAGATATAAGCAGCAAGATAAGCTCAGCGGGCCACGACATTCGTATGCCGTGGCCCGCTTCTTTTTCTTATTGCAAAGCCCCCAGGCAAGTCCAAAAAACAGCATCCAGCTTCATAGCAATGTGATAAGCTGAGCTATCCCAGCGTTAGGCGGCTTTCCAGCTGTCCTGATCCTCATCATGTCACTCTGTGATGTACTGTAAATCCTCGATAGCATATTGTCATCCTGGAATTGTTGGTTTGAATCATGCGCTCTGCGCTAGACAAGCTGGGATTTGATGAGGGAGATGGATATGTCAAAACGTACACATCGTCTGATCCTTGCAAGTATCATTTGCCTGACCGAAGCAATTCGGCTGGCCCATGACTTGCTCGGCATGATTTCTAACTACTTATGCTTTTATGATGCCAGCCTGGACCTCGAAGTTCGAACTTAAACCTGGAACTTGGGTCTTCGTTCCGACGGCGGATAGCATTAAGACCGGTCGAGAGCTAAAACTTGAGATTGAGCAAAAATGGCGCGCTCCAGAGTTTTTTTATCATTTACGGGCTGGAGGCCATGTAAAGGCATTGCAAGCGCATCTTGGCAACTCTAGATTTGCCCGTCTCGACATTAAGAACTTCTTCGGCAGTATCAACAAGACGCGTGTGACGCGTTGCCTCAAAAGTATTTTTCCATACCCGCAGGCAAGAGAGATGGCCAACATCTCAACGGTATTGCACCCAGTTGATAGGAATTCGATACTACCTTTCGGCTTTGTGCAATCACCAATTATTGCCTCTCTATGCCTTCATCGAAGCGCTTTAGGGCAATACCTTCAAACACTTTCCAGACGAAAAGACCTTGTCATAAGCGTCTATGTAGACGATATTATTCTATCGTCGGATAATGAGCACGACCTGACAGTTGCTTTGACCGAGATCAAAAGCCGAGCTACTCGTTCAAACTTCATAATGAACGCCGACAAGTAAAGCCTGCCAGCCCAACAGGTTACGGCTTTCAATATAGAACTATCGAACTCGTCCATGTCAATTGAGGCAGATAGATGGGCGCAATTCGTGGCGTCGTTCAGAGAAACAGACAATGAGAACATACGAGGAGGGATTCACACGTACGTCGCTTCGGTAAATCCCGCGCATTCAGTTCAATTAGATTTGATTTAGCGCCTCCTAAGATAGTTGTTACTATCCAAAGACGATAAATTACTTCTCTCCGTTGCTCCCTTTGCCATATACATGAGTCAACGAGCTATCGACTAAGCTTCACTTATCTTATAAATCTTACTAACCAAAATTATGCGACTAACGGTGGCTACATCTACACTATCGGCCCTACAACGCGATATTAATTGCTTGTCATATTGCCTCTTATGTTTTGTTGCTGTATTCGGGTTTCGATCTGCCTACTTGGCAGCGACCGGAGGTGGCGATCTTTGGATAAGCTTCGTTCCACTCGCCACCTCTTTCTCCGCGCTGCTCGTATCTCGAAATGCCAAGCACTTGTTGGTAAAGAATGACATGCTAAGGGAAGACGACCGCAGGCAGGAAATTGTGAAGATCACCCATCACTTAATGGCGACAATAAGCAGCCTGATAGATCACGTCTCATATTTCAAAACCACAATAAACGAGAAAAATAAGCCTGCGCTTGTCATCGCGGATACGGTTGAGAATATCGTTTTACGTTACGAAGTTTTGCTGGAACGCGAGCCATACAAATTCCTACCGGGTACAACTGTCGATCTAATCGGAAAAATGTCTGGTTCCATACTGGGCATCAAAGCCTTCGCCAGCGGCGTAGCAATTCTTACATCAAAAACCCCCTTAGCTTTGTTATCTTCTGTAATGCCTGCTAATGTGACAGGCCCAGCAAAAGAAGCTGAGCGTTTGCTTGGAGAGCTTGAAAACCTCTACCTAAAAATTCGTGAGTTAAGAGCAACATTAGACGAGAATGATTTACCTGTAGCCGGAACTAACCGCCCTTGGTATGCACTGTAGTCATGAGATAGCCCCCTGATTCACCGTACACGGCCTATGCGCTATTCTTACGGATAGGAATAGGACTGTGCATATGACTAGGAACAAGCAAACAATCGAGGTTGTAACGGTAAGCGAAGAGCGCC
>NZ_JAADJT010000018.1:0-2158 GCF_011090165.1 Duganella aceris
CATGAAGTTGGAATCGCTAGTAATCGCGGATCAGCATGTCGCGGTGAATACGTTCCCGGGTCTTGTACACACCGCCCGTCACACCATGGGAGCGGGTTTTACCAGAAGTAGGTAGCTTAACCGCAAGGAGGGCGCTTACCACGGTAGGATTCGTGACTGGGGTGAAGTCGTAACAAGGTAGCCGTATCGGAAGGTGCGGCTGGATCACCTCCTTTCTAGAGTCGCACGATGGTGCAAACCATCATTCATCAAGCGTTCACACTTATCGACTGTCAATATAGAAGAGAACAGCAATATTGGGGCTGTAGCTCAGCTGGTTAGAGCACCGTGTTGATAACGCGGGGGTCGTTGGTTCGAGTCCAACCAGCCCTACCAGTTATATCCCGGGGGATTAGCTCAGCTGGGAGAGCACCTGCTTTGCAAGCAGGGGGTCGTCGGTTCGATCCCGTCATCCTCCACCAAATGCTTTTACGTAAGCCCGTTAGGTTTAGGTAAGAGCAGTTCTCGTTCTTTAACAATCTGGAAGAAGTAAGTAAATTTTTATTGACCCGCGCGGGGAACTGCGCGGGTGGGTAATGATTGTATGTATCAACAAACGCAACAACGTAGTACTTCTTATTTCTATAACCGCTCCTTTGTTTAGTCGCAAGGGGCTAACGTTATAGGGACAAGTGAATAAGTGCACATGGTGGATGCCTTGGCGATTACAGGCGATGAAGGACGTAGTAGCTTGCGATAAGCTGCGGGGAGCTAGCAAACAAGCTTTGATCCGCAGATTTCCGAATGGGGAAACCCGGCCTTTATGGTCATTGCATGCTGAATACATAGGCATGCAAAGCGAACGCGGCGAACTGAAACATCTAAGTAGCTGCAGGAAAATAAATCAACCGAGATTCCCAAAGTAGTGGCGAGCGAAATGGGAAGAGCCTGCACGTTTTAGCATGACGCATAGAAGAATCCTCTGGAAATAGGAACCGTAGCGGGTGATAGTCCCGTATTCGAAATGCGATGTGTGGAACTAAGCGTGCGACAAGTAGGGCGGGACACGAGAAATCCTGTCTGAATATGGGGGGACCATCCTCCAAGGCTAAATACTCGTAATCGACCGATAGTGAACCAGTACCGTGAGGGAAAGGCGAAAAGAACCCCGGGAGGGGAGTGAAATAGATCCTGAAACCGTGTGCATACAAACAGTAGGAGCGGACTTGTTCCGTGACTGCGTACCTTTTGTATAATGGGTCAGCGACTTACATTCAGTGGCAAGGTTAACCATATAGGGAAGCCGTAGAGAAATCGAGTCCGAACAGGGCGATAGTCGCTGGGTGTAGACCCGAAACCAAGTGATCTACTCATGGCCAGGATGAAGGTGCGGTAACACGCACTGGAGGTCCGAACCCACTAATGTTGAAAAATTAGGGGATGAGCTGTGGGTAGGGGTGAAAGGCTAAACAAACTTGGAAATAGCTGGTTCTCTCCGAAAACTATTTAGGTAGTGCCTCAAGTATCACCATCGGGGGTAGAGCACTGTTATGGCTAGGGGGTCATCGCGACTTACCAAACCATTGCAAACTCCGAATACCGATGAGTGCGAGCTTGGGAGACAGACGTCGGGTGCTAACGTCCGGCGTCAAGAGGGAAACAACCCAGACCGCCAGCTAAGGTCCCAAAGATTGGCTAAGTGGAAAACGAAGTGGGAAGGCTAAAACAGTCAGGATGTTGGCTTAGAAGCAGCCATCATTTAAAGAAAGCGTAATAGCTCACTGATCGAGTCGTCCTGCGCGGAAGATGTAACGGGGCTAAGCCAGTCACCGAAGCTGCGGATATGCGTAAGCATATGGTAGGAGAGCGTTCTGTAAGCCTGCGAAGGTGTCTTGTAAAGGATGCTGGAGGTATCAGAAGTGCGAATGCTGACATGAGTAGCGATAATGGGGGTGAAAAGCCCCCACGCCGTAAGCCCAAGGTTTCCTGTTCAACGTTCATCGGAGCAGGGTGAGTCGGCCCCTAAGGCGAGGCAGAGATGCGTAGCTGATGGGAAGCAGGTTAATATTCCTGCACCGTCGTATGATGCGATGGGGGGACGGATCGCGGAAGGTTGTCCAACTGTTGGAATAGTTGGTTTCTGGTTCATAGAAGGCGCTTAGGCAAATCCGGGCGCAGG
>NZ_JAADJT010000018.1:2253-83591 GCF_011090165.1 Duganella aceris
GCTGAAGCAATCGGAAGTGGTTCCAAGAAAAGCCTCTAAGCTTCAGTCATACGAGACCGTACCGCAAACCGACACAGGTGGGCGAGATGAGTATTCTAAGGCGCTTGAGAGAACTCGGGAGAAGGAACTCGGCAAATTGGTACCGTAACTTCGGGAAAAGGTACGCCCTTGTAGCTTGGCTGATTTACTTCAGTAGGGTGAACGGGTTGCAATAAACTGGTGGCTGCGACTGTTTAATAAAAACACAGCACTCTGCAAACACGAAAGTGGACGTATAGGGTGTGACGCCTGCCCGGTGCTGGAAGATTAAATGATGGGGTGCAAGCTCTTGATTGAAGTCCCAGTAAACGGCGGCCGTAACTATAACGGTCCTAAGGTAGCGAAATTCCTTGTCGGGTAAGTTCCGACCTGCACGAATGGCGTAACGATGGCCACACTGTCTCCTCCCGAGACTCAGCGAAGTTGAAGTGTTTGTGATGATGCAATCTACCCGCGGCTAGACGGAAAGACCCCATGAACCTTTACTGTAGCTTTGCATTGGACTTTGAATCAATCTGTGTAGGATAGGTGGGAGGCTTTGAAGCGGGGACGCCAGTTCTCGTGGAGCCAACCTTGAAATACCACCCTGGTTCATTTGAGGTTCTAACCTTGGCCCGTTATCCGGGTCGGGGACAGTGCATGGTAGGCAGTTTGACTGGGGCGGTCTCCTCCTAAAGTGTAACGGAGGAGTTCGAAGGTACGCTAGGTACGGTCGGACATCGTGCTAATAGTGCAATGGCATAAGCGTGCTTAACTGCGAGACTGACAAGTCGAGCAGGTACGAAAGTAGGACATAGTGATCCGGTGGTTCTGTATGGAAGGGCCATCGCTCAACGGATAAAAGGTACTCTGG
This sequence comes from Duganella aceris, assembly GCF_011090165.1. Taxonomy (GTDB): domain Bacteria; phylum Pseudomonadota; class Gammaproteobacteria; order Burkholderiales; family Burkholderiaceae_D; genus Rugamonas; species Rugamonas aceris. The sequence goes on from NZ_JAADJT010000018.1 coordinate 3,146, forward strand.
GGATAACAGGCTGATTCCTCCCAAGAGTTCATATCGACGGGGGAGTTTGGCACCTCGATGTCGGCTCATCACATCCTGGGGCTGTAGCCGGTCCCAAGGGTATGGCTGTTCGCCATTTAAAGTGGTACGTGAGCTGGGTTTAAAACGTCGTGAGACAGTTTGGTCCCTATCTGCCGTGGGCGTTGGAAATTTGAAGGGGGCTGCTCCTAGTACGAGAGGACCGGAGTGGACAGACCTCTGGTGTACCGGTTGTCACGCCAGTGGCATTGCCGGGTAGCTAAGTCTGGAAGAGATAACCGCTGAAAGCATCTAAGCGGGAAACTTGCCTTAAGATGAGATTTCCCAGAGCCTTGAGCTCTTTGAAGGGTCGTTCGAGACCAGGACGTTGATAGGTCAGGTGTGGAAGTGCAGTAATGCATTAAGCTAACTGATACTAATTGCCCGTATGGCTTGTCCCTATAACCTTAGCAGGTTATGGTGAATGAGAAGTACGTTGGAACGTTCGTTGATACAACTTCATTACCCCATTACTTACTTCTCCCAGATTCCGAGACAGGCGGGCCGCAAGGCACGCCGCTCTTACAAGTCAAAGCTTGATGACCATAGCAAGTTGGTCCCACCCCTTCCCATCCCGAACAGGACCGTGAAACAACTCTGCGCCGATGATAGTGCTGCAACCAGTGTGAAAGTAGGTTATCGTCAAGCTAGTTATATTAAAAAAGCCCGCTCAGTGATCTGAGCGGGCTTTTTTTCGTCTGTCGTCAGCATATAAAAAAAGCCCCGTGAGGGGCTTTGGTATTTAGAAGTGGTAAGCCACTTTGAGTTCGACGAAGTTCACGCCCGAGTTCGGTTTCTTGTAGCCGCCGTTCGAGAAGTGCTGCAGCTTGACCGCCGCTTCCCAGTTATTGTCGAACACATAGCCCATCGCGATGTGGTCGCCGAACTGGAAGTGGGTGCCCAGGCGGTTGTCGCTGTTGTTGTACAGCTTGGACAGCATGTGCACGCCGATGCCGCCTTCGTAGTAGATACCCTTCTTGTTGTCGTTCTCGAAGCGGAACACTGGCGTGAAGCCGATATCCCACAGCTTGTGCTCGTCGCCCACGCGGTTCATGTAGCGGTTTTCGCGCCAGACGCCGGTGCTGGCTTCCCAGTAGCCGCTCAGGTGGGTGCCGTTCGATTGGAACCAGCGAACATCCCAGTCCTTGGCCGCGTTGAGGCGAATCATTTGTACGTTTTCGCCTGCGCCCACGTCGAACGAGACGGAGTCGACCAGTTTGTCGTCGGCAAACGCGACCTGGGTGACCAGCAATGCGGCGGCTGCCGCGATCATTTTTTTAGTGAACATAGTATCCTTGCAAGTTAATGCTGTATTTCGGTTTTATACGGCTGCCCGAGATTGTACCGGGGTTCTTGAAATTATTCCGGCGGGCTGACATTTTGATTAGATCAGGAGACATAGTGTCCATGCGAATCGCTTTTCTCGGTATCGGCTTGATGGGGGAGCCGATGGTGCGGCGTCTGCTGGCTGCGGGCCATGCCGTGACCGTCTGGAACCGGACGCATGCCAAGGCCGAAGCGCTGGCCGCCATCGGCGCCTATCCGGTGGCCGCCTTGGGCGACGCGGTGCGCGAGGCGCAGCTCGTCATCTCGATGCTGGAGGCCGGTCCGACCGTCGGCCTGGTGCTGCATGACGCCTTGCCGTCGCTGGCCGTCAACGCGCTGTGGATCGACATGAGTTCGACGCAGCAAGCCGAAGCGCAGGCTTTCCACGCGCTGCTGACGGCGCGGGGCCGGCGCTTCGTCGACGCCCCGGTGTCCGGCGGCGTCGGCGGCGCGGCGGCCGGCACGCTGGCGATCATGGCCGGCGGCGCGACTGAAGACTTCGCCGAGGCCGAGCCGGTGCTGGCGGCGATGGGCCGCGCGACCCTGGTCGGGCCGGCCGGCAGCGGCCAGGTGGCCAAGCTGTGCAATCAGTTGATCGTCGGCGCCACCATCAACATCGTGGCCGAGGCGATGCTGCTGGCGCAGGCGGCCGGCGCCGATCCGGCGGCGATGCGCGCGGCGATCCGTGGCGGTTTCGCGGAAAGCAAAATCCTGGAGGTGCATGGCCAGCGCATGCTGGAGCGGAATTTCGTCGCCGGCGGCAAGGTGGCGACGCAGCTGAAGGATCAGCGCAACATCCTGGCGGCGGCCGAGGCGGCCGGCGTGACCTTGCCGTTGACCGAGCTGGTGACCGCGCGCTATCAGACGCTGGCGCAGACCATGCCGCAGGCCGACCACTCGGCGGCGCTGTTGGGATTGGAAGCCTTGAATCCCGGGCAGCGCGTCGGCACCGCCCCGGACCGGCTGGCCTAGACTTCTTTTGCCAGGCTGGTCTCGACCAGCCGCACCCAGAAGCTGGCGCCGACCGGCAACAGGTTGTCGTTGAAGTCGTAGCTGCCGTTGTGCAGCACGCACGGGCCGAGGCCGTGGCCGCCGTCGCGGTGGTCGCCCTCGCCGTTGCCGATGAAGATGTAGCAGCCCGGCTTGGCTTGCAGGAAGTAGGCGAAGTCTTCCGCGCCCATGGTCGGTTCGGCGTTGTCGTCGACCTTGTCGGCGCCGACCACGGCCTTCATGACCTCGACCGCGAAGCGGGTTTCCTTCGGATGATTGACCAGCGGCGGATAGTTGCGGCGGAACTTGAACTCGACCTCGGCGCCGAACGCGGCCGCCGTGTGCGTGGCGATCTCCTCCATGCGTTGTTCGATCAGGTCCAGCACCGGCGTGGTGAAGGTGCGCACCGTGCCGACCATCTTGGCCTCGTCGGGGATGACGTTGGTGGCGCTGCCGGCATGGATCTGCGTGATCGACAGCACCGCCGTGTCGAGCGGACTCTTCTGGCGACTGATGATGGTCTGCCAGCTTTGCGCGATCTGCACCGCCGTCATCACCGGGTCGATGCCTTTGTGCGGCTGGGCCGCGTGCGCGCCCTTGCCCTTGACGGTGACATAGAACTCGTTACTGGAGGCCATCATCGGCCCTTCGACCACGCTCATGTGGCCGGCCGGGATGCCGGGCCAGTTGTGCATGCCGTAGATGGCGTCCATCGGGCATTGCTCGAACAGGCCGTCCTCGATCATGCGTTTGGCGCCGGCCCCGCCTTCCTCGGCCGGCTGGAACACCAGGTACACCGTGCCGTCGAAGTTGCGGTGTTCCGCCAGGTGCCTGGCCGCGCCCAGCAGCATGGCGGTGTGGCCGTCGTGGCCGCAGGCGTGCATCTTGCCCGGATGGCGCGAGGCGTGGGCGAAGGTGTTGGTCTCCTGCATCGGCAGCGCGTCCATGTCGGCGCGCAGGCCGATGGCGCGTTTCGACGTGCCGTGCTTGATGATGCCGACCACGCCGGTGATGCCCATGCCGCGGATCACCGGGATGCCCCATTCGCTGAGCTTGTCGGCGACCACGTCGGAGGTGCGCTGTTCTTCATAACAGAGTTCTGGATGGGCGTGCAGGTCGCGCCGGATTTGCTGCAATTCGGATTGAAATGCAATGATGGGATCTACAAGTTTCATTTGCTTCTCCAATTTTGGTTCGCTTGCTTTTTAAGCATCGAGAACAGCCATTGTAGCGCCTACCACGACCGCATGGGCATGCCTGGAATGGTTTACGATACTGCTTTTAGACATCGCTTTTTTGGATTCCCATGACAACCACACAAGTTCGCGCGGTCTGCCCGCACGACTGCCCCGATACCTGCGCGTTGCTGGTGACGGTGGAGAACGGCGTCGCCACCGCCGTCAAGGGCGACCCGGACCATCCGACCACCGCCGGCGTACTGTGCACCAAGGTGTCGCGCTACACCGAGCGCACCTACCACGCGGAGCGGCTGCTGCATCCGCTGCGCCGCGTCGGCAAGAAAGGCGAGGGCAAGTTCGAGCGCATCAGCTGGGACGAGGCGATCGCCACCATCGCGGCCCGGCTCAAGCCGATTGCGGAACGCGCGCCGGAAGCGATCCTGCCGTACAGCTACTGCGGCACGATGGGGCTGGTGCAGGGCGAGTCGATGTCGTCGCGCTTCTTCAACCAGATCGGCGCTTCGCTGCTGGACCGCACCATCTGCGCCACCGCCGGCTTCACCGGCTACAAGTACACCATCGGCGGCTCGATCGGCGTCGACATGGAGCAGTTCCAGAACGCCAAGCTGATCCTGATCTGGGGCGGCAACCCGATCGCCTCCAACCTGCATTTCTGGACCCGCGCGCAAGAAGCCAAGCGCAACGGCGCCAAGCTGATCGCCATCGATCCCTACCGCTCGCTGACGGCGGAGAAATGCCATCAGCACATCGCGCTGCTGCCGGGCACCGATGCCGCGCTGGCGCTGGGCCTGATGCATGTGCTGATCGCCGAGGATCTGCTGGACCATGACTACATCGCCAACCACACGCTGGGCTTCGAGCAACTGAAGCAGCGCGCCGCCGAGTGGACGCCGGAACGCACCGCCGACACCTGCGGCATCAGCGTGGCCGAGGTGGTCGACCTGGCGCGGCTGTACGGCGGCCTGGCCAAGGCCGGCGAGCCGGTGGCGATCCGCACCAACTACGGCGTGCAGCGCGTGCGCGGCGGCGGCATGTCGGTGCGTAACATGGCTTGCCTGCCGGCGCTGGTCGGCGCCTGGCGCCACGCGGCCGGCGGCATACAACTGTCGTCCGGCGGCTCGTTCCCGACGCAGAAGGCGGCCCTGCAACGGCCGGACCTGCTGAAGAAAATCCCGCGCACCATCAACATGACCACCATCGGCGACGATCTGCTGCGGCCGTCGTCGCCATCGTTCGGGCCGGAGGTGGAGGCGGTGATCGTCTACAACGCCAACCCGCTGGCGATCGCGCCGGACTCGGCCAAAGTGATGGCCGGCTTCGCGCGCGAGGATTTGTTCACCGTGGTGCTGGAGCACTTCCAGACCGACACTGTCGACTACGCCGACATCGTGCTGCCCGCCACCACGCAGCTGGAGCACGTCGACGCGCACACCTCCTACGGCCACCTGTACATGATGGCCAACAACGCCGCCATCGCGCCGATGGGCGAGGCCAAGGCCAACACTGAGATCTTCCGCCTGCTGGCGGCGGCGATGGGTTTCGACGATCCGTGTTTCAAGGACAGCGACGACCAGCTGGCGGCGGTGGCCTTCAATCCGCAGGACGCACGCGCCATCCACTTCGACTGGGAGGCGCTGAAGCTGAAGGGCTGGCAAAAGCTGAATGTGCCGGACGCGCCGTTCGCGCACGGCGGCTTCCCGACGCCGTCCGGCAAGTGCGAATTCTATTCGGCGCAGATGCTGGCCGACGGCCTCGATCCGCTGCCGGCGTATCTGCCGCCGTATGAGTCGGTGGCCAGCAACCCGGAACTGGCGGCGCGCTATCCGCTGGCGATGATCTCGCCGCCGGCGCGCAATTTCCTCAACTCCACCTTCGTCAACGTCAAGAGCCTGCGTTCGGCCGAGGGCGAGCCGCATCTCGACATCCATCCCGGCGACGCGGCGTCGCGCGGCATCGCCGATGGCGAGATGGTGCGCATCTTCAACGATCGCGGCAGTTTCGTCGCCAAGGCGCGCGTCACCGACAAGGCGCGCGCCGGGCTGGTGGTGGGCTTGTCGGTGTGGTGGAAGAAGCTGGGACGGGATGGCAAGAACGCCAACGAGGTCACCAGCCAGCGCCTGACCGATATGGGCCGTGCGCCAACTTTTTACGATACACTGGTACAAGTCGAAAGAGTCGCTGCTTGAAGGTAACGTATGCGCAATCTTGTCCGCAGTATCAACCGCGCCAGGTATTGGTTGGCGGCGGCGGGAGCAGTCTTGCTGCTGGCGGGTTGCGCGCAACTGAAATACTATATGCAGGCGGCGCAGGGCCAGTACGCGCTGTGGTCCGACGCGCGCCCGATCGACGACTGGCTCGGCGATCCGTCGACCGATCCGCAGCTCAAAGCCCGCCTGGAAAAAGCCCTGCTGATCCGCAAGTTCGCGGTCAAGGAACTGGGCCTGCCCGATAACGCCAGCTACAAGAATTACGCCGCGCTGTCGCGGCCCTTCGTGCTGTGGAACGTGGTGGCGACGCCGGAGCTGTCGCTGCGGCCGATCCAGTGGTGCTTCCCGATCGCCGGCTGCGTCAGTTATCGCGGCTACTACAGCAAGGACGATGCGAGCGCCTACGCCGACGAACTGCGCAAGGAAGGCAACGACGTGCAGGTCGGCGGCGTGCCGGCGTATTCGACGCTGGGCTGGTTCAGCGATCCGCTGCTGTCGACCTTCATCAACTATTCGGACGCCGAACTGGCGCGCATGGTGTTCCACGAGCTGGCGCACCAGGTCGTCTACGTGCAGGGCGATTCGCAATTCAACGAGGGCTTCGCCACGGCGGTCGAGGAGGCCGGCGTGGCGCGCTGGCTGGAACTGTACGGCACCGATCCGATGCGCGAAGCCTATACCCGCTACAACGCGCGGCGGCAGGATTTCCTGGCGCTGCTGGTGCGGCATCGGCAGATGCTGGCCGACCTGTACGCCAGCAAGAGCAGCACCCGCCACAAGCGCGCGGAAAAGCAGCGCATCTTCGCGCACCTCAAGTCCGACTACCTGAAGTTGAAGGACAGCTGGGGCGGCTATGCCGGCTACGACCGCTGGTTCGCCGAGCCGCTGACCAACGCCAACCTGAGCGCGGTGGCAACTTATCACGATTATCTGCCAGCCTTCCGCACCCTGCTAAAGCAGGAGCGAACGTTCGTGCGTTTTTATGCTGCGGTGCAAAAAATCGCAACTCTTGATCTAGTTCAACGTCGGCAGCAGTTGGATCAACTGGGCCGCCCGGTAATGCTCAATGCGGAAACCGGCAAGGAGCAGGCGGCGGCGCCGGAAGGCGGGCATTGATACCGCAATGCAGCATAAAAAGCCGTTAGAAGCGTCGTTCTAATTATGGTTAAATGCCCTTGCGTCCACGCCTGCTGCCCGATAGCATCGCATCATCAGTAGGCTAGGATCGCTCGCATAGACGAAAGACCGCCCCTGCACCGGCACTGTGCGCCGGACCTTACAACGATAATATTCGAGACAAAGAGGCACAGGATGGAAAAAATCTGGTTGAAGTCGTATCCGCCCGGCATGCAGACCGAGATCGATACAAGTCAGTATCGCTCGCTGGTGCAGTTGCTGGAAGAGTCCTTCCACAAATTCGCAGATCGCAACGCCTACGTCTGCATGGATAAATTCCTGACCTATGCCGAAGTCGACGCGCATTCGAAGCGGCTCGGCGCCTGGCTGCAAAGCCGTGGCCTGAAGAAGGGCGCGCGGGTCGCCATCATGATGCCGAACGTGTTGCAGTATCCGATCGCGATCGCCGCGATCCTGCGCGCGGGCTACACCGTGGTCAACATCAATCCCTTGTACACGCCGCGCGAGCTGGAGCATCAGCTCAACGATTCGGGCAGCGAGGCGATCCTGATCCTGGAAAACTTCGCCACCACGCTGGAGCAGGTGCTGGGCAAGACCCAGGTCAAGCATATCGTGGTCGCCAGCATGGGCGAGATGCTCGGCGGCGTGAAAGGCTTGCTGGTGAATTTCGTGGTGCGCAACGTCAAGAAGATGGTGCCGCCGTTCTCGCTGCCGAACGCGGTGCGCTTCAAGGATGCGCTGTCGCAGGGCGGCGGCATGAAGCTGACGCCGGTGGAACTGATCGAGTCCGACGCCGCCTTCCTGCAGTACACCGGCGGCACCACCGGCGTGTCGAAGGGCGCGACGCTGACGCACAAGAACATCGTCGCCAACCTGTTGCAGAGCGAGGCGTGGTCGGAGCCGGCGCTGGGCGGGTCGGCGCAGCAGACCACCATCGTTTGCGCGCTGCCGCTGTACCACATCTTCGCGCTGACCTGCTGCGCGATGTGGGGCACGCGGGTCGGCGCGCTGAACATCCTGATTCCGAATCCGCGCGACATCGGCGGCTTCATCAAGGAACTGGGCAAGTACAAGTTCAACATGCTGCCGGCGGTGAACACGCTGTACAACGCGCTGCTGAACCACGCGGATTTCGCGGCGCTGGATTTCTCCGGGCTGAAAATTTGCAACGGCGGCGGCATGGCGGTGCAGCAGGCGGTCAACGACAAGTGGATGAAGGTCACCGGCGTGTCGATCATCGAGGGCTACGGCTTGTCCGAAACCTCGCCGGTGGCGACCTGCAACCGCGCCGACAACAAACTGTTCACCGGCACCATCGGCCTGCCGGTGCCGTCGACCGAGATCGCCATCCTGGACGACGACGGCAACGAGGTGGCGCTGGGCGAGCCGGGCGAGATCGCGATCCGTGGTCCGCAGGTGATGTCCGGCTACTGGAACCGTCCGGATGAGACCGCCAAGGTGATGACGCCGGACGGCTACTTCAAATCCGGCGACGTTGGCGTGATGGATGCGAACGGCTTCGTCAAGATCGTCGACCGCAAGAAGGACATGATCCTGGTGTCCGGCTTCAACGTCTATCCGAACGAGCTGGAGGGCGTGATCGCGTCGCATCCCGGCGTGCTGGAGTGCGCCTGCATCGGCGTGCCGGACGAGCATTCGGGCGAAGCGGTCAAGGTGTTCGTGGTGCGCAAGGATCCGAACCTGACCGCCGAACAATTGATGGCGTACTGCAAGGAACAATTTACCGGCTATAAGAAGCCGAAATATATTGAGTTCCGCGAGGAATTACCAAAAACCAATGTCGGGAAAATCCTGCGCCGCGTGCTGCGCGACGAGCAACCCGGCGAAAAGAAAAAGGCTGCATAAGATGGAAAAGATTTGGCTCAAGTCGTACCCCGAAGGCGTCCCTGCGGAAATCGATGCCACGCAATATCGTTCGGTCACGCATCTGCTGGAAGATTCCTTCCGCAAGTATGCCGACCGCAACGCCTACGTGTGCATGGACAAGTTCCTGACCTACGGCGAGCTGGATCAACTGTCGCAGAAAATGGGCGCGTGGTTGCAGAGCAAGGGCCTGCAACCTGGCGCGCGCATCGCCATCATGCTGCCGAACGTGCTGCAATATCCGGTGGCGATGGTGGCCATCCTGCGCGCCGGCTACACGGTGGTCAACGTCAATCCGCTGTACACGCCGCGCGAGCTGCAACACCAGCTGGTGGACTCCGGTTCGGAAGCCATCATCGTGCTGGAGAACTTCGCCACCACGGTGGAGCAGGTGCTGGCGCAGACCCAGGTCAAGCATGTGATCGTGGCCACCATGGGCGACATGCTGGGCCTGCTGAAGGGCGCGATCGTCAACCTGGTGGTGCGCAAGGTCAAGAAGATGGTTCCGGCGTTTTCGCTGCCGGGTTCGGTGTCCTTCAAGCGCGTGATTGCCGAAGGTTCGGGCATGACCTTGCAGCCGTCGAAGCAGGGGCACGACGACATCGCGTTCCTGCAGTACACCGGCGGCACCACCGGCGTGTCCAAGGGCGCGATCCTGCTGCACCGTAACCTGATCGCCAACGTGCTGCAGAACGAAGCCTGGCTCAACATGAAGCCGCAGGCGGAGCAGATGGTGTTCGTCTGCGCGCTGCCGCTGTACCACATCTATTCGCTGACGGTCAGCGCCTTCATGGGCGCGCGCATGGGCGGGCTGAACCTGCTGGTGCCGAATCCGCGCGACATTCCGGGCTTCGTCAAGGAGCTGGCCAAGTACAAGGTGACGGTGTTCCCGGCGGTGAACACGCTGTACAACGCGCTGCTGAACAATGCCGATTTCCAGAAGCTGGACTTCTCCAGCTACAAGGTCTGCAACGGCGGCGGCATGGCGGTGCAGCAGGCGGTCGCCGACCGTTGGCTGAAGCTGACCGGCACCCCGATCATCGAAGGCTATGGTTTGTCGGAGACGTCGCCGGTGGTGACCGTCAACCGGGTCGACATCAAGGAATTCACCGGCACCATCGGCTTGCCGATTTCGTCGACCGAGGTGGCGATCCTGGACGACGACGGCAATCCGCTGCCGCTGGGGTCGGCCGGCGAGATCGCGATCCGGGGTCCGCAGGTGATGGCCGGGTATTGGAACCGTCCGGACGAGACCGCGAAGTCGATGACGGCCGACGGTTTCTTCAAGACCGGCGACATCGGCATCATGGACGAGCGCGGCTACACCAAGATTGTCGACCGCAAGAAGGACATGATCATTGTGTCGGGCTTCAACGTGTATCCGAACGAGGTCGAGGGCGTGGTGGCGGCGCATCCGGGCGTGCTGGAGGTGGCGTGTATCGGCGTGCCGGACAAGAATTCGGGCGAGGCGGTGAAGTTGTTTGTGGTGCGTAAGGATCCGAACCTGACCGCCGAGCAGATCCTGGATTTCTGCAAGCATGAGCTGACGGCGTACAAGAAGCCGAAGTACATCGAGTTCCGCGATGAGCTGCCGAAGACCAACGTCGGCAAGATCCTGCGCCGCCAGTTGCGCGACGAAAAAGCCGCCGCCTAAAGGTGGGGTCAGGTCTGACATTCGGACACGAGCTCTGCCGTAGCGCGCTACGGCAGAGCTCGTGTCCGAATGTCAGACCTGACCCCGAAGTTTTACACAGGCCAGCCGCTTTTGCCGCAGCGCAGCGGCCAGCCGCTGTCGTACTTCGTGGGTGTGGTCGAGATAGCCTTCGGTGTTGGCTTGACGGGCACACGCCGCCCAGTGCTCGTCGTCCACTTCCTGCAAGCGATTGAACTCGGCCAGCGACAGCACGACCACCGGCTCGCGGTCGGGCTTTTCGACGATGATGGTTTGCGTCAGCGCGCGATGCAGATAGCTGTCAAGCTCGCGCGCTATCTCACTCTCTGTGACTTTCAACATGGAGCGCCTCCTGGAAATGTGTTGCCCATCCAGTATAGGCCGCGCCACGCTCAATTCAAGCCGGGCTTGCCGTCGCGGACCACGAAGCTGGTCAGCGTGGTGAGCGCGCTGCCGGCGTCGTGCACATCGTCCAGCGCCTGGAACAGCGTCGTCGTCGCCTCCGGCGTCACGTCCAGCAGCATGAAGCCGCGCCTGTCGCTGCGGCCGAATTTGATCGCGTGATTCATCGCCACCATCTGGTCGGTGCGCGCCTGCGGCCGCGACGACGAGGTCACCGACGTGCCGCAGAATTCGGTCGCCAGCAGCGGATTGGTCGGCGAAGGCGGCCGCGTCGGATTGCGGCTGAGCTCGCATGCGAAGAAGCTGTGCACGTCGCCCGACAGCACCAGCGGATTGGCGGCGCGGCTGGTGTGCAGCGCGTCGAACAGTTTTTGCCGCGCCATCGGATAACCGTCCCAGCCGTCGGTCCAGAAGCGGCCGTCGCCCGGCTTGAGGATGGGCAGTTGGCTGTTCTGCGCCATCAGCGTTTGCTGCGCCAGGATGTTCCAGCGCGCCTTCGATGAGGCCAGTCCCTCCGCCAGCCAGCGCTGTTGCGCGTCGCCCAGCATGACGCGGCCGGCGTCGTTGATGGCGGGGCAGTCGCGCGGCGTGACCGAGCTGGAGCCGCCGCGCGACTGCGGCGAGCAAGCTTCCCAGGCGCGGTATTGGCGGTCGTCCAGCACATGGAAGCGCGCCAGTCGGCCCCAGTCATAGCGCTGGTAAATGCGCAGGTTGGCGAAGTCGCCGGGCTTGGGCAGCGACAGCCTGATCGGCATATGTTCGTAGAAAGCCTGGTAGGCGGCGGCGCGGCGTTGCAGGAATTGCGGGTTGAGACGCTCGTCGCGGTCCTTGGCGTAATCGTTGGCGACTTCGTGGTCGTCCCAGGTCACGATCCACGGTGCGGCGCGGTGCGCGGCTTGCAGGTCGCGGTCGGTCTTGTATTGCGCATAGCGGGCGCGGTAGTCGGCCAGCGTGAAGCATTCGGCGCTGCGCACCGCGCTCTTGGGATGACTGAGCTGGTAGGGGCCCCATTCGTAGATGTAATCGCCGAGGAAAGCCACCAGGTCGGGCGCGGCGGCGGCGATGTGGCGGTGCGCGGCGTAGCTGCCGAACTCCCAGTGCTGGCACGAGGCCACCGCCAGCTTCAGGCGCGCCGGCATGGCGTTTGCGGCGGGCGCGGTGCGGGTGCGGCCGACCGGGCTGACGGCGTCGCCCAGCATGAAGCGGTACCAGTACCAGCGGTCCGGCGCCAGGCCGGTGACGTCGACATGGACGCTGTGCGCCAGCGCTGGCGTGGCGCTGGCTGTGCCCCTGGCGACGATGCGGCTGAAGCGTTCGTCGTCGGCCATCTCCCAGCGCACGCCGTAGGCCAGCGGCGGCATGGCGGCGGCGTTGAGCGGATCGAACAGGATGCGGGTCCAGATGACCACCGCGTCTGGCAGCGGCGAGCCGGAGGCGACGCCGAGGCTGAAGGGATATTCCGCCACCACCCCCAAGCGGAGGCCGGGGTCGGACCCTTTGGGTCCGACCCCGGTTGGCTGTGCGGGTCGTGCGGCGCCAAGCGCAGCCAAAGCGGCGGTGGCGAGGAAGATGCGGCGTTGATCGTCCATGCGGTCGGCGCGCCGCTGCGGATCAGGAATTGATCAGCGTTTCGATCGGCGGCACCTTGCGCGGCTTGCGGTCCGAGTCGGTGGCGACGTAGGTCAGCACGGCCTCGGTGACCTTGACGGTATCGGCCTGCAGGCGATTACGCTCCGCATACACCTCGACGTTGACGGTGATGGACGTATTGCCAACCTTGACAATATCAGCATAGAACGACAGCAGGTCGCCGACGAACACCGGATTCTTGAATACGAAAGAGTTCACCGAAATCGTCGCGACGCGGCCGTTGGCGCGGCGCGTGGCCGGCAGCGAGCCGGCGATGTCGACCTGCGCCATGATCCAGCCGCCGAACACGTCGCCGTAGACGTTGGCGTCGGACGGCGCGGGCATCATGCGCAGCTCCGGCATCTTCCCGGCCGGCAGGCCACGGTTGACGGTATTGACGGCGATAGGTGTTGGATTTTCGGGCGTGGTCATCGTGAATTCTCTTCAGGGGCTACAATTACCCGGATTGAACCATAAAAAGCCGATATCCGCCATGCGCCGTTACCCGAACTCCCCGCCAGCCTCCGCCAGCAAAGCCTCGCCCGAACCGACCCGCAGCGATACCGCAACCCTGAAAACCCTGCTGCCTTACCTGTGGGTCTACAAATGGCGCGTGCTGCTGGCGCTGACCTGCCTGGTCGGCGCCAAGCTGGCCAACGTCGGCGTGCCGGTGGTGATGAAGAAGCTGATCGATGCCCTGACCATCTCGCCATCCCATCCGCAGGCGCTGCTGGTGCTGCCGCTGGGCGCGCTGGTGGCCTACGGCGTGCTGCGCGTCTCGACCACGCTGTTCACCGAGCTGCGCGAGTTCCTGTTCGCGCGCGTGACGCAGCGCGCGGTGCGCACCATCGCCTTGCAGGTGTTCCGCCATCTGCATGCGCTGTCGCTGCGCTTCCACCTCAACCGCCAGACCGGCGGCATGACGCGCGATATCGAACGCGGCACGCGCGCGGTCGGTTCGCTGATCTCGTACACGCTGTTCAACATCCTGCCGACGCTGGTGGAGATCGCGCTGGTGCTGGGTTACCTGGTCACGCACTACGACATCTGGTTCTCGGTGATCACCTTCGTGGCGCTGGTGTCGTACATCTCGTTCACGGTCATCATCACCAACTGGCGCACGCACTTCCGCCGCACCATGAACGAGCTGGATTCGAAGGCCAATACCAAGGCCATCGATTCGCTGATCAATTACGAGACCGTCAAATACTTCGGCAACGAGGACTACGAGGCGAAGCGCTACGACCAGGGCTTGCAGAGCTACGAAAGCGCCGCCGTCAAATCGCAGACATCGCTGTCGCTGCTCAACACCGGACAGTCGCTGATCATTGCGGTGGCCGTCACGCTGATCCTGTGGCGCGCCACGCTGGGCGTCATGAACGGCAGCATGACGCTGGGCGATCTGGTGCTGGTCAACTCCTTCATGATCCAGCTGTACATTCCGCTCAACTTCCTCGGCGTGATCTACCGCGAAATCAAGCAAAGCCTGGCCGACATGGAGAAGCTGTTCGCGCTGCTGGACCAGAACAAGGAAATCGCCGACGCGCCGGAAGCGCAGCCGCTGGTCACGCACGGCGCGCAGGTGCGCTTCAACCACGTCGACTTCAGCTACGAAGCCAAGCGCCAGATCCTGTTCGACGTCGATTTCACCATCGCGCCGGGCACCACCACGGCGGTGGTGGGCCACAGCGGCTCGGGCAAGTCGACCTTGTCGCGATTGCTGTTCCGCTTCTATGAGGTCAACGCCGGCGGCATCACCATCGATGGCCAGGACCTGCGCTCGCTGACGCAGGATTCGGTGCGCCACGCGATCGGCATCGTGCCGCAGGATACGGTGCTGTTCAACGACACCATCGAATACAACATCGCCTACGGCAAGCCGGGCGCCACGCACGAGGAGATCGTCGCCGTCGCGCGCGCCGCGTCGATCCACGATTTCATCGACAGCCTGCCGGACGGCTATGCGACCATGGTCGGCGAGCGCGGACTCAAACTGTCCGGCGGCGAGAAGCAGCGGGTGGCGATCGCCCGCACGCTGCTGAAGAATCCTGCCATACTGATCTTTGATGAGGCCACGTCGGCGCTGGACTCCAAGGCGGAGCAGGCGATCCAGGCCCAGCTGAAGGAAATCGCCAAGAGCCGCACCACGATGGTCATCGCGCACCGCCTGTCGACGGTGGCCGATGCGCAGCAGATCATCGTGCTCGATCACGGCCGCATCGTCGAACGCGGCACGCACCAGTCGCTGCTGGCGGCGGACGGGCTGTATGCGCAGATGTGGCAACGCCAGCAGGCCAAGGCGGATGAAGAATTGGCGTCGTCGCCCGACGATGTCGTGGATGCTGTTTAAAACTTGAACAAGGAACCGACCATGAAGTCTCGTTTTGTGCTGGGTGCAGTCACCGTCTTGATGTCCTGCGTGCAGACCGCCTATGCCGCCGATCCGACGGAACAGCAATTCCGCGCCCTCTACAAGGAGCTGGTCGAGACCAACACCACCTTATCCGCGGGCAGCTGCACGCTGGCCGCCGAGCGCATCGCCGCGCGGCTGAAGGCGGCCGGCTTCCCGGACTCGGACCTGCACCCCTTCGCCGATCCGGCGCATCCGAAGGAGGGCGGCCTGGTCGCCATCCTGCCGGGCCGCGATCCGAAGGCGAAAGCCATCCTGCTGCTGGCGCACATCGATGTGGTCGAGGCCAAGCGCGAGGACTGGGTGCGCGATCCGTTCACGCTGATCGAGGAGGACGGCAAGTTCTTCGCGCGCGGCGCGCTGGACGACAAGGCGCAGGCGGCCATCTGGGCCGACTCGCTGGTGCGCTTCAAGCAGGAAGGCTACAAGCCGCGCCACACGCTGAAGATGGCGCTGACTTGCGGCGAGGAGACCGCCGGCGCTTTCAACGGCGCGGAGTGGCTGACCAAGAACCGTCGTGAGCTGATCGACGCCGGCTATGCGCTGAACGAAGGCGCGGGCGGCGAGTTGAACGCGGCCGGCAAGCGTGTCTCGATGACGGTGCAGGCGGGCGAGAAGGTGGCGCAGAACTATCGGCTGGAAGTGACCAATCGCGGCGGCCACAGTTCGCGTCCGGTGAAGGACAACGCGATCTATCACCTGGCCGGTGCGCTGAAGAAGATCGAGGAGTTTGAGTTCCCGATCCAGCTGGCCGACGGCAGCCGTGGCTACCTGAAAGGCATGTCGAAGATCCAGGCGGCGGCGGGGCACAAGGATATCGCCGATGCGATGCTGGCGGTGGTGAAGGATCCGGGCGATAAGAAGGCGGTGGCCTTGGTGTCGTCCAGCGATTCCAGCTGGGCGGCGATGCTGCACACGACCTGCGTCGCCACCATGCTGGACGCGGGCCACGCCACCAACGCGTTGCCGCAACGCGCCCGCGCCAACGTCAACTGCCGCATCTTCCCTGGCGTGACGCAGGAGACGGTGCGGCAGGCGCTGGCCAACGCGATCAACGATCCGGCGGTGAAGGTGGAGACGCTGGAGATACGCGGCGAGAATTCGGCGCCGCCGGAGCTGACCAGGGCGATCCTGGAACCGGTCGAGAAGCAGACCGCGAAGATGTGGCCGGGCGTGCCGGTGATGCCGATCCTGCAGTCCGGCGCCACCGACGGCCAGTTCCTCAACGCGGCCGGCATTCCGACCTACGGCATCAGCGGCATCTTCCTGACGCCGGACCTGGGCAATATCCACGGTCTGAACGAGTACATCGGCGTGCAGTCGCTGCTGGAGGGCCGGACCTTCCTGCACGAGCTGGTCAAGGTTTACGCCGAGCAGATTTAAACCAGGGCGCGATACTGGAAATCGCTCATGCGTACAGCGCCTTCGCCGGCGCTGTACACCGCCGGCTGCAGGCTGAGGAAGCCGCCGAAGACGTTGTGGTGCATGCCCGAGGTCTCCATCTGCCACGGGTGCTGGATCCAGGCGCCGTCGTCCAGCGCGTAGAAGAAGGTGACGATGTGCTTGTCGTTGCGGACGCGGATGCGCACCTTCGACGCCTTCACCGCTTCGCGCATCCAGCTTTGCTCCCGTGCGTAGTTGTAGGTCAGCATATGCGTGGCGCTGAAGCCGACGCCGATGAACATGTTCTGGTTGTAGTGCAGCAGCAGGCCGCCGTGGCCGGCGCCGCTGATGTGCAGCGTGACGCTGGCTTCGTAGCTCCGGTCGCCGACGATGAAGGCCAGCGGCGAGCTGTCGAACGGCGAGTTGCCTTTGCCGGCGATCGTCATCGCGCCGTGGTCCAGGCGCGCGCGTTTCATCTCGTCCGGTCCAGGATTGAAGAAGCTCCATTGCACGCCGAATTTGTCGGTGGTGAAGTCGTCCGACTTGGCGAAACCGGCCGGGCCGGCGACGCCTTTTTTCGGCATCGGCAGCGGCGACGACAGGTCGCCGCCCTTGGCTTTGAACCAGCCGTCGGCGGTCCACTCGATCGGTTCGAGCAGTGCCTGGCGGCCGAGCGTACGGTAGCCGTTCTCGTAGCCGTGGTAGACCATCCACCAGTCGCCGGCCGGGCCTTCGACCAGCGTGGCGTGGCCGCGCGACCACCACGGTTCTTCGGCGCTCTTGGTGCGCACCAGCGGATTTTGCGGGCAGTTCTCCCATGGTCCGTGGATGGAGCGCGAGCGGGCGGCGATGATCATGTGGCTGGTCGGTGGGCCGGAGGTGCCGCCGACCGCCATCACCAGGTAGAACCAGCCGTTGCGGCGCAATAGCTTCGGGCCTTCGGGGGCGAACATTTCGACCACCCAGTCGGCGGGGTAGCGCCATGGTTCGTAGACCTTTTCCAGTTTGCCGACGGTGGCCAGGCCGTCGTCGGTCAGGCCGATGCGGCGCACGCCGTTGACGAACAGGTAGCGCTTGCCGTCCTCGCCGACGGCGTGGCCGGGATCGATGGCGTCGATGTGCAGGTCGATCGGATCGCTCCATGGTCCCTTGATGTTGTCGGCCCAGATGACGTGGATGCTGTCGCCGGCGGGGATGTAGATGAAGTAGCAGCCGTTGTGCTTGATCAGGTCCATGGCCCAGACGCTGCCGAGCGGCTTGGTCAACGCGGGGCCGATCGGCGCCCAGTTCACCAGGTCGCGCGAGTGCCAGATGATGACGCCCGGGTAGGACAGGAAGGACGAAAACGTCATGTAGTAATCGTCGCCGTCCTTGAGGATGGTGGGGTCGGGGTGGTCGCCGGAGAGGATGGGGTTGAGGTAGGTGCCGTTGCCCAGGTCGGCCTTGCGCTGGCCTTCGATGCCGCGTCCCCATTTCGGGGCGGCGTGCGCGGCGTGCGCCAATTGCGGCGCCGCTGCGGCGCCGGCCAGTAAAGTCTTCAGCGCGGTGCGCCGTGAAGCGGTCATATCGTCTCCGTCCGATCATCGTTATGCCCAGATGGTGCATCAAGCCCCGGCCGGTCGCAATTACGAAATCCGCCAAGCCCCCTAACGATTCCACCCAATGGCCCCGCTTGCTTGATATGAGCCTCCGCAAGGCGCATCATGGCCGCGCGGGCTACCCTCCGGTGACACATTCATTAGCGGAGGTCCTATGTCCGACTTTTACAAGTACTTCAAAGAAAATATGGATGCCTTAGGCTTGCCTGCGCCGGAAAGTCTTTTTGGGAACGCCCAATTGGCGATCGCAACGGCTTCAACGTTTATTGGACTGGTCGAGAAATTCGGCAAGAAAGTGACGGTGGCGGAGATGATCGGTGCGGGGATTCGCAGCGAGAAATTGATAGTTATTGGAGCGATGAGCGCCTCTTACTATGCTGGCGCTGTTATCGGCAGTATCGCGGTCGCTACCGGGCGTAGTCTGGCGGGCGGAATTTCTCTCGCCGATGTTCTGCTGAGCGCCCAGATGAATCATCTGCATCGCCCGTGGCTGCCGGCCATCATGGTGCGTCATCCCGAGATTTATAAGAAGCGTCGGGCCTTGCACGCAGGGAGATGAAAATGAAAGATGGGTTGATGTTGTTGATTGCCGGGGTGTTGTGCGCGGGTGGCGCGGCGCTGTTTTTCAAGTTTTTCGGCAGCGAGGCTTTCAGCGTCATTGTCTTGGTGACGCTGGTGTCGGTCTTGATCGACAACGCCCGCCTGCGGCGCAGGTTGCGGGAGATGGGCGCGAAGCCGCAGGGCCGGCGGACCTGGTTGTAACGAGAAAGCGTGCTTGGCGGCGGCTCCGTTAAACAAGGACTTGCATGAGCGCGCCGGCGCGGTCAAGGCTGAGCTGCCGAAGCTGCTCGAAAGCCTGGTCAACATCGATTCCGGCACCGGCAGCGAGAGAAAAAGACATGGCGCGCCTGTCCGAAAACAAACTGATCGCGGGAACCGAGGTCAAGAGCAGCCTGACGCGCGGCATTGCGCCGATGCCCGTGACCAAGAGCACCGACGCGCTGGCGGCGCGGGCGCAAGCGATCTACGGCGAGCTTGGGCTCAAGCTGACGATGGGGGGATCGGGCGACGGTGCTCGACGGTTTCGGCATCGCCGGCGGCGCGATCCACTCCGAGGACGAGTATGCCGAACTGAACAGCATCGCGCCAAGACTGAACCTGTTGACGCGCATGATCATGGACGTCAGCACCAAAGCGCAATAAAAAAATGCCGTTCAGTCTGCACTGAACGGCATTGCGGGTGGCGCCTGCGCCGGTTAAGGCAGCGGCGCCTCCGCCAGTTCCTCGACCTTGAGCGGATCGACCAGCTCGCCCTCCCACTTGGCGACCACGGCGGTGGCGACGCCGTTGCCGATGACGTTGGTCGCGGAGCGCGCCATGTCCAGGAAGTGGTCGATACCCAGCAACAGCAGCATGCCCGCTTCCGGAATGTTGAACTGGCTCAGCGTCGCGGCGATCACCACCAGCGAGGCGCGCGGCACGCCGGCCATGCCTTTGGAGGTCAGCATCAGCACCATCATCATGGTCATCTGCTGGCCCAGCGACATCTCGATGCCGTAGGCCTGCGCGATGAACACGGTGGCGAAGGTGCAATACATCATCGAACCATCGAGGTTGAACGAATAGCCGATCGGCAGCACGAAGGCGGCGATGCGGTTGCGCACGCCGAAACGCTCCAGGCCTTCCAGCGTCTTCGGATACGCCGCTTCGCTCGACGCGGTGGAGAAGGCCAGCAGCGCCGGACCGCGCATCTCTTTCATCAGGTCGAACACGCGGCCTTTGAGGAACAGGAAGCCGATGAAGATCAGCAGCGCCCACAGCAGGGCGATGCCGAAGTAGAACTCGGCCATGAACACGCCGTAGGTCGACAGCACGCCCAGGCCGCTCTTGGCGATCACGCCTGCCACCGCCGCGAACACGGCGAACGGCGCGAACTTCATCACGTAACCGGTCACCTTCAACATCACATGTGCGACACCGTCCAGCGCTTCGACCAGCACGTTGGCCTTGGGGCCGATCGCCGCGGCGGCCGAGCCGAAGAACAGCGAGAAGATCACGATTTGCAGGATCTCGTTCTTGGCCATGCCGTCGACGATGGACGACGGCACCAGGTGGGTGACGAAGTCCTTCAGCGACAGGCTGGAGGTGGCCAGGTCGGCCTTGGCGGCGGTGGCGGCCATGTGGCCCAGCAGCGCGTCGCCGGGACGGAACAGGTTGACCAGGATCAGGCCCAGGGTCAGCGACATGATCGAGGCCAGGAAGAACCAGCCCAGCGTCTTGATGCCGATGCGGCCGACTTCCGAGGCGTCGCCCATGCGGGCGATACCGACCACCAGGGTCGAGAACACCAGCGGCGCGATGATCATCTTGATCAGCCGCAGGAACAGCGTGGTGACAAGTGAGAGGGTGTCTGCAAAGCCGAGGGGATTGGCCAAGTGGTCATGGGCGAAATAACCGGTAATAATACCCAGCCCCAGGCCCAGGAGGATGTAAGTGGTCAGTCGGCTTTTTTTCTGCATATTCTGAATTCCCGTGGTAGTGTCTCTTCGGACGCTGGTAAACTGATAACTGATGAAACATTAAGCAAGTTCCGCAGTATATATGATCGCGATAAAAAATCTTAATAAATGGTATGGCCAATTCCAGGTTTTGGCGGATTGCAACACTAGCGTGGCCAAAGGCGACGTGATGGTGATTTGCGGACCGTCCGGCTCGGGCAAATCAACCTTGATCAAGACCGTCAACGGCCTGGAGCCGTTCCAGGAGGGCGAGATTCTGGTCGACGGCGTCTCGGTCGGCGCCAAGGGCACGGATTTGCCCAAGCTGCGGGCGCGGATCGGCATGGTGTTCCAGAATTTCGAGCTGTTCCCGCATCTGTCGGTGCGGCAGAACCTGACGCTGGGCCAGATCAAGGTGCTGGGCCGCAGCGAGGACGAGGCCAATGCGCGCGGCTTGCAGTACCTGGACCGGGTCGGCCTGCTCGCGCAGCAGGACAAGTATCCGAACCAGCTGTCCGGCGGCCAGCAGCAAAGGGTGGCGATCGCCCGCGCGCTGGCGATGGATCCGATCGCGATGCTGTTCGACGAACCGACGTCGGCGCTGGATCCGGAGATGATCAACGAGGTGCTGGACGTGATGGTCGGCCTGGCGCAAGAGGGCATGACCATGATGGTGGTGACGCACGAAATGGGCTTCGCCAAGAAAGTCGCCAACCGGGTGGTGTTCATGGACAAGGGCCGCATCCTGGAAGACTGCGGCAAGGATGAATTCTTCGGTGCGCCGCGTTCCGAGCGCGCGCGCGATTTCCTGGCGAGGATCATCCACTAAATGTAGCAGGCTGGCGCTCGGTGCATCGTTTCTGCTTAGGGAGGAATCATGTCATTACCGCGAGTACTCATCGTCATGTTCCTGGCTTGCCTCGCCGGCCAGGCCACGGCGCAGCAGGCCGGCGGCACGCTGGCCAAGATCAAGCGCACCGGCACCATCATGCTCGGCGTGCGCGACGGCTCGATTCCCTTCTCCTACCTCGACGACCAGCAGCAGTACCAGGGCTACTCGGTCGACCTGTGCACCAAGATCGTGGAGGCGGTGCAGAAGCACCTCGGCATGGCGGTGCGGGTGGTGATGAATCCGGTCACCTCGGCCAACCGCATCCCGCTGATGGCCAACGGCACCATCGACCTCGAATGCGGCTCCACCACCAACAACGCCGAGCGGCAGAAGCAGGTGGCGTTCGCGCCCACCATGTTCGTGATCGGCAGCCGGCTGCTGTCGAAGAAATCCGCCAACA
Organism: Duganella aceris; assembly: GCF_011090165.1. Taxonomy (GTDB): domain Bacteria; phylum Pseudomonadota; class Gammaproteobacteria; order Burkholderiales; family Burkholderiaceae_D; genus Rugamonas; species Rugamonas aceris. The sequence goes on from NZ_JAADJT010000018.1 coordinate 24,830, forward strand.
TCAACAGCTTGGCCGACATGAAGGGCAAGACCCTGGTCGCCACCGCCGGCACCACCACCCTCAAGCAGATGACGATGTTGAACGCCGAGCGCAAGCTGGGCATGACCATCGTGGTCGGCAAGGATCACCCCGAATCGTTCCTGATGATGGAGACCGGCCGCGCCGCCGCCGAGGCCAATGACGACATCCTGCTGGCCAGCCAGGTCGCCGGCGCACGCAATCCCGCCGACTTCGTGATCGGCAAGGAGGCCTTGTCGGTCGAGCCCTACGGCATCATGATGCGGCGCGGCGATCCGGCTTTCAAGGCGGTGGTGGATGCGGCGCTGGTGCAGGTGTACCAGTCCGCCGAGTTCGAGCAAATTTACCGCAAGTGGTTCCAAAGTCCGATCCCGCCGAAGAGCATCAACCTGAACTTCCCGATGTCGGCGCAGCTCAAGGCCGTCATCGCCAAGCCCACCGATTCGCCGGACCCCGCCGCGTATTCCGCCAGCCCCGCCGCCGCGCGATGAACTATAACTGGAACTGGCGCATTTTCGGCGAGCTGTCGCCGGACGGCGTGCATACCTATTGGGACACGCTGCTGTCCGGCCTCGCCTGGACGCTGGCGACGTCGCTGGCCGGCTGGGGGATGGCGCTGGCGCTGGGCTTCGCGGTGGGCGCGTTGCGCACGCTGCCGGCGCGCTGGCTGGCGCTGGTCGGCACCGCCTATGTCGAGTTGTTCCGCAACGTGCCGCTGCTGGTGCAGATGTTCCTGTGGTTCTTCGTCGTGCCGGAACTGCTGCCGGCGGCGGCAGGCGCGTGGCTGAAGGCGCTGCCGAATGCGCCCTTCGTCACGGCAGTGGTCTGTCTCGGCTTCTTCACCTCGGCGCGCGTGGCGGTGCAGGTCACGGCCGGCATCCAGGCGCTGGCCGGCGGGCAGCGGCTCGCGGCGCTGGCGCTGGGACTGGACCTGCCGCAGACCTATCGCTTCGTACTGCTGCCGCTGGCGCTGCGCATCATCCTGCCGCCGCTGACCAGCGAATTCCTCAACATCATCAAGAACAGTTCGGTCGCGCTGACCATCGGCCTGATGGAACTGACCGCCAGCGCGCGGGCGATCCAGGAGTTTTCGTTCCAGGTGTTTGAGGCGTTTTCGGCGGCCACGCTGATCTATGTGCTGGTCAACCTGGCGGTGATCACCGCCATGCGCCTGCTGGAGCGGCGGCTGGCGCTGCCGGGCACATTGGGAGCGCGGTGATGTTCGCGCATTTCGACTTCGACGTCATCGGCCGCTCGTGGGTCTACCTGTTCAAGGTCGGGATGGCGTTCACGCTGGAGCTGACGCTGCTGGCGATGCTCGGCGGCGTGGCGCTCGGGACGCTGCTGGCGCTGGGCCGCATGTCGAGCTTCAAGCCGCTGGCGCTGGCGGCGGCCGCCTACGTCAACCTGATCCGCGCGGTGCCGCTGGTGCTGGTGATCTTCTGGTTTTATTTTCTGGTGCCGTATCTGGCGGCGTGGGTGATCGGCGCGCACGAGCCGGTCAAGGTCGGCACGTTCTGGTCGGCGCTGATCACCTTCACCTTGTTCCAGGCGGCCTACTACTGCGAGATCATGCGCGGCGGGATCCAGGCGATCCCGCGCGGGCAGGTGCTGGCGGCGCAGGCGCTGGGGCTGAACTACTGGCAGGTGATGGGCCGCATCGTGCTGCCGCAGGCGTTCCGCAACATGCTGCCGGTGCTGCTGACACAGACCATCGTGCTGTTCCAGGATGTGTCGCTGGTGTACGTGCTGTCGGTGCCGGATTTCGTCGGCGCCGCGAGCAAAGTGGCGCAGCGCGACGGACGGCTTGTGGAAATGTACACCTTTGTGGCACTGGTTTACTTTGTGTTGTGCTGTCTGTTGTCCTGGATGGCGCGGCAGTTGCAAAAGCGTGTCGCCATCGTGCGCTAGTCTCTGATAAAGTACCCGCTTCTTAGAGGGGACACGCATGCCAACCATGAAAAAAATAGCCGGTGCGATGCTGGCGCTGGGACTGCTCAACAGCGCGCACGCCGCCGATAAAATCGCCGCCGACCTGGTGCTGACGCAAGCGACGCTGATCGATGTCGCCGGCGGCAAGGCCGTCAAGGGCCATTCCGTGGTGCTCAAGGGCGACACCATCATCGCCGTGGTCGACGACCGCAAGCTTTCCGACTACGCGGCGAAGAAGACCATCCGCCTGCCGGGAAAATATCTGATGCCGGGCCTGTGGGATACGCACGTGCACTTCGGCGGCGGTCCTGCGCTGATCGAAGAAAACAAGCATCTGCTGGCGCTGTACCTCGCCAACGGCATCACCACCGTGCGCGATTGCGCCGGCGATCTTCCGGACACGGTGCTGCAATGGCGCGACCAGATCAAGGCCGGCCAGCTGGAGGGGCCGACCATCTTCACTTCCGGCGCCAAGCTGGAAGGCTACAAGCCGCTGTGGAAGGGCACCATCGAAGTCGGTACGCCGGAAGAGGTGAGCAAGGCGCTCGATGGCTTGCAGGCGCAGAAGGTGGACTTCGTCAAGATCACCGAGAACACGTTGAAGCCGGAAATCTATCTGGAGGCGCTGCGCCAGGCGAAGGAACGCGGCATGCGCACCTCGGGACACATTCCGGTGCAGCTGACGCTGGCGCAGATGTTCGACGCGGGCCTGGGTACGGTGGAGCATCAATCGTATCTGCTGCGCGCTTCGACGCCGAAGGAAAAGGAACTGACCGCGCAGGTGGCGGCCGGCACGCTGACCGGCAAGGAGGCGATGAAGCAAAGCCTGGCCAGCTACGACGAGGCGACCGCGCGCGCGTCGTTCCGCTATATGGCTTCCAAGGGGACGGCGGTGGTGCCGACCTTGTCGGTGTCGCGCGTGGTGGCCTATCTGGATGTCGATGATCATTCGAAGGATGCGGCGTTGCAGTACATCGGCAAGGGTCTGCGTGCGACCTACGAATGGCGCGTGCAGCGCGCGGCGCAGGACGACGCTGCGGCGATCGCGCAGCGCAAGGCGGTGTTCGAGAAATCCGCGTCGCTGCTGCCGATCCTGGCGGCGGAAGGCGTCAGCATCATCGCCGGCACGGACGCGGGTTTTTTGAATTCCTACGATTATCCGGGGCAGGCGCTGCATGATGAAATCGGCTTGTACGTACGCTACGGCTTGACGCCGGAGCAGGCCTTGCAGACGGCGGTGGTGAACGGCCCGCGCTTCCTGGGCAAGCTGGATCGCTACGGCAGCCTGGAAGCCGGCAAGTCGGCCGACCTGCTGGTGCTGGACGCGAACCCGTTGCAAGACATTGCCGCCACGCGCAAGATCCGCACCGTCGTCAGCCGAGGCCAGGTCTACGACCGCGAACGCCTCGACAAGATGCTGGCCGAAACCAAAGCCTGGGCAGCGCAGACCACCGCGCCGTAACTACTCGTAATGTGACCACATGCGCAGGATGCGGACGATATGTTGTTCCGGGAATATCTCGTAGACGAGACGGTGATGTATGTTGATCCTGCGCGAGTAAGTGCCCGCCAAATCGCCAACCAGTTTTTCAAATGGCGGCGGGCGTGCGAAAGGATCGTTCGCCAGAACGTCGAGCAGTGCCTGCGCTTGTTCTTGCAGGCCGGCCGTCGCCAGTTTCTTTGAGTCTTTCTGTGCGTGGCGCGAATATTCCAGCGTCCAGCTCACCAGCTTAATTCCTTGTCGCCGCTGCCTGGCGGCTCGGCACGTGCGGCCTGTATGGACTCACGCATTCCAGGGACGGACAACAAATACAAGGTCTCCTGGATCGCAGCCCAATCTTCTGCAGACACAAGAACGGCGTTGTTACGCTTGCCGGTGATGGTGACCGGGATGTGGCTTGCCGCTGTTTCATCGATCAGGTTATATAGTTGCGCGCGCGCGTCGCTGGCAGAGATGGTGTCCATAACGACTCCTTGGGAATAATCATTAAACGTACGCTTTCGCGTACGAGCTGTCAAGCGAGCGGCGCAAACGGGTAAAATGCCGGTATTCGACCTTTGAGAGCCCGCCGCCATGTCCGACATCGAACCAACTCCCGACAGCATCACCATCGCCCGCCCCGACGACTGGCACCTGCACCTGCGCGACGGCGCGACGCTGGCCAGCGTGCTTCCGCACAGCGCGCGCCAGTTCGCCCGCGCCATCGTGATGCCGAATCTGAAGCCGCCGGTCACCACCACCGCCGCCGCCGTCGCCTACCGCGACCGCATCATGGCCGCGCTGCCGGCTGGCATGCAGTTCGAGCCGCTGATGACGCTCTACCTGACCAACAACACGCCGCCGGACGAGATCCTGCGCGCTCAGGAAAGCGGCATCGTGCACGCGGTCAAGCTGTACCCGGCCGGCGCCACCACCAACTCGGACGCCGGCGTCACCGACCTGTCCAACTGCTACAAGACGCTGGAGATGATGCAGGAAGTCGGCATGCCTTTCCTGGTTCACGGCGAAGTCACCGACCAGGACATCGATCTGTTCGACCGCGAAGCCGTCTTCATCGAGCGCGTGATGCGCCCGCTGCGCCGCGACTTCCCGGCGCTGAACATCGTCTTCGAACACATCACCACCAAGGACGCCGCGCAGTACGTGGCGGAAGCCGAAGGCCCGATCGCCGCGACCATCACCGCGCATCACCTGCTCTACAACCGCAACGACATCTTCAAGGGCGGCATCCGTCCGCACTACTACTGCCTGCCGGTGCTGAAGCGCGAAGAACACCGCCTGGCGCTGGTCACCGCCGCCACCAGCGGCGACGAGCGCTTCTTCCTCGGCACCGACTCCGCGCCGCACGCGCAGGGCGCCAAGGAAACCGCCTGCGGCTGCGCCGGTTGCTATACCGCGCTGCACGCGATGGAGCTGTACGCCGAAGCCTTCGAACGCGCCGGCGCGCTGGACAAGCTGGAAGCCTTCGCCAGCTTCAACGGCCCGGCCTTCTACAACCTGCCGCGCAACGAGGGCACCATCACCCTCAAGCGCGAGCAATGGACGCTGCCGGCGACCCTGCCGCTCGCTGACCAGCAGGTGGTGCCGCTCAACGCCGGCGAAACCATCAACTGGAAAATGGTATAAGCAGTGCTGCAAACGATAGACTGGTCGCGCCCGTGGTACGAGTCCGTGCGGACCGCGGCGGACCGGCTGTCGGCGGATGCGCACTTCCGCGATGAGTTCAGCAGGCAGGCCGCCGCGCTCGGCCTGCGCAATCACCAAGACCTGCCGCTGTCCTTCGTGCCACAGGAGGCGCTGCCCGAGGGCACGGCCTATGAAGCCTTCATCGGCGCCACGGGTGGCGTACCCACCCGCGACAATCTGCACGACTTCTTCAACGGCCTGGTATGGCTCAGCTTCCCGCGCATCAAGGTGCAGCTGAACGCCTTGCAGGCGGCGCAGATCGCGCTCGACGGCGTCGGCAAATCGCGCGGCCCCGCGCGTGACGGCGCCACCATCTTCGACGAGAACGCGGCGCTGCTGGTGGTGCGCGACTGCGCCGCCGGCCACGCGCTGACCGGGGCGCTGCGCGATCATCAATGGCATCAAGCCTTCATCGGCATGCGCGCCAGCTTCGGTCCCGATGCGCAGGTCTGGCTGTTCGGCCACGCGCTGATGGAAAAACTGGTCGCGCCGCGCAAGGCGATCACCGCGCACACCCGCGTGGTGGTGGCCGGCGACGACTTCTTCGCGATGGACCACGACGCGCGCCGCGCCTGGCTGGACGAGCAAGTCGCCGGCGAGCTGGCCGCGCAAGGCCTGAGCACCGCCGACTTCACGCCGATGCAGGTGCTGGGTGTGCCGGGCTGGTGGCCGGAGCAGGACGACGATTTCTATCTCGACGCAACGGTGTTCCGCCCCAAGCGCACCGCCGCAGTAAAATAGCCACTTCGACTTCAACCAATTCGCCGCCGACGCGGCAGAAAGAGCATGCCATGACGCAGGTAATTCGCTGGGGTATTCTGGGCACCGGCAAGATCGCCAAGGCCTTCGCCGAGGCATTGCGCGACACGCCCGATGCAAAACTGGCCGCTGTTGCTTCGCGCACTGTAGATAGCGCTACCAAGTTCGGCCAGGAGTACGGCGCCGAGCGTTTCCACGGCAGCTACCAGGCGCTGGCCGACGATCCTGAAGTGGATGTGATCTATATCGGCACGCCGCACCCGATGCACCACGAGAACGCGCTGATGTGCCTCAACGGCGGCAAGGCGGTGCTGGTGGAGAAGTCGTTTACCATGAACCGCCGCCAGGCCGAGGACATCATCAACCTGGCGCGCGCGAAGAAGCTGTTCGTCATGGAGGCGATGTGGACCCGCTTCATGCCGGCCGTGGTCGAAGCCAAGCGCATCGTCGACAGCGGCGAGATCGGCGTGCCGGCCAACGTCACCGCCGATTTCGGCTTCACGTCGGACGCCGGTCCCGAGCACCGTTTGTTCGCGCCGGAGCTGGGCGGCGGCGCGCTGCTGGACCTGGGCATTTATCCGTTGTCGATGTCGTCGTTCTTCCTCGGCCCGGTGACGGCGGTGAAGGCGCAGGCCGAGATGGCGCCGACCGGCGTCGACATGCAGACCGCGTTCACGCTGTCACATGAGGGCGGCGGCGTATCGTCGTGCGCCTGCAGCCTGCGTTCGCGCACGCCGACCGAGCTGACGATTTCCGGCACCAAGGGCTTCGTGCGCCTGCACGACCGCTTCCACAACACCGAGACCATCACCGTCACGGTGGTGAACGGCGCCGCGCGCGACGAGCGCACGCTGAACCTGCCGCGCAGCGGCAACGGCTACACGCATGAGGCGCAGGAAGTCGGCCGCTGCATCCGCGCCGGCCTGATCGAAAGCCCGGTGATGCCGCACGAGGAGACGCTGTCCATCATGGGCACGCTGGATGAGATCCGCTCGCAGATCGGCCTGCGCTACAGCGCCGACGAGTAATCCGCCAAGCGCGGGTGGCCGGAACTGGGTAAAATCGTCGGATAATATTTTAACAACCGGGGATACAGCATGTTCGTCGCCAACCGCGCGCCTTCTTTGAAAACCGTGTTGCTCGCCACCGGCGTCGTCCTGACGCTGGCGATGGGCGTGCGCCACGGCTTCGGCTTCTGGATGCAGCCCATCTCCAGCGCCAACGGCTGGACGCGCGAAACCTACTCGCTGGCGCAGGCGATGCAGAATCTATTGTGGGGCGCGGTCGGCCCGTTCGCCGGCATGGCGGCGGACCGCTACGGCACCATGCGCGTGGTGCTGGTCGGCGCGGTCAGCTACGCGATCGGGCTGGTGTGGATGGCGACGATGACCAATCCGACGCTGTTCGTGATCGGCTCCGGGATCTTCATCGGCATCGGCCTGGCGTGCACCGCGTTCGGCGCGGTCAGCGGCATCATCGGCCGCGTCGCGCCGGCCGAGAAGCGGTCGTGGGCGTTCGGCATCTCCGGCGCCGCCAGCTCGTTCGGCCAGTTCATGATGATGCCGGTCGAGCAGCAGCTGATCTCGGCGGTCGGCTGGCAGCACGCCTTCTTCCTGCTGGGCGGCTTGATCGTGCTGTTGATGGTGCCGATGTCATTCTACCTGCGCGAGCCGGCGGTCGAGCATGGGCATGGTCCGCAGCAGAGCATCCGCGAGGCGGCCGGCGAGGCGCTGGGCAACCGGTCCTTCCTGCTGCTGGTGGCCGGCTATTTCGTCTGCGGCTTCCAGGTGGTGTTCATCGGCGTGCACCTGCCGGCCTACCTCAAGGACAAGGGCATCGCCAATCCGGGCGTCGCGGTGATGGCGCTGGCGCTGATCGGATTGTTCAATATCTTCGGCTCGTACTATGCGGGCAAGCTGGGTGGGCGCCTGCCCAAGCGTTACTTGCTGTCGTCGATCTACATCTCGCGCGCGGTGGTTATCAGCCTGTTCCTGCTGGCGCCGTTGACGCCGTTCTCGGTCTATGTGTTCGCGGCGGCGATGGGGGTGTTGTGGTTGTCGACGGTGCCGCTGACGAATGGGATCATCGCTGGCGTGTTCGGCGTCAAGCACATGTCGATGCTGGCGGGGATCGTGTTCTTTTCGCACCAGCTGGGCAGCTTCCTCGGCGTGTGGCTGGGCGGGTATCTGTATGCGAAGCAGGGTAGCTACGACATCGTCTGGGGCATCGCGATCGCGCTGGGCGTGATGGCGGCGCTGGTGAACCTGCCGATCAACGAACGCGCGCTGGTGCGCGGCGAGTTGAAGGCGGCGTGATGATGAAGACCTGGCTGCTGCGAGCCGCCGGCGCCGTGGTGCTGGCGCTGGTGTTCGCGGCGTATCTGCGGCCGGACTTCCTGGTCGATCTGGCCAACCGCTTCTATATGTGTTTCTAGCACCCCGTCATTCCCGCGAAAGCGGGAATCCATGCTGAGTATGCGTGGGCATGCGGCTGTGGCTATGTTCTATGGATTCCCGCCTGCGCGGGAATGACGGTTTTAGACTTTGAGGAATTCTTCTCTTCCGCCGAGCCAGCGGGCGAGGTGGGCTTCGACGGTGGCGGCTTTTTCCGGGCTGTCGGCGTGCAGCAGGTCGTGGGCGACGTCGCGCGCCTGGTCGACCAGCCAGCCGTCCGTTTCCAGATCGGCGAAGCGCAACATCGCCTGGCCCGATTGGCGCGCGCCGAGGAATTCGCCGGGGCCGCGTATCTCCAGGTCGCGGCGAGCGATTTCGAAACCGTCGGTGGTTTCGCGCATCGTCATCAGGCGCTGCTTGGCGACGCCGCCCAACGGGCTTTGATACAGCAGCAGGCACACGCTGGCCGCCGAGCCCCGGCCCACACGGCCGCGCAGCTGGTGCAGCTGCGATAAACCGAAACGCTCCGCGTGCTCGATCACCATCAGCGATGCATTCGGCACGTCGACGCCGACCTCGATCACCGTGGTGGCAACCAGCACCTGCATCTCGTTGGCGCTGAAGGCATCCATCACCGCTTGCTTTTCCGCCGGCTTGAGGCGGCCGTGCACCAGGCCGACGTTCAGGTCGGGCAGGGCTTCGGCCAGCAGCGCGTGGGTGTCGGTCGCGGTTTGCAGTTGCAGCGCTTCCGATTCTTCGATCAACGGGCAGACCCAGTAAATCTGCTTGCCTTCCAGCGCGGCCGCGTGCACGCGTTCGATCACTTCGTCGCGCCGGTTCTGGTCGATGGCGCGCGTGACGATCGGTGTGCGGCCTGGCGGCAGCTCGTCGATCACCGATACTTCCAGATCGGCGTAGTAGGTCATCGCCAGCGTGCGCGGGATCGGCGTGGCCGACATCATTAACTGGTGCGGCGTCGCGCCTTCATTGCCCTTGTTGCGCAAGGTGAGGCGCTGGCCGACACCGAAGCGGTGCTGCTCGTCGACGATCACCAGCCCCAGGTTGGCGAAGATCACCGCTTCCTGAATCAGCGCGTGGGTGCCGATCACCAGCCGCGCTTCGCCAGACTCGATCATCGCGTAGGCGGCCAGCTTGTCCTTTTTCTTCAAGCTGCCGGTCAGCCACGCGACCTTGACGCCCAAGGGCTCCATCCACGCGGCGATCTTGCGGAAGTGCTGGTCGGCGAGGATTTCGGTCGGCGCCATCAGCGCGGCCTGGAAGCCGCTGTCGATCGCTTGCGCGGCCGCCAGCGCCGACACCACGGTCTTGCCGCTGCCGACGTCGCCCTGCAACAGCCGCTGCATCGGATACGGGTGGCGCAGGTCGGCGCGGATTTCGTTGAGCACGCGCTGCTGCGCGCCGGTCAGCTTGAACGGCAGCGCGGCCTGGAACTGCTCCGACAGCGCGCCCACCACCTTCAGCGCCGCCGCGCCCTTGGAGCGCCGCGCACGCTGCGCGCGCTTCAGCGACAGCTGCTGCGCCAGCAGCTCGTCGAACTTCACGCGCGTCCACGCCGGATGCGAGCGGTCGGCCAGCGCGTGTTCGTCGACCTGTTGCGGCGGGTAGTGCAGCAGCCGCACCGCCGGTTCGAAGTCGGACAGCTGCATGGACTCGCGCAGCTCGGCCGGCAAGGTGTCGGTCCAGTCGACCCGCTTCATGGCGTCGCCGATGGCGCGTCGCAGTATCGGCTGCGACAGGCCTTCGCCGGCCGGATACACCGGCGTCAATGAAGTCGGCAACGGCGCGCCTTCGTTGACCACCTTGTAGGCCGGGTGCACCATCTCGGCGCCGAAGAAGCCGTGTTTCAGTTCGCCGCGCGCGCGCACCCGCGTGCCTTCGGCCAACTGTTTGACCTGGCTGCCGTAGAAGTTCATGAAGCGCAGCTGCAAGTCGCCGGTCCCGTCGGCGATGTGCACCAGCAATTGCTTGCGTGGCTTGTAGCTGATCTCGTTCTTGATCACCACGCCCTCGACCTGCGAGGTGTCGCCGCCGTGCAGGCGCGCTTCCTCGATGGTGATGACTTGCGTCTCATCCTCGTAGCGCATCGGCAGGTGCAACACCAGGTCCATGTCCGTGTGCAGCCCGAGCTTGGCCAGCTTGGCTTCGGGACTGACGGTCTTTTTGACGGTTTTCGGCGGGGAAACGGGCATATTGGAGCGTTTTTCGAGCACTAGCGTAAAATAGAGGGTTGGCCGCGATTAAACGACGGCAACAACGCCGGTATTGTAAGGCTTTAGGCCCTCAACTGGGTTTTTAAACAGTATTTAGAAGTTAGCCATGTATTCGCTCTCCGATTTTGATTTTAACTTGCCGCAGGAACGTATTGCGCAATTCCCGCTGCCGGACCGCAGCGCCTCCCGCCTCCTGCACCTGGACGGCGCGACCATCATCGACCGCCAGTTCGCCGACATCGTCGGCCTGCTGCAGGCCGGCGATCTGCTGGTGATGAACGACACCCGCGTACTGAAGGCGCGCTTCTTCGGCGTCAAGGACAGCGGCGGAAAGGTCGAGGCGCTGGTCGAGCGCGTGCTGGACAGCCGCACCGTGCTGGCCCAGGTGCGCGCCTCCAAGTCGCCGGGACCGGGCGTGAAGATCCGCCTGGCCGATGCCTTCGACGTCACCGTCGGCGAGCGCGCCGGCGAGTTCTTCACGCTGCACTTCGATGCCGACGTCTTCGATCTGATCGAGGCGCACGGCCGGCTGCCGCTGCCGCCCTACATCGAGCACGATGCCGATTCGTTCGACGAGACGCGCTATCAGACGGTGTTCAACAAGGTGCCCGGCGCGGTGGCCGCGCCGACCGCCGGCCTGCATTTCGACGAGAAGCTGCTGGCGGAGCTGAAGGCCAAGGGCGTCAACTTCGCCTATGTGACGCTGCACGTCGGCGCCGGCACCTTCCAGCCGGTGCGCAACGAGGTGCTGGCCGAGCACAAGATGCACACCGAGTGGTACACCATGCCGCAGGAAACCGTGGACGCCGTGCGCGGGACCCGCGCCGCCGGCCGCGATGTGGTGGCGGTCGGCACCACCAGCCTGCGCGCGCTGGAGTCGGCGTCGCAGAGCGGGCAGCTGGAGGCGGGCAGCGCCGATACCGCACTGTTCATCACGCCCGGCTACCGGTTCAAGACGGTGACCCGGCTGATCACCAATTTCCACCTGCCGAAGTCGACGCTGCTGATGCTGGTGTCGGCGTTCGCCGGTTTTGTAGAGATCCGCAAGGCCTACGCCCATGCGATCGCCAATGAATACCGCTTCTTCAGCTATGGCGACGCCATGTTGCTGACGACGCAAAACAAGGAATAAGCATGCTCGAATTTACACTGCACAAGACCGATACCAGCGGCCTGACCAAGGCGCGTCGCGGCGAAGTGAAACTGAACCACGGCGTAGTCCAGACCCCGATCTTCATGCCGGTCGGCACCTATGGTTCGGTCAAGGCGATGTCGCCGCTGGAATTGAAGGAAATCGGCGCGCAGATCATCCTGGGCAACACTTTCCACCTGTGGCTGCGTCCGGGCAACGATGTGATGTCCAAATTCGGCGGCCTGCACGACTTCATGGCCTGGGACAAGCCTATCCTGACCGACTCCGGCGGCTTCCAGGTGTTTTCGCTGGGCGCGATGCGCAAGATCACCGAAGAGGGCGTCCACTTCAACTCGCCGATCAACGGCGACAAGCTGTTCCTGTCGCCGGAAGTGTCGATGCAGATCCAGCGCGTGCTGAACTCCGACATCGTCATGCAGTTCGATGAATGCACCCCGTACGAAATCGATGGCCGCCCGGCAACGCTGGATGAAGCAGCCAAGTCGATGCGCATGTCGCTGCGCTGGGCGCAACGCTCGCACGACGAGTTCCATCGCGGCGAGAACCCGAACGCGCTGTTCGGCATCGTCCAGGGCGGCATGTTCGAGAACCTGCGCGACGAGTCGCTGGCTGGCCTGCAGGAGATCGATTTCCCGGGCGTCGCCATCGGCGGCCTGTCGGTCGGCGAGCCGAAGGAAGACATGATGCGCATGCTGGCCCACGTCGGCCCGCGCCTGCCGGCCGACAAGCCGCACTACCTGATGGGCGTCGGCACGCCGGAAGACCTGGTGGCCGGCGTCTCCAACGGCATCGACATGTTCGATTGCGTGATGCCGACCCGTAACGCGCGCAACGGCTGGATCTTCACCCGCTTCGGCGACGTCAAGATCAAGAACGCGCGTTACAAGGATGACAAGGAACCGCTGGACAGCACCTGTTCCTGCTACGCCTGCCGCAATTTCTCGCGCGCCTACCTGCACCATCTGAACCGCACCCAGGAAATCCTGGGCGCGCGCCTGAACACCATCCACAACCTGCATTACTACCTGGATATCATGCGCCAGATGCGCGAAGCGCTGGACGAGGACCGTTTTCACGCCTGGACCTTGCAATTCCACGCCGAGAGGGCACGTGGGGTGTAAATGTCCTAACGGCTTGCCGCCAGTGCTAGAATACAGCGCTGTTTTTTCAAACTACACATATATATATCGGAGTCACCCGTGTTCATTTCCAATGCTTATGCCCAATCCAATCCACTCGAATCGCTCGGCGGCGCCGGCGGTTTCCTGGGCCAGTATGGTTTCCTGATTCTGATGTTCGTGGCGATGTATTTCCTGATGATCCGTCCTCAGCAAAAACGCGCCAAGGAACAAAAAGCCATGATGGAAGCGCTGGCCAAGGGCGACGAAGTGGTCACCGCCGGCGGCGTTCTGGGCAAGATCTCGAAGATCGCCGACGCCTACATCACGCTGGAAATCTCCACCGGCACGGAACTGGTGGTTCAAAAGAGCGCGATCACCATGGTGTTGCCTAAAGGCACGCTGAAGACGCTGTAATCCCGCCGGCCCGCGTCCGCGCGGGCCCTCCGACGTCTGCTATCGAACGCTAGAACAATATGAATCGCTATCCAGTCTGGAAATACATCCTTATCGCCGTGGCCATCCTGCTGGGCGCGCTGTTTACCGCGCCTAACTACTTCGGCGAATCGCCGGCGGTGCAGGTCACGAGCGGCAAGTCGACGGTCAAGATGACGTCCGACATGGCGGCCAAGGTGGCCGACGTGCTGACCAAGGAAGGCATCGCCAACAACGGCATCGCTTTCGACGGCACCGGCACCTATGCGTCCGTGCGCGCCCGCTTCGCCACCCCCGACATCCAGTTCCGCGCCAAGTCGGTGCTGGAAAAAGGCCTGAACACCGATCCGACCGATCCGACCTACCTGGTCGCGCTGAACCTGCAATCGGACACTCCTAAATGGATGCAAAGCCTGCACGCGCTGCCGATGTACCTCGGCCTCGACTTGCGCGGCGGCGTGCACTTCCTGATGCAGGTCGACGCCAAGGCGGTGCTGACCAAGCGCGTCCAGGGTATCCAGGCCGCGGCCCGCAGCTCGCTGCGCGACAAGAATGTGCGTCACGCCGGTATCGATCTGGTCGGCGACACCGTCGAAATCAAATTCCGCGACGAAGCCACGCGCCAGAAAGCCAAGGATGTATTGTCCGGCCAGCTGGCCGACCTGCTGTTCACCGACTCCGGAAGCGGCGACGCGCTGAAAACCGTGGTCAGCCTGAAACCGGCCGCGCTGAAGCAAACCATCGACGACGGCGTCAAGCAGAACATCTCCACGCTGTCGAAGCGTGTGAATGAACTGGGCGTGGCCGAACCGATCATCCAGCAGCAAGGCCCTGACCGCATCGTGGTCCAGCTGCCGGGCGTGCAGGACGTGGCGCGCGCGCGCGCCGTGATCGGCCGCACCGCGACGCTGGAAGTGCGCATGGTCGACGAATCGGTCACCCCGGGCACCGAACTGTCGGCGGCGATTCCGTTCAACTCGGAGCTGTTCACCGTCGGCAAAGGCGTGCCGGTCGTATTGACCAAGGACGTGGTGCTGACCGGCGATTACATCTCCAGCGCCACCGCCAGCATGGACCAGAACAACCAGCCTGCCGTCAGCATCGACCTGAACGGCGACGGCGGCCGCCGCATGCGCGACGCCACCCGCGAACGCGTGGGCAAGAAGATGGCCATCGTGTTGAAGGAAAAAGGCAAGCCGGAAGTGCTGTCGGTCGCCACCATCCAGAGCGAACTGGGTAGCCGCTTCCAGATCACCGGCATGGGCAACGCCGAGAACTCGAACGAACTGGCGCTGCTGCTGCGCTCCGGCGCGCTGGCCGCGCCGATGGAAGTGATCGAGGAACGCACCATCGGACCGCAACTGGGCGCCGAGAACATCAACAAAGGTCTGCACTCGACGATGTACGGCTTCGCCGCGATCGCGATCTTCATGATCTTCTACTACATGATGTTCGGCTTCTTCAGCGTGCTGGCGCTGGCCTGCAACCTGCTGCTGCTGGTGGCGCTGCTGTCGCTCATGCAGGCGACGCTGACTCTGCCGGGCATGGCCGCTATCGCGCTGGCGCTGGGTATGGCGATCGACTCGAACGTGCTGATCAACGAGCGTATCCGTGAAGAGCTGCGCGCCGGCGCCACGCCGCAAGGCGCGATCGCCGCCGGCTTCGACCGCGCGTGGGCCACCATCATCGACTCCAACGTGACGACGCTGATCGTCGGCGTGGCGCTGTGGGTGTTCGGCTCCGGTCCGATCCGCGGCTTCGCCGTGGTGCACACGCTGGGTATCCTGACGTCGATGTTCTCCGCCGTGTTCATCTCGCGCGGCGTGGTCAACCTCTGGTACGGCCGCAAGAAGAAGCTGCAATCGATCGCTATCGGCACCGTCTGGGTGCCTGGCCAGACGAAATAACTAGAGGCTCACGACATGGAATTTTTCCGCATCAAAAAAGACATACCGTTCATGCGCCACGCGCTGGTGTTCAACGTCGTTTCGGCGTTGACCTTCGTGGCGGCCGTGTTCTTCCTGTTCCACCGTGGCCTGCATCTGTCGGTGGAGTTCACCGGCGGCACCGTGATGGAGCTGAAATACCAGCAGGCGGCGAATCTGGAAAAGATACGCCACACGCTGGAGACCATCGGCTACGAACAGCCTGAAGCCACCGGCTTCGGCACCGCGCACGACGTGATGCTGCGTCTGCCGGTGGTGAAGAACGTCAGCTCCAAGGATGCATCGGCGCTGGTGTTCGACGCGCTGTGCAAGGCCGAAACCGGCGCCATGAAGCAGATCGACACCGTGACCGCCAAGGGCGAGCACGTGGTCAAGCAATCCTGCTCCGACACCGCCGGCGGCGAGCTGGTGGCGTTGCAGAAGGTGGAATTCGTCGGCCCGCAGGTCGGCGATGAGCTGACCCAGAACGGCCTGAACGCGCTGGTGATGGTGATCATCGGTGTGATGATCTACCTGGCCGTGCGCTTCGAATGGAAATTCGCGGTCGCCGCGATCATCGCCAACTTGCACGACGTGGTGATCATCCTGGGCTTCTTCGCCTTCTTCCAGTGGGAATTCTCGCTGACGGTGCTGGCCGGCGTGCTGGCGGTGCTGGGTTACTCGGTCAACGAGTCGGTGGTTATCTTCGACCGTATCCGCGAAAACTTCCGCAAGCAGCGCAAGGCGTCGGTGCATGAAGTGATCGACAACGCGATCACCTCGACCATCTCGCGTACCATCATCACCCACGGTTGCACGCAGATGATGGTGCTGTCGATGCTGTTCCTGGGCGGTCCGACGCTGCACTACTTCGCGATGGCGCTGACCATCGGTATCTGCTTCGGTATCTACTCGTCGGTGTTCGTCGCCGCCGCCGTGGCCATGTGGCTGGGCGTGAAGCGCGAAGACCTGATCAAGCCGATCAAGGAAAAAGACGAAACGGACGGCGCGGTGGTTTAAGCGTCTCCGGTTTCAACAGATCCCGCCCCGCGTTCGCGCCGGGCGGGATTTTTTCATTTGGCGCGGAGGATCATGTCGTACAGCGCCTGCGCCGCCGGCGACAGGTGGCCGGCCTTGCGTGTGATCAGCGCCAGCTGGCGCGAGATCACCGGCTCTTTCAGCTTGATGATGCGCAGGCGCGGGTAGCTGCCTTTCTGTATGCCGAGATTGGGCACGATGGCGGCCGAGATGCCGGACGCCACCAGGCCGACGGCGGTGGAGCTGCGCTGCACTTCGTACTGAAAGTGCAGCGTCAGGTTCAGGCTCTTGCTGCCCAGGTAGCTATCGAGCACGGCGCGGTTGCCGTTGACGTCGCCGGAGAAGATCAGCGGATAGGGCTGGATCTGCGCCCAGGTCAGCGAGCGGCGGCGCGCCAGCGGATGGTCGTCGCGGCACACCAGCACGAACTGGTCGTCCATCAGCGGGACCGAGGTCAGCTCCGGGTGATTGGTGCCGGCCAGGTTGATGCCGAATTCCGCTTCCCGGCGCAACACCGTTTCCGCCACCCTCGCCGACGCGTGGTCGAGAATCTTGATGCGATTGTCCGGATAGAGCGCAGAGTATTCCTGGATGATCTGCGGCAGATACTGGATCCCCACCGTCGGCACGCAGGCCAGCGTGACGTCGCCGCGCCGCGCCTTGCCGGTCTCGCGGATCTCGTTCAGCGTCGACGACAGCTCCAGCAACAGGCGCCGCGCCTGCGGCAGGAAGTCCTTGCCGATGCTGGTCAGCGCGATCGAGCGGGTGGTGCGCTCGACCAGCTTCACACCGAGAAAATCCTCCAGGTTGCGCAGCCGCTGCGTCACTGCGGTCTGCGTCACGTACAGCGTTTCCGCCGCCTTCTGGAAGCCGCCGTGGTCCGCGATGGCGACAAATGCCTGTACGCCGAGGATGTCGATTTTCATCAGAAATATGAATGAATGGTCTAAATAAACTCATTTTACTTATATTTGTCGCAGGGCGAAAATTCTTCCCATGAACACGCCAACACCCACTACGATTTTCCTGGTCTTCTCCAAGCTGGCGCTGATGGGCTTCGGCGGCGTGATGCCGTTCGCCTACCGCGCGCTGGTCGAGCAGCAGAAGTGGCTGACCGCCGAGGAGTTCGCACACTACCTCGCCCTGAGCCAGATGCTGCCGGGGCCCAGCATCTGCAACGTCTCCCTGATGGTGGGGAACCGCTACGCGGGCGTGGCCGGCGCGCTCGCCGCCGTCGGCGGCTTGATCGTCGGCCCGTTCTTCATCGTGATCGGCTTGGGCATCCTCTACCAGCAGTTCGGCGAGTTGCCCTTGTTCCGCAACGCCATCAGCGGCATGGCCGCCGTGGCCTCCGGCCTGATTCTGGCGACGGCGCTGAAGATGGCGAAGTCGCTGTTCGCCAAGGCCGACTGGCGCGACCGTCGTTATCGCCTGAAAGCGGCGTTGCTGGCGCTGGCCTTTGTCGGCTTGGGCGTCTTGCAGTGGAAGCTGGTGGTGGTGTTTTGCCTGCTGGCGCCGTTGGGCACCGCCGCCGCATATCTGATCGGAGAAAAAAATGGATGAGCAATCACCGGTATGGGAATTGTCGCTGCACATCGCGGTGATGTCCCTTATGGCGGTCGGCGGCGGCGTGGTGCTGCTTGGTCCGCAGGTCGGCCAGTACGTGGTTGAAGTCCAGCACTGGCTGACGGGCGGGCAGTTCGCCGCCGCGTATGCGATCGCGCAGGCCGCGCCCGGGCCCAACCTGCTGTTCATTTCACTGGTCGGCTGGCTGATCGCCGGCTGGACCGGCGCCATCCTGACCACGCTGGCGGTGCTGGTGCCATCGACGCTGCTCACGTTGTCGGTGGTGCGCATGAATACTTCCCGCTTCAGCGGCCGGCTGTCGACGGCGTTGGGCGTGGCTTTCGCGCCGATATCGATCGGCTTCCTGGCCGCCACCGGCTGGCTGTTCGCGCGGATGTCGAATCCGGACTGGCGCGCGGACGTGCTGACCGCCTTGGCCGCCCTGATCCTGCTGCGCACCAAACTGAATCCCGTGTTGCTGATCGCCGTCGGCGCGGCACTGGGCATGGCGCAGTTGTAGGCCCGGCTGCACCAATCGCGTGCGGCCGCGCTGGCGTGTGCCCCTGGCGTTGGCTGGCATGTTGCTTGCATAATGGTTAATACTTCGGAGGAGCGGACTATGACACCAACTTTGCAGAAAACGCTGGGCACGTTTCAACTGTGGGGCATCGCGGTAGGGCTGGTGATCTCCGGCGAGTATTTCGGCTGGAGTTACGGCTGGGCGTCGGCCGGCACGCTGGGCTTCACCGTCACCGCGCTGTTCATCGCGGCGATGTATGCGACCTTCATCTTCAGCTTCACGGAGCTGACCACCTCCATTCCGCATGCCGGCGGGCCGTTCGCCTACAGTAAGCGCGCCTTCGGGCCGACCGGTGGCTTCATCGCCGGCGCGGCGACGCTGATCGAATTCGTCTTCGCGCCGCCGGCGATCGCGCTGGCCATCGGCGCTTATCTGAACGTGCAATTCCCGACGGTCGATCCCAAGCTGGCGGCGGTCGGCGCGTATCTGGTCTTCATGACGCTGAATATTCTCGGCGTGCAGGTCGCGGCGACTTTTGAGTTGCTGGTGACGCTGCTGGCGATCTTCGAGCTGCTGGTGTTCATGGGCGTGGTGTCGCCGGGCTTCTCGACGGCCAACTTCGTCAAGGGCGGCTGGTCGGGGCAGGATCATTTCAGCATGGCGGCGGTGCCGGGCATGTTCGCGGCGATTCCGTTCGCGATCTGGTTCTTCCTGGCGATCGAGGGCGTGGCGATGGCGGCGGAGGAGGCCAAGGATCCGAAGCGTTCGATCCCGATCGCCTACATCGCCGGCATCATCACGCTGGTGCTGCTGGCGGTGGGCGTGATGGTGTTCGCCGGCGGCGCGGGCGACTGGACCAAGCTGGCCAACATCAACGATCCGCTGCCGCAGGCGATGAAGATCATCGTCGGCGAGAACAGCAACTGGCTGCACATGCTGGTGTGGCTTGGGCTGTTCGGCTTGATCGCTTCCTTCCACGGCATCATCCTCGGCTACTCGCGGCAGATTTATGCGCTGGCGCGCGAGGCTTATCTGCCGCCGTACTTCGCCAAGATCCATCCGCGTTTCAAGACGCCGCATCGCGCCATCCTGGCCGGCGGCGTGGTCGGCATCGCGGCGATCTACAGCGATGAGCTGATCAAGATCGGCGGCCAGACCTTGACCGCGAATATCGTGACCATGTCGGTGTTCGGTGCGATCACGATGTATATCATCAGCATGCTGAGTCTCTTCAAGCTGCGTCGTGCGGAGCCGGAGATGGTGCGGCCGTTCCGCGCGCCGCTCTTTCCCTTCTTTCCGGCCTTCGCACTGTTGGGCGCCGTGGTCTGCATGGCGACCATGATCTATTACAATCCTCTGATCTTCGCTTTGTTTGCGACCTTCCTTGCTTGTGGCTATGGGTTCTTCCTCGCCACCAAGAGCAAGCGTCTGGAGCACTTGGTGGCGTAGTCGAAAGGGGAATGATGGGCAGTTTTTCGCATATGGTCGGCGACAGGACGTATCAGTTTCGCGATCTGAAGGACTTGATGGCCAAGGCGACGCCGGCGCGCTCCGGCGATTACCTGGCCGGCCTTGGCGCGGCCAGCGCGGAGGAGCGGGTGGCGGCGCAGATGACGCTGGCGGCGCTGCCGCTCACCACCTTCGTCAACGAGTCGGTGATCCCGTATGAGCAGGATGAGGTGACGCGCTTGATCGTCGATATGCATGACGCGGCGGCGTTCGCGCCGGTCGCGCATTTGACGGTCGGCGATTTCCGCAACTGGCTGTTGTCCGACGCGGTCGATGCGGCCGCGCTGGCGGCGCTGGCGCCGGGGATCATGCCGGAGATGGCGGCGGCGGTGTCCAAGATCATGCGCATTCAGGATCTGGTGCTGGTGGCGCGCAAGTGCAGCGTGACGACGCGCTTCCGCAATACCATCGGCCTGCCGGGGCGGTTGTCGACGCGCTTGCAGCCGAATCATCCCACCGACGATGCGAGCGGCATCGCGGCCAGTTTGCTCGATGGCCTCTTGTACGGCAGCGGTGATGCGGTCATCGGTATCAATCCGGCGACCGACAATGTGCCGCAGGTGATCCGTATCGTCTCCATGCTGGACGAGATCATTGCGCGCTATGACATTCCGACGCAGTCCTGCGTGTTGACGCATGTGACCAATACCATCGCGGCCATCGAGCGTGGTGCGCCGGTGGATCTGGTGTTCCAGTCGATCGCCGGCACCGAGGCGGCCAATGCGGGCTTCGGCGTGACGCTGTCGCTGCTGGAGGAGGCGCGGCAGGCGGCGTTGTCGCTCAAGCGTGGCACGGTCGGGGACAATGTGATGTATTTCGAGACGGGGCAGGGTAGTGCGTTGTCGGCCAATGCGCATCATGGCGTCGATCAGCAGACTTGCGAGGCGCGGGCTTATGCGGTGGCGCGGCGCTTTCAGCCGCTGTTGGTGAATTCGGTGGTGGGGTTTATCGGGCCGGAGTATCTGTATGACGGCAAGCAGATCATGCGCGCGGGGCTGGAGGATCATTTCTGCGCGAAGTTGCTTGGTTTGCCGATGGGGTGCGATGTCTGCTATACCAATCATGCGGAGGCGGATCAGGATGATATGGATGTGCTTCTGACCATGCTGGGTGCGGCGGGGTGCACGTTTGTGATGGGGGTGCCGGGGGCGGATGACATCATGCTCAATTATCAGACCACGTCGTTTCATGATGCGCTGTATGCGCGGCGGGCGCTGGGCTTGAGGCCGGCGCCGGAGTTCGAGGCTTGGCTGCGGACGATGGGGATCTTCGATGGCGATGCGCCGAGCGGCAGGCTGCCAACGGCGTTTAGCAATGCTTTGTTGCGGTTGGCGGCGCATGAGTAGCGGCGTGCCGGCGGGCGAGGGCGTGGATGGCGCGGTGACGGCGGCAGCAGCGGCAGCACCGGCGCCGGCGGGCGTCACGGAGAATCCTTGGCAGTCGCTGCGCCGGTTCACCGCTGCGCGCATCGCGTTGGGGCGCAGCGGCGTGAGCCAGCCGACCGATTCGCAATTGGCGTTCCAGCTGGCCCACGCCCAGGCGCGCGACGCGGTGCACCTGGCGCTGGACCACAAAGCGCTGGCCGACAAGTTGCGCGAGGCGTGCAAGCCGACCCGCGCCCCCAACGGCGCGATGGCTGCCGTCGCCGATGCCCCAGCCGCCGCTGCCGCCGCCCCAGCCGCCGCCGCCCCGGCTGCCGCCGCCGCCCCGGCCGCCGCCGCCGCACTGGCCCCTGCCTCCGATGCCCAGGCCGCCGCCCCGGCCGACGGCCAGCCGCGCGCGTTGGCTTGTCTTAGCCTGCACAGCGCGGCGGAGAATCGTCACGTTTATCTGCAACGCCCCGACCTTGGCCGTAGGCTGGATGAGGCGTCGCGGCAAGCGCTGGAGGCGCTGCGGCCGGATGGTGCGCCGTCGCTGCAGTACGACCTCGCATTTGTCATTGCCGACGGTTTGTCCGCCCTGGCGATCGAACAAAACGCGGCGCCATTCCTGCGCGCGCTGATGGCGCGGCTGTCGGCGGAACAATGGAGCATCGCGCCACTGGCCATCGTCCAGCAAGGCCGCGTCGCGATCGGCGACGAAATCGCGTACCTGCTGAACGCGCGCGCCGTCGTCGTGCTGATCGGTGAACGTCCCGGCCTCAGCTCCCCGGACAGCATGGGCCTCTACCTGACCTGGGCGCCACAACCAGGCCTCACCGACGCCGCCCGCAACTGCATCTCGAACGTGCGCCCGGCCGGCCTGCCCTGCGAAGCCGCCGCCTTCAAGCTGCACTACCTGCTCGCCGAATCGCGCCAACGCCAACTATCCGGCGTCGCCCTGAAAGACGAAACCGAAGACGAAAGCGCCGCACTGGACGCGCCGCAGCGTAACTTCCTGCTGGAGTGAGAGCATGGCCTGCTATGTGAACTGGCGCACAGAGAAAAAGGGAGGCAGCGGCTATTCTGTACTTGTCTCCTCTGGAGGAGATCCCTAGTTTTGGACTTCGCCCGCTACCAAGCGGGCTTTTTTTTACAACATCAACACCGCATACAGCGACTGCACCTCATGCGCCGACTCGGTCATGATCGCATGCAGCGTCCCTTCGCCGACCACGAAGTCGATGGTGCGCGCCCCTTGCAGCGTGGTCGCGCCGGGCCGCTGATACAGCGGCGAATGCACCGGCGCCAGATCGTTGGCCAGCAACAGCGTATCGCCCAGCGTCTCCGGCGGCAGCGCGCGCAGGCCGATCCACATCGCCTCGATCGCCTTGTACACGCCCTCCGGCACGCCCAGCTTGGTCAACACGCCGCGACCGATGTCGATCTCGCCATGCTCGACCCAATCCTCCGGCTCGCCCTCCATCACCTCCGGATACTCGCCGGCGCAGGACAGCATGTAGAACCCCGCCACCTCGTGCACGATGCCGGCGAACAGCGCCGTATCCGGATCGACGTGGGTGACGCGGCGCGCGATGACCTGCGACAGCGCCGCCACATGCGCCGTGTGTTCCCACAATTGATTGACCTTGGCCAGCAGCGCCGGGTCGGTGACCTGGCTGCCGATCTGGCGCACGATCAGCGCCGCGACCAGCGATTGCAAGGTGCGCACGCCGAGCCGCTGCACCGCCGCGCGCACGCTGGAGATTTCAGTACCGGAACGGTTGTAGGCCACCGAGTTGGCGATGGCGACACTGCGCGCCGCCAGCAACGGGTCCGCCTGGATCAGCCGGGCGGCCGCTTCGACGTGGCAATCGGGATCGCTCAGCGCCTGTTGCAGGCGCAGCGAGGCATTGACGTTGGCCGGGAACGTCAGTTCACCCCGGCTCGCTTGAGCAGCGATGTTCTTGAAGGCGTCGAGTCTGTCCATTGCCAAAAATTATACTCCGAATATTGCCGTAGGGCACTTTTCCAGAAAATACTTTCTTGTGTCGCAACGCACGCCTTCCGGCGCGGGATTACTGCTCGCTGAAGATGGCGTCGCAGCCGTCCTGGGTGGCGTCGGTGTCTTGCAGCTCGTCGACCAGGCCCAGGTCGAACAATTCTTCGATGGCATTCATGAAGCTGTTGTGCTTGGTCGCGCCGATCAGGCGATAGATTTCGCCGGCTTCGTTGCGGACGCCGATCAGCAGTTTTTCCTGGCGCACTTCGTCCGGCGTCGCGACGTTGAGCAGGATGTTGCCGACAATGTGTTTGTCGAACTTGGCAGGCTTTTTGCCTTCGAGCAGAGTGGTTTTCAAATGATTTCCTTGGTTGGGTCGGGAGTGGACGGGTATCCGGAAGCGCCGGCCATGATCACAGTTTTGAGCTTGGACAGGTTTTTTTCAAGGTCGGCGAAATCGTCGTCGCTGTATGCCGCGAACGCCTTGCCGCTTTCCGCGATGACATGCGGGAACACCGTGCAAAACACCCGCTCGCCTTCCTTGGTCAAGCGCACGAAGAAGGAACGTTTATCGCAGTCGCTGCGCTGACGTTCCACCAGTCCTTTTTGTTCCAGCCGCTCGATCACGCCGGTCAGCGTGCCCTTGGTGATCAGCGTCTTGTCGCCCAGTTCTTTATAGGACATGCCGGAGGTATTGCCCAGCGTGGCGATGATGTCGAACTGGGGATGCGTCAAGCCGCTCCGGCGCACGTACTCGCCGGAGAGCCGTTCGTAGCCCTGCATGCATTCGGCCAGCAGCCGGATACTTTTCAAGAATCGTTCACCCATAGACCGTGATTATAGCCGGTTCGCCACAGCCGTCCCGCCGGGTTAAGATACGGCAAACTACAATATTGATAAGAAAACCCATGCCTTCACACCTGCGCGGCATCGCCGCACTGTTGATCGTCACCCTCGTCTGGGGCACCACCTTCCCCGCCATGAAGGATATGACCGGCTACCTGTCGGCGAGCTGGATCGTGCTGTGCCGCTTCGCGCTGGCCAGCGTGCTGCTGTTGCCCTTCCTGTGGCGCGCCCGCTGGCAAGACCTGCGCTGGGGCATCGTCGCCGGAGTGGTGTTGTTCCTGTGCTACGTATTTCAGATCGAAGGGCTGGCGCTGACCAGCTCCAACCGCAACGCCTTCATCACCGGCCTCAACGTGCTGGTGCCGCCGCTGCTGGGCATCCTGCTGGGGGCGAAGCTGGAGCGCCGCATCTTCGTCGCGCTGCTGCTGTCGCTGGCCGGGCTGTTCGCGCTGTGCTGGGAAGGCAGCTTCAACTGGGGACGCGGCGATACGCTGGCGCTGCTGTGCGCGCTGTTCTTCGGCCTCTACGTCAAGCTGATGGAGACCTTCACCCGCAAGACCGACAAACTGATGGTGCTGACCGCGTCGCAGATCGTCACGGTGGCGCTGTGCGCGGCGGCGTGGCTGCTGATCCGCGAAGTGCCGCTGGGCCTGGCCGAGCGCAGCCAGGATCTGCCGGATTACATCGCCTATATCTCCAAGGGCTTGCGGATGTACAGCGTCAACCTGGTCTACCTGGGCGTGATCGCGACGGCGGCCATCATCTCGCTGCAGACCTGGGGCCAGAGCCACAGCAGCGCCAACGAGGCGGCGGTGATCTACGCCTTCGAGCCGGGTTGCGCGGCGATCTTCGCGTATTTCTGGCTGGGCGAGACGCTGGCCTGGAACGGCCTGCTCGGCGCGGCCTTGCTGATCTCCGGTATGATAGTGAGCCAGTGGAGCACCGAGCGTCCCGCCGCCGCGCTGGCGCCGGAATAGCCGGCCCGCTTAATCATCATAAAGATCGCCTGCCGCCCGATGTCCTTCGCTAATCTTTCCGCTCTCGCCCAGCAGCGACCGTTGCGCCTGCTGCTGGTGAACGCGGGCGAGGCCGACGCGATCACCTGGGCCGGCCTGGTGCAGCCGCTGCGCCTGGCCGCTGCCGCGCTCGGCCGCGAGGTGCTGCACCTGGAAACCATGACCCCGGCGCAAGTGGTGCTGGCGCAGCCGGGCTGGCACATCGCGCTGCTGGTGGCCGACGAGAACCAGACGCCGCTGGCGCCCGAGCTGGCGCGCGCCGTCATCGAGCGTTGCCGATCCGCCGAATACTGGGGCGGCGTCGGCGCCGGCGTCTTGTGGCTGGCGTCCGCCGGCTTGATGGCCGGGGTGCGCATCGCGCTGCCGTGGGCCTTGTACGCCGACACCGAAAGCATCACCGAGCGCGCGCTGCTGACCCCGCATCTGTTCGAACTCGATGGCCGCCACCTGAGCTGCTGCGGCGGCGCCGCGTCGATCGACTTTTCGCTGACGCTGATCGAGAGCCTGTTCGGCGCCGGGGTGCAGGCCGACATCAAGGAAGGCCTGTGCATCGAGCGCGTGCGCGGCCCGGAGGAGCGGCAGCGGGTCGCGTTGCAAGCGCGCTTCGGCGCCTTGCAGCCGCGCCTGTCCGAGGCGGTGACGCTGATGGAGACCAATATCGAGGAACCGCTGTCGACCGACGACATCGCCAACCTGGTCGGGCTGTCGCGGCGGCAGCTGGAGCGGCTGTTCAAGCAATACCTGGGCAGCCTGCCGTCGCGTTACTACCTGGAGCTGCGCCTGCAGCGCGCGCGCCAGCTGCTGCTGGAGACCAATCATTCGATCGTGCAGGTGGGCTTGATGTGCGGCTTCTCGTCCGGCTCGCATTTCTCCACCGCCTTCGGCGCGCTGTTCGGCAACACGCCGCGCGAGGAACGCCAGCGCAAGCTGATGCCACCGGCCGGTTAGCTACCTTCGGTGTCAGTGCCGACATTCGGACACGAGCTCAACCGTGGTGCTTCATCACGGTTGAGCTCGTGTCCGAATGTCGGCACTGACACCTGTGGGGTTAGCTGGGTAGCGGGGCGAGGCCGTGCGCGCCGGCGACGGTGCTGGCGGTCAGGCGCGGGGCCGAACGCGGCAGCGCGATCTGGAAGGTGGTGCCCTGGCCGGGACTGCTTTGCACCACGATGCTGCCGCCCAGCACGCCGCTGACCATGGTCTGCACAATGTACAAGCCGAGCCCCGATCCGCCCTGGCCCAGCCGCGTGGTGAAGAAGGGATCGTAGATCTTGCCGCGATGCTCGGGCGGGATGCCGGCGCCGTCGTCGGCGTACTGGATGTCGACCCGCTCGTCCTGCAGGCTGGCGCTGATCCGCACCCGCCCCGC
Source organism: Duganella aceris (assembly GCF_011090165.1). Classification (GTDB taxonomy): domain Bacteria; phylum Pseudomonadota; class Gammaproteobacteria; order Burkholderiales; family Burkholderiaceae_D; genus Rugamonas; species Rugamonas aceris. The sequence continues at coordinate 51,205 of NZ_JAADJT010000018.1, forward strand.
ATCCTTGCCGGCGAAACCGTGCACCAGCGTGTTCTCCAGCAGATTGCACAGCACCTGCGCCAGCGGACCGGGGAAGCTGTCCATCTGCAGCGTCTCCGCGATGTCGACCTCGATGCGGTGCGGCGTCGCCTTCCATGCGTTGTGGTGGCTGGCGATCACTTCCTCGACCGTGCGCCGCAGCGGGAACAAGCGCCGCCGCGCGCTGGCCTGGTCCACCGCCAGTTCCTTGAAGTTGTCGATCAGCCCGGCGGCGCGGTGGGCGTTGCGTTCGATGATCTCGCACGCCAGCTTGCTCTGCACCACGAAGTCCTCCACCGAGGAGCGCTTCAGCTTGCCTTCCAGCGCGGCCTGGCCGAAGGTGACCAGGTGCGCCTTCAGCGTGGTCGACGCCGTCAGCGTGCTGCCCAGCGGCGTGTTCAGCTCGTGCGCGATGCCGGCCACCAGCCGCCCCAGCGACGCCACCTTCTCGGTCTGCACCAGCTGGTCGGCCGCGACCCGCAGGTCGTCGTTGGCGCGGCGCAGCTCGGCGGTGCGTTGTTCGACGCGCAGTTCCAGCGCCGCGTTCAGCCGCTGGATGTCCGCTTCGCGGGCGCGGCGCGCGCTCACCTCCTGTTGCAGTTCGGCGGTGCGGCGCTTGACCATCACCCGCAGCTGGAAGATGAAGGCCAGCGCGATCGCGATCGCCAACAGCAGCGCGCCCAGCGGGCGGTAGTCGGTCTCGTGGTCGAAGCGCACCACGGTCCATTTCTGCTTGAAGCCGTCGCGCTCGAATTTCGGGATCGCGGCCAGCGCCAGATTCAGGATCGGCGGCAGTTCGGCCCAGTCGTTGCGCACGCCGAAGCCGACCTTGTAGTTGTATTCGGTCTCGCCGGAGACGCGGATGTCGCTGGTGCCCAGCTCGACCAGCTGGTGGGTGCCGGTCAGCAGCGGCGCCACCACCGCGCTGACCTCGTCGCGGTGCAGCAGGTCGAGCGCGACCTTGAAGCTGATCGCGGTCACCGGCACGATCGAGGGCCAGTCGCGCGGCAGCATTTCGGCCACGCCGGCGCGGGTGCTGACCGCCACCCGCTTGCCGTTCAGGTTGCTCAGGCCGGGCGCCGGCGGCGCGCTGGTGGCGGTGTAGATCACGATCGGCGAGGTGAGGAAGGGATCGCTCAACGTCATGAAACGCTGCCGGCTCTCGGTTTGCGAGATCGCCGACAACATGTCGACCTCGTGCTGTTCCAGCCGGCCCAGTATCAATTCGGGATCGCGCATCGGCACCAGCTCGAAGCGCACGCCCAGCATCTCTTCGACGCGGCGCAGGTATTCCTGCGAGATGCCGCGCGGCTTGCCGTCGTCGCCGACCGATTCGATCGGCGCGCGCGCGGCGTCGACTCCGACCCGGATCACCGGATGCGCGGCCAGCCAGGCCCGCTGCGCCGCCGTCAACTGCAGGTCGCGCTCGACCGGCACGCCGTTGGCGGTCGACAGCCAGCGGGTGTGGATCTGTTCCTGCTCGGCGGCGGTGATCGCGGCCAGGCCCTTGTTGACGATCGATAGCAGTTCGGGCGCGTCGTTGCGCAGGCCGATGCGGGTCGCGGCCGCCTCCGAGTAGTAGTACAGCAGCGCGATCCTGAGCCGCGATCCGCTGGCGGCGATGGCGCGCTGCACCACCGGCAGGTCGTCGAAAAAGGCGTCCGCCATGCCGGCCTGGATGCGCGCCATGGCCTGCGGCGGGTCGTCGACTTCGACCAGCACGCAGTCCGGGCAGCGCGCGCGCAGCAACGGCACCCGTGCCGTGTCGCGCATGACGGCGATGCGGCGCCCGGCCATCGCCGACAGTGTGTGGATGTCCTGCTGGCCGGGGCGGGTCGCCAGCGCGATCGGCAATTCCAGGTAGGGCAGCGAGAACGCCAGCTTGTCGCGGCGCTCCGGCCGGTCGTTCGCGCACAGCAGGCCGTCGACCTGGTGCGCCATCGCCTGCTCCAGCGCCTTTTCCCACGTGCTGCCGGCGAAGCGGATGGTCAGGCCGGTCTTGGCCGCGATCAGGTTGGCGTAGTCGATCGAGACGCCGGCGAACGAGGCGCCTTCGGCGTCGCTGCGGCGGAAGTTCAGCGGCGGGTTGTTCTGGTCCAGTGCCAGTGTGACGACGGGATGGGCTTGCAGCCAGGCCTGTTCGGCCGGTGTCAGCGACACCTGGCCCTGGCCCGACGCGGCGGGCGCGGGCGCGCACAGCGCCGCCAGCAGCAGGCCGCAGAGCATTCGTGCCATCCGAACCAGTCCACCGTATCGCATAGTTCTCCTGGCAATTAATTGCAGAGTGTTTGGATAGGATAAAGACAAGTGAGCATGATGACAAGCTAACTGTTGCTCGATTGCATGGCCTTTCAGGCAAGGTTGCGGCGCGGCTAAAAGTGAAAATCCTTGTCGCCATTAGAAAAGAGTTTTAGCATGCCGCTTTTTATAATGGGTCACCGCGGCGCTGTGCCGCACGTACCCAACATTGATAGGGAATGCCATGAACGCCAAGCTCGATACGACCGCCGCCACCCGTCCTGTGACTCGTCAGACCTTCGACGACGTCCTGGTGCCTACGTACGCACCTGCGGCGATGGTTCCGGTCCGAGGCGCTGGCCTGGACCTGTGGGACCAGAATGGCAAGCATTACCTGGACTTCACCTCCGGCATCGCGGTCGCGGCGCTGGGCCACTGCCACCCGGGCGTGGTCGAGGCGCTGACGCGCCAGGCCAACACCCTGTGGCACCTCGGTAACGGCTACACCAACGAGCCGGTGCTGCGTCTGGGCCTGGCGATCACCGAAGCGACCTTCGCCGACCGCGCCTTCTTCTGCAACTCCGGCGCCGAAGCCAACGAAGCGGCGCTGAAGCTGGCGCGCAAATACGCGCATACCAAGTTCGGTCCGCACAAGTCGCGCATCGTGTCGTGCTACCAGTCGTTCCACGGCCGCACGCTGTTCACCGTGTCGGTCGGCGGCCAGTCGAAGTACACCGAAGGCTTCGAGCCGCTGCCGCCGTCGATCGACCATATCGTTTATAACGATATCGAGTCGGCGCGCGCCGCCATCGGCGACGATGTCTGCGCCGTGATCGTCGAACCGCTGCAAGGCGAAGGCGGCGTGGTGCCTGGAGATAAGGCCTTCCTGCAAGAGCTGCGCGACCTGTGCGACAAGACCGGCGCCGTGCTGATCTTCGACGAGGTGCAGTCGGGCATGGGCCGCACCGGCGATCTGTTCAACTACATGAGCTACGGCATCGTGCCGGACGTGCTGACCTCGGCCAAGGCGCTGGGCAACGGCTATCCGATCGCGGCGATGCTGACCACGCACGAACTGGCCGCCACCTTGAGCGTCGGCTCGCACGGCACCACCTACGGCGGCAACCCGCTGGCCGCGACCGTGGCGCTGACGGTGCTGGAGACCATCAACCAGCCGGCCTTCCTGGCGCGCGTCAAGGAAGCCGGCGCCAAGCTGCGCTCGACGATGGAACAGCTGATCGCCGACTACCCGCAGGTGTTCGCGCAGGTGCGCGGCGCCGGCTTGTTGCTGGGCATGGTCGTGACCGACGCGTGGAAGGGCCGTTCGAAGGATATCCAGAAGGCCGCCGAAGGCAACGGCATGATGGTGCTGATCGCGGGCATGGATGTGGTGCGCCTGGCGCCGGCGCTGATCGTCACCGACGCGCAGATCGGCGAAGCCGACCGCATCCTGCGCCTGTCGCTGGATGGTCTGATCAACGCGGCATAAGCTTCCCCGTTGTTACTCTGGCCCGGCGTCCGCCGGGCCAGTCGCATTTTCAAGGAGTCCACATGTATGTAGTCCGTCCGGTCGAACTTGCGGATATCGCTGCCCTCGAAGCGCTGGCAGCCGTGCCCATGCCGGGAGTGCATACCCTGCCGAAGACGCGCGAGAAAATCCTCGCCATGATCGAGCGTTCGATCGCGTCCTTCGCCGCCCATGTCGACATCCCCAGCGAAGAGTCCTATGTGCTGGTGCTCGAATCGCTGGCCGACAAGAGCATCGCCGGCACCGCCGCGATGTTCGCCGCCGCCGGCTCCAACGGCACCTATTTCTCCTTCCGCAACGACGTGATCCAGCAGGTCTCGCGCGACCTGAACATCAGCCACAGCGTGCACGCGCTGACGCTGTGCTCCGAGCTGACCGGCTATTCACAGCTGTCCAGCTTTTACGTCGGCGAGCGCGAATACGGCACGCCGGAAGCGGCGCTGCTGTCGCGCGCGCGGCTGATGTTCGCGGTGCTGGCGCCGCACCGCTTCGCCGACCGCTTCTTCGTGCCGCTGGCCGGCGTCACCGACGGCGACGGCGGCTCGCCGTTCTGGGACGCGCTGGGCCGCAAATTCTTCCAGATGGACTTCCTCGACGCCGAACGCGTCATCGGCGGCGCGCGCAACCGCACGCTGATCGTCGAGCTGATGCCTCACTATCCGGTCTACGTGCCGCTGCTGCCGGGCGACGCGCAGGCGGCGATGGGCCAGATCCATCCTTCCGGCGAGCTGGCGTTCAACCTGCTGACCGCCGAAGGCTTCGAGGCCGACGACTACATCGACATATTCGACGGCGGCCCGATCTTGCAGGCGCACAAGAATTCGCTGCGCACCTTCACCGGCGCCTTGCAGCGCCGCGTCGCGACCTCGGTGGAACAGCCGGACCGGGGCCGCGAACCGCAGCTGCGCTACGCCGTGTCGTCCGGCACCGAACACAATTTCCGCGCCGTGATCACGCATTGCCCGTCGCTGGAATCGCAACTCAGCGTGGCGCTGCCGGTCGACGTACAGGAAGCGCTGCAAGTGGCCGAAGGCGATACCGTCATCTGCGTCAGAATCTAAGAACGGACACCCTATGCTAGTAGTACGCGCAATCCAAGCCGAAGACCTCGACGCCCTGTACGTGATGGCCACGCAGGTCGGCAGCGGCATGACCACCCTCAAGCCGGACATGAAGATGATGGGCGACCGCCTGGCGATCGCGGTCGCCTCGTTCGCCGAAACCATCGCGCCGGAAAAGCGCGACTACATGTTCGTGATGGAGGATACCGACAGCGGCCGCCTGGCCGGCGTGTGCGCCATCAAGGGCGCGGTGGGGCTGAACGAGCCGTTCTACAACTACCGCATCGGCACCCTGGTGCACTCCAGCCGCGAGCTGGATGTGTTCACCCGCATGGAGACGCTGTACCTGTCGAACGACCTGACCGGCAGCACCGAACTGTGCTCGCTGTTCCTGCATCCCGACTACCGCACCGGCAACAACGGCAAGCTGCTGTCGAAGAGCCGCTTCCTGTTCATCGCCCAGTTCCCGCACCTGTTCACCGAAAAGCTGATCGCCGAAATGCGCGGCTACCAGGAGGAGGGCGGACGTTCGCCGTTCTACGAAGGACTGGGCCGGCACTTCTTCAAGATGGATTTCGACCACGTCGACGACCTGACGGCGGTCGGCAAGAAGTCCTTCATCGCCGAGCTGATGCCGCGCCAGCCGCTGTACGTGGCTTACCTGCCGGACGACGCGCAGCAAGTGATCGGCAAGGTCCACACTTCGACCGCGCCGGCGCGCCGCCTGCTGGAGCAGGAGGGCATGTACTTCGAAGGCTATGTCGACATCTTCGACGCCGGCCCGGTGCTGCAGGCGCGCGTGTCCGAGCTGCGCGCCATGCGCGACAGCACGCTGGCCGAGATCGGCCCGGCCACCGACTGGGATTCGGCCTGCGCGCCGGAGAGCGTCGCCGCCGAGCCGATGCTGGTGTCGAACACCACGCTCAAAGATTTTCGCATGATCCTGTCGCAGTCGATGCCGGTCGCCGGCGCCGTCGCGCTGCCGGAAGCGGAGCAGAAGCTCCTGCATTGCCACACCGGCGATACCGTGCGCACACTGACTCTCAACCCGAGGAAAAACAATGGCTAACATCAGCAATTTCATTGGCGGCGAATGGCTCGCCGGCAGCGGCGCCGAACTGGTGACCATCGATCCGTCGAACGGCAAGCAGACCTGGAGCAGCAACGAGTCGACCGCGCAGGATGTCGGCCAGGCTTGCGCCGCCGCGCGTGGCGCGTTCGAGGCCTGGGCGCTGACGCCGCTGGCCGAGCGCATCGCCGTCTGCACCCGCTTCCGCGATCTGCTGAAGCAGGACGCCGAGGAGCTGGCGCTGCTGATCGCCGAGGAAGTCGGCAAGCCGCTGTGGGAAGCGCGCACCGAAGTGACCACCATGGCCAACAAGATCGACATCTCGGTTCAGGCCCACGGCGCGCGTACCGGCGAGACGCAGAGCAAGGTCGCCGACGGCGAGGCGGTGCTGCGTCATCGTCCGCACGGCGTGTTCGGCGTGTTCGGTCCGTACAACTTCCCGGGCCATCTGCCGAACGGCCATATCGTACCGGCGCTGATCGCGGGGAACACCGTGGTGTTCAAGCCGAGCGAGTACGCGCCGCGCACCGCCGTCAAGACGGTGCAGCTGTGGGAGCAAGCCGGCCTGCCGAAAGGCGTGATCAACCTGGTCAACGGCGGCCGCGACGCCGGCGTGGCGCTGGGCCAGAACCCGCTGCTGGACGGCGTGCTGTTCACCGGCAGCTGCCAGACCGGCACCGCGCTGCACAAGCAGTTCGGCGGCCAGCCGGGCAAGATGCTGGCGCTGGAAATGGGCGGCAACAACCCGCTGGTGGTGTGGGACGTCAAGGATATCGACGCCGCCGTGTTCATGGCGATTTCGTCGGCCTTCATCTCGGCCGGCCAGCGCTGTACCTGCGCGCGCCGCCTGATCGTGCGCGAAGGCGCCGAGGGCGATGCGATCGTCAAGCGCCTGGTCGATGTGGCCAGCCGCCTGACCATCGGCGCATCCAACGCCGAACCCGCGCCGTTCATGGGACCGGTGGTGTCGTCGGCGGTCGCAAGGCGCCTGGTGCAGGCGCAAGCCGACCTGGTCGCCAAGGGCGGCAAGCTGCTGCTGGAAATGACGCACCTGCACGCCGACAGCGGTTTCGTCTCGGCCGGCATCGTCGACGTGACCAAGGCGCAGGGCATTCCGGATGAAGAGTGGTTCGGCCCATTGCTGCAAGTGCTGCGCGTCGCCGATTTCGACAGCGCGATCAAGGCCGCCAACGCCACCGAATTCGGCCTGGCCGCCGCGCTGATCTCCAACGACGAGAACCTGTGGAAGATGTTCCAGGTGCGCGCGCGCGCCGGCATCGTCAACTGGAACCGTCCGACCACCGGCGCCGCCAGCAGCGCGCCGTTCGGCGGCGTCGGCAAGTCGGGCAACCATCGCCCGAGCGCCTACTACGCGGCGGACTACTGCGCCTATCCGGTGGCATCGATCGAAAACAACGTACTTGAAATGCCCGCGAAGCTGTCGCCGGGCATGCACTTCTAAGGATAGCTTCATGCGCGCACGCGAATTCAATTTCGACGGCCTGGTCGGCCCATCGCACAACTACGCCGGCCTGTCGTTCGGTAACGTGGCCTCGTTCAGCAACGTCAAGAGCGCTTCGAATCCGAAGCTGGCCGCGTTGCAAGGGCTGGCCAAGATGCGTGCGCTGGCGGCGCGCGGTTTCGGCCAGGCGCTGTTGCCGCCGCAGGATCGTCCGAACTTCCGTCTGCTGCGCAGCATCGGCTTCACCGGCAGCGATGCCGAGGTGCTGGCCAAGGCGGCCAAGGAAGCGCCGGTGATCCTGGCCTGCGCGTATTCGGCTTCGCCGATGTGGACCGCGAACGCGGCGACGGTCAGCCCGTCCGCCGACAGCGCCGACGGCCGCGCGCACTTCACCGCCGCCAACCTGAACAACAAGCTGCACCGCGCTTTCGAGCACGCGCAGTCGGCGCGTTCGCTGCGCGCCATCTTCAAGGACGAGCAGCACTTCGCGGTGCACGACGCGCTGCCCGGCACGCCGGCCTTCGGCGACGAGGGCGCGGCCAATCACACGCGCCTGTGCAAGGACCACGGCAGCGCCGCGGTCGAGATGTTCGTCTACGGCCGCACCGAGTTCGATGCCTCCGCCAGCGCGCCGAAAAAATATCCGGCCCGCCAGACGCTGGAAGCGTCCCAGGCCGTCGCGCGCCTGCACGGCCTGTCGGCCGGGCGCACCGTCTATATCCAGCAGAATCCGGACGTGATCGACCAGGGTGTGTTCCACAATGACGTGATCGCGGTCGGCAACGGCAATGTGCTGTTCTATCACGAGCAGGCCTTCGCCGACGAAGCCGGCGGCCTGGATCAGCTGCGCCGCGCCATGGGCGGCGTGGGCGCCGAACTGAATGCGATCCGCGTCGATACGTCGGCGGTGTCGGTGGCCGATGCGGTGGCCAGCTATCTGTTCAACAGCCAGTTGCTGTCCAAGGATGACGGCAAGATGGCGCTGGTGATTCCGCAGGAGTGCCAGGAGAACGCCGCCGTCGCGGCCTATCTGCAAGGCCTGGTCGCCAGCGGCAACGCGGTCGATGAGCTGATTCATTTCGATCTGCGGCAGTCGATGCGCAACGGCGGCGGTCCGGCGTGCCTGCGCCTGCGCGTGGCGCTGACCGACGCCGAAGCGGCGGCCATGCATCAGGGCGTGGTGATGACCGAGGCGCTGTATCACACGCTGGTGGCGTGGGTGGAGAAGCATTACCGCGACCGTCTGGATCCGTCCGACCTGGCCGATCCGGCGCTGGCGATCGAGGTGCACACGGCGCTGGAGGATTTGAGCCGCATCCTGGGCCTGCCGGGTCTCTACGATTTGTAATCCGGCGATTCAACCCCATTTGGCGATTTAGTGTCTAATATCACGCGCAGCCACAAGCCCGCGCGGCCCTGCAACACAAAATACTCATAACGTATTGGAGAAGCAACGATGAAACAAATGCCACAAGACCTGCGCAAACAGACGCTGGATTTGGTCAACACAAGCAAACCTGCCGGCGATGGCAGCCAGATCGCGGCGCTGATCAGCGCCTGGCTCGGCTCCCTGGATGACGAAGACCTGGCGGGCACCTCGCCCGACAGCCTGGCGCCGGTCTTGTGGGATGGTTTCACCTTCGCTTCCAAGCGCACCGGCTCCGGCGCGCAGATCGCCCGGCTGCGCTACGCCGACGGCCGTGGCGGCACCGCCACCGCGCTGCTGATCCTGAACGACGACGCGCCTTACCTGGTCGACTCCATCGTCATGGCGATGCGCAAGCTGCACGTCACCGCCAACGGCGTATTGAACTCGGTGCTGCCGGTCGCGCGCGACGCGGACGGCGTGGTGACGGCCGTCGGCAACGCCGGCGACAAGCTGGAATCGTATGTCCTGTGCCTGCTGTCGGACGACCTGTCGGATGCGGAACTGGGCATGCTGGTCGAACGCATCGAGATGGTGTCGCGCGACGCCGCCGTGGTCCGCCGCGACAAGGCCGCGATGCAGGCGCACTTCAGCCGCATCGGCGCCGAAGCCGCCGCCAATGGTGAAGAAGGCAAGGAAGTCGCCGCCTTCCTGGAGTGGGCCAAGACCGAAGGCTTCGAGCCGTTCGGCTACGCCTACTACCAAGTCAAGCCGGGCGTGCGCGAGCTGGAACGCGACATCCCAAGCCGCATCGGCGTGCTGCAGGATACGTCGCATCCGGTTTACGGCACCTGCCTGGCCAACATCCCGGGCGATTTCGACACGCTGTCGAAACGCGCCAACACGCTGTCCATCGTCAAGGCCGACGTCGAAGGCACGCTGCACCGCGACCAGCAGTTGGACTTCATCGGCATCCGCCACACCGACGCGCAAGGCGCGATCCTCGGCGAATATTGCTTCGTCGGCCTGTTCACCCGCGCCGCCACCGCCACGCCGCTGAACCGCCTGCCGTTCGCGCGCGGCCGCGTCGCCAAGGTGCTGAGCATCGCCGGCGTGCGCCAGGAAGGCTTCCGCGCCGAGAAGTTCATCGAGATCCTGGAATCGCTGCCGCGCACCGAAGCGCTGGAAGCGGAGCCGGAATGGCTGGCGGAAGTCTGCGGCGCCGTGGTGTCGCTGTACAAGCAGCCGCGCACCAAGGTGTTCGCCCGCCGCGACGTGTACGCACGTCACCTGAACGTGCTGGTCTACCTGCCGCGCGAGCGTTACAGCGCAAGCGTCGCTTCCGCGCTGGCCAGGACGCTGCAAGCCAGCTCCGGCGCCAACCATGTCAGCTCGCAGACGCTGGTGGCCGACGGTCCGCTGGCGCGCGTCTACCTGATCGCCCACGGCGCGCGCTATCCGCTGGACCTGGAAACCGACATCCAGCAGCCGCTGACCTCCGTGCTGGACGGCTGGCACGATCAATTCTCCGAACTGGCCGACGCCGTGCCGAACGTGCCGGTGCGCGCGCACCTGCGCCGCATGTGCTCGACGCTGCCGATCGACTATGTCGCATCGACCGCGCCGCAAGCGGCCTTCCACGATTTGCAGGCGATCCTCGCCAACACCGATCCGTCGCGCGTCGATGCGCGCGTCGAGACCGTGGGCGACGCCACCACCATCCGCCTGTACTCGGTGGACCGCGTGCCGTCGCTGTCGACCATCCTGCCGGCGCTGCATAACGCCGGCGTGTCGATCGACCGCGAACAGGCGCACTCGATCCGCCTGGACGGCCAACGCCACTTCGTCACCAGCCTATCGGTGGACGCCGCCAGCGCCGCCAACCTGGCCAAGGCCGAAGTGGTGCCGGTGGCGCAGGAATTGTTCGCCGCGCTGTTCAACAACGAAGCCGAAGACGGCCGCCTGAACGGCCTGGTCATCGAAGGCGGCTTGAGCGTGCGCGAAGTACAGCTGGTGCGCGCCTACATGAGCTACTGGCGCCAGACCGGCACCCGCTTCTCGGTACGCTACATCGCCGAGACGCTGCGCAAGCAGCCGGCCATCGTCAAGGAACTGGTGGACGCCTTCCTGCAACGCTTCGACCCTGCGCTGGACGACGCCACCCGCGCCGCCGCGCTGGACACGCTGGCCGCCATCAAGGGCCGCCTGCCCGCGATCAACCACGCCGACAGCGAAGAGGTGCTGGGCGCGATGATCGACCTGATCTCGGCGACGCTGCGCACCAACTACTTCCAGAACAATCAAAAGGGCGACAAGATCATCTTCAAGTTCGACACCAGCAATCTGTCGCTGGTGCCGGAACCGCGCCCGTTCCGCGAGATCTTCGTGTTCTCGCGCCGCTTCGAAGGCCTGCACCTGCGCGGCGGCCCGGTCGCGCGCGGCGGGCTGCGCTGGTCGGACCGGATGGAAGACTACCGCACCGAAGTCCTCGGCCTGGTCAAGGCGCAGATGGTGAAGAACGCCGTCATCGTGCCGGCCGGCGCCAAGGGCGGCTTCGTTTGCAAGCAGATGCCGAAGGACGCCGTGCGTGAAACCATCGCGGCCGAAGGCGAAGCCGTGTACCGCCTGTTCATCGCCAGCCTGCTGGAAATGACCGACAACCGCGTGCTGGGCAAGATCGTGTCGCCGGCGGACACCGTCTGCTACGACGGCAACGATCCTTACCTGGTGGTGGCGGCCGACAAGGGTACCGCGACCTTCTCCGACATCGCCAACAGCATTGCGGTGGAACGCGGCTTCTGGCTGGGCGACGCATTCGCGTCGGGCGGCTCGAACGGCTACGACCACAAGAAGATGGGCATCACCGCCAAGGGCGCGTTCGAAGCGGTCAAGCGCCACTTCTACGAGATGGACCACGACATCCACGCCACGCCGGTGACCATGGTCGGCGTCGGCGACATGTCCGGCGACGTGTTCGGCAACGGCGCGCTGCTGTCGCGCAAGCTGAAAATCGTCGCGGCCTTCGACCACCGCCACATCTTCCTCGATCCGAATCCGGACATGGAGCAATCCTTCATTGAACGCGAGCGCATGTTCGCGCTGCCGCGCTCCTCGTGGGACGACTACAACAAGGAACTGATCTCGGCCGGCGGTGGCGTGTATCCGCGTACCGCGCGCAGCATCGCGTTGTCGCCGCAGATCCGCGCCGTGCTGGACATCGAAGAGACCTCGCTGCCGCCGGAAGAACTGATGCACCGCATCATGCTGGCGCCGGTCGACCTGTTCTACAACGGCGGCATTGGCACCTACATCAAGGCGTCGACCGAATCGCACGCGCAGGTCAAGGACCGCGCCAACGACAACATCCGCGTCGACGGCAATCAGCTGCGCTGCAAGGTGGTGGCGGAAGGCGGCAACCTGGGCGCGACCCAGTCCGGCCGTATCGAATTCGCGCTGGCGGGCGGCCGTATCTTCACCGATGCGATCGACAACTCGGCCGGCGTGGATTGCTCCGACCATGAAGTGAACGCGAAGATGTGGCTGGACGTGGAAATGAACGCCGGCCAGTTGAGCGAGGCGGACCGCAACCGCGTGCTGAACGAAATGACCGCCGACATCGAACGCCTGGTCCTGCGCGACAACACGCTGCAAACGCAGCTGCTGGTGCGCGAGGCGCAGGCACAGACCGACGCCGCCGTGCAGGATGGCTACGCATCGCTGATCGCCTTCCTGGAAGAAGAGGGCGCGCTGTCGCGCGAACTGGAGCAGCTGCCGTCGGTGGCCGAACTGGCGCGCCGCAAGGCGGACGGCCGTGGCCTGACCACGCCGGAACTGGCGGTGGTGATCGCCAACGTCAAGAACCGCTACAAGCGCATCCTGTCGGCGCTGCCGCTGACGGAAAACAGCTGGGCCGAGTCGGTGCTGAAGCCGTACTTCCCCGACCTGCTGGTGGCGACCCGTCCTGCGCTGGCGCATCCGCTGGCCAACGCCATCCTGGCGACCGTGCTGGCCAACGAATCGGTCAACCGCTGCGGTCCGCTGATGCTGCGCCAGCTGGCCGGCGAGCATGGCGTCGATGAGTCGGATGTGATCCTGGCGTGGGGCCAGGCCTGGTCCGCACTGAACCTGGCGCCGATCTTCGGCGCGCTGGATGCCGATGCGCTGAAGGTGCCGCGCGCCGTGTCGATCAAGGTCGATGGCCGCACCCGTGTGTTGCAGAAGGCTGTCATCGAGGGCGCGCTGTCGGTGCCCGCCGAGCAGCTGACCAATGGTGTCGCGGAGTTGACCAAGCTGTTCGCCAAGCCGGAAACGCTGGTGCAGCTGACGCCTGCCGACGGCCAGTCGGATGCCGACATCACCGCCGGCCTGCGCACGGAATTCGTTCTGGCGTGGAAGGCGGTCGATGCGATCGAATCGGTGGCGGCGTTTGTGTTCGCGGCGCTGTCGGTGTCGCGTCCGGAAGGCATGGATTTGCCGGCCTTCCTGCAAGTGGGCCTGGCGCTGCGCGCGCAGGTCGGCATCGATACGCTGGAACGCGGCTTGAAGCTGCCGGCCGTCAGCCGTTCGCAGGAACATCTGCGCAGCTACGCGCAGAACGCGCTGCGCCGCACGCAGCAACGTTTGCTGGCGCAGGTGCTGCGTCAGGCGACAGGCGAGCATACGGCGGCGGAGGCGGTGGAAGTCGTCGCCAACACGCTGGGCCTGTCGGGCTACGCGGCGGCGACGGACCTGGAGCAGGCGATGCTGGATGTGTGGGCATTGTCGGAGGCGACCAACGCCGGCACCGCGCCGTTGGTGGCTTGAGCGTATGAGCCAGTTGCCCGCAGCCTTGCCGGAAGCCGTACGCGCCCTCGCTGAAGCGGATTTCAGCGCGGTGGCGTCGCGGTTCACGGCGGCCGGTTTTGCGGTGACGCAGCCGGCCGACGGCATCCTGACCATCAAGGCCGTCGGCCAACAGGACGCGGCGCGCGCCAGCGTGCTGATCTCGGTCGGCGTGCACGGCGACGAGACGGGGCCGATCGAGATGGTGGCGTATCTGCTGGACGCCCTGTCGCACCAGGCGTCCGCGCTGGCGGTCAACCTGATGCTCTGCGTCGGCAACATCGGTGCGATCCGCAACGGCAAGCGTTTCATCGACGCGGACTTGAACCGCATGTTCCGTGTCGAACGCGGCACGCTGGCCGGAACCGCCGAGGCGGCGCGCGCCGACGCGATGATCGCGGCGACCAGCGCCTTCTTCGCCGACGCGGGGCCGGTGCGCTGGCATCTGGATCTGCATACGGCGATACGGCCGTCGGTGTATCCGACCTTCGCCATCGTCCCCGAGATCATCGCCGACGCGCCGCGCCGCACGCTGATCGAGTGGCTTGGTTTGGCCGGTATCGGCGCGGTGATCATGAATCCGGCTTCGGTCGGCACCTACAGTTATTACTCGGCCGAGCACCACGGCGCCGCCGGCACCACGGTGGAGCTGGGGCGCATCGGCACCCTGGGTCAGAACGACCTGGCGCAATTCACCGGTGCCTCGCTGGCGCTGGACGATCTGCTGCGCGGCGCGGCCAGGCGCGAGGCGAAGCAGATGCCGCACGTGTTCAACACCGCGCGCCAGATCATCAAGTTGAGCGACCAGTTCCAGATGGCGTTCGGCAAAGACACGCACAACTTCACGGCGCTGAAGCAGGGCGAGGAGATCGCGCGCGACGGCGACACCGTCTACACGGTGCAGCATCCCGAGGAGCTGGTGGTGTTTCCCAATCCCGACGTCCGCGTCGGGCTGCGCGCCGGCTTGATGGTGGTGCGCGTTTCCTGAGCTTTACCCGCCTTTACACTTCGCGGGATCATGGTTACATGGATTAGTTCGTTAACAGGAATAACATTGTCCTCAATAGCGGAGTAAGAACCATGACAGCAATCAGCGGCGTTTCAAGCAGCAGCACGCAAGCCACCACGTTCGATCCAGCGAAGGGCGCGGCGCGCTTCGCCGCCAAGGTGTTCGGCGACATGGACAGCGACAAGGACGGCAAGGTCAACAAGGAAGAATTCGTCTCCGGCCTGACCTCCAAAGGCGTCTCGACCGAGGATGCGACCAAGCAGTTCGACGCCATCGACAAACAGAAATCCGGCTCGATCACGCAGTCCGACCTGGAGACCGCGATCAAGAGCGGCGACTTCACGCCACCGAAACCGCCGGCCGGCACCGGCGGTGCGGAAGGCGCGCAAGGCGGCGCCAAACCGGCGGGCGGTGCCGGCGGAGCAGGGGGCGCCGGTGGCGCCAGCAGCGCGGCCAAGACCTACGAAGCCGCCGACAAGAACGAAGACGGCAGCGTCTCCGCCCAGGAGCAGCTGGTCTACAACATCTCCCACCCATCGGAAAAAACCTCCGACAGCAGCAAAATCGGCGGCAACATCGACCAGATGGCCTGACGACGCGCATTCGGCGTAGCGACTATACTCTCCCTGTATTCAAACAACAGGAGTGGATCATGTCGCTATCGATGTATAGAGTTTCGGTGCCCGTGTTTGTGCGCGGGTTGAATGTGTTGGCGGATTTGTTGAAGAAGGCGGAGGCCCACGTCGAGCAGCAGGGGGCGGTGCCGGATGCGATTCTCTCGGCGCGGCTGGCCGATGATATGTTGCCGCTTTCGGCGCAAGTGCAGCGCGCCAGCGATACGTCGAAGCTGTCGGTGGAGCGCCTCAGCGGCGTGGCGGCGCCTAAATTTGAAGACAACGAGACTTCGTTCGATCAACTGCAACAGCGCATCGCCAACACCATCGCCTATTTGAACACCGTCGATGCGGCGCAGTTCGACGGCAGCGGCGAGCGCGTGATCAAACTGAATTGGGGTAAATTCCAGCCCGAGTTCACCGGCGAGGATTATCTGCTGACCTTCGCGCTGCCGAATTTCTACTTCCATATCGCCACCGCGCACGGCATCCTGCGCAACCAAGGCGTGCCGGTCGGCAAGCTGGACTACATCGGCGCGACGCTTTAAGCGCGCACCATCAGCGCGGTGATCGTGGCGGCCAGGCCGATCAGCACCAGGGCGGCGCCCGCCACTGCTGGATGGAAACGGCGGGATACGGTCGGGATTTTTTTGATAGGCATGGCTGGCTCCGTCTTGGCTGTAAGTAACACTTGGCTCAAGAGTATCTTGTTGAGCCTTTGGCATCTATACACCGCGCTGTATCAAAAGTAAGCAACTGTAACGCCGCCTTGTGGGCACTGATGCGCCTTCGCACAGTGAGTTGTTTTTCTGGCACAAAATTACTTTATGGGGACAGGCTGGAAAGCCCTATAATCGCTGTGTTTTTGCCCGAACATATTTCCCACAAGGATAGCCTGTGAACCAAACGCTGGTCCAGAAACTGACCCGTACCAAGCCGGTCGTCAATACAGTTGAAAACGCCCCCTCCAGCAACGGTCTGCATCGCTCGATCGGCCTGTTCCCCCTGACCATGATCGGCGTCGGCGCCACGATCGGCACCGGCATTTTCTTCACGATGGTGGAGGCCGTTCCCAAGGCCGGCCCATCCGTGATCCTGTCGTTCCTGATCGCCGCCATCACCGCCGGCCTGACCGCGCTGTGCTACGCCGAGCTGTCGTTCCGCATTCCGGCATCCGGATCGTCGTACTCGTTCGCCTACGCGACCGTCGGCGAGTTCCTGGCCTTCATCATGGCCGCCTGCCTGCTGCTCGAATACGGGCTGGCCGCCAGCGCCACCGCGATCGGCTGGTCGGACTACCTGAACAACTTCCTCAACAACGCCTTCGGCTGGCACATCCCCGAGATGCTGCGCTCGCCGATGATCGTCTCCACCGCGCACGGCATTGAGCTTCGCGGCGGCCATATCAACCTGCCGCCGATCCTGCTGGTCTGCCTGTGCTGCGTGCTGCTGATCCGCGGCACCAAGGAGTCGGCCACCACCAACGCCATCATGGTGATGATCAAGCTGGCGATCCTGATCTTCTTCGTGGTGATCGCGTTCTCCGGTTTTGATATAAACAATTTCCATCCATTCTTCAGCCCCGACAACGGCGTTCACTACACCGGCATGGCCGGCGTGACGGCGGCGGCGGCGACCGTGTTCTTCTCCTTCATCGGCCTCGACACCGTGGCCACCGCCGGCGAGGAAGTGCGCAACCCGACCCGC
This sequence comes from Duganella aceris, assembly GCF_011090165.1. GTDB lineage: Bacteria > Pseudomonadota > Gammaproteobacteria > Burkholderiales > Burkholderiaceae_D > Rugamonas > Rugamonas aceris. The sequence goes on from NZ_JAADJT010000018.1 coordinate 68,098, forward strand.
AACTTGCCGATCGGTATCCTGTCGGCGCTGGGCATCGTGACCGTGTTCTACATGCTGGTGGCGGTGGCGGCGATGGGCGCGCAGCCGGCGCACAAGTTCGCCGGGCAGGAAGCCGGCCTGGCCGTGATCCTGCAAAACGTCACCGGCAAGACCTGGCCGGCGCTGGTGCTGGCGGCCGGCGCGGTGATTTCGGTGTTCAGCGTGACGCTGGTGACGATCTACGGCCAGACCCGCATCCTGTACGCGATCTCCAAGGACGGCCTGATTTCGCCGGCGTTCAAGAAGGTCAATGCGCGCACCGCGTCGCCGGTGCAGAACACGCTGATCGTGTCGATCGTGGTCGGCCTGGTGGCCGGCTTCGTCGACGCGACCTTCCTGTGGGACATGGTCAGCATGGGCACGCTGACGGCGTTCATCGTGGTGTCGCTGGCGGTGCCGGTGATGCGCGCCAAGGAGGGCGCTTCGGCGGTCAAGGGCTTCCGCGTGCCGTTCGGTCCCTATGTGGTGCCGGGCCTGAGCATCAGCGCATGCCTGTATTTGATGTTCGGCCTGTCGATGACGACCTACACCATCTTCATCATCTGGATGACGGCGGCGATCCTGACTTACTTCCTGTACGGGATGCGCAATTCGCGTTTGAACTGATCGCGCGAACGTAAAAAAGCCCCGGCCGCTTGTGCGCGCCGGGGCTTTTTGCCATTTTGTCCGGTAACGAATTACGCTTCGTTTTTCTCAGGCTTGGCGCCGAGGTACAGACGCAGGACGAGGCCGGACAGGGCGATGGCGGCAGGCAGGTTTTCGATGATGGTCAGCATGGTGATCTCCAGTAAAGTGAAATTCGATTAACCGCGGGATGCGAAGAAGCGCAGCTCGGCGGACAGGCTAGGCGAGTGGCGTTCGCAGTCGTTTGCCATGCGGGTCAGCCACCAGATGGTTTCTTCTTTGTTGCGCTGCGAAACAACCGGTTCCGCAGCGGCAGCCGCTTGCGGCTTGACGGCGAACAGTGCGGCGACCAGCTGACGTACAGCGGCGGCAACATTGCTTGCATAGCTAGGGGTGGTGTCAAAGTCGTTGTACGACAGGTTGTTCGTTGCGCTCATCTGAAGCTCCATGAATGTTCGTTTGTTGCGTTGCAGTATGCGCGGATTCCAGTAATAAGAAAACTTTTGATTTGTGATACGTGCCATTAGTTTTCTATATAACTGGGTGTTTTTCCTATGAGGAGTCGATTCTGAAGGGCAACTATTTAATGCGGGATTTTTTCGCCGGGTAGCTGCATTCGGGTATTATTGCTGTCCATTTAGCAATAATCTGACGGAGTCTGGATGTCCTTGCGCACGAAATTCATGCTGGCTTTGCTGCTGACCGGATTGGTGGCGGTGGGGGTGGTCGGCGGGCTGGCCTATGTCGGCATGACCGGAAAGGTCGATTCGATCCGGCGCGAGATGGCGGCCGAGCATTTCCATAAGGCCGTCACCGATTACCTGCGCAAGTATGGCATCTGGCGCGCGGGGCAGGACGCCGAACCGTTCGACCGGTTCATGAGCGCCCGCAGGCGAGACGAGCGTCGTCCGCCGCCGCCGCCGGGTCCGGGCGGCGAGCCGCCGTTCCACTTCATCCTGGCCGACCAGGACTTCCGCGTGCTGCTGGGCGCCGGCGTGTATCGCCACGACGAGGTGCTGCCGGAGGCGGCGCGCAAGGAGGCGCGGCCGGTGACGGTGGACGGCCGCATCGTCGCCTACGTCTCGCCGGAAGGCGTGCTGACGCCGAGCCGGGAGGAGCTGCAATACCTGGCGGCGATGCGCGATGCGCTGCTGGCCGGCGTCAGCGGCGCGGTGGCCGTGGCGCTGCTGCTGGGCGTTCTGTTAAGCCGGGGCTTGAGCCGCGCGCTCAGCCAGCTGACCGGCGCGGTGCGCGCCATGCATGGCGGCTCGCTGCTGCAGCGGGTGCCGGTCGTGGGCAAGGACGAGGTGGCGGTGCTGGCCGGCGCCTTCAACGAGATGAGCGAAAAGCTGGCGCGCACGCACGAGGAGTTGAACGCGTCGCACCAGACCATCCTGACGCAGTCCGAGCAGATGCGCGAGTTGAGCGTGCGCGATGCGTTGACCAAGCTGCACAACCGCCGCCACTTCGACGAGCAGGCCAGCACCTTGTTCAGCCACGCGGTGCGCCATCAGCGGCCGCTCAGCGTGGTGATCGGCGATATCGATTTCTTCAAGCGCATCAACGATCAGTTTTCTCACGCCACCGGCGATATGGTGCTGCGACAGGTGGGCGAGATATTGCGCGGCCATATGCGCTTGAGCGATCTGGTGGCGCGTTACGGCGGCGAGGAATTCGTTATCGCCTTCCCGGAGACGGAACTACCGCAAGCGGCCGCGCTATGCGACAAGTTGCGTGCGCTGATCGAGGGCTTTCCCTGGCATCAGGTGCATCCCGACTTGAAGGTCACGATGAGCATGGGCGTCTACGCCGATATCGCCGCAGGCACGGCGGAGGCCATGCTGCAGAAGGCCGACGCGCTGCTGTACCGCGCCAAGCAGACGGGCCGCAACCGCGTCTGCTTCGCCTGATTACTCGCGGTCGAGCCAGCGGCCGCCGAACATGGTGCAGACCAGCGACAACACGATCAGCGCGATGCCGGCCCATTGCCAGCCGGTGATGGTGTCGCCGAGCACCAGCATGCCGGTGCTGATGCCGACCACCGGCACGCCGAGGCTGAACGGGGCGACGCGGTTGACCGGGTGGCGCTTCAGCAGCCGGGTCCACATGGCGTAGCCGAGGATGGTCGCCATCCAGCCCAGGTAGGCGGTGGCGATCCAGGTGCTGAGCGGCGCGGCGGTCCATTGCCAGCGCGTCGTCGGGTCGTCGAAGGCCAGCGACAGCAGGATGAAGGGGACGATGGGCACCAGGCTGCACCAGACCATGAAGCTGATCACGTCGAACTGCGGCGTGGCTTGCTGGGCGCGGCGCACCACGATGTTCGACGCGGCCCACATGGCGGCGCCGGCCAGGCACAGCGCGAAGCCGCCTGCGGTGGTGCCGCCGGCGTGGCCGGGTTCGACGTAGTTCATGCCGAAGCAGACCAGGCCGACGGCGGCCAGCAGCAGGCCGGCCTGCAGCGCGCGGCTGGCGCGTTCGTGCAGCAGCGCGAAGCCGAAGAAGGCGGTGAAGAACACTTGCGTTTGCAGGATCACCGAGGCCAGCGAGGCGGACATGCCGATCTTCAGCGACAGGAATAACAGCCCGAATTGGCCGACGCCCTGGCACATGCCGTAGGCGACGATCCATTTGACCGGCAGCTTGGGCGGGCGGATGAAGATGATCAGCGGTAGCACGGCGAAGATGTAGCGCGCGGCGCCCATCTGGAATGGCGTCAGGTTGCGCAGGCCGACTTTCATCGCGACGAAGTTGGTGCCCCAGATCAGCACCACGAACAGGGCGGAGACCAGGTCGCGCGTGGTGAAGCCGGCGGAGGAAGTTTGTGCGCTCATAGCCGGCTATGGTAGCAGGCTATGGCGCGGCGCGGGCGGCCGACGGATGCGCGGCATGGCGGGAGCGGCGGCGGTCAGGCGACGTTGCGGACGATGGCCTCGCTGTGGACGATGATCTTCACCGCGTCGGCCTGCAGCAGGCGGATGCGGCGCTGGACCAGCGGCCAGCCGGACCAGGGCACGCTGGACGTGTCGGCTGTCGTGGCCGCCGTGGCCAGCGCGTCGGCGCCGGGACGGCGAGCGTGTGCGGCTTGCGGCGCCAGCGCCTGCGTCAGCACGCCGACCACCTGCTCGTGGCTCTCGCCCAGCATGGCGTTGACCGGGCCGGCCGGCAGTTCCTTGGCGTGGCGGCGCAGGATGGCGCGCAGCGCGGCGACGTGCGCCACCAGCAGATAGTTCTGCACGATGAACAGGTTGATGTCCTCCACCGCGCGCTGCTTGCGCGCCGGCTCGTCGAGCATGCGCACCAGCGCGGAGCTGAGCGCGGCCAGGCTGTCCATCAGGCGCTTGCGCTCGATGCGGTAGGCGAAATCGTCCTTGCCCTTGCCTTGCAACAGGTCGAAGCTGGCCTGCATGTAGCGCAGGTTCACATCCAGCACCTCGCGGATCAGGCGCGGCAGGGATTGATACTCCCAGTTGGCCAGCACGAAGCTGAACGCGGTCGCCACCGCCGCGCCGACCATGGTGTCGACCAGGCGCTCCATGATCAGGTTGTCGTTGCCGGGCGCGATCAGGTACATCTGCAGCAGGATCATCACGCTGACCGCGATCGCCGCGTAGCGGTAGCGCAGGTAGACGAAGGTCGGCATGGCCACCGTCGCCAGAATCAGCACCCCCAGGATCAGCGCGGGATAGTTGAGGAACTTGATGATCAGCGCAGTGATGACGCAGCCGATCACCGTGCCGACGATGCGGTCGCGGCGTCGCTGCTTGGTCATGCTGAAGCTGGGCTTGAGGATGATGACGATGGTCAGCACGATCCAGTAGCTGTGCGCCGCGTACGGCAGCCACGCGCCGATGGCCAGGCCGGCGGAAATCGCCATCGCCACCCGCAGCGAGAAGCGGAAGATCGGCGAATCCATGCGCAGGTGCGACAGGATCATGCGGAACTCGTACTTCTGCTGCGACAGGAACGGCCCCATGTCGGCGTCGACCCAGAACGGCGTGGTGTCGTAGACCTTCTGGCTGGCCTGGTGCAGTTCGCCGATCATCTTGATGATGGCGCGGATCTTGTTGCGCTGCGCGCGCAGCACCGCCAGCGCCTCCTGCTGCGGCTTGCCTTCGTCGATGCGCTGTTGCAGCGCCGCCAGCTCGGCCTCGATGGCGTCCAGTTCCGGCGTGTAGCTGATCTCCGCGTAGGAAGCCTTCTTGCGCGTGACGTCGTAGGCCACCGATTCGATATCGCGCGCCGCCTTGTAGGCCAGGTCGTGCAGCGTGCCCAGGACCGGCGAATCGGCCAGGTGCATGCGCAGCTGGGCGTAGTCGGTGTGGGTCGAGAGGATCAGCTCATATAGGTCCAGCATGCAGACGTGGACCTGCACCACGATCGCGTCCTTGCTGTTCTGGTGCGCGCGCAGGATCAGGTCGCGCGAGGCTTGCTGGCGGTCGGCCAGCAGGCTTTGATGGCGCACCAGCTTGTTGAATTGTTCGTTCAGGTTGTAGCGCGTGTCGTAGAAGTCGGCCTTGATGTCGATGTAGGCCGCCAGTTCGAACAGCGCCTCGGCCAGCACCTGCTGCTTGATGCGGTGACGCAGGATCCACGAGATCCCCATCGCGTAGGCCAGGTAGGTCACGGCCCCCAGCGTGAACAGGCCGGTGTGCATGAAGGACTGGCGCACCGACATCTCGTGTTCCATCGACATGGTCATGATGAACAGCGTGGCCAGTTGCAGCGGCATCGACTTCTTGCCGTAGACGACCATCATGCAGGCGAGGAAGCTGACCACCACCAGCATTGTCATCAGCAGCCATGGCACCGGCGCGCACAGGCTGATCAGCAGGGTGACGGCACTGCACAGCAGCACCGAGGCGCTCATCTCGTTGAACTTGTGGCGCAGCGGGCTGGGCATGTCCATCAGCGCGGTGCAGAGCGCGCCGATGCAGACCGTCATCGCGGTCGTCATGTCGGAGAAGTGCAGCGTGATCAGCGTGACGCCAACCAGGCCGGCGGCAAAGCGCAGGCCAAGGTAAAAGTAGTGGCTGTAAAAGAATGTTCGCAGATTGAGTGCGTAGTGCATGGCTGTGACCTTGTGGGCAGCTTGCATGCGCGTCCCGGGATCGCCGGGGCGCGCATGATGGAACGCGGGGGCTTGCTTTTAGAAGACCGACAGCACAGGGTAGCGGCGCCATTCCGGTTCGGCGTGGCGCTTGCCGTTTTCGAAAATGAAGCCCAATACTTTTTCCTGGTCCGACAGCAGCGCCGGATTGGCGGCCTTCCACGCTTCGAACTTCGCTTTCAGTTCAGGCTCGGTTTCCAGCATCTCCAGGGCCAGGTCTTCGAACACGTAGTCGGAGAAGGTCTCCTTCTTTTCCAGCACGCTGTTGAAGAAGCCCCAGCGGAAGAAGGAGTCGTGGCCTTGCGGTTCCAGCGTCTCGACGGCGTAGCGGGCGTTGGCCTGCTTGAGCGGGATGAAGTAGTCGCCCGGCTGCACGGTGACGCTGCCCTTGCGCGCTTCCAGCTCCACCACGTCGTGGTACATATGGCCTTCGTAGGCGTTCGGACGCGAGGTCACCGAGGCGATGTGGTAGTACTGGACCTCGACCGTCGACGCTTCGTCGAAGCGGGCCATCTCGACGCCGTTCCATTGCAGACGTTCGATCGCTTCGCGCCAGGCTTGCGGCACGATGTAGCCTTTCGGCGCCGGCACTGTGGCCGACGGCACGAAGCTGTTGTAGTAGGCGATGTCCTTTTCCCACGGCTGCGAGCGGTCGTAGGACAGGCGCTGGTAGTTCCCCAGCAGGCTGGCGCTGCGCTTGGCGGCGTAGCCCTTGAAGCGGAAGGTCGATGGATTCGCTTCATCCATTTTCCAGCTGACGGTCCATTCGGTGGCGGCTGCCGCCTGCTCTTTCGCTTCGGCGCGCAGCTGGCGGATTTGCTCGCCGTGGCTGACGGTGAAGGCCATGGTCACGTCCAGCAGCGCGCGCATCGAGTCGTAGCGGTCCTTGAAGGGTTTGAGCATGTGCGTCTCCGGCATGAAGCCGATGACGTGGTGCAGCGCCGCGAAGCCGGTCGAGAAGCGCGGCACGTCCGGAAATTCGGCGATGCCGTCGTCCGGCGAATCCTGCACCGGATTGACGTAGGGGCAGGTCGGCCAGCCCTTGGCTTCCATCTGCGCGTAGATGTGCGGCAGCATGGTCTCGCGCAGGAAGGGGCCGAGGCCGTAGCCCAGCTTGTCCGCCTGGGTGTGGATCAGGGTCATGGTGTACGGGTAGTCGGCGCCGTTGGAGGTGTGGGTGTCGACCATCACGTCCGGATCCCAGCTGGTGACCAGCTGGTTGAACAGCTGCGCGTTGAGGGTGTCGCACTTGATGAAGTCGCGGTTCAGGTCGAGGTGGCGGCTGTTGCCGCGGAAGCCGAACTGCTCCGGGCCGTCCTGGTTGACGCGCGAGGTGTTGGCGCGGTTCAGCGCGCCGTCGACGTTGTACAGCGGGACGAACAGCAGCACGGTGTCGCCCAGCGCCGCCAGGCGCGCCGGGTCGAAGCACAGGTCGCGCACGATGGCCATGCAGGCGTCCACGCCTTCGGGTTCGCCGGGGTGGATGCCGTTGTTGTTGAAGAAGACGGTGCGGCCTTCGGCCTTGATCTGGGCGCGGTCGAACACGCCGTCCGGGCTGACCACGCCGGCATGCACCGGGATGCCGCCGTCGGACACGCCAATCTGTTCAAAACGCAGCACTTGCGGGAAGCGCTGCGCCAGCTCCTGATAGAAGGCGATGCATTCGGTCCACAGCGTGGTTTGGTTTTGATTACCTTTTTCGTAAGGCGTAGGCATGTCTGGGTGCATGGCGGTCTGGATCTCAGCGGGAATTTGATGGAGTGGCGCGCTTGGTAAGCGCGCTGTCGAGGGCGGAATTGTATCATTCGTGCCCGATTTTTGAGCGCTCGCAGAGGGCCGGCGCCGTGCCATTGCGTTGCTTCAAGGAAAAGTCGAGGCGGCGATGCTTTACTTTCGCATGGGCGGGCAGGCGGGAGAAAGCGATGCGAAGCGGATATGGATGGCGCGCGGCGGGTGCGGCGGTGGCGATGGCGCTGGGTGCCCAATTGGTGGTGGCGCAGATCGGACCGCGTCACGCGGCGGCGGACGAGGCCGAAGTCAGGCCGGCGTCGGCGTCGGGACTGGGGCGGGTGGAATTGGCCGGCGATGGCCTGACGCTGATCCGCTTCCAGGGGATGGCGATCCTGGCGGTGGCTGCGGATGCCGAGGCCTTCAGCAAGGAGGCGGTGCCGGATTGGCCGGTGGCCGATCTGCTGTTGCTGACGCCGGGACGCTATCGCGGGCTGGCGCCGTTGAAGGCGCTGCGCTCGCGGATGCCGGTGATCGTCGCCGGCCAGCATGGCGCCACCACTGTGGCGCCGCCGGGCTTGCAGCAGCTGCATGCGATGCAAGCGTGGAACACGTTCGATTTGAACAAGCGCGACGGTCGGCGCGGCACGCGGGTGCAGCTGACGGCGTTGCCCGGCGCGCCGGGAACGCAGGACGTGGCGGGATTCATGCTGGAGCTGGGCGACCGCAAGGCGTCGTACCGGGTCTATGTCAGTTGCGAGGAATTGGACGGCGAGGCGCTGGCGGGATTGCCGCGAAGGCTGCCGGGCGCGGACCTGGTGCTGCTGCCGACGCGGCACGCGCCGCAGCTGCTGGTGTTGCAGCGCGCGGTGCGCGCGGTCGGCGAGCCGGCGCCGCTGACGGCCGCCGGCTATGCGTTCAAGCCGCTCAAGCGTTGAACCAGACGCGCTGATTACTTCTTGGCGTTGGTCTCGACCCAGGTAGCGTAGGTGTCGATGAACTTCTTCAGGAACTGCTTGGTGCTGTCGTTGTTCAGCTTGCCGTCCGGTCCCAGCAGGTTGGCGGCGCCGCCGATGTAGGCTTCCGGCTGCTGCAACAGCGGCATGTCGAGGAACACCATCGACTGGCGCAGGTGATGGTTGGCGCCGAAGCCGCCCACCGCGCTCGGCGAGACGCTGACGATGGCGGCCGGCTTGCCACTCCAGACGCTGGCGCCGTACGGGCGCGAGCCGACGTCGATGGCGTTCTTCAGCGCGGCCGGCACCGAGCGGTTGTATTCCGGGGTGAAGAACAGCACGCCATCGAATTCTTGCAGGCGCTGGCGGAAATGGGTCCACGCCTGCGGCGCGACGATGTCCTTGCCTTCCAGGTCCTCGTTGTAGAGCGGCAGTTCGCCGATTTCGACGATCTCGAACGACAGCGATGGCGGTGCCAGCGCGATCACTTCATGGGCGAATTTGCGGTTCAGCGAATCCTTGCGCAGGCTGCCTACAATTACGGCGATCTTCTTGGCGGGCATGACAACTCCTGATGGTGGTGAACGGAACCGCTAATGTACCCGATCCATGCGAAAAAGCCATGCCGCGTTGCCGGGGCATGGCTTTAGACAGAGGTGGGTACCCCTATTATTCGGCGTTCATTTCCTTCAGCAGGTTGTCGGCGTGGTCGACGTGCTTCATGTTCCACAGGATGTAGCGCAGGTCGACCTGGATGTCGCGCGTCATCGCCTTGTTGAAGTCCCAGTCGGAGATGATGGAGTCGAGCGTGCCGTCGAAGGCCAGGCCGATCCATTCGCCCTTGGCGTTCAGCGCGGCCGAACCGGAGTTGCCGCCGGTGATGTCCAGCGTGGCCAGGTAGGCGACCGGCACCGATTTCAGTTTCGGATCGGCGTACTTGCCGTATTCCTTGGCCTTGATCGCTTTCAGCTGCGCGGCGGGGGCGTTGAACTCGCCTTGGCCGGTGGCCTTGGCGGCGACGCCTTCGACCGTGGTGAAGGCTTTCCAGTTGGTGCCGTCGGAGCCCGGGGTGCGGCCGGCGATCTGGCCGAAGGTCACGCGCAGCGTGCTGTTGGCGTCAGGGTAGACGGCCTGGCCTTTGCTCTGCATGTAGGCGATCTTGGCTTTCATGTAGCTGGCGTAGGCCTGCTGCAGCTTGCCGCCCAGTTCTTCCTCTTCGGCTTCCGATTTCAGGTCCGGGCCGTACAGCGCCACGGCGGCCTTGATGAAGCTGTCGTTGCTGGCCTTGAAGTCGTCGGGCTTGCGCTCGATCCAGCTGTTGCGCTCGGCGGCGTCGCCCAGCTTGCTGCCGGCGTACAGTTGGTCCAGCGCCGCTTGCAGCTCGGCCTTGCCCATGCCGTCCTTGATGCCGATGGCGGCGTCGAAGGCGGCGTTGCGCGCGGCGGCCGGTTGCGCCGCGTACTTGCTCAGGAAGTTCAGCACCAGCGCCTTGTCGACCTTCTCGTCGTAGTTGCGCACCAGTGCGGCCACGCTGGACTTGATGCGCGGCACGTCGCGCACCTGGTAGCCGGACTTGCGTTCGGCGTCCGGCTTGGTGTTTTCATTGGCCAGGCGGTACAGCATGCGCGCGGTGTTCAGCAGGCGCGGCTTGGAGCGTTCCAGGTCGAAGTCGCGCTTGACCTCGGCGTCGCGCTGGGCGATGAGTCTTTCCACCGCCTCGATATCGGCGGCGTACTCGGCCTTGCGCGCCGGGTTGGCGTTGATCCAGGTCTTCAGCGCCTCATGCTCGGCGGTCTTGCGCGCCAACATGTCGCTGCCGGCGTAGGAGTCCAGCATGCCCTGGCGGTTCTTGTAGTAGTTGTTGATGCCGGCCACCTGCGACGCGTATTTCAGCGCGGTGTCCTTGTTGTCCTTGGTGGTGTCGGCGATGATCGCCAGGCTTTCCGCCGAGGCCTTGACGAAGGCCGGGTAGTTCCAGTCGAAGGTGAACGCCACTTCCGACGGCAGGCGGTGGCGGTTGGTGCGGCCGGGGTAGCCGAGCGCCATGATGAAGTCGCCTTCCTTGACGCCTTCCTTGGCCAGTTTCAGGAAATGCTGCGGCACGTAGGGGACGTTGTCCTTGCTGAAATCGGCGGCCTTGCCGTCCTTGCTGACGTAGGCGCGGTAGAAGCCGTAGTCGCCGGTGTGGCGCGGCCACATCCAGTTGTCGGTGTCGCCGCCGAACTTGCCGACGCCTTCAGGCGGCGCGTGCACCAGGCGCACGTCGCGGATTTCCAGTTGCTTGATCAGGTAGTACTCCAGGCCGCCGTAAAAGGACGACACGGTGCAACGGTGGCCGGCGTCTTTCTCGCATTCGGCCTGGATGGCTTTGAGGTTCTTTTCGATCGCGTCGCCGCGCTGCTTGCCGCTGAGCTTGGCCACATCGGCGGTGATGATGCGATTGCTGACATTGGTCACGGCCTTGGTCACGAAGATGCGGCTGCCCGGCGCGGCCGGCAGTTCTTCACCCAGGTTGTGGGCCAGGAAGCCGTTGGCCAGCAGATTGCGTTCCGGGGTCGAATTATGGGCGACGCTGCCGTAGACGCAATGGTGGTTGGTGGCGACCAGTCCCAGCGGCGAGACGAAGGAAGCGGAGCAACCGCCGAGGCTGACGATGGCGCCGGCCGGGAACTCGGTCAGCTTGGTCAGCGAGGCGGGATCCAGCTTGAGGCCGGCGGCTTTCAATTGCTTAGCCACTTGTGGCAGCTGTTGCGGCATCCACATGCCTTCGTCGGCATGGGCGGCGGAGCTCAGGATGGCGAGCGCGATCAGGGTCTTATGCATTTCTCTCGGGTCTCTCTCGATGTTGACGGGAACAGCGCCGAGCAGTATAGCAATAAAAAAATCCGGGGTCAGAGCTAAAAACTGGACACGGGCCCAACCGTAGCGTTCGCTACGGTTGGGCCCGTGTCCAGTTTTTAGCTCTGACCCCGGAGTTGACCGGACATTTAGTCGGCTTTGATGGCTTCGATCTGGATCGCGAGCTTGACTTCCGGTGCGAAGGCCGGGGTGCCGTAGTTCAGGCCGAAATCGGTGCGCTTGAACTCGGCCGTGGCGTCGGCGCCGCACACTTCCTTCTTGTAGCGCGGGTGCATGATGCAGGTGAACTTGTTCACTTTCAGCATCACCGGCTTGGTCACGCCCAGCATCGTCAATTCGCCGTCCACGCCGACCAGCTTGTCGCCGTCGAACTTGAACGATTTGCTTTTGTAGGTGATGGTCGGGAATTTCTCGACGTTGAACATGTCCGGGCCCTTGGCGTGGGTGTCCATCTTGTCGAAGCCGAAATTGATCGAGGCCGGGTCGATCGTCAGGTCCAGCCCGCCGGTCTTGGCGGCGCGGTCCATCGTCACGGTGCCGCTGGTCTTGTTGAACTTGCCGCGCCAGACCGACACGCCCATGTGGTCGGCCTCGAAGCTCGGGTAGGTGTGGGTCGGGTCGACGTTGTAGGTGGCGGCGAGGGCCGACGTGGCCGAGGCGGCCAGCAGCGTTGCGATCAGGATCTGCAGTTTCATGCGGGAAGTCTCCTTTGGTTATTGTGCTACTACGTGGAATTTGATGGTGACGTCGTCGGCGACCATGCTGGTGTCTTTCCATTCGCCTTCGCCGATGTTGTAGGCCAGGCGTTTGATCGGCAGCGCGCCGTCGAACACTTGCTTGCCGCCGTCGGTCTTGACCGTCAGCGGGAAGGTGATGTCGGTGGTTTTGCCCTTGATGGTCAGCTTGCCGGTGACGGTCAGCTTGCCGGCGCCGGCGCTCTTGATCGCGGACGAGACGAACGTGGCTTTCGGGAACTGGGCCGAGTTGAACCATTCCTTCTTGGCGACTTCCTTGTTGTACTCGGCGTCGCCCATGTCCAGGCTGGCGGTTTCCACTTCGACCGTGGCCTTGGAGGCGTCCGGCTTGGCGGCGTCGTAGTCGATCGCCACCGTGTATTTCTTGAACTTGGATTCGATCGGCACGTTCATCTGCTTGAAGGTGGCCGACACCGTGCTCTTGGCCGGATCGGTTTTCAAGGCTGCGGCGCTGGCGGCGAAGGCGATACCCAACATCGAGACGAGGGCGATTTTTTTCATGGTGTTCATATGGTCGGACTCCGGTGAGTGGGTTGTTACAGCGGCAGCATGCGTTTCAGCGTGATGTCGCGGTCGATAAAGTGATGCTTGAGTGCCGCCAGGGCGTGGGCGACCACCGCGGCCGCCATCGTCATGGTCAAAATATAATGCACGGTTTTTAAAGTTGCCTTAAGTTCAGGATCCGGCGCGATCACGGCCGGCATTTGCCACAGCCCCAGGTACACCACCGGCACGCCGGCGGCGTAGGTGTAGAAGTAGCCGGAGATCGGCACCGCGAAGATCAGGAAGTACAGCAGGTAGTGCATGCCCTCGGCGACGGTGTGCTGCCAGGCAGGGATCGACGCCAGCGGCGGCGGCGGGCGGTTGGCCTTGCGCCACAGCACGCGCAGCACCGCCACCAGCAGCACCGTCACCCCCAGCCATTTGTGCCAGGAGAAGTACTTCAGCTTGGTCGGCGAGAAGCCGGGAATGCTGACCATGGTCAGCCCGAGGAAGAACGCGGCGATGATCAGCAGCGCGGTGAGCCAGTGCAGCAGCATGGCGGTCTTGGTATAGCGTGGCATAAAGCGGCTCCGAAATAGTACGTGTTAGGACTAATATACCAAAGAATCGCGTCTTGTGCTCACCGGGCAATAAAAAGCCCCCGGGACGTCAGTCGGCGGGGGCTAGTGTATGCGAGATTGCTTTGCTACATCAGATGGCTTTAGCCAGAGACGCGGCCACGCCGATGTAGTTGGCCGGCGTCATGTCCAGCAGCAGGTCCTTGGCGTCTTGCGGGATGCTCAGGCCGGTAATGAACTCGCGCAGCGCGTCCTTGGAGATGCCTTTGCCGCGCGTCAGTTCCTTCAGCTGCTCGTACGGGTTCTCGATGCCGTAGCGGCGCATCACGGTCTGCACCGGCTCGGCCAGCACTTCCCAGTTGGCGTCCAGGTCGGCCGCCAGGCGCGCCGGATTGACTTCCAGCTTGTTCAGGCCGCGCAGGCAGCTGTCGTAGGCCAGCAGCGTGTAGCCGAAGCCGACGCCGATGTTGCGCAGCACGGTCGAGTCGGTCAGGTCGCGTTGCAGGCGCGACACCGGCAGCTTTTCCGACAGGTGCTTCAGCACGGCGTTGGCCAGGCCCAGGTTGCCTTCGGAGTTTTCGAAGTCGATCGGGTTGACCTTGTGCGGCATGGTCGAGGAACCGATTTCGCCGGCCTTCAGCTTTTGCTTGAAGTAGCCCAGCGAGACGTAGCTCCAGATGTCGCGGTTCAGGTCCAGCAGGATGGTGTTGACGCGGGCGAAGGCGTCGAACAGTTCGGCCATGTAGTCGTGCGGTTCGATCTGGATGGTGTACGGGTTGAACACCAGGCCGAGGCGGTTTTCAATCACGTCCTTGGAGAACGCCGGCCAGTCGAACCCTGGATAGGCCGACAGGTGGGCGTTGTAGTTGCCGACCGCGCCGTTCATCTTGCCGAGGATCTCGACCTGCTCGACGCGCTTGACGGCGCGCTGCAGGCGGGCGACCACGTTGGCCATCTCCTTGCCCAAGGTGGTCGGGCTGGCGGTCTGGCCGTGGGTGCGCGACAGCATCGGCAACTCGGCGTTGACGTGGGCGATCTCGGTCAGCTTGGCGATCACGTTGCGCAGCGACGGCAGCATCACGCTGTCGCGCGCGGCCTTCAGCATCATGCCGTGCGAGGTATTGTTGATGTCTTCCGAGGTGCAGGCGAAGTGGATGAACTCCGACGCGGCCACCAGTTCCGGCACGTCCTTGACCTGCTCCTTGAGCCAGTACTCCACGGCCTTGACGTCGTGGTTGGTGACGGCTTCGATTTCCTTGATGCGGGCGGCGTCGCTTTCGCTGAAATCGCTGGCGATCTTGTCCAGCAGCGCGGCGCCGGCGGCCGAAAACGGTTTGATCTCGGCGAAGCCGGCCAGCGACAGCGCCTGCAGCCAGGAGATTTCTACTTTGACGCGGTGGTGCATGAAGCCCGATTCGGACAGGATGGGGCGCAGCAGGTCGGTTTTACCGGCGTAGCGGCCGTCCAGCGGCGACAGCGCCGACAGCGTGGAGTATGGAGTAGTGGTCATGATGGGGAGGAGGGCAGGGTTAAAATTGCGCAAAGGGGGATTTTACCATTGGCGGACGCCGTAGCCGCCGATGTTATACTGAGATCCATTCTCTCTCCATGCGCCTCTATGAAACTCATCGGTTCCCTCGCCAGCCCTTATGTCCGCAAAGTCCGTGTCGTGCTGGCGGAAAAAAAGCTCGACTGCCAGTTTGAAGTGGAAAACGTCTGGGCCGCCGATACCGTGATCGACAAGTTCAATCCGTTGGGCAAGGTGCCGAGCCTGGTCATGGAAGACGGCAGCGTGATGATCGATTCGCGCGTCATCGTCGAATACCTGGATACGCTGACGCCGGTGTGCAAGCTGCTGCCGCCGAACGGCCGCGACCGCGCCGACATCAAGTGCTGGGAAGCGCTGGCCGACGGCATGCTGGACGCGGCCGTCAACGTGCGCCTGGAGCGCACCATGCGTCCGGCGGAGCAGCAAAGCGCGGAGTGGATGGCGCGGCAGATGCGCAAGGTGCAAATGAGCCTGGCGTCGTTGTCGGACAAGCTGGGCGAGCAGGCGTACTGCGCCGGCATTCATTATTCGCTGGCCGACGTGGCGGTGGGTTGCGCGCTCGGCTGGCTGTCGTTCCGCTTCCCGGAGATCACCTGGCGCGACGATCACGCCAACCTGGCGAGGCTGTACGACAAGCTGTCGGAACGGCAGTCGTTCAAGGACAGTGTGCCGCAATAAGAAAACGCCCCGTGGGGTAATGCCGTTCAGTTAAGACTGAACGGCATTTTTATTTTATTGGTTGTAAACATCGGCAATCGCTGTTAACCTGCGTCGCGATGATCGACGACGCTCTCCATTTCCTCGCTAACGGCCTGG
>NZ_JAADJT010000019.1 GCF_011090165.1 Duganella aceris
AAGCTTGATGACCATAGCAAGTTGGTCCCACCCCTTCCCATCCCGAACAGGACCGTGAAACAACTCTGCGCCGATGATAGTGCTGCAACCAGTGTGAAAGTAGGTTATCGTCAAGCTAGTTATTAGAAAAAGCCCCTTCCGGTGATCCGGTCGGGGCTTTTTTGCGTCTGGCGCGGATGTGACTTAATGCAACGGGACATCACAATTTCTGTGCAGACACGCCGTTGGGTTGTATCATTAATCAGTGTCCAATCCACCTGAGGTAACTCCATGGCAGAAGCAAAAAAGTATCGCTTGGTGACGCGCAGCGATTTTGATGGTTTGGTGTGCGCGGTGCTGTTGAAGCACCTGGACATGATCGATGAGATCCTGTTCGTGCACCCCAAGGACATGCAAGACGGTAAGATCGCGATCAGCGATAACGACATCACGACCAACCTGCCATTTGTTGCCGGCGTCCATATCGCGTTCGATCACCATTTGTCGGAAACCATCCGCAATACGGGCGAGCGCGCGAACCACGTGATCCATCCGGAGGCGCCGTCGGCGGCGCGCGTGGTGTACGACTATTACGGTGGCCAAAAGGCGTTCCCGGCGTCCTGGGACGGCATGATGGCGGCGGTCGACAAGGGCGACGCCGCGCGCTTCAATGAGCAGGAAGTGCTCAATCCAGAAGGCTGGGACTTGTTGAACTTCCTGATGGACGCGCGCACCGGCCTGGGCCGCTTCCGCGAGTTCCGCATCTCGAACTACAACCTGATGATGGACTTGATCGACGCCTGCAAAAACCATACGATCGAACAGATCATGGAGTTGCCGGATGTGAAGGAGCGCAAGGAGCTGTACTTCGAGCATAGCGAGAAGTGCAAGGAACAGATCCGCCGCTGCGCCAGCATCCACAAGAACCTAGTGGTGCTGGATCTGCGCAACGAAGAGGTGATTTTCGCCGGCAACCGTTTCATCATCTATGCGATGTATCCGCAGACGAATATTTCGATCCACGTGCTGTGGGGCTTGAAAAATCAGAACACGGTGTTCGCCACCGGTAAGTCGATCCTGAACCGCACTTCGAAGACCAACATCGGCGCGCTGATGCTGGAATACGGCGGCGGCGGGCACGAAAACGCCGGCACCTGCCAGGTCGACAACGAGCGCTCCGAGGAGGTCCTGGAGGCCTTGATCGCCCGCATCAATTCGGAAGGTTAAATAAGAAAACGGCGCTCACTGAGCGCCGTTTTTGATTCAGACCTCTTCTTTTTCAGGAAGGGCGATCTGGTCGTCCACGCTGAACTGGTAATCCTTGAAGACGTGCTCCGCCGTCAGCAGCTGATACTCGCCGTCGGCCTTCTTGTGCGTGGTGTCCTTCAGGCGATAGGTGTAGTGCCCGCAGGTCCAGCAGTTGAAGTTGCGCATGTGCGTGCACAGGCAGGTCTTGTCCATCACCACCACGGTTTTCTGCTCCGGATGCGCCGCCACCTCGCGGTTGTACGAGTTGATGTAGGCGCAGTTGCCGGTCGCGTCCAGCAGGTAGCCGTAGGACTCGCAGCCCGGACGGATGCCGGCGCCGATCGCCGGCGTGTTCTTCAGCATGCGCATCGGGTAGCCGGTCGGCGAGACGCCGTTGACGATGATGTCCTCTTCCGACGCCTTGTAGTACTCCTGCTTGACCTTGGCCGGCAGACCGCATTCGTTGGTGACGGTGAAACGGGTCGCCACCTGCACGCCGGCCGCGCCCGCTTCCAGGAAGCGCACCGCGTCGCTGCCGGTGAAGATGCCGCCGGCCGCGATCAGCGGAATGTCCAGGTTCTCGGCCTTCAGGTAGGCCAGCAGTTCCTGCGTGATCGCCATCAGGTCGTATTCGGCCCAGTCCATGCCGAAGCCGAGGTGGCCGCCGGCCAGCGGGCCTTCGACGATGATGAAGTCGGGCAAACGGTCCAGCTTGGCGTTCTTGCGCAGGAAGATCTGCAGCGCGCGCACCGACGAGACGATGATGCCCAGCTTGGCTTCGCGGAAGCGCGGGTGGTCGGCCATCAGCGCGAACGAGCCGAAGTGCAAGCCGGCCGACAGGGTGATGCCGTCGATGCCGGCGTCCAGCGCCGCGTTCAGACGGGTGCGCAGGGTCTCGCGCGGGCCGTTCATGGTCAGCTTTTCCATGCAGTTGACGAAGATCAGGCCGGGGCCGGTCTTGGCCGCCATGGTGGCGCCGATGTGGCGGCGTTGCGCGTCGGCCAGGCGTTCCAGGTCGAACTGCACCACCGACTTGTCCGAGTTGTTGATGTTGAACTTGTAGAGCTTGGTCTTGTCCTTGACGAAGCTGGTGTCGAACTTGCGGTCCGAGACGTCTTCCACCATCGCATCGGAGATGTGGCCGATGCCGCCGAGGCGGGCCGCTTCCAGCGCTAATTCAGACGTCGAAATATCCACACCCATTCCGCCGACCATGATGGGCACATACTCATTTTTGCCAAATCGCAGGCGGAAATCATCAACACGTTTCATTGCTATCCTTAGACTACCGAGGTTGGGGCCGGACGTGCCGGCGCATTGCGGTGAAGCGATCGCGCGGTAGTGCGCATACATGGAGCTCCGTTTAATTCTACTCCATGTGTACTACCGCTCTGTGACGGCGCGGGCGAGGCCGCGCGCGCGGGGATCAGTCGCGGAAGTTGTTGAATTCCAGCGGCATGTCGGGCACGTCCTTGCGCAGCATGGCCATCGCGGCCTGCAGGTCGTCGCGCTTGGCGCCGGTGACGCGCACGGATTCGCCCTGGATGCTGGCTTGCACCTTCATCTTGCTGTCCTTGATGACGCGCACGATCTTCTTCGCGTCTTCGGACTCGATGCCGTTCTTGATCTTGATGACCTGCTTGACCTTGTCGCCGCCGACCTTCTTGATGTCGCCGTCTTCCAGGAAACGCACGTCGACCTTGCGCTTGGCCAACTTGTTGGTCAGCACGTCGCGTACCTGTTGCAGCTGGAATTCGGAATCTGCAACGACGGTCAGTTCATTTTCCTTGTGCTCGACAGATGCGCCGGTTCCCTTGAAATCGAAACGAGTGGCGATTTCCTTTTGAGATTGCTCGACGGCATTCTTCACTTCGATCATATCGGCTTCAGAGACTACATCAAACGACGGCATGGCTATTTCCTTTTCGTACACTGCATCAAAGTCTGACATTTTAACGGACAACCGGCCCGTCGCCGCCATACGGGCGGTGGTTTTTTGTGTGTTTCCCTCTATAATCGACAAAATTTCTCGGTTTTCCCATGTCCTCACAGCCCACTCCCGACTTCCCCCTGCAATCCCTCAACACCTTCGGCATCGCGGCGCGTGCGCGGGCGTATCTGCGCGTCACTGAAAGAGAGCAATTGCTCGGCGTTTTTGCTGATCCCATATGGGCTGCTTCGCCGAAGCTGGTGTTGGGCGGCGGCAGTAATTTTCTGTTGACGCAGGACTATCCGGGGCTGATATTGCACATCGCGCTACAGGGCCGGGAAGTGGTCGGCGGCGACGCAGACTTCCATTACGTGCGCGCGGCGGCCGGCGAGAACTGGCACGACTTCGTGCAGTGGACGCTGGCGCAGGGCATCGGCGGCCTGGAGAATTTGTCGCTGATCCCGGGCACGGTGGGCGCGGCGCCGATCCAGAATATCGGCGCTTACGGGCTGGAGACCAAGGATGTGTTCCACTGCCTGACCGCGTTCGATCCGGCCAGCGGAAGCACGCGCGAGATGGGCGCCGCCGAGTGCCGCTTCGCCTACCGCGACAGCGTCTTCAAACAGGACGATGGCCGGCGATTGATCGTGCTCGATGTGACCTTCGCGCTGCCGAAGGCGTGGCGGCCGAACCTGCGCTATGCGGAGCTGGCGCAGGCGCTGGTGGAGCAGGGCATCGCTGAACCGAGCGCGCGGCAAGTGGCCGACACGGTGATCGCGATCCGCCGCCGCAAGCTGCCGGATCCGGCGGTGATCGGCAACGCCGGCAGCTTCTTCAAGAATCCGGTGGTCGGCGGCGCGCAATGCGCGGCTTTGCTGGAGCGCTTCCCGGCGCTGGTGCATCACGCGCAGCCGGACGGCACGCAGAAGCTGGCGGCGGGATGGCTGATCGATCAGTGTGGGTGGAAGGGCAGGAGCCTGGGCGCGGCGGGCGTGTACCCGAAACAGGCGCTGGTGCTGGTGAATAACGGCGGCGCGACCGGTGCGGAGGTGGTCGCGCTGGCCGAGGCGATACAGGCCGACGTCCAGGCGCGCTATGGTGTGCTGCTGGAGCCGGAGCCTGTGTTCATCTAGCGAGGTGTCAGTGCCGACATTCGGACACGAGCTCAACCGTAGCGGCCGCTACGGTTGAGCTCGTGTCCGAATGTCGGCACTGACACCGAAGTTGGTTTAGCCGAAGTGGCAGACGTAGTCGAGCGTCTCCACCGTTTCGATGTCGAAGCTGGTGTTGCCGCCGACTTTGAACTCCTGGCCCGCGCCGTAGGTGTTCCACTCGCTGGCGCCGGCCAGGCGCACCTTGCACACGCCACCGACGATTTCCATGATCTCCGGCGCGCCGGTGTTGAAGGTCAGGCTGGAGGGGAAGATGACGCCGACGGTTTTCTTGCTGCCGTCCGCCAGGATGACGCTGTGCGACACGCACTTGCCGTCGAAGTAGATATTCGATTTCTTGACGACGCTGACTTGATCGATTTGTGCACTCATGCTGCGGTTTTTCCTTAGTTCGATTCGGATGTGAGACCGGGCAGGTCGGCCGCGTTCACCACGCGGTTGCGGCCGCCGCGCTTGGCGGCGTACAGGGCCCGGTCGGCTTGCTGGATCAGCTCTTCGACATTGGACGCCGGCGACGGCACCATGCTGGCCACGCCGATCGACATGGTCACCGAGGAGAGTTCCGTATTCGCCTGCGGGTTCTCGATCGCGAGCTGTTCCAGGTGTCGGCGGCATGACTCGGCCACGATCAGCGCCCCAGTCAATTGAGTCTCCGGCAGGATAATCGCGAATTCCTCGCCGCCGTAGCGCGCGGCCAGGTCGGCCGGGCGCTTCAGGTGTTCGGTTAACACGGCCGCCACTTTCTTCAGGCACAAATCGCCCGCGAGATGGCCGAAGCTGTCGTTATACATCTTGAAGAAGTCGACGTCGCACAGCAGCAGCGTCAAGGGCTTCTTGTCGCGCTGGCCGCGCTGCCATTCGATGCGCATGGTGTCGTCGAAGCGGCGGCGGTTGGCGATGCCGGTCAGGCCGTCGAGCGCCGCCAGCTTTTGCAGTTCGATGTTGGCGTCGGCCAGCTGCTTCTGGCTCTCGCGCAGGAAGCGGAAGGCCTGGTCGCGCTGCAGACGGCTGATGTGCGCGGCCGAGTGGTAGCGCACCCGCGCCAGCAGCTCCAGCTTGTCCGGCAGCTTGACCATGTAGTCGTTGGCGCCGGTGGCGAAGCTGTGCGCCTTCAGCTTCGGATCCTCTTTCGCCGACAGCACGATCACCGGCACGTTGCGCAGCGCCTCGTCGTCGCGGTACAGCGCGATCAGGCCGAAGCCGTCGATCGAGGGCATCACCAGATCCTGCAGGATCACGGTCGGCTGCAACTGCGCGGCGGTATCGAAGGCCTTGGTGGCGTCGGTCACGTAGTGGAATTCGATGTCGGACTGGTCGCTCAACATGCGGCGCACCGCTTCGACGATGATCAGCTGGTCGTCGACCAGCAGCACCCGCACTTTAAAGACGGGCAGCGTATTTTCCGGATCGGCGGGGATTGCATGTGCTTCGGACATCGGTATTCTCTATGTAAGTCAGGCGCGTCCGCCCAAAGCGCTGCGCAAGATCGGTCCGATCTTCGACAGCGGTAATATCATCTGCGCCGCGTCCAGTTCGGCGGCGGCGCGCGGCATGCCGTACACCGCGCTGCTGGCCTGGTCCTGGGCGATGGTGGTCTGGCCGGCGCGGCGCATCGCCAGCAGGCCTTCGGCGCCGTCGCGGCCCATGCCGGTCAACAGCACGCCGATCGTCTCGCCCTTCCAGTGCTGCGCCACACAGTGGAAAAACACGTCGACCGACGGGCGGTAGGCGTAGTCCTTCGGATTGGCATCGTAGCGTAAGCGATAATTTTGATCCAGTGTTAAGTGGTCGTTGCTCTTCGCGATCAGCACCGTGCCGGCCACCAGCTCGTCGCCTTCCTCGGCGGCGCGCACCGGCATCTCCAGCTGCTCGCCCAGCCAGCGCGCGAAATTATCGGCGAAGTGCTGGTCGATGTGCTGCACCACCACGATGGCGCAGCCGCGCGGCGGGATCCAGCCGGCCAGCATCTTCGACACCGCCACCGGGCCGCCGGTGGAGGCGCCGATCGCCAGCAGCGAGGTGACGCGCTCCGGCGCGTCCGGCGCGGCGGCGTGGCCGTTGCTGCCGTTGCTGACATTGCTGCCGTTGTTGTTGGCGGCGGTGCGCGGCATCATCGCCTGGTTGCCGCCGCTGTGGCGTATCAGCTTGTCCATGGTGCGGATCTTG
Organism: Duganella aceris; assembly: GCF_011090165.1. GTDB lineage: Bacteria > Pseudomonadota > Gammaproteobacteria > Burkholderiales > Burkholderiaceae_D > Rugamonas > Rugamonas aceris. The sequence continues at coordinate 6,496 of NZ_JAADJT010000019.1, forward strand.
GCCAGCAATTCGGCATCGCCGCCCGGTTGGCCTTGCAGCACCGGGGTCGCAGTCACGTCCAGCGCGCCGGCGCCCAGCGCGCGGAACACCTGGTTGACGTTGTCCTGCGGCCGGCCGGTCACCACCAGGATGGCGCACGGGCTTTGCTCCATGATCACGCGGGTCGCCTCCACGCCGTCCATTTCCGGCATGTTCAGATCCATCAGGATCAGGTCCGGCCGGTTGTCGGCGCACATGCGCACCGCTTCCGCGCCGGTGCGGGCGATCCACAGCACCTGGTGCTCGGCGGTGCTGGCAACCACGCGCCGCAGCGCCTCGGCCGCCATGGCGACATCGTTGGCGATGGCGATCTTCATCTACGTGCGTCTCCAATCAAATCACTGACCGCGTCGAGCAGCGTCTCGTCGTGGAAGCTGCCCTTGGTCAGGTAGTAGTCTGCTCCGGCCGAGAGTCCGCGCGCGCGGTCCTCCGGCCGATCTTTGTAAGAGACTATCATGACTGGCAGTTTATGTAAGTGAATGTCTTTCTTTATAAGAGTCACCAGCTCGATGCCGTCCATGCGCGGCATGTCGACGTCGGTGATCACCAGGTCGTAGTCGCCGCTGCGCACCACGTTCCAGCCGTCGATGCCGTCGATCGCGATATCGACCAGGAAGCCGCGCGCCATCAGCAGCTTGCGCTCCATTTCGCGCACCGTCAGCGAGTCGTCGACCACCAGGATGCGCTTGGTCTTGCGGCGTTCCGCCTGGTCGGACTTGGCCAGTTGATGCAGGCCGCCTTCGTGCAGCAGCTTGTCGATGGATAGCAACAGGTCGGGCACGTCGAGGATCAGCACCGGCTCGCCGTCGTCGAGCAAAGCGGCCGAGGAGATGTCGCGCATCTTGCCGAAGATCGGGTCGATGGCCTGCACCGCCAGGCTTTGTTCGCCGCGTATCGCGTCCACCACCAGCGCGTAGCGCCGTGCGCCGCTGCCGATGACGACCACCGCCAGCTCGGCGCCGCCGGCGTCGCTCTCGCCCAGTTCCAGCACCTGCGCCGCCGAGACCAGGCCGAGGTGCTCGCCGCCGAAATCGAAGAACTGCTTGCTCTCCAGCGTGTGGATGGCGGACTGCGGCACCTTGATCACGCGCTCGACCTGCACGATCGGCACGGCGTAGGCTTCGCCCTTGACCTCCACCACCAGCGCGCGCACGATCGATTGCGTCAGCGGCAGCGTGATGTAGGTGCGGAAGCCGACGCCCAGTTCCGATTCGATGCGCACCGTGCCGTTCTGCGAGCGGATGGTTTCGTGCACGATGTCCAGGCCGACGCCGCGCCCGGAAATCTCGGTGGTGTTTTCCTTCAGGCTGAATGCGGGCAGGAACAGGAATTCCATCAGCTCCGCCGGCGACAGCGAGGCCGCCATCTGCGCGCTGGCCATCTTGCGCTCGATGACGCGGGCGCGGATCTTTTCCAGGTCGACGCCCTTGCCGTCGTCGCTGATCTCGATGCTGAGCATGCCGGCGCGGTGCTTGGCCTCCAGCACGATGGTGCCGGCGCCGGGCTTGCCGGCGGCGATGCGGTCGATGGACGCGTCCATGCCGTGGTCGACGGCGTTGCGCAGCATGTGGTTGAGCGGGCTTTCGATCTTGGCCAGGATGTCGCGGTCGACCAGCGTGTCTTCGCCGACGATCTGCAGCTGCACATCCTTGCCCAGGTTGCGCGCCAGGTCGCGCACCATGCGCGGGAACTGCTGCACCCCGTCGCGGAAGGGGCGCATGCGCATGGTCAGCACTTCGTCCACCATGCCTTGCGAGACCGCCAGGATGCGGCGCTCGTAGGCTTCGATGTCGGCGATGTGCTCCAGCACGAACTGCTTGAGAGGGTGGGTCTTTTGCAGCGCCAGCAGGGTCTTCTCTTTGAGGTTGGCGTCGTCGCTGTTGGCGATGGCCTCGTGCAGTTGTTCGATCAGCGAAAACAGGCTGCTCTGGTTACGCTTGAAGCGCTGCATGCTCTGGATGAACGGGTGCATCTGGTGCGCGTTGATGCGCGATTCGCTGGCCAGCGACAGCAGCTTGTCGAAGTTCTGCGCGTTCTTCATCGGCGCGGCGGACAGGCGGGCGGCGCCGGCGGCCGGCGTATCGTCCGGCGCGGCCGAGGATTGCGCGGCGATCGGCAGTTCGCCGTAAGGGAAGGCCGGCGCGGCGGACGGCGGCGGCTTGCGCAGGCCGGCTTCGGCTTGCAGGTCGATCGGTTCGGGCAGGAAGGCGATGCTGGCGATCGAGTCCAGCGTGCTCTTGATTTGCGTCGAGTTGGCGCCCAGCCAGGCGTCGACGCCGTTGTCCTGCAGGCGCGACAATTGCAGGATCAGGTCGACACCGGCCAGCAGTACGTCGACCCGGTTCGGCGTCAGCGCCAGCTTGCCGTGCTGCGCGGCGATGAAGGCATCCTCCATGCCGTGCGCCAGCTGTACCACCACTTCCAGTCCGACGATGGCGGCCGCGCCCTTGATCGAGTGCGCGGCGCGCATCATCGATTCGACCGCGCTGGCGTCGTCCTTCAGACGCTCCATCGCCAGCAAGCCGTCGGTCAGGACCTGGGTCTGGCTGTCGGCCTCCATGCGGAACAGGTCCAGCATGGAAAACTGGCTCAGGTCTCCATTATCTACGCTCATCGCAGCGTCCTCGCGAGTTGGTAGCCGATCAGCGCTTCATCCAGTACGCCGATGTGCATGTCGTCATGCGATATCACGCCGGACAGGAAGCGGGACAGGCCCTTGTTGATGGTGGCGGCCGGCGCCTGCACCGATGCGGTGGCGTAGCGCAGGATGCCGTGCAGGTCGGCCACCGGCAGCGCGTAGGCCTGGTCTTCCCATTGCGTCAGCAGCACGCGGGCGAAGGTGTGGCGGTTGGTGGCGGCTTCGCCCTCGCTTTCGTCGATGCCGAGCAGGTCGGCCAGCGACATGCAGGGATACAGCGTGCCGCCGACGTTGACGATGCCGCTCAGGCCACGGCCGTTGCGGTGCGGCAGGCGGTGCGGCTTGGCTTGCGGCGCCACCGAAACGAACATCCGCGTCGGCAGCGACAGCCATTCGCGGCCGATGCGGAACACCAGGCAGGAGGCGTCCAGCTGGTGGGTGTTGGCGGCGGCCTGGCGAAAGTGCGCGGCCCAGTCCTTCTTGTAATCGTCGCCGACCAGGCGTTGCAAGTTGCGCTGCGCGGCGCCGGCGTAGACCTCGCAGTTGCGGCAGTGGACCACCTGCTCCAGCTTCGGGCAACTCTGGTCGCCGACCACGCCGATGCGGTTCCAGCAGTCGTCGATGTCGATGATGGCGATGGGGGAGGTGATAGTCGTCATAGATGGTCGCCCTTATGCTTGCTGGCGTTTGTAGATGCGCGCGGCGCGGGCCTTGAGCGCGGCGGCGCCGGCGGCGTCGTTGTTGGCTTCGGCCAGCAGCGCCAGGTGGCATAGCGCTTCGTAGTGGTCGGGTTGCAGGTAGATGCAGCGCTTCCAGTAGTCTTCGGCGAGCTTGAGTTTGTTGGTCAGTTCGTTCAGCAGGCCGAGGATGAAATAGGCTTCGGCCGATTCCGGATGTTGCGCCAGATGGTCGCGGCATTTGCCTTCCGACGCCTTGACGTCGCCCAGGTCGGCCAGGCGGCGCGCTTCGGCCAGCAGGTTGACGGCGGGAGAGGGCGCGGCGGCGGGCGCGCTTGCTCGCGGCTCGGCGGGCCGCGTCACGTGTGTGGTCGGTGGCGCGGCCGGCGCGGGTGGCAGGGCGACGCGCGGCGCGGTGGCCTTGGGCCGCAACGGCGCGGCGACGACGGCCGGCTTGCGCGGCGTCGCGGCGGCTTCCTTGACCACGCCGAAGGCCTGCGGATACTGCAGCGGTGAGAAGCCGTGCTGGCAGAACGACGGCACCTCAGCGTAACCGGCGAACAGCTGGCCGTCGTTCGCCAGCAAGGCCTCCAGCTTGGCGATGGCGGCCTTGGTGGTCGGCTTGTCGAAGTAGATCAGCAGGTTGCGGCAGAAGATCACGTCGTAATAGCCGGTGCGCGCGCTCAGGTCGAATTCCAGCAGGTTGCCCTGCTTGATGCGCACCTGCTTGCGGATCGCTTCCGAGACGCGGTAGTCGTCGTCGCCGATATGGCTGAAATGGCGGTCGCGGAAGCCGAGATCCTGGCTGCGGAAGGCGTTGCGGCCGTAGATGCCGCTCTTGGCGCGTTCGACGCAGCCGGGGCTGATGTCGAAAGCGTCGATGATGTAGCTGCCGCTGGCGATGCCGGCATCCGACAGCACCATCGCCATCGTGTACGGTTCCTCACCGCCGGCGCAGGGAATGGTCAGGATGCGCACCAGGCGGTTGCCGTCGGCGGCCAGGCGCGCGCGGACGAATTCGGCGGCGGCGTGGAAGGCTTGCTGGTCGCGGTAGAACCACGATTCCGGCACCACCACCAGCTCCACCAGCGCGGTCAGCTCCGCGGGCGTCATCTGCTCCAGGTATTGGTCCTGGTTGGCGGCGTCGGTGCGCTCCATGCGGTTCTTGATGGCGCGGTCGACGATCGACTTGGACAGGTTCAAGCCGGTGGCCTTGCGCAGCATGGATTGGGCGGGGGTCATGATGCCTGGAATAGCAGGGCGCGCAGCGATTCGGGCAGCAGCTGGTCGAGTTCCACCAGTTGCAGCATGCCTTGCCGGTCGCTGGCGACCTGGCCGAGGAAGGGCGCGGCGCGCACGCCGCTGTCGCTCAGCTGCGCTTCGTTCACGTCCTGCACGCCCAGCACCCGCTCGGCGCGCAGGCCGAGCAGATGGTCCGTGCCTTCCGGCGCGTGGTAGTCGGCGACGATGATGCGGGTGTCGAAATGGTCTTCGCCGGAAGGCATGCCGGCGGCGCGGCACAAGTCGATAACGGGCACCGACTGGCCGTGGAAGTCCATCAGCCCCGCCACCGAATCAGGCGCCAGCGGCACGTGCTTGAGTTCCAGCAGCGGCAGCACGCGCACCACGTCGCGCAGGCGCAAGCCATAGCGGTCGGCGCCGATGTGGAAGACGAGTAGTTTCATCGCATGCTCCGCTTACACCGCGACCGCGAAATTGGCGACGCTGGTCTGCAGATCGCCGGCCGCGTACTGCAGCTGATGCACCGCTTCGCTGGTGGCCTTCAGCGATTCGACGGTCTGCTGGGTGGCGTCGTTCAGCTGCATCATCGTTTCCGAGATCTGCTGCGCGCCGACCGCCTGCGACTGCATCCCTTGCAGCACCACGTCGAACTGCGGCGCCAGCTTTTGCACCTGGTCCATCACGCCCGACAGCTGGTCGGTCACCTGGCGCACCTCGCCGACGCTGCGGCGGATCTCCTCAGAGAATTTGTCCATGCCCATCACGCTGGCCGACACCGCCGACTGCATCTCCTTGAGCATCTGCTCGATGTCCCAGGTGGAGACCGAGGTCTGGTCGGCCAGGCGGCGGATTTCGGTGGCCACGACCGAGAAGCCGCGTCCCGCCTCGCCGGCCTTTTCGGCCTCGATGGCGGCGTTGAGCGACAGGATGTTGGTCTGGTCGGCGACCTTGGTGATGGTGATCAGCACGCTGTTGATGTTGGAAGCCTTTTCCGACAAGGCGGCCAGCTTGGCGTTGATCGAATCGGTCGCGGTCACCATGTGCTGCATGGTGCTGTCCATGCGGCGCAGGTTGTTCTGCGCGTCGGCGGTGGCGTTGGTGGTGTAGTCGGCGACGGCGGTGGCGTCCTCCATGGTCTTGAGCAGCTGCGAGGTGTTGGCGGAGATTTCCTTGGTGGTGCTGAGGATCTCGACGCTGGTCTGCGCCTGTTCGATGCCGGTCGCTTCCTGCTGCTTGGCCGAGGCGGCGATTTCGGTGGCGGAGGTGGTGACCTGGATGCCGGCCTTCTGGATGTTGTTGAGCAGGGCGCGCAGGTTCTCGAACATGCGGTCCAGGCCATGCGCCAGCTGGCCGATGGCGTCGCTGCCGGAGACTTCAACCTTGCCGGTCAAGTCGCCCGAGGCGGCTTTCGACACCACGCCGAGCAGCGAATCGACCTTGGACTTGAGCAGATTGGTCTCGGCCAGTTCGCGCGCCTGGTTGTCCTGGATGGCCTGCGCCATGCGGTTGAATTCGACGGTGACGTTGCCCAGTTCATCGGCCGACAGCACTTCCGCGCGGGCCGACTGCTCGCCGGCCGCGATCTTGCCGACGGCGTAGGTCAGGTTGTTCAATGGCGCCAGCAGCGAGCGCACCAACAGCCAGGCGACGATGGCCGACAGCGCCACGCAGGCGCCGCCGCCGGCGATGAGCACCATGCGCATGGTTTCCTGCAGCCGGTCCGACGCCGTCGAGCGTTCCGCCAGCAGCTTGCGTTCCTCGGCGGTGGCTTCGGCCATGAATTTGTAGATTTCGCTGGACGCCGTATTGACGCCGGCCAGTTGCGGCGTGCGGCCCATGGCGTCGGCCGCGCCGACCTTGTCGCCCAGTTCCTGGCGCATCTTCAATTGCGACGCGATGATGTCGTTGGCCCAGGTGTTGATCATGCCCTCCAGCTTCTTGAAGCGGGCGACCTGGTTGGGATTGTCGCTGGTGAGCTTTTGCAGGATGCCGATGGTGGCCGGCAGGTCGGCCAGCTCCTTGTGCGTGCGCTCTAGGCGGGTCTGGTTGCCGGTCAGGTAGTAGCCGCGCGCCTCCACCTGCACTTGCAGCAGGTCGAGCCGCAGATTGTCGATGGCCTGAATCACCTCCATCGTGTGCCTGTCCCAGCCATTGGCTTCGGACAGGCTATTGAAGCGGTTATACGCGATGGACAACAGCACCAGAATGATGGCGAGGATGGCGCCGAAACTCAGGTACAGCTTCTTTTTGATGCTCAGGTCTTTAAACATTTATTCTCCATGGAGGCACGGGGCACGCGGCATTGTCCCACGCTCAGGCCGCGACCGCAAAATTGGCGACGCTGGTCTGCAGATCGCCGGCCGCGTACTGCAGCTGATGTACCGCCTCGCTGGTGGCCTTCAGCGATTCGACGGTCTGCTGGGTGGCGTCGTTCAGCTGCATCATGGTCTCGGAGATCTGCTGCGCGCCGACCGCCTGCGACTGCATCCCTTGCAGCACCACATCGAACTGCGGCGCCAGCTTCTGCACCTGGTCCATCACGCCCGACAGCTGGTCGGTCACCTGGCGCACCTCGCCGACGCTGCGGCGGATCTCCTCGGAGAATTTGTCCATGCCCATCACGCTGGCCGACACCGCCGACTGCATCTCCTTGAGCATCTGCTCGATGTCCCAGGTGGAGACCGAGGTCTGGTCGGCCAGGCGGCGGATTTCGGTGGCCACCACCGAGAAGCCGCGTCCCGCCTCGCCGGCCTTTTCGGCCTCGATGGCGGCGTTGAGCGACAGGATGTTGGTCTGGTCGGCGACCTTGGTGATGGTGATCAGCACGCTGTTGATGTTGGAGGCCTTCTCCGACAAGGCGGCCAGCTTGGCGTTGATCGAGTCGGTGGCCGTCACCATGTGCTGCATGGTGCTGTCCATGCGGCGCAGATTGTTCTGCGCGTCGGCGGTGACGTTGGTGGTGTAGTCGGCGACGGCGGTGGCGTCCTCCATGGTCTTGAGCAGCTGCGAGGTGTTGGCGGAGATTTCCTTGGTGGTGCTGAGGATCTCGACGCTGGTCTGCGCCTGCTCGATGCCGGTCGCTTCCTGCTGCTTGGCCGAGGCGGCGATCTCGGTGGCGGAGGTGGTGACCTGGATGCCGGCCTTCTGGATGTTGTTGAGCAGCGCGCGCAGGTTTTCGAACATGCGGTCCAGGCCATGCGCCAGTTGGCCGATGGCGTCGCTGCCGGAGACCTCGACCTTGCCGGTCAGGTCGCCCGAGGCGGCTTTCGACACCACGCCGAGCAGCGAATCGACCTTGGACTTGAGCAGGTTGGTCTCGGCCAGTTCGCGCGCCTGGTTGTCCTGGATGGCCTGCGCCATGTGGTTGAAGGCGACCGACACTTCGCCCAGTTCATCCTTGGAGGTGACTTCGGCGCGCGCCGATTGCTCGCCGCCGGCGATGCGGCCGACGGCGGCGGTCAGTTTGCTCAAGGGGCCCAGCAGCGCGGACGACAGCAGGTAGCCCACCACCAGCGCCAACAACACGCAGATGCCGCCGCCGACGATTAGCAGCATCCCCATGGACCGTTGCAATTCACTGGAGAGTTGCGAACGTTGCGCCAGCAGCTTTTCCTCTTCGGCGCTGACGTCGTTGAGCAGCTGCCGCACATCGGCCATGACCTTGGAACCGTTCAGCACATCGGTCGCCGCCTGCTGTTGCCGCGTCCCGCTGGCCTGCGCAGCGGCGGCGCGCTGTTTGTCCAACTGCGGCTGAATCACCTTGTTCAGCCAGTTTTCGATCAAGGGTTCGAGCCGCGCCAGGCGCGCCTGCTGCGCCGCATTGTCGGCGGTCAGTTTGATGATGTTGGCCAGGTGGCGCCGCGCCGCTTCTTCCTCGGCGGCGATGGATTTGATGGTGCTGTCGTCACCGGTCAGCATGAAGCCGCGCGTCGACGACTGGATTTGTATCAGCGCGGTTTCGATCTGGTTCGCCTCCAGCAGCACTTGCAGTGTGTGGCGGTCCCAGTCGCTGGCGTTGGATAGCTTGGTGAAGTTGATGTAGGCCGTCGCCAGCAGGATCAGGATGATGACGACGATGGCGCCGAATCCGGTGGCGAGTTTTGTCTTGATACTGAGGTCTTTTAGCATATGGCTCCACTCCTATCAGGCTGTGGAAGCAATGTATCATTTCGCCGCGCTTTGTGGAGGACAAAAAAAGAGCCGCTCAGCGAGCGGCCCCTTTTAATGCTGCATGTGTCGTTTATTGACCGCGCTTCAGGCGTGCGTTGGCGGCGATGCGCATGCGCAGCGCGTTCAGCTTGATGAAGCCGCCGGCGTCGGCCTGGTTGTAGGCGCCGCCGTCTTCGTCGAAGGTGGCGATGTTCATATCAAACAGGGAGTCGGTCTTCGAGTCGCGCGACACCACGATCACATTACCCTTGTACAGCTTGACGCGCACCCAGCCGTTGACCGTCGCCTGCGTGTGGTCGATCAGCGTTTGCAGCGCGACGCGCTCGGGCGCCCACCAGTAGCCGTTGTAGATCATCGACGCGTAGCGCGGCATCAGGTCGTCCTTCAGGTGGGCCACTTCGCGGTCCAGCGTGATCGATTCGATGGCGCGGTGGCCCTTCAGCATGATGGTGCCGCCAGGGGTTTCGTAGCAGCCGCGCGACTTCATGCCGACGTAGCGGTTCTCGACCAGATCCAGACGGCCGATGCCGTGCTTGCCGCCGAGGCGATTCAGTTCGGTCAGCACGGTGGCCGGCGACATGCGCACGCCGTTCAGCGCGACGATGTCGCCGCGTTCGTATTCCAGGTCCAGGTACTCGGCCTGGTCGGGCGCCGCTTCCGGGCTGACGCTCCAGCGCCACATCGATTCCTCGGCTTCGGCGCTCGGGTTTTCCAGGTGGCGGCCTTCGAACGAGATGTGCAGCAGGTTGGCGTCCATCGAGTACGGCGCGCCGCCGTTCTTGTGCTTCATGTCGATGGCGATGCCGGCGTCTTCCGCGTACTTCAGCAGTTTTTCGCGCGACAGCAGGTCCCACTCGCGCCACGGCGCGATCACTTTGACGCCCGGCTTCAGCGCGTAGGCGCCCAGTTCGAAGCGCACCTGGTCGTTGCCCTTGCCGGTGGCGCCGTGCGAGATGGCGTCGGCGCCGGTCTCGTTGGCGATCTCGATCAGGCGCTTGGCGATCAGCGGACGCGCGATCGAAGTGCCCAGCAGGTATTCGCCTTCGTACACGGTGTTGGCGCGGAACATAGGGAACACGAAGTCGCGCACGAATTCTTCGCGCACGTCGTCGATGTAGATGTTCTCCGGCTTGATGCCGAACTTGATCGCCTTGGCGCGCGCCGGCTCCAGCTCTTCGCCCTGGCCCAGGTCGGCGGTGAAGGTGACGATCTCGCACTGGTAGTTATCCTGCAGCCACTTGAGGATGACGGAGGTATCGAGGCCGCCCGAGTAGGCGAGGACTACTTTTTTAATATCGCTCATGCTAGTTCCAATTGGTGTGAAGTGTTTTGGTGATTAATCGACGCGGCCGATCAGCAGGTATTCGATCAGAGCCTTCTGGATGTGCAGGCGGTTTTCCGCCTCGTCCCAGACCACCGACTGCGGGCCGTCGATGACGTCGGCCGCGACTTCCTCGCCGCGGTGGGCGGGCAGGCAGTGCATGAACAGCGCGTCCGGCGCGGCGCGCGACATCTTGGCGCCGTCGACGATCCAGCCGTCGAAGGCTTTCAGGCGCGCGGCGTTTTCCTCTTCGTAGCCCATGCTGGTCCAGACGTCGGTGTTGACCAGGTGCGCGCCCTCGCAGGCGTCGGATGGGTTTTCGAAGAAGGTGTAGCGGTCGGTCGAGACCAGCGACATGTCCATGTCGTAGCCTTTCGGCGTCGAGACGTTGACGTGGAAGCCGAACACTTCGGCCGCCTGCAGCCACGAATACAGCATGTTGTTGGCGTCGCCGACCCAGGCCACGGTCTTGCCGGTGATGGGGCCGCGATGCTCGTAGAAGGTGAAGATGTCGGCGAACACCTGGCACGGATGGTGTTCGTTGGTCAGGCCGTTAATCACCGGCACGCGCGAGTTGGCGGCGAAACGCTCGATGATGTCCTGGCCGAAGGTGCGCACCATGATGATGTCGCACATGCGGCTCATCACCTGGCCGGCGTCTTCCACCGGTTCGCCGCGACCCAGCTGCGAGTCGCGCGTGTTCAGGTAGATCGCCGCGCCGCCCAGCTGGTGCATGCCGGCTTCGAACGACAGGCGGGTGCGGGTCGAGTTCTTCTCGAACACCATCACCAAGGTGCGGTCGATCAGCGGGTGGTAGATCTCGTAGTTCTTGAATTTTCGTTTGATCAGGTGTGCGCGTTCGATGACGTACTCGTATTCGGCCAGCGTGAAGTCGGAAAACTGCAGGTAATGCTTGATCGGTTTTTGAATAGACATAGTGACAACTGACAGGTGAGCGGGCGTGGGGCGAGGTGCCTGGCCGCTGAGCCGAACAATTATAAAGGCAATTCGGCGGATAGGGCTAATTGCCGCAGATTATGCTGTCTATACAGGCTTGGGCGTCAGTGATAAATCTGGGTCGCGGCCGGGATCTGCGACTCCGGCGCCGTCAGAGGGAGATCGAGGGTAAACGTGGCGCCTTCGAGCGAGCTGTGGACGCTGATATGGCCGCCCAGTAGGGAAGTGACAATGTTGTAGCTGATCGACAGTCCCAGCCCGCTGCCGCCCTGTCCCAGCTTGGTGGTGAAGAAGGGATCGAAGATGCGCGACAGGTGCTCCGGCGCGATGCCGCCGCCGTTGTCGCGGAACGAGACCAGCACCCGGCCGTCCACCGGCGTCACCGCGCGCAGCCACATGCCGCCGCTGCGCTCCTTGCTGAAGGCGTGCAGCAGCGCGTTGGTGATGAAGTTGGCGATCACCTGGCCGAACGGGCCGGGATAGCTGTCCATCATGACGTTGTCCGGCACCTCGATCTCGATGCGGTGATTGGCGGCGCGAATGCGGTTCATCATGGTGGCGATCACCTCATGCGTCACCTGCTGCAGGTTGAACATGCGGCGCTGCTCGGTGGTGCGGTCGACCGCCACCTGCTTGAAGCTGTTGACCAGGTCCGCCGCGCTGGTCAGGCCGCGCATTACCAGCTCGTGCGCCTTGCGCGCGTCGGCCATGTAGCCGGCCAGGTCGGAGCGCTTCAGGCCCGGGCCGTTGAGGCGCTGTTCCAGCTCCTCGGTCTTCTGCATCAAGGTGCTGGCGATCAGCAGGCTGTTGCCGATCGGCGTATTCAGCTCGTGCGCCACGCCGGCCATCAGCGAGCCGAGCGCCGCCAGCTTTTCCTGCGACACCAGCTGCGTTTGCGCGTCCTTCAACTGGCGGTAGGCTTCGGCGTTGTCCAGCGCGATGGCGCCGTAGGCGCACAGCGTGCGGAAGATCAGCCGTTCGCGCTCGCCGTAGACGCCGGCGTCCATGTCCTGCACCGTCATCACGCCGACCGCGCGTTCGCCCACCAGCAGCGGCACGTACAGCGCGCAACTGGTGACCAGCGTGCCGGGGGCGAGGAAGATGTCGTCCGGGCCGGCCTCCTCGATGTAGACCTCGCGCCTCTCGCGCAGGCAGCGGGCGGAATTGGCGCGCGGGTTGTCGATGTCGATGGTGTGGTTGGGCAGCGCCTGTCCCGCTTCGACGCCGAACACGCGGCTGATGGTGTCGCAGCCCGGGTCGCACAGATAGATGGCGAAGGTGTCGGCCGGCAGCAGCGCCTGGACGTGGCGGTTCAGCGCCTGGAACACGGCGCCGGCATCGAGGTGGGTGGTGATCTCCTGGCCGATGACGGACAGGCGCTCCAGCGTGGCGGTGGTCTGCTGCAGCACCTGCACCCGCTTGGCCTCGGAGGCGGCCAGCTCGCGGTGGTGATAGCCTTCGGCGCGGGCGTGCTCGGTCTGATGGTGCACCTGCATGGCGATGGCGCGGTTGGTGGCGTCCTGGCTGTGGGTTTTTTCGCGCGCGGCGGCCGCCGCCTGCGCCGAGGCGTAGGCTTTCGGATAGTCGCCGATGGCGGCGTATTCGCGCGCCAGCGCTTCGTGCAGCTGACACGGCGCCAGGTAGCCTTCGATCTCGGCGGCCACCGCCAGCGCGCGGTGCAGATAGTGCAGCGTGGCGTTGGGCTCGGTCATGTCCGGCGGCGGCGGTAGCGGATGGCGCGCGTGCACCAGCGCCATCACCCGCAGCGCCTCGACATGGTTGTGCAGCATGGCCTGCTGCGCCGCCAGTTCCACCGCGCGCACCGCCATATGCAGCGCTTCCTGCGGACGGTCGAGGAAGCACAGCGCGTGCGCCTGGCCGCGCCGCGCGATGTTCTGGAAGTCGGGCTGGCGCAGCGCGTCGGCGCGCAGCTCCAGGCGGCGGAAGGCGTCCAGCGCTGCGGCGTAGTCGCCCTTGTCCAGCGACAGGTCGCCGAGGTATTGCAGCGCGGTGGCGTAGCTGCGGCTGCCCGACAGCGGCGCCAGGATCTCCAGCGCTTCCTGCAGCAGCTCCTCGGTGGCGTCGAGCCGGCCCAGGCGGCGCATGGTGTCGGCGGTGTGCATCAGGCAGGCGCCGATGTTGCGCGGCCAGCCGGTGGGGCGGGCCAGGTCGAGCGCGCTCTCCATCCATTCCAGCGCGGCGTGGTGGTCGTTGAGGATGGTGAAGTTCAGGCCGATGTTGATGGCGGCGGTGATCGCCATGCGCAGCTGGCCGGTTTCCAGCGCCGCCTCGTAGCAGTGGATGTAGTGGCGCGCGGCGGCGCCGAAGTCGCTGGACTGGCTGGCGGCCAGGCCGTGGAAGTCGCAGATCCAGGCGGCGACGGCGGGCGGTTGCGGATCGTTTTCCAGGTCGAAGCGCCGGCCCCAGCGCCGTTCCGCCGCGTCCAGGTCGCGCAGCACGGTCCAGCGCGCGTTGGCCGCTTCGGCGATGGCGATCCGGTGCGGATCGCCGGCGCGGCGCGCGGCCTCGGTCATGGCTTCCAGTTCGGCTTCGCCCAGTTGATGGTCGCCGCGGTCGATCGCGATCCAGGCGCGCAGCCAATGGGCGTCGGCGACGCCGGCGTGATCGTCGACGGCGCTGAAGCGGGCCTGGACCTGCGCCGCCTGCTCATCGGCGGCGTCCATTTGGCCCGCCAGCCAGGCCGCTTCCGCCCGCACCAGGTGCAGGCGGGCGGCGATCCGGGTGGTGGCGTCGGGGGCGAGGGGGGTATCGGACAGCAGCCGCAAGCCTTCATCGGCCAGTTCGAGCGCGCGGGCGGTGTCGCGCTGGCGCAGATGCCAGGCCAGCGGCACCAGCGCCGGCAGGCGCGCGGGTCCGCTCAGGGGCTGTAGGGCTGCATCCCACTGGGCCAATTCGTCATCTAGCGCAAACATATTCATCGCGGTCCTGGGACAATTGCTCCGGGGCATTATAGACTGCAAATCCGAATTGCGCTCGCGCCATCATAATTGTTTTTTTAGTACAGGGTTTGCGACGACTCGTGCAGCAGTTGGCCATACAGCGTATGACGCATCTTGGTGATCTTGCCTTCCGCCACCGCCTCCAGGATGGCGCATTGCGGCTCGATCAGATGGCGGCAGTTGTAATACTTGCACTTGCCGAGATAGGGCTCGAAATCGACGAAGGCGCGTTCCAGCATGCCTTCGCTCAGATGGTACAGGCCGAATTCCTGGAAGCCGGGCGAGTCGATGATCGACGAATCGGGGCCCAGCTCCGGCAACTGGTACAGCCGCGTGAAGGTGGTGGTGTGCTTGCCGGTGTCGAGCGCGGCGGAGATTTCGCGCACGGCGATGTCGGCGTCCGGCACCAGCAGGTTGATCAGCGAGGATTTGCCCATGCCGGACTGGCCGATCAGGATCGACGACTGGCCGGCCAGCAGCGGCTTGAGGATGGCCATGGTTTCCTCCGGCTTGCCCTTGGCCGACACCTCGTGCACCGGATAGCCGAGCGAGGCGTAGGGTTGCAGGCGTTCGCGGGTGCGCGCCAGCGATTCGGTGACGTCGGTCTTGTTCAGGATCAGGTGGGCCTTGATGCCAGCCGCCTCGGCCGCCACCAGCGAGCGCGACACCAGGTCGTCGGCGAAGCCGGGCTCGGTCGCGACCACGATGAACAGCTGGGTCAGGTTGGCGGCCAGCAGCTTGGACTTGTACTGGTCGGAGCGGTACAGCAGGGTCTTGCGCTCGGCGATCTTGTCGATCACGCCCTGGTCGGGCGAGGTCAGCGTGACGTGCACGATGTCGCCCACTGCGACGTTGGTCTTCTTGCCGCGCGTGACGCATTGCAGCTTGGTGCCGTCGGCGTCGGCCAGATAGTGGCGGCCGTGGGCGGCGATGATGGTCGCCTGCAGTTGCTGGCTGGCTTGCTTGCTCATGCCTTCACCGCCGCCGAGTCGAACAGCGCGTCGGCCTTGGCGGCGCAGATGAAGTCGTTGAGCGAGAGGCCGTTGGCGCTATGGGTATCGTAGCGGACGATGCAGTTTTTATAGGTCACGGTCATTTCTGGGTGGTGGTCTTCGGCGTGGCTGAGGAAGGCCAGCGCGTTGACGAAGGCCATGGTGCGGTAATAGTTGGTAAAGCCGAAGGTTCGGACCAGTTTGTTGTCGTCGATCGCCCAGCCGCCGCCGGCCAGCAGGGCCAGCAGGCGCTCTGCTTCGGCGGCGTCCAGCGCGTCCTTGGTGGGACGGCAGCGGCTGGCCAGCAGGTCGGCGGCGCTGGCGATCATGATGCGGCCGCCATGTGCAGGTGACGGATGCGCACGCTGGCCGGCGGGTGCGAGTCGTAGAAGGCCGAGTGCAGCGGGTCCGGCGTCAGCGTCGAGGCGTTGTCCTCGTACATCTTGACCAGCGCCGACACCAGGTCGCGGGCGTCGGTGTGCTGGGCGGCGAAAGCGTCGGCTTCGAACTCGTGCTTGCGCGAGCTGATCGAGGTCAGCGGGCCGAACAGGAAGGTGAACACCGGCAGCGCCAGCATGAACAGCAGCAGCACCATGGCGTCGTTGGTCTGGCCCGGCAGCACCAGCGGATCGACGCCGAGGCCGGTGTAGAACCACAGCTGGTTCTTCAGGTAGCCCAGCAGCGCCAGGAAGGCCAGCGACAGCGCGAACATCATGACGATGCGCTTGACGATGTGCTTGAGCTTGAAGTGGCCCAGCTCGTGCGCCAGCACCGCCTCGATTTCCTGCGGTTGCAGGCGCGACAGCAGGGTGTCGAAGAACACGATGCGCTTGTTGGCGCCGAAGCCCGAGAAGTAGGCGTTGCCGTGCGCGCTGCGCTTGGAGCCGTCCATCACGAACAGGCCCTTGGAGGCGAAGCCGACGCGGGTCATCAGGCCTTCGATGCGGGATTTCAGCGATTGGTCCTCCAGCGGCGAGAACTTGTTGAACAGCGGCGCGATGACGGTCGGGTACAGCACCATCATCAGCAGCTGGAAGCCGCTCCACACCAGCCAGGCGTACAGCCACCACAGGTTGCCGGATTTTTCCATCAGCGTCAGCATCACCCACACCAGCGGCAGGCCGATGGCCGCGCCCAGCAGTGTGCCCTTGACCATGTCGGCGAAGAACAGACCCTTGCTCATCTTGTTGAAACCGAAACGCTGCTCCAGGCCAAACTGCTTGTAATAGTCGAACGGCAAGGCGATGGCGCCGGAGATCAGCGCGTAGCCGGCCAGCAGCGCCAACTGGTAGCCCATGCCCGGGCCGGTCAGGTTGAACAGCTGGATCGACAGCCATTGCAGGCCGCCCAGCAGCGTGAAGCCGACCAGCACGGCGGTGTCGACCAGCAGCGTCAGCAGGCCGAACTTGGTGCGGGCGATGGTGTAGTCGGCCGCCTTCTGGTGGGCGGCGAGGGGGATTTTCTCGGCGAATTCGGCCGGCACGGCGGCGCGGTGGGTCAGCACATGGCGGATCTGGCGCGAGGCGAGCCAGAAGCGGACGATCAGCGTCAAAACGATGAAAGATACAAACAAAATCGAAAACGCGAGTGAATACATTCTATGCCTGTGAGAAAATGGCGGATTCGGATAAACAGGATGGCCAAAGACGGCCAAGAGAGAATTATGTCACAAGCTAATGATTTGCCAGAAGGTTCCGCACCGGCCGCCGTCGTACCGCGCCAGAATGAATTCAACCTGGTCTGGGTCGATATGGAAATGACCGGCCTGGAACCGGACACCGACCGCATCATCGAAGTGGCCGTGGTCGTCACCGACATGCACCTGAACGTGCTGGCCGAAGGCCCGGTGTTCGCCATCCATCAGTCCGACGAGACGCTGGACAAGATGGACAACTGGAACAAGGGCACGCACGGCCGTTCCGGCCTGATCGATCGCGTCAAGGCGTCGACCGTGACCGAGGCGTTCGCCGAGGAAGAGCTGATCAAGTTCATGAAGCTGTGGGTGCCGAAGGGCAAGGCGCCGATGTGCGGCAACACCATCGGCCAGGATCGCCGCTTCATGGTGCGCTACATGCCGAAGCTGGAGGCGTTTTTCCATTATCGCAACATCGACGTGTCGACGCTGAAGGAACTGGGCAAGCGCTGGAAGCCGGAGATGGTCGCCGGCTTCAAGAAGCACCAGATGCACACCGCGCTGGCCGACATCGTCGAGTCGATCGAAGAGCTGAAGTACTACCGCGAACACTTCATCAAGCTGTAAAGCTCGAACCCTCCGGAAAACAGGCTCCTCGCGAGCCTGTTTTTTTTCGTCCCAGGCGCGCGCCATTGTTTTCTATTAGGCATTATATTCAGCCATATCAACTTTATAACATTGATTTGCTGGAAAAAATATGACCGAGATTCTAGAACCCGCCGTGCCCGCCGATGCTCCACCGCCGAAGAAGCGTCGCCGCTGGGGGCGCATGGTGCTGTACATCCTGGCGACGCTGGGCGTGCTGGCGATCGCGCTGGTGGTGGCGATCGCCGTCAAGGCCAGCAAGGAGCCGCCGCTGGTCAAGATCGACGAGGCGGCGTCCATCGACGAATCAATGACGCGCAATTACGGCAAGTATTCGGCCGAGAAAAAAGGCTGGGTGTATGTGGACGAGTCCAACGAGCCCTTCCTGGTGCGGGTGGTGCAGCAGGCGCGCATCGAGGCGGTGGGCGCCAGCGACGAGTTGTACTTCGTCACCAGCGGCAGTTCGCTGGGCGCGAGCGGGCGCAACTTCTTCGGCGTGTTCCAGATCCGTTCGGACGGCAAGGGCGGCGACGGCCTGGTCGAGATCAGCGATCCGCACCGCTACGGCAGCGCGGTGCCGGTGACGCCGGAGCGGGTACGCTTCGAGGCCTTGTCGGAAAGCGGCTGGGCCTGGGTGGTGAAGGTGCAGAGCGGCGTCGATCCGAAGCAGGAGCGGGTCGAGGTCAGCAACGTCATGCTGGCGCCGCATGGCGACAATATCGCGCTGCTGGCCAGCTTCAAGGCGTCGGCCGACGCCGAGGCCGGCGATTGCCTGCAGGCGAACATCGACCACGCGTCGTGGATCAAGCAGGTGGCGCATTACGAGAGTTTGCCGGAGGATGCGCCGTCGGAAGAGGTCGCCGCTGGCGAAGCCTTGTCCGAACACGAGCCGCTGCGCTGCGAGCACGCGCGCTGGACCTACGGCACGGCGGCGGTGGTGGGCGCGCAGCCTGGCCCGCTGACGGTCACCGCCAAAGGCACGCAATACGCAGCGCCGCTGGAGGCGAGGACCTGGAAGATCATGTTCGACAACAAGGCCTTTGTGTATAACGTCCCGCCTGAATTGACTGTCGAGTAAGCCATGAGCGCCTTCAAAGTCGTAGGGATCGCGGTCGCCGCGCTGGTGTTGCTCGGCGGGCTGGCCGCTTGTTCGCCGCTGACCGCGTTGAACGCCCTGTCGCCGGGCGGCGCGTCCGAGGTGACGGCCGATATCGCCTATGGCGACGGCGCGCGCCGCAAGCTGGACGTGTACCGGCCGAAGGACGCGCGCGGCGCGGCGCCGGTGGTGGTGTTCTTCTACGGCGGCAACTGGGTCGACGGCGATCGCCGCGACTACGCCTTTGTCGGGCGGGCGCTGGCGTCGCGCGGCATCGTGACGGTGGTGGCCGACTACCGGCTGTATCCGGAGGTCAGCTATCCCGATTTCCTGAAGGACGTGGCGCAGGCGGTGGCGTGGGCCAAGCGCGAGGCCGGGCGGCATGGCGGCGATCCGAAGCGGCTGTACGTGATGGGCCACAGCTCCGGCGCCTACAACGCCGCGATGATCGCGCTCGATCCGCGCTGGCTGGCGGCGCAGGGCATGGCGCCGTCCGAGCTGCGCGGCTGGATCGGCCTGGCTGGACCGTATGATTTCCTGCCGATCGAGAATCCGACCACCAAGCCGGTGTTCCACTTCCCCGATACGCCGCGCGAATCGCAGCCGATTCATCACGTGACGGCCGGCGCGCCGCCGGCGCTGCTGATCGCCGCGCGCAGCGACAAGCTGGTCGACCCGGCGCGCAACACCGGCCACCTCGCCGCCGCGCTGCGCGCGCACAACGTCCCGGTGCAGGAAATCTACTACGACAAGGTAAGCCACACCACGCTGGTCGCCAGCATCGCCGCCCCGATGCGCTGGCTGGCGCCGACCCTCGATGACGTCGCGGCGTTTATAAACACCGGGGTCAAGTCTGACATTCGTACACGAGCTCTGCCGTAGCGACCGCTACGGCAGAGCTCGTGTACGAATGTCAGACTTGACCCCCGGTTAGTAGACCCCCGGTTAGTAAGCGGCGCGGACGGCTTCGTTGGCGACGGTGAGGCGCGAGGCCAGGACGTTCACCACGAAGCGGTGGAATTGTTGGGCGGTGTCGCCGTCTTCGGCTTCCATCCGGTGTAGCGCTTGTAGCGACAGACGCTGCACCAGCGTCGGTACGTCGGCGCGGACGTCGGCGCTGCGCGGGTTTTGCGTGTACAGCGCCATCTCGCCGACGATGGTGCCGGCGCCGAAGGAACGCAGCCGCAAGGCGCGCCGGTCCGGCATCGGCAGCGATACCGTCACCCGGCCTTGCTCGATGAGGTAGACCGCGTCGCCGGCGTCGTCGCGGGCGAACAGCAGTTCGCCGGCCGCCAGCAGACGCGGCTCCAGCTGGGCCTGCAAGCGCGCGAGGGCGTCGTCGCTGAAGTGCGCCCGCAGCGCCGCCGCCAGTCCCGATTGCCGCGCCGCCTCCGCCGGCCTGAAGCGCGCGAGCAAGCGGTCTTCGACCCACTCCAGCCCGGCATCCAGGCTGTCGAACTCCATCACCGTTTCGCTGAACAATCCGGCCCGCGTCAGCAGCTTGCGCGCGTCGGCGCACAGGGCGGTGAGCACCAGCCGGACGCCGGCGCCGTCGCAGATCTGCCGCAACTTCAGGAAGCTGTTCGAGGTCGACGCGTCCAGGCCGTGGATGTGGCGGAAATCCAGCACGACGTAGCGCGGCGCGTCGGCCGTCTCCAACCGCGCGCGCAGGTGGCGCAGGATCGAGTTGGCGGTGGCGAAGAACAAGAAGCCGTGCAGGCTGGCGCCAACCACCAGCCCGCCGTGCTCGCGCAGCAGCGCGGTGTCGTCGATCGAGCGCTCGACGTTGGAGCTGCGGCTGCGGCCGTCGAACTGATTGCGGATCACGCTGATCCGCCCATACTTGACCACGAACAGCACGCAGGCGGCGACGATGCCCAGCGCGATGCCCGACACCACGCCATACGCCGCGATCACCACCACGATCAGCGGAATCAGCAGGTATTCGGCGCGGCCGAGCTTGCGATACGACTTGACCAGCCATTCCTCCAGCAAGCCGATACCGATGTACAGCTGCAAGCCGACCAGCACTGACTTCGGCATCCAGCCGATCAGCCCGGGAAACACGATCACCACGACCAGGCAGCCGGCCGCCGCCGCGATGCCGCTGCTGCGTCCGGTGGCGCCGGCGCGGCGGTTGAGCATCGTGCGGCTCAGCGCTTGATAGCCGATCATGCCGCCGGCCAGCCCGCTCAGCACATTGGCCAGGCCCGCCGCGCGCATTTCCTGGTTCAGGTTGGGATCCAGGCGGCAGGCCAGCCCGGCGCCGGCGGAATTGAGCAGGATGGTCAGCGCCGACACCGCCGCCACCGCGAGAAACTCGGGCAGGTGCGAGACGATCAGGCGCCAGTCGATCTGCTCGCTTGGCAGCGTCAGCGGCAGTTGCAGCGACGACACCGTCACGCGCTCGAACAGCAGGCCGAGGTGATGGGCCTGGTCGAGCGTCATGCCGCTCAGCCGCATCCCGGCGAAGAACACCAGCAACCCGGCGCCGATGCCGACCGGCACCACCAAGGTGAACCGCTTCAGCTTGCGCGCGCCGATCAGCAGCGCGGCGCAGACCACCACCGCCGGCAGCCACGCCAGCCATTGCAGCTCCAGCAGCACCCCCAGGCTGGACCAGTGCAGGCCGTGCCCGGTCAGCACGCGGAACGCGCCGGACAGCAACAGGTAGCCGGTGCCGGCCAGATAGCCGCCGATCACCGGGAACGGCAGGAACTGGATCAGCGCGCTGCCTTTCGACGCGCCCAGCAAATACAGCAGCACGCCGGTGGCGACCGAGCTCAACGCCAGCGCGGCCAGCAGCGTGGCCAACAGATCGTGGCCGGCGCCGGCGGACAGCGCCATGTCGGCGGCGATGCCGGCCGCCATCCCGGCCAGGATCGCGGCCGAGTTGCCGTCGGGTCCGCCGATGGAAAATTTGATCGAGCTGCACAGCGCGATGACGGGCGCGACCACCACGCAACTCACCAGCGCCACCAGCACGCCGGAATGCAGGTGCGGTGCGAGGGCGCCGCTGAAGATCAGCGCGGCATAGCTGAGCGCGTAGCACAGCATCACCACCGACGACAGCAATCCGGCGCCGATATTGGCCGTCAGCGACGCGGAGGGGCCGGCCGGCGGCGTGACGGCGGCGGCGGCGGAAGTCGCGCGCATCGGCTACGACGAGAACGCTTGCCACACCAGCCAGATATTGGCCGATGAGATCACCGCGAACAGGAACCACGACAAGGCCGTGGTCCACCAGGCGTTGACTAGGTTGCCCATGATGCGGCGCTGCGACGTCAGGCTGATCAGCGGATACATGGCGAACGGCAGTTGCAGGCTCAGCACCACCTGGCTCAGCACCAGCAGCTTGCCCACCGAATGCTCGCCCAGAGTCAGCACGCCGATCATCGCCGGAATCAGCGCCAGGCCGCGCGTGATGACGCGCCGCTGCCAGCACGGGATCTTCAATTTGAGGAAGCCGTCCATGATGACCTGGCCGGCGATGGTGCCGGTGAAGGTCGAGCTTTGCCCGGACGCCAGCAGCGCCAGCCCGAACAGGATGGCGGCCAGCGCGGTGCCGGCCACCGGCTCCAGCAGCAGATAGGCGTCGTCGATGTCGAGCACGCGGTCGTTGCCGGGTTGGTGGAAGGCGGCGGCGGCCAGCACCAGGATCGAACCGTTGATCAGCAGCGCCAGCAGCAGCGAGACCACGGTGTCGATGCGCGACAGGCCGATCGCCTCGCGCTTGCTGCGTTCATTCTGCGACACCACCCGCGTCTGCACCACCGACGAGTGCAGGTAAAGATTGTGCGGCATCACCGTCGCGCCGAGGATGCCGATCGCCAGGTACAGCGGCTCGCGCGACGAGATCGCCGACAGCGACGGCGCCATGCCGGCCAGCACCGCGTTCCAGTCCGGCTTGATGAACAGCAGCTCGGTGAACAGGCAGATCGCCACCGTCAGCACCAGCCCCAGCACGATCGCCTCGATCTGGCGGAAGCCCTTGCCCTTCAGGCCCAGCACGATCAGCGTATCGAGCGCCGTCAGCGCCACGCCGACCGGCAGCGAGACGCCCATCAGCAACTTGAACGCCAGCGCGCAGCCCAGCACCTCGGCCAGGTCGCAGGCGATGATGGAGATTTCGGCGAAGCCCCACAGCGTCTTGCTGACCGCCGGCGGATACTGCTCGCGGCAATGCACCGCCAGATCCTTGCCGGTGACGATGCCCATGCGCATGCTCAGGCACTGCAGCACGATGGCCGCCAGGCTCGACAGCACCACCACGAACAGCAGCTGATAGCCGAACTGCGAGCCGCCCTGGATCGCGGTGGCCCAGTTGCCCGGGTCCATGTAGCCGACCGAGATCAGCAGGCCGGGACCGGCGAAGCGCAGCACTTTTTTCCAGAACGGATCGCCGACGGGAACGCTGACGGTGCCGGCGACTTCGGAGGGGCAGAAAGGTGCGGTGGCGGTGGTCGGCAGTTTAAACATAGGCATCCAGTTAATGATGCC
Organism: Duganella aceris; assembly: GCF_011090165.1. Taxonomy (GTDB): domain Bacteria; phylum Pseudomonadota; class Gammaproteobacteria; order Burkholderiales; family Burkholderiaceae_D; genus Rugamonas; species Rugamonas aceris. The sequence goes on from NZ_JAADJT010000019.1 coordinate 29,366, forward strand.
TAAATTCTACTTTAGAAAGGGAGCCGAGTCCCTCTCTCATTCAGTGGCTGCGCTGGGCGAACAGCCAGTCGCGCCAGGCGGCGGACAGCAGCATGTCGGGCGGCACCTGATGTTCCAGGCCCTGATATTCCAGGAAGCGCACTTTGGCGCCGGGCTGGCGCTGCAAGGCGGCGACCATGGCGCGGTCCGGTTCGATGGGGTTTTCGCTGTCGGCGTTGCCGTGCACGATCAGCAGCGGCGTGGCGGCCAGCCGCGCGGCGGTGCCGCGTTCCGGCGCGATGCCGGAAAAGGCCACGGCGGCGGCGAACATGCCCGGCTGCTGCAACAGCGCCTGGACGGCGGCCGAGGCGCCCATCGAAAAACCGGTGACGTAGACGCGGTCGGCGGCGATCGGATATTGCTTGCCCAGCTGAGCGATGAGCGCGGTCAGCGTCGGGATATTGGGGCCGGGTTCGGCGGCCAGCAGGCCGTCGTCGGCGGACGGGTGATAGTTGGCGCTGCGCTCCGGGAACTGCGGCGCCAGCACATAGGCCGGGAAGCGGGCGCGGACCGCCGGCGCGCTCCACGACAGCGCCAGACGGCCGAGCTGACTGCGGTTGTCGTTGCCCACCGCGTCCGAGCCGTGCAGCACGATCACCAGCGGATAGCGCTGGCCGGGCTGCGCGTCGGGCGGCGGCAACAAACGGTAGGAGAGGGCGCCGGCGCCGTGTTCGAACACGCCGGCGCTCCACAAGTCGCGATCCAGTCCCTGCAACAGCGAGGCGTTGCCGGCCTGGTCGGTGGGCGTGGTGCGGTCGACGACGACTTCCGTCTGCGCGGCGGTGGACAGCGCCGTGGCCGCCAGCAGCAGGGAAAGCGCCGCGCGCCGCATCGTCATCGGCTTACTCCGCCGAATCCGCGCCGTGGCACTTCTTGTACTTCTTGCCGCTGCCGCAAGGGCAGTCGTCGTTGCGGCCGACCTTCGGCTCTTCGCGCACCAGCGTGGTGACGGCCGGCTTGCGGCGCGGCACCCAGAACTTGTAGATCGCGGGCAGATTGGCTTCCAGTTCCTGGCCCAGCTTGTGCGCCTTGACCGGATCTTCGACCAGCGCCAGTTCCGCTTCTTCGATTTCGTCGGCGCCCAGCAGGTAGATCGGCTTCATCAGTTCGCCGACTTCCGAGTCCCAGATCTCGTCCCACGAACCCGGACGCAGCTCCATGCCTTCCCAGAAGCCCCAGCACCAGGCTTCGGCGTCGATCAGGGTCTGGCCTTCGTGCTCGTGCTCGACGAACAGCGGCTCGAACTCCTTCGGCGCGACTTCGAAGGTCACCAGCACCTCGTTCATGAAGCGCATGATCAGTTGCAGGATGCGTTCTTCTTCCTTCTCGTGCTTGAATTTCGGCACGTCGGTGGCTTCCTTGCCCCACACGCCCTTCAGCCATTCGGCCGGCATGATCGGCTCCGGGCCGATGGCGATGGCGGTCAGGTAACCGTGCAGCATGTCCATCGTCATCGCATCCTCGGGGCTGCGGTCGGATAACAGGAAGGCGTCTAATTCGTCGAATTCTTTTTCGCTCAGTGGCTGATCGAGTTGCATGGCGTGCTCTTTTTATTGGATTGAAGGCGACAGTATACACGCCGCGCCCCGTACAATGCGGGGATGAACCAAGATCATTTCGACGACGAAGAAGAAGACGCGCGCGCCATGGCGCTTGCCGCGGCGATGGCCGACCAGCACGGCGGCCCCGACGGCGCGGCGCAGGAAGCCACGCCGCACCCGTATTCCGCGCTGAATCCGGAGTGCGTGCTGGACGCGCTCGACAGCATCGGCCTGCGCGGCGACGGCCGGCTGCTGGCGCTGAACAGCTATGAAAACCGCGTGTATCAGGTCGGCATCGAGGACGAGCAGCCGCTGGTGGTCAAGTTCTACCGTCCGGGACGCTGGAGCGACGCGGCTATTTTGGAAGAGCACGTCTTCACCGAGGAACTGGCGGCGCGCGAAATCCCGGTGGTGCCGGCGCTGGCGCTGGGCGGCGCCACGCTGCATCAGTTCAACGGCTTCCGTTTCGCCGTGTTCACCCGCCACGGCGGCCGCGCGCCCGAGCTCAGCGATCCGTCGGTGCTGGAGTGGACCGGGCGCTTCATCGCGCGCATCCACGCGGTGGGGGCGGTCAAGCCGTATCAGCACCGTCCGGCGCTGGACATCGCCACCTTCGGCACCGAGCCTTGCGAATATCTGCAGGCGAACCAGTTCATCCCGGCCGACTTGCAGGAAGCCTACGCCAGCATCTCGCAGCAGGCGCTGGACGGCGTGCGGCGCAGCTACGACCGCGCCGGCGAGTTGCCGCAACTGCGGCTGCATGGCGATTGCCACGGCGGCAACGTGCTGTGGACCGACGCCGGCCCGCACTTCGTCGACTTCGACGACAGCCGCATGGGCCCGGCGATCCAGGATCTGTGGATGATGCTGTCCGGCGACCGCGCCGACCAGGTGCGGCAGATGTGCGACATCCTGGCCGGCTACGAGGATTTCTGCGAATTCAACCCGCGCCAGCTGCATCTGGTCGAAGCGCTGCGCACTTTGCGGCTGATCCACTACTCGGCCTGGCTGGCGCGGCGCTGGGACGATCCGGCCTTCCCGGCGGCGTTCCCGTGGTTTAATACACAACGTTACTGGCAAGACCGCATTTTGGAGCTGCGCGAGCAGGTCGCCCTGATGGACGAGCCGCCGCTGCCAATCTAAGAAATAGCGGGTCTTTCCCGCTCTTCTTGCGGTTCGGCTTGCCTGGCCGCTGCTTGATAATGAGAACTCAGAAGTCCCGGTTGGTGCCGGGGCACATCGTCTAGCGAGAACTCTCATGCAAGCACAACTGGCCCATCAAGACAGCGACAACGTCACTTTGCTCCCCATGGTGTCGCTGCATGACCCTGACGAACCCACCCACACCCCGCGCGCCGCGATGGAAATGAAGGCGATCCAGGAAGCGATCGCCCGCGTCGAAGCCGACGCCAAGGCCGCCTGCGCCGCCGAGAACCGCGCCCACGCCGAAGCCCGCGCCCGCGCGCTGGCCGAAGACCGCGCCGCGATCGACGCCGCCGCCGCCGCCGCCGCGCAGCAGAATGCGCAAGCATCGGAGGAAGCCATCGCCGCCAACCGCGAGCGCCTCGAATCGCTGCGCGCCGCCGCCCAGGCCAGCGTCGCCCGGCTGGACGCGGTCAAACAGGAAACCGCCGAGCTGCGCGCCCGGGTCGAAGCCGACACCAAGATCCGCCTCGCCGCCGAGCTGCGCGCCAAGGCCGAAAGCGCCAGCCGCCAGCGCGCCCACGAACAGATCGCCGCCGAATCCGAGCTGGCCGAACAAGCCGCGCGCGCCGCCGAAGACCTGGCCAAGCAAACCGAACAAGCCCGTCTGCAAGCGGTCGAACGCGTCGCCGCCGTGCAGGCCGCCAAGGAAGAAGTGGTCGGCATCGCCTCGGCCGACGCCCGCGTCGCCACGCTGGCGCGCGAACGCGAGCGCCAGGCCTACGGCGCGCGGCAGACCGCCAAGATGCTGGTCGAAGCGGAAGCCGAAGCGCTGGACCTGACCGTGCAGCGCGAGCGTGCCGACCAGATCGCGCTGGAATCGGCCTTCAACCGCGCCGCCGCCGAAGTGCGCGCGCTGGAAGAGGCGCGCGCGCTGGCGCACCTGGAGCAGGAGCGCGAACAGATCGCGCTGGCCAAGGCCGAATCCGAGCGCAGCGCCGCGCAATCGCTGCATCTGCGGCTGCAAACCGAAAAAGAAATCCGCGACGCCGCGATCCACCGCGAACGGCTGGAGATGGTGGCCGCCGCCAGCGCCCAGGCGCGCCGCGACGCCGACGCCAGCATCCTGGCCGCGACCGAAGCCCGGATCGAAGTCGACAGCCAGCTGCGTGCCGTCGCATTGGCCCGCGTGCAGGCCGAGCAGGAAGCCGAACTGAAGACCCACGCCAAAGTCGAAGCCGAGACCCACGCGCTGGAGCAAGCCAAGCTGCGCCAGACCGCCGATGAAGCCGCCGCCGAAGCGGCCCGCGCCGACAGCCTGGAGCAGCAGCGCGCCGCCGACCTGGCCGCCGAACGCACCGCCTTGTCGCGCGCGGCCGCCGAGCTGGCCGCGAGCCAAAACGCCGCCGAGCAACAGGAAATCGCCACGCTGGCGCAGCAGGTCGACGCGCAGAACGCCGCCAATCTGCTGGCCGAGCAAAAAGTCGCGCAGGCCGAAGCGCTGCTGCACGCCGAGCAGGCGCGTGCCGCCGCCGAGCAGCAAGCGATCACCGCGTTGAAGGAACAGCTGGAAGCCGAACAGCGCGCCAGCGACGCCGCGCAGCAGCGCATCGCCGCCGAGCGCGCGCAGACCGCCGCCTACCGTCAACAGGAAGAAGCCGAGCGCCGCCTGGCGGCCGCCGCCAACGACGAAGCCGAAGCGGCGCGCGTGATGGCCGAGCAGGTGTCGCTGGAAGCCGAACAGAAAGCCATCGCCGCGCAAGCCTTGGCCGCGCAGGCGCGGCTGGCGGTCGAGCTGGGCGAAGTGCACGCCGAGCGCGCCCGCGTCGAGCAGGAAAAAGTGGCGACGGCGCAAGCGCTGTTGATCGCCGAACGCGAATTCGCCGAAACCGAGCGTCAATCGCTGGCGCTGATCGACCAGAAGCTGACGCAGCAGCGTCTGACGACGGCCTCGGAAGTGCGCGCCTCGAAAGCGATCGCCGGCCGTCTGGAAGCGGAACAAGCCATCGCCGCCAGCGCCCGCCAACGCGCCGACGCAGCGCAAGCCGAAGCCGACGCGATGGCGCAGCGCGCCGAGGAAGAACAAGCGGCCACGCAGGCGATCGCCGACAAGGCGGCCGCGCAGGTGGCGTTGCTGGAAACGGCCAAGGAGCACGCCGCGATGCAGCGCAAGGTCGCCGAGACCACGGCCGCGATGACGGCGGCCAAGCAGAAATTGCTGGAACTGGAAACCCGCCGCTACGGCGCCGCGCAGAAGGTGCTGGCGGCGGTGGAAGCGAAAGTGGTGGCGGAAGAGGGCGCGGTGGTGGCCACGCTGGACGCCGCCCGCGCCCGCAAGGAAGCCGCGCGCCAGGCGCAGCCGAGCGAAGCCGGCAAAGCCGTCTGGCGTTCGCGCTGATACTCCGGGGTCAGAGCTAAAAACTGGACACGGGCTCTACCGTAGCGGCCGCTACGGTACGGCCCGTGTCCAGTTTTTAGCTCTGACCCCGGAGTTTTAGAAGCTGTAGCCGGCGCCGAGCAGCAGCAGGTCGGCGTCGCGGTGGTAGTCGGTCACAACGCGGCTCCACGACAGTTCGGCGACGATGCGCCTGGCCAGGTGGTAGCGGCTGGCGATGCTCACCAGCCCCGCCTTGTGCGAACGCTGCCCTTCGCCTTCCGGCACCTTGACGTTGAAGTACGGTCCGGCGCCCATGCCCAACTCGACCTTCGGATTCAGCGAACGGATCAGCCACAACTGCGTGGCGGCGCCGTTGCGCTGACCGCGCACCCGCTTGCCTTCGTCGATCGCCGTCACCGTCCAGTCCACATAGCGTCCGATCGCGCGCCGGTATTCCAGCGCCGTCACCCGCGCCCGCTCCGAACTCAGGCTGTTGGTGATCCCCTGGCCGGCGAACAAACTCAGCGTGTCGTCGCTCGACGGTCCGTCCAGATGCAGCTTGTCGCCCTTGACGCCGTTGAATTGATAACCCACCGCCGCCATCACCGACGTGGTCGAGTCCTTGCCGCGCGGCGAGATGCGGTTCATCTGCAGCTGGTTGTACCAGCGGCTGTCGGCGTAGTGGTAGGTCGCCTGCAGGCTCCAGATCGGCGCCCAGCCGTGGTCGTTGGTGTACGCGCCCTGATGCAGGTCGGTGGTGTCGAAGTAGTAGTAGGCGCCCACCCCGGCGCCGAACGACCAGCCGGGCCGGTTGGGGCGGCTGCGCAGCCAGGCTTCGCCGGCGACGCCGTCGCGGTGGTGCTCGGACGGGTGGCCTTCGTTCAGATAGGCCAGGCTCAGGGCGAGGTGCTCGTTGACCGGATGGGTGTAGGAATAGCCGGCGCTGAAGCTGCTTTCCTTCTGCTCGTGGACCCGCAGCCCGCCGGCCTGCACCGCCACTTCCTGGGCCGATAGGGAGGCGGACGCGGCCAGCGCGAGCGCGGCGATCAGAGTGCGTTGCATGATGATTCCCGGCAAAAAGCGAAGTCTACCGGAATTTGCGCCGCGCGCCGCTGGTCTTTACATTACGGTTGCACTTGCACCTTGGTGACGTAGTACTCGGTCTCGCCGAAGCATTGGCTCGGCACGCCCTTGTGCTGGGCGTAGGTCAGGATCACGCGCTTGCCGGTGGCCGCCGTCAGCGCCTGGGCGATGGCTTCTTCGCGCACGCTGAATTCGAATTTCTCCGGAATCGCGCCCGGCATCGAGGTCAGCAGGATTTCGCCTTCCCAGGTCTTGCAGATCCAGCCCCGGCTGGAGAATTTTTGCAGGTAGCCGGCCCGTTCGCCGTCCGAATAGGAAATGTGCAGCATCGCCCAGGTGTAGCCGGCGAACAGCAGCAGGGCGGCGGCCAGCAGGCCGATGAAGTACAACAGTACGCGTTTGGTCGAGGTCATGGATGGTCTGGGTTATGCAATGTTTTGAATCTTATCACGTGGCGTGTTTGCGTTTGTGACGCAGCGACGACCACAGCGACAAGCCGATGAACGCCACCCCGGACAAGCCGGTGAACCATTCCGGCACGTGGTATTTGACGCTGCCCAGCATGATGATGGCCAAAATGCCGATCGCGTAGTGGGCGCCGTGCTCCAGGTAGACGTATTCCTCCAGCGTGCCCTTGTGCACCAGGAACACCGTCAGCGAGCGCACGAACATGGCGCCGATCGCCAGCCCCAGCATGATGACCACCACGTCGGTGGTGATGGCGAACGCGCCGATCACGCCGTCGAAGCTGAACGAGGCGTCCAGCACCTCCAGGTACAGGAAGCCGCCGAAGCTGCCCTTGGTCAGCGTGGCCGCGATCTGGCCCACGCCGGCCTCGGTGATGTCGTCGTCGTCCTCCGGCGGGTCTTCCTCCAGCAGCGAACTGATCCAGCCGACCGCCAGGTACACGATGACGCCGACCACCCCCGCCGTCAGCACCTTGTATTGCTCGTCGGCCCCCACCAGCGCGACGCAGCCGAACACCGCCCCCAGCGTCAGCAGCACGGTCAGGCTTTCGGTGCCGTGCTGGTTAGCTTTTTTCTCGATCCAGCCCAGCCAGTGCAGTTCCTTGCCGTCGTCGAACAGGAAGTTGAGGAACACCATTAGCAGGAAGGCGCCGCCGAACGCGGCCACCTCGGCGTGGGCGTCGGTCAGGTGCTTGGCATAGATCTCGGGGGTGGTGGTGGCCATGGTCCAGACGTCCAGCAGGCCGAGCCCGGTCGCCACCGAGACGATCAGCAGCGGGAACACCAGCCGCATGCCGAACACGGCGACCAGGATCCCGACCGTCAGGAACAGCTTGCGCCAGAACTCGTTCCAGTGCCGCAGCACCGAGGCGTTGACCACCGCGTTGTCGAACGATAGCGAGACTTCCATCACGCCGAGCACGGCGGTGATCCACAGCGCGTGCGCCAGGCCGCTGGCGCCGCCGTGGCTGTAGCCCCACCAGCCGGAGAGGATCATGAGGACGATGGTGACGCCGAAGGAGATGCGGAAATGCTGCATGGTTGTCTTTTTTGAAATTTAACGGATGGGTTGAATTTTATATTACTTGCTTCCGTCGCTCTATTGCCATCTGCGATAATTGCGCCATAAACATGCAAAGGACCACAGATGGACATCGCTTACCTCGTCACGCCGCTGATCACCTGGATCACCGTCGGGCCGATCAAATTCCTGATTAATAGCGTCAAGGCGCGCAAATGGGCGTTCAACCTGGTTGGCAACGGCGGGTTTCCGAGCAACCACAGCGCCGTGGTGTCGAGCATGGCGACCCTGATCGCCCTGCGCGAGGGCATCGGCCATCCGGCTTTCGGCGTGGCGGTGACGCTGTGCTTCATCGTCGTCATCGACGCCAACAGCCTGCGCCAGCATGTCGGCAAGCAGGCGGCCGCGATCAACCGGGTCGCCAAGGACACGCCCGGACACAGTTGGCTACGCGAGCGCATGGGCCATACGCTGGTCGAGATCGCCGGCGGCCTGTGTACCGGCATCGCCATCGCCCATGTGATCCACGCCGTCTTCGGCCGAGGCTGAGCGCCGCCGTCCCTCCTGTCCGACGGGACCGTCCGGTCCTGTCCGCCGCTGTCCGCTAGCCCTCCCGCGCTTTACCGTTTATCCTCGTATTTGGCGTTTCAGCCACAAATTCCGCAGTCCGTCGCACGGTAATTGACCTCAGCGGGCGGCTCGGGGATACTCCGTGCCCTGTAGTCTGGCTAAAATTTTAATAAGCACCAGTGTGCCACTTTCCCGGAGAATTTTATGTTGCGCAAATCCCTGCTAGCTCTCGCCATTGCCTCAGCCCTGGTGGCATGCGGCAAATCAGCCAAGGAGCCTGAAAAGGCCGGCGCCAGCGCTTCCGCCACCGCCGACGCCGGCAAGAAGGACGAGAAAAAAGAGCCGCTGGTGACCTTGCAGATGTCGCCCGAGGATACCGTCACCGTCGAATCGAACGCGCTGGCGTCCGGTCCGGTGATCACCGGCTCGATCCAGCCCGAGCGCCGCGCCGATCTGCGCGCCGAGGTGGGCGCCATCGTACTTCAGGTACTCAAGGAAAACGGCGAACCGGTCAAGAAGGGCGACGTGCTGCTGCGCCTGGACGAGACCTCGATCCGCGACAGCGTCAATTCCGCCGACGAAGCCACCCGCGCCGCCGAACAGACCCTGGCCCAGACCACCCGCATGTTCGAGCGCCAGAAGACCCTGCTGGCCTCCGGCATGGTCTCGACCCAGGCCCAGGAAGACGCCGAAATGCGCCGCAACAACGCCCAGAGCGATCTGGCGGCGGCCCGTTCGCGTTCGGTCGCGGCGCGCCAGCAGCTGACCCGCACCGTGGTGCGCGCGCCGTTCGACGGCATCGTCAGCGAGCGCAAGGTCTCCAGCGGCGACACCGCGCAGGTGGGCAAGGAGCTGATCAAGGTGATCGATCCGTCCAGCATGCGCTTCGAGGGCCTGGTCTCGGCCGACAAGATCGGCGTGGTCAAGGTCGGCCAGCCGGTGCTGTTCCGCGTCAACGGCTATCCGGGCCAGAATTTCAGCGGCAAGGTCAAGCGCGTCGATCCGGCCGCCAACGCCGTCACCCGCCAGGTCGAGGTGCTGGTCGAGTTCGCCGAGCCGGCGCAGCCGCGCGTGGCCGGCCTGTACGCCGAGGGCCGGGTCGAGTCGCAGGTGACGTCGACCCTGATGATCCCGCCGTCGTCGCTGGTGCAGGCCGGCGATTCGAGCTACGTCTGGCGCGTCAAGGGCGGCCAGCTGGCCAAGGTGCCGCTGACCATCGGCACCCGCGACGAGCGCAGCGGCCGCTGGCAGGTGCTGAGCGGCCTGACCACCGGCGACATGGTGGTGCGCGTGCCGGGCGCCGGCTTCAAGGATGGCCAGAAGGTCGAACTCAGCGCGCCGAAAGCGGTGGCCTCGGCCACGTCGCCGGCCGCCACTGGTAAATAAAAAGGATAACCCGCCATGTTCTTATCGGATTTTAGTATCAAGCGGCCGATCGCGACGATCGTGCTGATCGTCGCGATGATGGTGCTGGGCCTGATGGCGCTGAGCAAATTGCGCGTCAATCAAAACCCGGACGTCGAAGTGCCCTTCATCGTGGTCAATATTCCGTATCCGGGCGCGTCGCCGGAAACGGTGGAGCGCGAAATCGTCAACCGCCTGGAAAAATCGCTGCAGTCGATCACCGGCGTGACCGAAGTCAACAGCACCGCGTCGGAAAGCTCGGCCAGCATCTTCATCAAGTTCACCTTCACCAAGAACCTGATCGAGGCCTCGGACGAGATCCGCAACGCCATCGCGGCGGTGCGCTACAAGCTGCCGACCGAGATGCGCGAGCCGATCCTGCAGCGTATCGATCCGTCGGCGCAGCCGGTGATGCAGCTGGCGCTGTCGTCCAACACCCAGAGCCACGCGGTGATTTCGCGCCTGGCCGAGGACAAGCTGGCCGACCGCCTGCGCGGTGTCGACGGCGTGGCCTCGGTCAACATCGACGGTTCGCTGAAGCGCGAGCTGAGCGTGCTGTTGAAGGCCGAGAAGCTGCGTGAATACAATGTCTCCGTCGGCGACGTGGTCAACGCGCTGCGCAACCAGAACACCAACGCGCCGGTCGGCAAGGTGCGTGGTGAGCTGGACGAGAAGAGCATCCGCCTGGTCGGCCGCATCGAGCGTCCGGAAGAATTCCAGCAGGTGGTGGTCAAGCGCAACGGCAACGAGCTGGTGCGCCTGGCCCAGGTGGCGACGATTGAAGACGGCTTCGCCGAAATCAACAGCCTGAGCGTGCGCTCCGGCAAACCGAACGTCGGTATCTCCGTGACCCGCTCGCGCGACGCCTCGACCGTGACCGTGGCCAAGAAAATCCGCACCCTGGTCGAAGAGATGCGCAAGGACCTGCCGTCCGGCACCACGCTGGAAGTGACGGAAGATGACGGCGAAAACGCCCAGAGCAGCCTGAACAACGTGATCGAATCGCTGATCTTCGGTGCCGGCCTGACCATCTTCGTGGTGTACGCCTTCCTCAACTCGTGGCGCTCGACGCTGATCACCGCGCTGTCGCTGCCGACCTCGGTGCTGGCCGCCTTCATCGGCGTCTGGCTGTGCGGCTTCACGCTGAACTTCATGACCCTGCTGGGCCTGTCGCTGGCGATCGGCGTGCTGATCGATGACGCCATCGTGGTGCGGGAAAACATCGTGCGCCACATGCAGATGGGCGCCGACCGCCGCACCGCCGCGATGAAGGGCACCGCCGAGATCGGCATGGCGGTGGCCGCGACCACCTTCTCGATCATGGCCGTGTTCATTCCGGTGGCCTTCATGCCGGGCATCACCGGCGAATGGTTCCGTCCGTTCGCGCTGACCGTGACCTGCTCGGTGGCGGTGTCGCTGGTGATTTCGTTTACGCTCGATCCGATGCTGTCGGCGTTCTGGGGCGATCCGCCGGATCACCACACCGCGCCGCGCAAGGGCTTCGAGAAAGTGCTGCAACGCTTCAACGACTGGTTCGACCATCAGGCCGACCGCTACGGCAACGTCATCGAATGGGCGCTGCATCACCGCCGTTCGATGGTGGTGATCGCGGTGGTCACGCTGGCGGCGGCGCTGGGCCTGCAAGCCAAATTCGGCGGCGCCAGCTTCGTGCCGTCGTCCGACTGGGGCACCATCGCCATCGACGTGCGCACGCCGTCGTCGAGCAGCCTGGAATACTCGCGCCTGAAACTGGAGAAGGCCGCCGTGATCGCCCGTTCGATCAAGGAAACCAAGGAAACCAACAGCTACGTCAACCTCAGCGGCGGCCGCATCTATGTCGACATCGGCAAGAAGACCGAACGCAAGCGCGGCGTGATCGAGGTGGCAAAGGAATTGCGGCAGAAGCTGGCCGGCCTGGTCGGCGCCGAGTACACCGTGCTGGACGACCTGAGCAACGGCGCCCGCAAGCCGGTGCAGATCGAATTCACCGGCGTCGATTCGCGCAAGCTGATGGAGATCACCAACGCTTACATGGAACGTCTGCGCAAGATCCCGGGCGCGGTCGACGTCGGCCTGTCCGAGATGGATCCGAAGGACGAGCTGCAGATCGAACTCAACCGTGGCCTGGCCAACTCGATGGGCATCGCCGCCGGCGACGCGGCGCAAGCGTTGCGCGTGGCCTTCGCCGGCATCGAAGTGGGCGACTGGGTCGACCCGACCGGCGAATCGCGCGACGTCGCGGTGCGCCTGGCGCCGGAAGACCGCACCAGCTCGGAAAACATCGAGCGCCTGCCGATCGCCGTCACCGGCACCAATCAGATGGTGCCGCTCGACCAGATCGCTCGCGTGACGATGGGCAAGGGCCCGTCCACCATCAAGCACAAGGACGGCAAGCGCGTGATCACGGTCACCGCCAACGTCGAGGGCCGTTCGCCGGGCGAAGTGACCAGCGACGCGATGAAACTGGTCAAGGACATCGACTTCCCGCCGGGCTACGGCCTGAACCTGGGCGGCGCCGGCAAGGACATGAACGAAGTGTTCGGCGCCATGGTGATCGCGCTGTTCGCCGGCGTCGGCCTGATGTACCTGATCCTGGTGATGCAGTTCGGTTCCTTCACGGCGCCGATCGCGGTGATGCTGTCCTTGCCGCTGTCGCTGATCGGCGTGGTGCTGGGCCTGCTGCTGACCGGCAGCACCATCAACCTGATGAGCCTGATCGGCGTGATCATGCTGATGGGCCTGGTGGCGAAGAACGCCATCCTGCTGCTGGACGCGGCGCGCAAGCGCGAGGAAGAGGGCTACGGTCGCGAAGACTCGCTGATGTACGCCGGCCGCATGCGGCTGCGTCCGATCCTGATGACCACGCTGGCGCTGATCGCCGGCATGTTCCCGGTCGCATTGGGCCTGGGCGAGGGCGGCGAGTTCTATCGTCCGATGGCGATCGCCATCATCGGCGGCACGATCACCTCGACCCTGCTGACGCTGCTGATGGTGCCGACCTTCTACGACAGCATCGAGATCAGCAAGGACCGCATGGTCGCCAAGTTCCAGCGCCGCGCGCTGCGCTGGTCGGCCGCGCCGGCCCTGGTGGTCACCTTGGTCGAAGCGGTGTTGACCATCATCTTCGTGCGCTGGATCTTCCGCCAGATCATGAAGCTGGTGTTCAAGCTGACCGGCAAGGGCGGCAAGCCGGCGGTGCCGGTGAGCGTCGCGCTGGACCCGCACTGATAGCACTAAGTCATTGTTTTAGCTATGCAAAAAGGGCCTTCGGGCCCTTTTTTAGTACGGGCGCTCTATTTTATATGTTTCATAAATGTAGTATGCTGCTGGCCTTCCTGCACCAAAACCAACTCTTAACAGTTTGGCATGCTGCGGGCCGATAGAACATATAAAGAGACCCATCACAATGCAACCTAAATACCTCACCCTGGTCATCGCCGCCGCCCTGGCCGCCACCTCCGTCGGCGCCAACGCGTCCGGCTACCGTTTCGGCTCGCAAAGCCTGTCGGGTCAAGGCACGGCCGACGCCAACGGCGCCGAAGCCGCCGACGCTTCGACCATCTTTTACAACCCGGCCGGCCTGTCGCGCCTGGATGGCACGCAGATCACCGCCGGCGCCACCGTGGTCGTGCCGCACTCGACCTACAACGACACCGGTTCGACCCACTTCACCGGCGCGCCGACCAACGGCACCCCGGCCAAGGACTACGCGCCGAATTCGGTGACCGCGCCGTCGCTGTACATCAGCAAGAAGATCAACGATCAGTGGGCCGCCGGCCTGGGCCTGTACGTCCCCTACGGCACCAAGCTGGACTATGGCAACACCTGGAGCGGCCGCTACGCGCTGACCAACGTCAAGCTGGAATCGATCACGCTGAACCCGTCGGTGTCGTTCAAGCTGAATGAGCACCACGCCTTCGGCTTCGGTATCGACGCCGAATTCATGAAAGCCGAGCTGGGCCAGGCGGTGGACGTGCCGGGTTCGATCGCAGCGCTGTCGAGCGGCGCCGGCGCCGCCCAGGGCGCGCTGCTGATCCGCCAGATCACCGCGCTGGGCGGCAATCCTGCGCTGCTGCGTTCCGCGCAGGACGCCCACGGCTCGAACGACGCCAAGGACTGGGGCTGGGGCTTCAACCTGGGCTACCTGTACACGCTGGACGAAAACACCCGTTTCGGCCTGGCCTACCGCTCGTCGATCTCGCACCAGCTGCGCGGCAGCACCGTGTGGGACTTCTCGCAGGTGACCACCGATCCGGTCGTCAACCAGGTGCTGGCCGCCGCGTCGCACAAGGTCAACTCGGCCGCGCTGGTGACCCTGCGCACGCCGGAAACCGTGTCGGCCAACGTGTTCCACCAGTTCGATTCGAAATGGGCCGGCATGGCGGACGTGACCTTTACCCGCAACAACCGCATGGGCAACCTGGACATCCAGTTCCCGGGCACCGGCGAGGGCGCCGAAGTGATCCGCCAGCAATGGAAGAACACCGTGCGCGTTTCGCTGGGCGGCAACTATAAATATAACCAGGACCTGACGCTGCGCGCCGGTATCGCGCATGACGAATCGCCGGTGCAAGGCCCGGAGCTGACCCACCCGGCGCTGCCGGACAGCGACCGCATGCAGTACTCGGTCGGCGCCAACTGGAAGCTGAGCCCGCGTTCGTCGATCGACTTCGCGTACAGCTACCTGGACTTCAAGGACGCCAAGCTCAACTACACCAACCAGTGCAATCCGCTGTCGACCACCTGCACCGGCAACGGCGAAACCACCCGTGGCGTGTACCAGACCCATCTGTCGTTGGTGGGCCTGTCGTACAACTACAAGTTCTAAGTCGAACCGTGTGACGTAAAAAAAGGACCTTCGGGTCCTTTTTTTGTTTTATGCCGCCTTGCGTTCGCTGTCGATGGGCAGCTCGGCGTCGCTGTTGAAGACGGCCAGGTCGGTTTCCCCCATCACCCGGCTGGTGACCGCGCCGGCGGTGATCGAGCCGCTGACGTTGAGCGCGGTGCGGCCCATGTCGATCAGCGGTTCGATCGAGATCAGCAGCCCGGCCAGCGCCACCGGCAGGTTCATCGCCGACAGCACGATCAGCGCGGCGAAGGTGGCGCCGCCGCCGACCCCGGCCACGCCCACCGAGCCGATGGTGATGATCGCCAGCAGCGGGGCGATGAAGGCCACGGTGAACGGATCGACGCCGACCGTCGGCGCGATCATCACCGCCAGCATCGCCGGGTAAATCCCGGCGCAGCCGTTCTGGCCGATGGTGGCGCCGAACGAGGCGGCGAAGTTGGCGATGCCCTCCGAGGTGCCGAGGCGCCTGGTCTGGGTCTGCACGCTCATCGGGATGGCGCCGGCGCTGCTGCGCGAGGTGAAGGCGAAGGTCAGCACCGGCAGGATCTTGGCGGCGTAGCGCAGCGGGTTGAGGCCGATGCCGGTGACGATCAGCAGGTGCACGCCGAACATCAGCAGCAGCGCGCTGTACGAGGCCAGCACGAAATCGATCAGGTGCAGGATGTCGGTGTAGCTGGAGGTCGACACCATCTGCGCCATCAGCGCGAACACGCCGTACGGGGTCAGCCGCAGCACCAGCGTGACGATGCGCATCACGATGGCGTGCGCCACCTGGATGAAGCGCTCGAAGGCGCTGAAGATGTCCGGCTTGCTGCCGTGGATGCCGACGGCGGCGATGCCGATGAACACCGAGAAGATCACCACCGCGATGGTCGAGGTCTTGCGGCCGCCGGTCAGGTCGAAGAAGGGATTGGCCGGGATGAAGCTTAACAACATGCTCGGCAGCGAGATCGCCTGCGCCGCTTCGACCTTGCCTTGCAGGTAGACGCCGCGCGCGATGTCGGCGGCGGAGGCGGTCAGGCCTACCGCGCTCAGGTGGAACACCTTGGCCATCAGGATGCCCAGGCCGGCCGCGACCAGGGTGGTGATCATCAGCGTGCCGATGGTCAGCGCGCTGATCTTGCCCAGCGAGTTGATGCCGTTCAGCTTGAGGATGGCGCCGATGATGGAGACCATAATCAGCGGCATCACGATCATCTGCAGCAGCTTGACGTAGCCGGAGCCGACGATGTCCAGGTAGTCGCCGGTGGTCTTGAGCTCGGCCGCGTCGGCGCCGTAGATGGCTTGCAGCACGGCGCCCAGCACCACGCCCAGCCCCATGCCGGTGAACACGCGCACCGAAAAGGACGCATGCCGGCGCTGCAATGCGTACAGCACGCCCAGCAAGATGGCGGCCGCCAGCAGGTTGAGGATCACGTTGATTGCCATTGCTTGCCCTTTGCTTCACAAATGAATAGTTTTAACCGATCGGTCATTCTATAGATGATCGGGGCGATATTGGCTTCGGGAATGCTTCGTTGCTACGAATATTTGGCTATATACCTATGCGATTTATTCATATAAACACTTTATATTTTTAAATCGTTCACACGAAGCAACTACTTAAACTACATGGATGGGTTGCCGTACAATTTAACGACCGTTATCGCAATCCTTCTCAGGAGCATTCGTATGGCAAACATGAAAGTTGGTACCCGGCTCAGCCTGGGCTTCGGGCTGGTGCTTGCACTGATGCTGATGATCTCGCTGCTGGGCGTGTTCAACATGAGCACGATCCATGCCAAGCTTGACCGCATCGTCAACGAGAATGTGGTCAAAACCGAGCTGGTGGGGACGATGGCGAACTCGGTGCATATCGTCGCCAGGGTGTCGCGCTCGGTGGTATTGCTCAACGACGAGGCCGCCATCCGCGCCGAAATGGCCAAGGTCCAGACCGCGCGCGAGGCGTACAACCAGGCGGTCGACAAGCTGGGCAGGATGCCGTCGACGCCGCAGGGCGCGGAGATCCGCGCGCGCATCGCCGGCATGGCGCTGGAGGCGCGGCCGATGAACGACAAGGTGTTCGAGCTGGCGCTGGCCAACCATGACGACGAGGCCACGGTGCTGCTGATGCAGCAGGCCGGCCCGGCGACCTTGAAATGGCAGGATGCGATGGATGACTACGCGCGCCTGCAAAAAGCCAACAACCAGGCCGACGTCGACGCCGCCACCGTGGCCTATCACCGCGCACGCCTGCTGATGCTGGTCTTGAGCGGCATCGCCATCGCCGTGGGCGCGGTGGCGGCCGTGATGATCGCGCGCAAGCTGTTGCGTCAGCTGGGTGGCGAGCCGGACTACGCGGCCGAGGTCGCGGGCCGCATCGCCGCCGGCGACCTGACGGTGGCGGTCGACACCAGACACGGCGACGACGGCAGCATGCTGCTGGCGATGAAAAAGATGCGCGATGCGCTGGCCGGCATCGTCGGCGAGGTGCGCACCGGCACCGAGGCGATCGCGTCGGCGTCGAGCCAGATCGCCGCCGGCAACCAGGATTTGTCGGCGCGCACCGAGCAGCAGGCCAGCTCGCTGGAGGAGACCGCGTCGTCGATGGAGGAGCTGACCAGCGCGGTGCGCCAGAACAACGACAACGCGCGTCAGGCCAACCAGCTGGCGCAATCGGCGTCGGCGGTGGCGCAGCAGGGGGGGGCGGTGGTGTCGCAGGTGGTCGATACCATGGGGGCGATCAACGACTCGTCGCGCAAGATCGTCGACATCATCGCGGTGATCGATGGCATCGCGTTCCAGACCAATATCCTGGCCTTGAACGCGGCGGTCGAGGCGGCACGCGCCGGCGAGCAGGGGCGGGGCTTCGCGGTGGTGGCGACCGAGGTGCGCAATCTGGCGCAGCGCTCGGCCTCGGCGGCCAAGGAGATCAAGGAGCTGATCGGCGATTCGGTCGAGAAGGTGGAGATCGGCAGCAAGCTGGTTGAGCGCGCCGGGCAGACCATGGAGGAAGTGGTGGCCAGCGTGCAACGCGTGACCGACATCACGGCCGATATCTCGACCGCCGGCGACGAGCAGAGCGCGGGCATCGAGCAGATCAACCAGGCCGTCAGCGAGATGGATACGGTGACGCAGCAGAACGCGGCGCTGGTCGAAGAGGCCGCCGCCGCCGCCGAGGCGATGCAGCAGCAGGCGGCCAAGCTGGAGCAGGTGGTCAGCGTGTTCCGGCTCGATGGCGCGGTTGGCCGCGCGGCGTCGGGCTCGTTGGCGGTCGCGAATACGCGCGCCATGCCGGCGTTCGCGTCCGCCACAGCGGCGCGTGCCGCTCCGGCCTTGGCGCCGGTCGCCGGTCCGCGCGCCGCGTCGGGCGACGGTGGCGGCGCCGCGCCGCGCAAGCCGCTGGCGACCAAGCCGCGGCAGCGCCAGGCCAGCACGGCCACGGCCGACGTCAGCGATTGGGAAGAGTTTTAAACCAGATATCGAAGCGGGTCTGGCCGTCGCCGTTGGCGGCCAGGCGGTAGGGGAAGCCGTGGCGGTTCAGCACCTCGCGCACGAACAGCAGGCCGATCCCCTGACCGCCTTTCTTGGTGGTGAAGAACGGCGTGAACAGCTGCCGCGCCGGCACGTCGCCCAGCAGGTTGCCGCTGTCGATCACCGATAGCCGCGCGCCGTCGGCCTCGTCGGCCAGCACGAAGTCGATGCGCTTGTCGCCCGCCGCGCCGGCCTCCACCGCCTCCATCGCATTCTTGACCACGTTCAGCAGCGCCTGCTCGATCAGGTGGCGGTCCAGCTGGATCGCCGCGATCTCGTCGCAGCGTTGCCAGCCGATGTGGATGCCGCGGCTGCGGCAAGGCTCGCGGTACAGATACAGGATGTCGTCCATGATGTCGCGCACGGCGTTGGGACGCATCTCCGGCGCCGGCATCTTGACCACGCGCGTGAAGCGCTCGATGAATTCCCCGAGGCTGACATTGCGGCGCTTGACGGCGACGATGGCGGTGCTGAAATCCTCGCCGTCGCGCTCGGCCAACTGGCTGCGGTAGTACAGCAGCGAATCGAGCACCGAACCGGTGGCGGCGACGGTGTTGTTGACCTCGTGCGCGAGCACGCGGATCAGTTTGTCGTAGGTGGCTTTCTCCGAGCTTTCCAGTTCCTCGGTCAGTTCCTCGACCAGCAGGAAGTGGCGGGCGAAGCCGCGATCGTAGAAGTGGCCGCGCTGGCCGCGATAGCGACGGCCGTCGGTGTCGGTCAGCATCTGGCTGTCGCCGGGCGGCAGGGCGTCCAGTTGCGCCAGCAGGCTCAGGGCATCGTCGCCGGGGCGGCATGCGCCGAGTGTCTTGCCCTTGGCTTGCGACAGCCCCGGCAATGCTTGCGCGCTGGCGTTGAGCAGACTAACGCGACCGTCGAAATCGAACACGATGACGGCGCTTGGCGTCGCCTCCAGCAGGCGGTCGAGGAAACCTTGCTGCTCGCCGATCTGCAAGCGCTCCTGGTACAGCGCGCCCAACATCGTGTTGAACAGCTGGACCAGTTCGTTCAGTTCCGCATCGTCGCTTTGCTGCAGGCGGGCGGCGTAGTGCTGGTCTTGCAGCAGATCGTGGAAATGGCGCGTATAGCCCAACGGCTCCAGCGCGCGGCGGATCAGCCGCATGCCGAGGATCAGGCTCAGCACCAACACCGTCTCCAGCGCCAGCATGGTCAGCGGCGCGCCAAGGAACAGCAGCATCGTGATGCCGAGGAACAGCACGTGCGCCGCGATCAGATAAGCGTACAGGCGTTGACGCAGGCTCATCAGCGGACGCCCATGCGGGCACCGGTGGCGGCGTGGCCCAGGTTGCCGTTGCCGTCGGCCTCGTCCGGCGCGCCGCCCAGGCCGTGGCGTTCGAGGCGGCGGTACAGGGCGGTGCGGCTCAGGCCCAGCGTCTTGGCGACGCGCGAGATATTGCCCTGGTGCTGCTCCAGCGCGTGCGCGATCATGTGGCGTTCGACCTGCTCCAAGGTCATGCCGTCGGTGCCGAGACGCTGGCCCGGCGCGCCGCCATGCTCGTGCTGCTCGGCCGCGATGAAATCGGCCTGCCGCAACTCGGTCCTGCCGACCAGCAGCAAGGTGCGCTCCAGCGTCTGCTTGAGCTGGCGGATATTGCCCGGCCAAGGCTGCGCGCTCAGCCACTCCAGCGCCTGCGGCGCGATGCTGGCCGGCGCCAGCCCATAGCTGGCCGACACCTCGCCGATGATGTGCCGCGCCAACAGCGGAATATCGCTGCGCCGCTCGCGCAACGGCGGCAAGCGGATCGTGATCAGATTCAAACGATAGAACAGATCCTCGCGGAACTCGCCGCCGGCGACCAGCGACGCCAGCTCGCGGTTGGTGGCCGACACCACCCGGATGTCCGCCCGCTCGGTGCGGCTGGCGCCGACTTGCTGATAGGTCTGATCCTGCAACACCCGCAGCAGCTTGACCTGATCGGAACGATTCAATTCGCCGATCTCGTCGAGGAACAACGTCCCCTCGTGCGCGCTGGCGACGTGGCCCTTGCGGTCGGTCTTGGCATCGGTGAAGGCGCCGCGCACATGGCCGAACATCTCGCTCTCGAACAACGACGGCGTGATCGCGCCCATATTGATCTTGACGATGGGCCGCGCCGCGCGCGGACTGTTGCGGTGGATGGCGTCGGCGATCAACTCCTTGCCGCAACCGCTTTCGCCGAGGATCAGCACCGGCGCGCGCGTCGCCGCCACCTGGCCGATGGTCGACAACACTTTCAGCAAGCGCGGATGCTCGCCGATGATGCCGCCGAAATCGAACTGCGCATCGAGCGCCTGGCGCGACAAGGTGGCGGCGCTGGCCGACGGCGGCGCCGCCGTCTCCAGCGTGGCGTGGATCAACGCGGCCAATTGCGTGTTGTCCCACGGCTTGGTGAAGAAGTTGGCGGCGCCGGCCTGCACGCCGCGCACCGCCAGCGCGATCGACCCCCAGGCCGTCATCAGCAGCACCGGCAACGCGGGCTGCGCCTGCTTGATGTCGGCGAGCAGGCGCAAGCCTTCCTCGCCGCTGGTGTGCAGCGAGAAGTTCATGTCCTGCAGCACCAGATCGACCGGCTGCTGCGCCAGCAGCGCCAGCGCTTGCCCCGGACCGTCGCAGCACAGCGGCTCGAAGCCGGATTGCTTCAGCAGCAGCGCCAGCGACACCTGGACCGCGCTGTCGTCGTCGACGATCAGGATGCGTTGCTTGCGGGATGAGTCCATTGATTCAAACAGCCTTATTCATAATGCAGCGCCTGTGTCGGGCTGAGGCGCGCGGCGCGCCAGCCCGGATAGAGCGAACACAGCAAGGATAGCAGATAGATCACGCCCGCCGATAGCGCCGCCGAGGCCAAAAACACCGTCCAGTTCAGGCTGTCGCCGAAGACCCCGGTCAGCGGCAGCTGCACCAGCAGCACCAGCGCCACCACGATCGCGCCGCTGCTCAGCAACAGCTGCTCGGCGATGATCTGGCGGTAGATGCTGCCGGCGTCGGCGCCCAGCGCGCGGCGCAGGCCGATTTCCGGGATCCGCTGCGTGGTGTTTTGCCACAGCACGCCGAACAGGCCGAAGGCGACCATCACCAGCAGGAATGCGGCGATCACCGACAGGATCATCAGCGGGATCATCTGCGTGGTCAGCATCGACTTGCGGCCTTCGCTGAGCGGCACGATGACGTAGGACCATTCGCTGTGCAGCTGCTTCAACCGCGTGTTGAGCTTGCTTTCAAAACTGCGCGGCGTGCCTGGCTTCAGCTTGAGCATGATGGTCATCGCCGGATCCTTGCCGACGCCGGGGATGAAGCGCGGCAGCATGAAGTCGCGCGGATCCATGTATTCGCCGTGCGGGCGGAAGTGTTCGACCACCGCGCTGACGCGGTAGCGTTGCTGCGGCTTTTCCTTGTCCTTGCTGTCGGCGCTGATATAGATCTGGCCGACGGCCGATTTGCCGGGGAACAGTTTGTCGGCCAGGCGGCGGTTGATGACCACCGGCGCCGCGTCGGCCGCGTCGTCGGCGCTGGAGAACCAGCGGCCTTCGGCCGGCGTCATCTGCATCGCGGCGAAGAAGTCGTCGGTGACCGCCAGCCCGTCGATGACGAGCTTCTGGCTGCCGTCCGGCAGCGAGTACTTGCTGGTCCAGCGCGACATCTCGTAGGGGCCGAAGGAGGTGAACGCGACCTTTTCCACTTCCGGCAGATCCAGCAGGCTGCGTTTCAGTGTGTCGTACATGGCGGCATCGTTCGGGATGTCCTGCGCCGCGCGGATGCTGACCGACCACTGGTCGCGCCAGGCGAAACCGGTCGGCATCTGGTACAGCTGGTAGTTGCGGGTGGCGAAGGCGGCGATGCCGAACACGATCAGGAAGGCCAGCAGGATTTCCAGGCTCAGCATCATGTTCCTGGATTTGCGCTTCCAGATCAGCTTTAACAAATGGCGCAGCATTATGCGTTTCCTTTCAAGGCATGGACCGGGTCGAGGCGGGACATTTTCCAGGCCGGGATGACGCCGGACAGCAGCCCGAACACCAGCGTGATCAGCAGGCCGTAGCCGAACACGGCGAGATTCAGATGCACCTTCAGATAGGGAATCATTCCCGAGCCTTCCAGCCACCACAGCGCGCCGGCGGCGCAAGCGAGGCCGATCACGCCGCCCGCCAGACACAGCAGCACGTTTTCCAGCACCAGCTGCGCCACCAACTGGCGGCTGGTGGCGCCGAAGGCCTTGCGCACGCCGATCTCGCTGCTGCGTTCCAGGATGCGGCCGACGTTCAGGTTGATCAGGTTCAGCGCCGGCAGCGTCATGAACAGCAGCATCAACACCACGATGATCGCCAGCAGCTGGCCGGAGCCGCCGTCTTCGGACTCTTCGGCGCTGCGGCCGAGCAGGGTGCGCGAGAACAGTTCCAGCTTGGAGTCGCCCCACATATGCGTGACGTTGAACGCGGTCGGATCGTCGTACTCGACCGTCTTGGCGACGCGGATGATGTCGCGCTTGATGGCCGGCAGGTCTTCCTTCTTGTGCGCCAGGATCATCGCGCTGTACGGGCCGAACAGGGAATTCTTGTAGTCGGTCGACGGCTGGCTGGTGATCGGCACCCACAGATCGGCGAAGGCGTTGATGTGCAGCTCGTCCTCGACCACGCCGATGACTTCGAACACCTGGCCGCCGGCGCTGAACTTCTGGCCCAGGAACGGCAGGCCGGGGAACAGCTTGCGCGCGGTGGTCTGGTTCAGCACCGCGACCATGCGTCCCTGCGCCACGTCGTCGCCGTTGAACAGCCGGCCCGAGACCAGCGTGAAGTCGAGGATCTTCCAGTATTCGGCGTCGGTGCGGCGCATCATCAGGTCGCTGACGCGGTCACCCTGATAGACCGACACCGATTGCGGGAAGGTGCTGGCCGAGACCGCTTCCACGCCCGTCAGCGGCTTCAGGTATTTGTCGATCAGTTTATAGCCCAGGGTGCCGTTGCGCATGCTGCCCTTGCCGGTATGGCTGGAGTGCACCATGATCATTTGCACGAAGCGTTCGCTCTTGCCTTCGACGCCGGTGGGGGTGAAGGTGTTTTGCAACAGCGCGGTGACCACCATCAGCACCACCAGCGTCAGCACGATGCACAACAGGTTGATCGCGGTGAACAGCTTGCGGCGCATGAAGACCTTCCACGCGGTCAGCAGATAATTTCTGAACATGGCGGCTCCTTAAGCGACCAGCTGGCCGTCGAACACGCGCACGATGCGGCCGGCCATCTTGGCCTCCTGTTCGTTGTGGGTGACCATCACCACGGTCGTGCCTTCGCTGTGCAGCTTGAGCAGGATGTCCATCACTTCCTGGCCCATCTTGCTGTCCAGGTTGCCGGTCGGCTCATCGGCCAGCAATACCTGCGGCTGGCCGACGATGGCGCGGGCGATCGCGACGCGCTGTTGCTGGCCGCCCGACAGCTGGTTCGGATAGTGGTCCATGCGCGCGCCGAGGCCGACTTTTTCCAGCGCCTCGCGCGCCAGCCGCTGGCGCTTCTTGGCCGAAATGTCGCGGTACAGCAGCGGCAGCTCGACGTTGTCGATCACGCGCAGGTCGTTGATCAGGTGGAAGCTCTGGAAGATGAAGCCGAAGGTGTTGTTGCGCAGCTTGGCCACATGCTTGTCCTTGTACGACGCGACCGGCGCGCCGGCGACGTGGATCGAGCCGCTGCCGGGACGGTCGAGCAGGCCGATCAGGTTCAGCAGCGTGCTCTTGCCGCAACCGCTCGGCCCCATCAGGCAGACGAATTCGGATTTCTCGACATGCAGGTCGATGTCTTTCAGGGCCAGGGTTTCGACCTTGTCGGTCTGGTAGGTTTTGCTGACGTTTTGCAGGCGGATCATGGAAGACCTTTCGTTATTGAGCGACACGGACGCTGTCGCGTTCCTTGTAGCGGCTGGTATCGGAAATGATGAGGCGGTCGCCGGCGCGGGCGCCGGACAGAATTTCGACGGACTTGCCATCGCTGGCGCCGATGTCGAGCGTGGTCTTGCGGGCGACGCCGTCGCGCACCACGAACACGTCCTGCGGGCCGCGGCCGTTGAAGGCGGGGCCGTAGTCGGCCAGCAGGGTGTTTTTCTTTTGCTCGGTGACGATGTTCACTTCGACCCGCAGCTTGTTGCGCAGCATGGCGTGGTTGGGCTGGGCCAGCGTGACCAGCAGCTTGACGGTGCCGTTCTGGATTTCCGGCAGGACTGTCTGCACCACGCCGTCGAGCTTGACGTTGCCTTGTTCGACCAGCACTTTCTGGCCGGCGCCCAGCGCGCGGGCGTGGAAGTCGGACAGCGAGGCTTCGACCTTGTAGTTGTTCAGCTCGGAGACCTTGGCCACCAGCTGGCCGGTGGCGACGCTGGCGCCCTCGTCGGCCAGCAGCCAGGTCAGCATGCCGGCGAACGGCGCGCGCACCTGGGTTTGCGCCAGCAGTTCCTGTTGTTGCAGCAGTTGCTTTTGCAGGATGTTCTTTTGCAGCCGCGCGCCCTCGATATTGCTGGAGGTGACGCGCTTGCTGTCGGCGATCTGTTCATGTTGCTGGCGCAGCTGGATCTCGTTGCGTTTGACGTTGAGTTCGGCGGTCAGCAAATCCTCGGCCGAAACGCCGCCGGCCTTGCGCAGCGTCTGGTAGCGGCCGAGCTTGACGCGGGTGGCTTCCAGGTCCAGCTCCAGCAGTTCGATGGCGCTGATCAGTTGCTTGCGTTTCTGCTCCATCTCCAGGGTCAGCGCGAGGATGCGGTTTTCCTGCTGCGCCAGTTGCTCCTTGATGGCGTCGATGGCCAGCAGGATGGTGCGGTTGTCCAGTTCCAGCAGCAGTTCGTTGGCCTGCACCTGCTGGCCGAGCTTGGCGTTGACCTTGGCGACGCGGGTCTGGATCGGGCTCGAAACGAATTCCTCGTGCACCGGGATGACGATGCCGGAAGCGTTGATGGTGTTGGCGATATTGCCGACGCGGACTTCGGCCAGCATGACGCCGGCGGCGTCGACGCTGGGGCTGACGGCGCGGTTGATGCCCCAGGCAGCGGCGCACAGCGTGGCGAGCAGGGCAGCGATCGCCAGCGCGGTCTTGCGCTTGCGGCGGGCGATGATGTCGGGGTTGAGGGCTTGGTCCATGCCTTCTCTATTGCAAGCCCTGTGCCACACCTTTGATTCAACGACAAAACCATACAAATCAAAGGCCTGGCATCAGTAGGCCACCTCGCCACGCATGCGGCGCTTGCCCGCCTTCGCGCACCACCGTCCGGAAACGGACACCCTCAACTTTCCATGCGGCGACGCGCTAGCTGATGCACTTGCCCGCTCAAGACGATGGGCATACTGAACTGGCCTTTGCAAGATTTGCGTCGATCAGTTCCAAGCTGAATATTTTTTTCTTGAAGTCAATTTGCACCGTGCTGATGTCGGCGCTGGGCAGCAGTAGTGGAATGGTCGCGTGCTGGCCATTTTTTCCAGCTGTCGCAGCAGACAGGCGAATATAGGTCTCGCTACCGATGCGGGACATCACGTGCACGTTGCACAAGTGCACTGGAGTGACTTGTTCCTTCTCGCATTCCTTGGCCAAAAAAGTCGCGACGCTGCTGCAGGATTTGCCGGAAATAGTCAGGCGTTCGGCGTAAAAATTGCCGATCTTGGTTCGCTGCGCGACCATCATGGGAAGCATGCCAGTGGCATGAAGAAACATTGTCGCGATAAGTGGTAGCAGCAGTGCCAAAGGAAATACGGCATACCAATACTTGCGATTTTTCTTTGCTATGTAGAGCACCAGAGTGCCTGCGGCCGCCAGTAACATCGCGTACTGCACTATGCCTAACATCATGCCCGAATAGTCGTCGGGCTTGAAACTGGAGGCCCTGTCCAACGTCAGCAATAGCAAGGAGCACGGTACTGTCTGTAGGCATCCAATGAATAGATACGCTCCGAGTCTGGTCATGAGGTGGCGACGCAACAACTTCTGCCATTTGTCCAGATGATGCGGTCGAGTGGTGTGGGTATCCGGCACCGGATTAGGCAAGAATTTGCGTGGAATCCGCTTTGCCCTGACGGAAAAAAGCAGGATGATGCTGAATCCATAGGCAATGGCTGCATAGGCAAAACTCCAGTCCAGATAGCTGTACACCAGAATCAGCAGCGTCAAGATACATAAACTCAGGAAATTGTAGGCGGTCCACTCGACCAGCTGACCGCCAAAACGCCCCGGCTTGGCAACCGGGACCGCAGCGCGCTGGGCCAGCAATATCCCCAAACTGGGGAAAAGCATCGCTGTCGCAATGATAGTGGACACGATGATGGCGATATATGCCAGCGACAGCAGCACGTTGACCGCAGCCTGCAAGTCGAAATTAGGGAAATAGTCGATATATTGAAAGTAGCTGAACAAGGACAAGGTGCCCCAGCTCAGCAGGCTCAACCAAGCAAGCTTGAGCGGATTTTCCTTGGCATATTTTTTTAGCCAATGGTCGCCCGCTTCGCGGTGAGTTTTAGCAGGCCTGGCGCGAAAGGATCGTAATGTGTTCATTGAAATCACCATTCAAAAAAATTAATACTGTTTTATTTTTAATATTTTATTTTGGAAATTATTGATTGCGCAAACCATTTTTTCATTGTGGAAATTTGCCAACGGATGGTTGGCGTCGATGTGTTACCGTAATGCCCAGTACACCCTGATGAAGGAGGACTCATGCACATAAAAAACAGGGGACTGACGCTGTTGTTGAGCGTCTCGGCGCTGGCGGGCGCTGCGGAGCCGGATGAGATCGTCACCGACCGGCCGGACTTCGTCGAATCCAGTAACGTGGTCGGCAAAGGCCGCTTCCAGATCGAGACCAGCGTCGCGCAGGAGCGCAACAAGGCGGACGGTTTCAAAGACCGCACCTGGTCCACACCCACCTTGCTGCGCTTCGGCGTCAGCGACACGCTTGAACTGCGCTTTGAAACCGATGGCCGCATGCGCGCCACCTCGGACAACCTCGCCACCGGCGCCCGCGTTACCGAAAACGGCTATGCCGACGTCGCGCTCGGCGTCAAATGGCATATGGCCGACGAGAATGGCTGGCGGCCGTCGCTGGGCATCCTCGCCCACGCCGACCTGAACACCGGCTCGGCAGCGTTCCGCGCGCCGGGCAACGGCGGCTCGCTGCGCCTGGCGGCGGAATGGGAATTGCCCGACGAATTCTCGCTCGGCGTGATGCCTGGCCTGGCCTGGCAGCGCAGCGAAGAAGGCGGACGCTACACCAGCGCCATCTTCGGCGTCGTGCTGGGCAAGGGCTGGACCGACCGCTTCCGCACCTTCGTCGAATACTCGGCGCCGCAGATCGCGCGCGCCCGCAACGGCGGTTCCGTCACCACCTTCGATGTCGGCGGCGCCTATCTGGTGGCCGACAATATGCAGGTCGATGCCGCCGTCTCGCGCGCGCTCAACAAGAACACGCCGGACTGGAGCTGGACCGTCGGCTTTTCCATCAAGTTTTAATCCTCAGGGGATCTCATGCATTTGACGATCAAGCGGCGTCTGCTGCTGTCGAACCTGGTCACGCTGGCGTTCGTCAGCCTGGTCGGCGTGGTGGGCTAGGTCGCGGTGCGGGTGCTCGATGCCTCGATGGACGCGATCAGCGCCAACAGCGCGGCGATGAAAGACCAGCTGCAGGCCGACCAGGCCCACGACGCGCTGCGCGCCGATGTGCTGGCGGCGCGGCTGGCCGGCGACAAGAACGATCCGGCCGAAGCCAAGGAGGTGCGCGCGGATACCGCCGAGCACATCGCGCTGTTCCGCAAGCTGATCAAGGAAATGGACCAGGTCGGCACCGACGACGAGGTCAAGCTGGCGATGCAAAAAGTGCGGCCCGACGTGGACCGTTATCTGCTCAGCGCGCAGGAAATGGTCGAGCTGTCGCTGACCGACAAGGATCAGGCGCAGGCCAGGTTCGCCGCCTTCATGGACAGCTTCCGCGTGCTGGAAAAAAGCATGGCCGCGCTGAGCGAGCTGATCGAAAAGAATTCCGATGCCAGCAAGGAGGTCGGCGATGCGGCGGTGGTCAGCTCGCGCTACCAGATCATCGGCTTTTCGCTGTTGGCGGCGGCGGTGGCGCTGGTCATCGGGTGGATGATTTCGCGCTCCATCATGCGGCCGTTGGACGAGGCGGTGGGCTTCGCCGAGCGCGTGGCGCAGGGCGATTTGTCGGGGCGGATGGAAGTGGTGGATGCCGACCGCACCGAGACCGGCTTGCTGAAGCGCGCCTTGCGCGATATGAACGACAGTCTGCACCGCATCGTCAGCCAGGTGCGCAACGGGACGGATGCGATCGCGCATGCGTCCGGCGAGATCGCGGCCGGCAATCTGGACTTGTCGTCGCGCACCGAGGAGCAGGCCAGCTCGCTGGAGGAGACGGCGTCGTCGATGGAGCAGATGACGTCGGCGGTGAAGCAGAATTCCAGCAACGCCGGCCAGGCGAATCAATTGGCGGCGTCGGCGGCGGAGGTCGCGGTCCAGGGCGGCGCGGTGATGGCGCGCATGGTCGAGACGATGGGGGCGATCAATGAGTCGTCGCGCAAGATCGTCGACATTATCGCGGTGATCGAGGGGATAGCGTTCCAGACCAATATCCTGGCCTTGAACGCGGCGGTCGAGGCGGCGCGCGCCGGCGAGCAGGGGCGCGGCTTCGCGGTGGTGGCGTCGGAAGTGCGCAGCCTGGCGCAGCGCTCGGACACGGCGGCCAAGGAGGTCAAGTTGTTGATCGACGCGTCGGTGGCGCAGGTGGCCGACGGGAGCGCGCTGGTGGGACAGGCCGGCGGCACCATGGACGGGATAGTGGCCGGCATCAACCGGGTCAACGCGATCGTCGGCGAAATCGCCAGCGCCAGCCGCGAGCAGGAGATGGGGATCGATCAGGTGAACCAGGCGATCGGCACCATCGACAGTGCGACCCAGCAGAACGCCGCGCTGGTGGAGGAAGCCGCCGCCGCAGCGGCCGCGCTGCAGGAGCAGGCGGGCCGGTTGGCGGAGGCGGTGAAGGTGTTCAAGCTGGCGCGGTAGATGTCGCGCCGGGCACGGCGGCCCGGCAGCGCGGCGGATGAGCCGGAGCGGCACCGCGCGCAGCGCCGGCCCGGCGCAGGCCGCCGTCGCTGCGGCCGCGCCGCAAACCTGCCTAATGCCGAACGCCGAACGCCGAACGCCGGGCGAGGAGGGTGATGCGTGTCAGGCGGCGGCGAGGCGGCTGCCGCGCGGCGCGGCCAGCGCCAGCCTGGTCTGCGTACGTTTGCTGCCGACGCCCACCGGCGCAGCGCCACGATCCGAGGCCAGCTTGAACACGCCCACCAGCTGCACCAGCTGATGCGCCTGGTCCTGCTGCGCTTCCGCCGCCGCGGCAGCTTGCTCGACCAGCGCCGCGTTTTGCTGCGTGACGGTGTCCATCTCCGCGATCGCATGATTGATCTGCTCGATGCCTGCTTCCTGTTCGTTGCTGGCGGTGCTGATCTCGCCCATGATGTCGGTGACGGATTTGACCGCGTCGACGATCTGTCCCATCGTCGCGCCGGCTTGGCCGACCAGCTCGGTACCCGCGCCGACCTTGCTGACCGACTCGTCGATCAACAATTTGATTTCCTTGGCCGCCGACGCCGACCGCTGCGCCAGCGTGCGCACCTCGGACGCCACAACCGCGAAGCCGCGACCCTGCTCGCCGGCGCGCGCCGCTTCGACCGCCGCGTTCAAGGCCAGGATGTTGGTCTGGAAAGCGATGCCGTCGATGACGCTGATGATGTCGACGATCTTCCGGGCCGATGCGTTGATCTCGTCCATGGTCTGCACCACGTCCGACACCACCAGCCCGCCCTTGACCGCGATCTCCGACGCGGAACGCGCCAGCGTGTTGGCCTGGCGCGCGTTTTCGCTGTTCTGCTTGACGGTGGCGGTCAGTTCTTCCATCGACGAAGCGGTCTCTTCCAGCGACCCGGCCTGCTGCTCGGTGCGCGAGGACAGGTCCATATTGCCGGCCGCGATTTCGGTCGCCGCCGTGACGATGGAGTCGGCGCCGCCGCGCACCTGGCCGACGATATCGGCCAGACTGTCGCGCATGGCCTGGATCGCGAACAGCAGGCTGGTGCGGTCACCGGTGCGGGTGTGAATGACCACCGACAGGTCGCCGGCGGCGATCTTGCCGGCGATCGCGGCGACCGCGCCCGGTTCGCCGCCGAGCTCACGCATCAACTGGCGCGAGATCAGCAGCGCGCCGGCCGTGCCGAGGCCGATGGAGAGCAGGCCCAGCAGCAGATGCTGGTTGCGCGAGTCCAGATAGGTGGCTTCGGCTTGCTGGCGTGCGGTTTCCATCGAGTTGCTCTGATGTGCGATCAGCGCGTCGATGGCGTTCATATTGGTCAGTTGCCGCTCGCGCATCACGGTCAGCATGTAGTCGACGGCGCCATCGATGTCGTTTTCTTTGCGCAGGCGGATGACTTCCTCCAGCGCCTGCTCGTACGGCGCGCGCGAGGCTTGCAGCGTGGCGAACAGTTCCTTGCCTTTTTCAGACCTGATCGTCGCATCCAGCTTCTTCATGGTGGCGTCGATCTCCTGGCGCTTGCCGGCGACCGTGCTCAGCTCCTTGGCGGACTTGGCGGCGTCCTTGATCAGCAGCGCGTTGCGCAGCGAGCGCGCCACCTTGTTGTTGTCGTTCATGATGCTCTGGGCCAGCAGCACCTTCGGATAGGTTTCCGTGACGATGGCGCTGGTGCCGTCGTTGAGCTTGCCCAAATCATAAATACTGAGGCCGATGGCGAGCGCCAACATCAACAGAACCGCGCCAAAGCCCAGCCCGAGCCGGGTGCTTACCTTGATGTGTTTGATATTCATTTTGTTATTCCGATGGTCGAGAAGATGACTCGCGTTCCGTTGCCGGGGGGC
The DNA here is from genome assembly GCF_011090165.1 of Duganella aceris. Classification (GTDB taxonomy): domain Bacteria; phylum Pseudomonadota; class Gammaproteobacteria; order Burkholderiales; family Burkholderiaceae_D; genus Rugamonas; species Rugamonas aceris. The sequence goes on from NZ_JAADJT010000019.1 coordinate 60,264, forward strand.
AGGGAGCGTTGGCGGGAATGAGGCCGGAGAAGAGATATGATCGCGAGAATTGGGCGATCGCTGTTGCGAGGGATAGTCACCAATATACACACAGTTTTACCGTGTGGCAATATTTACCGGTGAATGATGTTGTTTGGTATTGGGATCGTTTCCAATTACACTGGCTATTTCGTTTACTGATTAAGGTTGCGATGAATCCCACCACGTCCCGGCTGGACGTGATCGACGCGCTGCGCGGTTTCGCCATCGTCTCGATCATGCTGCTCCACAATATCGAGCACTTTGACTTCTACTTTTCGCCGACCGGTCTGCCGGCCTGGCTGCAGGCGCTGGACAAGGTCATCTGGGACAGCATGTTCTTCCTGTTCGGCGGCAAGTCGTACGCGATCTTTGCCCTGCTATTCGGAATGACCTTCTATATCCAGCACCACAACCGCGAGCTGAAGGGCGAGGACTTCCGGGCCCGCTTCGCGTGGCGGCTGGTGCTGCTGCTCGGCTTTGGTCTGGTGAATTCGATGTTTTATCACGGCGATATCCTGAGTATTTATGCGGTGCTGGGATTGGCGTTGATTCCCGTGGCCCGGCTGCGCGGCGGCATCGTACTGCCAATCGCTATCGTCTTATTGTTGCAGCCTTATGCCTGGCTGGAGTTTATCCAGGCCCTGCCGAATCCAGACGAGAAACTCGCCGATCCCGCATCGTGGGTTTATTTCGGCCGCGCCAATGAATATATGAAAAATGGCTCGGCCACACAGGTCTGGTGGGGAAATCTGACCAATGGAAAAATCGGCGTTATTCGCTGGAGCTGGGAAAATGGCCGGATATTCCAGATTCCCGCGTTATTCATGCTGGGCATGCTGGCAGGAAGGAAAGGCATGTTCCAGATATCGCCGGAAAATAAGCGCCGGTGGCGCCATATACTGGCCGTCGCTGCGGTGGCGTTCGTCCCGCTTTATTTGATGAGGACGTATCCGGAATCGTGGGGGCTGGGCGAGGCATTGCGCCGGCCGTTGTTGGTGATTATTACGTCATGGTCCAACTTGGCCTTCATGACGGTTCTGGTTTCAAGCTTTGCGCTGTTGTTTTATTCGTGGCGTTGGCTGGAAATATTTTCCCCGCTGGGGCGTATGAGTTTGACCAGCTATGTGGTGCAATCGATTATCGGCACGACGATTTATTATGGCTTTGGCTTGGGCATGTATCAATATACCGGCGCCAGTTTCGCGTTGCTGATCGGTATCACGCTGGCCTTGTTGCAGCGACAGTTCAGCGTGTGGTGGCTGCGGCGTCACAAGCAGGGGCCGCTTGAAACCTTGTGGCACAAAGCGACCTGGGCGGGTTCTCCCCGTTAGTTCGTGCCAGATATTGGCATGAATATACCAAAAAACAGCTTGGGTAGGCCGGCCGCTCGCAACGAGGGGCGAGCCGCCTTATTCTTCTTCGGGCTTGATCCAGACGATGCGGCCGTGGCCGGCTTCATTCAGACGGATAATCAACGCATCTGCCATATTATCGGCCAGGCTGAATTCGAAAGTAACGTCGTCGGCGTGCGAGACATTATCCAGCGCGGCGCCGGCGGACTCTATTTCACGGCGCAGCATGCCTTCCATCGCATAAGGCGCGGTGCAAGCAAGATGCCGCAACTTGATAATCGCGACTTTCTCCGCTTTTAATAAGGCTTGCGCCACGCTGTCGGTATAAGCCCGCACCAGACCGCCGGCGCCAAGTTTAACGCCGCCGAAATAACGCACCACGGTGGCCAATACCCCTTCCAGATCCTGATGGCGTAAAACATCCAGCATTGGACGGCCTGCCGTGCCGCTCGGTTCACCATCATCGACAGCCGCAGATTGGCCACCGGCTAATAATGCCCAGCATACGTGCGCCGCGCCGGGATGTTGCGCCCATAATTCCGCCACGACTTTCTGCGCGGCGGCCCGATCGGTCATCGGCTGGACGCAGGCGATAAAACGGCTTTTTTTAATCAGCAGTTCATGATCGACGGCTGAGATTATAGTTTGAGGCATGGGGAGGATATCGGCACTGCGGCGGTGTAAACCGTCGTATGGTGCCAGAAATCGCGGAAAGACAAAAGGCGGCGCGTTATAATCCGCACCGAGTCCACCCATCCGATACGACATGACAAATTCTCCCGCGCCCCATAATCCAGCCACGGACGGCGATCCGGGAGACGATGACGATCTGATGCGTGAACTGGGCCTGACCGCCCGGGGCATCGCACTGGCGAAAGCCGAGGGACGCGTGTTCCTGCGAGTGACCGGCGTGATCGAATATGCCGGGCGTCGCGTGCCGTACGATCTGGTGCCGGCACAGGGCGTGCTGGCCAAACCGTCGAAGTGGCGCAAGATGGACCGCGACACACGCGGCCAGCTGCTGCGCGAGCGCGCCGCCGAGGATGTCACTGCCGAGCTGCACGGTTTCGTCGGCGCGTTTGTGCAGGAAATGGCCGACGCCTGCGACGATTGCGACCTGGACGCCACGCCTTTCCTTCAGGGCTTGGCGGACATGCAGATTTCCGAGCCGGCCGGCATGGTGTTCGACCGCATCCGCCAGCGGCTGGAGCACGCGGTCGAGCGCGAAATGGAGGAGCAGCACGCCGAACGCACCCGGCAAAGCATCAACCTGGCCGAATATCCGGCCTCGTTCGACGTCGCGCGGCGCATGAAACGCAAGTTCATCGCGCTGCTGGGGCCGACCAATTCCGGCAAGACCCACCAGGCCATCGAAGCGCTGGCCAAGGCGCCGAGCGGCGTCTATCTGGCGCCGCTGCGGCTGCTGGCGCTGGAAAACTACGAGCGCCTGCAAGGCATGGAGCAGCGCGGCAAGCCGCTGGCGGTCAGCCTGGTGACCGGCGAGGAGCGCCGCGTGGTGCCGGGAGCGACCCACGTCGCCAGCACGGTGGAGATGCTCGATACCCGCACGCCGGTCGAGGTGGCGGTGATCGACGAGATCCAGATGCTGGCCGACCGCGATCGCGGCTCGGCCTGGACCGCCGCCGTCTGCGGCGCGCCGGCGCAGGTGGTGTATCTGGTCGGCGCCCCGGAGGCGCGGCGCGCGATCGAGGTGCTGGCCGCGCGGTTGGAGTGCGAGCTGGAAGTACACGTGCTCAAGCGCAAGGGGCCGTTGTCGATGGAGCCCACCGCCGTGCGCAAGATGAGCAATCTGCGGCGCGGCGACGCGGTGATCTGTTTCTCGCGCCGCGAGGTGCTGATGTGGCGCGACATGGTCACGGAAATGGGCTTGTCGGTGGCCACCGTGTACGGCAACCTGTCGCCGGAGGTGCGGCGGGCGCAAGCCCAGCGCTTCCGCGACGGCGCGGCCGATGTGGTGGTCGGCACCGACGCGATCGCCATGGGCCTGAATATGCCAATTGCGCGCATCGTGATGACAACCTCGGTCAAATACAACGGTTATGAAGAGGAAGAGATCCCGGCCGCGCTGGCGCGGCAGATCGCCGGCCGCGCCGGGCGTTTCGGCGTGCATGAGGAAGGCCTGGTGGCCGGCTACGACAACGAGACCCACAACGTGATGCGCTCGCTGTTGCACGAAAAACCGGTGCCGCTAAAGACCACCGGTTTCGCCGTGGCGCCGACGCTGGAGCATTTGTACCGGATTTCGTCGGTGACCAACGAACATGGCCTGGCCAAGTTGTTGAAGCGCTTCGTGCACAACATCGACGTGCCGGACGGTTTCTTCTTCCCCCGCATCACCGAGGACCAGTTCGAGCGCGCCGCCTGGCTCGACACGCTGGAGCTGACGGTGGCGGAAAAATTCGCGCTGTCGCTGGTGCCGATCTCGTCCAAGGTGCCGTCGTTGCAGAACGCTTGGGAAAAGTGGGCCAAGGCGCTGGCGCACAAGACGGTCACGCATCTGAGTCCGCATCAGAACCCGCTCAGCTATATGAACCTGCAGGAGGTCGAGGATTCGTGCCGCTTGTACTCGGCCTACGCGTGGCTGTCCTACCGTCAGCCGGAATTCTTCCCGGATATCGCCAAGGCGCAGGAATTGTCCCGGGCGGCGTCGGAGCGGGTCGATGCCATCCTGCAGGATCAGAACGCGGCGGCGCGCAAGAAGCAGCCGAAGAAATTCCGCCGCTAGTTTTCAAAAGCCTGGGGTATCATGGTTTTATAACCATTTTCCAGGAGAGTGACGATGCCGGCAGCGTTGACGATTGCGAAGAACGACCAGCTCTCGCTGGACATGCTGTCCAACCTGGTGAACCGGCATGGCTGCATCACCGGCGCCACCGGCACCGGCAAGACCGTCACGCTGCAAAAGATCGCGCAATCGCTGTCCGAGATCGGCGTGCCGGTGTTCATGGCCGACGTCAAGGGCGACCTGTCGGGCATCGCCAAGGCCGGTGCGCTCAGCGACAAGATGGCCAAGCGGCTGGAGTCGCTCAAGCTGGAGGCGCCGGAGTGGCGCGCCTGCCCGGTGACTTTCTGGGATATCTACGGCCAGCAGGGCCATCCGGTGCGGGCCACGGTGTCCGATTTGGGCCCGCTGCTGCTGGCGCGCATGCTCAATTTGAACGATACGCAGGAAGGCGTGCTGCAACTGGTGTTCCGCATCGCCGACGACAACGGCTTGCTGCTGCTCGACACCAAGGACTTGCGCGCCATGCTGCAACACGTCGGCGACAACGCCGCCGACTACAAGACCAGCTACGGCAACATCAGCGCCGCCAGCATCGGCGCCATCCAGCGCGGCCTGATCGCGGTGGAGGAGCAGGGCGGCGACCAGTTCTTCGGCGAACCTATGCTCAACATCGACGATCTGCTGCAAACCGACGCACACGGCAAGGGCGTGGTCAACATCCTCGCCGCCGACAAGCTGATGAATGCGCCGCGCCTGTATGCGGTGTTCCTGCTGTGGATGCTGTCGGAACTGTTTGAAAACCTGCCCGAAGTGGGCGACCTGGAGAAGCCCAAGCTGGTGTTCTTCTTCGATGAGGCGCATTTGCTGTTCGCCGAGGCGCCCAAGGCCTTGCTGCAAAAAATCGAGCAGGTGGTGCGCTTGATTCGTTCCAAGGGCGTCGGCGTATTCTTCATCACGCAGAATCCGTTGGATATTCCGGATACGGTATTGGGCCAGCTGGGCAACCGGGTGCAACATGCGCTGCGCGCCTACACACCGCGCGACCAGAAGGCGGTCAAGGCCGCCGCCGAAACCTTCCGCGCCAATCCGTCGCTCGACGTGGCGCAGGTGATCGGCGAGCTGGGTGTGGGCGAAGCGCTGGTCTCCTTCCTTGACGAGAAGGGCACGCCGCAGATCGTGCAGCGCGCCTACATCCTGCCGCCGGGCAGCCAGCTCGGCCCGATCGACGCCAACGAACGCAAGGCGGCCATTGCCGGATCGATCGTCGCCGGCGTGTACGAGAAGGCGATCGACCGCGAATCGGCGTATGAAAAATTAAGCGGCCGTGTCGCCGCCGGCGCTCAGCCGCCGCAGGCAAGTCCCCCGGCCGGCCGCAGCGCGCCAACGCCACAGCAAGCGCCGCAGCCTGCGCCCGCCGAGGAGGGCGGCTCCATCTTCGGCGACGTGCTGGGCGGCCTGTTCGGCAAAACCGGCAAGCGCGACACGGCGGTGCAGGCGATGGTCAAGTCCGCCGCCCGCAGCATCGGCTCGCAGGTTGGCCGCGAAATTATTCGTGGCGTGCTCGGTTCGATCTTGAAGAAGCGCTGATCGGCTGAAATCCCTTCATTTACAAAATTTACGATTGATTATTAGTGGCATTCATGTAAGTGTGCGCCGTCAACTGCCAAGCTCAGCTATCATAGCGCCCGGTCGGCAAATTCATGAGTAATTTGCCCGCCTTGGTTTGCAAGGTAAGGGATATGTATGAGCGCAGCAGCACGAGTAGCACCCGCCGTGGAGGCGGCAAAGACGCAGTTCGGCCTGATTAATTTGCTAAAAGCCGGCGCAGCGCAGTTAATCATTTTGCACCATTTGGCGTTTTACGGGCCGATGGCCGATCATGTGCGCCCGCTGCTGCCGGCGCTGATCGACTGGCTGGGCGGCAGTGCGCGCATCGCCGTTCAGGTATTTCTCGTCATCAGCGGCTTTTTGGCCGCCAAATCGCTGGCGCCATCGGGTCATGCCGGGCTCTCCGATCCGCTGGGCGCGATCGCCCACCGCTACGTCAAGCTGGCGCCGCCTTTCATCGTCGCCACGCTAGTGGCGGCCGCCGCGTCCGCGCTGGCCGCCACCTGGATGACGCACGACTCCATCTCTCCGCCACCGACCTGGGACCAGCTGAGCGCGCACGCGCTGCTGCTGCACGGCGTGCTGGGATACGCATCGCTGTCTGCCGGCGCGTGGTATGTCGCCATCGATTTCCAGTTGTACGCGGTGATGGTCGTCGCGCTTTGGCTGGTTGGGCGCATGACGGGCAACCGCCGCATGCCGGCGCTGATGCCCTTGGTGGTCGCCTTGGGCGTCGCCGTGTCGCTGTTGCACTTTAATCTGGATGCCGAGTGGGACAACTGGGCGCCGTATTTCTTTGGCAGCTACGGCCTCGGTCTGATGGCGTGGTGGGCGAGCGATACGCGCCGCAACTCCGGCGCGGTGGCCTGGCTGGCGGCGATGGTGTTGCTGCCGGCGCTGGGCGGGCTGCTGCTGGAGTTCCGCAGCCGCATCGCGCTGGCGCTGATCGTCGCGTGTGTGCTGTTCCTGTGGGGCAGGATCAAGACCTCGAACGGCCATGCATGGCCGCTGATCAACAAGCTGGGTGGGATCTCGTACTCGGTGTTCCTGATTCACTTCCCGGTCTGCCTGGTGGTGAATGCCGCGTTCACCCGCTTTGTGCCCGCAGATCCTGAGTTTCAGGCATTCGGCATGTTGACCGCGTGGGGCGCCAGCCTGGCCGCCGGCGCCGTGTTCCACCGCTGGGTCGAAGTTCCACTCGGCCGCGCCGTGCACTTCGCCGCCGCGAAAATCGTCGCCCGTCCTTTGACTGCTTAGGCACGCGCGCGCGATTCACTCCTCCGCCCGCCAGTCAGGGCGTTTTTTTCTTTTGAACTTGACGCTGCTGCTGTTTGCGTTGCGTTTGGTTCTTGTTTTGCTTGGTCTGGTAGATCGTGGCGGCGTCCAGCTTGGCTTGGGCGACCGTGCGCAGCTCTTCTTTGTCGTCGTGGGCGACAAAGAAATCATCGGCTTGCGCGTCCACCACCAGCTTGATCGCGGCTTCGTCGTCAAGGTCGTACAGTTCGGTGAGGAGCGTTGTCACCTCATCAAGGAATTCTTCGTAAGTCATGGCGGTGCTTTCTATTTTGTAAAACAGCAAAGCCAACTCGAAGGTTGGCTTTGCTGAGGAATCTGGCCTTGCTTATATCGTACGCGGCGATTCTACCACGCCGACAGGTCGCTCCTCAGTTCTTTCCTGTCGCCTGAGTCTGGTACTCGCTGAAAGGGCGGCACGGCAGTGAAAAGTCGACGTGATAGTGTTCATCGTGCTTGACCCAGGGCGTCGCCTTCACGATATGCAGGTCGCCCAGCGATCCAGTCGCATCGAATTCCAGTCCGTAGCCAAAGTGGTTCAGCGAATTCGTCGGCAACAGCGTCGGCCTGCGCTCGCCGTCGAGTACCGGCACCATGAAATCGACCGAGCCCCCCGACTGGTGCGGCGGGAAGCTGCACGCCGTCCCGCAGGCGTCCGTGAGCCACGGTGCCGTAGCACACGCTGGCGCTGGCAGATGCCTCCACCACTGCAAACAAAAATATCACGCGCAAGCGTTTCCCCCAGCCAGCGCCGAGCGTTTTACAGCGAGAGGAAAGCGCGACGATTTGCATAGGCTGGACCACCGGTCGGGCGTTCATTTTAACAATCCGACGGCCAGCAAAAAAAGCCCACGAACGGAAATTCGCGGGCTTTCTTGTGCCATCTCATCAGGTGTTCAGGCCACCGTCGATGGTGAGGATGGTGCCGGTGATCTGCCTGGCCGCCGGACTCGCGAGGAATCCGACCGCTGCGGCGATGTCTTGGGGCTCCGAGTATCGTCCCAGCGGCATCAGCGATACCTGGAACGCGGCGAATTCGCCAGTGGCCGGATTCATATCGGTATTGGTCGAGCCGGGTTGAACCAGATTCACGGTGATGTCGCGCGCGCCCAGTTCGCGCGCCAGGCCTCGGGTGAATGAGTGCAGCGCGGACTTGGTCATGAAATACACCGTCGCCCCCTCGCCGACGATGCGCTCGGCGCCGACGGAGCCGATGTTGATGATCCGCCCGCCTTGCTTCAGGTAGGGGATGGCCGCCTGAGCGGTCAACACCGGCCCGCGCACATTCACATTCATCAGCGCATCGATCTGCTCCACGCCGATTTCGGCGACCGGCGCGTAGAGAGCGATGCCGGCGTTGTTCACCAGGATATCGAGACCGCCGAGCGCCTCTGCCGCCGAATCCACCGAGCGCTTGATCGCGGCCGGATCTGCGCTATCGGCCTGGAGGGCGAATGCCTTGCGCCCCTTGGCTTCGATGGCGCGCACGACTTCCGCCGCACGGTCGGCTGAGCGTTCATAGGTGATGACCACATCGGCGCCTTTTTCCGCCAAATCCAAAGCGATCGCAGCCCCGATGCCACGCGACGCGCCAGTGACCAGCGCACGTTTTCCTTCTAATTCCTTCATGACTTTTCCTTTTGTAATGATCGGCACAAAAATAATAAGGCCGTCAAGAAGGCATGTCAATGATTTTTGTGTTGATCGACACAGAATGCGTGGGCAGCGGTTGTGCCAGGGTGCTCGTGCACGTATACTGGGTCCAATGCAGACCGACGACCCCATCAAAACCAACAACACGCCGCGCACGCCGCGAGGACGTCCACGCGCCTTCGATCGCGAAGCCGCGTTGACGCGGGCCATGCGCGTGTTCTGGCAAAAAGGCTACGCAGCCACCTCGATGAGCGATCTGACCGAGGTGATGGGCATCGCATCTCCGAGCCTGTATGCGGCCTTCGGTTCGAAGGAAGCGTTGTACGCCGAAGCGTTGCAGCACTATCAGGAAATTTTCCAGTCGGAAGGTTGGACGAATTTCTGCGCCGCCCCAACAGCGCGTGATGCGGTACAAGACTGGTTGATGGGCTCGGCCGCGTTCCTGACGGGATCGGTGGTGGACGTTCCGCTGGGCTGCATGGTGACGCTTTCCGCCGTCGGCAGCGAAGGGTATCAAGAGCTCGGAGAATTGGCGCGAGCGGCGCGTGTGGCGCCGTTCCATCGCCTGATGGAGCGTCTGGAGCGGGCGGTCGCCGACGGCGAGATCCCGTCCACGGCCGACATCCCCGCATTGGGCCGATTCGTGCAGGCCGTTCAGAACGGTATGTCGATCCTGGCGCGAGACGGCGTCAGTCGCGCTGAGCTGGAATCGGTGGCGCAGGTCGCCATGCTGGGCTGGGACGCCCGGACCGGAAAACAGTAGGAGGACATGATGATCAAAGGTACTTGCCTTTGCGAGGCGGTGCACTGGGAGTTTGACGGCGAGCCGGAAGGGGCCACCGTATGCAACTGCACCGCATGCCGCCGCTATGGCGTGCTGTGGGCCTACGATTATGAAAATGAAGGAATCCGCGTGACGGGGGAGACCAAGGGCTTCATCCGTGGGCGCGCCTTGGCGTTTCATTTCTGCTCGTCCTGCGGCTGCATGGTTTTCTGGCGGGCGAAAGAGCTCGAGGACGGAGGGCGGCGCCGTATCGCCGTCAATTTGCGCCTGGCGGAGCCGGACGCCGTCGGCCACATTCCCATCGACCACTTCGACGGCTTCGATAGCTTCGACGATCTGCCTCGTGACGGAAGGTGTGTGTCGGATTACTGGTCCTAGGATGTACAGACTCCTTCAGGTATTGGCTTGCCTTCAATCCTGAAGCGCCTGAAGAGTTTGAATTTCCGGCTCACTCCGCTGGGGTCGGAAAGTAAGGGCGGGGCGAATTCCTTCTCTGCGAGCAACGTCATGCGCCAGACGGTGCCGCCAAAAAAGCGAAATGTCAGCGCGTTCGGCGGCTGCAGTCTCAGCTCAGCGAACGTTCCGGTCGAATATATCGCTCCAAGCTCGGCCGAATCGACCAAAGTCATGCTAGCGTCGAACATATAAATCCGCAGCATGTCTTCGAAGGGGATGTCGTCCGTGAGGAAGGCGAGTCGACAGCCTTGCCATTCCAAAGCCGCTTCCAGCACGGCTCCGGTCGCTATCAGTCCGGTGGGCTTGCCGTCCAGCAGCAGTTCGCAAGACGCCAACTGGGTATCAGTATAGGGAGCCGCCGGCCGCGCTGCGAATTCGGTGGTGGAAAGTAATCTCACGATCTGGTTCACCTTGTGGAGACAGCACCGATGGCCGTCAAAGCGTCCTATTCCGTATGATTTTCTTTGTTATTACCGAGGTGTACATGGGTTTGATTCGGCGGTGCCATCGGGGCATTCGTCAATTCCTGCCTGGAGCTTTTCGGTGACTCCGGTTTGGGGTTGCCGGAAATCTGAAACCGCCGATGAAATCGAAACGGCCTGCTTACGCCGCGAGGATCTTTGATTAGGGGGATAGCGAAGACCTCTTCGCTGAACAGCTCCAAGATCCAGTCAGTGTCGCCGAAAAAAAGAAAGCGCACGGTGCTGGGCGGACAAAGCTCCAGTAGTGAAAAGACGCCGGTGGCGTACATCCATCCAAGCTGAGCGGAATCCACGATGTGCAAGTCGGCGTCGAACAGATAAATGCGCAGCGTCTCTTCGTGCATGATGTCGTCGGTGACAAAGACGAGCAGCAGGTCACGCCATCGTATAGCGGCTTCCAGCACTGCGCCGTCGATGACCTGCCCGCTTGGATGCCGGTTCAATATCAATTCACATTGCGGCATGCCTTCGCTGAACGGCGAGCCGATCAGGCGAAGTGAAATTTCAGAAGTTTGAACGAGCTTCACGATATTCCTACCACAGAGAATGGACGCCAAAGGCAGCCAGGGCACCGCCTACAAACGCGCCTATTGTGACGCAAACTGGAGCACCAGGGCCGCACGCGAGACCCGCGATAGCGCCCCCTGCAATGCCGCCGCCGATGCCCGCGCTGATTGATGAAAGCTCCTTCCCAGTCGCCGAAACTTTGTCGGTGGAGGTCGCAATATTATAAGCAGAGATCCCTAACGAAATGACGATCAGGCCACGTCCAGCATAGGATAAATGCGCCAAGGTTGTGCTGACTTTAAGATTTGAACTTCCTGCGGATTTCACGATCGACGCGTAGACGACATCTTTTTGCGATGTGGACAGAGTTTTGAAGAGCGCATTCTCGCCGTAATGCCGGATCGAGTGGCGGGCGACCAGTTCGTTTAGCGAGTAGCCTTTGATTTTGAGATATTGGGCCATCGCTCGGCCGACAGGCGTGCTTCGCCGGCGGAAAATCTCCATGACCAAATTTCTTGTCTCCTGCGCTTGGTTGGCGGCCTGAGCCCAAGTTATTTTTCCTGCCAATGCTTCACTCTCCAATTTCTTTGCCATAGCTTTGATCTCTCGTGAGTAGGCAAGTCGCGTAGTGGAATCGATGGTGACATGGACGCCGACGTTCGCCACTTGGCTCTCCAACGATTTCATCGCTTTGTCGAAGTCGGCTCTGTCGCTAGTGTTTTTATTGGGAAAAGTCATCGCGGTCACCTTTGATTGCAGAAAGAATGTTCAGCATAGGAGACCAAAAATAGTGCGAATTGCGCTCACACAAACGTAGCGTCAGTCGGCGTCCTCGCCGAACGGCCAACTTTTTCGTCTCTCAGAGACTACCTTTTCAGCTAAGAAACTCGATGGCGATCCGGCGACGCTCTGCTTCTGCCGCTCATCCAGCGCTGCGGAGTTATATGTTTTTAGCATGTCATTTTGTAAAAAAATGATAAGTTTGCATCCTTTCTCCTGTCATAAGATCGCTCATGCAGTCGCGGTAACCCTCACGCGCCTGCATCCGCCGTCAAATAAAAATTCAAAAACTGGAGACTATAGAGATGCGCAACACGTATATCCGTAAGACCGTCCTCGCGGCTATTATTGCCGATTTGTTAATTTCGACATCGGCCCACGCCCAGAGCCAAGATCCCTCCGCCGACGCCATGGTCGGTCCGACCGTGGTGGTGAGTGGTATCCGCTCATCGCTCAGTTCGTCGCTGAACACCAAGCGCATGCAGGACGGCGTAGTGGACGCGGTCTCGGCCGAAGATGCCGGAAAGTTCCCCGATACCAATATCGCCGAATCGTTGCAGCGCGTGACCGGTGTGCAGATCCAGCGCAATGGCGGCGAAGGGCGCTACATCTCGGTACGCGGTCTGGGACCGGAGTTCAATAACGTACTGGTCAACGGGCGCACCATGACCAGCGATACCGGTGGCCGCGAGTTCTCTTTCGACCTGCTGTCCTCGGACCTGATTTCCAAGGCACTGGTCTACAAGACGTCGCAGCCGTTCCTGCCTGAGGGCGGCATCGGTTCGACGGTGGACATCCAGACCGCGCGTCCGCTGTCGGGCAAGGTGGGGCATGCCTTTGTGCTCAACGGCTCCGGTTCCTATGATTCCAACTCGGAAAAGAAAACACCCAACGTCAGTGGCTTGTACTCGTTTGCGAACGCCGAGCGCAACTTTGGCGTGAACGCCTCGCTGTCCTATACCGACCGCGCCTCCACGCAGAACAAGGCGATTACCGATGCGTGGAATTACCGCGACGTCTCCTTCATCAACGGCGACCTGAATTCCAAGGGCCTGACCATGGCTGACGTCACCACCCGAAAGGCTTTTATCCCGCAGAGCTACGGCTTCCAGCAGGAGAACGAAACGCGCAAGCGCCTGGTCGGTAACCTGACGGTGCAATACAACCCGTCTTCGACCTGGAAGCTGACCGCCGACGCGCTGTACTCGCACCTGGACCAGCGTAACAACGTGATCGCTTTCAGCGACTGGATCAACCCGCAGGTGCTGGGCGCGACGCTGGGCAGCAACAACCAAATCGCCAGCCTGCTGCGTCCGGGCGCCGCTTTCTATGCAAACAATCCAGCGCTGGCCGGCGCCGGCAACCTGCTGGGCGAGGCCAATTCCAACGACATGATCGTCAAGGGCGGCGACCGGTTATCGGTGACCCGCGCGTTCGGCCTCAACTCTAAATGGGCGCTGGCGCCGGAGTGGAAGCTGGAAGGCGATCTGAACACCTCGCGCACCAACTCCGGCTCGCCGGATTTGTGGGTGGTGGCCGGCATGGTGCCGACCAATGGCGACGTGCTCAGCTTCGGTAGCACGCCATCGATCGTGTTCGGCGACGGTCTCGATGATCCGACCAAGGTGCGTGCGCACGCGGTGTCGAACGGCATTGTGAGCAACACCGACAAACTGTACGAAGGCCGCCTGGGCCTGAGCTGGAGTCACGACATCGGCTATTTCAAAGGTCTCGACACCGGCCTCAGTCGCTCGCAGCGCGAAGTCGGCCGCACCGAGTGGAACAGCGATTCGTGGAATACCTATAGCGGCTACCATCTGGCGTTGCCATCGTCGCTGTTCACGGTAACGCCGATGGAGAACTTCCTCGGTGGCGGCGCGCAAGTTCCCAGCGCCTATCTGAGCTTCGATCCGTATGCCTACATGAACTACCTGAACCAGCGCTCGGTGCTGACGCAGTCGAACGATCCGGCGCTGTATCTCAACACCTCGATCTATCCGAACGGACCGATGGCGATCGACTACACCAAGCCGTCGAGCTGGGCGGTGAAGGAGAAGGTCAGCAGCTTCTACGTCGACAGCAAATGGGAAGGCGATCGCTGGTCGGTCAACGCCGGCGTGCGGGTGGTGCATGTGCAATCGAGTTCGTCGGGTACCAGCCGCGTGCTGCTGTCCGCCACCAAGAGCCCGAACGACACCACCTACATCCTTAACTACGGCCCGATGACCACGCTGATGGTCGACAATAGCTACAACAGCGTGCTGCCATCGGCCAACCTGAAGATCGACCTGACGCGCGACATGCTGCTGCGCCTGGCCGCTTCGAAGACCGAAACCCGGCCGACCCTGAACCAGTTGGGCGTAAGCAATTCCTACGGCGGCCGCTATGGCGATGTACAGGCCGGCGGCGGCAATCCGTACCTGAAGCCGATGAAGTCGAACAATCTGGATTTGTCGTGGGAATGGTATCTGTCCAAAACCAACTACGTCAGTGCGGCCGTGTTCCAGAAAAACGTGCGTGACTTCCTGGAGACGCGCCTGGTAGACACCACCTTGCCGCAATATCCGGGCGAGGTCGTGCACGACACTCGCGTGCGCAACGGGCAGAAGGGCAAGATCAAGGGCGTAGAGATCGCCGGCCAGTACGCGTTCGAAACCGAGGTGGAATGGCTGCGCGGCTTCGGCGCCACCGCCAACTACACCTATGTGGATGCGACCGCCAGCCGCGAGGTGGACAGCGGCACGCCGAATTGTGGTTATCCGGGCCTGTCGCCGCAGTCGTACAACGCGTCGCTGTTCTATGAGAAAAGCAGTTTCCAGGCGCGCGTGAGCTACAACTGGCGGAATCACTTCTCGGTCGATTGCGGCGGCGGCAGCACCCAGCCGCGTAACCGGGCGGCATACGGCCAGAGCGATGCCAGCCTGCGCTACAACCTGACGCCGGCGGTGTCGCTGTATGCCGACTTCATCAACCTGAACAACGCCCGTACGCATGAGTATGCGCTGAACGAAAGCCAGTTCCTGATGCTGGAAGACGTCGGCCGCCGCGTCAATGTCGGGGTGCGGGCGTCGTTCTAAACAGGGAGCGAGCAGAAACAAAAAAGCCCACGAACGTTAATTCGTGGGCTTTCTTGATGAATCTTGGTAGGCCGTGCGGGATTCGAACCTGCGACCAACGGATTAAAAGTCCGCCTGGCCCTTCGCTGGGAGGCCTCCTTGCCCCCACATTAGCCTTGAATCGTAACGCATCTAAGTGATTTTCAGAAAATTTTATGAAGACGAGAAAGGACCAGAACTGGACCAGAAGGTGGGAGCTGGACCGGAGCTCCCCCGGAAACCTGTTGGTGCACATTGTAGCCTAGGGGATAGAGGGTGATGGAATGAAACTACAAGTCCGTCACCTCCTTTTTAAGCCTGAAGAGCTTTTATTTCCGTATATAGTAGGATCAGATGGTCAATTGTCAAATCGAGAATTGGCTCGTACATAAAGGAGTTAAGATGAATGTTGGAGCTAACTGTAATGCTCACCTTTTCCAATTTTTTAATTTCATCAGCATTTGGAGAAAGTCGTGTAAGCTCTTTCATCAAGTTTCCAAATTGATTTTTGGAAGTGCACCAATAAGTATAATCATTGATTAAATTTCTGATTCTATTAACAAGAAATTCCTCTGCTTTCATGCGAATTGCCATGGAAAGTAAAACTTTATCTTCAAGATTTAGACCTGCATGAACGCTTTGCGTGGAAATCGTTTCGGCTTCCTCGAATAATATTTCTTTTATTGATTTTCCATTGCCTGTGTGCGCGGTAGTAAACAGGGCGTTGTATATTGAAAGATAATCATTAGCGGTAATACTATCTGTGTCCGATTTCCAATGAAGAAGAGATGTTAGTTTGATATAATCAGGGTCGTTATCGCCTTTGGTGTATTCTAATATATTTCGGGTGAATGGAATTGTTGCACATAAAGCTCTAGGGTTCGTAGCAACCTTTTGTTTTAATACACCAGTAAAATAATTTTTAATGCCTTCTGCTTTTGATAATATTATCCCATGAGGATGCCGGTTAGCCATCAGGCATCTTTCTCGATGGACAAAGCTACCGGCTAGGGTGCGGAAAAAATCAAAATTGTGGGTGAGTATTATTTGATAGAGATTTTGCTGTTCATTAAGATCTTCTAGATATTGAACGATTGCGTGTTTGTTCTTGTAATCAAATGAATCTGCGACGTCATCAATTATGAATAAAGTTTTTCTTTGTGCTAAGACTCTTGCTTCAACTTCGAAGATGAAGTTGAGTAAATACATAGCTCTTTTTTCGCCTTGACTCAATGTTTTCACTTCCGAGCGTGACCAGTTAACAGTATCTAAACCATCCTTGAATATGAATCTCAGCTTCGCCCGTTCCTTTCCGAGAGCTGCTTGCGTCTGGTTTTCGATCGATAACGAGAATGGCATGTCAACAAATCGATTGTTGAACAATGAAACAGCGGCTGTCCATCTGGGCGTTGCTTGTGCAGCTTCCGATTCAATGCTCTCTATTTCGTCTTTGGTGTCTTTGAATAGAGTGATGTAAGTGATAGCATCGGTATTATTTTGCAGGTATGCAGACCATAAATCTAAACGGAAGCTACTTTGATTTTCTGGGAGAAGTTTCTCAAGTAAACCATCAACTTTGGTAGAGTCCAGGTTTTCAAACAAATCGGATAACGCTTGCGTTTGCGCATTTTTGGCTAAGTTTGCCCTCAACTTTTTGAGGCTTTCGTCTTCATCAATCCGGGCGTGGATCTTCTTTAGTCTTGTTGCTAATTCATCTTTGTCGATTGAAACAGCGTCCCCACGCATTTGCAATCTATGGCCAGCGTTGAAAAATCCTTGCTTGTCCAATGTGTTAAAGGAGTTGTCGGCTCTAGCTGGATTGAATATTCCCTTTTGATATATAGTACCTTCTTGCGTGAAAAGCTCTTGGTATCGTGAATTGAATTCTTTTGCTCCTGATAAAAATTCATCGCTCTTAAGAAAGTCTGCAGTTTTTGGATCAAATATTATACTATATGGTAAATCTGCATAATCAATGGTAACAGGGCGTTCAAGTAGCGTAGAAATACAAAGGGCAAAATCGCCCTTACCCACGTCGTCAATTACCGATTTTTCAACATCTTTCTTGGGTACGCCCGATATTTTTTGAAGGGTGTTGATTAGTTTTATCTTCTGTTTATCAAGATCAACTAGGATCGCGTCATAACGTGACTTGTGTTCTGGATTGACTAAGATATCGGTGATGGCGGAGGTTTCTTCTTGTAAATCTATTTCAGATTTCAAAACATAGATTTCTTCGGCAGCAATGGTAGTATCATTAATCTTTATATCTGCGCTGGCAGAGCGGTTGAAACGCTCTTCTTCAGGTAGTTTGCCTTGCGATAAACGTTCGAAGGTTTTTGTGAAAGAGGTTTTCATTAACCCGTTTGGAGCATATATCGCAAAAGCTTTATTTTTAGGTGCGCCGCTCACAAAATCAAACTCATGTTCAAGTGCTTGAATTCCGTAACAATTCTTGAGCGCAATTTTTATATTTTTCATTCGACATACCCTCTCGTAGGCGAGTTATTAAAACGCGTGGATGAATAGAACGCTAACAATTATGTCTTAGTTTTTGATCGGAATTCTATCCAAAGTCCTCAGGTGTTTCTCTACGTCTATTTGTAAAAATTCCACAAATTTATGACTTGACGCTTGGCACGTTGATTGACATCGCGGCGGGCGTCGGAGGTGGGGGGCGACCGAAGCAAGTTTGGCCATGTGTTGCGAGGCTCGCGAAATGTTGTGCATCGTTGGTAGACTGTAACGACCATTGCAAACTTTGACCCAGCTACATGCAAGACATCATGGAGCCTGCATGACGCATCCGTTGACGACAGGGGAGGCGTAAAGCAGTGCCAATCGAGGTCAGATAGATCGAGAGCTCATAAATATTTCCCGTGCCTCCGCGAATTGTGTGGGCGACATGCCTTTGGTCGTTGCGTACCCGTGCAAGTAATTGACCAAAATTTCGGTGGATTCTCGGAAACAGCCGATTGCTTCCAACCAGCTCTCTTCCGGGTAATCTAGATCTTGTTCGGAAGCGAGAAACGAAACCCGACAGTCGCCATCCATCGAATTTATCGAAGAGATGACATGAGAACCCGAGAAGTGGATATATCCCGACAGTTCTTTGTACACAGTAGGTAACCAAGGCCGTTCCGTAGACATGCATTCATAAAGATATTTGTCAGTTAACAGTTGTCCATTGCGGTCCTTCATCTTTCTGATTTCTGTTCCCCCGATGACTTGTATTGCGAACTGATGGGGTTCGCTGACTAGCCAAGCGGCGGAGAAACGTAGCGCAGTATCGATGTGTGTTCGGAGGAGGGTTGAGGTAGCCTGAGACTTACGGACACTTCCATTTGATAAACTTGTCAAAGGGAGTGAAAACATGAAATCAACAACATACACGCCGGAGTTCCGGGCCGAGGCGGTCAAACTGGTGCTGGCGCA
>NZ_JAADJT010000002.1 GCF_011090165.1 Duganella aceris
TGCGCCAGCACCAGTTTGACCGCCTCGGCCCGGAACTCCGGCGTGTATGTTGTTGATTTCATGTTTTCACTCCCTTTGACAAGTTTATCAAATGGAAGTGTCCGTAAGTCTCAGGCTACCTCACACTACTTCTTTAAGTATCGGCCGCCGGAGCGGGATGACGGCCATAAATCCATGATCCCGGCGTTGCGGGTTGTGGGTATGTCATGGCATAATGTTTGGCTGTGTGGGCTCCGATGGTGAAATTGGTAGACACTGGAGACTTAAAATCTCCCGCCGCAAGGCGTGCCGGTTCGATTCCGGCTCGGAGCACCACCCACTCATCCGTAGACGTCCACGAACGTCTCAAATTTTCTCCTTCTCCTAGGAGAAATCTCAAATTGAAGTCCGCCGAGAGCTGCTGAGGTCTGTTGACATCCAGCGGTTTTGGGGGCATTTTGGGGGCAGAATCGGCGATGCCCCCAAAATCGGATGCCCCCAAAATGCCTATTTCCGTCATCCCGCTCAACGAAACGCAGCTGCGGAAGACCAAGCCCCGGGAGAAGTCGTACAGGCTGTTTGATGGTGGCGGCCTCTACCTTGAAGTCTTCCCCTCCGGCGCCAAGTTGTGGCGCATGAAGTTTCGCCAAGCGTCGGGCAAGGAAAGTCGATTGTCCTTCGGCCCTTATCCCGAAGTGTCGCTGAGTGAGGCACGTGAGCGCCGCAACGAAGTACGGGCGTTACAGCGAGCCGGCAACGACCCCGCGCAGGCGCGCCGCAACGCCAAGGCCTCCCGCCAGGCGTCGGCGCTGAACACATTCGAAGTGGTGGCCATGCTGTGGCTTGAGAAGACCAAAGCCGAACGGGCAGAGACCACGCGTCGAAAAATTTTCAACTGGCTGCGCAAGGACATCTTCCCGGTCATCGGCGCGATGCCGATCGCCGATATCCGGCCACGCCAGGTACTTACCGCGCTTAGGCGCATCGAGGATCGCGGCGCGTTCGAGACGACGCATAACGTCAAGCGCGCAGTGGGACAGGTGTTCCGCTTCGCCGTCGCGAGCGAGCTCGCGGATCGCGACGTGACCAGGGATCTCGGTGACGCCTTGGCGTCAGTCCCTGTCGGCCACTACGCCGCCATTACCGATCCCGAGAAAGCTGGCGCGCTGCTGCGGGCGATCTACGGATACGAAGGACATCCTTACACCATCGCTGCGTTGAAGATCTCACCGATGCTCTTTCAACGACCCGGCATGATCCGCGCGATGGAATGGTCGGAGCTCGATCTCGATAAAGGCGAGTGGCGCGTGCCAGGCACGAAGATGAAGATGGAGAACGACCATATCGTTCCGCTTCCCACGCAGGCCATCGAGATACTGCGAGCGATGCAGCGATTAACCGGGCGAGGTGCGTATGTCTTCGTCGGTATGCGCAGCCATGATCGCTGCATGAGCGAGAACACCATCAACGCCGCCTTACGCAGTATGGGCTACAGCAAAGAGGTGATGACGGGTCACGGCTTCCGCGCGATGGCGCGAACGATCATGGACGAAGTGCTTGGCGAGCGTGTGGACCTGATCGAGCACCAGCTGGCGCACCGTGTCAAAGATCCGAATGGACGCGCCTACAATCGCACCGCGCATTTGCCGGCGCGCCGCGAGATGATGCAGCGCTGGGCCAATTACCTCGATAGGCTGCGTTTGCAGACGCTTTGATGTCAGGTCATGGACCCGAGTGCTGCGCGCGCCCCAGGGCCCTCTATCACGGTTTAAACGCCAGGATCATGATGCATGGTGATCGCCGCGCCGCGTGCGTCGCACTTGTAGACGCGAGCCGCCCCTACCTGCCATGACAGCGCTCGTGGGCGTTCAATGGTCCCACTTGTTCCGGGCACTGCGTGGCATCACGATAAAACGCATCACGTCGAGCATCTCGTCTTGCGCGTGTTCGATCTTGCTTAGCACCGCGCGGATGGTGGCTCCCCGAATAGACGCAGTGCGCGGGTCGTCGGTGAGCCAAAGCTTGAGTAGCCCGCTCAGCCGGCTGAGATCCCACCCCGTAACCTAAGCCGACTTTTCGCAGATAGTTCGACATGCTCAGGTTTGCCGCAGCGGACAATTCTTTCAATTTTTCATGTTCTTCCGGCAGGCAATAGACTTTCACTGGCGTGCTGTTCTTTCTTGTAGTGTTTTTCATCATTGCCCCTATGAGTTTGGCGGAGGTAGCCGCTGGGCAACGCAGAGCGTCACCGTTGAGCACGAAGTGCGAATAAGGCAGGAGTGATGTAGGGCAACCGCGAAGCGGTGGGCCTACTTCACCTATCCTGCCCGCCTCTAATCATCGATTCGTACACAACACATCACGACTGCGATTTCGACTCAACCGCGATTCAAACGCGATTCGTTCCAGACTCTCTTGGATATGCCGGAGGCAATATTTTCTTTACGACATCTGCTTTGCCAGTCATCGCGATATGTTCTGTCCGCTTGCGATAGAAAAATGATTTCTTGCTTCGTGGGAATCTGTGACTTTTTCACACCAGCAAAGTGATATGCTACCAGCAAGAATCGTACTGAAAATAGAATGTTTATCAAGAGAACTTCAACTGATAGGTTTTCCAGCTGTTTTACTTAAAGCCACCGTCCGCGTTCGGCCATTAGCAGACGGTCCAAATGAAAGAAATCTTTATGCCTTTAGGTTCTCAGGCTAGACCGCGCTCACTTCGTGCCGAAGAGAAGACATTGATTCAGTCAATGCTCCAGACATGTAAGGATAGCGCAGCCCTTATGCGGCAACTCGATATTGCAATGGTTGAGGATATGCTCGATGGTGGCATGGGAAGCCTGCGGTTCAGTTCGGATGAAACGCGCAGTCTTGGTGCGGCTGTGGCCGATGCGGACTACATCGACACGGACGGGGTGCCAGTGAGTATAGCGGTAAATGTAGACCAGAAGGGCAATTGTTTGAACTTGATATTTGGAAGGCCAATTTCTTTCCCTTGGAATGCTATCCTTCCGCCGAGAAAATAGCGATTAAGAAGCTTGATTAGCATTGCCGTAATCGGCCACAAGCTGCCGTTGAACTTCTGAAACCCCGCAATTAACTCTCTTCCCTTTTTATGGCAAATTTCTTCTCTAAATTTCTCAAAAGCTCAACCACTACCGCATCATCTATAAGTGATACTTGGTTAGCTTTTGAATTATGGCTTAGAGTGCATTGGCCCGACGGCTTGAAAGACCTGTGTCCGCCTGCTACAGATGATGAAATTAGGAGTTTAGAGACAATGCTAGGGGCAAAACTGCCGCATGATTATGTGGAGTTTCTGAAGGTACACAACGGACAACAAGGCTGTGCTGGAGGGCTGTTTGATAATTCTGAATTCCTGTCTACCACAGAGATCATCGAACAATGGAAGGTTTGGAAGGACCTCCTTGACTCTGGTGATTTCGAAGGGTACAAGTCTGAACCTGAGGCAGGTGTACGAGACGATTGGTGGAATCCGAAATGGATTCCGTTTATACATAACGGAAGTGGTGACCACCACTGTCTCGACCTCGCTCCAGGCATCGATGGGCAAGAAGGACAAGTCATCACAATGTGGCACGACATGGGTACCAGAGCAGTGGAAGCTAACAGCTTCAAACTTTGGTTTGCGAAGTACGTCGATGCCGTCATAGCTGGCAAATATGTCTACTCGGAAGACTTTGGCGGTCTTGTCGATGCTGACTTCGCGTAACGACCAGAAGCCGCCCTCGGGATCACACATAAGACTAATTACCTAATATGTCCACCGATCAACAACAAGTTTGCCAGCGATACAATGTCCAATGCATGCCGCCTGCCGGACATGAAAAGGTTGGAATTGCGCTGGCAACTTTAGCAAATGTGCCCCTGCATGCGGCTCGAGTCCAGCCGGAGAACGGTGATTGTGGCTGGTACATTTACGGTGGCGAGTATTCTACGGATACTGATTTTTATCAGCCACTATGCGCTGCGCACCTGTCGGAATACTGCGATAAGATCGTTCCGTATCTAGGGCTTCCGCCCGGATGGCGGGTCTTGCTCGCACCGAACTACGAAGACGTCTGGTTCGATGAGGAATTATTGATCAGCGAAGCTAGAGACGCATAGCGGCCAAAGCCAGACAGTCTTTTTTAAAAGAGTACCTTATCGAAAAAGGAGATTCATGTTGCGAGCTATGGGGCGAGTGTCCGCCAGTCCTGTTTCGTACCTTTTTATTGATGGTGCCTATCTCGATAGGCTTTTAATAAAAGCAGGCGAGCTTATGTTCGGAGTTCCTTTTGAGCTTGAATACATGAGTTTAATGGGGAACTGTCAAAAAGCTTTTTATTACGATTGCCTACCAGCCCAAGCAGGAAACGAAAGCTTAGAGCACTTCAACGCAAGATACGCTCATAAGGAGGCTTTTTTTGATCACCTTCGTAGCCTTAATGGTTGGCATGTTGCTGAAGGGAGCAGTCGATGGCGGCGCGGGAAAGGCGCGGGGCAAAAGGAAGTTGATATCCTTATCGCCGTTGACATGTTGTCGCATACGTTTCGCCGAAATATGGATCAATTGATCTTCATTGCTGGTGACTTGGATTTTCGTCCGCTGATTGAAGCAGTAGTCAACGACGGTATGTATGTGAATCTCTGGTTTGGGCCGCAGTCAACATCTCCTCTGCTTCGAAATGCTGCAGATTCGCAGGAAGCATTAGACGTTTACAGGCTGCATAGTTTCTGTACTGAGGATTTCAAAAAGCACCACCCATTACCTGTGCGCTCTAGTTATTGGAATGTAAGTCTAGGGAAAGTAATAGAGATTGGTCGGGTTGATGGAAGAGAAGTGGCTTGGGTGGAGACCTTGCCTACAGGAGTGCATGCACTATGGGCCGTAGGTGTTGGAAAACAGCCAATGACGAGATATGGAGAGGCTTCAGTCGATGAAATGAAGCGTGTCCATAAACTATTGCATTCGGATGTTACTTGGGACACTGTTAAAGCATAGTTCTACAATTAGCAAGCAGACTTAATTCGGCCAGTACCCGCCTTTCGAAACACGTTCAAAGCTCACTGAAAATAAATTTAATGTCCCCTAAACATATTCTGCCATCCGAGGCTTATCTTCGACTACGAGAGCAAATCCAACAAACATTTGATTTTGCTTATATTGTTTGCCAAGCAGTTCCATGTCTCAAGCAGCAAATGAGCTTAATTAAAAAAGGAGTCCTCCAAAATTTACCCAGTCCAGATTATTTTAGTAAGCCAAATGATCTGGCTTTGATAAGCGAACAAATTAAAGAATACAAAGCTGAACTATCTCGACATGCTATCTTATCCTCGTTTAGTTATTTTGAGGCATATGTTGTAGATGCAATTAAAAAATTTATTGAATTTCACGGTGGAGAAAATCAGTTGCACAAATCAGCAATTGGCCGCGTTCAAAAAACGATCATAGATCAAAGAAAAACTCCCCTTGGATCAAAAAGGGTTTTGCAAAAAAATCTTTCGAAAGATGCTTTAAAAGCAGTAAATGCAACTAAAATTCTTGAGGGAAGTAATTTTAAATTTCCTTCTGAATTGTTTTATCCTCTTGGTCTAAAATATTTATCTCAAAAAATAGGAAATCTTAAGGCTAGCGAAATACCGACATTTTTAATCGACGCTTTTGGGATGCCTCTTTCCGATGATTTAGTGGAAAAATTTCACGCTATTCGTGACATCAGAAATAAGATTGCGCACGGTCAAAAAGTTGAGTTGATCATAAAAGATGTTGCTGAATATAATTCAATTTTAAGGGATTTAGCGTTATCAATTGACCGCCATCTCGTTGATAATTTTTATATAAGTGAAAAATATAGGTGAATTAAATAGGATTAAGTAATTTTGTTTTTCATCAATCCGAGCAGACGGGATATCTACTCCAGCCGCTAATATTTTCCACGAACACGCGCTTCTGCTCACATCTCTATTTCGGAATCGTATTCGCCCTATATTGAATGTCGGTTTTGGGGCGATAACAGACCTTTTTATTTAATCGTAGATATTCAACATATAAATACCTCCTAAGAAATAAGCCCATCTGAATTTTATAAAAAGATGGATATA
Source organism: Duganella aceris (assembly GCF_011090165.1). GTDB lineage: Bacteria > Pseudomonadota > Gammaproteobacteria > Burkholderiales > Burkholderiaceae_D > Rugamonas > Rugamonas aceris. The sequence goes on from NZ_JAADJT010000002.1 coordinate 6,088, forward strand.
AAAACAAATTTTGTGACCTTTAATTATGCTGAAATCAATAAGGAAAATATACGAGCCATATTAATAAATTCGTAAGGGCCAACGTGGGGGCATGAGTCCATCCGCATCTCTGGGAGCCGCATATCATCATCGCTCCAGGCCGATTTTCGATTCCGGCTCGGAGCACCACCTCATCCCAAGACGTCCAGGCACGTCACCAAACTCCTCATCCCTAGCCGTATGGCGTGTAACTGAATCCATTGCCGATGATGCTGGCCAATGCCGCACTGTTCTCTGCGCTTTCGCTAAAGCTGATCAATGCCTGAGCATGCGTGAGGTCGTGGGCCAATAAATTCAGCCAATGCGCGTTGCCGGCCGGCTCAGGCGCGCGGTGCAGCACATTTTGATACAGTAAGTTCACGAACTCCGCATCGCTAGGGGATGGGCCGTATCGTCCGATGAATTCATCGCTTGCCGTGAATGCTTCCGCGACAGCGTTGAGCGTCATGCCGCGATCCATCTTCGACATCCAGAACCCCAGCCCGGCACTGTCCGGCGTTCGGTTGAACGCCGCCTGATACAGCCGATAGACCTGACCACCGGCACCGTCGATGTCGAGCGCGATGCCGCTGCTCGAAAACAGCAAGCGCTCGACGCCGGTCAAGGTGTCGCCGACCGTCTCGGTGTACTCGCGCATGGTGTAACTGCCGTCGGCGTTGTGCACCAGCTGGAAATTATAAGGGTTGGAGTTCCCGTAGTAGACGGTATCGACGCCCGCTCCGCCGTCCAGCTTCATTTTCATGTTGCCGATCATGAAGTCGTTGCCCGAAGTGCCCACCGTTACCGGATCCGCCACCGTGAACTTGTAGCTCAGCGCGCCGGCCAGCTTGTTGCCGGCCAGGTCCAGCACACTGCCCTCCGGCAGCGACAGCGTGTAGGTCACGCCCGGCTTGAGATTCTGATGCGGGTCGATCACCAGCGTCTTGCCGACGCCGATCGCCAGCGACTGGCCGTAGCTTGGCAGCGTCAGCGCGACACCGTTGCCGTCGCTCAGCGTCAGGCCATTGCCTACCATGACGATCTCGTCGAAGCTCAGCACGATCTTCGGCATCACCGGCGAGACGTTGACGGCGCCATCCTGCATGCTCGACGACAGCAGATGCGGCGCGGTGGCATCGCCGCTGGTCAGCGTCGCCACCACCGTGTAGGTGCCGGTCTTGCTGCCGTTGCCGTGCACGTCGAGATAGTAGTCGCCGCTGGTCTGGGCGATATAGGACAGGCGCGGCTCGCCGCCGACGGCGCTGCTGGTGTAGGCGACGGCATAGCCGCTGGCGCCGATCAGCGACATGCCGGCGGACGAGGTGGACGTATCGAGCGAACCGCCGCCGCTCACCGAGCCCTGCAGGTCGAAGACATAGGTGCGGCCGGCTTCCAGCTGCACCTTGACCCAGTCGTGGTCATCGGCCACGGCGATGGTGCCCGACAGCGGCTTGCCGGGTTCCACCACGGCGGTGGTCAGCTTGCTGGCGGGGAAGTCATCCTTGCCCAGCGAGGCCACCGACAGCACATAGGTGCCGGTGGTGCCGTACGCCGAAGCGCCGATCTTGATGTAGTAGTCTCCCGATTTGCTCGCCTCGAAGAAGCGGGTCGCCTGCGGCAAGCCGTCGTAGACGCTGCGCAGCGGCACATATTCGTTGCTCGCGCCCGATACTTCCAGCGTGGTATAGGAATTGACGCTGACGCCGCCGTCCGCGCCGGAAGCCAGCAACAGCTTGTAGGTGACGCCGGCCTCCGCCGTGAACTTGAACACGTCCAAATCGCTGGTCAGCTCCAGCTTGCCCTTGACGGCGGCGGCGGTGCTGATCGCCGCCGCGTGGGCGATATCGTTGCCGTAGTCGTCGACCTCGCCCAGCCGGGCTTTGACCGTGTAGGTGCCGGCGCCGCCGGGCGACGCCACTTCCACGTAATAAGTGCCCTTGGTGGTGACCGCATACGGCAGGATGTTCGATGTGCCGTTGAAACCTGGCGTGCTGGTGGCCAGCACCGCGCCCTTGGCGTCAAGCAAGCGCATGACGGCGCCATACGGATAAGTGGCCAAGGTGCCGCCGCCTTCCTTGGCGCCGTCCACCGAGAACCAGTAGTAGCCGCCGGCGTTGAGCGAGACCGCGTACCAGTCGGCGTCGCCGCCGCCCGCTTCCAGCTCGCCCTTGGTCGAGGAACCGACGCTCAGCCGGCCCTTGGTGGCGATGTTGGCGCTGTAGTCGTCGACGACCGTGTCGACCATCACCGTGTAGCCCTGCGCGCTCACGCCACCATAGCCTCCCGCCTGCGACAGATAGAAATCGCCGGTCTTGGTCGGGGTGTAGGTGAAGAATTTCTGCCCGCTATAAAAGTCCTGGCCGACAGTGTAGCCGCTGCTGTCGGTCATGCGGAAGTTGTAGTTGGAGGCGCCATTGTCCAGCGCCATCCCGATGCGATAGGTCACACCGGCAGACAGGCTGACCTTGAACATGTCGACGTCATCCGGCGACTGCACCTTGCCCGCCACAGCCACGCCCAATTCCAGCGCGGTGGCGGTGCCCATGCTGCCGCCGAAATCGTCGGCCTCGGGCGCCGAGGCCTTCAGCGTGTAGGCGGTGCCAACGGTGCTGACGTAATAAATGCCGCCGACATTGAGCGAATAGGTGCCGGTGCCCGAGGCCAGCACGCGCAGCGTCAGCGTGCCGTCGGCGAAGCTGCTGCTGCTGGAAACGTAGTTACCCACGCCGTCGGTGAGCGACAGCGTCAATTGCTGGCTATCGCCGGGCTTGGTCGACAAGCTAATGGTATAGAACTGGCCTTGCTGCACGTCCATGCGGAAGCGGTCGACGTCGTCGCGATACTCCAGCACGCCCGACGTCTGGCCGCCCGCGTTCAGGTTGCCGGTGCGGGTGTTGTCGGCCGAATAGTCGTCCGACACCACGTGCATAGTGGTGGTGTACGCGCCGATCTGGCCGTTGGCGGAGACACCGACGAAATAGTCGCCGCCCAGGCCGGCGACGAAGCCCGATTGCGCCTGCAGAGAACTGATCGACTTGCCGGCGCTATCGTAGATGTAAAAATAGTTCGGCGTCACCAGACCGTCGCCGGTGGCGGCAGTGAACGTCGTGATCTGGCCGGCGTCGGCGTGAAAACGGAACCAGTCCATGTCGTCAGTACGCTGGAACGCGGCGGAAACGGCAGCTTCGGCCGCGATGGTGCCGATGGTGGTGGTGTCGGCCGCATAGTCGTCGGCGGCCGGGAAGCTCGATTTGATCTTGTAAGTGCCCAGCTGGCCACTGGCGCCGGTGGCCACATAGTAAATGCCCGACGATTGCGGCGTAAATTGCACCACCGGCGCCAGCGTCGAACCGCTGATGTTCCAGTTGGAGGCCAACGCATAGCCCTGCTGCCCCATCACCGACAGCGATATATTGGAATAGCTGCCCAGCGTGCCGCCGCCATCGGCCGCGCCGGTCAGCGTGAACTGGTAGGTCGTCCCGGCGGTCAGCGATACCTTGAACCAGTCGCTGTCGTAGCTGGCTTCGAAGTTGCCGGTCTTGCTGCCGCCAATGGCGATCTGTCCGGTGGTATTGACGTTGTTGCTGTAATCATCGGCCATGGCGGGTGCAATATAGTAAATGGGAACTTTGACATATTACCAATATGTAACCGCGAGAAACTATTCAATTCTCACCAAACGCCAAAACATGGACTTAATCGTTGCCCCGGTCGCGCGCGACGGGCGGTAGGCGATGCTTGAGCAGTCCCACCCGCTGCGAACGGTAAATGCCGCAATGGCCGGAGCACAAATACGCCGCCACGCAGGCCAGCGCGGCATATGGTCCGATCTGCGGTCCGAATAATTCGATCGCCATGATGGTCGACGCCAGCGGCGTGTTGGCCGCGCCCGCGAACACGGCGACGAAGCCTATCCCCGCCAGCATGGCGAACGGCAGATGCAGCAGCGGCGCCAGCGCGTTGCCCAGGGTGGCGCCGATGTAGAACAGCGGCGTGACCTCGCCGCCCTTGAAGCCGCTGCCCAGCGAGGCCACGGTGAAGGCGAATTTGCCGAGAAAGTCCCATGGCGCGACCGGCTGCGCGAACGATTCGACGATCACCGGTATCCCGAGGCCGATGTAGCGCGTGCCCAGCCACCACACCGCCAGCGCGACCGCCACGCCGCCGAGCATCGGGCGTAACGGCGCATACGGTATATATCGTTTCATGCATCCCGACGCGGCGTGCGTGGCGGTGGCGAGGGCCATGCCGACCAGTCCGAACAGCACCCCCGCCGCCATCACGGCGGCCACGCTCCAGATGGCGATCGGGGCGATGGCGCCGATCGCGTAGTGCGTGTGATGCACGCCCCAGGCCATGCCCACCTGGTCGGCGGCGATGGCGGCGAGCATGCAGGGGAAGATGGCGTCGTAGCGCAAACGGCCGATGGCCAGCACCTCCAGGCCGAAGATGGCGCCGGCCAGCGGCGTGCCGAACACCGATGCGAAGCCGGCGCTGATGCCGGCCATCAGCAGGATGCGGCGCTCGGCGTGGCGCAGGTGGAAGATGTGGGTGAGCTGGTCGGCCAGCGTGCCGCCCATCTGCACCGCCGTGCCTTCGCGGCCGACCGAGGCGCCGAACAAGTGCGAGACGACGGTGCCGATCAACACCAGCGGCGCCATGCGCAGCGGGATGACGTTCCTGGGGTCGTGGATTTCGTCGATCAGCAGGTTGTTGCCCGCTTCGACCGAGCGGCCGATTTTGAGATACACCCAGCCGACCGCGAAGCCGGCCAGCGGCAGCAGCCAGATGATCCAGCGGTGCGCCTCGCGCCAGTTGGTGGCGTAGTCCAGAGCGAACAGGAACAAGGCGGACGCGGTGCCTGCCAGCGCGGCGATCAGGCAGGCGATGAAGGTCCATTTGCCGATGTACGGCAGCATGGCGATGGGTTCGGGGTAGCGGGCTGGCTTCATAGAGCCTTGCATGCTAACAAAGAAGCACCGCAGCGGCAATCGATCCCCGAAGATGATCGCTTGCCGCCCGGCGCCGCCGCTTAGTGATGGTGATGCATATCGCCGTCGCGCTTGACGTTCATGGCGTCATCCGGCTTGGCCGGCGGAGCGCCCGGGGCGCGCGGCGCCGGTGGCAGTTCGCCGGTCCACTCGCGCGCCACCGTCCCTTTCGGGTGCTTGTACCAGCCCGGATCCTTGTAGTCGTTGCGCGCTAGTCCCTCGCGCACCTTCACCATGGTGAACATGCCGCCCATGTCCAGACTGCCGAACGGCCCATCGCCCATCATCATCGGCAGCGTGTTCTCCGGCAGCGGCATCTGCATCCCGCCCATCGATCCGCCCTTGTCGCCCATGACCATATAGCCGGGCACCAGGTTGTTGATCTTCTCCGCCACACCGGCGTGGTCGACCCCGATCATGGTGGGCACCTGGTGTCCCATCGCGTTCATCGTGTGGTGCGATTTGTGGCAGTGGAAGGCCCAGTCGCCCGGCTCGTCGGCGACGAATTCGATGGCGCGCATCTGGCCGACGGCGATATCGGTGGTCACCTCGGGCCAGCGCGCGGATGGCCGCACCCAGCCGCCGTCGGTGCCGGTCACCTCGAAGGTGTGGCCGTGCAGGTGGATCGGGTGATTGGTCATCGTCAGGTTGCCGGCGCGGATGCGCACCTTGTCGTTACGCCGCACCACCATCGGGTCGATGCCGGGGAAGGCACGGCTGTTGATGGTCCACAGGTTGAAGTCGGTCATGGTGTTGATCTTCGGCGTGTAGCTTCCCGGCTCGATGTCGTAGGCGTTCAGCAGGAATACGAAGTCGCGGTCCACCGCGTGCAGAGATGGATCCTTGGGATGCGTGATCCAGAAGCCCATCATCCCCATCGCCATCTGCGCCATCTCGTCGGCGTGCGGGTGGTACATGAAGGTGCCGGCGTTCCTGGCGACGAATTCGTAGACGAAGGTCTTGCCCGGCTCGATGCCGGGCTGCGTCAGGCCGGTGATGCCGTCCATGCCGTTCGGCAGGCGCTGGCCGTGCCAGTGCACGCTGGTGTGCTCGGGCAGCTTGTTGGTGACGAAGATGCGCACCCGGTCGCCCTCCACCACTTCGATGGTCGGCCCCGGACTCTGGCCGTTGTAGCCCCACAGGTTGGCCGTCATGCCGGGCGCGATTTCGCGCACCACCGGCTCCGCCACCAGGTGGAACTCCTTGACGCCGTCCTTCATCCGCCACGGCAGCGTCCAGCCGTTGAGCGTGACGACGGGATTGTAAGGACGGCCGTTCGGCGGCATCAGCGGCGGCTGAGTGGCGGCCGACGATTGCACCGGCGCCTCCGGCAGCGAGGCCGCGCCGGCCTTGGTGACCATGCCGGCGCCGATCAGGGCCGCGCCGGTTAAAAACGATCTGCGGTTGGTCATGGCGTTACTCCCTTGTTGGTTGGCAGGCGGCCGCCCAGCGCGGCCTCCAGGTTGGCTTGCGCGGTCCAGTAGTCTTTCAGCGCGGCGATGTAGCCGCTGACGGCGGTGGCCTGCTCGCGCGCATCGGCCAGCAGCTCGAAGACGCTCATCAGCATGCCGTTGTAGCGCAGCAGGGTCTGATCCGACAGTTGTTTGCGCAGCGGGACCACCTGGTCGCGATAGTGGCGCGCCAGCTCGTAGGACGCGCGATAGTCGGCGTAGCTTTCGCGCGCCTCGCTGCGGGCGTCGATGGCGGCTTGCGCCAGCAGGTTCACCGATTGCATATAGGTCGCCTCGGCGCGCGCGACACGGGTCGAGCCCCAGTCGAACAACGGTATCTCCAGCGACAGCTCGTAACCGCGCGTGCTGGTGCCGCCCTGTGTGTTGCGCACCGCGCCCAGGTCCAGCACATTGATGAAGCGCGTGGCCTTGCTCAGGCCCAGCGTGGAGGCGGTATGCTCGGTATCGAGCCTGGCGGCCTGGATGTCGAGCCGTTCGCTGACGGCGATCTGCTCCACATCGGCCAGTTCGCGCAGCGTATCAGGCAGGTCGGGCAGATGGTCGGGCAGCTTGAACCCGGTCTGTGCGCCGCTCAAACCCATCAGGCGCGTGAGCTTTTCGCGCGCCGAGACGGCGGCTTTCTGCGCATGCACGACATCTGCCAGCGTCTGCGCGTGGTAGGCCTGTTCACGCGCCAGGTCCATCGTGCTCCAGTTGCCGGCCTTGCGCATGCGCTCGGCCAGCTCGGCGCTGGCCTGCGCCGACGCCTCGACCTGCTTCGCATAGTCCGCGATCTGGGTCGCGGCCACCACCTCCACCCAGGTGCGGCGCGTGTCGGCGGCGACTTTCAGCGCTTCGTTCGACACCAGAAGCTTGGTTTGTTCGAAACGGCGTCCCTCGATGCGGCTCGCCATCGGCGCGGTGATCAGGGATAGCAGGTTGAAGGTCAGCGTGCGTTCGATATCCACTTCGCCGCCGCCGTGGCTGCGCTTGAAATCGAACACCGGGTTTTGCAGACGGCCGGCCTGCACCAGGTCCGCCTCGACGATGCCGAGCGACCAATAGCTGGCCTGCAGTCCGCGATTATTCAGCAGCGCGATATGCACCGCCTCGTCGGCGGCCAGCGGCTGTTCCAGTTTTTTATTGATGACGGCGGCCAGCGCGCGCGCGTCGTCGTCGTTGCGCGGCAGGCGTCCGGAGACGCTGGCGCTCATGCCGGTACGCTGTTCGCTGACACCGGCGGCGGCGCCGAAGCCGCCATCGCCGGACAGCGACGCGCAGCCGCCAAGCAGCAGCGCCACACCGGCGCCCGCCGCGAGTTTATGCAGACAATTCATGTCTCACACCTCAAGTTACGTTGATTCGGAAAAGGATGCGCAGCCCGTGGACGGAGCTGTCGCGGGATCAGGCGTGGAGAGCTTGAGGGGGACGTTCAGGGTGGGCCAGGTCGACCGCAGGGAGGAAATCGGCGTAAAACGGAATGGAGATGGACACCAGCGGCGCGACGGACACACCGACAGTCGGCGCCAGCAATGGCGCGGCCGCCGCGCAGCAGGCGGTGCCGCCGCATTTGACGGTGCCGTGGGCGGATTTGGCGGTGTGATCGCCTTTGTCGGCCAGCGCTTGCGCCGCCATCATCGCGGCGTGGTCGTGAGGCCCGGACGACGCCATCGATGCCCCAACCGCCGGCGCCGGAGCGACGCACAGCAGCATCGTGGCCGAGGCGTATCCCTGATAAGGGAGCGCCAGCAGCATCAGCCAAACGATGAGGGATCTGAGCACGACAGTCATGCGCTTATGGTAGCACAAGCCGCCGACGCCGTCAGGCCAGCCTTACCAGCGGATTGGCGATGATGTTGTCGATCTGCCGAATCGCCTCGTCGCAGGCGGCGGCGATGGCTTCGTCCTCGGTGTCGCGCACGAACTGCATGGTCGCGCCCTCGAACACTTCGACGCCGTTGGCGCCGGCGCGTTCGATGTCGCAGCTGGCGGTCCACTTGCGGTCCGTGGTCGGCAGGGCCGTCGGCACGATTTCCCAGCCCTTGTAGTGAATTTTGTCCATGATTGCCTCCTTAATAAGCAAACAGACTATCACGAAGGGATGAGCGCCCGCGCACGACTGCCGCGCCGAAAGATTAGTCGAACTTGCCGACGCGGCCGATGTTCTCGTCCATATTGGCCAGGTACCAGGTCAGCGACGTCATGACGGCGACATGGCGCTTCAGTTCCAGCGGATCGACCTTGTCCAGCGTGTCGGCCGGGGTGTGGTGATAGCTGAAATAGCTGCTCGAATCGACCAGCGGCTCGAACACCGGCACGCCGGCGCGCTCCATTGGGCCGGTATCGGCCGCGCCGGCGATGTCGCGGCGCTCGAAGATGCCGGCGCCGATCGGGTCCAGCGCCGCCTTCAACGGCGCGAAGTACTTGACCATCGGCGGCGTGACGCTGCCGATGAAGCCGAAGGTGCGGCCGGCGCCGCTGTCCGATTCGATCGCGGCGAAGTGCTTATCCAGCTTGTCCTTGTTGACGTCGAAGTAGGCGCGGCCGCCACGGGTGCCGTTCTCCTCGTTCATCCAGGCGATGACGCGGATGGTGCGGCGCGGCTTCAGGTTCAGCTTCTTCAGCGTCTCGACCACCGCCATCGCGCCGGCGACGCCGGTGCCGTCGTCGTGCGCGCCGGTGGCCAGGTCCCAGGAATCGAGATGGCCGGAGACGATCACCACTTCATCGGCCTTGTCGCTGCCCGGCCAGTCGGCGATGACGTTGAAGCTGTCGGCTTCCGGCAGGATCTGCGGCGTCAGCGTCAGGTGCATCTTGAGCGGACCGCGCGCCGACAGGCGGGTCATCAGCATCGCGTCTTCGGCGGTGACGGCCGCGGAGGGAATGCGCGCGCCGTCCACCACGCCGGTGGCGCCGGTGTGCGGGATGCGGAAGTTGGCGCCGCCGACCGAACGCACCAGCGCCGCCGCCGCGCCCATGTCCGCCGCCATTTTAGGACCGGCGAAACGGTAGGCCGAACCGCGACCGTAGGCCGGGCCGGCGTGGCCGCGATCGGCCATCTCCTGGTCGAAGGCGACGTCGAACAGCACGATGCTGCCTTTGACCTTGTCGCCCAGCGCCTTCAATTCATCGAACGAACGCACCACCAACACCGGCGCGGTCAGGCCGGCGGCGGGCGTGGCGCCCGAGCCGCCCAGCGCCGTCAGCACCACTTTCTGCGAGATGCCGGCCGGACGTCCGGTGTAGTCGACCAGTTCCGCCGTCTCAGCGCCGCGCACCCAGTGCGGCACCTTGACCGGTTGCAGCGTGACCTTGGCGCCCAGCTTGCGCATGGCGGCCGCCACCTGCTCCACCGCCGCCGCCGCGCCGGCGGAACCGGACAGGCGCGGGCCAACCAGATCGGTCAGGTCGGACAGGCGCTCGTAGGCCCAGTCGTCTTTCATCGCGCTGTCGCGGATCTGGGCCAGCGTTGCGGAATCGTTGGCCGGCGCGGCGATGGCGCCGGCGGCCAGCAGGCTGGTGGCCATCAAGGTCAGGGACAGTGGGAGTTTGAAGACGGATTTCATGCGGTTCCTATTAAATAAAATAATGGATGGCGATGCAGAGCGACTCAGACGATAACCTATCGTGATGAACTTGTCATCCATGTTAATTTGCTATAGTCTGAATCTTCAACTGCCTGAAGAAAGCGCCAAATGCTCAAGGGTCAACTCTGCACCGTGCGCCATCTGCTGACCGCCGATCTGAACACCTTCATCGCGCTGGTCAACGATCTGCCCTCGCGCGGCGATTATTTTTCGACCCACTTCAAATCGCCGGAAACGATGCGCAAGGAGTTCATGCAGAACAGCTTCGTCACGGACGACAGCGAATTGTTCGTGATCGAGGACGGCGCGCACCACATCGTCGGCGTCATCACGCACTTCAAGAGCCGCACTCCGACCACGCGCGAAGTCGGCTACCGCCTGTTCGAACCCAAATTATCCGGGCACGGGTACGTGACGGAAGCCTGCCGTCTGCTGGTCGATTATTTGTTCAATGTGCACCAGTACCAGCGGCTGGAACTGCTGTCGGCGCCGGAGAACGTGGCCTCGGTGCGGGTGGCGCAGAAATGCGGATTCCGCGCCGAGGGCACGATGCGCCAGGCCTTCTTCATCAACGGCCGCTATCAGGACGTGGAGATCTTCAGCCTGCTGCGGCCCGAGTGGGAAGCGCTGCGGCGCTAATTGTTACAAGGCATTACCGTCGCGTTCACTTTGTAAGCATGTGTATAAGACGTGGCGTTAATTTTCTGGCGGCATATAGTGGAGTCACTGGCTAACGAATCATTTCGATCCGAGCCGCAGCAAGGGGAACTACCATGTTGAGCAAAAAATTTATGGGTGTAGCGTTACTGGCCGTAGCAGCAGTATCGTCGCCGGTCTTCGCCAGCGACCGTGATTTCAACACGGTGGCCGGCGCTGTGGTCGGCGCAGCCATCGGCAACAGCGCCGGCGGCCGTGACGGCGCCATCGTCGGCGGCCTGGTCGGCGCGGCGGTCGGCAACAACATCAACACCGGCGACCGCTATCATCGCGGCGGTGGTCGCGGTTACGTAGAGACCCGCGTGTACTCGCAGCCTGCCCCGGTTTATTACGAGCCGGCCCCGGTGTACTACGAGCAGCCGCGCTACTACAACCCGGGCCCGCGTGTGGTCTACGTTGAACCGCGTCCGTACTACCGCGACTATTATCGCGGCGACTATCGCGGAGGTCGCGGCGGCCACTGGGATCGCGACGACCATCGCGGCCACCACGGCCGTTAAGTAAAAAAAGCCCTTCGGGGCTTTTTTTTCGTCTGCCCTCCGCTAGCCTTGCCTGACGGGGGAAACCATGACAGCAGACGCAATCATCGCTTTGGAACTGGGCCACTACCGGCTGCGCGAGCAGATCGGCGGATCGGCCTACGGCATCATCTGGCGCGCCAGCGGGCCGCACGGCACGCGCGACGTGGCCATCAAGCTCATAAACCAGGAGCAGATGGCGCGCGCGCTGCCGGCCCAGCGCGCGCGCTGGACCGAGAGCGCCGACAACGAAATCGCCTTCCTGCAGTCGCTGGAGCCATGGGACGAGCGTCACATCGTGCGCCTGCTCGACAGCGGCTGGCACGATGGCCTGCCGGTGCTGGCGTTGGAGCTGATGGGCGCGGACCTGGGCAAGCACATGGTCGCGCTCAAGGGGCGCGGCGAGGAAGTGCCGTTGCCGCAGGCGCTGGGCTGGATCGCGCAGATCAACCAGGCGCTGGCCAAGGTGCACCAATACGGATGGCGTTATCTCGACCTGAAACCGGCCAATGTGCTGCTGGACCAGCGGCTCGACACCGTCAAACTGGCCGATTTCGGCACCAACCGTCATCTGGGCAGTCTTCAGGCGCATTCGTATGCCGGCACCGCCAACTGGCAGGCGCCGGAACAGTTCTTTCCCGCCGACGGCGGCGGCTATGCCACCGGCGCGCGCAGCGATTACTTCTCGCTGGGCGCGATGTTCTACTTCCTCGTCACAGGTGGCCTGCCGCTGCGCTTTTGCAGCGACTGCGGCCAGGCTTATCGCGATCAACACGTGGCCGGCGCCGACCTGCTGCGCCGCAGTCACGGCGGCGCCATCCCCCCCGTGCTGCATCATGAGGAGGAAGCCCGCTTCGCGGCGGCGATGCCGGCCACGATGCGCGACGCGGCGCTCGAGCTGCTGCGCGCGCTGCTCAACATCGATCCGGCCATGCGTCCACGCCATGCGATCCAGATCAGTCGCATGCTCAATGCTATCCAGGGCGTCAAACAGGAGCGCGGTGTGCTGAACGCCGCCGATCCTATCCACGGCATGCGCCGTCCAACCGCCGCCAATGGCTGGCGCAACATCCAGGGGGCTTGATGGCGATCTCTTTTACGCGCGCATCGGGCGCGGCCCGGCGCGGCGCGCAGTATCATTCAACCCGCAGCATTACGCCGTTTCGCCACGTTGCGACCAGCCGGCCGTTTCATCGCGCGCTGGAGTGGCTGGGCGGCGCGGTGGTTGGCGCGGCGCTGTCCCTGGGCCGCGCCGCCATGCGCAACGTGGGCATGGCCGCCACTCTCGGGCTGCTCGCCGCGTTGTGCGGTTTGCAGGCGCTGGCCTTGCTACGCGCGCCGGCGGCCTGGTTGCCTTCCGCCGTCACCGTGCAGCTCTCAGCAGGCGAGAACATTACGCTTGGCCAGCGCGAACTTGGCGCGCCACAGGCCGACCGCAATCATCTGTCGCTACGCCGCGATCCGCAAGGCGCCTGGATGCTGCGCAATCTCAGCGCGGCCAAGCAGGTGCTGCTGCTGCGCGGTTCGGCGGAGCAGCGCTTGGGCAGCCTGCCGTTGCAGGACCAACAGCGCTTTCAGATCGATGGCGCGGTGTTCGAGGTGCGCTCCGCCGATGCACGCGGCGCGGCCTTTACCCGTGATGGCCACGAGTGGCGTTACGACGGCGCCACCTTGTACCGCGACGGCCGGGCCCAGGCCAACTGCCCGGAATCCCGGCTGTCGACCAAGGCGCTGGCGTTGTGGAACCGCGCCATGCCGCTGGCGCTGACGATTGCGCGTCCGCTGGCCTTCGGCGGCAATCTCTATTGCGACAATCGACTCGGCCTGCCGCAGGTGACGCCTGGCGCGGCGCAACTGGGTCGCGTCGACGGCCGCTTGCAGCTTACGGCCGGCAATCCGGATGGCGACCGCGCCGCCGTGCTGCTGAGCGGCGCCGCAGGCCAGACGGATTTGCGCAAACAAGAGGCCCCACTGGCCGGTGTGACCGCGATTCAGGTCGGCCGCACGCGCTTCCAGGTCGTCGCCAATGGCGATCAACTAACGCTCAACCCTGGCCGCAACGTCAAGCTGTTCAGCGAACCGGAACTGAAGCTGCCGCAGCAAATCAGCTGGCAATGGCAACAGCGCGACCTGTGGCAGGCCGGGCATGCCAATGTCCTCTGGCTCGGCATCGCGATATGCCTTGCCGCCATCGCCATGGCGGCCGCCGGCGCGCTTGCCTATCCAGCCCACAGCGGCGCCACCCGCTCGCCGCCGTCGAAGGGCCGCGCCCAGCGCGCCGCGCCCCCCTCAGGCAGCGGCACTGCTGCTACGCCAGCCACGCGCGCGCCGACGTTCGCCGCCAACCGCATTGATGCGTCCATGCAGGCCATGCGCCGCTCGTCGCCCTGGGCCGGCCACGTCGCCACCGCCGGCGCGTGGATCGCTGCTGCTGCGATGCTGGCGACCGGCGTCATCGCCCTGATCTCGCAACGCGCCGGCTTTCCGCCAGGCGCAGCCTGCTCGCTGCTGCTCGGCGCCTGCGCGCTGCTGCTGTGGCTCGCCCTGCCCGGCCGCTTGACGTTGCTGTCAGCGGCCGCCATCGTGCTGCTGGCGGCCGGCCTGCTGAGTCAATTGGAACTCGGCCTCGGCGCCCAGGAATCCTCCTGGCTGCGCTATTACCAGAAAAGCACCGCGATGCTGGCGATCGGCACAGGCCTGGGTGGCCTGCTGCGCCTGTGGGCGCGACAGCAAGCCGCACAACACGCCCCGCTGCGCCAACGCAGCATCGAATGGCTGCTCGCCCTGTTCACCGCCATCGCCCTGGCCGCGCTGGCCGCCCAGGTGCTGTGGGGCGACGAAACCGGCGTTTTCGACCTGCAACCGGTGGAACTGGCCAAGCTGGCCCTGACCGCCCTCACCGCCCACTGCCTGGCGCTGCGCTTCGGCTGGCTCAGTGGACCCCAGCGCGGCCCGCAAGGCCTCAAAGACCAAGGCGCACGCTGGCTACAACTGATCGCCCCCGCGCTGCTGTTCCTCGCCCTGCTAGGCTTGGCGCTGGTGCAGGTCGACGACTTCTCGCCGCTGATCCTGCTGCTGATCTGGAGCACCGGCATGGCCTTCGCCTACGCCACCGCCGCCGGCAACCGCCTGCTGGCCGCCGCGCTGATCGCCTGCGTGCTGCTTGCCGCCGGCGCCGTGGTCTACCTGCGCATGGTCGGCACCGACGATCTTATACGCTGGGGTTTCTACGCCGACCGCTTCCTGGTCTGGCTCAACCCCGCCGAGCACCCGCACACCGGCCAGCAACTGCTGCTGGGCGCGCGCGCCATCAGCGACGGCGGATGGCTGGGCGCCGACCACTGGCTCGGCCTGCGGTCGCTGGGCCAGGCCGCCGGCGCCGTGGTGCACATCCCCGCCGTGCAGGACGACTTCGCAGCGTCCTTCTTCCTCAACCGACACGGCCTGGCCGGCGGCCTGCTGCTGTGGCTCGCGCAAGCGGCCTTCCTGACCGGCATCCTGCTGGCCGCGCTGCGCGCCCACAAGAGCGGCGCCGCCGCGCGCGACTTCCGCCACGCCTGGGCCGGCCGCTTCCGCTATTTCGCCCTGTGCGGCGGCGGCGCCTTCGTGCTGGGCCACTTCCTGCTGTCGTGGGGCACCAACCTGGCGATCTTCCCCATCATGGGCCAGCCGATGAGTTTTCTGTCGGCCGGCGGCAGCCATCTGCTGTTTTTCCTCTGCCCCCTGCTAGCGTTTAGTGCGATCAGCGCGCCATCTTTAGAAGGAGAATGAATCATGCCGATCTATGTTCAACACGAGGTCCTGGGCCGTATCCAGGACGTGTTCAATGCCGAAGCGATCTGGCAGGCACCCGGCCTGGCGCTGTTCTCGCGCCGCCCGCTGCTGCGCGATCTGCTGGAGCGCAGCCCGCGCGAACACAAGGGCCGCGCCGCCACCCGCTGCTTCTCCCATGTGACGCTGATGCTGCCGCAGGAAGAAGTCGACGACGACTACCATTTGACGCGCGGCGCCCGCGCCCGCGACCTGGCGCAAACGCTGACCGCCCTGCATCAAAAGGATTTCGGCGACCTGCTGGGCGCCGACCAGGTGCGCTACGACGTGATCGGCACGTCGTCGCTGGCGCCCGGCGAGATCGAGGTCAAGTTCGGGCATGCGGTCTACCTGCCGGCGCCGGATGAAAAAATTCTCTACAACGTCAGCGTCTCGCGCGACAGCGCGATCTGGCATCCGGTGTGCCCGATCTACCCGAACCAGCGCCTGGCGCTGATCGGCGGCGAAGGCAGCGAAGCCAGTTTCACCGCCGCCGGCTGGCCGTTCGGTCCGGACGGCGCGATCCTGATCATCAACGACGGCCCGGATTCGCAGCCGGTGGTGCAGATGCGCCCCAAGGATGCCTTCGATTGCCGCTACGATCCGCGCAGCGGCTACTACACCATCAAATCGCTGCGCGACGCGCCGGGCGGCAGCCCGCGCCTGCTGCTGAAGATCGGCCGCACCTCGGCCATGCCGGCCGCGCGCCACATGGCCGGCAGCCAAATGGCCACCACTTCGGCGCCATACACCGCGCCGCAGCCTGCGACGGCAGAAGCCATAGCCTCGTCGAGGGGCGTGGCCGCAGGCGCGCCGATGGCGCCGGTGGCGGCGGCCAAACCCGCCGTGTGGCAGAGCCGCTCGGGCGCCGCGCCGATAGACCTGACCGCCGTGCCGGTGGCGGCCAGCCACAAGCCAGCCAACCAGTTCGGCGAAAGCGACGCCACCTACGCGCCGGTGTCGCAACAGCGCGTCAGCCTGGTGGCGCTGGCCTTGCCGCGCCTGAGCCGCTATCGGGACACTGGCGCGCAGACGCTGGAGCTGCCGTTCGACCGCTCGCTGACGCTGTCGGCGGACGCGCAACCGGCCATCAGCTTCGTCGTCGACGCCGCCGATGAACTGTACGCCTGCACCGCCGAAGGCCGCCAGCGCATCACCGCGCCGGCCACCTTCACGCCGGTCGATTCGCGCGCGATCCGGCTGTTGCCGGCAGCGCCGGAGATGGCGGACCGCTACCGCGCCGTGGTCTGCCTCGCGCAGCCGGTCGGCGCCGGCGTGGCGATGGGCGCACGCTTCACTTTCGGCCGCAACTCGCCGATGCTGTCCGCCTTGCGCCTGCTCGATTCGCCGCGCTTCCTCAAACGCGGCAACGGCAGCGGCGCCGCCAGCGCCGACCGCATCGGCCTGTCGCGCAGCGCTTTCAGCTTCGAAGCGACGGCGAAAGGCTACCAGATCGGCCGCCTCAGCACGACGCAGGCGCTGTATCACCTGGACGAAAAGCTCGACTTCGTCGCCGCCATCGCGGACGCCGCCTACCTGCTGCCCAACGGCCATCACCTGGTCGCCGGCCACTACGTGCTGCGCTTCGACGCCTGAGCACCATGGAGACCGCCAAACTTTACTCGGCCTGCGCGTTCGCGGCGGGACTGGTGATCACGCTGTTCCTGGCCGCCTACCTGACGCCACGCGGCTGGTGGCGCCGCCCGAATGCGCGCGCGCTGCTGATCATGGTCGGCGGCGCATGGGCGATCGGCAGCGTGATTCTGTACGCGGCGCCAGGCAAGCCGGCGATGGCCGCGGGCACGAGCGGCGCGACCGACGGCGGCGGCGCCGAGGTTGCGGACGGTTCTACCGCTGCGGCGGCGGCACTGGCGCGGCGTGATCCCCCGATCGCCGGCCGCCCGTTCCAGGTCCACCGCGCGCTGAACCTGCGCGCCACCGCCGGCGTCGACGCGCCGCGCCTGATCACCGTGCCGGCCGGCGCCACCGTCACGCCAACCGGCATGCGCAGCGGCGACTGGTGGCAGATCAAGGCCAGCGTGGCCGGCCGCGAAAGCACCGGCTGGGTCAGCAGTTTATGGCTGCGACGGAGCGGCGAATGACTGAAATGTCGTCCATCTTGCCGTCGATTTCAGCTAAGCTGTGGCCTTTCGCATCACGCGCCCCGGCGCCCGCCACGATGACCCGCATTACCGACATGCTCAACTTCGGTCCCGGCCTCGACGTCGCGGCCCGCAGCAGTGCCAGCATCAGCAAACTGCAAGTGCCGGAAAACCAGGACAACCTGCTGCTGATCGACGCCGACGGCCGCGCCGTGCTGCTGCGCGAGCAGACCGCGCAAACGACGCTGCTGCCGAACTGGCCGCATGGCCACGTGCGGCTCGCGATCCTGGACGGCATGGGCGGCCACGGCCACGGACGCGAAGCCGCCGAAGCGGTGGCCGCCGGCCTGCTGCGCATCCCCGCCTGCGCCACGCTGGAAGACCTCAGCGCGCGCCTCGACCAGCTGCACGCCGACCTGCAGGCGCACTTCAGCCGCCCCGGCGACAACGACAGCTTCCGCCGTCCCGGCACCACGCTCACGCTGCTGGAGATCCCGCCCGGCCAGGCGCCGATGCTGTACCACGCCGGCGACTCGCGCCTGTACGAAATCACCGCGCAAGCCGCGCAGCCGCTGACGGTGGACCACGTGCCCGCCACCGCGTTCGCCATGCACGGCCTGCTGGGCGAACAGGAATGGTGGCAGCAGGTGCACGGCGAGCACCGCGCGCAGATCTCGCAAGCCTACATCCTCGGCAACGCCTTCGCCAACCCGCAGGTGCTGGAAAACGGCCTGCTGCCGCTGGACGCCTCCAACCTGCCGCCTTTCCTGGGCCATCTGGCCGACCGCCGCGCGCTGACGGTGCGCGCCGACGCCACTTATCTGCTGGCCACCGACGGCTTCTGGTCCTGCGCCCGACCGCAATTGTGGACCCGGCGCTGGCCGGCGTTGCTGGTCCAGCCGGGCCACTCGGCCGGCGCCGCGCTCGACGCGTTGTTCAATGATTACGCCGATCACCCGCCGCCCGAGCTCCACATCGACAACGTCAGCGCGATCGTGCTGCGTTTCGCTCCCGCCGCGCAGCCTCAAACCAGCGGGAATATTGACGAAACGGCACTACCCACGGCATCAATACCGTCGCATTTTTGACACCCGCACGTGGAGTCTCAAAAATACATACTTCGGATGCGCCTTTGATTGCCAAACCAAGTGTAAACCGCATAAACTGACAGGTATTCCATCGGTCGGTATGCCATGAACAAATGCAGTAATGCCCAGCACCCGCACTGCACTTACTGGGTCATGCCTGGAGAGCAAGCTTGCGAAGGCGGTCACGCCCAAGCAACGCCCTCCAGCTATGACCTACTGAGTGCTGTACGCACATCCCGTCCCGGCTCGACCGGCACGGCGCTGGATGCCGCCCCCGTGACTGCGGCTTCGATGGCCCCATCGACCTACGCCCGCCCCCTGCAACGCGCGCAATCGGAACGTCCGCAGCTGCACATCAGCGGCTTCGACCCGCGCGCCGCCGGCGGCCGCCAGACGCTGAAGATGGAACTGCGCGGCATGCCGGAAGCCTGCGCGCCGCAACTGGCGCTGCAACTGCAATCGGACCTGATTCCCAACGGCGCCTCGCGCCAGCAATTCGTGCGCGCCACCAGCGGCGAATGGCGGCCGGTGTTCGTCGAGTTCTCCTCGCGCGGCAAGGAGCACGGCCAGTACCAGATCAGCATCGAGCTACTCAGCACGCACGCCGGCATGGCCTCGCGCAAATGGGTCTGCACCTTCGTGATCCTGGTGCCACGCCTGGACGCGACGCTGACCGAGATCCACCGCATCTTCCTCAGCACGCACAAGAACGTGCGCGTGATGGCGGACGACGCCTCGATCGCCCGCGTCAGCGCGCAAGGCGGCGAGAGCATGGACATCGACGTCACCGCCCGCAACGCCGGCATCGCGCACCTGGACCTGAACGCGCCGGCCGGCAAAGTGGACATGGGCTTCACCACCATCGCCTGGGACGAAGACCTGATCGAAATCGACATGCCGCTGGCCGCCGCCATGCACCCGCATCCAAGCCGGGCCGCGTCGCTGGTCAACGCCGCGCCGGAAGCCGGCGCGCAGCGCCAGATTCGCCTGTTCGCGATGGAAGAATGCGTGCTCGGTCGTTTTGAACTGGTCGATCCGGAATCGGACGTGCTGCTGACCCATTACAGCGTCGACGGCCAGGAAACCAACGGCCTGACGCGCCGCCTGTCCGGGCGCCACGCGGTGATCCGCCGCAGCGGCCAGGGTTTTGAAATCGAAGACGTGTCGCGCTACGGCATCCTGCTCGACGGCGTCTGGCCGGGCAAGCACAAGCCGACCGCGCTGCGCCTCGGCATGCGCATCGAATTCAGCGCCAGCATCAAGGGTATCGTGGTGTTGTCGGTATCGGCCATCATGCCGCACGGCGTGATCCTGCATCGCGTCGACCAGGGCGCCAACGCGGAATGCCTGTATCTGCTGGCGCCGGAGACGCATCCCGGCTATCCGGTCAAGGCCTTCGCCGCCGCGCCGCACGCGGCCGCGCTGCCGCTGCTGCTGCATCGCGACGGCGGCTTCTGGCATCTGGATCAGCTGACCGGCAAGGAGACCGCGCTGGCGCCGACGGTGTCGCTGGATAAACTGAGCCGCATCCCGCGCCACAACCGCTTCGCCAGCGATCCGTATCCGGAACACTGGATCATCCGCACCGGCGCCGCCGACCTGCACAGCACGATGGCGGCCAACGCCATGCAAACCGCCTGACCCGCGGCGGTTGTCGGTCTACAGGGGCTTCCTGGCCGGCAGCGGAATCCACTCGGTTTCGCCGGGCACCTTCTCGAAACGCTGCGCCTCCCAATCTTCTCCCGCCTTGACGATGCGCTCCTTGCTCGACGAGACGAAGTTCCACGACATGAAGCGATGGCCGTCCAGCGGCTCGCCGCCGATCAGCACGAAGTGCGATTCCGCTCCCGCCTTGACCAGCTGCGTGCTGCCGGTGTCCAACAGCGCCATGTTGTTCAAGGCCAGCGCCACGCCGTCGATTTCCAGCTCGCCGCTGATCGGATAGATCGCCGCTTCTTTCGGCAGATCGCTCAGCGACAGTTCGTGGCCGGCCTTCAGCTTGACGTCGAGGTACAGGGTCTGGCTGTAGGTCGCCACCGGCGATGCCTTGCCGAAGGCCGATCCGACCAGCACGCGCACGGTCGCGCCGTCCACCACCAGCTCCGGGATATCGGCGGCGGGCGTGTGGCAAAAGCCCGGCTCGTCCTCTTCATGCGCCAGCGGCAACGCGGCCCACAGTTGCAGGCCGTGCGTGCGGTGCGGCACGCCGACCAGGTCCTTCGGAGTACGCTCGGAATGGACGATGCCCCGGCCGGCCGTCATCCAGTTGATCGCGCCGGGTTCGATGCGCTGGAAGGTGCCGATGCTGTCGCGGTGATCCATCGCGCCTTCGAACAGATAGGTCACGGTGGAGAGGCCGATATGCGGGTGCGGACGCACGTCGTGGTCGGCGTCGACCGGCACGTCGACCGGGCCGAAATGGTCGAAGAAGATGAACGGGCCGACCGCCTGCTTGATCGCGGACGGCAGGTAGCGGCGCACGACGAAACCGCCGCCCAGGTCTTTTTCGTGGCCCTTCAACAGATTCGAAATCGTCATGGTCGTTATCCCAGCACGGTCGTGACCTCGGTGGTCACGGACGTCATCAGTTTATGGACCGGGCATTTCTGCGCGGCGGACAGCAGCTCGGCGCGCTGGGTCTCGGTCAGGTCGCCGCTCAGGTGCAGCGTCGCGGCCAGGCGGTAGGTGCCCTGGCGCTCTTCGCTGGCGTCGCGCTCCAGGCTCACTTCGACATGCTCGAGCGGGATGTTTTTGCGCTTGGCGTACCACACCACGGTCAGGGCCTTGCAGGCACTCAGCGCCGCGTCGTACAGGTCGTGCGGCGACGGGCCGGCATCGTTGCCACCCTCCTCGACCGAGCCATCGGTCGAGATGATGTGGTTGCGCACATGGACGATATGGCGCATCGGCAGGGATTGATCGCGCGATACTTTGATAGTCATTCGGTGTTCCTTGTTGGCTGAAAGTTCAGAACCCACAATTTACACCGAATGGCCGATTTGCGCCTCTACTAAACGTCTACGCCCCGGGGCATGGGCACCGTGGCGCGCTGCAAATCGGCCAGCGTCGCGGGCTTGGTCAGGTGCAGGTCGAAGTTGGCCGTGAAGGCGCGTTCGACGTCCTCCTTTTGTCCGTAGCCGGTCAAGGCCACCAGCCGCAGCGGCGCGCCGCCGGCCAACCGGCGGATCTCGCCGGCCAGCGCATAGCCGTCCATGTCCGGCAGGCCGATATCGAGGATGGCCACCTCCGGCAGTTCGCGCCGCACCGCGTCCAGCGCGGCGGCGGCGGTATTCGCCACCCTGACTTCATGACCCATCAGTTCAAGCAGCGCGGCGCCGGCGGCGGCGGCATCGACGTTGTCGTCGACCAGCAGCAGCCGCAGGCCCGTGAGACCCGGCTGCGCCGCCGCTTGATGCTCGACGTCGGGTGGCGTGGACAGCGGCAGCACCACTTCCAGCTGGCTGCCCGCGCCGGCGCCGGCGCTGCGGACCGCGACCTGGCCGCCATGCAGATCGACGATCTTGCGCACGATCGCCAGCCCCAGACCCAGCCCGCCGGTGCGCCGCGCCAGCGACTGCGGCGCCTGGTGGAATGGTTCGAACACGCGCGCCATCAGTTCACCGCTCATGCCGATGCCGTTGTCGCTGACCAGCAGCCGCGCCTGGCCGTCGTCGCGGGATAGCGTCACCTGGGTGGCGCTACTGCCGAAACGCGCCGCGTTCGACAGCAAGTTGTTGAGCACTTGAGTCAGGCGGCTATCGTCGCCCTGCACCCACACCGCATCCGGCACCGACACGCTGATTTGCTGGCCCGGCGCCGCCGCGACGGCATGACGCACCACGTCGGCCAGGTTGACCGGGCGCGCGTCCAGTTCCAGTTTGCCCGAGATGATGCGCGAGACATCCAGCAGATCGTCCACCAGCCGGCGCAGGTGGTTGACCTGGCGGCGCATGACGCCGCGTTCCTTGCGGCTGGCGCCGTCGTCGCGCAGGTCCAGCAGGTCGAGCGAGGTGACGATGGGGCTGAGCGGGTTGCGCAGCTCATGGCCCAGCACCGCCAGGAATTCGTCCTTGGCGCGGCCGGCCTCGCGCGCATCGGCCAGCGCGGTCTGGTGGCTGGCCAATGCCTGGTTCAGGGAATCGAGCAGCAGCTTGCGCTCGCGCTCCTGCGCGCTGCGCTGGCTTTCAGCCTGCTCCAGCGCTTTGCCGATCTTTTCGATTTCGATGATCGACGACGGCGTGTGTGTCAACGGCGCGCCGGAGCCCAGCGCGGCGGCGTTCTGCCGCAGCGCCTCGATGGTGGTCACCAGCCGGTTGGCCAACAGCGACGCCAGCGCGATACAGCCCAGCAGCGAGACGATGATGCCGGCGCCATACACGCCCATGCGATCGAGAGCGGCGGCGTGCACCTCCTCGGCCGGGCGCCCGACTCCCACCGCCCAACCGTAGCGCGACAAGGTGGTGTAGGCGGTGAGCAGCTTCTGGCCTTCGGTGGTGGTGGTTTCGCCGAAGCCTTCCGGACCTTCTCTTTGCATCAATGCCGCGAGCGAAGGACTGGGCATGGCGCCGACGCGGTTCGCCTGATCGAGTGAGCGGGCCACCGCCGCGCGGGCGCTGTCGCGGATCGTCGTCACCGCGCCGTCGGGCACACGTTGGCGCTCGATCAGACGCACCATGCGGTCGGGGCTGATCACCGCCGTCAGCGTGTACAGCTCACCTTTGGCGCCGGTGGCCGGCACACGCACCGGAAAGGCCGAGCGTCCGCGCGCGCCGCGCGCGATGCGGCCGACCACGGGTTGGCGCATGGCCAGCACCTGGCGCAGGCTATCGGGATCGGCCAGCGGGCCGGCCGGCGCACCGTAGGGGTCCATGGTGCGGAACAGAACCTTGCCGGTGCCGTCGGTCAGGATCACGCCCAGCCAGTCGCTTTGCGCCTTTGCCAGCGTGCGGGCGGCGTCGTAAAAGATACGCAGGTCGCCGTCTTGCAGCGCGTCCGAGCGGCCGAGGGTGGTGAGCATCGCCACGGCGCCGTCCAGTTCAGCGTCGGCGGCGCTGGACAAGGCGCGGGCCAGGTCCAGCATCAGCCGCTCCTGCTCGCGCTCCTGGTACTCGCCGGCGGTGTGGATGCTCCAGGCGCCCAGCAATGCCAGCGGCAACAGCCCGATCGCGGTCAGCATGATCAGCAGGTACCGCAAGGAGAACATAAACCGTGGCCGTGAGCGCATGAAATGGCGGGATAAAAATCAAAGTCGTCAATTTACAGCAAGTTCGCGCTGTTGTGCGGATTGGAGGCGATACTCATGATCTCATGAATCCATGCCGGACGCCCCGTCTCGGGTTTGATGGCACAATGGGCGCTGCGAAATCTTGGAATGGGATGATGAAAAATTACGTCGATGCGGAGCTGCTTGAGGGATGGCTGCGCGCGCGCTCGATCGCGCGCGGATTGCCGCAGCCGGTCGCGGATCGCGGCGGCCTGCGCGTCGATACGGGGACCCTGGAAGAACGCTGCCGTTACGTCTTTGCCGGCCCGGCGGACGAGATACAGGACCTGGCGCGGTCGATCAACGCGCCGCATATTTTCATCAAGATGTGCGGGCCCAGCCACCAGCTGCTCGCGCGCGTTCCGACCAGATGGGAACTCCAGCCGGGCGCCTACCTGATGACTTACGAGGGGTGGCGCAGTCCCGTGCCGTCCGTGCCGATGGGCTATCGGCTGCAGCTCGTCACCGAATCGGCGGTGACGATCGCGCGCATTTTCGCCGATGACGACTCGGTGGCCGCCAGCGGCCATGCGGTGGAATATGAGGGGGTGTTTGTGTTCGACCGCATCGCCACCGAACCGGCGCACCAGCACCAGGGCTTGGGCGCGGCGGTGATGGCCGCATTGGGAACGGCGCAGCAATCGAAGGCGGCGCGGCGCGTGCTGGTCGCCACCGAGGCGGGACGGGCGCTGTATTCAACGCTGGGCTGGAGCGTGCGGTCGCCCTACTCCACCGTGACGATCAAACCACTTTCTTGACGAATTCCGTCTTCAGGCTCATGGCGCCGAAGCCGTCGATCTTGCAGTCGATATCGTGGTCGCTGTCGACCAGACGGATGTTCTTGACCTTGGTGCCGACTTTGACGGTGCCGCCGCCCCCCTTCAGCTTCAAGTCCTTGATGACGGTGACGGTGTCGCCGTCCTGCAGGATGTTCCCGACCGAATCCTTGTAGACGCGCGCGCCTTCTTCGGCGGCATCGCCCGCGCCGGCGGTCCACTCGTGCGCGCATTCCGGGCACACCAGCTGGGCGCCATCTTCATAGGTGAATTCGGATTGGCATTTAGGGCATGGTGGCAAAGCGCTCATCGTTTGGATCCAGGGATAGAAAAGAAGGCGGCAGTATAGCCTATACCAACTTGCGCGCGACCCGGAAGCCGACGATGTCGTTGGCCAGCACGGCGGAAAAGCCGTTGCGCACCGACGAGCGAAGATAACGCGGGTTGTACAGCCACGAGCCGCCGCGCAGGATGCGCCGCACCGGATCGCCGCCCTCTTCCCACGCGCTGCCGTCGACCGGCGCGCCGACGTAGTTATCGTGCACCACGTCCTGTGTCCACTCCCACACGTTGCCGTGCATGTCGAACAGCCCCCATGGATTGGGCTGGAATGCGGTGACCTTGTTGGTGCCTTGCAGGTAGGCGCCGCGCGGGCTGCCGTTGTAGGTGTAGTGGCCGTCGTAGTTGGCCTGTTCGGTGGTGATGCTGTCGCCGAAGCTGAACGCGGTCTTGGTGCCTGCGCGGCAGGCGTACTCCCATTCCGCTTCGCTCGGCAGGCGGTAGACCTGGCCGGTTTTCCCGGACAGCCAGCGCAGGTACAGCTGCACGTCCACCCAGCTGACGCCGATCACCGGATGCTCGTCGTTCTGCGCGAAGCCGGGCGCGCGCCAGTCGGTGTCGGACTGCGACTCCCAACCGGTGTCGCGCACGAACTGCCGCCATTGACCGACCGTGACCGGGAAGCGGCCCATCGCAAACGGTTGCTCGATGCCGACCCAGCGCTGCGGCATCTCGCGCTCCAGCCAGTTCTTTTGCGCGCCGGCCTTGATCGCCACCGCCTGCTCATGCTCCGGCGATCCCATTTGAAAGCGGCCGGTCGGAATCAGCACCAGATCGGGACCGGTTCCAGTGCCATCGACAAAGCGGTCGCGCAGGATGCCGCTGGGATCCGCGACCGGGCTGGCGGCGGTTGGCATCAGCGCCGCCAGTTCGGCCGCGTTGCGCGCGGCCTGCTGCTTGCGGTGGCGTTCCTGCTCCAGGCGATACGCCGCCTCCGCCTTCAGCTGCGCGGCCTTGCGCTGCTGTTCTTCCTGCTCCTCGCGCGCCTTTTTGGCGTCGGCCTCGCGGCGCGCTTGCAGCTGTTCGCGCAGCACTTGTTTACGCGCCAGCGCGGCCGCTTCGGCTTCGGCGCGCTGCCTGGCTTCCAGCGCGCGGCGCTGCTGATCGAGCCGGACTTTCTCGGCAGCGGCGGCGTGCGCCTCGGCCTGACGGCGCTTGGCCAGTTCGGCCGCCTGCGACTGGCGATTCAGCTCGGCGACGCGCGCCTGTTCCGCCTGCGCGGCCTGCTCCTTTTGCCGTTGCTGCTCGCGCGCCTGCTTTTCCTGTGCCGCCTGCGCGGCTTGCGCCGCCAGTTCCTCCTCGCTTGGTCCGGCGGCGCGGCGCAAGTCCGTCAGCAGCTGATTCACCGAGTCCGGACGCCGCTCCTGTTGATAGGCGAAGCCGTTGCTCAGCACTTTCCACTGACGCTCGTTCAAGCCTTGCGGCGGCGATGGATGGAAATCGGCCGGGCGCATATCGTCGAACGGCATGCGCCCTTCCAGCAACTGGTAGATCATCACGGCGACCGCGTACACATCCAGCTTGGGCGCCGGCTGGCGTTGATGCGTGCCCGCCTCCGGCGCGCGATAGCCGGCGGTGCCGGCGTTGGGCGTCTGCAAACCCAGGCTGCTGCCGGCGCTGCGCGCGCGCGAGGCGATGCCGAAATCGAGCAACTTGATTTCGCCGCGCTGCGTCAGGAACACGTTCCCCGGCTTGATGTCGCGGTGTACCAGCTTGTGCTTGTCCCACGCGTATTGCAGCGCGTCGCCGACCGGCGACAGCAGCCGGTACACGGCCTCCAGCGGCAGCGGGCCTTGCGCCGCGAGGTAGGCGTCCAGGTCCTGGCCTTCCAGGTATTCCATGATGATGAAATAGCTGGACGTGGCCGGATCCTGCGCCCATTCGTAGACGCGGACGATGTTTTCATGCGCCAGCTTGCGCGCCTGCGTGGCTTCCTCGATCAGCAGCTTGGCGTGGATCGCGCTTTGCGTCAGCTGCGGCGGCAGGATCTTCAGCGCCACCAGGTCGCTGTGGCCCAGCTCCGCGTGCGTGGCCAGGTCGGTGGCTTGCCACACCTGGCCCATGCCGCCCATGCCGATCAGACGTTCCAGCCGGTAGCGGCGGTTTTGCGGTCCGATCTCCTGGCCGGACATCAGGCCCAGCTCCGTCCCCTGCCGCACCGGCGGCGCCGATACCGACGTGGCGTTGCCTCCCGGCGGCGCGTACTCCGCATCCAGGATGGCGTTCTTGCGACGATCGAACTCTTGGAGGCTCAACAGACCGTCATCATGTAAGGCCCGCAGCTCGCGGATCTTGTCTCTTGCAGTTTGCATCATTAAGCGAAGTGTAACCGTTCCTGCTGAAAGTCGTTAGGCCAGGGGCGCGCCGCATTCGGCGCAGAATTTGTCTTCCGGATGGCCCGCCCGGGCCGGATGGCCATTCGGGCAGCGCCGCACGGCGCCAACCGCCGGCGCGTGATGGTGATGCACCGGCGCGCCCGCCTGCGCCACGCCGACGCCCAACTGGCTTTGCGTGGTCAGCGCGCTGGCGCTGGCCGAGTTCTGCACATTCAGCAGATCGAGCTGATGGCGGCGATCCTTGTCCAGCTCCGTGTCGCGGTGCGCGCGCTCGTCCAGCACGCGTTCATGCGCCAGGCGCGCCGCTTCGGCCGGCGTCACGCCGTGTTCCGCCGCGACCACCTGCGACAGCGCCTGGATCTGCTCGGCCGTCATGCCGCCCTGGATTTGCAGCTTCATGATCTGTTCCACCGCCGCCACGTTCGACGGCGCGGCGACGGCGGCGATGGCCATGTCGCTCAGACGACCGATGGTCTCCATGCGGCGGATCTCGTGGTCCTGCTGCGATTGCTGGACGTTGAAGGCGGCGGCGCGCTCCTGCTCGAACTTCTTCAACTCGCGCTGCCAGGCCGCTTCCTGCTCCTGCTGCTTGAGAATCTGGCGCTGCTCGTCGATGGCCAGTTGATCCAGCATGGCCTGCTTGTTGTTGGCCTGGTTCTGCCGCGCGTGGATGCCGTCGGCTTCGATGGTGCGCAACAGCTTCTCGTACTGGGCGATGGAATCGGCCTGCGCGCCGGTGCGCTTGAGGTCCTCGATCTTTTGATTGATCTCGGCCACCTGCACCGCGTTGGACGCATCCTTGACCGCGTCGCCACGCAGCAGATCGCGCTGGCGGGCCAAGGCCAGCTGATCTTCCCATTCCTGCACGCGCTCGGCCTCGCGGCGCTGCGCCGCGCTGGCCAGCGTCATCCCCTGGATGCGGGTCGCGTGGGCTTCGTGCTCGATCTGCAGCTCGCGCGCCTTCTCGTCCTTTTCCTGCTGGCGCAGTGCGGTGAGTTCGTTGCGGCGGTGCGATTCGTCCTCGATCAGCAAGGCTTGCGCGATCTGGCTTTCAATCGATTGCTGGCGCAGCTGATGCGAGAAGCGCTGCTGCGCCAACTGGCGCTGCTCGGCGGCGGTCTGCTGCAGCACTTCCAGGTCGGTACGCATCTTGATCTGCGCCAGATGACGCACGTGGTCCCAGTCGGCCTGCTCGCCGAGTCGATGCGCCTTGTTCCTGGCCAGTTCGTGTTCCAGGTCGGCCAGCAAGGTGCCGGCGCCTTTGTCCACCGCGACCTTGCGGGTTTTCGATTCCATGATGCGGCTGTACAGGTCCACCTCGCGCGCGCGCAGCGCTTGCACGCGTTCGGATTCCTTCAGCGTCAGCTCGGCCTTCTGGACGCTGGCATCCTGGCGCAGTTCGGCGCGGCGGAAGTCGGTGCGCATCTTCTGTTCTTCGCGCGAGATGGCCTGCCATTCTTCCTCGTCGTAGATCTGGTCCAGCTGCTTGACGTGCTCCAGTTGCACATGGCGTTCGTCGGCGACCAGCCACAGGGTGCCGATGCGTTCGCGGTTGTGGTCGAATTTGTCGTGACGCAGGGCGGCGGTTTCCACCCGGTCCACCGCCAGGCCATAGGTGGCGAGCCGCAGCTTGAGCGCCGCTTGCAGGCGTTCGTCCAGTTGCAGGCGCAAGTCGGCGTTGTGCGCCATGTCGCGTATCGAACGGCTGCCGACGAATTCGGCGGCCAGCTGGCGCACCGATGGTTCCAGCAGGTCGTGCAGATGCAGGGTGCTGACCACGCCGGGCACGGTCATGAAATGCTGCGCGAAGGCCGGCACGTTTTCAATGCGCAGGGCGACCGTGAAGCGGGCCGATATCTTCAGATGCTCCGCCGTATGCAGGTCGCTGAAGCTGAACTCCACCGGCAGCGGTGCGCTGCGGGTGATCAGGATCTCGGCGTTCTGGTTGCGCAGCAGGTGGTTCAGGCGGGTGAAAAAGCCTTCGATCTCGTACTCGCCCTGCGGCACTTCGGTGGCCTTGTCGGCTTGCAGAATATAGGCGCGCGCGGTGGCGGGCACGCGCAGCGTCTTGGTGAAGATGCCGGACAAGGTGCTGACGCCGAAATAGACCGCCAGTTCGTCGTCGCCGGGTATCCAGCGGTTGTCGCGCAGCACCGGCTCGTTGCGCGGTGCGCCCAAGGTCAAACCGCAGTGCTTGCAGTAGCCCGACTCGCCGTCGTTTTTGTGCTCGCACCGCGGGCATTTAACGCCGCCAAAACCAAACTTTTGGAACATGTCAGACTCCTTCTTCGATTCATCTTCCGGGCCGCCCTGCGATCAGCCGATTTTAGCAGGGCACGCCGGTTTCATTCTTGCGCACGATTCAGCGCCGCTTCAAATCATGCCGATCCGGTCGATGCAGGCCATGCTGGCGCCCTTCCGGCGCATCTCGGCCGTGAATCCGGGCGGCAACTCGTCCTGCCAGGCCTTGGGCAGCAGCACCCGGTCGCCGGGGTTGACTTGTTTTAGTATTAATTCCAGCTTCGGTTCGCGGCCGTCGACGGTATCGACCCGGCCGGCGTGCCAGGCCGTCGAGCAGCCGGTGGCGATGATGCGGCCGCGCGGTACGAACTCCCTGCCGCGCGCGAGGCGGTCGGCCATCACCAGCGCCAGTTGGTAGGAGCCGCCCTGGAAGCGCGGCTGGCCGAAGCGCACCACGCTGCGCCAGCGGCCCAGTCCCTTGCCGTCGAAGTGGCGGGCGCCGGCCAGCGTCTGCCGCACTTCCTGCTGGACGGTGAGGTCCAGGCCCGGTGCGGCGATGGTGTCTTCTTCGCTGTTGGCGGCGGCGGTGTGGGTGGCGTTGGCCGATTCGTTGACCGTTACGGGATCGGCTTCAATCGGGAACACGCTGACTTCGACCCAGCCCAGGCTGTCGTTGATGCCGCCGCTGTGCAGCGGGAACCAGGTGCGCACGGTGGACACGGAGGCCGAAGGGTCGGCGTGGCCGCTCAGCGCGCCGAGGTGGGTAATCAGCAGCGCTTCGGAGGTCGGGGGGGCGGTGTTCAATTCGCCGTCGACGCGGCCGAGGTGCCAGGCGTCGGAGCGGCCTTGCGCGTACAACGGCTTGCGTGGGATGGCTTGCAGGCCGCGCACCATGCGGTCGGCCATGACGGCGGCGAATTCCCATTCGCGGTCTTCGATCGGCGGGGTGATGTCCATGCTGAGGACGACCTGGTCGCGGCTGTCGAAGCGGACTTCGGTGTGGCGTGCGAGGCGGACCACTTCCTGCATCCGTTCGGCGATGGCCGGGGCGCCGGGCACTGTGCATTTGACGTCGGCGCGGTTGGCGCGCGGGCGACGGCTGGCGGTGATGGTGAGGATGCGGCCGTCGGCCAGGATGCAGCGGCATTCGGCGTTGGTCGGCACGGCGGTGATCGAGAGTGTGGTCATAGCGATGGTTCCGTGCGGGGGAGGTGTGGCTGGCGGCGCAGCGACAGGCCGGTTTCGAGGTTGGCGCAGATGCGGTCGGCTTCGTCGAGCAGGTGGGGCCATTGTTCCGGGTCCGCCAGCTGAAGACGGGCTAGCAGGGACCAGGCTTCGTCCAGCGCGGCTTGGGCGGTCAGGGTTTGGGCGGCGCGGCGGGTTTGGTCTTCCGCCGCCAGTGGCTGGTCGGGGGCGGCCCAGGCCAGCGCGGGCATGGTGTTGATGTTCAGGGTGGCCATGCCGAGGCGCAGCAACAGGGCTTGGTGCTGTTGGAAGGTCGGCAGGCCGGCTGGCAGGATAAGCAGCCGCAGCTCGCTGCTCAGGGCCGGCAGTTCGAGGAACAGGCGGCGCAGCGCGCGGGCGTCTTGCTGCGCGGTGGACAGTGGCGCCGCGGACGACGGCGGCGAACCAGCGCCGTGCAGCGCGGCGACAGCGGGCAGCGGCGCAGCGGCGGACGGCGCTGCTGCTGCGGCGGCGACGTCGGGTGGCGACGCGGCGGCGGACGGCGGCGCAGCTGCGGCGGCGACGGCGAGCAGCGGCGTGGTGGCGGTCAGCGATGCGGCAGCTAGCGCCGAAACGACAGTCCCCAACGGTGCGGCATCGAGCGGCGGCACGGTCCCCAGCGGTGCAGCGGCAAAGGATGTCGGCACGGCGGCAGACACCGGCGTTGCTGCGGCAGGTGGCAGCGGGCCGGAAAGCGTGTGAGTCGCGGCGGCGAGCGCGAACTCGCCAGCGGCAGAGGAAGGCGTGGCGACGCGCACGGGCGCGCCGGCGGCGGAGGAGACGATGGCTCGCTCGGCGGCGGGCGGTGCGGCGGCGGTGGTGGCCGCTTTGGCGGCGCTGGCCGCGATGGCTGCCGCTTCGGCTTCGGCTGCCCGTTGGGCGCGTGTTTTCAGCACGTCGGCGAAGTCCACCCGCTCGCCCAGATCGACCGGCACGCAGTCGTCGACCGTGACGCCATAGCGCGTGTACATCAGCTGATTCAAACCAGCGCGGAAAGCGTGCCATTCTTCCAGCGACGTGCATGGCGGCAGTTCCAGCGCGCCCTGCGCCAATTCCGCCTGGAGCGCCATCTCGACCGCCGCGCCAAAATCGGCCAGCGCCAGGCGCCCCGCCGTCTCGCTGTACAAATACAAATCGAAGCGCTGCTGCGACACGCGCGGATTGGCCGCATCGATCACGAAGCGCAACCGCAGCCCCCACTCCGGCGCGGCGATGAACGGCACCAAATCCACCGAGTACGGCCCCGGATGAAAACAAAACACCGACTCACCCTGCTCGCCAACCACCTTCCCCGCAGCCGCACGCCGCGCATGCCCGGCCGCGTTGAAGACCACCACCGTGCTATGCGCCGGCGCGACATCCCCCTGATCCAGCCGAAGCGCGATCAGATCGACTCCCAAGCCGCCGGTATCGGTGGCCTGTTTGCGGCGCCGGGTGAACAATCCCATAATCTAGGACACCACCGGCTCGACGGCAAAGCCGGCGCCATACAGCTGGAAGTGCTCCGCAGGCGCATTGGCGAAGGGCCACGCGCGTTCACACTCGCCGTCCGCATCAAGACGGCCCTGCAACACGATCGCGCCACCGCCGTCAATCACCCGCAACTGCGGCTGCCCGCTCAACAGACGCGCCGCGAACGGCGCCTCCACCGACAAACTCAGGATCACCTGCCAGCCCCCGCCCTGCGGCAGGAAATGCAAAGTCCAGAAACCATCATCGGTCAGCAGCGACTCCAGCGCCGTCGCCGTGGCGGCAGCGCGCAGCATGCCCCGGCTGCCGGTCCACACCGGATCGTTGGCCGCCGCGTGCGCGTGCGGCCGCGCCGCCGCATGGCGCTCCAGCGACAGCCGGCGGAAACGGCGCAGCGTCAACGGCGACGCCGACAGCGCCTGGCGCTCGTTCGGCGTCAGCACGCGCGTGCCATCCAGCGCCGCAAGCAGCGTGGCGTCGGCCAGCATCAGGCGATCGCCCGGCACGGCGCGGGCCAGCAACGCGCGTTCGCGCAAGCGCGCATCCAAGGCATCCAGCGCATTCGCGCCTTGCTCATCTTGTGCTGATTTCAATTCGTTCTCCTTCATTGCGCCGACGCGGTGTTGGCCGCATACAGCTTGGCGATTGCTTCATTGCGGCGCTTGCGCAGCGTCGGCATCGAAATCTCATCCAGCGCCGCCAACTGCTGCAAGGTCGGCAGCTCGCCGGTGGCCGGGTCCAGCCAGGCGTCCGGATAAGTATCGTCGGACGCGCCCAGCAGCTTGTGGTACACCGCCAGCCGGATCGGCAGCGATTCTTCCCGCAACATGCGCAAGGTCCAACTGCCGGATTCCTGCGCCGCACGGGCCATTTCCATATAGCGGAGGGGCAGCGAAAGCGTGTCCGCGCGTTGGCACTCCGCCGCCAGCTGCGCGTCGTCGGCGCCGTCGCCCTGCTCCGCCACCGGGTCGGCCTCTTCCTCGCCTGCTTCGAATTCGTCCGGGACCGGCGCGGCGAGGATACGGTCGTCCTCCCCCGACTCGGCAACGTCGGATTCGCCGATCACGCGCCAGTAGTCTTCCAGCCACAGCACCGCCTCGCCGGCATCGCCCTGCCAGTCGTCGGCACGGTCCATATTCGACGACAGTTCCTCATAATCGCCGATTTCGGTCAACATCGCCGCAATCTTGTCCGGATTGTTTTTCAGGCTGGCGAAGCGCTTGGACCTGGTGTGCAGCGGCCCCGGTGAACCGCCGAACAATTCCTGCGTTTCGCTCCAGCGGATGATCCACTCGGCCCGGCAGCCAGAGATGGACTTCATCTGCCGCACCTCGATCGGGCTGCCGGCCAGCGGACGGCCCAATATCGCGCCGACCTGCGCGGCGTGCTGCTCCCATGCCGTGAACATGGCCGAGATCTCGCGATATGCCGTGTCCAGCATGCGATAGGTGTAGATTTTATTCGGCGAACAGTCACGGCCCGTGGCGACGATGTAGTTGTCGGCATCGACCTTGTCGCGCAGCGTGGCGAACATGTCGTTGACCTTCTTGCGCATCACGCCTTCGGCAGCGGCGTCCAGCCAGAAGGCGCCGCTGCGCGCGTGCTCGCTGGCGACGGCGGCCGCGAAGGCTTGCCAGAAAGCCGGCTGCGCCTGCAATTCGAACAGCAGGCCAAGCGACAGCTCGTAGACACTCTCGCCGTAGCTGTTGCCCTCCGCCTCGGCGCGCGCCGAGCGCGCGTTCGCGCGCAGCGCCGCCGCTACCGCATCGGTATAACTGTCGAGCAGCGGCGCGTGCTGCCCGGGGTCGAGCACCTGGTGCATCTCAATCCGCCGGAACGCCTGCAGCGAGCAGAGTCCCAGCAGCTTGCGCACTTGTTCCCAGCCGTGCTCCTGATACCGGGTTCCTGGCAAGCGCATAAAGTCCTGTAAGTGATGAAAACGAAAATAAACCGCAGCATGGCGATACTACAAAATAATGCCATAAATCGAACGATTCCATTATCCCGTTTACAAGCCTATTTCCCCTTCTGTTCGCGGTTCTGCGACGCCAGCGTGGACAGCATCGCCGCCACCACCGGCGCCGCATGTTCGCCGCCGGTGGTGGCCGAGTGGCTGACGAAGACCGCCATCGCCAGCCGGTGCGTCTGGCCGGGCAGGCTGCCGGCCTCCAGCCAGCCGGTGAACCAGACGGTGGCCGTGTCCTCGCCGCTGGGCGCGGTGCCGGTCTTGCCGTACAAGCCGGGACGCACGCTCGCCAGCGCCGCGCCGCCGAACGCGCCGGCGCCGGTGCCGACATCGACCACGCCTTTCATGCCGGCCCTGATGCGGTCGAGGCGGATGCCGACCGGTTTCATGGCCGGCACGACGCTGTCGTCGTGATCCAGCGTGAGCAGCATGCGCGGCGCCACCACCTTGCCCTGCCCGACCGCCGCCGAGGCCAGGGCCATTTGCAACGGCGTCACTTGCATGCGCAGGCCGATCGCCATCTGGCGCAGTTCGTGGCGGGTGTGGATCGGGTCCATGTGGGCCGGCGTGGCTTGCAGCGCGTCCCAGCTGCGCCAGTTGTAATCGGCCGGCAGCAGGCCGCCGTCCAGGCGCAGCGCCTGTTCGAAGCCGAGGCGGTGCGCGGCGGCGACGATGGGCCGCACGGCATCGAGGGCGTCGGCGTCCAGCGCTTGCAGGTCCGGGGCGCCGCCGTCGGCGCGGCCGAACAGGCTATGGTCGCTCAATTCGCTGGACCAGGCGAACCAGGTATTGAGGCTGTAGGTCAGCGCTTGCGCCAGCCCGAGCCGGCCTTCCTGCGCGCGGCGGTCCAGGCTTTGCTCGCGGTAGTTGGTGATGTGGGCCAGGCGCGGGTTCATCGGGTAGCTGGCGGCGTCGGTCTGGAAGCCGAAGCCGCGTTGCTGCGCCATGCGGTTGATGGCGGGCAGCGGCATGCCGCCTAGCAGTGCGTCGATCTGGGGATCGCTTTGGGCGGCCATCTCCAATCCGAGGGCGCTGACCACCTTGAAGGTCGAGCCGGGGCTTTGGTGGGCGCCTCCGTCGTGCTGCAGGGCGGGCAGGCGCAGCGGGCTGCGGGCGGGACTGGTGCGGTCGAAGTCGCGTACTTCGGCCCAGTTGGCGCTGTTGACTTCTCCCGTGCCGGCGCCGGCTGCGGCCAGGATGTCGCCGGTTTCGGTGTCCAGGATCACCAGGCCGGCGTGGCGGCCGTCCGGTGCGGTTTGGCCGCCGCTGCATTTGCCGTCGGTCCAGCGGCCATGGCGCATGCCGACGCATTCCAGTACGCGTTGGCCTAGTGCTTGCAGTGGCAGGTCCAGTGTGAGCTTGGCGGTGGTGGCTTTGCCGGATGCGGGCAGGCGGGTCAGCATGCCGGCGATGCTGTTGCTGTGATCGGGGCTGATGCCGAGCAGTGGCGCGAGGCCGGCTTCGATGGCGGAGTCGCTGGGGGCGCCGTCGGACCAGAGGATGGTGCCGTTGCGGTCGGTCAGTTGCACTGGCGTCGATGTGGAGGCATTGGCGGCGGTGCGCGGCGGGCTGGTTGAGCTATCGGTCAGTGCCAGCGGGTGCCAGGCCAGGCGGCCGGCGGCGAGGCGCAGGTGGCGGTATTTTTGGTCTTCGGGTGCGTTGAAGTCCAGTGGCTGCACGTCGAGTTGCACGCTGCGCGTGCCGGCTTGCAGTGTGAGCGTTAGTTGTTGGACCTCGGCGGCGGTGGCGCAGGCGCGGCCGGTGCAGGCTGGGGCGAACTGCGCGCTGGCGCCGACGATGCCGCTGCCTACGCGGCCGGCCACCATCATTTGCATCACTTCACCGCCGGCGGCGGGGCGTGGCAGGGCCAGGTTCAGGTGCACGACGGGTCGGCTGCTTTGGTCGTCGCTCGCTTGCGGCCAGCGCGCTACGCGCGTCCATGGCTGCCAGCCCTGCGGCAGCGATGCGAACAGCCGCGAGGCGGCGACCGGCATCTGGCTGGTGGTCGCTACCATCACCGGCGCATCGCCTGCGGCCGAAGACGCGGCACGGCTGGAAAAGGCGGGCCGCTGCGGCGTGATTGCGGCGGCCGACGGGGCGGCGCGGTCGGCGATGGCCGGCGCCGGCGGTGCGGTGCCGCCGGTCGTGGCGCTCCAGTCCAGCACCAGCCCGGCGGGCGCTTTGACGCGCCAGGCCAGCAGCCGGCGTTCGCTGTTGTAGATGTCGATCTGCTGGCGGACGTAGGCGCCGTCGGCTTGGTAGTACAAGCGCTTGAACAGCTTCTGCGTGGCGGGACCGGATTTGACCTGCTTCCAGCCGTCCAGCTCCGCGATCCGCTCCGAGGCGCCGGCGGCTTGCCATTGCGGCAGGTCGCGCGGTGCGAGTTCGATGGCGCCGGCGGCGTTCAGGCGCACCAGGCCCTTGGCTTGCAGATCCTGGAACAGCGATTGGTCCTCCAGCGCGCTCGGCGCGGCGGCCGGCACCTGGTACTGGCCAGGCGTCAGATAGGTCGCGACGGCGCGGCCACGCGCCGGGAATGCCGTCACCAGCGCGGGAGACGAGGCAGCCGGTCCAAAGCCGTCGGGCGCGACCCGGGCGTAGGCGGCGGTAGCGGTCGCGGCTCCGGAAGCGAGGGCGGCGACAGTCGTGGCGGCGGTCGCGGCTCCGGAAGCGGGGGCGGCGACAGTGGCGTTGGGGGCGAGCGTCGCGGACGCAGGGCCGGAGGTGGCTACGGTGGCGGCGGGGAGCGTGGCGCCGAGAGCGGCCGCGTTGGCGATGGTCGTCGGCGCGGCCGCGCGGTACATTTGCACCACCAATTCGCCGCCTTGCGGGCACATGACGTTGGCGCGGCGTTCGATGCGCAGCGCGGAGGCGGCGCCCCACAACAGCCAACCCTGCTGGCGCATCGCGACCTGGCCGCTCGCGCCCTGCTCGATCTGGCCGAAGCTGGCGTCGCTCAGCCAGCGTACGTCGGCTTGCGCGCTGCGCCAGCTCAGTTGCAGCGGTTCGCTCATCGGGTCGTTGAAGTCGGCGCGCGCCGTGCCTTCGATCTGCACCTCCGGCATGGCGTCGGCGCCGGCGCTGCGGTCTGCCACCAGCAGCACATTGCGCAGCGCGGTCTGCACGTTCGATTCCTGATTGCGCGCTACCCAGCGCTTGACGTCGTTGAAGCGGTAGCCGATCCGCAGCGGCAGCAGCCTGGTGTCGGTTGGGCTGCGCATCTGGCTGCACAGGTCGACCCGCACCGGTGGCGAGGCTTGCATGCCAGCGGCGATCAGCAACGCGCCGCCGGAGTGCAGGCTGGCGTGGATGCCGGCTTGCGTCGGCACCGTGAAGGCGATGCCCGGCAGGACGGATTGGTAGGCGTTGGCGGCGCGGATGTTGGCGGCGTCCTGCGGCGTGCTGACGCTGGCGGCGGCCAGATGCCTGGCGTGGCCGGCGATCAGCGCGCCGCCGCCCAACGTGAACGCGACGCCCGCGACGGCGATCCAGATGCCACGGCGGGATAAACGTCCCGCGCCAGCGCGCACGGCGTGATCGGCCCCTGCCCCGGCTCCGCCCGGCCGGGCGCTCGCGGCGGCGATGGCGGGACCGCTGCCGTCGGCGGCATCGACGGTAGAGCTGCGGCCGTCGGCGGCATTGACGGTAGCGCTGCGGCCGCCGGCGGCATTGACGGTAGCGCCGCGGCCGTCGGCGGCATCGACGGTAGAGCTGCGTCGGCCGGCGCCGGCGTCTCGGCGGGTTGGCACCAGCGACATCACGGGCTTGCCACGCGCGCCGGCGCGCAGGTTGGCCTGGCGGCGGCGGGCGCGCCGGCGGTCGGCCCAAGCTTGCAGAATCGTAGTGATGAATCGCGGCATATGCCCCTCGCGCTGGTATCGATGTATGACTCCGCTTAGCAGAGGGGCAAGGAAAAGCCCCCGCTCATCAGCGGCTTCGTCGCGCCGATTTGCATTTCGGGTGCTCAAAAACGCGGCTCGTCGCAATCCGATGGCGGCTTGACGGGGCTTTGCATAAAGTGAGCACATCGAAACACACTTCAACCACCGAAAGGAAGCAAAATGAACGTCCTGAAAAACTTCGAAGCCCTGTTTGTCATCACCCTGGGCCTGGCCTGCGCCGCCAACTACGCGCTGGATCACTCCGCCGCCGACACCGCCGCGCCAATCACCGCCGCAGCCGCGATGACCGCACCGGCCGCCGCGCAGAACATGCATGTCGTCGTGGTCAGCGCCAAACGCATGACCGCCGAAGAGAAACAACAATCGCTGAACGCCGAGCGCAGCGCGATGGCCTCCACTCCATCCGTGAGCAAAATTTGAGCACCCGTAACGCCTTCGCCTGTACGCCCGTCACCACCGCCGCGTAACAGGCGAAGCCTCGCTTCACCCCGTTCGACCTCCCCTCCTCCCGCACACCGTCTGTTCGCCTGCGTACACAGCGCCGAACATGTTTGTGTCATATGTAAAAAGTTGCATCATTCAAAGCAAGCCTTTACCCTGCTTGATATAGTTCATCCAAGCGTTGCAACAAGACGCAGATAAACACGGAGGACACCATCATGATCAAGCGCACGCACACTCTTTACGCCGCCGCCATGCTCGCACTGAGCGCCGCAGCTTTCGCCCCAGCCATCGCATCCGCGCAAGTCGGCGTCAGCGTGGTTATCCGCGACGCCCCGCCGCCGCCACGCTATGAACGCGTACCCGCGCCGCGCCACGGCTACGTCTGGGCGCCGGGCTATTGGGATTGGCGCGGCAACCGCCACCACTGGATCGGCGGCACCTGGGTCACCGCCCGCCCTGGCTACGTCTACATGCAGCCGCGCTGGGAGCAGCGTGACGGCCGCTGGTACCGCCAGGAAGCGCGCTGGGACCGTGGGCCGAACGGCGACCGCGATCATGACGGCGTCCCGAACCGCTACGACCGTCACGACAACCGGGGCGATCACCGCGGCTACGGCGACAAGGACCATGACGGCGTGCCGAACCGCTACGACCGTGACCGCGATGGCGACGGCGTACCGAACCGCGCCGACCGTCATCCCGACAACCGCCGCCGCGACTGAGCCGCGCATCGATGAGCGAAACCGGGTTTGAAGTATTGGCCACGGCCGCCTACAAAGGCGAGCGCGTGGCCGCTCGTCGTCTGGCGACGCGCAACGGCGTCACCGAGGGCGAGGCGCTGCGTCAGGTGCTGACGCAAGCGGCGGGCACCCAAGGCTTGCCGCTGCTGCTGGCGGAACGCGAGCAACTGCGCCTGGGCGATCACGCCAGGCGCGTGGCGAAAACCGAAGAGAAAGCGCAGCAACTGGCCTTGCGCAAGGCGCGCATGCAACCCGACGCCACCGCGTGGCGCGGCTGGTTCGACGGTTCCGCGACGCCGAACCCGGGACAGATCGGCATCGGCGCGCTGCTGTGCGGACCGGCCGGCGAACGCATCGAGATCAGCCGCCGCGCCGGTCACGGCAACAGCAGCGAGGCGGAATACCTCGCCCTCGCCGCGTTGCTGGAATCGGCGGCGCAGAATGGCGCAACAGGACTAGTGGTGTATGGCGACAGCCAGGTGGTGGTCAACGATGTCAACCTGAGCGTGCAGGCGATCGCCGCCGGTCGCGGCGCGAAGGGACTGGAGGCGCATCGCGCGCGGACGGTGGCGTTGATGGCGGCGCTGGGCCAGGTCAGCCTGCGCTGGGTGCCGCGTCACCGCAACGGCGACGCGGACCGCCTGTCGCAACAGGCGATCGATCAATCTTAGGCCCGGCTGGCCAGGCGCAGCTTGGGCCGCGCCGCGATGGCGGGACGCGCCGGAGCGCGCGACTGCGTCAAGCGCAACGTATCGTCCACCTTGAACACACTGACCGCCTGCGCCAGCGCCGCAGCCTGCTGCTGCATCGACTCGGCGGCGGCGGCCGCCTGCTCCACCAAGGCCGCATTCTGCTGCGTCACCGCGTCCATCGAGCCGATGGCCTGATTGACTTCGTTGATGCCGGCGCTCTGCTCGCTGCTGGCGGCGGTGATCTCGGTGATGATGTCGCTGACGCGGTGCACGCTGCTGACGATTTCGTCCATCGTGGTGCCGGCGTCGGCCACCAGCTTGCTGCCCTGGTTGACCTTGTCCACCGAATCGCCGATCAGCTGCTTGATCTCTTTCGCCGCCGACGCGGAACGCTGCGCCAGGTTGCGCACTTCCGACGCCACGACCGCGAAGCCGCGACCCTGTTCACCGGCGCGCGCCGCTTCCACCGCCGCGTTCAACGCCAGGATATTGGTCTGGAAGGCGATACCGTCGATGACCGAAATAATATCGACGATCTTGCGCGAAGACTGGTTGATCGAATCCATGGTGCCGACCACCTGCGCCACCACTTCACCGCCCTTGACCGCGACCTGCGCCGCCGATGCCGCCAGCTGGTTGGCCTGGCGCGCGTTGTCGGCGTTGTGGCGCACGGCCGACGTCAATTCCTCCATCGACGATGCGGTTTCCTCCAGCGCGCCGGCTTGCTGCTCGGTGCGGCGCGACAGGTCCTGGTTGCCCGCCGCGATTTCGCTCGACGAGGTGGTGATGTGGTCGGTGCCGCTGCGGACTTCGGTGACGATGCCGAGCAGGCTGGCGTTCATGTCCTTCAGCGCCGACAGCAGCTGGCCGGTTTCGTCCTTGGCGCTGTCGTCGATATGGCCGGTCAGGTCGCCGCCGGCGACGCGGCGGGCGGCACTGACCGCTTCGCGCAGCGGACCGGTGATGCCGGTGGTGAGCATCCACGCACATGTCGCGCCGAACGCCAGCACCAACCCGGCCAGTACGTACAACAGATTACGGCTGCTGGCGGCGACTTCGTCGATATGCGCGGCGGTGGCGTCGATGCGGGTACGCTGCAGCTTGAGCAGGTCGACCATCAGCGCTTGATAGCTGGCCGTGCCGGGACGGAAAACGGTCTCGAAAATTTTCTCGGCCTGTTCCAGTTCGCCCGCCGCCTTCAGCTTGGCCACCTGGTCGCGCGACGACAGGTACACCTTGCGCTGCTCGCCGATGCGGGTGAACAGCGCCTTTTCCTCGACGTCGTCGGGAGCGATCAGCGCTTCGACTTTTTTCTGCAGCTCGGAAGAGATGGCGGAGGAAGCCTTGGATTCCTCGGCGAAGAAGGCGCCCAGCGTGGCGTCGCTGCTGCGCGCGATGGCGGTGGTGCGGCGGATACCGCTATCGACCTTGCCGTACCAGTCGGAGATCATGCGCTCCTTGGCCAGCGGCACCTGCATCATGTCGCGCGTGGCCGTGGCCACGCCCTGCAGGCGCCAGACGCTGATCCCGGTGATCAGCATGGCGAACGCCAGGATGATGGTGAAACCCAGGGCCAGGCGCTTGCCGATACTGATATTCGCCAACATGTTCATTCTTTTCCTTTGGAAGCAAAAACAAAAAATACGGGGAGCAGCATCGGGTCGCGCCCGGCGCGGTCGGACGTTTACGCCGCCAGCGCGGTGTTTTCGATCAGGCCCATATCGGCGCTGGACATCAGCTTGTCGATATCGATCAGGATCAGCATACGCTCATCCAGCGTGCCCAGGCCGACAATGTGGTCGGTATTCAATGCCGAGCCGATTTCCGGTGCCGGCTTGATCTGTTCCGGCAACAACGTGGTCACGTCCGAGACGCGGTCCACCACCATGCCGACCACGCGGTGGCCGATGTTGAGGATGATGACCACGGTGAACTGGTCGTACGACGGCGTGCCCAGGTTGAACTTGATGCGCATGTCGACGATCGGCACGATGATGCCGCGCAGGTTGACGACGCCCTTGACGAACTCCGGCGCGTTGGCGATCCGGGTCGGGGTTTCGTAGCTGCGGATTTCGCTGACTTTTTGAATATCGATGCCGTATTCTTCCTGGCCCAGGGTGAAGGCGAGGTACTCGCCGGCTGGGGAGGTTGCGTGCAGTTCGCTCACATTACTAGACATGGTTTTCTTTCATTGCTAAAGTGACTGTCCGTAATGTTACCTTAAGTAAAGATGGAGTGCAGCAACTAAATGCGATGCGGCAACAAATAAACTTAATGCAATAATCAGCTTGTTTTTAATGTCATGCATATTGCACAATAAGCGGCGGGACTAGGCCATAAGTTCCCCTGCACAAGCGGGACCGTACGCTGTATGATTTAGCAAGCATAGTCGGAACATCACGGGAGAATGATGAATAGTTTGTTGAGCAGCTGGCACCCGCGATTGATCGCCCTGGCCAGCGCCGCCCTCGGAGACGACGGCGCGCACGATACCAACCATCTGCACCGCGTCTGGCGCAACGCCACGCTGCTGCTGGACGACTATCCCGAGGCCGACGCGCTGGTCGTGCTGGCGGGCTGCTACCTGCACGACTTGGTCAACCTGCCCAAGAACGATCCGGAACGCCACCTGGCCTCGCGCAAGGCGGCGCTGCTGGCCAGCCGCCAGCTGGCGGAGCTCGATTTTCCGCCGAACAAGCTGGCCGCCGTCGCGCACGCCATCGAGAGCCACAGTTTTTCCGCCGCCATCCGGCCCGAAACCATCGAAGCGAAGATCGTGCAGGACGCCGACCGCCTCGACGCGCTCGGCGCGGTCGGCCTGGCGCGGCTGTTCTACATCGCCGGCCGCATGGGCAGCGCGCTGGCGCACGACGACGATCCGATGGCGCTGCACCGCGACCTCGACGACAAGGCCTACGCGCTCGACCATATCGACACCAAGCTGGCCACCCTGCCCGGCAAGATGCAGACCGCCGCCGGGCGCCGCATCGCCGAGTCGCGGCTGCATGAGCTGACCGCGTTCCGCGACAGCTTCATCGCCGAATGGGCCGCCAGCACGGCCGCGCCCTGATCCACCTTTTTGAGTTCTCATGAGTACACCCGATTCCGCCGCATCCGCGGCCCCCGCCCTACCCGTCGCATCCACCGGCAACCTGAACTTCGTCCTGATCTGCGTCTTCATCGACATGCTGGGCATCGGCCTGATCGTGCCGGTGCTGCCGGTGCTGGTCGGCGAGTTCACCGGCTCGCGCGAGAACCAGGCCTACTGGTACGGCATCATGAGCGCGGTGTTCGGGCTGATGCAATTCATCTTCATGCCGATGCTGGGCGCGATCAGCGACCGCGTCGGGCGCCGCCCGGTGCTGCTGTATTCGATGGCCGGCATGTGCGTCAATTTCCTGACCACGGCCTGGGCGCCGAACCTGGCCTGCCTGTTCATCGGCCGCGTGATCGGCGGCATGTCGTCGGCCAGCATGTCGGTGGCGTCGGCCTATGCGTCCGACATCTCGACTCCGGACAACCGCGCCAAGAGCTTCGGCAAGGTCGGCGCCGCCTTCGGCCTGGGCTTCATCTGCGGTCCGATGCTGGGCGGGCTGCTGGGCAGCGTCGACCTGCACCTGCCGTTTTACGTGGCCGGCGCGCTGTCGGCCGCCAATTTCGCCTACGGTTACTTCTGCGTGCCGGAATCGCTGCCGGCGTCGGGGCGCAAGCCGTTCAGCATCGCCAAGATCAATCCGTTCACGGCGCTGATCAAGCTTGGCCGCCGCACCGATATCCGCGGCCTGATCGTCACCTTCGCGCTGGTCACCTGCGCGCAGATGATGTTGCAAACCACCTGGGTGCTGTACACCAGCTTCCGCTTCAACTGGACGCCGGGGCAGAACGGCGCGGCGCTGTTCTGCGTCGGCCTGACGGCGGCGGTGGTGCAGGCCGGCTTGCTGGGCTGGCTGATCAAGCGCTTCGGCGAGGTGCGGCTGTCGATGCTGGGACTGGTGTCGGGCGGCGTCACCTATCTGCTGTACGGTCTGGCCACGCACGGATGGATGATGTATGTGCTGATCATGTGCAATGTGCTGTCGTTCGCCATCGGACCGGCGTTGCAGGGGATTATTTCCAAGTCGTCGCCGCCGAACGAACAGGGTGAGCTGATGGGATCGCTGCAATCGATCAGCAGCATCGGCGTGATCTTCATGCCGCTGCTGGGCTCGGCGATCCTGGGCGAGGTCAGCCACCTGCCCGCCAACGACTGGCGCATCGGCAGCACCTTCTTCCTGTGCGCGGCGATGCAGGTGGCGGCGATCTTCGTGGCCAGGCGCTACTTCAACAGCCATCATCTGACGGCGGAGAAATCGTGATGCGGCGTCATGTCATGGCGGCGCTGGCCGTGTTCGGGCTGGTCCTCGGCGGCACGGCCCAGGCGGGCCTGTGCTCGCGCCCCATCGCGGTGCCGGTGTCGGCCAACGGCGCCAGCTTCATCGTCGAGGGCGA
Source organism: Duganella aceris (assembly GCF_011090165.1). GTDB lineage: Bacteria > Pseudomonadota > Gammaproteobacteria > Burkholderiales > Burkholderiaceae_D > Rugamonas > Rugamonas aceris. The sequence continues at coordinate 50,251 of NZ_JAADJT010000002.1, forward strand.
CCGCGTCAAGGGCATTTATCCGGACATGCTGCGCAGCCTGACGGCCAAAAGCGGCTGCCGTTTCGTCTTCACGGCGGTGCCGCGCGCGCGCCAGGTGGCGATGTTCAAGGCCGGCCAGGCCGATCTCCTGGCGCCGGCGTCGCGCACGCCGGAGCGCGACCAGTTCGGCACCTATGTGCCGATGATCAACCATCGGGCGATGCTGATTTCCATCGCCGGCAGCCGGGCGCCGATCACCAGCGGACAGGACCTGCTGGAACGGCGCGACTTGCGGGTGGCGGTGGTGCGCGGCTTCGACTACGGCGAGCCGTATATGGCGCTGATCAATGAACTGGGCAAGCAGGGACGCTTGTTCACCGAGGTGGATGTGGTGGCGGTGGCGCGGCTGCTGCATGCGGGGTCGGCCGACGTGACCATCATGGGGCCGACCTTGATGGCCGGGGCGATCCGGCGCGATCCGCGCGTGGATGGCATACAGGACAAGCTGCGCACGGAGCCGATACCGGAATTGCCGTGGGTGGCCAGCGGCATCTACATATCGAATGCGCTCAAGCCGGAAGACCAGGCCGCGCTGCGCGAGATGCTGGAAAAAGTGGGCAAGTCGAACCAGATCATGGAAGGCTACCTGCGCTACTTCCGACCGGACGTCCTGAGCGGCAGCGTGCGCCCGCGCTAAAGCAGCTTAATCAATCCCACGATGAGACCCGCCTGAACCACCATCGCAGCAAACATTCCCTGAAATATCTCCACTTTGAGGGCGGCCAAGCGTTGGTCGAGATAGGCTCTGGTGACGAGGTGGCTATCAATCAGACGGACCATGGCGGAAGCCAGCGCCTCGGCCTGCTCCCTTGGGAATCCGCCTTGCATCAAATCGTTCGAGAATGTGAGTGAGTCGAAATTGTCGGACATGGCCGTCTCCTGTTGAATTGACAGTTAGACCCGCCGTGCGTGAACTTTGTTCCGATTTAATTGTCCTCTCCCTTGAGGCCGCTCAAAACCTTGACAGACCGGCCTCGAACTGCAACCATACGCGCATGAAATTTGCCATGACACTTCACGCCTGCCTGATTTGGCGCCGCTCCTAGCGCGCGGCCACTGTCTACCCATAGTGATGTGATATTTTTATCAACGCCGCCCTTGTCTGGTGGCGTTTTTTATATTCGTCGCGCCGGACCGGGGCAACGTAAAGGAACCCCTGATGAGCTTGCCCGAACAGTCCGAAGTCTCCGCCGAAGTCAAGGCCACCATCGCCGTCCCGACCAAAGGTTCCACCATCCTGACCGGCGACCGCCCGACCGGTCCGCTGCACCTCGGCCACTTCGTCGGCAGCCTGCGCAACCGCGTGGCCTACCAGCACGACTACAAACAGTTCATCATGCTGGCCGACGCCCAGGCGCTGACCGACAATATGGACGACACCAACAAGGTCCACCGCAACGTGGTCGAAGTGGCGCTGGACTACCTGGCGGTCGGCATCGACCCGACCAAGTCGACCATCCTGATCCAGTCGCAGATCCCGGAACTGGCCGAGCTGACCTTCTACTATCTGAACCTGGTCACCGTGGCCCGCCTGGAACGCAACCCGACCGTCAAGACCGAGATCGCGCTGCGCGGCTTCGAGCGCGACATCCCGGCCGGCTTCCTGACCTATCCCGCCTCGCAGGCGGCCGACATCTCCGCCTTCAAGGCCGCCATCGTGCCGGTCGGCGAAGACCAGATCCCGATGATCGAGCAGACCAACGAAATCGTGCGCCGCTTCAACCGCCTGGCGCAAAAAGACATCCTGGTCGAGTGCAAGGCGCTGGTGCCGGAAATCGGCCGTCTGCCGGGCACCGACGGCAAAGCCAAGATGAGCAAGTCGCTGGGCAACACCATCAACCTCGGCGCCACCGCCGCCGAGATCACCGCCGCCGTCAAAAAAGTCTACACCGATCCGCTGCACCTGCGCGTCGAAGACCCGGGCCATCTGGAGGGCAACGTCGCCTTCATCTACCTGGACGCCTTCGATCCCGAAAAGGACAAGCTGGAAGAAATGAAGGCCCACTACGTGCGCGGCGGCCTGGGCGATTCCATCGTCAAGAAGCGGCTGGAACTGGTGTTGCAGGAAATGCTGGCGCCGATCCGCGCCCGCCGCGAGGAACTGGCGCAGGACAAGGGCTACATCATGCAGATGCTGAAGGAAGGCACCTCGCGCGCGCGCGAAGTGGCGGCCAGGACCACCGACGAAGTCAAGGCCGCGCTCGGCCTGAGCTACTTCTGATTCCGCCACAGCAGCTGACGTTGCTGTGGCTGGCGTCGTTCTACGGCGTCGCCAGCGTGGCGTGCTTCATCACCTATGCGGTCGACAAGTCGGCCGCGATCCACCGGCGCCAGCGCATTTCCGAGCGCACCTTGCTGCTGCTCGGACTGGCGTGCGGCTGGCCCGGCGGCTTGCTGGCGCAACGCCTGCTGCGCCACAAGACCAGCAAGACGCCGTTCCAGATCGCCTACTGGTGCAGCGTCGCCGCCAACCTGGCCGCCGTCTGGTGGCTCTGCACTCTCTACTGAGGATCTGAACCATGTGGCACGGCGTCTTATGCGGTTTGCTGGCGGGAGCGATGTGGGGCATGGTGTTCATCGTGCCGGCCTTCCTGACTGCGTTCACGCCGCTGGAGATGGCTTGCGGCCGCTACATCTGCTACGGCCTGATCGCCGCCGGCCTGATGCTGCCGCGCCTGCCCGCGCTGCTGCGCCGCCTCGACCGCGACGACGTGATCGCGATGATCAAGCATGCGCTGTCGGGCAACATCGTCTACTACATGCTGCTCGCGCTGGGCGTGCAGTTGGCCGGCGTCTCGGCCACCTCGCTGATCATCGGCGTGCTGCCGATCACGGTCACGCTGATGGGCCACAAGGATCACGGCGCGGTGCCGCTCAGGCAACTGACGCTGCCGCTTTTGTTGGTCGCGGCCGGCATCGCCTGCATCAATATCGACGTCTTCACGCATGACACCGGCCACGGCATGCCGCTGGCGCAGAAACTGCTCGGCGTCGCCTGCGCCACCGGCGCGCTGCTGTGCTGGACCTGGTACTCGGTCGACAACGCACGCTACCTGAAGCGCAATCCGCACTTCAGCAGCGGCGAGTGGTCGGCCTTGTACGGCGTGTCGAGCGGGCTGATCGCGCTGGTGATCGCGCTGGCGGCGCTGGCCGTGTTCCATGCCGACGTCACCGGCGCCGGCGCCGTGGCCAGCGGGCGCGACTGGACGGTGTTCTGGATCGTCAACGCGGTGCTGGCCTTGGGCGCGTCGGTGATCGGCAACCATCTATGGAACGTCGCCAGCCGCAAGGTGCCGCTGACCTTGTCCGGCCAGCTGATTTTATTCGAGACCCTGTTCGCGCTGCTGTACGGCTTCATCTACCGGCACCAGCTGCCGCGCGGGCTGGAGATCGCGGCGATGGTGCTGCTGGCCGCCGGCGTGATGTGGTCGGTGCGCATCCACGCGCTGGACGACGCGCACGAGGCGCACGGCGGCTAATCGCCCGTGATGCGGCCGGCCACCAGCCCGGCCATCGCCGCTTCGTCCCGCGAGCGCAAGCCCGCCACCACGCCGCGCTGGTCCTCGACGCTGCGGTTCTGGCTGACCTTCCACTTCCCTACCAAGCTGTCGATCGGAATTTCGATGCCGATGATGCCCTTCATGGTCGCGGCCAGGAAGTCGGCCGGCGCGTCGGCCGGTTTCCAGGGCGCGGGCAAACCGCCTTCCTGCGCCAAGGTCAGGTCGTCCAGCTGGCGGCGCAGCCAGGCGGCATCGTCGACCACGCGCGCCATGCCGCGCGCCTGCACCATCGTATAGTTCCAGGTCGGCACCACCTTGTGCGTGGTGCGCTTGGTTTCGTACCAGCCCGGGCTGATGTAGGCCTCGGGCCCCTGGAACAGCACCAGGCAGGCCGGCGACGCTTCCAGCTTGCGCCACAGCGGATTGGCGCGGGCGACGTGGGCGCGCAGCAGGCCGAGGCCGTCCGGACCTTCGTCGGGGTACAGCATGAACGGGATCAGGTCGGCGCTGACGCCTTCGGCGCCGGCGACGATCAGCGTCGCCAGCGGATGGGCGCGCATCAGGCCGTGCTGGAGGTCGAGACGGTCTTCGGCGAAGTTGTTCGGCTGGTACATGGCGCGGATCGGTGGGTTGAGGTGAGGCCGAGTGTAGCAGCGGCGGCGCGGCGCTCACAGGTCCAGCCGCGTGCGCGGCGATGGGGCCAGCGGCTCAATCGAGCAGGCCGTTGTCGCTCAGCACATCCTGGATCAGTTCCAACCGCAGCACCGGATTCTCCTGGAGCAGCAGGCGCTGCTTTTCCTCCAGGTCCAGCCGCAACAGCTCGCACCAGCGGTTCGCGACCCAGCCCGCCTCGTCAAGACGATACGGCGGCGCCAGCGGCATGTTGGCGGTCGAGATCTGTTTCTTCTGCAAGGAGCGGATCAGTGCGCCGAGCGCGTTGGCCACGTCCTGCTGCTCGGTCGGGATCGGCACCACCATGTCTTCGGCCACCTCCTCCACCTCGGCCATCCACAGCCCGTGCTTCAGCTGCTCGGCCGAGCGCACCTGGAAGCGGGTGGTGCCGATGCACGAGATCTGCAACAGCCCCGGTAGCGGCGCGGTCCAGTCGATGATGCGCGCCATGGTGCCGGCGGCCGACAAGGTCTCGTGCTTTTCCGGCAGGCGCACTTCGCTGCCGTCCAGCAGCGACACCACGCCGAACTCCTCGCCACGCGCGATGCAGCGCTTGATCAGGTCGAGATAACGCACTTCGAACACTTGCAGCGGCAAATGCCCGTCGGGGAAAAGTATCGTATTCAGCGGAAAAAGAGGAATTGATGCCATTCCAACATAATGGCATGAAATTGCTCAGTCCGGCTCATGATTGTGGCGGCGATAGATCACTCCGCCCTTCATCACCAGGCCGATGTTGCGCAGCGCGGCGATGTCGCGGGTCGGATCGCCGCGCACCGCCACCAGATCGGCCAGGTAGCCCTCGCGGATGCGGCCCAGCGCGGCGTCCTGGCCGAGCACGCCGGCGTTGACCACGGTGGCCGCGCGCAAGGCTTCCAGCGGCGTCATGCCCAGCTTGACCATCCACTCCAGTTCGCGTTCGTTGCTGCCGTGCGCGAACACGCCGACATCGCTGCCGTTGCCGATGACGACACCCAGCTTGCGCGCCAGCTGGAAGGCGCGCGCGGCGGCCTGCATGGAGGGCGTGGCGGCGTCGCCGCGCTGGTATTTCTGGAAGTATTCGCTGGTCGCTTCGGGCGCGGTGAGGGTCGGAAAGTAGGCGACCTTGCGTTCCGCCATCAGGCGGAAGGTGGCCTCGCTGCCGCCGTAGCCGTGCTCGATGCTGTCGACGCCGGCCAGCGTGGCGCGGCGCATGCCCTCGTCGGTGCTGGCGTGGGCCGCGACCTTGCGGCCCGATTCGTGCGCCGCCTGCACCAGCGCATCGAGCTCGGGCTGGCTGAAGGTGGCGTGGGCGGATCCGTCGGCGCCGGTGCGGTAGTCGGCGTAAACCTTGATCCAGTCGGCGCCGCGCGCGCCCTGCTCGCGCACCGCCCGCACCACTTCGTCGATGCCGCTGGCTTCCTGCGCGCCTTTGGGCAGGTCGACGTCGGCGCGGTAGGCGCGCGGCGACGGTCCGTAGGTGCCGGTGGCGACGATGGCGCGGGTGGCGATGAATAAACGCGGGCCGGCAATCACGCCGTCGTTAATCGCTTTTTTAATCGCGACATCGGCATACAGCGCGCCTTCGGTGCCCAGATCGCGCAAGGTGGTGAATCCGGCCTGTAAAGTCGCCGCCGCGTGGCGGCCGGCCAGCAAGGTGCGGTATTCAACCGACTCCTTTAACACCTGGTCGTCCCACGAGGTTTCGTTATAAGGATGCAGCAGCACATGCGAGTGCAGATCCATTAATCCCGGGATCAGCGTGGCGTCCGGCAGACTGATACGCTCGGCGCCGGCCGGGATATTCATTTTATCGGCCGGGCCCACCGCCGCGATCTTGCCGTCGGCGATAAGCACCGACCAATCGGCGTGCGGCTGCCCTTCGCCGGTCCAGACGCGGGCCGGACTTAAGAGCGTGGAATGCAGCGGCGCGGCGGCCTGTGCGGCGGATGAGAATATGGAGATTAAGGCGGAGAATAAGACTGCGGCACGGCGTCGCATCATGGATAGCGTCCCGAAAAGATAAAAGCCGGCACCCGGTTTATAGAATATAAACCCGAGTCGACCGGCTTTGCAGAAAAATTACTTAATCAGATAATCGTTCTTGTCCTTGCCTTCGAGCCATTTCGGCGCGCGGCCACGGCCGGTCCAGGTCTGGCCGGTGGCTTCGTCACGGTACTTGGTCGGCACCGGAGCGCGGGTTTTAACGGTTTTTACCTTGGCAGCGCCGCCCAGATCGGCCACGGTCAGCCCGTATTCACGCATGATGGCCGTGACTTTTTCCTTGGCCTGCGAAATTTCATTTTTGCGGGCGGTTTCGGCGAGGTTTTCCAGTTCGGCGATCTTTGCTTTGTATTCCTGGTAAGTCGTCATCGTATTTCCTTCTTTATGGTTGGGTTGGATTTAAAAACCACAAGTGACAATGTGTGAGAATTGATAGCCGCAATTTACCATAACTTTGGAGGAATACTCCAGATATCCGCTAACAAATTCCAATATAGCGATAAAAGCGAATATTTTCCACAACTGTTTGAAGCGAATCAGAGGTTTGCTCGGCGGAATAACTATTAGAATAAGATGAGCTCAGGGCTCATTCGCATAAAGGCCGTATCTGCACGCCTTCCTTGACCACCTTGCGTATCAGGTTGGCGAGCCGGCAGGTGGCGGGACCGGCCACCTCGGGATTAGCGACGATTAAGGACAGGCCGAGTTTGCGGCGTTGTCCGACGCGCAGCGGCAAGGGTTTCAACAAGCCCTCTTCTAATTGCTTTTGGATTTTATGCTCGGCCAGCCAGCCGAACCCGATACCGTTGCAAATCATTTCCAGCCGCGTATGCGGACTGGTCACGCTCCAGCGCTGGTTGCTATTAAGCCAGCCGTGATCGCGCGGATTCAGCGTGCCGGAATCGCGCACGACGATGTGCAGATTGCGGCTCAGGTCGTCCACCTCCAGCTCGCGGCCCAGCGCGTGCAGCGGATGGCAGGGATGGGCCACGGCGACGAACTCGATATCCATCAGCGCGTCGCCGAGGAAGCCGGAGGGGATGCGGCTGGCGATGGCGATGTCGACCCGCTGCTCCAGCAGCGCGTCCTCGGAACCGGACAGCACGGTCTCCTCCAGGTTGACGCGGGTGTGCCTGGCCCACGGCTCGAAGTCGCGCAGCACCTGCACCAACAACTCGACCGGAAACAGGCTGTCGACGGCGATGCTGACTTGCGGTTCCCAGCCTTCGGCCAGGCTGCCGGCCAGCTGCTCCAGCTGGAAGGCGTCGCCCAGCAGCTCGCGCGCCTTGGTCAGCAGCGCCTCGCCGGTCTTGGTCAAGCGGGCGCGGCGGCCGTCGATCTCCAGCAGCTCGACGCCGAGTTGCTCCTGCAGCTTGGCCACCATGTAGCTGACCGAGGACTGGCTGCGATGCAAAGCCTCGGCCGCCTGGGCGTAGCCGCCGCATTCGACGATCGCTTGCAGCACTTGCCACTGCTCCAGCGTACTCTTAGGTATCTTCAATGGGATTCCCGGATCAGACCGGAACGCCGGTCTTTCGCGGCATCATACCATTCCTCAGAAACGCTTTTCCACCGTGACCCGCAGCTGGGTTTCGCCGTTGGCGACGCTGGTTCGGTTCAGGCTGCCGTTGGCGTCGTTGTACAGGGTTTCGGTGGTGTAGTCCTGCGCCAGCAGGTTGGAGACGGCGACGCGCAGATTGTTCTGCGGATCGAGCTTCCACAGCGCGTACACGTCCAGGTCGCGCCGCACCGAGCTGTAGCCGCCCTGGGTGGCGCTCAGGCGCGCCGGGCCGCCGTTGCGGAAGCTGAAGTTGCCGCCGGTGCTGAGTTGATTGTCGCGCGTCTTGTAGTCGATGCCGAGCGTGGCGCTGAGCGGGGTCTGCTGGTCGAGCCGGTTGTCCGGGCCGGGCACGCTTTCGACCCGCGACCAGTTGCGGCTGACGCTGGCGCGCAGGTCCAGCGCCGGCGCGTTATTCATCAGCACGCGCAGCGGGAACTTGGCTTCCAGCTCGACGCCGCGGGTTTCGGCGCGGCCGTCGTTGATCGCGGTCGAGACCCAGCGTTCGTCCTCGTACAGCAGGCCCTGGCGGGTGTAGTTCTCGATGCGGCGCACCGAGGCGCTGGCGCTGAGCAGGCCGCCCTCGCCCCAGTAATGTTCGAACGACGCGTCCAGGCCCAGCGCCAGTTCCGGCTTCAGGTTCGGATTGCCGCGACGGTCGGGTTCGGTCTGGCTGTTGTTGGTCGAGGTGAATTTGCGTGGAATCAGCGCGGCGGTCGACGGCGCCTTGTAGGTGCGGGTCAGCGCCAAGCGCAGCTGGTCCTTCTTGTTGGGCAGCTTGATCAGGGTTTGCATCAGCGGGCTCAGCACACTGGAGCGCTGTTGCACGGCGTCGAAGGTGTTGCCTTCGCTGCGGGTGTCCAGTCCTTCCCAGCGCAGGCCGGTGTAGACCGACCACGACGGCGTCAGGTTCCATTCGTCCTGGCCGTACAGCGCCAGCCGCGTCACCTTGGCCGAGAAGCCTTCGTCGCTGTTGATCGGATCGCTGCCCGGCAGGTCGGCGTCGCGCTGGATGCGGCTGTCGTCGCGTTGCGTGACGCCGGCGTCCCAGCCCAGCGAGATCGCATGCTCCAGCGCGGCATCGTCGCCGTCGGCCGGTTTGCCGAAGGTCAGCGGACGGGAAAACTTGCCCTGGGTGCTGAAACCCTGCTCCGAGCTTTCCGAGGTCACGATGCGGTACAGCGTGGCCGGCAAGCCCCCGTTGCCGCCGACCTGGTGCGAATCGCTGGTGTTGCGGGCATCGCTGATCGCGGCCTTCAGGTCCAGCTTGGCGCCCTGGTCCAGCTTGTGGATCCAGTTCAGGTCGGTGCGGCCGAAGCCGTTGTGGGCGCTGTAGGTGCTGTCGATGCGATCGTAGTCGGGGCCGGCGCCGAGCTCGGTGGCGGTACGGCTATGGCTGTTGCTGGCGAACTGATTCAGGTTGAAGAACGATTGCGAGGTCAGCGTATCGCCGTTTTCCAGCGTCCAGTTGATGCGCGGCGACAGGTTGAAGCCGTCGGAACGGCCCTGGTCGCGCCAGGTGGCGCTGCGGCGCAGATTCGGCATGCCGTCGGCGTCGGCGCCGTCCTCGAAGGATGGCGTCATGCGGTTGTACATATAGCGCCAGGCGTTGCCGCCGAACGAGTAGGAGGTCGAGCCCAGCTTGTCCGACATTTGCAGGCTCAGGCCCGGCGAACTGAAGTGACTGCCCTTGCCTTCGCTGAGCTTGACTTCATGCTGCGCCGCCTTCAGCGCCTTCTTCAGCACGATGTTGATGGTGCCGGCGATCGACTGGGTGCTGAACTCGGCGCTGGCGGCGCGCAGCACCTCGATGCGTTCGATCACGTCCGGCGCCAGGCTGTCGATGGCGAAGCCGGCCGGCGCGCGTTCGCCGTTGATCAGGATCTGGGTGTAGCCGGCGCCGAGGCCGCGCATGCGGATTTCGCCGCCGCTGCGGCCGGACGCGCCGCCGATGGTGATGCCGGGCAGGCGTTTGAGCACGTCGTTGACCGAGGTGTCGCCGTATTTCTGGATTTCCTCGCTGCTGACCACGGTCTTGCTGGCGGTATCGTCGCGCCGCGCGTCGTAGCTGGCGGCGGCGCCCTTGACCTCGATCTTCTGCATGACCGGCGCTTCAGGTTCCTTCGGCGCCAGATCATCGGCGCGCGCGCCCGCCGCCCAGCACAGGGTGAATACAGCCGCAGCGATCTGCGTCAGATGAAGTGTCTTCATTTGAATAGGGAATGGGAATCCAGTGGGAGTCGACATTATGCCTTTGCCGATACGAAATGTTCAGTAAATAACAAGTATGCGCGGGTGTTTAGCGCAATTTCATAAACGGCCATCGCGAAAACATGAATCTCTGGAATGGCAACGCTATAATGTACGATCGTTAATTTTGTATGGATAGCCCACCGTGTCCGATCGCCTTGCCGTATTGCCCCAGTATCTGCTGCCCAAGGGCGCGTTGACCAACTTCGCCGGCTGGGTCGCCGGCGCCAGGGGCGGACCGAGGACCACGGCGCTGATACGCTGGTTTGTCGGCCGCTACAACGTCAACATGGACGAGGCGCTCGATTCCAACATCGCCAACTACAAGACCTTCAACGACTTCTTCACCCGCGCGCTGCGCCCGGACGCGCGTCCGCTGGCCGACGCCGCCTTCATCTGCCCGGTCGACGGCCGCATCAGCCAATTCGGCGCCATCGATGACGACCAGATCTTCCAGGCCAAGGGCCACCGCTTCAGCACCACCGCGCTGGTCGGCGGCGACGCCGCGCTGGCCGCCAAATTCCAGCACGGCAGCTTCGCCAACCTGTACCTGAGCCCGCGCGACTACCACCGCATCCACATGCCGATCGAAGGCAGGCTGACCCGCATGATCTATGTGCCGGGCGAGCTGTTCTCGGTCAACCCGACCACCGCGCGCGGCATTCCGGGCCTGTTCGCCCGCAACGAGCGGGTGGTCTGCGTGTTCGACACCGCCCACGGCCCGTTCGTCATGACCCTGGTCGGCGCCACCATCGTCGGCAGCATGGCCACGGTCTGGCATGGCGTGATCAACCCGCCGCGCCTGAGCAAGGTCACCGAGTGGAGCTATGCCGACCAGAACATCGTGCTGAAAAAAGGCGAGGAACTGGGCCGTTTCCTGCTCGGCTCCACCGTCGTCATGCTGTTCCCGAAAGATGTGCTGAGCTTCAATCCAGGCTGGCAGCCGGCCGGCCCGGTGCGGCTGGGCGAAGCGATGGCGCAGCCGAAATAAGTTCAGACGCCGGCCGCCAGGCCGGTATCGAACGCCGCCTCCAGCATCTCGATGAACACCCGGGTCTTGGCCGGCATCAGCCGCCGCCCCGGGAATACCGCCCAGCCCGTCACATGCGGGAAGGCCCACTCCGGCAGCACCCGCACCAATTCCCCTGTCTGCAAGAACGGCCGCGCGATGGCCTCGGTCGAGGCGCCGATGCCGACGCCGGTGCTGGCCATGCGCATCAGCAGCTCCGGCGAATTGGCCAGCAGCCGCACCGGCAGCTCGCGCTCCCAGCTGATCTTGCCGCGCAAAAGATTCCAGCGGATCAAGCCATTCAGGCGCGGCGGCAGGCTCAACAGATCATGCTTGAACAAGTCGTCCGGATGCTCGGGCAGGCCGCGCAGCGTGGTGTACAGCGGCGAGGCGTACAGCGCCAGCCCGCTATTGATGATGCGGCGCGCGGCCAGGGTGGCGTCGTCCGGCAGGTTGCCCATGCGGATCGCCAGGTCGAAGCCCTCGGCCACCAGGTCGACACGGCGCGGCGACAGATCCAGCTCCAGCGAAATAGCTGGATAGCGGTTCATGAAGGCGGCCAAGGCCGCGTTCATCGCCACGTTGGCGAAGTCGGCCGGCATCGACACCCGCAGCAAGCCGCTCGGCGCGGACTGCCGGTGCTGCGCCAGCGCGCCGGCCGCCTCGGTCTCGTCGGCCACCTTGCGCGCGTGCTCCAGCAGACTGGCGCCGAACTCGGTCAACACCAGCTTGCGGGTGGTGCGCTGGAGCAGGCGCTCGCCCAAATGGGCCTCCAACAGCGAGATGCGGCGCGAAACGGTCGATTTCGGCAGCTGCACCCGTTCCGCCGCCAAGCTGAAACTGCCGCATTCGACGATGCGGGCGAATAACAGCAGGTCTCCGGGGTCGATTTCCATACGATTGTTCCATCAGTGGATTAATGTTATCCATTCTAACGGCTTCCGGAATGAATTTGAAACGATTAAAATAACTCCATCGCAGCACTCACCAGACATCCAGGAGCTACACCATGAACATCTTGCAAATCAATTCCAGCGCACGCAGCACCGGTTCCGAATCGACCCGCCTGGCCGACGCCATCGTCGCCAAAGTGCACGCCGCCAACCCGACCGCCGTCGTGACCCGCCGCGACCTGGCCAGCGATCCGCATCCGGTGATCGACGAGCCGACGCTGCAAGCCCTGTTCACCCCGGCCGACCAGCGCACCGCCGCCCAGGCCGCCCGCGTGGCATTGGATGACGCGCTGATCGCCCAGGCGCTGGCCGCCGACGTGATCGTGATCGGCGCGCCGACCTACAACTTCGGCATCACGGCGCAGCTGAAAAGCTGGTTCGACGCCATCGCCCGCGCCGGCGTCACCTTTAAATACGGCCCGACCGGCCCGGTCGGCCTGTTGACCGGCAAAAAAGTCTACGTCGCGCTGTCGCGTGGCGGCATGCATCGCGATGCGCCGACCGACACCCAGCTGGCGCACGTCAAGATGTTCCTGAGCTTCCTGGGCATGACCGATGTGCAATATGTGTTCGCCGAAGGCTTGGGCATGGGCCCGGAAGCGGTGGCCAAGGCGCAAGCGCAGGCCGAAGCGGAAATCAACGCCGTACTGGTGTAAGTAATCGATACAGGCGGCGCAACCAAACAAGGAGCAATACCATGACCGATCAAGTGAAAAACCAACGCAGCGTAGAACGCATCATCCAGGGCCAGGCCGTGATGGACGGCGCGGGCGTCAAGATCAACCGGGTATTGACCCAGACCCTGCAGCGCCGCCTCGACCCGTTTTTGATGCTGGACAACTTCGGCAGCGACCAGGCCAACGATTACATCGCCGGCTTCCCCAGCCATCCGCACCGCGGCTTCGAAACCGTGACCTACATGCTGGAGGGCCGCATGCGTCACAAGGACAGCAGCGGCAATGAAGGCTTGCTGACCAACGGCGGCGTGCAATGGATGACGGCCGGGCGCGGCGTGATCCACTCGGAAATGCCGGAGCAGGAAGACGGCGTGATGGAAGGCTTCCAGCTGTGGCTGAACCTGCCTGCGAAGGACAAGATGCGGGCGCCGTGGTATCGCGATTTCAACGGCGACGAGGTGCCGGCGTTCAGCACGGCGGACGGGGTCAAGGTCAAGGTCATCGCCGGCAGCAGCCACGGCGTGGCCGGCGCGGTGCAGCGCGAGGTGACGGAGCCGATCTACATCGACGTCGATCTGCCGGCGGGCGCCACGTTCAGCCAGTCGCTACCGGAAGGCCACAACGCCTTCATTTTCACTTATCGCGGCGCGGTCGAGGTGGGTGACAAGGCGGTGGGCACGGGCCGGATGGCGATCCTGGCCAACACGGCCGGCGCCGACGGCGTGACGATCCGCGCGACCGAAGCGAGCCGCTTGATCCTGATCGCCGGCCAGCCGCTGAACGAGCCGATCGCGCAATACGGCCCGTTCGTGATGAACACGCAAGCGGAGATCTTCGCCGCCGTCGAAGACTTCCGCGCCGGCAAGCTGGGCGAAGAAGCCCAAGCATAAAAATCCGGGGTCAGAGCTAAAAACTGGACACGGGCTCTACCGTAGCAATAGTTACGGTAGAGCCCGTGTCCAGTTTTTAGCTCTGACCCCGGAGTACCGGCTAGAATATCGGGATGATGCCCACTATCCTCAAATGGCTGCGCTACCTGAGCCACATTCTCGGCTTTGAGACGGCCGATTCCTTCCCGCCCGGCCATCCGTACGAGCGCACGACCTGGAACGGGGCCTATTTCGATATCGCTTCCGATGTCAAGCCGGACCAGATCGAAAGCCGCTTGTGCGAGGCCATCGGCAATACGCCGCTGGTGTTCGGCTACATCACCAATCCGACGCCGCGCATGCAGCGCGCGCTGCTGGCGATGCTGGAGGAGCGCATGCGCAATAATCGCGGCCGCGCCACCGAACTGGCCGCGCTGCTAGTCACCGCCTACGACAGTCCGCACATCACCGAAGTCCTTCCCGGCCTGCGCGCGGCCATCGCCGCCACCCGCCATGACGAGCTCGGCGAACGGGCGCGCAGTTTGATGGCTTTCCTCGCCGGCATGCAATCGCCTTTCGACGTGATCGACCTGAACTAGGCCGCCAGCGCCGTCGGCAGCGCCGGCTTGGCGAAGTTGCTCGGCACGTAGCGGTCGCGCAGCTTCATGAACGGCGTCTCCACGAACAGATACAGCACCCAGCCGGCGGCGATGCTGGCCACGCTCATGATGGCGATCGCCGGCCAGCTGTCCGGTCCCCAGCCGTGCGCCTGCAACGGCACCCGCAGCAACACGCACAATTGCTTGTGGGTCAGGTAGATCGCGTACGACCACAAGGCGATGCTGGCCGCGCCCGGCACCCGGTAGCGCTGCAACAGCGAGCCGTCACTCAGCGCGGCGATCAGCAGCAGGCTGAAACTCAGCCCCAGCAGCGGGTAGCCGATCACCGTCATCGTCAGGCCGTAGTGGTCGTCCAGCAGCAAACGCCACGTCAGCGCCAGCAAGGCGGCGCCGGCGGCCAGCGTCCAGTTGCCGAAGGCGGTGATGCGCGTCCAGGCGTCGGCGTGGTAATTCTTCAGCAGCGCCAGCGCCACCCCGCACACCAGCTCGTCGAAGCGGCATAGCGACGAGTAATAAATCAAGGTGTAGTAGTGATAGCCGCCCTGCTCCTCCGGCCCGACCTGCGTCGTCCACAGGTAATAGCGGATCGCCATGCCGGCGGTCAGCGTGCCGGCCACCGCGATCCAGGCCCACACCAGCGATTTGCGGCAGGCGGCGATCAGCAGCGCCAGCGCCGGCAGCAGCAGATAGAACTGTTCCTCGACGCACAGCGACCAGGCGTGCGAGAACGCGGTCCCCGGATTGAGGTGGATATTCTGCGTGAAGGTGAGGAATTTCCACAGCGGCGGCATGACGCTGGCGCCGCGCCAATACGGCCACAAGGCGTACAGCGCCAGCACCACGTAAAAATTCGGCAAGGTGCGCAGCAGCCGGCGCGCGTAGAAGCGCGGCAGCGAGAAGCGCTCCGGTCCGCTCTGCTGGCGGCGGATCGCGCCCAGGATCTGGTTGCCGATCAAATAGCCGCTGAGCGCGAAGAACAGGTCGACGCCGGCCCAGCCGATCTCGCTCATCCAGCCGAAGGTCGGCGTGTCGCTGACGAAGATCATGTAGTGGTTCATGAACACCAGCACGATCGCCAGCGCGCGCAAAGTGTCGAGGCCGGCGTTGCGGCGGGTGGTCGATGGATTCATCGGGCATATCTTAGCAGGGCGACACCGCCATCGTCAGCACATTATTGGCGACCGTCAACACTACCGTGCTGTCCGGCGCGATCGCGTAGTTCTGGCTGTGGCAGGAGTAATAATCGATCACGCCCAGCCGGATGCAGTCGATCGCGGCGCTGATGCCGGAGCTGATGGTGTAGGCCGACAGCACCATGTCCGGCGCCGTGACGAACTTCAGCGTCACATCCCGCCCGGTGTTGTTAAGAAAGATGGTCTTGGCGGGCTTGACCGTCTTCAGCGAATGGGTTTCCGTAAAATGAATCTTCACCACTACAGCACCCTGAACAGACCGGCGGGTCGGCCTTCGTTGTTGCGCGCCAGGTCGACGCTGATCTTTTTGCCGTCGTCCACCGGCAGCAGCGCGGCGGCCAGCTGCTTCAGGCTGTAGGCGGCGTAGTCGCGCGAGCCGAGAAATTCGGCCGGGGCCGTCAGCCATCCCAGCGACGCCAGCCCGGCCGCGATCATCGCTTCGCAACAAGCGCCGGAGCCGTACACGCCGACCTGGTACTGCGACTCGCCCGGCCAGGCGGCCTGGAACGCCTGGTTCACCCCTTCGAAATAGCGCATGATCGCGCCCTCGATCTCGTCGCCGCCCGGGTTGAAGTCCACCGCGAAGTAGATCGCCGAACCGGACGGCTGGGTGATCACCGACTGCGCCATCAGGTAGGCGGCGGCCCCATCGGCCAGTCCCTGCGCCCGGCTGAAGTAATTCAGGTGCGGACCGGCCGTCTCCCACACCACGCCGATCTGGATGCCGGCGTCGGTCAGCGCGCGCGCCTCGGCCAGCGACAGATTCTTGCCGGCCTGGTGGCTGTACGAGCGGATAGCGAAGTCGATACCTTGTTGCTTTATTGCTATGGCGTGCTGCGTCAATTCGAACGGAGCTTTTACGCCGGTCAGGACAGTCATGGGGTCTCCAGAAGGCTGCGGGGTGAACGATGACTGCGCCGGCCGCCAATGCGAAGGAATCGGCCGGATCTTCAATGCGCAAGATTGTTTATTTAATTCCTTCGACATAATGTTAAGATTTCCAAAATATGCAGTAGTGCAACTACTGTAACCATAGACTGCCGAAACAGCCTTCGGAAAACCTTCCGATCGCTAAGTCATTGATTACAAAGCACTCATCATCGTGCAGAGAAGATTCGTGTGAACCATAAAAGCTTTCGATTTGGACAGTGGCGTATTGATCCGGCAACAAATACCGTCAGTTGCGAGGGTCTGAGCCGGCAGCTGGAGCCGCGTGCGATGGATGTTTTATTGCATCTTTGCGCCAATCCGCATGTCGTCGTGTCGGCCGAACAATTGCTGGAAGCGTGCTGGGGCGATGTCTCGCCGAGCGACAACGCGATCCACAAAATCATCACCCAGCTGCGCCGCGCGCTGGACGATTCGGCGGTCGAGCCGCGCTACATCGAAACCATCCGCAAGCGCGGCTACCGTCTGCTGGCCGAGCTCAGCTACGACGACGACGTCAGCAACGGCAGCTGGCTGCACGCCTCCCCGTTCCGCGGCCTGGAAGCGTTCGAGGAGCAGCACGCCGCGATTTTCTTCGGCCGCAAGATCGGCGTCGACCAGCTGGTGCAGGTGGTGGTATCCCAGGTCCAGGCCGCCTGCGCGATGGTGCTGGTGCTCGGCCCGTCCGGCGCCGGCAAGACTTCGCTGGTGCAGGCCGGCCTGATTCCCGCGCTGAAGGCCGGCGCCGCGCCGGCCGACGCCGGGATCGCGATCGCCACCCACGTCCAGCTCGATTGCGCCGACATGGGCCAGGCCGGGCTGCTGGAAACCCTGGCCAGCGTGCTGCTCGACGCCGAGCTCGGCGAGCGCCTGTTGTTCGCCAACACCAGCGCGGCGGCGCTGGCGCAGCGGCTGGCGCAGGATCTGCCGGGCGTGATCGAACAATTGCAGAAGCAGCTGTCGGCGATTCGGGTGCTGCTGTTCATCGACCGTTTCGAAGCCGTGTTCCGGCTGCCGCATATCGGCGAGCCGGAGCGCGCGGCCTTCATCAACGTGCTCGACCAGCTGGCGCGCTCCGGCTGCCTGCTGCTGATCCTCGGCTGCCGCAACGACTTTTACCCGCATCTGACCGCCTATCCGGCGCTGATGAGCATGAAGCTGCGCGGCGGCCACTTCGATCTGGCGCCCCCCGGCAGCGCCGATATCGCGCAGATCATCCGCCACCCGGCGCAGGTGGCGCAGCTGCGCTACACCCTCGACGAGCGCGGCGAAGGCCTGGACGAGGTATTGATCAACGCGGCGCGCTCCGGTCCGGATACGCTGCCGCTGCTGCAATATTGCCTGCAGGAGTTGTACCGGCTGCGCAGCCCCGGTGGCGAGCTGAGCCACGCGTCCTACCACCAGATGGGCGGCCTGGAGGGCGCGATCGGCGCCCGCGCCGAGCAGGTGATTTCAGCGCTGGGGCCGACGCAGATCGCCGCCCTGCCCCATGTGCTGTCGCAGCTGGTGCTGGTGGCGGAGGATGAAGCAACGGTCAGCTCGCGCCGCGTGCCGTGGACCGCGCTGCGCAACGACGCCGAGAACAAGCTGGTGCAAGCGCTGGTGGACGCCCACCTGTTCGTCAGCGACCTGCAGGGCGGCGCACCCGCCTTCGGCATCGCGCACGAAGCCCTGCTGCGCCGCTGGCCGCGCGTGGTGGCGTGGATCGACGAGCACCGCCAGGCGCTGCAAGTGCGCAGCCGCATCAGCGCCCAGGCCCGGCGCTGGCAGGAATCCGAGCGCAAGCGCGACATGCTGCTGCCGTCCGGCACCCAGACCAACCAGGCACGCCGGTTGCTGGAAACGGCGGGCTTCAGCTTCTCGCCGCAGGAACAGGCCTTCATCGGCGCCTCGCTGCAGAGCGAACGGCGCGGCGAGCGTCTGCGGCTGGTGGTTTTGTGCGTGGTCATGGGCCTGGCCCTGCTCGCGGGCGGCCTGGGCTTGGCCGCGCGCAAGGCGCAAACCGTGGCGGAGCAGCACCGGGCCGAGGCCGAGGGATTGATGGGGTATATGCTTGGGGAATTCGTCGACAAGTTACGTCCGATCGGCAAGCTGGATCTTCTCGACAGCATCAGCAATCGCGCGCTGAAGTATTTATCGGATCCATTCTGGGGCAATGATGGCGATATCGCGCTGGCGCAGCGCGCCAAGTCGCTGCAGCTGATTTCCGAAGTACGATTTTCCCGCGCCGATCCGGTCGGAGCCGAAAATGCGTTGCAGGCGGCGCAAGCCATCATTCAGAAGCTGCTTCAACATAGCCCAGACGACGTACTCCTGCTTAAAAGCGCCGGTGAAAACGCTTTCTGGCTTGGGCAAATCCACCTCGATCAGAAAGAGTGGATCCTGGCCCGGGGCTATTTTGAGGACTATCTGAAATATGCCGATCGCCAAGCAGCGCTCGCTCCTGCTTCGGTTGATGCGTGGGTGGAACAATCCTACGCGCATAGCAACCTTGGCACCGTGGCGATACGCAGCGGCGATGCGGCGGCGGCCGAAAAGGAGTTCAAGCTTTCAGTGGCGCTGAAACAGCGCGCCTACGAGCAGACGCCCAAGAACAAACGCCTGGGAGCGGATCTCGCGAACAGCCTGTCATGGCAGGCCAGCGCTCAAATTCAGCTGGGCAAATTAGACCTTGCTGAAAGGCTCAGCGAGCGCGAACTGACGCTATTGCAATCGCTGCAGAACAGCAATCCCGAAGAGACGTTATGGAGTAATGAACTGGCGTCCGCATGGTCGCATCGCTCCGACCTCAAGCAAGCGCGCGGTGATCTGGCCGGCAGCCACGCCGCTGTGCAGCAGGCCTACGGGCTGTTACAAACGATAGTCGAGAGCGATCACAGCAATCGGAACTGGCAGCGGAACCTGTACATTGCGGAATTGCGTATGATCGAGACCGAGGAAGGACGAGAGAATCCTGCTCAAGTGATGACGCGTCTAAATAAGCTACAGCAAAATCTCGCGGAGTTAAGCCGCCTGGAACCGAAAAAGCTGACGCTGCAAGTCGTACTGGCCAGCGTGCAACAGCGTAAAGCAGCGATACATTTGCGTAACCGTCAGCACGACGAGGCCGATGCCAGTCTGGCGCCGGCGCTGGAGAAACTTCAACAGCTGTACGCGTCCACGCCGAACGACTTGATCATCCGTAATGGCTTGGTCGATGCTCTATTGCTGAAAGCCGAGATCGTTGAACAGAAAGATATCGGCAACGCGCGACATCAATGCGATACGGTACGCCAAATTTTGTCCCCGCTGGCCGGTAAAAGCAGCGACTTCCGCGTGCTGGCACCGTGGGTCAAGGCGCATGCCTGCCTGGATCAGCTTCAGCAAAGCGAACAGGCCCGAAAACAACTCGAAGCGATGTCTTATCGCGATCCGGTCTATCTGCACTACCTTTCCACCCACCCACTGAAGAAAGTAAATTCATGAGCACACTCATTCCAAGCACACCGTTCATCAATGTTCTTGTCAAAGTACGACCAGGCGACACCCCGGGCAGCTACAAGGTGGAAACAGCGCCGACTGTCCCGTGGGTGACGGAGAAAGACACGGTCATCAACTATCAAATTTTCGACAGCGGCAAAAACGACATCGTCTTTAACAGCAAAAATCCCATGACGGTCACGCCAACGGAAAATGGTCAATTCAGCACCGCCAGCGTCAGCGTCAGCGGCAAGCAATTGACGTTCACCGATGCCAACACCACGCCGATGACGCTGAAGATAAATCTCCACTTCCAGGATGAAAGCGGCGTCGAATTCTCGCACGACCCGGAAGTTCGTAACGAACCAGAGCGTTAACATTAGCGGGTCCGATGCGCCTACACTTGCGCATCGGACCATTGACCAGGACCTGGCATGAGCGACACCAACAAATTCCAATTCAAATCCCACCAGTACAGCGGCCAGTGCGCCGGCATTAAACTGATCGTGACCGGCGCCGTGCACGGCAACGAAACTTGCGGCACCAAGGCGATTCAGCGCGTGATGCGCGAGCTCGACGATGGTCAGCTGCTGATCCGCAACGGCAGCGTCACCTTCGTGCCGGTCACCAATCCGCTGGCCTACGCCAAGGGCGAACGCTCCGGCGAACGCAATCTGAACCGCAATCTGTTCCCGAATTCCAACCCGCAGGATTTCGAGGACCGCATCGCCAACTGGCTGTGCCCTTTGCTGGCGCAACACGATGTGCTGCTCGACCTGCATTCGTTCAACGCCGACAGCGAGCCCTTCGTCATGGTCGGGCCGCGCGACAACGATGGTCCGCTGGAACCGTTCAGGCACGAACAGCAGGAACGCGCGATGGCGCGCCGGCTTGGCGTGCGCCGCTTCGTCGACGGCTGGTTGCGCACCTATGGCGATGGGGTGCAGCGGCGCCTGCGCGGCAGCATCGAACTGCAAACCGTGCTGCGCTACGGCATGGGCACCACCGAATACATGCGCAGCACCGGCGGCTATGCGTTGACGCTCGAATGCGGGCAGCACGCCGATCCGCAGGCGCCCGAGGTGGCCTATCGCGCCATCATGAACACGCTGGCCTTCCACGGCTTGATCGATGCGCCGTCGCCGGACCCGATCGCGCCGGAGCGGATGGAGGCGCTGAGCATGGTCGCGGTCTACGACAAGCAGCATGCCGATGACCGCTTCAGCCGCCCATGGTCGAGCTTTGATCCGGTGACGCAAGGCCAGCAGATCGGCAGCCGCGCCGACGGCACGCCGGTGCTGGCGGAGTTCGACGGCCGCATCCTGTTCCCGGACGCGGCGGCCGGCGCCAACAGCGAGTGGTATTACCTGACCCGCGCCAATCCGGCCTTCTAAGCTGCAGTTTTCCCGCACGGCCTGTTTACACGCAGGCGGTCCGACCCGGTGCCGATGACAAAATTGCCGCCGTGGCCGGGGCGCGTCATAATGTTCCTTCTAAATCAATAACAACCAGGAGCATCCATGTTTTTAGCGGCCCAGATCGTCACCGGCTTGGTGGTACTGATACACGTGTACATCGTTTTGCTGGAGACGGTGCTGTTCCAGACCCGCGGCCGCCGCGTGTTTGGTTTGAGTAAAGAGAAGGCCGATGTGGTGCAGCCGGCGATGTCCAACCAGGGTTGCTATAACGGTTTCCTGGTGGCGGCGCTGGTGGTCGGCTTCGTTCATCCGGACGCGGCGACGGCTTCGGCGTTCACCGTGTTCGGCTTATGCTGCGTGGCGGTGGCGGGCGTCTGGGGCGGGATCACCGTCAAGCGCACCATCCTGCTGATCCAGACGCTGCCGGCCGTGATCGCGCTGGCGCTGCACTATGCGGTCTAGGTTCGCCGGGGCGCTGGTGGTGGTGGCCGCCGCCCTTGCCGTGTGCGCGGTGGGATATCGTCAGATGTCGGCCAGGCCGGCGCCGCACGAGACGACGTCCGCCTCCTGCACGCAGCAGGCCATCCGGCAGATCCGAGATATCACCGAGCGGGCGATCCAGTCGTCCAGGTGCGCGCGGCTGGTCAAGTAGGCGTGCCCGGCAGCACCAGCGGCGCCACCGACGGGATGGTGTCCGGCGGCTTGGCGCCGCTGCCGCGCAGCGCCAGCAGCCAGCCGATGCCGTCGAACCAGAACGGCGCGCCCAGCGACGAGGCGAACGCGGTGATGATCCAGCCGAACAGGGCGAACACCAGCGCGAGCACGAAGGCGCCGGCGCCCTTGCCCGCTGCGGCGTCGAAGCGCGGCGACGGCCAGCCGATCGGCAGCGCCTTGACCGCCTGGAATTCGCGCCCGGCCTGCGCCGCTTGCGCGGTCGGGGTCGGGGTCGTGGCGGGCGGCGCCGGAGGCGGCTTGGCCTCGGCCGCTTTGCGGACCAGCTCGGCCGTGACGGCGGAATCGTTCCACAAACGCTGCGACAATCCCAGCGCATCGATATTGATCGCGCACGCGTAGAACAAACCCACGCAGAACAGCACCAGCTGCGAGCGCCGCTTGTACCAGCCGCTGGTGCGCTCCATCACCGTGTCGTACCAGATGCGCACCGCCGCCTCCAGCGCCGCGACGTTGTCCGGTCCCTCCCCCATGATCGCCAGCAAAGTGCGGCTCAGGCCGTCGTTGCCGACTTTGGCCAGCAGCATGGCGGCGGTCTGCGCCTTGCCGTATCTGGCGGTCAGCGTCGAAATGAAGGCGCGGGCGAAGATCGCCGAGGGGATATACGACGGCATGCGCCCTTTCTGCGCCATGCCGACGATCAGCGGATGGCCCATGACTTCGGCCGTCAGCGATTGCGCGCCCAGCTTGTCCAGTCCGAAGCCGCGGTCCAGCCGCAGCAAGCGCTGGATCGACGGCACGATGCCGCGTATTTTCTTCTTGCCCGCCGATTCATGCAGCATGGTCAGCACGCCGTCGAGCAGCACCTTGGCGCGGGTCTGGAACAGCGACGCGATCGCTTCGCGCGTGGCGCTGCACAGCAGGCTCACCGCCAGAAAGGTGTACGACAGGCCGATCGCCACATCCAGATAATGACTCGACATACGCTCTCCGTTAGCCTTCCAACAATATTCCACACCATAAAGGATTTTGCGGCCGGCAGCACGCTTTTCTTTTGTATCGTATTATGACGATATTGAAATCGGAAAAACACGATCTATATATCGTTACATGCAGATGGACATAGACGCTATACACAAAGCCCTCGCCAACCCGATGCGGCGCCAGATCCTGGTGTGGCTGAAGGAGCCCGAGGTGTATTTCTCGGACCAGCAGCATCCGCTCAGCCTGGGCGTGTGCGCCGGCCTGATCGACCGCCGCTGCGAGCTGTCGCAGTCGACCGTGTCGGCGCATCTGTCCACCTTGCTCAAGGCCGGCCTGATCACGTCGCACCGTGTCGGCCAATGGAACTATTTCAAACGTGATGAAGCTGTGATCCAGGCCTTCATCGATCAAATGCAACTATAGGAAACTGAACATGGCAAATCTTTTCGACCCGATCACCATTGGCGACATCACGCTGAAAAACCGTATCGTCATGGCGCCGCTGACCCGCGCCCGCGCCGTGGGCGGCGCCCGCGTGCCGAACGCGCTGATGGCCAAGTACTACGCACAACGCGCCAGCGCCGGCCTGATCCTGAGCGAGGCGACCGCCGTCACGCCGCAGGGCGTGGGCTATGCCGACACGCCGGGCCTGTGGTCCGACGAGCAGGTCGAAGGCTGGAAGCAGGTGACGGCGGCGGTGCACCAGGCCGGCGGCGTGATCTTCGCCCAGCTGTGGCATGTGGGCCGCATCTCGGATCCGAGCTTCCTCAACGGCGACGCGCCGGTCTCGGCCAGCGCGATCGCGGCCGAAGGCCACGTCAGCCTGCTGCGTCCGCAGCGCGCCTATCCGGTGCCGCGCGCGCTGGATACCGAAGAGCTGGCCGGCATCGTGGCCGCCTATAAAAAAGGCGCGGAAAACGCCAAGAAGGCCGGCTTCGACGGCGTGGAAATTCACGGCGCCAACGGCTATCTGCTGGATCAGTTCCTGCAAGACAAAACCAACCAGCGCAGCGACAACTATGGCGGCCCGATCGAGAACCGCGCCCGCCTGATGCTGGAAGTGACCGATGCCTGCATCGCGGTGTGGGGCGCGAACCGGGTCGGCATGCACCTGGCGCCGCGCCGCGATTCGCACGACATGGGCGACTCGAACCCGGCCGCGACCTTCGGTTACGTGGCGCGCGAGCTGGGCAAGCGCAAGATCGCCTTCATCTGCGCACGCGAAGCGGTCGGCGAGGACAGCCTGGGGCCGTTGCTGAAAAAGGAATTCGGCGGCGTCTACATCGCCAATGAAAAGATGGACAAGCAGGCCGCGCAACAAGTGCTGGACAGCGGCGCCGCCGACGCGATCGCGTTCGGCAAGGCTTACATCTCGAATCCGGACCTGGTGCGCCGTCTGCAACAGGACGCGCCGCTGAACGCGTGGAATGCCGACACCTTCTACGCGCCGGCCGAGGAAGGCTATACCGACTACCCGGCGTTGGCGTAACCGGAACTAACCCCGGTTCAGCGCGGCTGCGTGTAGTTGACCGGCACGAACTGGTAAGCACCCTTGCCGTTCGAGCGCACGTGGCCCAGCGCCGGGAACGCCAGGTGCGGCGCGCCGATCAGGTAGCCGCCCTTGGCGGCCGCCGCGAACGCTTCCTTGCGCTCGGCGATGGCGACCTTGCTGTCCTCGTCGAACGCGATGCCGACGCCGGGATTGTCGAACTGCACCGCCTGCACGTGCAGCAAATCGCCCAGCAACACCAGCTTCTGTCCCTTGCTCTCGACCACATAGGTGATGTGGCCGGGCGTGTGCCCGCCGTTGAGGTAGGATTTGATGCCCGGCGCCAGCTCGCTGTTGGCGACGATGGGCTGGAACTTGCCCGCCTTCACATACGGATTGATCGACACCATCGGCCCCTGGAAATCGTCCTTGGCCTCGGCCGAGGCCTTGTCCAGGTTGGCCGGATTCAGATAGTAATCGGCGTCGAGCTTGCCGGCGCGCACGGTGGCGTTCGGGAACACCCGCTGTTCGTTGCTGGCCAGACCGCCGACGTGGTCGCCGTGCATGTGGCTGATGTAGATCTCGTCGACCTGCTCCGGCTTGTAGCCGGACGCCTTCAGGTTGCCCAGCAACTGGCCCAGGGTCGGGCCGAACAGGCTGGCGGCGCCGGCGTCGATCAAGATCAGCTTGGCGCCGGTGTTGATCAGGAAGCCGTTGACCGAGGTTTGCAGCGGGCTTTTCTCGAACGACCGGGCCAGCGCGGCGTCGGTCTTGGCGGCCGGCTGCTTGAGCAGCTTGGAAACCGGCAAGTCCATGGTACCGTCGTTGAGCACGGTGATTTCAAAATCGCCCAAGGTGGTGCGATAAAAACCCGGCGCCTGGAACTTGGCCATCGGTGCGGCGGCCTGGGCCGGCATGGCCGCGATGGAGGCGGCCAGCGCGGCGAGGATGGCGGCGGTCCGGGTCGATGTCGTCGTAAGCATGGCTCCCCTTGTTTTTCAGATTTGTCAGGAACGCTACAATACCTCAAATGCGTCAAGTCGGTTGCGACGTCAGGCGCCGGGCGCGAAACGGACCCGGAACACCACGCGCGGCGGCTGGTACACATAGGCGATGCCGCCGCCGTGCTCGTGCATGATCTGCTGCGCGATGTACAGCCCCAGCCCCATGCCGTCCCGGTTGCGCTTCTGCTGGTGGCCGCTCCGCTTGAACGGGTCGTACAAGGTGCGGGCGCTGTCGGCGTCGATCTCGTCGGCCACATTGCTGATCTCCAGCAGCAAGCCGTCCGCGTCCTTCAGCAGCACGATCAGGACCGGTTCGCCGGCCTGGCCATGGTGGCAGGCGTTGCTGATCAGGTTGTCGACCACTTGCGCGATCCGGCCGGGGTCGCCATTGACCATGGCGCACGCGGGCAATTCGGCGCGCAGCGTGATGCCGGGCCTGGCCATCTGCACTTCGTCCACCAGATCGGTCACCAGCGGCACCAGGTCGAAGGCCTCGCGGCTGCGGCCGAGCCGCATGCCTCCGGTGATCAGGCTCATGTCCATCACCTGGGCGATCAGCCGCGCCATGCGCCCGCTGGACGCCTTGATGCGGCGGCCGACCATTTCCTGCGAGCCGCCCCGCTCCAGCGCGCTGGCGGCCATGGTGATGGTCTGCAGCGGATTGCGCAAGTCGTGCCCCAGCATCGCCAGCAACTGCGAGCGCGCCTTGTCGGCCACCATGTGCCGTGCCACCGAGGCGGTGTTCATTTCGGCCAGCAGCTGGCGCGCGATGATGGCGTGCACCGCCTGCCACGGCTCGGCCTGGCCGACGACGGTTTCGCGCCATTCGGCGAACGAACCGCGCGGCGTCAGGCGCGGCCCCAGCGGGCCGTGCGCGATGATCTTGCCCGGCTGGCCGGCCCAGCGCACCGCTTCCGTCTGTTCCTCGCGCAGCGCCAGCAGCCAGCCCGGCGCCGCCGCGTCGAAGCGCAAGGCCAGCAGGCCGACCCAGCGGCCGCACGCGGCGCGCTGCGGCGCGGGCCAATCGTCGCGGCCGCTGCGCGTCACCATGTCGGCGCCCTGCACCGGCAGCGAGTCCAGCACCGCGGCCACCACCTCCGGCGCGACCTCGCCATGCACATGGATGCGGCCGGCGTCGACGATGATGACGGCGCCGGCGCCGAGCGACAGGCAGAGCTCGCCGGCGTGCGGCGTCAGCGCCGCCAGCGCGTCCTCGTCGCGCAGCAGCGAGGCCATCACCCGCGTCCGTAGTTCGGCGGCGTGCTCGATCAGCGCGGTGCGTTCGCGCATTTCCAGCGCCTGCACCTCGGCCGCCAGCACCTGGGCCATGACGTCGGCCGCCATGCGGATCGAGTACGGCACCTGCCGGGCCGCCTGGTGGTGGCAGGCGATCAGGCCCCACAGGTGGCCGTTGATGACGATGGAAATACTCATCGAGGCGGCGACGCCCATGTTCTTCAGGTATTCAAGGTGGATCGGCGAGACGCTGCGCAGCACGCAATAGCTCATGTCGAGCGGCGCCGCGTCGGCCCGCCCCACCATCGGCGAGGCGACATAGCCGACGTCGCTGATCAGGCGCAGCGTGTTGACCACGTACAGCCGCCGCGCCTGTGGCGGAATGTCGCTGGCGGGATAGCGCCGGCCGAGGTAGGGTTCCAGCGTCGCCAGGCACGCCTCGGCCACCACCTCGCCGCTGTCGTCGTGACGGAAGCGATAGGCCATGACGCGGTCGAAGCCGGTGATGACGCGGATCTGGTCCACCGCCGACTGCAGCAGCGCGGCCACGGTTTTCTGCCGCCGCAACCGTTCGATCGCGCCGTGCGCCTTCAGCGCGAACACCGACACCGCATCCGAGGGCACGTCGCGCCGTTCGTATTCGACGATGACCAGTCCCTGGTGGGCGTGGATGATGCAGTCGAAGCGGGCGTCGCCGATGATGGTTTCCAGCGCGATCGGCGGCGCCTCGCCGCCCTCGACCTCGGCCAGGCAGTCGCGCACCAGCTGGCGCACGGCGGGGTCGATGCCGATGCCGTCCAGCGTGGTCTGGAGCACTAGCGGCAGGCGCAGCATGGCGGCCGCGTTGGCGCTGTGCGACAACAGCGTGCCAGCGCTGTCGAGCACCAGGATCGCGCCGTGCGACTGGATGCTGCCGGGGATGTGGATCGGTTCGCGGGCGCAATTCTCCAGCGTCACGGCGGGCGCGGCCGCGCCGCCGCGCGTCGGGAAAATCGCGCCCGGACTCACTGCCCGGCCTCGGCGCCGGCCTGCAGCGCGGCGGCGTGGTGCAGCGCCAGGTCGAGCGCGTCCATGAACTCGCGCACCATGATCGGTTTGGTCAGGTAATTGAAGAAACCGGCCTCGACGCCTTTTTCGATGTCGCGCGGCATGGCGTTGGCCGACAAGGCGATCACCGGGATGTGCGCGGTGGCCGGATCGGCGCGCAACACCTGCAAGGCGCCGTAGCCGCTCATGCCGGGCAAATTAATGTCCATCAGGATCACGTCCGGCCGGTTTTGCTTGGCCAGCAGGATGCCCAGCTGCGCGGTCACGGCGGTCAGCAGCCGCATGTCGTCGCGGCGCGCGATCAGTTGCTCCACCAGCGCCAGGTTGGCGGGATTGTCCTCGACATACAGCAGCGTGTGCGGCCGGTCGTGGTCCAGGTCCACCGCCGCCGGCGCGCCGTCGTCCGGCGCCGCGCCTTCGGACGGCAACTCCGGCGCCTCGGACGCCATCAGTTCGAACCAGAATTCGCTGCCGACGCCGACCTTGCTGGCGACGCCGATGCCGCCGCCCATCAGCTCGATCAAGCGCTTGGTCACCACCAGCCCGATGCCGGTGCCCTCTTCGGCGCTGGTTTCCCGGCCGAGCCGGTTGAACGGCTGGAACAAATTCTCCAGTTGCTCCGCCGTCAGCCCGGTGCCGGTGTCGCTCACGCCGACGCGGATGCGGCCGTCCTCGCGCTGGGTGCAGTCGACCGTCACGGCGCCGCCGAGGCGGTTGTATTTGATCGCGTTCGACACCAGGTTGACGATCACCTGCTTGACCCGGGTGCGGTCGGCGTGGACGAAGAACAGGTTTTCGAAACTGGGGAAGTTGAGCGCGATGCCGCGTTGTTCCGCCTGCGGCGCCATCATGGCCTTGCAGTCGAGCAGCACTTCGGTCAGCGACATCGCCTCGCGCGACAGGCTGACCTTGCCCGATTCGATCATCGCCAGGTCGAGGATTTCATTGATCAGCCGCAGCAGATACCAGCCCGCCTGCAGGATCTGGTCGATCGAGCTTTGCTGCGTGCTGGACGGCGGCGGCTGGTCGGACGCCATCAGTTGCGCGAAGCCGAGCACGGCGTTGAGCGGCGTGCGCAGTTCGTGGCTCATGCTCGACAGGAATTCCGACTTGGCCAGGTTGGCCTTTTCGGCGGTGGCCTTGGCGCTTTCCAGTTCGACGTTGTTTTCCTGCAGCCGGTGCTCGAACTGCTTGCGTTCGGTGACGTCGCGCGCGGCCGCGAACACGCCCTGCAGCTTGCGGTCGCGGTCGTGGAAGGTCGAGGCGTTGAACGACACCACGGTCTCGACGCCGTCGCGCGAGATCGCGGTCAGCTCGTAATTGGTCAGCTTGCCTTCGCGCAGCACGCGCGAGATGCCGGCCTGGGCGCGCTCGGGGTCGGTGAAGTAATTCTTGAACGGGGCGCCGATCAATTCGTCGCGGGTGCTGCCGGTCAACGATTCCATCTGCTGGTTGACGTCGGTGATGATGCCGCGCGGATCGGTCGCCATCAGCGCGTCGATATTCGATTCGATCAGCGAGCGGGTGTAGAACTGCTGGTCGCGCAGCCGCTGGTCCAGCACCGCCTGCTCGGCCTCGACCTGCTTGCGCGCGGTGTTGTCGGTGCCGATCAGCAAATAGCCGATGATGTTGTCCTGGTCGTCGCGCAGCGCGGTCACCGAGACGATGGCCGGGAAGCGGCTGCCGTCCTGGCGGATATAGGTCAGCTCGTAGATGTCCTCGATGCCGCGCGAGGCCTTGAACACCAGCGCCTCGAAGCCGGGCGTGATCGGCGTGCCCAGTTCGACGCTCAGCGTCTGGGCACGCGCGATCACCTCCAGCGGATCGGAGATGTCGGCCGGGGTGATCTTGTTCATCACGTCGGACGCCTTGTAGCCCAGCATGCGCTCGGCGCCGACGTTGAAGATCTGGATCACGCCCTGGGCGTCGGTGGCGATGCTGGAGAAATTGGCGCTGTTGAAGATCGCCTTCTGCAGCGCGCCGGCCTTCAGCAACGCTTCCTCGGCGCCCTTGCGCGCGGTGTTGTCGGTACCGATCAGCAGATAGCCGATGATCGCTTCGCGGTCGTCGCGCAGCGCGGTCACCGACACCATGGCCGGGAAGCGGCTGCCGTCCTGGCGGATGTAGGTCAGCTCGTAGATATCCTCGATGCCGCGCGAGGCCTTGAACACCAGCGCCTCGAAGCCCGGCGTGATCGGCGTGTCGAATTCGATGCTGAGGGCGGCGGCGCGGACGATCAGCTCGCGCGGATCGGAGATGTCGGCCGGGGTGATCTGGTCCATCACGTCGCCCGCCTTGTAGCCCAGCATGCGCTCGGCGCCGACGTTGAAGATCTGGATCACGCCCTGGGCATCGGTGGCGATGCTGGAGAAATTGGCGCTGTTGAAAATCGCGTTCTGCAAGGCGCCGGCCTTCAACAGCAGTTGCCCATCGTACAGCGAGCGGTCGAGGATCAAGATGTTCTCCCAGGGTCACATGGATTTGTCACATAGAATTGGCACGCGGAGGCGTGAAGAGCTTGCGACAGCTAGGCGGTGGGAGCCGAGGCAGCCCGCGCGGCGGCGGGCTGAATGATGGGACTTCGCGAAGTTTGGAGATGGGACCTGTAACGTGCCCCCACAATAGCACAGTGCGGGGGCCGGCGGCCTTAAAAGGTCATCGGCAGGCGGAACGACAGCTGCACGTCCGGCGTGTCGCGCGTCAGGCCGGCGCCGACCGCGATGTTGACCGTGCGCTTGTCGCTGAGCCGGTACGAGAAGCCCACCAGCAGCGTGCCCAGCTGGGTGCGCACCGAGCCCGGCACCGCGACCCCGTTCTGCCGCGTGCGCGCGATCGAATTGTGGTCGTAGCCAAAACTCATCAACGCCTTGTCGTTCAGCGCCAGGCCGACGCCGAAGTTGAAGCCGATCACGCCGCCCGCCTCGATCGTGCCCAGCGGTTCCCACTCGCCGTTGAGCACCTTGCGATTGACGTTGTGGCGCTTGAAGTTGTACAGGTAATTGACGCCGCCGAACAGGATCGCCGGATCGCTCGCGTACAGCCAGGTCAGGCTGGGCTGCAGGGCGTAGAAACCGGAACCGGTCGGCAGGTCCAGCGGCAAGCCGGTGCCGGTGGCGTTCGGCCCGACGCAGCGCTGGCTGCAATCGGTCAGCACCTCGAACGGGTCGGTGCCGGTGCGCGACTTGAAGCGCAGCCCGGCCACGTAGTACGGCTTGTCGACGCCGCCGTCGTTGAGCTGGTAGCGCAGCGCCAGCTCGGCGTCGCCGACGCCGCGCCCGCTGGTGTCGAACACGCGGTCGACGCCGGTGCCGGTGAAGATCTCGCGGCTGACGGTGGAGTCGGAGCGGTACACATACGGCACCTTCAGCTCCAGCTCGAGCCGGTTGCTCAGGCCGTAGCGGCCGGTGACGGCGGCGGTGGTGGTGTTGCGCTTGACCTCGCGCACGTCGACCAGGCCGATCAGCAGCGCCGGGATGATGGTGTAGCCGACCAGCACCACCCGGTTGCTGGACGAATAACCGAACTGCAGCGACGGCTCCAGCACCAGCTTGCCGCGCGGCGTCAACACCCCCGGCTGTTCGAACAGCGGCGCCACCGCCGGCGGCCGGCCGTCCTGCGGCGGCGGCGCGCCGACCGCTTCCCCCTGCTGCGCCAGCGCGCTGCCCCACCACGCCATCGTCACGGCCAAGCCCATCGCGGTTGCGCGCATCGTTCCTCCCTATTTGCCCACCGCGGCGCTCAAGGCGTCGCGCAGACTGTTTTCAAAGTTGACCGCCTTGAGCAGGGCCAGGTTGCCGACCGTGGTGCTGATCGTGGTCTGGCTGCGGATCGCCTGATCGTTGGCGCTGTTCTGGATCAACAGCGCCCCCATCGCCTGCCCGGCCGGGCCCGGCTCGACGCGGTTGCCGTCGCCGACCTGGACCACCGCGCCGGCCAGCGCTTCGCCGGCCAGGCGGGCCTGCACAGCGCTCAACTGTGTCACATCGGGGATGTCGAAACGACTGTTTACTACAACAGTGCCATTGACCGTAATCAAACGTTCGACGCCCAGCGACACCAGCATGCCGTTGCCGAGGTCGAAGCCGCCGCGCCGGCCCGCCAGCTCCGCGTCGTCGACGGCGGTCCAGCCGGCGGCGGGATCAGTGCCCGGACCGGCGCCGCGCGCCGCCGCGCAGGCCAGCAGGACGCTCAAAAACAGGATGCGCATGACGGCACCTCCTTCAGTAATTGCCGCTGCCGTTCTTGAACAGGGTGATATCGGTCAGGCTGGAACGGCTGATGGCCTCGCCCAGCGGCGCGCGCGGCGCGACGCTCCAGTCCGCCGCGAGGTTGAAGTGCGGCTGGCCCGGCCAGTTGTGGATCACGAACAGCAACTGGTCCGGCCGCATCGCCTCGAACGCGTCGCGCCGCAGCGCGCGCGTGCCGCCGGCCGGATCGCCCAGCAGCACCCGCTCGTCCTCGATGCCCTTGATGACGACGAAATGCAGATAGCCGTTCTCGACGATGCGCACGATGGCGGGCAACCGCGCCTCGGCCAACTTCTGCAAGGGCTGCAGGTAGCCGTCGGCGATGAACCCCTGCTGCGCCAGGTAGCGCTTCATGTCCAGCAAGGAAAACCCTTCGCGCCGGATTTTGGCCTGGTCGCCGCCGGCGTACATGGCGGAAAATACATCCCGCTCGCTGACCGGCTTGCCGTAGTGATAGCTGAGCAGCGTCGCCACCGCCGCCGAGCCGCAACTGAAGTCGTCCTGCTGCCGCACGACCGAGCGGAAGCGCGCCTCCTTCAGGCTGGCGACCGGCAGCGCATAGGCGCCGCCGCCCACGCCGGGCAGGTCCGCCGCGCCGGCCGCGCCGACGCCGGCGCCGCACAACACGGCGCCGGCCAAGATCATCGCCCGGGTGTTCATTGCATCTCGATATGGATGATGGTGGCGTTCTGGATCAGCACGTTGGCGCCGGAATTCTGGATCGCGATCGGCAGCCCGGTCATATTGCCGAACGAGCCGCCGTCGATCGAGTTGGCGCCGCTGAGCACATTGACCGCCGAGTTGCCGCTGACCGCGCCCTCGAGCCGCATGCTGTTGCTCACCGTGTCGGCGCCGCCGCGCAGTGCGCCCAGTTTCTCCGCCGCCACCGCCGGGCCGTCGAAGCCGTCCGGCGCGGCGACCTGGATGACGATCTCCGGCACCAGCAGCACCGGCGGCGCCGGCGGCGCGGGCGCGGCGTCGGCGGCCACGGCCAGCCGTCCCGCCGCCAGCAGCGCGATCGCGCATAAATGTTTGCTCATGGCGTCCCTCCTGTCGTTGCCGATGAGGGCGGCACGCCACGCGGCGCACCGCCCGCCGCCGCCTATTTGCCCACGTTCAGGTTGGACTGCACGTTGACGCTTTGCTGGATCAGCGCGGAGATGCCGCTGTTCTGCGCCGCCACCATGATGCCGGCGGCCGACTGGCCGACGCTGCTCATGGCGTTGGACATGTTGAAGGTGCCGGCGTTGACCGCCACCGCGCCACCCGCGCCGCCGGCCGCGCCGTTGCCGGCGCCACCGGTCGCGGCGCCGCCGCTGTTGGTGCCGCCGCCGCCGCCGGCGCCACCGGTGTTGCCGCCGCCACCGGCACCGCCCGCGCCGCCGGCGCCCGCCGTCGCGCTACCGTTGGTCGGATCGCCGTTGCTGGCCGTGCCGCCGGTCGCCGCGCCGCCCGCCGCGCCGGCGCCACCGGTATTGGCGGCCGCCCCGCTGTTGCCGCCCGCCGCGCCCGTGCCGCCGGCGCCGCCGGCCGCGCCGGCGCTGCTGGCGCTACCGCCGGCCGCGCCGGTCCCGCCCGCGCCCGAGGTGGCGGCCGCGCCCGCGCCGCCGGTCTGGGTCACCGCCGCGCCGGCGCCGCCGCTGCCGCTGCTGGCCGCCCCGCCGGCCGCGCCGTTGCCGGCGGTGTTGGTGCCGCCGGAACCGGACGCGCCGGCGCCACCCGCGCCGCCGGATGCGCCCGCGCCGCCGGCGCCGCCGGTGGCCGTGCCGGTGGTGGTGGTGCCGTCACCCGATCCGGCGCCGCCGCCGCTTGCCGCGCCCGAACCGGCGCTGGCCGACTGCGACGGCGGCGTGCCGGTCCCGCCCTCGCTTGGCGCACCGGAAGTGTTGGCGCCGCTGGCCGCGCCGGAACCGGCGCCGCCGCCGGAGGCGGAGCTGGTGGCGCCGCCCGAGCCGCTGCCGGCATAGCCGCCCGCCGCGCCCGCGCCACCCGCGCCGCCCACGCCTCCCGAGCCGCCACTGCCGCCGCCGGCCAGGCCGGTGCCGCCGCCGGCACCGCCGTTGCTGCCGGTGGCGGCGCCGCTGCTGCCGCCGCTGCCGCCGGTGGAACCGCCGACGCCGCCGCCGGCGCCACCCGTTGCCGCGCCGGTCGGGCCGCCACCGCCACCGGCACCGCCGGCCGTGGCGCCACCGGCGCCGCCGATGCCGCCGGCGCCGCCCCAACCGCCCTGGCCACCGATGCCGCTGGTGGCGCCGGAAGCATAGCCGCCCGCCCCGCCGGCGCCGCCGACGCTGGCGCCGACCGACGGGGATCCGTTGCTGGCGCTGCCGTTGCTGGCGCTGCCGCCCAGGCCGCCGGCCGCGCCGCTGCCGCCCGCCGCCGCCCCGCCGGCGCCGCCGGTGGCGGCCGCGTTGCCGCCGGTGGCGTTGCCGCCGGAGCCATAACCGCCGATGCCGCCGGTGCTATTGCCGGTGTTGGTGGCGCGGTTGCCGATATCCTGCACGGTGTTGCCGCTCACCGTGCCGGTCAGCGTGGTGGTGGCGTCGGCGCTCGAGGTGTTGTAGGCATTGCTGAGTGTGGAGGTGGCGGCGCCGCCGTTATTGGCGGCAACGGCGCCGACCGCGCTGGCCCCGGCCGCGCCGGTGCTGTTGTTATTGTCGTTCTTGTTGCTGCTGTCCTGCGCGGCGCTGGCGTTGTCGCTGGCGTGCGCTCCGGCACCGGATTGGGTGGTGGCGGTGGTGGGTGGCGTGGTGGTTTGGGCGTAAGCCTGCGCGCTGAACGCCAGCGCGATGGCGGCGCCGATCAAAGATTTTTTCATAGCGTTTCCCTACCTTGCTGTTATATGGGTTGATCAAGCATCATGGCGCCAGGGGACCGATCTCCCGGCCACCCTTCTTCCGCAAGCTTGATGCCAGCACAGTCAAGATGTTGAAATCTAAAGAAAATTCGCCGCGGCGCGCGATGGGGCGGCGACCTTTGCGTCGCAAAGCGTCACTTGCCTGTGACAACCCGACCCGGCACGGCCACCGCCCCACTCTGGGCGCCGGTGTAACAGGCACGTGACGGCGCCTCGATTCCATGCTTGGCCAACAACCGATACAGAGTCATGCGCGATACGCCCAGATCGCGCGCGGCCAGCGTGATGTTGCGGCCGGCGCGCAGCAGGCTGGCGTCGATGGCGTCGCGTTCGGCGCGGATGCGGGCGTGGTCCAGCTGCGCCGCCTGGTCCGGCGCGCGCGCCGCGCTCAATCCCAGGTCCTGCGGCACGATCAGGCGCCCTTCGGCCATCACCATCGCGCGCCGCACCCGGTTGATCAGCTCGCGCACATTGCCGGGCCAGTCGTAGTCGCGGATCGCCTGCGCCGCGCGGCTGCTGAAGCCCTTGACGCGCGGCGCCCGTTCGCTGGAGAAAGCATGGAAGAAGTGCTCCGCCAGCGGCAACAGGTCTTCCTTCCGCTCTCGCAAGGGCGGCACCTCCAGCGCCAGCACGTTGAGGCGGTAATACAGATCCTCGCGGAAGGCGCCGCGCCCCACCGCCTGCGCCAGGTCGACGTGCGAGGCGGCGATGACGCGCACGTCGACCGCGATGCTGTGCGTCGACCCGAGCCGGTAGATGGTCTTCTCCTGCAGGAAACGCAGCAGGTTGGCCTGCAGTTCCAGCGGCAGGTCGCCGATCTCATCGAGAAAAATTGAGCCGCCCTGCGCCGATTCGATCAGGCCGCGCTTGGCGCGCGCCGCGCCGGTGAAGGCGCCGCGCTCGTAACCGAACAATTCGGACTGGATCAGCGAGGCCGGGATCGCGCCGCAATTGATGGGCACGAACGGCCCGGCGCGGCGCGCCGACGCCGCGTGCACCGCCTGCGCCGCCAGCTCCTTGCCGCTGCCGCTCTCGCCCGAGATCAGCACCGGCGCGCTGGCCGCCGCCACCTTGACGATCTGGCGCCGCAGCCGGGCGATGGCGGCGCTCTGTCCGGTCAGCGAAGCGACGGCGGCGGCGGCCGAGCGCGGCGCCATGGCGCCATGGTCGGCGCGCAGCGCGGCCAGGCCATGGGCGTGGCCGAGCGCGTGGCGCAGCCTGGCGATGTCGATCGGCCAGGTATGGAAATCGCCGCAATGGTCATGGATCAGCTGGCGCCACAGCGGCTGCGCCAGCGCCGGCGCCGGCAGCACGACGATCCAGTGCGTGCGCCAGTGATCGTGCAGGAAGCGCTCCAGCGCTTCGCGCGCCGAGGCATCCTCCACCAGCAACAGGCCGAGGGCGAACGAGCGCGCGCTCAATTGACGTCCGGCCTCGGCCAGCGTGGCGGCCCGGCAAACCTCCCATCCCTCGAGCGCCGCGTCCGGCGCCGCCAACACGGCGTGCCCTCCGATCGCTACGTATAGTATGGTTTTGGTGGTCATGACAATTGGACGACAGACAATGGAAAAAGTTCAATCTTTTCACTTTCGCAAAACCACGAATCGCTTGCCGCGCCGCCGGCCCCAATATAGAATTCGTGCGCAGTTTTTTGACGAGGTCTGTGCCAGCCTGTCAATAGTGAGTATAAGTTAAAACAACGACGGGGATGCCTGATGAGTGGTTTTGTAGTAAAGCCGGCGGATTTGCCGGGCTGGGGCCAGCGCTTGTCGCTGCGCATCCTCAAGCTGTTCGGCTGGCGCATGTTGTATCGCCCGCTGCCCGGCCCGCGCGGCATCGCCGTCATCTATCCGCACACGTCGAACTGGGATTTCATGGTCGGCCTGTTCGGCAAGTGGGCGCTGAACCTGCCGTTCCGCTGGCTGGCCAAGGACTCGCTGTTCAAGCTGCCGGTGCTGGGCAAGTGGTTCCGCGCGCTGGGCGGCGAGCCGGTCGAGCGCGGCACGCCGAGCGGCACCATCAAGCTGCAGGCGCGCCGCATGAACGCGGCCGACTGGTACTGGGTCGGCATCACGCCCGAGGCGACGCGCGGCTATCGCCCGAACTGGAAGAGCGGCTTCTATCACCTGGCGCTGGAGGCCAAGGTGCCGCTGGTGCTGGTGTATATCGACTATCCGAACAAGACGCTCGGCCTGGTCGACCACGTGTTCCTGACCGGCGACCAGGAGGCCGACATGGCCGCCATCCGCGCCGGCTTCGAAGGCCATCGCGGCCTGTATCCGGAAAACCAGGCGCCGATCGTGCTGCAGGAACGCCGCAGCGAATCGCGCGACTGATTTTTTACACGGTCGCCACCAGCATCACGCCGGTGGCGGCGATCGCCGCGCCGGACAGCTTCAGCGCCAGCGACGGGCCGAACCGGCCCAGCACACTTCCGCCGACCACCAGCAGCCCGCTCGCCAGCAACAGGCCGAGGGCGCTGGCCGCCTGCGGCAGTTCGTGCCCGTGGGCGTTGCCGTGCAACAGAGCGAACGCGCCCACCATCGCCGCGCCGGCCGCCGCCGGCAGGCGCGCCGCCAGCGCGATCAGGATCCCCATCAGCACCACCGTGGCGGCGATGCCGGTTTCCAGTCCCGGGATCGCCAGGCCGGCGGCGCCGCTCGCCATCCCCACCATCACCATGCCGATGAACACGCCCTGCAGCCAGCGCGCGTTGGACTGGCGCACGCTCCAGATGCCCACCGCCAGCATCGCCAGCAGGTGATCGAGGCCGGTGAATGGATGGGTGAAGCCATCGAGGAAGCCGTGCGTGTGCGCGCCGCCCGCCTGCGGGTGCGCCAGCGCGGCGCCGCTGGCCAGCGCCAGCGTCAAGGTCATGGCCAGGGTGGCGGCGCGGCCGCGTGCTTGCTTGTTCATGGAGTCTCCTTAGTGTGGGGTCTGGCCCAGCAGGCCTTGTTCGCGGATGAAGTCGATGACGGCGGTCACGCCGTCGCCGCTGCGCAGATTGGTGAAGATGAACGGCCGCGCGCCGCGCTGCTGCTTGGCGTCGCGCGCCATCACCTCCAGGTCGGCGCCGACGTGCGGCGCCAGGTCGGTCTTGTTGATGATCAGCAGATCGGAGCGGGTGATGCCGGGACCGCCCTTGCGCGGGATCTTCTCGCCGCCGGCGACGTCGATCACGTAGATGGTCAGGTCGGACAGTTCGGGGCTGAAGGTGGCGGCCAGGTTGTCGCCGCCGGATTCGACCAGGATCAGGTCCAGGTTGGGGAAGTCGGCCTGCATGCGGGCGATGGCTTCAAGGTTGATCGAAGCGTCTTCGCGGATCGCGGTGTGCGGGCAGCCGCCGGTCTCCACGCCCATCAGGCGCTCGGCCGGCAAGGCGTCGGCGCGCAGCAGGATCTCCATGTCCTCCTTGGTGTAGATGTCGTTGGTGATGACGGCCATGTCGTAGTGGTCGCGCATGCCTTTGCACAGCATCTCGCACAGGGCGGTCTTGCCGGAGCCGACCGGGCCGCCGATGCCGACGCGGAGTGGGTTTGAAGTTGTCATGGTGTGCTCTCTCAGGATCTGTATAAACGGCTGTATTGGACTTCGTGCCGCATCGACAGCAGCGACAGGCCCGGGGCCCAGTTGCTCATGTCGTCGTCGGCCACGGTTTGGGCGTGATGCGCGGCGGCTTCGATGTCGGCGCGCAGCGACAGCAGCATGCGCTGGCCCGCCACCTGCCCCAGCGGCACCGATTTGACGCAGACCAGCACCTGGTTCTCGGCCCACGCGAACAGCATCGCCAGCAGCGCGGCGTCGTGCGGGATATTCAGCGCGGCGACCGCGCAGCTGAAGGCGGTCGGCAGCGCGACTTCGGGTTCGGCTTGCAGTCGCGCCAGCATCTCGGCGTCGACGATGCCCAATTCCGCCACCAACTTGGTCAGCGAGTAGCCCATCTGGATGGTCTCGGCGCGGAATTCGGCGCTGTCGCGCGAGGCGATGAAGCGTTCGCTCCATGCGGCGACGGCGTCCCAGTCGCGCCGCGACCAGGCTTGCATCAGGCGCCAGCAGACCGGGGCTTCCCATTGCGCCACCACTTCGTGCAGGTGGCGCAGGATCCAGGCGCGCGCGGTGTCGGCGTTGTGGACCATGCCGTTCTCCAGCGCCGCCTCCAGCCCCTGCGAATAGCTGTAGGCGCCGATCGGCAGCGCCGGGCTGGCGAATTGCAGCAGGTTGAGCAGCGCCGAGGCCTGCATTATTGGGGGTCGCCCGGACGGTGGATCTTCTGCCGCAGCGGAATCGGCGCCAGCGGATTGCCGTCGTGATGGTGGCCGTGGCCACCGCCATAGGCGCCCGACTCCGGCTCGAAGGCCGCCTGCTCCTCGGCCACCGTGGCGCCCAGGCCGGCCAGCATCTCCTTCAGCACCGCGTCGGCGCGGATGCGCAGGAAGCCGTCGCCGACCTGCGCCTGCGTGTGGCGGTTGCCGAGATGGAAAGCGCAGCGCAGCAAGGCGTGCGCGTCGGCGCAGGTGACCTTGTAGGTCGGCTCCGGCGCGGCCACCACCTGGATCACGCGCCGGTCCTCGCCGGTCAGCAGGTCGCCGTCGCGCAGCACGGTGCCGCGCACGGTGAACACGGCGACATCCTCGCCGCTGTCCAGCGTCGCGCGCAGGCGGCACTTTTCGCGCAATTCGTAAGGCAGCACCAGCCGCGCGGCGATCGCGTCGGCGTGTGCAATTTTGGTGTGCAATGTCAGCATAGTCTTCAGAACAGGAAGTAGCGCTGCGCCATCGGCAGCGAGGTCGCGGCTTCGCAGACCAGCAGCTCGCCGTCGGCGCGCACTTCGTAGGTTTCGGGATTGACGTCCATCTTCGGCGTCAGGCCATTATGGATCATGTCGGACTTGCGCAGCGAGCGCATGTTCTTGGCCACGATCAGCGTCTTGTTCAGCTTGAGCTGCTCGCCGATGCCGTCGTCGTAGGCCGCCTGCGAGACGAAGGTGAACGACTTCTTCAAGCCGCCGCCGAAGGCGCCGAACATCATCCGGTAGTGCACCGGCTGCGGCGTCGGGATCGAGGCGTTCGGATCGCCCATCTGCGCGGCCGCGATCATGCCGCCCTTCAGAATCGTCGACGGCTTGACGCCGAAGAAGGCCGGCTTCCACAGCACCAGGTCGGCGATCTTGCCCACCTCCAGCGAACCCACCGCATGCGCGATGCCGTGCGTGATGGCCGGGTTGATGGTGTACTTGGCGATGTAGCGCTTGACGCGGAAGTTGTCGTTGCGCTGCGAGTCCGGCGCCAGCGGGCCGCGCTGGGTCTTCATCTTGTGCGCGGTCTGCCAGGTGCGCATGATCACCTCGCCCACCCGCCCCATCGCCTGCGAATCCGACGACATCATCGAGATCGCGCCCAGATCATGCAGGATGTCCTCGGCCGCGATGGTCTCGCGGCGGATGCGCGATTCGGCGAACGCCACGTCCTCGGCGATCGCCGCGTCCAGGTGATGGCAGACCATCAGCATGTCCAGGTGCTCGTCCAGCGTGTTGATGGTGAACGGCCGGGTCGGATTGGTCGACGACGGCAGCACGTTCGATTCGCCCACCGCCGCGATGATGTCCGG
Source organism: Duganella aceris (assembly GCF_011090165.1). Lineage (GTDB taxonomy): Bacteria > Pseudomonadota > Gammaproteobacteria > Burkholderiales > Burkholderiaceae_D > Rugamonas > Rugamonas aceris. The sequence goes on from NZ_JAADJT010000002.1 coordinate 90,521, forward strand.
CGCATGGCCGCCGCCCGCGCCCTCGGTGTGGAAGGTGTGGATGGTGCGGTCCTTGAACGCCGCCAGCGTGTCGGCCAGGTAGCCGCCCTCGTTGAGCGTATCGCTGTGGATCGCGACCTGTACGTCCATCCGGTCCGCCACCGACAGGCAGTTGTCGATCGCGGCCGGGGTGCTGCCCCAGTCCTCGTGCAGCTTCAGGCCGATGGCGCCGGCGCGCACCTGCTCCTCCAGCGGCTCCGGCAGGCTGACGTTGCCCTTGCCGAGGAAGCCGAGGTTCATCGGGAAGGCGTCGGCCGCGCCCAGCATCGCGTGCAGGTGCCACGGCCCCGGCGTGCAGGTGGTGGCCGAGGTGCCGGCCGACGGCCCGGTGCCGCCGCCGATCATGGTGGTGACGCCGCTCATCAGCGCCTCTTCGATCTGCTGCGGGCAGATGAAGTGGATGTGCGTGTCGACCCCGCCGGCGGTGACGATCATGCCCTCGCCGGCGATGATCTCGGTGGCGCCGCCGATGGCCATCGTCACATTCGGCTGGATGTCCGGGTTGCCGGCCTTGCCGATGGCGGCGATCATGCCGCTTTTGAGGCCGATGTCGGCCTTGACGATGCCCCAGTGGTCGACGATCACCGCGTTGGTGATCACCGTATCCATCACCTCGGCGGCCACGCGCTGCGACTGGCCCATGCCGTCGCGGATCACCTTGCCGCCGCCAAATTTCACTTCTTCGCCGTAGGTGGCGTAATCATGTTCGATTTCGATAAACAGTTCAGTGTCCGCCAGGCGGATGCGGTCCCCTTTAGTGGGACCGAACATCTCCGCATAGGCGCGGCGCGAGATTGTAGCCATGTCGACCTTTTTTTAGCTTTTCGGTGGTGTGGTATCCAGCTTGCCCATGACTTTGCCATTGAAGCCGTAGACCTTCTGGTCGCCGCCCAGCTTCACCAGCTCCACGGTGCGCTGCTGGCCCGGCTCGAAACGCACGGCGGTGCCGGCGGCGATGTTGAGCCGCATGCCATAGGCCTGCCAGCGCTCGAATTTGAGCTCCGTGTTAACTTCGAAAAAATGGAAATGCGATCCGACCTGCACCGGCCGGTCGCCCTGGTTGGTCACCACCACGGTGGCGGTGGGCCGGCCTTCGTTGATGCCGATCTCGCCCTCTTCAAGCAGGTATTCGCCTGGGATCATGATGAACTCCTTTAGGGGATGGGGTGATGGACGGTCACCAGCTTGCTCCCGTCGGGGAACGTCGCTTCGACCTGGATGTCGGGGATCATTTCGGGGATACCCTCCATGACGTCGGCGCGCGTGAGGATGCGCGTGCCGTCGGACATCAGTTGGGCGACTGTCTTGCCGTCGCGGGCGCCCTCCATGATGGCGCAGGTGATCAGCGCCACCGCTTCCGGGTAGTTCAGTTTGAGGCCGCGCGCGAGGCGGCGTTCCGCCACGATGCCGGCGGTGAAAATCAACAGCTTGTCTTTTTCTCTTGGTGTCAGATCCATGGTGGTTCCAGTTCAGGTTTGCCAGATGCGCGGCGTGACGGCCTCGCGGTCCAGCAGATGCGGGCGCACGCGGCGCCACACGGTGAGCATCAGGCGGCGCGCGGTTTCGCTGTCGTCGCCCAGGTGGCGCGCGACCAGCACGCCCTTGGTGTGGGTGACGCCGAAGACATGCTCGCCGTCGGCGGCGATGTCGGCGCGTATCCCGGCCAGCAGCTCGGCCAAGACGGCCGGCGGCAGCGGCTTGCCGGCGGCGATCAGCGTGGCGCAGACGGTCTTGCCGTCCAGCGCCAGCGGGCTGTCGAGACGCCCGCCCAGCATCGCGCCCTGCTCCCACCAGATCAGGCGGCCGTCGCGGCGGATGCTGCTGCGCTGGGTGACACGGCCGGTATTGAATACCTCGCCCGAGCCGCGCCGGCCCATGCACAGGATCTCGCAGCCGATGTAGGTGGCGCCGGCGGCCAGTTCGACCGCCTGCTCCAGCACCACGTCAGCGGTATCAAAAAAGATCGTTTCTTGCGGCAGCCATTCCAGCGCGGCGCCTTGGTTCAGATGCAGGCACACCGTCTGGCGCGACACCTTGCCGTTGGCCTTGTACCACTTGGCCGCGCCCGGGGTGGTGATGAATGCGTGCGCGCCGGCGCCGACGCCGATGTCGATCTGCAGCCGGTCGCCGCCGACCACGCCGCCCGGCGGGTGGACCACGATGGCGTGACAGACCTTGCGGTCTTCCGGATACAAGGCCTTCTGCACCCGCAGCGGGCCGTAGTGGAGATTATCGAACAGCCGCGTGGTGCCGGCGTCGTCCGCGAATCCGAGCGTGAGGCTGGCCTGCCAGGCGCTGGGGCTGGCGGCGAGGTCTCGCGGTGCGGTGCAATCGGGCATGACGGTACTTGATATGAGTGATGTGTTGTCTTATGCAATCCCCATGCCAGCCCAAATCGGCACTGACGCCGGGCGCGAACAGGTTTCCGCACCAAATTGAATCATTCGCACCAGTGTAGTGCGGAAAAATCACAGTTAGTAAAAAAGGGACGCCTGTTTTGCTGGCGGCTGTTGTAAAAAAGTGCCGCATGGAAAAATATTTGAGATTTTCTACGGCGGCAAAAGTTCTGCCGCTTTTAACAAAAGCACGTTTTTTTTTGTTGAGGAATAATTGAATCCATTGAAGCACGGAAACAAAAATTCTAAATTAACTACTTAACGGAGGTCCAAATGTTTAGCAAATCCCCATCCCTTCGCCGCGTTGCAATCGCCGCCGCCTTCGGCGCCGCGCTGGTGCCAGTGTTGAGCGGCGCCGCTGTCTACAGCAACGGCAGCAAAACCTCGACCTTCGACGTCACGCTGAAAATCATCGCCGACTGCACCATCGCCGCCAACCCGCTGGACTTCGGTCAATCGCAAGGCGTGCTGGCGACCGCCGTCAGCGTCAACACCACGCTCAACGTCACCTGCACCAACACCACGCCTTACAACATCGGCCTGAACGCCGGCACCGGCACCGGCTCCAGCACCACCGCGCGCCTGATGAGCGGCACCGGCGCCAACACCAGCACCGTCGCCTACAACCTGTACCAGGCATCGGGCAGCACCAACTGGGGCAACACGCAAGGCACCGACACCAAATCCGGCGTAGGCAGCGGCGTCTCGCAAACCATCACCGTGTACGGCGTCGTGCCGGCACAAGCAACGCCTCAGCCCGACACGTACAAATCGACGATCACCGCAACCGTCTACTTCTAATACCCGCAACACCCTCCGCCGGCGCCCACAAACAAGGCTCACCGTCGCGATTCAGCAGCATCCCCAGCGCCCAATCCCGCGCTAAATTTTTCCCAGTTTCGTATCGATACCGCCCAACAGCAGCGGCAGCATTGCATGCATTTGCATACCCACTCGCGCCCGGACCTATCGTTTTACTTACTGGAGTTCCATCATGACCCGTCGTTCCCTGACCCGCATCGCCACCGCAGCCGTCATCACCGCCATGCTGACCCCGATCCTGGGCGGCGCCGCCGTGTACACCAATGGCAGCAGGAACCAGACCTTCGACGTCACGATGAAGATCATCGCCGACTGCACCATCGCCGCCAACCCGCTGGACTTCGGCCAATCGCAAGGCGTGCTGGCCACCGCGGTCAGCGTCAACACCACGCTCAACGTCACCTGCACCAACACCACCCCCTACAACATCGGCCTGAGCGCAGGCAACGGCACCGGGTCGACCACGTCGGCGCGGCTGCTGAGCGGCACCGGCGCCAACACCAGCACCGTCGCCTTCAACCTGAACATGACCTCCGGCGGCGGCAACTGGGGCAACGCCCAGGGCACCGACACGCTGTCGGGCACCGGCTCCGGCGTGCTGCAGAACCTGACCGTCTACGGCGTGGTGCCGGCGCAGGCCACGCCGCAACCGGACACCTACAAATCCACCATCACCGCCACGGTCTACTTCTGATTGTTGATCCGGCTTCAAGAGTTCTTTGCGCCGCGCGGCCTTTGTGCGCGGCCCGTGTGTCCCCATACTGATTGCTTCTTGAATCGATTGGGAGCACAGCATGAAAGTATTCGTCACCGGCGCGGCCGGTTTTATCGGTGGTTCGATCGCAGCGGGGCTGGTCAAGGCCGGGCATGAAGTCGTCGGACTGGTGCGCAAGCCGGAACAGCTCGATGAGCTGGCCAGGATCGGCGTCACCGGCATCGTCGGCACCCTCAACGACCGCGATCTGCTGATCGCCCAGGCGCAGGCGTCCGACGCCGTCATCAATGCCGCCAGCAGCGACAACCGCGCGGCGGTGGAAGCCTTCATCGACGCCCTATCCGGCTCGGGCAAGGTGTTCCTGCACACCAGCGGCTCCAGCATCGTCGGCGACGCTTCCGGCGGCGAAGGCTCCGACCGCATCTATCTCGAAGACCAGCTCCCCGAACCGACCGCCGACAAGGCCGCCCGCGTCGCCATCGACAATCTGGTGCTGACCGCCGCCGACAAGGGCGTGCGCTCGGCCGTGCTGTGCAACACCCTGATCTACGGCCACGGCGCGCTGCCGCGCGACAGCGTGCAGCTGCCGCGTTTGCTCAAGCAGGCCCGCAAGAGCGGCATCGTGCGCCACGTCGGGCGCGGTTTGAACATCTGGTCCAACGTGCATATCGACGATGTGGTCGACCTGTATCTGCTGGCGTTGGAGAACACCGAGGCCGGCGCCTTCTACTTCGTCGAAAGCGGCGAGGCGGCGTTCCGCGACATGAGCGCCGCCATCGCCCGCGCGCTCGGCCTGGGCGCGCCGCAGGAGTGGCCGCTGGAGTTGGCCAAGGAGGAATGGGGCTATGAAATGGCTTCCTACGGCCTGGGCTCGAACAGCCGGGTGCGCGGCCAGCGCGCGCGCACGCAACTGGGCTGGCAACCGCATCGGCCGCCGGTGCTGGACTGGATCGCCAACGACATGCTGCGCGCTTAGTTCGCGCCGGCAAAAAAAGGGGATAATAGCGCCCAACTCGTTTTGAGCGCTATTTTGGATATATCCCATGGAAATTAAGGTCAACTTTCTCGATAAGCTTCGCCTGGAAGCCAAGTTCGATGATTTCACGGTCATCGCCGACCAGCCGATCCGCTACAAGGGCGATGGCTCCGCGCCGGGCCCGTTCGATTATTTTTTGGCCTCGTCGGCGTTGTGCGCGGCTTACTTCGTGAAGTTGTATTGCGATACACGCAATATTTCGACTGAAAACATCCGCCTGTCGCAAAATAATATCGTCGACCCGGAAAACCGCTACCAGCAGATCTTCAAGATCCAGGTCGAACTGCCGGCGGACATCTCCGACAAGGACCGACAAGGCATTTTGCGCTCCATCGACCGTTGCACGGTGAAGAAGGTGGTGCAGGCCGGGCCGGAATTCATCATCGAAGAAGTCGAGAACCTGGACGCCGACGCCCAGGCGCTGCTGATGCTGGCGCCGGCGGCCGACGCCAGCACCTTCATCCTGGGCAAGGATCTGCCGCTGGAGCAAACCATCGCGAACATGTCGGGCGTGTTGGCCGGCCTGGGCATCAAGATCGAGATCGCGTCATGGCGCAACATCATTCCCAACGTCTGGTCGCTGCACATCCGCGACGCGCACTCGCCGATGTGCTTCACCAACGGCAAGGGCGCGACCAAGGAAAGCGCGTTGGCCTCGGCCCTGGGCGAATATATCGAACGCCTCAACAACAATCACTTCTACGCCGGCGCGTTCTGGGGCGAGGACATCGCCAACGCGGAGTTCGTCCACTACCCGAACGAGCGCTGGTTCAAGCCCGGCCGCAAGGATGCGCTGCCGTCCGAGATCCTCGACGAGTACTGCCTGCAAATCTACAATCCGGACGGCGAACTGCGCGGCTCGCACCTGATCGACACCAACTCCGGCAATGTGGAGCGCGGTATCTGCTCGCTGCCGTATGTGCGGCAGTCGGACGGCGAGGTGGTGTATTTCCCGTCCAACCTGGTCGAGAACCTGTACGTCAGCAACGGCATGAGCGCCGGTAACACGCTGGCCGAGGCGCAGGTGCAGTGCCTGTCGGAGATCTTCGAGCGCGCCGTCAAGCGCGAAATCCTCGAAGGCGAACTGGCCCTGCCCGACGTGCCGCAGGAAGTGCTGGCGAAATATCCCGGCATCCTGGCCGGCATCCAGGGCCTGGAAGAGCAAGGCTTCCCGGTACTGGTCAAGGACGCGTCGCTGGGCGGCGAATATCCGGTGATGTGCGTGACGCTGATGAATCCGCGCACCGGCGGCGTGTTCGCCTCGTTCGGCGCGCACCCGAGCTTTGAGGTCGCGCTGGAACGCAGCCTGACCGAACTACTGCAGGGCCGCAGCTTCGAAGGCTTGAACGATTTGCCGCCGCCGACCTTCGCCAGCAACGCCGTGACCGAGCCGAACAACTTCGTCGAACACTTCATCGATTCCAGCGGCATCGTCTCGTGGCGCTTCTTCAGCGCCCAGGCGGACTACGACTTCGTCGAGTGGGACTTCTCGGGCCAGGGTGAAAACTCCAACGCCGACGAAGCCGCGACGCTGTTCGGCATCCTCGCCGAGATGGGCAAGGAAGCTTACGTCGCGGTGTACGACCAACTGGGCGCCATCGCCTGCCGCATCCTGGTGCCGGGTTATTCGGAAGTGTATCCGGTCGAGGATCTGGTCTGGGACAACACCAACAAGGCGCTGCTGTTCCGCGCCGATATCCTGAACCTGCATCGCCTGGACGAAGCCGGCCTGGAGGCGTTGCTGGAGCGTCTGGACAACAACGAGCTGGATGAATACGGCGACATCGCCACTCTCATCGGCATCGAGTTCGATGAAAACACGGACTGGGGCCAGCTGACCGTGCTGGAACTGAAGCTGCTGATCCATCTGGCCTTGCAGCAGTTCGACGAGGCGCATGAGCTGGTGGGCGCCTTCCTGCAATACAACGACAACACGGTCGAACGCAAATTGTTCTATCAGGCCTTGAACGTGGTGCTGGAAGTGGTGCTGGACGACGACCTGGAACTGGACGACTACGTGGTCAACTTCCGCCGCATGTTCGGCGACGCCCGCATGGACGCCGCGATCGGCTCGGTGGAAGGCACGGTGCGCTTCCACGGCCTGACGCCGACCAGCATGAAGCTGGAAGGGCTGGACCGCCACCAGCGCCTGATCGACAGCTACAAGAAGCTGCACCTGGCGCGCAGCAAGCGCTAATGCGGATGCCGCGCGGGCCGAACTCGTTCGCCAGCCCTTTGCTGTAGTTGCTCAAGGCCGCCTTGGCGGCCGCGTAGGCCAGCGTCGATTCATACAGCGGCAGGTGGCGGTCCTCAGTCCAGGTTAGGATAAGGGCTCTTGCCGCCTTCGGCGATGAACAGGTCGATGCGCGCCTCCAGCACCGGCAACGGCACCGAGCCCAATTGCAGCACGGTGTCGTGGAAGGCGCGGATGTCGAACTTCGAGCCCAGCGCCTGCTCCGCCTTCTTGCGCGCGTTGATGATGCTCATCTCGCCCAGGTAATAAGACAGCGCCTGGCCCGGCCACGAGATGTAGCGGTCCACTTCCGTTTCGATCTCGTGCTCGGACAGCGCGGTGTTGGCGTGCAGGTAGTCCTGCGCCTGTTTGCGCGTCCATCCCTTGCTATGCACGCCGGTGTCGACCACCAGCCGCGACGCGCGCCAGGCCTGGTAGCTCAACATGCCGAACACTTCATACGGCGTTTCGTACATGCCCATCTCCGCGCCCAGGCGCTCGGTGTACAGCGCCCAGCCCTCGCCGTAGGCCGAGATGTAGGCGTTGCGGAACGGCGGCCTGCCCTTCTGCTCCATCGCGACCGGCATCTGGAAGGCATGGCCCGGCGCCGATTCGTGCAGGGTCAGCGCCGGCATGCTGTACAGGGCGCGCGACGGCAGGTTGTAGGTATTGACCAGATAAACCCCAGGACCGCCACGGCCGGAGGTGTAGAACGGCGCCTGGTCGTCCGGCACCGGGATCACCGCGAAGCGGCGGCGCGGCAGATAGCCGAAGTACTGCGCCACCTTGGCGTCGAATTTCTTGGCGACCCAGGCGGAACGCATCAGCAGCTCTTCCGGCGTCTTGGCGTAGAAGCGCGAGTCGGTGCGCAGGAATTGCAGGAAGGCCGGCAGGTCGCCTTCGAAACCGGTCTGCTTGATCACGTCCAGCATCTCGGCGCGGATCTTCGCCATTTCGGCCACGCCGATCTGGTGGATCTGGTCGGCGCTCATCGAAGTGGTGGTGAACTCCAGGATCTTCGACTGGTAGTAGGCTTTGCCGTCCGGCAGACTCTCGGCCGCCAGCTCTTCGCGCGCCTTCGGCACGTACTCTTCGCGCATGAACTTCAACAGCGTCTGGTACGAAGGCAGGACGCTGGCCGCGATGGTCTTGGCCGCCCGCGCCCGCAATTCTTCCTGGCGCGCCGCCGGCATCGTCGCCGGCATCTTCTTGAACGGGGTGTAGAACACCGTGTCCTGCGGCGACTTGGCGTCGGTCACCGAGGTGATCGACGAATCGCGGCCGACCAACGTTACCTTCGGCGGCGTGAAGCCGCGCGCCAGGCCGGCACGCATGTTGACGATCTCCTCGTTGAAGTAGCGCGGCACGTCGGCCAGCTGCGTCAGATAGTCCTTGTACTGCTTCTCCGTGGTCATCGGCCGGCGCGCATCGGAGGTCATGTTGGACCAGAAGGCGCTGTCGGCGTTGAGCGGCTTTTCGTATTCGCGGTACTGCTGGTTGGCGATCAGCGCCGCGATCTGCGCCTTGTAGACCTGGTAGTTGATGCGTTCCTCGGGCGACAGCTTGTCCTGCGCGATGCCGTCCAACTTTTTCATCACACCCTGCCAATAGGCCAGGCGCTGCTTCTGCGTGGCGAGGTCGATGCGCGGCAGCGTGGCGGAGACGCCGTTGTCGTCGTCCTCGTCCTCTTCCTGCTTCTGGCTGATGCGCCACTTCCATTCCTGGGTGTAGATAGCCTTGAACTGCGCGTCGACCGGCCCGGCCTTGGCTACCGGAGCCGCCGCGTTGGCGGCGCCGAGACATAACAGCATGCACGCGCCGACGATGGCGGCGTTGAACTTCTTTTCCATGGTGCTCCAGGGTGTAGGGTTGATTACATGTCCAACAGATTACGGCGTTCGCGCAGCAGCGCGGTGAAAGCATCGGCGTTGACCGGGCGGCTGAAATAATAGCCCTGCATTTCGTCGCATCCGCGCTCGGTCAGGAACTGCACTTGCTCGCGGGTCTCGACACCCTCGGCGATGACGCGCATGTTCAGGTTGTGCGCCAGCGAGATCACCGACAGCGCGATCGCGGCGTCGGCGCTGTTGGTGGTGACGTCGTCGACGAAGGATTTATCGATCTTCAGCACGTCGATCGGGAAGCGTTTCAGATAGCTCAGGCTCGAATAGCCGGTGCCGAAGTCGTCCAGCGAGATGCTGACGCCGATGTCCTTCAGGCGGCGCAGCGCGGCCACCGCCTTGTTTGGATCGCCCATCACCGTGCCCTCGGTGATTTCCAGGCCGAGGAACTCGGCCGGCACGCCGAACTTGCGCAGCGTGCTCTCGACATACGGCACGGTGGCGTCGTTGGCGAACTGCCCGGCCGCCAGGTTGACCGCGACCTTGATGTCGCCCAGGCCCTGGTCGTGCCACACCTTCATCTGCGCCACCACGCTCTCCAGCACCCACTCGCCGATCGAATTGACCAGGCCATATTCCTCGGCCAGCGGGATGAAACGGTTCGGCGGCACCTTGCCCAGCACTGCGTTGTCCCAGCGCAGCAGCGCCTCGGCGCCGACCATCGCGCCGGTCTTCAGGCACATTTGCGGCTGGTAGTGGACCTCGAATTCGTCGCGCGCGATGGCGCCGCGCAGCTGGCCCTGGATCGCCAGCTTGTCGCGGATCTCCGCGTCCATGCGTTCGGTGAAGAAGGCGTAGTTGTCGCGCCCGATCTCCTTGGCGCGGAACAGCGCGGTGTCGCCGTTGCGCACCAGCTCCTCGAAGCTGTCGCCGTCGGTCAGGCTGACCGCGATGCCGATGCTGGAGGTGACGGTGATCTGCTGCTCGTCGATCACCAGCTCCTTGCGCAGGCCGGCCAGTATCTTCTGCGCCAGCGCCATCGTGGTGCCCAATTGCGCGTCGTCGGCGACGATGATCTGGAACTCGTCGCCGCCCTGGCGCGTCACGGTGTCGCCTTCGCGCACGGTCTCGGTCAGGAACTTCGACACCACCTGCAAGGCCTTGTCGCCCATCTCGTGGCCGTAGGAGTCGTTGATGCTCTTGAAGCGGTCCAGATCCAGGCACATGACGGCGACACAGCGGCCTTCGCGGCGCGCGGCGGCCAGCGTCTGGTCGAAACGCTGGCGCGCCAGCATGCGGTTCGGCAGGCCGGTCAGCGCGTCGTGGTTGGAGAGGAAGTCGATCAGATGCTGCTCGGCCTTGCGCTCGGTGATGTCCATGAACACCGCCACGTGGTTGACCACATGGCCGGCGGCGTCGCGCACCACCGAGGCGCTGAGCAGGCCGGGATAGATGTCGCCGTTCTTGCGCCGGGCCAGGATCTCGCCCGACCAGTGGCCGGTGTTGACGATCGACTGCACCATCTGTTCGAACGAGGCGGAGTCCTGCGCGCCGGCGTGCAGCATGCCGACGCCCTGCCCCACCACTTCCTGCGCGGTGTAGCCGGAGATATGCGTGAAGGCGGGATTGGTGGCGACGATGCGCGCCTCGCGGTCGGTGACGACGATGGCGTCCTGGGTCGCCTCGAACACCTGGCTGGCCAGGCGCAGGAACTCTTCGTTGGCGCGGCGCTGTTCGACCTCCTTCGCCAGTTCGGCGGTGCGCTCGGCGACGCGCTCCTCCAGCGAGGCCCGCTCCGCCGCCAGCGCCTTTTGCGCGCGGCCCAGCCGCACATGGGCGTCGGTGCGGGCCAAAATCTCCTCGGTCTGGAACGGCTTGGCGATGAAGTCGACCGCGCCCAGCGCGAAGCCGCGCACCTTGTCGTCGGTGTCGTGCTGCGCCGACAGGAAGATCACCGGCACATGGCTCAGTTCAGGCGAGGCTTTCAATCTGCGACACACTTCGAAACCGTCGATGCCGGGCATGCGGATGTCGAGCAGGATCAGCTCCGGCGGCCGCGATTGCGCGGTCCACAAGGCCAGCTCGCCGTTGGGCGCCTGGCGCACGTAATAGCCTGCCTCGGTCAGCAGGTCGCTCAGCAGTTTCAACGAGGCCGGCGTGTCTTCCACGATCAGCACTTCGCCCTTGGTATGTTGGTCCGACAAATCGCGGTGCATGTAAAAAGTCTCTCGCCTGGTTTGCTGCTACTTGGTTGCTGTCGCTATCATATACCTGTCAGCCCTGCCGCGCCGCCAGTTGCTCCCCCGCCTGATCGAGCAAAAGACACAATTGCGGATACTGGTGCAGCTGTATCATGTGCTCGATCCGTTCCACCACGCCGGCCAGTTGCGCCGGCAACGGCGCCAGGAGCGCCGCCACGCGCGCCAGATTCAGTTCCTGCAGCGCGGTCTTCAACGCTTCGCGCAGTTCCGGGGCCAGCTGCGCCAGATCGGCGCGCGACAGCGGCGGCAGCGGCGGCCGCGCGGCGTGGCTGTGATGGCGGCGCACGAACTGCAGCCCCAGTTGCTGCTCCAGCAGCAGATACAGGCTGTCCTGCTCGACCGGCTTGCGCATGAAATCGTCGGCGCCGGCGCTCAACGCCTCCTGCCGTTCCTCGGCGAAGGCGGACGCGGTCAGCATCACGATGCGCGGCTGCGGACCGTCGCGGTTGGCGCGGATCTGGCGCGTCGCGCTCAAGCCGTCCAGCGCCGGCATGCGCCAGTCCATGAACACCAGGTCTGGCCGCCACACGTCGACCATCGCCAGCGCCTGCGCGCCGTCGCCGACCAGCGCGACTTCGAAGCCCATCGGCTTGAGCAGGCTTTCCAGCAGCGCGCAGCCGTCGGCGTTGTCGTCGGCGACCAGGATACGGCGGCCGCGCTGCTGCGGCTCCAGCGCCGCCACTTCGTCCACGCCGTCCACCTGCTCGCTGTCGGCCACCTGCACCGTCACCGCGAACTGGAAGGTCGCGCCGGCGCCGGGCGCCGACTGCACCGTCAGCGCGCCGCCCATCAGCTGCACGAACTCGCGCGAGATCGTCAGGCCAAGCCCGGTACCGTCCTTGGCGCCCGGCCCTTCGGCCTGGATGAACGGTTCGAAGATGCGCTCCTGGTCCTCGATCGAGATCCCCGGTCCGTTGTCGATCACGGCGAACGCCAGCTCGCAGGTGCCGGCGTCCGGCCCGCGCCGCATGGCGCCGCGCACCCGCAGCGTGACCTTGCCCTGGCCGGTGAACTTGACCGCGTTCGACATCAGGTTGAGCAGCACCTGGCGCAGCTTGGTGCCGTCGACGCGGGCGCCGCCCGGCAAGCCGGCGCCGTCCAGCTCCAGCTCGACGCCGGTCTGGCCGGCGCGCATGCTGACCATGTCCATCACTTCCTGCAGCATGTCGTCGAGGTTGACCACCTCGGTCTGCAGCACGGCGCGGCCGGCCTCGATCTTGGACAATTCGAGAATATCGTTGATCAGCGTGAGCAGGTGCTGGCCGGAGCGGTGGATGATGGCCAGGTTGCGCTTCTCCTCCGGCAGCATGTTCTTGGAGTCGGCCATCAGGCGCGAGAAGCCGATCACGGAGTTGAGCGGCGTGCGCAGCTCGTGGCTCATATTCGCCAGGAACACGCTTTTGGCCTGGTTGGCCGCCTGCGCCTGGCGCACCGCCACCGACAGCGCGTTGGTGCGTTCGGCCACCAGGTCTTCCAGATGAATGCGGTGGCGGCGTAGCTCCTGCTCGGCCATTTTGCTGGCGGTGATCTCGTAATTGACGCCGACCATGCGCGACGGCTTGCCGTCGGCGTCGCGGAAGATCATCGCGTCGCCCTTGATATGGTGGACCGAGCCGTCCTTCCAGATGATGCGGAACTCGACGTCATATTCGCCGATGCCTTCGAGCGCCTGGCGCAGCGCCTCCTGGGTCGGAATGGCGTCGTCCGGATGCAGCATGGAGCGCCACAGTTCCAGCGGCACCGCCGGCGGCTTGCCGACGATATCGTACAGGCGGTGCATCAGCTCATCCCACACCATTTCGCCGGTGACCATGTTCCAGTCCCAGATGCCGATCGCAGCCGCGCCGCTGGCGATCTGCAGCCGCTCCTCGCTTTCGTGCATGGCGACGTAGCGGCTGTCCATCAGCCGCACCATGTCGCGGATCGACGCGTACAGCGTTTTCAGCTCGCCGAAGAACCAGTCGCGCGGCGGCAAGGCGCCGGGATTCTGGCCGGCCTTGACGTTGGCGGCATAGCGTTCGATGGTGGTCAGCGGCTTGAGGATCAGTTGCCACAGCAGCAGGTACAAGCTCAACACCAGCGTCACATCCAGCACGAAGATCATGCCGATGATGGTGTACAAGCGCTGGCGCAGCTGTTCGATCAGCACCGCCGGCGAGGCGTAGACGGTGATGTTGCCGATATTCTGCCCGCCGGCGACGATGGGGCGGCGCGCCGACAGCAGCTCGGGATTGTCGGGCAGGCGCGCGGCCGACACCAGTTGCGCCTGTTCGTTGCGGGTCAGGATGAAGGGCTGGTTGCTGGCCACCGGCTCGACGGCGCTGGCGTACAGGTCGCGGTTGCTCAAGCCGCTTTTCATGATGGTGACGATCTGCGTCTCGTCGAAGTTCCAGGCCGGCAGCGCCACGGCGGCGGCCAGCTCGTCGGCGCTGTTGGCCAGCGTCTTGTGCAGCTGCTCCCAGCGCTGCGCCCGTTCGACCTGATAGAAATACAGCGCGAACGTGGTCAGCACCAGCGTCACCACCGCCGTCAGCGTGACGCTGACGAACACAGCTATAGATACTCTTCCTGCACGGCGGGCGAGTCGGACCAACATCGGAAACCATTCTTTGGGGTTGATATATGGTGCAGCGACTCAAATCATAGGTTCAAAACGACTACAAGTCCATGGATTTAATTGCTCAAAAGGACTAATTCCATTATTCAACAGACAATCATGCAACAACGGATGCGGCGTGTAAATGATCGCAGGCGTTGGCGGTGCTCAGGAACAGCTTGCCGTTGAGCTGATGCAGCAGCTCGCTGTGGCGCAGGCGGTCCATCACCGGCCCCTTGACTTCGGCCAGGTGCAGGCCGATGGCGCGCCGCTTCAGGCTCAGGTTCAGTTCGGACAGCGCCATCAGCGCCGTGGTGTCGATCGAACTGACCGCCGACATGACCAGCACCAGCTGGCGCGCGCTTTGATGGGTGCGCAGCTCGCATTCGATGCGCTCCACCACCGCCTCCATATTGCCGAAGAACAGATTGGCGTCGATGCGCAGCACCAGCAACTCGGGCTGGGTTTCGGCCGGATAGCGCTCGATATTGCGGAAATGCTCGCTGCCGGCGATGCGGCCCAGCACCGCGATGTGCGGCCGGCTGGCGCGCCAAATCAGGGTCCCCATCGACAGCGCCACGCCGATGACAACGCCGGCCTCGACGCCCAGTACCAGCACGCCGAGGCAGGTCGCGCCCCAGGCCAGCGCGTCGCCGCGGTCGTAGCGCCAGGCGGTGCGCAGGATGCCCAGCTCCAGCATGCCGAGCACGGCGACGATGATGGTCGCGGCCAGCGTCGGCAGCGGCAGCAGCGCCAGCCAGCCGGTCGGCGCCAGCAGCGCGCAGGCCAGCAAGGCGGCGGTGATCAGGCTCGCCAGCGGCGTGTTGGCGCCGGCGGCGAAATTGACGGCCGAGCGCGACAGGCTGCCGGTCACCGGGAAACCGCCGGACAGCGCGCTGGCGACGTTGGCCGCGCCGAGGCCGATCAACTCATGGTTGCTGACCAGCTTCTCGTTGCGTTTGAGCGCCAGCGTCTGTGCCGCCGACATCGACATCAGGAAGATGATGAAACCGATCAGCAGGCCCGGTTGCAGCAACGGCCGCCAGTGCGCGCTGGACGTCGCCAGGTTCAGATGCGGCAGGCCGGCCGGCACGGCGCCGGTGGCGCGCACGCCCAGTTCCGGCAGATTGGTGGCCGCCATCAGCACGATGCCGCCGATCACCACCAGCATCGGCGCCAGCTTGGCGCCGATGTCGGCGGCGACCGGCGGCAGGCCGCAGCGCTTCAGCAGGCCGGCCAGATACTGCTTGGCCAGCACCAGCAGCAGCAGCGAGCCGACGCCGAGCACGGCGCTGGGCAGATGGAAGTGCGGCAGGTCGGCGCCGAGCAGCGTGTGCAGCTGGTCGAAGGCGATGACGATGGCCGAGCCGACGGTGAAGCCGCTCATCACGGGACGGGAAAAGAAATTGGCCAGGAAGCCCATGCGCAGCGCGCCGCACAACAGCAGCATCGCGCCCGACACCAGCGCCAGCTGGGCCGCCAGCACGGTGGCCAACGCCGAGCCGGGCGGCGCCAGCGGACCGATGACGGCGGCCGTCATCAGCGAGACGATGGCCATCGGCCCGACCGACTGGGTCATGCTGCTGCCGAACAGCGCATAGATAATCGGCGGCAAGATGGAAGCGTAGATCCCGACCACCGGCGGCAGGCCGGCCACCAGCGCGTAGGCCATGCCCTGAGGGATCATCATCATTGCCACCACCAGCCCGGCGCTGATATCGCCAAGCAGCTGGGCGCGCCGGTATTGCTTCAACCAATGCAGCATCGTTCGTCCACGGTACGGAAAATACCGCCAGTCTACGCGATAGCTTCGCGGCGGCCCAGCCCTTAGACGTTTTTTATTCTTACATATGCGAAATTCGCATAACGATCACAGCTTATCCTGCACCGCCTGCAGGATTTCCAGCGACAGCGCTTCATCGTCGACGGCACGGGCCAGCATGATGGCGCCGACCATCGAGGCGTATTTGGCCAGCGCCTGCTTGCGCTTGTCAGCGTCGTCCTCGCCCGGCATCAGTTTTTCCAGCACCGCCATCTGGCCGCAGGCGCCTTCGGTCAACGCGTGACGCGCCTTCGGGCCCAGGCGCGAGATGTCCGCGCCCAGCGAGGTGACCGAGCAGCCCAGCTCCGGATGGTCGCGGTGCTCTTGCGACAGGTAGCTGCTGCCGATGGTGGTCAACGCCGTGTCCGCGCCCTTGGCCGCGTAGCCTTCCCAGCGCTCCACCGATTTCTTCAACGCGTGCGCCGTCGCTTCGGCCAGCAAGTCCTCCTTGGACTCGAAATGGCCGTAGAAACCGCCGTGCGTCAGCCCGGCGCTCTTCATCAGATCGGCCACGCCGATGCCGTCGTATCCCTTTTCACGGAACAGCCGCGCGGCCGTTTCCACGATGCGCTGGCGGTTCAGCGCCACTTGCTCCCTGCTGACTTTCATCCCCGTCTCCCTCTTGAATCCTATTGACATTATACATTACGGGCGTAATATATCATTCATTACGATCATACTTTAAGGAATAATCGCCATGAAAGCAGTCATCAGCGCCTACGCCCGTTCACCCTTCCATTTCTCCCGTAAAGGCAAACTGGCCGAGGTCCGTCCCGACGATCTCGGCGCGCAAGTCGTGCAGGGCCTGATGCGGCGCACCGGGCTCGATCCCAAGCTGCTCGACGACGTGATCCTCGGCTGCGCCTACCCGGAAGCGTCGCAGGGTAACAACCTGGCGCGCATCGTGTCGTTGCTGGCCGGCTTCCCGCACCAGGTCAGCGGCATGACCGTCAACCGCTTCTGTGGTTCGTCGATGTCGGCCATCCACATCGCCGCCGCGCAGATCGAGGCCGGCCTGGGCGAAGCCTATCTGTGCGTCGGCGTCGAGTCGATGACGATGGTGCCGCAGGGCGGCTTCAACTTCTCGCCGAATCCGCAGCTGCTGGCCGAGACCGACGCCTATATCAGCATGGGCGACACCGCCGAAAACGTGGCGCGCAAATACGAGATCGCACGCGCCGACCAGGAAGTGCTGGCGCTGCAATCGCACCAGAAGGCCGCCGCCGCGCGCGCCGCCGGCCTGCTGAAGGATGAAATCGTGCCGATCACCACCGCCGGCGGCGAAGTCGTCGCCGAAGACGGCTGCATCCGCCCCGGCACCACGCTGGAAGCGCTGGCCGCGTTGAAACCGGTGTTCGATCCGGAACACGGCGTGGTCACGGCCGGCACCTCGTCGCCGCTGACCGACGGCGCCTCCGCCGTGCTGGTGACCAGCGAGGAATTCGCCCGCAAACACGGCCTGAAGCCGAGCGCGCGCATCGTCGCGATGGCGGCGGTCGGCGTCGATCCGGCGTTGATGGGCATCGGCCCGATTCCGGCCACGCAAAAGGCGCTGAGAATCGCCGGCCTGCAGGCCAGCGACATCGATGTGGCGGAGATCAACGAAGCCTTCGCCTCGCAGGCGCTGGCCTGCGTGCGCGAGCTGGGGATACGTCCGGAGGCGTTGAACATCGATGGCGGCGGCATGGCGATCGGCCATCCGCTCGGCGCCACCGGCGCGCGTATCACCGGCAAGGCCGCGGCCCTGCTGGAACGCACCGGCGGCCGCTATGCGCTGGCGGCGCAGTGTATCGGCGGCGGTCAAGGGATCGCGACCATCCTGGAGAAAATCTAGGCGGCCTTATTCGGCCACTTCGATGCAGTTGCGGCCCGCGCGCTTGGCGCGGTGCAGCGCCGCGTCGAGCCGGTCGAGCACTCCGGCGCCGCCCTCCTCCGGCCCGACCTGGGCCACGCCCAGGCTGACGCTGACGGTGGCGCCGCCCGGCCCGCCGACCGGCAGGTCGGCACTGGCGATCGCGCCGCACAGCTTGTCCGCCAGCCGCGCCGCGTCGGCGGCGGTGGTGTGGGTGGCGACGATCAGGAACTCCTCGCCGCGCATGCGGGCCAGCAGGTCCGAGGTGCGCAGCCGCTCCTTGACGGTCTCGGCGATCTTGCGCAGCGCGGCGTCGCCGACGCTGGAACCGTATAAATCGTTTGCCGAACGGAAGCTGCCGACATCGAACGACAGCACCGCCAGCGGCAGGCCGTAACGGCGCGCGCGGCGGATTTCGTTGTCCAGCATGTCCTCACCGGCGCGGCGGTTGGCGGCGCCGGTCACCGGATCCACGGTGCTCATCTGCGACAACTGGCTGGACAAGGCGTCGTTGCGGTGTTTCAGCTCGCTCATGCCCAGGCCGAAGCTGACAAACTGCGCCAGGCTGGCAAAGCAGGCGAACTGCTCGCGCGAAAAGGCGATGTGGCGGTCGAACATCAGACAGATGGCGCCCATTTCCGGGCCGCCCGGCTCGGCGCGCAGCGGCAGCGCCAGCACCATGCGCACGGCGCGGTCGTGCAGGCTCATGGCCAGTTCGGGATCGCCCGACTTTTCCGGCGCGTCCAGCAGCACCATGTCGCCGCGCGCCACCGCCATCAGCGGCGGGAACACTTCGCGCAACGGCGATTGCAGCAGGCGGTCGCGCCGTTGCAGCAGCCGCGCCAGGTCGAGGTGGTTGCGCGCCTCCTGCGCCACCAGTTGCAGGTCGCCGCGCGCCTTCATGTGCAGCAGCGCGGTGTGGCGCACGCCGGGGAAGTTGCACAGCGCCAGGCAGATTTGCGACGCCATGGTGTCGATGTTGTCGATGCCGCTCAAGGCGCGCTGCAGGCTGCGCTGCACGCCCAGCAGGTCGCGCAGCTCCTTTTCCTTGTCGAGCAATTGCTGCTGCATCGCGGCGGCGGCATCGGCCGGCACGTGCAGCGCGCGTTTGACGGCCTGCTGCAACTCGTCGCTGAGGAGCGGGCTGAGGCGGTAATCGAAGGAGCCGTAGGCCATCAGGTCCGGCAGCCAGGCGCTGTGCTGGTAGGCGCACAGCACCAGCACCGGCGCGCCGGCGCGGCTGCGGATCAGGGCGCCCACGCCGGTCAGCTCGGCCAATTGCTCGTAACCGTTGAGGTCGATGACCAACAGATCGACCGGCCGCGCGGCCAGCGCGGCGGCGGCGGCGTCCACATGGTCGATCGACATCAGCCGGGAGAACATTTCTCCGCAGTACGATTGAAACTGGGCGCGGCGTTCGGCGCTCGGGTTGAAATAGACACCGACACTGCCAGACCGGCTTTGCTCATCCGCCATGATGTTGCTCCTACGCATTTCTGGTTATCATTAAAATCGTCTCTGCCGGTAGTTTGCCATAAAGTTCATAATTAGCAATATTTTTTGCACTAAAGATCACTTTTTTGCTCTACGGCGTGGTTTGGGCGTCTATGTGAGCAAGCGCACCGTCTTTACCGCCGCCAGCGCCAATACTGTCCTTTCGAGATTATGGGAGGATATGATGGCTCATTCGGAGAACAAGGCCGATCCCGGCACCGCCAGCCAGCAGCGCGACATTCAGCAGCGCCAGGACCGCACCGACCGGCGCGCCGGCGACATCCCCGGCAGCAAACCGGTACAGACCACGCGTCACGAGTATCCCGGCACGCCGCTGCCCGCACAGCATCTGAGCAAGCCGGGAGTGGAGGCCGAGATGCGGCTCAAGCCGGAATTCATGGCGCCCGACTATTGCGGCAGCGGCAAGCTGGCCGGCATGGCGGCGATCATCACCGGCGGCGACTCCGGCATCGGCCGCGCGGTGGCGGTGCTGTTCGCGCGCGAAGGCGCGGACGTGGCCATCATTTATCTGGACGAGGATCGCGACGCGCAGGATACCAAGCGCCATGTGGAGGCCGAAGGCCAGGCCTGTCTGCTGTTGCGCGGCGACGTGCGCGACATGGGGTTCTGCCGCGACGCCGCCGAGCGCGCGCACGAGCGATTCGGCCGGCTCGACATCCTGGTCAACAACGCGGCCTTCCAGGAGCATGCGGAAAAGCTCACCGACCTGACCGAGGACCGCTTCGACATGACCATGAAGACCAATGTCTACGGCTACTTCCACATGGCCAAGGCGGTGCTGCCGTACCTGAAGCGCGGCGCGTCGATCATCAACACCGGTTCGGTGACGGGGCTGAAGGGTTCCAAGCATCTGCTGGACTACTCGACCACCAAGGGCGCGATCCATGCGTTCACCATGTCGCTGGCGGCCAACCTGCTGGAGATGGGCATCCGCGTCAACGCGGTGGCGCCGGGGCCGGTGTGGACGCCGCTCAATCCCGCCGACCAGTCGCCCGAGAAGATCACGTCGTTCGGCGCGGATACCGACATGAAGCGTCCGGCGCAGCCGCAGGAGCTGTCGCCGGCCTATGTGTTTTTGGCGGCGCCCTGCTGCTCCAGCTACATCAGCGGCGTGGTGTTGCCGGTTACCGGTTCGGTGGGAGAATAACCATGGCCACGCGCGCGTTGTGGAAGGGTGCGATCAGCTTCGGGCTGGTGCACATTCCCGTCGAGTTGTATTCGGCGGTGCAGGAACATGAGCTGGATCTGACGATGCTGGACCGGCGCGACTTTTCGCCGGTCGGCTATAAACGCTACAACAAGAAGACCGGCAAGGAAGTGACCTGGGACGATATCGTCAAAGGCTACGAGTACGAGGACAACGAATACGTGGTGCTGAGCGACGAGGATCTGAAGCGCGCCAATCCGGAGGCGACGCAGACCATCGACATCCAGGCCTTCGTCGACGCGGCCGACGTGCCGCTGACCCATTACGAGCATCCCTACAATCTGGCGCCATCCAAGGGCGGCGCGAAAGTCTACGCGCTGCTGCGCGAGACGCTGCGCAAGGCCGGCAAGATCGGCATCGCGACGGTGGTGATGCGCACCAAGCAGCATCTGTGCGCGCTGGTCTGCATCGACGACAAGATCGTGCTCAACACGCTGCGCTATGCGGCGGAGATCCGCGATACCGAGGAACTGAAGCTGCCGCCGGCGACCATGAAGGCGGCTGGCATCAGCGACAAGGAGCTGCAGATGGCGCTGTCGCTGGTCGAGGGCATGAGCGAGGAATGGAAGCCGGAGCAGTATCACGACACCTACAAGGACGATGTGCTGGCGCTGGTGAAGAAGAAGATCAAGGCCGGCCAGACCAAGACCATCACCGCGGCCGAGCCGGAAGCCAAGGCGCCGAAGTCGTCCAACGTGGTCGATCTGGTGGCGCTGCTGCAGGACAGCCTGGGCAAGCGTCCCGCCAAAAGCGCGACCAAGGCCAAGACGGCGACCGCCGCCAAGCCCGCCGCCGCCCGCAAGCCGGCAGCGCGCAAGGCTCCCGCCGCCTCTCGCAAGGCGGCATGATATGAATTAGTCGGCGCCCGGCTTGAAACCCAGCAGTTTCATCGCCGGCGCCAGTCCTTTCGCGGCCTTGGCGTAATCGTCCCACGGCGTATTGCCGACATCGAGCCGCGTGTGCACGGTGGCGACGGTCCAATGGTCGCCGCCGCGCAGCTCGCCCAATTCCTCCCACGTCACCGGCACCGAGATTCCCATACCGGGCCGCGCGCGCGCCGACCAGGCGCAGGCGGTGGTCGAGCCGCGCCCGTTGCGCAGGTAATCGATGAAGATCTTGCCGATGCGGTTACTCGGGCCGCTCTTCAGCACGAAGCGTTCCGGTATGTTCTGCGCCATGTGCGCGACGATCGCCTGCGAAAAGGCCTTAACGTCATCCCAGCCGTAGCCCGGCTTGATCGGCACCACCACGTGCAGGCCCTTGCCGCCGCTGGTCTTGAGGAAGGCCGGCAGGCCGAGATGATCGAGGAAGGCGTGCATCAGCTGCGCCGCCTCCTGCACCTGCGCCCAGGTGACGCCCTTGCCGGGGTCGAGGTCGAAGATCATGCGGTTCGGTTTTTCGTAGCTGGTGGCGTTGGCGTTCTGCGTGTGCAGTTCGACCACGTTCCACTGCGCCGCCGACAGCAATCCCTGCTCGGTCGAGACCTCCAGCATCGGCGGGTGCTCGGGATCGAGCGCTTGCTTGAGCTGCTTCACGCCGGGCAGCTTGTTGATCTCGGCGTGCTTCTGGAAGAACAGCTCGCCGCCGACGCCGGCCGGCGCGCGCACCAGCGACACCGGCCGCCCTTTCAGGTGCGGCAGCATCAGGTCGCCGACCAGCGCGTAGTAGCGCACCAGCGATATCTTGGTGGCGCCGCTTTGCTTGTCGATCACGCGGTCTGGATTGGTGACTTTGAGCGATGCCGGCAGTTTTCCTTGTAGGGTGGGTTCCACGGTTTTCTCCTCGGTCAGGTGGGCCGGCAGTTCGCGCGTGATGGCGCTGGCCTTCTTGTCCTTGCGCAGCCCTTGGAATACGGAGTGGCGGATCGAGCCGGAACGGGTCCATTCGCCGAAACTGACTTCCGCCACCAGCGTGGGCTTGAGCCAGTGCGCCTTCTTGTCGATCTCGCGGCTGGGGGCGAACGGATTTTTGTCGGTGGCCAGCTTGTCCATTTTGGCTTTGACGTCGGCCAGCGTGGCGGCGTTGAAGCCGGTGCCGACGTTGCCGGCGTATTGCAGCTTGCCGTCGGCGTCGTAGGTGCCGAGCAGCAGCGAGCCGAAGCCGCTGCGCGAGCCCTGGGGATCGGTATAGCCGCCGATGACGAATTCCTGCCGCTGGCCGCATTTGAGCTTGATCCAGGTGCCGCCACGGCGTGAGGTGTAGCGCGAGTCGCGGCGCTTGCCTATGATGCCTTCGAGGCCCATGCGGCAGGCGGCGGCCACCATCTCCTGCGGCGTGGCGTCCAGCGCCGCGCTGAAACGGACCGTATCGGTGGCGCGCTTGTTCATGATGTCTTGCAGGATGGCGCGGCGCTCTTCCAGAAGCACGTCGCGCAGGTCGCGGCCGTTGTGGAAAGGTATGTCGAACAGGAAGTATACGATGTCGCCGGGATTGGCTTCATCGAAGGCGTTTTGCAGCAGGCCGAAGTCGGGGCGGCCTTCGTCGTTGTGCACCACGATCTCGCCGTCGTACCAGCCGGTGGGGAGCTTCATCTTCTCCAACGCGGCGCGTAGCGGTTGCAGCTTGTGCGTCCAGTCGTTGCCGTTGCGGGTGAGCAGGCGGATGTCCTTGCCGTCGACGCGGGCCAGCAGGCGGTAGCCGTCGAACTTGATTTCGAACAGCCATTCCTCCGGCGATGGCGGCGGCGCATCGACCAGCGTCGCCAGCTGCGGCGACAGGCTGTCGGGCAGCGCCGCCTTGGGCGCTTCGGCCTGCGACGGCTTGGCCTTCGCGGCGGCGCCCTTGGCGGCGTCGCGTGGCGTGGCGGCGGCGTGCGGCCCGCCGGGCATTGGCAGCGCCTTGACGCTGTCCGGCATCTCGTCGACCACACTGAACTCCTCGGCCGGCCGGGCGTGATCGTCCTTCTCCTTAATCAGCAGCCACGGCTCCTGCTTCTCGCCCTTCCCCTTCATGCGCACCAGCACCCAGCGGCCGTGCATCTTGTGCCCTGTCAGCTCGAATTTGAGGTTGCCCGCCGCCAGCCCCTTGTGCGGATCGTCCAGCGGCCGCCAGATGCCCTTGTCCCAGATAATCACCTTGCCCGCGCCGTACTGCTTGGCCGGAATCGTCCCTTCGAAATCATTGTAGGAGATCGGATGATCCTCGACGTGCACCGCCATCCGCTTGTCATGGGTGTCATAGCTCGGCCCTTTGGGCACGGCCCAACTCATCATCACCCCGTCCAGCTCCAGCCGAAAGTCGTAGTGCAGCCGGCTGGCCCAATGCTTCTGGATGACGAACTTGAGCGCCTCGCCACCCAGGTCGCCGCCTTCGGCCGGTTCCGGGGTGATAGAGAAGTTGCGCTTGGCCTTGTAGGTTTTGAGGGAATCGTTCATTCCACCAGCGTATGCCGGTCCAGCGGCGCACACCGTGCGATGACGAACATGTAAGCGATTGTAAAGCCCTGTCAACGCATCCGAACCGGGCCGCGTTTTCTGCTCAGTGACACGGGAATTGTCCCGGGCCCTAAAATCAAACTGAATGAGGATCTTCACCATGAACAAACTTATCGCTACCCTGATCGCCGGCCTGTTCGCAACCGCTGCTTTTGCACAGACTCCAGCTCCAGCGCCAACTCCAGCCGCTGCCAAAGCCGAAGCCAAGGAAACCAAAGCCGTCGCCAAAGCCGACGCTAAAGAAACCAAAGCCGAGATCAAAGCCGAAGCCAAGACCCAAAAAGTCGCCGCTGAAGCCAACAAAGACGTAGCCGTCGCCAAAGCCGACGAAAAAGCCGACAAGGCCGATGCCCACGCCAAGGCCGCCAAGACCAAAGCCAAAGCCCATAACAAGGCAGCCAAGGAAGAAGGCGTCGCGGCACCAGTCGTCACCAAGTAATCCTCACGCCCGCGGCGGGCTACGGCCCGCCGGGACGAAAAAAAAGGCGGATCCTTTCGGATCCGCCTTTCTCATTTGCCTTGCGGATTACCGCTGCGCGATCGCCGGCTGGCCCGACGCTGTCGCGCCATCCCAACCGCCGCCCAGCGCGCGGATCAACGCCACCGTGGTCACCGCGCGATTGCCGCGCAATTGCACCGCGCTACGCTCGACCGCCGCCAGGTTGCGCTGCGCGTCCAGCAGATCCAGATAGCTGGAGCGGCCGGCATCGTACAGCTTCTGCGCCAGATCCGACGAACGGCGCGCCGACACCAGCGCATCTTCGATCTGCACCGTCTGGCCGGCCAGGATACGCAGGCCCGCCAGATTGTCTTCCACTTCCGCGAACGCCACCAGCACGTTCTGACGATAAGTGCCGACCGATTCTTCCAGCGCCGCTTCGCTGCGCGAGATGTTGGCCTTGTTGCGGCCACCATCGATCAACGGCATCGACATCAACGCACCCAGCACCCACGAACGGCTGCTCCACTTGAACACTTCCGCCACCGTGTTGCCGGAAGCGCCACCGGCGGCGGCGTTCAGGGTCAAGGCCGGGAACATCGCCGACTTGGCGACGCCGATGCGGGCGTTCGACGCTTCCATCGCGCGCTGTGCGGCGGCGATGTCGGGACGGCGTTCCAGCAGCGACGACGGCAGACCCGCCGGAATCGCCGGCATCAGCGACGTATCCAGCAGCGGGCTGACGCCGGCCGTGTAGCTGGCCGCCGGTTTGCCCAGCAGGACCGCCAGCGCATGCTCGGTGGTCACGCGTTGACGCTGCAGGCCGATGGCTTCGGCGCGGGTGGTCGCCAGTTCGGTCTTGGCGCGGGCCAGGTCGAATTCGCCGATGTCGCCCAGGTCGAAGCGACGCTGGTTGACCTTGACGTTTTCTTCGCGGGTCTGCACCGTGCGGTTCAGCGTATCCAGCTCGGCGTCGGTGGCGCGCAGACGGAAGTAAGTCTGCGCCACATCGGCTTGCACCGACAGCAGCACCGAACGATAGGTCGCTTCGATCGAAGCGGCGTCGTTGCGGGCGGCGCTGACGTTGGACGATACGCGGCCGAACAGATCGACCTCGTAGCTGGCCGTCAGGTTGGCCTGGAACACATTGCCCGGCGCGGTGACCGGAGCGCCGGCCGGCAGGCCGAGCGCCACGTTCGACTGCTGCTGGCGCGCCGCGCCGACGTTGACGCCGACTTGCGGAATGCGGTCGGCTTCGGCGATGCCGGCGATGGCGCGGGCCTGCTTGACGCGGGCGGCCGCCACGGCCAGGTTGGCGTTGGCCTTGGTGGCTTCCGCGATCAGCTCATTCAGGGCTGGATCGTTGAAAGCCAGCCACCACTCGCCGCGCGGCTGCGCTTCGGCGGCCTGCGCCTGTTTCCAGGTGCTGCCGTCGGCGGCGGTCTTCACCTCGGCCGATGGCAGTTGCGATTCCTTGAACGCGGTCGGCACTTCCACCACCGGCTGCTTGAATTCCGGCGCGGCGCATGCGGTCATCAGCAAGGCCGCCAGTACAGGCGCCACACCTTTTGCGATCATCTGCAGCTTATTCATATTAATGGCTTCCTTCCAGTTTCGCCGGGGCGGCATCGCCGGCCACGGCAGGTTTTTTCTTCTCCAGCTTCACGGCCAGCTTGCGCAGCAGGACGTAGAACACCGGCGTCAGGAACAGGCCGAAGAAGGTCACGCCCAGCATGCCGGCAAACACCGCCACACCCATCGCATGACGCATTTCGGCACCCGCGCCCTTCGAGAACACCAGTGGCAGCACACCCATGATGAAGGCGATCGACGTCATCAGGATCGGACGCAGACGCTGATGGGACGCTTCCAGCGCGGCATCGACGATGCTGCGGCCATGCAGTTCCAGTTCACGGGCGAATTCCACGATCAGAATCGCATTCTTCGACGCCAGCCCCACCAACACGAACAGCGCGATCTGCGTGAACACATTGTTGTCGCCATGGGTCAGCTTGACGCCCAGCAGAGCGCACAGGATCGACATCGGCACGATCAGGATCACCGCCAGCGGCAGGGTCCAGCTTTCATATTGAGCGGCCAGCACCAGGAACACCAGCAGCACGCACAGCGGGAACACGTAAATCATCGTGTTACCGGACAGGATGTCCTGGTAAACCAGCTCGGTCCACTCGTAGCCGATACCCTTAGGCAGGACTTCGTTGACGATCTTGGTCATCTCGGCCTGCGCTTCGCCGGTCGAGACGCCGGGTGCGGCGCCGCCGTTGATCTCGGCCGCGACGTAAGCGTTGTAGCGCTGTACGCGGTCCGGGCCATAGCTGTCCTTGACGCGCATCAGCGACGACAGCGGGATCATCTCGCCCTTGTTGTTGCGGACTTTCAGCTGGGCGATGTCTTCGGCGTGCGAACGGAACTGCTTGTCGGCCTGGACGCGCACCTGATAGGTACGGCCGAACTGATTGAAGTCGTTCACATACAGCGAGCCCAGATTGATCTGCAAGGTCTGGTAGATCGTTTGCAGCGGCACGCCCAGTTGCTTGGCCTTGGAGCGGTCGATGTCGGCGAAGAGCTGCGGCACGTTGATCTGGTAGCTCGAGAAGACGCCGGCCAGTTTCGGGTTCTGCCAGGCTTTCATCTGCACCGCCTGCACCGCTTTATACAGCTCGTCGTAACCCAGGTTGTCGCGGTCTTCGATCATCAGCTTGAAGCCGCCGGTGGTACCCAGGCCGCTGACAGGCGGCGGCGACAGCACCAGCACGAACGCACCTTCGATGGCGCCCATGCGCTTGTTCATTTCAGCGGCGATCGCCTCGGCCGATTCGCTGGCCTTGGTGCGCTCTTCGAACGGTTTCAGGCCGAGGAACACGATACCGGCGTTAGGCGCGTTGGTGAAGCCGTTGATCGACAGGCCAGGGAACGAGATCGAGTTGTCGACGCCTGGAATATCGGTGGCGATTTCCGACATCTTGCGGATCACGGCATCGGTACGGTCCAGCGAAGCGGCATCCGGCAGTTGCGCGAAGCCGATCAGGTAGCCCTTGTCTTGCGGCGGTACGAAGCCTGGCGGCACGACCTTGAACATGAAGCCTGCGGCGACGGCCAGCACGGCGTACACCACCAGCGAGCTGCCTTTGCGTTTCAATGCGCCCTTCACGCCGCTTTCGTAGTTGTGCGAAGCGCGGTTGAAGAAGCGGTTGAACCAGTTGAAGAAGCCGCCGAACACTTTGTCCATGACCCGGGTCAGCGGATCCTTCGGCGCATCGTGCGCACGCAACAGGGTCGCGGCCAGCGCCGGCGCCAGGGTCAGCGAGCTGAATGCCGAGATCACGGTCGAGATGGCGATGGTCAGCGCGAACTGTTTGTAGAACTGGCCGGACAGGCCCGAGACAAACGCGATCGGCACGAACACGGCGCACAGCACCAGCGCGATGGCGATGATCGGACCGCTCACCTCTTTCATCGCCTGGATGGTCGCGTCATGCGGCGTCAGGCCGTTTGAGATATTGCGCTCGACGTTTTCCACCACCACGATCGCATCATCGACCACGATACCGATCGCCAGCACAAGGCCGAACAGCGACAGCGTGTTGATCGAGAAGCCGAAGCCCAGCATCACGGCGAAGGTACCGACCACCGACACCGGCACGGCCAGCAGCGGAATCAGCGAAGCGCGCCAGGTTTGCAGGAAGATGATCACCACCAGCGCCACCAGGATCACCGCTTCGATCAGCGTGTGGATCACGGCGTCGATCGACTGGCGCACGAATTGGGTCGGGTCATATACAACGCTGTAAGTGACGCCTTCCGGGAAATCTTTCGACAGACGCGCCATCGTTGCGCGGACGTCGGTCGACAGTTGCAGCGCGTTGGCGTTCGGCGCTTCAAAAATAGGAATCGCCACCGCCGACTTGTTGTTCAGCAGCGAACGCAGGGCGTACGAGTTGGAACCCATCTCCATGCGCGCCACATCCTTCAGCAGCGTGACCGCGCCGTCGGCGTTGGTCTTCAGGATGATTTCGCCGAATTCTTCCGGCGTCTTCAGACGGCCTTGCGTGTTGACGGTCAGCTGGAAGTCCGCGCCCTGGCTTGGGCCCTGGCCGATCACACCCGCCGCGACCTGCACGTTCTGCTCGCGCACCGCGTCGACGACGTCGCCGGCGGTCAAGCCGCGCTGCGCCACTTTTTGCGGATCGAGCCAGACGCGCATCGCGTAGTCGCCGGAACCGAACAGCTGCACCTCGCCCATGCCGGGCAGGCGGGCCAGTTGGTCCTTGATGTTCAGCACCGCGTAGTTACGCAGATACAGGTCGTCGTAACGGCCGTTCGGCGACTGCAAGTGGACCACCATGGTCAGGTTGGGCGAGGCCTTGACGGTCGTCACGCCGATCTGGCGCACTTCTTCCGGCAGGCGTGGCAGCGCGCGCTGGACGCGGTTCTGCACTTGCGTTTCGGCCTGCTCGACGTTGGTGCCGATCTTGAAGGTGACGGTCAGCGCCAGCGCGCCGTCCGAGGTGTTTTGCGAGGACATGTAGAGCATGTTCTCGACGCCGTTGATCTGTTCCTCAAGCGGCGCGGCCACGGTTTCGGCGATGATCTTCGGATTCGCGCCCGGATACTGGGCGCGCACCACGATCGACGGCGGCACCACGTCCGGGTACTCCGAGATCGGCAGCTTGAAGATCGAGATCAAGCCGGCGACGAAGATGATAATCGACAGTACCGCCGCGAAAATCGGCTTGTCGACAAAAAATCGAGATATATTCATTGCTTATTCCTTTGCAGTGCCGGTCTTGGTCGCGACTGCGGCTACTTTTTCATCTTTTTTGACTTCAGGCTTGGCGGCCAGCGGATCCGAGTCCATCGCGACGATGGTCGGCGTGATCGGCGCGCCGGGCTTGACGCGCTGCAGGCCGTTGACGACGATCTTCTCGCCCGCCTTCAAGCCATCGCGCACCACGCGCAGGCCGTCGATCTGCGGGCCCAGGGTCACAGGGCGGTACTCGGCCTTGTTGTCCTTGCCGACCACGAACACGAACTTGCGATCCTGGTCGGTGCTGACGGCGCGCTCGTTGATCAGCAGCGCAGGCTTGGCGCCGGTGGAGCCGGACAGCTGCACGCGGGCGAACAGGCCTGGCACCAAAGCACCGTCGGTGTTGGTGAAGGTGGCGCGCATGCGCACCGAACCGCTGCGTGGATCGAGCTGGTTGTCGACGAATTCCAGCTTGCCCTCGTGCGGGAAGCCGGTTTCGTTGGCCAAGCCGATCTTCACCGATGCCGGCTTGCCCTGGTGGGCGGCGGCGCCGACGCGCAGATAGGTGTCTTCATCGCCGTCGAACGAGGCGTAGATCTGGTCCAGCGAGACCACCGAGGTCAGCACCGCCGAAGCGTCGACCAGGTTGCCCAGCGTGATTTCAGCTTTCGAGACGCGGCCGTTGATCGGCGACGTGACCTGGGTGTAGCTCAGGTTCAGCTTGGCCGATTCGTATTGCGCTTGCGCGGCGCGGGCATCGGCGTCCAGCTGTTTCAGGCTGGACGAACGCTCGTCGTATTCACGCTGGGCGATGGCTTTGTCGGCCAGCAGTTTCTCGGCGCGGGTCAGTTCCAGCCTGGCCAGGTCGGCCTTGGCGCGGGCCGAACCGGCGGCCGCTTCGGCGCGGTTGGCTTCAGCCTGGTAAGGACGGGCGTCGATGACGAACAGCGTCTCGCCCTTCTTGACCTGGCTGCCCGGCTTGAAGTTGATCGCGGTGATGAAGCCGCCGACGCGCGGACGGATCTGCACCTGCTCGATCGCCTCCAGGCGGCCCGAGAACTGCTGGGTTTCAGTGATGGTTTTCTCGACCACGGCGGCGGCCGAAATCGGCGGGCCGCCCGCGGCAGGTGCTTCGGCTGTCTTGCCGGTCGCTTCTTCGCAACCGGAGAGGCCGAAAACGGCCAGTCCCGCCAGCGCCATAGCGGCGGCCAGCGGCCGGGCTACGACGGTGAGTTGTTTAATGTTTTTCATGTTAATTCCCTTTTATATGAAAATATTTAATAAAAATGGCGGCACCGGCTACCCTCAACGAATTGCGAGAAAACACGGTACGAGCGCCCCGCTGGCAAGCCAGTGGGGACGTGACTACGGATACTGCTAAGGGTTCGGGCAAATCCTATGAAGCTGGCGGCGTCTCGGACCGTTCCAGGCCAGTGATGAAGCTGGCGATTTCTCCCAGCGCGTAGCATTTGCACGCGCAATCGTTGCGGGCCCCGGTTTCATGCAGGGGCGCCGGTGGCATCCGGTTGACGGTGGTTTCCACACCACACGACTTCAACTTGGCGCCATATTCTTCGGCTTCGTCGCGCAGCGGATCGTCTTCGGTCGACAGGATCAGCGCCGGCGGCAGGTTTTTCAGGCGGCTCGATTGCAGCGGCGACGCGTACGGGTGGGTACGGTCGGCGGCGTTCGGCAGGTAACCGCGGTAGGCCGCCGCGCAGGCGTCGGCCACGTCCAGCAGTTCCGGCGCCTGCTGGATTTCGCGCATCGAGCAGGTGCTCAGGCCGGGATCGAGCATCGGCATGATCAGGATCTGGCCGGCCAGCGCCGGACCGCCGCGATCGCGCGACATCAGCGCGCACACCGCCGCCAGATTGGCGCCGGCTTCGATGCCGGCCACCAGCAGGCGCTTGCCGCTCCAGCCCAGCTTGCTCTTGTTCTTCTTGGCCCACAACAGCACGGCGTGGGCGTCTTCCACCGCCGCCGGGAACGGGCTGGTGGTGGCCAGCGTGTAGCCGGCCGCCAGCACCGCCGTCGACTGGTTGGCGTCGGTCAGGTAGCGCAGGAATATGTCGGCGTCGTCCAGGTCGCCGCTGACAAAACCGCCGGCGTGGAAGAACACCAGCAGCGAGTCGCGCTTGGCGCCGGCGTCGCCGCTGGTGTACAGACGGGCCGGCAGCGGGCCTTCGGCGCCGCGCACTTCCAGGTCGCGGATCTTCAGCAGATCCGACAAGGGCTGCAAGTCGTCGGCCGGCCGGCTGCTCATTGACTCACCGTCTGCTCGGCGGACGACAGCAAGGCGGTGTCGGCGCACGCCACGGTGTCGCCGCTTTCAACCTGCTGGGTCAGGGCACGAAAGCCGCTCACTTCAGCCTTGGCCGTCTGCGAGTAGGCATCGGTATAGACGACGCCCGCCAGGGCGACCGAGGTCAGCGCCAGTGCGATCGTTGCAACAATTCCGTCCCGATATTTCATGATGAGTCCCTTTCCTTCTTTATTTCCATGGTGCAGTACAACAATCTTAAACTTGTTCTACAATCGGATAAATAGGGCAATGTTGAATTGATTGTTCAGGATCCTGAACAATAGGACGAAAGATGAATAAACTTCAAGCGATGGAAGTGTTTGTGCAGGTGGTCGACGCCGGCGGCTTCACGCGCGCCGCCGAAAACATGCAGCTGCCCAAGGCCACCGTCTCGACGCTGATCCTGTCGCTGGAGACGGCGCTGTCGGTCAAGCTGCTGCACCGGACCACCCGCCATGTCAGCGTCACCGCCGACGGCGCCGCCTATTATGAACGCTGTCTGCGCATCTTGTCGGATGTGCGCGAGGCCGAGGAATCGCTGTCGCGGACCCGGCTCAGCCCCAGCGGCCGGCTGCGGGTGGACGCGCCGACCGGTTTGTCCAGCGACGTGCTGGTGCCGGCGCTGCCCGACTTCTTCCAGCGCTACCCGGACATCCAGCTGGAGCTGGGCAGCAGCGACCGCACCGTCGACCTGGTCGAGGAAGGCGTCGACTGCGCGGTGCGCGGCGGCCAGCTGGTCGACTCCAGCCTGATCGCGCGCCGGGTCGGCATCCTGCACTTCACCACCTGCGCCACGCCGGAGTATCTGGCGCGCTTCGGCATGCCGGCACATCCGAACGACTTGCTGCGCCATCAATGCGTCAACTATTTTTCCGCGCGTACCGGTAAAATCTTCGACTGGGACTTTACGCGCGACGGCGAGCGGGTGCAGGTCGCCCTGCCCGGCATGATCGCCCTGAACGATACCAACTCTTATATCGCCGCCGGATTGGCGGGACTGGGCATCATCCAGATGTCGAACTTTCTGGTGGAACCGATGATCAAGGACGGCCGCTTCACCACCCTGCTCGACGACTGGACCAGCGACCCGCTGCCGATTCATGTGGTGTATCCACAAAACCGCCACCTGTCGGCCAAGGTACGGGTGTTCGTCGAATGGGTCGCCGAACTGTTTTCCAACCATCCTGGCATGCGCCTGCCGAAAGCCCCGCCGCCGGCGGCGCGCGCCACATCTTTTGAGGTTGCCATATGACCGCAGCACAAGAACCGCACCGCATCGTTTTCCTCGACCGCGACAGCGTCATCGCGACGATCCGCAAGCCCGCGTTCGCGCACGAGTGGACCGAGTACCCGGCCACGGCGGCGGCCGACGCCGCGCAGCGCTTGCTCGACGCGCGCGCCAGCATCGCCATCACCAACAAGGTGCCGCTGCGCGCCGCCGACCTGGATCGGTTGCCGGAGCTGAAGCTGATCGCGGTGGCCGCCACCGGCACCGACATCGTCGACCTGCAGGCGGCGCGCGAGCGCGGCATCGTGGTGTCGAACATCCGCAACTACGCGGTGCACACGCTGCCCGAGCACACCTTCGCGCTGATCCTGGCGCTGCGGCGCCAGCTGGTGGCCTACCGCGCCGACATCGAGGCCGGGCTGTGGCAAAAGTCCGAGCGTTTCTGCTTGTTCGGCCATCCGATCTCGGACCTGGCCGGCAGCCGTTTGGGGCTGGTGGGATATGGCGCGCTGGGCAAATCGGTGGCGCAGATCGCGCGCGCGTTCGGCATGGAGGTGGTGGTCTACAACCGCTCGCCGGTGGGCGACGAGGGCGTCACGCAGGTGTCGTTCGACGAGGTGCTGGAGACCTCGGACGTCATCAGCCTGCACCTGCCGCTGACCGACAAGACGCGCAACATGATCAGCGCCAAGGAGTTGATCCGCATGAAGCGCAACGCGCTGCTGATCAACACCGCGCGCGGCGGGCTGGTGGACGAGCAGGCGCTGGCGGACGCCTTGCGCGCCGGCGTGATCGCCGGCGCCGGCTTCGACGTGCTGGTGAAGGAACCGCCGCCGGCCGACAACCCGCTGCTCAACCTGCGGCTGCCGAACTTCATCCTGACGCCGCACTCGGCCTGGGCCAGCGCGCAGGCGATGCAGGTGCTGGTCGACCAGCTGATCGACAACGTCGAGGCATGGCAGGCCGGCAGCCCGCGCAACGTCGTTTAAGCGGCGGGGTCAAGTCTGACATTCGGACACAAGCGGCGGGGTCAGGTCTGACATTCGGACACGAGCTCTACCGTAGCGCGCTACGGTAGAGCTCGTGTCCGAATGTCAGACCTGACCCCGGGTTTATGACCCCGGGTTTAGAATGTGCCCGGCAGCAGGATGTTCTTGTCCACCTGACGGATATCGCGCAGGCCGCAGAAAGCCATCGTCAGGTCGGCCTCGTTGCGCAGGATGTCCAGGCACTTGGCCACGCCCTGCTCGCCCATCGCACCCAGGCCGTACAGGAACGGCCGGCCGATGTAGACGCCCTTGGCGCCCAGCGCCACCGCCTTGATCACGTCCTGGCCGGAGCGGATGCCGCCGTCCATGTGCACTTCGATCTGCTTGCCGACCGCATCGACGATGGCCGGCAGCGCGCCGATCGACGATTGCGCGCCGTCCAGCTGGCGGCCGCCGTGGTTGGAGACGATCAGCGCATCGGCGCCGCTTTCGACGCACAGCCGCGCGTCTTCGGCGTCCATGATGCCCTTGATGATCAGCTTGCCGCCCCAGCGCTGCTTGATCCACTCCACATCCTTCCACGACAGGCTCAGATCGAACTGCTGGCTGGTCCACGACGACAGCGACGACATGTCCGACACCGAGGTCGCATGGCCGACGATGTTGCCGAAGCTGCGGCGCGGCGTGCCCAGCATGCCGAGGCACCAGCGCGGCTTGGTGGCCAGGTTGAGGATGTTGGCGATGGTCAGCTTCGGCGGCGCCGACAGGCCGTTGCGCAGATCCTTGTGGCGCTGGCCCAGCACCTGCAGGTCCAAGGTCAGCACCAGCGCCGAGCAGCGCGCGGCCTTGGCGCGGTCGATCAGGCGGTTGATGAATTCGCGGTCCTTCATCACGTACAGCTGGAACCAGAACGGCTTGCTGGTGTGGGCGGCGATGTCTTCGATCGAGCAGATGCTCATCGTCGACAGCGTGAACGGCACGCCGAATTTTTCGGCGGCCTTGGCGGCGAGGATTTCGCCGTCGGCGTGCTGCATGCCGGTCAGGCCGGTGGGCGCCAGCGCCACCGGCATCGCCACGTCCTGGCCGATCATGGTCGAGGCCAGCGAGCGGTTCTCCAGGTTGACGGCGACGCGCTGGCGGAACTTGATCTTGCCGAAATCCTCATTGTTGGCGCGGTAGGTGGATTCGGTCCAGGAACCGGCATCAGCATAATCGTAAAACATGCGCGGCACGCGCTTCTGGGCCAGCACGCGCAGGTCTTCAATGTTGGTGATGATGGTCATGCACACTCCTCCGTAACAATGGTCGTCAGATCATCGGCCATTTTTGCGGAAATGCCAATAGCATCGTGGGACCGGCGGCGGCTAGCGGGCGTGCAGATACAGCTGGAACAGCGCATATTGCATGGCGAACTGCAGCGCCGTCGTGGAGATACCGACAGTAATCACCCAATTGCGCAAATTCTGATTCATGCGCTCCAGGTCTTCCTTGGTGGCGTAATGCGATAGCCGTTCGTCCAAATATCTTTTGGAGACATAGTTTTCGCGTATTTCCTTTACGATCTCCACCAGCGTTTCCATCTGATACTCCAGCAGCGAGACGCGCAATTCGGTGCTCTTATCATTCGCCATGACGCCCTCCCGGTCAAGCGCGAAGTCTATCGTGCGGCGCGGCGGCGGGGCCTGAGCGAACGCAACACGCAAAGAAAAAGGGCCTGAAGATTTCTCTTCAGGCCCTTCTACTTACGAATTTTGGTGCGGCTGGCAGGAATTGAACCCACGACCCCTTGGTTCGTAGCCAAGTACTCTATCCAGCTGAGCTACAGCCGCGAAAGACAATATTATAGCAGGGGGATATCGAATCAAGAAGGGCAAACAAGAGAAATATTCAACATTCTTTCCCTTGGCGACCGACAAAGAAAAAGGGCCTGAAGATTTCTCTTCAGGCCCTTTCACTTACGAATTTTGGTGCGGCTGGCAGGAATTGAACCCACGACCCCTTGGTTCGTAGCCAAGTACTCTATCCAGCTGAGCTACAGCCGCGAAAAACAAGATTATAACAGCGTTTCCTTGTTTGGCGAAGCATTTTCCTGAGAGAAATTTACATTCACAATCAGATGCTTACACTAATAGCAAAAGGGCCCTGAGATCGCTCTCCGGGCCCTTCCACTCACGAAATTTTGGTGCGGCTGGCAGGAATTGAACCCACGACCCCTTGGTTCGTAGCCAAGTACTCTATCCAGCTGAGCTACAGCCGCCTTGTGCAGCATTATAAAGCATTCATTTCGTTTTGCAAAGTCCGATATTTTCTATCGTTTAGTTGGTCAAGTTCACTAAAAACCGAATCAACCACTTTGAAAACCGCTTTTACCGCCACGCTCTCAAGCAGCATGCCGCTCGAAAGAAGCAGCATTATAGGGACACTCTCCGCGCTTGTCCAGCCCTGTCCCTCAGGTGCCGAATTCGGCCGCCGCCTTGGCCGACCACAGCGCCTCGTTGTAGGAAGGATACGGATCGCCATAACAATCGATGTGGCCGTCGGCGCCGATGAACTTGATCCACCAGCCCTCGTTGTCGGTGACGATGGCGATGTCGCCGTCGCGGCAATTGCCGGCGATCTGCTCTTCCCGCTCGAGTACCACGATGTTCACCTTGCGATGCTTGATTATCGTCGCCATCCGCCACCCTCCTTTGGTATGAGTGTATATGTTGCCCCGCACAAGCGGCGGAAAAGATTGATGTTCACACCTTCATTCATGCTAGTGATCTCGCTCATCATCAATAAAAATTTGCTTTAGTTTGCGCGTTGCAGCATCATTGACCTGTCTCCTCTATTCTCCTCCAAGGAAATAGATTTAGCCCGCTCCCGTAGCGGGCTTTTTTTTAACCGTGTACGATTCGCTCAGCTTTGCCTTTTCATAAGACAGATAAAAGAGATAGGTCGCACCGCATGAATTCTACCGATTCCGTAGCCCCGCCATCCCCCGACTGGTCGCGCACCGCGCTGGGCGATCCCGCCGGGTGGCCGCCCGGCCTGCGGGTGACGGTGGACATCCTGCTCAACTCGCCGCAAGCGATGCTGCTGATGTGGGGCGTCGAACAAATCATGGTCTACAACGACGCCTACGCCGAACTGACCGGCCTGCCCGGCCTGCGCGTACCGGGCGGCGGCGTGCCGTCGATGCAGCCGGCGGCGTGGAGCTGGAACGCCGAGGCGATCCGCCACGCCTGGGAAGGCCGCAGCGCCAGCTACCGGAGCCGTAGCCTGCCCGTATGGCGCAACAGCGGCGTGCAGCAACTGCCGCTGGACTTGTATTACACCCCGGTGCGCGGCGACGCCGGCGGCGTGGCGGGCATCCTGTGCACGCTGGCGCCGTCGCGCGCCGCGCCGGCCGCCGACAACGCCGCGCCGCTGCGCCTGCTGGTGGTGGAGGACAACGCCGACGCGCGCTACCTGGTGTGCGAGACGCTGCGCGCGCTCGGCCACGAGGTGGAGTCCGCCGCCAGCGGCGAAGACGCCCTGCCGCTGCTGGCCGCCCACGCCTTCGACGTGTTGTTCACCGACGTCAGCCTGCCCGGCATGTCGGGCG
Source organism: Duganella aceris (assembly GCF_011090165.1). Taxonomy (GTDB): domain Bacteria; phylum Pseudomonadota; class Gammaproteobacteria; order Burkholderiales; family Burkholderiaceae_D; genus Rugamonas; species Rugamonas aceris. The sequence continues at coordinate 127,608 of NZ_JAADJT010000002.1, forward strand.
TCGACCTGGCGCGCCAGGCGCTGCGCCAGGCGCCGGCGCTGTCCCTGCTGTTCGCCTCCGGCTATGGCGACGAGTTGACCCGCCATCTCGAATTCCCCGCGCAATCGTTGCAAAAACCTTACGATATCGAACAGTTGCAGGCGGCGCTGGAGCGCATCGGCCCCGGCGGCGCCGGCGCGGCCGCCTGAGGCCGGCCCGGCCGGTCAACCGTGCGGTGCCGTCGCCGCGCTTGGGGATACAATGGGACAACCATAAAACGTCAAGCGTTAGTCTGGCGAACCGTGGCCGTCATCCGGCTGTCGCGGTGATCGTGGCAGCCTGCGGCCCCATACATGATTCTTCCAAATGAGCCTATCGACACTCTGCCGCTCAGCATCGCGGACGACGACGCGCTCACGCCCACGCAGTCCATGCACCAGGAATTACTGAGCGCGCGGGAAGCGCTGCGCCAAAGCCAGCTGGAGTTGCGCGCGCTGGCCGAGTCGATGCCGCAACTGGCCTGGATCGCCGAGCAGGACGGCACCATGGTCTGGTACAACCAGCGCTGGTACGACTATACCGGCACCACCGCCGAAGAAATGAAGGGCGACGGCTGGAAGCAGGTCTACGCCCCCGACTGCATCGACGCCATGCAGCAGCGCTGGGAGGCCTCGCGCCGCAGCGGCACGCCGTTCGAGCTGGAAGTCCCGATCCGCAACGGCGGAGGCGAATTCCGCTGGTTCCTGACGCGCGCCAACCCGGTGCGCGGCAGCGGCGGCGAAGTGCTGCGCTGGTTCGGCACCAGCACCGACGTCGACCAGGTCAAGCGAGTACAGGAGGCGCTGCGCGACGAGACCGCCGTGCTGGAACTGCTCAACCGCAGCGGCAGCGCGCTGGCCTCGACCCGCGACCTGCAACCGTTGCTGCAGCAGGTGACCGACGCCGCCACCAACATCAGCGGCGCCCGCTTCGGCGCGCTGTTCTACCACGACACCAACGCCGACGGCGACGCGCTGACGCTGCACACGCTGTCGAGCGGCGCGCCGGACAGTTTCGCCCGCTTCGGCCAGCCGCGCGCCACCGCGCTGTTCGGCCCCAGCATGTGCGGCGCCGGCACGGTGCGCAGCGACGACCTGCTCAAGGACGAGCGCTACGGCCGCAACGCCCCACACTGCGGCGTGCCGGCCGGCCATCCGGCGGTGCGCAGCTACCTGGCGGTGCCGGTGGCGCTGAGCAGCGGCGAGGTGATCGGCTGCCTGTTCTTCGGCCATCCCGAACCCGGCATGTTCGACGAACGCACCGAACGCATCATCGGCGGCATCGCCGCCCAGGCCGCCGTCGCCATCGACAACGCACGGCTGTACGAAGCCTCGCAGCAGGCGGCCGAGGAGCGCAAGGTGCTGCTCGACAGCGAACGCCAGGCGCGCGCCGAAGCCGAGCGCACCAGCCAGATGAAGGATGAATTCCTGGCCACGCTGTCGCACGAGCTGCGCACACCGCTGACGGCGATCCTGGGCTGGGCCCAGGTGCTGCGGCGCGGCAGCCGCGACCAGGCCGACCTGCACCGCGGCCTGCTGACCATCGAACGCAACGCCCGCGCCCAGGCCCAGCTGATCGAGGACTTGCTCGACATGAGCAGCATCACCTCCGGCAAGGTACAGCTGGAAATGCTGCCGCTGGCGCCGGCCGCGATCGCCTCCGCCGCCATCGACACCGTGCGCCCGGCCGCCGAGGCCAAGCAGATCCGCATCCTCCAGAACTTCGACCGCGCCCCCGGCATGGTGGCCGGCGACGCCAACCGGCTGCAACAGATCGTCTGGAATCTGCTGTCCAACGCGCTCAAGTTCACGCCGCGCGGCGGCCAGGTCGAGGTCGGCGTACACGGCGACGACGAACAGGTCGTCATCAGCGTGCGCGACAGCGGCATCGGCATCGCCCCCGAATTCCTCGCCCATGTGTTCGAGCGCTTCCGCCAGGCCGACGCCACCACCACCCGCCAGCACGGCGGACTGGGGCTGGGGCTGGCGATCGTCAAGCACCTGGTCGAGCAACACGGCGGCACGGTCGAGGCCGCCAGTGACGGCGAAGGTTGCGGCGCCTGCTTCACCGTGCGCCTGCCGCGCCGCCCCGGCGTCGACGACGGCGCGCGGCGCGCCGGTCCGCGCGTGAGCCACCATGCGGCGGCGCATGATTTATCCGGGTTGCAAGTGTTGGTGGTGGACGACGAGGAAGACGCCCGCGAACTGATCAAGCGCATCCTGGCCGACTGCAACGCCGACGTGCTGACCGCCGCCACCGCCGGCGAGGCGCTGAACCTGCTGCAACACGCGCGCCCCGACCTGATGGTCAGCGATCTCGGCATGCCGGAGGTCGACGGCTACGGCTTGCTGGACCGCATCCGCGCGCTCGGGCCGGCGCGCGGCGGCGACCTGCCGGCCATCGCCCTGACCGCCTTCGCCCGATCCGAAGACCGTATCAAGGCGCTGTCCAGCGGGTTCCTGGCGCACATCTCGAAGCCGGTCGAACCGAACGAATTGATCGCCAAAGTGGCCGCCATGGGCGCCGCCCATCGCCACGTCTGAGCGATAACAGCCCGTCAACACCCGTTAAAAGAGTACCAACTGGCAACATTCCCACTCCTACTTTTAGACGCGGCAATGTCCTACAAGCAATTTGAATAAGCGTTGTTAAACTGCGAGAAGGATAAAAACAGGGTACACTAGTTGCCACATGGAAATAAATTACCGCTTGTGTGCGCCGCAGCACGGAAGCTTGGGTTATTATCGAATTACTATGCGTTTTTTTGAGACAGACTGAGAAACTTATGCCGAGCCGAGATGAAATCCTCCACGCCAAAATTTTGGTGGTAGATGACAGCGCCGACAACGTCGAGCTAATGCTGGAGATCCTGCGCGAGGCCGGTTACACCGATGTCGCCTCGACCATGCTGCCTGAACAGGTATGCCCGCTGCACCGCCAGCACTGCTACGATCTGATTCTGCTGGACCTGCAGATGCCTGGCCTGAACGGCTTCCAGGTCATGAAGGGCCTGAAGGAAATCGAACAAGGCGGCTACTTGCCGGTGCTGGCGCTGACCGCGCAGCCGAGCTTCAAGATCGCGGCGCTGGAGGCCGGCGCGCGCGACTTCATCAGCAAACCGTTCGATCTGCTCGAAGTGCACAAACGCATCCATAACATGCTGGAAGTGCGGCTGCTGTACAAGGAGCTGGCGCAATACAGCCGCCAGCAGCAGGAACTGGCGCTGCACGATCCGTTGACCGGACTGCCGAACCGGCGTCTGCTGGAAGACCGCATCGCCACCGTGCTGCAACACGCGACCCGCCAGCAAAACAAGGTCGCGGTCATGTACCTGGATCTGGACGGCTTCAAGATCATCAACGATACCCACGGCCATGCCTACGGCGACGAGATCCTCAAGCAGGTGTCGCAGCGCCTGGTCGGCTGCTCGCGCAAGGAAGACACCGTGGCCCGGGTCGGCGGCGACGAATTCGTCATCGTCATGGGCAACATCACCCAACTGGGCGACACCCAGGAGCCGGCCGCCAAGCTGATCGAGGCGGTGTCGCAACCGTATCTGGTCAACGGCCTGACGCTGAACCTGTCGACCAGCATCGGCATCGGCATCTTCCCGGACGACGCCGACGAGGTGGCGTCGGTCATCGCCGTGGCCGACTCGGCGCTGTACGAAGCCAAGCGCTCCGGCAAGAACCGCAGCTGCACCGCGCAGATGGTGCGCAAGCAGCCGGCGCCGCATCACACCATGTCGACCACGCCGGCCTGAACGTCAAACGGGCGGGCCGGTTGTGCACCGGCCCGCCCGCTCTGTTGCCGGCCGAAGCCGGTCCTACCCTGTCAGTTCGCCGCGGCCGCTTCTTCCTTGTGGCCGTTCGCCGTCGAGGCATCGACCTTGGCGGCGTGCTGATGGTCGTCGTGCGCGTTGACCATGTCCGGCGGAACTTCAATGCGGGTGATGCCCGAATCGACCGAGACCGGATCGCTGGCCGGGAAGCTCATTTCCAGGCCGCTGTCGAGCAGGGTTTCCTTGGCTTGCTCTTCCGGTGTGGCCTGCTCGTGCGCGGCCAGCGTGGTGATCGCCTGCGCCCATTTGACGAATTCCAGGTTGGCCAGCTCGCGCACCGTGTGCACGTTGAACGCCTGCGCCAACGCCTTGGCGTCCTTGGCGCTGATGCCGCGCAGGGCGCTGGTCGGCGCGTCGGCCAGGGTGCGGAAGCTCTGGCCTACATATTCTTTGTCCACGACAGTATCGATATTCATGATGGGTTCCTTTGAGTGTGCATACCGCCCTACTGTGCCAGCGCAGCGGTCGCGGGTCTGTGCGGAATCGAACACTGGCTTCGCCCCGCCCTTGCCGTCGCGCCCGATTGAACCGAGGTATTTTGACATTCATATATGCAATTGCTATGATCGGCTGTGCTTCTCTGGCAGCTCCCAGGCCGCGAAGATTCGCCGTGTCAGCATCGTACAGAGACCCCGTGCCTAAACTAGATAAACCGAAGATCCTGGTCGTCAACGACGATGCCAACAGCCTGTTCGCGCTGACCAGCCTGCTCGCCCAATGGGCCGGGCAGGAATCCTATGAAGTGCTGGCGGCGCGCTCCGGACAGGAAGCGCTGCGCCAGGTGCTAATGCACGACTTCGCGGTGATCCTGCTCGACGTCAACATGCCCGGCATGGACGGATTCGAGACCGCCGAAGCGATCCACGCCCGCGCCCGCTCGGCCGACATTCCGATCATCTTCATCACCGCCTTCCTCGCCGACGAGCTGGACCGCCTGAAGGCCTACCAGCACGGCGCCGTCGACTTCCTGTTCACGCCGGTGATCCCGCAGGTGCTGCACGCCAAGATCGCGGTGTTCGTCGCGCTGTCGGTGAAGAACGAGGAGTTGAAGCAGCAGGCGCGCCAGCTCAGCCTGCGCACCACCGAACTGACCGCCACCAACAAGCACCTGACGCGCGAGATCGAAGACCGCAAGATGGCCGAGCGGCAGAACCACGCCAAGGACGAGTTCCTGGCGATGCTGGGCCACGAGCTGCGCAATCCGCTCAGCGCCATCAGCAGCGCCGCCTCGCTGATCGGCCTGCCCGGCGTCTCGCTCGACGGCGTGCAGCGCGCCAAGAAAATCATCCAGCGCCAGAGCCAGCATCTGGGCCGCATCGTCGACGACCTGCTCGACCTGTCGCGCGCGATGTCGGGCAAGATCCTGCTCAGCCGCGCGCCGCTGGACCTGGCGGCGCTGGTCGCCGCCTCGCTGGAAACCTACCGCGCCACCGGCCGCAGCACCGACTACGAACTGGTGCAGGATCTCGACCCCGGCTGGATCGACGGCGACAGCACCCGGCTGGAGCAAATCACCAGCAACCTGATCGACAACGCGCTGAAGTACACGCCGTCCGGCGGCCGCATCGAGGTGCGCACCTGGACCGAGAACGACGACGTGGTGCTGAGCGTGCGCGACACCGGCGTCGGCATCGCCGCCGACCTGCTGCCGCATGTGTTCGACGTGTTCGTGCAGGGCACCAGCACGCTCGACCGTTCGCAGGGCGGGCTCGGCATCGGCCTGTCGCTGGTGCGCCGCATGGCCGAGCTGCATGGCGGCGGCATCGAGGCCGAGAGCAAGGGCCCGGGCGGCGGCAGCACCTTCACGCTGCGCCTGCCGCGCATCGAGCACCAGGCCGCGCCGGCGCCGGCGCCGGCCCAGACGCCGGAGCAAGGCAAGCCCAGCGTGCTGCTGATCGAAGACAACGACGACGGCCGCGAGATGATGACCATGATGCTCGGCTGTTACGGCTACGAAGTGGAATCGGCCGCCGACGGCTTGCTGGGACTGGCGGCCGCCGAGCGCTTCCAGCCCGACCTGGCGCTGGTCGACATCGGCCTGCCCGGCATCGACGGCTACGAGGTGGCGCGCCGGCTGCGCGCCGATCCGGCCACACGCGACATCAAGCTGATCGCGCTCACCGGCTACGGCCTGGCCGACGACCTGCGGCGCGTGATGGACGCCGGCTTCGACCTGCACCTGGTCAAGCCGGTCGACATCGAGCAGCTGATGGAAGCCATCGGCAGCTGCGCCCGCGTGCCGGTCAAACAATAGCCCGGCACGCTTGCGGCGCCAGAGTGCGCCATGACTTGCGAAGCTCGGGTATGATCGGAACAAACGCAGTCCGCCCCGAACCTACAGAGAAAAACAATGTCCGTACCGGCCCCGCAAGAACAAACCCAGCAACCTGACGCGCTGCGCAGCGCGGATTTGAGCGAACTGCTCGGCCACGTCCATACCTGCTGGGACAACGAACGCCGCTCGCTGTCGCGCCAGCTGCACGACAGCCTCGGCTCGTCGCTGACCGCGCTGACCATGCACCTCGGCCTGCTGATGCAGAAGATGCCGCAGGAGCCCGCGCTGCAGGACCGCGCCGGCCACATGAAGAAGCTGCTGATGCAGATCGTCGAAACCAACCGCCAGATGCAGATCAAGCTGTGGAACGACAAGCTGGAATTCCTCGGCGTGCGCGTGGCGCTGGGCGAGCTGGCCGAACAGTTCGGCCAGCAGCACCAGATCACCACCCGCTGCAGCCTGCCGGAAGACGAACTCGACTGCCCGCGCAGCTACGGCATCGTGCTGCTGCACACGCTGGAGGAAGCGCTGCGCAACATCGCCGCGCACGCGCAGGCCACCGAGGTCGACGTGATCGTCGACGACAACGAAGATGAAGTGATGATGACGGTGAAGGACAACGGCGCCGGCCTGAGCGGCCCGGTGTCGGCCAAGCCCGGCGAGTCCAGCGGCAAGTTCGGCCTGCGCATGGCGCGCGAACGCGCCGCCTACCTCGGCGGCACGCTGACCTTGTCGGCCGGCGCCGAGGGCGGCGTCACACTGACCATGGTGCTGCCCAAGCACCCCGGCGCGATGTCGTCAGTGTAGTTTCACCAGCGGCGTGCTGCGCTTGATCAGGAAGCGCGCCAGCGCCAGCACGCCGGTACGCACCGTGCCCAGCACCGCCTGGTGATGCATCAGGTGCAGGCTCACATACATCATGCGCGCGACGAAGCCGTCGACGAACCAGCTTAAGCCCTTCAGCGATCCCATCAGGCTGCCCACCGAGGTGGTGCGGCCGAACGACACCAGCGAACCGTAGTCGCGGTACTCGTACGGCTTGGCCTGCGGCGGCTTGCCCTGGTGACGGCGCATGAAGGTCTCCAGCAGATAGTCGGCCTGCTGGTGCGCGGCTTGCGCGCGCGGCGGCACCAGTTTGCCGTCCGGCCCGGCGCAGGCGGCGCAATCGCCGAGCGCGTAAATATGATCGAAACCCTTGACCGCCAGGTCGGCGCCGACGTCGAGCTGGCCCGACTTCACGGTCGGCAAGCCGAGCTCCCGCAAGAAATCCGGCGCCTTGATGCCGGCCGCCCACACCACCAGCTGCGCCGGATAGACGGTGTCGCCGGCGGTCACGCTGTCGGCGGCGATCGCGGTGACGCGGGTCGAGGTGACCACCTTGACCGCGCGCTGTTGCAGCAGTTCCAGCGCGGCGGCCGAGACCTTCTCCGGCAGCGGCGCCAGGATGCGCGGCGCGCCTTCGAGCAGCGTGATGCGCACGTCGCGCTCGGCCTGCAATTGGCGGAAGCCGTAGGCGGCATACACGCCGCTGGCTTCGCGCAACTCGGCCGCCAGCTCGACGCCGGTGGCGCCGCCGCCGATGATGACGACATCGATGCCGGCCTCCGGCTGCGTGCTCTTCTTTAATTCGGCCAAGGTCAGCAGCTTGAGCAGCGTCAGGCGGAAGCGCTCGGCGTCTTCGGTGGCGTTGAGGGAGATGGTGTGCTCGGCCGCGCCGGGCACGCCGAAATAATTGGAGGTGCTGCCGACCGCCATCACCAGCGACTCGAAGCCGATGCGGCGCTCGGGCAGCACCTGCTCCAGGCGGTCGTCGCTGAAGATGGCGCCGACGGTCAGCTGCCGCTGCGCGGTGTCGAGCGCCAGCATCGGCCCATAGACGAAGGTGAAGCGGTTGTCGTGCGCCAGCATCTGGTAGGACAAGCCTTCCTGGTGCACGTCCAGCGTGCCGGCCGCGACCTCGTGCAGCGACGGCTTCCAGATATGGTAGAGCCGGCTATCCACCAGCATGACCGATTCCGGGCCCAGTTTACGGCCGAGTTTGCAGGCCAGTTCCAGCCCGCCCGCCCCGCCGCCGACAATCACGATTTTGCTATGCAAAAGCTACTCCTGTTGTGGCGGCCTGGGCCGCCGGGTTAATCCCTGCGGCCGGGGCCGCGATGGTCGCCGTGGTTGTCCCCGCGATCGCCACGATGGTCGCCGTGGCCCCGGTCGGGACCAGGGCCGCGGTGATCGTCGCGATGATGATCGCGGCGGTCGTCGGGACGGCCATGATGCTCGGGACCGCGGCCGCCGTGGCCATGGTTGGCGCGATAGTGCGGCGCGTAGTTGTTGGTGTACCAGCCGTCCTGCACGAACAGCACGCGCTGGCCGCAGGCGTTGTAGTAGCCGCAATGACGCGACCAATGTTTTCTATGACCGGGCGGCACGCGCAGATAGATCGGCGCCGATTCGACGTAGCGCACCGGGCGCTGCACCAGCACCGGCTGGGCGTAGACCACCTGCGGCTGCGGATAGCCGCCGATATCGATGCGGCCGTAAAAACCGGGCTGGCCGACGCTGACCGACATCGCGACATCGGACGCGAACGCGGTGGAGGACAAGGCCAGCAGGCTGGCGGCGAGAATCTTGGCTTTCATGTCTTTACTCTGGGATGCCAAGCGAACTTGCTTGGGACGCCAGCTTACCGGCAAATGATACGCCCATCTGTTCGCCAGCGTACACAAGCTGCCTCGCGCTTGCTCGATAGAAATAAAGCATGTTAAAATAATCGTTCGACACCTAACCATTAGCCACTGAATATTATGTCTTCTATCGAAGAGCGCTTTTCCGCCGCGCTGCACGGCACCGCCCGCAACTGGCGCCTGGTGATCGACCGCCGTCTCAAACACCTGGGACTGAGCCAGGCCAGCTGGATGGCGATCGCCTTCATCGCCAAGCACAAGGAATCGATGTCGCAGACCAGGCTGGCGTCGGCGGTCGGCGTCGAAGACCCGACCATGGTCGCCACCATCGACCGGCTGGTGAAGGCCGGCTACGTGGTGCGTACGCCATCCGAGACCGACCGCCGCGTCAAGCTGGTCAGTCTCACCGGGCAGGGCCAGGAGATCTATCAAAGCGTCTGGAAGGAAGCGGCGTCGGTGCGCGGTGAGCTGCTGAGCAAGGCCGATCCGGCGGCGCTGCGCATCGCCACCGAATTCCTCGAAACCATGCTGACCGATATCGAGACGCTGCTATGAGCACGGCCGCGGCCACCGCACCGGAAGGCGCCATCAACCGCCGCATGATCACCATCTCGATCATGCTGGCGACCATCATCCAGGCGCTCGACGGCACCATCGCCAACGTCGCGCTGCCGCACATGCAGGGCAGCCTGTCGGCCTCGCAGGACCAGATCACCTGGGTGCTGACCTCGTTCATCGTCGCCGCCGCCATCGCCACCCCGCTGACCGGCTGGCTGTGCGACCGCTTCGGCCTGAAGAACATCTTCCTCACCTCGGTGGCCGGCTTCACCATCGCCTCGATCCTGTGCGGTCTCTCCGGTTCGCTGGCGCAGATCGTCGCCGCGCGCCTGCTGCAAGGCGTGTTCGGCGCGGCGCTGGTGCCGCTGTCGCAGGCCACGCTGCTCGATATCAACCCGCGCGAAAAACACGGCTCGGCGATGGCGGTGTGGGGCATGGGCGTGATGATCGGCCCCATCCTTGGCCCGACGCTGGGCGGCTGGCTGACCGACAGCTACGACTGGCGCTGGGTATTCTTCATCAACATCCCGATCGGCGCGGTGGCCTTCTACGGCATCTGGCGCTATATCCGCCCCACCGCCGCGCCGCGCAAGATGACCTTCGACGGCTTCGGCTTCGCCACGCTCAGCCTGTCGATCGGCGCGCTGCAGATGCTGCTGGACCGGGGCGAGCAGAACGACTGGTTCAGCGCCACCGAAACCTGGGTCGAAGCCATCATCCTGGCGATGAGCTTCGCCTACTTCGTCGCCCACACCGCCACCCGGCCGGCGGGCAAATCCTTCTTCGATTACCGACTGCTGCGCAATTCCAACTACGTCAGCGGTCTGTTGTTCATCTTCATCGTCGGCCTGGTGTTGTTCGCCACCCGCGCGCTGACGCCGTCGATGCTGCAAGGCCTGATGGGCTATCCGGCCAAGATCGCCGGCCTGGTCACGGCGCCCAGCGGCATCGGCACCATGATCGCGATGATGCTGGTGGGACGACTGGTCGGCAAGGTCGACCTGCGGCTGCTGCTGGGCGGAGGCTTCGCCATCACCGCCTTCTCGCTGTGGCAGATGACGCGCTACACGCTGGTGCTGTCGCAAAGCGACATCGTCTGGCCGGGCGTGATCCAGGGCCTGGGCCTCGGGCTGGTGTTCGTGCCGCTGAGCGCCGCCACCTTCGCCACGCTGTCGCCCGAGATGCGCGCCGAAGGCACGGCGATCTATAGCCTGATCCGCAATATCGGCAGCTCGATCGGCATCGCGCTGGTGCAGACGCTGTTGGTGCGGAACACCCAGACGGTGCATTCTTCGCTGGTCGAGCATGTCACCACCGTCAACCCGGCGCTGCTGGACAACCTGGCCACGCCGCAGGCCGCCGCCGCGCTGAACAACGAGATCACCCGCCAGGCCTCGATGATCGCCTACGTCGACGACTTCTGGCTGATGATGATCTTGACCTTGTGCGTGATCCCCCTGCTGCTGCTGGTCAAGCCGCCGGCGAAGAACGTGCCGACGGTGGTCGACCACGCCGCGATGGATTGATGATGAAACGATTGGAACCCCACATGAAGATAACCGTTCTCGCACTGGCCGCCGGCTTGGCGCTGGCCCTGGCCGGCTGCGCCCAGATCATGCCCGACCTGCATCCACAGGCCAAGCGCGACATCGCCAGCGCCGAACTGGCGGCCGGCATCAAACTCGCGCACGAAGGCTGGCCCGAGGCGCAATGGTGGACCGCCTACCACGACGAGCAATTGAACGCGCTGATGAAGCAGGCGCTGGCCTCCGGCCCGAGCCTGGAAGTGGCGGCGGCCCACATCGGCGCCGCGCGTTCGGCGCTGTCGCGCAGCGCGGCCGATCTGGGCATCGACGTCGAAGCCTACGCCAACGCCAACCGCCAGCGCTATTCGGGCACCGGCCTGTTCCCGGCGCCGATCGGCGGCGCCTACTTCACCTCGGAGACGCTGCGGCTGGACCTGCGCTACAACTTCGACTGGTGGGGCAAGAACCGCGCGCAAGTGGCCGCCGCCGTCGGCGAACTGAACGCCGACCGCGCCGCCTATGCCGACAGCGAACAATTGCTGGCCGCCGCCATCGCGCAAAGCTACTTCCGGCTGCAAGGCGCGTGGGCGCGTCTGGACAACGCCGAACAGATGGCGGCCGCGCAAACGGCGCTGGTGCAGGACAAGGCCAGGCGCATCGCGCGCGGCCTCGCCAACGCCGACGAACAACGCGGCGCCGAGGCGGACCTGAGCCTGATCCGCAAGCAGCAGGCCGTGCTGCAAGCGGACATCGAACACGAACGCGAAGCGCTGCGCGCGCTGGCCGGCGCCGACAACACCGCGCTGGCCGACCTGAAGCCGGTCGCGCCGACGTCCACGCCGCACGCCCTGCCCGCCCATCTCGGCATGGACCTGCTGGCGCGCCGCCCGGACCTGCAAGCGGCGCGCTGGAAGCTGGAAGCCTCGCTCAGCAAGATCGACGCGGCCAAGGCGGCCTTCTATCCGGACGTGAACCTGACCGGCTCGATCGGCCTCGACACCGTCAAGGTCGAGAACCTGCTGCAGGCGGCCAGCCGCACCGTCTACCTTGGCCCGACGCTGACCTTGCCGCTGTTCGACAGCAAGCGCCTGGACGCGCAGCTGGACGGCGCCCGCACCGGCCGCAACGAACGCATCGCCGAATACAACCAGGCCATCGTCGAAGCGGTGCGCGAGGTGGCGCAGGACGGCGCGCAGTTGCAAGGCATCGAGCGGCAGATCGCGCAGCAGACGGCCGCCACCGGATCGGCGCGCGCGCAGCTGGCGTCGGCGCAGGCGCGGCTGGACCACGGCCTGGCCGACAACGGCAGCGTGCTGAATGCACGCCTGGCGTTGCTGCGCCAGCGCGACGCCGACTTCTACCTGCAACAGGTCCAGCTGCTGGCCGAAGTCGCGCTGACCAACGCGCTGGGCGGCGGCTATCACGAACAGGCGCCGCTGGCCACCGCCTCCAAATAATTCAAGGAACGATCATGAGCACCGAAATCATCAAACCCAACGACAAAAAGCGCAAGACCGTCCTGGCCGGCATCACGCTGCTGTTCATCGCCGCCGGCATCGCCTATGCGGCCTACTACCAGATCGTGCTGTCCAAGGTGCAGGAGACCGACAACGCCTACGTCGGCGGCAACCTGGTGAACCTGTCGTCGCAGGTGACCGGCAACGTCACCGAGATCGGCGCCGACGAGACCCAGATGGTGCAGGCCGGCGCGCCCGTCATCAAGCTCGATTCGGCCGACGCCGACGTCGCGCTGGCCCAGGCCGACGCCAAGCTGGGCGCCGCCGTACGCCAGCAGCGCCAGCGCTACGCCGACGTGGCGCAGTACGACGCCACCATCGCGCAACGCAAGCTGCAGTTGAAGAACGCGGAAGATGACCTGGCGCGGCGCAAGCCGCTGGCGGCCGACCACACGGTGTCGGGCGAGGAAGTCGAGCACGCGCGCCAGGCGGTGGACAACGCCCGCGCCGCGATCGCGGTGGCGGTGCAGCAGGAGGCGGCGGCGCAGGCCGGCGTGGCCGGCGTGCCGGTGGCGCAGCATCCGGCGGTGCAGGCGGCCAAGGCCGACTATGTGCAAGCGTGGCTGGCGGCGCGCCGCAACACCATCCTGGCGCCGGTGTCGGGCTACGTGGCCAAGCGCAGCGTGCAGCTCGGCGCGCGCGCCACGCCTGGGACTTCGCTGATGTCCATCGTGCCGCTGGACCAGTTGTGGGTCGACGCCAACTTCAAGGAATCGGAGCTGCGTAATATCCGCGTCGGCCAGACGGCCAGGGTGGAGGCGGATATGTATGGCAACAAGGTCGAGTTCCACGGCAAGGTGGTCGGGCTGTCGGCCGGCACCGGCAGCGCCTTTTCGCTGCTGCCGGCGCAGAACGCCAGCGGCAACTGGATCAAGGTGGTGCAGCGGCTGCCGGTGCGGATCGCGCTGGACGCCAAGGAGTTGAAGGAGCATCCGTTGCGCATCGGTTTGTCGACCACGGTGTCGGTCGATATCAGCAAGACCGATGGCCCGGTGCTGGGCGCGGCGATGCCGCAGGCGCCGGTCTACACCACGCAGGCGCTGACGCTGCCCTTGCAGCAGGCCGCGTCGGCCGCCGACGGCATCATCGCCCACAACCTGCTCAAATAAACCCGGTACAGCGGGGTCAGACCCCGTACGGGGTCTGACCCCAGAGAGTCAACGCCTTGCGGGGTGAAGCGCCACGCCAGCCGCTACCCCTTGCGCAGCTCGGCGTCCAATTGACGGATCGCCGCCTGCGCCTGGGTGATGACGCGGTCGGCGATGCGCTGCCGCATGCCGGGCACGCGCCCCGCCGCTTCGGCCTCCAGCAGCAAAGGCGTCAGCAGCTGCAAGGCCGAATCGCGGAAGCCCAGCGCCACCTGATCCAGCTGCGTGTTGAAGGACTGCTCGGCCGCCGTCAGCTGCTTGCGCAATTCGCCTTCGAACGCCGCGCGCTTGTCGCGGATCTCGGTGCGTTTGCGCTTGCCGCCGTCGGTGAACCACTTGAACGCGCCGGCCAGCAGCACCGCGCCACCGACGAACGGCGCCACCGGCGCCACCACCGGCAACACCACCGCCGCGCCGATCAGATAGGCCGCCGTGCCGGTGCCCGCCGCCACCACCGCACCACTCATCAGCGTGACGTTGGCCGCCGTGTCGACGCTGTTGACGATGCGCGTGCCGACCCGCAAACGCGGCATCAGCTTGGCCAGGGTCGAATGGTGCTGACGCTGGAACACCGACGATTGATTCAAGCGCATCGCCGACTGGAACAGTCGCAGATCATCCTGCAGCAGATGCAGCGCCTGCTCCTTGCGGCGCACGATGCGGTCCAGCCGGCGCTCCATCTCCTGGCCGAACTGGTGCCGGCCCATGCTGGCCCAGACATCGTCGTCCTTCCATTGGTCGGTGTTGAGCCGGTCGGTGATCGCCAGTTCGATGGCGTTGCCGGCGTCGTGGACGGCGTCGTCGATTTCCTCCACCAGCAGGCTGCGCTCGTAGGCGATGCGCTGCTCCACCAGCGCCAGGCGCTGCAATACCTGGTTCTTCAGATCGTTGGCGGCGGTGACCAGCGTGGCGGCGGTGGCTTCGCCCTGCGACAGCATGCGCGCCTGCTCCAGGTAGACATCGATGTCGTGGGCGATCGCGGTGGTGGTGCTGCCGACCATGTCGCGCAGCTGCTGCTGGTCAATGTCGCCGGACTGGAAGTTGCGCGCGTGCTCGACCAGCAGCGGCTGGCCGGCGTGACGGCCGAAGTCGGCCACCGCGTCGGCCAGCGAGCGGCCGCGCACCAGCCGGCGCGCCTGGTCGCCGAGATTGGCCAGGATGCCGCGCTCTTCCGCCAGCGGCAGCTGGTTCATCTGCTCCGGCGACAGCCGCACCGACAGCGCCTTGGCCAGCCGCTGCGCCAGGATGCGGGCATCGGCGCCGTGCAGCGCCAGCAGCGGGATGGTCATGCCGAGCGCGTTCTCGCGCGCCGCCTGTTCGATGCCGGCGCAACTGCGGCCGAGCGCGTTGAAGGCCCAGTCGACGTCGACGCCGGATTCGATGGCGTTCAGGACCAGGGCGGTGAACACGGCGGAGGATTTGCCGTCGCCGGCGATGTCGGTGACGGCGGCGAACTGCGCCAGCGTCAGGCTGCCCTCGTTGCCGGCGATGGCGCCGACGGCGCGCGCATAGGCCGAGCTGAAGCTCTGATCCGAGGACATATGCTCGTCGAGCGAGCGGACAGGAAGATTGGCTGGCGTACCCTGCTGACTATTCACACCTGCTCCAGTTTGGTTTGATGCCAAGATGGCATTCTAACTGAAGCGCCGATTCAGTGAGGCAGATAGCGAATCGCGGCGATGATGGCGGCAGTCTGGCCAAGCGCCGACGCCAATATCAACTTGAGCATATCCACCTTTTGCGCTGCCAGTTCTCCGCGCAAGATCGCTATCTGCTCTTTTATAAAAAGCATTAATCTTTCCTCCAGCGCCGCAAGGTCGGATTTACTGGCCACCTGCGTCATCAAGACATCCGATAAGGCCATCGCATGCGCTTCCGCCTGCTGCGCCGGGACGCCGGCCGATTCAAGGCGTTTTGCGTAGCTGAGTGTATCGATAAAGATCATGGCGTCCTCCAAGGCGTTCCTCCATTTTCCTCCTCCGGCGGCGCGATGCAAGCGCCACACCTTGAGCCATCTCAACCCGCATCGGTCGACAGGATCAACGTTTCCTTGATCTCCTCCATCACCACATAGCTTTTCGACTGCGCCGCGCCAGGCAGCGACAGCAGCATGTCGCCCAGCAGCGTGCGGTACTCGGCCATCTCGTGGATGCGCGCCTTGATCAGGTAATCGAAATCGCCCGACACCAGATGGCACTCCTGCACCTCCGGAATCCGCAACACCTCGCGCCGGAACTGCTCGAACGCCGGCCCCGACTTCTGATTCAGCGTAATTTCCACAAACACCAGCAACTTGGCCCCCAGCGATTGCGGACTGATCCGGGCGTGATACCCTGTAATCACCCCATCCCGCTCCATGCGCTTGACCCGCTCGATGGCCGGCGTAATCGACAAGCCGACCTGCTCGCTCAGGTCCTTCATCGATATCCGCCCGTCCTCCTGCAGGATGCGCAATATCTTTCTGTCAAGCTTGTCCAGGGTACGGACCGATTCCTTTTGAATTCGCATGAAGATCCACTGTTTTTAGCACGCTATACAGTAACAAATACTAGTTATACGAGAATACCATAGCGGAATATCTGGCAGCTAAATAATCGGGGGCAATATGCGTGTTGTGATCTTGGGTAGCGGTGTCATCGGCGTCACCAGCGCCTACTATCTGGCCCAGGCCGGCCACGACGTGACCGTGCTCGACCGCCAGCCCGGTCCCGCGCTGGAAACCAGTTTCGCCAACGCCGGCCAGATCTCCCCCGGCTACGCCTCGCCGTGGGCCGCGCCCGGCATCCCGTTGAAGGCGATGAAGTGGATGCTGCAACGCCACGCCCCGCTGTCGATCACCCCGGACGGCACGCTGTTCCAGCTGCAATGGATGTGGCAGATGCTGCAAAACTGCACCCCGGAGCGCTACGCCGTCAACAAGGAACGCATGGTGCGCCTGGCCGAATACAGCCGCGACTGCTTTAAGACCCTGCGCGCCGCCACCGGCATCGAGTACGAAGGCCGCCAGCAGGGCACGACCCAGCTGTTCCGCACCCAGAAGCAGCTGGACGACGCCGCCAAGGACATCGAAGTCCTGAAAGAGACCGGCGTGCCTTACGAGCTGCTGAACCGCGAACAACTGGTCGCCGCCGAACCCGGCCTGGACCAGAACAAGCTGGTCGGCGGCCTGCGCCTGCCGAACGATGAAACCGGCGACTGCCAGCTGTTCACCACCCGCCTGACCGCGATGGCCGAAGAACTCGGCGTCAAGTTCCGCTACGGCGTCGACATCACCGGCCTGGTCGGCGACGGCGACGCCATCAAGGGCGTGCAATGCGGCGCCGAACTGGTCACCGCCGACTCCTACGTGGTCGCGCTGGGCGCCTACTCGACGCCGCTGTTGAAGAAGCTGGTCGAGATTCCGGTCTATCCGCTCAAGGGCTACTCGATCACGGTGCCGATCGTCGACGCCGACGCCGCGCCGGTGTCGACCATCCTGGATGAAACCTACAAGATCGCCGTCACCCGCTTCGACGACCGCATCCGCGTCGGCGGCATGGCGGAGATCGCCGGCTTCGACAAGCGCCTCAACCCGCGCCGCCGCGAGACGCTGGAAATGGTGGTCAACGACCTGTTCCCGGGCGCCGGCGACACCGCCAGCGCCAGCTTCTGGACCGGCCTGCGGCCGATGACGCCCGACGGCACGCCGATCGTCGGCCGCACCGGCCTGCGCAACCTGTTCGTCAACACCGGCCACGGCACGCTGGGCTGGACCATGTCCTGCGGCTCGGCGCAACTGCTGTCGGATATCATTTCGGCGCGCCGTCCGGCGATCCTGGCCGACGACCTGTCGGTGGCCCGCTACAGCGCCGACCGCGCGCCGCGCCAGCCGCAACTGGCCGGCGCCTGACGCCCGGCGGGGCCTCAGGCGGCGAGATTGTCGCATCGCCGCCTTTTATCTGTCGACTAAGCCGCCACAACGCGATCATGGCGTTGAGATTGACGCCAAGCCTGCGTATAATTTTGACCATGAATAAACTTGAAGCATTCGGCCATATCGCGGCCCTGGCCATTCGTGGCGAACTGGTATTCCCTACCAGCGTAAATGCGGCGCTCCGCGTTCAACTGGCACTGGACGATCCCGAGTGCCCGGTCGACACCGCCATCAGCCTGGTGCTGGCCGAACCGCTGCTGGCGGCGCGCACCGTGGCCATCTCCAACTCGGCGATGTTCAACCGCGCCGGCGCCCCGGTCATCACCAACGTGCGCGGCGCCATCATGCGCATCGGCTACCAGAACCTGTTCGCGCTGGCCGCCGCCATGGTGGTGCGCCAGTTCGGCAGCAAGATCTCCGATCCGGCGGTGCGCGCCAAGGCGGAAAAGCTGTGGGACCACACCATCGCCGTCGCCGCGCTGGCCCGCGTGATCGCCCGCCAGGTCACCGGCGTCAATCCGGATACCGCGCTGTTCGCCGGCATCGTGCATGAAGTGGGCGGCTTTTACCTGCTGTCGCGCGCCGACGAATTCCCCGGCCTGCTGGAAGAGGATCCGGAAAACTGGCATTCGGCCAGCGAGGAAATCATCACCCGCGAGGTGATGCGCAAGCTGTGCATCCCGGAGCCGGTGGCGGAAGCCATCGAAGGCCTGCGCGACAGCTTCATGTCGATCCCGCCCGATACCCTGCTCGACACGCTGCTGCTGGCGAACCACCTGACCGACGTCAAATCGCCGTTGCAGGAGCCGCAGCGCGACCTGCCGCCGCATTCCGACTCGGCCATCGACCTGTTCATCGACCAGGAAAAAATGATCGCGATACTGCGCGAAGCCCGGGTCGACGCCGCCGAAATGAGCGCTGCGCTGCTGGTTTGATGAGCGCATCCCCGCCCTCCTACGGTTCCGACCAGTCCGGCCTGGTCTGCGGCTACCTGTTCGGCCGCACGCCCGACGGCAAGGGCGTGCCGCTCGACACCGACGCCGCGCGCGATTGGCTCAAGGTGCGCGAACAGCACCCGGAACAATTCGTCTGGCTGCACTACAACCTGGCCAACACCGCCAGCGAGAAGTGGCTGCACGAGCACACCGCGCTGCCGGAGGAATTCTACGAATCGCTGCACGAAGGCCCGCGTTCGACCCGCATCGAACTGGTCGACAACATGCTGATCGCGGTGGTCAACGACGTGCTGCACGATTTCTCGTTCGACGCGTCGGACATCTCCACGCTGTGGCTCAGCGTCGACAGCCAGATCGTCATCAGCGCGCGGCGCAAGCCGCTGAAGGCGATCGACGGCCTGCGCAACGCGGTGCGCAACGGCGAGCCGATGCGCTCCTCGGTGGCGCTGCTGATCCACCTGCTGCGCGACCAGGCCGACGCGCTGATCAAGATCGTACGCGGCGCCATCAGCACCGTCGACGGCATCGAGGACAATCTGCTGGCCGGCAAGCTGACCACGCAGCGCGCCGGCCTCGGCTCGCTGCGGCGGGTGCTGGTGCGGCTTCAGCGCCTGCTGGCGCCGGAGCCGGCCGCGCTGTTCCGCTTGCTGCAACGGCCGCCGGCCTGGGTGGCGGAGATCGACGCGCAGGAATTGAGCCAGTCGACCGAGGAATTCTCGATGGTGCTGGCGGATATGGCCTCGCTGCAGGAGCGCATCAAGCTGATCCAGGAAGAGATCGCGGCGCTGACCGCCGAAGCCAACAACCACAGCCTGTTCGTGCTGACGGTGGTGACGGTGCTGGCGCTGCCGATTAACATCATCGCCGGCTTGTTCGGCATGAACGTCGGCGGCATTCCGCTGGCCGACGCGCCGCATGGCTTCTGGGTGGTGGTGGCGATCGTCGCCAGCTTCACCGTGATCGCCGGCCTGGTGGCGTTCCGCCGGCAGCGCGGGCAGCGCTAGCGTTGCGCACGCGCTGCCCGCCGTACGCGGCGAAGATCAGCCCCATCACCAGCGCGATCAGGTTGTCGCGCCGGTAGCTGGCGCGCACCGCGTCCAGCCCGACCACCTCCTTGCCGCCGACCGCGATGCCGTAGACGGTGTGGAAGTCGCCCTCGCCGTAGCCGTTGCGCGACGGCCGTTGCGGATCGAAGCGCACCGTCAGCGGATACATGACCGCGTCCAGCACCGCCTGGCGCTGGCGGCCTTCGGCGTCGCCCTTGGCATATAAAACGAACTGCCGCCTGTCGGCGCCGATGGCGAAGTACAGCGCGCCGCGCGTGGACTGGTTCCACGTCACGCGGCCGCTGGCGCTGCGCAGCTGCTCCTCCGCCGGGAAGCGCCATTCCAGCGCGGCGAACAGCAGGATCAGGCCGATGCCGAGCAGCAGAAAGAAATACGCGCCGCGCTCGCCGGCAAACCATGGTTTCATGTTGGGACTGTGTGAACGAAATGATCGCCATCATACGTGAGATTGCGCGCATATCGATTTGCGCCGGCGAGGTATAGTGATATCCATCTCATCACACCGAAAGCACCACCTATGCGCCTGCTCATCGCCCTGATACTGCCGTGGCTGACCTTCTTCACCATCGGCCGCCCGTTCGCCGGCGTCATCTGCCTGATCCTGCAACTGACGCTGATCGGCTGGCTGCCTGCCGCGATCTGGGCGGTGTATTCGCTCAGCCAGTTCAAGACCGACCAGAAAATCGACCGCGCGCTGGACCAGCGCGGACGCTGATGCAGATCGATCACATCTTCATCCGCGCCAGCGGCGGCGCGCCGGAAGCGGAACACTTGCTGGCCTTGGGATGGGCCGAAGGGTCCGGCAACCATCACCCCGGCCAGGGCACGGAGAACCGCCGCTTCTTTTTTGAGAACATCTTCATCGAGCTGCTGTGGATCGCCGATCACGCCGAGATCCAGAGCGAGCAGACGCGCCCCACCATGTTGTTCGAGCGGCTGTCGATGGAGCAGGCGTCGCCGTTCGGCGTCTGCTTCCGGCCGGCGGGCGATGCCGGCGAGGCGCCGTTCCCGCATTGGGCGTACACGCCGGCCTACCTGCCGCCGGGAATGAAAATCGATATCGGCATGGATGCGCCGCTGACCGAGCCGTTGTGGTTCTTCATCGCCGATGCGAAGGCGCCGGCGGCCTATCCGTTCGAGCGCCAGGAGCCGCTGTATCATCCGCTGGAGCTGAACCGGATCAGCGCGATCACCTTGACCATGCCGGGCGCGGAGCAGTTGTCCGAGGCCGCCACCGCCGCGCGCGGCACGGGCCAGGTCCGGTTCGTGGCCGGCGGCGAACATCTGATGGAAGTCATTTTCGACGATCACCGCCAGGGCGGGAGCCACGACCTGCGCCCGCACCTGCCGTTGATTGTCAGGTACTGATACTTGCTTGGTGGTGTGCGAACTCGGATTAATGTAAACATTTTCGTTTACTTATTAACGGGCGCGGATTACAGTGGCGGTATGAAAACTCCACTACTGATCGGCGCCGCCTGCCTGCTGGCCCTGCTCTCCACCATCGGCGCCTCGCTGCCCTACCCGATCCTGCCGCCGCTGTTCGCCGCCGGCGCCAGCAACGGCCTCAACACCTTCCTCGGCCTGCCGCCCAAGCTGCTGTTCGGTCTGGCGCTGACCATCAACCCGCTCGGCCTGCTGATCGGCTCCGCCCTGCTCGGCCCGATGTCGGACCGCTACGGCCGCCGCCCGGTGCTGCTGATCACCGCCGTCGGCGCCGCCATCGGCCACGCCGTCACCGCCTGCGCGCTGCTGATGGAATCCTACCCGCTGTTCATCGTCGCCCGCTTCGCCACCGGTCTGCTCGAAGGCAGCGGCTCGGTCGCCCGCGCCCTGCTGGCCGACCGCCTGAGCGGCGACCTGCGCCGCAAAGCGCTGTCGTGGCTGAACGGCGCCTTCTACATGGGCTGGCTGGCCGGTCCGCTGCTGGCCGGCGCCACCCTCGGCTTCGGCCTGACCACGCCGTTCTGGGTCGCCGTCGCCGCCCTGCTGCTGGTGGCCGCGCTGGTCGCCGCCACCCTGCCGCGCGAAGCGCCCAGCGGCGCCACCACCTCCTGGTGGCAGGTGGCGCGCGACCGCCACTCGCTCAACCTGCTGCGCGAACCCGACCTGCGCAACCTGTTCATCGTGACGCTGGCCTACACCTGCGGCGTGACCGGCTTCTACGAGTTCTACCCGCTGTGGCTGGTGGAAGTGCCCGGCTACGGCGCCCAGGGCATCGCCTGGATCACCGCCGCCATGTGCGCCGTGATGACCACCACCACCATCATCGCCGGCCGCCCGTTCCAGGGCGAACCGCTGCTGCGCGCGCGCCGCTTCGCCTTGATCACCGCCGCCATGATCACGCTGCTGGCGGCCGGCGACGCCAGGCTCGGCATCGCCGCCATCGTCCTGTTCGGCATCCCGCACTCGTTCTACAACGCCATCGTCCCCAACTGGTGCGCCGAACGCTTCGGCGCCCACGGCCAGGGCGCGGTGATGGGCCTGATCTCCACCACCTTCTGCCTGGCCAACATCATCATGGCGCTGATCGGCGCGGTGCTGACGCTGATCGACACCCGCCTGATCCTGCTGCTGGGCGCGGCGCTGACGGCATGGTCGGCGTGGCGCATGCAGGCCTGGCACCACAGCATGAGCGCCAGGGCCGGCGCCGCCTTGCCATGAACACCGCCGAACAGACGCTGTTCCTGATCAAGACGCGCGGCCCGCAGACCGCGCAGCAGCTGGCCGCGCTGCTGGAACTGACCTCGATGGGCGCGCGCCGCCAGCTCGAAGCGTGGCAGGAGAAAGGCATGGTCACCTACGAGGACGTGGCCGACAAGCCGGGCCGGCCGTCGCGCCGCTGGCTGCTGACCGAGGCCGGCCACGCCCGCTTCCCCGACCGCCACGCCGACCTGACGCTGCAACTGATCGAGCAAGTCCGCACGCTGTTCGGCGAGGCCGGCCTGGATAAGCTGATCGACTCGCGCGAGACCATCAGCGAACAGCAATACCGCCGCCACCTGGCCGGCGCCAGATCGCTGCCGGAACGGGTGACTGCGCTGGTGCAGGCGCGCAGCGCCGAAGGCTATATGGCCGAAGTCGAACAGCGCGACGACGGCAGCCTGCTGCTGATCGAAAACCACTGCCCGATCTGCGCCGCCGCCAAACAGTGCCAACAGTTCTGCCGCTCCGAACTCGACGTCTTCCAGCGGGTGCTGGGCCCGGACTGTTCGGTCGGACGCGTCGAACACATGCTGGCCGGCGCGCGGCGTTGCGTTTATCTTATCAAGAAGGTGTAGGCAGGAGAATTCGCGCCGACGCCGTTACATTTTGATATGTTTGCACGCGCCGCAACTGGCACAATGGCGGCACGGCGCCTGCGCCATCTCTATAACCAACGGAAACCACTCATGGCAAATTACCTGAACCGACTGGCCGCCGCGGCATTGCTGCTGGCCTGCGGCAGCGCTGCTGCGCAACTGGGCAATGGCGGCGGCACCTACGCCGGCGTCGACAAGATCAACATCAACCCGCCGGCGATCGTCGCCCAGTTCGTCGGCAACGCGCAGGCCCTGCTCAACGCCGACAAGACGCTGTTGGCTGCGGTGGGTCTGCCCGAGCTGGCGGCGAAAGCCGGCGCCGAAGCCGGCGCGCTGGCGCCGGACGCCACCCGCGCCCAGATCGAAAACGCCTTGAAGACGCAGTCGGACAGCGGCCAGGCGCTGGAGCAGCAACTGGCCAAGGCCAAGCTGGACGACGCCGCCAGGCTGCAGTTCAGCATGGGCATCGGCGACCTGGCGCGCGGCGTGATCCAGTATGCCGGCATGTCGCGCGATTTGGTCGAGATGCGCAAGGCGATCAAGCCCGCAGGCGCCGCCGGCGCCTCCTCGATCTATCTGACCAAGGCGCTGCCCGGCGCGGTCAAGGAGCTGGGGCAGACGCTGAAAGCGGTGGTCGACTACGCCAAGGCCAACAACATCACGTTACCACCCGTAGCCGCCGAAGCACTGGCGCAGCTGTAACCGGCGGCGGCAGCAACGTCAACAGCTGTTCCGGCGACACCGGACGGCTGAACAGATAACCCTGCATCTCGTCGCAGCCGTTGTCGCGCAGGAAGCTGCGCTGCTGTTCGGTTTCCACGCCTTCGGCGATGACGCGCAGCTTGAGGCGATGCGCCAGGCCGATGATGGAGCTGGCGATCGCCTCGTCGCCGCTGCTGCGGCCCAGGTCGCGCACAAAGGACTTGTCGATCTTGAGGGTGCTGATCGGGAACGACTTCAGCGCAGACAGGCTCGAGTAGCCGGTGCCGAAATCATCGATCGACAGCGACACGCCCATCGCCCGCACCTCGGCCATCTTGGCCACGGCCTGCTGCAGGTCGCGCATGATCACGCCTTCGGTCACCTCCAGCTCCAGCCACTCCGGCGCCATGCCGCTGTCCTGCAGCGCCTGCGCCACCCGCTGCACCAGGCCCGATTCCTCGAACTGGCGCGGCGAGACGTTGACCGACACCCGCAGCGGCGCCAGGCCGGCGCGCTGCCAGGCCTGGTTCTGCAGGCAGGCGGTGCGCAGCACCCAGTCGCCGAGCGCGATGATCATGCCGCTCTCCTCGGCCAGCGGGATGAAGCGGTCCGGCCCGATCACGCCGTGCTGCGGATGATCCCAGCGCACCAGCGCCTCGACCCCGAACACACTGCCGTCGCGCAGATCCACCTTGGGCTGGTACAGCAGGCGGAACTGGCCCTCGTCCAGCGCGCAGCGCAAGCCCTCCAGCATCGTCAGCTTTTCCTCGATATGCGCGTTCATCTCGCTGGTGTAGAACTGGCAGTTGTTCTTGCCCAGGTCCTTGGCGCGGTACATCGCCGCGTCGGCGTGCATCAGCAGGGTCTCGGCGTCGCCGCCGTCGCCCGGATAGACCGCGACACCGATGCTGCAGCTGACCTGCACATCCTGCCCGTTCAGCGACACCGGCCGCAGCACCGCTTCGCGCACCCGCTCCAGCACAGGCGCGGCGTCGCCGGCGCGCCCGCTGCCGTTCAGCAGCAGCACGAACTCGTCGCCGCCGAAGCGGCCCACCGTGTCGCCGGCGCGCAAACAGCCTTCCATCCGCGCCGCCACCACCTTCAGCAGCTCGTCGCCGGCGTTGTGGCCGAGGCCATCGTTGACCAGCTTGAAGCCGTCCAGGTCGATGAAGGCCACCAGCACCGCGCCGCCGCTGCGCTGCGCCTGGGCGATGGTCAGCTCCAGCCGGTCGGCGATCAGGATGCGGTTCGGCAGGCCGGTCAAGGTATCGTGGTGGGCCAGGTGCAGCATGCGCGCCTCGGCCAGCTTGCGCTCCGAGATGTCGCGGATGATGGCGACCACGCCGTTCTCCACCGGCACCACCTGTTGGTGCAGCCAGCGCGCGCGGATCTGCGGCAAGGTGTTTTCCCATTCCTGCTCGTGCACGCCGCCGTGGCGCATCGCATGCATCAGATGCCCGAACATGCCGTTGCTGCGCGCCTGCGGCATGAAGCCGCACAAGGTCATGCCGCACAATTCCTGCTTGCTATGGCCGGTCATCTCCTCGGCGCGCTGGTTGGCGTCGACGATGACGAAGTCGACGATGTCGCCGGCGGCGTCGCGCACTTCGCGCATCACCAGGAAGGCGTCCAGGCTGGCCGCCGACGCCGCCGCGTAGGTTTCCTGCGCGCGCCGCACGTGGGCGCGGCTGCGCGCGCCCTGCCACGACCAGAGCCACAGCAACGCGGTGACGAACACCAGCACCGTGCTGGCGATCGCCGACTCCCACAGCTTCTCGCGCCGCATGCGTTCGAAGCCGGCCATCGGTTCATTTTCGTCCAGTCCCACCAGCACGTTCAGCGGCACGCCGTGCAACGGGCGCATGCCGCTGTAATTGCGCACGCCTTCCGGCAACTTCACCAGATCGTCCTGGGTGGTCACATGCTGGCCGAAGGTCAGCTGGTCGCCGATGCGCAGCGCGCGCACCACGCCGTCGGCGCCGACCAGGCCGAGCATGCCGTGCTCGCCGAGACGGCTGCGCTCATAGCTGCTGGTGAAATACGCCGGATCGGTTTCGACGATGACGATGCCGGCGAAATTGCCGTCGTCGTCGTCGAGACGGCGCGTGAAGTGCAGATGCCATTCGGTGTTGGCGACGTCGCGCAAGGCGTGGCTGACGTAGGTCGAGCCGCTGTCGCGCTCCTGGTGGAACTTGAAGTAGGACTGGTCGGCCACCGAGATCGACAGCGCGCGCGGATTGCTGGCCACCGTGATGCCGTTGCGGTCGACGATGCTGACCACGAACACCACGCCCGGCGGCAGCAGGCCTTCGCGGCCCAGTTCCGGCAGCGCGCCCAGCGCGCCCTTGCGCTCGACCGCGTATTTCAGCACGCGCAGCGTCTGGTCGATGCCGTCCAGGCTGCGCGCCACCTGCGCCTCGTAAGTGCCCAGCATTTCGCGCAGCGTGTCGGCGGCGGCCTCGCGCGCGTGCTCGCGCTCGGCGTCGATCTCGTGGAACGACACCACCCAGATCGCCACCAGCAGCAACAGCGCGAACAGCGGCAGCGAGAAGTGGGTATCCAGTCCCCTGCGCATCCAGCGCGCGCGCAGCGTGTCCTGCTTGCCGCCGTTGTTCATCGCGCCACCTGCACGGTCACCGCCTTGACGCTGGCGTCCAGCGCGGCGCGGTCGATGTAGCCGATCATGGACGGATTGTCGGCCACCATTTTCCGCACGGCGGCGCTGCTCGCCAGCTCGCGCGGCGGCTGGCCGCGGCCGGTGAACACCATCTTGGTCCAGTAAGCCTTCATCAGCGCCGGCGACTTGCCCGCCATGACGCTGTAGAACTCATTGCGCAGCGGGCTGCCGAGCGGCAGGTCCAGCGCCACCGCCGGCTCGCCGTCGGGGAAGCGGCCGGTCTGCGCCAGGAAGATATCGGTCACCTGGTCGGGTCGCAGCGCGCTCACCGGACTGCGGGCCGAAACGATCACCACCAGCTCCGCCGCGCCGGCCATGCCGCTCGACAGCAGCAGGCAGGCCAGCATATTCATCAGAAGTATCCTCATCGCGGCCACCTCAGAACACGAAGTCGAGCGCGGCGCTCAACACGGTGACCGGCCGGCCGGAGCGGAACTCCGGTTGCACGTTGATGAAGGTGCCGTTCGATCCCCGCTGCGGCGTGATGCGATCGTACTGCAGCTTGAGCGCATAGTTCGGATGCAGATCCCAGCGCACGCCGGCGGTGATGCTGCGCTGGTGCGAGATGGTGGCCAGCAGCTGGTTCAGGCCGGCGTTGAGCTGCGCGGCGGGAACCGCCAGCTGCGGCGGCAAGGCCGCCAGGTCCAGGCCGTCCACATGGATCGCGGTGTTGGCGCGCACCGCCGAGTAGGCCAGGTAAGGCGTGAAGTCGTGCACGCGATAGCCGGCGCTCAGGTAGGCGGCGGTCTTGTCGCCCAGGTAGGAGCGCGCGTTCATGCGGCCGATCTCGCCCATGAAGAACCACTCGCCAGGATCGTAGTTGAAGCCGAGCGAGCCGACGTCGGCGCGCTTGGCGTTGACTTCATAGCGCTCGGCCAAGGCCGCGCCCTGTGGCCCGAACATGCGCAGACCGTCGAACAGCTCGCGCGCCAGGCCGACGCTGAGCACCGTGGTGAGGAAACTGGCGCGCAGCGTCAGCGCGCCGGCGGTGGTGATGTTGGACAGGCCGGTCAGCGAGCGCGCCTGGGCGCGCGCCGTCGACGAGATCGAAATGTCGGTGCGGCCGAAAAAGACCTGGGTGACGTTGTTGGCGTCGCCGGCGCGCCAGCGGTAGCTGGCGTCGACGCCGTCGCTGTTGCTGATCGGGATGGCGCCGTACAACTCCACCGGCGGGCGCACCCACGGCAGCGCATAGCCGGCCTTGCGGTAGTCGCCGGTCAGGAACATCGGCAGCGCGATGCGGCCCAGGCGCACGCTCAGGTCCGGGGTCGCCTGGTACTTGATGTTGGCCCACTCAAACTGCGGCTTGTAGCCACCTTGCAGCCGGCGCTCGGATACCAGTTGCACCACCGCCGACCACTGACTGTCCAGCTGCACACCCAGCTGCATGCCGATGCGGCTGTCGACGGCCGGACTCCAGGCGCGGCTATGGCCGGCGTCGCCGGGATTGACCACGTTGGCCGTGAAGTCCGCTCCGTCCTCGCTGCTGTGCACCACGCCCAGCGTGCCATAGCCGCCGAAGCTCCAGCGCGGCGAAGCGTCGTCGCCGGCCGGTTCGGCCGCGACGGCGATGCGGCAGCCCAGCAGCAACGTCGCCGCCAGTGTGACGCTCAACCTCAACGGTGGAAAAACTTTGGTCATTCGTGTTCCTGTCTATCTGCGTACGGCAAGCCCTGTGTCCCGAATGTGCGCGCGAGCGCATGCGTTCCGCGCACGCGGAGCGTCTGTCTTGACCAGGTGGGAGTGTGTCGGGGGCACGGAGCCGGGGTGCCGTTCCGAAGAACTTATTCGGATACATGAACTTTATACTGCTCTACGGCAACTGTCGATCAGTTAACGCGATTTATCGAAAATACTCTCAGAAAATCACACTTTTCGCTATTTTTAAAACAACTAACATAGCAAAAAATTATCTGATCCATTGTCCAAATTTCCATCTTGAGCAATCGCTTATTGCCTGTTAAATAAATTGCGGATATTATGAGAATAAGAATCATTATCAATTATGGAGCCCATGGATATCCCTCAAGAGTTGCGCAAGCTCGGCCTGAAGGCCACCCTGCCCCGCCTGCGCATCCTGCAGCTGTTTCAGGAATCGAAAAGCAAGCATCTGAACGCCGACGACGTTTATCGCCTGCTGCACGACGAGCATATCGACATGGGCCTGGCCACCGTGTATCGCGTGCTGATGCAGTTCGCCGACGCCGGCATCCTGATCCGCCGCCATTTCGAATCGGTGGCCTCGGTGTTTGAATTGAACGAAGGCGGCCACCACGACCATCTGATCTGCACCAACTGCGGCCGCATGGAGGAATTCCTCGACGCCGAGATCGAGGCGCGCCAGGAGGCGGTGGCCAAGGAACGCAACTTCGTGCTGCACGAGCACTCGCTGTCGCTGTACGGCTTTTGCGGCGACTGCGCGGCCAATATCAAGCCGCTGTCCGGCGTTAAGAAGCAGCTGCGGCGTTCTTGAACAGCGTTTCGACGAAATCGACGAACACCTTGATCCGGGCCGCGCGCTGATGGCGCTGCGGGTATAGCACCGACACATCCGGGCCCGCCACCCGCCACGGCTCCAGCAGCGGCACCAGCGCGCCGCTGCGCAGCGGTTCCAGCAGCGACACCGTCAGGTGCTGCACGATGCCGCCGCCCTGCTGCGCCATGTCGATCAGCGATTCCACATGGTCCATCGCCACCGCGCCGCGCGGCGTGGCGCTGAACGGCTGGCCGTCCTGCTGGAAACGCCACGGCCGCAGCTGGCGCGCTTTCGGATAGACGAAGTTCAGGCAGGGAAAGCGGTCCAGCTGGTCCGGGTGCTCCGGCCGGCCGTGGCGGGTGATGAACTCCGGCGACGCGCAGCATATATAGTCGTTCTTGAAGATGGCGCGCCCGACCAGCGCCGAATCGGGCAACTCGCCGATGCGCAGCATCACGTCCACGCCCTCGTCGATCATGTCGATCAGGCGGTCGCTGGCCGACAGGCGCACGCTCAGTTCCGGATGCGCCGCCAGGAAGCGCGGCAGCGCCGGGGCCACGAAGCGGCGCGCCAGGATGTCCGGCATGTCGACCCGCAGGCTGCCGCGCGCCTGCTGCTGGGCGTCGCCCATGCTGGCCTCCAGCTCATCCATGTCCTCCAGCAGGCGGCGCGCCTGTTCGACGCAGCGCCGGCCTTCGTCGGTCAGCGACATGCTGCGCGTGGTGCGGTTCAGCAGCCGCGCGCCGAAGTGCGCCTCCAGCACGCCGATCTGGTGGGTCACGGACGAGGTGGAAATCCCCAGCTTGGCCGCCGCGCGGCTGAAGCCGCCGGCGTCGACCACGGCGCAAAAAACCTTCAAGGCATCCAGACGATCCATCGCGTTCCCCTTTTAACAACGCCATTATTCACGATTCAGGGATACTGCATGCGATCCGGCCCGGTTTTTCTTTGCGCCGCCCCGCTCTAGACTGCATGCATCAACCAACCAGGAGCTCATCATGCAAGCAGTCGTACTTACCAACTTCGGCGCCCCGCTCGCCGACCAGCGGATCGAACCTCCCGTCGCCGGCCCCGGCCAGGTGCTGGTGCGGGTCTGCGCCAGCGGCGTCAATCCGCTCGACACCAAGATCGCCGCCGGCAAGGCCGATCACGCCCAGGCCCGGTTGCCGGCGGTGCTGGGCATCGACCTGGCCGGCGTGGTCGACAGCGTCGGCGCCGGGGTCGACGGCTACGCCGCCGGCGACCGGGTCTACGGCATGACCGGCGGCATCGGCGGCGTGCCAGGCTCGCTGGCCGAATACGCGGCGGTGGACGCCCGCCTGCTGGCGCACATGCCGCCGTCGATGACGATGCGCGAAGCGGCAGCGCTGCCGCTGATCTTCATCACCGCATGGGAAGGCCTGGTCGACCGCGCACATCTTGGCAACGGCGCGTCCAGGACGGTGCTGGTGCATGGTGGCGCGGGCGGCGTCGGACACATGGCGGTGCAGCTGGCGGCGGCGCTGGGCGCCACCGTCTACGCCACCGGCAGCGCCGGACAGCGCGAGGTCATCGAAGCCATGGGCGCCACCTTCATCGACTACCGCGCCACCGGCGTCGAGGAATACGTGCGGCGTTACACCGACGGCGAAGGCTTCGACATCGTCTACGACACGGTCGGCGGCGCGACGCTGGACGCGTCGTTCCGCGCCGCGCGCGCGTATCACGGCCACGTGGTGAGCTGCCTGGGCTGGGGCACCCACGCGCTGGCGCCGTTGTCGTTCCGCGCCGCGACCTATTCCGGCGTGTTCACGCTGCTGCCGTTGCTGTCGGGCCGGGGCCGCGCGCATCACGGCGAGATCATGAAGGAAGCCGGCGCGCTGTACGCCGCCGGCAAACTGAAAGTGATGCTGGATCCGGCCGTCTACGCGCTGGACGCGGCCGGTGTCGGCGCCGCCCACGCCGCGCTGATCGACGGCACGGCGCGCGGCAAGGTGGTGGTGGAAGTGGCTAAGGCGTAAGCGTATCGGCCTCGCCGAAGGACTTGGGCGGGGCGAAGCGCATGCCCGGATTGGTGAACATCTTCACCGGCCGGGTCTTGTCGTTCCTGATGAAGCCGAACTGGCCGGGATCGTACTGGAAGCGGCCGGCCTCGTTGACGATGGAGATGCCGCCCTCGCTCACATGGACGTGCAGGCCGGGATCGAGGCCGGGCGACGGGTCGACATCGCCCTTGCCGCTCAGGTATTCGAGGAAGAAGGTGGTGCCGCGTATGCCGATGGTGGCGCTCGGCGTCTTCAGCGCGAACTTTTCCTTGCTACGCTTGCCGAGGATGCCGGTGACCGAGCGCAGGCCGCCCTTGACCAGCGTGAACGCGGCGCGGTCGGCGTCGGGCTTGTCGGCGTCGAAGGAAAACTGGTCGATGACGACGGTGGAGCCGGGCTTGAGGGTCAACTCGCTGTTGTCGATCAAACGCACCAGCGCATAGGCGCCGGCGGCGGTGGTCAGCGTGTCGCCGCTTTCCACCTCCGACCTGGCCTGCAGCGGCTTGACCGCGCCGGATGCCGAGCGCGCGCTCATCGCGCCACTGGCCTGCACCACCACACCGGCCACCTGCGCCGCCGAAGCCGCGCCACTCAACAGCAGCAGCGCCGCCACAACACAACGAATCCGCATACAACACCCTGGCAAAATTTGAACGGGTATTTATACCACGGATGCGCCCAGATGGTCGGCGCTTGCACCACCCGGTGCGCCGGGCCGCGGCCGCCGACGCTAAACGGCATAAATCATTTATCCGTTTTATGCGGCCTTGGCTACTTCATAGAACGGATAGTCGGTGTAGCCGACCTCCGTGCCGCCGAAGAAGCTCGGACGGTCGTAGTCGTTCAGCGGCCAGCCGTTGCGCAGACGCTCCGGCAGATCCGGATTGGCGATGAAGTGGCGGCCGAAGGCCACCAGGTCGGCGTCGCCGGCCTGCAGGATCGCTTCCGCCTTGGCGCCGTCGAAGCCGCCGGCGGCGATGATCACGCCCTTGTAGTGCTTGCGGATCAGCTGCGCGGCCAGCGGCGCCTGGTCCTTGGTCTCGTCCTCGATGTTGCCGGCGATGCGCGGCTCGATCAGGTGCAGATAGGCCAGCTTCAAGCTCGCCAGCTGCTGTGCGACATAGGTGAACAGGCCTTCCGGATTGGTGTCCGACATGTCGCCCCAGGTGCCGCTCGGGCCGATGCGCACCGCCACCTTGTCGCTGCCCCACACCGAGATCACGGCCTTGGTGGCGTCGATCAGCAGGCGCGCGCGGTTCTCGAACGAGCCGCCGTAGATATCGGTGCGCTTGTTGCTGCCGTCCTGCAGGAACTGGTCGAACAGGTAACCGTTGGCGCCGTGCAGCTCGACGCCGTCGAAGCCGGCCTCCTTGCCGCGCAACGCCGCCAGACGGAAGCTTTCGACCAGGCCTTCGATTTCGGGAATGGTCAGCGCGCGGTTCGGCGTGTTCGGCACCCAGCCTTCGGTGGTGTAGGCGACGCCGCCGTGCGGCACTTCGGATGGACCGACCGGGATGCTGCCTTCCGGCTGCACGTCCTTGTTCGATTGACGGCCGGCGTGGTACAGCTGCAGGAAGATCTTGCCGCCCTTGGCGTGCACCGCCTCGGTGACCAGCTTCCAGCCGGCGATCTGGCTGTCATCGTACAGGCCCGGCGCGCCCAGGTAGCCGTTGCCGTTTTCGGCGGCGATGGTGGCTTCGCCGATCAGGAAGCCGTCCTTCGAGGTGCGCTGGGCGTAGTATTCCGCCATCAGCGGGCCAGGCTTGGCGCCGGCTTCGGCGCGCATGCGGGTCAATGGGGCCAGCACCACGCGGTGGGCGAAGTTGAAAGGACCGACGGTGACTGCGGACATAAGCTTGTTCATGATTTCTCTCCAAATGGGTTGTACTGCGATGTAGCCAATATAGGGGACCGGTCATTGAAGATAAATGGGCTTGCATTCCCAAGATATCGGACAGATACTTCCTTAATCGACCAAATGCGGAGTGAACAGATGGATAGCCTGAGCGGGATTTCGATGTTCGTCACGGTCGCCGAGATGCGCAGCTTCACCAAGGCCGCCACGCATTTCGGCGTGTCGTCGTCCGCCGTGGGCAAAAGCATCGCCCGCATGGAGGAGCGGCTGGCGGTGCGCCTGTTCCACCGCAGCACCCGCAGCATCACGCTGACCGCCGAGGGCGCGCTGTTCCTGGAGCGCTGCCGCCGCATCCTCAGCGAGGTCGAAGCGGCCGAGTCGGAACTGTCGGAGCTGTCCGGCACGCCCAGCGGCCGCCTGCGCGTCAGCACCCCGCAGCTGACCGCGCTGATCATGCCGACGCTGACCGGCTTCATGCGGCGCTATCCGGACATCGCGCTCGACATCGACCTGTCCGAGCGCATGGTCGACATCATCGAGGAAGGTTTCGACGCCGTGATCCGCACCGGCACCCAGCACGATTCGCGGCTGGCGTCGCGCCGCATCGGCTCCTGCCCGCAGGTGGTGGTGGCCGCCGCCAGCTACCTGACGCA
This sequence comes from Duganella aceris, assembly GCF_011090165.1. Classification (GTDB taxonomy): domain Bacteria; phylum Pseudomonadota; class Gammaproteobacteria; order Burkholderiales; family Burkholderiaceae_D; genus Rugamonas; species Rugamonas aceris. Next base: position 160,797 of record NZ_JAADJT010000002.1, read on the forward strand.
GCACGGCACGCCGTCGCACCCGTCGGAGCTTTCGCGCCATGCCTGCCTGCTGCACAAGTTCCCCACCACCGGCCGCATCGAACGCTGGCCGTTCAAGCTGCCGGAGGGCGAGGCCGAACCGCTGCTGAAGGAACGCATGTCCAGCAGCGACATCGAATCGATCTCGTATGCGCTGCTGGAGGGAGAAGGCATCGCCTTCCTGCCAACCTTCATCATCGCGGACGACCTGAAGGATGGCCGCGTGCGCATCATCCTGGACGAGTATATGGACCAGACGGTGACCTTCTCGATGCTCTGGCCGACCAGCCGCCACGCCTCGCCCAAGCTGCGCGCCTTCATCGACTACGTGGTCGGCAATATGCGTATTTAGGAGTTTTATCTCCGATATGATCGGAACTTGAGCCTCTTTATTCCGGAAAGACATGCGCCCACACTGGGTACATCGATCTTTTCGGAGTAAATCATGGACACACGCATCAGTAGCAACGCCCCGCTCTACTGGCTGGCGGTCGGCACCTTCGCGGTCGGCACCGAGAGCTTCATGATCGCCGGCCTGCTGCCCGGCATGGCGGCCGACCTGGCGGTCAGCGTCGCCACCGCCGGTCAACTGGTCACGGTATTCGCCCTCGCCTACGCCCTCAGCTCCCCGATCCTGACCGCGCTGACTGGCCATATCGGCCGCCGCGCGCTGCTGATTGTCGCCATGGGCGGCTTCGCGCTGGCCAACGTCGCGGCGTGGCTGGCGCACGACTACTGGCAATTGATGGCGGCGCGGGTGCTGCTGGCGTTCGCCGCCGGGCTGTACGTCCCGGGCGCCAACGCGCTGGCCAGCGCCGTGGTGGCGCCGGAAAAACGCGGCAGCGCGATCGCCATCGTCAACGGCGGCCTGTCGCTGGCGATCGCCTTCGGCGTGCCGCTGGGCGCGATGATCGGCGACGGCATGGGCTGGCGCGCCACTTTCGGCGGCGTCGCCGCATTGTCGGTGCTGGCGACGGCGGGCCTGGTGTTCGGCCTGCCGCCTGGCATCGGCGCCAATTTGGGCACGGCCACGCTGGCCGAGCGGGTCAAGACCGCCGCCCGGCCGGCGATCCTGTCGACGCTGCTGGTCACCACGCTGTGGGCGATGGCCAGCTACACCACCTATACCTATCTGGCGCTGTTCATCGGCGCCCGGACCAATCTGCACGGCGCGCAGGTCGGCTACATCCTGTTCGCCTGGGGCGCATCGGCCGCGCTGGGCCTGTTCATCAGCGGCAAAGCCATCGACCGGCGCGGTCCGAGCGCCGTCATCGTGCCGGCGCTGCTGACCTCCGCCCTGAGCTTCATCCTGCTGTCGGCCAGCGCCCACCTGCTGCCGCGCGCACTGGAGATCTGGCCGGCCGCTATCGCGGTGATCGCCTGGGGCATCGCCCACTGGGCCTTCTATCCGGCGCAGCAAACCACGCTGGTCGGCGTGGCCGGCGTCAAGGCTGCGCCGATCGTGCTGTCGCTGAACGCGTCCTTCATGTATCTCGGTTTCTCGCTCGGCGCGGCGCTCGGATCGCTGACGCTGACCTACAGCGGCGTCGCCGACCTGGGCTACGCCAGCGCCGCCAGCATGAGCGCAGCCTTGGCGCTGACCCTGGCCAACGGCCGCCGTCAGGCCATTAAAACACCCAACCCGGCCTGATTGGCCACCACCTAAGGAATCACCATGAACGCCAGAAAAAAAATCCGCGTCGGCATCGTCGGCGTCGGCAATTGGGCCGAGTACGGCCACATCCCCGCCCTCAAGCTGCTGCCGCAGTATGAGATCAAGGCCATTTTCAGCCGCAGCCAAGAGAAGGCCGATGCCGTCGCCGCGCGCCACGACATTCCGCACGCGCTCAATTCCCTGCAGGCGCTGGTATCGCATCCGGAGGTCGATCTGGTGCTGGTGCTGAATCCGGCGCCCAGCCATGAAGAGGCGATTCGCGCCGCCATCGCCGCCGGCAAGGACGTCTACAGCGAATGGCCGCTGACGCCGAGCGTCGAGACGTCGTGCGAGCTGATGGCGCTGGCCGAAAAGGCCGGTGTGCGCCATGTGGTCGGCTTGCAGCGCCGCCTCGGCCCGGACTACCGCTATGTGCGCGACCTGCTGCGCGACGGCTATATCGGCGAACTGCGCTCGGTGCGGATGCACGTCAGCGTCGAGTACTTCCAGGCGCTGCGCAAGGCGGCGTTGTATTTCACGGTCCCGAAGGAGAATTATTCCGGCCTGCTGCATATCTACGGCGGCCATTTCTTCGATGCCGTATTCACCATGCTGGGCCATCCGACCAGCATCGGCGCGCTGGCCGTCAACCAGTTCAAGGAGGTCACGCTGATCGAAACCGGCGAAACGCTGCCGCACACGATGGCCGACCAGGTGGTGGTCAACGGCAGCTTCGCCAACGGCGCGGTGTTGTCGGCGCACCTGGAGGCGGGCAAGCGCAATAACTACGGCTGGCAGCTGGACATCACCGGCTCGACCGGCGACCTGAAGATCTCCAACGGCACCAGCTTCGGCCAGGCCTTCAACGTCATCGAAGGCGCCCAGGGCGACGGCCAGGCGATGCGGGTGTTGACCATCCCCGAGATGTACAACTGGCTGCCGCCGAGCGACCTGGGAGGCAGCCAGCTGGAACTGGCCAATCTCTACGCCGCCTATGCGCAAGACGTGCGGGAAGGCACGCGCCGCCTGGCGCCGACCTTCGCCGACGCGCTGGCGATGCACCGTCTGATCGACAGCATCGAGCTATCCAGCGCCAGCGGCAAGCGGGTTCAGACCAGTCCCGCGATATAGCCGGACGACGCCAAGCCGCCGCAATAGTCCGGCGTGGCACGGCTCTTGTTGCGTCGCCTGCTCCTGCAGCGAGACGATGGCGGCCAGCGATTCCTCCACCAGCGTGGCGTTCTGTTGCGTCACGCCGTCCATGGTGCTGAGCGTACGGTTCACCAGTTGCAGAAGGAGGCTTTGCTCGCGCGTGCCGGTGCTGATATCGCCCATCAGCGCCGCGCCGCGCCGCACGCCGCGCACCACCTGATCGATGGTGGCGCCAGCCTGCTCCACCACCTGGCTACCGCCGCCGACCTCCTTCAGCGCCAGCAGGTTGGTCTGAAAGGCGATGCTGTCCATCACGCCGACGATGTCGCCAATGCGGCGCGACGAAGTGCTGATGCGGCCCATGGTATCGGTCACCGTGGACACCGCCAATTCCGCCTCGCGCGCCACGACGGCGGTTTGCTCCATCAGCTTGTGCACCTCGACACCACATGGAACAACTCGACGCTGCGGAAGCGCGTCAGTCATGGCGACCTCCTTTGATTTTTTTACGCGGCCTGCAGTTGCAGGCTGCCTTCGAGGAATTTCAGTGCGGAGTCCGCAGGCAGCGGACGGCTGTAGTAATAACCCTGTATCTCGTCGCAACGCCAGCCGCTCAACATGCCGCGCTGGGCCTCGGTCTCCACGCCCTCGGCGATCACCGTCAGGCCAAGACTGTGACCGAGGCCGATGGTGGCCTGCACGATGGCGCTTTGCTCGCGCACCGAATGCATGTTGCGGACGAAGGACTGGTCGATCTTGAGCTTGTGGATCGGGAAGCGCGACAGATACGCGAGGCTGGAATAGCCGGTGCCGAAATCGTCGATGGCCAGCCGGAAGCCGAGCGCGCGCAGGCGGTGCAGCAAGGCGATCGCGGCCTCGGCATCTTCCACCATCACGCTTTCGGTGATTTCCAGCTCGATGCTGCCCGGATCGACATGGCTGGTGGCCAGCAGCTCCTCCAGATGCGGCAGGAAGCCCGGCGCGGCGAACTGGCGCGGCGAGATATTCACCGCCACCACCACCGGCCGTCCGGTCTCCGCCTGCCACACGCTGACCTGGCGGCAGGCCTCTTCCAGCACCCAGTTGCCGATCGCGACGATCAGGCCGGACTCCTCGGCCATCGGAATGAAGTCGGCCGGCGAAATCAGCTGGCCGTTGCGGCGCCAGCGCACCAGCGCCTCGAAGCCGATCAAGCCGCCGTCGTGCAGCCCTTGCTGCGGTTGATAATGCAGCTCCAGCTCTTCGCGCTCGACGGCGTGGCGCAGCAGCGATTCCATGTCCAGCCGCTCGCCGGCGGCGGCGTTGAGCTGCTGCGAATACGGCACCAGCCGGTCGCCGCCCGCCTTGCGCGCCGCCTGCAAAGCGGCGTCGGCGTTGCGCAGCAGGACTTCCGGCGTGGCGCCGTCCCTCGGATAGCTGACCGCGCCCAGGCTCAGGGTGGTGAAGATCTCATGCCCTTCGCAGTCGTAAGGGCTGCGCACCTCGTCGCGCAGGCCGGCCATCGCCGCCGCGAATTCGGCGCCACTGCAATCCATCTGGTACAAGATAGCGAAGTTGGCGCCGTCGAGGCGGAACACCTGGCCGCCGCTGCGTTCGGCGGCGGCGCGGATGCGCCCCGCCAGGCCGATCATCACCCGGTCGCCGAAGGCGTGGCCGAAGCCGCCGATGATGCGCGAGAAGCGGTCGATGGTGCCCAGCACCACCACGTGCTGCTGCTGCGCCGGCAAGGCAGCCAGCCGCGCCTCGAAGCTGCGGCGGTGCGCCAGGCCGGTCAGCGGATCGTGGCCGGCCTGGTGTTTCAGTTCGTCCTCGACGCGCACCCGGGCCCGCACGTGGTACAGCATGAACAGGCAGGTCAGCACCGCCAGCACGTCGAACAAATGCACCAGCAGCGTGATCCAGGAGATGCTGTGACTGGCCATCCGGCCCTGTTCGTAGATGGCGTCCTGCACCTTCTGCTGCATATCGTCGACGTCCTTGCGCAGGCGCTTGACGTCTTCGTTCATGGCGATCAGCACGCGGCGCGTGGCGGCCGGATTGGTATCGACGTTGCGCTCGAACTCCGGTGTCAGCTTGATGATGCGCAGGTAGCCTTCACGCAGTACGCCCAGCTCCGGGCCATCGCCCAGGCTGGGCCGCAGTTGCGCGAGGGAGGCATCGAGTTCGCCACGGCCCATGCTCTCCAAAAACTGGTAGCGTTCCGGCGTGATCGATGCGGTGAAGCGTTTGTCGAGCGCCAGCTGATAGCGCAGCACGGCGCTTTCGAAGTCGCCGAGGTAGCGCAGCTGCGGCACCGCCTTGGTCAGCAACGGCGTTTCGTTGCGGCGGATGTTGTGCGCGGTTTTTTCCATCACCAGCGACAACGTCACGCTGGCCACAACCACCAGCAGCAACATGATGTAGATGAGACGACGTGAGGTGCCGATGGTGTTGGTCATGACTACTCCTGTGGAGATGAGGGGTCGGCGCCGCCGGCCTGGCGCAGGCACCGCAGCAGTTCGTTCGCTTCGAAGGGTTTGCTCAGGAAGCAGGAGGCGCCGCTCTGCAACGCGCGCTTGCGCAGCGCCGGCTCGGGGAAGGCGGTCATCAGGATCAGCGGCAGCTGGTTGCCCTGGCGGCGCAGCAGTTCCAGCAGCTCGATGCCGCTCATGCCCGGCATTTGCAGGTCGGTGACGATGCAGTGGTAGTCGCCCAGGCCGCCGGCGGCCAGCAAGGCATATGCGGAATCGTAGGCGTCGGCGGTGTAGCCGTAGGAGCGCAGCAGGCTGCTGAGGGCGAGCCGCACCGCGTCGTCGTCGTCAACGATGGCGATATTGCAAAAATGTGGTTCCGGATAAGACACTGGCTACTCCCATGTTCGGATGGCGGCTCGCGGCCATCCAGCGCATGGGAGAACAATACAGTCCGGGGAAGTTTGACGAAATTATACGTGGGTATAGGTCATGCCAACGCTCATGTCAATGGTCATGCCTATGGTCAGGCAAGGCCCAGCGCCTCGGCCATCCGCACCAGGTCGGCGAAGGTCTTGGCCTCCATCTTGCGCATGGCGTTGCCGCGATGGATCTTGACCGTGATCTCGCTGGTGCCCACCTCGCCGGCGATCTGCTTGTTCATCAGACCGCGCGCGGCCAGGCCCATGATCTCGCGCTCGCGCGGGGTCAGCGTGGCGTAGCGCGCGGTCAGGCCCTGCAACGCCTGGTCGCGCCGGCGCCGGCCGCAATCGGCCTGCAACGCGGTGTGGATGGCGTCCAGCAGATCCTGGTCACGGAACGGCTTGGCCAGGAAGTCGATGGCGCCGGCCTTCATCGCCCGCACCGACATCGGGATGTCGCCGTGCCCGGTCATGAAGATGATCGGCAGCGCAACGCCGTCGCGATTCAGGTCGGCCTGGAAATCGAGTCCGCTGACGCCTTGCAGCCGCACGTCCAGCAGCAGGCAGCTGGTGACATCGGGGCGCGGCGCGGCCAGGAAGGCGGCCACCGACGGGAAGGCGGCGATGCGCATGCCGACGGAGCGCAGCAGGCTGGAAATGGCGTCGCGCAGCGGTTCCTCGTCGTCGACGATATAGACCAGCGCGTCGGAATAATCAATCTGGTTCATGGATGGGCAGCGAGAAAAGGATGGTGGCGCCGGCCACGGGGCTGTCCGGCGCGGGCTGGCGGACCCAGATCCGGCCGCCGTGGGTTTCGATGATCGAACGGCAGATCGGCAGTCCCATGCCCATGCCGTCCTGCTTGGTGCTGTAGAAGGCTTCGAACAAACGCGGCATGGCGTCGGGCGGGATGCCGGGGCCGGAGTCGCTGACGCTGAGTTGTACGGAGTCCGTGTCTTCATGGCGGATGCGCTGGGTGTGCAGCGTCAGCACCGCCTGGCCCGGCGCGCACACGGCCATCGCCTGCATCGCGTTCATCAGCAAATTGATGATCACCTGTTGCAGCTGCACCCGGTCGCCGCTGGTCGGCAGCGCGCCAGGCGCCAGCGACAGCATCAACGCCACCTGGTGGTTATCCAGCTCGCGCCGAACCAGGTCGACGCTCTCCTCGACCACCGTGTTCAGGTCCAACGGCGCGTGCTGCGGATCGCTGCGCCGCGCCAGCGCGCGGATGCGCCGGATCACGCCGGTGGCGCGCTGGCTCGCTTCGAGGATGCTGTTGACGGTGGCGCGCGCCTCGTCCATCTCGGGCTGCGGACGGTTCAGCCAGCGCAGGCAGGCCTCGCCGTTGGTCGAGATGGCGGCCAGCGGTTGATTGACCTCATGCGCGATCGACGCGGCAAGCTCGCCCAGCATGGTGACGCGGGTGGCGTGCGCCAGTTGCACCTGCGAGCGGTGCAACGCCTGTTCGGCCAGCACCGACGCCGTCACATCGGTCAGCGCGCCGAGGTATTCGCAGTCGCCGTCCTTGCCGTACTGCGGGCGGGCCAGCACGTGCACGTATTTCAACGCGCCGTCCGGCATCAGCAGGCGGTGGCGCAGGTCGATCTCGCCCTCGCAGCGGAGCGAGCGTTCGAACGATGCCTGCACCAGGTGCAGATCCTCGGGCGCGGTGTGCTTCAGCACCCGCTCCGTGGTGGGCGGGACGTCCAGCGGATAGCCGAAAATGCGGGCCGCCTCGTCGGACCAGTACATCTCGCCGCCGGGCACCTTGAAACTGAAGCTGCCGGTCTTGCTGATGCGCTGGGTGCCGGCCAGGAAGGCTTCGCTGCGGCGCAGCGCGTATTCGCGCGCCAGCAGCGCGTTGGTGGCGGCTTGGCCGCGCAGCGCGAGGAAGGCGGTGATGCTGATCGCCAGCAGGCCGACCGTCATGCGGCCGAAGGCGGCGCCGGAAAACACAACGGTGTGGGTCAGCACATAGGAGGTCAGCGTCAGCGTCAGACAAACGCCGACGGTCAGCAGCACGCCGCGCCGCTGCCACACGCTGGCCGACAGCAGCACCACCACCACGTACATCACGGCGATGGCCATGTCGAGCGGCGTGAAGGTGTCCAGCGCGAAGATCGACAGCGTGAGAAGGATGAGCAGCGCAGACAACCAGGGAGTGCTTGGTACCCGTAACATGCCTGTCCTTATAATTTATGTTGGCAATCGCGCCAATTATAGTGCGGAATAGCTACGCCGCATCCTATACTCCAGTATAGGTTATGAAGAAAATAATAGACCGAGGTATAGTATCGCCGCCCCATGGATTGCGCTACGCTTCGGTCATTGCCTAGCGGGAGAGCAACCGTGAAATTGTACGAAAGCCTGGCAGCCGATATCGCCGCCCAGATCAGCCAGGGCGTCATCCGCGAAGGCGAGCGCATACCCTCGGTGCGCCAGACCAGCCAGCACCACAATCTGAGCGTGTCGACCGTGATCCGCGCCTTCCTGCTGCTGGAAAGCCAGGGCGTGATCGAGAGCCGGCCGCAGTCCGGCTACTTCGTGCGCCGCCGGCCGGCCGCGCTGGCGCAGGCGCAGTCCGGCGAGCCGCTGCTGGCGGCCGAGATGGCGCGCGGCGAGACCTTCGACACCAGTGAATTCGTGCTGACCACGCTGCGCTCGATCCACCAGGGCAGCGTGCCGCTGGGCTCTCCCTATCCCGATCCCGCGCTGTTCCCGTGGGCGCGGCTGAACCAGTACGCCAACAGCATCTCGCGCCGCAGCAGCCAGATCGCTATCAGCACCGACCTGCCGCCTGGGAATCCTGAACTGATCCGCCAGATCGCGCGCCGCCACCTGGAGAACGGGCTGGCGGTGGACAGCGCCGAGATCATCGTCACCACCGGCGCCACCGAGGCGCTCAATCTGTGCCTGCAGGCGGTGACCGCGCCGGGCAGCCTGATCGCGGTCGAGACGCCGACCTACTACGCGTTGCTGCAGGCGATCGAGCGCATGCAGATGCGCGTGGTGGAGATCGAAACCGATCCGGTCGAGGGCATCGACTTGGAGGCGCTGGAACGCGCCATCGTCGAACAGGGCGTGGCGGCCTGCATGGTCATGCCCAACTTCCAGAATCCGCAAGGCTTCCAGATGAGCGATGCGCGCAAGCAGGCGATGGTCGAGATGCTGGCGCGGCACGACGTGCCGGTGATCGAGAACGACGTCTATCATGAGCTGTACTACGGCGACGTCCATCCCAGCTCGCTGAAGAACTACGACACGCGCGGCCTGGTCCTGCATTGTAATTCCTTTTCCAAGACGCTCAGCCCATCCTACCGCATCGGTTGGGCGCTGCCCGGCCGCTACAGGGCGCAGGTGGAAAAGCTCAAGTTCCTCAACGCGATCAACACGGCGGCGCTGCCGCAGCTGGCGATCGCCGAATACCTGCAAAACGACGGCTACGACTACCACCTGCGCAAGGTGCGCAAGACCTACGCGCAGCAGGCGAGCATCATGGCGGCGGCGGTGTCGCGCTTCTTCCCGCAGGGGACCAGCGTGTCGCAACCGGCCGGCGGCTATCTGCTATGGGTGACGCTGCCCGACGGCGTGCAGGCGCTGGAGCTGTACGCACGCGCGCAGGAACGCGGCATCAGCATCGGCGCCGGGAATATCTTCGCCACCGGCGACGCCTTCCGGCACTGCATTCGCCTCAACTACAGCTATCCGTGGACGCCCGAAGTGGAGGCCGCTGTCCGCACACTGGGGCTGTTGGTCGGAGAGCTGTGTTCCAACTGTGCTCCTCGCATAAAGGCCAATCTGTAGCCGTCCACCCGTCGCTGTCTGACATATTCTGGGAACATGCCGGCGCCCCTGCTCCGGCGTGGCAGCGCGCGCCTTGCGTGTATGAGTCTCTCCCGAACGGACCGATATCCATGAAAAACGCCCGCCTCAAGGTCGCCAGCCTGCTTGCCATCGGCTTCGGCCTGACCTGCGCCTTCCTCGCCGCAGCCATTGCGCTGGCCCTGAGCGAACAGGCCAAACTCAACGCCGTCACCGCCAGCATCGCCGATGATCGCTGGCCCAAGATCGAACTGGCCACCGACGTGCGTCTGCGCGTGACCGACATCGCGGTCTCGCTGCGCAACCTGATGCTGACCGAGGATGCCGCCGTGCGCCGGCGCCAGGTCGACAACATCAAGAGCTATCGCGACGACGCCGCCGCCAGCATCGCCGCGCTGGACCGCCGCGTCACCACGCCTACCGGACGCGAGGCGCTGGCGCGGGTACAGCTCGCGTGGCAGGAATACGTGAACGGCCAGCAGGAGCTGATCGCGCTGGAGCTGGCGGGACGCGGCGAAGAGGCCAGGGATTATCTGAACACCCACCTCAAGCCCATGTTGCAGGCCTGCCGCGATGCGCTGGCCAGCCAGATCGGCAATGAAGTGAACCTGATGAACCAGTCGCGCGAGCAGGCGGTGCAAGCCTATGCCGCCACGCGCCTGAAGATGCTGGGGCTGGGCGTGGTGTCGCTGCTGGTGTCCGCGCTGGCTGCGGGCCTGATCATCAATCGGCTGCGTCGCGACCTGGGCGGCGAGCCGGAACAGGCGGCCCGCACCGCCGCCCGCATCGCCGACGGCGATTTGTCCGGAGCGATCCCGCTGCGCGCCGGCGATAGCCGCAGCATGTTGTACGAGATGGAGCATATGCGCGATAACCTGAGCAAGCTGGTGGCCCAGGTACGCGCCGATACCGAGACCATCGCCGCCGCTTCCGGCCAGATCGCCGGCGGCAATCTGGATTTGTCGTCGCGCACCGAGCAGCAGGCGTCCAGCCTGCAGGAGACGGCGGCGGCGATGGAGCAGTTGACCGTGACCGTGCAACAGAACGCGGATCATGCGCGGCACGCCAATACCTTGGCAGTGCAGGCGTCCGAAGCCGCAGGCAAAGGCGGCGCGGCGGTGGCGGCCGTCACCGGGCGCATGGAGGCGATACGCAGTTCGGCGGCGCAGATGGCGGACATTATCGGCCTGATCGACGGCATCGCCTTCCAGACCAATATCCTGGCCTTGAACGCGGCGGTGGAAGCCGCGCGCGCCGGCGACGCTGGCCGAGGTTTCGCCGTGGTCGCGACCGAGGTGCGCCAGCTTGCGCATCGTTCGGCCGACGCGGCGCGGCAGATCGGCGGCTTGATCGGGACGGCGGTGGAACAGGCCGGCGCCGGCGGCGAGGAAGTGCGCCAGGCCGGCGATGCGATGCGGGACATCGTCGACAGCGTGGCACGGGTGGAGAGCATCATGGGCCAGATCCGCGACGCCAGCGCCGAGCAGCACCAGGGCATCGTCGCCATCAACCAGGCGGTGATGCAGATGGACCAGGGCACGCAGCAGAACGCGGCGCTGGTCGAGCAGGTGGCGGCTGCGGCGCAATCGCTGCAGAACAAATCGGGCCAACTCGCCAGCGCGGTCGACCGCTTCAAGATCGCGCCGGGCGGTCCCGCCGCAGCCGGCCTCGCGCCGCATGGCCCGCACCGCCCGCATCGCCCGCAGGCTCCGGCGGCGACGCCGGCGCTGACGCTGGTCCACGACCGCTCCGCGCGCAGCCGGCGGATGCCGGCATGACGCCCGGCTTGCGTGCGGTCGTCATCGATGCCGACGCGGACGACCGCGAATATACGCTGGCGCTATGCCGGCGGCTCGGCATCATCGTCAACGGTTGGGCCGACAGCGCCGCCGCCGGGCTGGAGCTGATCGAATCTCTGCCGGCCCCGCCGGACCTGGCGATCATCGACCTCCACCTGCCAGACATGGACGGCGCCGACCTGATACTCACCCTGTCCATGCTGGAGCGCGACATCAGCATCGCCATCTGCAGCCGCGCCTGCGCACGACTGCAAGACGCGGCCTTGACGCTGGCGGTAACACTGGGCCTGCCGCCCCTGGGCGCCATACCAAAACCACTGCAACCGCAAGCACTGCAGGCTGCCGTCCAAGCCTGCGTCCCGGCGGCGGCGCGCGCGCATATGCCGCTCCGGCCCGCGCCGGCGCCGGATGCCGCACCGCCACCCGACGGCGAACGGCTATTGGCCGCATTGACAGCGCACCAGTTCGAACTGCACTACCAGCCCAAGATCGCCCTGCGCAACGGCACGCTGCAAGGAGTCGAAGCGCTGGTGCGCTGGCGCCACCCTTTGCACGGCTTGCTAATGCCCAATGCCTTCCTGCCGCACACCGAAGCCGCAGGGCTAATCGACTTGCTGACGATGGAAGTCGTCAACCTGGCCCTGGCCGACTGGCGCGGCTGGAACGCGATCGGCCTGACGCTGCCGTTGGCGATCAACCTGTCGCCGCTGTCGCTATCCGATCCCCACCTCGCCGGCCAACTGATCGCGGCAACCGCCGCCGCCGGCGTGCCGCCCGAGCACATCACCTTCGAGATCACCGAACAAGCCGAAATCGCCGACCTGGCGACGGCGCTGCGCATCCTGATCAAACTGCGCCTGCACGGCTTTGGCCTGTCGCTCGACGACTATGGCGCCGGCCACGCCTCGCTGCTGCAACTGTCGCGCTTTCCGTTCAACGAATTGAAGCTGGACCGGCGCCTGGTGCACCGCGCCGCCGAGCGCCCACATATGCGTCCACTGCTGCGCAACACCATCGCCGCCGCGCGCGAACTGAAGGTAGTGACGGTCGCCGAAGGAATCGAGACGCAGCAAGACAGAAGGCTGATGCTGGAACTGGGCTGCGACCTGGCGCAAGGCTATCTGGTCGGGCGCCCGATGCCCGCCGCCGCGCTGCCGTCATGGAGCGCCGGCAACGCCGCAGCCGCCTCGGAAGCGGGCGGCGAATTTACCGGCAAGGGAAAGGTGGTACAGCTGCGCCCTTCGCTGTAGGCGCTGCGCCGCTGACGGCGCTCGATCAATCGATGGTGTAGCGATCGCACGGCTCGATCGCCGCCGGCATCGCCTCACCGCACTGCTCCATCACGGAGCGTTCGATGTTGCGGGTCATGGCGTGCAGCGCCAGGCAATTCGGATCGGTGCCGAATGGCTCGGCGATTTCCTGCGCGATCGCCTCCAGCGCGAACAGCGTGTAGGCGACAAACACGGAGATCAGCGGCGTGGCGATGCCGATGGCGTCGACCAGCCCGAAAGGCAGCAGGAAGCAGTACAGATACACGGTGCGGTGCATCAGCACCCCGTAGGCATAAGGAATAGGCGTATTGCTGATCCGTTCGCAGCCGCCGACCGCCGCAGCCAGCTCGCCGACCTGCGCGTCCAGCATCCACAGCACCTGCTCGTGGCCCTGCCGCCGGCGCGCGGCCTTGGCCAGCATCAAACGCAGGCGATCCAGCAGCGCCACCGGAATGTAGGCCATGCCGCGCAACTGTTCCAGCTCGTCCTTTTCCAGGTAACGCGCCAAGTCCGGCATCGGATCGGTGCGACGCAGCTGGTGCGTCAGGGCATAGACGAAGGCGATCAGGCGGCGCGTGAACAGCTTGCGCGCGAAGCCGTCGTCTTCGGACGGCAGGTAGTTGATCGCCTGCGAAGTCAGCGCCCGCGCCGCGATCAGGATGCGGCCCCAGATCTGCCGCGCCTCGACATAGCGCGCATATGAGGCGTTGTTGCGGAAGCCGAGGAAAATCGCCAGGCTGACGCCTACCAGCGGAAACGGCACCGTATCCAATGGAATCTTGACGCCAAGGACGCGGCCATCGGTCAGCACCGCCAGCGAGCTGACGGCCAGCATCACCAGCAGCTGCGGGATGATTGACTTCAGCACCGAGCCGTTCCAGACGAACAGCATGCGCCACCAGTTCATGCGCTCACGGACGATCATGCGCCGATGCTCCTTATGTTGTCATGTCCAGCATAATTGCGCCGGCCTCCTCAGCATGAGTACAGTTCACAACGTGGGCAGGGAGCACAGACACGGCGGGCAGCGCGGGCGCGGCACGGCCGAACAGATAGCCCTGGAACGAGGTGCAGCCGATCGCTTCCAGCGCCGACCATTGCTCGCGGCTTTCCACGCCTTCCGCCACAACGTCCAGATCCATGCTGTAGGCCAGCGTGACGATGGCGCGCACGATGCTCGACGCGTGCCGCGTCAGCAGCATGTCGTGCACGAACGAGCGGTCTATCTTCAGCTGGTCGATCGGCAGCAGCTTGAGGTAGCTGAGCGACGAGTAACCGGTGCCGAAATCGTCCAGCGCGAAGCCGACGCCATGCGCCTTCAGCGTCGTCATGCGCGCGATCACTTCGTCCATGTCGGTCAGCAGCATACTCTCGGTCAGCTCCAGCTTGAGCAGGCGCGGATCGGCGCCGGTCTGGTCCAGCACCCGCAGCACCTTCTCGACGAACGTCGGCTGACGGAACTGCCGCGCGCTGACGTTGACCGCCATCGTCAGGTGCGCGGTATCGGCGTTGAGCGACCATTGCACCAGCTGACCACAGGCCTGCTCCAGCACCCACTCGCCCAGTTCCAAAATGAGCCCGGATTTCTCGGCCTGCGGGATGAAGTCGGCCGGTCCGATCAAGCCGCGCTGCGGATGTATCCAGCGCAGCAGCGCTTCCACGCCGGTGGTGCGGCCGGTGGCGTCCACCACCGGTTGATAGTGCAGTTGCAGCTCGCCGCGTTGCAGCGCGCAACGCAGGTCGGCCTCCAGCGAGGCGGAAGCGTCCAACGCCACCTGCATGCGTGGATCGAAGAAGCGGAAGGTGGCGCGGCCGGCCGCCTTGGCTTCATACATCGCCATGTCGGCCTGGCGCAACAGGTCGTTGATGGTGTGGTGCTCAAGCCCGAACAGCACCACGCCGATGCTCGGCGTGCTGCGCAGATCGTGGCCGTCCAGGGGATACGTGCGGCTCAGGGCTTCCAGCACCTTGCCGGCCACGCCGGCCGCATTGTCCAGCGCTTGCTGCGGATCTGCCCCCAGGTCCTCCAGCAGGATCACGAATTCGTCGCCGCCCAGGCGCGCCACGGTGTCGGTCTCGCGCGTGACTTCCTGCAGGCGGAACGCCACCATCTCCAGCAGCCGATCGCCCATGTCGTGGCCCATGGTGTCGTTCAGCGATTTGAAGTTGTCCAGGTCGACGAACAGCACCGCGCCGTGATTGCCGCTGCGCGCGGCCTTGGCGATGGCGTGGTGCAGGCGGTCCAGCAGCAGGCGCCGGTTCGGCAGGTTGGTCAGTCCGTCGTAGAAGGCCAGGTGGGCGATCTCCGCCTCCGCCAGCTTGCGCGCGCTGATGTCCATGCGCGTGCCCAGCATGCGCAGCGGCGCGCCTTCCGGCGTGTGCTCGACGATCCGTCCCCTGCTCTGCAGCCAGACCCAGTGGCCGGCGCGATGGCGCATGCGGTACTCGGCCTCGTAAGAACGCGATTCGTCGGCCAGGTGGGCGGCCAGCGCCGCATCGAGGCCGGGGATGTCGTCGGGATGCACCAACCGGCGCCATTGCAGCGTTTCGGCGTACTGCTCCTCCAGCGTGTAGCCCAGCATGGCGGCGGCGCGGCCGTCGACGATGCGGGTGTCGCCGGCCATCTCCCAGTCCCACAATCCCAGGTTGGCGCCGTTGAGCGCCAGTTCGATTTTCTCGGCGGCGGCGGCCTGCTCTTCGGCGCGCGCGGTCTCCAGGTCTTCCAGCACGCTGCGGCGGCGCTGCACCAGCACCAGCGCGCTGCTCGACATGACGCCGAACAGCAGCCACGCCAGCCCGCAGGTCCACGCCATGCTGTGCCAGCCCATATTGATCACCGCCTGGTTGCGGCCCAGGCTGACCACCAGCGTCTTGTCCAATCCCAGTCCGCTCAACAGCATCGTGCGCTGCACCACCAGGCGCCGCTCGCCGTTGACGGCGGCGCCTTCCAGCACGGTGTCGGTGCGGCCGCTGCCGCGGTGGCGGACGAAGAACGGGTCCGGCGCGGCGGCGGTGTTGCGCATCGCCGCCGGATCGGCCGGCACGAACAGGATGCGGCGGCCGCTGTCCTCGGTGATGGCGCTGTTCATATCCGGCGCGTACAGGGCGGAACGCATCACGGCGTCGAAATATTCCGGATTGAGGATGGCGCTGACCGCGCCATTGTTGCCGCCGTCGGCGGTCACCACCGCCATCGACAGCTTGAGATTGAATACGCCAGGCGTGTTCTCGTAAGGTTGCGACAGGTACAGTGTATCCGCGTCGCGCATGCTTTCCACCTTGCTGGTGTAGTCGCTGTCGTCAAGGCGGCTGTCGCGCAGGTCGTCGTCGGACATGACGATGGCGCCGCGCCGGTTCACCATCACCAGCGCGCGCACGCCGGGCATGGCGCGCTTCAGCGATTGCAGCAGGATGCGGCGGCAGTCGGAAGTGCAGCCGCTGGTCTCGCGCAACGCGCTGCGTGCGCTGTCGAGCGCACTGCGCACGCCTTCCAGCTGGCGGCTGAGGTTCTCGTCGATGATCAGCGTCTGCAAGCGCATGCGCTCGACGTTGGAGGCCATCAGCAGGCTGCGTTCGTTCCAGATGAAGTAGGCGATCAGCAGGCCGCTGAACACCAGCACAAAGGACAACATCAGCCATTCCGCCCGCACGGTCCGAGGTTTTTTATCGTTCTGCTGGTCCATGATCCCCTCCATATATGCCATAACGCTAATGTAGGTTTAATCAGGAACCGGCGAAATCGCACCTTGGTATGCAAACTCATACCAAGGTTTAATGCGCCCTGCCCGGCATGAATCGGTGCTACATTGGCAGGATTCGATCCATTCGATCGGTTTATGCCGACAGCGATTCGACCTAAACTCAGTTCATCGCTCACCCACCGAAAACTGACGACCATGAAAACCAAACTGCTGCCCGCCTCCTTCTTCGCGCTGACGCTGGGACTGGCCGAAACCGGCAACGCCTGGCGCTTCGCCCACAATCTGTGGGCCTTGCCGCCCCTGGCCGGCGAGGTGCTGCAGGCGCTGGCCGTGCTGTCCTTCGTGCTGTTCATGGCGCTGTACGCGCACAAATGGATGGCGCACCGCGCCGCCGCCGTGGCCGAAACCCGCGATCCGGTGCAGTCGGCCTTCCTGGCGCTGATCCCGGAATCGCTGATCCTGGTCGCGCTGGCGCTGCAGCCGTACTGGCTGGCGGCCGCCACGCCGCTGTTCTGGCTCGGCTCCGCCGTCAACGTGGGCTACGGCGCCTGGCGCCTGGCCGCGCACTGGAGCGCCAGGCGCGACGCCGCGCAGATCGTGCCGCCGCTGTTCCTGCCCTATACCGCCAGTGTGCTGGTCAATGCGCTGGCTGCCGGCATTTTCGGCTACGTCGATTACGGCTGGATGCTGTTCGGCGCCGGCGCCATCTCGTGGCTGATCCTCGACTCGGCGATCACCCACCAGTTGATGACCGGCGGCCTGGCCGACAAGACCCGCAACTTCATGGGCATCTACAGCGCGCCGCCGGTGGTGGCCCTGGTGGCGTACCAGGTGCTGGCCGGCGCCGACGCCAGCGCGGCGGTGACCTATGCGCTGGCCGGCTATGCGTTGTTCGTGTTCGCCGGAATGGGGTTCGCGATGCCGTGGCTGGCGCAGCAGGACTTCGCGCCCGGCTATTGGGCCTACACTTTCGGCCTCGCCACGCTGGGCCAGGGCTTGATGCTGATGGCCCGCAACAACCCGAGCCGGATACTGGAAGCCGTCGCCGGCGCGGTGTTCGTGGCGACGCTGCTGCTGGTGCTGTACGTGGCCGTCGGTTCGCTGCGGCTGCTGGCGCGCGGCGGCTACTTCCCGGCCGCGCCGCAAGCCGCACCGGCGCCGGGCCGCGCCTGATGAAGACGGTCGCCCTGGTGCTGTTCCCCGGCGTGCAGTCGCTGGACGTCTCCGGTCCGATGGATGTCTTCGCCGAGGCCAACGACTATGTCGATGCCGGCCGGGGCTATCGGCTGGTCACGGTCGGCACCGCGCCCTACCCGATCCGCGCGTCCAACGGCCAGCAACTGGGCGCGGACCTGGGCCTGGAAGACGCCGGCACCGACTACGATATCGTATTGGTGGCCGGCGGCCCGCAACTGCCGCAGGCGCCGGATCACCCGCGACTGTCGGCCTGGCTGCGCGCCGTGGCGCACAAGGTGCCGCGCTACGGCTCGATCTGCACCGGCGCCTTCCTGCTGGGCCGCGCCGGCCTGTTGGACGGCAGGCGCGCCACCACCCACTGGAGCGACGCCGCGCAGCTGGCGGCGCAGTTCCCATCGGCGCGGATCGAGCATGACCGCATCCATGTGCGCGACGGCGGTCTGGTGACGTCGGCCGGCGTCACGGCCGGCATCGACCTGGCCTTGGCATTGGTGGCGGAGGATCACGGGCCGGCGGTGGCGCTGGCGGTGGCCAAGCGGCTGCTGGTGCTGGCGCAGCGCCAGGGCGGCCAGTCGCAGTTCAGTCCTTATCTGTCGGACGCCGCCGCGCCGGACGCGCTGGCCGCCGTGATCCAGAACTACGTGATGGAGCATCTGGCGGAATCGCTGTCGGTCGAGCACCTGGCCGAGGTGGCCGGCATGAGCGCGCGCAATTTCGCCCGCAAGTTCGTCGAGGAGATGGCGGTGACGCCGGCCGAATTCGTGCAGCGCGCCCGCGTCGACGCCGCCCGCAACCTGCTGGAGGGCAGCGAGCTGGCGCTCAAGACCATCGCCTGGCGCTGCGGCTTCGGCAGCGCGGCGCGCATGCGGCTGGTGTTCGCGCAACGCTTCGGCGTCACGCCCAACCAGTACCGCGACAGCTTCGGCGTGGCGAAGACCGCCCCCTAGGCGGTCAAAGCCCGGCCAGCGTACGCTCCAGAAGGTCGAAATCCGCCGGTTTGACCAGGTGGAAGTCGAAGCCCGCGTCGGCGGTCTTTTGCCGGTCCGTGTCGGAGCCGTAGCCGGTGTGGGCGATCAGCCGCGTCGAGGCCAGCAACGGATCGGCGCGCATCATCCGCGCCAGCATGTAGCCGTCGATATTCGGCAGGCCGATATCGAGGATGATGGCGTCGTGGGGATGGGCCCGCGCCAGCGCCATCGCGCCTTCGGCGTCGTGCGCCACATGCACCTGGTGTCCCATGGCGCGCAGCAGCTCGCCCATCACGTCGGCCGAGTCGGCGTTGTCGTCGACCAGCAGCAAGCGGCGCGCGCCCGGCGCCAAGGCCGATGCCTGAACCGCCTGGGCTTCCTCCGGCGATGCCGCCAACGGCAGCTCGATGGTGAAGGTGCTGCCCTGGTCGATGCCGGGGCTGTCGGCGGTCACGCCGCCGCCGTGCATGCGCGCCAGCGTCGACACCAGCGACAGGCCGATGCCGAGACCGTCGTGGACCCGGTCCTGCGTCGCGGCGCCCTGCGAGAACATGTTGAAGATGCGCGGCAGGTTGTAGTCGGTGATGCCGATGCCGTTGTCGGACACCGCGATCCGCACCCGGCCTTCACCGGGCAGCGTCACCGCCAGCTTGATACGGCCGTCGCGGTTGGTGAACTTGGCGGCGTTGTGCAGCAGATTGCCGATGGCCTGCGCCAGCCGCACCGGATCGGCGTGCAGCCAGATCGGCTGCGGCGGCACCTCGACCGTCAACGCGTGGCCGCGCGATTGCAGCAGCGGCGCCACGGTTTCCATCGCCGGCTCCAGCACCGCGTGCAGCTCCACCTGTTGCAGCTGCAAGGTCAGCTTGCCCTCGGAGATGCGCGCCACGTCCAGCAGATCGTCCACCAGCCGCGACAAATGACTGACCTGGCGCACGATCACTTCGCGCGCCTTGCGGTGCAGCTCCACCTGTTCGGCCGGCGCCTGTCCCATCAAGGCCACCGCGTTGCGGATCGGGCTCAAAGGGTTGCGCAGCTCGTGCGCCAGCGTGGCCAGGAAGTCGTTCTTGTTCTCGTCCGCCGCATGCAGCAGTCCTTCCATCTCCTTGCGGTGCGTGATGTCGCTGGTGATGCGGGCGATGCGGTATGGCGCGTCGCTGGCGTTGCGCACCATGAAGGCGCGGTCGCGCACCCAGCATACGGTACCGTCGCCGCGCCGCACGCGGTATTCCTGCTCATAGTGACCACCCTGTTGCAAGGCGCGCCACTGCGTTTCGACTTCGTCGCGGTCGTCGGGGTCGATGCCGTCGATCCAGTCGCCGGGACGTTCCTGCAATTGCGCCGCCGGACGGTCCCACATCGCCTCGTAGGCCTTGCTGACGTAGAGCAGCTCGTTGCTGTACAAGCCGAACATCCAGAACACATCCTCGATATTGTCGGTCAGCTGGCGGAAGCGTTCCTCGCTGTTGCGCAGGTCGGCCTGGGTGCGCTGCAAGCGCAGCAGCGCGTTGACGTTGGCCACCAGTTCGTCGGCTTCGATCGGCGCCGCCAGATAATTGTCGGCGCCGCCCTCCAGGCCACGGATCTTGTCGTCGCGGCCGGTCAGCGCGGCCGAGGTCTGCAGCACCAGCACCAGCGAGGTCGCGGCGTCGGCCTTGATCTGGCGGCACACTTCGATGCCGTTGATGTCCGGGAGTTTGACGTCCAGCAGCACCAGCGCCGGCACCAGCCGCCGCGCCAGCGCCAGCGCGTCGGTGCCGTTGGCCGCCTCCGCCACCTGGAAGCCCGCGCCTTGCAGGATGCGGGTCTTCACATAGCGCGCGCCGTCGTTGTCGTCGACATTAAGGATCAGAATATCGTGGTTGCTCACGGGTTTATCTTTCATCATGAACCATATCCTTCACTGTCGGACGTTTGGTACTGGCGCGGCAGACGCAGGATGAAGGTGGAGCCGGAGCCCGCCACGCTCTCGACATCCACCGTGCCGCCCAACAGGGTGGCGAGCTTGCGGCACAGCGGCAAGCCCAGGCCAGTCCCCTTGGAGCGGCGTTGCAGCGGATGTTCGATCTGGCTGAACTCCTCGAAAATCAATTGCAGATGGTCGGCGCTGATGCCGATCCCAGTATCGCTGACGGCGAAGGTGACATGGTCGGCTTCGCCGTTGTCGCGCAGCGCGACCGTGACCGCGCCCGCTTCGGTGAACTTCAGCGCGTTGGAGATGAAGTTGCGCAGGATCTGCGCCACTTTTCCCTCGTCGGTCAGCACCGTCTGCGGCTCGGCCGGCGGCACGAACACCAGCTCCACCTCCGGACTGCGCGACAGCGGGCGCAACATGCCTTTCAGGGCGCTGAACAGCGTGGCCACCTCCATCGGCGCGACGTTCATTTCCACCTTGCCGGCTTCGATCTTGGCCAGATCGAGCAAGTCGTTGACCAGCTCCGACAGATCGGCGGCGGCGACCGCGATGAAACCGACCTGGCGCTCCTGCTCCACCGACAGCTCGCCGTCCATGCGGTCCAGCAGCAGCTTGGCCAGCGCGCGAATGGAGCTGAGCGGCGTGCGCAGTTCGTGGCTGGTGTTGGACAGGAAGCGCGATTTCATCTCGTCGGCCTTGCGAAGACGCTCGGCCTTTTCCTCGATCTCGGCGTACAGCGCGACCACGCCGCGGTTGGTGTCCTCCAGCTCGCGCGTCAGCGCCAGCAGGTCGTCCTGGCGCTCGCGCAGCTCGGCCAGCGCCGACGCCAGCTCGCGGTTCTGCTGCTGCATCTCGGAATAGGTGTTCTGCACCGGACTGGCGGCCAGCTGCGCGCCGAGGCGGTTCAAGCCGGCGGCGTCGATGCGCTGGCGGCCCGTGATCTCCTTGCACATCTCCACATGCAGCGTCGACTCCAGTCCCTGGCGCACGGTGCAACCGTCCATCAGCCGCTGCGCGGTGATGACCGCGTTGTCCAGTTGCGCGGCCAGGCTTTCCGCCTCGGCCCCCGCCGCCAGCGGCAGCGCGCGCGCCGCGGCGCCGTCGGCGCGTATGGTCACGATCAGCATCTGCGCGCGGCCCTGCAGGTCGAGCGCGAACTGCGCCCTTCCTCCCGACAGCCGGCCGTAGGCGCAGCGCGCCACTTCCGACACCGCCGTCGCCACCCGCACCTGGTCCTGCACGCTGAAGCCCAGCAACGCCGAAATCTGCCGCGCGCGCTGGCGCACCATCACCACATCGGGTTCGCTGTCGATGCCGACCTGCAGGATGCGGGTCGCGCCGCTCATGCGGCCTCCGGCACGCGCTGCACCAGCACGCTGGCGTCGTCGCGGCCGCGCGCGTAATCGCGCAGCAGCACGGCGGCGATGATCGCCGGGTCGCAGGCGACCAGACCCGGATGCTGGTCCAGATCCCACTGCGTGGTGATGCCGTCGCTGGCCAGAATCACCAGCGCGCCGGGTTCGCACGGCAGCGTGAATTCCTGCACCTTGCGCATATTGTGGCCGACGATGCCGTTGTGCGACACCAGCTGGCGCCGTGGTCCACCATCGACGATGCAGGCGCCGATGTTGCCGACGCCGGAGAAACGCAACTGCCGCGCCGCCGGGTCGAGCAGCGCCACCGCCAGCGCAGCGCCGCGCGTGGAGCGCAGCGCTGCGTGGCACACCTCGACCTGCTCGGCCGGCCGCAGCGACGGCTGCAGCGTCATCGCGTCGATGGCGGCCTTGGCGGCCTTGGCCGCCTCCGGTCCGTGACCGAGGCCGTCGACCATCAGCAGCGCGATCTCATGCCGCTGCCGCGCCACCGCCCAGGCGTCGCCGCTCTCGGTCTCGCCCGCCAGCGGCAGACATACGCCGCCCGATTGCGGCTGCACCGCCGGCGCCGCGCCGGCCCAGAGGCGCATGAAGAATACCGCACCCTTGCCGCGCGGTGCGTAGACGTCGAATTGATCCGACAGCCGGCGCAGCGCGCCCAATCCGGTGCCCGCGGTGCCGGCGCTGGACATGCCGTCGCGCAGCGCCGCGCCAAGGTTGGCGATGCCGGGACCGCGATCGAAACCCAATACATCGATGCCGCAAGCCTCGCCGCCGTAGGCGAACGACAGCGATATCCGGCCCTCACCGGCGTGCTTGAGCATATTGGTGGCCAGCTCGGTGATGATGATGGCCAATTGGCCGGCGCGGGTGTCGTCGAAGCCCTGCTGCTGCGCCATGCGCTGGCCGACGCGGCGCGCCGCAGCGATATCGCTGGCATGTGTGATGCCTACCCACGTAGGGGTATCCAGCGAACTGATTATTTTTTCCATTTGATGATAGCTACCGCAGTGCCCTCGCCTCCACGTGAATCGATGTCGAATTCGTCGACCAGTCTTTTGGCGCCGCCCAAGCCGAGACCGAGGCCGCCGCCGCTGGTGAACCCATCGCGCAGCGCCTGCTCGATGTCCAGGATGCCGGGGCCGTCGTCGGCGAACACCAGCCGCAGGCCGCGCCGCACGCCGTCCGACAGCATCTGCGCCAGCACCATGCCGCCGCCACCGTACTTGATGGTGTTGCGCGCCAGTTCGCTGGCGGCCGTCACCAGCTTGGTCTGCTCGACCAGGCTCAGTTTCAGCTCCAGCGCGTGCTCGCGCACCACCTTGCGCACGCCGACCACATGTTCGTCGGTGTGCAGCGGCAGCGTCGCGCTGTTCTGGATCTCGCGCCCGGTTGTGTTCAGGAGCCGCGAACTAAACCGCACCGCCTCGGGTGCCTGGTTCATGTTCATCGCAGATAACTCTTCCCGAGCAAGGCCATGCCTTTCTCGACGTTGAGCGCGGTCTTCACGCCCGGCAGCGTCAACCCCAGCTCCACCAGCGTGATCGCCACCGCCGGCTGCATGCCGACCAACACGGTCTGCGCGTCCAGCACGCGCGCCATCGCCGCCGTGTTGCTGATCATGCGGCCGATGAAGGAATCGACCAGATCGAGCGCCGAGATGTCGATCAACACCCCCTTGGCGGCGTCGCGCACGATGCGCTCGGTCAGGTCGTCCTGCAGGGTCATCGCCAGGCGGTCATGCATGTCGACCTGGATCGTCACCAGCAGCAGGTCGCCGATGCGCAGAATAGGTATGCGTTCCATAGGCGACTCAGACGGCGACGCGGGTGACGGTCGCTCCCACGCGCGCCAGCGCCACGGTAAAGGCGTCGGCCAGCGTGGCCTTGGTGACCACGTCCTCCAGGTTGACGCCCAGGTGCACGATGGTCTGCGCGATCTGCGGGCGGATGCCGCTGATGATGCAGTCGGCGCCCATCAGGCGCGCGGCGGCGATGGTCTTCATCAGATGCTGCGCCACCAGCGTGTCGACGGTCGGCACGCCGGTGATGTCGATGATGGCGATGGCGGCGCCGGTTTCGACGATCTTCTCCAGCAGGCTCTCCATCACCACCTGGGTGCGGGCGCTGTCGAGGGTGCCGATCAGCGGCAGCGCCAGGATGTCCTGCCACAGCTTGACCACGGGGGTCGACAGCTCCAGCAGTTCCTGTTGCTGGCGCACGATGATCTGGTCGCGGCTCTTCTGGAACACCTCGATGGTGAACAGGCCCAGTTTGTCGAGCAGCGTGCTGACGCTCCACAGCGCCTCTGCCAGCAGCTCCGGCTCGGCGGACAGCGACTGGCGCAGGCTGGCGAACAGCGATTGCTTGAGCGAGAACACGAAGGTCGCGGTTTCGCTCGGGGTCGAACCCTGCTTGGCGCGCTGGGTGGAAATCTCGGTCAGCTGGTCGCGCAGCTCGTCGTAGGCGCGGCCGTCGATGCTGTCGAAACCGCCGTCCAGCGCCGCGCCGGGCAGCAGCTTCAGAAACTGGCCGCAGTGGCGGCGCAGCTGCTCTTCCGAAGCGCTATCGTTGCGGAACGACAGTCCCTGCAGATGTTCAACCCAGTCGGCCTGGATCTCGGCCTGATGCTGTTGGATCAGCGTGCTGATGCGGCGGGCGTTTTCGTTGGTGCTCATTCAGTCCTCATGGTCTTGGCGGTTGGCGACGAAATATTTCGTAATTTCAATAGTTCTTCCAGCATACGCGATCGCCCCCCGTTTCTTGCGGCACTTTCAACAGTGCGCTTGTAGGAAAATTCCTATTTTGACGAAAAAACCCCGATTTATTTTCCACAGAGCAATTCCATCAATGCTGCGACGTCGATCGGCTTGGTCAGGTGGGCGTCGAAGCCCGCCTCGGCGGCGCGGCGGCGGTCCGCTTCCTGGCCGTAGCCGGTCAGCGCGAACAGGCGCAACGGCGCGGCATCGGCATCGGCGTGCTGCCGGCGCAGCCGCTGCGCCAGCTCGTAACCGTCCATGCCGGGCAGGCCGATGTCGAACAGACCGACGTCGGGCTTGAACAGCGGCGCCGCCTTCAGCGCGGACGGCGCGTCGAACACCACTTCGACCGTGTGCCCGTGCAGCGTCAGCAGCTCGCCAAGGGCGTTGGCGGCGTCCTCGTTGTCGTCGACCACCAGGATAGCCAAGCCGGTACGCACCGCGCCGGGTTGCTCGCAGGCCGACGGCGGCGGCAGCGGCGCCGCCTCGCCAGGCGCCAGCGCCGGCAAGCGCAGCGTGAACTCGCTGCCACGGCCGATGCCGTCGCTGTGCGCCGCGACGCTGCCGCCATGCAGCGCCACCATGCTGCGCACGATGCTCAGCCCCAGTCCCAGCCCGCCCTGCGAGCGGCTCAGCGCCTGGCGCTCCTGCACGAACAGCTCGAAGATCGCCGGCAGCATCTCGGCCGAGATGCCGATGCCGTTGTCGCGCACGGACACCACCACCTGGTCGCCGTCGCGCCGCGCCGTGACGTGCAGCCGGCCTTCCGGCTCGGTGTATTTCGCGGCGTTGGTCAGCAGGTTGGCCAACACCTGCGCGCAGCGGCCCGGATCGGCCATCACCGCCAGCCCGCGCGCCGGCACCTCCAGTTCCAGCGCATGGCGCTTTTGTTCGATCAGCGGACTGGCGGTCTCGATCGCGCGCGCCACCACCTCGGCCATCTCCACCGCTTCGCGCCGCAGCTGGATCTTGCCTTCGGCGACGCGCGACACGTCCAGCAGATCGTCGACCAGCGCCACCAGGTGATTGGTCTGGCGCTCGATCACCGCGCGCTCCTTGACCGCGTAGTCGCCGCCGCGCAGCCGCATCAGCTGCAGCGCGGTGACGATGGGCGCCAGCGGATTGCGCAGCTCGTGGCCCAGCATCGCCAGGAATTCGTCCTTGGCGCGGTTGGCCGCCTCCGCCGCGCGCTTGGCGTTGGCCAGCTCGGTCACTTCGAACACCACCACCGCCACGCCCTCCGGCTTGCCGGCATCGTCGAGCAGCGGCTGGTAGACGAAATCGAAGTAGCCGTCCTCCAGCCGGGGCGGCGAGCCGCGCATCAGCTTGACCAGCACCGAACGGCCGACGTACGGCTGGCCGGTGTCGAACACGCTGTCCAGCAACTCGAAGATGCCCTGACCCTCCAGTTCCGGCAGCGCCTCGCGGATCGGCAGTCCCACCACGGGCCGATGGCCGATGATCTCCTGGTAGTAGGCGTTGGCCTGCTCGAACACGTGCCGCGGTCCGCGCAGGATGGTGATCGCCACCGGCGCCTGGCTGAAGATGCCCTGCGTGCGCCGCTCCACCGCCCGCTCCACCACTCGCCCTTGCTGGCGCAGGCGCAGCAGGTCGATACGCGCGGCCAGCTCGCGGCCGGAGAACGGCTTGACCAGGTAGTCGTCGGCGCCGGCCTGCAATCCCTCCAGCCGCGCCTCCTCGCCGGCGCGCGCCGACAACAGCATGAACGGGATGTCGCGCGTGGCCGGATCGGCGCGCAGCGCCGCCAGCAGGCCGAAGCCGTCGAGCCGGGGCATCATCACGTCGGACAGGATGATGTCCGGCGCCTGCCGCGCCACCGCCTCCAGCGCCGCGACGCCGTTGTCGCAGGCCTCCACCCGCCACTGCCCACGTAGCAGGCGTCGCAGGTAGTCGCGCATGTCGGCGTTGTCGTCGACCACCAGCAGGCGCCCGAGCATGCGCGGCGCGGCCGGGGTCTCGGGCGCATCGTCGGGCGCGACGGCGGCCGGCTGCACCCAGCCGTCGGCTTCGGCGACGTAGGCTTGCGCGACGTTCGCCGGCAGCGGCGGCGCCTGCTCGCGCAGTTGGTCCGCCGGCAGGTGGGCGCTGCCCAGCGGCAGCGTCACGCTGAACACGGTGCCGCGACCCGCCACGCTGTCGACGCCGATCTCGCCGCCGTGCAGCGCCACCAGATCATGCACCAGCGCCAGGCCGATGCCGGAACCTTCGTGCGTGCGCGAGCGCGCGCCCTCGACCCGGTGGAAGCGTTCGAACAACAGCGGCAGCTGGTCGGCCGGGATGCCGGTGCCGGTGTCCTCCACCTGCAGCCGCACCTGCTTGCCGACGCCGCGCAGGCCGACGCGGATCTCGCCTTCGAAGGTGAACTTGAAGGCGTTCGACAGCAGGTTGAGAATGATCTTTTCCCACATCGCCGCATCGACATAC
Organism: Duganella aceris; assembly: GCF_011090165.1. GTDB lineage: Bacteria > Pseudomonadota > Gammaproteobacteria > Burkholderiales > Burkholderiaceae_D > Rugamonas > Rugamonas aceris. Next base: position 187,745 of record NZ_JAADJT010000002.1, read on the forward strand.
ACCGGCGACGGCAACGGCCGGCAATCGACGGTGAGCCGCATGCCCGCGCCTTCGATGGTGGAGCGGAAGCTGCTGGCCAGATCGGCGGTCAGCGCGGACAGGTCGGTCGGCGCGAAACCCGCCTGGGCGCGGCCGGCCTGCACGCGCGAGAATTCCAGCAGCGTGTTGACCAGTTTTTGCAGCCGCAGCGCGTTGCGCTGCATCAGCTGCATGCGCGCGCGCTGCACCGCCGGCAGCGGCTCGGCGGCGTCGCCCAGCGCATCCTCGATCGGGCCAAGCAACAGCGTCAACGGGGTGCGGAATTCGTGGCTGACGTTGCTGAAGAACTGGGTCTTGGCGTGATCGAGCTGCATCAGCATCTCGGCGCGCAGGCGCTCGTCCTCGGCGGCGCGGGCGTGCTGGATCGCGTTGCCGGCCTGGCTGGCGATCAGCTCCATGAAGCTGCGGTAATCGGCGTCGAGCGGGCGCGCCGCGCTCACGCCCAGCACCAGCGCGCCGGCGGCATGGCGCGTGACCGCGTCCATCAACGGCAGCACCAGCGCCTGGCCGATGCGCTGATTGGCCAGGCCGGCCGGCATGCCGTCGAGCGTCCGGCCGGGATCGAGCGTCACCAGCCGCGCGGCGCCGTCGGCGATCACCTCGGCCACCGGGAACAGGCCGGCGGCGTTGGCCAGGCCGGGATGCGTGGCCTGCGCCAGCCGCGCCTCATCGCCTTCGGCGCCGGCCAGGTACAGCAGGGCGAACGGGAGGTCGTCGGGATTGTCGGCGATGGTGGCGATGGCGATGGCGCAGGCGCTCTGCACGCTCTTTTCCAGCAGCGTGCGGGTGCTCATGTCGGAGACGGTGCGCAGCCGGCGCGCGTTCAGGTGCTTGGCGGTGACGTCGAGATTGGGACAGAACAGGCCCGCCACCCGGCCCGATTCGTCGCGCACCGGGCTATACGAGAAGGAGTAGAAAGTCTCCTCCAGAAAATCGCCGCGCCGCATAAACAGCCGCACGTCGTCGGCCATGGTGGCCTCGCCGTGGCCGAACACCTTGTCCACCAAGGGGCCGCAGATGTCCCAGATTTCGGCCCATACTTCGGACGCCGGCCGGCCGAGGGCCCACGGATGCTTGGCCATGCTGAGCACATTGATATACGCATCGTTGTATAAAAACGTCGCCTGCTCGCCCCAGCCTATCCACATCGGTTGCGGAGAATTGAGCATCAGGCTGACCACCGCCTTCAGGCTGGGCGGCCAGCCGGCGATGGGGCCGAGCGGCGTGCGCGACCAGTCGAACGCCAATATCTGCGCACCCAGCACTCCCGGTGCGTTCAAAAACTGGGGGATGGCGCCGGACGGATGATTCATGGGAAAACCTTGATAAAATTTCGCATTAACAATGTTTTAAGGCTATCACTTTTTGTTGCCGCATGGAGTCTGTTTGACATCGCCCCCTTCGTCCCCATCTAATAGGACATGAACCGATCCTCCGCAGCCGAACTCCGGCACGAATTCCATCCCGCCGTGGCGGCCTGGTTCCATTCGTCGTTCCCTACGGAAACAGAAGCGCAGCGGCGCGCCTGGCCGCTGATCGCCGCCGGCCAGCCGACCTTGATCGCGGCGCCGACCGGCTCCGGCAAGACGCTGACCGCCTTCCTGGCCGCGATCGACGCGCTGGTGCGCGAGAGCGGCGACGCGCCGCTGCCGGATGAGACGCGGGTGCTGTACGTGTCGCCGCTGAAGGCGCTGTCGAACGACATCCGCGTCAACCTGCTGGCGCCGCTGGAGGGCATCGCGCGCGAGTTGGAGGCGATGGGCCTGCCGCCGCACGGCATCCGCAGCGCGGTGCGCACCGGCGACACGACGCAGAAGGAACGCAACGCGATGCGCAAGCGCGCGCCGCACATCCTGGTGTCGACGCCGGAGTCGCTGTATGTGCTGCTCGGCTCCGATAGCGGCCGCGCCATGCTGTCCAATGTGCGCACCGTGATCGTCGATGAAATCCATGCCGTGGCCGGCGGCAAGCGTGGCAGCCATCTGGCCCTGAGCCTGGAGCGGCTCGATGCCTTGTGCGCGCGGCCGCCGGTGCGGGTCGGTTTGTCGGCCACGCAGAAGCCCTTGTCGCTGGTGGCGCGCTTCCTCGCCGGCAGCGGGCGCGATTGCGCGGTGGTCGATGTCGGCCATGTGCGGGCGCGCGACCTGAACCTGGAGCTGCCGCCGGTGCCGCTGGAGGCCATCATGGCCAACGATGTGTGGGAGCGGGTCTACGACCGTCTGGCGGAGTTGACGGTGCTGCATCGGACCACGCTTATCTTCGTCAACACGCGGCGCATGGCGGAACGCATGGCGCGCCATCTGGGCGACCGCCTCGGCGCGCAGCATGTGGCCGCGCACCACGGCAGCCTGGCCAAGGAATACCGGCTCGATGCGGAACAGCGGCTCAAGCGCGGCGAGTTGCAGGTGCTGATCGCGACGGCGTCGCTGGAGCTGGGCATCGACATCGGCGACGTCGATCTGGTGTGTCAGATTGGTTCGCCGCGCAGCATCGCGTCGTTCCTGCAGCGGGTCGGGCGGTCGGGGCACCAGGTCGGCGGACTGCCCAAGGGGCGGCTGTTTCCGCAGTCGCGCGACGATTTGATCGAGTGCGCGGCGTTGCTGGACTGCGTGCGGCGCAATGAGCTGGATCTGTTGCGCATTCCGCCGGCGCCGCTGGATGTGATGGCGCAGCAGATCGTGGCGGAGGTGGCGTGTCGCGAGTGGGGCGAGGATGAGATGTTCGAGCTGCTGCGGCGGGCGTCGCCGTATGCGGAGCTGGAGCGCAAGCAGTATGAGGCGGTGCTGCGCATGCTGACCGACGGCTACACCGGCCGCCAGGGCGTACGCGGTTCGTATCTACATCGCGATGCCGTCAGCCGCACCTTGCGCGGGCGGCGCGGCGGCAAGCTGACCGCCGTGACTTCCGGCGGCACGATACCGGACAACGCCGATTACACGGTGGTGCTGGAGCCGCAGGGGCAGAGCGTGGGCACGGTGCATGAGGATTTCGCGGTCGAGAGTTTGGCAGGGGATGTTTTCCAACTTGGGAACACGTCGTATCGGATCCAGCGCATCGAGGCCGGCAAGGTGCGGGTGGAGGATGCGCACGGCGCCGCGCCCAACATTCCATTCTGGCTGGGCGAGGCGCCAGGCCGCAGCGACGAGCTGTCATTCGGCGTCGCCCGCCTGCGCGGCGAGATCGAGCGGCAGCTGGCCGGCATCAACGCGGACGGCTCGGGGCGGGCGGCGGACGGCGAGGCCAACGCAGACGGCCCAAGGCGGGCGGCGGACGGCGGGACCAACGCGGACGACCCGGGGCGGGCGGCGGACGGCGAGGCCAACGCGGACGGCTCGGGGCGGGCGGCGGACGGCGAGGCTAACGCGGACGGCCCGGGGCGGGCGGCGGACGGCGGGGCCGGCGCGGCGGGCGACAACAGCGCCGGGATCGAGCGCGCCATTGGCTGGCTGCACGAACATCTCGGCCTGCACGACGATGCCGCGCGCCAGATCGTCGAATACCTGGCCCGCGCGCGCTCTGCGCTCGGCGCCCTGCCGACCCGCGACACGCTGGTCATGGAACGCTTCTTCGACGAATCCGGCGGCATGCAGCTGGTCTTGCACTCACCTTACGGTAGCCGCATCAACCGCGCCTGGGGTCTGGCGCTGCGCAAGCGCTTCTGCCGCACCTTCAACTTCGAGCTGCAGGCCGCCGCCACCGAGGACGCCATCGTGCTGTCGCTATCGGACAGCCACAGCTTCCCGCTGGACGAAGTCTGGCGCTACCTGCGCTCCACCAGCGCAGAACACATCCTGATCCAGGCCCTGCTCGACGCCCCGCTGTTCAACGTCCGATGGCGCTGGAACGCGACCACGGCGCTGGCCCTGCCGCGCTACGCCGGCGGCCGCAAAGTCGCGCCGCAACTCCAGCGCATGAAGAGCGACGACCTGCTGGCCGCCGTCTTCCCCGATCAGGCCGCGTGCCTGGAAAACATCGTCGGCGAACGCGAACTGCCCAGCCACCCGCTGGTCGACCAGACCCTGGACGACTGCCTGCACGAAGCGATGGACAGCGAAGGCTGGCTCGCCCTGCTGCGCCGTATGGAAGCCGGCGAAGTGCGCCTGCTGTCGCGCGACCTGCCCGCGCCGTCGCCGCTGGCGATGGAGATCCTCAACGCCCGCCCCTACGCCTTCCTCGACGACGCGCCGCTGGAAGAACGCCGCACGCAAGCCGTGATCAACCGCCGCTGGACCGACCCCGCCTCCACCGACGACCTGGGCGCACTGGACGCCGGCGCCATCGCCGCCGTGGCCGACGAAGCCTGGCCGCACGCGCGCAACAGCGACGAGATGCACGAGGCGCTGATGTCGCTGGCCTGCGTCACCCGCGACGAAGCGGCGCGCGAGGAAGGCTGGCCGGGCTGGCTCGACGGACTGTCGAACGGCGGCCGCGCCACGCGCCTGCGCGACGCCCGCAGCGGCGCCGATTTCTGGGTCGCGCTGGAGCGGCTGGCCTGCCTGCAGGCCGCCTACCCCGATGCGATCGCCGCGCCCGCGCTGACCATTCCGGAGAACCTGCGCCTCAACGGCGACGAGCCCTGGACCCGCGACGCCGCCCTGGTCGACATCATGCGCGCGCGCCTGAGCGGTTTCGGACCGCAGCCGCTGGCCGCCATCGCCGACGCGCTGGCGCTGCCCGAAACCACCGCCACCATCGCGCTGACGCAGCTGGAAAGCGAAGGCTACGTGATGCGCGGCCGCTTCAATCCCGGCGCCGTCACCGAGGAATGGTGCGAGCGCCATCTGCTGGCGCGCATCCACCGTTACACGATCAAGAGCCTGCGGCGCGAGATCGAACCGGTGGAGCGGCAGGACTTCATGCGCTTCCTGTTCGAGTGGCAGCACCTGTCGGCGGACACGCAATTGCAGGGCGCGGACGCGCTGCCGCAGGTGCTGGCGCAATTGGAGGGCTACGAAGCGGCGGCCGGCGCCTGGGAGAAGGAATTGCTGGCGCTGCGGGTGGCGGACTACGAGCCGCAGTGGCTCGACGATATGTGCCGCTCGGGGAAAATCGTCTGGACCCGCGTCGGCGCGCCGTCCAGCGCCGCCGGCGGGCCGGTGCGCGGCACGCCGCTGGTGCTGCTGCCGCGCCGTCAGCTCGGGCTGTGGCATGCGCTTCCCGCCATGCCGGCCGAGGTGGAAGTCTCGCCGCGCGCCACGCGCGTGCTGGCGGCGCTGCGCCGCGACGGCGCGATGTTCTTCGACGAGCTGTCGCAGGACGCCAGGCTGCTGCCGGTAGAGCTGGAGAATACGTTGGGAGAACTGGTGGCGACCGGGCTGGTCAACGCCGACAGCTACGCCGGACTGCGCGCCATGCTGGTCCCGGCCAACAAGCGCGCCAGCAGCGACAAGCGCCGCCGCCGTGGCGCCGGGCCGACGATGGAGGAAGCCGGACGCTGGGCGCTGGTGCGGCGCGGCGACGGCGTGACCATTACCGAGCGGGTGGTCGAAACCGCGCTCGCCGTCAATGGCGACGCGATGGCGGCCGGCGAAGCCGCCGCAGCCCACGACGCCGCCGATCCCGCCGCGCCGGCCACCCGGGCCTCGCGCACGACGGCCGCAGCGGGAGCAGCACCGTTGACGCCGGGCGTACGGGCGATACCGGGCGCGCGCGTGACGACGGCCACAATGGCGACCCCGGCGAGCGCCAGGACTGTCCCCGCGCCGCCGGTCCGCAGGCCGCGCACCGATCCCGAAACGCTGGAGCACATCGCGATGACGCTGCTGCGCCGCTACGGCGTGATGTTCTGGCGCCTGCTGGAGCGCGAGGCGGCATGGCTGCCGGCGTGGCGCGAGCTGCTGCCGGTGTACCACCGCCTCGAAGCACGCGGCGAGATACGCGGCGGGCGCTTTGTGGCCGGCCTCTCCGGCGAACAGTTCGCGCTGCCGGAAGCGATCCCGCTGCTGCGCGAGATGCGCCGCCGTCCGCACGACGGCGCCATGGTCTGCATCTCGGCCGTCGATCCGCTCAACCTCTGCGGCACACTGCTGGCCGGCGACAAGGTGCCCGCGCTCGCCGGCAACCGTCTGCTGTTCCGCGACGGCGTACTGGTGGCCACCCAGGCCGCCGGAAAATTCAGCTACCCGCAAGGCAGCGAGGAGCGCGAACTGCTGCACGCCCACCTGGTGGGCCGCAGCTAAGCCGTTAAAGCTGACGTGCGCCGAACGTGTCGCACAGCTCCACCTTGCCGTTGTCGATGCCCTTCTTAAACCACCGCACCCGCTGCTCGGAACTGCCGTGCGTGAAGGAATCCGGCACCACCTGCCCCTGCGCCTGCCGCTGCAAGGCATCGTCGCCGATCGCCGTGGCGGCCTTCAGCGCGGTCTCGACGTCGCCCTGCTCCAGAATCGCGCGCGCCTGGTTCGCGTGGAACGCCCACACGCCGGCGTAGCAATCCGCCTGCAACTCCAGCCGCACCGACATCGCGTTGGCCTGGGTCTCGGACGCGCGCCGGCGCGCCTGCTGGACCTTGTCCGAGGTGCCCATCAAGTTCTGCACGTGGTGCCCGACCTCATGAGCGATCACATACGCCTGAGCGAATTCGCCGGAGACCTTGAAGCGATCCTGCATCAAGCGATAAAAGCTCAAATCGATATAAACCTTTTGATCGCTTGGGCAGTAAAACGGCCCGGTCGCCGTTTGTCCGGTGCCGCAAGCGGTGGGCGTACTGTCGGAAAACAGCACCAACGTCGGTTTGACATAGGTCTTGCCGGAAGCGCTGAACAACGCGGTCCAGACATCTTCGGTATCGCCCAGCACAGTCGCGACGAATTTCGCCTGAAGGTCCGACGCAGGCGGCGCATGCGCGGGCGCTTGCTGTACCGACGTCACTCCACCGCCGCCGCCAGTCAAGATATTCAGCAGCGTGACCGGACTGACGCCCAGAAAATACGATCCGACCAGCGCGATGACGATGGTGCCGATCCCGATCGAGCGCCCACCGAAGCCGCTGCCGCCACCGCCGCCGCTCTGGCCGCGCCGGTCTTCCACATTGTCGCTTTCGCGATTACCTTGCCATTTCATCTTGTACCCCACACTGTTTTCATAAGTCACTATACGCCGCCCAACCCGCGCACAGCAACGTTTTGCACCCCATTGTGGCATAGCGCACATTGTGCGCACGACCCCGGGCGTAGCATGGCCTCATGAGAACCTCACGCCCAATCAAAATCCTGCTCGGCTTCCTCGCCACGTTGCTGTTGGTGATCGTCGCATTGATCATCTTTGTGCTGACCTACGACTGGAATCGCGCGCGTCCCTGGATCAACCACAAGGTGTCGGAATCCATCGGCCGCGAATTCGCCATCAACGGAGACCTGCGCGTGCGCTGGCACCAAGGCGACGCCAGCGAAAAAGGCTGGCGACGCTACGTGCCGCGCCCCGAGATCAGCGCCAAGGAAGTCCACATCGTCAATCCCGAATGGACCAAGACCGGACCAATGCTGGCCGACGTGGGCAACATCGTCGTCTCCGTCCACCCGCTGCCGCTGCTGCACAAGGAAGTCGTCATCAGCGATCTGGCGCTGGACCGCGTGACCGTCGCCGCCGAGCGGCGCAAGGACGGCAGCAATACCTGGACCTTCAAGGACAATGGCCCGTCGGAATGGGAAGTCGACATCCGCCGGCTAGCCTTCAGCAACGGCACCGCGCGTTACGTCGACGGCGGCATCGACCTCGATCTGCGCGCCAAGGCCACCTCGCTCAACGATGCGAGCGCGCCGACTTACGGCATGAAATTCGAACTCGGCGGCACCTACCGCAACGCGCCGATCACCGGCGGCGGCCGCGCCGGCGCCGTGCTGACGCTCGAAGAAGAACACACCAACTTCCCGCTCGAAGCCAATGCCACGCTGGGCAAGAACAAGATCGGCATCGCCGGCGTCCTGACCGATCCACGCTCGCTGTCAGGGCTTGATCTGAAACTGTCGCTGGCCGGCGCCAGCATGGCCGACCTGTACCCGTTGACCGGCGTGCTGCTGCCGGAAACGCCGCCTTACGCCACCAAGGGTAATCTGATCGGCAAAAAACGCGGCGAGCAGTGGGACTGGACGTACAAGAACTTCACCGGCACCGTCGGCGAAAGCGATCTGGAAGGCACGATGAATTACAGCCCGCGCAAACCGCGTCCGCTGCTGACCGGCACCCTGACCTCGCGCCAGCTGCGGCTGGACGACCTGGGCCCGACGATCGGTGCGGAGAGCAACGCCGGCAAGGCTTCACGCGGCAAGGCCAAGAACCAGCCCGACGACAAGGCTCTGCCGGTCGAGCAGTTCAACACCGCCAAATGGGACGCGCTGGACGCCGACGTCAAGTTCTCCGGCAAGAAGCTGGTGCGCACGCACGACATCCCGCTGCAGGATATCGAAACCCGCATCGTCATGAAAAACAAGGTGCTGACGCTGACACCGCTGAACTTCGGCATGGCCGGCGGCGACATCACCTCCAACATCAAGCTCGATGGCAGCAAGAAGCAGATCGACGCGCAGATCAAGATGGCGGCGCGTCACCTGAAGATCCGCGAGCTGTTCCCCAAGCTGCAATCGATGCAGGCCAGCGTGGGTGAAGTCAACGGCGACGCGGCGCTGGCCGGCACCGGCAACTCCATCTCCAGCATGCTGGCCACGTCCAGCGGTGAACTGGGCGCCACCGTCAGCGAAGGCTCGGTCAGCAAATTCATTCTGGAAGCGGCGGGCCTGAACATCGCCAACCTGGTCTACGTCAAGCTGTTCGGCGACAAGCAGATCGAGCTTAATTGCGCCGCCAGCGATTTCGTGGTCGAACGCGGCAAGGCGCAAACCCGCCGCTTCGTGATCGACACCAAGGAAGCCGTCATCGACATCAACGGCTCCATCGATCTGGCGCATGAAACGCTGGATCTGGACGTGCGGCCGAAGACCAAGGGCGTGCGCATCATCTCGCTGCGCACACCGCTGTACGCCAAGGGCACCTTCACCGATCCCGATGTCGGCCCTTACAAAGGCCCGCTGGTGCTGAAGGCCGGCGCCGCCATCGCATTGGCGACCATCGCCGCCCCCGCCGCCGCCATCCTGCCGCTGGTGAATCCGGGCCGCGTGGAGCCGGTCGATTGCGCCGCCGCGCTGAAGGATGCGACGCAAACCCGCCGCGTGGCGACCAAATCAACGACGACGCAGGTGCAGGCGCCGAACGTCGCCGCGCCGGCCGAGGCGAAGAAGGCCGCACCGCCACAGCAACCGCAACAGGTCAACGCGCAGAACGTCAAGCCTGTGATCAAGCACTAACGCGAATACAAACGCACGCCGAACGCCGGGCCGGCCGTACGGCCCGGCTCCGGGTCGAAACGCACCACGATCGTGGCCTTGCCTGCGGTGAGGCGTTCCGGCACCGGATAATCCTGGTCGATGAATTCACCTGGACGGCTGCCGTCCAACACCACATGCGCGATGCGCTCGCCGTCCACGCTGATGTGGAAGTCGCGGTTGCGCTCCTCGCCCCAATACGTCGCCTGCAAGGCCAACGGCCCCGGCCCGCTCCTCATGCGGAAGCTGAAGTAACCGCCGGTGCGCGCATCGCGGCCGTTGCGGCCACGGTAGGACACCGGATATGAAATATCCGATTGCAGATCGTGATCGCGCTCAGGCTGCATCTCGCCGAGATGCATGACATCGACCGAACGCGCCGCCAGATCCTTGAGCCGCGCCTCCTCCTTGCGGAACGCCACCTCCGACGCCGCCCATTCCGCTTCGCTATAGGCATTGAAGTACACCGCCGCGCGCCGCTCGTACTGCGCGAAGAACGGTGTGAACTTCATGTCGCCCGGACGCCCGGAGCCGACGCTGCGATACACGGCTTTCGCCTTGTCGCTCTCGGCGAACGACGCCAGGATGTTCGCGCCGACCAGCGCCGGCGCGAGTCCGGTGAACGGCTTGTCGGCCGCGCCCAGGTCGGCCGCCAGCACCATCGGGCCGCGCAACAGCGCAACCACGCCTTCGTTGCCGGCCGCCGATTCGAGCCGCAGCTCCAGCGGCAGCGACAGACGCACCGTGTCGCCGGCGCGCCAGCGGCGCCGTATCAGCGCATAGCCTTTGCCGCGCGCCGCCGCGAACGGCTTGCCGTTGACCAGCAGCGTGTGGCCGCTGGCCCAGGCCGGAATCCGCAACGCCAGTGTGTAGTAGCGCTGGCCCGCCAGGCGCTTCACCTTGATCGCGATATCGCCCTCGAACGGATAGCGTGTCGTCATCTCCAGCCGCGCGGCGGCCGTCTTCCATTCCACCGTCGACGGAATGTAGAGATTGACGAACAAGGTATCCGCGTTCTCCCAATAGATCGAGTCGCCGTGCTTGGCATGGCTCTCCATGCCGGACAACACGCAGCACCAGAAGTCGTTCTCCTCGCTGGAGAACTCGCGCGCGGTGCCGGACATCAGCGGCGTCATATAGGTGAACATGCCGGTGCGCGGATTCTGGTGCGCCAGGATGTGATTCAGATGCGTGCGCTCGTAATAATCGAAGTACGCCGCGTCCGGCGCCCAGCTGTACAAGTGGCGCGTCATCTTCAGCATGTTGTAGCTGCAGCAGGCCTCGCAGGTCTGCTCGGTGATGTGGGCGGCGATGGTGTCCGGCCCGGAGAAGTATTCGCGGTCGCCGTTGCCGCCGATGACGTAGCTGTGATGCCGCGTAACCGCCTTCCAGAAAAAATCCACCGCGTCGGCATCGCTGCGGCGGCCGGTCAGCTCGTGCAGACGCGCCAGGCCGATCAGCTTGGGGATCTGCGTGTTGGAGTGCAGCGTGGCCAGTTCGTCGCGGCCGCGCGCCAGCGGATCGAGCACCTTGTGGTGATACAGTCGTTGCGCCAGCGCCAGCCAGCGCTTGTCGTTGGTGCGCGCGTACAGTTCGGCGAAGCTTTCGTTGATGCCGCCATGTTCGCAGTTGAGCACCTGCTGCACCTGCTCGTCGCTCAGCGCGGCGAAGACCTTGTCGATGTAGCCGCCCAGGTCCACCGCCACTTGCAGCGCCTGCGCGTTGCCGGCGTAGGTCTGCGCGTCGAACAGGCCGGCGAACACCTTGTGCCAGTTATACAGCGGCACCCAGCAGCCGTTCAGATCGAACCCGGCGGAGCGGATCTCGCCGCGCATGATCTCGGGGAAGATCTCCTTGCCGTCGACCACCGTGCCGTCCTTGCGCTTGCGCATGAAGCCCGCCGCATAACCATCGCCCTGCGCCCGCTGCACGCGCGCCAGTTCGGCGACGATGTAATCGATGCGCGGCTTCAGCGCCGGCGCTCCGGTCTGCGCGTGCATCAGCGACAGCGCCGACAGATAGTGGCCCAGCCCTTCGCCGGCGATGGTGTCGGCTTCCCAGCCGCCGTACAACGCACCCCTGGTCGGCAGGCCGGCGAAGCGGTGGTAGTTGTGCAGGAAGCGGTCGGCGCTCAGGCGCAGCAGGTAGGCCTGGTTGGCCTGGATCGCGTCCGCGTACACGGAAGGCAGCAGCCGCACCGCCGACAACGGCAACGCCTTGGCGCTGGATGGCACGCCGCCGGCGTCCGCCGTGGCGGCCCGCGCGTTCCATCCGGCGACCAGTCCGAGACTGGCCGCGCCCTGCAACAACAACCTGCGTTGACGAGACAACGGCGATGCGCGCATACCTGACCTTTTAGAAATTCATCCCAGCGGATAATGTAACGCCGCAGCCCCCGCCCCGTCTTGCACCGCAGGGGCATAAAAAATGACGAATTCTGCACAAACGAGGGAGTGCGGGGAGACGCAGGCTGTGTCATCATCGTCACATGAACCGCACTGGCCCCACATCATGAACACCGCCGCACAGCCGGGATGCGACCGCTCGATCGCGCTGGCGGCCCCGCCCTGCCCGGAAGATTTGCTGACCGCCCATCCGCGCATGGTGCTGGCCACCACCATCCTGGCCTCCAGCCTGGCGTTCATCGACGGCTCGGTGGTCAACGTCGGCCTGCCGGCCATCGGCCGCAGCCTGGGTGCGGACGGCGCCGGACTGTCGTGGGTGGTCAACGGTTACCTGCTGCCGCTCAGCGCCCTGCTGTTGCTGGGCGGCGCGGCCGGGGACCGCTACGGCAAGCGCCGCCTGCTGCTATGGGGCGTGGCGCTGTTCGCACTGGCGTCGCTGCTATGCGCCCTGGCGCCGTCGCTGCCGCTGCTGGTCGGCGGCCGCATCCTGCAAGGCGCCGGCGCGGCGATGCTGATGCCCAACAGCCTTGCCATCCTCGGCACCCATTTCAGCGGCGAGGCGCGCGGACGCGCCATCGGCATCTGGGCGGCGGTCGGCGCGGCGGCCGGCGCCATCGGCCCGCTGCTGGGCGGCTGGCTGATCGACGTGGTCGGCTGGCGCGCGATCTTCTTCATCAATCTGCCGCTGGCGGCGTTGGCGCTGGTGCTGGGCATGCGCTATCTGCGCGACCAGGCCGACGACGACGCCGAGCAGCTGGATCTGCCCGGCGCCGCGCTGGCCAGCGTCGGACTGGCGGCGCTGACTTGGGGTTTGACGGTCGCCTCCAGCGGCGGCGCGGGAAGCGCGGACCCGGGCGGCGGCCTGCATTGGCAGCCGCTGTTTGCGATCGCCGCCGGCGTCGCGTTCCTGCTGCTGTTCCTGCGCGTCGAGCGGCGCGCGGGCGACCGCGCCATGCTGCCGCTGTCGTTGTTCGGCTCACACAGCTTCAGCGGCTTGAACCTGATGACCTTCCTGTTGTACGGCGCGCTGGGCGCCCTGCTGTTGCTGGTGCCGTTCGTGTTGATTGAAGTCGACCACTACTCGGCCAGCGCGGCCGGTGCGGCGCTGCTGCCGTTGCCGGTGGTGATCGCCATTGCTTCGTCGACGATGGGCCGCATCTCCGGCAAGATCGGTCCGCGCCTGCCGCTGACGGCCGGTCCGGTGATCGTCGCGGCGGGCTTCCTGCTGGCGATGCGCATCGGCGGCGGCAACTACTGGACCACCACGCTGCCGGCGATGCTGGTGATCGCGATCGGCATGGCGGTCGCGGTGGCGCCGTTGACCACGGCGGTGCTGTCGTCGGTGGACGCGGCGCACAGCGGCGTCGCCTCCGGCTTCAACAGCGCGGTGGCCCGCGCCGGCGGCCTGCTGACCACCGCCCTGCTTGGGCTGGTGCTGGGCGCGCAAGGCCCGGCGCTGGTGGCGGCGTTTCATGTCGCGGCGTTGGCCTGCGCGGTGACGGCGCTCGCCAGCGCGGCCTGCGCCTTCGTCTGGATCTCCGACCGCTAGTCGAACGCTCCCATGCCGGCCAGCCGTCCGCCGGGGCGCGGACGAAAACTGCGCAGCAGCGGCAAGCTGCCGTCGGCCTGTCGTGGCGCATCCCAGCCCGCGCTGGAGACGTCGTCGAAATCGGCGGCGCTTATCGGCGCGGGCAAGGTCCATGAATTGCCCGCCATGTCCAGCCCCTCCGTGTTGGCGGTCGGCTTGGGCCCGTAGGCGATGTTGCGGCGCAGGTTGCCGAGATTGAGCGCGCCGCCATCCGCCGCGATCCCGAGCATGTTGTAGTCCGGACGATTATCGAAAGCCGTATTATTGAAGAAGTCCAGCGCCAGCGGATGATGGTTGGCGTAGAAGCCCGCCGCCTTGTTGGCGAATGCGACCGAGAAGCGCACCGTGTGACTGACGCCATTCTCCACGTACTTGCCACCGTAGCCGCCGGCCTTGATGCCGTTGCCGTTGCCCGCCGCTAGCGGCGTCATCGTGCCCGGCAGATAGCCATGCAGCCACGCCCACGAATACTCGATGGTCACCGGCGAGAAGGCGTTGATCAGGTCGAAACCGTCATCAGAATTGGCCCAGGCGCGACAGCCCCGGAACACATTGCCCGGCTGGCCCGCCTTGATATGCGCGCCGAAGCCGTCGGCGCTCTGGCCGGCGCCGTTCGACGTATAAGGATCGTAGTTGTGGTGCGAGTCGCTGTTGAGCACCAGATTGTATGCGCCATCCTTGATGAACAGGCCCGGTCCCATATTGTGGTGCAGGTTGAGCTGTTCGAAGACATTGTGGCTACCGCTGATCCACACGCCCCACGATTCGTGGTTCAGGCGATTCTCCGGCTGCTGCGGCACGCCGGTGACTTCCAGTCCCTTCAAGTGCACCCAACTGGCGGTGACGTTGAAGCCCTTGACGCGGCAGTCGTCCTTCATCGCCGAGAAATCGAACACCGGCGTCTCGCCCGGATAGGCCCAGTAACGTATCGGCCTGCCCTCGCCCCCGCTCTTGTCGAGCGTGACCGCGTTGACGGTCGCGGTGCGGCTGGCGCAGGCGTCGACGCCTACGGTGAACACATAGCGGCCGCCGCGAAAATAAATCGTGTCGCCGGGCCGGGCGCGTTCCTGGGCGTGCATCACCGACCGCCACGGCGCGGCCGGCGTACCGGCGGCGGCATCGCTGCCGTCCGGCGCCACGTAATAATCCGCTGCGGACGCCGGCATGCCCGCGCAGCCGCACAGCAGAAGGAGGATTCGCTTGATCATGCCCTCATTGTAGAAGGCGGGCTGCGGCTTTTGGCGACGCGCCGCACAAAAATCATCCGGTTGACCGGCTCCACTCGCACCAGCCGCCGTCGTAGACGCTGATATCGTTCCAGCCCATCAGCCACGCGTAGAAGAACGCCATCGACGCGCGCCAGCCGGTGCCGCAGTAGAACACCGTGCGTTCGCCGCCGGCGATGCCGGCGTCCGCCCACTGCCGGCGGATGTCGGCGGCCGGCTTCATGCTGCCATCCGCGTGGTGGTAGGTGCTCATGCTGTTGACGTCGCCGTCCTCGCCGGCCCGGCCCCAGCGCGCGCCGGGGATATCGCCGGCGGCGCTGATGTAGCTGTAGCCGGAGACCTTGCCGGTGAATTCGGCCTCGGTGCGGATGCTGACCAGCGCGCCGTCGCGTCGGGCCAGCAGCGCCTGCACTTCGCGCATGTCGGTCATGTATTCCGGATGCGCGGGGAATGCGGCACCGAAGTCGCATGCGGCGCCGGCTGCGCGCGCGGGCCCGCTCTCGCAGGCGTGGCCGCCGGCCCGCCATAGCGCGAAGCCGCCATCAAGCAGGCGCACGTCGCTCACGCCGGCGTACAACATCAGGTGCGCCAGCCGCGCGGCGGCCAGGTTGTTGCGGCCATAGAGGATCACCGTCGTATCGTGACGCACGCCATGCGCCAGCAGCAGCGCCAACAGCGCGTCGTCGGAGACCTTGTTCCACAAAGGCGCCTGCTCCACCAGGCAGGTATCCAGATAAGCCGCGCCGGGGATGTGCGCCTGTTCGAACAGGGCCTCGGCGCCGCATCCAGCCTCGAACAGGCGCCACGCGCCGGCCGGCGTCCCGCCGATCATCGCCGCCAGCGCCACGGGCGTGACCAGCTGACGCCCACGGATCAGGTCCGGGCGGGAGTCGGCAATGGCGGGGAAATCTCGCATATCGAGGGGGGCTTCGGTGCAAAACCCGGTATTTTACCCGCCTCGCGGGCGGCTTCGGCTTTTCAGTCGAAGCGTTCGAAGGCGTCGGTGAGGAATTCGACGAAGGTGCGTATCCGCGCCGAGAGCTGGTGGCGCTGCGGATACACCGCATAGATGTCGGCGTCCGGCGTCCGATAGGCCGGCAGCACCTGCACCAGCCGGCCCGACTCCATGTAGCGCTCGATGTCCCATTCCGCCCGCATCAGGATGCCGTGGCCGTCCAGCGCCCAGTTGACGGCGATCTCGCCGTCGTTGGTCGCCAGGTTGCCGCGCACCTTGACCGCCTCCGCGTCGCGTTCCGATTCACGACCGCTGAATAACCGCCAAAGCCCGTAAGCCTCGTCGCCCTGGCGGATGCAGATGCAGTTGTGCCGCCGCAGTTCCGACGGCGACTTCGGCTCGCCGCGCTCGGCCAGATACTTGGGCGAGGCGCACAGCAAGCGCCGGTTCGACGCCAGCCGCTTGGCGATCACGCGCGAGTCGGCCGGCGCGCCGAAGCGGATGCAGACGTCGAACTGGTCGTCCGTCAGCGCCGGCGGATCGACCGACAACTGCAACTGCACGTCCACCTCCGGATAGCGCAGCACATATTTCGAGATCACCGGCGCCACATGCAGCCGGCCGAAGCCCAGCGTGGCGTTGACCCTGAGCTGCCCCTTCGGCATGCCCTTGGAGCTGGTCAGCAGCTGATCCAGGTCGGCGATCTCGCCAAGGATGCGGCGCGCGTGCTCCAGCAGCACGTCGCCCTCGGGCGTGAGGCTCATGCGGCGCGTGGTGCGGTTCACCAGCGGCACGCCAACGCGCGCCTCGATGATCGACAGCCGTTTGCTGACCGCCGAGGTGGTGATGCCCAGCTCCCGCGCCGCGCCACTCAGGCTGCCGGCGCTCGACAGTGAAACGATGAAGCCCAATTCGGCCGGCTGGAATCCGCTGCTGCTCATGCTTGATTGTTGAGGTGGAGGTTAACAATGGCTTGAGTTTAGCCCTCTTAAACGCCGGCGTCCAGCGCTTACAGTGCAGCCACTACCCGCCACTCATACAAGGAGACCTCACATGAAAACCTACCAAATCGCAACCATTCCAGGCGACGGCATCGGCAAGGAAGTCGTCCCGGCCGGCCAGCAGGTGCTGGCCGCGCTGGCCGCCGGCGGCGCCGGCTTCCAGTTCGAATTCGAAGATTTCGACTGGGGCGGCGACTACTACCGCAAGCACGGCGTGATGATGCCGGCCGATGGCCTCGATGCGCTGCGCGGCAAAGACGCCATCCTGTTCGGCTCCGCCGGCGACCCGGACATCGCCGACCACATCACGCTGTGGGGCCTGCGCCTGAAGATCTGCCAGGGCTTCGACCAATACGCCAACGTGCGCCCTACCCGCATCCTGCCCGGCATCGACGGTCCGCTGAAGCGCTGCAAGCAGGAAGACCTGAACTGGGTCATCGTGCGCGAAAACTCGGAAGGCGAATACTCCGGCGTCGGCGGCCGCGTGCACCAGGGCCACCCGATCGAAGCCGCCACCGATGTGTCGATGATGACCCGCGTCGGCGTCGAACGCATCCTGCGCTTCGCCTTCAAGCTGGCGCAGTCGCGGCCGCGCAAGCTGCTGACCGTGATCACCAAGAGCAACGCCCAGCGCCACGCGATGGTGATGTGGGACGAGATCGCGCTGGAAGTGTCGCGCGATTTCCCGGACGTCAAATGGGACAAGGAGCTGGTCGATGCCGCCACCGCGCGCATGGTCAACCGCCCGGCCACGCTGGACACCATCGTCGCCACCAACCTGCACGCCGACATCCTGAGCGACCTGGCCGCCGCGCTGGCCGGCAGCCTGGGCATCGCGCCGACCGGGAACATCGATCCGGAACGCCGCTATCCGTCGATGTTCGAGCCGATCCACGGCTCCGCGTTCGACATCATGGGCAAGGGCCTGGCGAATCCTGTCGGCACCTTCTGGTCGGTGGTGATGCTGCTGGAGCACCTCGGCGAGAACGAAGCGGCGAAGCGCGTGATGCAGGCGATCGAAAGCGTCACCGCGAATCCGTCGCTGCACACGGGCGACTTGGGCGGCAGCGCCACCACGGCGGAAGTCACCCGCGCCGTGTGCGACTTCCTCGGCGGCGCGCAGCAGCGCAAGGCAGCGTAAGCGCCACGGGCGCAGGTCCGTCCCGACCGGCCATCAAGAGCCGGCGGGACGCGATCAAGCAGGACTATCCATAGGAGACCGCATCATGTCTAAGAAATTTTTTGGCAAGCTATACGTCCAGGTCCTGATCGGCGTCATCGCCGGCGGGGTGCTGGGCTTTTTATATCCGCAGCTCGGCAGCGACCTGAAGCCGCTGGGCGATGGCTTCATCCGGCTGATCAAGATGGTGTTCGCGCCGGTGATCTTCGCGATGGTCGTTCTCGGCATCGCCAAGATGGAGAGCATGAAGGAACTGGGCCGCGTCGGCGTGCGCGCGCTGATCTACTTCGAGGTCATGTCGACCTTCGCCCTGCTGCTCGGGCTCATCGTGGTCAACGTGGTGAAACCCGGCGCCGGCATGAACGTCGACGTCCACACGCTGGACACCACCAGCATCGCCAGCTACACGGCGGCGGCCGCCAAGCACGACACTTTCATGGGCTTCCTGCTGAACATGATCCCGGTCAGCGTGGTCGAAGCGCTGGCCAAGAACGATATCCTGCAGATCCTGGTGTTCGCCACCATGTTCGGCGTGGCGCTGTCGCACATGGGCCGCCGCGCCAAGCCGGTGGTCGACTTCCTGGAAGCCTTCAGCAACAGCATGTTCATCGTGGTCGGCATGATCATGAAGCTGGCGCCGATCGCCGCTTTCGGCGCGATCGCCTTCACGGTCGGCAAATACGGCCTCGGTTCGCTGGTGTCGCTGGGCCAGCTGATGGGGTCCATGTACATCACCTGCGTCGTGTTCGTGTTCGTCGTACTGGGTCTGGTGGCGCGGGTTTCCGGTTTCAGCCTGCTCAAGTTCCTCCGCTACATCAAGGACGAGATCTTCACCGTGCTGGGCACCAGCTCGTCGGAATCGGTGGTGCCGCAGATGATGCGCAAGCTGGAACACGCCGGCGTCGCCAAGCCGGTGGTCGGCCTGGTGATCCCTGCGGGCGTGACCTTCAATCCGGACGGCCAGTGCATCTACTACACGATGGCCGCGATCTTCATCGCACAGGCCACCAACACGCCGCTGACGATGATGGACCAATTCGTGGTGCTCGGCGTGCTGATGCTGACTTCCAAGGGTTCGGCCGGCGTGACCGGTTCCGGCTTCATCACGCTGGCGGCGACGCTGGCCTCGATGGGCAAGATCCCGGTGGCCGGCATGGTGCTGCTGCTCGGCGTGGACCGCTTCATGTCCGAAGCCCGCGCCATCACCAACACCATCGGCAACGCGGTCGGCACGATGGCGATCGCCAGCTGGGTCGGCGCGCTGGATCGCGACCGCATGAACCGCGTGCTGAACGGCGAGTCCACCGAGGAAGAGATGAAGGCGCTGTACGAGCAGGAAGAACCGGCGCCGGCATCGCTGACGGTGATGCACAAGGCCTCGGCCTGAACCAGGAGAACGCAATGAACCACCGCGAGCTTCTGCTTGATATGTTCAAGGCCGCGATCGCGGCGGCGCAGCCGGCGCTGTGCGTGCCGCCCGCGCTGCCGGAGGCGCCCAAGGGCCGGCTGATCGTGATCGGCGCCGGCAAGGCCTCGGCCGAGATGGCGCGCGCCGTGGAGCAGCACTGGACAGGTCCGCTCACCGGCCTGGTGGTGACGCGCTACGGCTACGCCGTGCCGTGCCAGCGGATCGAGATCGCCGAAGCGGCGCACCCGGTGCCCGACGCCGCCGGCCTGCAAGCCGCCCGGCGCATGCTGGACCGGGTGCACGGCCTGAGCGCCGACGACACGGTGCTGTGCCTGATCTCCGGCGGCGGCTCGTCGCTGCTGCCGCTGCCGATCGACGGCATCAGCCTGGAGGACAAGCAGCATGTCAACCAGGTGCTGCTGCAATCGGGCGCCAGCATCAGCGAAATGAACTGCGTGCGGCGCCACCTGTCGGCCATCAAGGGTGGCCGGCTGGCGGCGGCCTGCCATCCGGCGCGCGTGGTCACGCTGCTGATCTCCGACGTGCCGGGCGACGATCCGCGCGACATCGCCTCCGGCCCGACCGTCGGCGATGCCAGCACCTGCGCCGATGCGCTCGATATCGTCGGCCGCTACCGCATGCGGCTGCCGGAGCACGTGATGGACGTGCTGCGCAGCGGCCGGGGCGAATCGGTCAAGCCCAACGATCCGCGCCTGGCGCGCGCCGAAGTACGCATCATCGCCACGCCGCAAATGGCGCTGGACGCCGCCGCGCGGGTGGCCGCCGACGCCGGCGTCACGCCCTACATCCTCGGCGACGGCATCGAGGGCGAGGCGCGCGACGTCGGCAAGGTCATGGCCGGCATCGCGTTGCAGGCGGCGCGGCGCGGCCAGCCGTTCGCGGCGCCGTGCGTGCTGCTGTCCGGCGGCGAGACCACCGTCACCGTGCGCGGCCAGGGACGCGGCGGCCGCAACGTCGAATTCCTGCTGTCCTGCGCCATCGCGCTGCAGGGCGAAGCCGGCGTGCACGGCCTGGCCGGCGACACCGACGGCGTCGACGGCCAGGAGGAAATCGCCGGCGCCTGGATCGCGCCGGACACGCTGGACCGCGCCTGGGCCGCCGGCCTGCGCCCCAGCGCCAGCCTGGATAACAACGACGGCCACGGCTTCTTTCAACGGTTGGGGGACAGCGTCGTCACCGGCCCTACCCTCACCAACGTCAACGATTTTCGCGCGTTGCTCGTCACGCGCTGATTGGAACCCTCATGCACCGCAACCGCAATGCCAAGATCGTCGCCACGCTCGGCCCGGCCAGCAGCGACCGATCGACCATCCAAGCCCTGTTCGACGCCGGCGCCGACGTGTTCCGGCTGAATTTCAGCCACGGCGGCCATGCCGACCACAAGGCGCGGCTCGACACCATCCGTGCCATCGAACGCGATAGCGGCCGCCCGATCGGCGTGCTGCTCGATTTGCAGGGACCCAAGCTACGCCTGGGTGTGTTCAGCGACGGCCCGGTCACGCTCGCGGCGGGCGACGCCTTCCGCGTCGACATGGACCACGAACTGGCCGGCGACAAGCGCCGCGTCGCGCTGCCGCACGCGGAAATCTACAGCGCGCTGGAAGTAGGCACCGAACTGCTGATCGACGACGGCCGCGTCAGGCTGCGGGTGGAATCGTTCGGACCGGAGCACGCCGAAACCCGCGTCGTCATCGGCGGCCGCGTGTCGGACCGCAAGGGCGTCAACGTGCCGGGCGTGGTGCTGCCGTTGTCGGCGCTGACCGCCAAGGACCATGCGGACCTGGATTACGGCTTGAGCCTGGGCGTCGACTGGATCGCGCTGTCGTTCGTGCAGCGCGCCGAGGATATCGCCGAGATCAAGGCCATCGTCGGCGACCGCGCCGGCATCGTCGCCAAGCTGGAGAAGCCGGCCGCCATCGCGTCGCTGGAAGCCATCGTCGCCGCCAGCGACGCGGTGATGGTGGCGCGCGGCGATCTCGGCGTCGAGATGCCGCACGAGCAGGTGCCGGCGATTCAGAAGCGCATCGTGCGCGCCTGCCGCAAGGCCGGCAAGCCGGTGATCGTCGCCACGCAGATGCTGGAATCGATGGTGTCGGCGCCGGTGCCGACGCGCGCCGAAGCGTCCGACGTCGCCACCGCGATCTACGACGGCGCCGACGCGGTGATGCTGTCGGCGGAATCGGCGTCCGGCCAGTATCCGCTGGAAGCGGTGGCGATCATGCATTCGATCATCGCGCAGACCGAGGCCGATCCGTATTATCGCGAGATGATGGCCGCGCGCGACGACGGCGCGGCGGCGCTGGCCTCGGACGGCATCGGCGTCGCCGTGCGCGGCGTGGCGCAAGCCTTGAAGGTGGCGGCGGTGGTGGCCTATACCAGCTCCGGCTACTCGGCGCTGCGCATGGCACGCGAACGGCCGCACGCGCCCATCGTCGGCATGACGCCGCGCCAGGCCATCGCGCGCAGGTTGGCGCTGGCCTGGGGCGTGTATCCGGTGCTGTGCCACGAGGTGGTCGATGTGCTGGAGATGAGCGCGTGGGCCTGCCGCACCGCCAGCCGCGAAGGCATCGCCCGCAGCGGCGACACCATCGTCATCTCGGCCGGCATCCCTTTCGGCACGCCGGGCACCACCAACCTGCTGCGGATCGCGCAGGTCGATTAGATCTGCGCCGCGCCGCCGTCGACGAACAGCTCGATGCCGTTGACGAAGCTGCTGTCCGACGAGGCCAGGAACAGCACCGCCTTGGCGATTTCCTCGGGCTCGCCGAGGCGGCCCATCGGCACCAGCGTCGACAGGTGGCCGAACAGGCCGTCGACATGCTCGGCGGGCACCAGGCCGGCCAGTCCTGGGGTGCGCACCGGGCCTGGGCTGATGGCGTTGACGCGGATGTTGCGTGGTTTCAGGTCCAGCAGCCACGAGCGGGCGAAGTTGCGCACCGCGGCCTTGCTGGCGCTGTAGACGCTGAAGTTTTCCGTGCCCTGCACCGACGTGGTCGACGCGGTCAGGATCACCGAGCCGCCATCCTTCAGCAGCGGCAGCGCTTTTTGCACGGTGAACAGCGTGCCTTTCACGTTGCTGTCGAAGATGCGGTCGAAGTGCTCTTCGGTGATGCTGGCCAGCGCCTGCATGTCGCCGCCGCCGGCGTTGGCGAACAGCACGTCCAGATGGCCGGCCTTGGCCTTGATCTCGGCGTACACACGATCCAGGTCGTCCAGCTTGCTGCTGTCGGCGCGCACGCCGATGGCGCCGTGGCCGATGGCGGCGACCGCCGCGTCCAGCTCGGCCTGGCGGCGGCCGGTGACGAACACCAGCGCGCCCTGGGCCGCGAATTCCTGTGCCGAAGCCAGGCCGATGCCGGTGGTGCCGCCGGTAACCAGTGCTACTTTGCCTTCGAGTTTCTTGTTCATGATCTGCTCCTTGGGTAGTTGATGTCGCTACTGTATGCCTGTAAGATTGTTGAATAAAGTAGCTGAAACCGAATACGTTATTCCCCTATGTGAATAATCAAGGACGCAATGGACCAATTACTCGCGATACGCGCTTTCGCCAGGGTGGTGGAGGCCGGCACCTTCACCAAGGCGGCGGATTCGCTGCAAATGCCGAACGCCACCGTTACCAAGCTGATCCAGTCGCTGGAATCGCACCTGGGCGTCAAGCTGCTCCAGCGCACCACGCGCCGGGTCTCGGTCACGCCGGACGGCGCGGCGTATTACGAAAAGACCGGGCGGCTGCTGAAGGAACTGGGCGATATCGACGGCAGCTTCGGCACCGAGCGGGTCAAGCCGCGCGGCCACCTGCGCATCGACTGCGGCGGCTCGACCGCCAGCCTGCTGCTGATCCCGGCGCTGCCGGATTTCGTGCGGCGCTACCCGGACATCCAGATCGATCTGGGCGTCAGCGACCGGCATGTCGACCTCATCAGCGACAACGTCGACTGCGTGATACGCGGCGGCGTGCTGACCGATATGTCGATGATCGGCCGCCAGATCGGCGCCGCCGGCTGGGTCACCTGCGCCACGCCGGCCTATCTGGCCGAGCACGGCGTGCCGACGCACCCGGACGATCTGTCCAGCGGACATCGGGTGGTCAACTATTTATCGGCGCGCACCGGGCGCGCCATGCCGATGCATTTCCGCAAGGACGGCGAGAGGATCGAGGTCGCGGTGCGGCATGCGGTCGGCGTCAACGAGAGCAATGCGCACTATGCGGCCGGGCTGGCCGGGCTGGGCGTGATCCAGACCTTCCGCTACAACGCGCAGGCGCAGCTCGCCAGCGGCGAGCTGGTGGCCATCCTGCCGGACTGGCAGCCGGAGCCCTATCCGTTCTATGTGGTGTATCCGCCGAACCGGCACATGAGCAACCGGCTGCGGGTGTTCATCGACTGGATCGCCGAGCGTTTCGCCGCGGCGGCGCTGGGCAGTTAAACCACAGCGGCGCTGAACGACTCCGGGCGCCGCGCAAGCAGCCGAGACAGCTGTTGTAGACCCGCGCGCAAGCGCTCACGGTCGCGGATGCTGCCCAAAGAGATCCGAATCGCATTCACGGATCCGCTGCCGGTTGCGAATGCCTCCGCCGGCGTGACCGCGATGCCCTCGTTGTCGGCCGCACGCGCAAGTTGCGAGGCGTTCCAATACGCCGGCAACTCGATCCATACATGCAGGCCGTCTCCGGCGCCGCTGTACCGCCCCGCCAGGATATCCCGGGCCATCCGGTGGCGCAGGCGCGCTTCCTTGCGTACGCCCGCCATCAATCGCTCCGCCGAGCCGTCGAGAATCCACTGGGTGGCCAGCGCCGCCGTCAGCGGAGTGGCCATCAGCGCAAATGATCTGAGCGCGGCCAGGAAACTTGCGCGTTCGTGCGGGTCGCGGATCAGCACGAAGGCGACACGCAAGCCGGGCGTCAGGCATTTGGACAGCGTGGAGATGTGGTACACCTGTTCCGGGGCAAACGTGGCAATGGGCGGCGGCGGGGCTTCGGCAAGAAGCCAGTAGGGATCGTCCTCGACGATGCGTACATTGCGGCGCTTCGCGATGCCGGCGAGCTCCTTGCGCCGGCGTTCCGGAATGGTGATGGTGGTCGGGTTCTGCAATGTCGGATTGAGGTAGACCAGCCGGGGCTGGTGCTGATGGCATGCTTTCTCCAGCATCTCAGGCACCATCCCGTGCTTGTCCGCTTCCACTGCGATGACGTGCCGGCCGAATTGGGTCGCTGCGGCACGCAAGCCGGGATAGCTGGTTGGCTCCGCGAGGATCACATCGCCAGGCTGCGTCAGCGCAAGGATCAATGCGGCGATCGCCGCTTGCGCACCCGGACAGACGACAAGCTGTCGGGGATCCAGCGGTCCAAACATCGGTTCCAGCCATTTGGCGCCAGCCTGACGGTCGGACTCGCTGCCCCCGCCCAGGTGGTAAGTCATCAGCAATTCATTATTCGACCTCATTAATACTTGCGACAAGCCTTGTTTCAACAGGTCGTCGAAGTCCACGCCATCCGGCGGTGGTGGCGTATTCATGCTCAGGTCGAGGATCGAGGTCAATTCGACTTTCGGCGCCGCGACGTACGTGCCTCGAGCGCCGCGTCCCTCCAACAAGTTGCGGCGTCTGGCTTCGTCGTATGCGCGCGTGATCGTGGTCAGGTCGGCGTCCAGCTGTGCGGCCAACTGGCGCTGCGGAGGTAGACGGTCGCCCGGTTTCAGCGATCCGTCCGCCACCGCCGCCTGCAACGCATCCGCGATCTGCAAAAAACGCGGCCCGCCGCGCGCGGCCAATCGCGGCAACCAGGCTGGCGAATCTTCATCTTGTATGGTTTTCAACTGGGACATTTTGTCTTCATGTATGGACATTGTTTTAAAGTAGTATGCCTCAGAAGGTGCAGCAACACCATAACCTGGGAAACTCAAAATAATGGATTGGATACCAATAGTCTTCGTTACCTTCAAGTTTCTGGTGCTGGGCACGGGCATGTTCTACGCCATCAAGTGGCATTACGACCAAGGGAAGAAGGGGAAGGAAAACGAGAGGCGCGCGGTGCTCCGCGCCGGCGGCAAGGTGGCCGCAGTCTTCGTGCTATCGCTCCTGGGCCTGGGGCTGGTCACCTTTATCCTTATCAAGATGCTCGGTTTGGACTTGACCTTCCCGTGAAGGCCGGTTTCGGAACCTGGAATGAGAATGTTCAAACCGGCTGGTCGCGGGGTATGCACGGGTCGGCGCATTTGACTGGACCGCTGTCGGGCTATCGCTTAAGGTGATGGCTTTCGTGGCTCGGGACTTTGCATGCGCTCTATACTTTCGATTCGATGGATGGCTGAAACGATAGACACTTCTGGCTATCCAGCGTGAAAGTCGAAACTCCCCTGTGGCTGTTTCCGCCGACGCTGCCGCTGCGCGGCCTCGAGGTGGCGGCATGAACATCAGGGTCGTGATCGTCGACGACGAACCGCTGGCCAGGCTGGCGGTCAAGGTCAGGCTGGCGCGGCGCGGCGCCTTCGAGCTGGTGGGCGAATTCGGTGACGGGGCCAGCGCCTACGAAGGCATTGTGGCGCTGAAGCCCGACCTGGCGTTCGTCGACGTCGAGATGCCGGGCAAGTCCGGCCTCGACGTGCTGGCCGCGCTGCCGCCGGCGCAGCGGCCGATGGCGATCCTGCTGACGGCCTACGACGGCTTCGCGGTGCAAGCCTTCGAGCTGGCCGCCCTCGATTACCTGCTCAAGCCCGTCGACGACGAACGCTTCGACGAAGCCCTTGACCGTGCTCAGCAGGCTTTTCCCTACCGTGGCCAGGGCCGTGCCGCCGCACCGGTCACCCCCGCGTTGCGCAGCTTCAGCGTGCGTGTGGGATCGCGCACGGTGCTGGTGCCGGTGGCCGACGTCGAGCGCATCGAGGCCGACGGCGACTACGCCACCCTGCATGCGAAAGGCAAGACCTGGCTGGTGCGTGAACGCCTGCACAACCTGGCCATGCAGCTCGATCCGCGCCAGTTCCACCGCGTGCACCGCTCGTCCATCGTGCGGCTGGACATGATCGCCGAGCTGAGCCCGCTCACCAACCGGGACGCCATGCTGCGCCTGCGCGACGGCAGCGTGCTGCGCGCCAGCCGCTCCTATATGCCCGCGCTGGCCGAAGCGCTGCAACACCTCAACAAGACATCCGATTTGTAGTCCAACCTGGAGGAACGTATGTTAGGTAGAAAGAAGTTTGTCGCGGCAGTCGTATCGGCCATGCTGTTGTCGCTTCCCGCCTTCGCGGCGGCGGACGCCGCGCTGAACGCGGCCGGTCGCGCCGAGATCGTGCAGACACTGGTGGCGAAGATGAACGCGAATTACATCGATCCAGCGGTGGCCGAACGGGTCGGCCGTGCGATTACCAGCAAAAACGCCAAGGGCGGCTATGCGTCCGCCGACAGCGCGAAAGCGTTCAGCGCGGCGCTGGACACGGACTTGCGCGAACTCAGCAGCGACAAGCATTTCTCCGCCGGGTTTTACGAGGGTTTTCATGAGCGCGGCGCCGCGGAGTTACCCAGCCGCGCCAAGATGGACGAATGGCGCGAACAGAGCGTGCGGCGCGGCTACGACATCGAAAAGATCGAACGCCTTCCCGGCAACGTCGGCTACATCGAGCTGCGCGGCTTCGGCGGCGCGGAATTCGTCGGCGCGGCGTACACGGCGGCGATGTCGCTCCTAGCGGGAACGGACGCGCTGATCCTCGACCTGCGCCGCAACGGCGGCGGGAGCCCGGCCAGCGTGGCTTACCTGATGAGCCATTTCTTCCCGCTCGGCGACGAGCGTCACCTGATCGACATGTACGATCGCCCGAGCGATACCACGCGGCAGTTCTGGACCGTGAAGACGGTCGCACAGCGTTACGACAAGCCCGTGTATGTCCTGACTTCGGCCCGCACGTTTTCCGCCGGCGAAGATTGCGCCTATGATTTCCAGACACAGAAGCGCGGAACGCTGGTCGGAGAAACCACCGGCGGCGGCTCGAATCCCGTGGGCTGGTTCGGCGTCGGGCACGACATCGTGGTCTCGATCCCGACCGCGCGCGCGACCAATTCCGTCACCAAAACCAACTGGGAGCACGTCGGCGTGAAACCGGACATCGCCGTGCCGGCGGCGCAGGCGCTGCAGACGGCGCATGTCGCCATCCTGCGCAACCTGGTCGCGTCGGCCAAGGACGACACCGAGCGCAAGGAACTGCAGCGTCAGCTTGCAATGGCGGAAAAAGGCGAAGCGGAAAAGCCGGTCTACACGCTCAGGGGCGAGCGTTAACCCGGACGAAAGATGACGTCGCGGTCGAACTTACGACCTGCTCGACCTGCGCGCGCGCATGAAGTTTCATTGTTGCACCGGCAGCCAGCGCGGTTTGTTTTCCGGGAACCATTCGACGTCCACCGGGCCGGCGTACTCCGGCTCCAGCGTGCCGAGTGTGACGGCGATGCAATCGGGCTCCTGCGTGCTGCGCCAGAACAGGGTCGAGCCGCAAACGCTGCAAAAGCCGCGCCGCCCTTCGTCCGACGAGGCGTATTCGGTCACCAACGCGGCGCCGCGTTCGATCACGTAGCCCGCGCTGGGCACGTTGGCGTAGGAGCCGGCGGCGGCGCCGTGCTGCTTCCGGCACATGGTGCAGTAACAGTGACTGGCGTGGTGGACCGGCCCCTCGGCCCGGTACACGACACCGCCGCACAAACAGCTTCCTCTCAACATGGCACGACTCCCCCTAAACCGCACAATATACGCCGGAAGCGATGCGCGCGGCGCCGCCATTATTTAGCCGCCCGGCTTTGAGTCCGGCCGGCGGCGGGAGTTATAATTGACTTTCCGCCGTCCAGTAGCGCACAGGGGCTCCTTATGCTCAAACACAACGCCATCGAATCCGCCGAGTATGAACACTTCAGTCCGAACCCGGCGCTGGAACAACGGGTGGAGGAACGGACCGCCGCTCTCAGCCAGGCGCTGGCGGTGGTGGAGGCGCAGAAGCTCGAATTGGAAAACGCGCTGCGGATGCGCGATGAGACCCAGCGCCAGCTCGAAGCGGAACTGGAGGATGCGCATCTGCTGCACGGCATCAGCGCCATGCTGATCGACGAGAACACGCTCGGTGATCTGTATCAGAAGCTGGTCGATGCCGCGACCCTGGTGATGCGCTCCGATTTCGGCAGCATGCAGCGCTACGATGAGGAGCGCAACCAGCTTGAGTTGATCGCGCATCGCGGCCTCAACGACGAGGCGGTGCAGTTCTGGAAGTGGGTGCATCCCGGCCGTGCCTGCACCTGCGGCCGGGCGCTGGCGGTGTCGGGACGCGTCATCGTTCCCGACTTCGAACGCTGCGAGTTCATCGAGGGCAGCGAGGACCTGATCGCCTTCCGCAAGGCCGGCGCCAGGTCGGCGCAATCGACGCCGTTGCTGACGCGTAACGGACGGCTGGTCGGCATGCTCACCACCCATTGGACCCGCACGCACGAGCCGGGCGAACGCGAACTGCGCCTGCTCGACATCGTGGCGCGGCAGGCCGCCGATCTGATCGAACGTAACACCTCGGCCGACGCGCTGCGCCACCAGACCGGCCGCCTGCTCGAAGCCGACCGCTACAAGAACGAATTCCTGGCGACGCTGGCGCACGAGCTGCGCAATCCGCTGGCGCCGATCCAGACCGGACTGGTGGTGCTGAAGATCGGCAAGAGCGAGCAAGCGCCGAGCGTGCTGAGCATGATGGAGCGGCAGCTCGGTCACATGGTGCGGCTGATCGACGATCTGCTCGACGTCTCGCGCATCAGTCGCGGCATGGTGACGCTGAAGCGGGAGCGGGTCGAGCTGGGCGCGGTCATCGACAGCGCGGTCGAGACCAGCCGGCCGTTGATCACCGCCGCCAAGCACAAGTTCACCGTGACCGTGCCGGGCAATATCGTCTGGCTGGATGCGGACATGACGCGCGTGGCGCAGATCATCAGCAACCTGCTGAACAACGCGGCCAAGTACACGCCGCCCGGCGGGCAGATCGAGCTGGTGGCGGAAGCCAGCGGCGCGGAGGTGATGATCCGCGTCATCGATAACGGGATCGGTATCCCGGCGGCGATGTTGCCCCGGATTTTCGACTTGTTCACGCAGGTCGATGCGGCCATCGAGCGCTCGCAGGGCGGCCTGGGCGTCGGCCTGGCGCTGGCGAAACAGCTGGCCGAGATGCACGACGGACGCATCGAGGTGCACAGCCCGGGCGCCGAAGGGGGATCGGTCTTCACCCTGCGCCTGCCGGTGGCGAACGCCGCCGCGATGGATCCTGCGGCGGATCGGCGGCCGGCGCTTGGCCGTGCGGCGGCCGCGGCCGCGCGCGTATTGATCGTCGACGACAATATCGACGCCGCCGAAACGCTGGCGCTGCTGCTGGAGGAATTGGGCTACACCACCAGCGTGGTGCTGGAGGCGCCGAAGGCGTTGCAGGCGGCGCTGGCTTTCGCGCCCGACGTGGTGTTCCTGGACATCGGCATGCCGCATCTGAACGGCTTCGATCTGGCGCGCCAGTTGCGCGGGCAGCCGGCGCTGAAAGACGTCTACCTCGCCGCGCTCAGCGGCTGGGGCTCGGACGAGGACCGCGCCAGAAGCCGCGACGCCGGCATCGATCATCACCTGACCAAGCCGGTCATGCTTGAAGAGGTGACCGATCTGCTCGCCGCCGTGACGCGGCGCGTCTGATTACTGGCCTTCGGGCGGCTGCCACAGCTCCAGCTTGTTGCCGTCCGGGTCCATCACCCAGCCGAACTTGCCGTACTCCGAGTCGTCGACCTTGTCCAGCACCTGGCAGCCTTCGGCGCGCAAGGCGGCCAGCAAAGCATGCAGGTCGTCCACCCGATAGTTGATCATGAACGAGGACTGGCTCGGCGCGAAGTGATCGGTATCCTGTTTGAACGGACTCCATATCGTGGTGCCGGCGCCGCTCGGGTTGTCCGGGCCGGACCATTGGAAGGCGGCGCCGCCCCACGCCTCGACATTCAAGCCGAGATGCACCTTGTACCATTCGGCGAGCCGCTTCGGATCCGGCGACTTGAAGAACACACCACCAATGCCGGTAACACGTTTCATTGTGAGCTCCTGGAGTCATCATGACAAGACGTTAACATATCCGGCATTGCCCGACAGGTCAAGCGGCGACGCGACACTTCAGATCAACTGCGGAATGCTCAACAGGCCGTCGCGCAGCAGGCTGGGGGTCAGGCCGGTCCAGCGTTTGAAGGAGCGGCGGAAGTTGGTGGCGTCGTGGAAGCCGAGATATTGCGCGACGGCTTCGTTGTCGTAGCCGCGCATCTGGAATAGCTGGATCGCGACGTGCGCCCTCACCTGGTCCAGCTCGGCCTGGAAGTGGCTGCCGTGGCGCGCCAGGTGGCGCTTCAGCGTGGCCGGGCTGATGCCAAAATCGGCGGCGCTGCCTTCCAGCGTCGGTCCCAGCCGGATATTCGCCAGTAGGTAGTCGTAGAGCGCCGTCAGCAGCGCCGGCGCCAGCGCTTCGGCGCCCGCTTCGTCGGCCGCGCTGTGCAGCGCCACCGACGCGGCCATGCCGTTGCCGCGCGGCCAGGGGCGATCCAGCCAGGCCGGATTGATCAGCATCGCATCCAGATGGCAGTTGAAGCGCAGGTCGCTGCCGAGGTGCACCTGATGCTGTTCGATATGCGCCGGCGCGCTGCGGTTGATGCAGTAGCGCCACGGCAGGCGCTCGCCGCTGAGCCAGCGGCACATCGCCGTCACCGCCGTCATGTGCATCTCGACCAGCGCAGGCAACTGGCTCGGCGCGCCGAAGCTGTCGGTCCAGTACAGCACCGCCATGCCGCCCTCCTCGCGCAGGCGCGGCGTCAGCAAGGGACACAGCCGCGCCTGGCCGGCGCTCAATATCTGCAAGGCCTGGCGCAGGTTCTGCGCTTGCAGCAGCGCGTGGCTCAAGGCGCCGTAGTGGCCGGGCAGCATCTGTTGACCCAGCATGAAGCTGGTGTCCGGGCTGTCGAGCGCGCGCGTGACGTTGGACAGCAGTTGCAGGTACTGGACCGGCGTCAGCGCGCTGTCGGCGGCCGGCATCTGCCATCCGTGCAGGCCGGTGCCGCGCAGCACCAGGTCGCCCCGCTCGTCGAGCTCGCGGCTGCGGGCGTAGTCGAGCACCAGCGCCGGCTGGTGCCGCGCCGGAATGAAGCTGTCGCCGCTTTGACGATAGGCGATCACGCCAAGGCCGCCGAGGCCGCTGGCGCCGCCATCGCGTGCGTGCCGGCCGCCGGCTGCGAGACGGCGCGGCTCAGTTCGGCCAGCAGCACATCCGGCGCGGCGTCGGCGTTGGAGCTGGCGTGGCGCAGCGTGATCCGTACCTGCCCGCTCTTGGCGTGGTGACGCATCTGCCCGACCATCGCCGCCAGGTGGCTGGCCAATGCATCGGCCTCGGCCACGCTGGTGTCCGGCAGCAGCAGCGCGAAGCGGTCGCCGGCGTAGCGGCACAGCAGGTCGTCGTTGCGCAGGTTCAGCAGCAGCATGTGGCCGACCGCCTGCAATACGCGGTCGCCTTCCGCCTGGCCGAATTCGCGGTTGATGGCGTGGAAGCCGTCGATGTCGAGCAGCACCAGCGCGCATTGCTGGCCCGGCCGGCGCGCCTGTTCGTGGCGGATCTGGCGCCGCAGGTAGTCGGCGTTGGCCAGCTGCGTGATGCGGTCGAAGGCGCGGTGGTCGCGGAACAGGCGTTCGCGCTTTTGCAGATGCTCGTTGAGGCGGAACTGCTCGTGCCGCCAGTAATACATGCCGATGGTGACCACCAGCATGCCGATCGGCACCATCGCCTCCAGCCAGTGGTCCCAGCGCGCCGTCTTGCTGATCATGAAGAATTCATCCATGCAGTCGGCGAAGGAGCCGATCATGATCAGCGCCAGGCCGCCGGCCAGCAGGCGCGTGACAAGGCCGCCGGGGCGGCTGCTCAAGGTGAACAACACCCAGCTGCCGGCCATGACGGCGGTGCCGCCTTCGCTGACGATGTCGGTCCATTTCCACATGTGGAAGGACTTGGCGACGCCCAGCGTGGAATACAGGAAGACGCAGGCCAACAGCGCCAGGCCGGCGGCAATCAGGGTGGAACGGTGAAGTTGCAACATGGGCGGCTCTCGGGTGGACGGGACGATGGCCGCCGCAGCATACCCCCGCTTTATGACCGGGCTGTGACGCGCGCACAGAAACAACACATGGCCGGCGACGGGTGCAAACAGCTCACCGGCGTGCGGCGAAGGTCGCTATTCTCACCGCGCCGCGTCCGCCGCTGGCTCGGGCCGCAGGTCAATCCAGCTCATTTGATGCGGCAGGCGGGGGTTTCGCGGCTCCGGCGCTGCGACCTGTCATGCGATTGACATATTGTCTACCTAGAATCCGCCCGTCTCCCAACCTATTCCGACGGCATTTCATGAAAACTATATATACCAATCCAAATCTGCGCCTGACCGTCTTGACCGCCGGCGTGCTGGCGATGCTGGCCACCTACTCCACCGTTCAGGCCGCCGATGCGGTCGACGCCGGCGACAGCAGCGTCGCCGCCGCCGGCAGCGTGGTCATCACCGGCCAGCGTTCCAGCCTGCGCAACGCCATCGCGGCGCAAGAGAAGGCCGACAACATCGTCAGCGTCATCAGCAGCGACGATATCGGCGGCTTGCCGGACAAGAACGCGGCCGAAGCGTTGGCCCGCCTGCCCGGCGTTTCGGTGCAGCGCGACCAGGGCGAAGGCCGCTACGTCAGCGTGCGCGGCCTCGGCCCGGACCTGAATGCGGTGACCATCAACGGCGCGCTGGTGCCGTCGCCGGAATCGGGCCGCCGCGCGGTGGCGCTGGACGTGCTGCCCGCCGGCTTGATCCGCACGCTGGAAGTGAGCAAGACGCTGACCCCGGACCACGATGCCAATTCGCTGGGCGGCACGGTCGAGGTCAAGACGCTGACCGGCTTCGACCTGCCGGGCAAGCTGCTGTCGGCCACCATCGGCGCCAGCCGCGACCAGAACCTCGGCAAGACCAGCCCGAACGGCAGCGTGCTGTTCGCCGACCGCTTCCTCGACGGCAAGCTGGGCGTGGCCGGTGGAGTCAGCTACGAGAAGCGCGAGTTCGCGTCCGATAACGCGGAGACCGGCGGCGCCTGGGAGGACGGCAAGCTGGCCGGCCTGGAGCTGCGCGACTACCAGCCGACGCGCGAGCGCCGCGCCGCCGCGCTGAACCTGGACTATCATGCGGACACCGCCAGCAAATACTTTCTGCGCAGCTTCATCAGCGACTTCAGCGACGATGAGGTGCGCGATCGCCTGACCATCAGCAATGTCGCCGGCGGCGCCCTGACCGAGGGCAAGACCGACAGCGTGCGCGGCGAGCGTCGCCTGCGTCAGCGCAAATACACGCAGACCATCAGTTCGGTCGTGCTGGGCACCGAACAGAAGTGGGATCGCTGGAAGCTCGACGTCAACGGCGGCGCCAGCCGCTCCAAGGACGACGCGCCGGAATCGATCAACGATGCCCGCTTCCGCGGCAGCAAGGACTTCGCCGGCGTCGGCTTCAGCGGCACGGAAATCCCGCGCCTGATCGCGCCGGAGGCGTTGTACGCGGCCGCCAACTACAAGCTGAATTCGATCGCGCTGCAACAGGGCTATGCCAAGGACAAGGAAAACCATGTGCAGTTCGACCTGGCCCGCAAGTTCGAGCTGGGCGAAGGCAGCGCGACGCTGAAGTTCGGCGCCAAGACCAGCAGCCGCGAAAAGACCAACGACAAGGAAGCCTGGTCGTACAGCGCCAAGCAGATCGGCAGCGCCAGCACGGCGATGAGCGATTACGTCACCGCCGACCAGCTGGACTACAAGCTGGGCCGCATCGGCAACGCCATCAACCCGGCGGCGATCCGCACGCTGGTGGCCGGCCTGAAACGCGACGGCGCGCGCGTGGTGGTCGATTCGACCGTCGACGATTACCGCATGAACGAGGATATCGATGCGGCCTACGTGCAGAACAGCTACGACATCGATGCCTGGCATCTGCTGGCGGGCGTGCGCGCCGAGCGCACGCGTTTCGATGCGGCCGGTTCGCGCGTCGATGAGGAAAGCGGCGCCATCGCGGCGGTCAAGCGCGACCGCTCGTACACCAACTGGTTGCCGGCGCTGCAATCGCGTTACGACGTGGACGCCAAGACCAGCGTGCGCGCGGCCTGGACCCATTCGGTGGTGCGCGCCAATTTCGATCAGCTGGCGCCGGGCGTCAGCCAGGCCAGCGATACCGAGGCCACCATCGGCAATCCGGATCTGGCGCCGTTGAAGTCGACCAATCTCGACCTGGGTATCGAGCGTGTGCTGGGCGATGATGGCAGCTTATCGGCTTACGTGTTCCACAAGGATATCAAGAACTTTACTTACACCACCAACCTGGCGGGCAGCGGTCAGTGGGCGGGCTACACGTCGGCGATCACTTACGCCAATGGCGACAAGGCGAGCGTCAAGGGTATCGAACTGGCGTACACCCAGCCGCTGCGCATGTTGCCGGCGCCGTTCAATCGTTTGATCGTTGGCGCCAACGGTAGCCTGACGCGCTCGGACGCGAATGTCGCGCGCTATGACCTGGATGCGAAGCGCATGCGTTCGCGCAGCATCCACCTGCCGGGGCAGTCGGATCGGGTGATGAATCTGATGCTGGGTTACGAGCAGGGTCCGGTGAGCGCGCGTGTCGCGGTCAATTACAAGTCGCAGTATCTGCTGGAGATGGGTGACGATATTCTCGACGCTGCTCAGGACCGTATCGTCGATGCGCAGAAGCAGGTGGATTTTTCGCTGTCCTATCAGTTGAGCAAGCAGGTGCAGGTCAACTTCGAAGCGGCCAACTTGAACAACGAAAAATATTACGTCTACCTCGGCAGCAAGGCCTACAACGCGCAGTATGAACAGTACGGCCGCACCTACAAACTCAGCCTGAAAGTCAGCCTGTTCTAATGAAAATTCTTAACGCGATTTTATTCGGTGCGCTGGTTTCCTGCGGCGTCGTGGCGCAGGCCGCCGTCGTTCTTCCCGGCGCCGCCGCCAAGGCCAGCGAGCTGGCCGTCATGCCCGACGGCGGCTGGCTCGGCATCGACAAGCAGGGTTTGCTGCTGCTCGATGCCAGGGGTAACGAGCGTGCGCGTCTGGCGCTGCGCGCCAAGCAGCTTGATGTTCGTCCGCAAGGCGATGGTGTGCTGGCGGTGGTGATGGATGCCAACGCCGAGCAGGTGGTGCCGGTGCTGGTGGATCTTGCGGCGGGGACGTTGACGGCGCAGAAGCCGTTTCCGGCGCCGCCGTTCGGCATCGAGGCGTCGTGCTTGTACCGTGATACGCAGCGGATCGATCATCTGTTTGTGATCGGCAAGGATGGTCAGGCGGAGCAGTGGTTGCTGCATGGCGATCAGCGGCGGTTGGTGCGCAAGCTGTCGCTGCCGCCGCACTCGAAACATTGCCGCGCCGATGATGCTGGACAAAAGCTGTTTGTCAGTGAGGAGCATGTCGGCCTGTGGGCGTACAACGCGGAAGCCGAGGGGGCGCCGGGCCGTCAGCTGCTGAAAGGCGGCGAGGTCGAGAAAAAAGGCCAGGTGCGGGTGTTGCCGTGGAAGGCGGTGCCGGCTACGGTGGGCGGCGCGGCGGCGGCGGGCGGTGCGGCGGCGGCTGGGCCGAGGGCCGGCGCGGCGGCGGCGGCGCCGGCGGCCAAGGCTATCGTCGAGCCGCGCGGGCAGACCGAGCCGGTGGCGCGCACGGGCGACGCTGCCGACGATCCGGCGATCTGGCGCAATGCGGCCGATCCGGCCGGTGCGCGCATTCTCGGCACGAACAAAAAACAGGGCTTGCTGGTCTACGACTTGAACGGCAAGGAGTTGCAACTGCTGGAAGTCGGCCGCCTCAACAACGTGGACGTGCGCCAGGATGTCACGGTCGGCGGCCGCAGACTCGATCTGGCGGTGGCCACGCAGCGCGACGACAACAGCGTCATGCTGTTCGCCATCGACGCCAAGGGCCATGTCTCGGCCGCCGGCGCCTTCGCCACCGGTCTGGAAAACATCTACGGCATGTGCTTGTACCGCCCCGCCGACGGCGGCCTGGAGGCTTTCATCAACGACAAGGACGGCAGCTTCCTGCAGTACCGCATCGAGGCCGGCGCCGACGGCCAGGGCATGTCGGGCAAACTGCTTCGCCGCTTCAAGGTCGCCAGCCAGCCCGAGGGCTGCGTGGTCGACGACCGCAACCACCGCCTGTTCCTGGGAGAGGAAAAGCGCGGTGTCTGGACCGTGTCGGCCAAGGGCGACGCGCCGGCCAAGCTGAGCATGATCATGCCGGTCGGGCCGCAACTGGTGGCCGATGTCGAAGGCATGGCGCTGTATCACGGCCAAGGCGGCGCGGCTGACTACCTGATCGTCTCCAGCCAGGGCGACAACAGCTATCTGGTGATGGACGCGCAAGCGCCCTACCGTGCGCGCGGCAGCTTCCGCGTCGGCTACAACCTGGCGGCCGGCATCGACGGCACCTCGGAGACGGACGGGCTGGAAGTCAGCTCGGCCAACTTCGGCGGGCCTTACGCCAAGGGCATGCTGGTGATCCAGGACGGCTACAAGCGCTTGCCGGACGGGCCGCAAAACTTCAAGTATGTCGCCTGGGAGGACGTCGCCAAGGCCTTGAAGCTGGACTGATCACGTCAGGCCGCGCTCCCGGGCTTGATCCAGATCGGCGCGGCGGCGGCTTTCCCGGCGCCGCCGCCACCGCAGCCCCGCTCCGGCGCCGCGCCGACGGGCGCCGGCAGCACGCTGCGGCTGTGCAGCGCCAGCAATTGGTCCCACGGCACGATCGGCGCCGGCCAGTCCGGCACACATTGCTCGTAGGTGCTCCGGCACAGCCGGTCGAACGCCGCATAGCCTGCCGGGAAGTAGCGTTGCACCAGCTCGGCCAGCGAGCCGTCGGCGACGTTGCCCAACGCGTAGCGGTGGTCGAGGTTGGTCGCCTCCGGCAGGACGGTCCCATCCTCGCGCACCACCACCTTCTTGATTTCCGCCGAGACGCCGCGATGGCAACCGCCACCGTTGCAGACGTAGGCGGCGCACGGATGCGCCAGCAGGAATCGCTTGCTGCCGCCGATGATGCTGGCGGCGATGCGCCCCGCCGAGCGGTTGCCGAAATCCGAGGTTTGCAGGATGAGCCGGTTCAGCTGCTCCCCGCTCAATTGTTGATCGCCGATCGCCATTCCCCTGCCCAGATCCAGCAAAGGCTGCACCAGCAGCCGTCTGGCGCCGGCCGCCAGCGCCCAGCCGGCGATCTGCTCGAACTGCTCCACATTGCCGCGCGAGATGGTGGTGACGATGGTGACCGGCACGCCGGCCGCCAGCAGCAGGCCGATGCCGCGCTCGGCCTTGCGGAAGGCGCCGTCCCGGGCGCGGAAGAGATCATGGTGGCCGGGCATGCCGTCGATGCTGACGTGGGCATCGAAACCCAGCCGCGCCAGCAGCGCGGCGTCGCGGCGCCGCACCACCGTCGCGTTGGTGCAGACGGTGGTCGCCAGGCCCGCCACCTCGGCCGCGACCCGCGCCACGTCGGCGAAGCGCGCATACAGCAGCGGTTCGCCGCCGGTGAGGAACAGCGTGCCGATGCCGAGCCCGGGCGCCGCGCGCAACGCCTGCGCCACCCAGTCGAACGGCAAGGCCTCGCGCCGCCTGGGCGAGCCGTCCATATAACAATGCCGGCACTCCAGGTTGCAGCGGCCGGTCAGGTGCAGCATCAGCGTGGCGGACGTGGCCATGGCGACGCCGTCAATTGCGCAGCGCCGCGACCTGCGCGAGATCCACCACATGCGTCAGCGCGTTACCGCCGAACAAGACGCTGACCTTGGGACGCGGCCCCTTCGGCCCCGGCCCGACCGGCACCGTGCCGAAGTCGCCGCCTTCGAACACATTGACGGCGCCGACGCTGAGCCCGCCCGCCGCGCCGCCGCCGATGGCCGCGCGCGCGATCTGGTCCACCAGCTGGGCGTGGATCTCCGACGCGGCGCCGGCCGCCACCGTGTTGGCGAATTCCAGCACCTTGCCGCTCTCGACGATCTGCTTCAACGCCTCCGGCGAGACGTCATACGACAACCGGCCCAATTCCGTTGGTTTCATGGCTTCCTCCGCTGTAAAGTGACGAAAAATACCGCAACCTCAGCGTAGCAGCGGCCCGGTGACCACCTTTGATCCAGCTCAGATGCGCGGCGCTTGACGCCGGCGCCCGCGCCACGCGTCAAAAAATAGACTTTCGGTAAACAATTCCGTATGCTTTGACAAGTGACGCCCGCTGCTAGCAAGCATAGGGAAACCCAAGGCAGGCCATAACGTTTGTGCGCGATTTGATCCATCCTTTTTCCGCTGACGGCGCGGCCAAGCGGCGTCCGCCCACCATGCGCCGCCTGGCGGCCACCGTGGCGCTGGCCTGCGCGGCCGGCCAGGCCGCGTCCGCCGCCCAGCCCAGCCCGTGGCAGGCGCTGGCGCCCGCCGTGTTCGAACACCTGGTGCCGGCCGAGCGCGGCTTTCCCAGCCCGATCACGATGTCGGTGGTGCAGGACGGCGACGGCTTCATCTGGTTCGGCACCCAGACCGGCCTGGGGCGCTGGGACGGCTACCGCATGCGCAATTTCTTCTTCAAGGCCGACGATCCGCATTCGCTGCCGGGCGACTTCATCCAGACCCTGCACGTCGACGCCAAGGGCCGCCTGTGGATCGGCACCTCGAGCGACGGTCTGGCCATGTACGACAAGCGGCACGAACGCTTTGTGCGCTTCGCGGCCGGTCCCGCCGGCCTGAGCAGCCCGAACGTCGGCGCCATCGCCAGCGACGCGCGCGGCGGCATCTGGGTCGGCACCGCCGGCGGCCTGGACTACCTCGACACCGCGCGCGGCAACGCCATCAGCCACCATCCGCGCGGCGCCGCCGCCAACCAGATCCGCGCCCTGCTGCTCGACCGCGACGGCCACCTGTGGATCGGCTCCAACGCCGGCCTGGCGCGGCGCGACGCCGCCAGCGGCCGCGTCGCCGACCTGCCGATCGCCGGCGGCGTCGACGACGCGGTGCTGTCGCTGGCCAGCAACGTCGGCGGCGAGGTGGTGTTCGGCACGCTGAAGAGCGGCGTCGGGCTGGCCACCAGCGGCGCCGGCGCGCGCCTGCTGGCGCTGGACCAGGTCAAGGACGCCAACACCGCGATGGTGCTGTCGCTGAGCGAAACCCTGCCCGGCGTGTGGTGGGCGGCCACCTACGGCGGCGGCATCATCGAGTTCGACGCCAGCGGCCGCAGCCGCCGCATCGTGCACCGTCCGGCCATCCCGATCAGCCTGGCCAACGACCGGGTGGCGGCGCTGTGGCGCGACCGCAGCGGCCTGGTCTGGGCCGCCAACGAGCGCGGCGTCGACGTCCACAACCCGGCCAACCGCACCGTCGAAACCGTCATGGACGGGGTCGGCCTGCCGGCGATCTCGGCGTTCGCCTTCATGACCGACAGCGGCGGCCGGCTGTGGGTGGCGCTGGCCGACCAGGGCATCGACCTGATCGCGCCGGACGGCGGCCGCAGCGCCGGCCTGCGGCCCGACCCGTCGCGCCCGGACAGCGCCCTGCCCAACCGCCTGATCCTGTCGATGGCGGAGGCGGCGCCGCAGGAGGCCTGGATCGGCACCGCGCTGGGCCTGTACCGCACCAGCGGCCACGGCAGCCGGGTGGCGCGCGTGCCGCTGCCGTGGGACGAGCCGCTGCCGCGCATCGGCAGCATCGTGCGCCAGGGCGAGATCCTGTGGCTGGGCACCTACAGCGGCCTGCTGCGCTACGACATCCATGCCAACACGGTGCAGGCGTTCCGCCAGGGACCGGCCGACAAGGGCGGCCTGAGCGACAACCGCATCACCGCCATGCAGCTCGGCCCCGACGGCGCGCTGTGGATCGGCACCCGCGGCGGCGTCAACCGCTTCGACACCTCCAGCGGCGAGATCGAACAGATGCTGCCGCAGCCCGGCAACGACGGCTCGCTGCCGCAGGGCTTCGTCGGCGCGCTGGCCTTCGATCCGCAGGGGCGGCTGTGGGTCGGCACCAACAGCGGCGGCATCGGCATCCTCGACGGCCGCAGCGCCGACGGCGCGCGCCGCTTCCGCCGGCTCGACACCCGCGCCGGCCTGCCCAGCAACAGCGTCGGCGCGCTGCGCGCCGGGCTGGCCGGCCGCATCTGGGCCTCCAGCTCGGACGGCATCGCCGTGATCGACAGCGCCACGCTGAAGGTGCAGGCGCTGGGGCGCGCCGAAGGCCTGGTGTTCCAGCCCTACATCGTCGGCGCGGTGGGCCAGACCGCGCAATCGGACGTGGTGTTCGGCACCTCCGGCGGCTACGCCGTGGTGCACCCGCAGCCGCC
Source organism: Duganella aceris (assembly GCF_011090165.1). Lineage (GTDB taxonomy): Bacteria > Pseudomonadota > Gammaproteobacteria > Burkholderiales > Burkholderiaceae_D > Rugamonas > Rugamonas aceris. Next base: position 228,280 of record NZ_JAADJT010000002.1, read on the forward strand.
GGAGCGCTGGCGCTACCAGCCGCCGCTGGTGGTCAGCTCGGTGCACCTGGACCGCACCGAGGTGCCGGCCGCGCCGCTGCTGGCGCCCGGCGGTGCCGGCCTGAGCATCCCGCCCGGCACCCGCAAGCTGGAGGTCGAGGTGGCGTCGCTGGATTACTCCGCCAGCGCGCGCAACCGCTACGCCTTCCGCCTGGACGGCTACGACAAGGAATGGGTCGAGACCGACGCCAGCCACCGCGTCGCCACCTACGCCAACGTCGCGCCCGGCCGCTACCGGCTGCACATGCGCGGCAGCAACCGCGACGGCGAGTGGAGCCCGAACGAACTGACCATGGACCTGGACTTCCTGCCGGCCTGGTACCAGACCTGGTGGGCGCGGCTCGGCGGCGCGCTGGCGGTGCTGGCGCTCGGCTGGGGCCTGTACCGCTGGCGCGTGCGCCAGCTGCAACAGCAGGTCTACTCGCGCACGCTGCACCTGGAGCGGGTGCACGCCATCGTCAAGTCCATCAACGACGAGCTCGATTTCGACGCGCTGCTGCACACCATCCTGCGCGAATCGAGCGTGATCGGCAACGTGCGCGCGGCCTACGCGCTGATCGGCGACGCCGGCGACGGCCAGCTGGCGATGCGCGCCAGCTGGCACCGCAGCGCGCTGCCGCTGTCGCGCAGCGGCATGACGCTGGCCGAGGCGCGGGAGCGGCTGGTCGACGGCGCGGTGGTGGTCGCGCCCGACATGTTCCTCAGCCGTGGCGTGGTGCTGGCGGTGCGCCTGCGCGTCGAGCGCGAGCTGCAGGGCTACCTGGTGTTCGAGCAGGACGCGCGCTACGCCGAAAGCGAACTGGAGATGTTCCGCGCGCTGAAGGAGCCGTTCGTCTCGGCGTTCCAGAAGGCCAGCGCGATCGGCGCCATCCAGCAGGCGCGCGCCGACGCCGAAGCGTCCACCCGCGCCAAGAGCGATTTCCTGGCCAACATCAGCCACGAGATCCGCACCCCGATGAACGCCATCATCGGCTTCGCCGGCCTCGGCACCCATCTCGACCTGCCGGCCAAGCCGCGCGACTACTTCAGCAAGATCGGCCGCGCCGGCCAGAACCTGCTCACCATCATCGACGACGTGCTGGACTTCTCGAAGATCGAATCGGGCAAGCTGGAGCTGGAAAGCGTGGCGTTCGAACTGTGCGACACGCTGAGCCAGATCGCCGACCTGTTCTCGTGGCGCGCGGCGGAAAAAGGCCTGGAGCTGCTGGTGTGGGCCGCGCCCGAGGTGCCGGCGCACCTGGTCGGCGATCCGCTGCGGCTGAGCCAGGTGCTGGTCAACCTGGTCGGCAACGCGCTCAAATTCACCGCGCGCGGCCAGATCGAGCTGCGGGTCGAACTGGCCGCGCCCGGCGATGCCGCACCGGCCGGGCAGCCGGTGCGGCTGCGCTTCGTGGTCGAGGATTCCGGCGTCGGCATCAGCGTCGAGCAGCAGACGCGCCTGTTCCGCGCCTTCTCGCAGGCCGACAGCAGCACCACCCGGCTGTACGGCGGCACCGGGCTGGGCCTGGCGATCTCGCAGCAGCTGGTGCAGGCGATGGGCGGCGAGATCGAGCTCGACAGCGCGCCCGACGACGGCAGCAGTTTCCATTTCGAACTCGCGCTGCGCCGCCACGACGGCCCGGCCGCCGCGCCGCTGCCGGACGGCGTGCGCGGCAAGCAGGTGTTGATCGTCGACGACAACGCCCGCATGCGCGAGATGCTGACCCGCCGGCTCGGCGGCCTCGGCTTCGCCACCCACGCCGTCGCCGGCGGCGCGGCGGCGCTGGCCTGGCTGGCCGAGCACGCGCCCGACCTGGTGCTGATGGACTGGGACATGCCGCAACTGAACGGCATCGAAACCACGCGCCGGCTGCAGGCCGATGCGGCGCGCGCCGGCGTGCCGGTGGTGCTGATGGTGACCGAGTTCGCGCGCGAGCCGGTGGTGCAGGCGGCCGCCCAGGCCGGCATCCGCACCTGCCTGGCCAAGCCGGTCAGTCCGGCCCAGCTGCTGGACGCGGTTCTTGCCGGGCTCGGCGTCGACGGCGGCGCCGGCCGCGCCCCGGCGGCGCTGCCCGCCACCTTGTCGAAGGCGGCGCAGCACATCGCCGGCGCGCAGGTGCTGGTGGTCGACGACAACGTCATCAACCAGCAGGTCGCGCGCGAGGTGCTGATGCGCGCCGGCGTGCATGTGACGCTGGCCGACAACGGCGCCGACGCGGTGCGCATGGTCGACCAGCGCCGCTACGACGCGGTGCTGATGGACATCCAGATGCCCGGCATGGACGGCTACGAAGCCACCGCCCGCATCCGCGCCAAGTCGCAGCACGCGCGGCTGCCGGTGATCGCGATGACGGCGCACGCGGTGTCCGGGTTCCGCGAAAGCAGCCTGTCGATGGGCATGAACGACTACGTCACCAAGCCGATCGAGCCGGAGCGGCTGTTCTCGATGCTGGCCGGCTGGATCCCGCCGGATCCGGGCCGCAGCGCCGCCGTGCCGGCCGCCGAAGCGGCGCAGGAGGCGCCGCCGTTCGTGCCCGGCATCGACATGGCGGCCGCGCTGCAACGGCTGGGCGGCAACCGCCGCCTGCTGGCGACGCTGCTGGACCGCTTCGTCGCCGATTTCCAGCCCACGCCGGAGCGGCTGCTGGCGGCGATCGAAGCTGGATCGTTGGAGCAGGCGGCGCTGCTGGTGCACAAGATCCGCGGCGCGGCCGGCAATCTGTCGATGGCGGAACTGCACCGCAGCGCCGGCGAACTGGAGCAGCTGCTGCAGGCGCCGCGTCCCGGCAAGCTGGACGAGCCGCTGGCCGCGTTCGGCGCCGCGCTGGAAATGGTGATCGACGGCGTCCACCTGCTGGACCGCGCCGCGCTGGCTCAGATCGTGCCGGTCTCGCCGTAGCGCAGCTCGGCCATGTCGCGCGCGCCCGAGGCCGGGCCGCAGCCGCACACCGCGATCACCGCGTGGCGCAGGTGGTCCAGCCCCAGCATCTGCTCGATCTCGACATCGTTGATGGCGGCGGTGATGAACGCCGGCATGCCGGCTTCGGCCGCCAGCAGATAAAAAGTCTGCGACAGATGGCCGGCGTCCAGCGCCAGCGCGCGGTAGGCTTTGTGGTGGTTGCGGTATTTCCAGAAGGTGCGCTCGGCGCGGCCCACCAGCACCACCTGCATCGGCGCGTCGGCCAGCCATTGCTGGTCGGCCACCATTTGCAGCGCGGTGGCGGCCGCCTCCGGCGCGTCCATGGCGCGCAGCGGCCGCAGTTCGTGCTCGATCGGATGATAGTGGTACAGTCCCGGCGTCAGGCCCGCGATGCGCTGCACCAGCACGAACGCTTCGACCGGATGCAGGCCGCCGCCCGAGGGGCTGGTTTTTTTCAGGATGGTCGCGCTGTCGCCGATGCGGCGCACCTGCTGCGCGCCGAAGGTCCGTTGCAGCAACCGCGCCGCCACCGCCAGCGGCAAGGTCGCTTGCAGATCGAAATTGCGTCCGGTGTAGCGTTTCCGCATCGTTTCATCCAGCAAGCCACTGGCCGGCGCCGGCAGTTTGACGCCGCTGCCCGGCGCGCCCAATTCCAGCGTCGGCGGCGGCGGTTCGCCGTAGGTGTCGAGCAACTCCTGGAAGGTCGGCGCCTCCATGCCGGTCTCGCTGCGCACGTCGGTCCAGCGGCTGAAGGTGTGCACCAGCGCCGCCATCGGCCGCCAGTGCGCGGCGCGCAGCACCTCGTCGCGCTCGCGCACGGCGGCGTGCTCGGCGTCGTCGCCGATCAGCAAGCCTTTGGCCAGCAGACGGGCGATCGCCGGGGCGTCGAGACGTTGCTCACAGGCATCGCGCTCGCTCCAGACGGTCTGGCTGATGGCGCCCAGCACCGTCAATTCGGTGGCGTCGATGCCGATTTCGCGGTCCAGATGCGGCACCAGCGCGATCCATTCGGTGCTGGCCGCCAGCGTGCTGGTGCCGGCGAACAGCGCCGACCAGTCGATCGCCAGCGCCTCGCGCGACTCGATGTACAGCACGGAGCAACGTCGGATTTTCATGGGAAGCGCCTCCAGAAAGGGAACGGAATCATTGCCGCATAAGCAATGATCGTTCGAGTCTAGCGCATTTTTGCGGCCGTGTGAGCCTTGCACGGCTGAATTAAGTCGCTTGGCAGCGGGGGCGCTTTTGACGTAGCATCAACTGGCACTACCCGCTGCGGAACTCTCCCCATCGCAACCTTATCTAAGGGAACACATGATGAATACTTCTAGCGAACTCAGCACTGTCCTCGAAAAACTGGCCCATGACGACGCGTTCCGCGAGCGCATGCTGGGCGACCCGGTCGGCGCCCTCGCCAGCCTGGGCATCACACTGCGCGCCGACCAGGTGCCGTCGGTACGCAGCCTGCCGTCCAAGGAATCCATCCTGGCCGACCAGACCGCGCTGCAGAGCACGCTGGAAAACACCACCCGGATGGTGCCGTTCCTGCTGACCGGCGCCATGGCCGGCCTGCGTCTGGCGGCGTAAGCCCCTGGCAATACCCGCGCGCCCACGGCGCGCGGTTCGCAGTCCCCTCCCCGCCCCACCTCTCCCCTCCAGCAGACTGCGCGACCCGCCATCGGTGCGCCCGATAGAATTCGCTTGATTTATTTAGCGGTTTATAATACTCTTTATTTAGCGTTTTATTGAACGCTAAATATCCGCTTCCGCCCACCTCTGGAGAATCCAATGAACTTCCTCGACACCTTAGCTCAACGCAATAAAAAATTCGCCTCGACCGGTTTTGTCGGCGGCTTGAAGATGATGCCGTCGCAAAGAACCGTGATCATCGGCTGCGTCGATCCGCGCGTCGATCCGGCCGACGTGTTCGGCCTGGAAACCGGCGAGACCGTCGTTATCCGCAACGTCGGCGGCCGCGTCACCAAAGCCGCGCTGGAATCGCTGGCCCTGGTCGGCAAGCTGGCCAAGGCCGGCGGCAAGGAAGTCGGCCCCGGCTGGAACCTGGTGGTGCTGCACCACACCGACTGCGGCATCAACGGCTGCTCGCGGCTGGCGCCGGAACTGCTGGCGGACCATCTGGGCGTGCAGACGTCGGACTTCGACGCCATCGGCATCAGCGACCCGTATAAATCGGTGGCGTTCGACGTCGCCGCGCTGCAGGCCAATGCCGACCTGCCGCAAGGGTTGACGGTGTCGGGAGTGGTCTACGATGTCGCCACCGGCCAGGCCGAGACGGTGGTCGCCCCCTTCCCGCTCGGCGGCAACGGCGACTGAGCGCAGCGACGGCGCCGTCCCGCGATCAGGCCGGCCGGCGCGCGATGATCTCGCTCACTTCGTCGCACCAGGCGACATACGCCTGTTCGGCCAGCACGCCGCGCCGCGTCACCAGCAGCGGCCCGAGTTGCTTCTCGGTGAGCGCGGCCTGCCTGGCCAGAAAGAATTCCAGCTGCGACTGATGGTGCGCGCGCACCTCGGCGATCTGCCGCAGCGCCGTCTCGCGCGGCAACAAGTCGAAGCACAGCACCCGCAGGATCTGTTCATCCTTGATGGCCGGGCGCGGCGATGCGTTTGCGACCCACACCGTGAGCTTTTCCCGTCCGGAATCAGTGACACTGTAGATCGACCGCTCCGGTCCGCGCGTGCCGGGCAAACGCTCGGAGCTGATGAGTCCTTCTTTTTCCAGCTCGCGCAGCGCCGGATAGACCGAACTGTGCTCCACCGACCAGCAATGCTGGCCGACCACTTGCAGCCACTTGGTCAATTCATAACCGGAACGCGGCTCGTTGTAGATGCCGGCGAGCATCACGTATTTCAGCGGTTTTTCCTTGCCGGGCTTGGTTTCCATCGAATCGGTCACGCGTTTTGCTCCCTGGTCTTCTTCACGACGCACTTTCCCTAACTATGTTTTTTTTGACATAGTCAGCGAATGGTGGCACTATGTATTTTTCCACATACTTGATTTTACCATGACCGCCGCCCCCATGCTCATCGCTGAACCCGCCGCCAACTTTAAAGGAAAAAACCATGGAATTCGTTCTCGCCTTTCAACAACCGCTTGAAGTCTACGAAGAATACAGCGCCCCGCACGCGCGGCAGCAAGTGTCGCAGGCATGGAAGCAATACATGATGGCGATGGGCGCCGCCGGCGTGCTGCGCGGCGGCAAGCAGCTCGATCCACGCCGCGCCAGCACCGTCAGCTTCTTCGAGGGCCGGCGCCAGCTGCGCCACGGCCCTTCGGTGCTGAGCGACGCGCTGCTCGGCGGCTACGTCGTGATCGAGGTCGATACGCTGGAGGACGCCCTGAAGTGGGGCGAACTCAGTCCCAGCTCGCTTGCCGGCTTCACCGAGGTGATCCCGGTGCTGCCCATCCCCGGCGCCTGACGTCACGAACCTTCCCTGGTCCGGCGCCCGCCGGGCCTGTCATTTACCTTGTTCAGAACCATCATGTCCCTTACCTTCGTCAACCAGACTGCGGCCGCCGCCGCGCCGGTCGCTCCCGTCAATCGCCTGTTGCACGGGCCGTTGCTGCCATCGCTGATCCGTCTTGCACTGCCGACCGTGGTCGTGCTGTTCATGACCACCTTGCTCAGCGTGGCCGAAACCTACTTCGTCAGCGCGCTCGGACTCGACGCCATCGCCGCCGCATCGCTGGTGGTGCCGGTGATGATGCTGATGACGATGGTGTCCAACGGCGGCATCGGCGGCGGCGTGTCGTCCGCCGTCGCGCGCGCCGTCGGCGCCGGCCGCCAGGACGAAGCGGAAAGCCTGGCCTGGCATACGCTGATCATCGCCACCGTGGCCGGCGCGCTGTTTTCACTGGTGTTGCTGCTGGCCGGTCCGGCGATTTACCGCAGCCTCGGCGGCGGCGGCGCGTCGCTGCGCCAGGCGACCCTGTATTCCAACATCCTGTTCGGCGGCGCCATTCCGTTCTGGTGCCTGATGCTGCTGCAGGCGGCGCTGCGCGGCGCCGGCAATGTCAAGGTGCCGGCGATGATCATGTTCGGCGGCGTGATCGCGGGACTGGCGCTGTCGCCGGTGCTGATTTCCGGCTGGCTCGGCGCGCCGAGGATGGGCGTGGCGGGCGCCGGCGTGGCCCAGGTGCTGTGCAACGTCGCCGCGCTGGGCGTGGTGCTGCGCTACATGCGCTCGGCCGCATCGACCTTGCGGCTGCGCCGCCATCCGCTGCGACGCCGGCACTTCGCCGCCATCCTTGGCGTCGGCCTGCCGTCGGCGGTCAACGCGGTGATGTCGGCGATGTCGATCACGGCGCTGACCGCGGCCGCCGGCGCCGTCGGCGTGGCCGCCATCGCAGGCTACGGCATCGCGTCCCGGCTCGACATGTTGCTGGTGCCGCTGATGTTCGGCTTCGGCACCGCCGCCATCACGCTGGTGGGCACCAACCTAGGCGCCGGCAATGTGGCGCGGGCGCGGCGCGTGGCGATCGTCAACGCGCTGTTCGTCGCCGCCATCGTCGGCGCGGTCGGGCTGGTGGTCGCACGGTATCCGCGATTGTGGCTGGGGCTGTTCACCAACGATGCCGCCGTGCTGGCCATCGGCAGCGATTATCTGCATGTGGTGGCGCCGTTCTACGCGGTCATCGGCGTGATCTTCGAACTCTACTTCGCTGGCCAGGGCGCGCGGCGGATTCTGTGGCCGATGAGCGCCAGCGTGGTCCGCTTCGTGGTCGCGCTGGCGGCGATGGCGCTGGTGGCGCGCGGCGTCGTCAGCCTTCACACGGCTTTTGTGCTGGTGGCGGCCGGCATCGTCGTCGCGGCCAGCGTCAGCCTGTTGGGCTTCCTGCGGACGCGTTGGGATCGCTGACGCTCACCGCATCCGCGACACCGCTCAGCTGGCGATGCAAGGCATCGGAGAAGCGCCCTCCGACCAGCTGATCGAAGGCTTGCTGGGCGGCCAGCCACAGCGGGTGCGCCTGCGCATACCTGGCCTCGCCGGTCCCGGTGAGCCCGAACGTGAACTGGCGCGCGCCCGATCCGGTCCGACGCACCGTCAGCACCAGCTGGTCGCGCGTCAACGGCTTCATCGTCCGCAGCAAGGCGCTGCGTTCCAGCATCAGCTCGGCGCCCAGCTCACGCATCGACATGCCGGGATTCGCATATAACAAGGCGAGTATCACGAACTGGGTCGACGTCAGCGCCGCCGGCGCCAGATGCTGGTCGTACAGCCTGGAGATCTGGCGCGACGCCTGGCGCACCGGCAACAGATTACATTGCAGGATATCCGGCGTCCTCAGGGTCCGCGTATTGGTGGGGCTCGGCATGGCGGCGCTCCGTTCAGCCGGCCGGCCGGCGCAGCGCGGCCAGGTTCTGGCGGATCGAGAAGATATGCAGGAAGATCGCCAGCGGCGCCAGGAAAGCCGGAATCCATACGAACGGCCAATCACCGAAGGCGGTGAACGGCGCGCCTTGCCAGGCCAGATGCGCCGGCCCCGGCAGCGAGGTCAGCGTGGTGAAGATGGTGTTGGACAGGATCGCCAGCCCCAGCACGTTCCAGCCGATGACCAGGCGCGGCGCCAAGTTCATGCGGGCGATCGCCCACGCCACCAGCGGCGCGCTCAAGCCCACCAGCACATCGACATTGCGCCCCTCGAAGGTCACCTGCGACGGCGCGCCGCCGCCCACGAACAATCCCCAGAACGCCAACTCGACGCCGATGCGGAAGGTCTGCATCGCCACCGGCCAGTGACGCGGCGTGTCCGCCAACAGCCGGCCGATGACCGCGCCGCGCTGCAGCAGCACCACGGCGGCCAGGGCGACCAGCGGCACCAGCGGGAAATGCGGCGGCTTCGCGTCCCACACCGACAGGAAACCGCTATAGGCCAGCGAGGCGGTGAAGCCCAGCCAGCCGAAAATCGTCAGCGACGTCAGCACCATCTTGCGCCCGAGCAGGCAGCCCATGGCCGCCGACATCACCACCACCACCGCCACCGTCAGCAGCGCGAGCCATCCATATACCAGGTTCAGCATCACATCCTCCGTCGAATAAGTTAGAGTTCACTTACAATCTAAAAATAGATTATACTAAAACTCTAAATTGAACAAGGCATATTTGCCGAACAGGAGTGATCAGCATGAAACGGTCAAAAATCGACACGGCCGATACGCGCAGGCGCATCGTATCGACCGCCTCCAGGCTCTTCCTGGAAAACGGGCTGGCGGAAACCGGCATCGCCCACATCATGGCGGCGGCCGGCCTGACCCAGGGCGGCTTTTACCGGCACTTCGATTCCAAGGATCAGTTGATCGCCGAAGCCAACATCGCCGCCAACGACGAGATGTTCGATTACTACGCGCAAGCGGTGGCCGGCATGGCGCCGCGCCAAGCGCTCGACACCGTCGTCGGCCTGTACCTGCGCCAGTCCCACGGCGAAGGCCCGGAGTGGCTATGTCCCCTGCCCAACCTCGGCAGCGAGCTGCGCAACACCGACCGCAAGGTGCGGAGCGTGGCGATGGACGGCTATCAGCGGCTGGTGGCGTTCTTCACCACGCTGACCACCGCGCTGGGGGCGGCCGAGCCGCACGGCGTCGCCGACGCCATCGTCTCGACCATGGTGGGCGCGGTGATGCTGTCGCGGCTGGCGGTCGATCCGGCGATCGCGCAAACCATTCTCGACAGCACCGAACTGGCCGTCAACGCGCTGTTGCAGCCGGAACGATAAAAACGCCTTGCTATTTTTAGAGTCTAGATATACTCTATTTTTAGCAGTCAATTGAACTCTAAATTAACCGAAAGGAATATCATGACCAGCACCTCGTTGCCGTACATCGAACACCGCATCCAGCGCGCCCAAGGCCACATCCACACCCGCGAATACCCGGGCAGCGGTCCGGCCTTCGTGCTGATGCACGGCTTTCCCGACAACCTGCACATCTATGACGAGTTGGTGCCCTACCTGACGCAGGCCGGGCGCCGCGTGGTGAGCTTCGACTTCCTGGGCTTCGGCCAGTCGGCCAAGCCGGACGGCGCGGCCTACAACTTCGCGCAGCAGCTGGGCGACCTGGAGGCTGTGGTCAACGCGCTCAAACTTGAACGGATCATCCCGGTGGCGCACGACGCCGCCGGCCCGACCGCGATCAATTACACGCTGGCGCATCGCGACCGCGTCGCCGAACTGCACATTCTCAACAGCCTGTACGCGCGGACCCCGGCGATCCGCATGCCGGAACTGATCGAAGTGTTCGCCAGTCCCAGCCTGCGGGCGCTGGCCACCGCGTTCACGCAGAGTCCCGAGCAGCTGGGCTGGCTGCTGGGCGTGCAGCAGGCGTTGTTCCATGCGGCGCTGCCGGCGCACCAGCAAGCGCACTTCCTTGAAGTGATGCCCGGTCTGATCGGCGACAATTTCCGCCAGCAGCCGAGCGCCCTGCCCGCCTTCGCGCAAATGAACGCCGACCTGTTCGCCGAAGTCACGCGCAACGCCGCCCGTCTGGACCAAGTGAAGGCGCTGGACCTGCCGGTCAGGATCATCTGGGGCGCCGCCGATCCTTACCTGGGCGCCGCGCTGGCCGAAGACTTCCGCGCCGGCTTCGGCGACGTCACGCTCGACCTGATCGAGGCCGGCCACTGGCTGCAGATCGATGCGCCGGCCGAGGTGGCCGCGCTGATGACCAAGCCGCGCGGCCAATAAACGCTGTGCCCGTGGCAAAAGGCCACCGCGCATAATGCGCGGTGGCCTTTTCGCTTTATCGCGGATTTCACGGCAGGGTATCTGTGGACGGGGTGTCGTTTTTTTCGGCTTTTACTAAAACCTGCGATCTCATGCTGCCTCACGATGACGATCGATATTTCATCGTAGCTGGCGCTAACTCCGGAACTAAACGGCGATAACGGCGTCTAACGTTTATAGGCTGCGGAAGCGTAGTAACGGTTAGCGGCCCAAACGGCGATTTTAGTAAGAGACAGCGCTCCTCACTACAGCTTCGTGGTGGTTAGCGGCGCTTAGTAAAAACCCATTTTCAGGAGACCCCACATGTGTACCGACCTGCCCTTCGCATTCCCCATCCGCGTTCCCGATACGTTGCTGGTCGAAATGGGAAAATTCACCGGCCTTCATTGGAACGATTCGTTCGGGATGGAGCCCTACGTCTGCGAAGCGCTCCGCAATTATATGAACCCTGCCCCGACACCGCAGGAACAAGCGGCGGCGCCATCCGAGTCCGGCTATCAGTGGAAGGAAGTGTTTCTTCCTGAAGGCACCAGATTGCGCGCGAGCTTCGACCGCAAACAGTATTTCGCCGTGGTGGAGGGGGCGGAAATCAAATACGACAAGTACGCCATTTCACCGTCGTGCTTTGCGAATCTGTACGGCGGCGGCAACCGCAATGCGTGGAAAGCCGTGTGGCTACGCCTTCCCGGCAGTACCGAATGGTTGCTGGCCGATGTATGCCGCGCCGCGCGCAAGGCCGCGATAGCACGCCTGATGGAGGGCGACGCAAAACGGGTCAGCCAGCCATTGCCGGCCGCGCCGGCCACGCCGCGTGCGGTGCCGGTTGTCGGCAAACAGCCGGGCAAGCCCGCGGCCACGCGGCAGGGCAAGCGTCCGCCGCCACGCCGAGCAAGCACCGGCCTCCCCCCTGACGCCGCCCTCGCCCGCGCCAACGTGCCGCCCGCAGAGGGCCGTTCCCGGCTGAACCCAGGCAAAGCCGCGCCATCCAGCGCGCCGGGCGCGGCGGATGGCGGACACGCCCAACGCAAAAAAGACTCGGGGCGAAGCGCGCGCCGCAAACACCGCGCGAGCAAGCCCATTCCCGGCGATGCGATAAACCCCATTTCCTGACGACGTCTTACTCGCCGGGAATGTAGCCAGCATCGGCCGGCGCAATGGCACTGGCCGCATGCGTCGGCCTTTCCATCAACAGCCAGGTCAGCCACAAACACACCAGCGCCACTGCGGCCGCGGCCAGCGCGGCGCTGCTGAAACCGGCGTGGAAGGCATCCTGCAGCGACCGGCCCAGGCTGTCGCGCAAGGCAGGCGGCAGCATGGCGGCCGCGCCGTCCACATCGCCGGCCGAGAAGCGCTTGGCCAGTGCGACGGCATCGGCCGGGTTCATGCCGGAAGCGCGCGCGGCCAGCCCGAAGCGGCCGGCGGTGGCGCCGACCAGCAGCGCGCCCAGCCCCGCCACGCCGAACAGCAGCGCCACAAAACGTGTGGTGGCGCCGATGCCCGACGCCACGCCGGACCGGTTGGCGGGCAAGGCGCCCTGCAAAGCCTTGGCGGTATCGCCGTTGAGCACACCGGCGCCGATGCCGGCCACGGTCATGGCGACGGCGAAGAACATATAGGAAGCCTGCGCCGACGCCAGCCAAGCCATCGCCAGGTTGGCGCTCGCCGTGACCGCCATGCCGGCGCACAACAGCGTGCGCGGCAGCCAGCGCAGATGCACGCTCAGGCGCGGCACCACGAACATCGGCAGCGCGAACGGCAGCATGGCCAGTCCGGCGATCATCGGCGAGAAGCCGAAGGCGTTTTGCAGGTACAGCGGCAGATAGAAAATCATCACCTGCGCGCCGGCCGCGTAGCCGACCATGGCGAACACGGTGCCGATGAAGTGGCGCGAGTTGAAAATCGCGAAGTCCAGCATCGGCCGCCGCTGACGCAGTTCGACCACCACGAACAAGGCCAGCAGCGCGGCGCCGCCCAGCGCGCGCCACACGATCGGCGCCGACAGCCAGCCCAGCGCATTGCCGTCGATCACCGCCCAGGTGACGAAGAACAGGCCGCTGCTGAAGGTGGCGATGCCGGCGTAGTCCAGCCCGGTGGCCTCGGGGTCGCGCGACTCCGGAATCATGCCGAGCGCGGCGATGAACAGCGCGCTGCAGATCGGCACGTTGATCAGGAAGGCCCAGGTCCAGCCGACCGTGCTGGCGATCACGCCGCCGATGATCGGGCCGGAGGTGATCGCGATGCCCAGGCTGGCGCCCCAGAAGGCGAAGGCCTTGGCGCGCTCGGCGCCGGCGAAGTTGTGGTTGATCAGCGCCAGCGACGCCGTCAGCACCAGGCTGGCGCCGACGCCCTGCACCGCGCGCGCCACGTTGAGCATGGTGGGCGACACCGCCAGCCCGCAGGCCAGCGACGACAAGCCGAACACGGCCAGCCCGATCAGCGCGGCGAAGCGGCGTCCGACCCGGTCGCCGAACGAGCCGGCGGCCAGCAGCAGCGCCGCGAACGGCAGCACATAGGCGGTGATGACCCATTGCACGTCGGCGAAATCGGCGTTCAGCGACCGGGCGATGGTCGGCAAGGCCACCGCCACCACGTTCGAATCCAGCATGACCAGCGACGAGATCAGCGAGACGACCAGTAATTGCAGGCGCGCGCTACCGCCGCCTGTTGGATGAGAACCAGCGTGCATGGAAGACTCCGTGACGGCCGGCGCAGGCCGCCTGAAGGCGCCTCGTCAGCGTCGAAAGAACATCGGTTAATGCGCCGTCTTGAGCAGCGCCTTGCTGGTGGCGGCGTTCTGCACCAGGAAATTGATGGTGTTGTGCGCGTTCGCCAGGATCGCGTTGGCGGCGGCCGGCTCCAGCGCCATGCGCGCCAGCGTCACGGCGCCGACGCCGATGGCGACGATGGCCTCGGCCACGCCGACGTAATCGGCCACGTCCATGCGCAGCAGGTGCGAGGCGAACAGCTTGACCATGCGCGCATAGCCGTCCTCGGCCACCGCCTTGACCTGCGGATCGGCGTGGCGCAGTTCGCTCGACAGATTGGCCAGCGGACACATATACACCACCTTCTCCGCCTGCAATTGATACAGGTAGCGTTTGACGATCAGCTCCAGCGCCTCGCGCGGCGGCATGCCGGCGGTGGCGGCGTCGAACATCGCGAACAGCTCGCTGAAGGCCGCCTCGTTGGCCTCGGCGATCAGTTGCTCCTTCGATTCGAAGTGGCGGTAGAAGCCGCCCTGCGTCAGGCCGGCGGCCACCATGATGTCGGCGATGCCGGTCGCCGCCAGCCCCTGGCGCAGAAAGATGTTGGACGCGACCGCAATGATGCGCTTGCGGGTGTCGGCGGTATCGGCTTTCGACTTTCTCATGCTCTGCTCCTGGACGGGGCGACTGTAGCGCCATTAGAGTTATATTGTACTCTAAATTAAAGACGCCGCGTGCTGGCGCGCAAACTCTTTGATCGTCATCGGCGCCACGCCGGTCAGCGCCTCGATGGTGTTGTTGCTGCCGTCCAGCAAATTGTCACGGTATTCATCGAACACCGCGCTCAGGTGGCGCACCACGTACGGCGGCACGCCGGCCTGCAACAGGCGCGTAACGAAGGCTTCCGGATCTTCCGGCACATACCGGAGGTCCTTGCCGATGCCTTCGCCCACCGCCTGCGCGATCTCGCTGTAACTCAACTCTTCCGGGCCGTACAGATGATAGGTCCGGCCGATGTGCGGCGCCGGGTCTCGCAGCAGCGTGGCGATCACGCGGCCCTGGTCGAAGGCGGACACCGGCGAGTGCCGGCCGTTACCGCCCGGCAGCATCAAGGTGTTGTGTCCGGCGATGATGGGTTGCTGGAACGGGTACAGCAGCCATTCCATGAACAAGGTCGGACGCAGGTGAATCACCGGCACGCCGGACCAGTCGAACACGCGCTCCGAGAACCAGTGGTCCTGCGCCGAATGGCTGGCCGAGTCGATGTGGGCGGTGCGCTGCGAAATATTGACCACCGCCTGCACGCCCGCCTCCTTGGCGGCCTGGGCGAAATATACGGCCGCCTTCAGGATCTGCGCTTCCAGCGGATAGACGAAATACGCGCTGCGCACCCCGACCAGCGCGGCGCGCACCGACTGGAAGTTCTCGATATTGCCGACGACGACATCGACGCCGCGTGCGCGCAGCTTGGCGGCGCGCTCGTCGTCCTTGTGCACCAGCGCACGCACATTGGCGCCCTGCGCCAGCAGCTGGTTGATGGCGAAAGCGCCGGTGGTGCCGTTGGCGCCGGTAATCAGGATAAGTGGTGTGGTCATGATCATTCCTCGGTGGTTGGTGGGAGTATCCATATTTAGAGCTTCATAAAACTCTAAATATAGATTGCACTAGAACTCTAAAAAGATCAAGCGCTATTTTTTCGAAAAGCACTTGCGCGATTTAGAGTATTTGTGTAATCTATTTTTAGCGCTTGCACATACTCTAAATAACTCAACCTTCGAGGCCGCACATGAAACCGATACATTTCCCCCTGCCACGCCGCAGCATCATCGGCGCCGCATTGTTACTGGGCCTGGCGGCCTGCAGCCATCCGGCCGCGCCGCCCGAGCCACTGGCCAAGGTCGCCTGGTTCACGGCCGAGGCGGCAGCGTCCGGCCAGTCCGCCTTTACCGGCGTGGTCCACGCCCGCACCGAGAGCAACCTCGGCTTCCGCGTCGCCGGCAAGATCGTCGAACGCCTGGTCGATCCCGGCCAGACCGTCCGCAAGGGCCAGCCGCTGATGCGCATCGACCCGGTCGACTACGACCTGGCCGCCGGCGCCGCCCACGCCGCCGTCGACGCGGCGCAAGCGAAGCAAGTACAGGCGGTCGCCGAGGAGGTCCGTCTGCGCAAGCTGCTCGCCTCCGGCGCGGTCTCGACGCAAGCTTACGAACAAGCCAAGGCCGCCGCCGACACCGCCATCGCCCAGGCCCGCGCCGAAAGCGCCCGCGCCCGCCAGACCGACCACCAGCGCGACTACTCGGTGCTGGTGGCCGACATGGACGGCGTGGTGCTTGACGTCCCGACCGACGTTGGCCAGGTGGTCGCCGCCGGCCAGACCATCGTCAAGCTGGCCCGCCAAGGCGCCCGCGAGGCGCTGGTGTACCTGCCCGAAAACGCGCTGGCGCTGGCCAAGCGTCCGGCCACCGCCTCCCTGTATAGCGACGCCGGCCAAACCGTCCCCGCCACGCTGCGTGAACTGGCCGCCGTGGCCGATCCGCAAACCCGCACTTACCTGGCCCGTTACACGCTGGGCGGCGACGCCGGCCAGGCCCCGCTGGGCGCCACCGTCACCGTGCGCATGGACGGCGGCGCCTCGCCGCAGATCGGCGTGCCGGTCAGCGCGCTGGTGGACCAAGGGCGCGGCACCGGCGTCTGGGTCATCGACAGCAAGACCTCCACCGTCACCCTGCGCGCGGTCAAGGTCGCGCAGCTGGGCGAAGAGCAGGCGCGTCTCTCGCAAGGTCTGGCGCAAGGCGAACGTGCCGTCGCCTTCGGCGGCCATCTGCTGAAAGCTGGTCAAAAAGTCGAACTGCTGGCACCAGTCAAAACCGGGAGCGGATCATGAGCGGCTTCAATCTCTCCGCGTTCGGCGTGCGCGAACGCGCCATCACACTGTTCCTGATCATCGCCATCGTCGCCGCCGGCGCGTTCGCCTTCTTCCGCCTCGGCCGCGCCGAAGATCCAACCTACGTGGTCAAGGTCATGACCGTCACCGCCTCCTGGCCGGGCGCCACCGCCGAAGAGATGCAGCGCCAGGTCGCCGACCGCCTGGAAAAGCGCATGCAGGAACTGGAAACTTACGACCGTGTGGAAACCAGCGCACGCCCAGGCATCGCCATCATGAAGTTGTACCTCAGGGACGACACCAACGCCCAGGCGGTCGAGGACAGCTTCTACCAGGTGCGTAAAAAACTGGGCGACGAAGCCATCAACCTGCCGCGCGGCGTGGTCGGGCCGATCCTCAACGACGAATACTCCGACGTGTATTTCGCGCTGTTCTCGTTGACCGGCAAGCAGCTGCCGCACCGCCAGCTGGTATTGCAGGCGGAGGACGTGCGCCAGCGTCTGCTGCGCGTCCCTGGCGTGCAAAAGGTGAATATCCTCGGCGAGCAGCAGCAGAAGATCTTCGTCGAGATTTCGCACCAGCGCCTGGCCACGCTCGGCATCAAGGCACAGAACGTGATCGACGCGCTGGGCAAGCAGAACGACGTGACCTCGGCCGGCTTCATTGAAACTCGCGGTCCCCGCGTCCAGCTGCGTCTCGACGGCGCCGTCAACAGCGTCGAAGCCATCAAGGCCGTTCCGATCATCGCCGGCGAACGCACGCTGAAACTGGGCGACGTGGCCGACGTCAAGCGCGGCTACGAAGATCCCGCCAGCTTCGTTATCCGCAACCAGGGCGAAGCATCGCTGGACCTGGCCATTGTGATGAAGAAGCGCTACAACGGCCTCGATCTCGGCAAGGCGCTGGCTGCCGAACAGAAAAGCATCACCGCCACGCTGCCAACCGGCCTGGAACTGAAGCTGGAGTCCGACCAATCCCGCGCGATCAAGGATTCGATCGATGAATTCATGATCAAGTTCGTCGTCGCGCTGGCCGTCGTGATCGTGGTCAGCCTGCTGACGCTGGGCTTCCGCGTCGGCCTGGTGGTCGCCGCCGCCGTGCCGCTGACGCTGGCGGCGGTATTCGTCATCATGATGGCGACCGGCCGCGACTTCGACCGCATCACGCTGGGCGCGCTGATCCTGTCGCTCGGCCTGTTGGTCGACGACGCCATCATCGCCATCGAAATGATGGTGGTGAAAATGGAAGAAGGCATGGACCGCATCGCGGCCGCCACGCACGCCTGGAGCTCCACCGCCGCGCCGATGCTGTCGGGTACGCTGCTGACCATCATCGGCTTCCTGCCGGTCGGCTTCGCCCGCTCCACCGCCGGCGAATACGCAGGCAACATCTTCTGGGTGGTGGCGTTCTCGCTGATCACCTCATGGGTGGTGGCGGTGTATTTCATCCCTTACCTGGGTGTCAAGCTGCTGCCGGAAATTCCAGTCAAGGCCGGCGGCCACGACGCGATCTACAACACGCCGAACTACCAACGCCTGCGCAAGCTGATCCGTTGGTGCGTCGACCACAAGTGGGTCGCCGCCGCCACCACCGCCACAGTGTTCATCGCTGCGGTGCTGGGCATGGGCGCGGTGCAGCAGCAGTTCTTCCCGGACTCCGAACGTCCGGAGCTGACCATCGAAGTCAACCTGCCGCCGGGCAGCTCGTTCGCCGCCACCGATGCGGTGGTGCACAACATCGAAGCGGCATTGAAGACGGTACCCGAAGCCAAACACGTCTCGAGCTATGTCGGTCAAGGCACGCCACGCTTCCTGCTGACGATCAATCCCGAGCTGCCGAATCCGGCCTACGCCCAGATGATCGTGCTGACCGAGAATGCGCATGAGCGCAATGTCCTGAAAGGGAAAGTGCAGAAGCTGATCGCCGATGGCCGTTTCCCGCAGGCCCGCGTTCGCGCAACGCAGTTCGTCTTCGGCCCACCGGTGCCCTACCCTGTCCTGTTCCGCGTCGCCGGCCCGGACATCGGCCAGGTGCGCAACATCGCCGAACAAGTGCGCACGGTGATGGAACAAAATCCCAATACCCGTGGCGCACATCTGGACTGGGGCAATCTGACGCCAACCCAACACCTGGTGCTGGATCAGGAGCGTCTGCGTCAGGTCGGCCTCAACCCGCGTGACGCCGCCAACCAGATGCAAGCGCTGCTCAACGGCTTGCCATCGACCCAGGTCCGCGAAGGCCTGCGCTCGGTGGAGGTGGTGATCCGCAGCCCGCGCAACGAAGGCACCGGTCTGAAAGACATCGGCAACCTGACGCTGACCACCGCCAGCGGCACCAGCGTCCCGCTGTCCCAGGTCACCCATATGGAGACCCGGATGGAGGACTCGATCCTGAAACGCTACAACCGCGAAAGCTTCATCGCCGTGCAATCCGATGTCCGCGACGGCGTGCAGCCTCCCGACGTGACCAAGGCTATCCTGCCTAAGCTGGACGCGATCAAGGCGGCCCTGCCGGCCGGCTACCATATCGACGTCGGCGGCGCGGTCGAGGAAAGCGTCAAGGCCAACGTCGCACTGGCCAAGCTGTTCCCGATCATGATCATCCTGATGCTGCTGGTGATCATGCTGCAGGTGCGCTCGTTCGCCACCATGTGGATGGTATTCGCCACCGCTCCGCTGGGCCTGGTGGGCGCGGTGCCGACGCTGCTGTTGTTCAACAAGCCGTTCGGCTTCACCGCCATCCTCGGCCTGATCGGCCTGGCCGGCATCCTGATGCGCAACACGCTGATCCTGGTCGACCAGATCCAGCACGACCTGGCCCACGGCGCCACCAAGTACGAAGCCGTGGTCGAATCGACGGTGCGCCGCGCGCGTCCGGTGATCCTGACCGCCGTCGCCGCGATGCTGGCCTTCATCCCGCTGACCCATTCGAGCTTCTGGGGTCCATTGGCCTACGTCTTGATCGGCGGCGTCGGTGTCGGCACCCTGCTGACGCTGTTGTTCCTGCCGGCCCTGTACTCGTTGTGGTTCAAGGTCAGCAAGCCCGCCGCCACCGAAACCATCCCATTGATTGAAAAGGAAGCAGCATGAAAACCGCCAACCCACTCAAAACCGTACCGCTGGTGCTTGCGGCCCTGTTGCTGTCTGCCTGCTCGCTGGCGCCGGTCTACGAACGTCCCGCGCTGCCGGTCGGCGGCGACTGGCCAACCGCGGTCGCCCCCGCCGCCGGCGCCACGACCGAGGTCGCCGCGCACGACATCCGCTGGCAGGACTTCTTCCAGGACCAGCGGCTGAAACAAGCCATCGGCCTGGCGCTGGAACACAACCGCGACCTGCGCGTCGCCATCCTCAACATCGAGCGCGCCCGCTCGCTGTACCAGGTGCAGGCGGCCGACCGGCTGCCGACGCTGAACGCCGGCTTGTCCGGCGCCCGCCAGCGCGTACCGGACCAGCTCGCGCCCGGCGGCAACGGCGGCGTGTCGAGCAGCTACACCGCAGGCCTCGGCGTCACCGCGTTCGAGCTGGATCTGTTCGGCCGCGTGCGCAACCTGAGCCAGGCGGCGCTGGAACGCTACGCCGCCACCGAGGAAGCGCAGCGCACCGCGCAAATCAGCCTGATCGCCGAAGTCGCCTCGGTCTACGAGGCGGTGCTGGCCGACGAACGCCTGCTCGCGCTGAGCCGGCAAACGCTCGACAGCCGCACCGAATCGCACCAACGGCAGATCCAGCTCCGCGAACAAGGCGCCAGTTCGGAGTTCGATCTGCGCCAGTCGGAATCGCTGCTGGAAGCGGCCAAGATCGCGCTGGCGCAGAACCGGCGCCAGCGTGCGCTCGACGAGAACGCATTGACGGTGCTGGTCGGCCGCGCACTGCCGGCGGAGCTGCTGCCGACGCAGGGCGCGCGCTGGGACAGCGAGGTGATGGCCGAACTGCCGGCCGGTCTGCCGTCCGGCCTGCTGGCGGCGCGGCCCGACATCCGCAGCCAGGAAGCGCTGCTGCGCGCGTCGAACGCCAACATCGGCGTGGCGCGCGCCGCGTTCTTCCCGCGCATCTCGCTGACCGGCGCCTTCGGCTCGTCGAGCAACGAGTTGTCCGGCCTGTTCGACGCCGGCACCCGCGCCTGGAGCTTCCTGCCGCAGATCTCGCTGCCGATCTTCGACGGCGGCCGCAACCGCGCCAACCTCGGCGTGGCCAAGGCCGACCGCGACATCGCCGTGGCGCAGTACGACAAGACCATCCAGGTCGCGTTCCGCGAGGTCGCGGACGCGCTGGCCGGCCGCGCCACGCTGGGCGAGGAACTGCGCGCGGTGAAGGCGCAGGAAGGCGCGGAGCAGGTGCGCTACGACCTGGCCAAGCTGCGCTACGAGGGCGGCCAGTCCAGCTATCTGGAATACCTGGACGCGCAACGCTCGCTGTTCGCCGCACAGCAGCAGACCATCCGCACCAGCCTGGTAGAACTGCAAAACAGGATCGGCCTGTACAAGGCTCTAGGCGGCGGCTGGAGCGCGACAGGCGTCCAGGGTTAACGTAAAAACGCCGCCACCCGATCCGGGGGGCGGCGTTTTTTTTCGTTCAAAATTATTGGGCGGCTTGTTCGATCGCGGCGGCCAGGCCGGCCACATCGGTCAGGAACGGCGTGTGGCCGGTTTGCAGCGTGTAGCTGGCGCGCACCGGCGTCGCCGCCACCATCCGCGCTTGCAGCCATGGGCTGACGACATGATCGAACGCGGTGTGGACATAGACTTTGTCGGTCTTGCCGTAGCGCGCGGCGGTCAGGTGCAGCGGCGTCGCCATCGGCGCCAGCGGCTCGTCGAGGATCAGGTCCGGCAGCACTTTGCGCAGGCCTTCCGGCGCGCCGTTGGCGAACAGGTCGGCGCGGGCTGCGTAATTGACGCTGGCCAGGCCGTGCGCTTCGTCGATCTTCAGTTGCGGACCGGCTTTGCTATCGCGGTCGCCGGTGGCCAGCGCCAGCATCGATTCGCCGTCTTGCGGCAGGTAAGCAGCGACATAAATCAGCGTCTTGATTTTTTCCGGCGCGGCTTCGGCAGCGGCCGAGATCGGGAAACCACCGAAGCTGTGGCCGACCAGCACCACCGGTCGCTTTTCGCCGGCGATGGCTTTCAGCACGGTGTCGCGGTACAGATCGAGGCTGACCTGGTTCGGTGCCATCGGCGACGTGTCGCGGCCGGGCAAATCGACGGCGATCACGCGGTAGCCGTCGGCGCTCAGTTTGGCGGACAGGCCGTCCCACACGTGGACGTTCTCGAACGCGCCGTGAACCAAGGCGATGGCCGGCTTTTCCGCAGCCATCGCGGTGCCGGTGATCAGGGCGGCGGAGGCCGCCATCATGCTGGTAATTGCTTTCATGTCATACTCCTGGAGGGATTTAAATACGTTGAAACCACAGACAAATGATAGTGACGATGGCCCGCAGCGGCCATATCAAGGAGACCGCAGTTCATGACCGATCGTCCGGAAAACGACAACCATTACGGCATGGCCGCGACCCGCACCGATGTGCTGTCGCAGGTGTTGACGCTGATCCGTCTGCGCGGCGAGCTGGTGTACTCGGCCAATCTGCGCGGCCCGTGGGGCATCGCCTTCGCCAAGGGCGCGGCGCATTTCCATTTCATCGAGCACGGCGAGGCCTGGGTCAGGACGCCGGGCGCGGAGCCGATCCACGTCAAGCAGGGCGACATGCTGCTGCTGCCGCACGGCACCGGCCATTTGATCTGCGATGATCCCGCCACGCCGCAGGTCGGCATCGATGTCATCATTGACCGGCACTTCGACCGCGCGCGCTCGGTGCTCGACTACGGCGGCGACGGCGCGGCCACCCGCGTCGTCGGCGGCCTGTTCAACTTCGAGGGCGGTTCGCTGGCGGCGGTGATGGCGGCGCTGCCGATCGTGGTGCATATCCGCAGCGAAGCCGGCAAGACGCCGGACTGGCTGGACGCCATCGCCCACTTCCTGGTCAAGGAATCGCACGAGGTCGAGCCGGGTTCATCGCTGATGATTTCGCGCCTGATCGACCTGCTGGTGATCCGCACGCTGCGCACCTGGGCCGCCAATCAGGCGACGCCGAGCAGCTGGCTGGGGGGCTTGGGTGAGGAGCGCATCGGCCGCGTGCTGAGCGCGATCCATGCCGATCCTTATCGCGCATGGAGCGTGCACGAACTGGCCGGCATCGCCGCCATGTCGCGCTCGATCTTCGCCGAGCGCTTCACCGCGCGCGTCGGCGAAGCGCCGCTGCACTACGTCAAGCGCTGGAAGCTGACGCTGGCGGCCGACATGCTGGCCACCGGCGGACTGAAAGTGACGCAGGCGGCGCAACGCACCGGCTACACGTCGGACGCGGCGTTCAGCCGCGCCTTCAAGGCGCACTTCGGTTATGCGCCCAGCGAGGCGCGGCAACGCTAGCGGCTATTCCTGGCGCAGCGCGCCATCGCGCACGCGCCACAAGCCCAGCGGGTTGTCTTCCCGTAGCGCCTCGGGCAGCAGCTCGGCCGGCAGATTCTGATAGCTGACCGGGCGCAGGAAGCGGTCGATGGCGCTGGCGCCGACCGAGGTGGTGCGGCTGTCCGACGTCGCCGGATACGGCCCGCCGTGCACCATCGCGTGCGACACTTCGACGCCGGTCGGGAAGCCGTTGACCAGGATGCGCCCCACCTTGCGTTCCAGCGTCGGCAGCAGCGTGCGCGCCATGGCGTGATCGCTTTGCGCCAGGAACATCGTCGCCGTCAGCTGGCCCTCGATGCTTTCGGCAACCGCCACCTGCTCGGCCAGATCGCGGCAGCGCACGATCAGCGAACTGGCGCCGAAGATCTCGTCCTCCAGCTCGTGATGGGCGAGGAAGTTGGCGGCGTCGGTTTCGAACAGCGCGGCCTGGCCGTCGCACACCGACGCGCCACACGCGCTGCGCGCCAGCAGCCGCACGCCGTCCAGCGCGCCGCGCTGCGCCACGCCGGCGTTGTAGGCCGCCTGGATGCCGGCGGTCAGCATCGGCCCGCTGGACTTGGCCTCAAGCGCCGTCACCACCGCCACGCGGAACGCATCCAGCGCCGCGCCTTCGACGGCGATCACCATGCCCGGATTGGTGCACAGCTGGCCGGAGCTCAGCATCAGCGAATCGATGAAGCCGGTGGCGATCGCCTCCGGCCCCTCCGCCAGCGCGCCGGGCAGCACGAACACCGGATTGGTGCTGCTCATCTCCGCATACACCGGAATCGGCTCCTTGCGCCGCGCGGCCGCGTTGATCAGCGCCACTCCACCTTGGCGCGAGCCGGTGAAGGCCACCGCCTTGATCGCCGGATGCTCGACCAGCGCCAGCCCCACCGTGCGGCCATCGCCTTGCAGCATCGAGAACACGCCCTCCGGCAAGCCGGCATCGGCCACGGCGCGCTGCACCGCGCGCCCCACCAGTTCCGAGGTGCCGGGATGCGCGCCATGCGCCTTGACGATCACCGGGCAGCCGGCCGCCAGCGCGGCGGCGGTGTCGCCGCCGGCCACCGAGAACGCCAGCGGGAAATTACTCGCGCCGAACACCGCGACCGGCCCGAGCGCGATCTTGCGCAGCCGCAGATCGGGACGCGGCGGCACCCGCGCCGGCAAGGCCGTATCGATCGCCGCCGACAGCCAGCGGCCGTCGCGCACCACCCCGGCGAACAGGCGCAGCTGGTTGACGGTGCGGTCGCGTTCCCCTTCGAGCCGGCCGCGCGGAATGCCGGTCTCGGCGACGGCGCGGTCGATCAGCACCGCGCCCAGCTCGGCGACGTGCTGCGCGATCGCCTCCAGCAAGGCGGCGCGCTGCGCCAGCGTGGTCTCGCGATACACGTCGAACGCTTGCCACGCCAGCGATGCGGCCAACGCCACATGCCCGGCGGAAGCGGTTTCAAATTGCGGCGCCAGTTCGGCGCCGGTGGCCGGATCGACCGCCCGGAATGGGGTATCCACGCCGCGCACCGCGTGCGCGCCGATCAATTGTTCGCCGGTTATCGTTTGCATTTTATGGAGCTCCTTGGGTTAAAGTAGTCGTTGCATCATCCCAGCCGCCGCCGAGGGCGCGCACCAGCGCCACTGTCGTGACCGCGCGCGCGCCGCGCAATTGCACCGCGCTGCGCTCCACGATGGTCAGGTTGCGCTGTGCCTCCAGCAAATCGAGATAGCCGGTGCGGCCGGCGTCGTACAGCATCTGCGCCAGTTGCGCGGAGCGGCGCGCCGACACCACGGCGTCGTCGGTCTGCCGCCCCTGTTGCGCCAGGATGCGCAGGCCGGCCAGGTTGTCCTCGACCTCGGCGAACGCCACCAGCACCTGTTGCCGGTAGCCCGCCACCGACGCTTCCAGCACCGCCTCGCTGCGCGTGATGTTGTTCTTGTTGCGGCCGCCGTCGATGATCGGCATCGACATCAACGCGCCCAGCAGCCATGAACGGCTGCTCCATTTAAACACATCGGCGAAACTTCCGCCCGCGCCTCCCGCCGACGCATTCAGCGTCAGCGCCGGGAACATCGCCGAGCGGGCCACGCCGATGCCGGCGTTGGCCGCCTCCATCGCGCGCTGGGCGTTGACCACGTCGGGCCGGCGCTCCAGCAGCGACGACGGCAGCCCGGCCGGAATCAGCGGCAGCGAGGCGATGTCGTCCAGCGGCCGCGCGCTCGCATTGAAGTCCGCCGCCGGCTTGCCCAACAATACCGCCAGCGCATGTTCGTCGATGGCGCGCTGCCGTTGCAGGCCGATCGCTTCGGCGCGCGCCGACGACAACTCGGTCCTGGCGCGCGACAGGTCGAACTCGCCGATGTCGCCAAGGTCGAAACGGCGTTGGTTCACCTGAAGGCTTTGCTGGCGCAAGCCGACCGACCGCGCCAGCGTGTCCAACTCGGCGTCGGTCGCGCGCAGGCGGAAATAGGTCTGCGCCACATCGGCCTGCAAGGACAGCAGCACCGAGCGGTAAGTCGCCTCGCTCGCCGCCGCGTCCGAGCGGGCCGCGCTGACGTTGGACGACACCCGGCCGAACAGGTCGACCTCGTAGCTGGCGGTCAGGTGCGCCTGGTAGCTGGTGCTCGGCGCCACCGGCGTACCCGCCGGCAGGCCGAGCGAGGTCGGCGACGACTGGTTACGCTGGGCGCCGACATTGACGCCGACCTGCGGAATACGATCGGCCTCGGCGATGCCGGCGATGGCGCGGGCCTGCTTCAGCCGCGCCGCCGCCTGCGCCAGGTTGGCGTTGTTGGCGGTCGCGTCGTTGACCAGCGCGGTCAACGACGGATCGTTGAAGGCCAGCCACCACTCGCCGCGCTGCTGCGCTTCGGCGGGACGCGCCTGCTTCCATTGCGTGCCGTCGGCGGCGGTGACCACGTCGGGCTTTTCCTTGTAGGCCGCGGGGACGGCCATCTCGGGCTGCTTGAACTCCGGCGCGGCACAGGCGGCCAGCGCGATGGCGACCAGCAGCGAGGCCGTGGTGCGCTTCAGCACAGTAGCGGTTTTCATATTAATGGCTCCCTTCGGTTGCAGGCGCCGCCAGCGGCGCGGCCTTGTTGCGTTCCAGCCGTTTGGCCAGGCTGCGCATCATCACGTAGAACACCGGCGTCAGGAACAGACCGAAGAAGGTCACGCCCAGCATGCCGCCGAACACCGCCACGCCCATCGCATGGCGCATTTCCGAACCAGGACCATGCGAGAACACCAGCGGCAGCACGCCCATGATGAAAGCGATCGAGGTCATCAGGATAGGACGCAGACGCAGACGCGACGCTTCCAGCGCGGCTTCAACGATAGAACGGCCATGGTCTTCCAGTTCGCGGGCGAATTCGACGATCAGGATCGCGTTCTTCGACGCCAGCCCCACCAGCACGAACAAGGCAATTTGCGTGAACACGTTGTTGTCGCCGCCGGTCAGCTTGACGCCGATCAGCGCGCACAGGATGGACATCGGCACGATCAGGATCACCGCCAGCGGCAGGGTCCAGCTTTCATACTGAGCCGCCAGCACCAGGAACACCAGCAGCACGCAGAGCGGGAACACATAGAACATCGTATTGCCGGCCAGGATTTCCTGATAGGTCAGGTCGGTCCATTCGTAGGCGACGCCTTTCGGCAGCACTTCCTGCGCCAACTTTTCCAGCGCGGCCTTGGCCTGGCCGGACGAGTAGCCCGGCGCCGGGCCGCCATTCAGGTCGGCGGCGACGTAGGCGTTGTAGCGCTGCACGCGGTCCGGACCATAGCTGTCAGTGACGCGCATCAGCGAGGACAGCGGTACCATGTCGCCCTTGTTAGTGCGGACCTTCAGGTTGGCGATGTCTTCGGCCTGCGAGCGGAACTGCGCATCGGCCTGGACCCGGACTTGATAAGTGCGGCCGAACTGGTTGAAGTCGTTGACATACACCGAACCCAGATTGACCTGCAAGGTCTGGTAGATGGTGGTCAGCGGCACGTCCAGCTGCTTGGCCTTGTCGCGGTCGATGTCGGCGAACAGCTGCGGCACATTGATCTGGAAGCTGGAGAACACACCAGCCAGCTCGGGCGCCTGACGGGCACGGTTCTGCAATTCCTGCGTCGCTTTGAACAGCGCGTCATAGCCCAGCGCGCCGCGATCTTCGATCATCAGCTTGAAGCCGCCCAGCGTGCCGAGGCCGCTGACCGGCGGCGGCGGCACCACCAGCACGAATGCATCCTCGATCGCCCCCATGCGCTTGTTCAGCTCACCGGCGATGGCCAGCCCCGACAATTCTTTCGTTTCGCGCTGGTCGAAGTCCTTCAGGCGGCTGAACTGGATGCCAGCGCTCGGCGATGCGGTGAAGTCGTTCACCGACAGGCCTGGGAACTGCACGGCGGCGCGCACGCCTGGGGTTTCGGCGGCGATCTTGCCCATGCGGTGGATGACGCCGTCGGTACGGTCCAGCGACGCGGCATCCGGCAGCTGCGCGATGTCGATCAGGTAGCCCTTGTCCTGCAACGGCACGAAACCGGAAGGCACCAGCTTGAACATCAGGCCGGCGGACACCGCCAGCAGCGCATACACCGCTACAGCGACGGTCTTGCGGCGCAGCGTGCCTTTGACGCCGCGTTCATAACGGATCGACGAACGGCCGAAGAAGTTGTTGAACACGGTGAAGAAGCGGCCGAACAGCTTGTCGATCAGACGGGTCAAAGCATCTTTCGGCGCGTGGTGCGGTTTGAGCAGCGCGGCGGCCAGGGCCGGAGCCAGCGTCAGCGAACTGAAAGCCGAGATCACGGTCGAAATCGCGATGGTCAGCGCGAACTGTTTGTAGAACTGGCCGGACAGGCCGGGCACGAAGGCGATCGGCACGAACACGGCGCACAGCACCAATGCGATGGCGATGATCGGACCGCTGACTTCCTTCATCGCTTGCACCGTGGCTTCACGCGGCGTCAGGCCGGAGGCGATGTTGCGTTCGACGTTCTCCACCACCACGATGGCGTCATCGACCACGATGCCGATCGCCAGCACCAGCCCGAACAGCGACAGGGTGTTGATCGAGAAGCCGAAGCCCAGCATCACGGCGAAGGTGCCGACGATCGACACCGGCACCGCCAGCAGCGGAATCAGCGAGGCGCGCCAGGTTTGCAGGAAGATGATCACCACCAGCACCACCAGCGCGATGGCTTCCAGCAGCGTGTGGATCACGGCGTTGATCGATTCGTGGACGAACTGGGTGGTGTCGTAGACGATGCTGTATTCCAGGCCGGGCGGGAAGTCCTTCTTCAGCGTTTCCATGGTGGTGCGCACGTCGGCCGCCATTTGCAGCGCGTTGGCGTTCGGCGCTTCGAAGATGACGATGGCGACCGCCGGCTTGTTGTCGAGGCGGGCGCGCAGGTTGTAGGCGTCGACGCCCAGTTCGATGCGGGCGACGTCGCGCAGCCGGGTCAAGGCGCCGTCGGCGTTGGTGCGCACGATGATGTTGCCGAACTCCTCGGTGCTTTGCAGACGGCCCTGGGTGCTGACCGTCAGCTGGAACTGGCTGCCCTTCGACGGCGAGGCGCCGATGGTGCCGCCGGCCACTTGCACGTTCTGCTCGCGGATGGCGGTGGTGACGTCGGCGGTGGTCATGTTGCGCGCCGCGATCTTGACCGGGTCGAGCCAGATGCGCATCGCATAGTCGCCGGAACCGTTCAGCTGCGCCGTGCCCATGCCGGGAATGCGGTCCAGCTGGTCCTTGACATTGAGCAGCGCGTAGTTGCGCAGGTATTGGTCGTCATACTTGCCGTCGGGCGAAGTCAGGTGCACCACCATGGTCAGGCTCGGCGACGACTTGACGGTGGTGACGCCGATCTGGCGCACCTCCTCCGGCAGGCGCGGCAAGGCGCGTTGCACGCGGTTCTGCACATCGGTCTCGGCCTGCGAGACCTTGGTGCCGATCTTGAAGGTGACGGTCAGCATCAGGTTGCCGTCGGCGGTCGATTGCGACGACATGTACAGCATGTTGTCGACGCCGTTGATCTGCTGTTCCAGCGGCGTGGCCACGGTTTCGGCGATCACTTTCGGATTGGCGCCCGGATACTGGGCGCGCACCACCACCGAAGGCGGCACCACGTCTGGATATTCGGCCACCGGCAGCTGGAAGATGGCGATCAGTCCGGCGACGAATATGATGATCGACAACACCGCCGCGAAGATCGGCTTGTCGATGAAGAAGCGCGAAAAGTTCATGATCGATTACGCCTTGGTTGGCGTGGCGGCCTTGACATCGGCGGATGTGGCGGTCTTGCTGTCGGCTTCCGGCGCGTTCGGATCGAAGTCCATGCCGACCATGTGCGGCGCCAGCGGCGCGCCCTGGTGCACGCGCTGCAAGCCGTTGACGACGATTTTTTCGCCCGGCTTCAGGCCGTCGCGCACCACGCGCAGGCCGTCGACCGCAGGGCCGAGCGTGACCAGGCGGTACTCGGCCTTGTTATCGGCGGAAACGATATAGACGAATTTGCGCCTCTGGTCGGTGCCGATGGCGCGGTCGTTGATCAGCACCACCTGGGTTTTCTCGCCGCCGATGGCGCCGCCTTGCAGCTGCACGCGGGCGAACAGGCCGGGCACCAGCTTTTTGTCCGGGTTGGCGAACACGGCGCGCATGCGCACCGCGCCGGTCTGGGTGTCGAGCTGGTTGTCGACGAACTCCAGCTTGCCTTCATGCGGGTAGCCGGTCTCGTTGGCCAGGCCGACGTGGACATTGATCTTCTGGCCTTTATGCACCGCTTCGCCGACGCGCAACAGCGTGTCTTCGTCACCGTCGAAGCTGGCGTAGATCTTATCGTCGGACACCACGGTGGTCAGCATCGCGCTCGGGTCGATCAGGTTGCCGATGGTGATCTCGGCCTTGCCGACGCGGCCGTCGATCGGCGAGGTGACGCGGGTGTAGCTCAGGTTCAGGCGCGCGTTCTCGGCCTGCGCCTCGGCGGCGCGGGCGTTGGCGTCCAGCTCCTTGAAGCCGGAGGTGCTGGCGTCCAGCTCGCGCTGGGCGATGGCTTTTTCCGCGAACAGTTTTTCTGCGCGGACCAGTTCGATCTTGGCCAGCTCCACCTTGGCGCGGGCGGCGGCCGCCGCCGCTTCGGCGCGGTTGGCCTCGGCCTGGAACGGACGCGGGTCGATGACGAACAGCACATCGCCCTTCTTGACGATGCCGCCCGGTGTGACGTTGACCGAAGTGATGAAGCCGCCGACGCGGGCGCGCACCTCGACGTGCTCGATGGCTTCCATACGGCCGGAGAATTCCTGGGTTTCGGTGATCGTCTGTTCGACCACGGCGGCGGCCGAGATCGGCGCGCCCGATGGGGCGCTCGCTTCCTTGGCCTGGCTGTCGCAGCCGGACAGTCCGACGCTGAAAATGCCTGCGGCCGCGACTGCCGCCGCCAGCGGACCGACCAGTTTCTTCACGTAGTGCGCTTTGTTATTCATGATGTACTTTCGGGATATGTTGGTCGGCCGATCCGGCCGGTTTATAGAGTTCTATTAACCACTAACTTTAGATTACATATAAACGCTAAAATTGGCAAGCCTTATTTCTTGAAAAAGTTCGTCTTCGGCCGGCATCAGGATCCGGCCGGCGATGGCCGGGCCGGCGCGGTCGCGCTGGATCAGGCCGTCGACCGAGCGCAGGGCGGCATCGGCGCCAACGCCGGCCACCAGCAATTCCGCCCCGCTCCAGCCGATGCGCAGGCGCCGCCGCGCGGCCCACCTCAGCACCGCGTAGGCCTGATCGGCAGCCGCCGGCATCGAGGGCGCCAGCGAATAGTCCGGCGCCAGGATCATCAGGCCGGGATCGGACTCGGCCAACCGGCGCAGCCGGCTGTCGTCAGCGTCCAGCTCGCCACCGTGAAAGAACACCAGCAGGCGCTCATGTTGCGCGGCGGCCGACGGCTTGCCGTGCAGACGCGGAAAGCGGGCCCGGCCCGCCGGCGCGCCGTACAGCCGCGCCGTCAGCGGCCCGGCCGCGCCCTCGATGGTGACGTCAAGCGTCAGCATGGCTGCCACGCTGGTCGATCCGGCCGACCACGACCACCATTGCGATACCCAGCGCGACGATGATCGCGCCCAGCCACATCGCGCTGTGCACGCTGACGCTGTTGACCGCAAGGCCGCCGACGAAGGAGCCCAGCGAAATCGCCGCCTGGAACACCGCCACCACCACCGCGCCCAGCGCTTCCGGCTTGTCCCTGGCGCCGCCGAAAATCCACAGCTGCGTGCTGACCGGCACCACGCCCCAGACCACGGCCCACACCAGCAGGCTGATCGAGGCGATCCACAGGTTGGCGCCGAACGCCGACAAGGCCAGCAGCGCCAGCAGGAACACCGTCATATTGCCCAGCACCGTGCCGTGACGGCTGCGCGCGGCCAGACCGCCGCCGAGGAAATTGCCGCCGATGCTGAACAGGCCATACACGAACAGCAAGGTGCTCAGCAGCTTGGTCTCGATCTGCGTCACTTGCGACAGGTAGGGCGCGATATAGGTATAGCCGGCGTACTGGCCGGCCACGGCGCAAGCCAGCACCACCAGCGCGGCGGCGTTGCGCGGCGACTTCAGCACGCCGGTCAGGTCGCTGATGCCGACGTGGTCGTCCATGACGATTTTGGGCAGATAAATCATCTGCAGCACCAGCACGATGACCGGGATCACGGTGGCGACGATGAAGGCGACGCGCCAGTCGAAATAGCCGCCGATCATCGAACCGGCCGGCACCGCCAGCACGGCGGCGATCGAAATGCCACTCATGACGGCGGTCGACGACACGTGCGCCTTGTCGGCCGGCACCAGCCGCGCGGCGGCGGGCACCGCCACCGCCCAGAAGCCGCCGAGGCCGACGCCGAGCACCACGCGCGCCGCGAACAGCACGATGAAGTTGGGCGCCAGCGCCGAGATCACGCTCGACACGATGGTCAGCAAGGTCAGGCCGATCAGCACCAGCCGGCGATCCATGCGGCCCGCCGCCAGCGCGGTGGCCGGGGCGGCGATGAAGGCCAGCAGCGCGGTGATCGAGACGATCATGCCGGCCGTGCCCTCCTGCACCCGCAAATCGCGGCTGATGCCGGACAGCAACCCCACCGGCAGCAACTCGGCAAACACCATGGCGAACGCGCCGAACGCGATCGCCAGCACGCCGAGCCATGACGTGCGGCTGATGGCGCCCCCCTCTTTTACTG
Organism: Duganella aceris; assembly: GCF_011090165.1. Classification (GTDB taxonomy): domain Bacteria; phylum Pseudomonadota; class Gammaproteobacteria; order Burkholderiales; family Burkholderiaceae_D; genus Rugamonas; species Rugamonas aceris. Next base: position 260,191 of record NZ_JAADJT010000002.1, read on the forward strand.
CGGTTTCTAGAACGGCTGACATTGTTTTCTCCTTCGGGATTAAGTGGTTTCATAATTAAACTAGTTGGAGTGTAGTCGAACTGGTTTAATATGTAAACCAGTTTTGTGCTACCATCGGATCCGCATCTGCAATTTGTGAAGGAGAGCGAAATGAAACGAACAAGTCTGGAAGGCGAACAATGCGCGGTCGCGCGCTCGCTGGATATCCTCGGCGACTGGTGGACCCTGCTGATCGTGCGCGACGCGCTGGGCGGCCTGCGCCGCTTCGGCGAATTCCAGCGCAGCCTCGGCGCCGCCAAGAACATCCTGACCACGCGCCTGAAAACCCTGGTGGCGCAAGGCATTCTGGAGACGGCGCCGGCCTCCGACGGCAGCGCCTATCAGGAATATCTGCTGACGCAAAAAGGCCGCGACCTGGTGCCGGTGCTGATCGCGCTGGGACAATGGAGCAGCGACCACGTGTTCAAGCCGGGCGAGGTCGCGTTGGTGCCGCTGGATGCGGCGAACATGCAGCCACTGAAGCCGCTGCTGATCCAGGCCGGCGACGGCCGTCTGTTGAGTCCATCGGAAGTGCATTTCAATTCCGGGCTCGGCCCGCCGGCGGAGTAAGCGCCATGCGCCCCGCCCCGTTCACGCCCGCCGACATCGGCAATGCCGAATCGGCCGCGTTCACCTCGTTCGACAGGCCGCGCGGCGCGGCGCGTCAGGAGGCCGAGTCCAACGATCTCAGCGTGATCCAGGATATTCCCGTCAGGCTCAGCGTCGAACTGGGGCGCACCAGCATCACCCTGCGCAGCATCTTGCAGTTGACTCAAGGCAGCGTCATCGAACTGGACGGGCTGGCCGGCGAACCGATGGACGTGCTGATTAACGAATGCCTGATCGCACAGGGCGAGGTGGTGGTGGTCAACGACAAGTTCGGCATCCGTCTGACCGACATCACCAATCCGTCGGCGCGCATCCGCAGCCTGAAGAAATAACCGGAGCGGCTCAGGCCGCCAGCTCCTGCGGCCGCTTCGGCGCGCTGGCCAGCAGCAGGGCGACCGCGTCCTGCGCGTGATCGCGGATGGACTGGGCGCCGACCGGGTCGTCGATCAGCTGCGACAGCGTCACCGCCCCCACCGCGGCGGACACGATCGCATCGGCGACGCCGTGCGGCTCCGCGATGCCGAGACGCTGCGCCATTGCGGCCATGACTTCCATCAGCTGCAGGCGGCCTTCCATCGCCACCTCGCGGATATGCGCATCGGCATGGCGCAGCTCGCTGCCGAGATTGGCGAGTGGACACAGCGCGCCCGGCCCGCAGGCCTGGTTCAGGTACAGGTGCACGATGGTTTCGATGGCCTGCGCCGGCGCCATGCCCTGGATCGCCTCGCTGTAGAAGCGGAACAGCTCCTCGTTGGCGGCGCGGTTCGCTTCAGCGACCAATTGATCCTTGGATTCGAAATGGCGGTAGAAACCGCCCTGCGTCAATCCGGCCGCCGACATGACGTCGGAGATGCCGGTATCCGCCAGCCCCTTGGTCAGAAACAAATTCGACGCGATGGAAATAATGCGCAACCGGGTTTCCGCCGTGTCGGCCTTTGACTTTTTCATGCTGGGCTCCTCGTACACCTCAATTTAGAGCTTAATGGTACTCTAATTATGATTTTCCTGCCGGCGGTTCAAGGAAGTCGATGACCAGTTGCGCGAATTTCTCGGGTTGCTCCCACTGCATGAAATGTCCGGCGTCGCTCAACGGGACCAGATCCAGGCCGTTGCTGAAGCGTTTTTCCTGGCCGGCGAACATTTCCGGCCCGATGCAGCCGTCCTGCACGCCGTAGATGATTCTGGTGGGCACGCTCACGGCGGAAAAAATCAGCCGGCGCGACAAGGGACTAGCGATGCTGCGCGGCAGTTGGCGATACCACGACAGCGCGGCCTTGAGGCGCCCGGGCTCCAGATAGTTTTGCTTGAGCGGCCGCATTTCTTTTTCGCCGAAACGCCACGCCGGCGACCAGCCGTGTATCAGCGACTCCAGCCAGGCGAAGTCGTTGTTGACGATCTTGGCCTCCGGCAGCACAGGCACCTGGAAACCCAGCATATACAGCGAGCGCTTGATCTGGCGCGGTCCCATGCTCAGCAGGAAGTGGCCGGTGTGCGGCACCGCCGCCGTGATCAGCCGCCGCACCCGCTGCGGCGCCAGATTGGCGGCGGCGTAGCCGGTCACGGCGCCCCAGTCGTGTCCGACCACCGAAAACTGCTCGGCGCCCAGGCCGTCCGCGAGATCGATCACGTCCTGCGCCGACGCCTCGACGCGGTAGTCGCCGTCGCGCGCCAGGTCGGACGGCGCGTAGCCGCGCAGCGCCATCGCCACCGCCCGATAACCGGCTCCCGCCACCAGATCGAGCACCGGGAGGAAGCCCCGGTAGGTATCGGGAAAGCCGTGGACGAAAACAACCAGCTGCCCCTCGCCCCGACTGACATAGCCGATATTCATGCCGTTTCGTGGATTACGGAAAGATTGCTCGGTCATCTGCGCTCCTAGGGTTGTCGGCCAGATTAGATTGTACACGGACGCTAAAAATAGCGATACCGATGAAAAACCGCTTGCAATCGGAATTTTACGGGCATATACTCGTTTCATTGCGGGCATATACCCATACATTGAAAGGTAACGATCATGAGCAACCATCCACACTTTGAAGAACACCGCGTCGATCGCGGCCAAGGCAACATCTATGTGCGCGACTACGCGGGCAGCGGCCCGGCGTTCGTGATGATGCACGGCTTCCCCGACAATCTGCATATCTATGACGAACTGGTGCCGCATCTGGTGGCCGGCGGCCGCCGCGTCGTGACCTTCGACTTCCTCGGCTTCGGCGCATCGGACAAGCCGGCCGGCGCCCGCTACAGCTTCGCGCAGCAGGTGGGCGACCTGCACGCCGTGGTGCAGGCGCTGCATCTGGATAAAATCATTCCGGTCGCGCACGACTCGTCCGGTCCGGCGGCCCTGAACTACGCGGTCGATTATCCGCAGCATGTCGCCGGCGTGGTGGTGCTGAACGCGCTGTACGGCGAAGCTCCCACCCTTAAGCATCCCGAACTGATCCAGCTGTTCGCGACCCCGGAACTGAAAGCGCTGACCGGCAAGATCCTGCAAACGCCGCAGCAATTCGCCTGGGTGCTGAACTTCCAGCGCGATAAATTCCAGGAGGGCCTGAACGAATCGCAGAAGGACTTGTATGTCAACTTCCTCGGCCCGCTGATCGACGGCAATTTCCGCAACCAACCGAGCTCGGGCCCGGCGTTCGCGCAGATGACCGGCCAGCTGTTCGCCGAAGAGGCGCGCAACACGCTGCGCCGGGACGAGGTGCGGGCGCTACAGGTTCCGGTTCAATTGATCTGGGGCGAGACCGATCCCTATCTGAACACCGGCGTCGCGGAAGATATCCTGTCCCACCTGCAAAACGGCCAGTTGCACAAGCTGCCGGCCGGCCATTGGGTTCAGCTGGACGCGCCGCAACAAGTGGCGGCGCTGATGCTGAAATAAGCGCCTCAGCCTGCCGCGTCGCCTTCCAGGTTCTGGAGCAGCGCGCGCAGGCTGGCGCTGCCCTCTTTGCCCAGTCGTTCTTCCAGTTCCTGCTGCGCCTGCTCCCACAGCGGCGCGGCGGCGGCCAGCACCGACTGCCCCTGCGCGGTCAGCGCTACGGCGGTTTCGCGGCCATCGCTGCCATCTCCCAATGTCAACAGTCCGGCTTTTTCCAGCACGCGCACATTGCGTCCGATGGTGGAGCGGTCAAGGCGCAACCGCGCGCCCAGCTCGGTCAGCGCCAGCGGTTCGTGGGCAGCCAGCGTTTTCAGCAGCGTGAACTGGGCCGAACCGATGCCGGCGGTGCCGACGGCGGCGTCGTAACGGGCGGTGATCTGCCGCGCGGCGCTGCGCAGCGCGGTGTTGTAGCAGAAGGTTTTCATGGAAGCGAGTATATACCCCTTATTTTGCGCCTGCAAGGCTGGACGCGTCCATGATCTCCAGCGGCACGCCGCCGCGCACCGTGCGCAGGTTGACCAGCTTGACCGGCTCCAGCGCGTTGCCCGGCTTGCCATCGGTCGTCACCGCCAGCGCGATGGTGTTCGGGCCGTTGGGGTTGAGGATGCCGGGCGGCAGGATGAACGTGCGTTGTGGCCCGATGTTCGAGGCGAACTGGCCCATGTTCCAGCCGTTGATGAAGATGAGCGCGCGCGTGTCACGATCGGAGCGCGGCTGGCTGGTGTCGCCGAACGCCAGGCCGAGTTGCACATCGTGGCCCTTCGGCAGGTCGAGCTCGAAGCTGGTGCGCAGCCAATAGGTGCCGGCGGCGGGTGGCGCGTCGGTGGTCTTCGCCGCAGTCCAGCCTTGCAGCGGGCCGGGCAGATGCCAGCCTTCGCGTTCGCCGTAAAGGCCGCCGTTGTTCATCGGCCCGCGCGTCATGTCGGCGATGCTCTCGCCGCCCAGGTTGCCCTGGATGCGCCATGCGATCGGCACCGCGAAACGGGCGCCGCCGCGCGAGCTCAGCGAGGCCGAAATCAGGCCGCGCGCTTCCTTGTGATAGTCGTCGGCCATCAGGTTCCAGTTGTGCGAGTTGTTGCGCACCATGACCGAGATCAGGTGCTCGCCCTGCGTCAGATCGCCGAGGGCGAACTTGACGCTGTCGGTCGTTTCGGGAAACGAGCGGCCGGTGTCCAGCTCGTTCTGGCCGAGGAAGCGGCCATCGATCCAGGCCTGGATCATGCCGGCGCCACCGCCGCCGTAAAACAGTTCCAGCCGATTCGCCTTGACGCCGGACAGCTTGAAGCGGCCGCGATACCAGACGTCGCCATGGTGGAAACCGTAGTCGCTCATGCTCAGCGTCGGCTGGCCGCGCTCCGGGCCGGTCCAGGTTTGCGCGGCCGATTCGCGGCCATCGGCCTTGATCCAGGCGGCATCGTCGAAGCCGGGCTGCGCTTCCGGGCTGTCCATCTTGCGGCTCCAGCGCAGCGCCGCCAGGTCCGGCAGGCGGATCGCGTCCGGCCCCCGCACCGCACCGGTTTTGAGGCTGCCGTCGGCCTGCGCGGTCAAGGCCAGCGCCTCGCCGTTGAAGCTGACCGCCGCGCCGGCCGCCGCGCCCCAGACTTCCAGCACGGCGTCCTGGCTGGTATCGCCGGTCAGCGCCAGCCGGTCGCCTTCGTAGCGCGCGGAGCGCACCAGCGCGGGCGTCATTTGCAATACCGCGCCGCGCGCCGTGTCCTGGCGCCACATATTGAAGCTGGTCTTTTCGTCCGCCAGCAACAGCAGCAACGGCGCCCGCCCGCCGCCGCTGATGCGCACGCGCGCCAGGCCGTCATGAATATAGGTCAGTTTGAGATCGCCCTTGGCGGCATCGAACGCCGAGTCCACCCGGCCGGACAGCACCTCGACGGTCGGCGCGGCGGCGTAGCGCAGCACGGTCTCGCCCTCCTCATTGTCGCGGCCGTGCAGCAGCGCGATGTCGCGCCCGTCGTCACGGAAATGCGTTTGCAATTCGGAGCTGGAATACACCAGATGATTGCGCTCCAGCGCGTAGGAAGCCAGCAACAGCTTGCCGTCCTGGCCGTTGACCCGCACCGGGACACGATACACGCCGTCCCTGGTCGACAGCTCGAAGCTGCCGCGCTCGTCGGTCAACGCATCGGACGGATTGTGCACCGCGAACAGGATGTGCGTGCCCGACTTCGGGTTGACGTTGTGATAGAGCTTGATGCGGTCGTTGCTGCCCTTCAGCTCGGGCCCCTTGTCCATCTCGGCCAGCGCCTGCTCCGCCGCCTGGACGAACATGCCTTGCTGCTTGAGCGCGTAGGCTTTCTCGCGCAGTCCACGGTCCTCGGAGATCGCGGCGCCGTAGTCGTAGGAAGTGTAGACCACCGGCCCCGCCATCCAGCCCCACGACGTGCCGCCGAAGGTCATGTAGATATTGTGGATGCTGATGCGGTTGATCAGGTTGGTGCCGTAGAACACGCGCTGGTAGCCCTTGCCCTGCCGCTGCGCGGTGCAGCCATAGGTGCCGTTCGATCCCCAATAGTCGAACCAGCCGCCGCCCAGTTCGGCGGCGAAGCCCGGCGTCGCCGGCGAGGTCAAGGCGCCGGCCTTCGGCGCCGGCTTGCCGTACATGCCCCAGTCGCCGGCGCGGTTGGGACCGGACGGGTCGGCGAACACATTGCACGGTCCGCCCGGATAACCATCGAACGCATACAGATCGGTCGGGCCCTGGTTGGCCCACGGCGCGCTTGAAGCCGCCGGCGTCCAGTCCGGCAAACGGCCGGCCGCATTGTGGAAGAACGGCACGCTGATGCCGTCGGCGCGGGCCTTGCGCGCCAGGTGCTCCATATGACGCACATGTTTCGGCTCCACCTTGCCGAGTTCGTTTTCCAGTTGATAGGCGATGACGTTGCCGCCGCCGGTGGTGATCTGGTGCCGCGCAATGATGGCGTTAATCTGCGTCATCCACTCGTCGGCCGCGTTCGAATACACCGGATCGTCGGTGCGCGCCTCGGCGCGGTTGCGGAACATCCAGCCGGGATAGCCGCCGCCGGTCAGCTCGGCGTTGATGTAGGGGCCGGCGCGGGCGATGATGTACATGCCCTCTTCCTCCGCGATCCGCAACGCCCGCTCGACGTTGCGCACGCCGGAGAAGTCATACACGCCGGGCGCCGGCGAGTGGTAGCCCCAGTCGAAATAGAAGGCGACGCCGTTGAAGCCGGACGCCTTCATCTTCTGCATCACGTCGCGCCACAGCGAAGGGTTCGGCAGCCGGAATGGATGGATCTCGCCCGACCAGACCATGACGCGCTTGCCGTCGATGCTGAGCGAATGCTGGTCCCAGCCGACCTTCTTCGGCACACCCTTGGGTTTGGTCGCGGCGATGAAGTCTTGCCGCGCGTCCGCGATGACGGTGAAGTGACCGGCCACGCCGGAGACGCCGCCGACCGGGCTGCGCGGCGTCCAGCCGCCGAGGGCGTCGTCGCCATCCGAGTACCAGGCATGGCGGCCGTCGGCGTCGGCGAAGTAGACGCGCCAGCCTTGCGGCAGCTTGACCAGCGTCTGGCCGCGCCGCCCCTGCCCCCAGCGGGCCCAGTCGTCGCGGCGCGTCAGCGTCCACGGCCCGGCCAGCGAAGTGGCGCTGGCCAGTTCGATGAAGCCGGTTTTCTGGTTCGCGGCCAGGGCTTTGTAACCATCGGCGCTCGCGACCACCACGGTGTCAAGATAGCCAAGCAGGCCTTGCATCGGCTGGGCTGCGGACCACTGGCTGAAGTCCGCGTTCGGCGCGATGATGTGAGGACTGAAGGCGCCGCCGGTCGACAGCGAGACCACCACCTTGAGGCTGCCGTCGCGGTCGCGCAGCCATTCCGGCGCGCGGGTGCCGGACACGCCCGGCAGGCCGATCGCCACCGCGCGCATCGGCTCCCAATGCGTCAGATCCTTCGAGCGCGTGATGCCGAACTCGGCGCCGTGGTCGGCGCTGGTGTAGACCACGTAGTAGTAGCCGTCGCCATGGCGGATGATCGACGGATCGCGCAGCTGGCCGCGCGCTACGGCGTAGGTTTCCGATGCCAGCGTGGTGAAGCTGGCGCCGTCGGTGGAGGCGAACAGGCTGAGCGCATTCCGCGCGCCGGCGGTGAAGCTCGACATCACATACATTCGCTCCTGCGCCATGCAGGTCGACGCCAACAAGGCGCAGGCGGCGAACAGGATACGAGCGAACCAAGGGCGGCGGCGGGCGGTTGAGACCAATGTTTTCTCCTGCATGGCTGAGGTAGACGAGGCGCCCCGTCATCCTAATGCCCGATGCCGCGCGACATTGGTCAAAACCTTGATTGTTTTACCCGTGCGGTAAAGGCTTAACCCTCCAGCTGTTCATAGACCGCGCTGGCGACCCGCGCCAACTCGCCCTTGTCGACGCCCGCCGACAAGGCATATCCGAACTTGCCATCGATCCAATAGAACACATTGACCGCGCCTTCCTTGCTGAAGCGGAAGCCCGTATCCTTGTTGCGCGCGTGTTCGGTCGACACATACAGCGTCAAGCGCTGGCCCGCGCCGTCCTGGTACATGAATTGCGCAACCGGTCCGCTCGCGCCGGGCAGCAGACGGCCGCCGATCAACTCATAACCCAGCTTGCCCAGGTGCGGCGGACGGATCTTGCTGCCCATGCGTTTCGACAGCCAGGTCACCAATTGATCCTCCTGGTCGGCGCGTATCTCCACCGGCCGGCGCACATCCGGGCTGTAGACCGCATGAGCGACCGCCGCCTGATGCGCCAGACCGGACCATGCAGCCTGTTGATAGGCCGGCGCCTCGCCGCGCGCGACGGACGTTTCGGCGGGCAGCACCCCGCGCAGGCCCCAACCGGCGCCGCCGCTGACGATGGCGATCGCCAGCCCGGCCGCCAGCGCCTGCCACTGCCAGCGCCGGCCGCGATGCGGCAACGGCGCCGCCATGGCCATGCTGGCGGGCAGCGGCTCATCGAGCACGGGATCGAACAGACGGCGCAGCGCATCGTTCTGCGAGGCGTAGGCTTGCACCCGCGCCGCCTCATCGAGGCGCGCGGCAAGATAGGCTTCGACCTCGACCACACGGGCCGCCGGCAGCCGGCCATCGACATACGCGTGCAGGTCGGCTTCGTTAACGGGAATATTCATTTGACGACTTTCAACGGGGTGACGGAGGCGCCGCCCTCCATCAGAATGCGCAGCTTTTCACGCGCGCGCGCCAGGCGCGACATGACGGTCCCGATGGGTATGCCCAGCGCCTGCGCCACCTCTTCGTAGCGCATTTCTTCGAGCGCGATCATGAGCAGGATTGCGCGCTGTTCCTCGCTGAGCAGGCGCAGCGCGGCGTCCATGTCGCGCAACTCCAGGCCGATCGTGGTGCGTTCGGCCATCGCCGGCATCGGCGTCGCATCATCCAGCGGCTCGGTCGACAGCGCACCGCGCCGTACCTGATCGATGCGCACATTGTGCATGATCGAGAACAGCCAGGCGCGCATGTCGGTACCGGGTCGCAACGAGGCCAGCCGCGCCCAGCCGCGTTCGACCGTGTCCTGCACCAGGTCGTCGGCGGCGGCGCGCTCACCCACCAGCGCGCGCGCGTAGCGCCGCAATCGCGGGACACAGGCCAGCAACTCATCGCCGGTGTTGAAAGGCAGGACGCTCATCTATCCCGGGATCAATTGGCGCTGGCGGCCAGTTTAGGGTCGACCTGCCAGGTTTCGTTGACCAGCTTGCCCTCGCGGTAAGTCAGCACATAGCGGACCTTGAGCGCGGCCTTGCCGTCGAACTGCACTGAGGCGGTCACGGTCGCGCCTTTCGGATTGGCCGACTCCGCGATGCCCATCACCGTCACGCGGGCCGGACCGGCGGCGGCGCCGAACTTATCCCACACCGCGCCGATGGCGGCGGGACCGTCGTAGCTGCCGTCCAGCGGGCCGCCGATCCAGTTCAGGCGGGCATTGTCGGCATAGTCACGCAAGATTGCGGCGCGCTCGCCGGCGCCGACGGCGGCGAAGTGGGCTTGCGCCATATCGAGCGCCGGTCCGGCAACGGCGCTGGTGGTAACGCCGACGCTGCTGGCCAGCAAGAGGAGGAGATGTGTGGTTTTCATGGTAGCGGTCCTGTGCGGGTGTAGGGGAAAAACGGGCTTGCTACCTGGGTAAACGTAACTGTCCGGCTTTTATTCCATTCAAGTCATTATTTTCATCCATTTTGATGATGCCACTAGAAGTGCACATTGCTACGATGCTTTGCAAGCAACCATGAAAAACCTGGAGAATTCTCTCGGGCTTATCCGGGGGGGGTTGATGATCATGCTCGGCACAGGCGTAGTCGTAAAAACGATTGCGAAATTGCTCACCGCATTCTAAGCTTGTTACGGCAAATCTACTTTTCGTTACTATGCTCCCCGAAAATATCACCGCCATTTACGCCGCCGCGATGAAGCCGGGCCACTGGACCGGCCTGATGGGGCAGCTCGGAGCGCATTTTGGCGCGGACTCTTCCTTCATGTTTACATCGCACTCTGAGACTGAGCCGGAGGCGATTTTACTGGGGCAGAATACCTCGGCCGAGATGGTAGATAAATTCAAGGACTACTGGTGCCATGAAGATATCTGGGCTGCCGAAGCGCGACGGCGTGGCAAGATGAAACGAGGCGTGGTTCTTATCGGTAGCGAACTAGTCCCCAACGATCAATTGCACCGCAGCCGCTATTACAACGAATTTGCCCGGCATTACCGCATGGATGGCATGCTGGGCTCGGTGCTCTTCGACGGCACCGAAGGCGATGATATCCCCTTTACCAATTTATGCTGGTACCGACCGCCGGGTTGTGGCGATTTCGAGCTTGACCACAAACGCCAGCTGATGGGACTACTGGTGCACTTCCAACAGGCACTCAAGATCCAATACAAGCTGAAGGCGCTGCACACGCAGGCGCTGCTGGACGGCGGCCACAGCCGCACCGTCTCCGTGCTGTTGGATGCCAATGGCCGCATTATCGATACCAATACGCTCGCCGACGTGGCTCTCAAGGCCGGGAACGGCCTATTACGATGCTCCAACAATTGTCTTCGCACACTGGGTAAGCGTTCCGCGCCGGCATTCGAAGACGCGTTGGCAGCCTGCCGCGCAAGCAGGCGACCTGTGCACCTGCTGGTGCAGACAGCGGAACCTGGTTTGCTGTTACGTGGCGTGCTATTGCCGCTGCCGGTTGAAGAAGAGAGCTATATCGGTTGGCAGGACGACCGGCACTTCATGTTGATGGTGGATCTGCCGCGCGACGATACCAAGGAGGTCATCGCTCGTGCCGCCGAACTGTTCGGCCTCAGCGGCGCGGAACGACGCCTCGCGGCGATGCTGGTAGAAGGCTGGTCGCTGGAGCAGATCTCGGAAATGCGTAACATCTCGCTCAACACGGTGCGCAGCCAAGTGCGTGGTCTGCTGTCCAAGACCGGATTCACTCGACAAATCGACCTGGTCCGGGTGTTAAGCCGATTGATGGGATGATCAGCCAAGCAGCGCAGAGCACGCCTGATGAGCCGCGTGCTCGTCGACATATCTTCTTCGGGCCTGCTTCGGCGCCTCGGTGCCGGCCGGCATGCTGGTCAAGCGAAAACGGCTATCAACACGGCGCCGTCGCGGGACTGCTGATCGCCGCCAGCGGCTGCGCGCTGTTGTACCTGGCCGACACCAGCGGTTACGCCCTATTCCTGTTCGCCTTCTTTGTGCTGGCCTGTGGCATGAACCTGTTGCAGGTGGCCGCCAACCACAACGCCGGCTGCTCGATCGCACTGATCGTCACCGCCATCCACGCCGGCGGCGCACTGGCGTTCTGGGCCATCATCGCGGTCGGCCTGTGCAACTCCATCATGTTCCCGGTGATTTTCAGCATGGCCCTGCACAAGCTCGGCCCGCTGACCGGACGCGGCTCCGGGCTGCTGTGCATGGCCATCGTCGGCGGCGCCGTCATCCCCTTCGGCCAAGGCTTCCTGGCAGACGCGGTCGGCGTGCAGCACTCGTTCTGGGTGCCGGCGGCGTGCTACGCGTATCTGATGTTCTTCGGCATCCGCTTTGCCGGTCTCTACAAGGATGACTGAACAATCGCCGAAGTCCGGTGTTGGCGGCGATAGTCAACCCACCCAATAAAAGCGCATTGAATGATTATCATCAAACAGTTCCGGGCTGCGCAGCGATACGTTGGTAATTTTGCAGTCAAAATAATGTTCAGTAACCAAATCCTAGCGACAAAGAACCTTCCGTAATCGGCGAAATGCCGATTCGGTGCAAAGTTCGCGGCCATGGATGGTCCGGTGGCGTTCGATGGAGGAAATCGGTCATGCGAGGATGGAAAGCCGCAAGCTACAGCCGGATACGCCACTTCCTTGATCGTGCGGCGCGTGTGCCGCGATGGTTGGCACACTTGATGAAAGAGGATCTGCCGGTCATGCTGGTGCCGGCCGCCATCGCCGTCATTGCCGAGCATTTCGGCGCGCTGCATTTTCTGACCCAGCTCTCCTTGGTGGTTGTCGCCAATCTCAGTCTGCATGTCCCCGCATCTGAACCGTCTTTACAAGAATTTTCAGCGGTGCAAGAGATTCCCGGCAACAATGCCATTTTGATTTATTTGAATGAGCTGGGCTGGCGCGAACGGTATTTGGAACGCACACCGCTGAACCGCTGCGAACTCGCCGACGATATCCGGCAGTTGGCTCTGCTAAAACCCAGGACCTTGACGGTTGATTTCGACTTGTCACCCGCGTTGACCGGCTCAGTCCTCACGGCAAGCGACGAGCATTTGATTAAATGCCAGACCAAGCTCAACGAGATCCTGGACGAGTTTGCACCAATACTCGTGCTGCTGCTGCCATTTCCGGTGATCCCGGCTACCGCCGATGGTGGACCGTCCGACGTCAAACGATTCGAGCTGACGCTCAACTGGATGCGGGCACGCTGTGAACGACACGCCGTATTCGGTGATGGATCCATCCATCAGTCCATCGGCATGGTGGTGAGCACCTATCGCGAGCCCAATAGTCTGGAAGAGCTCGTTTTCCGGCCCAGCCACGACCAGCGCTTGCGCAACGCAAACATCTGCCGCGATATCCAGACGACGGCGGGCGGTTTGAGATGGTTGCTGCCATCCCCACCTCATCCACCACCAAAGCCGGAACAGGAAGCGGCGCTGCACGCGGTTAACTTCAGTCAGTTTCAGAAACAGGTAATCCACCTGTCAATGTATGCGCCCGAGTTTGCGCAACTACAAAAATTAACGGGACACGACGTTTTTTTCGGCGGCGATTATGGCAATGGCCTCGATAGCTACCGTACTGCGATAAGAGAATTGCCAGGCGTGGCAGTGCATGCGGCAAAATTGGTGACGCTGAAAGACGAGGTCGCGCAACCACACCACCTGCTCAGATTCTATTTTGATGTATTGATCGCTTTCGTGTTCGCCATCGGCATCACCATATTTTGGCGCAAGTACGCTTACTGTCGGCTAAGAATGGTAGGCCTGCGCCGCGAATATTCGTCCATGATGGTGTGCCTGTTTGTGCTGTTCTATACCTTGATGGTGCTCGGCTTTTTTTTGCTGGCATCCGACTTGTTCAGCGCCGGCATCCTCATTGCGCCCCTACTCATCGCCATCAGCATGCTGTTCGACGGCTTCAGCTCCGGACCTCTTGCCGCCATGGAGCATATCAATGGCGCCCATTTTCCGGCTCCGACGGTGCCGGGCAAATTCTTTTCCCTGACGCTGGTCCATGTTGGACTGCTGTTGGCTGTGATAGCCCTGCCCTCGCCAGCTGACTACCCGAATTTTGCCTGGTACGAAGCGTTGTGGAAGGACATAAGAATCATTGCGCTTCCGGCGTTGCTAGCCGTGATGGCGGACCGATTTTTATCGGTAAGCTACAGCCGCGAACATTCGGAACCGTCAGCGCGTGCCTGGGCCACACCCTGGGTCTGCCTGGTCTTGAGTGTTGGCCTGGTGCCGCTGATACAAAGAGCGCTGCATTTGACGTTCACCTATCGCATAACGTGGTTATTTTTTTGGCTGCTGGTGTGTACTTACAGCATGTTGCTTGTCGGCTTGGTTCAGGGCCTGTCCATGCCGAAACGTTTCAAGAAAACGATGGAAACGGAAGGCGGGCGCACGCCGCTGAGCTGGATTGGCATCCGCACCCATCCGAGAAGCGCCGGTGAAAAATTGGGCGTGGCCATTTACATCATACGGCAGTACACCTTCTGGCTACTGACGGCGTATGCGTTATGGATTGCCACCGCAGCACACTTCGAACAATCGCACGGAGCCTAGCATGTCCCCTCAAAAGTGGTTTCTGATCTTCTCGATGGTGGCGGGCGCCGCGTCCGCCGAGAGCGACTGCGCACCGCGCAAATTGCCTCGAAGCGAAACGTCGGCGGCACTGGCGCAGGCTGCCCGTGCGTTGATGAAAACCGATCCATGCCGACTGGTGTCCGGCTTCACTGCTCAGACCCTGTTTGATGCATGGAACCTGATGGTCTCGACCGACAAGAAGGGCGGATTGAAACTCAATACCGAAACTCCGGCCGGATTGCCTGGCGGCGACGTGCTCGGTAGCGGCGGCGTCGTGCACTTCGACTTTGCCGCTGTCAGCGGGGAGCAGATCCGCGCGTTCAAACTGCTGGTGGACAACAAGGAGCTGATCAACTCCGCCGCACCGCCCGCGACGCTGGAGGTGCCGGTAGGGACTTACGACGAGCACGCTGTTTTTGTATGGACATTGACCACAGACAGGCAGACCTATCGCGGTCAATTTCACCTGGTCGCGGCGGGTGAGCGCGACATCGTCATGCAAAAACTGGCGGGCCTGGATGCACAGTCACTCGACAGCGTGTCAAAGCTATTTTACGAAGCGGCCATCTATGACGATTCCGATCTTTATTCGGATCGCGACCGAATTTTCTTGCAGTTGCGCCGCATGCTCAATCTCTAGGAACAGACATTTCAAATGGAGGCAAATATGAGATCGCGGCAACGCATTCGTCTCGCATTGGCTGCGGGGACCGCAGCGCTAATGCTGGGTTGTGCTGGTGGGCTCGGCGATGGCAACGTGAGCAAGGTTCTGCAATCGAAAGACATACCTACCGGTGCGCAGCACGCTGCTGTGGTGTTCGATCCCATGTGCAAGACCTTGGTCGCGCCGTTTGGCATTACGGATAACTTGCAATCGCTCACCGGGATGGGCTGGGAGATAATGCAGCTGAAATTACACAGCAATTTCAGTGGCGACGCGACGGATCAGTTGGGTACCATACGCAAGGCCGGCAAGACCATGAACTGGTTGCCGATGGACGCGGAACGGCTGCTCGGCGAACACGAGCATATGGAACTCACCGGAAAAATTCTGGATGCAAAACGCGAAAAAAATAAGCCGATATTACAGTCCAAGGCATTGCTGGCGGAACTGACCAAGCAGATCAAGGAACCGACCCCGTACCGTTTCGAAATCTATGTAATGCGCGCTTCAAACGGCAACGCCCAAGCTCTCCCAGGCGGCATCATCCACATCGACCTGGACCTGGTGAAGCCGGTGCCGATACCCGACAAAGCGTATTTCGCATTGGCACATGAACTTTCCCATATCTTGCAGCGTCATGAAACGCGAGCCGTCCAGGCCCGCTTGACGGATAGCATCGACAGCGTCGATGGCTTGCGCAAAATAATCGCGACCGCGCAGCAGCAGCCCGATGGGCTACTGGTGTACACCAATGACATCATGCAACGCTTCGTCACCTTTTCGGAGAATCAAGAGTTGCAGGCCGATGCCTGCGCGGTACGCATCCTGCACGATGTATTCCAGGAACCTCGGCGTCTGACCCAAGTCATACGCGCGTTCCAGGATAGCCTCGGGCCGGCGACTTCGGCGAGCATGACTCCCAACCAGATCGATACCTGGGTACAAAATGTGGGAAAAATGGGCAACCTGGGCGACCAGCATCCTAATTCACAGCTGCGAGAGAAAAATCTGCAAGCCATGCTGGCTCTGGTGGCCAGTCCCGGCAAATAGGCGTGACATTGCGTTCCGGGACGCGGCTTGCTTGACGTCCATCTAGCTAACTGGACAATGTTCTGGCGGAGACGGTGGGATTCGAACCCACGATACAGGTATAAGCCGTATGCATCCTTAGCAGGGATGTGCCTTCGGCCACTCGGCCACGTCTCCTAGTCGATCTCTCAACTATTGTCTTTTCCCGCAACGTTGCCGCGCGGGATGGGACGACCGCTATAGTAAAGCCCCGCCTCCGTTTGGTCAAGCCGCCCTCCCTCCATTGATGCTCGTTCGAGATAAGTGTAAGCCGATTTGGACGGCTACCGCACCGCCCGCCTATCCCCGATACTGGATCTCAGCTTCTCCACCTTTCCCTACTTCAGGAGTCAGACATGAACCAAGCAAACAATCGCAATATCGCAGTGGTGACCGGCGCGGCCGGCGGCGTCGGCAAGGCTTATTCGCTGGGCCTGGCCCGGCGCGGCTATGACCTGCTGCTGGTCGGCCGCACCCAGGCCACGCTGCAAACCCTGGCCGACGAGATCGTCGCCGCCACCGGCCGCTCGGTCGAAATCGCCGCGCTGGACCTGGCGGACGCCGCCCAACTCGCCCAGCTGGTGCAACGCCTCGGCGCCGATAGCTCCATCACGCTGCTGGCCAACCTGGCGGGCGTGGCGCAGTTCAGCCCGTTCACCCAGATCAGCGGCGGCAAAATCGCTCAGACCATCGCGGTCAACATCAGCGCCTTCACCCAGCTGTGCCATGCCGTGGCGCCGCGTTTCGCCGCCGCCGGCAAGGGCACCATCGTCAATTTCGCTTCCGTGCTGGCGTTCCGCCCTTGGGCCGAATTCAACGTCTACAACGCTTCCAAGGCCTACGTCGTGGCGCTGTCGCAATCGTTGCAGGCGGAACTGCAGGAAAAAGGCGTGCTGGTGCAGGTGGTCGCGCCGCCCGCCACCGCCACACCGTTCTGGCTGCAAGCCGGCTTTTCGCACGAAAACCTGCCGGCCAAGGCGGTGATGAAGGCGGACGACCTTGTGGCGGCGGCGTTGATCGGCCTCGACAAGGGCGAACAGTGGGTATTGCCCTCGCTGTCCGATAGCGCCGTCTGGGACGCTTTCCAGGACAGCCGCGTCAATCTGGTCAAAGGCATGATGAACGGCACCGTCGCCGAACGCTACATCGCAGCATAAACAGCACTCTCTCCATCTCTGAAAAAAGGAACTATCATGATCACCAAAGTACTGATCTCCGGCGCAACCGGCGACACCGGCCGTTCGGCCGTCAAGGAATCCCTGGCCCTGGGCCTGCAAGTGCGCGCCCTGGTGCGCAAGATCGATGCCCGCTCCGACGCGCTGGCCGCGCTAGGCGCCGAAGTGGTGGTGGGCGACATCCTCGACCTGAACTCGATCAGCGCCGCCATGAAAGGCGTCGACGCCGCCTACTTCGTCTATCCGGTCGCCCCCGGCCAGATCCAGGCCACCGCCTACTTCGCCCAGGCGGCCAAGGAAAACGGCGTCCAGGCGGTGCTGAACCTGTCGCAGCGCTCCGCCAACCGCGAGTCGGAAAGCGATTCCTGCCGCGACACCTTCCTCGGCGAGGAAATCTTCAACTGGTCCGGCGTACCGGTGATCCATCTGCGCCCGACCTACTTCCTGGAATGGCTGATGTATCCATGGCAGCTGCCGTTCCTGCAGCAAGGGATACTGCGCATGCCGACCGGCAAGGGCCGCCACTCGCCGATCGCCGCCGCCGACCAGGGCCGCGCCATCGCCGCCATCCTCAAGGCGCCCGAGGCCCACATCGGCAAGACCATCAACCTGTCCGGTCCGACCGAGATGGACCATGAACAAATGGCCGCCGAACTGAGCGTGGCGCTGGGCCGCAAGATCGTGCACCAGGACCTGCCGATCGACGAGTATTGCGCGTCGATCGAAGCGATGGGCGTGCCGGCCTACATCGTCCAGCACCTGCGCGGCGCGATGGCGGACTACCACGTCGGCCGCATGTCCGGCGCCGACAACAACATCGAAACGCTGACCGGCAGGCGCTCGATGACGGTCGGCGAGTTCGCCCAGGCCAACATCGGCGTGCTCAACGCCACGGCCGGCTAAGCCCGCAGCCCCCGCCGGCGTCGCGCATATCATGCTAGGATTGATCTTCCAACAGCATTAATCGACGCCACGGGGGCACATTGACGGACGTTCAAACCTACAAGCTGTACTCCCGCGTGGCGCGGCTGGGCAGCTTTTCCGCCGCCGCCCGCGAGTGCGGGCTGGCGCAGTCGCAGGTTTCGCGCATGATCGCCGAGCTTGAAGCCGCGCTCGGCGCACGTCTGCTGGCGCGCACCACCCGCGCCGTGGTGCCGACCGAGGCCGGCATGGAATTCCTCTCCCGCATCGAATCCATCCTGGCCTCGCTGGAGGACGCCGAGAACAGCATCCGCGAAACCGGCGAGCTGCGCGGCACGCTGCGCATCGCCATGCCGTCCACGCTGGCGATCCGGGTGGTGCTGCCGCGCATGGCGGCGTTCACCGAAAGCCATCCCAAGTTGCAGATCGAGGTGATGCTCGACGACAAACGCCAGGACATGATCCGCGAGGCGGTCGATGTCGGCATCCGCGTCGGTCCGCTGCCAGACCTGTCCGGCACCGCCCGCCTGATCGGCACCATGCAACGGGTGGTGGCCGCGTCGCCGGCTTATCTGGCGCGCCACGGCACGCCGCTGGTGCCGGAGGATATCCTGCGCCACCGCATCGTCGGCGGCCCGGCGGGCGCGCATGCGACCTCGTGGCAATTCGAACGCGACGGCAAGCAGGAATCGGTCGACCTGCGGCCGCAGATCTCGGTCAACGACACCGCCGGCGCGCTGGCGGCGGCCAGCGCCGGGCTGGGCATCGTCTCCACCACGTCCTGGGCCTGCCGCGCGGACGTGGGCAGCGGCGCATTGGTGCGGCTGCTGCCGGACTGGAAAATGGTCGATCTGCCAGTGCACGCCTATTTCCCCATGGGCCGGGCCACGCGCATGGCGGCGCGCAGCTTCGTCGCCTTCATCGAGGCCGAGTTCGCCCGCGACCAGCTGCAGCCGCTCTGATCCCACTGATGCTGTGCCAGGATAAGTGTTAGCCCGAATCGGCGGCTACCGCATCCGGATGGCGTGGGCAATACTGAATCCGGTTTCGCAATACTCCCTTTCAGTCCCATCCCACGGAAAGCACATCCATCATGAACATCGAACATTCCATCGTCCTCGTCACCGGCGCCAATCGCGGCATCGGCCACGCCTTCGTCACCGAACTGCTGGCGCGCGGCGCGGCGAAAATCTATGTCGCCGCGCGCGACACCGCCGCGCTGCGGGAACTGCTGCTGGCCGGCGGTCCGCGCCTGGTGCCGCTGCCGCTCGACGTCACCGACCCGGACCAGGTGGCCGCAGCCGCCAAGGTCGCGTCCGACGTCACCCTGCTGATCAACAACGCCGGTTTCGCGGCCTTCGATGGCGCCATCTCCGCGTCCGGCACTGATGCGGCGCGGCGGGAGATGGAGGTCAACTACTTCGGCCCGCTCGCGCTGTCGCGCGCCTTCGCGCCGGTGCTGGCGAAAAACGGCGGCGCCATCGTCAACATGTTGTCGATGCTGTCGCTGGTGACGCTGCCGATGGCCGGCACCTATTCGGCCTCCAAGGCCGCAGCGCTGGCGCTGACGCGCAGTCTGCGCGCCGAGCTGGCCGCGCAAGGCACGCAGGTGCTCGGCGTGCTGGCGGTGCAAACGGAAACCTCGATGGGCGCCGCCCTGCCCGAGCCGCGCATGACGCCGCAGGAAGTGGTCGGCGACGCGCTGGACGCGGTCCAGTCCGGCGTCAGCGACGAGGTGGTGGCCGGCGCGCAGACCCGCGCCATTCACGACGCCTTCGTGGCCAATCCCAAAGGCCTGCAAGCGCAGATGTCCACCCGCCTGCCGCAAGCCGGCGCCGCCCACGCCTGAGCCAGGGGGAACGACATGGAATTCATCGCATCCCTGATCCAGCGCAACGCCGAATTCGCCGCGACCACCTTCTCTGCCGACATGAAGATCCTGCCCTCGCGCCGCACCCTGATCCTGGGCTGCGTCGATCCGCGCGTCGATCCGATGGACGTGCTGAAGCTGGCGCCGGGCGAAGCCGCCATCATCCGCAATGTGGGGGGCCGGGTGAATCCGGCGCTGCTGGAAACGATGTCCATTCTGCGCACGGTGTCGAAGGTCGGCGGCGAAGCGATCGGCGCCGGCTGGAACTTCGTGGTGCTGCACCACACCAAGTGCGGCATCGCCGGCTGCTACCATCACGCGCCCGCGCTGCTGGCGCGGCACATGGGCGTGGCGCAGGGCGAAGCGCTGGACGCGCTGGCCATCACCGATCCCTACGCCTCGGTCGCGGTCGACGTGGCGGCGTTGAAGGCCAACCCCGACTTCGCGGACGACCTCCAGATCACCGGCATGGTGTACGACGTCGATACCGGCCTGGTGCAAACCGTGGTGCCGACCGCACCCATCAGGACGCCGACGGCCTGACGGGGGCAGCCGAGGCCGCGCCTACGATGCGGCCTTGGCCTCTGCCTGATGCACACCGTCCAGCAGATCGCGCAAGGTCATGGACGCCAGCTTTTCCTCCAGCCCGGCCGAGGCGCGCCGCAGCACGTCGTTCATCCCATCCTTGATGTTCAGGCTGACCACGCAGCTGTCCTGAGGCGGGTAGCTGTGCACGGCGAACACCGGCGACGCCTCGCTGGCGCGATAAATATCCAGCAGACTGATTTGTTCCGGCGCGCGCGCCAGCCGACACGCGCCGGTGACGCCGCGCGTGGCGATCAGCAAGCCCGCTTTCGCCAGCCGGGTGATGGTCTTCCTGACAAAAGTGGGATGGGCTTGCACGCTGTCGGCCAGTTCCGCCGACGTGGCTTGCCCACCATTACGGTAGGCAAGCACGGTGAGGATGTGCGACGCGACGGCGAATTGAACGTTGTTGACTGACATGGCACGGTGCGGTTATTTGACTTCCGCCATCTTACCTAAAATTGGCGCCGAGGGTTGCGGCGCCACCGCATCCCAGCCACCGCCCAGCGCGCGAACCAGCGCCACCGTGGTGACCGCGCGTGCGCCGCGCAATTGCACCGCGCTGCGCTCGACCGTGGTGAGGTTGCGTTGCGCCTCCAGCAGGTCCAGATAGCCGGTGCGGCCGGCGTCGTACAGCAGTTGCGCCAGCTGCGCCGACCGACGCGCCGAGGCCACCGCCTCGTCGGTCTGCTGCGCCTGCCCGGCCAGGATACGCAGGCCGGCCAGATTGTCCTCGACCTCGGCGAACGCCACCAGCACCCGCTGCCGGTAGCCCGCCACCGACTCCTCCAGCATCGCTTCGCTGCGGGCGATGTTGCTCCTGTTGCGGCCGCCGTCGATAAGCGGCATCGACATCAGCGCGCCCAGCAGCCAGGAACGGCCGCTCCACTTGAACACATCGGCGACACCGCCGCCCTCCCCGCCCGCCGACGCGTTCAGCGTCAGCGCCGGGAACATGGCCGAGCGCGCCACGCCGATACGGGCGTTGGCCGCCTCCATCGCGCGCTGGGCATTAACCACGTCCGGCCGCCGCTGCAACAGCGACGACGGCAAGCCGGCCGGGATCAGCGGCAACGACGCGATGGTGTCGAGCGGCCGCGCGGCCGCATCGAAGTTCGCCGCTGGCCTGCCCAGCAGCACCGCGAGCGCATGCTCGTCGAGCGCGCGCCGCCGTTGCAGGCCGATCGCTTCGGCGCGGGCGGTGGCCAGCTCGGTCCTGGCGCGCGACAGATCGAACTCGCCGATGTCGCCAAGGTCGAAACGGCGCTGGTTCACCTGCAGGCTTTGCTGGCGCAGGCCGACCGCCTGTGCCAGCGTGGCCAGCTCGGCGTCGGTGGCGCGCAGGCGGAAATAGGTCTGCGCCACGTCGGCCTGCAAGGACAGCAGCACCGAACGGTAGGTCGCCTCGCTCGCCGCCGCGTCCGAGCGGGCCGCGCCGATGTTGGACGCGACCCGGCCGAACAGGTCGACCTCGTAGCTGGCGCTCAGGTGCGCCTGATAGATGGTGGCCGGCGCCATCGGCGTGCCGGCCGGCAGGCCCTGCGACGCCGGCGACGACTGCCTGCGCTGCGCGCCGACATTGACGCCGACTTGCGGAATCCGGTCCGCCTCGGCGATGCCGGCGATGGCGCGTGCCTGCTTCAGCCGCGCCGCCGCCTGCGCCAGGCCGGCGTTGTTGGCGCTGGCCTCATCGACCAGCGCGGTCAGCGCCGCATCGTCGAAGGCCAGCCACCACGCGCCGCGCGCTTGCGCTTCGGCCGCTTGCGCCGGCTGCCAGCGGGTGCCGTCGGCGGCCGTCATGGCCGGGCTTTCCTTGTAAGCCTGCGGCACCGCGATCGGCGGCTGCTTGAATTCCGGGGCGGCGCAAGCGGCCAGCGCGAACGCGACCAGCAGCGACGCCGAGGTGCGTTTGAGGATGGTGTGCGGTTTCATTTATACGCCTCCTTCCAGGGCGGGCGCGGCGACGGGCACGACGCCCGGCTTGCGCGACAGGCGCTGGGCCAGACTGCGCATCAGCACATAGAACAACGGGGTCAGGAACAGACCGAAGAAGGTCACCCCCAGCATCCCGCCGAACACCGCGACACCCATCGCATGCCGCATTTCCGAACCGGGGCCATGCGAGAACACCAGCGGCAGCACACCCATGATGAAAGCGATCGACGTCATCAGGATCGGCCGCAGGCGCAGCCGGCTCGATTCCAGCGCGGCCTGGACGATGGTGCGGCCGTAGTCTTCCAGTTCGCGGGCGAACTCGACGATCAGGATCGCGTTCTTCGACGCCAGACCCACCAGTACGAACAGTGCGATTTGCGTGAACACGTTGTTGTCGCCGCCGGTCAGCTTGACGCCGATCAGCGCGCACAGGATCGACATCGGCACGATCAGGATCACCGCCAGCGGCAAGGTCCAGCTTTCATACTGCGCGGCCAGCACCAGGAACACCAGCAACACGCACAGCGGGAACACATAGAACATCGTGTTACCGGCCAGGATGTCCTGATAGGCAAGATCGGTGAACTCGTAGGCGATCCCTTTCGGCAGCACTTCCCTGGCGATCTTCTCGATCGCGGCCTGGGCCTGGCCGGAGGAATAGCCGGGCGCCGGACCGCCGTTAAGGTCGGCGGCGACGTAGGCGTTGTAGCGCTGCACGCGCTCCGGACCGTAGCTGTCGGTCACCTGCATCAGCGACGACAAGGGAATCATGTCGCCCTTGGTGCTGCGCACTTTCAGGTTGGTCAGATCTTCGACATGCGAACGGAACTGCGCATCGGCTTGCACCCGCACCTGATAGGTACGGCCGAACTGGTTGAAGTCGTTGACATACACCGAGCCCAGGTTCACCTGCAGCGTCTGGTAGATGGTCTGCAACGGCACGCCCAGTTGCTTGGCCTTGTCGCGGTCGATGTCGGCGAACACCTGCGGCACATTGATCTGGAAGCCGGAGAACACGCCGGCCAGTTCAGGCGCCTGACGGGCGCGGGCCTGCAGTTCTTGCGTGGCCTTGTACAAAGCGTCGTAGCCGAGATTGCCGCGATCCTCGATCATCAGCTTGAAGCCGCCCAGCGTACCCAGGCCGTTCACCGGCGCCGGCGGCACAACCAGGATGAATGCGTCCTCCACCGACGACATGCGCTGGTTCAGGTCGGCGGCGATGGCTTGCGCCGACAAGTCCTTGCTGGTGCGTTCCTCGAACCCTTTCAGGTTGTTGAACTGGATGCCGGCGCTCGGCGATGCGGTGAAGTCGTTGACCGACAGGCCAGGGAATTGCACCGCGACGCGCACGCCCGGCGCTTCGGCGCCGATCTTGCCCATGCGGTGAATCACGTCGTCGGTACGGTCGAGCGTC
The DNA here is from genome assembly GCF_011090165.1 of Duganella aceris. GTDB lineage: Bacteria > Pseudomonadota > Gammaproteobacteria > Burkholderiales > Burkholderiaceae_D > Rugamonas > Rugamonas aceris. Next base: position 283,687 of record NZ_JAADJT010000002.1, read on the forward strand.
GACGCGTCCGGCAACTGGGCGATGTCGATCAGGTAGCCCTTGTCCTGCAGCGGCACGAAACCGGCGGGGACCAGCTTGAACATCAGCGCGGCGCTGACCGCCAGCAGCAGGTAGACGCCGATCGACAGCGTCTTGCGGCGCAGCGTTCCCTTGACGCCGTTTTCATAACGTACCGACGAGCGGCCGAAGAACCGGTTGAAGACGGCGAAGAAGCGGCCGAACAACTTGTCGATCAGTTTGGTCAGGATGTCTTTCGGCGCATCGTGCGGTTTCAGCAGCACGGCCGACAAGGCCGGCGCCAGCGTCAGCGAACTGAACGCGGAGATCACGGTCGAGATGGCGATGGTCAGCGCAAATTGCTTGTAGAACTGGCCGGACAAGCCCGGCACGAAGGCGATCGGCACGAACACGGCGCACAGCACCAGGGCGATGGCGATGATCGGACCGCTGACTTCCGTCATGGCCTGCACGGTCGCCTCACGCGGGCTCAGGCCGTTGGCGATATTGCGCTCGACGTTCTCCACCACCACGATCGCGTCGTCCACCACGATGCCGATCGCCAGCACCAGGCCGAACAGCGTCAGCGTGTTGATCGAGAAGCCCAGGCCCAGCATGACGGCGAAGGTGCCGACGATGGACACCGGCACCGCCAGCAGCGGAATCAGCGAAGCGCGCCAGGTTTGCAGGAACACGATCACCACCAGCACCACCAGCGCGATGGCTTCGAACAGCGTGTGCACCACCGCCTCGATCGATTGATGCACGAAACGGGTCGTGTCGTAGGCGATCGTGTATTGCAGGCCGGGCGGGAAATCGGCTTTCAGCTGCTCCATCTTGTCGCGCACGTCGTCCGCCAGTTGCAGCGCGTTGGCATTCGGCGCCTCGCGGATGACGATCGCCACCGCCGGCTTGTTGTCCAGCAGCGCCCGCAGGTTGTAGGCGTCGGCACCCAGTTCGACCCGCGCCACATCCTTGAGACGGGTCAGCGCGCCATCGGCGCCGGTGCGGACGATGATGTTGCCGAATTCTTCAGGCGTCTGCAGGCGGCCCTGGGTCTTGACCGACAGCTGGAACTGGCTGTTCTTGCTGGGCGACGCACCCAGCGCGCCGCCGGCCACCTGCACGTTCTGCTCGCGGATGGCGTCGGTCACGTCGGTGGTGGTCAGGTTGCGGGCGGCGATCTTGTGCGGATCGAGCCAGATGCGCATCGCGTAGTCGCCCGAGCCGAACAGGTCGACCGCGCCCATGCCGTTGATGCGGGCCAGCTGGTCCTTGATGTTCAACACCGCGTAGTTGCGCAGGTATTGTTCATCATACTTGTCCTCGGGCGAGGTCAGATGCACCACCATGGTCAGTGCGGAGGTCGACTTGATGGCGGTGACGCCGATCTGGCGCACCTCTTCCGGCAAGTGCGGCAAGGCGCGCTGGACGCGGTTCTGCACGTCGCTTTCGGCCTGCTCGACCTTGGTGCCGATCTTGAACGTCACCGTCAGGATCAGGTTGCCGTCGGCGGTCGATTGCGACGACATATAGAGCATGTTGTCGACGCCGTTGATCTGCTGCTCAAGCGGCGTGGCGACGGTTTCTGCGATGACCTTGGAGTCGGCGCCCGGATACTGGGCCCGCACCACCACGGCCGGCGGCACCACGTCGGGATACTCGGCGATGGGCAGCTTGAACAAGGCGATCAGCCCGGCGACGAAGATGATGATGGACAACACCGCCGCGAAGATCGGCTTGTCGATGAAGAAGCGTGAAAATTTCATGATCATTCTCCCTTTGCCGAGGTCTCGGGATTGAAGTCCATCGCCACCATATGCGGCGCCAGCGGCGCGCCCGGTTGCACCCGCGGCAGGCCGTTGACGACGATCTTTTCGCCGACATTCAGGCCGCTGCGCACCACCCGCAGGCCATCGATCACCGGACCCAGCGTCACCTGGCGGTACTCGGCCTTGCCGCCGACGCCGACCACATAGACGAACTTGCGGTTCTGGTCGGTGCCGATGGCGCGATCGTTGATCATCACGGCCTGGCTCTGGTACACCGTGCCGTTGCCGCCTTGCAATTGCACGCGGGCGAACAGGCCGGGTACCAGCGCTTTGTCGGCATTGGCGAACACGGCGCGCATGCGCACGCCGCCGGTCTGGGCGTCCAGCTGGTTGTCGACGAATTCCAGCTTGCCTTCGTGCGGATAGCCGCTCTCGTTGGCCAGGCCGATCCGGACCGTCACGGCCTGGCCCTTGCGGGCGGCGGCGCCGACGCGCAGGAAAGTATCCTCGTCGCCGTCGAAGCTGGCGTAGATGCGGTCGTCGGAGACGATGGACGTCAGCGCCGCGCTCGGATCGATCAGATTACCCAGCGTGATCTCCGCCTTGCCGACGCGGCCGTCGATGGGCGCGCCGACGCGGGTGTAGCTCAGGTTCAGGCGGGCGTTCTGGGCCTGCGCCTCGGCGGCACGGGCGTTGGCGTCCAGCTCCTTGAAGCCGGCGGCGCTGGCGTCCAGTTCGCGCTGCGGAATGGCCTTCTCGGCCAGCAGTTTTTCCGCGCGGGTCAGCTCGATCCGCGCCAGCTCGACTTTGGCGCGCGCGGCGGCGGCAGCCGCTTCGGCGCGGTTCAGCTCCGCCTGGTAGGGACGCGGATCGATCACGAACAGCAGGTCGCCTTTCTTGACCAGGCCGCCCGGGCGGATGTTGACCTCGGTGATGAAGCCGCCGACGCGGGCGCGCACGTCGACCCGCTCGACGGCTTCCATGCGGCCCGAAAACTCCTGGGTCTCGGTGACCGGCCGGGCGATCACGGCGGCGGCGGAAACAATGGCGCCGGGCGCGGCGGCCGGTTGCGTCTTGCCGCTGGCGTCATCGCAGCCCGCCAGGCCCAGTGTCATCAGGCCCGCCAAGGCCAGGGCGCCGGCCAACGGCCGCGCATACGACTGCAAGTGGTGGAATGAGTTCATGGGGTGCTTTCAGAGGGTGGCCGGCGGCTCATGCGTAGCTCAGCTCGAACGCCGAGCGGTGCTGGTTGATGAACTCCTCGACGGTCGTCAGCGGACGTCCCAGGATGGCGCGGCCGGTGTCATCGGTGCCCGCCAGCAAGCCTTCCTGCTGGTCGATGGTGACGGCTTCGAAATGCTTGCGCATCGCGGTCTGGTCCTGCAGGCCGAAGGCTTCCAGGAATACCGACACGGTCACGTGTTCATACGGCAGCGGCTTGCCCAGCACGCGCCCCACTTCGGCGGCCAGTTCCTCGTGGCTGTATTCCACCGGGCCGTGCAGCGGCAGCGCCTTGCCCGCGTACGGCGCCGGGTTTTCCATGATGCCGGCGATGATGGCGCCAGTGTCGGCGGCGGCCAGCGGCGCGAAACGGCCTTCCTTGTTGTATGGCATCAGGTAGCGGCCGTAGCGGATCTGCGAGGAGATGTACAGCAGCCATTCGGCGAAGAATGTGACGCGCAGGTGCACGAATGGAATGCCTGACCATTCGAAGATCTGTTCGCTCAGCCAGTGGTTTTGGGTCGCCTTGCTGCGGGCGTGTGGACGCGATTGCTTGTGCGACATATTGACGATCAGCTCCAGCTGGGCTTCCTTGGCGGCCTGGGCGAAGATCACGGCGTTTTCCACCAGGCCTTCCTGCACCGGGTAGCAGAAATACGCCATCTGCACGCCGTTCATGGCGATGCGCATGTCGCGCAGGCTGGCCATGTCGCCGATCATGACTTCGGCGCCGAGGTCGCGCAGTTTTTGGGCGCGGTCATCGTCTTTGCGTACCAAGGCGCGGACGTGAAAGCCTTTCTTCAACAGGTTTGCTACGGCTGGACGGCCGGTGTCGCCGGCGGCGGCGGTGATCAGGACGGTTTTCATGAGGAGCTCCTAAATGTGTTGGGATTGGGAAGCGGCTGGGTGGGTGCCGCTCGATTAAATGCAATTCTAATTATTGCATTTAGCCGAGTCAAGATAATTCTCGCTATCGCGGGGGATTGTTTGATGGGGGTGATGAGGCTATTGGTGTGCTTGCGTCGCGCGCCCTCGGCGCGCGGGGCTGGCTTCGCCAGCAGTTGGGCGATTCGGAGGGGATTTGCGCTTGCAAGCGCAAATCCTTCGAATCCCACCGTTCCGTCCAGAACAACGAAAAAAGCCTCCCGCAGGGGAGGCTTTTTTCGTTGTTCTGGCGGAGACGGTGGGATTCGAACCCACGATACAGGTATAAGCCGTATGCATCCTTAGCAGGGATGTGCCTTCGGCCACTCGGCCACGTCTCCTAGCTGATTGCTCAACTATGTCTCCTCTACCAAACTACGCTAGAGCAGACGACGGCCATAGTATAGACCAGGACCGGATTGGTCAAGGCAACATGGCCGTTTTTTTTGAAAATTTATGCTTTCTCCAGCTCGAACGCTTTGTGCAACGCGCGTACCGCCAGTTCCATATACTTTTCGTCGATCAGCACCGAGATCTTGATCTCGGAGGTCGAGATCATCATGATGTTGATGCCCTCTTCCGACAAGGTGCGGAACATCTGCGACGCTACGCCCACGTGCGAACGCATGCCGACGCCCACCACCGAGATCTTCGACACCTTGGCGTCGCCGGTGACGCTGGCGGCGCCCAGTTCGGCCTTGGTGCCGTTCAGCACGTCGATCGCGCGCTGGTAGTCGTTGCGCGAGACCGTGAACGTGAAGTCGGTTTTACCGTCGACCGACTGATTCTGTATGATCATGTCGACTTCGATATTGGCGTCGGCCACGGGGCCGAGGATGTGGTAGGCCACGCCCGGACGGTCCGGCACGCCCAGCACGGTGATTTTGGCTTCGTCGCGGTTGAACGCGATGCCGGAGATGACTGCTTGTTCCATGTTCTTATCTTCCTCAAACGAAATCAGGGTGCCGGAGTTGGCTTCTACTTCCAGGTCCAGCATCGGGTCGGTCAGCGACGACAGCACGCGCGTCGGCACGCGGTAGTTGCCGGCGAATTCGACCGAACGGGTCTGCAGCACTTTCGAGCCCAGCGACGCCAGTTCCAGCATTTCTTCAAACGTGATCGCCTTGAGCCGGCGCGCTTCCGACACCACGCGCGGATCGGTCGTGTACACGCCGTCTACGTCGGTGAAGATCAGGCATTCGTCGGCCTTCATCGCGGCGGCGATCGCCACGGCGGAGGTGTCCGAGCCGCCCCGTCCCAGCGTCGAGATGTTGCCGCCCTCGTCGACGCCCTGGAAACCGGTGATGATGACGATCTTGCCGTCGTCCAGGTCGCGGTTGACCTTTTCGTTGTCGATCGATTGAATGCGGGCCTTGGTGAAAGCGGAATCGGTTTTAATCGCGACTTGCCAGCCGGCGTAGGACACGGCTTTCTTGCCGATCGCCAGCAGCGCCATCGACAGCAGGCCGACCGACACTTGCTCGCCGGTCGAGGCGATCATGTCGAGCTCGCGTGGATCCGGCTGGGCCTGGATTTCCTTGGCCAGCGCGATCAGGCGGTTGGTCTCGCCCGACATTGCCGATGGCACGACGACGATGCGGTGCCCGGCGTCATGCCACTTGGCGACACGCTGCGCCACGTTCTTGATACGGTCCGTCGAACCCATCGACGTACCGCCATATTTGTGCACGATTAAAGCCATAACAGAGAGTTTTCCGCTCAAATAAAGGTAAATGGAACCCTAAACTCTACATGCCGCACTGCAAAATAACAAGTCAAAAAACTCATAATGTCATACCGAATAGACATATCTACATACAAAATTCGGCAGATACGGCATATTGTCTATACAGCCTGCCAACGCAGCCGCAGCCGCCCCGCCCCGTCGACCAGCTTGTTGCAGTCCATGCCGATGCCGGCCGCGAACAGCAACTGCTTCGGCGCGCTGACCACGGGCAGCCGCGAGCGCTCCCAGGCCGGGATGTCCAGCGCCTGGTAGTGGTACTTGAGGCCGCGCGTCGGGCGGTTGTGCGCCGGCTTGAGGCGTTCGCCGCCGCGGCGGAATTCGATCAGCAGTTGCTGCGTGCGCAACCAGTCGGCGTCGAGGCCGTGCTCGCCTTCGGCGGCGAGGTCGAAGTGCAGCACGCCGCCGTAGGCCGGGAATGCCAGTTCGGTCTCGCCATTCCATTTGAACGAGGTGCCCGGTTCCTTGTCGAACTCGTCCTCGCGCGTGCCTTCCAGGTCGGCCAGCTTGGGCGTGATGTGCAGGCGGTCGCGGTGGCGGCGCACGTGGCAGTCCGGATGCGTGATCAGCGGCTGCGCGCCGTCGCGGGCTTCCAGCAGCTGCACCAGCATTTCCGACAGCCACGCCGCGCTCGGCATGCGCAGCTGGCGCAGCTGGAACCAGTGGCGCAGCAGGTTGTTGGCGCGGTCGGTGCTGAGCGTGCGCAGCTTGCCGATGTCGATGCAGTCGCCGTCCAGGCACAGCGCCAGATCCTGCTCGGCCAGCTCGGTCAGCAGCCGTTGCGCCGATTGCGCGTGCTGGGCGCTACGGGCGAAGCGTTCCTGGAAGCCGGGGAAAGCCTCGGCCAGCGCCGGCATCACCTTGTGGCGCAGCGCGTTGCGGGCGAAGCGCGGGTCGTCGTTGGATTCGTCGTTGATGTGGGCGATGGCGTGCTCGGCCACGTAGGCGGCCAGCTGCTTGCGCGACACCGGCAGCAGCGGGCGCGCCATCACCAGCTCGGGGTTGCCCAGCAGTTCGGGCGCGGCGTTGGCGGCGTCCATGCCGGACAGGCCGGCCGGGCCGGAGCCGCGCAGCAGTTGCAGCAGCACGGTCTCGGCCTGATCGTCCTGGTGGTGCGCGGTCAGCAGCAGCTTGACGCCGTGCTCGGCGCACAGGGCACCCAGCGCGGCGTAGCGCGATTTGCGGGCGGCTTCTTCGGTGCCGGTCTTTTCCTTGCGCACCAGGGTGACGCGGCGGGCGGCGAAGGTCACGCCGAGCGCGGCGCAGGCTTGCTCGCAGTGCGCCAGCCAGGCGTCGGCGTTGGCGCTGATGCCGTGGTGGATGTGGAAGGCGTACAGCGCCACGCCGCGCGTTTGCGCGTAGCCGTGCGCCAGGTGCAGCAACGCCGACGAGTCGAGGCCGCCGCTGAGGGCGATCGCCAGCGCCGGCGCGCCCTCGCCCGCCACCCGCTGCAGGGCGGCGTCGGTGGCGCGTTCAAAGGTGGTGATCAGGCTTGGGATTTGCTGCTTCTTCAATTGCTGCTCCAAATGCGAACCGGGGGCGACGCGTTTGCGGGCCCCCGGTTGGTGTCTATGGGTTCCCGCTTTCGCGGGAACGACGGGCTCGTCATTCCCGCGCAGGCGGGAATCCATGCTGAGTGTCTTATTCCTGTGGCGTGGTCTCTTTGAACTTACCGTAGCTCATCAGCTTCTCGTGACGGGCTTCCAGCAAGTCCTTGGTCTTCATGCCGTGGAACTGGCGCAGCGAATCGGCCAGCGCGCGCTTCAGCAGCGTCGCCATCTGTTTCGGATCGCGGTGCGCGCCGCCCAGCGGTTCGCTGACGATCTTGTCGATCAGACCCATCGCCTTCAGGCGGTGCGCGGTCAGGCCCAGCGCTTCGGCGGCGTCGGCCGCGCGCTCGGAGGTCTTCCACAGGATCGAGGCGCAACCTTCCGGCGAAATCACCGAGTAGGTCGAGTATTGCAGCATCAGCACCGCGTCGCCGACCGCGATCGCCAGCGCGCCGCCGGAGCCGCCTTCGCCGATGATGGTGGCGATCAGCGGCACTTTCAGTTCCGCCATCACGTACAGGTTGTGGCCGATCGCTTCCGACTGGCCGCGCTCTTCGGCGTCGATGCCCGGGAACGCGCCCGGCGTGTCGACGAAGGTGAACACGGGAATGCCGAACTTCTCGGCCAGCTTCATCAGGCGCATCGCCTTGCGGTAGCCTTCAGGTTTCGGCATGCCGAAGTTGCGCAGCGCGCGCTCTTTCGTGTCGCGGCCCTTCTGGTGACCAATGACCATGCAGGCCTGGCCGTTGAAGCGCGCCAGGCCGCCGACCACCGACAGATCGTCCGCATAGGTGCGGTCGCCGTGCAGTTCGTGGAAGTCGGTGAAGATCTCGTTCACATAGTCCATCGTGTATGGACGCTGCGGGTGGCGGGCGATCTGCGCCACCTGCCAAGGGGTCAGCTTGGCGTAGATATCCTTGGTCAATTGCTGGCTCTTCTTGGCCAGACGATCGATCTCCTCAGAGATGTCGACAGCCGAATCATCCTGGACGAAGCGCAGCTCTTCGATCTTGCCATCGAGCTCAGCAATCGGTTGCTCGAAATTGAGGAAAGTTGTTTTGGTCATTGTAGCTCCGTGTTTATTCTCAGCAAAGCGGGCACGAAAATGCCTCGCTCAGCGATTAGAGTATCTATTCTACAGCAACCGGATCAAGACTACGCCATAAGTACCAGGTGGCGACCGTGCGCCACGGTTCCCAGTTGGCGGAAACCTCGCGCGCGTCGCTGCGCGACACCGGCTCGCCGGAGAAGTAATTCTGGCTGATGCCCTGGATCAGGCCGGGGTCGTCGAGCGGCAGCACGTTCGGCCGCAGCAGGTTGAAGATCAGGAACATCTCGGCGGTCCAGCGGCCGATGCCGCGAATCTGCACCAGCTCGGCGATCACCGCCTCGTCGTCCATCTGGTCCCACTGGCTGGTGTGGACGCGCTTGTTCTTGAAGTGGTCGGCCAGGTCGAGGATGTATTCGGTCTTGCGCTTGGACAGGCCGCAGGCCGCCAACTGCTCGGCGCCGGCCTTGATGATCTGTGCCGGCGTGCATTTAGGGCTAACCACAAGCAACTTTTTCCACGCAGCGTCGGCCACTTTGGTGGTCACCTGCTGGCCGACGATGGAACGCGCCAAGGTGGTGAACGGGTCGTCATGGCCGACCAGGTGCAGGTCGCCAAATTGCGGGATCAGTTTCTTCATGATGCGGTCCCGCTTCATGAGCTCGATCTTGGCTTCTTCCCAGTACGCCGGAACGGCCGATACCGGGCCGCCTGCGCCCTCGTTATCCTTGGCGGTGACCATTATGCGCGGCGCCAGTTCGTGGTGCCGTCGGGCTTGTCTTCGAGAACGATGCCGGCGGCCAGCAGATCGGCGCGGATCTTGTCCGATTCGGCGAAGTTGCGCGCCTTCTTGGCTTCGATCCGCTTGGCGATCGCGGCAACGATTTCAGCATCGCCCGACGTGTCGGCGCCGCCGACCGCCGCCTGCAGGAACTGCTGCGGCGTACGGCCCAGCAGGCCGATGACGTCGGCCAGGCCCTTGAGCTGGCGCGCCAGCGCCGGCGATTTCGACTTGTTCAGCTCGCTGACCAGGTCGAACAGCACCGCCACCGCGACCGGGGTGTTGAAGTCGTCGTCCATCGCTTCGGCGAAGCGGACCGCGTGCGGCTCGCTCCAATCCAGCGCGGCGCCGTCGCCGGTCACGCCGTCCAGCGCCGTGTACAGGCGGGTCAGCGCGACGCGGGCGTCGTCCAGGTGCACGTCCGAGTAGTTCAGCGGGCTGCGGTAGTGGGCGCGCATGATGAAGAAGCGGATCACCTCGGCGTCGAACTTCTTCAGCACGTCGCGGATGGTGAAGAAGTTGCCCAGCGATTTGGACATCTTTTCGTTATCCACGCGCACGAAGCCGTTGTGCACCCAGTAGTTGACCATCTGATGGCCGAACGCGCCTTCCGACTGTGCGATCTCATTTTCATGGTGCGGGAATTGCAGGTCCGCGCCGCCGCCGTGGATGTCGAAGTGTTCGCCCAGCAACGCCGAGCACATCGCGGAGCACTCGATGTGCCAGCCCGGACGGCCCTTGCCCCACTTGGAATCCCACTTCACCTCGTCCGGCTCGGACTCCTTGGACGCCTTCCACAGCACGAAGTCCAGCGGATCGCGCTTGCCGGTGTTGACGTCGACGCGCTCGCCGGCGCGCAGGTCGTCCAGCGACTTGCCCGACAGGCGGCCGTAGTTGGGGAAGTTGCGCACCGCGTAGTTGACGTCGCCGTCGGCGCCCTGGTAGGCCAGGTCCTTCGATTCCAGCGTCTCGATCAGCGCCAGCATCTGCGGAACGTATTCGGTGGCGCGCGGCACCAGCGTGGCCGGCAGGATGCCCAGCGCGCCGGTGTCCTCGTCCATGTATCGCGTGAAACGGGTGGTCAGCTGCGAGATCGTCTCGCCGTTCTCGACCGCGCGCTTGATGATCTTGTCGTCGATGTCGGTGATGTTGCGGGCGTAGGTGACTTCATAGCCGGAGGCCATCAGCCAGCGGTACATCACGTCGAACGCCATCATCATACGGGCGTGGCCGATGTGGCAGTAGTCGTAGATGGTCATGCCGCAAACGTACATGCGGACCTTGCCAGCTTCGATGGGGACGAATGTCTGCTTGTCACGCGCCAGCGTGTTGTAGATCTTTAAATTGCTCATCGGACTCTTGCGTATTCTTTCTTATAAGGGCACGGCGGCTCGGGCAATACGATAACCCGGCGCGGCACAGGATTGGGGTGCGCACCTGGAATTTCATCGTTTGCCGTGGAGACCGACAGACCCTCGGTAATGTTCTTCTTTCCACCGTAAGGGGTAGAATGGAACAAGTATAGCATTGATAAAAACAGCATAGTCCCAATCTGATCCGGGATTTTGCCGAGCAGGACTCTTTCCAACACTTATAAAATCTACATGAGGAAGCACCAATGCAACAAACTCAGCCCTCGCTGTACGCCAAATTGATGACCATGTTCGCCGGTTTCGCCCTGTCCGGCGCCGCGCTGGCGGCCCCAACCGCCGCTCCCGTCTCCGCCACGCCGCAGGTCGAGATCAAGACGTCGATGGGCGATATCGTGGTCGAACTGGACCGCGAAAAAGCGCCCAAGTCGGTCGACAACTTCCTCGGCTACGTCAAGTCCGGCTTCTACAAGGGCACCATCTTCCACCGCGTGATCGACGGCTTCATGATCCAGACCGGCGGCTTCGATGAAAAGCTCAAGCAGAAAAAAACCAACAAGCCGATTCCGATCGAATCGCAAAACGGCCTGCTGAACAATAAATACACGCTGGCGATGGCGCGCACCGGCGATCCGAATTCCGCCACCTCGCAATTCTTCATCAACGTCGAGAACAATGATGCCTTGAACTACCCCGGCCGCGACGGCTTCGGCTACGCGGTGTTCGGCAAGGTCGTCAAGGGCGAGGAAGTGGTCGACAAGATCAAAGGCGTGCTGGTCGACGACAAGGGCATGTTCCAGAACATCCCGGTGATTCCCATCGTGATCAAGTCCGCCACGATTTTGAAGACACCGATCCAGCCAAAACAGTAAAATAGCGGCCTGCCGTATCTTTTAACCATTTCGGGATAACAAAATGACCAACGTAATCATCACCACCAACCACGGCGCCATGACCGTCGAACTGAACGACGAAAAAGCCCCTAAATCGGTCGCCAACTTCCTGGCCTACATGGAAGCCGGTCACTACAACGGCACCATCTTCCACCGCGTTATCGACGGTTTCATGGTCCAGGGCGGCGGTTTCGAGCCAGGCATGAAGCAAAAGCCGGCCGACGCCACGGTTGAAAACGAAGCCAAGAACGGCCTGAAAAACGAACCGTACACGCTGGCCATGGCCCGCACCTCGGCGCCGCACTCGGCATCGGCCCAGTTCTTCATTAACGTGAAAAACAATTCCTTCCTGGACTACCCAGGCCAAGACGGCTGGGGCTACGCGGTCTTCGGCAAGATCATCGCCGGCACCGAAGTCGCCGACGCGATCAAGAAGGTCAAGACCACCCGCAGCGGCATGTTCGCCGACGTGCCGGCGGAAGACGTCATCATCGAGAAGATCGAACTGGCTGCTTAATCAATGGACCAAAACAACATGCGCGCGGACCAGGTCTGCGCGCTGTTTATTTCAGATCTGCACCTGCAGCCCGCGCATCCCGCCACCAGTGCGGCGTTCTTCGACTTCCTGGAACGGCATGCGCGGCGCGCGCAGCAGCTGTACCTGCTCGGCGACCTGTTCGAATACTGGGCCGGCGACGACGATATCGACGATCCCTACCACCAGCAGATCATCGCCGCGCTGCGCGCCGTCAGCGATGCGGGCGTGACCGTCCATTGGATCGCCGGCAACCGCGATTTCCTGGTCGGCGCCAAGTTCGCCGAGGCAACCGACGTCATGCTGCTGCCGGAAACCTGGGTGGCCGAGATCGCGGGCCTGCGCGTGGTCGTGCTGCACGGCGACGCCCAATGCACCGAAGACACCAAATACCAGGAATTCCGCGCCATGGTGCGGCAGCCGGCGTGGCAGCACCAGTTCACCGCGATGCCGCTGGCGCAGCGCAAGGCCATCATCGCCGGCCTGCGCGCCGACAGCCGCAAGGAACAGGGCAATAAATCCTACGAGATCATGGACGTGACGCCGCAGGCGATCGCCGAGGTGTTCGAACAGACCGGCACCGACATCATGATCCACGGTCACACCCACCGCCCCGCCCTGCACCTGGTCGACGGCAAGCGCCGTTACGTGCTGCCGGACTGGGAGGCGGACGCCAGCCCGCCACGCGGCGGCTGGATCGCCATCGACGCGCAAGGCAACATCACCCGCCACGACCTGAGCGGCGCGACCATCGGCTAGCTCGCGCCGAGCCGCCGGCGCCGGCAGCAACGCTTAGCGCTGCACGCCGGCCATCGCCGTGTTCAAGCGCCGAATCAACGGCTGGTTGATATCGCGCGTGTGGCGGGTCCAACGCTCCATGGTGCGCTGCAGTTCGGCGTGCAGTGCGTTGGCCTTGGCCGTGTCGCCGACGCCCGCCGCCCAGATCGCAAACTCCGCCTGCGCGGTGAAGCTGTTGTAACGGCTCAGCGCGAACTCGAACTCCGCCCTCGCCTCATCGTTGCGGCCCGCCGCCGCCAGCGCCTGCGCCAGCAGCAGCGACACTTGCTCCGGCCGGAAATTGGCGTCGCTGTTGCGGATGGTTTGCAGATGCGTCACCGCCGCCGCCGCGCGGCCGCAGGCCAACGTGGCGCGCGCCGCGCCGAAGCGGATCTCCAGGTCGCCAGCGAACGGACCCTGCAGACAAGCCTCATAGGTAGCAGCCGCCTCGTCGGCGTCGCCCGCCTCCATCAAGGCGCTGGCCAGACGCATCTGATTCTGCGCAGTGGGAGTGTATTCGTAGGCATCGCGCGCCTCGCGCAAATCGCGGCCCGGATCGAGCGTCCTGGCGGCCACCGTCACCGCTTTGCGCGCGCCGTGCTGCAATTTAGAATTCGGCAAATAGATGGCGATGAAATACACCACGCTGCCGAGACCTGGAAACATGAACAGGATCATCAGCCAGTACATCTGCTGGCCGCTGCGAATCACGTGGATCGCAAAGAACAACGCCACCAGAACATGAATTCCGATACCAAAGATTGCCATGAATCGCCCCAACAATGAAAGTGTGAGGCGAATTGTAAAGGATTACGCGGCGACCGCGTCCGCCGGGCGCAGCCACACGCTGGCATAGCGCGCCAGGCGGCCGAGGAACACGCCGTTGAACACGCCGTACAGCGCGGTCACACCCAGTGCGAACGGCAGGCTGTGCGGCAACTCGGGATGCATCGCCGACGCCACCGCCACCGTGTATTTGGTCAAGAAGATCGCCATCATCATCGCCAGCGGCATCCAGCTGCCGCGCTGGTGGATGGTGCCGGCGGCGCGGTCGATGGCGATGTCGCCGTTGGTCATGCGCCAGATCAGCGCCATGCCGGCCAATACCCCGATCGCCCACACGCCCCAGACGCCCGCACCCAGCGCGCCGTGGCCGTTCAAGCCGGACAGCGCCAGCACCAGCATCACGCCGGGAATGATGGCCATCTTCTGCAAGGTGATGTCGCGGTCGCGGCTGGCCAGGTAGCCGCGATACAGCAGGAAGGCGAGCAAGGCCCAGACGTAGACGGGGGTGTGGGAAATGATTTGCTGAATCATGGTGCGCTCCGCAGGTGTGGTTAAGGTGGAGCCACTATGCCCCGCCCGCTTGCGGCGCGGGCCGCGATGCGACGAAATGCGCCGCAGCGGCGCGAGCTGCGCTATTTCAGCGTGAAAATAAAGGAAGTCAGGTTGTCCGCCGACAGCACATCGATGTCGCCGCCGTGCGACTGGGCGATTTCGGACACGATGAACAGGCCCAGCCCCAGGCCTTGACCGCCGACACCGGGATTGCCGCGCCAGAACGGCTTGAACAATTGGGCCATGGTTTCCGGCGTCATGGCCGACCCCTCATTGCTGACGATCAGTTCAAGCTTGCCGTCACGGCGATGCGCTTGCACCCATACCGGGCGCGACGGGTCGCCGTGCACCAGCGCGTTCTTGACCAGATTGGACATCAGCTGCGCCAGCCGGCCGGCATCGCACAACACCGCTCCGACGATGAGGATGTCGGCGACGATCTCGCGCTGCGGGTAGGCGCCGCGCAACTCGGCCACCACCTGTTCGAACGCGGCCTGCAGCGCCGGCTCCGGCTTGAGCGCCAGCGCGATGCCGCCGCCCATGCGGCCGCGCGTGAAGTCGACCACGTCGTCGACCAGGCCGGAGATGCGCAAGGCGCTGCGGCCGATGCGATCCACCACCCGCAACGCGTTGGGCGGCAGCTCCAGCATGCGCAACACTTCGGCGCCGCTGACGATCGAGCTCAGCGGCGTGCGCAGATCGTGGCCCAGCACGGCGATGAATTGCTCGCGCAGCTCGGCAGATTCCAGCTCGCCAAGCAGCGCATGTTGGGCGTCGGCCAGGATGCGTTCGGTTTCCAGCTGCTTGGAGATCAGTTGCGCGAACAGCGCCAGGCTGTTGGTCACGGCCGGCACCGACAGGTTCGCCGCCACCGGATCGAGCCCGCACAGGGTGCCGAAATATTCGCCGTTGGGACGGAACAGCGGCACCGAGATGTAGCTCTGGAAGCCGTAGATCCGGGGCGTGTGGTGGTCGTGGTAGCGGGCGTCGGTGGAGACGTTGTCGATGACCACGGCGCTGCCGGTGTCGCGCACTTCCTCGCACAGCGTGGTGGTCACGTCCAGTCCGTCGCCGACATTGAGGCCGAAGGCCAGCCGGTCGAGCACGGCGCAAGTGGTCCAGGAGTCGGCCGTCACCCGCGCCACGCAAACAAAGCGCAGACCGGTGATCGCGGCCACCGTCTCCAGGATGGTGGGCACCGCCTCGATCGACTGAATGGTGGCGATATCGGCGGCAATGTTAACGGCTAAATCACGGTGCATGCAAAGGGTCTCGGATCGGGGGATGCGGCCATCTTACAGGCTTGGCGGCCAGATCGCGAGCCGAGATTACTTTACCGGTTGTAAATTTGCGACCAAGCCACCGGGCCGGGTATCGATGCTGGTCAACGCGAATTGCACGCCGGCATAGCGCAGTTCCTCCGCGCGGAAGGTATGCACCGGCACATCCTTGATGATGTTATCGCTGAGCAGGTTGGCGACGCTGGTGAGCTGGTTCTGCTTGCCCTCGTCCATGTTATCCAGCACGAAGCGGTCCACGTGGGCATCGGCGATATAGACGGCGTTGCGCAGGCTGTCCACCCTGACCCGGCCGGACATGGCCATGCTGCCATGCCAGGTCTGGCGCGCCAGCAGCGGCGTCACGTTCAGGTCGAAGCTCAGCGCCACGCGATCGCTGTCCGCCAGCACCGCGAGCCGGGGCTGACTCAGCTCCACGTCGAACACGCCCAGCACGCGGTGATGGATCGGGAACTTGCGGTCCAGGTCGCGTTGCAGCCGCTCCTGCGGCAGCTCGACCTGGCGCGGGCCGATCAAGGTGGCGCAGGCGGCCAGCATGATCAGGGCCATCAGCGGCGCGGCGAATTTTGCATAACGGTTAATATTAATCATCTGACTCTTCCAAAACATAACGCGATATTATGAACCACACCCGGATAGGCTGCGCAGGCTGGAGTATAGACAGGGATTCGGCGGCGCGCTTTCCTGCTGGCGCCAGCCATCTGGAACGTTACGCTCAGGTACTGAACGCGGCGGAGATCAATTCCTCATTCTACCGCCCGCACCAGCCGCAGACCTACGAACGTTGGGCGACCAGCGTGCCGGCCGATTTTCGTTTCTCGGTCAAGCTGCCGCGCAGCATCACACACTTCGCCCGCCTGGCCGGCGTCGACGAGCCGCTGGCAGCGTTCGCCGACCAGTCGGCCGGGCTGGGCGACAAGCTCGGCTGCTTATTGGTACAGTTGCCGCCCAGTCTGGGGCTGGACCGCGCGGTGGCGGATGCGTTCTTCGCCACGCTGACGGCGCGCTTCGGCTGCATGATCGCCTGCGAGGCGCGTCACGGCGGCTGGTTCGGCGACGACGCCACCGCGCTGCTGCAAACACACGGCATCACCCGCGTCATCGCCGATCCGCCGGCGCGCGAGCCCGCACCGTATGTGCCGACCTCCGGCGCGGTCTATGCCAGGCTGCACGGCAGCCCGCGCATGTATTACTCCTCCTATGACGACGCCTACCTCGACAGCGTGGCGGCCTACCTGTCCGGCAAGGACGCCTGGTGCATCTTCGACAACACCGCGTCCGGCGCGGCGCTGTCCAACGCGCTGTCGCTAAAACAACAACTCGCATAAACCGCTTGATTTTTTGATTCCTAGTGTTATAGTTCACTACTACACCACTTCATTAACACAGATCAAGGGGTACACATGTATGTCCACAATAGGCTGGAATGACAATGCGCCGATTTATCGGCAGCTCAAGGACCGGGTGGTCGGCATGATGCTCGACGGCCTGCTCAAGCCGGGCGACGCCCTGCCCTCCGTGCGGCAGATCGCCGCCGATTATCAACTCAACCCGATCACGGTTTCACGCGCCTACCAGGAGCTGGTGGACGAAACCCTGGTGGAAAAAAGAAGGGGACTTGGTATGTACGTCACTGATGGCGCCCGCGACAAACTGCTGGCGAGCGAACGCGAACGCTTCCTGCGCGAAGAATGGCCGGCGATGCTGGAACGCATCCGCCGCCTCGGCCTGGAGCTGGAAACCCTGCTGCGCGCCGCCGCGCCTGGAGGTGCGACATGAGCGCCATCATCACCGCGTCCAACCTGAGCAAGCAGTACGGCAAGAAGCCGGCGCTGGACGGCGCCAGCTTCACGGTCGAGGCGGGCCGCATTATCGGCCTGATCGGCCCCAACGGTTCCGGCAAGACCACCACGCTCAAAGCCATCCTGGGCCTGACCCAGTTCGAAGGCGAGCTGTCGGTGCTCGGCATGGATCCGCGCACCCAGCGCGAGGCGCTGATGAACGACGTCTGCTTCATCGCCGATGTCGCCATCCTGCCGCGCTGGCTCAAAGTCAAGGATGCGATCGCCTTTGTGGAAGGCGTGCATCCCCGTTTCGACCGCAGCAAAGCGGAAAAGTACCTCGCCAACACCAAGCTCAGCCCGGACATGAAGGTCAAGGCCATGTCCAAGGGCATGGTGGTGCAGCTGCACCTGGCGCTGGTGATGGCGATCGACGCCAAGCTGCTGGTGCTGGACGAGCCGACGCTCGGACTGGACATCCTGTACCGCAAGCAGTTCTACCAGAACCTGCTGGAAGACTATTTCGACGAGAACAAGACCATCCTGATCACCACCCACCAGATCGAGGAAGTCGAGCACATCCTGACCGACCTGATGTTCATCCAGGACGGCAAGATCTCGCTGGCCGCGTCGATGGATGAAGTGGGCGAGCGCTTCACCGAGGTGATGGTCGAGCCGCAATTCATCGCCGCCGCCAACGCGCTGCAACCGCTGAGCCAGCGCACCGTGTTCGGCAAGGCGATCATGCTGTTCGACGGCGTGCACCGCGCCCAGCTGTCGACCTTCGGCGAACTGCGCACGCCCAGCGTCGCCGATTTGTTCGTCGCCACCATGAAAGGAACCTACGCATGAAAACCATGAAATGGCTGATCAAGCGCGAGCTGTGGGAAAACAAGGGCTCGCTGGTGTGGGCGCCGACCGTGATCGCCTCGCTGCTGGGCTTCCTGGCGCTGGCCGCCATCTTCCTCGGCAAGAATATCCAGTTCAACGACGAAGGCCAGGCGATGTCGGTGGGCAAAGTCACCATCGAAGGCGCGATGCGTCTGCGCATCGCCGAGACCATGTCGCAGGCGTATGTGGCGTCGGCGATGCCGGTGTTCATGGTGCTGAGTTTGCTGGTGTTCTTCTACTGTTTGGGCGCGCTGCACGACGAGCGCGCCGACCGCAGCCTGCTGTTCTGGAAATCGCTGCCGGTGTCGGACCTGACCACGGTGCTGTCGAAGGTGCTGACGGCGGTGGTGGTGGCGCCGCTGATCACCATCGGCATCGGCCTGGTGCTGTCGCTGGTGGTGCTGCTGGCCGGCTGCGCGCTGTTGCTGGCGCACGGCACCAACCTGTTCGGCGCCGTGCTCGGCTCGCCGGACTTCTACCTGACGCCGCTGCGGCTGGTGGGGCTGCTGCCGGTGTACATCCTGTGGGCGTTGCCGACGGTGGGCTGGTTGCTGATGGTGTCGAGCATGGCGCGCTCCAAGGTGTTCCTGTGGGCGGTCGGCACGCCGGTGGTGGTGTCGCTGCTGCTGCTGTGGGCCGAGAAGGCGCTGCACTTCGGTCTCGACGCCGGCTGGTTCGTCACCTCGGTGGTCAACCGCATCCTGCTGGGCGTGGTGCCTGGCTCGTGGCTAGCGTTCAGCAGGGACAGCGTCTCGCTGCCGCACGACGAGCACAAACTGGCGTTGCCGGACGCGATCTTCAACGCCTCGTGGTCGACCTTGGGCGGCGTCAGCGTCTGGATCGGCGTCGCGGCCGGCGTGGCGATGATCGCGGTCGCGGTGTGGATGCGCCGTCGCCGCGAAGAGGGTTAAGCAAGTGGCGGCCATCAAAGCCTGGATCGCCGCCCTGCTGTTGCTGGCCGGCCTGATCTGCCAACCGTCCAGGGCGCAAGAAGCGGCCGGCACCAAGGCGGTCGAAACCACCGAAGCCGACGCGCCATCGATGGTGGTCATCAACGGCACCCGCAGCCCGGAGTTACAGCCCTACCGCTACATGCTGTCCGGGCTGGACGCCTTCGACGACTACCACGCGCTGGCGCCGGCGGCGACGGAAGTCCGCTTCCGTCTGCGCGGCAAAGGCAAAGCGCCGGCGGACGTGCTGGACGGCGCGGTGGTGCGGCTGTCCGGCAAGCAGACCGACATCACGCTGCCTTTGGCGGCGGACGGCCGCTTCATCCTGCCGCGCGACGAAGCGGCGCAGGACGACAACGCGGACGTGGTGGTGAACCGGAAAAAGAGCTACATCGGCTGGAGTCCGGAGGTGCGCAGCGCCGGTGTGCCGGACGGCATGCGGCGGCTGGGCGATATCCGGCTGGAGTGCCGGGTGATGGTGGGGGTGGCGAAGAACTACATCCCGTTCATGCTGCGCGCGATGATCAACACGCTGACGCTGACGACCGACTGGTGCGGCTACAAGGACTTCAACCTGAGCGTGCGCGGCGACCGCGCCATCACCAGCGCCACGCTGGTGGAAGGCGAGCGCCGGCTCGAACTCAAAGTCGACGACGACGGCAAATCCTACTCGGTGCCGATCGGCGACAAGAGCTACTCCAACGACGCGCTGATCGAGCTGCAATAAAAGGTGTCAGTGCCGACATTCGGACATCGCGGGAACTTTTCCGCGTTGGGAAATTCCGGCATGTCCGAATGTCGGCACTGACACCGGTTATTCGAACTGCTTGCGGAACTCGGCGAACTGGGCGGTCAGGTCTTCGACCTGGCTGCGCAGTTGTTGCACTTCCTGCTCCAGCGCGCCGATGCGCGTGCCTTGCCCGCCCGTATTGACCGAGCCGCCCAGGCCGGCCGCGGTCTCTTCGCGCGCCAGCGCTTCTTCGCCACCCAGCAGCTGGCCGTAGCGCGGCTCTTTCGTGCCGGGCGCCAGCGCCAGCCGCGATACCAACGGCGGATATTTGTCGATCAGGAACTGCAGCGCCTGCTCGACGTCGGCCACCGATTTGAACTCGTGCACGCGCCCGCTGCGGGTGCGGATTTCGCCCGCCGTCTGCAGCCCGCGCAGCATCAGGATCGCCAGCACCGCCAGCTTGTCCTGCTCCAGCGACCATTTGATGCGCATCCGGTGCTCATACTTGGTGACCCGCGCGCCGGCCTGGGTGATGCCGTTGACGTACTTGCCCTGCATCAGACGCTGCAGCACTTCGGCCACCGTGTCCTCCGACAGCGACATCACCGGATCGCGGCTCGACAATTGATTGCAGCCGTTGACGATCGCGTTCAGCGACAGCGGGTAGTTGTCCGGCGTGAGCGCTTCCTTTTCGGCCAAAACGGCCAGGACGCGGATTTCAAACGGGTCCAGTATTTCTGCGCCTTCGGGCGTTGTTTCCATGTGCAGTCCTTATTCGACGAGCTTGTTCAGTTGGTCGGAATTCAATTTATCACATTCGGGCACGCCTTGACATTGCAAGCCCGCCGCTTTCATCGTGGCCAGTATCCGTTCGATCTGCTCTTCCTGCTTGACGGCGTGATTGATCAGCCCGTGCAGCGCCTTCGACAGCGGGTCGTCGCCGTTCGGCGTGACGCCATACGCGGAGAACAGATTGGCGGTGGCGCTGGCCGCCGCCACATCCTTCTGCACGATGTGCGCCGGATTGCCGACCGCCGTCGCGCCCGCCGGCACCGGCTTCAGCAGCACCGCGTTCGAGCCGACCTTGGCGTATTCGCCCACCGTGAAGCCGCCCAGCACCTTGGCGCCGGCGCCGACGATGACGCCGCGCGCCAAGGTCGGGTGGCGCTTGGTGCCCGTGTGCAGCGAGGTGCCGCCCAAGGTCACGCCCTGGTAGATGGTGCAGTCGTCGCCCACCTCGGCCGTCTCGCCGATCACCACGCCGAAGCCGTGGTCGATGAAGACGCGCCGCCCGATCGTCGCGCCCGGGTGGATCTCGATCCCGGTGACGATGCGCGCCAGGTAGGAGATGAAGCGGCCCAGCCATTTCATCTTGTGCCACCAGCACCAGCTGGCCCAGCGGTGCATGACGATCGCCTGCAGCCCCGGATAACAGGTCAGCACCTCCCAGGCGTTGCGGGCGGCGGGATCGCGTTCGATGATGCTGTTGATGTCTTGGCGCAGGTGGTGGAACATGGGATGACGGGGATGACAACCGAAACGCCAATGTTAGCGTATCCGGTCGGGAGTTGCTGGGAAGCGGCTTGCTTGGGAGGGAGAACGGCGGCCCTCGAAAGTGAGCCGCCGGGAGTGCGTCGCTAATTAGATGTCTTTAGCGATACGCTGGCGGCGCGCCTCGTACAGACAGACGCCGGAGGCGACCGAGACGTTCAGGCTTTCCACCGAGCCGAACATCGGGATCGAGACCAGCATGTCGCAGGTCTCGCGGGTCAGGCGGCGCATGCCCTCGCCTTCCGAACCCATCACCAGCGCGGTCGGGCCGGTGAAGTCGGCTTCGTACAAGCCCTTGTCGCCGTCGTCCGAGGTGCCGATCAGCCAGATGTCGCGGTCCTTCAGATCACGCAAGGTGCGCGCCAGATTGGTGACGGTGATGTACGGCACGGTCTCGGCCGCGCCGCTGGCGACCTTGGCGGCGGTGGCGTTCAGGCCGACCGCGCGGTCCTTCGGCACGATCACCGCGTGGGCGCCGACGCCGTCGGCAACGCGCAGGCAAGCGCCCAGGTTGTGCGGATCGGTGATGCCGTCCAGCACCAGCAACAGCGGCGGGCCGTCGATGGCGTCCAGCAGCTCATCCAGATTGCGCGCCAGCGACAGCTGCGACGCGAACGCGATCACGCCCTGGTGCCGGCGGGTGCCGACGATCTTGTCCAGCCGCGCCGAATCGACCGGCATGACGCGCACGCCGGCGGCCTTGGCGTTGGCCACCAGGTCTTTCATGCGACGGTCGTCGCGGCCGATGTCGACGAAAATTTCTTCCACGGATGAGGCCTCATGACGCAAACGCGAGGTCACCGCGTGGAACCCGAAAATCATTTTATTCTTACTCATTTATCGCTTCTTTTTACTTTTTGAGACAGGCTTCGCTGCTCGGGGTGCTACCGCGGCACTCGCCACGGCATTAGTCTTGCGGCCGCCACGCGCCCTGCCCGCAGGCTTGGCGGCGGCGACGGTATTGGAAGGCTGCGCTTTCGGCACGGCCGGACCAGGCTTGATGTTGCTCTTGCGGTCTTTCGACTGCGAGTCCGACTTGTCGGCTTTCGGCGGCGGCGCGTCGGCACCGGCCAGGCGCAGGTCGATCTTGCGCGACTCCAGGTCGACGCGCACCACCTGCACGCTGACGCGGTCGGTCAGCTGGAACTTCTTGCCGCTGCGTTCGCCACGCAGTTCGTGACGCGCATCGTCGTACTGGAAGTAGTCGGCGCCGAGGTCGGTGACGTGCACCAGGCCTTCGACGAACAACTGATCCAGCTGCACGAAGATGCCGAAGGTGGTCACGCCGGTGATGACGCCGGTGTATTCCTCGCCCAGCTTGTCCTGCATGAAGTAGCACTTCAGCCAGGCTTCGACGTCGCGCGACGCTTCGTCGGCGCGGCGTTCGTTGGCCGAGCAGTGCACGCCCAGCGCGTCCCACACGGTCAGGTCGACGGCTTTCTTTTCCTTGCCTTCGGCCTTGTCCTTGGCCTGCTGCTTGCGCGTGGCGTTGGAGACGTTGGTGTTCAAGATGCTGGTGGCGGCCACTTTCGGCTCGTACTTCTTGCCCAGCAGGATGGCCTTGATGGCGCGGTGCGTCAGCAAGTCCGGATAGCGGCGGATCGGGCTGGTGAAGTGGGCATACGCCTCGTACGCCAGGCCGAAGTGGCCGATGTTGTCCGGCGAGTACACCGCCTGCTGCATCGAACGCAGCAGCATGGTTTGCAGCAGCGACGCGTCCGGACGCAGCTTGACCTGCTTCATCAGCTCGGCGTAGTCGCCGGCCGACGGCTTGTCGCCGCCGTTCAGGTTCAGGCCGACCTGCTTGAGGAAGGTGCGGACCTGTTTCAGCTTCTCGGCGGTCGGGCTGGCGTGGATGCGGTAGGTGCCCGGGTGCTTGTGGCGGATCAGCAGGTCGGCCGCGCAGACGTTGGCGGTCAACATGCATTCTTCGATCAGCTTGTGCGCATCGTTGCGGGTGCGCGGGATGATCTTTTCGATCTTGCCCGACGGATTGCAGACGATGTAGGTCTCGGTGGTCTCGAAGTCGATCGCGCCGCGCAAGGTGCGCGCCTTCAGCAGCGCCTGGTACACGTCGTACAGGTTCTGCAGGTGCGGCACGATGGCTTGACGGCGCGCGGCTTCAGGGCCCTTGGTGTTGCCGAGGATGTCGGCCACTTCGCTGTAGGTCAGGCGCGCGGCCGAATGGATCACGGCCGGGTAGAACTGGTACGCCTTGACCTCGCCCTTGGCGGTGATCACGGCGTCGCACACCAGCGTCAAACGGTCGACCGCCGGGTTCAGCGAGCACAGGCCGTTGGACAGCTTCTCCGGCAGCATCGGAATCACGCGGCGCGGGAAGTAGACCGAGGTGCTGCGCTCCAGCGCGTCGGTGTCGAGCGCGTCGTTCGGCTTGACGTAGTGGCTGACGTCGGCGATGGCGACGATCAGGCGGAAGGCGTTGCTGCGGCCGATCTTGACCGGTTCGCAGTAGACCGCGTCATCGAAGTCGCGCGCGTCTTCGCCGTCGATGGTGACCAGCGGCACGTCGCGCAGGTCGACGCGGTCGGCCAGGTCGCTGTCGCGCACGAAGTCCGGCAGCTTGTTGGCTTGCTTCAGCGCGGCGTCGGAGAAGATGTGCGGCACGCCGAACTTGCGCACGGCGATTTCGATCTCCATGCCCGGGTCGTCCAGCGAGCCCAGCACTTCAACGATCTTGCCGACCGGCTGCTTGAAGCGCATCGGTTGCTCGGTCAGCTCGACGCTGACGATCTGGCCCGACTTGGCCTTGCCCAGCGAGCCTTCGATGATGATGTCCTGGGCGATGCGCTTGTCTTCCGGCGCCACGATCCAGGCGCCGTTTTCGTTCAGCAGGCGGCCGATGATGTGGGTGTTGGCGCGGCTGACCACCTCGACGATGGTGCCCTCCGGGCGGCCGCGACGGTCGACGCCGATCACTTTGGCCAGCACGCGGTCGCCATGCAGCACTTTCTGCATTTCTTTTTCAGGCAGGAACAGATCCTCGCCTGGTTCGTCCGGGATCACGAAACCGAAGCCGTCGCGGTGGCTGCTGACGCGGCCGGCGACGAAGCCGGTTTCCGCCGCCAGCGAGAACAGGCCGCTGTCGTCGGAGACCAGCTGGCCGTCGCGTTGCATGGCGTTCAGGCGGCGCGACAGCACGGCTTGCGCCTCGGTCGCAACCTTCAGCGTTTTCGACAGGGCGCGCAGGTCAAGCGGCGCGTTGGCGCTGCGGAAGATGCCGAGAATTTCCTCCCGGCTGGGAATGGTGTGGGTAGATTGGTTCAAAAGTATTTCTATAGTTATTTATTGACAGTTTCAGAGAAAATCCGGCCTGGCAAATTCGTCAGGTGCATATATATGTCATGACGACAGGCGTAGTGTACTTGGAAACGCCCTGCTTGACCAATTCGCCGCCTTTGGCGCGGTTAGTTGGAACTTTTCATCAAAGGGCATTTGACATCGCTCAGGATTCATCTATAATCTTGGTCTCTCGCAGCGACAACGTTGAAAAACGAAAGCAAAGCGGGAAACTGCTAGACAGGGTTGATGTGCAGTATGGAACGAAAGTTCATCTGGCGCGAAACTCTCCCCGTCGTTATAATAGCAGAGTTGTAAAGTAGCATCAGTGCCCACGTGGCGGAATTGGTAGACGCGCATGGTTCAGGTCCATGTGCCGCAAGGTGTGGGGGTTCGAGTCCCTCCGTGGGCACCACAAATTCCGCAAAAAAGCCTCCATCGAGCGACAGCGCGATGGGGGCTTTTTTCATTATTCGGTCCATTCCAGCTTGAGCTGGTTGCGGATCTCGCGCAGCAGGTCGTGCTCGTTGACCGGCTTAGCCAGGAAGGCGTTGGCGCCAACCTCCAGCGAGCGCTCCTCCTCTTCCGGGGTCGAACTGGCGGAAATCATCAGCACCGGCGTCTGCGCCGTGCGCGCGCCGGCCCGCAGGCGGCGCGTGGTTTCGATCCCATCCATGTCCGGCATCACCATGTCCAGCAACACCAGGTCCGGCGCGGCCGCCTCCGCCTGGCGCAACGCGGCCTGGCCGTTGTCCGCCTCCAACATGCTGAAGCCCAGCGCGCCCAACAGGTCGCGCAGCAAGGCGCGGTTGGCCGCCACGTCGTCCACCACCAGGATGGTCTTGCGCGGACCGACGTAACCGGTGGCGATGCGCGAGCCGTCGGCCGGCGCCACCACCAGCTCCGCCACCACCTTCATCGACACGTCGAACCAGAAGCGGCTGCCCTTGCCCGGCGTGCTTTCCACTCGCAGCTCGCCGCCCATCAATTGCACCAGCTGGCGGCTGATCGCCAGGCCCAGCCCGGTGCCGCCGGCGCGGCGCGAGGCGTCGCCGACCTGCTCGAACGGACGGAAGATGGCTTCGACGTGATCGGGCGCGATGCCGATGCCGGAATCGCTCACCTCGAAACGCAGCCGCGCGGTATCGGCCGCCACGCCGTCGCCGGCCGGCAGCGGCGCCACCCGCAAGCGCACCGACCCGCGATCGGTGAACTTGAGCGCGTTGCCCAGCAGATTCAGCAACACCTGGCGCAGGCGCGTCTCGTCGACGCTGATCGCCATCGGCAGGCCGGCCACCAGCTCCAGCTCGAAGTGCAGATGCTTTTGTTCGGCGCGCACGCGCATGATGTCGGCCACCACGCTCAGCAACTCGCCCAGCCGCACCGGCTTGGGATGGAACTCCATCTTGCCGGCATCCACCCGCGACAGGTCGAGCACGTCGTTGATCAGCGCCAGCAGATGCTGACCGCCCTGCTGGATGGTGCTGATGCCGGTCTGCTGCGGCGCGGTCAGGCTCTTGTCGCGCTTGAGGATTTGCGTGTAGCCGAGGATGGCGTTGAGCGGCGTGCGCAACTCGTGGCTCATCGCGGCGAGGAAGGCGCTCTTGGCGCGGTTGGCCACTTCGGCCCGCTCCATCGCGGCGCGCAGCTCCTCGTTGACCTGCCGCAGCTCGGCGTTGACGGCGGCCAGTTGCGCCGGACTGGGAATGCGCAGCGCGACCGGCACCAGCCGCACCAGCACCACGGCGGTCACCACCGACGCCACCGCGGTGATCGCCTTGAGACTGACCGACAGCACATAATCGGGATACCACACCACCCAGATGTCGGCGATGTGGGTAGCGCCGCAGGCCAGGATGAACACGCCGAAGGCGATGAACATCCAGTCGAACGGCATGTCGCGTCGCTTGCGGATGAAGTAGATCAGCGTGATGGGAATGGTGAGGTAGGCCAGCGCGATCAGCGCGTCGGAAATCACGCTGGTCCACAGGATGGAGGGAATCCACTGGAAGCAGTGCCCGTGCGGCATGAATCCCTGGCTATCAAACCAGTTGCTCAACGTCTCCATCGCCATCTCCGGTTTTTAGATGTGCGAACCACTTTACGAAAGTGCGGGCGAACAAGCAAGCAGGAAATCTTTCAGAAAAGAAGCACATCGCTCTTGACGCTGCGGCACCCCTCCCGTATAGTTCTGGCCTCTGACGCGGAACACGCGACAGAGAAAAGCAACAAAGAAGTAACAGTGCCCACGTGGCGGAATTGGTAGACGCGCATGGTTCAGGTCCATGTGCCGCAAGGTGTGGGGGTTCGAGTCCCTCCGTGGGCACCACAGAATTCCGCAAGAAAAGCCTCCCTCGGGAGGCTTTTCTTATTTCAGCGACTGCATATATTCCGCATATTTGCCGCTGTCCTTCAGCCGCTTCAGTCCCTTGTTAAATGCCACCATCAAGCGCTGGCTGGACGGATTACTCTTGTTCAGCAACAGGTGATAAGGCGTGATGTTGTAGGGCTTGGGATCCCAGGTGATCTGCGCGGCCTGCTCGGCCGTCATCTCTTCGCGCAGGATGTAGCGGCCCGAATCCAGGTTGGCCGGGAACACATCGAAACGCCCCGCCGCCAGCTTGCGGAAATTGAGCTCGTCGCTGGGCGCGGTGCGATCGATGGTGATCGCCGGATCGCTGTCGAACAGATAGTCATAGCCGGCGGTGCCGCCCAGCCGCACGCCGACCAGCGTCCGCCGATCCCATTGGAACGCCTTACGGTAGAAAAATACCGACTTACCTTCGAACACGACGTCGCTGAAATAAAACCTGCGCATGCGATCGCTGTCGCGCTCGGCGGTGCTCCAGACCAGGGTGCCGTTGGCGCCGCCGCTGACCGCTTCCAGATATGCCCTGCTCCACGGCCGGAACACATAGTTGACCGTGACGCCCTCCAGCGCGAAAGCCTCGCTGACGATGCGCGAGACGGGCCCATAGTGCGGCGCTTGCGCCGACAGATAGGGCTGCCACTCGCCGCTGGTCAGGGTGATGGTCTCGCCGGCACGGACGTGAAGCGCCAACAAAAGCAGGCCGGCTGCGGCCAGCGTCCGATGCAAAGCAAGCATGAAACGGCAATCTCATATTAATCAGACCGCCATTATGCTGGAATAATTTCACAAAAGCACCAAATCACTATTGACGACCGAGCGGGCGTCCTTTAAGATTCGGGCCTCTGTTGCAGAACACGTCGCAGAGAAAAGCAGTAACAGTGCCCACGTGGCGGAATTGGTAGACGCGCATGGTTCAGGTCCATGTGCCGCAAGGTGTGGGGGTTCGAGTCCCTCCGTGGGCACCACAGAATTCCGCAAAAAAGCCTCCATCGAGCGATAGCCCGATGGAGGCTTTTTTCATTAGGGCGCGGCTTTGACGGCGGCGGCCAGCGCGATGGTCGGATGGCCGATCAGCTTGCCCAGCGTGCCGCTGTTGTCGTCCAGCGCGCCCTTGGCGGCCTGCGCATCCGAATCGGCGATCAGCTCCGCCAGCGGCGCCGGCAATCCCAGCCCCAGCAGCATCTCCCGGTATTCCGTCTGCGACAGATTATGGAACGGCAGCGGCTTGCCGGTCTGGCGCGCCACTTCGGCAGCCAGCTCGGCCAGCGTGAAAGCGGTATCGCCCGCCAGCTCATACACCTGCTCGACCGGACCGGCGCTGGCCAGCACCGCAGCCGCCGCTTCCGCGTATTCCGCGCGCGCGGCGGCCGCGATGCGACCTTCTCCCGCGCCGCCGGCCAGCGCGCCGTGCGCCACCGCACCGCCCAGCGTGCCGGTGTAGTTCTCAATGTACCAGCCGTTGCGCAGCAAGCTGTAGTGGAGTCCCGAGGCGCGGATCGCCTGCTCGGTCTCGCGGTGCTCGGCGGCCAGCGACAGCGTCGAACGGTCGGCGTGCAGCACGCTGGTGTAGGCCAGCAGCGCGACCTTGGCGCGGACGGCGGCGTCGATCACGTTGCGGTGCTGCGGCACGCGCTGCCCCAAATCGTTGGAAGAAATCAACAGCACCTTGCTTGCGCCTTGCAAGGCCGCGTCCAGCGAAGCCGGATCGGTGTAGTCGGCGCGGCGCACCTGCACGCCCAGCGCGGCCAGGTCGGCCGCCTTGGCGACGTCGCGCACGGCGGCGACGATCTGGGCGGCGGGGGTGGTCTTGAGCAGGCTGGCGATCGTCAGACGGCCCAGTTGGCCGGTGGCACCCGTAACGATAATCATGATATTTCCTTTCGGTTGAATTCCGCAGGCACATTCCTGCGCGATGGAATCCATCATATAGGCTATACTAACGGAATGTAAGTACATACATTTTAGTTAGTATGAAACGGAGCATCCCATGAGCGAACACACATCCAGCAAAGCCCTGCGCAACGCCATCGCCGGGCGCGACGACGCCCAACGCGGCCAGGTGCTGGCGGCGGAATGCCCGTCGCGCATCGTGCTGGGCCACATCACCAGCCGCTGGGGCGTGCTGGTGATGGTGGTGCTGCTGGACGGCACCCACCGCTTCAGCGCCTTGCGGCGCGCGGTCGGCGGCGTCAGCGAGAAGATGCTGGCGCAGACGCTGGACGCCCTCGCCTACGACGGCCTGGTGCTGCGCGTCGCCCACCAGGTGGTGCCGCCGCACGTCGAATACAGCCTGACGCCGCTGGGGCGCGAGGCGGCCGAGCGGCTGGAAGTGCTGGTCGATTGGATCGAGGACAGTTTCCCCCTGATTAAGCAAGCACAACAGGAGTCAGAACTGAGGGCTGCATAAGCGGCGTTCTTGTAATACACTAACTCCACCTCCGCATGCGGAATTGGACCAGCCAACAATGATGCCGCCGTTCTCCTCCGATCAGCCGCGCACCATCCTGATTGCCACCAGCGCGGCATCCGATCTTGCCGCGCTCGGCGACACGCTGGCCCGTTACCATTACCAACTGCACGCCGTCAGCCGCGGCGACGCGGCGCTGGCCGCCGCCGCCGGCGGCGATATCGCGCTGGCGCTGCTGGACGTGACGCTGGCCGGCAGCGCCAGCCTGGAACTGTGCCAGCGCCTGAAGCGCGCCAGCGGACGCGTGCTGCCGGTGTTCCTGCTGTCGGCCCAGCCCAGCGAAGATGAACGCCAGCGCGCCGTCGACGCGGGCGCCGCCGCCTACCTGCCGTTGAATTTCGACGCCGAACACATGGCGGAAAAAATCCTGCTGCAACTGAAGGCGATCGCGCCCGCCCCTATCGTCGCCGGCACGCCGACCATGGCCTCGCTGGAGGTCAACTACCACACCATCCTGTCGGGCTCGCCCGATTCCATCCTGCTGATCCAGCGCGGCAGCAGCAAGGTGCTGGACGTGAACCGCAGCACGCGCCAGCTGTTCGGCATGACCGAGACCGAGCTGGTGCAGACCGACCTGCCATCGCTGTGCCCGCCGTTGCAGCCGGACGGACGCGACTCGCGGCAAGTGTTCGACGCCTATGTCGAACGGGTCATGGCTGGCGACATGCAAGTGTTCGAACTGGCGATGAAGCACAGCTCCGGCCGCCTGATGACCTGCGATCTGCGCATGGTGCCGCTGAACACCCCGGGCTACCGCCTGATGCATGTCCGCATCATCGACCTGACCGCGCGCAAGCTGGCCGCCGAGCTGCGCGACGGCAAGAACGTACTGCTGGAAATGATCGCGCGCGGCGCGCCGCTGAGGCAGACGCTGGAACGGCTGGTGCTGCTGATCGAAGCGCAACTGGACGGCGGCTTTTGCACCGTGATGCTGCTTAATCCCGACGGCGTCACCGTCGAGAGCGCCGCCGGTCCCAGCATGCCGGCCGACTACCTGGCCGCGCTGAACGGCCTGTCGATCGGACCGACGGCCGGCTCCTGCGGCACCGCGATGCACCGCAAGCAGACCGTGGTGGTCGGCGACATCCTCAACGACCCGCTGTGGGCGTCGTATCGCGAGGTCGCGCTGCACTACGGCCTGCGCGCCTGCTGGTCGATGCCGATCCTGCTCGACCAGGACACGGTGCTGGGCTCGTTCGCCATGTACTACAAGGACGTACGCAGCCCGACCGAGGACGACCGCCGCCTGATCAGCGCCGCCACCCACCTGGCCGGCATCGCCATCGCACGCACCCGGCGCGAGGACGAGCTGCTGCGCCACCGCGAGCACCTGGAGGAACTGGTGTCGGCGCGCACCGCCGAACTGCGCCAGGCCAAGGAGGACGCCGAGCATGTCAACGAAGAACTGAGCACCGCGCTGGACAACCTCAGCCTGACGCAGGAAGAGCTGGTGCGGCGCGACAAGCTGGCGGCGCTGGGCGCGCTGGTGGCCGGCGTCGCGCACGAGCTCAACACGCCGATCGGCAACAGCCTGATGATGGCCGGCAGCATGAGCGAGCGCACCGCCGAGCTGCGGCGCGACATGGAGGGCGGCCTGCGCCGCTCGGTGCTGGAAGCGTATCTGAACGAAGCCGCCAGCGCCGACGAGGTGGTGCTGCGCAACCTGAAGCGCGCCGCCGCGTTGGTCGACAGTTTCAAACGCATCGCGGTCGACAGCGCCGGCTCGCAGCGCAGCCGCTTCGTGCTGGGCGACCTGATCGCCGAGCTGCTGCAATCGCTGCAGGCCGACGTGCGCCGGCACGGCCTGGACCTGATCGAAGACGTCGAGCACTGGCTGGAGATGGACAGCTATCCCGGCCCGCTGACGCAGGCGCTGAGCAACCTGATCGACAACAGCCTGGTGCACGGCTTCGACCACGCCCGGCGCAGCGACGGCGCCATCACCATCATTGCGCACGACGGCGGCAACGGCGAGATCGCCATTACCGTCAGCGACAACGGCGCCGGCATCCCGGCCGCCAACCTGGCGCGCATCTACGACCCGTTCTTCACCACGCGGCTCGGCTCCGGCGGTTCCGGGCTGGGCCTGTACATCACCCACAACATCGTCACCGGCGTGCTGGGCGGCCACATCGAAGTGAGCAGCCTTGAGGGCAAAGGCGCCAGCTTCACCATGCGCCTGCCCAAGGTCGCGCCGCGCTGACCGGATCGAGCATCATGAAAAAAATCCCGACGCTTATTGTTCTTTCGCTGTGCTGCGGCGGCCTGGTCGCCGGGCCCGCGCCCTGGTGGAAATGGCGCAGCAAGATCGACGGCGCGCTGGTGTGTTCGCAAACGCCGTTAGGGCCGGGCTGGGTGCAGGCCTACGGACCGTACAAAGATAGCCGTTGCGAAAAGCCGGTGAATGCTAAATAATGGCCCCACAACAACACGGACCAACCGGACACCAGCCACATCCCATATCACCATGAGGAGACTGTATGTTTACGAATCCCGAACAATTCGCCAACGCCACCAAAGCACTGTTTGAATTTCAACTTGAGACGTTCAACGCGCTGACCAGCAAAGCGGTGCAAGGCGTGGAACAGGTGGTGGCGCTGAACATGGCCACCGCCAAATCGCAGATGGAAGACGGCTTGGCCGCCGGCAAGGAAATCAGCCAGGCCAAGGATCCCAAGGCCGCGATGTCGCTGGCCGCCGCCAAGGTGCAGCCGGGCCTGGCGGGCGCCGCCGCGTACAACCAGCAGCTGGGCGGCATCATCGCCGAGATCCGTGAAGAATTCACCCGCGCCGCCGACGCCCACGTGGCCGAAGCCAAGAGCAACTTGAGCGCCTTGATTTACGACGTCACCAAGAATGTCCGTCCGGGATCGGAGAACGCGGTGCAGATCGTCAAGACCGCGATCGACAATGCCTTCGCCGGCTATGAACAAGTGACCAAGGCCACCAAGCAGGCGGTGGAGGCGGTGGAGACGCAAATCGCCAAGGCCAGCGCGATCGTCGAGCAGAACACCCCAAAACCCGCCAAGGCCGCCAAGAAATAAAGGGGGCAAGCCGGCCGTCAGCCAGAGGCGCTAAACTCGGCGCCAGGTGTTGGCGCCAGCTTTACCCCGCACAGCCAACCGGGGTCAGACCCCATGAAGGGGTCTGACCCCATCCCCTTCGGGGTTGATTTTGCTGTGCAAGCGCGCCGCAACGCGATATACTGTATATAAATACAGCTAATCGCCCGCAATGATCAAAGTCCTCGACAATCCGCTTTACTACCTGGAGAACTTCCAGCTGGTGCTGGCGTGGATCGCCGAGCGCTATGACGATCTTCTCACCGACGAGGAACGCGGCTTCCTCCAGTCCTTCCCTACCCTGCCGCAGGCGTCGCGCGCGTTGTTCGCGCGTATGGTGATGCGCAAGGGGACCATCTTTCGCGCCAGTAAATTGGTCTATGCGGAGATCGGCAGCACTCATGAGGCCGCCCGTCCGCTGGCGGCGCTCGGCTTGATCGAGGAAGATCCGCTGCTCGATCTGTCCACCTTGTTCGATCTGCTGCAAAAACCGGAAATCGGCAAGATCTTCCATCTCGCGCCGCAAGTGCGGCAGCTGCGCAAGGCCGAGCAGTTGGAGGCGTTGCGTCAACAGTATGAGGGCGAGCATCGCTTTTCCAGCTGGTACGACGGCTCCGGCGACCATGCCTATCGCAACCTGACCCAGGAACTGTGCGACCGTCTGCGCCTTATCTTCTTCGGCAACTATCATCAGGACTGGACCGAGTTCGTGCTGTCCGACCTCGGCATCTACCAGTACGAGAAGGTGGCGTTCTCGCCGGCCGCGCGCGGCTTCCGCAGCCGGCGCGATATCGACGATTTCCTCGCGCTGCATCAGTGCCACGAGCGCTTCGCCGCCGGCGAGGATCCGGCCGCCGTGATCGCCGACCTGCCGCAGTGCGCGGCCGAGAACGAGTGGCTGCGCAGCCGCCGCGACAAGCTGACCTTCCACATCGCCCAGCACCTGGAAAAACTGGCCGACTGGCCGGCCGCGCATCAGCTCTATGCCGGCTGCAACTATCCCGGCGCGCGCGCCCGCGCCGTGCGCGTGCTGGAGAAGAACGAGCAGCCGCGCGAGGCCTTCGAGCTGCTGCAATCGGCGCTGCTGGCGCCGGAGAGCGAGGCGGAACGCCAG
Organism: Duganella aceris; assembly: GCF_011090165.1. Lineage (GTDB taxonomy): Bacteria > Pseudomonadota > Gammaproteobacteria > Burkholderiales > Burkholderiaceae_D > Rugamonas > Rugamonas aceris. The sequence goes on from NZ_JAADJT010000002.1 coordinate 317,149, forward strand.
CAATTGCTGCGCATGGCGCCCCGCCTGGCGCGCAAGCTGGGCCATGCCAAGCCGCTGCGGCTGGCGCCGGCGCAGGCGCTGCGCATCGATCTGAGCCTGCCGCCGCCGCCGCAACCGGACTACGTCGAGTTCGTCGTGCGCGACCATCTGACCCGCGACGACGCGCCGGTCTACTACGTCGAGAACTCGCTGATCAATTCGCTGTTCGGCCTGCTGTGCTGGGATGCGGTGTTCTCGCCGATTCCGGGCGCGTTCTTCCATCCTTATCATCGCGGCCCGGCCGACCTGCACAGCGCCGACTTCCAGCGCCGCCGCGCGCAGCAGTTCGCGGCCTGCCTGGCGCAGCTGGACGGCGACGGCTACCGCGCCACCATCCGCGCCAACTACGCGGCCAAGGCCGGCATCCAGTCGCCCTTCCTGTACTGGGAGGCGATCGACGCGGAGCTGCTCGACCTGGCGCTCGACTGCATCCCGCCGCTGCACCTGAAGCGCGCCTTCGAGCGCATCCTGCTCGACATCAAAGCCAACCGCAGCGGCTTCCCCGACCTGATCCAGTTCTGGCCGGCCGAGCGCCGCTACAACATGATCGAAGTAAAAGGCCCTGGCGACCGCCTGCAGGACAACCAGCTGCGCTGGATCGAGTACTGCGCCCAGCACCAGATGCCGGTCTCGGTGTGCTACCTGCAGTGGGCGGCATGACGCAGCCGGCCCGCTACACCGTCGCGGTGCGCGCGCTGTGCGAGTTCACCGCCAAGACCGGCGACCTCGATCTGCGCTTCACGCCGTCGCCGACGGCGCAGGAAGGCATCGCCGGCCACGGCGTGGTCACCTCGCGGCGCGGCGACGATTATCAGACCGAGGTCGCGCTGTCCGGCGACTTCGGCCCGCTGCACGTGCGCGGCCGCGCCGACGGCTACGACATCCGCGCCAACCGCCTGGAGGAAATCAAGACCTATCGCGGCGATCTGAAGAAAATGCCGGACAACCAGCGCGCGCTGCACTGGGCGCAGGTGAAGATCTACGGCCACCTGCTGTGCCGCGACCAGGGGCTTGAGAAAATACGCCTGGCACTCGTCTATTTCGACATCGGCAACCAGAAGGAAACCGTGCTGCACGAAGACCACACGGCGGCCGATCTGCAGAGCTACTTCGAACGCCAGTGCGGGCTGTTCCTCGAATGGGCGCAAAAGGAAATGGCGCACCGCGCGGAACGCGACCTGCAACTGAAGGGGATGCGCTTCCCGCACGCCGACTTCCGCCCCGGCCAGCGCCAGCTGGCGGAGGCCATGTACCGCGCCAGCAATCGCGGCGTCTGCCTCTTGGCGCAGGCGCCGACCGGCATCGGCAAGACCGTCGGCAGCCTGTTCCCGATGCTGAAGGCCAGCGCCGAACACGGCGTCGACAAGGTGTTCTTCCTGGCCGCGAAAACCTCGGGCCGGCGCATGGCGCTGGACGCGGTCGACGTGATCCGCGAAGGCGCGCCGCTGCTGCCGCTGCGCACATTGGAGCTGGCGGCCAAGAGCACCGCCTGCGTCAATCCGGACAAGGCCTGCCACGGCGACTCCTGCCCGCTGGCGAAAGGCTTCTACGACCGCCTGCCGGCCGCGCGCCAGTCGGCGCTGGACCTCACGGCGCCTTCGGCCACGCCGCTGTCGCTGGACCGCGACACGCTGCGCGAGATCGCGCTGGCGCACAACGTCTGCCCGTATTATCTCAGCAGCGAGCTGGCGCGCTGGTGCGACATCGTCATCGGCGACTACAACTACTACTTCGACAGCAGCGCCATGCTGCACAGCCTCACGCAGCTCAACGACTGGAAGGTCAACGTGCTGGTCGACGAGGCACACAATATGGTCTCGCGCGCGCGCAAGATGTATTCGGCCGACATGGAACACGCCGCCCTGCGCCTGCTGCGCAAGGCCGCGCCGGAAGAACTGAAAAAGCCGCTGGACCGCGTGCACCGCCAATGGAACCAGCTGGAGAAGGACCAGACGCCCGAGTACCAATCCTACGCCGCGCTGCCGGAAAAATTCATGGGTGCGCTGCAGACGGCGGCCACCGCCATCTCCGACTACATGGCCGACCATCCCGGCTATGTCGACCCGGACCTGCAGAGCTTTTACTTCAACGCGCTGATGTTCGCCAAGCTGGCGGAAAGCTTCGGCGACCACGCGCTGTTCGATATCGAAAAGGCCGACGGCGCGCGCGCCAGCAACAGCAATTCGGTGCTGTGCATCCGCAACATCGTGCCGGCCCCGTACCTGAAGCCGCGCTTCGAAAGCACCCACGCCACCGCGCTGTTCTCGGCCACGCTGAGCCCATGGAATTACTTCGGCGACATGCTCGGCATGCCCGACACCACCGCCTGGGTCGACGTCGAATCGCCGTTCGTGGCCGAGCAGCTGTCGGTGCGGGTGGCGTCCCACATCTCCACCCGCTACCAGCACCGCCAGCAATCGCTGTCGCCGATCGCGGATCTGATGGGTGAGCAGTACCGCAGCCAGCGCGGCAACTACCTGGCCTTCTTCAGCAGCTTCGATTACATGGAAAAGGCGGCCCGGCTGTTCGAGGAGCGCTATCCGGAGGTGCCGGTGTGGCGCCAGTCGCGCCGCATGGACGAGGCGGAACGGGCGCAATTCCTGGCCCGGTTCACGCTCGACAGCGAGGGCATCGGCTTCGCGGTGCTGGGCGGATCCTTCGGCGAAGGCGTGGATTTGCCGGGCGCGCGGCTGATCGGGGCCTTCGTCGCCACGCTCGGCCTGCCGCAGATTAACCCGGTCAACGAGCAAATCCGCCAACGCATGGACGCCATTTTCGGCGCCGGCTACGACTACACCTACACCTATCCGGGCATGCAGAAGGTGGTGCAGGCGGCCGGCCGCGTGATCCGCACCCAGTCGGATCGCGGCACCGTGCATCTGATCGACGATCGCTTCGGCCGGCCGGAAATCCAGCAGCTGATGCCGACCTGGTGGCGCGTTGAAGATATCGATAGCAAGCCGCCGATTGCTATTTGCAATGGGTAGTGACTATCAAGTCTGCTATGCTGCAAGCAGACTGATTCCGCGCCCCGCCTTCGCGCGACCATTGCCGTTCCGGCTATCCTCACCCCAGCTTAGTGAGCAGTTCAGTATTCGAGGATGTTCGACCATGCAACCCCGTGAAAACACCCGCCTCGCGAAGACCATCGAGCAGGCGATCGTCATCGATTCCACCTATGGCGCGGCGAAAGCGTGGGCGTATCTATCATCCCACAAGGTGCCCACCCCGACCATCTTGCGCGTACTGTCGAGCAACGACCAACGCCGCGCCTCCGACCGCCAGCTCACGTCATAGCGGCGCGGATCTTCTGGTAGCCACTGCGGCTGATCGGCAGGCGGCCGCCGTCCTTCAGGATCGCGACGTGGCTGTCCTTGGTGGCCTGCTCGATGCGGTCGACGAAGGCGATGTTGACGATGTAGGAGCGATGGATGCGCAGGAACTGCTCGGCGTCCAGCTGCGCCTCCAGCTCCGCCATGCGCTGATTCTTCAGATACGACTTGCCCTCCGAACGAATCTGCACGTAATCGTCCTGCGCTTCGATATGCTCGATCTTGTCGGCGTTGATCACGTGGACCTTGGCGCCGTCGCGGATCAGCACGCGGCCCACGGGCTTGTTGCGGCCCGCCGCCTCGCGCACGATGTTCTCCACGGCGGCATCGCCCGCGCCCTTGCCCATGTTAGCGCGCGCATGCGCCAGCGCCTGGTCGAAGCGCTGCTGGCTGAAAGGCTTGAGCAGGTAATCCAGCGCGTGAAACTCGAAAGCCTTGATCGCAAACTGGTCGAAGGCGGTGGCGAAGATGTAGCGCGTCTTGTTGCCGGCCAGTTCGGCCACTTCGAAGCCGTCCAGCTTCGGCATCTGGATATCCAGGAACACCAGGTCAGGCGCCAGCTCGGTGATCGCCTTGACCGCCTCGAAGCCGTTGGCGCATTCGGCCACGATCTCCACGTCCGCATGCTCGGCCAGGTACTCGCGTACCACGCCGCGCGCCAGCATTTCATCGTCCACGATGATGATGCGCATCGCCTTACTCCCTTTGTTCGCCGGCTTGTGCGGGCATCGTGATGTCCACGCCGAAGCTGTTGTTGGTCAAGCCCCAGTGGATGCTGGCTTCGTGTTTGTAGGCGCCGGACAAACGCTGGCGGACATTGGTCAGGCCGATGCCATGGCCGTCGCCGCCGCCCGACGGCCCGTCGGCGTCGACCGGATTGTCGACGCGGATATGCAGCATCGATCCGCTGCGCCGCGCCGTGACTCGTATCGTGCCGCCTTCCGGCAGGCTGCAGATGCCGTGCTTGACCGCGTTCTCCACCAGCGGCTGGATGATCATCGGCGGCACCAGGCAGGCGGCGGCTTCGGCTTCGATCGCCTCCTCCACCAGCAGCCGCTCGCCGAAGCGCACCTGCTCGATCGCCAGGAAGTGCCGGATCAGCACCATCTCCTCGCCCAGCGTGACCTTCTTGTGGGCTTCCATGCCCAGGCTCTGGCGGAAGAAACTGGCCAGTTCCAGCGTCATGCGGCGCGCCGCCTTCGGGTCCTGCGAGGTCAAGGCGCTGATCGAGTTCAGGCTGTTGAACAGGAAGTGCGGATCGATCTGGGTGCGCAGCATGCGCAGCTCGGCCTCCTGCGCCATCAGCAGCGATTCGAGCTCGCGCTGCTCGGCGTTCTTGGCGCGGACGAATTCGATCACCAGGTAATGCACCGCCGCCGCGAAGCCGTACAGTAGTATCCCCAGGCCGACGATCAGCGCCGACAGCTGCGGCGTGAATTCGATGCCGCTCCACGCTACGCCCAACAGCTGACATAGCCCGTTCCAGAAGCGTCCCGCCATCAGCCACAGGAAGCCGGACACCAGCGCCGCCACCGTCAGCACCAGCGCGATCGACGCCGCCCTGCGGCTGCCGAGCGGATAGGCGCGGCACAGGTAGTAGGCCGAGTAGCCCGCCGCGAAGGCGTACAACAGATTCATCGGAATCGCGAACAGCATCGCGTTGGCCAGCGGTGCGTCGCTCGCCAGCGAGATCACGCCGCCCAGCGCGCAGCCGATGAACAGCCACACCGAGAGGTAGATGATCGCGCCACGGCGCGAGGAGGAAATCTCCTGCATGCCTAGTTACGCACTTCCAGACCGCCCATGATGACGTAGCCGCGGATGATCAGGCGCTTGCCGGTGTCGGCCGGCGGCGGCACGGTCTTCTCTTCGAAGCCGCCCATGATCGGCGTGCCATGCAACACCACCGCCCAGTCGACCGGCACCTTGACCGTGATCCCGCCAAACAGCGAGAACACGTTCAGCACCGCCTCGCCGTTGATCGACGACTGGCGCAGATCCAGCTCGGCGCCGCCCATCACCGCCGTCACCTCGCCGCCGCGAAAATCCGGCGTGGTGATGCGGTTCTTGTAGTTGCCCATGATCGAGGTGATGTTGACATCGGGTTCGTTGTAGTCCTTGTCGACGGTCTTGCCGATGCCGTCGAAGACCGAGCGGCCGCTGGTCGACTTGAACACCACCGCCAGTCCGGCGGCGATCAGCAGGATCGGCCACAGCGTACGCCAGCTGATCGCCAGCAGGCCGGTCTCCTTGAGCATGGTCAGGGTGCCGATCGCGGTCAGCGCGGCGCCGACCACCATGCCGGAGCGGGTGCGGGTTTGCAGCAGCTTCAGGATGCCGAAGAAAATCAGCGCGGTCGGCCAGATGTGCAGCCGGATGTTCAGATCGAGCCAGCCCAGGTTATCGAGCAGGAACAGCAGGCCGATGGCGATCACGAACAGGCCGATGATCATCTGCGCGGCCGGGCTACGCTGGAGATTGGTGCTCATTTCTGCTCCCGGGCCGTGGCGAACACATTGTCCAGCAATGGCCGCAGCATCATGCCGAGGCCCCAGGCAACCAGCAGCGCCGGCCAGGTCTGGCCAAAGCTCAGGCCCCACACGTGGTTGAAGGAGACGTACCACCAGCCGGCGAAGAAGATCTCCGACAGGCCGTTGAGCAGGTAGCGCGGCGTGGTCGGCGGGATGATCTTGGTGAGACCGCTGACCACCAGCACCCATGGCCACCAGCGCCAGAAGCTCGCCAGCTCGAAGTCGAGTTGAATCACGCCGGCGCGGTCCAGCAGCAGCACGCAGCCGGCGACGATCAGCGCCGTGCCCCAGACGATTTGCTGGCGCCAGCGGTAGGCGGTGTGTATGTTCATGTCAGTTCTCCAAGTCGGTATGGATAGAACAATACCGGGGAACTGGTGGCGGCGAAACCGCTATTCGGCGAACGGCGGAAAAGCGCCGGTGAACGGCGAAAAAAAACCCACGCCCTGCATGGGGTGGGTTTTTCGATGCTGCCGGAGGCGGCGCCGCGTCAGGAGCGGCTGCCGTTGCTGACCTTTTGCTCGAACAGCATCATGTTCCATCCGAGCTGGCGGCGGATTTCTTCCGGCGTCGGCGGCGGCTTGACTTCCTGCGAGCGGCGCTCAAGGTAGGCCCGTACCAAATACTTGGAAGGATGCGTAGTCTGCGTCATGATGACCTCCGAAGAGCGGCAACATCTTGTTGTTTGGTGCCGGTACTTGAGGCTACCGGCTTTACCTGCTGCCGAGTACCTCCCTTAAGAAGTACTCCAAGCACGCAAGGCCAGTGTAGCGCCGCGCCGCCGCGCCTTCTGTACGGCGCCGCACCAATCAGCTGATCAGAGTTTTTGCTGCAGGAATTCGAGGAAGCAGCTGATCCGCTGCGCCAGCTGGGTGTTGCGGTAGTAGACCGCGTGGATCTGCTGGCGGTAGCCGGTGTAGTAAGGCTCCAATACCTTGACCAGGCGGCCGGCCTCGATGTCGCCCCGCGTCATGAAGTCCGCCAGGCAGACGATGCCCTGCCCGGCCAAGGCCAGCTGGCGCAGTGTCTCGCCGCTGGAGGCGGCGATCGACGGCGTGATGGGCAGGCTGTTGCCGCTGGCGTGGCGCAGCGGCCAGTGATTGCCCAGCTCATACTGCGCGAAGCCGATCAGCGAGTGACGCGCCAGGTCCTCCGGCGTTTGCGGCGTGCCGTTCTGACTCAGGTACCCGGGACTGGCCAGCACGTACAGGGGACTGGAACTGAGCGGACGCGCGTGCAGCGTCGAATCGATCAGCGTGCCGATGCGGATCGCGATGTCGGTGCGGTGTTCGATCAGGTCGGTGATCTGGTCGTTGCTGCTCAATTCGAGACGGATGTCCGGATACAGCGCGCGGAATTCCGCCATGTGCGGCACCACGCAATGCAGCATGAACGGCGAGGCCGCGTCCACGCACAGGCGGCCGGCGGGCTTCTGGCGGCGGATGCGGATGGTTTCCTCCGCCTCCTCCATCGCGCCGAGAATGGCGCGGGCGCGCTCAAGAAACAGCTGTCCCTCCTCGGTTAGTTCCATGCGCCGCGTGGTGCGCGTCAGCAGCGAGGTCGATAGCTTGTCCTCCAGCCGCGACAGCGCACGGCTGACGCCGGACGTGGTCTGCCCCAGGTGCACCGAGGCGGCGCTGAGCGTGCCGCTGTCGATCACGGTGATGAAGGTCTTTAAATCGTCCGAGTTAATTTCCACGGGTTTCCATCCTTACGCCACATACTTATGCCACATACAGCAGCACCGCGCCAAAATGGCATGCGCTGCCGCCAAGTACAAACAAATGCCACACGCCGTGGCCATAACGCCATTTATGGTCGGTGACGAAAAAAGCGATACCGACGGTGTACACCACGCCTCCGGCGGCGAGCCACATGAAGCCGTTCCAGCCCAGCGCGTCGATCAGCGGTCCGGCGCCGATCACGGCGACCCAGCCCATCGCCACGTAAATCACCAGCGACAAAACGCGGGCGCCCTTGGCGAACCAGATCTCTTGCAAGATACCGATCACCGCCAAGCCCCATACTATGCCGAATAGCGACCAGCCCCACGGTCCGCGCAGGCTGACCAGCGTGAACGGGGTGTAGCTGCCGGCGATCAGCAGGTAGATGGCGCAGTAATCCATCCGCCGCAGCACGTCCTTGGCCCGGCCGCGGAAGCTGTGATAGAGCGTCGAGGTCAGGTACAGGCCGAACAGCGTCGCGGCGTAGACGCTGAAACTGACCACTTTCCAGGCGTCGCCGCTGCGCGCGGCCAGGACGATCAACAGCGTGCCGCCGATGGCCGCCAATGCGGCGCCCACGGTATGCGTGATGCTGTTGAAGCGCTCTCCGTAATACATAAGTTTCCGATGCTAGAGGGCTGCGGCTGGGATAGCTGCGGCCACGCGCATTGTACCCCTATGCGGGTTCCACGCTGTCGTTATCAAATGCTCAAGCGTAACAGATTTGGAATTGATATGAAGAAATGTTACAAATGGATATAATTTAGTTCACTTGGTGGCTTGCATATTGCTGGCTTGACGCTAATGCGACATGTGTCGCATAATCACCCTATTAGTCGCACAGGGGTATTCGATGATGGCGTTGCATGTATTGCTGTTAAGATGGATGTTGGGCTGCGCCGGCTCGGTTCTGGCCGGTCTGATGGCGTGGGCGCTGTTGGCCGGTGCCTCGCGGCTGTGGCCTGCGCTGCTGTCGCGCCGGCTGGTGTGGCTGGCCGCGCACGGCCTGGTGGCCGTCGCCGCCGTGCTGCCGTTCCTACCGCGCGGCGAGGCGTTCGGAATCGTGCCGTCGCTGCCCTTGAGCGCAATCGGCCCGTCCCTGCTGCGCGATGTCTCCCCCGTCGTCAGCAAGCCGGGCAGCGACCGCAATGCCGGTCAACCCGCCAGCCCCGACCCCGCAGTTCGCAGCCGCGCCGGCGACGGCGGCAGTGGCGGTGCCGGCGACGACGGCAGTAGCGGTGCCGGCGACGGCGGCAGTAGCGGTGCCGGCGACGGCCGCAGTGGCCGCGCCGGCGACGGCGGCAGTGGCGGCGACGCCGTGGCTGGCGTCGCGCCGCTGCTTGCGAACTTGATGCCGCCAGCCTGGATACTGGTCTACATTGCAGGCCTGGCGTTCGCGCTGACGCGGCTGCTGCGCGCGCGGCGGACCTGGCGAGGCCTGCTGCTTGCCGCGCATCCGTTATCGCCACAGGCATTGCTGGCGCACGGTGCCTTTAACGCCGACCAGTTGCAGGACATCGCAAGCCGCCGACTGCGCGTGCTGGAAACCGCCGCCGCCATTTCGCCGATGCTGGTCGGCTCGCGCCGTCCGCTGTTGCTGCTGCCGCTGCATCTGCGCGATTTCACTGCGGAGCAGCAGCAGATGATTATCAGCCACGAACTGCGCCACTGGCGCCGGCGCGATCCGCTCTGGCTCGGCGTGTCGGCAGCGTTGCAGACGCTGTTCTGGTTCAACCCCGCGCTGCCCTGGCTGCGCCGCCGGCTGGAATGGGCGCTGGAGCTGGCCTGTGACCAGCACGTGCTGGCGGGCCGCCCGCAAGCACAGCGCAAGCAGTACGCGGCCGCCTTGCTGATGCAGTGGAAAGCGCAGGCCGCATTGTCGCCGGCCGGCGGCGTGGCCTTCGGCGGCATCGACGGCGCCACGGTTGCGGCGCGGGTGCGGCAGATGCAGCAAAACGGCTTGCCAGCATTGAGCCGCCTGGCCGTCGGGCTGGTCGGCGTGGCGATGGCCGCGATCCTGATCGCCGGCGCCCTGCTTCAGCCGGCGATCGCACTCGATGTCGCGGCGCAGTCCACACCGACAGCCGAAGCGCAGTGGGCGCGGAGCTCCGATGCGCAGTGGGTGCGCGGCTCCGATGCGCAGTGGGCGCACGGCTCCGATGCGCAGTCGACACCGGCGGGCGAAGCGCAATCGGCACGCACCTCCGACGCGGGCTCGCCGCCACCGATGGCGTTCGCCGAGGGTGCGCCTGACGCGCTGCCGGCGGAGGCGGGCCCGCAGACTGCACGCCCTGCCGGCCTGGCCGCGCCTCGCGCCGCCGCCGCCGCCGTGCAACCGCAAGCCGCGTGGCGTTACCCGCTTGAGAAGATGCGCGTCACCGGCTTCTTCGGCGTGCACCGCGACGTGTTGGCGACGCCGCACAAGGGCATCGACCTCGGCGCGGCCAAAGGCACGCCGGTGCGCGCAGTGGCGGACGGCGTGGTGCTCGCCGCCGGCCCGCTGGCAGAGAACGACGGCCGTTACGGCAACACCGTCATCATCGATCACGGCGGAAGGCAATCGCTGTACGCGCATCTCGACAGCATCGCCGTCAAGCCCGGCGCACGCATCGCCGCCGGCCAGACCATCGGCGCGGTGGGCGAAACCGGCTTCGCCACCGGCCCGCATCTGCATTTCGAAGCACGACAGAACGGGCGGTTGCTGGACCCCGCCGACAAGCTCGCAGGCCTCGACGCCTACGCCACCAAGCACGCACTGCGCGTCCGCCGCCAGCAATTCACAGCAGGAATCTGAACATGTCGCTACACCGAACCACCGGCAGCCTGCTGCTGGCAGCCGCCGCATGCGCGAACGCCGCGCAAACGCCGCCGATACCGCCAATGCAGCCAATGCCGCAAGCGCCGCAGATGCCCGAATCGCCCGAATCGCCCGAGCCGCCGCAAGTACAGGTCAGCGGCGCGCGCGCCGACCAGCGCCAGCGCGAGACCACCACCAGCATCGTCGTCAGCCACGCCGACCTGATGCGCCAAGGCGACCAGACCCTGGCCGACGCGCTCAAGCGCCTGCCCGGCATCAGCATCTCCGGCGTACCCGGCCAGGGCGGCCAGATCAGCATGCGCGGCCTGGGCAACGGCTACACCCAGATCATGCTGAACGGCGAACCGGTGGCGGCAGGCTTCTCGCTCGACGCCATCGCACCGGACACGATCGAGCGCGTCGAGATCATGCGCAGCACCACGGCGGAATTCAGCAACCAATCGGTCGCCGGCGCCATCAACATCATCCTGAAGAAAGCGGTCAAGCGCGACCAGCGCTCATTGAGCGCCAGCGTCGCACGCCAAGCCGGCACCACCACGCCCGCCTTGACGGCGCAACTCTCGGATCAAAGCGACGCTTATTCCTACAGCCTCGCCGCCACGCTGACGCGCAAGCGCAACGAAAGACCCTTTACCGATATCGAGGAACAGCGCGACACCAGCGGCGCCCTGACGCTGCTGCGCCGCACGCCGCAAAACGAATCCGGCCGCACCGACGCCCTGACGCTGGCGCCGCGCGTCAACTGGGCCCTGGCCGGCGGCGACACGCTGACCTGGCAAGGCTTCGCCAACCTGCGCCGCGTCGACAACCAGAACCGCGCCGACGAGACCACCCTGACCGGCGGCGCCAGCGAATATCCGCACAATGTCTCCGACTTCGTCGCCAACTTCGTCATGCTGCGCAGCGATGTGAACTGGACGCACCTGCTGACCGGCGGCGCCAAGCTGGAAATGAAACTGGGCGCCAGCACCAACCGCCGCAGCGGCACCTTCGACTTCAACGGCATGGACGCGGACGGCAAGCCGGCCGGCCGCCACCACGTCGATTCCGGCCCGACCGAAAATAGCGTGACCGCCAGCGGAACTTACCGCCACCCGGTCGGCGAGCGCCACGCGATCGCGCTCGGATGGGACCTCAACCGCGCCGTGCGCCGCGAGGACCGGGACGAAAGCCTGTTCGACGCCAACGGCATCCGCACCGGCGGCAGCAACGCCGACTACCGCGCCAACGTCGACCGCCTCGCCCTGTTCGCGCAGGACGAATGGCAAGTGACCGAGCGCTACTCGTTGTATCTCGGCCTGCGCCACGAACGGCTGGACACCGCCAGCCGCGCCGACGCCGCCAACGCGCCGGATGCGCTGGATACCAGCTCCTCGGTGTGGAGCCCCTCGCTGCAATCGCGCTACACGCTGGCTAACAAGGATGTGCTGCGGCTCGCGCTCAGCCGCACCTACAAGGCGCCGCCGCTGTTGAAGCTGGTGCCGCGCCGCTACACCAACGACAACAACAATAACCCGACCAATCCGGACGAGCAAGGCAACCCGAACCTGCGGCCGGAATTGGCCTGGGGACTGGACGCGGCGTACGAACACTATCTCGGCGGCGGCGCGCTGCTCAGCGTCAGCACCTATCTGCGACGCATCCGCGACGTCACGCAAACACGCCTGTTCGAAGACGACGGGGTGTGGGTGGAAGCGCCGTTCAACAGCGGCAACGCCAGCGTACGCGGCATCGAGCTGGAGGCCAAGCTGCCACTGACAAAAACGCTGGACCTGCGCGCCAACCTGGCGCGCAACTGGTCGCGCGTCGACAGCGTGCCCGGACCGGACAACCGGCTGGAGACGCAGACACCGCTCACCGCCAACGCCGGCATCGATTATCGCTGGTCCAGCCTGACCGTCGGCGGGAGCCTGAACTACCAGGCGGCCGGGCCGGTGCGGCAATCGTCGCAGGTATTTTTCACTGCCAGCCCGAAGCGCGAGCTTGATGTGTATGCGTTGTGGAAGGCCGACGCCAAGACCCAGCTGCGCATCGCCGCCAGCAATCTGCTGCGCCAGGACGCCAGCGAAGCGCACTACTACGTCGATCAGGACGGCACGCGCCGCCGCACCACGGCCACGCCGACGTCCGCTACCCTGCGCATCACGCTGGAGCGGCAGCTGTGAAAGGCTGTGGTAATGTTCTGCCATGACACTATCGTATAAACCGTATAAACGCTGCATGGTGATGGGTGGAGGAGGATTCCGGTTCGGTATCTACATCGGCATGTACGCCGCCCTGCGGCAGGCCGGCCAGGCGCCGGACGTGCTGCTGGCCAGCTGCGGCGGCGCCATCGCCGCGACCATCATCCACAACCTGCCGGAGCCTGAGGAACAGCGCGCCTGGCTGGCGTCGCCGGAAATGTACCGCTTCTGGTGCGGCCTGAAATCCACCCACCACGCCGCGCTGCTGGGCACCCTGCGCCGCGCCGCGCAGCGCAAGCTGTCGTCCGCCAGCGTGCCGGTGATTCCGGATTTGTTCGACTATTATCTGTTCGAGATTCCGCCGCAACTGCCTTTCCCGCCCGCCAGCGGCACGCCGGAAGTCGACGTCGCCATCATCGGCGGCAAGCTGTTGTTCGGCCGGGCCGATGTCGGCCAGGCGCGCAACGGCCGCAAGCTGTATGCGGAGACGGTGTTCTGCGGCGAGCGCGCCGCCGCCGCGCTGCGCGGCATGGACTCGCCGCTGGCCGATGCGCGCTGGGGCGAACACGCCGTCGCCCGCGAGATGATCGTCGACAGCGCCACCTCGGTCGCCGAAGCCGCCCGCATCTCGATCGCCGACATGATCTACTTCCGCTGCCAGCCGCATCGCGGCGACGAATACATCGGCGGCGTGCTCGATCTGTTCCCGGTCGAGATCGCGGGCAAGCTGGGCGAGGAAGTGGTCATGGAATTCAAGGAGGCGTTCGACCAGGTGTTCTCGATCCCGGCCTGGCGCGCGGTGCTGGGCGTGGATGGCAACGCGCGCCTGCGCTACGCCAACACGCACCTGGCCGACATGCGCATCGATTCGTCGGACGTGTCGGTGGTGCTGGCGAAGCAGCAGATGCAGCAAAAGCTGGACTGGCTGCGCAACCGCATCGAACTGTCGATGCCGCCGGATTACGCGACCTTCGCCCAGCACATGAGCGATCAGTGGCAATACGGCTACGACCGCGCACGCGAAGCCCTGGCGCGGCCGCTGCGGCAGCAGCCGCCGATCCGCCGCGCCAAGCGGCACAGCAAACCGTTGAGCAGCATCGAGCCGTGAGCGCTACGCCGGCGGCGGTTCTGGCGGAAAATCGGAAGCCAGCGCCTGGTGCAGCGATTGCACGGCGGCCGAGCCCTCGCCCACCGCCGCCGCGACGCGCTTGACCGAGCCGCTGCGCACGTCGCCGACCGCGAAGATGCGCGGGTGGCTGGTTTCCAGGAAGTGGCGCGGCCGCTCCAGCGGCCATCTGGCGCGACCGGCGTCCGGACCGACATCCGGCCCGGTTAGCACGAAGTTCTTGTCGTCGAGCGCGACGCAGTCGCCCAGCCACGCCGTATTCGGCTCGGCGCCGAGGAACAGGAACAGGTGGCGCGCCGGCGCGACCTTGACCTGGTCGCCCTCGCCCTGCCAGCAGATGCGTTCCAGCTTGTCGTCGCCCTGCAGCTCGACGATGCGCTTGCGCACGTGCAGCGTGATGTTCGGCGCCGCCTCGATGCGCTGGATCAGGTAGCGTGACATGCTGGCCGACAGGCCGTCGGCGCGCACCACGATGTGCACATGCTTGGCGTGCCCCGACAGGAACACCGCCGCCTGACCGGCCGAATTGCCGCCGCCGACGATCACCACTTCTTCGTTGGCGCAGAAGTTCGCTTCCATGAACGAGGCGCTGTAGTAGACACCGCGCCCTTCATAGCGTTCCAGCTCCGGCAAATCCGGCTTGCGGTAGCGCGCGCCGGTGGCGATGACGATCGATCTGGCGCCCACCTTCTCGCCGCTGTCGATGCTGATGTCGAACACGTGACCTTCGCAATTGAGCGCGCTGACGCTGACCGGCACCGCCACCTCGGCGCCGAACTTGCGCGCCTGCGACAGCCCGCGTCCCGCCAGCGCCTGGCCGGAGACGCCGGTCGGGAAGCCAAAGTAGTTTTCGATCTTGGAGCTGGAACCGGCCTGCCCACCCGGCGCCTTGGCGTCCAGCACCGCCACGCTCAAGCCTTCCGACGCCGCGTACACGGCGGCCGCCAGTCCGGCCGGGCCGGCGCCGACCACCACCAGGTCGAAGGTGCGGCCGTCGAGATTGTCGGGACTGAGGCCGATGCTGTCGGCCAGCTGGCGCACGGTCGGCTGGCGCAACACCTCGCCGGACAGCGTCACCACCGCCGGGATGTCGGCGGCGGTGACGCCGAAGCGTTCCATCAGCGCCGCCGTTTCCTGGTGCTGATCGAGGTCGAAGTAGGCGGCCGGCTGGCCGTTGCGGCTGAGGAAATGGCGCAGAATCAGCGTCGCCCGCGAGTGGCGCGCGCCGAAGATCACCACGCCGCCGGTCTGGTCCTGCATGTAGGCCACGCGCCGCAGGATGTAGGCGCGCATGATGGTTTCGCTCAGCGCCGCCTCGGAGATCACCAGCGTGCGCAGCGATTCCTCGTCGATGACGATCAGCTCGCAGTCGCTGACCACGCGCGCGGTGGCGACGGCGGCGCGGCCGGCCAGCGTGCCCATCTCACCGGTGAACATGCCGGGGCCGTGGGTGCCCATGATGGCCGAGCCCAGCGCGCCGCCGCGCTCGATCTCGACCGTGCCGGAGATGATGACGTACATCGAGATATGCCGGTCGCCCTGGCGGAACAGGATCTCGCCGGCGGCGAAGCGGCGCCGCTCGCCGTAGCGCAGCAGCACTTCGAACTGATCCTCGCTGAGGATCGGGAAAATCTGGTGGCGGCGGTTGCCGATGTCGGATGATGCGAGATGGGCACTGACGATGCTGCCGCCGCCCCCTGCTGTGTGTTCCATGCCGTGTCCTCGTTCGTTATACGGCAATCATAGCCTGTATTCAGCGGCAGAGTTGCTGCCACTGCTGCTCGAACTCGGCCGGCGACACGTCCTGCGCCAGCAGCGTCAGATCGCGCGCCACCGAGATGTAGCGCTGATAGCCGATATAGGCGCCGAAGGCGTCCTTGGCGTTGACCTCGCCGCAACTGGCGCCGCCCTTGCCGACCAGCTGGTTGCGGAATTGCGCCTGGTTCGGTTCGAGAATTTTTTCTTTCACATATTTTTCGCCCAGGCTGGTCTGCGTCGCCGCCTCCTCGCGCTGTTTCTCCGCCGCCGTCTTGCCGCACGCGGCCAGCGTCACCGTCAGAACCAGCGCCGCACCCAGCGGGGCGACCAGCCGGATCATGTTAGCCAAATTCATAATGTTTTCTCTTTTATATTTATAATCAAGCACTGGCACTTTAACGCAACAACGGCGTACATTGTTGACAGGCACTGGATTTGTTAATATCCCAAGCTTACCCGCCTGATCAGGAGATCGCCGCATGCCCCACTTCCACTTCCATTCCGTCCGCCTCGTCAAAGCGCTGTTGGCCTGTGCCATGCTGCTGGCCTCCTATGCCGGGGCAGCCGAAAAGCTGGCCAACGTGACCATCCTGGCCACCGGCGGCACCATCGCCGGCAGCGGCGCCAGCAGCACCACCACGGTCGGCTACACCGCCGCCACCGTGGGCGTCGAGCGCCTGATCGCGGCCGTGCCGGAACTGGCCAAGGTGGCCCAGGTCAAGGGCGAGCAAGTGTTCCAGATCGCCAGCGAAAACATGAGCGACGCCTACTGGCTGACGCTGGCCAAGCGCGTCAACGTGCTGCTGGCCCAGCCCGACGTCGACGGCATCGTCATCACCCACGGCACCGATACGCTGGAAGAAACCGCGTACTTCCTCAACCTGACCGTCAAGAGCAAGAAGCCGGTGGTGCTGGTCGGCGCCATGCGGCCGGGCACCGCGCTGTCGGCCGACGGTCCGATCAACCTGTACAACGCGGTACTGCTGGCGGCCAGCCAGGACGCCGTCGGCAAGGGCGTGCTGGTGGCGATGAACGACCAGATCCACGGCGCGCGCGACGTCTCCAAGACCAACACCTCGACCCCGGACAGCTTCAAGACGCCGGAACTGGGCATGCTGGGCTACATCCAGGGCAACAAGCCGTACTTCTATCACGTGTCGACCCGCAAGCACACCGCCGACACCGAGTTCGACGTCAGCAAGATCGACACTCTGCCGCAGGTGGACATCGTCTACGGCTACGCCAATGTTAATCCAGTTGCACTCAACGCGCTCGTGGCCGCTGGTGCCAAGGGCATCATCCACGCCGGCGTCGGCGACGGCAGCCTGGCCGCCAAGGTCACGCCGTCGCTGACGGCCGCCCGCAAACAGGGCGTGCTGATCGTGCGGGCCAGCCGCGTCGGCCAGGGCATCGTGGCGCGCAACGGCGAGGCCAACGACGACGAACTGGACTTCGTCGCGGCCGATACGCTCAACCCGCAAAAAGCCCGCATCCTGCTGATGCTGGCGCTGACCAGGACCAGCGACAGCAAGCAGATCCAGCGCATGTTCTACAGCTACTGATCAGGTCACGGATAATCCGGCCGCCGCATGCGGAACAGATTGTCCGGACCGATCTCGAAATAATCGGCCGGGCCGCCGCCGCGCAGGATGGTCTGCGAGCCCGCCGTGTCATAGATGCCGTCGCGCAGAAGTTCATGCGCGATGTGCACCCCCACCACCTCCCCCATCACCAGCCAGCCGTTGGTGTCCTCGCCGGCCGCGCTTTGCAGGCGGATGATCTGGCTGCACCTGCATTCGAATGACACCGGACTCTCCAGCACGCGCGGCACGGAGACGATGCGCGACGGGGTCGGCGTCAGACCGGCCAGCTGGAACTCGTCGACGTCCGGCGGCGCCGGCGCGCAGCTGGCGTTCATCGCCTCGGCCAGCGGACGCGTGGCCAGGTTCCACACGAACTCGCCGTTGTGTTCGATGTTGCGCAGCGTGTCCTTGCGCCCCTGGCTGGAGAAGCCGATCAGCGGCGGCGTGTAGTTGAAGGCGTTGAAGAAGCTGTACGGCGCCAGGTTCAGGCCGCCGCGCTCGGTGCGGGTCGAGATCCAGCCGATCGGACGCGGGCCGACGATGGCGTTGAACGGATCGTGCGGCAGGCCGTGGCCCTGCGCGGGCTGGTAGAAATAGCGGTCGGTCATAGAAGTCCTGTGCGAGGCGGGCGCCCGGCGGCGCCGACCTGGGCATTTTCGCACAAGCCCGCGACAACAATTTATACAAATCCGCCCTTGCGCGGCAGGCGTGCGCGCCTTACCCTACGTGAATCACCTAGCTGGAACACGTATATGACCGCAGACCTGCAATTCCGCCCGCTCAAGGCGCCCCTGTCGAACAAGCAGCTGCTGGCCTGGCGCAAGGATGCTGAGATGGAAGGCGCGACGCCGCAGAACAAGGCTCACGATCCGCGCGGCAAGGTACAGTGGGTCAGCGTCGAGGCGAAGGGCAAGCAGATCGGCATAGCGCGGCTGGAACTGGCGCCGCCGGAATTCTGCTTCGTTTCGGAGTTGATTATTTCAAGCAAATTCCGCCGCCAGGGTATCGGCCACTGGTTCCTGAATCGCATCGAACAATACTGCCTGTCCCAAAGCATACGCCGGCTGGTGCTGGAAGCGCGCGAAGGGACCGATTCTTTCTACAAGTCGCAATTGTTCATCAACGATCCCTACCTGCCGCATTTGCTCAAGAAGGACATCAATCCGTTCCAGCGGAAAGTGTTTTCCCCGCTGTACAGCTGAAGGCGCCACCGCAGCGTCGCTGCTGCAATGGGGCGACGGCGTATTACTTCTCGGATTTCTTATCATCGTCGGGCTTGGGAGGCAGTTGCAGCGGCGTGACGGCGACATCGGCCACACCCTCTTTTTTCATGTCCAGCTTCTCCGCCGTCCTGGGCGTGACGTCGATGATGCGGCCGTCGACATAGGGGCCGCGATCCTTGACCACCACCACCGCGCTGTCGCCGGTATCCAGGTTGGTGACCTTGGCGGTGGTGCCGATCGGCAGCACCTTGCTGGCGGCCTGGTTGCTGGCGGGATCGAGCTTTTCGCCGTTGGCCATTTCCTTGCCGTTGAAATGGCGGCTGTAGTACGAAGCCTTGCCCTTGCGCGTCTTGCCGGAACGGTCGATCTTGTGTCCCTTGGCGGCTTTTTCCCCGCCGCTCGGCGGATCGGGCGCCGCCGCGTCCACACGGCCACAGCACAAGACCAGGCCCAGTAGTGAAATCGACCATAACGCAAGCGGCTTGTTCATAGCATCCTCCCACCCGAATTCTAGGCCGGTTCCGCTGCGGCCTCGACACGATACCTCCCGGGAATCCCTGGCATCGACGGCTTCGGGTTGTTAACAAATTCTGTGGATAAGGCTGTTAACAAGCTGCATTGCTTATAGTCAAGGTACTGTTTTTGAACAAGAAAATCTGCTTGCGCAAATTTTCCGCAGCAAAAGTTATCCACTGGCATTACACTGGTCTATGTTTCTCTTTTCATCACGAAGGAATTCATGAAATATCGTCTGACCGCACTCGCCCTGTCCCTGCTGCTCGGCGGAATTTCCGCCCACGCCAACGCCGCCGATGCCGGCGGCCCGCCGAAATACAGCCTGCGCGAGCACTACACCAAATACGAATTCCACATCCCGATGCGCGACGGCACGCGTTTGTTCACCGCGGTCTATGTCCCCAAGGATGCCAGCAAGAGCTACCCCTTCCTGATGCAGCGCACGCCCTACAGCGCAGGCGTGACCGCCGGTGGCGAACTGCACTACGGCGTGGATTTCTACCCGGAGCACATCGGACCGTCGCAAGAGTTTGAAAACAGCGGCTACATCTTCGTCAAGCAGGACGTGCGCGGCCGGTACATGTCGGAGGGCAAGTGGCAGGAAATGACGCCGCACGTCAATCCCAAGCGCGCCAAGGGCGAAGGCAACGAGGCCGAAGACATGCACGACACCGTCGAATGGTTGCTGAAGAACGTTGCCAACAACAACGGCAAGGTCGGCGTCCTGGGCACCTCGTATCCAGGCTTCTACACCTCGGCCAGCATCATCGACTCGCATCCGGCCATCAAGGCCGCGTCGCCACAGGCGCCGGTCACCGACCTGTACATGAACGACGACTCGTATCACGGCGGCGCCTTCATGCTGGCGGCGAATTTCGATTTCTATTCGGCCTTCGTCGAAGCGGAAAACCCGACGCCGCTGCCGAAGACCTGGGACCGTTTCGACTACGGCACGGCGGACGGCTATGAATTCTTCCTCAAGCACCTGACCTTGGCCAACATCACCAGCACGCTGACGCCGAAACAACGCGCGCTGCTGATGCCGACCATCGAGCACACGACCTACGACGGCTTCTGGAAAAGCCGCAATATCGCGCCACACCTGAAGAACATCAAGGCGGCCGTGCTGACCGTCGGCGGCTGGTACGACGCGGAAGATCTGCAAGGCCCGCTGACCACCTACAGCAGCATCAAGCGCAACAATTCCGGCATCTACAACGGCCTGGTGATGGGACCGTGGTCGCACGGCGGCTGGGGCCGCAACGACGGACAAAGCCTGGGCTACGTCAAGTTCGACGCCAAGACCGGCGATCATTTCCGCAGCAACATCCTGTACCCGTTCTTCGAACAGCACCTGAAGGGCGTGGCGAACAAAAACGTCTCCGAGGTGTATGCGTTTGAAACCGGCAGCAACGTCTGGCGCAACTACGCCGCCTGGCCGCCGAAGCAGGCCCAGGCGCGCACCTTGTACCTCGGCCCGAACGGTACGCTGGGCTGGACGCAAGCCGCCCCGGCCGCCGGCGCGGACTATGACGAATACGTCGCCGATCCGCGCAAGCCGGTGCCGTTCACCGCCTATCCGGCCAACGGCGCGCCGAAGGAATACATGGTCGGCGACCAGCGTTTCGCCTCCACCCGTCCGGACGTGCTGACCTATCGCAGCGAGCCGTTGGAGGAAGACGTCACGCTGTCCGGCCCGGTCAAACCCAAGCTGTTCGTCTCGACCACCGGCACCGACGCCGACTGGGTGGTCAAGCTGATCGACGTGTATCCGCCCGCCTATCCGGGCGGCGACGAACAGGAGCGCGGCAAGGACGTGCCGCCGCCGACCTTGACCATGGCCGGCTATCAGCAACTGGTGCGCGGCGATCCGCTGCGGGGCAAGTTCCGCAACGGTTTCGAAAAGCCGCAGCCGTTCACGCCGGGCAATGTGGAAGCCGTCAACTACAGCATGAGCGACATCAACCATACCTTCCGGCGCGGCCATCGGATCATGGTGCAGATCCAGAGTTCCTGGTTCCCGCTGGTGGACTTGAACCCGCAAACCTTCGTCGACATCCCGAAAGCCAAGCCGGAAGACTTCCAAAAGGCGACGCAACGGGTGTATCACGCGCCATCCATGCAATCGGGCATAGAAGTCCAAGTGTTGCCAGGCTTGCGCTAATTGCAAGGCGAGGGCATAATCTTGTTGATAACGATTCTCATCTAGCCAGCCATCCTCGTACGACGAAGTAGCCAGCAGCAAACTACTTCAAGGATAACGATGGCACTCAACAAGACCCCGCTGGCGCTGATGCTGGCCGGCTTCACCATTTCCAACGCCGCGCTGGCACAAACCGGCGCGGCGTCTGAACAGACACTGCAAGTTGTCACCGTCACCGGCGCCAGCGATAGCGGCTACAGCCCCACCTCCTCCTCCAGCGGCGCCAAGATCGACGCGCCGTTGCGCGATATTCCGCAAACCGTCAACGTCGTGCCCGAGCAATTGCTGCACGATCAGGGCGCGCGCTCGCTGCAGGATGCGCTGAAAAATGTGCCCGGCATCGGCATGTCGACCGGCGACGGGCAACGCGATCAAGTCACGATACGAGGTTTTAGCGCCATTAGCGATCAATTTGTCGATGGCATGCGCGACGATGCGCTGTATTTCAGGGATCTGTCGAATATCGAGCAAGTCGAGGTCGTCAAGGGCCCGGCTTCGGTGCTGTACGGGCGTGGCTCGTCGGGCGGCATGATCAATCGGATCACCAAGAAACCTGGCATCGAACGCAGCGAGATCAGCCTGCAAGCCGGCCGCTGGGGACAAAAACGCGGTGAATTCGACCTGGCGCGCAATCTCGGCGAGCAAGGCGTCGCTTTCCGCGTGACCGGCGCGGTGGAAGACGCCGACAGCTATCGCGACCAGCAATTCCTGCAGCGCGAAGCGCTGGCGCCGTCGGTGCAATTCAAGCTGGGCGCGGACACGCTGCTGTTGCTGCAAGCCGAATATCTGCATGACAAGCGCCTGACCGACTTCGGCAACCCATCCTACCAGGGCCGTCCGGTGGACGTGCCCGCCAGCACCTATTACGGCGCGGCCAACGCCAGGGACTTCGATTACAGCGAATCGCGCGTCCACGCATTTGGCTTCACGCTGGACCACCGCTTCAATCAGCAGTTTTCGATCCGTAACGCCTTCCGCCGCTACGATTACACCCTGGACCGCAACAACACCTTGATCGGCTCGGTCAACGAGGCCGCGAAAACCGCGTCGCTTACGCGCGGCAACGTCGCACGCGACGAAGACGGCTACAGCAACCAAACCGAGTTGACCCAGCGCGCGGAGTTGGGCGGCATGCAGCATACGGTGCTGTATGGCGTGGAATTCGGCAAGCAGAACAAGGATCAACTGGTGCGCTCGCAAGCCAATATCGCGACCATCTCATTGTTCAATCCAGTGCCACCGGTGGTGCCATTTACCGCCGCCGGCGCGCCGACGGCGAACAATACCGGGATTTTCAAAGTGTCCAGCGCGTACGTGCAGGATCTGGTGAGCCTGTCGCCACAGTGGAAAGCGTTGGCCGGCGTGCGTTATGACAAGTTTGAGCAGGAAACCGAAGAACGCCGAGTCGGCGTGGCCAACGTTTCGCGCACCGACCGCAATTGGAGCCCGCGCGCCGGCCTGGTGTTCCAGCCAAGCGCTGCACAGGCCTACTACGCCTCATTCAGCCGCTCCTTCCAGCCGTCGGGAGAAGGCTTCGCGCTGGCGGCGAACAATGCCGATATCGCGCCGGAAATCACCAAGAACAAGGAAATCGGCGCCAAGTACGATCTGCTCGGCGGCCGCGCAACGGCCGGGGTCTCGCTGTTCCAACTGACGCGCGACAATATGAAGTCCAGCGATCCGGTCACCAACAAGCTGATTCCCATCGGCACGCAACGAACCAACGGCGTGGAGTTGACCTTCAATGGCAATCTGGGCGATGGCTGGCAGGTGTGGACCGGGTATGCCTACCTGGACGCGGAAATTGTGACCTCGATAGCCAGGGATGACGGCCAGGCGGTACAAGGCAAGCAGCCGACGCTGACGCCGAAACAGAGCGCCAATCTGTGGCTGACGAAGGCGCTGGCAGGTCATTTCGGCGTCGGCGGCGGTGTGAATTACGTCGGCGACCGTTTTGCCAATCCGGGCAACACCGTGGTCCTGCCGAGTTTCGTGACGATGGACGCGATGGCCTATTATCGCGACCGCGGCATCGACCTGACGCTGAACGTGCTTAATCTGCTGGACCGCGAGTACACGGTGGCCGGCCACGGCAGCAGCAAGAACCTGAACCTGCCCGGCGCGCCCCGCTCGGTGCAGCTGACTGCGCGTTATCGCTTCTGACGGGGTTGTTAACAAATTCTGTGGATAAGCTTGTTAACAAGCCGGACCAGGCTAATCTAAGTGCTTGTTTAGGATAACAAAAGTCTCGCTGCGCAAATTTGTCGCAGCGAGAACTTATCCACCGCGACGCCGTTCGATCACCTCGAACAGTCCCATGCCCGCCAGCATCGCCAAGACAAATAAAGCCGCCTTCGGCACGCCCATTCCCAGCCCGCGCCAAATAATATCGAGCCGAATATCAGACGGTGGTCGATGTTCGATGCGGTGGGTAACTTCAATTCCTTGCCAAGCAGCGTAGTTTTACGATGCGAAGCATAAAAAAAGCAAAAAATCCGATTAAGATTGCAACCGCCATGACGAATGCCAGCGATGGATCCCAGTTGCCCGCGAGGTCCAGAAAATTTAATACCTTGGCCGGATTCGCCATACCGGAAATAATAAAACCGGCAGCCATAAATATCATGGTCGTCGCAATCGAGCGCGGCGATCTGCGCGAGATACCGCAGACGCCATGTCCGCTTGTGCAGCCTGAAGCATAGCGAGTACCAATACCGACCAGCAAACCTGCGACGATTAACATCACCCAGGAAGCATCGACTTGCGTCTCCGGCAAAGCATAAAACATGCTGTAAATCACCGCAGCCATAATTATTCCAGCAATAAATGCCAAACGCCAAGTAATGTCACCTTTATTTGGCCGTAACAATCCACCCAGAATACCGCTGATGCCTACGATCCGGCCATTTACCAGGATTAGTATGGCGGCGGCCAGGCCGATCAGCACGCCGCCGGCGAAAGCGGGCCACGGCGTGAA
This sequence comes from Duganella aceris, assembly GCF_011090165.1. GTDB lineage: Bacteria > Pseudomonadota > Gammaproteobacteria > Burkholderiales > Burkholderiaceae_D > Rugamonas > Rugamonas aceris. The sequence goes on from NZ_JAADJT010000002.1 coordinate 341,162, forward strand.
ATGCAGGAAGTCGATAGTCATTCAGCTCCTCCTCGCGTACGCGCCAGAAAACGGCGCGTACAAGCCAATTTTTAGCACGCCTCTACTCGCCCAACAGATGCAAGGACTCGTTCCATGCGTCTTTCCAAGGCTTAAGTTCCACCAGTGTGGCGAACGCCTTCTTCAAACGCGGCATCGGCACGCGATAGACGTCATTCAAACCCAGCGCCAAGGTAACGGGATTCCAGAGATAAGAATTTTTACCGGCCCGAGAGTTCTTTCTCACGCGGGCGCCGTCATCGCCGAATATGCCGATGGCATCGGCCAGAGATTTAGCCAGGTCCATTTTCACCATGCCGCCGAACAGATAAATAATCTCCTCTTTGCTCAAACCTTTGGGAATCTCGACCGGAACCTCGATAACTTCTTTCGGATTCAATATATCTTCCGCAAACTGGGCCACGTCGCGATTAAAGAACCGGAGCGCATCCAGCGGCTGGCTTATTCCCGGCGGTTTTAATTTAAACGATATACGATCCGAATCGCGCGTCATGCGCATCAGGACATCGGCACTACCATCCGTCAGCCTTTTGATATCATCGACAAAGAATATCGGTGCCGGATAGCGGGTAATGCCTTCGGCGAACAATCCGCTATGTTCCACGGAATAGTCGAGCCAGACATGTGGTGTTAAACCGCCCTCCAGCATGCGCGCCAGATTCCACAATGATCCGGTTTTTTCGCTGAGCCATAAACAGGTTTCTTCTGTTGTTGCCCAGCTTGGTAATGTCGTTGTAGTCACTATGCCACCCGCTGTTAGTTGTCAGTGGCATAGTGTATCAGGCAAGCTAAATCAAGTCGCGACACCGACCCGTTTGACATTGTCGGTGGCGAGGATAATGATATTCCTATGAACACCCCAGCGGACAGGGACTACATGAACGCCAAAGCGGAGGCCATCGCAGCCACGCTGTCGCTCGACGCCAAAGCATATCAAGAACAAACAAACTCCCGCCTGGATGCGATGAACTCTCGACTGGACTCGACGAATAGCCGACTGGATGAGACGAATAACAGACTGGATGCGACGAATAACAGACTGGATGCGACGAATAACAGACTGGACACGATGGAACAGGCTATGCAATCGGGGTTCAACTCGATTCGGGAAGAAGTCGCTACGAAAATCGCTAATTCGCAGGCCGAACTAGTCAAGTGGATGGTCGCAACGGTTTTAGCCGGGGTGGCAATATCGACTTCGATTACTGCGGTTCTGATTAACAACGCAACGCCGAAAGCCTCGCCGCCAACGCCTATCGTGATCTACGCCCAACCACCCTCGAAGTGAAATTTTGGCCTGCCCAACAGGAATCGAACCTGTGACCCTCAGCTTAGAAGGCCTTACCTCGGTTTTTAACCCATTGATTTTAAATTGAATTTTCACAAAAATTTCAATTTTGCGGCAACTCATTTGCCACAATCATGGTATTTTAAATAACCTTCAAAGAAGACCTTATTCCATAAGGCTTTCTTCGACATAAAACTTCGGCCTTCGAGGCTGATGGTTATTGCCACAAAAAAATAAATCAAATATCCGGCCGATTAATCCCCGTAAGCCATTGATTCTTATAAATAAATTATTTAATTTAAGTAAAAGAGCATCGGCCCATACTGGCCACAACTTTAGAGCTACGGCTAGCCAGAGACAATGATCAATGCAAGTAACTTTAACCAAGATTCTTGATGCGCCCCATCCAAAGACAGTACACTTAATACTTGTCCCTTACGAGGAAAGAATCATGCGCATCTCCCGCGACATCAAACCGCTCTCTTACCTCGCAGAGCACGCTCAAGAAATTGGCCAAGCTTTTTTAGAGGGACGGGCGGACTTGGTTGTAACAGAAAGTGGCCAACCTTCTTTTGTTTGCATGGGAGCTGAACGCTACTCATCTATCAAAGAGAATGTGGCTCTACTAGCGCTACTACATAGCGATCAGTCGGACGACGGTCAGGATTTCAATGAGGCAATGAACGATCTTCATGCGGAAATTTTCAGTTAAGGCCGCCTCTAAAAATCTACCACTCGCTGAGCCGTATCGGCAAACTTCTGCCAATGACCACGTCCAGCGAGTTCCTGTGATGACGAAGCCCCGGATCAGCCTGTTTGCAGCACATAGGTGCGAAGATCGGCAATCCTCTGGCCAGATTGACCAAGCATGTGGATTTCGAAGCGCTGGCCATCAGTATTGATGGTGCAGCACCGCATCCGTCCGCGCCAAAGGCGGTCGTCCGCGATATTCAAGACTGCTGATGGTGAAAATCCAAGTGCTCCGGCAACTCTACAATATGGCTGCCGATGCACTTGAATATCAGTTGCTCGACCGCCGCAGCTTCCTACAATTTTTCGATCTCACCGAAAAGCAGTCGCATCCGAACGCCAAGACCATTTGGTTGTCTCGCTACCTCCTAGCCTAGGCTGATACAGTAGCTTCATTTTTTATTCAAAGAAATTGAAAGACGACGGCCTGCACTTTATTCAACAGCGTCGAGATATCGCAGCCACTCCTAATTTTAATTCTATAAAAATTTGCAAAAAATTTAATTGGCACCGTTGATGTATTTCAGAAATTCCTGTCGGCTGATCCGTGCCAAGTCCCTTCGCCCTACCTCACGCTCGAGGACTTCTGCTATTAACAACCTCAATCCTGGTTTCCAATCACCACGGCGAACTGAAGATGAATTGACTAGGTACCACGCATGTGTTTTTAGTTGTGATTCCAATGCAGTCTTCCAATCAGTTTGCCGATGGGATATTAATAATATCTCTTCAAAAGATAAAAGCATATTTGAAACATACCATTTATATCGAGAAAGAATTTCTTTATTAGACATAATTTTTTCTTTATCTGGAGAACTGAACATGGGATTGTCCATTGCGAGTTTGAGATAAGCTTGATATATCGTATATGCAGCGGCTCGTTGCGCAGCATTTCTCCCAGCTTTAATTTGCCAGATAGCTACAATCAAAGCAATAAAGGCAATGAAGGGCACAGCTATTGTGCTAACTTGAACCGCATATTCCATAAAGATTTTTCCCTGTTCTAATTTATTTTCCATCAACCACTCCAAATTTAAAACGTTCCTCTACTAGTTTTTTATCAAAACCCGGCGGAGTTGGCTTAAATAAAATAGAGTCTTTTTGAAGACCATAGTCCTTTCTTTGATGGATACGAAGCGACTCCAAATCTAAAATCATTGTTAAAAAAGTTAAATTATCGCCACCTTTAATCCGTAAAGGATTCATCAATTCTGTCCTAGATGGGCTTATCACTCTAGAATCACCGAAGCAGGAATCATTTACTTGAACTATGTAACAATGAATATCTCTTGATGCCGCCTCCATAATATTAGAGAAATAGTTAACATCTTTGTTAAATTCCGTAGCAACAATAAAATCGACCCGCCCTTTGAAAATTCCACGACATTCAATACTAGTAAGTTCAAAACAATTATATATGGAAAAACTTGCCCCTCTCCACCGAAACAAATGAAGTGGCACATTTTTCGAATTAGGTACTTTCAGGTACTCATTCTCAAGAATAAATTTTTCTTCTGGAGAGTAAAATTTTTTAACGCGCTTAACCGGCATACAAGCCACATGACCAGACTCCATCCTATATGGTAAAGCAGCCAAAACTTCGTTAATTGCCTCACCCTCGCCATTAATTCTATGCTCAAGTCCTGCAATAATACCAATATTATGCCTTCTTGCCCAAGCAACGATCATTGGTTCCCAAATATGCGGGATAGATACCTCTGGAAATATCACTAAATCAATCTTATCACCGTTGAAATCTCGATATGCTGATATCTCATTCAAAAGACTAGAGAACGGCTTAAGTCGAGATCTACTAACGACCGGTCGCCTCAAATAACTTGCTTCAACATTTAAATCAGATAGCGGAATATTAGCAACTGCGATCCTTATCTTTTTATTTAGATCAAGGTTTTCCATCCCTATTCTGATTTCGTCAAAGTTCATCGCTGCCCTCTTCTTCCTTAACAACCTCGACTCCAGATTGCAGTCTTCCATTAATTCGGAAAAATAATTTTTCAGCCTCCGCAACTATGTAATCCACTTGCGAACTAGCTGAGTGATATTTTAGAATTTTCGAAGTAATTAAAATTATGCACTCGTCAAAATTTACAAATCGCGGAGAATATTTAATTTTTCGAGAATTTAATCGTAAGTTACTACTAGCCTCGTTACCTATCAGTGATCCTCTAAAACTTGTATAGTTAATTAAAGGAATCCTGACAAAATGATGTCTGATTAAATTTGACGTCCATATTTTTCCACTTAGAGAATTTCTAGAATCATCAAAATCATCCGCATTTAGATCTAGCGTACTAGCCATACATTTTGATAAATTGAGATGCGTTGACAGGTTTTCCCTCAGAAGTAACGTTATATCAACACTCGACTTAAAATTTATTCTCTCAATTTCTAGTTCGATATTCTTACAGAAAACGTTAAAACCTTTTGCATCCCTAGAGACAACAAAAAATGTTAAAACTCGTTCCCATAGATCATGGAAGTCAATGGCATTTTTACCTTTAAAGAAATTCAATAATCCATTTCTGGTGTCAATTTCGAATTTATCTGTAGTTAGAAGATGCAACATGGTCTGACGAGCCAAATGTTTGGCTAACTCATATCTATTCTCAGCTACTCCTTTTACACTACGAAACTTATTGACAGAACCATCATATAGTAAGTCATAGGCCACATCTTCTAGAGATGACTCATTATCATCTACCGGAAGCAATAGAAAATCACTACTATTGGCCTCTAGTTCTTTTTTAAATTTTTCTAGTGCCGCGATGGAATGGTTGATGTCAAAATGCTGAAGAATGCATTTCTTTTGTTGAAGATAGAGTCCTGGCACGCTATTTATTTCATAACGATCATCCGGCAATGTTTTAAGTATAGTATTTTTTACCAGTATTTCGCTAATAAAATACTCTATGGGTTTTTTATTTTCTGAAAACCCGGCTGGTGCAGGAATTACAATAAAAATGTCATCGATGTACCTTCCATAATAGGAAGGCCGTATCTTTTCCTTAACTTCAAAATCAAACTTTCTTAAATGCCAGTTAGCAAGTAGCGGCGATGAAATCATGCCGATGGGCAACCCGGTTGGTAGCGCATCTGAGTCATGAGAAAAAGGTAAATGCGAATTTATTTCGCTTTTATATTTTTTTGAAATTATTTCCAAACAATCAATAAGACCATTTTTACTACTTTCTAAAGCCATCTTCTCCTGAATTATTTTTTTTGCCTCTTTGTAATCAAAATCAATATGGTAATAGTATTCCTGGATGTCGAGCCCTAAAATGCATACGCTAGTTTTTTCCTCAACTAACATCTGTCGAGCTTTTTTTATCCCACCGTCCCGCCATCTCTTATACAAATCATGATACCGGATAAATAATTTTGGAGAGCTCTCTTCTTTGAGAGTCGCGTCGCTTTCCAATCTAGAGCCATAACATTCATTTCCGAGCATATAATCTAAATATTTGCCTTCATGAATAATCCACAGAGTTGCAATTATCTGTAATTCTATAGGCCCATCAAAAAAATAGTTTACTTTTTTAACATTGAGTTTTTTATAAGATAAAAAGTTACTGATAAAAATCCCATTTTCCTCGACTGTGCGTTCGGGTTCGCTTTCTATGCCTTTCGGTACGATCCGTGAACCTATGTCTTCGACCCAAGCTACGAAATCAACATGACGACAAGGATCGCGATAATTTACGACATCAAGAATATTTAGTAGCTTTTTGTCGAGGCCTGTTTCGAATTTAGCCAACTTAATTCTTGTGCTTAAGTCATTTTTATCATAGTAAATTAAACTTTTAAATTTACGATAGGCCGATGATATATCTTCTATTTGATAATTAGGCTTATGCATTTTTATTTTTTAACCAGTATTTAATGAAAAACCGAACTGTTTAAATCGCCGAGATTGATAGCTCAAGATGGTCAGGTATCTTAAAATTGAGCAATTTTTCCTGGCCAGTTGCGTCAGTTGTTGATTGGAGTTATTGTTGCGCTAGGATATCATTTCTGATCTTCAAGAAAATACGTGAAATCTAACAACATCAATGAATACTGGCTCGAAAACGACTTACACTCGCATCATGTGTGGCTGGAGCTAACAGCTACCAAGCCATTTGCCAAGCTATAGTAAGATTACATCGAAACTATAGGATTTATCTCCGCCAACATTGATGCCGCATAAGCACTTTCTTTGGTATAATTTTCAGCTCCGTTTTTGACCGCCGTTAGCTCAGTTGGATAGAGCACTAGCCTTCTAAGCTAGGTGTCACTGGTTCGATTCCAGTACGGCGGACCACCTCCCTTCGCAGTACTTCCTTCACAAGTCTCTCCAAAAGATCAGTCAGTTCGGGTAGCTAGCTGCCTATTTCCTAAACCTTTTAATGCTTTTTTGCGGCGTGCTTGTGGCGTCAACTACGATTTGTGGCAGATTTGTGGCGGATTTCGAGGTATTGAGAGGCATCAACAGCTATCGTAAGTCGTTGATTTTGCTGGGAAAGCCGCATCCCCCTGTCACCTAACAACGGCTTAGAAGGCTGATGCTCTATCCAACTGAGCTATGGGCAGAGATGTGCGTGACGAGAATTCGTCGCGGAAATGAAAAACGGGCTGTCCTGAGACAGCCCGCTTTTGAAGTTCTTGGTCGGAGTACAAGGATTCGAACCTTGGACCCCCTGGTCCCAAACCAGGTGCGCTACCGGGCTGCGCTACACTCCGAAGACGACATTCTAACTCCTGCCACCCGCCGCGTCAATGACGCACCCGGCTTATTTCACTCGTGAAATTTCACGCGGCCAGTTTCTCCACCTTGTCGGCGATGCGGTGCGCCATCGATTCGGCGTCGGCGGCACTACGCGCTTCGACCATCACGCGGATCAAAGGTTCCGTACCGGAGGCGCGGATCAGCACCCTGCCGCTATCGCCCAGCTCGCGCTCGACCTTTTCTTTTTCCGCCACCATGGCGGCGTTGCGGGTCCAGTCGAAACCCGGCGCGACGCGCACGTTGACCAGCGTCTGCGGGAAGATCACCAGCTCGCCGGCGCACTGCTCCAGCGAGCGGCCGGAACGCTTCAGCGCCGACAGCACCTGCAACGCCGAAATGATGCCGTCGCCGGTGGTGTGCTTGTCCAGACACAGCAAATGGCCCGAGCCTTCGCCGCCCAGGATCCAGCCCTTTTCCTGCATCACTTCCAGCACGTAGCGGTCGCCGACCTTGGCGCGGGCGAAGCCGATGCCCTTTTCCTTGAACGCGACCTCGACCGCCATATTGGTCATCAAGGTACCGACCGCGCCGGCGACCGGCCCGGTGGCCATGCGGTCCATCACCATCAGGTACAGCAGCTCGTCGCCGTTGTACAGGCGGCCGTTGGCGTCGCACATGATCAGCCGGTCGGCGTCGCCGTCGAGCGCGACACCGAGGTCGGCGCCGTGCGCGCGCACGGCGGCGGCCATCGCGTCCGGCGCGGTGGCGCCGTGGCCGAGGTTGATGTTGAAGCCGTCCGGCTTGTTGCCGATCGCGATCACTTCCGCGCCCAGCTCATGGAACACGTGCGGCGCGATATTGTAGGCGGCGCCGTGCGCGCAATCGACCACGACCTTCAGGCCGCGCAGGTCCAGCTCGTTCGGGAAGGTGCTCTTGCAGAATTCGATGTAGCGGCCCTGGGCGTCGTCCAGGCGCTTGGCGCGGCCCAGTTTTTCCGACGGCACGCAGTCCATCGGCAAGTCCAGCGCGGCTTCGATGTCGGACTCGACCGAGTCCGGCAGCTTGGTGCCCTGGTCCGAGAAGAACTTGATGCCGTTGTCCTGGAACGGGTTGTGCGACGCCGAGATCACCACGCCGGCCGACAGCCGCAGCGCGCGCGTCAGGTAGGCGATGGCCGGGGTCGGCATCGGGCCGGCCAGCATGACGTCGACGCCGGCGGCCGAGAAGCCCGCTTCCAGCGCCGCCTCCAGCATGTAGCCGGAGATGCGGGTGTCCTTGCCGATCAACACGGTCGGACGGGCGCCGCCGCTGCGCGTGGTGGCCAGCACCTTGCCGGCCGCGTAGCCGAGCCGCATGACGAAGTCAGGCGTGATCGGCGCTTCGCCGACCAGGCCGCGGATACCATCGGTGCCAAAATATTTACGTGCCATTGTGTGCTCTTTATTCTCGTCTATCGATTTTTTATTGTGCTGCTTGCCATACCTTGAGCGCGTCCACCGTCTCGGCCACGTCGTGCACGCGGACGATGACGGCGCCTTGCGCCACTGCCGCCAGCGCCCCGCCGACGCTGCCGGCCATGCGCCGTTCGACCGGCTTGTCGACCACCGCGCCGATCATCGACTTGCGCGACAGTCCCGCCAGCAGCGGCATGTCCAGCTCGGCGATCAGGCGGCTTGTGGCCTTGAGCAATGCGTAATTATGCTCCACAGTCTTGCCAAAACCAAAGCCGGGATCGATGCAAAGGCGACGCGGATCAATACCGGCGTCGATCAGCGTGGCGATGCGCTCGCGCAAGAAGGCGATCACCTCGGCCACCACGTCGCCGTAGGCCGGCGCCAGTTGCATATGCTGCGGGTCGCTCTGCATGTGCATGATGCACAGGCCGCAATCGCTGTCGCGCACCGCCTCGATGGCGCCCGGGGCGCGGAAACCGTTTATATCGTTGATCATGTCGACGCCGGCGATGATGGCTTCGCGCATCAGTTCCGGTTTGTAGGTGTCGACCGAGATCGCCGGCCCCAGGTCGCGCAGCGCGTACAGCACCGGCATGACGCGCTGCAATTCGTGCTCCAGCGGCAGCGGCGGCGCGCCGGGACGGCTGGATTCGCCGCCGACGTCGATGATGTCGACCCCGTCCTGGATCATCTGCTCGGCGTGCGACAGCGCGAATTCCAGCGATTGATAATTGCCGCCGTCGGAAAACGAATCCGGCGTGACGTTGAGGATGCCCATGACGCGGGCGCGGACGTGATCGCCGCGCCAGGGATAGTTGAAACGGCCGAACTGTAATGTGGATCGCATGAGGCTCTGAAAGTAAAAAAGGGCGAGGATTTCTCCCCACCCTTTCATTTTGCTAAATGCCGGAAACTTAGGCTGGCGCGGTCACGCTGGGCGACACGCCGGTACCGCCGTCGCTCGGCGGATGCTTGCGGATCGTCACGCCGGCTTTCGGCGGACGCGGTTCCAGACCGGCCATGATGTCGTTGATCTGGTCGGCATCGATGGTTTCCCATTCCATCAGCGCCTTGGTCATCACTTCGACCTTGTCGCGGTTGGATTCCAGCAGGTGACGCGCCAGTTTGTACTGGGTGTCGAGAATGTTGCGGATCTCGGCGTCGACCATTTGCTGGGTCGCTTCGGAAATCGTCTTCGAGGCGCCACCGAAGAAGCCGTCGTTCTGGCTGTCTTCGTAGACCATCACGCCCATCGCGTCGGACATGCCGAAGCGGGTGACCATCGAACGGGCCACCTTGGTGGCGCGCGAGAAGTCGTTCGAGGCGCCGGTCGACATCTGGCCGACGAAAATCTCTTCGGCGATGCGGCCGCCGAACAGGATGGAAATTTCTTCCAGCATCTTGTCCTTGTAGCCCGAAATATTATCGTGCTCCGGCAGCTGCCAGGTCAGGCCCAGTGCCCACCCGCGCGGCATGATGGTCACTTTGTGGACCGGATCGGCCTTCGGCAACAGCTTGGCGACCACGGCGTGGCCGGACTCGTGATACGCGGTGTTGCGACGCTCTTCCTCGCGGATGACCATCGACTTGCGTTCCGGACCCATGAAGATCTTGTCCTTGGCATCTTCGAAGTCGATCATGTCGACCAGGCGCTTGCTGCGGCGCGCGGCGAACAAGGCGGCTTCGTTGACCAGGTTGGCCAGGTCGGCGCCCGAGAAACCAGGGGTGCCGCGTGCCAGGATGTCGGCCTTGACGTCGGTGCCGATCGGCACTTTGCGCATGTGCACGTTCAGGATCTGCTCGCGGCCGCGGATGTCCGGAAGGCCGACCGACACTTGACGGTCGAAACGGCCCGGACGCAGCAGCGCTTTATCCAGCACGTCGGCGCGGTTGGTGGCGGCCACGACGATGACGCCGGACGAGGCTTCGAAACCGTCCATCTCCACCAGCAGTTGATTCAGCGTCTGTTCGCGCTCGTCGTTACCGCCGCCCATGCCGGCGCCGCGATGGCGACCGACGGCGTCGATCTCGTCGATGAAGATGATGCACGGCGAGTGTTTCTTGGCGTTTTCAAACATGTCGCGGACGCGGGAAGCGCCGACGCCAACGAACATTTCAACGAAGTCCGAACCGGAGATCGAGAAGAACGGCACCTTGGCTTCGCCGGCGATGGCGCGCGCCAGCAGGGTTTTACCGGTGCCCGGAGGACCGACCATCAGCACGCCGCGTGGAATGCGGCCGCCCAGTTTCTGGAATTTGCTCGGGTCTTTCAGGAAGTCGACGATTTCGTTGACTTCTTCCTTCGCTTCGTCGCAACCGGCGACGTCGGCGAAGGTGACGGTGTTATTGCTTTCGTCCATCATGCGCGCCTTCGACTTGCCGAAGGAGAATGCGCCGCCCTTGCCGCCGCCCTGCATCTGACGCATGAAGAAAATCCACACGCCGATCAGCAACAGCATCGGGAACCAGGAAACGAAGACTTGTTGCAGGAACGATGGCTCCTCTGGCGGACGCACGTCGAAATGCACGCCGTTGTCGCGCAGGTCGCCGACCAGGCCGCGATCGAGCACGGTGGCGGTGGTGCGGACCTTGGTGTCGTCGCTGCGGGTCGCGGTGATGCTGGCGCCCTCGATCACGACGTCCTTGATGCGCTTGGCTTTCACCTCATCCAGCAAATCGGAATAAGCGATGGTCTTGGCGCCGCCTGCTACGCCATGGCTGTCGAACTGCTTGTACAGCATGAGCAGCAGCAGTACCACGACTACCCAGATGGCTGATTTTGAAAACATGTTATTCACGAAAACTCCTTGGATGCGGGGCGCATCACTTAACCTGTAGCTAGAAACCCGATTTTACTCGTAATAAGCGGGCGGTGCCAAAGCCCACTCGTGCGCGAGGCTGTAAACCCAGCAGAAAAACACCATATTTGACCAAAATAGTCCTTCAATCAAGATAAAAGTGGTTTCACCTGCTTGGATGTGCGGCCCGTACCGCAAATATCAAGGGTGGATTTCGTCGGAATCGAAGGGCTGCGCCGATAACATACCGTCGGTCGGGTTTTTCAGTCCCCGCCCCAGCAGGAAGATTTCGGACGACTTGTCGCGGCTGGCCTTGGGCTTTTTCTGCACCACGGTTTTGAATTCGCGGCGGAATTTCAAAACGATATCGTTAAAACCCATGTCTTTAAAACATTTGACCAGCAGCGCGCCGTTGGGTTTCAGATGGGCTTGGGAGAATTCAATGGCCAGATCGATCAGATGCTCCATGCGCGCCGCGTCGGACAAGGCGATACCGGACAGGTTGGGCGCCATATCCGATAGCACAACGTCAACTTTCTTGCCCTTGACGTGGTCCTCCAGCTGCCGCAACACGTCCGCCTCGCGGAAATCGCCCTGGATGAAATGGAAGTCGGCGATCGGCTCCATCGGCAGCATGTCGAGGCCGATCAGGGTGCCGTTGATGCCGCCACCCTCGGCGCCGGCCAGCTTGCGGCGCACGTACTGGCCCCAGCTGCCCGGCGTGCAGCCGAGGTCGACGATGACCTGACCCGGCAGGATCAGCTTCTCGTCCTCATCGATCTCCTTGAGCTTGAAAGCGGCGCGGGCGCGGTAGCCCTCTTTTTGCGCTAATTTCACGTAAGGGTCGTTAATGTGGTCGTGCAACCAGTTTTTGTTTAATTTCTTCTTCTTCATTCGCGTAGAATACTGCCTTTAAGGGAACTACTAAAAATATATTATGCTAAAACTTACACCCGTTGAGCGCAGCGCCCTGCGCGCCGAAGCTCATGGCCTCAAGCCTATCGTCATGATCGGCGAAGCGGGCCTGACCGCCAACGTCCTCAAGGAAATCGCCTTGGGCCTCGATTCGCACGGCTTGATCAAGGTCCGCGTCTTCGGCGACGACCGCGAAGCCCGCGCCGCCATGTACGACACCATCTGCGAGCAGCTGGACGCGTCGCCGGTGCAACACATCGGCAAGCTGCTGGTGCTGTACCGTCCGAAGGTTGAAACGGAAAAAGCCCGCTCGACCTCCGGCAAGGGCCTGCGCGAAGTGACCATCGTCAAGCCTAGCCCAAGCGGCACCAAACGTCCGTCGGTGACCAAGGTACTGCTCAAGGGAAATGAACGCGTGACGCAAGGCGGCAACATCAAACGCGCCAAGCCACAGCAGAAGTCGACCAAGAAAGGGGCGCTCGGTTCTAAATAAACCGGCTCTCGCGGCACCGTCGCACCCCGCACACCAGTGACAGGGGTCGGACCCTTCGGGTCCGACCCCATCGGTTGGGTTACTGCTTCACCACCAGCCACGCGGCCAGCAGGCTTTGTACCAGATACAGGCTGCTGGAAATGCCGTGCAGCATGCCGAATTCATTTTTGGCGGCGCCTTCCATCACCCCGCCCGGCCCCGCCGCGGCACGCAATGCGGCCATCATCGGCTGCAGGCCGAAGTGCGAGATCAGCGTACACACCAGCATCACCGCCACCACCGCCATCAACATGCGGCGCGACTTGGCGGCTGAATTCGCGGCCGAACCGGCAAAGATGCCGCCCGTCTCGGCGCCCCGGCTCACCCACAACAACACCAGCATCACCAGCGCGCAGGCGATCGACAGCCAGGCTTGATTCTTGAACAGGCTGGCGGCGATGGTGCCGGCCAGCACGCGGTCGCTCAACGTGGCGAACAGCGTCGGCGCGGCCAGGTAGCCGACCGCCCACAAACTGCCGGCCCACAAGGTCGCGACCAGCAAACGGGTGCGAGCTAATAACATCAGATATAACGCACTTCCAGGATTTCGTATTCGCGCGGGCCGGACGGCGCCTGCACTTCCACCACGTCGCCGGCCGACTTGCCGATCAGCGCGCGGGCGATCGGCGAGGTCACCGATACTTTGCTCAGTTTCAAGTCGGCTTCGTCCAGGCCGACGATCTGGTAAGTTACTTTAGAACCCGAGTCCAGGTCTTCCAGATCCACGGTCGACGCGAACACCACGCGGCCGTCGGCGTCCAGCGTGGTCGGATCGATGATCTGCGCCGCGCTCAGTTTACCTTCCAGTTCCGCGATGCGGCCTTCGACGAACGCCTGGCGTTCCTTGGCGGCATCGTACTCGGCGTTTTCCGACAGGTCGCCATGCGAGCGCGCTTCGGCAATCGCGTCGATCACGATACGGCGTTCTTTGGTCTTCAACTGGTGCAACTCTTCTTTCAAGAGTTCGGCGCCGAACTTGGTAAGTGGAACTGAAGTCATGTTGTTTATATACTCTGGTTTTACAATGGAAAACCACAGAGGCCACGCCAACCTGCAGCGCGAGCTCTGTGGTTCAGGAACTACCTTAGGCCTTAGTGTAAGGTTTTATGCAGCCCTTGTAAATCGTACACTTGCAATTCGTCGAGGTGACGGATGCCTTCGACCGCCGCTTCGGCGCCGGCGATGGTGGTGTACGTGGTCACGCGCGAGGCCAGCGACGAGGTACGGATCGCGCGCGAGTCGGTGATGGCGCTGCGCTTTTCCTCGACCGTGTTGATGACCAGGACAATCTCGTGGTTCTTGATCATGTCGACCACGTGCGGACGCCCTTCGGCCACCTTGTTGACCGGGGTGACCGGAATGCCGGCCGCCGAGATCACGGCGGCGGTGCCCTTGGTCGCCACCAGCGTGAAGCCGATCGACACCAGGTCACGCGCCACCTGCACCGCGCGCGGCTTGTCCGACGCCTTCACCGACAGGAACACCTTGCCCGACTTCGGCAGCTTGATGCCGGCGCCCAGCTGCGACTTGACGAACGCTTCGCCGAAGGTCTTGCCGACACCCATGACTTCACCGGTCGATTTCATCTCGGGTCCGAGGATGGTGTCGACGCCCGGGAATTTCACGAACGGGAACACGGCTTCCTTGACGCTGAAGTAAGGCGGCACCACTTCGGTGGTGATGCCCTGCTGCGCCAGCGTCTGGCCGACCATGCAACGGGCGGCGATCTTGGCCAGCTGCAGGCCGGTCGCCTTCGACACGAACGGCACCGTGCGCGAGGCGCGCGGGTTCACTTCCAGCACGTAGACGACGTCCTTGCCATCCTGCTTCTGGATCGCGAACTGCACGTTCATCAGGCCGACCACGTTCAGGCCCTTGGCCATCAGCGCGGTCTGGCGCTTCAGTTCATCGATGGTCTCCTGCGACAGCGAGTAAGGCGGCAGCGAGCAGGCCGAATCGCCCGAGTGCACGCCGGCTTGTTCGATGTGTTCCATCACGCCGCCGATGAAGGTGGTTTCGCCGTCGCTGATGCAATCGACGTCGCACTCGATGGCGTCGTTCAGGAAGCGGTCCAGCAGCACCGGCGAATCGTGCGATACCTTGACCGCTTCGCGCATGTAGCGTTCCAGGTCGCGCTGCTCGTGGACGATTTCCATCGCGCGACCGCCCAGCACGTAGGAAGGACGCACCACCAGCGGGTAGCCGATTTCCTGCGCCAGCGCCAGAGCGTCGGCTTCGGTGCGCGCGGTGCGGTTAGGCGGCTGGCGCAGTTCCAGCTTGTGCAGCAGCTGCTGGAAACGCTCGCGGTCTTCGGCGGCGTCGATCATGTCCGGCGAGGTGCCGACGATCGGCACGCCGTTGGCTTCCAGGTCCAGCGCCAGTTTCAACGGGGTCTGGCCGCCGTACTGCACGATCACGCCGACCGGTTTTTCCAGTTCGACGATTTCCAGCACGTCTTCCAAGGTCAGCGATTCGAAGTACAGGCGATCCGAGGTATCGTAGTCGGTCGACACGGTCTCCGGATTGCAGTTGACCATGATGGTCTCGTAGCCGTCTTCGCGCATCGCCAGCGCCGCGTGCACGCAGCAGTAATCGAATTCGATACCCTGGCCGATACGGTTCGGGCCTCCGCCCAGCACCATGATCTTTTTCTTGTCGGTCGGATTGGACTCGCACTCTTCATCGTAGGTCGAGTACATGTACGCGGTGTTGGTCGCGAATTCGGCGGCGCAGGTGTCGACGCGCTTGTAGACCGGACGGATGTTGAGCTCATGGCGGCGCGCGCGCACGGCCTTGGCGTCGGTCTGCAGCAGGAAGGCCAGGCGGCGGTCCGAGAAGCCTTTTTGCTTCAGCTTGTACAGCACGTTTTTGTCCAGCTGTTCCAGCTTCTGCGTGTCCATCCACAGTTCCAGGTCGACGATCTCTTTAATCTGGATCAGGAACCATGGATCGATGTGGGTCAGCGCGTGCACTTCGTCCAGCGTGAAACCTTGTGCGAAGGCGTCGCCCACGTACCAGATGCGTTCCGGACCAGGCTCGCCCAGTTCCTCTTCGATCTTCTCGCGGTCCTTGGTTTTTTCGTTCAGGCCGTCGACGCCGACTTCCAGGCCGCGCAAGGCTTTCTGGAACGATTCCTGGAAGGTGCGGCCGATCGCCATCACTTCACCGACCGATTTCATTTGCGTGGTTAGGTGGTGATCGGCGGTCGGGAATTTCTCGAACGTGAAGC
Source organism: Duganella aceris (assembly GCF_011090165.1). Classification (GTDB taxonomy): domain Bacteria; phylum Pseudomonadota; class Gammaproteobacteria; order Burkholderiales; family Burkholderiaceae_D; genus Rugamonas; species Rugamonas aceris. The sequence goes on from NZ_JAADJT010000002.1 coordinate 356,893, forward strand.
GCGGGATCTTGGTGACGACGTAGTCGATCGACGGTTCGAACGAAGCCGGGGTCGCGCCGCCGGTGATCTCGTTGCGCAGCTCGTCCAGCGTGAAACCGACGGCCAGCTTGGCCGCCACCTTGGCGATCGGGAAGCCGGTGGCTTTCGACGCCAATGCCGACGAACGCGAGACGCGCGGATTCATTTCGATGACGATCATGCGGCCATCTTCCGGATTGATCGAGAACTGCACGTTGGAGCCGCCGGTGTCGACGCCGATTTCACGCAGCACCGCCAGCGAGGCGTTGCGCATGATCTGGTATTCCTTGTCGGTCAGCGTTTGCGCCGGCGCCACGGTGATCGAGTCGCCGGTGTGCACGCCCATCGGATCCAGGTTTTCGATCGAGCAGATGATGATGCAGTTGTCCGCCTTGTCGCGCACCACTTCCATCTCGTACTCTTTCCAGCCGATCAGCGATTCTTCGATCAGCAGTTCGGAGGTCGGCGAAGCTTCCAGGCCGCGCTTGCAGATGGTCTCGAATTCTTCTTCGTTGTAGGCGATGCCGCCGCCGGTGCCGCCCATCGTGAACGACGGACGGATGATGACCGGGAAGCCCAGCGTGCGCTGCACGCCCCACGATTCTTCCATGGTGTGGGCGACGCCCGACTTGGCCGAACCCAGGCCGATCTTGGTCATCGCGTCCTTGAACTTGGAGCGGTCCTCGGCCTTGTCGATGGCTTCCGGCGTGGCGCCGATCAGCTCGACCTTGTACTTGTCGAGGATGCCGTGGCGATGCAGGTCGAGCGCGCAGTTCAGCGCGGTCTGGCCGCCCATGGTCGGCAGGATCGCGTCCGGCTTTTCCTTGGCGATGATCTTCTCGACGACTTGCCAGGTGATCGGCTCGATGTAGGTGACGTCGGCCATTTCAGGGTCGGTCATGATGGTCGCCGGATTGCTGTTGACCAGGATGACTTTGTAACCCTCTTCGCGCAGCGCCTTGCAGGCCTGCGCGCCGGAATAATCGAACTCGCAAGCCTGGCCGATGATGATCGGGCCAGCGCCAATAATCAGAATACTTTTTATGTCTGTACGTTTAGGCATTTATTTTTTCTCCGTTGCTTCCATCATGCCGATGAAGCGGTCAAACAGGTAAGCGACGTCAGTCGGGCCAGGCGATGCTTCAGGGTGGCCCTGGAAGCAGAACGCCGGCGTGTCGGTGCGGGTGAAGCCCTGCAGCGAACCGTCGAACAGCGATTTGTGGGTAACGCGGCAGTTGGCCGGCAGCGTGTCTGGATCGACCGCGAAGCCGTGGTTCTGCGAGGTGATCATCACCTGCTTGCTGTCCAGGTCCTGCACCGGGTGGTTGGCGCCGTGGTGGCCGAACTTCATCTTCAGGGTTTTCGCGCCCGAGGCCAGGCCCATGATCTGGTGGCCGAGGCAGATGCCGAACAGCGGCAGCTTCTTCTCCATGAAGACCTTGGCGGCGGCGATCGCGTAGTCGCACGGTTCTGGATCGCCAGGGCCGTTCGACAGGAACACGCCGTCCGGATTCAGCGCCAGCACCTCGGCGGCGCTGGTCTGCGCCGGCACCACGGTGACCTTGCAGCCGCGCGCGGTCAGCATGCGCAGGATGTTGCGCTTGACGCCGAAGTCGTAGGCGACCACGTGGAATTTAGCGTCGGTCAGTTTGCCGTAGCCTTCGCCCAGCGTCCATTCGGTTTCGGTGTACTCGTAGGTCGATTTGACGCTGACGACTTTGGCCAGGTCCATGCCGGCGATGCCGGGGAAGGAGCGGGCCAGGTCCAGCGCTTGCGACGCCGACGGCTCGTTGCCCTGCGTGCCCACCAGGATGGCGCCGGACTGGGCGCCCTTCTCGCGCAGGATGCGGGTCAGCTTGCGCGTGTCGATGCCGGCGATGGCGACGATGCCTTCGGCCTTCAGGTAATCGGACAGCGATTGGGTGGAGCGGAAATTCGACGCCATCAGCGGCAGGTCACGGATGATTAGACCGGCGGCGTGGACTTTGCTGGATTCGACATCTTCCGGATTGACGCCGGTATTGCCGATGTGTGGATACGTCAGAGTGACGATCTGGCGGCTATAGGAAGGATCGGTGAGGATTTCCTGATAGCCGGTCATGGAAGTGTTGAAAACCACTTCGCCGGTTGTATGGCCGGCTGCGCCGATCGAAAAACCTTTGAAAATGGTTCCGTCAGCGAGGGCCAGTATGGCTGGAACGGCGGGGCCAGAAAAAAATGGCGGCAAGGGCAACTCCTGATAAAGTTACCGTAGCTGCGCCACGTCAGACGACCGTCGTTGTATCCCCGCCGTCGCAGGCCGGGTGGAAGGTCAGATTGAATATGGAGTGAGTGGTAGTCGGCTACGGTAGAGGTGAGATTGGCTAAACCTTTGAATTATAGCCAGATTCGGCCTGCTTGGCAATGAACACCCGGAGAAATCACAGCGATATCTCCACCCGGTGAGACCTTCGTTCACCAGAGCAGAAATTGCAGGCATCACTCATTTGGGCGATGGCGAGCGCTTTCCGCATGCTTAATATTTCCTTGCAATATAAAAATATTAACCGGCGAACACGCTTCCGCCCTCCACCCTGGGATCCCTGATGAAAAACAACTTCTGCTCTTACCGTCTCCGCACGACCATCGCCCTGTCGATCGGAGTGCTGTCATTCAGCTTTCTGGCCAACGCCGGCGCGCAGGACGACGACCGCTACATCTACAAAACGATCCCGGCGGCGGGCTACTGGAACTCTTGCGAGGCGACCCGAGAAGGCGCGCTGGCCTGGGCGCTACGGGCGCAACAAAACAGCGCCCATGAGGATTGCAGGGATCTCGGCGATGGCTGGAACTTCCACAAGATATCGCTTGAAGGCTACCAGGGCATCACGCCGTGCCGCGACGGCAGGAGCTTCAAGGGTTACTACGAGCGGGGACAGGCGGTTTGCAAGCACCTGCGCCCGCGCGATCGTTAATTGATGGCTTGGCCGTGCGCCAGAAAGTAGGCCGGGCTGGTCAGCAGTAGCGACACCAGGTCGGCCTGCCGGCCGGTGCCGGTCTTGTTGAAGATGTTTTTCAGCTGGCTGCGCACCGTATGCAGCGACGTGCCTCGCTCTATGCTGACCTCTTCCAGCGTCCGGCCGCCGCACAGGCTGATCGCCAGCGCCGCCTCGGCCTCGCTGAGTCCAAACAATTGCTGCAACAATGCCGGCCGGGTCTGCGGCTGCTGTTCGCAATCAAAGGCCACCACCAGCGCGCCGCCGCGCATCCTTGCGGTTTCGGTCAGCGGCAATGGCGACACGAGCAGCAGCAGATCCTTGCGACCCGAACGCGGTATCAGGACCACGCCGGGCGCCTCGCCGGCGCTGCCGCGACTGGCCTGGATCGCCTTGGTGATCTCCAGATTGATCTGATGGGTGACCGCCTGACTGCGGTTATGCAGATGACCGCTCTCCAGCCACAGCTCCCTGCGCCCGCTCAACAGTCCCTGCGCGCTGCGGTTGGCATGGGCCACCACGCCGAATTCGTTGACGACCATGGTCGGCATCGCCAGCACATCCAGACTGGCGGCCGACAACTGTTGGCTGAACTGAACATCGGCCAGACGCTGCCGCATCTGGATCGCCCGCTGCAAGTGCGGCGTCAGGCGGTTCAGCAGCGCCATGTCGGCGCGGGTGAACGCGGGCTGCTGCGGCGTACGCTGCAACATCACCTGGGTCACCCAACTGCCTTCGCGAAGAATGATCGCGCCACTGGCGAAAGCCACACCCTGCGGCTCCACCCAATCGCGGTAAAAACGGCTGTCGCGGATCGACGGATCCAGGTCCAGATTGGACGCATAAAACCGGGCGATCGGCGATACCTGCATGTGCTGCGCCAGCACATCCTCGGCCCCATACTCCAGCGCGTACAGCTCCAGCCACTTCTGCGGCAGGTTATTCAGCCACAAGCCCTTGATCTCATTGGTGCCGGTATGACAGATCAGCATCATGGCCGCCTTCAGATCGAAGGCGGCGATCAATGACGCGAGAAACTGCGAAAACCCCTCCGGCGCCATGACCGCCTCGTAAACCGCGCCGAGCAAACTATCTATCCGGCCCTCGTCGTGATCGCTCATGGCCGGTGCGGGATTTAACCCAGCGCCGCGATGCCGGCTTTGGCGACTTGCGCGTCCTCGGCCGACTTGACGCCCGAGACGCCGACCGCGCCGATGGTGTGGCCGTCGACGATGATCGGCACGCCGCCTTCCAGCATGCCGTCCGCCATCGGCGACGGTGCGGTCACGAAGGCGGTGCGGCCGTTGTTGATCATCTCTTCATATACCTTGGTCTCGCGGCGGCCGATGGCCGAGACGCGCGCCTTGGCCGGCGCGATGTGCGACGACAGCGGCGAGGCGCCGTCCTGGCGCTGCAACCACAGCAGATGGCCACCGTCGTCGACGATGGCGATCACCACCGGCCACTTGTTGGCGACTGCCTCCGCTTCGGCGGCGGCGGCGATTTTCTTCACGTCGGCAAGCGACAGGTATGGTTTGGTTTGCATAGAGGCTGCCTTTAAAAAGTAATGTTTACGGCTTGCGCTTGGCTTCGAGTTTCTGCTTGATCTGCGCCATCTGCTGGGCAGCCGCCTGCTCGCCCGCCAGGATCGCCTGGTTGCGGCCGGCGAAGTCGTTGCCCGCCATCTTGCCCAGGCTCGGCGCGATCACCACGTCGGCGTCGCGCAGCTCGTACTGGTTGATGCGCTGTCCCATGATGCTGAAGGTCTGCATGATCACGTCGAGCGAACTGACGGTGGCCTGCACATCGGCCTGGGTCGAGATATTGACCGCGATGACGAAGTCGGCCCCCATGTCGCGCGCGAAGCGCACCGGCACCGGCGCCACCAGGCCGCCGTCGACGTAGGTGTGGCCGCTGATCGTCACCGGCTGGAACACGCCCGGCACCGCCGACGAGGCGCGCACCGCCATGCCGGTGTTCCCGCGCTGGAACAGGATCGGCTGGCCGCTCTTCAGGTCCGCCGCCACCGCGCCGAACGGGATCTTCAGCTTCTCCATCGGCAGGTTGTTGACCGATTTGTTGACGTAGCCCTGCAGCGCCTCGCCTTTCAGCACGCCCGTGCTCTTGCCGAACAGCGGCAAGGCCCAGTCGGAGATCGCGGCTTCGTCCATGTCCATGGCCATCTTCTGCAGCTGGAAGCCGGTGTTCCCGGCCGCGTACATGGCGCCGACCACGCTGCCCGCGCTGGTGCCGACCACGATGTCGGGATAGATGCCCTGCGCCTCCAGCGCCTTGATCACGCCGATGTGGGCGAAACCGCGCGCCGCGCCGCCACCCAGCGCCAGCCCGATTTTGATCTTTTTCGGCGGCAGCGGCTCCGGCACCACCGGCACCTGCGCCACCGGCGTCTCGATTGGGGGATTGGTTTTGCAGCCGACGATGGCGGCTGCGGCGAGCGAGGCTAAGGCGATCAGGGTGAGGCGGCGTGCTTGCATGAATTATATGTATACTGAATGGGCGCAGCAGATTGTAACTGAAGACGTACATTTCAATGCTGGTCAAGAGTGACTTAGTTCATTAATATACTTTGTCGACGAGCTGTTACACGAGCTTATTCATGATTCACCGAGGCCACCGCGCCTAACTCCCGGAGTCCATTTGTGCTGATCGATGCCGTCCGCGTCGCCTTAAGACGTCCCTATACCTTCGTCGTGATGGCGCTCCTGTTGTTGATCGTAGGTCCGCTCACCGCGATGCGCACCCCGACCGACATCTTCCCCGAAATCCGCATGCCGGTGATCGCCGTGGCGTGGCAGTACACCGGCCTGCCGCCGGACCAGATGGCCGGCCGCATCTCGACGCTGTTCCAGCGCACGCTGACCACCACCGTCAACGACATCGAACATATCGAGGCCAACACCTATCCCGGCATCAGCGTGGTGAAGATTTTCTTCCAGCCCGGCGTCAACATCGCCGTGGCGAACGCCCAGGTGACCGCGATCTCGCAATCGGCGCTGCGCCAGATGCCGGCCGGGACCACGCCGCCGCTGGTCCTGAACTACAACGCCGCCACCGTGCCTATCCTGCAGCTGGCCTTGTCCGGCAAGGGCTTGTCCGAGCAGCAGCTGTTCGACCTTGGCATGAACACCGTGCGCACGCCGTTGGTGACGGTGCCCGGCGCCGCGATCCCGCTGCCGTACGGCGGCAAGCAGCGCCAGGTGCAGATCGACGTCAAGCCGGACGCGCTGCAAGCGCGCGGCCTGTCGGCGCAGGACATCGCCGCCGCGCTGGCGTCGCAGAACATCCTGGTGCCGGTCGGCTCGCAGAAGATCGGCAGCCTGGAATACACGATTCAGCTGAACAGCGCGCCGTCCGCCATCGCCGATCTGGGGCGGATGCCGATCAAAGTGGTCAACGGCAGCACCATCTACATGAGCGACGTGGCCGATGTCCACGACGGCAATTCGCCGCAGACCAATATCGTCCACGTCGACGGCGGCCGCTCGGTGCTGATGTCGGTGCTGAAGAACGGCGCCGCCTCCACGCTGGCCATCGTCGACGGCGTGCGCGCCAAGCTGGAAACGCTGACGCCCGGCTTCCCCGACGCGCTGCGCGTGGTGCCGATCAACGACCAGTCGGTGTTCGTGCGCGCCGCGATCAAGGGCGTCGCCATGGAGGGCGCCATCGCGGCGGCCCTGACCAGCGTGATGATCCTGCTGTTCCTCGGCAGCTGGCGCTCCACCGTCATCATCGCGGTGTCGATTCCGCTGTCCATCCTCGGCTCCATCATCGCGCTGGCCGCCTTCGGCGAAACGCTGAACCTGATGACGCTGGGCGGCCTGGCGCTGGCGGTCGGCATCCTGGTCGATGACGCCACCGTCACCATCGAGAACATCAACTGGCATCTGGAGCAAGGCAAGGACGTCGAAACCTCGATCCTCGACGGCGCGCAGCAGATCGTCACGCCGGCCTTCGTCTCGCTGCTGTGCATCTGCATCGTGTTCATCCCGATGTTCTTCCTCGACGGCGTATCGCGCTTCCTGTTCGTGCCGATGGCCGAAGCGGTGATCTTCGCCATGATCTGCTCCTTCATCCTGTCGCGCACCCTGGTGCCGACCATGGCAAACTACCTGCTGCGCGCGCACGAGCCGCACACCGGCGACCACCATTCCGCGGCCGGCAGCAATCCGCTGTCGCGCTTCCAGCGTGGCTTCGAAGCACGCTTCGAGAAGCTGCGCGGCGGCTACCACGAGGTGTTGAAAAGCGCGGTCGCGCACCGCAAGATCTTCGTCATCGGCTTCATCGCGGTGGTGGGCCTGTCCTTCCTGCTGGTGCCGTTTATCGGCAGTAACTTCTTCCCGGCGGTCGATTCCGGCCAAGTGCTGATGCACGTGCGGGTGCCGATCGGCACCCGCGTCGAGGAAACGGCGGCGCGCTTCGCGCAGATCGAGAAATCGATCCGCCGCGTGATCCCTTCCGAGGAAATCACCACCATGGTGGACAACATCGGCATGCCATCCAGCTCGATCAACCTCACCTACAACAACACCGGCATGATGGGATCGCAGGACGGCGACTTCCAGATCGCGCTGGCCGAGGACCACAAGCCGACGGCGGACTACGTGCGCAAGCTGCGCGAAGTGCTGCCGCGCGAATTCCCGGACACCACCTTCTCCTTCCCGCCCGCCGACATCGTCGGCCAGATCCTGAACTTCGGCGCGCCGGCGCCGATCGACGTCCAGGTCCGGGGCGGCAACATCGACGCCAACTACGTCTACGCGCAGAAGCTGCTGAAGCGCGTGCGCGCGATTCCGGGCGTGGCCGACGCGCGCATCCAGCAATCGAACAAGGCGCCGATCTTCAACGTGGAGCTGGACCGCACCCAGGCGCAACTGGTCGGCCTGACCACGCGCGACGTCACCAACAGCATGGTGGTCAACCTGGCCGGCAGCAGCCAGGTGGCGCCGACCTATTGGCTCAACCCGGTCAACGGCGTCAGCTACCCGATCGTGATGCAAACGCCGCAGTATCAAATGGACTCGCTGGCGAGCCTGGGCAATCTGCCGGTCGGTAACGGCGCCAACGCCAACGCCGCCACGCTGGGCGGCCTGGCGAGCTTCCAGCGCGGCACCGCCAGCGCCCTGGTCAGCCAGTACGACGTGCAGCCCATGGTGCAGATCCACGCCGCCACGCAGGACCGCGACCTCGGCGCGGTCGCCGCAGACATCCGCCGCGCCATCGAAGAAACCAAGGCCGAGGTGCCGAAAGGCGCCACCGTGCAGCTGCTGGGTCAGGCCCGGACTATGGACCGCGCCTTCTCCGGCCTGCTGTTTGGCCTATTGGGCGCGGTGGTGCTGATCTACCTGCTCATCGTGGTCAACTTCCAATCGTGGACCGATCCGGCGGTGATCGTCTCGGCGCTGCCGGCCGCGCTGGCGGGCATCGTCTGGATGCTGTTCGCCACCCAGACCACATTATCGGTGCCGGCGCTGACAGGGGCTATCATGTGCATGGGCGTGGCCACCGCCAACAGCGTGCTGGTGATCAGCTTCGCGCGCGAGCGCCTGGAAGAACTGGGCGACGCCACCGCCGCCGCGCTGGAAGCGGGCTTCGTGCGCTTCCGTCCCGTGCTGATGACGGCGCTGGCGATGATCATCGGTATGCTGCCGATGGCGCTGGGCATGGGCGAAGGCGGCGAACAGAACGCGCCGCTCGGCCGCGCCGTGATCGGCGGCCTGATTTTCGCGACCATCGCCACCCTGATATTCGTGCCCGTCGTGTTCAGCATCGCGCATGGCCGCAAACCAAATACTGGAGCATCCAAATGAAAACCACCACCTCCCGTTCGCGCCAGAAGCTGTTTGGCATCGGCCTGACCGTCATCGCCGCCGCCCTCGTGGTGGCCGGCCTGGCCAGCCGCCAGCTGCAAGCGGAACAACTCAAGGAAGGCGCGGCCGACCACAGCGTGCCGACCGTGTCGCTGCTGGCCGCCGCCAATATCAACGCGGCGCCGCTGGAGCTGCCGGCCCGCATCGAGCCGTGGGCGCGGGCGCCGATCTATGCGCGCGTCAGCGGTTACCTGAAAAGCTGGAAGCTCGACATCGGCGCGCCGGTCAAGGCCGGCCAGCTGCTGGCCGAAATCGAAACGCCGGACCTGGACCAGCAGCTGTTGCAGGCCAAGGCCGAACTGGTGACCGCGCGCAGCAACCTCGGTCTGTCCTCCAGCACCGCGACGCGCTGGAAAGCGCTGCTGGAGTCCAACGCGGTCTCCAAGCAGGAGGCCGATGAGAAGGCCGGCGACCTGGCGGCCAAGCAGTCCATCGTCAGCGCCTTGCAGGCCAACGTCGACCGCGTGCAGGCGCTGCAACGCTATACGCGCCTGACCGCGCCGTTCGACGGCATCGTCACCGCCCGCAATACCGACATCGGCGCCTTGATCAACGTCGGCGGCGCGGCGGGCAGCGAGTTGTTCGTGATTTCGGATGTGCGCAAGCTGCGCGTGTATGTCAACGTGCCGCAGCGCCAGGTGGCGCTGGTGCGTCCGGGCAGCACCGTCAAGCTCAATGTGCCTGAGCGTCCGGGCAAGACTTACACCGCGACCGTGCAATCGCAGGCGCAGTCGATCGTGGCCGGTTCGGGCACGATGCTGGTGCAGCTGGTGGCCGACAACGCGGCCGGCGAGCTGCTGCCGGGCGGCTTCGCCACGGTCAGCTTCGAGACGGCGGCCGACGCCAGCCGCATGTCGCTGCCGCCGGGCGCGCTGATGTTCGGCAAAAACGGCGTGCAAGTCGCCACGGTGGGCACGGACAATCGCGTGGTGCTCAAAAAGGTCACCGTCGCGCGTGACTTCGGCAATGTGATTGAGCTGGACAGCGGCCTGGATCGCGCCGATCGTGTGATCGAAAGCCCGCCGGACGGCATCGCCAATGGTGACCTGGTGCGCGTGGCCACAGCCGCCGCCGCGCCGAAAGCCAAGTAAACGCGCAAGCAGTTGAGCAAAAGACGGCGGCGGATTGCCGCATAATCTGGCGATCCTCGTTTGCAAGGAATGCCATGCGTCGTCTTCTCGCCACCGCCCTGCTACTCTGCGCCGCCACGGCTAATGTCGCCCATGCCGCCGATGCTGCGCCGAATGCCGCCGCTACCGACCGGCGCGACCTCGCCGGCCAGTGGCGCTTCGCCATCGACCGCGCCGACGAGGGCATCGCCAAGCGCTGGTACGACGGTGCCCTTCCCGACCGCATCGCCCTCCCCGGCATCCTGCAAGCGCAAGGCTACGGCGACGACATCAGCGCCAAGACGCCTTGGGTGCTTTCCCTCTACGACAAAAACTGGGACCAGCGCGAGGACTACAAACCCTACACCACCGCCGGCAACGTCAAGGTGCCGTTCCTGTCGCAGCCGCAGAAGCACTACCTCGGCGCGGCCTGGTACCAACGCGACATCGACGTGCCGGCCGCGTGGCGCGGCAAGCGCATCGCCTTGTACCTGGAACGGCCGCGCTGGGGCTCGCAAGTCTGGATCGACGACGGCGCGATCGGCGGCAATCTGAGCCTGGTGGCAGAACATGAATACGATCTGGGCACGCTTGCGCCAGGCAAGCACCGCATCTCGGTCCGCGTCGACAACCGCATGCTGATGGCCTACCGGCCGGACGCGCACAGCGTTTCCGATTCACTGGGCATGAGCTGGAACGGCATCGTCGGCAAGATGGAATTGCGCGCCACCTCGCCGGTATGGCTGGACGACGCGCAGGTCTATCCCGACGTGGCCAGCAAGACCGCGTTGGTGCGGGTCCGCATCGGCAACGCCGCCGGCCGCGCCGGCAGCGGCACCTTGACCGCGAACGGCGTCGCGCACCCGGTGCGCTGGGCGGCCGGCGGCGGCAGCGCCGAGATCACCGTGCGCTTCCCCGCCAGCGCCCAGACCTGGGACGAATTCCATCCGACGCTGCAAAAGATTCGCCTGACGCTGCGCGGCGCCAGCGCCGACGATGCGCGCGACATCAGCTTCGGCTTCGCGCAGATCGCCGCGCGCGGCAGCGAGTTTCTGCTCAATGGCCGGCCGATCTACCTGCGCGGCACGCACCACGGCGGCGACTTCCCGCTGACCGGCTACCCACCCACCGACGTCGCCTACTGGCGCAAGATCTTCCAGATTAATAAAGACTGGGGCATCAACCATATCCGTTTCCACTCCTTCTGCCCGCCCGAAGCCGCGTTCCAGGCCGCCGATGAACTGGGCATCTACCTGCAACCCGAACCCGGCATGTGGAACGAAGTTTCCCCCGGCACGGCGATGGACAAGATGCTGTACGAGGAAACGGAACGCATCATCAAAGCCTACGGCAACCATCCATCCTTCCTGCTGCTCAGCCCCGGCAACGAGCCGAAAGGCAAATGGAAGGAAGCCTTCGACCCGTGGATCGCGCACTACCGCAAGGCCGATCCGCGCCGGCTGTACTCCAACGGTACCGGTCACACCGAGAAGGAAGTCCCCGGCCTGGCCGAAGGCACCGACTTCCTGTCGATGCAGCGCATCGGGGCGAAGCCGCTGCGCGGCGACAAAGGCTGGTTCGGGCGTGACTACGGCGCTTCGCTGGACGGCGTGCATGTGCCGGTGGTGTCGCACGAGACCGGCCAGTGGGTGGCCTATCCGGACTACGACATCATCGGCAAATTCACCGGCTATCTGCGGCCGGGGAATTACGAGATCTTCCGCGACTCGCTGGCGCGCCACGGCATGGCGGCGCGCAACAAGGACTTCGCCTGGGCGTCCGGGAAATTCCAGGTCCAGGCCTACAAGGAGGAGATCGAGGCCAATCTGCGCACGCCGGGTCTGATGGGCTATCAGCTGCTGGATCTGCACGACTATCTGGGCCAGGGCACGGCGCTGGTCGGTATACTGGACACGTTCTGGGAATCCAAAGGCTACGCCAGCGCTGAGGAATTCCGGCGCTACAATGGTGCGACCGTGCCGCTGGCGCGTCTGCTCAAGCGCACATTCGCCACCAACGAAAGCCTGTCCGTGGACGTCGAGATCGCCCACTTCGGCGCCGCGCCGCTGACCAACGCGCAGCCCTATTGGCAGCTGATCGACGCCGCCGGCCACGTTGCCGCGAGCGGCGACCTGACGCCCGGCGCGACGACGGCCGGCGACGCCACGCACCGCGACTTGGCGGGAGGTGGCCAGGCAAGCAGCGACCTGGTGCGCGGCGAAGTGGCGAGAGGCGGCCTGATAAGCAGCGACCGGGCGCGCGGCGAGGTGGCGCGAGGCGGCCAAGCAAGCGGCGAGGTGGCGCGCGGCGGCGCGGCGGGGCGGACGATCGGCATCGGCAAGAACATCGCGCTCGGCAAAATCCAGCTCGCGCTTGCCGCGCTGCCGGCGCCGCAGGCGTACCGGCTGGTGATCGGGCTACGCGGCACGGCGGTGCAAAACGATTGGAACATCTGGCTCTACCCGGCCGCCGTCGCCGCGCCGGAGCCGGCCGACGTGCTGGTCACGCACAGCTGGCCGGCGGCGGAAGCGCGGTTGGCGCAAGGCGGCAAAGTCCTCTACCTGCCGCTGGCGGCGGACCTGGACTGGAGCGGCCCGCCGCTGGACGCCGTACCGGTCTTCTGGAACCGCCTGATGAACCCACAATGGGGCCGCATGCTCGGCGTCTGGGTCGACAGCAAACACCCCGCGCTGGCAGGCTTCCCCACCGACCGCTTCAACGACTGGCAATGGACCGAACTGGTGAAAGGCACCCGCACCATCAATCTCGATCGCCTGCCGCCGGCGCTGCAGCCCATCGTGCAACCAATCGACGACTGGAACCGCAACTTCAAACTGGGCCTGCTGGTGGAAGCCAAAGTCGGCAAGGGCAAACTCCTGGCCGCCAGCATGGACCTGGAGACCGACCTGACCAAGCGCATCGTCGCACGCCAATTACGCGCATCGCTGCTGGCCTACATGGCCGGCGACGGCTTCAATCCGCCAACCGCCGTCAGCACGACCGAATTCCGCAACGCGCTGTTCGACACGCTGGCGATGAAAAAGCTGGGCGCGAACGCCGGCGAAGCGGGAGCGGCTGCCATCGACGGCGATCCAAACACTATCTGGAGCGCCGCCGGCGCCAGCAAACAACTGACGATCTCCTTCCCGCAACCGGTCGCCTTCTCCGGCCTGGTCGTCATGCCGCGTCAAAACCACCGCGACCACGAAGGCGACGTGCGCGACTACCTGCTCGAAGCCAGCGACGACGGCGCCAACTGGCGCGAGCTCAAACGCGGCGCCCTGGTCTCGAGCTACGACCAGCAGCGCATAGAACTCGGCCAAACAACAACGGCGCGCCAGCTGCGCTTCACCGCCCTCGCCGGCTTCGGCGCCGACAATATCGCCGCCATCGGTGAACTGGCGCTGATCTACCAAGGCCCACCGCTGCCGGAAAACAGCGGCCCCCTAGACTACAAACGGGTCAAGTCCACCTCCAGCGACATCGACGAAAACCTCACCCCGGAGGTCGGCAACACCGTTCAAAAACGCAAATAGCCGGTGCCGCTATCTGGTAAGCTCGATATTCTTACTCTTTATCGTGGAATATCGCAGTGCTAAGCGGCAGAATCCTTACTCCCAACGGCTGGATCAACGGCACGATCGCCTTTGACCAGCGCATCCAGCACATCCAGGAAAACGCAGGCGCCGACGGCGCACTGACTATCCTGCCCGGCTTTATCGACCTGCACGTGCACGGCGCATCCGGCGCCGACATCATGCAGGGCGGAACCGCCGGCGTCACGGTGGCGCGCAGTCACGCCAGGCATGGCACCACCGCCATGCTGGGCACCACCATGACCGCGACCGACAACTCGATCCGCCGCGCGCTCAACGGCCTGGCCGGCGCCATCGCCGAACGCCCGGCCGGCGCCGCGCGTATCCTGGGCGTGCACCTGGAAGGCCCATTCCTCAGCATCCACCGTCTCGGCGCGCAACCTGCCGACGCGGTGGCCATCGCCAGCATCGACCTGGTGCGCAGCTATCACGCGCTGGCGCCGATCCGCGCGCTGACGCTGGCCACCGAAGTGGCCGACCATCTGGCGCTGATCCCGCAATTGAAGGCGATGGGCATCCGCGTGCAGATCGGCCACAGCAACGGCACCTACGACGACGGCGTGGCCGCGCTGGAAGCCGGCGCGGCCGGCTTCACCCATCTGTTCAACGGCATGACGGCGCTGAACCACTACAAGCCCGGCATCGTCGGCGCCGCGCTGGCGCATGCCGAATACGCCGAGATCATCCCCGACCTGCAGCACGTCCATCCGGGCGCGATGCGCGCCGCCCTGCGCGCCATCCCGCGCCTGTACGGCGTGACCGACGCCACCTCCGCCACCGGCATGCCGGACGGCGAATATGGACTGGGCACGCAACGCGTCTACAAATGCCTGGGCTGCGTGCGGCTCGCCACCGGCTCGCTGGCCGGCAGCGTGCTGACCATGGACCAGGCGCTGCGCAATTTCGTCGATCTGGGCCTGGAGCTGGCCGACGCTTCCAACCGGTTATCGCTGTACCCGGCGGACTACCTCGGCGAGACCGAGCGTGGCCGCCTGGCGCCGGGCGCCTGGGCCGATATCGTCGTCCTCGACGCAGACCTGCAGCCGGTGGCCGTCTTCGTCGAAGGCGAAGCCATCGACCTTTCCAACAACTAGCCGGAGTATCGATGCAAGCCACTGTCCCTGCCATGCGCTTCCTGTTGTTCATTGCCGGCATGGGAGGGCTGTTGTATGGGATCGATGTCGGCATCATCGCCGGCGCGCTGCCCTATCTGGAATCGACGGCGTCGGTGGCCTGGAAGCTGAGCGCGCAGCAGCTGAGTTTTATCGTGGCGGCGGTGCTGCTAGGGTCCGTGCTGTCGTCGCTGTTCGCCGGCGCGCTGGCCGATTGGATCGGGCGGCGTTGGGCGATGGTGCTGGCCGGGGTACTGTTCACGCTGAGCATACCGCTGATCGCGCTGGCCGACGGCTACGTGCCGCTGCTGCTTGGCCGTCTGCTGCAGGGTATCAGCGGTGGCTTGATCGGCGTCGTGGTGCCGCTGTATCTGGCCGAGTCTTTGCATGCGGATCAGCGGGGCCGTGGCGCTGCGCTGTTTCAGCTGCTGCTCACCATCGGCCTGGTCGCGGCGGCTTTGATTGGATTGTTCCAGGCGCAGTCGGTTGAAACCGCGACGGCGGCGGCGCAGGGGCTGGCCGAGATGGAGCGCGCGGCGGCGGTGTTCGCCGCCAAGGATCATGCCTGGCGCAGCATCTTCTGGATGTGCCTGACGCCGGGCATCGTGTTCACGGTCGGCAGCATGCTGCTGCCCGAGTCGCCGCGCTGGCTGGCGCGCCGTGGCGACATCGAACAGGCGCGCACCGCGCTGCTGCGCACCCGCCCCGCAGACGAAGCCGAGGCCGAGCTGCACGATATCCAGCAAGCGTCGGCCCCCGCCGCCGGCGCAGTCGAGCGCTCCGGCTCCGGCTCCGGCTCCGGCTCCCGCTCCAGCGCCAGCGCCGGCGCCGCCGAGCCGCTGCTGAGCCGCCGCTACGTGCTGCCCTTCCTGCTGGCCTGCCTGGTCCTGGCGCTGACGCAGGCGACCGGCATCAACTCCATCCTGGCCTACGTGGTCAACATCCTGAACCAGGCCGGCCTGCCCGGCGCCACCGCCAACATGGCCGACGTCGCGCTGAAGGTGCTGAACGCGGTGATGACGGTGGTGGCGGTGATCCTGGTCGACCGCAAGGGCCGCAAGTTCCTGCTGATGCTGGGGACGAGCGGCATCGTGATCGCATTGCTGACATCCGGCCTGCTGTTCCGAAGCGTGGAAGGCGAGCAGCGCGACGTCGCCGCCGTGCTGCAAGCACGCGTGCAAGCGGACGGACTCGATCTGCGCCTGAATGCCGATACATTGAAATCACTGGGCGCGAGCGCCGACGGCGCACCGCAACAGCTGACGATCGCCTATTCCTACGGCCCGTTCGCCAATGTGCAAACCCGCCGCAGCGACGACGCCGCCCTGCCGCCCCTGCGCATGACGCGCGCAGACACCGTGCAGGCCGACAGCGTGATCGGGGTCTTCTTCCGCCGCCTGCACCTGAATCCCTTCGCCGATCCTGCCGAAGGCGCGACCGCGCCGCTGCGCATCACCCAGGCGCACCTGGCCGCAGTGCCGTCGACTACGCATGGCTGGCAGGTGGCGCTGGCGATGTGTTTGTTCGTCGCCAGCTTCGCGGTCGGGCCGGGGGTGTGCGTGTGGCTGGCGCTGTCGGAGCTAATGCCGACCCGGATCCGCTCCAACGGCATGAGCATCGCGCTGCTGATCAACCAGTTCGTCTCGACGGTGATCGCGGCGGTGTTCCTGCCGACGGTGGGACAGTACGGCTACGCGACCATGTTCTTCTACGGCGCCGGCTGCACGCTGCTGTACTTCCTCACCGCCGCCTTCCTCCTACCCGAAACCAAGGGCAAGACGCTGGAAGAAATCGAGACCCACTTCGCCCGTTAAGCCGGGTTCAAACACTCTTCAAGGGTCAACTCCAGCAACGGGAAGTGACCCGTCTCGACGCGACTGAACACCGCCTGCGGGAAGATAACCTTCCACACCGCACTGTCCTGCTCCGAGTCGATCATCGGATCGTAGGCGCCGAACAGCACCGACACCGGCCCGGTGAACAAGCTTTGCACCGGCGTGTGATCGCTGGCCGAAAAATCATCCGAGGTCGCGACCGAAGTCGGACCGTCGAAAGCCCCCGGCTGCTGGATCAGCTCCAGGAAGGACACAGCCGCCTGCGCGCCCCGCGGGCCGAAGTACAGCGAGGTCACATCCGGCAGCAGCGACAGCGCGCCGAACACGTCCCAGAAGCGTGGCCGGCCCGGATCGTCGTCATAGGCCGCCAGCGCCGCCGCCAGCTTGCCCGCATGTTCGTGATCGATATGCACGCGGAAGGCGCGCCGCGCCAGCCGCAATGCCGCCTGCTCCGGATTGAAGGTCGGCGCCAGCAGCACGATGTTCTCGATCAGCTCCGGCGCACGGCGCGCCAGATGCACCGCCAGATGCGCGCCGAAGGAACTGGCCATCACCGTCACCGGCGCTCCGCGCTCCTCGGACACCCGGCGCAACTCGGCCAACGCCGCATCCTGCAGATCCAGATACGGCCGCGCCGCGCAGGGCTTGGCCAGCGGTTGTTGCCACCAGTGCACCTGCGACGCATCCGGAAAACGCGCGCGTTCGAACACCGGGCCGAGTCCCGGACCACCGTGCAAATAAAATACCGATGCTGCTGACATATTGTCTCCTTAAGCTACGCAGATATTATTATAAATATTGTTTGTTGACTTCACCTAAAAGCGCGGGCACCATCTGACGATGAAAAAATTCCTCTTCGCGCTGTCCCTGCTGCTCGCTACAGCATCCCAGGCCCAGGTCTTGTCGGTCGGCGACCAGGCGGTCGTGATCAACGACCTGCTGGCCGACCGCTTCGACAACCTGCTGCCGGGGATGATGGAAAAAACCGGCATTGACATGTGGGTGGTGGTCTCGCGCGAATACAACGAAGACCCGGTGATGAAAACCATGCTGCCGGCGGAATGGCTGAACGCGCGCCGCCGCACCATCCTGGTGTTCTACCGCGATCCGAAAACGCAGAAAGTGGAGAAACTGGCGGTGGCCCGCTACGCCGTCGGCAAGAGCATCGCCGCCGCCTGGGACATGAAGAAGTTCCCGGATCAATGGGATGCGCTGATCGACATCATCAAGACCCGCAACCCGGACAAGATCGCGCTCAACACCTCGCGCAACTTCGGCCACGCCGACGGCATCGACCACACCGAATACACCGAGCTGCTGCAAGCGCTGCCGGCCAACTTCAAGCCGCGCGTGGTGTCGGCCGAACCGCTGGCGGTGCGCTGGCTGGAAACGCGCACCGCGCGCGAGATGCAGATCTATCCGCAGCTGGTCAACGCCACCCACAAGATCATCGAGGAAGGCTTTTCCGAGCGCGTCATCACGCCCGGCATCACCACCGCCGACGACGTGGTGTGGTGGTTCCGCCAGAAGATCCGCGACCTGGGCTACGACACCTGGTTCCACCCATCGGTGGAGATCCAGCGCCAGGGCCGCAGCCTGGCCAATCCCGACGTCATCATCGCCGGCGACCTGCTGCACGTCGACATCGGCATCACCTACCTGCGCCTGAACACCGACATCCAGCAGCACGCCTACGTGCTGAAACCCGGCGAGAGCGCCGCGCCGGCCGCGCTGACGCAAGCCTTCGCCCAGGCCAACCGCCTGCAGGACATCCTGCTGAGTCAGTTCAAGGAAGGCCGCAGCGGCAACGAGGTACTGGCCGGCGCGCTGAAGCTGGCGCGCGCCGAAGGCATCACGCCGACCATCTACAGCCATCCTATCGGCTACCACGGCCACGCCGCCGGTCCGGCCATCGGCATGTGGGACAAGCAGGACGGCGTACCCGGCACCGGCGACGAGAAGCTGCGCTACAAGACCGCCTACTCGATCGAGCTGAACGCCGCGTCCACGCTGCCGGGCTGGAAGGAGCCGGTGCGCATCATGCTGGAGGAGGATGCCTTCTTCGACGAAACCGGCATCCACTACATCAACGGCCGCCAGAAGCAGCTCTACATCCTGCCGCGCAGCGCGTCATCGCTGGGCGACTGATTTGAACAGGGCCAACAAATAGTTCCAGCAAGCTCAGGTGTGCCAGATTTTTCCGGCACCTGCGAAGATGAGGTCTCCTACGTTCAACCAACTTCAGGAGAATCTCATGACTTCGTTTGTGGAAACCCTCACCCCGGCGGCAAAAGAACATGCGGTCGCGCGCATCGACTACTACAACGAGCTGTCGCAGACGGTGCTTAACTCGATGCAACAGTTGGCGGCGGTCAATGCGCAATTCAGCCACGAGTGGCTGGACAACTCCACCGCAATGCTGCGCGACAGCCTGAACGCGGCGCCGGGCGACCGGGCCGCCCAGGTCGCGCCGGCGGCCCAGGCCACCTTGCAGGCGCTGCGCGATTATCATCAGCAACTGTCCAGGCTGGCGACGGAGTTCCAGGCGCAGATCACCGGTGTGGTGCAGCAGCACGCGCCGCAGGCAACGCGCACCGCCGCCGACCTGGTCGACGCGGGCCAGCGGGCGGCCGAGGATGCCCGCCGCGCGGCCGAACAGAAGCTCAGCGAAGAAGCCAGCCGCTTCGCCAACGTCGCCGCGCAGAACCAGTCGATGCCGCAGGCCGCCTCGATGCAGAGCGCCGAGGACCAGGGCAACAAGAACTGATTGTTACGGCCCGCCGTTGCCGCCGACCGCCGCATACACCTGGCCGGTGGCATAGCTGGACTCCGACGAGGCCAGCAACACGTCCACGCCGGCCAGCTCGGCCGGCTGGCCGGGACGCTTCATCGGCGTGTCGGCGCTGGCGTAGGCGTGGATGGGATCGGTCGGCGGCACCGCCGGCGCCGCCGCGTTGGACTGCTACACGCTTACAGGAAGCGTTCCGGGATGTCGTCGAAGAAGGGGTACATCTGGAAGTACGGCTTCGACTCGTCCAGCACCCGCTTGACCGAAGGCCGCGCCACCAATCGTTCGAAGTAGGATTGCAGGTGGTGGTACTCCTCCGGGAACGGCAACAGCGTGGCGGCGTAGAACAGCGCCGGCGCCGCCGCGCAATCGGCCAGGCCGAAGGCCTCGCCGCACACCCAGGCCCGGGTCGCCATGCGCTTCTCGATCATCTTGTAGGCCGTCTTCAGCTTGGTGCGCTCCTTGGTCTGGTCGCACTGCATGCCGGTCAGGTGGGCGCTGACGATGGTCTGCATCGGCTCCTGCACGTAGTTGTCGAAGAAACGGTCCCACAGCCGCACGTCCAGCGCCGCGTCCCAGTCGGCCGGGATCATCGGCTGCGGGCCGGGGAAATAACGGTCCAGGTATTCGATGATGACCGAGGTCTCGGGCACGTCGCGGTGACGTTCGTGATCGCGCAGCACCGGGAACTTGCACAACGGCCAGATCGCTTGCAACTCCTCGCGGTCGGCCTCCTCCCCCAGGTTGATGATGCGCTTGTCGAATTCGGTGCCGTTTTCGTACAGCGCGATCAGCACTTTGTGGCAGAACGAGGCCAGCGGATGGTAATACAGCGTCAGGGACATGGTCGGCTCCAGAGAACGGCATCGCCACGCGATACCAAAGATTTCGACAAATGATACTTCAGACACGGCGATGGCGGCGGACGGCAAATGTTGCCACACTTCAGCGCGTCCAGAGCCGGGCACCGATGCGCCGGCGGACCTTGAACGGGAAAACTCCATGCGCCTCGCCTTCACCATCAGCCTTCTCTCCCTGTGCGCCTTCGCCGGCAAAAGCCAAGCCGACGCGCTCGACATCCCCTCCTCCGCCGAGCCGAGGACGGCGCCGGCCGCGGGCGACAGCCTGATGCTGGGCGCCGGCCTGGCCTACCTGCCGGAATACGCCGGCGCCGACAAGAGCCGCGTCATCGCGCTGCCCTTCCTCGAACGCACCTTCGACAACGGCGCCTTCCTCAGCACGCTGCGCGGCGCCGGCTACCAGACCACGCTGGGCGGCATCAACCTGAGCGCCGCGCTGAGCTACGGCGGCGGCCGCAAGGATCATCGCAGCACCTTCTCCGGCTCCGACGCGCTGCGCGGCATGGGCGACGTCGACGGCGGCGTGCAGGCGGTGCTGGGGCTCAGCTACAAGCTGGGCTCGCTCGGCCTCAGCTTCAGCACCACGCAAAGCATCGGCCACCGCGCCAACGGCGCCACCTACACGCTGGGCGCGTCGCTGCCGCTGTACACCAGCGCCATCGACCAGATCGGCCTCGGCGCCTCGGCGGTCTACGGCGACGACAAGCACGCGCAGACCTACTTCGGCGTGACGGCGGCGCAAAGCCTGGGTTCGGGCTACCGGCCGTTCAGCGCCAAGGCCGGCTTCGAGAGCGCCGGCATCACCGTCAACTGGAACCACGTGCTGAACAAGAACTGGACGCTGCGCAGCGCGATCGGCGTCACCCGCCTGATGAACGACGCCGCCGACAGTCCGCTGACCCAGCGCAAGACCACGCCGATGCTGATGACGGGCTTCGTCTACCGGTTTTAACAAGATTACCGGAGTGATATGATTGGAGGAAACACAAGCGTGGCGCCGCCGCGTATCGATTTTCTTCCATGATGCTCATCACTTTCGTTCTGCTTGCCCTGGCCATGTGCGCCGTCTGGTTCCGCTTCCCGTTGTGGGCGGGTTTGTTGGTCGCGGCGATCCTGGCCGGCTTCGTCGCCGGGGTGCTGCATCCGCCGGCCGTGATCGCGCTGGCGGTGTTCGGCGCGGTCGCCTATTTGGCCGGAACCGCCGCCGACAAGCGTTTGCGGATCGCGGCCGGCATGCTGACGGCGTTGCTGGCGCTCGCGCTGGCGATGCACAAGCTGCCGGGCTTCAGCAATCCGGTGGTGATCGCCGGCGCCGTGCTGTCGCCGGGCGCCGCGCCGTTCACGCAGTACGCCAATTTCGACAAGGGCGCGGTCGGGCTGATCCTGCTGGCGTTGCTTTGCAGCCGCGTCGGTGGCTGGGCCGAACTGCGCGGCGTCCTGCGCAAGACCTGGCCGGTGCTGCTGGCCACCGTGGCCGCCGTCATGGCCTTCGCGATGGCGGCCGGATTCGTACGGCCCGACTTCAAGCTGCCGCAGGTGACTTTGCTGTTCCTGGCGGTGAACCTGTTCTTCACCGTGGTGGCCGAGGAAGCGTTCTTCCGCGGCTTGCTGCAGGCGCGGCTGGCGTCGTCATTGGGCGGCGTGCGCCACGGCCAGTGGATCGCGGTCGTGGTGTCGGCGTTGCTTTTCGGCGCCGCGCACCTCGCCGGCGGCGCCTTGTATGCGATACTCGCTTGTATCGCAGGACTCGGCTATGCGTACGCCTATCAGCGCACGCAACGGATCGAGGCGGCGATCATCGTTCACATCGCGCTCAACGCGGTGCATTTCATCGCATTTACGTATCCTTACACCGCCCGCTAGCTAATGTCAGACTCTTTACCCGCACGCGCACTGCCCAACGCCGTCGTCGGCCTGGTCGGCACCACCACCGTCCTGGCCCTGCTCTACTTCGGACGCGACGTCCTGATTCCGATCACGCTGGCCTTCATCTTCAGCTTCCTGATCGCCCCGTTCGTGCGGGCGCTGCGCCATATCGGCTTCGGCCCCACGCTGTCGGTGTGCGCCGGGGTGCTGGTGGTGACGCTTACCTTGGGATCGATCGGCGCCGTGCTGGTGTCGCAGGTGACGCGCATGGGCGCCAGCCTGCCGTTGTACCAGGACACCATCGCCGCCAAGATCGAGGTGCTGAACGACCTGACGCGCGGCTCGCTGGACAGCCTCGGCGGTCCGGCCGGCCAGCTGATCGAACACTTCACGCAAGAAGGCCCGAACGACGGCGCGCAGCCGGTGCGCCTGGCCGACGGCAGCGTCAAGACGCCGGTGCTGGTCGAGGTCCACGAACCGGCGCTGAAGCCGTTCCAGTTGCTGGGCAAGATCGTCGCCTCGGTGTGGCCGCCGCTGGAGACGGCGGGCATCGTGTTCGTGGTGCTGATCTTCGTGCTGCTGGAACATGAATCGCTGCGCGACCGCTTCATCCGCCTGGCCGGCGGCGGCGACCTGCGCGCCACCACCATCGCGGTCAACGAAGCGGGCGAGCGGCTGTCGCGGTTTTTCATCTCGCAGTTTTTGGTCAACATCGCCACCGGGCTCGCCATCTGGCTGGGCCTGAGCCTGCTGGGCGTGGGCCAGGCGCTGTTGTGGGGCACCATGACGGCGGTGCTGCGTTTCATTCCGTATGTCGGCGTCTGGATCGCCGGACTGTGCGCGACGCTGCTGGCGGCCGCCATCGATCCCGGGTGGTCGATGGCGCTGATGACGCTGGGGCTGTTCCTGGCGGTCGAGGTAATCGTCGCCCAGACCATCGAGCCCAAGCTGTATGGCCACACGACCGGCTTGTCGCCGCTGTCGGTGGTGGTGGCGGCGATCTTCTGGAGCTGGATCTGGGGTCCGGTCGGGCTGGTGCTGTCGACGCCGCTGACCTTGTGCCTGGTGGTGGCGGGCCGCTACATCCGCGCGCTGAAGGTGCTGGAGATCATGTTCGGCGAACTGCCGGCGCTGACCATGCCGCAGAATTTCTATCAACGCGCGCTGTCCGGCGACGCGCAGGAAATCGTCGCCGGCGCCAAGCGCTTCATGCAGCACAAGTCGCTGGCCACCTATTGCGACGCGGTGCTGCTGCCGGCGCTGCACCTGGCGCACTTCGATCTGAAGGACAGCGCGATCACGCCGGGTGAAGAGGAAAAAGTCAGCAGCGCCATCATCGCCGTGATCGAGTCCCTGAGCGGCGACAGCAAGTGGTGGAAAAAGAAAAAAGCCAGCTCGGTGCTGACCGGGGTCGGCATCGGCCGCCAGCTGCGCGACCGCCGCATCCTCGACAGCGGCGAATGGCAAGGTTCGTTCGACGTGCCGGTGGGGAGCGTGGTGCTGGCGATGAGCCTGGGCACGCAGTACGACGAGCTGGCGACCGAGATCCTGGTGCGCATCCTGCGCGAGCAAAAGATCGACGCCCGCAGCGTCAGTTTCGCCGACTTCGGCCTGCACGACGCGCCGCCGGAGGCGACGCCGGCGCTGGTGTCGATCGTCTGTCTGGTCAGCGTCGACCCGCTGGCCGAGCGCGAATTGATGGAGCGGGCATTGCTGAAGATGAAGGACAGCCTGCCCCACTGCAAGCGCTACGCCGTGCTGTTGCCGAGTCCGTTCGAAAACGCCGACCTGGCGCCGTGCGTCTTCTCCGCCGCCAGCAAGGTGGTGCACTCCTACGACAGCGCGCTGCAATCCTGCCAGCGCACCATGCAAAAACCATGAGGAAAAAAACGATGGCGGACACCGATTTCTCAGCGCAATATTCCGACGACGGCTTCTGGGTCAAGATCAAGACCTACGCCAAGGCGGCGGGCAGAAAAGTGCTGGAGCAGGCATTGAAGATGTACTACTCGGCCACCGATCCGGACACGCCGTTGTGGGCGAAGACCACGATCTACGGCGCGCTGGGCTATTTCATCTCGCCGATCGACGCCATCCCCGACCTGTTGCCCGTCGTCGGCTACACCGACGACCTGGGCGTGCTGATCGCCGCCGCGGCCGCCGTCACGGCGCACATCAAGGACGAGCACGTGCAAAAAGCCAAGGCAACGCTGCAGCAATGGCTTCCTTAATCCGGGGTCAGAGCTAAAAACTGGACACGGCCTCTACCGTAGCATCCGCTACGGTAGAGGCCGTGTCCAGTTTTTAGCTCTGACCCCGGAGTTTTAGGTCAACAGCAGCTCGGGCTGGGTCGGGACGATCGCGGTCTTCGGCAGGCAGACGATGAAGGCGCTGCCTTTGCCGGCTTCGGATTTGATTTGCAGCGTCGAGCCGTGCCGCAGCAGTACGTGCTTGACGATCGCCAGCCCCAGCCCCGTCCCCTGCGTCTCGCGCGAGCGGCTCTTGTCGACGCGGTAGAAACGCTCCGTCAGCCGCGAAATGTGCTCCGGGCTGATGCCGATGCCGGTGTCTTCCACCTTGAACTTGACGGCGCCTTCGTATTCCTTCCACACCAGGTGGATCTTGCCGCCCGCCGGCGTGTACCGCACCGCGTTCGAGGCCAGGTTGCCGAAGGCGCTGTGCAACTCTTCGTAGCTGCCCATGATGTCCGGCCCGCTCACCGTCAGCGTGATCTCGTGCTTGCCGGCCGATAGCGCCTTGGCGTCGCGCAGCACTTGCTCCATCAGCTTGGCGACGTCGACCTGCTCCGGCCGCATCGGGTAGTCCACCGACTCCAGCCGCGACAAGGTCAGCATGTCTTCGATCAGGTGCTGCATGCGGTGGCCCTGCTCCGTCATCAGCTTCAGGTGCGACGAGCGCGTCGCCGCGTCCAGCCCTTCCGAGGCGGCGATCTCCAGGAAGCCGACGATCACCGTCAGCGGCGTGCGCAACTCGTGCGAGGCGTTGGCGATGAAGTCGCGGCGCATTTCTTCGATCCGCTCGGTCTCGGTGGCGTCGTGCGTCACCAGGATCTGGCGCCGGTTCTCGAACGGGATGATGTGCACGATCAGCTTGCGCTCGCGGAAACTGATCGTCAGCGGCTGCTCGTAGCGGCCGAGGATGATGTAGTCCATGAAATCGGGATTGCGCACCAGGTTGGTCACCCGCATGCCCTTGTCGCGCTCGTGCGTCAGGCCCAGGTGCTTCTCGGCGGCCGGGTTGCACCATTCGAGGAACAGCACGTCGTCCATGATCACCACGCCGTCCGGCAACAGGTGCATGGCCTGGCGGAAGCGCGCCAGCCATTCGGTCAGCTCGGTCTGGTTCTTTTCATCGTCGCGGCGCATGCGGTACAGGCGCGAGAAGATGTTGGTCCATTCGCCCCAGCCGTCCGGCAGCTTGGCGCTGCGCGGGTCGTCCATCCAGTTGCTGAGCTGGTATAGATACGATAGCTGCACAAACACCAGCGCCATCATCGCGATCACCGCCAGCACCAGCCCGGTCCGCAGGCCGAACATCCAGCCCGCCAGCGCGCAGCACGCCAGGATGATGGCGGTGCGCAACGCTGCGGGCACCCAGAACACGAGTTTTGGATTCATCTTAGAATTTGACGCTTATTTTTCCGACAGCATGTAGCCTACACTACGCACCGTTTTGATCAGGTGTTCCGCTTCCTTCAAGGCCTTGCGCAAGCGTAGCACATGGACGTCGACGGTCCGCTCTTCGATCACGACGTGGTCGCCCCAGACCTTGTCCAGCAGCTGGCTGCGCGAGAACACCCGTTCCGGATGCGCCAGCAGGAATTTCAACAGCTTGTATTCGGCGTGGCCGATGTCGATCTTTTGCTCGTCCATCGAGACCGTGCAGCTGACCGGATCCAGCATGATGTTGGCGGCGCGCATGGTCGCCTGCGCATGTTCCGGGCTCTTGCGGCGCAGCAGCGCCTTGGCGCGGGCCAGCAGCTCGCGCGGCGAGAACGGCTTGGTGACGTAGTCGTCGGCCCCGCTGTTCAAGCCGGCCAGCTTGTCCTCTTCCATGCTTTTCGCGGTCAGCATGATGACCGGGATTTCGTTGAACTGGCGGTCGGAACGGATCCGCGCCAGCAGACGCAAACCGGTTTGATCCGGCAGCATCCAGTCCAGCAGGATCAGTTGCGGCGTGCGGGTCTGGATGAAGTCCCAGGCCTCGCCCACGCTTTGCACCGCGCAGCAGTTCCAGCCCGCTTCGCGCAACGAGAACGTCACCAGTTCGACGATCGCCGGTTCATCTTCTACGATCAGGACGGTGGTTTTATCAGATGCCATGTTTTCTTTTTACTCAGCTTGCTCGGAGACGTCGTCCGGAATCGGCGCGGTCTTGGTGTGGCGGATGTCCTTGCCTTCGACCACGTAGATGACGTATTCGGCGATGTTCTTGGCGTGGTCGCCGATGCGTTCGATCGCCTTGGCCACCCACAGCGTGTCCAGCGCGGCCGAGATGGTGCGCGGGTCTTCCATCATGAAGGTGATCAGGTTGCGCATGATCGAACGGAATTCGTGGTCGATCACGGCGTCCTGGGCGATCAGCTGCAACGCTTGCTTGCCGTCGTTGCGGGCGAACGCGTCCAGCGCGTCGTGCAGCATGTCGCTGGTGTTGTTGGCGATGCCGCGCACCATCTCGTAATGATTGACGGTGACCGCGCCACGCGCGTGCAGCGCCTTGGCGGTGCGGGCGATCTTGGTCGCTTCGTCGCCGATGCGCTCCAGGTCGGTGATGATCTTGATCGTCGCCATCACGGTCCGCAGGTCGTTGGCGGTCGGCTGGCGGCGCACGATCAGGTGGCTGCAGGCGTCGTCCAGCGATACTTCCAGCTGGTTGACCGTGTCGTCCTCGCGCATCACGCGGTCGGCGCGCTCGGGATTGCCGATGCGGAAGCAGGTCATGGCGTCGAGGAATTGGGTCTCGACGATGCCGCCCATCAACAGCACCTTGCTGCGTATGGCTTCGAGTTCGTTGTCGTACTGCTTGGATGAATGTTCACCGATCATGCTGCTCTCCGTAGTCGATTTGCTATTATAAGTGCGATCAGCCGAAGCGGCCGGTGATGTAGTCCTGGGTTTCTTTACGCGCAGGATTCATGAAGATCTGGTCGGTCTCGCCGAATTCCACCAGCTCGCCCAGATACATGTAGGCGGTGTAGTCCGAGCAACGCGCGGCCTGCTGCATGTTGTGGGTGACGATGGCGATGGTGTAGTCCTGCTTCAGCTCGCTGATCAGTTCTTCCACCTTCGAGGTCGAGATCGGATCCAGCGCCGAGGTCGGCTCATCCAGCAGCAGCACGTCCGGCTTCACGGCGACGCCGCGCGCGATGCACAGGCGCTGTTGCTGGCCGCCCGACAGCGACAGGCCGCTCTTGGTCAGCTTGTCCTTGACTTCGCCCCACAGCGCGGCCTTCTTCAGCGCCCATTCGACGCGCTCGTCCATCTCGCCCTTCGACAGGTCTTCGTACAGACGCACGCCGAAGGCGATGTTGTCGTAGATCGACATCGGGAACGGGGTCGGCTTCTGGAACACCATGCCGACCTTGGCGCGCAGCATGTTGACGTCCTGGCCTTCCTCGAGGATGTTGCGGCCGCGGTACATGATGGACCCTTCGGCGCGCTGGCCCGGGTACAGGTCGTACATGCGGTTCAGCGTGCGCAGCAGCGTCGACTTGCCGCAACCGGACGGGCCGATGAAGGCGGTGACCTGCTTCTCGTGGATGTCCAGGTTGACGTTGGTCAGGCTCTGGGTCTTACCGTAGAAGAAGTTCAGGCCGCTGATTTCGATGGTCTTGCGTTTGCCGTTCGCGGCGATGACGTTTTCTGGGCTCAGTTGCGTATTCATGATTGATCGCTTTAATGAAATTAATTCGGGATTTTCTGGCTGAACAGGGTGCGCGAGATGACATTCAGGGCCAAGACGCTGAAGGTCACCAGCAGCGCGCCGCCCCAGGCCAGGTCGCGCCAGTTGTCATACGGGCTCATCGCGAAGCCGTAGATCACCACCGGCAGGTTGGCCATCGGCGCGTTCATGTCGGCGCTGAAGAACTGGTTGTTCAGCGCGGTGAACAGCAGCGGCGCGGTTTCGCCGGAGATGCGGGCCACCGCCAGCAGCACGCCGGTGATGACGCCGGCCTTGACGGCGCGCAGGCGCACCAGCATGGCGACTTTCCAGCGCGGCGCGCCGAGTGCGAAGGCGGCTTCGAGCAGGCTGTTCGGCACCAGGCGCAGCATGTTGTCGGTGGTGCGCACCACCACCGGAATGGCGATCAGCGCCAGCGCGATAGAACCGGCGTAACCGGAATAGTGCTGCGCGGTGGCCACGTACAGCGCCCAGACGAACATGCCGATCACGATCGACGGCGCCGACAGCATGATGTCGGTGACGAAGCGGGTGATGGCCGCGACCTTGTTTTCCTCGCCGTATTCGGCCAGGTAGATGCCGGCCAGGATGCCGACCGGAGTGCTGATCAGCGTCGACAGGCCGACGATCATCAGCGAGCCGACGATGGCGTTCATCAAGCCGCCGCCTTCGCTGCCCGGCGCCGGCGTGGTCTGGGTGAACATGTTGACGCTCAGGGCGCCGAAGCCCTTGACGATCAGCGTGATCAGGATCCACGACAGCACGATCAGGCCGATCGACATCGCCGCCACCGACAGCGCGATGCCGATGCGGTGCTTCAGCAGCCGCTTGCGGTAGACCGCGTTCATCGGTTGCTTGGTGTGAATGATAGCTTGGCTCATTTGACGCCTTCCTTGCGGGACATGCCGGCCAACATCAGCTTGGCGGCGGACAAAACGATAAAGGTGATCACGAACAGGATCAAGGCCAGCGCGAACAGCGACGAGGTGTGCAGCACGGTGTCGGATTCGGCGAACTCGTTGGCCAGCGTCGAGGCGATCGAGTTACCGGCGGCGAACATCGACCACGACAGCTTGTTGGCGTTGCCGATGACGAAGGTGACGGCCATGGTCTCGCCGAGCGCGCGGCCCAGGCCCAGCATGACGCCGCCGACCACGCCGGTCTTGGTGTAAGGCAGCACGATCTTGCGCACCACTTCCCAGCGGGTGCAGCCGAGGCCGTAGGCGGACTCTTTCAGCACCGCCGGCACGATCTCGAACACGTCGCGCATCACCGAGGAGATGAACGGGATGATCATCACCGCCAGGATCAGCGCGGCGGTCAGGATGCCGATGCCCATGGTCGGGCCGCTGAAGAACTGGCCGATGATCGGCAGCGGGCCGAGCACGCTTTTGAGCAGCGGCTGCACGTAGTCGCCGAACAGCGGCGCGAACACAAACAGACCCCACATGCCGTAGATGATCGACGGCACGCCGGCCAGCAGCTCGACGGCGGTGCCCAGCGGGCGGCGCAGCGAGGCCGGGCAGATCTCGGTCAGGAACAGCGCGATGCCGAAGCTCACCGGGAAGGCGATCAGCAGCGCGATGCCGGAGGTGGCCAGGGTGCCGACGATGGCGATCGCCGCGCCGTACTGGTCGTTGACCGGATCCCATTCGACCGTGGTGATGAAGGCCGGGCCGAACTCCTTGAAGGCCGGCCAGGCGCCCACCATCAGCGAGATGATGATGCCCAGCAGTACCGCCAGCACCGACAGCGCGAACACCATCGTGGTTTTGTGGAAGAAGAAGTCCTGGATGCGTTGGTTGCGCATGGTGCGAAGCATCGCCTTGTGCGAGGCTTGCTCAGCGGCAGTCGCTTGCGCGGTGCTGGTGTGCATGGCCGGCTCCGATTTCGGTAGGGGCGTGGAAGTGATATCAGCGCTCATATTGTTGTCTCGTGGATGTAAGCTAGCCTGCGGCTCCCGGTCGGGAGGCGCAGGCTAACCCCCTCGCCGCTGTCAGTCCATCCAGCGGCGAAGGGAGGTCGGGATTAGTAGATTGCCTTGCCCGAAGCGTCTTTCAGATTGGCTTTCCACGAGTCCTGCACCAGTTTCACGACCGATGCCGGCAGTGGAACGTAGTCCAGTTCGGTGGCGGCGGCGCCACCGTTCTTGAAGGCCCAGTCGAAGAACTTGACGACTTCCTTACCTTTGTTGGCGTCGGCCTGTGCTTTGTGCATCAGGATGAACGACACGCCGGTGATCGGCCACGAGTTTTTACCGGCCTGGTCGGTCAGCACCACGCCGAAGCCTGGGGTCTTGGTCCATTCGGCCGAAGCGGCGGCGGCTTTGAAGAACTCGTCGTCAGGCTGCATGAAGTTGCCATCCTTGTTCTTCAGCTGAGTGTGCGACATTTTGTTCTTCTTGGCGTAGGCCCACTCGACGTAGCCGATCGAACCCTTGATGCGCTGCACGTTGGCGGCGACGCCTTCGTTACCCTTGCCACCGACGCCAACCACCCACTTCACAGCGGTGCCGGCACCGACTTTGGTCTTGAATTCGGCGTTGGTTTTCGACAGGAAGTCGGTGAACAGGAACGAGGTGCCCGAACCGTCGGCGCGGTGCACCACGGTGATTTCGTCCGCAGGCAGCTTGACGCCAGGGTTCAGCGCGGCGATCGCAGGATCGTTCCACTTGGTGATCTTGCCCAGGTAGATGTCGCCGACCAGCGGGCCGGTCATCTTCAGCTGGCCTGGGGTGATGCCTTCCAGGTTGACCACGGTGACCACGCCGCCCATGATGGCAGGGAACTGCATCAGGCCTTCAGCGTCCAGGTCGGCGGCCGTCAGCGGCATGTCCGACGCGCCGAAATCGACGGTCTTGGCTTTGATCTGCTTGATGCCGGCGCCGGAACCGACGGACTGATAGTTCAGGCCGTTGCCGGTGGCGGCTTTGTACGTCTCCGCCCATTTGGCGTAGATCGGGTACGGGAAGGTGGCGCCGGCGCCGGTCATATCGGCGGCGGTGGCGGCCGACGAGAATGCCACTACGGCAGACAGGCCAACTACCAGGGAGGAGATCAGTTGCTTCATTCGCATATCAAGTCCTTTGTTATGACTGGTTAGGATGCTGCGCAGTCTACCGGCCGAATATGACATGTTTATGACATGGGACAAATATGCGAAAAATAATGTTCCAGCCCGCATTCCCTATGGGGCGCGGCCCCGGATGTCATAATCGAGGCCCGCTGGAAAGCCATTTATGACATGGCGTGTCACGGACTTGTCATATTTCATCTTTACACTGTTACATCACTCTTCTATCAATACGGTATAGAATTAGGTAACCTGCAAAGTGATAAGAAAGACATGAAGCCTGACTTGCATGCTGAAGTAAATAAGAACTCCGCATTCCTCGACCGGGAACTGTCGCAACTGATGTTCAACCGGCGGGTGCTGGCGCAGGCCGAGGACAAAAGCATTCCTTTATTAGAGCGGCTGCGCTACCTGTGCATCGCCAGCAGCAACCTCGACGAGTTCTTCGAAGTGCGCGTGGCCAGCCTGCTGGCGGCCGGCAGCGTCGACGGTTCGCTGTCGACCCACCCCGCCCTGGTCGCCACGCTGTCGCGCATCAGCAATGAATGCCACGCGCTGGTCGCCCATCAATATGAAATCCTCAACCAGGAAGTGCTGCCGCAGCTGGCGGCCAACGGCGTGCACCTGGTGCGCCACAACGAACGCAACGAGGCGCAGCGCGCCTGGGTCAAGGAATACTTCGACACCGAGGTGCGGCCGCTGCTGACGCCGATCGGCCTCGACCCGGCCCACCCGTTCCCGCAAGTCGTTAACAAGAGTCTCAACTTCATCGTCTCGCTATCCGGCAAGGACGCCTTCGGCCGCGGCACCGCGATCGCCATCGTCAAGGCGCCGCGCGTGCTGCCGCGCGTGATCCGGCTGCCCGACCATCTGTCGAAAAGCGGCGGCGTCTCGTTCTGCCTGCTGTCGTCGATCATCCACGCGCATATCTCCGACCTGTTCGCCGGGCGCGAAGTGATCGCCTATTCGCAGTTCCGCGTCACCCGCGACAGCGACCTGTGGGTCGACGAGGACGAAGTGAAGAACCTGCGCCAGGCGCTCAAGGGCGAGCTGCTGGGCCGCCAGTTCGGCGCCTCGGTGCGGCTGGAGGTGGCCAAGAACTGCCCGCCGGAGCTGTCGCAATTCCTGCTCGACCAGTTCGGCCTGCACCAGAGCAGGCTGTACGCCGTCAACGGCCCGGTCAACCTGGTGCGCCTGACCGAGATGATGGACCACGTCGGCGGCCCGGAGCTGCGCTTCCCGCCGTTCTACCCCGGCAGCGCGCTCAAGCCGGGCAGCCCGGACATCTTCGCCGCGTTGCGTGAAAACGATATCTTGCTGCACCACCCGTATCAATCGTTCCAGACGGTGATCGACTTCATCCGCAGCGCCGCGCACGATCCGGACGTGGTGGCGATCAAGCAGACCATTTACCGCACCGGCATGAACTCGGACCTGATGGAGTCGCTGATCACCGCCGCGCGCCAGGGCAAGGAAGTGACCGTGATCGTCGAGCTGAAGGCGCGCTTCGACGAGGAAGCCAACATCAACTGGGCCGACAAGCTGGAACAGGCCGGCGCGCAGGTGGTGTACGGCGTGGTGGGCCTGAAGACCCACGCCAAGGTGGCGCTGGTGATCCGCCGCGAAGACAAGAAGCTGCGCTTCTACGCCCACCTCGGCACCGGCAACTACCATCCGACCACAACCAAGTTCTATACCGACTTCGGCCTGCTGACCTGCCACCCCGGCATCGCGCAGGAAGTCAACGAGGTGTTCATCCACCTGACCAGCCTGACCAAGCCGCACCGCCTGACGCATTTGTGGCTGGCGCCGTTCGCGCTGCACAACGAGATCATCAAGGCGATCCGCAACGAGGCGCGGATCGCGCGCGCCGGGCGGCCGGGGCGGATTATTGTTAAAATCAACGCGCTGGTGGACGAGTCGGTGATCCGGGCCTTGTATGCGGCTTCCAAGGACGGCGTGAAGATCGACCTGATCGTGCGCGGCGCCTGCACCCTGAAGCCCGGCGTGCCCGGCCTGTCGGAGAACATCAAGGTCCGCTCCATCATCGGCCGCTTCCTGGAGCACAGCCGCATCTATTACTTCCGCAACGATCTGGCGCACGACGTGGTGCTGGCCAGCGCGGACTGGATGAGCCGCAACCTGTTCCGCCGCATCGAGGTGGCCTTCCCTATCCTCGACAAGGGCTTGAAGCGGCGGGTGCTGGCCGAGGGCCTGAACCCGTATTTGAAGGACAACACCAACGCGTGGGAGCTGGAACCGGACGGCCACTACCAGCGCCGCAAGGCGCGCGGCAAGCAAGCCAGCTTCAGCGCGCAGCAACACCTGATGGACACGCTGGGCATCCCGCACGGCCATCTGGGAGAATAAAAACAGGCGGCGTGCCGGGAGGCGCGCCGTGGGATCTTTTTCAAATGTCAGCCAGGAGAAAAGCATGGATCTCATTTTATGGCGCCACGCCGAGGCCGAAGATGCCGGCCCGGGCATGTCCGATCTGGAGCGCGCTCTGACCGTCAAGGGCCAGAAGCAAGCGCGGCGCATGGGCCAATGGCTCAATTCGCAGCTGCCCGACAGCTGCCGCATCCTGTCCAGCCCCGCCGTCCGCACCTTGCAGACGGTGGAGGCGCTGGGCCGCAAGTTCAAGATCCACACCGACCTGGCGCCCGGCGCCGATCCGGCCGACATCCTCAAGGCGGTCAACTGGCCGGGCAACAAGGACTCGGTGCTGGTGGTCGGCCATCAGCCGACGCTGGGCCAGGTGGCGTCCATGCTGATGACCGGCGACGATCTGGAGTGGGACATCCGCAAGGCCAGCGCCTGGTGGTTCGCGCAGCGCGATCCCGGCGATCCGATGAGTGTCTACCTGAAGGCGGTGATGGCGGCGGATCTCGTGGTGAAATAAGCACAGCACGGCCTTGTAAAGCCGCACGCATCTGCTAAAGTTTAATCGTATCAACTATGAGGGGGCTATGATGGTATTCACCTTGCTCACGATGGGGATCTTCGGAGGAATGATCGCCCTGGTTGTTTACGAACTTGTACAAGAGATGCAGGGCAGTAAACATAAACTGATGGACCGCTATCACGAATAGCATCAGCTTCACTGAAGCCTACGGCGCCAGCGGCGTACCCTATCCGGGACACGCCTCTCGCGCCGTTCAACGTTTACACCCCGGTTTTAAACTTGGTATAGATGCGCGTGATGTTGCGGCGGATATCCGCCGGCACCGCCTCCGGCGCGGCCATGCGCTTCTTGTCCGCGTCCGACAGGAACACGGTCTTGTTGTTAGCGATATCTTTACGCACGAACTTGACGCCGGCCGCGTTCGGGTTGGCGTAGAACACCTTGTTGGTCAGGCTGGCGTGCACTTCCGGACGCATAATGTAGTTGATCCACAGGTGCGCGTTGTTCGGATGCGGCGCGTCGGCCGGGATCGCCATGGTGTCGAACACCAGCGCGGCCGAGGTCTTCGGCACCAGCACTTCGATCACGTTGCCGTTCTTGGCGTCGATGGCGCGCTGGCGCGCGATGTTGATGTCGCCCGACCAGCCCAGCGCCACGCACACCGCGCCGTTGGCCATGTCGTTGATGTAGCCCGACGAGCTGAACAGCGTGACGTTGGGACGGATCGATTGCAGCAGCTTGCCGGCCTCGACGTAGTCGGCGGCGTTCTTCGAGTAGGCCGGCTTGCCCAGGTACAGCAGCGCGGCCGGCAGCACTTCCGACGGCGAATCGAGGAAGGACACGCCGCACGACTTCAGCTTGGCGGCGTACTTCGGATTGAACACCAGTTCCCAGGCGTTGTCCGGCATCGGCATGGCGCCCAGCGCGGCCTTGACCTTGGCGACGTTGATGCCGACGGTGGTGTAGCCCCACAGCCAGTCGACCAGGTATTCATTGCCCGGATCGATGCCGGCCAATTTGGCCTGGATCTCGGGGTCGAGGTTCTTCAGGTTGCCGAGCTTGGACTTGTCCAGCTTGCGCAGCAGCTTGCCGTCGATTTGCAGGCGCGCCCATTGCGCGGTCGGCACCACGATGTCGTAGCCGGACTTGCCGGCGACGAGTTTGGAGTTCAGGATTTCGTTGTTATCGAAAAGATCATAACGAACCTTGATGCCGGTTTCTTTTTCAAAATTTTTAACTGTGTCGTCGGCGATGTAGTCCGACCAGTTATAGATATTGAGGATCTTTTCCTCCTGGGCCTGGGCGGCGCCGGCCATCAGGCCTGCCGCCACCAGTACCGCTCCAACGAACTTCCCTGCCATAGCACCTCCGAAAGTGGAATCAATCACAAGCCGTGATGATCGGGCATAGCCAGTTTCGATGCAAGGAGTTCGTTGATTTATCAGCCCAACATGTCGAACAGGGTGCCGGTCTTGCCGCTGCCGCCGGTCAGGGCGCTGCCGGCGCCGGTCTGCGCCTGCGCCGTGTACAGCGCCACCAGCGCGTTGGCCTGCGCCGTCAGCGCCTTGGTCAGCACGGTGCGCTTGGCGTTGATGCTGGTGATCTCGTTGCTGGTCAGTTGCGCTTCCTTGCTGATCACGCTGCTGCTCGACGTGAACAGGCCGGCCTTGTTCGACAGCAGGTCGGCGATGCCGCGGCCGTCGTTGGTGAACAGCTTGGCCACCGCCGACGAATCGGCCGTGATCGCGGCCGTCAGCTTTTTGTCGTCGATCGCCAGGTTGCCGGTAGCGTCTTGGGTCACGCCGGCGGCGTTCAGCGCGCTGACGGAGACGCTGCCG
This sequence comes from Duganella aceris, assembly GCF_011090165.1. Taxonomy (GTDB): domain Bacteria; phylum Pseudomonadota; class Gammaproteobacteria; order Burkholderiales; family Burkholderiaceae_D; genus Rugamonas; species Rugamonas aceris. Next base: position 392,677 of record NZ_JAADJT010000002.1, read on the forward strand.
CCGCCGGTCTTGAGCAGCAGGTTCATCTGGCTGACCACCTGGTTGACGGCGGTGTCGCCCTTCAAATCGCCCTTTTGCAGCTTTTGCAGCTTGGCGTTGAGGTCGTTGTAGGCGGCGACGAAGGATTTCAGGTTGGCGCCGATCTGGCTGGCGTCCTGGGTGATGGTGACGTCGGTCTTGCCGCTGGTCGACAGCGTCAGCGTGGCGCCGGCGATGCCCTTGTCCTTGATGGTGTTGCTCGCGCTGCTGATCTCGGTGCCGCCGTCGACCGTCAGGAGGGCGTTTTGCGCTGGCTTGGTCTGTTTGAGTTCCTGCTTGCCGTCCGGGTCGAAGGCCAGCAGGTTCTTCAGGGCGGCGTCGCCGCTGACGCTGATGCGCATGCTGTTGGCGGCGCCGCTCTCGCCGGCGACCTGCAGGGAAAACTTGCCGTCGTCGCCCTTGACCACCTTGACGTCGACGCCGGCCGCCTTGAGCGCGGCGGCGATGCCGTCCAGCGTGTTGTTGCTGCTGTCGATGGTGATGCTCTTGCTGCCGGTGGTGCCGTTGGTGACGAAGCCCTTCTCGCCGCCGGCGGTGCCGAAGTCGATCTTGACGGTGGTGGTGGCGCCGGCGCCGATCTTGGTGTCGGCGGCGGCGAATTCGTCGCTGGTCAGGAACTGGCCCTGCGCCAGTTGCTTGACGTCGATGGCGTAGGTGCCGGCCTTGGCGCTGCCGGTGGAGGCGGCGCTCAGCACGCTCTTGACCGAGCTGGCGGCGGTGGTGCTCAGGCCGCTGCCGGTCAGGCCGGCGGCGATCGCCTGGAAATTCGCCAGCGCGCTTTGCAGCTGGCCGAGGCCGGACAGTTTGGTCTGGTCCTTGGTCAGGGTCGCGGTCAGCTTGGTGGCGGCGCCGTTCTGCGTCGCCATGGTCTGCTGGACGCGGTTGTAGATGTCCGCCGAGACGGCGGTGCTGCCGGTGCCGGTGCTAGAGGTGATACTGGAAGTGGCCATGATCCGTTCCTGCCATATTTGATTACATAGTATGCAACATGGTCAGGACTTCCAAAGCGGCGAGCAACGGGGGATTTACCCCTTATTCCGTGCCCCAGCTTGGTGCGGCCGAGCCGAGGCTGGACGCGGGGCGCTCCCAGCGCATCGGCGCGCCGTCGATTTCAGCCGGCGGCCAATAGCGGCGCGCCGGTCCCCACTCGGTTTGCTCAAGCTGCGGCGACAAATCCGCCTCGCCGCCGGGCGCGATGGGCGGCAAGCCGACGGCGGCGGCCAGCGACGCCGAGGCGGCGGGCTCGGCTGACGACGCGACCAGCAGCTCGGCGACGCGGGCCAGCGACAGGCGGGCTTGCATGCCGTCCTGGCCGTCCAGCCGGTGCAGCAGGCCGCGCACCACGGCGGCGGCGATCAGGTAGCCGGTGGCGTGGTCCAGCGCCTGCACCGGCAGCGGCACCGGCTTGCCTGTCCCCTGCGCCAGCATGCCGTGCCGCGCGATGCCGCTGCTCATTTGCACCAGGCTGTCGAAGCCGCGCCGGCCGGCCCATGGGCCGCTCCAGCCATAGGCATCCAGCGCGACGTCGATCAGGCCGGGATTGAGCTGGCGGCGGGTTTGCTCGCCGAAGCCAAGGCGCTCCAGCGCATCGGCCCGGTAGCCGTGGACCAGGATGTCGGCGTCGGCCAGCAAGCCTTCAAAAATGGCGCGGTCGACCGGCAGCGTCAGATCGAGCCTGGCGCAGCGCTTGCCGAGCGTGACTTCCGGGATCACGCCGGGCTCGGTCCAGCCTGGCGGATCGATGCGCAGCACGTCGGCGCCATAGCCCGCCAGGAAGCGCGTGGCCACCGGCCCCGCCAGCACGCGCGTCAGGTCCAGCACCTTGAGCCCGGCCAGCGGGCGCGACGGCGTCCCCGGCCATCCGCGCCCTACGTGCGCGCCGGCGGCGAAAGCCGCCAGTACGGGCGCCGCCGGGGCGGAGGCTGGCCGCGAGTCGGCTGCGGCTGCGGCTGCAGCGGCTGCGGCGGGTGCGGCTGCGGCGGCGGCGCTGATCGCGATCAGCGGCTCGGCGGCGACGGCGCGGCCTTGTGGATGCTCGCGCCACTGCGCCATCGAGCGCATCATCGCCGCGCAACCACCCTGCCCGACCACCGCCGCCTCCAAGTCTTCGCCGCGCCACGCCGCCACCGCGCGCGTCACCGCCTCGCGCTCCGCCGCGCAACCGAGCACGGCCAACGCCGCATCGCGATGATGGCGCGCATTGGTGTGCAGACGGATCCAACCATCGGCGCAAGCATAGTCGCCGGCCACCGCATCCCACAACGGCGGCCGCTCCCAGCCGACCGGATGCAGCGACCAGCCAAACCACAGCGACGCCAGCCGGCGGTCCACCCGTACCTCGGCGCCGGCGCCGCCCTGCGCGACGATCAACTGCCGCACCGCCAGCGCCGCCGCCGCGACCGAAGCCGCCGCCAGATCGGTGGTGGCGAAACACGACGGCAGGTCACCGACGCCGCCGAACACCACGGCATCCGCCGCATCGTCCGGCAAGCCGAGCGCCGCCGATGCGGCATCGAGCATGTGACGCGAAATGCGGGACATGAAATCTCCAGAATTGTTATGCTGATGGATGTAGCTTAGGACTGTGGAAGCCAGCGCGTCAATCTTGACTTGAAGTATCAACATGGAAAGCACTATGGTCTGGATGACTGCGGAGGAAGCCTTGGGCGTGCTCCGCGTGCGTCCGCAGACGCTGTATGCCAACGTCAGTCGCGGAAAAATCCGCGCCAAGCCGGACGACGACGATCCGCGCCGCAGCCTCTACCACCGCGATGACGTGCTGCGCATGGCCCGGCGCAGCAACGGCCGGCGCAAGGTGGAGGCGGTGTCGGCGCAGGCGATGCAGTATGGCGATCCGGTGCTGTCGTCGTCGCTGACCAGCACGACCGGCGGGCTGCTGCTGTATCGCGGTCAGGATGCCGCGCTGCTGGCCGAGACCGCCACGTTGGAGGACATCGCCGCCCTGCTCTGGGAGTGCGATCCGCTGCTGGTGCAAGGCGGTTTGCCAGCGAGCGCGGCGCGGCATGCCGACGCGGCGGCCTTGGCGCCGGGCGCGCTGGGCGCCGGCCTGATCGCGCTGGCGCAGCGCTGCGCGGTCGATCCACCGTCGCTCGGACGATTGGCCGGCACCCTGCACGCCGAAGCGGCCGACATCCTCGCCACCCTGGCGCAAGCCATGACCGGCCAGCCAGCCACCAGCGATAGCGACGGCGGCCCCGGCGGCGGCAGCAGCGGCGGCAGCAACGGCGGCCCCGGCGGCGGCAGCAGCGGCGGCAGCAACGGCGGCCCCGGCGGCGGCGGCAGCGACGGCGGCCTTGGCGGCGGCGGCAGCGACGGCGACGGCGACGGCAGCGGCCCCGGCGGCAGCGGCAGCGACGGCGGCGGCGACGGCAGCGGCCACGGCGGCAGCGGCAGCGACGGCGGCGGCGGCGGCGGCGGCAGCGGCCACGGCGGCAGCGGCGACGGCGGCAGCAGCGGCAGCGCCCCCGGCGACAGCGGCAGCGGCGGCAGCGGCGGACTGGACGACGGTGGCGAAGCTTTGCGCGGCGGGGGCAAGCTGAACGGCGGCATCCATGTCCGCCTCGCCCGCGCCTGGCGATGCGATGCCGCTGAAGACCTGATCCGCCGCACGCTGGTGCTGCTGGCCGATCACGAGCTGAACGCCTCCACCTTCGCCACCCGCGTCGCCGTCTCCACCGGCGCCTCGTTGTCGGCCGGGGTGCTGGCCGGCTTCGCCACGCTGACCGGCCCGCTGCACGGCGGCGCCTCCGCCGAACTGGCGCAATTGCGCACGCTGGCCGACCAGATCGGCCCCAGCGACGCCGTGCGCCAATGGCTCGCCAGCGACCGCCCACTGCCCGCCTTCGGCCACCCGCTGTACCCGGACGGCGACCCGCGCGCCCGCGCCTTGTTGAAATTATTGCCGGAGTTACAGCCCTACCATGATCTGGCCATCGCCGCCGAAGCACAGGCCGGCGAGCTGCCGAATATCGACTACGCGCTGTCGCTGCTGGCCGCCGCATGCGGACTGCCGCGCGACGCGCCGTTCATCTTGTTTGCTGTGGGTCGCTGCGTCGGTTGGCTCGCCCATGCGCTGGAGCAGGTGCAAGCCAACCGCCTGATACGGCCACGGGCCCGTTACATCGGCCCGGCGTGATCAGCGCAGGAATTTATTGAGGGTGGCCATGAAGGCCATGTCCGGCGCCATGAACTGGTAGCCGAGCTTGAAATGGTCGCCGCTGAAAATACAATAGTTGACCCTGACCCGCGTCGTCAGTATCTGCGCCTTGCCTTCGACGAACAACTCAAAAGACATTTCACCCATATCGCCAACCGACAGTTTGTGGTCGAACGTGAGCGACAGGCCGGTGGCGTTGATATCGATGGTGCGTCCCTGCTGCGGCGCCATGCCATCCATCACCACGACTGCTTTGGCACGCACAATCTTGCGCGCCCCTGACCTTTGATCCACTAACAATTTCCTATCCTTTTATAAATACTTAGTACGGTATTGACGATTACAACACGTAACAATACAACGTTATTGGATTTCGCGCAGCTTATTGAACGCATCGTCGATGCGATCGACCGCGATGATCGTCATGCCCTCGATCGGCTGCTTGGGCGCGTTGGCGCTCGGGATCATCGCGGTCGAGAAACCGAGCTTGGCCGCCTCGCGCAAGCGCTCCTGCCCGCGCGGCGCCGGACGGATCTCGCCGGCCAGCCCGACCTCGCCGAACACCACGAAGCCGCGCGGCAGCGGCTTGCTGCGCATCGACGAATTGATCGCCAACAGCACCGCCAAATCGGCCGCCGGTTCGGTGATCTTGACCCCGCCCACCGCGTTGATGAAGACATCCTGATCGAAGGCCGCGATGCCGGCATGCCGGTGCAGCACCGCCAACAGCATCGCCAGCCGGTTCTGCTCCAAGCCGACCGACAGCCGCCGCGCGTTGGGCAGATGACTGGCGTCGACCAGCGCCTGGATCTCCACCAACAACGGACGCGTGCCCTCCTGCGTCACCATCACGCAGGAACCCGGCACCTGGTTGTCATGCTGCGACAGGAACAGCGCCGACGGATTCGACACGCCCTTCAAACCCTTCTCGGTCATGGCGAACACACCCAGCTCGTTGACCGCGCCGAAACGGTTCTTGATCGCCCGCACCAGACGGAAGCTCGAATGGTTGTCGCCTTCGAAATACAGCACGGTATCGACGATGTGCTCCAGCACGCGCGGACCGGCCAGCGCGCCCTCCTTGGTGACGTGGCCGACCAGGATGATGGTGATGCCGGTCTGCTTGGCGACGCGGGTCAGCTGCGCCGCGCACTCGCGCACCTGCGCCACCGAACCCGGCGCCGAACTGAGCGCGTCCGAGTACACGGTCTGGATCGAATCGATGACCGCCACTTCCGGCTTCAGGTCGGCCAGCGTGCCGAGGATTTTCTCCAGCTGGATCTCGGCCTGCAGCTTCAGGTCGCGGGCGTCGATGTTCAAGCGCTTGGCGCGCAACGCGATCTGCGCGCCGGATTCCTCGCCGCTGACATACAGCACCTTCTTCAGGTGCGACACATTGGCCAGCGCCTGCAACAGCAGCGTCGACTTGCCGATGCCGGGATCGCCGCCGATCAGCACCACGCCGCCGGCCACCAGGCCGCCGCCCAGCACCCGGTCGAACTCCTCGATGCCGGTGCCGAAGCGCGGTACGTCGATCGCGTCGATATCGGCCAGCGACAGCACCGGCGCGGTCTGCGCCAGCGCCATGTGCTGCGGCTGCGAATAGCGGTTATTGCCGCCCTGCTCGACGATGGTCTCGACCATCGTGTTCCACTGCTGGCACGACGGGCACTGGCCGCTCCACTTGGAGGACGTGCCGCCGCATTCGGTGCAGGTGTAATTGGTTTTAGCCTTGGCCATGCGTTCAGCCCTCGACCACGGGCACGCGCGGCGCCAGGGCGCACATCAGCTCATAGCCGATGGTGCCGGCCGCTTCCGCCACATCGTCGACCGGCAAGCCCTTGCCCCACAACGTGACCTTGCTGCCGATGCGCGCCGACGGCAGCGCCGTCAGGTCGACGGTCAGCATGTCCATCGAGACCCGGCCGACCAGCTGCGTCTTGACGCCATCGACCAGCACCGGCGTGCCCAGCGGCGCGTGGCGCGGGTAGCCGTCGGCATAGCCGCAGGCCACCACGCCGACCCGCATCGGGCCTTCGGCCTGGAAGCGGCTGCCGTAGCCGACCGCGTCGCCGGCGGCGATGTCCTGGATGCCGATGATCTCGCTGCTCAGGGTCATGGTCGGTTGCAGGCCAAAGCCGTCCGCCGTGCCGCCGCCGGGCGTGCCGCCGTACAGCATGATGCCGGGACGGACCCAGTCGTTGGCCAGCGACGCATGCAGCAGCACGCCGGCCGAGTTGGACAGGCTGCGCATGCCCGGCAAGCCGGCCGCGCCCAGCTCGAAGCGGCGGATCTGCTCGTTGATCGGCAACAGCGGGTGGTCGACATCGTCTGCGTTGGCGAAGTGGGTCATCAGCGTCACGCTGCCGACGCAGGTGATCGCGATCAGGCGCGCGTGGGCGGCGGCGTAGGCGTCCGGCATGAAGCCGAGGCGGTTCATGCCGGTGTTCATTTTCAGATGCAGGTCGAAGCGGATGCCGCGCGCGGTCAGCGCTTCCTGCGCCGCCTCCAGCCATTCCAGCTGCTCGTTGCAATGCACCGCCGCCTGCAGGTTGTAGCCGGCCATGGTGTTCAAATCCGACGGACCGAAGAAACCCTCCAATAACAGGATCGGCTTCTTCCAGCCCAGTTCGCGCAGCTTGACGGCGTTGTCGAACTCGATCAGCGCCAGGCCGTCGGCGTCGGCGAAACCGCGCATCGCGCGCTCCAGGCCGTGGCCGTAGCCGTTGGCCTTGACCACGCCCCACGCCTTGGCGCCGGGTGATAGCGCCTTGGCGCGCGCCAGATTATGTTGCATGGAATCGAGGTGTATCGTTGCGACTATCGGCCTGGGCATAAGACTTTTTTCAGCGAATAAGGGAAGCGCGTATTTTACCGTGTGCGGGCTGAGCTGCACTGCTCAATTCTTGGGGATACGAACAAAGCATGGTATAAAGCAAGCCAGATAAGTTTTCAGGCATCTAAGAATGAACCGTGGTTTCTACACCATCATGGCAGCGCAATTCTTTTCGTCTCTGGCGGATAATGCGCTGCTCTTTGTTGCGATCAACCTGCTGGTAACGATGAATTCCCCAGGGTGGATCACGCCGCTCCTGAAACTTTCGTTCACGCTGTTTTACGTGCTGTTGGCCGCATTTGTCGGCGCTTTCGCCGATTCGATGCCCAAGGGCAAGGTTATGTTCATCTCCAACCTGATCAAGGTTGGCGGTTGCCTGCTGATTTTCGCCCACGTCCATCCTTTATTAGCCTATGCCATCGTCGGTTTCGGCGCCGCCGTGTATTCGCCGGCCAAGTACGGCATCCTGACCGAATTGCTGCCGGCCGAGAAACTGGTGGCCGCCAACGGCTGGGTCGAGGGCCTGACCGTCATTTCCATCATCTTCGGCACCGTCATGGGCGGCGCGCTGGTCGGCGGCCGGGTATCCGGCTTCCTGCTCGGCTTCGACATGCCGCTGATCGACACCGGCATCGAGACCCCGACCCAGGCCGCGCTGTGCGTGGTGGTCGGCATCTATATGATCGCGGCGCTGTTCAACACGCGCATCCCGGACACCGGCTGTGTCTACGGCCACCAGGAACGCAATCCGATCAAGCTGATCACCGACTTCGCCAATTGCTTCGGGCTGCTGTGGAAAGACAAGCTGGGCCAGATCTCGCTGGGCGTCACCACGCTGTTCTGGGGCGCGGCGCAGACGCTGCAATTCATCGTGCTGGAGTGGGCCAACCGCACGCTGCATCTCACTTACGAACAATCCACCAGCCTGGTCGGCGTGGTCGCCATCGGCGTCGCGCTGGGCGCGGTGATCTCGGCGCGCTTCATCTCGCTGCGCCAGTCGCTGTCGGTGATCCCGGTCGGCATCGCCATGGGCGTGATCGTGATGGGCATGACCCTGGTGAACTCGGTCATGCTGGCGTATCCGCTGCTGGTGCTGGTCGGGCTGTTGGGCGGCTTCTTCCTGGTGCCGATGAACGCGCTGCTGCAACACCGTGGCCACGTGCTGATGAGCGCCGGCCATTCGATCGCGGTGCAGAACTTCAACGAGAACCTGTCGATCCTGACCATGCTGGCGGTGTACTCGCTGATGTTGCGCGGCCATCTGAATTTGAACGTCATCATCCTGCTGTTCGGCCTGTTCCTGGCCGGGACCATGGCCATCATCCTGCGCAAGCACAAGGCCAACCAGCGCGAATTCGATTCGATCGCGCTGATCGGCGAAGCCAAGCACTGATCGCCCATGCTGGACCACCGCGTCAGCGCCGATATCCTACGCGGCGCGATCGAACTTGAACCGACCGCCAACGGCGTGATCCCGCACCGCCTGCCCGCCTGGGCGCGCGCGCAATGCGCCGATCCGCAACTGGCGATGGTCGAGGCGCAGCCTGCCGGCGTGCGTCTGGCGTTCCGCAGCGAGGCCACCGTGATCGAGCTGGATGCCTTGCGCACCAAGCGCTTCTACATCGGCGCGCCCGAGCGGCCCGATGGCATCTATGATCTGCTGGTGGATGGGCGGCTGGTGAGCCAGGCCAGCATCGGCGGCGGTCATACCTTGTCGATCGATATGGCGGCCGGCGCGGCGACCACGGAATTCGGCCAGGTCGGCACATTGCGTTTCGGCGATCTGCCGGCGCGCGCCAAGGATGTCGAGATCTGGCTGCCGTACAACGAGGCGACGGAAATCGTGGCGCTGCGCGCCGATGCGCCGATCACGCCGATTCCCGATCGGGGCCGCAAGGTCTGGCTGCATCACGGCAGCTCGATCAGCCATGGCTCCGACGCGGCCAGCCCGACCGCCACCTGGCCGGCGCTGGCGGCCGCGCGCGGCGGCGTTGAGCTGATCAATCTGGGCTTCGGCGGCAGCGCGTTGCTGGATCCGTTTGTCGCGCGCGTGATTCGCGATACGCCGGCGGACGTGATCAGTCTGAAGCTGGGCATCAACGTGGTCAACACCGACTTGATGCGCTTGCGTGCTTTCGGGCCGGCGGTGCACGGGTTTATCGATACGATACGCGAGGGGCATCCGAATACGCCGCTGGTGATCGTGTCGCCGATCTACTGCCCGATTCACGAGGACACGCCGGGGCCGACCTTGATGGTGATGTCGGCGCTGAGCGCCGGCCAGGTGATCTTCCGCGCCGCGGGCAAGCCGGCGGAGCGCGCGGCGGGCAAGCTGACGCTCAATACCATCCGCGATGAGTTGCTTAAAATCGTCACGCAGCGCGCGGCGAAGGATGGCAACCTGTCCTATCTCGATGGGCGTGCGCTGTATGGCGCGGCGGATGCGGTCGATCTGCCGCTGCCGGACAATCTGCACCCGGATGCGGCGACGCATCGTCTCATCGGCGAGCGCTACGCGCGGCTGGTCTTCCAGTCTTAAGCGGGCAGCGTGCCGTCCTGGCGGCGCTGCGCGGCTTGGGCGTGCCAGTCGTCGGGGACGATGAAGCCTCGGCGCTGTTCCACCAGCCATTCTCTTTTTTCCTGCATCGCGGTCACCATCACCGGCGCGGATAGTTGCGTCATCTGGTCGCTGAGTGCGGCCAGCAATTCCTGTTTGCTCATCGCGGCGTTGGCCGGCGACTTCAGTGGCGCCAGCCAGTGCAGGCGGGGCATGATGGTGTAGTGGCCGTCGGGCAGGTGTTGTGCTTGCGATAGCGTCATCCAGAAGCCGTTGCAGTGTGGCTGGGAGATGCCTTCCATGCTCGCCGCGTCGGCGCTGTGGGGGTAGAACAGCCAGCCTTTGACCAGCGCTTGCGCGCGGGCCACCGGTTGCGGCAGCAGCGGCTGCGCGGCGGGATGTTGGGCCAGCGAGAGTTGTTTGTCGAAGATCTTGCGCATCTTGGCGCCCAGCGTGTCGGCCAGGTTGGGGCCGATCAGGCCGTTGAAGTTGGCGCCGGCCGCGTCGGCGTCGAGCAGGTAGAACTTGGTGGCGAATTCGATGTGGACCAGGTCGTCGCCGTCGCGCAGCAGGAAGTCGAATTCGCCGACGGTGTCGTTGCGGCTGGCGCGCACTTGCAGGCCGTGCGCGACCAGTTGGCCGTGCTCGGCGAAGTAGAAGGCCATCAGCTTTTCGGCGTACAGGCCGAGGCGCGAGTAGTGGCGCGTACCGAGCGCCGATTCCAGCGGGATCGGGTCTTGTTCCAGCGCGGCCAGCCAGTCGGCGGTGGCCGGCGCCATCGGGCCGAAGCTGGCGATGCGGCCTTGCCAGTGCGGCGAGGCGGGGTCCAGCAGGTCGGGCGCGTCCAGCAGCCAGGCCAGCGCGCGCACGTGCGGGTGGTTCAGGTGCGGCCAGCGCCGCTCGAACGCGGCTTGATAAGTCTCCACGCCACACGGCGCGGATGGCGCGCCGGGCTGCGGCTTAGTCACGGGCGGCCTTCGCCAGGCACAGGTCGCCCCAGGCCTTGGCTTTGTCTTCCGGCTTGCGCAGCAGGTCGTCCGGGTGGTAGGTGGCGACCACCGGCAGCTCGGCGGCGCCATAGCGCATCACCTTGCCGCGCGCGGCGGGGCCCATCATCAGGCCCTTGGCGGCGAACTGGCCGAAGGTCATGGCCATCGTGGCGCCGGTCAGCGCGAGCTCGCGGTGCAGGTAGGGTCGGCAGGCGCTCAGTTCGTGGGCGGTCGGGGCGCGGTCGCTGCCGTCCGGGTTGGATGGGCGGCATTTGACCAGGTTGGTGATGTAGACGTCGGCGTCGGGCTTGAGCGCGATCGCTTTCAGCATGTTGTCCAGCAGCTGGCCGGCTTCGGCGGTGATCGGCTGGTTGTCCTTTTCGTCCAGGCGCGATGGGGCAGCGGCGATGGCGATCCAGGTGGCGTCGGCGGCGCCGCGGCCGTTGACGGCGTTGCGGCGGGTTTCGCACAGGTCGCAGCGGGTGCAGGTGGAGACGGCGGTCTTCAGTGTCGGCCAGTCCATGGCGGCGATGGCTTCGTCGCTGACCGGCGCGGCGCGGGCGGGGGCCGGGGCGTCGTCGAACCAGGAGGTTGAATCGTCTACAGGGGCGAACGTGGTGTCGTCAGCCGGCGGCGACGGCTCGGCGGCTGCGGTTGCGCGCGCGGTGGGCGGCGCGGCGGTTGGGACGTGTGCGTCGGCGGCCGGAGCCACGCGCGCGGCGGACGGAACGGCGGCGGCGTGGTGCGAGTCGGCGGCGGGAGCGTGTGCGTCAGCGGTCGGAGTCGCGCGCGGGGCGGGTGGCGTTGTCTGGGTGTCGGCGTGAGCGTCGCGCGACTCGATGGCCGCGACCAGGCGACCGGCATGCGGCGCTGCGTCCGCATCGTCGCCGGCATCGCGCGAGTCGACGGCCGCAGCCAGGCGACCGGCGTGCGGCGGCGTGGCGGCGGCGTCAGCCTGCGACTCGCCGGCCGGAACGCCGCGCGCCGCAGGCCTGGCTGCGGATGGATGCGCCTCGGCGGAATGGGCTAGCGCTGCGGCGGCGCTGGCAGGCGGCATCGCTGCGGCCGGCGGCGCCGATTCGCCTACACCCTCTTCTGCCAGCTCGCCTTCGGGCCGAGCCGCCACCCGACGCAACTTCCACTGCGCACCAACGCCCATCTCCTCCAGGAAGACCGTGCTCCGTGCCGACTGACTCATACTTCAAACCGCATAACGATCGCGTCCTCGCGTTGCTGGTTCGCCGCCGGGTAGTAACCCTTGCGCCGGCCGATATGTTTAAATCCGTAGCGCTCGTAAATCTCCAGCGCCCGCGTGTTCGATGGCCGCACTTCCAGCAGCACCGACGTCATGCCCAGGCCGCGCGCGCACGCCACGGCCTGATTCAGCAAAAACCTCCCCAAGCCCTGCCCCTGCCGCTCCGCCGACACCGCCACATTCAACAAATGCGCCTCGTCGACAATCGCCATCATCAGGAAATACCCCAGCAAATCACGATTCTGATCGCGCAACACCCAAGCCTCGTAATTGCTGCTCAGCGAATCGACGAAATTGCCCATGCTCCACGGATGCGGATAAACCGTTTCCTCCAACTCCAGCACATCGGCCAGATCGGCTTGCTGCATCGGCTCGTAGTTCAGACGAGCCAGATCCCACACCTGCTTCATGCGCCACCTTCGGCCGCTTTGGCGGCTGCCATGTCGCGGCGCTCGGCCTGGGTGTATGCGATCTTGTTGCGCAAGTATAGCGGCTGCGCCTCGGCCGCCGTCACCGTCTTGCCGGCCGCGAAATCGATCGCCGCCAGTTGCGCGATCTGCGCCGCGTGCGGCATCACCGTGGCGTGACCGCCGGCCGGATACGCTTCGGCATAGGCAGACAAGCCGTTGCCGCAAGCGACCGGCGCGCCCTGCGACCGCACGTCGCCCGGCGCCGACAATGCCGGCGCCAACACCGGCACCGGCCGGCCGGAGCGGCTGTCATCCGCGCCGCCGCCGTCGCCGCCAAAACTGTACTGCGCCCAATAGACCTCGCCCATGCGCGCATCCAGCACCGCCAGCACCTCGCCGGCGCCATGCTGCTGATGGCAAGCCAGCGCCATCGCATCCAGCGTCACCACCGGCACCACCGGCAACCCGCCGCCGAACGCCAGCCCCTGCGCGATGCCGCAAGCGGTGCGCACGCCGGTGAACGAGCCGGGACCGGAGCCGAACGCGATCGCGTCGCAATCCTTCAGGCTGATGCCGGCCTCGGCCAGCAGTTCCTGCACCATCGGCAAGATCGATTGGGAATGGGTCCGCACGCCTTCCGACACGCGTGTGATGACGGTTTCGCCGCGCAGCAAGGCGCAGGAGGCGAGTTCGGAGGATGTTTCGATGGCAAGAATGGTAGGCATCCCGTATTTTAACCCGGCCGGCTTGCAGGCGCGACCCTGCGAGGGCATGTAGAATACGTCCTTTCGGCGCAGAGCGCGCCTTTAGCCGATCCCACCATGCACAGTCTGACCCTGAATTCCGCCAACCGCGAAGAAGTGGCCGCCGCCCTGGAAGGCGAGCGCTGGATCGTCGCCTGCCTGTGCGCCGCCTGGTGCGGCACGTGCGACTCCTACCGCGCCACGTTCGAAGAAGTGGCGTCGCGCCATCCGGACAAGTTCTTCGTCTGGATCGACATCGAGGATCACGCCGACGTCGTCGGCGACCTGGACGTGGAAAACTTCCCGACGCTGCTGATCCAGCACCACGAGCTGGTGGCCTTCTTCGGCACCATGCTGCCGGATCCCGGCCTGGCGCACCGTCTGGTGCAATCGCAGTCGGCGCAAACCGACGAGGAGATGCAGGAACTGATCCTCAACAGCGACGAACGCGCCCAGTGGCAGCGCGAATGCAACCTGCGCACCCTGATGCGCAACGCGCTGGCCTGAGCGCGTCGGCGCTCACTCCTTTTCGAACACCGGATCGACCTCGTCGTCGAGCCGGTCGATTTCAAACCATTGCGTCAACTGCCGGCCATCGGGCCCGGTGCTGAACTTGAAGCGGAAATCGCTGTTGCCTTCGTAGCAGAACTCGGTCGGCGATATGGCCTGGAGACGCGCCACGCGCTTGTTGACCGAATATTCAACCTGCAAGCGGCCGTCCTTGAGCTGGAAGATATAGCTGTCGGCGCCGTGGCGGTAGGTGCCGGCCAGCTGGCGCAAGGCGCTCTCCGACAGCGTCATCGGCCGGACGTCGTGCCGGGGCATGTCGGCGGCGATGGTGGCCAGCCGCTTGGCGACCGGCCGCAGTCCGTATTGCAGCGCGTCTTCGCTGTTGCTCAAGATGGAAACGAAGATCTTCGACGCGGCCAGGAACACGACTTCGGCATGGCTGCCGTGGATATCGCCGTTGCTTTGCAGGTAGGGCTTGCCCGCCAGCGTATGCGGACGCAGGCCAAGGCCGTAGGGAACACGTTTGCCGTTGGTCAGCGTCAGAGCGGTATTCATGGCCGCCAGGCTGGCCGGGTTCAGCACCGCGCCGCCTTGCAGCGCCATGGTCCAGCGCAGCAGGTCCGCGTTGTTGCTCGCGAAACCGCCGCCACCGAACAACAGCGTCGCGCTCCAGCGGACCGCCAGTCGCGGACCTTTCTCGTAGGGCGTCGCCAGGCCCTTGATCAGTGTCGTGTCGCGGATGGCATGCGTGTGCGTCATGCCCAGCGGCGCGAAGAACTGGCGCGCCAGATAGGCGTCAACCTGTTCGCCGGTCAGCTGCTCGATGATCATCGCCAGCAGCGTGTAGTTGGCCGACGAATAGGAGTAGCCGTCACCCGGCGGCGCCAGCAGCGGCATGGCGACGGCCTGCGCCATCAACTGCCGCGGCGTGTGGTCCTCGAAAGCATAGCGGCGAAATGCCTCGTCCATGAAAATGTTGGCGATGCCGGACGTGTGGTTGAGCAGGTGTTCGACCGTGATGCCGCTCCATGTCGGCGGCACGTCGGGGAAGAACTTGCGGATCGGCGTTTGTATCGTCAGCTTGCCGTCCTCGGCCAACTTCAGGATCGCGGCGGCGGTGAACTGCTTGCCGACCGAGGCGACATTGAACAGCTGTTCGGGCCCGACCGGCACGTTCAGTTCAACGTTCGCCAGCCCATATCCCTTGTTGAGCACAGTGACGCCGTCCTTGACGACCAACACCGCGGCGCCCGGCATATCCGGCGCAAAAATCCGCGTCAGCTCGGCGTCGATCACTTCGGCTTTGGTGGCGGCGATGGCGGCCGGCGCCCACTGCGAGACGGCGGCAAAAAAGATGGCGACGATTGGACGCATTGGTCCTCCCTGAATAAAGATGGTGATTGATAGAGATCCAACGCCATCATATTTTCAAGGCCGGCGGACAAGCGCCGCAATGCGACAGGCTGCGCAAACCCCGGCACCGGATGCGGAATACGGGTTACAGCGTCAGCGGCAGGCTGCGCAGGCGCTTGCCGGTCAGCTTGAAGATCGCATTGGCGACCGCCGGCGCGATCGGCGGCGTGGCCGGTTCGCCCATGCCTTCGGGATGCGCGGCGCTCGGCATGATGATGGTCTCCACCTCCGGCGCCTGATTCATGCGCAGCACCGGATAGTCGTGGAAGTTGGTCTGCTCGACCTTGCCGTCCTTGATGGTCACGTTGCCGAACAGCGCCGCCGACAGCCCGAACACCACCGCCGACTCCACCTGCTGCGCGATGATGTTGGGATTGACGGCGATGCCGCAATCGACCGCGCACACCACGCGATGCACGCGGATCTCGGCGCCGTCGACCGACACCTCCGCCACCTGCGCGACGATGGTGCCGAACGATTGGTGCAAGGCCACGCCATGCGCGCGGCCCGCCGGCGCGACGCCGGCCCTGGCCACCGCCGCGTTCAGCACCGCCAGATGGCGCGGATGCTGCAACAGCAGGCCGCGCCGGAATTCGACACTGTCCTTGCCGGCCGCATGCGCCAGTTCGTCGATGAAGCTCTCCTTGAAGAAGGCGTTGTGCGAGTGGCCCACCGAGCGCCAGTACCCGAGCGGCACCGCGCTGTCGACGATGACGTGGGTGATGCGCTGGTTGGCGAAGTGGTACTGCATATCGAATTCGCCTTCGGCCGTGGTCTTGTCAGGGCCGCCGGCGGGCAGGCCGAGATTCCGTTTGAAGAACTGGTGCGCGATCGAGCCGCCGGCCGATTTGTTATCGTAGCCCAGCACATTCCCCGCCGCGTCCAGCGTGGCGCTGAAGCGCGCCAGCGCCGCCGGGCGATACACGTCGTGCGTCATGTCCTCTTCGCGCGACCAGATCAGCTGCACCGGCCGGCCGTCGGCCTGTCTGGCGATGGCCACCGCCTGCGCCACCATATCGACGTCGAGACGCCGGCCGAAGCCGCCGCCCAGCAGCGTCACTTCCAGCATCACGTCGGCGGCCGAGACGCCGCCCACCTTGGCCGCGACCTCCACCGCGAAGCCGGGCGACTGCGTCGGCACCCACAGGTGCACCTTGCCGTCCTTGACCTGCGCGGTGCAGTTGACCGGCTCCATCGCCGCATGCGCCAGATACGGCGCGCGGTATTCGGCCTTCACGGTCTTGGCGACGCCGGGCGCCCGGCCCTCCACCGCTTCCATGTCGCCGGCCTTGTAGTAGGCGTGGCCGGATTCGGCATCCAGCCTGGCCGCCAAGTCGGCGTAGATGGCGGCGCTGGACAGGCCGGCGTGCGGTCCGTCGCTCCATTTGATCTGCAGCGCCGACGCGGCCTGTTTGGCCTGCCAGTAGCTGCTGGCGATGACGGCGACACCCGCGCCGGCGCCGGTCTGCGCAGGCAACGCGGCCGAGAAGTCGACCACCTTGACCACGCCCGGCATCTTCAGCGCCGCAGCCGCGTCGATGCTGGAGACCGTGCCGCCGATCACCGGCGACATGTGCAACGCCGCGTACAGCATGCCCGGCGGCCGCGCGTCGATGCCGAACATCGCCATGCCGTTGACCTTGGACGGCGTATCGCGGCGCGGTTGCGGGCGGCCGATCAGCTTGAATTGATCCGGCGACTTGAGGCGCACCTCGCCCGGCGCCGACGTCACGGCCAGCGTCACCAGCGCGCCGTAGCCCAGGCGGCGGCCGTCGGCGTGGATCACGTGGCCGTCCTCGGTGCGGCAGTCGGCGGCCTGCGCGTTCCAGTATCGGCTCGCGGCCGCGACCAGTTGCGCGCGCGCGGTGGCGCCGGCTTCGCGCATCGGCTCCCATGCATCCTTGACGCTGGACGAGCCGCCGGTGATGATCAGCCCCAGCTCGCGCGCCACCTTCCCCACCGTCCACGACACCACCGCCTTGAGGCGGCCGGTATCGTCGGGATGGAAGGGCAAGCCGTCCTTGAGCATGGCGATGTTGCCGAAGATTTTATCGATCGGCGCCTGTGCGATCCGCACCCGCGACAGCGGCACGTCCAGCTCCTCGGCCACCAGCATCGGCAGCGCGGTGTGCACGCCCTGCCCCATCTCGCTGCGCGGCATGGCCACCGTCACCGTGCCGTCGATCGCGATCGAGACCCAGCCGTTGAGCGCGAGCGCGCCGCCGGTCACGGGCAAGGGATGCGATCCGTTCAGGCGCTGGCGCGGCGGCATCACGCCCCAGCCGACCACCAGCGCGCCGGCGACGGCGGCGCCGCTCAGGATGAAACGACGGCGCGATATCTTGTTCGGTCCCGACATGATGGCCTTTTTATTTTTTCCAGCGCGCCAGCATGTCGGCGGCCAGCAGCGGACGGCTGTAGAAATAGCCCTGCGCCAGATAGCAGCCGTGGCGCAGCAGGAAGGCCGCCTGTTCCTCGGTCTCGACGCCTTCGGCGATCACCGACAGGTTCATGCTCTTGCCCAGCTGGATGATGGCGATGGCGATCGCCTCGTCGTTGGCGTCGGTCGAGATGTCCTTGATGAAGGAACGATCGATCTTCAGCGTCTGCACCGGCAGCTGCTTCAGGTAGGCCAGCGACGAATAGCCGGTGCCGAAATCGTCGATCGCCAGTCCGACGCCGATCGAATGCAGGTCGTTGATGAAGACCATGGCGTCGCCGGTGTTCATGATGACCGACTCGGTCACTTCCAGTTGCAGGCGTTGCGGCTCAAGCCCGGTCTCGCGCAGAATGTCGGCCACCATGTTGACGATGCTGCCGCGCTCGAACTGCTTGGCCGACAGGTTGACCGCGATCTTCGGCACATGCAGGCCGGCTTCCTGCCAGCGCACCATCTGGCGGCAGGATTCCTGCAACACCCACTTGCCCAGCTGGTTGATGAAGCCCGTGTCCTCGGCCAGCGGGATGAAGCGGATCGGCGGGATCAGGCCCAGTTCCGGATGGTTCCAGCGCACCAGCGCCTCGACGCCGATCAGGCGCCCGGTGTCGATTTCCACCTGCGGCTGATAGTTGAGGAAGATCTCGTCCTTCTCGATCGAGCGGCGCAGGAAGGTCTCCAGGCGCAGGCGCTCGACGCCCTCGCCGGTCATCGACGGCGCGTAGAAGCTGTAGCCGTTGCGGCCGCGCGCCTTGGCCTGGTACATGGCCACGTCGGCGTTACGGATCAGCATATTCAGATCGGCGGCGTCGTCCGGGAACAGGCTGATGCCGACGCTGCAGGTGACGAACAACTCGTGGCCCGCCACCATGAACGGTTCCTCGAACATCTGCACCAGCTTCTCGGCCACCTGGCTGGCGCCGTACTGGTTCTCGATATCCTCCAGCAGCACGATGAATTCGTCGCCGCCCAGGCGGGCCAGCGTATCGCCTTCGCGCAGGCGCTCCTGCAAGGCCTTGGCGACCTGCTTCAGCAGCTCGTCGCCGATGTGGTGGCCCAGCGTGTCGTTGACGTTCTTGAAGCGATCCAGGTCGATGAACAGCAGCGCCAGTTGTTCGCCGTCGCGCGCCGCGCGCAGCAAGGCGTGCTGCAGGCGGTCGTGGAACAACAGGCGGTTCGGCAGCGCGGTCAGCGGATCGTGGTGCGCCAGGTGGTCCAGCTTCTCCTGCGATTCCTTGGCCTTGGTGATGTCGCTGAAGACGCCGACGTAGTGCGTCGCCTCGCCGCGCGTGTCGCGCACCGCGCTCACCGTCAGCCATTCCAGATACAGTTCGCCGTTCTTGCGCTGGTTCCAGATCTCGCCGCGCCAGAAGCCCTTGTCCAGCTGCTCCTGCCACATGGCGTTGTAGAAATCGTCGTCGTGGCGGCCGGAGCGCGTCAGCGTGCGGTTGTGGCCCAGCGCTTCCGCCTCGGAGTAGCCGGTGATCTGCGTGAACGCCGGGTTGATGGCGACGATGGTGCCCGCCGCGTCCAGCACCACCACGCCGTCGGCGATGTGCTCGATCACGGTGGCGGACAGCCGCAGCTTCTCCTCCGCCTCCTTGCGTTCGCTGATGTCGGCGTAGACCCAGATGCTGCCTTCGTTGGCGCGGTTGTGGTCCAGCGCGTAGCCGCTGACCATGCACCAGAACAGGCTGCCGTCCTTGCGGCGGTAGTTGCGCTCTTCGCTGAAGTAGTCGCCGTGCGACAGCGTCGGATACTGGCGCGCGCCGGCCGCCTCGAAGTCGAACGAATTCGGGAACACGATCGAGGTCGAGGCGCCGGTCATCGCGCCCGGCTCATAGCCGAACAGCTCCTCGCAACGGCGGTTGACCGAGACGATGTGGCGGTTACGCACGAACATCACGCCGAACATCACATTGTCCAGGATCGCGCTTTGCTCGGCCAGCAGCGCCTCGATGCGCATCTCGTTGTGCTTGCGCTGGCTGATGTCGGAGATGATGCCGTCGACCCAGGGCGCGTTGCCATCGCCGTCGTGCGGCTGCGGCTGGCCGTTCTCGGCCACCCAGCGCTCGGTGCCGGTGGCGTCCTGGATGCGGTATTCGACTTCGTACGGCTGGCCGTCGCGGATCGCCTGGCTGACGGTGCGGCGCTGCTTCTTGCGGTCCTCCGGCGCGATCAGGTTGGTCCAGGCGTGGGTGGTGCTGCGCATGAACTGCGCCGCCGGGTAGCCGGAGATGTCCTCGATCGCGTCGGAGACGAAGTCGATCGGGCCGTCGGGACGGAAGCGGAACACCGCGCCCGGCACCTGCGTGACGATGGTGCGGAAGCGTTCCTCGCGCTGGCCGATGTCCTCGAACAGGCGCTTGATCGCCACCCGCATCTGCTCCAGCTGGGCGGCCAGGCGTCCCAGCTCGTCGCTGCCGCGCAGGTCGAGACGGGTCTCGAAATCGCCGCGCGACAGGCGGTCGGAGAAGCGCATCAGCTTGCGCAACGGTTTGATCAGACGCGAATTCAGGAACAGCACGATCAGCAGCAGCGACACGGTCAGCTGCGCCGCCAGCACGAACACGTACGACACCTGCTTCTTGCTGAGGTCCACCTGGCTGCGGGCGTCGTCCATCTCGACCATGATGCGGCCGATACGCTCGCCGCGCACCAGGATCTCGCGCTCGGCGCGGAACACATTGCCGGCCGCCAGGCGCGGCGAATGCACGTGGATGAACTGGGTATCGGCCTGGCCGACCACCTGCACCTGCAACACCGACTGGTCGCGCATCACCGACTCGACCAGCGAATGGGCCGACTCGGCGTTCATGTTCCACAGCGATTCCTGCATGCCGAGCGCCAGGATGTCGGCGTTGCGTTGCAGCGATTCGTTGAGGGCGACGCGGGCCGATTGCTGCTCGTGCACGCCGATCAGCAGATAACTGCCGATGATGGCAGGAATCACCAGGCCGCCGAACACGACCAGCAGCAGCGCACCGTAGATGGACAGACCGTAGAGCGCGCTCAGACGGGCACGCAAGCGTTGATAAGGGGTGCTAGTCATGCAGGATCTTGACAAGTTTGCATCATCTGGCTGAAGTTAGTTGGCATCGCAAACTTTTAATAGTTACCTAACAGAATTATGCACGCAAAAATGCGTGAAAAGTCGCACCGCAAGCAAAAAACCCACAAGCGCGCTATGATCGCGACTCATTTTTCAAACACATAGGAAACGCCATGACCACCTTCTCGATGTACACCGCCTCCATTCCTGTGTTTAAGCAGATCCTGAACAGCCTGCACGCCATCCTGGAAAAGGCCGAAGCCCACGCCGCCGAGAAAAAGATCGACCCGAACGCGCTGCTGCAATTCCGTCTGTTCCCGGACATGCTGCCGTTCACCCGTCAGATCCAGATCGCCTGCGACTTCGCCAAGGGTGCGGCGGCGCGCCTGGGCGGCCTGGAAGTGCCGTCGTACGAGGACAGCGAAATGACCTTCGCCGAGCTGAAGGCGCGCATCGTCAAGACGCTGGCGTACATCGACTCGGTGCCGCAGGCGTCGATCGAAGGCAGCGAAGAGCGCGCCATCACCACCGGCAGCGGCGAGAAGACCAAGCATTTCACGGGCCAGACCTATCTGTTCCACTACGCCTTCCCGCACTTCTTCTTCCACGCCACCACCGCCTACGACATCCTGCGCCACAACGGCCTGGACATCGGCAAGAAGAACTTCATCGGCACCTATTGATTGACGCGGAGGGCTACTTGTTCCGGCGCGGGTAGCCCTGCGCCAGGATGCGTTGCCACACCAGCTCCTTCTGGTCGGCGCTCATGGACACCCAGTGCGCCACCTCCACCACCGTGCGGCCGCAGCCGCGACAAACATCGTCGAAGGTGGTCGAACACACCGCCACGCAGGGCGTGTCCGGCCGAAGCGGCAGATCGCTCATCATTTCACCTGCATCAGCTTGTCCCAGCCGTCGTGACCCAGGGTGCGCAGGGTTTCAATATTCTTCTCGAAAATATCGGATGCGTCCGGGAACGCCTCGACCGCGCGCTCGATGCTGTCCTCGCGCAGCAGGTGCAGGGTCGGATACGGCGAGCGGTTGGTGTAGTTATCGATATCGTTCTTGTGGGTATCGGCGAACTGGTAGTCCGGATGGAAGCTCGCCACCTGCAGCTCGCCGTCCAGCTCCAGCTCCTCCAGCGCGGCGTCGGCCACGTCGAGGAACTCGTTGTAGTCCTCGAAATCGGTCAGCACGTTCGGATGGATCAGCATGGTGGTGTCGACCTTTTCCGGGTCGGCGTCGGCCAGGTACTGCAACTCCTCCATCAGCTTTTCCAGCAAGGCCTCGGGCGTGTCGGCGTCGCAGACCACGTAGCGGATCTGCTGCTTGACGTGGACGGCTTTGGCGAACGGGCACAGGTTCAGGCCGATGACGGCCTTTTCCACCCAGGTGACGGTGTCGGCGATGACCTGGTCGCGGTCGATGGCGGGGCTACTCATAGTGCAATTCCTCGGATGACTTCTTAAAGACAGGATTGTACGCATTCTTTTGCCGATACTCATTCTTCAGTCATTTCGCCGCCATCTGCATCTTATTTACATAGAAAGCTTACTTATAAGAATTAGTCATCCGCTTGACATATTCCTTGACGCGACCGGGTGAGCTTCGTACACTCCTCGTTTATTCCTAGTCCCTCCGGTGTTTCACATCGGCAACAATGGAAAACTATGCAAACACGAATTCCCCAGACCGCAGTTGTTGCAGCCCTGCTGGCGCTATGCGCGCCGGCCGTGGTCCAGGCGTACGACACGCCCGACCTGCCCCCGGCGGCGAGCATCTCGACCTCCGCCCCGCCGTCTTCCCCGCTCAAATTGCCCGCCCTCGAAGTTTCCTCCCAGAAAGTCAGCAAACCGGCCAAGCTCGCCGAGGATGATGCTTTCCGCGAGAAAGACGTCTGGGGCCGGATCCGCAGCGGCTACGCCATTCCGGACATCAACAACGAACTGGTCGGCAAGCATGCGACCTGGTACGCGACCCGTCCCGACTACATCGCCCGCACCACGGCGCGCGCCTCGCGCTACCTGTTCCACGTCGTCACCGAACTGGAAAAGCGCGGCATGCCGACCGAACTGGCGCTGCTGCCGTTCATCGAATCCGCCTTCAACCCGCAAGCCCTGTCGAGCGCCAACGCGGCCGGCATGTGGCAATTCGTGCCGGGCACCGGGCGCGACTTCAACCTCAAGCAGGACGCCTTCAAGGACGACCGGCGCGGCATCCTGGCCTCGACCGACGCCGCGCTGACCTACCTGCAACGGCTGTACGACATGTTCGGCGACTGGCAACTGGCGCTGGCGGCGTACAACTGGGGTGAAGGCTCGGTGCAGCGCGCCATCAAGAAAAACCAGTCGATGGGCAAGCCGACCGACTTCGAAAGCCTGGCCGACCTGATGCCGGCCGAAACCCGCAACTACGTGCCGAAGCTGCAGGCGGTCAAGAACATCATCGCCAATCCGGCCCAGTTCGGCCTGAACCTGCCGGTGGTGGACAACCAGCCCTACTTCACCGCCGTCGACAAGACCAGCGACATCGACCTGACCATCGCCGCCCAGCTGGCGGAACTGTCGGTCGACGACTTCAAGGCGCTGAACCCGCAGTTCAAGCGTCCGGTCATCACCGGCGACGAGCAGACCAAGATCCTGCTGCCGAAGGAAAACGCGGAGAAATTCCACCTGAACCTGGCGCAATGGGGCAAGGATCTGTCGACCTGGACCACGCACAAGGTGACCAGCGCGCGGGAAAGCATCAGCACGCTGGCGTCGCGCTTCCGCACCACGCCGGAAGTGATCCGCCAGGCCAACAACATCCCGCAGCGCTCGATGCTCAAGGCCGGCTCGACCATCCTGGTGCCGCGCATCTCGACCTCGGCCAATATCGACATCGCGCCCGAGATCGCCGACAACGCCACCATGGCGTTCGAAGCCGAGCGCGCCGCCAGCGGCAAATCGGCCAAAGGCTATAAATTGGCCAAGAGCAACGGCAAGGTGGAGAAATCCCCGGTCGCGCTGGTCAAGCCGCGCGTGCCGCGCAATGCCGTGTCGTCCAAAGCGCATCGCAAAAACGACAATTAAGTCGCGCCCGGCCCCCGGCCTCCGCCCCGTCGTCCCGGGCGCGGGGCCGTGGCGGCGATCAAAGGTTGCAGTCGCGGCCGACACGTCCTACAATCTCGGTCTTGCGTGTCAGGCAATAGCTACACACACTAAAACAACCCCACTGACGTAGCCCAGCCGACTCCCGTGAGAGCAAGCCAGGGTGCGCAGTCGCAATCGGAGTTCCTATGGCGTTCTTGCAAGGCAAAAAAATCCTCATCACTGGTTTGTTGTCGAACCGTTCCATCGCATACGGTATCGCCAAGGCCTGCCACCGCGAAGGCGCCGAACTGGCGTTCACCTACGTCGGCGAACGCTTCAAAGACCGCATCACCGAATTCGCCGCCGAGTTCGACAGCAAGCTGATCTTCGACTGCGACGTCGGCAGCGACGAGCAGATCGCCGCCCTGTTCGCCGACCTGGGCCAGAGCTGGACCCAGCTGGACGGCCTGGTGCACGCGATCGGCTTCGCGCCGCGCGAAGCGATCGCCGGCGAGTTCCTCGATGGCCTGACGCGCGAAAACTTCCGCATCGCCCACGACATCTCGGCCTACAGCTTCCCGGCGATGGCCAAGGCCGCGCTGCCGCTGCTGAAGGAAGGCTCGTCGCTGCTGACCTTGTCGTACCTGGGCGCGGTGCGCGCCATTCCTTACTACAACACGATGGGCCTGGCGAAAGCGTCGCTGGAGGCGTCGGTGCGCTACCTGGCGGAAAACCTGGGCAAGCTGGGCATCCGCGCCAACGGCATCTCGGCTGGTCCGATCAAGACCCTGGCCGCGTCGGGCATCAAGGACTTCGGCAAGCTGCTGGGATTCGCCTCGTCGCACGCGCCGCTGCGCCGCAACGTGACCATCGACGAAGTCGGCAACACCGCCGCCTTCATGCTGTCGGACCTGGCGTCGGGCATCACTGGCGAGATCACCTACGTCGACGGCGGCTTCTCGCACGTCATGGGCCTGAACGCGGAAGACTACACCTAAGCCTTCCCGCTTCGCGCCAAGTAAAAACGCCCTGCATGCAGGGCGTTTTTTATTGCCGGTACTGCTACACTTGCGGACATGTTAAGCGACCTGTCCGACGAATCCCTGATGCTGCGCTATGCCGATGGCGACCTGGCCGCGTTTCGGGAGCTGTACAGTCGCCATCATCGCGGGCTGTATCGTTTTCTGGCGTGGCGCTCGCCCCGGCGCGATTGGGTGGACGAGGTCGCGCAGGAGAGTTGGGCGGCGTTGCATCAGGCGCGCGTGCGCTATGAGGTTACGGCCAGTTTTCGCACCTTCCTTTATCAAATCGCCCGCAATCGTTTGATCGACTTGCAGCGCCAGCCGCAGCCTTTGCAGGCGGATGACGATGGCCTGGAGTTCGAGGGTTCGATGCCGGCCGCCGATGCGCTGCTGGAGAGCCGGCAGCTCAACTCCGCGCTGCATGCGGCGATACGCGCGCTGCCGGGCGAGCAGAAGGAGGCGCTGGTGTTGCAGCAGTTTAGCGGTCTGTCGCTGGAGGAAATCGCTGCGCTGACCGATGCTCCGATTGAAACCGTCAAAAGCAGGCTGCGGTACGCCATGAGAAAATTACGCGAGCAGTTTTTGAGCGGGATGGCCGCGCAGGAGGAGCCGGCATGACGAGCAGAGGCAAGGATCCGCTGGATGATGAATTCGATGCCTTCCTGGCGGGCGAAGGTGAGCTGGCGCGCCGGTTGTCGGCGTTGCCGCAGCCGGAGTCGCCGCAGCGGCTGAACGATGCGATCCTGGCGGCTGCCGAGGCGCGGATGGCGCAGGAGCAGGTTACGCGCGGTGCGGCCGCCAATGATGTCGGGCCGGTTGGTGGGCCGGTTGGTGGTCCGATTCTTGCGCCGGTTGGTGGGCCGGTTGGTGGTCCGATTCTTGCGCCGGTTGGTGGGCCGGTTGGTGGGCCGATTCTCGCGCCGGTGCTGCGTCCGAGCTTCACGATGCGCTGGCGTATGCCGGTCGCCATGGCTGCCAGTGTGGTCGGCGCTGTGCTGCTGATGCTGGAGTGGCAGCGAGGCGGCTATACGCTGCCGGATCGGGCCGAAATGCGCGAGCAGGCCAAAGTCGCCGCTGCGCCGGATGCTGCGCAGGGGCGCGTTCCTGCGGGAGCATCCGCATCGACGACGCTGACGTCAGCATCGGCGTCGGAGGCGGCGTCGGCGTCGGAGACGGCATCGGCATCGGCTTCGGCTTCGGCTTCGGCTTCGGCGTTGGCGTTGGCGTTGGCATCGGCTTCGGCGTCGACGTCGGAGCCGGCGTCGGCATCGGTGTCGGCTCCGGCATTGGCACATGCGCCCGATCCAGCACGAGACTCGGGCACGCTCCAATCCGAGAAGCCGGCGGCGCACGCGCGCGCCAAACCAGCGGCGCCGGCGATGGCCGAGGCCGCCGACATGGTCTCGCTGCCAAGCCACACGCCTGCCGAACAGCTCCCGGCGCCACTCGTCACCAAAGAGCGCGCGGA
Source organism: Duganella aceris (assembly GCF_011090165.1). Classification (GTDB taxonomy): domain Bacteria; phylum Pseudomonadota; class Gammaproteobacteria; order Burkholderiales; family Burkholderiaceae_D; genus Rugamonas; species Rugamonas aceris. Next base: position 418,656 of record NZ_JAADJT010000002.1, read on the forward strand.
ATCGCTTGCCTACGCACCGCCGCTGCTCGCGCCAACACCAGCCGTGCCCGCGCAGGAGCGCATGACATTTGCGCGCGCCACATCGGCGCCGATGATCGCCTCGCCGGCACCGGCACCGGCAGCACCAGCACCGACGACCGCCCGGGCAGCGCCCGCACTGACGCCGCCACCTCCGCCGCCACCTCCGCCGCCGCCTCCGCAACCGTCTCTGCCGGCAATGGCGCCTCCGCCGCCTCCAGCGCCACCCGCGCCGATCGCCATCGCCATCACCGGCTCCGCCGCGCGCGCGGCCGCCGCGCCGGCGGTCGACCCGAAGGCCGCCGCCTGGCTCAACGTCATCGATGAAATGCTGAAGGCCGACCTGCGCAAGGATGCACAGGTGGAGTGGAAAAAATTCCGCCTGGCCTACCCGGACTACCCAGTTCCGGAAGCGCTGGCCAAGCGGATCGCCACGAACGACTAAGCCGCGCACCTTATTGGCCTGCCACCTCGAACTCCCCCACCAGCACGGTCTCGCCCTGCCCCTGCAACCGCAAAGTCACCATCTGATCGCGCGCACTCGGACGGCCAAAGCCGCTGGTCAGCTTCAGCTGCAAGGTGGTCGCCCCCGTCACCAATTGCTGGCGACTGCCGAAGAAGTTGGCCTCGACCTTGTACTTGCCCGGCATCGCACGCCGCAGCGAAAACTCCTCCGGCCCATAACCGCCGGTGAAGTCCACCGACAAGCGGCCGCCCTGGCGCGTGAAGCGGTGGGCGTAATAACAGCGCTCGCCGCTCGGATCGGTCACCCACAAATCCATGTCGGCATTGTCGGCGTCCCAGCTCAGCACCGCGCGCAGGTCGAGCGGCATGTTTTTCAGCAGGCGCGTGTCGATGCGGCTGATGTCCAGCTTCGCCTTGCCGGCAATGATGGCGTTCATATCGGCCAGCGCGATTAATTCAATCTCGGCGAAGCGGTTGTCCCATGGCCGGATCGCCACCTCGTACAACTGGTCGACCGCCTGCTGCGCGCGGCCGGCTGCGGCATAGGCCAGGCCCAGGTCGCGAAACGATTGCGGCTCTTCCTCGGCCAGCTCGCGCACCTTCTCAAACACAGGAATCGCCAGCTCCGGCTGGCCCGCCTGCAGCAGCCGATATCCGAGAATGCGCAGCACCTGGCGGTTTTCCAGATCCATCTCGGCCAGGTTGGACAATACCCGCAAGGCCAATTCGCGCTTGCCGCGTGCGAACAGCAGGTCCGCCACGTCGATATAGAAAGCGCTGCTGTTCAGGTAAGACGGACGCTCGTCGAGATAGATCGCATACAGCTTGTTGCTGCCGGCCTCCTTCATGCGGGCGATATAGGCGGCGTTGGAATCCCAGCGCTTGAGACTCACGGCGATTTCGCCGGAACGTTCTTCTTGCGGCCGGGCGGCCTGCGCGCGCTGCGCATCGCTGGCCGGCACGAAGCGTGACATGGTTGCGCTGGCGCTTTCGCTGGCCTGCGAACGGCGATAAGCCATCACCGGCGAAGGCGCGGGAGGCGGTGGCATCTCCGTCGCAGCCATCGGCGGCGGCATGGGCGGCGCTGGCGCTGGCGGTGCCGAGGGCGCAGGAGGCGACACCGACGGCCGCCCCTCCCTGGCCGCCTGATCCGAATTACTAGCGTGGGCGACGACCGTGACCGGCTCCTGCATCACCGGCTTGGGCGGCAGTTTGGGATAGCTGCCATCCCACCACACCTGCTTCTGCTGGAACTGCCGCACCACGCGCTCCAGCTGATTGCCGCGACGCTGCGCCAGCTCGCCGCCGCGCAGCCCCTTCAGCGCATCGAACGCCGCCTGCAACTCGGCCGGCGGCCTGACGTCGTAGCGCACATAGTCCTCAAGACGCTCCAGCACCAGCAAGGACGTCTCGCGGGTCGGCATGCCGAACTGCGCGCCGAGCCGGCGTATCGCGGCGCGATTCAGATCGAAATCGCCTTCCAGTTGATGCAGCTTGTAGCCGGCCCAGGTGCGCGCCGCCATCGGATGTGCGGGCGCCTTCGCGGAGACCTCCAGCGCCAGCGGACGCACCTGACCTTGCCGCGCCAGCTCCAGCACCAGTTGCGCCGACGGCGCGCTTAGTTTTCCGGCCACGCGCAGCAAGCCTTGTTGCGCATCGGCGGCATCCACCAGCACCTCGGTGGCGCCGACGACGCTGATCGTGCGCACCTGCACGCCATCGGTCAACAGCGCTTCGGCGGCGGCGCCTGGACGATCGGCCCGCACCTGCACCAGGCGTCCGCCATTGCGCTCGGCCAGCGCCGACAAGCGCCCGGCATCGGCCGACAGCGCGGAGTTCAGCGCATACAGGCGCTGGCGCGCGGCCAGCTGCGGGAATGGCTTGGCGCCGTAGTTCAGCAGGCCATCGCTGACCAGCAGGTATTCGTTGACGTCCGCCTGCGGCTGCCAATCGGCCAGCGCGCTGGCGCCGTCGTACACCGTCTCCTGCAAGGCCTTGCGCAGCGCGCGCCAGTCGCCGTCGACGATGCGGAAGCGCTGCGCCGCCTCGGCACGGTCGCGCAAGCGGATCAGGCGTACCTCGACGCTGCCCAGCGCCTTGAAGTAGCGATCCAGCTCCACCAGCTCCGCATCCAGCGCGCGATTGGCGCCGGAGCCGGAGCTGTCCCACAGCAGTCCGACCACCTTGGGCAGCGCGCGCGGCGTGCGCTGGGCGGCGACCGGGATCTCGGCCAGGAAGTAAGTCGCGCCATCGAACTGCTGCACATAGGTCTGCGGCTCGGCGGCGGCAGGCACCAGCAGCGTGAGCGCGCCGTCGGCCGCGTAGCTGGCGCGCGTCAGCCGCGTCGCGTAGCCGTCGCCGCTGCGCTCGAACACGATATCGCCGATGTTGCCGCTCGCTTGCGGCGCGGCGGCGCCGGCCACCGTCACATGCAGGTCGATGCCCTGCGCCAGTTCGCCATACGCCAGCGGCAGGCGGTAGGCCCAGTTGCCGCCTTCGCGGCCCAGCGCCTCGGTGTAGGTCAGTTCGACCGTGCGCGTGCCCTGCGGCGGAATCGGGAACACCCGCAGTTGGAAGTTATTCCCCTGCGTCTGCTCCAGCAGCGCCGGATCGGCGCGGGTGCGCTCGATCGCCTCCAGGATCCGCCGGCCGCGCGCTTTCTCGACCGGCACGGCGGCGCGCATCTTGCCCTCCAGGTCCAGCGCGAAAGCGCCGACCTGCTGGCCGGGCAGCAGCGGAAACTGCAAACGCCCCTCCAGCGGCCGCCGATTCGGGTTGAAGAACACCATCCGCAGCGTGGTCTGCGCCATGCCGCCGCCCAGCGCCGCGTCCACCTTCAAGCTTTGCAGGCGGATCGCCTGCTCGGCTCCCTGCGCCACCATCAACGGCGGCGGCGTCATCGCCCGCTGCGCCTGCGCCACCCCGGCCGCCAACACCGTCCCCACCACCATCGCGATCAACTTCGCCCACATGACGATCTCCCTTGCTCCGGCTTATCCGGCATGCAGGGTGTATCGAAACGCGGGGCCAAACGGGGTTGCAATATTACAAATTGATACAAACCACCCGGCCATGCCGCAGCGCCGCAGGCGCGAATGGAATTGACCTATACAGCCTGAGCTAACTACTGTATAGTGTCGCCTGTGCGCTGCAACATAGCAGTCGCCTGAAATACTTAGCAGCTACGCAAGCCTCAGCGCATCATCCTGATGTCGCTATAAAGCCCTCCCGCCTTTGGTGTCGCACCTGACACCGTCCCGGCGCAAAGCTTTTGTGCCGAAATTTCTTTCGATTTTGATTGAGTCATTTCGTTTTGGTAGGCGTTGCTATTTCGCGTTCGGATTTTTACCGCACGCTGATTTTTACGAAAGAAAAGAATGACATTTGAAGCACTTGGTCTCAACACGTCCCTCATCAAAGCCCTGACCGACGCCGGCTACACCGCGCCGACTCCAGTTCAGCAGCAGGCGATCCCTGCGGCGATCGCAGGCAAGGACTTGTTGGTTTCCTCGCAAACCGGTTCCGGCAAGACTGCAGCCTTCATGCTGCCGTCGCTGCACCGTTTGTCCGAGATCGACCCGGCAGCCGCCGGCAAGACTCCAAATCAAGAAATGCAAGCCGCCCGTGCGCGCGGCGAGCGTCCACGTTTTAAAGCTGCACAGCCAAAAATGCTGGTGTTGACCCCAACCCGCGAACTGGCCCTGCAAGTGACTTCCAATACCGACAAGTACAGCGTCAACCTGCGTCGTCTGAAGGCAGTGTCGATCCTGGGCGGTATGCCTTACCCGAAACAGATGCAACTGCTGGCCAAGAATCCTGAGATCCTGGTCGCGACCCCTGGCCGTCTGATCGACCACATGGAATCGGGCAAGATCGATTTCTCGCAACTGGAAATCCTGGTGCTGGACGAAGCCGACCGCATGCTGGACATGGGTTTCATCGACGACATCGAAAAGATCGTCGAAGCGACTCCGTCGACCCGTCAAACCATGCTGTTCTCGGCCACGCTGGATGGCGTCGTCGGCAACATGGCACGCCGCATCACCAAGGATCCACAAGTCATCCAGATCCTGAGCGCCGCCAACAAGCATGAAAACATCACCCAGCGCGTGCACTTCGTCGACGATCTGTCGCACAAGAACCGCCTGCTGGACCACTTGCTGCGCGACGATTCGCTGGATCAGGCCGTTGTATTCACCGCCACCAAGCGTGACGCCGACACCATCGCCGACCGTCTGAACATCGCCGGTTTCTCGGCCGCCGCTCTGCACGGCGACATGCACCAGGGCGCGCGTAACCGCACCCTGGACAGCCTGCGCCGCGGCCAGGTCAAGATCCTGATCGCCACCGACGTCGCCGCCCGCGGTATCGACGTTCCGACGATCACCCACGTGTTCAACTACGATCTGCCGAAGTTCCCGGAAGACTACGTCCACCGCATCGGCCGTACCGGTCGTGCCGGCCGTAACGGTCTGGCGATCTCGCTGGTGAACCACGCCGAAGGCATGAACGTCAAGCGCATCGAACGCTTCACCAAGCAACTGATTCCGGTGAATGTGATCGAAGGCTACGAGCCGAAGAAAACCGCTTCGGCGGCACGTTCGACCTCGCGTCCAGGCGGCTGGAAACCGGGCGACAACCGCACCGGCGCCAAGCCATCGGGCCAGCGTTCGTTCAGCAAGCCAGGCAGCGCACCGCGCAGCGAAGGCGGCGGCTACAAAGGCAGCAACCCACGCAGCACCGACGGCGCACGCCGCAGCTACGGCGATCGTTAATCGTTCGTCGTCGCTTTGATCAAAAAGCCACCCGCGCAAGCCGGTGGCTTTTTTTTGGCTCAGTGCGGAAGCTGCCTGGACGGCTGTTTGCCGTTATCGCGCGGCGCGGGTGGCGGTGGCGCGGAGCACTTCGCAGACCAAGGGCTCCATGCCGAATTCCACCAGCAAATTGTCTGGAACACGGATGGGGAAGGCAAAGGGAAGCTCTATAGCCTATAAACGTTAGAGCCGGATATCGGCGTTTAGTTCACCAAGTAGTGGCCACTCTGATGAAATATCGGCGGGTATCGCGATGCAGTATGCGATCGCAGGTTTTAGTAAAACCCCAAAAAAAAGACCTCCCCCCCTAGATCCACCGGCCCGGAATCCGGGCCGCTTTTTTATTGCCGCTCGAAACAAGCCGCCAGGAAGGCCATCACCGCCTGGATGCGCGGCGCGTGGCGCAAGTCGCTATGCACCGCGATCCAGACTTCGCGCTCCAGCGCCGGGCCGGTGTGCGGCAGACGAGTCAGACGTTGATCGCTGCCACCCATGAAATCGGGCAGCACAGCGATGCCCACGCCCGCCGCCACAGCCGCCGCCTGCACCGCCAGGTCATTGCTGCGCAAAACAATCGGCGCGGCGCCGACCTGCGCCAACAGCCATAGCTGCTGCGGCGTGTCGTCCATGCTGATGTCGTAGGCGATGCAGGCGCGGTCAGCCGGGTCGCGCGTTCGCGCGGCGTACAAGGAAAAAGTCACCTTGGCGATCTTGCGCACCACCAGTTCCTCATCGACCGGACGACTCAGGCGGATCGCGATATCCGCTTCGCGCCGCACCAGCGAAACGTTGCGTGTATCGGCATCGAGCCGGATATGCAAGTCAGGATATTTGCCGCGCAACTCCGGCAGGCGCGGCGCGATCAGCGCGGCCGTCATCGCCGGCGGCGCGCTGACGGCCACCTCGCCCGAGATCCCGGACTGGCCCGCCGACGCGGTACGCTGCACCGCCAGCGATTCCATTTCCATGCGCTGGCCGAGTGCGCCGATGCGCTCGCCGTCCGGCGTCAGGAAATAGGCGCGCGGACGCCGCTCCACCAGTTTGAGTTGCAGCGCGCCTTCCAGCGCGGCGATGCGGCGCGCCACCGTCGCATGGTCGACTTTCAGCCGGCGCGCGGCGGCCGACAGAGACTTCTCCTGCGCGAACACGGTGAAGTGACGCAGATCTTCCCAATCGAACATGGGTATTTCCTCACAAGCCAAGTGAATTATTGGGGAATTTCGCTTCTTTGGCGTAGTCGGCAGAATAGCAAACATCTGCAAGCCAGGAGAGAAACATGAATATGCATCACACCGCCGCCGCCCTCGCCCGTCCATCGCCGTCCGTGGCGGGCTGGAAAATTCCCGTCGCCGCCTGGATGGTGACGGCGGTTTTTATCTTGTCCAATTCCGCCACGCCGCTGTACCTGCACTGGCAGCGGCAATTTGCTTTTTCATCGGGCACGCTGACGGTGATCTTCGCCGCCTACATCATCGGCCTGCTCGGCGCGCTGCTGGTCGCCGGACAACTGTCGGACCGGCTGGGACGCAAGGCGGTCCTGCTCCCCGGCTTCCTGATCGCCATGGCCGCCTGCGGATTGTTTGTCGCGGCATCATCGGTCGCCGCGCTGATCGCCGCCCGCTTCCTGACCGGGATAGCGGTCGGCATCATCGTCTCCGCCGGGATGGCCGCTGTGGTGGACGTCGGCGGACCGGCGCGCAAACGCCAGGCATCGCAGGCCGCTTCGATCGCCATGGTGCTCGGCGCCGGACTGGGGCCGCTGCTGGCCGGCACGCTGGCGCAACAGATGGACCACCCCGTCGCCACGATCTTCGGCATCGAGTTAGCCTTGCTGGCGAGCGCCATGGTCGTGATGCTGACGATGCCTCTCCCCGTCCCGCCACGCGGCGGCCCCGGCAGCGATGGCGACGATGGCAACGCCACCAGCTGGCGCCTGCGCCTGCCATCCGTGCCGGCGCAGAATCGGCGCGACCTGGCATTGGGCGTCGCGGTCTTCGCGCCAGGACTGTCGGCCACCTCCTTCGTCCTCGCCTTGGGCCCTGCGCTGCTGTCCAAACTGCTGCACATCACCAGCCCGCTGCTGGCCGGCGGCACGGCATGCCTGATGTTCCTGAGCGCGACCGGCGTGCAGTTCGCCGTCAAGAAACTGCCGATCCGCACCATACTGCTGCTCGGCGCGACGGCGACGGCATTGTCGATGGCCGCCCTGATCGGCGCTATCCACGCCGCCATCCCGGCGCTGCTGCTGGCGGCGGCCAGCCTGGCCGGCATGGGACAAGGCCTCGGCCAACTCGGCGGACTGACCGCGATCGGCATGCGGGTGGCGGACCATCGGCGCGCGCAGGCCAACTCGCTGCTGAACATCGGCGCCTACATTCCGGCCGGACTGCTGCCCGTGGCTACCGGCTTCCTGATGGACCGCGCCGGCATGACGCTCGGCGCCACCACCTTCGCAGCGGCGCTGATCGTCGCCGCAGCCGCCGCCGCATGCTTGGTCGCGACCCGCCTGCCACGCTAACTTTGGAGATAAACATGAGCAAACTAAACGGAGTACACATAGTCGAAGCCTTCTGGGCCGCCGTCTGGCAAGGCAAGGACTTCGACGCGATCGACCGCTTTTGCGTCGAGGATTTCGTCATCACCTCCGGCGGCGTCGACGTCCGCTCGCGCGACAGCTTCAAGGCGTGGGCGAAACAATTCAACCACCTCATCACCGACCTGCGATTCGACGTCATCGAAACCTTCCAGAACGACGACGGCAGCCGGGTCGCCTCGCGCTGGCGTGTGAGCGGCCGCAACAACGGCATGTTCGGCCTGCCGCCGGACCAGCGCGCCGTCAGCTTCACCGGCACCGCGATCTGGCAAATTCGCGAAGACGGCAAGCTGATGCACAACTGGGTCGAGCGCGCCAGCTGGGAAGCCTACAACGCCTTAAACGTTGGGAAATCCGTGTAACCCATCTCGCCGCGCCGGGTGTAATAAGTTGAGCGATCCGCTTCGGCCAACGGCCAGTCGTTTTGCAGGCGTTCAACCAGATCCGGATTGGCGATGTACGGCCTGCCGAAGGCGATCAAGTCCACCAGGCCGGTGTCGAGCGCAACCTGGGCGCTCGACCGGTCGGTGAAGCCGCCGCACCAGATGATCGCCCCGGGAAAAGCCGCCCGGACCTTGGTAAGCAGAACGTGCGAGATGTAGTGCTTCTTGAACTCGCCTGTCTCCATGTTCCCAGTTGGCATCAGCTCATACACCAAGTGCAGATACGCGACGCCACGCCGCCCCAGCTGCTCGCTAACGTACAACAGCGTTTCCTCCACGAGCGGATCGGCGGGCATGGAATTAAACCGGCCGAATGGCGACATGCGCACGCCGACACCGCCCAGTCCCCACTCGCGCACCGCCGCGTCCACGACTTCCATCAGGAAGCGCGTGCGGTCCTCCACCCGAGCGCCACCGTAGCGATCAGTGCGCGTATTGAGTCTGGAGTTCATGAATTGATCGAACAGATAGCCATTGGCCGCATGGATCTCGACGCCATCAAAGCCGGCCTGCCGCGCATGGGCAAAAGCCTGGGCAAAGGTCGCGACCAAGGCCGACACTTCTTCCGTCCCGATGCGCCTCGGCGTGCCCGCGCGAATGTAGCTCAGCTTGCCCTCCGCATCGTGCGCGAAGACATCCGAATCCTCCGCCCTTTCCTCGGTCACGCCCCACGGCGCCGCGCCGTTCGGCATCAGCGACGCATGCGCCATCCGGCCGACATGGAATATCTGCGCGAATATCGTACCGCCGTTGCGATGCACCTCATCGGTCACCAGGCGCCAGCCCTCGCGCTGGGCGTCCGTGTAGATACCGGGCATCAGCGCATAGCCCTTGCTGGAGGGCGCGACGTTCATCACCTCGGAAACGATCAAGCCGGCGCCGGCGCGCTGCCCGTAATAGGTGGCCATCAGCGCGTTCGGGACATCGCCTTCGGAGGTCCGCGTGCGGGTCATCGGCGCCATGACGACGCGGTTCTTCAGCGAAACGGCCGGGCCAAGCAATTGAGATTCAAACAGGTTTATCATAGAACTTCCTTGGGTTGATATGAAATCGGAAGTCTACTTTTCGATCATCCGCCCATCTACACACAGTTTGGTTAGTGGAAGCGAATGAAGATCATCAAGAACCTGCCCGGCTTGCCGATCGAGCGCGCGCTGGGCGTGCTGTCCGGGCGCTGGAAGGCGGTCATTCTGCATGTGCTGCTGGACGGCCCGCACCGCACCTGCGAGCTGGAGAACCGCATCGTCGGCATCTCACAGAAAGTGCTGATCGAACACCTGCGAACGCTGGAGGAGCACGGCATGGTGAGCAGGCAGCCCTGCGCCGGGGATCGCCAGGGCATCGAATACGTCCTCACGCCGCTGGGCGAAAGCCTGCGGCCGGTGTTGAACTCGCTGATCGAATGGGGAACCCATCACGCCCAACAGCGCGACGAAGTTCCCCGGCTAGTGCCCTGCGAAGCCGTGGTCCGGGCCCGCGCCAGCTGACACCGCGCGAACAACTATTGTCCCGCCGGACGCCGCACCGCGCGCACCCTGCCGCTGCCGCCGCCACCGCAGTAGAACAGGCTGGCGCCGTCGGATTCCAGCCCGCTGACGCCGGTCCCGGCCGGCATCTCCAGCCGCTCCAGCACCGCGCCGTCGGCCGGATCGATGCGGCGGATATCGCTGTCGTCGCCCTCCCAGGTGCCGTGCCACAGTTGGCCGTCGACCCAGGTCACGCCGGTGACGAAGCGATTCGAATCGATGCTGCGGATCAGCGCGCCGGTCGCCGGATCGATCTGATGGATCTTGCGGTCGCGGTACTGGCCGACCCACAGGCTGCCCTCGGCCCAGGCCATGCCCGAATCGTAGCCGTCGCCCGGCGCCGGAATCGAGGCCAGCACCTCGCCGCTGGCGGGATCGATCTTGTCGATGCGCCGCTCGGCGATCTGGTAGAGGTAGGTGCCGTCGAACGCGGTGCCGGCGTCGCAGGCGCGGTCGAGCGCGCGGGTGGTCTCGCCGCTGGCGGGATCGAAGGCGATCAGCTTCTCGCCGGTGGCGGCCCAGACGCGCTGGCCGTCGTGGGTGACGCCATGCACGCGCTCGGCGCCGTCGAAGGGGCCGTATTCGCGAACGATCTCGGCCGGGTGAACTATTTCTTTGCTGGTCATCGTCATCTCCTTATGGGGCGCCTCGGATCGGCGCCGCAACACAACTTTATGCGATCGGCAGCGCGGCGGGGAGTAACAAGATTGTCGTGTATCCGGCCAGCGGCGGCGCCAGCCAACGTTTGGTGCGCCCCTGGCCGATCGCGCGCACCCGCCCCGCCGCCTCCAGCTCGGCCAGCGCGCGCTGGATGGTGCGCTGACTGTCGCCCAGCGCCATCGCCAGCGCCGAGGTCGACCAGGCGGCGCCGTCGGACAGCAGCGCCAGCAGCGACGCTTGCTCGCCGTCGATGGGCGGGATCAGCACCACCACCTCGCGTGCTTCAAGCGGCCTGAGGGCGAAGCCGCGCGGCGTGGCGTCGATCCGCGCCATGCCGGCCACCAGCTTGCGCAGCCTGCCGATCTCGACGCGCAGCCGGGCGCGATGCGTCTGGTCGGGTTGATGGGTGCGGAAGGCGCCGGCGATTAAGGTTGCGCGGTCGCTATCGCCCGGCCAGGCCTCGGCCAACGCGCGCGCCAGCGCGAACAGTATCGGCCGCCGCGCCAACGACTGCCAGGCATCGCCGACACCCAGCGCGCGACGGCAGCCGTCCAGCACCAGCGCGCCGGAATCCAGCAGCGCCGCCACCTCGTCGAGCCGCAGCGCTTGCTGGCCGCCTCCGCTCAGGCGGCGCGCGGCGGGACGCTCGACGGCGGCCCGCGCCTCCTCGACTTCGCGCAGCAACGCCGGCACCCGGGCACGCTCGGCGGCCTGATGCGCCCGCGAGAGCGCCGCGCGCGCCGGCGCGACCCGCAGTGAACGCAACGCCAGTTCGGCGGCGGCCAGCTCGGCGACCGCGGCCAGCGGCGGCGGCAAGCCGCGTCCGTTCAGTTGCGCCAGCGTGGCCTCGGCCTGGTCGAGGCGTCCCAGCAACAGCAGCCTGCGCGCCGCGATCAATCGCGCTTGCAATGCGTTGGCATGATCGGCATGCGACTCCAGCGTCGCCAACGCCGCCGTCAACGCACGCGGCGAGCCGCCGAAGTCGCGCACCGCGAGCGCCACTTCCGCCTCGGCAACGACGCAGCGTGCCCGCGCCAGTTCCTCATGCGCGCCGAAACCGCGCGCCGCCAGGCGCAGCAACTCGCGCGCACGCGGATAATCGCCCAACTGCGCCATCGCGATGCCGCGCAAGGCCAGCGCCGGCGGATCGTCGCGCAAGGCCACGTGCTTGAGCGCGCCAATCGCGTCGCCGCCCGCAAGCGCGCGGGCGGAGGCGGCGATCAGCGCATCCATCGCGAGCCAAGTCCATCAAAATTGCGCACGCATTCCCCTGTGGTAAACCAATCACTATAATCGATGCTGACACGGGGATACTCATTTGGCAATCACCAACTGACAACAATTCATAAATGCGTTACATTCTCAGGCAGCGCGGACTTGGCGAAACTGAAATTCAATACTTACTACATGAATATCAAAAATAAATATCCGAATATCGGCTTACAGAATTTAAATTCTCATTTTAAACAGTATTCATTAAACGAAGAAGATGGCGATACCCAGGTAATTTTTCAAAATATCAAATCCCACCTTCTGGATTTCATAGAAGAAGCGGAGTGCATTGTTGGGTGCGTGGCGTGGATAACTGATACTGACATCATTGATGCCTTGAAGAAGAAAAAATATTTGAGTCTCATCGTGCAGAAGGATCCCAAATATAGCCAGAATATGCGAGCTGATCGAGGACGATTCACAACCTGCTGTTGGAAATGCGCCAAAACGAAAACTCGTGGCGAAGAAATTTTGGTCGGGCAGTTATAACTTTTCCAGTAACGCCACCCGTTCGCTGGAAAATGTGATCATCGGCAGCAGCGAAAAATTATCTGAAAGCTATTTCTGGATGTGGCAACGCATTTACACAATATCAGAACCCATGAGCTCGGAAAACAAAAAACTCCAACCCCAGTTCGAATTCGACATGTCAATATTCGACTACTTGAGTGAGGGCGACAGTGACGGCGATGACGACCGATTTTAGACGTCGGCAGGCGTCGTTGATGCAGCGCCCCGCCGCCGCCGCCAAGGTCATGCTAAATATTTTCGCATTTCCCACAATAACCCTCGCGGCGAATCGTCTTCAATCGCATGACACCGCCATACAACACCGCTAAAAAAGACGATGACATCACCGCGACCGTGTTGCGGGAGCGTTCGAAGTTGGGGAACTTCATCCGCCGCCGCGTCGCCGACCAGACCGATGCCGACGACATCCTGCAGGATGTCTTCTACGAATTCACCCAAGCCTACCGCCTGCCCGAACCGATCGAGCAGGTGAGCGCCTGGCTGTTCCGGGTCGCGCGCAACCGGATCATCGACCGCTTCCGCAAAAAGAAGGAAGTCGCACTCGACGATCTGGCCTCCGCCGACGAGGACGGCGACGATTACCGCCTCGACCTGATGCTGCCGTCGCTCGACGCCGGCCCCGAGGCGGCCTACACCCGCTCGATGCTGCTGGAGGAACTGCAGCTCGCGCTCGATGAACTACCGCCCAACCAACGCGACGTCTTCATCGCCCACGAACTCGACGGGATCAGCTTCAAGGAGATGGCCGAACAGACCGGCGTCTCGATCAACACCTTACTGGCACGCAAACGCTACGCGGTCCTGTACCTGCGCCAACGCCTGCAAGCCATGTACGACGACGAATAAAATTGAAAGGAGTAACACAATGCGTAAAGAAATGAGCTACAAGAAAATGAAACTGATCCGGGGGCTGATGCTGCTGGCCGGCGCCGCCGTGCTCGGCGCGATGGTGATGTGGCTGTGGAACTGGATCATGCCCGGCCTGCTCACCGGCGCCATGACCATCGATTATTGGCGCGCGCTCGGTTTGCTGTTACTGTGCCGGATACTCTTCGGCGGTTTCCGCGGCCACGGCCATCACGGCAGCTGGCAGGAAAAGCGCGAGCACTGGCAGCGCTGGCAGGCGATGACGCCCGAGGAGCGCCAGCAGTTCCACAAACAGCGCGCCGCCAACTGGTGCCGCCCACGCAACACCGAGGAAAAACAAGATGACTAAAGCTCCGGCGGTCCCGTTCAGCCGCTATCAAAAAACCGTGGTGGCGATGCTGGCCTTCCTGCAGTTCGCCGTGATCCTGGACTTCATGCTGATGTCGCCGCTGGGCGCGGTCATCATGCCGGCGCTGAACATCGGCCCCAGCCAGTTCGGCCTGGTGGTGTCGGCCTACGCCTTCAGCGCCGGCGCCTCCGGCTTGCTGACCGCCGGCTTCGCCGACCGCTTCGACCGCAAGAAACTGCTGCTGTTCTTCTACACCGGCTTCATCCTCGGCACCGTCTGGTGCGGGCTGGCGCAATCGTTCGAGAGCCTGCTGGCGGCGCGCATCGTCACCGGCCTGTTCGGCGGCGTGATCGGCTCCGTGGTGCTGGCGATCTCCACCGACCTGTTCCCGCCGCAGATGCGCGGCCGCGTCATGGGCCTGATCCAGACCGCGTTCGCCGCCAGCCAGGTGCTCGGCATCCCGGCCGGCATCTATCTGTCGAACCAGTGGAACTGGCACGTGCCGTTCATGGCGATGGCGGCCTTCGGCCTGGTCGGCGGCCTGCTGGTGGCCTGGCAGATGCAGCCGGTCGACGCCCACCTCGGCAAGCCGCAGGAGCACAGCCCGTTCATGCACCTGTACCACACGGTGACCGAGAAGCGTTACCTGCTGGCGTTCGCGATCACCGCCCTGCTGACCACCGGCGGCTTCATGCTGATGCCGTTCAGCAGCGCCTACATCGTCAACAACATGGGCATCGACCTGCACCACCTGCCGACGGTGTACCTGATCACCGGCGTCTGCACCATCTTCATGGGGCCGCTGATCGGCAAGGCGGCCGACGCCTTCGGCAAGTTCCGCGTGTTCCTGTTCGGCACCGTGCTGTCGATCGTGATGGTGCTGGTCTATACCCACCTCGGCCACATCCCGCTGGCGGCGCTGGTGCTGATCAATTCGCTGATGTTCGTCGGGATCTTCTCGCGCATGATTCCGTTCCAGGCGCTGTCGTCGACGGTGCCGGTGCAGACCCAGCGCGGATCGTACAACGCCATCAGCGCCTCGATCCAGCAGCTGGCCGGCGGCCTGGCGTCGGTGGCGTCCGGCCATATCGTGACGCAGGCGGCGGACGGCAGGCTGCAGCATTTCGACACCGTCGGCTATGTGGTGGTGGCGACCTCGCTGGTCGCGGTGGGCCTGGTGTGGTTGCTGCAACGCGGCATGGCGGCGGCGCCGGCGCCGCAGCCCGCTACCTGACTTCGATCCCGTATTTGTCCGCCAGCCGGTCAATCAGGGGCGAGTCCTTGATCTTGCCGAACTCGGCGCGCAGCAGCCGCACCGTGTCGGCCGGCGTGCCGAGGCTGGCGGCGACGTAGTAGTCGGTCAGGCCCGGCATCGGCATGGTGCGCTCCAGCAGCGTGCAGGAGATGCCGGCCGCAGCGCAGACGCCCTTGATCGACGCTTCCGACGCCACCATCAGATCCACCCTCCCCACCATCAATTTCTTCAGGCTGGTCTGGTCGTCGTTCGACAGGTCGGCGTCGAAGCCCAGGTGATGCAGCTGCTCCTCGACGATGTCGCCGCGGTTGGCGGCGATGCGATAGCGCCGCATGTCCTCCAGCGTGGCGACGTTGACGTCGCGCCGCCTGGCCAGCTTGTACAGGTAGACGCTGCGCTTGGCGATCTGGGCGATCCACTGGAATTGTTGTTCCCGCTCCGGCGAACGGACCATGCTGAAGATCAGCACATTGGGCCGGGAATGCGCCATTTGGTAGGCGCGCGCCCACGGATAACTGCTGATACTGTAGACCAGCCCGGCGCCGTCGAGCGCCGCCCGCACCACGTCGACCGAATACCCGGTCAGCTTGCCGCCGCGCGTGTAGCTATATGGCGGGAATTCCTCGGTCACCACGGTCAACGGCGCGGCCGCGAACGCGCAGAAGGCCAGCGTCAGCCCGGCCATACCCGCCAGCAGGCGTAGCAAATTGTTTCTATTTGTTAAGCAAAGCCAATATAGTTTCCACACGGCATTATTTTCGACCTATAATATTTGCAGTTGATAACCCACTAACCATACCAGATATGAAAGGGAGTAGTGCATGAACTCCAGAAATATGGATGCGGCATGTTTGCGCGCCTTGCGTCGTCGTGGCCACTCGGACACCAGCATCGCAGCGATGAGCCCGGAGGAAGCGTTTTGTGAATACTGCGCCTATCACGGCATCATGAACCTCTCCCCCGGCACGCTGGAAATGCTCGACAAGCTACGCGGCGAAGTCGACAAATAAAAAAAAGCCACCGAGCGCTGCTTCGGTGGCTTTCTTTTTATCCGACGACGGTTTAACGGTAGAACGCTTCGACTTTACCCTTCAGCTTGATCAGCATCGGGTTGCCACGGCGGTCCAGGCTCTTGGCCGACGAGACCTTGATCCAGCCTTCGCTGATGCAGTATTCGTCGACGTCCATGCGTTCTTTGTCGTTAAATTTGATGCCGACATCGTGTTCGAACACGGCTGCGACATGGTGTGGGCTGCGCGGATCGATCGACAGATGATCCGGCAGTGGTGGGCGTTGAGTAGTATCGTTCATCCCCCAATTATATCAGCTGGTTTTAAAGATCAGCTGCGCCACGCGCTGTAATTTTGGATACACCATCGGCACCGTCAGCATGGTGCTGCCGATCGCCATCAGCAGCAGCGCGGTGAAGGTCTCGCTGGTGATGATCTGCTTGTCGAGCAGGATGTTGGCGAAAATGATCATGATCAGCGCCTTGGTTTGCAGCAGCCAGCCGATGATCGAGGCCTCGCCCGGCGCCCACTTGAGGATCCGGCCGGCGACATGGATGCCCGCCAGCTTGCCGCTGACCGAGGCGATCAGCAGCACCGCCGCCACCACGAACACCGCCGAACCGCCCATCGCCCAGTTGGTGCGCAGGCCGGTGCTGAGGAAGAACACCGGCATGATCGCCATCAGCACGTTGGCGCGCATAAAGTCCATCTTCTCCTGGTTGAACCACTCGGCGTCCATCACCGCGCCGGCCAGGAAGGCGCCGACCATGAAGTGCAGCCCGGCCCAGTCGGCGGCGAAGGCGCACATCGCCAGCCAGATGAAGGAAATATACCAGCGGTCGCGCTCCTCCAGCCGCACCATCATCATGCGGAACAGCTTGGTCACGACGGCGAACAGCAGCAGGAAGCCGGCCTGGCGGCCGACGCGGTCCCAGTCCAGCAGGATCAGCGCCAGCACGCCCCAGATGGCGATGTCGTCCAGGCTGGCGTAGCGCAGGATGCGCTGGCCGATCGGCTGGCGCAGGATCTCCAGTTTTTCCATCAGCAGGATCAGGATCGGCAGCGCGGTGACCGCGCAGGCCATGCCGACGCCGAGCACGAACTGCCAGTCGCGCGCCTTCGGTCCCATCCAGCCGGCGTAGCCGACCAGGCCCAGCGCGGCGACGCAGCCGAACAACAGCGGCGTGCCCAGCGCCAGGCCGGCGGTGATGCTGCTTTCGCGGCGGTGCTCCCAGGCTTTTTTCAGGTCCAGCTCGATGCCGGCGATCATCACGAAAATCATCACCGCCCACCACGCGATGCCGTTCAGCGACTGCACCACCTGCGGGTTGAACACGAAACTATAGTACTCCGGAAAGGCGCGGCCCATGATGCCCGGCCCCAGCAGGATGCCGGCGATGATCTGCACCACCACCAGCGGCGCGTAGTAGTCGGTCCGGCCGAAGCGCCAGATCAGGTATGGCACGCTGAAAATGATCAGCATCGCGATCAGGAAGATCTCCGTGGTCCCCATATGCATAAAGTCTCCGTTATTTTTGTAGTGTAGATAAAGGGATCTCGGTCCCAGCAAATATTTTAGCATTGGAAACGATACCAATATTACGTAATATTCTGTAATGACAGAACAATGTTGTAAAAACTTAACAACAGCGATAAGCCTTCCGTATACTTGATTAATCAAGTATAGTTCAAGCATTAATCAATGAGGAGTTCGTCATGGAAGACAATATTTCCCCGGTCAGCGCCAGCCTGGAATTCACGCTGCGACTGGCGCGCGCGCAAGCGACGCTGGTGCGGCGGCTGGATCAGGTACTGGGAGGCTATCACGGCATCAGTTTCAGCGACTTCATGCTGCTGCATTATCTGGCGCGCGCGCCGGGCGGGCGGCTGCGACGCGTCGACCTGGCCGAGCGCCAGGGCATGACCGCGTCCGGCGTCACCCGCACCCTGCTGCCGCTGGAGAAGATCGGCCTGGTCGAGCGCCAGCAGGATCCGCGCGACGCCCGGGTCGCCTACGCCGCCATCACCGCCACCGGCCGCGAGCTGCTGAACAACGCGGTCGTGGTCGCGGACCAGATCAGCAAGGAGCTGCTGCGCAGCTGTCCGCCGTCGCAGTTCGACGATCTCAGTTCCGCGCTGGGCCTGATCGCCGGCATGAACGCTTCCAACTCCTGAGCGGCGCCATGTCCACCACGGCGCTGCGGCGCGATCCGAATTTTAAATGGCTGATGCGCGGCGGCGTGATCTCGATGCTGGGCGACCAGTTGACCATGATCGCCCTGCCCTGGCTGGTGCTGAAGCTGACCGGCGACCCGCTGGCGCTCGGCCTGGTCATCGCCTTGATGAGCATACCGCGCGCGGTGTTCATCCTGATCGGCGGCGCGCTGGTGGACCGCTACTCGCCCAAGCGGGTGCTCATGCTCAGCAAGTACGCCAACGCCGCGCTGCTGGCGTTACTGACGCTGCTGGTGCTGAACGACCACGGCGCGCTGACTATGCCGCTGTCGGATTCGTTGTCGCTGACGCTCGCGATGACGCCGCATCTGACGCTGGTGCTGATCTACATGCTGGCCTTCGGGCTTGGTCTGGCGCAGGCGTTTGGCATCCCGTCCGGCACCTCGATCCTGCCGCAGGCGATCGCGCCGGAGCACCTGCAAGCGGCCAACGGCATGCTGATGGGATTGCGCCAGTTGTCGATGCTGGTCGGCCCCTTGCTGGCGGCCGGCCTGCTGGCGATCGCCGGCGGCGGCGGCGGCGGCGGCGGCGGCGGCATGGTCCCCGATGCGCACGGCCTCGCGCTGGCCTTCGGCATCGACTGCCTCAGCTTCCTGCTCTCCGCCTGGACGCTCTCGCGCGTCGGTGCGCTGACCGCGCCGCCGCCAGCGGCCGAAGCAGAATCGGTGCTGCGTTCCGTCGGCGCAGGTCTGCGCATGGTCTGGCACGACGTGCCGCTGCGCCTGTGCTTCATCTACTGGGGAACCGTCTCGCTGTTCATCGGCGGCGCGATGCAGGTGGCGATCCCGGTGCTGGCCAGCGACCTGCACGGCGCCTCCACCCTGGGCCTGCTGATGGCCGCCAATGGCGCCGGCACGCTGCTCGGCATGGCGGTCGCCGCCACGGCCGGCGCACGCCTGCGCTTCGCCAGCTTCGGCACCATGATCCTGCTGGTCGACGCGCTGGTCGGCGTACTGCTGCTGCCGCTGGGCGCGATGCACGCCGCATGGCAGGCGGCCACGCTGATGCTGGCTATCGGCCTGCTGTCGGGCTTCATGCAGATCGGCGTCTTCACCTGGATCCAGCGCCGCGTGCCGCCGCGGATGATGGGCCGCGCCATGAGCATCTTCATGTTCATCTTCATGGGACTGGCGCCGCTGTCGGCCGCCGCCGCCGGCTGGCTGCTGACGCGGATCACGCTATCGCAATTGTTCGCCGGCGGTGGCATCATATTGATCGTGTTCGCGGCGCTGGCGTATGTGTTCACACCGATACGCGGCATCACCGCGCAACCGCAATAAGGATCGAGCATGGAAACCAAGTGGCTGGAAGACTTCATCTCGCTGGTGGAGACCAATAACTTCAGCCGTTCGGCGGCGCTGCGGCATGTCACGCAGCCCGCCTTTTCGCGCCGCATCCAGTCGCTGGAAAACTGGCTCGGCACCGACCTGGTCGACCGCACCTCCTACCCCACCCGCCTGACGCCGGCCGGCATCGTCTTCTACGAGCAGGCGCTGGAGATGCTGGCGCAGATCAACGGCGCGCGCGACATGCTGCGCTCCAAGCGCGCCGCCGCGCAGACCAGCATCGACCTCGCCGTGCCGCACACGCTGTCGCTGACCTTCGTGCCGAAATGGCTGACCGCGCTGGAGCAGGACTTCGCGCCGATCAGCAGCCGGCTGATGGCGCTCAACGTGCACGACGCGGTGATGCAGCTGGTCGAAGGCGGCTGCGACCTGCTGCTGTGCTATCACCATCCGCGCCAGCCGGTGCAGCTCGACCCGGGCCGCTACGACATGCTGGTGCTGGGACGCGAATCGCTGCGCGCCTACGCCCGCTGCGATAGAAACAAGGTACCCGAATTCACGCTGCCCGGCACCAAGAAAGCGCCGCTGCCGTTTTTATCCTACACCAACAACGCCTACCTGGGCCGCATGGTGGAGCTGATCCTGAGCGACACCAGGACCCCGCTGCACCTCGACCCGCACTACGAAACCGACATGGCCGAAGGCTTGAAGATGATGGCCCTGGAAGGACGCGGCATCGCCTTCCTGCCCGAATCGGCGGTGACGCGGGAGCTCAAGCAAAAGCAGCTGGCGCGCGCCGACGGCGGCGGCGCCGACTGGGAAATCGAAATGGAGATCCGCCTGTACCGCGAGCGCCCATCGGCGCAGCGGCGCGGCAAGGCCATCGTCGAACGGCTGTGGGAATTCCTCGAACAACAGCAAAAGGCCACCGGCCGTAAACGCCGCGTCGAGGTGTCGGAAAGATAACTATGCGTTATATGCATAGCCGAATGCGCATACAGCATTGGCCCGGTCCAAGCCTCCGACTCTATGATTCGTGCACTTGAACCCACGGAGCTTAGAGCATGACCACCGCACACGCACTGCCTTCCTACCTCAACCCGGATGAACTCGGCCCATGGGGCGTCTACCTGCAGCAGATCGACCGCGTCACCCCGCACCTGGGCAGCCTGTCGCGCTGGGTCGAAACCCTGAAGCGCCCGAAGCGCATCCTGACCGTCGACGTCCCGATCGAACGCGATGACGGCTCGATCGCCCACTACGAAGGCTACCGCGTGCAGCACAATATGTCGCGCGGCCCGGGCAAAGGCGGCGTGCGCTTCCACCAGGACGTGACGCTGTCCGAAGTGATGGCGCTGTCGGCCTGGATGACGGTCAAGAACGCCGCGGTCAACGTGCCATACGGCGGCGCCAAGGGCGGCATCCGCGTCGATCCAAAGACGCTGTCGCGCGGCGAACTGCAACGCCTGACGCGCCGCTACACCAGCGAGATCTCGCTGATCATCGGCCCGAACAAGGACATCCCGGCGCCGGACGTCAACACCAACGAACAAGTGATGGCCTGGATGATGGACTCGTACGCCATGATCGAAGGTAACCTGTCGACCGGCGTCGTCACCGGCAAGCCGATCTCGCTGGGCGGCTCGCTGGGCCGCCGCGAAGCCACCGGCCGCGGCGTGTTCGTGGTGGGCCGCGAAGCCGCCGTCAAGCGCGGTGTCGCGATCGAAGGCGCCCGTGTCGCCATCCAGGGCTTCGGCAATGTCGGCGGCGTGGCCGCGACCATGTTCGCCGATGCCGGCGCCAAAGTCATCGCGGTGCAGGACCACACCGGCACCGTCGTCAACCAGGGCGGCCTGGACGTGGCGCGTCTGCACCACCACGTGGCGGAAGTGGGCAGCGTCAGCGGCTTCCCCGGCGCCGAAGCCTTCCTCGACCGCGACGCGTTCTGGGGCATCGAGTCCGACATCCTGATCCCGGCCGCGCTGGAACAGCAGATCACCGCCGACAACGCGCCGCGCATCCGCACCAAGATCATCCTGGAAGGCGCCAACGGCCCGACCACGCCGGAAGCGGACGACATCCTGACCGACAAGGACGTACTGATCGTTCCCGACGTGCTCGCCAACGCGGGCGGCGTAACCGTGTCATACTTCGAATGGGTGCAGGATTTCTCCAGCTTCTTCTGGAGCGAAGATGAGATCAATGCACGACTGACCCGCATCATGCAGGACGCATTCAATGCAGTATGGACCGTAGCGCAGGATAAGAAAGTCACGCTGCGTACCGCCACCTTCATCCTCGCTTGCACCCGAGTGCTGCAAGCGCGTGAAGTGCGCGGCCTGTATCCATGATCCACTGAATCCCCAGCAGTTTGCGCTCGTACCGGCTTAGGCCAGTGCGGGCGTTTTCGCA
The DNA here is from genome assembly GCF_011090165.1 of Duganella aceris. Lineage (GTDB taxonomy): Bacteria > Pseudomonadota > Gammaproteobacteria > Burkholderiales > Burkholderiaceae_D > Rugamonas > Rugamonas aceris. The sequence continues at coordinate 440,392 of NZ_JAADJT010000002.1, forward strand.
TTAAAAGGACAACAATCTAAATGAGCACCATCGAACAAAAGGCTCTGGCCTACCACCGAACCGGCAAGGCCGGCAAGATCGCCATCGAAGTCACCAAGAGCGTCAGTACGCAGGAAGACCTGGCGCTGGCGTATTCGCCCGGCGTCGCCGCGCCCTGCGTCGAGATCCAGCGCGAGCCGGCCAAGGCCTATGAATACACGGCCAAGGGCAACCTGGTCGGCGTGATCACCAACGGCAGCGCGGTGCTCGGCCTGGGCAACATCGGCGCGCTGGCCGGCAAGCCGGTCATGGAAGGCAAAGTCGTGCTGTTCAAAAAATTCGCCGGCATCGACGCGTTCGACATCGAGATCGACGAGAGCGATCCGGACAAGCTGGTCGACATCATCGCCGCGCTGCACCCGACCTTCGGCGGCATCAACCTGGAAGACATCAAGGCGCCGGAATGCTTCTACATCGAGCGCAAGCTGCGCGAGCGGCTGTCGATTCCGGTGTTCCACGACGACCAGCACGGCACCGCCATCGTGGTCGGCGCCGGCATGCTGAACGCGATCGAGATGACCGGCCGCGACATCGCCACCGCGAAGATCGTCTGCTCCGGCGCCGGCGCGGCGGCGATGGCCTGCCTGGAACTGCTGGTGGACCTGGGCGCGGCGCGCGAGAACATCTTCGTCTGCGACAGCAAAGGCGTGCTGACCACGACGCGCGCGCTGGACGGCGAAAAAGCCGCATGGGCGCAGGCCACCTCGGCGCTGACCTTGTCGGACGTGATGGACGGCGCCGACGTGTTCCTCGGCGTGTCCGGACCGGGCGTGCTGTCGCAGGCCGACATCCAGCGCATGAAGCCGCAGCCCATCGTGTTCACGCTGGCCAATCCGGAGCCGGAGCTGCGTCCGGAACTGGTGCGCGAAGTGGCGCCGGACGCGATCATCGCCACCGGCCGCTCCGACTATCCGAACCAGATCAACAACGCGCTGTGCTTCCCGTATCTGTTCCGCGCCGCGCTGGACAGCGGCGCCTACACGATCAACCAGGAAATGAAGCGCGCCTGCGTGGTGGCGCTGGCCGACATGGCGCGCAGCGACGCGCGCTTCGGCAAGGACTATGTGGTGCCGGGCCTGCTGGATCCGCGTCTGCTGACGGGCGTGACGCCGAAGATCGCCACCGCCGCGTGGCGCAGCGGCGTCGCCCGCAAGGAGCTGGTCGAGCTGGAATATGCGGAAGACCTGAACGACCTGGCGGAATCGCTGATCTGAAAGGCGGGGTCAGTTCCGGCATCGTGCCACGGGCAGAGCCCGTGGCACGATGCCGGAACTGACCCCGCTTATTTGCGGCGCGCGAAGAGGCGGCGTGGCGTGATGGGCAGTTCGGCGACCAGCACCGGATTGTCCAGCGCCTGCTGGTCCGAGGCGCGCACCTTCGCATCCGGGGCCAGAACGCGCGCGATCACCTGCGCGTGTACGCCGATGTTCTGCAAGAACTCCACCGCGCTCGCGGTGCCGACATCGCGCTGCACCTCCAGGGCCTGGCGCACCACAAACTCCAGCGAATGCCAGCCGGACGTGTCGGAAGTGTGCGGCCGATTTTGCCGCCTGTCTTGGTCTGGACTCATGACATCCCCTTGCGCGCAGTGCAAATAAAACACCATTCTAGCTCAAGCACGGCAACCATCCCGCACAGCAGGCCGCGTCGCCGCTTGCGCCCTGCTAGCCGCAGCCGGCTTTCCACCGGCTGCTGATACAATCTCGACATGAGAATGCACACCGCCACCAGACATGTCGCCGCATGGATCGCCATGCTGGCGATGCTGTGCGCGATGCTCGCACCGTCGATTTCTCATGCGGTGTCGGCCTCGCATGGCGAGATCCTCATCGAGATGTGCGGTATCTCCGGCAGCAAGCTGGTGTCGATTTCCGGCGACTCGTCCGACCGCTCCAGGCCCGCCGCGCCGGACCACTGCAAGCTGTGTTCCGTGCACGCCGAGAGCTACGCCCTGCCTTCAAGCATGCAAGCGGCGATGTTCCCCATCGCCGCCGCAGAGCGCCATCCCCTCCTCTTCTACCGGTCATCCAGCCCGCTCGCGGCCTGGAGTCCAATCCAGTCCCGCGCCCCGCCAACCGCTCTTTGACGCACCGACATCCCGAATCCCCGGCCTTTCGCGTCGGCGGGTTTCGCATATCCATACTTCGAAGACAACAATGAACAAGCACGTCAAATCCCTTCTGCTGGGCGCATCGTTCGCGGCCAGTCATACCGCGCTGGCCGCCACCGACGACACACAACTGCCGGCGATCACCGTCATCGTCCCCGGACAAACACTGAAAGACGGCCAACGCGCCGGCAAGCTCGCCACCGGCGCCAGCGGCTCCGTGATGGACGTGCCGTTCTCGGTGACCAGCGTCGACGGCGACCGCGTCCGCGATCAGGCCGGCACCACCTTGCAGGACGCCTTGCGCAATGTGCCGGGCGCACAAGCCGATTCCGGCTTCAACGGATCGCACACCCAGTTCTTCATCCTGCGCGGCGCCGTCTCCGACAGCGGCACCGGCTCCAACCGCGTGCTGCGCGACGGCGTGCGCCTGTCGAATTATCCCTATGTGCCGGCGTTCATCGAAAGCGTCGATGTGCTGCGCGGCCCCGGCTCCGCCATCGGCGTGCGCAGCGAACCTGGCGGCACGGTGAATATCGTCACCCGCCAGCCGCTGCTGGAAAACGGCGGCTCGGTGCTGCTGTCGGCCGGTGAACATTCGGCGCGCGAAGTCACCGTCGACCTGAATCGCGTGCTCTCCGTCGACAATGAACTGGCCGCACGCATCATCGCCACCCGCTCCACCGCCAGCGAATGGCGCCACGTCCCGGACGAACTGAATGGCGTGAAGCTCGGCATCGCCAAGAGCGACGGCGGACGCTATCACCTGCGCGCCGGCATCGAGGCGACCAACCAGGTGTACCAGCCGGACTACGGCATCCCGGCGTTCAACGGCGGCCCGGTCGACGTGCCGCTGGACCGCCAACTGGGCGAGCCGTTCGGGAACTCCACCACCAACAACCGCATCGTCGACCTGCATGGCGACGTCGCGCTGACGGGCGATACGCGCTTCGCCGCAGACATCACCCACCTTGAGGCGCATTCGACTTCGATCAAGAATCTGTTGAACGGCTCGCCGCTGGCGGGACAACCGGCCGGCACCTACGCCCGCATCTCCGCCTGGGAGCCGGACACGCAACGCCGCATCGATACGCTGGCCACCTCGCTGACCAGCAGGCAGGCTTTCGGCGGATACACGCACAGCCTGTTCCTCGGCCTGGACTACTACAAGGAGACGCTGGACCAGCCCGCGCTCAGCGTGCCCGCCGCGACCAGCCCGGGCATCAACGTCTACGCCCCGGTCCATGGCCGCGTGACGCCGCCGCCTGCGGGCGTGACGTTGGCGCGCTCGTTGACGACGCAAGACCTGAAAGCCGTTTCCGCCTCGGCCCAGGACCAGATCGACCTGGGCGCATGGTCGGCCGTGGCCGGGGTGCGCTACACCGATCAGGACTTCGTCTACGGCGCCGCCGGCGTGCGGCCGGTGAAGGAGTCGCGCTGGTCGCCGAAGTTCGGCCTGCTGTATCGCCCATCGGGCCGGCAGACGCTGTACGCCAACGTGGCGTCGGGCACCTCGCCCAATCAGGTCGCATCCTCATCCAACCAATCGCTCCCGTCGCGCAAGGCGACGCAGGCGGAATTGGGCTGGAAGTCGCTGTGGCTGAAGGATGCGCTGGCCAGCGACGTGGCGGTCTACCACCTGAAGCAGACCAATATGATCTCGGCCGACCAGAGCACGCCGCTGAATAATTTCGACTTCACCGTCGGCGGCAGCGCGCGTTCGCAGGGCGTGGAAAGCTCGCTGACCGGCTTCGTCGGCGAGCACCTGAACCTGGCCGCCACCTACGCCTACACCGACGCGGTCTATCTGCAAAACTCGGTCTATGGCGGCAAGCGGGTGCCGAATGTCGCGCGCCAGTCGCTAAGCATATGGGGACAATATCGCTGGAACGATGCGTGGAAATCCGGCGCCGGCCTGTATGTGCAGGGCGAACGCTTCGCCGATGAAGCGAATACCACCACGCTGCCCGGCTACGGCCGCGTCGACCTGACGCAAACGTGGACGCGCAGGCTTGCGCAAGGCGGCGCGGTCGAAGTGCAACTGGCGCTGCGCAACGCCTTCGACCAGCGCTACTTCGTTTCCAGCCATTTGCATGTGTCGCGCTGGATCATGCCGGGCGAAGGCCGCAACGTGAACCTGACCGCGACCTACCGCTTCTGATCCGGCTAGCCGGGCCAGGCGCAGGTGCGGAAGCCGGCGAAGATGTCGTCGCGCTCCGGCATGTAGAAGTTGCGGAACTTGGCGGAGCCGAAGCGCGACGGCGTGGCGAACGACGCGCCGCGCAGCGTCTGATGGGTGTGGAACCACGGCTCCGAATATTCGCGGTAGCGGTCCGCCTCGAAACCGGGATACGGCTCGAACGGCGACGCCGTCCACTCCCACAGCTGCCCCCAGCGGAAGGCCGGGTGGCCCGACAGCGCCGCGTATTCCCACTCCGCCTCGGTGGGAAGCCTGCGATTGGCCCAGGCGCAGTAAGCCTGCGCTTCGTACAGGTTGACATGCCGCACCGGCTCGGCGCCGGCCAGCGTCGACAACCGGCCGAAGCGCATCGTGCGCCACTGGCTGCCGTCGCGCTGCCAATGGCGCGGCGCCGAGCGCTCCTGCCGCATCAGCCATTCCGCGCCAGCCTTGCTCCAGAACTGGCGGTTGTCGTAACCGCCATCGGCGACGAAATCCGCATACTGCGCATTGCTGACCAAGGTGCTGTCGATGCGGAACGCGGCGACGCGGAATTGATGCGCGCGCCGTTCGTTGTCGAACACGAAGCCGCCGCCTTCCAGCGCATCGCTGCCCAGATGCAGCGTGCCGCCGGGGAAGCCGATCTCCGACGGCGCGTACGACGATTGCTCCTCGCCGGCGGCCAGCACCGGCGCCGCCAGGCCGAGCGTCTGCAGGGTGTACAGCAAGGCCTCGCCGTGCATGTCCTCGTGCGCCAGCGCCAGCCGGTACGGGTACAGCGCCGCGTCGGTGTTCGGCTCGCGCGACAACTTGTCCAGCACGCGGTCCAGCACCTCGTGGCAGTAGGTCTTCAAGGCGCCGGGGCTGGGCAGGTCCAGCGTCCAGCGGCTGCGGTGCGGCACCAGCGCCGAATCGAACCAGTCGTCGCCCTTGCTCAGCAGGCAGTTGCCGACGCCGTCGGCCGGGTGGCTCGACGTCGCCTCGCGCAGGATGAACCATTCGGCGAACCAGGCGATATGGCCGAGCTCCCACAACGGTGGGTTGAGGATGCGCAGCTGCGGCACGCGCGCCGAAACGTCCATGCCGGCGGCGGCAAAGCAATCGAACAGCGACAGCGTATAATCCCGCGCATGCCGCAGGGCCTGGGCCATCTGCTGCGGCGTCGCATTTCTGAACGAGGATGGGCTGGAATTCATGAGCCCATTGTAGCGACCTAACGACTTTCAGGCAAAGTACCGGTGACAGCACAACACATCTGGATCGTCAGCCCGGCCTCCGCCCGCGCCAACAACGGCAATTGGCAAAGCGCCAGCCGCTGGGCAAGGTTCCTGCGCGCGCGCCACCGGGTGACGCTATCGCTGCAATGGCCGGCGGACAGCGCCGCGCCGCCGCCCGACCTGCTGATCGCGCTGCACGCGCGCCGCTCCGCGCCGTCGCTGGATGCGTGGGCCTGCGCCTGGCCGCAACGGCCGTCCATCCTGCTGCTGACCGGCACCGACCTGTATCGCGACATCCACACCGACCCGACGGCCCAGCGCGCGCTGCAACAGGCCAATGCGCTGGTGCTGCTGCAACCGGCCGGCTACGCGTCGCTGCCGGCTCAGTTGCATGCCAAGACCAGCGTCATTTTCCAATCCGCGCCGGCGTTGAAACCGGCGCCGGAACGCGCGCGCCGCCACGCCGATATCTGCATGATCGGCCATCTGCGCGGCGAAAAGGATCCGCTGACCTTCATGCGCGCCGCCGCGCTGGTGCGCGCGCCGGGCGCGCGTCTGATCCACATCGGCGGCGCGCTGGAGCCGGCGCTGGCCGAGGCGGCGCAAGCGACGGCCGCGTCCCAGCCGCGTTACCTCTGGCTGGGCGCCATGCCGCACGCCGCCACGCGGCAGCGCCTCAAGCGCAGCCACGCGATGGTGCTGACCTCGCACATGGAAGGCGGTGCCAACGTCATCATCGAAGCGGTGCGCGCCGGCGTGCCGGTGCTGGTCAGCGACATCAGCGGCAATCGCGGCATGCTGGGCGACGATTACCTGGGCTACTTCCCGGCCGGGGACGCGGCCGCGCTGGCGCGCCTGATCGATCGCGTGATCGACGATTCAAGCTACCGCGCCACGCTGCGCGCGCAGTGCGACGCCCGCGCGCCGCTGTTCGCGCCGCAGGCCGAGCAAGCGGCATTGCTGGAGTTGGTGGATAATCTGCTGCATCGAGCTGTACCTCAGTCTTAAACCAAGGAATACAACATGAGCAATGATGCAATCAAACTGACCTCCTTCTCGCACGGCGGCGGCTGCGGCTGCAAGATCGCGCCCGGCGTGCTGGCCGAGATCCTGAAGAACTCCAGCGGCTTCCCGGTGCCGAAGGAGCTGATGGTCGGCATCGAGACCGCCGACGACGCCGCCGTCTACAAGCTCAATGACGAGCAGGCGCTGATCGCCACCACCGATTTCTTCATGCCCATCGTGGACGACCCGTTCGACTTCGGCCGCATCGCCGCCACCAACGCCATCTCCGACGTCTACGCCATGGGCGGCACGCCGATCATGGCGCTGGCCCTGGTCGGCATGCCGATCAACAAGCTGCCGCTGGAGACCATCGGCCAGATCATCAAGGGCGGCGAATCGATCTGCGCCGAAGCGGGCATCCCGATCGCCGGCGGCCACACCATCGACTCGGTCGAACCGATCTACGGCCTGGTGGTATTGGGCCTGGTGCATCCGTCCAAGGTCAAGCGCAACGCCGACGCCAAGGCCGGCGACGTGCTGGTGCTGGGCAAGCCGCTGGGCGTGGGCGTGCTGTCGGCCGCGCTGAAGAAGGACAAACTGGACGCCGACGGCTACAAAGCCATGATCGCCAACACCACCAAGCTGAATAAGCCGGGCAAGGCGCTGTCGGAAATGGCTGGCGTGCACGCGCTGACCGACGTCACCGGCTTCGGCCTGCTGGGCCACCTGCTGGAACTGGCGCGCGGCGCCAAGCTGGAAGCGCAACTCGAGATGGCCAAGATCCCGCTGCTGCCGGGCGTCGAGCAGCTGGCGCACGACGGCTACTTCACCGGCGCCTCGGGCCGCAACTGGGACGCCTACGGCAAGGACGTTCAGCTGGGCGAAGGCGTCTCGCAGGCGCAGCACATGCTGCTGACCGACCCGCAAACCTCGGGCGGCTTGCTGGTCTCGTGCGATGAGGGCAGCGTCGAGGAAGTGCTGGCCCTGTTCCACCGCGAAGGCTTCGGCGAAGCCGCCGTCATCGGCCGCATGGCCGAAGGCGCGGCGCGGGTCGTCGTCGCCTAGTCGGCTTAGACGCCGGCGACGGCCTGCTTCAGCAGGATTTCGCGCACCAGTTTGTATTCCTCCACCCGCGCGTAATCGCGCTCGGAGGGATGGGGGATGCGCGTCAGGTCCATGTTCTCGGCGTTGTCGGCCAGCTTGACCCGGCGCGCGATCGGATCGGCGGCCGCACGCTGCGCCGCATCGAGGCGCGATTCGCCGGGACGCTTGGTCAACGCCTCGACCGCCGCGACCACCTGCGGCGCGAATCCCTCGGCCTCAAGCTGCGGCAGCGACACCCCGGTGTCCTCCACCACATCATGCAGCACCGCCGCCATGCGCTCGTGGTCCGAGGCGACACGCAGCATCACCCGCAACGGATGCAGGATATACGGCTGCCCGGCCTTGTCCACCTGCCCGGCGTGCGCTTCCGCGGCGATGGCAATCGCCCGTTCCAATGTCGCCATGATCAGGATCCTTTTTTCTCGGTGAAGTGCGTCGACCAGGTGACGCTGTAGATCTTCCATCGGCCGTCTCGCTTGACCATCTGCCAGGTCTCGACACCGTAGTTCTCCACCGCCCCGTCGAACATGAATTCGTAGTCGAACATCACCCAAGCCAGGTCGGCGTCCTGGGTGATTTTAATGTTATAAAATTTTTCCTCGACCGGCTTCTTTTCCCGTTTAACGAACTGCACGAATTCGTTGTAGCCGCCGGCGCGCACGCCGTCGAAATTCGGATCGGTTTCCTTGCGCATGGTGGCGACCTGCTGGTCCGAGGCCGGCGACGTCCACAGAATGTTCGAATTCAGCATCAGCGACGATAGCTTCAACACTTCCTTGGTCTTCAGCGCGCTCTGGAAGTCCTGCGTCACCTGCTTGATCGCGGCGATGTCGGCCGGCGTGCTGACCGCCTTGGGCGGTTCGGCGAAAGCGGAGGTGGCCGCCATCCACAACACCAACAAGACCGCGCGCATCGAATATGTCATTCCAACCCCTATCAATAAAGTAATGTCAATTGTATACTTAATACTATGAAGCGATGCTGCGCTGGTGACTTCGATTGCAACGTGACCAAATAAATCAGCCAACATTCGCTTGACAGCCCCCGCGCCGATCTCGTACATTAAAGCCCATGACCTCGCATCTGCACCTATCCGCTTTCCTGCTGCCACTGCCAAGCGCCCTATCGCTGGCAGCGCGCCTACTAGCACGCGCTTAATTTACGTTTCGTCGCGTCTCAGTCGTACCCGGTGCCGGCCACAAGCCGCACCCGCCATCAAAATCCCAGGAAAGTTTGCACCGATGCTCCCAGCTTTGTCGCTACTGCTAAAACTACCGATCGGTTGCCGAGCCTAGTAACCCGTGGCCGCACGGCAGCCCCTCGCCACACAGCAAGCGCCCGCAGTCGCGCATCCAGCACTTCCAAATTTTAAAGACCCAGGAGCACCCCATGATGTTGCAGAACCCAGCAGCGAAGTATCGCGCCTTCCCACCCGTCCAATTGTCCGATCGCCAGTGGCCGAACAACGTCATCTCCAAACCGCCGATCTGGATGAGCACCGATCTGCGCGACGGCAACCAGGCCCTGATCGAACCTATGAGCGCGGAGAAGAAACTGCGCTTCTTCGAACTGCTGGTGAAGATCGGCCTGAAGGAAATCGAAGTGGGCTTCCCTTCGGCCTCGCAGACCGACTTCGACTTCGTGCGCAAGCTGGTCGACGAGAACCGCATCCCGGACGACGTCACCATCATCGTGCTGACCCAGTCGCGCGATGAACTGATCCGCCGCACCGTCGAATCGGCGGCCGGCGCCAAGCGCGCCATCGTCCACCTGTATAACTCGGTGGCGCCGGTGTTCCGCAAGGTCGTCTTCGGCATGTCGCGCGAAGAGATCACCAACATCGCCACCACCGGCACCAGGCTGGTGAAGGAATTGATCAAGCAGCACCCGCAGACCGAATGGGGCTTCGAGTACACGCCGGAGTCGTTCTCCACCACCGAACTCGATTTCTCCAAGCATATCTGCGACGCCGTCACCGCGATCTGGGAACCGACCCCGAACAACAAGATGATCATCAACCTGCCGTCGACGGTGGAGTGCAGCACCCCCAACGTCTACGCCGACCAGATCGAATGGATGTCGCGCAAGCTGGCGCGCCGCGATTCGCTGATCATCAGCGTCCACCCGCACAACGACCGCGGTACCGCCGTCGCCTCCGCCGAGATGGCGGTGATGGCCGGCGCCGACCGCGTCGAGGGCTGCCTGTTCGGCAACGGCGAACGCACCGGCAACGTCGACCTGGTGACCTTGGCGCTGAACCTGTACACGCAAGGCGTGCACCCGGGCCTGGACTTCTCCGACATCGACGAAGTGCGCAAGTGCGTCGAAGAGTGCAACCAGCTGCCGGTGCACCCGCGCCACCCGTACGTGGGCGACCTGGTGTTCACCGCCTTCTCCGGCTCGCATCAGGACGCGATCAAGAAGGGCTTCGCCCAGCAGAAGGAAGGCGCGATCTGGGAGATCCCTTACCTGCCGATCGACCCGCAGGACCTGGGCCGCAGCTACGACGCCGTCATCCGCGTCAACAGCCAGTCCGGCAAGGGCGGCATGGCCTACCTGCTGGAGCAGGACTACGGCCTGGTGCTGCCGCGCCGTCTGCAGATCGAATTCAGCCGCGCGGTGCAGGCGGTGGCCGACGCCACCGGCCTGGAGATCACCTCCGAAGGCATCCACGAGATCTTCAGCAAGGAGTACTTCGAGCAGACCGCCCCTTACGCCTACAACGCGCACAAGATGGTGGAAGACACCAGCAGCGACGAGCCGGTGCAGATCGACATCGCGCTGCACCACCGCGGCGCGCCGATGGCGCTGCAGGGCGGCGGCAACGGCCCGATCGACGCCTTCGTCGACGCGCTGGGCCTCGACATCAAGCTGATGGATTATCATGAGCACTCGATCGGCTCCGGCGCCAACGCCAAGGCGGCCTGCTACGTCGAACTGCGCCTGGCCAACGGCCCGACGCTGTTCGGCGCCGGCATCGACAGCAACATCGTCACCGCTTCGTTCAAGGCCGTGCTGAGCGCCGTCAACCGCCAGCTGAAGCAGCAGGAAACCGCCGCCGCGCCAGTCGGCGCCGACGCGACCGTATAAGTTCCGCCCCGGCCAGCCGCCGCCAAGCCGGATTTTGCAGGGCGCCCCACGAGGGCGCCCTGTCACCATCCACTCGATAAAAATCATGACCCATTTCGCACTCTCCGCAGCCTTCGCCACCTCCCTGCTGCTGGCCGCCGCCGGCGCCCACGCCGCGCCGCCGGCCGGCCAGGACGCCTTCGCCATCGGCCAGGTCAAGGTCGACGTCGGCGGCCGCAAGCTCAATATGTACTGCGCCGGCAAAGGTTCGCCGACGGTGGTGTTCGAAGCGGACGGCGGCCGCGCCGGCTGGGATTGGTCGGCGGTGATGCCGGAGGTGGCCAAGCGCACCCGCGCCTGCGTCTACGACCGCGCCGGCTACGGCTTCAGCGACCCGGCCATCCGCGCCTCGACCGCCGGCAACGCCAGCCGCGACCTGAGCTTCCTGTTGAAGAACGCGCGCATGATGGAGGGCCCGTACGTGATGGTGGGCGCCGGCTACGGCGCGATGATCGCGCAGCAGTTCGCGCTGCGCTCGCGCGGCGCCGTCACCGGCCTGGTGCTGGTGGAGGCGATGCACGAAGACGCGCTGCCGGGCGACCGCGCCGCCAGCCTGGAAGCGGCCGCCGCGTGCATCGACAGCGCCGGCCAGGGCGCGGCTTGCGCCTACCCGAACACCGCCATCAATGGCGAGATCGGCCCGGCGCTGGCGGCGGCGCAGGCGGCGCAAGTGGCCAAGCCGGCCTACTGGCGCGCCCGCGCCTCCGAACTGGACAACCTGGCCGCCAGCGCCAACCAGATGCGCACCGCGCGCAAGCCGTTCGGCGACATGCCGGTGGTCGAAGTGGCGCACGGCGAACCGTCCGCCATCATCGCCGCCGTGATGCAGGTGCTGGACAAGCAAAAATAAAACCGGGGTCAAGTCTGACATTCGTACACGGGCTCTACCGTAGCGGCCGCTACGGTAGAGCCCGTGTACGAATGTCAGACTTGACCCCGGTTTTTCAGCGGCGCGCGAGGCGGATGCCGGTGAACTGCCAGCGTGCGCCGGCGGGGAAGAAGTTGCGGTAGCTGGCGCGCGCGTGGCCGTCCGGCGTGGCGCACGACGAACCGCGCAGCACGTACTGGTTCAACATGAACTTGCCGTTGTACTCGCCCAGCGCGCCGGGCGCCACGCTGAAGCCGGGATACGGCGCATAGCTGCTGCTGGTCCACTGCCAGCAATGGCCGAACATCTGCTGCAAGCCCGATGCGTCGGCGCCGGCCGGATGCAGCGCGCCGGTCTCGATCGAAGCTTGCGCGGCGGCCAACTCCCATTCCGCCTCGGTCGGCAAACGGGCGCCGGCCCAATTGGCGTAGGCGTCCGCTTCGAACAGCGACAGATGCGTCACCGGCCGCTGCGGATCCAGCGGCTGCGCGCCGTGCAGCGTGAATTCGTTCCACTGCCCGTCGCCGTCCTGCTGCCAGTAGATCGGACCATTCAGATTCTGGTTGCGCACCCAGTCCCATCCCTCGGCCAGCCACAGCGCGGCGTTGAAGTAGCCGCCGGCGGCGATGAAGGCCAGGTATTCGCCGTTGGTCACCAGTCGCGACGCCAGTTCGAACGGCGCCACATACTGCTTGTGGCGCGGCAGCTCGTTGTCGAAGCAGAAGCCGTCGCCGTCATGGCCGATGTCGGTCAGGCCGCCGTCGAACGCCAGCCACGCCATCGGCGCGGCGTCCGCCGCCCGCGGCAGCGGCGTGTCCACATACTCCGGCAGCAGTGCGCTTTGCGCCAGCAGATGCTTGACGTCGGTGAGCATCAGCTCCTGGTGCTGCTGCTCGTGCTGCAGGCCGAGCGAAATCAGCTCCGCCAGCTGCGCGCTCTGCTCCGCCGCCAGCTCGCCGGTCAACAGCCGCGCGATGCGGGCGTCGACGTCGGCGCGATAGGCGCGCACCTGCGACATCGCGGGCCGCGTCAACAGCCCGCGCTGCGCGCGCGGATGCTTGTCGCCGATGCCGTTGTAATAGGAATTGAACAGCACCCGGAACGCCGGATGAAACGGCGCGAACGACGCCTCCATTCGCTCCAGGATGAAGGTCTCGAAGAACCAGGTCGTATGGGCCAGATGCCATTTGATCGGACTCGCGTCCGGCATCGACTGCGCGCCGCAATCCTCGTCGGTGAGCGGCTCGGCGATCGCCAGCGAACGGCTTCGGACCGCGTCGTAGCGGGCTTTGAGTTGCTGCTGCGGCAGGCGCATGTCCATAAGCTTGATCTTCCCGGCTCAGTCTCGAATCACGCGCGCGTGGATCACGGCGAACCAGTTGTCCGGATCGGTCCACACATGCGAGGTGGCGAAGCCGGCCCGCTCCAGCAGGCCGACAAACGATTGACGCGTGTACTTGTAGCTGTCTTCGGTGTGGATACGCTCGCCGCTGGCGAAGCGGCGCGAGCCGCCCTCCCAGCGCACCGTCACTTCGCTGCGCGCCTCCAGATGCATTTCGATGCGGCGCTGTTCTTCGTTGAAGAAGGCGCGGTGACGCCATTGGCTCACATCGAAATCGGTGCCGGCCAGGCGGTTCAGGTGGCGCAGCATGTTCAGGTTGAAGGCCGCCGTCACGCCCAGCGCGTCGTCATAGGCCGCATTCAGCACGTCGCTGTCCTTGACCAGGTCGACGCCGATCAGCAGGCCGCCGTCGTCGCCGGCGTTGGCACGCAGGCCGCGCAGGAAAGCCACCGCCTGCTCCGGCGGGAAATTGCCGATCGACGAACCCGGATAGAAGAACACCCGGCGCTCGCCGCGCACATTGTCCGGCAGTTCGAAGCCGTTGGAAAAATCCAGCCCCAGCGCGGTCATCTCGATCTGCGGGAAGCGCTGCTGCAGCTGCGTCACCGCGCCGGTGAGGAAGTCGGCGGAGATATCGACCGGCACGTACTGCGCCGGTTGCAGCAGCGGGAACAGCGACGCCGCCTTGGCGCAATTGCCCGCGCCCAGATCGATCAGCGCCGACCCCGTGCCGACGCTGCGCGCCATGTCGGCGCCGTGCTCGGCGAAGATGCCGGCCTCGGTGCGGGTTGGATAGTATTCGGGAAGTTCGCAGATCGCCTCGAACAGCTTGGACCCCAGCCCATCGTAAAAATATTTGGGGGAGAGACTGGCGTTCGGCGCCAGCAGGCCTGCGCTGATTTCGGCGATGGCCGCTGGGGAGCGGGACGTTTGCATATCGTGCTTTGCCTTTAATTGGGTGGCCGTCCGGGGACGACATTTTTGTTATGATAGCTGAATATCCATTTTGTCGTGCTCCCCAAAAAGAACTGTGCGGCTTTTCACATTTGGATGGCATCAGCAGGTTAAATTTCACAAAAAAGGCGAATAACTCATGAAAATCTCCAAACGCAACGCGCTCAAAACGATGCTGACCGCCGGTATGTTGCTGGCCGCTTCGTGGTCGCAAGCCCAATCCGCCGACCGCGTGTTCCGCGTCTCCGCGATTCCGGACGAGGCGCCGACCGAACTGCAGCGCAAGTTCAAGCCGCTGGGCGAGTATCTGGAGAAGAAGATCGGCATGAAGGTCGAGTTCACCCCTGTCACCGATTACGCCGCTTCGGTCGAAGCGCTGATCAATAAAAAAGTCGACATGGTGTGGTTCGGCGGCTTCACCTTCGTGCAGGCCAATGAGCGCAGCAAGGGCCAGATCACGCCGCTGGTGCAACGCGCCGAAGATGAAAAATTCAAGTCGGTGTTCGTCACCACCAACAAGAGCATCAACAGCCTGGGCGACCTGAAAGGCAAGACGCTGAGCTTCGGTTCCGAGTCCTCGACCTCCGGCCACCTGATGCCGCGCTACTACCTGCTGGCCGCGAAGATCGATCCGGACACCGATCTGAAACGCATCGCCTTCTCCGGCGCGCATGACGCCACCGTCGCCGCCGTCGCCGGCGGCAAGGTCGATGCCGGCGCGCTGAACATCTCGGTGTGGGAAAAACTGGTCGGCGAGAAGAAGGTCGATCCGGCCGTGGTGCGCGTGTTCTACACCACCCCCGGCTACTACGACTACAACTGGTCGGTGCGCACCGACATGAACGCGGACCTGAAGAAAAAGCTGACCGACGCCTTCCTGGCGCTGGACCCGTCCAAGCCTGAAGACAAGGCCATCATGGAACTGCAGCGCGCGTCCAAGTTCATTCCGACCAAGGCCGAGAACTACAAGAACATCGAAGCCGCAGCACAAAACGCCGGACTGCTGAAGAAGTAAATCGATGTTGACATACGAACTGCGGAACCTGACGGTGCGGCATCTGACCGCATCCAAGGCTCCGGCGCTGCAAGCGATTTCCCTGACCATCGAACAGGGCGAGCAGCTGGCCCTGATCGGCCCATCCGGCGCCGGCAAGACCACCTTGCTGGCGACGCTGGCCTGTGCCCACAAGCCGGCCGACGGCGCCTTCCAGGCCTTCGGCAGCGACCCGTGGGCGCTGGGCGAGGCCGCGCGTCATCGCTTGCGGGCGCAGTTGTTCCTGGCGCCGCAGACGCCGCCGCTGCCGCCGCGCCAGCGCGTGGTGACGGCGGTGCTGGCCGCGCGCCTGCCGCAATGGACTTTGTGGCGCGCGCTGGTGTCGCTGTTCAAGCCCGCCGATCCGGAAGCGGCGTGGCAGGCGCTGTCGCGCTTCAACCTCGGCGACAAACTGTATTCCCGCGTCGACCGCCTGTCCGGCGGCGAACGCCAGCGCTGCGGCCTGGCGCGGCTGCTGCTGTCGCCGGCCAAGGCGCTGCTGGTGGACGAGCCGCTGTCCGCGCTCGATCCCGCCCTGTCCGAACTGACGCTGGCCACGCTGCGCGAAGAAGCCAGGGCGCGCAACGCCACGCTGGTGTGCAGCCTGCACCAGGTCGACCTTGCGCTGAGCCACTTCACCCGCATCGTCGCGCTGCGCGACGGCCGCATCGAATTCGACCTGCCGCGCGACCAGGTCACGCCGCAGATGATCGCCGCGCTGTACGCCGGCGAGCAGCCCGCCGCCAGCAAGCCGCATGACGACGACGCCATGGCGGTCAAACTCGGCATCGGCGCCTGCCTGTAATGACCGCTGCGTCGACACCCAATCCGTATCACGACCCGGCCTGGCGCGGCCGCCTGATCGCCTGCGCGGTCGCGCTGCTGGTGCTGTGGCCGATGCTGGTGGTCAGCGAATTCAAGCCGTGGATCCTGTTCGACTGGCAGAGCCTGACCTCCACCGGCCGCTTCCTGTCCGATTTCCTCACACCCGCCCACAGCATGGAATTCCTCGCCATGCTGCTGCGCGAAACCTGGCAGACCGTGGCCATCGCCACCGCCGGCCTGACGCTGGCCCTGCTGGGCGCGATCCCCGCCACGCTGCTGGTCAACGAGCAGCTGTCGATCTCCGCGCTCGGCACCGGCCGCATGCGCCCCCTCGCGCGGCTGCTGCGCCAGGGCGTGCGCTGGGCGCTGGTGTTGTTGCGCAGCGTGCCGGAGCTGGTGTGGGCGCTGCTGTTCGTGCGCATCATCGGCCTCGGCCCGACCGCTGGCGTGCTGGCCATCGCCCTCACCTACTGCGGCATGCTGGGCAAGGTCTACGCCGAGATCCTCGAATCGTCCGACGCCCACGCCAGCGACACGCTGCTGGCCAACGGCAGCGGACGACTGGCGGCGCTGCTGTACGGCGCGCTGCCGGAGGCCGCGTCGGAACTGATGTCCTACACCGTCTACCGCTGGGAGTGCGCGATCCGCGGCTCGGTGGTGATGGGCTTCGTCGGCGCCGGCGGCCTTGGCCAGCGCATGGATGAATCGATGAAGATGCTGGCCGGCTCGGAAGTCGCCTCGATGCTGCTGGTGTTCGTCGCGCTGGTGGCCCTGGCCGATTTGTTCTCCAAAGTCCTGCGCCGGAGGCTGGGATGAGGCATCACCCGAACCTGCCAAGCCCGCCGCCGCGCGACTGGACCGTGCTGACGCTGATGCTGCTGTTGCTGGTGTTGGTCGTCGCCAGCTTCGCCGCGTTGCCGCTGAAGTGGCGCGACTTCTTCACCCTCGACGCGGTCAACGGCACCATCGAACTGCTGCAAGGCTTCGCGCCGCCGGACCTGTCGATCGGCTTCGTCACAAAGACCGCGTGGGCCACCGTCGAAACGCTGGCCATGTCGGCGCTCGGCACGCTGCTGGCGGTGCTGGCCGGCCTGGCGTTCTCGCTGCCGGCGTCGGGCCGCTTCGGCAAGGCCGCGCGCGGCGGCACGCGCTCGCTGCTCAACGTGCTGCGTTCGATCCCGGAACTGGTGTGGGCCTCGATCCTGCTGATCGCGGCGGGCCTCGGCCCGTTCGGCGGCACGCTGGCGCTGGCCGCGCACACCGCCGGCGTGCTGGGTCGCTTGTTCGCCGATTCGCTGGAAAACGCCGCGCCGCTGCCGGAGCAAAGCCTGCGCACCAACGGCGCCTCGGCGATGAGCGCCTTCTTCTACGCCACGCTGCCGCAAACGCTGCCGCAGATGCTGTCGTACACGCTGTACCGCTGGGAGAACAACATCCGCGCCGCCGCCATCCTCGGCGTGGTCGGCGCCGGCGGCCTGGGGCAGATGCTCAAGTATCACCTGTCGCTGTTCCAGATGCAGAAGGCGGCCACCGTCATCCTCGCCATGCTGCTGCTGGTCGCCCTGGTCGACGCCATCAGCTTCGCCATGCGCCGCGCCCTCACCCGTTAATCTCAAAGGCCGTCATGCTGGAACTGCGCAACCTCTCCAAATCCTATGCGGGCGGCCGTCCGGTGCTGGACCGCCTGTCGTGGCGCTTCAAGGCCGGCGAGTTCGTCGCCATCATGGGCGATTCCGGGGTCGGGAAATCGACGCTGCTGAATCTGATCGCCGGCCTCGATACGCCGGATCCGGCGGCGGGCGAAGCGCCGATCGTCATCGACGGCATCGCGATGTCCGGCCTGGACGACGACGCCGCCACCCGGCTGCGGCGCGCACGCATGGGTTTCATCTTTCAAGCCTTCCACGTGCTGCCGCATCTGACCCTGCTGCAGAATGTCGCGCTGCCGCTGCTGCTCAACGGCCTGCCCACCGCGCGCGCGGCCGAGATGCTGGACGCGGTCGGCCTCGGCGGGCGCGGCCACGACTTCCCGCACCAGCTCTCCGGCGGTGAAATGCAGCGCGTCGCGATCGCCCGCGCGCTGGTGCACCGCCCGGCGCTGGTGCTGGCCGACGAACCGACCGGCAATCTCGACCCGGATACCGCCCACAGCATCCTGACGCTGCTCCGGCGCGAAATCAAAGCCACCGGCGCGTGCGCGATCATGGTGACACATTCGCAATCTTCTGCCGAAATGACAGACAAAATCCTACATTTATCCAAATCCGGGCTACAAGAAACAACAATCGTCAACCCGTTTGCGCAATAAACAAGATAATTTATTTGGCAAAGCCTGCACTTTTTTGCTCAGCGTAGTATTATTGAAATTAACTTGCATGGTTATCAAGAATGTTGAGTCGCGTACCACATTCAGACCAATAATGTGGGCGCTAGCCTTGCCGGGAAACGTCTTTATTCACGTTTTGAGCAAAGGAGGAGCAAACATGAACGTACGGCAAAAGAAGCTGGAACTGATCGAAGCCATGAATCGTGCTCGGGCACTGGAACCTTCCAGTTTTGTCCCGAACAAGCTGCTTGATACTTTGATCGAAAAAATGAACTTGAAGAACGATGCAGAGTTGTGCCGTGTTTTGGAAGTACAGCCACCCATCATCAGCAAGATCCGACACCGGAAGTTGGCGGTTGGTGCGACGATTTTGCTACGTATGCATGAGAAGTCAGATATCAGCATACGTGAATTGAAAGATCTGTCGACCGCCTCAATGCATTGAACAGCACAGCTGATCTTGCCATGCCAGGCGCCGGCATGCGGTATCCGGCGCCCCTTAATGCGCCCTTGCGTACAGCCCAAACCCCGCTGAACGCCGCATTTTCCCTTTAAGACCGCCCGAAAGTCATCGCGGTCGCACTAACACTTCTCGTATTTCCAATTTCGTGACTTGCCTTCGGCAATCCACTCGATCGCCTGTTCCAGTCGCCGGTTGCGCGTCGCCTCGGTTTTCGCCTCGGCGATCCACTCGGCGTAGTCGCGCTGCTTGCTCGGGCTGAAGGCGTCGAAGTGCCGGCGCGCGGCCGGAGCTTGCTTCAGCGCTGCCGCCAGTTCGTCGGGGATGGTCAGCGCGCGCGCTTCGGCGGGCTTGGCGCGCGCCGGCGCGGCCACGCCGTCGTCGTTCAGCTTCATGGCCTGCTTGATGTAGGCGGTGAGCACCTTCTTCGACGGCAGGTCCTTCAGCGAGGCGATGCGGCCGAACTGCCCCATCGCCTCGCGATTGGCTTCGTAGGCCATCAGCAACTCGGCCTTCCAGAAATTCAGCGCGCAGTGCGCCTTGAAGGAAGCCATGCTGCACATCATGCCCTTGTACATGAAGTGCGGGAAGCCCCACTTGATGGTCTCCTCCACCTCGGGGCAGGCCGCATGCACCACGGCGCGCAGGTGTTCGAGGATGGGTTGCGCAAAGTCGGCGGATTTTGCGATATAGGCGTCTACGCGCGAATCGATGGTCGTCATGGTAATAAGCTATCACGTAACATTTTGTTGCACGATACACAGCACACATACAGTTGTCGAGTAATTTTGGCATACTCTGCTGACTATGAGAACCGCCACCCTCCTCTTGTTCCTGCTCGCCGGCTGCGCCGGCACCGCGCCGAAAACGCCAGCGCCATCCGATCCGGCGGCGCTGAGCAGCGCCCTCAATCGCGTCAGCTGGGGCGTCAACCTGAGCACCTACCAGCAGGCCGAAAAGCTCGGCTACGACGCCTGGCTGGAACGGCAACTGCATCCGGCGCCGGCCGTGCTGCCGGCCGATGCGCAGGCGCAGATCGACGCCATGACCATCACCAGGACGCCGCTGCCGCAACTGGTGCGCGACCTGGAGCAGCAGCGCAAGGACTACGACAAGGCGATGGCCGACGACGACGCCAAGAAAGCCGCGCAGCGCGCCTACCAGCAGGAGCTGAACCGGCTGGCGCGCGAAGCGGCCACGCGCTCGCTGCTGCGCGACCTGTATTCGCCGAATCAGCTGCAGGAGCAGATGACCTGGTTCTGGATGAACCACTTCAACGTCCACCAGGCCAAGAGCAATCTGCGCGTGCTGGTCGGCGACTATGAGGAGACCGCGATCCGCCCGCACGCGCTGGGCAAGTTCCGCGACCTGCTGGCCGCCACGCTGCGACATCCGGCGATGATCCGCTACCTCGACAACGAACAGAACGCCGCCAACCGCATCAACGAGAACTACGCGCGCGAGATCATGGAGCTGCATACGCTGGGCGTGGACGGCGGCTACAGCCAGGGCGACGTGCAGCAGCTGGCGCGCATCCTCACCGGGGTCGGCGTCAACCTCGGCGACAGCATGCCGAACGTGAAGAAAGACAAGCTGGATCAGTATGTGCGCAAAGGCCTGTTCGAGTTCAACCCGAACCGTCACGACTACGGCGACAAGCAATTCCTCGGCGCCACCGTCAAGGGACGCGGCCTGGCCGAAGTCGACGAAGCGCTGGACCGCCTGAGCCGCCATCCGGCCACGGCGCGCTACGTCAGCAGGAAGCTGGCGGTCTACTTCGTCGCCGACGAACCGCCGCCGGCGCTGGTCGAGCGCATGGCCGCCAGCTTCCTCGCCAGCGACGGCGACATCGCCGCCACCTTGCGCACCATGTTCACCTCGGCCGAGTTCACGCAATCGCTGGGCCGCAAATTCAAGGACCCGGTGCACTACGTGGTGTCGGCGGTGCGCCTGACCTACGACGACAAGGTGGTGCTGAACGCCGGTCCGATGCTGAACTGGCTCACGCGCATGGCCGAACCGCTGTACGGCCGCCAGACGCCGGACGGCTATCCGCTGACGCAATCCGGCTGGGCGAGTCCGGGCCAGATGACCACCCGCTTTGAAATCGCCAAGGCCATCGGCACCGGCAGCAACGGCTTGTTCAAGGCCGAGGGACCGCAGCCGCAGGAACGCCCCGCCTTCCCGCAGTTGGCCAACGCGCTGTATTACCAATCGCTGCAAAAATCGCTGGCGGCGCCCACCCGCCAGGCGCTGGAGCAAGCCGGCTCGCCGCAGGAGTGGAACACGCTGCTGCTGTCGTCGCCCGAACTGATGCATCGATAAGGAGGTCGCACGATGAAACGCCGCACCCTGCTCAAAACCCTGGCCACGCTGCCCGCCGCCGCGATGGCCGGCAATCTGTGGGCCGCCCCCGCCAGCAAGACGCGTTTGCTGTTCGTCTTCATGCGCGGCGGCTACGACGCGACCAATCTGCTGGTGCCGATCTCCAGCCAGTACTACTACCAGGTGCGGCCGAACATCGCCATCGCCAAGCCGAGCACCGAGCTCAATTCCGCGCTGCCGATCGACGCCGACTGGGGCCTGCATCCGGCGCTGCGCGACAGCGTCTATCCGCTGTTCAGCGCCGGCCAGGTGGCCTTCGTGCCGTTCGCCGGCACCGAGGATGTCTCGCGCAGCCACTTCGAGACCCAGGACAGCATCGAACTGGGCCAGGCGCTGGACCGCACGCGCGACTACCGCTCCGGCTTTCTGAACCGGCTGGCGGCCACGCTGAACACCGACCGCGCCAGCGCCATCTCCTTCACCGACCAGCTGCCGCTGGTGATGCAGGGCGGCCTGCAAGTGCCCAACACCGCGCTGCGCTCGATCGGCAAGCCCGCCGTGGATCCGCGCCAGGCCAAGATGATCGCCGCCATGTACGACGGCACCGCGCTGTCGCAGCAGGTGCGCGACGGCTTCGTGGTGCGGGACGAAGTGATGAAGGAAATGATCGGCGAGATGGAAGGCGCCAACCGCAACGCCGTCAGCGCCAAGGGCTTTGAATTGGAGGCGCGCCGCATCGCCAAGCTGATGAAGGAGAAGTACAACATCGGCTTCGTCGACGTCGGCGGCTGGGACACGCACGTCGGCCAGGGCGGCGCCACCGGCTACCTGGCCGGCCGTCTCGACGAACTGGGACGCGGCCTGGCCGGCTTCGCGCAGGAGATGGGGCCGGACTGGAAGGACACGGTGGTGGTGGTGGTCAGCGAATTCGGCCGCACCTTCCGCGAGAACGGCAATCGCGGCACCGATCACGGCCACGGCACGGTGTACTGGGTGCTGGGCGGCGGCGTCCAGGGCGGCAAGGTGCGCGGCGAGCAGATACGGCTGGAGCAATCGACGCTGTTCCAGAACCGCGACTACCCGGTGCTGAACGAATACCGCGCCATGTTCGGCGGCCTGCTGTCGCGCATGTACGGCCTGAATGCCGGACAGGTGGAAAAAATCTTCGGCACGCCGGGCCGCGACCTGGGCTTGGTCTAACCCTAGGTGTCAGTGCCGACATTCGGACACGAGCTGTGCCGTAGCGGCCGCTACGGCACAGCTCGTGTCCGAATGTCGGCACTGACACCTAGACGTTGTTGCATCCGCTGCAGCGCGCGCATGAACAGCTCCGGTTCGTCGGCGGCGCGGGCCAGCACCAGCGCGCCCTGGATGCCGCCGACCACGTCCTCGGACAGCGAGCGCGCCGTGGCGGCGTCGCGGCCGCCGCGCTCCAGCGCCACCGCCAGCGCGTCCACCCATTCGGCGAAATAGCTCTGCACCTTGACCGCGAAGCGGTCGCGCTCATGCCCCAGCGCGAACACGCCCACCAGGCACACCTTGCGGCCCGACAGGAAGTAGCGGCCGACGGCGGTGAACATGTGCTCCACACCCTGCCGCGCATCGTCGCCGACGCGCAGCGGCTGGAACACCTGGTCGCGGAACCAGCCGTCGATCTCGGCCAGCACCACGTCCGCCATCTCCTCTTTCCCGCCCGGGAAAAAGTTATACATGCTGCCCTTGCCCAGCTTGGTCGCCGCGCTGATGCGCGCCAGGCTGGCGCCCTCGAAACCGTAAGTGCGGAACACTTCGGCCAGCAGCGGCACCACATCGCCGCGCTCTCCCATCACTCTTGCCATGCTTGCCTTCTTAAAAACCGAAATCGCTCAATCCCGGGTGGTCCGCCGGACGCGGCGCGTTGATATCCCAATGGAACTTGCGGTCGGCCGCCGCGATCGGCGTTTCGTTGATGCTGGCCAGACGGCGCTGCATCAAGCCGTCCGCCGCGAATTCCCAGTTCTCGTTGCCGTAGGCGCGATACCACTGGCCGGAGTCGTCATGGTATTCGTAGGCGAAGCGAACCGCAATGCGGTTGCCCTCGAAAGCCCACAATTCCTTGATCAAACGGTATTCCAGCTCGCGCGTCCACTTGCGCGTCAGCAGGCCGACGATGGCCTCGCGGCCGGTGACGAACTCGCCGCGATTGCGCCACGGACAGTCTTCGGTATAGGCCAGCGAGACCTTCTCCGGATTGCGGGTGTTCCAGCCATCTTCAGCCATGCGGATTTTCTGGATTGCGGTTTCACGGGTGAACGGCGGCAGCGGAGGACGAGTCATAGAGCACCTATCAAGTTGAGTTGTACCAAGCGGTACAACTAGAATAAACCCGGATCCGGCCCGATGCAAGCATATTTTAAAAAGAACGCCGGCTTGACAAACAATTTCTCCGACTCTATATTCGGAAATACATGTTTCCAAATATTTTATGAAAGTGAGGACGTATCGTGGCCAGGCCTCGTGAATTCAATGAAGTGGATGCGGTGCGCGTGGTGAGCCGGACTTTTTGGCGCAAGGGATATCAAGCGACCTCCATCCGCGATATCGAAGAGGCGACCGGCCTCACCGCCGGCAGCATCTACAAGGCCTACGGCAGCAAGCGGGAGCTGTTTCTGTTGTGCCTTGAACAGTACATGAGAGAAGACTCCTATCTCGCCCTGCTACTGACGATGCACGACAAGCCGCTCGATGAAGCACTGCGGCGCATCTTCGATGCGATCATCGACAGCACCCGCGAGAACAGCGAGCGGCCAGCGGGATGTCTTGCGACCAATCTGGTCGCGGAACTGCTGAAAGTGGACCCGGAACTCGGCGAAGGCGCCAGCGCCGGCCTGGCCGAGATGCAAAAGGCGCTGCGGCTCCGCTTCCAGTCCGCCCAGGAGTGCGGCGATCTGGAAATGGATTGCGATACGCTCGCCCTGGGCGCCTATTTCATGATGGTCATACAGGGCATGTTGGTGGTGTCGACCTCCACCAAGGACGTCGCCGCGATGAAACTGGCGCGCGATATCGCACTCTCCACCCTGCATTAGCTCTCGAGATAGCGCTGCGCGTCCAGCGCCGCCATGCAACCGCTGCCGGCGCTGGTGATGGCCTGGCGGTACACCTGATCCTGCACGTCGCCGGCGGCGAACACCCCCGGAATATTGGTCGCCGTAGCCATCCCCTCCAAGCCGGTGCGGGTCTTGATGTAGCCGTTGCGCATATCGAGCTGGCCGTCGAAGATGCCGGTGTTCGGCTTATGACCGATCGCCACGAACAGCCCGTGGATCGGCATCCGCGTCAGCGCGCCGGTCACGGTCGACTTGATGTCGATGCCGGTGACGCCGCCGTCGTCGCCGATCACCTCGCCCAGCGTGTGCTGGTACTTGATGACCACCTTGCCTTCGGCCGCCCTGGCGTTGAGGCGGTCGATCAGGATCGCCTCGGCGCGGAACTTGTCACGGCGATGGATGATGGTGACCTTGCCGGCGATGTTCGCCAGGTACAGCGCCTCCTCGACCGCCGTATTGCCGCCGCCGATCACGGCCACCTCGCGGCCGCGATAGAAGAAGCCGTCGCAGGTGGCGCAGGCCGACACGCCCCTGCCCATGAACGCCTGCTCCGACGGCAGGCCGAGGTACTGCGCCGAGGCGCCCGTGGCGATGATCAGCGCGTCGCAGGTGTACTCGCCTTCATCGCCGATCAGGCGCAGCGGCTTTTCCTTCAGTTTGGCGGTATGGATATGATCGACGATCAGCTGCGTGTTGAAGCGCTCCGCATGTTGCTGGAAGCGCCGCATCAGCTCCGGCCCCTGTACGCCGAGCGGATCGGCGGGCCAATTCTCCACATCGGTGGTGGTCATCAGTTGGCCGCCTTGCTCGGCGCCGGTGATCAGCACCGGGTTCAGATTGGCGCGGGCCGCATACACGGCGGCGGAATAGCCGGCGGGGCCGGAACCGAGTATCAATACCTGGACATGCTTGGGGGTGGACATTGCAGGTTTACCTCTCTGTTATGCGGGTTCGGTCGATTGAACACCGCTCCCGGCCGATACTCGGGCGGGAGCGGTGGGAAGCGTCAGCGGGTGGCGTTCCGCGGGGTCAACTGGCGCCCTGCACCGCCCGACGTATCATCTCGTAGGGGACCTTGCCCATCAGCTGATCGACACGTTCACCCGCGCGATAGATTTGCAGCGTGGGCAGGCTGCGGACGTTGTAGCTGTCCAGCAGGTCCTTGTGCTCCTCGGCGTCGAGCTTGACGATGCGCAGGCCGGGGAAATCCTTTGCCAGCCGATCGAGCATCGGCGCCATGGCGCGACAAGGCGCGCACCAGGTCGCCCAGAAATCGACCAGCACCAGCTCGTCGTCCTGGATGTGACGGCTGAGCGACGCGCCGTCCACGTGTATCATTTGTCCGCCTTCCATATCGCTCTCCTCAAGCCCGTGCGGCGTCGGCGGCGCGGATCTCCGCGCCTGGGTAGACCATGCCTTTCGTGTAGCTGCTTTCATCGCTGCCATCGATCTGCATCGTGATGTTGAACTTGTTGCCCCAATTGAAGATGCTGCAGGCGAACACCAGTTCGATGACCTCCTCTTCGCTGTAGACGGTCGCCAGCCTTTCGAAGAATCCGTCGGGGATGTAGTTCGGATCGCCAGCAATGTATTCCGCCAGCTGCACCGCCAGCGCCTCGTTCAAGGGCAGTTTGTCGAAATCGACCTCGCCGAAGAAGGCCGCCTCCTTGTCCTTGATCGCTTCGCGGGTCGCCTCGGTGCGCACCTCTTTGCAGTAGGTGCAATCGTTGATCTCGCCGGTCTTGAGCCGCATCATTTCCAGCACGTGGGCGGGAATGCGTCCGGCGCCGAAGAAGGATTCGAAGACCGGGACGATGGTCTTCAACAGGATCGGCTGGCGGCCGATGGTGCCGAACATGGAGGTGTCCTGCCACCACCCGTTGCGGGCTCCGGCAAGGATCTCGTTCACTTTCGGGTCAGGGGATTCGCCGGGTTTGAGGGCTTTGAAACGACTCATTTTCATTCTCCTATCGTTGTTATCGTTGTGGGACTACGCTCGCGCCGCCAATTAGGAAACGCGCATTTCCTAATGTAGATAAGCCGGCGGCGTTTGTCAAGCACTGCGAATGCGGTGCGCGTCGCGCGCGGACGAACGAAGGCCCCGCCGCCGATGTCCGGAAGCGGGGCGCAGGAGTTGAAATCGTGTGCGTATCGGGAGAGAGGGACCGCTCAGGTGTATTCGACGAATCCGTCCTTGCGGCAGAAGCTCACCAGCTTGATGCCGGCTTCGGCGGCGATGTCGATCGCCAGTGTGCTGGGGGCGGAGATGGTGGCCAGCATCGGGATGTTCATGCGCGCCGCCTTGCGCACCAGCTCATAGCTGGCGCGGCTGGACATGAAGACGAAACCGCGCCGCATGTCGACGCGCTCCAGCGCCAGATGGCCGATCAATTTGTCCAGCGCGTTGTGGCGGCCCACGTCCTCGCACACGCGCAGTACGGCGCCGCTGGCGTCGCACCAGGCGGCGGCGTGCACGCCGCCGGTGGCTTGCATCAGTTCCTGGTGCTGTCCCAGTTCCGCCGCCGCGCGCGCGATCGCCGGTTGCAGCGTCATCGCGTCATGCAGCGGCGCGGCGTCGATGCGCGCCGGTTTCAAATCCAGCAGCTCCAGGCTTTCGATGCCGCATACGCCGCAGCCGCTGCGGCCCGCCATCGAGCGGCGCTGCTGCTTGAGCTGGACGAATTCCTGGCTGGCGATGGTGATCTCGACCTCGAAGCTGCTGGCGTGGTCGTGCACTTCGATGTCGAACACGTCGGAGCCGTGCGCCACCAGGCCTTCGGTCAACGCGAACCCCAGCGCGAACGGTTGCAGGTCGCGCGGCGTGACCATCATGACGGCATGCGAGATGCCATTGAAGACCAGCGCCACCGGCAGTTCCTCGGCGACGCGGTCGGTGGTGCGGGACGCTTCCGCGCCGCGATGCCGCAGCACCGGGCGTTCTTGAAATCCGGTCCGATCCGATTCAGTATCCAACTTCATGACAGCCCCGCGAATAAGCACATCGGCTTATTTTACACGGGGCTGGTGAAGTGGGTCAGGCCGCCAGCTGTTCGCCGTTGACGCCGTAGTGACGGGCGTAACGGCCGTCCAGGTTCGCCAGCGGCAGCAACAGGAACAGGTCGGCGCTTTCGAAATCAGGATCCCAGGCCGGCTCGCCGCAGATCCACGCGCCGGAGCGCAGGTAGCCTTTCAGCAGAGGCGGCACTTGCGGCTTTTGCGCGGCTTCGAGCTTGGAGAACGGGAACGGCAGGTGCGGCGTGACGCGGTATTCGGACGGCGCCAGGTGGCGCGAGGCCAGCGACTGGTAGACGGCGACGGCGTTGTGGCCGCCATCGGCCAGGCTGATGCTGGCGCAGCCGACCAGGTAGTCGCAGTTCTCGCGGCGCATGTAGTCGGCCAGGCCGGACCACAGCAGCATGATGACGCTGCCGCCGCGATAGTCGGGATGGATGCAGGCGCGGCCCGCTTCAACCATGCGGCCACGCAGGTTGTTCAGGCGGCCCAGATCGAATTCGCCTTCGGAGTAGACGCGGCCCAGTTTGCGGGCGCGCGAGGCGCTCAGCAGGCGGTAGGTGCCGACCACCTTGAGGGTGGCGGTGTCGCGCACGATCAGGTGGTCGCAGTGGTCGTCGAACTCGTCGCAGTCCAGGCCATCTTCGCGGACCAGCGAGCTCAGACCCATGGTTTCGATGAACACCTTGTAGCGCAGGCGCTGAACTTCACGCAGTTCTTCCGGCGTGCTTGCCATACTGAGTACCAGCTTGCCGGACGTTGCTCGGGCGTCCGCTTGTATGATCGAGGTTTGCATGCTTCATCCTTTCTGTGGAAGACAAAGCAAGCGTAACCATCGAATACTTCAGGAAAATGACAGTGAAATGTCATTTTCGTGACATGTTGTTTTTAAATCAGCTCTTCTTTGGACGGCCGGTTTTCAGTTGCGGCAGGCTGGCCAGCACGGTTTTCAGCGTCGCCAGGTCGATCTGGCTGATCAGCGCCACGCCGATGCGCAGCAACTCGCTCTTTTTAATCTCGAAGCCGGCTTTCAGGCAAGCTTTCTTCACTTGGCTCAACACCGCGTATTCCTGCTCCGGCATGGTGAAGCTGTCGCGGACCAGCTTTTCTTTCGCGACCTTGACCTTGGCGGCTTCCGCTGCGGCGGCCGGCTTGGCGGCGGCTTTAGGCGCGGCTTTAGGGGCTGCCTTCGGCGCGGCTTTGGCGGCGGCTTTCGGTGCCGGCTTGGCGGCTGGCGCCGGTTTAGCGGCTGGCTTGGCGGCTGGCTTGGCGGCGGCCTTGACGACCGGCTTGGCGGCTGGTTTCACGGCTGGCTTGGCGGCCGGCTTCACAGCGGCTTTCGCGGCTGGCTTGGCGGCTGGCTTTACCGCAGCTTTCGCGGCTGGCTTGACGGCGGCTTTAGGCGCGGCCTTGACGGCTGGCTTGGCGGCGACTGGCTTGGCGACGACCGGCTTGGCGACGACCGGCTTGGCAACCGGCTTGCTGACTTTTTCAGTTGCAAGACTATTAACAGGTTTATTCATTTACACACTCCAAATTATTCAACAATATAAACAGTATATATCATTTACAGAATTTTTAATTGATTTGCCGCAAATGTGCGGCAACGCGGGCGAACAGCTGCGCCGGATTGACCGGCTTGCGCAGGAAATCCACCGCCCCAACGCTGCGCCCCATCTCCTCGTCCTCCATCTGGCTTTTCGCCGTCAGGAACACCACCGGAATCGCGCTACTTTGCGGATCCGCCTTTAGGCGGCGGCAGGTTTCAAAGCCATCCATCTCCGGCATCATGATATCCAGCAGCACCAGATCGACCCTGGATGACGCCACGATCTGCAACGCCGTCGCGCCATTGGTGGCGACCTTGGTGTTGTACTTGTCCCTCAGCAGGGTCGATAACAGCGTGATGTTATCGGGCGTATCGTCGACGATCAGCACTGTCGGTCGATGCTCTGTCTTCATGGTGTCTCCTGGTTTCTTACCGCACTGGCCAGCAAAGCGCCGGCCGCCTCGAATTCATACAACTCCATATGATGATCCAGCCGCGCCATCGTCGCCGGCGGCAGCAAGGTCGCCAGGCAGGCGCGCGCGCGCTCGAAATAATCCCGGCTGTCGCCGCTGAATTCCGCCAGCAATGAACTCAGCCCGGCCAGCGCCTGCAACGCATCCACCGTGCCGCCGCATGTATCCCCCTCGACGACGGCCTCGGACAACGGCGGCAGCGGGGGTATGACCTTCATCGACATGCCCAGCCAGCGCGACAGCACGCCATACAGCCGCTGCGGATCGATCGGCTTGGTGATGTAGTCCTGCATGCCCTCCTCCAGGCAGCGCGCCTGCATGCCGGCCAGCGCGTGCGAGGTCACGGCGATCACCGGCAGCTCGTTGAAGCGGCTGTCCTGGCGCAGCAGCAGCGTCGCCTCATGACCGTCCATCAGCGGCATGCCCAGGTCCATCAGCACCAGATCGTAGGCGTGCGGACCGGCCTCCATCAAACGGGCCAGCGCCTCGCGGCCGTTGGACACCACGTCCACGCTCAAGCCCTGCAGCGTCAGCAGCTCGCTGGTCACGTCCTGGTTGTCCGGACTGTCCTCGGCCAGCAGCACGCGCGCGGTGCGGCGCGCCGAGAGATCCGACGCCGGATCTCCGGCGGGCGCCTGGTGCAGCGCCGCCAACGCGGTCGCATCCGACAGCGCGAAGCGCAGGTCGAACTGGAAGGTCGAACCCAGGCCGACCTCGCTCTCGACATCGATATTCCCGCCCATCAGCCGCACCAGCTGCTGCGAGATCGACAGCCCCAGTCCGGTGCCGCCGTAGTTGCGCGAGGTCGAACCGTTGGCCTGGCTGAAGGCGCGGAACAAGCGGGACTTCTGCTGCCTTGTCATGCCGATGCCGGTGTCGCGCACCGAAAAGCGCAGCACCGCCCTGCCGTATTCGTCCAGTTTCCCCATCTGCGTGCAGCGCAGTTCCAGCTCGCCGCCGGCGGTGAACTTGACCGCGTTGTTGACCAGGTTGATCAGCACCTGCCCCAGCCGCAGCGGGTCGCCGACCAGATGCCGCGGCACCTCGGGCGACACCTCGACCAGGTAGGCCAGGCCCTTGTCGGCGGCGCGCTGCGCGGTCACGCTGTTGACATTGGCCAGCACGTCCTCCAGCAAGAAGGGGATCGCCTCGACCTCCAGCCGCCCCGCCTCGATCTTGGAGAAATCCAGTATGTCGTTGATGATCCCCAGCAGCGACAAGGCGGCGCGGTGGATCTTGCTGATGTAATCGTGCTGCTTGGGCGTCATCTCGGTGCGCAGCGCCAGATAGGCCATGCCGATCACGGCGCTCATAGGAGTGCGGATCTCATGGCTCATATTGGCCAGGAATTCCGACTTGGCGATGTTCGCCGCCTCCGCCATCACGTTGGCGTTGACCAGCTTCTGTTCGCGCTCGCGGCGTTCGCTGATGTCGCGGATGAAGGCGCAGAATTCATAGCTGTCGCGCCCCTCGGTCTTGACCTGGGTGATCGACAGCTCGACCGGAAACTCCTCGCCGTTGCGGCGCAGCGCGTACACCTCGATCCGCGTCTGCACCACCCCGCCGCCGCCCGCGACGTGGCGTTGCATGCCGCGCCGGTGGTCGTAGCGGTAGCGCGCCGGGATGATGGTCTTGTCCAGGTCCAGTCCCAGCGCCTCCTCGCGGCTCCAGCCGAAGGTCAGCTCGGCCTGCGCGTTCCAGCCGACGATGCGACCACCCGGATCCATGCGCACCACCGCGTCCAGCGCGGTATCGACGATGGTCTGCAGCTTGGCCTGGCTGTCGCGCGCCAGCTGCGCGGCGTCGCTCAATTCCGCCGTGCGGGCGTCGATGCGCCGCTCCAGGTCGGCGTTCAGGTCACGCAGCGCGTGCTCGGCGTCGCGTAGCCGCACCATTGTGTCGCGGAAGCGCAGCACCGCGTTCGACAGGCGTCCCACCTGGTCCTCGCGGCCGATGCCGGACAGCCTGATGTCGGTCTCGCCACGGGTCAGCTTTTCCAGGCCGGACTGGATGTCGGTGAACTGCCGCGCCGCGCGCCGGCCGACGATGAAGATCGACAGCACGATGCCCAGCGCCAGCAGCAGGTTGGCGGCCACGGTGTTGAAGATCTGCCGGTGCAGGTCGCGGTCCATCTGCTGCCGCGACAGCGACAGGTCGAGGGCGCCGACCGGATAGCTCTGGCGGATGTCGCTGAAGCTGATCTCGCGGTGCACCTTGATCGCCGCCACCGGCTCGCGCGACGGCGAGACGTAGCTGGCCAGCTCCGCGCCGTTCGGCGCCAGCACGCGCAGCAGCAGCACCTCCGGCGTCGCGCCCGAGGCGTCGACCACGCTGGAGACGGCGGCGCTGTTGATGTCGAACAGCGGCCGCGCCAGCGCCTGCGACAGCACCGCCGCCAGCCGTTCCGCGCGCTCGCGCAGATTCTGTTCGGCCTCGCTGCGCAAGGCTTGCATCACATAAGTCGTGTAGATCGTCGTGGAGATGGCCACCGCCAGGAAAATGCCGAAGCCCAGCCGCAGCAGGATATCGCGCCGCCATGCGCTGCGCAGTCGCGCCAGAGCGTTAATGTCCGCCTCCTTCGGCGAGTTCGATTTTCTTGTAGGCCGCGCTGTTGCGCACCTCCTCGATCGCGCGCCAGATGCGCCCCGCCAGCTGCGGCTTGGATGCCACCATCGCGTGCGACAGGATCAGGAAATATGGCTTCTCGATGATGGGAATCGGCAGCTGCTCCAGTTGCGGCGCCAGCGGGCCGCGCATCAGGTTCTTGGCGTCGCTGCCGCCCACGGCGGCGGCGGCCAGGCGTCCGGCGATCAGCTTGCGCGCCAGTTCATCGGCGCGCTGGCTGCCCTCGTCCACCTCGACGTTCTGCGCCCGCAGCACGTCGCCCACCGAATAACCCAGCTGGAAGCCGATGGCGCCGTCCAGGTTGTGGAACGACTTGCCGTCCCAATCGACCTTGGCGCCTTTTTTGCGGATCACCACATAGCGGTCGATGTGCATGCGCTTGGAGGCATCGACCTGCTCGCCGCCCGGATACTCGCCCAGCTCGCGCCGGTCCGGCTTGTAGCTGACGGCAAAGGCGCCGTCGACCTCGTTGGCCTTGAGCTGCGCCAGGCAGCGCTTCCAGGGAATGCTCTGGTAATCGAAGTGGATGTCGAGCCGCTGCTCGACCATCTTCAGCAGCGCGAAATTCAGGCCGCCGCCCTTTTCGGTGCGCCACGGCGGCACGTCCTGGGCCTCGAAGCAGAGGCGCACGTTGTCCACCGGCGGCGCGGCGGCCGCGGGCGCGGCCAGCGGCAACGACAGGGCAAGCAATACGCAAGCGCAGCGGCCTTTGATCCTGTCGTCCATCGAACGTCTCCGGTAGATTAGCCGCTGGTGCGGATGCTGAAGTCTACACCCACTTCATCCCACTGCTCCTGTTCCTTCTCCAGCCAATAGGACAGGGTCGGATGGTCGGCCACCCAATCGCGCCGGATCTCCAGCTCGATGCGGTTCTTCATGCGCAGCTTGAGCTGCGAAAAATCGACGTCCAGCCGCGAGTGCATGAACAGCACCGCCAGCCGCAGCGCCACCACGGCCTTGACGAAATCCGGCTCGGACAACACCTCGCCCACCTTGCGCAGGTTGCCCTTGTGCGCCATCACCAGCCGGCTCATGGTCTTCTGCTCGCGCGCGGTGAATCCCGGCAGGTCGGCGTTCTCGATCATGTAGGCGGCGTGCTTGTGATAGCCGGTGTGCGACACCACCATGCCCACCTCGTGCAGCAGCGCGCTCCAGTACAGATGGCGACTGTACTGGTCGGAGGCCGGCTTGGTCTGCGCGTACAGCGCCAGCGCGTCGTCGGCGACGCGGTTGGCGCGGCGCTGGTCGACGTGGAAGGTCTCCAGGCAGGCCTGCACCGACTGCTCGCGGCGATCGCGCTTGGTCGAGCGCAGGTGCAGGTCCCACATCACGCCCATGCGCAGGCCGGCCTCGATCGGCTGCACCAGCGGGATGCCCAGCTCGCGCACCAGGCCGATCAGGATCGCCAGGCCACCGATGATGGTGCTGGCGCGGTCCGGGCGCAGGCCCGGCATGTCGATCTTGCCGACATGGCCGAATTCGATGAAGCGCTGCTTGAGCGCCTCCAGCGTCGCCGCGTTGACCTCGCGCCCGATGCCGTTCTTGATGATGATGTCGGCGATGGTGCGCGCGGTGCCGGAGGAGCCGTAGCACTGCTTCCAGAACTGCGGGTGATACGGCGGCGCGGCGTCCTCGAAATGGCTGCGCGCCGACAGGATGGCCGCCTCGAACGACGGCCCGTCGACCCGGCCGCCGACGAAGAACGACAGGCTTTGCTTGACCGTGCCGACGCTGAACGACTCGACCCGCTCGATTTCCTGGCCGCGGCCGAGTATCAGCTCGGTCGAGCCGCCGCCGATGTCGATCACCAGCCGGCGCTCGCCGGGCAGCGCCACCGCGTTGGCCACGCCCATATAGATCAGCCGCCCCTCCTCCTCGCCGGAGATGATTTCGATCGGATAGCCGATCGCCAGTTCGGCCTCCGGCAGGAAGGCGGCGGAATTGCGCGCCACGCGCATGGCCGACGTGGCGACCACCCGCACCGCATCCAGCTTGTAGGCGCCCAGCACGGCGCGGAAATTCTTCAGGCAGGCCAGCGCGGTCTGCATCGCGGCCGGCGTCAGGTTGCCCTTGTCATCCAGCCCGGCGGCCAGGCGTATCGGTTCGCGCACGCTTTTCAGCACGCGTATGGCCTCCCCGTCGTGCTTGCCGACGTGGAGGCGAAAACTGTTGGAACCCAGATCTACTGCTGCGTACATATATGGAAGGCCCCGGAAAAATCAAACTAAACGATTTAGCTCATTATAAGGCACGATAGGCGTCGAATGTGACACCTTCATGACGTATCAGATTTCCAGTGCTCCGGCGGCGGCCTGCGAGGCCTCCACCACGCGGTTGCGGCCGGCCTGTTTGGCCTCCTGCAGCGCCTCGTCGGCGCGTTTGAACAGGCTCACGGTGCTGTCGTCGGCGCGGATGGTGGTCACGCCCAGGCTGGCCGTCATGTTGATGACCGCCTTTTCCGCCTTGACCGGCAGCGCGGCGACGGCGTTGCGGATGCGCTCCGCCACCATCAGCGCATCCTCCTGCGAGGTACGCGGCAGCTGGATGGCGAATTCGGCGCCGCCGAGGCGGCCCATCAGGTCCGAGTCGCGCAGCTGCTTCTTGCAGACGTCGACCATCGCCTTCAGCACCAGATCGCCCACCGGATGGCCGTAATTGTCGTTGACCCGCTTGAAATGGTCGAGATTGAGGATGATCAGCGCGGTCGGCATGCCGGGCCGGCGCGCCAGCGCGATCCACGGCGTCAGCGCGTTGTAGAAGCCGCGCCGGTTCGGCACGTCGGTCAGCGCGTCGACCACCTCCAGCCGCGCCAGCTCGCCCTGCGACTGCTCGCGCGACAACAACAGATAGCCGAAGGCATTACTCAGCATCATCAAATATAGCGCGGCGAGGCCGGCGCCCTGGATCAGCTCGATGCTGAGCCAGCCCCAGCCCTGTCCGTCCTGCAACAGCGCCGTCAGCACGCCGCGCGCGGCCACCACCAACGCCAGCGCCAGCATCGCCAGCACCAGATAACGACGCAGCATGCTGCCGGCCGACCAGCTGCGGCCCAACGCGGCGGCGCCGGCCACGAAAAACAATCCGGCCGCGACCGAGGCGATGGCGATGCGCTCGGCGGCGGGCAAGCCCAGCAGCCAGGCGCCGCTATAGACGCCGATCGCCATGCCCAGCACCGGCAGCAGGTAGCGCCGCCAGACGCGGCGGCCGGCCTGCTCCCACAGCGCGGACGCGTCCAGCGCGAAACCGGTGAGCAGGATGGCGTTGGCAAGGGGAATGGTCAGGAAATCCGGCAGCGTGCCGCGCAGGTACAGCAGGGCCCAGGCCACGGCCTGGCACTGCTTGGCGGTGGTCCAGGTGGCGTGGCCGCTGCTGCGGACCTCGCTCTGATAAAAGAACAGCGCCGCGCACAGGCTCAGATTGCCCAGCGCCAGCGCCAGTACCAGGGTTTTTATATCCATGACCGGGGTCGGGTCAGACCTCGTGTTCGACGTTGCTGCTGCCGTCGCCCATCTTGCTGGCCCAGGCGCGGCTGAAGAAGGCCTTCTCTTCATCGGTCGGGGCATCGTGCCAGAACACGATCAGCGTGCCCTTGTGGTCGTGCATCTGGCTGAACTTCTCGATGAACGTCGGATTGCCGGCGACGTCGGCCAGCGCCACCACGTAACCGTAGACGCGGGTCAGGCGCTCCAGGCGGTCGGGTTCGGTCAAGCTGTTGGTGGCGGTAAGCGTAGGGTGGTCTAAAAACATCTTCTCTCTCTCCAAGTCGGCCGGCTGGCCTGTGCTAACGCCAATGTACCTACTATTTTTCCGTCTGTAAATGCAACGGGCGGCATGCTACTATAAATTGATCCGCCAAATCCACAAGCGCCCCATCTTGACCCAGCCTATCCATCGTCCCCAGGTACGCACCCACGGCGACAAGCGCCTGCTCGAATTCCAGCCCGGCATGGTGCAGAGCGAGATGCGGCTGTCGCGCCCGGACGATCTGGTGCTCAGCTACGCACGCGCCATGATGTGCTTCGTGCTGTTCCATCCGAAGCCGGAACACATCGTCATGGTCGGCCTGGGTGGCGGCTCGCTGGCCAAGTTCTGCCACCGCTACCTGCCGCACAGCCGCATCACCGTGCTGGAACTTCGCGCCGACGTGATCGCGCTGCGCGAGCAGTTCGCCATCCCGCGCGACAGCGCCCGCTTCCGCATCATCCAGGCCGACGCCGCCGACTACATGGCGCGGCTCAAGGGCAGCGCCGACGTGCTGCTGGTCGACGGCTTCGACGACCAAGGCTTGCCGCCGGCGCTGGGCAGCGCCGCCTTCTACGCCGACTGCCGGCGCGCGCTGCGTCCGG
This sequence comes from Duganella aceris, assembly GCF_011090165.1. Lineage (GTDB taxonomy): Bacteria > Pseudomonadota > Gammaproteobacteria > Burkholderiales > Burkholderiaceae_D > Rugamonas > Rugamonas aceris. Next base: position 476,399 of record NZ_JAADJT010000002.1, read on the forward strand.
GCGGGGTGATGGCGACCAATATCTTCAGCTACGACCCGCACTACGGCGCCATGCTGAAGCGGCTGCGGCTGGCGTTCGAGGGCCGCATCTGCTGGTTCCACGGCATCGCCGGCAACAACCGCATCCTGTTCGCGGTCAAGGGCGGCGCGCCCTCCCCGGCGCTGGCCATGCAGCGCAAACTGGCGCGCGGCCACGGCCTGCCGCTGGCGCTGATGAATCGCTTGTGGGCGCACTGGATCGTGCTCAAGCTGCGCTGGGGCATGGCGGTTTAGGAAACAGGCTAGCATGTGGCAATTTAGCAAATGGTCCGGGACAAAATCTGTCGCCACGGCATTTTTTGTGACACACTAGAACCATCCCCCGCCCTCCGGAAATCGCAATGGCGCGTTCCCGCAAGTCATCCAAGATATCGCTGGCGGCCATCCTGACGCTGGCGACCGGCTGCGCGGTCACCTCGATGCTGTTCGTCGCCGTCAGTGCGCTGGAGTACGGCAAGATGGAGCTGAGCTTCCAGCAGCGCGCCCACATGCGCGCCGCCGCCATCCATCGCGGCCTGGACGACACGCTGGAACTGGTCACCATCCTCAACGACCTGTTCAAATCGGTCGGCGTGGTCGGCCGCGAGCAGTTCGGCGACTTCACCCGGCCGCTGCTGGCGCGCTATCCCTTCGTGCAGGCTTTCAATTTCCACCGCGTCATGGACGAGCCCGAGGCGCGCCGCTTCGAGGCCGCGATGCGGACCCGCTTCCCCGGCTACCGCCTGCACGACGCCGACAACCGGCCGGCGCCGCCGCGTCCGCTGCACGTGGTGGTCGATTACCTGGAACCGCTGGCGGGCAACGAAGCCGCCTTCGGGCTGGACGTGGGATCGATCCCGGCCATGATCAAGACCATCAACGAAGGCGTCGCCGCCGGCCAGACCCGCGCCACGCCGTTGCTGCGCCTGATCCAGGAGCGCGCGAAACAGAAAGGTTTCGTGCTGATGATGCCGGTTTACCGCCCGGGCGCCGACACCGCGACGGCGGCGCAGCGGCGCGCGGCATGGATCGGCAACACCAGCGCGGTGATCCGCTCGACCGACCTGGTGCACAAGATCCTGCTCGGCGCCGATCTGCTCGACGACCATCAACTGGTGCTGCGGGTCTACATCGGCGACGACGTGCGGCCCGACAACCTGGTCTACAGCCAGGGCCGGGACAGCGGCGAACCGGCCGCCGACAAGGCGCTGCAGCGCTGGCTGGCCTTCGATTACCACGACCTCTACACCAGCACCTTCAGCGCCGCCGGCAAGTCCTGGCACGTGCAGGTGACGCCGCTGCCGCGCCCCTTCCTGAGCGAGCACCTCGGCTCGCTATCGACGCTGATCGGCGGCCTGCTGTTCTCGTTGCTGACGGCGGCCTTCGTCAACTCGCTGGCGCGCCGCTCGGTGCGGGTGCAGCGGCTGGTGGACGAGCGCACGCTCGACCTGCAACGCAGCAACGAGCAACTGAACCAGGACGTGGCCGCGCGCAAGCAAACCGAGCTGGCGTTGCAGGAAAGCGAGCACCGCTTCCGCCGCCTGCTGGCGCTGTCGTCCGACTGGTACTGGGAACAGGACGAGGAGTTCCGCTTCACCAACATCACCGGCGGCTTTTTCGACAAGGGCAAGCAGGATCCGGAACGGTTCATCGGCAAGACCCGCTGGGCGCTGCACCCCGAGTTGTGGAACACGCGCTGGGGCCGCGACCACGTCGCCATGCTGGAGGCCCACCTGCCCTTCACCAACCTGGAATACGCGCTGCCCGGCAGCGACGGCCAGACTCACTGGTTCAGCACCAGCGGCGAGCCGGTGTTCGACCACGCCGGGGTGTTCCGCGGCTATCGCGGCACCGGCAGCGAGATCACCGAGCGCAAGCTGTCCGAGCAGCGCATCCACCACATCGCCCACCACGACGTGCTGACCGGCCTGCCCAACCGGGTGCTGCTGCAGGACCGGCTGACGCAGGCCGCCGCCTACGCCAACCGCAGCGGCAATCCGCTGTGGGTGATGCTGATCGACCTCGACCGCTTCAAGTTCGTCAACGACAGCCTCGGCCACAAGGCCGGCGATCTGCTGTTGAAAACCGTGGCGCAGCGGCTGCAGGACAGCGTGCGCGAGAGCGACACGGTGGCGCGGCTGTCGGGCGACGAATTCGTCGCCATCCTGGCCGAGTATCCGGACGCGGCGCTGTCGCACGAGGTCACGCAACGCATCATGCGCGCCGTGGCGCAGCCGGTACTGCTGGAGGGGAAGGAATTCTTCGTCACCTGTTCGATCGGCGTCGCCGTCTACGACCCGGACGGCACGCCGGCGCAGCGCCTGATCGAGCATGCCGACATCGCCATGTACCGCGCCAAGAAGATGGGCCGCAACAACACCCAGTTCTACCAGCCGGCGATGAACGAGGAAGCGCTGGAGCGGGTGCGCATCGAAAGCGCGCTGCGCAACGCGCTGGAGCGCGACGAGTTCGTGCTGCACTACCAGCCGCAGCTGGATCTGCAGAGCGGCCGCGTGGTCGGCATGGAGGCGCTGATCCGCTGGCAGCATCCGGAGCTGGGCATGGTCGCGCCGGGCCGCTTCATCGGCCTGGCCGAGGAAACCGGCCTGATCGTGCCGATCGGCGCCTGGGTGCTGCGCACCGCCTGCGCCCAGGCCAAGGCCTGGCAGGACGCGGGCCACGGCGTGCTGCGGATCGCGGTCAACCTGTCGCCGCGCCAGTTCAGCGAGCCCAAGCTGCTGGCCGCGATCGCCGAGGTGCTGCGCGAGACCGGCCTGCCGCCGTCCTGCCTGGAGATCGAGCTGACCGAGGGCTTGTTCATGAACGACGTGGCGCTGGCGGTGGAGCTGCTGCACAAGCTGAAGGCGCTGGGCCTGGCGCTGTCGATCGACGACTTCGGCACCGGCTATTCCAGCTTCTCCTACCTGCGCCGCTTCCCGATCGACGTGCTGAAGATCGACCGCTCCTTCATCAGCGACATCGGCGAAGGCGACGAGGCCGCCATCGTGGTGTCGATCATCGCGCTGGCGCACAACCTCAAACTGCGCGTCATCGCCGAAGGCGTCGAGACGGCGGCCCAGCTCGACTACCTGCGGCGCAACGGCTGCGACGAAATCCAGGGCTACTACTTCAGTCCGCCGGTGCCGCCGATCGAGTTCGAGCGCATGCTAATCGACGGCAAGAGCTTGCAGCCGGCGCTGGTGTGATCGGCGTCTAGGCCGGCGGCCGGTGCGCCGTCTCGGCGGCCGGGACCGGCGGAACGAAGCCGGCAGCGGATTTCGGCGCGCGCTTGCGTTTCTTTGGCGCTAGCATGGTGCCGCTGCAGGTCGGCGCGCCGCAGCGGCAGGCGAACTCGCGCTTGATGGCCGGGGTGTGGCGGCCCTCGTAGATCAGCGGATAGGAATAGCTCAGTTCCTCGCCGGCCTTGATGTCATGTAGCGCGTAGATGAAGATGCGGCCGTCTTCCTCGATCGCCTCGCAATTCGGTTCGCAGGAGTGGTTGATGAAGCGCGAATCGTTGCCGTGGTCGCCGCCGTCGACGACGTTGCCGTTCGCCAGGCTGAAGAAGAAGGTGTGGTTGTGCGGCCCGTTCTGCCTGGCCGCGCGCGCCTGCGCCTCGTCCCAGGTGATCTCGCGGCCGGTGTACTCGACCACGCATTCGCTGACGGCGATATCGCGCCGCGCGAACACGCCGCTGCCGTGCACCGTCGAACGCTCGACGCGGTACGCGGGCTGTTGGTCTGGGACTTGCTGGATTTCTGATGGGCTGGCGCTGGGCATGGTGGGCAATGTGGTCGAAGGTTTTTTGATTAGACCACAGCCACCTCCATCATTCAATCCGCACGCGCGCGTTTGGTCAAGGAAATACATCTAGACTATTTTTTCTACATAAACTAGACTTGCCCCCACCATCACAAAGGGCAGCCCATGAAGTCTATCAGCGCACTCGGATTTTTCTTCGCCCTCGTCAACGCGCTGGCCACCGCCGCGCCGGCCAGCCCGGAGCAAGCGGTGGCGGAATTCATCCGCAGCGAAATGGCGGAGCGCCGGATCCCCGGGCTACAGATCGCCGTCATCCGGCATGGCAAGCCGGTGCTGTCACGGACGTTCGGCACCGCCAGCATCCAGTATGGCGTCCCGGTCGGCGCCGACAGCGTGTTCTCGATCAACTCCGCCACCAAATCGTTCACCGGCGTCGCCGTCATGCAATTGGCGGAACAGGGCAAGCTCGATCTGCAGGCGCCCGCCTCGCGCTATCTGGATAACCTGCCCGCCGCGTGGCAAGCCATCACCGTCACGCAACTGCTCGCCCATACCTCCGGCCTGCCCGACATCATCGATCCGGCCACCTCGAACCTGCTGCCGGGCGGCGCCGACGCGGCTTGGAAAGCGGTGCAGGCGCTGCCGATGGAATCCGCGCCCGGCCAGCGCTTCAGCTACAACCAGACCAACTATGTGGTGCTGGAGAAAATCATCGCGCGGCAAAGCGGCGAGCCCTTCCTGCAATTCATCCAGCGGCGGCAATTCGACGCGGTCGGCATGCCCAACAGCAGCTTCGGCGACACCCTGGACGTCATCAAGAACAAGGCCAACTCCTACCGCCTGGCCGGCGACGGCAAGACGCTCACAAACGTGATCGAGGATTTCCCGGTCTATACGCGCGCCGGCGCCGGCATCAACAGCAACGTGCTGGACCTCGGCAAATGGATCGCGGCCCTGCAGCAAGGGCGCTTGCTCACGCCGGACAGCCTGCGCCGGTTGTGGCTGCCGACCACGTTTTCGGACGGCAAGCCCGCGCCGTGGGCGCTGGGCTGGCCGGCCATCCGGCGCGACGCGCATCGCGCCGTGGCCGGCATCGGCGGCGCCCGCTCGGCGTTCTATGTCTATCCGGACGACGACCTGGCGATCATCATCCTGACCAACCTCGCCGGCGCGCAGCCGGAACAGCTGATCGACGCGGTGGCGGGGCTGTATCTGCCGGAGCTCAGGAAAATCAACGGCGGCGCGTATGCGATTTATCGCCTGCGCCAGCTCATCGAGCAATCCGGCTACGGCGAGATCGACCGAAAACTACAACAGGTGATGGCGCGGCACGCAGTCTCCCAGCCGTCGCAGAACGACCTCAACAGCTGGGGCTATCGCTTGCTGGCCAGGCATGAGAACAAAGCGGCCGTGGTGGTGCTGGACCTGGCGGCGCGGCTCTACCCCGATAATGCCAACGCCCATGACAGCCTGGCCGAAGCCCATGAGGCCGACCATGCCACCGCGCTGGCGATCCGGCATTACCGGCGCTCGCTGGAGCTCAATCCGCAAAACCGCAACGCGGCCGAACGCCTGAACATCCTGGCGCCGGGCAGCTAGGCTTCGCCTCCGGGTGCCTTGAACAAATCCTCCAGCTCGGCGCGCGTGGTGGGTTTGCGCACCACGCCCTTGACGCCGCTGAACTCGTCTTCGATATTGTCACGGTAGTAGCTCCACGCCGCGCCCGACGTCGACAGCTTGCGCCACACCTCGGTGCCGACGCCGGAATAATCGATGGCTTTGCCGTCGTCGAATTCGACCCGCAACATGCGCTCGCGCGGATCGTAGCCGATGGCGCGCAGCTTGCCTGCGTTGACTTTCTTCATTTCCATGTCAGCTCCTTAGTCGTCCTTGGCCAGCGGCCGCACATAGTCCAGCAGGCTCACCAGCGTCTTGCCCGGCTCCTCGAACTGTACCAGGTGCGAGGAATTCTCGAACCACACCGCGCGCTTGTACGGCGCGCGCACTTTGGACAGCCACTCGGCCGTCGGCTGCGACGGCGTGGTGTAGTCGTGCCGTCCCATGAACATCACCACCGGCACCGGGAAACTGTCCACCGGCTTGAAGTCCACCTCCAGCCATTCCTTCAACACCCGCTCCAGCGTCAACAGGCTGCCCTGGTCGATCGCCTTCACCGCGCGCGCGTCGTACTCCGGCGACAGCAGCGGCGCGTTGAAATAGTAGCCGAAGTCGCCGCGATACGCGGCCAGCCCGCCGTAGTGCTGGGCCCAGGTGCGCTCGACAATGATACGCTCGCGGGTGATCGGCGTGTTGCCCGGATACGGCGCAATCGACTCCAGTTCCTTGACCGCCTTGGCGTTGTTGCCCTTGCGCGCCTGCGCCATGGCGAAATCGAAGCTGAGCTTTTCATTGTCCAGCATGCTGATCACCTGGCCGATGCCGACGTAGGCGTGGAACAGCTCCGGCCGCGCCAGCACCGCGCGCATGCCGACCACCGTGCCCCAGCTGTGGCCGACCAGGATCACCTTGCGCTTGCCGTAACGCTTGGACACCGCCTGCGCGATCTCCACCGCATCGTCGACGAAGCGGTCTATGCGCAGCGTCGGGCGCACCGCCTCGACGTCGTTGTCCAGATAAGTCTTGCCGGCGCCGCGCTGGTCGTAGTTGACCACGGTGAAGTATTCCTCCAGCGGCCGCTGGTACAGCCACATGGTCGGCGCGCTGGGCGAGGCCGGGCCGCCGTGGACGAACAGCAGCACCGGATTGGCGCGATCCTGGCCGCGCGTGTAGATCCACTGGTCGATGCCGCCGATGCGCAGCTTGAAATTTTCCTGCACGCCGTTGGGAGCGACGATGCGGGACACGTCGGCGACGATCTCGCGCCCGGACGGTTCGGCCGCCAGCGCGACCGCCGCCGTGCCGACGCAGGCGGCGAACAGCGCGAGATGTATCGCCGCCCGCTTCATCACTTGCGCGAGCCGTGCACCATCTGCCGCGCCTGCTTGCGCAACAGCGCCTGTTCCCAGCGCTGCTTCTGTTCGTCGGTTTCCGGCACCAGCACCGGCACCTCGACCGGCTTGCGGCCCTCGTCCACCGCCACCATGGTGAAATAGCAGCTGTTGGCGTGCCGCACCAGCCGCTGCTGGATGTTCTCCGTCACCACGCGGATGCCGACCTCCATCGAGGTCCGGCCGGTATAGTTGATCGACGCCAGGAAGGTCACCAGTTCGCCCACGTGGATAGGCTGGAGGAACATCACCTGGTCCACCGACAGCGTCACCACATAGCTGCCCGAATAGCGGCTGGCGCAGGCGTAGGCCACGCTGTCCAGATACTTCAGGATCGTACCGCCGTGAACGTTGCCGGAGAAGTTGGCCATGTCCGGCGTCATCAACACCGTCATGCTCAATTCGTGGGCCACCCAGCTCATCGGTTTTTCCATTGCTAACTCCTTATTGATGTTTTACACCATGCTATCCGCTAAGCTTCGCATTCGCAAATAGTTATCTGGAAACTTGGAGTTTGTCGTATGCTTTGCGCTTACTTCTACGAGGAGCGTTCATGAAATGGAAAGCCCTGGCCGCCGGCATCATGCTCGGCATGGCCGCCGCCGCGCAGGCCGTCACGGCCGATCAAGTCCAGACCTTCACCCTGCCCAACGGCATGAAGTTCATCGTGCTGGAATCGAGCACCATCCCCAACGCCAATATGTACACCTTCTGGAAAGTCGGCTCGCGCAATGAAGCGCCCGGCATCACCGGACTGTCGCACTTCTTCGAGCACATGATGTTCAACGGCTCCAGGAACTACGGCCCGAAAATGTTCGACCGCACCATGGAAGCCAAGGGCGGCTCCAACAACGCCTACACCAGCACCGACCTGACCGTGTACCAGGACTGGTTCCCGGCCGCGTCGCTGGAGACCATCTTCAAGCTGGAGAGCGACCGCATCGCCCACTTGACGATCGATCCGAAGATGGTCGCCAGCGAACGCGGCGTGGTGCTGTCCGAGCGCAGCACCGGCCTGGAAAACTCCAACATGCGCGTACTGCGCGAAGAGATCAACAGCGTCGCCTACAGCGCCCATCCGTATTCGTGGTCGGTGATCGGCAACGAGTCCGACATCAAGGCCTGGACCCAGCAAGACCTGGAAACCTACTTCAAGACCTATTACGCGCCGAACAACGCGGTGTCGGTGATCGTCGGCGACGTCAAGGCGGCCGAGGTGAAGCAACTGGCCACGAAATATTTCGGCGCCATCCCGAAGCGGCCGCTGCCGCCGGCGGTGCGCACCGTCGAGCCTGAGCAAAAGGGCGAACGCCGCGTCTTCGTCGCCAAGGAGTCGGCGACCTCGGCCAACCTGGTGGTCGCCTACAAGATCCCGGCCGCCAACAATCCCGACTATTACGCGCTGGAAGTGCTGCAAAGCCTGCTGGCCGACGGCAAGACCTCGCGCCTGTACAAGGCGCTGGTGGAGCGGCAACTGGCGACCCAGGTCGGCGCGAGCAGCTTGGACGGCTTCGATCCGGGCCTGCTGTACGTGTCCGCCGTGGCCGCCGCCAAGGTCGAACCGGCGCAGCTGGAGAAGGCGCTGCTGGCGGCGCTGGACGAGGTGGTGAAAAATGGCGTCGGCGCCGAGGAGCTGCAGAAGGTCAAGAACCAGAAACTGGTCAATCTGTACCGCGAGCAGGAAACCATCAACGGCAAGGCGCAGCAGCTGGGCAACTACGAAGTGTTCTTCGGCGACTACAAGAAGATGTTCGACGCCCCCGCCCAATACGAGAAACTGACGCCGGCCGACATCCAGGCCGTGGCCGCCAAATACCTGAAAAAATCGCAGCGCACCGTCGGCGTGCTGGCCGCGAAGGAGGATTGATCCATGAAGAAAACCATCATCGCCGCCGCCGTGCTGGCCGCTTGCGCTGCCGCCGCGCCCGCCTTCGCGGCGGAGTTCCGCCTGCCCGCCTTCGAGACCGTCACGCTGCCCAACGGCCTGACCGTGTATCTGATGGAGCGCCATGAGGTGCCGCTGATCTCGGTGCGCGCCGTGGTCAAGGCCGGCGCCGTCAACGACGCCGCCCAGCCCGGACTGTCCAACCTGACCGGCGACGCGCTGCTGCTCGGCAGCACGGCCCACAACAAGACCGCCATCGACCAGGCCTTCGACGACCGCGGCGCGCGCCTGGCCGGCGGCGCCGGCACCGAGTCCAGCGTGGTCCAGGCCAACTTCGCCCGCGCCGACAGCGCCGCGCTGCTGCCGCTGTTCGCCGAAATCGTGCAGCAGCCGAGCTTTGACGACGCCGAACTGGGCAAGCTGCGCGAGCGCAAGGTCAGCGGCCTGAAGCAGGCCAAGGAAGCGCCGCGCAACGTGGTCGGCAATTACTACCGCGCCATGCTGTTCGGCGACAGCCCGTATGCGATCCCGGCCAGCGGCACGGTCAGCAGCGTCGCCGCGCTCAAGCAGGCCGACGTGCGGCGCTACTACCAGCACTACTATCGCCCGGACAACGCCGCCATCATCGTGGTCGGCGACTTCCAGGCGGCCGAGATGCGCAAGCAGATCGCGTCGCTGTTCGGCGCCTGGAAGGCCAGCGGCCCGGCGCTGCCGCCGCAGGACAACGGCAAGGTCCAGGCCGACAAGGCGCGGGTGTGGCTGGTCAACAAGCCGGACGCGATCGAGACCACCTTCCTGATCGGCGGCGCCGGCATCGCCCGCAACGATCCGGACTACGTGCCGCTGCAAGTGCTCAACACCATCGTCGGCGGCCGCTTCACCTCGTGGCTGAACGACGAGCTGCGCGTCAACTCCGGCCTGACCTACGGCGCCCGCAGCGAGTTCGCCACCTTGTCGCAAACCGGCACCTTCGCCATCTCCAGCTTCACCGCGCTGCCCAAGACCGAGGCGGCGCTGGCCCTGGCGCACAAGACCTATCAGCGCTTATGGGACAAGGGCATCGACCAGGCGACGCTGGAATCGGCCAAGGCCTACGTCAAGGGCCAGTTCCCGCCGCGCTATGAAACCGGCGAGCAGCTGGCCGGGCTGCTGGGCGAGATGTACGCGTCCAAGGTCGGCCGCGAGCAGATCGACAACTTCATGAAGGACGTCGACAGCCTGACGCCGGAGCGCGCCAAGGCGCTGGTGGACAAGCACTTCCCGCGCAACAAGCTGCAAACGGTCCTGGTCGGCAAGGCGGACGCCATCCGCGCCATCGCCAAGACCTACGGCGAGGTGACCGAGCTGGAAATCACGGCCGACGGCTTCAAGCCCTAGACCGTATCGAGCTGGCGCACCAGCCGCTCGATGTCCTCGGTGACGCCGGGGCAGGCGTCGAGCACCAGCGCCAGCTGGTCCCAGGCGGCGCTGGAGGCATCGTCCTTCAGCGCCAGTTCCGCCAGGTGCGACAGGCTGGACAGGCGGTCCGCGCCCACCGTGCCGGCCAGCCCCTTCAGCGTATGCAGCGCCGGCAACGCGGCCTTGCGGTCGTGCTCCTTGCCGGCCGCATGCAATTGCGCGCACAGCCTGCCGCCCTCCACCACGAAACTGCGCAGCGCCATCACATAGATCGAATGCAGGCCGCCCAGCCGCTTCAAGGCGGCGGCGCTGTTGAGCCCGGCCTCGGGCAGCGCGACCGCGCCGGCGGCGTCCGACAACGCGGCGGCCACGCTGGCGTTGGCGCGCGCCACGGTCGCCAGCGCCGCGCCGTCGGCGGCGGCCGCCGTCAATGGCCGGCCGTCGCGGCGCGCATGTTGAAGGATCACGGCGATCAGCTGCGTCAGGTCGAACGGCTTGCCGACGTGATCGGCCATGCCCGCCTCCAGCGCGGCGAGGCGGTCGGCCGGCATCGCGTTGGCCGTCATGGCGACGATCGGCGGCGCCGCCGCGCCCAGCTTTTGCTGGATCGCGTGGGTCGCCTGGTAGCCGTCCATGTCCGGCATCTGGATATCCATCAGGATCAGATCCGGCAGCGCCCCCGGCCGCGAAATCGCGGCGATCGCCATCGGGCCGGAGTTGGCCACCTCGACCTCGGCGCCGTCGTTGCCCAGCAGCTCGCGGGCGACCTGCTGGTTGGCCGGATTGTCGTCCACCAGCAGCAGCCGCAGCCCAACCAGGCGCTGCATCGACGGCATCGCGATCGCCGCCAGCGGCGCGCGGTTTTCCAGCCGCGCATCGGCCACCGCGTCGAACAGCATCGAGGCGGTGACCGGCTTGACCACGAAACCATCCAGCACCGGCGACATTTCCAGGTGCCGTTCCGCCAACAACTCGCGGTCGTGCGCGGTGACCATGACGATCAGCGGCATCTTCCCTTCCGGCGCCAGCGCACGGATGCGGCAGCTGGTTTCCCAGCCGTCCAGCTCCGGCATGCGCCAGTCGATCAGCACCACGTCGTAGGCGCGGTGCGCCGCCAATTGCATCGACACCGCCGCCAGCGCCTCGTGTCCGCCTTCCGCCACGTCGACCTGCCAGCCGAACGAGCCGGCCATCTCGCTGAGCACGGTGCGCGCGGTCGGATTGTCGTCGACCACCAGGCATTTCAGGCCGCGCAGCAGTTCGTGGCCGGGCGGCAGCGCATCGGCCGCCGCCTGGTGCGCCGACACCGGCTGCACCTCGCCGATGCCGAACTCGACGACGAAGTCGAACACGCTGCCCATGCCGAGCTTGCTGTTGACGTGCAGCGTGCCGCCCATCAGCCGCACCAGCCGCTGGCTGATCGCCAGGCCCAGGCCGGTGCCGCCGTAGCGCCGCGCGGTCGAGGCCTCGGCCTGCGAGAAACCGTCGAAGATGCGCAGGCACTGTTCGTCGGAAATGCCGATGCCGGTGTCGCGGATCGCGAACGCCACCGACAGCGTGGTGGCGGTCTGCGCCAGCACGTCGGCCGACAGCACCACCTCGCCGCGCTCGGTGAACTTGATGGCGTTGCCGGCCAGGTTCAGCAGGATCTGCTGCAGGCGCAGCGCGTCGCCGACCACCAGCGCCGGCAGCGCCGGATCGATGCGGAACAGCACCTCGATATTCTTGTCGCCGACGTTGGCCGACAGGATCACCGCCAGGTCGCGCCACACCTTGTCGAGCCGGAACGGATGCGGATCGAGGCCCAGCTTGCCGGCCTCCACCTTGGAGAAATCGAGGATGTCGTTGAGCAGGCCCAGCAAGGCACTGGCGGCCGAATGCGCCTTGGCCGCGTAATCCTGCTGGCGTTCGGTCATCTGGGTCTGCTGCAGCAGTTGCAGCATGCCCAGCACCGCGTTCATCGGCGAACGGATCTCGTGGCTCATGTTGGCGACGAAGTCGGATTTGGCGCGGCCGGCCTGCACCGCCTCCTCCTTGGCGCGGGTCAGCGCCTCGTGGGCGGCACGCGACTCGGTGCTGTCGGTGCTGCTGCCGACCCAGCCGAGGATGACGCCGTTGTCGTCCTTCTGCGGCAGCGCGTGGTTGTCGAACACCCGCCACGCGCCGTCGCGGCGGCGCAGCCGGCAGTCGCAGCGGAACTGGTCGGCGCCGGCGATGGCGCGCTGCCAGGCCGCCCGCACCTGCTCGATATCGTCGCGGTGGATCACCTTCGACCAGTCGCCCTGCTGCATCAGCAGCTCGATCGGCAGGCCGCTGAACTCGGCCCAATGATGGCTGAGGAAATCAATGCGCAGTTCCGGGGTCGCGGTCCACACCATTTGCGGCAGTCCCTCGGTCAGCGAGCGCCAGCGCGATTCGGACGCCGTCAGCCGCGACAGCGACCCCTGCAGCGCGCGATCGATGTCGACCAGCTGCTGCAGGGCATGGAATTGCCGCTTCAGGCTATAGCGCACCGCCAGCAGCAGGCCGCCGCCGAGCAGCACCACCGCCGCCAGGAACAGCGAAGCGTTGCGCACCTCCTTGTGCCATTGCGCCAGGAAATCGTCGCTGGCCAGCCCAACCAGCACATACACCGGATAGCCACCGATCTTTTCCACGCTCAGCGTACGCTCGCGGTTGTCGCGCGGGCTGACCACGGTGTAGCTCGCGCTCTTCTTCTTGCCGTCGAGGATGGCCTGGGTCAGCGCGTTGACCTTGATGACGCTGCCGATCTTCATGCCCTCGACTTCGGGATAGCGGTGCAGCACGCGCTTCTTGTCGTCCAGCAGCACGATCGAGCCGTGCTCGCCGATGTTGAGCGAGGCGAACGACTCATTGATGCGCGAGCTGTTCATCAGCACGTAGGCGCTGCCGCCGAACTGGCCGTTGGGCAGCGTCAGCGGATACACCAGCGGCAGCACCCACTCGCCGGTGATGCGCGACTTGACCGGCACGCCGAAGATCAGCTCGTGCTCGGTCTGCACGCGGGCGAAGAATTCGCGGATGGTCAGGTCTTGCGGATGCTTGATGTCGACATCTTCGCCGTAGATCACCCGGCCGGCCGCGTCGGAGCCGCGCACCGCCTGCGCATGCGGCATGCGCTCCTTGAGGGTGCGCAGGAAAGCGCTGAACTCGGCATCGTTGAAACGGTGCTCCTCATGCATGACGCGGAACTCGCGGTCGGCGCGGCGCATCGCCAGGTCGACTTCCTCGAAATGCGAATGCAGGAAGTTTTCCAGCGTCAGCGACAGGTTGTGCGAGGTCTCCTCGGCGGCGGCGTAGTAACGCATGCGGCTCTGGTTGAGCACGTGGGCGACGAACAACGCCACGATCAGCAGCACCACGACCACGGCGGCCACCAGCACTCCGAACAATTTTCTGAACTTCTGCAGCGTGGCAAGTCTCATGGTGGGTCAGCGAGTTCTCGTGCTCAACTTGATACACTACAATAAAACAAAAAAACGCCCGAGTGGGCGTTTTTTGTTGTCGTTGTGTAAAAACAGACTAAATACCTTGATTCTCGATGTCGGTGAGCGACTCGCGACCTTTATCGCTAATATCGAAGCCGCCTTCGGCGCGCGGAACGATATGGGATTTTTTGCCGAGGAACATGGCGACGTCGGCGTCGAGGGCGCTGGCGGGATCGGCGGCGACCGCGCGCAGACCCATGATGCAGCGGCGCAGGAACAAGGTCTGCTCACCTTTGTCGGTCAGCGACACACGGCCATCGCGCGCCACGCTGAACAGTTTGAGCGCGGCCAGGCGCTTGGTGTTGCGGCCGACGCAGGCGCTGACGCGCTCGCCCTTGGTGGGACCGCGCTTGACTTCATCCAGCGCGTTGTACTCGTCCTGCGTTAATTTCTCGTTCTTCATTGCCATTTTTTCCATAAGAGACAGCTGCGGCCCCCATGGTACGCGCCCGGCCCGGTCAGAGCAAGGCAATGGCAATAAAGTTATTGCTGTAGCGCTCGGATCGTCAGCCACACCAGGCCGATGCTGGCGAAGGCGGCCACACAAATCAAGGCTTGCACACGCTTGGCGCTCAAGGCGACGCTGCGACGACCAAGGTAGATTTTGTTGTGTAAGGAATTGCCCATGATGCTCTCCGAGAAGGGGAAACCGATGACATGACTAAATTATAGGAACTCTTTCATGACCCCAGTGTGACGGACAACACAAAGATTAAAATATGTGTCCAGCGAGCAACAACAATCACACTTTCTCACGGCTATTCAGAGCATGACGAAGCATACCGTCCGCCAAGGGCGGCGGACGGTGCGTTGGCACACATAGTCGATCAATCGATGCTCACGTTTTGATAGGCGGAGCGGGTGGTGTCGGCTCCTCGATCGGTGCCTGTTCGGGCAGCGGCGTATTGTCCGGCGGCGGATCTTTCTCCGGCGCCGGCGGTGGCGTATCGGGATCCGGGGTGGTGTGGGCGTGGATGGTCATGGCGATCTCCGTGATGAACTTAAGTGCAGTGTTGGGGAGATCGCGCGAGATACAAGGCTGCGGTGCGCCGCTGCGTGCGGCAACACACGCAGCGGATCGCCGCGCTATTTGATACGGAAAAGCATGTCGACGGTCTGCGACCATTTCAGCACGTCGATGGTGAGGAAGTCCTTGTCCGGCTGCGGCGGCGTGACGCCGGCGCGGGCCCGGTAAAAATCGCCCGGCATCAGGCCGACCGCGCCGGTCAGGTTGCGCAGCTGGCCGGACGACACCGCCGCCACCGCGCCCAGCTTCCTGCCGAAGCCGGCCGCCATGTTCTCGGCGCGGCGCTGCGCGTCCTTGACCGCCACGGCGGTCAGCTCCTGCTCGACCTTGAGGCGGTCGGTGCGGCCGAAGGTGGTCGACAGATGATCGACATTCGCCATCGCCAACAACGCCGACATGATCGCGCGCCACCTGCCCAGGTCGCGCACGACGATGTGCACCGAACTGCGGATATCGTACTCGGGCGCGGCGGCCGGATCGGGGTTGGCGGACTTGCGCATCTCCTTGCGCACATCGCGCACTTCGGCGCTGGCGCCGTGCTCGCCCTCGCCGCCCTGCTCGGCCAGCAAGGCCCGCACCTCGGCCGCGCGCGCCTGGACCGTGGCCACCGCGGCGGCCGGGTCGGGATCGAAGGCGCTGAGATCGAAATCGATCTCGCCCATGTCCGGCGCCACCATCAGGAAGCCCTCGCCGCCGGCGTGGACGAAGGGATAATCGGGCAGGCTGGAGGCATGGACGGCGAACGGCAACAGCGCAACGGCCAGGGCAAGCGGCTTGAACATGGATGTTTTCCAGAGTTGTAGAGTTTGCAGTATCCCAACTACTTGCAAAAACCACAAGCGCTCCCATCTGCGACGTCAACGACACAACTGGAGCGCCCCATGTTCACCCCCAAGCCACCGCGTTCGGTGCAAGACAACCGCCCCGTCGCCGTAATGGTGGTCAAGCAAGAGAAAACCGGCGCCGTCGACAAGCACATGCTGATCGTCGAAACGCCGACCAAGCCGCCTAAGACGCCGAATACGCCGAAGGCCAAGTAGAATACCGGCTTTCCCAGCCACCGGACCATCCCATGAGCGCCACGCCCCTGACCGACGACGAATACGACACCCTGGACGACCTGCTGGCCGGCATGGGCGCGCAAACGATGGATGTCGCCAAATTGGAAGGCTATCTGACGGCGCTGGTCGCCGGGCCGGCCGAACCGGCGCAGGACGTGTGGCTGCCGAAGGTCTGGGGCGGCGGCGAAGGCGGCGCGGAAGCGAAGGCGCTGGTGCTGCGCCACCATGAATACATGCGCACCTGGCTGGCCAAGGATCCGGGCAGCTTCGAGCCGATCTACGAATGCGGCGGCAGCTGGACGGTGGAAGCGTGGTGCGAAGGCTTCCTGGCCGGCGTGCAGCTGGACGCCGACGCCTGGGCCCCGCTGCGCGCCAGCCAGCCGGCGCTGCTGGTGCCGTTGCAACGGCCGGTGAACGCCGCCAAGGTCGCGGCATCGGTGGTGCAGATCAACGCCTTCTTCCACGCGCCGCAAGTCAAGACGGCCAAGCCCGGCCGCAACGACCCCTGCCCCTGCGGCAGCGGCAAGAAATTCAAGAAGTGCTGCGGCGCCGAATAAACTCCGGAGTTTTATTTGCCGTTGATGACGGCCTTCAGCAAGACGAAGGTTTCGTGCTGGATCGCTTGCTCGTTGGCTTTGAATTCCTTGTTGGCCTTGATGTAGGCCGGCTTTTTCAGCGCTGCTTTTTCGGCGGCGGTCGGCGTCGGCGCGCTCGGGCCTCCGAGGGAGGCGCCGCTGTTGTAGGTCTGCTGTAGCACTTTCTGGCCGTAGCTGGACTGGTAGAAATTGGTCATCTCGACCGAGGTCTCGGTGCTCAGCAGACGCGCCACCGGCAGCGCCAGCCGGCTGTAGACCACTTCCGGCTGCAACTTGATCACCTTGTCCATCACTTCCTTGCGCTGCGCCGGCGACGCATATTGACTGCCGCCGGCGGTCATGCGCATCATCTTTTCGGCCTGCATCGCCGCCATCAGGTCGTGCGCGGCCTTCACTTGCGCGGCGTCCGGATTCGGCGTGGCGGCGTGCACGGCGCCCACCAGCAGCGAGGCGATCAGGAATGCGGCGTAGGATTTCTTCATCTTTGCTCCTTGGGAATTTGCCCGCATTCTAGCCTGAAATTCCCCCCCCGATCGTTCGCTTGCTAGCTTACTTCGGGAACACCAGCGCCTGCAGGTTGGCGTAGAAGGCCTGGATCGTTTCCGCCGAGCCGCCGACCTGCTGCACGATCATCGATACTTCGTGCCGTCCCGGCGGCAAGCTGAACACGTAGGAGCCGTCGCTGCCCTGCCGGTCCGGCACGTAATCCGCGCCCTCGCCGCTGCCGCCCGACAGATTGGTGCGCTTGACCACCACCGGCGTGCCGTTGTCCACCACCAGCGAGGCGCGCACCGAGCATGGGCAGCCGGCCTTGCTCAGGTTGCCCAGCTGGCTGGTGAACTGTACCAGCACGTCGCTCTGCTGCGTCAGCAGGAACGCGGTGCTGGCCAGCGTCTTCGGCTCCAGCTTGCTGATGTTGGTGTGCGCGCGGTTGTTGGTGTTGGAAAACGCGATACCCGGCGCGGCCGGCGTCTCTGCGGCGAAGGCGCTTGCCGACGCCAGCAACAGCCCGGCGATAATTAAAAACTTACCCATCTTGACCATCCTTATTTAATTAATCTTTTACAGCGATGACGGCGGCGGCATCGATGCCAGCGATATCGCGGCCACCAGGGCGCCGACCAGCAGCAACGATTCGAACCGCAGCAACAGCAACACCACCGGCTTCACCTTGCCGCGCGATGCGATGTCCGGGAAGCCGATCAGGCGGTTGTAGGCGCCGATGGCCATCGCCAGCAGCACCAGCCCGACTTTGATCAGCAGTAAGGTCGAGTACGTGTTGCCACCGACGTTGCTCCATGAACCCAGCCGCATCGCCACGTTATACAGACCGCTCAGCAGGATGCCGACCAGGGCGACCGTCGCGCTCGCCGACAAGCGCTCCAGATACAGCTCGCGCTCGGGCGCAGGCAGCGCGCCGGCGTCGCGATGGCGCGGCACCACGATCCATGCCGACATCACCACGATGCCCAGCCACAGCGAGGTCAGGATCAAATGCAGGCATTCGACCGCGAAGCCGAGGCTGAACACGCCGTCCTCGGCCGCATGACTGTTCATGGCGCGGCAGCAGGCGAACGCCGCCAGCGAGAAGCCGAGCGCCAGCGCGCGCCACCGGCGCGGCTCGCCCTTGACCAGCGCGATCACCACCACCATGATCAGCACGCCGGCCACGCAATTGCGGCCCATCGCCGTCCGCGTCACCGTCATCCAGAACGCCTGGTGCGCGGCCGACAGCGGCAGCCCGCTCATGGTCGCGGCGGCCGCATACAGCGAGGTCGCGCCGGCGAGCATGCAGGCGATGGCCGCCCACGGTTCGCCACGGCGCAGCATGGCGTGACTGGCGAGCGTCGTCGGCGCGCTCCCGGCTCCCAGACACCAGCGGCTGCACAACGAGCCGATCAGCCAGGCGTAGCCCAGGTACAACAACAGCCCGGAGGCGAACTGCAACAACGCCACGCCCGCCAATTATTTCACCGTGAACTTGAGATCGCCTTCGCGGCGGTGGCCGTCGTGGCCGATCACCGCGTAGTGCGCCACATACTCGCCGGCCGTCAGCGCGGGCGCTTGCAGCACCAGCTCCAGCGGCGTCGCCGGGTCGACCTTGGCCGGCTGCGTGACGACGGCGGCGCCATCGGCGCGCTTCAGGGTGATGGTGCTGAAAGCGCCTTCCAGCGGTTCGTTGAAGGTCACCGAGATGATCTTCGGCGCGGCGTCCAGCACGGCATCGGCGGCCGGCTCGGACTTGGTCAGTTTAGGGTGGGCGACGGCGCTGGCGCTCAGCACCAGGCTCAGTAACATTACGTGCAGTCGTTTCATCTGGCTTCCTTGGTAGTTGATATGGACGGCGACAACGGCCGACTGCCGCTCGCCTCCATGAAGCTAGTCTGCAATGGAAAATATATGGCTTCAACCTTGCCAAGCAGTAGATGTATAAGCCGAGCTTATACAAATTAATTTCACGCTGGCAGTTGGCGGCGCTATGCTGGAAAATGCCGCATAATCGTGCAAAAATCATCCTCCGCACACTGAGAGAGCGCCCGTGCGCCATTTTGGGGCGGCTCGGATTTGGTGAAAAAAGAACACCTTGTAGCGTTTCCTCAACATTGCCTGAGAATTTCAGCGGGTGGCGCGGGCGCACTTTCACAGCAAAACCGCGCAAATCTATAAGCCCAACTTATAGACCTAGTGCCCGATCGTGTTGAGATCGCATTTTCCTTGGCCAATACTAGTTTCAGCCGCACTCAAAGCCAAACAACTCAAGGAATCATGATGCTCAAGGAAAAGCTGTTATCCCAATCGGTCCGCCAAACATTTTCTTGCGGTCATAGCCGCCACTTGCCGCCGGCCCTGCTGGCGCTGACGCTGCTGGCCTCGGGCCAGGCGTTGGCGCAGGATGCGCCGGCCGCCGCCAAGGCCGCCGACGCCGAGCCGCAATCGGTGGTGGTGACCGGCTCGCGCTTCGGCAGCCGCATCGTCAGCGAATCGGCCACGCCGATCGATCTGGTGTCGGCCAAGGAACTGTCGCACGGCGGCCAGCTGCAGCTGCAATCGGCGCTGAAAGAACTGGTGCCCTCCTTCAGCGTGTCGACCCCGGCCGCGACCGGCGGCACGCTGGACTTCGCCAGCTCGCCGACGCTGCGCGGCCTCGGCCCGGGCGAACTGCTGTTGCTGGTCAACGGCAAGCGCCGCCACTCGATGGGTACCTTGAACGTCAACAACCAGATCGGCCGCGGCGACGTGGCCTACGACTTCAGCACCATTCCGGTGTCCGCCATCGGCCGCGTCGAGGTGCTGCGCGACGGCGCCTCGGCCCAGTACGGCGCCGACGCCATCGCCGGCGTCATCAACATCGTGCTCGACAAATCGCTGGGCGGCAGCGCCAGCGTCATGTCCGGCATCAGCACCGAAGGCGACGGCCGCGTGGTCGAGACCAACGCCTCGCTCGGCGTGCCGCTCGGCGAAGACGGCGTGCTGCGCGCCAGCGTGCGGCTGCAGGACCGCAACGAGAGCAACCGCTCCACGCCCGACACGCGCCAGCAATACTTCGGCAACAACGGTGCCAGCGCCGCCTCGTCCTTCTACGGCTCCGGCATCGGCCTGACGCCGTCCAACGGCACGCTCGACGCCCGCGAAGCCACGATCAACCGCAACACCTATCACCTCGGCGACACGCCGTTCCTGAGCAAGGCGATTTTCCTCAACGCCGAGAAGCCGCTGGCGCAAGGCGTCAAGCTGTACTCGTTCGGCGGCTTCAGCCGCCTGGACGGCGAGTCCTACGGCTTCGCGCGCCGCGCCGCGCAGGATGAAACGGTGCGCAGCATCTATCCGGACGGCTACGCGCCGCTGGTCCACGTCAACATGGAAAACAGTTCGCTGGCGCTCGGCGCCAAGGGCGAGGACATGCTGGGCTTCGACTGGGACCTGTCGACCGCGTACGGACGCAGCAAGGTCGATACCGGCCGCAGCAACTCCAACAACGCCTCGCTGGGCAACGCCAGCCCTACCACCGATTACTTCGGCGGCATCCGCTTCGGCCAGTGGACCAGCAACCTCGACCTGACGCGCCAAATCCCGCTGGCCAGCGGCGCGCCGCTGAAGCTGGCGCTGGGTCTGGAGTTCCGCAAGGAATACTTCGAGGAAGTGGCCGGCTCGCTGAACAGCTACCAGAACGGCGGCGCCACCATCATCGGCGGCCCGAACAACGGCAAGCCGGCGCCGATCGGCACCCAGCCATCGGTCGGCAACAGCCCGCTCGACGCCAGCAACAACCAGCGCCACAGCACCGCCGTGTACGGCGAACTGGAACGCGACGTGACCGCGCAATGGATGTTGTCCGGCGCCGCGCGCCACGAAAACTTCTCCGACTTTGGCGGCAGCAACACCTTCAAGCTGGCCACCCGCTACGCGCTGACGCCGGCGCTGGCCTTGCGCGGCTCGGTCAGCACCGGCTTCCGCGCGCCGAGCCTGGCGCAGTCGTACACCAGCAACACCTCGACCATCTTCGTCAACGGCCTGCCGGTGGTGCAGCGCCTGACGCCGGTCAACAACCCGATCGCGCAAGCGCTGGGCGCGACCGACCTGAAACCGGAGAAGTCGCGCAACGTCTCGATCGGCGCGGTGTGGAGCGAAGGCGCGTTCACCGTCTCCGGCGACGCCTACCGCATCGCCATCGACGACCGGCTGGCGCTGTCGTCGCTGTTCCAGGACGCGCGCATCACCGCCAAGCTGGCCAGCCTGGGCTACGCCGGCATCAACGGCGTCAGCTTCATGAGCAACGCCATCGACACCGTCACCAAGGGCATCGACGTGACCTCCAGCTACCGCTTGCCGATGGCCGAGCGCGGCACGCTGGTGGTGACCGCTTCCGGCAACTACAACAAGACCGAGATCGAGCGCATCTCGGCCGCGCCGAGCCAGCTGACCTCGCTGGGCATCACCACCCCGCTGTACGACCTGACGCAGCAGGTGCGCCTGACCGACGCCTCGCCGAAGACCAAGTTCGTGCTCGGCCTGAACTGGAAAAAGGGCGATTGGACCGTCAACCTGAACAACATCCGCTACGGCGAAGTGGCGGCGGTGGCCTTCACCTCGCTGACGCCGGCGCAGATCGCGGCGGTCACGCCGGGTTACGACGTCAGCCTGGTGCCGGTCTCGGCCACGTCGGCCAATTCGCAGGTGATCCAGAAGTTCGGCGCCAAGATCATCACCGACCTGAACCTGAGCTACCAGATCAACAAATCGACCAGCGTCACGGTCGGCAGCAACAATCTGTTCGACGTCTACCCGGACAAGAACCTGGCCTCGACCGCCGCCAGCGTTGCCGCCGGCACCAACGGCTCGGACAACGCCGGCACCTTCCCTTACAATTATGTGTCGCCGTTCGGGTACACGGGCCGTACCGTGTTCGCCAAGCTCGACTACAAGTTCTGAACCATGCCGACATCGACTCCTCATTTACAAGGCGCGCCTATGACAGCTGTCCTCTCCCCTTCCCGGCGCCTGGCGCTGGCCTGCCTGCCGGCGCTGCTGTGCGCGCTGGCCGCGCCGGCGGCGCTGGCCCAGTCGCCGGCCGGCGACCTGCTGGCCAAGGCCCGCGCCGCCGGCGTGATCCGCATCGCCAACACGCAAAGCAGCGCGCCGTGGAGCATGCTCGACGATAAAAACCAGCCGGCCGGTTACGACGTCGAGGTGGCGCTGGAACTGGCCAAGCGCATCGGCGTGGCGAAGGTGGTGTTCGTGGCCGACTCGTACAAGAACTTCATCGAGGGCCTGCGGGTGGGCAAATACGAGATCGTCATGAACGATCTGACGCCGACCCGCGAACGCGGCAAGCAGGTCGATTTCAGCGCGCCCTACGGCGTCGAGGATTTCCGCATCTTCGTGCGCTCGGAGAACACCACCATCCGCGGCCGGCCCGACCTGGCCGGCAAGCGGGTCGGCGCCACCAGCGGCACCACCAATGAGTCGTGGGCGCGCGCCAACCTGCTGCAGTCCGACGTGCGCGGCTACGACAACGGCGGCTTCGTCTACAACGACCTGGCCAACCGCCGCATCGACGCCGTCATCAGCTCGCACTTCGCCGGCATGAAGTTCGCCAAGGTGCACAAGCTGCCGGTCAAGGAAGTGGGCGAGCCGCTGATCTATCAACTGTCGGCGGCGGCCATCGCCAAGGGACAGCCGGCGTTGCAGGCGGCGCTCAACCAGGGCGTGGCCGCGATGCTGGCCGACGGCACCATCGACCGCATCGCCAAGAAGTGGATCGGTCCCGAGTACGAGATGCGCGCCACCATCCTCAAAGCGCAGCAGCAGCCCGAATAACTCAGGCCGCGCGCTGCCCCGCCAGCACTTGCTGCAGCTGGCGGATCTCCGCATCCATCTGGATGCGCATAATCTTCAACAATTCCTTCGCGTTCTCCGACAGCGGGATCCCCGGCCGGAACACCAGCAGCCCGGTGAAGCGCACGTCGATCGACATCGGCTTGAGCACCAGCCCGCGCGCGATGAAGTCCAGCGCCACGATCGGATGCGCCATCCCTATCCCCACGCCATGCAGCGCCAGCTCGCACACCGAGCTGGAATTGGGCGTCTCGATGATCGGCCGCAGCACCTGCTGGTGCTGCTCCAGCGCCAGCGCCAGACGGCGCCGGCTGGCGTCCTCCGGATTGAGCGCGATGAAGGGATAGCTGCCCAGGTCCTCCGGCTCCATCACCGTCTTGCGCGCCAACGGATGGCGCGCGTTCATCACGATCACCCCCGGCACGCTCATGAATGGCGAATGCTCCAGCCCGGTCACCGACAGCTCGTCGGCCATCAGGCCGAAATCCAGCTGGCCGCTGGAAACGTTCTGGTGCACCTCGCGCGAACTCAGGATCTGGAACGACATCGCGATGCGGCGTTCATCGAGGCCGAATTCGGCGATCGCGCGCGGCATGAAGCCGCCGCCCAGCGCCGGATACGAGGCGATCGCCAGCCGTCCCAGCCCGAACGACTTCAGGCTGCGGATGCGGTGCTTGATGCTCTCGAAGCCGGCGAAGCAGCGGTCCACCTCCACCATCAGCGACAGCGCTTCCTGGGTCGGCACCAGCCGGCCGCGCACCCGTTCGAACAGACGCAGCTCGGACACGGTTTCCAATTTACGGATCGACTGGCTCACCGCCGGCTGTGACACATTCAGCAGCGCCGCCGCCTTGCTGGTGCTGCCGGCCTGCATCACCGCCCGGAACACCTCGATTTCCCGCATTTCCATATATAAGTCCTGCTTATAGAGTTAGTCCAATGTCGTGTTGAATCAATACGCGCCTTGGATGATACTACTCATGAAGACGGGCAACTCATCAACTTTTCAAATAATTTCATGGACTCCACTCAGACCTCCCACCAAGCTTTCGCCAGCCTGTCGCCGGCGGTACAACGCGCCTCGACCGTGGTGTTCGACACGCTCGACGACTTCGTCCAGCGCAAGCACCGCCAGCCGGACGGCTACAGCTACGGCATCACCGGCACCCCGACCGCGCGCGGGCTGGAACACCAGATCGCCGCGCTGGAAAACGGCAAGCACTGCGTCATCACGCCGTCCGGCCAGTCGGCGCTGATGACCACCGTGATGGGCTTCGTGCGCGGCGGCGACCACCTGCTGATTTCCGCCGCCTGCTACGGCGCGCTGAAGACCTTCGGCGAAAAGTGGCTGGCCAGGATGGGCGTCGAGGTCGAGTTCTACGCGCCCGGCATCGGCGCCGGCATCGAGGCGCTGATCAAATCCAACACCCGCATGATCTGCCTCGAATCGCCGGGCACGGTGACGATGGAGATGCCGGACGTGCCGGCCATCGCGGCGGCGGCGCGGCGCCGTGGCGTGCTGACCATGATGGACAACACCTGGGCCAGCCCGCTGGGTTTCCGCCCGCTCGACCACGGCATCGACTTCAGCGTCGAGGCCGCCACCAAGCTGTTCGGCGGCCATTCGGACCTGTTGATGGGTTCGATCAGCATGAACGACCACGACCAGTACGCGGTGCTGCGCGAGACCCAGAGCATCCTCGGCCAGCAGGTCAGCCCGGACGATTGCTTCCTGGTGCTGCGCGGCCTGGAAACGCTGCAAGTGCGCCTCAGCGCGCAAAGCGCCACCACGCTGCTGATCGCGCGCTGGCTGGAGCAGCAGCCTCTAGTGGACCGTGTGCTGTTCCCGGCGCTGGAATCGGATCCCGGCCACGCCTTGTGGAAGCGCGACTTCCACGGCAGCGGCTGCCTGTTCTCGCTGATCCTCAAACCGGCGCCGGAGCAAGCCTTCCATGGCTTCTTCGACGCGCTCAAGCGCTTCGTCATCGGCGCCAGCTGGGGCGGCGTGCACAGCCTGGCCGCCTACTACCCGGCGCCGTTGCAGGCGCAGCGCCAGTTCCCGTTGACCGACCAGCCGGTGATCCGCCTGTCGATCGGCCTGGAGGAGCCGGCGGCGCTGATCGCCGACCTGCAAGCGGGCCTGGACGCCTATGCCGAGGTGCTGTACGCCACCTCGCGCAAACCGGGTTAAGGCGCGGCCATGCTCGACCTGTTTATACGCGCCCTGCCCTTGCTGGAAAAAGCCATCCTGATCACGCTCGGCCTGGGCTTCGGCGCCTTCATCCTGGGCGGCATGCTCGGCATGCTGATCGCGCTGTCCCGTCTGTCGCGCTGGCGCGCGCTGCGCTGGCTGGCGTTCGCCTACGTGTCGGTGTTTCGCGGCACGCCGCTGCTGATCCAGATCCTGCTGATCTACTTCGGCCTGCCGACCTGGGACATCGTCATCGAACCGATCCCCGCAGCGCTGCTGGCGTTGTCGCTGTTCGCGGCCGCCTACCTGAGCGAGAATTTCCGCTCCGGCATCATGGCGGTCGACCGCGGCCAGTGGGAGGCGGCCCAGGCCATGGGCATGTCCTATCCGGTGACGCTGTGGCGCGTGGTGCTGCCGCAGGCGCTGCGCATCGCCATCCCCGACCTGGGCAGCCGCCTGATCG
This sequence comes from Duganella aceris, assembly GCF_011090165.1. GTDB lineage: Bacteria > Pseudomonadota > Gammaproteobacteria > Burkholderiales > Burkholderiaceae_D > Rugamonas > Rugamonas aceris. The sequence continues at coordinate 501,652 of NZ_JAADJT010000002.1, forward strand.
GCCTGATGAAGGACACCTCGCTGGCCTCCACCGTCACCGTGGTCGAACTGACCCGCGTGGCGGACCAGCTCGGCGCCACCACCTTCCGCTACATGGACATGTTCCTGATCGTCGGCGCGCTGTACTGGCTGATCAACCAGATCCTGACGATCCTGCAAAGCATGCTTGAAACCCGACTCGCGAAACGCTACCAATGACGACTATGGAAACCAGCCCAACGCCCGCCAACTGCACCGTGCGCGTGCGCGGCCTGACCAAGGCCTTCGGAACCAACCAGGTGCTGCGCGGCGTCGACCTGACCGTCGCCAAGGGCGAGGTGGTGGTCATCATGGGGCCGTCCGGCTCCGGCAAGACCACCTTCATCCGCAGCCTGAACTTCCTTGAAACGCCGGACGCCGGCAGCGTCGAAGTATGCGGCGTCGAGGTCGACGGCGCGCAGGCGGCCAGCTCGCGCCACGAGAGGCGCAAGGTGCAGCAGATCCGCCTGAAGACGGCGATGGTGTTCCAGTCCTTCAACCTGTTCCCGCACATGACCGTGCTCGACAACGTGATCGAAGGCCTGGTCACGGTGCGGCGCGCGGCGCGAGAGCCGGCGCGCCAGCGCGGACTGGCCTTGCTCGACCGGGTCGGCATGCTGGCCAAGGCCGACGCCTATCCGGGCCGGCTGTCCGGCGGGCAGAAGCAGCGGGTCGCGATCGCCCGCGCGCTGGCCATGGATCCGGAAGTGATCTTCTTCGACGAACCGACCTCCGCGCTGGATCCGGAGCTGCGCGATGAAGTGTTGAAGATCATGCGCGAACTGGCCAACGAAGGCATGACCATGCTGGTGGTCACGCACGAGACGCGCTTCGCGCGCGACGTGGCCGACCGCATCATCTTCATGGAAGGCGGCTACGTGGTCGAGGACGCCGCGCCGGAAGCCTTCTTCGGCCCGGGCGCGAGCGAACGCAGCCGCCAGTTCCTGGGCCAGTTGCACGATTAATTACCGATGAATTCACTGAGGGAGTATGTATGCGTCGTAGATCTTTTATGGGCGGCCTGCTGGGCGCCGGTGCAGTGACCGTACCCGGCCTGGCCGCAGCGGCCAGCGCGAAAAAACGGCCTAGGGTCGGCGTCGTCGGCGGCGGCATTCTCGGCGCCTCGATCGCGGTGCACCTGATCGATGCGGGCGCCGACGTGGTCGTGTTCGAGAAGAACACTCCGGCCAGCGGCGCCACCCAGGCCTCGCTGGCGTGGATCAACGCCAGCACCGTCAACACCCATTATCGCGACCTGCGCCTGAGCAGCATGGCGGCCTGGCGCGAGCTCGACAAGCGGCTGCGGCTGGGCGTGATCTGGGGCGGTTCGATCAGCTGGTCGAACATTCCGGCCAAGGTGGACAACCTGAAGAAGCGTGAAGTCGCGCTGCGCAACACCGCCGCCGATCCGCTGGTGGTGGACGCCAGGAAGATCACCGAGCTGTCGCCGTGCATCGCCCCGGGCGACACCGGCATGGGATTCTTCCTGCCGCACGATGGGCATATCGACCCGGTCGACGTCACGCTGCGCATGCTGAGCTACGCCAAGACCAAGGGCGCGCAGGTGATCTATCCCTGCGCCATCACCGGCATCGACATGGTGGACGGTGCGGTCAAGGTGGTCAAGACCAGCCAGGGCGAGTTCCCGGTCGACCAGCTGGTGGTGGCCGCCGGCGCCGATACGCCGGGCTTGATGGACATGCTCGGCTTCAAGCTGACGATCAACACCGTGCCGGGCCTGAACGTGCACACCAAGGTGCTGCCGCATCAGACCGACATGGTCTACGACGTGTCCAGCGCGCTCGAATTCAAGCAGATGCCGAATGGCGAAGCGGTGGTGATTTATGTCGGCGGGCCGCCCAAGCAGTTGCCGGTGCACGATCCTGTGTATGGCCGCGCCATCACCGCCTATCCGAGCCCGGAGCTGGCGGCCATGCATGCCAAGAGCTTGCTCGGCAAGGCGGCGGTGTACTGGCCGGCGCTCGCCAACGCCGAGCCGGACAAAATCCGCGTCGGCTTCCGCCCGGTGCCGGCCGACGGCCTGCCGGTGATCGGCCCGGTGCCGGGCGCCAAAAATGCCTACGTGGTCGCCACCCATAGCGGCGTGACGCTGGCGCCGATCCTGGGCCAACACGCCGCCGCCGAAGTCCTGGGCGGCGCCCCGGCCGCGATCCTGGCGCCGTATCGGCCGGATCGCTTCACTGGTGAAGTGAAAGCGGGATCGGAAGGTTGATCGCGCCCCGGCCGGCACAACGCACCGCACGCTTGCAGCTCACGACGATAAGCGCGCGGGCAATCCTCGCCGCCGGCGGCGCGGTCGCGGCGATGAGCAAGCGCGCGTTGCTCACGGCGACCGGCGCACGGATGCTGCTCGTCGTCGGTGGCGCGGTCGCGGCGATCAGCACGCGGGCGCTGCTTGCAGCCTGCGGCGCGGTCGCGGCGACGGGCGCCTTGGCGGCCGAGGCGCCGGTGATCGAAATGAGCATCGCGGACATCCGCACCGCGTTGCTTGAAGACGGGGTCTCATGCGCTGCCATCATCCAAAGCCATCTGGACCGCATCGGCAAATACGACCGGCAGTTGAACAGCGTGATCGCGGTGAATCCGGACGCGCTGGCCGCCGCCAGGGCGCTGGACGCGCTGCCGCGCGGCGCCCAACGCAAGCTCGATTTGCTGTGCACGCCGCTGCTGGTCAAGGACAACATCGACGTCGCCGGCATGCCCACCACCGCCGGCTCGCGCCTGCTGGCGGACAACGTCGCGCCGGCGGACGCGCCGACCGTTGCCGCGCTGCGGCGCGCCGGCGCCATCCCGATCGCGAAGACGAATATGTCGGAGTTCGCCTTCAACTACAAAGGCGCGTCGGCGGTCGGCGGCCGCACCCGCAATCCCTACAATATTCTGAACAGCGCTGGCGGCTCCTCGTCCGGCAACGCGGCGGCGCTGGCCGCCAGCTTCGGCGTGATCGCGCTGGGCACCGACACCAGCGGCTCGCTGCGCGTGCCCGCCGCCGTGACCGGGCTGGTGGGCCTGCGGCCGACGCACGGCACGGTCGATGGGCGCGGCGTGGTGCCCTTGTCGCCATCGCAGGACGTGGTCGGCCCGATGTGCCGCAGTGCCGACGACTGCCTCCAAGTGATGCGCCTGATCGCCACGCCGGACGCAGGTGCGGCCGACGAAGCCCGCAGCACGCCATCGCTGGCCGAAACCCGCATCGGCGTCGTGCGCGCGCTGTTCCCCGAGGCGCCAGTTTACATGCGGGAAGTCGACGCCTTCATCGAACGACTGCGCCGCGCCGGCATCACCGTGCAGGATGTGGAAATCGACGACGTACAAGTCTTGACGGGAAATATCGCGCCGCCCGGCGAACAATCCAAATTCGCCAGCCGCTCGGTATTCGACTTCCCGCCTGAATTTGCCGCCTACCTCAGCGGCCGCCGGCTGGCGTTCAACACCTACGCCGAATTCGAGCTTCGCCTGCGCGCGCTGAACGCGCAAGGTCTCGAAGGCGATCGGGTACTGGCGGATGTCGCCAGCTTCGGACGCAACCACGAACATCGGCGCGACGACGACCGCTACCGCATCAACGGCGCCTATCGGGATGTTTATGTGAAGGCCCGGCTGGATCGGGCCTTGGCGTCGTTCGACTTCCTGATGTATCCATCGGTGCAAGGCTTCAACGGCACCGCCGCCAACGGCCCCGAAACCGGCGGCACCCACAGGCTGAGCGCGTATTCCGGCTATCCCGCGCTCGCATTCCCGGTCGGCTGGGCAGCCCCCGCCGCATGGGCGCCGCTGGAGCCGGTGGGCATCGAACTGCTCGGCCGCCGCAACGACGACCTGAGGCTGCTCAAGCTGCTGCGGCAACTGGAAAAACAGCAAGCGCCGAGATACACTCCACCGGTGATGAGATGAAAACCTTAGGTTCCCGATGGACGTTAGAAGCGGGTAGCGGAATTTAGTACTCGAATCGCGACGACTACGATGAAATATCGACAGCTATCGCGAAGCAGCATGAAATCGTGGGTTTTAGTAAAACCCCAAAAAAAAGAGACCCCGACCAGAGCTCTTCATCAAGGTAGTCCGCGACGAACCCAGCCAGCGCCGTCCACAAATAAAAAAGCTCCCTTGCGGGAGCTTCTTCATTGCATATTGGCGGAGAGGGTGGGATTCGAACCCACGGTAGGGTCGCCCCTACGCTTGATTTCGAGTCAAGTACATTCGACCACTCTGCCACCTCTCCTTTTCTCACGTCATTGCTGCGAGAAGGCAAGATTATATATCAGACCTCAACCAAAACGGAACCCCCCGCAGCACATTTCATCGCGCAAGGCGCAAATAAAAAAGCTCCCTTGCGGGAGCTTTTTCATCACTGCTATTCATGGCGGAGAGGGTGGGATTCGAACCCACGGTAGGGTCGCCCCTACGCTTGATTTCGAGTCAAGTACATTCGACCACTCTGCCACCTCTCCTTTTCTCACGTCACTGCTGCGAGAAGGCAAGATTATAGCAGCCCGCCGCAAAAAGGGAAGGACTATTTTCAAGCTTTCAGATGCGTCAGCCCGCCCATGTACGGACGCAGCGCTTCGGGGATCTCCACCGAGCCGTCGGCCTGCTGGTAATTCTCCAGCACCGCGACCAAGGTGCGCCCCACCGCCAGACCCGAACCATTGAGCGTGTGCAGCAGCTCCGGCTTGCCCTGCGCGTTGCGGAAGCGCGCCTGCATGCGGCGCGCCTGGAACGCTTCGCAGTTCGACAGCGACGAAATCTCGCGATAGGTGTTCTGCGCCGGCAGCCACACTTCCAGATCGAAAGTCTTGGTGGCGCCGAAGCCCATGTCGCCGGTGCACAGCGCCATCACGCGGTACGGCAGGCCCAGGCGCTGCAGGATGGTTTCCGCATGGCCGACCATCTCGTCCAGCACCGCGTACGAGGTATCCGGATGCACCACCTGCACCATCTCGACCTTGTCGAACTGGTGCTGGCGGATCATGCCGCGCGTGTCGCGGCCGTAGCTGCCCGCTTCCGAGCGGAAGCACGGCGTGTGCGCGGTCATCTTCAGCGGCAGCGTGTCGGCCGCGACGATCTCGTCGCGCACCAGGTTGGTCAGCGTGACTTCCGAGGTCGGGATCAGGTAGAAGTTCTCGCCCTCGCCCTCGGCGCCGCCCTTCTTCACCGAGAACAGGTCGGCTTCGAATTTCGGCAGCTGGCCGGTGCCGCGCAGCGAATCGGCGTTGACCATGTACGGCGTGTAGCACTCGGTGTAGCCGTGCTCGTCGGTGTGGGTGTTCAGCATGAACTGCGCCAGCGCGCGGTGCAGGCGGGCGATGCCGCCCTTCATGACCGAGAAGCGCGAGCCGGTCAGCTTGGTCGCGACGTCGAAGTCCAGGCCCAGCGGGGCGCCGACGTCGACGTGGTCTTTCACTTCGAATGCGAAGGTGCGCGGCGTGCCGACTTTGCGCACTTCGACGTTGCCGGCCTCGTCGGCACCGACCGGCACCGATTCGTGCGGCAGGTTCGGGATCGTCTGTACGAAATCGGCCAGCTTGGCCTGCACGGCGCTCAGCGCGGTTTCGTTGGCCTTGAGCTCGTCGCCCAGACCGGCCACTTCCGCCATCAGGGCGGTGGTGTCTTCGCCCTTGCCCTTCATCATGCCGATCAGCTTGGACTGCGAGTTGCGCTTGCCCTGCAGCTCTTCGGTGCGCGTCTGGATCGCTTTGCGTTCCGCTTCGAGGGCGTTGAACGCCTCCACGTCGAGCTGGAACTTGCGGGTCGCCAGTCGCGCCGCGACGTTGGCAATATCTTTACGGAGAAGTTGGATATCAATCATGGGGAACAAGTGCCGTTGTATCGAAAACGTCAATTGTACCAAGAGGATGCCACTTCCTTGCGAGTTTTGCTCGGCCCGCCGGCCGGCGCGATTACAGCGCGGCTTTTTCGGCGGCGGTCAGGCGCTTGGCGGTCACGGTGACCACTGGCATCTGGATGTCGGCCTGGGCCACCACGGCGACCTTGGCGTCGGCCGGGACTTGAATGGCGCGCGCTGGAGCGGCGGTGGCGAAGCTGGTCGCGGTGGCGATGACGGCGGCGGCGACGAAGATGATTTCCATGTTTTTAGCGATGTTCATGATAGTTCCTTCAGGTGGTTGGTTACGATGACTGCTTGGTATGGTCGTACTGTACCTAAAGGGCGTATCGGTCGCCATGGGGATGCGACGAAGCGCCGGAAACGGCGCCTGAACTGCAAAATCGGGGATCAGGCGGCGCGTCGCGGCGCGCCGAGCTGGTCGGCCTGGCGGTGCACCAGCTCGCCGAGCCGGGCCACCGCCGCCTCGACCCGCGGGCTCCAGGCGTTACCGCAATTGATGCGCAGGTAATTGCTGTATTTGCCCGAGGCGGAGAACAGCTGGCCCGGCATGAAGGCGATGCCCTCGGCGATGGCGGCCTGGTGCAGCGCCAGCGCGTCGACCTGCTCCGGCATGCCGACCCACAGCACGAAGCCGCCCTGCGGCGCCGACACCGTGCACTGCGGCGGAAACGCGGCGCAGATCGCGTCCGACATGCGGGCGATGCGCTGCACCAGCGCGCGCCGCATCTTGCGCAGCTGGTTCTCATAGGCGCTGCCGGTCAGGAAGTCGGCCAGCACCGCCTGGAAGAAGTGGCTGGTGGCGCCGCTGGACACCATCTTCAGCAGCGCGACGTCCTGCGCATAGCGCCCGGCCAGCACGTAGCCGACCCGCGCGCCGGGGCTGACCGCCTTGGAGAAGGACGAGCACAGCATCACATTGCCGCTGGTGTCGTAGGCCTTCACCGGCCACGGCCGCTCCGGCGTGAAGCACAGGTCGCCGTAGACGTCGTCCTCGATCAGCGGGACGTCGTGCCGCGACAGCAAGGCCGCCAGCCGCCGCTTGTTCGCGTCCGGCATGATGCAGCCCAGCGGGTTGTTGGCGTTCGGGATCAGCAGCACCGCCTGCACCAGACCGGCGCCGAGCGCCAGCTCCAGCGCGTCGATCGACGGTCCGGTCTCCGGATGGGTGGGAATCTCCAGCGCCTTCATGCCCAGCGATTCGATCAGCTGCAACAGCACGAAGTACGTGGCCGATTCGATGGCGATGGTGTCGCCGGCCTTGGCCACGGCGCGCAGGCACAGGCTGATCGCCTCGGTGCAGGAGCCGGTGACGACGATCTCGGCCGGGTCGAGGTGGCCCCAGTCCAGCGCGCGGCGCGTGATCTGGCGGGTGAACTCGGGGTAGTTGGTCTCGTAGCAGCTGACCGCGCTCAGCAAGGTGGCGTCGCGCCTGGCGACGGCGGCCACGGTCTTCTGCATGCGCTTCATCGGCAGCAGCTCGCCCAGCGGCCAGGACGAGCCGAGCTGCACGATGCTGGTGTCCTCGTTGGCCTTCAGCACCCGCATCAGCAGGTTGTTGATGCCGACGAAGGCCGGCTCCTTCAGGTGCTCGGCGTCGGTCATCACCGCCGCCATGCGGGCGCGGTGGCGCACGTAGTAGCCGGCCTGCGGCCGCGCCTCGATCAGGCCGCGATCCTCCAGCAGGCGCAGCGCCTGCATCACGGTGCTGACCGACAGCCGCTTCTGCTGCGCCAGGTGGCGGATCGACGGCAGACGGTCGCCCGGCGCGAACACGCGGCTGGCGATCAGCCCGCCGAGCTCGTCGGCCAACTGCTCGTATAGATTGATGTGGATGCTCATCTTGATATTGTGGCGCCGGCCCGCCCCGCCGCGACAGGTACAGCGCGCGTAAATTTCGACCATAACAGTTTAGTCAAAACAGCTCTGTGACGGTAACAATATCGTTTTGCTGCATCTGTTATGGTTGGCCGCCGCTGCGTATTCTGGCTGTATCGCAACGCAGGAGGCCAACATGAAACCCGAACTGATCGCCGTGCAACAAGGACAAGCCGAGTACCGCCTGACGGAAAACCATCCGCTGCGCATCGCCCACGCGGCCGGCCGCCGCATCGACTGCCTGGAGGGGACGGCCTGGATCACGGCCTATGGCGAGCACGTCGATTTCATGCTGCGCCGGGGCGAGTCGTTCACCATCCCGAACGATGGCCTGATGCTGATCGACGCGGCCGGCGGCGGCGTGGTGCGGGTGCGCATGCCGGACGGCGGCGCCGGCCAGGCGGCGACGCCGGGTCTGATGGCGCGGCTGATGTCGGCCGCGGCCAGCCGTCTGCTGCCAACTGTAGGATTTCACCTACGCAACTAATCGTGCGCCATATTCTTCTTGAAATGTGTACGATGCGTCAACAGTACAGCCCTTCAAGGAGAAAAACTATGAAAACTCAATACCTGAAAATCGCCGCCATCAGCGGCGTGATGTTTGTTGCGGCCGGCTGCTCGACGATGGGGGGATCTTCGTCCAACGAACCGCCACCGGCGGTCAACCCGAACTTCGCCAGCGAGATGAACAAGTTCAACGCCCAGTTCCCGAACGACAAGGCGACCAAGTACGAGGAAATCTCGCTGAACTATAACAACGCGCAAAAGCTGGACGAGCGCGGCAACTGCCACGACATGTCCAAGTATCCGGTGGTGATCGTGTTGACCTTGGACGCGGCGGGTAACGTCACCCGCAGCACCACCGATGTCGAAGGCAAGAAAGCCGAATGCTTCCGCCAGGCCTACGCCTCGGCCAAGCTGCCGGCGCCGCCGTTCGCACCGTACCTGAAGCCGATCCGCCTGCGTTAAAAGATTAGGCCGCAGCGTTTTCCTCGGCGGCCTCGTCGTTGTCAGCCGGCTTTTCCAGCCAGCCCAGGATGATTTGATTGAATCGTTCCGGCTGGCGCAGCATCGGCCAGTGGTCGGTCTCCATCGCCACCACCTTGCAACCCTCTTTGCCGGCCAGGTTCTCCGTCCACTGCGGCGAATGGAACATGAACGGCTTGCGAATGCCGTAGATGTACAGCATCGGCACCTTAGGCACGAACGGCACCAGCGAACTGTAGGAACCGGCCGCGCCCGCCCCGAGGATGTAATACGGGAAGTTCATTGCCGAGCTGATGAATTGCTGCGGCGACGGCGCGCCCAGCACCTTGGCCATGGTCCGGGTCATGACATTGCCGACCGGGCCGCCGATGGCCCACGCCAGCGCCAGCGTGCCCTGATAGCCGCTGACCATCAGCTTCTGACCGATCGAGCGCGAACGCACCGTCGCCTTCGACTGCGCGTCGCCGATATCGACGCCGACGATGCACGACACCAGCCCCTTGTTGCGCATGTAAAACTCATAGCCGAACACGCAGCCCCAGTCGTGCAGCATCAGGATGACCTTCTGCTTCTGGCTGACGCTGTTGACGATGTGCAGCAGCACGCGCAGCATGGCGTCCAGCGAATACGAGCGGCGCTGCTTGGCGATATCGAAGCCCGGCAGGGTAAAGCGCACGCAGCGGTAGCGTTGCTTCAACTCGGCGACCTGCGCGTCCCAGACGCGGTAGGTATCCGGCCAGCCATGGATCATGACGATGGTCTCGGCCCCCTCGCCCTCGATATAAACGTCGACGCCGTCGACCACCAATGCCTTCTGCATGCCGCTCCCTTACGCTGCTGACTGTTCAGCGCGTCATCTTACTACAGCCCCGCGTAGACCATCCGGGTAAACTGATCGCCATTGAAGACGAAATTACCCCATTTGGCGTCGAAGGCGGCCGTCGGTTTGGCGGCGAGAATTTCCTCGATCGACTTGCCCTGCTGCTTCAACGCGGCCACGTTATTTCGCACGGTGACCAGCATGTCACGGAATTCGATCAGTTGCGCGCGGGTGCCGACCGCGCCATGGCCGGGAACGACAATGGTGTGGTCGGTGGTGCGTTCGACGGCCTTGCCGGCCCACTTGATAGCGCCATCGATGCTGCCGCCGTCTTCATTATCGATGTACGGGTAGATGCCGTTCCAGAAGGTGTCTCCCAGCGCCAGGATATCCGCCTCCTTGAAATAAACCCACAGGTCGCCGTCGGTATGGCCTTCGCCGAAATTTTCCACATCGATCCGGGTGCCCGCGAACGAGAATGTTTTCCCCTGGTCGATCAACAGTGTCGGGCGAGCGTCCGCCGGCACCGGATCGAAGGTCCAGTTCCAGGCGTTCACGTGGGTAATTTCAGTCAGATGCTTGAAGGTATTCTTGTGCGCGACGACGGTGGCGCCGGCGGCGTGCATCCCCGCGTTGCCGTCGGTGTGGTCCCAGTGCCAATGCGTGTTGACCACGTATTTCACCGGCGCGGCGCCGATCTTGTGCAGTGCCGCTTGCAGCTTGTCCTGCGATTTGCCGATGCCGGCATCGACCTGGAATTTTCCTTCCTCGCCCGACAGCACGGTGATGTTGCCGCCGCTGCCCATCAGCACGGTGATATTCCCGCGCAGGGTTTGCACCACCAGATCCGAATCGGCGCGCCGCAGGTAGCGGGCGCCCGCGCCGGTGTGGAAATAGTCGTCCTGGCTGGCGGACTGCGCAAAGGCCGCCGCGGACGCAACCAGGCAGGAAGCCAAGGCCAATGTTTTCAGTGTGAAGTGTGTGTTCATTGCTGCCCCTCTCGTTCAGGCGGACCACAGTGTCCGCGTAAAAAGAGAATTATGGGGAGTGCAAATCAATCCCGATAGCAGCCTGTGGCAACGACTTCCGCCAAAATGGGCTCATTTACCGCCATGGCTATTGTTTGCCGGCGTCCTCGTCAAGCTTGCGCAGGAAGGCCAGTTTGTCGGCGATCTTGGATTCCAGGCCGCGCGGGGTATGGCCTTCGCCGAAATTTTCCACATCGATCCGGCTGCCCGCGAACGAGAATGTTTTCCCCTGGTCGATCAACAGCGTCGGGCGGGCGTCCGCCGGCACCGGATCGAAGGTCCAGTTCCAGGCGTTCACGTGGGTGATTTCAGTCAGATGCTTGAAGGTGTTCTTGTGCGCGACGACGGTGGCGCCGGCGGCGTGCAGCCCCGCGTTGCCGTCGGTGTGGTCCCAGTGCCAATGCGTGTTGACCACGTATTTCACCGGCGCGGCGCCGATCTTGTGCAGTGCCGCTTGCAGCTTGTCCTGCGATTTGGCGATGCCGGCATCGACCTGGAATTTTCCTTCCTCGCCCGACAGCACGGTGATGTTGCCGCCGCTGCCCATCAGCACGGTGATATTCCCGCGCAGGGCTTGCACCACCAGATCCGAATCGGCGCGCCGCAGGTAGCGGGCGCCCGCGCCGGTGTGGAAATAGTCGTCCTGGCTGGCGGACTGCGCAAAGGCCGCTGCGGACGGCTATTGTTTGCCGGCGTCCTCGTCCAGCTTGCGCAGGAAGGCCAGTTTGTCGGCGATCTTGGATTCCAGGCCGCGCGGGACCGGTTGGTACCAGCCGGGCTCGCGCATGTCGTCGGGGAAGTAGGTTTCGCCGGCGGCGTAGGCGTGCGGTTCGTCGTGGGCGTAGCGGTATTCGTGGCCGTAGCCCAGTTCCTTCATCAGCTTGGTCGGCGCGTTGCGCAGGTGGACCGGCACTTCGCGCGACTTGTCCTTCTTGACGAAGGCCATCGCCTGGTTGAAGGCGTTGTAGCCGGCGTTGCTCTTGGCGGCGATTGCCAGATAGACCACCGCCTGCCCCAAGGCCAGCTCGCCCTCGGGCGACCCGAGCCGTTCGAAGGTGGTGGCGGCGTCGTTGGCGATCTGCATCGCGCGCGGATCGGCCAGGCCGATGTCTTCCCACGCCATCCGCACGATGCGGCGCGACAGGTATTTGGCGTCGGCGCCGCCGTCCAGCATGCGGCAGAACCAGTACAGCGCGGCGTCCGGATTCGAGCCGCGCACCGATTTGTGCAGCGCCGAGATCTGGTCGTAGAAATTGTCGCCGCCCTTGTCGAAGCGGCGCGCGTTCAAGGTCAGCGCGTTCTGGATGAACTCGGCGGTGATCTTGTTGGTCTTGGCGGCGTTGGCGGCCATGCTGGTCTGCTCCAGCAAATTCAGCAGGCGGCGGCCGTCGCCGTCGGCGTAACCGATCAGCGTGTCGATGGCGGCGTCGTCGAATTCCAGATGCGTCAACACCTTGGCGCGCGCCTTGTCGACCAGCTGCTTCAGCTCGGCCTCATCGAACGACTTCAGCACATACACCTGCGAGCGCGACAGCAGCGCCGAGTTGACCTCGAACGAGGGATTCTCGGTGGTGGCGCCGATCAGCGTCACCAGCCCCGATTCCGCATACGGCAGCAAGGCGTCCTGCTGCGACTTGTTGAAGCGGTGGATCTCGTCGACGAACAGAATGGTGTGCTTGCCCATGTCGAGGTTGTGCTGCGCCTGCTCCATCGCGGCGCGGATATCCTTGACGCCCGAGAACACCGCCGACAGCGCGATGAACTCGCACTCGTAGGCGTTGGCGGTCAGCCGCGCCAGCGTGGTCTTGCCGACGCCGGGCGGGCCCCACAAAATCATCGAATGCGGCTGGCCCGACTCGAACGCCAGGCGCAACGGCTTGCCCGGCCCCAGCAGGTGATGCTGGCCGACGACGTCGTCGAGCGTCTTGGGACGCAGGGCTTCGGCCAGCGGCTGGCGCGGTTCGGTGGTGAATAAATCTGCCATGATCTTAAATAGAAAAACGCCGCAGCGTCGCAGCTGCGGCGTCGAAACCCGAAACTACCGGATTAATTATTGAATACGTCCGCGCCCTTCGGCATGACAAATTTAAAACTTGTCGCAGTCAGCGCCGGATTTTTCTCGATACCCTTGAACGACAGCACCGAGGTCTGGCCGAACGAATCCTTCAACTCCATCGCTTCCGGCAAACCGTTGCGCAGGCCGATGGTGATTTGCTCGAAGGCGGTGTCCTTGGCTTTTGGCACAGCTTTCAGCCATTCCAGGCCATCCTTCGCACCACCCTCTGACAACGTAAAGTTCTTTTCCAGGTCATTGCTGCCGAACAGGATCGCCGCCGGCGACGAGCCCAGCGCATCGCCCAGCTTCTTCACGGTGACCTGGTTCAAGTCCTTGTCGAAGATGTACAGCTTGTCGCCGTCCGCCTGCAGCACCTGCTCGTAGGGCTTCACATAGGTCCAGATGAACTTGCCTGGACGGGCGAACATGAAGGTGCCCGAGGCCGGCGTCGACACTTTCGGCGCCTCGCCGTTGGTGTTCTTGACCTGGCGCTGGACGAACTCGCCCTTGGCCGCCTTGGTCGACGCCACGAAGGACTTGAACTGCTCCAGCGCGCTGGCCTGGGCGAAGCCGGCGATCAGCAGGCCGGCGCTCAGCGCCACGATACTTTTGAAACGAGTCATACTGTTTATCCTTTTATTATTCCGCACTGGCGGCCGGCACCAGAATCTCGCGGTTGCCGTTCGATTGCATGCTCGACACCACGCCGCTATTTTCCATTTGTTCCAGCAAACGCGCCGCGCGGTTGTAGCCGATGCGCAGATGACGCTGCACCAGCGAGATCGAGGCGCGGCGATTCTTCAACACCACCTGCACCGCCTGGTCGTACATCGGATCGGCCTCGCCGCCCGCTTCGCCGGCCTCGCCGCCGGCCGCGCCGCCCTCGCCTTCCAGCGTGCCGCCTTCGAGGATGCCATCGATGTAGTCCGGCTCGCCGGTGGTCTTCAAATGCTTGACCACGCGGTGCACCTCGTCATCGGAAACGAAGGCGCCGTGCACCCGCACCGGCAGGCCGGTCCCAGGCGGCATGTACAGCATGTCGCCCATGCCGAGCAGCGCCTCCGCGCCCATCTGGTCCAGAATGGTCCGCGAGTCGATCTTGGACGATACCTGGAATGCGATCCGGGTCGGGATGTTCGCCTTGATCAGGCCGGTGATCACATCCACAGATGGACGCTGCGTCGCCAGAATCAAGTGCAGGCCGGCGGCGCGCGCCTTTTGCGCGATCCGCGCGATCAGCTCCTCGACCTTTTTGCCGACCACCATCATCAGGTCGGCCAGCTCGTCGATGATGATGACGATGGTCGGCAGTTTTTCCAGCGGCTCCGGCGAATCCGGCGTCAGGCTGAACGGATTCGGGATGTGTTCCTCGCGCTTCTTGGCTTCGGCGATCTTGGCGTTGTAGCCGGCCAGGTTACGCACGCCCAGCTTGGACATCAGCTTGTAGCGCCGCTCCATCTCGTTGACCGCCCAGTTCAGCGCGTGGCCGGCCTGGCGCATGTCGGTCACCACCGGCGCCAGCAGGTGCGGGATGCCTTCGTAGACCGACATCTCCAGCATCTTCGGATCGATCAGGATCATGCGCACGTCGGCTGGATCGGACTTGTACAGCAGCGACAGGATGGTGGCGTTGATACCCACCGATTTACCCGAGCCGGTGGTACCCGCCACCAGCAAGTGCGGCATCTTGGCCAGGTCGGCCACCACGGCCTTGCCGGCGATGTCCTTGCCCAGCGCGACCGTTAACGGCGACGGATTGTCGTTGTAGACCTTGGAGCCGACGATCTCGCTCAGGCGCACGATCTGGCGCTTCGGATTCGGCAGCTCCAGCGCCATGTAGTTCTTGCCGGGGATGGTCTCGACCACGCGGATCGAGGTCAGCGACAGCGAACGCGCCAGGTCGCGCGCCAGGCCGACAATCTGGCTGCCCTTGACGCCGGTGGCCGGCTCGATCTCGTAGCGAGTAACGACCGGGCCCGGATACGCCGCCACCACCTTGGCTTCGACGCCGAAATCCGACAGCTTCTTCTCGATCAGGCGGCTGGTGAATTCCAGCGTCTCGATCGACACGGTTTCCTGCACCTCGGCCGCCTCGTCCAGCAGCGACAAGGCCGGCAGCCGGCTGTCGCCGCTCAGATCCTGGAACAGATTGGCCTGGCGCTCCTTCTCGACCCGCTCCGACTTGACCACGGTGACCACCTGCGGCTCGATCTTGACCGGCGGCGCCGCCACCGGATGCTTCTCGACGTGCTTGGCGCGCTCGATGACCACCACCTCCTCGCGCTTGACCGCCGCGACCTCGCCCTGGCGGCGATCCTCGCGATACTGGTAGCGCTGCACGAACCAGTCGATGGCGAGCTCGATGCCGCCGCCGATGCGTTCGGCCAGCGCCAGCCACGAGACATGGAAGAACAGGCTGAAACCCAGGCCGAACAGCAGCAACAGCAGCAGCGTCGCGCCGGTGAAGCCGAAGGCGACATGCGCCGAATGGCCGATCATCTCGCCCAGCACGCCGCCCGAGGTGCGCGGCAGTTGCGCGTGGCTGGTCAGCGTGCGCAGGCGCAGGAACTCCAGCCCGACGCTGCCGATGAACAGCAGCACGAAGCCGATCGCGCGGATCAGCGGTTCCTGCGCATGTTCCGGATCCGGCTCCTTCGACATGACGAATTTCTGCGTCAGCCGGCGATAGCCCTGCCACACCAGCCGCAGCAGGCAAAACGCCCACCACCAGGCCGAGATGCCGAAAATGTACAACAACAGGTCCGACAACCAGGCGCCGGCGCGGCCGCCCATATTGGCGACCTTGGGCACCAGCGTCTCATGCGACCAGCCGGGATCGGTCTTGGTGTAGCTGGCGAGGATCAGCACGAAATACACGCCCAGCACGGCCAGCGCCAGCCAGCGCGCTTCCGACAACAGGCGCACCACCCGGTTGGGCAGCGGCTGGCGCTCGGTCGGGGTGCGGGTATAGGCGGACGAAGACGCCGCGGCGGAGGCGGCGGAACTCGCTCTTGGGACGCGTTCCTGAACTTTTTTACTACTCATAGGAATTAAGGTGTTGCAATGTTATCGGTCAGGAAATATTCAGATACGGCTATTCTAAGCCATATGGCCTCCAACAGGCCCGACGATTCATCCTGATGCGCTGCTTGCACTATAATCTTGTATTGCCTGCGTGAATGCAATAGTTGCATCCTAATTGTGACCCTTGCCGACCACGCAAACGCCCCCAAATTCGGATTAATCCAACACTCACAGAAGCCTGCCATGACCACTCCCAAACACGCTCGCGTACTCATTCTCGGCTCCGGCCCCGCCGGCTACAGCGCCGCCGTCTACGCCGCCCGCGCCAACCTGAAGCCGATGCTGGTGACCGGCGTCGAGCAAGGCGGTCAGCTGATGACCACCACCGACGTGGAAAACTGGCCCGGCGACCCGCTGGGCGTGCAAGGCCCGGACCTGATGCAGCGTCTGTTGCAACACGCGGAACGTTTCAACACCGACATCGTCTTCGACCACATCCACACCGTGCACCTGGCCGAGCGACCGATGCGCCTGGTCGGCGACAGCCACGAATACACCTGCGACTCGCTGATCATCGCCACCGGCGCCTCGGCGCAGTACCTGGGCCTGCCGTCGGAGCAAGCGTTCATGGGCAAAGGCGTGTCGGCCTGCGCCACCTGCGATGGCTTCTTCTATCGCGGCCAGGAAGTGGCCGTCATCGGCGGCGGCAACACCGCCGTCGAGGAAGCGCTGTACCTGTCGAACATCGCCACCAAGGTCACGCTGATCCACCGCCGCGACAAGTTCCGCGCCGAAGCCATCCTGATCGACCGCCTGAACGCCAAGGTCGCCGAAGGCAAGGTCGAGATCAAGTACAACCACACCTTGCAGGAAGTGGTGGGCGACGACGGCGGCGTCACCGGCGTCAAGATCCAGTCGACCGAGACCGGCGCGGTCACCGACGTGACCGTGCACGGCCTGTTCGTCGCCATCGGCCACAAGCCGAACACCGGCATCTTCGAAGGCCAGCTGGACATGCACAACGGTTACATCAAGACCAAGACCGGCACCGAAGGCATGGCCACCGCGACCAGCGCGCCGGGCGTGTTCGCCGCCGGCGACGTGCAGGACCATATCTACCGCCAGGCCATCACCAGCGCCGGCACCGGCTGCATGGCCGCGCTGGACGCCCAGCGCTACCTCGAAGGCCAGGAGTAAGCACGTGGGACTGAAAGACTTCGCCGACCTGAAATCGCTGGCCAGGCAGCTCAAGGAGCAGGCCGACACGCGCGCCGCCGAAGAGGCGGAGCGCGTCAAGCGCGAGAAGGTGCAGGCGGTTGAGGCGAACATCTTCCAGTCCAGCCTGGGCGGCGTGAAGCGCATGCCGGTCTCCGACCGCTATGTGCCGCAGCTGCCGAAGACGGCGGCCCCGGCCGCCGCGCCGGCGCGCAAGCTGTCGCAGGCCGAGGACGACGCGCTGGTGTTGCGCGAGTCGCTGTCGGACCTGTTCGAAGTCGATCACTACCTGGAGGAAGATCCGGCGCTGAACTACACCGCCCCCGGTGTCGGCCAGGACGTGATGAAGCGGCTGCGCAAGGGCCACTGGCCGGTGCAGGACGAGCTCGACCTGCACGGCCTGCGGCGCGACGCCGCGCGCGACGCCATCGGCGACTTCCTGCGCAAGTCGGCGATGCGCAACCACCGCTGCGTGTGCGTGATCCACGGCCGCGGCTTCGGCTCCAAGAGCCAGGAGCCGGTACTGAAGTCGATGGTGCACAGCTGGCTGGTGCAGAAGGAGGAAGTGGTCGCCTTCTGCCAGGCCCGCGCCTCGGAAGGCGGCGAAGGCGCGCTGATCGTACTGCTGCGCGCCGCCTTGCGTCCCACGCGCTAAACCCGCACGGCGCGGACCACCGGGGTCAGACCCCGCAGGGGTCTGACCCCTCTGACGGTGGAGGGGTACAAGCGCGCAACAAAGTTACACTTCACGTATCCCCCATGTTAACCTACGGACATTGCAACTTTGTCCTTATGCCTACATGAAGCACGTCCCGGTCCACGTCTCCCTCATCACCATTATTGAAATCGTGGCGATTTTGGTGGGCGCGTTTTCCGGATTCGTGGAAGCACGCCGCAAACGGATGGACATCGTCGGCGTGTTCACGGTCGCCTTCATCACCGCGTTCGGCGGCGGCACGCTGCGCGACATCCTGCTCGACCGGCGCCCGCTGTTCTGGGTCATGCACCAGGAATACGCGATCCTGATCTTCGTGCTGGCGCTGATCGCCGTACCGCTGATGCGCACGCTGCGCCAGATCCTGTCGGAACGCCTGATCGTCATCGCCGACGCCATCGGCCTCGGGCTGTTCGCGGTGGCCGGCGTATCGCAGGCGCAGGCGGCGCATATGCCGTTGTTCATCGCCTCGATGATGGGCGTCATCACCGGCATCTTCGGCGGGGTGCTGCGCGATATCGTCTGCAACGAGGTGCCGATGGTGTTCCGCGACGGCAAACCCTACGCCATCTGCGCCTTCTTCGGCTGCTGGATGTACATCGGCCTGCAATACACCGACGTCTCCGACGACTTCGCGCTGTGGGCCAGCGCCGCCTTCATCACCGTGGTGCGGCTGGTGACCTGGAAATTCGACCTGCGCATCGGCAACCACCGCTAAAAAAAATGCCGGCTAGGCCGGCATTCAATAGACAGCGATACGGGCTTACACCGCGTCCGGCCCGGTCTCGCCGGTGCGGATGCGGATCACCTGCTCCACGTTCTGCACGAAGATCTTGCCGTCGCCGATCTTGCCGGTGCGGGCGGCCTTGATGATGGCGTCCACCACCGTTTCAGCGACGCCGTCGTCGACGACCACTTCGACTTTCACCTTCGGCAGGAAGTCGACCACGTACTCGGCGCCACGATACAGCTCGGTATGACCCTTCTGGCGGCCGAAGCCTTTGACTTCAGTAACGGTCAGGCCGGTAACGTTGACCTCAGCCAGTGCTTCACGCACCTCGTCCAGTTTGAACGGCTTGATCACAGCGGTAATCTGTTTCATGACTTCTCCTTATATATAAATCGAAAATCTGTAGCCGGGCGAACCGCTAGCCATCCATCGTATTGTAATCGACGCGCGCGCGCTGTCCATGTACGTCTGCGTGTCGACGCGAAATCCTTCAATCGTGCACCGGAATGGAGCGCAATTCTTCCAACCATACAACGCTTTGCGCATCGCTCGGCGCGCGCCAGTCGCCGCGCGGCGATAAGGAGCCGCCGCTGCCCACCTTCGGTGCATTCGGCACGCAGCTGCGCTTGAACTGGCTGGTACGGAAGAAGCGGTCCAGGAAGATGCCCAGGTTCTTCTTGATCGCCCCCAGGTCGTACTGGTTGCGGGTGACGTGGTCGCCGTCCGGCCAGCGGCCCAGCTCCTTGTCCTTCCACGCCGACAGCGCCAGGAACGCCACCTTGGACGGCGCGAAGCCGAAGCGCAGCACGTAGTACAGGTTGAAGTCCTGCAGCTCGTACGGGCCGATGGTACTCTCGGTGCGCTGCTCCGGCTGGCCCTCGGCGGTGCCCGGCACCAGCTCGGGGCTGATCTCGGTGCCGAGGATGTCGAGCAGCACCTGCGCATCGTTGCGGCCGATGACGCCGGACTCGGCCACCCAGCGCACCAGATGCGAAATCAGCGTCTTCGGCACGCTGGCGTTGACGTTGTAGTGCGACATGTGGTCGCCGACGCCGTAGGTGCACCAGCCCAGCGCCAGCTCGCTCAGGTCGCCGGTGCCGATCACCAGCCCGCCGTGGTGGTTCGCCAGGCGGAACAGATGGTTGGTGCGCTCGCCGGCCTGCACGTTTTCGAAGGTGATGTCGTACTGTTCCCGGCCCTCGGCGTACGGATGGTTCAGATCCTTCAGCATCTGCACGCAGCTCGGGCGGATGTCGATTTCCTGCGCCGAGCAGCCGACCAGCTTCATCAGCGCGTGCGCCTGCTTCAGCGTACGGTCGCTGGTGGCGAAGCCGGGCATGGTGTAGGCCAGGATGTTCGTGCGCGGCAGCTTCAGCTTGTCCATCACGCGCGCGCAGACCAGCAGCGCGTGCGTCGAATCGAGGCCGCCGGAGACGCCGATCACCACTTTCTTCAGGCCGCTGCTGGTCAGGCGCTGCGCCAGCGCCTGCACCTGGATGTTGTACACCTCGTTGCAGCGCTCGTCGCGGCGACGCGCATCGGCCGGCACATAAGGGAAGCGTTCGACGCAGCGCTTCAGCGCCAGCGCCTGTTCGCGGTCGATCTCCAGCTGGAAGAACACGGTGCGGAACTTGCCGACCTCGCCGGCGTGGCGCTGCACCGATTGCGCGAAGGTGTTCATGCGCATGCGCTCGCGCGACAGGCGTTCCAGGTCGATGTCGGCGAAGGTCAGCGTCGGCTCGTCGACGAAGCGCTTGGCTTCGGCCAGCAGCTCCCCGTTCTCGCAGATCACGCCCTGCCCGTCCCACGCCAGGTCGGTGGTCGATTCGCCACCGCCGGCCGAGGTGTACAGGTAGGCGGAGATGCAGCGCGCCGATTGCTGCGACACCAGCTGGTTGCGGTAGCCGGCCTTGCCCACCAGCGCGTTCGACGCCGACAGATTGACCAGCACCGTGGCGCCGGCCAGCGCGGCGAACGACGACGGCGGAATCGGCACCCACACATCCTCGCAGATCTCGACGTGGAATTTGAACAGCGGCAGATCGGCCACCTCGAACAGCAGGCCGGAGCCGAACTGGACGCGCTCGCCGAGCAGGTCGATCTCGGTGGCGACCGCGTAGTCGCCGCTGGAGAACTGGCGCGCGTCGTAGAACTCGCCGTAGTTGGGCAGGTAGCTCTTCGGCACCACGCCCTGGATCTGGCCGCCGGCGATCACCACCGCGCAGTTGTACAGCTGATGCTCGACCCGCAGCGGCGCGCCGACCACCACCGCCATCTTCCACTCGGCGGAGGCGGCGACGATGGCGTCGAGTCCGTCGAGCACGCCATCCAGCAAGGCGCGCTGGTGGAACAGATCGTCGCAGGTGTAGGCCGACAGGCCCAGCTCGGGAAACGCCACCAGCGCCGCGCCCTGGGCGGCCGCCTGTTCGGCCAGCTCGATGGTTTGCGCCGCGTTGTAGGCCGGGTCGGCGATGCGGCAAACCGGCGCCGCGACGGCGACGCGGGCGAAGTCATGGGTGTACAGATTATGGAAGTTGTGGGCCATGTGAAATCTCTCGCCTGCGGAGGAACGAACAAAAAGGAATTATCGCACGGCGCCGGTTTTCCTTGTCGCCGACGAAACATCGCCAGATAAGCTAGACTTGCGGCTACATCAAGTGGCTGGAGGCGGGCGTGGCGGAAGCGGAGTTGACGATCATCGATACACTGGACAGCGTGACGCCGGAGGAATGGCAGGCGCTGGCCGGCGACAACCCGACCCTGAGCCATACCTTCCTGCACACGCTGCACGACACCCGCTGCGCCTCCGACCGCACCGGCTGGTCGCCGCGCTTCCTGACGATGCGCCGCGCCGGGGTGCTGGTCGGCGCCATGCCGCTGTACCTGAAGGCGCACAGCCGGGGCGAATACGTGTTCGACCACGCCTGGGCCGACGCCTTCCACCGCCACGGCATCGCCTACTACCCCAAGCTGCTGTCGGCGATTCCGTTCACGCCGGTGACCGGCGACCGCCTGCTGGCCGCCGACGACGCCGACCGCGTGCTGCTGGCGCGCGCGGCGGTGCAGGTGGCGCGGCAGCTGGATGCCTCGTCGCTGCACGTGCTGTTCCCCGGCGAGCGCGATCGCCAGGCGCTGGCCGAGGCCGGCTACATGCTGCGCGAAGGCGTGCAATTCCACTGGGAGAACGCCGGCTACGCCGATTTCGATGCCTTCCTCGCCAGCCTGAAGATGGAGAAGCGCAAAAAGGTCAAGCAGGACCGGCGCCGCGTGCTCGACGCCGGCATCAGCTTCCGCCACCTGGCCGGCACGCAGATCAGCAGCGACGTGCTGCGCTTTTTCTATGAATGCTATGTGCTGACGTATGAGGCGCATTTTTCCAAGCCCTATCTGTCGTACGCGTTCTTCGAACGCATCCTGGCGCAAACGCCGGACAGCCTGATGATCGTGCTGGCCGAGCGCGACGGCGCACCGGTCGCGGTGGCGCTGAACCTGGTCGGCGGCAACGTCATGTACGGCCGCTACTGGGGCACCACCGAGTTCGTCTCCGGCCTGCACTTCGAAACCTGCTACGTGCAATCGATCGAATACTGCATCCGCCACGGTATCGAGAAGTTCGAGGGCGGCGCCCAGGGCGTGCACAAGATGTCGCGCGGCCTGGTGCCGACCCCGACCTGGTCGGCGCACTGGATCGCCGATCCCCGCTTCGCCGACGCCATCGCCGACTTCCTGCAACAGGAAACGGCCGCCATGGACGACTACATCGATGAACTGGCGGACCACGCGCCATTCAAGGCGAACGGCTGAAGCACGCCACCCAAAGCAACGAGCCGCCGGACGCCAGCATCAGGCCATCGACCAGCGTGCGAAAAGTCGATACGGTCATGCGCGCCACCACCGGCCGGGCGCAGATCGAGCCCATCATCAGCGCCGCACCCACCATCAAACCCTGCATGACGACGCTGGCCGGCAGCGCGCCGAATTGCTGGAAGGCGACGATCTTGGTGCCGTAGACCGCCAGCGATCCCGCCGCCTCGGTGCCGAGGAAGGCGCCATGCGCCAGCCCGTAGGCGGTGAACACCGGCACCGTGATCGGACCGGTGGACACCACCAAGCCGGTGAGAAAGCCGACCGGGCCGCCGATCAGCGCCAGATGCGCGCGGCTGAACTTGACGTCGCGCGTCGCCAGCCAGCGGCGCGCCGGGATCATCGCGAGGAAGAACACGCCAAGCGACACATCGACCACCCGTGCCGGCAAGGTCAGCAGGGTGTGCACGCCGAGCGCCGCGCCCGGCACGGCGGTGCTGCTGTAGGCGCCGCAGGCGCGCAGGTCCAGGCGATCCCACCACGCGAAGATCTTGCCCAGATTGCCCATCACCGCGCCGATCGCCATGATCGGCACCGCCTGCCGGGGACCGTAGCAGACCACCAGCACCGGCATCAGCGCGATCGACGATCCGGTGCCGACCACCCCGCTCAACAAGCCGGCCGCAAAGCCCCACAGCACAATCAGAAAATCAGTCATCGCCACCGCCCTGTCGTTCCATCGCCATCAGGGTATGATGAATAAAATCCTCACACAACCGAATATAACTGACAGTACCTGTGCGAAAAGCTGACATATGCGGCAAAAACTACCCCCGTTGAACGCCTTGCGCGTGTTCGAAGTCGCCGCCCGCGCCGGCAGCTATTCGGCGGCCGCGCGCGAGCTGAACCTGACCCACGGCGCGGTCAGCCGGCACATCGCGATCCTGGAGGATTGGCTCGGCCAGCCGCTGTTCGCGCGCGACGGGCAAAGCATGGCCGCGACGCCGCACGCACGCGCGCTGGCGCGGGAGATTAGCGCCTCCTTCGACCACATCGCCGACGCGGCCGAGCGTTACGGCAAGAGCAGGCACCGCAACGTGATCCGCGTCAGCGCGGCGGCGACGCTGGCGATGCGCTGGCTGATTCCACGGCTGGCGTCGTTCGCCGAGGCCAACCCCGACGTCGACGTGCGCGTATCGACCGTGCTCTCCACCGAACCCGGCTTCAAAGGCAGCTTCGACCTCGCCATCCGTCGGCATGTGCCTGGCGGCGGCCAGTTCCAGGCGTGGCCGTTGTTCAGCGAATCGAACACGGTGATTGCTAGTCCGGAGCTGTCGCAGCGGGCCGGCGCCAAGACGGCGGCCCAACTGGCGGACCACACCTGGCTAGCGACCGAAACCCGGCCCGGCGACTGGGAGGCCTGGCTGGAAGTCGCCGGCATGCCGGCCATGCGCGCCCGCCGCACCACGCGTTTCGACCATTTCTTCGTCACCTTGCAGGCGGTGATCGACGGCCTCGGCTTCGGCATCGGCCCTTTCCCCACGCTGGACAGCGACGTCGCCGCCGGCCGGCTGCTGGCGCCGTTCCCCGAGCTGCGCGCGCCCGGATCGACCTATTACGCGCTGGTGCCGCTGGACGCCGACAAGCCGGCCCACCTGAGAGCGTTTCTGGACTGGCTGCAAACCTGAGCGGCGCTTCCTGCTATATTCGTCTTTCCGTACACACCGAGGAAAGCACATGTTTGATGTCGCAACGCTCACCACCTTCATATTGGTGGTACTTGGCCTGTTCCTGATTCCCGGGCCGGCGGTCCTGCTCGTCTTCACGCGAACGCTGCAAGGCGGCAGGAGGACCGGCATCCTTACCGGTCTTGGCATCGCGGCCGGGGATTTCATCCACACGCTGTGCGCGGCGGCGGGCTTGTCGGCGCTGTTGATGACCTCGGCGCTGGCGTTCAACGTGGTCAAGTTCGCCGGTGCGGCGTATCTGATCTACCTGGGCGTCGCCGCGCTGCGCGCTCCGCCTGCGGCGCCGACGCGGCCGACGGTGGCGCCGGTCAGCGCCGGAAAGGCGTTCCTGCTGGCGATCCCGGCCGAATTATTGAATCCGAAAACGGCCTTGTTCTTCCTTGCCTTCCTGCCGCAATTCGTCCATCCGCAACAGGGGTCGAGCTTCCTGCAATTCGCCGTGCTGGGCCTGATTTTCGTCGCGATGAGCGCGGCGTACACCACCTTGATCGTGCTGGCCATTCGTCCGCTCGGCAGGTTGGTCAAGCGGCTTGGATGGCTGGCACGTTGGCAAAACAAAATGATCGGCGGGATCTTCATTTCGCTGGGATTGAAGGTGGCGACACAGTCGCGCTGAATACCTACGCGGCCAGTACCACGCGATACCACGCGTCGTTGGCGCAGGCGCCGGCGCGGATCCGCAGACGGGGCGGGACGCGCGGCGCGGCAACCACCGACATCGGCTGCTCATCGGCAAGCAGCGTCAGCATCGCCGCCAGGTCCAGGCCATTGATGGCGGCCTGGAAGCGGCGCAGGCGGTCACGGCACAGCTTCTCGCTCAGCGGCGTCTCGGCGGAGGCGGAAGCAACGCCGGCGGCGGCGGACGCGGCGTGGGCTTTGGCGCCCGCACCGGCGTCGGCCTTGGCGGCGGCGGCATCGCCCTTGGCGCCGGTCTCGTGCTGGCGCAGTCGGCGCCGGGCACGCGCCAGGTATTGACGCGCGTTCACGCTGCTGGTGCCGAGCGCCTTGGCGACTTCGGCATGTTCAAATTCGAAAACGTCATGCAGCACCAGCGCCAGCCGCTCGGCCGGTGACAGGCACGCCAGCAAACGCGCCAGCCCCTCGCCCAACTCGCCACGCCGCAGCAAACCCTGCTCCGGCGGTGCGGGCGACAGCTCGGGCGCCAACTCCATCGCGGTCCGCGCCGCCAGCGCATCGCGGGCGCGTCTGCGCAGACGATCGACCGACTGATGCTGCACCACCGTGGTCAGCCAGGCCGCCGGCGTTGTCAGCGCCGCCTGATCGGCGGATTGCCACTTCAAAAAACAGTCCTGCACGACGTCCTCGGCCTCCGCCTCGCTGCCGACGATGCGGCAGCTGATCGCCTTCAGGCGAGGGCGCAGCCGTTCGAACAAGGCGCCGTCGGTATCGGTGGTGTGCGGCATCGCGAATCTCCTATGGGTGCTGGTGCCACTTGACGCTGGGCGCCGCGCGGATGTGACACGCCGGCGAAATATTTTTTTATTGTCACACGGCGCCGCCTCGCAAACGTCATGCGGATGGAAATATCTCCATCAACCGACAAGGACAAGCATGACTTCGAATCCAATGGGACTGGGCCTGGTCCCCACCGTCATCGAACAGACCGCGCGCGGCGAACGCGCCTTCGATATTTACTCGCGCCTGCTGAAAGAGCGCGTGATTTTCCTGGTCGGCGAAGTGACCGAACAATCGGCCAACCTGATCGTCGCGCAGATGCTGTTCCTGGAATCCGAAAATCCCGACAAGGATATTTCACTGTACATCAATTCGCCGGGTGGCTCGGTGTACGCCGGGCTGGCGGTCTACGACACGATGCAATTCATCAAGCCGGACGTGTCGACGTTGTGCACCGGCCTCGCCGCCAGCATGGGTTCCTTCCTGCTGGCGGCCGGCGCGGCCGGCAAGCGCTACGCCCTGCCCAACGCCCGCCTGATGATCCACCAGCCGCACGGCGGCGCCCAGGGCAAGGCGGCCGACATCGAAATCCAGGCGCGCGAGGTGCTGTACCTGCGCCACCGCCTCAACACCCTGTACGCCGAACGCAGCGGCCAGACGCTGGCGCGGATCGAACAGGACATGGACCGCGATCACTTCATGTCCGCCAGCCAAGGCGTCGAATACGGCCTGATCGACCGCGTGCTGACCACCCGCGAAGCGTAAAAATTAGTGTTGACAAAGGATAGACAGCCGCTATACTCCAACCTACCAAGTGACAGGTAGTTTTCTAAAACTGACTAATTGAGAGGTTTCCATGAGTAACGACATCATTTTTTACGACGCCACCAAACTGGCCGAGCTGATCCGCAAGCGCGAGCTATCCCCGGTTGAAGTCATGCAGGCCCACCTCGACCGCATCGCGGCGGTCGATCCCAAGCTGAACGCGATCGTCGCGGTGGCGGACGGCGCCCTTGCCGCAGCGCGCGCGGCGGAGGCGGCGTTGATGTCGGGCGCCGAACTGGGCCCGCTGCACGGCGTGCCGTTCACGGCCAAGGATTCGATCGACACCGCAGGCGTCCTGACGCAACGCGGCTCCCCGATCTTCCGTGGCCGCATCCCGGACGCCGACGCCACCAGCGTCGCGCGCCTTCGGAACGCCGGCGCGATCCTGCTGGCGAAGACCAATCTGCCGGAATTCTCGTATTCGACTGAAACCGACAACCTACTTAGTGGCAGGTCGAACAATCCATGGAATCTCGACCGCACGCCCGGCGGTTCGAGCGGCGGCGAGTCGGCGGCCATCGCCGCCGGACTGTCGCCATTCGGTCTGGGCAGCGACCTCGCGATCTCGATACGCGGCCCGGCCGCGCAGACCGGCATCATCGGCCTGAAGGCCACGCACGGCCGCATACCGATGACCGGAGTCTGGTCGCGGGCGCCCCGCCGCTACTGGCACGTCGGCCCGATGGCCCGCAGCGTGCGCGATATCGCCCTGGCCTATTCGCTGCTCGCCGGGCCGGACGGCGCCGATGGATACTCCACCAGTCCGCTATCCTTCGACGCCGGCGTCGGCGCGGCGCCGGACCGGCCGCTGCGCGTGGGCTGGCTGGTCGAGCCCGGCTTCGGGCCGATCGACCCCGAAGTCGCGGCCACCGTGCAGGCGGCGGCCGAGGCGCTGCATGGCGCTGGCGTCATCGTGGAGCCGGTACGCATCCCGGCGCTGGAGCGGGACAATAGCCTGGAGGTGTTCAAGCGGGTGCATGTGATGGAGATGAAACCGGCGTTCCGCGAAGCGACCGCCGGCCACGAAGACCAGATGTTCCGGATTTCCAGGGATATGCTGGCCACGCCCGACACCCCGATGGCCGACTTCCTCGACGCCGAGCAGGCGACCGACCGCTTGCGGGATGGCTTCGCGGAATACTTCCAGCGCTACGACGCCCTGCTCTGCCCGGTGCTGCCGATTCCGGCGCACGCGCATGGCTTGTCGGAAATCGTCATCAACGG
The DNA here is from genome assembly GCF_011090165.1 of Duganella aceris. GTDB lineage: Bacteria > Pseudomonadota > Gammaproteobacteria > Burkholderiales > Burkholderiaceae_D > Rugamonas > Rugamonas aceris. The sequence goes on from NZ_JAADJT010000002.1 coordinate 529,005, forward strand.
CCAGTCCGTCTCGGCGCTGCAGGTCATGGCCGCCACGGTGCCGTTCAACGTAACCGGCCTGCCGGCGTTGTCGATCCGCTTCGGCACCAGCCGCGACGGGCTGCCGATCGGGGTGCAGCTGGTGTCGAAATGGTTCGCCGAATCGACCATCCTGCATCTGGCCGCGTTGCTGGAGGCCGCCAGTCCGGTGCGCGACCTGCGTCCGAATATCTAAGGATCAGGCCGGCAACAGCCCCGCCGCGCGATAGTTGTCGATGAGCGCGTCGTACAGCGCGATGTCGGCGCGGCTGCGCGCCATCAATTGCGCGCCGGCGACGGCGGCGAAGATGGCGCGGGCGCGCGCTTCGCTTTCCTTGGCGCCGATGATGCCGGGCGTGGACAGGACCTTACTCAGCCAGGCCACGTTCACGTCGGCGAAGGTCTGCACTTCCTGCTTCACCGCGTCGGGCAGCTCGTCATATTCGGCGGCCATGAAACTGCACAGGCAGATGCGGTTATCATTCTCCAGCGCTTTGCGGAACGTCGCCGGGAACTGGCGCAGGCAGCTGGCCGGGTCCGGGTTGGCGGCGGAGATTTCCTCCAAGACCGCCGCCGCGTCCTCCCAGTAGCGCCGCGCCACGGCGACGCCCAGATCGGCTTTGCTCGGGAAGTGGTAATAGATGCTCGCACCCTTGATGCCCACCTCGGCCGCCAGTTCACGGAAATTCAAGCCGTTGTAGCCACGCGCTTGGGCGGTGGTCTTGGCGGCGGCCAGGATGGCTTCTCTCGCGTTCGGGCTCATCGTATTACCTCATTTAAAGTTTCGCATAATTTCTACCATCCGGCAGATAGAAAAAGTGTACCACGAAAGGACTGCCCATGAACCAGCTTGCCGTTGCCCCAGGCTTCAACCGCGCCTATGCCGACGTATTGCAATCCGGCCTGACGCTGGGGCTGATGACGCCGGCGCCGATGCCGGCCGCCGCGCCCGCCGATCCCGGGCAGGCGCAGGCGCTGGCGCGCATCGCCGAGGCGCAAGGCTTCGCGGCGCTGTGGACCCGCGACGTGCCCTTGATGATCGAGCAGGAGGGCAACGTTAGCGCGCTGGACGATCCGTTCGTCTGGCTGGCGATGCTGGCCGGCGCGACCGAGCGCATCGCCATCGGCACGGCGGCGGCGGTGCTGCCGTTGCGGCATCCTTTGCACCTGGCGAAAGCCGCGCTGTCGCTGGACCGCATCTCGGGCGGACGGTTCATCCTGGGACTGGGATCGGGCGACCGGCCGGCCGAATTCGCCGCCTTCGGCAAGGACGTCGCCGATTCCGCCACGCTGTACCGCGACGCCTGGCACATCGTGCGCGCCGCGCTGAGCCCGGACGCCGAGGCCCATGCGGCGCTGCTGGCGCATACGAACGGCCACGAGATCCTGCCGCGCGCAGGCACGCGGATCCCGATGATCGGCGTCGGCACCTCGCGCCAGTCGCTGCAGTGGATCGCCGCCAACGCCGACGGCTGGGCCTCGTACCATCGCGAAGAGGAACGCCAGGCGGGACGCATCGGCTTATGGCAGCAGGCCCTGGCCGAGCGCGGCAACGGCGTCGCCAAGCCCTTCCTGCAATCGTTGAATCTGGACCTGCTTGAAGATCCCGGCGCGGCGGCGCAAGCGATCCCGCTCGGCCTGCGCGGCGGACGCAGCGCGCTGATCGAGTATCTGCGGCGGCTGGCGCCGATGGGCGTGGCCCATGTGATCATCAACGTCAGCGCGGGGCCGAGGCCGGTGCGCAGCGTGCTCGAAGAAATCGGCGAGCACGTGATTCCGCTGCTGCCCGGCGAACGCCGATTCCGCGAAAACTAGGCCATAGGCGAGAGGACGCAGCTGCCCGAATCCCCTATCCTGATGCGCGTTGGCCTGTTTTTTTCATCGACGACATGTGGAGATGGTCATGGCAAAAGTTCTGGTGTTGTACTACTCGTCCTACGGGCATATCGAATCCATGGCCGGGGCGATGGCCGAAGGCGTGCGCGCGGCCGGCGCCACGGTGGACATCAAGCGCGTGCCGGAAACCGCACCCGAGGAAGTCGCGAAAAGCGCGCACTTCAAACTGGATCAAAGCGCGCCGATCGCCAAGGTGGAGGAACTGGCCGACTATGACGCCATCATCATCGGCGCGCCGACCCGCTTCGGCCGCATGCCGTCGCAGATGGCGGCGTTTCTGGATCAGGCGGGCGGCCTGTGGATGCGCGGCGCGCTGAACGGCAAGGTCGGCGGCGCCTTCACCTCGACCGCCACCCAGCACGGCGGGCAGGAGGCGACCTTGTTTTCGATCATCGCCAACCTGCTGCACTTCGGCATGACCATCGTTGGTCTGCCGTACAGCTACCAGGGTCAGATGTCGCTCGATGAAATCGTCGGCGGCAGTCCATACGGCGCGACCACCATCGCCGGCGGCAGCGGCCAGCGCCAGCCCAGCGAGATCGACCTCGGCGGCGCCCGCCATCAGGGGGAACTGGTCGGCAAGACCACGATCAAGCTGTTCGGCTGATCCAGCTGCGGCAAAAAACCGATAACGGTATGCGGAAATAGAGCATCGCTCGTGCCGAGGAGGCGCCGGCCCGCGTCACCGTGATCTACGACGCGTTCGGCAAGGCTTCCGAACTGGAACGCGGCTGGGGATATTCGGCGCTGGTCGAATACGGTGGCAAGCGCATCCTGTTCGACGCCGGCGGCCAATACCAGACCTTCGCCGACAATGTGCGCAAGCTGAAGATCGACCTGAAAACGCTGGACTTCGTGGTGATCTCGCATCGCCACGGCGACCACACCGGCGGGCTGGCCTATGTGCTGGAGCAAAATCCCAAGGTGAAGATCTACGCGCCGCTGGAGACCGGCTCCTTCGGCACGCCACCCTCGCCACCGGCGGCCAAGGCGCTGTTGCGCAACGCGCCCGGCATCACGCCGGACCTGCGCTACTTCAACGGCAAGCCGCCGGAAAACCTGACCATCGATTCGCCGTGGCCCGGCACCAAGTTCACGCTGATCGATAAATCGGTGGAGATCGCGCCGGGGCTGTTCCTGGTGCGCACCGTGTCCGACGCCAAGGGCACGCTGGAGCTGAACGAACTGTCGCTGGCGATCAGGACGCCGCAGGGCCTGGCGCTGATCGTGGGCTGCTCGCATCCGGGCATCGAGAAAATCCTCGAAGCGGCGGCGCAGTTCGAGCCGCGCATCTACACCATCGTCGGCGGCCTGCACCTGGTCGACAAGAGCGACCAGCAGGTGACCGAGGTGGTCGACAACTTCCAGAACCGCTGGCATATCGAGCGCGTCGCCGCCGGCCACTGCACCGGCGAGTTCGCGCAGGTGGAGCTGGAGCGCGTCTTCGGCAAGCGCCACGATCACTCCGGCCTCGGCGAGGTCATCGCGCTACCCCGCTAAACCCCTTCACGTTCCTTGCTTGCCCGCATCGCTTTCAGCGCAGATTCGTGATGGCGGGTAAAATGACATCCGTGTCAACTATCTGACGTCGGATGAAACCAGTTTGCTTCACAGCAATTTCAATCGGGCTATACTCTATGCCCCTTGAGCGGTTTTGTAGGAACGTGACAATCAAAGCATGAATTCAGACTTTATCAAACAACGCAGCCGCTTCAAATCCGCCACCACCCGGCGCATCGACGTGAGCGAAGAGTCGTACACCGCCGTTACCGATCTGCTGGCGACCATCGCCCGGCCTTTCCACGTCCGCAAGGGCGAGTATCTGCAGCGGGCCGGCGTGCCGGCGACGCAGGTGCATTGGCTGTCCAGCGGCGTGGCGCGCAGCGGTTTCTTCAATCGCGACGGCGTCGAGGTGACGCTGCGTTTTTACCGCGAGGGCGAGTCGGCCACCACGCTGACCGATCTGATCAACGGTGAGACCGGGCTGCCGTCGGTGCAGTTCCTGGTCGCCGAGACGCCGATCCATGGCTTCACGCTGGATTGGAAACTGACCTGCGACCTGCGCGCGCAGCATCCGGTGATGCAGCACTACCATCTGAATATCGCCCTGCACGGCTTGCAGAGTCTGGCGCAGCGCGCCTACACCAACGGCGAGACCTCGGCGCACGAGCGGCTGGCGGCGTTCCGCGAAGAGTATCCGGGACTGGAGGCGCGCATCTCGCAGCGCGCCATCGCCTCGTACCTGGGCATCACGCCGCAATACATGTCGCGCTTGCGGCGCGAGGCCGAAGCGGCGTCGGGCGAACCGCGCGAGGCATAAAAAAACGCCCCTCGGGGCGTTTCTGCTTTCCGGCGCGATACTTACGCGGCCGGAGCTTCCTTGTTGTAGGCGGCGACGCCGCTCAGGATTTCCTTCTTCGCTTCTTCCGGGCCGTACCAGCCGTCGATCTTGACCCATTTGCCTTTTTCCAGGTCTTTGTAGTGCTCGAAGAAGTGCTGGATCTGGCGCAGGCGCAGTTCGTTCAGGTCTTCCGGCTTCTGCCAGTGGCTGTAGATCGACAGAACTTTGTCGACTGGTACGGCCAGGACTTTGGCGTCTTCACCGGATTCGTCGGTCATCTTCAGCACGCCGATAGGACGGCAGCGCACCACCACGCCCGGGATCAGCGGGAACGGGGTGATGACCAGCACGTCGACCGGGTCGCCGTCGTCGGACAGGGTGTTCGGTACGTAGCCGTAGTTGCATGGGTAGTGCATCGCGGTACCCATGAAACGATCGACGAAGATCGCGCCCGATTCCTTGTCAACTTCATACTTGATCGGATCGGCGTTCATCGGGATTTCGATGATCACGTTGAAATCGTTAGGCAAATCTTTACCGGAAGACACTTTGTTCAAGCTCATGGGGTTTCCTTGTGGGGTGCTGTCGAATGTTTAACCGCGCAATTATAGCGAAGTCCAGCCGGCTTGTGCAGCGCACCACACCGGCGTGCGGCTAATCGCGCCTGGTTTTTTTGTCGGAATTGCCGGTGCAGGTGGTGTTGTCTTTGCTGGCGGTCTGGATGTTTTCACCGCCGCTGGCGTCCACTCCGCCCTCCGGACGCAGGCAATCGGCTTTGGCGCCCTTGGGAGGCTTGTTGTCGAAGCCGGGCCGCTCCGGCGGCTGCATGCCGGCGTTACCGAGTTGCCGGGAGCCCGCCTCCGCCTCTGCCTTGCCCGAGCCGTCCGGCTGGAACGCCGTCGCGCCGGTGGTGCCGGTCGGATGCACCACCTCCTTGGGCGGCGCTTGCGCCGGGGCGGCGGTGGCCGCAAGGCACAGCGCGGCCGCTGCGACGGCCTTGATCAACGGAGCATTCATGATCTTCCTCCCGATAAGCTGGTAAAGGCAGATTGTTCCATGCGGCCGCATCCGTCAAGCGGGAGTTACCCCGCCTGAAGGCATAGCTACAACTGACCCCGAGGCTGGAAACCGGCAATTACTTGGACTTCTTGTCGGCTTTGCCGGTGCACGCGGTATTGTCTTTGCTGGATGAGGCGATGTTCTCGCCGCCGCTGGCGTCGACGCCGCCTTGGGGACGATGGCAGTTAGCCTTGGCGCCTTTGGGCGGCTTGTTGTCGAAGCCGGGCTTGGCCTGCTCCTTCATGCCGGCGTTGCCGTTTTGCGCGGACCCCGCCTCCGCTTCAGCCTTGCCGGAACCGGTGGGCTGGAACGCCGTGGCGCCGGTGGTGCCGGTCGGTTGTGCCTCCGCTTTGGAAGCCGCCGGCTTCTCCTGCGCCTGGCTGAGGCTGGCGGCGAGACAAATTGCCGCCACGCCGATGGTCTTGATGACTGAGGCTTTCATGATCGAACTCCCGATGCTTGGTAAGTATCGATTGTTTCACGTCCATGTCAGCCGGCAAGTAGGAATTCAAGCCGTCGGCGGGTCAGCGCGGAGCTAGAGGATCGTCGCCAGCGCGCACTGGCGGTAGTGGTTGGCCGCTTCTTCCTGTTGCCCCAGCGCTTCGTGCATCTGCGCCAGCTTCAGGTGCGATTCGCGCACCATGCGCGGATCGGACGCGTCCGACAAGGCCTGCTCCAGGAAGCGCTGGGCCTTGCCCCACAACTTCTGCTTCAGGCACAGCGAACCCAGCGTCAACGCCAGCTCGGCGTCGGTCGGACGGGTGTGCATCCACTTCTCGCAATGTTCGATCTGCATCAGCAGCGCGGCCGAGCCGGCCGGCGCCGCGGCCTCGCGGTAGGCGCGCACCACGCGGTCGTCCCAGTCGGCGGCCAGCGATTCCTCCGCCACCAGCCGCGCTTCGTCGTGCAGGCCGCGCGCGTTGAGGGCGGTGGCGGCGCGGCAGGCGACGTAGGGCTTGATGCGATCGGCGTTCGGCACCGTCGACCAGACCCGCAACAGCGATTCGGCGTCATGCGTGCCGTCGGACAGCATGTCGTCGTAGGCCAGCTCGCGCAGCCGCGACGACAGCGCCGGATGCAGCGCGCGGTGCTTGTCCAGCGAACGCACCAGGCGCAGCACTTCCGGCCAGTTCTTGGCCTGCTGCTGCGCCTTCAGCGACATCTGCAAGGCATGGATATGGCGCGTGCCGCTGGTGTTGAGCTCGCGCACCGCCTCCAGCGCCGCTTCCGGCTGGTGGTCGTCGACCAGCAATTCGGTCATCGTCATCAGGCGCGCGGTCTTCATGACGTTGTCGTCGCTGATGCGCGCCAGCCAGTTGTCGCGGCGCGGACCCTGGCGCATGCGGTGCGCGGCGCGGGCGCCGATCAGCGCGGCGACGCCGGCGTTTTCCTGCAATTCGGCGGCGCGCATCGCGGCTTTTTCGGCGTGGCCGAAGCGGCCTTCGAACAAGGCCTTCAGCGCTTCGCGCAGACCCTTGTTGCCGTCGCGCTCGCGCTTCTGCTGGCGATACGCGGCGACCTTGCCCGGCATCTTGACCGTGGCGCGGAAGGCGCGGATCAGGATGTACAGGAACACGAACAGCGCCGCCAGCAGCACCACGAAGAAGTTCAGCGACAGGTCGATCCGGTGCGGCGGGTAGAACAGCACCACATTGCCCGGATTAAAACGCGCCGTCACGGCGATGCCGATGGCGGCGGCCATCAATGCGACTATCCAGAGAAATAAACGCATGACTAGGGCTTCGCTTTGTAGTTGCGCACAGCGTTCAGGCTGTCGGACAGGGTCGGCATCTCGATCGCGAGATTGCTGCTCTGGACCTGGCGCAGCAGCGCCTGCACGGTCTGGGTGGACTTGGCGCGGGTGTCGAAGTATTTGACCAGCGCTTCCTGCGCCGCGATCAGGTCGGCGCGGAACGCCGTCTCATTGCGCGACAACAGCGCCATGCGCGCGTTCAGCAAGCGCAGCTTGAGGTTCTCGCGCAGGAAATAGGACTGCGTCGGCGACAGCATCAGCGCGTCCGGCGTCTCCACGCTGCGCACGCGGATCAGTTGACGCACGTCGGTCCACATCTCGCCGCTCCAGCCGTTCCAGGTGTCCTGCACCGCCTGCAGCCACGGGCTGGTCGGCGCCGGGGCCGGCGCGGGCTTGCTATCCTTGCCGCCGGCCTTGGCCTTGGTTTTCTTCTCAGGCGGCGCCGGCAGCGTCGGCTTTTCGTCCGACAGCATCGGCAGCAGGTCGATCTGCGCGATCGCACTGTCCAGGCGCAGCGCCACGCCGACCGAGTCGACGCTCGGCAGGGCCTTGAGTTTTTCCGTGTCGCGGCCGATGGCGCGGCGGATGGTGATGAATTGCGGCTTGTCCGAACGCGACAGGCTGCGGTCGGCGTTTTGCAGCGCGATCAGCGCGCCCGGCACGTTGCCGGCCAGTTGCAGCTGCTGCGACGCGGTCGACAGCACTTGTTCGATCTCGGTCAGCGCCCACTCGTCGCGGTTCTTCGACAGATCCTGATACAGCTGCTCCAGCGCCAGTTGCTGGCTCTGCGCCTCCTGCTGCTTGCTCTCCAACAGCGCGACCTTGGCTTGCAGCTCCTTGGTGTTTTCCTGCACCGAGCGCGCCAGCGAGCCGGTTTCGGCGTTGACTGCATCGCCTTTTTGCAGCCGCAGCGCCATCTCTTCGCGCAGTTTGTTGACGCGCGCGTGCGACGACCAGGTCTGGCCGGCCAGCAGGATCGTCAGCACCAGAATGCCGATCATCAGCATTTGCGGCTGTTGCAAGGTCTCTAACAAGCTTGGCTCAGGCTGCGACGACGGCGGCGCAGGCGGGGTCTCGGTGGCCTTGGCGGTCGAGACGACGGGATCGGGTAATGTAGGCAAATCGTTCATAGGCGTGATTGTAACGCGGCCAGCAGGCGTTCGTCGCCTGATCCTGTGAGCGTCAGTCTGGAAAATCCTAAATTATTTGCCGTTTCGGCAATTCGGGTATGCGGAACGATCAAATGCTGTTGTTGCATCAATACAACGCTATTCTGTTGCAATGGATCGGGATGCTCAATATCCAATTTGGCCAGTAAATCGCACAGGCCGCGCAGCGCTTCGGAGCTGGTGACGATCCAGTCGTTCTGCCGCGCCAGCAGACGCCGCAGCGTGGCCGCCAGCGCCGGCGTCAGCGGCGGCACCGAACGGCGATAGGCCGGCACCACATCGACCACCGCTCCGGCCGCGCGCAGGCCGTCGGCCATCAGCTCGCGTCCGCTTTCGCCGCGGATGATCAGCACCGGGCGGCCGGCCAGCGCGGCCAGGTCCAGCGTTTGCAGCAGGTGTTCTGAATCGCTGTGGGCGCTGTCGGCCGGACTGACGATGTCGACCGTGTCCGGCGTGACACCGTGCGCCGCCAGCGCGGCGCGGCTGCCCTCGCCCAGCACCGCCAGCTTGACGCCGGCCGGCCACTGCCGGATGTGTGCGAACGCGGCGTCGATGGCGTTGGGCGAGACGAAGGCGACCATCGAGTAATCCGCCAGCCTGGCCAGCGCCGCCAGCAACGGCGCGGTGTCCCGCAGCGGCGCGATTTCCAGCAGCGGCAACAGTTCCACCTCACGGCCCAGCGCGGCGACGCGGGCCGCCAGCGGCCGGGCCTGCGCCAGTGGACGGGTGATGACGACGGCGCCGGTCATCCTCGGGTCAGGCGGCCGCGGGCGGCTCGGCCAGCGTGGCCGAACGGGCGTCGGCGTCGGCCTGCGCCGCCTCGCTCAGGCAGGAGGCCAGGATATCGACCGCGTCCTGCGCGCGCAGCAGCTCGGCCACCTGCTCGCCCAGCGCTTCCGGCTCGGCGGCCGGGCCGCTGACTTCGGCGCTGGCCATGCGCAGGCCGTCCGGCGTGGCGACCATCGCGCGCAGATGCATCTGCCCGGCGTCGACCGTGGCGAACGCCGCCAGCGGCACCTGGCAGCTGCCGCCGAACACCTTCGACACCTTGCGCTCGGCGGTGACCGCTTGCCACGTGGCTTCATGGTTCAGCGGCGCCAGGATCGCCATCAGATCGACGCCGTCGTCGCGCAGCGCGATTTCAACCGCCATCGCGCCCTGCCCCGCCGCCGGCAGGCTGCTGGCCGGATCGAGATAGGCGCGGATGCGCTCCGGCAGGCCGAGGCGGATCAGGCCGGCGGCGGCCAGGATGATGGCCGCGTAGTCGCCGCGATCGAGCTTGCCGAGACGGGTGTCGAGATTGCCGCGCAGCGGCTTGATGACCAGATGCGGATAGCGCGCCGCGATCAGCGCCTGGCGGCGCAGGCTGCTGGTGCCGACCACGGCGCCGGCCGGCAACTCGTCGAGCGCGGCGTAATCGTTGGAGACGAAGGCGTCGCGCGGGTCCTCGCGTTCCAGCACGGCGGCCAGCGCGAAGCCTTCCGGCAACTCCATCGGCACGTCCTTGAGCGAGTGCACGGCCAGGTCGGCGCGGCCCTCGGCCATGGCCACTTCCAGTTCTTTGACAAACAGCCCCTTGCCGCCTACCTTGGACAGCGTGCGATCCAGAATTTGATCGCCTTTTGTCGACATTCCTACAATTTTGACATCGCACTGCGGATATAATAATGTCAAGCGGGCGCGCACATGCTCGGCCTGCCACATGGCGAGGCGGCTTTCACGCGAAGCGATCACCAACGTGGACGGAGGATTTTGTAGTAATTCCGATATTTTCAAAACCAGTTCTTTCGCTGTAGCTGACGCTCACCGGCGCAGGCCAGTAAATCGCGCGTGTTTAAGATCACAAATTTTATCACGCTCACCTTCTTGCAGAACCGGGCTACAAGCCTTTGCACCGACATTTCACCCTTTGTGGTTATCTCCATGGCAAAACAATCTAGTGCAACGAACGATCAAACGGCTGACCAACCCACCGGCATCGACAAGGATGCCCCGCTAAAAGAGGATATCCGCCTGCTAGGCCGCCTGCTGGGCGACGTGCTGCGCGACCAGGAGGGCGAGGAAGTCTACGCCGTGGTCGAAACCATCCGCCAGACGGCGGTGCGCTTCCGCCGCGAAGCCGACGCCGGCGCCGCCAAGGAGCTGGACGGCATGCTGAAGATCCTGACCCGCGAGCAAACCATTTCGGTGGTGCGTGCGTTCTCGTACTTCTCGCACCTGGCCAACATCGCCGAAGACCAGCATCACATCCGCCGCCGCCGCGCCCATTTGCTGGCCGGCTCGAACCCGCAACAAGGCAGCGTCAGCTTCGCACTGTGCAAGCTGAAGGAAGCCGGCGTCAGCCAGGAGACCGTCGGCGAATTCTTCCAGCAGGCGCTGATCGCGCCGGTGCTGACCGCGCACCCGACCGAAGTGCAGCGCAAATCCATCCTCGACGCCGAGCACGACATCGCCCGCCTGCTGGCCGAGCGCGACCTGCCGCTGACGCCGAAGGAACAGGCGGCGAATATGCACCTGCTGCGCGCGCGCATCGCCACGCTGTGGCAGACCCGCATGCTGCGCTACTCCAAGCTGACGGTGGCCGACGAGATCGAAAACGCGCTGTCCTACTACCGCATCACCTTCCTGCGCGAGCTGCCGGGCTTGTATGACGACATCGAAACCGACATCGCCGCCCACTACGGCGACGGCGCCGTCACGCAGATCGACGCGCCGTACGTGCAGATGGGCAGCTGGATCGGCGGCGACCGCGACGGCAATCCGAACGTCAACGGCGGCACCATGCAGCACGCGCTGACGCGCCAGGCCACCACCATCCTCGACTTCTACCTGGAGGAAGCGCACACGCTGGGCGCCGAGTTGTCGGTCTCGACCCTGATGGTCAAGTGCAGCACGGCATTGCAGGCGCTGGCCGACCAGTCGCCGGACACCTCCGACCACCGCGCCGACGAACCGTACCGCCGCGCCCTGATCGGCGTCTACGCGCGGCTGGCCAGCACCGCGCGCGCGCTGGGCGCGACCAACATCCTGCGCAAGGAAGTCGGCCACGCCGAACCGTACGCCGGCGCCGCCGAATTCGCCGCCGACCTGCAAATATTGATCGACTCGCTGAGCGCCAACCACGGCGCGGCGCTGATCCATCCACGGCTGTCGACGCTGAAGCGCGCGGCCGACATCTTCGGCTTCCACCTGGCCTCGCTGGACATGCGGCAGTCGTCGGACATCCACGAGCGCGTGCTGGCCGAGCTGTTCAACAAGGCCGGCGGCCAGGCCGACTACTCGTCGCTGGACGAGGACGCCAAGGTGGCGCTGCTGCTGAGCGAGCTGGCGCAGCCGCGCCTGCTGTACTCGCCGTACATCGCCTACTCGGCCGAGACGGTGTCGGAACTGGGCGTGCTCAGCGCCGCGCGCGGCATCCGCGCCCGCTACGGCGCGCGCGCCATCCGCAATTACATCATCTCGCACACCGAAGAAGTGTCCGACCTGCTGGAAGTGCTGCTGCTGCAAAAGGAAATGGGCCTGCTGCGCATCGCCGAGGCTGAATTGGACCTGATGGTGATCCCGCTGTTCGAAACCATCCCCGACCTGCAGCGCGCGGCCGGCATCATGGAAGCGGTGATGGCGATCCCGCTGGTCAAGCAGTTGATCGCCAAGCAGGGCCAGATCCAGGAAGTGATGCTGGGCTATTCGGACTCCAACAAGGACGGCGGCTTCCTGACCTCGACCTGGGAACTGTACAAGGCCGAAACCCACCTGGTCACCGTGTTTGAAAAGGCCGGCGTCAAGCTGCGCCTGTTCCACGGCCGGGGCGGCACGGTGGGTCGCGGCGGCGGACCGTCGTACGAAGCGATCCTGGCGCAGCCGCACGGCACCGTCAACGGCCAGATCCGCCTGACCGAACAGGGCGAGATCATCGCCTCCAAGTTCTCCAACAAGGACATCGGCCGGCGCAACCTGGAGCTGCTGGTCGCCGCCACGCTGGAAGCGAGCCTGATGCCGCAGCCGGAGGACGCCGCGCACCAGGCGCAGCTGCGCCAGTTCGAAGCCATCATGGCCGACATCTCGGACCGCGCCTACAAGGCCTACCGCAACCTGGTGTACGAGACCCCGGGCTTCACCGACTACTTCTTCGCCGCCACGCCGATCGCCGAGATCGCCGAGCTGAATTTGGGTTCGCGTCCGGCCTCGCGCAAATCGACCAAGCGCATCGAAGACCTGCGCGCGATTCCATGGGGCTTCTCGTGGGGCCAATGCCGCCTGCTGCTGCCGGGCTGGTACGGCTTCGGCAGCGCGATCGGCTCATGGGTGGCCGACGGCGACCAGGCCGAGCGCCTGACGCAGCTGCAAGCGATGTGCAAGCAATGGCCGTTCTTCGCCACGCTGCTGTCGAACATGGACATGGTGCTGGCCAAGACCGACCTGGCGATCGCCTCGCGTTATGCCGAGCTGGTGCAGGACAAGGAACTGCGCGAACGCATCTTCAAGCGCATCACCGAAGAGCACGCGAACACGCTGACGATCCTGGAGAGCATCACCGGCGCCACCGAACGGCTGGCCGGCAATCCGCTGCTGGCGCGCTCGATCCAGAACCGCTTCGCCTATCTGGACCCGCTGAACCACTTGCAAGTGGAGCTGATCAAGCGGCACCGTTCGGTGGCGACTGAGCCTGGCAAGGTGGACGAGCGGGTACACCGCGGCATCCACCTGTCGATCAACGGCGTCGCCGCCGGGCTGCGCAACACAGGCTAACGCCAAGGTGAACTAGCGCATCGACCGCGCCGCCCCCGATGTCCCAAACTCCGGGGTCAGAGCTAAAAACTGGACACGAGCTCATGTCCAGTTTTTAGCTCTGACCCCGGAGTTGCCAGGGTGCGGCGCCGACTGGTATCCGAAATTATCCCACCGAGTTTTACGCACCATGCAGCAGCGCGTAGCCCACACCGGAAATGGCGACCGCCGTACCGGCGACCAGCGGCACGATGACACCTGCGAGTCCACCCAGCGTCGCCGCCTGCACGCGCCGGAATACGGCGACGTCATAGCCGATGGCCAGCGCCACCAGGGCCAGCATCCCTGCGATCGCGAACAGCGGCGCGGCGCCAACGCCCAGTCCGACAACCGGCCAGAACGCGAAACGCGCGAAGGCCGGCCCGACGATCGCCAACGAGGCGAAGAAGATCATCCTGTGGTGCGCCATAAATCGATGCCGCAGTTTGACGCCCGCGCCGACGAGAATCGCGAACGACGCCAGGCTCATGAAGTTCCCCCAGACGAACATGTTCTCGGGATCGCCGGCCGATGTGATTTGCCGCGCCACATTCCAGTTGACCTGTATCCCGCTGTAGATCACGCAGACGATGACCGGAGCGGCCAGCCACGCGATCCTGCCATGCCACTCGCGCGCGCCTTTCAGCACCATCGCGCCTTGCAGCGCCACCAATCCGTACCATGCGGTTAAAGCAATCCCATGCAATAACAGCACCAACGGCAGCGGGCGCGCGATAAACAGGTGGCGCAAATAGAACGTCCGCCCAAAACCGATCAGCACCACGGACAACAGGAAGAGATGGGCCAGCAGGAAGATCCGGGTTTCTTTCGAACGTGCATTCATTTTGGCATCTCCGCCTGACACAGACCCTTCGGGGTCCAGTCATGCACCAGCGTGGTTGGAGGAAGGGCTGCGTCGTGCAGGATCATTGCGAATCCCTTTCGCGGCTCATGTCCCAATGCCATGAGCAGCATTGGCGGACCGCCCTGCACGATCAGGCTGTTTCCCGCGCCGCGTCCGACTTGCACGCCGTCGGGCGTCTCAAGGCAGGTCTCGCCGCTGACGGCGTAGAACGCTTCCGGTCCTGAGTGCACGTGGATCGGCGCAGTCATGCCGGGGCTGAAGGTTGACTTCAGAAACTCCGCTGCATAGGCTGTATTGTTGCTGACGGAAACGGGACCAACCTCGGCGACATGCTCGCCATGTAAGGCGCGGGCGGATTTGGCGCCGACGGTGAACAACCATATTTTTCCAAACGCTGCGATCACCTCGCCGCCGCTTGCGCTGTCCTGCCGCGCCGCTTGCATCGTGGGATAGGTGTACAAGCCCCAATACACGGGTTGGCCGCCGAGATCTCCCAGGTCGCGGCGCGCAATGAGGCAGGCGGGACCTGGCCGCTCGTCGCTCAGGCTGTCGGCGTCGCAAGACCTTGACGTCGCCTGGGCCATCGCGGCGGAGCTGGCGGCGACGAAAATGCTCGCCACCAAAGCAAGACGAAACGCAAGCATGGCACCTCCGGTCGCGTGGAGCAGCTCGACCGGCCGCATAGCATTGAGGATAGTATTTTTTTAATAATGATGCAACATGCAATCCACGCCCAAGCGTCAGAGGCCGCTGCCCTGGCGCTCGGCCTTCTTGGCGGGCAACAGCGGATCGAGCAGTTGGCCGCCCAGACTGTCGGCTTGGGGGGTGTCGGTGCCGTACTCGGCCGGCCAGTGGCGCGGCAGGTAGTGGCTGCCGAACAGGCGGTCGAGCACCGGCAGCGTCGAGGCGTAGTTGCGGTTGATGTGGTCGTGGCGGCTGTGATGCCAGTGGTGGAAGGCGGGCGTCGCCACCAGCCATTCCAGCGGACCCAGGCGCCAGCGCAGGTTGGCGTGGATGAAGAAACCCCAAGCCATGCCCACCACCAGCAGCAAGGCTGGCGCGGCGCTGCCGGCCATGCTCGGGCCAGCCAGGCCCAGCAAATATAACGGGATCAAGCCGAACAGCCGCGTCACGACCATGTCGACCGGATGGGTGCGGGTGTTGGCGAGGAAACTCAACTGCTCGGTGCTGTGGTGCAGCGCATGGAAGCGCCACAGCACCGGCAACTCATGGCTGAGCCGGTGCCCCCAATAGAAGCCGATCTCGCCGACCACGAACACCAGCGCGATCCGGGCCGCCGTCGGCATCGCCTGGATCGCGCCGGTGAGCGCAGCCGGCACGATGTGCTGGGCGGCCACCGCCAGCAGCGCCGTCGGCGCGCTGAGCAACACGATCGGCACCATGCTGCTGATGACGTAATACGCCAGGTCGTGCAGCCGCTCGCGCCGCGTCCGTTTCGCGCGCGGCGCGCCGAACCAGCGCTCCAGCGGAACGAACACCGCCGTCAACAGCACCAGCCAGACACACAGGCGCAGCGCGGTGGCGGCGAATTCGCCGAGCGGGGCCGACATCGCGCCGTCCAGTCGCTGACGCGGGACTTAGGCCGGCGTGGCCGCGCGACGGCGGCGCGCCAGGAAGCCGACCAGGCCGAACCCGCCCAGCATCATGGCCCAGGTTGATGGCTCGGGAACCGCCGCCGTCAGCGAGACGTTGTCCAGCAGCAGGAACGGCGGCGCGCCGGGCGCGGTGCCCTTGGCCAGGAACGACAGCACTTGGCTGGTGCCGCTGGCGGCGAAGGTCATGGTCGCGGTTTTCCAGCCGCTGAAGCCGCCGTTATCGATGGTCAGCAGGCTGGTGTTCTGGGTGGTGTCGCCGAAGCCGACCTGCCAGTAGTTGTCGTAGTTGGCGCCGGTGAATCCGACTTGCTGCGCCAGCGCGTAGCTGAACGTCAACGTGTACAGGCTGTCGTCCGTCAGGCCGGTGATGGTCTGCGACAGCGTGCCAGGGTGATACTGGGAATCGGAGGCGAACACGTTGCCGCTGCCAAGCGAGCCGGAGATATCGCTCTTCATCCATTTGACCGACGCTTTGGTGTTGGCGATCGAGCTGTCCAGCACAAAGTTGAAGCCGGCGTTCTTGTCGCTATCGATGCTGGTCCAGCCGGTCAGCATGGTGCGCTTGTCGTTGACCTGTTTCGCGGTCTTCAGTTCTTTGTTGTTGCCGTTGGTGGTCTGGCTGAAATCGCCGTTGACCACTAGGTTGGTGGCTGCATGGGCCATGCCCGCGCTCAGGGCGGCGACGGCGGAAATGGACAGCAGAATAGATTTAATGCGCATGGCAAGACTCCGATAAATAACAGGTAGTTTGGGTAGCCGCCAGCGATTGTTGGGCCGACGCGGGTTCGACGATGAGGCGTGTCGAGCGATATTTCTGAATGCAATAGTTGTAATTTAGAAAAATAAATTACTCAAAAGCTATTCTATCAGATTCTCACTTGTTGGCAAATAGAAAAAAAGGGAGGCTTTCGCCTCCCTTCTCTTTGCTTCGCCGACGCTTAGTTTTGCGTCAGGAAGGTCTTCAGCTTGTCCGAGCGAGACGGCTGGCGCAGCTTGCTCATGGCCTTGGCTTCGATCTGACGGATACGCTCGCGGGTCACGTCGAACTGCTTGCCCACTTCTTCCAGCGTGTGGTCGTTCGACATTTCCACGCCGTAGCGCATGCGCAGCACCTTGGCTTCGCGCGGGGTCAGCGAGTCCAGCACTTCCTTGATGACGTTGCGCATCGAGGCGTGCAGCGCGGCGTCCAGCGGCGCCAGCGTGGTGTTGTCTTCGATGAAGTCGCCCAGTTGTGAATCGCCGTCCTCGCCCATCGGCGTTTCCATCGAGATCGGCTCTTTGGCGATCTTCATGATTTCGCGGACTTTGTTTTCCGGCATTTCCATCTTGACCGCCAAGGTCGCCAGGTCCGGCTCGCTGCCGGTTTCCTGCATGATCTGACGCGAGATGCGGTTCATCTTGTTGATCGTCTCGATCATGTGCACCGGCACGCGGATGGTGCGGGCCATGTCGGCGATCGAACGGGTGATCGCCTGGCGGATCCACCAGGTGGCGTAGGTCGAGAACTTGTAGCCGCGACGGTATTCGAACTTGTCGACCGCCTTCAGCAGACCGATATTGCCTTCCTGGATCAGATCCAGGAACTGCAGGCCACGGTTGATGTACTTCTTGGCGATCGAAATCACCAGACGCAAGTTGGCGACCGTCATCTCACGCTTGGCCTGGCGCGCGCGTTTTTCGCCGGCGGCCATCTGCTTGTTGATCTTGCGCAGGTCGGCCAGCGGCAAGGCGACGCGGGCTTGCAGGTCGATCATTTTCTTTTGCAGCTCTTTCACCGCCGGCACGTTGCGGCCCAGGATGGCGCTGTACGGATACGCGCTGTCGACTTCGCCGTCGACCCAGTCCAGATCCGTCTCGTTGCCCGGGAACACCTTGATGAAGTGGGCGCGCGGCATGCCGCATTTGTTCACGCACAGCTCCAGCACGGCGCGCTCGATGTGGCGCACTTCCTCCATTTGGCCGCGCAGCGTGTCGCACAGCTTCTCGACCACCTTGGCGGTGAAGCGGATGCCCAGCAGCTCGGCGGAAATGGTTTCCTGCGCGGCCACATAGGCCTTGGAGCCGTAGCCGCCGGTGGCCTTGCGCATTTTTTCGAACTGGGTCGAGATCACGTCGAACTTCTCCAGCGCGGCTTTTTTCAGCTGCGCCAGTTGCTCGGTCGAGAAGCCGGCCGCGCCGCCGTTGGCGTCGCCGTCCTCTTCCTCGATCTCTTCTTCCTCTTCCTCGTCGTCTTCCGACGCGGCGGCCGGCGCGGCGGCGGCGGCCGGGGCGCTGCTGGTCTCGTTCAGGTCGACGAAGCCGTCCACCACTTCATCCACCTTCAGTTCGTCGGCTTCGATTTTCTTGGCCAGCGCGACGATTTCGGAAATCGTGGTCGGGCAGGCCGAGATCGCCTGGATCATGTCCTTCAGGCCGCCTTCGATGCGTTTGGCGATTTCGATCTCGCCTTCGCGCGTCAGCAGCGCCACGGCGCCCATTTCACGCATGTACATGCGGACCGGGTCGGTGGTGCGGCCGAAGTCGGAATCGACGGTCGACAACGCGGTCGCGGCGGCCGCTTCCACTTCGTCGTCCGAGGTGACGGTGGCGACGCTGTCGGTCAGCAACAACGAATCGGCTTCCGGGGCGCGCTCGTAGATGGCGATGCCCATGTCGTTGAAGGTCGCGATGATGCCTTCGATCGCTTCCGGGTCGACGATGTTTTCCGGCAGCTGGTCGTTGATCTCGGCATAGGTCAGGAAGCCGCGCTCCTTGCCCATGTTGATCAGGTTCTTGATCTGGTTGCGGCGACGCTCCAGGTCTTCGGCCGAGCTTTTCGGATCGACGCCCAGCAGGTCGGCGGCGCCGCCCTTGGCCTTGCGCTCGCGCGCCTTCGACACCGCCTTCAGTTCGGCGCGCTCGACCGCGTTCAGCGCCGCGACTTCGTCGTTTTCCGGCGTGAATTCGGACGGCTTGCGGCCGCGGCGGCCCGGCACCTTGACGCTCGGCAGCAGGTAGCCGGAGGTGTCGATCGACGCCAGCGTGGCGGCGTCGGTGACCTGGCTGACCACCGGACCGGCGGTGACGATGACCGCCGGCGCCGGTTCAACCTTGGCCTTGACCAGTTTGGATTTCGGCGCGGCCTTGACCACCACGGTCGGCACCGACGCTTCGGCGTCGCCGGACGCGACAGCGGCTGCGGCGGCGCTCTTGCGCGCGACCTTGACGGTCTTGACCGCGCCGTCGCCCGCCTCGGCCTCGGCCGCCAGCACGTCGGCCTGGGCCGCTTCGGCGGCGGCGCTCAAGCGGGTTTTCTTCTTGACCACCGTTACTTTGCTCGCTGCCTCTTGCGCATTATCGATCACATAAGATAAAGTCGTCTTTGGCACCACCAATTGCGCGGTACTGGCGCGGGCGGCAGGCTTCTTGACGGACAACGTTAAAGTTTTCGGCGTTTTTGTCATTAAAAATCTCTCAATGCTTGTATCGTCGGAAATTACAAAATAGCGAACCCCGCGCCGACCGCGAAGGTGCGCTTGGATTGGAAATGTTGTAAATTCGCTGACGATTAACTGCGGAATAAAAAAAGCCCGTTTCCACCACGGGCTTGTTTCTCTTATTCAGGGAAGAATGAGGAGAAGGCAAAGTTGAAGGGCTAGTACCCTTGTCAGACCGTCCGAATCGCATCCTGTACCAAACTGAACCGCACCGTCTTGCTCTGGTGCGTCGTGCATTATACACGTTTTGATCCGCGAACGCATCCACCCCGTCGGCGGGAGCCGTGAGCAAACCGACACGATAGCCTAAAATGCACTGCATTCCGGTGGTCCGCATGATATGCTGGCGCCTCTTGCTTAACCTACGAAGTCGATGAACACTAGCCTCACCCCACAGCCTGCGGCGACCGAGCCAGCAACCACGGCCGCCGCTCCGGCGCCTGCCGCCCTGACCCCGCGCAGCCTGCTGAAACAACTGCAAACCCAATTCCCCGCGTTCCGCGATTTCCTGCCTTTGTCGATCGGTATCGACAAACAGATTCTCGCCGTGATGCCCGAACTGGACCGTAAGACCATGCGCACCGCGCTCGGCATCCACACCGGCTCGCTGCGCTACCTGAAAGTCATGGAAAAAGCCAAGCTGCGTCACGATCTGGACGGCACCGCCGGCGCCGAAGTGACCGACACCCACCGCGCCCACGCGACGCAGGTGCTGCAGGACCGCTTCAAGAAAGAAGCCGAGCGCAAGAAAGCCGAACGCGACGCGGCCGCCGCCGAAGAGGCGGCGCGCGTGCGCGCCGACAAGCTGAACCAGCTGACCGCGAAGTTCTCGCGCAAGGGCTGAGTTGGATAGCCCGCGTCCGGCTAACCAGCGCCCCGAAACGGAAGCGGAGCTGCCGCCCTACGACGGCATCCGCATCGCCGACGTGCAGATGGTGGTGACGCCGGAGCAAGCCGTCGCCGCGCGCGACGCGCTGCTGGGGGTCGACGCCATCGGCTTCGATACCGAATCGAAGCCGACCTTCACCAAAGGTGAAACCTCGACCGGCCCGCATCTGATCCAATTCTCGACCGACGACAAGGCGTATCTGTTCCAGATCGGCGCCCGCACCGATCCGCAGACGCTGGCCGTGCTGCAGGCGATCCTGGAGCCCGCGGCGCCGCTGAAGATCGGCTTCGGCCTGGCCGACGACGTCAAGCGCCTGCACGCCAAGCTGGGGCTGCGCGCCGCCGGCGTGGTCGACCTGTCGGTGGCGCTGCGCACGCCCGGCCAACGCAACGACCTCGGCGCCAAGACCGCCGTCGCCAAGTTCTTTGGCCGCAAGCTGCAGAAGTCCAAAAAGATCTCCACCACCAACTGGGCGCTGCCGCGCCTGAACGACAAGCAGATCCTGTATGCGGCCGACGACGCCCAGGTCGCGCTGCGCGTCTACCGTCACTGGATCGCCGAGGGCGGCAAGTTGCCGCCGCTGCGGCCGGTCAAATTGCCGCGTCCGCCCAAGGTCGAATAGCCCATTTGGCCTCTGTCTTTTTTGGCAACACAGGTATATCCTTGCGGAACCGCCTGACAGAGGAACAGCATGCCCACTTTTTCCGCCGCCCGCCTGCACGCCGCCCTGCTGCTGGCCGGTGTCTGCCTCGGCGCCAGCGCCGCCGCGCCAGCCACTTTGCCTGACACCCTGGAGCAGCGCGTCGCCGCCTGCCTGGCCTGCCATTCGGTCAAGGAGCGCGGCGACGCCTTCTTCCCGCGCATCGCCGGCAAGCCGGCCGGCTACCTGTACAACCAGCTGCGCAACTTCCGCGATGGCCGCCGCCACTATCCGATGATGACCTATATGGTCGATCACCTGCCGGACGCCTACCTGCGCGAGATCGCCGACTACTTCGCCGCCCAGCATCCGCCCTACCCGCCGCCGCAGGCCGGCAGCGGCGCCAGCGCCACCACGGAATCGCTGGCGCGCGGCGAAGCGCTGGTCAAGCAAGGCGACGCGGCCAGGCACATCCCAGCCTGCGTGGCCTGCCACGGCGCCGCGCTGACCGGCGTCGAACCCGCCATACCCGGCCTGGTCGGCCTGCCCAGCGACTACATCAACGCCCAGTTCGGCGCGTGGAAGAACCAGACCCGCCGCGCCGCCGCGCCCGACTGCATGGCCGACATCGCCGCGCGCCTGTCGGCGGCCGACGTGGCCGCCGTCTCCGGCTGGCTCAGCAAGCAACCGCCGGACGCCGCCGCCCGGCCCGGCGCCGCCTCCAGTATCGCCCTGCCGCTGCCGATGGCTTGCGGCAGCGTACCGGCACAATAAGGGGTGGCGTTCATGAAAAAAACTATTTATATCGTTATCGCGCTGCTGGCGTTGGCTGTCATCGGCAACCTGTTCTGGACCGGCGACGATGTCGGCCCGGCGCCGAGCGTCACCGCCACGCTGGCGCCGGAACAGAAGATCGCCCGCGGCGCCTACCTGGCCAAGGCCGGCGACTGCATGGCTTGCCACACCACGCGCGGCGGCCAGCAATACGCCGGCGGCCGCGCGCTGCAAACGCCGTTCGGCAGCGTGGTCTCGCCGAACATCACCTCCGACCGCGACACCGGCATCGGCGGCTGGAGTGCGGACGAATTCTGGCGCGCGCTGCACAACGGCAAATCGCGGGATGGCCGGCTGCTGTATCCGGCGTTCCCCTACACCAATTACACCCGCATCACGCGCGACGACGCCGACGCGCTGTACGCCTACTTCCAGTCGGTGCCGGCGGTGCGGCAGGCCAACCTGCCGCACCAACTGCGCTTCCCGTACAACCAGCAATTCATGCTGGCGGCGTGGCGCGCGCTGTACTTCAAGCCGGCGGTGTTCCGCGAAGACAGCAAGCAGTCGGTGGACTGGAACCGGGGCGCCTACCTGGTGCAGGGACTGGGGCATTGCAGCGCCTGCCACAGCGCCCGCAACCAGTTGGGCGCGAGCGACGGCGAAGGCTTGTCGGGCGGCCTGATCCCGGTGCTGGGCTGGTACGCGCCGTCGTTGAACGCCAACGCCGAGGCGGGACTGGGCGAATGGCTGCAGCCGCACATCGCGCAACTGTTGAAGACCGGCGTCTCGCCGCG
Organism: Duganella aceris; assembly: GCF_011090165.1. Classification (GTDB taxonomy): domain Bacteria; phylum Pseudomonadota; class Gammaproteobacteria; order Burkholderiales; family Burkholderiaceae_D; genus Rugamonas; species Rugamonas aceris. The sequence goes on from NZ_JAADJT010000002.1 coordinate 551,062, forward strand.
CGCGACGGTGTTCGGGCCGATGGCCGAGGTGGTGCGGGAAAGCCTGCAATATCTGAGCGATGCCGACATCAACGCGATGGCGGTCTACCTGAAAGCGCTGCCGAGCGAAGGCGGCAAGTCGGATTATGAACGGGAGAAGGCGCCGGAAGCGGTGGCCTTCCTCGCGGCCGGGGCCAAGCTGTACGACAAGCACTGCGTCGATTGCCACGGCGCCGGCGGCGCCGGCCTGCCGCCGGGCTATCCGCCGCTGGCGGGCAACCGGGCGTTGACGATGGAGCAGGCGGTGAACCCGATCCGCATCGTGCTCAACGGCGGCTTCGCGCCAGGCACGGCGGGCAATCCGCGTCCGTACAGCATGCCGCCGTTCAGCCACACGCTGAGCGACATCGAGGTGGCGCAAGTGGTGTCCTACCTGCGCAGCGCCTGGGGCAACAACGCCCCGCCGGTGACCGGCAACGACGTCAACCGCTACCGCGCCATCCCGCTGGATTAGACCGGTGTCAGTGCCGACATTCGGACACGAGTTGAGCCGTAGCTGCCGTTACGGCTCAGCTCGTGTCCGAATGTCGGCACTGACACCGATGCTGTGGAGGCTGGCGGCCTCGTAGGTCGGGATCGCGGTGGAGTCGTTGGGCAGGCGGTCGGGATTGAACCAGCAGCTGTCGATGCCGTAGCGGTTGGCGCCGAGGATGTCGGCGTCCAGCCGGTCGCCGATGATGATCGTTTCGTCCTTGGCGTAGTCGCCGGCCATCCGCATCGCATAGTCGAAGAAGCGGACGTCGGGCTTGGCGTGGCCGCACGCTTCGGATGTGGCGACGAAGGAAATGTACGGCGCCAGCCCCGAGCTGGCGATGCGCCGCTTCTGGATCGCTTCGACGCCGTTGGTGATGATGCCGACCTTGCCGCGCGCCGCCAGCGCTTCGCACAGCGCCATCGCACCATCGAGCAGCACCACCGTGTCCGGCAGCGACTCCAGGTACAGACTGCTGGCGGCCTCGGCATCGAGCGCGATCTCGTTGGCGGCGAAGGTCTTGCGGAAGCGCTCCACCTTCAGGAAATCCTTGCTGACGCTGCCGGTTTCGAAGGCGCGCCACAACACCACGTTGATCGCCTGGTATTGCAGGAAAATCCCCTCCACCTCGCCAAGGAAACCCAGCGTCCGCATGGTCCGCACGAACGACAGTTTTTCGGACGCCTTGAAGTCCAACAGCGTATCGTCCAGATCCAGCAGGAACAGCTTGTACTTGGCCAGCATCATTGCTCCGCGAAGCCGATGCGGTCGGTGGTGGCGTTGCGCGCGTCTTCGATGGCGATCTTGCCGTCGGCCAGCAGCGCGCGCAGCGAGGCGTTCATCGTGTGGCAGCCCTCGCCCGGCTTGTTCTCCATCCACGACCGCAGCGACGACACCTGGCCGCCGGCGATCATCGCGGTCACGTCGGGATGGCTGGTCAGGCACTCGGTGGCCAGATAGTAGCGCTCGCCCTGCAGCGACGGCAGCAGCGCCTGGCACAGCACGCCGCGCAAGGCGTGCGCCAGCGCCTGGGCCTGCGCTTCGCTGTTGCCCAGCAGCCGCAGCATCTTTTGCAGCCCGAGCTCGGTCGAGCGCGCGTGCAGCGAGGCCAGCACCAGCGGACCGGATTCGGCCAGCGCCAGCGCTTCCTGCGCCGTCTGCGCGTCGCGGATCTCGCCGATGACGATCACGTCCGGCCGCTCGCGCAGCGCGTCCAGCGCGCCCAGGTAGAAGCTCTCGACGTCGCCGTCGAAGCCGACCTCGCGCTGGGTGATCACGCATTGGCGCTGCGGGATCAGCGTCTCGACCGGATCCTCGATCGTGATGATGTGGCCGGAGCGATGCTTGTTGATCTCGTCCAGCATCGAGGCGATCGTGGTCGACTTGCCTTGGCAGGTGTCGCCGATGATCAGCACCAGGCCGCTGGTGAGCTTGGCGAAGTTCTGCTCGTGCTGGCGCAACCCCAGCTTGGCCAGCGCCAGCGGTTCCTTCGGAAAGCGGCGGATCACGCAGCCGAGCCGCTTCTTGCCCTGGAAGGTGAAGCAGTTGGCGCGGATGCGGGCGGTGTGCAGGTCGACCGCGCGGTCGAAGGCGCGGTCCTGGATCCGCTCGGCCCAGTTCGGCTCGACCACCTCGAAAAACTCCTGCAACTCCTCGCGCGTGATCGGCGAATCGGTGACCGCCACCAAGCCCTTCGGCTGGCGCAGCATCAGCGGGCTGTTCTGATGAATCAGGATGTCGCTGAAGATCAGCTTGGAATTCAGCAGGTGCAGGATCTGCTCGACGAGCGTGCCGAAGACCGGGTGGTCTTCGTTCTCGATATAGCTCAGGGTGCGTATTTGCGACGACTGGTAATTTTCCATCTGTACTCTGCTCTCCGTGGCTCGGTGTGACTCCTCGGTCGATTATAAGAGAAAAATTGCATCGTCGAAACTATTTCAGCTGCGGACCTTGGGGTATTTGAAGCCGGTGCGCAAGTCCATGCTGAAGCGTTGTTTTCCTTCCGTGACCACCACGTGATCCGGCGGTTCCTCGCCGGCCAGAGGGCGGTAGAACACCGGCAGGCCCTCGCCTTTGCGGATCAGGTCGTCGCAGCGTTCGTAGACGTTGGGGCAGCCGGTCTCGGCCAGCAGTGCCTGCACGATCGGGATCTTCCAGGCGTCGACGCCGGCCGACTGGAACTGGCAGATCAGATAACCCTGCACGCCACCCCAGCTGTCGACCAGCAGGCCGGACAGGCCGTCCTCGTCGCCGCGCACCACCGGCACCAGGTCGTTCGGGCCGGCCGCGCGCACGCTGGCGGCGCGCTTGGCCACGGCGGCCTTGACGCGGCGCTTCATCATGGCGTGGTCGATCGGCTCGTCTTCCTTGTAGGTCCAGATGCGGGCGCTGATTTGCGACTTGGCGTTGTAGGCGGCGCGGCCGATGAACTGGCGCGACGAGGTCTGCACGATGGCGGTGGCGCCGGGCTTGTTCTTTTCCTGCGGCTTGCCGTCGACCTTGTCGATCGCCGAGGCGTAGATCAGGGGGTCGCCGGCCAGCAGGCTCTTTTCCTTGCCCTGTTTGATGGTGATGATAAGCATGTGATTCCAGTAGGTCGTTGTAGCCCGCATGATACCTCATGCGCCGCTGGTTCCCGGCTGGGCGCATTCCAGGCCGCCCAGTGTGCAGTTCGTCGCAGCCGGGTTTCGCCGGGCGCGGCGAGTCCGTAGACTCCCTATCCATACACTAACGAAGGAGAGCAATATGACCCAGCCAGCCACCCGCCGCATCCTGCGCACCCTGTTCCTTGCCGCCGGCCTGTTGGCGCTCGCGGCGCCGATCAACGTCGTCAACGCCGGGCCATTGAGCTGGCTCGGCGGCGGCGAGCGGGTCCAGGGCAACGGCAAGATCGTCAAGCAGAACCGCGACGTGGGCCGCTTCAGCGCGCTGGCCACCAGCGTCGGCGGCAACGTCGAGATCCGCATGGGCGCGACGGAAAGCGTCAGCGTCGAGTCCGACGACAACATCGTGCCGCTGATCGAAACGGTGGTCGAGGGCGGCACGCTGCGCATCCGGCCGGTGCGCAAGGACATGAACCTGGACACCCGCAACATGAAAATCGTGGTGCAGGTGCGGACCCTGGACAAGATTTCGGTGGCGGGGTCGGGCTCGGTCGACGCCAACCAGTTGCGGGTCGAGAATCTGGCGGTCAATGTCGGCGGTTCGGGTTCGATCAATCTGCGCGACATCCAGAGTGAATCGGTGACGGTGGCGCTGGGTGGCAGCGGTGATCTAAAGGCCAGCGGCAATACCGAGCGCATGCAGGTGTCGATCGGTGGCTCGGGCCGGGTGCAGGCGGAGCATCTGGCGGCGCGCACGGCGGCGGTCAGCATCGGCGGGTCGGGCCAGGCGACGGTGTGGGCGGCGAAGTCGCTGAACCTGAGCGTAGCGGGTTCGGGCGACATCGCCTATTACGGCGATCCGTCGGTGAGCAAGAGCGTGGTTGGCTCGGGCACGATAAAGCGGTTGGGCGGTTCGCCGCAGTAAGCGGCGCCGCGCCGCATGGTCACTTGCCGGCGCGTTTGCGTTTGCGCTTGGGCGTCAGGGTCATGGCGTTCACCCAGGCATCAGTCCACTGCCGGGTGTTCTTCGCCGCCTCGCGCTTGACCGCCGCCGTGGCCTGCGCGCGGGCGGTGCCGGCGACGCGGTTGGCGGCGCTGAGAAACGCGCTCATAAACGGATTTTTCATGATGTCACCTCATTTGTGGATGCAGAGCCATCATGACTAAGCGAGCGCCGCCAAGCCATAGGAGAACAGCGGCGACGCTTGTAGGAGCAAGGCTGGCGATCAGCCTTCGGCGGGCTTGCCGCCCTTGACCAGCGATTTGATCCAAGCCTGCAGCTGCTCCGAATCGGCCGAGGATATTTGCTCGGAGACGTCCACCGAAGCAGAGTCACTGCTGATAAGCTCTTGTAAGAGGTTTCGCAACGCGATCGTGCGTCCTTCTTGCAGCCCTTCTTGCAGTCCTTCTCGTCGCCCCTCTTGTCGCCCCTCTTGCCGTCCCTCTTGCCGTCCTTCCTCTCGCCCCTTGGCACGGCCTCTTTCGATGGCTTCGTATTCCAACAGGTCTTCGTAACGTTTGAATTTTTTATCGAATAACATGGTCGGCTCCTCCTCTAAATTTATACTAGTCTCGCTAAATTCCTCCTGCAAGGTCATCCCTAGCCAACGCGTAAGAGTGTCCCGCGCCGCGCGCATGTCCGGCGCGCTCATCCGCTCGGTGAACAAACCTAAAGCGGTACGCATTTCGGCATCGGTGCGGGAACGCATCAAGCGAAACAAGATCGCCACCACATTGCCTTGCTGGTCGGAGCAACCGCGGTGGTGCTGATCGATCAGCAGATATTGTTGCTGCGCTTGCAGATGCTGCAGCCCATCGGGCGCCGGCAACATCAATTCCGCCAACGCCGTGGCGGCATGCCAGGGGCTGCGGCCTCGGTACAGCACGATCGGGAGCACCGGCGGCAGCTTGCCGTGTTTGCTCAGCCTGCGCTGCGCCACCAGATCCTGGTACAGCAGGCCGACATACACCTGCATCCGCAACGCCATCCACCGGTCCGGCCGCGTCTGAAATTCGAGCAGGATGTAGACATAGACCCAATCCCCGCCAATTCGTGCGCGCCAGACGACGTCGTCATGGCGCGTCGTGCCGTGGTCGCTCGCATAGCTGGCGTTCACGCGTTCGAACGCGTCGACCTCCAACCGCCGCGCCCACTCGCCGCTCAGGAAGCCTGCCAGAAGGTCGCGCACGATCTCGGGATGTGCGAAGAGCTGCTTGTAAAGTGTGTCGCTGTTGGCTTTCATGCAAAATATTCTAGCGTTCGGCCCCGTTGACGGGTACGCTTGCCTCAACAAGACAATAACTTTGGGGAGAAATACTTGAACGTCACGACCTCGTCCATCCGCCGCGCCTTCGCGCTGCCCGTTCTGTTGCTGGCCTGCGCCGCCGCCCACGCCGCCCCCGTCATCGCCGTCAAAGCCGCCCACATGGTCGATGTGCGCAGCGGCGCGCTGGTCGACAACGCGGTGGTGTTGATCAGCGGCGAACGCATCACCGCCGCCGGCGCCAACCTCGCCATCCCGCAAGGCGCCGACATCATCGACCTCGGCAACAAGACCCTGCTCCCCGGCCTGATCGACACCCACACCCACATCACCGGCAATCCGGAAGACGCCGGCTACAGTATCGTCGCCATCTCGATTCCGCGCATGGCGCTGGCCGGCGCCAGGAACGCGCTGACCACACTGCGCGCCGGCTTCACCAGCATCCGCGACGTCGGCGCCGACGGCTATGCCGACATCGCGCTGCGCGACGCCATCAACAACGGCGATGTGCCCGGCCCGCGCATCGCCGCCTCCGGCCCGCCGCTCGGCATCACCGGCGGCCATTGCGACGACACCATGCACGCGCCGCAATACAAAGCGACCTCGCTCGGCGTCGCCGACGGCGTCGACGAGGCGCTCAAGGTCACCCGCCGCAACATCAAATACGGCGCCGACGTCATCAAGATCTGCGCCACCGGCGGCGTGCTGTCCTTCGGCGACGATCCGCGCACCTCGCAATACACGCTGGAGGAATTGAAGGCCATCATCGGCGACGCCCACCGCCTCGGCCGCAAGGCCGCCGCCCACGCCCACGGCGGCGACGGCATCAAGCTGTCGGTGCTGGCCGGGATCGATTCGATCGAACACGGCTCCTACATCGACGACGAGGGCATCAAGCTGATGAAGGAGCACAAGACCTACCTGGTGCCGACCCTGTACCTGGGCGACTGGCTGATCGAGAACGCCGAGGCGATCAAGCTGCCCCAGCCGCTGCTGGACAAAGCCAAGGTGGTACTGCCGCTGGCGCGCGTCAACATCGGCCGCGCCATCAAGGCCGGCGTGCCGATCGCCTTCGGCACCGACGCCGCCGTCTACCCGCACGGCCTGAACGCGCGCGAGTTCGCGGTGCTGGTCAAGCTGGGCATGACACCGATCCAGGCGATCCGCACCGCGACGCTGAACGCCAGCGACCTGCTCGGCTGGACCGACAAGGTAGGCACCATCGAAGCCGGCAAGTTCGCCGATCTGATCGCCGTCGACGGCGAGCCCTTGAAGGATGTGAAGGTGCTGGAGCGGGTCCAGTGGGTGATGAAAGGCGGCGCAGTGGTCAAGTAAGACCGCCCGGCCTATCGGGGAGTGTAGTTCAGCGGCTTCACCGTCACCTGCAGCGTGACGGTGTCGTTGAGCTTGCCTTTTTTGCGGAACATCAGCGTGACCGGGATCGAGTCGCCCGGCCTCAACTGGCGCTTCAGGTCCATCAGCATGATGTGATAGCCGCCCGCCGCCAGATCGACCGGCAACCCGGCCGGCAGGTCGATCGCCTCGACCGGATGCATGCGCATCATCTGGCCTTCCATCTTCATCTGATGGATTTCGGCCGTGCCGGCCACGCTGGAACTCACCGTCACCAGCTGCGTATCCTGGCTCGACGTCAGGCGCATGAACAGGCCACTGGCCTTGGCCGACGGCACGGTGGCGCGTATCCACGCGTCGCGCACATCGACCTGGGCCAGCGCCAGCGGCGCGGCGGCCGCCAACAATGCGGCAAGAAGGATGGTTTTCATCCGCCGATTATAGATCAGCGCTCGGCCTTCAGCGTCTCGCGGCCGACTTCCACCGTGGTGACGCCGTCGGTCAGCCAGATCTGGCCGTCCTGGATCGTGCATTGTAGCTGCATCGAGCGCTGCGCCATCTTGGCCAGCTGCTCGGTGGCTTCCGAGTCCAGGTTGATCACGGTCAGGTTCTTGCAGCGCTCGACCTTGTTGGCCAGCGCCTTCCACCAGATGTGGCTGGTGGCCGAGTAGCTGTACACCACCACGTGCTCGGAACGGCCGCAGGCCTTCAGGATCACCTTCTCGTCCGGCTGGCCGACCTCGATCGACAGCTCGATGGCGCCGGTCAAATCCTTCTGCCACAGGTCCGGCTCCTCGACGTCGAACAGGCCCTTGGTGAAGGTCAGCGCTTCGTTGGCGTGGATCGCGAAGGCGATCAGGCGCACCATCATGCGTTCGTCGGTTTCGGACGGATGACGCGCCAGGGTCAGCGCCTGGGTTTCGTAGAAATTGCGGTCCATGTCCGCAATTTGTAAATCAGCTTTGTAGATTGTTGCTTTGAGGGCCATCTGGATTCCGGGGTTATTTAAAGACGACGGTCTTGTCGCCGTTCTGCAAAATGCGGTGTTCGACGAACCACTTGACCGCGCGCGCCAGCACCACGCACTCGACGTCGCGGCCGATGGCCGACAGCGTCTCGGCGTCCATCGAGTGGTCGACCCGCTCGACGTCCTGCTCGATGATCGGGCCTTCGTCCAGGTCGCCGGTGACGAAGTGGGCGGTGGCGCCGATCAGCTTGACGCCGCGATGGTGCGCCTGCGCGTAAGGCTTGGCGCCCTTGAAGCTCGGCAGGAAGGAATGGTGGATGTTGATCGCCTTCCCTTTCAGCGCCGTGCACAGGCCGGGCGACAGGATCTGCATGTAGCGCGCCAGCACCACCAGGTCGACCTGGTGCGTGTTCATCAACTCGATGATCCTGGCTTCCTGCGCCAGCTTGGCTTCCTGCGGCGCGCCGGCGGCCAGCGGCAGATGGTGGAACGGGATGTTGTAGCTGGCGGCCAGCTGGTAGAAATCCATGTGGTTCGACACGATGGCCGGGATCTCCACCGGCAGCAGCCCGCTCTTGTAGCGGAACAGCAGGTCGTTGAGGCAATGGCCGATCTTCGATACCATCAGCATCACGCGCGGCTTGTAATGGGCGTCGCGCAGCTCCCAGTCCAGCTTCATGTCGGCGGCCAGCAGGCCGAAGTCGGCCCGCAGCAATTCATCGTTGACGTGGCTGTCCTCGCGCGCGAAGTGCACGCGCATGAAGAACAGCTTCGATTCGCCGTCGCCGAACTGCGCGGAGTCGATGATGTTGCAGCCGTGCTCGGCCAGGAAACCCGATACGCGATGAACGATTCCGCGCTGATCCAGGCAAGAGAGAGTCAAAATGTATTCGGGATTGCTCATGGCCGCCATAGTGAGAGGTCAAACAAGGAGCGGTATTGTCGCACGGCTGGGCGGATGCGACAAAAATAGCACGATCGTGCAATTTGCGATATAGTGGCCCACACACTCTTTCCGGAGAAATAAGATGACGAACAACGAGACAAATCTGCAATTCCGCCTGGCCGCCCGGCCGGTCGGCATGGTCAAGGACAGCGACTGGCAGCAGGTCAGCGAACCGCTGCGCCCGCTGGCCGATGGCGAGATGCTGGTCAAGGTGCTGTACCTGTCGCTCGACCCGGCCATGCGCGGCTGGATGAACGACGCCAAATCCTATATCCGCCCGGTGGCGATCGGCGAGGTGATGCGTGCCGGCGGCGTCGGCGTGGTGGTCGAGTCGAAGTCGCCGAAGTTCGCGGCCGGCGATCACGTATCGGGCGGCGTCGGCGTGCAGCGCTTCTGGATCGGCGCGGCCGACGACAAGAGCGCCAGCTTCCACAAGATCGATCCGCGTCTGGCGCCGCTGACCACCTACCTGAACACGCTCGGCATGCCCGGCATGACCGCCTACTTCGGCCTGCTCGAATCGGGCCAGCCGAAGGCCGGCGAAACGGTGGTGGTGTCCGGCGCGGCCGGCGCGGTCGGCCAGACCGTCGGCCAGGTCGCCAAGCAGCTGGGCTGCCGCGTGGTCGGCATCGCCGGCGGCAAGGAGAAGTGCGATTTCGTGGTCAATGAGCTCGGCTTCGACGCCTGCATCGACTACAAGGGCGGTTCGGTCAAGGACGGCCTGAAGCAGCACTGCCCGCAGGGCGTGGACGTCTACTTCGACAACGTCGGCGGCGAGATCCTCGACACCGTGCTCACCCGCATCAACATGAAGGCGCGCATCGTCATCTGCGGCGCGATCTCGCAGTACAACAACACCACGGCGGTCAAGGGTCCGGCCAACTACCTGTCGCTGCTGGTCAACCGGGCGCGTATGGAAGGCATCGTGGTGTTCGACTACGCCGACCGCTACCACCTGGGCGTGGCGGCGCTGGGCAAGTGGCTCAAGGACGGCAAGATCAAGAGCAAGGAAGACGTCGTCCAGGGCCTGGAGAACTTCCCGTCGGCGCTCAACATGCTGTTCGAAGGGAAGAACTTCGGCAAGCTGGTGTTGCAGGTCGCCGAAGCCTGATTAAAAAGCCGGGAACCTTCCCGCAACCTCGGCGTCTATCCCTATTCATCCGGATAACGTCGAGGTCACCATGACCAGCCCACATGCCGGCCGTGAGCCGCTCGGCCACCACGCTGGCCGAGGAATTCATGCACGAGGCGCGCGAGCAAACCGTCCGCGCCGCCGAGAAAATGGCCGAGTACCAGCCGGCCAACCAGATACGCCATTGATGGAACTTCCGTCAACCTTGCACCTCTAATCATGCAGAGCAACCGGCCAGCCTGGCCGGTTGCATCTCATCAGGAGGCATCCATGGCTAGCAACTCAGGTAACGATAACAATCAAGGCAAACCCAAAAGCACCGCCAAGCGCGGTTTCGCGGCGATGGACGAGGCGACCCAGCGCAGCATCGCCAGCAAGGGCGGGCAAGCCGCGCACCAGAAAGGCACGGCACACGAATTCGATTCGGAGGAGGCGCGCCGCGCCGGCCAAAAAGGCGGCGAGGCCGTCAGCCGCGACCGCGAACACATGGCGCAGATCGGCCGCAAGGGCGGCGAGAGCCGGCAGTCCGCCGCGCGCGCCAATGCCGAGAAAACCAACGCGGCCGGGCTGGCGCGCAACGCCGGCTCAGAACAAGCTGCCAAGGGCGGCAACCGCCAGAGCGGCAAGTAAGCCTGCATCGCTAGTCGCTAGTGCGCCGCGACATACCACGGCGATGACTGCGGATCCGGCATCGCGAAGGTCTTGCGCATGCGCTCGACCTCCTCCACCGGACTGCGGCCGAACAGCCGCTTGAACTCGCGGCTGAACTGCGACGCGCTTTCGTAGCCGACCTGGGCGCAGGCCGCCGCGACCGAGATCTCGTTGCGGATCATCAGCAGCCGCGCCTGATGCAGGCGGGTCGATTTCAAATACTGCATCGGCGAGGTGCTGGTGACCGCCTTGAAGTGATGATGAAACGTCGCCACACTCATATTGGCTTCGCCGGCCAGTTGATCGACGTCGAGCGCGTCGCTGAACGACGCGTGGATCTTGCGCAGCGCTCGCGCGATCGTCGCGAAGCGTCCCTGCTGCATCAAGGCCGCACGCATCGCGGCGCCCTGCTTGCTGGTCAGCACGCGGAAGTAGATTTCGCGCACCAGCGCCGGGCCGAGCATGGCGGTTTCCAGCGGATCCTGCATCGCGTCGAGCAGGCGCAGCACCGAAGCGCCGAGGCGTTCGTCCATCGCCGTCGACATCATGCCTTGCGGTTCGGCCTGCACGGCCAAGCCCTGCTCCTCCAGTTCCAGCAGCAGGTCGGCGGTGAGCTGGAAATCCAGCCGCAAATAGATCGCCAGCAGCGGCTCCTCGGCGCTGGCCTCGGTCTCCATGGAAAACGGCACGGGCACCGCGACCGCCAGATAGTGCTGCGCGTCGTACACGTAGACCTGCTCGCCGAGAAAGCCGCGCTTGCGGCCCTGGCAGACGATGACGATGCCCGGCTCGTACAGCACCGGCGTGCGGCTCAGCGGGCGGTCGGAGCGCAGCAAGCGCACGTCCGGCAGCGCGGCCAGGTTGTAGCCTTCCACCGGGGCCAGCCGCCGCATCAAGGCCACCATGCGCCGTTGTAGTTGTTTCGCCAAAACTTCCTCCCATTCGATCTGGCCGATTGTAAGCCTGAAAAGACGCCTCCAGCCGCCACTCAGAGAATCAGGCAAATGATGCAGAGCTTCGGACATAGGCGCGCGGCACGCGTCTGACTACCATGGCGGTCATCACTGATCGAAAGGAAAACAGCATGCACAAGACATACTTCATCACCGGCGTCAGCAGCGGCTTTGGCCGCGCCTTGGCCGAAGCCGCGCTGGCGGCCGGCCACAAGGTGATCGGCACCGTCCGCAACGAGCCGGCGCGCGTGGCCTTCGAGGCCGGCCATTCCGGCCGCGCCTTCGGCTATGTACTCGACGTTACCCAATTCGACGCCATCGACGGCGTGGTGGCGCGGGCGCTGGCCGACGCAGGGCCGGTGGATGTGCTGGTCAACAACGCCGGCTACGGCCACGAGGGCATCCTGGAGGAATCGCCGCTGGACGAGATGCGGCGGCAGTTCGACGTCAACGTGTTCGGCGCGGTGGCGATGATGAAGGCTTTGTTGCCGCATTTTCGCACGCGTCGCAGCGGGCATATCGTCAATATCACGTCGATGGGCGGTTTCCTCACCATGCCGGGCATCGCCTACTATGCGGGCAGCAAGTTTGCGCTGGAGGGGATTTCAGAAGCGGTCGGCAAGGAGGTGAGGCAATTCGGCGTGCATGTCACGGCTGTCGCGCCCGGCTCGTTCCGCACCGACTGGGCGGGCCGCTCGATGGTGCGTTCGGAGCGCAGCATCGCCGACTACGACAGCTTGTTCGATCCGATCCGCGACACGCGCGCGCAGCGCAGCGGCAAGCAGCCGGGCGATCCGGCCAAGGCGGCGCAGGCGATACTGGCGCTGGTCGACAGCCCCGAACCGCCGGCCCACCTGCTGCTCGGCAGCGATGCGCTGGCCCTGGTGCGCGACAAGCTAACGCAGCTGTCGAGCGAGTTTGATGCCTGGGAGGCGCTGACCCGCTCGACCGACGCAGACCCAGACGCCGACGCGTAAGCCGATGGCCGACACATGCGCCGATGGGGAAGCCGATGGCCGCTTGTGCCGGCGCCGATGGGAAGCCGATGGCCGCTCGGGCCGACGCCGATGGCCGCTTAAGCCGGCGTGCCGATGATGACGCTGGACGCCTTGAAGATGGCGGTGGCGTCGCCGCCTTCCGCCAGCGCCAGGTTGTCGCCGCTTTCGCGGGTGACGATGGCGGCGATGGTGCCGCCGCCCGGCAACTCGATGCTGACTTCGGTATTCACCGCACCAACCTGCACCCGCGTGATCTTGCCGGCCAAGCTGTTGCGCGCGGAGAATTTCGCCCCGCCCAACTCGGTCACCACAATCACCGACGACGCCTTGATCAGCGCAAACGCCTCGACGCCAACCGCCAGTCCCAGGCTGTCGCTGCTGTCGCGGGTGATGGTGGCCACGATCCGCTCGCCGCCCACGATCTCCAACACCACCTCGTCATTGACCGCGCCCTGCTTCAACGCCACCACCTTGCCACTGAATTGATTGCGTGCACTGGTCTTCATCTTCATCCTCTGTATCAACAGGAAATCGTCGGCCAGCGCATGCGACTGGCCGCTCAGGTGCGCCACGAACTGCCGGTGCGCCGCATCGATCTTGCGGAAGTTCTCCACCAGCTGCGCGCCGCGCGCGGTCAGCCGCGTCCCGCCGCCGCCCTTGCCGCCGGCCGCGCGCTCGACCAGCGGCTCGCCGGCGAGATTGTTCATCGCCTCGATCGCGTCCCATGCCCCCTTGTAGCTGATGCCGACCGCCTTGGCGGCCGCAGTGATCGAACCCTGCTGCGCCACCGCCGCCAGCAACTCGACGCGATCCTGCCCGCCCAGCTTCTGGCCGTCGATCGTCATCCACACATTGCCCTGCAATTCCATTGTCATGCCGCCTCCATGACCGCGATGCTACCATTTTCCATCCGCATCACGTGATCGCCGAAGGCCTGCACGTCCTCCGGATCATGGGTGATCAGGATCATCGGAATCGCCAGCCGCCGTTGCAGGGCGTCCAGCTCGGCGCGCATGCGTCCGCGCAACGCCGGATCGAGCGCGGCGAACGGCTCGTCCAGCAGCAGCGCGGTCGGATGCGGCGCCAGCGCGCGCGCCAGCGCCACCCGCTGCCGTTGGCCGCCGGACAATTGATGTGGAAACTGCTGCGCCACATGCTCCAGCTCGAACGCGGCCAGCCAGTAGCGCACCGCATCGCCGTCCACCCGCGACAGCGGATTGCGCCAGCCGCGCTGCAAGCCGAAGGCGATGTTCTGCCGAACGTTCAGATGGGGAAACAGCGCGTAGTCCTGGAACAGATACGCGACCTGGCGCCGCTGCGCCGCCACGTCGATCCCGGCCTCGCTGTCGAACAGACAGCGGCCGGCGACCACGATGCGGCCCCGGTCCGGCGTCATCAGCCCGGCCACCGCCTTCAGCAGCTGGCTCTTGCCGGCGCCCGACTCGCCGTAGATCACCACCCGCCCGCTGTCCGAGGCGAAGCGCGCCTGCAGGCGGAATTCGCGTCCGTCGGAACGCAGGGTCTTGCCGATGTCGACTTCGATTTGCATGCTCATGCCTGCGGATTGCGGTTGGGCGTCAGTTTGTTGGCGGCGACCAGCACCACCACGCAAACCACGGAGGTGATGATGACCAACAGGTTGGCGGTGTCGTCCTGCCCCGCCTGCACGGCTTCGTACACGGCGATCGACAAGGTTTGCGTCTTGCCGGGAATGCTGCCGGCCACCATCAGCGTGGCGCCGAACTCGCCCATCGAGCGGGCGAAGGCCAGCAAGGTGCCGCCCAGCACGCCGCGCCAGGCCAGCGGCAGCGTCACGCGCAGGAACACGCCGAACGGCGCGATGCCCAGCACCCGCGCCGCCTGTTCATACTGCGTATCGACCGCCTCGAACGCGGCCCGCGCGCCCTTCAGCACCAACGGAAACGCCACCACCGCCGCCGCGATCACCGCCGCCTGCCAGGTGAAAATCAGATTGATGCCGAAGTGCTGCTGCAACCAGGCGCCGATCGGACCGTTACGGCCGATCAGCACCAGCAGGTAGTAGCCCAGCACGGTCGGCGGCATCACCATCGGCAGCGTCAGCACCGCGTCCAGCAGCTCGCGGCCGGGAAAGCGCTTGCGCGCCAGCAGGTAGCCGATCGCCACGCCCAGCACGATATCGATCAAGGTCGCCCAGCAGGCCACCTTGAGCGACAGCCGCAACGCGATCCAGGCCGGTTCGGCGAGAAATCCCCCCACCGCTTACGGGCGGCCGAAACCGTACTTGGCCAGGATCGCCTGACCCGCCGGCGCCTGCACGAAATCGGCGAACTGGCGGCCGGCGGCGGCTTGCGGGCCGGCGGCGATCACCGCGATCGGATACGTGACCGGGGTTTCGGTCGGGATGGTGGCGATCACCTTGACCTTGTCCTTGATGATGGCGGCGTCGGTGGCGTAGACGAAGCCGGCGTCGACTTCGCCGCGCGCGACGTAGTCCAGGCATTGCCGCACCGAGGTGCCGAGGATGGCCTTGGGCTCGACCGCCGCCCACAGCTTGGCCTGCTCCAGCGCGGCCTTGGTGTAGCGGCCCACCGGCACGCTGGCCGGGTTGCCCAGCGTGACGTGGGTGACGGCCGGCAGCGCCAGGTCGTTGACGCCCTTGATCGCGACCTTGCCGGCGATCGGCGCGATCAGCACCAGGCTGTTCGAGGCGAAATTCTTGCGCGTGCCGGCGGCCAGCAGCTTGAGGCCGTCGGCCTTGTCCATCGCGTCCTGGTCGGCGGAGGCGAACACGTCGACCGGTGCGCCCTTGCTGATCTGCTGCACCAGCGGGTCGGAGGCGGCGAAGTTGAACAGCACCTTGTCGCCCGTGTGCTGCTGCTCGTAGGCGGCGCCGATTTCCTTGAAGGCGTTGGTCAGGCTGGCCGCCGCCGACACCGTGATATCCGTCGCCGACGCCGTCGCACCCAGCGCCACCAGTACCACCGCCACACCCGCTTTCAACACTCGCATCGCATCTCCCAAGGATAATTAAACCGCAATATACTCAATTATATAGCGATTCGGCGTGGCCGGTGCTGTGGTACAGTCTCGGCTCGCCACCTTCCCAGCTCCGTCATGTCCTCCCTGAAGTACCTCAGCGCCTATTCCGAACAAACGCAGCAGCAAGTGTCGCAGCTGATCGCCCAGAACAAGCTCGGCGAGGTGCTGCTCAAGCGCTACAGCAAGCCGCACGACCTGCGCACCGACCGCGCGCTGTACCAGTACGTGCAGGAATTGAAGACCGAGTATCTGCGCAACGCCGAGCCGATCAACAAGGTCGAGTACGACAGCAAGATCCACGTGATCAACCACGCGCTGGGCTTGCACACCTCGATCTCGCGCGTCCAGGGCGGCAAGCTCAAGGCCAAGCACGAGATCCGCGTCGCCACCATGTTCAAGGAAGTGCCGCTGGAGTTCCTGCGCATGATCGCCGTGCATGAGCTGGCACACGTGAAGGAAAAGCAGCACGACAAGGCCTTCTACAAACTGTGCACCTATATGGAGCCGAACTATCATCAGTACGAGTTCGACCTGCGGCTGTACCTCACCCAGCTCGACACCGAGGGGCGCAAACTCTGGACGTAAAAAAACCGCTGCGGACAGCGGTTTTTCACGGGTGCCGGATCGCTCAGGCGGACTTGCGGCGACGCGCGGCGAAACCGACCAGGCCCAGGCCGCCCAGCAGCATGGCGTAGGTCTCCGGTTCCGGCACGGCGGTCACATTGATGTTATCGAACGCGTAGATGCGCACCAGTCCTTCGTTCCACGACAGCGAGGTCAGGTTGGTGAAGGATGAGCCGAAGGTGAAGGTCTTCCAGTTGGCGGTGTTGAGCGTGAACGACTGCATCACCGTCGACGAATCCGCCTTGGTGCCGGTGAACGTCACGGTCCAGTTGGAGAAGCTCGGCGCGCGCAGCAGATCGATCGAGCCGATCGAGAAAGCCGAGCCCGCGGTCAGCGTGGTGGTGGCAAGCGAGGTGGCGGCCATCGCGTACGAGCCGGCGTTGTAGGTGATATCCGCGACGACGAGCGAGTTGACCGGGAAAGGCCCCGAACTTTGCAGCGTGAAACCGTCTTCGGTATAGCTGCTTCCGAAAGAACTGCCCAACCAATTGATATGGTTGAGTTGGCTGACCGATGCGGCATCGAAATCGATGGTGGTCGCTTGTGCTCCGACGGCGGTCAGCAGGGTCGCGGCTGCGGCGGCGGTTTTCAGCAAGTTGAGCGTAGTTTTCAAGGCAATACTCCAAAGCGAAGTTTTTATGGTTCCGGACCTGCTTGCAGTCCATCTTGTCCGGTCCGCGATGTCTGGGCGAGGCCGATACTTGCAAGTAAATCACGAAACATTCCAAATTGACATAAATATTTTCAATTTATTATCGCTTGAAAACCGTATTGTTCAGTTCGGAAATGCTTGTGGGGCATGGAGCCAAAAAAACATCATGAAGTGCCTAGGAGTAACGTTGTGTCAACGCGACAGGCGCTGCAACAGCGCTTCCGGTTCGGCCTCGACCATCATCAAGGTGGCGTGCTGCGGGCGGATGAAGCCTTGCTCGGTGGCATGCCGAATGAAGCCGGCCAAGCCGTCATAAAAACCGTCGACGTTGAGCAGGCCGATCGGCTTGGCGTGGATGCCCAGTTGCGACCAGGTCAGCATCTCGAACAATTCCTCCAGCGTGCCCATGCCGCCCGGCATGGCGATGAAGCCATCCGACAACTGCGCCATCATCGCCTTGCGCTCGTGCATGTCCTTGACGATGAACTGGCGCGTCAGGCCGGTGTGGCCCACCTCGCGCTCCACCAGCGCGGTCGGGATCACGCCGGTGACCTCGCCGCCGACGCGCAGGACCTCGTCGGCGATGATGCCCATCAGGCCGACATTGCCGCCGCCGTAGACCAGCGCCAGATCCTGCGCCACCATCGCCCGGCCCAAGGCACGCGCCGCCTCGGCGTAACGGGGCGAGACGCCGGCGTTGGCGCCGCAATACACACAAATCGATTTACTCACGCTGGTTTTTCCTCTTGTAGTTCTTTCTGCGCCGCCGCCTGGTCCAGCCGCTCGGTGGCATCGCGCACCTCGCAACCAACCGCCTGTTCCAGCAAGGCATGCGCCTCCGCCTGCTTCTTCTTCCCTTCCAGCATCAGCAGCGCGCGCGCGTACTGGACCCGGGCGATCGACGAATCGGGACTCAGCGCCAGTCCGGCCTGGAACTGGCGGTAGCCCTCCTCCTTCTTGACGCCATAGGTCAGGCCGGCCAGCACGGCGCCCGCCTTGTCGATGATCTCGGCGTGATACACGCCCAGTGCGACATGCGCGTCGGCGCGGGTCGGCGCCAGCCGCACCGTGGTGTCGAGGCTGCGCTTGACCTTGACGCCGAGGCCTTGCGCCAGCGCCTTCATCACCGAGATGCCGCGCGAATACTGGCCCAGCGCATACGCGTGCCAGTAGTAGCCGGACGGATTGTCCGGCTGCTCCAGCTGCTGCCTCAGACAGCGCTCGGCCACGCATTCGAAGGTGGCCAGCTTTTTCTTTTCGTTCGGTTCCAGGTAGTTGGCGTACATGCAGATGGCCTTGTGCGCCACCGCGTAGCCGTTGACGCCGACGTCCAGGCCGAGCCGCGCGGCCCGTTCGAACTCGCCGGCGTGAAACGCGATCCATGCCTGCACCAGCGCCGGATGGGCCGGGAACGGTTCCTGGTCGCCGCCATGCAGCGTGGCCCAGGCGGCGCGCAAAGTCTCCGGCGTGTAGCGGAACGCTGGATCGGGATACGGAAAGGGGGTCCATGCCATCGCGGCCTCCGTTGAGCTTACTTCAGCTTCTTCAGATATTCTTCGGACAGTTTCTGGAACAGCAAACTGGTCTCATTGCGCAGGTACGGGCCGATCTGCGACAGCACCTGGTAGCAGCCGCGCGCCAGCGCATCGGCCATCGATTGCTGCTCGCTGTATTTGCGCGGGTTGCGCACGTATTCGTACGACAGCCAATAAGTCGCCACCACCACCATATTGGTGGCCATGGCGTCGATGGCGTTGTCGGACGCCTCCAGCGATTTCTCGCTGCGCAAGTCTTCGCACAGCTGCTTGGCCACTTTGATCTTGTGCGCCAGGATTTGCTTGAAGTGCAGTTCGAGCTTGCGGTTGCGCGACAGCAGGTCGTTCAGGTCGCGGTAGAAAAAGCGGTAGCGCCAGATCAGTTCGAACATCAGGTGCAGGTACAGCCAGACGTCCTCGATGTTGGAGCGGCGGCCGTTGGGCACGGTCAGGATGCGTTCGATTTCGGCTTCGAACTGGACGAAGATCGAGTTGACGATGTCGTCCTTGTTACGAAAATGGTAGTACAAGTTCCCCGGCGAGATATTCATCTCTTCGGCGATCACCGTGGTGGTGATGTTCGGTTCGCCGAATTCATTAAACAAGCGCAGTGACAGTTCAAGTATGCGTTCGCGGGTACGGCGGGGTGCTTTTTGTAGCATAGCAAGGAAACCTCTGTTTATTCTCCTGCAAGCATAACACCGATGTCCTGTACAGGTGAACATCCACACGCGAACTACCGTGATCGTCGGCTATTTTTTCGCCGCCTTGCTGGCCGGCTTCCCGGCGCGGCTCAGAATTTGGCGTCGGACAGCGCGTCGATCAGCGCCTTGTCGGGAAAGGTCTTGAGGCGGTAGCGGGCCGGGTAGCCTTCCTGGCTCTGGCTCAATTCCTCGACCTGCGCGCGCAGGTCGGCCCACGCCACCAGCTTGGTCTGCCCTTCGTCGCCGTCGACGCCGGTCGACAACGCCACCAGCTCCACTTCCGGCAGCAGCGTATCGACGCTGTCGGTCCAGACGCCATAGCTGACGTAACGCCCGGTGTCGTTCTTCTCGACCAGCGTGTAGTTGGCGACGAAGACATCGATGCCGAGTTGCTGATGGCGGATATCCAGCAATTTTTTCTGGCTGGCGTAGTCTTCCGCCAGATAGATCTTTTGCAGGTTGCGCAGCGAGCCCAACAACTCCGCATCGTCGGGCACGTATTCCACCGCGCCGCCGTTCTGGAAACGGTACATCAACGCCGACACCGCACGCCCATCCTCCTCGGCCAGCGTGTGCGCCAGCGCCAGCATCGCCGTCAGCCCGGCATGGTTGTTGGACGAGGCCACCAGCAAGCGATCGCGGGTCGGCATCATGACCACCGGCTCGCCGCCAACCTCCAACCGATAAAAAATGTCGGCGAACAGGATGCGCGAAGTGTCGTAGGAATCGCCCCAGGCGCCGACGTACAGGCCGGCCGAGACCGGCTCGAACTTCGCCACCGTGGCGTCGCGCAGGTTGTCGACGGCGGCGGCCAGCGCCTCGTCGAACGACACGCCCCAGTCGCTCAAGGTGGCGCCGGTCAGCGTCTGGATCGAGAATTCGCTGTCGTACGCCAGCATGATCACGCTGTCGCTGCTGAACGGCGCGCTGGCGTCGATGTACGGTTTGCCGGCGATCAGCGTCTCCGGCACCAGCCGCAGGTATTCCAGCGTGCCGCGCCCGCGCAGCACCGGCAGCAGCGCGCCGCGCGCTTCGGCGAAGGTGGGCGGCAGGCCGGAGGTCACGAAGGCCTTGACGAAGTTGGCCAGCAGCGCCGGCCGGGCGGCGCGCGGCGCGGCGTTGTATTCGCGGTAGACATTGTGCAGGTTGTAGATCGCCGGGCTGCCGCCGACGCCTTCCAGCCGGAACTCGGCGGCATCGTAGCGCAGCGGCGCGCCGTGGCCGCCGTCGGCGAAAGCCTGCAGCGCCAGCTTGGCGAATTTCTCGGGGGACGGCGGCGCGCGGAAGAAATCCAGAATGCCCAAGCTTATTCCTTGACGGTCTCGGCCAGCGCCTCGATCGGGCCGTGCGCGCTGGCGTGCAGGCGGAAGCCTTCGCGGATATTTTCCCGCAGCACCGCGCCCTTCCACGGCTTGGTGTAGAAGCGGTCGATGGCGCCGTGGTTGATCGCGGCCATGATCGGCGTCAGGTCGGCGTAGGCCGACAGCATGATGCGGAAGGTGTCCGGCGCCAGGTTCTTGACCCGCTCCATGAACTCGGTGCCGCTCATCAGCGGCATGCACTGGTCGCACAGGATCACCTGCACCCGGTGGCGCGCGAGAATATCGAAACCTTCGGCGGCGGTCTGCGCGGTCAGGATGCGGTAGCCGTCCTGCGACAGGAAATCGGTCAGCACGTCGAGCATGAAGGCGTCGTCGTCGACGATCAGCAGCGTCTGCTGTTCCTGCTGCGTCTCGTCGCTCGGCGCCTGCAGGTAGCGGCCTTCGCGCAGCATCGCCTCGAACTCGTCCTCGGGCAGCGGCCGGCTGAAGTAATAGCCCTGCATCTCGTCGCAGCCGTGGCGCCGCAGGTAGGACAGCTGCGCCTCCTTCTCGACGCCCTCGGCGATGACGTTGAGCTTGAGGCTGTGCGCCATGTTGATGATGGCCAGCACGATGGCGGCGTCGTCCGGATTGCTGGTGACTTCGCGCACGAAGGCGATGTCGATCTTCAGCTTGTCGATCGGGAAGCGCTTCAGATAGGCCAGCGACGAGTAGCCGGTGCCGAAGTCGTCGATCGAGATCTGGATCCCCAGCGCCTTCAGGTTCTGCAGCACGGTGATGGTTTCCTCGGCGTTGGACATCAGCGAGCTTTCGGTCAGCTCCAGCTCCAGCAGCTCGGGCGCGATGTCGTGCTCGCGGATGGCCTTGAGCACCTCTTCCTCCAGCCCGCCGACGAAGAACTGGATGCCGGAGACGTTGACCGACAGCTGCACCGCGCCGACGTTGGTCTTGCCCCAGTGCGCGATCTTGCGGCAAGCCTCGTGGATCACCCAGGTGCCGACCCGCACGATCAGCCCGGTCTCTTCCAGGATCGGGATGAACAGCGCCGGAGAGATCATGCCGTGGCCGGGCCGCTTCCAGCGGATCAGCGCCTCGGCGCCGCTGATGCGGCCGCTGCCGATATGCACCTTGGGCTGGAAGTGCAGCACGAATTCGTCGTTGTCGATGGCGCGCCGCAGCGCGTTCTCCAGGTCCAGCCGCGCCAGCGATTGCGCATTCATTTCGGCGGTGAAGAAGCGGAAGGCGTCGCGCCCGGCTTCCTTGGCGCGGTACATGGCGGTGTCGGCGTATTGGATCAGCGTATCGGACTCGACGCCGTCGTCCGGATACACCGAAATGCCGATGCTGGCGGTGACCGTCACCTCGTGGCCCTTGAGGTCGAACGGCCGGCGCAACGCCTCGCGGATCTTGTCGACCACCGCGATGGCGTTCTGCGCGCCTTCGGGCAGCATCAGGATGGCGGCGAACTCGTCGCCGCCGAAACGGCCGATGGTGTCGCGCACCCGCAGACAATCCACCAGACGGCTCGAGAACTGGCGCAGCAGCTCGTCGCCGATGGTGTGGCCCAGCGTGTCGTTGACGTTCTTGAAGCGGTCGACGTCGAGGAACAGTACCGCCAGCGACCACTTGTGCTCGGCCGCCTGGCGCAGCGAGTGGCTCAGCGAATCGTAGAACTGGCTGCGGTTCGGCAGGCCGGTCAGCGTGTCGAAGTGGGCCAGCTTGAGCAGGCGCTGTTCGGCCTCCTTGCGCTCGGTGATGTCGCGCGCCACCGCCACCAGGATCCAGCTCGGGCCGGAGCGCAGGGTGCGGCGCTGCACCTCGACCGCCAGCGGCGCGCCGTCGCCGCGATGCAGCAGCAGCTCGCTCATGGCGCCGCTCTGGTCGCCCGACAGCAGCTTGTCGTACAACTCCTCCAGCTTGTTCAGGCCGCCCTCCAGCGAGCGGTTCGGGCCGACCCGCAGGAAGTCCTCGCGCTCGAAGCCGAGCATGCGGCAGGCGGTGGCGTTGACGTCGACGAAGCACATGCCGGCGCGGTCGACCAGGAAGATGGCGTCGGCGGTGGCGTCCATCGCCAGCCGGAAGCGGCGCAGGTCTTCATCCAACCGTATGCGCGCGTTCATGTCCAGCGTCAGCTGGGCGTGGTGGCGCTTGATCTCGTCGTACAGCAGCAGGTTTTCGTAGGCCACCGAGATCTGCGCCGCGACGGTGGCGGCGACCCGCTCGTCGACTTCGGAAAAGCCGTCGGCGCCCAGTTTGTCGACCAGGTACAGCCAGCCGTGGGTGCGCTCGCGCGAGGCGATCGGCACGCCGAGAAACGAGTGCACCGGCGGATGCGTCGGCGGCAGGCCGATGCTGGTCGGGTCGCCGCTGAGGTCGTTGATGCGCACCGGTTGCCGCTGATCCAGCAGGCCGCGCAGCACGCCGGCGCGCGGCGTCTGGGCGATCTGCCGGGTCGGCACGCCGGCGCCGCAGCTGGCGAAATACGCCAGCTCGGTGGCGCCCTGCTCCAGCATGCCGATGCAGGCATATTTGGAGACGCAGATGTTCTGCGCCACGCGGCAGCCGATCTCCACCAGCGCGCCCGGGTCGCGCTCGGCGCCCAGCTCGATGCCGAGCTCGATCAGCGCGGTCAGGCGCAGGCTCACCGCCTGCAGGCTCGACAGCGAATGCGACAGCCGCTGCGTCATGTGCGACAGGTTCTCCGGCGCGGCAGCGGCGGCGTCGGCGTCGCCCGCCATTTGCGAGATCAGCTGGCTGCTCGATTCCAGCTCGTCGAGATACTCGGCCACCTTGTGGTCGATGTTGTCGAAGCGGCCCGCGCGCGGCGGGTCCGGCGAGAACGCCGGCAGCGCGTCCTCTTCGGCCACCGCGGCCAGGCCCAGCGCCTCGTGCACGGTGCGCAGGATCACCTCCGGATCGGACGGCTTCGGCAGCACCCAGCGCACGCCGCAGGACTGCGCCACCGCCGTCGCCTCGCGCTCGCGGTAGGTGGCGGTGTAGAAAATCACCGGCACGTCGGCCAGGTGCGGATTGGCGTGCAGCCGCGTGACGAATTCATAGCCGTCCATGTTGGGCATCAGGATGTCCGAGATCACCAGGTCCGGGCGCTCGGTCTGCACCACCTTCAAGCCCTCGGCGCCGTTGGACGCCTCCAGCAGCCGGTGGCCGCCGTAGCTCAGCAGCGTCATCAGGAATTCGCGGTTCAGCACGTGATCGTCCACGATCAGGATCGTGGCTATGTCGTTTTTAGGCGGGGTCGACATCGCCCCGTTCAAAAAAGACTCGATTTGTGTGACGAAGGTGTCCGGTTCGATCGGTTTGCCGATGTAGCCGTCGAAGCCGGCCTCCAGTAATTTCTCGCGGTCGCCGACCATGGCCAGCGCCGTCACCGCCAGCGCCGGGATGTGCGCGACGGCCGGGTCCGCTTTCAGCGCGGCCACCACGCCGTAGCCGTCCAGCTTGGGCAGGTGGACGTCGCAAATGATCAGGTCGGGCAACTCGCGCTGCGCCGCCGCCACCCCCGCTTCGCCGTCGCTGGCCGACAGCGGCGTATAGCCGAATGCGCGCAACAAATACACCATCAACTCCATGTTGGTGGCGTTGTCTTCTATGATCAGGATGCGTGCTGACACGTTGGAACTCCCTTGCTTTTCTATTGATGGGCCTTGGCAACTTCCTCACCATAGTACCCGCAAAACCGATGCCCGCGTGGACGCCTCATAGGGAATAACCATACAGCAACAGGAAACGGAAATACTCACACAAAATCACCGCCGCGCGGCGGCTTCGATTTCCTGTAGCGCGGCGCGCATGATTTCCGGGTGACGCCCCAGCGCCACGTGGCCTATGGCGCCGAACACCAGATTGCGCGCCCCCGGCAGCGCGCTGGAATCCTGCGGCGCGACGATGTTATCGTGGACAGAATAAATGGAAATGAACAACGTCCGTTGCAAATCTGCCTCAGATGCATCCAGCAAGTTAAGCCATTCGCTGCCGCGCCGCATCTGCACCGCGTTGCAGCCGGGACCGAAGTGCGCCAGCGCCGTGCCGTAATGCGGCGTGCCGAGCGTCAGCACGCGCGCGACGCGGTCGTGGCCGTGCCGGCGCAGATAGGCGCGCGCCACCAGCCCGCCCATGCTGTGCCCGACGACGACGACCTGCGCGCTGCCGGTTTCCGCGCACAGCCGCTCGACCGCCGCGTGCACCTGCGGCACGAAGTCGTCGATGGCGGCGCCGGGCGGCTCCAGGTCGATGCCGTAGTGGCTGATGCGCGCCCGGGTCAGCGACTTGCTCATCGGAAGCCAGTAGCCGCTGTTGCAGGCGTAGCCGTGGATCAGCAGCACCGGCAAGCCGCGCGCCTGCGGCTGCAGGCGCAGGCCGATCGGATGCAGCATGTACCACGACGAGGTCAGCATCGAGGACAGGAATTCGTGCAGGAACAGTCCGAGCGCGCGCGCCGGATCGAGCGCGTGCGCGGCCGGCGTGACGCTGCCGGCGCGCCGGCTCATCAGAAAGTTGTTGGCCGAGATCCCCGCCCGAACCAGCAGCACCACGGCGAAGCCCAGCGCCAGGCTGGCCGGCCATGCGCAATGCCACCAGACGTGGGCGCCGGCCGCCAGCGCCAGCATGGCGCCGGCCTGGAGCACCAGCAGCAGGATGATCATGCGTTTAATCATGCCGCATGATACCGCGCCGCGCCGTGCGCGCCCGTCACGCGGCGGCGGCCACCGGCACCGCCGCCGGCTTGCCGGTCAGCTCGCGCGCCAGGCCGCTGGCCAGCCGCGCCACCATGGCGTAGATCGACAACTGCGGATTGGCGCCGATCGAGGTCGGGAACAGCGAGCCGTCGTGCACCGAGACGTTGGCCAGCCCATGGTAGCGGCCGTCGGCGCCGGTCACGCCGAGCCGCTGGTCGTCCGACATCGCGCAGCCGCCCATCACGTGCGCCGACACCACGCGCGTCGCCAGCAGCTTGAACGGCAGGCCGTCGATGCCGGCCTTGGCCTGCGCCCAAGTCGTGTAGGCCTGGCCCTGCTCGTGCACCGGCGTGACGCTCCTGGCGCCGGCGGCGAACTGGATCTCGGCCATCGTCAGCAGCGCGCGGCGCGCGCCGTCCCAGATGAAGTCGCCGATCGGATAATCGAGCACCGGCGCGCCGCCGGCGGCCAATGCCACGCTGCCGCCGGGCGCGTCGGCGTGGAAGCCGTCGCGTAGCAGCGCCAGCAACGCGTGCACATGCGGGAACTGCCGCATCATCGCCGCGTGCTGCGCGCCGAAGCCGGCCATCGTGGTCGACAGCAGCAGCGGGTGCAGCGGCGGCGCCTCCAGCTTGTAGCCCATCGGCCCGTCGATGCGGTCGGTGTGCAGGAAGTGATCCGAATACACCGTCTGCGGCGCGCCGGCGTAGCCGTCGACGCGCTGCTCGAACACGCCGGCCGAGATCACGGTCGGATGCAGGAAGGTGCGCTTGCCCAGCAAGCCGTGCGGATCGGGCGCGGTCGAGCGCAACAGCAGCGCCGGCGTGTTGATCGCGCCGCCCGCCAGCACATAGTGCTTGGCGCGCAGCGTGATGCGGCGGCCGGTCGGCGCCAGGCCCGCCGCGTCCAGCGCCACGCAGTCCAGCTGCGCCACCCGGTCGCCCTTGATGACCAGCCGTTCGGCGCGGGCGCGGGTCAGCAAGGTCGCGCCGTGGCGCAGCGCCGACGGGATGGTGGTGACCAGCATCGACTGCTTGGCGTTGGTCGGACAGCCCATGCCGCAGTAGCCAAGATTCCAGCAGCCGTTGACGTTGCGGCGGATCAGCGCGGTCGGGATGTCGAGCTTGCTGGCGCCGCGCCGCAGCAGGTCGTTGTTTTCGTTGGGCGGCGCGGTCCAGTCGCCGATGTTGAGACGCCGCTCCATCATGCCGAACCATGGCGCCAGCGCGTCCGGCGTGTAGTCCTTGAGACCGAAGTGCTGGTTCCAGTAAGCCAGCGTGATGTCGGGCGTGCGGAAGCTGCTGGTCCAGTTGACGGTGGTGCTGCCGCCGACGGTGCGGCCCTGCAGGATGTTGATGCCCTTGTCGCGCGTCTTGCGCGCGGCCGATTCCTGGTACAGCGCCGGATAGGCGTCCGCCTCGCGCATCTTGAAGTCCCGCGACGACTTCAGCGCGCCCTCCTCCACGATGATGACGCGCAGGCCGGACAGCGCCAGAATCTCGGCCGTGACGCCGCCGCCGGCGCCGCTGCCGACGATCACCACGTCCGCTTCCAGCGTGCTGTCGGCAGTGAGTTGCGCGCAGTCGGTGACGCGCCAGCCGGCGGCCAGGCCGGCTTGTATCGGATCCGGAATCACGCTCATGCCGTCAGCTCCTTGAGCGGACCGGGATAGCCGATAGACTGCCATGTCGCCGGATCGGCGTACCAGGCGCCGAAGATCAGGTCGTGCAGCGCCAGGTAGGCGACTTGCAGCGTCGCCAGGCGGTGCGTGCGCCAGCTTTGCAGGAAGGCTTCCACCTCGCTCGGCTCGGCTTGCGACCAGCCGCCGGAGACGCCGGCCAGCAGGCGCCGCGCCGGTGCCAGCGCCAGCAGGCCGAACAGATCCTGCACCTCTTTTTGCGTCGCCAGCGGCAGGCCGAGGATGGCGTCGCGCACGTGGCCGGCGCTGGCTTGCACGGCGGCGACGCGGGCGGTCGCGTCGGCCGGCAGCGCCGGCCCGAGCATGGCGGGAATCACGGCGCCCAGCACCGCCAGCGCGTCGTGGTCGAGGGTGAAGCGGTTCGGCGTGGCCGCCGGTCGCGACCAGCGATAGGCGGCGCCGCCGGCTGCGAGCAACAACGCGCCGGCCACGCCGACCTTGAGGAAAGATCTGCGGGTGTTCATGTCTCCGTCCGTCTGATAATTTTTATTCTGGCAGTGTACGTGACGGGCCCGGCAAAAAAATAGAGGGCTGCGTCTAGCAGCGTCGCCAAGGGTGCGGCGCTTGGCTTCTGGAAATTATAAAATGAATAATCTTCACTTTTTTGATCTCGCCATGACACTCGATACCCAAGCCAGTCCGCTCGCGACCCTGCAATCGATCGGCATCATCAACGCCGAGCATCACCGGCGTGCGCTGGCCGATCCGCACGCGACGGAGCTGGATGGCTTGCCGGGCCTGGCCGACAACCTGATCTGGCTGATCGGCCGCGACATCGTCTCCGACCAGGACCTGCGCAACGCCTGCACCTATGTCGCCGGCGTCTACGAGGGCGAGGAACAGGACCGCTATGGCGACATCCTGGAACAGGCGCTGGCGGCGATGGCGCACGCGGGCCGTTCGCTCAACCACAAGAGCATGGCGACGCTGCGCGCGACCGGCCTGTTGACCCAAGCCGAACACGATCTGCTGCTGCCCAAGATACCGCCCGAGCGGGCGCTGGCCACGCCGGCCGCGGCCCTGGCCTGGATCGACCACACCGGCCAGCTGCCGCGCGCGCGGGTGCTGCAAATCCGCCACGCGTTGACGGACGGCGACGGCGAGCGCAGCGCCGTCCTGCAAGAGCTGCTGGTGCTGGACCAGGAACGCAAGGCCCAGCTCGGCGCCTTCTGGCGCGACATGCTGCCGCCGTGGATGTGGATCGCGCTGCCGCTGCTGGCCGTGGGCGCGTACCTGTGGTTCTCGGCCTAGCCGGCCGCGTTCCCTCGTCAAGCGGTCGGCGCGACCACGGCCGGCAGATACGCATCGCAGAACGCGGCCGGCATGCGGCGCGCGCGGCCGCTGCTGATCTCGATGCAGATCAAGTCCCAGCGACCACGCAGCACGGTGGCGCCGTCGCTCTCGCGCACCAGCTGGAAGCGGCGCTCCATCGCCAGCTTGCCGTCGGTGGCGCACAGCCAGGTCGCCAGCAGCAGCGCGTCGCCGGCGGCGGTCGGCAGGATGTAGTCGTATTCGGCGCGGCGGATCGCCATCGCCCGGTCCAGGCGGCGATAGTCGGCCAGCGCCAGCCCCAGCGTCTCCGAATGCGCCCAGCCGATCTTTTCGCACCACTGCACGTAGACCGCGTTGTTGGTATGGTCGAGGCCGTCGATGTCGGCGGCGGATGGCGCCAAGGCCATGGTGTAAGGTTGCGGAAAATCCCAGTCCGGCTGCATGCTTGCCCAATTCTTATTCGCTACGGCGATATGCCGCCTCGGCAAGGACCAGGGCGACCGCGATCAGCGCGGCCCCGACGAGGCTGAGGTAGCGCGCATCGATGAACATTAGCACAAGTCCGCCCAGCGCTCCCGAGCAGGCCAGCCCGCCGTAGGTGGCGGTGTTGTTCAGCGCCAGCAGCAACGGCGCCACCTGCGGCCCCAGCTTGACCAGCCGATGCTGTTGCGGCACCAGCAGTCCCCAGCCGACCAATCCCCACAAGATCAGCGCCACCAGCGCGCCCGCCATCGACGCCGAGGTCCAAGGCAGCGCCAGGAAATTGACGATGCCGACGCCCAGTCCGAGATTGATGATGCGGCGGTTGTCGAAGCGGTCGACCAGCCGCCCCGCCAGCGCATTGCCGACCGTCGCCGCGACGCCCCACACCAGCAGCATGCCGGCGAGGACGCGCCCGTCGCCGCCGGTGACCCGATGCAGCACCGCGCCAAGATAGGTGTAGACCATCAGGAAGCCGCCGAATGCGAACAGCGACGTGAGCAGGGTCAGCGCGACGCGCGCATCGCGCAGCGGCGCCAGCCGCCGGCGCAGCGTCACCGGCGCCGGCTCGGGGATGGAACGGAACACCGTCGCCACGCCGGCCATCGCGACCAGCCCCAGCAGCGCGACCAACCACAGCGTGCTTCTCCAGCCGCCGAAGCCGCCGATGAAGGTGCCGATCGGCGCGCCCAGCGCGGTCGCGCCCGCGAGGCCGGCGGTCACGGTGGCCAGCGCGCGCCCTCGGCGCTCCGGCGTCGCCAGCATGGCGGTCACGCCCAGGGCGGTGGGCGAGAACATCGCCGCGCCCAGGCCCGCCAGCGCGCGGCTGAGCAGCACGGTGTTCAGGTCGCTGGCCAGCGCCGTGATGGCGTTGCCGACAACGAAGACGCCGAGCGCCGACACCAGCAGCGATTTGCGCGGCCACCCCGCCGCCAGCGCCGCCATCACCGGCGCCATCACGGCATAGGCCAGCGCGTACACGGTCACCATCTGCCCGGCGAGGCTGACGCTGGTATGCAGCGATCCGGCGACGCCGGGCAGGATGCCGGCGACGACGAAATTGTCCGTCCCCATTGCAAACATGCCGAGTGCAAGTGTCAGTAGTCGACGATCCATGGCGATAGCTTTTTTTGTTGAACAGACCGGTATTTTCCGTGCGCGCCGGGCGCGCGAACAGTGGCCCGAAGGACCACTTCCGATATAATCGAGCCATGCGCAAGACAGACCATTCAAGCCAGCGGCTGACGGTGGCGGTGATCGCCTTCGACGGGATTTCGCCGTTCCACCTGTCGGTGCCCTGCCTGGTATTCGGCGGCAACGGCCGCGACCCCGGACTATCGCGGTTCAAGGTGGTGGTGTGCTCGGCCGACCACGGCCCGCTGCGCACCGAGGCCGGATTTACGATGGATACCGACCACGACCTCACCGCCGTCGACAACGCCGACATCGTGGTCATGCCGTCCTGGCACGACGACTGCCGTGCGGCGCCATCCGACTTGCTGGAAACGCTGCGACGCGCGCACCGCCGGGGCGCCACCCTGGTGGGCCTGTGCCTGGGCGCGTTTCCGCTGGCGCAAGCCGGCGTGCTCGACGGCAGAAGCGCCACCACCCACTGGCAAGCCGTGGACGCGCTGGCCGCGGACCACCCCAAAATCAACGTCGATCCGGACGTGCTGTATGTGGACCAAGGCGATGTGCTGACCTCGGCGGGCGTGGCCGCCGGCCTGGATTGCTGCTTCCACCTGCTGCGCCGGCTATCCGGCGCGGAAGTGGCCAATGGCCGCGCCAAGCGGCTGCTGATTTCGCCCCACCGCCAGGGCGGGCAGGCGCAATTCATCGAACGGCCTCTGCCGGTCAGCAACAGCGACGGCCGCCTGGCGCGGGTGCTGGAATGGGTGACGCAACATCTGGAGCAAAGCCACAGCCTGGCGTCGCTGGCCGAACGCGCGGCGATGAGCCGGCGCAACTTCACACGTCACTTCCGCCAAGCCACCGGCACCTCGTTCAAGCAATGGATATTGAACCAGCGCCTCGCGCAGGCGCAACGGCTGCTGGAAAGCAGCGACGCGCCGATCGAACTGGTGGCGCAGCAAGCGGGCTTCGGCACCGGCTTATCGTTGCGGCAGCATTTCCGCGCCGCGCTGGCCATCTCGCCGTCGCTGTACCGCAAGCAATTCCGCTCGGCCTAGGGCTTGCGCTGCCCCACCATGTGGCGCGCGATGCCGCGCA
Source organism: Duganella aceris (assembly GCF_011090165.1). Lineage (GTDB taxonomy): Bacteria > Pseudomonadota > Gammaproteobacteria > Burkholderiales > Burkholderiaceae_D > Rugamonas > Rugamonas aceris. Next base: position 581,675 of record NZ_JAADJT010000002.1, read on the forward strand.
GGATGTTGACTTCCTCTTTTTCCAGCTGGGCGCGGGCGAACATGCGCTTCAGGCGCGGCATCAGCTTGCGCGGATTGGCGGCGTCGAGAAAGCCGACCTGCACCAGCGCCTGTTCCAGATGCTGATACATGCCCTCGATCTGCTCGATGCTGGCCGCTTCGCCGTGGAAGCCGATTTCGTTGGCGTCGCCGGCAGGCTGGCGCGGGCTGGGCGCGCCGTCCAGCAGCGCCATGCGGCATTCGTAAGCCAGCACCTGCGCCGCCTGCGACAAATTCAGCGACGAGTACTCCGGATTGGCGGGAATATTGATCAATACATTACATTTCTCGACCAGCTCGTTCGGCAGGCCGAAGCGCTCGTTGCCGAAGATTAGCGCCGCGTGCAGCTCCGGCTGCGCCGCCAGCTGCCCCGCCATCTGGCGCGGCGTCAGCACCGGCGGCGAGAATTCGCGCAGCCGCGCCGAGACGGCGGCGGCGAAGTTGATGCCGTCCAGCGCCTCGGCCACCGAACCGACCACGCGCGCGCCGCTCAAGATATCCTGCGCGCCGCTGGCGAAGGCCACCGCCTCCGGATCGAGCAGCGCATTGTCGAAGCGCGGCGTGACCAGCACCAGGTCGCTGAAGCCCATGGTTTTCATGGCCCGCGCGACGGCCCCGATATTGCCGGCGCGGCTGGTTTCGACCAGAATAAATCGCAGCTGTTTAAAAAGATTGGTGTTGATTTCGGGCAGGTTCATTTAAAATAGCGCTATTGCGCGGTATCGATACAAGAATTTCCCCGGATTTTACCCTGTCGCCGCCGCTCCGCTCTTTAATTCACTCTTGACTCCATTGTGCCGCCCGGCAGGTTTTGCCCCGGGTGGGCGATGGCGTTCTTTTAACGGAAAAGCTTATGCACCCAATGCTCAACACGGCGATCAAAGCCGCCCGCCGCGCCGCCGCTGTCATCAACCGCGCCTCGTTCGATCTCGACCGCGTGATCGTCACCGAGAAAAACCACAAGGATTTCGTCACCGACGTCGACCAGGCCGCCGAACAGGCGATCATTGAAGTGTTGTCCAAAGCTTATCCCGACCACGCCTTCCTGGCCGAGGAATCGGGCGCTTCCGCCAAACTGAACGACGAGAGTGAATATGTCTGGATCATCGACCCGCTCGATGGCACCACCAACTTCATGCACGGCTTCCCGCAATACTCGATCTCGATCGCGCTGGCGCATCGCGGCGTGATCAGCCAGGCCGTCATCTACGATCCGGTGCGCAACGACCTGTTCACCGCCACCAAGGGCGCCGGCGCCTACCTGAACGACAAGCGCATCCGCGTCACCAAGCTGGACCGCATCTCCAACGCGCTGCTGTCGACCGGCTACGTGGCCGGCAACGCCAAGGCGCTGGACGAATACCTGAAGATGTACGGCATCATGGCCGAACGCTGCCACGGCGTGCGCCGTCCGGGCAGCGCCGCCCTGGACCTGGCCTACGTCGCCGCCGGCCGTCTCGACGGCTTCTACGAAAAAGGCCTGAAGCCTTGGGACATCGCCGCCGGTTCGCTGATGGTGACCGAGTCGGGTGGTATCGTCGGCGAGTTCAGCGGCGAGTCGGATTACCTGTACAAGGGCGACATCATCGCCGCCAGCCCGAAGATCTTCGGTCAAATGGTTAGCTTGTTGACACCATTCGCGTAATCCAGGACAGTTTGTTACAAAATAAGGGAGCATTTGCTCCCTTATTTATTTCCTCTACGAAACTTAGCTTCCATATAGCTGCTATACTGCAAGCTGCGGCCCCCTGACCAGTCCTCAGCCGCAATCTAAAAAAACAATCGATTGCCTGCGACTGGCGCCTACACGGCGACAGGCCGATCTTCTCATAAAGTTACCATGTCATTTTCCTCCCTCGGTTTGTCCGACGCTATCGTCCGCGCTGTTACCGAAGCCGGCTACACCTCGCCCACCCCTATCCAGGCCCAGGCGATCCCTGCGGTCCTGAACGGCGGCGACCTGCTGGCAGGCGCGCAAACCGGCACCGGCAAGACCGCCGGCTTCACGCTGCCGATCCTGCACCGCCTGTCGACCGACGCCAAAGGCGCGGCGATCACCAGCAACACCACCTCGCGTCCGATCCGCGCGCTGATCCTGACCCCGACCCGCGAACTCGCGGCCCAGGTCGAGGAAAGCGTGCGCATCTACGGCAAATACACCAAGCTGAACTCCACCGTGATCTTCGGCGGCGTCGGCATCAACCCGCAGATCAAGCAGCTCAAGCACGGCGTCGACATCCTGGTCGCCACCCCGGGCCGCCTGCTGGACCACATGGAACAGCGCACCGTCAACCTGTCGCAAGTGGAAATCCTGATCCTGGACGAAGCCGACCGCATGCTGGATATGGGCTTCATCCGCGACATCAAGAAGGTGCTGGCGGCGTTGCCGCCGAAGCGCCAGAACCTGCTGTTCTCGGCCACCTTCTCGGACGAGATCAAGGCGCTGGCCGACGGCCTGCTGAACAAGCCGGCGATGATCGAAGTGGCGCGCCGCAACTCGGCGGTCGAAGTGATCGCGCAGATGATCCACCCGGTCGACCGCGACAAGAAGCATCCGATGCTGGCGCACCTGATCAAGTCCAACAACTGGAACCAGGTGCTGGTGTTCACCCGCACCAAGCACGGCGCCAACAAGCTGGTCGAACAGCTCGGCGGCGACGGCATCGGCGCGATGGCGATCCACGGCAACAAGAGCCAGTCGGCGCGCACCAAGGCGTTGTCTGAATTCAAGGACAACAAGCTGCAAGTGCTGGTCGCCACCGACATCGCCGCGCGCGGTATCGACATCGACCAACTGCCGCACGTGGTCAACTACGATCTGCCGAACATTCCTGAAGACTATGTGCACCGCATCGGCCGCACCGGCCGCGCCGGCGCCACCGGCGAAGCCGTGTCGCTGGTCTGCGTGGATGAGCACGACATGTTGAAAGACATCGAAAAGCTGATCAAGCAAACCCTGCCGCGCGCGGTGATTCCGGGCTTCGAGCCGGATCCGAACGCACGTCCGCAACCGGTGCAGCTGCGCAGCGGCGCGCCGGGCCATCGTAACGGTGGCGGCGGCGGCGGTCGTGGCGGCCAGGCGCGCGCCAAGACCGGCGGCGCGGGTGGTGGCGGCGGCGGCGGCGGCGGCAAGCCACGCGCACCGGGCGGCGCACCTGCGGGTGGCGGCGGTCCGCGCAGCGGCGGCAACGCCCCGCGCTCGGCAGCCCAGCACCGCTCAGGCGGCCGCGGCCGATAAGCAAGATAAGCCACCCACGCGGTGGCTTTTTTTTGGTTCATCGCGGATTAGCGGGATGAACCTGTTGTAAACGCAAGAGAGCAGTAAGGAAGAGTTATTGTGTTTGTGCGACCAAACCCAAAACCCAACCCACTGCTCTCATGGCCAATCATAATCTCAGCCTCCCGTTCTGGGAAGGCTTTCTCGTTTCCAAGCTAGACCCTGTCGGCGCTGAGCTGCATGTGTGCCTGATTCCCGATCCGGCGTGCCCGCTGATCTGCTCGCATTGT
>NZ_JAADJT010000020.1 GCF_011090165.1 Duganella aceris
GACCATAGCAAGTTGGTCCCACCCCTTCCCATCCCGAACAGGACCGTGAAACAACTCTGCGCCGATGATAGTGCTGCAACCAGTGTGAAAGTAGGTTATCGTCAAGCTAGTTATATAGAAAAACCCCCTTCCAGGTGAACCTGGTTGGGGGTTTTTTGCTTTTGTGCATTAAAATGGGCTGATCTCGGAGATGCAACCCTATGCCTTTTGTAATACGTGCCATCCATCTGTGTGCGCTTCTGCTGGGCGCGATATGCACCCTGAGCCAGGCGTCGTCGCTGAGCCTGCGGTTCGAACCGTTGGGCGTCGAACAGGGCTTGACCCAGGAATCCGTCACCAGCGTGTTGCAGGACAAGTACGGCTACATCTGGCTGGGAACGCAGGCCGGATTGAACCGCTACGACGGTTACCGCGTGACGGCGTTCAAGAACGATCCCGCCAATCCGCGCAGCCTGCTCGACAATTATGTGCAGGCGCTGTTCGAGGATGCGGCCGGCCGGATCTGGATCGGCAGCAAAGGCGGCCTGGACCGCTACGACGCGGCGGCCGGGTCCTTCGTCCATTATTTGAGCAAGGACAGCAACCTGTCCGTCACCAACATCGTCGGCGACGGCGCCAACGGCTTGTGGCTGACCACCAGCGACGGCTTGCAGCACTTCGATATCGCCAGCGGCCAGGTCAGGACCTTGCGCCACGCCGACAATGATCACGACAGCATCAGTGACGAGCGCGTCAACGCGCTGGCGCGCGACCAGCAGGGCAACCTGTGGATAGGCACCGCCAGCGGCCTGGAGATGATGCCGGCCGGCGGCGACAAGTTCCGCCACTTCGGCACGCGCGAGGCGCTGCCGGCAAATCACATCTTGTCGCTGTCGCTGGGCGCCGACGGCGTGCTGTGGGCCGGCACGCTGAACGGCCTGCAAGCATGGCGCGTGAACGGCACCGCCGCCGAAGCCATCCAGCTACCCGCCGCCGATGCGCTGCCCGAGCAACGCGTCACCAGGTTGCTGCACGATCATGACGGCACACTGTGGGCCGCCACCTTTGTCGACGGCCTGAAACGGCGCGATGCCGCCACCGGCCATTTCTACAGCTACCGCCGGGACGGCGTGAACCGTCACGGCATCAGCGACAACCAGATCAGCGCGCTATACCAGGACCGCACCGGCACCCTGTGGGTCGGCAACTGGTACGCGGGCGTGGACCGCGTCGACCTCAGCAGTGGCGGCTTCGAGCGCTACTCCGAGTCGCCCGGCGTCATGCCAGGCATCCTCAGCAGCAAAGTGCGCACCATCACCAGCGCCGGCGGCAGCAAGCTGTGGCTGGGCACGGCGGAAGGGCTGGTGCGGCTGGATACCGTGCAACGCGGCATCGAGGTGTGGCGGCGCGACGGACGGTCGCCGGGCGGCCTCCCGGTCGACCAGTTGATGTCGCTCGACACCGACCAGCAGGGCCGACTGTGGATCGGCGCCATCGGCGGCCTGGTGTGGCGCGATCCGGTCACCGGCATGTTCTCGCGGGTATCGCTGGGCGAAGGGACGGCGGCCAGTTCCGTGCAGCGGGTGCTGGTCGACCGCGCCGGCGTGATCTGGGCCGGTACGCGCGCCGGGCTGCACCGCATCGATCCGAGCACGCTGGCGGTCCACACCTATCCCATCGATCCGGATGAAGACGCCACCGTAAGCGGGCGCATCTACGCCTTGATGCAGGACGGCGACGGCATCCTGTGGATCGGCACTGAGAACGGCCTGGATCGTTTTGATCCCGCCGGCGGCAAGTTCCAGCATTACCGCCATGACCCGCGCAATCCGGACAGCCTGAGCCACAAGCGCGTGCACTTCCTGTACCAGGACGCGCAGCGGCGACTGTGGATCGGCACGGCGGCCGGCCTGTGCATGGCGCAACAAGGCGCCGAAGGCGCGCTGCATTTCCGCTTTTATCCGGCCAGCGGCGGCCGGGCCTCCAATCCGGTCGGCGCCATCCTGCCCGACGACAAGGGCCAGCTGTGGATCAGCACCACGGCCGGTATTTCGCTGTTCAATCCGGAGACCGGCCGATTCAAGGAGTACACCTCCAAGGACGGCTTGATCGACGGCTCGTATTTCATCGGCTCGGGCCACCGCGCGCCGGACGGCACGCTGTATTTCGGCGGCCTGGAGGGCATGACCGCGTTCAAGCCGGCGGACATCCACGACAACCCGTATCCGCCGCTGGTGTCGATCACCGATTTTTCGATTTTCAACCAATCGATCCTGAGCGATGTGGCGCGCCCCGACGTGCTGCCGCAAGGGCCGATTTATGAAGCGAAGTCGCTGGCGCTGACCTATCGCGACGCGGTGTTTTCGTTCGAGTTCGCCGGCGTGCATCACGCCGATCCACAGCGTAACCGCTACGCCTACCAGTTGCAGGGCTTCGATCCGCAATGGGTCATGGCGGACGCCAGCAAGCGCTTCGCCACCTACACCAATCTCGACCCCGGCCGCTACGTGTTCCGCGTCAAGGCGGCCAACAAGGACGGCGTGTGGAGCACCGAGCCGGTGTCGCTGGAGCTGACCATCGCGCCGCCGTTCTGGAAGACCTGGTGGTTCCGCCTGCTGGTGGCCAGCCTGGTGCTGGGCGGCGCCTACCTGCTGTTCCGCCTGCGCATCCGCCGGCTGATGCGGCAAAAACAGGAACTGGAAGTGCAGGTCGGCAGCCGCACCCGCGAGCTGGTGCTGCAAAACGCCTCGGTCGAGCGGCAGAAACAGGAGGTCGAGCGGCAGAAGGAAAGCGTGGAACTGGCGCACCGGAATATTTCACTGCTGTCCGACATCGGCCGCCGTATCACCGCCAACCTCGACAGCGAAGCCATCATGTCGATGCTGTACCAGCAGGTGCACGCATTGATGGACGCCAGCGTCTTCGGCATCGGCATCTACCGGCCGGAGCAGGAGCTGATCGAGTATCCGTTCGCGATGGAGCAGGGCAAGCGCTATACGCCTTACACGCGCAGCATGCGCGAGCCCAACCAGTTGGCGGTGTGGTGCATCCTGCAGGCGCGGGAAGTATTCATCAACGACCTGGAGCAGGAATACCAGCATTACATCGCCAACCTCGACATGGTGTCCGGCGCCGACCACATGGGAACGCTGGAGGACGGTTCGCTGCCGACCGAGCCGCGCTCGTTGATCTATGTGCCGATTTCCGTCAGCGGCCAGGTGCGCGGCGTGATCACCGTGCATAGCTATCGCGCCGACGCCTACCAGCGCATCGACCTCGACATGCTGACCACGCTGGCTTCGTATGTGGCGGTGGCGTTCGCCAACGCCGATTCATACCGCAAATTACTGGACACCCAGCAGCAGCTGGTGGAACGCGAAAAGCTGGCGGCGCTGGGCTCGCTGGTGGCGGGTGTCGCGCATGAGCTGAACACGCCGATCGGCAACAGCCTGGTGATCGCCAGCACGCTGGAGGACCGGACCACCGAGATCGAGTCGCGCAACAACCAGAACGCGATGCGCCGCTCCGATCTGAACAGCTTCATCGAAGCCGCGCGCGAAGCGTCGACGTTGTTGATGCGCAGCCTGCGCAATGCGGCGGAGTTGGTCAACAGCTTCAAGCAGGTGGCGGTGGACCAGGCCAGCGCCAAGCGGCGCGAGTTCAACCTGAACCAAGCCAGCCAGGAAATCGTGACCACGATGAAGAACCAGATCCGCAAGGCGGGTCATCAGATCGAACTGGACATGCCGGACGATATTTCGATGGACAGCTTCCCGGGACCGTATGGGCAGGTGGTCATCAACCTGATCAACAACGCGCTGTTGCACGCCTTCGATGACCGCAGCGGCGGCGAGATCCGTTTGTGGGCGGTGCGCCTGGGCTCGGATCAGGTGCGTATCGTGTTCCAGGATAACGGCAGGGGCATCGCCATCGAACACCAGGCGCGCATCTTCGATCCCTTCTTCACCACCAAACTGGGGCAGGGCGGCAATGGCCTCGGCTTGAGCATCACCTACAACATCGTCACGTCGCTGCTGGACGGCACGATACGGGTCGACAGCGTGGTCGGCGTCGGCACCCGCTTTACGATGGATCTCCCGCTGAAGGCTTCTCTAGCGGGAGACTGAGCGGACGCGGCTTAGACGCCCCAGATGATGCTCTCGTTGTCCTGCTTGGCGGCGCGCAGCATCTCCAGCAATGGGAAGGCGCGCGCCGAGAAATGCACGCGTTGCATCACGGCGTGTTCCACCGTCTCGCCTTCTTCTTTTTCGTGCGCGTGCACATCGCGTTCGACGTCGTTTTCCGGGTGCAGCTTGCTCTCGGACACTTCATGCTCCAGCACGGACAGCGCTTCCGCCGCCTCGGCCGCCGTGATGACGCCACGGGTCGGATTTTTATGCAGCAGGTCGAGAATGCGCTGGGCATGCTCCTGATACATCAGGACTTCTGGACTGGATTTGGATTTGAATGCAATTAACATAGAGCGCTTTCTTAGTCTTATTGGTGAATGTTTCCACGGCGCGCCGGTTCTCGATGGCAACGGTGCTTTCCGTCACATTAGACATTAGGTCATGGCTGCGACTTTACAAGGTGCGCGCTCAGCTGTATGGACGCTGCCGCACATCCATTAAGCATTTTCTAAGCCAAGACATGAATTCAGTTTAATTTGAACGAACTCAGATAGGTCTCGACGCTCTCCTGCTCGATCTTGCCGGCGCGTCCCATGACGATCACCTGATAGATCCTCTTGTCCTTGGCGAGGAAGCGGCCGATCAGCCGCATCGCCTCGCCGTTGCCGCTGCCGGTGCCGGTGACGTCGAGCGTGCCGGCGGCTGAGGACTGATTGCCGGCGACGCTGGCGCCGATGTTGTTCATCAGCGCGGTTTGCATCGCCGTCAACGCCGCCGGCGCCAGCGCCGCGTCCGGCAGCTGCGCGCTGCCGACGGCGAAGATCACGCCGTCGACCTCGGCCGCCGCCATCGTCATGCTGACCTCCAGCTGGTCGAGCTTGACGCTGCGGGTCTGGCTCGCGGGCTTGCCGGGAAACAGCACCGCGTACGGCGCGTCGTTGCTGCGGTAATCGCGCCAATCGTACTTCGGACTGCAGGCGGACAATGCGACCGCCAGCAGCAGCGCCACGGAAAGTCGCGTCACGATTTTTTCGCCTTCTTCTTGCGCGCTTCCTCGGCGCGCTGCCATTCCTCGATATGGGCTTGCTGGCGCAGCACGCGCGACGCCGGATCGATGGTGTAGCCGGCGCCGGCCGGCAGGGTCAGCTCGCCTTTGCCATCGGTCATCGCCAGTTTTTCGACGCGCTCGTCGACGCGCACTTCCAGCGGCATCGGGAAGGCGCCGCCGTCCTTCAGCTTCCAGCTCAGCTTGAGCTTGTCGCCGCTGCGTTCCTCCACCAGCTCCGGCAGCGCGGCATGGTACAGATAGGCGTCGAAGAACCAGCCCAGGTCGCGGCCGCTGGCCTGGTTGGCGAAGCCGATGAATTCCTTGCTGCTGCTCCAGCGCGGCTGGAAGTTGCCCGGCGCCGGCGTCTCGCTGCCGTAGACCATGCGGCGGGTGGCGCGGAAGAAGGCGTCGTCGCCGATCAGGTTGCGCAGCGTATGCAGGATCAGCGAGCCCTTGACGTAGATGTCGTTGCCGGGGCCGCCGCGTTCGGCGTCGTAGACGTCCTCGATGCGCATCGACTTGCCGCTGACCACGGCGGCCTTGTTCTTGATCGCCTTGCGCTGGTTGAACAGTTCGGCCTGGAACTCCATCTCGCCGCGCAGCGATTGCAGATACAGGGGCTGCATGTAGCTGCCGAAGCCCTCGTGCAGCCACATGTCGTCCCAGTCGGCGTTGGTCATCTGGTTGCCGAACCACTCGTGCGACAGTTCATGGTGCAGCAGCCAGTCGTAGCCGTAGGCGGACTTGGCGTAGCCGTTGCCGTAGGCGTTGATGGTCTGGTGCTCCATGCCCAGGTGCGGCGTTTCGACCACGCCCATTTTCTCGTCGCCGAACGGGTAGGGACCGATGCGGCGTTCGAAGAAATCCAGCATCGGCGCGAATTCGCTGAACAAGCCCTGCGCCTGTTTATCGTGGCCTTTCAGGTACCACATGCGCAGCGGAATGGTGTTGCCGTAGCGACTGGCGTAGTCGGCCGACAGCATTTCATACGGGCCGATGTTGAGCGCGACGCCGTAGGTGCTGGGATTCTTGGCGCGCCAGTTGTAGGTGCGCCAGCCATCCTTCTCGTCCATGCCGAGCGCGATGCCGTTGCCGGCCACCACCAGCGGCGACGGCACGCTGATGTGCAGGTCGATCAGTTGCGGCTTGCCCATCGGATGGTCGATGCACGGCCAGAACATGTCGCAGCCTTCGCCTTCGACGGTGGTCGAGATCCATGGCTGGCCGTCCTCGGTCTTGCTCCACATGAAGGCGCCGTCCCATGGCGCGCGCTTGGCCACGTGCGGCACGCCGTGATAGCGGATGCGCACGGTGGTGCGGGCGCCGGCCGCCAGCGGCGTCGGCAGGGTCAGGTAGAGACGGCCGTCCGGGTTGCTGATCGCCGACGGCGCCAGCGCCACGCCGTCCACGCTGGCGGCATCCACCGGCAGATTGCGGTCGAGTTCGACCGCGATGCGGGTCAGCGGTTCCTTCAGCAGAAAGGTCAGCGCGGCGTCGCCGCTGATGCTTTGCGTGGCCGGGTCGACGCGCAGCGCCAGGTCGACGGTTTCAAACGTCACCGCCAGCTGCTCCGGCGCGCGCGGATTGCCGGAGTTGGAGGTGAATTCGGTGACGGGGGCTTGGGTGCTGGCGCAGCCGGCCAGCACGGCGCTGGCGGCGAGATAGAGAGGCAGGCGGGTCATGGGCTTCCTGGCGGGTTATAAATGTTCTGCGGACAATATAGCAGCATGACTAACGAAGAGGGAATGTTAGGCGCGCCGATCGGCAGAATTTAAAACGGCGCGTCAGCGCGGGTGCAGCGCGCGGCGGTATTGCATCGCCTCCATGACGTGTTTTTCCAGGATGCGTTCGCTGCCCGACAGGTCGGCGATGGTGCGCGCCACGCGCAGGATGCGGTGGTAGGCGCGGCCCGACCATTGGAAGTGTTCCATGCTCTGCTTGAGTTTGGCCTTGCCGCCCTTGTCCGGCTTGCACAACTGGTCGATTTCGCGCGTGCTCAGGTATTGGTTGCGCTTGCCCTGGCGCCGCAGCTGTAGCTCGGCCGCCGCCTGCACGCGGGCCGCGATCGCCAGCGACGATTCGCCGTCGGCGTCGGCGGCCAGGATTTCCGGCGGCACCGGGCCGACCACCATCTGCATGTCGATCCGGTCCAGCAGCGGGCCGGAGACGCGGCCCTGGTAGCGGTTGATGAGGTCGGGCGAGCAGTGGCACACGCCGTTGGGGTGGCCTTCGTAGCCGCACGGGCACGGGTTCATGGCGGCGATCAGCTGGAAGTGGGCCGGGAAGTCGGACTGCCGCGCCGCGCGCGAAATGGTGATGCGGCCGGATTCCATCGGCTCGCGCAACACGTCCAGCACGCGCCGGTCGAATTCCGGCAATTCGTCCAGGAACAGCACGCCGCGATGCGCCAGCGAAATCTCGCCGGGACGCGGCACGCTGCCGCCGCCGACCAGCGCGGCGCCGGAAGACGTATGGTGCGGCGAGCGGAACGGCCGGCGCTTCCACTGCTCGATGCGGAACTCGCCGGTCAGCGATTGCACCGCCGCCGCCTCCAGCGCTTCCTCGTCGGTCATCATCGGCAACAGGCCGGCGAAGCGCGCCGCCAGCATGGTCTTGCCGGTGCCGGGCGGGCCGACCAGCAAAATGCTGTGGTTGCCGGCCGCCGCCACTTCCAGTGCGCGCTTGACCAGCACCTGGCCCTTGACGTCGGCGAAGTCGGGATATTCCGGCGGCACCGGCTGCGGCGCCGCTTCGTGTCGCGACAGCATGGCGTCCACCGACTTGGCGGCGAAGTGGCCGCAGACCTGCAACAGCGAGCCGGCCGGATAGATGGCGGCAGTGGCGACCAGCGCCGCTTCGTCGGCGTTGGCCTGCGGCAGGATGAAGGCGCGCCGGCCGCCGTCGCGCCGGGTGGCCAGCGACATCGCCAGCGCGCCACGGATCGGCCGCAATTCGCCTGACAGCGACAGCTCGCCGGCGAACTCGTATTGGTGCAGTCGGGTGGAGGGGATTTGTTTGGAGGCGGCAAGGATGCCGAGCGCGATCGGCAAATCGAAGCGGCCCGATTCCTTGGGCAGGTCGGCCGGCGCCAGGTTGACGGTGATGCGTTGCGCGGGAAATTCGAAGCCGCCGTTCTGGATCGCGGCGCGGACCCGGTCCTTGGCTTCCTTGACCTCGGTGTCGGCCAGGCCGACGATGGCGAAACTGGGCAAGCCGTTGGCCAGATGCACTTCGACGCTGACTTCCTGCGCCTTCATACCGGCCAGGGCGCGGCTTTTGAGTACGGCTAGGCTCATGGGATGGCGCGCGGACAAGGGGATCCAGCCGCCAGCGTAGCCCAAGCCCGCCGCGTCGCCTTGCGCTAGCCCAAACGGGCGGGCGCGAGCGTCAACTTAGACGATCTTGCCGTCGACCTTGCCGTCCGCTTTGCTTTCCAGCTCCGCCAGGCGGGTTTCCAGCGCTTCCAGCTTGGCGCGGGTCTTGGCCAGCACTTGCGTCTGGATATCGAATTCCTCGCGCGTGACCAGATCCAGCTTGGAGAAGCCCTGCGTCATCATGGACTTGACGTTCTTCTCAATGTCCTTTGCTGGTGAGTTTTCGATTGCTTGGCTGATCTTGTTTTGCAAGTCGTTAAAAAAAGTGTTCATATCCATAATATTCCTTGATCTGGTTGGGCCGCTGACGCACTATTTCGGTGCGCATCGGCGTCAATGTGGTGCGAAATCCTGCAAATCCAACGCCGCACCGGCGCCGATTCCCACTTTGGGGTGAATAGACCCATTGTCGTTGATGATATGCCAGCTATCTCCTAGACAACATTAGCTGGCACGCATTCTGCTAAAGAAGCCATGGATGCTTTTCATTGCTTCGCTTCATACGGATTTTAAACCGCAACTGCCAACTAAGTTCAACTCACTAGGAAAACAAAATGAAACTGGCCAAGAACTTTACCCTGATCGCAGCATTGACGTTAGCATTCGCCTCCATGGCGCAAGCCCAGGAAGCCGCCCCGGCCGCGGCCGCAGCCGAACCGGTCCCGGACAACGTCGTCACCTACAACATCGCCGGTGTCAGCGAATACCGTTTCCGTGGCATCTCGCAGACCCGCTTCAAGCCGGCGGTGCAGGGCGGCGCCGACTATGTGAACAACCCTTCGGGTCTGTATGCGGGCACCTGGCTGTCCAACATCAAATGGATCAAGGACGGCGGCGGCGACGGCAGCGTCGAGTGGGACATCTATGCGGGCAAGCGCGGCCAGATCACCGATGACCTGGCCTACGACGTCGGCGGCCTGTACTACGCCTACCCATCGAACAAGCTGCACCCGAGCGCCAACACCTTCGAGCTGTATGCGCAGATCTCGGCCGGCCCGTTCTCGGTCAAGTATTCGCAATCGACCAGCAATCTGTTCGGCTTTGCGGACAGCAAGAATTCCGGTTACTTCGATGCCCAGTTCAACGGCGAGATCTATGACGGCTACACCCTGAACCTGCACGCGGGTCATCAGAACGTGCGCAACAACGGCGCGGCCAGCTATAGCGATTACAAAGTCGGCGTGACCAAAGATTTCGGCGTAGTGACGGTGGCGTTGGCCGGCTTCAAGACCAATACCGATGCCTACGTCGGACAAGGTAAGAACCTCGGCAAAGGCGGGGCTGTACTTACTATTTCCAAAACCTTCTAAGCGAGGCCAGTATGAAAATGATTACCGCCATTATCAAGCCGTTCAAGCTAGACGAGGTCCGCGAGGCCCTTTCGGCGATCAACGTGCAAGGCATTACCGTGACCGAGGTCAAGGGCTTCGGTCGTCAAAAAGGCCACACCGAGCTGTATCGCGGTGCGGAGTATGTAGTGGACTTCCTGCCGAAGACCAAGATCGAAGCGGCGGTGGACGATTCCATCGTCGAACAGGCTATCGAAGCGATCGAAGGCGCTGCCCGCACCGGCAAAATCGGTGACGGCAAGATCTTCGTGTACAACCTGGAACAAGTGATCCGCATTCGTACCGGTGAAACCGGCAACGAAGCTCTTTAAGGGGAAGATTGATGAAGAAAACTATAACAAGCTTGCTAGCTGGGGTATCCATCCTGTTCGCACTCGCCGCGCCGGTTCACGCTCAGGATGCCAAGCCGGCAGCCGAAGCGCCGGTAGCCGCCGCCGCCGCATCCGCACCCGCCGCTCCTGAAGCCGCGCCCGCCGCAGCCGCGCCTGCGGCCCCGGCCGCCGCCGAAGCCGCTCCCGCCGCCGCCGCGCCGACGCCGCAAAAAGGCGACACCGCCTGGATGATGGTCTCGACCCTGCTGGTGATCCTGATGACGATTCCCGGCCTGGCGCTGTTCTACGGCGGCCTGGTCCGTTCCAAAAACATGCTGTCGATCCTGATGCAAGTGTTCATGGTGTTCGCCGTGATCATCGTGCTGTGGTGCATCTACGGTTACTCGCTGGCGTTCACCGAAGGCAATGCGTTCTTCGGCAACCTGCATGACCGCACCTTCCTGAACAACATCTGGGATCCGGTCAAAGGCACCTTCGCCTACGCCGCCACCTTCAGCAAAGGCGTGGTGATTCCTGAGTTCGTGTTCGTCGCCTTCCAGGGCACGTTCGCCGCCATCACCTGCGGCCTGATCATCGGCGCCTTTGCCGAGCGCGCCAAGTTCACCGCCGTGCTGGCCTTCATCGTGATCTGGTTCACCTTCGCTTACCTGCCGATGGCCCACATGGTTTGGTTCTGGACCGGTCCGGACGCGATCAAGGACGCCGCCACGCTGGCGACCGAAACCGCGAAAGCCGGTTTCCTGTTCCAAAAAGGCGCGCTGGACTTCGCCGGCGGCACCGTGGTGCACATCAACGCCGCAGTCGCCGGCCTGGTGGGTGCCTACATGATCGGCAAACGCGTCGGCTACGGCCGCGAATCGATGGCGCCGCACTCGGTCACCATGACCATGATCGGCGCATCGTTGCTGTGGGTCGGCTGGTTCGGCTTCAACGCCGGCTCGTCGCTGGAAGCCGGCGACATCGCCGCGCTGGCCTTCGTCAACACGCTGCTGGCGACCGCCGCCGCGACCGTGGCCTGGGTATTCGCTGAATGGATCTTCAAAGGCAAACCATCGATGCTGGGTGGCGCTTCGGGTGCGGTGGCCGGTCTGGTCGCCATTACCCCGGCCTGCGGCTTTGTCGGTCCGATGGGTGCACTGGTGCTGGGCCTGCTGGCCGGCGTGATCTGCCTGTGGGGCGTGAACGGCCTGAAAAAACTGCTGGGCGCGGACGACTCGCTGGACGTGTTCGGCGTGCACGGCGTCGGCGGTATCCTGGGCGCGATCCTGACCGGTGTGTTCGCCGCACCGTCGCTGGGTGGCCAGGGCGTCTTCGACTACGTTGCCAACAAGGCATCGGCTGACTACGACATGACCGCCCAGGTGATCACCCAGGCGACCGGCGTCGGCGTCACCATCCTGTGGTCGGGCATCGTCTCGATCATCGCCTACAAGCTGGTCGATATCGTCATCGGTCTGCGCGTTCCGGAAGAAGAAGAGCGCGAAGGCCTGGACATCACCACCCACGGCGAGTCCGCTTACCACGCTTAATTGATCTTGTAGTAACGTCCCGCCACGGCGGGAGCAAAAAGCGCCTTCAAAGAGGCGCTTTTTTTATTGCCCGCCTTTAAAATAGGGTTTTTGCCCCGATTTGGGGTATCTACACGGTAATATTCGGTGTTCTGTGTGCCTGGAGGGTCGTCCTCCCGCATCATTTAAGGAAGTAATCATGGTTCCCCACCTCGCCACGGCCCTGACCGGACCGCTACTCGACCTCGAAGAAAAAATCCTGGCTTCGACCCCCGCCATCGAGCGTTGGTTCCGCCTGGAGTGGCAGGAGCACACGCCGCCATTTTATTGCTCGGTCGATATGCGCAACGCCGGCTACAAGCTGGCGCCGGTCGACACCAATCTGTTCCCGGGCGGCTTCAACTTCCTGGCCACTGAAATGCTGCCGCTGTCGGTGCAGGCGGCGATGGCGGCGATCGACAAGTATTGTCCCGACGCGCGCAATCTGCTGCTGATCCCGGAAGTGACCCAGCGCCACCCGGCCTACTGGCAAAACGTGGCGCGGCTGATGCAGATCTTCCGCCAGACCGGCTTGCACGTGCGGCTCGGCTCGCTGTCGCCGGACGTCACCCAGCCGACGCCGATCGCTTTGCCGGACGGCAACATGCTGGTGGTCGAGCCGCTGGTGCGTTCGCCGAACGGGCGCCGCGTCGGGCTGAAGGATTTCGATCCGTGCACGATTTTGCTGAACAACGACCTGTCGGCCGGGATTCCGGACATCCTGCAAAACATCCATGAGCAAAGCCTGCTGCCGCCGCTGCACGCCGGCTGGGCGCTGCGCCGCAAGAGCAACCACATGAACGCGTACGACGAAGTGGTCAAGAAGTTCGGCAAGCTGATCGGCGTCGATCCGTGGATGCTGAACCCGTTCCACGCCAAGTGCGACGCGGTCAACTTCCGCACCGGCGAGGGCTACGATTGCCTGGCCGCCAACGTCGACGCGCTGCTGGCCAAGATCAAGAAGAAGTACAAGGAATACGGCATGAAGGACCAGAAGCCGTTCGTGATCGTCAAGCCGGACGCCGGAACCTACGGCACCAGCATCCTGACGATCAAGGATTCCAGTGAAATCAAGGACTTGAGCCAGGCCCAGCGCGACAAGATGATCGTCATCAAGGATGGCAAGGAAGTGACCGACTTCATCATCCAGGAGGGCGTGCCGACCTTCGAGAGCATCAAGGACGCGGTGGCCGAGCCGGTGGTGTACATGATCGACCGTTATGTGGTCGGCGGTTTCTACCGCGTGCACGCCGAGAAGGGCATCGACCAGAACCTGAACGCGCCGGGGTCGCAGTACATTCCGCTGGCGTTCGCGCAGCAGCACGCGGTGCCGGACCTCAAGGCCAAGCCGGGCACGGCGGCGCCGAACCGCTTTTATGTGTACGGCGTGGTGGCGCGGCTGGCGCTGCTTGCGGCGTCGCTGGAGATGGAACGCACCGATCCGAACCCGGAAGTGTATTAAAAACCCGCACGGCGGCGTACAAGGGTCAGACCCCGGACGGGGTCTGACCCCGCCTCACCGGGTCAGGCCGCGGCTCACTCGCCGGCCGGCGCGGGCTTGAGTTGCCAATCTCGGCTAAAATCAGGCATTACCCCTTACGGATGCGCCCATGAAAATAGCTTTCCTCGCCGATCCCTTGTCGACCTTTAAGACTTACAAGGATTCGACCTACGCCATGATGGTGGAGGCGGCCAAGCGCGGCCATACCGTCTACGCCTTCGAGCAAAAAGACATGGCGCTCGACGGCGGCGTGGTTTACGCCGAGGTGGCCGAAATCACCATGACCGGCGACGCCGACGACTGGTACCGCGCCGCGCCGCAGCAGGAAGTCAAGCTGGGCGAGTTCGACGCCATCGTGCAGCGCAAGGATCCGCCGTTCGACATGGAATACGTCTACGGCACCTATCTGCTGGAACTGGCCGAGCGCCAGGGCGCGAACGTGTTCAACAAGCCGTCCGCGATCCGCGACCACAACGAGAAGCTCTCCATCGCCCAGTTCAGCGAATTCACCTCGCCGACCCTGGTGACGTCCGACGAGGCGCGCATCCGCGCCTTCCACGCGTTGCACCAGGAAGTCATCCTGAAGCCGCTGGACGGCATGGGCGGCGCCGGCGTGTTCCGCGTCACCGCCGACGGCATGAACCTTGGTTCCATCATCGAAACGCTGACCGACAACGGCCGCCAGACCATCATGGCGCAGCGCTACATCCCGGACATCGTCAAGGGCGACAAGCGGATTCTGGTGATCGGCGGCAAGCCGGTGCCGTTTTCGCTGGCGCGCATCCCGCAAAACGGCGAAGTGCGCGGCAACCTGGCGGCCGGCGGCATCGGCGTGGCCCAGCCGCTGACCGAGCGCGACCTCGAAATCGCCACCACGCTGGGACCGATACTGGCCGCCCGTGGCCTGTTGCTGGTAGGATTGGATGTTATCGGTGATTTCCTTACGGAAGTAAACGTCACCAGCCCGACCTGTTTCCAGGAGATCACGCAGCAGGCCGGCTTCCCGGTCGCCGCCATGTTCATCGACGCGGTCGAAGCGGCCGTGGCGCAGGGCCGATAATAATTGTTTAATCACACTGGCGGTTTAAGAATATGGTTGGCATACTGCTTATGACGCACGCACCACTGGGGCAGGCCTTTATCGCGGCCTGCGCCCATGTGTTCCGTGGTCCCACCGAGCGGCTGGAGGCGATCGACGTGATCGCCGACCAGGACCTCGGCGAAGTCCAGGCCCTGGCAGCAGCGGCGATCAAGCGCCTCGACGCCGGCGATGGCGTCCTGGTGATCACCGACGTCAAAGGCGGCACGCCCGCCAATTGCTGCAACCGCCTGGCCGACGCCGGCCGGGTGGAGGTGATCGCGGGCATCAGCTTGCCGATGCTGCTGCGCGCCATCACCTATCGCCGCGACTCGCTGGACGTGGTGGTGGAAATGGCCTTGGCTGGCGCACAGAGCGGAGCGGTGCGAGTCGATAACCGGATACGCGTCGGGGAACCCTGACGTTTTTTTTGCAGTGCGCATTTCTGATTGAGACAAAAGAAAAATGATTCAACAAGAACTTGAGATTATCAACAAGCTTGGTTTGCATGCGCGTGCCTCCGCCAAATTCACCCAACTGGCAGCAAAATTTCAAAGCGACGTCTGGCTGACGCGCAACGCGCGCCGCATCAACGCCAAGTCGATCATGGGCGTGATGATGCTGGCCGCCGGCAAGGGCGCCAAAGTCACGCTGGAAGCCGACGGTCCCGACGAAGCCGATTGCGTCGCCGCGCTCAGCGCGCTGGTCAACGACAAGTTCGGCGAAGGCGAGTAATGCCGTCGGAACGCAGCCGCCCCCGTTCCCTCTCGGGGCCACCCATGGCCTCGTTCACGCTGCATGGCATTCCGGTTTCGCGCGGCATCGCCATCGGCCGCGCCCACCTGATGGCGCCGGCCGCGCTCGACGTCAAGCACTACCTGGTGGCCGAGGAGCAGGTCGAGGCCGAGGTCGCGCGCCTGCAGCAGGCGCTGGCCCAGGTGCACAAGGAACTGCAGACCCTGTGGAATGAATTGCCGAAGGACGCCCCGACCGAACTGGGCGCCTTCATCGACGTCCACGCGCTGATCCTGTCCGACCCGATGATCTCGGAGGCGCCGCTGGACATCATCCGCGCCCGCCACTACAACGCCGAATGGGCGCTGCTGACCCAGATCGACGAGCTGTCGGCGCAGTTCGACGAAATCGAAGACCTGTACCTGCGCGAGCGCAAGGCCGACATCCAGCAAGTCGCCGAGCGCGTGCTGAAGGTGTTGATGGGCACCGAGCAGCTGCCGCTGCCGGGCAACGGCGGCGACGACGAGCCGCAGCCGCAGATGATCATCGTCGCGCACGACATCTCGCCGGCCGACATGCTGCAGTTCCGCGACCGTTCCTTCATCGGCTTCGTCACCGACGTCGGCGGCCAGAACTCGCACACCGCGATCGTGGCGCGTTCGCTCGACATTCCGGCGGCGGTCGGCATGTCCGGCGCCTCGACCCTGATCGAGCAGGACGACTGGCTGATCATCGACGGCGAAGCCGGCGTGGTGATCGCCAATCCGAGCGCGCTGGTGCTGGAGCAGTACCGCGAACGCCAGGCGGCCGCGCTGCGCGCCCGCAAGAAGCTGCAAAAGCTGAAGAAGACCCCGGCCGTCACCAAGGACGGCACCGAGATCACGCTGCTGGCCAACATCGAGCTGCCGGACGATTGCGCGGCCGCGATGGAGGCGGGCGCCAACGGCGTCGGCCTGTTCCGCTCCGAGTTCCTGTTCATGGGCCGCAACAACAAGATCCCGTCCGAGGACGAGCAGTTCGAGCAGTACAAGCGTGCCGTGGTGGCGATGAAGGGCCGCCCGGTGGTGATCCGCACGCTCGACATCGGCGCCGACAAGCCGCTCGACCAGAGCGAGCACACCGCGCTGAATCCGGCGCTGGGCCTGCGCGCGATCCGCTACTGCCTGGCCGAGCCGCAGATCTTCCTGACGCAGCTGCGCGCCATCCTGCGCGCCTCGGCGTTCGGCAAGGTGCGGATCCTGATCCCGATGCTGGCGCACGCCTTCGAGATCGACCAGTCGCTGGCGATGGTGGCCCAGGCCAAGGCCGAGCTGCGCGAGGCCAACGTCAAGTTCGACGACCAGGTCGACGTCGGCGCGATGATCGAAATCCCGGCCGCCGCGCTGGCGCTGCCGATGTTCGTCAAGCGCATGGACTTCCTGTCGATCGGCACCAACGACTTGATCCAGTACACGCTGGCGATCGACCGGGTTGATTATGAGGTCGCGCACCTTTACAATCCGCTGCATCCGGCGGTGCTGCAATTGATCTCGATGACGATCGCGGCCGGCCATAAAGCCGGGATCGACGTCGCGGTATGCGGCGAAATGGCGGGCGACGTCAAGTTGACCCGCCTGCTGCTGGGCATGGGGCTGCGGGAATTCTCGATGCACCCGGCGCAGCTGTTGTCGGTCAAGCAGGAAATCCTGAACAGCGACCTTGCGCGCATCGTGCCGCAGACCCGCAAGATCATGCGCTCGATGGAACCGAATGTAATTGCAGACGCGGTCGAACAATTGCAGTCGATGTAAGTTGGCGGCGCCCATCCTCGCGGCGCCGCCTTGATAGATGGCCCGTGGGGCCGCCCCAATAAAAAAACTCAACCACAATGCCATCCTTAGGATACGTCTCTCCGCAAACCATGCATTTCGCGCAGCCGCTGCTGCTGCAAAGCGGCGCCTCGCTGCGCGACTACATGCTGATGTACGAAACCTACGGCACCCTGAATGCCGACAAATCCAACGCGGTGCTGGTGTGCCACGCGCTAAACGCCTCGCACCACGTCGCGGGCGAATACGAAGGCCAGCCGAAAAGCCTGGGCTGGTGGGACAATATGGTCGGTCCCGGCAAGCCGCTGGATACCGATAAATTCTTCGTCATCGGCATCAACAACCTCGGCTCCTGCTTCGGCTCGACCGGGCCGATGCACGGCAATCCGGCCACCGGCAAACCGTACGGCGCCGCCTTCCCGGTGGTGACGGTGGAGGACTGGGTGGCGGCGCAGGCGCGCCTGGCCGACGAGCTGGGCATCACGCAATTCGCCGCCGTCATGGGTGGTTCGCTGGGCGGCATGCAGGCGCTGGCCTGGTCCATCATGTACCCGGACCGGTTGCGCCACTGCGTGGTGATCGCCTCGACCGCCAAGCTGTCGGCGCAGAACATCGCCTTCAACGACGTGGCGCGCCAGGCCATCCTGTCCGATCCGGACTACCACGGCGGCGATTTCTACGAACACGGCGTGGTGCCGAAGAACGGCCTGCGGGTGGCGCGCATGGTCGGCCACATCACCTACCTGTCGGACGACGACATGGCGGAGAAGTTCGGCCGCAAGCTGCGCGATATCGGCGAATCGGGCGACTACAAGTTCGACTTCGGCGTCGACTTCGAGATCGAATCCTACCTGCGCTACCAGGGCGACAAGTTCAGCGAATACTTCGACGCCAACACCTACCTGCTGATCACCAAGGCGCTCGATTACTTCGACCCGGCGCGCGGCCACGGCGGCGACCTGGCCAAGACGCTGGCCGGCACCACCGCCAAGTTCTTCCTGGCCTCGTTCACCACCGACTGGCGCTTCTCGCCGGAGCGCAGCCAGGAGATCGTGCAGGCGCTGGTGTGCAACCGGCGCCAGGTGACCTACGCCGAGATCGACGCGCCGCACGGCCACGACGCCTTCCTACTGGAGGATCCGCGCTACATGAACATGGTGCGCGCCTACTACGGCCAGGTGTGGAACGAGATAAAGGACGCAGCATGAACTTCAATGAACTGAGCACCGCCCGGCCGGACCTGGCCTTCATCGCCCACTGGGTGCCCGAGAACGCGCACGTGCTGGACGTCGGCTGCGGCGACGGCGTGATGATGGACTATCTGCAAAGCGACAAGCAGTGCAGCGGCTACGGCATCGAGATCGCCGACGACAAGGTCCTCGACAGCACCCGGCGCGGCGTGCGCGTGATCCAGCAGGACATGGAGAACGGGCTGTCGATCTTCGGCGACAATTCTTTCGACACCGTGCTGTGCCTGTCGTCGCTGCAGATGATGAAGCACGTCGAGGCGCTGCTGCGCGACATCGTCCGGGTCGGCAAGGAGGCCATCGTCTCGTTCCCGAACTTCGCCTACTGGCCGCACCGCGTGGCCTTGCTGAAGGGACGCATGCCGGTGTCGGAATCGCTGCCGTACGAATGGTACGACACGCCCAACGTGCGCTGCGCCACCATCAACGACTTCCGCGACCTGGCCGAGGACTGCGGCCTGGAAGTGATCGAATGCGTGGCGCTGGCCGAAGGCCGCCGCGTCTCCTTCCTGCCCAACCTGCGCGGCGACCTGGCGGTGTTCCGCCTGCGTAAAAAAACCAAGGCGGCGAACTGATGGCCGGCGTGGAGCGGGGCGGCGGCGCGGCGCGTCCGTGGTACAGCTACCTCAACAAGCGCACCGTCTCCATCCTGTTCCTCGGCTTCAGCTCCGGCCTGCCGCTGTACACGCTGATCTACCTGATGCAGGCGTGGCTGGCCAAGGCCGGGCTGGACGTCAAGGCGCTGGGCCTGTTCGGCCTGGTGACTTTTCCGTACACCTTCAAATTCCTGTGGGCGCCGCTGATGGACCGGTATGCCATCGGCTCGCTGGGCCGGCGGCGCGGCTGGATGGCGCTGACCCAGCTCGGCCTGTTCGTGGTGATCGGCGCGCTGGGCATGCTGGATCCGAAAAGCGAGCTGGCGCTGATCGCCTTGTTCGTCGGCGTGATCGCCTTCCTGTCGGCCAGCCAGGACGTGGTGATCGACGCCTACCGCCGAGAGATCCTGGCCGAGGAAGAGCAGGGCCTGGGCGCGGCCATCATCGTCAACGCCTACAAGGCGGCCAGCCTGATCCCGAGCGCGCTGGGCCTGGTGCTGGCCGACAGCCAGCCGTGGCAAGTGGTGTTCTGGGTGGTGGCGGCCTTTATGCTGCCGGGCTTCATCTGCACGCTGATGTCCAAGGAGCCCGCCGTGTACGGCGCGCCGCCGAAGAACCTGGAGGAGGCGGTGGTGCTGCCGTTCCGCGAGTTCGTGCGGCGCGACGGCTGGAACTCGGCGCTGATGATCATCGGCTTCGTGCTGCTGTACAAGATCGGCGACACCATGACCACCGCGCTGTCGACCAAGTTCTTCCTCGACATCGGCTTCACCACCAAGCAGATCGGGCTGGCGGCCAACGCCACCGGCTGGTGGGCCAGCCTGGCCGGCGGCGCGGTTGGCGGCATCTGGATGATCAAGCTGGGCATCAACCGCGCGCTGTGGGTGTTCGGTGTGTTACAGGCGCTGGCGATACTCGGTTTCGCCTGGCTGGCCAACGTCGGCCCGGATCCGGTGCTGCTGAGTGCCGTGTTCGGCTTCGAAGCTTTCGCCAGCCTGGGGCTGGGCTCGGCCGCGCTGGTGGCCTTCATGTCGCGCGCCACCGACCCGCGCTACACCGCCACCCAGTACGCGCTGTTTTCCAGCCTGGCGGCGGTGCCGCGCACATTCATCAATTCCTCGGTGGGGTATATTGTTGCTGAAACCGGATGGTTCTGGTTCTTTATCGTGTGCTTTGTTTTGGCGTTTCCTGCAATGATGATGCTGCCAAAAATCGCTCCTTGGAATAGTCGACATGAAAAAGCTTAAATTGAACGCCGCCTTGCTGGCGCTGCTCGTCTGCACCGGGGTCTACGCCCAGAACGATGGCATTCCCGTCACCAGCATGTCGCGTCTGCGCGGCCTGGGCGGCGACGCCAGCCAGTTCGACCAGCAGTCGAAGCTGCAATACAACCAGATGCTCAGCGAGGCGCACAAGAAAGACGCCGTCGCCACCGACCGCAATCCGCAACTGATCCGCCTGCGCGCCATCGCCAAGCGCTTGATCCCCTTCACCGCGCGCTGGAATCCGGACGCCGCCAAATGGCAGTGGGAAGTCAACCTGCTCAACTCGCCGACGGTCAACGCCTTCTGCATGCCGGGCGGGCGCATCGCCTTCTACAACGGCATCCTGACCAAGCTGAATCTGACCGACGACGAGGTGGCGATGGTCATGGGCCACGAGATCGCACACGCGCTGCGCGAGCACGCGCGCGAGCAGGCCGGCAAGAACACCGTCACCTCGGTCGGCGCGCGCATCCTCGGCGCGGTCGGCTCGGCCTATTTCGGCGTCGACCCACGCGTCGGCGACGCGGCGGCCGGCATGGCGGCGCAGGGGTTGGCGCTGAAATACTCGCGCGGCGACGAGACCGAGGCCGACCTGGTCGGCATGGACCTGGCCGCGCGCGCCGGCTTCGATCCGCGCGCCGGGATCGCGCTGTGGCAGAAGATGGGTTCCGTCAACAAGAGCCAGCCCTTGCCCTTCCTGTCGACGCACCCGAGCGGCAAGGACCGCATCAACGAGATGAACAAGAATATGCACCTGGTGTTGCCGGTGTACGCCAAGGCCAAGGGGCTGGATCCGGCCGCGCTGCCGGCGTATCACTCGCTGGCCCTGCCGCGCTCATAATGCCGCAGGCTCCGCTGCCGATGCGCGACGGCGTCGCGCCCAGCTATCTGTATCTGCCGGAAGGACGCTGGCCGGACCTGATCACCTTCCTGGTGGCGCGCTTTCCCGATGTGGCGGAAGCGTCGTGGCGCGAGCGCATGGCGCGCAACGAAGTGGTGGACGGCGACGGCAAGGTGCTGGCGCCGCACAGCGCCTTCAAGCGCGGGCTGCGCATCTTCTACTACCGCGAGCTGGAGGCCGAGACGCCGATTCCGTTTAAGGAAGAGATCCTGTTCATGGACGAGCATCTGGTGGTGGTCGACAAGCCGCATTTCCTGCCGATGATTCCGACCGGCCGCTTCCTGCACGAGACGCTGCTGGTGCGGCTGAAGAAAACCCTGGGCGAGGCGGCGTTGACGCCGATCCACCGGCTCGACCGCGAGACTGCCGGGGTGGTGATCTTCTCACGCAACGAGGCCAGCCGGGGCGCCTACCAGTCGATGTTCCAGAAGCGCGTGATCGAGAAGGAATACGAAGCGCTGGCGCCGCGCCTGCATGGCCGCGCATTTCCGTTCACCTACCGCAGCCGCATGGTCGACGGCGACAAGTTCTTCATCATGAAGGAGGAGCCGGGCGAGCCGAATTCGGAAACACTGGTCGACGTCATCGAGCACCGCGCCGAGCACACCTTGTACCGGCTGTATCCGCACACCGGCCGCAAGCACCAGCTGCGGCTGCACCTGGCCTCGCTCGGCATCCCGATCGTCAACGACGCGTTCTATCCGGTGGCGCTGCCGTGCAAGCAGGACGACGTGTCGCAGCCGCTGCAGCTGCTGGCGCGCGCCATCAGCTTCATCGATCCGCTCAGCGGCGAGTGGCGCGAGTTCCGCTCGCGGCGCAGCCTGTAAGGTCTAGTCCGATCCGACCAGCGTGTCGACCGCGATGTTCTGGCCGATCAACAGGATTTCATTGCTGCTGCTGTGGTAAGACTGGTAGTTGTTCTGAATGCCATCCGAGATCCATACCAAACCGTTCAGATGGATATGCGAGCCGGCAAAGGCTGCGGTGATGGTCAGCGTGCCGGTGTCGCTGAAGGTACGCACACTGGCGGCGCTGTTGATCGTCAAATCATTGTTCCCGCTGTAGCCGAAGTGCAGCGCTTCGACGCCGCGGATATCGGTGGTCTGGCCGCCCACCGTCAGCTCGTTGACGCGCGTATTGACCGTCAGTTTGTCGTTGCCCAGGCCGGCGCGGATGGTGACGCCGTCGATGGTGCTGCAATAGATGGTGTCGTCGCCGTTGCCGGTGGTGACGTTGGCGCCGAAGCCGGTGCTGACGGTGTTGTTGCCGTTGCCGGTGGTGACCCTGCTGTCGTTGCCCACCGAAACGAAGGAGTCGTCGCCGGTCACGATCTGGTCGCCGTAGCCGCCGCCGCCATCGACCCAGGCGCGCGCGCCGACGGTGATGTAGTCGATGCCGCCGCCGGCGTATAGCGTGATGTCGTCATACTCCGGATGGGTGTAGCCGCCGTCCCTGGAGGTCAGGTAATAGGCGGTCGCGGTGACGTGGTCGGCCGGGTTGGCGATGCGCACGCCGTATTCGATTTGCGTCGACAGATCGGCGGCCAAGCTCCAGTTGGCGTGTTTCGGGTCGGTGCCGGTGAGCGTCGCCTGTTGCCAATGGACGCCATGGTCCAAGGTCACCTCGACGATCTGGTCCGTTATTTCGGCGGCGGCGGCGGTCAGCGTGCCGGTGAGGCTGCTGGTGGTCTCGATGAAGTGGTTGCCGGTCAGCGTGTCGCTGTTGTAGGCCTGGGTTTCGACCTTGACGGTGACGGTGCCGCTGTAAGGCGTACCGACGTTGCCGGCGGCATCAGCCAGCAGCGCGACCAGATAGTGGTAGCCGTCGCCCAGCGGCGTGCTGATGTCGATGTCGACGCTCTCGCGTTGGCCGGAGAGTTGCGGGCCGACGCTGAAGTAATCATCGCCGTAGTACAGGTCGCCGGACTGGATCACATAGCTGCCCACCTGCGTGCTGCTGTTGTTGGTGTCCAGAATCAGAATCTTGTCGCCGGCGTGGAATCCATGCAGGCCGGCCACGTTCAGCGACACCTTCTGCACGCTGCTGGTGATGTTGTCGCTGTCCGAGCGGCCGCTGTCGCTGCCGACGGCAAGGCTGAGCGCGTGGCCGTCGAGCGAAGTGATGCTGGTGTCCAGCAAATACTCGCGGTAGAGCTCGTTGCCATTGCTTAAGCGCACCACCATATCATGGCTGCCGCTCAACAAGGTGACGTCGTCCGCGTGCCAGAGGCCGTTGGCGGCGATGGCGTCGGTCCAGGTCGAACCGCCGTCCGCCGACACTTGTATGGTTTGTCCGGCATCCAGCAAGCCGGTGTAGCGGCCGCTGACGGTTTGCACTGCCACGTTGGTGATCAGGTCGTTGTCGCTGTCGCCGGCGTCGGCGGAAAAAGTGAAATCGCTGTAGACCTCGGCCGGCTGCGGGTGGTCGCCGCTGGTGGTGAAGTGCAGCACCGGGTGGGCGTCGTTGCCGGCCAAATCCCTGACTTCGAGGCCGCTGACCGTGTAGTGGGTGCCGCCGGTCAGCGCGGCCTGCAGCGCCACGGTCAGCGTGCCGCCGCTGACGTTGTCGCTGTTCAGCGTCAATGTCTGGGAATTGTCGGCGTTGTTGTCGTCCCTGATGATGATCGTGGCACCATTCTCGATGGTGATGAACTCGTCGAATTGCAACACCAGCTGGGTGATGTCGGCGCCGACCATGGTGTCGTCCCCGGTCGGCGAGCTGCTCGCCAGGACTGGCGCGATGTTGTCCACGGTGATCGTCGCGGCCGAGGTGGGCGCCGCGCTGACGACGCCGTTCGCGTCCACCATCACCGCCGCCAGGTTGTGGGCGCCGGCGCTCAGCGGCGCGTCCAGGGTCACCGACAGGCTGTCGCGGAAGCCTGGGTTGTTCTGGTCCTTGGAAATATAGTCGCCGCTGCCGTAGAGCAGGTCGCTGGCCTGGATGACGTAGTGGCCCACCACCATGTCGCCGTTGCTGGTATCGATGATGCGCAGCGTATCGCCGACATGGAAGCCATGCACCTGCAGCACGTCGACATCGACCTTGGTGGCGTCCTGGGTGATGCCGTCGTCGTCGAAGGCGCCGCTGTCGCTGTCGTGGGACAAGGTCAGCGTGTGCCCGGTCAGCGCGGCGGTGTTGGCGGTGGCGGCGGCGTACACATAGCTCTGGCTGGCCGTCTGCGTGCTGAGCGCGCTGGTATTGCTCACGCGCGCCAGCATCACGCCGGCCATGCCGCCGCTCACGCTGCTCAGGTTGGCCGTTTCGATGCCGCCGACGTAGGTCCAGGTGTTGCCACTGGTGGTGGCCTGGTGCCAGTGGGCGCCGTTGTCCAGCGACACCTGGACGAAGTCGTTGGCCCCCAGCGCGCCGGTGATGGTGCCGGTGACCGTTTGCGCGGCGACGCTGGTGACATAGTCGGAGCTGCTGTCGCCGTTGTCGATGAAGTGGATGGCGGCGCCGGCCACCGCAGTGGGCGCGCTGGGGGCGACGCCGCCGGCGACGGTGAAATGGGTCAGCGTGGTGGAAAGGATGCCGTAGTCGGCGCCGCCGCTGTCGGCGTGGAGAGCGCCGTTGTTCATCGTGACGCTGTAGCTCAGGCCGGCCTTGAGCGCGCTCGACAGCGTGATGGTGACGGTGTTGCCGCTGTAGCTGACCTGGCCGTCGTCGCCGCCCGCATTGGCGCCCTGGCTGAGCGTGACGCTGCGGCTGTCGGTGGCGCCGACGATGCGGTTCAGCAAGCGTCCGCCGCTGAGATAAGCCTGGCTGTGGCCGTCGCTGATAACGATATTGCCATTGCCCAAATTCATCGCCTGGTCGAAGGTCAGTACGATGGTGTTTCCGGTCTGGGAGATCGATTGCAGGGTAGGCGTGGGCATAAAAGTCTCAAGGCTATCAAGGACGGAGTAAAGTCACATGATAGCAAATTACACACGCTAATTTCCATTTGGTAAATTTTATCCGCCCGGTTTTGTGCTGCGAAACAACGCTCCGGGCGGCGCCGGCGGATTCAGGCCAGATACTCGATGGTCAGCGGGGCGTGGTCGGAGAATTTCTCTTCCTTGTAGATCGCCACGGTGGTGGCCTTGGCGGCGATGCCGGGGGTGGCGACGTGATAGTCGATGCGCCAGCCGACGTTTTTGGCGTAGGCCTGGCCGCGGTTGCTCCACCATGTGTACTGCTCCTCGCGCGGGTCGAGGCCTCGGTGCACGTCGACGTAGCCGACTTCGTCGAAGATGCGCGTCATCCATTCGCGCTCTTCCGGCAGGAAGCCGGAATTTTTCTTGTTGCCCTTCCAGTTCTTCAGGTCGATTTCCTTGTGGGCGATGTTCCAGTCGCCGCAGATGACCACTTCGCGGCCTTCGGCGTGCAGCTGCTGCAGATGCGGCAGGAACAGCGCCATGAAGCGGAACTTGGCTTCCTGGCGCTCCGGGCCGGACGAGCCGGACGGGCAGTAGACCGAAATCACCGTCAGGTTGCCGAAGTCGCATTGCACATAGCGGCCCTCGGCGTCGAACTCCGGCGCGCCGAAGCCGATCACCACGCGGTCCGGTTCGATCTTGCTGTAGACGCCGGTGCCGGAATAGCCCTTTTTCTCGGCATAGTGGAAGTGGCCGTGGTAGCCGCCCGGGTTGAGGAATTCCGGCGTCATGTCGGGCGCTTGCGCCTTGAGTTCCTGCACGCAGACGAAGTCGGCGTCCTGCTTGGCCATCCAGGTGAAGAAGCCCTTGCTGGAGGCGGAACGGATGCCGTTCAGATTGGCGGAGATGATTTTTGGCATAGAGATATCGCTGCGTAAATTTTGGAATGCATTAGTGTAGCGGTAAAATGCGGGTACTTTATAGAAATGAGGCACCATGAATAATTTACGTCAGGAATTTATCGCGTTTTCGGTCCAGACCGGTGTGCTGCGCTTCGGCGAGTTCACCACCAAGGCCGGGCGCCAGTCGCCGTACTTCTTCAACGCCGGCCTGTTCCATGACGGCGCGACCCTGGCGCAGCTGGCGCAGTTCTACGCGCAGACGCTGCTCGATTCTGGCGTCGAGTTCGACATGCTGTTCGGCCCGGCCTACAAGGGCATCACGCTGGCGTCGGCGACGGCGGTGGCGCTGGCCGGCAAGGGCCGCAACACCTCGTTCGCCTTCAACCGCAAGGAAGCCAAGGACCACGGCGAAGGCGGCACCATCGTCGGCGCCAAGCTGCAGGGCAAGGTCGTCATCATCGACGACGTGATCTCGGCCGGCACTTCGGTGCGCGAATCGGTGGACATGATCCGCGCCGCCGGCGCCGAGCCTTGCGCCGTGCTGATCGCGCTGGACCGCATGGAGCGCTCCGGCAAGGACGGCCAGCTGTCGCCCAATTCGGCGGTGCAGGAAGTGGCGCAGACCTACAATATTCCGGTGATTTCGATCGGCAACCTGGACGATCTGTTCAGCTACCTGAACGGCGCCGGCGCCGATCCGCAACTGTTGCAGCACAAGGACGCGGTGGCCGCCTACCGCACCCGCTACGGCATTGCTTAATTTGCCATGTTGGTAGACTTTGTAATTTCTTTGGTGTAACCTTTTGGCACGGCGTCCAGACCGGGGAAAATAGAGGCTGATCCAATGAACATCGCAACATTGAAGGTACACGGCGGCGACGAAGGCCTGGCCGACGTGCGCGACGGCTTGCCGAGCGAGCCGCACGGCGATTGGCAAAAGGGCGACGTCAAGTCCGACGGCCGGGTGCGCATCGATTCCGGCTTCTACGTCTCGATCGGCACCGATCAGAACCCGGACGAACTGCTGAAGCAGATTCGCCACTACCTGGCCGAGTGCGAAGCGCGCG
This sequence comes from Duganella aceris, assembly GCF_011090165.1. Taxonomy (GTDB): domain Bacteria; phylum Pseudomonadota; class Gammaproteobacteria; order Burkholderiales; family Burkholderiaceae_D; genus Rugamonas; species Rugamonas aceris. Next base: position 26,717 of record NZ_JAADJT010000020.1, read on the forward strand.
GCATCCACTTCGAGCGCGCCGACGTGGCGGCCGAGCTGCGCGTCTCCTTCAGCACCGAGCAGGGCGCGGCCACGCCGAGCCTGGACTTCGCCTTGTCGGACCTGGCGTTGCTGGTACAAATGGGCATCAATCTCAGCATCACTCCCTGATGCGGTTTTCCGAGGACCGGCTGGCCGGCTTCGCTTGTGCAGCCGGCGCGCAACGCCGCGTCCACGTGTGGGAACCGGCCGCGCCGCGCGCGGTCATGCTGGCCATCCACGGCGGCATGGCGCACGGCGGCGATTACGTCACCCCGGCGCTGTACTTCCGTGCGCACGGCATCGCCACCGTGGCCTACGACCTGTGCGGCCACCAGGATGCGCGCCGGGTCGACATCCCCGGCTTCGACGTCTTCCTCGACGACAGCGTGCGTTTCCTGGCCTGGGTCAAGCACAGTTATCCTGGCTTGCCGATCTACGTCATGGGCCATTCGATGGGTGCGCTGATCGCCACCCACCTGGGCCTCGGCCGGTTTGCCGGGGACGCCGACATCAAGGGCTACATCCTGTCCTCGCCGTACTACGTCAACGCCATCAAGGTCTCGCCGCTGCTGCTGGCGCTGGCCGGCGTGCTGGGCGTTGTAGCACCGCGCATGAAGGTGCCGCTGACGCCGTTGACCGATCTGCTGACCCACGACGCCGCCATCACCGCGCGCCATCACGTCGACGAGCGCGACGGCATCCGCGCCACCGAACTGACGGTCCGCTTCGGCAACGCATTGACGGCGGCGCAGCAGGGGCTGGCATCGCGCATGGCGGCGTGGACGCACCCGCTGTTCGTGGTGGTCGCCGGCGACGACAAGTTGGCCGACGCCGATGCCGCCGAAGCGATGCTGCACATGATCGCGCCGGCGCTGCTGACCTACCAACGCCACCCGCACAACTACCACGAGAATTTCAACGAACTCAATCGCGAGCAGATCTTCGCCGACATCCTGGCGTGGATGGCTACGATGCGATAGCGGTCGGGGACTTCCAGCCGTTGCCGTGCTTGATGATCTGGGCGATGACCGAGATTTCGTCGAAGATGCGGTACTCACGCGAGATCTTGCCGTCGCGGAGTTCGAAGTGCGACACGCCCATGATGTTCACCGGCGCGCGGTTCACCGCGCCGTAGACCGGCGAGCCGCTGTAGGTGCCGCGCAGCAGCCAGATCACCGCGATGCGCGTGCCAAGGTCTGCCGATTCGTGCACCGCGATGTCGCGCACTTCGATCACGCCGTCGGGGAAGGGCGCCAGCAGCGCCATCACTTCCATCTGAAAGTTCGAGATCTGCATCGAACGCCGCATGCGCACCGACTGGCACACCACCGCCTCGTTGCAGTAATGCGCCACGCGGTCGATGTGGCGCTGGTTCCAGACTTCGTCGAAGTAGCGCACGATCATCGCGCTGTCCTCCCGATAGCGCGCCGGGCGCGCGCCCGAGATGCCGGCCACCACCGGATCGGCGATCACGCCGGCGAACGACGATGCCTTCTCGCCCGATTCGATCGCCTTGCCCAGCACCGGCGAGTGGTCGGCCAGCTCCGCCGCGACGACGTAGGGATCGATGCCCAGGCCCTCCAGCACCGCGAACTCGTCGCGGATCACCCATTCCTCCACCACCACGTTGTTGCGCACCAGGCAGTGCGCCACGCTGCGGTTGAACCAGGTGCGGCCGGTGGGCGGGCCGTAGGTCCAGTGGCCGGTGTGGGTGGCGTTGTTGAAGACGCGGTGCGAACTGATAAAGCTGTTGTCGCCGCGCGCTTCCCAGATGACGTCGTCGTGGCCGCCGCCGCGATTCGGGAAGGCCACCATCTTCTGGATCGAGTTGCCGATCACGTCGCGCATGCCGTAGGTCTCGCCGTAGCAGGTATGCACCTTGACGTCCGGCGCGTACATGTCGTTGATCTGGCCCAGGCCGCGATTGATCCAGATGCGGTCGGTCCAGCCGGTGATGTAGTCGCGCGGATTGCGGTAAGGCGCGTAGGCGGAAGGGAGCAGGTCGTTCAGTTGTGCGTCGATGGACATGATGTGCTTTCTAAGGAAGTTGGTGCAGCCATTCGCGGAGCGCGGCGCCGACCGCCTCCGCTTGTTCGACCGGCGCCAGATGGCCGGCATCGGGTATTTGGGTGTAGCGCGCCGCTTGCATCAGCGCGCGCATGCGCCGGTGCTGCTCCGGCGGGCAAATCAGATCGTGTTCGCCGCAGGCCAGCAGGGTCGGCGCATCGATCTGTGGCAGCATCGGCCAGTAGTCGCGGCGTCCGCCCAGCGCTTCCGACTGCGCCATGAACGCCGCCGGACCGTGCGCCACGGCCATCGACGCCACCAGCTCGGCCAGCGCGGGATGACGGTCCGACGGCGTGAAATACGCTGGCGCCAATTCGTTGCGGGCGACGACGTCGAGCGCGCCGGCCAGCGCCGCGCCCACCTGGCGGTCGCGCCGGTCGCGCCGCGCCGCGATGTCGGCGGCGGGATTGACGCCGAACAGCGCCAGGGCCCGCACGCGCTGCGGCGCCAGCCGCCAGATCTCCAGCGCGACGATGGCGCCCATCGACAGGCCGATGGGAATCAACTCGCCGTCGGCCGCCGCCAGCGCCTGGCGCGCCATGGCGGCGATGCTGGTCTCGTGGCGGTAGTCGGCGTGCACGCCGCGCCAGTCGCCGGCCAGCGCCGCGCGCACCGGTTCCCAGACGCGGGCGTCGCACAGCGTGCCGGGCAAGAACAGCAGCGTCGCCAAGATCAGGCTCCCGCCGCCAGCAGGGCAAGCGCGTTGTCGCCGCCGCGCACCACGAACACTTCCGCCGCCGTCGCGGCCCGCAGGTGGTGTCGCATGCCGCGCGGGACGCTGAAGGTGTCGCCGGTGGCGAGCGGGATGACGGTGCCGTCGTCCGCGCACCACTCCACTTCGCCGCGATACACCATGATCACCTCGGACTGTTCGTAGGCTTGTGGTGGCGTTCCGCCGCCGGCGCCGAAGGCCAGGTGGTAAAGGGTGAATCCGTGCTTGGCCAGCGTGGCGGGGGCGGCGCCGATGATGGCGCTCTCGCGCGCCTGGCCGGCCGCCAGCGCGGCGCTGTCCTGCGGGTGGCGCACCACGTTGGCGGCCATCTGCGCTACGTCCGGTGTGCGGATATGCGCCAGTTCCGCGCGCTCGGCGGGCGCCACTGGTGTGCGGCCGGCGGGCACGGATTCGCCCTCGATGGTGTCGACCAGCGAGCCGTTATCCAGCAGCACCAGGCCATGGCCGCGCGCCTTCTCGATCACGTGCGGCGCCCACAGCACGCGGCCCGGATCGTCGCTGCCCAGCACCGCGAACATGAAGGCGGTGTCGTCGCCGACGTTTTCGAAGCCACGGAACATGTTCACCGGGATCGAGATCGTATCGCCCTGCTGCAGCAGCACTTCGCCGGCGTCGCCATGCTCGCCCCAGAAGAAGCGCCAGCTGCCCTGGTGGATGATGAACACTTCTTCGGTCAGGTGGCTGTGCAGCGAGTTGGTGCAATGCGGTGGCTGGCGCGCGCCGCCGATGTTGAAGCCGTGCGCTTCGCGGATATGCACGTGCTGGTGCGGATTCTCGGCGACGCCGGGGCCGATGATGGTGAAGTTTTCCTTGCGGTCGCTGCCGGGACTGCGGGCGTCGATGAAGGCGTTGGTGCACGGCTGGAGCTCGTCGTAGCGCACCAGCCGGCTGCGCAGCGAGGGGGGAATGGACATGGGATTACCTTTCAAAATTTGTTAGTCAAGCCAGGCTGCGGCCGCCGTCGACGGCCAGCACGATCCCGGTCGAGAAGGTGAGTTGCGTGGCGAGCGCCAGCACCGCCTGGGCCACTTCGTCCGGCATGGCCAGCCGTTGCATCGGCGTGCGCTGCACCTGAGCGTCGTGCCAGCCGGCGTCCAGCCCTTGCACGAAATCGGTGTCCACCAGTCCCGGCGCCACGGCCACCACGCGTATCGCCGGCGCCAGTGCGCGCGCCAGCGATTTGGTCAGGTTGTCGACGCCCGCCTTGGATGCGCAGTACATGATGTTGCTGCCGTTGGCGGTGCTGCCGGCGATCGACGAGACGTTGACCACCAGGCCGCGGCCTTCGCGCGCCAGCAGAGGGTGCATCGCGCGCACGGCGGCGAACGGGCCGCGCAGGTTGACCGCCAGGATGCGGTCGATCAATGCGTCGTCCAGGCCATCCAGGTCGGCGTGCGCGACGAAGCCGGTGGTGCCGGCGCAGTTGACCAGGATGTCGAGGCGGCCGGGCTGCGCGGCGATGTCCTGCGCCAGCGCAGCCAGCGCGGCGCTGTCGGTGACGGCCGCCATCACGGCGGCGTGCGGCGGCGTGGCGGCGGGCAGCGAGGCTGCGATGGCCTGCGCGGCTGCGGCGTCGCCCCGATAGCCGACCAGCACACTGGCGCCGGCCGCCGCCAGCGCGCGGCAGATGGCCGAACCCAGGCCGCCGGCGCCTCCGGTGACCAGCGCCACCCGGCCGCTCAGGGCCTTCGCCGCGACCGAGGCCGGGGCGGGAGCCGCCGCCGCCGCCGCCGTAGCCGTAGCCGCCGACACGTCTTCGATCTCGCTCATGCCTTCATGCGGCGGACGCGGATGTCCGCCTGTTCCTGGTGGCCGGCGAAGTGCTCCAAGGCGCACAGGCGCGAACAGACTTCGCCGATCATCACCGACGCTTCGTCGGTCAGGATGCGCTGGTAGGTATGCGTCTTGATGAACTTGCCGACCCACAGACCGCCGGTGTAGCGGCCGGCGCGGTTGGTCGGCAGCGTGTGGTTGGTGCCGATGACCTTGTCGCCGTAGGACACGTTGGTGCGGTGGCCGAGGAACAGCGCGCCGTAGTTGCTCATGCGTTGCTGGAACCATGCGGGATCACGGGTCATCACCTGCACGTGCTCCGAGCACAGACGCTCGGCTTCGGCCAGCATTTCCTCGTCGCTGTCGCACAGGATGATCTGGCCGTAGTCGCGCCATGCGGCGCCGGCGACCTCGCGTGTGCTCAAGCGCGCCAGCACGTTGTCGATCTGCGCCGGCAGCTCGGCGGCCAGCTGCTTGCTGGTGGTCAGACAGATGGCCGGCGAATTCGGGCCGTGCTCGGCCTGCCCCAGCAGATCGACCGCCACCAGCTCCGCGTCGACGCTGTCGTCGCAGATGACCAGCGTCTCGGTCGGTCCCGCGAACAGGTCGATGCCGACGCGCCCATACAGCTGGCGCTTGGCTTCCGCCACGTAGGCGTTGCCGGGACCGACCAGCATGTCGACCGGTTCGACATGCTCGGTGCCGAGCGCCATCATGGCCACCGCCTGCACGCCGCCGACCACGTAGATCTCGTCGGCGCCGGCCATCGCCATCGCCGCGACGATCGCCGGCGCCGGCTTGCCCTGGTACGGCGGGGCGCAGGCGATCACGCGCTTGACGCCGGCCACCTTCGCGGTCAGCACGCCCATGTGCGCCGACGCCAGCAACGGATATTTGCCGCCCGGGACGTAGCAGCCAACCGACTGCATAGGGATGTTCTTGTGACCGAGTACTACGCCGGGCAGCGTCTCGACTTCGACGTCGCGTATCGACAACAACTGGATCTGTGCGAAGCGGCGAATCTGCGCCTGGGCGAAGCGGATGTCGTCGATCGCTTGCTGCGGCAGCGAGGCGATGCAGGCGGCGATTTCTTCGTCGCTGAGACGCAGCGACGATGGCGTCCACTGGTCGAATTTGGTGGAGTACTCGCGGACGGCCTGGTCGCCGCGCGCGGCGATGTCGGCCAGGATGGCCTCGACGGTGGTGCGGACGTTGTTGTCGATCTGGGCGAGTTGGTCGGCGGGTTTGCCCCGCTTGAGGTGCTGAATCATGGCGCGGTCTTTCCTTGCGGTGAGGTGCGAAATGGATGGTCCGGGCGGTCCCGGTAAATAAAGTATGAGTTGATGTGACTTCGAATGCAATCACTTTTTCGTCAAAACCACAGCATGTATAACAAAAGTGTTGACGTAATCATGAAAAAAGAAGAAAGTTTCTGACTTCGAAGTACGAAATTCATCAACCCAACGCAAAGGACTGTGGCTTATGAGTAGTGATTCCGCCCCCGGCATGGCCGGATTCGACCTTGAATTCACCAATCTGGACGAGTACATCCGGGTCATCACCCGCCGCATCTGGGACGAGCGGCGGTTCGAGGACATCCACCGTTATTACTCGGACCCCTGCATCGTCGAGATGCCGACTTCCGTCACCAGCAGCATTCAGACCGTGGTCGACGGCACCATCGCCTCGCTGGGCGTGTTCCCGGACCGACGCCCGCTGTATGAGGATGTGATCCAGTCGGGCGATGCCGAAACCGGCTTTCTCAGCTCGCACCGCGGCATCTCGGCGATGACCCATCTGGGGCACGGCGTGTTCGGGCTGGCCAGCGGCCGCCGCGTGCATGCCCGCGCCATCGCCGATTGCGTCTGCAAGGACAACCGCATCGTGCATGAATGGCTGATCCGCGACCAGGCGGCGATCGCGCTGCATATCGGCGTACAGCCGCGCGACCTGGCGCAGCGCTGGCTCAATGAGCGCGGCGGCTGGGACAAGCCGGTGGCCGGCGCCGCGCCGTCATGGTATGTCTCGGCCGTCAGCAAGGAGCGGCTGGCGCAGGATTACGCCGCCTCGCTGGCCGATTTCGCGCAGCAGCGCGGCGACGCCTCGCTGGTGTACGCGGTCGCGGTGCACCATATCGGCCCGGGCGGCACCACGCGCTACGGCCAGGAGGAGGTCGGCGGTTACTGGAGCGACCTGTTCTCCGCGCTGGTGCCCGAGCGCTTCGAGGTGGAGCACCTGGCGTTGCAGCGCGGCGGTGACCGCGCCGACCGCATCGCCTTGCGCTGGCGCGCGCACGCCATCCATCGCGGCAACGGCATGTTCGGCGTCGCCACCGGCAAGCCGGTCGAAATCATGGGCATCAACCATGTCGAGCTGCATGACGGCAAAGTGGTGCGCGAATGGGTGCTGGTGGACGACGTGGCGCTGTGGATGCAGGTGCTGACGCCGGCCGTCGTGCAGGGGGCGGTCAAATGAGCCGCCGCGAAGATTTCCGCGCCGCGCTGCTCGGCGCCGCGCCGATGATGGGCACCTTCCTGAAGACCCCGTCGGCCATCGTGTGCGAGGTGCTGGGCCTGACCGCGCTCGATTGCGTCTGCATCGACGCCGAGCACGCGCCGTTCGGGCCGATGGAAATCGACGCTTGCGTGGCCGCCCTGCGCGCCGGCGACATGCCCAGCCTCGTGCGGGTGCGCACCGGTACGGCCGGCGAAATCCTCGGCGTGCTCGATGCCGGCGCCAATGGCGTGATCCTGCCGCATGTGGTCAGCGGTGCGCAGGCGGCGGTGGCGGCGCGGGCCGCGCATTATGGCGGCGTGGGCGGGCGCGGCTACGCCGGTTCCAGCCGCGCGGCGCATTACACCACCGGCACCATGGCGGCGCATCTGCGCCACAGCGCCGAGCATACGGTGCTGATCGCGCAGATCGAAGACGAGGAAGCGTTGACGGAGCTGGATGCGATCGCCGCCACACCGGGCATCGATTGCCTGTTTGTCGGCCGCATGGACCTGACGCTGTCGATGGGCGCCACCGATCCGCTGGACGCGCGAGTGGTGGCGGCGGTGGAGCAGATCTGCGCTGCCGGCCGCCGGCATGGCAAGCCGGTGGGGATGTTCATCACGCCGCAGGAAAGCTGCGCGCAGTGGCAGGTGCTGGGCGCCAGCCTGTTCTTGCTGGGTTCCGACCACAGCTTCCTGCTGGACGGTGCGCAGCGCCTGCGCACCCGGCTGGCGCCCTCGGTATGTTAAACGCTGCGCGGAGCCAGGCGCGCGGTGGCGCCCTCGATCAGCTGGGCCGAGAAAGAACGCTTCTCGGGCCCGGCGCCCGGGTTGTTGATCATCGACGTCAGCAACTCGGTGGCGGCGCGCGCCATTTCCTGCACCGGCTGGCGCAGCGTGGTGAGCTGGTAGCTCATCCAGTTGGCCGGCTCGATGCCGTCGAAGCCGGCCACCGACAATTTGCGCGGCACCTCCAGCCCCAGTTCGTGGCGCGCGGCGTCGACGCAGCCGATCGCCATCACGTCGTTGCCGCAAATGACGGCGTCCGGCGCGCGGCCCATCTGGCGCACGATCTCGCGCATGCCGACGGCGCCGCTCTCGTAATCGTAGTTGCCGCGCACGATGACCGGCTTGGCCAGTTTCAGTTCGGCGATGCGCTCGCAGGCGCCGCGCGTGCGCTCCTGGGCCACCACCGATTCCGCCGGGCCGTCGATGATGGCGAAGCGCTTGTGGCCGGCCGCCGCGAGGCGCGACACCAGCGTGCGTGCGCCGTCGACCTGGTCGCAGACCACCGCGCTGACCGCCTTGTCCTTCATGGTGCGGTTGTACAGCACCAGCGGCACGCGGCGGCGTTCGAATTCCTCGACGTGGCGCGGCAGGATGTGGGCGGCGGCGGCGATCACACCGCCGACCTGGTATTCCCAGATCTGCGACAGCACGCGATCGACCTCGGTATCGCCGGGCAGCGTGAACAGCAGCATGCGCATGCCGTTCAGGCTGAACTGGCGGCTCAGCTCCGACAGCACCTCCGGGTAGTACAGGTTGGTCAGGTTGGAGATCAGCACCGCGATCAGGTCGGAGCGGCGCGTGATCAGGCTGCGCGCTATGGCGTTGGGGGTGTAGCCCAGCTCCGCCGCCGCCTTCATCACGCGGGCGCGCATTTCGTCGGAGGCGTAGGCGCCTTCCTTGAAGCAGCGCGACACCGCCGATTGCGACACGCCGGCGCGTACCGCCACGTCGTAGGACGTGTAGTTGACGCGGGTGCCGTCCGGCTTCTCCGCCAGTGCTTCCTTGTTTGCCTTGGTGGCCATTTCATCTCAGTCAGGGTGTGATCATGCGACGATTATAAATCAAATACATGCATTCGATTGCAAGCGCGATGCACAGCGCCGGGGAGGGCGTGCGTCCTGAATTTACAGGCTAAACACTGTTTCATTTTGACCACCATCATGAAAATATCTTGACGCGATGTGACTTCGAAGTCAGGATTCAGTCATCAACTTGAGCGAGTTGATGATCAAGAAGCCCCCGGTAGTGGGGCGCGATGGTCCCAATTCATACTGCATGCGAAGTATCGTCTTAGGCGGCATAGATTTTGCGTGTATCACGACCAATACTGGAGAATCACATGAAGAAGTTCAAGACCAAGACCCTCGTTTGGCAGTTGGCCTCGATCGGCGCCGTCAGCGCGCTCGGCCACGGCCTGGCGCTGGCGCAGGAGCAGCCCGACGCCGCGCCGGCCAAGACCGAACTGCAATCGGTCGTGGTGACGGCGCAGCGCCGCGCGGAGAATCCACAGGACGTGCCGGTGTCGGTGACGTCGGTGTCGGCGGAACAGCTGGCCGCGCGCAACATCACCGACCTGTCGCAGATGGAGGGTGTGTCGCCCGGCTTCACCTTCGGCCGCTCCGGCGCCGATGCGCGTCCGGCGATGCGCGGCGTGCGCACCGATAACGTCGCGGTCAACGGCGACACCACCATCGGCTTCTTCATCGACGGCATCTACAAATCACGCGCCCAGCAGGCGCTGGCCAGCTTCGTCGACGTCGACCGGGTCGAGATCCAGCGCGGACCGCAAGGCACGCTGTACGGCCGCAATACCTTCGGCGGCAATATCTCGGTGATCACCAATGCGCCGGTGCTGAACAAGACCCAGGCCGAGGCCAGCCTGCTGGCCGGCAGCTTTGGCCGCGTGCGCGCCGAGGGTGTGTACAACCTGCCGCTGGGCGAGACGGCGGCGGTGCGCTTCGTGGTGGCGCGCGAAAGCGCCGACGGCTACGTCAAGAACGATTTCAACACCTCCGGCGATCTGTTCGACCAGGATCTGAAATATGCGCGCATGGTGCTGCTGTTCAAGCCGACCAAGGACTTCGACCTGACGCTGCGCGCCGATAACACCCGCCAGGACAGCAATGGCGGTTCCGCCTTCGGCTACAAGCAGGCCGGCACCTACTACGATCCGGCCTCCTGCCAGCAGCTGTTCAACGGCAGTGTGGCGCTGGTGAATCCGCGCCCCGGCAACTTCGACGGCGTCGCCGACTGCAAGCGCACCGTCGCGGCGGGAAATGGCAGCGGCGCGAACGCGGTCGGCTCCGGCGTCGACCTGGGCATCCCGATCCACGCTCCGGGCAGCGCGTATAACATCGATGCCGATTACCGCCCTTTCATGAAGTTGCGCGACAAGAGCGCGTCGCTGGACATGACCTACCGCTTCGACGGCTTCGCGGTGAAGTCGATCACCGGCTATGCCGACTTCGAAGTCCAGCGCAGCGCCGACTCCGACATGTCGGCGTCGCAGATCGCGATCGACTTCCAGCGCACCGCGGCCAAGACGCTGTCGCAGGAATTCCAGATCTTGTCGACCGGTCGCGGTCCGCTGGAGTGGGTGGCCGGCTACTACTACTTCAACGACAAGCTGCGCGGCACCTTCATCAACCAGCAGCAGCCGCGCGTGATCAATTCCGAAGCGCTGGGCGCGCCACTGAGCTTGCCGGTCGCCTCCGCCGGCACCTTCGACGACCCGTACGCCAAGACCGTGTCGAACGCCTTCTATGCGCAGGGTTCGTGGAAACCGAGCGAACAACTGAAGCTGACGCTGGGCGCGCGCCGCACCGAGGACAAGAAGAACTTCCGCTTCGCCAACGCCAATTCGGTCCTGCCGCTCGGCGCCAACGGGCTGCCGGATGGGACCAAGATCACCATCAATACGCCGTCGCCGGGGATCGCCGCCTTCGGCACGGCCGGCACCTCGAACTGCGTGCCGGCGCGCGGGCCCGGTTTCTACTGCGATCCGGCCAATCCGTCGGTATTGTGGGGCGCGACCTACGACGAGCAGACCTTCTCCAAGACCACCATGCGCGCCGCCGTCGATTACAAGCTGGCCAAGTCCAATCTGCTGTACGGCAGCTATTCGACCGGCTTCCGCTCCGGCGGCTTCAACTCGGGACAGGCCGATCAGACGGTGCGCAGCTTCCTGCCGGAGGACGTGAAAGCGTTCGAAGTCGGCTCGAAGAATCGCTTCCTGGGCAACACGCTTCAGCTGAACGTATCGGCCTTCCATAACAAGTATTCCAACTTGCAGGAGCAGCGCCAGACGCCGGTGGGCGGCACCACCATCACCACGGTGTTCAACGCCACCCAGGCGCGCGCCAACGGTGTCGAAACCGAAGTCCAGTGGCGCGCCAGCGAGCGGCTGTCGCTGGGCGCCGGGCTGTCGGTGCTGGATGCGAAGTACACCGACTTCAAGAACGTGGCCCTGCCTTACGGGACCTCGATCCTGGTGGCCGACGCCAGCGCCACCGCGCCGACCTTGATAAACGGCGTCGTCATCGCGCCGGCCGGACAGCGGCGCGTATTCGCCCCCGGCTACAGCTGCGGCCCGATCGCCGGCACCGGCGGCGTCGGCCAGCCGGCGGTGGCCTTCGGCTGCGACCTGTCGGGCAACCGCTTGCCGTATGCGCCGCGCTATCAGGGCTCGGTGTCGGCGTCGTATGAAGTGGACCTGCCGAACGGCGGCCGCCTGGTGCCGCTGGCGGTGGTGACCTTCTCCGGAGGTTACTATGGCCAGCCGTTCAACTCGGCGCTGGAAAAACAGGGCGCTTACGCCAAGACCGACTTGAAGCTGAACTGGGAAGTCAACGACAGCTGGAGCGTGCTGTTCTCGGTGGATAATGCGACCGACAAGCAGACCATCAATCGCTTCGTCTGGGGCGGTGGCGGCGGCATGCAGGTCAGCGCCGCGCCGCCGCGCACCTTCGGTGTGCGGGTAAACTACAAGTCGTTCTGACGCTGACTACAGGGAGACGCGGTGCTTGAAGATCTGAAGGTAATCCCGGTGGCCGCCGTGCCGGTTGAAATCAGCAAGGCGCGGCGCTACGGCACCTTCGCCGCCATCATGCTGGTCTATGTGTTCTATTCGTTCTGCTGGAACACCGAGAACTTCCTGCGGCCATATGTCGCGCAGGCGCTGGGGTTGTCGCGGATCGAGGTGTCGGCGTTCTACACGGCGCAGGCCAGCGGCGCGCTGTTCGGCGCCATCATCCTGTCGCAGATCGCCGATCACTACAGCCGCCGCAACACGCTGGTGGCGATCAGCATCGGGATCGGACTGGCGGCGCTGGGCGTGGTGTTCGTTGTCGATTTCCAGACCGCCCTGCTGCAGCGCTTTGTGATGGGCTTCTTCCTCGGCGGCGTGTTCGGCTGCGTGGTCAGCGTGTACGTGGGCCTGTTTTCCGCCACGGTGCTGGGCTTGTTGTCCGGCCTGGTGCAACTGGTGTACAACGGCGGCGATGCGCTGCTGTCGTGGACCGGACGCCACTACGACGCCAGCAACTGGCAGCATCTGTTGCAGATCGGCGGCTGCGGCGCGATCTGCGCCGGGATCGCGGTGTGGCTGGTGGTGCCGTCGGACCGGCATCGGACGCTGGCCGCGCGCAAGCTGGGACAGCGCCCGGCGTTGCGCGAGCTGTTCGAGCATGGGCGCTGGCGCCTGACGGGCCGGCTGGCGCTGATGTCGGGCTTGAACTACTTCGCCTTCCAGTCCTTCAACGGCTGGGTGACGACGTATCTGCGCGAGGTGCATCACTACCCGAGCGACACGGTCGGCAAGCTGATGACGGTGCTGCATGTCGGCTCGATGCTGGGCGCGGTGGTGTGGGGCCTGGTCGGCGACCGCTTCGGGCGTCGCGCCAACCTGGTGGGCTTCCTGCTGGCGTCGGCGGTGGCGGTGGTGTACATGAACGTGCCGCCGGATGCGCTGGCGCTGGGTGTGGCCGGCTTCTGCTACGGCTTCTGCATCGTCAGCCACGGTATCTGGGGACCTTATTTCGCCGAGCTGTATCCCGAGCATCTGCGGGCGACGGCGGCGTCCATCATCAACTGGGGCCGGGTGGTGTCGCTGTTCGGATCCCTGCTGTCGGGCTGGATCGCGCACGAGGCGGGACTGCAAACGGTGATGTACATCGGCGGCGCCACCTACGCGCTGGCCGGCCTGCTGTGGTGGACCCTGCCGGAAACCCTGCGGCGCAAATAGCTACAATACAATCGTAAAGCGCGCGCTGCCCAGCGGCGAATCCTCGACGGTGATGACACCGCCGCGCAGCGCGATCGCCCTGGTGCTGATGGCCAGGCCTAGGCCGTAGCCGGCGGTGCCGTGATCCTGCTCGCGCTCTAACCGGCGGAACGGTTCGAATATCCGTTCGCGCTGATCGACGGGGGACTCCGAGCCGTCATCGTCGACTCTGAAGCATAGGGACAGTTGCCATTTTTATGCAGAGACGCGAACCGCCGCGCGGGGTTGTAGACTGGAAAGTATTTGCGTCAGTTTAGGGATGATGGGAAGTAGAGCGGTCAGTTCGTTGGAGTTGGTATCAAGGATGACAACGGCGATCGGAAGCGTCTTCAAGTTTTGCTGATACGGCAGATTTTTATCAACAGTGATGAATGCGTCGAAACTGGTAGCGGCCTGTGCAAGCAGTAGTCCGTTCTTTAGTCCGTTCCATCCCTTTTCTCCAACGGTGCTTACTACGTGGCCGGGCAAGTGGCGGCGCAGGCCGGCTGGCACCGATTCGTCAAGAAGCAAGCGCATCGGCTAGCAAGTGCTGCTTCGCCGCCTCCAGGACTGCTATGGCGGTGTCGCGAGGTACAGAGGGAAAGTCCTCCAGAAAATCACTCAGCGACGACTGTCCTGTAATGTAATCGAATAGGTTTTGCACAGGAACGCGAGTGCCTCTAAAGCAAGGCACTCCGCTCATGATTTCAGGATCGCTTTTGATGTGCTGATTGTTCACCACTGCCTCCGTTTTTTAAGACTAGCACATTACTGCGAAGCGAGAAAATAGAATTTGTCCTCGATCAAAAAGCTCATATCAACTCGAAAAAAAAGGACGCCGTGGCGTCCTTGAAAATTGTAGAGCGGCCGCGCTAGCCGGCCAGCTTGGCTTTCAGCAGTTCGGTCAGCTGCGCCGGGTTGGCCTTGCCGCGCGAGGCTTTCATCGCCTGGCCGATCAGCGCGTTCAGCGCCGCTTCTTTACCTGCGCGGTACTGCTCCACCGATTTCTCGTTGGCGGCGATGACGTCGTTGACGATCGCTTCCAGCGCGCCGGTATCCGAGATCTGCTTCAGGCCCTTGGCTTCGATGATGGTGTCGACCAGGTTCTCGTCGGCGGACTTGGCTTCCCACATGCCGGCGAAGACTTCCTTGGCGGCTTTGTTGGAGATGGTGCCGTCGGCGATGCGCTTCAGCAGCGCGGCCAGCTGTGGCGCCGATACCGGCGCATCAGCCAGGTCCACGCCTTCGCGGTTCAGCGTCGACGAGACGTCGCCCATCAGCCAGTTGGCGGCGGCCTTGGCGTTTTCCTTGCCGGCTTTCTCCACCACGGCGACGAAGTAGGTCGCCATCGCCTTGGATGCGGTCAGCACCAGCGAGTCATATTCCGGCAGCGCGTATTCGCTGACGAAGCGGGCGCGCATCGCGGCCGGCAGTTCCGGCATCGAGGCCTTGACCTTGGCGATCCATTCGTCGGAGATCATCAGCGGCGGCAGGTCCGGATCCGGGAAGTAGCGGTAATCCTGCGCGTCTTCCTTGCTGCGCATTTCGCGCGTTTCCTTGCGGTCCGGATCGTACAGGCGGGTCGCTTGCACCACCTTGCCGCCGTCTTCGATCAGTTCGATCTGACGGCGCACTTCGACGTGCACCGCTTCCTCGATGAAGCGGAACGAGTTCAGGTTCTTGATCTCGCAGCGGGTGCCGAGCGCGGTCTCGCCCTTCGGGCGCACCGAGACGTTGACGTCGCAGCGGAACGAGCCTTCCTGCATATTGCCGTCGCAGACCCCGAGCCACATCACCAGCGAGTGCAGGGCCTTGGCGTAGGCCACCGCTTCGGCGGCGCTGCGGATTTCCGGCTCGGAGACGATCTCCAGCAGCGGCGTGCCGGCGCGGTTCAAGTCGATGCCGCTCATGCCGGCGTAGTCTTCGTGCAGCGATTTGCCGGCGTCTTCTTCCAGGTGGGCGCGCGTCAGGTTGACGGTCTTGGTGACGAATTCGCCGTCCTTCTCAAAGCCGAAGGTCAGCGAGCCGCCGATCACCACCGGGTCTTCGAACTGGCTGATCTGGTAGCCCTTCGGCAGGTCCGGATAGAAGTAGTTCTTGCGGGCGAAGATCGACGCCGGCGCGATCCTGGCGCCGACGGCCAGGCCGAAGCGGATCGCGCGGTCCACCGCCTGCTTGTTCATCACCGGCAGCACGCCAGGCAGCGCCAGGTCGACCGGGCTGGCCTGGGTGTTGGCTTCGGCGCCGAACTTGATCGGCGATCCGCTGAAAATTTTTGATTCGGTCGTGAGCTGCACGTGGTTCTCAAGACCGATGACGACTTCCCATTCCATATTGTTCTCGCTATCTTTTTTATTAAATTCCGGCCGGAGCGCGGGTGTGCCAGTCGGTCGCTTGCTGATAGGCGTGGGCGACGTTCAGCAGCTTGGCTTCGCCGAAATGCTTGCCGATGATCTGCAGGCCCACCGGGCGGCCCTTGGCGCCGAAGCCGACCGGGATCGACATGCCGGGCAAACCGGCCAGGCTGGTCGACAGCGTGTAGATGTCGGCCAAGTAGGCGGCGACCGGATCGTCCGACTTGTCGCCAAGGTCCCAGGCCACGCTTGGCGCGACCGGTCCCATGATGACGTCGCAGACGGCGTCCGGGCCGTTCAGCACCGCTTCGAAATCCTGCGCGATCAGGCGGCGGATCTTTTGCGCCTTCAGGTAGTAGGCGTCGTAGTAGCCGTGGCACAGCACATAGGTGCCGACCATGATGCGGCGCTTGACCTCGGCGCCGAAGCCTTCGGCGCGGGTCTTGCGGTACATGTCCGACAGATCCTTGTACTCGGCCGCGCGGTGGCCGTAGCGCACGCCGTCGAAGCGCGACAGGTTGGACGAGGCTTCCGCCGGCGCGATCATGTAGTAGGCCGGGATCGACAGCGCGGTGTTCGGCAGCGAGATGTCGACCAGCGTCGCGCCCAGCGCCACGTATTGCGCCAGCGCGGCGCGCACCGCGTCCTCGACGTCTTTCGACAGGCCTTCGCCGAAGTATTCCTTCGGCACGCCGATACGCAGGCCGGTCAGCGGCTGGCCCAGTTCGCGGGTGTAGTCTTCGTCGATGCCGCCCAGTTCCGGCGTCAGCGAGGTCGAGTCGCGCTCGTCGAAGCCGGCCATCGCGTTCAGCAGCAGCGCGCAGTCTTCGGCGGTTTGCGCCATCGGGCCGCCCTGGTCCAGCGACGAGGCGAAGGCGATCATGCCGAAGCGCGACACGCGGCCGTAGGTCGGCTTGATGCCGGTGATGCCGCAGAACGCGGCCGGCTGGCGGATCGAGCCGCCGGTGTCGGTGCCGGTGGCGGCCGGCGCCAGGCGCGCGGCCACGGCGGCGGCGGAACCGCCCGACGAGCCGCCCGGCACGGCGCTGTGGTCCCACGGATTCTTCACCGGACCGAAGGCCGAGTTTTCATTCGCCGAGCCCATGGCGAATTCGTCGCAATTGAGTTTGCCCAGCGTGACCATGCCGGCGTCGCGGAATTTCTGCACCACGGTGGCGTCGAACGGGCTGACATAGTTGGCCAGCATTTTCGAGCCGGCGGTCGAGCGCCAGTCGCGGGTGACGAAGATGTCCTTGTGCGCGATCGGCACGCCGGTCAGCGGCGTGGCGGTGCCGGCGGCGATGCGGGCGTCGGCTTCGGCCGCCTGCGCCAGCGTCAGCGCGCGGTCGACGTGGAGGAAGGCGTTCAACTCGCTCTGTTCGATGCGGTCGAGGAAGTGCGTCGCCAGTTCGGTGGCGGTGATGGCTTTACTTTGCAGCAGCGCGGACAGCTCTTTGAGGGTTTTGGTGTGCATGGCGTTTCAATTCAGATTCGGTGATCGGGGAGGATGCGGTGACGGCTGGTCCTTACTCGATCACTTTCGGCACCAGGTACAAACCGTCCTGGGTCTTGGGTGCGACGGCCTGGTAGTCCTCGCGGCGATTGGCTTCGGTGGCCGTGTCCTCGCGCAGGCGCAGCGCGATATTGTTCATGTGCGCCGCCAATGGGTGGCTCAGCGGGGCGACGCCGTCGGTGTCGACCGCCTGCATCTGTTCGGCCAGCGCGAAAATGCCGTTCAACTGCTCCAGCGCGGTGGCGGATTGCTGCTCGCTCATCTCAAGTTGGGCCAGTTTGGCGATGCGTGTTACGTCGGATAGGGTCAGGGACATGGCGAATGGCGCGGATGGGCCGCGCGGGTTTGGTTGTGATTATGATAAAAGCTTGAAGTTCTGCCTATTTACCGGCAAAAGTCGGCGTATGCCGCGTATTTGCGGTCTCGGCCATCACACTTTTGGCTGGATTTTCGGCAAATCGCATTCAAATTATAAGGTAGAATGGCGGGTTGATGCGTTGCCGGCGCTGAATCATTGCTGCCGCCGCGTCCGACAGGATTCCCTTTAACGGCTTACGCGCACATAAGTGGCGACACAGGACACACATGTTTGGTTTTTTACGCAGGTATATTTCCACCGATCTGGCCATCGATTTGGGCACGGCCAACACTCTGATCTACGTCCGCGGCCAAGGCATCGTCCTTGATGAACCATCGGTCGTCGCGATCCGCCAGGAAGGCGGCCCGAACGGCAAGAAGACGATCCAGGCAGTTGGTAAAGAAGCAAAGCAAATGCTGGGCAAGGTTCCCGGCAACATCGAGGCGATCCGCCCGATGAAAGATGGCGTGATCGCCGACTTCACCGTCACCGAGCAAATGCTCAAGCAGTTCATCCGCATGGTGCACGACTCCAAATTCTTCCGTCCTTCGCCGCGCATCATCATTTGCGTGCCGTGCGGTTCGACCCAGGTCGAGCGCCGCGCGATCCGCGAATCGGCGCTGGGCGCCGGCGCTTCGCAAGTCTATCTGATCGAGGAGCCGATGGCGGCCGCGATAGGCGCGGGCCTCCCGGTCTCCGACGCCACCGGCTCGATGGTGGTCGACATCGGCGGCGGCACCACCGAGGTGGGCATCATCTCGCTGGGCGGCATGGTTTACAAGGGTTCGGTGCGCGTCGGCGGCGACAAGTTCGACGAGGCGATCGTCAACTACATCCGCCGCAACTACGGCATGCTGATCGGCGAACAGACCGCCGAGGCGATCAAGAAGGCCATCGGTTCGGCCTTCCCTGGTTCTGAAGTCAAGGAAATGGAAGTCAAGGGCCGCAACCTGTCCGAAGGCATTCCGCGTTCGTTCACCATCTCGTCCAACGAGATCCTGGAAGCGCTGACCGACCCGCTGAACAACATCGTCTCCGCCGTCAAGAACGCGCTGGAACAGACGCCGCCTGAACTGGGCGCCGACATCGCCGAAAAAGGCATGATGCTGACCGGCGGCGGCGCGCTGCTGCGCGATCTGGATCGCTTGCTGATGGAGGAAACCGGCTTGCCGGTGCTGGTGGCGGAGGATCCGCTGACTTGCGTGGTGCGCGGCTCCGGCATGGCGCTGGAGCGGATGGACCAACTGGGTTCGATCTTCTCCTACGAATGATCTGACTAGACGGGGCCGCCAACAGCGGCCCCGATGCATTAGGGTGACTTGACAGTCTCGTTGGCGCGCGAGCGCCGGATTATTTGGAAGTCATGGAATACAGTCCTCCGCCACTTTTCAAGCAAGGCGCTTCGGCCCGGGTCAAGATGACGGTGTTCGCGTGCATATCGATTGCACTGCTGTTGGTCGACTCGCACATGCGCACCCTGGCCACCGTGCGCCAGGCCGCCGGCACCGTGTTGTACCCGCTGCAAATGGCGGCGCTGCTGCCGCGCGACGCCCTCAAGGGCGTCGGCGATTACTTCTCCACCTTGTCGGCGCTGGAAAAGCAGGTGCGCGAGCTCAAACGCCAGCAGATCGCCAGCGCCCAGGCGATGCAGCAGGCGCAGCTCCAGACGGCGGAAAACGCCCAATTGCGCCGCTTGATGGACGCACGCGAGCGCCTGCCGGTCAAGTCGCAACTGGCCGAGGTGCTGTACGACGCGCGCGACGTCAACAGCCGCAAGATCATTCTCGATCGCGGCACCCGCAACGACGTGGTGCTCGGTCTTCCCGTGATCGACAACCAGGGCGTGGTCGGCCAGGTGACGCGGGTGTTCCCTTTCACGTCGGAAGTGACGCTGCTGACCGACAAGGAGCAGGCGATCCCGGTGCAGCTGCTGCGCAATGGCTTGCGCAGCGTGGCCTATGGCCGCGGCAAGTCCGGCGCGCTGGAGCTGCGCTTCACCGCGCCCAACGCCGACATCAAGGTCGGCGACATCGTGGTCACCTCGGGCCTGGACGGCGTCTATCCGGCCGGGCTGGCGGTGGCGCGCGTGACGCAGGTGGAGAACAGCGCCGCCGGTTCCTTCGGCGGCGTGATCTGCGAGCCGCTGGCCGGCATCTCCAACAATACGCAGCTGCTGATCCTGATGTCGACGCCGGAGATGCCGGCGCGTCCGCCGGATGAAGAGCAGCGCGCGCTGAAAAAGCATAACAACAAGATGGCGCCGATCAAGGAGGCGCCGAAAGAGGGCGTCGATCCGCAGCCGGCCGCCGCCGCGCCGGTCGCGAACGGCCCCCCTGGCCTGATCCCGGTGATGCCGCCGGCGCCCAAGCCGGCGCCCGCCGCCGACGCCGCGACCGCGCCCGCCGCCGCCACGCCCGGCGCGACGACGGCGCCGGCCGCCGCTGCCGTCGCCGCGCCGGCCGCGACCACCAAACCGAAAGAACCGGCACGATGAACCGTCCCCATTACATACTGCTGCCGGTCAGTCCGCTGTTCATCGCGTTCAGCCTGTTCTGCGCTTTTTTGCTCAACCTGCTCCCCTGGGGGGGCTTCGTCGGCGTGCCGGACTTCGTCGCGCTGGTGCTGGTGTTCTGGGGCGTGCATCAGCCGCGCAAGGTCGGCATCGGCACCGCCTTCTTCCTCGGCCTGCTGATGGACGTGCACGACTCCACGCTGCTGGGCGAGAACGCGCTGTCGTACACGCTGCTGTCCTACTTCGCCATCATGCTGCACCGCCGGGTGCTGTGGTTCCCGATGCTGACGCAGGCGATGCACGTGTTTCCGCTGCTGGTGCTGGCGCAAACGGTGCAGCTGATCGTGCGCTTCTTCGTCTCCGGCAAACTCCCGGGCTGGTTCTATTTCGTCGAAAGCGTGGTCGCGGTTGCCCTGTGGCCCTTGGCGACCTGGATCCTGCTGGCGCCGCAGCGGCGCGCGGTCGATCGCGACCACACTCGTCCCATCTGACGTCCCGGTCCCGGCATGGAGATTAAGGACAACCAGCGCGAACTTCAACAGTTCCGCCTGCGCCTGACGGTGCTGGGCGGGATGGTGTTCTTCTGTTTCGGCCTGCTGCTGGCGCGCTTCATCTGGCTGCAGGTGATCAAGCACCAGGACTTCGCGGTGAAGGCGGAAGAGAACCGCATCGCCATCGTGCCCATCGTGCCGAACCGGGGCCTGATCCTGGACCGCAACGGCGTGGTCCTGGCGCGCAACTACTCGGCCTTCACGCTGGAGATCACCCCGTCCAAATTGAGCGCCACGCTCGATGAAACCATCGACGAGCTGTCCAAGCTGGTGTCGGTGGAGGTCAAGGACCGCAAGCGTTTCAAGAAGCTGCTGGACGAATCCAAGGGCTTCGAGAGCGTGCCGCTGCGTACCCGCCTGACCGACGAGGAAGTGGCGCGCTTTTCCGCGCAGCGCTTCCGCTTCCCCGGCGTCGAGGTGCAGGCGCGCCTGTTCCGCCAGTATCCGCTGGGCGAAACCGCGTCGCACGTGATCGGCTTCATCGGCCGCATCAACCAGTCCGAGATCAAGGCCATCGACGCCACCGACGACGCGCCCAACTACAAGGGCACCGACCATATCGGCAAGGAGGGCCTGGAGAAAAGCTACGAGAAGCAGCTGCACGGCCAGACCGGCTACGAGGAGGTCGAAGTATCGGCCGGCGGCCGCGCCATCCGCACCTTGTCGCGCACGCCCGCCACGCCGGGCAACAACCTGATCCTGTCGATCGACATCGAATTGCAGAAGGTGGTCGAGGAAGCCTTCGGCGAATGGCGCGGCGCCTTCGTCGCGATCGAGCCGTCGACCGGCGACATCCTGGCCTACGTCTCGCGGCCCGGCTACGACCCGAACCTGTTCGTCGACGGCATCGACGCGCAAAGCTGGAACGAGCTGAATACCTCGCTGGACCGGCCGATGGTGAACCGTCCGCTGTCCGGCACCTACGCGCCGGGTTCGACCTTCAAACCTTTCATGGCGCTGGCCGCGCTGGAGCTGGGCAAGCGCAATCCGGCCCAGGCTTATCCGGATCCCGGCTTCTTCTACCTGGGCGGCCACAAGTTCCGCGACGATAAGGTGGGCGGCCACGGCAACGTCGACCTGCGCCGCTCGATCATCGTCTCCTGCAACACCTACTACTACCAGCTCGGCAACGACATGGGCATCGACTCGATCGAGCAGTTCATGCGGCCTTTCGGCTTCGGTGAAAAGACCGGCATCGACCTGGAAAACGAAAAGAGCGGCGTGCTGCCGTCCAAGGAATGGAAGCGCAAGCGCTTCAAGACCGCCGCGACGCAGAAGTGGGTCGGCGGCGACACCATCTCGGTCAGCAACGGCTCGGGCTACAACTCGTACACGCCGCTGCAGATCGCGCACGCGATGGCCAACCTGGCCAACGACGGCGTGGTGATGAAGCCGCACCTGGTCAAGATCCTGGAGGACGGCAGCACCCGCGCGCGCAAGCTGACGGTGGCGAAGGAAAGCTACCGCATCCCGCTCAAGCAGGAAAACATCGACATCATCAAGAGCGCCATGGTGGGCGTCAACAGCGAAGCCGGCGGCACCGCCTTCCGCGCCTTCGCCAATGCCGGCTACACCTCGGGCGGCAAGACCGGCACCGCGCAGGTGGTGGCGATCAAGGCCAACGAGAAGTACAACAAGGCGGCGCTGGCCGAGCGGCTGCGCGACAACGCGCTGTACACCGCCTTCGCGCCGGCCGACAAGCCGCGCATCGTGGTGGCGATGGTGGTGGAGAACGCCGGCTGGGGCGCGGAAATCGCCGCGCCGATCGCGCGCAAGGCGCTCGACTTCTACCTGCTGGGCAAGCGCCCGACCGACAAGGAAACCACCAAGGTGCCGAAGGAGGACGCGGTGGCCTTCGATCCGATCGAGGAGCCGGCGGCGGTGGAAGCCGCGGCCGCCGCCGTCGAAGCCAAGCGCGAACCCGCGCAGCCGGCCCCGGCACCCGCCCCGGCCCCGGCGCAAGCCCCGGCCGCCGTGACGGCGCCGGCGTCGCCGGTGCCGGCGCGGAAAAAACAATAAGGACCACTGCATCATGCGCATCAACGAAAGGCGTTCCCTGTGGCGCCGCCTGCGGCCGTACTTCACCGTGTTCGACGGGCCGCTGACCCTCATCATCCTGATGCTGCTGTCGGTCAGCCTGGTGACGCTGTACTCGGCCAGCATCGGCATCCCCGGCAAGATGGAGGACCAGCTGCGCAACATCGTGCTGTCGTTCTTCGTGATGTGGGTGGTGGCCAACATCTCGCCGCAGATGATGATGCGGATCGCGGTGCCGGCCTATGCGATCGGGGTGCTGCTGCTGGTGTGCGTGGCGCTGTTCGGCACCATCAAGCTGGGCGCGCGGCGCTGGCTGCACGTCGGCATCGACATCCAGCCGTCCGAATTCATGAAGATCGTCACGCCGCTGATGCTGGCCTGGTTCTTCCAGAACCGCGCCGGCCAGCTGCGCTGGCAATCGTATGCCATCGCCGCCGTGCTGCTGGCGGTGCCGGTCGGCCTGATCGTGCGCCAGCCCGACCTGGGCACGGCGCTGCTGGTGGTGGCGGCGGGCTTCTGCGTGATCTTCCTGGCAGGCCTGTCGTGGAAGGCGCTGGCGGGTTTGCTGATCGCCGGCGCCGCCAGCCTGCCGGTGATCTGGTCGGTGCTGCACGACTACCAGCGCGAGCGCGTGATGACGCTGATCGATCCGACCTCGGACCCGCTGGGCAAGGGCTTCCACATCATCCAGTCGACGATCGCGGTCGGCTCGGGCGGCGTCACCGGCAAGGGCTGGACCCACGGCACGCAGGCCCACCTTGAATTCATCCCGGAGCGCACCACCGACTTCATCTTCGCCGTGTATTCGGAGGAGTTCGGCCTGGCCGGCAACCTGCTGCTGATGGTGCTGTACCTGCTGCTGATCGGCCGCGGCCTGATGATCGCCGGGAACGCGCCCAACTTCTTCACCCGCCTGCTGGCCGGCGCGGTGACGATGATTTACTTCACCTACGCCTTCGTCAACATGGGCATGGTCAGCGGCATCCTGCCGGTGGTCGGCGTGCCGCTGCCGTTCATGAGCTACGGCGGCACCGCGCTGCTGACGCTGGGCCTGGGCGCCGGCATCCTGATGAGCATCCAACGGCACCGCAAACTGGTGCAGACCTGATGCGCCTCGCCGACGGCCGCCCGCTGCTGCAGCGGATGCGGCCCTATGTGATGGTGTTCGACGCGCCGCTGGCCATCATCATCACGCTGCTGCTGTGCGTCGGCCTGGTGACGCTGGCCTCGGCCGGCATGGCCATCCCCGGCAAGGTCGAGGACCAGCTGCGCAATATCCTGTTTGCCTTCCTGATCATGTGGATCGTGGCGAACGTGCCGCCGCAGGCGATGATGCGGCTGGCGGTGCCGGCCTACGCGCTGGGCGTGGCGCTGCTGCTGGCGGTGGCGCTGTTCGGCGTGGTCAAGGGCGGCTCGCGGCGCTGGCTGAACGTCGGCGTCCAGATCCAGCCCTCCGAATTGATGAAGATCGCCATGCCGCTGATGCTGGCCTGGTTCTTCCAGCGGCAGCAGGGCCAGATGCGCTGGCACGCCTACGCCGTCGCGGCGCTGCTGCTGGCGATACCGGCCGGCCTGATCGCGCGCCAGCCGGACCTGGGCACGGCGCTGCTGGTGACGGCGGCCGGCTGCTATGTGATCTTCCTCAGCGGCCTGTCGTGGAAGGTGATGGTCGGGCTGGCGGCGGCCGGCTGCGCCTCGCTGCCGCTGCTGTGGGCGGTGATGCACGACTACCAGCGCGAGCGCGTGCTGACCTTGATCGACCCGTATCACGACCCGCTGGGCAAGGGCTTCCACATCATCCAGTCGATGATCGCCATCGGCTCGGGCGGCTTTGCCGGCAAGGGCTGGACCCACGGCACGCAGGCGCACCTGGAGTTCATCCCCGAGCGCACCACCGATTTCATCTTCGCTGTGTTCTCCGAGGAGTTCGGCCTGACCGGCAACCTGGTGCTGATGGTGCTGTACCTGCTGCTGATCTGGCGCGGCCTGCACATCGCGGTCAACGCCGCGACCTTTTTCTCGCGGCTGCTGGCCGGCGCGGTGACGATGATCTACTTCACCTATGCCTTCGTCAACATGGGCATGGTCAGCGGCATCATCCCGGTGGTCGGCGTGCCGCTGCCGTTCATGAGCTACGGCGGCACCGCGCTGATGACGCTGGGCCTCGGCGGCGGCATCCTGATGAGCATCCAGCGGCATGGCCGCGCGGTGCGCTCGGGAGCGCGCGCATGATGGAGATCAAGGACAACGAGCAGGAGCTGCGGCGCTTCCGCGCCCGCGTCACCGCGCTGGGCGGCATGGTGCTGATCTGCTTCGCGCTGCTGACGGCGCGCTTCATCTGGCTGCAGATCATCAAGTACAAGGACTTCGCGGTGAAGGCGGAGGAGAACCGCATCGCGCTGGTGCCCATCGTGCCGAACCGGGGCCTGATCCTCGACCGCAACGGCGTGGTCCTGGCAAGCAATTACTCGGCCTACACGCTGGAGATCACGCCGTCGAAATTGACGGCGTCGCTGGACCAGACCATCGACGAGCTGGCGGCGCTGGTGGAGATCGATGTCAAGGACCGCAAGCGCTTCAAGAAGCTGCTGGAGGAATCCAAGGGCTTCGAGAGCGTGCCGCTGCGCACCCGGCTGACCGACGACGAGGTGGCGCGCTTCGCGGCGCAGCACTTCCGCTTCCCCGGCGTCGAGGTGCAGGCGCGCCTGTTCCGCCAGTATCCGCTGGGCGAAACCGCGTCGCACGTGATCGGCTACATCGGCCGCGTCAGCCGCGCCGAGGCGGCCGCCATCGAGGACGGCGACGACGCCGCCAACTACAAGGGCACCGACCATATCGGCAAGGAGGGCCTGGAGAAAAGCTACGAGCAGCAGTTGCATGGCAAGACCGGCTACGAGGAAGTCGAAGTGTCGGCCGGCGGCCGCGCCATCCGCACCCTGTCGCGCACCGGAGCGACGCAGGGCAGCAACCTGATACTGTCGATCGACATCGCGCTGCAGAAGGTGGTGGAGGAGGCCTTCGGCGACCGGCGCGGCGCGCTGGTGGCGATCGAGCCGTCGACCGGCGACATCCTGGCCTACGTCTCGCGGCCCGGCTACGACCCTAACCTGTTCGTCGACGGCATCGACGCGCAAAGCTGGAACGAGCTGAATACTTCGCTGGACCGGCCGATGGTCAACCGGCCGCTGTCGGGCACCTACGCGCCCGGGTCCACTTTCAAGCCCTTCATGGCGCTGGCGGCGCTGGAGCTGGGCAAGCGCACGCCGGGCCAGACCACGCCGGATCCCGGCTACTACTACCTCGGCGGCCACAAATTCAATGACGACGTGGTCGGCGGCCACGGTTCGGTGGACATGCGCCGCTCGATCATCGTGTCCTGCAATACCTACTACTATGCGCTCGGCCACGACATGGGCATCGACGCGATCCACGATTTCATGCAGCCGTTCGGCTTCGGTGAAAAAACCGGCATCGACCTGGATAACGAGAAGTCCGGCGTGCTGCCGTCGCAGGAATGGAAGCGCAAGCGCTTCAAAGGTGCGGCGGGCAAGTGGGTGGGTGGTGATACCATCTCGGTCAGCAACGGTTCGGGCTACAACGCCTACACGCCGCTGCAGATCGCGCATGCGGTGGCCAACCTGGCCAACGACGGCGTGGTGATGAAGCCGCACCTGGTCAAGATCGTCGAAGACGGTGCGACGCGGGCGCGGACGCTGACGGTGGCGAAGGAAAGCTATCGCATTCCGCTGAAGCGGGAGAACATTGATTTCGTCAAGAACGCGATGGTCGGCGTGACCAGCGAGCCGGGTGGCACCGGTTTCCGCGCCTTCGGCGGCGCCGGCTACACGGTGGGCGGCAAGACCGGCACGGCGCAGGTCATCACGATCAGGAAGGGCGAGAAGTACAATGCCGCGCGACTGGCGGAACGCTTGCGCGACAACGCGCTGTTCACGGCCTTCGCGCCGGCCGACAAGCCGCGCATCGCGATCGCGATCGTGGTGGAGAACGCGGGCAAGGGCGGCGAGCATGCGGCGCCCATCGTGCGCAAGGCGCTGGATTATTATTTGCTGGGCAAGCGCCCGGCGGGCAAGGATACGACCAAGGTGGAGAAGGAAGACGCCGAGACCGTGCTGCCGGTGGAAGGGCAGACGCTGGAGGAGCAGGCCGCCGCGATTGAGCTGGAGCGCGCGCCGCCACCGGCGCAGAAGAAACCATGAGGATGATCACCATGCGGATGGACCGAAGTTGTATGTTGAAAGTCTCCGTCTTGACGGCGGCGCTGGCGCTGGTCGGCTGCGGCAGTTTGCCGACCGAGGAAAGCGGCCCGCTGTCCAAGTCGTCGCGCGTGCATCCGCCGGTGATCAAGGCGCCGTCCACCACCAAGCCGGCGACCACGCTGCCGGTGCTGCCGCCGGCGAATTCCGGGCGCGGCGGCTACTACCAGGACGATGGTCCGGGCGATGCGCCGCCTGCCAACCTGGCCGATGTGCCGGACGCCGACGTGCGCAACGATCCGCTGCTGCCGCGCTCCAATCGTCCGTATGTGGTGTTCGGGAAGACCTATACGCCGTTGACCGACAATCAGCCGTATTCGCAGATCGGTGTCGGCAGCTGGTATGGCAAGAAGTTCCATGGCCAGCGCACCTCGTCCGGTGAGCTGTACGATATGTACAAGATGACGGCGGCGCATCCGACGCTGCCGATTCCTTCCTATGCGCGTTTGACTAACATGGTCAGCGGGGCGGTGGTGGTGGTGCGCATCAATGATCGCGGGCCGTTCCATGCCAGCCGTGCGATCGATGTCTCGTACACGGCGGCGTTGAAACTGGGTTTGCTGGGCAAGGGTAGTCATGAGCTGAAGATCGAGCGCATCCTGCCCGACGAGATCGACCGCATGCAGGCGTCGCGCGAAGGCGTGTCCGGCACCACCAAGCCGCGCCTTCAGTCGCAGTCGAAGGACCGGCTGGTGACGGCGACGCCGCCGCCATCGGCGCCGTCGCTGATCCAGCCGCTGGTGCTGTCGCCGCAGCCGGTGCCCAGCGCGCTGACGCCGCAGGTCACGGCGCTGATGTTGTCGGACCGGGCGCCGGACGAGGCCAGCATGCCGACGGCGTCGACGGCGCCGTCCGCGTCCGCCACGCCGGCGATGCCCGGCCTGGGCGCGCCGGCCGCCGCCGGCTTCTACATCCAGCTGGGCGCGTACTCGCGCGCCGAGAATGCCGAAGCGGTGCGCGGCAAGCTTGCCGGCACTGGCTTGAATGGTTTGGAAGTGGTGCAGGCCGGCTCGGTGCACCGGTTGTTCAGCGGCCCGTTCGCCACGCGCCAGGAAGCGCTGCTGGCGGCGCAAGGCCTGCCGTCGTCACTGAGCCTGAAGCCGATTGTGATCCAGCGCTGATTATTTGCAGGCGCGGGTTTCGGTGTTGGGGAAGCCGGCGCGGATCTGTTCCAGCTTGGCCTTCAGCGGCGCGTCGACCTCGCGGAACTGGTAGCCCAGCAGCTTGCTGCCGCTCATGCGCGGCGTGATGCGCGCGGTGCGCACGCCTTGCTTGACCAGCATCGCCAGCTGGTTCTGCGCCGCGCCTTCGGTCTTGAACACGCCCAGCGAAATCCCCCAGCGCAGCGGCGAATTGTCGGACATGATGAAGTAGTTGCTGACGCCCAGGCCGCGCAACTCGGCCGCCTTCTTGTCAGCGGCTTCCTTGTTGCCCTGCGGCGGAATATGCACGATGTAGCCGGAGACTTCGGTGCCGGGCAGGTTGTGGCGCGACTGGCGGTCGCCCAGGTTCAGCGGCGCCAGCTGGGCTTCGAAGCGGCGCGCGTCGGCCAGCACGAAGCTGGCGATCTCCACGCAGGCCAGTACCTCGGGCGCGGCCTTGGCGGCGCCGTTGGCTGCGGCGGCTGCGCTTGCGGTAGCGGCGGTGGCGGCCGCCGCGCTGTTGGCTTTCTCGGCCGGGATGATGACCAGCTTGTCGGCGTTGAGCTGCTTGAGCAGGCGTTCCGGCTCGCGCTCGTTGCCGCTGAAGTGGCCGAGATAGCCCTGTCCATACGCGAACAGCGCGGCGTTGACGGCTAACAGCGACCAGAAAATAAATTTCAGCACAAGGGCTTCCTCATTCGGCGCCGCCGGCGGCGGCATGCAATCCGATCAGCACGATATTCTCGACGATCCGGTACGGCACCTTCAGCATCGGCGCGATGAAGGGTGCGGCGCCGCCGGAGATGATGCACTCGGCCGCGCCGTGCAGCGCGAACGCGTGTTCGATGGCGCCGCTCTGCGCGGTCATGCAGCCGCTCAGGATGGCGTCGTCGGTGTTGTCGGCGAATCCGTCCGGCAGCTTACCGTCTTGCGCGATCTGCGGCAACTGCGCGGTGTTGCGCGCCAGCGAACTAGCCATCAGGCCCAGTCCCGGCAGGATCATCCCGCCGAGGAACACGCCGTCGGCGGTGACCGCGTCGATGGTGGTGGCGGTGCCGCAATTGGCCACGATCACCGGCCGGTCCGGCGCCAGCGCGTGGCCGGCGATGGCGGCGGCGAAGCGGTCGCAGCCCAGTTGCGCCGGGTTGCGGTAGCCGTTGGTCAGGCCGGCCAGCGCCGGCACGGAAGCGAACCATTCGATCGCCAGCTGCGGCAGCATGGCGGGGAAGGTGCGCTGCAGGACGTATTCCAGATGTACGTGCAGCGCGTTGCCGGCGACGTTGGCGATCAGGATGCCGCTGACCTCACGGCCGGCGGTCGCTTCGCTCCACGCCAGTTCCAGTTGCGGCAGATCGGTGTGGGCCACCGCGCCGTGCGCGGTCCATTCGCCCAGCGCCGCGCCGGGTGCGGCCAGCGCCCATTTAACGCGGGTGTTGCCGGCGTCGATGAGTAGAATCATGATGTTCCGATAGGTGAGGAGAGGCGCAGCGAGACGTCGCCGGACAGCACGTCGACCCGGCCTTGCGGCGTGTCCAGCATCAGGCGGCCGATGGCGTCGACGCCGGCGGCCACGCCTTGCTGCGTCACCGCGCCGTTGTCGAGCAGGACCACGTGCTGTCCCTGCCACGCGTGCAGCGTGTTCCAGCGTTCGGCGAAAGGCGCAAAGCCGGTGTCGTCGAATTCGGCCAGCACGGCGGCCAGACGGCTCAGCAGCGCGGCCATCAGCTGGTTGCGGTCCATCTGCGCCAGCCATGGCGCGGCCGCCACTTCGCGGCCGATGGCCGCTTCCAGTTCGTCCGGCATGATCAGATTGAGGCCGACGCCGATCACGGCCCAGATGGCGCCGTCGCTGTCCTGTTTCGCGGTCTGGGTTTCGACCAGGATGCCGGCCAGTTTTTTACCGTCGCGCAGCAGGTCGTTGGGCCATTTGATCTGCACCGGCACGCCGAGCGAGGCGATGGTCTCGGCCAGCCCCACGCCGACCGCCATCGGCAGGCCGGACATGCGATGCAGCGGCCCCTTGAAGCGCCACGCCAGCGAGAACATCAACGCCGCGCCGGGCTGCGACAGCCACGCGCGGCCGGCGCGGCCACGGCCCGCCGTCTGGTTGTCGGCGATGCGCAGCACCGGGCCGTCCAGCGTGTCGACGCGCGCCAGCAGGTCGGCGTTGGTGGAGCCGGTTTCGGCCACCGTCTCGATGGCGACGTGACTGGCGCTGGTGGCGCAATGGGCCGTGATGGCGGCTGCGGATAAGTTGGTCATGATGCGGTCTTGCGAGGTTTGTGCGGCGCCTTGCTGAAGGCGAAATCGTACACCGCGTTAGGCAGCAGGCGCAGCACCTTGGCCACCACGCCCATCTGCCACGGGATGACGGCGTAGCTGTCGCCGGCGGCGATGACGCGGGCGGCGCGCGCGGCGAACTTCGCCGGCGCCATCAGGAACGGCATCGGATACGGGTTCACCTGCGTCATCGGCGTATCGATGTAGCCGGGGCACAGCGTGACGACGCGGATGCCGTAGCGGTGCATTTCCAGCCGCAGCGATTCGCAGTAGCTGATCACCGCCGCCTTGGAGGCGCTGTAGGCTTCGGCGCCGGGCAGGCCGCGTATGCCGGCCACGCTGCCGATGCCGACCAGCCGTCCCGGCGTGCGCTGCGCCCGCATCGCCGCGATGAACGGGGCGAAGGTGGCGGCGGTGGCCACCACGTTGGTCGCGATCACGTCGGCGAACACCGGAATGTCTTCGGCGAATTCGGTCAGCGTGCCGACCGAGATGCCGGCGTTGGCGATCACCACGTCGATGCCGCCGGCGTGCGCCAGGAAGGCTTGCGCGGCGGTGGCGATGGCGGCGTGGTCGCGCACATCGACCGCGTAGGCGCGGTGGCGTTCAGGATGGGGGAGGGTGGCGATCAGCCGGTCCAGTGCGTCGCCGCGCCGGGCCAGCAGGCCGAGCGTGGCGCCTTGCGCCGCATACTCGGCGGCCAGCGCGGCGCCGATGCCGCTGGAGGCGCCGGTGATGAAGACGCGCGAAGGCGTCATGCTTATTTCTTTTCCGCTTTCGCTTTCGCGACCAGCACGTCCAGCACCTGGGTGACGGCGCCGTGCAGCTGCGCTTCGGTGGTGGCCGATTTCTTTTCGGCGTCGGCCATGGTCGGCGACGTCATCCACTTGCCGTCCACGGCCAGCATCGGCCACGAATCGACTTCGTAGGCGTCCATCATCGCGGTGGCCTTGCGCACGCGGCCGGCGACGCCGAAGCCGCGATAGGTGTCGATGAATTTCTGGCGGTCGATGCCCTGCTTGGCGACGAAGTCGAACACCAGTTCATCGCGGTTCATGCGGTTGTGGTTGACGTGGATCTCGGCGAAGGCCTTGGAGTTCAGCGCTTCGGTCAGCAGGCCCATCGCTTCCAGCGTGAAGAACATTTTTTGCTGCGGCAGGTCGGTGCCGGAGCGCGAGATGTGGGTGCGCTTGAAGACGATGTTGTCGCCCTGTTTCTTGACCCATGCGGTCAGCGCCGGATCGAAGGCGGAGCAGTGCGGACAGGCGTAGTCGAAGAACTCGATGATCTCGACCTTCTTGCCGGTGTCGACCGCCTGCGGCGTGGCCAGGGTCTTGTACTCGACGCCGTTTTTCGGATCGGCCGGCGAGGCGGACGACAGTGCCATTGCGCCCATCATCAGCGCGCCCACTACAAATTTCATCAATCGCATCTTGAAACTCCTGGCTTATTTCTGGTTGCGTACAACGGCGACATCGATGCCGTTCTCGGATAATTTGCTACGTACTTTGTTCATCGCTTCGACCTGGTTGAACGGGCCGATACGCACCCGGTGCAGCACGCCGGTGTCGGTGGCGCGGTCGGACAGGTTGGCCTCGAAGCCCAACAGGGCCAGCTTGGCGCGCGCGCTTTCGGCGTCGGCCACTTCGCGGAAGGCGCCGGCTTGCAGGTAGTAGATGAATTTCTCGTCGCCGCCGTTGTCGGCTGCGGCAGCGGCGGCCGCCGGAGCGGCCTTCGCCACCGGCTGCGGCGCCACGTTGGCGGCGGCTGGAATCGCGGGCGCGGCCTTCGGCGCAGGCGCAGGCGCCGGCGTGGTCGGCGTGGCCTGGATCTTGTCCACCACCGCCTGCAGCGGATCGGCGGCCGGCGCCTTGGGCGTATCCTTCGCAAAATCCTTTGCCGCTTCCCGCGCCGCTTCCTTGTTGCCGTACATCGGCTTGTTCGGATCGGCCGCCTGGCCGGCCGTGGTTTCGGTCGACTTGGTCGCATGGCCCTTGTCGGTGAACGGCGTGGCGCCCTTGGTGATGACCAGGGCCACCACCACCGCGATGGCGAGGCCGATGACCAGGCCGATAACGATACCGATAAAGGTGTTGCCTTGCTGGGAGCGTAACTTCATTGTGCGGGATGTCCTTCGCATTACATTTTGTTGGGAGCGGAGACGCCGATCAGCGCCAGGCCGTTGCGCAGCACCTGGCGGGTGGCGACCATCAGCGCGATACGGGCCGCCTTCAGCGCCTCGTCGTCGACCAGCACGCGTTCGGCGAAGTAGAAGCTGTGCAGGTTGGCGGCCAGGTCGCGCAGATAGAACGCGATCTGGTGCGGGCCCAGTTCCGCCTGCGCGCGCGCCAGCGTTTCCGGATACGCGGCCAGCGTCGCCAGCAGCGTCGCTTCGGTCGGCGCGGTCAGCGGCGACAGGTCGACGTTGGCCAGCGCGGCTTCGTCGCCGGTCCACTGTTCCAGCATGCGGCAGATGCGGGCGTGGGCGTACTGCACGTAATACACCGGATTTTCGTCCGAGGTCTTCAGCGCGACGTCGACGTCGAACACGAATTCGGTGTCGGCCTTGCGCGAGATGAGGAAGAAGCGCACCGCGTCGCGGCCCTTGGTGATGTCGCCGCCGCCGGACCATTCGATCAGGTCGCGCACGGTGACGTAGGAGCCGGCGCGCTTGGAGATCTTGACCTCTTCGCCGCCCTTCATCACGGTGACCATCTTGTGCAGCACGTAGTCGGGGAAGCCTTGCGGGATGCCGACGTCGACCGCCTGCAGGCCGGCGCGCACGCGGGCGATGGTGCCGTGGTGGTCGGAGCCCTGAACGTTGATCGCCTGGCCGAAGCCGCGCTGGAACTTGACGATGTGGTAGGCCACGTCCGGCACGAAGTAGGTGTAGGTGCCGTCCTTCTTGCGCATGACGCGGTTCTTGTCGTCGCCGTAGTCCTCGGTGCGCAGCCACAGCGCGCCTTCTTCCTCGTAGGTCTTGCCGGATTTGTTGAGCATGTCGACGGCGGCGTCGACCTTGCCGTCGGCGTACAGCGACGATTCGAGGTAGTAGTTGTCGAACTTGACGCCGAAGGCCTGCAGGTCGATGTCCTGCTCGTTGCGCAGGTAGGTCACGGCGAAGTGGCGGATCGATTCGATGTCTTCGATGTCGCCCGTGGCGGTGGCCGGCGAGCCGTCCGAGGCGGACACGGTTTTCTTGGCGAGGAAGTCGGCGGCGATGTCGGCGATGTAGTCGCCGTTGTAGGCAGATTCGGGCCAGGCGGCGTCGCCCGGCTTGTGGCCGCGCAGGCGCGCCTGCACCGAGTTGGCCAGGGTCTGGATCTGCACGCCGGCGTCGTTGTAGTAGAACTCGCGGGTCACGTCGAAGCCCTGGGCGCCGAACAGCGACGACAGCGCGTCGCCCAGCGCGGCCTGGCGGCCGTGGCCGACGTGCAGCGGGCCGGTCGGATTGGCCGAGACGAATTCGATGATGACGCTCTTGCCCTTGCCGGCTTCGCTGTTGCCGTAGGCGGCGCCCTGCGCCAGCACGGTCTTGACCACGGCCTGCTTGGCGGCGGCGGTCACGCGCAGGTTGATGAAGCCGGGGCCGGCGATGTCGACCGCCTCCACCAGGCCCTTGCCGGCCGGGTTGGCCAGCAGCGCCTCGACCACCT
The DNA here is from genome assembly GCF_011090165.1 of Duganella aceris. Lineage (GTDB taxonomy): Bacteria > Pseudomonadota > Gammaproteobacteria > Burkholderiales > Burkholderiaceae_D > Rugamonas > Rugamonas aceris. The sequence continues at coordinate 60,531 of NZ_JAADJT010000020.1, forward strand.
TGGTGGCCAGTTCGCGCGGGTTCATTTTCAGCTGCTTGGCCAGTTGCATGGCGATGTTGCAGGCGACGTCACCGTGCGACGGGTCGCGCGGGCGCTCCAGCACAACATTCGGAACAAGCGTGGCGGCGCCGTCGATGCCGGCCAGGATCGGTGCGAGGGCGGCCTGGAACAGGGCGGTGATATCTTGTTTTTGTTGGGCGAGCATGGGCAGTCTGGCGGCGGGGCCGCGCTAAAAAATGTATCCGGAAGCGAAAACGGCCGGCGGCGGGGCCGGCCAAACAGCGGTAATTATACTGGTTTGCCAAGATGCGCGGCCAGCGATGCGGGGTGCCGGATACAACCGTTACAAATGCCGTAATCGCTATGTCATATGCACTGCTGTATACTGCGCGATCACGGCAGCCGGCCCCACTCTGGAATTAGCATATGAACAAGCGTACGACGCTCTCCTTGAAGTCCCCCGCGAAGGCGTCGCCCGCGAAGGCCGCGGCCCCCAAAATGCGCGCCAGCCATGCGCGCGAGCTGAAACCGGCGCCGCAGACCAGCTTCCAGACCGGCCTGAAGCCCGATTCGCTGGCCTTCAGCCTGATCGGCGCCGCCCACGCGGTGGCCCAGGTCCGCACCGGCACCAACCTGCCGCAGGCGCTGGCCCAGGTCTGGGGCCGCCAGGAGACGCTGCCGCAGGCGCGCGGCGCGATGCAGGACATCGCCTACCGCGCCATGCGCCAGCTCGGCCAGAGCGAGGCGCTGGTGGCGCTGATGGCGCCCAAGGCGCCGGAACCGCTGGTGTCGGCGCTGCTGTCGTGCGCGCTGGCGCTGATGACCGCGCCCGACGAGACGCCGCCGTATGAGGAATTCACCATCGTCGACCAGACCGTGACGGCGGCCGACGCCCATCCGGACACCGCCCGCGCCAAGGGCATGGTCAACGCGGTGCTGCGCCGCTTCCTGCGCGAGCGCAAGGCGCTGCTGGACGCGGCGCTGATCCAGCCGGTCGCGAAATGGAATTACCCGCAGTGGTGGATCGACGCCGCCAAGGCCGCCTGGCCGCAGGACTGGCAGGGCGTGCTGGCGACCGGCAACACCGCGCCGCCGCTGACCTTGCGCATCAATGCGCGCAAGACCACGATGGAACAGTATCTGGCCACGCTGGACGCGGCCGGCATGGCGGCGACCCGGATCGGCCCGTACGCGGTGCGGCTGGCCAAGCCGGTTGGCGTGGCGCTGATTCCCGGCTTCGGCGACGGGCTGGTGTCGGTGCAGGACGCCGGCGCGCAGCTGGCCGCGCCGCTGCTGGACGTCCGGGACGGCATGCGCGTGCTCGACGCCTGCGCCGCGCCGGGCGGCAAGACCTGCCACATCCTGGAATTGGCCGACGCCGACGTGACCGCGCTCGACGCCGACGCCAAGCGCCTGGTGCGGGTCGGCGAGAACCTGGAACGGCTGCAACTGAAGGCCGCGCTGCAGCCGGCCGACGCGCAAAGCGCCGGCTGGTGGGACGGCCAGCCCTACGACCGCATCCTGGCCGACGTGCCGTGCACCGCCTCCGGCATCGTGCGCCGCCATCCGGATATCCGCTGGCTGCGGCGCAAGGGCGACACGCTCCAACTTGCAACACTTTCCGGCAAAATCCTCGACAACCTTTGGCAGATGCTGGCCCCGGGTGGTAAATTGCTGTTCGTGACATGTTCGTTGTGGCCGCAGGAATCCGAGGCGCAGGCGGCCGCTTTCGCCGTCCGCAACCAGGCGGCGCGGCTGGACGCGCCCGGTCAATTGCTCCCCGCCGGCGGCGCCGGGCAGGATCACGATGGTTTGTTCTACGCCCTGTTCCAGAAAAATGCGTAACCGTTTTGCCTGTTTTACTTCTTCGGACCCCTTGAGCACCGGCCCACACGTGACACAACGATTTTTTCGACTCCTGACCGGGCAATTGCTGCTGATCCTGGCCCTGGCCACGGGGTTGCTGGCGCCACAGGCCGCCCAGGCCTATGATGGGGTCGAAATCCGCCGTGCGCTGGTCGAGGCGTCGGACGAGGGCTACCGCCTGTCGGCCACCTACGCCTTCGAGCTGAGCCGCGAGATGGAGGACACGCTGCAGTACGGCCGCTCGCTGTACTTCGCCACCGAAATCGAATTCACCCGCCCGCGCTGGTACTGGTTCGACGAAAAAGCCATCGTCGCGCGCCAGACCATCAGCCTTTCTTATAATGTCTTGACGCGCCAGTACGGCGTCTCGGTCAACGGCAGCGTGTCGCAGAACTTCTCCTCGCTGGAGGACGCGCTGTTCCTGATCCGCCGCCCGAACCGCTGGCTGGTGGCGCCGCGCGGCGCGCTCAAGGTCGGCGAGTGGTACAACGTCAACCTGAGCATGGGGCTCGACACCAACTATGTGCCCAAGCCGCTCAAGGTCAACGCCCTGAACAACAGCGAATGGCGCCTGACCTCTGAAAAGAAACCCTTCCGTTACAAGGCGGAGTAAGTGAGCACGGCCCTGCGGTATTTTTCCGTCGTCGGCGGCGCCATCGTCAGTATCCTGCTGTTCATGCTGGCCTCGGCCTCCGACAAGTCCGGCTTTTTCGACCGCTACTACGGCTGGCTGCTGGGCTTGAACGCGGCGGTGGCCGGTTCGCTGCTGCTGCTGGTGGCGGTGTCGCTGTTCCGCCTGTATTCCCGCTACAAGACCGGCAAGTTCGGCTCCAAGCTGATGACGCGGCTGGTGCTGCTGTTCGCCGCCATCGGCGTGCTGCCGGGGTTGGTGATCTTCCTGGTGTCGGTGCAGTTCGTCTCGCATTCGATCGATTCGTGGTTCAACGTGCCGGTCGAGGCCGCGCTGGAGTCCGGCATCAACCTCAGCATCGCCGGCCTGGACCGCTCGGTCGGCGAGCTCAAGGTGACCGCCGAGCGCACCGTGCAGCAGCTGGCCGACCGGCCGTTCGGCACCGAGCGCGCCACGCTGGCGGCGCTGGTCAAGGACGAGACCGGCATGCAGAGCGCGATCATCGTCGACGCCGAGGGCGGCCTGATCGTCAGCGCCCGCGCCAGCCGCAGCGGCAACCTCAGCGCCGCGCTGCCGAGCCGCGAGATGATGGCCAAGGCCAAGAGCGACGACGCCTACGGCGCGCCCGAGGGCGGCGGCGAGCTGCGCAGCAATCTGATCGACGCCCCGGCCGCGCCGCAGGACAACGCCAACGCGCTGCGGCTGCGGGTGGTGATGGCCATACCCGACCACGTGCAGCCCAACGGCACCCATCTGGCGCCGCGCTACCTGCAGCTGCTGCAGCTGGCGCCGACGCAGCTGGCCGCCGACGGCGAAACCATCCGCAGCGCCTACGCCGACTACAAGGAGCGCTCCACGGCGCGCGACGGCCTGCGCAAGATGTACATCGTGACCCTGACGCTGACGCTGCTGCTGGCGGTGTTCGGCGCCATCGCCAGCGCCTTCCTGATCGCCAGCGACCTGGCGCAGCCGCTGCTGCTGCTGGCCGAGGGCACGCGCGCGGTGGCCGAGGGCGATCTGTCGCCGCGACCGATCGTCGCCACCTCCGACGAGCTGGGCACGCTGACGCAATCGTTCAACATGATGACGCGCCAGCTGTCGGACGCCCGCAGCGCCGTCGAGCGCAACCGTTCGGCGCTGCAAAACGCCAAGACCCACCTGGAATCGGTGCTGGCCAATATGTCGGCCGGGGTGATGGTGCTGGACCACGAATTCCATCTGATCAGCTGCAACGATTCGGTGGAGCGCATCCTGCACCAGGCCGGCGTGACCATGATCGGCCAGAAGCTCGACGAGATCGAGGGCCTGCAGGAATTCGGCGCCGCCATCGTGGCCGGCTTCGCGGCGCAGAGCGCGCAGTCGGCCGCCGGCCGCAATCTGCAGCGCATGCACTGGCAGCGCCAGATCGAGGTGCCGCGCCGTTCGACCAGCCTGGACGACAACGACCTGACGCTGCTGACGCGCGGCTCGCGGTTGCCGATCGACAGCGGCAGCGGCTACCTGGTGGTGTTCGATGACATTTCCGACGTGATCTCGGCGCAGCGCTCGATCGCCTGGGGCGAGGTGGCGCGCCGGCTGGCGCACGAGATCAAGAATCCGCTGACGCCGATCCAGCTGTCGGCCGAGCGCCTGCAAATGAAGCTCGAAGGCAAGCTGAACCCGGTCGACACCGAACTGCTCAACAAGGGCACCGCCACCATCGTCAACCAGGTGGCGGCGATGAAGCGCATGGTGGACGACTTCCGCGACTACGCGCGCACGCCGCCGGCGGTGCTGGAGCCGCTGGACCTGAACGCGCTGGTGGAGGAGATCCTGAACCTGTACATCAGCGGCGAGGGCAACGACATCATCCATCCGCAGCTGGCGCCGGGCTTGCCGCTGGTGATGGGCGACGCCACCCAGCTGCGCCAGGTGATCCACAACCTGCTGCAGAACGCGCAGGACGCCATGGCCGAGTTGCCGGCCGGCGCGCCGCGCGCGCACATTGACGTGATCAGCGAAGCCATTCATTATCAGGGCGCGGACGGCTGCACCCGCACCGCCGTGCGGCTGGCGATCACCGACAACGGCCCCGGCTTCGCGCCGAAAATCCTGGCGCGGGCGTTCGAACCGTACGTCACGTCGAAGGCGCGCGGCACCGGCCTCGGCCTGGCGATGGTGAAAAAAATTATCGATGAGCATGGGGGCCGGATCGATATCCAGAACCATGTCGATAGAAGTGGCGCGTCGGTATTGATTTTGCTGTTAAAGTTAGCACCGGCGTCGCAAAATACCTAAAGTTTGGTGACTAAAAAAATCATTGCTGGATAGATCCGGCGAAATGAGGAAGGCAAGGGAAGATGGCAAACATTCTGGTTGTGGACGATGAAATGGGCATTCGCGAGTTGCTCTCGGAAATTTTGAGCGACGAGGGACACGCAATACAATTGGCCGAGAACGCTCAACAGGCACGCGAAGCGCGCGCCGGCGGCGCGCCGGATCTGGTGCTGCTCGATATCTGGATGCCGGATACCGACGGCGTCACCCTGCTCAAGGAATGGCAGCGCGACGGGCTGCTGACCATGCCGGTGATTATGATGTCGGGTCACGCCACCATCGATACGGCGGTCGAGGCGACCCGCATCGGCGCGTTGAATTTCCTGGAAAAACCGATCGCGCTGCAAAAACTGCTGAAGGCGGTCCAGCAAGGCTTGACCCGCGCCCAGGAAACGGTGCGCGCGCCGGCCTTGGCGCCGCGTCCGGTGGCCGCGAGCCAGCCGGAGGAAGCGCCGAACACCGGGTTCAATCAGCCGAATCCGGCGTCGGCCATCGCCGTGCGCGGCGGCGCCACCATCGCCGGCGCCGACAATCATATGTTCAACCTGTCGTTCGACCTGCCGCTGCGCGAGGCGCGCGACGCGTTCGAACGCATGTACTTCGAGCACCATCTGGGCCGCGAAGGCGGCAGCATGACGCGGGTGGCGGAAAAGACCGGGCTGGAACGCACCCACCTGTACCGCAAGCTCAAGCAACTCGGCGTCGAGCCGGGCAAACTGGCAAAGAAGGGCGTCTGAGCCCGTGACCGCGCCGTCCGCCACGACGGCGGCCACGGCCAGGCCGGCGCGGCCGCCGGTGCCGACCTGGCTGGTCACCGGTCCCGGCGCCGGCGCGCGCGAAACCGCCATCGCCGGCCTCCTGCAAACGGGAGTGGCCAGCGTCATCATTCTGGAGGGCTTGTCGGACGGCGGATCGGCGCTGGCCTTCGATCCCGCAGACGGCCCCATCCCCTACGATCCTGTTCCGCAAGTGTTGCGTATTGCCCCCGGCTGTCTGCATTGCAGCGGCAATCTCGTTTTGCGAGTAACATTGAATCGTGTGCTGCGTCGTCCCCCGGCGCGGCTCTACATCAGTCTGGCATCCGCCGAGCATCTGGACCTGCTGCGTTCCTGGCTGTCCGAGGCGCCGTACGGCGAGTTGCTGGATTTGCAAGCCGATATCGAGGCAAGGTAATCCGCCCGCTGATCGGGCCCGAAAGGGCTTGAAATGGACCGCTTTCAGCCCCAACTCGGAGTTGAAGGCGAAACCGATGGTGTTTCGCCCCTTGTGAAAGGAAGCAACATGAACCTCATCTACAACAGCGAGCAGTATAGTGTTGTCGAATTCGGCGCCGACCGCAGTCTGGACGCCTTGCGCTTCGGCGGCTACGAGATCGTCGACAAGGGTGGCAAACGCGAGATCTTCATTGCCGGCATCCTGGCGCAACATTTCCGCCGCGACGTCAACGAGCTGATCGCCGGCGAACCGACCATGCAGGAAATCGATGAATTCCTCGGCAGCTACGATGCGCTGATGAGTCATCCGGTGCTGCTGCATTAAGCGGGCACGGCGGCGCATGGTGTGGTTATAATCACACCATGTGCCAACTTCTAGGAATGAACTGCAATGTCCCCACCGACATTGTCTTCAGTTTCACCGGCTTCGCCATGCGTGGCGGCCATACCGACACCCACCATGACGGCTGGGGCATCGCCTTCTTCGAGGGCGCGGGCGTGCGTCATTTCGTCGACCACCAGGCGGCGATCGCGTCGCCGATCGCCGAGCTGATCAAGCGTTACCCGATCAAATCCACCAATGTTATCGCGCATATCCGCAAGGCGACGCAGGGCAAGGTTGCGCTGGAGAATTGCCATCCCTTTGTGCGCGAGCTGTGGGGGCAATACTGGGTGTTCGCCCACAACGGCGACCTGAAGGCCTTCGCGCCGGCGCTGGACGGCGCCTACCGCCCGGTCGGCAGCACCGACAGCGAGCGGGCCTTCTGCTATATCTTGCAGCAGTTGCGCGCCCGTTTCGGCGCTGTGCGCCCGCCGCTGGCCGACCTGCGCTCGGCGCTGAGCGGCCTGGTACATGAAATCGCCACCCACGGCACGTTCAATATGATGCTGTCGTCCGGCGGCGAACTGTTCGCCCATTGTTCGACCAACCTGTTCTATCTGGTGCGCCAGCATCCGTTCGACACCGCCAAGCTGTCCGACGAGGACGTCAGCGTGGATTTCTCCCAGGTAACAACGCCGGACGACCGGGTCGCCATCATCGTCACCCAGCCCTTGACCACCAATGAGCAATGGACCGGGTTTATTCCGGGCGAACTGAAGTTATTCATCGACGGCGTCCCCCAAGCGGCGGTCTGATATAAATTATCCAAGACACCGCACCGCATTAATGTCAGAATATTAGTGTGGCGAAATACCTGCCCTCTGAATCTGGACTAGCGATGATTGACCTCTCCTTTAACGACATGGAACCCGACAGCCTGCGCGTGCGCGAATTCTACCTGGGCCGACAGCCTATCCTGGACCGCAACCAAGGCTTGTTCGGCTATGAGTTGCTGTTCCGCAACGCTCCTGTCGGGCCGGCCAACATCAGCAACGATCTGTCGGCGACGGCGGCGGTGATCGCCCACGCCTCGCAGCTGGGCATGGAGAAAACCATCGGCGACGCGCTTGGCTTCGTCAATGTCGACGCCGACGTCATCATGAGCGACATCTTCTCCTTCCTGCCGCGCGAAAAGGTGGTGCTGGAGATCGTCAACACCATGCCGGCCACGCCGGCGGTGCTGGCGCGCATCAAGGAATTGGTCGGCCACGGCTTCAGCTTCGCGCTGGACGACGTGACCGGCGAAAGCGACACCGTGGACGCGCTGCTGCCGCTGGTCGAGTACGTCAAGATGGACATGCGCAACATCCCGCTGTCGGCCTTGATGAAGGTGGCGCCGCGCTTCCGTCAGGAAAAGAAAAAGCTGGTCGCGGAAAAGGTCGAGACGCGCGAGGAGTTCAAGAATTGCCTGGACCTGGGCTTCGACTACTTCCAGGGCTACTACTTCTCCAAGCCGGTCATCATGAGCGGCAAGAAGCTGTCGCCGTCGCAACTGGCGGTGATGGAGCTGATGACGCTGGTGACGTCGGACGCCGACAACCAGGAAATCGAGCGCGCGATCAAGCGCGACGTGTCGCTGGCGCTGAACCTGCTGCGCCTGGTGAACACGCCGGCGGTGGGCGCGCGCCAGCGCATCGATTCGCTGAGCCAGGCCGTGACCATCCTCGGCCGGCGCCAGTTGCAGCGCTGGCTGCAGATCATGCTGTACGCCGAACCGAGCAAGCGCGGCCACAGCATGACGCCGCTGCTGATGCTGGCCACCACCCGCGGCCGCCTGCTGGAGCTGCTGGCCGCCAAGCTGCGGCCGAGCGAGCGCAGCGCCGCCGATATCGCCTTCACGGTCGGCATCATGTCGCTGATGGACACGCTGTTCGGCATTTCGATGACGGAAATCCTGTCGCAGATTCCCGTCAACGACGAGGTGGCGGACGCCTTGCAGAACCGTGGCGGCTTCTACGGCGACCTGCTCAAGCTGGCCGAATGCATCGAACGGCTGGAAGACTTCGGCGATCACATCGTCCCGACGCTGCGCGACCTCGCCATGTCCACCGATGAACTGGTGGAACTGGAGATGGCCGCCTTCGAGTGGAGCGACAACGTGGTGCGCTACGCGCTGTAGGCCTACATCGCGCACCACGTCCGGCTCAGGTGGCGTGCCCGGCCCCCGGCCAATGCTTGACCAGTTCCGGATCGGTGCGCATTTCCCACAACGCCAGCACGGCCGCGGCGACGCCGACGATGACCGCGTTCCAGGTCAGCTCGGCGTTGTCGGCCATGCCCAGCACCCACGGCGAGACCGCGACCCAGATCCCCACCAGCAGGTTGAGCACCACGGCCCAGAAGTAGGTCTTGTACAGATCGAACGCCGCCAGCACCACCATCACCGCGCCGGAAATGAACGCGGTCCATGCTTGCACCGATGGTAGCGGATAGGCGAATACCCAGGGCGTGATGAAGAACCACAGCCCGAGCAACAAGATCAGCTGGTCTTGCCAGCGTTTGACGGTTGGATTGGTTTCCATAGTGCCTCCCATAGTCATACCGCCGGACGGCGGCGTCCTAACTTAGTCCACGCGCCCACCGAAAAGTTCAACCTGGTTGCCAAATCGATATCGGACAGCTATGCTGGCTGCGTGACGAACACTCGACGGGACGGTTTACCATGGCTTCGATTCTACTCCGCGTGCAAAATCTATCCAAGTCGTACGCGACACGCAAGGCGGTGGACGGTGTTTCGTTCCAGGTGCTGCGCGGCCAGACGGTCGGGCTGATCGGTCCCAACGGCGCCGGCAAGTCCACCACCGTGGGCATGATCTGCGGCCTGCTGCGCGCCGACGCCGGCACCATCCTGATGGACGACGAGCCGATCGGCCAGGGCGCCAGCGCCGCCAAGCGCAAGATCGGCTTCGTGCCGCAGGACCTGGCGCTGTACGACGATCTGTCGGCGCTGCAAAACCTCAGGCTGTTCGGCGCGCTGTACGGCCTCAAGGGCGCGCTGCTGAAGCAACGCTGCGAGCAGGCGCTGGCGCTGGTCAACCTGGCCGACCGCGCGGCCGACAAGCCGTCGACATTCTCCGGCGGCATGAAGCGCCGCCTCAACATCGCCGCCGCGCTGCTGCACGATCCGCAACTGCTGATCCTCGACGAACCCACCGTCGGCGTCGATCCGCAAAGCCGCAACGCCATCTTCGACACGCTCGAAGCGTTGCAGGCGCAGGGCCGTTCGCTGATCTACACCAGCCATTACATGGAGGAGGTGGAGCGGCTGGCCGACCACATCGTCATCATCGACCAGGGCAAGGTGCTGGCCGACGAGACCCCGGCCGCGCTGCACCTGCGCCTGCCGGCGCGCGCCGCCTTGCATGCCGAGCTGGCCGGCGCGCCCAGCGCCGCGCTGCTGTCGGCGATGCGCGAGCAGTCCGGCGTCACCGACATCGAGCGCGACGGCAACTCGCTGGCCATCGGCCTGGCCGACGCCACGCACGCCGCGCCGATGCTGGCGTGGCTGGCGGGGCAGGGGATCGCCATCCTGCACTTCGCCACCGCCAGGACTTCGCTGGAAAACATCTTCCTCAACCTGACCGGGCGCAGCCTGCGCGACTGATAGGAGTCACCATGACCGCATTGATCGCCCTGGTCCGCAAGGATCTGATCCTTTACCTGAACGACAAGCGCGCGCTGATGCTGCATCTGCTGATGCCGATCATCCTGGCGGCGTTTTTCGGCTCGCTGTTCGGCGGCGCGGCGGAGACGCGCACCAGCAAGATCGAGGTCGGCCTGGTGATGCTGGACCAGTCCGACAACGGCAAGAAAATCGCCGCCGGCCTCAAGGCCGACGATTCGCTCAAGATCCTGGAACTGACCGATGCCGAGGCGCAGGCCCGCGTGCGCGAGGGCAAGCTGGCGGTGGCGGTGATGATCCCGCAAGGCTTCGGCGAGCAGGCCGGCAACGCCTTGTTCGGCGGCCGCGACAAGCCACGGCTGGCGCTGTATTACGATCCGTCGCAATCGACGATGCTGGCGATGGTGAAGGGCTTGCTGACGCAACAGGTGATGCAGGTGACCAGCGCCGCGATGATGAGTTCCGCCGGCGGCCCGAACACGGAAAAGCAACTGGCCGAGCTGCGCGCCTCGAACGCATCGGCGAACGACAAGGCGCAGGTGGGCGAGTTCCTGGTCAGCCTGAAGAAATTCCAGGACCAGCGCGCCGCCAACGCGGCGCAGCCGGCGGCCGGCGAGGTGCCGGTCGGCATGAGCGTGCCGTACACCACGCAGGACCAGGCGCTCAGCAGCGGTCCCAAGTACAACGCTTACGCGCACTCGTTCGCCGGCATGGGGGTGCAATTCATCCTGTTCATGGGCGTCGACATGGGCATCGGCATCTTGCTGGCGCGCAGCCTGGGCATCTGGAACCGCCTGCTGGCGGCGCCGGTGTCGCTGACCACGGTGCTGGCCGCGCGCGTGCTGTCCGGCGCGCTGATCGCGCTGGGCCTGATGTGCGCGATGTTCCTGTGCGCGATGCTGATCTTCAAGGTGGAGATCGGCAGCGTGGTCGGTTTCGTCGGCATCGCGCTGTGCTTCTCGTTGATGACGGCGGCTTTCGGCTTGCTGATCGCCGCCTTCGGCAAGACGCCGGAAGCGGCGCGCGGCATCGCCGTGTTCGCCACGCTGATCCTGGTGATGCTGGGTGGCGCCTGGGTGCCGTCGTTCCTGTTCCCCGAGTGGGTGCAGACGGCCACGCTGGTGGTGCCGACGCGCTGGGCCATCGACGGCTTCGACGCCGTCACCTGGCGCGGTCTGGGGCTGGCCGGCGCGCTGGCGCCGATGGCGGTGCAGGCCGGTTTCGCGCTGGTGTTCGGCGGCGTGGCGATCTGGAAATTCCAGCGCGACCAGCGCGCCTGATTCAGCCGGCCATGGCCGCGCTGAGTCGCCACAGCCGCTCGGCCAGCGCGGAGTCGGCCGCCCATGGGCGCACGCCGTATTTCTGATCGCCGGCGGTGCGTTCGGCGATATCGCTGTTCTCACAATACACGTGGGCGACGTTCTTCAAGTCGCGTTCCGGCGCGACGATCACCCGGCCTTGCGCGTCGTGCACACCGAAGCGCGCCAGCGGTCCGTGGATGCTGCCTGGATGCAGCGAAAAGGCGCGGATGCCGTCGGATTCGCCGCGCGCGTCGGCGCCCAGCTACTCGTCGGAAAGCGCGTTCGGCAATGCCTTCAGGCGTGTCCGAAAACTCCGGGGTCAGAGCTAAAAACTGGACACGGGCTCTACCGTAGCGGCCGCTACGGTAGAGCCCGTGTCCAGTTTTTAGCTCTGACCCCGGAGTTTTTAG
>NZ_JAADJT010000021.1 GCF_011090165.1 Duganella aceris
TACATCGAGATGTTCTACAATCCAAAACGTCGGCATGGCTTCAATGAGAAGCTTTCACCGGTCAATTTTGAAAAGCGGTATTTTGAGAGGCTCGCGAGTGTCTAGCAAACTCGTGGCGATTCAATCCATTTCGAAAAGACAAGCAATTTAAGGCAAAAATACTGTGTCATTTGCCGAAATCTGACAACGGTTTGGCAAAAAATCGCGGCTCGCAAAAAAGAGAGTTCCGTATGGCGGTGCCATATCACGGTGGCCGGCGTTCGGAAATCCGGCACTTGACACGAAGGCGGCGGCGCCGGCATGGGAGGCGGAGAAACGGGTGGCCATGCTGAAGGGAAGCTGGCCTAACGAAGACCTGCGCCGATGCTGCCTGCAAGGCCACCGTTGGTCATTGGGGCTGGGCCCGCCCTAACGACCTACATGATTGTCTTAGCCAGGACTTGCTTCAGGATAAATTCAATACGCGGTTTGGCATGTCGATCCAAATGATAGGTCAACACGCTTCCATCCGCACTCAAACTGATGGTCCACACGTTCGTTTCCGATCCGGGAAATACTTTGAATGTGTGCGCGTCCGCGAAAAACGATTGTGATAGAGCCGATCCGGCGTCGTTCGACATGCCTCCGTACATCGTCACTGCATCGGGCGTGCCGTCAGGATGGCGATGGTCGTGTCGCAAGTCCAGACCCGCAGGGATGCGGGTAAATATCCAGGTGCGGGAACGATCCTCGCCAACCAGCACGGGCATGCGTACATCGGCGTTGGTGCAGATGATTTCGGTAGACATTTTTTTACCGGCAAAGTCGTTCTTCGGATCGATGGCATACGTCAGCCCGCCTTCAAAACGGTGGCCGCACATAGTACGTAGCATCGCCATGAATTGGTCTTGCGAATCGGCTGCGGCGGTGGTACAGGTGACGGTCAAACAAGCGGCGAAAAGTACTTGTGCAAGTGATTTCATGGTCATCCCAGGTGTAATTAAAGCACAGGCGGCAAAGCTTGCCGGGTCGCCTGCTGGTTAGTGATGGCCTTCGCAGGACAGCTAGTACCGCGTCAGATGTGAGATTAAGCGCCGAGAACTTCGGCATGCAAGTCAGGGTACCAGACCGTAAGGCTTGAGCTCTAGACTTCTCCGCCAGGGACAGCTGGAAATACAGCAATACCGGTTACAGGTGAGGTCGTGCGGACCATTTTGAGGCTGATCGATTATGATTTGGCAACACCAAAACATATTCGATACAGGGCTCTTTCATGCATCAGTTCACGCTACAACAAAAATCCTTCCTACTTCTTCTTGCGCTCGTCACGATCGGCTTCGCCTGGGTACTGTTGCCGTTTGGCGGTGCAGTATTCTGGGGCGTGGTGCTGGCGATCGTGTTTGCCCCGGTCTATCGCTGGCTGCTTGCGAGAACCACGCAGAAGCCGAACCTGGCGTCATTCTTGACCTTGCTGCTGATTGTCGTCATCGTCATCCTGCCGCTGACCTTGGTCGCGGTGTCGTTGGTGGACCAGGTCGCTTCGGTGGTTGAAATGGTGCGTTCGGGCGAACTCACGGTAGGGATGTTCTTCAGTAAGATCATGGCGGCCTTGCCGGCTTGGTTGGTGAACTTGCTGGATCGGTTCAATCTGACCAGTCTGGCCAGCCTGCAGGATAAGCTGACCGCCGGGGCTTCGGAGATTAGCCAGAGCCTGGCCAAGCAAGCGATTAACGTTAGCCTCTACACGGTCGATTTTCTGACCAGCCTGTGCATCATGCTGTATCTGCTGTTTTTCCTGCTGCGCGACGGTGTCAGCTTGTCTGCCAAGATCCGCGCGGCTGTGCCGCTGTCACGCAAGTACAAGCAGCGGCTTTTCAATAATTTCACCACCGTCATCCGTGCTACTGTCAAAGGTAATATCCTTGTGGCTATCGCTCAAGGCGCCTTGGGTGGTTTGGCATTCTGGTTTTTGGATGTTCGCGCGCCGCTGCTGTGGGCCGTGCTGATGGCGTTTCTGTCGCTGTTGCCGGCCATCGGCGCGGCGCTGGTCTGGGCGCCGGTGGCGATTTATTTCCTTGCCACTGGTTCAGTGTGGGAGGGTGTCGGGCTGGTCGTTTGGGGTGTGGTGGTCATCGGCTTGGTCGACAATATCCTGCGCCCAATCCTGGTGGGCAAGGACACGAAAATGCCCGATTACATCGTGCTGTTTTCCACCGTGGGCGGGATGGCGCTATTTGGCTTGAATGGTTTTGTTATTGGCCCGGTCGTGGCGGCCATGTTCATCGCGGCGTGGGACTTGTTTGCTACTGCGACCGAATTTCACAATGACTGATAGTGCTGTTTGTCTCATGTCGCGGTAAGCCGACTTAGCCATTCGCGTATCTCGGTCTTGCTATCGCGCGCTGTCGGATGCTTACTGCGCGCGGTGCGCCGAATCGACCATGGCAAGAATCGATTCCAGGTTCGCTGGCTTGACCATGTGCTGGTCGAAGCCGTGGGCTTTGGTTCGCTGGCGCGTTTCGGCGTCGTTCCAGGCGGTGTAGGCGATCAGCACCGGTTGGCGGAATTGCGGCATATGCCGCAGCGTGCGGGCCACGGCGTAGCCGTCGACTTCGGGCATGCCCAGGTCGAGCAGCACCATGTCGGGATCGAAGTCGATGGCGGCCTGGATGCCTTCCTTGCCGCCGTACGCCGCCGCTGTGATGTGGCCGTGCAGTTCGAGCAGTTCGGCGGTGAGGTCGGCCGCGTCGCGGTTGTCGTCGACCACCAGGATGCGCTTGGGGGAAAATTGGGAACCCATCAGTATTCCGCTTCCGCTTGCTGAATGCTCATGCTGAAGGTGAAGATCGTGCGTTCCTGGTTCGAGTCCAGCAGCAGCCGGCCACGGTGCGCCTTGGCGATCTGGTCGGCGATGTACAGCCCGAGGCCCAAGCCGCCGGCCTGGGTCGACTTGTCGCCGCGCCAGAAGGGTTGGAACAGGCGGGCGGCGACGGCGGGCGGGATGGCGGCGCCGGCGTTGCTGACCGAGAGCGCGAACTGGCCCTGCTCGACGCTGCACGTCACCGCCACCGGCATCCCGGGCGCGCCGTGCACGATGGCGTTGACGATCAGATTCGACGCCAGCTGGGCGATCCGCTTGCCGTCGCAATGCACCGGCGCGTCGATCAGGATGTCGGCGTCGATGACGCTGTTCGGGTAGGCGCCGCGCAGCTCGGCCACCACGTGCGTCAGCGTGGCTTGCAGGTCGGCGTCGAGGCGTTGGTCGGAGGCGAGCACGCCGTCCATTTTGCTGCGCGTGAAGTCCATCGCGTCGTCGATCAGGTTGGCGATGCGCTGGCCGCTGCGGTCGATGCGCGCGGCCACCTTTAGGATCCGTTCGTCGTCCGTCAGGCGGGCGATCACTTCGCCGCCCATCATCATCGAGGCCAGCGGCGTGCGCATGTCGTGGCCGAGGATGGCGATGAATTGCTCGCGCAGTTCGACCGCCTGCTTTTCCGCTTCGAGTTCGGCCTTGGCCGCCGACAGGCCTTGTTCGGCGTCGATCTGGCCCGACAGCAGTTCGGCGAACAGTTGCAGGGTGTCGAGGGTTTTCGGTGCGCGCAGGCTGGCGGGATTGGGGTCGAGGCCGCACAATGTGCCGAAGAATTCGCCGTCCTTGCGGTACACCGGCAGCGAAAAATAGCTTTGGAAGCCGAACAGCTTGGGCACCGGGTGGCTGCTGTAGACGTCGTCGTTGGCGACGTCGTCGATCACCACGCCGACGCTGCTGCGCCGCACCTGGTCGCAAAAGGTGTTGGCGATCTCGATTTCGTCGCCCGGCACCAGGCCGAAACCCAGTTCGTCGTGCACCGCGCACATGGTCCAGGCGTCGGCGGTGACGCGCGAGACGCAGACCCAGCGCAAGCCGGTGGTTTGCGCGATCACCCGCATGACCGTGGGGACGGCAGTGATCGATTGCACCGTGTCGATGTCGATCTTGATTGGGCTGTGCATGCGGGTCTTTGGCGGCGGGCGGGTTGTCCAGACACCCATTATGCACGATTGTTGCCTGGATTCAGTATCCGGTCAGTCGTGCGGCGTCGATGCCGCGCTGGCGGCGGCCTTTACGACTATTAACCAAAATTAACCCCAGCTCTTTTTTCGTTCTGTGATGATATTCGCCTTTGCCGAGTTGCGGCGGCGACCCATCGATGAAATGAACATAGATATAGGCAGTTGTGACTGGAACGACCTGAAGACCTTCCTGGTGGTGGCGCGCAGCGGCACCCAGGCTTATGCGGCGAAAGTGCTGGGGCAATCCCAGCCGACCATCGGGCGCCGCATCCGGGCGCTGGAGCGTAGCCTCGGCAGCTCGCTGTTCTACCGCGACGCGCGCGGCCTGAGCTTGACCATCGATGGCATGGAGTTGCTGCGCAACGTCGAGCGGATGGAAAGCGAGGCGCAATCGATCCAGCGCCGCTCCGCCGCGCAGGAGGAGCTGAGCGGCTTGCTGCGCGTTTCGGCCGGCGGCTGGCTGGGCGCGCATTTGCTGGCGCCGGCGTTCGCGCGCTTCCATGCGAGCCAGCCGCAGATCCAGATCCACCTCACCGCCGATGCCGGCTCGGCCAACCTGGTGCGGCGCGAGGTCGACGTGGTGATCCAGACCCGCCGCTTCGACGCGCCCGACCTGATCGAGCGTAAACTCATGCAGCTGCCCCACGCGCTGTACGGCCAGGCCGACTATCTGCGCCTGGCCGGACCGGTGGCGGCGGGCGGGCGCGGCCATGCGCTGATGGTGCTGACCGGCGCCGACGGCGAGGCCGGCCACGGCGAGTGGCTGCGCAGCCATCTCGGCCATGCCCGCACCGGCCTGCGCACCGAATGCCCGGAGGCGTTGCTGCAATGGTGCCGCAACGGCATGGGGCTGGCGCTGCTGCCGGTGGCGGTGGCGGCCGCCTATCCGCAGCTGGCGCCGGTGCCGATGCCGGAGGCGCCGGCCGCGAGCACCGTCTGGGCCGGCTATCACGCCGACCTGCGCTGTTCGCCACGGCTGCGGGCCTTGCTGGACATCGTCCTGGAAACAACAGTCCATGTTGTAAATGCACACTAGCCGCATGCAAGCCGGGCCGCACCGGCACCGCGCCGCCGCCGCGTGCGCCCCGTGGTTGCAGGCTTCCTGAGCGAATCACCCGCCGCTAGTCATGGCTGAATATTCGATATGCATGGCTGTCATATGCGAAAAACAATCTTTCTCCTATGCTTTTTTTTCCCATGTAACGTAATTTTCCGAAAAAAAAGGATTTGAATGATTAAGAAGACTGTAATTGCGCGTGCGTTGGCGATCGCCTTCAGCACCGCCGCCTTGAATGTCGCGCTGGCGCCTGCCGCGTTCGCCCAGTCCAATGCGGCGGGCACCATCTTCGGCCGGGCCGACGGCGGCGCGGCCAGCATCGTCCTGCAGAATACCGACACCGGCGTCAAGCGCACGCTGGGCACCGACGCCGGCGGCCGCTACAACGCCACCGCGATGCCGCCCGGTCACTACAAAGTGGAGCTGGTGCGCGACGGCAAGGTCGTCAACACCACCGAGGTGGACGTGATCATCGGCCAGGGCGTGGAAGCTTCGTTCTCTTCCGCCCAGACGGTGCAGGTCACCGGCCGCCGCAACCGCATCGACGTCTCCAACACCAACAACGGCTCGACCTTCACCGCCAAGGAGCTGAGCAAGCTGCCGGTGCAGCAATCGGTGGCGGCGATCATCCAGCTGGCGCCGAACACCACCCGCGCCGACTCGCGCTACGCGGCCGGCGCCTCGTTCGGCGGCGGCGGCGCGTCCGAGAACGCCTATTACATCAACGGTTTCCCGGTCACCAATCCGCTGACCCAGCTGGGCGCGTCGGAGTTGCCGTTCGGCGCGATCGCGCAGGCGCAGGTGCTGACCGGCGGCTTCGGCGCCGAGTTCGGGCGCTCGGTCGGCGGCGTGGTCAACATCACCACCAAGAGCGGCACCAATAACTGGGATGCCGGCGCCAGCGTCAGCATCGAGCCGGACTCGCTGCGAGCGAAGTACAAGAACGTCTACTACGGCAACACCGGCGCCAAGGCCAACGCGGCCACCGACGGCACGCTGTACCAGCAGAACGACAACCGCCAGCGCAGCGAGAAGATCGTCGGCGCCTATGTCGGCGGTCCGATCATCGAGGACAAGCTGTTCATGTTCGCCGCGCTGGAAGGCCGCCGCTACGACCAGGACCGCGTCTATGGCATCCGCACCTCGTCCAATCTGGGCGCCACCGGCTTCGAATCGACCGACGACAAGCTGCAGCGCTACACCGCCAAGTTCGACTGGAACATCTCGGACAACCACCGGGTCGAGGCGACGCTGATCGGCGACAATTCCAAGACCGACCGCCGGCTGTACAGCTATGACTACGCCACCGGCCAGCACGGCGCGGCGCCGACCGCGTCGCAGCACTACAAGAACAGCGCCGACTTCACGCCGGCCGTCGGCGGCGACGTGCGGATCCTGCGCTACGTCGGCAACCTGACCGACAACCTGACCATCTCGGCGCTGACCGGCCGCAGCAAGACCAAGAGCTATACCAGCTACGACAACGTCGGCGGCGCGAACACCGCCAACCTGTTCCAGGTCAGCGCCGCCAGCAACACGCGCGTGCCCGGCCTGAACTATTCCAGCCCGCAGGTGCTGTCCGGCGCGGTGGACAATCCGGCCTCGGAAAGTGAAGTCAAGTCGACCCGCTTCGACGTCGAGTACAAGCTCGGCTCGCACATGCTGCGCGGCGGCTTCGACAACGTGAAGCTCGATTCCTCGCAGGTCGGCCAGTACTACGGCGGCGGCGGCATCTGGGTGTACCAGAAGGTCGATCCGAACGCGCAAACCGACTTCGGCACCACCACCGGCACCACGGCGGCCGGCGGCGGCTACGGCGCCCAGGGTTACTTCGTGCAGAAGCGCATCTTCAACAGCGTGACCGGCGCCGGCTCGCATCAGGACGCGCGCTACCTGGAGGACCGCTGGCAGGTGACCAAGGATGTGCTGGTGACCCTCGGCGTGCGCGATGAGGGCTTCAAGAACATCAACGGCGACGGCGACACCTTCCTGGAAATCGACCACAAGATCCAGCCGCGCGCGGCGGCGTCGTGGGACGTCAACGGCGACGCTTCGTTCAAGGTGTTCGGCAGCGCCGGCCGTTACGCGCTGCAGATCCCGACCCACCTGGCGGTGCGCGGCGCGTCGCGCTCGACGCTGACGCGCCAGGCGTTCACCTACACCGGCACCGACGCCAACGGTCTGCCGCTGGGCCTGGTGGCGCTGGGCGGTCCGTACTCGACCAACAACGAGCTGGGCCAGTCGAAGGATCCGAAGTCGGTGACGGCCAAGGGGCTGGAGGCCACCTATCAGGATGAGCTGACGCTGGGCTTCGAGAAGGCGCTGAGCGCCGACCTGAACATCGGGATGAAGGCCACCTACCGCGAGCTGAAGGCCACCATCGACGACTACTGCGATACGCGTCTGATCGACAAGTACGCGGCCGACCACAAGATCGCGATCACCAACGACGGCTACTTCAGCTGCGCGTCGTTCAATCCGGGCCGCGACAACACCTTCGTGGTCGACTTCCAGGGCAACAAGACCTATTCGGAAATCCACCTGACGGCGGCGGAACTGGGCTTCGAGCAGGCCAAGCGCACCTACACCGCGCTGGACCTGTTCGCCGAGCATCCGTTGCGTAGCGGCTGGTACGGCCGGGTCAACTACACCTGGTCGCGCAGCCGCGGCAACACCGAGGGCCAGACCCGTTCCGACAACGCCCAGACCGACGTCGCCGCGACCTCGACCTGGGATAACCCGGAGCTGATGGTCAACGCTTACGGCAATCTGCCGAACGACCGCAAGCACCAGATGAAGGCTTACGGCTTCTTCGAGGTGACGCCGGAATGGTCGGTGGGCGGCAACTTCCTGGCGGCTTCGGGCCGTCCGCGCAGCTGCTTCGGCTGGAATCCGTCGGTGCCGCGCGCGGTCAACTACGGTTCGGTGTACTTCTACTGCGACAAGGCGGTGCCGCGCAGCACGCTGGGGACGCTGCCGTGGGACATCCGGCTGGACCTGAACCTGGCCTACCAGCCGGCGTTCCTGACGGGGCTGACCGCGAAGATGGAGGTGTTCAACGTGGCCAACAAGCAGACCGCGCAGACCATCGACGAGACCTACAACGTCAACACGACGGCCGAGATCAATCCGACCTATGGCCGGGTGATCAGCTACACCGCGCCGCGCGCCGTGAAGTTCACGGTGGAGTACAACCGCCGCTTCTAAGCCGGTTGTGAGTTAGTCCCGTTTGCCGCCGGCTCGACGCCGGCGGCTTTTTTATTGGTTAAAATGACGGACCTCAACCGGGGCCGCACACTTCAGGATAGCGATGGACACCAGCAGCGACGAGGCGATGCCGACGGGAGAGCGGGAATATTCCTTCGGTTCGTTCCGCTTTATTCCCACCAGGCAGTTGCTCCTGCACGAGCAGGCGCCGGTGCGCCTGGGCGGGCGGGCGCTGGATATCTTGACGGTGCTGGTCGAGCGGGCCGGCGAACTGGTGAGCAAGAAGGAGTTGATCGCTCAGGCCTGGCCCAACAGCGTGGTGGACGAGGGCAACGTCAAGGTGCACATCGCGGCGCTGCGCAGGGCGCTGGAGTCGCGCGCGCCGGGCAGCAGTCATATCGTCACCGTGAGCGGGCGCGGTTATCGCTTTGTGGCGCCGGTGCTGGCCGATCACGGCGAGGCGGCGGGTGCGCCGGAGCCGCGTCCGCCGCTGCCGCCGCACAATCTGCCGGCGCCGGCGACCCGGATGCTGGGGCGCGACGCTACACAGGCCATGCTGCTGCGTACGCTTGAGCGGCACCGGGTCGTCAGTATCGTCGGTCCGGGCGGGATCGGCAAGACCACGCTGGCGTTGTCGATCGCGGAGGTGTGGCATGCGCGGGACGGCATGGACATCTGTTTTGTCGATTTGAGTCCCTTGTCGGAGGGGAGCTTCGTCGCTGGCGCGTTGGCTGCCGCGCTTGGGCTGGGCATTCCCGCCGACGACGGCGGGCAGGCGTTGATCGCCGGTTTGCGCGGCCGGCGTCTGTTGTTGGTGCTTGACAGTTGCGAGCATGTGATCGAGAGCGTGGCCACGCTGGTGGCGGGCATCGTCAGCTGCGCGCCGGGCGTGGTGGTGCTGGCCACCAGCCGCGAGCCGCTGCGCGCCAGCGGCGAGTCGGTGCACCGCCTCGCGCCGCTGGAATATCCGCCAGCGGAGGCGACGGCGGTCGCGGCCAGCACTGTTGCGGCCAGCGCAGCACGCTTAGCCAGCGCGGCCAGCGCAGCGCGCGCGGCAAGTGTAGCCAGCGCGGTAGGCGCGGCGCATGCGGCAAGCACAGCCGGGGAGGTAGGCGCGGCGCATGCGGCAAGCGTAGCCAGCGCGGTAGGCGCGGCGCGTACGGCAAGCGTAGCCAGCGCGGTAGGCCCGGCGCATGCGGCAAGCACAGCCGGCGAGGTAGGCGCAGAGCGAGCGGCTAGCGCAGTCAGCGGGATAGGTGCAGCGCGTGCGGTAGGCGCTGCGGAGGCGGCAAGTGCGGCGCTCGCGGCAAGCGCAGTTATTGCGGCGGGCGCGGCGAGAGGGGCAGGCGCGGCGGGTATGGCGGGCGCGAAGGGCGTGGTGTCTGCGGTGGGCGCGGCGTCGGCGGTGTTGACGGCGCGGCAGGCGCTGGAATTTCCGGCGGTGCAGTTGTTCGTCGAGCGCGCGGCGGAGTGTCTGGCGGGCTATCAACTGTCCGACGCCGACGCGCCGGCGGTGGCCGACATCTGCCGCCGGCTGGAGGGCGTGCCGCTGGCGATCGAGCTGGCGGCGATGCGGATCGATGCCTTCGGCGCGCGCGAGCTGGCGGTGCGCCTGGACGACCGCTTCCGCCTGCTCAAGCGCGGCCGGCGTGGTGCGCAGCCGCGCCACTCGACGTTGGCGGCGGCGCTCGATTGGAGCTACGAATTCCTGCCGCCCGACGAGCGCGCGTTGCTGCGTCGCCTGTCGGTGTTCGCCGGCGCGTTCACGCTCGACGCCGCGATCGGGCTGGGCGCCGACGCTGCGGCGGACGGCGCGGCCGACACGCAGGCCGCCACCCGGGCAAATGCGCGGGCCGACACGCCGGCCGACACCCGGGCGAATACGCAGGCCGATACGCCGGCCGACACGCCGGCCGACACCCGGGCGAATGCGCCGGCCGACACCCGGGCGAATGCGCCGGCCGATACACAGGCCGGCATCCGGGCAAATGCGCGGGCCTATACGCAGGCCGACACTCCGGCCGACGCGTCGGCGATTATCGATGCGCTGGCGAACCTGGTCGCCAAGTCGATGCTGTCGGCCGACGTGGGCGGCGCGACCGTGACCTATCGGCTGCTCGACACCACCAAGGCCTACGCGCTGGACAAGCTGGAACACTCGGGCGGCATGGACGTCGCGCGCCGCCGCCACGCGCATTGGCAGCAAGCCCGCTGCGAGCTCGCCTCGGCCGAGTGGGGCCGGCGCTGCGGCACCGATTGGCTGGCCGCCTACGCACGCGACCTCGACGATGTGCGCGCCGCGCTGACGTGGGCGTTCTCGCCGGCGGGCGACGCCGCGCTCGGCATCGCGCTGACGGTGGCGGCGATTCCGCTGTGGATGCAGCTGTCGCTGCTGGAAGAGTGCCGCCGCTGCATCCAGCGCGCGCTGTCCGGCGCATGCCCATCGGCCGGCGACGACATGAAGCTGCACGCGGCGCTGGGCGCGGCGGTGCTGTACGCCAGCGGCCCGGTGGAGGAAAGCAACGCCGCCTGGATGCGGGTGCTGGCGCTGGCCGACCGGCTGCACGACCGCGAGCACCAGCTGCGCGCGCTGTGGGGCATGGCGGTGT
This sequence comes from Duganella aceris, assembly GCF_011090165.1. GTDB lineage: Bacteria > Pseudomonadota > Gammaproteobacteria > Burkholderiales > Burkholderiaceae_D > Rugamonas > Rugamonas aceris. Next base: position 10,906 of record NZ_JAADJT010000021.1, read on the forward strand.
ACCGCAGTTACGCCGGCGATCACCGCGCGGTGCTGGCATTGGCGGACCGCGTGCGCGCGGTCGCCGCCGGCAGCGATGCAGCCGGCAGCGACACAGCCGGCGTGCTGGCCAGCCTGGAGCGGCTGATCGCCACCGCCCACCACTACGGCGGCGAACAGGCGGCGGCGCGGGTCCGGCTGGACCGCATGCTGAGCCGCGATGCGGCGTCGGCGCCGGCGCGGCACGCGACCATGGCCGGCTTCCAGCTGGAACAGCGCAGCGCGGCGCTGGGCACGCTGGCCAACGTGCTGTGGCTGCAAGGCTATCCGGACCAGGCGGTGCGCACCATCTGCGCCGCGCTGGAGCAGGCGCGCGACGCAGGGCACGCGCCGTCGCTGTTGCACGTGCTGGCCCACGCCGCCTTCCCGGTGATGCTGCAGGTCGGCGACCACGCGGCCGCCGGGCGGGTGCTGGACGAACTGTCCGGCCATCTGGCCACGCTGGCGTTGCCGTTGTGGGACGCGCTGCTGCGCTGCCTGCGCGCGGTGCTGCGGGTGCGGCGCGGCGACGCGTCCAGCCTGGCGCTGCTGCGCGAGGCGCTGGAGGAGCGGCGCGCCCACCATTTCCATCTGCGGATGAACAGCTATGCGGGCATCCTGGCGACCGCGCTCGGCACCCAGGGCCGGCGCGACGAGGGGCTGGCGCTGCTGGACGCGGCGCTGGCCTCCTGCGAAGCCGGCGAAGAACAGTGGTGCCACGCCGAACTGTTGCGCATCAAGGGCGAGCTGCTCGAACCGGCCGACGCCCACGCGGCGGAAAGCCTGTACCTGCGGGCGATGGAGGTGGCGTCGCGGCAAGGCGCGCTGGCGTGGCGGCTGCGCGCGGCGACCAGCCTGGCGCGGCTGCACTGCCGCCGCCACGCGCCGGACGCGGCGCGGCGCGTGCTGGCGCCGGTGCTGGACCAGTTCAGCGAGGGGCTGGCCACGCTCGATGTGCGCCAGGCCAGGGAGGTGCTGGACGCGGCGTCGCCGGCGCGCGGCCCGGCCTTGCTCGGCTTAACCAGAATTAACTTGGATTAACTAACTGCCATGATGGCTGTTATGTCAATATTGGTCGTTACCTGAACGTAACGGCTTTTGGCCGGGCCCCGCTTCCCACGGGACCCGGCTTTTTTTTAACGCGCCACGCGGTCACAGCGCCGGATAGTCGGTATAGCCTTCCGCGCCGCCGCCGTAGAAGGTGGCCGCTTGCGGTTGCGCCAGCGGCATATTGCGGCGCAGGCGCTCCACCAGGTCCGGGTTGGCGATGAAGGGACGGCCGAAGGCCACCATGTCGGCGTGGCCCGAGGCGGCCGCTTCGATCGCCATGTCGCGGTCGTAGCTGTTGTTGGCGATGTAGCGGCCGCCGAACTTCGCGTGCAGGCGCTTGAAGTTGAAATCGGCGGCGCCGTTGTCGCCCCGGGTCTGGCCTTCGACGCAGTGCAGATAGGCCAGGCCCAGCTTGCCCAGCTGCTCGGCCAGGTAAAAGTAGGTGCCCTGCGGATCGCTGTCGAGCGGCGTGTCGCCGACCGCGCGGGTGATCGGCGACAGCCGCACGCCGACGCGGTCGGCGCCCCAGACCTCGGCCACCGCGCTCACCACCTCGATCGGGAAGCGGGTGCGGTTTTCGACCGGGCCGCCGTAGCGGTCGGTGCGCTGGTTGGTGCTGTCCCGGATGAACTGTTCCAGCAGATAGCAGTTGGCGGCATGGATCTCGACCCCGTCGAAGCCGGCTTCTTGCGCGCAGCGCGCGGCGTGGCGGTAGTCGTCCAGGATGCGCGGGATCTCGTCGGTCTCCAGCGCGCGCGGCGGCGACGGGCGCTCGACGGTCTGGCTTTCCAGGAACACTTGCTCGCCGGCCTGGATCGCGGACGGGGCCACCGGCGCGGCGCCGTTTTCCTGCAGCGAGACGTGTGACATGCGGCCCACGTGCCACAGCTGGCAGACGATCTTGCCGCCGGCCTGGTGCACGGCGTCGGTGATCAGCCGCCACGCGGCGACCTGGGCCGGCGTGTAGATGCCGGGCGTGAAGGCGTAGCCGCGCCCTTCGCGGGAAATATTGGTGGCTTCGCTGATGATCAGGCCGGCCGAGGCGCGCTGGCGGTAGTACTCGACCGCCAGCGGCGAGTGCACGCCGTCCATGTCGGCGCGCGAACGCGTCAGCGGCGCCATGGCGATGCCGTTGGCGACGTCGATGGCGCCGATCTTGAGCGGGGAAAACAGATTGGGTAGGGTGTTGGTCGACATGAACGTCAGCTCCTGCTTGGGTGGGGATGAGTGCAGCGTAGCAGTTCACGACCGTGGCGTTGGTTAATCTTGGTTAATTCCCGCCGTGCGCCGATTTACCTCAGGGCACTTGCACCAGGTGCTTGCGCGCCATCCTGCCGAGTTCGCCGCGTTCCAGCATTTCCGTGAACAGCTGGTTGTAGCGCCGCTGCGCCGGCTGGTGGCGCGGCTGGCGCGGGAAGGCGAGGTAGCCGTCCTGCACCGACAGCGCCGGGCCCTGTTCGGCCACCCGGCCGACGATGTTGAGCTGGGCCAGCACCGGTTGCAGGTTGCGCTCGTTCGCCGCCAGCAGCGCGACCCTGCCCAGCAGCAGCATGCGCGCGCCGTTCTCCAGCCTGGGCACTTCGCTGAGTTGCAGGCCGGACCGCGCCTGGTCGAAGTTTTCGCCGTAGTGCCAGCCACGCACGGCGGCGATCGGGACCTGCTTCAGCGCGCCATAGTCGCCGGCCCAGACGGCGGCGCCGGCGCCGGCGCGGGCGAAGAACACCATGCGGTCGCGGTAGAACGGGTGGTCGAGGAAGGCGAAGCGCGCCGCGCGTTCGGGGGATTTATAGGCGCCGACCAGGATGTCGGCCTGGCCCTGCGCCACCATGGCCTGGGCGCGCGGCCATGGGTAGAGCTGGAAGCGCACCGTGTCGCCGGCGCGGGCGGCCAGCGCGCGCACGATGTCGACGCCCAGCCCGGTCCATTCACCGTTGGGCGCCTGCTCGAACACGCGGCTGAACGCGGCGCCGACCACCAGCCGTTCCGCCGCGACGGCGGCGCAGGCGGGGACGGCCAGCAACAGCGCGGCCAGCGCGCGGACCGCCGAGGAACGGGCGGCGGCGCGGACGGGGGACTTCATCGGGCGGGCGGCCGGAGCGCGGCGCCGGTTCAGCGCACGTCCGCCGCGCGGCGCCGCTCCGGTTCGTTGAGCACGCGGGCGATGACCGGCAGCGGCACGCCGGCGTCCTCCATGAACACGGCGGCGGCCTCGCGGCCGTCGGTGTCCTGCATGACGATGCCGGCATTGACGGCGATGGCTTTGCTGCGGTCGGGACGTGAACGACGTTCGATCATGATATGGCCTCCTGTCTCAGGACAGTATCACAAAAGAAATTCCCCTGCCTTTGGTTTGCGGATTTACGCCGCCTGCTGATGCTCGTGCATCGCGGCGCGCTCCGCCAGGCCCTTGGCCAGCGCCTGCAGGATGCTGTCCAGGCTGGCCGGCTTGACCAGATGGCCGTCGAAACCGGTGTCGCGCACGCGCTGGCGGGTGACGGCGTCGCCCCAGGCGGTGAAGGCGATCAGCGCCACATGGTCGAAGTCGGGCAGCGCGCGCAGCGCGCCGGCGACCTGGTAGCCGTCCATGCCGGGCATGCCGAGGTCGAGCAGGATGGCGTCCGGCTCGAAGGTGCGCGCCTTGTCCAGTCCCGGCAGGCCGGAATAGGCGACGGTGGCGTCATAGCCATGTAGTTTCAGCAATTCAACCGTGAGGTCGGCCGCTTCTTGGTTGTCGTCGATGACGAGCACGCGTTTGGAGGTGTTGGTCTGGTCCATGATAGGGAACGGAAAAAGGGGCGTTCGGCTGGGTCCAGGCCGGGGAATGGGGGGCGCGGCGGTTGAGGGGGCGCGCAGGGAAGGCGGAGTAAATGCTTTCCTGAAGTAAATTATAGTGTAATTTTCGCGGATTGCTTGAAGAATTGCGTATCGAACGCCAAATGAGAGACCTATCTAGCATGAAGGACAACGAAAAATGACGACTACGACTGAAAAGGCCATCCTGGCCGGCGGCTGTTTCTGGGGCGTGCAGGATCTGTTGCGCAAATATCCGGGCGTGCTGGCGACGCGCGTCGGCTACAGCGGCGGCGACGTGGCCAACGCCACCTACCGCAACCACGGCACGCACGCCGAGGCGATCGAGATCATTTTCGATCCGGCGCTGATCAGCTACCGCAAGATCCTGGAATTCTTCTTTCAGATCCACGATCCGAGCACCCGCAACCGCCAGGGCAACGATACCGGCACAAGTTATCGTTCGGCAATTTACTATACTTCGGAGCAACAGAAGGCGGCCGCCGAAGACACCATCGCCGACGTCGACGCCTCCGGCCTGTGGCCGGGCAAAGTGGTGACCGAGGTGGCCCCGGCCGGCCCGTTCTGGGAGGCCGAACCGGAGCACCAGGACTATCTGGAGCGCCTGCCGAACGGCTACACCTGCCATTTCATCCGTCCGGACTGGCAGCTGCCGAAACGCTGAGCCGCGCTTTGCGTTAAATAAAACCTTTCGTAAACAGTCACTTATCACGCGGAAGGTATTCGGAAGGCAAATTTCCGGCCCGGCGGCTAAAGTTCGACGCATGTTTTGTTCTTACTTTAGGGAATATCATGAGTCAGTTATTTGCCGCCGTTTATGAAGTCACCAGCGCCGCCGCCGGCCGTCCATCCTTGCGCCTGAACCTGATCGTCAACGGCGATAACGACAGCGTGGTCGGCACCGCGCTGCTGGAAACCTACACCGGCGACATCAGCGAAATCGCGGTGCGCGGCCACTGCATGGAGATCGAGGGCGAGCAGCCGCTGAAGGCGATCGTGCTGGCCGGCACGGCGCCGACGTTCGGCCTGCTGAACGACGATCCCAGCGCCTTCCAGTTGCTGATGGTGCTGCCGACGGCGTGGAAGGACGGCCAGGCGTGCTACAAGATGAGCTTTGGCAAACTGTATCCGCGCTGCGTCGAAGTGCGCGACGGCGTCGCCCGCGCGGTGTTGCCGGAGTACACTAGCGACTGACACCCGCGCACAGTGAAAAGGACAGCGATGAACCGCGATGACGCCGCACCGGCAACAGAGGTCAACGACTCGTGGCGCGGCTGGATCGCCGAGAACCTGATCCTCGGCGGCGATCCGGACACCCTGGCCGGCATCATGATCCAGTCCGGCATCGGCGGCGAGGCGGCGCGGGCCGAGGTGGCGGCGGCGCTGCGCAGCCCCTATCTCGGCGGCGCGGCGCGGCTGCGCAACCGGCTGGCCAAGCGGGATTGGGTGCTCGGCATCCAGTCGCGGCTGAACCGGCTGGCGCCGGCCGAGGTGCCGCGCCGCGCGCGCCTGTCGGGCGACGACTTCCTCGACCAATACTACCGCCGCAACCAGCCGGTGATCATCACCGGCATGCTGGACGATTGCGCCGCGCGCGCCAAATGGGGTTTCGACTACCTGATCGAACGCTGCGGCGAGCGCGAAGTCGAGGTGCAGTTCGGCCGCGACGCCGATCCGGACTACGAGATCAACAGCCAGGCGCTGCGCCGGCGCATGCCGTTCGGCCAGTACGTGGCGCTGGTGCGCGACGGCGGCGGCGGCAACGATTTCTACATGACCGCCAACAACGACGGCCACAACCGCCAGCCGCTGCGGGAGCTGATGGCCGATCTGCCGCCGCTGGCCGACTACCTGACGCCGGGCCGCGACGGCTTTTTCTGGTTCGGCCCGGCCGGCACCATCACCCCGTTCCATCACGACCTGACCAACAATTTCATGCTGCAGATCGCCGGCCGCAAGCGGGTGCGGCTGATCGCGCCGTGCGACACGCCCAAGGTGTACAACCAGCGCCACTGCTTTTCCCAGGTCGACGGGCGCGCCATCGACCTGGCGCGCTTTCCGCTGATGGCCGGGGTGCCGGTGCTCGACTGCGTGCTGGCGCCGGGCGAGATCCTGTTCCTGCCGGTCGGCTGGTGGCATTTCGTCGAAGCGCTGGACGTGACCATCACGGTATCGACCACCCACTTCCGGTGGGACAATGACTTCTATACGCAGTATCCGAGCCAACAGGATTTTTGACCAGAGGGGCGCGCCATGCCGATGCACTATCTCCGAGCCTTGACCAGTCCCCACCGCACCGAGCTCGGCAACCGCCGCCTCGGCCGCCTGCTGGCCTTCGTGGCGGGCGCGGTCAACGCCGGCGGTTTTTTCGCGGTCGGCCAATACACCTCACACATGTCGGGCATCGTCTCGGCGCTGGCCGACAACGCCGCGCTGGGCCGGCTGCCGCTGTTGCTGGCCGGGCTGGCGTCGCTGGCCGCCTTCTTCCTCGGCGCGGCGACCTCGGCGATCCTGATCAACTGGGGCCGGCGGCGCGGCGCGCACAGCCGCTACGCGCTGCCGCTGTTGCTGGAGGCGGCGTTGCTGCTGGCCTTCGGGCTGAGCGGCGCGCGGCTGGCGGCGCTCGGCCATGTCGGCGCCACGGTGGCGCTGCTGTGTTTCGTCATGGGCTTGCAGAACGCCATCGTCACCAAGGTGTCGCGCGCGGAGATCCGCACCACCCATGTCACCGGGCTGGTGACCGACATCGGCATCGAACTGGGTAAGCTGTGTTACTGGAACGGCGCGGCGACGACGGGCGAGCGGGTGGTGGCCGACATGGCGCGGCTGCGGCTGCTCGGCTCGCTGTTGGCGATGTTCCTGGCCGGCGGACTGGCCGGGGCGTTCGGCTTCCAGCACCTCGGCTTCGGCGCGGTGGTGCCGCTGGCGCTGGGCTTGTTGACGCTGGCGGCCGTCCCTCTTTTGGATGACCGTCGCGCGGCCCCGCTATGACCCTGCCATCGTCTATACTATTCGAATGAAAGACACCGTCACCACTCCCGTCGCAAACCACCAGAAACGCGTCGGCATCGAGCGGCGCGAGCGCACGCGGGCGCTGCTGATCCGCAGCGCGGTCGACGTGTTCGCGCGGCTCGGGCCGGACGCGCCGGTGATCGACGACTTCATCGCCGCCGCCGGCGTGGCGCGCGGCACCTTCTACAACTACTTCAAGACCACGCACGAGCTGCTGGCCGCCGTCACCGAGGAGCTCAGCGAGGAAGTGCTGGGCGTGGTCGATCCGCAGGTGCTGACCTGCGACGATCCGGCGCGCCGCATCTGCATGGGCATCCGGCTGTATGTGCACTGCGCGATCCGCTATCCGGCGTGGGGCGCGTTCCTGACCCGCATCGGCCCGGCGCACGCGGTGCGCGGCAAGCGGCTGGACCGCTTCCTGCTGCGCGACCTGGAGCTGGGCTTCGCCGCCGGCCGCTTTTCCGCCGGCTGCGTGCTGGTGGCGCGCGACATGCTGATCGGCTCGATGTTCTTCGGCATCGAGACGCTGCTGACCGAAAAGCGGCAGCACCAGCACATCGAACAAATCCTGTACACGGTGCTGCAGGGCATAGGCCTGTCTGCGGACGAGGCGCGCGCCATCGCCTTCATGCCGCTGCCGGAGATCGGCCCGATCTCATCGTCGATCTTCGCCACGCTGGAATCGGTGGGATGATCCGGCCCGCCACCCCGGACGACGCGGCGGCCGTGGTCGCGATCTATAACCACTACGTCGCCACCACCAGCATCAGCTTCGAGGAGCGCGCGGTGACGCCGGACGAGATGGCGCAGCGCATCGGCGACGTGCTCGCGGGCGGCCTGCCTTGGCTGGTGCACGAGCGGGACGGCCGCGTCACCGGCTACGCTTACGCCACCAAGTGGCGCGCGCGCAGCGCCTATCGTTTTTCCGCCGAGACCAGCGTGTACCTGCGGCACGGGCAGGGCGGCCAGGGCATCGGCAAGGCGCTGTACACCGCGCTGCTGGACGAGCTGCGGCGGCGCGGCATCCACATGGCCATCGGCGGCATCGCCCAGCCCAATCCGGCCAGCGTGGCGCTGCATGAAAGCCTGGGCTTCGAAAAGGTCGCGCACTTCAAGCAGGTGGGCCGCAAGTTCGAGCGCTGGGTCGACGTCGGCTACTGGGAACTGCGGCTCGGCTAGACCGGCTGCGCCTGTCCTTCGTCCGCCGCCAGCATGCTGCGCCGGCCGCCGGCCGCGCGCGCGTGGTACAGCGCCTGGTCGGCCGCCAGCATCAGGTCGTCGGCGCGGCCGTCCGGCTCGGCCGTCTGCGCCGCCACCCCGACGCTGAGGCTCAACATGCTGCCGGACTTGGCGTTGCTCAGTCCCAGCGCCTTCACCGCCGCCTCCATGCGGTGCGCCATCAGCATCGCCTCGGCGCCGCCGGTGCCCGGCGCCAGGAAGGCGAACTGGCTGGCGCCGTAGCGCGCCACCAGGTCGCCGGCGCGCTGCACGCTGCCGTTCAGCGCATGCGCCACGCGGCGCAGCGCATCGTCGGCGCCGGGCTGGCCGTTATGCTCGGTGTAGGCGCCGAAGTTGTCCAGTTCCACCAGGCCCACCGCCATCATCCTTTCCTCGCGCGCCGCGCGCCGCCATTCGCGCGCCAGCTGGTCGTCGAAGCAGCGGCGGTTGGCGATGCCGGTCAGCGTGTCGGTGGCCGACAGATTGGCCAGCTTGTGCTGCGCCTTCTTCAGCGCGTCGGTGCGCTCGGTCAGCAGCGTTTCCAGCTGCCGCGCGCGCCGCGCCAGCCGCCGCACGCCCCAGCGGTACAGCAATGCCAATAGCGCCAGCGCCAGCAGCGCCAGCGCGGCGCGCGCCCACCAGGTCTGCGACGCCGGCGGCGTGATGGTGATCGGCAGCACGATCTCGTCGCGGCTGGCCACCCCCTTGTTGTTGGTGCCCTGCAGGTGGAAGCGGTACTTGCCCGGCGCCAGGTTGGTGTAGGTCGCCACCGGATGGCCGGCGTCGGCCTGCACCGGCGCCTTGTCGAAGCCTTCCAGCCAGTAGGTGTAGGCGTTGCGGCGCGGCTCGGCGTAATGCAGCGCGGCGAATTCGATCGAGATGGTGTTGGCGATCCACGGCAGCGTCAGGGAACGCGGTTGCGTCAGCGTCCCTTGCAGCAGCACGTCCTGCGGTGGGTTCTTGCCGCCGAGCGAGCGGTTCAGCACGCGGATGTCGGTGACCGCCAATTGCGGCGGCCGCGAGGCGCTGCTGTGGATCGCCGGGTTGACCGCCGTGACGCCGCTGCTGCTGCCGAAGTACAGCAGGCCGTTGCCGCTGTTGGCGGCGGAGTCCATGTAGAAGCCTTCGGTCAGGCCGTCCTCCACCGCGTACTCGGTGACGATGTTCGAGACCGGATCGATCTTGCTCATGCCGGCCGCCGTGGTGACCCAGATCATGCCGTTCCTGTCGGAGCGGATCGCCTCGATCAGGCGGGTGCCGAGTTCACTTTTATCGCCGATGCGCTTGACGTGGTAGCTGCCGTCCTTGAGCTGGGTGATGTGGTTCAAACCCTTGGAGGTGCCGACCCACAGACTGCCGTCGCCGTCCTGGTGCAGGCTGCTGACACGGTCGCTGCTCAGGCTTGCGGCGTCGTTCGGATCGAGGCGGAAGTGGCGGAACTTGCCGGTCGCGGGATCGCGCATATCCAGTCCGCCGCCGCGATAGAATTCGCCGCTCCAGACGCGGCCGGCGCCGTCCTCCAGCACCGTGGTGGCGCCGTCGACGCTGCGGCTGTCGGCGTCCTGCGGATCGTGGGCGTAGCTCCGCACCGCGCCGCCGGCGGGATCGTAGCGCAGCAGCGCGGTGCCGGTGGCCAGCCACAGGACGCCGCCGCGCCCGGGCGCGATGGCGTTGATGAAGTCCGTGGTCTTGCTGCCGAAGTGGATCACCTTGAACGGATCGTCGGGCTTGTCCAGCCGGTTCAGGCCCTCCGAGGTGCCCACCCACAGCGTGCCCTCCGGCGCCTGGTACATGCTGTAGATGACGTTGGAGCTGAGCGCGCCGGGACGCTTGTTGTCGCCCTTGTAGCTGCGCACCATCTTGCGCTCGGCCGGGTCGAACAGCGCCAGGCCGTCGTCCAGCGCGAGCCAGAGGCGGTTGTCGGCGGCCGGCGCCACGCTGCGCACGAAGTTGCTGGACTTGACGAAGTCGGGGTCGATGTCGCGCGGGACGAAGCGTTCGAAGCCGTGGTTGCCCAGATTGGCGCGGCTGACGCCATCGGTCAGCGAGCCGACCCACATGGTACCGCTGCGGTCGCGCATGGTGGTGTTGATGGCGTCGCTGTTGAGGCTATGCGCGTCCTCGGCGCGGTGGCGGTAGCTCTGGAACTGGCGCCGCTCGCGGTCCCAGCGCAGCAGGCCGCTGGTGCGGGTGCTGATCCACATGTCGCCGGCGCGGTCCTCGTCGATGTCGGTGACGCGTTTCGCCAGCACCGGCAAGGCCTGCCTCGATTCCCACGGCTGCCCGGCCTTCCACGTCACCAGGCCGTCGGCCGAGCCGATCCACAAGGTGGCGGCGCTGTCGAAGTACAGCGCGCGCACGTCGTTGGCCTTGGGATTGGGCTGGGCCGCATCGTCGACGCGGAAGTGCTGGAAGCCGGTGGCGCCCGGCGCCAGGTAGTCGATGCCGCCGGGCCAGGTGGCGGCCCAGACGCCGCCCTTGTTGTCGACCGCGACCGCGTTGATGTCGTTGTAGGTCAGGCTGTCCGGTTTGGCGTCGTCGTGGACGTGGCTGACGAAGCGGCCGCTGCGCGGATCGAAGTGGTGCAGCCCGCCCCAGGTGCCGACCCACATGCCGCCCCGGTAGTCGGAGACGATGCGGCGCACGATGCGGGCGTTGGCCGGCACGTTGGCGGCCGGATCGACCGGCGAGTAGCGGGTGAAGGCGTTGCTCGCCGGGTCGAAGCGCGCCATGCCTTCGTCGGTGCCGACCCACAGCCGGCCGGCTTCGTCCTCGTACAGCGAGGTGACGCGGCCGCCGGGCAGGCTGCGCGGATCGGACGGATCGTTCAGGTAGCGCACCTGCTTGTGGCCGTCGTGGCGGAACAGGCCGCCCTCGATGGTGCCGATCCAGACGAAGCCCTGCTTGTCCTGCAGGATGGAGAGGATGGCGCGGCTGTCGGCGCCCAGCGAATCGACGGCGGTGAAGGCCAGCGGTCGCGGCGCCGCCTGCGGCGTGCCCGCGTGGCCACAGGCCAGCGCGGCGCACAGCAGCAGGCGGAGAGTGGGGCGGAGGGACATGCGCGGCATGGTGGCGTCTCGGGGTTGGGCTTGTCAAGTAAAACACAGAAATGGCCGGCGGGGAAGTACGTGAATTATCCGCTATAATTAATTGACAAATCTTCATGCTCCCAGGCGCCATGAACCCACACTCCGATGGATCGACCACGCAGCCGGCGCCACGCCAGCGTCGCCTGTTCAGCAAGCAGAATCTGCGCTGGACCGCGCTGGCGCTGACGGTCGCGGTGGCGGCGGTGCTGGTGCAGCGGCAGGTGGTGTTCCAGCAGCACGCGCGCGACCTGAAGGCCAGCGCCGACGACATCACGCGCCAGATTCAGATCGACAGCACCGACGGCCGCGTCATGGGCGGCGCCATCCTGATGGGATTGGTGGAGGACAGCGTCAAGCTGCTGCTGACCGGCGAGCTGGCGCCGGACGCCTATCGCTTGCACGTGGACTTCGCCGCCGTGCTGGATCAATACTCGGCCGACAGCGTGTTCGTGCTGGCCGGCGACGGCACCACCGCCGCCTATCTGAACAAGGAGGGCAAGGCGGTCGGCATCGGCCGCAACCTGCGCTACCGGCCGTACAGCCGGCGCGCGCTGGCCGGCGAGGCCAACGTGTATCCGGCCATCGGCAGCAATTCGCACGAGCGCGGGCTGTATTTCGCCGCGCCCATCTACAGCGGCAATTCGCGCGACACGCCGATCGCCGGCGTCTACACGATCAAGATGCCGGCGGCGGAGATCGACCGCATCCTGGCGCGCACCAAGGATCCGGTGCTGCTGTTGTCGCCGGACGGCGTGGTGTTCGCGACCAACCGCAACGAGTGGCTGTTCACCATGGACGGCCAGCTGGCGCCGGTGCGCCGCGCGCAGCTGGAGAAGGACAAGCAGTTCGGCGAATTGTTCGAGGGCCAGGGGCCGTTGCCGCTGCCGTTCCCACTGGGCACGCGCGACCACACCCGCATCCAGGGCCGCGCGTTCGCGCTGCAGTCCACCGAGCTGACCTGGCCGGACGACGGCGGCAAGTGGCGGGTGGTGGCGCTGCAGGACAAGGCCGAGTGGCTGCCGCTGTGGAACCAGCTGGCGCTGGGCGTCGCCTGCATGCTGGCGGTGTGGCTGCTGGCGACGGTGGTGACCGGCCGCGCGCGCGCCGCCGAGAACACGCGCCGGCTGCGTTTCGAGAACGAGCGGCGCATGCGCGAGATCACCAATAATCTGCCGGTGGCGGTGTACCAATTCCAGATGGATGCGAGCGGGCAGCCGCGCTTCCGTTTCATGAGTCCCGCGATCACCGCCATCACCGGCCTGCAGGCCAGCGATGTGCTGGACGACGGGGCGATGCTGTTCGCGCTGCTCGATCCGGACGGCCGCGCCGGGCTGCTGGCGCAGATCTCCGACAGCGCGCGCCAGCATTGGGCGATCCATCAGCGGGTGGAGTTCGGGGCGCAGGGCTTGGTGGCGTCGCGCTGGGTCGACATCCATTGCACCTGCGTGCATCAGCATGCGGACGACGAGGTGTGGAACGGTTATCTGGCCGATGTCACGGCCGAGCATACGGCGGCGCAGGCGCTGAACGCGGCCAAGCAGACGGCGGAGGATGCGACGCGCAGCAAGTCGCTGTTCCTGGCGAACATGAGCCATGAGATCCGCACGCCGATGAACGCGATCATCGGCATGAGCCATCTGGCGCTGAAGACCGGGCTGACGCCGCGCCAGCACGACTATGTGCAGAAGATACAGCGCGCCGGCCAGCATCTGCTGGGGATCATCAACGATATCCTGGACTTTTCCAAGATCGAGGCCGACAAGCTGCAGGTCGACAATCAGCCGTTCGAGCTGGATCAGCTGCTGGAGAACCTGGCGACGCTGATCGGCGACAAGGTCAACGCCAAGGGGCTGGAGCTGGTGTTCGATGTGGCGCCGGATGTGCCGACGTCGCTGGTGGGCGATGCGCTGCGCTTGGGGCAGATCCTGATCAATTACGCCAACAACGCGGTCAAGTTCACCGAGAGCGGGGAGGTGGCGGTGACGGTGCGGGTGTGCAGCACGCCGTCCGACGCGCGCCGCGTGCTGCTGCATTTCGCGGTGCGCGATACCGGCATCGGCTTGAGCGAGGAGCAGATGCGGCAGCTGTTCCAGAGCTTCCAGCAGGCCGACGCGTCGACCACGCGCAAATACGGCGGCACCGGCCTGGGGTTGGCGATCTCCAAGAAGCTGGCGCAGTTGATGGGCGGCGAGGTCGGGGTGGAGAGTGTGGTCGGCAAGGGTTCGACCTTCTGGTTCACCGCGCATCTGGAGGTCGGGCAGGGGGCGCGGCCGGCGTTGCTGCCGTCGCCGGATCTGCGCGGCCGGCGCTTGATGGTGGTGGACGATAACGACAGCGCGCGCGTCGTGATCGCGGATTTGTTGCGCAGCATGCGGTTCGAGGTCGGCATGGCGTCGTCGGGCGAGCAGGCGATCGCGATGATACGCGATGCGGCGGCGGCCGGGGCGCCGGTCGAGGCGGTGCTGCTGGACTGGCGGATGCCGGGCATGGACGGGATCGAGACGGCGGCCGGGATCCATGCGCTGGGGCTGGAGCCGTCGCCGCGCTTGATGATGGTGACCGCTTATGGCCGCGAGGAGGTGATGCAGCAGGCGCGCGGCGCGGGCATCGAGGATTTGCTGGTCAAGCCGGTCAATGCGTCGGTGTTGCTGAATACCTTGATACGGTTGCTGGGCGGGGTGGCGGACGATAGCTTGTTGCCGCGCGCGGCGGCGGTCAGCACGCTGGATGCGCTGGCGACCATTCATGGGGCGCGGGTGTTGCTGGCCGAGGACAATGAGCTGAACCAGCAGGTGGCGGCGGAGTTGTTGGCCGATGCGGGCATGGTGGTGGATATCGCCAACAACGGCGCGGAGGCGGTGGCGATGGCGCAGCGGGCGCCGTACGATATCGTGTTGATGGATATGCAGATGCCGGAGATGGACGGGGTGGAGGCGACGCGGGCGTTGCGTGCGGTCGCGTCGCTGGATGCGTTGCCGGTGGTGGCGATGACCGCCAATGCGATGCAGGCGGATCGGGATTTGTGCATGCAGGCGGGGATGGTGGACTTCGTGACCAAGCCGATCGAGCCGGACGATCTGTGGCGCGCATTACTGCGCTGGATCCCGGCGCGCCACCCCGCGCAGCAACAAATCGCCACGCTGGCCGGCGCGGGCCCCGCAGCAGCAATCGCCACCAATGCCACCGGCGCCACCAACGCCACCACTCGCGCCGCCAACGCCACCGACGCCACCGGCGCCGCCAACGCCGCCAACGCCACCGACGCCGCCAACGCCGCCGCCGCCAACGCCGCTGATGCCCGCGACGCCGCCAACGCCGCCAACGCCGCCAACGCCACCGACGCCGCCAACGCCGCCGCCGCCAACGCCGCTGATGCCCGCGACGCCGCCAACGCCGCCGACGCCGTCAACGCCGCCCGTGTCCGCGACGCCGCCCGCGACGCCGCCGACGCCCGCGACGCTGGCGACGCTGGCGGCGACGCGGCGGGCGCGGACGCGGCCACTCGCACTGGCAATGCCGCCATCGCCGCCGTCGCGGGCACGATCGTTCGCGCCACCGATGCCGGCGCGGCGGGCGGCGCTGGCGTCGTCGCTGCTGCTGGTGGCTCGCTGGCTGCCGGCGTAGCTCCCGCCGCCGGCGCCGCCACCGCCGCCGCCGCCGCCGCCGGTGCCGCCGGTGCCGACGTCGACGCCGCCGATGCGGACGAGTTCCCGCAAGCGATCCCCGGCCTCGACATGGTGGCCGGGCTGCGTCGCGTGTTGGGCAAGCGGCCGCGCTATGTGGCGATGCTGCGCGGCTTCGTCGCCAACCAGGGCGACGCGGCGCTGCAGATCGAAGCTCTGCTCGCCGCCGGCGACCGCGCCGGCGCCGAACGCGGCGCGCATACGCTCAAGGGCCTGGCCGGCAACATCGGCGCCGGCGCGCTGCAATTCCTGGCCGGCGAACTGGAACACGCACTGTCCCCGCCCACCGTCGGCGACACCAGCCCCGCCACATTGACGGCCCAACTCGCACCGCAGCTGAAGCAACTGCAAGCCGCATTGGCCACCCAAGTGTCCGCGATCACCGCCGCCCTGCCGGCCGAAGCCGCGCTGGCCGTGGTCGACGTCGACCCCGAACAACGCGACAGCGTGGTGCGCGAACTGGCCGCCCTGCTGGCCGACGACGACGCCCGCGCCGAACGCGTCCTGACGGAACATGGCGCGCTGCTCTCCGCAGCGTTCCCGCAACACTATCGCAAGCTGGAGCAAGCCGTCGGCGACTTCGACATGGAACAAGCCCTCGCCATCCTCACCAGCGCCACCGAAATCCCATCCAACGAGCCAGCACAATGAACGAAGCCACACGAAAACCCGTGATCCTGGTGGTCGACGACACCCCGGAAAACCTGCACCTGATGAGCGACCTGCTGTCGGATCTGTACACCGTCAAGGTCGCCCCCAACGGCGCCCGCGCGCTGAAGATCGCCCACGGCGACAAGGCCCCGGACCTGATCCTGCTCGACGTCATGATGCCCGAGATGGACGGCTACGAAGTCTGCCGCCAACTGAAGGCCGACCCCACCACGGTCGACATCCCGGTGATCTTCCTGACCGCGAAAGCCGAAGTGGAAGACGAACAGCACGGCTTCGATCTCGGCGCGGTCGATTACATCGCCAAGCCGATCAGCCCACCGATCGTGCTGGCGCGCGTGCACACCCACCTGACGCTGAAAGCCTCGGCCGACTTCCTGCGCGATAAAAACGCCTTCCTCGAACACGAGATCGAACGCCGCACCGACGAAGTGCGCGCGCTGCAGGACGTCACCATCCTGACCATGGCCTCGCTGGCCGAAACCCGCGACAACGACACCGGCAACCACATCCTGCGCACCCAGTACTACGTCAAGGTGCTGGCCGAGCACCTGCAAGACCACCCGCGCTTCGCCGCCACGCTGACGCCGCGCTATGTCGAACTGCTGTTCAAGTCCGCGCCGCTGCACGACATCGGCAAGGTCGGCATCCCCGACCGCATCCTGCTCAAGCCCGGCCGGCTCGACTTCGACGAATTCGAAATCATGAAGACCCACACCACGCTGGGCCGCGACGCCATCGTGGTGGCCGAGCAGCGGCTGGGCGTCAGCGTGCCCTTCCTCGACACCGCCAAGGAAATCAGCTACTCGCACCAGGAAAAATGGGACGGCAGCGGCTACCCCGAAGGCCTGGCCGGCGAGGCGATCCCGCTGTCGGCGCGGCTGATGGCGGTGGCCGACGTCTACGACGCCCTGATCTGCCGCCGCGTCTACAAGGCCGCCAAGACCCACCAGGAAGCGGTCGACATCATGGCCGAGGGACGCGGCAGCCACTTCGACCCGGACGTCTACGACGCCTTCATGCGGCTGCAACCGGAGTTCCAGGCCATCGCCGCCCGCTACGCCGACAAGGACGACGCAGCGCATTGATTTGTGCGGCATAAACTCCGGGTAATTGGTAGCATACGGTTTTCCCAATCCCGGGCGCTATAGACGCGTCCCTACCACCATGCCACAGGCCAGCCTAGCCGACGACATAGCGACCTGCGACCGCGAGCCGATCCGCACGCCCGGCAGCATCCAGCCGCACGGCTTCCTGCTGGCGCTGAACGCCGGCCTGGACGTGGTCCAGGTCAGCGACAACCTGGCCGGCTTCACCGGCATCCAGCCGGCGCAGGCGCTGGGCCGGCCGCTGGCCGACATCATCGGCGAGGCCGCCGCCGGCGCGCTGACGCCGGGTCTGCGCGGCGGCCAGCTGCGCGAGCGCCCGGCCTACATCGCCGGCGTCAGTCTGGAAGGCGAGGTCTTCGACGTGCTGGCCCACGCCTACGACGCACTGCTGATCCTGGAGTTCGAGCCGGCGCGCGGCCGCGCCGCCGACGTGCAGCAGCTGTATCCACTGGTCGGCGATTTCCTCAACAAGATCAGCGACGCCGATGCGATCGAGGAACTGAGCCGGCTGGCCGCCGCCGAGATCCGCGCGCTGACCGGCTTCGGCCGGGTGCTGGTGTACAGCTTCGACCAGGACGGCCACGGCACCGTGCTGGCCGAATGCCTGGCCGAAGGCTACGACAGCTATCTCGGCCAGCGCTTCCCCGCCAGCGACATCCCGAGCCAGGCGCGCGAGCTGTATGTGGCCAACCGCATCCGCCTGATCCAGGACGCCGGCTACACCCCGGCACGGCTGGTGCCGGCCGAAAATCCGCTGAGCGGCAAGGCCAACGACCTGTCGTTCGCCGCGCTGCGCAGCGTCTCGCCGGTGCACCTGCAATACATGCGCAACATGGGCACGCTGGCGTCGATGTCGGTGTCGCTGATCGTCAAGGGCCAGCTGTGGGGATTGATCTCTTGCCACGACGCCGCGCCGCGCATGGTCGGCTTCCACCAGCGCACCGTGTGCGAACAGCTGGGCCAGATCCTGTCGCTGCACGTCAAGAACCGCGCCGACGCCGACGAACTGCAATTCCGCCTCGAAGTGCGGCGCGTGATGGTCGGCCTGCTGGGCGGGCTGACGCAGGGCGCCGACTTCATCGAAAACCTGCGCAGCGTGCTGCCCGAGCTGCTGCGCTTCGCCCGCGCCGGCGGCGTCGCCATCGTGGTCGACGAACGCCTGATCACTTTCGGCGACACGCCGGGCGACCAGCAGATCCGCGCCCTGGTGGACTGGCTCAGCGCCAACGCCCACGACGACTTGTTCCACAGTGCGCACCTGAGCGAACGCTATGCGCCGGCGGCGGATTTCACCGCGTCGGCCAGCGGCTTGATGGCGATGCCGATCTCGCGCATCCACCAGCATTACCTGCTGTGGTTCCGTCCCGAGCATGTATACAGCATCGACTGGGCCGGCCGCCCGGACGGCAAGCAGCAGCAAGCCGCGCAGCTGACGCCGCGCACCAGCTTCAACATCTGGCGCGAGACCATCCACGGCACCAGCGCGCCGTGGCACGAGGGCGAGCTGGAACTGGCGCTGGAGTTCCGCACCGCCTTGCTCGGCATCGCGCTGGAACGCGCCGAACAGATGGCCGACCTGGCCGAGGAGCTGGGCCGCGCCAACAAGGAGCTGGAGGCGTTCTCGTATTCGGTGTCGCACGACCTGCGCGCGCCGCTGCGCCACATCGTCGGCTTCTCCGACCTGTTGATGGAGACCGCCGGCGGCGACAACCCGGAGCGGCGCCAGCGCTTCCTGGCCAACATCAAGGACTCGGCGCGGCTGGCCGGCAAGCTGGTGGACGACCTGCTGAGTTTTTCGCAGATGGGCCGCGCGGCGCTGCGGCCGCGCCGCATCGGCATGGACGACCTGGTGCGCGGCTGCATCGACAAGCTCGGCCCCGACCTGGCCGCGCGCCACGTCGAGTGGCGCGTCGCGTCGCTGCCCGAGGTGATCGCCGATCCGGCCTTCCTGCAGCTGGCGCTGTACAACCTGTTGTCGAACGCGGTCAAGTTCACCAGCCAGAACGATCCGGCGGTGATCCGCATCGACAGCGAACGGCTGCCCGGCGAGACCGCCTTCCATATCGCCGACAACGGCGTCGGCTTCAATATGGACTACGTGCACAAGCTGTTCGGCGTGTTCCAGCGGCTGCACCGCATGGAGGACTTCAACGGCACCGGCATCGGCCTGGCCAATGTGCGCCGCATCGTCGAGCGCCACGGCGGCCGCGTCTGGGCCAACTCGGTGCCGGGCGAAGGCGCCACCTTTTCGTTTACAATTCCCGATTCGATAGAAATTGCTTGAGGCGGTCCATGTTAAAGCCCATCCTGCTGGTGGAAGATAATCCCAATGACCTTGAACTGACGCTGATCGCGCTGGAGCGCAGCCAGTTGGCCAATGAAGTCGTGATCGTGCGCGACGGCGCCGACGCGCTCGACTACCTGCACGGGCGCGGCGCCTACGCCAGCCGCGAGCAGGGCAATCCGGCGGTGGTGCTGCTGGACCTGAAGCTGCCCAAAGTGGACGGGCTGGAAGTGCTGGCGGAGATCCGCGCCGAAGCGCAGTTGAAAAGCATGCCGGTGGTGATGCTGACGTCGTCGAAGGAAGAGCAGGACCTGATCCGCAGCTATGAACTGGGCGTCAACGCCTATGTGGTCAAGCCGGTCGACTTCAGCGAATTCGTGCGCGCCATCTCCGACCTGGGGATCTTCTGGGCGGTGCTCAACGAGCCGCCGCCGGGATCGCAGCGCTACATCAAGCCGCGCTAGTGGAACTGTGCTGCCGCAGCAGGTGGCGGATGCGCGCGCTCAGGGTCTCGGCGTTGTAAGGCTTCTGCAGTAGGTGCACCCCGGGCAGCAGCTTGCCGTCGTGCGACAGCACGCCTTCGGCGTAGCCGGAGGTGAACAGCACCTTGGCGTTCGGCTGCCGGCGCAACACCATCTCGCTCAATTCCAGGCTGCTGACGCGGCCCGGCATGATGACGTCGGTGAACAGCAGGTCGATCTCGGCGCCGCCGTCGATCAGGTCCATGGCCTGTCCGGCGTCGTCGCTGCTCAGCACCCGGTAGCCCAGCGTCGTCAGCAAGTCCACGGTGGCGGTGCGCACCGCTTCCTCGTCCTCCACCACCAGGATGGTCTCGACGCCGCCGATCAGCGCCGGCGTCGGTGTCGGCGCTTCCGCGATCGCCGCGTGCTCGCTGCGGCGCAGGAAGATCTGCACGCAGGTGCCGACGCCGACTTCGCTTTGCAGCGCGATCTCGCCGCCGGATTGCTTGACGAAGCCGTAGGCCATGCTCAGGCCCAGGCCCGTGCCCTGGCCGGTCGGCTTGGTGGTGAAGAAGGGTTCGAAGGCGCGCAGCACCACGTCCTCCGGCATGCCGCTGCCGGTGTCGGCGATTTCGATCAGGATGTAGTCGCAATCGCCTTCGCCGATGTGGCTCAGCTGCGGCGCGCCGGCGGCCAGGTTGCGGGCGCGGATGGTCAGCTTGCCTTCGCCCTGCATGGCGTCGCGGGCGTTGATGGCCAGGTTCAGGATCACGTTGTTCAAGCCGCCGGTGTCGACCTCGGTGTTCCACAGCTGGGGGGCGATGTCGGTGTCGACCACGGCGCGCGGGCCGAGCGCGCGGCGCAGCATGTCGTCCATGTCGGCCAGCACCGGGGTCAGGTCGACCACCGCGCTTTGCAGCGGCTGGCGGCGCGCGAACGCCAACAGGTGCGCCGCCAGCCGCGCGCCGCGGTCGACGCCGGCCAGCGCGTTCTCGATGCGCGCCTTGCCCTGCGGGCTGACGTTGCCGACCAGCCGCAGCAAGTGCAGGTTGCCGCTGATGATCTGCAGCACGTTGTTGAAGTCGTGCGCCACGCCGCCGGTCAGCTGGCCGATCGCCTCCATCTTCTGCGCCTGCTGCAGGGCGGCCTGGCTGACGCGCAGTTCCTCCTCGCGCTGGCGCAGTTCGCGAAAGGCGGCGTCGCGTTGCAGCAGCGTCAGATAGGCGGCGCTGTGATAGCGGATGCGCGCCTCCAGCTCGCGCGCCTCCGGCCATTTCACCAGATAGTCGTTGGCGCCCAGTGCGAAGGCCTGCGCCTTGATGTCGGCGTCGTCCTCGGACGACAGCAGCACGATCGGCACGTGCTCGGTGTCCGGCTGCGCGCGCAGCATGCGGATCACGTCGAAACCGTCGGCGCCGGGCATGCGCAGATCGACCAGCACCACGGTGGCGGCGCTGTCGCGGCACAGCGACACCGCCAGTTCGGCGCGGCGGTCGTAGCGCAGGCGGATGCCGGGCTGGCGCGTCATGTGGTAGCCGATCAGGTCCTCGGCCATC
Source organism: Duganella aceris (assembly GCF_011090165.1). Taxonomy (GTDB): domain Bacteria; phylum Pseudomonadota; class Gammaproteobacteria; order Burkholderiales; family Burkholderiaceae_D; genus Rugamonas; species Rugamonas aceris. The sequence continues at coordinate 31,865 of NZ_JAADJT010000021.1, forward strand.
GCTTCGTCGTCGATCAGCAGCACGGAGCAGTTTTGGGATTGGGTCTCGTTCATAAGATATCGCTAGGTGTCTTGGACAAAATTCTACAGGAGCCTCATCATTCCGTAGCGCACGGATGCTCGCCGTGCGCGCGTTGCCGCACGGATGTGTAGAATCGACACACTTAGTGAGATATGGGAATTATTTTGGATGTCTTGACCGCCTTACGGCAAGCCACGGCGCAACGCCACGCCGAACTGGATAGCCGCACGCCGCTGGCGGCGGAGGCGCCGGACCTGCGTGCCTACCACGATCATCTGCGGCTGCTGGAGGCGTGGCTGGCGCCGATCCAGCAGTGGCTGGACCGGGATGGCGATCCGGCCGGAGGCGGGCCGCAGGCGACGCTGGCGCGGCGCGATTATCTCGGCTTGATCCGCGCCGACCTGGCGCATCCGGCGCTGGCCGGCATGCCGTCCCTTGTGAACGGGGCGGAGGTGCGCTGGCCGGACGACGGCGGCGCGGCCTACCGTTGGGGCGTGGCGTATGTGATCGAGGGATCGCAGCTGGGCGGCGCGGTGCTGTACAAGCGGCTGGCGCAGCGGCTGGCGCCGCATCCGCTGGGCTATCTGCGCGGCGAGGGTTCGCCCGGTCCGCGCTGGCAGCAGTTCCTAGCCGGCCTGCGCGGCGCGGTGAGCATGCCGGAGCAGATCGAGGACGCCTGCCGGGGCGCCCGGCAAGCGTTCGACTGCCTGATCACGCTGCTTAATAACTCGTCAGCGGAACCGGCTGGCCGGCCTTGAAGGTGAAGATGGTCACCGGCGATTGCTTCATGTCGCCGCGCGCGTCGAAGGCATAGTTGCCGGCCACGCCTTGATACGCGCCGGCGCTGATGACGGCCGCCACTTTCTGCGGATCGATCGAATTCGCTTTCTGCATCGCCTGCGCGTACAGCATGGTCGCGTCGTAGTAGGCTGCGGCGTAGACGTCGGCGTCCTGCTTGAAGCGGGCCTTGAACTTGGCCTTGAAGGCCGGGCCGCTGGACGCCTTCTCCAGGATGCCGCCGCCCTGCGAGCACAGCACATTGTCGCCGACCGCGTCGCCGCCCAGCTTGCCCATTTCGGCGGTGCAGATGGTGTCGCCGCCCAGCAGCTTGGCGGTGATGCCCAGCTGTTTCATCTGGCGCGCCATCGGCGCGGCCTGCGGCGCGTAGCCGCCGAAGAAGATCGCCTCGACCTTTTTGGTTTTCAGCTTGGTCAGGATGGAGGTGAAGTCGAACGCCTTGTCGTTGGTGAACTCGTGGCCGGCGACGGTCATGCCGGAGGCCTTGGCCTGCTTCTTGAATTCCTCGGCCACGCCCTGGCCGAAGGCGGTGCGGTCGTCGATCACGGCGACGTTCTTGAGCTTCAGCTCATTGGCGGCGTACAGCGCCATCTTGGAGCCCAGCTGCGAGTCGCTGGCGTTGACGCGGAACAGGCCCTTGTAGCCCTGCTGGGTGATCTTCGGATTGGTGGCGACGGTGGCCACCAGCGCGCCGGCGTCGTTGTAGGCGCGCGAGGCGGGGATCGCCACGCCCGAGTTGTACGGGCCGACCACGTATTTGACGCCGGCGTCGGCCAGCTTCTGGGCGGCGGCCATGCCGGCCTTCGGATCGCCCTGGTCGTCCTCGGACAGCAGTTCGAATTTCAGCTTCTTGCCGGCCACGGTGAGCGGCTTGGCGTTGAGCTCCTCCACCGCCAGGCGGGCGCCGTTTTCATTGTCCTTGCCGGAGAACGACTGGGCGCCGGACAGCGGGCCGCTGTGGCCGATCTTGACGACGGTATCCTGGGCCTGGGCGCCGGCGGCGGCCAGCAGCGCCAGGGCGGCGGCGGTGAGCTTCAATTTCATGCGGTCTCCTGATGACTTGAGTGGTGCAACGATGCGTGATTATCGCCAAAAACGCAGAATATTATCGTGCGAGTTGGGGCTTCAAACGCCCCCGGTTCAGAATTTAATTCGGCGGCCGCTGCTGGATGCGCGGCAGCGCGGCGTTGATGCGGTCGATGATGCCGTCGTCCTTGGCGCGGGCGATGGCGAAATACTGGCTGGTGTCGGTGTCGAGCGGCTTGGGCAGCACGCTGAAGCCGGCGTTGGCGGCGGCGCCGATGGCGCGCAGGCGCGGCGCCATGAAGGCGGCGAGGTCGGTCTCGATCTCGCGCGGCGTTTGCGCGCTGGGCTGGAACAGCAGCACGGCGTCGACGCGCTTGAGCATCAGCCGGGTCAGGCGGGTGCCGCGCGAGGAGATGTCCTCGTCGGTGCGGAACAGCTGCATGGCGCGGGCGCGGTCGAATTCCTCGCCGTAGCTGTAGCCGCGCACGATGCCGAGGGTCTTGCCGCGCAGGTCGTCCAGGGTGTTGAATTTGAAGGTGGCGTCGCTGCGGGTCACCAGCCAGAGTTTGCGGTGCGAGGCGGGTTCGGAGTAGCGCAGGGTGCGCAGGCGTTCGTCGGTTTTCGGCAGGCCGAAGATCAGGCCGGCGCCGTCGAGGGCGTAGCGTTCGGCGCGGACCCAGGGGTACATGTGGACCTCGAACACCACGTTCAGTTCGCGCTGCAGCGCGTCGATCAGTTGCAGCCGGGCGCCGTTGAGGGGGCGCGGCTTGCCTTGTTCATCGAGTTGGTCGCCGATCAGCAGCGGCACGGTCCTGGGGCCGGCGGCCGAGGCGGGCGGCGCGGCGGCGCCGAACAGCGTCAGGAGCAGCAGGATGGCCGGCAGGGTCCATGTTTTCAGTGGCGGCTGGGATGTGAACATGGGCCGATTATGGCGTACGGGGTCGGTTCCGGCAACAACGGGGTCAAGCGCAACAACGGGGTCAAGTCTGACATTCGTACACGGGCTCTACCGTAGCGACCGCTACGGTAGAGCCCGTGTACGAATGTCAGACTTGACCCCGTTGTTAGATGCCGCGTGCCCGGGTCGCGGCGCCGACGGCGGCCACACGCGGGATGCCGCTGGTCGTGGTCTGGGCGGCGCGGGCGTTGGCGCCCAGGATGGCGGGGTCGTTGATGTTGTAGGCGGCGATGGCGGCGGCCAGCGCGGGATTGGCGCGCAGTGGATCGGTCGGGGCGCGGGCCGCAGCCTGCGCGGCGGCGAGTTGGGCGGCGTTGGCTTGTTCGGCCGCGTTCTGTGCGGCGGTATTTTGCGCCACGGCCTGCTGGGCAGCAGTCTGCTCCGCGCCGGCTTGCTGCGCGGCCGAGGCCTGGACGGCGGCGTCCTGCACCGCCGTGGCCTGGGTCAGGGCCGACTGCTGTGCGGCGGTGGTCTGTTCTGCAATGGCGGTTTGCTGGGCGGCGGTGGACTGCTGCGCGGTCGCGGTTTGTTGCGCCGCAGCGACCTGTTGTGCGGTTGCGGCGCGTTGGGCGGTCACGGCTTGCTGGGCGGCGCCGGCTGCGGCTGCGGCTTGTTGGGTCGCGGCGGCGGCGGCGGCGTTTGCCGCGGCCAGATTGTTGGCGGTGGCCTGCGCCGCGCCGGCTTGTTGCGCGACGATGGCTGCGGCGGCGCTGGCCGCTTCCGGTGTGGCGGCGTTGGCCTGCGCGGCGCGCGCTTGCGCCACGGCGGCGTTGGCCGCAGCGTTCTGCGCCGACAGGGCGTCGACCGCGCTTTGCGCCGCCTGCGCTTGCGATGCCGCCGCGCTGGAGGCGGCGTTGGCGGCGGCCACGCTGGCCGCGACGTTCGGCGCCTGGCTGGCGTCGACCTGGTTGGCCGCAGCCGCTGCGGCGGCGTTCTGCGCGACCGCTGCCTGCGTCGCCGCTTGCGAGCCGGCCGCCGTGGCCGCGCTCAGCCCCGACGTCGACTGCTGCCGCGCCGCCTGCGCCGCCGCCGTGGCGCGCGCCGCGTCGGCGCTCGATTGAGCGCTCGTTTGTGCGGCCGCCTGGGTGGTGTCGGCGGCTGATTGCTCGACCGATTGCGCGGTCGTCAGCGTGGCGGCGCGGGCTGCATCGGCGCTCGCTTGCGTGGACGTTTGCGCCGCGCCGCTAGCCTGGCTTGCCAGCGCGGCTTGTGCTGCGGCGTCGGCTTGGGCTGCCTGCGCTGCCTGCGTCGTGGCGCCGGCCTGCACTGCTTGCGCGGCCTGCGTCGCCGCACCGACCTGCGCTGCTTGCGTGGCCTGCGTCGTGGCGTTGGCCTGCGCCGCTTGCGCGGCTTGCGTCGTGGCGTTAGCCTGCGCCGCTTGCGTCGTGGCGCTGGCCTGTGCTGCTTGCGTGGCCGCGTTGGCTTGTGTGGTCGCTGCGTCGGCGGCGTTTGGCGTGTTCGGCGCGTTGGCGGCGTTCGTGGAGTTGAGCGGATTTTGCGGATTCGTCGGGTCGGCCGCGTCGGCGGCGCTGGCCGCGCTCAGCGGATTGAACGCGGCTTGCCTGTCGGCCGCATCGGCCGCATTGGCGCTGCGCGCCGCCTCGGCGTTTTGCGCGGCGATGACTTCGGCGGTGGACGCTTGCAGCGGATTGACGATCGGCGACGGCGTTTGCGGATTCAGCGTGGCGGCCGGCTGCTCCAGCGCCGCGCGCTGCGCCGCCAGCCGGTCGGCGCCGCTGGTCGGCAGCGGTAGCTGCACCAGGTTGTCGATCTCCGCCCGCGCCAGATCGAGCCGGGCGTTGGCGGCCAGGTCGGCCGGCGTCAACGCCGACTGCTGCGCGGCGCCGAAGCCCGGCAGTTGCGCGCTGCCGGCGGCGCTGAGCTGCTCGGCGAACTGCGTCGCCAGATCGTTGAAGGTGTCGAGCGTATTTTGCAGCGTCGACGTGGTGCGCTGGCCATCGGTGTTGAACGACGCCCGCAACACCTCATTGTCCAGCGACAGCCCGCCGGTCGCGTCGGACAGCAACGGCGGCTGCAAGGTCAGGCCGATCTGCGCCAGATTCTGCTGCTGCGACGCGGTGCTGGTGGCGCTCTGCTGCGTCAAGCTCTGCACCAAACTGTTGAGCAGCGAACCGCTCTGCGGCTGCGCCTGATTGAAATCGACCCCCGGCAACAGGTTGAACGCATTCACCACATTTTGCGTGGTCTCATTCAACGTTGCCGCACGGCGCGCCGCCTCCTGCGGATCGGCACCGTTGGCGATGGCCGCCTGCAACTGAGTTAGTTGCTGCTGCGATTGGGATACTGTCAGCAAGAAACTTGCAACCGGCGACAGGTCGATCTGCACCGACGCCGGCGCCGGCGCGTCCAGCGCCGAACCGACCGGCGTCACGGTCGCACTGTTGACCGGCGGCGTCTCGTTGATGGGCGTTACCAGTGGAATCTGCGGCGCCGACAGCGCGGTCGATGAGATGGGAAACATGCCGCTCTCCTGAACAGTAATTTGATGACTCCCAGCATCCTCCTGAATCGCTGGTCTGTCCGTGTGTCAATTCACATAGTGGTTCTTTGTTAGGTCCCGCACGGTCAAGCATGGTTGATGGGCCTATCGTAGTACTTGCAGTTCTTACAAACTTACGAGAGGAACCATCATGGAAAACAATATCGACAGCAAAATCAACGCCACCCGCGACGGCGTCACCCAAATCGGCAAAGACCTGCGCTCGGATGCGCACGCCACCATCGACAAAGTCGCCGATAAGATCCCACCGGCAACCGACCGCGCCGCCGCCGCCGCCCACACCGGCGTCGACAAAGTCGCCGACACGGTGGAAAGCACCTCGGACCGCCTGGCCGCACGCAGCAAGCAAGTGGCCGAAAGCTACACCAAGCTGGCCGAATCGGGCCGTAGCCATGTCCGCGCCAGCCCAGCCATCTCGGTGCTGATCGCAGCCGCCGCAGGCTATGGCCTGTCGAAGCTGCTGAGCTCGCGCAGCACGAAATAAAACACCCGCCAGCCCGACCGGCAGTGCTGCGAACGGCGGCGCTTCGGCGCGGGCGCCGTTCGACCCAAGGAAACTATATGACCTCTTCTAAGAAAACGCCGGCCTCCATCATGGGGGCCGGTTCCGTATTGAGCACCGTGGCCGGACCATCCACCGCGCCGCCACCGAACAGCCTGGGACAGGACACGCCGCCGCGCCAGGCGCTGTTGGACAAAGTCGCCTCGGGCCAGGCGCTGGCCAAGGGCATGTCGTACAACGCCAACAAGGCCGGCGAGCATGGCGACGCCGCGCGCACGCCGCAGCCGGGGCAGACCTGTCCGGTGCCGCATCCGTCGGCCACCGCCAGCACCGCCGCCGAAACCGTCGCCTCGCCGAAGGTCGGCGCCGGCGTGCCGCCGGTGGGCGTGTGCCCGGCCGGTGACCTGGACCGCGTCCGCGCCGACGGCGGCGGCCAGCGCCTGACCACCAACCAGGGCGTGCCGGTCGCCGACAACCAGAACTCGCTGAAGGTCGGCCTGCGCGGCCCGACCGCGCTTGAAGACTTCATCCTGCGCGAAAAGATCACCCACTTCGACCACGAACGCATCCCGGAACGCGTGGTGCACGCGCGCGGCTCGGCGGCGCACGGCTACTTCGAAAGCTACGACGACCTCAGCGACCTCACCCGCGCCGCGCCGTTCGCGGCGGCCGGCAAGCGCACTCCGGTGTTCGTGCGCTTCTCGACCGTGGCCGGCGAGCGCGGTTCGGCCGACACCGTGCGCGATGTGCGCGGCTTCGCCGTCAAGTTCTACACCGACGAAGGCAACTGGGATCTGGTCGGCAACAACATCCCGGTGTTCTTCATCCAGGACGCGATGAAATTCCCCGACCTGGTCCACGCCGTCAAGCCGGAGCCGAACAACGCCATCCCGCAGGCGTCCAGCGCGCACGACACCTTTTGGGACTTCGCCTCGCTGATGCCGGAATCGACCCACATGCTGATGTGGCAGATGTCGGACCGCGCCATCCCGCGCAGCTACCGCACCATGCAGGGCTTCGGCGTGCACACCTTCCGCCTGGTGAACGCCGAAGGCGTCGCGGTGTTCTGCAAATTCCACTGGAATCCGGTGGGCGGCACGCACTCGCTGGTCTGGGACGAGGCGGCCAAGATCACCGGCGCCGACGCCGACTTCCACCGCCGCGATTTGTGGGAAGCCATCGAGGCCGGCGCCTATCCGGAATGGGAACTGGCGCTGCAGATCTTCACCGAGGAACAGGCTGAGGAATTCCCATTCGACGTGCTGGATGCGACCAAGCTGATTCCCGAAGAGCTGGTGCCGCTGCGCGTGGTCGGCAAGATGACCTTGAACCGCAACCCGGACAACTTCTTCGCCGAGACCGAGCAGGTGGCCTTCTGCACCGCGCACATCGTGCCGGGCATCGACTTCAGCAACGATCCGCTGCTGCAAGGGCGCATCCACTCGTATCTGGATACGCAGATCAGCCGCCTGGGCGGGGTAAATTTCCACGAGATCCCGATCAACGCGCCGATCGCGCCGGTGCACAACAACCAGCGCGACGGCATGCACCGCCAGTCGATTCCGCGCGGCCGCGTGGCGTACGAGCCGAATTCGCTGGGTGGCGGCTGTCCGTTCCAGGCCGGCATGGCGGGCTTCACCACGGCGGCCAGTCGTTCGCCGCAGCCACCGGAAGACAAGGTGCGCGGCAAGCCTGAACTGTTCGCCGAACACTATGCGCAGGCGCGCCTGTTCTGGATCAGCCAGACCCCGGCCGAGCAGACCCACATCGTCAACGCCTTCCGCTTCGAATTGAGCCGGGTGCAGACGCAGGCCGTGCGCCAGCGCCTGGTGTCGATGCTGGCCAATGTCGATCCGATCCTGGCCGAAGGCGTGGCCGACGGCCTGGGCTTCGCCGTGCCGCCGGCGATGCCGCTGGCGACCGACGACCCGGCGCCGCATTACGAGCCGTCGCCCGCCTTGTCGCTGCTGTCGCGGCCGGGCAGCGTCGGCATCCAGACGCGCAAGGTGGCGATCCTGGCCGGACACGGCGTCGACGCGGTCAGCCTGAAGGCGGTGTACGCCGACCTGCTGGCGGCCGGCGCGGTGCCGCGCGTGGTGGCGCCGCAACTGGGCCAGCTGGCGGCGGCCGACGGCAGCCGGATCGACATCGAGATCTCGATCGAAGCCGGCCCGCCGGTGCTGTATGACGCGGTGATCGTGGCCGACGGCGACACCAGCGCGGCGATGCTGTCGCGCGACGCCGGCGCGCTCGACTTCATCCGCCAGCAGCACTTGCACTGCAAGCCTATCCTGGCCATCGGTTCGGGCAAGGAGCTGTTGCTCAAGGTCGGCCTGACCGGCGATCTGGAGGACGGCACGGCCGACGCGGCGCTGTGGATGGTGGACGCCGGCGCGGTCGATGCGGCGCTGGAGCAGTTCAAGGCGGCGCTGGCCGGCCATCGCGACTTCAAGCGCGAGACCGACGGCGTGGCGCTGTAATACCCGGGGGCGGCGCCACGCCGCCCCTGTCCTTTTGGCCAGCCCTAAAGTGTTCAAATCCGCCTTGCGGAGTGGTATGCTCGGTATACCATTTTTTTACGGGACTGGTTGAAGATGGACGTGTATGCCCCACAGGTTTGGCAGCCGCACGAGCGCCCGCTGTTGCCGGGCTCTCCGTCCAGCCCCATTCACACCTTCGAAAAGCGCATGGCCTTCCTGGTGGTCGGCTTCATCGTCGCCATCACCGGTGGCCTGGGCAACGCGCTGGTGTCGGTCAACCTGCCGTACCTGCAAGGATCGCTCGGCGTGTATTCGGCCGAGATCCAGTGGCTGCCGGCCGCCTACGTGATGGCCAACGTCTCGATGAACCTGCTGCTGGTCAAGTTCCGCCAGCAGTACGGGCTGCGCTTGTTCACCGAATTGTTCCTGGTGCTGTACGCGATCGCCACCGTGGCTCACCTGTTCGTGCACGGCCTGGCGTCGGCGATCGCGGTGCGCGCCGCGCACGGCATGAGCGGCGCGGCGCTGACCACGCTGGGACTGTACTACGTGCTGCAAGCGTTTCCGGCGCCGCACCGGCTCAAGGCGGTGGTGTTCGGCATCGGCTTCTCGCAGCTGGCGATCCCGATGGCGCGGCTGTTTTCGTCGGAGCTGATGGAGTTCGGCGAATGGCGCGGCCTGTACTTTTTCGAGCTGGGGCTGGCGCTGCTGTCGCTGGCCTGCGTGCTGTGGCTCAAGCTGCCGCCGGGCGACCGCATCAAGGCCTTCGAGAAAATGGACTTCCTCACCTTCGCGCTGTTCGCGCCGGGCGTGGCGCTGCTGTCGGCGGTGCTGGCGCTGGGCCGCACCGTGTGGTGGCTGGAATCGCGCTGGCTCGGCTACAGCCTGGCGGGGGCGATCGTGCTGATCACCGCCGCGCTGCTGGTCGAGCACAACCGCGCGCGGCCGCTGCTCAACACGCGCTGGCTCACCAACGCCAACATCGCGCGGCTGGCGATGTCGGTGCTGCTGATCCGCGTGGTGCAGTCGGAGGCCAGCGGTACCGTGGGCTTCCTGCAGGCGCTCGGCCTGCAGAACGACCAGATGATGGTGTTGTGGTGGGTGGTGATGGTCGGCGCCGTGGCCGGCATGACGGTCAGCGCGCTGACGATCACGCCGGCGCGCATCCCGGCGCAGCTGATGTTCTCGCTGGCGGTGATGGCGCTGGGCGCCTATCTGGATTCGGATTCGACCAACCTGACGCGGCCCGCCGACTTGTACCTCAGCCAGTTCCTGCTCGGCTTCGGCGGCGCCTTCTTCATCGGGCCGACGTTCGTGTCGGGCTTCGGCGCGGTGATCGCGGCGCCGAATAACCTGGTCAGCTTCTCGGTCATGTTCAGCATCACGCAGACGCTGGGCAGCCTGCTCGGCACGGCGCTGGTGGGCACCTTCCAGGTGGCGCGCGAGAAGTACCATTCCAGCATCCTGGTCGACAACCTGACCACGCTCAATCCGCAGGTGGCGGCGCGCATCCAGTCCGGCGGCTTGGGGAATCTGGCGGCGGCCGCCACGCGCGAAGCCAACATCCTCGCCTACAACGATGTGTTCCTGATGATTACCCTGGTGGCGCTGCTGACGCTGGCGTGGCTGCTGGCGCGTCACCTGTGGTCGATCTGCGTCACCTGCCAGCCCAAGCCCGCGCACAACGCGCAGACCGGTATGGCCAATGTCTCCCTCAACAATTCCGGATCGCGCTGACCCACATGTCTACCAATACTCCCGACGACAAGACCAACTCCGATAACCGTGTGGCGGCGGTGGCCGCCGCAGCCGCGGCGGCTGCCGTGGCGGCGTCCGCGCCCAGCGCGCCGGCGCCGGACCGGCGGGCGCAGATCATTTCGGCGATCACGTTTTCGGCGGTGGCGCTGGTCGGTGTGCTGATCGTGCTGTATGCGTGGCGGCTGCCGCCGTTCAGCAGCGCCATCGTCTCGACCGAGAACGCGCTGGTGCGCGGTCAGGTGACGCTGATCGGCACGCAGCTGCCGGGTTATGTGGTGGACGTCAAGGTGCAGGATTTCCAGCTGGTGCAAAAGGGCGAGTTGCTGGCGCTGATCGACGACCGCATCTACCAGCAGCGCTACGAACAGGCGCAGGCGCAATTGGCGTCGCAGAAGGCGGCGCTGGAGAACTGGGCGCAGGCGCGCGGCACGGCGGCGGCGGGGGTGCTGTTGAATCAGGCCGCGCTGGCCAACGCGCAGGCGCAGTCGGCCCGGTCGCAGGCGGATCTGCGGCGCGTCGATTCGCTGGCGGCGGATGGCTCGCTGTCCTTGCGCGAGCAGGATTCGTCGAAGGCGGCGCTGGCGCAGACGGCGGCGGCGGTGCAGCAGGCGCGCGCCAGTCTGGATATCGCGAAGCAGCAGGTGCAGTCGGTGACGGTCAACAAGCTGTCGCTGGAGGCGGCGGTGGCGAACGCCGAGGCGGCGCTGAAGGCGGCCAAGGTGGACCTGGACAACACGCGCATCACCGCGCCGGAGGATGGTCAGTTGGGACAGGTCACGGTGCGCAAGGGCGCTTACGTCAACACCGGGGCGCAGTTGATGGGATTGGTGCCGAAGCAGTTGTGGGTGATCGCCAATCTCAAGGAGACGCAGATGAACAATGTGCAGGTGGGGCAGAGCGCCACCTTCAGGGTCGACGCGCTGGACGGCGCGACGCTGACCGGGCAGGTGGAGCGGATCTCGCCGGCCACCGGGTCCGAGTTCAGCGTGCTGCCGGCCGATAACGCGACCGGCAACTACGTCAAGATCGCGCAGCGCATTCCGGTGCGGATCCGCATCGATCCGGGCCAGGCCAAGGCGCGGCGGCTGGCGCCGGGGATGTCGGTGATCGTCAGCATCGACACCTCGTCGGTGCTGGACGACGGCGGCCGCGCGCCTGCCACGCCGGCCACGGCGTCCGGAGCCAAGCCATGACATGCCGGACGGTGTTGACGCGCCTCGCGGCGGCGCTGGCGCTGGCCGGATGCGCCGCGACGGTGGCGCCGCCGCCCGCATCGACGGTGCAGACGCCGTCCGCCTGGCGCACCGCCACCGGCCCACACGGCGGGACGGTGGAAAAAGAATGGTGGACCACCTTCGGCGATCCCGCCCTGACGGCGCTGGTGGCCAAGGCATTGGAACACAACGGAGACCTGCGCATCGCCCGCGCCCGCGTCGCCCAATACCGCGCGCAGATCGACGCCACGGCGGCGGCGCAAAAGCCCAACGTGTTCGTCGACAGCGCCCCGACCCGCACGCGGCAACTGGCCTACAACGGCGTGCCGTACGTGACCAATGTCTATCAGGCCGAATTCCAGGCCAGCTACGAGATCGACGTCTGGGGCCGGCTGGCGGCGGCGACCGACGCCGCCGTCGCCACTTATCAGGCGGAACGCGCCAACGCCGACGCGGTGGCCTTGTCGATCGCCGCCACGGTGGCCTCGGGCTATCTGAACCTGCGCGGCCTGGACGCGCAACTGGAGCTGACTGAAGCCACGCTCAAGCTGCGCGAAGAATCGCGCGACCTGGCGAAGAAACAGTTCGACGTCGGCTACAGCTCGCGGCTGGAGTGGTTGCAGGCGCAGGCCGAATACCAGACCACGGCCGAGCAGGTGCCGCAGTTGAAGCGCTCGATCTTCGAGCAGGAGAACGCGCTGTCCATCCTCACCGGCGGCAATCCGGGCCCGGTCGCGCGCGGCGCCGAACTGGCGCAACTGGATCCGCCGCCGGTGCCGGCCGATCTGCCGTCGGAGCTGTTGCGGCGCCGGCCCGACATCGCGCGCGCGGAATTGAACCTGGTGGCGGTCGACGCCAACCTGCGGGCCACGCGCGACCAACTGCTGCCGTCATTCAAACTGACGGCGGTGGGTGGCATACAGAATCTGAAGCTGCATGACTTCCTGAACGCGCCGACGGCGTTATGGCGGCTGACGGCGGCGGTGACCGCGCCGGTCTACGAAGGCGGCCGGGTGCAGGCGCAGACCGACGCGGTGGCGGCGCAGCGCGACCAGATCATCTTCGCCTACGAGAGCGCGGTGCGCACGGCGTTCTCCGAGACCGACAACGGCATCGGCGCGATCTTCCGCTTGAAGGAACAGGCGGTGCAGAACGACGCGCGCCGCGCCACGGCGGCCGAGACGCTGCGCATCGCGCACAACCGCTACCGCAATGGCTACGCCTCGTATCTGGAGGAGCTGGACGCCCAACGCACGTTATACAACGCCGACGTCGGGCGCCTGCAACTGAAGACGCGCATCCTGGTCGCGTCGGTGGATCTGTACCGCGCCATGGGCGGTGGATGGACCGCGCCCTAGTTGACCGGGATGCAGAGCTCCGCTTCGAACACGCCGGTCTCCGGATCCATCGCGTAGTCGGCCGGATAGCGCTCGTAGCACAGCGCCGGACGGAAGATGCCGGCCTCCTGGATCTTGGCGAAGAACAGGCCCCAGGCGCCCGGCACCTGGTTGCCGGTGCCGCGGAACTTGGCCACCGCGTAGCGGCCCGCCGCGATCGTCGCTTCCTTGGCCGGCGCGACGATCGGGTACTCGGCCGACACTTCGACGCAGGCGTCGTATCGGCATTCGCTGGCCGGCGTCACGCTCGGGTCGTCCTGCGCCACGCCGTAGGTGGTCTTGCCCAGCAGGTTCCTGGACTTCTGCCACGGCGTGAACACTTCCTTCCAGAACTCGCCCACGGCCGGGCCGAACGGGCCCTTGTAGCGCAGGTAGGCGACGCGCACTTCAGGCAGTTCTTTTATTTCGTAATTCATGCGGTTCTCCTTGATCGTCAGATTTGGCCGGCGGCTGGCGGCGCAGCTTGCGCAGCAGGCGCGCCGGCAGGTGTTCCAGGTCGTCGATCAGCGTGAACACCGGCGGGATCACTAACAAGCTCAGAAGCGTCGAGGTGATCAGGCCGCCGATCACGGCGATCGCCATCGGCGAACGGAAGCTCGGGTCGGCGCCCCAGCCCAGCGCCAGCGGCATCATGCCGGCGCCCATGGCGATGGTGGTCATCAGGATCGGACGGCTACGCTTGTGGCAGGCGTCGACCAGCGCCTCGAAGCGGCCCATGCCCTGCTGGCGCGCCAGAATAGCATAATCGACCAGCAGGATCGAGTTCTTGGTGACGATCCCCATCAGCATGATCAGACCGATCATCGACGGCATCGACAGCGCCTGGCCGGTCACCAGCAGCGCCACGAAGGCGCCGCCCATCGACAGCGGCAGCGCCGCCAGAATCGTCACCGGCTGCATGAAGTCCTTGAACAGCAGCACCAGCACGCAGTAGATGCACAACACGCCGATCAGCATGGCGATGCCGAAGCTGGCGAACAGCGACGCCATCTCCTGGGTGTCGCCCAGTTCCGCGATCTTCACCGACGCCGGCAGGTTCTTCATCGTCGGCAGCGCGCGCGCTTCGTCGTTGACCTCACCCAGCGCGCGCTTGCCCAATTCGACTTCCAGCGTGACGTTGCGGCTGCGGTTCAGGCGATTGATCTGCGCCGGGCCGCTTTCCATGGTGATGGTGGCGACCGTCGCCAGCAGCACCGGGCCGTTCTTGCCCGGCACCGTCAGGCGGCCGATGGCCTCCAGGTCGGCGCGCACCGCGTCCGGCAGCTTGACGCGGATCGGCACCTGGCGTTCCGGCAGGTTCATCTTGGTCAGGTCGGTGTCGTAGTCGCCGGCGGTGGCGACGCGCACGGTCTGGCCGATCGCCGAGGCGGTGACGCCCAGGTCGGCCGCCTTGGCGAAGTCCGGCGTGACGATGATCTCCGGCCGCACCAGCGAGGCGCTGGAGCGCACGTTGCCGACGCCCTTGAGCGTACGCATTTCGCGCTCGACCTTTTGCGCGGTTTCCTTCAGCGCCACCGGATCTTCGGAGCGCAGCACCAGCTGCATCTTGACGCCGTTGTCGGCGGGGCCGACCTTGAAGCGGGCGCCGGGAATCGCGTCCAGCTTGTGGCGAATGTCGGCTTCGATATCGGCCATCGACTCCTTGCGGTCGGTGCGGTGCACCGTGGTCAGGGTCAGCACCGCGCTGCGCGCTTCGGCCGCCGCGCCGGGCGCGAAGGCGTCGCCGCTGGAGCCGCCGCCGATGGAGCTGAACACCGCCTTGATGCCTTTGACCTGCATCGCGGCCTGGCGCGCGCGCTCGGCGACCACGCTGGTTTCGGCCAGCGTCGAGCCGGGCGGCAGTTCCAGGTTGATCTGGGTTTGCGAGCGGTCCGCCGCCGGCACGAAGCCGGTCGGCAGCAGGCCCACCAGCATGATCGAGCAGACGAAGAACACGGCGGCGGCGCCGGCGGTGATCCAGCGGTGCGTCAGGCACCAGCGCATCAGCGCGATGTAGCGGGTCATGATCACGCCGTCTTTTTCTTCGCGGTGCACGGCCGGCTTGAGGATGTAGGCGGCCATCATCGGCGTCAGCAGACGGGCCACCACCAGCGACGCCAGCACCGCGATCACGGCGGTCCAGCCGAACTGCTTGAAGAACAGGCCGGGCACGCCGCCCATGAAGGCGGTCGGCAGGAACACCGCGACCAGCGCGAAGGTGGTGGCGATCACCGCCATGCCGATTTCGTCGGCCGCTTCCATCGCCGCCTCCATCGGAGTTTTACCCATGCGCAGGTGGCGCTCGATGTTTTCGATTTCGACGATGGCATCGTCCACCAGCACCCCGACCACCAGGGCCAGCGACAGCAGCGTGACGGTGTTGAGCGTGTAGCCGAACAGGTACAGGCCGAGGAAGGCCGGCATCACCGACAGCGGCAGCGCGGCGGCGGCGACCAGCGTGGCGCGCCAGTCGCGCAGGAACCAGAACACCACCAGCACCGCCAGCGCGGCGCCTTCGTACAGCAGCTCCATCGAGCCGGTGAAGTTTTCCTCGACCGGGAAGGCGTTGTCGATGACCTGGGCCAGCACCACTTTCTGGTTGGCCTGTTGCAGTTCCTCGATGGCGGCGCGGGCGCCCTTGGCGACCGCCACTTCGCTGGCGCCCTTGGTGCGGAAGATTTCAAAGCCGATCACCGGCTTGCCGTCCTGGAGCGCGACCGCGCGCGGTTCGGAAACGGTGTCGGAGACGGTGGCCACCTGGTCGAGACGCACGCGGCGTCCGTCGGTCAGCGGCAGGTCCATCGCCGCCAGTTCGGCCGCCGTGTGCACGGTGCCGATGGTGCGCACCGATTGCTCGGCGCCGCTGACGTCGCCGCGTCCACCCGGCGCTTCCTTTTGCACCAGCCGCAGCTGGCGCGAGACGTCCAGCGCGGAGACGCGCAGCGCCGCCATGCGGGCGTCGTCCAGTTCGACGCGGATCTCGCGATACACACCGCCGACGCGCTTGACCGCGCCGACGCCGGGCACCGCCAGCAGCCGCTTGGCGACGGTGTTGTCGACGAACCAGCTCAGTTCCTGGTTGTCCATCGGCTCGCCGTTGGTTTTCGCGGCGGCGGCGGTGAAGGTCAGGATCACGCGGCCGGCGGTCGAGGCCTTGGTCACGGTCGGGTCGCGCAGCTCGGCCGGCAGGTCGGCCTTGACCCGGGCCACCGCGTCGCGCACGTCGTTGACCGCGTCGGAGATGTTCTTCTCCAGGATGAATTCGACGGTGGTGGTCGAGACGCCGTCCAGCACCGTGGTGTAGATGTTCTTCACGCCTTGCAGCGTGGCCACCGAGTCTTCCAGCTTGCGCGACACCTCGGTCTCCAGCTGCGCCGGGGCGCTGCCGTCCAAGGTGGCGGTGATGGTGACGATCGGCAGTTCGATGTCCGGGAAGTCCTGCACCGGATTGGCCTTGTAGGCCATGAAGCCGGCCAGCGTCAGCAAGGCGAACAGCATGATCGCCGGGATCGGATTCTTGATCGATAGGGAGGAAAAGTTCATGGCGTTTCCTTACTTGGCGCGGGCCGGCGCTGCGGCTGCCGCTGCGGTCGCGGTCTCGGCGACCTTGTTCACCAGGTCGCCGTCGTTGAGGAAGCCGGCGCCGCGCACCACCACCTGGGTGTTGGCGGTCAGGCCGCCCAGCACTTCGATGCGGTCGCCGAGGCGGCGGCCGGGCGTGACCTTGATCTGGCTGACATGCTGGTCGGCGTTGAGGCGGAACACGAAGCTGAAGCCGTCGCGCACCACGATCGCCTGCTGCGGCACGGTCATCGCCTGCGAGGTGCCCAGCTCGAACTGGCCGCTGGCGAACATGCCGGCCTTGAACGGCGCGTCCTTGCCGCCGCCGGCGGCGGTCGGCAGATCGACGTAGACCAGCGCGGAGCGGGTCTGCAGGTCGACGGTCGGCGCGATCATGCGCACCTTGCCGGTCAACTCGCTGCCGTTGGCGGCCTTGACGATGGCGCTGGTGCCGGGCTTGAGGTTGTGCAGATCCTGCGCCACCACTTCGGCGCGCCATTCGAGGCGGCCCTGGCGGATCATGCGGAACAGCTCCGTGCCGGGCGCGGAGACCGCGCCGACGGTGGCGCTGCGCGCCGAGATGATGCCGCTGTCCGGCGCCACCACCCGGGTGTACTTGAGGCGCAGCTGCTGCGTCGCCAGCGCGGCCTTGGCCGAAGCGATGCGGGCGTTGGCGGTCTGCTCGGCGGTGTTGTACTGGCTGATCTGCTGCGCGCTCAGCGCGCCGGAGTTTTGCAAGGTGCGCGCGCGCGCCGCGTTGGCGGCGGCGTCGGCGGCGTTGGCTTCGGCTTCCTGCAACGCGGCCTTGGCCTGCGCCAGGTCGGCGTTGACGGTATCGGCCGAGAACACGGCCAGCACGTCGCCGGCCTTGACCACGTCGCCGACGTTGACCCGCACTTCGGTCAGCCGCAGGCCGTTCGATTCGCTGCTGACGCTGGCCTCCTGCCACGCCGCGACGTTGCCGTTGGCGGCCAGCTTGATCGGCAGGCTGGCGGCCACCGGCTGGGTGGTGGTGACGGTCAGCGCGGCTTTCGGCGCTTCGGCTTTTTTCTCGTCGGCCGCTTGCGTGGCGGGCGAGTACACGGCCATGCCGATGCCGCCGACGACGAAGACGGCCAGCAGGGCCAGGGCGACGGGTTTGAGTTTAAAGTTTTTCATGTCGTGGTCTTTTTAGTTGGTGCCGGCGACAGCCGGTGCGTTGTCGTTCGTTGCTGTCGGCGCCGTCCAGCCGCCGCCGGCGGCGCGGTACAGCGCCACCCACGCGGCGCTGCGTTCGCGCTGCAAATTGATGACGGTCTGCTCGGCGGCGAGACGGGTGCGGCGCGCGTCCTCCAGCTCGAACAGGCTGGCCAGTCCGTTCTTGTAGCGGTCGTCCACCGCCGTGAAGTTGGCGCGGTAGCCTTGCAGTGCGGTTTGCGCGTCGCCGGCGCGTTCGGCGGTGCTGTCCAGGTTGACCAGCGCCTGTTCCACTTCGCTGACGGCCTGGCGCACGGTGGCGCGGTAGCTGGTGACGGCGGCGTCGTAGCGCGCGCTGGCCGCATCGACGTTGGCGCGACGCTTGCCGGCGTCGAAGATCGGCACCGAGATCGAGACCGGGCCGATGGTCCAGGTGTCGGTCTTGACGCTCTCGCCGCCGGAGCGGAAGTTGGCCACGCCGACGGAGCCGGACAAGGCCAGGTGCGGATAGCGCTGCGCGCGCGCGCTGCCGACGTCGAAGCTGGCGGCCGTCACTTCGCGTTCGGCGGTGAAGACGTCGGGACGCTGGCTCAGGGTTTGCGCCGGCAGCGCGGGAATCGGCAGCGCCGGCGCGTTGGCGGCGGCGGCGTCGCTGGCGGCCAGTTTGCCGCGCAGTTCGGGCTCGGCGATCGCGGTCAGCGCCACCAGCGCCTTGACGTCGACGTCGCAGGCCGCGCGCTGCTGGATATAGCGGCTGTTGCCGTCGGCCGCGCTGGCGCGCGCCAGCGCCAGGCTGGCCGGCGACTGGAAGCCGGCGCCGGCGCTGAGCTCCGTCAGGCGCGCGGTGTCGGCGCGCGAGGCGGCGTCCTGCTTGGCCACCGCCAACAACTGCTCGCAGGCGCGCAGGCTGTAGTATTGGTTGGCCACTTCGGCCGCGACCGAGACGCGGGCGTCATGCCAGCCGGCGTGCGCGCTGTCGAGCCGTGCCTGGGCCGCGTCGCGCGCGGCGCGGTTGCCGCCGAACAGATCGATCTCCCACGACGCGTTGAGCGCGAGCTGCGAGGTGGTCCCCATCGGCAGCGTCGATTGCTGGTTGGAGCGGTTGGCGCTGGCCGCCGCGTCGAGCGACGGCGCCAGCGCGGCGCCGGCCGCCACCCGTTCGGCGCGCGACTGCGCGATGCGCGAGCCGGCGCTGGCCACGGTCGGACTGACCGCCTGCGCCGAATCGATCAGCTGCGCCAGCAGCGCGTCGGATTGATGGCGCCACCACAGCGCCAGGTCGGCCTGGCTGCCGTTGTGCGGCAACGGCGCCTGCCACTGCTGCGGCGCTTGCGCCGCCACGTGCGCCGGCGGCATCTGCGTGGCGCACGCGCTCAGCGCGGCGGCCACGGCGACGGCAAGGGTCGCCGCGCGAAATGGAATCTTCATGCTTTCCTTTGTTGTAGTTTGAGTTTTTGTGCGTTGACCAGCGCTTCGGCGAAATCGACCAGGTAACCGCTCCACTGCGCGATGGCCTCGGGAGAAGCCAGCATGTGCGGCGTGATCTGGTTGACGACGTCGCGTCCGATCAGGATCTGGATGCCCAGGCCGACGATGGCGTAGGCCAGCCGGTGCACGTCGTCGTCCGGCTGCGCCAACCCGAGGTGACGGCACAGCACCTGCACCAGCGCCGCGTGTTCCGGCTTGATGTTGATGTCGATCTCGTTTTGCCACAGGCCGGTCGGCTCCAGCATCTCGCGGTAGAACAGCTTGATCAGCACCTCCGCGTCCTGACCCGCCAGCAGCGGCGCCATCAGCTGCGCGTAATAGCCTTGCAGCGCCTCGCGCAGCGTGAAGTGCGGCGGGCTGAATTGCGCGATGTTGGACTCGGCCGGCGCGCAGATCGACGAAAAACAAGCCTGGTACAGGCCGGCCTTGTCGCCGAAGTAGTAGCTGATGGCCGCGACGTTGGCGTTGGCCGCCTGCGCGATTTCGCGGGTGGAGGTTTTGGAGAAGCCCTGTTCGCCGAACAGGCGCATGGCGGCGGCAAGCAGGCGCAGACGCGATTGCTCGCCGTCGGAACGCGGCTTGCGGGCGTCGTCGGCGGGCTGGCTGGCATCGGTGGAGGTAGGTTTAGCGTTCATTCGGGCATTACATCACATAATTCAAACGATTGATATAACTAAATCAGTCGTTTAGTTTATTGCTGAAGGGTCTTGCCCACAGGTAGACGTATGCTGGCTGCAAATATTGCAACGATGTAAAAAAAGACGAAAAAAAAGCCCGCGACCTCGAAGGGGGCGGGCTTGAATTCCAATGTTCAGCGAACGGTTGGAGGAGACAGTTCCTAATATATCCTCATTTATGTTGCGGTGCAATACCGTAGAACTACGGTGTTCAAGCTGCTACAGTAGCAAAAAGTTAAAGCGGATGTGCTGCACCGCACATTAGCTGTGCCGCGACAGCGCCAGCGTGAAGGTGCTGCCGTGACCGAAGTCGCTCTTGAAGAACAGCGAGCCGCCGATCAGGTTGGCGAGGTTCTGGCACAGGTACAGCCCCAGCCCGGCGCCTTCGGCGTGGCGGGTCGAGGTCGAATCGAGCTGCGAGAACGCCTGGAACAGCTTGGCCTGGTCTTCCTCGCGGATGCCGGCGCCGCTGTCGGCCACCGAGAATTCGATGATGTTCTGGCCTTCGCCCGGACGTTGCGCCAACGTCACGCGCACCGTGCCGGTCTCGGTGAACTTGATGGCGTTGTTGGCCAGGTTGATCAGGATCTGCGTCAGCGCGCGGCGGTCGGTCTCCAGTACGATGGGCGCGTCGCTCAGCTCCATTTCCAGGCTCAGGCCTTTTTGCTGCGCCAGCGGCCGCAGCGTCTCGACCACGTCCTTGACCACGTCCTGGCACTGCACCGTCTCCAGCTCCAGCGTGACCTTGCCCGCTTCGATCTTGGCCACGTCGAGGATGTCGTTGATCAGCGAGAGCAGGTGGCGCGCGCTGGTGCGGATGGTGTTGAGCTGCTTGTCCTGTTCCGTGGTCAGCGGGCCGGGGAGCTTCATCAGCAGCGCGCCGGTGAAGCCGATGATGGCGTTCAGCGGCGTGCGCAACTCGTGCGACATGTTGGCGATGAAGGCCGACTTCATGCGGCTCGCCTCGGCCAGCTCCAGGTTCTTCAGCGCGATCTCGCGGTTGATGGTTTCCAGCTCGCCGGCGTGGTGCGCCAGCCGCATATTCAATTCGATCACCTGGCGTTCGCGCGCTTGCAGTTCGCTATTCACCTGCACCGCCTGCTCGTAGGTCGAGATCAGCAGGTCGAGGATTTGCTGGCGTTCGGCGTTGATGAAGTGCTTTTGCTCGCCCAGGTACAGGGCGATGCCGATCTCCATGTTCTGGTTCTTGCGCAGCTTCTGGTTCATCAGCATGTGGCCGATGCGGTTCAGCAGATAGTCTTCGGCGTAGGGCTTGCGGATGAAGTTGTCGGCGCCGCATTCGATGCCGCGGATGATGTCCTTCGGGTCCATCAGCGAGGTCACCAGGATCACCGGAATGTCGCGCAGCGACGGCTCGGCCTTGATGGCGCGGCACAGCGCGTAGCCGTCCATTTCCGGCATCACGATATCGGACAGCACCAGGTGCGGCTTGCGTTCGCGGATCGCTTCCAGCGCCAGGCGGCCGTTGGCGGCCACGCGCGCGCCGTAGCGCATCGATTGGATCAGGCGGCGCAGTCGCTCGGCCTGGGTGGGACTGTCTTCGACGATGAGGATTTCAATTTCGTCGGGCTGAATTTCGTAGCTGGTGTCCAAGACCACCCTCCTGATGCGTAGTTTTTAGCTATACGGACTATATCGGATTTAGCCCGTCAAAGGGAATTTTCCTGCCCTTGGAAACCGCCCGCGCGCCAGGTCAGCACCAGCGTGTCGCGGTGGCCGTGTTGCGCCAGCGGTTGGATCGGCGTGGATTCGTGGATGACAGTCGCGTCGTCGAGCAGCAGCATGGTCCAGGGCTCGGTCATCGTGAAGCGCTTGCCGTTCGGGCCGTCGGCTTCAAAGATGCGAGTCTCTCCGCCCTTGATCTGCGCGCGCGCGATCAGGATCACGGCGACGAAGTCGACGCCGTCGCGGTGCGCGCCTTCCGGCGTCGGGCGGCCGATGCCGTCGGTGGTGTCGATGCGGAACTGGTGCGCTTCGACGTACCACGGCGTGGCGGCGCCATTGCCAACCTCGCCGCGCGCCTGGCTGCACAGCTGGCCGATCGAGGCCACCAGCGATTGCCACGCCGGCTGCGCGACGGTCTCGGCCGCCATCGGTTCGAACAGGCGATGCATGCCGCCGTGTAGCGCGTTGTATTCCAGCGGCTGCCAGTGGGCGCGGTGCGCGGTCTGCGTCAGCTGCGCGCCGTCCTGGACGAAGCACGAGTGGCGGCGGCGCCGGTAGCGGCCTCCGTCCTTCAGATAGTTGTCCAGTTCCAGCGCATCCCAGCTGGGAATCAGCGCGTTCAGGTCGGCCAGCGGCACGCCGGCCAATGCGGCCACGTCCTGCGGACGCAGCAAGGCATAGCCCTGGCCGCGCAGCGCGGCGGCGGTGGCGGCGGGTTCGGTGAAGATCGGGGCGGAAGTCGTCATCGCATCAACCCGCCGACGCCATCAGGCTGGCGCGCAATTGGTCGAGATCCTGCTTCATGCCGACCACCTGGTCCAGCGTGCATTGGGTCGCTTGCAGGATGGAAGGCGGCAGCTTGGCCGCTTCGTGGCGCAGCGCGTCGCCGTGCGGCGTCAGCGTGATGATGACCTGGCGTTCGTCGCTGGCGGCGCGGGTGCGGGTCAGCAGGTCGGCCGCCTCCATGCGCTTCAGCAGCGGCGTCAGCGTGGCCGAGTCGAGGAACAGGCGTTCGCCCACTTCCGACACGGTGAGTTGGTTTTTTTCCCACAGCACCATCATCACCAGGTACTGGGAATAGGTCAGGCCGAGGCCGCGCAGCAGCTTGCGGTACAGCTTGCTCATCGCCAGTGAGGTGGAATACAGGGCGAAGCACAACTGGGCGTCCAGCTGCGGCACGCCCGAGACGGCGGGGGTGTTTTTAGTGTCCATGTTCCCAGTATAGGTAGTGCACTATATAATTGCAAGCAAGGACCAGAAAAAATATTTGGCAGGCAAATCCGCTCGGTTATGATGACGGTAGGAACTAACCCGGGAGTAGCGGCAGATGAATGTCAAAAAGGCCATCGTCCTCATCGTCGATGAGGCTGCGGACAACCTGATCTTGTTGAACGGGATGCTGCAGGATCAGTACGAGGTCAAGCTGGCCAACAGCGGCCGCGCCGCGCTGGACATCATGCAGCAGGTGCCGCGCCCGCACCTGGTGGTGGTCGACGACGCGCTGCCCGACATCGACGGCTACAGCGTCTGCCAGCAGCTCAAGTCCAGCCCGGACACGGCCGACATCCCGGTGATCTTCCTGCAGACCGAGCGCGACGAACCGCGCGCCTTCGAGCATTGCGGCGCCGACGTGGTCGCCAAGCCGGTGCTGGCGAGCGTGCTGCGGGCGCGGGTCGACACCCACCTCCAGCTGCGCCACGCGCGCGAGCTGCTCAAGCAGCAGCGCAACCTGCTGGAGCACGTGGTCGAAGAGGTCACGCTGGAACTGAGCCAGATGCTGGACGCGATGATCTGGGCCATGGCCTCGCTGGCCGAGACGCGCGAATACGAAACCGCCAACCACCTGCGCCGCGTGCAGCACTACATCGTCGCGCTGGCGCGCCAGCTGCAGCCGCACAAGCGCTTCGCCGAGGAGCTCAGCGACGCCAACATCAAGGCGCTGTACAAGGCGGCGCCGCTGCACGACATCGGCAAGGTGTCGATCCCGGACGCGATCCTGCTCAAGCCGGATCGCCTCACCGACGAGGAGTTCGCGGTCATGAAGCTGCACACCGTCTACGGCCGCGACGCCATCGTCAACGTCGAGCACCACCTCGGCTACACCAACACCTTCCTGCGCTACGCGCGCGAGATCACCTATTCGCACCAGGAGAAATACGACGGCTCCGGCTACCCGCAAGGCCTGGCCGGCGACGCCATTCCGATGTCGGCGCGGCTGATGGCGGTGGCAGACGTCTACGACGCGCTGATTTCCAAGCGCGTCTACAAACCCGCCTTCACGCATGAAACGGCGATGGAGATGATACGGCAGGGCAGCGGCGAGCATTTCGATCCCGACGTGGTCGACGCCATGCTGACGGTGGAGGAGGAGTTCATGTCCATCGCCGAGCGCTTCAGCGATCCCGTGAATTGACATGCGGCGGCGCGGTTATCTCGCCTTCCTGATCGGCGTCTGCCTGACCGCCTGGACCTGCTATTTCGTGATGGAGGCGCAGCAGAAGCTTCAGGTGCAGGCCAGCTTCCAGCGCGACACCGAGAAGGTGGCGCGCGACACGCAGGTGCGGCTGCAAATCTATTTCGACATGCTGCTGGCGATGAAGGGCATGTATGCGATCAACGACCGCATCGACCGGATGCATTTCCACCGCTTCGTCACGGAGCTGAAGGTGGACCGGCGCTATCCCGGCTTCCAGGCCTTGCAGTTCGTGCGCGCGGTGCCGGAGCCGCAGCTGGCGGCGTTCGCCGAGACGGTCAAGCGCGACACGCTGGTCGATCCGCAGGGCTATCCGAACTTCCACATCCACCCGGCCTGCGTGCGCCCGCTGCACTACATCATCGAGTACACCGAGCCGCTGAAGGGCAACGAGAACGCCTTCGGCCTGGACCTGTCGGCGCTGCCGAGCCATCTGAAGGCGCTGGAGCTGGGCCGCGACAACGGCGAGATCATCGCCACCGAGCGCATCACGCTGGTGCAGGATGTCAGCGGCGAGCCGGGTTTCGTGGCGCGCGCGCCGGTGTACCGCAACGGCGCGCCGCTGGAGACGCCGGCGCAACGGCGCGAGGCGCTGGTCGGCTTCGTCGCCATCGTGTTCCGCGTCAACGCGCTGATGCGCGAGGTGATCGACACGCCGCTGCTGGAGCATCTGCACGTGCGCATCGAGGACGCCGGCTTGCAGGGCACGGTGCCGCCGCTCGGCGCCAGCGTCGAGACGCTGCTGTACGACAGCGACGGCGTGGCGCAGACCCACCGCGCGCACGCGCCGCTGCTGCCGGGACTGACGTCGCTGACGCCGCTGCGGGTCGGGCAGCGCAACTGGGTGATGAAATTCGAAGGACGCTCCGGCGCGCGCTACGGACGTTCGCAGCTGCCGGTGCTGGTGGTGGGCGCCGGCGGCATCGTCATCAGCGCCTTGATCGCGCTGCTGCTGGTGGCGAACCGGCGCGAGTCGCTGGCGCGCAGCGGGCTGGAAGTGAGCATGGCGGAGCTGGAGCGGCAGAAGGCCAACGTGGAACAGGCGCGCAACGAGATGTCGCGGCTGGTGACGACGCTGAACCAGGCGCAGACCAATCTGCAGACGTCGGAGAAGATGGCGTCGTTGGGCGCGCTGGTGGCGGGCGTGGCGCACGAGTTGAACACGCCGATCGGCAACAGCCTGCTGACCGCCAGCGCCCTGAGCGACATGGTGCGCGAGTTCGAGCGCCGGCTGACGCAGGAGGGCGGCCTGAAACGCTCGGCGTTGGAGGCGCACCTTGCCGATGCGCGCAAGGCCTGCGACATCATGGGCAGTTCATTGACGCGCGCGGCGGACCTGATCACCTCGTTCAAGCAGGTGGCGGTGGACCAGGCCAGCGGCCACCGGCGCCGCTTCGGCCTGGACGAGGTACTGCACGATACGCTGGCCACCTACACTGCGCAGCTGAAGCGCGCCTGCTGCGAGGTCAAGGTCGACGTGCCGGCCGGCCTGCAGTTCGATTCCTATCCGGGCAGCTTGAGCCAGGTGCTGAGCAACTTGATCGGCAACGCGCTGCTGCACGGCTTCGATGGCCGCGACAGCGGCGTGATCACCATCAGCGCGCGGCGCGAGGGCGCCGACGTGGTGGTGCTGAAGTTCAGCGACAACGGCATCGGCATGAACGACGTGGTGCTGCGCAAGATCTTCGATCCCTTCTTCACCACCAAGATGGGGCAGGGCGGTTCCGGGCTGGGGATGAATATCGTTTATAACATTGTGACCGGGGTGCTGCGCGGGACCATCCGGGTCGAGACCGTGCCGGCCGGCGGCACCAGCGTGCTGCTGGTGCTGCCGATGCGGCCGGCCGACGACGCTTAGGCGCGCATTCAGCGCATATAGCGTTTGCGGAGCAGGTCCAGCATCGCCAGGTTCAGCTCCCACGCGTTCGACACTTCCTGCTGCGTGTAGGGCAGCGTCGGCGTGTACGGTGCCGGGCCGAATTCCGGCGTCAGCGTCATGCGCTCCGCCCCGGCGGCGCGGCGCAGGCGGATCACTTCATCCCACCACGACAGGTGCGCCGCCAGCGCGTCCTGCGCTTCCGGCGCGCGGAAGTCGGCCACCTGCGGACCCTGCGCGTGGCCGACGCGGGCATGGATGTGGCGCACGTGCGGCAGCGTCCGCGCCAGCGTCTGCGGCTGGTCCTCCAGCAGCGATTCGCAGGCGCAGCACCAGTGCGACAGGTCGGCCGTCAGTTGCAGCTCGGGCATCTGATCCAGGTACGGCAGCAGCAGCATCGGGTGGCCGCTGAAGCGGCTGCGGTGAATTTCGTGCACGATCGGCACGCCATGCTGGCGCGAGATGTCGGCCGCCAGTTGCAGCAGTTCGCGGTTCTGCGCCGACGTGAAGTAGTCCTTGCCGGTGTGGCTGTTGACGTGCAGCGGCTTGGCGGCGCAGGCGTTGTGCAGCAGTTCGGCCAGCGCCTGCTTGTGCGGCTCGAAGGTCGGATGGAACACGGTCTCCCACTGCGCCACGATCAGGCCCAGGCCGGCGGCGGCGATGCGGCCGGTCCAGTCGTCGCGCGCGGCGGCGTCCAGCGGCAGCGACATCTCGATGCCGTCGAAGCCGGCGGCCTTGACGCGGTCGATGAAAACCTGCGGCGCCAGTTCGTTGTTGCCCCAATGGGCGGCGAAAATCTCGATCCGCATTACAGGAAGCCCCGCACCGGCAGGCGGTCGTCGCGCTGGATCCAGTTTTGCGGCGAGTAGGTCGTGGCGCCGTCGGTGGCATGCAGCGTGTAGGCGTGGCGCGAGACCGGCGAGCGGTTCGGCGCGCTGTAGTGCGGCAGCAGGCCGTGGAAGCAGACCAAGGTGCCGGCCTTGCATTCGAGCGGCACGGCCACGCTGTCGTCCGGCCATGGCTGGTCGCTCAGTTTTTCCATGCGCACGTCGTCGCCGTTGCGCAGGAAGCGCTCGCGCATCGGACCGCGATGGCCGCCCGGTTCGGCCCACATGCAGCCGTTTTCCAGCGTCGCGTCTTCCAGCGCGAACCAGAAGGTGGTGACGCTGACCGGATCGGTGTCGAAGTAGGTGGCGTCCTGGTGCCAGCGCACCTCGCCGCCGATGCCCGGCTGCTTGAAGATGTACATCGATTGCCACACGCGCGGATCGGACAGGCCGATGTCGCGCGCCAGCGCTTCCAGGCGGGCGTCGGCGGTGAAGGCGCGGAACACCGGGTCCAGGTCGTGCATGGCGTGGCCGATCTTGTTGATCGACAGCGACTTGTCCTGTTTCAGCTGGCCGTCCGGACCGAAGGCTTCCTCCTCGAAGAAGCAACGCACGGTGTTGTCGGAGCGGAGGAAGTAATCGTCGGTGGTCTTTTCCTGCTCGACGGTGCTGAAGATGCCGGTTTTCGCGTTCGGATCGAAATCGTTGACAATCTGGGCGGCGCGGGCGCGCAGCACGGCGATCTCGTCGGCGCTCTTGAAGCCGGGCAGCACCAGGTAGCCGTCGCGTTGATATTGTTGTTTTTGTGCTTCTGTCAGCATTTGCGGCTCCGTCTGGGAATCATCGATGCAGGCATTGTACGGCGCGGCCGGCGCCGCCACAATCCGCAAAGGGTTGACACATTGTCGTCAAAGTGGAGACAATCGCCGCATGGACCAATTACGCGCAATGGAGATATTCGTCGAGGTGGCAAAGCTGCGCAGCTTCAGCGAGGCCGGCCGCCGCCTGGGCCTGACCCGGGCGATGGTCAGCAAGCATATCCTGCAGCTGGAGGATAAATTGCAGGCGCGCCTGCTGCACCGCTCGACGCGCGAAGTCAGCCTGACCGACGTCGGCCAGGCGTATCTGGCGCCGTGCATGGCGACCGTGGCGCAGGCGCGCGAAGCGGCGCTGGTGGTGGCGCAGACCGGCGCCGATCTGGCGGGGCCGCTGCGGATACAGGCGCCGTCGAGTTTCGGCAGCGAGTGGCTGGCCGGCGCGGTGGCGCGTTTCAGTTTGCCGCATCCGCTGCTGGAGCCGCTGCTGTACGTGGACGACGCGCTGCTCGACCCGATCGAACACGGCTTCGACCTGACGATACGGGTCGGCGGCATACCGGACGTGCACGCGCTGGCGATGCGGCCGCTGGCGCCATGCCGCGCCGTGCTGTGCGCCGCGCCGGCCTATCTGGCGCGGCACGGCGTGCCGCAGGCGCCGCAGCAGCTGCAACAGCATCGCTGCCTGCACTTCAGCCACCTGACCGACGGCACGCAATGGCACTTCGCGCGCGGCGCGGAACGGCAATCGGTGCGGGTGCCGGCGGCGTTCACCGCCAACAATGGACTGGTGCTGCAGCAGGCCGCGCTGGCGGGGCTGGGCATCGTCTACAACACCACCTTCCTGGCGTGGCGCAGCCTGATGGAGGGTACGCTGGTGCCGGTGCTGGCGGATTGGGAGCTGCCGCTGAACCATCTGAGCGCGCTATATCCCGCCAGCCGCCAGCCGTCGCCGAAGGTGCGCGCGCTGATCGATTTCCTGGTGGCCGAATACCAGCCGGACCCGCCGTGGGACCGTGAACTGCGCGCGGCGGGCTTGCTGGCCTAAACCCGCCAGGCGCCGTCGTGGTAGACCTGCTGGTCGTCGAGGTAGACTGCTTCGGTGACCGCGAACACGTCGACGTGGTAGCGCGCGTCCTTGCGCTTGAATTGCGGCTTGGCGTAGACGCCGTGCTTGGCGCCCAGCGACAGGTGGATGCCGCACATGCGCTCGAAGGTGCCGATGTCGTTCACCATGCAGTCGCGCGAGAAGGCGCGGTTCATGCCGAAGCCCAGCTCGCGCAGCCACACTTCGCCTTCGTGCGCGCGGATGATGGCCAGCATGTTGTCGAATTCCGGCGTGGCGTTCTCCGCGCCGACCACGCGGCCTTTTTCCACGATCAGCGTCACCGGCGTTTCCGGCTTGTTGACCATGAAGGCGGTGTCGCCGAAGACGAAGATCCGCACCCGCCCGTTGACCGCCTCCAGGTCGCGCGCCTCGGTGAACACTTCGCCCAGCGGGAACTGGCCGCCGATGTTGTTCATGCCGCTGTAGTCGCCGATATTCAGCTTGGCCGATTCGAACGGCGAGCCGAACACCAGCCGCTCGCCGGCGCCGCTGTCGACCACGCCGTGCTGCGCGGCGTCGATGCGCGCCTTCAGCGCGTGGCCGACGCCGCGATAGTAGGCCGGGTCGTAGGCCAGCGAGGCGATGTAGTGCAGTCCCTGCTCGCCCGGCATGCGCGACAGGTGCACGTGCTCGATCACCTTCAGGCCGCGCTTGAACAATTCGATGCGGATGCGGAAGGCTTCGAGCCGGAAGCTGGTCGACTGGATCAGCACCACCAGGTCGTCCGCCTGCATGCGGGCGAAGGCGGCCAGCACGTGGTCCGGCGTGACGGCGTCGAAGTCGACGAACTGCGCGTCCGGCACCACGCGGCGGTAAGCTTCGGTCAGCGCGCGGTTCAAGTCGGTGCGGGTGTCGTAGACGATCAGCGCGGCGTGCGGGGCGCGGTGTTCGATGGCGATGGCCAACGTGTCGCGCAGGTTGCGCTCGGCGCGGTCGACGGCGGCTTCGGGAATGTCGCCGAATCGGGACGGGGCGGGGGAGGGGATGGACGTCATGGCGCTGTGCAGGAAGGAACAGCCCGCATTATACGGTCCTCTATTCTCCTTGTATTGGGGAGGGGAGCGATATAGAATCACAAATATAGCCTAGCAGCAACTCCGGCGATAACAACAGGAAGCGTGATGAGCGTAATAATGGGACAGGATTTGCCGCAGGAGCGACCGGATTCCTCGGGCCGCGCTGCGTTGTTTGTGCCGACGGCCGCCATCAAGGAGGATGTGCTGGAGACCGTGCGCAAGGGCTCGGCCATCGTCGGTTTCGGTAATCACGATCGGACCTTGACCATTTACTACGAAAGCAACCGTTTCAACGAACCCAATCTGCTCAAGTGGGAGCAGAAGGCGCGCAAGGCCTTCGAGCGCCTGGCGGAAAATCTGCCGACGGTCTCCAAGATGATCAGCAAGCCGGAAAACTTCGAGCAGGTGGGCTATATCAGCAGCAAGGGCATCCTGATCCGCCGCATGGAAAAGCTGATGAACTGGCTGGAGGCCTCCGACGCGCTGGACGGGGCGCCGGCTTCGGAAAACGTGGTGTTCACGCCACCACCGCCGCCCAAGAAGATCACCTGAGACGTGCGCTCCCGGCGCCCGGCTCGTTGTATGCTGTTGGAAATATTTCATTCCTTGAGGAGATGATGATGACCGTGCATACGATGACCCGCGCCGCCGCCGCGCTGATGCTGCTGGCGCTGCTGGGCGCCTGCCACAAGGACGATCCGGGCGAGGCCGGCCCGGCCGAACGCGCCGGCCGCAAGCTCGACCAGGCCACCGACAAGGCCGGCCGTCAGCTGACCGACGCCGCGCATGAGGCCAACCAGCAGATCACCGACGCCGCCAAGGAAACCAGCCAGAAGATCGACCAGGCCACCAACGCCGCCGGCGACAAGCTGAACCAGGCCACCGAGACCGCCGGCAAGAAGCTGGAAGAGGCGGGAGAGAAGATGCAGGCCAAGGCCAAGGAACGCGAGGCCAAGTAGCCGCACGTCATTCCCGCCTGCGCGGGAACGACGTTCAGTGGCCGGTCTTGGCGTGCTTGATCGAGACCACGTTGCTGTGCTCGGACGGCGACGCCGGCGGCGTGCCGGGCGGCCCGCCCAGCACCACGCTCAAATCCACGTAGCCGGCGCGCCAGGCGCGCTCCAGGTCCTGCTCGATCACTTCCATCGAGGTCAGATGGAAGTTCTCGAAGCCGCGCACGCCGTAGGCGCGGTTGCGGCCGTGGGCCTTGGCCAGGTACAGCGCCATATCGACCAGGTTGACCGCACGCTCCCATGGCAGCGGCACGTCGCCCGGCGCCAGCGGGAACGGCGCGAAGCCGACCGAGACGTTGACCGAAATATCATGCTCCTGATAGCGGATCGCCTGCGACGAAATCCCGGTCAGGATGCGGCGCGCGATCTCGTCGACGCCGTGGCGCGGGATCGCCGGCAGGAAGGCGAGGAACTCCTCGCCGCCCCAGCGCACGATCATGTCGGTCTCGCGCAGCGCCACCCGCAGGTTCTCGGCGATCATCTTCAGCACCGCGTCGCCGGCGGCGTGGCCGTAGGTATCGTTGATGTTCTTGAAGTGGTCGACGTCGAGCAGGAACAGCGCGCCGACGATATCGTCGCGGTGATGCGCGCGCTTCTCCAGCTCCGGCTTCTGCCCGGCCGCCGTGTTCAGGCCGCGCATGTAGTCCTGGAAGTGGCGGCGGTTGTACAGCGACGTCAATGGATCGAGCGTGGACTGCGCCTTGAGCTCCATGTTCTTCACTTCCAGCTGGGCGTTGGCGTGCCGCACCTTGCGGTACAACAGCCCGACCACCATCGACGCCAGCGCGAACACCAGTGCCAGCAGCCACCACACGCGCTGCTGAAGGCGGCGGTTGTCGATCTCCGCGCCCTTGACCTGGTTTTCGCGGCTGAGCAGTTCGATCTGGCGCTGGCGCTTCTCCGACTCGTATTTTTCCTGCAGCTCCAGCACCGACTGGCGGCGCTGGGTTTCGAACAATTCGTTCGACAGCGCGCGCTCGCGGTGATAGGCCGACACCGCGCCGGACAGGTCGCCGGCGCGCTCCAGCGCCTCGCCGTATTCGCGCAGCGCCGCCTGCAGGTCAGGCTTGTTGTTCTCCTGCTCGTAGCGCGCCAGACCGGCCTCGTACTGTTTCTTGCCCTCGGCGATGCGGCCCATGCCCAGGTAGGCCTGGCCCATGTTGGCGCGCGCCGCCGCCTCGGCCGATTTATCCTGCGTCGCCAGGCTCGATCGCAGCGCCTCGGCCGCGTACTGCGCGGCGCGCGGGAAGTCGTGCTGCTTCAGGTTGATGTCGGCCAGGTTGACCAGCGTGATGCCGACCATGCGCTCGGCGCCCATCTTGCGCTCCAGCTCCAGGCTTTGCAGCAGCGCGCGCATGGCGCGCTTCGGCTGGCCGGAGTCGATGGCCAGGCCGTACTCGGTGTTCTTGGCCATCGCCATGCGGCCGGGGGATTTGATCTTCCCGGTTTCGGCCAGCAGCTCGTCGAGCGCGGCGGAAGCCTTGTCGTACTCGCGCATCTGGGTATAGAGCTTGCTCAGCGCGTTGAGCGCGGCCAGCAGGCTGACCGGGTCGTCGGTGGCCGGGCGCGCCATGTCGACCGCCTGCTGCAGCTTGGTCAGCGCCTGCGGGAAGTTGGCCTGCTCGGCATAGGTCTGGCCGGCGGTGATGGTGGCCTGCACCCGCAGCGCGGCGTCGCTGGTGGACATCGCCAGCTTCTCGGCCTCGAACGCCAGCTGGTGCGCGGCCTTGACGTCGGCCTGCGCGAACAGCACATAGACCTTGGTCAGCATGCCCTTGGCGACGATGGCGTTGTCGTGCAGGCTTTTGCCGTAGGCGATGACTTTTTCGGCGAACTCCAGCGCGATGTCGTTGCGGCCCAGGCCCATGCGGGTGGCGCTGATCTGGGTCATGAACTCGGCCTGGGTGCGCGGCGCGGCGGCGGCGATTTCCGGCTCCAGTTTCAGCAGCTGTTGCAGCGCCTTGTCCGGCACGAAGCGGGCTTGCTCGCGGATTTCGAGGATGCGCTCGTCGAGCGGCGACTGGTCCTGGGCCGACGCCGGCAGCAAAGCGGACGCGCACGCCAACGCCACGGCCGCCGCCAGGGCGCGCCGCTTCGTCCGCAACAGCCAGCTATTTGTCAAACCCGCCAACTTGACTCCCATGGGATCGCATCGCAATGTCTAGACAATTATATTCTTGTTGCAGTTAAGAAAGCCCTAGCAACAGCGATTTTTACCGCAAAAATGCACAAAATTCGTGGTTTTTGAGTCAACTATGTTTGAAACGTTTCATGCCGCAAGCTGTTGCAGCAAATAAAGGCGCTGGTACAGGCCGCCGTCGATCTGCATCAGCCGCTCGTGCGGACCGGTTTCGGCGATGCGGCCGTGATTCAGCACGATGATGCGGTCGGCGTCGCGGATGGTCGACAGCCGGTGCGCGATCGCGATCACGGTCACCTTGCCGCGCAATTCGTCCAGCGCCACCTGCACGATCTGCTCCGTTTGCGAATCGATGTGCGAAGTCGCCTCGTCCAGCAGCAGGATGCGCGGCTGGCCGGCCAGCGCGCGGGCGATCGCGATCAGCTGCTTCTGGCCGACCGACAGGCGCGAGCCGCCTTCGCCCAATGTGGTGTCGTAACCCTGGTCCAGCGCCAGGATGAAATCGTGGGCGTGGGCGGCGCGGGCGGCGGCCTCGATCTGCGTTTGCGTCAGGCCGCGGCCCATGTCGATGTTCTCGCGCGCCGACGCGGCCAGCAGGAACGGGTCCTGCGGCACCAGGCCGACGTCGGCGCGGAAGCGGTCGTTGTCGATGTCGTCCAGCGCCATGCCGTGCACGGTGATGGCGCCGTGCTTGGCCGGATAGAAGCGCAGCAGCAGCGACAGCAGCGTCGACTTGCCGCTGCCGGTGTGGCCGACGATGCCGAAGAAGGCGCCTTGCGGAATCTCCAGCGACAGATCGTGCAGCACCGGATGGCCCTCGTTGTAGGCGAAGTCGAGATGGCGGATGGCGACGGCGGGCGCCTTGTCGTCGGCCACGGCGTCGATGTCAACGCGGCTTTGCTTGTGCTCCTGCGCCGCGCCCTCGTCCAGCAGCGCCGCGACGCGCGCGGTGGCCACCACCGACTGCTGCAACTGGCTGAACTGCATGGTGATCTGGATCAGCGGCTCGATCACGCGCGCCAGGTAGCTGATGAAGGCATACAGCACGCCGACCTCGGTGGCGGTCATCTCGCGCTTGCCGAACATGAAGATCACCGCCGCCAGCAGGATGATGTTGAACATGTCCAGCGCGGGGCGCAGCAGCCAGGCGTTGGCGCGCAGCTCGGACAGGCGCGCGGTGTAGTGGTTCTGGTTGGTGCCGGCGAAGCGCGCGCCGAAGCGGGCCTCGGCGTTGTTCGCCTGGAGCACGCTCATGCCGCCGATCGACTCGGCCATCTGGCCGTTGATTTCGCTGCGCAGCGCGCGGGCGCGGGTCACGGCCGGCGCGCTCCAGCGCTGGTACAGCCAGACGATCAGCAGCACCGCCGGCAGCAGCGCCAGCACGATGATCATCAGGCGCCAGTCCAGCCACGCCATGGCGCAGATGGTGCCGACCAGGACGATGGTCGAATCGAGCATCACGAACAGCACCTGGATGTACAGGGTCTTGACCGCCTCGGTGTCGTTGGTCACGCGCGACACCAGCTGGCCGGTGATGGCGCGGTCGAAGAAGGCCATCGGCAGCAGCAGCACGTGGCGGTAGACCATCTCGCGCAGGCGCATCACCGAGCGCATCGCCAGGCCGGACAGGCGCACCAGCTGCAGGTAGCGCAGGCCGCTGGCGATCCAGCCGGTCAGCAGCACGCCGGCCAGCAGGCCGGCCATGCGCGGCCAGTCGAGATGGTGCGGCAGCAGGTGCTCGTCGATCAGCGCCTTGCCCATGATGGGGCCCATCACTTCGAGCAGCGCGGCCAGCATCAGCCACAGCACCGCCCAGCCGAGATGATGTTGGTCGGGCAGCGCGGCGCGGCGCAGCAGCGACAGCGCCTGGCCGGTCTGGCGGCGGGAGGAAGTTGGGTCGGGCTTAGACAGCATCGAGACTGGCCTCCAGTTGTTGATAGCGCCACTGGCTGGCGTACCAGCCATCCTGCTCCAGCAGTTGATCGTGGCTGCCGGTTTCGCTGATGCGGCCATCGCGCAGCACCACGATCAGATCGGCGCTGACCACGGAGCTGAGGCGATGGCTGGCGATGACCGCGCTGCGGCCGTGGCGCGCCTGGCGCAGTTCTTCGAGGTGGCGCAGGATCTGGGTCTCGGTGCCGGTGTCGACGGCCGACAGCGCATCGTCGAGCAGCAGCAGATCGTTATCGGCCAACAGCGCGCGGGCGATGGCGACGCGCTGGCGCTGGCCGCCGGACAGCGTGATGCCTTTTTCGCCGACCTGGGTGTCGTACCCCTGCGGGAACTTGAGGATATCGTCGTGGATGGCGGCCAGGTCGGCCGCGTGTTCGACCTGGGCGCGGGTGGCGTCGGGCCGCGCCAGCGCGATGTTGTCGGCGATCGACGCCGAGAACAGGAAGGACTCCTGCGGCACCCAGCTGATGGCGGCGCGCAGCGCGTGCAGCTTGTAGTCGGCCAGCGCGTGGCCGCTCCACGCGACGCTGCCCGATTGCGGCGTCAGTTGGCGCAGCAGCACGCGCAGCAGCGTCGATTTGCCGCAGCCGGTCGGGCCGACCAGGCCGAGGGTCTGGCCGGGCAGCAGATCGAGCGTGATGTCGCGCAGCGCCGGCGCGGCCTGGTCCGGATAAGCGTAGCCGACGCCGCGCAGCGACACCGCTCCCGGCGCCACCGCCGTCAGCGCACCGTGATCGTCGATCGCCAGCGGCGCATCGAGCATCGGCTGCAAGCGCTGCCAGGCGGCGCGACCGCGCTCGATCAGCGACAGCACCCAGCCGGCGGCGAACATCGGCCAGATCAACTGGCCCAGGTACATGGTGAAGGCGGTCAGCGCGCCGATGGTGAGCTGGTTGTTCCAGACCAGATAACCGCCCAGGCCCAGCGTCAGGCCGCCGGCGGCGGTCAGGGTCAGGCCGACGGCCGGCTCATAGGCCGCCTCCCACACCTGCGCGCGCAGGCTGGCGTCGGACGCCTTGCCGGCCAGTTCAGAGAATTGCTGCGTGCTGCGCTGCTCCAGTCCCAGCGCGCGCAGCGTGCGCACGCCGGACAAGGTTTCCTGCACATGATCGTTAAGGGCGCTGAAGCGCTTGAGCGAATCGGTGGACGCGGTGTGGATATGACCGGAGATATACCAGAACGCCCACGCCATCAGCGGAAAGGGCAGCAGCGCGACGCAAGCCAGGCGCCAATCGACGCCGAGCAGCATCACGCCGAGCACCATGACCAGGGTCAGCGCGCCGTCGAAGCCGGCCAGCATCGCCTCGCCGGCGGCCATCTCGATGGCATCGATATCGTTGGTGGCCAGCGCCATCAGGTCGCCGGTGCGCTGGCGCTGGTAGAAGCCGGGGCCCTGCAGCGTCAGACGGGTATAGAGACGGGTGCGCAGCGAGACGCCGAGTTGATAAGCGGCGCCGTACAGGATCTGGCGCCAGGCGACGCGCAGAAAATAGATGCCCGCGCCGACCAGCAGCAGCGAACCGATCTCCCACAGCAGCGCGTTGCCCGACAAAGTATGGGCGGCCAGGCCATCGATCATGGCGCCGACCTTGCGCGGCACCAGGATGCTGAGGGAAGCCACGCCGGCCAGCATGGCACCGGAAAGGATATAGGCGCGGCTGTGCTGGCGCACGAAGCCGCCGATCAGCCTGGAGAGAGTCGACATGTTGATTCAGAAAGCGTATAGCCCGCTAGGATACAACAAGTCCTAAAACTCCGGGGTCAGAGCTAAAAACTGGACACGGGCTCTACCGTAGCGGCCGCTACGGTAGAGCCCGTGTCCAGTTT
>NZ_JAADJT010000022.1 GCF_011090165.1 Duganella aceris
GAATTGTTGGCCGCAAACCAAGCGTTGATGACGGTCTACGTGATGAGGGCGAGCTTGAAGGAACTCTGGCAGCCCACAGATCCTCGGCGCTGGCGGACTGCTTGGCGAGCGTGGCACGCCATGACAATAAGCAGCGCCATTGAGCCACTGGTTCGCTTTGCCAAACGCCTTAAATTGTACTGGAGAGGTATCTTGGCCCGAATGCGTTGGCCGATGCACACCGGCCAACTCGAAGGCATAAACAACCGGATCAAGGTCATGAAACGCATGGCCTACGGGTATCGCGACTCTGATTTCTTCTTCATGAAGATCAAAGCCGCGTTTCCCGGTAATCCGCGATGAACCTTTTTTTTCGCCTTCTCATAGCCGGTTGCTGCTGGACATCGACGCCCATCGCGGCAGCTGCCAATTCCGGCAAGGCGAGAACCCCGCGCTACCGTGGCGTGAGATCGGCCCATTCCTCGCCCACTTGCAGCGGCGGGTGAGCAATTACTTGTATCAAAGGTATTTGACCGATACCTGTTATAAGCGTAATCTGAAAATATTCGTTATAAAGGTAAAGCGCGGGAATCCGATGAGGCAAATTCTATCGCTCTCCAAACAGCTTGGCCCGATTATCCAGTCGGCGCGAAAGTCCGCAGGGTTGTCGCAGACGGAGCTGGCGCAACGCCTGGGCATCAGCCAAAGCCGCATCTCGGCGATGGAACTCGATCCGGGATCGATCAACGTCGAGCAGCTGCTGGCGCTGCTGGCCGCGTTGAATCACGAAGTGCTGGTGCAGCCGAAGACGAGCATCGGTGAAGAGCGTGGTTCGAACACGTCGGAATGGTAAGACATGGGACGCAAATCGCATTCTCGGTCGCTGTCGGTGTGGAGCAATGGCGAGCGCGTCGGAACCTGGACTATCCCGCCACGTGGCGAAACGCAATTCCTTTACGATAAATCCTGGAGGGAATCGGCGCTGGGACGGCCATTGTCGCTATCGCTGCCCTACACCGGCGATGAGCCATTGCGAGGCGATGTCGTCCGCGATTTCTTCGACAATCTCCTTCCCGACAGCGAGCCGATACGCAAGCGCCTGGCGTCGCACTACAAGCTCGCTTCCATCGAAGCATTCGACTTGCTGCAAGAAATCGGTCGGGACTGCGTTGGCGCGGTCCAGTTGCTGAAGGAGGACGAAGCGCCGACCGACGTCCAGCGCATCGAAGGCAGCCTCATGTCCGAGGAAGATGTCGAGCGACACCTGATCCAGCTGACGCGGTCGGGACCGTTAGGACTCGGAGAGGCCGCCGACGACCTACGCATCTCGCTCGCCGGCGCACAGGAAAAAACCGCTCTGCTGTGGCACAACGGCGGCTGGATGCGTCCGCATGGTTCGACGCCCACCACGCACATGCTCAAACTGCCGTTGGGCCTGGTCGGCCGCCGCAAGGCCGACTTGACCGCATCGGTCGAGAATGAATGGCTGTGCATGAATCTGCTGGCGGAGTTCGGCCTTCCGGTCGCCAAAACGGCCATCTTGAATTTTGGTACTCAAAAGGTATTAGGCGTCGAACGCTTCGACCGAAAAATGCACTCGTCCGGGAAATGGATCATGCGCCTGCCGCAGGAAGACTTCTGCCAGGCTCTAGGGGTACCGCCGCATCTGAAGTACGAAAGCGACGGCGGTCCAGGACTGTTGGAACTGGCAACAGTGCTGCGCGGCTCCGAGCGCGCGGAGGAGGATCTGACCACGCTGCTGACCAGCCAAGTACTGTTTTGGCTGATGGCCGCACCGGATGGCCACGCAAAGAACTTCAGCATTCACTTGTTGCCAACAGGTCGCTACGCGCTTGCACCCTTATACGACGTCATGTCGATCTGGCCGATTGAAGGCGGCGGCGCGAATCAATATTCGCTTCACAACGCCAAGCTGGCGATGGCCATATTGGGCAAGAACAAACACTATCGCTTCGCTGACGTGCAGCGCCGACACTTCAACAGCACCGCCGCCAAGTGTTTCCTGCGCGCCGATGCGGAAGAGGTTATCGAAAGCGTGCTGGCGCGAACTTCCGGCGCGATCGAGGCAGTAGCGGCGCGGTTGCCGTCTGGCTTCCCCGACCGGGTTGCGAAAACGATTTTCGGGGGGATCAAACGATCCGCACAGCAATTGGCCGCAGGTTGATCTCAAATGCGCGCTGCACAAAATTTTATGTCGAGCACGAAGGTGGGGTTCACAAAGCGGCTGAGTCCGCTATCGGGATCTGATACAAACCGCCGAAGCCGCCGGTAATCGTCTAACCAACAATTCGCTATGTAAGACTCAATCTATGCTATTCGAATCCGAGCGGTTTCAAGGACGCCTTACCAAACCTGTTAGCTGGTCAGATCACGTCTTCCGTTACAGCGAGTTCACGGGAATTAATACAGAAGGGGGCGATGTTGACTCAGTGTTCGTTTCATGCAAAATCGAAAACTGTGAATGGTATTGGGGGCTATTTAACCTTGAGATCTTCGTCGCGGTCGATTTCAACAAATGCATTTTCAGAGGCACGGCTTTTTCTGGTTCAAAATTCGTAGATTGCTCCTTCAATAATTGCGAGTTCCTTAAGGACAACCTCGGCGCGAGTTGCTCATTTGACGACGTCGTTTGGTACGGATGTACGCAAAATAACTGCACAGGATTGAACGAGTAATTTCGAAATCGCACTCGTGCTTGACGTCTCTGCTGAAAATTGGATAGTGATAATTTGCGCATTTTTATTTTTAGCCAAAGTGATGTGTTTGGCATCGCCATTCCGGTACCAGCCAACACGTCCAACGACGATGTTTGAGGTATCGCTTTCTCTGAAAGATTACCCATGCAAAAGAAGAAACGGTAGCTCATGATCGCACCGGCGTTGCCTCATCACGCAAGACATCAATCCCCTGGCTACAATTGGCCGTGTCTGGTCAACTACGACTCGGCGGCAAACACTCAGATGAGCCTCGCGGCGACTCTACAACGTCTACGGTGGAAATGTTCGTACCGGAGCAATGCACTGCGGCATATTCGTACGGATGCGAACGTTATTCCTCAGGAATTTGTGAGTCGGACCAGAAAGGCTGGGCATGTACCATCTGGAGCCCGGGGAGTTCTTCAAGTTGTACTGTACCGCAGCGCCAACCATCAGCTGGTTCCCAGTGACAGGGCTGTAGCAGCAAACGGGCGAAAAAAAACAGACCGAAGTCTGTTTTTTTTGCTTGTACCGGACGCCATTGGCGTCCAGCGGGCATTAAGCCTTGTTGCGGCGGCGAGCGATCGCGCCAACCAGGCCCAGGCCGACCAGCATCATGCCGTAGGTTTCTGGTTCAGGTACGGCGGTCACGTTCAGGTCCAGCGAACCGACGAAAGCGCCGCCCATTGGGGTGCCGGTCACGACCAGATGGTGCACGGTCGAGGTCAGCGACGTCAGATCGAACGTCCAGTAATCCGCACGGCTGTTATTGACCACTGGCGTGAAGGCAGCGCCGTCCAGGGTGACGCCGGTAACGTTGTAACCGGAAACGCCGGTGAAGTTGGCCGAAATCTGGGCGAAAAAGTCGGTCGCGGTGGCGAAATTGGTCAGGTCCAGATCAAAGGTGTTGACCGCAGCCGAACCAGTGAAGTCCGCCGAGTACGAAGTGGTCGTCACCGGGGTCAGGTTGATAGGGGTGTTCGCCGATGCGACAGCCGAGGAGATCAGCAGCGCGGCTGCCAGGATGGTGGATTTAAAGTTCATTAGATTCTCGTAGATAGTTAAGTTAAATTACGGATAATTGCCGTAAGGTATTGTTTCTTTGGAGGAAATCACTTTTAATAAGTGCTTAAGACAGATAGTACATAGGCTCAATGATGAATG
Source organism: Duganella aceris (assembly GCF_011090165.1). Classification (GTDB taxonomy): domain Bacteria; phylum Pseudomonadota; class Gammaproteobacteria; order Burkholderiales; family Burkholderiaceae_D; genus Rugamonas; species Rugamonas aceris. Next base: position 3,861 of record NZ_JAADJT010000022.1, read on the forward strand.
CAATCAATTTCATTAAAAACAATTCAAATGTTCATTTAGAACTATTTCGGAGCCGTTTCCAGCGGCTACTTGACGATTTCAAATAGAATCTGTATTCTATTTGGATGGTCAGAATCGCAAAATACAACGAAGACGGGTTTATCGAGAGCGCAATCTTTATTGCCGCGCAGTGCGGCATCGGCGCGGTGTCGATGGCGTCCATCGCGTCCAAGGCGGGCGCGCCGATCGGCTCGCTCTATCACCGCTTCGACTCGCGCGACACGGTGCTGGCGCGCGCCTGGCTGAAGGTGAGGGCGGATTTCCGCGCCGACGTCGGACGCCACTGGGCCGATGGCGACACCTGGCGTGCGGTCGAGGCGCTGGTCCGGTGGTGCCGCAGCAAACCGGTGTACGCGCGCTTCATGCTGCAATCCGACGAGGCGCCGGACTTCGGTGAACTGGCGGCGCCGTTGCGCGCGGAACTGGAAGCCGACCAGGCCGAACTGGACGCCGCCTTCGCGCTCTGCCTGCGTAGCTTGCCGGCCGATGTCGACGATCCCATTCACCTGCTGCGCTTCATGCTGATCGGCGCACCGGTGGCCATGATCAAGCCATTCCTGAACCAGGAGCTGCCCATTCCCCCATCCATCGACGCCGTGCTGCGCTCCTCGCACGACGCCGTCCGCACCTGGACGGCCAAGGCGGCCTGATATAACAAAGCGAACCCATGAAACATTCCCAGCAGACCGACCACGGCAAGCCGATTCCGCTGCACGACGAGGCCGAGGTCGCGGCCATGCGTCGCGTCTGCCGGATCGCGGCGGACACGCTCGACATGATCGCGCCGCACGTCAAGCCCGGCGTTTCCACGGCCGAGCTCGATGCACTGTGCGAAGCCTCTATGCGCGACGCCGGCAGCGTCCCCGCCACGATCGGCTACCACGGCTATCAGCACGCCAGCTGCATCTCGGTCAACCATGTGGTCACGCACGGCGTGCCGTCGAGCACGAAGCTGCTGCGCGAGGGCGATATCGTCAACATCGACATCTCGCCCCTGCTCGACGGCTGGCATGGCGACACCAGCCGCACCTTCCAGGTCGGCGCGGTCTCGATCCTGGCCGAGCGCCTGGTCAGGAAGACCTACGAGGCGCTGTTCGCCGGCATCGACGCGGTCCGTCCCGGCGCGACCCTTGGCGACGTCGGCGCCGCGATCGAAGCGTTGGCGCGGGCGCAGGGTTTTTCGACCGTGCGCGATTTCTGCGGCCACGGCATCGGCCGGGTGTTCCACGACGCGCCGCAAGTGCTGCACTACGGCCGCGCCGGCACCGGCGTCGTGCTGGAGCCGGGCATGATTTTCACCATCGAACCGATGCTCAACGCGGGCGGCCATCAGGTCAAGACGCTGCCGGATAAATGGACCACGGTGACCAAGGACCATTCGCTGTCGGCGCAGTTCGAGCACACGGTCGCGGTCACCGAGACCGGGGTCGAAGTCCTGACGCTGTCGGCGGACGAGCGGGCCAGGCTGGCGCCTGCCTATGCTCCGTTCTTCGCAACGGCTTGAATTGGCTCGCCATGCATGCCGCCGAGCTTTACGCCAGATCGCCGGCGGGTTTGCATTGTCTTCCTGACGCTAGCGCCAGCTGACGATGCCCGCGCGCGCCAGCCGGTCGAAATGGGTGGCGATCAGCGCTTGCGGCACCGCCGCGTAGCGGCCGGTGAGGATGTCGCGGATCTCGGCGATGCTGCGCTTGCCGTCGGCCAGGTTCATCGCTTCGTACAGTATCAGCTCGGCGTCGCCTTCGGTGAGCTCCGGCATCGCCGGCAGCGAGCCGGCGCTGATGTTGCGCTCGGCCAGCGTGGCGTTGAAGTGGTCGTAGTAATACACATTCAACGGACCTCGAATGGCGGCGGCGGGCACCGGCACCCGGGCGTCGCCCGCGCCGGCGCTCGCTGCCGGCAGCGAAACGGTCTGTGTTGTCAATTGATCGGCCCATGCGTCGGCCACCTTCGCCGTGGCGGGCCAGCGCTGCGCCACCGTCCGCAGCCTGGCGCGCTGCATGGCCAGCGCTTCGCGCACCGCCAATGCGCCGTCGCGCGGATCGTCGCCGAGCGCCATGCGCAGGCGGGCTTGCGCCAGTTCCTGTTCGCCGTCGTAGCGCGCCAAGGTCAACAGACGCGCCGCCTCGTTGTCGGGCAGCGCGGCCAGCGTGTAGGCGATGCCTGCGCCCAGATACGTCACCCGTCCCAGCTTGGTGGCGTCGAGGTTTTCCGGCTGGTCCTTGTTGGTGTGGATGGTGGTGTCCGGCCAGTCGTGGAAGTACAGCATCGGCACCCCCCAGCCGGCCGCCTGGAATACCTCGTGATCGCTGCCCAGCTCCACCGCCCGCATGTCGCCGAGGAACACGTCGCGCGAGCCGCCCGGTGCGGCGAAGCCGGCGTACGCGTCGCCGCCGCGCTCCGCGTATTGCGCCGATGCCTTGCTGATTTCGTCGAAGAAGGCCTTGCCGATATCGTTGAGCACATGTGGCAGCGTCTGCGCGGTGCGCGACAAATGGAAGGTGCTGTGCGTTGCGCCCAGCAGCGCGCCGACCATGTCCATGTGGATGCCGCCGACGATCTTGATCTCCGGGTGGCTGGCCAGCCACGCCTGCGATCCGGCGATCTCCGGCGTCCACAGGAAGCGGATCGTCAGGCGCGGCCGCGCGATGGCGCCGGATTGAATCGCCCGGTTCAGCGCGCGCGCCACTTGCAGGATGGCGGCGCTGCCGGACGCGTTGTCGTTGGCGCCGGCCGATTGGTGGCACAGGTGCGCGGTCAGGACCACTTCGCCGGCGGACGGATCGGTGCCGGGTATGGTGGCGCTGACCACGTCCAGCGCGGCCGGCGTCATGCGCGCCTGGACCACGGCGTGCAGGGTGACCTGCTCCGCTGCGGCCAGGCGCGCGCGGTAGCCGTTGGCCTGGCGCTTGGACAGCATGAAGGCGAAGCTGTTTTTGGTTTGATACGGCGACAGGTGCCCCCAGCGCACCAGGTCCGGGTCGTCGCCGGACCAGGCGGTGGTCTGGTTCGGATAGTCGGACAGGATGCCGAGCGCGCCGCGCTCTTCGACCGCGAGCTTGTGCACCAGCGGCAGCGGTCCGCTGGCCAGCACCAGTTTGCCTTTGACGTCGCGCCCTTCGTAGTCGGCGGCCGCCGCGCCGCCGCCGACGCTCACCAGCGTCGCCTTGACGTCGGCGTTCTGGCTGTAATCGGCCAGCGCCACCGGCAGTTCCGGGAAGCGGGCCACGGGCCGGAGCTGCGGACTCACTTCATCCAGTCGCGCCGACCTGGCATCCCAGCCGAGATAGCTGCGGAAATGTGCGTACCTGGTGTTGCCATCGGACGGGAAGTGCTCGACCACCGCGTCGCGCATGCCGGCCGCCAGCGCCTGCTCCCGTACCCAGCCGGCGGCGGCGGCGTAGCCGGGCGAGCCGTGCACGCGATGGAAGCGGCCCAGCGCGCGCACGCTCTCCAGCGCGGCCTGGCCGTCGACCTCGGCCTGGATGGCCGCCGGCACCGCGTCGGGCCAGAACGGAATGCGGCGTTCGGCGGCGTCCGCGGCGGCGGCGGCGAACAAGACGATGAGCAGGGACGTGAGCTTGGACAAGGGCGACTCCGGTTGACGAGGTATCCGACCATACTGTCACAGCCGCGCGGCCAGCGCAATGGACGGCGCTAACCCACGGTGCGGAACCAGGTCACCAGCACCGAGATCGTGATGATCGACAGGATGGTCGAAGCGAGGATGCTGCCGGCGCTGCCGCTGGCTTCACGCTGGTACATATTGGCCAGCATGAAGGGGCCGGTGCCGGTCGGCAGCGCCGCCAGCACCACGGCGATCGCGGTCATCGTCGGCGGCAGCGCGAACACCCAATGCGCCAGCGCCCAGGTCAGCGCCGGCTGGCCGATCAACTTGAGCGCGACCTGCGCGCTGAGCGCCGGCAGCGGCGGACGACTGCGCAACTCGCCGATAAACAGTCCCAGCGCGACCAGCGCGCACGGACTGGCGGCGCTGGCCAGCAGCGTCAGGAAGCGGTTCGGCCCCTCGGGCAGCGGCGGGCCAAAGTCGGCATACAAGGCGCCCAGCAGCGGCGCCAGCAGCATCGGATTCTTCAGCAGCGACAGGCCGACCTTGCGCGCGATCTTCCACCCGCCGCCGCCTTCGCTGACGCCCAGCTCCACCACCGTCACCGCGATGCCGAACAGCACGCAGACGGTGAGGATCGAGGTGATCGTCACAGGCGTCATGCTGGATGGGCCAAAGGCGGCCAGGCACAAGGGAAAGCCGATGAAGCCGACATTGGCGTACGCCGCGTTCAATCCTTCCAGGCTGGCGTCGGCCAGCGCACCGCCGCGACCGCGCCGCACCGCCACGGTGGCGGCGTAGATCAAGCCGCTGCCAAGGCCGAAGGCGCCGATGAAGCCCGGCTGGTCGAGTTGCGACCAGCTGGCCTTGGCCATGATCTGGAACAGCAGCGCCGGCATGCCGAGGTACACCACGAAGCGGTTCATCTCATACGCGCCGGCCGGCCCCATCCAGCCGAAGTAACGCGCCAGCCAGCCGACGCCGATCAGCGCGAAGATCGGCAGGACGATGGAGAACAGGACCGCCATGCTATCCGGCCCAGCCTTCCAGGAAGGACAGCAGTTCGGCATTCACCAGTTCCGGTTGCTCCTCCTGCGGCAGATGGCCGGCCTGCGGAATCGCGGCGGTGCGCAGGTCGCTGGCCATTTCCGCCCATACCTCGGCCATGTCGAACATCTGGCCGACCGCGTGGAAGTCCTGGCCCCACAAGGCCAGCGTCGGACAGGCGATGCGGATGTCGGCGTCGACCTTGTCCTGCGCCACATCCTCGCCGATGGCGCGGTAGTCCGACATGCAGCCGCGCAGCGCGCCGGGACGACGGTAGGCTTCGACATAGGTGTCGAACGCCGCGCCGGAAATCGCCAGCGGGTTGTAGCACCAGTCGGAGAACAAGTGGCGCAGCCACAAGTCTTCGCGGCCGCTGATCAACGCTTCCGGCAGGTCCGGCACCTGGTTGAAGATGAAGAACCAGTACGAGTTCGCCAGTTGCGGGCTGAATTCGCGCGCCACGATGCGGGTTGGAACGTTGTCCATCACCACCAGCCGGTCCAGCATCTCGGGGTGGTCCTTGGCGAAGCGGGTGGCGACGCGGGCGCCGCGGTCGTGTCCGACCAACGCGATCTTCGGAATATCCAGCGCGCGCAGGAGCTCGCGCAGGTCCAGCGCCATGTTGCGCTTGTCGTAGCCGCCGGCCGGCTTGTCGGTCTCGCCGTAGCCGCGCAGGTCGGGGGCGATCACGCGATAGCGCTTGGCCAGCTCCGGCATCTGGAAGCGCCAGGCGAAGCTGGTCTCGGGAAAACCGTGCAGCAGCACCACCGGCGCGCCCTGGCCGGCTTCGAGGTAGTGCTGGCGGATGCCGTTGGCGCGCAGCGTGTGGTGTTTGATGTCGATGCTCATGATGGTCCTTGTGAATTAGCCCGGTGGATTAGAGCACGCGGTTTTTCAGCCTGCCATGGGTCATGCGGCATAACTGCAATTGGCCGGTTTCTCCCATCCTTATGGCAGGGGGGCCGCGCGCGGATCGGCCATACACTCGCTGCATGAACAAACCAGACCCCGACCACCTCGGCATGCCGCTGCGCCGCCGCGATTTCCTGCGCGGCGCGGCCGGCATGGCGCTGACCTCCACACTGCCGGCAACAGCCGCCGCCACCGCCAGCGGCGTGGTCGCGGCGCCGTCCGTCGCACACCAGCCGGCGTATTTCACCGCGCCGGAGTGGGCCTTCATCAACGCCGCCGTCGACCGCCTGATTCCTGCCGACGGCAATGGTCCGGGCGGCGTCGAGGCCGGCGTGCCGGTGTTCCTCGACCTGCAGATGGAGCTGCCTTACGGTCATGGCGCCTACTGGTACATGCAGGGACCGTTCCATCCCGAGATGCCGCCGACGCTGGGTTACCAGCTGCGCCAGACGCCGCGCGAGTTGTACCGGCTCGGCATCGCGCTGGCCGACCGCGTCTGCCTCGACGCGCATCGCAAGCCGTTCGCGCAGCTCGATGGCGCGACGCGCGACGCGGTGCTGCACATGCTGGAAAAAGGCGCCACCGCCAGCGACGGCACGATGGCGGCCGCCTTTTTCGGGCTGCTGCTGAAGAACACGCGTGAAGGATATTTCGCCGATCCGCGTTACGGCGGCAACCGCAAGATGGCGGCCTGGAAGATGATCGGCTTCCCCGGCGCGCGCGCCGACTTCACCGACTGGATCGACCAGCAGGGCAAGCCGTATCCCTACGGCCCGGTGGCGATCGACGGCTCGAAAGGATGACGATGAAGGCAGTGGACGCAGTCATTATCGGTTACGGCTGGACCGGCGCCATCATGGCCAAGGAGCTGACCGACGCCGGCTTGTCGGTGTTGGTGCTGGAGCGCGGTCCGGCGCGCGACACCTCGCCGGATTTCGAGTATCCGCGCATCGCCGATGAACTCAAGCACGCGGTGCGCGGCGACCTGTGGCATCCGCTGGCGCGGGAGACCTTCACCATCCGCCACAAGCGCGGCGACACCGCCGTCCCGTACCGCCAGTACGGCACCATCGTGCTCGGCACCGGAACCGGCGGCGCCGGCGCGCACTGGAACGGCCAACAATGGCGCGCCTCGCCGAACGACCTGCGCTTGCGCAGCGCGTACGAGGAGCGCTACGGCAAGAAGTTCATCCCGTCCGACATGACGATCCAGGACTACGGCATCAGCTTCGAGGAGCTGGAGCCGCACTTCGATCACTTTGAAAAGGTCGGTGGCGTGGCCGGCAGCGCCGGCAATCTGCGCGGCAAGCTGGTCGACGGCGGCAACCCGTTCGAGGGCGCGCGCAGCAGCCCTTATCCGAACCGGCCGATGGCGCCCATCCTCAGTTCGCAGCTGTTCGCCAAGGCGGCGCGCGAACTTGGCTACCAGCCTTTTCCAGTGCCGGCGGCGAACAGCACCAGCGCCTACACCAATCCTTACGGCGTGCGCATGGGGCCTTGCAACCTGTGCGGCTTTTGCGAAGGTTTCGGCTGCTTCCTGTATTCGAAGGCTTCGCCGCAGACCACGATACTTCCGGTGCTGAAGGGACGGGCCAACCTGGAGGTCCGCCACAATGCCTATGTGACCCGCATCCTGCTCGACGGCGGCGGCAAGCTGGCCACCGGCGTGCGGTATGTCGACGCCAACGGCCGCGAAGTGGACCAGCCGGCGGCGCTGGTGGTGCTGGCGGCGTTCCAGCTCAATAACGTGCGCATGCTGCTGTTGTCGGGCATTGGTCAGCCTTACGATCCGGTCAGCGGCAAGGGCACGGTCGGCAAGAATTACGCGTACCAGATGGTCAGCAGCACCAGCGCCTTCTTCGGCCAGGAGGTGCACATGAATCCCTTCGTCGGCGCCGGCGCGGCCGGCCAGCAGGCCATCGACGAATTCAACGCCGATCACTTCGATCATGCCAGGATGGGCTTCGTCGGCGGCGCGATGATCTTCGCCGGGGCAACCGGCGGCCGTCCCATCGTGCAGATGCCGTTGCCGCCCGATGCCCCGCAATGGGGCAGCGGCTGGAAGAGCGCGGTGCGTCGGCACTATGCGCATTCAAGCTCGGTCGCGACCATGGGATCGGTGATGGCGTACCGCGACCGCTATCTCGATCTCGATCCGACTTATCGCGACGCGCACGGCCTGCCGCTGCTGCGCATGACCTTCGACTGGCATCCGAACGAGTACCGGATGACGGCCTTCGCCTCCGAGCGCGCCGGCGAGATCGTGCGCGCGATGCGGCCGCAGCGGGTCAGCCAGCATGTGCTGCGGCCCGGCGACAGTTACGATACGCGGGTGTATCAGTCATCGCACACCACCGGCGGCGCGATCATCGGCAGCGATCCATCCAACAGCGTGCTGAACCGCTATTCGCAATGCTGGGATGTGCCGAACGTGTTTGTGTTCGGCGCCTCGTCCTTCCCGCAGAATATCGGCTACAACCCGACCGGCCTGGTGGGCGCGCTGACGTATTTCGCCGCCGCCAAGATTCGGTCGAGCTACCTGAAGTCCGGCGGCCCGTTGGTGCAGGCATGAGGGCCCGTGCGCTGCTGCTCGCGGCGGGGCTGGCCGGCGCCGGCTTGCTGGCGCTGGTCGGCATGACGCGCTGGTCCGACCTGCACGCCGGCGCCGCGCCGCAATCGGCGCCGTTCAGCGCCGGGATGATCACGCGCGGCGCCTACCTGGCCAAGGTCGGGGACTGCGCGGCTTGTCACAGCGTGGCGGGCGCGGCGCCGTTTTCCGGCGGCTTGAAGATGCTGACGCCGATCGGCGCCATCTACACCAGCAATATCACGCCCGACGTGCGCAACGGCATCGGCGCCTACAGCCTGGCGGATTTCGACCGAGCCTTGCGCTTCGGCGTCGCGTCGGGTCATACGCTGTACCCGGCGATGCCGTACAGCGCCTATTCCATCACCGCGCCGGCGGATGTGGCGGCGCTGTATGCCTATTTCATGCGCGGCGTCGCGCCCGATCCCGCGCCCAACCGCGACAGCGAGATACCGTTCCCGTTGTCGATGCGCTGGCCGCTGACGCTGTGGCGCTGGGCTTTCGCACCCGAGCCCCGGGCGTTCAGCGCATCGAACGACGCGCGGCTGTCGCGCGGCGCCTACCTGGTCGAAGGATTGGGCCATTGCGGCGACTGCCATACGGCGCGCGGTCCGGCGTTGCAGGTGCGCGCGCTGGGCGCGTCCGGCGGTCCCGCCTACCTGGCCGGCGCGATGATCGACGGCTGGCACGCGCCCAGCCTGCGCAATGGCGACCGCACCAGCATCGGCGCGTGGAGCGAGATGGAGATCGCGGCGTTCCTGCGCAGCGGCAACAACCGCCACGGCATCGCCTTCGCGTCGATGAACGAGGTGATCGTCAACAGCACCCAGTTCCTGACCGAGGACGATGCGCTGGCCGTGGCCCGCTTCCTGAAATCGCTGAACGACCCGGCCGGCGGCGCCTACGTCTACGACGCCACCGCCAGCCTGGCGCTGCGGCGCGGCGACGCCGGCGCGCGCGGCGCGCAGCTATACCTGGACAATTGCGCGGCGTGCCACCGTCCGGACGGGCGCGGCTACGAAGGCGTGTTCCCGGCGCTGGCCGGCAACCCGGTGCTGACATCCGCGCCGCACGACTCGGTGGTGCGCATCATCCTGCAAGGAATGCGCACGCCGCGCACCGCCGCCGCTCCGGCGCAGTTCACCATGCCGGCCTTCGCCTGGCGCCTGTCGGACCAGGACGTGGCCGACGTCGCCACGTTCGTCCGCGCCAGCTGGGGCAACCAGGCGCCGGCGGTGGACGCCAAGGCCATCGCCCGCTTGCGTCCCAAAGATCAACCCACCCCCAACCACTGACAAAAAGGACCACTCCATGTCGACCAAACCTGAGAATCACATCAACCCGTCGCGCCGCTCCGCCATGCTGGGCAGCGCCACTGCTGCTGCGGCGGCGGTCGCCGCCGCGCTGCCGTTGGCCGCGGTCAGCACCAACAGCCAGGCCGCCGCCGGCGGCAAGGTGCAAAAGACCGCCAGCATCCTGACCACGCGCGACGGCGTGGAGATCTACTACAAGGACTGGGGGCCGAAGACCGGCCAGCCGGTGGTGCTGAGCCACGGCTGGCCGTTGAACGCGGACAGCTGGGAATCGGCCGCCTTTCACCTGGCCAGCAACGGCTTCCGCGTGGTGTGCCACGACCGCCGCGGACACGGCCGCTCCAGCCAGCCATGGGAGGGCAACGATATGGACCACTATGCCGACGACCTGGCGCAACTGATCGAGGCGCTGGATTTGAAGAACATCATCCTGGCCGGCTTCTCCACCGGCGGCGGCGAAGTGGCGCGGTATGTGGGGCGGCATGGCACCCGGCGCATCGCCAAGCTGGCGCTGGTCTCGGCCGTCACGCCGCTGATGCTGAAGACCGACACCAACCCGGGCGGCCTGCCGCTGGAAGTGTTCGACGGCATCCGCGCCGCCTCGGCGGCCAATCGCGGCCAGTTGTACCTGGACTTCGCCGCCGGCCCGTTCTACAACTACAACCGGCCGGGCGCCAAGCCGTCGCAGGGCTTGATCAACGCCTTCTACAACCAGGGCATGCAGGCCGGCCACAAGAACACCTACGACTCGATCGCGGCGTTCGCCCAGACCGACTTCCGCGACGACTTGAAGAAGTTCGACAAGCCGACGCTGATCATCCACGGCGAGGATGATCAAGTGGTGCCGATCGACGCCGCCGGACGCGCCGCCGCCAAGATCGTCAAGAACGCCAAGCTGATCACCTATCCGGGCGCGCCGCATGGCCTGACCGACACCCACAAGGACAAGTTCAACGCCGACTTCCTGGCGTTCGCCAAATCCTGATCGAAGGCGCGCGTTCGGCTATGGCGCGGCCGGACGCGCCACCTGGTCCTGGAAGCGCCGCGCGAAGTCGGCCAGGTCCTGCGGGTTCATGTCGGAGACGGCGGAAAACATCATGCCGCCCTGCGACCAGCGCAGCAGGTGGAAGCCCTGGCGCTCGCTGGCCCGTGGCGCGCGGTCGCGCGGCGACGAGGCGGGCCACACGTACAGGTTCATGATGTGCTGGCGATGGCGGTAGGCCAGCGCGGCCACCGGCCGTTGTTGCAGATAGTCGAGCCGTCCGCCGACCAGCGCATAGCCTTGCGGCGCCAGGTCGACCACCGGCGGCGAGAAGTCCAGCTTGCCGGCGAACCACGGCTTGACGGTGTGCTGGTCGGTCGAGACGACGTCGGCCAGATGGTCCGGCATCAGCGCGCGGAAATGGCTGGCGACCAGTTCCCGCTCGGCCAGCTCGTCGCCGGACGGCTGGCCCAGATATAGCGCCAGCGTGACGGCGAAGGCGGTAGTGGCGGCCGCCGCCAGGCCGAGGTTGATCCACGCCCACGGCCAGGCGGTGGCGAAACGGCGCGCCGGCCGTTGCGCGTGTTGCGCCCGCAACGCGGTCTGGATGCGATGCTTCAGGTGCGGCGGCGCGGTGTAGACCGTGGCCTGCGCGGCGATGCGCTCATGCAGCGCCTCGATCGCGGCCAGCGCGGCGCGGCAGTCGGCGCAGTCGTCGAGGTGGGTCAGCAGCCGGCATTGATCGGCCGGGTTCAGCTCGGCGTCCTGCGCCGCCGACATCAGCGCTTGCGATTGTTGGCAATCCATCTTGCTTAGTCTCCCGCCTGGTCAGGTTGTAGATACGCCAGCAGCAGCTTGCGGGCGCGGGCGAGGCGCGACATCACGGTGCCGATCGGCGTCGCCGTCACCTGTGCGATTTCCTTGTACGACATCTCGTCCATTTCCTTCAACACCAGCACCTCGCGGAACGCCGGCGGCAAGCGGGCCAGCGCGCTGTCGACGCTGCGGCCGGCGTCGCGGCTGGCGGCGATGTCGGCCGGGTCGCCGCCGCCATCGCGGTCGTGCAGCGCTTCGTCATAGCTGACGTCGCCGTCTTGCGGCAAGCCGTCGCGCAGCGTCGTGTAGTAGGTGTGGCGCACGATCGTGAGCAGCCAGGCGCGCGCGTCGCCGCCGCGAAAGCCGCCGTGGAAGCGGAATGCGCGCAGGTAGGCGTTTTGCACCAGGTCGTCGGCGTCGTGTTGATTGCGGGTCAGCCAGCGCGCCAGGTTGTAGGCGGCGTCCAGATGCGGCATGGCCATCGCCTCGAACCGTGCGGTGTCGTCGTCGTCGCCCAAATGCTTGTCCATGTAGTGGTCCAGTGTATGAAGACTCGGCTTGCGGCGTTTTTATTCCCGCCCAGGCGAAGAAAAAAAATATAAATCATTTCGGGAATAGGGACGTCGCGATCCGGGTTTTAGTCGGTAGGTCTTACCACACACAAGAGGAGCATAGCATGATGGATCGCAGAGGTTTTCTGGGGCTGGGCGCGGCGGGCGGCGGCGCCGTCTTCCTGTCCGGCCTGTACGGCATGGCATGGGCTGAGGGGCACGACGATTTTTACTTCGTGCAATTGTCCGATTCGCACTGGGGCTACAAGGGGCCCGCCAATCCGGAGGCCGACAGCACCTTGAGGCAGGCGGTGACGGCGGTCAACAGCCTGCCGGTCAGGCCGGAGTTCATCGTCTTCACCGGCGACCTGACCCACACCACCGACGATCCTGCCGAGCGCCGCCGCCGCATGACGGAGTTCAAGCAGATCGTCGCCGGCCTGGCGGTGCGGGAGATCCACTTCCTGCCGGGCGAACACGACGCCTCGCTGGACAATGGCGCCGCCTTCCGGGAGTTGTTCGGGCCGACCCACTACAGTTTCGACCACAAGGGCGTGCATTTCATCGCGCTCGACAATGTCTCCGATCCCGGCGCGCGCATCGGCGAGGCGCAACTGGCGTGGCTGAAGGCGGATCTGTCCCGGCAAGCCAGCGACGCGCGCATCGTGGTGCTGACGCACCGGCCGCTGTTCGACCTGGCGCCGACATGGGACTGGGCCACGCGCGACGGCGAACAAGCGATGGCCTTGCTGATGCCGTATGCGAACGTCACCGTGTTCTACGGCCACATCCACCAGGAGCACCACCACCAGAGCGGGCATATCGCCCATCATTCGGCCAAGTCGCTGATCTTTCCGCTGCCCGCGCCCGGCTCGCAGGAAAAGCGCGCGCCCTTGCCCTGGGACCCGGCGGCGCCGGGCAAAGGCCTCGGCTTCCGCGAGGTCGAGGCGGAAGCCGGGCTGGCCGACTACCGGATCACCGAGTTTCCCGCGATGAAAGCCTGAATCATGATGTCGTCCAGAAGAAGGTTGCTGCTGGCGGCGCCGCTGCTGCTGGCGTCCAGCGCCATGCTGGCCAAAGCGCCGAAGCGGCGCGTGATCCGGATCGAAGCCCGGAAATTCCGCTTTGCGCCGAATGTCATCGAGTTGAAGGCGGGCGAGGAAGTGGTACTGGAGTTGACCGCGATCGACTTCGTGCATGGCTTCAGCCTGCCGGACTTCAATCTGCGGGTCGATCTGGTCATGGGCAAGCCGGTGCGGGTGACGCTCAAGCCGGAGCGCGAGGGCCGCTTTGGCTTTCTATGCGACAACTTCTGCGGCAGTGGTCACGAGGAAATGGCCGGCACCATCGTGGTCAAGGCCTAGAGGTTAGGTGGCGCACACAGGCGGGCCAATCGTGCTTAGCCCCGATCCGTAATGCATTTACTATAAGGCTGATATTCCACATCAGCCCAGAGGATGCAAACAATATGGACGACCTTAGCGATATCACCATCACCCGGCGCAGCCTGCTGATCGCAGGCGCGCTGACCGCCACCTCGGCGGCGATGCCGCTGTCGGCGGATGCCCAAACCCCGGCCACCGCGCCTTCCAGTCCGCCACCCTCCATGACCAAATTCTCCTTCGACGTGAACGGCAAGCGGCAGATGCTGGAAGTCGACACCCGCACCACGCTGCTCGACGCCTTGCGCGAACACCTGCACCTGACCGGCACCAAGAAGGGCTGCGACCATGGCCAGTGCGGCGCCTGCACCGTCATCGTCGACGGCCGCCGCATCAATTCCTGCCTGACCCTGGCCGTGATGCACGACGGCGGTAAGATCACCACCATCGAAGGCCTCGGCACGCCGGCGAAGCTGCATCCGATGCAGGCCGCTTTCGTCAAGCACGACGGCTATCAGTGCGGCTACTGTACCCCCGGGCAGATCTGTTCCGCCGTGGCGGCCCTGGATGAAATCAAGCAAGGCATTCCGAGCCACGTCAGCCCCGACCTGAACGTCAAGCCGCTGCTGAGCGCCGAGGAATTGCGCGAGCGCATGAGCGGCAACATCTGTCGATGTGGCGCCTACTCCAACATCATCGATGCGATCACCGAAGTGGCGGGGGGAACGGCATGAGAGCCTTTACATACCAACGCGCGCAGTCGCCCGCCGAAGCCGCCGCCGCTGCCGCGCGCACACCCGGCGCCCGCTTCATCGCCGGCGGCACCAACCTGCTGGACTTGATGAAGCTGGAGATCGAGACCCCGACCCATCTGATCGACGTCAACGGCCTGGCGCTGGACAAGATCGAAGCGACCTCGGAAGGCGGACTGCGCATCGGCGCGCTGGTGCGCAACACCGACCTGGCCGCCGACCAGCGCGTGCGGCGCGACTACGCGGTGCTGTCGCGGGCCTTGCTGGCCGGCGCGTCGACCCAGCTGCGCAATAAGGCGACCACGGCGGGCAACCTGTTGCAGCGCACGCGCTGCCCGTACTTCTACGACACCAACCAGCCGTGCAACAAGCGGCAGCCAGGCAGCGGATGTTCCGCCATCGGCGGCTTCAGCCGCAACCATGCCATCGTCGGCACCAGCGATGCCTGCATCGCGACCCATCCGAGCGACATGGCGGTGGCGATGCAGCTGCTGGACGCCGGCGTCGAAACGGTGCGGCCTGACGGTTCGACCCGCACCATCCCGATCGCCGACTTCCATCGCTTGCCGGGCAGCACGCCGCATATCGAGACCGCGCTGATGCCTGGCGAACTGATCACCGGAGTGACCTTGCCCAAGCCGCTGGGCGGCACGCATATTTACCGCAAGGTGCGCGACCGTTCGTCGTACGCGTTCGCGCTGATCTCGGTCGCGGCCGTGGTGCAGGCGGACGGCAGCGGGCGCGTCGCGCTGGGCGGTGTGGCGCACAAGCCGTGGCGCGTGCCGGCGGCCGACGCCAGCATGCCGCAGGGCGGCAAGGCGGTGGCGGAGCAGTTGCTGGCCGGCGCCAAGACAAGCGCCGAAAACGCGTTCAAGATTCCGCTGGTCCAGCGCACGCTGGCATCGGTGCTGGCCGAAGCGAAGAAAGGTTAATCCGATGAAATTCACTACGCCTGCAACCACCAACCCCATCGATCAACTGAAGGTGGTCGGCCGCGCCACCGACCGGATCGACGGTCCGATGAAAACCACCGGCACCGCGCCCTATGCCTATGAGCACCAGGCGCCCAACGCCGCCTACGGCTACGTGGTGCACGCCGGCATCGCCAAGGGCCGCATCACGTCGATGGACGTCAGCGAAGCCAAGCGCGCGCCCGGCGTGCTGACCGTCGTCACGGCGGACACCGCCGGCAAGCTGGGCAAGGGCAACTTCAATACCGCCAAGCTGCTCGGCGGCCCTGAGATCCAGCATTATCACCAGGCGATCGCGCTGGTGGTGGCGGAGACCTTCGAGCAGGCGCGCTCGGCGGCGCAACTGGTGCGCGTCAAGTACGACCAGCAGAAGGGCGCCTACGATCTGGCGCACGCCAAGGATGGCGCCAAGCCGCCGTCGGGCGACGACAACAAGGACAGCAAGGTCGGCGATTTCGCCGGCGCGTTCGCCGCCTCGCCGGTGCGGCTGGACGCCAACTACACCACGCCCGACCAGTCGCACGCGATGATGGAGCCGCACGCCACCATCGCCGCCTGGGAGGGGGAGAAGGTCACGCTGTGGACCGCCAACCAGATGATCGACTGGAGTCGCGGCGACGTCGCCAAGACGCTCGGCATCGCCAAGGAGAACGTGCGGCTGGTGTCGCCGTACATCGGCGGCGGCTTCGGCGGCAAGCTGTTCCTGCGTTCCGAGGCGCTGCTGGCGGCGCTGGGCGCGAAGGCGGCGCAGCGGCCGGTCAAGGTCGCGCTGGCGCGGCCGATGATGTTCAACAACACCACGCACCGGCCGGCGACGATCCAGCGCATCCGCATCGGCGCCACGCGCGAGGGCAAGATCAGCGCCATCGGTCATGAAAGCTGGTCCGGCGACCTGGCCGGCGGCGGCCCGGAAACGGCGGTGTTGCAGAGCAAGCTGCTGTACGCCGGTCCCAATCGCATGACCAAGATGCGGCTGGCGGTGCTGGATCTGCCCGAGGGCAACGCGATGCGCGCGCCGGGCGAGGCGCCGGGCTTGATGGCGCTGGAGATCGCGATGGACGAGCTGGCCGAGAAGCTGAAAATGGATCCGGTCACCTTCCGCATCATCAACGACACGACGGTCGATCCGGCCAAGCGCGACCGCAAGTTTTCGCAACGGCGGCTGGTCGAGTGCCTGCGCAGCGGCGCCGACAAGTTCGGCTGGAGCAAGCGCAGCCCGCAACCCGGCAAGATGCGCGACGGCCGCTGGCTGATCGGCATGGGCGTGGCGGCGGCGTTCCGCAACAACCTTGTCCAGAAGTCGGCGGCGCGGGTGCGGCTGGACGGCAAGGGCATCGTCACGGTCGAAACCGACATGACCGATATCGGCACCGGCAGCTACACCATCATCGCGCAAACCGCCGCCGAGATGATGGGCGTGACGCTCGATCAGGTGGTGGTCAAGCTGGGCGACTCGGACTTTCCGGTGTCGGCCGGCTCGGGCGGGCAGTGGGGCGGCAACAGTTCCACCGCCGGCGTGTATGCGGCGTGCGTCAAGTTGCGCGAGGCGGTGGCGCAGAAGCTGGGCTTGAATGCGGCCGAGGCGGAGTTCGCCGGCGGCGCGGTGCGCGTCGGCGGCAAGTCGATCGCCTTGCGCAAGGCGGCCGAGGGCGGCGACGTGGTGGCCGAGGACCTGATGGAATACGGCGACCTGGACAAGAAATTCCAGCAATCGACCTTCGGCGCGCATTTCGTCGAAGTGGCGGTCGACGCCTACACCGGCGAGACGCGGGTGCGGCGCATGCTGGCGGTGTGCGCGGCGGGCCGCATCCTGAATCCGAAGGCGGCGCGCAGCCAGGTCATCGGCGCGATGACGATGGGTGTCGGCGCGGCGTTGATGGAGGATCTGGTGATCGATCATCGCGGCGGTTTCTTCGTCAACCACGATCTGGCGGGCTACGAGGTGCCGGTGCATGCCGACATTCCGCATCAGGAAGTGGTATTCCTGGATGAAACCGATCCGATCTCGTCGCCGATGAAGGCCAAGGGGGTCGGCGAGCTGGGCATCTGCGGCGTGGCGGCGGCGGTGGCCAACGCCGTCTACAACGCCACCGGGGTGCGGGTACGCGATTATCCGGTCACACTCGACAAGCTGCTGGCGAAGATGCCGATGGTGTGATTGTGCTATCCTGTTTCGACACTTTGTAAGGAGGATATATGGCTGCTTCCCATGACACTTATACTCGTCGGCAAGGTCTCAAGAAAACCTACGATGTCGAATACACGGCGTTGCACTACAAGATATCCTTGGGCACTAAGGTGCTCAAGGATATCCATCTCGACCTGCAATCCGTTCCCGTCGTCGATACCGAGGTCGCGTGGCGACACGCGGTCTCCGACATAGAGCATCTGCGCGGCATGCCGGAGGCCTGAGCCCTTCAGGCCACGGTATCGATCAGGCTGCCGAGCGTTTCGTTGCTTTTGTCTTGCTGCGCGGCCGGCGTGGCTGGTGCTTGCTTGACCTCGTCCTCCGCCGGCTTGACCACCTGCACGGTGCGGTCGGTGTCGGTCTGCAGCAGCGCGGTTTGCAGCGCCTTGATCTGATCTTCAATGCCCTGGATTTGCTGCTGCAAGGCGATGCGTTGTTCGATCGAGGAGCTGTCGTAGCCCAGCTTGGCCAGCTCTTGGGACAGGCTCGCTTCGCTCTTTTGCAGCGCGTTGATCTGCTTGAGGATGACGGCGCGTTGCGTCGTCGTTTCGACCGTGCCGGAGCCGCCGGGAATACGCGAGGTGGAGTCGATCTTCATATTTGATAATTCCCATGGTAAATATATCAAGGTTATCGGCATATTTGCGTTAACCTTTAGCCACGCCCCCGCTTGCTATACTGTCACTTGTGGCAGGCACAACAAATCAGGGGATGGTCTTGGCAATACGATGGAAGCGATGGGGGATAGGTGCCGTTGGCGCCTTGGGCGCGTATGCGCTGGCGGGCGGCTGGCTGTTGCCGAGCGTGATCAAGCATCAGCTTCCGAAAATTGTCGAGACCGAGCTGGAGCGCAAGGCCACCATCGGCGACGTCAGTTTCAATCCCTTCACGCTGCGGCTGGAGGCGAAGGATTTTCGCCTGACCGAAGTCAACGGCGCGCCCTTGTTCGGCGTCGAGGCGCTGGCGGTGGAGATGCAGTGGCGTTCGCTGTTCCGGCGCGCCTGGAGTTTCGCTGAAATCCGCGTCACCACGCCGGCCGTGCAATTGGCGATCGCGCCGGACGGCAAGTTCAATATCGCGGCGCTGATGGAGACCTTGGCCAGGCACAAGAAGGACGACGGCGACTCCAGCATGCCGCGCCTGGTCATCGAGCACTTCGCGCTGGATCAGGGACGGGTGGACATGGATGACCGGCATGCCGGCTATAAGGATGTCTACACGCCGATCACTTTTTCGCTGAATAATCTGAGCACGCTGCCCGACGAGAACGGCGATTACACGCTGAGCGCCGATGCGGGCCTGGGCGGCAAGCTGCGCTGGAAAGGCGCGGCGGCACTGAATCCGATCCGGGGCAGCGGTCTGCTGTCGCTGGAGAATGTGACCTTGCCGGGCATGGCGAAGTATCTGAAATCGTTCGCGCGGGTGGAGGTGACCAGCGGTCGCCTGTCGGCCAAGGTGCCGTATCAATTTTCGTACATGGATGGCAAGCTGGATGCCAACGTGGCCGGCGCCGGTCTGGCGCTGAGCGATCTGGCGGTCAAGCGCGATGGCGCGGCCGAGGCGTTCGTCCAGTTGAAGCAGTTGGACGTCGCCGATGTCGGCGTCGATTTGTTGAAGCGCAGCGTGCGTGTCGGCGGTGTGCATTTGAACGGTGGCGCGCTGGCCGTGCGGCGCGATGCGACGGGAGCGTTGGACCTGGCCGGGCTGGCGGTCCCCCCGTCGACCTCGGCGCCGGCCGCCGTCGCGCCCGCCACTCCGGCCAAGCCGGCCGGCTGGAAAGTCGATGTCAAACAAATCGGGTTGGATGCGTTCGCGTTCACGGCGATCGATGAGACCGCGAGTCCTGCGCTCAAGGTCAGCACGGATAATATGAAACTGAAGTTGCATGCGCAGATGGATGGCGACAAGGTCACCGTCGACGACGCGGCGTTCTCGATGGATAACCTGGCGCTGGCCAGCGGCGCGATGCCGCCGTTCAAGCTGTCGCAGCTGGGATTTGACGGCGGCAGGCTGGACTTGGCCGCGCGTCGCCTCACGCTGGCGCGCTTGTACGCGGACGGAGGCCAGCTCGACCTGTCGCGCGATGCGAAAGGGCAGTTTGTTTTCCTGAGCCGATTGCCGACGGCCGGCTCGGGCGGCGCTCCGCTCCCGGCGCGCTCGCAGCCGGCTGCCGCACCCGCTGCGGCGCCGTGGCTCGCCGACGTCAAGTCGGTCGAGCTGACCAAGTTCGGCGCGCGCTACGACGATGCCAGCACCGGCATCAAAGCCACTCTGCAAGACTTCAACTTGACATTGACCGACGTCGGAACCGACCTGAAGAAGCCGCTGGCCTTCCAGGGCGGCGTCGGCCTGCGCGAGGGCGGCCAGCTGACCGCCAAAGGCAAAGTGGTGCCGGCCACCGGCGCGGTGGACACCGAACTGAAGCTGGCCAAGCTGAGCATCGCTCCGGTGCAGCCGCTGCTGGCCAAGTACGTCAAGTTGAAGATCGCCGACGGCAGCATCTCCGCGCAGGGACGCTTGCGCACCGGCGCCGGCGGCAGCAAAGCCAATCCCGCCTTGCGCTACGATGGCTCGTTCGAGGTCGCCGAGCTGTCGCTGAACGAAGAGGACAACGACCGCTTCGCCCACTGGAAATCGGTGCGCGCCGACAAGCTGGCGCTGAGCCTGTCGCCGGATCTGCTGGACGTGGCCGAGCTGCGTGTGGTGGAACCGAACGCGATCCTGATCATCGAGAACGACCGCAGCTTCAACGCGGAGCGTTTGCTGGTCAAGCAGCCGGCCGCGGCCAAGCCTGCCGCAACGTCCGCGCCTGCGGCCAAACCGGTGGCGGGCGAGCCGTTCCCGATCCGCGTACGCCACGTGCGCTTGCAGGACGCCAAATTGGACTTCACCGACCTGAGTCTGCGGCCGCAGTTCGGCGCCAAGATTTACGAGCTGGGCGGCGTCATCACCGGCCTGTCGTCCAGGCGCGACGCGCGCAGCCAGATCGAGCTCGATGGCCGTGTCGACGAGTTCGGCCAGGCGCGCATACGCGGGCAGTTGAATCCGTTCGTGCCGGCCGATAACACCGACGTCAACGTGGTGTTCAAGAATATCGACATGGTGTCGGCTTCGCCGTACAGCATGAAGTTCGCCGGCTACAAGATCGCGCAAGGCAAGATCTCGCTGGACCTGCAATACAAGGTGCGCGACAGCCAGCTCGAAGGCAACAACCAGATCGTGCTCGACAACCTGACCCTGGGCGAGCGCATCGATAGCCCGGATGCGCTGAAGCTGCCCCTGGAGCTGGCGCTGGCCATCCTCAAGGACAGCAACGGCCGCATCGATCTCGGCGTGCCGGTTTCGGGCAATATGAACGATCCGCAGTTCAGTTATGGCGCGGTGGTGTGGAAGGCGATCGGCAACATCATGAGCCGGATCGTGACCTCGCCGTTCCGCGCGCTGGGCAATCTGTTCGGCGTCAGCGGCGACAAGCTGGAGTCGATCGACTTCGATCCGGGCAGCGACAAGGTCTTGCCGCCGCAACGCGAAAAATTGCAGCAGGTGGCGCAGATCCTGGCCAAGAAGCCGCAGTTGAAGTTGGCGGTGCCGGGGCAGTACAACGACGCGGTCGACGGCGCGGCCTTGCGCGCGCAAGCCCTGCGCCGCGTGGTGGCGACGCGCGCCGAGATCAAGCTGGCGCCGGACGAGCAGCCCGGTCCATTGGATATCGGCCAACGCAAAGTGCGCACCGCGCTGCGCGATCTGTACGCCGAACGTTTCGGCGCGGCGGAGCTGGACAAACAGAAGAAGACCGCCGAAGCCGGCGCCGGCCCGGCCGCCGCGAGCGCGGATGGCGCTGCGCAGAAGAAGCTGCCGATGTTGCAGCGCTTGGGCAAGCTGGTGCAGGGCGAGCCGCAGGTGGCGGACGCCAGCGCCTTCTACGCGGGCTTGCAGGAACGCCTGGAGAAAAACCAGGCGCTGCCGGCCGACGCCTTGCCGCAGCTGGGCGCACGACGCGCCGCCGCGATCATGGCCGCGCTGAAGGAGTCCGGCGTGGCGCCGGCTGCGGCGCATGCCGCCGCAGCAAGCACGACCGACGCCGACGCCGGCAAACCGATCGCACTCAAACTCACCTTGTCGGCCAACTGAGATGACCGACATTAAGAATCACGCAGGCCACGGCGCGCTGCTGGCCGGCTTTGCCTTGCTGGCCAGCCAGCTGTCGCTGAACGCCGGCGCGGCGGTGGCCAAGCACTTGTTCCCGCTGATCGGGGTCGAAGGCGTGACGGCCTACCGGGTCGGCTTCGCCGCCTTGCTGATGATGCTGGTGTTCCGCCCATGGCGCACGCCGCTGACCTGGACGCAGGCGGGCAACGTGGCCATCTACGGCAGCGTGATCGGTCTGATGAACCTGCTGATCTACCGCTCCTTCAGCCGCATCCCCCTGGGCATCGCGGTGGCGATCGAAGTG
The DNA here is from genome assembly GCF_011090165.1 of Duganella aceris. Taxonomy (GTDB): domain Bacteria; phylum Pseudomonadota; class Gammaproteobacteria; order Burkholderiales; family Burkholderiaceae_D; genus Rugamonas; species Rugamonas aceris. The sequence goes on from NZ_JAADJT010000022.1 coordinate 25,422, forward strand.
GCGGGGCCGCTGACGGTGGCGGTGCTGTCGTCGTGCCGGCCACGCGATATCGCGGCGGTGCTGCTGGCGGTGGTCGGCCTGTATTTCCTGCTGCCGATCCATGGTCACGCCGATCAGCTCGACCCGGTCGGCGTCGCCTATGCGGCGGGCGCGGCGGTGTGCTGGGCGCTGTACATCGTGTTCGGCAAGCGGGTGTCGGTGATGCACGGCGGGCAGTCGGTGGCGTGGGGCATGCTGGCGGCGTCGCTGTTCATCGTGCCGATCGGCGCGGTGTATTCCGGCGCGGTGCTGCTGACGCCGTCGTATATGCTGATCGGGCTGGCGATCGCGGTGATGTCGAGCGCCTTGCCGTACACGCTGGAGATGCTGTCGATGCGCAGTTTGTCGTCACGCACGTTCAGCATGTTCAGCAGCGCCGCGCCGGCGATCAGCGCGCTGGCGGGGATGGTGGTGCTGGGCGAGCATCTGACGCCGACGCAGTGGCTGGCGATCGCCAGCATCGTGACGGCGTCGGCGCTGACGTCGTTGCGCTGAATCAAACCTGCTGAGCTTGCCAGAGGGGAGAGCGCGGTCCTAACATGATTTCATGGACATCGAATCCCGGCTAGGCAAGCTCGAAGACTTCGCGGTCGAAACGCGCGAGCGCTTGACGCGGATCGAGACGCGTCTGGAGCAAACCGCAACCAAGGCCGATCTGGCGGAGGTCACTGCGACGATGATCAAATGGATCGTCGGCATCGCATTCGGCATGAGCGCCGCAGGCATCACAGTCATGACCTTCGTGCTGAACAACGCCGTGCCCAAAGCCGCGCCGTGCGAGCGCGCTTGCCCATCGTCGCTCGTCTGCCCCGGGCCGAATCGGTCCAACGTTGCATTTGTGATCAGATCGTGGCAGCATGCTGCTATTCCCCAGGAGGTCCCATGCATATCGCCCGCGCCAAACAACCCATCGCCGCCGCCGCCGTCACGCTGGTGTGCTGGATCGGCGGCGTCGCCTGCTTCCTGCCGCCGCTGCTGCAGCATACGCGCCAGTCGGTGTTGCTGATGATCGCGGCTGGCCTCGGCATCGCCATCAGCCTGATCCTGCACCTGATTTTCATCGGCATGGCCGCCAAACGCCTCGGCCGCTCGCCGGCGTTGTGGGTGATCGTCGCGCTGTGCGGCTTCCCGATCGCCTCCATCATCGGCCTGATCCTGTTCGAATGGTTCAGCGACGAGGAAAACCAGGCGCCGGCCTGAGGGCTGGACAGAAGCCGAATTGATGGGCTAGTATGGATCCCGATGCAGCATTGCATCGACGTCGCTCGGACGGTTCCGGGCGCTTACGTGAGACATCCATGACTGACACACAAACTCCGCGCAGCTTTTCGCGCATCGATCGCCTGCCTCCCTACGTTTTCAATGTCACCGCCGAGCTCAAGCTGGCGGCGCGCCGTCGCGGCGAAGACATCATCGACATGTCGATGGGTAATCCCGATGGCGCCACGCCGTCGCACATCGTCGACAAGCTGGTCGACACCGTCAAGCGGCCCGACACGCACGGCTACTCGGCCTCCAAAGGCATCCCGCGCCTGCGGCGTGCCATCACCAAGTGGTACAAGACGCGCTACGACGTCGAGTTCGACCCCGACGCGGAAGCCATCGTCACCATCGGTTCCAAGGAAGGCCTGGCGCACCTGATGCTGGCCACGCTGGACCAGGGCGACACCGTGCTGGTGCCGAACCCGAGCTACCCGATCCACATCTGGGGCGCGGTGATCGCCGGCGCCAACATCCGCTCGGTGCGGATGACGCCGGGCGTCGATTTCTTCGACGAACTGGAGCGCGCGGTGCGCGAGAGTTATCCGAAGCCGAAGATGATGATTCTCGGCTTCCCGTCGAACCCGACCGCGCAATGCGTCGAGCTGGAATTCTTCGAGCGCGTGGTGGCGTTGGCCAGGCAGCACAACATCCTGGTGGTGCACGACCTGGCCTACGCCGACATCGTGTTCGACGGCTGGAAGGCGCCGTCGATCATGCAGGTACCGGGCGCGCGCGAAGTGGCGGTGGAATTCTTTACCCTGTCCAAAAGCTACAACATGGCCGGCTGGCGCATTGGCTTCATGGTCGGCAACAAGGAACTGGTGTCGGCGCTGGCGCGCATCAAGAGCTATCACGACTATGGCAGCTTCACGCCGGTGCAGGTGGCGGCGATCGCCGCGCTGGAGGGCGACCAGGGCGCGGTCAGCGACATCTGCGCGCAATACCAGAGCCGCCGCGACGTGCTGCACAAGGGGCTGTGCGAAGCCGGCTGGCCGGTCGACAAGCCGAAGGCGTCGATGTACATCTGGGCCCGCATTCCTGAACCGTATCGCCACCTCGGTTCGCTGGAGTTTTCCAAGCTGCTGCTGGCCGAGGCCAAGGTCTGCGTCTCGCCCGGCATCGGCTTCGGCGAATACGGCGATGAGTACGTGCGCTTCGCGCTGATCGAGAACGAGGCGCGCATTCGCCAGGGACTGCGTGGTATTAAAGCCATGCTGCGCAAAACTGCGGAATAAATTCGCGTCCGTTTAAGCCGCATCAAGTGGTGTTCTTGATGCCGCGGCTACTGTAGTTCCTTGCGTTCTCACAGGAGCTGCCATCATGTCTGCCTTACCCAACGGCCACAGCGCGCGTCGCCTGATCGAAGCGGTGCGCAAACTCGAAGACTCCTTGAATTCGGCGGGGCTGCCGCGCTTCGTGGCGCGGCTGCCGGTGTGCTGGCTGAGCTGGCACTACTGCCGGGTGCTGGACAATAAAATCGCGCGCATCCGGCGCATCGCCGGCAAGTTCGAAAAATGGCGCGCATCGATTCTCAGCATTTCCAAGGAGGCGGCGGCGCAGATGGAGATGATGGACGTCGACCGCAGCATGCGCACCGATATCGAGTTCACCAAAAATGCGATGTGGGAATTGCGCGGTTACTGCATCGACGTCGGCCGCATGTTCGATCAGCTGGGCTACCAGTCGGCGCGCTTGAAGCGGCGCCAGGAAGCGTTCCTGAAGATCCTGGAGCAATCGTGCGAATCGGCCAGCGGCATGCAGCGCGCGCTGGATGCGCACGACGACGCCGTGCTGGCCTTCCTGCGCGCCGAGCAGTTGCGCGAGCGCGCTGAGGCCATCGTGGCTGCAACCGCAACCGCAACCGCCACTGCAGCGGCGCCCGCAACCGCCACGCCGGTCACGTCGGCTTAGAAGCCTTCCAGCACGATCTTGCCTTTGGCGCGGTTGGTTTCGATCAGCGCGTGCGCGCGCTTCAGGTTGGCGGCGTTGATCTTGCCGAAGCGCTCAGCCAGCGTGGTCTTGACCGCGCCGGTTTCCACCAGCTTGGCCACATCGTTCAACAGCTGATGTTGCTTCTGGATGTCGTCGGTCTCGAACATCGAGCGGGTGAACATGAATTCCCAGTGCAGCGACACGCTCTTGCGCTTGAGCAGGCGCACGTCGATCGCGGCCGGGTCGTCGATCAGCGCGACCTTGCCTTGCGGCGCGACCAGTTCGGCGATGGCGGTCCAGTGATGATCGGTCTGGTTCAGCGCGGCGACATAATTCACCGGCGGCAAGCCGAGGCGGGCGATCTCTTCGTTCAGCGGTTTGCTGTGGTCGATCACGTGATGCGCGCCCAGCTCCTTGATCCATTCGACCGTCTCCGGACGCGAGGCGGTGCCGATGATGGTCAGGCCGGTCAGCTGGCGCGCCAGCTGCACCAGAATCGAACCGACGCCGCCGGCCGCGCCGATCACCAGCAGCGACTTGCCGGCCGAGGCGCCGGCATCGCGGCTCACTTCCAGGCGCTCGAACAACAGTTCCCACGCCGTGATGGCGGTCAGCGGCAGCGCGGCGGCCTGGGCGAAGTCGAGGTTGGCCGGTTTGTGGCCGACGATGCGCTCGTCCACCAGGTGCAGCTCGCTGTTGGTGCCGGCGCGGGTCAGGGCGCCGGCGTACCAGACCTCATCGCCCGGCTTGAACAGCGTCACGTCCGGACCGACCGCCTTGACCACGCCGGCGGCATCCCAGCCGATGATCTTGGTGTCGCCGTCGGCCGGCGCGACGTTCTGGCGGATCTTGACGTCCACCGGATTGACGGAGACGGCGCGCACCTCGACCAGCAGATCGCGGCCGGTCGCTTGCGGCGCCGGCAGCTCGACGTCGATCAGGGCGTCGTCGTGGTCGATCGGGAGGGACTTGCGGTAGGCAACGGCTTTCATGGAATGCTCCGGTGAAGTGGGGATGGAGGTATCATCATTTATTTCGTGGCGATGAAAAAGAGGCGTTGTCACGAAACACCTTCAAAGAAATCAAGAAAATGTTGAGAATCGATGACCTGACCGTGTTTGTCCGCACCGCCGACCGGGGCAGCCTGTCCGCCGCCGCGCGCGAACTGGAGATTTCGCCGGCGTTGGCCAGCGCCGCCGTCAAACGGCTTGAAAACGAATTGGGTCTGCGGCTGTTCGCCCGCACCACGCGTTCGCTGCGGCTGACCGAGGAGGGTGAGCTGTATCTGCGCCACGCACGCGAAGCGCTGCGGCTGCTGAAGGAGGGCCACGACGCGCTGATCCAGGGCCAGGAAACCCTGGGCGGCACGCTGAAGATATCGATGCCGTCCGACCTGGGCCGCAACATGCTGGTCGGCTGGCTGGACCAGTTCCAGGCGCAATATCCCAAGGTCAGCCTGCAGCTCAGTGTCAGCGACAGCGTATCGGATATGTACCGGCAGCCGATCGACATCGCCATCCGCTACGGTGTGCAGGAGGATTCCGGCCTGATCGCTTTGCCGCTGGCGCCGGACAACCGCCGCGTGCTGGTGGCGTCGCCGGACTACATCAAGCAGCACGGCAAGCCGGCGATGCTGGACGAGCTGTCGCGCCACAACTGCCTGCGCTTCATGCTGGACGACGTGATCCACGACCGCTGGAGTTTCTATCCCGCCGCCGACGCCGACGCCGGGGCGGTGACGGTCGACGTCGACGGCAACCGCAGCGCCGACGACGCCGACGTGGTGCGGCGCTGGGCGGTCGCGGGACTGGGCATCGCCTACAAATCGCGGCTGGACCTGCGCGACGATATCCGCGCCGGCCGCCTGGTCATCCTGCTGCCCGACCTGCTGGGCGAACCGACGCCGCTGACCATGTTGTGCATGCACCGCTCGCAGATCACGCCGACGGTGCTGGCGCTGCGCGACTTCTTGCGCGCGCAGTGCGAGAAAGCTTAAGGACGGCTGAAAAGGGCACTGCGATGACTTGCGCAGCGACAAAATGCGCTTACCATAGCGCTAACAATAATCCTGAGAGAAAACAATGACCGAAACCCAGCGCGACCTGCTGAGCGCAGGCTTTTCGCTGACGCTGATTGCGCTGGCGGCGTTCGTGATGCAACGCTTCTTCCTGCCGCTGATCTGGGCCGGTATCCTGTGCGTGGCAACCTGGCCGCTGTACCAGCGCGTGCGGACCCGCTTCGGCCGCCGCGATGTGCTGGCCGCCGCCGTGCTGACCTTGCTGTGCGCCGGCGTCTTCATCGTGCCGGTGCTGCTGGGCGTGACCCAGGCGGCGCGGCAGGCACCGGAACTGGCCAACTACATCGTCAGCGCAAATCTGGACGGCATACCGGTGCCGGCATTCGTGCACCATATTCCCGCCATCGGCGACACCATCGCCGAATGGTGGCAAGCCACGCTGAGCCAGCCGCACGGCCTGGCGCATCTGTTGTCGGACCGCGAAATCAACGGCTTCCATTCGGCCAGCGACATGGTCAAGGTCGCCGGCGTCGGCCTGATGCACCGGCTGGTCGATTTCGGACTGGCCTTCCTGTGCCTGTTCTTTTTCTACAAGGACGGCGAAGCGCTGAACCGCCAGATCACCGCCATCGGCAGCCGCTGCCTTGGCGAACTGCGCTGGGCGCGTTACGCGGAAAAAATCCCGACCGCGATCCGCGCCACCGTCAACGGCCTGGTGCTGGTCGGCCTTGCGGAAGGTGTGCTGATTGGGATCGGCTACGCGTTCGCGGGTTTGCCGTCGCCGGCTTTATGGGCAGCGGCGACCGGCATTCTGGCGATCATTCCATTTGGCGCGCCGGTGGCCTTCGTCAGTGCGGCGGCGGTGCTGGTGTTCAACGGCGCGATACCGGCCGCGATCGCGGTGGCGGTCTGGGGCAGCATCGTGTTGTTCGTGGCGGATCACTTCGTACGGCCGCAGATGATCGGCAGCGCCACGCGCTTGCCGTTCCTGGCCGTACTGTTCGGCATACTGGGCGGGGTGGAAACCCTGGGCCTGGTCGGACTGTTTATTGGTCCGGTCGTGATGGTTCTGTTTGTGACGTTGTGGTACGAGGCGCATCCGGTTGATGACGGCTCGCCAGTTGCCAAACCCAGGTGAGGAGCGCGAGCGAGGTCGCGGCATCTGCCGGCCTGTCTTGCGACTGGATCGGACAACTGGCACCGGCAACCATTAATGCGCCTTCGACAGGATCAGCAGCCAACGGCGCATCAGCAGGATTTCCAGATGGCCAGCCTGCACGCCGGTGTCGCATTCCATGATCGGGTTCACCGCGTAGAAACGCTTGCGGAAGTCACGGCAGACCAGCATTTCGCGTTTGCCCATGCGTACCAGGAACGAGGTAGGCATATATTCCATGCCGAAGCGGGAACCGAAGCTGCTATTAACTGGTGTCATGACATTTCCTTTAAGGGAGAAGCGTTTAACGAGGAGTTCAGAATAGCATAACTACTGTATGAATAAACAGGTACTGTGTAAATAAACAGTAAATTCGTTGTTTTGTGATTTTTACGACAATTCATATCCCCTCCAGGCCATCTTTCCCGTTTTTTTGACTTTTTTGTTGCATTTGTGACAGCTGTTACTTTTCGTGAGAAATTGACAAGGTAAACCATGCAGAATCCTGTAGGAGTTATCCTACATAGAGGCATGGGGTAGCTGAGCGGCGCCGCCTCCTCCTCCCTGTTTGCACTCAAATCCATGTCAATTATTGCCGCTGTCGCGCGTATTTCCGTGTTGTCGGGGATGGCCGGTTGTTCTTCGATTTCGATTTCGACCGTGGACGGCGACCTGCTGTACTCCGGCATGCCCGGCTACCAGCATCTCCAGACTCACTCCCTGCCTCTGGCCATCAGCGCCAGAGGCGTAGGCGTTTTTGTCGGCAACGACGGCTTATCGTTCGGTTGGCTGGACGAGACGCGCGTGTATCTGCCTGGTGCGGACACCTGCCGAATGGTCGTGATCAGCGAACAGGTTGAAGAGGTGAAGAACCTGATAAAAGTACTTGGTGCCGCGTCGATTAAACCATCTGAAATTTGTATTCTCAAAAAAGGAAAATCAAATGAAAGCTAAGCTATGGCTGGTTTTGACGTGCGTCGCAGGCTTGGTCGCCTGTGCCCCGATGGAGCAGGCCCCTTTGGTGTATTCGTCCAAGATTTCGGTGGGGATCGATATGACCGGCACATCGACCGAGAACCCCGGCGTCTCGCTCTCGCTGGGTTATAAACAGGTCGATGCCGCTTACATCCCGGTTGCCGTGGCGAAGGCGTGTGATGCAACAAAAACCGCAGCGGATTGCAAGGACACCATTTATGCGCTGAAAGTGCTGCAAGGTAACCTAAGCACTCAGGACGGCGGGGAACGCCAATCGGACGTGGAGGCCAAGCGGGTGCTTGCGGACTACGACGCGGCACTGCTTAAGCTGGATGGCGCCAAGGCCGCCACCAGCAATAAACAAAGCGAATTCGGTCAGCTCAATGGACGTAAGATCGTATTGGAGCAAAAGAAGGGCCAGTCGGCCGCGCAGGAAGTTGCGCTCGCCGCCTGGCGGGTGAAGAAAGCCGCGTTGGATGCGGTGGTGGCCCCGGCCGTGCTCACCGACGCCGAACAAAAGAGCCTCGTGGATTTGAACAATAAGATTCAAGCAGGTAATCCGTACGCGTTGACTGCGGAGGAAACCAAGGAGATCGCGGGGATCGATGCGCGCATAGCGCAAGCACTAGGGGATCTGGGCAAGCTCACTGCGGAACTGCCGCCGTTGCAGGCGGCGCTGGACCAGCTGAAGCAAAAAGCGTTTGAGGCGAAGCAGTTATTGAATAGCCTGGGGCGTACCGACGCCTACTCCGTGTTCGGCCGATTCGATGCGACGACATCAGCGGAAGCGGCCGCCGGCAAGGTCAGTTTGGGCAAGGTCTTTTCCACCGGCGTGGCCTCGCAGTCCCTGGCGCAGGGACTAGGCGACTACTACAAGGCGACGGCCGTCACTTCCTGCTACGAGGCAGTCGCCAAGCTGACGACAAGCGATACCAAGAGACTGGAAATGATCGACGCCTGCATCCGCCAAGTGGCGCAACGGTGATGCGGCGCGCGCCGGGAGACATTCGGCGCGCGTGAGTGCGGCCCTGGACGGCGGAGTCAAGGCACGTTACTCTCCCGTCAACATGGGAGCGTGACATTGCAGACTAAATTACTCAGCTTTATCGAAGCCCGCTTGTCGCCAGGCGGCGAATTCGGCCTGCATCTGACCGCCGGCATGGCGGTGCTGGTCGTGGCGGGCATTATTTTTCACGAACTGGCCGAAGCGGTCATGGGCCAGCAGGCGATCACCGTGCTGGACATGCAGGTGGCGCACTGGTTCAACGCCAACGCGGTCGAGCCGTTCACCAGCCTGATGCTGGGCGTTTCGGCCTGGCACTCGGCGTTGGGCATGCTGTTGATGGTGGCGGCGCTGGCCGCCTACTTCTGGCGCGTGCGGGCGCGCTACTGGCTGCTGGCGTTGATGTTCTCGGTACCGGGCGGCATGGTGTTGAACATCAGCCTTAAATACATCTTCCAGCGCGCGCGGCCGGTGTTCGAGGAGCCGCTGGTGACCTTGAGCACCTACAGCTTCCCCAGCGGCCACACCACCGCCGCCACCTGTTTCTACGGACTGCTGGCCAGCTACCTGGTGATCGCCCGTCCCGGCTGGAATGTGCGCTTGGGTACGGTGGCGCTGTGCACGATGATGGTATTGTTGGTGGCGTTCAGTCGCGTCTACCTGGGCGCGCACTATGTCAGCGACGTGCTGGCGGCCATGGCGGAAAGCATCGCCTGGCTGGCGGTGTGCATCACGGCGATATCCACGCTGCGGCGCCGGCGCGAGGGCAGAACGGTATAAACCAATTCAAGGAGAATATGCTGGACAAGATCGTGGTCATCGTCAACGCCAGTGCCGGCCTGGGTTACTGCGGCGGCTGGGCCGCCGCGCTGGCGGAAAAATTCCGCAGCCACGGCGTCGAGGCCGATATCACGCTGGCCAAGAGCGGCGAGGAAATGATCGCGCGCGCCGAACAGGCGCGGGCCGACGGCGCGCGGGTGGTGGTGGCGGGCGGCGGCGACGGCACCATCAACGCGGTGGCGTCCAGGCTGGCCGGCAGCGACACCCACCTGGGCGTGCTGCCGCTGGGCACGCTCAATCACTTCGCCAAGGATTTGAAGATTCCGCTCGATCTGGACGAGGCGGTGGCCAACGCCGTGCGCGGCGCGCCGCATCAGGTCGACGTGGGCGAGGTCAACGGCCGCATCTTCCTCAACAATTCCAGTCTCGGCATCTATCCGGACATCGTGCGCGACCGGGAAAAACAGCAGCGCCACCTGGGTCGCAGCAAATGGCATGCCTTCGGCCGCGCGATGTTCGCCGCGCTGCGACGCTTTCCCTTCATGAACGTGCGGCTCAAGATCAACGGCGACGAACATCTGCGGCGCACGCCGTTCGTCTTCATCGGCAACAACGAGTACACGCAAGGTTTGGCGATGGGCGCGCGCGAACGGCTGGACGGCGGCAAGCTGTGCCTGTACGTGGCGCAGAAGCCGACCCGGCTCGGCCTGTTGCGCTACGCCGCGCACGCGCTGTTCGGCAAGCTGGCGGAGGCGCGCGACTTCGACGTACTGTCGGCGCCGGAACTGGTGATCGAAACCCGCCACCGCCAGATGCGCGTGGCCACCGACGGCGAGGTCACGGTGATGACGCCGCCGCTGCGCTACCGCTCGCGGGCGGCGGCGCTGAGCGTCCTCGTCCCGGCCGTCTAGGAGAAGTCCATGCGCACCATCGTTCATTTATCCGACCTGCATTTCGGCCGCGTCGACCAGCAACTGCTGGAACCGTTGCGCGCGCTGACGGTCAAGCTGGCGCCGGACGTGCTGGTGGTCTCGGGCGACTTGACGCAGCGCGCCAAGTCGGACGAGTTCAAGGCCGCGCGCGCCTGGCTGGACACCCTGCCGGGGCCGCAGATCGTGGTGCCGGGCAACCACGACATCCCGCTGTACAACGTCGCCAGCCGCTTTTTGACGCCGCTGCGCAACTACACGCGCCACGTCACGCTGGACCTGGCGCCGGAATACGTGGACGAGGAGATCGCGGTCCTCGGCATCAACACCGCGCGCTCGCTGACGTTCAAGGATGGCCGCATCAACCACGAGCAGATCGCGCAGATCAGGCAGCGGCTGGGCGCGGTCGATCCGCAACTGACGCGGATCATCGTCACCCACCACCCGTTCGACCTGCCCGAGAGTTTCGACAAGGACGACCTGGTCGACCGCGCACCGCTGGCGATGCAAGCGTTCGCCGAATGCGGCGTCGATTTGCTGTTGGCGGGACATCTGCACGCCAGCCACGCCGGCAACAGCGCGCAGCGCTACAAGATCAGCGGCTACGCCGCGCTGGTGGTGCAGGCCGGGACGGCCACGTCGACGCGGGGCAGGGGCGAATCGAACTCATTCAACGTGCTGCGCATCGAGCCCGACATGGTGCAGGTCGAGCGTTACAGCTGGGTCGAAGGCACGGCCAGCTTCGAACCGGTGCACACCGAACGCTTCCGCCGCGACGGCGATACGTGGGCCATGGCCGGCGAAGCCTGAGTAAATGGTCGCGCCGCGGCCCGCCGCTTACAGCCAGTAGTTCATGAAGCGCGCCGCCCATTCCTTCATGCGGTGGGCCCATGGACGGTGGCGCCAGTCGTTCAGCGTGATCACCGTCGAGTCGCGCAGGTCCTCCTGGAAGGCGCGCTCCATCTCGGTGCCGAAGGCGTCGCCCAGCACCACCACATTGAGCTCGCTGTTGTGCAGGAAGCTGCGGGTGTCGATGTTGGTCGAGCCGACCGTCGACCAGTTGCCGTCGATGACGGCGGTCTTGGCGTGCAGCACCGCCAGCTTCAGCTGGTAGATTTTGACCCCCGACGCCAGCAACTCGTCGTAGAAGGCGTGCCCGGCGTAGAACACCAGTCCGCTGTCCGATACGCCCGGCAACACTATCTTGACGTCCACCCCGCGCCGCGCCGCCGCCATCAGCGCGTCCACCGTCTGCCGGTCCGGCACGAAGTAGGCGGAGGTGATGTGGATCGAGGTCTTCGATTCCTGGATCGCCAGATTGTAGGCCTTGTAGATCTCGAACTTGCCGCCCGGCTCGCTGCCCAGCACGCGCACCACCTTGTCGCCGGCGATCACCGGCTGCGGGAAGTAGTCGGCCTCCGGCAGGTCGTCCTTGTCCTGGGTCGCCCAGTTGCGCACGAACAGCCATTGGAACGCTTGCACCGCCGGCCCTTCGACCTTGATGTGGGTGTCGCGCCAGCCCACCTGCGACTTGTCGGTCGGCTTGGAGGCGGAGCGGAACAGCGAGCTCTTGGCGTAGGTCGCGCTGATGTTGATGCCGCCGGTGAAGGCGGTCTTGCCGTCGACGATCAACACCTTGCGGTGGTCGCGGCTGTTGACCTTCCAGCTGTCGCCGCTGACCTTGGCCGGGTTGACCGGGTTGAATTCCAGCAGGTTGATGCCGGCGGTGCGCATGCGGGTGAAGAATTCCGCCGGCACGCCGATGGTGCCGACGCTGTCGTACATGATGTTGACCACCACCCCTTCGAGCCGCTTGGCGATCAGCGCGTCCGCGAACTTCATGCCCAGCTCGTCCTGGTCGAAGATATAGGTTTCCAGGTTGATGCTGCTGCGCGCGGCGGTGATGGCCTTGAGCATCTCCGCCATCGTCTGCGGACCGTCGAACAACAACGTGGTTTTGTTCCCGGCGATCAGCGGCACGCCGGTCGCCGCTTCCTCCAGCGCCGCCTGCGCCTGCTGCTCCAGCGAGGCCTTCTTCCAGCGCTTGCTCAGCAGCGCCTTGGCGCGGGCGTCGCTCATGGCGCCGTGGACGCCGGTCACGCTCGGCACCGCGCCGGGTTCGAGCTTGTCGCTCATCGCGGTCACGTTCGGCAGCGACGCGCACGCGCCCAGCAGCCCCCAGCACATCAGGGTGGCGGGCAGCCAGAAACGCATGCGGAATATGGTCATTTTATTGCCTTGTCGAGAGATTTAGTTTCATCGGACAGCGCCAGCGGCGCCGCGTCTTCGTCGCGCGAACCGAAAAAGAAGGAGATCGGTCCTTGCCGGAACCTGCGTCCCAGCGCTTTCATCAACTGCCAGCCATGCTTGAACCGCACCTGGCGCGAGCGCAGCGCCACCCACAGCGCCAGGCCGAAACTGACCACCAGGTTGACCGTGCCGATGGCCAGGAAACCGGCCACCGAGGTCACAACTAATTCCCAGCTGACATTGTGATCGAGTCCCACCATTGCTGTCGCAAAGTTGGCGGACGAGAAGGTCACGTGCCGGATATCAAGCGGGATGCCGGTCACGAAGCCGATGAACGGCATCGCGCCCAGCAAGATGCCGAAGAAGAAGTTCCCCATCAGCCCGCCCAGGTTGTTTTCCAGGTAGACGCCCAGCCGGGTCAGCCGTTCCCGGCCCAGCAGCCAGCGCAGGCCGCGCAGTTGCGCGATGCGCTGCGCCCAGCGCGTGTACAGCGCCTTGTTGTCGTAGTAGCCGGAGATCAGGCCGGCGACGAACAGGCAGACGCCGGCGATCGCGGCGTACAACAGCGTCGGGCCGTGGATCGGGTCGATGTCGTGCAGCAGGTGCATCGCCTTTTCCGGCGACACCAGATGGTGCCCGGTCATCAGCGGCCACGCCATCGCGATCAGCCATGCGGTCGGGATCGCCGTCGCCAGATTGCCCAGCACCGCCATGTTCTGCGTGCGCAGCACCTTGGCGCACAGCTCGGCCATGCTGTCGAGGTCGATGTTGCGGCCGTCCTTGCTGTGCAGCCCGGCCGCGATGCGCGAGGCGGTCATCGCCGGCTGCTTGGTGGCGACCGTGAAGTGCAGCAGGTGGATGAACATGAAGCCGAGCGAGTAGTTCATGCTGAACATGAAGGCCTCGACCAGCGGCGCGGCGCGCAGGTAGGACATCAGGATCTTGAACAGCGCCATGAAGCCGATCACCAGCCCGGCGCCGGCCGACGAGAAGAACATGCCGCCCAGCTCGCGCCGGTGGTCGGCGACATAGTGTTCGCCGGTATGGCTGGCGTTCTCGGTCACGTTGCGCGCCAGCAGGTCGATATTGTCGCGCAGCAGGTCGCTGACCGCGTATTTATGGTTGTGCGCCTTGACCAGTTCCAGCGTCAGGCCGACGGCGGCGCTGCGGCGCGGACTCGGCGGGCCTTCCTGCTGCAGCGGCGACGCCACCGCCAGCAGGTTGACCTCGGCGGCGGGACGGTGTTCCAGCTCGCCGCTGACGTCCACCAGGAACAGCAACTTGCGCATCCGGTCCAGGCTTTGCGACAGCGTCACCAGCAGGTAGGTCAGCGCGATGCTGGTGCCCTGGCTCAGCGCCTTCTTGCGGATCTTGCCGACCACGGTGTCGCACTGGTCCAGCATCACCAGCAGGTGGCGCGCGTCCTCCAGCTCGACCGCTTCGCCGGCCAGCATGCGCTGGTAGCTGTCGAGATAGGCGTTGACCTCGAAGTTCTGCACCATGAACGGCGATTCGTAGGTTTCCATCTCGGTGTGGAAATTGGTCAGGCGCGGCTCCAGCCCGATCGCGCAGACGCGGTAGGACAGGGTGCGGATCGCCTCCAGCAGGCCGGGCAGCATCAGGTTGCCGCCGCCGGCCGGCGCGCCGACCGGATGGATCACCACATCGAGCAGTGCCAGCCAGTCGGCGGCGGGCACGGCGGCGATCCACAGGTGGTCGCTGCGCTTGTAGACGATCTGGTCCAGCGCCTCGCTCAGGTAGTCGCTGCCCAGCGCCGGCGGCAGCATGCGGTAGGCGATGCGGGTTTTCAGTTCGGTGAAGAAGCCGTCGTTCGACAGCACGCCGATCTCGGTGTACAGGCTGGAATGGCGGCGCGAGGCGATCAGGTTGCGGCCGTAGCCGCGCAAGGCGAGCGCGTGCGCGGGATTCCCCTTCAACAATTGGCAAAGGGTGCGCACGTTGGCGGTGGCGCCGGCGACGTCGCTGGCGCGCTTGGGACGCAGGGTGCCAAACAGCTCGACCATCAGGCCGATGTCGTTGCTGTTTGCGTCGATGCGTTCGAGAATATTGAGCATGCGGGTGGCGGCGGGGCGCGTAGAACAAAGAGTCAGTATAACTGCGGCCCCGCCGCCGGTATGTACGATGGCGAACATTGATTTCCAGAGTGAAAGAAGACGCTGCGTGATGTTCCGCACAGAGAACAGTGCCTTCGAGGACTACACTGGTTCCAACGATTAACCAATTCCCTCCAGCACGGCGCCATCATGAAACCCACCCTCGTCACGTTGACTTTGCTTGCACCGCTGTTCGCGGCGGCGCAAGCGCCGTCGCCGGTGCAGGTGTACGGCGTGCTGGACGCGGGCGTGGTGGCGGAGCGCGGTTGCGTCGGCGAGTGCGCCAAGACCAAGCTCGACAGTGGTGTCGCCTCCGGCTCGCGCCTCGGCGTGACCGGACGCGAGGACCTGGGCGGCGGCACCTCGGCGGTGTACACGCTGGAGGCCGGCATCCTCAACGACAGCGGCGCCTCCGACCAGGGCGGCCGCCTGTTCGGCCGCGAAGCGTATGTCGGACTGGACGGCCCGCTCGGCCGGGTGACCATGGGCCGGCAGTACAACCTGGTCTACGAGACCTTGACCGATGTGGCCGATCCCTTCCACGGCGGCATGGCCGGCAGCGCGGCCAATCTGGTCGGCTACACCACCAAGCGCTACGACAACACCATCAAGTACAAGTCGCCGCGCTCGCGCAGCGGCTTCATCGGTTCGGCGATCTACAGTTTCGGCGAATCGCCGTTCAACAGCCGGGTCAACCGCGCCTACGGCGCCACGCTGGGTTACGCCAAGGGCGCGGCCAATCTGAGCATCAGCCACCAGCGCAAGGAAAACATGCTGGACGCCACCGGCACCACGCCGCCGGTCGACCAGTCGGCGCGCAACACCCTGGTCGGCGCCAATGTCGACTTCGGCCGTTTCATCGGCTACGCCGCCTATGGCCGCAGCCGGGGCGACGGCAGCGCGCAGTGGAATATGGAGAACCAGTACGGCGCGGTGGTGCAAACCACGCCGTCCCGCGACAGCCGCGACGCGTTGTTCGGCGTCGCCGTGCCGATGGGCGCGACCACCTGGATGGCCTCGTACGTGCGCAAGGACGACCGCGACCTGGCCGACCGCGACGCCAGCCAGATCGCGGTCGGCTTCTCCTACGCGATGTCGCGCCGCACCGACTGGTACGCCGCCATCGCCAAGATCCAGAACCGCAACAGCGCCGCCTACACCGTCGGCAACGCCAGCGGCGGCGGACGCGGCGACCGCGCCGTCAACGTCGGCCTGCGCCACTCCTTCTAATACCCCCGCCACTCGTGCTACATTGCTCGTTTCACTGATTTCCGGGAACAAGCATGTATCTGACTTACTTCAACGGCAGCTGGACCGAAGGCAACACCCCACTGTTCGGCGCCATGGACCACAGCGTCTGGCTGGGCTCGTCCGTATTCGACGGCGCCCGCTCGATACGCGGCCATATGCCCGATCTGCGCCTGCACTTGCAGCGCGTGATCGCCTCGTCGGAACGGGTCGGGCTGGCGTGCCCGCTGGGCGTGGATGAGATGGAAAAGCTGGTGCGCGAAGGCGTCGCCAAGTTCCCGGCCGACGCCGAACTGTATGTACGGCCGCTGGTGTTCGGTACCGACGGCCTGTTGATTCCGGTGGCCGAAAAGAGCGGCTTCGCGCTGACCTTGTTCGATGCGCCGATGCCGGCCTTCACCGGCTTCTCGGCCTGCCTGTCGGAGCTGCGCCGGCCCGGCCCGCTGATGGCGCCGACCGACGCCAAGGCGTCGGCGCTGTACGTCAACAGCACCAAGGCGCTGCGCGAAGCCAAGACGCGCGGCTACGACAACGCGGTGGTCTGCGACGGTGACGGCAACGTGGCCGAGTTCGCCACGGCCAACCTGTTCTTCGTCACGCCGGGCGGCGCGGTGGTGACGCCTGTGCCGAACGGCACCTTCCTGTCCGGCATCACCCGCGCCCGCGTCATCGAGTTGCTGGCCAAGGAGGGTATCGAGGTCGAGCAGCGCTCGGTGCGTCCGGAGGAACTGGACAGCGCGGTCGAGATCTTCAACACCGGCAACTACGGCAAGGTCACGCCCTGCGTGCGCTACGAAGCGCGCAGCTTGCCGGTCGGGCCGGTCGCGACCTTGGCGCGCGACCGCTACATGGCGTTTTCCGACACCCAGTAATCAGTTCGCCTTGGCGGCCGGCTTGGGCGGGCAGGTGTCCGACAACCGGCGGCCGGTCGATTCGACAATGGTGTTCCTGGCGCCGACGCCGACCATGTTGGACACGTCCATCGTCATGGTGTAGGCGCTGTCGCCCTGGAAGCGGATTTGCCCCTTGCCGCTGGAAACCGGATCGGTGCAGGAGAACGAGAAGTTCAGGCCGCCGGGCACCTCGTCCTGCTTCGAGGTGCACTTGCCTTTTTGCTGCAGCGGCAACTGCCGCTTCGCCACCATCTCCGGCGTGACGCAGGCGGTCATCAGCATGCCGCCGTCGCTGCCTTGCTTGGGCATCGACACGCCTTGCTGGGCCATCATCGCTTCCATCTTCTGCCGCTGCTCGGGCGGCATGTTCGCCATCATTTGCATCGCCTGGCTCAGCGCCTGGTCGGTCTGCGCGTTGCCGCTCTTGATCTTGCTGTTGGTCTCCCACAAGCCGGGCTTGACCGTGGTTTGCGCATGCGCCTGCGCTGCGGCCAGCATGGCCAGCACGATGATTGTTCGTTTCATAGCGTCTCCAAAAAATACAGCATAAACCAATCCGTCGCGGACATGAAAAAACGGCGCGCCACCGTAGGGTGGGGCGCCGTTGTTCGGGGTCGTGCGGAGGGCTAGACGCCGCGTCCGCTGATCAGGCGCAGCAGCACCATGATGATGGCGACCACCAGCAGGATGTGGATGAAGCCGCCGATGGTGTACGACGTGACCAGGCCCAGCAGCCACAGGATAAGCAGAACTACAGCGATGGTATAGAGCATGATTCTCTCCTTGAGTTTGTAGAGTGACGTCCACTGGGGGCATCGTTCACGATGTCGAACTTGTTGTCTTGTTCGTATCTTGAGTTCATTATGAACGTTGCAAGTTGTTTGCTCTGTACGGTGCCGTACGTTAATCCTTTAATCGATGGAGCGCAGCTGGCCCTTGACCACACGCACCGCATCGCCGGCGCGCCATTGCGGTTGCGCCGACTGGCTGATGGTGCGCTTGGCGCCGTTATCCATGCGCACCACGACGTTCCAGGTGTGCGTGGTTTTCATATTGCCTTCGATCTGGTTGCCGGCCACCGCGCCGCCGACCGCGCCGGCCACCGTCGCGATCTGACGGCCGTGGCCGCTACCGACCTGGTTGCCCAGCAGGCCGCCGAGGATGGCGCCGCCGGCCGCGCCGACGCCGCTGCCTTGCGGACGATGCTCGACCGAGCGCACCGATTCGACCACGCCGCAATTGCCGCAAGCCGCCGGTGCCTGTTGCGCTTCCGGCGCGGGCGCCTGGCCCGGGCCTTGCGCGATCACCGGCGCCGGTGCGGCGTTGCTGTAGCCGGCTGGCTGCTCCGGCACGGACGACAGTTGGCCCGGCATCGGCGCCGCGCCGGGCACGCTGCCGCTGGCGTTCGAGGTCGGCAGCCAGCCCAGCATCGCGGCGCTGCCGACGCCGCAGAACAGCACCACCGCGACTGCGGCGATGACCATGATCGGATGGATGGAACGTTGGGTGGTGGGCGTATTCATGTGGTGTCCTTTATCTTGTTGAGTGTGATGCATAACACCGCATATTTTCCTATGAGACATGTCCAGCTTCCGTGCGTCACCGTACATACAGGGCAATTCATTGCCTTTACGCTGATCCCATGCATACCCATCCCTCAAATTTTCTCGACGACGACCGCACGCAGGCGCGGCCAGCGCAGAATCGCCTGCTGGCAAGCCTGCCGGACGACGATCAAGCCCATCTCGCAGCGGTCAGCGCGACGGTGCGGGTCGAATCGGGCGAGGTCTTGTACGAGCCGGGCCAGCCGATGCGCTACATCTACTTTCCGATCGATTGCCTGATTTCCCTGCTGGCGGTGGCCGAGGGCCGCATGACGCTGGAGGTCGGTTCGATCGGCCGCGAAGGCATGCTGGGCGCGTCGGTGGTACTGGGGCACGAAACGGCGCAGGTGAGGGCGGTGGTGCAACGCGCCGGCCGCGTCAACCGCATTGAAGCGGCCGACTTCGTCACCGAGTTCCGCCGCACCGAATCGCTGCACCGGCTGCTGCACCGCTACACCGACAGCCTGTTGTCGCAAGCGATACAGATCGCCGTGTGCAGCCGCTTCCACGTGCTGGAGGCGCGGCTGGCGCGCTCGCTGCTGATCACGCGCGATCGCCTGCAATCGGAAAAATTCCACCTGACCCACGAGTTCCTGGCGCACGCGCTGGGGGTGCGGCGGGTCGGCGTCACCAAGGCGGCCAGCGCGCTGCAAAATCAAAAGCTGATCAGCTACAGCCGCGGCAATATCGAGATCCTCGATTCCGCCGGCCTGGAAGCGGTGTCGTGCCGCTGTTACGAGCTGGTCAAGGACGCTTGAACCAGGCCGCCCCCATTGAAAAAGGGCTCGATCGCGATTGCCGCGATCGAGCCCTTTTCGATGCAAGTGGAATTAACGCGGTGGCTTTTGCACCTGGTTGCCGATCACGCCGCCGACCGCCGCGCCGCCGACCGCGCCAACCGCGCTGCCGCCGGTCAGCACCGAGCCGGCCACCGCGCCGACGCCTGCGCCCACTGCCGTGTTGCGATCCTGATTCGACATGCCCGCGCATGCGCTCAGACCCAGGGTGGCCGCCAGAATGGCTGCCGTCGATGCGATATGTTTGATGTTCATGTTGTTCTCCTCTGGCAGGTTGGGGCGCGGTATTGCGCCTTCACCAATGGATCCAGAGTACGTCACACCGCGCGCCGATTCCGTTCGCCACCGCACCTAGAAGAAATCTTACTTGGGAGCAGGTGCCACCGGCTTGCCGCCGGCCTGCGCCAGCAAGGCCTTGCAGCCGCTGCCGTCCTCGCCGGCGGTGTTGACCAGCGGCAGGATGGCGGCGATCGGCGCCACCACCGCCAACGCCAGCGCGCCGCCGGCGCGCAGCGCCATCATGCCCTTGTCGATGCTGACGTCGGGATCCTTGAAGCTGCCGCGCACATAGATCGGCGAACGCAGCGAGATCACCCGCATGCTCTTGGCGTCCGGCTTCAAGGTCAGGTCCAGTTTCTCGTTGCCGAGATTGACCGTGCCGGCGATGTCGATCCGCGCTTCCGAGGTGTCGACCACGAACAGCCGCGAGCGCATCAAGCCGTTGCTGACGGCGAAGTCGGTGACCATGCAGTTCAGCTTGACCTGCTTGTCGCCGATCACCTTGGTCAGCACCACGCTGCCGATGTTCAAGCCCATCTCCTCCAGCAACAGCTTGCTGACGCTGCCTTCGTTGATCACGCCCTTGAGCTCGCCGTTGGACGAGCCCAGCAGCCCGGCCACCGAGTTGCCGGTGGCCGACAGCGAGACGTCGGCGTTGACTTCGCCCACCGTGGCCTGCATGCCGTCGAACTTGGGGAACAGCTGCTTGAGCTGCAGATGGCGCGCGCCGGCCTTCAGTTCGGCGCGGATGGCGTGGGCGTTGACCTTGCCGCTGCCGTCGAGCATGACGTTGGAGGTGAAGCGGCCGCCGGCGATGTCGAAGTCCATCGGCGTCAGCGACAGCACGCCGTCCTGCATGTGGATCCGGGTGTCGAGGTTGTGGATCGGCAGGTCGCGCTCGCGCGTGATGCGCTGCGCCTTGAAGCCGACGTCGGCGTCGAGCGCGGTCCAACGCTCGGTGCGGAAGGTTTCCACCGGCAGCACCTTGTTGCCCGGCTGGACTTCCTCGGCGCCGCGCGCCTTGCGGCTGGCCTTGGAGTCGGCGCCGATCAGCGGCCCGAGGTCGGCCACCTGCAACAGCGTCGAATGTACCGCGCCGGTCAGCAGCGGGCGCGGCCTGGCGGAGTTGTAGTCGAGCTTGCCGGCGATGTCGCTGCTGCCGACGCGGCCGGTGAACTGGTCGTAGATCCAATGGCCGCCGGCGGCGCCGATGCTGCCGGTCAGATGGCCTTCGGTGCTGAACGGCGGCGTCTCCGGCAGCAGCACGCCGGTCAGGCCGTACAGCCGCTCCATGCTGGGTCCGGACAGTTTGAGCCGCATGTCGAGCACGGTCAGCGCGGCCGGCCGGGTCAGCGTGCCGACGATGCTGATGCGGGTGCCGCCGACGTCGAGCTCGGCGCTGAGCGGGAACGGCGCGGTCTGCTCGCGCAAGGCCAGCACCGCGCCGGCCTTGCCGCCGCCGCTGACGTCCTGCGCGTTCCACTTGCCGCGCAGCTTCCACGACACGCCGTAGTCGCGGTCGCCGTTGATGGTGTCGACCTCGGCGCTGGCGTCGACATGGGTCATGGCGTCGATATAGCGCACCGTGCCTTTGGCGAACACCACCCGCTGCACGTCGAGCTGCCACAGCGACGGCTTGTCGGCCCGCTTGAAGGTCCAGTTGTTCTTGCCGTCGGCGTCGCGCTGCAGCAGCAGCGCCGGGCGGTCGAAGCGCAGCACCGGCACCGTGATCCGGTTGCGCAGCAGCCCCAGCGGATCGACCGCGAAGGCGAACTGGCCGACGCTGGCCATTTCCGTCGGCGCCCGCATGCCGTTCGGATTACCGATGTGCACATCCCTGGCGATCAGGTACGGCAGCGGCAGGTAGTCGCGCCAGGTGCGGTCGGCGTCGCCGCTGCCTTGCCGGCCCCAGGTCAGCGACAGCGCGCCGCGGATCTCGAACGGCCGGTCGATGGCGGCGCCGATCTTGTCGTTGAGCCAGGGACGGGCGCGGTTCCAGTCGACGCTGGCCAGCGCGACCAGCGCGATGACGGGCACGGCGACCAGCGCGCCGGCGATGGCGAGGGCGATACGGGAGCGGCGGGGCAGGGACATGGACGCATCTTTTTCTTCTAGTTAGTTGCACCATTCTACACACTCCGTTCGGGCCGCAGCGCAGCGTTTTAGTGTGCGGCACCGTACTGAAAGACAATGCGCAAAAGTCTATAACGTTATCTGTCCGATCAAATTAATCAAGGAGAACAATAATGATGACCACGAAACGCGTTCAAATGTTATGCGGCGCCGTTGCGCTGTTGGGCCTGGCCGCTTGCGCCAGCGACAAAGCGCCTGCGACCGCCGATGTGGCCGTGTCCCGCGCCGCCGTGGCAAACGCCACCAGCGCCGGCGCCGCCGATCTGGCGCCGGCTGAAATGCAGTCGGCCCGCGAGAAACTGATGCGCGCCAACCAGGCGCTGGCCGCCAAGGATTACAAGACCGCCCAGGATCTGGCGACGCAGGCTTCGGCCGACGCCCAGCTGGCGCAAAGCAAGGCTAACTCCGCCAAGGCCACCAGCGCCGCCGACGAGCTGCAACAGAACATCCGCCTGCTGCGCGAAGAGCTGAACCGCGCCAACAGCACCACCCAACAATAATCCGGAGATTCCATCATGAAAAAACTGCACCTGATCCCTACCGTGTTCGCGATGTCCGTCTTCTTCGCGGCTTGCAGCACCACCCCGACCACCACCAGCACGCTGGACCAGGCGCGCGGCGACTTCGCCGCCGCGCAGTCGAACCCGCGCGTCGCCGCCAGCGCGCCGGTGGAATTCAAGGCCGCCGCCGATGCGCTGGACCGCGCCAACGCCGCCGCCGCGAAAAAAGAAAGCCTGAACGATATCGACAAGCTGGCGTACATCGCCAAGCAAAAGATCGCCACCGCGCAGGAAATCGCCAAGCAGAAGCAAGCCGAGGCTGATGTCGCCAACGCCGGCCGCCAGCGCGACGAGATTCGCCTGGAAGCCCGCACCGCTGAAGCCAACCAGGCCCGCAGCGCCGCCGACAAGGCGCGCATGAGCGCCGAGGAAGCCAAGGCCCAGGCCGACGCCGCCCGCCTGCAAGCCGAAGCCGCCACGAACTCTGCGCGCGACGAGCAAGCCAAGAGCGCCGCGCTGCAACAGCAGCTGAACGACCTGCAAGCCAAGCAAACCGACCGTGGCCTGGTGATCACGCTGAGCGATGTACTGTTCAACGTCGACCGTGCCGAACTGAGCGCCGAAGGCATGCGCACCGCGCAAAAAATGGCCGACGTGCTGCTGCAGGAACCGCAAAGCGCCGTGCTGATCGAAGGGTTCACCGACAGCACCGGTACCTCGGCGCACAACATGGAGCTGTCGCAGCGCCGTGCGGAATCGGTGCGTAACGCGCTGATCGGCCTGGGCGTGAAAAGCGACAAGATCGCCACCCGCGGCTACGGCGAAGCCTACCCGGTCGCCGCCAACACCGACGCCGGCAGCCGCCAGCTGAACCGCCGCGTCGAGATCGTGCTGTCGCAAAACGGCGCACCGATCGCCAACCGTCGTTAATCTCACACCAGGAAGGACTATCATGGCTGAATCTAATCCCACCCATCCGGCAGGTATCGACACCAATGCCATCCGCGAAGCCGCCCGCAATCTGCAGGACGGTCCGGTCACCGCCGGCTACCAGGGCGACCGCGCGGCGGTCGTCGACATGCTGAACGGCGCGCTGGCCACCGAACTGGTCTGCGTGCTGCGCTACAAGCGCCACTACTACACCGTCAGCGGTCTGCAAAACGGCCCGATCAAGGCCGAATTCCTGGAGCACGCGCAACAGGAGCAGGAGCACGCCGACTGGCTGGCCGAGCGGATTGTCCAATTGAATGGACAACCTGATTTTAATCCGGCAACATTGCTCGCACGTAGTCATGCCGAGTATGATGCTTCGGAGGACGTGCAATCGATGGTCAAGGCCAATCTGATCGCGGAGCGGGTCGCCATCGAGTCATACCGCCAGATGATCGAAAAGATCGGCGACACCGATCCGACGACGCGCCACTTGTTGATCAAGATCATGGCGGTCGAAGAAGAGCACGCGGACGATATGCGTGACCTGCTTGCTTAAGGCGGAGCCGCTGTCGACCGAATTGCTGTACAGTTTTCACACCACAACCAAAACAGGAGCTTCATCATGCTGGAACAAAACATTAGCACCGTGAATAACGACGTGAAAACTCTGGTGAAAGATGCCCAGGCATTGTTTACCGCCGCCACCGCGCTGACCGGTGAAAAAGCCGAAGAACTGCGCGGCCGCGGCATGCGCGCCCTCGACACCGCACTGGCCAAGGCCCACGAAGCCCAGATCAGCGCGGTCGCCGCCGGCAAGGAAGCGGCCAAGCACGCCGATGAATACGTCAAGGAAAACCCATGGCGCTCGATCGCCGGCGCGGCCGCCATCGGCCTGCTGATCGGCGTGATCATCGGCCGCAAGTAATCCATCGTGGCGCACGCTGACGAAGGGAACCGTCCGCCGGGCTTGATCGCCTCGCTGGGCCTGGTGACCCGCAACGCGCTCGGCTTGCTGCTGTCGCGGCTGGAGTTGGCCGCGCTGGAGTTGTCGGAGGTGCGTAATCACCTGCTGCAACTGGTGCTGGTGTTCGCGCTGGCCATCGCCGTGGGCAGCCTCGCGCTGATCTACGCGACGGTCACGATCGTCTGGCTGGCCTGGACGGTGATCGGCTGGGTCATCCTGCCGATCATCACCGGCGTGTTCCTGCTGATCGCCGTCGCGCTGGTGCTGTACGCGCGCGGCCTGATCCGTGGCGGCAAGCTGACCATGCCGGCGACCATGGCGGAACTCAAGTCCGACCGCGACATGCTGTTGTAAGGAGAGGCGATGAGCAAGCAAAACGAAGCCCTCGCGTTCGACGCCGAGAAACAGCGGCTGATACGCGAAGGCGAGCTGTATCGCATCAAGGTGGTGCACTCGAAGGCGCTGGTCGCCCATGCGCTGCATCCGGACGCGCTGTTCCACGGCGCGGTCGATCATGCGGTCGGCATGGCGCGCGCACGCATCGGCGGCCTGGTGCAGCCGGGCGCGCTGGGTTCGGCGCTGAGTGGATTCAACGTCAAGTCCCTGCTGCCGTACGCGATGACGGTGGGTTCGTTCATCGTGCGCAGGCGCTTGATCAAACCGGTCATCGGCATCGCGCTGGTGGCGGGGATCGGCGTCGCCTGGCTGATGCGGCGCAAGCCTTCATCGGAACCGGACGACACGCCTTGAGCACCGCTCCCAATCCGCTCAATCCCGCCGGACTCAGCATCGTGCTGGTCTTGCAGGGAGAGGGCGAGTTGGGAGCTTATCAAGCCGCCATCCTGGCCGGCAATCCCCACTAAACACGTTTGTCCCGGCTGCGCCAATTCTGGCATGGCATCGCGCATCGCAACACGATCGACATGCGCCATTTGTCCGCTGGAGGCACTGGAACTGAGCCCGGAATAAGAACGGGCCGCCTGATTCGGCGGCCCGCTGGGCTTAATGGCTTTGCGCCACGATCTGCGGCGCGTTGGCAAGGTCGCGCTGATAGGTGTCCTGCGCTTCCTTCAGGCATCCGCCGCGTTCGCTGGCGGGGCCTTTCTTGCAGGCCAGTCTGGCTTCAGCCAGCGCGGCGCCGATCTCCTTGCGCAGCGTGCGCATCTGCGCCGACGCGGTCGTGTCTTCCTGATGCCAGCGGGCCGGATCGCCCTTGGCGATTTCCTGCTGCTGCAACTGGACGTTCTGCTGTGGCGTGGTGTCCTGCGCTTGCGCGGCAAGCGCCGCGCAGGACAACATCACGCCGAGTACGAGGCGATGCGTCATGGCGTGCTCCCGGTTATAAGCGGCCGGTCAGCAGCATGATCAGCAGGATCACGACGATCAGGCCGGTGATGCCGCTGGGCGCGTAGCCCCAGCTGCGGCTGTGCGGCCAGGTTGGCAATGCGCCGATCAGCGCCAGAACCAGAATAATCAGAATGATGGTGCCCATATTTTTTCTCCCGTGGTGTTATAAATGTTTTTACTGGTCCCGCGCCGGCGTGAGGCCGGTGTTAGTAGCGATACAGGCGGCCGTCGACCAGGCGCACGCGGTTGCCCACGCGCAGGTCGTAGACGCTGTCCTGGTTGACGATGCGGTAGTCGCCGTTATCCATGCGTACGCTGATCTGGTATTGCTGCGCCGGCTGGTTGCGATTGTCTTCAACCTTGTTGCCGACCACGGCGCCGCCGACGGCGCCGGCCACGGTGGCGGCGGTACGGCCGCTGCCCGAGCCGACCTGGTTACCCAGCAGGGCGCCGACCAGACCACCGGTGACCGCGCCGACGCCGCTGGTGCCGGACTTGGCCTGCACCACCTGGATCGATTCAATGCTGCCGTAGCTGGCCGAATCCTGATTCATATAACCGATTTGCTGTTGTGGCTGATTAGTGCTGGCGCAACCACTGAGCACGGCGACGCCGGCCAGGACTGCTGCTGCCAAGGTAGTGGAGCGTTTCATGATGATGTCCTCCTGAAATAGTGTGAGTCCAGAATAAACTTCGTGATGGGCAAGGTCTGTGCGCTTGCGCACTCATACGCGGCGTGGCGTTTTGACATGAAATTCCCCGTGTGTACGCTAACGTACAGAGGTAATGCGGCAACAGGCGTAAAACGTCTACATCGGTAGCAGAGACGTCGCAACGTCCCGCTGGCTGACAAACTCATTTGTTACATACCCCAAGGAGAATCGCCATGAAAATCGCACATAAAATCGCTACTGCCCTGTTCACCGTATCGCTGCTGGCCACCGCTGGCTGCGCTTCGACCTCTTCGAAAGAAGGCACCGGCGAGTATGTCGACGATTCCGTCATCACCACCAAAGTAAAGGCCAGCATCTTCAACGAGCCTAGCCTGAAAACGACCGAAATCAATGTCGAAACCTTCAAAGGCACCGTGCAACTGAGCGGCTTCGTCGCCCAGCCTGGCGACATCGCCAAGGCCGGCGAAGTGGCGCGCGGCGTCAAAGGCGTGACTGCTGTCAAGAACGACCTGCACGTCAAGTAAGCGGTCCTTCCCCCTAGCCGGCGCGCCATGCTCATCGAGCGTGCCGCGCCGGCATTTTTTTTTGTGAGCCATCATGAATCAGCCTGTCGATCTTCCCCGAACTAATGCACAGGCGGTCAGTGCCGAAGCCGACGTATTGCGCGACACCGCGCGCGAGCTTCCACTCGACCCTCCCCGCGAATTGCCCCGCATTCCGCTCCACGTCAACGCGCGCGGCCTGGCGCTGGGCGTCATCGCCACCGTGGCCTTCGTCTATGCGCTGCAATGGTCGCGCGACTTCCTGGTGCCGCTGTTGCTCGGCATCCTGATCACTTATACCCTCAGTCCCATCGTCTGCTGGCTGGAGCGATGGCGCGTGCCGCGCGTACTCGGCGCCACGCTGGTCACCATCGCCATCCTCGGCGGCTCGGTGCTGACCATCGACAAGGTGCAGGGCGAATTCCAATCCATCGTCGACGAACTGCCGAGCGCCGGGCACAAGCTGTCGCGGCTGCTGTCGGAACGTCTGCATGGTGGCGGGCCGAGCGCGCTGCAACGGATCCAGGACGTCGCCACCGAACTGCAGCAGGCCACTACCAGCGCCCAGGAACGGCGCGCCGCGCGCAGGGCGGTGGCGACCGCCAGCGCGCCGGACACGTTGCCGGTGATGGACTGGGTCTGGGCCGGCTCGCGCGGCGTGATGACCTTCCTCAGCCAGTCGACGATGGTGATCTTCCTGGTGTTTTTCCTGCTGCTGTCGGGCGACACCTTCAAGCGCAAGCTGGTCAAGCTGACCGGGCCGTCGTTGAGCAAGAAGAAGATCACGGTGCACATCCTGGACGACATCAACACCTCGATCCAGAAATACATGCTGATGCTGCTGTCGACCAACGTCATGCTGGCCTTGCTGATGTGGGTGGCGCTGCGCTGGATCGGCCTGGAGAACGCCGGCGCCTGGGCCATCGTGGCCGGGCTGCTGCACCTGATGCCTTACTTCGGTCCCTTGCTGATCATGGTCGCGACCGGCATCGTCGCCTTCCTGCAATTCGAATCGGTGAAGATGAGCTTGTTGGTGATGGGCACCTCGCTCGGCATCGCCACGCTGGTCGGCACCGTCATCGCGACCTGGATGACGGGCCGCTTCGCGCGCATGAATCCGGCGGCGGTGTTCGTCAGCCTGTTGTTCTGGGGATGGTTGTGGGGAATTTGGGGCTTGCTGCTGGGCGTGCCGATGATCGTCATCGTCAAAGTGGTGGCGGAACGCGTCGAGGGGATGGAGGTGGTGGCGGAGCTGCTGGGCGAGTAGAAGGCCTGGCCTTCAAACTGCCCAGCTGCAGCGCGTACTGGCGCGCGAACTCGGCGCCGAGGAAGAAGATCTGCGCCGAGTAGTACACCCACAGCAGCAGGGCGATCAGCGAGCCGGCGGCGCCGAAGCTGCTAGCGACGCCGCTGTTGCCGATATACACGCCGATCGCGTATTTGCCCAACGTGAACAACGCCGCCGTGCCCAATGCCCCGATGGTGACGTCGTGCCACGACAGCTTCACCCGCGGCAGCATCTTGAAGATCACGCCGAACAGCGCGCCGATCACGACGAAACTGATGGCCAGGTTCAGCCCCGTCAGCACCATGCCGGCGTCCTTCCACAGGCTGCCCCAATACTTTTCCAGCAGCGCCAGCGCGGCGCTGACCACCAGCGACACCATCAATAGAAACGCCAGCACCAGCACCATGCCGAACGACAGCAGACGGGTGCGGACCGCGTCCCAGGCCGTGCCTTTGGTCAGGGGAGGGACTTGCCAGATTGCGTCCAGGCTGGCCTTGAGCTCGGCGAACACGGTGGTGGCGCCGAACAGCAGCAAGCCGCCGGCGATCACGGTGGCCAAGCGGCCTTCCTCCTTGTTGCGGGCGCCGGCCAGCACCAGCTGGATCGCTTCCGCGCCCTGTGCGCCGACCAGGCCGCGCAGCTGCGTGAACAGTTCGCCCTGGGCCGCCTGCGGTCCGTAGAACCAGCCGGCGATGGCGAGCACCAGCACGATGATCGGCGCCAGCGAAAACAGCGTATAAAACGCCAACGCCGCGCCCATACTACCGGCGCGGTGCTCAAACCATTCGGAGACGGTGCATTTCAGCACCGAACCTATGTTTGCCTTCATCGATTGAACAGCCGCGCGACCGGAGCCGCGCGGCGTGCCGCTGTTACTGTACGCGGCGTTCGATGGTGATCTGTTCCACCTCGACGCGACGGTTAGGTTCCAGGCACTTGATCAGGTCGACACGTTTCTTGTCGTTGCACTCGACCACAGGCATGGTTTCGCCTTTGCCTTCAGCGTTCAGACGGTCAGCCGCGATACCTTTGCCGACCAGGTAAGCCTTGACCGAAGCGGCGCGCTGTTCCGACAGCTTCTGGTTGTACTTGTCGCTGCCGATGCGGTCGGCGTGACCGGTGATGACGACGCCGCTGATGCTTGGGTTGGTGCTCAGCACATTGGCGATGTCGTCCAGCTTAGGCTGGTTCGGGTTCAGCTTGGCGCTGTTGAACGTGAACAGCTCGGTCGCCGACATCGTCACTTTTTCAAAGCGTGCCGGTGGTGGTGGCGGTGGTGGCAGCGGTGCTGGTGGCGGTGGTGGCGGCTGCACGGCTTCCGGCGCAGGCGGCGGTGCCGGTGGCGCTGGACGCGGTGGCGCGTTGAAGGCGATGTTCAGGCCGACGGTGGCGTAGTAGTTGTTGCTCTTGCTGGATGGGAAGACATCGTCACGCAGGAAGCCGTGCACATCGCGCAGATCGACTTGCAGGGCGACGCGTTCGCTCAGGTCGGCCTGGAAACCGAAGCCGGCGCTGACGTAGCCGGAGTTCTTGCGGGTTTCGCCGGTCAGGTTCAGGTTGGTCTTGTCGCGCTCGACACCAGCGCCGACCAGGATGAATGGACGGAACGATTTACGCGAGAACAGGTACAAGCCATCCACACCGAAAGTGTTTTGCTGGTAGCGCTGGCCGTTTTCACGGGAGCGGCCATAGGTGGTGCCGATCTGCATGTCCCAGTTTTCATTCATGGCCTTACCGAATTTCAAACCGCCGCCGTAGCCGGTCTTGTCGACGCCGAAGTCCGAATCAGGACGCATGGCGTTGACGCTAGGCTGGATGTACCACGATGGATTGATGACCGCATCCTGAGCCAGGGCGGAGAACGACGCGCAGAGGGCTGCTACGGCGAAGGCGATTTTCTTAGTTTTATTCACAGGTAAGCTCCCGAATATTAAAAATATGTTTCTAGGCCAACGATGTCATAACACCGCTGTTGGACCGAAGATTAGGGGGGATGTCACATTCCTTCCGTTCGCTACCGCACCTAAGTTTGTGCTGTATCAAATCCGCCACATTTCCTGAAACTTATCCGCATTTTCCATGTCCCATCTTTAGGCGAATAGATGCATCACTAATGTTCGTTGCCGCACAGACTGTGACGCCGCAAACCGGCATCCTTCATTCAACGCCACACCAATCTCGGCAATTGTTATTAAGGAGTGATCAAATGCATGCTGTCAGACAACCTCAAAAGCTGGTCCAGAACGAGATGAAAGCCTCGCCTGAAATGCAAGCCACCACAGCCAAGCTGATGTTGGTGGAGCGTCCGGCGCCTGCCCCTCTGGATCGCAAACCGGCCTTGTCGATGGCCTCGATCGAACGCGTGCGTTCGACTTCGGCCACGTTGCGCCGCATTGAAAACATGCAAAAGCTGATCGGCGAACTGTCGCTGCACGAGATGCTGGCCGACGAAATCGCCTGGTTCCTGAAATTTTCGCCATCCGGCGCCCGCAAATACATCCGCGACCTGCGCGAAGCCGGCGTGATCGAGCTGGCCCGCTATGTCGAAGGCACCGCCACCTATCTGGGCAAGGCCGTCTACCAGCTGACCCCCGACCCGGAGCGCGTCGCCGCCTTCCTGGCCGCGATCGTCCAGCCGAAACGCGAAGGCGCGCCGCCGCGCAAGGAACGTCCCGGCATCCGCGAACAAGCCATGGCCGGCAGCGGTCGTCACTTCCACATCCTGGCCGACGACACCCACTATGCGATCCGCGTCAATCGCGGCCCGGTGATGCGCGACCCGCTGGTCGCCGCGCTGTTCGGCATGGCGCCGTCGCAGCAAAAAGCCGAATAAAACACCACCGTAGTGGTAGCATCGACAGCCGGGCAGTGCATACTGCGCCGGCTGTTTTTCTATTGGCGCATTGAAATATAGTTGGACCGCCCCACTTAGCCAGCACTGGACATCACACGGACCTGCGGCAACATGGAAGCTTTGATCTGGATCGGCCTGACGGCGCTGGCGATAGCGCTGCCTTTTTATTACCCGCACTGGCGCCTGCAACGGGTACTGGCCCGGCCTTTGCCGGCCGAAGCCGAAGCGGTCCTGCAACGCAGCATCCCGGTCTACCGCCGCATGTCGCCCGAGCTGCAACAGCAATTGCGGCGGCTGGTGGTGCAATTCCTGCATCAAAAGAAGTTCGTCGGCTGCGAAGGGCTGGAGGTCACCGATGAAATGGCGGTCACCATCGCCGGCCAGGCCTGCCTGCTGCTGTTGAACCGGCCCAGCAAAGTCTACCCGGCCTTGCACACCATCCTGGTCTACCCGAGCGCCTTCGTGGCGCGCCGGCACGACGTCGGTCCCGGCGGCGTGATCACGCCCGGCCACCAGAGCATGCTGGGCGAATCCTGGGACGACGGCCGCGTGGTGCTGTCCTGGGACGACGTGCAGCAGGGCGCCGGCGACTGGACCGACGGCCACAACATCGTGCTGCACGAGTTCGCGCACCAGCTCGACAGCGAATCCGGCCGCGCCAATGGCGCCCCGTACCTGGGCAATCCCGCCAGCTACCGCGAATGGTCGGAAGTGCTGTCGCGCGACTATCAGAACCTGCGCATGCACGCCATGTACCGCCAGCACACGGTGATGGACCACTACGGCGCCACCAATCCGGCCGAGTTCTTCGCCGTCGCCACCGAGACCTTCTTTGAAAAGCCGTACCAGATGGCCGAGCACCACGCCGAGCTGTTCGCGGAATTCCTCAAATATTATCGCGTCGATCCGCGCGCATGGATGGCGGCGCCGTTGCCGCCGCCCGAGCCGCAGGCCCCGGCCTCGTACGCCTTCACCGGCGGCTGGTAAGCTACAAGATGATCGAACCGTCGGCCGCGCGCTTGACGTCCAGCAGCCCCGGTTCCTCCTGCTCCAGCCGCTGCGCTTCCAGCTCCTGCGGCGTCGCCGCCACCGCGCCGTCCGGCCCCCGGCCCAGTTCCACCAGCAGCCGCGCGCGCTCCTGCAAGCCGAGCTGGATGCACTGCTCCAGCTCCGCCTGTTGCCACGGCTTTTGAATAAACCGGAACACATTGGCGTCGTTGATGGCAGCCATCGCGGTCTTGAAATCGTTCGAGGCGCTGAGCATGATGCGCACCGTCAGCGGCGCCACGTCGCGCAGCGCCTGCAGGAAGTCGCCGCCGGTCATCTCCGGCATCATGAAATCCGACACCACCAGATCGAACTCGCAGACGCAAATGCGGTTCAGCGCGTCGAACGGATTGGAAAAGCTTTCGATCTGGGCGCCGGCCAGCGTTTCGCTCTGGCGCAGCGCGCGTTGCAGCGCGCTCAGCATATTGGGTTCGTCATCGACCAGCATGATGCGGCTCATGGTTGCTCCTTGTGGCGGACCGGCAGCAGCACGCGGAAGCGCGTACCCCGGCCCAGTTCGGTATCGACATCGATGCGGCCGCCGTGCTTCTGCACGATGCCGTAGGCCAGCGACAGCCCCAGCCCGGTGCCCTTGCCGACCGCCTTGGTGGTGAAAAACGGATCGAAGATGCGCGACAGCGCGTCCGGCGCGATGCCGGTGCCGGTGTCCTCGACTTCGAGATACACCGTCTGCGGGCTGTCCAGCCCGGTGCGCACGGTGATCCTGCCGCGTTCCGGCCCCATCGACTGGGCGGCGTTGACCACCAGGTTCATCACCACCTGGTTGATCTGCAGCGGCAGGCATTCGATCTGCGGGATGGCGCCGTATTCCTTGACCACGTCGGCGCGGTACTTGACCTCGTTGCCGACGATGTTGAGGGTGGAATCGATACCCTGGTGCAGGTCGGCGCGGCTCCATTCCTGACCGGCGTCCTGGCGCGAGAAATCCTTCAGGTCTTCGACGATGTGGCGCACGCGGACGATGCCCTCCATCGATTCCTTCATCAGCGCCGGAATGTCTTCGCGCAGGAAATCCAGGTCGAGCCGCTGGCGCATCGCGCGCAGCTGCGCCAGCACGGCCGGCTGGCCGATGCTGGCTTCCGCCTCCTGGTAGGCGCCGAGCATGGAAAACAGCTGGCTCAGGTATTTTTCCAGCGTGCCGACGTTGGAAAAGATATAGCCGATCGGGTTGTTGATCTCGTGCGCCACGCCGGCCGCCAGCTGGCCGATCGAGGCCATCTTCTCGGCCTGCACCAGCTGCTGCTGCGCCATCGACAGCAAATCGTTCAGTTCGGTCAGCTGGCGGATGTCGTCCTCCAGCCGGTCGTTGGCGTCGGCCAGCTGGGCGGTGCGTTTCTCGACGATGTGTTCCAGGTTGTCGTGCGCCTTGCGCAACGAATTCTCGGCGACGCGGCGCTCGGTGACGTCGCGCAGCGTCTCGATCGCGCCGACCACGTTGCCGGCGCCGTCGCGCAGCGGCGCGGCGGTGAAGTGCAGCCAATGGCCGCTGACGCCGATGTTGGGAAAGAAGTCCTCCGATTCGTAGGCGCCGGGGATCAGGGTCGAGCAATAGCTATGGCCCGGGTAATGGTCGGCGATGTTGTCGTCGTTGTCGACGATCAGGTCCGACAACAGCGGCCGCTGCTTGTGATAGAACGGTTGCCAGTGGTTCTGCGTGCCGACCATCGCCGCGCTGCTCCAGCCCAGCAGCTGCTCGCAGGCCTTGTTCCAGTGCGTGATGACGTGGTGGCGGTTGACGGCGAAGGTGGCCACCGGATGGCCATCGAAAAATTCGGACAGCGCCACTTCGGATTGGGACGGCAATTTCATCGGTTCTCCTTAGCCGACCAGGATCTGGCACATCTCGTTGAACACCAGATCGCAGTTTGCGGTGATTTCAATGCGTTCATCGTCGTCGACGGCCAGCACGCTCCAGGCTTGCTCGCGCGCCTCGTCGCTGTCGTCGCCGGCCTCGGCCGGCACGGCCAGCAGGTTGGCCAGGTACACCGACTGCGCCAGGCCGGTGGCGGCGGGGCGGCGGTGCTGGCCGATGGCGTCCTGGATCGCCGGCGGGAACTTCCAGTGGGCGGCCAGCGCGCTGCCGGCCTGGGTGTCGTCGACGCCGAACACTTGCAACTGCGCTTCGGCGGTGCTGCCGCCGTGCTCGCGCCGCCAGTTTTGCACCTCGGCGTACTCGTCCGGGAAGCGGGTCGCCAGCACCAGCTTGCCGACGTTGTGCAGCAGGCCGGCGGTGAAGGCGGTGTCCGGACTCTGGCGCAGCCGGCGCGCCAGCGCGCGCGCCCACACGGCGGTGGCGATCGAATGGCGCCAGAAGGCGTTGAAGTCCAGCTGCATGCCCGGCACCGCCGGCACGCCGCCGATCACGCCGCAGGCCGTCACCAGGGTGCGCACGCTGTGAAAGCCCAGCACCGACATCGCCTGCTGGATGTTGGTCACCTTCGACTGCATGCCATAGAACGAGGAATTGGCCAGCCGCAGCGTCTTGGCGGTCAGCGCCTGGTCCAGCGAAATCTTGCGCGCCAGCTGCTGCAGGTCGATGTCGTCGTCCTCCATGCTCGACAGCAGTTCGGCCACCACCGCCGGCAGCGAGGGCAGGTCGCGGATGCGGCGCACGATCTCGTCGATGGCGACATGGCTCATGCGTCCTCCTCGCAGCGGCTCAGCGTGATCAGACTGCCGCGCGCGGCGGAGCGTTCGCCCATCGGATACACGGTCACCGCGTAGCGCAGGCCGTCGATGCTGGCCTGGTGGCCGAGCGGCGGCAGCGTGATGCCGGCGGCCGGGAACAGCTCCGGCAGCGCGCTGCCGGCGTCGTTGCCCAGCAAGGCGCCGCTGCGCCGCAGCACCCGGCCGGCGGCGGCGTTGATGAAGGCGATCATGCCGTCCTCGTCCATGCCGATCACCGGCAGCGGTAGGTGTTGCAGGATCTCGCGCGCGATGTTGAGGCTGATCTCATCGCGATGGATCTGGCGCTGCATGTGATGCAGCAGCTGCTCCATGCGGCGGTTGGCGCTGGCCAGCTCGTGGTTGGCGGTGCGCACCTCCATGTTCAGGCGCTCGTTGTCGTCGGCGATTTCCTTCAGGCGGAACGCCTCGGCCAGATGGTGGCGCAGCTGCTCGTCGTTCCACGGCTTGGTGAGGAATTTGAAGATCGCGCCTTCGTTGACGGCGTCGGTCACCGATTGCAGCTCGGTGTAGCCGGACAGCATGATGCGGATCGTGTCGGGGCGCAGGTTGCGCGCCTGGCGCAGGAAGTCGGCGCCGTCCATGCCGGGCATGCGCTGGTCGGAGACGATCACGTCGAAGGAATGCTGGGCCAGCAGTTCCAGTCCTTCCTCGCCGCTGGCGGCGGTGCGGATCTCGTAGCCGTCCGGCCGCAGCAGGCGCTTCAGCGCCGACAGGATGTTGGCTTCGTCGTCGACCAGCAGCAGGCTGCGGTGCCTGGTCTGGGTGCGCAGCAGGTGCGGCGCCAGCCGGCGGTCGGCGCGCAGCAGCTCGCCGACCTCGGCCGGCGGCAGCGGCGGCGCGTAGAAGTCGCCCTGGATCAGGTCGCACAGGTGCTCGCGCAGGAAGGCGCACTGCGCTTCGGTGTCCACGCCCTCGGCCACCACCCGGATGCCCATGTTGTGCGCCATCGCGATGATGGCCTTGGTCAGCGCGCCGGCGCTGTGGTTGACCACGGCTTCGCGCACGAAGCGGGCGTCGATCTTGATGAAGTCGAAGGGGAAGCGGCGCAGGTTGGCCAGCGAGGCCGGGCCCGTGCCGAACTGGTCCAGCACCAGGCAGGTGCCGATGCGCTTG
This sequence comes from Duganella aceris, assembly GCF_011090165.1. Lineage (GTDB taxonomy): Bacteria > Pseudomonadota > Gammaproteobacteria > Burkholderiales > Burkholderiaceae_D > Rugamonas > Rugamonas aceris. The sequence continues at coordinate 60,805 of NZ_JAADJT010000022.1, forward strand.
AAGAAATCCAGCGCGGCGTCGCTGGCGGCGGCGTCCTTCAGCAGCGTGGCCTCGGTCAGTTCCAGCGTCAGCGCGCGCGGGTCGAGGCCGTGTTGTTCCAGCAGCGCCGCCACCGCCGGGCCGAAAGCGGGATCGTGCAATTGTTGCGCGCCCACGTTGATCGCGACCTGGACCTCGGCGCCGGCCAGGACGCCGCCATCCCACAGCCGGCGGTCGAGGCAGGTGCGGCGCAACAGCTGCTCGCCGGCGGCGCCGTGCGGCTGCCGCACGACGGCCTCCAGGCTGGCCACCGCGCCATTGCGCAGGTCCACCAGGGGCTGGTAGAGCAGCAGTTCCGCAACGGCGTCGTCAACCGGGTCCATCAGGAGTTCCTATCGTTATGGAAGCTTGCTGACCGTAAATACTATCGGTTGATTATACGGCCAAGTGTGCAGGTGCGCACGGAACAGGCGGTCGGCGCCGGGCAAACTGTTGATAACGCCACAAGGCACAGGAGAACACAATGACGACAATTATTGCGGGCCATTTCCAGTTGCAGGACGAAATCGCCGATGCGCGCCTGGCGCTGCTCGGCGCCGGCTTCGCGGCCGAGCGCATCAGTTCCTTTTATGTCAATCCGCCGGGCCAGCACGACCTGCATGAGCTGGGCGGCGACCATGACAAATCCCCCGGCGCCAAGGAGAGCGACGAAGGCGTGGTGCAGGGCGGGGCCGCCGGCGCCGTGGCCGGCGCGGTGGTCGGCAGCGCGGCGATCGCGGTGGCCGGGCCGCTCGGTCCGGTGGTGGGGGCGCTGGTCGGCGCCCACGTCGGTTCGCTCTACAGCCTGAACAAGATGAAGGACCGGGGCGAAGCCGACGAGGATGGCAGCAATGTGCACCAGCCGCGCAAGTCCGGCATGATGATCGCCGTCGCGGTGAACGGACCCGAGCAGGAACAGCAGGCGCTGGCGCTGTTGCGGGGCCTGGACGCGCACGATATCGAACGCGCCGACGGCAGCATCAGCGGCGGCGACTGGCGCGACTTCAACCCCAACTCGCTGCCGGTCCCGGCCTGACGTCTCCCCTGGTACTCCCCCATTTGGCCGGACGCTGTTGCTTATCCGAGACTATCCCTGCGCCAGCGGCAATATTCGGTATGATTGGTTGCTACAATTAAAAACCAGGCACCCGTCGCACCAACGCCGCTTTCCAGGGGGATGCGCAATGACACAGGCATGGGTAGTGCTCACCCGTCCGGACGGACGCGATGTCAGCGCGCCGTCCGAGGCGCAGATGGCGGCCGCGCTGGCCGACGTCTACAGCGGCAAGGTCGCCGGTCCCGACGGCGGCCCGGGCAGCGCGGTGTTGCGTTTCGGTTATGACGACGGCTTGATGTACGAGCTGGAAGTCTCGGGCGACGGCGCGGCGCGGTTCGCCGAGTGGTCGGACCGCGATTGCGAAATCGCGCTGGCCCATCCTCGCCTGATGAGCGCGCTGAAGCAGGCGGACGCGCTGCAATTGTGGCGCCTGATGGCGCAGCGCCAGGTGGCCAAGATCCGCAGCCAGCCCTGGCTCAACAACGACTGAAGCGCGCTAGCGGCGCTTTTGTTCCGCCCGCGTCTGGCAGACGATGCACAGGCGCGCTTCCGGCCGCGCGTTCAGGCGCGAGTAGCCGATGTCTCCACCACAATTTTCACACAATCCATAACTGCCGTCGGCGAACTTGGCCAGCGCGTGGCGCACCAGGCCCAGCTGGTGCGCGCTGTGCTCGGCGGTCTCGTGCACCAGCTCGTTGAGCGTGCGCTGGCTGGCGTTGTCGGCCGGCGACGCTTCGGCCTCGTGCGGCGGCGGCGCGCGCACGTCGGCGTCGCGGTCCAGGTCGTCCGCGAGTTGGCTCAGCAGTGCGGCGCGCGCGCCTTCCAGCCGAGTCTGCAAGGCTTGCCATTGGATGTCATCCAGTCCGTTCATGCCGCATGCTCCTTACGGCATTGGACCGGCGCGGCCGGTGTTTGTTCGTCGCCGCGTCGATTCAGTGCTACAGCGTTTCGATATGATGCTTGAGGTTTTCCAGCGGTTTGACGATCTGTTCCGGCTTGCCGCCGGCGATCGCCGCACCCACCGACAGCAGCTCGGCGGCCAACGTGACCAGGTCCTTGATGCGGTCGATCTTGTCGATTTTTTCCCGCGCGCGCGCGGTCAGGTCCAGCAGCCGTTGCTGCTGGCCGCCGAGGCCGGCGGCGGCCAGCGCGGCGGCTTCCAAGTATAGCCCGTTGGCGCGCTGGCGCAGCGCCACTTCGTTCTCGAACAGCGCCTGCGCCACGCCCTGCGAAATACCCGGTTCCGGCGCGCCCGGCGGCGCCCCCGGCGGCGGCCGGCGGATGGCGCGCATCAGGCGCGCGTGCAAGGCGTCGGCGCAGGCGGACAGGTTGTCGGCCAGCGCCTCGATATCGTTTTCGTGTAGCGGCTTCGCCATGGCGGCTCCTGCTTACTTGGATTGCGGGATCTGGGCGGCGAGGGCGCGATGGCTGCGCTCGATGGCGTCCAGGTTCTTGCGCGCCAGCGTATAGCGCAGGCCGAACAGGCGGTACTCGGCGGTCTTGCTCTGCTGTTGCGACTTGGCCAGTGCCAGCAGCAGCCGGTTGCGCTCGGCGTCGACGAACGGGATCTCCGTCTCCAGCATGCCGAGCACGATGCGCTGTTCGTTGTCGTTGCTCTTGTCGTACAGCCGCAGCAGCGTGCGCATCGCGTCCAGCACCTCCTGCACCGGCTGCGCGCCGTCGCGCATCAGGTCGTCGACGGCGTTTTCCTGCATCGGCCGGGTGAAGGCGCGCGACACCAGCCGCGCCAGGCCGGCGTAGGCGTTGACGTGGCGGTCGAGCAAGCCGGTGTCGGGCCAGGCCTTGATGCCGGTGCCGATCTCCTTGATCTGATCGTTGAGGTCGTATTGCTGGTCGCCGGCCAGCGTGCCCAGCACCTGCATATAGGCCTGCACCCCGGCTTGCAGCTTGAGGAAGTCGCGGCAGGCGTCCTGGCGCTCGGCGTCGAGCACTTTTTCGCGCTGGTCGGCGGCGGCCGACAGGAATGGTTGCTCGCGCGGATAGGTGCTGCAATAGCGCTCGGTCAACTCGTTATACGCGTTCAGTTTGGGAGACTGGGCGGCGAACTCGCGCACCTCGGCCATGCGCGGCGTGCTGCCGGCGCAGCCGGCGAGCAGGGCGGCCAGGAACAGGATCAACAAGAGACGAGGCAGTTTCATTGGGCGCTCCGCAGTGTGTCGGGCTATTGTTGCCGGTGGTGAATGTTGCCGTGTTGCGAATACGCAGACTACGCCGACGTCAGTTGCTCGCGCCAGCCGAGGCCGGCGTTGGTGTCGCCGGCCGGCACGTACTCGCAGCCGAGCCAGCCGTCGTAGCCGATGGCGTCGATGAAGGCGAACAGGTGGCGGTAGTTGATCTCGCCGGTGCCCGGCTCGTGGCGGCCCGGCGTGTCGGCGATCTGCATGTGCTTGATCTTGTGCAGGTTGGCGCGGATCGTGTTGCTGAGTTCGCCCTCCATGCGCTGCATGTGATAGATGTCGTACTGCAGGAACAGGTTGGGGCGCGCCAATTCGTCGATGATGTCCAGCGCCTGCTTGCTGTGGTTGAGGAAATAGCCGGGGATATCGTAGTGGTTGATCGGCTCGATCAGCAGGTCGATGCCGGCCGGTTGCAGCAGGTCGGCGGCATGGCGCAGGTTGTCGAGGTAGGTGTCGCGGGCGCGCGCCGGGTCCAGGCCGCCGGGCGTCTTGCCGGCCATGCAGTGCAGTTGCGTGACGCCCAGCTCGGCCGCGTATTCCAGCGCGAGCGGCACGCCGGCGCGGAACTCTTCGATGCGGCGCGGATCGCAGGCCATGCCGCGGTCGCCGCCGTTCCAGTCGCCGCAGGGCAGGTTGAACAATACCAGCTTGAGCTGGTGGCGGCGCAGGCGTTCGGCGATCTGCTCGGCCTCGTGGGCGTAGGGAAACAGGAACTCGACCGCCTCGAAGCCGGCGGCGTGGGCCAGGGCGAAGCGGTCCAGGAACGGCGCTTCGTTGTACATCATCGACAGGTTGGCGGCGAACTTGGGCATGCTGGCTCCGTGGGGGAATTGTGTGGCGGAGCTGCTATCGTAATCCAAATGCCAACCTTGTGCGTGCTTTCACCCCGCACAGCGCCAAGCCTGGGGTCGGACCCCGGACGGGGTCCGACCCCGCTGTGCCGGGTTAAAAAAAAGGTTCATCGCGGATTACCGGGAAACGCGGCTTTGATCTTCATGAAGAAGAAATCAGAGTCGCGATAGCCGTAGGCCATGCGTTTCATGACCTTGATCCGGTTGTTGATGCCTTC
>NZ_JAADJT010000023.1 GCF_011090165.1 Duganella aceris
ACAATGCGAGCAGATCAGCGGGCACGCCGGATCGGGAATCAGGCACACATGCAGCTCAGCGCCGACAGGGTCTAGCTTGGAAACGAGAAAGCCTTCCCAGAACGGGAGGCTGAGATTATGATTAGCCATGAGAGCAGTGGGTTGGGTTTTGGGTTTGGTCGCACAAACACAATAACTCTTCCTTACTGCTCTCTTGCGTTTACAACAGGTTCATCCCGCTAATCCGCGATGAACCAAAAAAAAGCCCCATCGATGGGGCTTCTTGCTGAGTACTTGGCGGAAGCGGTGAGATTCGAACTCACGAACGGCTCACACCGTCGGCAGTTTTCAAGACTGCTGCCTTCAACCACTCGGCCACGCTTCCTAAGTGTGCAACATTATACAGATTTCCCCTCCCATCAGGGGCAAAAGCCTCAGGCCGCCCGACTCGACCGGCCCGGCAGCCAGTTCTCGCGCAGCGCCGTCTCGAAGGCTTCGGCGTCCAGCGGCCGCGAGAACAAGTAGCCCTGCACCTCGTCGCACCCCGAATTCTTCAGGAACGCCAGCTGTTCCACCGTCTCCACGCCTTCGGCGATCACCTTGTGCTTCAGCTGCTGCGCGATGCTGATGATGGTGTTGGCGATCGCGCAATCGTTGGCGTCGCCCGGAATGCCGATGGTGAACGAGCGGTCGATCTTCAAGGTGTCGATCGGGAAGCGCTTCAGATACGACAAACTCGAGTACCCGGTGCCGAAATCGTCCAGCGACAAGGTCACGCCGGTGGCGGTGATCTGGTCCATGATGCCGATCACGCGGTCGATATTGTGCATCAACGTGCTTTCGGTGATCTCCAGCTCCAGCCACGACGGCTCCAGCCCGTAGCGCTTCAGCGTTTCCATCACCCGCGCCGGCAGCGCGGCCGTGAACTCGCGCGCCGAGACATTGACCGCCAGCCGGATCGGCGGCAATCCGGCGTCCTTCCACCGCTGCGCCTGCGCGCAGGCCGCTTCCAGCACCCATTCGCCAACCTGCACCACCAGCCCGGTGGCCTCGGCCAGCGGGATGAATTCGGCCGGCGGCACCAGGCCGCGCTCCGGATGGCGCCAGCGCACCAGCGCTTCGGCGCCGATGATCTTGCCGCTGGCGATCGAATACTTGGGCTGGTAATGCAGCAGCAGCTCGCCGTTGCCCAACGCGTGGCGCAGCCCGGTTTCGATGCGCATCCGTTCCTGCATGCCCTGGTTCATGTCCTGGCTGTAGAAGGCGACATGGTCGCCCTCGGCCCCGCCCTCCTGCTTGGCGCGGTACATGGCGATGTCGGCCAGGCGCAACAGCGTTTCGGCGTCGCTGCCGTCCTGCGGGTAGACGCTGATGCCGATGCTGCCGCCGACCCGCAGGTCGTGGCCGTCGATGAAGATCGGTTCGTTGAGCGTGCCCAGCAGCTTTTGCGCCACCATGCTGGCTTCGAAATGCTGGCCGATGTCGAACAGGCCGACGGCGAATTCGTCGCCGCCCAGCCGCGCCACCAGGTCCTGGTCGCGCAGCACGGTGCGGAAGCGGCGCGCCACTTCGCACAGCAGTTGGTCGCCGACGCTGCGGCCCAGCGTGTCGTTGATCAGCTTGAAGCGGTTGAGGTCGATGAACAGCATGCAGCCGTGCGCCTTGTTGCGCTGCGCCACCATCAACGCCTGGTCGACCAGCTTGGTCAACAGGCTGCGGTTGGGCAGATTGGTCAGCGCGTCGTAGTAGGCCAGGTGGTGGATGCGCTCCTCGGCCATCTTGCGTTCGGTGATGTCGGTCAGGTAGGCGATCAGCCCGACCGAGCGGTCGTTGATGTCGCACAGCGGCGACAGCGACAGGCTGGCCCAGAACACTTCGCCGGATTTCTTCTTGCGCCGCACCTCCATCAGCCGGCCGCCCTGCTCCAGGAAGTCGTCGTGGAAGCTCATGTCTTCGTCGTCGTACAGGAACAGGATGTTGCGCCCCACCGCTTCGACCGCGCTGTAGCCGAACAGCCGCTCCGCGCCCTTGTTCCAGCTGATGATGAAGCCGTTCATGTCCATCGTCAGCACCGACTCGTGAATCTGGTCGAGGATCTGCGCCTGGTGTTGCAGCTGCGCCTCCATCTGCGCGTAGGCGTGGGTCGAGCGCTGCGCCACCGAGTGCACCTGCAGCACGCTGGCGGCCAGGCCGGCCAGGCTGGCCAGCTGTTGCCGGTCGAGTTCGCTGTAATGGGCGCGGCCGGAGACCACGAAGCGGCCGAAATACTGGTCGTCGAAATAGATGTCCTGGACCAGGCTCGGCACGGCGGCGTCGTTGGCGGCGAGCACCTCCTCCACCGGCGGATGCAGCAGCAGCTTGACCGCGTCGGCCGGCAGGTAGTCGCCCAGTGGGCTGTTGAGTACGCTACGGACGATGCGTCCGAGTTCCTCGCTCAGCGCGGGGCCGCGCAGGCGCAACACCGCGTCGCAAAGCGCCGCGCTGCTGCCCAGGAAGTCGGAGACGGGATGCGCGAGCATGGCTTATAGGTTCCTGCTCACCTGGATCGCCCAATGGTAAGCCTGCAGCTGCGCCTGCCAGTAGGTTTCAGCGTCGATGCCGGCCTGCTCCAGGCCGGCGCGGTCGTGGTGTTCGACCAGCTTGAGCAGATCGCCCAGCGGGCCGGCGCGGTCCAGCAGCGCCATCACAACGTCGAGGTCGAGGCTGAGCGCGGCGACGATCTCGGTCATCGGCATCGCCAGCAGCACGTCCAGCAGCGAGAACACGCCGGCGACAAAGGCCATGTCCTGCTGGTCGCGGTCCCAACCCAAGGCCTTGGCCAGCGCTTCCATCTGCGCCGCGCGCACCGCCGCCAGCGGCAGCAGCGGATTGGCCAGGCCGTCGTCCTGCTGGCGCGCGTACAGCAACAGTTGCAGCCAGCGCTGCAGCTGGCGCCGGCCCAGCACGTTGATGGCCTGGCCGAAGCTGTGGATCGGCGAACTCAGCGCGAACGCCGCCGAGTTCACCAGTTTCAACAAGTGGTAGGACAGCGCCGGATCCTGCTTCAGCAACACTTCCAGCTCGCGCGAGTCGGCGTCGCGCGCCAGCATGCCCAGCAGCGCCAGCAGCCGCTTGCGCGAGGTGCCGTCGCCGACGCTGATGTCGTGCGACGGATGCAGCGCGAAATCGCCGGCGAACCAGCTGAAGCCGGCCTTGGCGCACTCGGCGATGCGCCCCTCGCTGTGCATGCCGGTGGCCAGGTGCGGCCCCGGTTGGGCCACCAGCGCCAGCACCGGCGGCATGACCAGCGACGCGTCGACCATCAGCGAGCGCGCGCTGCACATGGTGGCGGCCGAGCCGTCGGCCACGCCTTCGACCATGATGCGGTAGCCGGCGTCGGCATAGCCGGCCAGCTTCTTCTGCACCGCGACGTCGGCGCAGGCGGCGGCCGGCACGCGCAGGATGACGCGGTTCGGCGGCAAGGTCGACAGGTGCGACAGTTCCAGCAGGTGCGGATGCGGTACGGGAAGGATGCAGTCGAGCGGCGCCAGCGCGGCGAAGACGTCGGGCGTCTTCAGCAGGGTCAGCGCGGCCTGGAAGGGATCGCCTTCGGCGGCGGATAGGTCGAAACTCAGTGCCACCCACTCGTTGTGAGCGTTGGACACCGCATGTAAAGCCACCAGTGGGTACAGGCTGATTTCAGGCGCAGACATCAATATCTCGTCAGGAGTTGTGCGCGTAATCTTAGATCAACTATTGATTTAAAGCAATCCTGTACCATGGGCGTAGTAGAGTGATTAACGATATTACCAGTATAAGACCAATCGACTGCGCGCGAAACGTTTTCTTTTACACAATTGCAATATTCTGCGGTCGGACAGGAATATATCAGATATTGCCGTACAAACACGCACAGTTAAAGATTGCTCAACAGTATTAGATGCCATTGTCGGTTTTTTGGCTACATTAATAAAAATGATAGCGCTCACTCGGCGTTATTGCGCGTGTTGCACCGCGAAACGGATCAATTCGGCCTGGCCTTCGATGCCCAGCTTGCGCTTGATGTTGAGGCGATGGGTCTCGACGGTGCGCACGCTGAGGTCGAGCGCGCGGGCGATCTGCTTGTTCGATTCGCCGTTGGCGATGTGGCGCAACACCTCGTGCTCGCGCGAGGTCAGCTGGTTGTCCTGGGTGTGCGGCTGGGCCAGCTGGCGCGCCAGCGCGGCGCTGTAGTAGATGCCGCCCGACATCACGGTCTCGATCGCCACCACGATGTCCTTGCCGGGCGCGTCCTTGAGGACGTAGCCGCGCGCGCCGGCCTGGATCGCCTGCGACACGTATTCCAGCTTGTCGTGCATCGACAGGATCAGCACCGCGATGTGGGGGAAGGCGTGCTTGAACTGGGCGGTCGCCTCGATGCCGTTGGCGCCGCGCATATTAATATCCATCAGCACCAGGTCGACCTCGCAGCGGGCGGCCTGCTCCAGCGCCTCGGCCGCGCCGCCGGCCTCGGCCACCACTTCGAACTGCGGCATGGCTTCGAGGCGGGCGCGCAGGCCGTCGCGCACCAGGGGATGGTCGTCGACCAGCAGGATTTTGATGGTAGTAGTCATGGTCAGGTCTTTATACGTGGTTGCCGGCGTAGGCGGTCAGCACCGTGCCGCCGTCCGATGAAACGATGTCGAAGCGGCCGCCGATGGCTTCCATCCGCTCCATCATATTGCGCAGGCCGATACCGCGCTTGGGATGCTCGGCGATGCCCTCGGCGTCGAAGCCGGCGCCGTCGTCCTGGATGCGCAGCGTGACGCCGGCCTCGGCGCCGCTCAGGGCGATGTCGATGCGGTGCGCGCCGGCGTGGCGCTCGATGTTGGTCAGCGCCTCCTGGGCCACGCGGAACAGCACGGTGTTGGCGACGTCGGGCAGCCCGTCGGTGCAGCCGGACGCCTCGAAGTGTACCGGAGTGCCGCTGCTCAGGGTGTACTCCTGGCCCAGGTGGTGCAGCGCCGCCGCCAGGCCGAGGTCGTCGAGGATGGCCGGGCGCAGGTTGTGCGAAATGCGCCGCACCTCGCCCATCACGTTGCTGAGCTGGTCGGCGGCGTGCTCGAACACCGCCTGCGCCGCCTCGCGCTGCCCCGGCTTGGCGGAGCTCAGGCGGATAATGCCGGCCTCGATCTGCAGCTTGATCGACACCAGCCACTGGCTGATGCCGTCGTGCAGATCGCGCGACAGCCGCGCCCGCTCCTCTTCCTGCGACTCGACCACCCGTTGCGCCAGCACCTTGAGCTTGGCGTCGGCCACGCGCAGCTCGCTGATGTTGAGCGCCAGGCCGGAGCTGGCGATCGCCACCGAGGCGGCGACGGCGATGCCGGCGATCCACAGCATGGTGTTCTGGATGTTGCCGGACTGCTGGACGTCGATCTTTTCCAGCGCCCGCTCGACGTCGTCCAGATAGATGCCGGTGCCCATCATCCAGCCCCACTTCGGCATCGCCACCACGTAGCCGAGTTTGGCGACCGGCTTGTGGGTGGACGGCTTGATCCACATGTAGCGCTCCAGGCCGCCGCCGGCGCGGGCGCGCTGCAGCAGGTTCTGGATGGTGGGCTGGCCGCGCTCGTCGCGCAGCTCGAACAGGTTCTGGCCGACCAGCTCGGGCTGGCGCGGATGCATCAGCGTGTTGCCCTGCATGTCGTACAGGAAGAAATAACCATCGTCGCCGTAGCTGAGCGAGGACAGGATGCGCATCGCCTCCTGGCGCGTGTCGACGTCGTTGCGGCCGGAGTCGTACAGGTGCGAGATCGAATGCGACGCCAGCGTCACATAGTGCTTGAGCTCGGCTTCCTTGCTGCTGAGGTAAGCCTGCTGGATGGTGGCGCGCTGCTGCTCGGCCAGCAACACCGACTGATGGCGGACCGCCCAGGCGATCGCGCACAACGCCAGGATCAGCGGCGTGATGGCCAGAAAAATGACTTTTTGCCGCAACTGCATGACGCCGCGCTCCTTCGCTACCCGTGTAGCCGCGATTCTACGCTCCCGCCCGCCTTCGCGCCTACGTAGTGGTACGCAGCGATAGTGCGTAGTGCTGCGCTTGTGGCGGTTATCAGCTTCATGAATACTGCCCATAAGCTGCGCAGATTCCATCAAGCGGCAGAAGCAACTCCGGGGTCAGAGCTAAAAACTGGACACGAGCTCATGTCCAGTTTTTAGCTCTGACCCCGGAATAAGGACAACCTTGGAGGAAGCATGAAAACATTACCTACCGCCGGCCAGACGCTGGTGAGCAAGCTCGGCTGGGCGGCGCTGGCGCTGACCGGGGCCTCGGCCCTCGGCGTCGTCGCGCTCAAACGCGGCGAATCCATCAGCGCCATCTGGATCGTCATCGCCGCCGTCTGCGTCTATCTGATCGCCTACCGCTTCTATAGCCTGTACATCGCCGACAAGGTGCTTGGCCTCGACGCGCGCCGCATGACGCCGGCCAACAAGCTGAACGACGGCCTCGACCATGTGCCGACCAATAAATACGTGCTGTTCGGTCACCACTTCGCCGCCATCGCCGGCGCCGGTCCGCTGGTCGGCCCGGTGCTGGCCGCGCAGATGGGCTATCTGCCCGGCATGCTGTGGATCCTGGCCGGCGTCGTGTTCGCCGGCGCGGTGCAGGACTTCATCGTGCTGTTCATTTCGATGCGCCGCGACGGCCGTTCGCTCGGCGACCTGATCAAGTCGGAGCTGGGCCAGATCCCCGGCATGATCGCGCTGCTCGGCACCTTCATGATCATGGTCATCATCCTGGCGGTGCTGGCGCTGATCGTGGTCAAGGCGCTGACCGGCTCGCCGTGGGGCAGCTTCACCGTCATGGCCACCATCCCGATCGCGCTGTTCATGGGCGTGTATTCGCGCTACATCCGCGTAGGCCGCGTCGGCGAGGTGTCGATCATCGGCTTCGTGCTGCTGATGGCGGCCATCTTCGGCGGCCAGTATGTGCAGGAAAACGCGGCGCTGGCGCCGATGTTCACCTTCACCGGCACTGAGCTGACCTGGATGCTGATCGGCTACGGCTTCGTCGCTTCGGTGCTGCCGGTGTGGCTGCTGCTGGCGCCGCGCGACTACCTGTCGACCTTCCTCAAGATCGGCACCATCGTCGGCCTGGCGCTGGGCATCGTGTTTGTCGCGCCTTACCTGAAGATGCCGGCGTTCACCAAGTTCATCGACGGCACCGGTCCGGTATGGTCGGGCTCGCTGTTCCCGTTCCTCTTTATTACGATCGCTTGCGGCGCCGTGTCCGGCTTCCACGCGCTGATCGCGTCCGGCACCACGCCGAAGATGATCGAGAATGAAACCCACGCCCGCTTCATCGGCTACGGCGCGATGCTGATGGAGTCGTTCGTCGCCATCATGGCGCTGGTGGCGGCCTCGACCATCGAGCCCGGCATCTACTTCGCGATGAACAGCCCGGCCGCGCTGATCGGCACCACCGCCGAGTCGGCCGCCGCGGCGGTGTCGCAGTGGGGCTTCTACGTCACGCCGGAAATGCTGATCCAGACCGCCAAGGATGTCGGCGAGCACAGCATCATCTCGCGCGCCGGCGGCGCCCCGACGCTGGCGGTCGGCATGGCCCACATCCTGTCGAGCGTGATGGGCGGCCAGGCGATGATGGCCTTCTGGTACCACTTCGCGATCCTGTTCGAGGCGCTGTTCATCCTCACCGCCGTCGACGCCGGCACCCGCGCCGGCCGCTTCATGCTGCAGGACTTGCTGGGCGCCTTCGTGCCGGCGATGAAGAAAACCGAGAACGTGTTCGCCAACCTGACCGCGACCGCGCTGTGCGTGGCGGCCTGGGGCTACTTCCTGTACCAGGGCGTGGTCGATCCGCTGGGCGGCATCAACACGCTGTGGCCGCTGTTCGGCATCGCCAACCAGATGCTGGCGGCGATCGCGCTGATGCTGGGCACCTGCGTGCTGTTCAAGATGAAGCGTGCGCGCTTCGCCTGGGTCACCGTGGTGCCGACCATCTGGCTGCTGATGTGCACGCTGACCGCCGGCTGGCAAAAGATCTTCGACGCCAATCCAAAGATCGGCTTCCTGGCCCACGCCAACAAGTACCAGGCGGCGCTGGACGAGGGCAAGCTGCTGGCGCCGGCCAAGTCGGTGGCGCAGATGCATCAGATCGTCTTCAACGATTACCTGGACGCGTCGCTGGCGGCCTTCTTCGTGATCGTCGTGCTCAGCGTGCTGGTGTTCGGCATCCGCACGGTGCTGGCGGCGCGCGCCAACGCCCAGCCGACCGCCAAGGAAAGCCCGATGGTCCTGACGCCGTCGGTGCAGTGATGCTGGGCGAGATCGCCAAGGCCGGCCGCTACCTCGGGCAGAGCATGCGCCTGATGATGGGGCTGCCGGACTACGACGTCTATGTCAGCCATCGGGAGGCCACCCATCCCGACGAGCCGATCATGACCTACGAGGAGTTCTTCCGCGAACGCCAGGAGGCCCGCTACGGCGGCGCCGGCAAGCGCGGCGGCTGCTGCTGATTCGCTACCACGACCGGGGTCAGTTCCGGCATCGTGCCACGGGCTGTGCCGTAATCTTCCATACGGCAGAGTTCGTGGCACGATGCCGGAACTGACCCCGTTTTTTACAACGGAACTTTTGGCGCGACCACAGGTCCAACCTCCTTGAGCCGTTTGGCGGGCGATGGGAGCGTCATGACACAGCAATTTTCTTATCAGCAGGCGTTCGCCCGCAACATCGGCTGGGTCACGCCGGCCGAACAATCGGTGCTGCGCGGCAAGCGCATCGCCATCGCCGGCATGGGCGGGGTCGGCGGCGTGCATCTGCTGACCCTGGCGCGGCTGGGCGTCGGCGCCTTCCACATCGCCGACTTCGACCGCTTCGACATCGCCAACTTCAATCGCCAGGTCGGCGCCACCGTGTCGACCCTCGGGCAACCCAAGGTCGACGTGCTGGCCGAGATGGCGCGCGACGTCAATCCCGAGCTCAGGCTGACCCGCTTTCCCGAGGGCGTCGACAGCCGCAACCTTGCCGCCTTCTTCGACAGTGTAGACTTGTATGTCGACGGCTTGGATTTCTTCGCCTTCGGCGCGCGCCAGGCCACCTTCGCCGCCTGCGCCCGGCTCGGCATCCCGGCCATCACCGCCGCGCCGCTGGGCATGGGCGCGGCGGTGCTGAACTTCCTGCCGGGCGGCATGACGTTCGAGGAATACTTCGGCTGGGGCGAACTGCCGGACCAGGAAAAGGCGCTGCGCTTCCTGGTCGGCCTGGCGCCGGCCGGGCTGCACGGCGGCTACCTGGTCGATCCGTCGAGCATCAACCTGCAAGAGCAGCGCGGGCCGTCCACCATCATGGGCTGCCAGCTGTGCGCCGGCGCGGCGGCCACCGAGGCGCTGAAGATCCTGCTCAACCGCGGCGAGATCCTGGCGGCGCCGCGCGGTTATCAGTTCGACGCTTATCGCAACAAGCTGGTGCGCACCTGGCGCCCCGGCGGCAACCGCCATCCGCTGCAACGGCTGGCGCTGATGCTGGCGCGGCGGCGCCGGCCCGGAGCACAATCATGAGCAAAATGGAGCTGCACCTGGACGCGACACTGGAACACATCCTGGAACTGGCGCGCTGGGCCCCCAGCGGCGACAACACCCAGCCGTGGCGCTTCGAGATCCTCGACGCGCGCCGGCTGGTGGTGCACGGCCACGACACCCGCGAGCATTGCGTCTACGACCTGGACGGCCATCCCAGCCAGATCTCGATCGGCGCGCTGCTGGAGACCATGGCGATCGCCGCCAGCACCTTCCAGCTGCGGATGCACGCGATGCGCCATCTGGAGTCGCCCGACAACCGCCCCACGATCAGCGTCGAATTCGCGCCGGCGCCGGGACTGGAGCCCGATCCGCTGGCCGACGCCATCCTGGCGCGCAGCGTGCAGCGTCGCGCGCTGAGCCGGCGTCCGCTGACGGCGCAAGAGAAGGCGGCGCTGGCGGCGTCCCTGCCATCCGGCCACGAGGTGGTCTGGCTGGAGGGCGCGCGGCGGACGGCGGCGGCGCGGCTGATGTTCCGCAACGCCAAGCTGCGCCTGACCATGCCGGAGGCGCACCAGGTGCACCAGTCCATCATCGCCTGGAACGCCCGCTACAGCGAAGACCGCATCCCCGACCAGGCGCTGGGCGTGGACGCCGTCACGGCCAGGCTGATGCGCTGGATCATGCGCGACTGGCGCCGGGTGGAGTTCTTCAACACCTGGCTGGCCGGCACGCTGGCGCCGCGCCTGCAGATGGACCTGCTGCCCGGCCTGGCCTGCGCCGCGCATTTCGTGCTGACCGGACCGCGCCCGCCGCAGCGCATCGACGACTACCTCGCCGCCGGCCGCGCCATGCAGCGCTTCTGGCTGACCGCGACGGCGCAGGGCCTGCAACTGCAACCGGAGCTGACGCCGCTGATCTTCTCCCGCTACGTGCGCGAGGGCCGGGTGTTTTCCGGCGCGCCGGGCATGCGGCAGCGCGCGCAGGACCTGGCGCGGCAAGGCGCGGCGCTGGCCGGCCAGCAGACCTGGGAGGCGGCGGTGTTCATGGGACGCATCGGCGCCGGCGAGGCGGCGCGGGCGCGCTCGCTGCGGCGTCCGCTGCGCGAGCTGCTGGTCGGCCCGGGCGCCACCGGGAGCCACTGATGCGCGCCATCAAGCCGGGCCAGATCGCCGTCTTCATGGCCCTGCTGAGCTTGATCCTGATGCTGGGCGTCGGCACCACCGCGCTGCTGTTCGGCGGCCTGCCGCTGGGGGATTTTCGCGGCGTGCTGCTGTTGCTGGGCGGCGTGCTGCTGACTTATCTTTACGCCTTCCTGGTGTACCGCTGCTTCCTGGCCGCGCTGCCGCTGCGCGAAGGCGCGGTGGCGGAAAACTCGCGCCACGAGCTGGCCGCCAACGTCAACATCCTGTTCTACCTGCTGCTGTTCAACGCGCTGATCCGCACCCACTTCATTCCGGTGCCGCTGCTGCGCCTGGTCTATCTGGCGCTGGGCGCGCGGCTGGGCGCCAACACCTACAGCGCCGGCGTGCTGCTCGATCCGCCGCTGACCCGCATCGGCAGCAACACCATCATCGGCCACGACGCGGCGATCTTCGGCCACGTCATCGAAGGCGACAAGCTGGAGCTCAAGGCGGTGACCATCGGCGACACGGTGACCATCGGCGCCACCGCCGTGGTGATGGCGGGCGTGAGCATCGGCGACCGCGCCATCGTCTCGGCCGGCGCGGTGGTGACCAAGGACACGGTGATCGCGCCCGGCGAAATCTGGGGCGGCATCCCGGCGCGCCGGCTCAAGGCCGCGCCGGCCCCGGCCTGACGGATTTTTTTACAGTGCGCGCGCCGCCGCCGTGCCGCGCGCGCGCAAGTGGTTGATTTGATGAGGAACCCCAGCACTGGCAAGGCTTTTGCTCTATGGACGATACGAACCCGATCCCCGGATTCCCCTCTTTCCAGGAGCACGCAATGAACATCCTCAACCCCGCGTTGGCCACCGCCTTGCTCGCCGGCGCGCTGACGGCGCCGCTGGCGATGGCCGGCCCCACCGTCGGCCTCGACCCCACCGGCAGCGGCGCCTACACCACCTATGCCGATTTGTGGACCAACGTCACCAACACCGGCCTGGCCACCAACTTCATTCCCGGCCGCATCGTCGGCCCCGGCGCCACCGCCCCCTATCTGACCGAGCTGCGCTCGCAGATGGTGATCGGCACTATGACCAACAGCAACATCCCCGGCATCGTCACCCCGAACGGCCTCAACACCAATTTCGAGATCAGCAAGGTGGTGCGCTTCCAGGAGCTGGTCGACGCGCAATCGGCCAGCACCGCCCACTTCACGCTGCCCGCCACGCAGGCGGTCGCGATGGACGTCGACCCGATCCGCGCCGGCGTGCAGAACATCGCGATCTACTTCGACGACATCACCGACGGCAGCGTGGCGGTGCCGGGCAACGGCGCCAACACCGTGCGCTGCTACGGCGGCGGCTCGACCTCGGCCGGCTGCGGCGGGGCCGGCGGCGATGGCGACGGCATCATGATCCTGTCCGGCCACATCATCTTCAACGACGCCAGCTTCACCGCCACCGGCGCGGTCGGCACCGGTTCCTTCGATTCGCGCTTCATGATCGACTATGTCGATCCCGCCTACCTGGACGTCGTGACCGGCTCCATCTTCCAGGACAAGCTGACCGGCACCACCAACGTGCCATCGTTCTTCCAGCCGCAGCAGATGTGGGATGGCGCGACGCCCACCACGGTGCCGTTCCTGAAGGTCGATTCGTCGCAGAGCTTCGCGGCCGTTCCAGAACCCGCCACGCTGGCATTGATGGGCCTGGGCTTTGCCGGCCTGGCGCTGGGTCGTCGTCGCAAAGTGCAGTCCTGAACCGCAGCAGCGGTCTTTGCAGCGGACCCGGCGCAGCCAGCCTGGTCCGCTTTTTTTTCGCCCGATCGCTTTGCTCCCGATGGCCCTAGCGCCGCAGCGGCTGCGCCAGCAGCCTGGCCAGCCGCGCGCCGGCGTCGTAGCGCAGGAACTGCTGCGCCACCTTGCGCGCCGCCTCGCGCGGACCGGGCTGCTCCAGCAAGCGCAGCGCCGTGTCGCGCAACTGCTCCTCGTTCAAGCGGTCCGAGCGCAGCAAGGCGCCGGCGCCGGCGGCCAGCACGCCGTGCATGTTCAGATACTGGTCCAGATTGCCGGCGATGCCCAGCACCGGCACGCCGGCCGTCAGCGCCTGCTGGCTGGTGGGGCTGCCGCCGTTGCAGATCACCAGCGCGGCGCGCTGCGCCGCCATCATGCCCGGCAGATAGGCCGCCGCCCGCGCGTTGGACGGCAGCAGGCCGGGATCGACCATGCCCGCCGTCGCCGCGATCACCGTCACCGGCAACGGCGCCAGCGCCTGCAGCACCTTGGGCAGCAAGGCGCCCTGCCCCGAGCTGCCCAGGGTCACGTAGACGACCTGGCGCGCCGCCGGCAGCGCGTCCCACCACGACGGCAGGCCGGTCGGCGGCGACCAGATCACCGGCCCCAGATAGGAATGCGTGATCGGCAGATCGTGCGAGGGGAACAGCTCGGGAATGTCGGCGTACAGCACATGGTCGGCGTCGGTGTAGACGCGCCGCAGGTCGCGCCCAAGCGACCGCAGTCCGTAGCCGCGCCGCACCCGGTTCAGCGGCATGCTGTGCAGCGCGAAGGCCAGCGGCCGCGCCAGCCGGAACAGGCGGTCGGCCAGCGCGATCGGCAGCACCCGCGCCAGCCCGATCGCCGGCACTGTGTAGTGCTGCGCGACATAGGGACTCCAGTAGGCGTTGATCAGCCCGACATATGGCACGCCCGCCAGCCGCGCGCTGACCGACAGCGACAGCCGGAAGTCGCCGATCACCACGTCCGGCCGCACCGCCTGCAGCAGCCGCTGGTCGTCCAGCACATAGCGCCGCAAGGTCGCCGCGTCGTACACCGGCTTGCCCGCCGCCAGCGCGGCCAGGAAGCGCGCGCTGGGAATGCTGTCGATGCTCCAGCGGCTGAGCTCGCTGCCGGAGAAAAATTGCTCATACCCGGGCGCGCAGGCGAAGTGCACGTCGTAGCGCTGCCGGTCCAGCGTCTGCGCCAGCGCCAGTGGACGGCCGACATGCGCCAAGGTCACGGCCTCGGCCACGAACAGGATTTTTTTACGTTCCATCCCGATAGCTTGCGACGCGCAAGGCGGCAGGGTTTGAGCCAGCGCAAACGTGCGCCTTAGACGCAGATCAATGTCCGCGCCGCGCGAAGCGGATACTTTTCCGATTGGCACTCACTGATCAGCTTGCTGCACCCGCCGCGCCGACGCTTTCGACGCCCACCGTTTGCAACCGCTCACGCCATGTTCCACTTCGAACGCTCCGGCCCGCGCCAAAAACTGACGGTCATCCCGGTGCTCGCGACCGGCAGCGCGCTGCTGCTGGTGTTCATCGTCTTCGCCGCCGCCTCCGTGCTGGGCCACACCGACGCACAACGCAAACAGCTGTCCGCGCTGGCCGGCGTGATCGGCAACAACAGCAAGTCCGCGCTGATGCTCGCCGACCGCACGCAGGCCGAACAGACGCTGGCCACGTTGGCGCTCGAGGACGACATCCTGCAGGCGGCGCTGTACGACGGCGACGGCAAGCTGCTGGCGCGCTACGCCGCCGCCGGCCTGGCGCCGGAGCGCGCGGCGCCGGACGCGGTGGACACCGCCGGCGCCGATCTGCGCAGCGAGCACAGCGGCCCGCCGTGGGCGCCGGCGCTGCGCGTGCAGCGCGCGGTGCGCAGCGGCGCCGATGCCGACGGCGGCCCCGGCGTGCTGGCCGGCGTGGTGATGGTGGAAAGCGCGCAGCTGCGCATGTGGCTCGATATCCTCAAGAACCTGGGCGCCGCCGCCGTCGCCGCCGTGCTGGCGTTCATGACGGCGCTGCTGACGGCGGCGCGCTTCAAGGGCGGCATCGCCGAGCCGGTCGGCCAGCTGATCGCCGCCGCGCAGCAAGTGAGCCGCGGCCAGCAAACGCCGCGCATCGCGCATCAGCGCGGCGACGAGCTGGGCGCGCTGATCGACAGCTTCAACGACATGCTGGCCCAGGTGGAGGGCCGCGACGCCGCGCTGGCGCAATACCGCGACCAGCTGGAACGCCAGGTCGGCGTGCGCACCGAGCAGCTGGAAAAAGCCAAGAACGCGGCCGAGGCCGCCAGCAAGGCCAAGAGCGCCTTCCTCGCCACCATGAGCCACGAAATCCGCACCCCGATGAATGGCGTGCTGGGCATGACCGAGCTGCTGCTGGCGACCCGCCTGTCCGAGCAGCAGCGCCACTACACCGACATGGTCAAGCGCTCCGGCGAGCATCTGCTGGTGATCATCAACGACATCCTCGACTTCTCCAAGATCGAGGCCGGCAAGCTGACCGTCGAATACATCCATTTCAACTTCCGCGATCTGCTCGACGACATCGACAACGTGTTCTCGCCGCAGGCGCAGGCCAAGGGCATCCGGCTGGAGCTGGCGATCGCCAACAATATTCCGGTCGCCATCTGCGGCGATCCCAACCGGCTGCGCCAGGTGATCTTCAACCTGCTGGGCAACGCCATCAAGTTCACCGAGAGCGGCAAGATCACCGTCAGGGTGGCGGTGGCGCGCGAGGACGCGCAATCGGTCGGCCTGCGCTTCGAGGTGCACGACACCGGCATCGGCGTCTCCAGCGAGGCGCGCGAGCACATCTTCGATTCCTTCTCGCAGGCGGACGGTTCGACCACGCGCAAGCACGGCGGCACCGGTCTCGGCCTGGCGATCTCGAAGCAACTGGTGGAGCTGATGGGCGGCACGATAGGCGTGGACCATGCGCTAACTCAAGGGTCGATCTTCTGGTTTGCCGTAAATTTCGATAAACGCCGCGTCGATATCGACGATCCATCCACCGCCGCACAGGGAATCCGCGCTTTGATTGTCGATGAAAACCCCGCCAGCCGCGCCGCGCTGGAGCGGCAGCTGAGCGCTTGGCGGATCGCCAGCGCCGCCGCCGCCGCCACCGACGCCCTGTCGCAGCTGCGGCGGGCGGCGGCGGACGGTCGCGCCTACGACGTGGTGCTGCTGGACATGGAACTGCCGCGCACCAGCGGGCTGGCGCTGGCGGCGGCGATCCATGCCGAGCCGGCGCTGGCGGCGTCGCGGCTGCTGTTGCTGAGCAGCGAACGGCGCGCCGCCGACGGCGTGCAGCGGCGCCAGGCCGGGGTCGCCTTCCAGTTGATCAAGCCGCCGCGCGCCTGCGATCTGTACGACGCCATCGTCACGCCGTCGCGCGACGGCGGCCGCCATCCCCCTGCCGCGCGTGGCGGCGACGCGCCATCCCCCGTTGCCGAGCCGGCCTCGGCGCCCGCCGCCCCGCCGCTGACCGTCCTCAGCGTCAACGCCAGCGCAGGCGTTGGCTTCGCATCGGCGCCGCGCGCGCGCAAGCGGCGCAAGGTGCTGCTGGCGGAAGACAACCCGGTCAACGTCGAAGTCGCTAGCGCCATGCTGGAGGGCCTGGGCCTGGACGTCAGCCGCGCCTGCAACGGCGAGGAGGCGCTGCAGTCGGTGCGCGCCGGCGACTTCGACCTGATCCTGATGGATTGCCAGATGCCGGTGATGGACGGCTTCGCCGCCACGGCGGAAATCCGCCGCCACCAGCAACAGCGCGGGCGCGCCGGCAGCCTGCCGATCATCGCGATCACCGCCAACGCGCTGCAGGGCGACCGCGAATCCTGCCTGGCCGCCGGCATGGACGATTACCTGAGCAAACCGTTCACCCAGCAAGCGCTGGGGCAAACCATCGCGCGCTGGATCACGCTGCCGCGCGTCGCCGCGCCGCCGGACGAGGCCGCGACGCCAGCGCCGACGCCCACCGTCCCGGCCGCCCAGCATATCAACCGGCAAGCCCTGAACAACATCCGCGCGCTGAGCGCCAGCAACGGCGACGCGCTGCTGGAACGCGTGCTGCATGCCTATATCAACGACACTCCGACCCACCTGCACACCATCCGCCAGGCGATCGCCAACGGCAACGCCGGACAGATGCGCAAATCCGCCCACAGCCTGAAATCCAGCAGCGCCAATGTCGGCGCCGACGCGCTGGCGCAGCGCTGCAGGGAGCTGGAACAGCTGGGCCGCAACGACACCACCGCCGGCGCCGCAGTCCTGCTGGCGGAGATGGAACGATCTTTCCAGGCCGCGCGGCAGGCGTTGGGAGCAATACTGGAAAAGGAAATCTGACATGGCCATCCCCTCCTCCTCCCCCAAACGCGGCCTGGTGCTGGTCGCCGACGACGATCCGATGATGCGGCTGCTGATGCTCGAAATGCTGGCGCAGGTCGGCCTCGACGCGGTCGAGGCCGAAGACGGCTTGCAGGCCGTGGCCAGCTACCAGAGCATGGCGCCGGACCTGGTGCTGCTGGACGTCGAAATGCCCGGCATGGACGGCTTCGCCGTGTGCCGCGAGATCCGCCGCCTGGAATCGCAATCGACCGTGCCCATCATCATGGTCACCGGCGGCGACGAGCTGGAAGCGGTGACGCAGGCCTACGAGGCCGGCGCCACCGATTTCGTCTCCAAACCGATCAACTGGCCCATCCTCGGCCACCGCGTGCTGTATGTGCTGCGCGCCAGCGACGCCATCACCCGCCTGCGCATCGCCGACGCCCACCATCGCGCGGTGCTGGCGGCGATCCCCGACACCTTCTTCCGCATGAACAAGGAAGGCTATTACCTCGACTACGAGCAGGGCCACGAAGCAAGCGGCGTGTTCTCCAGCGACCAGTGCGTCGGCCGCCACCTGGACCAGGTGCTGCCGGACCACATCGCCCGCCACATGCTGGAACAGGTGCACACGGTGCTCGACACCCAGCGCATCCACTCGCTGGACTACGAGCTGCCGGTGCCCGGCGCCACGCCACGGGTGCGTCACGGCGAACATCCGGCGCCGACGCCGGTGCGGCATTTCGAGGCGCGGCTGGTGGCCACCGGCCCCGACGAAGTGCTGGGCCTGGTGCGCGATATCAGCGAGCGCAAGCGCAGCGAGGAACAGATCCGCCGCCTCGCCTATTGCGACAGCCTGACCGGCATCCCCAACCGCCAGGCCTTCCTGGAGACGCTGGAGGCCGAGCTGCTGCGGTCGCGCAAGGCCAACAAGAAGTTCGCGGTGCTGTTCATGGACCTGGACGCCTTCAAGCGCATCAACGACACGCTGGGGCACGACGTCGGCGATCATCTGCTGAAGGCCGTGTCGGAACGGCTGCGCGAAACCACGCGGCCCAGCGACCTGGTGTCGCGCACCGAACCCGGCGGCAACAACCTGGCGCGGTTGGGCGGCGACGAGTTCACCATCCTGATCCCCGACCTGGAGCGGGTGGAGAACGCGCTCAACGTCGCGCACCGGGTCAAGGAGGCGATGCGCCGCCCCTTCGTGCTGGACGCGCACGAGATCTTCGTCACCGCCAGCATCGGCATCTCGCTGTACCCGGAGGACGGCGAGGATTGCAATTCGCTGCTCAAATACGCCGACACGGCGATGTACCACGCCAAGAACTGCGGCAAGAACAACGCCAAGCTGTACAGCTCGTCGCTGACGATGCAGATCATGAGCCACGTGAAGCTGGAGGTCGGGCTGCGCAAGGCCTTGCAGAACGACGAGCTGTATCTGCTGTACCAGCCGCAGATCGACGTCGCCAGCGCGCAGGTCGTCGGCGTCGAAGCGCTGGTGCGCTGGCGCCATCCGGAGCGCGGCGTGATCTCGCCGACCGAGTTCATCCCGCTGGCCGAGGAGACCGGCCTGATCGTGCCGATCGGCGAATGGGTGCTGCGCACCGCGTGCCGGCAGGCGATGGCGTGGCAGAGCATCGGCAAGCGGCCGGTGCGGGTCGCGGTCAATCTCTCGGCCAAGCAGTTCAAGGACGAGAACCTGACCCAGATCGTGCTGTCGGCGCTACACGACACCGGCCTGACGCCGGAGCTGTTGGAGCTGGAGCTGACCGAGGGCACGCTGATGGACGACGCCCGCGCCACCATGGTGACGCTGGAGCAGTTGCGCGGCATCGGCGTGTATCTGTCGATCGACGATTTCGGCACCGGGTATTCGTCGATGAATTATTTAAAGCGCTTCGACGTGCGCGCGCTGAAGATCGACAAGAGCTTCATCAGCGGCCTGCCGCTCGATTCCGAGAACGCCGCCATCACCCGCGCCATCATCGCCATGGCGCATGGCCTGAAGATGGCGGTGGTGGCCGAAGGCGTCGAGACCGACGCGCAGCTGGTGCTGCTGGAAGAATACGGCTGCGACATGGTGCAAGGCTACTACCTGGGCCACCCCTCCCCGCCCGAATCGATCAACCAGATGCTGGCCGACCAATGCGCGATGGATGAACCAACCATCTAAGGATGATCCATATCACTCGACGCGCGTGGCTGCCAAGGAAGATTTGGTCGCGTTGATCTTGCAGGCTGACAAACCCTTGTCCGCGATTCCTGACTGATGGCTACAGCACCCCGTCCTGCTTCATCGCGGCGATGTCCTCGGCGCTGTAGCCCAGCGATTGCAGCACTTCGTCGTTGTGCTGGCCCAAGGTCGGGCCCAGCCAGTTGGTGCGGCCCGGCGTGGCCGACAGTTTGGGCGAGATCGCCGGCAGTTTGACCGGCGTGCCGTCGGCAAAGTGGTGCTGCTCGAACATCTCGCGCGCCAGGAACTGCGGATCGACCATCATGTCGCGCACCGAGTAGATCTTGCCGGCCGGGACGTCGGCCGCCTTCAGCACGTTCAACGCGCCGTCGATGTCCTGTGTGTCGCACCAGGACTGGATCGCGTCGTCGATCTCCCGCGTACGCTTGACGCGGCCATCGTTGCGCGCCAGTTCCGCGTCGCCGGCCAGGTCGATGCGGCCCATCGCCAGCATCAGCCGCTTGAAGATCGCGTCGCCATTGCCGGCGATGACGATGTTCTCGCCGTCGCGCGTGGTGTAGGTGTTGGACGGCACGATGCCCGGCAGCGCGCCGCCAGTCCGCTCGCGCACCACGCCGGCGTGGTCGAACTCCGGCACCAGCGATTCCATCAAATTGAACACCGATTCGTACAGCGCCACGTCGACCATCTGGCCCTCGCCCGTCACGCGGCCGCCGGTGGCGTCGCGATGGCGCAGCGCCATCATGGCGCCGATCACGCCGTGCAGCGCCGCGACCGAGTCGCCGATCGAGACGCCGACCCGCACCGGCGGCCGGTCGGCGTGGCCGGAGACGTAGCGCAAGCCGCCCATCGATTCGCCGATCGCACCGAATCCCGGCAGATCCTTCATCGGCCCGGTCTGGCCGAAGCCCGACAGGCGCACCATGATGGTGGCCGGGTTGAGCGCTTTCAGCTGCTCGTAGCCGAGGTCCCATTTCTCCAGCACGCCGGGGCGGTAGTTCTCGATGATGATGTCGGCTTCCAGCGCCAGCTGACGTGCGATGGCGCGGCCGCGCGCGTGCTTCAGGTTCAGCGTCAGCGATTTTTTATTCCGCGACTGCACCGACCACCACAGCGAGGTGCCGTCCTTCAGCACCCGCCAGGTGCGGATCGGATCGCCGCCGTCGGGCGACTCGATCTTGATCACCTCGGCGCCGAACTCCGCCAGCATGCGCGCACAAAAAGGGCCCGCGATCAGCGTGCCCAGTTCCAGTACCTTGATGCCGGCCAAGGGACCGCTTGAGGTCGTCACGTCGCCCTCCGGTCCAGCATGGCGCGGGCGATGGTGCCGGCGTCGACATATTCCAGCTCGCCGCCGACCGGCACGCCGCGCGCGAGGCGGCTGACGCGCAAGCCGCGCGCCTTCAGCATCTCGCTGATGTAGTGCGCGGTGGCCTCGCCCTCGTTGGTGAAGTTGGTGGCCAGCACCACTTCATCGACCAGGCCGTCGGCGGCGCGCGCCACCAGCTTTTCCAGGTGAATGTCCTTCGGGCCGATGCCGTCCAGCGGCGACAAGCGTCCCATCAGCACGAAGTACAGGCCCTTGTAGGTCAAGGTCTGCTCGATCATCAGCTGATCGGCCGGCGTCTCGACCACGCACAGCAGACGGCGGTCGCGCTGTTCGTCGTTGCAGGTGTCGCAGACATCTTCTTCGGTGAAGGTGTTGCATAGCGCGCAGTGATGCACGGCGCTGACCGCCTGGTGCAGCGCGCGCGACAGCATGTCGGCGCCGTCGCGGTCATGCTGCAACAGGTGGAACGCCATCCGTTGCGCCGACTTGGGGCCGACGCCAGGCAGGCGGCGCAAGGCTTCCGTCAGAAATTCCAGCGATTTGGACATCGGGGGGGCGGCCGGTCCTTAGAACGGCATCTTGAAGCCGGCCGGCAGATTCATGCCGGAGGTCAGGCCGCCCAGTTTCTCGGCGGAGGTGGCTTCGGCCTTGCGCACGGCGTCGTTGAAGGCGGCGGCGACCAGGTCTTCCAGCATGTCCTTGTCGTCGGCCAGCAGCGACGGGTCGATCGAGACGCGCTTGACGTCGTTCTTGCAGGTCATCACGACCTTCACCAGGCCGGCGCCGGACTGGCCTTCGACTTCGATCAGGGCCAGCGCGTCCTGCGCCTTCTTCATATTGTCCTGCATTGCTTGCGCTTGTTTCATCAAGCCAGCCAGTTGGTTCTTCATCATGATGGGGTTCTCCGTGTTTGTAGGTTAAGGATGTGATCAGGCGGCCGCAGCTTGCGTCGACGGCGGCGGCACGATGGAGCCGGGCACCACCCAGGCGTCGAGCTCGCGGATCATGCTGTTCACAAAAGGATCGTTGGCGATGGTCTCTTCGGCCGCGCGTTGGCAGGCGGCGCGGTAGGCGGCCGCTTCGGCGCTGGCGGTGTACCACACGGCGCCCAGTTCGGTATCGACGCGCACCGGGCGGCCGAAGCGTTCGGCCAGCGCCAGCGTCAGTTTCTCGACGTTGCCCGGCGTGCGCCAGGTTTCGATCGGCACGCGCACCTTGAACACGGCGGCGTTGCCGTCGAAGCCGCATTCGATCAGCTCGGCCTGCATCGCCAGTTGCTGGGCGACGCCGCGCAGCGGCAAGGCGGCGGCCACGGCGGGCCAGTTGCCGTCCCAGTCCAGTTCCGGGACCGGGGTGATGACGTAGGCGTGCGGTGCCTTGGCCGGCGCGGCCGGGGCGCGTGCCGGGGCGACGAAGGCCGGGACGTCGTCGGCGTAACCGCCTTGCGCGGCGGGCGCGGCCGATGGCGATGGCGCTACCGCGCTGTCGTCGGAAAATTCGGTGACCCAGGGTGGCAGGTCGTCTTCATCGTTGGATTGCTGTTTGGCCTGCGGCGCGGCCGGGGCAGCGTAGCGCGGCGCGGCGGCCGGCGGCATCGCTTGCGACGCGGGCTGCATGGTTTGACGGACAGGCGCTTCCAGCACGGCGGCTTGCGCGTCGCCGCCCATGGTCGCCGCCGGTGGCAGGTCGTCCCACGGCGCCGGCGAGCGCGGCGCGGCGGCCTGCGGCGATGCGAATGCGGATGGCTGCCCCGATGCGGATTGCGCCGGACGCTGCGGCGCCGCCGAAGGCGATGCGAATGCCGACGGCTGCCCCGGCGCGGACGGCGCCTGATGATGCGGCGCGGCCGAAGGCGATGCGAATGCCGACGGCTGCCCGGGCGCGGATGGCGCCGGACGCTGCGGCGCAGCCGAAGGCGATGCGAATGCCGATGGCTGCCCCGATGCGGATTGCGCCGGACGCTGCGGCGCGGCCGAAGGCGATGCGAATGCCGATGGCTGCCCCGGCGCGGATGGCGCCTGATGATGCGGCGCGGCCGACGGCGATGCGATTGCGCCAGGCTGTGCCTGCGCGGCCGAAGGCGCGCCCTGTTCGGCACCGCTCTCTTTGGCGGCGGCGGACGCGGCAGCGGCGGCACGAGCCGCGCCCGGCTTCGACGCGGCACGCGCCGCTTCCAGCGCGGCATTGATGGCCGCACGGGCCGGGCTGATCGGACCCGAAGGCGCGGCCCGCGCGACGGGCTGTTCTACTGGCGCCGGTGCTGCGGCGATAGGCGCTGGCGCGGCAACCGGCGTTGCCACTCTGGCTTGCGTGGCGGCCGGCGCAGGCGCCGCTTCGCCCCACGCCGCAGCAGCCGAGGTCGGCACCGGTGCTGGCGTTTCGGCGCGCGCCATCGCGGCGGCAGCGCCGGCCACGACCGCCGGCGGCGTCACGCTGGCGTGGCTGGCTTGCACATGGGCCGCCGCGCGGGCAGGCGGCGTGGCGGCGGCGCGCACCGCAGCCACCGCCGCCTGACGCGACATCCCCGCCGACGCGGCCGCGGGTTGTCCCTCCGCCCCGCCTACGCCGGGCCGAAAGGCCAGCATGCGCAGCAAGGTCATCGAGAAGCCCGCATACTCATCCGGCGCCAAGCCCAATTCATTACGGCCATGCACCGCGATCTGATAATACAGCTGCACCTCTTCCGCATCGAACAAACCGGCCAGGCGCACCACATCCGCATACTCCGGCAAATCCTCCGGCAACGCGGCCGGCACGGTCTGCGCCAACGCAATCCGATGCAGCAACGTCCCCAAATCCTGCAAAGCGCCGTTGTACGACAAACTGCGCGTCGCCATCTCATCGGCCACCGCCAGCAAATCGGCCCCATCCTGCGCCGCGAGCGCATCCAGCAAGCGAATCAGATACGACTGATCCAGCGCTCCCAGCATGCCCTGCACCGCATCCAGCGTCACCTCGCCGGCCGCGTAGGCGATTGCCTGGTCGGTCAACGACAGCGCATCGCGCATCGAACCGTGCGCGCCGGCCGCCAGCAGACGCAACGCCGGCTGCTCGAAAGCGATGCCCTCCTGGCCCAGGATATTTTCCAGATGCCCGATGATATGACCCGGCGGCATCTGCTTCAGATTGAATTGCAGACAGCGCGATAACACCGTCACCGGAATCTTCTGCGGATCGGTGGTCGCCAGGATGAACTTGACGTGCTCCGGCGGTTCCTCCAGCGTCTTCAACATCGAGTTGAAGGCGTGGTTGGTCAGCATGTGCACCTCATCGATCATATAGACCTTGAAGCGCGCATTGCTCGGCGCGTACACCGCCTGCTCCAGCAGCTGCGCCATCTCGTCGACGCCCCGGTTGGACGCCGCATCCATCTCGATGTAATCGACAAAGCGCCCCGCGTCGATCGCGGTGCAGGCCTCGCACACGCCGCACGGCGTCGGCGTGATGCCGCCGGTGCCGTCCGGGCCGATGCAATTGAGCGACTTGGCCAGGATGCGCGACAAGGTGGTCTTGCCGACCCCGCGCGTCCCGGTGAACAGATAGGCGTGGTGCAAGCGGCCGCTGTGCAAGGCGTGCGTCAAGGCGCGCACGACGTGCTCCTGGCCGACGAGCGTCTCGAAGTTCTTGGGGCGGTATTTACGGGCGAGGACTTGATAGGACATGCTGGAATTTTACCGTAGATAGCGGGTGCCAAAGCGGCAATTGTAACAAGTCGAGCCCGGATTAGGTAAGTCCGGGCGCCTGCCTTACAATTTGTTTTTCTTTTAACATGACAAAAATGAAAATCCTCGCCCTGCTCCCCTTGCTGGTCCTGTCCCTGGCCGCCCACGCCGACGAACGCGAATGGGTGCCTTATAAGAAGCTGGTCGAAGACCTGCGCATCGACAAGTTCTACGCGCTGCCGGCCGCCGAGCGCGACAAGCTCAACCTGTTCATCACCGTCAAGCCGAACAACAAGAACTACAAGCCGTCGGACGTGGTGCTGACCGTGGTGCAAGGCACGGAGCGCCAGCCGCTGCCACCGCTGTCGCCGGAGTTCCGCATGACGCTGGTGCCGAGCCAGAAATGGATGACCGACCAGACCAAGATCATGACCAGCCTGCCGAAGGAAGAGAAATCCGCCGTCGGCTACGATGTCGTCACGCCGCTGCCCGAGGGCCTGCAATGGAACTACGCGCCGGTGATGGGCAGCGTCGGCCAGATGAACCAGGCGATCAAGAAAATGGCCGGCGCGCTGAGCATGTTCGCGCCGTCGGTCAAGGTGGTGGTGTTCAAGTTCGCCAAGCCGGCGCAGCTGAAGGTCGGCGCCACGGTCTACAACACCGACGCCAAGCACCAGATCAAGCTGAAGCCCGAGTCGGGCCTGCTGAAGGACAATCCGCTGATGATCGCCAGCGAGCGGCCGTTCGAGGCCGAGCTGGACAGTGAATAAATAAAAAAAGCTGCCAATGGCAGCTTTTCTATTTTTCCCGAAGGAGGCGAGCCTGATCTGCGGCACTTATGGTTAATAGCCGTGGCTGCTTCGTTCCCGACCTGACCAGGTTAGCCATGCCACAATGCGCAGGGGCCCGCCGAGGGCAATTATACCCTACAGCCCCAACTCCTGCCAAATTTGATCCACCCGTGCTTTCACCTCGGGCGACATGCTGATCGTGGTGCCCCACTCGCGCGTGGTTTCGCCCGGCCACTTGTTGGTCGCGTCGATGCCCATCTTGCTGCCCAGGCCGCTCACCGGCGAGGCGAAGTCGAGATAGTCGATCGGCGTGTTGTCGACCAGCGTGGTGTCGCGGGTCGGATCGACGCGCGTCGTGATCGCCCAGATGACCTCGTTCCAGTCGCGGATGTTGACGTCCTCGTCCACCACCACGATGAACTTGGTGTACATGAACTGGCGCAGGAAGCTCCAGACGCCAAACATCACGCGCTTGGCGTGGCCGGCGTACTGCTTCTTGATCTGCACCACCGCCATGCGGTAGCTGCAGCCTTCGGCCGGCAGGTGGAAATCGGTGATCTCGCTGAACTGCTTTTGCAGCAGCGGAATAAACACCTCGTTCAGCGCCAGGCCCAGCACCGCCGGTTCGTCCGGCGGCTTGCCGGTGTAGGTGGAGTGGTAGATCGGATCGCGCCGCATCGTGATGCGGTCGATGGTGAACACCGGGAACGAGTCCTGCTCATTATAGTAGCCGGTGTGGTCGCCATACGGCCCCTCCAGCGCGTGCTCGTAGCCGGTTGGATGGTTTTCATCCGGGTAGATATGCCCTTCCAGCACGATCTCGGCCGAGGCCGGCACGCGCAGCTCGCTGCCGATCGCCTTGACCAGCTCGGTGCGGCTGCCGCGCAGCAGGCCGGCGAACTGGTATTCGGACAGGCTGTCCGGCACCGGCGTCACCGCGCCTAATATAGTAGCGGGATCGGCGCCCAGCGCGACGCACACCGGATACGGTTTGCCCTTGCTCTGTATGGCGTGCTCGCGGAAATCGAGCGCGCCGCCGCGATGCGCCAGCCAGCGCATGATGACCTTGTTCGGACCCAGCACCTGCTGGCGGTAGATGCCCAGGTTCTGGCGCTTCTTATTAGGGCCCTTGGTGATCACCAGGCCCCAGGTGATCAGCGGCGCCACGTCGCCCGGCCAGCAGTGCTGGATCGGCAGCTTGGCCAGATCGACGTCGGCGCCTTCCCAGACGATGTCGTGGCACGGCGCGCCGCGCAATTCCTTCGGCGCCATGTCCCACACCGCCTTGACCAGCGAGCCCAGGCCCATCAGATCCTTGAAGTCCTTCGGTGGTTCCGGCTCCTTCAGGCGCGACAGCACGTGGCCGATCTTGCGCAGTTCGCTGACGTCGTTGGCTCCCATGCCCAACGCGACGCGGCGTCCGGTGCCGAACAGATTGGCCAGCACCGGAATGCTGTGGCCGGTAGGGTTTTGGAACAATAAAGCTGGCCCGCCGGCACGCAACGTGCGGTCGCAAATCTCGGTCATCTCTAAATGCGGCGAAACAGGGGTCAAAATGGGCTTTAGTTCGTCCATCCGTTGCAGTTGAGAAATAAAATCTCGCAGATCAGAATATTTCATCGTTTTTTAATTTTTTCTTACATTAAAGCGCACTGTTTAAAAATACAGGTCAAGTAGTTGATTTTATTGGTTTTCCACCGTACACAAGGAAAAAAGCTAGACTTAAAAGTTATAGCTTTCAATCGCGTTAGTATTGACTTGATATAAAACGGCTTCTACAATTTGCCCTACTTGAAGAGGACACGGTCTCACCACCTTATGCGAACCACATAAGTTGTCGCTCATTCATTCACGGAGTCGGGGCTCCACATGACATTTTAGGAGTGTTTTCAAAAGGCGTCTGCCTTACCCCCGAAAGAAGTTGTATTGCGACTGTTTCGAATACCTCAGGGAAAGATCAGCTCTAGCAAGCAATGATGGCGTCCAACGCGCGCTCCCAGCGGCGGCGGACGATGATATTTCTGATGCACGGCATTAGCACCCTCTTAGCTGCGTTCAACGCTGGCGGGGACCCGCTTTTACGGTCATTTCAGGGGAACTCTATGATTAATCGCTTCACCGGTGCAACGATGTTTGCCCGCACCATGGCTCGCCAGCCTGCCACGTGGTTCGCCACGACGCGCGTTTCGGCAAAGGGTGTGTTGACCACCGCCCAGCACACTCTGACTATTTTGGGTGTGTCCGCTTTAGTAGTGATGGCAGTAATGTTTGTCCGTCCGGATCTGGCCAAAGCCTTGAGCGACAGCCTGAACCCGGCGCCCGCGCTGGAAACCGTCGCCGTCGTGGCACCTCCGCTGTCGGCGCTGATGGAAACGCCGGTCGCCGGCACCCCGGCCGCCAACACCGCGCCGCTGACCTCGGAAGAGAAAGCGCTGCTGGGCACGCAAAAGCAGCAGCAATGGGTGACCTCGTGGTTGTCCAAGCGTTACCGCGTAGCGGGCGACGCCGCCAACATGCTGGTGTCGACCGCCTACCTGACGGCGCGTGAGATCAAGCTCGACCCACTGCTGATCCTGGCGGTGATGGCGATCGAATCGGGACTGAATCCGTTCGCGGAAAGCCCGGTCGGCGCGCAAGGCCTGATGCAAGTGATGTCGAAAATCCATCACGACAAGTTCCAGGAAATGGGCGGCCTGCAAGCGGCGCTGAATCCCGTGGCGAATATCCGCGTCGGCTCGCTGATCCTGAAGGATTATGTGACCCGCGGCGGCTCGGTTGAAGCCGGTCTGAAGATCTACGTCGGCGCAGGCGCCTTCGAGCACGACGACGGTTACGGCTCGAAAGTGCTGGCCGAATACAACCGCCTGAAACAGGTTTCGGCGGGCAAGAAAGTCCCGACTATCACGCCGATGATGGCCGCCACCCCGCCGAAAGCGGCGGCACCGGTGGTCGTGGCGGAGAAATCCAGCAACGATACGCAAATCGCCGGCCTCTAATTAATAGAGACAGGAAACAAAAGCCGCCGCGAGGCGGTTTTTTCGTTTACGGGCAGGACGTGATCTTGACCCGCCCGCCGCTGGCGGGGTCCTTGGAAATACAAACGACGAGGCCGCCCGGCATGCGCCATTTGGTCACGCGCGTGCCGTCGGGCATGCTCACCTCCCCGATCTCGCCGCTGCCGCCGCCCACGTAGGCTTTTTCGAACGCGGCCGCCAGCGCCGTGGTGTCGTTGACGATCTTGCGGTCGCGCTGGGTCCAGGATTCCTTGCGCACCGCCTTGTCGGCGGCGAAGGCGCTTTTCAGTGCGCGCTGCTTGAGGTCGTCTTCCGGCTTGGCCGGCAGCGCGAATGGATCGGGCAATGGCGCGGCCTGGGTGATCGCCTGCGGCTGCGTGGCGGCCTCCGGCGGCGACAAGAGCGGCATCGGCGCCGCCGCATCGGGCGCGTCGGGTTTGGGCAGATCGGGCGACATGCGCGTCCGGGGCGGCGGGATGCGCTGCGGCGCCTTCTGCGCGAGCTGGGACCGCTCCGGCGGCGCCGGCCGCATCGGCGCGAGAATATACGTGATCGGCGCGTGAACCGCGACAGCGGCCGCCAAGCGCAGCCCAGGCTGCTGCCAGCAAAGAAACGCCAGGATATGCGCGCCGCCGACCAGCGCCAGCCAGCCGCGCCGTCGCCAGGCCTGCGGGCCGGATAGTCGGGTCAGTTCGATGATATCGCCCCAGGTTAGCTAAAAACCAAGCGATACTGCGGCGCGCCGTCCCGGGCGGCAAGGCAAATATAAAAAAAGCCACCGCAAGATACCTTGGGTGGCTTTTGACGATACCGCTTCAGCGGATCAGCGTTTCTTGTCGGCGGCGACTTCGTCCGGACGCAGCTTGCCGGCCAGCTTGTCCAGCACGCCGTTGACGTATTTGTGGCCGTCGATACCGCCGAACGACTTGGTCAGCTCCACCGCTTCGTTGATGACGACGCGGTAAGGGATTTCCAGGTTGTTCTTCAGCTCGTAAGCACCGATCAACAGCACCGCGTGCTCGATCGGCGACAGCTCGTTGATGCCGCGATCGACCAGCGGCGCGAAGCTCTCGCGCAGCTCGACCGACGAACCGATGGCGCCGTTCAGCAGCACGGTGAAATGCTCGCCGTCGGCCTTGTCGAAGCCATGCGCGCCACGAATGTGGTTGACCACCTTGGAGGCGGGTTCGTTATTCAGCAGCCACTGGTACAACCCTTGCAGCGCGAACTCGCGCGCGCGGTGACGCGGCGTGCGGTTCTTGCTGGGGTTGGCGTGCAGATTCTTCTCAGTCATGGGTACACCTTTTCTTATTAATTACTCGTCGTCGCCTTGATCCTGGTTCAACTCTTCCAGGGCGATGGTCAGATTGGCCATCTCAACCGCGACGCGCGCCGCATCGGCGCCTTTGATGGCCATGCGCACTTCCGCCTGTTCATCGTTCTCGGTGGTCAGGATCGCGTTGGCGATCGGGATGCCGTAGTCGAGGCCGATGCGGGTGATGCCCGCGCCGGATTCGTTCGACACCAGCTCGAAGTGGTAGGTCTCGCCGCGGATCACCGCGCCCAGCGCGATCAGCGCGTCGAACTGCTGCGACTCGGCCATCTTCTGCAGCACCAGCGGCACTTCCAGCGCGCCCGGCACGGTCACGTGCAGCACGTCGTCGTCGGCCACGCCCAGGTGTTTCAATTCCGCCAGACAGGCCGACAGCAGACCGTGGCAGACGTCTTCGTTGAAGCGGGCTTGAACGATGCCGATGCGCAGATCGTCACCGGACAGATTTGTTTCGTAGCTTCCTACGGTCATGGGGTGCCTCTTTATATGTTGGTTGAATTAGTTAGGTTTGGCGACATAGCCGGTGACTTCCAGATCGAAGCCGGTCATCGATGGCATTTTGCGCGGGCTGGCCAGCAGCTGCATCTTGCAGACGCCGACTTCGCGCAGGATTTGCGCGCCGATGCCGTAGCTGCGCAGGTCCATGCTGGCCGCGCGGCCTTTCGGTTTGCCTTCCGGCTTGCCCAGCGCGTCGAACTGGGCGAAGAACTGCTCCGCCGTTTCTTCGCAATTGAGCAGCACGATGACGCCGCTGTCGGCCGCCTTGACCGCCGCCAGCGACGACGACAGGTTCCACGAGTGGGTGGTCGCTTCGGATTCCAGGATGTCCAGGATGGAGACCGGCTGGTGCACGCGCACCAGGGTTTCCTTGCCTTTTTCGATCTGGCCGTGCACCAGCGCCAGATGCGCCGAGCCGCTTGGCTTGTCGCGGTACGCGATCATGCGGAACTCGCCCTGCGCGGTGTTCAGCGGGCGCTCGCCAATCTTCTCGACCAGCGACTCGTTGCGGCTGCGATAGTGGATCAGGTCGGCGATGGTGCCGATCTTCAGATTGTGTTCCTTGGCGAAGACCAGCAGGTCCGGCAGGCGCGCCATGGTGCCGTCCTCGTTCATGATCTCGCAGATCACCGAGGCCGGGGTCAGGCCGGCCATCGCGGTCAGGTCGCAGCCGGCTTCGGTATGGCCTGCGCGCATCAGCACGCCGCCCTTTTGCGCCTTCAGCGGGAAGATGTGGCCGGGTTGGACGATGTCCGACGGCTGGGTGTTCTTGTCGACCGCGACCTGGATGGTGCGCGAGCGGTCGGCCGCCGAGATGCCGGTGGTGACGCCCTCGGCCGCTTCGATCGAAACCGTGAAGTTGGTGCCGAAGGCGGTGCCGTTACGGGCCGACATCATCGACAGGTTCAGCTGGTCGCAGCGTTCCTCGGTCAGGGTCAGGCAGACCAGGCCGCGCGCGTAGCGGACCATGAAATTGATGGCCTCCGGCGTGACGAAGTCCGCCGCAAGCACCAGATCACCTTCGTTTTCCCGGTCTTCTTCATCGACCAGGATCACCATGCGGCCAGCGCGCAATTCGGCGACGATTTCTTCGGTGCTGGAAATTGACATTTTTATTCCTTAAAGACTGAGCGAGAATGTTTCTTAACCCGCTATTTTAAAGGATTTACGCCAGCCCCACCGCAAAAGCCCGCTTTTATCCGGCAAAAGAGCGTCTATCTGGTTTTCTTGAAAACATTCCCACTTGAATCCAGTTGTACACTCATTGCGTATAAGAAATAAACACCACGGAGAGATTCATCATGTTCAGAACTATCGGCGCGGCGCTGATCGCCGCATGCACCCTGGCAGGCACGGCGCAGGCGACGCCGCAAGCCGCCAAGGGCGAGCGTCTATGGCAGCAGCGCTGCGCCGAGTGCCACGCCGTCGACACCGATCAAACCGGCCCGCGCCATCGCGGCGTGTTCGGCCGGCGCGCCGGCAGCGTGCCGGATTACGACTACTCGCGCGCGGTGCGCAAATCCGGCGTGTATTGGGACGCCGCGTCGCTGGACCGCTGGCTGACCGATCCGGAGAAATTCATCCCCGGCCAGAACATGGACTTTAAGGTGCGCAACAAGGCCGAGCGCGCGGCGCTGATCGCCTACCTGCAAACCCTCACGCCTGCGCCGCATCCATGACCCGGGCGCGGGGGGCGTTTTACTTCGACGCCGCGCCGACCGACACCATGCGCTCGACGTAACGGGCGATCAGGTCGATCTCCAGGTTAACCTGCTTGCCGACCGCCAAATGCTTCAGCGTGGTCATGGCGATGGTGTGCGGGATCAGGTTGATCGAGAACTGGCACACCAGATCCTTGCCACTGCCGATGTCGTTGACGCGGTTCACCGTCAACGAGACCCCGTTGACCACGATCGAGCCCTTGAACGCCAGGAACTTGGCCAACTCGTGCGGCGCTTCGATCACCAGCTCCCACGACTCGCCCACCGCTTCGAACTTGCGCACCACGCCCAGGCCATCGACGTGGCCGGACACCAGATGGCCGCCGAGACGCTCGTTCAGCGTCAGCGCTTTTTCCAGGTTCACCTCGGTCGGCGTATCCAGGCCGACGGTGCAATTGAGGCTCTCGCGCGAGACGTCGACGCGGAAGCTGGCGGCGTCTTTTTCCACCACCGTCATGCAGGCGCCGTTGATGGCGATCGAGTCGCCCAGCGCGACGTCGGCCAGCGGCAGGCCGCCGGCGTTGATGTCCAGGCGCACGCCCGCGAACGAGCCGCCTTCCAGCGGGGTGACCGATTCAATTTTGCCGATGGCGGCGACGATTCCAGTGAACATAATTTTTCCTAATGAGTGAAGCGGGCAAGGATACGCAAATCTTCGCCGATTTGCTGAACCTCGTGAAATTTCAAATTCTTCTTCAGCGACAGATCCGTCAACGCCGGCAGCGCGAACATGCCCTGCGCATCGCCGATCAGCGACGGCGCCAGATACAGCAGCAGCTCGTCGACGCAGCCCTCGCGGATCAGCGAACCGTTCAACTTGCCGCCCGCCTCGACGTGCAGCTCGTTGATCTGGCGGCGGCCCAGCTCGCGCATCAATTCGGGCAGGTCGACCTTGCCGGAGGCGTTGGGCAGCATGATGATCTCGGCGCCGGCCGCGCGCAGCGCCGCCTCCTTCTCCGGATCGGCGACGGCGGCGGCGATCCAGGTCCCGCCTCCCTCCAATATCTTGGAGGAAAGGCCAATATCAAGCTTGCTGTCGACCACGATGCGGCGCGGCTGGCGCGGCGTCTCGACCGCGCGCACGTTCAGCTGCGGATCGTCGGCCTTGACGGTGCCGATGCCGGTCAGAATGGCGCAGGCGCGCGCGCGCCAGGCGTGGCCGTCGGCGCGCGCCTCGGGGCCGGTGATCCACTGGCTGACGCCGTTGTGCAGCGCCGTCATGCCGTCCAGGCTGGCCGCGGCCTTCATGCGCACCCACGGCAGGCCGCGCGTCATGCGCGAGAAAAAGCCGATATTCAATTCATAAGCTTGCCGCGCCAGCAAACCGGTGCTGGTGTCGATGCCGGCGGCTGCCAGCTTGGCCATGCCCTGCCCGGCCACCAGCGGATTCGGATCCTCCATCGCCGCCACCACGCGGCCGAGGCCGGCGCGCACCAACGCGTCCGAACACGGCGGCGTGCGGCCGTAATGGTTGCACGGTTCCAGCGTGACATAGGCGGTGGCGCCGCGCACGTCGTGGCCGCGCGCTTGCGCGTCCTTCAGCGCCTGGATTTCGGCGTGGTCGCCGCCGGCCTGTTGGGTGACGCCGGCGCCGATCACCACGCCGTCGCGCACGATCACGCAGCCGATGTGCGGATTCGGCGAAGTCGTGTACAAGCCTTTGGCGGCCCATTCGAGCGCCAGCGTCATGCCGTCGAGATCGTTGCTGATATTCACGTTGTCCTTAATCCGCGCCATCGCAGTTGGCACGGTCCCGGGCCGGGTCGCAGACGCGTACCCGGCCCAGCATGTTGATCTTGATGTTGCGCACGTCGTCGCCCTGGGTCAGCGACAGCGTGCCCCAGCGCGCCGCCAGGCTGTTGCTTGCGCTACAGGCGCGTCCAGCAGCATTATAGGCAAGATAGCTCTGCGCCGCACCCGAGGAAAACTTCGACGCGACCAGAATGCCGTCGGCGATCGGTCCTTGGCGGTAGATCAGCGGCTCGCCGGGGTCGGGCCGGCGGTTGTGGTTCCGGTCGACGAACACGGCCCAGCCGAGCCGCCAGTCGGTGCCGGCCGGGTCCAGCGGCGCCATCATGACCCTGGCGCCGCGCGCGATCGCCTGCGAGCGCGTCAGGTCGACGGCGGCCAGCAGATCGTTGGTGGCGGTGCGCAGCCGCTGGCGCCGCACGATGTCGACGAAGGATGGCATGACGGCGCCGGCCAGGACGCCGGCCAGCGCCAGCGTCACCAGCAGTTCGACCAGCGACACGCCCCCGCCTCCGCCCCGCCGCCGCATCGGACCGGACGCGCCGCGGCACGCACCGCCGCACATGCCCAAGCCGCGCCGAAGCGCCAACACCGCCGCGCCGGCGTACCAGTTGCCGCGCGCGCCACGGCAGCGGTCGGGCCCGGCGGCCCGGCTCACGGCCAGCATCCGGTGGCGGGGCCGCTGGCCAGGCGCAGGCCAGTGCTGGTCAGCGTCAGCTTGCCGCAGTCGTCGTCGCGGAACTTGCCATCGACCTGCCCGGTACCCGGCGTGGCGACCAATTGCACGCATTGCGCGATCAGCTCGCCATCGCAGGCCTTGCCTTCGATCTCGTAGGCGCTGGTCGACGTACTGGCGCCGCTCCACCACTGGAAGTGCCGCGCCTCCGGATCGGCAACGCCGGCGGCGAACGCGATGTAGCTATTGGCCTGCGTGTGATAGCGCTCCTGCTGCATCATCAGCTTGAGCAACGCCGACTGTCCTTCGCCGCGCTTGGTGCGGATCACTTGCTGCTGCCAGGCCGGCATCGCCTGCGCCGCCAGCACCGCCATGATCACCAGCGCGACCAGCAGCTCGAACAGACTGAAGCCCTGGCGCTTCATTTCGCGGCCTCGTGCAGCTCGCGCCAGTTGCTCACTTCCCGCCAGTTGAGCCGGCCGGCGCGGCGCAGCGATTTCACGCTGCCCGCCACGACCACCCCTTCGGCGCCGATGTTCGCCACCGCAGCCGTGGCCTTCACGCTGATCCGGCCCGCCGGGCCAAGGTTCGCGCGCGTGGTCGACATCGGCAGCAGCACCGGCGACGGCGCGTATTCGGGCAGCAGCAATCCGACGATGGGCTCATTGCCCGGCAGGATCGCAGCCACGGTACTGTCGCCGGCCAGGCCGGTCAGCACATTGAGCGCGTAGGTCCTGGCGCGCGTCGCCGCGCACGGATCGGCGCCCGGAATCAGCGTGTTGAAGAAGACGTCGCCGTTCGCCAGCACACCGCTGTCGATGCTGCGCTCGCCGGTTTTTTCCGCTTGCAGAAAGTCGACATACCAACCCTTGCTGCCGGCATCCATGCTGGCGCCGCTGATGTTGAACAACACATCGCCAGCGGCGCCGTCGAGGAAGCGCTGCGTCAGCTGACGCCGGCTGGTGACCAGGTCCGGCGGGGTCAGCAAACTGTCGATGATGGCGTAGTAGGATTGCGGCGCGCGACGCGCGGCAGCGCGATCGGCTTTTTCGATCAACTGGCCGGTGCCGAACAAAACCATGTAGCCGCGCTTGGGCGCATACGCCAGCAGCGGTTGTTGCGCGATCGCTTGCCGCCGGCCGCTGGCGTCGCGGGCGACGAACAAGGGCGTGCCGCCGGCGCCGGGACCAACCGCCTTGGCCCACGGCGCGGCGCCGCCGAAATCGAAGCGCCACAGGTTGCCTTGCAGGTCGCCGGCGTAGGCATAGCGCAACGCGCCGTCGCTGTCGGCCAGCAGCACCGGGGCGTTCAGGGCGTTGGCCAGCGCCGGTTCCGAAATCGGTGTGATCAGCCGGTAATAATTGGTGTCGCGCTGCCACGGCTCGTCGTGCGGTTTATCCAGCGCCAGCAGGAACAAGGCTCCCTTGCGCGCGTCGCCGGAGTCGTAATTGTTGACGCCGCTGGCGACGATCGCGAAATAGCGGTAGACGGCGCTGGCGCCCGCGCCGTTCGTGCGGACCTTGGCGATCTGCGGCGGCGTGGTGACGTTGCCCATCATGGCGTCGTCGCGGTCGGTGAATTCCCACAGCACGCCAAGGCCGTCGGCGAAGCGCGTCGGGTCGGTGACGTCCAGTGCAAACACGCCTTGCGCGCCGCCGCCCATGCCGGAGACGAGGACGGTTTTCCGGCCGCCGCCGAGGATCGCCTCACCGGTGCCGGCCGGGCCGTCGACGTAGGCGCGATGAACGTAGGCGGGGTCCGTCAGGCGGTGGAGTTCGGCCATCAGCGCGTTGGGGATGTAGGCGAACAGTTCCTGGCCGGTGTCGGCATCGAAGCCGTGCAGCATGCCGTCATTGGCGCCGAGATAGATCGCGGCCCTGCGCCCGGCGCCCGCGACGTACACCGGTGTGCTGTGAATCGAATCGCCCAGCACGCTGCTGCGGCGACGGAAGCGGCTGCCTTCCAGCGCGCGGTCGCCGCGCAGATAGGCCAGGCGTTGCTCGCCGGCCTGGTCCTCGCGGTCGAGCAAGGCGCGCTGTTCGGGCGATAAGGATGGCCAGGCAAAGGGGATCATGGCCAGCGTGCCATCGGGCTGGATGATGGCGGTGTGGATGTTGCGCAGCTCGGGCTCGGGCATGGGCGGCTGTCCCGGCTGGCCGGTCAGGATGGCGCCGGCGTCCCACACCAGCACCGGCGCCGCGCCGACGCCGGCTTGACAACTTCCCCCGCCGTCGACATTCTTCCCGGCGATATCGCTTGTGGTGCAGGCCGGTAAAACCTGCCGCGAGAAGTGGCCGCCCCAGTCGGCCGGCGTCATCGTGGCTTGATAGAGATCGCCTTTCCTCACCAGCCTCGCACCGGCGGCCTTGCCCGCGCTGCCGTTGGCTGGACAGACGACGGCGATCGGCAAGCTGTCGATGGCCAGCAATGGCGGCGACGCGTGCGCGCACGCCAGCAGCATGTGCCACAGCGCGGTCACCACCCAACAATGCATGCGCCTCATCGTTCACCTCCTCAATTCGGCTTGCTGAACACGCTTTGCAACACCACTTCGGTCCCCGGCTTGGCACCGAAGCCGATCACCGTTACGCGGTAGCAGTAGCGCGTCGACGCGGCGGCGGAGGAGGCATCGTCTCCCGGTTGGTGGCACTCCATCCGTTCGATCAGATAGCGCGGTTTTTTGAAAGGCAAGAAGCCCTCACCGGTCGGCGTGGACGCGCCGGTGTATGAGCCGTGCGCCACGGTACAGGCGCCGCCATCCTCGGCGCCTGACAAATCCACGCGCTGCCACACCGGCGGCTTGCCGGCCGCCGCGCGCGCGTGCAAGCCGGCAGCGGCGGCCACGACGCCATCCTCGCCCGCGCCGCCCGAACTGCCACCGCCATCGCCCCCTCCGCCCCCACTGCCACTGCCGCTGCCGCCGCCTCCGCTTCCGCTCCCGCCGCCACCGCCACCGCAATCCGCCGCGAACGCCGCAGCCTCCGCGTCCGAGCCGAAATTGGCCGCGCGAGCCGGATCGCCGGCGCCTTCCGGCCCTCCCTGAATATCCAATTCCGCATCAGCCAAGGCATCCTCCGCCGCAAGAAACGCCACGTCCCTGTCGCGCTCGCCGCGCGCCGCCTTCTCGCCCTGCATGCTCAACTGCGCCGCCGAGACGCCCAACAACAGCACCATCAGCAGCAACATCAAGCTGACAAGCAAAACCATCCCCCGCTGCCGCCGGCCCCTCATCTAGCCGCTCCGATTGCGCAAGGCGACCGTCATGCTGAACATCCTGCGCGCCCGATACCGCTGCGACTCCGGAAAGCTCGCCGACAACACCCGCACACCCTGGTCCTCGCCATGCGCATCGGCATAGGCCGCGCCGAACAAATCGAAACGCGTCTGCACCGTATCCACGCGAGTATTGCCGTCGCCGTGCAACAGCAAAGCCAGCTTCACGCTGCAGACACGCTTCCAATAAGTCTTGCGGTGCCGATCGCGCTCCAGTTCGTCCGGCGTCGCGCCGACCAGCGCCAAGCCGGCGTCCAACGCGCGCAAGCCGGTCGCGTTGAGATACGTGTTGGGCACGCCGTCCGCCGGCATATCGGTATCCAGACCGTACAACACCTGAAACGAATCGACCCCGCGCACGATGGCATCCGCGCCCCAGCCCGCAGCGCCGCGATATTTGCAGCGCAACTCGGCCTCGCCGCCCGCGTCGGCGGCGACGTAGAAAATGCTCCAGCCACGCGCCTCGGCATCGGCCGGCGCCGCCACGCCGAAGCCCGCGCAGTTGACGCTGGAGCCGTCGCCATTGGCGCCGCCGCCACTACCGGAAAATCGCAAGGCCAGCACATCGCTGCCGTTGGCCACCGCCGCCTGCGGCGCGCTGATACCGTCGCCGCCCCGGCCGATGCTGGCGGCGTCGCGGCCATCGACGGCCGCCGGCGTCTCGGCATTCAGCTCGAACGGCGCGGCGTCGACCTCCCAGTTGATGTTGGCGCTCTGGCGTATCGCCTGCGCCATGATCTGTAAGGCGTAACGGCCTCCGTCGCTGAGCCACATGTTCTCGCTGTGGTTGCGGTAGTTGCTGCCGGCGGCAAGGAACAAGCCGCTCGCCAGCAAGGTGACCAGCAGCCCCAGCGCCACCGCGATCATGAACTCGACGATGCTCCAGCCGCCGGCCTTCATCGCACCGCTCCCACCGCCAACGCCACGCCCGGCATGAATTCGCCGCTGACGTCGGTGCGCGGCGTGCCGTCCGGATTCTTGCCGCGCCAACCGACCTTGACCACTAGCGGCGCACCGGCGCCACCACCGCAAGCCCAGCGTAATTTCCCGCCGCTCCACAAGCCGGCATCGCGGCAGATCACCACCCGCCCCGCCGGCAAGCTTTGCTGCACCAATTGCTTGGTCTCGTACAAATCGGACAGCGCCAATTCGGCCCCGCCGCAGGCGATGCCGCCTTGGCACAGCGCGGCGGGCGCGGTCGGCGACGGCTCGCTGAAGGCATCGTAGTTGAGGGTGAGATAAAGATTGTCGCCATCGGCCAAACGCATCTGGCCGGCGTTGGCGCGCATGCGTTCGGCCATCGACGTGGCGAGCTGGGTCGCCTGCGACAGCAGCGCAGCCTGATGCCGCGCGCGCAAGGCCGCCAGCTGCAAGGCCACGCCGCCCATGATGCCCAGCGCGAGCACCACCACCGCGATCAGGACTTCCAGCAGCGTATAGCCAGAATCAATGCGTGCGCGCATGGCACACCTCCGCAAAGTCGGAACGACTATGCTAGAAGTTAGCAGCGGAGATTGAAGGAGATATGAGGCGCATCAAAAGTGCGCCAGCGGCGTGCTAGCCTTTGCGCGGCTTGCGGTCTTGCCCGACTTCGGCGATCGCGTCCTGGAACTCGGCCAGGTCTTCGAAGTTTTTATACACCGATGCGAAGCGGATATATGCGATCTTGTCCAGGCGCTGCAACTCCTGCATCACCAGCTCGCCGATGTAGCCGGTGTCGACTTCGCGTTGTCCGCTGGTCAGCAGCTTTTCCTCGATCGACAGGATCGCCGCATCGACGGCGGGCGCCGCCACCGGGCGCTTGCGCAAGGCCAACGACAGGCTGCCGCGCAACTTGGCCGACGCGTATTCGGTACGGCTGCCGTTTTTCTTGACCACATACGGCATCACCAACTCGATCCGCTCATACGTGGTAAATCGTTTATCACATTTTCCGCAGCGCCGACGCCGGCGTATGGAATCCCCCTCCTCCGATACACGCGTATCGAGGACCTGGGTATCGTCATGCTGGCAGAACGGACATTTCATATGGGCGCTTTAAACAGGCGACGCCGGGGATGGCCGGCGTCGCGGGTACAACGATTACTTGGCGTAGACCGGGAACTTGTCAGCCAACACCTTCACCGCCGCTTTGACGCGCTCGATGGTGGCGGCGTCGTGCGGATTGTCCAGCACGTCGGCGATCAGGTTGCCGACTTCTTCCGCTTCCGCTTCCTTGAAGCCGCGCGTCGTCATCGCAGGCGAACCCAGGCGCACGCCCGACGTCACGAATGGCTTCTGCGGATCGTTCGGGATGCCGTTCTTGTTGGTGGTGATGTGGGCCGAACCCAGGATCGCTTCCGCTTCCTTGCCGGTCAGGTTCTTCGGACGCAGGTCGACCAGCATCACGTGCGACTCGGTGCCACCGGAGACGATGCGCAGGCCGCGCTTGATCAGGGTCTTGGCCAGCACGTCGGCGTTCTTGACCACCTGTTGCTGATAAACCTTGAACTCAGGCTGCAGCGCTTCCTTGAACGCGACCGCCTTGCCGGCGATCACGTGCATCAGCGGGCCGCCCTGGATGCCGGGGAAGATCGCCGAGTTGATGGCTTTCTCGTGCTCGGCCTTCATCAGGATGATGCCGCCGCGCGGGCCGCGCAGCGATTTGTGCGTGGTCGAGGTGACGAAGTCGGCGTGCGGCACCGGGTTCGGGTACAGGCCGGCGGCGATCAGACCGGCGTAGTGCGCCATGTCGACCATGAAATACGCGCCGACCGCTTTGGCGACGGCGGCGAAGCGCTCGAAGTCGATCTTCTTCGAAAACGCCGAGGCGCCGGCGATGATCAGCTTCGGCTTGTGTTCCTTGGCCAGCGCTTCCATCGCGACGTAGTCGATGTCCTCTTCGGCGGTCAGGCCGTAGGAGACCACGTTGAACCACTTGCCGGACATGTTCAGCGGCATGCCGTGGGTCAGGTGGCCGCCTTCGGCCAGCGACATGCCCATGATGGTGTCGCCCGGCTTCAGCACGGCGAAGAACACGCCCTGGTTGGCTTGCGAGCCCGAGTTCGGCTGCACGTTGGCCGCTTCCGCGCCGAACAGCTGCTTGACGCGGTCGATCGCCAGTTGCTCGACGACGTCGACGTACTCGCAACCGCCGTAGTAGCGCTTGCCTGGATAGCCTTCGGCGTATTTGTTGGTCAGCTGCGAACCTTGCGCTTCCATCACGGCCGGCGAGGTGTAGTTCTCCGACGCGATCAGCTCGATGTGGTCGTGCTGGCGGGTGTTTTCGTTTTGAATGGCGCCGAACAATTCCGGGTCAACGCTGGCGAGGGTGTGATCTTTTGCGAACATGAAAAAC
Organism: Duganella aceris; assembly: GCF_011090165.1. Lineage (GTDB taxonomy): Bacteria > Pseudomonadota > Gammaproteobacteria > Burkholderiales > Burkholderiaceae_D > Rugamonas > Rugamonas aceris. Next base: position 40,292 of record NZ_JAADJT010000023.1, read on the forward strand.
TCCAATCGAATGAGTAACTGTATTACTGGCAGGCTGGATCGAATGAGGGACGCCGATAGCGGACAGGCAGCCTCTTTCGTGCTTTCCATCGATGGGCTGCCCAGGCGAACGGCTAGTGAAATCTCACGTTTCCCGGTGGATGCCCACCTTTCGCCGATCGATCAGCGCACCATTCTGGGGCAGATCGCGGCTTTTCGCCAGTTACGTGAGACGTAATGGAAGCCAGATTGTAATTTATGCGCCAGATTTGAGCAAGGCAATGACTTGCCTTAAAAGCAATAAAATAGGCATTTTCAGCGGACCTTAAGCGAAAGCTGGCATTTCGGCTACAATTTTGCACAGCCCTCCACCTACCAGCAAGGATAGATCATGATCGTCTTCATCACCGGCGCCAGCGCCGGCTTCGGCGCCGCGATGGCGCGCACCTTCGTCCAGGGCGGCCACAAAGTGCTGATCAGCGGCCGCCGCGAAGACCGCCTGCAGGCGCTGGCCGCCGAGCTGGGCGACACCGCCCGTCCCATCGTGCTGGACGTCACCGACAAGGCCTCGATCAAGAGCGCGCTCGACGGCCTGCCGCCCGAGTGGAAGCAAATCGATGTGCTGGTCAACAATGCCGGCCTGGCGCTGGGCACCACCCCGGCCCACGAATCGTCGCTGGAGGACTGGGACACGATGATCGCCACCAACGTCAGCGGCCTGGTCGCGATGACCCGCGCCATCCTGCCGGACATGGTCCAGCGCGGCAGCGGCACCATCATCAACCTCGGCTCGGTGGCCGGCGCCACGCCCTACCCGGGCGGCAACGTCTACGGCGCGACCAAGGCCTTCGTCGAACAGTTCACGCTCAACCTGCGCGCCGACCTGGTCGGCACCGGCGTGCGCGCCACCAACCTGGCGCCCGGCCTGTGCGGCGGCACCGAGTTCTCCAACGTGCGCATGAAGGGCAACGACGCGGCCGCCGCCAAGGTCTACGAAGGCACGGTGCCGCTGACCGCCGAGGACATCGCCAACACCGCCTACTGGATCGCCACCCTGCCCCCGCACATCAACATCAACCGCATCGAGATGATGCCGACCTGCCAGGGCTACGGCCCGCTGGCGATCAAGCGCGACCTATAACAAATCGGCGGCCTCCCTGGCTTAAGGGAGGCTTAGCCGTCATTGCGCCTGTGGAATAATTCGTAAGTGGTTGTTACAGTGGTTGGCAAGTTGCAGTGAAAACGCTTTACTGTCGGAAGTGCAATCTTTGCGCGCCAGTTGAATATATCCGGATAAAACGCGGATTTGACGTGATTTGAACCGTCTAAGCTTCAACCAAAATAACAAAATCGCGTAGAATGTTGCTCAATCTTATTAGTAGTCAAAACAACATGCCAGCAGATTTCATCTGGAACGTCCGGGTCTATTACGAAGACACCGACGCCGGCGGTATCGTCTATTACGCAAATTACCTCAAATTCTTCGAGCGCGCCCGCACCGAGTGGCTGCGCGCGCTGGACGTAAACCAGCATGACCTGCTGCGCGAGCACGACGCGCTGTTCGTCGTCAAAAGCGTCGTCGCGGAGTATCATGCGCCAGCAAAGCTGGATGATGAACTAAAATTAACGGTTAGCATCGAAAAACTCGGCCGCGCCTCGATCAGCTTCCTCCAGCAAGCGTGGTGCGGCGAGCAGTTATTGAACACGGCGCGGGTCAAGATTGGCTGCGTCGATTCGGCGCTGCGGCCGCGCGGCGTGCCGGCCGTCGTCGCCGATAAAATGCGCACCACCATCGTCACCACCCAACAAGACTGATCAGATAACTACATGAACGTCACCCAAGACCTCTCCTTCCTGTCCCTCATCACCAACGCGCACCTGATCGTGCAGCTGATCATGGCGTTGTTGTTCATTATCTCGCTGACCAGCTGGACCTACATCTTCAGCAAATTGTTCGCGGTGCGCTCGGCGCGCCGCCTGACCATCGAATTCGAAAAAACCTTCTGGGCCGGCGGCAACCTGCACGCGCTGCACCAGAACGCCGGCAAGGACCGCGCCAACAGCGGCCCGCTGGCGCGCATCTTCGAAGCCGGCATGGGCGAGTTCATCAAGAGCAAGGCGTCCTACGTCGCCGCGCGCGAAAGCATGGACGCCGGCGCGGTGCTGGACGGCGCCCGCCGCGCCATGCGCGCCGCCTACCAGCGCGAGATGGATGTGCTGGAATCGCATCTGGCCTTCCTGGCGTCGGTCGGTTCGGTGTCGCCGTACATCGGCCTGCTGGGCACCGTGTGGGGCATCATGAACGCCTTCCGCGGCCTGGCCAACGTGCAGCAAGCGACCCTGGCCGCCGTCGCGCCCGGCATCGCCGAAGCGCTGATCGCCACCGCCATCGGCCTGTTCGCCGCGATTCCCGCCGTGGTTGCATATAACCGCTTTTCGCACGATATTGATCGTCTGGCGATCCGCTTCGAAAGCTTCGTCGAAGAGTTCTCCAACATCCTGCAACGTCAATCGCGTTAAGAAGGACAAGGATCATGGCTTCCTCATTCTCCAGCAGCATGCGCGGCGGCCGCGGCCGCAAGTTCAAGTCCGAGATCAACGTTGTGCCGTACATCGACGTGATGCTGGTCCTGCTGATCATCTTCATGGTGATGCCGTCGGCTAACGACCCGAGCGTGGTCAACCTGCCGAACGCGGAAAAATCCACCAAGCCGCCAAGCGACTACGTGCAGATCGTCATCAAGCCGAACGGCGCGCTGTCGATCGGCGTCAAGGGCAAGGACGAGGACGCGCCGGAAACCGCGCCGAGCCGCGACGCGCTGGTCAAGAAACTGCGCACCATCCATACCGAACATCCCGACTATCCGGTGCTGATCGCCGGCGACAAGGAAAGCAAGTACGACGACGTGATCCAGCTGATCTCGGAAGCGAAGAAGATGGGCATCACACGGGTCGGCTTGTCCACCAAATAAACATAGTGCATACGATGAAACCCGCAACCGCAGGCGGTCCGTACAAAGTACCGCGACAAAACGAAGGCTGGCGCTCGGCAGTGCTGGCCGTGGCGATGCACGCCGTTTTGTTGCTGTTCCTGTGGGTCGGCGTCAGCTGGCAGAACAACGAACCGACCGAAGTCCAGGCCGAGATCTGGGACATGAAGGTGCAGGACGCCGCGCCGGTGGCGCCGACGCCGCCCGCGCCAGAACCGGAGCCGGAACCCGAACCGCAGCCGGTGGTCAAGACCCCGCCGCCGCCGCCGGTGGAGGCGCCGCCGACGCCGAAGGAACCCGACATCGCCCTCGAACGCCTGAAGCAGAAGAAAAAGCTTGAAGAAGAGAAGAAGCTGGAAGAAGCCAAGCTCGCCAAATTGAAGAAGGAAGCCGACGAGAAGCTGGCCAAGCTGGAAGCCAAGAAGCTGGCCGACAAGAAAGCCGCCGAGGACAAGCTGAAGGAAGAGAAGGAAGAGAAGCTGGCCGCTGAAAAAGCCGCCGCCGAAAAGGACAAGAAAAAAGCCGCCGCCGAGAAACTGGCCAAGGAAAAAGCCGACAAGGCCGCCAAGGACAAGGCCTTCGCGGCCGAGATGGCGCGCATCAACGGCGTCGCCGCCAAGGGCTCGAGCGGCACCGCCGCGCAATCGACCGGCGGCAAGGTCGACGGCGGCTACCAGGCGGCGATCCGCGCCAAGATCAAGAGCAACCTGATCTACGGCACGGCCGACGACACGCTCAAGGCGACCTACGAGATTACCCAGTTGCCGACCGGTGAAATCATCGGCGTGCGCAAGGTAAAGGGCAGCGGCTCGCCCGCCTACGACAGCGCGATTGAAAACGCGATTGCCAAATCGTCACCACTACCCAAGAAGAAAGATGGTACGGTAGAGCGCGAATTTACCGCCGACTTCAACATGAAGGATATGCACTAATATGAAAAAACTGACCATCCTCTACGCCGGCCTGGCCATCGCCGCCAGCATCGGCAGCGCCCAGGCGCAGATGCGGATTGAAATTTCCGGCGTCGGCAGCAACCAGATTCCGGTCGCCGTGGCCGGCTTCGCCAACGAAGGCGTGGCCCCGCAGCAGATCTCGGCCATCATCAAGGCCGACCTGGAGCGCAGCGGCGCCTTCAAGATCATCGACGCCGGCGTCATCACCGACGTCAACAACATCGACTACAGCGGCTGGAAAGCCAAGGGCGCCGACGCGCTGGTGGTCGGCACCGTCGACGCGCTGGCCGACGGCCGCTACGACGTGCGCTACAAGCTGCTCGACACCGTCAAGCAAGCCAAGATCTCCAACCTCGACAAGGCCGTCACCGCGCAGTTCACCCGCCTGTCGGCCCACTTGATCGCCGACGATGTCTACTTCAAGCTGACCGGCATCAAGGGCGCGTTCTCGACCCGCATCGCCTACGTCAAGCAGGAAGGCCGCAGCTACCAGCTGATGGTGGCCGATGCCGACGGCGAAAGCGAACAGCTGGCGCTGCGCTCGAACGAACCGATCATCTCGCCGTCGTGGTCGCCTGACGGCACCAAGGTGGCCTACGTCTCGTTCGAACAGAAGAAGCCGGTGGTCTACGTGCAGAACCTGATCACCCGCGCCCGCACCGTGATCGCCAATGAAAAAGGCAGCAACTCGGCCCCGACCTGGGCGCCGAGCGGCAACAAGCTGGCGGTGGCGCTGTCGAAGGACGGCCACACCCAGGTCTACACCGTCAACGCCGACGGCGGCAACCTGCGCCGCGCCTCGAACAGCGCCGGCATCGACACCGAACCGCAATTCTCGGCCGACGGCCAGAGCATCTACTTCACCAGCGACCGCAGCGGCGGCCCGCAGATCTACCGCATGGGCGCGGACGGCGGCGAAGCCAAGCGCGTCACCTTCAGCGGCAGCTACAACACCAGCCCGCGCATCTCGGCCGACGGCAAGACGCTGGCCTACATCTCGCGCCGCGACGGCAACTTCCAGCTGTACGTGCTGGATCTGGCCAGCGGCCAGGAACAGCGCCTGTCGGACACCACCAGCGACGAGTCGCCAAGCTTTGCCCCCAACGGCAAATACATCATGTACGCCACCCAATCCGGCAGCCGCAAGTCGCTGGCCGTGGTCTCGGTCGACGGACGTGTAAAACAACGCCTGACCACTCAGGCGGGCAACATCAAGGAGCCCACCTGGGGTCCGTTCATGCAGTAATTATTCGTTATCACTACTAGGAGAAATAACATGCGTAAACTCAGCAGCTTAGCTTTCGTCATCACCACCGCCGCCATCCTGTCGGCTTGCTCGACCCCAGTAAAAGTGTCGGAACCGGCGCCGGTCGTCGAACGTCCGGTTGAAAAAGCGGTGACGCCGCAAGCCGACACCCGCACCGTGGCCCCGGTCGAAACCAAATCGCTGGATCCGCTGGACGATCCTAAAGGCGTGCTGGCCAACCGCAGCGTCTACTTCGACTTCGACAGCTACGTGGTGCGCGACGACGGCAAGCCAGTGGTGGAAAACCACTCCGCCTACCTGACCAAGAACAAAGCCCGCTCGATCCTGATCCAAGGTAACACCGACGAACGCGGCGGCTCCGAGTACAACCTGGCGCTGGGCCAGAAGCGCGCCGAAGCCGTGCGCAAGTCGATGACCACGCTGGGCGTGCCGGAATCGCAAATCGAAGCCGTCTCGCTGGGCAAGGAAAAGCCTAAGGCCACCGGTTCGAACGAAGAAGCATGGGCGCAAAACCGTCGTGCCGACATCGTCTACAAGTAATCAAAAGCACTACCTTTTTGCCGGGTCACAGGCATAATACGGGGCGGCGCGCGGTTTACAGACCGCGCCCTGCCCCGTTTCCTTTTTGATTTGTGTGAAAGCGCCCGACATGATGAAATTCTCCAAATCCGGCCTCACCGCCGCCGCCTTGCTGGCCGCGATGAGCTGGCTGCCGCAAGCCCACGCCGGCCTGTTCGACGACGACGAAGCCCGCAAGGCGCTGCTCGACCTGCGCGCCAAGGTGGAAGCGATGCGCATCGAAATGAGCGCGCGCATCGACACCAAATCCGACAAGTCCAGCACGCTGGATCTGGTCACCCAGAACGAAAACACGCTGCAGGAGATCGCCAAGCTGCGCGGCCAGATCGAAGTGCTGGCCAACGAGCTGTCGAACGCGCAAAAGCGCCAGAAGGACTTCTACGTCGACCTGGACGCGCGCCTGCGCAAGCTGGAGCCGCGCGAAGTGACCATCGACGGCCGCACCTCGCAAGTCGACCCGAACGAGCAGCGCACCTACGAGGCCGCCTACAAGCTGTTCACCGCCGGCGACTACAAAGCCTCGGCCACCGCGCTGAGCGAGTTCGTGCAACGTTATCCGGGCTCCAGCTATGCCGCCAACGCGCAATACTGGCTCGGCAACTCCTACTACGCCCAGCGCGACTGCAAGAGCGCCATCAGCGCGCAGCTGGTGGTGCTGAAAAACTACCCGGACAGCCCGAAGGCGCCGGACGCCATGCTCAACATCGCCAGCTGCCAGACCGAGCTGAAGGACAAAGCCGCCAAGAAGACGCTGCAGGATCTGATCAAGCAATACCCCGACTCGACGGCGGCGGTCACGGCCAAAGAGCGTCTTGGCGGCAAATAATTACCGGGCGGTATTTGACAGGTGAGCCGATCCCCCCTATAATCTCGCTTCTTTCGAGGGGTCGTTAGCTCAGCTGGTAGAGCAGCGGACTTTTAATCCGTTGGTCGCAGGTTCGAATCCCGCACGGCCTACCACTTGAAAGAAGCTAAGGTTGTATTACCTTGGGTCGTTAGCTCAGCTGGTAGAGCAGCGGACTTTTAATCCGTTGGTCGCAGGTTCGAATCCCGCACGGCCTACCAAGATTCTCAAGCGAAAACGCCAACCTTAACCGGTTGGCGTTTTTGTTTTCTGGTCCATTTCTGGTCCACTACCTCAGCCTGCAACAAGCTAGCAGGCAGTTTACTTCGTATAGCAGCGCTCAGGCTTCCTCCCAGGTCCACCTTTGCGACGAGCATCAACTCCTCGTGATATCGTTATTTAGTTAGAGCTTGCATATTTACGGCATCCTCAAAACCAAAGCCAAGCATCCTACCTATCAGCAAGTACCGGAAATCATCGGTCTTGGAACGCGCCTCAACAACTCTTTCCACTAGATCTGCACCCGAAACCACGCCAATGGCGAAAAGAATGCTGTTTCGAATGTCCGGATCAACCGCCTTGAGAAATATTGGAGACCGGCGCGACTCGGACGTATACACGACGGTACGGGGTCGCCAGAAGCTGCCATAAAAATTAGTTTCAGTGCGCCCCTTCATTTGAGCCATGAATCGCCACGAGTTTGCTAGACACTCGCGAGCCTCTCAAAATACCGCTTTTCAAAATTGACCGGTGAAAGCTTCTCATTGAAGCCATGCCGACGTTTTGGATTGTAGAACATCTCGATGTA
>NZ_JAADJT010000024.1 GCF_011090165.1 Duganella aceris
ATCCGCATTCGTCGTTGAAGTTGAAATCTCCTCGCATGTTCAGGAGGGAGCTGGCGCGCCGGGCTCAAGAAAGCGGCGCTAACTAAGCGATAGGACGTGTCCGGTTATACGGGGGCAAGATCAGCATACTGCCGTATCGGTTGCCGACATAGCGAGATATTTGAAGCTCTCTGGAGGCGCCATTCTACGTAACGTACACTACCCAGGAGAATATTCATGAAACGATTCTTATCCCGACTCGCCTTCGCCGCGCTTTCATTTGCTGCCACCGGGCTATCCTATGCGGCCGCGTCGGACCTGCAGATGTACAGACTGGACTGCGGTTACATGAAGCTTGGCGATAAGTCGGTGATGTCGGATGAGGGGCTTTATAAAGGGCAGTCTTACGACATCGTCATTTCCTGCTATTTGATCAAACACGGGGATGACTGGTTACTCTGGGATGCTGGCCTTCCTAAGAAATATTTGGCCGGCCCAGTCACTGAAGGTAGTTTCACCACCAAACTCGACAGGACGATCGTTGATCAGATCAGCGACCTTGGACTGACTGCAGACGACATCAAGTACGTCGCCGTATCTCATTCCCATTTTGACCATTCGGGGCAAGTTAATGACTTCCCAAACGCCACGCTGATCATCCAGCGCGACGAACTCACGGCTTTGGCCGATACAAAGAAAGCTTCCGAGCACTATATTGATGCAGGCCTGTTCAGCTCGCATATCTCGGGTCAAAAGCTGGAACGCGTGAAGGTCGTCGACGGCGATGTCGATATCTTCGGCGACGGAACGCTTCAGACGATCCAGACGCCAGGCCACACTCCCGGGAGCATGGCGCTGCTGCTCAAGCTGAACAACGCCGGTTATTACGTGCTGTCCGGGGATCAGTGGCACTTTACTGAGAACCACCAGCGCCAACAGGTTCCAACCTGGAACTATGACCACAAGCAGACCAAAAGTTCCGGCAAGAAACTCGATGATGTTATCGCGGCGAAGCATGCAACGCTGGTGATCCAGCATGAGCCTGTCGATAACCAGAAGCTGCCGAAGCTGCCGCGTTTTCTTGACTAGAGAGTGAGTGGCGCCTGAACCGGGACACCGGTTTGGCATTCGACTGCGCAATTGGCCGCTTGCAAAAGGGATTCTAATGAATAGCATCTTCTTTCGGGCGGCGGCCTGCCTGTTGACCCTATCGATGTGCGATAACGCTGCTGCTCAATCCGATGCCACGATTTACGGCGTGATGGATGCAGCCGTTTTGCGTGCGAATGATACCAGCGGCAATTCGTGTACCTATATGCGCAGCGGCAATCAGCTTGCCAGCCGGATCGGGTTCAAAGGGGTGGAAGAACTGGGCGGTGGTACTCAGGTGCTGTACGTACTCGAAGCTGGCGTGAATCTCGACACTGGCGCGGCCCCTCAATCCGGATCCATTTTCAACCGACAGTCCTACATCGCCTTGAGCGATAGGCGACTCGGCACGTTGGTCGTCGGTCGTCAGTATCCGACCTACTACCAATTCGTTGGCCTGCTAGTGCGGGCCGGCGCCCCCACCGGTTCCACGGATGCTCACCCGGGTGACATCGACGGCCTTGATGCAGCAAGCCGTTTCAGCAATTCAGTCGGCTACACGACGCCGGAATGGCGCGGCGTGCAGTTTGGATTTGTGGCCGGCTCCGGCGAGCAGGGCCGCGATCAAGCCAATGGCGACGCCTTCAGCGCGGCCGCCAGGTATCACACCGGTCCGTGGAATTTCGCGCTCGGCTACCAGTTGCTGACGAATGGTCCAGACCGTATAAGCTGGGACCCAAGCGTGTCCGGCAGCTTGTCGAGGTCGGCCCTCAACGACGGCTACCTGTCGGCCGAGACCGTGCGTTCGATTGCGGCGGCGTCCCGACTTTCGGCCGGCAAACTGAGTTTGAGTGGCGCCGTCTCCAACGTCCAGTACAAGCCGGACACAGCGTCGCGCTTTACTGACATCGCCAGCTTCAACACGGTCGGCGCCACCGTTACCTGGCAGACGAGCACGGCCTGGCTACTGGGCGCAAGCGTTAGCTGCACGCGCGAGAATATCGCTAACGGAATCAAGGTCCCTGCCAATTATCGTCAACTCTCGCTGGAGCAGATCTATGTGCTTTCCCGGCGCGCTAATTTCTATCTAGCGCAGGCGCGCCAGATTGCGCGAGGCAGCACGCTGGGCGCAAATGGCCAGCCAGTCGCCGCCGTCGCCGTGGTCGGCGATTCGCAACTTGCCACGCCGTCGTCGACTGGACGTCAAAACGTGTTCATGGCGGGATTGCGGTACAACTTTTGAGTGCGGCACACGAGCGATTGCGCCGCTTCATATCGCATGCGGCTGAGGAGCGCCCGATGGCTACTGCTGAAGCGTCGCTACAATGTGTTCGAGCACCACGCGGGTTTTCGCGGTCATCTTTTGGCCCACCGGAATGAGCGCATGAACAGGTGGCGCGGCGACATCGGCGTTTGGTAATACATGTTCGAGGCGTCCGTCCACGATAAATGGTTGGGCGAAGCGGTCGATGAGCTGCGAGATGCCCAAGCCCAGCGCCGTCGCTTCAACCAGCGCTTGCCCGTCCAGTATTACCGCCGGCGTCGGCGCGAAGTCGCGACGCAGACCGTTGTCGTTCAACGACCAACCGCGTAATTGTCCGGTGAAGCTGCGAAACAGCACAGCGCCGTGATCGTTTAAATCCGCTATGGAAGTGATGGCATCGTGCTTTTTCAAATAAATCGGGGATGCGTACAGGCCCAATTTCAGGTCGCAGATTTTACGTACCGTCATTTCGCTGTCGCCGGGGAGGTGGCCAATCCGAACCACGATGTCCCAACCGTCGCCCACCGGATCGGACATGCGATCATTGAGAGAAATCTCCACAACGACTTTCGGATAACGCTCACGCAGCGCGCCCAGCGTCGGCAAAATCAGGCGACCAAATCCGGTGGGGAGATCCACCCGCACACGGCCCACAGGCTCGGCTCGATTCGCCGCCAGCGACTGCTCGGCCTCCCGCAGGCGTTCAATCGCGACGCGCGCCGCCGACAAATAGGTCTGACCGTCCTCGGTGATGTGTACGGCCCGCGTCGTGCGCTGGAACAGCCGCGTAGCCAAATGCTTTTCCAGCCTTTGCACTGCCTTGCCGACGGCCGACTTGTTGGTGCCGAGGCGCTCGGCGGCGCTAGTAAAGCTGCCTGTCTGCGCGACGGCGACGAACGCTGTGATGTCCTGAAGTGAGACTCCAATCATTTCCTGCATTGTCTCTCCCATCCGAACAAAGAAGGGCAGTTTAGCAGATGTACTGGCCGTGGCGCCAAGCACGTCGACAACGGACTCCTGGCAAAAGACGGTCGCTCGGAAGCACGCATCGCGCCGATTCCGGTGGGGGAATCGGCGCGCTTTGCCGCTTGTATTTCAAAGCTGACGCAATCTTTACTTAGATGGCGTCGTAGAAGTTCACGGTGGCCTCATCCAGGTAAGCCAGGATCGAAGCCGGCAGGCGTTCGGTCGGCTTGGCTGGACCGAAAGCCTTGTACAGGGTTTCGAAGTGCGAATGCAGATCTTCGACGCTGTTCCATTGTTCGTTCAAGTAGAACAGATGCGGATCGTCTTGATTCTTGTGCCATTGGTACACGGCTGCCTTGTCGTGTTCACGGGTCAGCTTTTGCGACACTGCCGCGATCTTTTCGTAAAACTCGGTTGCCATGCCGTTTTTGATTTTGCCGCTGAAGACGAGATATAACATGATGATTCCCTTTAAGGTTAAGTGATGCAGCACATCTGCATGGAGAGAATATAGAGGCTTCAATCGTGGTCCAGTAGCCAGCCGAAGGCGAATACATAATTTGGATTTTCCATCGACTCACGGCGACCAGTGTTGATTGATCGCCGTTTGCGGAAACTGTTCTCGCCGGAACGAGGTTAATCCTGCGCACCCGGCAGCGGATAATCGCTTCACATTCTTTACGCAGGAAAAACCATGGACATGTCTCTCCCTCAAACCTATTCCGGATACGTGATCGCTACGCAACCCGGCTCCCTTCCAATGGGTGGTACCGTTCCAGATACACCCATCTACGCGCTGCGCCGCCTGCCGGCAGGCTTGCTGGCATCCGCGGCCGCGATGGAACCCGCCGTGCGTCGCGACATCGATATCGGCGGGCAGCTCGCTTTCGTCATCGGCAATATCCTCAGCGCTGAAGCCTGCCGCGCTCTCATCGGTATCGGAGAGCACTTCGGCTTTCGCGACGAAGCGCCAGGCATCAGTACGCCGCCAGGCATGCGAATGAATCAAGCGCTTCACTGGATGGCCGACGCCGAGCTGCTGGAACTGATCCACCAGACGGTGGCCCCGCTGTTGCCGCAGACCTTGCACGGAAAAGCACTTTGGCCAAGGCTGAGCCAGCGCATCAATCTTTATAAGTACCGGAAGGGAGACGTATTCAACCGGCACACCGATGGCGATTGGCCCGGATATGGTTTTAGCACCGATCAGGTCGGTATCGAAGAGTGGCTGGGCGGTCGTTCGCAGCTCTCCATGCTGTTGTATTTGAACGGGCCGGAAGACGGCGTGCAGGGCGGCGCGACACGACTCTACGGCGATAGCGGGGTCATCACCGATGTGATTCCGAAAGCGGGTTCAGCGCTGTTCTTCCAACACGGTTTCCGACCAGGATCGGTGGTACACGCCGGTACGCAGGTCGGCGGCGACACGCCCAAATACGTAGCGCGGATTAATGTCTTATACGACCGCGCTTGACACCCTCCGAAAGTGAATCTGATGAATAATTCCTCCCCTATGGTGGTGCGCCTCGGCGTGACCGATTTATCCTTCCACCGCGTTACCGGTGCGCTCATCTCTGTGCTGTTGACACGCATGGGTTTCACCGTTGAACGACACTACGCGCCGCATGCCGAGAATTTCGAACGCTTGCGCGATGACCAAATCGATTTGATCGCCTCGGCCTGGATTCCTTTCAGCCACGGCGAATACAAGCGCCGTGTGGAAGAAGTCGTTCCTACCCGCCAACTTGGCCTGCACTACGAACCTTACGCGCTGTGGGGCGTTCCGGATTACGTTCCCGCCGCCGACGTGAGTCAAATCGCCGACCTGCTCAAACCGGAAGTCCTTGCGCGCATGGCCAAGCGGATCCAGGGCATCGGAGCGGGTGCCGGCATCACGCGCTTCTCGTTGAAGATGATGGACGAGTACGGCCTGGCGGCGGCCGGCTACGAATTTTTCACCGGTAGTCAGGAGGCGTGCATCGGCGCATTCGAGGGCGCTGTCAAGCAGCAAGAGTGGGTGGTCGTGCCGCTATGGTGGCCGCAATTCCTGCATCATCGCCACCACATCCGTGAGCTCAAGGATCCCAAGGGTTTGCTTGGTGGGGTCGATAAGGCTGTGCTGCTGGCGCGTGAGGATCGCTTGCTGCAATTGTTCACGCCGGCGCAGGTGGAGGTGTTGGACCGCGTGCGCCTGTCCAATCAGATCGTGTCCGAACTCGATTACGCCGTTAACCGGGAAGGTAAAAATTACGAGGAGGCCGTCGAAGATTGGCTGTCCGCGCATGACGAACTTCTGCGCCACTGGCTGGGCTGAAGCGAGTCATTATGGATATCAACGCGTTGTCGCTGTTCATCAGGGCGACCGAACTCGGCAACATCACGGCTGCGGGCAAGGAACTAGGATTGCTGCCTTCCGTGGCTAGTCAGCGGCTTGCCAAGCTGGAGAATACGCTCGGCAAGCGGCTATTACACCGGACCACGCGTCAGGTATCACTGACGGAGGACGGCGTGGAGTTTTTGCCGCACGCGGTGAAGATACTTTCCGCCGTTGACGATGCCTACCACCTGTCGGCGAAAGGAGCAGAAGTCCCCAAGCGCGTGCTGAAACTTGCCGCACCAGGATCGTTTGCCCGCATCTGCCTGCTGCCCATCATCGTCAAATTTCTTGGCTTGAATCCGAATCTCAAAATCGACTTGGTGTTGTCGGATGCGATTCAGGACCTGACCGAGATCGGCGTGGATGTGGCGATCCGCATCGCCGCGCTCAAGGATTCTACCCAGGTGGCGCGCAAGATCGGCGCCGATCGCCGTATCCTGTGCGCCGCGCCGAGCTATGTGGCGCAGCGCGGTGAGCCGGCCCAGCCGGACGATCTTCAGGCGCACCAGTGCGTCCTGCTCGGCGACGAGGAAAGCTGGAGCTTCGAGATGCCGGATGGCGGTTTCAGCGTCGCGGTCAGCGGCGTACTGCGCGTCAATTGCGGGGAAACCGCGCGGTTGGCGGCGGAAAGCGGGCTTGGTATCGTTTCTATCTCGGAGTGGAATGCCCGGGCGGCGCTCGACGAGGGGCGCCTGGTGCAGATACTCGGTGAGTTCCCGCTACGCCAGCAGCGTGATATTTGGGCGATCTATCCCAGTTCGAAACTGATCTCCAGCAAGGCCCGCTCCTTTGTCGATTTCTTGATGAACGAATATGCACTTGGCTGCACATCTCAAAACGATGCGCCGGCGGATTTTTCCGGCGATGCGACTTAAATAGGAATGAATATGAAATATCTACACACCATGGTGCGCGTTAGCGACCTCGACGCATCACTGAAATTCTATCGCGATGCGCTGGGCTTGGAGGTGGTGAATCAGATCGTGCAAGCGCAGGGCCGGTTTACGCTGGTGTATCTCGCCGCTCCCGGGGATCACCAGGCCCAGATCGAGCTAACCTACAACTGGGATACCGAGCCCTACACGGGCGGTAGAAATTTCGGCCATGTGGCATTTGAAGTCGATGATATCTATGCCACTTGCCAACGCTTGATCGATCATGGCGTGTCAATTAGCCGTCCACCCAGGGACGGCTGGATGGCGTTCGTGCGCTCGCCCGATAACATCTCGATAGAGCTGCTTCAACGCGCGGGGCGATTGGCGCCTGCAGAGCCCTGGTTGTCGATGCCGAACAGTGGTGTTTGGTAGCCGTCATTCGGATTCGGCGGATAGTGTTATCGCGCCGGAGCCGGTAGTAATTAACGCCTGGAAGCGGATAATTCCTGGCATGTTAACTCTGTTTTGAAAGGTCATCATGTCATCCGCCCTGCCAATTTTTAATGAACAATCCAGTCGGATTTCCGGCTACGTCATCGCCACCCAGCCGGGCTCGTTGCCGATGGGAGGCACCGTGCAAAATACCCCGATTCACGCGCTTAACCCGCTGCCGCAGGCAGCCATCGATAGCATGCCTGCGGGCGTCCCCGCCACCCGCACCGACATCGACATCGGCGAGCAGCTGGCCTTCGTGATCGACAACGTCATCAGCAAAGAAGCCTGCGATATGATGATAGAAATCGGCGAGCATTTCGGCTATCGCAGCGATGCGCCCGGCATCCGCACGCCACCGGGCATGCGCATGAACCAGGCCATGCACTGGATGGCGGACGCTGCTCTGATGGAGAAGATTAATGATGCCATCGCTCCGCTGTTGCCGCAGCAGCTGCACGGCAAGGCCTTGTGGCCGCGTTTGAGCCAACGCATCGACATGTACAAGTACCGCAATGGCGATGTGTTTAACCGCCACATCGACGGTACCTGGCCTGGCTATGGGGTGAACGCCGACCGCAACGGCATCGATGAATGGGAGAACAGCGGTTCGCAGCTGTCGATGCTGCTGTATCTCAACGGACCGGAAGATGGTGTTCAAGGCGGCGCGACGCGCGTGTTCGGACGCGGCGGGCAAGTGGTCGATGTGACGCCAAAAGCTGGTTCGGCCTTGTTCTTCCAGCACGGCTTCGGCATCGGTTCCGTGATGCACGCCGGTGGAGAAGTCACCGGCGATACGCCAAAATATGTGGCACGCATCAATGTGCTGTACGATCTGGACTAATAATCAAGCCAGCTTGATGTCGCTGAGGCCGATCGACACCATCAGCGGCGCGGGCTGGTCTCCCAGCTCGGCGTTTCGCACATAGATCATGTGTCTCGTTGGAAGAGTAATGCCCTGCACGGTGGTATGGCCCGACAGGTAGTGGGCGGCGGGCACGCCACCGGCGACCTCGACTTCATAATCGTGACGCCGTAACAGACCGTCTGCCGAAAAGTAAAAGGTCTGCACAGGGCTATGCGTCGCGATATCAGGCGGGAACGTCGCACTCAGGCGATGCCATGTCTGCCCATTCTCCTGCCAATCCGTTAACTTGGTCAGGACAAATCCTGGCCGGCTGAGCAAGAATGGCATGGATAAGTAATTCCACATGGCGTAGCCGACAAAGTAATTCAATTGAGCGTCGCTCCACGACGGGTTGAGTTGATGGCCGCTCAGCGCGTCGCGCGCAAAGACCATTTCTTTCGGCATGACACCGGCACCGACGGCGGAATCGGCTACCCCTCCATCCGGGGTATGCGCGGCCCATGCCTGATGCAGGTTAATCTTGATATCCACCTCGTCGAGCATGCCCATCTTGCCCAAAAGAGGCCACAGCATTCCACCGCGCGTCAGGCGAGCCGACATTTGATTGAACTGATTCCAGCGGGGCATGCCGCCGTGCGCTTCGAGGATGAGGTTTAACAGGCTATTCATAACGCGAGATCCGATTTAAGTAGTGGCTACCGGGTCATCATAAAGGCGGATGTCGGTTTGATTATCAAGCCAGCGTTGAAACACAATCTGTCGCCGGACCGTCGCCAAATCACTATCGGCCTGAGACACTGCGGTCAATGGTTCGCGGTCGACCACCGACCGTGAGAAAAATCGCTTACTTTCAGGAGCTGAAATGTCAGTTAAAAAAATGTCCCTTCCGATGATTGCGACCGCTGCCTTGTTGGTGCAGCTCGCGCTGCCGGCATCAGTGCACGCCGCCGTACCCCTGGTCCCTGCTGTGCGGGCTGTCGGCAATATTGAGCCGGTCTATCAGTTCAAGTCCGGGCCGATGCCGACGGGCGTGACGGTCTCCGCCAAGGGACGCATCTTCGTCAACTTCCCGCGCTGGGGGGACGATGTGCCATTCACCGTCGGTGAAATCCGTAACGGTGCGGTGGTGGCCTATCCGTCGCAGACGGCCAACACCTTTGATCCGGCCAAGCCGGCGGACACTTTGTCGAGCGTGCAGAGTGTCGTCGTCGACGCCCTGGACCGACTTTGGATACTTGACCCCGCCGCGCCGGGTTTCCAAACCCGCATCGCCGGCGCGGCAAAGCTGGTCGCTGTGGACCTCGGTAGCAACAAGATCGTCAAGACCATCATCATTCCCGCGACCGTGGCGCTGGATACGACCTATCTGAACGATGTGAGGTTCGATCTGCGTGTCGGTAAGGCGGGCGTCGCCTACATCACCGACTCTTCGCTCTCGGGCCCAGGTGGCATCATTGTGGTGGACCTTGACAGTGGCCATAGCTGGCGCAAGCTGACCGGTCATCCATCCACCTCGGTGGACACGACTTTCGTGCCGTTTGTAGAGGGCGAACGCTTGGCGCAACGTGCGCCAGGCAAAGCGCCGCAGCCATTCGCGGTGGCCTCGGATGGCATCGCGCTCTCTTCAGATGGCGCGACGCTGTTCTACAGCCCTTTGTCGAGCCGCCATCTGTTTTCGGTGCCGACCAAGTTGCTTTTGGATGATACGGCAAACGATGCAGCGCTCAGCGCCGCAGTGCGCGATCTGGGCGAGAAGGGCGCATCGGATGGCATGGAAGCGGACGACAAGGGCCGCCTCTACGCCAGTGATTACGAGCACAACAGCATCCATCGGCGCCAACCCGACGGTCAATGGACCACCATCGCCTCAGACCCGCGCATGTCGTGGCCCGACACGCTGTCGGTGGGCCCTGATGGCTATCTCTACTTTACTGCCAACCAGCTGAACCGCCAGGCCGGCTTCCATGAAGGGAAGGATCTGCGCCAGAAGCCATACATGCTCTTCCGCGTACGCATCGACGCGGGTCCCGTGATGCTGAAATAACTGCCCACGGCAGAGGGGAGGGCGCATGTGCTAAGATCCGCGCAAGACAGTTGCTACGGTCGCCCTCCCTCTTACCAGGCAGATGAATTGAAGGTTAAATACATAGCCGACTTAGAAATATTTGTGCGTGTCGCGGAACTCGGCAGCCTGACTGCCGCCGCCAACAGCATGGATTTATCGCCTGCGGTGGCCAGCACATCGTTGAAGCGCCTTGAAGCGGAACTGGAAAAATTACTGTTCGTCAGGACGACGCGTAGCATGCGCCTGACGTCTGACGGTGAGAGATTTCTGGCGCGCTGCCGCCCGCTCCTCGCGGGGTTGTTGGAGGCGGAACAGGAACTCGTATCGGGAAATTCCGTCATCAGCGGCAACCTGCAAATCTCGATGCCGTCCGATCTCGGCCGCAACGTGATCCTGCGCTGGCTCGACGAGTTCCAGGTCAAGTATCCGGCGATTCATCTGAAGGTGCAGATGTCGGACCGCATTGCCAACGTCTTCAAGCAATCCATTGACCTGGCCATCCGCTATGGGGTTCCGCCTGATTCCAACATGGTCGCGCTGCCGCTGGTGCCGGACAATTGGCGTGTACTGTGCGCGTCGCCCGACTACGTGATGAATCACGCTCCGCTACTGCACCCGCGCGACCTTATCCAACACAACTGCCTGTTCTACATGCTCGGCGACACGCTCTACAATCACTGGCGCTTCGCCGAAGGCGACCGACAGTTCGAGGTCGAGGTGCAGGGTAATCGTGTCGCCGATGATTCCGATGCCGTGCGCCGTTGGGCAATCGATGGCCATGGCATCTGCTACCGGTCGCGGATTGATGTCGCACAGGATATCGCCGCAGGTCGACTGCAGATACTGTGCCCGAACTGGCGCGGTGAGCCGGCGCCGCTGTACCTGTTGTGCGCTGACCGCAAACAAGTATCGCCAACGGTACGTCTGCTGCGAGAACATCTCGAAACGCGCTTCCGCGAGTTCAGCGCCGGACTATCCGATGCAGGTTCAATGGCATAGCCAGTTGTCTACCTTTTGATTGTCCCACCATTATGGGGAGGATGGCGGCCGTCGGGATCGCGCCGGTAGAGAGCTACAATACTGCTCATCACATTCGTCGATCAGATCTCATAATCAGAGGGATAACCATGGAAGCCACGGATACACGCGCATCCTCAACCACTGCCAGCAGGCTTGCCTATTTACCTGTCGGTATGTTTGGTTCGGTGATGGGACTCTGCGGCCTCTCCGTCGCGTGGCATGGTGCACACAGGTATTTCGGCGCTCCCGCGTGGATCGCCCAACTGGTCGGCGTGTGCGCGGCGCTGGCGTTTATAGGAGTTGGTGTTGCTTACTGCATCAAAGGTTGGTTTGGGTTCGCAGCCGTGCGCGCGGAGTTCAATCACCCGGTTGCAGGCAACTTGTTTGGCACGCCGATGATCAGCCTGCTGCTGCTGCCTTTCGTGCTGGTCGATTTCAGTTTAACGCTGGCGCGCTTGTCGTGGGTGCTGGGGGCAGCGGGCATGACCGCGCTGGCGTGGGTCATTGTATCCCGCTGGATGACCGTGCGGCAGACAGCGACCCAGGTCACGCCAGCTTGGATCGTGCCCGTCGTTGGTATGCTGGACATTCCGCTAGCCGTTCCGCAGTTGCAATGGGAGGGCTTACACGGTTTGATGGTTTTCGGTCTGGCCGTAGGCCTGTTCTTCGCGATTCCGCTATTCACGATGATCTTTTCGCGGCTGGCGATGGAGGAACCTTTGGCGGCGTCGTTGCAGCCGTCGTTACTCATCTTGGTTGCACCCTTCGCGGTCGGGTTCACTGCATATGTAACTAGCACTGGCGCTATCGACTTGTTCGCACAAGCGTTGTACATGCTGATGCTATTCGTTCTGGCCGTATTACTCGGCCGCCTGCGTCACTTGCCGCATTGCTCGCCGTTTCGCGTGTCGTGGTGGGCGGCCAGCTTCCCGCTGGCCGCCTCGGCCGGCGCTGCCGTGCGTTACGCCGCACATGCGCAGACCTTAACCACCGACGTGATCGCAATTGTGGTGCTCACCGTCGCGACACTTACAATCGCCGTGTTCGTCGGACAAACCATCGCCGGCATCTTGCAGGGCCGGCTGCAAGCCCTCGCCTAGCAATGCAAGCGATGCTTGACCAAGATTATGGGGGGCACCGGTCTCCGCGTTGACATCTTTGTTAAGCAGGACGCTTAGGTAGTGAAAGTGCGAAATGTTCTGTCATACCACCGGAGATGGCGATGCTTGCGACTTCGGTTCTCGTCTTTGCCTGCAGCTTTACCATGATGGACTTGACGTGAAATTTCGCGGTCTCGGTCGCAATATCGAGATTGCGGGCAATGGACTTGTTGCATAGACCCAGCGCAAGTAGTTGTAAAACATCATCCTCCCGGGTTGTGAGTATGTTGCGTCCCGTGACATTCGCCATTTGAAGCGCCAGTGTCTGACAAAGGTATGTATCGCCATTTGCGATGCGGCGGATGCCAGAAACAAAATCCTTCACGGGCGATGTGCTCAGCATTATTCCGTGAATGCCTTGGCTAAAAGCACAGCGTATCGCGTGGTCTCGCGCAGTGGTTGCCACCACCAAAATACGAACTTCAGCATATTCCTTCGCACCTTGAGCGATATCTTGAATCAGTTTGGGTACGGCCGACCCATCTATCACCAACACATTTGTCTTGGTGGGCGGGAGTGCGGCATCATCACCATCGAATACAACGATCCCCTTTTCTTTTTGCAGCGCAGCACAAGCACCGGCACGTAATAGCGGTTCCCGTATATGTACAGAAACATAAATTTGGGATTTATTGTTGCTCGGGTTCATGTCGACTCCTGGCCAGCGATTGATTAGGTTCATCATCGCTAGCCACCGCTTAATAGTCGAGTTAGTTTTTGTTGAGCGTTGTGAGCAATGGTCTAGCGCGCCGCCGGCCGAGGCGAACCGGCGCTCCTAACAACTAGTTAGAACCTGTTAGCGGCCCGTCAGATCGTTTCTTGTTTCCGGTTTCCGGCAATAACAGCGTGGCGATGACCGCCGTGCTGCTGGTGATGGCGATACACCAAGCAGGCGCCATCGGATTTCCTGTCACCGTGATAAGCCAAGTGACGATAAATTGTACCGTTCCGCCAAACAGCGACACGCCGACGGAATAGATGAGCGCCAGTGCCTCCGCGCGCCGTTCGGCAGGAAATAACTCGCAAATAGTGGTCAACACGCCCCCTGCCGTCACAGCGGTCAAGAACGCCAACAGGGCTGAAATTCCCTGCAAGGTCGGCGGAATCGGGTGAGCTGTAAGCCAAGCGAATACAGGGAGGCTGACGATAGCCGTGATGAGTCGTGGCCAAAACATGACCGGCCAGCGTCCGAATCTGTCCGCCAGATAACCTCCAATGAGCGCGCCCCCGAAGGTGGTCAAGCCGATGGTTATCGCCGCCTGCAAGCCGTTCGCCGGGGGAAGATGCAACACCGTTGTGCCGTAGGTCGTCATATAGCTGCCGACATAGGTTGATACGGTTCCTCCGGCAATCACCAGGATGCCGAGTACCACTGGCCGGCTTCGCCAGGCAAGTCGCAGTTCTGCGCTGGTCTTGGTCTTTAATGTTTCCGGCATCCTAAACCGCAGGAATAGGGCAACCGGTACAAGTAGCGTGCTGATGACAAACGGTACACGCCATCCCCATGCCAGCATCTGTTCATTGGAGAGCGAGAGGGAGAGGGCAAGGCCTAGCCCACCGGCGGCGGCCGAGGCTAAACCCTGGCTGCCCATCAGGAAGGCCACATAAGCGGCGCGTTGTCTTTTGGGTGCCACTTCCAGCAGAAAGGCGGTCGAGGGACCGGTCTCTCCCCCCAAGGCGAATCCCTGCACCAGCCGAAACATGGTGATCAGGACGGGCGCGATCAAGCCGATGGACGCGTATCCGGGAGTCAGCCCTAAACCGAGCGTGCCCAGAGTCATCAACATGGCGCTGAGTAGCAATGCGGGGCGCCGCCCGGCACGATCGGCGTAGCGTCCTATCACAACGCTGCCCACCGGGCGGGCGATAAAGCCCACGCCGAAGACACCAACGGACAGTAATAGCCCTAAGTTCTGTGATGCAGCAGGGAAGAATACTTTTCCGATGATTGGCGCAAAGAACGCGTAAGCAACGAAATCAAAAAACTCAAGGCCATTGCAAATGACCGCGGCAACAATAACCGACCTGGGGGAACGCATGGCGCGACTGCTATGCTGTTGGCTCGTTAATTTCTTCAAGATATTCGTTGAGTAAAGTTCTTGCCCGCGCGAGATCGGCGGAGTTTTCACCGTCCGCAGCGCTCACCAGTGGTAGTAACAGCGCGACCACTTCTTTATTTTTCCCTTGCCCTACGCGTAACTCGGCCAGCGCTAGCGTCGCCCGCAGTCGCCAGGACCAGGCGCCTTGTCTTGTCGCGAGATCAATCGCTGAAACGAAGCTCTGCTCAGCGTCGTCGACATTGCCGATTTTTACCAGGCATTTGCCGCGTGTGGTGAGGCATTCGGGCAGGCGTAACAGATCTCCTCCCCGATGAATGGTTGCTTCCGCCTCATCGCACATCGACAAGCTCGCCGAATGCAGCGACAGATCGGATAGACCTTTCGCCATGAAGGTTAGCGCGACGCTGGTCACCATCTCGTAGCCATAGCCATGCAGTGATTCAACTGCATCACGAATGCGCTCCGTCCCTGGCGCGGGATGCCCTTGCATGATCATGACCTGCCCGTGCAAGATGTCAGCGACCTTGCGATAAGGTTCTAATGAATGCAACTTGCCAACGCGTTCCAACTCTTCCGCGATATCGGTGATGCGTTCAACATCCTGGGCATAGCTGTAGACCGATCCTGCCCAAATCAGTGCAAGACAATACGTTACCGCATGGCCATGGTTTTTCGCCTTGAGAATGGTATCTTCGGCCAATGTATAAGCCAGGCGGTAGCTGCCCGTTAGCCACCGCGTGCGACTTAAGCCGCATAACGCGCGGATGTGATACTCGAAGCCGAGTTTCGAATCCAGTACATGCGGCGCGTCGGCGGTGTAGACGAAGCAGTTTTCCCAGTGACGCACGGATTCATCTATCCTGCCGACCATATGAAGGCATACACCCATCAGCGAATCGACAATAAACGCCGATTGGAGATCATCCAGCTCAGTCAAGAGCGCCTGGGCCCGGTGGGCGGTGTTCAGTGCATCCGTATAGGAGCCTTCTCTGTGCAGCAAAACCAGATATCCGCTCAACAAATGAAGCATTTCCTTCAGATCGCCGAGCTGCTCCGCGAGCTGAATACTGCGGCGATAGGCCGCAGCGGCCCGGCCATTACGACCGCTGCCCAAGAACATCAAGGACTGGCCAAGGGCGCGCTGCAAGCGCATTTCCAGATGTGAGCCCACGTGCTCATCGGGTAAATTTGAAAGTGCTGCTTGCGCCCATCGAGAACACTCGACCAGCTGAGAGGACTGCAGTAGAAGCGGGCATGTCATGGCCGCCAGTTCGACCGCTTTGGTGAACTGTTTTCCTTCGAAGATATACCAATCCAAGGTGGCGCGCAGATTCGGCAGGTCCAGCTCAACCAAGTCAGCCGCATCGGCATGCTGCGTGACTTGTACCATCCAGTTGTTATAAAAATTCGCGTAGCGCTGCACCACGGTTGCAAACTCTTCGGACGATTCCAGCATGTGACGGCAGTAGGATCTGGTGGTGTCCAACATGCGATATCGCAGCGTGGTGCCGCCGGCGTCGACCGCGACCAGGGACTTCGACACTAAATTCGCCACCAATTCCATGCCCATGAAGCGGCCTTGGTCGGGGTTGCAGATATCCAAAGCGGCGTCCAGCGAAAACGTCCCGGTAAAGACTGATAGCCTGGTGAGCAGCGATCTCTCATCCGTGGGAAGTAGATTGAAACTCCAATCCAACGTCGCGCGCAAAGTCTGTTGCCGCGCACTAGCTGTTCTCCTGCCTGGCCATAATAGCGAGGCGCCGGCATCGAAATGCTGGGTGATCGCACGCAGTCCCAACGCTTCGATCCGACTCGCGGCCAACTCAATCGCGAGTGCTATGCCCTCCAGGTCGCGGCAGAGCCGGGAGACTAGCGGAGCATCCTCGTCTGAAAGCGTGAAATCAATACCACCGGCCGCCGCTCGCTCAACGAACAGCTTCACCGCGGGATAGGCGAGCGCCTGCATTCCCGTCAGCCCATCTCCGTCTGGAGGGAATGCCAGTGGTTGTAAGCGATAGACATATTCGCCAGCAGCCCTGAGCACTTCTCTGCTCGTCACCAGGAAACGAATATCGGGACAATTTCTTAGTATGCTCTCAATCAGTTTTGCCACCTCATCAATCAGGTGTTCGCAACAGTCGAGGACGATGAGTGTCGTTCTATCGGCAAGATGTGCTTCCAGCGCACTCTGTTCGTCCGCGCAATGGGCCAAGCCGATCGCACTCGCGACGGTAGCGTGGACTAACTCGATTTCAGAGATGCACGAGAAGTCCACAAAGTGGACGTCGCCGCCGAACTCTTTATAAAGCGAGTGCATGGTCGCGATCGCGACGGTAGTCTTGCCGATACCTCCCGACCCAATGATCGACACCAAGCGGTAACGCGATAGCGCGGTTGTTAGCATATCAACCGCCTCGTCGCGCCCCAACACCACCGTCGACAGCACCGGCAACCGTACAGCTGACTCAGGCTTGGCGAGCGTTGCGCGCGATCCGGGCGCCGTCCTGATCACCGGGGCGACAAAGCTATAACCCTTATTCGCGACATTGACGATGTAGCGGCTATTTCCACCGCTGTCCCCCAGCGCCTTGCGGAGATTGACGATGTGAAACCGTAAATTTCCCTCTTCAACCACCATGTTGGGCCAAACCTTGGAAAGCAACTCGTGCTTGCCCACGACTTCGCCGGCGGATTCGACTAAAGCTATTAATAAATCGAGGGCCCGACCACCCAATCTTACTGGCTCGCCGTCTTGTTCCAGCAAACGTTCGGCTGGAGAGAGCATAAACGGACCAAATTGAGCACGCCACTCAATATTCATTATTGCACACCATATTAACTTAGCATCAAGCTTCCATCTTACCCTATTTTTTCGCTATTTGATCCTAAAAGAAGCCAAGTTGCATTAACATAAATATTGAAAATATATAATTAAATCTATTTTTCGAATAATACTTATATATTCGATTGAAATGAAGAATGGTGTGGGGGATTTTAATCGTAGATTAAATTAATAATATTATTAACTATTGGTATGCGGGAGATTTCTACCCATATGGGTGATGGTGAGTGTGGTAGCCCTTCGGCAAACTGTGTTCCATCTCCTTTGGAATGACAAATGGTCAGCAACTTTTGTTCGCGATTGATGGAAGAGGTATAAAAATGCGCGAGATGATATCGCGATCAATTCATGGCAGGCTGATCTTCAAGTCCGACGTCATTGCGGCGATACCGACAGCGGATGCCGCTGCACGCATTAACAACATCGTGCTCGTACATGGTGCCTTTGTGGACGGTAGCGGGTGGCAGCAGGTATATCGGATTCTCACGGCCAAAGGCTTCAATGTGAGCGTGGTTCAGAATCCCACGACCTCGTTGGCGGCCGATATGGCCGCGACCATGGCCGTCATCGATATGCAGAGTGGTCCTGTAGTGTTGGTTGGTCATTCCTATGGCGGCGTGGTGATCACGGAGGCCGGCAATCATCCGAAGGTGTCTCGCTTGGTGTATATCGCGGCGTTCGCCCCGGATAGCGGAGAGTCAGTGCAGAAAATAGGCGCCCACCATCCGGCAGGTGCGCCTATTCCACCTTTGCTGGCGCCGATCAAAGGCTTTTTAAGGCTGGACAAAGCGAGATTTGCCACCGCATTCGCTGGAGACCTGAACGCGGATCGCGCGGCATTCCTCGCGAGCGCGCAGCAACCTTTGGGAGTGGATGCCTTCACAGGGGAGGTGACGATCCCTGCCTGGCGGTCTAAGCCGAGCTGGTTTCTCATCGCGACTGACGACAGAATGATTCCGCCGGTCTCTCAGCGGGCCATGGCGAGGCGTGCTGGCTCGACTGTGGATCAGGCCGCGGGTAGCCACTGTATTCACGAGTCTCACCCAGATACGGTTGCCGGACATATCGAAAAAGCTGCGCAGGCGGGTCACTGACCCGCATTGCTACTTAAGCGCAATTTCCGTTTTTTAACCACAGCGACACCAATTAATATGATGAATACACTGCTGAACGAAGTCATCGAAGCGCACGGTGGAATCGACCGTTGGAACGGCTTCGATACCATGTCGGCCCACCTTTCGCAGGGAGGCATTATCTGGCCACTCAAGGGCAAGGGCGGCATGTTGGATGAGGTGGATATCCGGATTAAGTTGCATACGCCGTGGACCTCACATCATCCGTTTGGCGCACCGGAGCTCCGCACCGCAGTCACCCCGGAGCGCGCAGCCATCGAAAACGTCGATGGCTCCCTGGTTGATGAGCTTTTGAAACCCCGCGCTTCATTTGCTGGCCACCAGTTGCCCACGCCCTGGAATGACATGCAACTGGCCTATTTCGTCGGCTATGCGATCTGGAACTATTTCACCATGCCGTTTACGCTGGCCGGCCCAGGCTTCTCCCTCGCCGAGCTGTCGCCATGGAAGGAAAACGGACAAGTCTGGCGCCGCCTGCAGGTCACTTTCCCGGCCGACCTGGCGACCCACAGCCCGGTACAGACTTTCTATTTCTCGGATGATGGTTTGATGCGCCGGCACGATTACGAAGTCGATATCAGCGGCGGTGCGCCAGCAGCGCACTACCTATCCGAGCATGTCACCGTTCAGGGCATCACGTTGCCGACCAGGCACATGATCTATGTGCGTGACGCGGACGGCGGTCATCAAGCCGACCCACTCGTTGTATCGATTGACGTCAGCGCCATCCTGTTCGCTTGATCCGATGACCACGCATTCTCATACAACCATCGCAAGGAGCGCGCATGACCGATCGTCGATTATTCCTTAAAGCCGTGGCGGCCGGGAGCGGCCTGCTGCTGCAAGTCGCCATTCCCGCCGCCCGCGCGCGCGACAGCGTCGCCACCCCGGGCACGGCCTGGGAAGCCAACGCGATGGTGCGCATCGCCGGCGACGGCAAGGTCTACATGACCATGCCGTACGTGGAGATGGGCCAGGGCACCTACACCTCGATTCCGATGCTGATCGCCGAGGAGCTGGAACTCGACCTGAAGGACGTGGTGCTGGAGCACGCCGGCGCCGACGACAAGCGCTACGTGAATCCGGCGCTGGGCTTCCAGGTCACCGGCGGCTCGACCACCATCCGCGCCGCCTGGCTGCCGATGCGCCAGGCCGGCGCCGCCGCCCGCATCTTGCTGGTGCAAGCCGCCGCCGCATCCTGGCAGGTCGACCCGGCGAGCTGCCGCGCCGAGCGCGGCGCGGTGATCCACGCCGCCAGCGGGCGCAAGCTGCGCTACGGCGAGCTGACGGCGGCGGCCGCGAAACTGCCGCTGCCGGCGCCGGAAGCGATCGTGCTGAAACAGCCCAAGGACTTCCGCCTGATCGGCAAGGCCGCGCGCCGCCTCGATACGCCGGGCAAGCTGAACGGCACCGCCCAGTACGGCATCGACGTCCAGCTGCCGGGCATGAAGGTGGCGGCGCTGGCCATCAGCCCGGCCTACGGCGGCCGCCTGCTCGGCCTGGACGACGCGGCGGCGCTGAAGGTGCCGGGGGTGCGCCAGGTGGTGCGGCTGGACGACTGCGCCGCCGTGGTGGCCGACAACTACGGCGCGGCGCAGAAGGGCTTGGCGCTGCTGGCGCCGCGCTGGGACGACGGCCCGAACGCCAAGCTGTCCACCGCCGACATCGTGGCCGACATGGCGCGCGCCGCGCAACAGGGCGCCGCCAAGGTGCGCAGCGACGGCGCGCCGGAGCAGGCCTTCGCCAAGGCCAGCCGGGTGCTGGAGGCGACCTACGAGCTGCCCTTCCTGGCGCACGCGCCGATGGAGCCGATGAACTGCACCGTGCATGTGCAAGCGGACCGCTGCGACGTCTGGACCGGCACCCAAGTCATCACCCGCGCCCGCGCGGCGGCGGCCAAGGTGACCGGCCTGCCGGAAGAGAACGTCACCGTGCATAACTTCCTGCTCGGCGGCGGCTTCGGCCGGCGGCTGGAGATCGACGGCGTCGAGCGCGCGGTGCGCATCGCGCGCGAAGTCAAGCATCCGGTCAAGGTGATCTGGAGCCGCGAGGAAGACATCCAGCACGATATGTATCGCCCGTATTTTTACGATCGGGTGCGCGCCGGCCTGGACGAGCAGGGCGCGCCGCTGGCCTGGTCGCATCACCTGACCGGTTCCTCGGTGCTGGGGCGCTTTTTGCCGCCGGCCTTCAACAACGGTTTCGACCCGGAGACGGTCGACGGCGCCGACGCGCCGCCGTACGACTTCCAGGCGATCAAGGTCGACTACACCCGCCACGAACCGCCGCAGATTCCCACCGCCTTCTGGCGCGGCGTCGGCCCCAGCCACAACGTGTTCGTGGTCGAGAGCTTCATCGACGAGCTGGCCGCCGCCGCCAAGGCCGATCCGCTGCAATACCGGCTGGCGCTGCTGAAGAAAAATCCACGCGCCGAGCAGGTGCTGAAACTGGTCGCGCAGAAAGCCAACTGGCGGGGGCCGCGCAACGGCGCCATCGGTCGCGGCCTGGCGGTGCAGTTCGCCTTCGGCACCTATATGGCGATGGTGGTGGACGCCCAGGTGGAAGAGGGCGAGGTGCGGGTCAAGCGCGTGGTGTGCGCGCTCGATTGCGGCGTCGTGGTCAACCCGGATACGGTGCGGGCCCAGGTCGAAGGCGCCGTGGTGTTCGGCATCTCCGGCGCGCTGTGGGGCGAGATCACGTTCAACAACGGGCGCGTCGAGCAGAGCAACTTCCACGATTACCGCGTGCTGCGCATGCACGAGACGCCGCCGATCGAAACCCACATCGTCGCCAGCAACGAAGCGCCCGGCGGCATGGGCGAACCCGGCACGGCGGCGCTGATGCCGGCGCTGGCCAACGCCATCCACGCCGCCACCGGCCAACGCATCCGCAAGCTGCCGATCGCCAAGGCGCTGCAAGCAACCTGACAGGAACCACGATGACTACTTTGAATATCAACGGCAAGAGCATGGCGGTCGAGGCCGAGGCCGATACCCCGCTGCTGTGGGTGTTGCGCGACGAGCTGCACATGTCCGGCACCAAGTTCGGCTGCGGCATGGCGCTGTGCGGCGCCTGCACCATCCATATCGACGGCCAGCCGACGCGCGCCTGCGTGATGCCGGTGTCGGCGGCGGTCGGCAAGAAGATCACCACCATCGAAGCGATCGGCGCCACGCCGGTCGGCAAGCGGGTGGCGCAGGCCTGGGCCGAGATCGACGTGCCGCAGTGCGGCTACTGCCAGTCGGGCCAGATCATGGCCGCGACCGCGCTGCTGCGCGCGATCCCCAAGCCCACCGACAAGGATATCGACCAGGCCATGTCCGGCAACATCTGCCGCTGCGGCACGTATCCGCGCATCCGCGCCGCCATCCACAAAGCGGCGGGGCAGGCATGATGCGGCGGATGATCTTGCTGCTGTGTGCCGGCCTGGCCGGCTTGGCGCACGCCGCCCCCGAGAAAGGCGATCCCGCCCTGTTCGACCCGGTCGCCAGCGTGGTGATGACGCCGCGCTGCGTGAACTGCCATCAGGCCGACGCGCCGCGCCAGAAAGATTTCGCGGTGATCCATGCGCAGCAGGTGGTGCGCGGCAAGGATGGCCACGGCTCGGCGGTGCTGCAATGCGCCGCCTGCCACCAGGCCGGCAACACCGCGCAAGGCAAGGTGCCCGGCGCGCCGAACTGGCATCTGGCGCCGCTCAGCATGCGCTGGCAAGGGCTGGACAAGAAGGGCGTGTGCCGGCAGATGCGCGACCCGGCCCGCAACGGCAATCGCAAAACCGGCGAACAGGTGATCGAGCACATGAAAACCGATCCGCTGGTGCTGTGGGCCTGGAACCCCGGCGCCAACCGCACCCAACCGCCGATGTCGCACGAGGCCTTTGTCGAGGTGCTGGAGAAGTGGGCGGCGGCAGGCATGCCGTGCCCGAGATAACTGTAGCGCGCATTCAGAGCAATGCAGCCCTGAGGGTTTGCGGAGCGTGGCCGCCGCGTATCGATATCCCGGGAACGGCGATATGCAGTATTAGCTATCCGCCGCGAAATCGGTGGAGAGAGCTAGTTCCTTCTGCGCTTCCAACGCGGCGAGGCGGGCGCTAAGCTGGCGGTGCATCGTGGCATAGGCGTCGCTCCCCAAGGCCAGCCTCTGTGGCGCTGGATGTTGGTCGACGCTTGCGATCATCAACGCAGTCATCTTTGCCGGATCGCCAATCGGTATGCTGGTGCCTTCTTCGATCATGCGCCGCGCCATGCTGGCCGGTGATGTGTCGTATGCTTCGATTCTCGGTGCAAGTTGTGAACTGCCATAGCGGAAGGCCGTTCGCGCCCCACCAGGTTCGACCAAAGTGCAGCCGATATTGAATGTGGCTACCTCCTGTCCCACCGCATCAATGAAACCTTCAATCCCCCATTTGCTCGCATGGTATGCGGAGGCGCCCGGAAACGCAGCCTGTCCACCCACCGACGATAGTTGGAGGATGCGACCCGCTTGCTGACGTCGGAAATGGGGAAGCACGGCGCGAACTAACTGCATGGAACCAATAAGGTTGGTATCCATTTGATGGACGAGCTGCTCATCGCTTATCTCTTCTGCGGCACCGAACAGGCCGTAACCTGCATTGCTGACCAAAACTTCGATGCGACCCAATTGCTGGAACGCCTGGTCGACAACGCGACGGATCGCGGCCGAGTCGGTCACGTCGAGTTCTGCCAGCCAAAGGAGATCGGCATAGCGCGTCTTCAACTCTGTCATCGCCGATAGGTCCCGTGCGGTACCCGCGACGCGATCGCCGCGCGCCAGCAATTGCTCCGTCATGCTCCGGCCGAAACCGCTGTTGACCCCGGTAATGAACCAAGTTCGTTGTTGTGTCATTTTCATGCTCCTTAGGAAGGCTCTACAAGAACAGTCAGGATAACAATCGGGCCTCAGCATTTGAATGCTTGCTTGTCCATGATTTATGCGTGAAAATCTGAAAATGCACTTAGATCCCTTCTCCGACCTCTTGAAGCTAATCGATGCGCGATCCATTATGTCCGGCGGGCTGGTGGCCGGCGGCGCGTGGGCCATTGCATTTCCACCTACCCAGCGCATCAAGTTCTGGGGCATAGTACGAGGTCATTGCTGGCTGGTGGTTGAGGGTGACAGCGAGGCGATCGCCGTCGCACCGGGAGATGTGTTTCTATTGCGCGCGCCACGTTCGCATGTGTTGGCTAGCGACCTCGCCATCCGTCCTTCTGAATTGGCGGACGTGCTTGAAGGGCGGCAGGGTGCAATCGCTAGTCATGGCGAGGGCGATGAGTTTTTTATGATCGGCGGTAAAGTTGAACTGTCTGATGATCGGGGGCAGTTGCTGCTCGAAGGCTTGCCTGACTTGATACATATTCGCGCCGCGTCGCGTCATGCACCCTCGCTGCGCTGGTTGTTGGAGCAACTAGTTCGCGAACGTGACGATAACTTGCCAGGTGTCGTCGCAGCTTCATCACAGCTCGCGCATTTGATGTTCATCCAAATCCTGCGCGCGCATTTTGAGGATGCCGAACCGATCGCCAGCGGCAGGCTCCGGGCCATCGGTGACAAGCGGTTGGCGCCCGCGCTGCAATTGATGCACGGCGATCCAGCGCGCGCCTGGCAGCTTGGCGAGCTGGCGAAGGCGGCCGCTATGTCACGCGCAACCTTTTCATCGTACTTCAAGGCGGTTGCCGGCATCTCGCCGATGGCCTATTTGACCGAATGGCGGATGCGGCTTGCGGAACGCACACTGCAGGATGGCCGCAGTTCCGTGGGCGTTGTCGCGGCGTCGCTCGGCTACGCCTCCGACAGCGCCTTCAGTAACGCATTCAAGCGTGTGACCGGCCGATCTCCCAGAGAGTACCAGCGGGATCAGCGCTAAGCCACTAGTCTTCTCGAGACCATACTCAGATATCGGTGAATAAGGTCTCCTTGGATAACCTCGACTTCGGCAATTTGGCATTGAAGTCGTCGCCACCGCTGTAACCCAATGAAACGATCACGGTTGCGGTCAGCCCCTGTTCGTTCAGGCCCAGCTCGTGCTCGAGCACCTTGCTGTCGAAGCCTTCCATCGGCGTCGCGTCCACTTCCAGGGCGGCCGCCCCCAACAGCAGCGTGCCAAGCGCCAGGTAGGTTTGTTTCTCATACCAGTGCTGCAAGTCCTTGCGCTCGTAACGATGGATGTTGGTATACGATGCGCGCGAGGTGGCTTGCGACACCTTCGCCCGTTCATCGGCGAAGCGACCATCACTGACTTCCTGAGCCAACACGGCTGCGTCGTGTCCCGCATCCGTCGCTGCCATTGTGGTCAGGACGATCACATGCGAGGCTTCGCGGATCTTGCGCGAGTTGTATTGATAGTCCCCGTCGGTAGACTGCGCGACCCTTTCCTTGCCCTCCTGCGTGGAGGCGATGAAGAAATGCCAGGGCTGGGAATTGACGGACGACGGGGCGAGGCGCAGCAGTTCCCTGATGCGTTCGAAGACGGCATCAGGTATCCGCCGTTGTTGGTCGAACGACTTGACGGTGTGGCGTTTTGCCGCGATGTGTACGATATCCATGGTGTATTTTTTCGGAAGTAAGTGTGATGATTGATTGAAGACGCGAGCTTGATGGCTACTTCACATCCTTCAGGTCGATGCTGTACAACGTCACCGGCCACTGCACGCGCGAGACACCGTCGTTGAAGGCGGGAACCCGGTCCATTTGCGGTACTGGAAGCCACATCCGTGATTGGGCGTCTATCACAGGCGCGTCGACCCAGTGCAGGCGCGGATCGCTCAACACGGTGGAGATCGCGCCATCCGGCGTGCGTTTCATCAAGCTGCTGGTTCGCAGTTCGGTGTAGTACAAGTTGCCCTTGGTATCCGTGACCGAGCCGCCGATGGGGGGCAGGTCGGCCCAGGGTTTCACGGCGGCGGCCAAGGTTGTGGCTGCGACGGCGGGGTCGTCAAGCAACTTCGTCGGCACCTGTGACCAGGGACCCGAGAGCGGTCCATAGAACAAGGTCTGTCCGTCGACACTTAGTTCAAATGGATCGGCATTGACCGCCAACGGTTGGCCGCCAGCGCCGCGTACGATAGCGCCGGCGACATTGATTGGTCTGTCTGTCGGTGCAACGACCGAATGGTCATTTTCCAGCACACGGCGCGCTGCTCCAGTGAGGAGATCGACAACGATCAGGCCGGGTCTTCCCGCGTCCGTCAGGTAGGCATGCCGCCCATTGATCCTGATGTCATCGACATAGCTGCCTGGCAGGGCGACTGCCGGCCCGAACGCGATGGTGCGCACTACTTGGTTAGTCGCCAGATCTATTTGCACCGCCTTGGCGCCGCCGGGCAGCGGATCGCCGCCGAACTGTGGAGAGCCGGTGTCGATGATCCAGAGGCTACCGTGACCGTCGAGATGGATGGCATTGACGTTGACGAACGCGTGTTGGTTGTCTCCGCCTTCCTTCCAGTCGTTCCACTTCTGGTTGGGGTAGGGCGTGGGATCGCCGTGTTTATTGATCAAGCCGACCGACGGGCCTTTGGAACCAGTCCAGCGCGGGCCAGCGACGAACACCCGCCCTTTATCGACCGCCACGGCGTTCCATATCATGCTGTTGGAGCGCGCCTCGACCTTCAAAGTGGGCGCTGCAACACCGCTGTTTGCGGTGGCGAGAGCAAATATTCCCGCTGCCAGAACGAATTGACGAGACATGATATTTTTCCAGAGGTTTTGAAAGACTCAGGTTATTGCATTCCTTTGTGAATTAGAATCCAATTATGCGCATACTTTCTATTCAAAACTGAATGACCGTACACTGGGATGATTACCGTGTGTTCCTGGCGATCGCACGCCACGGGACATTAAGCGGCGCGGCGCGGGGGCTTGGCCTTTCCCAGCCTACCGTGGGCAGGCGTCTTCAGGCGCTGGAAGAAGCGCTGGCGCGCCCGCTATTCCAGCGAACCAGCGATGGCTACGTATTGACCAGCGAGGGTCATTCGATACTCGCGAGTATCGAGGAAATGGAGGAACAAGCTTCAGCGGTACAGCGCAGGCTTACGGGAGAATCCCAACTGAAGGGCATGGTGCGGGTATCGACCACCGAATGGTTCGGTGCCCACCTCTTGGCGCCGGTCTTCGCCGACATACGTGTCGACTATCCCGATCTCATCATTGAGTTGATCACGGAGACCCGTTTGATCAGCCTGGCCCGGCGCGAAGCCGACATTGGTTTCCGATTTCGCGAATTCGAGGAGCCCGACGTCGTGCAGACACGTGTTGCAGACATCGCGTTCAGTGCCTATGCAAGCCAAACCTATTTGCAACGCCGCAGCGATGCAGGCGCCCGCAAAGAGCATGTCCTCATCACCATGGACACGAACTTCGATAGCCTCGCCGACGTTGCGTGGCTGAGCCAGCGCTTGCCGCACGCGACGACCGGACTGCGTGCCAACAGTCGCGACGTGCAGGCCAAACTCTGCGCGGCAGGCGGCGGCATCGCGGTTCTGCCCAACTGCGTTGGAGACTCGACAGCCGGCCTGGTCCGCCTCGATCTTCAAGACGCACCGCCAGGACGAACGGTCTGGGCTGGATATCATAAAGATCTTAAACGTTCGCCGCGCGTGCGCACCGTTTTGCAAAGCGTGCTGCACCAGCTTCGAGAAACCAGCGTTTAGCGGCGCTGTCTTGTCCGACGGGCCTGACTTCGACGCGGCAGGCGCGAGGCGCTAGGCTCGCTGCCATCGTCGTCGTGCAAGTGCGCGCGGCGTCGACCAATTCAATCCGCTGTTCACGCGCCCTATACAGCATCTGCTGTCCTTCCCCGTCAACCTGGGCTCGCCCCGAGCTGCCGTCTGTTTCCCTTTCCTCCTGAGCGACGCGTGACCGATTTGCGCCATGCGCGTCCTAAATCATGCTCATCTACGTCGTTTGCTGCGTTGCGATGTCCGCCTACTATGTCTTCACGCAATCTTGCTTACCAAAAAAGGAGTCGCATCATGACGCAAACGTATCAAGGCACCGCGCTTATTACTGGCGCTTCCTCCGGCATCGGTGCCATCTACGCGGAACAGCTGGCCCAAAAAGGCTATGACCTCATTCTGGTGGCGCGCGACCGCGCACGCCTTAACGCACTGGCCGCTCGCATCACCTCGGCCACTCACCGTGTGGTCGAGGTATTGGATGCAGACCTGGCCATTCCCGCACAGCGCGGCCTGGTCGAAGCCAAGCTGCGCGACGATGCCAGCATCACGCTGCTGGTCAACAACGCTGGCGTCGGCACCCATACGCCGCTGCTGCAAAGCGACGTCGAGCGCATGGAACAGATGATCGATCTGAACGTGACGGCGCTGACCCGCCTGACATACGCGGCCATGCCTGGCTTCGTGGCGCGCGGCAAGGGCGGCATCATCAATATCTCGTCCATCGTGGCGATCGCGCCGGAAGTCCTCAACGGCGTGTACGGCGGCAGCAAGGCGTTCGTCCTGGCCTTCAGCCAGTCACTGCACCACGAGCTGGCAGACAAGGGCATACGCGTACAAGCCGTGCTGCCAGGCGCGACCGCGACCGATTTCTGGGCCACCGGTGGCCTGCCGCTGGAGCACCTGCCAGCCAACATCGTCATGCGTGCCGAAGACCTGGTGCGCGCGGCGCTGATCGGCTTTGATCGCGGCGAGCTGGTCTCCATTCCATCGCTGCAGGACGACGCTTACTGGGAGGCTTATGACGGCGCGCGTAAAGCCCTGGCACCGCACTTGTCGACCAATACGCCGGCACCCCGCTACACCACCGCTTAATTGACTACCCACATCACTTACTAAGGACAAATCATGAAACTGACCCAAAACACCATCTTCATCACCGGCGGCGCATCCGGCATCGGCCGTGGCTTGGCAGAGGCATTCCATCAACGTGGTAACAAAGTGATCATCGGCGGTCGCCGCAAGGCTTTGCTGGACGAAGTTGTGGCAGCTAATCCCGGCATGGAATCGATCGAGCTGGATGTGGCCGACTTCGCCAGCATCGACGCTGCGGCGAAGACGCTGATAGCACGCTATCCATCGCTCAACGTGTTGATCAACAACGCCGGGATCATGCCATTCGACGATGCGGGCAGCGTACTGGACGATGCCCTGACCCGCACTTTGATCGATACCAATCTGCTCGGTCCGATCCGCTTGACCTCGGCGCTGATCGAGCACCTGAAAGGACAGCCTGAAGCGACCATCATTCATAACACTTCGGTGCTGGCGTTCGTGCCGCTGGCCGTGACCGCGGTGTACTCGGCGACCAAGGCGGCGCTGCATTCCTACGCGATGTCGCAGCGCTTCATGCTGCGCGATACCCAGGTGAAGGTTCAGGAAATTGCACCACCTTGGGTGGATACCGACCTGATCAAAAAGAGCGGCGACCCGCGCGCCATGCCGTTGGATGCATTCATCGCCGAGACCATGCAGGGACTGGCAAACGATGGCGAGGAGGTCGTTGTTGAAGCGATCCACGGCTTCAGGGCCAATCCTGGTCCTGGCGAATACGGGGTGTTCAACGGCTTTAACGCCGAAATGATGGTCAACCCAATTCCGGTCTGACCGGTTGGCGCGGCTGCTTCATGGCGGCCGCGCCTTCGTTATGAGGTAAGCCATGTCTAAAATCTCTTCTCCGCAAATCCCCGTAGCGGCTGGTGCTAGTGTCGAACCTGGCTCTTTATACCCGGCGCTCTTTTTCGCACTGGGCACCTTCGCCATCGGCACCGAAGGTTTTATGATCGCGCCGCTGCTACCCAAGATGGCCGCTGATTTCGGCATGAGCGTGTCTGCCGTCGCTACGTTGGTGGTGGTTTTTACCCTAGCGCTGTCGCTCAGTTCACCCGTCACCACGCTGATGAGCGGGCGCCTCAATCGGCGCGATACGCTACTCCTGGCGATAGGCGTCTTCACCGCCGCCAACGTGGCGGCTGCCTTCGCGAGCGGCTTCAGCAGTCTCCTTGTAGCGCGGGTGTTGATGGCGGTCGCGGCCGGCCTGTATGTGCCAAACGCCAATGCCCTCGCCGGCGCGCTGGCGGGAACCGAGCGGCGTGGTCGAGCACTGGCAATTGTCAGCGGCGGCATGACCATCGCCATCGCGCTGGGATTGCCGCTAGGCGCTGTCGTAGGACATGCCTGGGGATGGCAAGCGACCTTCCTCGCCGTGGCGGTGATGGGGGCGGTTGCATTTGCCGGCATTTTGGCTGGCGTGCCTCGTCACGGCGGCGGTCGGCCGGCGGTAGCAACCATCGCCGATCGCATTGGCGTCGTGAAGCAGCCGCAGGTGCGGCGCCTGTTGGCGGTCACACTGTTCTGGTCGATCGGTGCATACACCAGCTACCCGTATATCGCCCCCTACCTGAGCGCTGTCCTGGGTTTTGGTGAGGGCGGCATCAGTGCGACCGTAACGCTGTGGGGCGTGTTTGCGGCAGCTGGTGTGTTGACCGGCGGCGTCCTCAACGACCGCCTCGGCGCTAACCGTGTAGTGCGGGTCGCGCTGGTTTTGCTGGCGGCTTCGTTCTGGCTGATGGCGGCGGCCACCATGCTTCCGCCCGCCATGGCGCAATGGCCGGTGATGCTGGCTGTCGCGGTGTGGGGATTTAGCGTGTGGGCATTTTTCCCGGCACAGATGGCCAAGTTGATCGCCGCAGGGCAGGCTCCGCAAGCGCCGGTCGCGTTGTCGCTCAACACCTCCACCATGTATCTGGGCTTTTCCATCGGAAGCGCTATCGGCGCCGGCATCCTGCATACCGGTGCCCTTTGGGGGATTGGCCTGCTGGCGGGCTTGTCAGAATTTATCGCATTATTTTTAGCAAAAAAATCCAACACGTAAAGGTACGCAATGAAAACCATCTACGCATTTATGCTGGCGAGCATGCTCGCTTTTTCCGGGGCCTCGCAGGCCGCGCCGACGCCCACCGATGTCCGGCTTTACCGCCTCGATTGCGGCACGATGCACTTCGGCGATCTGTCGATGATGTCCGACAGCGGTGAATACAAGGGACAGACCTACGATATCGTCATCTCCTGTTATGTGATCAAGCACGGCGACGACTGGATGCTGTGGGATACAGGCTTTGCCAAGAGTTTCCAGCAGGGCGTCAAGAGCGGTTCGCTGGAGATGAAGCTGTCGACCACGATCGTCGATCAGCTGCGCACGATCGGTCTCAAGAGCGACGACATCCGCTATGTGGCTGTGTCGCACTCGCACTTCGATCACACCGGTCAGACCAAGGACTTCCCGAATGCCACGCTGATGATGCAGAAGCTGGAATTCGCGGTCCTTTCTGATAAGAAGGCGGCGTCGGAACATTTCATCGAACCCGAGCTGCTGGGCATACGGCCCGATCACCTGAAACTGATTGATGACGATTACGATTTCTTTGGCGACGGTACGGTCAAGGCGATCCTGCTGCCAGGCCATACGCCGGGCCACATGGCGCTGCAACTGACGCTGCCGCACACCGGCCCAGTGATCCTGTCTGGTGATCAGTGGCACTTTACCGAAAACCGCGCACGGAACCAGGTGCCTACCTTTAACTTCGACCACGACAGCACACTAAAGTCGTCGGCGCGGCTGGAGGAAATCGTAAGCAAGACGGGCGCGCGGCTGATTATCCAGCACGAGCCGGCAGACAACGCCAAATTGCCAGTGCTGCCTGGCTACCTGAACTAACCGTTTTATGCACGCGACTCCCGCCGCAGCGATAGCGGTGGGACGCCAAAGCCGCGCACGAAGGCTTCGCGCAGGTGGCGTCGATCCCGGAAGCCTGTTTCTCGCGCGATTATTTCTAGCGGGTGTCGGCTTTGTTCTATCATCAAACGCGCCGTCTCAAGGCGCAATCCTTCAAGCGCCTTGGCCGGTGACTGGCCCGTCTCAGCGGTGAATACACGACTGAACTGGCGTGGGCTGAGGTTGGCGCTCTCGGCTAGTTCTTCCACGCTTACCGCTCGGTGCAGATTCTTGCGAGCATAACTAAGTACATTTTGGATGCGGTCCGACTTGGGAGACAGTTGGAGCAGTTCGGAGTGCTGGGTCTGTCCGCCGGAGCGGCGTTGATGCATCACCATCTTGTGCGCCACCGTGCGGCCCACATCATTACCCAAGTCTTTTTCTACGAGGGCCAGCGCCAAGTCGAGCCCGGCTGTCATACCGGCGGAAGTCCAGATCGGACCGTCAACCATGTAGATACGATCTTCTTCGACGTTGGCACCTGGGTGCATCTGCTGAAGCGTGCGGCCATACGCCCAATGCGTGGTGGCGCGTCGACCTTCGAGCAGTCCGGCTTCCGCCAAAATAAAGGCGCCGGTACAGATGCCGGCAACGCGACGCCAGATGTCGCTGTGCTTTTTAAGAAAATCGACCAGGTCGGCGGGCGTCGGATTGCCAAGCGGATCGGTGACGCCTAGCAGTACAAGAGTGTCGAGCCGCCCCGCATCGCTGATCGCCTTGCAGGAAACAGTTACACCCATAGACGAGCGCACCCCGCCAGCCTCTATCGCGTATTGTTCCACCGCATAGAAAGGCTGATCCAGGACAGAGTTGGCGAATTCGAATACTGATTGCGTGCCCAGCGCAAGCATCTGAAATCCGTCTGTCAACAGGTAGCCTATGCGATGCATGCTTTACTCCATGTGAAAATGATGTGACATCATATCTTGCATTGGTGTCGCATGCGGGGGTGGAAATTTATCCCTATAGATAGAGCTACCGTTGACCGAACCGGATCGCTGTCATTAGCAACAAGCTGAATTGCGGACCTACTACGCGTCGCCCTATCGAATATTTTCGCCTCAAGCTTCAACTACACGGCACCTAACGTCGGCGTCTTTTTTACCTGTCGCTGGTCGAATTTCATCTGTGCCTGTTGGATATCAGTTTGGTATGTCATCAGCCAACCGGATAGCGCATTCATTGGACCGGCGAGGCTTGCGCCCAGCTCAGTCACGCTATATTCCACCGTAACGGGGGACGTCGGCAAGACTTCGCGTTGGACCATTCCATTGCGCTCCAGATTTCGCAGACATTGCGTCAGGACTTTTTGGGATATGCCTTCGACCCGACGTTTAATTTCGTTGAAACGCATGGTCCGCTCGATAAGGCCGTACAAAATCAAATAGGTCCACTTTTCTGCCAGCTGTAAATCCATCAGCAGGGTTCTAGCGGTACAGGTTGTGAGCGTGGGCTGAGCAATATCTGGCGGTTTCATCCGGTTTCCTTCTGGTTACTTAGTGTTGGGTTGGTGCCTAATTGACACTAGGTTTCCATAATATATCATGCTCCCATCTAACAAAATATGGGAACCCAGCGATGAAACAATTTATGAAATCGATACTCCTGCAAGGTACCGGTGGACCCGAAAAGCTGGTGATGGTTGACGCACCAATACCGGTGCCGAAGGCCGGCGAAGTTTTGGTACGCGTTAAGGCCGCATCGGTCAATGCGGTAGATCGCCGCGTCAGAGAAGGCTATCTCAGTGAATGGATACCCAAGCCTTATACGGCAGGCACGGATTTCTCAGGCGTCGTTGAGGCGGTTGGTCCAGGCAGCGATCTGACTGTGGGCAGCAAAGTGTTCGGTGGCATTGCGCCCAATAGCGGCTGTTATGCGGAATACGTCGTCTACCAAGCCAGCGAATTGGCGACGATCCCGGACGGCGTTAGTTTTGAACAAGCTGCGGCGTTGCCTGTGGCTGGACTAACGGCTTGGGCAGCGGTGATGGATAGCGTGAAGCTCGCGCCCGGCGCTCGGGTGCTGATACAAGGGGCCGCCGGTGGTGTTGGCCACCTGGCTGTGCAGTTGGCCAAGTTGGCCGGCGCACATGTCACGGCTACGGCATCGGAGAAAAATCTTGATTTTGTGCGAAGCCTTGGCGCAGATCAAGTCCTCGATTATCGCCAATCTGGATTCGAACAGCATCTGCATGGTTTAAGTCTGGTCGTGGATGGTGTGAGTGCGGCCGGCATGGCGAGGATTTATCCGGCCATGAATAATGGTGCCACACTCGTGTCATTGTTTGAAGCGCCACCACCGGCCCCGGTTGGCATTCGTACCCAGCATGTGGCAACCAAGACCTCACGAGACAGGCTGACCGTGCTAGCGGAGCTAGTGGCAAGCGGGAAGCTTGTGGTTAATATTTCGGGCGTGTTTCCATTGTCGGCTGCCGGGTTGGCTCAAGAATCGGGCAAACAGGGGAAAATAGTGCTGCGCCCGTAGTATATGGGCGTAGAACTTGTTGAGTTGGCGTGAGCGAACATGTAAAGCAGTTCCAGTTGATACGCCATCTGCTGGCTACATGAACGCTAACTCAAGTAAGGCGACAGCTTAAAAGAGGCCGCGAGAACAGCTTGTTTTATGCGCACTCAGCGCTGCCGTGGCGGGGGACTGGATGGGCGATCACATGACGAAAAGCACCTGGTCTATTGCTGTCCGCGCCCTAGGCGCGAAGTGACACGATGTTTAGCCTTAAATGAAAATCCATTGCCTAAGGGCCAGCTAGTTCTATCGCAGATTGAGATAGCTCAGCATTGTTTGTTTTCGAAAAAAAACACCAACATGAATCGCCACGAGTTCTGTAGACACTTCTGAGCCATAATTCTAGGCTAAAGGAGTGAGTATGAGCGGGAAACGATATACGGAAGAATTCAAGATCGCTGCGGTCAAGCAAGTGGCGCAGCGC
>NZ_JAADJT010000025.1 GCF_011090165.1 Duganella aceris
CGCTGCGCCACTTGCTTGACCGCAGCGATCTTGAATTCTTCCGTATATCGTTTCCCGCTCATACTCACTCCTTTAGCCTAGAATTATGGCTCAGAAGTGTCTACAGAACTCGTGGCGATTCAAGGCGAGGCGGACTGCCAGCCTCTTTCGTGAGACGTAAATAGTCAAATGCTGCGACTACAGTCTTACCAGTGCCTGTCGCGGCGACGACGAGATTTCTTGATCGACCTAGACGACGTTCCGCCGCAAGTCGTTCAAGCATTTCGGTTTGATATGCCTTCGGCCTCAGCTCAAACCAAGTATGAATAGCGATGGGCTCGTTACTTTGCCCTTGGCTCGATGGCGTGCGCCGCTGTTCCCCCAATGCAGCTTTTAGAGCAGCACGCTGCGATGCATCGTGAGGATTGTATTGTTGAAACTCACCGTCATTCCACAGCGTTTCGAAGTTGGCGCAGGCTGACATGTAGAGATCTACGTCGCGAGCTTGCGAGAATTTTACCGTCCATTCAATACCGCCGATAAGTGCAGACTCAGAGAGATTGGCGCTGCCAACGAAGGCGGTGCCAAATCCGCTGTGTCGATGGAATAGCCACGCTTTGGCGTGCAATCTATTGCGGCGACCATCTAAGGAGATGCGTAGCTCCACGCCAGGTAACTCCGCCAGAGCATCGACGGCTCTGGCTTCGGTCGCTCCTATGTAAGTTGTCGTAAGAATGCGTATTCTCGTTTGCGGATTGCCATGAGCATCCATCGCCGTAGCTGCTTTCAATACGTCAATGAGTTTGCGAACACCG
The DNA here is from genome assembly GCF_011090165.1 of Duganella aceris. Taxonomy (GTDB): domain Bacteria; phylum Pseudomonadota; class Gammaproteobacteria; order Burkholderiales; family Burkholderiaceae_D; genus Rugamonas; species Rugamonas aceris. The sequence continues at coordinate 795 of NZ_JAADJT010000025.1, forward strand.
CTCCAAGTAATAAAGCTGACCAAAATGTCGACTCGATCGACACATGCTAGTTCTGCGCGAAGCTCATTTAATAGTGAGGGGTCACTACGTGCAGATGTAAATATCCACGGCTGTCGGAGGCCTGTTTCGGGAGACACCGGAGCACGGTTTGGTTGATGCAGTGCATGTAGCATGCGTAGTGGATACGCCGGAAGCGTCGCATCATTATTGTCTTCTTTTCCGGAACGTGCTTCGCGTAGGAGGTGGGCAATGAGCTTTAGTTCTGTACGAGACTGCTCCGCTTTATCTTCTGAGTCGGAGGACGCCGCATCGAGCAATTCTGGTAGCCGGGACGTGAGCTCGTTAATGAGGTGCTCACGGCGTTGCGCCTGAGAGGCAGGTTTGATTAAAGCTTGATCGGCATTAGCCAACTCATCGAGAGCAGCTGATTCAGCTTTAGATACAAGTCTGTCGTATAAGCCTTGTGGCGAATTGATGGTGCGCGCACTACCTTGGCTCATGGACTTGCTCACTAAAATTGTTCGTGAGCATCATTGTAGTTGAGTTTGTTGACGATGCAATAACGGATAAAAAAAGCGGCCCATAAAAAGGCCGCTTTTCGCTTTAAACAGTTTGATTTTTAGACGTCGATATTGCCTGCACGTAGGGCATTGTTTTCAATGAATGCCCGGCGCGGCTCGACATCATCACCCATCAGCGTAGTGAAGATCTGATCCGCAGCAATCGCGTCCTCGATCTGCACCTTCAGCAAACGGCGCACGGTCGGATCCATGGTGGTTTCCCACAGCTGATCCGGATTCATCTCACCCAGACCTTTGTAGCGCTGCTTGGATACCACACGCTCCGCCTCGTCGCGCAGCCACTGCATCGCTTGATGGAAGTCGACCACGGCCGATTCCTTGGTGCGCTCGCCTTCGCCGCGACGCACATACGCGCCTTCGCCGATCAGGCCCTTGAACGTGGCGGCCGCGCTGGCCAGCACGTTGTAGTCGGCGCCCTGCACGAAGTCGGCGTCGATCGAGCTGACCTTGATGTTGCCGTGGTGCATACGCTCGATGCGCAGCGCGTGCTTCTCGGACAGCTCGTCCGAAATCACCGTGACCTTGACCGCGATGTCGTTGATCTCCGTCACCAGCGCGCGTGCCGACACGTCGGCCAGCTCTTGCGTGCTCAGGTCCAGCGTCACGCCGGTCATGATCGCGGTCAGTGCGGCGCGGTCGATCACGCGCGTCAGGCGCGTCATGATGACGTTGGCCAGGTTGAACTGGCGCACCAGTTCGCCCAGCGGTTCGCCAACGATCGGGTCGGCGCCTTCGCGCGGCGTCAGCGATGCGGTGTTCAGCGCGACGTTCATCATGTAGCTGGCTTCTTCGGCGTCATCCTTCAGATAGCGCTCGTCGCGGCCGGCCTTGACCTTGTACAGCGGCGGTTGCGCGATGTAGATGTGGCCGCGCTCGACCAGCTGCGGCATCTGGCGGTAGAACAGCGTCAGCAGCAGGGTGCGGATGTGGGCGCCGTCGACGTCCGCATCGGTCATGATGATGATGCGGTGGTAGCGCAGCTTTTCGACGTTGAATTCGTCCGGGCCGATCGAGGTGCCCAGCGTGGCGATCAGCGTGGTGATCTGTTCCGACGACAGCATCTTTTCGAAGCGCGCCTTTTCCACGTTCAGCACCTTACCGCGCAGCGGCAGGATCGCCTGGAACTTGCGGTCGCGGCCCTGCTTGGCGGAGCCGCCTGCGGAGTCACCCTCGACGATGTACAGTTCGCACAGCGCCGGATCCTTTTCCTGGCAGTCGGCCAGCTTGGCCGACAGGCCCAGGCCGTCCATGATGCCTTTGCGGCGGGTCAGGTCGCGGGCCTTGCGCGCCGCTTCGCGCGCGCGCGCCGCTTCGACGATCTTGCCGCAGATGATCTTGGCGTCGTTCGGTTTTTCCTGCAGGTAGTCCGACAGCGTCTTGGCGACGATCTCTTCGACCGGGCCGCGCACTTCCGACGACACCAGCTTGTCCTTGGTCTGCGACGAGAACTTCGGCTCCGGCACCTTGACCGACAGCACGCAGGTCAGGCCTTCGCGCATGTCGTCGCCCGAAATCTCAACCTTGGCTTTCTTGGCGAATTCCTGCTCGTCGATGTATTTGTTGATGACGCGGGTCATCGCGGCGCGCAGGCCGGTCAGGTGGGTGCCGCCGTCGCGCTGCGGGATGTTGTTGGTGAAGCACAGCACCTGCTCGTTGTAGGCGTCGTTCCATTGCATCGAGACGTCGACCGAGATGTTGGTGCCCTGGTCCGACATGCGTTCGCCGGTGGCCTGGAACACGGTCGGGTGCAGCACGGTCTTGGCTTTGTTGATGTATTCGACGAAGCCGCGCGTGCCGCCTTCGAACGCGAAGATCTCTTCCTTGCCGTTGCGCTGGTCGGTCAGCTTGATGTTGACGCCGTTATTCAGGAACGACAGTTCGCGGATGCGCTTGGCCAGGATTTCGTAGTGGAATTCGACGTGGTTGAAGATCTCCTCGTCGGCCCAGAAGTGCACGTCGGTGCCGCGCTTGTCGGTTTCGCCGATGACCTTGATCGGCGAGACGGCGAAGCCGTCCTTGGTGTCGAGCTCGCGGTTCTGCGGCACGCCGCGCACGAATTCCATGTAGTGCACTTTGCCGTCGCGGCGGATGGTCAGCTTCAGCAGCTTCGACAGCGCGTTGACGCACGATACGCCCACGCCGTGCAGACCGCCCGAGACCTTGTACGAGTTCTGGTCGAACTTGCCGCCGGCGTGCAGTTCGGTCATGACGATCTCGGCGGCGGAGCGCTTCGGATCGTGCTTGTCGTCCATCTTCAGGCCGGTCGGCACGCCGCGGCCGTTGTCGGTGATCGAGATCGAGTTGTCCGAGTGGATGGTGACGTGGATCTCGGTGCAGTGCCCGGCCAGCGATTCGTCGATCGAGTTGTCCAGCACTTCGAACACCAGGTGATGCAGGCCGGTGCCGTCGGAAGTGTCGCCGATGTACATGCCGGGACGCTTGCGGACCGCTTCCAGGCCTTCGAGGATCTGAATGGATGATGCGCCGTATTCTTCGGTTTTGGCCGGTACTGGTACTGGATTCTCTTCTGGGATGGCGGACATGTGCTGCTTTCTCTGTTATCGATTACTGGTGTTCAAACGGCTGCTACAGAAACTTAGATGCGCATCGGCATGACGACGTATTTGAAGTCGGCGTTGTCCGGGATCGAGATCAGCGCCGACGAGTTCGAGTCGCCGAGCGCGACGTTGACCTGGTCGCACTTCAGATTGTTCAACACGTCCAGCAGGTAGGTCACGTTGAAGCCGATGTCGACGCTGTCGCCGCCGTAGTCGATTTCCAGTTCCTCGACCGCTTCTTCCTGGTCGGCGTTGGTGGAGCTGATCTTCATGCTGCCCGGGGTGATGATGCAGCGCACGCCCTTGAATTTATCGCTGGTCATGATGGCGGCGCGTTGCAGCGAACGCAGCAGCTCATCGCGGCCGATCGTGAATTCGTTCTTGTAACCCTTCGGGATCACCCGCGTGTAGTCGGGGAACTTGCCTTCGACCAGCTTCGAGATCAGCTCGATGTCGGCGAAGGTCAGCTTGACCTGGTTGGCGGCGATGTCCAGCTGGACCGTCTCGTCGTTTTCTTCCAGCAGGCGCTGCAGTTCGATGATGGTCTTGCGCGGGATGATGACTTCCTGGCGCTCGAACGATTGTTCCGTTTCCACCTGGCAGAACGCCAGGCGGTGGCCGTCGGTGGCCACGGCGATCACGTTGTTGCCGTCCAGGACCAGCAGCAGGCCGTTCAGGTAGTAGCGGATGTCCTGCTGCGCCATCGAGAAGTGCACCATGTTGAACAGGTGCTTCAGGGTTTTCTGCGGCAGCGTGACGCTGGCGGTGTAGCTCTCGGCCTGCTGCACGGTCGGGAATTCTTCGGCGGCCAGGGTTTGCAGCGCGAAGCGCGATTTGCCGGTCTGCACCGTCAGGCGCTTGTTCAGCAGGGTCATCGTGACGTCGCCCGATTCCGGCAGCGCGCGCAGGATGTCGAGCAGCTTGCGCGCGGCGACGGTGGTGCCGGTCACTTCGCTGCCGGAACCGATCTCGGCGTTGGTGGTGATCTGGACTTCGGTGTCGGTCGACAGGAAGGATACGCTTTCGCCGTCTTTGCGGATGAGGATATTGGCCAGAATCGGCATAGTGTGCCGACGCTCGACAATACCGCTCACGATCTGCAGTGGCCGGAGAAGGGTATCTCGGGTGGTTTTGACCAATTGCATAGATTATCCTCAGTAATAAAGATTAAAACGATATATTTATAACATTGTTGCCCAGGCCTGCATGGTTGACTAATCATAAAGCCAAACCATGCGTGCGGCTAGCCCTTGAGCGTCTGTTCCAATACGTGCAGTTCGTGGTTGCATTCCGGGTTCTTGGTCCGGTCCAGCGCGATCTTGCGCACGGCGTGCAGCACGGTGGTGTGGTCGCGGCCGCCGAACAGCTCGCCGATCTCCGGCAGGCTCTTTTGCGTCAGTTCCTTGGCCAGGTACATCGCGATCTGGCGCGGCCGCGCGATGTTGGCCGGGCGGCGCTTCGAGTACATGTCGGCGACCTTGATGTTGAAGAAGTCGGCCACCGTCTTCTGGATGTTCTCCACGCTGATCTGCCGGTTCTGCACCGACAGCAAATCCTTCAACGCTTCCTTGACGATGTCGATCGTGATGTCCTTGCCGTGGAAACGGGAGTACGCCAGAATTTTCCGCAGCGCGCCTTCCAGCTCGCGCACGTTGGAGCGCAGGTGCTTGGCGACGAAGAAGGCGACGTCGTCCGAGAAGGTGACGCCTTCCTGCTTGGCTTTCTTCAGCAAAATCGCCACCCGCATCTCCAGTTCCGGCGGTTCGATCGCGACCGTCAGGCCGGAGTCGAAGCGCGAGATCAGGCGGTCGTCCATGCCGGTGATTTCCTTCGGATAGGTATCCGAGGTGATGATGATCTGTTTCTTCGCGGCGATCAGCGCCTCGAACGCATAGAAGAACTCTTCCTGCGTGCGGCTCTTGCCGCCGAAGAATTGAATATCATCGATCAGCAGCATGTCGAGCGAGTGATAGTAGTGCTTGAAGTCGTCGAAGCCCTTGCGCTGATACGCCGTCACCACGTCGCGCACGTACTGCTCGGCGTGGATGTAGCGGATCTTGGCGCCCGGCTGGTCGGCCATCACCTGGTTGCCGATGGCGTGGATCAAGTGGGTCTTGCCGAGGCCGACGCCGCCGTAGAAGAACAGCGGGTTGTATGACACGCCCGGGTTGTTGGCCACCTGGATCGCGGCGGCGCGCGCCAACTGGTTGGCCTTACCGGTGACGAAGCTGTCGAAGGTCAGGTCGGTGTTGATGCGGCTCTGCTCGCGGCGCGGCGCGGCCGACGCCGGCAGCTCGGGCACCGACGGCACCGGGTCGTTGCCGCGCGCGTTGATGTCGGGGACGCCGCCGTTGTATTCGGGCGCCGGCACCACGGCCTTGGCCTTGACCGCCGTCGAGTTGCGCGGGTCGAGCACGAACTGCACTTCGGTCGGCGCTTCCCAATACTGGCAGGCCAGCGCGGTGATGCGGCTGGCGAACTGGGACTTGACCCAATCGAGCTTGAAGCGATTCGGTGCGGCGACACGCAACTTGCCCGCCTCGTAATCGAGGGGGATGAGCGGTTTAATCCACGCGCTGAATTGTTGCGGCGTCAGTTCCAACTCCAACTGTGCGGAGCAGGTCTGCCAGAAATTTTCCATGAATCTTTTGTCTAGTTCTTACTGCTAAATGGGGTGCGGGCGAGGTCGGTTCCGCCACACGTAACGCGCTATTCTACTCTCGCTGGCTAAAGTTATCCACAGGCACGCCGCTTATTTTTTGCGGTTTGGACCCCATTCGGGCGGCAAACAGGGCTAGTCTGTTGTTGACAAGCGGGATCGAAATGCCGATAATTCAGGGTTCCCCGCCCGTATTCCTTGTTTATTCACATGGACGTCAATATGGAGTAAGCGTGGATTTAGCGGGCGATGAGATGGACCCAGCTTGTGCCGGAGCGTTGGCATGGGTGCGCGAAGTGTCATTGGCACCAAAAACTGACGGGGCCACAACCCGATTTTGCATTTTTTTCTGCTTTAAGCGAGACCAACATGAAACGTACTTACCAACCTTCCGTCGTGCGCCGCAAGCGTACCCACGGCTTCCGCGCTCGTATGGCTACCCGTGGCGGCCGTGATGTGCTCAACGCACGTCGCGCCAAAGGCCGCAAGCGTCTGGCTGTATAAGCCAAACGCTTGTTAGCTGATCGCGTGGAAAGCTGTATTTCAAGCGGCTCGACAGGCGAAGGTTCACACGACTTCGCGCGCGTTCGGCGTATCGTTAAAACGGATGAATTTTCATCCGTTTTTCGTTTGCGCCCTACGCAAAAAAGCGCGCACTTCGTGCTCTACACCCGTCTGAACGATTTGCCGCATGCGCGGCTGGGCGTCGTGGTGGCCAAGCGCTTCGCGCCGCGCGCCGTCACGCGCAACACGATCAAGCGCGTCACCCGCGAGTTGTTCCGCCAGTCCGGCCTGCCGGCGATCGATTGCATGGTGCGGCTGGCCAAGCCGGTCAACAGCAAGCAGGGCCCGGCCACCACCGCCACGCTGAAAGCGGCGTTGCGGGTGGAACTGGCGCGCCTGTTCGGCCAGGCCAAGGCGGCCAAGTCGCATCCGCGGCAGCCGCCGCTGTTGCCGCCGGAGCCGCCCGCCGCCGCGCCGGCAGTCTTGCCTTCCGCCGCGCCGTCACCACATACAGCTGCGCCATGAAAACCGTTCTCCGCTTCCTGTTGCGTTTCTATCAATTGGCGATCAGCCCGATGATGACGCCGAGCTGCCGTTTTTATCCGAGCTGCTCGAACTACGCGCTGGAAGCGCTGCAAGTCCACGGCGCCGCCAAGGGCAGCCTGCTGGCGCTCAAGCGCGTGTGCCGTTGCCATCCCTGGAATGACGGCGGTGTCGATCCGGTACCCCCGGCCGGCAAATCGAATTCTTCAACGACCGCTTGCGGTTGCAACCACTCCTGATAAATACCCTAATGGATATCAATAAACGTACCATCCTGTGGATCGTGTTTGCCGTGTCGCTGTTTATTCTCTGGAATAACTGGCAGGTCTCGACCGGGCATCCGTCCATGTTTGCGCCGCAGCCGGCGCAAACCGCCAAGGCGCCGGAAGCGAAGACATCCGAATTGCCGGCCGCCGCAGCCGCCACCCCGGCCGGCGCCGCCGCGCTGCCCGGTGCGCCCGCCGCCGCCGAGCCGTTCAAGAGTGAGCGCATCACCGTCACCACCGACGTCTACCGCGTCGACATCGACACCCTGGGCGGCACCATCAAGCGCCTGGAACTGCTGAAGTTCAAGGATGGCGTCGACAACAACAAGAACCAGGTGCTGTTCGACGTCGACAAGGCCACCGGCAAGACCTATCTGGCCGAGACCGGCCTGATCGGCGCCGCCGGCCTGCCGACCCACCAGACCGGCTTCGTCGCCAAGCCCGGCCCGCGCATGCTCAACGACGCCAACCAGGTGCAACTGGTGCTGGAAGCGGAGCAGGGCGGCGTCAAGCTGACCAAGACCTTCACCTTCAAGCGCGGCGACTACGTGATCGACGTGCGCCACGACGTCACCAACACCGGCGCCGCGCCGGTGGCGCCGCAGCTATACATGCAACTGGTCCACGACGGCAACAAGCCGGCCGGCGACTCGTTCTTCAACAGCAGCTACACCGGTCCGACGCTGTACACCGCCGCCGACAAGTACCACAAGCTGAAGTTCGAAACGCTGGAAAAAGAAGACGCGGAAGCCGCCAAGACCGGCAAGCCGCTGGTGCAGGATCACCCGACCAAGGCCGACAACGGCTGGGTCGCGATCTCGCAGCACTTCTTCGTCTCCGCCTTCGTGCCGCAGGACAAGCTGGAACGCACCATCTTCACCAAGAAAGTGGCGGCCAACCAGTACGCCATCGGTACCATCCAGCCGCTGGGCACGCTGGCGCCGGGCGCGACCGTCTCCAACCAGGCCAAGCTGTTCTCCGGCCCGCAGGAATCGAAGCTGCTGGAAACCGTGACCCCTGGCCTGGAACTGGTCAAGGACTACGGCATGCTGGCGGTGATCGCCAAGCCGATCTTCTGGGTCATGGACCACATCCACAGCGTGCTGGGCAACTGGGGCTGGACCATCATCGTGTTCACCATCCTGATCAAGCTGCTGTTCTTCCCGCTGTCGGCCGCCGGCTACCGCAGCATGGCCAAGGTCAAGCTGGTCACGCCGAAGATGCAAGCCATCCGCGAGCGCTACAAGGGCGATCCGGCCAAGATGAACCAGGCCACGATGGAACTGTACAAGACCGAAAAGATCAATCCGCTGGGCGGCTGCCTGCCGATCCTGGTGCAGATGCCGGTCTTCATCGCGCTGTACTGGGTGCTGCAGGCCGCCGTGGAAATCCGCGGCGCGCCGTGGATCGGCTGGATCACCAACCTGGCCGCGCCGGACCCATGGTTCATCCTGCCGGTGCTGTACGCGATCTCGATGTACATCACCACCAAGCTGAATCCGGCCCCGGCCGATCCGATGCAGGCCAAGATGATGCTGTTCATGCCGCTGGCGTTCTCGGTGATGTTCTTCTTCTTCCCGTCCGGCCTGGTGCTGTACTGGGTGGTGAACAACGTGCTGTCGATCGGCCAGCAGTACGTGATCTCGAAGAAATTCGCACCGCCGGAGCCGGCCAAGGCCTGACGCTCCGATGTTGCTGAAAAGCCCGTGTTGATCGCGGGCTTTTTTTTTATCCACTACAATTCGCCTATGAACCTCGACTCTTCCCCCATCGCCGCCATCGCCACCGCACCGGGGCGCGGCGGCATCGGCGTGGTGCGCGCCTCCGGCAAGAACCTGAAACCGCTGATCGCCGCGCTGTTCGGCGCCACCGCCCTGCAGCCGCGCCACGCCACCTACATCCCGTTCAAGCAGGCCGACGGCGCCATCATCGACCAGGGCATCGCCATCTGGTTCAAGGGGCCGCACTCGTACACCGGCGAGGACGTGCTGGAACTGCAGGGCCACGGCGGCCCGATCGTGCTGCAACTGCTGCTGTCGCGGGTGCTGGAGGCCGGCGAGGAGCTGGGCCTGCGGCTGGCCGAGCCGGGCGAGTTCACCCGCCGCGCCTATCTCAACGACAAGCTCGACCTGGCGCAGGCCGAGGCGGTGGCCGATCTGATCGACGCCTCGACGGAAGCGGCGGCCAAGTCGGCGTCGCAATCGCTGTCGGGCGCGTTCTCGAAGACGGTCAACAAGCTGGTCGACGGCGTCACCGGGCTGCGCATGCTGGTCGAAGCCACGCTGGACTTTCCGGAGGAGGAGATCGACTTCCTGGAGAAATCCGACGCGCGCGGCCAGCTGGCCGGCATCGTCGCCGCGCTGGAGCAGGTGTTCCGCCAGGCGGCGCAGGGCGCGCTGCTGCGCGAGGGCTTGAACGTGGTGCTGGTGGGCCAGCCCAACGTCGGCAAATCGTCGCTGCTGAATGCGCTGGCCGGCACCGATGTCGCCATCGTCACGCCGATCGCCGGCACCACCCGCGACAAAGTCACCGAGACCATCCAGATCGAAGGCATCCCGCTCAACATCATCGACACCGCCGGCATCCGCTCGGCCGACGAGTCGGTGGACGTGGTGGAACGGATCGGCATCGAGCGCACCTGGGGCGAGGTCGGCAAGGCCGACGTGATCCTGCACCTGCTGGACGCCGACCACGGCCCGTCGCGCGCCGACGAGAACATCGTCGCCGCCTTCCCGCCGGGCGTGCCGGTGCTGCGCATCTGGAACAAGATCGATCTGTCGGGCCACAAGCCGGCGGTGGATGCGATGGACGACGCCACCCATGTCTACCTGTCGGCGCACGAGCACCTCGGCATCGACCTGCTGCGCGCCGAGCTGTTGCGCATCGCCGGCTGGCAGCAGACCGGCGAATCGCTATACCTGGCGCGCGAACGCCACCTGATCGCGCTGAAGAACGCCGGTGCGCATCTGGACCGCGCCGGCGAACACGCGGCGCAGAACGACCAGTCGCTGGACCTGTTCGCCGAAGAACTGCGGCTGGCGCAGGTACAACTGTCGAGCATCACCGGCGCCTTCTCGTCCGACGACCTGCTCGGCGTCATCTTCAGCCGTTTCTGCATTGGCAAGTAAAACCATGGGGTCAAGTCTGACATTCGTACACGGGCTCTACCGTAGCGAAGCTACGGTAGAGCCCGTGTACGAATGTCAGACTTGACCCCAGAGGCTCAGAGGCTTATTTGTCCTGGACACACTGTATGTCTCAGGCAGCATCATTTCGATTCGGCGGACGGTACAATGACCTGCTATCTTGAAAGTTTGTCATGTCCGTAGAATCGAGCCCGATGATTACCGAACCCAAGCACGATATTGTTGTCGAGGCCGAACGTCTGCGGCTGTTCATCTCCAGCGTCACCGACTACGCGATCTACATGCTGTCGGCCGAAGGCATCGTCAGCAGCTGGAACGCCGGCGCGCAGCGTTTCAAGGGCTACTCGGCCGAGGAAATCATCGGCCAGCATTTTTCACGCTTCTATACCGACGAGGACCGCGCCGCCGGCCGCCCGGCGTTCGCGCTGCATTCCGCGCTCACCGAGGGCAAGTTCGAGGACGAAGGCTGGCGCGTGCGCAAGGACGGCACCCGTTTCTGGGCCAGCGTGCTGATCGACCCGATCCGCGACGAGCGCGGCGTGCTGCTCGGCTTCACCAAGATCACCCGCGACGTCACCGACCGCCGCAAGGCGCTGGAGGCGCTGCACGCCAGCGAGGAACGCTTCCGCCTGCTGGTGCAGGGCGTCACCGACTACGCGATCTACATGCTGTCGCACGACGGCCTGGTCACCAACTGGAACGAGGGCGCGCGGCGCATCAAGGGCTACGTCGCGGACGAGGTGGTCGGCTCGCACTTCTCGCGTTTCTACACCGAGGAAGACCAGCGCGCCGGCCTGCCGACGCAGGCGCTGCAACAGGCGCGCGAACAGGGCCGCTTTGAAAAAGAAGGCTGGCGCGTGCGCAAGGGCGGCGAGCGTTTCTGGGCGCACGTGGTCATCGATCCGATCTACGACACCATGGGCGAGCTGATCGGCTACGCCAAGGTGACGCGCGACGTCACCGAGCGCCGCCAGGCGGAGGAAAACCTGGCCCGCGCCAAGGACGCGCTGCACCAGTCGCAGAAGCTGGAGGCGATCGGCAAGCTGACCGGCGGCATCGCGCACGATTTCAACAACCTGCTCAGCGTGATCGTCAGCAGCATCGAGCTGCTGCGGCACGGCGTCGACCGCGACGCCCAGCTGAAGATCATCGCCGGCATGGAGCGCGCCGCCAACCGTGGCGCCAACCTGACCCAGCAGCTGCTGTCGTTCGCGCGCCAGCAGCCGCTCAAGCCGACCCGCATGAACCTCAACCGCACGCTGTCCTCGTTCGAGGCGATGCTGCGGCGGGCGATACCGAGCTCGCTGGAACTGAAGCTGCACCTCGGCGCCAACGTGCCGGACATCATGGCCGACGTCACGCAGCTGGAGGCGGCCGTGCTGAACCTGGTGGTCAACGCCCGCGACGCGGTCGGCGCCGTCGGCGCCGACGGCCTGATCACGGTGCTGGTCGATGTGGTCGACAGCATCCCGGAAGGCACGCTGCGGCAGGGCCGCTACGTGCGCTTGCGGGTGCGCGACAACGGCAGCGGCATGTCGCCCGACGTGGCGCAGCGCGCGGTCGAACCATTCTTCACCACCAAGGAAGTGGGCAAGGGCACCGGACTGGGCCTGAGCCAGGCCTACGGCCTGGCGCAGCAGGCCGGCGGCGATCTGCGCATCACTTCGACGCTGGGCGAGGGCACGGAGATTTCACTGTATTTCCCGGCGCTGGTGGCGAGCGTGGAAAACGGCTTCACCACCCATGCCGACGCGATGGAAAAAGTGCTGGTGGTCGACGACCAGCCGGAGGTGCTGGAAGTGGCGGTCCACCTGTTCAAGAGCCTGGGCTACGACGTGCTGCCGGCCAACAACGGCCCCGAAGCGCTGGACTTGATGCACCGCCATCCCGACATCGCGATTTTATTCAGCGATGTGGTGATGCCGGGCATGAGCGGCATCGAGCTGGCCGAGCGCGCCGCGCAGCATCAGCCGGCGCTGAAGATCCTGCTGACTTCGGGCTACGCCGCCGCCACCTTCGACGAACACGCCGGCGAGCTGGCGCAGTACGCGCTGATCAACAAGCCCTACCGGCTGTCCGACATCATCAAGCAGCTGAAGGCGCTGCACTGATCAATACGGCGAGCCGGTCACGTCCAGGTCCAGCTTCCACACCGCGCCGGCGCCGGTGATGAACAGCGTCTTGCCGTCGGCGCCGCCGAACGCGGCGTTGGTGACGTTGGCGTCCACCTTGATGGTCGCGATCTGCTTGCCGGCCGGCGTGAACACGCGCAGGCGCTGGTCGGTGTGCTCGGTGACATAGATGTTGCCGAGGCAATCGACCGCCATGCCGTCCGGGATGCCGAGCTTGGTCACCAGATCATGTCCCTGCTGCGGCTTGCCGTCGACGATCTTGTAGGCGCGCAGCACGCCGTGGTCGCCCACCATGCCGTTCACATACAGCACGTCGCCCTTCGGCGACAGCGAGACGCCGTTCGGATTCTTCAACGTGTCGTCGACCACCGTCACCGTGCCGTCTTTCGCCACGCGGTAGACGCGCGTCTTGTCCTGTCCGCCGGGCGCGGCGGCGCGCTGGAAGTCCGGGTCGCTGAAGTACAGCGTGCCGTCGGCGGCCAGCGCCATGTCGTTCGGCGAGTTGAACACGTTGCCCTTGTACTGGCCGGCCACGTCGCTGCGCTTGCCGTCCAGCGTGTAGCGCGACACGCTCTTGTACTTGTGCGTGGCCGCCAGGATGTTGCCGTCGGCGTCGACCGCCAGGCCGTTGCTGCCGCTGTCCTCGATCACCGTGCTGACCTTGCCGGCGGCGTCGAGCTTGCGGATGCGCGACGGGAAGCCGGGGCCGAACGTGAAGTCGGAGAAATACAGCGCGTCCTTGATCCACACCGGGCCTTCGTACAGGCCGGGTTCCTTGCTGCTGGCGTTGGCGGCGGCGATGCGCGTCGCGGTCAGCTCGCCGGACGGCGCGGCGCCCTTGCAGGCGGCGGCGGTGGCGGCGTAGGAGGACGGCAGGGCCAGCGCGGCCGCGAGGAGGAGGGCGAGATTACGCAGTTTCATTGACGCTTTCGGTTGGGTTATGGACGATCACGCAATCGCGACCGGCGTGTTTGGCGGCGTACAGGCAGCCGTCGGCGGCGGCCAGCATGGCGGCGGCGTCGCACAGTTTATCCTTGTCGAAGGTGGCGACGCCGATGCTCATCGTCACGTGCGGCCGCGCCGCCGCCGGCGAATGGGTGATCGCCAGCGCGGCGATCCTGGCGCGGATGCTTTCGGCCACCAGCGCCGCCTGTTCCGCGCCGGTGTCCGGCAGCACCGCGCCGAATTCCTCGCCGCCGTAGCGCGCCGCCAGGTCGGCCGGGCGCTGCAAGGTGGCGGCGAAAGTCTCGGCGACATGGATCAGGCAGGCGTCGCCCTGCTGGTGGCCGAAGTGGTCGTTGTAGGCCTTGAACGAATCGATATCCATCAGCAGCAGCGACAGCTGGCCGTCGTTGCGGATGGCGCGCCGCAGTTCGCGGTCCAGCGCGACGTCGAAGTGGCGGCGGTTGGCGATGCCGGTCAGGCCGTCGACATACGATTGCGCGCGCAGCGCCTCGGCCTGGCCGCGCAGCTGGCGCTCGCGGCCGACGGTGGTACTGATGTCGCTGATTTCGATCAGGCAGTAGCGCTCCTTGCCTTCGCTGAACGGCGTCACCGACACCGACTGCTCGATGCGCTCCCCGCCCCAAGTGCCGGTCGGATACAGCGGGAACGGCGAACGGTTCAGCGACGGCGACAGCTGCTGCGGCAGGTTGCTCTGCATCGCGCTTTGCACCGCCTGCTCCAGCCGCTGTCCGCGCAGTTCGGTGAACAGGTCGAACAGCTCGCTGGTCTGCACCCGGTGTGCCGACAGCCCGGAATGGCTGGCCATCCACTGGTTCCACATGACGATGCGCTGGTTGGCGTCGAGCACGATCAGGCCCAGCTTGGCCAGGCCGAGCACGCGGCCGGAAAGATGGGCATGGCTGCCGGCCGGCAGGTGGGGAGCGACGGCGTTTTCTTGCATGCGCGCTTTCTTGCAGGGCAAAATGATCGTGCCACGATTATAGACGTTTGCGAAACTAGCAATCCACTATCATTTCCGGCTTTTTCATTGAAAAATATTGACCCTGTTGGAACGACGCCCTCGGATGTGGACGACGCGACTAAGCTGTTATTATTGATCGTCGCAAATGTGTATGCGGTTTCCTGCAACTTGGACGAAACCTCATCGGCTTGAGAATTATCATGCGGCGGCAAATTCCGCTGAAGTAATCTTGCATGACCTGAGCATTGCCTGGAAGGGAGGGGATCGTGGAACCGACACAAGAGAGCGTACCGGACGATGGCGCCGGCGTTCCGCCGCCCGTCGCCAACGCGCGCACGCGGCAGACGCTGCCGCCCAAGGGCTCCTGCTGGTATTGCGAAAAGCCGCTCGATAATGTGCGCCGCTTTTGCGACAAGGAATGCGCCGACGCCTTCGACGAAGAAAAGGAATACACCCGCTAGCGCTTTGCTCCGCTATGCGGCGGCCGCCTGCAGCGTGGCCAGCGCCGCCTCGAAATCGAACTGGTGCGCCGCCTCCGTCACTTCCTGAAACACCTCCACTCCCAGGCTGCCGGCCAGCACCGACGCCGACTGCTCCAGCACATCGATCGCCGCCCCGTCGCCTTCCTCCAGCAGCCGCGCCAGATGCTGCAACAGCATGCGCGTCTCCGGCGGCTGCGCGCCGCTGCGCTGAACCGACTGCTCCGGCTGCGCCGAATGTGTCGGCAACGGCGCTTCATCGTTGTCGAGCAGGCTGTCGATCTCGGTGACCAGGCTGCGCAGCGCCTGCTCCAGCTGCGCCAGCGGCGCCGACCAGGCGCTGGACGGCCCGGCGCAGAAGCCCTCCAGCTGCGACGCCAGCAAGTACACCTGTTGCGCCCCGATCATGCCGGCCGCGCCCTTGAGCGTGTGGACGATGCGCTGCGCGTGGCCGGTTTCGCCGGCCGCCAGCGCCCGGCGCGCCTGAAAGGCGCTGTCCGGATAGCGCTGGCGGAAGCGGCCGAGGATTTGCAGGTACAGGGCGCGGTCGCCCATCAGCTGCTGCAGGCCGGTTTCCACTTGCAGGATATGTCCGCCGGCGGGAGAGGTCAGTGTCATCGTGCGCGGGACTATGGCGTATGGGAAGGCCATACGATAGCAGACCCGTTGCTATGGACAGTTGGCATCGTGCAACAGCGCGGGTTTTATTTAGTGCTGAACGACCAATCGCGCGTGACGGAAACGCCGCCCACCGTGCCGCTGAAGCTGACGTCGTAGGTGGTGGCGGCGCGCAGCGGCGCCAGCGGCACGATGGCGGCGGCACGCTCGCTGGTGGCGCCGTCGGTGGAGCTGGTCAGCAGGCGGGTGGCGAGCGCGCTGCCGCCGCGCGGCGCCACGGTGAAGCTGCGCACCGAGACGTTGCTGTTCAGGTCGGCGTGCACGCTGATCGGGTAGCCGACTTCGTTCTGCGCCGGCACCGGATCGGGCGACTCGTTGTCGCTGAAGAAGTTGGTGGGCACGCCGCTCTGGTTGGCGATCGGATAGACGACGAAGCGGCCGTTGCCGAGGCTGGCGTAGCCGCCGACCACCGCGAAGTCGGCGGTGAAATAGGTATAGCCGTTGACGGTGGTGGCCGCGCCGGTGCCGATTTCCTTGAACAGGGTATCGAAGATCACGAAGCGATGATAGATGGCGGTGATCAATTCCTCGGCCTGGTAGAAGCCGCTGCCGTTGCTGGTGGCGGAGATCACTTCGCCGTAGGCGAATTGCCCGGTCAGCGAGTAGCCGGCGGCGGCCAGGCGGTCGTTCAGCGCCACGCCGGTGAAGCCGGGCAGGCCCTGCGTCTGGTTGTGGGTGATGATGTTGTTGACGCGCTGGTAGTCGGAATGCCCCTGCGCCGCCAGGTCGATGCGGCTGTTGCGCGTGAGCACGGTCAAGCCCAGCTGCGAGCGCCGGTAGTTGATCCAGTTGAAGCCGTCGGTCGCGTTGTTGTTGGTCAGCGTCGGCGCGCCCGGCTCCGGCGTCGGCGTGGTCGGCGTCGTCGGCGTGACGACACCGCCGGACCCTGCGACGGACGGTCCGTCCCCGCCGCCGCAAGCGCTCAGCAGCAGCGCGGTCAGCAGTGAAATGGGTAACGCGGCCGACGATATTCGCCAAGTCCTCATGATGAACTCCTGTGCAATCGCTTGATTCTATGCCGAATTCAACCTGGGCGCACTCGGTTGACTGCTAACCGTGCGGGCTTAAAATGGTAAGCTTGCTGTTTTATGATTGCCTCCAATTTGAAGCCTACAAATCAACAGCGCATGCGGCGCGCCAAATTCGCCTTGCCCAGCATGGTCACGCTGATGTCGATCGCCTGCGGCTTCGGCAGCATCGTGATCTCGGTCGACAACGCCCTGGTCGGCTCGCCCCAGGACTACCGCCTGGCCGCCATCCTGCTGGTGCTGGCCGGCGTGTTCGATGCGCTGGACGGCTTCGTGGCGCGCGCCACCAACACCGCCTCCGAATTCGGCATGCAGCTCGACTCGATCGCCGACGTGATGAACTTCGGCTGCGCGCCGGGGCTGCTGTTGTATTGCTACGGTTTCGTGCAACTGGGCGTCGACCATCCGACCCTGCTGCGCATGGGCGGCATCGCCAGCTTCTTCTTCGTCGCCTGCGGCGCGCTGCGGCTGGCGCGCTTCAACGTCAACGTGGGCCGCACCGATCCGCGCTACTTCGTCGGCATGCCGATCACGGCGGGCGCCGCCTGCGTGGCGTCGGTGGTGGTGGCGTGGCCGGATCCGGCCGCGTCGATGTGGCACGCCGGCCTGGTGGTGGCGCTGCTGTTCATGGTCGGCAGCCTGATGGTGTCGACCGTGCGCTTTCCCAGCTCGAAGCAGAAGAAGAGCTGGACCGCGCTGGTGCTGTTGCTGGTCAATTTGGGATTGCTGGCCTGGCTGCAAGCCGCTTACTTCGTGCTGTTCTTCGCCGTGTACATCGTCGGCACGCTGGCGCTGAACCTGGGATGGCGCACCGGCTGGAAGGGCGTCGCCCCGCCAGCCGTGTATGAGGATTGATTACGCCACTTCGTGACCGCGCGCCGCGCGCAGGATCTCGAACCACTGGCTGCGGCTCAGGCTGAACTGGGTCGCCTGCACCGCCTCCGCCACCGCCTCGATGCGGCCGGAGCCGGTCAACGGGATCGGGCGGCTCGGCAGCTGCATGATCCACGCGAACACCACGCTGCCGAACGGGCGTTGCAGCTCGTCGGCCACCTTCTGGATCACCGCGCGCACGCGCACGCCGGCCGCGTCGTCGCTGCTGAACAAACGGCCGCCGGCCAATGGCGACCAGATCATCGGCGCCACGCCCAGGTCCTGCAAGCCATCGAAGGTTTCATCGAACATCGGCGCCACGTTCAGCGGCGAGAACTCGACCTGGTTGGTCGCCAGCGGCACGCGGCGGTTCAGGCTTTCGAACTGGTGGCGCCTGAAATTCGACACGCCGAAGTGCTTGACCTTGCCGTCCTGCCGCAGGCGTTCGAAGGCGCCGGCGATTTCATCGAAGTCCATCAGCGGATCCGGACGGTGGATCAGCAGCAGGTCGAGGTGGTCGGTGCCCAGCTGGCGCAGCGAGTTCTCGGCCGAGGCGATGATGTGGCCGGCGCTGGTGTCGTAGTGCTGGATGCCGTGCTCGGGACGCGCCGCGTTGACCAGCTTGATGCCGCACTTGCTGACGATCTGCATGCGCGCGCGCAGCGACGGTTGCAACGCCAGCGCTTCGCCGAACACCGCCTCGACGCCGTAGCCGCCGTAGATGTCGGCGTGGTCGAAACTGGTCACGCCCATCGCCAGCGCCTGCTCGATCCAGCTTACGCGTTGCTGTGGCGTCAGGTTCCATTCGTTCATGCGCCACATGCCGGCGACGATGCGCGACAGCGTCAGGCCGTCTTTGCTGGTGACGATGGAAGGGCAGGACAAGGTCATGATCGGTCTTTCAGGAGTGAGGGAGTGCGCAGATTATAACGACAAGCTTGTACTTTAGTTACGCCGATTTTTAGCGCCAGAATGTTTCCGTACGGCGATTTCATTGTATGATCGAATCAACAATACGGCACTGGAGAGGCGTCACGTGGGATTTTTATCGTTTCTGAGACGGAAACCGAAGCCTGAGAAAGTCGCGGCCGAGGCCGCCATCGCCGTCGCGCCGGCAGCCGTGGCGCCGCCCGCGCCCGCCGCCAGAAACCCCGCCATCGTGGTCCGCGCAGAAATCGTCGACGAGCGCCATCGCCTGTGCGGCTACCGTTTCTCCGTGCCCTTCGGCGGCGACCGCGCGCCCGTGGCGGCGGCCGAACTGGTCGACACCCTGGTGGCCGCGCGCCTGCCCGAATTCGCGCAGCGGCGCATGGCGCTGGTGCCGATCGGCGCCGAGGTCGTGGCCGCCGGCCTGTACCTGCCGCTGGCGGCGCCGCACACCGTGTTCCTGCTGAACCGCAAGGCGGCCGGCATACCGGACGAGCAACTGGCCGCCGCCATGGCCGCTCTGCGCCAGGCCGGCTGCAAGGTCGCGCTGCGCGGCGTGTCGCTGGACGCCGCTGACGCGCCGTTGCTGGCGCTGTGCGATGTCGCGATGCTGTACCTGAATGAACATACGCTGGCCGAGTTCCAGACGCTGACCAGGCAGCTGCGCCTCCGCTATCCGGCGCTGAAGCTGGCGGTGGAGGGCATCGAGTCGTGGGACGAGCAACGC
Organism: Duganella aceris; assembly: GCF_011090165.1. Lineage (GTDB taxonomy): Bacteria > Pseudomonadota > Gammaproteobacteria > Burkholderiales > Burkholderiaceae_D > Rugamonas > Rugamonas aceris. The sequence goes on from NZ_JAADJT010000025.1 coordinate 19,823, forward strand.
ATGTGCCTGTCGTGGGGCTGCGCGTATTTCATGGGCCATTTCCTGACCACCAGCGACAAGGTGGATCCGGATGCCAAGGTCGATCAAAGCCGCATGACCTCGATCGAGCTGCTGAACCTGCTGCGCACCGACGCCGAACTGCCGGCGATGATCGACGTGGCCAAGCGCGATCCCGGCATGACCTTCCAGGTGCTGAACTGGGCCAACGCGCCGAGCAACGGCCAGTCCACCAAGGTGACCAGTTTGCAGCAGGCGTTCATGGTGCTGGGCCGCAATCAGCTATATCGCGGGCTGACGGTGTCGATGTTCCGGCTTGGCGGCGGCGCCAGCCGCGAGCGCGACGAATCGCTGCTGGAAGTGGCGCTGACGCGCGCGCGCTTCCTTGAAACCTGCAGCAATTTGTCACAGACCAAGCGTGATGAGTTGTTCCTGGTGGGGATGTTGTCGCTGTTCGACGTGCTGCTGGGCGTGCCGATGGGCAGCCTGGTCGGCAAGATGCATCTGTCGGACGATATCCGCGATGTGCTGCTGGGCAGCGAAGGCGTCTACGGTCCTTACCTGATGATGGTGATGCTGCTGGAGCGCGACAAGGTCGAGCGTGCGATCCAGATCGCGGATCGGCTGGGTCTGGATGTCGACGGCCTGGGCGCGATCGGCCAGGCGGCGTTCAAGTGGGCGCAGGAATCGCTGCAGCACACCGGCGCCGCCGATTGAGCCGTACCCCCCTTAAAGCCGATAGGGTCGGACCCCAAGGGGTCCGACCCTGGCATGCCGCCGTGCGGGGTAAAGCTTATTTCAGCCAGAGCCGGATCGAATCCCAGGCGCGGCCGAAGATCGACGCCTGATCGACGGTTTCCAGCGCCACCACCGGCAATTCCAGCAGCGGCTTGCCGTCGACGATCATCTTCAGCGTCCCGACGCGGCTGTTCTCGGCCAACGGCGCGACCAGCGGATCCTTGCGCTCCAGCGCCGGCTTCATCTTGCCCGCCACGCCCTTCGGCACGGTCACCAGCACGTCGGCGGCGAAGCCGATCTTCACGGCGTTCTTCGAGCCCTTCCAGATTTCCGGCGTCGCGATCGGCTGGCCCTTGGAGTACAGCTTGACCGTATCGAAGTTCTGGAAGCCCCAGTTCAGCAGCTTCTGGCTTTCCTGTGTGCGCGACTGGTCGGACGAAGTGCCCAGCACCACCGAGATCAACCGGCGCTCGCCGGCGCCGTTCGGACGGTGCGCCGAGGCGATCATGCAATAGCCGGCCGCTTCGGTGTGGCCGGTCTTCATGCCGTCGACGGTCGGATCCAGCCACAGCAAGCGGTTGCGGTTCGGCTGCGTGATCTTGTTGTAGGTGAAGCTCTTGACCGAGTCGATCTTGTAGAACTCCGGGAAGTCCAGGATCACGCGCTTGGCCAGCACCGACAGATCCTGCGCGGTCGAATAGTTTTCCGGGCTCGGCAGGCCGTGCGGATTGGCGAAGTGGGTGTTGGTCAGCCCCATGCGCGCGGCTTCCTTGTTCATCATCACCACGAAGGCGGACTCGTCGCCGGCGACCGCTTCGGCCAGCGCCACGGCGGCGTCGTTGCCCGACTGGATCATCAGGCCGTGCAGCAGGTCGTCGATGCTGACCGGCGTGGCCGGATCGATGAACATCTTGGAGCTGCTGGAATCGACCTTCCAGGCCTTGGTCGAGACGTTGACCATCTGCTGCAGGCTGACCTTCTTGTCGCGCAGCGCGCCGAAGGTGACGTAGGCCGTCATGATCTTGGTCAGCGAGGCCGGCTCGATGCGGGCGTTCGGGTCCTGCGAGGCGATGATCTGGCCGCTGGTGGCGTCCAGCAACAGCCAGGATTTGGCGGCGATGGTCGGGGCCGGCAGCGTTTGCGCCACGGCGGCGGTCATCAACATCACACTGGTAGCCAGTGCCGCGATAATTTTTTTCATGTGGTCGTGTTCGGTGGAAAGTTGAAAGCGCAATGATTATAGAGCCTTAGCCGGCGCTTGCGGTGTCCGTTTCTACTTGAGCAACATCGGTCGGACGGTGCCACATCTGCGTCACCCAGCTCTTGATGTGCTGCAGCTTGCGATGGAAGAAGTGGTCGGCGCCGGGGATCACCAGCACCGGAATATCCTGCGGCCGCAGCCATTCCAGCACGTCGATCAGCGGGATGGTGTCGTCCAGTTCGCCGTGGATAAGGATGGTGTCGGCGGGGATCGCGGCCATCTCCCATTTCTTGGCGGCGGCGCCGACCAGCACCAGGCGCTCGGCCGGCGTGCCGGCGGCGGCCAGCCGCTGCGCCAGGTGCGATTGCACGAAGGTGCCGAACGAGAAGCCCGACAGCGCCACCGGCAGACCGGGATACTTTTCCACCATCCAGGCGTGCAGCAGCGCCATGTCGTCGGTCTCGCCGATGCCGTGGTCATGCACGCCTGCCGAGGAGCCGACGCCGCGGAAGTTGATCCGCGCCACCACATAGCCGAGGTTGACGAAGGTGCGCATCAGCGTGACCGCGACCTTGTTGTCCATGGTGCCGCCGAACAGCGGATGCGGGTGGGCCACCAGCGCGATGCCGCGCGGCGCCTGCTCGGGAAAGTCGAGCATGCCTTCCATTTGGCCGACGGCGCCGGCCAGGGTGAATTTTTCGCTTTTGTTCATATCGTTTATATCTTGAGACGGTCGACAACCTTGCCATTGACCAGGTGGCTGTCGATGATTTCATCGATGTCGCTGGTGTCGACGTAGGTATACCAGGTGCCTTCGGGATAGACCACCAGCACCGGGCCTTCCTCGCAGCGGTCCAGGCAACCGGCCTGGTTGATGCGGACCTTGCCGTGACCATTCAGGTCGAGTTGCTTGCAGCGTTTCTTCGCGTGCTTCTGCGCGGTTTCGGCGCCGTGGTCGCCGCAGCTGTTGCGGCCGTCGTCGCGCTTGTTCATGCAGAAAAACACGTGGTGCTTGAAATAGGGGGCGTCGCTCATGGGATTACCTCGGGAAAGTCATGTCCATCATCATACCTTTCCTTGGCTCGCGGCGTTGAGCTTGTGGGACGGCAACCAAAGGAACCAGACGGCAAAAAACGGCCACAGCAGCGAGAGGAATTGCGCCGCGCCGTTGAAATTCAGGAACTTACCCTGTACCCATGTTTGCAAAGTGGCCACGAAATACGGGTTGGCCGGGGTCGTGTTGACGATGACCAGGCTCAGCAGCAAGGTGGTGATCGCCAGCCGCCGCTGCGCCACGTGCGGCGCGTAGGCCAGGCCGGCCAGCATGATGGCGCCGATCAGGAAGCCGCCCTGCGCGCCGGGTGTGACCCAGACAAAGGCGTTCTCCGGCGAAAACAGTAGCGCGGTCGCCAGCGCCTTGACCACCAGCGCCGCGCCCAGCATCGCGATCACCAGCAGGCCGCGCGGCGCCGGCTTGCGCAGCAGGCACAACAGCGTCAGCGCCGCACCGACCATGCCGCAGGCGGTGATGATGGTTTCGGACAGCCAGTATTGTTCCACCGTCAGCACCGCGTCCGGACGGATCAGGCCGACCAGGTCGATATCCATGTCCAGCAGTTCCGACAGCCAGTCCGACAGGATGGGCAGCAGCTGGCCCAGGCCGAACAAAAAGCTTTGCGGGTACATCTGCGCCAGCGGCCACAGCGCCAGCAGCACCAGCCCTTGGCTGGCGTGCGGCGCGAACCAGGCCTGGCGCAGCCGCTGCAACTGGCTTTGATCGAGCAGGCGGCGCACCGTCAGCACGCCGATCAAGCCGCCCAGCGCGCAGCCGGCGGCGTTGGTGTAGAAGTCCAGGTTGGACGAGACGCGGCTGGGCAGGTAGGTCTGCACCGCCTCCATCGTGCCCGACACCAGCAGCCCGGCGACGCCGGCCAGAAGCAGCGCCCAGATGTTCTTGACGCGCGGGTACAGCGCGTACACGATCAGTATCCCCAGCGGCACGTAGCCGACGATGTTGATGATGGCGTCGAACTTGGTCCAGTAGCGAGGCATGCTGGTCGTCTCAAGGAAGATCAGCGGCGACAGACCCTGGTTGTGCCAGCCGGAGAACGGGAACCAGCTGGCGTAGACAATCAGGAACAGATAGGCCAGCAGCGCCGCGCGCGTCAGCGGCGAGGTCTTGCTGACCGGGGCGAGGGGGGCTTTTCCCGACGCCGGCGCGGGCGCGGAAAGTGGAGCAGGCGCCGGTGCGGGCGCCTGCGGCTCGGAGGGCGTCGCTTCCGTCATTCCTTCGACGGCGGCAGCGCCGCCAGCCATGCCAGCACGTCGGCGGCCACCGCGTCGGAAGCGTCGGCCAGCGCGCGCGCGCCGCCGGCGGCGTCCGCGCTCGGCGCCGGCGCGCTGCGGCTGAAGGTCTTCTGGTCCACCAGCTTATGGCTGCGGAACACCGAGGCGCGCAGGCGCACCACGCCGCTGCTGCTGGTGGCGGTGTCGAAGTTCTGCGCGAAGTCCTCCACTTCCATGCGCAGCAGGTTGGTGCTGGCGGCGGCGTCGGTGGTCGACAGTACCTTGACGCCGGCCTGCGCGATGCGCGCCTTCATGCGCTGCGTCAGCAGCTGTAGCGGGGTGCTGGTCCACTGGTTGTAGGCGTAGGGGCGCGACTGGCGCGCGTCGGCGTACAGCAGGCGGTAATGCATGCGCTCCGAATCCAGCGAGGCCGGGCCGCCGATGTCGGCGATGATGATGGCGGTCGGCGATGCGGGCGTCGCCGGCGCGGCGGCGGTGGCTGGCAGCGGGCCGAAATCGTATTGCGCGGTCGACGGCCCCTTGCTGGCGCAGGCGCCGAGCAGGACCGCGATGGAGATGGCGGCGATGCGGGTGCGGATGGCGGGAATCATCTCGGTTATCCTTATTTGGTCGGAGCGGTAAAGCCTTCTTCGCCGGGGCCGGGCAGCGCGCCCGGTGCGCCGAAGATCAGGCTTTGCGGACGGTCGTTAATCTTGTTCATGGTCTTGCGCAGCGCGCGCATCGACGAGCGGGTGTCGTCGGCCAGCGAATTCACCTGCGGCAGCGTGTCCAGTTCCAGGCCGCCGGCGACGGCGTCGACCGAGGTGCCCATGCGTTCCACCGTGCCGGCGACGCGGTCGATCGGACCGCCCGGCGCTTGCAGGCCGGTGGTCAGGCGGTTGATGTCGACCACCGCCGCGTCGAGCGAGTGCAGCGTTTGCTGCGCCTGGTTCGCCAGCGCCGGCAGCTTGTCGATGGTCGGCTGCAGCTTCTTCGGCAGCTCGCGGTATTCGTTGGCGGTGGCGCTGACGTCGGAGAAGGCGGCCAGCATGGTCTTCTGGTTCTCGGGGCTGAGCAAGGTGTTGAGGCGGCGTGTGACTTCCTCGGTCTGGCTCAGGATCTCCTTGCCGCGTTTTTCCAGCTGGTCGAAGAAGCCCTGGCGTAGCGGGATGCGGGCCGGCGCGTCGGTGCTGGTGGCCAGGCGCGGCGAGCCGACCTTGTCGTCGTCGAGCTGGATGAAGGCGATGCCGGTCACGCCCTGGTAGCCCAGCGTGGCAAAGGTGGTGTTGGTGATCGGCGCGTCGGTGTTGATGTCGAGCGTGACCAGGATCTGGCCGGTGACCTTGGGGTCGAAGCGGATGTCGCCGACCTTGCCGACCTCCAGGCCGCGATAGCGCACCGGCGCCTGCGGGTTCAGGCCCGGCACCGATTGCGCGGTGGCGATCACGTAGGGGACGCGTTCGACGCGGTCGCGGTTGAACCAGAGACCGAACAGGATCGCCGCGATCAACAGCGTGATCGTGAAGAAGCCGGTGGTGAGGGCGTGGGATCGGTTTTCCATCAGTGCTCCGTGGGTGTTTTTTGGTCCAGCGCTTCCAGCGCGCGGCGGCCGCGGTCGCCGAGGAAGAACTCCTTGATAAAGGGATGATCGACCTTCAGCACCTCTTGCAGGGGACCGAGCGCGATCACATGTTTTTCAGCCAGCACGGCGATGCGGGTCGACAGCGCGAACAGCGTATCGAGATCGTGCGTGACCATCACCACCGTCAGCCCCAGTTCGCGGTGCAGCGACTTGATCAGGCTGACGAAGGCTTCGGACAAATCGGGATCGAGGCCGGCGGTCGGCTCGTCGAGGAACAGCAGCTTCGGCTCCAGCGCCAGCGCGCGCGCCAGCGCCACGCGCTTGACCATGCCGCCGGACAGGTCGGAGGGCATCTTGTTGGCGTGCTCGGGGCCGAGGCCGACCATATTCATCTTCAGCAGCACCGCGTCGCGGATCAGGTCTTCGGGCAGCGTGCGCAGCTCGCGCATCGGCTGCGCGACGTTGTCGAACACCGTCAGCGCCGAATACAGCGCGCCCTGCTGGAACAGCATGCCCCAGTGGTTGCGCAGCTGCTGCAACTGATCGGAATCGATCTCACTGATGTCCTCGCCGAACACGCGCACGCAGCCGCGCGCCGGGCGCTCCAGGCCAAGCATCTGCCGCACCAGCGTGGTCTTGCCGGTGCCGGAGCCGCCGACGATGGACATGATCTCGCCCTGTTCGATTTCCAGGTTCAGATCCTGGTGCACCACCGTGCGGCCGTACTTGGTCCACAGGCCGGTGATCTCGACCACCGGCACGCTGCCGTCCAATGTCAGCTCGCCGGTGCCGGGGCCGCAGGATTGTTCGTATTCGCTCATCGGAACCCCACGCCGTTAAACAGGATCGCGAACACCGCGTCGGCCAGGATCACCACCGTGATCGCGGTGACCACCGAGGTGGTGGTGCCGCGACCCAGGCTTTCGGTGTTGGGCTTGATGCGCAGGCCGAAGTGGCAGGACACCAGCGCGATCAGGATGCCGAACACCGCGCCCTTGCCAAGGCCGATCAGGTAGTTCGCCAGCGGCACCGCGTCCGGCAGCTTGCCGATGAAGTATTGCGCCGACAGATTCAGCTCGATCTTGGCCGACACCATGCCGCCGATCAGCGCCATGGTATCGGTCCAGATCACCAGCAGCGGCATGGCGATGGCCAGGGCCAGCACCTTCGGCATGATCAGGCGGAAGCCGTGCGAGATGCCCATCACCAGCATCGCATCGAGTTCTTCGGTCACGCGCATCACGCCCAGCTGCGCGGTGATCGAGGAGCCGGAGCGTCCGGCCACCAGGATCGCCGCCAGCAGCGGACCGAGTTCCCGGATCACGCTCATGCCGAGCAGGTTGACCAAGTAGACGTCGCCGCCGAAGGCGCGCAGCTGCTGCGCCGACAAATAGGAGAGCACCACGCCGATCAGGAATCCGACCAGCGCGGTGATGCCCAGCGCCTGGAAGCCGGCGTGGAAAATATTCGAGGAGATCTCGCGCCACGGTCCGCGCATCGGGTGGCGGATGAAACGGCCGACATCCAGCGTGACCTGGCCGATCAGGCGGATGAACGCCAGCATGTGCTCGAAGAACAGCAGCATCGCGAAGCCCAGCTTCATGACGATGGTCAGACGCTGCTGGCGCGGACGAGGGAGGTCAAGATTGCCGGTGGTTTCAAGGCGCTTGAAGAATTCTTCCTGGCCCGGCGCCAGTTGCAGCTCGGCCGGTCTGGCCTTGCCCCAGGCGTTCCAGAACAGCTGGGCGCCGATGTGGTCCATGCTGTCGACCGCCGACAGGTCCCATTTGAGCTTGTTGCCGGCGAGTGGCTTCAGCATCGTCGTGATGGTGGCCATCGCCTTGCCCTGCGCCAGCGCGTGGACTTGCCAAGTGCCGGTTGCGGCGACGGCACCGGAATTGAGAGTGAGGGTAGGCTCTTTGGCAGTAGGCATACCGCCAGTTTAAGGGAGATTGGCCCCGGCGGCTACCAATGTTCACAGGCTGGGTGTGCTGCCTCGCTCTGACAAAAGGCGAAGGGGCCTCAGGCCGCCAGCCGGCGGGCCTGGCGCTTGGGCGCCGGGGTCTCGACCGGCTTCGGTTTTGCGCCCGCATAATCGCTGGCCAGCAGCGCGTCGGCGTCGGCCTTGTCCATGCCCTGGGTCTGCAAATACTTCGACACCATCGCCACCAGCCGCTCCAGCGCGATGCGGTGGGTGGCATCCGTGTTCGCGTACAGCCAATCGGCGAAAGCCATGAAGCGCTCGAACGCCGCATCGCCCAGCAGCACCGGCAGCGTATTGCCGAAGCGGCCCGAGTTGGCCACCAGGTCCCAGTAGCGCGCGAAGCGCACCAGCCGCTGCATGGTGGGGAAGTCGATGTCGCGGTTGGCCAGGATGGTGTACGGCGCATACGGTTCGAACACCAGCCCGAATTCCTGCGTGTGGCGGATGATCGGCGTACCGCGCAGGCGCTTCAGGATGCCGAACTGGATCTCGTGCGGATTCAGCGCCCACAGCTTGTTGAAGCCGGCGGCGAAGCTCTCCACCGTCTCGCCGGGCAGGCCGGCGATCAGATCGACGTGCATGTGGGCGTTGGAGTGGTCGGTCAGCCAGCGGATATTGTCGGCCGCTTTCTGGTTGTCCTGCTTGCGGCTGACCAGGGTCTGCACCTCGGGGTTGAAGCTCTGGATGCCGATCTCGAACTGCAGCGCGCCGTGCGGGAATTTGGCGATGCCCTCTTTCAGTGCATCCGGCAGGTGGTCGGGCACCAGCTCGAAGTGGGCATAGACCGGATCGTCGGGATTCGCCTCCAGCTTATCGAGGAAGAACTGCATGATCTTCAGGCTGGTCTTGATATTCAGATTGAAGGTGCGGTCGACAAACTTGAACAGCCGCGCGCCGCGCGCATGCAGCGATTCCATCTCCGCCAGGAAGTTCTCCAGCGCGAACGGCCAAGCCGTCTTGTCCAGCGCCGACAGGCAGAACTCGCACTTGAACGGACAACCGCGCGAGGCCTCGACATAAATGGTGCGGTTCTTTATGTCGTCGTCGGTGTAGAGCGAGTAGGGCAGCTTGATCTCGGCCATCGGCGGCTGCACGCCGGCGTGGATCTTCATGATCGGCTTCGGCCCGTTGAGGATCTCGCCGCACAGCTTGGGGAAGGTGACGTCGCCCCAGCCGGTGATCAGGTAATCGGCCAGCTTGACGATTTCCTGCTCATTGGATTCGTACGACACCTCCGGTCCGCCCAGCACCACCATCACATGCGGCGCCACGCGCTTCAGCATGGCGACGACCTTGGTCGATTCCTCGACGTTCCATATATAGATACCGAAGCCGACGATCTTCGGCGCGTGCGCCAGGATGCGTTCGACGATCTCGGTGGTCTTCGCGCCGATGACGAATTCCTGCAGGCGCGTCTGCTCCTGCAACTCGCCCATATTCGCCAGGAGATAGCGCAGCCCAAGCGAGGCGTGGGTGTAGCGGGCATTGAGAGTAGTGAGCAGGATGGACATGACGTGCTTATAAATTCGGTGAAGCCGGTATTTTACCCTTGCCAGCCCTGGAAGCCTTTGCTATAGTTCGCCCCCTCGCAGAACAACGCATGCAAATGCAGAGTGAAGCGGGGAAAAGAAGAGCTTGACGAGATGTGCGAAACGCCTCATAATCTTGCCTCTTCGCTGAAGAACAAAACGCTTCTTCAGCTAGCAACACCAAATTGAGTTCTTTAAAAATTAACAGTCGATAAGTGTGGACGTTTGATGTGAGTGCACGCGGAGCTAGTCTCCGCGATACTTAAAATATCAAATGTTCACAAAAAATATAGGATGCTTCTTCGGAAGCAGCCTGTCAGTATTTTGAGTGAGCGACCCGTCAGCAATGACGGTGCTACGAAAGTAGCAAATAAACAGAGATTAAACTGAAGAGTTTGATCCTGGCTCAGATTGAACGCTGGCGGCATGCCTTACACATGCAAGTCGAACGGCAGCG
>NZ_JAADJT010000026.1 GCF_011090165.1 Duganella aceris
TCAAACGTCCACACTTATCGACTGTTAATTTTTAAAGAACTCAATTTGGTGTTGCTAGCTGAAGAAGCGTTTTGTTCTTCAGCGAAGAGGCAAGATTATGAGGCGTTTCGCACATCTCGTCAACCCCTTCTTTTTCTCTCATCACGATGTGCTGTTCTGCGAGGGGGCGAACTATAGCAAAGGCTCCCGGGGCTGGCAAGGGTAAAATAGCCGCTTCCCAGATTTATTAAGTAGCCCATGTTTATTTCAACGACCGATAACCCGGCGCTCGCCGCCCTGCTCGACAAAGCCATCAATAACAAGACCAAGCCGCTGGGCAGTCTGGGCGTATTGGAAGTATTGGCCAAACAGATAGGCCTCATACAGAACACCCGCGAAGTCGCACTGGAACAGCCCACCATCCTGGTGTTCGCCGCCGATCACGGCATCGTGGCGGAAGGCGTGTCGGCCTATCCGCAGGACGTGACCTGGCAGATGGTGGAGAACTTCCTCGCGCGCGGCGCCGCCATCAATGTCTTCGCGGCGCAGAACAACTGCGAACTGCGCGTCATCGACGCCGGCGTCAATCACGACTTCGGCCCGCGCGACGGCCTGACCGACCGCAAGCTGGCCCACGGCACGCACAACTTCGCGCAGCAGCCGGCGATGAGCCGCGCCACCTGCGAAGCGGCGCTGGCCGCCGGCATGGCGCTGGCCGCCGAGCTGGATGGCAATGTGGTCGGCTTCGGCGAGATGGGCATCGGTAACACCACCGCCGCCGCAGCGCTGATGCATAAGCTGACCGGCATCCCGGTCGCGCAATGCGTCGGCGCCGGCACCGGCCTCTCCGCCGACGGCGTGCTGCACAAGCAGCGCGTGATCGAAGCCGCCGTCGCCAAGCACACCAGCGCCAGCGAACCGCTGGACGTACTGGCCACCTTCGGCGGCCTGGAAATCGCGATGATGGCCGGCGCCATGCTGAAGGCGGCCGAACTGCGCAAGGTGCTGCTGATCGACGGCTTCATCGTCACCAGCGCGCTGCTGGTCGCGGCGCGCATGCACCCTGCGATCCTGGACTACTGCGTGTTCTCGCACTGCTCCGACGAGAGCGGCCATCAACAGATGCTGGCCGCGCTGGACGCCAAGCCGCTGCTGCAACTGGGCCTGCGCCTCGGCGAAGGCACCGGCTGCGCGCTGGCGCTGCCGCTGCTGCACGCGGCGGTCAACTTCCTGAACCAGATGGCCACGTTCGAATCGGCCCAGGTCAGCGAAAAGTCCGAGTAGGCGGCCATGCACCAGGTCCGCCTGTTCTTCACCGCGCTGCAGTTCTTCACCCGCCTGCCGATCCCGGGCTGGGTGGGCTTCGACGCGGCGTGGCTGAACCAGGCGTCGCGTTACTTCCCGCTGGTGGGGCTGGTGGTGGCCGCCATCGCCGGCGCGACCTATGCCGTCGCCGCGTACTTTTTGCCGGCGCCTGTCGCGGCCATCCTCTCGACCGCAGCGGGCATCTACGCCACCGGCGCCTTCCATGAAGACGGCTTCGCCGACATGTGCGACGGCTTCGGCGGCGGCATGACGCCGGAGCGCGTGCTGGAGATCATGAAGGACTCGCGCATCGGCGCCTATGGCGCGATCGGCACCATTTGCCTGCTCGCGCTCAAGCTCACCACGCTGTCGATGCTGCCGCCTTTAGCCGCCATCGGCGCGCTGTTCGTCGCGCACCCGTTGTCGCGGCTGATGGCGACTTCGCTGATCTGGCGCCTCGACTACGCACGCGCCGAGGGCAAGGCCAAGCCGCTGGCGCAAAAAATGAGCGGCGCCGAATTCCTGCTCGCCGCCGTCACCGCGATCGTTCCCGCACTGGCGGTCATCGCGTTGCAATGGCTGACATGGCGTGCGCTGCTCGCCGGCGTGGCCTTGGCCGCCATTGCCACCATCTGGCTGGCGCGCAAATTCGTGCGCCGCATTGGCGGCTACACCGGCGACTGCCTGGGCGCGGTGCAGCAGGTCAGCGAAGTGATGTTCTATCTGTGCGCGCTCGGCGCGCTGCGTGCATAAGTGATCCTGGTGCGCCATCCGCAGCCGCTGGTCGCGCCGGGCGTCTGCTACGGCCGCACCGATCTCGCCGTCGCGCCGGAGCATTTGGAGCAAACGCTCGCTGCCCTGCGCGCCTCGCTGCCGGCCGGACTGCCGCTGTACTCAAGCCCACTGCGGCGCTGCGCGGAACTGGCGGCTCGCTTGTCGCCGGCGCCTATCTATGATGAACGCCTGGTCGAAATGGATTTCGGCGGATGGGAGATGCAGCCATGGGACGCCATCCCGCGCGCCGACATCGACGCCTGGGCCGGCGACGTGGTTCATTATCGGCCCGGCGGCGGCGAGAGCGTGCTGCGGATGGCCGAGCGCATCGCCGACTTTTACGCCGACCTCCAGCGCCAGCAGCCCTGCGGCAGCGACGCCATCATCGTCTGCCACGCGGGCGCGATGCGGCTGCTTGCCGCGTGCCACACTGGCCTCGCGCCGGCGGAGATGGCCCTGCATGCGGCGCGCGCCGCGCACAACATCCCCTACGGATCGACGCTGGTGCTGTGACCGCAGCGCCGCAAACCCGTATAATGGCGTCGTTTTGGTGCCCGCGCGTCTGTCCGGACGCGCAGTTAAACGGGAAACACGAAGCTTTTACAAGCCCACGTGTGCTGCCCCCGCAACGGTAAGCAAGTGTCGCGGACATCCGCGACAAACCTCCTCTGACAACCACTGTGCTCCGCATGGGAAGGTGAGGCGGTCTAATTTGCCAGCCCGGATACCGGCCAAGACAGGTGGAAGTGAGCGAACGGGATGTGCGCGACACGGACAAAGCGGGCCGGCCAGGCATCGCTCGGCCCTGCGTCTCTCCCTGTTTTCCGCTTCTGTTCACAATTGGCCCACGGGGACGTCGGCCGGTTGCTACTAAACAGAAAAAAATGATCATGACCCTACGCATCTCCCGTCCAGCGGCCCTGTCGTCGCTGGCGCTGGCCTTGGCCGCCTGCTACGCACACGCCGAACCTACCGCCGCAGACACCATCGTCGTCACCGCCACCCGCTCGCCGCAGCCGCTGGCCGACGTCATCAGCGACAGCGTCACCATCAGCGCCGAACAAATTTCGCAATCCGGCGCCGGCTCCGTCGTCGATCTGCTGCAACGCCAGCGCGGCATCGAGATCGCCCGCAACGGCGGCGCCGGCACCGCGTCCAGCGTCTACATCCGTGGCGCCAACAGCAACCAGAACATCGTGCTGGTCGACGGCGTGCGTATCGGTTCGTCCACCACCGGCGCCGCCAACTGGAGCGCGATCCCGCTGACGGCCATCGACCATATCGAAATCGTCTACGGCCCACTGAGCTCCCTGTACGGCGCCGACGCCATCGGCGGCGTGATCCAGATCTTCACCAAGAAAGGCAAAGGCGCGCCAGCGCTGACGGCCTTCGCCGGCTACGGCAGCGACCAGACCCGCGAATTCGATGCCACCCTGTCCGGCGCCACCGGCGGTGAGCACAGCTTCAGCTACGCCATCAGCGCCGGCAAGGAAAAATCGGACGGCTTCTCGGCCACCCGTCCGGGCAGCACCTCGTACAACGCGGACCGCGACGGCTACGACAAGGAAAACGTCTCCGGCCAATTCAGCCTGCAGCTGGCGCCAGGCTACGAAGCCGGCGCGCTGTTCCTGCACAGTAAACTCGACTCGCAATACGACGGCGGCGCCTCCGCCTACGATGTGCGCAGCGAAGCCAAGGTGCAAAGCGCCTCGGTCTACGGCAAGGCCAAGTTCGTGCCGTTCATCGATACGCTGCTGCAATACTCGCAAAGCAAGGACGAAGGCGCGAACTTCAGCAACGCCACCGCATCGGGCTACTCGCAGATCAACTCCAAGCAGACCGACATCACGCTGCAAAACGACATACGCATCGGCGACGACGTGCTGCAACTGCTGTACGATCACCGCAAGGAAGAAGTCGAGACCAACGGCTCCACCGCATTGAACCGCGACCGCACCACCAACTCGTGGGCGGCGTCGTACAACGCGCGCCGTGGCGCCAACCTGCTGAACGCCAGCATCCGCCGCGACAATTCGGTCTACGGTTCGAAGAACACCGGCTCGGTGGGCTACAGATACAACTTTACGCAGCAGCTGCGCGCCACCGCCAGCTACGGCACCAGCTTCCGCGCGCCGACCTACAACGAGTTGTACTTCCCGAGCTACGGCAATCCGGGCAACAAGCCGGAAGAAGGCAAGAACGCGGAAGTCGGCATGCGCTACGACGACGGCGTGAACGCCGTCAGCGTCAGCTACTATCACAACCGCCTGACCGACCTGCTGGTCAACACCACGCCTTGCCCGTTCGGCATCGCGGACTACAAAAACGGCTGCGCCTACAACGTCAACCACGCACTGCTGGAAGGCCTGACCATCGGCGGCGCCACCAAGCTGGCCGGCGTCAACCTGACCGCCAGCATCGACCTGCAGGATCCGAAGGACGAAACCACCGACAAGCGCCTGGCGCGCCGCTCGAAAAAGCACGGCAACCTGGGCGCCGACTACGGCATCGGCGCGCTGAAGGCCGGCGTCGAGCTGGAAGTATCCGGCGACCGCTTCGACGACGCGGCCAACAAGAACCGCCTCGGCGGCTACGGCCTGGTGAACCTGTACGCGACCTACGCCTTCAACCGCGACTGGTCGGCGCTGGTCCGCTGGAACAACGTCGGCGACAAGAAGTACGACCTGGCGCGCAACTACGCCACGCCAGACTCCAAGGTCTTCGCCGGCATCCGCTACGGCTACAAGTAACAGCATTAAACTAGCTACAGTATGGTGTAACCTGCCGGAAGTGATTTTTTCGCTTCCGGCGGATTTTTTTGAAAGTGGTGCATGCATTCTTTCTCACGCAACCTGCGACAGCGCGCCACCGTCACCCTGATCGGGCTGGCCCTGTTCGCGTTTGCCAGCCTGGTTTTTTCAGGCATGACCGGTTCGGTCTCGATTCCCCTTTCCGATATTCCCGCCGCAGTCAATGAACTGCTGCACGGCCAGTCCACGACACTGGCCTCCACCCTGGTCGAACTGCGCGTCAGCCGCGCCACCACCGCCTTCGTCACCGGCGCCTCGCTGTCGCTGGCCGGCGTGATGATGCAGGCCTTGCTGCGCAATCCCCTGGCCGATCCCTATGTGCTGGGCATCTCCGGCGGCGCCTCGGTCGGCGCGCTGGCAGCGCTGCTGTTCATGTGCGCCGCCTGGGTGGTCGACGCCTCCGCCTTCGCCGGCGCGGTGATCGTTTCGATGATGCTCTATATGCTGGCGCGGCGCGACCTGCGCGGCGGCACGGCGGCCGAAGGCGGCACCTCGACGCTGCTGCTGACCGGCGCCATCCTGCTGTCCGCCTGCATGGCGCTGGTGACGTTGATGCTGTCGATCGCACCCGAGAGCCGCCTGCGCAGCATGGTGTTCTGGATGATCGGCGACCTGTCCGGCGCGCCGCTGCGCTGGCTGCCATGGATCGTGCTGGCCGGCGCCCTCGCTTTCGCGCTGCGCAACGCGCGCGCCATGAACGTCATGGCCCTGCATGCCGAAGCCGCCGCCACGCTGGGCATCCGCGTCGGCTTCCTGCGCAAGGGATTGTTCTTCATTTCCGGCCTGCTGACCGCCAGCGCGGTGACCAACGCCGGCAGCATCGGCTTCGTCGGCCTGATCGTGCCGCACGCCTGCCGCTTCGCGGTCGGCCCCGACCACCGCGTGCTGATTCCGGCGGCGGTGCTGGCCGGCGGCACCTTCCTGCTGCTGGCGGACACGCTGGCCCGCACCATCATCGCGCCGCAGCAGCTGCCGGTGGGCGTGGTCACGGCGCTGATCGGCGCGCCGGTGTTCCTGTATCAACTGCATCGGCTGCGCAAATAATGATCAGCACTCATCAACTCTCCTTGAACATCGGCCAGCGCCGCCTTATCGCGAACCTGGACTGGCGCGTGCGCGACGGCGAATGCTGGAGCGTCATCGGCCGCAACGGCGCCGGCAAGAGCACCTTGCTGCGCACGCTGGCGGGCCTGCGCACGCCGGACGCCGGCCATGTCGACATCGGCGGCCGCCCGATCGCCGACTGGCCGCTGGCCGAGCTGGCGCGCCAGCGCGCCTTCCTGGCGCAGAGCCGCAGCGACGCCTTCTCCTACAGCGTGATCGAGACCGTGCTGTCGGCGCGCCATCCATATCACGGCAACCGCTATTGGGAAGACAGCGACGACCACGCCGCCGCGATCAAGGCCCTGGATGCGATGGAAGTCGCCGACCTGGCGGAGCGCGACGTGCGCACGCTGTCCGGCGGCGAACGCCAGCGCGTGGCGATCGCCGCCATGCTGGCGCAGGACACGCCGCTGCTGCTGCTCGACGAACCGGCCAACGCGCTGGACCTGGCGCATCAGGTCAGCGTCATGGGCCTGCTGGCGCGCCTGTGCCGCGAGCAGGGCAAGACCGCCGTCATGATCGGCCACGATTTGACGCTGGCGCACAGCGTCTCCACCCACGCGCTGCTGCTGATGGGCGATGGCCGCTGGCTGGCGGGCGCCACGGCGGAAGTCATGCGCGCCGATATCCTGGGCGAGTACCTCGGCCACCCGATCGACATCATCCAGCACGGCAAGCGCAGCATCTTCATCCCACAAGAGGACACCGAATGAACGACGTGAATCCAGACGAATTGAACGCCCTGAACGAACGCCACCGCGTGCGCATGGAGCGCAAGAAGGCCATCATCGACGCCAGGATCGCCGCCGCCGACAAGCAGATCGGCATCATCATCGTCAACACCGGCAACGGCAAGGGCAAGAGCTCCAGCGGTTTCGGCATGGCGATCCGCGCCATGGGCCACGGCATGAAGGTCGGCGTGGTGCAGTTCATCAAGGGCGCGATGCAGACCGGCGAAGAGAAATTCCTGCGCCGCTTCCCGGAGGAGATCAGCTTCCACGCCATGGGCGAAGGCTACACCTGGGAGACGCAGAACCGCGAGCGCGACATCGCCAAGGCGCAGCTGGCGTGGGAACAGGCGAAGCAGTTCCTGGCCGATCCCGATATCGGCCTGGTGCTGCTGGATGAACTCAACATCGCGCTGAAGTACCGCTACCTGGATGTGGAAACCGTCATCAACGACCTGCTGGCGCGGCCGGCGATGCAGCACGTGGTCGTCACCGGCCGCGGCGCGCCGCCGGAGCTGATCGCCATCGCCGACACCGTCACGGAGATGGAAGTCGTCAAGCACGCCTTCAAGGCCGGCATCGTGGCGCAGGCGGGGACCGAGTGGTGATGTCGACACACATTGACGTCAAGGCGCTGCTGGTGGCGGCCGTGGCCTCCGGCCAGGGCAAGACCACCGTGACGGCGGCGCTGGCGCGCAAGCTGGTCCGCATGGGCAAGCGCGTGCGCGTGTTCAAATGCGGGCCGGATTTCATCGATCCGATGCTGCTTGAACGCGCCAGCGGCGCGCCGGTGCGGTCGCTGGACTTGTGGATGGTCGGCCGCGACCTGTGCCGCGACCAGCTGGCGCAAGCCGCCGCCGAGGCGGACGTGATCCTGATCGAAGGCGTAATGGGGCTGTACGACGGCACGCCGTCATCGGCCGACCTGGCGCGCGAGTTCGGCGTGCCGGTGATGGCGGTGATCGACGCCGCCGCGATGGCGCAAACCGCCGGCGCGCTGGTGCACGGCCTGCGCGACTACGGCCCGGTCGAGATGGCCGGCGTGATCGCCAACCGCGTCGCCAGCGAAGGCCACGCGAAAATGGTCGCCGCCTCGCTGCGCGACATTCCGCTGTTCGCCACCCTGCCGCGCCAGGCCCGGTCGCTGCCGGAACGCCACCTCGGCCTGGTGCTGCCGGGAGAAGTCAGCGATATCGACACGCTGCTCGACAACCTGGCCGACCAGCTGGTGTTCGACGAAGCGGCGTGGGAACTGTTGCGCCCCGTCCGCATCGAGATCCCGCCAGCGCCAGCCGCGCCGGCACACGCTCCGCTGATGGCCGGGAAAACCATCGCCGTCGCGCGCGACCCGGCCTTCATGTTCATCTACCCGGCCAACCTGGATACATTGCGCTCGCTCGGCGCGACGCTGACATTCTTTTCGCCGCTGGCCGACGACGCCGTGCCGGCCGAAGCCGACGCGGTCTATCTGCCGGGCGGCTACCCCGAGCTGCACGGCGAGGCGCTGTCGCAGGCCGATGCCTGGCAGGCATCGATCCGTTCGGCCCATGCGGCCGGCGTGCCCATCGTCGCCGAATGCGGCGGCATGATGGCGCTGGCCGATACGCTGGCCGACAAGGAGGGCGCGATCTGGGACATGGCCGGCCTGCTGCCGGGCGCGGTGGCGATGCAACCACGCCTCGCCGGCCTCGGCTCGCAAGGACTGGCAACGGAACAAGGCGTCCTGCGCGGCCACACCTTCCACTACTCCAAACTGGAGACCGCGACCGCGCCGGCGGCGTACACTATCAAACATCCCTCCGCTATACAGGGAGAGGCCTGGTATCGCGTCGGTTCGCTGACGGCCTCGTATTTTCACGCTTATTTTCCATCCAACCCGGCGGCGGTCGCCGCCTTGTTCTCACGGAGTGAGTCATGACTCGTACACTGGTTCTAGGCGGCGCGCGCTCGGGCAAGAGCGCCTACGCCGAACGTCTCGCCGCCGAAACCGGCAAGGAAGTGGTCTACATCGCCACCGCCACCGCCGGCGACAGCGAAATGACGGCGCGCATCGCGCACCACCGCGCCGGCCGTCCGGCCGAATGGATCACCGTCGAGGAGCCGCTGGCACTGGGCAACCAGCTGCTGCGCTGGTCTTCGCCCGACCGCGTCATCATGGTCGACTGCCTGACGCTGTGGCTCAGCAACCTGCTGTTCAGCGGCGGAGAGGATTATCCGGAAGTCGGCGAAATCGTGTTGCCGGCGCTGTTCCATGAACAGCACGACATGCTGGCCAGCGCGCTGACCAAATGCGCCAGCGATGTGATCCTGGTCTCGAACGAAGTCGGCCTGGGCATCATGCCGATGGGCGCCGTCTCGCGCTGCTTCATGGACGAGCAGGGACGCCTGAACCAATCCGTGGCCGCGATCTGCGACCGCGCCATCTTTGTCGCCGCTGGGCTGCCGCTGGTGCTCAAAGGCGCGCCGTGCTGAGTGGGTTGAGCTTTTTCGCCATCGCCTGGCTGATGGTGGCCGGCGTGGTGCTCGACCTGATGCTGGGCGAAGCGCGGCGCTGGCATCCGCTGGTCGGCTTCGGCAATCTGGCGATCGCGTTGGAGCGCCGCTTGAATCGCGGCGATTCCCGTTTCCTGCGCGGCGCGCTGGCGTGGACGCTGGCCGTGCTGCCGTTGGCGGCGCTGGCCGCGCTGCTGATATGGGCGCTGAACATCCAGGCCGCGCAGGCCGCCGCCCACGCCGTCATGCTGTACTTCTGCCTCGGCCTGCGCAGCCTGCGCGATCACAACCTGCCGATCGCCGACGCGCTGGCACAAAACGATCTTCCCAATGCCCGCCTGCTGACCGCCCGCATCGTCAGCCGCGATACCACCAGCGCCAGCGAAGTGGAGCTGACCAAGGCCAGCGCCGAATCGCTGCTGGAAAACGGCAACGACGCCGTCTTCGGCACGTTGTTCTGGTTCATCGTCGCTGGCGGCCCGGGCGCGGTGCTGTTCCGCATGGCGAACACGCTCGATGCGATGTGGGGCTACCGCACCGCGCGCCTGCTGCAATTCGGCTGCACCGCCGCGCGCCTCGACGACGCGCTCAATTACATTCCCGCGCGCCTGACCGCGCTGTCCTACGTGCTGCTGGCGCCCGGGCTGGAAGGCAAGCGCCGCGCATGGCGCTGCTGGCGCGCGCAGGCACCGGCGTGGAGCAGCCCGAACGCCGGCCCGGTCATGTCCAGCGGCGCCGGCGCGCTCGGCGTGCGGCTGGGCGGCGCCGCCATCTACGACGGCGAAGTCGAACACCGTCCACCGCTGGGCGCGGGCGAACCTGCGACCGGCGCCGACATCCGCCGCGCCTGGGAGCTGGTCGCGCGCGCCACCATGCTCTGGCTGGCGGTGGCCTGCGCCTGCGCGGCGCTGACGAGGTACGTCCATGCTTGAACACGGCGGCAATCTGCGCGACGCCGCGCTGCGCTTCGGGCGCGACGACTGGCTCGATCTGTCGACCGGCATCAACCCGCACTGGTATCCGGCGCCTGCGCTACCGGGCAACGCGTGGCACCGGCTGCCGGAAGCCGATCCGGCGCTGGCTGCCACCGCGGCCGCCTACTACGGCGCGCCGCGGATGCTGCCCGTGGCCGGCACGCAGGCGGCGATACAAACCTTGCCCCGGCTACGCAAGCCGTCGCGCGTGACGGTGTCGGCGCCCTCCTATGCGGAACACGCGCACCACTGGAGCGAGCACGGACACACGCTGACGCAGACGCCGTACGAGGAGCTGGAAGCGGCGGTTGCACACAGCGACGTCATGGTCGTCATCAATCCGAACAATCCTACCGGCGCCGTGGTGCCGGCCGCGCAGCTGCTGCGCTGGGCCGACCAGCTGGCGGCGCGCGGCGGCTGGCTGGTGGTCGATGAAGCCTTCGGCGACACCGGGCAGCACAACAGCATCGCCGCGCACAGCGGCCGTCCCGGCCTGATCGTGCTGCGCTCGGTCGGCAAGTTCTTCGGCCTGGCCGGCATCCGCCTCGGCTTCGTCGCCGCGCATCCCGACCTGCTGCGCGGCCTGGCCGACCTGCTGGGCCCCTGGACCATCAGCGGCCCGGCACAGCACATCGCGCTGGCCGCCCTGCGCGACCAAGCCTGGCAGGACGATACGCTGCGGCGGCTGCACGCCGACGGCGAGCGCCTGCAAGCGCTGCTGGCGGCGCACGGCATCCAGTCGTCCGGCACGCCGCTGTTCCAATGGTGGGCGGAACCACGCGCGGAAGAATTCTGGCGCCACATGGCGGAACGCGGCATCTGGATACGCCTCTTCAAACAAGCTGCACGCGGCGTCCGCCTCGGACTGCCGCCCGACGAAGCAGGCTGGCTGCGCCTGCGTACAGCCCTCACCGAATGGACCACTCAATGAACAAAGCAACGATCCTCATGCTGACCGCCTGCGCCACCCTGTCGCTGGCCGCCGCAGCCGCCGGTGCCGCCATCACCGTGCGCGACGACGACGGCAATGTCGTCACACTGCAAAAGCCGGCGCAGCGCGTGATCGCGATGTCGCCGCATGTGACGGAGCTGCTGTTCGCTGCGGGCGGCGCGGACAAGATCGTCGGCGCGGTCACCTACAGCGATTTTCCGGAAGCGGCCAAGAAAATCCCGCGCGTCGGCGACAACCGCCAGATCGACATGGAACGCGTGATCGCCATGAAGCCGGACCTGATCGTCATCTGGATGCACGGTAACGTCGAGCGCCAGATCGAGATGCTGCGCCAGCTGAACGTGCCGCTGTACCACAGCGAACCGCTCAAGCTGGAAGGCATTTCCGAGAACGTGGAACGTCTGGGGCAGTTGATGGGCACCGAAAAAATCGCGCAACCCGCCGCCGCCGAAATCCGCAAGCAGTTCGCCGCGCTGGGCAAGCAGTATTCGACACGCCCGCCGGTGCGCCTGTTCTATCAGGTCTGGGACAAGCCGCTCTACACCCTGAGCAACAAATCCATCGTCAGCGACGCGATTCAATTGTGCGGCGGCGTGAACATCTTCGCCGACCTGAAAGTGACCGCGCCCGTCGTCAGCGTGGAGGCGGTGTTGCAGGCGGACCCGGAAGCCATCGTCGGCACCAGCGAAAAGGATTACGGCAGCGTCGACCTGTGGCGTCCCTACCCGACCATGCAGGCGGTGAAGAACGACAACCTGTTCCGGCTGGAGGGCGAACTGCTGAACCGCGCCGGCCCGCGCATGGTCGCCGGCGCCACCGCGCTGTGCGAACGGCTCGAAACGGCGCGCAAGCACCGCAAGAACTGACATGCGCTTCCCTTACACCACCCTGATGGTACAGGGCACCACCTCGGACGCCGGCAAGAGCACCGTGGTCGCCGCCTTGTGCCGCCTGCTCAAGCGCCGGGGCGTGCGCGTGGCGCCGTTCAAGCCGCAGAACATGGCGCTCAACAGCGCCGTCACCGCCGACGGCGGCGAGATCGGCCGCGCCCAGGCGCTGCAAGCCATCGCCGCCGGCCTGGCGCCGCATACCGACATGAATCCGATCCTGCTCAAGCCATCGAGCGACATCGGCGCGCAAGTCATCATCCACGGCAAAGTGCGCGCCGAGATGAACGCGCGCGACTACCACCAGTACAAGACCGTGGCGATGCAGGCGGTGCTGGAATCGCACGAGCGCCTGCTGGCGCAGTACGACAGCATCATCGTCGAAGGCGCCGGCAGTCCGGCCGAGATCAACCTGCGCGACCGCGACATCGCCAACATGGGCTTCGCCGAAAAAGTCGACTGCCCGGTGATCATCGTGGCGGACATCGATCGCGGCGGCGTGTTCGCGCATCTGGTCGGCACGCTGTCCTGTCTGTCGGAGAGCGAACGCGCGCGCACCATCGGCTTCGTCATCAACCGCTTCCGTGGCGACATCAAGCTGCTGGAGCCAGGCCTGGAATGGCTGGAGCGGCAGACCGGCAAGCCGGTGCTGGCGGTGCTGCCATATCTGCACGGCCTGTTCCTCGATGCGGAAGACGCGGTGCAGGCGGTGCAGGCCGAACGCGGCGCCTTCCGCGTCGTGGTGCCCAGCCTGCCGCGCATGAGCAACCACACCGACTTCGACGCGCTGCGCGCCCATCCCGACGTCGACCTGCGTTTCGTTCGCCAGGGCGAAGCCATCCCCGCCGCCGACCTGATCATCCTCCCCGGCAGCAAGAACACGCGCGGCGACCTCGATTGGCTGCGCGCCCAGGGCTGGCCGGAAGCGATCGCGCGCCACCTGCGCTACGGCGGCAAGGTGATCGGCGTTTGCGGCGGCTTCCAGATGCTGGGCCGCAGCGTCACCGATCCGCTGGGCATGGAGGGCAAGGCCGGCGAGTCGCCCGCCCTCGGCCTGCTCGACATGAGCACCGAAATGACGAGCGACAAACGGCTGGAGCAGGTGGAAGGCGTCTGCGCCTTCGACGCGGAAGGCGCCAGCGTCAGCGGCTACGAGATCCACATGGGCATCTCCACCGGCGCCGCGCTGGCGACGCCCGCCTTCATCATCGCAGGCCGCGCGGAAGGCGCGCGCTCGGCGGACGACCAGATCCTCGGCACGTATCTGCACGGGCTGTTCGACACGCCGCAAGCCAGCGCCGCGCTGCTGCGCTGGGCCGGCCTGAACTCCGACCATACGGTGGACACCAGCGCGTTGCGCGAAGCCAGCCTGGATCGCATCGCCGACGCCACCCAGCCCTTGCTTGACGCCTTGATCGCATTGAAAGCATGAACCCGCACGCCTTCACCGACGCCGAAATGGCAGGCGTCTACCGCGCCATCCGCGAACGCCGCGACGTGCGTCATTTCAAACCGGGGCCGCTGGAACCGGGCCAGCTGCGGCGCTTCATCGAAGCCGCCCACAACGGCCCCAGCGTCGGCCTGATGCAACCATGGCGCTTCATCCGCATCGGCGATCCCGCGCTGCGCGCGGGCATCCACCAGCACGTGAACGAAGAACGCATCAAGACCGCCGAAGCGCTGGGCAAGCGCGCAGAGGAATTCATGCAGCTCAAGGTGGAAGGCATCCTCGCCTGCGCCGAGGTGCTGGTGGTCGGCCTGATCGACAAGCGCGACGAATACGTCTTCGGCCGCCGCACCATGCCGGAAATGGATCTCGCCTCCGCCTCCTGCGCGCTGCAAAATTTCTGGCTGGCCGCGCGCGCCGAAGGCATAGGCGCCGGCTGGGTGTCGATGTTCGATCCGCAGCGGCTGCGCGAGATCTGCGGCATGCCGGATGGCAGCCAGCCCATCGCCGTGCTGTGCGTCGGCCAGGTGCACGAGTTCTACACCGCGCCGATGCTGGAACTGGAGCGTTGGGACAAACGCCGCCCGCTCGCCGACATCATGTTCGAAGACCGCTGGGACAACCCCGCCGCCGCACCTTAAGCGCCGCCGCACTCCTCGATCCTGCGATTGCCCGGCCCCGCCCGCGTGCGCAGGCTGCGCTCCGTCGCGGCGGTGAACTCGTGCTTGAACACCGTGTCCACAAAGCGCCAGTCGCAGCGCACCTGCTCGTGGCTGGCCGTGACGATCATGTAGCCACGCTTGCTGGTCTGCGCGTAGTACAGCGGCTCGATCAGATCGACCATCATGCTGGCCACGTCCTCGGGATCGCGGCCCGGGTAAGATCCCTCCATCCCCGGCGACGATACCGACGCGGTGGCGAATTCCACGCCGACCTGGCGACCCTGCGCATCATGCAGATCGCTGGCCCACGCGTTGTGGGTATCGCCAGCGAGCACCACCAGGTTCTTGCGGTGCTGGCGCATCATCTCGAACACCTGTTCGCGGTCGCTCTGGTAGCCGTCCCACGAATCCAGGTAGCAGGGCAAGGTCGGCGCGGCCAGCCAGCGCTGTTCCTTCTCGTTGACGCAGGACGGATCGGCCGCCGCGCGCTGCTTCAGCGCGCAGTAGTCGCTGCTGCTGCATTCGCCCATGACCACGGCGCCCGGATACTCCATGCGCGCCATCAGCACCTGCTGGCCCAGCATCTGCCAGCGCGCACTCGACTGCCTGACGCGTCCCTCCAGCCATTCCATTTGCTCGCGGCCCAGCATCTGCCGGCGCGGCGAGCACACGTCCTGTCGATACTTCTCCGCATCGAAGCGCTTGTTCTCGTCGTAATAGGACGACAGCATCAGCTGCTGGTCGCGCGCGATCACCCGCGTATCCAGCATATGCAGCGACACCACGCCGCCGAAATCGAAGGAGCGGTAAATCTTGTCCGGCGCCGCCGCATCCGGCAAACGGATCGGCATCCACTCGTGATACGCGGTGATCGCCGCCTGCTTGCGCAGCGCGAAGGGACCGAACTCGCTGGCCTTGTGATCGATCGATCCATCGCGCCAGGTGTCGTCGGCCAGCTCATGGTCGTCCCAGACCGCGATGAAGGGCATGGCCGCATGCACCGCCTGCAAATCCGGATCGGAGCGATACTGCGCATAGCGGCGGCGATAGTCGTCGAGCCGCAGCAGCAGGTCGCGCGGCTCCGACACGCGGCCCAGCGTCTCGGCATGTTCGCAGGCGTAGCCGGTGCTTTCGTATTCGTAGATATAGTCGCCGATGTGCAGCGCGGCGTCGATATCGTCCTGGCGCGCCGCGTCGGCGTAGACGTTGAAATAGCCGGACGGGTAGTTCGAACAGGAGAACACCGCCAGCCGCACCTGACGCGCATCGGACCGCGCCAGCGTCTTGGTGCGGCCCACCACCGACTTCCGGCCATCGGCCGCGAACTGATAATAGTAGACATGCCCCGGCAGCAGGCCGGCGGCATCGATCTTGACCGTGTAGTCCTGGCGCGCCGAGGCCAGCACGCTGCCTCCCGCCACCAGCGTCCGCATCGCCGGATCGGTCGCCATCTGCCAATGCACCGCGATGTCGCTCCCCGCATCGGCGCGATGCGGCGTGACGCGGGTCCACAGGATCACGCGGTCGTTGAGCGGATCGCCGCTGGCCACGCCGTGCCGGAAGCCGGCGGCGGCGCCCTCGTCGAAACCAGCGGCGGTGCTGGTGCAGCCGCCCAGGCCCGTGGTGCCCGCGCCGAGCAGCGCGGTCGATGCGGCCATCTGGCGGATAAACGTACGGCGTCCCGGAGGTTTGGCGTCCATGAGCGCAAGTTACGCCCGATACGTGACGCGCTTATGACCGTCCGGTTTCTTTTGTGTGACAATCGGGGGCATGAACCCATCCGCCGCCAAGACCTATCTGCCCTGGGTGGTAGCCACCGCGCTCTTCATGGAGCAGCTGGACTCCACCATCGTCAACACCGCGATTCCCGCCATGGCGGCCAGCCTGAACGTCACGCCTCTCAGCTTGAAAGCCGTGGTCACCAGCTACATCCTCAGCCTCGCCGTCGCCATTCCGATCAGCGGCTGGATGGCCGACCGCTTCGGCACGCGGCGCGTCTTCATGAGCGCCATCGCCATCTTCACCGTCGCCTCGGTGCTGTGCGGGCTCTCGGTCAACTCGCCGATGCTGGTCGCGGCGCGGCTGCTGCAGGGCATCGGCGCGGCGATGATGATGCCGGTCGGACGGCTGGCCATCATCCGCACCTTCCCCAAGAGCGAGCTGCTGTCGGCGATGAACTTCGTGATCATCCCGGCGCTGATCGGCCCCCTGCTCGGTCCCACGGTCGGCGGCCTGATCGTGCACTGGATGTCGTGGCGCGAGATCTTCTTCGTCAACGTGCCGGTCGGCGTGGCGGCGATCTACCTCGCGCACCGCTACATGCCGGACTATCGCGGCGACGGCGTGCGTCCGCTGGACATGATCGGCCTGGTCTTGTTCGGTACCGGGATCGCGCTGCTGTCATGGCTGCTGGAGGTGTTCGGCGAACACAAGCTGGATGTGACCTCGGCGGCGGTGCTGTTGCTGATCGCCTGCTGCCTGCTGGCGGCCTATGTGTGGCACGCCAAGGATGCGCCGTTTCCCCTGCTGCGCCTGGCGCTGCTGAAGATCCGCACCTTCCGCGTCTCGGTCGGCGGCGGCTTTGTCACGCGCATCGGCGTCGGCGGCCTGCCCTTCCTGCTGCCGCTGCTGTACCAGCTGGGCCTTGGCCTGCCGGCCTGGCAATCGGGCTTGCTGATGATGCCGTCCGCCGCCGCCGCGATGGGCATGAAGTTCATCTCGGTGCGGGTGCTGGCGCGCTTCGGCTATCGCCAGGTCCTGACCGTCAACACGGTGCTGATCGGCCTGACCATCAGCATGTACAGCTTCGTCCAGCAAGGCACGCCGATCATCGCCATCGTGATGATCAGCCTGTGCCTGGGCTTCTTCAATTCGCTGCAGTTCTCCAGCATGAACAGCATCGCCTACGCCGATGTCGACAGCGCCGATTCCAGCATGGCCAGCACCATCGCCAGCTCGATGCAGCAGCTGTCGGCCAGCTTCGGGCTGGCCACCGGCTCGCTGATCACCGGCTGGTTCCTCGGCGACCTGCCGCAGTCCAACCGGCTGGCGCTGACCTCGGCGCTGCACCACGCTTTCATCGCGCTGGCGGTGTTGACGCTGCTGTCGTCGCTGACCTTCTGGACCTTGCGCAAGGAAGACGGCGAATCGATCAGCAAAGGCAGCGCTTAGGCGGCCGGCGATTTCCCCGCGCGGCGGCGTGCGATCGCCGCCACCAGACCCAGTCCGGCAAACAGCATCGCATAGGTGGTTGGCTCTGGCACGGCGGTGATCGAAGTGTAGGTACCGTCGAAGCTGTAGCGGGCGGCCAGGCCGTCGATGTGCGTGGCGCCGACCAGCAGCAGGAAGGCGGCGTCCGACGAGTAATCGCCCAACAGGCGGAAGGCGTAGGCGCCAGATGCCGCCTCGGTGAACGACAGCGTCTTGCCGCCGACGATGGCGCCCAGCGCGCCGAAGGTCAGCGACGAGCCGCCCAGCAGCACCGACGAGTCGTCGCTCAGCGACAGGCTGGCGAAACTCTGGCCGTTGGCGCCGCCGGCGTTCGTCAGGCGCAGCGTGCCGCCGTTCAGCAGCAGCGCGCTGTCGGCGGACAGGCGGTTGGCGCCGACCAGCGTCAGCGTGCCGCCGCTCAGCTGCGTCGCGCCGGTGTAGCTGCTGACGCCGGAGAAGCTGACATCGCCGCTCTGGATCTCGACCTTGCTGAAGTTGGAAATCGCACCGGCGTAAGCGAAGCTGTTGCCCGCGCCCGGATTGACCGCCATGGTATTCGCGCCGCCGCTGCCGCCGTTGATGCTGCCGGTGATGACGCCGCCGGTGATGGTCAGGCTGTTGCTGCCGCTGCCCATCTCGATCGCCTTGCCGCTGCTGCTGCCGTTGATGATGCCGGCGTTGACGATGACGGTGTTGTCGGCGCCGGTCTTGATCGCGGCATTGACGCTGCCGCCGCCGACGATGGAGGCGCCGGCCTGGTTGGTGATGCTGACCTTGAAGCCGCTGGCCGCGCCGACGGCGACAATGGCGGAATCGCTCTGGCCGCGAATCAGGCCGCCGGTCTGGTTGGTGATGATGGCGTTGCCGTACAGGCCTTCGCGCAGGCCGTTGCTGCCGCTGATGTCGTTGCCGGCCAGCGTGATGCCGCGTCCGACCGCGTTGGTGTTGCCGGCGTTGACCAAGCCCTCGATGGTGCCCGAGTTGTCAATGGTACCGCCGCCGACGCTGATGCCTTCGCTGAAGGCCAGACCCGCGCCCGCTGCGCTGAAGGCGTTGACCGAGCGGATGATGCCGGTGTTGGTGATGTTGGCGATGCCGTCCACATCGAGGCCGTCGCCGTCACCGGTCACGCCGTTGCCGCTGATGGTGCCGTGGTTGACGATGAGTGCCGATTGCTTGCTGTTGAAGCCATCCAGGTTGATGCCGGAACCGTCGATGCCGCGAATGACGCCGCCGGCCTGGTTGATCACGTTGACCACGAAGGTCGACGACGCATCCAGCTGGCCGCCGGTGATGCCATGACGGCCGCCTTCGATCAGGCCGGTGGCGCCGTTGACGATCTGCGCGCCGGAATTGTTCTGCATATCGATACCGTCGTTGCTGTCGCCGCCGGCGGTCACGGAGATGATGGTGCCGGAGTTGTTCACCACGCCGTTCACGCCGGTGCGGACCGCGTCCGCCTTGACGGCCTTCAGCAGCGCGCCGGCAAAGTTGTTGACCACGTTGGTGCCGGAGCTGATCGCGTTGAAGTCCACCGCCTGGCCGCCGCTGGTGGCGTTGAGCGAAATCATCGAGCCATAGTTATTCAGCGTCACGCCGGACTTGCCCTTGTTCATCTGGATCACATCGGCGTCGGCCGTCTGTATCAACGCGGCGCTGTTGCTCGCGCTACCGTTGTTGATCACCAGGCTGGTCACGGCGCTGTCGTCGCGGATGGCGCGGCCGGAGCCGGTCTGATTGATGGTGCCCAGGTTGTTCAGCTGAACGTTAGCGCCGGACACCGTCACCGCAACCCCACTGCCGCCCACCGTCAGCGAACCGCCGGCGGCGATGTTGCCGCTCTGCCCTGCGGTCAGCGTTTGCGCGGTGGTGCCGGCGCCGTTGATCGTAAAATCAGCTGCCGATGCGGCGACCGGCAGCGCCGCGACCAACAGCAAGAATTGAATGGCGGAGGAGGATTTCGGCAAGGCGAGCTGCATGGTTTGTCCCGTTTGTGATGTGAGCAAACTTCCAATATCCCATAAAATTATGACAAGCTTGTGACGCCGTTGTTACAGCGCCCGATGGCTGTGCGCGGCCGCGCGAAGCTGATAAGCTGCGCGGCATTTGGATCAACCGGGAGTAATCATGCAGAAAATAGCCGCCGTCGTCACGGCCATCGCCACCGTGACGCTCGCCGTCGCCGCATGCGCCATCGCCTTCGGCCACAAGGCGCCTAGGCTCGACACGCCTTACCAGGCGGTGGCGCTGATGAACGGCCAGATGTTCTTCGGGAAAATGGAGGAAGGCGGCAGCGACTACGTGACGCTGCGCGATGTGTTCTACATCCAGGGGCGGCAGAATCCGGAAACCAGGGCGGTCACCAGTGTGCTGGTCAAGCGCGGTGGCGAAGCGCACAATCCGGACCGCATGCAGATCAACCGCCAGCAGGTGCTGTTGATCGAACCGGTGAAGACCGATTCGCAAATCGCCAAGCTGATCGCCGAGCAGAACGCGGCACATTAAACAAGGCGGGCGGTTTCGCAACCGGCCCGCCTTTGATTCTTAGAACGTGTTCAGCGCCTTGGTGAACTTGATCAGCCACAGGCGGCTAGGGCGTTCGGCGTCGGTGCCGCGCGCGACGCGGATCGTGTTCCCGGCGGTACAGCCTGCGCTGCTGCTGGTGATGATGGCGCCGCTCGCATCGATATTGCACTTGGTGACATCGGCATCCTCCACCGCCACGCCGGCGGCGGTGTAGACCTTGGTCTTCATGCCGAAGTCGTTGTCGTTGGCCAGCGCGAGCGTGTTGCCGTCGACGATGGTCAAGCCCTCCGCCTTCTCGGCCAGCCAACCGATCGCGTTCAGATCCAGCAGCAGGGTTTTCTTCAGCGTCGTCACCGATTTCCAGTCGGCGCCGTTGACCGCCACGCCACCCATGCTGCTCTTCTCCAGGTCGGACGTGGTGACGTTGTAGCCGGCGGCCGCGATATTGGTCGCGCTGCCGATCTCCACCAGCATCAGCTTGTTGAACACCTTGCCGCTCGGCGCCGCGCCCTGCTCGATCACGATGAACTTGCCGTTGCCCAGCGCGACCACGTCGCCCAGCTTGGCGTTGCCGGTGCGGCCGTCCTGGTAGTCGGCCGCGTCCAGCGGATAGGCGTACATCTTGCCCGAAGTACCGGTGGTCGGATCGAATTCCATCCAGCGCGTGAAGCGCGCGAAGCGTTCGATCGCCTCGCTCTTGCCGGTCACCGAATAGCTCGCGTTGCCGTCGGTCAGCGGGCTTTGCAGGAAGCCGTGCAGCTTGTCGGTGCTGGTGTCCAGCGCCAGGCCTTCCATGCCGCGATTGGCGCGCCGCTTCAGGAAGATATCCGGCAGGCCGCTGCCCGGCGCGTACTTGTTGAGGATGATGCCGGTGGCCGGATCGATCTTGACGATGAACGGACCGTACTCGTCGGACACCCACAGCACGTTGCGCTTCTTGTCGACCACGATGGCCTCGCTGTCGAGGCCGCCGGCGTTGAAGGTGGCCTTGCTGTTGGCGTCGTACTTCATCACATCCATGACCGGCAGCTCGGACGAGTTGCCGACCGCGCCGGGCGCCACCGGCAAGCCGGAGGCGTTGACGCTGGCCGATACCTTGATCGGCGTCGATGAGATCAGCACCGCGCCGTTCTTGCCGACCGTGATCACGCCGAAGGCCGGCGCGAAGCTTGGCGACGGGAAGATCTTGGCGCCGGTGACGCCGCCGCCGCTCAAGGCCGGCAGGTTCGGGCCGTCACCGTTCGGGCCACGGTCGGTCAGGCCGTAGAACTCCATGTCGCCGTTGGCGTTGGTGCCCTTGAAGGCGATCGACGAACCGTAGGATGGCAGGAAGCCCAGCGGGAACTCCTCCTTCACCTTGGCGTTGCTGCCCTCGTACGGAATGTAGAAACTGCTGGCCGCCTGCATCTGGTAGCGCGTCACGGTGACGGCGACGGCGCCCAGCGGCGTGGTCTGGCTGAACGTCTCGTTGACCGGCGTACCGACCTTGGAGGCCAGCGTGTCTTCGAAGTGCTCGCGCACCAGCGCGCGGCGGCTGTCGTCGACGCTGCGGGCGACGTACTTGGCGCCGGCGGCGGTCAGGTTGGCGCCCAGCGCGGTGTTGAAGGCGGCGGCGGCGGCCGTGAAGTCGGCGCTCTTGGCGGCCAGCGCGGTTTTCACCTCGGCGGTCAGCTTGATGCCATTGGATGGGTCGCTGTCGTCATCCAGCAGTTGCAGGGCGAGCAGGCGGTTGACCACTTTGGCGTCCTTGATGTCGGTGACGCCGGCCAGTTGCAGCGGCGTGATGGTGGCGGCGCAAGCGGCGCTGCCCAGCGCGATCCCGCCAATGCTGAAGCTGACGGTGTCGCCAGCATAGCATGTGAACTCGCCCTTGGCGGTTGTGCTGGACTTGGCGGCGGTGCCGGCGACATAGTCCAGGTTCTCCACCGCGCCATCCAGGAACACGCCGGTGATCGACGGTTTGGCTGGCGCATTGTCGCTGCTGTCTCCACCACACCCCGCCAGGACGGAAAACACGGCGAGCGACAATAAGGAATATTTGTTCATGCTGGGAGCCCTCAATTGGAAAAAGGGCAAGTCTAGCTACAATACGTTACACGCCGATGACAGACGAAAAAAAGCCCGCTCAGATCACTGAGCGGGCTTTTTTAATATAACTAGCTTGACGATAACCTACTTTCACACTGGTTGCAGCACTATCATCGGCGCAGAGTTGTTTCACGGTCCT
>NZ_JAADJT010000027.1 GCF_011090165.1 Duganella aceris
CTGCTCTTTATCCGGCAATGCCAAGCCCAAATCATCCAGGACTTCACCAATCGACTTGTGCCGATAAAGCGCCAGCGCGACAACAAGCCACACAACTTGCTCCGCCGGCAGCCGACGGTGGCGAATGCTCACTGCATGCGTGCACACAACGGCTTCCTCAATCCACTCAAATGGCAAGTGTTGACCCAGTCGCCTCCAATCAGGAGACTCCAGACCGTTAGCGAGGAAATGGAGAGCGTCGTCGATCATCGCGACGCAGGTTAACAGCGATTGCCGATGTTTACAACCAATAAAATAAAAATGCCGTTCAGTCTTAACTGAACGGCATTACCCCGCAGGGAGCTTTTTCGTCGCAGCGGCGAGATTACTTTTCCGAGTACATGCCGGCGTATTTCAGGCCGAAGTACAGAATGAAGGTGTAGCACGCGGCCGGAATCAGGAACGACATCTGCACGCTGACCGTGTCGGCCAGCAGGCCTTGCGCGAACGGCACCAGCGCGCCGCCGACGATCGCCATGCACAGCACGCCCGAACCCTGGCCCGTCAGTGGACCCAGCTTGTTCAGCGCCATCGAGAAGATGGTCGGGAACATGATCGAGTTGAACAGGCCGACCGCCAGGATCGCCCACATCGCCAGATGGCCGCTGCCGAAGATCGCCAGCAGCACCAGCGCGATCACCGCCGCCGAATTGAACGCCAGCGCCTTGCCCGGGCTGACCTTGCGCATCACCGCGAAACCGATGAAGCGGCCCACCATCGCGCCGCCCCAGTAGTAGCTGACGAACGGCGCCGCGTCGGCCGGCGACAGGCCGGCCACGTGCGATTCGCCCAGGAAGTTGATCAGGAAACTGCCGATGCTGACTTCACCGCCGACATACAGGAAGATCGCGATCGCGCCCAGCACCAGGTGACGATGATGCAGCACGGCCGACCAGCCGGCGGTCTCGCCGCCAGGCTGCTCGGCGTCGACGATCTTCGGCAGGCGCGCGAACGCGAACAACACCGCCAGCGCCACCAGCGCGAACGCCAGCACCAGATACGGGCCCTGCACGCTGGCCGCTTCCTTGGCGTGGTAGGCCGCCTGCTCCGCCGCCGGCAGCAGCGCCAGGTCGGACGCGTTCAGCACCACGCCCGACAGGATCAGCATGCCGCCCAGCGCCGGCGCCACGGTGGTGCCCAGCGAGTTGAAGGCCTGGGTCAGCGTCAGGCGGCTCGACGCCGTCTGCGCATCGCCCAGCACCGTCACGTAGGGATTGGCCGCGACCTGCAGGATCGTGATCCCGCCCGCCAGCACGAAGAAGGCGATCAGGAACAGCGTGTAGCCGGTGGTGGCCGCCGGATAGAACAGCGCGCAACCGGCGGCGGCGATGGTCAGGCCGGCGACGGCGCCCTTCTGGTAGCCGATCTTCTTGATCAGCATACCGGCCGGCAGCGAGACGATGAAGTACGCGCCGAAGAAGCAGAACTGCACCAGCATCGCCTGCACATAAGTCAGCGTGTAGACCGCCTTCAGGTGCGGGATCAAGACGTCGTTCAGGGAGGTCAGCAAACCCCACATGAAGAACAGGATGGTGACGATGATCAGCGGGACGGTGTTGCCACCAGCCTGCGCCGGGCTGCCCGAAATCGGGGCAGCTTGGGAATAGTGTTCCATGCTTTTATTTTCTCCTGGTTTTATTTAAAGTCGCCGCATGCCAGCGCGTCCTTGTCCTTGGCGGCGCCGCCAACGAGCTGGATGTTGGCGAACGTCGCGGCGAACGGCGCATCGGCGGAGACGCTGAACGGCGTGCTGAGGGCGGTCAGCGGAAGACCTTTGGCGCTGAAGCACGACAGCGGGATCTTGATCGTCTGCTTGCCCTTGCCCACCAATCGCTGGAACACGACGCTGGCGTCGAGTTCCACGGTTTCCATGCCGACGCTGACCTTGCCCTGCGGCGCAGCCGACACAATAACATCAAATTGCAGCGCGCCGTCAGTGCTGGCGACCGCCGGCACACGCTGCGCCTGCGCCGCCGTCGCCGACAATTTGGCGGCGCCGGTCCAGGTCAGGCGCTTGGCGTCCTGCTGCGTGTTGATCTGCGCGGTCTCGACTTTGACGGTCGGCAGGTTGAACACCGCGTTCAAATCGGCGCCCAGCGCTACGTCCTTGCCGCCGCTGTTGACCGACAGCGCATAGGTCGAACGGTCGGACGGGTTATACACCGGCATCGACGTGGTGGTGCCGCAGCCGCCGGCCGGGACGCCCGCGTCCAGCGCCGGCACGTTGGCCTTGCTGGCGTAAGTCAGGCCGTAGCCGTACTTGAACAGCGGATCATACGCGGCGTCGCCGACGTTCAGCGGCGACTGGCAGGCCGACTTCGGCCAGGAGAACGACAACTTGCCGCGGAAGTCCGCATTGACCTTGCCGTCCGCCTTGCGGAAGAGGACATCGGACACGCCCTTGCCCTCGGTGCCCGGCAGCCATGCCGAGACGACGCTGTCCGACAGGTTGATGATGTCGTTGGCGTACAGCGGCCGGCCGGTCACCAGCACCGTCACCACCGGCTTGCCCTTGCCCGACACCGCCTTCAGCACCGCCAGGTCTTCCGGATGACGGCCCGACAGACGCAGCGTGCCGGATGGGCCGATGTCGCCGTCGCCTTCCGCATACGGCGTCTCGCCGATGACGGCGATCACCGCATCGAATTTACTCACATCGACGTCGGCGGCGTTCTCGCTGAAGCTGACGTTATCCTTGCCGACGGCGTCCTGGATGCCGGCCAGGATTGTGTCCCCTACCGTGTAGTCGCTATTCTTGTTGTCGGTGCCCTGCCAGGTCAGCGACCAGCCGCCCGACTGGTTCATCATGCTGTCGGCGCTCTTGCCGACCACCAGGATCTTCTTGCCGCGCGCCAGCGGCAGCACGCCGCCGTTGTTCTTCAACAGCACCAGCGACTCGCGCACCGCCTGGCGCGCCAGGTCGCGGTATACCAGCGCTTCCTGCTTGCCGGCGTAGGCGTTCTGCGACGGCTTCTTGCCGTCGAACAGACCGGCGCGCAACTTGACGCGCAGGATGCGGGTCACCGCGTCGTCGATGCGCGACATCGGGATCTCGCCCTTCTCCACCTGGGCGATGGTGTTGGCGATGAAGGACTTCCACTTCTCCGGCACCATCACCAGGTCGACGCCGGCGTTGATCGAGGCGGCGCAGCTGTCTTCGGCGCAGCCGGGGACTTCGGTGATCGCGTTCCAGTCGCTGACCACCAGGCCGTCGAAGCCCATCTTGGTTTTCAGGGCGTCGGTGAGCAGCTCTTTACTGCCGTGCATCTTGCCGTGGTTGGTGCCGCCCTTGACGTCGTTCCAGCTGTTGAAGGAGGCCATCACCGTCTGCACGCCCGCCTGCAGCGCCGGGTAGTAGCCTTGGGCGTGGATGTTGATCATCTCCGCCATGGTGGACTGGTTCTCGCCGCGATCCTTGCCTTCGGCCGTGCCGCCGTCGCCGACGAAGTGCTTGGCGGTGGCGACCACGGTGCTGTCGTCCTTCAGATTGCCCTGCAGGCCCTTGACG
This sequence comes from Duganella aceris, assembly GCF_011090165.1. Classification (GTDB taxonomy): domain Bacteria; phylum Pseudomonadota; class Gammaproteobacteria; order Burkholderiales; family Burkholderiaceae_D; genus Rugamonas; species Rugamonas aceris. The sequence goes on from NZ_JAADJT010000027.1 coordinate 3,548, forward strand.
TAGACGCCGGCGTACGCCTTGACGATGGCGGGATCTTCCGAGAAGCTTTCGTAGGTGCGGCCCCAGCGATCGTCGCGCACCACCGCCAGCGTCGGCGCGAACACCCAGTCGATGCCGGTGGCGCGCACCGCCTTGGCGACCGACTTGGCCATTTCGCCGATCAGCTTCGGATCGTTGGCCGCACCCAGGCCGATGTTATGCGGGAACAGCGTGGCGCCGTACATATTGGAGTTGCCGTGCATGGCGTCGATGCCCCAGATGACCGGGATCTGCACTTTCATGTCGGTGTTCATCGACGCGTCGTAATAGGCGTCGGCCAGCTTGACCCAATCGGCGGCCGACGCGTGCTTGTTCCCGTTCGGCCAGCTGCCGCCGCCGTTCAGCACGGAGCCGATGTAGTATTTGCGGATGTCTTCCGGCGTGCTGAATTTGATTTCCGGCTGCGTCATCTGGCCGACCTTCTGCGCCAGCGTCATGCCGGCCACGATCTGCTTGATGCGCGCTTCCATCGCCTTGTCCTGCTTGACGGCGCTGGTGATGTGCGGCCAGTCGGCCAGCGGCTTGGCGGCCGGCGCGGCGATGACGTTCGCGCCGATGGCCAGGGTGGCGGCCAGCACGGCGCGGCGCAGAATGTGGTTGTGGGTGGTTTTCATTCAGTCTCCGTTCTTGATTCTTGATTATTAGATTGCGCCACGCACGAAGGCGCTGTACCACTGGCCGCTCTGTTTGAGGATGCGGCGTTGCGTCGGGTAGTCGATGTAGGTCAGGCCGAAGCGGCGCAGATAGCCCTCCGCCCATTCGAAGTTATCCAACAGGCTCCAGGCGAAGTAACCCTTGATATTGCCGCCGGCCGCGATGGCGTCGCGCATCGCAGCCAGATGGCGGATCAGGTAGTCGCGGCGCGCGGTGTCGTTGACGGCGCCGTCGGCGTCGAGGTGATCGTCATAGGACGAGCCGTTCTCGGTCACGTACAAATCGCCGGTCGGATAGTCGCGCGCCACACGCGCCAGCAACTCCACCAATCCCTCCGGCGACACCTCCCAACCGAAGTCGGTGCGCTGGCGGTCCTGCGGATAGACGATGCGGGTGCGCAGCGGATACTCCTCCGGCGCATCGATGACCTCTTCCGGGAAGTAGTAGTTCACGCCGAGGAAATCGCACGGCACCGCGATGGCTTCCATGTCGCCCGCTTCCACTTTCGGCGCGTCCTCGCCGACCAGTTGCAGCGCCAGCTCCGGATAGCCGCGTCCATACAAGGTATCGAGGAACCAGCGGTTGCGCAGCACGTCGTGGCGCACCACCGCTTCCTTGTCGGCCACGCTGTCGCTGGCCGCCTTGACCGGATGCAGGCTCAAGGCGATGCCGACCTTCGCGCCCGGCACATTGGCGCGGATCAGCGGCACCGCGCGGCCGTGCGACACCAGCACGTTGTGGCAGACCTGCAGCGCCAGCGGCAGGCTCTTGTTGCCCGGCGCGTGCATGCCGTCCCAGTTGCCGTGCATCGCCGTGCACCACGGCTCGTTGTGGGTGATCCAGTGCTTGATGCGATCGCCCAGGTGTTTGGTCATCACATCGACGTAATGCAGGTAGGCGTCGATGGTGGCGCGATTGGCCCAGCCGCCCTGGTCTTCCAGATACTGCGGCAGATCCCAGTGGTACAGCGTGCACCACGGTTGCAGGCCGCGCGCCAGCATGCCATCGACCAGCTTCGAATAGAACGCCAGTCCCTTCGCGTTCGGCTCGGCGTCCACGCCGTTGAAGATGCGGGTCCATGCGATCGAGAAGCGGTAGGCGTTCATGCCCATGGCCTGGGCCAGGTCCAGGTCCTCCTCCCAGCGGTGATAGTGGTCGCAGGCGACGGCGCCGGTGGAGCCGTCGCGGATCTTGCCGGGGGTGGCGCTGAAGGTGTCCCAGATCGACGGCACGCGGCCATCGACGGCGGCCGCGCCTTCGATCTGATAGGCCGAGGTGGAGACACCCCACAGGAAGTCGCCGGCAAAGTCGGAGCGCTTGATCGCCGTAGGCAGGTCGGTAGGAATCATGGTCATATTATTTAGCGAAGGGGGTAGGCGGTACTGGGGCGTTCATCCACTTGATGGCGGTTTGCTGCGGTTGATACGGCACGCTGCCGAACAGGCGGAATAGTTTTTCGATGTCGGCCAGCGAGGCCTTGTTGAAATCGAGTTTGGGAATGGTGGCGCCGGGCGCGTTGGTCACCAAGCCCCAGGTGCCCGTGCCCTGGCCGCCCTGGTTGCTGACCAGCTTATAGGCCCAAGCCGTCGTGGCCCAGCCGTTGGCGACGTAGGTGTCGTAGGTGACGCGCGTGACCTGGCCGCCCAGCTCCGGCCCCAGGAAGGCCCACGGCTGGAACTCGCCGACGAAAAAGGCGGTGTCCAGGCCATCGAGCTTGGTCTTCCATTTGCAGACATTGTCGCCGCTGCCCGCGCCGCTGGCCGAACAGGTCAGCCAGTCGCGGTGCACGTCGACGCCCGGCTTGCCCCAGCCGAAGTGGCCCGGATACGGATGCATCTCGAAGGCGACGTTCTTCATGCCGTGCTCGGACGGCTTGCCGTAGGCGTCGATACCTTTGCTGTGGCCCGGCAGGATGATGACGTGGTTCTGGTCGACGGCGCGGATTTCCTGGTACAGCGTGCCCATGACCACGGCCAGGTTTTCCGGCGTGGTGCCCCACGGCTCATTCAGGATGCTGTAACCGGCGACGGCGCCGCGATCCTTGTAGCGCGCGGCGATCTGCCGCCATAGCCAGATGGTGCGCTGCTGGTATTCCGGCGTGTCCCAGTATTTGTTCTTGCCGGCGCAGCCGCTGTGATGCTCCCAGCCCTGACTGCCGACGGCGCCGTGCAGATCGAGGATCACATAGATGCCGCGCTTCTCGGCTTCGTCGATGGCGTTGTCCAGATACTTCCAGGCGTCGGCGCGCAGGTGGCGCGGATTCTTTTCGTCTTCGACCACGCTGTAGATGAACGGCAGGCGCACCAGGTTCAGGTTCAGCTTGGGCAGCATGTCCCAGTCGCGCGGCTTGATCCAGTTGTCGCGATACAGCGCGTACAGGCGCTCGCGTTCCGCGTAGCCGAAGCGTTTGTCCAGCACGGCCTCCAGCTTGCACTGGTCGTCGATACCGGCGCTGCCCTGCCCCATCATCCAGAATTCCTGGATCAGGTAATTGCCCAGATTGACGCCGCGCAGCGCCGGCTGCGCACCGTCGGCCGCCAGCCACCTGGTGCCTTCGGTATGCAGCATCGGCAACGCCGTCTGTGCCTGGACGGCCCCCGCCAGCAGCATCGCGGCGAAGCTGGCGCATCCGAACAATTTTCTTGTAAGCATCCCGTCTCCGTTTATGGAATCGTTTCCAATATACTACAAAAAAAGAGCATGCAAGCTGCGCATACCCTGTTTTTTACGCCGATTTACCCCGCCGGCGGTGGCGCAAGCGACACCCGAAGCGTCCAACTCCGACATGAAGCCGGTGATGCGCGGCCGGCGATCATTCAGTCCTGCAAGGCCGACGCGATGCTTTTCTGCGCTTTCTCCACCGGCATGCGGGTATTCCAGAACGTGGTCAGCACATCCTGCAAGGCACCGTTCTGGTCCGGCGTCAGGAACACTTCGATCATGCCGACCGCGCGCGTCTTGTCCTTCATGATCGCCATGCCGGCCTGCGCGCACAAGTCCATCGTCGACGCATCGACGTTGCTGAGGATGGGCAGCGCGCCCTTGAGCTTGTTGAACTCCAGCTGCGCGGTCGGCGCCAGCATGGTGGTGGCCAGCAGCTTTTGCGCGCGCACCGCGTCCGGGTTGTTCGTTTTCGGGAACACGAAGGCGTCGCCCTGGATCAGATAAGGCACGTTCGGACCGAGGCCGGCGATGCAGCCGAAGTCCTTGCCGGCCGACTGCTTGGCGGCGGCAAACTCGCCCTTGGCCCAGTCGCCCATGATCTGCACCCCGGCGCGGCCGTTGATCAGCATTGCGGTGGCATCGTTCCAGTTGCGGTTGGGCGAGCCGGCGTCGACGTAGGTCTGCAGGCGCTTGAAGGCCAGCAGCACTTTCTTGAACGCCTCGGAATTGATCGCCTTGGGCGAACGGTCGCGCAACACTTGCAGATACAGCTCCTTGCCGCCGACGTTGGCCAGCATGGCCTGGAACAGGATGTTCTCCTGCCATGGCTGGCCGCCGTGCGCCAGGCCGACCAGGCCGGCCGCCTTCAGCTTGTCCAGCGCCGCGAACAGTTCGTCCGGCGTGGCCGGCTCCTTGACGATGCCGGCTTTCTTGAACGCCGCCTTCGAGTACCAGATCCAGGTCGACATGTGGATGTCGACCGGCACGGCGTAGAAGTGGCCCTTGACCTTGATGACGTCCAGGATAGGCGCCGGCATCAGCTGGTCCCAACGGTCGCGGATGGCGATGTCGTCGACGTTGTTGAGCGAGCCTTGGTCGATCAGGTCGCGGAATTGTTTGGTGGTGTTGAACTGGGCGGCGGTCGGCGCATTGCCGCCGACGATGCGGTTGATGGCGACCGCCTTGGCCTGGTCGGCGCCGGCGATCGCGGTATCGCCCCAGACGCCGCCGGCGGCGCGGTAGGCCTCGGCGAACTTGCGCACGGCGGCCGATTCGCTGCTGGAGGTCCACCAGTGCATCACCTCGGCCTTGGGCGCGGTGGCCACGGCGGCCGCCTCGCTGTGCCCCGCCACGGCGAACGCGGCTGTCGCCAGCAAGGTCCACGCGATCCGCGCGGCGCCGCTACTTTGCTTGTACATCCAGTCTCCTTGCGCGCCGATGTGCCCCGGCGCTTGCATATATGGTGGTGCTTGATCTTACCGTGTTCTCATGCGTTTTGACATCCTGTCGCGCCCTGTTGGGCCAAGCCCGGCAAAAAAGCCGGCGCCGCCCAAGGCGCCGGCAACTTCGCGGGGCGAAGAGACGTGAGGTGAGCGACAGCCGGATTGGAAACGTTACCAATCCTTGCTGCGAATATAGCATTCATTGATTTGGAGTGCAACGGGAAAAGTTTGCCGCAGTCGGCGGCACAGATACCGCGCCTGCATGCTCTCAGGCGCGGAATCGGCAACGACGCTAGATTAGCCGAGTTTTTTTGCTTTTTGATTGCGACGACGACCAGCGAAGCCGATCAGACCCAGACCCACCGCCAGCATGGCATAGGTTTCCGGCTCTGGAACCGGAGTGATGTTCAAGGTGCCGGCGTACGACGTGGCCGCAGTCGACAGCAACGAACCGGTGACCAGCACGTAGTAGTTACCGGCGCCGAAAGCACCGGTACTGGCGGCCGACCATACATCAGCCGCGCCCGTCGCCAATTGATCGCCGATCAATGCGAAGCCAGCCGAGTTATACACCTGGAAATTGCTGATGGAAATCGCATCGTGCAGCGCAGGATTGGTGAACGCCGAAACGATGGCACCCAGCGTTACGTCGCCAACCGTCGAGAAGTTGTAACGGTCGACAAAGGTGTCGCCTACCGCCGCCACATCGAAGTCGTGACCAAAGAACTTGGTGCCGGAAACCAGCGACAGCGTTTCGACTTTGCTCACGTCCGCCGCGCTGGCCACACCCGACGCCAGCGCCACTACCGCCAGCGCACTTGCTGCTACCAAAGATTTAATTCGAATCATATTACCCCCTTAAGGATCGTTGAAGCCGCATGACGGCCGCGATTCACAGTAACCGCTATCAAATCGTAGCATGGTAAAAATGCACACATTATCGCTAAAGCACGAAATTGTTGCACTGCAAAAACAATGTCGGCGGTCAATATATGTTTGCTAGTCGCGCTAAGTCCTTGCTGCCATAGGGGAAACAGTCACTCAGCTGTAAAAAACTGGCCTGAGTAAGGGAAACATAGGATTAGTCCTACAATTAGACGAGAAAAATACGCGGGATCCTACGCAGCCTTTGGGCCGGAAAAATGCTTTTCAGCGACCCGCTCGTTTCTTGCAGTGCATCATTTCTTGCGGTCGAAAGTCGCCAGTCGACGCGCGGCCTGTGCCGGCGGCGCATCGTGCAGCGGCAACAGCGCCGCAGCCCGCGCCAGTGCGCGCACCAGCGCCGCCTCACCGAAGCGCAGGCCGCGACCGCGCAACTGCGGCAGCGAGCGCACCGGCTCGGGCGTGATCTGCACCGCGGCGCGCACCAGCAATCGCTGCAGCCAGCGCATTGGCGCCGGAAGGATCGGCGCCTCCGCCATGATCCGCATGAAGTCGGCGAGAATGTCCGAACCCTCAAGCCCGGGCGCGGTCTTGGCCAGCAACGCCTCCCACGCCGCCCACGAGCGCGGCGCGCCGGTGGCGCCATACAGCACGGCGGAAGCCTCGGTTTCGGCGAACGCGACATCCTTCTCGGCCGCCGACAAGGACTGGACGTAATGGTGATAGGCCTCGGTGAATCCAAAGCCGGCGGTCGCATGCACCCAGTCCAGCAGGCGCGGATCGTTGGCGCGGTAGGCGACGCCATCGGGCGTGGTGCCCTCGACATGGCCATGGACCCGCACCACGCGCGCGATCAGCTGCTCCGCCGCCGAGCGCGGGCCGTAGACGGTCATCATCGCCGCGAAACCGGTGCGCCGCAGCCGCGTGCCGGGATCGCGCTCGAAGCTGCTGTGATCCCACACGCCGGACCGCACCGACGGCTCCGCCAGCTCAAGCAACACCGCCGTCACGCCGCCGACGAACAGCGAGACCGGATTGGCGAACACCCGCCAGGAAATGCCATCCGGCGGCGCCAGCGCGGCTTCTCCCGCCGGCTGGCTGAAGTCGAACGCCATCCCGGCCGGGGGGCGCATCAAATCCCTGATCACGTTCAGCATCGGCGTACTTTCTGGATAATCTATTGAGGAAGGTCGGGATGATCAGGCCGGAAACAAGAGTAAAAGCGACAACGGCTTTCTTCCTGTTCCGTGACTGTCATCAAGCCCATCGGTGCCCAATGACGAATATTATTACCTGACATTCCCAGTAGCCAGCACCTGATACTCAACAAGCGAATCGGCGAAGGACGTCTCCTGGCCGATTGACATCGATGACGGGTCGGCGGTTGGAACGGCGGCTTCGCGTCCGGTGACGGTAGTGCGCTGGCGCCAGGCGAATATTCGAACGCCACCAGTCAATTTAACGCCCCTTCAGGGCGTCCATATTTGAATTTTTCCTTCTCGGGCGGCCTCAGTCCCAGCAACACCCCCAAGGGCTCGTTCCACATCTATGAGTTGACCAGAAGTGAGAACGGCTTGCCAACAAGCTTCGCAGTCACGTTCAGCCTTCACTCCATCTACGGGCCCGCGATGCTGACAGGTGCGCTGTGGCCGAACTCGTCAGTTCCCTTCCCCGTTGCGGTTCCGGAACCCTCCACTTACCATGTTCGGACTTGGACTAGGATTGCTGGGACTGGTCCATCGCAGGTGCGGAGCGGCGTGAATCCCCCCCTGAAGGCAACAGAATAGCCTGCGCGTAATGTGATGTTTGTAGATCGCGCCTTGTCTCTTCGATATATTCGATGGTCGACTAGCGCCCCCGCTGTGAGTCGATGTTACGCCCGCAATACACGCTGAGCGGGTGGCTCACCAAGTAGAAAGCGCTACCCCTCCGCCAAGTGGCGACCTAGCCACGCTCGGCGCACTTTGAACGCTGGAATGCGATAACTCGAGAGACAATGCAAGAACACTACGCAGCTGAACGAAGCTTGGCTTGCGCAGCAGGGAAGCTCATACTGGCCATGCTGGCTTCCGTAGCTGAGATGGAGCGTGATCTTATAGTGGAGCGCACTCAGGCAGGGTTGGCGCGAGCGAAAGCCGAAGGTAAGACACTCGGCAGGCCGGCCAAAACGACGCCCGAGCAACGCGCTGCGACGATTGAGGGGTACGCGGCCAAGGAGAGCGTGAGCGCCTTGGGGCGGCGATACGGTGTGTCGAGGGCAACCGTTTTGACCGTGGTCAAGCCGGCGACGTAGCAGCAGATTGCTGCCACGGTGGATCTACGAAAACAGGGCGGTTCCGCGAGTGCCCACTGGCAGATACCATGAGAATATGAACTTTAATATCTATTCAGAATTTGAGGCTACTCACAACCTTAAGCCTTTCCTCGTCCCTCAGACGTTGACGTCGAAGCTCTTCAAGTTCTCGACGTGCGGCATCTTCTCGCTGGCGAATGATGCGACTTCGGTACACCTGAGTAGCAATCGGTAGCCAAGTTTTGAAGTAATTGATAGCTTCTTGAGCCGAATTTGCTGCTATGCCAACTGTGGCAACATTCGCAGAAAGATTGAAATGTTCAGGGCCGGCCCCCATCAGCGAGGAATAGTTACCCATATTGTTCAAGGCAGAAATCCATTCGCCATTAACCGGTCGACTTAGGGTGAGCCGCAAAACATTGTCGCTCCAATCTGCGTCGACAATTCGTACCGGATCGGTGACCAACGGATCGTCCACTTCGTCGTCTGGCACGACGTTCCCGGAATTGACGGACAACCTCTGGCGGAGCATCGACTGTTCGTGATCGAGTCGTAATCGATGCTTGATTGCCTCGACACTTGGCAAGCGGGCCTGCGGATTCTGCTGTGTCATCGCATCGACGATTGGATCTAAATATGCGAATTCTGGGTGGACATCGCCGATCCGCTTGAAGCCTGCACCGTGCGGCACATCGCCGGTGAACATCTCATTCAGAATCAGACCGAGGGCGAAGATGTCCGCAGATTCGCCGGCCCGTGCGCCGGGCCGCCGCTGTTCTGGAGCCGCGTACACGAAATTAGCAAGCCGTGTGCTAACGCTCGTTTCGACCATTGTCTCCCGATTGTCTAGGGTAAAGCTGGCTACCCCGAAGTCAGCTACGGCAAGAAACAGGTTCTGCCCCAAGCGTCGGAACAGCACATTTTCGGGTTTTATGTCACGGTGCACGGCGCCCAGCAAGTGGGCTGCCTCGACGCCATTGAGCAATTGACTGAAAAGGTCTATGACGGCATTTGCCGCGATGCCTTCCTTGATCAGATCTCTGAGACTGCCCTCGTAGCGCGGCATTACGTAAAAGGGACCCGTTGCGCCACTTGTCGCGGACACACCGTGATCTAAAACCTGAACAAGATACTTATTTGTTACTTTGCGAAGGAAAGCAATCTCGTTTTTGAAGCGCTTACGCTTATCCTTCGAGGCCGAATCCGCATTGAGGAGTTTGATGGCTACGGGAACCCCATCGTCGTCTTGTGCAGCATAAACTCGTCCCGCGCCGCCTTGGCCGATCAAAGCAGTCGCTGTGAAACTACCGAAAGTTGTTTCGAACTCAATGGATTTCTTAAGTGAAGTTTGCATTTCGTCAGCAAAGGAGAATGGGAACTTTGATTGTAGCAAAGTGCCAACATCAGCCGCTGTTATTTGTGGTTAATCTAAGTTGGTTTTGTCACACTGAGTGTCGGACAATACAGTATGTAGTCGACGCAGCGCCAATTCATTCAATGGATGATGACGTCGGTTTACAAATACCCCAGCAATTCTGTACTTCGCTTTTGCCCACTTGCTTACCTGTTTCTATCCGAATTTGAAGGGAATCGCCCTTCTCCATTGCCACGAAATGGGCGAAATCTCAATTACGTACACCGATTCGCACAGAAATTTAGAGACATCGCCGGCAAACCCGCATGAATCCTCGATCCGCGATACCAAATCTAGGTACGCGAACGTGAATGGAGCGGACAGGAACTTTAGGCGGGACCGGACGCCAAGGTTTTGCGGATATCAGCAACTGCCTAGGAAAGTCGGCCGCCCACTCTACTTGGGCGCAGTGGAACATGCCCAAATCATGTCCGGCCCCGCAATGTTTGCGGCGCCCAATTCAACCAACGCGTTGCAGTGACCGTGTTGAAATGGGATCGGTATTCCAGATCCACCTCCGGCTGCGCCGCTTGATCTGATGGGACAGGCTTCGCAGCGCAGTGTTGCGCCATCATGCAAGCGGCTCCAGCATCAAGGCGTAGCATACGCGCCTCAGCGCTCGAATGGCTTCCGAATGTGCCACAAAGTGCCAGCGCTGCTGTTTCAAGCGCTGATGCCGCTATATCGGCCGAGGTTGGCGGCGTAGGTAGCCCATGGGTGCCACATGCCGACGGCTTCGCTGGCAGCACCATTGACTCAATCGCCGTGGCGGTGTAACCAGTCCACTATCATATGCAAAAGCCGCCCGCGCCACTAAGTTCGTAGGCCGGTAAGGCGTATCGGGATAAAGCTCGCAGATCGTTGCGCATTGTTGGCTTTCATCGTGGACTGGCGGTACAGTAAGGCCCCCCCGAGGGTAAACTGGACATAACCCGGACACAAAACAATCAAAACGAAAAAGGCCAATCCGAAGATTGGCCTTTTTCGTTGAATCCATTGGTCGGGGCGAGAGGATTCGAACCTCCGACCCCGTGCACCCCATTTGCCCAAAGTCACTTTTCCTTGATGTCCATCAACGTCCACTGTTGACCAGTATCGTTGAAAATCAACGGCTTGAAGTTAGCATTTTATCCACAGTCATCCGCACTCATCCAGGCCTAGCTTTCGCCGTGTTGGGGTAAAAGTTGGGGTACGTTTCCGCGATATGCGACCCCTTATACAGGTGACTTTCCGGAACATAAGATGCCAAAACTCACGCATAAATACTTGCTTGCGATCACGTTTCAGCAAGCCGGACAGTTGGTCCGCGATGAAGGCGGCTTGTTCGGCCGCGTCCGTCTGAAGGTGGATGGGACTGTCTCTATCCCCTTCTATTACCGCTATCGCTACGGCGGCAAATTGCACGACATCTCGTGCGGCACCTGGCCAGTCGATAGCCTGGCGCAGATCCGTGCCAAACGGGACGAGGCGCGCGGCGCTACCGCCGCCGGCATCGACCCGGCGACGCGCAAGAAGGTCAACCGGATCGAGATGCAGGAAGCGATGTTGAGCAAGATTGCTCAGACCAACGCGCAGCGCGAAGCCCAACTCACCGTTGCGGACCTGTTCGACTTATGGATCGTCAACGGCGTGAAACGCAAGGATGGCAACGCGGATTTGAAGCGGCGCTTCACTGCGGACGTCCTGCCGTCGATTGGCGGCGTGGCGATCAGTGAGCTGTCCGAACACGATCTGCGGGAAGTCTTACGGACACTGGTGATGCGCGATGCAAACCGCAGCGCCGTGATGATGCTGCATAGCCTGAAGCAGATGCTGGGCTGGGCGCAGAAGCGCCAACCATGGCGACGCCTGCTGTCGGAAGGGAATCCCGTCGACTTGATCGACATACGAACGATTGTCAGTGCCGCCTACGACATGAACAAGGTCCGAGAGCGTGTGCTGTCCGCCGCCGAAATCCGCGAGCTGCAAGATATCTTTAAGCGCATGCGCGTGGAGTATGCGACCGCGCCTGACCGGCGCGTGGCGGCTCAGCCGCTTGAGATTGCGACAGAGTGCGCGATCTGGATCATGCTGGGGACCATGTGCCGGGTCGGCGAGCTCTCCATGGCGCGCTGGGAGCACGTCGACTTTGACCTGGCGGAATGGTTTATACCAAGGGAAAACGTCAAGGACCGGGTTGGCAATCAGACTGTTCACCTGTCCGCTTTCGTGATGACGCAATTCCGTCGGCTGCATGAATGCACGAGTGAGTCAGTCTGGTGTTTTCCGAGCCGTGATGACACAAAGCATATAAACGCCAGAGTCATCACCAAGCAAATCAGCGACCGACAGACGTCGCTCAAACATGGCCGCGATGGCGGACCACGCGCCGTGATGACGCATCGCTGTCAAGACGATCGCTTGGTGCTCCAAAGCGGAAAAAACGGCGCATGGACCGCGCACGACCTACGCAGGACGGGCGCCACGCTGATGCAAAGCCTCGGAGTCACACTGGATGTCATCGACCGCTGCCAGAATCATGTACTTGCAGGCAGCAAGGTGAGGCGACATTACCTGCACTACGACTACAGTAGAGAGAAAATGGAAGCGTGGACATTGCTAGGTAAGAGGTTTCAGGAAATACTTGACCACCAAAAAAGCGAAGAGCCTGATGCCGTATGAAATCGGCCAGCTCAGCTTTATGGCTGGTAACAGCAAGATAGATTCTGGCTCAGACAGGCGGCTGACGCCCCAACTCGGACCTTCGCATTTATTTTTAGATTTACCACCACCGAAATCCGGAAATTGCTGCCGCTATTCGCCGTATGCAGCAAAAAATTCATACTTCCCAATGTCGTATTCTGGTTTGAATTTATCATGGAAGAATGGTGCTTCCATCGTTACCTCGCACGGCGTGGCGGCATTGCAAATTATAATTTCCTCGCCAGCTGAATTGGATATTCTTATGCCACTCTCAGCCTGAAAATAGGCATCTTCACGAACAATAAGCTTCTCTGAGGTAGCCTGAGACTTACGGACACTTCCATTTGATAAACTTGTCAAAGGGAGTGAAAACATGAAATCAACAACATACACGCCGGAGTTCCGGGCCGAGGCGGTCAAACTGGTGCTGGCGCA
>NZ_JAADJT010000028.1 GCF_011090165.1 Duganella aceris
TCCGCATTCGTCGTTGAAGTTGAAATCTCCTCGCATGTTCAGGAGGGAGCTGGCGCGCCGGGCTCAAGAAAGCGGCGCTAACTAAGCGATAGGACGTGTCCGGTTATACGGGGGCAAGATCACTAGATGCCAATTTTCCTGCATCGCTTGGCGCGTTGTGCAAACCAATGAACGCATAATATCCATCGCACTCGGGCTTGTCAGCCCCTCTTCCCATCCCGTCTCAGGAAGCTCGTGCTGATTTTTTTGGCAATTTGCATTGCCGGCGGAAATGACTAGAACGCCCCATCATTAATGAGTGCAAATTGTCCGGACAAAATGGCTACTTTTCGGTGACAATTGAAACCCTATGCTCACAGCCAAAGAACAAGGGTTCGTCAGATCTCATCTCGAAGACTTCACCGGACAGTCGTATGCCGAGGTCGCCGCGTCTCTGACGGAGAAGTTTGGTCGCGCGGTCACCCGCAGCACCGCCCGTTACTACCTGAGTTCTATTGCGGGTCATGAAGGACGGGCGAAGGGACGGCCAAGCGGCGCTGCCAGAGATGTAGATATATGGGACCTATTGCTACCGGAACTGCTGGCGCTGACCGGGCTTTCGGCGTCTCGCCTATTCCGCGACCTTACGCACGCGCTCGCCCCCGAACGTCTTCCGTTCGGCGAGTCCGCTTTCCACGAACGCACAGGGCGTCGTTCGCCCACCAAAGGAACGGGTAAGAAAAAAATAGGTACGTCGCTCCTGGACCGCTGTAACTTACGCATCAAAGTGGTGGAGACATATCACAACGATGCAGCAGGCACGCACCTCTATCTCTTCGGCTATGAAGAGCTCACCGGATACACAGCCTTCGACGCCATCACACGGTCGAGTCTCACCGCGCAAAGAATCTCAAATTTCGTTAAGGAGATCGAAGAGCATCTCGGTTTACCAGTGCGACGAATCTGCCTAGTCGGCAGCGAGTTTTCCTGGTTAGCAGAATCTAGGCCACTCGAAAAACTTAACGTTCAGCGCTTAAAAGAACAACACGCGTCCAGCCAAATCAACAGCCCCTACAAACGAAGCGCAGAGATCGACTTGCTACAACGACTTACGAAGAAGCAGAACGATGGAATTGCCCGCGCAAAGGCCACTATCGCTAAGGAAGCCATCTCACACTTCGTTCACCTGGAGGAGACAAGCGGCGGTGTATGGAAGACCCCAGCACAACGAAGAGTCGCACGACGACAGCAGGCAGATGCGAAAGAACTGAAACCGTTCCTCGGCAAGCGATTCAAACTGCACCGGCCAAAACGGCGTCCAACGTGACGGGCCCTGTTCCAGCAGCGGCCTCCGTAGCTAGAGTGTCAATTGCATGCTCTTTATCCCCCAGAGGCGGATTTACACCGTCACTTGGTGCAAATCCTTACTGGTTGAACGGCTCCGCTACGCAAGATACTCCCATAGGTTGACGAAATAACAACAGTGACAATTGAAGAGAATTGGCGATGAGAAACTACGGCAAAATGTAGGTCAATTCCTACAAGAGTTTTTATAATTTCACAACATCCTCAGCGAGGTCCCTTTGGGCTCAGCAGGGGCAGTTTGCATAGAGGCCGTCTTTGTTTTCAAACTCCCTAATATGACCAAGAGCAACGTACGCTTTCATGTCAACTCGCGATTGGCACAACTTCTTAGCCAGGAGTATTCCTCGACTGAAAAGGCAATCAAAGAACTCGTGGACAACGCCTGGGATGCAGATTCGGATCATGTGAAAATCCAACTGCCCGCTCCAATGAGCGACCATCCCATCGTAATTTGCGATGACGGCTCTGGGATGACAGAGGATGAAGTTGGCAGCCACTATCTCTCTATTGCATCAGACCGCAGGGAGCGAAGTGGCGAGCGTACAGCTAAGAAAAAGAGGCTAGTTAAAGGACGCAAAGGTATAGGTAAGTTCGCTGGGCTGATGGCTGCCTCAGTCATGACTCTTGAGACGCATGCCCGAGGTATTCGGACGAGTTTCACTCTCCGTGTTCAGGATCTCTCAACGGTACAGGACATCGAACAGCTTCCTATCCATTTGACCACCGAGCCTTGCTCACCAGAATCTCGAGGCACCCGCATAACACTTAGCTCGCTACACCAGCAGCTAACATTCCCCGATCCAATTAAGTTCAGGCAGATTTTGCTGCTGGAATATGGGCGCGAGACCGACTTTGCCATTGAAGTAAATGACAAAGTGCTGGGAGTCGATGACGTCCAAGGTCATTTTAAAGATGAAAAACTAGACGTTCCCGAAGTCGGAGAAGTACGTGTGCGCTTTGCCATTTCAGAGAAAAATGCGGTTTCACGTCAGCCAGGTATTGTCATTCGTGTGGATGGTAAGGCGGTTGGTAAGCCTTCATTCTTCGGTCTCGATGACCAGGAGGACTTTCCTCAGAAACTGCTCAAGCGCCTGTACGGCGAGATTGATGCCGATGGTCTGTCAAAGCACGTCACCGCAGGTTGGAATAGCCTGATCGAAAATAGTGAGTTGCTCGAGCAAGTCACAAATGCAGTGCGACCGCTTATCCTCGCAGCGTTCAAAGAGAAGCACGGCCGCGAGATTCAACTAGCCCATGCGCGCTTGAGGCGTGACATCAAAGAACGGCTCGCGGCTCTCCCAGAGAATCGCCGCGAATATGCCGAAAAAGCGATTCAAAAAATTCTCGAACGGTTCTATCAAGAATCCGAAGAGAAGATTGCACCCTTCATCTATGTCCTACTGGAAGCGATAGAGCGCTCCGACTACGGCCTAGTAGTTCAACACTTAGCCGACGCAAGCCGAAAAGACATTGCAACACTAGCGGATGCTCTTGCTGAGTTCGGCCTCACAGACATGGCGTATCTCGTCGAGCAAGCAAAAGCACGTCAGGAATTCCTCGACCAACTCGAGTTACTGACGCAAGACCCTAAGACTCTCGAGGCCCAAATGCACAAAGCTATTGAGAAAAATCTGTGGATCCTGGGAGCGCAGTTCTCGCTATATAGCTCGAACAAAACCCTCCAGCGTCAAGTCGAGGAAGGGTTCGGCAAGCAGTTCGTCGGTGAACGCGCTAGCAATCGCCCTGACCTCTTGCTTAACGAGAATTTAAATGGTGAATGTTTGCTTATAGAATTTAAGAGACCTGCACATCTCCTTAATAGGGATGACTATAAACAAGCAACTGACTACAGGCATGACTTGTTGAAGTACACCACAAAGCCTATTCAAGTGGTTTTGATCGGTGGAAGAAAATCAACCGATTTCCCAACTACAAACCTTGAGCCAAATGTCAACGCAATGACATTTTCGGACATCATCGCCACGGCAAGAAAGCAATTAAATTGGCAGCTGAGCCATTCTTTCGTTTGAGATGATGAGCGCGAATAAAATGAAAAATCGATACCAAAACCCCGACAACGATCCTAACGGTCCGTGGGTACTCACTGAAATAACAATGAATGGGGAACGAGAAGGCCGTCGCTTTGAATGGAACGGAAAATCACCGCCATCAGGTCGCTCTTGGCGTTTTAACGAGGCACAAGCCCGCGAACTCGAAAGTCAGGGAAGGATCGTGTTCAGCTCGACTGGCATGCCCTGCATGAAACGCTATTTGACCCAATCACGTGAAACCCTGCTCCGGGTTCTAGAACAGCTACCACATCATGCGCGCATGTCGGAGAGCGAATTCACTAGAAAAGCCATTCCAGCGCTGATTTCGGCCCTCGGCTACTCGGACGACGAAACATTCTTTGATTATGGACGCGGAAAGCGACGCGCCGATTTAGTAGTGTCGAATTCGATCGAATCTAAGCCATGGGTAATCTTCGAGGTAAAAAGTGGCCGCACACAAGATATCTCTTCATGGATCCAACAACTTCACGACTACTTAACTGAATTCGGTGGAACCAGGGGCGTAGTCGTATCACCAGAAATACTTGTTGTAATCGATAGAGGAGTCGTAAAGCAATTTGATTTAAATAATCTTGCGATTACAGAAGCCGAAGAAATATTGAAAAATCTTGAACGAGCTGACCAAGACGTTCCGAACTCCGGCACCAGAATCCGTAACATTCAGCTTATCAAACTTATCGAAGAAGCGGAGTCAGCGAAAACCAATGACGCAAAGGGGAAGTCATTCGAGGCCCTGGGTCGCCACCTATTCAGCTGTATTCCTTCACTTAGGTGCAAGTACAGCAATCTTAATACCCGTAGTAGCGAGATCGATATCGTCGTTGAGTATAACTCGTCTAATGGGGTTTTGCCTCTATTTGAGGAGTTGGGTCGTTACTGTTTTGTGGAGTGTAAAAATTGGAGTGCGCCGGTTGGTGCAAAGCATATCCGAGACTTTATCGGGAAATTGGAAAAATGTAGAGTGAAACTGGGTGTTATTTTGGCAAAAAATGGAGTTACCGGCGAAAACTCTGGTCTTGATGCAATTCGTGAAGTACAGAGCGCGTTTGATCGAGATGGTCCTATCATACTTATATTTTCTTTAGAAGACTTACGTACCATCGAAGATGGTGGAGCCTTTACTGAAGCGCTAGATTTACGGTTCGACTACCTTAGGTTCGACATAGAAGGATAGGTCAGGATACCGATATCCTCGGCCTTTCGATACATTGCGGTTTTGCAAGTTAAATTTGCAACGCATTCAGCTATTTTTTGGAGAAATTCTTATGACACGATCTATGGGCGTAATGCTCGAAAACTTCGACCAGCGCATCGACTCCACAACGCTAGAAGAGTTCCGCGACCATCTCGAGACTTCGCTGCGACGTCGGGAGAAGGCTTTAGAAAAGGAATACAAGTCGCTTACCGAAGATGATTTCGAAGATCCTCGCGATATTGATGACTACAAGATGCACATTGAAGATCAAGCATTTTATGTTGGTGAGGTTAGAAAACTTGGATATGAGCTCTGTATAGTAGCGCTGTATCGCCAGATTGAAGTACACACAAAACGAGTCGCCAAAAGAAATTTTCCAAGTATAAAGGAACGAGAACTGTTTAATATTGCGAGTATGAAGTCAGCGCTCCCCTTTGACCTTGAAAAACTTCCTCATTTCGCAGCCTTCGATGAGCTTCGTTTATTCAATAACGCTATCAAACATGAGGGGAAGGTTTCTACCGACTTGGCAAAGAAATTTCCAACTCTACGTGCTGGTGAAGAGCTAATTGATCTCGATAAGACTTATGAAATGCTATTGCCTCTAGTACAGGAATATACAAAAGAGTTTGTATCTGCTGCTTATAAAAATTCCGCCAAATACAAGCCTTGAACAAATTTAAAATAACTTAGGAATATAGACAAGTGGCGAACGGTCCTGCACACTATCATAAATCATCAATGTGAATAAAAATGAGAACTATGAACACATCGGATTTTTGGAAAAACTTCCGACTTGGCGAAGAACTCCACATTGCTGGATCCTTCATTTACAATGGTTTGCGTCGATTCCATGAGCTCGAACTCTTTGACAATAGTGACGAACTGTTCGAGTTTCTTTACAACCTGTCGGTTGGTATAGAACGGCTCTTAAAGATTGCAATCGTACTGCATGAGCATTCTGAAGTTGGAGATCAGGAGACGCTAGAGAAGTCGCTCATCACCCATAACCACTTGGATTTGTTGGAGAGAGTACGGAACCATGTTGAGATCAAGTTCGGCAAGCCACATAATGATCTTCTACAACTCTTAGGTACCTTCTACAAAACTCTGCGATACGACAGATTTTCGCTGAATTCTGTCTACGAAGGTCATAAGGAAGTTTCAGCGATTCTCAGCTTTTTGAACAAGCATCTCCAAGTTGAGATTTCAAAAAAAAACTTACCGTTCGCCACCCTTAACGAAGACCGATACCGGGCTTTTATCAGACGAACGGTTTTAGCTATTTCACAAACAATGTATACCGTTATTGATGAGCAAGCTAGATCGCTGGGCTTGTACACATACGAACTGCGATACGGATCGAAGGCGGAAAGCGTATTTCTAAGGAAGGTAAACATCAGTGACGAAGATGTACTCTGGAAGGAATTGCTTATCTTCTTCATGAACTCCGATCCAAAAACAGGCTATTTTAAATTTCTCAAAGGGATTGAGCCGTTGAAATTCGACCCAGGCTTGATCCGTGATTACCTGGATTGCTTCAAATCAGATGCGTCAAAGGCAGAAGTAATGGACGAACTAGAACACCACTACGGAGAAATGGACAAATCTGACCGTAAGCAGCGGTTCGAAATTATTGGTTTCATCGGTGCGCAAGGTGTGTATTTTGACGACGAGGGCGATATAGAAGAGGATAACCAGTAGTGAGCAAGCCACTGCAGCCGAATAATGTCCATTATACGTCCCAATAAGATTTTTTACCTCCAACACAATCACAAGGCGTTCGCAACTACATATTTAACAGGCCAGCCGTGCGTTAATTATTAAGTGGCGTTAGAATGTCTTTTTTAAAGGAATTCCTCTCTATGGCCGCTGACTGGAGCGATTACCAAGAAGAAGCTGCCAAATTCTTTCGATCCCTTGGGCTCGAAGCTGCTACAAACGTCACGATTAAGGGCGTTCGAACCAGCCATGACGTTGACGTGCTTGTAAAGTCTCGACATGCTGGCTTCGAGATCACGTGGATCGTCGAATGTAAGCACTGGAAGTCTCGGATAAGCAAACTTCACGTTCTCGGTCTGCGAGAAATTATTGCAGACACCGGCGCAGATCGCGGCGTCCTCTTGGCGGAGAATGGATTTCAAAGCGGAGCAGCTGAAGCTGCGGCATTGACCAACGTTCATTTGACATCGCTTTCTGCGGCTCGTCGAGAAGCCAGCACTGAGGTCTTCAACATGCGACTTACGGAACTCTATGACCGTGTAGAAAAATGCCGAGAAAGGTATTGGGACATTCCTAAGGGCGCGCGCATCGATCACGGTCTCCGGCCCGACAGTTATGAAAGTGGCTACTCCGGCGCGGCAATCATATCGCTAACTGAGGATATTCTGCGCAAGGCATTTCGTGGAAACTATCCATTCGAGGCGGACTATATGTGGCGATCCGCCGCGCATAATAAATCCGACATTTTCAATTCAGTAGAAGAAACAATCGGGTTCCTCGAACCGGTAATTCACACGCTCGAATCCAAACTTGATGCGTGCGTCGCTGTGATAGAACAGCCTCCGACAAACTCAGGCAACAGTAATTAATCTCTCTACTTGGTACATCGACCATGTCCGTATCACCCCCTAGCCACACGCCTCTTGTACAAGCCAGCTTAGCGAAACTAGGCAATGACCGGGCTATGCTACTTTATATGGGAAAAGAGATATTTTCCGCAAACAATGCGGCCATGTTTCCACTGGACCTGTTGGCATTTGGCGTTCTGAAGCGCGCAGTGAGCACCGCCAGCGCATTCAAGCTCCTGATCGATTCGTGGAATATGGTCACTGCACGTACCTGAGGTGTACTGTCAATAATGGACACGTCCGTTTCAAGCAGCCAGCGCTTTTTTTCTGAAATTCTCAGCGAACGACGCCGGCGATACATAGCCAAGGCGCGAATGGCGCCGCTGGCGGTTGT
>NZ_JAADJT010000029.1 GCF_011090165.1 Duganella aceris
GAACAGGACCGTGAAACAACTCTGCGCCGATGATAGTGCTGCAACCAGTGTGAAAGTAGGTTATCGTCAAGCTAGTTATTAGAAAAAGCCCCTTCCGGTGATCCGGTCGGGGCTTTTTTGCGTTTGTGTTGCCTTTAAGCTATATACTTCCGGTTTCGGTATTGGCTACTAAGGGACATAATGAAAGTTACAGAGATAAAGCTGGCCCATCGCTTCGCTTTACTGATGGTGATCATCGTTGCCGGTTTCGCCCTGTATGGCGGCTGGTCGTTCAAGGTACTCAACCAGCTCAAGGTCAACGGCCCGATCTACCAGCGCGTGGTGCAGGGCAAGGATCTGATCGCCGACATCCTGCCGCCGCCCGAATACATCATCGAATCCTATCTGGTCTCGCTGCAGGCCATGAGCGCGCCGCCGCCGGAACGCAAGACCTTGATCGAAAACCTGAAGTCGCTCAAAAAAGACTACGACACGCGGCATGAATTCTGGACCAAGGAAGTGCTGGAAGCCGATATCAAGGAATTGCTGCTGACCGGCGCCGACAAGCCGGCGCAGGAGTTCTACCAGATCGCGTTCGCCCAATTCGTGCCCGCGCTGGAGCGCGACGATACCGAAGCCGCGACGGCGGCGCTGGACATCATGAAGCAGCGCTACTCGCAGCATCGCGCGGCCGTCAACAAACTGGTCGACCTGGCCACCAAGCGCAACGCCGACGACGAAGCGGACGCCAAGACGCAAATCACTTCCTCCTCCGCCGTCATGCTGGCGATCCTCCTGGGATCCGTCGGCCTGGCCGCCGCTTTCCTGTATGCGCTGGCGCGCAAGCTGATGCGCCAGCTGGGCGGCGAACCGCGCTACGCGACCGAGATCGCCGGCGCCATCGCGGCCGGCGACCTGGCCGTGCACATCCATACCGAGCCGCATGATCGCGACAGCCTGCTGGCCGCGATGAAGGCGATGCAGGACGGCTTGGTGAACATCGTCGGCCAGATCCGCAGCGGCACCGGCACCATCGCCAGCGCCTCGGTGCAGATCGCATCCGGCAACCAGGATCTGTCGGCGCGCACCGAAGCGCAAGCTGCGGCGCTGGAGCACACCACCTCGTCGATCGACGCGCTGACCGGCGCCGTGCGGCACAACGCGGACAACGCGCGCCAGGCAAGGCAGCTGGCGGTATCGGCTTCGGAAGTGGCGGTGCGCGGCGGCACGGTGGTGGCGCAGGTGGTCGATACCATGGGCGCGATCAATACCTCGTCGCGCAAGATCGTCGACATCATTTCGGTCATCGACGGCATCGCCTTCCAGACCAATATCCTGGCCTTGAACGCGGCGGTTGAAGCGGCGCGTGCCGGCGAACAGGGACGCGGCTTCGCGGTGGTGGCGACCGAGGTGCGCAATCTGGCGCAGCGCTCATCGGCGGCGGCGAAGGAGATCAAGGCTTTGATCGACAATTCCGTGGAGACGGTGGACGCGGGCGCGCGCCTGGTCAACCAGGCCGGCGCCACGATGGAGGAGGTGGTCGGCAGCGTGCGCCGCGTCACCGACATCATCAGCGAGATCACCTCGGCCAGCGAAGCGCAAACCGTCGACATCGAGCAAATCAACCAGGCGATCCGGCAGATGGACGACGTGACGCAGCAGAACGCGGCGTTGGTCGAAGAAGCCGCCGCCGCCGCGCACAGCATGCAGGATCAGGCGCAGCATCTGTCGCAGGCGGTCAGCATTTTCAAGCTGGCTGAGCGCGTCGCCGTGCCCGGCGCCTCACGCATGCGGCTGCGCTAAGCCAGCGATGAACCCAGGCGCTTGCCGAGGCAGAGCAAGGTCAGCGTCGGCGGCAATCCCCATGGCTGCGGGATGACCGAGGCGTCGCAGATGTAGAGATGCGCGGTGGAAGTTTGCAGCGTGCTGTCCACGCCCTCGCCGATGCGCACGCTGCCGCCCGGATGCGCGGCGAAGTGCCAACTCTTGAATATCTTTTTCGCGCCGGCCGCGCGCAGTATGTCGCGCGCCATGCCGACGCCCGCCGCCAGCTTGCGCCGGTCCGCCGGCGTCAAAGTCTTGTCGACCCAGCGCGGGCCGACGGCGCCGCCGATGTCGTCGCGTATCTTGACCATGATGGTCAGCGCCTGCGCATGCGACAGCAGCCGGTCCACGCGCCCGACCTGCGCCGCGAACGCCTGGTACATCGGCTTCGGCAAGGTCATGTCGGCCAGCGCGATGCCCTCATGTTGTAGATACAGTCCCGCCGCCATCGGCACCTCGGCGCCGCCATCGATATCGTCCGCGTGACCCATGACCGCGATCACCGGATCGCTGAAGAATGCGCTGCGCGCCGGGTGCAGGCCGGAACGGTGCAGCAGCTGCGGACTGCCGATGCCGCCACAGGCCAGCACGATGTCGGCGCCCACAGCTTCGTGCTCCACACCGTCGCGGCGATAGCGCACGCCGGCCGCGCGGCCGTTCGCCACGATCACGCTGTCCACCTTGGCGTTATCGATCAACGTCGCGCCGGATTGAATCGCCTCATCCAGGAAATCGCGCGCCGTCCATTTGGCCCCGAACGGGCAGCCGTACACGCAACGCCAGCAACCGGTGCGGCAGATTTGCGGCCGGATCAACTTGTCGAGTTTGCGCCACGCCAGTTGCTGCGCCAGCGCGCCTTGCTGGATGCGCTGGGCCATCGGCCCGATCAAGGCATCCGGCAGCGGCGCCATCGGCAGCTCGGCGCGTAGCGATTCCAGCGCCGGCGCCAGATCGATATCGTGTGCGGCGAACATGTCCAATGGCGGCGGCGCGGCCGTGGCGAAGTTGATGGTCGAGGTGCCTCCGGCCGCGATACCGCGCACCAGCAGCGAAGCATCGCGATGCAGGAAGGCGCCCTTGCCCGGAACGGCGGCGATGCCGGCCATCTGCGACAACGTGCCTTGCAGCGGCGCCGCGCTGCCCTGTTCCAGCACCAGCACGCGCCGGCCGCGCCGCGCGAGTTCACGCGCGACGCTGGCGCCGCCCGGACCGCTGCCGACGACGATGGCGTCGTACCGATGAGGGTGTGCTGGATTCATGGAGATCGCCGCCGCGTCAGAACCGATACAGCGCGCTGGCGCCCAGCAGCCAGTTGCGCGTCGGCGCCGCTTCGTAGTAACGCTTGTTGCTGTCGCCGACGATCACCGAGCCCACGTAGTTCTTGTCCAGCAGGTTGTTCAAGCGCGCGAACTGCTTGAAGCGCCAGCCGCCCAACTGCTGCGCCGCCGTCACGCGCGCATTGAGCACGCCGTAGCCGGGCGCCGCCTGGTCGATGTTGGTGTCCTCCGCATAGATCTTGCTGCTGGCGACAGCCTCCAGCGCAGCGCCGATGCCGCCACCGTCGGCGGCCCATGCCAGCTCACCGTACAGGTTCGCGTTCGGTACGCCCGGCAGGCGGCTGCCCTTCAGCACATTGCCGAAGCCCTGGTCGTAGATCGCGCGCAAACTGGTCAACGCCAGGCGCGTGCTGAAGCCGTTGCGCCACGACGAATCCAGCGACACTTCCAATCCCTGGCGCAGCGTCTTGCCGCCGTTGCGGTAACTGGTGCGGCCGCCGCTGGAACTGTCGACCACCAGCTCGTCGGAGGTCTTGACCTGGAACAGCGCGGCGTTGATGCGGGTGCTGTCATCCAGCCGCGCCTTGATGCCGGCTTCCAGATGGGTGCTGTACGCGGGTCGCAGCCGGAAGTTGAAGCCGCCGCCGGTGCCCGAATAGAACAACTCGTTGAGCGTTGGCGTCTCGAAGCCGCGCGCTGCGCTGGCGTACAGGTGCAGCGACGGCGACAGCTTGTACAACGCGCCCAGCACCGGCGTGGTGTGGCTGTAGCGCAGCGCGCCGCTGTCGTTGCCGTTGGCGAGATAGCGATCGTCGACCGAAATCTTCACCCGGCTGTGACGCAGGCCTGCGCTGATCATCCAGTCATCCGTTTGCCATTCCGTCTGCAGATAGGGATCGAGGTTGGAGACATCGTCCTCCTCGTCGCGCCGCAGCGCGCCCTTGAAGCCGAACTGGTTGCCGATGAAGTTTTCGTAGCCTTTGCGCGCGTCGTTGGAGCTGCCGTATTCCAGGCCGACTGTGGTACTGAGCTTGCCGCCCGCCAGCGCTGCGACATGCAGCCAGCTCAGGTCCGTGCCTTTGAAGTCGCGGTCGAAATCGACCACGCCGCCGGAGTGGCTGGCCGGCGCCTGGAAGGCCTTGGAGAACGCCTGATACTGGATCACTCCGCGATTGCCGCCGTAGGCCGTCACGCGCAGGCGGTCGTCGCCGAAGCGCTGCTCCCAGCTGGCGCCGATCTGTTTGTGGTCGATGCTCTTGCGGGTGTTGTAGCGGTCCGCCAGCGTGCGCTTGGGCGTGGCGCTATCGGTGGTGTCGATCTCGCCGGCGCGTGGGTCGCGCTGGTAGCTGGCCCAGGTCGCGCCCAGCGCATCCTGCGTGTCGTCCTGTTGCAGGCCGTTGGCGACAATGGTCAGCTTGGCGTTGTCCATCGGCGCGACGGTCAGCTTGGCGTAGGCCTGGTCACGCCTGGCGGCGCTGTGGGCGCGGTAGCCGTCGGTGTCGAAGCGCGACGCGTCCAGCACGTAGCCGATGCCGCCGCTGGCGCCTTGCGCGTTGAGGTCGACCTTGTGCGTGCCGTAGCTGCCGCCGAGGACATTCAGTTCCACCGTCGGCGCGCCGGCACCGTCCCTGGTGAACAGCTGGATCACGCCGCCGGAGTGGTTGCCGTAAATCGCGGAGAAAGGGCCGCGCAGCACTTCGATGCGGTCCGCCATGTCGAGATTGAAGGTGGCGGCCTGGCCCTGGCCATCCGGCATGCTGGCCGGGATGCCGTCGGCGATCAGGTGCACGCCGCGCACGCCGAAGGCGGAACGGGCGCCAAAGCCGCGCGAGGAGATCTGCAAATCCTGCGCATAATTCTGGCGGTTCTGCGCCACCAGCCCCGGGACGGCGGCCAGCGCTTCGGAGGCGTTGACGCGCGCCTGGCCGTCGTGAATGCGGGCGGCGTCGACCACGTCGATTGCGGCCGGCATGTCGAAGCTGGAGTTGCCGACGCGGGTGGCGCTGACCACCACCACATCGGCCATCGGCGCGGCGGCCGCTTCGTCGGCGGCGGCGGCCGAGGCGGCGCCGGTGGCGCCCAGCGCGAACAGCGCGGCGATGGCATTCAGGCGTACAGGGTGTTGCTTCATGGTTTCTCCAGGTGGGCGACTTGCCATCATAAAGTAGCCCAGGGCATCGCGCTTGGCGCGGCTCAGCGGTGTGCTGACGCGTGCGCCGTCCAGTGGCTGATTGTGGCAGGCTTTTCACGTAGTTAAATCAAACGAGAAAGAGGACGACATGAATCTGGCAGACATCAGCAAACTGGGCGTAGCGAATCCGTTCAAGCAACGCTACGACAACTATATCGGCGGCAAGTTCGTGGCGCCGGTCAAGGGCGAATACTTCGGCAACATCACGCCGATCACCGGGCAACCGTTCTGCGAGGTGGCGCGCTCCACCGCGGAGGACGTGGAGCTGGCGCTGGACGCGGCGCATGCCGCCAAGGAAGCGTGGGGCAAGACCTCGCAGGCCGAGCGCGCCAACATCCTGAACAAGATCGCCGACCGCATGGAAGCGAACCTGGCGCTGCTGGCCACCGCCGAGACCATCGACAACGGCAAGCCGATCCGCGAGACCACGGCGGCCGACATCCCGCTGGCGATCGATCACTTCCGCTATTTCGCCGGCTGCATCCGCGCGCAGGAGGGTTCGGTGGCGCAGATCGATGCCGAGACCTATGCCTACCACTTCCACGAGCCGCTGGGCGTGGTCGGCCAGATCATCCCGTGGAACTTCCCGATCCTGATGGCGGTGTGGAAACTAGCGCCGGCGCTGGCCGCCGGCAACTGCGTGGTGCTGAAGCCGGCCGAGCAGACGCCGGCCTCGATCATGGTGTTGGTGGAGCTGATCGGCGACTTGTTGCCGCCGGGCGTGCTGAACATCGTCAACGGCTACGGACTGGAGGCCGGCAAGCCGCTGGCGTCGAGCAAGCGCATCGCCAAGATCGCCTTTACCGGCGAGACCGGCACCGGCCGCCTGATCATGCAGTACGCGGCGCAGAACCTGATTCCGGTGACGCTGGAGCTGGGCGGCAAATCGCCGAACATCTTCTTCGCCGATGTGATGGATGCCGACGACGCCTTCTTCGATAAATGCCTGGAGGGCTTCGCGATGTTCGCGCTGAACCAGGGCGAGGTTTGCACTTGCCCGTCGCGGGTGCTGATCCAGGAATCGATCTACGACAAGTTCATCGAGCGTGCGCTGGCCCGCGTGGCGTCGATTAAACAGGGCAACCCGCTCGACGCGACCACGATGCTGGGTGCGCAGGCGTCGCAGGAGCAGCTGGAAAAAATCCTGTCGTATATCGACATCGGCAAGCAGGAGGGCGCCGAGGTGCTGGCCGGCGGCGGACGCAACGTCAAGAGCGGTGATATGCAGGATGGCTACTACGTGCATCCGACCGTGTTCAAGGGCGAGAACAGCATGCGCATCTTCCAGGAAGAGATCTTCGGGCCGGTGGTGTCGGTCACGACCTTCAAGGATGAGGCGGACGCGCTGCGCATCGCCAACGATACCTTGTATGGACTGGGGGCGGGGCTTTGGACGCGCGATGGTTCGCGCGCCTTCCGTGTCGGCCGCGCGATACAGGCGGGGCGTGTGTGGACTAATTGCTATCACCTGTATCCGGCACACGCGGCGTTCGGCGGCTACAAGCAGTCGGGCATCGGGCGCGAGAACCACAAGATGATGCTGGACCACTACCAGCAGACCAAGAATCTGCTGGTCAGCTACAGCCCGAACGCGCTGGGCTTTTTCTAGGAGCGGCGATGAGCGATGCCGTGCAACGCGTGACCGCCACTCCGGCCGCGCTTGAGATGCTGGCCACGCTGCGCAAGCGGCATGGCCAGCTGATGTTCTTCCAGTCCGGCGGCTGCTGCGACGGCAGCACGCCGATGTGTTATCCGGCCGGCGAGTTCAACATCTCCGACACAGATGTGCATCTCGGCGATCTGGATGGCGCGCCGTTCTACATGGGCGCAGAGCAGTTCGCCTATTGGGAGCATACGCAGTTGATCATCGATGTGGTCGATGGCAACGGCGGTATGTTCTCGCTGGATAACGGCACCGGCCGGCGCTTCCTCACCAGGTCGCGCCTGTTCACCGATGATGAGTTTGCGAGCCTGCAAAAATAAAACTTGGCAGTTCGATCCAGCCTTTGCTATAGTTCGCTCCCTCGCAAAACGACGCATGCAAATGCAGAGTGAGCGAGAAAAAGAAGGTTGACGAAACGAGCTAAACGCTTCATACTCTTTCTTCTTCGCTGACAGACAAAACGCTTTGTCAGCACGCAGTACCGAATTGAAGTTCTTTAAAAATTAACAGTCGAT
>NZ_JAADJT010000003.1 GCF_011090165.1 Duganella aceris
ATCCGCATTCGTCGTTGAAGTTGAAATCTCCTCGCATGTTCAGGAGGGAGCTGGCGCGCCGGGCTCAAGAAAGCGGCGCTAACTAAGCGATAGGACGTGTCCGGTTATACGGGGGCAAGATCACAGGCTTCCACCAGCGGCCAGCCGTTTGGCTTCATTGAGGACGGTGCGTTGTTCTGGCGTGCGGATGGCGATCTCGCGGTATTTGCCACCCTTGGTCCACGTGTCTTTCAGCTTTAATCTGTCGCCACCGTCGGCCCATGCGGGAATTATCTTGATGCTCTCTTCGCGGCGCAAGCCGAACGCGGATTGGAGGCGCAGCGACATCTCGGTGTAGGCATCGGTGATCTTGGCCAGACGCTCGTTATCGAGAGTTTTGGCCTTGGAGATGTTGGTGACGAAGGTGCGCTTGTCGATGTCGTAGCTGCGGTTGTCGCGGGCGATGATGTTGTCCTTGCCGATCTTCTGCGCCCACCAGCGCATGGCGCTCATGCGGTTCTTCATGGTGCCGGCGCTGATGCCTTCTGATTTCCATTGCTGTATCAGGGCGTCTACGTGCTTGGGTCGCAGGCTGTCTGCATTCATGTGGCGATATCCAAGTTCGTGCAACTGGTTGGCGACGTGGGAGAGGATACGTGTACGATCCGATTGCGTAGCGTAGCTGCCGTCACGATTGCGGTTGCATAGCTGCTTGAGTTGGTAGTTCAAGTCGCGCATGGTGCGTCTCCGATTTTGATGCGTAGTGTGGTCATGTCAGGTAAGTGTTTCTGGTCTCCGTGCTTGCCGCAGCAAGGACGGTTTGTTCAGACCTCGGGACACCACTCCCGTGTATGCGGTTTGTTCACTGCCTGCCCGCGCCGCATGCGCGTGTGGCGCCTCGATCCGCTTCTCGTGGAAGCCTGATCTCGGTGGGACCAGTTACCCAGGGTCCATGGGGTGTGCCTCGCACACGTTGTCGGCCCACGTGGGGCATATTGGCAAGCAGCGTTTTGCTGCACTGATGGCGGTCGATGCCGCCGTCACTGGCTGTCGTCACTATCGAAGCGGTGGCGCAGCCCTTATGGCGCTTGGTTGCTGGCGCGTCGTCACTGGCAGCAGGCCGCCAGTAACGACGCGCGGTTTGCGCTGCGGGAGATTGCGGCGCTGGGGATGCACGCGTTGGCGGGGCGGCGCGTGGATGCGGGCAGCTCTGTGGGTGCTCGCAAAATTGGGTTCCCGCTTTCGCGGGAACGACGGCGGGGGAGTTGATGGTCCGCCTTAGGTGGGGTGCTGCCATGGGTTGGTGGTGGTGGCTTTACCGCAGCCGGGCACCAGGATGTTTGCGTGGCCCTTTCTGGAACAGGGGCCGTATCGTTAGGCGCGTTACGAGCGCAACGCCTGGCATCCGCCAGGTGCGAAGGCGATCTTCGCATGTTGTGGGCTTATTGTGCGGCGTGCTTCGTCTTTATATCAACCCGGAATGGAGCCTTGTTTGGCTGCGCATTTGGGGTGGTGTACAGCGCGGAAGCTGGGGACACTGGTGGCTCCACTTGTACTTATGGAGGTTCCCATGATGCCCTCTTCTTCTGGCCACGGCACGCGATTGATACGGCTGCCGGAGGTGATGTCCATCTGCGGACTGGCCCGCAGTACCGTTTATTTGTATATCCAGCGTGGCGAATTTCCAGCCCCGGTTAAGATCACCAGACAGGCTTCTGCTTGGAGTCTGGAGGAGGTGCAGGCGTGGGTCGCCGGCCGGTTGCAGGCAAGGGTTTGATTTTGTTGGGGTATTTGTTGGGGTACGGCAGTAGTAGAAAAAACAAAGGCCCATCCGAAGATGAGCCTAAGTCTTTGATTCTATTGGTCGGGGCGAGAGGATTCGAACCTCCGACCCCGTGCACCCCATGCACGTACGCTACCAGGCTGCGCTACGCCCCGACGAACTTGAATTATAGCAGCGGCTTTAAGTATTTGTCATGTTTGCTTTGCGCAGCTAACATACCGCATGACCTCCGACGCCCTGCAACAAGCCGCCGACCTGCTCGACCAGGCCGACGCATTGATCATCGCCGCCGGCGCCGGCATGGGCGTCGATTCCGGCTTGCCCGATTTTCGCGGCGACGCCGGCTTCTGGAAAGCCTACCCCGCCCTCGGCCGCGCCGGGATGGCGTTCACCAGCGTCGCCTCGCCCGCCACCTTCCACCAAGACCCGGCGCTGGCGTGGGGTTTCTACGGCCATCGCCTGCGGCTCTACCGCGAGACGCAGCCGCACGCCGGCTTCTACCTGTTGAAACAATGGGGCGAGCGCATGGACCACGGCTACGGCGTCTTCACCAGCAACGTCGACGGCCAGTTCCAGAAGGCCGGCTTCGACCCGCTGCGCATGTACGAATGCCACGGCTCCATCCACCATCTGCAATGTCTGCAACCCTGCGGCGCCGACATCTGGTCCGCCGACGGCTACACGCCGCAAGTCGATACCGAAGCCTGCCGCCTGCTCAACGCGCCGCCCACCTGCCCTCGTTGCGGCGCGCTGGCGCGGCCGAATATACTGATGTTTGGCGATTGGGGATGGATCGAACAACGCGCGCAGATGCAGGAGAAACGCTTGCATGCGCTGCTGCGCAAGGCGCGCAGGCCGTTGGTGGTCGAGCTGGGCGCCGGCACGGCGATACCGTCGGTGCGCCATTTCGGCCAGCAGGTGATCCAGCAGCACAATGGCCGCATGATACGGATTAATCCGCGCGAGCCGCAGGTCGGCGGCCCGCGCGATGTCGGGCTGGCGATGGGCGCCATGGCCGCGCTGACGGCCATCGACGCCCTTATATAAACTATTTACACCAATTTGACGGCGATGCCCGACAGGCCGTCGACCTTGCCGGTCAGCGTCTGCCCGCGCACCACCGCGCCGACGCCTTCCGGCGTGCCGCTGAAAATCAGGTCGCCCGGCGCCAGCGCGAACAGCGTCGACAGGTTGGCGATGGTTTCGCTGATCGACCAGATCAGGTGATCGATGGTGGCCGATTGCTTGGTCACGCCGTCCACGTCCAGCCGGATCGCGGCCTGGTTGATGTCGCCCGCTTCGGCGGCGCGGTGGATCACGCCCACCGGCGCCGAGTAGTCGAAGGCTTTGCCGATCTCCCACGGCCGCCCGGCGTCGCGCATCTTGAATTGCAGGTCGCGGCGCGTCATGTCCAGCCCGACCGCGTAGCCGAAGATGTGCTGCGCGGCGTCTTCGGCGGCGATGTTGCTGCCGCCCTTGCCGATGGCCACCACCAGCTCGCACTCGTAGTGCAGGTTGCTGGTCACTTGCGGATACGGCAGCTCCAGCACCTGGTCCGGCGCGACGGCGATCACCGCTTGCGCGTCGTTCGGCTTGCAGAAGAAGAATGGCGGCTCGCGGTCCGGGTCGTAGCCCATTTCGCGTGCGTGGGCGGCGTAGTTGCGGCCGACGCAGTAGACGCGGCGGACCGGGAACAAATCACCGGTGCCGGCGACCGGCAGGCCGACGATGTCGTGGGCGGGGATAACGTAGGAAGTCATGATGCTCCGGTAGACAGGAAAAAGACATCACGATGGTACAACAGCCGCCGCCGGCTCACACGGGCGGGAAACAATAGGTGACAAATCTCCGGGAATATATTTCCATTTGCGAAATATTAGTGTAACCTTGGCAATTATTAGCGATGCACGAATTAACTGTCCCTGCGGGAGTCTCACCATGAAAAAACTGATCCGGTCGGCCGCGCTGGCCGTCACTCTTCTGTCCGGGGCGGCCGCACAGGCGACCACCTTCAATTTTTCCTATGATTTTGCAAGCGGCTATGCCTTCACCGGTTCCTTCGACGGCACGGCCAACGGCAACCTGGTGACCGGCCTGTCGAACTTCACCGTGATGCTCAATGGCGCCGCGTTTTTTACCGCACCGTTTACGGTGGGTGCTTACCATATGGCCTCCGACAGCTGGGACAGCAATGCCGTGGTGTCGTTTGATGGCTTGCACAGCAATTTCGGGCTCACGGACGGCGGCTTTTCCACTGGATATACGCACGCTTTCCTGCTGATCCCCTACGCTTCCACCACCACCGATCTGGCTCAGGCGATTTCGCCACAGGTATATGCGTTGGATCGGGCGTCGGAGACGGATGTTTCGGCCAACTGGCATCTGGACGCCGTCGCGGCGGTACCGGAACCGGAAACCTACGCGATGCTGCTGGCGGGCCTGGGGCTGCTCGGCTTTACCGCCCGCCGCCGCCAGCACGCCTGATCAGGTCAACAGCAGCGCCTTGAGCGCGACGCGGTAGCCTTCGACCAGGCCGTCGCGATCCAGTTGCGGCCGATACAAGGCCCGCACCGGCAGGCCGTGGAACAGCGACACCACGGTGTCGATGCGGCCGTCGAGCAACTCATCATCCACCGGCAGGTTGCGCCGCTCGCGTTCGCGCTTGATGATCGGCCGGAATTTCTCCATCGCCGCGACGTCGGCGGCGCGCAGCGCGGCGGCGATCTTCGGGTTGCGCGCCGCTTCGGCGCACATCTCCATCGGCAGCTCGAAAAAATGCGGATCCAGGCTTTCGTCGATGTGGCGCGGCGCTTCGTCGATCATCGACTGCAACGGGTCTTCCTTGCTGTCCAGCTCACGCAGCTGCGTCATCACATGCTCGGACTGCAAATCGACGAAGGCCATGATGATGGCGTCCTTGCCATCGAAATAATTGTAGATATGCCCGGCGCTCATGCCCGCCTCTTTCGAGATCTCGGCCATGCTGGCGCCATGGAAACCGCTGCGGGCGAAGCACACGGCCGCCGCCTGCAACACCTGGTTACGCCGGTTCTGCGCCCGTTCCGGGTCGCTGCGCCGTTTGGCGGTGGTGGGGGTGGTCATGCGGTGTTCCTTGGATCGGGTTTGTAACGAAGTATACCAAAACGGCGGACGCGCGATGGCGTCCGCCGACCCGGCTCGGGCCTTAGCCGCGCGGCGGCGCAAGCTCCGGCTGCCAGCCGCCGCCCAGCACCTTGTACAGGGTGACGGCGTTGCTGGTCTTGCTCAGGCGCGTGGAGATCAGCCCTTGCTGCGCCGCGTACAGCGCGCGCTGCGAGATCAACGCGTTCAGGTACGAGTCGGCGCCCTTGCGGTAGCGCGCTTCGTTGATGCGGTAGCTCTTCTCCGCCGCCTCGACCAGCGCCTGCTGCGACGCCACCCGTTCATCGAGCGTGCCGCGCGTGGCCAGCGCGTCGGCCACTTCGCGGAACGCGACTTGAATCGACTTCTCGTACTGCGCCACCGAGATGTCGCGGTCGGCCTTGGCGATGTTCAGGTTGGCGCGGTTGACGCCTCCGTCGAAGATCGGCAGGTTGATCTGCGGGATGAAGCTCCAGGTCGCCGAGCCGGCCTTGAACAGGCCGGACAAATTGGTGCTGGCGCTGCCGCCCGACGCCGTCAGCGAGATGCTGGGGAAGAAGGCGGCGCGCGCCACGCCGATGTTGGCGTTGGCGGCGCGCAGCGCGCGTTCGGCCTGCTGCACGTCCGGACGCGAGCGCAGCAGGTCGGACGGCAGGCCGGCCGGGATCGCGGCCAGCTGCGTCACGGCGTTCAAGTCGCCGCTCGGCAGCAGCTCGGCCGGCACGTCGCCGCCGACCAGCAGCACCAGCGCGTTCTGGTCCAGCGCCACTTGCGCGGTGTAGACCGCCATGTCGTTGCGCGCGCTCTCCACGCTGGTCTGCGAATCGTACACGTCGACGCCCGACGTGACGCCGGAGTCGAAGCGCTTCTTGCTCAGGTCATAGCTGGTCTGCTGGCTTTGCAGCGTGTCCGCCGCCAGCTTCAGACGCTGCTGGTCGGCGATCAGCGTCAGGTAGGCGTTGGCCACTTCCGACACCAGCGTGATCTGCTGCGCGCGGCGCGCTTCCTCGGTGCCGAGGTAGCTCTGCAGGCCGGCTTCGGACAGGTTGCGCACCTTGCCGAAGAAGTCCAGCTCATACGCGGACATCACCAGCCCGCCGGTGTACTGGCGGTTGATGAACGATTCGCCGGTGCCGGACAGCGTCGATGGCGTGCGCGACGCGGTCTGGCTGACGCTGGCCGACAGCTTCGGCAGCAGCGCGGCACTGTCGATGTTGTACTGCGCCTTGGCCTTCTCGATATTGAGCACCGAGACGCGCAGGTCGCGGTTGTTGGCCAGCGCCAGCTCGATCACCTTGCGCAGATTGGCATCGGCGAAGTAATCGCGCCACTGGATTTCCGACACCGGCTTGGCGTCGGCGGCGGCCTGCGGCACGCCTTTGTAGGCGTCGCCGGCGGGCCAGGCCTGGGGCACCGGCTGGTCCGGACGTTCGTACACCGGCGCCAGGCTGCAGCCGGCCAACATCGCCACGGCCGCCATCGTGATTAAAGATTTTTGCATGATTAATTTACCTCTACAGTCTTGGCTTCGGCCTTGCCGGGTTTCGGCGCGAAGTAGCCGCGCACCAGCACAAAGAACACCGGCACAAAGAAGATGCCGAGGAAGGTCGCGGTCAGCATCCCGCCCAGCACGCCGACGCCGATCGCGTTCTGGCTGCCGGAGCCGGCGCCGCTGCTGATCGCCAGCGGGAACACGCCGAGGCCGAAGGCGATGGACGTCATCAGAATCGGGCGCAGACGCAGCTTGACCGCCTGCAGCGTCGCCTCTTTCAGTTCGATGCCCTGCTCTTGCAGCTCCTTGGCGAATTCCACGATCAGGATCGCGTTCTTAGCCGCCAGGCCGATCACGGTCAGCAGGCCGACCTGGAAGTAGACGTCGTTCGACAACTTGAACACGAACGTCGCCAGCACGGTGCCGATCACGCCCAGCGGCACGACCAGCAGCACCGAGAACGGAATCGACCAGCTTTCATACAGTGCGGCCAGGCACAGGAACACGATCAGGATCGAGATCGCATACAGTTGCGTGGTCTGCGAGCCGGAGTCGCGCTCCTCGGTCGACAGGCCGGTCCACTCGTAGCCGATACCCGGCGGCAGCTTCTCGGCCAGCTTTTCGATTTCCGCCATCGCGGCGCCGGAGCTCTGACCCGGCGCCGGCGCGCCGAGGATCTCGGTCGACGGCAAGCCGTTGTAGCGTTCCAGGCGTGGCGACGCGTAGATCCACTGGCCGGTCGAGAAGGCCGAGAAAGGCACCATCTCGCCGTCGGCGTTACGCACGAACCATTTGCCCAGATCTTCAGGCGTCATGCGCGAATCGGCATCGCCCTGCAGGTACACCTTCTTGACGCGGCCACGGTCGACGAAGTCGTTGACGTAGGCGCTACCCCAGGCGGTGCTCAGCACCTTGTTGACATCGGCCACGGCCAGGCCCAGCGCGGTGGCCTTCTGCTGGTCGACGGTGATCTTGTACTGCGGCGTGTCTTCCTGGCCGTTCGGGCGCACACCCACCAGGATGGGACTCTTCGACGCCATGCCCAGCATCTGGTTGCGTGCCGCCATCAGCGCGTCGTGACCGACGCCGCCGATATCCTGCAGCTGCAAGTCGAAGCCGCTGGCGTTACCCAGTTCCAGCACCGCAGGCGGGGCGAAGGCGAACACCATCGCGTCCTTGATCTGCGAGAAGCTGCCCATGGCACGGCCGACGATGGCGTTGACGCGATGCTCGGCGCCCTTGCGCTCGGACCAGTCCTTCATCCGCACGAAGGCGATGCCGCTGTTCTGGCCATTGCCGCTGAAGCTGAAGCCGGCCACCGCGAACACCGAAGCGACGGCGTCCTTTTCATTGGTCAGGAAGTGCTGCTCGACCTTGTCGATCACCTTCAGCGTACGCTCCTGGGTGGCGCCGGTCGGCAGCTGGATCTGCGAGAACAACACGCCCTGATCCTCTTCCGGCAGGAAGGAGGTCGGCAGGCGCATGAACACCAGCACCAGCACCACCAGCAGCGCCGCATACATCAGCAGCGCGCGGCCGCTGCGGTTCAGCAGAGTACCGACGATGCCCTGGTATTTGTTGGTGCCGCGCTCGAAGCCGCGATTGAACCAGCCGAAGAAGCCGGTGTTGGCCATGTGGTGATCCTTGGCCACCGGCTTCAGGATGGTGGCGCACAGCGCCGGCGTGAACACCATCGCCACCACCACCGACAGCACCATCGCCGAGACGATGGTGATCGAGAACTGGCGGTAAATCACGCCGGTCGAACCGCTGAAGAAGGCCATCGGCACGAACACCGCCGACAGCACCATGGCGATACCCACCAGCGCGCCGCTGATCTGGGTCATCGACTTGCGGGTCGCTTCCAGCGGCGACAGGCCCTCTTCGGTCATCACGCGCTCGACGTTTTCCACCACCACGATCGCGTCGTCGACCAGCAGGCCGATCGCCAGCACCACCGCGAACATGGTCAGCGTGTTGATCGAATAGCCCAGCGCCGACAGGATGGCGAAGGTACCCAGCAGCACCACCGGCACCGCCATGGTCGGAATCAGCGTGGCGCGGAAGTTTTGCAGGAACAGATACATCACCAGGAACACCAGCACGATCGCTTCAACCAGCGTCTTGACCACTTCCTCGATCGACAGCTTGACGAACGGCGTGGTGTCGAACGCCACCACCGCTTTCAGCCCGGCCGGGAACTGCTTCTCCATCTGCGCGACCTTGGCCTTGACGGCGTTGGCGGTATCGAGCGCGTTGGCGCCGGTGGCCAGCTTGATCGCCAGGCCGGACGCCGGCTTGCCGTTGTAACGGGCCAGGATCTTGTAGCTCTCGCTGCCCAGCTCCATGCGGGCGACGTCGCGCAGGTGCACGGTGGCGCCGCTGGTGGAGGTCTTCATCAGGATCGCGCCGAACTGCTCGACCGTTTGCAGGCGGCTTTGCGCCGTCACGGTGGCGTTCAGCTGCTGGCCGGCGACCGACGGCAGGCCGCCCAGCTCACCGGCCGAGACTTCGGTGTTCTGCGCGGTGATGGCGTTGGTGACATCGGCCGGCGTCAGTTGATAGCTTTGCAGCTTGGCGGCGTCGAGCCAGATCCGCATCGCGTACTGCGAACCGAAGTTGGTGACGTCGCCCACGCCTTCGACCCGGCTGACCGGATCGATCACGCTGGCGGTGACGTAGTCGCCGATGTCGGCCTGCTTCATGCTGCCGTCTTCGGAGACGAAGCCCAGCACCATCAGGAAGTTCTTGGTGGCCTTGGCCACCACCAGACCTTGTTGCGTCACGGCGGTCGGCAGCAGCGGCGTCGCCAGCTGCAGCTTGTTCTGCACCTGCACCTGCGCGATGTCGGGATTGGTGCCGCTCTTGAAGGTCAGCGTGATGCTGATGCCGCCGGTCGAATCGCTCGACGACGACATGTAGCGCAAGCCGTCGATACCCTTCATCTTCTGTTCGATGACCTGGGTGACGGAGTCTTCCACCGTCTTGGCGGAGGCGCCCGGATAGGAGCCGCTGATCGAGATCGATGGCGGCGCGATGCTTGGATACTGCGATATCGGCAAGCCGAGAATCGCGATCACGCCCGCGAGCATGATCACTATCGCGACCACCCAGGCGAAAATCGGGCGGTCAATAAAGAAACGGGACATGTAATATCTCCTGGATTAGTGAGCGCTCTTGGCGTTCGGAGACATCGCGCCGCCGGCCGGGCCGGCAACGGCGGCGGCGGGCTTGGCGGCGGTCGCTGGCGCGCCCGGCTTGACCTTCTGCACGCCTTCGACGATCAGCAGGTCGCCGGCGACCAGGCCGGACTTGACCAGCCACTTGTCGCCCAGCGTGGCGCCGGTGACCAGCGTGCGCTGCTCGACCTTGCCTTCTTTGTTCAGCACCAGCGCGGTGGCCTGGCCCTTGGCGTTGCGGGTCACGCCCTGCTGCGGCACGGCGATGGCCGCCTCGTCGACGCCCGACTCCACCACCGCGCGCACGAACATGCCCGGCAGCAGATCATGCTTCGGATTCGGGAACAGCGCGCGCAGCGTGACGTTGCCGGTGCCCGGATCGACCGACACATCGGAGAATTGCAGCTTGCCCGCTTCGGCGTACTTGCTGCCGTCGGACAGCACCAGCGTGACCTTGGCCAGGCCGCCGGATTTTTTCAGGCCGCCGCTTTCGATGTCGCGCTTCAGGCGCAGCATGTCTTCGCTGGACTGGGTGACGTCGACATAGATCGGATCGAGCTGCTGCACGGTGGTCAGCGCGGTGGTCTGGTTGGCGGTGACCAGCGCGCCAGGGGTGACCGTGGAGCGGCTGATGCGGCCGCTGATCGGCGCGTTGACGTGGGTGTATTTGAGGTTGATCGCGGCCTGCTCCAGCGCGGCGGCCGCCGATTCGACATCGG
This sequence comes from Duganella aceris, assembly GCF_011090165.1. Lineage (GTDB taxonomy): Bacteria > Pseudomonadota > Gammaproteobacteria > Burkholderiales > Burkholderiaceae_D > Rugamonas > Rugamonas aceris. The sequence goes on from NZ_JAADJT010000003.1 coordinate 10,273, forward strand.
CCTTGGCCTGCTCGTTGGAGGCGACGGCGTCGTCGTAGTCCTGGCGGCTGACGCCCTCGATCGCGACCAGCTCCTTGTAGCGCGACACTTTCGGGCCGCTGGTCATCAGGTTGGCCTTGGCCTTGGCCAGCGCGGCCTTGGCCGAGCTGACGGTGGCCTGGTAGGTGGCGGCGTCGATCTGGTACAGCGCCGTGCCGGCCTTGACGTCGGCGCCCTCGACGAACAGACGTTTCTGGATCAAGCCGCTGACCTGCGGACGCACTTCGGCCACCTGGAATGCGGCGGTGCGGCCCGGCAGTTCGGTGGTGATCTGCAGCGCCTCGGGAGCGACCTTGAACACGCCCACTTCCGCCACCGGCGCCGGCGGCGCTTCAGTCTTGGACTTGGAACAGCCGGCGACCAGCGTAGCGGCTGCGACCAGGGCGATGGCCCCTGCCGTCCGAGCGGACGGCTTGCGGAATTTGGCTTCCATAGTTGAAACTTTCTGAGTAGATGGTCATCACAAACTATAGAATGAACGATCATTCTAATTAAGTCAAGTGCGTTATTGCTGCAACGCAGCGAACTTAAGCGTGGCTTAAGCATCGCTTAAGTGCCGATTTAGTGGTGAATTTGTCCACGACACCCGGGGCATGACACCCGCCCGGTGCTACAATCGATTACTTTCCTTTAGACATCTTTCTAGCCTTCATGTCGACCACCGACCGCACCGCCCGCCCCCGCCTCGCCACTCTGGTGACGGTTGGCGTCAGCGCCATCGTGCTGCTGACGGTGCTGTCGCTGCTGGTGCTGGTCGACCACTTCGCCATCGACTACGCCGAGCGCGAAGCCGGGCAGCGGCTGCAACAGCTGTCATGGCAGATGCGCGACGCCCTGAACCGGGTGATCCAGAAGGCCACCGGCGACGTCGCCCTGCTGACCGCCTTGCCGCAGATCCGCGACGCGCAATCCCCGGCCGAGACCCGCAAGGTGCTGGAAAGCCTGCAAAAAACCTTCCCCGACTACGCCTGGATCGGCATGGCCAATCCCGACGGCACCGTCTACGCCGCCACCCAGGGCTTGCTGGAGGGCGTGGACGTCAGCGGCCGCGACTGGTTCAAGGGCGGCCAAGACAAGCTATACGCAGGCGACTTCCATCCGGCCGTGCTGCTCGGCAAGAAACTGCCGCAGTCGAGCGATCCATGGCGTTTCGTCGACGCCGCCGGGCCGGTGCAGCGCGCCGACGGCAGCTATCGCGGCGTGCTGTGCGTGCACATGAGCTGGGGCTGGGCGCGGCGTCTGGCGCACAACATCCTGGCGCCGGCCGACAAGCAATACTCGGCCGACATCTTCGTGGTGCGCGGCGACGGCACCGTGGTGCTGGGGCCGAAGGGCATGGAGGAACAAAAGATCGTCAACAGCAGCCTGGCGCTGTCGCAGGCCGGCGCCACCGGTTCGCTGAAGGAGACCTGGGGCGACGAGCGCCGCTACCTGACCGGCTATTCGCTCAGTGGCCAGAAAGGCGATCCGGCCACGCTGTCGTGGTCGGTGCTGGTGCGCCAGCCGGAAGACCTGGCGCTGGCCGGCGCGCGCGCGCTGGAACGCCAGATCCTGCTGCTGGGCGCGGTGCTGGGCGTGGTGCTGGCGCTGGCCGCCGCCGTGGTGGCGCGCCGCCTGACCACGCCGCTGAACGCGCTGAGCAAGAACATCGAGCAACGCCTGTCCATGCCGGCCAACGCGGCGGATGCGGCGCCGCCGGAGCTGGTGCCGGTCGACAGTTATCACGAGGTGCAGGTGCTGTCGCGCGCGCTGGCCGAGCTGCTGCGCAACGAGGAAGTCCATCTCGGCACGCTGCGCGCGCTCAACGAAAAACTGGAAACCACGGTGGCCGAACGCACCCGCGAGATCGCCCGCAAGGCGCTGCAACTGGAGCGCGCGCTGGCGCAGGAACAAAGCACGCAGCAGCTGTTGCAGGAACGCGCCGCCGAGCTGCGCGCCATCCTCGACAACGCCCACGACGCCTTCATCGCGCTCGATCCGGGCGGCGTGGTGCTGGACTGGAACCGCCAGGCCGAACGGCTGCTGGGCTGGAGCCGCGCCGAGGTGATCGGCCAGCCGCTCGGGGCGATGGTGCTGCCGCCGCTGCTGCGCCGCGCCTACGAGCGCGACATGCGCCAGCTGGCCGAAGCCGGCGCCGGCACGGAATCGGTGCTGAACCGCCGCATCGAGCTGACCCTGCACAACCGCGAGGGCAAGGAATTGTCGGTGGAGATCTCGCTGGCCTACGTGCCGCGCAGCAGCGGTCACCTGTTCATCGCCTTCCTGCACGATATCAGCGAACGCCGCTCGCTGTTCGCTTCGATGGAGGCGATGGCGCTGCGCGACACGCTGACCGGCCTGCCCAACCGTCGCGCGCTGATGCAGACGCTGGACGAAGCCTTGCAGCGCGCCAACCGCCTGCGCCAGAGCTGCGCCGTGTTCTTCCTCGACCTCGACCGCTTCAAGCAGGTCAACGACCGCTACGGCCACGAGGAAGGCGACGAGCTGCTGCGCCAGTTCGCCGAGCGGGTGCGGCAGACGGTGCGCAAGACCGACACCGTCGGCCGCCTGGCCGGCGACGAATTCATTGTCATCCTGGAGATGCTGCACAGCGACGACGACGCCCAGGAGACCGCCGACAAGCTGCGGCCGGTGCTGCAACAGCCGTTCGTGCTGAAAACCGCGACCGTGATGCTGGGCGCCAGCATCGGCATCGCCATCCACCACCCGGACGATCCGGCCGATATCGAGATGCTGCTGGGCCGCGCCGACCGCGCCATGTACGTCAACAAGCAGCAAGGCGCGCAGCAACGGGCGCGGCGCTGAACCGTGCGCGGGGTGCGGCAGCGCACGCATGGCTTATATCGGAAATCCAATTTTTGTTGTTTCAGGTAATATCGACCGAACCTCGTTTCGGACATTCGCCATGGAAGCGCAAAACAGCATCACCAACGATTTTCTCTCCTCCGGCGTGCCCGGACTCGACGATGTCCTCAACGGAGGGCTGACCAGCGACCGGCTGTACCTGGTCGAGGGCGAACCCGGCACCGGCAAGACCACGCTGGCGTTGCAGTTCCTCAACGAGGGCCGCGCGCGCGGCGAATCCACGCTATACATCACGCTGGCCGAAACCGCCGTCGAACTGCGCAGCGTCGCGCAGTCGCACGGCTGGAGCATGGACGGCATCCACATCGAGGAAATCGTCCCCGACGAGCGCGCGCTGGACCCGGACCAGCAATACACTATCTTCCATCCGTCGGAGATCGAACTGGGCAACACCACCCAGCGCATCCTGGCGGCGATCGACAAGTACAAGCCAAGCCGCGTGGTGCTGGACTCGCTGTCCGAGCTGCAACTGCTGGCCGAAAGCCCGCTGCGCTACCGGCGCCAGGTGCTGGCGCTGAAGCAATATCTGACCAGCCGCTCCTGCACCACCATCTTCCTCGACGACCGCACCGCGCTCAGCACCGACCTGCAGGTGCGCAGCGTGGCGCACGCGGTGCTGACGCTGGAGCTGGCCGACCAGGCCTACGGCGCCGAGCGGCGCCGGCTGCGCGTGGTCAAGTACCGCGGCATCGCCTTTCGCGGCGGCGCCCACGACTACAAGATCCTGCATGGCGGACTGCACGTCTACCCGCGCCTGGTGGCGGCCGATAGCCGCGAATCGGCGCGGCGGCTGCAGCTGTCGAGCGGCCTGGCCGAACTCGACGCGCTGATCGGCGGCGGCCTGGAGGAAGGCACCAGCACGCTGATCTCCGGCCCGTCCGGCACCGGCAAGTCGTCGCTGTCGGCGCAGTTCGTGCACGCGGCGGCCGCGCGCGGCGAGTCCAGCGCCATGTTCCTGTTCGAAGAGGCGCGCAGCAACCTGCTTAACCGCTGCGCCAATATGGGCCTGGAACTGAACCACGCCATCGACCGCAAGCTGCTGACCATCCAGCAGATCGACCCGGCCGAACTGTCGCCGGGCGAATTCACCCATGCGGTGATGCAGGCGGTCGATCGCGGCGTGAAGGTGGTCGTTATCGACAGCCTGAACGGCTACCTGAACGCGGTGCCGGACGAACGCTTCCTCACCATCTATCTGCACGAGCTGCTGACCTACCTGGGCCAGCGCGGCGTGGTCAGCATCCTGGTCGGGGTGCAGGCCGGCTTCCTCGGCTCGATGAGCAGCGCGGTCGACGCCAGCTACCTGGCCGACAACGTCATCATGCTGCGCTACTTCGAAGCGGCCGGCGAAGTGCGCCAGGCGATCTCGGTGTTCAAGAAGCGCGGCAGCGTGCACGAGCGCACCATCCGCCGCTTCGAGCTCAGCGGCGAAGGCATCCGCGTCGGTCCGGTGCTGAAGGATTTCCACGGCATCCTGACCGGCGTGCCGAGCCTGGTCGCCGCCGAAGAGCACTGACGCCGATGGAAACGCGCATCCTGATCTACGCGCCCACCGGCCAGGACGCGCCGCTGGCGGCCAAGGTGCTGCATATGGCGCAGATCGACAGCCATGTCTGCGCCACGCTGGCCGAGCTGGCGCGGCAGCTGGAGCAAGGCGCCGGCGCGGTGCTGACCGTGGAGGAAGCGCTGGCGCCGGGCGGCTATCAGCTGCTGCAGGATTGCGTGGCCAACCAGCCCGAGTGGTCCGACCTGCCGATCATCCTGCTGACGCATCACGGCGCCGATTCGCCGACGGTGCGGCAGGCGGTGGCCGGCCTGGGCAACCTGAGCCTGATGGAGCGGCCGGTGCGCACGCTGACGCTGATCACCGCGCTGCACTCGACGCTGCGGGCGCGCAACAAGCAGTACCAGGTGCGCGAGGCGGCGCGGCGCAAGGATGAATTCCTCGCCAGCCTGGGGCACGAACTGCGCAACCCGCTGGCGCCGATCCGCACCTCGGTGTCGCTGCTGACCCACCTGTACCCGGACGCGGCGCCGGTGGCGCGCATCCGCGAGGTGGTCGAGCGCCAGGTGCGGCTGCTGACGCGGCTGGTGGACGACCTGCTCGATGTCGCCCGCATCACCAGCGGCAAGATCACGCTGCAGCGCCAGCAGGTGACGCTGGCGGCCGTGATGCGCCATGTCGGCGAGCTGTGCCAGTACGCCGCCGACGCCAAGCGCATCCACATCGCCTGGCAGCTGCCGCCCAGCGAGATCATGCTCGACGTCGACTACGCGCGCGCGGTGCAGATCTACGCCAACATCATTTCCAACGCGGTCAAGTTCACGCCGCAGGGCGGCAACGTGCTGGTGCGCGCCGCCATCGACGCCGAAGGTGGCGACAGCGGCGCCGGCCCGGCTTTGCTGGTCAGCGTCAAGGACAGCGGCATCGGCCTCGACGCCGACACCATCCCGCGCATCTTCCGCATGTTCGAACAGAGCGCCACCGTCAGCGGGCAATTCTCCAGCGGGCTGGGGATAGGCTTGAGCCTGTCGCGCCAGTTCGCCGAGATGCACGGCGGCACGGTGGAGGCGCGCAGCGACGGTCCGGGACAGGGCAGCGAATTCCTGATCCGGCTGCCGGTGCTGGCGGGGAGCGGCGACGGCGCGCGCGGCGTGGCGCCGCTGGCGCCGCCGGCCGCCGCCGACGGCCGCAAGATCAAGGTGCTGGTGGTGGACGACAACGAAGACGCCGCCGATTCGCTGGCGGCGCTGCTGGAGATCGACGGATTCGACGTGCGCGCCGTGTACGACGGCGCGGCGGCGGTCGCGGCGACCGCGCAGTCGCAGCCAGACATGATCATCATGGACCTGGGCATGCCGGGCATGGACGGCTACGAAACCGCGCGCGCCATCCGCCAGCGGCCGGGCGCCGAGCGCATCCTGATGCTGGCCCTGACCGGCTGGGGCCAGAGCGACGCGCGCCGGCGCACGCTCGAGGCCGGCTTCGACCATCACCTGGTCAAGCCGGTGGAGCTGGAGCAGATCATCCGTCTGGCCGGCGCACGCCACAACCGCGACCAGGTCCAGGCGGCGCGCTAGCCCCGATTACAGCGGCTTGACGTCGACCTTGGCGCCCAGCAGGTAGATCGCATTGGTGCCTTCAAAGGCCGAGTCGGTGCCCAGCACCAGCCAGAACTTGCCGTCCTTGTCCGCCTGCACGGTGACTGGCTCGTCCGACTTGCGGCTGGCGGCGGCGAACTCGTTGCCGCCGCAGTCCAGCCCCTCGACGCCCAGCAGGCCGAGCACCTTGCCCTGCGCGCCGGAGACGGCCTGGTCGCCGTGATCGAAGTTCAAGCGGTAGCGGTGCGAGTTGCCGGAGACTTGCTTGACCAGCTTCGGCTCGTCCATCACGGCCGCGCCCACCAGGTAGATGCTTTCGCCGCGCGCGCCGCCCACGCCGAAGCAGCCGAGCGCCGCGCTGGTGGCGTAGCGCATCTCGAAGGTCAGCTTGTATTTCGCGCCCGGCACGAAGCCGCCAACCTGGTGCTTGGTGTAGGTGAACACGTCGTCGCTGTTGTTGTGCGAGATCAGGAAATAGCCCATGCCCTGCACCGGCGGCGGCAGCTTGGACCAGCCGGAGGCCGCTTCGGTCGGCTCGGAATCGTCGGCGTAGTCCGCCACGCCGGCCGTCCAGCCGTCGATGCCTTTGGTGAAGTCCACGCTGATGGTCGATGCGACCGGGGTTGGCGGCGGCGCCGCGACCGGGGGCGGAAGCACCACGGCGATGCCGTCCGAACCGCCGCAAGCGGCCAACGAGAGCAGGCCCGCAATGGCGAGCACGGAAAATACGGGGGTCTGTTTGAACATTTTGTTTTCCCTGGTTATGGTTTGCGGCGCCTGGTCGGACGCCGCAAAGCAGTCTAAAGAAAACTTGTAAAAACGGACGAGCAAATTGCAACCACTTGTAAATTACAATTCGTAACGACTTGGTAGTAAATCTTCTGGTAAAAGCGCCATCATTTCCATTCGCCGCGCAGCGCCGCCACCTGCGACTGCAAGCCCTCCGGCGTCACATCCTGCGGCGCCACCGGGGCCCCGACCGCCAGCGCCAGCCGCGAGCGCAGGCCGGTGCGGAAGGCGCGCTCGAACACGTTGTCGCCGCTGCGGCTCAGCAGATGTCCCCACAGGCCGCGCAGCGCCATCGGAATCACCGGCACCTGGCTGCGCGCGATGATCTTGGCGATGCCGCCCTTGAATTCGCTGATCTCGCCGGTGCGGGTCAGCCGACCTTCGGGGAAGATGCACACCAGGTCGCCCTCGTGCAGCGCCTGCGCGATGTCGACATAGGCCTTCTCCATCAGCCACGGATCCTCCTTGGCAGGCGCGATCGGGATCGCGCGCGCGGTGCGGAAGATCCAGCCCAGCAGCGGCAGCTTGAAGATGCGGTGGTCCATGACGAAGCGGATCGGACGCGGACTGGCGGCGCCGATGACGATCGCGTCGACATACGACACGTGGTTACACACCAGCACCGCCGCGCCCTCGTCCGGGATGCGGTCGGCGTCGACGGTGTGCACGCGGTGCACGGTGTGAATCAGCAGCCAGGCCAGGAAGCGCATCAGGAACTCCGGCACCAGCGAGAAGATGTAGACCGCCACCAGCGCGTTCAGCAGCGCCGTCACCAGGAACAGTTGCGGGATGCTGAAGCCCTGCCCCAGCAGCACGATCGCCAGGCCGGCCGCCGCCACCATGAACAGCGCGTTCAGGATGTTCATGCCGGCGATGGTGCGCGAGATGTGGGCCGGGTCGCAGCGGGTCTGGATCAGCGCGAACAGCGGCACGATGAACAGGCCGCCGAAGATGCCGATCATCAGGATGTCGAACAGGATGCGCCACATGCCGTGCTGCGCCAGCAGCGCCATCGCTTCCAGATGCGGGCCGGCGGTCAACGCCGCCACGCCGCTGCCGTAGGCCAGGCTGGCGAAGTACAGGTCGACGCCGAACACGGTCAGGCCGATCGAGCCGAACGGCACCAGCCCGATCTCCACCTTGTGGCCGGACAGGCGCTCGCACAGCAGCGACCCGCTGCCGACGCCCAGCGAGAACACCGTCAGCAGCAACACGAAGGCGCTGTGGTCGCCGTGCAGGTAATCCTTGGCGTAGACCGGGAACTGCGACAGCACCAGCGCGCCGTAGAACCAGAACCATGAGTTGCCCAGCATGGACAGGAACACGGTGCGGTTCTTGCGCGAGAAATTGATGTTGCGGATCGATTCACCGACGAAGTTCCAGCTGATCTTCAGCTCCGGCGCCGGCGCCGGCGAATCGGGAATGCGGTAGGCGGCGATCAGGCCCAGCGCCGCGACGAAGACGGTGGCGGCGGCCACCAGCGCGATGCCGCTGGGCTGCTTCACCACCAGCACGGCGCCCAGGATCTCGCCGAGCAGGATGCCGACGAAGGTGCCCATCTCGGTGACGCCGTTGCCGCCGATCAGTTCCTCCGGCTTGAGCTGTTGCGGCAGGTAAGCGTATTTGACGGGGCCGAACAGCGTCGAGTGCACGCCCATGCCGACCACGCCGAGCACCAGCAGCCACAAGGTGTGCGTCAACCATCCGGCGCCGGCGACCAGCATGATGCCGAGCTCCAGCCACTTGATGAAGCGGGTCAGGCCGGCCTTTTCGAACTTGTCGGCCAGCTGGCCGGCGGTGGCGGAAAACACCACATACGGCAGGATGAACAGGCCGGGAATCAGGTTGGTCACCAGCGACGGCGACAACGTGGTCCAGCTGAGCGCATCGAAGGTCAGGATGACGATCAGCGCGGTCTTGAACAGGTTGTCGTTGAAGGCGCCGAGAAACTGGGTCCAGAAAAACGGCGCGAAACGGCGCTGCGTCAACAGGGAGAACTGATTGGGCTGGCTCATGTCGTGCGGATCCCTTGCGTGTGGAGTTTCCGGAAAGATTGAGCGGATTATAACCGCATGCCAGAGCATGCAGAAAAGCAATGACGTAGACGCAGATCAACCGATCCAGGCGTCGAGCGCATCCTCCGCGCCACGGCTGGCCAGCGCACTGGATACTCGGTCCGGAATTCGCACCGGGAAGTTCGCCTTGCGGATATCGGAATCTTCAAACAGCAGCAAACCGGCATCGATGCCGCCATCTCGCCACGATTGCGTGTCCGCAACGCCGGATTCAACGGCAGCAATTCAGAGAACTCCGCAAACTCCACCCGATCGGCTGCGGTGGTGAATGCTGTTTCCATGGCGATGTTCCCCGATGACTTCCAGGATTGACTATACGCCGCTTTACGCCGCCTGCCGCGCCTCCCCCGCCGCCTCGGTCGGCGCGCGCAGCGACCAGACGCTGTGCGGGTCGCCGTGCAGGCCGCGTTGCAGCACCGCGCGCGCCATCTTGCGGTACAGCGCGGCGAACAGCAGCGACACCAGCGCCACGCCCACCACCACGCCATCGCCGTCCACCAGCGCCAGCAGCGGATTGACGCCGCTGCCGAACCAATGCGCCAGCGGGATCGCCAGCGTCAGGCCGGCGCACAGCATCAGCAGTTCGTAGCCCGCGCGCGCCGGCGGCCGCGCGAAGGCCCACGCCACGCACAGCAGGAACACCGCGTAATAACCGCGCTCCTCCCACAAGGGCAGCGCATCCGCCGGCCCCAGCTTGTTGATCAGGAAGACCGCCGACACGCCCGCCACGCAACCGAGGCACACGCCCAGCGTCCCCTGCGCCATCAGCTTGCCGCTGCGCGGCTGCACCAGGCTTTGCCGCTTGCGCCGCGCCTCGATCCACAACAGGTTGCCGCTATAGAAAAGGAAAGCGCCCGCCATGCCGAGAATGAAGTACATCCACTGCACAGCAGCCTGGCCGAAGCCGCCGAAGTGCAGCGCCTGCAGGCTGCGCAGAAAGCGCGTGCCAGGGCTGAAGTTCTCCGGCACCATCACCCGCACCACCTTGCCGCTGCTGGCGTTCAGCACCACCGCGGCCATGTCGGCCACGGTGTGCTGCGCGATCTTGCCGTAGGCCTGCACCTGCGCGTTGGCGTCGCCGGCGTGACGGTAGGACAGCGTCTCCACCTGCACGCCCGGCGCCTCGCGCCGTATCGTCGCCAGCAGCTGCGATGCCGGCAGCAACGGCGCCGCCACGCCGGCCGGCTTGGACGGCGCGGCCACGTAAATATCCTGCCCCACCAGCTCCAGCAGCTTGCCATCGAAGATCAGGTACTGGAACGGCGCCAGCAGGATCACGCCCAGCGCCAGGATCGCGCTGCTCCACGCGTACATCAGGTGGAACGGCAGCGACAGGATGCCGATGGCGTTGTGCGCGTCCTGCCACATGCGCTTGATGTTCTTGCCGATGCGTAGCGCGAACAAATCCTTGAAGAAGGTCGGCGCATAGACGATCACGCCGCTGGCCAACGCCACGCCATACAGCACGCAGACCACGCCCAGCAGATACAGGCCCACGCTGCGCGGCAAGCCCGCCGTGTAATGCAGGCGATAGATGAACCCCGACAGCTGCGAATGCTCCTTGAACTCCTCCAGCTTGCCGGACGCGTCGAAACGGAAGTGGCGCTCGTCGAATTCCAGCACCAGCTGCGGTTCGTACCGCGACGGCAGACGGAGATAGAAAACATCCTTCGCCTTCGGATGCGCCGCCAGCACCGCGTCGATCAACGCCTGCGGCTCGGCCGCCGCCTGCGCGGCGCGGGGCGGCGGCGTCTCCCACGCATGCAGCTCCTCGTGGAAAATGGTGACCGCACCCGCGTAGAAGGCGATGAACAAACAGAATCCGGCCACCAGCCCCACCCAGGTATGGACCGCGATGTATGTGCGTAAAGTCGAAGATTTCATGCGCCCACCCTAAGCAGGCCCGCCGCCTTTAAAAAGTGCAGCAGCGTGAAGCCGACGATGATGGCGCCGCCCATCCACAGCCAGGCGCGCAGCCCGGTCTTGAACAAGTAGGTGCAAGTCATCGCGGCCACCCACACCACGAAGAACATCAGCAGCAGCGGCAAGGTGGTGGTCCTCTGGTCGCCGCTGAGCAGCGCGATGAAGCCCACCACCAGCGCCGCCAGCGGCATGGCGAGAAACACGGCGGCGGTCGATTTACCCCACATGGCGCGCTCCCGGCTTGGCGCGCGGCTTGCCGCCGTTGCGCCACGCATCGAGATACGGCAGCGCGACCAGCATCGTCATGAAGCCGGAAAGGCCGATGCACACACCGCACCAGACGCCGTAAGCCTCCACCGCCGAAGCGATCGAACCCACCGACAGCGGCACCGCCAGCCAGCGCAGGAAATTTTGCCGCCGCAGCGCGGCCGGCCACAAGCCCTGGTGCGGCGACGCCAAATAAAGACATAGCGCGGCCAGCGCAGCCACGCCGATACAGATCCAGTTCATGACGAGCTCCTTGTCAGATATTGCCTTGCACGCCGAAGCCGACCTGGCGCGCGTTGCCCAGCACCACGGCGTAGCGGCCCGTCACCGATTCCAGATGGTTGGCGGTGATGTAGGTGCGGTTGGTCAGGTTGCTGCCGAAGGCGAACAGCGACACGCCGTTGGACAACAGGTACGAAGCCTTCGCGCCGAGCAGCGTGTGGCCGTCATTGCGATCGACGTTTTCCGGGCCGGTGTAGGTGCCGCCGCTGTGTACCAGGTTGGAGTTTAGCGTCCAGCGGCCAGGGGTCCAGTTGAAGCCGACCGACTGCGTCTCGCGCGGCGAGCGGGCGAACTGCTTGCCGGTGAAGTCGCCCTGCGGCGAGACGAAATCGATGAAGCGCGATTTCGCCACGCCCAGCGCGCCGAACAACTCCAGGTTCTTGTTGATCTTGCCGCGAATCTCGGCCTCCAGCCCTTGCAGTCGCGACTTGCCGGCGTTGATGAAGTAGACGTCCAGCGTATTGCGGCCGACGTTGACTTGCTGGTCGCGCCAATCGACGCGGTAGGCATTCAGCGCCACGACCATGCCGTTGTCCAGCGCGCCCTTGAGCGAAGCCTCGTAGTTCTTGGTGAACTCCGGGCCGAAGGCATGCGGGCCGCGCTGGTAGCTGTAATCGACGCCGCCGGTGCGGTAGCCGCGCTGCGCGGTCAGGCCGGCCACCCACTCCGGCGCCAGCGCGTAGCGCACGCCCAGCTTGGGCAGCCACACCGAGTTGTCGGTGCCCAGGTTCTGCACATTGTCGCCGGCGAAGATGCCGCCGTTGATCAGCTGCGTGAAGATGGTGCGCGCCAGCGGCGAGGTGCCGCTGGTTTCGGTGGTCAGCACGCGGCGCTGGCGTTCGCCGTCGAAGCGCATGCCGGCGGTCAGCGTCAGCTTGTCGATCGCGTAATCGAGCTCGGTGAAGGCGGCGCGGGTCTTGGTGGCGTCGGCCTGCAGGTTGCGGCGGTTGATGAAGTCAGCGCCGTAGGCCGCGTCGCACGCCGCCTGCACCCGGCACTGGCCGACCAGGCCAAGCACATACGACACCGGCACCGTGAACACATCGTCGCCGCTGTAATGCTGGTTCGAATAATACAGCCCCGCCACGCCCTTCAACTGGCGGCCGAACAGCGTCGTGTCGAAATTGGCGCGCGCCTCCTGCACCCACTGGCGGTCGATGTTCTGGCCGGCGCGGAAGCCCTGCTTCAGCTCCGTCGCGTCGTAATCCTGGATGCGGTCGTACAGATTGTGCGAATACGTCGTGAGCAAGGTGATGCCGGCGCCGCCGAGGCGGAAGGTCTGCTCCAGCGCGGCGGAGCGGGTGTGGTTGTCGGAGACGCGCAATTCATTCGACAGATTCTGCCGCGCCTTGATGGGCACCGTCACCGCCTCCACCGACGGGCTGCCCATCTTCTGGCGGTCGTCCACCAGGGTCAGCAGCGCCTGATAGCGCTCGCCCCATGGCGTGATGCGCAGCTTGCCGCGCAGCGTGTGGCCGTCTTCGTGGTTGGCGCGTTCATCGTCGCGGGTCGGGTTGTACACTTCGCCGTCGCGCTTGCGCTGTTCGAACGAGATGCGCCCCGCCAGCACCTGCTCGACGATGGCGCCGCCGCCGGCCATCGCCACCCGGTGCGCGTTCTGGTTGCCGACGCTGGCGCGGTAGCTGAAGTCGCGCACATCGGACGGATCGCGGGTCTTCATCACCACCGCGCCTGCCAGCGAGTTGCGGCCCTGGTTAGTGGATTGCGGGCCGCGCAGCACCTCGATGCGGTCGGCGTCCCACAAGGTCATGTTGCTGAACTCCTGGCCGAAACCGTCCTGCGACACGCCGTCGACCACCACGGTGATGGTGCGGCCGCCGCCGCCGGTCGGCCCGTACACGCCGACGCCACGGATCGACAGCCCCTCGGCGGTGCCGACGTTGGCCATCTGCGCGGCCACGTCCTCGATGTTGTTGGCGCCAAGTTCGGCGATCTGGCGGCGGTTGCGCGAGCCGACGCTGGCGCTGCTGTCGATCTCGGTGCGTTTCAGCTTGTCGCCGGAAATCACCACCTGCTCGATCGGCGCGGTTTCCTCGGCGTGCGCCTGCCAGCCCGCCGTCACACCGGCCAGCGCCAGCACCATCACTTTGATACGCATTCCATTTCCCCTATTTTTATGAATGAGAATTATTCTCAACTCAATATGGTAAATGAGAATCGTTTACATTCAAAGGAAAATTTTATTGAATTGGCATCGAAATGGCGATGCGGGTGCCGGCGGCGAGGCCGGTATCGATCTCGATCCGGCCGTTGAAGGCATACACCCGCTCGCGCATGCCGACGATGCCGATGCCCTGCGACGCCAGCGCCGGATCGAAGCCGGCGCCATTGTCGGCGATGAGCATGTGCAGTCCCGCCTCGTCCAGCGACAGCGTCACCGACGCCTGTGTGGCGCGGGCGTGCTTGACGATGTTGGACAAAGCCTCCTGCATGATGCGGTAGGCGGAAATGCCGATGCCACTCTCCAGCCGCGAGAAATCGCCGCCGGCCTGGAAGGTGAAACGACAGCCGGAGCGCGCGCTGTCGTAGTGGCGCACGATCTCCTCCACCGCGCCGTCCAGTCCCAGCATGTCCAGCACCTCGGGACGCAGGCGCCGCACCAGCGAGCGGCCGCTGTTGTAGAGGCCCAGCGTCAGCTTGATGATGGACTGCGCCTTGTCGCGGATTTCGCCCTCGCCCGCCAGGTCGGCGATGCGCTGCGCCTCCAGCCGCGCCGCGATCAGCGTCGCGTTCAGCTCATCGTGGATCTCCAGCGCGATGCTCTTGCGCTCATCCTCCACCACCGTGTTGACCTTGCGGATCAGGCGCCGCTTCTCCGCGTCGGCCTCGCGCAGCGCCCGCATCGACGCTTGCAGCGATCCATCCAGGCCCTTGGCCAGCTGCCACGCCAGCAGTACGCAGGCCAGCAGGCCCAGACTGCCGACCAGCAGCTCGACGTAAAAACGCCTGGTCTGCTTGAGCAGCATCGCCGACGGCGACATCGTCACCCGCACAAAGCCCATGGTCTCCACCGTGAGGCCGCTGCGCTGGTCCTTCACATAGGGCTTGCCGTCGGCGCCCAGCATGTTCACCCACATCAGGCGCTTGACGATGGGCGCCTCGTAGGCGCGCGGCTCAGGTTCGCCCGAGCCGCGCGCCGCCGCGTGCACCAGCTCGCGCCGCTGCGCATCCAGCACTTCGATGCGGTAGATGCTGGCGTCCGACTTCAGCAAGCCGTTGATGGTCAGCTTCAAATCGTCGTAGCGGCCGGCCAGCAGGCTGAATTCGCTGCTGTCGGCCAGCACCTTGGCCACCAATGGGCCGCGCTCCGCCATCTCGTCGCGCACTTCCGACAAGCGCGATTGATGGGCGTACCAGATGAAGGTGCAGAACATATAGGCCAGCGGGATGGCGGTCATCGCCATCAGCCGCGAACGCACGCTCCAGCGGCGCCAGAAGTCGAACCGCATCAGGGTTCGATCAGGCCGTGCTTGACCGCCAGCCGCGTGATGTAAGCCGGCCGGTGCACACCGAGTTTCTCTTTCACGGACTGGCTGATATTGCTGATGGTTTTAGTCGAGACGTCGAGCTTCTCGGCGATCTCCGCGTTGGTCAGGCCTTCGGCCATCAGCGTGAAGATCTCCAGCGCGCGCTCGTCCAGCTGCGATTGCGGCGAGGCGTCGCCGCGCACCGACAGGTTGGCCAGCCGCTCGGCGATGTGCGGCAGGAAGTACAACTCGCCTTCGTGTGCGCGCCGCACCGCCGCCGCCAGATCGGCGGGGTCGCAGTCCTTGGTCATGAAGGCGCGGCCGCCGAGACGGTAGGTCTCCTTGATCAAACTATCCTGATCGAACTGACTGAGGAAGACGATGGCCGCCGCCGGCGTCTGCGCCAGGATCTGCTTGGCCACATCGAGGCCGGTCAGCTGCTCGCCGAAGCGGATGTCGAGCACGATCACGTCCGGCTGCAACTGCCGGAACTGCGCCAGCGCATCCTCGGGCGTGCGCGCCTGCGCCACCACGTCCAGCCCCTGCCCTTGCAGCGACATCGCGAACCCCGTCATCACGATCGGATGATCGTCCGCCAGCATGACGCGTATCTTCATTTGCCACCTCCAAGAATATTAATTACCAGATGGTGGAAGCATAACACACCCTGCAAGCGCAAAATATTCCAATGAATTCCTTTTATTTTGCCACTTCATGGAATAGTATACTTCCAACACATAGCAGTTTTGATCACCACCAAGGGGAAACCATGAACTTCAAACAAGGCAAAAAGAAGAACCTGACCGGCATCACCGTGGTCGCCGCGCTCCATGTGGCGCTGCTGGCCGCCTTCCTGCACGGATCCAAGCTCACGGTATTCAAGCAGGCGCCGACGGAGATCGACCTGGTGCCCTACGTGGAGCCGCCCAAGCCCAAGCTGCGCGAACCCGAGCTGCCGGAACCAGCTCCGAAAGACCCGCCCGTGCTTCAGGTGCCGATGCCGCCCACCCCCATCCCCGTCAACGACGAACCCCGGCCGACCGCGCAGCCGATGCCGGACCAGGCGGTGGCGCCGCCGTCAGGCACCGGCGGCGCCGGCACCGCCAGCGCCGGCGAAAAAACCCAGGTCAAGGCGCCGCCGGTGCACATCGCGGCGGTGGTCGACGCCAAGGCCTGCGCCAAGCCGGAATATCCGAAGACCGCGCTGCGCAACGGCGATACGGGCGTGGTGACGCTGGCCCTGCTGATCGGGACCGATGGCCGGGTGGCCGAATCGAAGGTGGAAAAGTCGAGCGGATTCCGCGAACTGGATCGCGCCGCGCAGGTCGGACTGGGGCTGTGCAAATTCAAACCGGGCACGCTGGACGGCGCGCCCTACCAGTCCTGGACCCGGATGCAGTATGTGTGGAGCCTGGACGACTAAGCCGGCATGGGCTTGACGCCGACCAGATTGATCAGCGTCTCTTCGCGCACCGCCGGCGGCTTGATGCGCAGCGCGGTTTCCATCAGGCCCAGATCCTCGCGGCTCCACCACAGGAAGGGATAGGAGACCGCGCTGTCCGGCACCGAGAAGCCGGCGGCGCGCACCATCGCCAGGTATTCCGGCGCGGTCTTCTGCACATCCATCGGATGACGGAACAGCAGCCGGATCACCCACGAATGGATGTAGCGCCGGGTCGATTCGGCGAACAGCAGCACCCCGCCCGGCTTCAGCACGCGGTAGAACTCCCGGATCGCCCGTTCCTGGTCGATCAGGTGGTGGAAGGTCTGATGGCAGAACAGCAGGTCGACCGAGTTATCCTCCAGCTTGATGTTGGAGCTGGAGCAGCAGATGAACTCCGCCTTGATGTTCAGCGCCGCGACCTCCTTGGCCGACTCCTGCAGCATCTCCGGATCGATGTCCATGCCAATCAGACGTTGCGGCGCGAAGCGCTGGTGCAGCTTGCCCAGCGAGCGGCCGAAGCCGCAGCCCACGTCCGCCACCACGCCGAAACTGCGCGGCTGCCCCGCCGGCATCAGGCGTTCCAGATCCTGCAAGGCGCGCTCCAGCACATGCACGGTCCAGGTCTCGGTCCGCAAGAACCATTTGCCGAACGCCGTCTCCGGCACGTGGGGATCGGTGGACGGCTGCATCAAATCCAAATTCGCGCTCATAAGCCCTTCGTCTGCTCAAGTTGATAAATCACGTACAATGACGGACCCTCTTCATTTGTCCAGCCCGTGTCAGTTCTTCGTTCCCGCCTGCTGTTTTCCACCCTGTTACTTCTGTCGTGCGCGAGCGCCTCGGGCCAGGGCGAACCCGCGCCGCCGCCGGTGCGCTTTCTGCTGACCTTCGACGACGGCCCGGCCGCCGCCGACAGCGACAACCCGACCGTGCGCGTGCTCGAAACGCTGGCCCACAATCCCTACCAGGACAACATCAAGGCCGTGTTCTTCACCCAGACCCGCGCCTGGCACGGCGGCGGCACCGACACCGGCCGCGCGCTGATCCGCCGCGAACACGCCGAGGGCCACGTGGTCGCGCTGCACTCCGCGACCTGGTTCCATTCCAACCACCGTTTCATGAGCCGCGCGACGCTGGACGAGACCATGCAGCGCGGCGTCGACGACCTGGTGGCCGAAACCGGCGTCGCGCCCAAGCTGGTGCGCCCGCCGTTCTGGGCTTACGACGCCGAGACGCTGGACTCCTACCGCCAGCACGGCATGCAAATGCTGCTGACCGACCTGAACGCCAACGACGGCAAGATCTACGGCATCAACTTCAGCTGGCACAAGCGCTCCAACATGCTGACCCACCTGGCCGAGACACGCAAACGCTGGGCCGCCGGCGCCATGCCGGTGGTCGACGGCAGCACGCCGATCGTGGTCACCTTCCACGACGTGAACACCTACACCTCGCGCCACATCGAGGAGTACATGGGCATCCTGCTCGACGTCGCGCGCGAACTGGACGTGCCGCTCGCCGCCAAGCCGTTCTACGACGACCGCGAAGAACTGGAGCGCGCCGCGCTGGCCAGCACCGTCAACAGCGCCGACGCCAAGCCGCAGCTGCCCGGCTTATGGAACTGGCTGTGGCAATGATCACGACGGCAGCGTAACGACCTCGATCTGCGGCGGCCGCACCAGCGGCGATTCGCTGCACACCACCACCGACAACTCCGTATGCGCCACCACGGCGCAAAGTCCGGTCGCCGCCTCGCCCAGCTTGAACCGCGCTTCCTTCTCGCTCCACATCCGATAGAAGCCGTCGACGCGCTCCTCATCGGGCAGGTTCTGCATCCGCACCCACTGCGCCATCTCCGCCGCGTCGAAAGCCTGCTCCGCCAAGGCCGCCAGATCGCGCCCCGGATCGCGCATCTCGATATCCAACCCGAGCGCGGTCTGCGCGCTGGTGGCGCAGGCGACCCAACGGCCGCTGTGCGCGATGCTGAAACCGGGCGGCGCGCCCTTCAACACCGGCGCCACCAGGCGCGGCGCCTTGCCGACCTGTTCCTCCAGCCGCACATCCTGCGGCGTCACGCCAAGCAAGCGCCCCAGCGCCATGCGCAGCAGCACGCGGCCGACCACGAACTGGCGCTGGCGCTGCGCGCGCACGAAACGCTGATAACGCGCCATCTCGCTCGGCAACAACCAGCCGCGATAGCGCAGCAGATCCGCATCCGACACGGCATCCGCATCCACCATCCAAAGCGAAACAGCGGCGCTCATCTTACTGTGCGATCTTGACGAAGTCGGCCTTCAGCGCGACGCCAGCCATGATCGCGCCGTCGGCGCATTCGAACTCGGTCTGGCTGGCCATCTCGACGTCCTTGAAATTGCTGACGATGTTGATCACCGCGTTGGCGCCGACTTCCTGCGCGCGCTTTTGCAAAGCCAGCATCGCCGACAGGAACACCCAGTTGCAGGCCTTTTCCGCCGACTTGCCGAAGCCGTTGGTGCGCTGGCTGGTCTTGTCGCTGGTGATCTTGGTGAGGACTTTCGGCGTCGGCTGGTCGGCGAAGTAGAACTTGACCGAATCGCCCAGGCGCGATTGCGCGTCGTTGGCCGCCATCGCGGCGGCGATCGGCAGCTTCAACATGGTATCGGCCGCCGATGCGGAGAACGAAGTCAGCGAAACAGCCAGCAGTGCGGCGACAGAAATCATCTTCTTCATTTTTGTGTCTTCCTTATTTGACGTACCGTTTAAAAATCAGTGACGTATTGATGCCGCCGAAGGCGAAGTTATTCGACATCACATACTCGCATTGCAGCGCGCGGCCTTCGCCGGCGATGTAGTCTAGCGGAGCGCACTCCGGATCGACTTGTTCCAGATTAATCGTCGGCGCGAACCAGCCCTCGCGCATCATCTCGATGCTGATCCACGCCTCCAGCGCGCCGCACGCGCCCAGCGTGTGGCCCATATAGCTTTTCAATGAACTGATCGGCGTGTCGCCGCCGAACACCGCCAGCGTCGCCTGCGATTCGGCGATGTCGCCCTGCTGCGTGCCGGTGCCGTGCGCGTTGACGTAGCCGATGTCCGATGGCTGCAAGCCGGCGTCCCGCAAGGCCAGCTGCATCGCCGTCTGCATGGTCGCGGCGTTCGGCTGGGTGACGTGGCAACCGTCGCTGTTGGTGCCGAAGCCCACCAGCTCGGCGTGGATCACCGCGCCGCGCGCCAGCGCGTGCTCCATATCCTCCAGGATCAGGCAACCGGCGCCCTCGCCGATCACCAGACCGTCGCGGCCGGCGTCGAACGGGCGCGGCGTGGTGTGGCCGGCGTCGTTGCGGGTGCTGGTGGCGAACAGCGTGTCGAACACCGCCGCTTCGGTGGCGCACAATTCCTCGGCGCCGCCGGCCACCATCGCGGTCTGCTTGCCGGCGCGGATCGCCTCGTAGGCGTAGCCTATGCCCTGGCTGCCGGAGGTGCAGGCGCTGGAGGTGGTGATCACGCGCCCGGTCAGGCCGAAGAACACGCCGATGTTGACCGGCGCGGTGTGCGCCATCATCTTGATGTAGGTGGTGGCGTTGATGCCCTTGGTGGTGCGCTCCTCCATCATGCGGCCGAAATCGCCGATGGCGCTCGGCGTGCCCGCCGACGAACCGAAGGACACGCCCATGTCGCCGCTCTTGACCAGCGGATGGTCCAGCAGCCCGGCGTCGGCCAGCGCCAGCTCGGTGGCGCGGGTGGCCATCAGCGCGACCCGGCCCATGCTGCGGATCGCCTTGCGGTTGTAACGTTCGTTCAATTCGAATGGTGCGGCCGGCGCGCCCAGGCGCGTGTTCAGGCCATCGTAATCGTCCCAGTCATGCATATGCACGATGGCGTTGCGGTACTGGCCGAGGCGCTCGCGGATCGCGGCCCAGTCGTTGCCGATCGGGCTGATGCCGGCCATGCCGGTGACGGCGACGCGGCGGCTCATGCCAGGCCTCCATTGACGGAGATGACCTGGCGCGTGATGTAGCCGGCCTCCTCGCCGATCAGGAAGCTGACGGCGGCCGCCACCTCCTCCGGCTTGCCGACGCGGCGCGCCGGGATCATCTTCAGCGCTTCCTCCATCGGCACCTCGCTGGTCATGTCGGTCTCGATCAATCCAGGCGCCACGCAGTTGACAGTGATCGCGCGCTTGGCCAGCTCCAGCGCCAGCGCCTTGGTGGCGCCGATGATGCCGGCCTTGGCCGCGCTATAGTTCACCTGTCCGCGATTGCCGATCAGGCCAGAGACCGACGCCAGCGTGACGATGCGGCCCGGTTTGCGGCGCTGGACCAACGGCATCACCAGCGGATTGAGCACGTTGTAGAAACCGTCCAGGTTTGTTTGCAGCACGATGTCCCAGTCCTCGCCGGACATCGCCGGGAAAGCGTTATCGCGCGCCACACCGGCGTTGCACACCACGCCGTAGTAGCAGCCGTGCGCCTCGATGTCCGCCTCCAGCGCGGCGGCGGTGGCGGCGCGGTCGGCGATATCGAACTGCAGCACGCGCGCGGCGCGGCCCATGGCTTCGATCTCGCGCGCCACGGCGTCGGCCTCGTCGCGCTGGCTGCGGCAATGCAGCACCACGTCGTAACCGTCGCGCCCCAGCCGCAGCGCGATCGCCTTGCCGATGCCGCGCGACGACCCCGTCACCAGCACGCTCATGGACTTATTCTGGTTCATCCTGCGTTTCCATCTTTGAGAAATTGATTGACATTATCCGGCTGGAATACCGTCACCGTGGCGGTGGCGGCGTGCGCCAGACCACCCACGATGTCGATGCGGCACTCGAAGGCGCCCAGGCCGTTCTCGGCCTGCAGCACGCGGTGCACATGCACGCGCAGCACATTGCCCGGCGCGAAGTGCGACACCTTCGCATCATACTTGCGCGAACCGAGCAGGAAGCCGACCTTGACTTCCTGTCCGCGCTCCAGCGCCAGCCAGCCGGCGTGCGCGGCGATCGCCTGCGCCATGTATTCGATGCCGACCCACGCGCCCACGCCTTCTTCGCCGGCCAGCATGCTGCCCGCGTGGATGCGCACTTCGGCGCACAGGTTGTCGGCATCGGCGCTGACGGCACGGTCGAGCAACACCATCTGCCCGGAGTGCGGCACCAGCGCGCGGATATCGGGCATGGTCATCATCATGACGACCTCCCCAGCACCAGCGCGGCATTGGAACCGCCGAACGCAAACGAGGCGCTCAGCACGAGGCGCAGCGGACGGCCCAGCGATGCGCCGACCGGCGCCAGGTTCAATGCCGGCAACGCCGGATCGGCGGCGCTGTCCCACAGGTGCGGCGGCAGCCTGCCTTCCGGGTTATCGTCCTGCATCGCACTCCAGCACAGCGCCGCTTCGATCGCGGCCGCCGCACCCAGCGCATGGCCGGTGAACGGCTTGGTCGAGCTGACCGGCGTGGCGAGGCCGAACAGGTCCTCGATCACGCGCGATTCCATCGCATCGTTCTGCGGCGTCGCCGTGCCGTGCATATTGACGTAGTCGATGCGCGCCGCGTCGATGCCGGCGCGTTGCAGCGCCTGCGTCATCGCCAGCCGCGCGCCGCCGCCGGCCGGATCCGGCGCCGACATGTGATGGCCGTCGGACGATTCGCCCCAGCCCAGCAGCGCCACCGGCGCGCGCTCGGCGCTCATCAGGAACAACGCCGCGCCCTCGCCGATGTTGATGCCCTTGCGGTTGACGCTCATCGGATTGCACTGTGCCGCGCTGACCGATTCCAGCGCGGCGAAACCGGCCACGGTGAAGGTGCACAGCGAATCGACGCCACCGCTGATCACCGCGTCGCACAAACCCATGTTGATCATCCGCGCCGCGCTGGCCATGGCCTTGGCGCTCGACGAACAGGCGCTGGAATGCACATAGGCCGGGCCGGTGAGACCGAGCTCCCGCGCCAGCATGTCGGCCGGCGAACCCATTTCCTGCACCGCGTAATGGAAATCGGCAGGCAGCGCACCGAGTTCCGCGTGGCGGCCGATGGCGGTCTCGGTCTCGCCGATGCCGGAGGTGCTGGTGCCGAGCACCACGCCCACGCGGTCCGCGCCGTGGCGTGCGATGGCGGCTTCCACCGCCGGACGTATCTGCGCCAGCGCCGCCAGCGCCAGCGCGTTGTTGCGGCTGCGCTGATGCGGCGGCAGGTGCGCCATCGACGGCAGTTCGCCGCGCACGCAGCCCAGCGGCAGCTCGCGGCCCGGCGACCAGCGGCCGGTCGCGGCCACGCCGGTGCGGCCGGCGTACAGGTGCGACATCACCTGCACGTGGCCATCGCCAAGCGCACAGATGATGCCGCAATCGTTCAGGTAAATAGTCATTCAGGTCTCAGGTGCGAACTGTATCGTCAGCTTATAGTGATATCGCAGGTTCTCCAATACCACGGTGCCGCTCCAGCGGGGCGTGCCGCTGTAAACTATCTCCATGATAGGCTCATCGGCGAGGTACAGGGTGCGCTTCAGGCCTTGCTCGGCCACGCGCCAGCCGGCGGGCAGCGCGGCGGCGATCGCCTCGGCCGGCCACAGCGTCAGCTGCATGTCCTCCAGCACATCCTCGGCGCGCACCTGCGACGGCAGCATCACGTGGCGCCACGAGGTCAGTTCCTTGCCGTCGTAGCGCATGGTCAGCACGCGCTGGCCGAAGGCCAGGCCTACCACATCGATCGCTTCCGGCTCCACCTGCAAGGCGACGTCCATGTCGTCGGTGCGGCCGTTGCGCTCGACCTTCAAGTGCTGCTGCACGCTGATCGACGTGCCCAGCGCCGCCGGCGCCAGCTTCAGGCCGAGGCGCGCCTGCGGCGGCGGGGCCACGCTGGCGCAGGCGCCCAGCATCAGCGCCAGCGCGACCGTCAACGCGACCGCGACGACGGCACGCGCGCCACGCCACGTCAAGCCGGCGTGCATAACGCCTCCAGCGCAGCCAGACGGCGCGGCGTCTCCTTGACGAACGGGTTGCTCAAGTCCCAGGCATAGCCGGCCAGGATCGCCGCGATCATGCGCTTGATCTCAGGCTGCTGGTTCTCGTGGAAGATGATCTTCTGGAAGCCGCCGGCGTACCACGACTCGACGAAGGCGCGGAAGGTGTCCACGCCCTTGCGCAGCGGCGCGCCGTAATCCGCCTGCCAGTCGACCGTCTCGCCGGCGAACTGACGCCGCAGCGCCTCGGTGGCCAGGCTGGCGGACTTGAAGGCGATGGTCACGCCGGACGAGAAAACCGGGTCAAGGAATTCGCCCGCGTTGCCTAGCAGCGCGTAGCCCTCGCCCCACAATTTCTCCACGTTGGCCGAGTAACCGACGATCTGCCGCGCCGGCGTATCCCATTTGGCGTCGGCCAGCAGCGCCTGCAGCGACGGTTCTTCCGCCACAATGGCTTGCAGCCGCTCGGTGGCGCTGCCCTGATAGCGGTCGAGGAAGCTGGTCTCCGCCACCACGCCCAGCGAACAGCGGCCGGCGGCGAACGGAATGGTCCAGAACCAGACGTCGCAATGCTTTGGGTGTACGGTGACGCGGATCTTGTTGCGATCGAAGCCGCCGCGTATGCCATCCTCGATGTGGGTGAAGATCGCGCCGCGCACCGGGAAGTTGGACGGCGTTTCCAGCTTCAGGAGACGCGGCAGGATGCGGCCGAAACCGCTGGCGTCCAGAATAAAGCCGGCGTCGACTTGATACTGGCCGCCGTCGGCATCCTTGACTGTGACGCGCGCGCCGCCGTTGGCGCCCTGCCCCAGTTCGATGTTCAGCACCTCATGCCGATAGCGCACCTCGGCGCCGAAGCGCTCCGCTTCCTTGGCCAGGATGTGATCGAAGGTGGCGCGCTGCACCTGGTAGGTGGTGCCCCAGCCGTCCGAGTGCTTGTCGCGGAAATCGAAATCGGTGTAGCGGCCGTCGTGCATGAAGGCGGCGCCGTTCTTGAATTGGAAGCCCGCCTCCACCACGGCGCGCAGCATGCCGGCCTTTTCCAGATACTCCATACTTTGCGGCAGCAGGCTTTCGCCAATGGAGAAACGCGGGAATTCCTCGCGCTCGATGACCAGCACCTGCCTGCCTTGCTGGCGCAGCAGCGCGGCCGCGACCGACCCGGCAGGGCCGGCGCCGACGATCAGGATTTCTGCGGTGTCGATATTCATTGCATGCTTTCTTTGGTGGAGCCGAAACAGGGAACAATCAGCCAGACCAGCGCGGTCCCCAGCAGCATCGTCAGGCCGAAAGCCTGCAACGCCGGGGTGGAACTCAGGCCCAGCAAACCAAAGGACAAAATCGTATTCGCCGCCGACATGCCGACCGCCAGCCAAGGCGTGTGGTCACGCCGGTCCGGGTGCTCCTGCATGAAGATGCCGTAGTCGACGCCGACGCCCAGCAGCAGCATCAACGCCAGCACATGGAACAGTTGCAGGTTCTGCGACGCGAAGCCCAGCAAGGCCAGAGTGGCGATGCTGGCCAGCGCGGTCGGCGCCAGCACGCGCCAGGTGCGGCCGCGATAGCGCGGGAACAGCAGCGCGAACACCACCACGTACGCGCCCAGCACCACCCAGCTCATATAGGCGCGGTAGCGGCCCAGCACCGACGAGATCTCGGCCACCTTGTCGACCCACTGCACGCCGTCCAGCCCCTCGGCCGCCAACAGCACTTGTGGCACGGCGGCGTTGGACAGGCCGCGCAGCGCGACGATGCTGGCGTACACGCCTTGCGTCTCGCCCAGCCACAGATGGCGCCACGGATCGCTGGCCGGCGTCTTGAGGAAATCGTCCAGCGTCAGCGGCGCTGCGGCGGCCAGCAGGCCGGCGCGGGTGGCGGCGATCCATTGCGCATCCTCGCCGGTCTGGGTGGCGATGCCTTGCAGCGGGCCGCCGTCGGCCAGCAACTTCTGCTCGATCAGCGCGCGGCGTCCGGCCTGCGTCAGCGCCGACGGCACCCAGTTGGACATGGCCTGATAGCCGGTGATGCGCTTGGCGGCGATCAGCGTATCGAGCCGCGCTTTCAGGCCTTCCTCGCGCCGCAGCACCGTCTCGGCGGAATCGCCGCGCACCAGGAAGTACTGCACCGGCGTCGGAGCGTCCAGCAGCTTGCTTAACTTGATCTGGTCGGCGATCAGATGCTTGGGTGGATTTTGCAGCAGGCGGATATCGTCGTTGGCGCCGAGGCGGCTGACGCCATAACCGGCGGCCAGCACGAACACCACGGCGGCGGCCAACGTGGCGCGGTTGAAGCGCAGCAGCGGCCAGCGTTGCAAGGCGGCGCCGTAGACCCGCACCAGCCCTCCGCTCTTCAGCGTGCGGCCGCCGATCAGGGTCGGGAACCAGAACACCACCGTCAGCCAGGCGAACACCAGGCCGAGCGCGGAGAACACCGCCATCTGGCGCAGGCCCGGGAACGGCGTCAGCGCCAAGCCCATGTAGCCGATCACCGCCGCCAGCAAGGTCAGGCCGAGACCGGGCAGCAGGCGCTTGAGCAGCGCCGGCGAATCCAGTATCTCATCGGCGGCCAGGCGGTTGCACAGGAAATAGATGCCGTAGTCCTGCGCCACGCCGATCAGGCTGGCGCCGAACACCAGCGTCATCAAATGGATATGCCCGAACAGCATCCAGCACACCGACAGCGCGCCGAGGCAGCCGATGCCGATCGACAGCAGGATCAGCGAAATCGGCTTGAACGAATGGAACGCGAACCACATCAGCAGGATGATGCCGAGCAGCGAACCGATGCCGATGGTCGACACCTCACCGCTGGCCTGCGCGCTGGCGTTGGCCGCATGCAGGATCACGCCGGCCTGGATCAGCTCCACTTGCGGCGTCGCCTTGCGGGCGGCGTCGCCGGCCTGCTTCAGCAGCGGCAGCACGGTTTCCTGCGCCGTCATCGACAGCGCGGGGACCTTCAACGTCAGCGGCAGCAGCACGTATTGGCGGTCGGCGTCGGCGACGAACAGATGGCCGTCGCGCGGACGCACCGGCGTTTCCTGCGCGCGCTCCTGCACCCAGCCGGAGAACAGGCCGAACGGATCCTCCCGCCACGAGCCGAGCTTCGGCCCGCCGAACGGCGCGTACAGCTTGGCCAGCGCCGCGTCCAGCCAGAATTGCGCCGGCTGGTCGCGCAATTGCGCTTCCTGCTGCGCGGTCAGTAGAATCAAGCGATGTTTCTGGAACAGCGACAACCAGTCGCTCTGCGTCTGCTCGTTGATCGGCGTGGCGTCGAAGACATCCTTGCGCGCGGCCAGCGTGGCGCTGTAGGCGTCGGCGGCACGCTTGGCGCCGTCCCAATCGGCGGCGCCGACCAGCACCACCACCCGCTGCTGCGCCGCGTCGACCATGTGGCTGAACGATTGTTGCAACACCGGGTCGCGCTCCTGCACCGGCAGCAGCGCCATGATGTCGGTGTCCGGCACGATGCGCTTGACCGCCCACAGATAGACGTTATGCCCCAGCAGCAGGCACACCGCCACGAGCCACAGCAGAGCGAGTTGTCGGGTGCGCGTCAAAACAGCGCCGCCTCTTCCTTGGTCATCGCCGCTTCGCCGGACTGGATCGCGGAGAACACGATGGTGGTGCGGTCGCCGCTGGCTTCACTCATGACGATGGATTTGACATAGGAGCCGCCTTCCAGCTTGATGGTGCCGATGGCCTTCTCCAGCGCGGCCTGGCGCGGTTTCAGCGCGACGGTCCAGCCGTTGGCGTCGACCGTGCCGTCGCCTTCGAACAGCGCATCCAGTTGTCCCAGGTCGCCGGCCAGCAGCGAGAACAGCACGTTGTTGATGACGCGGACCGTTGGCTCGGTCTTGGCGTCCAGCCGCATGGCGACGCGGTCGCCCTGGTAGTTGACGATTTCGTCGCGCGTCAGGCGCAGCGTGCTGGGAAAAGGCTTCAGCGTGCGCCACAACACGCCTTTGCCGGCGACGACGCAGAAGCGGCCCTCCGACGCCAGCGGCTTCTTCATGCCCGCCAGCTGCTTGGTCTGGTCGAAGCGGCCGCACATGACGGACGGCTTGGACAGCATGGCCTGGATCTTCGCGGCCGGCACGGCGGCCTGCGCGTGGTTCAACGCGGCCAGCGACAGCGCAGCGATGGCGTAGTTCAGCTTATTCATGTGCGATTCCCAGTTTTTCAAACAACACCGGCGGCGAGACGAAACACATTTCCTTGGTGGCGATATCGACGGCGACCATGGTGGTGCTGGCGCGGTTCAGGCGCTTGCCGGTTTCGGCGTCGGTGATCAGATAATCGATCTTCAAACGGTTTTCCCATTCGACGATGTCGGCGCGCAGCTTGAGCTTCTGGCCGAAGGTGGCCGAGCCGACGTAGCGCAGCTGCATGTCGATCACCGGCCATGCGTAGCCGGATTCCTTCATCTGCGGGTAGTTGTAGCCGATTTTATCCAGCAAGGCGCAGCGCACCACTTCCAGGTACTTGACGTAGCGCCCGTGCCAGACGATCTCCATCGGATCCAGATCGAAGAACTGAACCTGCATCTCGACTTCCGCGAACCAGCGGCTATCCTTTTGCTTACGCATACAGATCCCATGCCTTGGCGCGGATGCGCTCCAGCAGCAGGCGCAGGTCCGACTCCAGGCGGCGGTCTTCCTCGACCGGCTTGATGTCCTTGCCCAGCGCCTCCTGCATCGCCGCCAGCGCGGCTTGCGGTTGCAGCTCCGGGCTGGCCTGGCAGCGCAGCCAAACGCCCTGGCGCACCGTGATCAGCAGCGCGGCGACCACCTGCTCGGTCAGTTCCAGCACGCGCAGGCAGTCGCGCGCGGCGATGGTGCCCATGCTGACCTTGTCCTGGTTGTGGCACTCCGTCGAGCGCGAGAACACCGACGCCGGCATGGTCAGCTTGAGCGCTTCCGCCGTCCACGCCGAGGCGCTGATCTGCAATGCCTTCAGGCCATGGTTGATGGCGGCGCGCGGGCCGGTGGCGCCGGACAGGTTGGCCGGCAGGCCGTGGTTGTAGCGGCTGTCGACCAGCAACGCCATCTGGCGGTCCAGCAGGTCGGCCAGGTTGGCGACGGCGTTCTTCATGCCGTCCATGGCGAAGGCGATG
Organism: Duganella aceris; assembly: GCF_011090165.1. Classification (GTDB taxonomy): domain Bacteria; phylum Pseudomonadota; class Gammaproteobacteria; order Burkholderiales; family Burkholderiaceae_D; genus Rugamonas; species Rugamonas aceris. The sequence continues at coordinate 38,584 of NZ_JAADJT010000003.1, forward strand.
TGGCCGCCGTAGAAATGGCCGCCGTGCAGCACGCGCTCGTTGTCGGCGTCGATCAGCGGATTGTCGTTGGCGCTGTTGAGTTCATTCTCGATCGACTGGCGGAAGAACGGCAGCGCGTCGGCCAGCACGCCGATGACGTGCGGGGCGCAGCGGATCGAGTAGCGGTCCTGCAGGCGCTTGCCGTTGCGTTCCCACTCGTCGGTCGGCAGGTCGCTGCGCAGCCATGCCGCCACCTGCTGCATGCCGGCGTGCGGCTTGGCGGCGAACAGCACTTCGTCGAAGTGGTGCGCGTTGCCGTCCATCGCGAACGAGGCCATCGCCGTGATGCGGGTGGTCAGCCTGGTCAGATAGTCGGCGCGGTCGTAGGCCAGGCAGGCCAGCGCGGTCATGACGGCGGTGCCGTTCATGATCGCCAGGCCTTCCTTCGGCCGCAGGCGCAGCGGCGTGATGCCGGCCTCCTGCAAGGCCTGCGCGGCCGGCAACTGAACGCCGTCGCGCCACACTTCGCGCTCGCCGCACAACACCGCCGCCAGATAGGACAACGGCGTCAGGTCGCCGCTGGCGCCGACCGAGCCTTCGGATGGAATCAGCGGCAGCAGGCCGGCGTCCAGCAGGCGCGTGATCTGCAACAGCAGTTCGACGCTGACGCCGGAATAGCCCTTGCTCAGCGACGCCAGGCGCGAAGCCAGGATGGCGCGCGTCTGCGGCGGCGTGAAGTATTCGCCGAGCCCGACGCCGTGGTAGGTGTACAGATGGTGCGGCAGTTCGGCCACCAGTTCCGGCGGCACGGTGACGGTGCAGGAGTCGCCATAGCCGGTGGTGACGCCGTAGATGGTGCCGTCCTCGCGCAGCAGGCGCTCAAGGAAATCGGCGCCGCGCTGGATGGCGGAGCGGAACGCCGGCTCGTCCGACAGCACGGCCGTGGCGCGGCCTTGCGCGATGTCGACGATGTCCTCGATGCTCAGGCGGTTCTGGTCGAAGCGCACGGTACGCGGGTTATTGAGTTGGGCAATGTCAGCGAGGTGCATCGGAACGTTCCAATTGGGGTGAGTGCCAGAAATCATAAAAGTTAAACCATTGCAGCGGCGCGCGCAAACAGTAGTGCTCCAGCCGCTTGGCGTAGTCGCCGGCCAGCGCGCTGAACGCGGCGTCGCGGCCCTGGCGCGGAATGCGCACCGAGTCGCGGAACGATTCGAAGTACACCGCCGAGCGGCGCCCCTGGCGAATCGAGAACAGCAAATAGACCGGGCATTGCAGGATGCTGGCCAACACATACGGCCCGACCGGAAAGGCAGCCGGCGCGCCGATGAAGTCGGCCATGGCGACGCGCGGATTGTGCGATACAGGCACGCGATCGCCGGCGATGACGACGAACTCGCCGCGCGCCACGCGCTCCGCCAGCACGATGGCGGTGGCCGGCGACATCTCGGTCACCTGCATCAGGTTCAACTGGCTCTCCGGATTCAGCTTGCCCAGCATTTCGTTGAAGGCTTGCGCGTGCTTGGTGTGCACCAGCACCGTCAGTTTGATGTCGTGACGCTGGCGCGACAGCACGCGGCACAGTTCCAGGTTGCCGAGGTGGGCGCAGATCAGCAAGCCGCCGCGCCCCGCCGCCACCGCTTCGCTGATCAGTTCACCGCCGTGCAGGTCGACGCTATCGAGCTTGAACAGGCCGCCCCACAGCAGCATTTTGTCGAGGATGCTCTCGCCGAAGGCGGCGAAGTGGCGCATCACGCCGGGCAGCGCGGTGGAGGTATAGTCGGCCACGCGCTTCAGATAGTCCTGGGAGGCGCGGCGCGGCAGCGGCTTGGTCAGCACGTACCAGCCCAGCACCGGGTACAACACCACGCGGAACGGCCAACGGCCGAACACGCGGCAGATCCAGAACAGCAGCCGCATGCCGGCGACGAAACTGATCTCGTTGATGGAGGCCCAGTGCAGGCCGCGTGCGCTCATTTGGTTTGCCATTTGCGCGCCAGCAGTCGGGGAATACGCGGCAGCATGCCGAAGAACAGGACCGTGTGCATCCACGAAATCAGCACGTTGTCGCGCCAGACGCGGAAGTGCGACACGCCGTCCGATGGATACGAGACGCGGGTCGGCAGGTTGATCACTTGCAGGCCGTCCCAGAACAGCCGGACCAGGATGTCGGTGTCGAAGTTCATGCGCACGCCGATGGCGTGGCGTGCGGCCAGCGCGTTGACCGGCGCCACCGGGTAGACGCGGAAGCCGCACATCGAGTCCTTGATGTCGAACGACAGCGTGTTGATCCAGACCCAGATGTGGGTGGCGTAGCGGCCGTACAGGCGGGCCTTCGGCACCGATTCGTCGTAGATCGGGTGGCCGGCGATGATGGCGTCCGGATGCGCGGCGGATTGGGCGAGGAACTTCGGCACGTCGGCGGTTTCGTGCTGGCCGTCGGCGTCGATTTGCAGCACGTGGGTGTGGCCCAGTTCCGCGGCGCGGCGGAAGCCGGCCAGCACGGCTGCGCCCTTGCCCTGGTTGTGCGGCAGGCGTACCAGCACCACGCGCTCGGCGTGTTCTCGTGCGAGAGCGTCCAGCACGGCGGCGCAGGCGGCGTTGCTGCCGTCGTCGACCAGCAGGCATGGGACGTCGTGGCGCAGCAGGCCGGCCAGCACGGCGCCGATGGCGTGTTCGTGGTTGTAGACCGGGACCACGATGCAAGGCTTAAACATCGGCGGCTCCGAGCATGATGCGGCCGCTGGCGTGCTGGCCGGCTTCGGACACGTAGCGGAAATTCAGGCTGCCTTTGCTGGTGTCGTGCAGCAGTTCCAGTTGCACAGGCATGTCGGGCTGGATCACTTGCTGGAACTTGAGTGCGTTGATGCCTTTGAACTGCGGCGGCAGGCTGAAATACTGGCGGCCGTAGTGGATCGCCCATTCGACTTGCACCACGCCGGGCAGGATCGGGGCGACGTCGAAGTGGCCGTCGAAGTACAGCAGGTTGGCGGGGGCGCTGACTTCGAGCAGCACGCGTTGCGGTTCGCGCTCCATTACCCGGAGTTGCGGGAAGCGTGGGCGGTGCGTGGGCGCGCCCTCTTCGCTGTCCAACAGCGCGAGCAAGGCGGCCAGTGTGGTCTTGCCTTGGGCGTTGACGGGCATCTGGTCGAGGTAGCGCCAGCGGCGCGGCAGTGCGACCGCTTCCACGGTGGTCGCCAGCGCGGTGCGCAGCTTGGCGTTCAGCGCTTGTTTGCCATCCAGGTCCAGCAGGGTGCGGCCTTGCGGCGTCGGCACGATGAAGGCGGCCAGGCGTTGGCGTTCGCCGGCGGCGGGTTCGCACAGGATCACGCGGGCTTCGGCGGCCAGGCCGGTGGCCAGCAGCGCCGCTTCCATGGCGCTGAGCGAGATGCGCTTTTCTTCGATCTTGACGATGCGGTCGCTGCGGCCCAGCAGCAGGAAGCGTTTTTCGCCGCTGCGCGCGGCGCGGTCGGCCAGCGCCAACCAGTTGTCGTCTTCAAGGTGGGGCGAGCGGACTTCGAGGGTGTCGTCGTCTTCGCCGAGGCGCCAGTCGACCGTTGGGAATGGCAGCCAGGAGTCGTCGCCGCAACGGCTGCGCTGGCGCCAGGCGACGCCGCCGGTTTCGGAGCTGCCGTAGACTTCGATCGGGACTTCGCCGAGCATGCCGCCGACCGAGGTTGCGGTTTCCGGCGCGAGCGGGCCGCCGGATGAGAAGACGCTGCGCAGCATGCGCGCGGCGGCGGTCCAGTCCAGGTGGTCGGGCAGGCGTTTGAGGTGGGCGGGGCTGGCGATCAGCACGCAGGGGCCGGCGGCCATGGCGGGGGCCAGTTCTTCGGGATAGGTGATGCTGAGCGCGTGGATCGGGCGGGCGGTGCTGAGCGGCCAGAGGACTTTGAACAGCAGGCCGTAGATGTGCTGGTGCGAGACGGTCGCCAACACGGCGGCATCGCCGGCCGCGCGGCCGAACAGCACGTCGAGCGTTTCGACTTCGCTGGCCAGCTGCGACAGCTTTTTAGGGATGGCCTGCGCTGCACCGGTGCTGCCGGAGGTGAACACCACCAGCGCCGGCATGTCGCCCGAAAGCGCGCCGCCAAAGCCGACCATGGCAGAACGAGCAGCGGAGGCAAGAACAGCGATGCCGGAGGCGATCGCCGCGACAGAGGCGTCGCCAAGGCTCAGCGTAAATGCGGCGGCGTCGGCAAACGGCGACGCGGCGGGGGCAGCGTCAGGCGACAGCGGTTGCTGCGCGGCGGGGAACTGGCCGAGGAAGCCGTCGACCGAGGTGCGCAGCGAGGCGCAGGTGGCTTCGAGCGTGTCGGCGCTGAGCCAGATGGTTTTCCCTGCATGCCACGCGCCCAGCAGCGCCGCGCCGAACTCGATGCTATCGTCCAGATACAAGGCGAAATCGCGCCCCGCCAGCCCGCGCAGCAGCGCGTGCCACGCCTGCACGCGGGCCAGGAACACTTCATTGCAGACGCCCTCGCCCGCGCGCCAGCCGACCAAACCGTCAGCCGGCCGCGCCGCAATGGCCGCATACAAATTCTCGATACGATCAGACATGATGTAAACGCTTAAACCGCAGACGCACCAGATACTCCGCGCCGAACAACACCGCCATCAACAGGTAGGAAATCACCCCCGTGTACAGCGACCACACCGCCTCCGATGCCCACAACGCCGTGCCGAACGCCACCGCGCCATTGAACACAAAGAACCCGCACCAAACCCGCGTCACCGACCGCATATAAGCCTGCGCCACCGGCGGAAAATCCTCGCCGCGCAAACGCGCCATGCGCTCGACCGCCGACACCGGCGTCGTCAGGCTATAAGCGAAGCCCGCCAGCAATGCCAGATTCACCAGCACCGGATACAGCTTGAGCGGCAACAGCAGATTGCTCCAGATGGCGCAAGCCACCAGCACCAACGCCCCGGCCACCGACCAGCGCGCGACGCCGCTCAGCTTCAGCGCCGGCAAGCGCGTGGCGACCGCCAGCAGCAGCAAGCCGGCCAGCCAGCGCGGCTCCACCTGCCCATGTCCGAACCAGATCGCCAGCGGGTACAGCAGCGTCACCGCCGCCGTCAGAACAGTCATCGGCATCGTACTTACGCCGCCTGCTCCGTCATGCCTGCCAGCGCATCGACCACATCGCCGATGGTGCGGATGGTCTTGAACACCTCCGGCTGCAGGCGCTTGCCGGTCAGCTGCTTCAGCTTCACCGCCAGATCGACCGCATCGATGCTATCGATATCCAGATCCGCATACAGATTCGATTCGGCCGTCAGCTCGGCCTTGTCGAGTTCAAACATCTCCGCCAGCAGGTCGACCACCCACACCTGCAGCTGGTCCTTGCTCATTTCATTCAAGTCGATCATGGTGCTGTGTCCTTATTTCTTTCTATGGCTATCGATCATCGCCGCCAGCGCCTGCACGGACGCGAAGTGGCGGCGGGTGTCCTCCGAATCGGCGGACAGCGAGATCCCGTACTTCTTCTGCAACGCCACGCCCAGTTCCAGCGCGTCGATCGAATCGAGACCCAGGCCGTCGACGAACAGCGGCGCCGCGCTGTCGATATTGGCCGGCGTGATGTCCTCCAGCTGGAGCACATCGATGATCAGTTCCTTCACTTCCAGTTCAAGCATGGCTTTGGCACTTCCCGGTAAAATAATTTTGCAAAAAATCCGTCAACTGGCGCGCCGCCATCACCTCGCTGGCGCCGCCTCCCGTAAAGCCTTGTATCGCCAGGTCATCCTGGACGTCGATCCGTATCAGCACCCGGCGCGGCGGCACGCGCCACCACTTCTCGCCCTTGCCCAGCGTGAGCGGATCGCAGCGGATCAGCACCGGCGTCATGTCGCGCGCGCCGCGCACCGCGATGTTGGCCGCGCCGCGCTTCATGCTGATCACGCCGTCGGCGCCGGTGCGCGTCCCCTCCGGGAACACGATCAGGTTGTTGCCCCGTTCCAGCGACGCGATGCAGTCCTTGACCAGCTCCGCGCCGCCCTCGTTGTTGATATAGCCCGCCGCCCGCACCGGCCCGCCGGTGAACGGGTTGTTCCACAAGGCGCCCTTGACGATGCAGTCGGCGTTCTTCACGAACGCCATCAGGAACACCGTGTCGATCAGCGTCGGATGGTTGGCCAGTATCAGCAGGCCGCCCCGCTCCAGCTTGTCCAGCCCGCGTATCTCGTAGTGCAGCACGCCCAGCGCCCGCATCAGATCGACGTAGGCGCGGAAGGCGCGGCGGATCACTTCGCGCGCCAGGACCACGCGGCGTTCCGGCCGCCGCACCATCAGGTTCAGCAAGGGGAACACCACGATCCGCAACGCCAGCCCGCCCACGCCGAACACCACGAAACTCAAGCCGGTTGCGAACACGCGCCAATACAACGACAGGCGCGCCGCCACGGCATCAAGCATCGCGGCTCCAGCGCCAGCGCAGGCGGCCGTCGCAGCGCTCCATCGTCCGCGCGCCGCGCAGATGGAAGGCCGCCACTTCGAGCCCGCCCGGCATGCCGGATACCGGCTTGTCGTCGCAGGCGCTCCAGGCCAGCGCGATGGTATCGGCGTCCGCATCGGCGCCGGCATCGGCGGACGTCATCAGCCACGCCCACGCGTGCGGCTGTTCTTCGCAATCCTCGAAAGGCTTGAACAATTCCGGCAGCGGACAATCGCAGGCCACCAGCAGCACCGACGGCGCGCCGTCGGCCAGCAAGCCGCAGGCCTCGATCACCGCATGCTCGATCGTCGCCGCGCCGGAAGCCAGCGCGATGTGGTTGGCGCGGTCGGCGCGGGCGATGGTCAGCAACCCGGGGATGGCGTTATGCACCGCCATGCCGAAGGCCGTCGGCGACAGCGCTTCGCCGCGCGCAAGGTCGGTCAGCAGATCGACCGCGCGCGCCACGTCGCCGTGCCGCGAACAGAATACCGTGGGGATGTCGCCGCGCCCGTCGAGGCACTGGTAAGCCACTTCCAGCGCCATCTTGCCGAGAAAGCCGGCGCGCCGGCGCAGCATTGCGGGCATGGCCTTGACGCCCGGCTCCTCGCCGGTCCGGATCGCGTACGGCGCCTCGGCCCACGCGGCCCATGCCTCGGGCGTGGTCAGACCCGGCGCCCATTCGGCGTGTCTAGCGATGGAAAAACGGACGCCTTGAGTGCGCATATATGTTGTGATTTAAAAAGGCCAGCCGGCGTACTTTTCAAATTATAAACGACCCGAATTGTATAGCTCCAAATAAATAGACTGGAAGCAACTATTTTATTGATCCAGCTCCAATATTGTGCAATTTACTGCACAGATTCTCTCCAAAAACCACCGTTCTTAGCATAAACCAATAAAAAAGGGCGGCCCGCACAATTGCGGCGCCGCCCTTCGGCCCGGCAGAAGCGGGTCAGCCAATTAGAACACCCACAGCTTGTCGGCCGGCAGCTGCAACCAGTAGCGTCCCGACTCCAGCCGGTACTTGGAATAGGCGCGCAGCGTGGTCTCCGCGCCGGACTCGCTCTTGAACAGGCATTCGAAGCGGTCGCCCAGGTACATGCAGGTCAGCAGCGGCAGTTCGATCGCGTTGTCGGCCGGCGTGGCGCTGATCTTCACCTCCTCGACGCGGATGATGGTCGACGGCTCGGCCCCGCCCGCGCCACGGGCCGTAGCCTGCAGCGTCGCGCCGTTGATGTCCAGCGTGACCTGCGCGCCGTCGCGTCGCATCACCTTGGCCGGCAGGCGGTTGTTACTGCCCATGAACTCGGCGGTGAACAGCGTTTCCGGCGTCTCGTACATGCTTTGCGGCGTGCCTTGCTGTTCGATCTTGCCGTTATTGAGCAGCAGGATGCGGTCCGAGATCGCCATCGCCTCGGCCTGGTCGTGGGTCACCATCAGCGCCGACAGGCCCAGACGCACGATCAACTCGCGCAGGAAGGCGCGCGCCTCCTCGCGCAATTTGGCATCCAGGTTGGACAGCGGTTCGTCCAGCAGAATCACCGGCGGGTTGTAGACCAGCGCGCGGGCGATCGCCACCCGCTGCTGCTGGCCGCCGGACAGCTGGTGCGGATAGCGCTCGGCCAGGTGGCCCAGGCCCAGGTTCTTCAACACGTCCGCGACCTTGTCCTTGATCTCGCTGGCGCCCAGCTTGCGCAGCTTCAGGCCGTAGGCCACGTTGTCGAACACGGTCTTGTGCGGCCACAGGGCGTAGGATTGGAACACCAACCCCAGGTTGCGGTGCTCGGCCGCCATCTCGAAACCCTTGGCGCCGTCGTAGACGTTGCGGTCGCCGATGGCGATGGTGCCGGCTTTCGGGCTTTCCAGTCCGGCCACCGCGCGCAGCAGCGTGGTCTTGCCGCTGCCCGAGGGACCGAGCAACGCCACCACTTCGCCCTTTTGCAGGTGCATCGAGACGCCCTTCAGGATCGGGTTGGCGCTGGCGCCGCTGCCGTAGTCCAGATGCAGCTCGTTGACGGTCAGTTCATTGGTCATGATGTCTCGTTTCATAATTGTTTACTCAGTTATGGAGCTTCACGCCGAAGCGCAGCGCGACGCCGAGGCCGATCGCCACCAGCGAGATGTTGATGAACGATAGCGCCGCCACCAGGTCGGTGGAGCCGGTGGCCCACAGCGACACCAGCATCGCGCCGATCACCTCCGTGCCCGGCGACAGCAGGTACACGCCGGTCGAATATTCGCGCTCGAAGATCAGGAACACCATCAGCCACGCGCCCAGCAGGCCGTACTTGATCAGCGGGACCGTGACGTCGCGCGTGACCTGGCCGCGCGAGGCGCCCACCGCGCGCGCCGCCTCTTCCAGCTCCGGCCCGACTTGCAGCAGCGCGGTCGAGATCAGGCGCATGCCGTAGGCCAGCCACACCACCGAATAGGCCAGCCACAAGGCGAAGATGGTCGAACGCACGGAGCGCAGCAGCGGTATCGCATGCTCGCTGAGCCACAGCGCCACGCCGTTGTCCATGCCCTTCAACATGCCGTCCATCCAGCTCGGCACGAACAGGAACACCCACAGGAACGACAGGCCGGCCAGCAGCCCAGGCACGGCGCGCGGCACCAGCACGCTGTAGTCGAGGAAGCGGGTGATGAAGTCCGGCTTGCGGTGCATCGCCAGCGCGATGGCGCAGTAGCAGATCACCGCCAGGCCGCCGCCGATCACGCCGATCAGCACCGTGTTGACGATGCCGCGGATCAGCGCCGGCTGTTCCAGGATTTCGCGGAAGTGCTGCAAGGTCAGCACGTCGCGCAGGTTGACACCCTCGCCCCAGTACTGGACGAATGAGCGCAGCACGATGCCCGACATCGGCATGATGATGGTGAACATCAGCCAGCCGAAGATCAGCGCGAACGCCAGCCACTTCCAGCGGCCCAGCGGCATCGCCTTGCTGCGCGCGCCCTTGCCCTTGATCGAGACGAACTTGTTGGCCGATTTGAGCAGATGGCGCTGCACCATCACCAGCGGCATCGTCACCATCACCAGGCAGACCGCGACGGCGGCCATCAGGTGGTACGACGGCGTACCGAGCTTGTTGGTCAGCTTGTACAGATAGGTGGCCAGCACCATGTGGCCCTCGGGATCGCCCAGCACCAGCACCAGGCCGAACACCTCGAAGCCGAGGAAGAACACCAGCACGGCGGCATACGCCAGCGCCGGCGTGATCATCGGCAGCGAGACGTTGAACATCACCTGCAACGGCGAGGCGCCGGCCACGCGCGCAGCCTCCTCCACGTCCGATCCCAGGCTTTTCAGCGCGGACGAGGCGTACAGGTAGACGTGCGGCACGTGGGTCAAACCGGCGATGATGACGATGCTGGTGAAGGAGTAGATATTCCACGGGATGAAGCCGAGGATCTCCTTGAACCACAGCGAGTAGAAGCCCACCGGCCCCATCGACACCACGTAGCCGAAGCCCATCACCATCGGCGAGACGAAGATCGGCACCAGCAGCAGCGGCGCGATGAAGCCCTTGCCCGGCAGGTCGGTGCGGATCATCAGGAACGCCAGCATGCCGCCCAGCGGCACCGCGATCACCGCCAGCCCGGCGGCCAGCCAGAAGGCGTTCTTGAAGGCGACCGCGAAGTCCGGGTCGTCGAAGATGAAGCGGTAGGCGTCGAAGCCGAATTCCTTGACCGGCATGAAGAAAGGCGCGTTCAGGAAGCTCTGATAAAAAATCAGGAGCAGCGGCAGGAAGATGGCGATGGCGGCCAGCGCCACCACCACGCCGCGCGGCCAGTTGATGCCGCGCCGACCCGTGCTGGGAAGTGTGAGCGTGTTCATGATTATTTCTTACCTGCGGTTTCTTTCCACTGCTTGAGGAAGGCCATGCGCTTGGCCGGTCCGAGGAACTGCAGCACCATCGGATGCACCGGCACCGGCTTGACGTTGTCCTTGCCGATCTGCTTGATCAACTCGGCCGAGGTGGTTTCGCCGGTCACATCCTGGCGGATCGCGAACAGCTTGGAGTCGTTGGCGATGATGGTCTGGCCGCGATGCGACAGCATGTAATCCATCCACAGCTTGGCGGCGTTGACGTTCTTGGCGGCCTTGTTGATGAAGATCACGCGCGACATGATCAGCGTGTAATCCTTCGGCAGCACCACGCCGATCGACGGGTCGGCCTTGGCGCGCACCAGCGCGTAGGAGCCCAGCACGTTGTAGCCGATCAGGTTCTCACCCGACGAGATGCGCTCCATCATGGTGCCGGTGGACGACTGCACCCGTACCTTGGCCACGCCGAAGGCGTTTTCCAGATCCACGAACTTCGGATTCTCGCGCGCATCCTGCGTCATGAACATGAAGCCGACGCCGGATTTCTCGATGTCATAGGTGGTGACCTTGTCCTTGAACTTCGGCTGCTGTATCAGCTTGGCGAAGTCGGCGTGATTCTGCGGCACTTCCTTGGCGTCGACCAGGCGCTTGTTGTAGACGATGGCGGCCGGCTCGAAGGTGGTGCCGTAAGCCTTGTCGTCCCACACCGCCCAGCCGGGGATCTTCGAGACCTCGACCGATTTGTACTGCAGCGCGTAACCGTCCGATGCCAGGCGCATTTGCAGGTCCATCGCCGACGACCACAGGGCGTCGGCGGTGTTGCCGCCGGCCGCCGCTTCGGAGATGAAGCGGTTGTACACCTCGGTGGAATTCATGTCGTTGTACTCGACCGTGATGCCCGGGTACAGCGCGTTGAAGTCCTTGATCAGCGGCTGGGTCGCCTTGCTGTCGGTGGCGCCGTAGATCACCAGCTTGCCCTCTTTCTTGGCGCCGTCGATGATCTTCTGGTAGTCGGCCGGATAGCCGGCGGGCACCTGCGCCATGGCGGCGCCGGCGAACAGGGAAGCGCATGCGGCGGCCAGAATCGTTTTCGAAATCATAGTAGTCTCCATTGGTTTGATCAGCGCACCAGTCCCATTTCGGCGGCGCGCTTGCCGTAGTCGTCCACGGCTTTTTTAACATAGGCCGCCAGCGCATCGCCGGTCAGCCCGAAGGGAAAGAGACCGGCGGCCGCGCGGGTCTGCGCGAACTCCGGGTTGGCCAGCACGCGGTCGAAAGCCGACACCCACTGGCGGTAATCCTGATCCGTCACATGAGGCCCCATCCACACGCCGCGGATGATCGGCCACACCACATCGATGCCCTGCTCGCGCGCGGTCGGCACGTTGGCCAGCACGCCCGGCAAACGCTGCTCCGACAGCACCGCCAGCACGCGGGTATTGCCGCTGGCGTAGAGCGTCGCCTCGCTGGCGTCGCCGGACACCACCTGCACGAAATTGGCGTGCATCGCGGTGAAGGCTTCGCCGCCGCCCTCCAGCGCCACGAAGCGCAGCCCTTTCGGATTCAGGCCGGCGGCCTTGAACACCATCGCCATCTTCAGCCAGTCCTGGCTGCCGATGGTGCCGGAGACGCCGATCAGCACCTTGGTCGGATTCGACTTCAGCGCCGCCATCAGGTCGGCCAGCGTCTTGTAGGGCGAGTCGGCGCGCACCGCGATCATGCCGTAGTCCGCGCCCAGCGCCGCCACCCAGCGCACATCGCTGGCCTTGGCCTTGCCGAACTTGCCCTGCGCCAGATTGAGCAGCGAGCCGCCGGAAAACGCCACCAGCGTGTTCGGTTCGGCGCGGCGCTGCGACACCAGCGAGTGCCAGGCCACCGCGCCGATGCCGCCCGGCAGATAGCTGATGTGCATATCCGACGGCGGCGGATTCGGCGTGGCGCGCAAGCCCGCCAATCCCTTCTGCGCCAGCTTGCAAGTCAGGTCCATCGCGCCGCCCGGCTTGGACGGTACGATGCACTCCAGCTCCGCGGCCCGCGCCGCGCCGCTCAACAGCAGCATCGCGAACAATGCCAGCAGGGTTTTCATCAGAAGCGGTGCTGCATGCCGACGGTGACGCCGCGCTGGCTGTCGCTGTTGCCGGCGTCGTCGCGCGACAGGCCGGTCAGCTGACCGTGCCTGGCCTTGGCGTAGGCGGCCGACACGTGCAGGTCGGTGCGCTTGGACAGCGCGTAGCGGTAGCGCGCCACGTACATGGTCGGATCGGCGTCCTTGCCGGCGGCGACGTTCTTGACGTTGACGTGGTAGATCGCGCCGGTCAGCGTGGTGACGGCGTCGGTCTTCCAGGCCAGGCCGAGCCAGGTGGTGGTGGCGTCGACATCGGTGGTCAGGGCCTTGCCGGCTTCCAGCTTGTAGTCGCGCATCACGGCCCACAGCTTGACCGGACCGGTTTCGTAGTTGGCGCCGATGTGCCAGACGGTGTTCTTGTCGCGGTTGCCGGTGGCGACCACGGTGTTGCCGTTGTTGCGCTCCCAGGTCGCCATCAGGTTGGCGTCGCCCAGCTTGTAGACGGTGGTGAAGCCCATCTTGGCGCTGTCGCGGTTGTTGCCGGCCTGCTCGCCGGCGCCGTAGTTGGCGCCGAACTTGAAGTCGCCGAAGCTGCCGGCGTACTTGATGATGTTGTCGTACTGGGTGGTGAAGCCGTATTTGCTCGGGCCCGTGGCCGGACCGGAGGTGGCCCACGAGTAGTAAGGCGCGAAGCCCATCGGGTCGAACGAGATCACGGTGTCGTACACGCTGGTGAACGAGCGGCCCATGACGATGCGGCCGTAGGAGCCTTCCAGACCGACGTAGGCCTGGCGCTTGAACAGCGCGCCGTCCTGGGCGCCGGTGTCCATCAGGATGCCGCCTTCCAGGCCGAACACCGCTTTCAGGCCGCCGCCCAGGTCTTCGCTGCCGCGCAGGCCCCAACGCGAGGTGTTCATGCCGCCGGAAATGACCTTGGTGGCGCTGCCGTTGTTGGGGGTTTGATGGTTGGCGTTTTCGACGCCGACGTCGAGCAGACCGTAGATCTGTACATTGGACTGGGCCTGGGCGGCGCCGGCGGCAGCGGCGGCCATAGCCAATACTGCGAGGTTGAACGCGGTCTTGTTCATGCTGTGTCTCCAGAAGGATGGTTTTTATATTTAGTATCTGATCTTTGCGATCAGGATGCCACTATAAAAGCTGCTTCCTTTCAATTGCCTTTCAATGTCTCCGGCGAGCCACATTTAGCGCGGGGGCTTCCCTTTTCGCGCCGGGCGGACCATGATGCTGCTTTCAAGGACCGGAAGTCATGCGCATACTGTTAGTAGAAGATCACACCGAACTGTCGCACTGGCTGTCGAAGGCCCTGCGCGACGCCCACCTGACGGTGGAATGCGTCGACAATGGCGCCGACGCCGACGCCCTGCTGCATACCCAGGACTACGCCCTGGTGATCCTCGACCTGACCTTGCCGCGCATGGATGGACTGGAAGTGCTCAAGCGCCTGCGCGCGCGCGGCGGCCCGCGCGGCCAGACGCCCGTGCTGATCCTGACCGCGCGCGGCGGCCTGGAAGACCGGGTACAGGGCCTCAACCTCGGCGCCGACGACTACCTGGCCAAGCCGTTCGAACTGGCCGAACTGGAGGCGCGCGTGAAAGCTTTGCTGCGCCGCAGCGTCGGCAACGAGGCGCTGGTGCACAGCTGCGGCGCGCTCAGTTTCGACACCGTCACCCGCATGTTCAGCTACGCCGGCGTCGCGCTGGCGCTGACGCCGCGCGAGCACGCGGTGCTGGAGACGCTGATCACCCGCGCCGGCCGGGTGGTCTCGAAGGAAAAGCTGTTCGACGAAGTGTTCGCGCTGGAGGACCACGCCAACCTCGATGCGATCGACCTGTACATCCACCGCGTGCGCAAGAAGCTCGACATCCCCGCCACCGACGCCGCCATCATCACCACGCTGCGCGGCATCGGCTACGTGCTGCAACCGCGCCCGGCGCCGGCCGCCTGACGCGCGCCGGGCCGGGAACGCATGCCGCTGCTGACCAACCTCGCCCGCCGCGTCGGCCCCGGCGCGCCGCTGGGCAGCCTGCGCGGCCAGCTGTTGCGCTGGTTGCTGGGGCCCTTGCTGGTGCTGGTCGCGCTCAATACCATCTCGGTCTACCGCAACGCGCTGGACGCCGCCGATGTCGCCTACGACCGCTCGCTGCTGGCGTCGACGCGCGCGCTGGCGGAGCGGGTGTCGGTGGTCGACGGCAAGGTGGTGGCGGACGTGCCCTACGTCGCGCTGGACAGCTTCGAGACCGACACGCTGGGCCGCATCTACTACAAGGTCACCGGCATCAAGGGCGAGACCGTGTCCGGCTACGGCGACCTGCCGCCGGTGCCGGCCAACGTGCCGCGTTCGGAGGCCTATCCGGCGCTGGTGCGCTTCTATCACGCCAATTACAACGGCCAGCCGGTGCGCATCGCCGCGCTGCTGCAGCCGGTCTATGACGACTCGATGCGCGGCATCGCGCTGATCCAGGTCGGCGAAACGCTGGAGGCGCGGCGCGGCCTGTCGAACCAGATCCTGTTCGACACGCTGATCTGGCAAGCCTTGCTGCTGGCTGCGGTGGCGCTGCTGGTGTGGTTCGCGGTGCGGCTGGTGCTGCAACCGCTGATGCGGCTGAAGATCGCGGTCGAGGCGCGCAGCCTGAACGACTCGTCCGACGTCGACCCGGAGCTGGTGCACAAGGAGGTGCGGCCGCTGGTGGCGGCGATGAACAGCTCGCGCGCGCGGCTGCACATCCTGATCACCAGCCAGCGCCGCTTCATCGCCGACGCCTCGCACCAGCTGCGCACGCCGCTGACGGTGCTCAAGACCCAGGCCGAACTGGCGCTGCGCGAATGCGACCGGCCGGGCGTCGACGCCGAAGCCGGCAAGGCGGCGCTGCGCGACATCGTGCGCAGCATCGCCGCCACCACCGATTCCACGGTCAACCTGGCCAACCGCCTGCTGACGCTGGCGCGCATCGAGCATGGCGGCAGCGCCGAAGCGGCGCACGGACCGGTGGCGCTGCGCGACATCGCGCGCCAGGTCGGGCTGGAGCTGGCGATGGTGGCGGTGGCGAAGAACATCGACCTGTCGCTGGAAGCCGAGCATCAGGGCATGGTCAACGGCCAGGCCTTGCTGCTGCACGAGATGATCGCCAACCTGATCGACAACGCGCTGCGCTACACGCCGCAAGGCGGCACGGTGGCGCTGCGGGTGCGCGAGGATGCGGACGGCGTGGTGCTGGAGGTGGAGGACAGCGGCCACGGCATCGTCGCGGCGGAGCGCGAGCGGGTGTTCGCCCCGTTCTACCGCGCCGCCTCGACGCTGGAGCGCAATCCGGGCGGCGCCGGCCTGGGCCTGGCGATCGTGCGCGACATCGCCACGCTGCACGGCGCCGGCATCGCGCTGGACGACGCCGGCGGCGGCCAGGGCCTCAAAGTCAGCGTCGCCTTTCCGCGCTTGGTAAAATAGCGCTCTCCGCGCACCGCCGCCGCACAAAGGAACAAGAATGATCACCAAAGAAGAAATGGTCGAGCTGTTTGCCGACATGGAAGCGAACGCCCCCTGGGACCTCAGCAAGCCGCTGCTGTGGGGTTACTTCTTCGCCGACAAATCCAAGACCAAGCTGGAACTGGCGCAACTGCTGTTCAAGACCAAGGGCTATCAGATCGTCGGCATCTACGACTCCAAGCCGGAGGCGGATTCGCCGGCGCTGTGGTGGCTGCACGTCGAAAAGGTCGAGCACCACACGGTCGACACACTGCACGCCCGCAACCAGGAGTTCTACCAGTTCGCCGAGGAACACCAGATCGAATCCTACGACGGCATGGACGTCGGCCCCGCCGACTAACATGGGGGTCAAGTCTGACATTCGGACACGGGCTCTACCGTAGCGCGCTACGGTAGAGCCCGTGTCCGAATGTCAGACTTGACCCCCATGCTACGACGCCCGCCTCGTCCACCAGCACGCTGCCGGCGTCGACCTTCAGCACCGAATCGCCGATCAACTCCTTGATCTCGCGCGCCGCGCCGGCCGAGCGCTGCGCCAGGTTGCGCACCTCCGACGCCACCACCGCGAAGCCGCGTCCCTGCTCGCCGGCGCGCGCCGCTTCGACAGCGGCGTTCAACGCCAGGATATTGGTCTGGAACGCGATGCCGTCGATGACGCCGATGATGTCGACGATCTTGCGCGAGCTGTCCTTGATCGACACCATCGTCTGCACCACCCGCCCCACCACCGCGCCGCCCTCGGTGGCGTAGCCGGACGCCGACCGCACCAGCTGGTTGGCGTGCCGCGCGCTGTCGGAATTCCGCGCCACGGTCGCGGTCAATTGCTCCATCGCCGACGCGGTCTGCTCCAGGCTGGACGCCTGCGCCTCGGTGCGCGCCGACAGGTCGAGGTTGCCGCTGGCGATTTCGCTGGACGCGGTGGCGATGGTCTCGGTGCTGTCGCGCACCCGGCGTATCGTCTGGCTCAGCGACGCGACGAAGCGGTTGAAGGCGTCGGCCAGCGCGCCGACCTCGTCCTCGCTCTCGACCGTCATCCGCCGACTCAGATCGCCGTTGCCGTCGGCGATCTCGCCCAGCATCTGCGCCGCGCGCGCCACCGGCGCGGCGATCGCCATGCTGACCAGATAGATGACGAACATGCCGATGCCGCCGCCGACCAGGCCGCCGATCAGCGCCGAGATCGTCACCGAGCGCTGAAGGCCGGCAGATCCTTGATGAAATGCTTGCCGTCGGCCAGCGCGGCGTCGCGGTGCACGATCAGCATGCCGTTCGGCCGCACCAGATACACGAAGCCGGAGGCGCCGACCTTGTAGCTGCGGATGGTGTCGGCCAGCTTGTTGACCGCCAACCCGAGACTGGCGACGCCGATCTTGCCGTCGCCGGCGTCGAAGCGGGTGTTGATGAAGACGTTGTAGGCGGTCGCGCCCGGCGCCTTGTCCAGCTTCAGCGAATACGCGGCGCCGCTGGCGGTGGCCTTGCGCATGCTGGCCGCGAAGGTTTCCCAGCCGGCCTCGCCGCTGTCGGGCAGGCCGGCCTGTTCCCAGTCCGGCAGGAAGGTGTTGGCGGCGACGGCGCGCGCCGCCGCCAGCGGTTCGCCGATCTGGCGCTGGATGTCGTTGCGGAGCTGGCCGACCTCCGCCGGCAACTCCTGGCTCACCACCCGCTCGCGGATGCCGTTGCCGGTCATGACCACGCTCAGCGTCGCCGACACCCGGCCAATCGAACAGGCTGTTTCGGGGCTTTCGCCATATCATTCAGCCAATATAGTCCCCAATTCAACGACCATGCTCTCGAAACTCTCGTTTCGCCAATTGCTGCTGGGCGTCTTCCTGCTGATCGCCGTCCTGCTGAGCGCCGCCTCGTTGCATGCCCTGTGGACGCTGGACCGGCTGGCCGCCCACAGCCGCGACAGCGGCCGCCACGCGCTGGCGCTGACCGAAAACACCCAGCAACTGGCCGAGCGCAGCGTCGCCATGACGCGCAGCGCGCGCCAATACCTGGTGCTGGACGACCCCGCCTTCCGCAAGCGCTACGCCGACTCCTGGCGCGAGGCGCGCGCCTCGCTCGACGCGGTGGCCGCCGCCCTGCCCAACACCCAGCCGCAGCTGTTCGAGCATTGGCGCCAGTCCGGCGAGCAAGCCTGGGACATCCTGCAGATGCCGACCCGCGCCCGCACCAGCGCGCGCCAGCAGGCGCTGGAAAAAGTGCTGGCGCCGCTGCCGGCGGTCAACGAGCAACTGGCCGAGGAGGCCAAGCAGGAGGTGGACCGCCGCAACAGCGAGCTGCTGGCCGAGCTGGACCAGCGGCGCGGCGTGCTGACGGCGCAGGTGATCGCCTCGATCGTGCTGGCGGCGGCGCTGGCCGGCGGCTTCGGCCTGTGGCTGTCGCGGCCGCTGGCGCAGATCGAGACCGCGATCGACCGCCTCGGCGAAAACCGCTACGACGACCAGATCGAGGTGCGCGGCCCGAGCGACCTGCAACGCGTGGGCCAGCAACTGAACTGGCTGCGCCAGCGCCTGTCCGACCTGGAGGCGGACAAGGCGCGCTTCCTGCGCCACATCTCGCACGAGCTGAAGACCCCGCTGGCCGCGCTGCGCGAAGGCGTGGCGCTGCTGGAGGACGGCGTGGCCGGCGCGCTGTCGCCGAACCAGCGCGAGATCGCCGGCATCCTGAACCAGAACACGGCGGCGCTGCAATCGCAGATCGAGGCGCTGCTGCGCTACAACGCCGCCACCTTCGACGCCCAGCACGTGCAGCGCCAGGCCGCCGACATGGAGGCCTTGCTGGCGCAATGCATCGATGGCCAGCGCCTGCAAACGCAGGCCGCCGGCCTGACGGTGGTGACCGAAGGCAAGGCGCGGCCGATCGCGGTCGACACCGACAAAATGGCGGTGGCGCTCGGCAACCTGCTGTCGAACGCGGTGCGCTTCAGCCCGCCCGGCGGCCTGATCTGTTTCCGGCTCGGCGAGTTGAACGGCTCGCTGCTGCTCGACTGCATCGACCAGGGACCGGGCGTGGCGCCGGACGACGCGGCGCGCATCTTCGAACCGTTCTACCAGGGCCAGCGCCAGCCGCCCGGCGCGCGCCGCGGCAACGGCATCGGCCTGTCCATCGTGCACGAATACGTGGCCGCGCACAGCGGCGTCCTGCAACTCATGCCCTCCGAACGAGGTGCGCGTTTCCGAATTGAATTGCCTTATGAAATATAACCCGCTGCCCCTGCTGCTGTGCCTGGCCCTGACCGCCTGCACGCTGAATTCGCCGATGCCGGCGCCGCCGCTGCCCGAGCCGACGCCGGCGCCGGTGGTCGAGGTGGAACCGCCGCCGCAACCGCCGCCGGACGAGGTCGGTCCGCTGCTGAGCTATCACCAATCGCTGCGCCGCATGAGCCAGGGCGAGATGCTGAAGGAGTTGAGCGGCCTGAGCCTGCAAAAGCGCAGCCCGCGCGTGGCGGTGCAGATGGGCATGGTGTTGATGCTGACGCGCGGCACCGGCGACCTGGCGCGCGCGCAGGCGCTGCTCGACAGCGTGGCGACCTCGGCCGATATCGACGCCTCGCCGTTCCGGCTGCTGGCGCAAGTGTTGTCCAGCAATTGCGCCGAGACGCGCCGCCTGGCCGAGCACGCCGACAAGCTGGCGGCGCAGCAAAAGGACAGCCAGCGCCGCATCGACCAGCTCAACGAGATGCTGGAAGGCCTGAAGACCATCGAACGCACGCTGCCGGGCCGCCCGGCGCCCGGCCCGCAGGCGGTGACCAAATGAGCACCGCCGCGCACCCACCCAACCAGGGCGCCCACCTGCTGGTGGTCGACGACGACGCCGACCTGCTGCGGCTGCTGTCGATGCGGCTCACCGCCAACGGCTACCGCGTGACGGCGGTCGGCAGCGCCGAGGCGGCGCTGGCGCGGTTGTCGATCGAGCTGCCGCGCCTGGTCATCAGCGACATCCGCCTGCCCGACCGCGACGGCATGGCGCTGTTCCAGGAAATCCGCCACAGCTATCCGGCGCTGCCGGTGATCCTGCTGACCGCGCACGGCACCATCCCCGACGCGGTCGAGGCCACCACGCTGGGCGCCTACGCCTACCTGACCAAGCCGTTCGACGCCAAGCTGCTGCTGGAGCGGGTGGCGCAGGCGCTGAGCCTGTCGGCGCCGGCCGCCGGCCCGGCCAGCGGCGACGACGCCTGGCGCTCCGGCCTGATCAGCCGCAGCCAGGTGATGGACGAGCTGCTGGCCGAAGCGCGGCTGGTGGCGGCGTCCGACGCCAGCATCCTGATCCGCGGCGAGAGCGGCACCGGCAAGGAGTTGCTGGCCAACGCCATCCACCGCGCCAGCCGCCGCGCCAAGGCGCCGTTCATCGCCGTCAACTGCGGCGCGATCCCGGAGGCCTTGCTGGAGTCCGAGCTGTTCGGCCACGTCAAGGGCGCCTACACCGGCGCGGTCGCCGCGCGCGAAGGCCTGGTGCAGGCGGCCGACGGCGGCACGCTGTTCCTCGACGAGATCGGCGACATGCCGCTGCTGTTGCAGGTCAAGCTGCTGCGCGTGTTGCAGGAGCGCGTGGTGCGCCAGCTCGGCTCCGACGCCGGCAAGCCGGTCGACGTGCGCGTCCTGTCGGCCACCCACCGCGATCTCGATGCCGCCATGCACGCCGGCCAGTTCCGCGAGGATTTGTATTACCGCCTCAACGTCATCACGCTGACCCTGCCGCCGCTGGCGGAGCGGCGCGAGGACATCGCGCTGATGGCGACCCAGTTCCTGCAATCGCTGGCGGCCAAGTACGACAAGACGGTGCGCGGCTACGCCCCCGGCGCGCTGGAGGCGCTGACCACGGCCGCCTGGCCGGGCAACGTGCGGCAGCTGTACAACGTGGTCGAACACGTGTGCGCGCTGGCGACCGCGCCGCTGGTGCCCTTGTCGCTGGTGCAGCGCGCCTTGCGCGTACCGTCGCTGGAGGTGCTCAGCTATACCGAGGCCAAGCAGCGTTTCGAGCGCAACTACCTGGTCCAGTTATTGAAACTCACCGACGGCAACGTGGCCGACGCCGCCCGCCTCGCCGAGCGCAACCGCACCGAGTTCTACCGGCTGCTGCAGAAATACGACCTGGACGCCAGCCTGTTCCGCAGCGATTCCGCCGTTGTCGCCAGCGAGCGACAGGACGATCCCCTTAAAAATCAATGACTTGGAAATCGGCGGCATAGGCTTGTCGCCATTTCCCGACAAATCCCGGGCAATATGGACGGGAATATCACGATGTTGCTGTTGCCCATTAGAAAAATAGAGTCAAGTCATTGAATTTTAACGATTTTTCAGAGCTGGCACGGGGTTTGCAAAGGAGAGGATACGTCCCAGACGTTTTACCTCAAACTTGAAAAAGGAAGCAAATCATGATGACTACCAAACTGATCGCCCGCCTGATGGTTGCCGCTACCCTGACCGCCGCTGCCGCTACCGGAACCGCTTTCGCTGCTGGTCAGCAAGAAGGTGCTATGGCCGGCGCCGCCAAGACCGGCACCGCGACCAACGATGAGGCCATCACCAGCAAGATCAAGGCATCACTGGCAGATCAAAAGCAAATCGGCGTGACCACCACTGAAGGCGTGGTTGTGCTGAGCGGTTCGGTTGCAAGCACCGACATCGGCACCAAGGCCATCCAGGTCGCCTCGGCCGTGCCGGGTGTGAAGGAAGTGAAAAGCGAACTGACCGTCGCTTCGAAGTAATCCGCAGTAACAGCTAGCAGAAAATACCCTTTCACCGGACGGTGTGCGTAGACGCCGTCCGGCTTTTTTTCGTCCAAAAATCAGCTCAGGTTTTCCAGGCGGATCTTGGTGACGTTGCCGCAGACCGTGGACAAGCCTTCCATCTTGGCGATGGCGGCGGTGACGTTCTTCTCCTGGGTCTGATGGGTCAGGAAGATGATGTCGGTGCGGGTCTCGCCCTCGGCCGGTTCCTTTTGCAGCATGGCGTCGATCGAGATCGTCGCGTCGGCCAGGATGCGGGTCAGGTCGGCTAGCACGCCCGGCTGGTCGCTGACGTTCATCCGCAGATAGTAGCTGGTGGTGATTTCCGACATCGGCAGGATCTCGATATTGGTCATCGCGTTCGGCTGGAACGCCAGGTGCGGCACGCGGTGTTCCGGATCGGCGGTGGCCAGGCGGGTGATGTCGACCAGGTCGGCGATCACCGCCGACGCGGTCGGCTCGGCGCCGGCGCCCTTGCCGTAGTACAGCGTGGCGCCGACGGCGTCGCCCTGCACCAGCACCGCGTTCATCGCGCCTTCGACGTTGGCGATCAGGCGCTTGGCCGGGATCAGCGTCGGGTGCACGCGCAGCTCC
Source organism: Duganella aceris (assembly GCF_011090165.1). Lineage (GTDB taxonomy): Bacteria > Pseudomonadota > Gammaproteobacteria > Burkholderiales > Burkholderiaceae_D > Rugamonas > Rugamonas aceris. Next base: position 60,724 of record NZ_JAADJT010000003.1, read on the forward strand.
ACGCCCTCCACGCCGTTGACCTTGGCGCGCTTGGCGATGCCCAGCAGCTTGATGCGGTAGCCCAGCTGCTCGGCGTAACGGATGTCGATCGCGTTCAGCTTGGAGATGCCCTCGACGTGCGCCTTGTCGAACTGCACCGGAATGCCAAAGGCGATCGCCGACATGATGGTGGCCTTGTGCGCCGCGTCCACGCCTTCGATGTCGAAGGTCGGGTCTGCTTCGGCGTAGCCCAGTTCCTGCGCCTGCTTCAGCACGGTGCCGAAGTCCAGCCCCTTGTCGCGCATCTCGGACAGGATGAAATTGGTGGTGCCGTTGATGATGCCGGCCAGCCAGTCGATGCGGTTGGCGGTCAGGCCTTCGCGCAGCGCCTTGATGATCGGGATGCCGCCGGCCACCGCCGCTTCGAACGCGACCATGACGCCCTGGTCCTGCGCGGCGGCGAAGATTTCGTTGCCGTGCACCGCCAGCAGCGCCTTGTTGGCGGTGACCACGTGCTTGCCGTTGGCGATCGCCTGCAGCACCAGCGCCTTGGCGTCGTCGTAGCCGCCGATCAGTTCGACCACGATGTCGATCTCGGGATCGTTGACGATGTCGAACGGGTCGGCCACGACCTTGACCTTGCCGCCGGTGCGCGCCTTGGCGCGCTCCAGGTTGCGCGCCGAGACGGCGACCACTTCGATGCCGCGCCCGGCGCGGCGGCGGATTTCTTCCTGATTGCGTTCCAGTACGTCGAACGTACCGCCGCCGACATTGCCGACGCCTAACAAGCCTACTTTGATGGGTTTCATATTATTCGTTTCTATTGATCTAAGGTTCGGCTGTGACCCGCTTAAAAGCTGGCGCCGTGGCGCTTGCGGTAGCCTTCCATGAATTTGGCGATGCGGCCAAAGGCTTCCGTCATATCGTCCGAGTTCGGCAGGAACACGACGCGGAAATGATCCGGCGCGATCCAGTTGAAGCCGCTGCCCTGGACGATCAGCACTTTCGTTTCGGCCAGCAATTCGTAAGCGAACTGCTGGTCATCCGCGATCGGATAGATCTTCGGATCAAGACGCGGGAACAGGTAGAGCGCCGCTTTCGGCTTGACACAAGTGACGCCCGGAATATCGGTCAGCAGCTTGTAGGCCAGGTCGCGTTGCTTCAACAAGCGCCCGCCCGGCCCGACCAGGTCTTGTATCGACTGGTAGCCGCCGAGCGCAGTCTGGATCGCAAACTGCCCCGGTGCGTTGGCGCACAAGCGCATCGAGGCCAGCATGTTGAGGCCCTCGATATAATCCTTGGCGTGGGATTTCTCGCCCGACACCACCATCCAGCCGGAGCGGTAGCCGCAGGCGCGGTAGTTCTTCGACAGGCCGTTGAAGGTGACGAACAGCACGTCGTCGGCCAGCGAGGCGATCGAGACGTGCTCGGCCTCGTCGTACAGCACCTTGTCGTAGATCTCGTCGGCGTAGATGATCAGCTGGTGCTCGCGCGCCAGCTCGATGATCTGCAACAGCAGCGACACCGGATACAGCGCGCCGGTCGGATTGTTCGGGTTGATGACGACGATGGCGCGGGTGTTGGCGTTGATCTTGCGCCGCATGTCGTCGATGTCCGGATACCACTCCTGCTGCTCGTCGCAGATGTAGTGCACCGGCTTGCCGCCCGACAGCGACACGGCGGCGGTCCACAGCGGATAGTCGGGCGCCGGCACCAGCACCTCGTCGCCGTTGTTGAGCAGCGCGTTCATCGACATCACGATCAGCTCGGAGGCGCCGTTGCCCAGGTAGACATCCTCGATGCCGACGCCGGCGATGTTCTTGCTCTGGGTGTAATGCACGATGGCCTTGCGCGGCGCGAACATGCCCTTGGAATCGGTGTAGCCGGCCGCGTTGGACAGGTTGATCTTCATATCCTGGACGATCTCGTCCGGCGGATCGAAGCCGAACACGGCCAAGTTGCCGATATTCAACTTCGTGATCTTGTGTCCTTCTTCCTCCATTTGCCGGGCTTTTTCCGGCACCGGGCCGCGGATCTCGTAACAGACTTCCGCCAATTTGTTCGATTTTTGAATCGGTCGCAAAATAAAATCCTGTCCAGGTGAGGCAAACCGCTGCGACCTGCCAAAACCACGGCGCCGGTCGATGCTGCAATGCGAAAAGAACCATTCTGCCGAAAGCCTCCCATTTAATCAACACCTGCCCGTCCGAAAGGCCTAAGTCCGGCCCGAAACCGCTACAATGGCGCTTCTTTCCGACCCACAGCGCGATTTCTCCCATGAAGCTCCACGCCAGCGACACCAAAAAATACCAGACCGTCACCGGTTACGACGAAACCGGCGTTGAAATCAACGCCCAGCGCTACAATTACAGCCTGATCGTCCTGCCCGAATCCGAGCCGCGCGCGTGGCACGCGCCGACCTTCGACAGCATCACGGCCGAACATTTCGACATCATCGGCGCCGACAGCCCGGACGTGGTCATCCTCGGCACCGGCGCCAGGCAGCGCTTCATCCATCCGCGCCTGACCGCCGCGCTGACCATGCGCCGCATCGGCGTCGAATGCATGGACAGCCAGGCCGCCTGCCGCACCTACAACATCCTGATGGGTGAAGGCCGCAAGGTGACGTTGGCGCTGGTGATCGACCACGGCGAGACCAAGCCGGCCTGATGAACGACCTGTACAACTCCAAAAAACTGGTCTGGTCGCTGCTCGCGGCCTTCGTCATCGTCACTTTCTACATGCTCGGCATGCGCACCCTGGTGCCGCCCGACGAGGGCCGCTACGCCGAAATGGCGCGCGAGATGCTCAGTCACGGCGACTGGATCACCACCCGCCTGAACGGCATCAAATACTTCGAGAAACCACCGCTGCAGACCTGGATGAACGCCGCCACCTTCGCCGTGTTCGGCCTGGGCGAATGGCAGGCGCGGCTCTGGACCGGGCTGTGCGGCATGGGCGCGGTGCTGCTGAGCGGCTACACCGCGCAGCGCCTGTTCGGCGCGCGCGCCGGCTTCTACGCCGCGCTGGTGCTGGGCTCCAGCGTGTTCTGGGTCGCCGGCAGCCAGATCAATTCGCTGGACATGAGCTTGTCGACGATGATGGCGATCTCGCTGTGCGCGCTGTTGCTGGCGCAGCGCGACGCCGCCACGCCGGCCGAGAACCGCAACTGGATGCTGCTGTGCTGGGCCGGCATGGCGCTGGCGGTGCTGGCCAAGGGCCTGATCGGCGTGGTGCTGCCCGGCGCGGTGCTGGTGCTGTACTCGGCGCTGGGACGCGACCTCGGCATCTGGAAGCGGCTGCATCTGGGCAAGGGCTTGCTGCTGCTGTTCGCCCTGGCCACGCCGTGGTTCGTGCTGGTGGCGCTGAAGAATCCGGAACAGCCGCACTTCTTCTTCATCCACGAACACTGGGAGCGTTTCTTCCTCAAGCAGCACCACCGCGAAGGCCCGTGGTACTACTTCCTGCTGATGCTGATTCCGGGCCTGATGCCGTGGCTGGGCCTGCTGCCGCAGGCGCTGCTGCACGGCGCCCGCCGCGAAGCCGCGCGCTTCCAGCCCAAGCTGCTGCTGCTGATCTGGTCGGTGTTCATCCTGTTCTTCTTCAGCGCTTCCAGCTCCAAGCTGCCCGGCTACATCCTGCCGATCTTCCCGGCGCTGGCGATGCTGATCGCGGTCCAGCTGGAACACGCGTCGCGGCCGCAACGCATGATCGCCGCCGCCTTGATGCTGCTGGCCGGCCTGGCCGGGCTGGCGGCGCTGCCGCAACTGGGCCTGGAGGGCGAACGCTATCCGGGCGAAGGCATGCTGCTGGTCGCGGCCCAGCCGTGGGCGCTGGCGGCCGCCATCGTCGCCGCCGTCGCCGGCGCCATGGCGATGCTGCACGTGCGCCAGATGCGCCGCGACCTCGGCGTGCTGACCTTGGCCATCGCCGGCTTCGCCGCCACCCAGCTGATCCTGGCCGGCCTCGAACCGTTCGGCGATATGCGCGCCGGCAAGGACATGGTGGCGAAAATCCAGCCCCTGCTCAAGCCCGACACCAGGATCTATTCCGTCGAAACGTACGAGCAGTCGATGACCTTCTACCTGGCGCGCACCGCGACCCTGGTCGATTACGGCGACGAACTCACGTTCGGCCTGCAACAGCAGCCGGAATTGTGGATCCCGACGCTGGACGGCTTCAGCGCGCGCTGGGGCGCCCATACCGCCGCCGGCGAGCGAGCCGTGGCCATCGTCAGCCTCCGCGCCTTCGCCAAACTGCGCGACCGGCAGCTGACCATGCGCGTGGTGGCGCAGGACACCCGCCGCATCGTTATTACCAATCTGTAATGAACAAAAACATACAATGAATATCGCCACTTTCAGTTTCATCGTGTTCGGCGTACTGCTCAACGCGATCGCGCAATTGCTGCTCAAGGCGGGCGCGCGCAACGTCGGCGAAATCCATCTGACGCTGCAGAACTTCTTCGCGGTCGGCATCAAGGTTGCAAGCCAGTGGCCCATTATCGGCGGGCTTACTTGCTATGTGCTATCGGTGGTGCTGTGGATTATCGCGTTGTCGCGGGTCGATGTGTCGATCGCCTATCCGATGCTGTCGCTCGGTTATGTGGTGACCGCCATAGGGGCCTGGTATCTGTTCGGCGAGGCCTTGTCGGCGCAGCGCCTGATGGCGATCGTCGTGATCCTGATTGGTGTCGCATGGCTGGCGCGCACTTGATGAACAAACTAGAATGCGGTTATAGAAACTCGAAAGCACACCCCCTATGACCGCAGCCCCGCCCTTCCTTCCTTTTTCCAAGCCTAGCATCGACGAAGCGACCATCGCCGCCGTCGGCGAGGTGCTGCGCTCGGGCTGGATCACCAGCGGGCCGAAGGTGCAGGCGTTTGAAGCGCAAATGTCGGACTACTTCGGCGGCCGTCCGGTGCGCACCTTCAACTCCGGCACCTGCACCATGGAGATCGCGTTGCGCATCGCCGGCATCGGTCCCGGCGACGAAGTCATCACCACGCCGGTGTCGTGGGTCGCCACCGCCAACGTCATCATCGAAGTGGGCGCCACGCCGGTGTTCGCCGATATCGATCCGCTGACCCGCAACCTCGACCTCGACCAGGTGGAAGCCGCGATCACGCCGCGCACCAAGGCCATCATTCCGGTCTACCTGTCCGGCCTGCCGCTGGACATGGACCGGCTGTACGCCATCGCCCGCAAGCACAATCTGCGCGTGGTCGAGGACGCGGCGCAGGCCTTCGGCTCGGAATGGAAGGGCCAGCGTATCGGCGCCTTCGGCGACTTCGTCTCGTTCAGCTTCCAGGCCAACAAGAACATCACCACCGGCGAAGGCGGCGCGCTGGTGCTGAACAACCTGGAGGAAGCCAGGCTGGCGGAGAAGTACCGCCTGCAGGGCGTCACCCGCAGCGGCGTCGACGGCATCGACGTCGACGTCCTCGGCGGCAAATACAATATGAGCGACATCATGGCGGCCATCGGCCTGGGCCAGTTCGCCAACATCGACAACATCACCGCGCACCGCCGCGCGCTGGCGCGCCGCTACTACGAGGCCTTCGGCGCCGGGTTCGAGGCGCTGTCGGGCGCGCAGCTGCCGCTGCAAGCCTTCGACAGCAGCAACTACCACCTGTTCCAGATCATCCTGCCCGACAACGGTCCGGGCACCCGCGCCGAGTTCATGCGCGCCATGCAGGAACGCTTCAACATCGGCACCGGCTACCACTACGCGCCGATCCACCTGTTCACCATGTACCGCGAGCGCGGCTTCAAGGAGGGCATGTTCCCGGTCGCGGAAAAGGTCGGCCGCCTGACCGTCACCCTGCCGATGTTCTACGCCATGACCCTGGCCGACGTCGACCGCGCGGTCGCCGCCGTCAAAGCGCTGCTGATCAAATGAACGCCGCGCTCCCCAAGCCGGCGATCTCGGTCGTCATCCCGATCTACAACGAGCAGGCCGGCCTGGCCGCGCTGTTCGCGCGCCTGTATCCGGCGCTGGACCGGCTGGGCGAGCGCTACGAGATCGTGTTCGTCAACGACGGCAGCCGCGACCAGTCGGTGTCCATCCTGGCCGAGCAGTTCCGCGCCCGGCCCGACGTGACGCGGGTGGTGCTGTTCAACGGCAACTACGGCCAGCACATGGCGATCCTGGCCGGCTTCGAAGCGGCGCGCGGCGAGATCATGGTCACGCTCGACGCCGACCTGCAGAATCCGCCGGAGGAAATCGGCAAGCTGATCGCCAAGATGCGCGAGGGCTACGACTACGTCGGCTCGATCCGCCGCAAGCGCTGCGATTCGGCGTGGCGCACCTACGCCTCGAAAGCGATGAACCGGCTGCGCGAGCGCATCACCAACATCAAGATCACCGACCAGGGCAATATGCTGCGCGCCTACGGCCGCAACGTGGTCGACCTGATGAACCAGTGCCGCGAGGTCAACACCTTCGTGCCGGCGCTGGCCTACCGCTTCGCGCGCAAGCCGACCGAGATCGTGGTCGAGCACGAGGAGCGCGCGGCCGGCGAATCGAAGTATTCGCTGTACAGCCTGATTCGTTTGAACTTCGACCTGATCACCGGCTTCTCGCTGGTGCCGCTGCAAATGTTCTCCATGCTGGGCATGATGTTGTCGCTGGTGTCGGCGGCGCTGGTGGTGGGCTTGCTGGTGCGGCGCCTGTTCCTTGGCGCCGAGGCGGACGGCGTGTTCACGCTGTTCGCGATCGCCTTCTTTCTGATGGGCGTGATCTTGTTCGGCATCGGCCTGCTGGGCGAGTACATCGGCCGCATCTTCCAGCAGGTGCGCGCAAGGCCGCGCTATGTGGTGCAGGCCGTGCTGGAACAACAACCGTGCCTGTCGGTCGTGGCGCCCATCGGCGTCGAAAAACGTTTAGTGAGCCGTATCGATGAATGAAACAAGCCTGACCGATCTGGATCCCGCCAAGCGCGCGGTGGTGTTCGCCTATCACAACGTCGGCGTGCGCTGCCTGAAAGTGCTGCTGGCCGGCGGCGTCGATGTCGCGCTGGTGGTCACGCACGAGGACAGCGCCGACGAGAACATCTGGTTCGAATCGGTGATCTCGTTATGCCGGGCCGAGGGCATTCCATACATCACCCCGGCCGACGCGCGCGCGCCGGAATTGCTGCGCCAGGTGAGCGACGCCAGGCCCGACCTGATGTTCAGCTTTTACTACCGCCATATGCTGCCGGCCGACCTGCTGGCGGTGGCGCCGGCCTACAATATGCACGGCTCGCTGCTGCCGGAGTTCCGCGGCCGCGCGCCGGTCAACTGGGCGGTGCTGCACGGCGCGTCGGTCACCGGCGCGTCGCTGCACGAGATGACGGTCAAGCCGGACGCCGGCGCCATCGTGTCGCAGATGGAGGTGCCGATCCTGCCGGACGACACCGCGTTCGAAGTGTTCGGCAAGGTCACGGTGGCGGCCGAGCAGGCGCTGTGGCGCGTGCTGCCGTCGCTGCTGGCGGGGACCGCGCCGCGCCTGCACAACGACCTGAGCAAGGGCGGCTACTTCGGCGGCCGCAAGCCGGAGGACGGCCGCATCGACTGGAGCCGGCCGGCGCAGCAGGTCTACAATCTGCACCGCGCGGTCGCGCCACCCTACCCCGGCGCCTTCACCGAAGTCGGCGGCGTGCGTTACGTGATCCAGCGCGCGCGCTTGCCGGGCCAGGGCAATCTGGTCGCCCTGAGCCTGCCGCAGGGACTGGCGGTGCTGGACGGCGCCATCGTCGGCGTCTGCGGCGACGGCCGCATGCTGACCATCGCCGCGCTGAGCGCCGACGGCGCGCCGGTGACGGCGGCGCAACTGCAAGCCCACCTTGAAGGAGCACGCGCATGAAAAAAGTCCTGATCCTCGGCGTCAACGGCTTCATCGGCCATCATTTGTCGAAGCGCATCCTGGCGACCACCGACTGGCACGTCTATGGCATGGACATGAGCACCGACCGTATTTCGGACATGCTCGACCATCCGCGCATGCACTTCTTCGAAGGCGACATCACCATCAACAAGGAGTGGGTCGAGTACCACGTCAAGAAATGCGACGTGATCCTGCCGCTGGTGGCGATCGCCACCCCGTCCACCTACGTCAAGGCGCCGCTGCGCGTGTTCGAGCTGGACTTCGAGGCCAACCTGCCGATCGTCCGCTCCGCCGCCAAGTACGGCAAGCATTTGGTGTTCCCGTCGACCTCGGAAGTGTACGGCATGTGCCACGACGAGGAATTCGATCCGGAGAACTCGGAACTGATCTGCGGCCCGATCAACAAGCCGCGCTGGATCTACGCCAACGCCAAGCAGCTGATGGACCGCGTGATCTGGGGCTACGGCATGGAAGGCCTGAACTTCACGCTGTTCCGCCCGTTCAACTGGATCGGCGCCGGCCTCGATTCGATCCACACGCCGAAGGAAGGGTCGTCGCGCGTGGTGACCCAGTTCTTCGGCCACATCGTGCGCGGCGAGAACATCTCGCTGGTCGACGGCGGCGCGCAGAAGCGCGCCTTCACCGACATCGACGACGGCATCGACGCGCTGGTGAAGATCATCGCCAACCAGGACGGCGCCGCCAGCGGCAAGATCTACAACATCGGCAACCCGGTCAACAACTACTCGATCCGCGAGCTGGCGGCGATGATGCTGGAGCTGGCCGCCGACTATCCCGAATACGCCGGCAGCGCCAGGCAGGTCAAGATCGTCGAGACCACCTCGGGCGCCTACTACGGCGCCGGCTACCAGGACGTGCAGAACCGGGTGCCGAAAATCACCAACACCTGCGCCGAACTCGATTGGGCGCCGACCACCGGCATGGCCGACGCGCTGAAGAAAATCTTCGACGCCTACCGCGGCCAGGTCGGCGCCGCCCAAGCATTGATGGACTGAATTTGACCACGACCACCTCCCCCGCGCCGCTGATGGTGCTGAAGATCGACATCGACACCTATCGCGGCACCCGCGAAGGCACGTTGAACCTGGTGCGCATGCTCAAGGCGCACCAAGCCGGCGCCACCTTCCTGTTCTCGCTCGGCCCCGACCACACCGGCTGGGCGCTGCGCCGCGCGCTGCGGCCCGGCTTCTTCAGCAAGGTCTCGCGCACCTCGGTGGTCGAGCACTACGGCCTCAAGACGCTGATGTACGGCACGCTGCTGCCCGCCCCCGACATCGGCAAGGACTGCGCCGACCAGATGCGCCAGGTGCGCGACGCCGGCTTCGAGTGCGGCATTCACACCTGGGACCACGTGCTGTGGCAGGACAACGTCGCCCAGCGCGACGGCGCCTGGTCGACCGGCATGATGCTCAAGGCCGAGGCCCGCTACACGCAGGTGTTCGGCGTCGCGCCGCGCACCCACGGCGCCGCCGGCTGGCAGATGAACGACGCCGCCTTCGCCCGGCACGACGCGGCCGGCTACGCCTACGCCTCGGACGGCCGCTGCGTGCTCAACGAGGACGGCACGCTGGCCAATCCGGCCGACGGTCCGCACCGCCTGGCCGATGGCGCGCACGTGCTGAAGCATATCCAGTTGCCCACCACCCTCCCTACTTTGGACGAATTGCTCGGGCGCGAAATCGACGGCACTATCGTCACCACCGCCAATATCGCCGCCTTCCTGCTCAAGCTGACCGAGGGCGCGGGCCGCGACCACGTGTATACTTTGCACGCGGAACTTGAAGGTCAGAAACTCGCCCCCATATTCGAGCAGTTATTGGCGGGGTGGCGCGCCCAGGGTTACCAACTGGCGTCCATGGCCGACTACCATCAGAAGGTGCAGCACCTCGCCTTGCCGGTCTGCCCGATCACCTGGGGCGAACTGCCGGGACGTTCGGGCCGGCTGGTGGTGCAAGGCGCCGCCCGATCTTAATGCGTACCACTCAGGAGATAGCCTGTGGCTGATAGCCAATCCGAAGTACAAAAATCGCCGGTGAGCGATTTCGCCGCCCCGATGACCAGCGGCCAGACCTTCCAGATGGCGGGCCGTCCGGCGCGCCACACCGTGCTGTTCTTCTACCCGAAGGACAACACCCCCGGCTGCACCACCGAAAACATCGCGTTCCGCGATCTGCACGAGCAATTCCAGGCCGCCGGCACCGAAATCTACGGCATCAGCCGCGATTCGCTGCGCTCGCATGAAAGCTTCAAGAGCAAGCTCGGCCTGCCGTTCGAACTGATTTCCGACCCCGAGGAAGCGGTTTGCCAGCAGTTCGGCGTCATGAAGATGAAGCAAATGTACGGCAAGACGGTGCGCGGCATCGAGCGCAGCACGTTTGTGATTGACGCTCATGGGCAATTGGTGAAAGAATGGCGAGGCGTGAAAGTAGCGGGTCACGTCGATGAAGTGCTGGAATTTGTAGCGCGTCAGACTTGAAGTGCGCGTTGCAGCTTCCGGAGTTTGCTCAACCGTAGCAGAACCATGCGTACCAGCCCTTGAGTCATCACTGTAATTCCTCCCACCCTACATGGTGGCCAGCCGGCCACCACGCGGTACTTTCCCCGGGCAAGATGCGCGCCCGTCGGCAGTCTTATAACCTGAATTACCCAGCATCCACCCCATCCGGTTTCCTGTTCGCTCGCGCCCGCACCGCGAGCCCACAGCCCATGGGCGGATTCCTCCAGATATTTTTTGATTGAGATCCTGATGCCACTGCCAAAATTACCTAGTAAGCCAGCGACTTTACTGCTGGCGAAAGATTATCCCAAAGCGACAGGGCCGCGCCCGGTTGCCGCCGTCGCGGCGGTCGCCGAAGTAGCGCCCGCGCCGAAGAAAGCGGCGCCTGTCAAAGCAGTCCCTGTATCCAAAGCAAAGCCGGCCGCCAGCAAGGCGCCGGCCCCGGTCAAATCCAAGGCCGTGGCCGCCGTATTGAAGGCCGCGCCGGCCGTGCTGAAGGCGGCCGCCGCAGGTGTCGTCGCCCCGGCGCCGGCCCCCGCCCCGGCCCCGGCCAAGCCGAGCGCCAAGGCCAAGCCGGCCCCGGCCGCGCGCGCCAAGGTCACGCCGATCACGGCCGAAGCGCCGCATCCGGCCAAGCACAAGCCGAACGAAGTGTCGATCAAATCGTCGACCAGCCGTCACGCCGACCAGACCGGCACCACCAAGCTGTTCGTGCTCGACACCAACGTGCTGATGCACGATCCATCGTCGCTGTTCCGCTTCGAGGAGCACGACGTCTACCTGCCGATGATGACGCTGGAAGAGCTGGACAACCACAAGAAGGGCATGACCGAGGTGGCGCGCAACGCCCGCCAGGTGTCGCGCACCCTGGACGCGCTGGTGTCCAACACCGACGACGACGCCATCGAGAACGGCATCCCGCTGTCCAAGCTGGGCAACAAGGACGCCAAGGGCCGCCTGTTCTTCCAGACGCGCCTGCAGACGGCGGACCTGCCGGTCGGCCTGCCGGTCGGCAAGGCCGACAACCAGATCCTGTCGGTGGTGCGATCGCTGGAATCGGAGCAGGAAGGCCGTCCGGTGGTGCTGGTGTCGAAGGACATCAACATGCGCATCAAGGCGCGCGCGCTGGGCCTGCCGGCCGAGGACTACTTCAACGATCACGTGATGGAGGACACCGACCTGCTGTATTCCGGTATCGTCCAGCTGCCGGACGACTTCTGGACCAAGCATGGCAAGGACCTGGAGAGCTGGCAGGAAAACAAGAACGGCCAGAGCGCCACGTTCTACCGCGTCACCGGCCCGTTCGTGCCGTCGTTGCTGGTCAACCAGTTCATCTTCCTGGAGCCGAAGAACGGCGAAACCCCGTTCTACGGCCAGGTCAAGCAGATCAACGGCAAGACCGCCGTGCTGCAGACGCTGCGCGACTTCAGCCACAACAAGAACAATGTGTGGGGCGTGACCGCGCGCAACCGCGAGCAGAACTTCGCCTTGAACCTGCTGATGAATCCGGAGTGCGACTTCGTCACGCTGCTGGGCCAGGCCGGCACCGGCAAGACCCTGCTGGCCCTGGCGGCCGGCCTGGCGCAAGTGCTGGAAACCAAACTCTACAACGAAATCATCGTCACCCGCGTGACGGTGCCGGTCGGTGAAGACATCGGTTTCCTGCCGGGCACCGAGGAAGAGAAGATGTCGCCATGGATGGGCGCCTTCGACGACAACCTCGAAGTGCTCAACAAGTCCGACTCGGACGGCGGCGAATGGGGCCGCGCGGCGACGCAGGACCTGATCCGTTCGCGCATCAAGATCAAGTCGCTCAACTTCATGCGCGGCCGCACCTTCGTCAACAAGTTCCTGATCATCGACGAAGCGCAGAACTTGACGCCGAAGCAGGTCAAGACGCTGGTGACGCGCGCCGGTCCCGGCACCAAGATCCTGTGCTTGGGCAACATCGCGCAGATCGACACGCCGTACCTGACCGAAGGGTCGAGCGGCCTGACGTATGTGGTGGATCGTTTCAAGGGCTGGTCGCACAGCGGTCACGTGACGCTGGCGCGCGGCGAACGCTCGCGTCTGGCGGATCACGCCAGCGAAGTCCTGTAGTAGAATCGGAACGTACCTGTTAAGCCCCGCCGGCAGCGATGCCGGCGGGGCTTTTTTTAACTCCGGGGTCAGAGCTAAAAACTGGACACGGGCTCTACCGTAGCGGCCGCTACGGTAGAGCCCGTGTCCAGTTTTTAGCTCTGACCCCGGAGTTTTAGCGGCGGCGGCGCGCGACGGCGCCGACCACGGCCAGGCCCGCCAGCAGCATGCCGTAGGTTTCCGGTTCCGGCACGGCCGCGACCGCCATCAGCGTGTTCGCCGAGAAGCTCTGATAGGCGCCGCCGTTGACCGCGTACTGCACCTGCTGGCCACCGTCGCAGCAGCCCTCCAGGCCGTAGATGGTCAACGTGTGGTTGCCGGCCGACAGCGCCTGCCCGCTGACCTGGAACACCGAGTTGGTGTTGACGTAGCTGTGTGCCCACCACATGTCGCTGGTGTTCAGCGCCACCGCGTGGCCGTCGAGGAACACGGCGCCGCCGTTACCGAAGTCGACCCCGGCGCGGAACGAGTACGTGGCGTCGCTGGCCACGCCGAAACTGATGTTGGACTTGAAGGCGATGTTGCTGGCGCCGGCGCCGAACAGCGACTGGTTGGAGACAATGTCGTAATTATTCAACACGGTTGCGCCGTATGGCGATGCGCCGACGGCGGCGTCGACCACGCTGCGGTAGTCCAGCGCCGTGGCTTGCGCGCCGGCGTTCGAGTAGCCGGTCTGGAAGGTGATGACGGCGGCATCGGCGCCGCCGGCGACGGCCATGGCCAGCGCCAGAGCGGTGAGTGTGCGGTTCTTCATGGTGTATCCCCTGTATGGTTGGTTGAACTAAGCATGGCGCTTGACCAGGTACGGGGATGGGGGACCGTGGCGAGTATCTTTCTTTAAAGATACTTAAAATGCACTTAAGCATTAATTGAATGGTATCCGAGGCAATTGTCGATGTCAATCATTCAAAGCGGGGAATAGAGGGGTGTTCGGCCTCGACGACGAAATCGCTTGAAACCCGCCGCGACCTGTATGACACTGGATGTCCAAGTCATTGATTTCACCGGCCTTTCCGATTACAGCGGAGGTAAGACATGGATATCCCTATCTTGATCCGTAGGAAAGACGGCCTGCGCTACGGCGTCACCGTGCCCGACATGCCCGGCTGCGTCACCACCGGCGACACCGTGGACAAGGCGATGAGCAACGCCACCAAGGCCATCTACGGCCACATCGGCCAGCTGGTGCGCCAGGGCCGCGCCTTCGAAATCAAACCGTCCGAAGTCGAGACCCTGTCGCAGGAACCGGACTACGCCGGCGGCATCTGGGCGCTGGTCAGCCTCGACCTGTCGAAACTTGACGATCCGCCCGAGGGTTGACCGTCCGCGTCACGCCGCGCCGCTGCGCCGCCGTCGCCAGCCGCGAGGCGCGCTTGCGCCACCAGATGATCACCCCGGTCACGCTCAGCACCGCCACCACCACCCCCATGAACGAGATCAGGATCCGTCCCGGCAGGCCGAGGATGCGCCCCGAGTGCAGCGGGAATTGCGCCTGGACGAAGATGTCGGCCGCCGTGCCCTTCCATGGCTGGCGGTCGCCGACCAGGCGCCCGTCGCCGCCGTCGAAATACAGCACCGCCGGGCCGACGCCGCCGGCGCCGTGGTCGTCGCCCGGCTTGAAGAAGCTGACGCCGTAGATGCCGAACTCCTGCGAATAGAAGATGCTGCCGGCCGGCTCGGCCCATTGCCGCCGCCGCGCCTCGTCGCTGGCGGTCTGGACGATGTCGGCGTAGGCGATGCGCGGTTCGATCGGGTGGTGCTTGTCGGCCATCGGCCGGGTGTCGAACGGCGACGGCGTCACCTTGGACACCTTCTGCATCACCGGATAGAAGATCTCGCTGTACAGGTTCAGTGAAAACGCGGTGAACGCCAGGATGAACAAGAGCGCCCAGGTCCACAGGCTGAAGGCGCGGTGCAGGTCGAAGTTAAGCTTGCTGCTGCCGCCGTTCCAGCGCACCTTCCACGCCGGCTGCCAGCGCTGCCACCAGCTCTTGCCGGCCGGCGACGGCTGGACGTCGGCCGGCAAGCGCTGATGGCGGCGCACCGGTAAGGTCAGGTAGAAGCCGACGAAGCTGTCGAGCACCCACACCATCGCGATGCCGCCCATCAGCCACAGCCCCCAGCGGTCGATGCCCCACAGCTCGGGCAGATGCAGCGTGTAGTGGAAGCGGTACAGGAAGGAGACGAAGGTCTCCTTGGTGATCGGCCACACCGCGCCCCACTCGCGCTTGCCCAGCTCGGCGCCGCTGACCGGGTCGACGAACACCTGGTTGAAGCCGGGCTCGGCCAGCTTTTGCGTCGCCGGATCGACCCTGGCGCTGATGCCGAAGGCGATCGACTCGCCCTGTTGCGCGTGCAGCGGCACGAACGACACGCGCGCCTGCGGATAGCGCGCCTCGATCTGCCGCGCCAACGCCAGCGACGCCTGCGCCGGGCCGGCGGTATGGGCTTCCATCAGGTGCGGATTGAGCAGGTCGTCGAGCTCGTGATCCCACGAAATGATGGCGCCGGTGACGCCGCTGATAAATAAAAAGCCGGCGATCAGCAGGCCGGCGTAGCGGTGTATCAAAGTCCAGAAAGCGCGCACGATCACCTCGCGTGATGAGGGACCGGCGCCGCGACGGCGCCGGCCCCGTGGGTTAGAAGCGGTACTTCAGCGTCAGCGTCGCCTGGCGCGGCGCGGCGTAAGTGATCGCGCCGTAGGCGGCGAACATGCCGAAGTGCTTTTTGTCGAAGGCGTTGTTGACGTTCAGCTGCGCCGACAGGTTGTTGCTGATGTCGTAGCGCGCCATCAGGTTGACCAGGCTGAAGCCATCCTGCTCGATCCGGCCGTGGCTGGTGTTGGTGGCCGGCGCGTTCGGGTCCAGCGTGTAGGTGCGGCCTTCCCAGTTGACGCCGCCGCCGACGGTCAGCTTGCTCAGCTCGCCCGGCAGGCGGTAGGTAGTGTAGACGCGGAACAGCTTG
The DNA here is from genome assembly GCF_011090165.1 of Duganella aceris. Classification (GTDB taxonomy): domain Bacteria; phylum Pseudomonadota; class Gammaproteobacteria; order Burkholderiales; family Burkholderiaceae_D; genus Rugamonas; species Rugamonas aceris. The sequence continues at coordinate 76,194 of NZ_JAADJT010000003.1, forward strand.
CGCGGATAGATGCTGTTGAAGTCGTCGCCGTTGGCGTCTTCCGCCTTGAAGTTGGTGTAGCCGGCGGTGGCGTTCCAGCCCTTGGCCAACTCGCCCGAGATCTCCAGCTCGACGCCCTTGCTGGTGGCGCCCTTGCTGCCGACGTAGTACGCCTCCGGCGCCAGCGGACCGGTGCCGTCGCGATCGACCAGGCCGGCGGCCTGCCCCAGGTTGTCCTGCTTGATCTTGAAGATCGCCGCCGACAGGTTCAGGCGGCCGCCGAAATATTCGCCCTTGATGCCGGCTTCGATGTTCTTGCCGGTGATCGGGTCCAGCGTGCCGCCGCCGAAGTCCTTGTAGTTCTGCGGCTGGAAGATCTCGGTGTAGCTGGCGTAGGCCGAGTAGGTGTCGTTGAGGTCGTAGACCAGGCCGGCGTACGGCGTCACTTCGTGGTCGTTCTTCAGCTCGTAGGCCGGGGTGTACAGGCCGACGCCGGTTTTCTTGTAGTCGCTGACGCGGGCGCCGATGATCAGCTTGAGCGGCTCGGCGAGCGAGAAGCGCGCCACGCCGTACAAGGCTTCCTGCTTGGTGACGCTGTTTTCGTAGAAGGTCGGCGCGCCCCAGCTCGGGGTCGGATAAGCGGCGCCGTTCCAGTTGTTGAAGTTGCCGATGTCCGGGTTCTGGCTGCCGAAATCGGCGGCTCGGCTGTCGGAGGCGAACTTCTGTTCCGAATACTGGTAGCCGAACGCGGCCTCATGCTTGCGGCCGAACAGCTGGAACGGACCGCTGGCGTGCAGGCCGAAGTCGTTCTGCGTGGTATGGGTCAGGTAGGAGCCGGCGAACGGGAACATGCCAAGGCCGGTCGCGCGGTCGGGCACGCCGGACACGTACAGCAGATAGGAGTCGGCCTTGCGGTCGCTGCGGGTGGCGGAGGCGCGCAGCTTCCAGCCGCTGTCGAATTCGTGTTCCAGGGTGGCGAAGTAGTTGTCGTATTCGGTTTTCCAGCTGGTCCAGCCGGCGGACGAGGTTTTCGACACGTCCCAATTGGTCAGCGAGCCGTCGGTGTACCAGTACGGCAGGCCGCCCCACATCGGGCCTTTCGGATCGGTTTGCTGGTAGCTGTAGCCGATCGACAGCAGCGTCTTCGGCGTCAGGTCGGCGTCGACGGTGGCGTAGATGGTCTTGCTCTTGTTTTCCACCAGGTCGATCCAGCTGTCGCGCTGGGTGTATTCGCCGACCACGCGGGCGCGCACGGCGCCGTCCCTGGTCAGCGGGGTCGACACGTCGGCCATGGCGCGGCGTTCCTGCCAGCTGCCGATGCCGATTTCGGCCGAGCCGGTCAGCTCCTTGCTGGTGGCGTGCTTGCGCACCAGGTTGATCGCGGCCGACGGATTGCCGGCGCCGGTCATCAGGCCGGTGGCGCCGCGCACCACTTCGACCCGGTCATAGATCGACAGCGAGCCGGTGACCTCGCCCGAGCTCCAGGCCTGGTCCCAGGTGGTCGGGATGCCGTCGATCTGCAGGTTGTCGATATCGAAGCCGCGCGAGGTGAAGCCGGCGCGGTTGGTTTCATACTGGTTGACCGAGACGCCGGTGACGTTGTTGACCACGTCGGTGACGGTGGTCAGGCCCTGGTCTTCGATACGCTGCTGGGTGACGACGGTGACCGACTGCGGCGTGTCGCGCAACGACATGCTCAGCGGCAGAGCGGTCTTGGTGCGGCCGGTGGTGTAGGAACCGGTGCCCTCGGTGGTATCGCTCATCTTCTGCGCGGAGATCTGAATCTGCGGCAGCACGGCGGCCGACTGCTGCGCAGCCTCGGCATGCGCCTGCGCCTGCGCCTGCGCCACCAACGGCGCCGCGAGCGCCACCAAGACCGCCAACCGCTTCAATTCAAAACGCCCGTGGGCGTGTGCAAGCTTATCCATCTAATCCCCAGTCAACAATGCAAATAAATTATGAGAATGTGAATGATAACGATTCTCATTCAATTGTCAATGAAAACGGGGAAATAGCATGGTTTTTTACTCAAATTAACATGCAGATGACTGATTTACATCAACCAAAGCAAGCAAATACGAGCACCGGAGTTAGCTCAGCGCTACTGTCCATTCAATTGACATCGCAAACCGGCGGGCGCACCATGAAGGCAACTTTGATCCATAAGAGGCGTTTTTCTACTCGTCGGCTGCGTTTGCAGAATCCGTTATTTGGAGGCTGCCTAGCTTACGTGGTGAATGGCAGATGTGTACTCCGGTATGACAACGAGGCTGGCAAAGACGACCATCGCCACTATGGCAGGCTGGAGCCACCATACAACTACCGGTCTATCCAACAGTTGATGGCCGACTTTGAGGCGGATATTAAGAGGTGGAACAATGAAAACGGTGACCTTTGAAGTGTGTCCGCCAAAACAAGCGATGACGGATCTGGCTCGGGATTGGGAGGCCGACATCCCGGAAACTTCCGCGAAAATGATCTTTGCGTCCGAAGTGCTGCTAGCACAAGTCATGAGCGAAGCGAGATGGGACATCTTGAAGACGCTTCGCGGCGTCGGCGGCATTCGGGTTGACGAACTCGCCGCGCGCTTGAATCGTGACGTCGAAGGGGTCGAAGCCGACGTTGCGGCGCTTTTGAACGCTGGCGTTTTAGACGGCGACCAGCAACAACACGTCATCTTCCCCTATGATCAGATTCTCCTTGACCTTCCCACCACGGGAAGGTCTACAGTATGATCATCGAAACTTTTTTGAGGGGTAGGCGATGTATCAGTTGCAAGTGGAAAACATGAGCTGCGGGCACTGCGTGGGGGCGGTGACGAAGGCGGTCCAGGCCGTTGATGCGGCGGCCAAGGTCGAGATCGACCTGGCCAGCAAATCGGTCAAGATCGACAGCGCCAGCGATCTGGCGCCGCTGACGTCGGCCATCGCCGATGCCGGCTATCCGGTCGTCAGCGCGGCCTGAGTTATTTATCCAGCTCGGGATAGTGGCGGAAGATGCCGTCTTCGTTGAACGGTATCCTCCGCTGCGACGCCACATAGGCCACGATGTTCGGCCGCGCCGCCACCTGGTCGTGCAACGCCGTCAGCGCAGGATACGACGGCGCCAGCTTCGTCATCGTCTTCGGGAAGGCGTAGCGCAAGCCTTCGATCAGCTGGAACAGCGACAGGTCCACATACGACAGCCGCGAGCCGATCGCCCAGCCGCCCCGCCCCGGATTGCGCGTCACCACGCCCTCGAAATAATCAAGGAACTTCGGTATCCGGTGCAGCCGAAAATCCTTCGAACGCGCCTTGGCTTCCTTCTTCTGCTCTTCGTAGTATTTGCCGGTCGAGATGGGATGATGCGTGTCGTGCGCCTCGGCGACGATGTCGCAGATGGTCAGCTGCAGCTGGTTCGCCCACAAGCGCCCTTCCTGCGCACGCGGCGCCAGGCCATGCCGCGCACCTAAAAACATCAGGATGTTGGAGGTCTGCCCGATCAGCATCCCGCCCGCTTGCAGCACCGGCGGTGCGAACGACGGATGATCGACCTGGCCGCCATCCAGGCTGGCCATCAACGCCGGCATGCCCTTCTTCTGCCGCGCCACGTCGGCGTACGGTATCGCCGCCTCCTCCAGCGCCAGACGCACGAATTCGCCTCGGCCCTGCAGGCCGTCCCAGTAATAGAGTTGGTATGGAGTCGTCATACGCAAAGCTTAGCGCAGAGCGCCGGCTTGAGGCGCGCGGTTATAATCGGTGATCACATTCCGAGGCCGCACCATGGCGCTGGTACCACCGCTCGATTTGCATGTCATCGCGTTGATCGCCGGCGCGGGCTTCCTGGCCGGCGTGCAGAACGCCCTGGCCGGCGGCGGCTCCTTCATCACCTTCCCCGCGCTGCTGCTGGCCGGCGTGCATCCGCTGGCCGCCAACATGACCTCCACCATCGCCATGTTCCCCAGCCAGACCACGTCCGCCATCGCCGGCCGCAAGCTGGCCGAAGGCGTCGGCACGCTGAGTTTCAAGCACCTGCTGATCATCAGCTTGATCGGCGGCGTGCTGGGCGCGCTGCTGCTGCTGCACACGCCGCCGACCTTCTTTGAAAAACTGGTGCCGTGGCTGATTCTGTTCGCCACCTCGGTGTTCGCGTGGGGCAGCTTCCGCCGCAAGCCGCTGCACGCGGCCGGCGGCATGCCGCGCTGGGGGCTGGTCGTGGCCCAGGCCTGCATCGCGATCTACGGCGGCTACTTCGGCGGCGGCATCGGCTTCTTGATGTTGGCCGCGCTGACCATCGCCGGCCAACAGGTGCGCGTCGCCGCCGCCACCAAGAACGTGCTGGCGGCGGCGATGAACGCATCGGCGACGCTGATCTTCGCCACCTCGGATCTGATCAGCTGGCCGGCCGCGACCGCGCTGTGCCTCGGCGGCATCGCGGGCGGCTTGTGCGGATCGTGGCTGATCTACCGTTTGCCCGAGAAGTTCATGCGCGGCTTCGTGGTCGCGGTCGGCGTAGTACTGACCGTGTGGATGTTCAGCCGTTAGAAGGTGGCCTTCAAGGTCAGGCGGAAGCTGCGCGATTCGGCCGGATGGTAGTGGAAGTCGTCCACGCCTTCGGCCGGCTCGCCTGGCAAGCGTGACGCGTAGTAGTAATCGACGTCGCTGACCTTGCGGTCGAACAGGTTGAACACATCCAGCGCCAGCGACCAGCGGCGGTCGATCTTGTAGCCCACGCGCGCGTAGGCGATCGCCGTCGTCGCCGAGCGCTTGCTGTCGTCCTCGATCAGCGGACGCGGTCCGAAATAACGCATCTGGAACGCGCCCGACCACGGTCCGACATCGACCACCGTCGCGCCGAACGACGCCACCTTGCCGATCGCGCCGGGGATATGATCGCCCGCCTCGTCATGCTCGGTGTAGTGGCTGCGCGAATACGCCAGATCCAGATCGAACAGTAGCCATTGATTGGCGATGTAGTGGTTGTTCCACTCGACGCCGGAGCGGTAGCTGCCACGGCTGGCCGAGGTGTCGCCGGCGTCGCCGGAGAACACCAGCTCCGACGCGGAACGCAGCTTCCACAAGGCCATCGAGCTTTGCAGACCCGCTATCAACTCGGTGCGCGCGCCGACTTCGGCGCCGCGCGTCTTGACTAGCGGCGTGACCGGATCGACAGGCTCCAGCTCGCGCGGCGTCAGATGCACGGTGGTGCCGCGCGCGTCGTTGCTGTGGAAGCCTTCGCCGAAATTGACGAAGAATTCGGTCTTGGCCCAAGGCCCCAGCACCATCGAGATCTTCGGCGACGTGGTGCCGGCGCTGACCTTGCCCGAGTTCTCGGCGATATTGCTGTCGACGTCGAAGCGGTAACGGTCGTAGCGCAGGCCGGCGGTGGTGCGCATCCACGGCAGCCACTGCACCGTGTTCTCCAGGTAGACGCCGGCGCTGGCCTGCTTCACCTTCGATTCGGTGATGGTGCCGGTAATCTGCTGGTGCACGGTCTTGTACAAGGCCAGCGGCGACAGATAGTCGTAACGCCCCTGCACGCCGATCTTGTTGCTGACATCCAGCCCGCCCCATTGACTGAACCAGGTCTGGCCGACGTCGAAGCCCGCCATGCGGCGCTTCTCGGTCTGGCGCGACTGGTCGCCGTCGACCGGGTCGTCGAGGAAGTAGGTGAAGTTGTTGTACAAGTCCAGGCTCGATTGCACCACGTAGGCGTTGGCTTGTAACAGCGTCTCGCTGGTGCGCTGGCGCAGCGACGCGGACAGGCTGTAACGCGAAGTGCGGCCGCCGTCGGTCGGGTCGATGGCACCGTAGGGATCGATCTCGCCGCTTTGCACCGCGCGCAGCGGGATCTGGTTGCTGGCGTACCACGCGCCCTTGTAGGCCATGCCGGTGACGCTGAACTGGTTGTCGCTGCCGCCCTGCGTGTAACGCAGCACGCCTATGCTCTTGTGGAAGGCTTCCGGATTGGTCCACGGGCCGTTGTTGTGGCCCAGCTCTGCGCCGTACACCAGATTGCCGGCGCCCAGCGGCGTGGATCCGGTCAGCACCGAGCGGATGTATTTATGCTCGCCGATGCTGACGCTGGCGGTGTTCTCTTTCAGCTTGTTCGCCAAGCCCATGTGGGCCGCGCCGGCCGAGGCGAAGTCGCCTTCGTCGGCATAGTACGGGCCCTTCTTGTAGTTGATGCGGTCCACCAGTTCGGGGATCAGGAAGTTCAAATCGGTGTAGCCCTGGCCGTGCGCGTGGGTGCGCATATTGACCGGCATGCCGTCGACGAAGGTGGCGAAGTCGGTACCGTGATCCAGGTTGAAGCCGCGCAGGAAGTATTGATTCGCCTTGCCGTCGCCGCTGTGCTGCGTGACGATTACGCCGGGCACAAACTCCAGCAGCTCGCCGGGGCGCAGCGCCGGACGGTTGGCGATCAGCGCCGCCGTCACCGATCCCTGGCTGGCGGCGCCGGAGGTGCCGACGCCATTGTCGTAGTGGCCGCGCACTTCGACCGTATCCACGGCGGCGACGGGCGCGCCGTCTTCGGTGGCGTAGGAGGCCAGCGGCCACAGGGCCGCCAGTGTGGCGATGGATTTACTGCGGATCATAAAAAGCCCTTCAATTTACGTAATTTGTTGCGGCGGCCGACATAGCCGACGCCGACCAGCGCGGCGGCCAAGGCCAGCAGCGCCAGCGTGCCGACGGTCTTCTGCACCGGCGTCAGGTTGGTCAGCGTTTGCATTTCGAAGCCGTCGACTTTGGCGTCGGCCGCGTCGGCTTTCAGCTTCGGCGCCGGCTCGGCCGGTTTGGCCTTGGCCTGCGGCGGCCGTGCGGACGGCGGCTGATCTCGCGGCTGATCCTGCGGCTGGCTTTGCGCCTGGTCCTGCGCCTTGGCCTGCAATGCCTGCAATTGCGCGACCGCGTTCTGCGCGGCCGCCTGCGCCGCCTGCGGATTCGGCGCGCCGCCGCCGACGCGGCTGGCCGCTGCGGCGCCATGCGCGATCGCGGTGTTGGTGCCGACATTGGGCGCGAACTCCGGATTGAACTGCGGCGCGATCTTCAAGGTCGCCTTGCTGCACGAATCCGCGCTGCACGACACGCCGGCATCCTTGATCGCCTGCGCATTGGTCTGCGTCAGCTTGCTGCGCACCGCGTCGCTCGGCTTCCAGTAACCGCGCTCGATGGCGCTCAGCATGCGGTCCGTCATCGCCTGGAAGGCGCGCAGGTTGCCGCTGTTGGCGAAACGCTCGCGCACCTTCAGCCCGTGGCGATCCTCGACATAGGTGTCATACATGCGCTGCCACTTGGTGCTGTCCACCACCTCCGGCACCGTGACCTGCCATGCCCACAGATAATCGACCACGCGGTTGATGTAGCGCGCGCCCGAGTAGCCCTGTTTCAGCATGCTGTCGGCCCAGCGCGGGTTCAGGTAACGCGACTGCATCTCCTGGCCCATGTACTGCTCCAGCGTCTTGTGGCCCGGCTTGCGCGGGTTGGACAGATCGCTGACCATCACCTCCGGCGTCTTGCCGTCCACGCTGCGGATCGCCATCGCGGTGCCGCCCAGGTATTGGAAGAAGTCGTCGTTATCCAGCGTCGCGAACAGATTGCTGGAGCGGCTGTGCAGCGCGATCTGGCTGCCGGAGATGGCCTGCTTGAACAGCTCGCGGCGCTGGGTCGGATTGGCCTTGTCGTCGCCCCAGTAGCCGGCGCCGAACGGATGACTCATGCGGTTGATGAACACGTCCGCCACTTCCTTCTCGTTTTGCCAGGCGTTGGTCAGCGGGATCAGCTTCTCGATCTGCGTGCCGTAGGCGCCGCTCGGCAAGCCGAAGATGCGCACCGACGCCATGCGCTGCGCCTCGTCGGCGCCGATGCCCTTGGCGGCCAGCGCGATGGCGGTTTTGCGGCTGTGCTCCGCCATCACGTTGCCGCCTTCGTCGTCCTGCCTCTGCGCCAGCTGCGCGGCTTGATCCATCAACGTCAGCAGATTGCCGAACAGATCGCGGAACAGGCCTGACGAGATCAGCGTCACGTCGACGCGCGGGCGGCCCAGCTGCTTGCGCGTCAGCGGCTCCACGCCGGTGACGCGGCCGCGTTCATCCCAAGTCGGACGCACGCCCATCAGCGACATCGCCTGCGCCTCCATGATGCCTTCGTGGCGCGATGTCTCGACGCCCCACAGGTTCATGCTCAGTTTCGTCGGATAGGCGCCATGGCGCTTGCGGTAATCGTCCACCAGCTGCTGCGCCAGTTTGGCGCCGGCTTCGTAGGTGGTCTTGCTCGGGATGCGCGACGGATCGAGGCCGAAGAAGTTGCGCCCGGTCGGCAGCGCGTCCGGATTGCGCACCAGGTCGGCGCTGGCGCCGGTCGGGATATAGCGGCCCGACAGCGCCTGCATCAGCCGTTCCAGTTCCAGATCGGCGCTGCGTTCGATGTCGGCCTCCAGTTGCGCGATGCGCTTGGCCTTTTGCTCGGCGGTGGAGGTGCTATCGAGGCTGACCACGGCGCGCGCGGTGGCGTTGCGCTGTTCCGGCGCCGGCGCCACGCCGAAGGTGTGCAGCCCGAACGGCGTCAGCTTGCCGCCGGTGTCGTCGAGGTATTCCTCCAGGCCTTCCATGTCGGCTTCCGATTTCAACTCGGACTTCTTCATGTCCTTCAACACACCGCTCTTGGCCGCCAGCCGGTTGATCGCCAGCAGATGGCTGCGCGCCAGCAGCGGGCTTTTCTGCTCCGCCACGCGGTAGTCGTTCAGCAGCGCGCCCAGTTCGCGCAGGTCCGGATTCAGGCCGGCCACGTCGAACGGTGGCGTCATGTGGTCGATGATGGTGGCCATGCCACGCCGCTTGGCTTGTATGCCCTCGCCCACGTCGTCCATCACATAAGGATAGATGTTGGGCATGGCGCCGATCAGCGCCTCGGTCGGATCGCTTTCGGACAGGCCGGCTTCTTTGCCGGTCAGCCATTCCTGCGTGCCGTGGGTGCCGATGTGCATGACAGCGTTGGCCTTGAAGTCCTTTTGCAGCCACAGATAGAAGGCGATGTATTCATGCGACGGCGGCATGCTGACTTCGTTGTGCAGCTTCTCCAGGTTCTGCTCCCACGCGCGGCCGGGCTGCGGCGCCATCAGCACGTTGCCGAAGCGGCGCGCCGGATAGACGAAGAAGGCCTCGCCCTTGGCGTCGCGCCACAGCACCGGCGCCTTTTCCGGCACGCCCCAGGATTTTTCGATCGATGCGCGCAGCGGCTGCGGCAGTTTGGCGAACCACTGCTGGTAGTCCGACAGCGGCACCAGCAAGGCCTGGCCGCTTTCGGCCAGATGCTTCAGGCCCGCCATGTAGTCGCCCTTCGATTTGCCGGGGTAGTTGCCCCACTGTTGGATCTCGCCTTGCAGCGCGTCCTGCGTGGAGGGCAAAGCTTCGGCATCCCCCGCTCCGGTGCTGTAGCCTTCCCGCTTCAGGCGCTGCACGATCTGCCACAGGCTCTCCGGCAGCACGTTCAGGTAGGCCGCGCCGATGGTCTCGGAGCCGTGCGGGTAGTTAAAGTAGATCATGGCGATGTTCTTGTCGCCGTTGGCTTTCTGGCGCAGCGCCAGCCACGCGGCCACGCGCTCGTTGAGGCGTTCGATGCGCTCGGCAATCGGCGTCTCCTCGACGTAGGCCAGGCCGGTCTGCGCATCGCTGATGCGTTCGCGGCTTGCGACCACGGTCGGCTGGATCAGGCCCGCCACTTCGGCGCCGGCCAGCTGCCAGGTACGTTCGATGATATCCAGGCCGATCGGCGATTCCTGCCACTGCGCCAAGGTCTGCTGGCTCAGCGTGATCGCGTTGATCGCCGGGACGCCGATCTTGTCGAGGATGGCGCCGGTGTTGGCGGTGCCGCCGACCTTCATGCCCAGCGCGACGATCAGGTCGACGCGGCTCTTGCCGTTTTCATCCAGCAGCAGGCGCAGCGGCGTATCGTACGGATAGCCGAACACCGGCACCGCGTTGTAGCCGCTGGCCTCCAGCCGCGCCACGATGGCCGCCAGCGGCAGCGTTTGTCCCGCCACCAGGCTGGCGCGATAGAACGGCACGGCGATCCACGGCGCGCCCGGCTTGTGCCGAGCGTAGCCTTTCACGTACTCGTCCCAGGTGGCGACGGTGCGGTTGGCGCTGACGTCGTACAGGCCCACCTCCGGCATTGCATGCACCGGCGCCACGTCGACTTTGGAGCCAAAGTTCTGACGCAGGACGTAGCGCAGCAGGTTGCCCATGTTCTCGACGCCACCCTCGCGGTGATAGGCCTGGATGGTGGCGTCATCGCGCACGCCCTGCTCGCGCATGGCGTCGTCGATGGCGCCGCCGACCGCGAACACCGGCTTGCGCCCGGCTTGCAGCGCTTGTAGCTCGGCGCTCAGGCCGGTCATGGCCTGGCGTCCCTTGGCGTTGATGATCGCCACGTCGGCGCTCGACAGCGCAGTGCGGTCGGCCGGCGTCAAGCCGTTGGCGGGGATGATGCGGACCGCCACATTCAGCGCCTTCAATTCCGCCTGCAGGCCGCGCACGGCCAGCACGGTCGGCCGCGATTCGACGTCGCCCAGCATCAGCGCCAGCGTGCGCGGCGCCTGCGCCGACTGCACATAGCCGCCGACGCACAGCGAGACCAGCAAGGCGGCCAGCACCCATAACTTATTCCGGTACATAGATCACCTTCCCATCCGGTAGTTGATACGCCGTGCCCAGGCGCTTGCCCGAACCCGACAACGGTTTGTCGCTGACTTTGCTGACCTTGATCTCGGAACCCTTCTTGGTCAGCACCTCGACATGGCCGTCGGCGCTTTTCTTGGCGATGGTGACTTCGGAATTCGGATCCAGCAGATCCATCATGTTCCAGGCCGAGAACAGCGCCAGCATCATCGCGACGATGAACACGATGCTGGCGTCGAACAGGTTGGCGACGCCGGCCAGCGGGTCTTCGTTATGCTCGCCGATGCGGCTGTAGCGGTGGCGGTTCAGATAGCGCATATCAAGCTCCCGCGCGCACCAGGTGCGGCTTGGCGTCCTGCGTTGCCAGCAGCGATTCGGCGGCGTAGGCGATCTCGGTCAGGTCGCTGCGTAGCCAGTGCTCGCGCACCAGGCTCAATACGTAGGCGCTGACGCTGCACGCCAGGCCGACCACGGTGGCGGTGAAGGCGGTGGTCATCGACTCGGCCATCTTCGGCAGATTGCCCTGCGCCAGGCCGGCCAGCGAGATGCCCATCGGGATCAGGGTGCCCATCAGGCCCAGCGCCGGGCCGACCCGCACCACGAAGCGCACGCCGTCGAGGCGGCGCACGCCGGCGGCGTCGGCGCGCTGCACCAGCCGTTCGAGACGCGCGTCCAGACCCGGCTCGCCCTCCTGCGCGGTCAGCGCCGCGTGCATCTCCTGCTTTGCGGTGGCGACCAGCATGCGCACGCCGCGTCGGCGTTCCAGCCATTCCGCGCCGAAGGTGCCGAAGCACACCAGCATATGCAGCACAAGCGCCGCGATGCCGAGCAAGACCGGCAGGTACAACACGTTGGAAATGGAATACAGCAGCGTCTCGATGGAGCCGATGGCCGCGCCGGTGGACAGATTAAACATGGTGGGATCCTGAAAAGGCAGCGCGCAGGGGCGTGCGAACGGCGCATGCGCGAGGCATGGCCGCCGGTCGGCGAAGCCGCGGCGTGCTGGATAGATGCATTGAAAGATCTGGCTACAGATGCAAGCCGCTCACCTCCCCGTGAGCGGATTGAACAGAAATGCCTGGGCATTTCCACCTGTTTGGCCGGTATCCGGGCTCGCAAGCAGACCCGCCTGACCTTCCCATGCAAACGCACAGTGGTATAGAGAGGCGGGTTGTCGTCGGCGACGACGCTTGTTTACCGTTGCGGGGGCAGCACAGGTTGACCGGCGGGGCCGGCTTCCTGTTTCCCGTTTAACTGCGCATCCGGACAGACGCGCGAGCACCAAAACGTGGCGAGATTATACAGAACTCGGCGCTACGGAGTTCCGTTTTTCAAACCAGCGGAAGTACAGCAGCATCTCGCCGCCGACGATGGCGGCGATGGCGAGCCAGATCATGGCGATCATCAGGTAGCTGCTCTGGAAGGTGGCGTTGATCTGCTGGCGCGCGGCGTCGAGGATGATTTGCGGCAGTGTGCGGTCCAGTACCGTCATGTCCAGCTTGCGGTTGGCGTCCAGCAGCATCTTCTTCAGCGCGTCGGCGCCGAAGCTGACCGCCTCGCCTTGCGCCTGGCCGCGCATGTCGGTCTTCAGCGCGGCCGCCATGCCTTCGACCTTGGCGATGATGATCTTCTGGAATACCGCCGTCAGTACTTCGCCGCCCAGCTTGCGCAGGGTCCAGTTGACGATGCGCGCCTTGCCGCGCTCCCACAGGCTGTCAGAAGTCGGCTGGTAGTACAAATCCTTGAGCGTGGCGTCGACCAGCTCGCGCGCGCTCACCGGCTGGCCGGGGGCGACGCTCGCCAGCTTGGCGGTCACGTATTCGCGCAGCACCACCGTGTTGGCCCGGACCAGCGGCACGGCGGCGGATTCGAAGATGCTCATGGTTTGCTGCTGCACGTGGCGCACCACGCCGATGGCGCTGGCGCCGAACACCGCGCCGGCCAGGATCAGCACATAACTCAGCTTGGCCAGCACGTTCCAGACGCGCGGACGGCGGCGCAGCAGCTTCTTGCGCGCGACCCAGACCATCAGGAAGATGGCGATCAGCAGGCCCAAGCCGGCATACAGCAGCGCCGAGGGCAGGCTGCTCCAGAACAGGTTGAGCAGGAAGTCGGCCAGCGGCTCGGACCAGTGGCTCAGCGCGGTGGCGTCGGTGTTGAACGGCATGTGCATCTCTCGATCGGTAGGAGATCGAGAGTGTAGCGCAACATGTTGTTTAAATACTCACGCCTATCGTGCGCGGGTCAGCGCACTTCGCAGTCGACGGAGCCGGACTTCGGTGCGCTGGTCGATCCGACCACCGGCGCCGGCAGGCTGAATGCCGGCGGCAGCGTGAATTGCAGGCCCGGGTTCTTCGGCAGCACCACCGGCGCCTGGACCGGCGTCGGCACGAAGCCGAACTGGTTGGCGGAGAAGTTCTGGCTGCCGCCTTTGTTGGTGACGTTGATCAGGCCGTCGATCACCTGGACGTACAGGCCGGGCGGCAAAGGCGGAGTTCCCGAATTGGGCGTCGGCGTCAGGCCGGCCGGCAGCGGGATGTTCGCCTGCGCCAGCATCAGCGGCTGGATCGGATAGGTGTCGCCCAGACCGGCGGTGCTGGCCATCAGATAGGCTTCGCGCGCGGCGATCGCTTGCGCGGACGGTTCGACCCATTCGACGATGAAGGTGGTGCCGCGAATGCCGATGGTGGCGCTCGGCGTCTTCATCGCGAATTTTTCCTTGTTGCGCTTGCCCAGCAGGCCAGTCACCGAGCGCAGGCCGCCCTTGACCAGGCTGAACGAGGCGTTATCGCCGTCCGGCTTGGCGTCGTCGTAGCTAAAGTTCTCGACCTTGAAGGTGGTCGAGGGCTTGAGCGTGATTTCGCTGTTGTCGATGAACTTCACCAGGGCGTAGGTGTTCTTCTCCGTCACCAGGGTGTCGCCGCTTTCGACTTCCGACCGCAGCGACAGGATGCGCACCGCGCCGTCGGCCTTCTTGGCCAGCAGCGGGCCGTTCAGATGGATGACGGTGCCCGCCACTTGCGCGGCCCAGCTGGCGCCGGCGGTCCAGAACAGGACCAGCAGCAGCAGCGCCTTAATTACAGTACATTTTTTTAACTGATTCATTTTTGGTCCCGCTCTTGTCATTGGATGCGACTTCTTTGGTATCGGTCTTGTCTGCTTTCTTGTCGTCGGGCGTGCTCGAATTGGCCGCGCCGCCGGTGGTGCTGCCGCCGCCGCTGGACTTGACGCGGTCCTTCTCGTTTTCAAGGAAGGCGACCTGGTCGAAGTCGGTCTTCGGCGCGGAGGCGCTGACCGTTTTGATTACCTCGTTGCTCGCCTGCTGCACCGGTTTCACCGGCTCGCTGGCCGTCGGCGGCGACAACACCTGGCACAGCGCCGAATTCGGCGCGATGGTGCAGATGTCGGCCGACGGTGGCGGCGTTGGCGTCGGGGTTGGTGTCGGCGTCGGCGTCGGCGTCGGCGTCGGCACCGGCGTCGGTACTGGCGTCGGTACTGGCGTTGGCGTTGGCGTTGGAGTCGGCACCGGCGTTGGCGTCGGTACTGGCGTCGGCACCGGCGTTGGCGTCGGCACAGGCGCAGGTGTCGGTACTGGCGTCGGAACCGGCGTCGGCGTCGGCGTTGGCGTCGGGACCGGCGTAGGAACCGGCGTTGGCGTCGGGACCGGCGTAGGAACCGGCGTTGGCGTCGGCGTTGGCGTCGGGACCGGCGTAGGAACTGGCGTCGGCGTCGGCGTTGGGGTCGGCGTCGGCGCAGGCGTCGGGGTCGGCGGTGGCGGCTGGATGGTCGTCGTTACGCCTTGACCGGCGGTGATGTTGCTGTTGGTCTGCACCGGCGCCGATGCGGTCAACGACAGGCTGCCGCTGGTGCTCACCACTGCCGATCCGCCGAAGGTGATGGTATTGCTCGGATCATAGCCGGTGCCGGCCGCCAGCACGATGCTGCCGGAGGTCGAACTCACCTCGCCGTCGATCACCAGCGGGCTGTGGGTCTGCAGCGTGATGCCGCCGCTGCCGGTCCGCACGCCACCGTTCGGCGGCGTGCCCGCTGCGATGGTCATGCCGCCCATGTTGTCGATCTTGATGGCGCCGCTGTTGCCGGCGCCTTCCTGCAGCGCCTTGTACACCGTCATCACATCCGAATGGTCGGTGTTGTTGCTGTTGGCGATGTTGATGCCGGAGCCGCCGGTGGTGGTGTTGACCACATACAGCTTCGAAACGCGGGTCGCCAGCGGCACCGCCACGCTTTCAACCATGCCGCCGATGCCGCCGGTGGCGTTCATCGTCAGCGCGTCGGCGACGATGGTGCCGCCGCCATTGGTGATGGCGCCAGCCACAGTCAGCGTCACATCGGTGGCCGAGCGCACGCCGTCGATGTCGAACAGCGCGGTCGCGTTGGCGTCGCCGCCGCCCTGCAGCTTGCCGATCGCCAGGCCGCCGCTGTTGGTGAACTGGATGCTCCCGGTGCCGGTCTGCGTCACCGCCAACTTGCCGACGCTGTTGCCGACATTGTTCAGCGTGATCTGGCCATTGGTGACCACGCCGAGGCCGCCCACGCCGATCGCGCCGGTCTGGGTGATGTCGCCGTTCTTGCTGAGCAAAGCGACGCTCGAGGTGAAGCCGCTGAGGTTGTTCACGCCGGTGCCGGTGCCGCCGAAGCCGGCGACCGAGATATTGCCGACATTGAGCACGCTGTCCGTCGAGCCGAGACTGATCGCGGGCGCCTGCAGGTAATACAGCTTGGTCACGTTCAGGCAGGTGGTGTCGCCGTTGCAGTTGGCGTCGGCGCCGATCGTCATCTTGTAGCCGTTGGAGAACGGCTTGATGCTGGCCGCCTTGACGGTCACGTTCGCCCCCAGCGACAGCGCGTTGGCGCTGACATCGAACACGTCGGCATCGATGGTGTCGCTGACCGATACCGAACCAGCCTTCAGCACCACATCGTTTTGCGCGCTCAGCGCGTGCGCCACCGATATGCCGCCGTTGTCGGCGGACAGCTTGATGCCGCCGGCGGCCGCACTGATGCCCATCGCGCCGACCGACAGGCCGCCGCTGCCGTTGAAGATGAAATCGCCGCTGCGGGCGCTGCCCTGCACTGAGCTGACCACATTGGCGCCGCTCAGATTCACCGAGGCGCCATCGAGCGACAGCGCGCCGGCGTGGATGGCCCCGGCGCCGCTGATCGCGCCGCCCTTCAGCGACAGGCCAGGCGCGGAAACCGTGGCGCCGTTGCTGAGGTCCACCGCCCCGGCGACCGTCACCGCTCCGGCATAACCCTCGGCGGAGCCGATGTTCAGCGAGCCGGTGTGCAGCGTCAGCAGCGCCGCCTGCGTCAGCGCGCCCACCGCGTCGCCGCCCAGCACGATCGCCGAGTTGCCGCCATACGCGTCGAGGTTGATGCTCTCGGCGGTGACGCTGCCGTTCAGCGCCATCTTGTCGCCCTTGAGCGACACCGCCGACCCGGTCAGCACGCCGTTGGCGCCGACGCTCAGCGTGCCGCTGCCGTCCACGCTGGCGTACAGGCCGCGCCCGCCGCTCAGCGCGTGGTTCAGGCTGATGTTGCCGCCGCTCTCCAGCAGCAGATATCCGGTATTGCTGGTCAGCGCGCCGTTGCTGGCGATATCGCCGGAAGCGCTGTGGCCGATCATCAGGCTACCGGCGCCGACCGCGTCAAATTCGGTCTGGGTCAGCGTCAACGTAGCGGTCGACGCGTCGCCGCCCAGCGTGGTGGCGCGGCCGGCGCTGTAGGCCGACAGCGACACCGCGTTCTGGCTGTCGTTGGAGCCGCCGCCGACGCTGTTGCGGCCGCCGTTGAAGTGCATATTGTCGGCGGCGATCGCGATCAGGCCGGCGCCGTCGGCGTTGATCCTGCCGTCGCCGCCGACCGTGAAGTGGCCGCCGGCGGATTCGACGCGCGCGTCGAGATCGCCGCCGTTCAAGCCGACAATACCGTTGATCAGGATGTTCGCGCCCTTCAGCGTCAACAGCCCGCCGTTGACGCCGAGCGCCGTCTCGTCGCTGTACTTGGCGATGTTGACCGAGCCGACGCCGGTCGCGCTGCCGCTGGCGGCGTCGTTGGCCGACAGCGTGATGTTGCCGCTCATGCGCAACTGCGCGTTGACGTTGATGTCGTTGCCGGCCTGCGCCGTCAAGCTGACATTGGCGTTGGTGTTGTTGACCGATGATTTGAACGTGATGTCGTGCCTGGCCTGCAGCAGGATGTTGCCGCTGCTGGCGTTGGTCAACAGGGAGGCGGCGATCGCGGTGACGCCGGAGGTCGCCGCACCAAAGGGATTACCGTCGGCCAGCGTGACGTTGGTGCCGCCGTATTGCGTGATCTCGATGTCGTACGGATCGATCACCCAGGTGCCGTCCGCACCGTGCACGGCGCGGGTCAGCACGCGCGCGCCGGCCACGTCCAGGAAGCCGCCCGAGGTCTCGACCAGGCCGCCCTTGCCGCCGGCCGCGCCGCCGCGCGCGGAAATGCTGCCGAACATGCGCGTGGTGTCGTCACCCCACACCACCACCGTGCCGCCGTCGCCGTTGACGCCGGCGTCGGCCTTGATGACGCTGTCCTGCCCGACGAAGGTCTGGCGCGCGTTCTGCACCGCCGCGTTCCTGCCCTGGTAATCGCCGCCGACCAGCACCTTGCCGCCGCCCGCCGCGCCGCTGGCGTCGACCAGCGCGTCGCCGGTCACGCCCACGCGCGCGCCAAGCAGCATGATGTCGCCGCCGGTGTTGAGATTGCTGCCGATGGCGGTGGTGCTGCTGCCCGCCTCCACCAGCGTGGTGCCGCTGGCCTTGAGGATGATGCTGCCGTTCTCGCCGCGCACCGCGCTGTCGGCGTTGATGTTGCCGCGCTGCGTGACCAGCGCGCCGTAGACGCCGACCCGGCCGCCCTGCGCCACGATCTTGCCGAGGTTGATCGCCTGGTCCGCCGGCGCCGAGACCACCACCTGCACGTTCGGATCCTTCGAATCGAACAGTTGCACGCTATGGCCGGCCGCCAGCACTACCTGGCCGTTCGGCGACGAGATCACGCCGCTGTTTTCCACCGCCGGCGCGATCAGGAAGATCTGGCCGCCGGACGGCGTGCTGATGGCGCCGGCGTTGCCGACCTTGCCCGCGTTGGCGGCGCCGTCGAAGTTGTTTTTACCGGCCAGGAAATCGGCGTTGGAGAGGTTCAGGCTGGACGCGACCAGGCCGTTGACGTCGACCCGCGAGCCGGCGCCGAAGATCACGCCGTTGGGATTAATCAGGAACACCTTACCGTTCGATTGCAGCGAGCCGAGGATCTGGCTCGGGTCCTGGCCGGTGATGCGGTTCAGTACCTTGCTGTCGCTGTTCTGCTGGATGAAGCGGGTGATCTCGCCGGCGCCGATCGAGAAGCTCTGCCAGTTGATGATGGTGTTGGGCGTGTTGGTGATCGAATACACGCCGCCCTGCTGGTTGAACGTGGCCATGCCGTGCACGACGGTCGGCGACGCCGGATTGGCCTGCGCGCTGGAGAACGCCGCCGCGACGACCACGGCCAGCAGTTTGCGGCGTAGTTGGATAGGGGTTTGCGATTTCATTTTTTATTCTTCTTCACATCATCAGTAGGCCAGACCCAGGCGCACATGCAGGCGGTTGGCGTCGGCACGGTTGGTGGCGCCGGCGCGCAGCACATGGCCGTAATCGAGTTGCAGGTTCACATAGGTCGACAGCACGAAGCGCGCGCCGACGCCGGCGCTGGCGATCGAGGTGCTTTCGAGCTCGCCGGGCTGTGCATGGTTGCGCTTGATGTAGGCGTTGTCGTAGAAGCCCAGCAGGCGGCAATTCCAGTTGACCTGGCGGCACAGGTTGGGCGTGTACAGCTCCAGGTTGACGCCGAGGCCGGAGTCGTTGGAGATCTCGCGTTCGATGAAGCCGCGCACCGAGGTCGCGCCGCCGGCGCCGAACTGCTCGCCCGGAATCAGCGCGTCGTTGCTGTACTGGCCGTTGGCGATGGCGCGCACCTGCCAATCGTCCGCCAGCGCGCGCGTGACGCTGCCGCCGAAGCGCACGATGGTGTAGCTGTCCTTGGCGCCGACCCGCACCGCGAAAGCGTCCTTGCCGCCGTTGGAGCCGCCCGGAATGTTGTGCAGCAGCGTGACCTGGCCGCCGATTTCGCCTTGCTTGATCGGCAGGCTGGCCTGGTAGGCGATGCTGACCGGATGCACCGTGACATCGTTGCCCAGCTCGGTGCCGGACAGTTGCACGCTGTTCTTGAAGGCCTTGACGTCGACGCCGTAGCTGAGCCGCGCTTCCAGTTCGCCGCGCTTGGCCAGCGCCTGGTTGTAGCGCGCGCCGTACACCGCGCCCTTGCCGCTGACGGCCAGGTTGAAAGCGCCGGCCGCGATGGTGCCGGAGTCGACGTTCGAATAGCTGGCGTAGAAGTCCAGCGAATCGCCCGACTCGTACAGCGGGATATGGTAGCCGGCGCCGTACACCTTGACCCGGCCCGGTTCTTCGGCCGAGGTGGTGTATTGCAGCGTCGCCAGGTGGTCGCGGCCGAACAGGTTGGCGTTTTGCAGCACCACGCCGAGGTGGGTCTTGCCGGTGGCTTCGGTGCCGGTGTTGTCGGCGTTGCCCATCACCTTCCACGGCGACTCGTCCTTGACGTCGAGCACGGCGTCGACCTCGTCGGCCTTCTCGCCGCTCTGCAGCTTCATCGTCACCTGCTTGGAAGGATTTTCGTTGGCCTGCTTGAGGTTGGACGAGACCTGCTTCAGGTTCGGCGTGGCGCCCTCGCGCAACGCGGGCAGGCTGCGGCGGATATTCGCTTCGTCGAAATACCGGTTGTTCCTGACGCTGACCCGGCCGACCTTGGTCTCCACCACCCGCAGGCGCACCACGCCGCCGTTGAGTTCCTGCTCCGGCAGCTCGATCGTCACCACGTTGTAGCCGCGCTGGTGATACACCGCCTCCAGCGCTTCCAGCGCGCGCTGGACATCGCCGAAGTCGCGCTCCTTGCCGGTGAATTTCCCCAGCAGCTCGTCGATCTGCGGCTGCGACAGCAGCGTGTTGCCGGCGACTTCGAAACGGGTGATCTCGAAATGAATCGCGCTGTCGTCCGCTCCCCATGCCGAAGAGACGGCGGCGGCCAAAAGGGACCCTGCCAGCAGGCGCGTTAGGCTATTTCTCATGTGTCGGCTCTGGAATTTTTATTGATACTATCTGGACAATTTTGCATTTTTATTACTTGCAATTAACAAACTTTCCCCGATGCTAGCATAGCGTCTAATTAATGCCTATTTGAAACTCTCGATTTGGGCCGGGGGACGGCGAGTGTTGGTTTTCAGCCTAGTTGCAATAGGTTTTCTTGACAGCTTCCTTGGCGTCGCCGCTTCCGTGCGACACGCCGTCGGCGACTTTTTCGCCCGGCACCTTGTCGTCCGGCTTGCTGTTGCCGCCGCTGCCGCCGGCCGTGGCCACGCCGTTGCCCGGCACCTCGGTGATGCCGCCGCCACCGCCTTGGCTGCCGCTCGATGAGCGGTTGATGATGTTGAGCGTCGCGTTGAGCGCCTGCGCCACCGGCTGGTTCGGCTGGTTCAGCGTGGCCGCGTCGGCGGCGGCTTTGGCGGCAGCGTCGGCGGCAGCCTTCGCGGCGGCATCGGCGGCGGCCTTGGCGGCGGCGTCGACTGCGGCCTTGGCGGCGGCGTCTGCTGCGGCCTTGGCGGCGGCATCGGCGGCGGCCTTCGCGGCCGCGTCGGCTGCGGCTTGGGCTGCGGCCTGTGCGGCGGCGTCGGCGGCCGCTTTCGCGGCGGCATCGGCGGCGGCCTTGGAGTCGGCGGCGGCTTTCTCGGCGGCGGCCTTGGCAGCGGCATCGGCGGCGGCCTTTGCGTCGGCGGCAGCTTTCTCTTCGGCGGCGGCTTTCTCTTCGGCGGCGGCTTTCGCGGCGGCGTCGGCGGCCGCCTTGGCGGCGGCATCGGCGGCGGCCTTGGCGTCGGCCGCGGCTTTCGCATCGGCGGCGGCTTTCAGGTCGGCGGCGAGTTTGGCGTCGGCGGCGGCTTTCGCGTCGGCCGCCGCCTTGGCGGCTGCGGCGGCCGAACCGTCGTTAATCGTCGGCACGGTGCCGGCGGCAAACACATTGCCAGGCGTGCTGACCGAACCCAGCGGCGCCGACAGCGTCACCGGCGAACCGCCGCTGCTGATCAGCGTGCCGCTGCTGGCGGTGATGTTGCCGCTGGCCGCGGTGGCGGAAATGCTGCCGCCCGCCGGCACCGTCAAGGTGCCGCCCAACACGATGTTAGTGCCGGCGATCAGGCCGATGCTGTGCGAGGCGTTGAGCGCCGAGCCGCCGCCCAGCGTGATGTCGGTACTGGCCGACAACGCGATATCGCTGCCGTCGATGGCGTTGTTGATGGTGATCGGGCTGTGCGCGGTGATCGACACCTGCCCGCTGCCGGCGCCGGCCACCTGCGCGACGATGGCGCCGACGGTGTGGATGCCGCCATGGTTGTCGATGACGATGTTGCCGGTGGTGCTCAGCGGCCCCAGCGCCAGCTCGCCGCTAGTGACCGTGTTGCTGAGCGCGATGTTGCCGGCGTAGGCATGCGCCTCGAAGGCCTGCACATGGTTGTTGGCGTCGGTCAGCGCGATGCCGCCGTAGGCGTTGGCGACCACGCTGTCGGCCACCAGCGCGCCGGTCTGCGTGATGGCGCCGCTGCTCTGCGCGTTGAGCGCGATGCTGTGGGCGCGGATGTTGCCCACGACGATATTGCCGCCGGCGCCGATGCTCACTGCGCCGTCGCTGTCGATGATGCCGCCGCCCTGGCTCAGGCTCGCCACGTCCAGCGTGCTGCCACCGCCGACGCCTTTCAGCATGCCGCTGCTCAGCACCAGGCTGTCGGCGTGCAGCTGTCCGCTCAGGTCCAGCGCGCCGCCGTTGAGCGTCAGCGCGCCGGCCAGGCTGGAGCCGTCGCCGCCGGCGCCGGTCAGCGTCAGCTTGCCGCCGGACAGCAGCAGGCTGTTGCCGCCGGAAGTCAGCTTGACCAGCGTGGTGTTGCCGGCCGTCGCGTCGTAGGTGACCACGTTCTGGCCGCCGCCCAGCGTCGCCGCCAGCACGTTGGCGCCGTCCGGCGCCACCCCGTCCAGCCAGTTGCCGGCCGCGCTCCACAGGCCGCTGCCGCCGGTCCAGGTCGACAACGGCCGCGCGGTGATGCTGCCGCTCGCGCCCGGCGCCAGGACATAGTTGCCGGCGTCGCCGCCGCCCAGCGCCGGCGTGCCAACGATGCTGACGCTCTTGGCGACGCCGACGTTCTTGTCGGCGTAGCTCGCGCTGGCGGAGCCGGCCGACAGCGTGACCGCGTCGCTCGGTCCCTGGTTGATGCCGAGCACGCCGGACAGCGTGGCGCCGGCGAAGGTGGCGGCGGTCGAGTTGTTGTATTCGCGGCTGGCCAGCGTCAGCGTCAGCGTGGCCGGCGTGATGTCGGCGCTCAGGCCGGTCGGCAAGGTCACCGCGTAGTTGCCGGCGTCCGCGCCGCTGAGCGCGATGCCGTTGACGGTGACGGTCTTGGCGCTGGCGACGTTCTTGTCGGCGAAGGTGGCGTTGCCGGCGCCGATGCCGACCTGGTCGCCGCCGAGCACGCCGGCCAGCGTGCCGCCGACCAGCGTGGCCTTGCGGCCGTAGGTGTCGGAGACGCTGTCGTAGTCGAGGTTGTAGACGCGGCTGGCGGCGGTCATGCCGTTGATGCTCACCAGCGCCGGCGTGATCTCCCCGCTCAGATCGCTTGGCGACACCAGCACGTAATTGGCGGCGTCGCTGCCGCTCAGCGTGAAGCCGCCGGTGCTGATCGTGACCAGCTTGTTGCTGCCGACGTTCTTGTTGTCGAAGTGCGCCACGCCGCTGCCGGCCAGTACCACCTGGTCCGAGCCGAAGCCGCTGACGCTCGGGGTGCCGGCCAGCGTCGCCACGTCGTTGCCGTTGTACTGCCGGGTGGCGACGCTGAGGCCGTCGATCGGCAGCGCGGCCTGCAGGATCGTGCCGGTGCCGGCGCCGCTGATGCCAGACAGCGTGTAGTTGCCGTGCTCGTTGCCGGACAGCACAGGATTGGCGACGCTCAGGTTCTTGCCGCTGCCGGCATTCTTGTCGGCAAAGGTCACCACGCCGCTGATGCCCAGCATGTCCGCGCCGACCAGGTTGTCGAAGCTGTAGCTGGCCTGGCCTTCGAGGGTGTAGCCGCCGTCGTAGGTCTTGGTGGCGGACACGATCGCGTTCACCGCGCGCGGCGTGATGGTCAGCTGCGGGTTGGAACCGGCGTAGCTGATGTCGTACTTGGTCGACCACAGGCCGCCGACGTCGTAGCTGCCGGCGTTGACGGCGCCGCCGTAGCCCAGCGTGCCGTCGATGCCGGCGGCCAGCGTGCCGCCGCTGCCGCCGAAGCCGGCCGACGCGCCGTCGTAGGTCTTGGTGACGGCGCTGCCGCCGGTCACGGTCACCGTGTACGGCGTCAGCAGGGCCTTCAGCAGCGGCGTGGTGTGGCCGTCGTAGATGCGCCAGATCGGCGCCGAGACGAAGTCGAAATCGACGAAGCTGCTCTGCTGCGTCATCTGCTGCGACGACAGCGCGACCGCGCCGGCGCTGTCGTAGCTGGTGCCGGCGGTGTCCAGGTTGAAATAGCCGCCGCTCAGCGTGCCGCCCTCGTGCGCGCCGACCATGCCGTGGACGCTGGTGAAGCCGCCCCCCTGCACCACGCCGCTGCTGTACACGCGGCTGATGCTGCCGTCGTACAGGTCGCCGACCAGGCCGCCGATGTTGGCGTGGTTCTGGTAGGAATCGTTCAGGTTGCCGCCGACGTCGCCGGTGGCGTAGGCGTCGCTGATGACGCCGCCGCTGACGTTGCGTCCCGCCAGGCCGCCGACGTTGCGCCCGCCGTTGACGCTGCCCGCCGCGTACGACGAGGTGATGTGGCCGCCATTGTTGTCGCCCACCAGGCCGCCGACGATCTCGCCCGAGGCGTAGACCGAGCCGGTGGCGAACGCGTGTGTGACCAGGCCGATATCGGAACCGCTGGTGGTGTTGCTGCCGACCAGGCCACCGGTATAGCCGTTGCCGCTGGCATGCACGTCGGCGCTGGAGGACGAGGTGTTGATCTGGCCGGTGTTGCGGCCCACCAGGCCGCCGATGTTGGCGCCGCTGGCGTCGCTCACGCCGGTGACGCTGCCGCTGCTGGACGAAGCGGTGATCAGGCCGCCGTTGTTGCCGGCCAGCGCGCCGACGTTGGTGGCGCCGCTGACGTTGCCGTCGACGCTGATGCCGCTGATGTAGCCGATGCCCTGGGCGACGTAGCCGGCCAGGCCGCCG
Source organism: Duganella aceris (assembly GCF_011090165.1). Classification (GTDB taxonomy): domain Bacteria; phylum Pseudomonadota; class Gammaproteobacteria; order Burkholderiales; family Burkholderiaceae_D; genus Rugamonas; species Rugamonas aceris. The sequence continues at coordinate 100,156 of NZ_JAADJT010000003.1, forward strand.
ACGTTGCCGTGGCCGCTGACGGCCACGCCGCTCAGCGTCAGATCCCGGATGGTGCCGGTGTCGACCAGCGAGAACAGGCCGACGTTGTCCTCGCCCGGCCGGCTGATGGTCAGGCCGGCGATGCTGTGGTGGGCGCCGTCGAACACGCCGGTGTACACGCCGCTCTGCGCGATCGGCCGGAAGCCGCCGGTCCACTGGCCGCTGGCGCTGGCGTCGATATCGTTGGCCAATTGGTAGGCGGTGTAGTTGGCCAGCGTGGCCGCGCCCTGCAGGCCGTAGACGTCGGCCAGCAGATACGGGGTTTGCAGGCTGCCGTCGCCGCCCAGCGCGCGCACGAAGCTGCCGCCGGTCAGCTGGAAATCGCCGGCGCTGAAGGCCGGCAGCGCGCCGCCGAGCTGCGACCAGTTGCCGCTCTGGAGTTCGAAGGTGCCGCCGACCCCGACGTCAGCGCCGGCGCCGATCGCGGCCACCGCGCCGAGCCGCAGGTCGCCGCTGGTCGCGAGCGAAGCCTGCAGGTCGATATTGTGGCGCGCGCTCAAGGTCAGGTTGCCGCCGATGATCTGCGGCGCGCTGACGACGATGTCGCCGCTGCCGATATGGCTGCTGTTGATCGCGACATGCAGATTGCCGGCGTTGACGCCGGCCAGGTCGGCGCCGGTCAGCGCCAGCGTATCGGCCGGGTTGCCGCTGGCGCCGAGGTTGATGGCGTTGCCGGTTTCCAGGCTGACGCTCGGCGCGTTCAGCGAGCCGCCGGCCAGCGTCATCTTGCCGGCGAACAGATTGATGCCGGAGGCGGAACTGGCGCTGCCGGCATTGGTGATGCGATGCTCGCCGCTCGGCAAGGTTTGCAGGCTGAGCACGCCCGGCACCGACAAGGCCGCGCCGCTGTTGATGGTCAGCGCACCCGACTGGGTTTGCAACAGCAGGCCGCCGCCGCCCAGCGAGCTGGCGAGATCGAGGCTGCCGCCGACGGTCAGCGCGCCGCTGGCCGCGCTGTTGCTGAAGGACGAGCCGATCGACAGCAAGCCGTTGACCGGCACGCTGATGCGTTGCAGTTCGGCCTCGCTCAGGCCCAGCACGCCGCTGGCGTCGGCCGCGTTGCCGCCGATGGCCAGGTCGACCGCATCCTGGTAAGGCTGCAGCCGCACCTCGTGCTGGGTGGTGCCGCTGATGGCGCCGTTGAGCGTCATGCGGTCGGCCTTGAGCAGGATGTCGCCGCCGGAGGACGACACCGTTTGCCCGGCGCCGACGCTGATGGTGCCGCCCGCCTTGGCCGACGACAGGCTCACGCCGCCGGCGCCGGCCACGTTGCCGGAGACGCTCAGGTCGCCGTTGTACGCGGTCGCCGTCAGCGTCCCGCCGGCGCTGCTGGCGCCGAGATTGACGTTGACCGCCGTCAGCACGGCGTTGCCGGCGGTGGCGCCCAGCGTCGCGCTGCCGCCTATGGTGTTGCTGTTGTTGTCCAGCGTGATGCTGTTGGCGGCGATCGCGCTCAGGCTGCTGACCGCCAGCGCGTCGATCGGGCTGGTGGTCTGCACGATCGAACCGCCGGCGTTCAGGTGCAGCGCGGCGTTGATGCCGGTGACGGCCGCCTTCAGCTGGATGTCGTTGGCGGCTTGCAGCGTCAGCCCATGCGCGCTGCTCCACAGCAGCGGACTGAGGACGTGGATGGTGCCGCTACCGGTGCCGCTGGCGTTGGCGGTGCTGATGGTGACGTCGGTGGTCAGCAGCGCGGTTTGCAGGATGCCGGTCAGCAGCAGCGAATCGGGCACCGTCGCCGTGTCCAGGAACAGGCCGCCGATATTCGGCAACGACCCGCTGCCGAGCATGCCGGCGGCGCTGGCGACGCCGCTGTTCAGCGCGACGTACACATCGCTCGGATCGAGCAACAGGCTGCCGGTGGCGCCCAGCGGCGCGCGGGTGTCGACCCGGCCCCGCATGTCGAGATAGTGGCCGGAGGTTTCAACCAGGCCGCCGTTGCCGCCGGCCGCGCCGCCGCGCGCGGAGATCGTGCCGAACACCTGCGTCGCCTGGTCGCTCCAGACGATGACCTTGCCGCCGTCGCCGTCGACGCCGGCGTCGGCCTTGATGACCACGTCCGCGCCGACGTAGCTTTGCCGCGCGTTCGCCACCGCCGCGTTCTTGCCCTGGTAGTCGCCGCCGACCAGCACCGTGCCGCCGCCCGCGCCGCCGCTGGCGTCGACCACGGCGTCGCCGGTCAGGCCGACCTGCGGCCCGAGCAGCTGGATGGCGCCGCCGGTGTTGAGGTTGCTGCCGTCGGCGCCGCCGCGCGCGCTGGTGCTGCTGCCCGCCTCCAGCAAGGTGGTGCGGCTGGACTTGAGGACGATGCGGCCGTCCTCGCCGCGCACCGCGCTGTCGGCGTTGATCGTGCCGCGCTGGTTGACCAGCGCGCCGTACACGCCGACCCGGCCGCCCCGCGCCACGATGCTGCCGAGGTTGAGCGCCTGGTCGGCCGGCGACGACACCACCACCTGCACGTTCGGGTCGGCCGAGTCGAACAGTTGCACGCTGTGGCCGGCCGCCAGCACCACCTCGCCGTTGGGCGACGAGATCACGCCGCTGTTTTCCACCGCCGGCGCGATCAGGAAGATCCGGCCGCCGGACGGCGTGCTGATGGTGCCGGCGTTGCCGACCTTGCCCGCGCTGGCGGCGCCGTCGAAGTTGTTGCGGCCGGCCAGGAAGTCGGCGTTGGAGAGATTCAGGCTGGACGCGACCAGGCCGTTGACGTCGACCCGCGAGCCGGCGCCGAACATCACGCCGTTGGGATTGATCAGGAACACCTTGCCGTTCGACTGCAGCGAGCCGAGGATCACGCTGGGGTCCTGGCCGGTGATGCGGTTCAGCACCTTGCTGTCGCTGTTCTGCTGGATGAAGCGGGTGATCTCGTCGGCGCCGACCGAGAAGCTCTGCCAGTTGATGATGGCGTTCGGCGTGTTGGTGATGGTGTAGGTCTTGCCCTGCAGGTTGAAGCTGGCCTGTCCCGCCACCACGCTCGGATTCACCGGCGCCGCCTGCGCGCCGCCGTGACATGCCGCCACCAGCGCCGCGATCAGCTTGCGGCGCAGCGGCGCGCGCCCGGCGCCGCCGGCAGGGTGATGGGTATGGGATCTCATAACGTGCTCCTCCCGCAGGGCCTAATTGCCGGATTGATTTAGCCACAAGGAAACTTATGTTCCTGAAAGTTTAATCCGTATTGTCCGGTTCGCCACGAGATTTCGCGCCGCGCGGCGCATTTTCAGCGGAAACTGTGGCTGGCTTATTGCGCCGTCATGATTGCCGATTTTTCTATTTATTTGGTCTCGAAGGTGGTCACGCCGTCCCAGTCCGGGCCCGGCGGATGGGCGCGGTGGTGGGCGATCCGTTCGCCGTACAGCGCATACAGCCCGCGCTCCGGCGACAGCGCCCGCAGTTCGGCCAGCAAGGCTTCGGCCTGGTCCCACTGCTGGGCGCGCACGGCCGCCAGCGCCTGCCGCCAGCGCTCCAGCTCGTGGCGCTCGGCGGCGCCGAGATCGCGCTCCAGCACGATCGGTTCGAAGATCGCCACCGGTTCGTTCTTGCCCTTGACCCTGACCAGGTCCAGCTCGCGGTAGGCGAATTCCGGCGCGGCGGCGCGGGTGGTTTCGCCGACCGCGATGCCGACCCCGTACACCTTGGTGATGCCCTCCAGCCGCGAGCCCAGATTGACGGCGTCGCCCATCACCGTGTAGGCGCGGCGGATCTTCGAGCCCATGTCGCCGACGTGCATCAGGCCGGAGTTGAGGCCGATGCCGATCTTCAGCGGCGGCCAGCCGCGCGCGACGAAGTCGTCGTTGAGGCGGCGCGCGCTGGCCTGCATCAGCAGCGAGGTGGCGACCGCGCGGCTGGCGTGGTCGGCGAACGCCACCGGCGCGCCCCAGAACGCCATCACCGCGTCGCCGATGTACTTGTCGAGCGTGCCGCGATGGCTGTCGCGGATGTCTTCCGACATCGCCGTCAGGTACAGGTTGATGTATTCGCGCAGCGCCTTCGGCGTCAGCCCCTCGGAGATGGTGGTGAAGCCGCGCACGTCGACGAACAGCACCGTCAGCTCGCGGCTCTCGCCGTCCATATTGTATTTTTCCGGATCGTCGGCCATCTCCGCCACCAGCTCCGGCGCCACGTATTCGCCGAAGCGCGACACCAGCGCCCGGCCCTTGCGCACCTCGAAGAAATAGCCCCAGGCGACGTTGAGCACGAACACGCCGGCGATCAGCACCAGCGTCATCGCCATCCGCAGCACCCAGTCCATGTCGGTGTAGGCCCAGTAGTTGAAGCCGAACACGCCGCCGGCCACCGCCGCCGCCAGCAGGATCGACGGCAGCGGCGCCATCACCGCCAGCGCCAGCGCCAGCACCGCGCCGGTCAGCGCCACCTGCACCCCCTCGATGCCGTCGGCGAAATCCGGCCGCAGCTTGAAGCGCTCGTCGAGGATGGACTTGATCAGGTTGGCGTGCACCTCGACCCCGGGATATTCGTTGTTGACCGGCGTCGGCCGCAGGTCCAGCAGGCCCGGCGCGGTGGTGCCGACCAGGATGATGCGCTCGGCCAGCAGCTCCTTCCTGACCCGCCCGGCCAGCACGTCGGCCGCCGAGACGTAGGTGAAGGCGCCGCCTCTGGGGCCGCCGCTGCCGCGGAATTCGATCACGCCGGTCAGGTTCTCGCCGACCGGGATCGCCAGCGGCGTCTTCTCCTGGCCGACGAACATCAGCAGCTTGTCCAGCCCGCCGTGGGCGCGCTCGGCGGCCGACATCTCCGCCACGTTCTTCGAGAACGACGGCGTGATCGCGCGCGCCTGCAGCGCGACGGCGGCGGTGGCCAGCGACAGCGTCGGGTAGTAGCCGTCGCCGATCTGCATCAGCAGCGCCGAGCGGCGCAGGATGCCGTCCGGGTCGGTGATCGCGGTGAAGATGCCGCCGGTGGCGGAGGCGTCCTGCAGGCGCTCCAGGTTGGCCAGGTAGCCGTTGGAGCCGTAGGCCGGCACGGTGCGGCCGTTCAGCGTCTCGGTGGTGAAGAACGGCGCCGGCAGCTTGCCCTTGCGCTGGTCGTCGGCGATGTTATAGCCGAGCACCACCGGCTGGTCGCGCAGCGCGGCCGCCAGCAGGCCGTCGTAGTCCAGCGCTTCCTTCAGCGCGTCGACCCGGCTGCGGAAGCCGACCACGTTTTTCATGTCGGTCTCGGCCAGGTGGTCCAGCACGTCGTAGCCGGAAGTGTTGTCCGCCTCGGGAAACACGATGTCGAAGCCGGCCGCCGCGACTTCGTAATGGGTGGTCAGCTGCGACACCAGCCGGGCGACGATCTTGCGGTTCCATGGGAAGTGGCCGACTTCGGCGATGCTTTTCTCATCGATGTCGACGATCACGATCTTCGGATCGAGCACCGGCTTGACCAGCCGCATGCGCAGTCCGGCGAAGAAGGTGTCCATGCGTTCGATGGCGTCGATGCGCAGGTCGCCCGACACCTGCATCACCGCGATCCCGGTCAGGCACAGGCCGAGCGCCCAGCGCAGGCCGTATTTGTTGAGCGTCTTGGTCCAGCGGGCGGGAAACAGGCGCACGCGCGGTCCTTACGGCGTGTAGCCGGGGATCTTCGATTCGTCGATGGCGTCGATCTGCTTTTCATCCATGTTCTTGTGCGCGAACTCGAGGTAGATCTTGCTGCGGATGAAGATGTCGAACAGGTCCGGGTCGATGTGGCCGTTGAGCGAGAAATGGCCGAGGATGCGCAGCGATTCCGACAGCATCTTGCCCTTCTTGTACGGCCGGTCCTTGGCGGTCAGCGCCTCGAAAATGTCGGCGATCGCCATCAGCCGCGCCTGCACCGACATCTGGTCGCGGGTCAGGCCGCGCGGATAGCCCTTGCCGTCCATGCGCTCGTGGTGGCCGCCGGCGTACTCGGGCACGTTCTTCAGGTGCTTGGGCCACGGCAGCGCCTCCAGCATCTTGATCGACATCGAGATGTGGTTGTTGATGATCTTGCGCTCGGTGTCGGTCAGCGTGCCGAACTTGATGGTCAGGTTCAACAGCTCGTCGGCGTCGAAGAAGTCGCGCTCGACCTGGTCGGGGCCGACCCAGCGCCGCGCGCCGATGCGGCGCACGCGCTCCTGGTCTTCGGGCTTCATGCCCTCGCCGCCGATGTTGGCGAATCGGATGAAATCGCGCTCGTCGCGCAGCGTCGCCTGCGTCTGCGCCAGCTCGGCGGCGATCGCGGCCGAGGCGGCGGCGTCGCCGCCGGCGGCCAGCTGGCGTTTCAGCGCGGCGATCTCGGCGTCGCGCAGCAGCACCTCGAAGCGGGTGTCGATCATCGCGATGCGGTCGAAGATGGTCTCCAGCTTGGTGGCCTTGTCGACCACGTGCACCGGAGTGGTGATCTTGCCGCAATCGTGCAGCAGGCCGGCCAGCCACAGCTCCTTGCGGTCGCCGTCGGTCATGCGGAAGTCGGCCAGCGGCCCGGTCTCGGTGTTGTGCACCGCCTCGGCCAGCATCATCGTCAGCTCGGGCACGAACTGGCAGTGGCGGCCGGTGTACGGCGACTTCTCGTCGATGCCGATGTTGATCAGGTTGACCAGCGATTCCAGCAATTCCTCCAGCTGGGCGATCAGGCGCTGGTGCGTCAGCGCCACGGCGGCCTGCGCCGCCAGCGCTTCGATGAAGCGCTGGTCGGTCGGCGAGAAGGCGCGGATCTCGCCGCCGTCGGCGTCCTTGGCGTTGATCAGCTGCAGCACGCCGACCAGCTCGTGCTCGTGGTCGCGCAGCGGCACCGTCAGGATCGACTGGGTGCGGTAGTTGCGCAGCTGGTCGAACTTGACCATGCCGGAAAAATTGAAGACGTCGGCCTTGTACACGTCCTCGATGTTGACCGACAGCCCGAAGTGCGCCGCGTAGGCGGCCACCGCGTCGAGGTTCTTGTCGCCGCCGGCGTCGAACAGCGGGATGCCGGGCGCGGTGATCGCGACGCCGCTGGCGCCGCCCTGGTGGATGCCGAGCGTGTCGTTGATCAGGATGTGGAATTCAAGGTGGCGCTTGTCGTCGCTGGGGCGGTACAGCGTGCCGCCGTCGGCGTTGGTCATGCCCTTGGCGACTGTCAGAATGCGTTGCAGCAGCGAATCGGTGTCGTGATTGCTGCCCAGCTGGACGCTCAGCTCGATGAGCTGGTCCAGGCGCTGGGCGACTTGCGTTTGATTCAACTCTTGCATGGTTGCTTTTTAAATATCTGACCGAACGGATTCTACGATGGAAGTGTAGCTGTAGCGCAAGCTGTTGTACATCGGGAAATGATGCATGACACAAAATTGCCGCGTCACGTGTCGGGTTTTTCCCTCTTGTGTAAAAAAAAAGCTATTATCGGCCGGCGGCACCAAGCAAAAACAACAAAAGATCATCAGGGATTGAGCATGAAATTCAAATTTTGGGGTGTGCGCGGTTCCATCCCCTCGCCCGGACCGCGCACCGCGCGCTACGGCGGCAACACCACTTGCATCGAAGTGCGCAGCGACAACGACACCCTGATCATCATCGATGGCGGCACCGGCCTGTTTTCGCTGGCGCAGTCGCTGATCCAGGACAAAAGCAAACCGATCCACGCCAACATTTTCATCACCCACAGCCACTGGGACCACATTCACGGCCTACCCTTCTTCACCCCGCTGTTCATCCGCGGCAGCCGCGTGCGGCTGCACGGCGTGACCGACCCGGTCACCGGCAACGGCATCGAGCACGTGATGGGCGTGCAATTACAGAACAGCTATTTCCCCGTCAGCGAAACGCAGATGGACGCCACCATCGAATACCAGACGCTGGAGATCGACCAGCCGGTCCAGGTCGGCGACGCGCTGGTGCGCAACGTGGTGATGAACCACCCGGTCACCGACCTCGGCTACCGTATCGAATGCGGCGGCCGTTCGGTGTTCTTCACCGGCGACCACGAGCCGCACTACAACATCCATCCGCCCGGCCACCCGGAGCACGACGCTTACGCGCGCTGGATGGCGCAGCGCAACGCCGCGATCGACGCCGTGGTCCAGGGCGTGGACGCGCTGATCGTCGACTGTTCCTACACCCGCGAAGAATATCCGGCCAAGCAGGGCTGGGGCCACGGCACCTTCGATTCGGCCTTCGAGCTGGCGCTGCGCTGCGGCGTCAAGGCGCTGTACTGCACCCATCACGAACCGACCCGCGGCGACGACGAGCTGGAGGCGGTGTTCGCCGACGTGATGGCGCGCCATGCGCCGCTGCTCGGTGGTTTGCAGGTCTTCCTCGCTTACGAAGGCATGGAAGTCGAATTGACTTAACCGGGGTCAGTTCCGGCATCGTGCCACAAGCTCAACCGTAGCGGACGCTACGGTTGAGCTTGTGGCACGATGCCGGAACTGACCCCGGTTTTCCCGGAGCGATGATGAACGACGCCAGCGATGTCGACCTGCGGCTTGCCTTCTTCCAGAAGCTGCAGGCAGTCACCACCAAGATTCACGCCACCACCAAGCTCGATGAAATCATGCTCGACCTGGGCATGGAATTCTGCGACCTGTTCAACTGCGACCGCTTCACGCTGTACGCGCTGGACGAGGAGAAGGACCACATCGTCTCCAAGGTCAAGACCGGCCTGACCTCGTTCCGCGACCTCAAGCTGGCGATCACGCCGGCCAGCATCGCCGGCTACGTCGCGCTGACCCGCAAGACCGTCAACCTGGCCGACGTCTACGACCAGGCCGAACTGGCGCGCCACTCGCCGGAGCTGCGCTTCCAGCAGGGCGTCGACCAGCGCACCGGCTACCGCACCAGACAGATGCTGGTGGCGCCGCTGATCGCGGTGCAGTCGCGCGAGCTGCTCGGCGTGGTCCAGTTCATCAACCACCGCGACCGCGCGCCGTTCTCCGCCATCGCCGAGGCCGGCGTCAAGCAGCTGTGCGAGACCCTGTCGGTGGCGCTGTCGCAGCGCATGAAGCCAGCGCAGATGGTACGCACCAAATATGACGGGCTGGTGACCGCGGCCGCGCTGTCGGCGCCGGAGCTGGAACAGGCCACCCGCACCGCCCGCGCGCGCGAGGTCGACATCGAGGAGGTGCTGATCGGCGAGTACGGCGTCAAGCCGCAGCTGCTGGGCCTGGCGCTGGAAAAATTCTTCGGCGTGCCGTACGAACCCTTCCGTCCCGACCGGATCAAACCGGTCGAGCTGCTGAAAAACCTGAAGCGCCAGTACATCGAGGAATCCGGCTGGCTGCCGCTGGAGGACGGCAAGGACGGCGTGCTGGTGGTGGCGCTCGATCCGGAGCGGATCGCGCACACCCGCATCGTCAGCCACATCTTCCCCAAGGCCCGGCCGGTGTACCGCGTCACCGGGCAGCGCGAGTTCCGCCACATGGTGGAACTGTTCTACGGCCACGGCGACAGCGGCAGCGTCGGCGACCTGCTGTCCGGCATGGACGGCGGCGACGACGACGGCGAAGCGCTGGCCGACGTGTCGGAGGCGGTCGAGAACGAGCTGGTCAAGCTGCTCAACAAGATCATCATCGACGCCCACCGCCAGGGCGTGTCCGACATCCACATCGAACCGCTGCCCGGCAAGGGCAAGACCGGGATCCGCTTCCGCAAGGACGGCACGCTGGTGCCCTATATCGAGATCCCGGCCAGCTACCGCAGCGCGCTGGTGGCGCGGGTCAAGATCATGTGCGACCTCGACATCTCGGAGCGGCGCAAGCCGCAGGACGGCAAGATCCAGTTCAAGAAATACGGCCCGCTCGACATCGAGCTGCGGGTGGCGACGATTCCGTCGGCCGGCGGCGTCGAGGACATCGTCATGCGCATCCTGGCGGCCGGCGAGCCGATCCCGCTCGACCAGCTGGGCGTGCTGCCGTTCAACCTGCAGCGGCTACGCGCCACCATCGAGAAACCGTACGGCCTGTTTTTCGTCTGCGGTCCGACCGGCTCCGGCAAGACCACCACGCTGCATTCGGTGCTGCACCACCTGAACACGCCGGAGACGAAGATCTGGACCGCCGAAGATCCGGTCGAGATCACGCAGAAGGGCTTGCGCCAGGTGCAGGTCAACCGCAAGGCGGGGATGGACTTCGCCACCGTGATGCGCGCCTTCCTGCGCGCCGATCCGGACATCATCATGGTCGGCGAGATGCGCGACAAGGAAACCGTCGGCATGGGCATCGAAGCCTCGCTGACCGGCCACATGGTGTTCGCCACGCTGCACACCAACAGCGCGCCGGAATCGATCGTGCGCCTGCTGGACATGGGCATGGACCCGTTCAACTTCGCCGACGCGCTGCTTGGCATCCTGGCGCAGCGGCTGGCCAAGCGGCTGTGCGGCCAGTGCAAGCAGGCGGTCGAGGCGTCCGGGGAGGAGGTGGGATTATTGCTGGCGGAATACTGCGAGGAGTTGCTCAACACCGAGGCCTTCATCCGCGACCCCGACGCCGGCCGCGCCGCCGTGCTGGCCGGCTGGCGGGAGCGGTATGCCAAAGACGGCAAGTTCACGCTGTACCGCGCGGTCGGCTGCGACGCCTGCAACAAGGGTTACAAGGGCCGGGTCGGCCTGCACGAGCTAATGCTCGGCAGCGACAAGGTCAAGCGGCTGTTGCAGGAGCACAGCCGCGTCGCTCAGTTGCTGGCGGCGGCGCTGGAGGACGGCATGCTGACGCTGAAGATGGACGGCATCGAGAAGGTGCTGGCGGGGATCACCGACATCAAGATGGTACGCGCGGTGTGCATCAAATAGCCGGGGCGCGGCTTTGTGCGGCGGTCGGCCAGCGCGCGCAGACGCGCCAGCCCGGCCTTCAGGTTGAACGAGCGCCCGTGACGCAGCGCGTCCACCAGTTGCGTCGCCAGCGCCAGCGCCGGCGCGGCGGCGTTCTTGGCCGAGTACGGCAGCACCAGGCGGTAGCGGCCGCGCATGCGCGGCACCACGCCGATGAAGCCCACCGTCACTTCATTCAGCGCCAGCCGGCGCAATTCGATCGCGACCCGTTGCACCACTTCGACCAGGTGCGGCACGTCGGCGCAGCGCATGCCGACCAGGCCGCTGTGCTCGTTGAGGCCAGGCAGCGCGGCGTGCAGGCGCTGGTCGAGCGCGGCTTCGGCGGCGGGGGTGTCGGGGGTGTCGTCCAGCTCAAGAATGCTGAGCAGGCAGGGCTGGGTGGAGTAGCGATTGTCTTCGTCGAGATAGCGTTGATCGATGATTTTCATGTTCTGTGTTGCCCGTTAAAATTACAGACAGCATTGTGACAAGCATCATGCAAGCGCGGTAGCGGCGCGGGGAGCGGCGCCTTGTAAGACCAGTCTTACAGCAGGCGCGCCGCCAGCGCCGGATCCAGGCTGGCGAGAAACGCTTCCACCGCCGTGGTGTAGGCGCCCGGCTGGCCCAGCGTCTCGTTGATCTCGCGATGGCTTTTATCCTGGGGTAATACTTGCGCGCGCATGCCCAGCGCGCCGGCGCGCGCGGCGTAGCCCTGCGCCTGCGGGCAGGCGTCGTTGCGGCGCGACGAACACACCGCCAGCAACGGTGCGCCGCCGGGCTTCAGCTGCGCCAGCGGCGAGACGCTGTCCCAGTAGCCGGGCTCGGCGCCGAAGGCCTGGTCGTACAGCGGGAAGTGGCGTTGCCGCATCAGGGCCGCCACATCCATCGCCGCGCTGTCCAGCGCCACCGTGCCCAGCCACGGTGTCGCGCCGCGCGACAACGCCTGCGCCGGCGCGGCCGCCAGCAGCGCCACCAGATGCGCGCCGGCCGAGTGGCCCATCAGCACGAACTTGTCGCGGTCGCCGCCCCATGAGGCGGCCTGCGACTGCGCGGCGGCCAGCGCCGTGGACACGTCCTGCGCTTGCTGCGCCACGCTGGCGCCGGGCAGCAGCCGGTAGTTGACCGAGACCACGATCACGCCGCGCGGGGTCCAGCGCCGCACCTTGTTCTGAATCACCTGGGCGTTGGCCTTGTCGCCGGTGCGCCAGGCGCCGCCGTGCACCATGAAGATCACCGGCGCGTGCTCGGGCCTGGCCGGCAGGTAGACGTCGTAGCGCTGCAGCGGATCGGCGCCGTAGGACCGGCCGGCGAGGCGGCGCACGCCGTCCGGCAGCGCGAACGCGGCGGACGGGCCGCCCTCCTCGTCCAGCTCGCCGCGCGCTTCCTGCATCGCGGCGCGGCGTTCGGCGATGCGGTCGCGCAGCGGGCCGGCGGCCTGCGCGGCGGTCGTCGCCAGCGTCAGCGTCAGCGCCGGCAACAGCAACAGCAGCGGCGACAGCCCGCGCCTCATGCGTCCTCCGGCGGCGACGGCAGTTGCTTCTCGAAGCACACCGCAAGCGGGTTGCCGATGTATTTGCCATAGTTGGCGATGCGGCTGTAGCCGCGCGCCTCGTAGAAATCGACCGCGCGCCGGTTGACCAGCCGCGTCTCCAGCCACAGCGCCTGGTAGCCCAGCGCCGCCGCCTCGGTCTCCAGGAAGCGCAACACCGCGCTGCCGACCCCGCTGGTGCCGTGGCGCGCGTACATGCGCTTGATTTCGGCCACGCCCGGCTCCAGCGGCCGGAACGCGCCGCAGCCGAGCGCCGCGCCGGCGGCGTCGCGCGCGACCACGAAGCAGGCCATCGGCCCGCGCACGTCGGCCGCGTCGAACGAGGCGTTGCCGCCGTCGCCGGTGATGGCTTCGAGCGCGGTCGACAATTCCGCCATCAGCCGAATGGATTCGGGCGCGGCCGGGTCTTCTTCGCTCAGCAGGAGTGTGCTCATCCGCAGATTATTGCACAGTACAGATCACCAGCTCCGGATCGGCGTTGATGCGCACCGGGATGCCGCTGCAGCCGACGCCGCGACTGACGATCAGCTCGCCGTTGTCGCGCACCGGAAAGCGGCCGTAATAATACGGCCGCGACAACGGCCCCTGCGGCATCACGATCGGCGTGCCGTCCGGCAGCGCGATCTGGCCGCCGTGGGTGTGGCCGGCGAAGCCGACATCGAAGCGCTGGCCCTTGAGCATCAGCAAGCCGTCCGGCGCATGCATCAGCAGGATGCGGGTGGCGCCGGCGCCTTCGAAGGTGGCGGCGCCGTCCGGCGCGCCGGTCCACGGATCGTCCATGCCGCACACCGAGACAGAGTCGAACGGCGCCGGCAGCGCCACGGCGCGGTTGACCAGCATGGTGACGCCGGCATCCTCGAACAGGCGCGCGATCAGCTGGTCGTCGGTCGACAGGTCGTGGTTGCCGAACACGGCGAACTTGCCCAGCGGCGGAGCGCAGGCGGCCAGCCCCGGACACAGCGCCGCCGCGTGCCGCGCCGGGCCGGTGACGTAGTCGCCGCCGAGCAGCAGCAGGTCCGGCTGCTCGGCGGCGATCCGCGCGAACAGGTCGGCGAAGATCGCCGGATGGGTCGGCCGGCCGGCGTGGAAATCCGACGCGAACGCGATCTTCAGCGGACGCGGCAGGCGCCGTTCCGCCGGCAGCGCCAGCGCGTGGCGCGTCACGCCCATGCGGCCGTGCAGGCCGACGTGGTAGCTCAACGCGCTGACCAGCCCGCCCAGCGTGGCCAGGTCGAGCAGGGCCTCGATGCCATGGTGAAGTCGGGAGTAACGCTTGCTACGAGGGATACGCATGGGAAACCAGGGACGACGGAAGAGGCGGGATGATAGCGCATCCGCAGCCGGCGTGCGCGACGCCGGGCCGGCCGGGTTCCCTACCGAAGGCGGCGCGGCTGCGGCGCATCATCGTCATCTTCGCCACGCGCCGACGCGCGCCGTCACAGCGGCGCGTCGACCAGCAATTGCGGCCGCAGCGCGCGGATGCGGAGTTCGGTGAAGTAGCCGCCGGCTTCGTTGTAGCGCAGGTAGTGGCGGCCGCAATTCAGGCAGCGCGCGATCTGGCAGCGGTTGGCCGGATAGTAGCGCGGCGCGATCGGCGCGTCCTCGCTGTCGTAGTGGGTGCCGTGCGGATGGTACTCGGTGTAGGTCGGATCGTCATACGGATCCTCGACCAACGTCGCGACCTCCTCGAAGCGGTCCAGCTCCAGCGTCGGCGGCAGCCGCTGCCAGGCCAGCAGCGGCACCGCGTGGCAGCTGCAAGTGCCGGTCACCGCCGCCGACGCCTCGGCCAGTCGTGTCAATGTCGCAAAATCAATCGCCTGCATGTTCAGCCTCCAAGTCTCAAAACACCATGAAGCGGCCGCCCGGTGCCAGACCGGCGGCCAGCAGCGACGGCGCCCCGCGGATGCCGACCACGCCGCTCATCAAATCCTCTTCCTGCATGCCCTGCCCGGCCAACGCCTGCGGACAGGCGTATAACTCCACCCCCAGCTCCAGCGCCTGCGCCAGCGACGCCAGCCAATCCGCGCCGGCGGCCGCGTCGCGATGCAGCAAGGCCACCGAGGCGCTGACGGCATGCAGCTCCACCGCCACATCCATCGCGGCGGCGGTGCTGGCGTAGCGCAACGCCGACTGCGCCGCCTCCACCGTCACCGCGCGGTCGAGCAGGATCACCAGCCGCGCGCCCGCGTCGGCGCTCATGCCGCGATCCCGTGACGCTGGCGCAGGATCGCCGCCGCCTTGGCCAGCACCGCCAGCTTGGCCTCCGCCGTCGCGCTCGAATTGAGCGGATTGTCGGCGAAGGTGGCGAAGCCGCAGTCCGGCGTCAGCAGCACCCGCTCGGCGCCGAACAGCTGGATCGCGTGCTCGGCGTGCGCCACCACGTGCTCCACGCTTTCCACATGCGCGTGCTTTTGGTTGCAGGCGCCGACGCCGATGCGGATGTCGTCCGGCAGCGATGTCAAGATCTCCATCTCGCCGGCGCGCGGCGTGCACAGTTCCAGGAACAGCGTGCCGACCTGCATCTGCCCGAGCGTATCGACCAGCGGCTGATAGTCGCCGGCCAGCGCCTTGCTCTCGTCGGCGGTCCAGTTGCCGCGACACATGTGCAAGGCGATGCGCTCGCGCGGGAAGCCCTTGGTGACGGCGTTGACCAGATCGCGCGCGAACGCCAGCTCGGTCGGGCTGTCGCCCTTGGCGCCCAGCGCGCCACACATGAAGCTGCGCTGGTTGGCGGGCCCGCTGAACACCACCTCCGACAACACCGGCTCGTCCAGCTGCACCAGCGCCGCGCCGGACGCAAGCAGGCAGGCGATCTCTTCGCGCAGCACCCGCACGATGTCCTGCGCCAAGTCCTCGCGGTTGGCGTAGGCGCGGTCGGAGATGCATTCCATCCACATGGTGCGCGTCAGCAGATACGGCCCCGGCAGCGCGACCTTGATCGGCGTCTGCGTCAGCGCGCGCGCGAAGTCGACCTCGTGCACCGCGATGCCCCGGCTGCGTCCCAGCGGACCGAACACAGCCGGATGGCGCACGTCGCCGGCCGGCACGTCCAGCGCGCGCAACTCGCGCTCAAACTCCTCCGGATCGTCGACCAGCGGCAGCAGATCGGTCAGCGGGATCAGCTGGCAATTGTCCAGCCGCGAGGCGACGAAGCTGGAATAACTGTCGCGCCGCTGCTCGCCGTCGCTGACCACGTCGGCCCCGGCGCGCAACTGCGCGCTGATGGCCAGGCTGACCGCGTCGTCGGCGGTGGCGTGGAACGAGGCCTCGTCCAGCCGGCCCTCCATGTGTTCATGCATCGCCTGCAGCATCCAGCGCGGACGCGGCCAGCTGCCGATGCCCATCACCGACAGCGGCCGGATCGCCGGCGCCGGCGCCACCGGCGGGAACACGGTCATCGGCTTGACCTCGACCAGCTCGATGCCGCCGCGCTGCTGCGCCGCTTGCGCCGCCTGCACGCCCGCGCCGCGCCGCTCCTCCAGCCTGCCCTTGGCCACCAGGAAACTGCGCTGCTTGTCGCGCTTGACGAACGACACCAGCTCGTTGCCGGTCATGCGGCACCAGGCCGGCAAGTCCTCGTCGACCGAGGTTTCGGTGGAGCGGATCTCCAGCAGGCCGCCGCGCTCCAGCGGATCGATATGGCGCCGGATCAGCAACAGCAGGCCGTTGCCGCAATCGAGATCGCCGCCGTCGAAGGCGACGTCGGCGTCATGCGGATGGTTGAACGGATTGGTCATGAGAACTCCAGGTGATGTCAGGCGGCGGCCGGAATGGCGGCGCTGCCGTAAAGTTGATGCAGCGCCGCCTCGTCGCAGGCGGACGCGGCCACGTCAAGCACGATGCCGCCCTGCCGCAGGCCGACGATGCGGTCGGCGTAGCGGCGCGCCAGCTCCGGCTGGTGCAGGCTGCAGATGACGGCGATGCCGCCCTCGCCTTCGTGGCAGATCGACGCCAGCAGCGCCATCACGCCGGCGCCGATGTGCGGATCGAGGCTGGCCACCGGCTCGTCGGCGATGATCAGGTCCGGCTGCTGCGCCAACGCGCGCGCGATCGCCACCCGCTGCTGCTGGCCGCCGGACAACGCATCGGCGCGCTGGTTGGCGTGGTCGAGCAGGCCGACCCGCTCCAGGCACTCCAGCGCCAGGCGGATGTCGTCGCGGCTGAAGCGGCGCAGCCAGCCGCGCCAGGCCGGCACATGGCCCAGCCTGCCGGCCAGGACGTTGTCCAGCGCGCTCAAACGGTTGACCAGGTTGAATTGCTGGAACACCACCGCGATCTTGCGCCGCTGCCTGCCGCGCATCGCCGCCACGTCGTGGCCGTGCAGCAGCGCCGCGCCGGCGTCGAGCGGCGCCAGGCCGGCCAGGCAGCGGAACAAGGTGGTCTTGCCGGCACCGCTGGGGCCGAGCACCGCCAGCATCTCGCCGCGCTCGACCCGCAGGCTGGCGCCGTCCAGCGCGACCCGCTCGCCATAGCTTTTGCGCGCGGCGCGCACTTCGAACAAGGGCGCCGTCATACCAGCTTCTTCCGCAGCCAGCCGCTGAGCTGATCGAGCAGTGTGACCACCACCAGGATCAGCGCGATGATGGTGAACAGCCGCGAGAAGTCCAGCAAGTCCATGCTGTTCTTCAGCTCCTGCCCGATGCCGCCGGCGCCGACCACGCCCAGCACGGTCGAAGCGCGCACATTGAATTCCCACCAGAACAAAGTGGTCGACAGCAGCACCGGCAGCAGATCCGGCAGCAGCGCGTAGACGATCGCCGTGCCGCGCCCGGCGCCGGTGCTGCGCACCGCGTCCAGCGGCCCGGTGCCTGCGTTCTCGATATGGTCGGCGAACAGCTTGGCGGCGCTGCCCCAGGTGTGCAGCGCGATGCCGAGCACGCCGGCGAACGGCCCCAGCCCCACCGCCGCCACGAACAGCAGCGCGAACACGAAGGAATCGATGCCGCGCAGCGCGTTGAGCAGCCAGCGCGCCGGGTAGTACAGTTTAGGGAACGGCGTGATGTTGCGGCTGGCCAGCACCGCCATCGGCAGCGCCAGCAGCGCCGCCGCCGTGGTGCCGAGCAAGGCCATGGCCATGGTCTCGGCCATGCGCTCGGCGAACACCGGCAGCTCGTTCAGATTCGGCGGCCAGGCCTGCGCCAGCCAGTGGCCCAGCTTGGGCAGGCCGGTCGCCAGCTTGACCACGTCGATCTGCGCCAGCTTCCAGCACAACAGATACAGCCCGCCCACCGCCAGCGCGATCGCGGCCAGCTTCAGCCTGCGGCCGGCGCCGTCGCGACGCGCCAGATGGCCGGCCAGCGCGGCCTTGACCGCGCCCTGCCCGATGAACGGAGAGCTCATGCTCAAGCCTTCTTGAGTTTGCCCAGCGTGTTGCCGGCCTTCTCGATCGACGCATAGTCGGCGTGGCTGGCCGCGACGAAACCGGTGTAGTGGTTCGGCAGCAGCGTCTTCGCCTGTTCCACCGTGATCGCGGTCAGCACCTTCTGGATCTGCGCGATCAGCGCCGGCGCCGTGCCTTTCGGGACGGCGATGGCATCGTTCGGCAGCGGCGCCGAGGTCCACAGAATCTTGTTGCTGTCCGGCTTGATCTTGCCCGACTCGATCATCGCGTTGCGGTTGCGGTCGAAGTCGGTCGCCATGTCGGACTGGCCGGCCTGCACCGCGACTTCGTTGGCGGCGTGGGTCGCGCCCTCGCTGTATTTCCAATAGCTCTTCGGATCGATCTTCCACACTTCCTTGGCGTACCAGGACGGGATCAGCCAGCCCGAGGTCGAACCGACGTCGGCGAACGAGATCGACAGGCCCTTGGTATCGTCCGGGAACTTGGCGACCTTCAGGTCCGGCTTGCCGATGATGATGGCGTGGTAGACCGGCTTCTCGTCGTACTTGACGGTGGCCAGCGCGGTGCAGCCGGTAGCGTTGTTGGCGATGATGTAGCCCCACGGCCCCATCCACGCCAGGTCCAGCTGGCCCGAGCCCATGGCGACCGCCATGCCGGCCCAGTCGGTGGTGGCGAACAGCTCGAAGTCGGCGTTCAGTTCCTTGGCCAGGTGCGCGAAGAACGCGTTGTAGGCCTTCTTGGTGTCCTCGACGGTCGGCAGCAGCGGGCCGACGCCGAAGCGCAGCTTGCGTTTGGTCTGCGCCAGGACCGGCGCGGCGGCGCCCAGCGCCACGGTGCCGGCGGCGATGGCGCCGGCGGCCAACAATTTCCTGCGTTGCGATGCGATCATGATGTTCCTTTTCTTGTTTTTGTTTGTGGGATTAGTAGCTGATGCTCGGGCAACCATCGCTCATGAACTCGACCAGCTTGGCGCCGCCGACCACCGCCGCGCCGGCCACCAATACCGCCTCGTCCAGCTTGCGCTTCTTGAAGCACGGCGAGCAGACGAACATGCGGCCGCCGGCTGCGGCGAAGTTGTCCATCAGTTCTTTCAGCGGCGCGAAACCCTCCTCATGCACCGCATCGGCCACGCCCTGCTGCGACAGGCGCACGCCCTCGATCGACAGGAACACCACGGTATCCTTGTCGGAAGCGACGGCCGCGTTGGCGACCACGAAGGCCACGGTCGCCTTGTCTGTGTTGTCGAGACCGCAGGTGAGGTTGATCAGGAATTTGCCGGACATAATGTCTCCTTGGAGGTAACAACGAAAAAGCGCGGTGATCCGCGCGAATGGGGGGTTATGACTTGGCGCGTATCCACCAGGTCTGCGCCGGGACGTCCTCGGCCAGCAGCTGATGGCCGGTCATGCCGCACCAGGCCGGCAGATCCGCCGGCGCGCCCGGATCCCGCGCGATCAGCTTGAACACCAGTCCCGGCGCGGCGCGCACCCGGCGCCGCAACTCCAGCACCAGATCACCGCAAGCCAGATCGCCGGCGTCCCATTCGACGTCATGGACGGGAGGAGCAGAGGAAGTGGAAGGCATAGACGAAAACCAAATATTGATATTTGGTCAGTCTACGGCATAGCAGAGCAAGCGCGCAATACCGCAAAGGCAGCAAACGCCCATCTTGGGGGCCTTCTCCGGCGCGATCCGGCCTGATTCGGCCTGAATGGCGCCACATCAGTCTCATCGCGTCTGAAACGCGGCACTGCCGGTCTAAAACAGTCGATAAAACAGCTCAAAACTCATTCGATCTGGCCACACGCCCCGGGGTCAAACCTGAAGCCTTCCTGATCCATAGCCACAATGAAAAACGGCCCGATCAAGATATCGATCGGGCCGCTGAAGGCTTGGTGTTCTTTTACAAAATATGCTGCCCGATCCACCAGGCGATCGCCGCCACGAAGGCCGAGGCGGGAATCGTGAAGATCCACGCCCACACGATATTGCCCGCCACGCCCCAGCGCACCGCCGACATCTTCTGCGCCGATCCGACGCCGACGATCGCGCCGGTGATGGTGTGGGTGGTCGACACCGGCACGCCCAGCGCCGTCGCGGTGAACAGCGTGATCGCGCCGCCGGTCTCGGCGCAGAAGCCGCCCACCGGTTTCAGCTTGGTGATCTTCTGCCCCATGGTCTTGACGATGCGCCAGCCGCCGAACAACGTGCCGAACGAGATCGCCGTGTAGCACGAGATGATCACCCACAGCGGCGGCATCGCGTCGCTGGCGTTCGAATAACCGGCCGCGATCAGCAACATCCAGATGATGCCGATGGTCTTCTGCGCGTCGTTGCCGCCGTGGCCCAGGCTGTAGGCCGCGGCCGAGAACAACTGCAGCCGGCGGAACCATTTGTCGACCCGCCGCGGCGTCGAGCGCACGAACACCCACGACACCAGCAACATCATCAGCGAGCCGAAGATGAAGCCCAGCAGCGGCGACAACACGATGAACACCACCGTCTTGATCAGCCCGGCCGAGATCAGCGCGCCGGTGCCGCTCTTGGCCACCGCCGCGCCCACCAGGCCGCCGATCAGCGCGTGCGACGACGACGATGGAATGCCGTAGTACCAGGTGAAGATGTTCCAGACGATGGCGCCCACCAGCGCGCCGAAGATCACGTACTGGTCGACCACGCCGGGGTCGATGGTGCCCTTGCCGACGGTGGCGGCCACGGTCAGTTGATGGAACACGAAGATGGCGACGAAGTTGAAGCAGGCCGCCATGGCGACGGCGGTCTGCGGCTTCAGCACGCCGGTCGAGACCACCGTGGCGATCGCGTTGGCGGCGTCGTGGAAGCCGTTCATGAAGTCAAACACCAACGCCAGGGCGATCAGGATGCCCAGCACGTAGATGCTCATTTGTATGGTATTCATCGGTGCTCTTTTTTGAATTATGCGTTTTCGACGATGATGCCTTCGATGATGTTGGCCACATCCTCGCAACGGTCGGTCACGGTTTCCAGCAATTCGTAGATGGCCTTCATCTTGATCAGGTTGCGCACGTCCGGTTCGTCGCGGAACAGCTTGGACATGGCGGCGCGCATCACGTGGTCGGCGTCCGACTCCAGGCGGTCGATCTCTTCGCAGATGGCGACGATCTGGCGCGAGTTGTCCATGTTGTGCAGCAGCGCCACGGCGTCGCGCACCTTCTCGGCGCAGGCCAGCACCAGCTCGGCCAGGCGCTTCGCTTCCGGCGTCACCGAATGCAGGTCGTACAGCGACACGGTCTGGCCGGCGTCTTCCAGCAGGTCCAGGATGTCGTCCATGCGGGTGATCAGCTTGTGGATGTCGTCGCGGTCGATCGGGGTGATGAAGGTCTTGTGCAGCAGGTCGACCGTGGCGTAGGTGATCTTGTCGGCCTGCTTCTCGATCGATTCGATGGCGTGCACGCGGTTTTCCAGATCGTCGAAGTTGGACATCAGGCCCAGCATCTCTTTTGCACCTTTGACGCACAGCTCGGCGTGTTGGTTGAACAGGTCAAAAAATTTGCCCTCGGTGGGCATCAAACGTCCAAACATATTATTCTCCGTTCCATTAATTACTGCAGATCGCCGCCCAGCACGAGGGCGGCGTAAAGATTAGTGGCGCTGAATTAATCGCCTTGATACAGCGCCAGATTGCCGGCGTAGTTGCCAAACTTGGTGTACTGGCCGATCCAGGTCAGGCGCACCGAGCCGATCGGCCCGTTACGCTGCTTACCGATGATGATTTCGGCCGTTCCCTTATCGGGCGAGTCCGGGTTGTAGACCTCGTCGCGATACAGGAAGATAATGACGTCCGCATCCTGCTCGATCGCGCCGGATTCGCGCAGATCGGACATGACGGGACGCTTGTTGGGACGTTGTTCCAGCGAGCGGTTCAGCTGGGACAGCGCGATCACCGGGCACTGCAGCTCTTTGGCCAGGCCCTTCAGCGAACGCGAAATTTCGGAAATCTCCGAGGCGCGGTTGTCGCCCTGGGTGGAGCCCTGCATCAGCTGCAGGTAGTCGACCACGATCAGGCCCAGCTTGCCGCACTGGCGCGACAGCCGGCGCGCGCGGGCGCGCATCTCGATCGGGTTCAGCGCCGGCGTCTCGTCGATATAGACCTGGGCGTCGTTCATTTTCTGGATCGCGTGCGTCAGGCGCGGCCAATCCTCGTCGTTCAGCTTGCCGGTGCGCAGGCGATGCTGGTCCAGCTGGCCGACCGAGCCCAGCATACGCATCGCCAGCTGCACGCCGCCCATCTCCATCGAGAACACCGCCACCGGCAGGCCCTCCTCCACCGCCACGTTCTCGGCGATGTTCATCGAGAACGCGGTCTTGCCCATCGACGGGCGGCCGGCCACCACCACCATGTCGCCCGGCTGCAGGCCGGAGGTCATGCGGTCGAGGTCGATCCAGCCGGTCGGCACGCCGGTGATCTCGGACGCACCCTCGCGCGAATACAGCTCGTCGATGCGCTCGACCACCTGGGTCAGCAGCGGCTGCACCGGCAGCCAGCCGGCGGCGCCGCGCGCGCCCTGCTCGGCGATGGCGAAGATCTTCGACTCGGCCTCGTCCAGCATCTGCTTGACTTCTTTGCCCTGCGGCGTGAAGGCCTGGCCGGAAATCTCGTCGGCCACGGTGATCAGCTGGCGCAGGATCGAGCGGTCGCGCACGATCTCGGCATAGCGGCGGATGTTGGCCGCCGACGGCGTGTTCTGCGCCATCGCGTTCAGGTAGGCCAGGCCGCCGACATCGTCCGCCTTGCCCATCTGGGTCAGGTTCTCGAACACCGTGATCACGTCGGCCGGCTTGGAACCGTTGATCATCTTGACGATCTGCTCGAAGATGATGCGGTGGTCGTAGCGGTAGAAGTCGTCCGGATTCATCATGTCCGCGATGCGGTCGAACGCGGCATTGTCGCGCAGCAGGCCGCCTATGACGGACTGTTCTGCTTCGATGGAATGCGGCGGGACGCGGAGGGCATCTAATTGCGGATCTGGGGGGGTGTTCATGGCGCGAATTATACCTGCTTGTGCCGGACTACAAAATTTATGACGAGAAAAAAGCCGGGACAAGCCCGGCTTTTTTCAAGGGTGTTGCTAACTAGACAGGCGTTGCCGCCCGCGCCAGTATTAGGCTGCTTCGCCTACGACGGCAACGGTCACTTCCACCACCACGTCGGTGTGCAGAGCGACGCTGACTGGGTGCTCGCCGGTGGTCTTCAGAGGACCGGTAGGCATGCGGACAGCAGCTTTTTCAACAGCGAAACCAGCTTTGGTCAGCGCTTCAGCGATGTCGAAGTTGGTGACCGAACCGAACAGACGGCCGTCGACACCAGCTTTTTGCGAAACGTTCACGGTCATGCCGTTCAGTTTCTCGCCTTGGGCTTGAGCGGCCGCCAGTTTCTCGGCTGCTGCTTTTTCCAGTTCGGCGCGCTTGACTTCGAATTCAGCGACGGCCGACGCGGTAGCGCGGCGAGCCATTTTTTGCGGAATCAGGAAGTTACGTGCGTAACCGTCTTTAACTTTAACGACTTCACCCAGGTTGCCCAGGTTGACGACTTTTTCTAACAGAATGATTTGCATAGTTCTTCTCCAGGATCTTATCTAAACCAGGCAATTAAGCGTGGTGCAGATCGGTGTAAGGCAGCAGCGCGAGGTAGCGGGCGCGTTTGATGGCGGTGTCAACTTGACGCTGGTAGTGCGCCTTGGTGCCGGTCAGACGTGCTGGCATGATCTTGCCGTTTTCCTGGACGAAGTCCTTCAGGGTGTCGACGTCTTTGTAGTCAACTTGTTCAACGTTGGCTGCGGTGAAGCGGCAGAACTTCTTACGCTTGAACAGTGGGTTTTGTTGCTTACGCTTTTCTTTAAGCTTGAGCTTGTTTTTGTCGAACTTTTTACCGAATGCCATTTTAGGCTCCTGTATTTAAATTGAGCTGTCTGTGACAGCACTAAAATCAATGATGTGAAACACCAGGCTTTTGCTATTGCGCGTCTTCTTGTTCAAAAAACCGGTGAACTGGTACATGCCGCCCAGTGGCGCCTGGCTGAAGCGGCCTGAAATCTCGCCCGCGGCGACCGCGGAAATTTCAAACTCGCTCAATCGGGCGATGCCCGCCTCCATCTGCTGCGACCGGTGCTGGAGTACAGCGTTCACGATCGGCATGCCGGCCGGGGTGTAGCGCAAGGCGTCCCGTTCGGCGATGAGGGCAATAAATTGGCTTTGGTTCACTGGAGCTGTGTCAGCCCGGTTTTAAAACAATCAGGCCGCTGCAGGAGCTGGAGCAGCTGCTGGGGCTTCGGTGCGATGCGATTTGGCCGCATCTTCACGCTGTACCGACTTCATCATAGGCGAAGGAGCGGTTTCGGCTTTCTTCAGCTTGACGGTCAGGTGACGCAGAACTGCATCATTGAATTTGAATGCGGTTTCCAGCTCGACCAGGGTCTCGTTGTCGCATTCGATGTTCAGGCAGATGTAGTGTGCTTTCGCCAGTTTCTGGATCGAGTAAGCCATCTGACGACGGCCCCAATCTTCAACGCGGTGCACGGAGCCGCCGCGGGTCGTTACGGTTGCTTTGTAACGTTCGATCATGGCGGGCACTTGCTCGCTCTGGTCCGGATGGACGATAAATACTATTTCATAGTGACGCATGCAAACTCCCTTAAGGACTGTGAATATAGCCCACCCTGGCGTCAAGACAGGTGTGGGAAGAGGTAAGCCCGCGACTATAGCAGCATTTTCGGCAAATGGCTAGTGTCCTACTCCGGGGTCAGAGCTAAAAACTGGACACGGGCTCTGCCGTAGCGGCCGCTACGGCAGAGCCCGTGTCCAGTTTTTAGCTCTGACCCCGGAGTGGGACATGAAATTATTTCGTGCTGAGCAACAAATTCCCTTGCATTCCGGCCCATACTGTACAAAAATACAGACTGTCTATATACACAGGCCAAGAACCGCACTCATGATCAAGCTCACCGCACGCCAGGAACAAATTCTTAATCTGATCAAGGATGCCATCGAGAACACCGGCTTCCCGCCGACCCGCGCCGAGATCGCCAACGAACTGGGCTTCAAGTCCGCCAACGCGGCCGAGGAACATCTGCAGGCGCTGGCCCGCAAGGGCGCGATCGAGATCGCCGCCGGCACCTCGCGCGGCATCCGCCTGCTCGGCGTGCACGCCGAACCGGCCGCTTCGAAGATGCCGGGGCCGCTGATGATGTCGCTGCCGCTGATCGGCCGCGTCGCCGCCGGCTCGCCGATCCTGGCGCAGGAAAACCTGGAAACCAGCTACAGCGTCGATCCCGCCATGTTCTCGTCCAAGCCGGACTATCTGCTGAAGGTGCGCGGCGAATCGATGCGTGACGCCGGCATCATGGACGGCGACCTGCTGGCCGTGAAGAAGGTCGATAGCGCCAAGAACGGCCAGATCGTCGTTGCCCGCATCGGCAACGACGTCACGGTCAAGCGCTACCGCAAGACCGGTTCGACGGTGGAACTGTTGCCGGAGAACCCGGACTTCAAAATCATCACCGTCGACCCCGAGGAAGAGTTTGCGCTGGAAGGCCTGGCGGTCGGCCTCATGCGCAGCTGGCATTAAGCGCAGCCGGCATCGCTCACTTTCTACCGACTTCCTTGGCGGTGGCCTGCATCGAAAGGTTCGCGCCGATGCGCTCCTGGTCGGCGATCATCTGCTTGGCGCGCGCGGCGGACGTCTTGACGTCGTCGTCGGTCTTGACGCGCCAGGCTTCGCGCGCGGCCAGGATCTGATCGGCCTGCTGCTTGCCGCTGGCGTTGACGGCGGCGTAGGCCTTGTCCATGCGTAGCGTGGCCTGCTGCATTTCGGCGTCGGTCATCAGATTGGCCAGCTCGTCGGGAATGGCTTTGCCGGCCGGCAGCTGGTTGGCCAGATTCTTCAGGAAGCCGTCGTAGCAGCTCATCCAGCCATCGACGCGGTCGCTGACCGACTTGATCTGCTGCGCCGTTTGCGACGTGGCCGGGATCTCCGGCTTGGCGCAGCCGAAATTGCTCAGCGCCACATCGGCGCCTTCATACCGCTGCACATAGAAGTCGATTTCGGCCTGGCGCGCCTGGCGCTTCGGCGTCAGCGCGAGCGCCGCCTTGGCTTCGGGATAACCGGCCTGGTCCGCCTTGTGGAACCACTCGTCGGCCTTTGCGCTGTCGGCGGGCACGCCGGCGCCGTACCAGTAGATCTCTCCCAGCTGGTACTGCGCCTTGGCGTTGCCGGCGTTGGCCAGCTTGGTGTAGATCGGCAGCGCGGCGGCGTAGTTCTTGGCGCCGGCCAGTTTCTCGGCATCGGCCAGATCATCGGCGCGCACCATGCCGCCAGCCAACGCCAGCGCCATCCCCATCACATAAGCAGCTTTCATCATCATCCCCATTGATCGTTACCGAAAAACTAAGTATATGGAAAAAGCCAACGGCTGACAAACGCGAAATCGCTGATTTACCACAACCGCCGGTTAACACGCCTCCAGCGCGCAGGCGAAGTCGTCCAGCAGATCGTCGGTGTCCTCGATGCCGACCGAAACCCGGATCAGCGATTCGGCGATGCCCATCGAGGCGCGGCGCTCGGCGCCCATCTCGAAGAAGATGGTGTGCGCCACCGGGATGATCAGCGTGCGGTTGTCGCCCAGATTCGAGGCCGGGATCGCCAGCTTCAGCCGGTTGAGGAAATCGAAACAGTCGATGCCGTCCTTCAGCTCAAAGCTCAGCAACGAACCGTGGCTGCGGAACAGCTCGCCGCTGATGGCGTGCTGCGGGTGCGACTTCAGGCCCGGGTAGTAGACGGCGGCGACCCGTTCGTCCGCCTCCAGCAACTCGGCCAGCGCCTGCGCATTGGCGCTGGTGCGCTGCATGCGCAAGGCCAATGTCTCGGCGCCGACCGCGATGTGGTGCGCCGCTTCCGGCGCCAGCGACGAGCCGAAGTCGCGCAAGCCCTTGGCGCGGATCTGCGCCAGCCCCCACTGCTTCGGCGCCGCCTTCTTGTAGTTCTCGAAGATGTTGGCGAACCGGGTCCAGTCGTACTCGCCGGTGTCGGTCAGGCTGCCGCCCAGCGCGTTGCCGTGGCCGCAGATCGACTTCGTCAGCGCGTTGACCACCAACCCGGCGCCCACCGTTTTCGGGCGGAACAGATACGGCGTGGTCATGGTGTTGTCGACCACGTACAGGATGCCGCGCGCCTGGCACAGCTCGCCGATGCGCTTCAGGTCCGCCACCTGCGTGCGCGGGTTGGCGATGGTCTCGACGAACACGATGCGGGTCTGCTCGGTGATCGCCGCCTCGACGTTGGCGACATCGGTGGCGTCGACGAACGAGACGCCGACGCCCTGCCCCATCGCGGTCTGCCACAGGCTGTTGGTGTTGCCGAACAAGTAGGCCGACGACACCACGTGGTCGCCGGCGCGCAGCAGCGCCTGGAACACCGCGCCGATCGCGCCCATGCCTGTGGCGAAGCAGAGGGTGCCGACGCCCTGCTCCATCTGGTTGACCTTGTCCTCCAGCGCGGAGATGGTCGGATTGCCCTGGCGGCCGTAGCGGAAGCCCGGCTCCTTGCCCTGGAATACCGAGGCCAGCTGGCGCGCGTCGGCGTAGCCGAAGGCGACCGAGGTATGGATCGGCTTGTGCAGCGAGCCGTGTTCGATGCCCTTCTGGCGGTCGTTGTGCAGGATGGTGGTGGTGAAGCCGTAATGCTTTTTATCGTTCATGTGCGTAGCCCTGGGGACGGGGGAAACTGGCATCGGCCTGCGGCGCGTGACATGGAGGTCCGCCGCAGCGCCTGCTTTACCCCGCACAGCGAAACAGGGGTCAGACCCCATGCGGGGTCTGACCCCGCGTCCGGGTGCGGGGTCGCGGGTGAATCAGCCTTCGGCGGTCGCGAGATTCAGGTTCAGCTGCGAGCGTCCCGCGTCTTCCGGCGCGGCGGCCTTGGTCGGGTGGTGACGCTCGTATTCCAGCTTGTCGAGGTACTCGCGCGAGACGTCGCCGGTGACGTAGATGCCGTCGAAGCACGAGGCCTCGAAGTTGACCAGCTCCGGATTCACGTCCGAGATCGAACGCTTCAGCGCCTCGATATCCTGGTACACCAGGTGATCGGCGGTGATCTCGCGGCACACCTCCTCGACCGTGCGGCCGTAGGCGATCAGCTCGTCGCGGGTCGGCATGTCGATGCCGTACACGTTCGGGAAGATCACCGGTGGCGCGGCCGAAGCGAAGATCACCTTCTTGGCGCCGGCTTCGCGCGCCATCTGCACGATCTCGCGGCTGGTGGTGCCGCGCACGATGGAATCGTCCACCAGCAGCACCACCTTGTCCTTGAACTCGGAAGCGATCGCGTTCAGCTTCTGGCGTACCGACTTCTTGCGCGCCGCCTGGCCCGGCATGATGAAGGTGCGGCCGATGTAGCGGTTCTTGATGAAGCCTTCGCGGTATTCCACGTTCAGCGCCAGCGCCAGCTGGATCGCGGCCGGACGCGACGAGTCCGGAATCGGCATCACCACGTCGATCTGCATGTCCTTGCATTCGCGCTTGACCTTCTCGGCCAGGTACTCGCCCATCTTCAGGCGGGTGGCGTACACCGAGGCGCCGTCGATGACCGAATCCGGACGCGCCAGGTAGACGAACTCGAACACGCAAGGGTTCAGCGACGGATTGTCGGCGCACTGGCGCGCATGCAGCTGCTTGTCGTTGTCGATGAAGACCGCCTCGCCCGGCGCGATGTCGCGCACGAAGCGGAAGCCCATGCCTTCCAGCGCCACGGACTCGGAAGCGATCAGGTACTCGGCGCCCTGTTCGGTCTCGTTGATGCCCAGGCACAGCGGACGGATGCCGAACGGATCGCGGAAGGCCAGCAGGCCGACGCCGGCGATCTGCGCCACGGCGGCGTAGCCACCGCGCACGCGGCGATGCAGCACGGTCACGGCGTCAAAGATGGTCTCGGCGTCGATCGAGATGCCGGTGGTGGCTTTTTCGATTTCGTGCGCCAGCACGTTCAGCAACACTTCCGAATCGGAATCGGTGTTGATGTGGCGGCGGTCGTTCTGGAACATTTCTTTTTTGAGCTGTTCCCAGTTGGTCAGGTTGCCGTTGTGCGCCAGCGTGATGCCGAACGGCGCGTTGACGTAGAACGGCTGCGCCTCTTCCTCGCTCGACGAGCCGGCGGTCGGATAGCGGCAGTGGCCGATACCGGAATTGCCTTGCAGCGTACGCATGTTCCGGGTGCGGAACACGTCGCGCACCAGGCCGTTGGCCTTGTGCATGGCGAACATGCTGCTGTGATTGGTCGCGATACCCGCTGCATCCTGGCCGCGGTGCTGCAGCAGCAGCAAGGCGTCATACAGCAGTTGATTGACAGGTTGATGGGAAACGACGCCGACGATGCCACACATGATGGTGCTCCTGGACTGGTATTACAGATTTAAAGAATTCAAAAATTCACATGCTGCGCCATGGCAGCGGGAAGGAAGGCCTTGACCATGCGCGCGCCGGTCCCGGCGTACGGGCTCAACAACGCCTCCCTCCAAAATTCCTGTTTCGGCAGCGACGTCATCCCGCATAAGATGACGGCGGCCAACACAATTACAAGGCCCCGGCCGAAACCGAACACCGCGCCCAGCAGGCGGTCGACGATGCTCAGGCCGCCCGCGTCGAGCAAGGCGCTCAGCGCCATCGCCAGCAGGCCGGTTAAAATCTTCACGCCGATAAACAATGCGATAAACGCAAGGATCAGGCGCAGCACCTCGCCCGGCACCACCGGCGGCAACATCACGGCCAGCTCGGCGGCGTAGGCGTTGGCGACCACGAAGGCCACCACCCAGCCCACCAGCGACAGCACTTCCTTGACCAGCCCGCGCATCATGCTGATGACGACCGACGCCGCCAGCACAAAGATCACCAAGTAATCGAACAGCGTCACGTCAGACGGTTTCCAGACGGCCGCTCAGGCCCATGCCGCTCAGCTTGGCCCGTACTTTCTCGGCTTCTTCCTTGCTGCCGAACGGGCCGACGCGGATGCGCGTCACGCCGCCACCCGGCGCCTTTTGCGTGAACGAACTGATGCCGGCTTTTTTCAGTTTCTCGCGCAGCTCGTCGACCTTGTCCTGGTCGGCCAGCGCCGCCACTTGCAGGACGAATTTTTGCGTGGACTCGGCCGGCGCCGCAGCGGCCTTCCCTTCCAGGATGGCCAGCGCGCGCGCGTCCTCCGATTTGCTCGCAGCGGCGGCCGGGGCCGGCTTGGCGGCGGCCTTGGCTTCGGCCAGGCGGCGCTCGGCGTCGATCTTGTCGGCCTTGAGGCGGGCTTCGGCCTTGACCTCGGCCTGCTTGCGTTCCAGCTCCAGCCGGTAGTCGGCTTCCTGGCGCAGTTTCAGTTCGCGTTCGGCCTTGGTCTTGGCCAGCGTGTCCGCCTTGGCTTCGGCCTTCAGCCTGGCGTCGGCCTTGGCTTCGGCGTCCTGTTTTGCGTCCGGTTTCGCGTTGTCGAGCTTGACGGCCGACACGGCGGGCTGCTCGGCCACGGCGGCGGCCGGCGCCTTGGCGGCCGGCTTCACGTCATCGACGATTTCTTCCTTGCTGTCCAGCGAAGCGCTGGCGGACACCGGCGCCGGGGCGGCGGCGGGCTTGTCTTTCGACGGGATTTTGATATCGATATCGGACGAGAACGGCTTCGGCTCGGAATCGAGCACCATCGGCAAGCCGACCGCGACCGCCAGCGCCAGCGCGATCGCGCCGACCAGGCGCCGGCGTGCGCGTTTCTTTTCCGGCAACACCGGATCGTCGGCTTCGCGGTCCTTGGAACGGCGCGACTTGGCGTTGCCGTCAGCCGACGAGGCGCGCTTGGAGCGCGCGCGCTCCGATGCGGCCTGGTCATCTGCACTGGTGTAATAGCCGCTGTCTTGCGCAGCGGCGTCTTGCTTGTTTTTACCGGATTTCGAGAACAAGCCCATGCGTGATTTCAGTCCTGTGCGTTCAATGGAATGAGGATTTTCGCGCCGCCATGACGCCGGCGACCGTGAGGAAAGATCCAAAGACCACAATTCTATCATTCTCCCCGGCCCGGCTCAGCGCATTTGCATAGGCCGCGGCCGGATCGGCGAAGATATTGATGGTGCGCTCGGCTTTTTCCTCTTGCACGATTTGCACCTTGGCCGCCAGTTCCGAAGCGCTGGCCGCGCGCGGCGACGGCAGGTCGGTCAGGCACCAGTGGTCGACGTGCTCGGACATGGCGGCGATCACGCCGTCGATATCCTTGTCGTGCATCGAGCCGAACACGGCGTAGGTGTACGGGTGGAAGCCCATGTTGCCGAGGTTCTGGTTCAGCGCCGACGCCGCGTGCGGATTGTGCGCCACGTCGAGGATCACCGTCGGGCGGCCCGGCAGCACCTGGAAGCGGCCCGGCAGTTCGACCGTCACCAGGCCGGTGCGCACTTCCTGCGCGCCGACCGGCAGTTCCAGCTTCAGCGCCTCCAGCGCGGCCAGCACGGCGCAGGCGTTGAGGATCTGGTTGGCACCGCGCAGGCTCGGATAGGCCAGCGAATTGCGCCGCTGCGAACGGCCGCCGTAGTTCCACTGCTGCTTGTCGCCGGAATAATTGAAATCGCGGCCCATGATCCACAGGTCGGCGCCGATGGCGTCGGCGTGGTCGATCAGCGATTGCGGCGGCACCGGATCGGAGCAGATCGCGGTCTTGCCGGCGCGGAAAATGCCGGCCTTCTCGAAGCCGATCTTCTCGCGCGTGTCGCCCAGGTAATCGGTGTGGTCGATGTCGACGCTGGTCACGATGGCCACGTCGGCATCGACGATGTTGACCGCGTCCAGGCGGCCGCCGAGGCCGACTTCCAGGATCACCACGTCCATGCCGGCGCCCGACAGCAGGTGCATGATCGCCAGCGTGGTGAATTCGAAATAGGTCAGCACGGTATCGCCGCGCGCCGCCTCGACCGTGTCGAAGGCCGCGACCAGGACTTCGTCGCTGGCCAGCTCGCCGTTGACGCGGGCGCGCTCGTTAAAGTCGAGGAAGTGCGGCTTGATGTACAGGCCGACCTTGTAGCCGGCGCGCAGCAGCACCGACTCCAGCATGGCGCAGGTCGACCCCTTGCCGTTGGTGCCGGCCACCATCACCACCGGGCAGCTGAACGACAGCTGCAGGCGTTCCTTGACGGCGAGAACGCGGTCCAGGCCCATGTTGATGACGGTTTCGGCGTGGCGCGATTCAAGCAGCGCAAGCCAGGCGGGCAAAGTAGTTGGGTTCGACATGATGGTGACTCAAAAGTGAAAACGGCGCGCAGGCCGGCATGATAGCCGATTGCGCGCCGTAGCGTCAGGGAGCGGGTGCTTTTACGCGATCACTTCCACAGCTTGATTTTGCAGCAACGCCAGCAGATGGGCGATTTCTTCGCGCATCTTGCGGCGGTCGACGATCATGTCGACGGCGCCCTTGGTCACCAGGAACTCGGCGCGCTGGAAGCCTTCCGGCAGTTTCTCGCGCACGGTGTTTTCGATCACGCGCGGGCCGGCGAAGCCGATCAGCGCCTTCGGCTCAGCGATGACGACGTCGCCCATGAAGGCGAACGACGCCGACACGCCGCCCATGGTCGGATCGGTCAGCACGCTGATGAACGGCAGCTTTTTCTCGGACAATTTGGTCAGCATGGCGGTGGTCTTGGCCATCTGCATCAGCGACAGCAAGCCCTCCTGCATGCGGGCGCCGCCGGTGGCGGTGATGCAAATGAACGGCACCTTCTGTTCCAGCGCCACTTGCGCGCCGCGCACGAAGCGCTCGCCGACCACGGAGCCCATCGAGCCGCCCATGAATTCGAATTCGAAGCAGGCCACGACCACCGGCATGCTCATGATGGCGCCGCCCATGACGATCAGCGCATCGGTCTCGCCGGTGGCTTCCATGGCTTGCTTGAGGCGGTCGGGATATTTCTTGCTGTCTTTGAACTTCAGCGTATCGACCGGCAGGGTATCCATGCCGATTTCATAACGGCCGCCAGCGTCGAACAGGCTGTCGAGGCGCTCGCGGGCGCGGATGCGCATATGGTGGTCGCATTTAGGGCAGACGTGCAGGTTCGATTCCAGATCGGTACGATACAGCACGGCTTCGCAGGAAGGGCATTTGACCCACAGGCCCTCGGGCATGGTCTTGCGCGCGGCAGCGTCGGAACGCTGAATTCGTGGGGGCAGCAGTTTTTCCAACCAACTCATAAATTCTCCTTGCAGCTAACTTTGTGGCCGAAGTGTAGCCGTTTCTCGCCCCCCTGTCGAACTTTCCCGTACATCAATCTTTGACTTTCGTCATGAAAATAACGTTTTTTAGAGTGTATCCCCTAGTACGGCGAAAGCCTCGTCCGCTTGCCGCGGGGGGATGTCGATATGGATCTTATGGCCCGTGTAGACAATATTTCTTAGATAGGTTTCCATAATATGCTCGGCAGACAATCCAATTTCGTCGCCGATTCGCTTAAAGTATTCTATATCCGAGTAAGCTAGCCCAATCGTTACCTTTGTCCCGATCCGATCCGCTAACGGATTTGGAACACTAACGCACCGGTTCATATCAAATTCCTCGTCACACATAGGTCACCTCATGGATAAAGTTTCATTTCGGCCGGCGTAGCCCTTCGAGCGGAAAGAATGCGCACAATATCGTCAAGTCGATAACAGTGGCAAAAAAGTAACATTCTCGTGCTACTGCTGATTCCAATTGCCCAATATCGGTCTTCATCGTCAGAGTGGTCGAAGTCCAGTTTAAATATGACGCGCGGGTCCTTAAAAACGGTGATGGCCTCATCAAAGCTAATGCCGTGCTTACGGAAATTCTCCTTTGCCTTACGCTGGTCCCATTCGAAGCGCACGGCCACTCTCCTTCAACATAGTCAGTACTTAACTATGTATCAAGGTGAGCGGCGTGAATTTGATGCCGGCCAAGCGGGCCGGCGTGCGTGGATTACGCGTCGAGTGCGGCGCGGATGCCGCTGACGAAGGTCTGGACGGCGGCGACCGCGCCGTCTTTGCCGGCGCTTTCGATTTCCTGGATGATGCGGCTGCCGATGACGACCGCATCGGCCACCTCGGCCACGGCGCGCGCGGTGGCGCCGTCGCGGATGCCGAAGCCTACGCCGATCGGCAATTTCACGTGCTTGCGGATCTCCGTCAGGCGCGCCGCCACTTCTACCGTGTCGATATTGCCCGCCCCGGTCACGCCCTTCAGCGAGACGTAGTAGCTGAAGCCGCCGCCGACCTTGGCCACCTGTGCGATGCGTTCCTCGGTCGAGGTCGGCGCCAGCAGGAAGATCAGGTCCAGTCCGGCCGCGCGCATCGCGGCGGCGAAGTCTTCACACTCCTCCGGCGGATAGTCGACCACGATCGCGCCGTCCGCCCCCACCGCCGTCGATTGCGCGATGAAGGCGTCCGGGCCGATGCGCTCGATCGGATTGGCGTAGCCCATCAACACCACCGGCGTGGTCTGGTTGGTCTTGCGGAACTCGGCCACGTAACCAAACACGTCGCGGATGCCGACGCCATGCGCCAGCGCCCGCTCGCACGCGCGCTGAATCACCGGCCCCTCGGCCATCGGATCGGAAAACGGCACGCCGAGTTCAAGGATGTCGGCGCCGCCGGCCACTAGCGCGTGCATCAGCGGCACGGTCGATTCCGGCCCTGGATCCCCGGCGGTGATGAAAGTAACCAGGGCGGTTTTGTGTTGCGCCTTCAAGGCGCTGAAAGTTGCTGCGATTCTGGACATGCTGGTTCCTTAATTGAAGTTCAAACCCATACGCTCAGCGACCGTATGCATGTCCTTGTCGCCCCGGCCCGACAGGTTGGCCAAAATGATCTGATCCTTCGGCAAGGTCGCCGCCAGCTTGGCCGCATAGGCCAGCGCATGCGACGACTCCAGCGCCGGGATGATGCCTTCGATATGGCAGCAGTCATGGAAGGCCTGCAGCGCCTCCTCGTCGGTGATCGACACATACTGCGCCCGCCCGCTGTCCTTCAGATACGCATGCTCCGGTCCGACGCCCGGATAATCCAGCCCCGCCGACACCGAATGGGTCTCGATGATCTGCCCGTTCTCGTCCTGCAGCAGATAGGTGCGGTTGCCGTGCAACACGCCCGGATAGCCCTTGGTCAGCGACGCCGCGTGCTTGTCGCCGTCCAGCCCCTCGCCCGCCGCCTCGACGCCGATCAGCTTGACGTCCTTCTGGTCGATATACGGATAGAAGATGCCCATCGCGTTCGAGCCGCCGCCGATGCAGGCGACGACATGGTCCGGCTGGCGGCCGGTCATTTCCGGCATCTGCACCAGACATTCCTCGCCGATCACCGACTGGAAATCGCGCACCAGCATCGGATACGGATGGGGGCCGGCCACGGTGCCGATGATGTAGAAAGTGTTTTCGATGTTGGTGACCCAGTCGCGCATCGCCTCGTTGAGCGCGTCCTTCAAGGTCTTGGAGCCGGACTCCACCGGCACCACCGTCGCGCCCAGCAGCTTCATGCGGTAGACGTTCTGCGCCTGGCGCTTGACGTCCTCGCTGCCCATGTACACCACGCACTCCAGCCCGAAGCGGGCGCAGATGGTGGCGGTGGCCACGCCGTGCTGGCCGGCGCCGGTCTCGGCGATGATGCGCGGCTTGCCCATGCGCTTGGCCAGCAAGGCCTGGCCGATCACGTTGTTGATCTTGTGCGCGCCGGTATGGTTCAGGTCTTCGCGCTTGAAGTAGATCTGCGCGCCGCCGGCGATCTCGGACCAGCGCTTGGCGTGGTAGATCGGCGACGGACGGCCGACAAAGTGCTTGAGCTCGTAACGGAACTCTTCGAGGAATTCGGGATCTTTGCTGTAGCGCTCGTAAGCTTCGTTGAGCTCGGCAAGCGCGTAGGTCAGGGTTTCGGCGACGAACGAGCCGCCGTAGGGGCCGAAATGGCCCTTGGCGTTCGGCAGGTCGTAATCTTTAGCGTGGAACAGGGCCTTCGCTGGAGCGTTCATGATGGGTTTCGCTTTCAATAATGGCATCTCCGGCCCGCACCGCCGCGACGAAGTCGGCGATCTTGCGGGCGTCCTTGATCCCCTTGGACGCTTCGACACCACTGCTGATGTCGACGGCGTAGGGGCGTACACCGACCACCGCGTCAGTCGCGTTGTGTACGCTCAAGCCACCACTTAAAACGACCCGAGGCGCGAGATCTTTTGGAACGAGAGACCAATCAAAACCCTTTCCTGCGCCCCCGTAGGCGTCCACATAGGTATC
Source organism: Duganella aceris (assembly GCF_011090165.1). Classification (GTDB taxonomy): domain Bacteria; phylum Pseudomonadota; class Gammaproteobacteria; order Burkholderiales; family Burkholderiaceae_D; genus Rugamonas; species Rugamonas aceris. The sequence continues at coordinate 136,094 of NZ_JAADJT010000003.1, forward strand.
CAGCAACAGGCTGGTGAACAAGGGACTGGCGGCGCGGCATTGCTGCTCGTATTCTAACAAATCGGACGGCCGTGTGTCGGGTTTGACGCGGAAGACGCGCATGAACTGTCGCCCGGCCGCCGCCGCGATGGCGGCCGACTCGGCCACGGACTCGTCGCCGTGCAGCTGGATCAGCGAAATCGGCGCGATCGCGCAGGTGGCCGCGACCTCTTCCGGCGAGGCGTTGACGAACAGGCCGGTGCAGGTGATGAACGGCGGCACCGCGCGCATCAGCTCGGCGGCCTGCTCCGGCGTGACGTAGCGCGGGCTCTTTGGATAGAACACAAAGCCGATCGCATCCGCGCCGGCCGCGACCACGGCCAGCACATCCTCGACGCGGGTCAGGCCGCAGATCTTGATTCGGGTGCGCATCGTCTTCCTTTTAGAACCAGGGCAAGGCGCTGGTCGTCTCCAGCGGCAGTTCCCACTTGGGATCGTAATCGATTTTGGCCAGGTACAAGCCATCCGGCATGAAGGTCGGCGCGGCGGCGTGGCGGTCCTTGGTTTCCAGCAGCTGCCCCAGCCACTCCGGCTTCTCGCGGCCGGTGCCGATGTAGACCAGCGAGCCGACCAGGTTGCGCACCATGTGGTGCAGGAAGGCGTTGGCCGTAATCGTGAACACCACCAGCTCGCCGACCCGCTTGATCTGGATCTCGTGCATCAGTTTGACCGGCGACTTGGCCTGGCATTGCGCGGCGCGGAAAGCGGTGAAGTCGTGCCAGCCCAGCAGCGGCTGCACCGCCTGCTGCATCAGCTCCACATCCAGCGGACGGAAGCAGAATCCGGCGCGCCCTTCCAGCAGCGGCGAACGGGTCGGATTGTTGTACAGCACGTAGTGGTAGGTGCGGGCGCGGGCGCTGAAGCGGGCGTGGAAGAAATCGTTGACCGTCGGATCGCCGTCGAGCTGCTTGGCCCAGCGCACCGCGATCGACGGCGGCAGGAAGGCGTTGACGCCGCGCACCCAGGAATGGGTGTCGCGCTCGAGTTCGGTATCGAAGTGGACCACTTGCTCCAGCGCGTGCACGCCGGTGTCGGTGCGGCCGGCGCAGGTGGTGGCCAGCGGCACCCTGGCGAACTTCTCCAGCGCCTGCTCCAGCTTGTCCTGCACCGTGTGGCCGTCTTCCTGCTTCTGGTAGCCGTGCCACGCGGTGCCGTCGTACTGGACGCCGATTGCTATCCGTTTCAATTGCTGCCCAATCTAAAGTCTGAGTCAGCCATTATATAACGTGCGGCGCTTACCCCAGCTGCGCCTTCATGGCGTTGGCCTTGGCGATCTGGTCGTCGCTGCCGCCGCGCAGCACTTCGTCCAGCAGCTCGCGCGCGCCTTCCTTGTCGCCGATTTCCTGGTAGGCGATGGCGAGGTCCAGCTTGGTGTCCATTTCCATGTGATGGGCCGACAAGGCGTCGTCGCGCGCCGGGGCCGGGGCCGGGCTGGCGTCGGCGGCGGGGCCGTCCGCGGCGCTGTCCAGGTCGAGGTCGATGCTCGACAGGTCGAACTCCGGCGCGGCCGGCGGCGGCGCGGCCGTGACCGACTCGATATCCGCCGGCAGGTCCAGGCTGTCGTTGAAGTCCAGCGCGGACGGCTCGGCTTTCGGCGGTTCGCTGAAAGCCGGCACTTCCGGAATGTCAAAGCTCATCAAGTCCATTTCCAGCGGATCGGTGGACGCCGACGGGATGCGGCTTTCGCTGGCGGAGGCCGGCAGGTCGAGGCCGAAGTCCATGTTCAGGTCGTCCAGCGGCTCGGCGGCCGGCACCGGAGCGGGCGCCGGTGCCGGTGCCGGGGTGTCGAACGCCAGGTTGAAGGCGTCTTCCAGCGGCTGTTCGTCGGCCGGGGCCGGCATTTCGATGGCCGGCGCCGTGGTGCCGACCGGCTCGAAGCTCAGGCCGCCCAGGTCGAAGTCCATCAGGTTGTCCGATTCCGCCGCCACCGAGGCCGGCGAGACCGACGCGTCGGCCGCCTGCGGCAGCGCGGTTTCCATATCGCCGCCGAAGTCCATGGCGCCGCCGGCCGGCGCGGCGTCATGGCCCAGATCGAAGTCTAGCCCGGAGGATGGCTCGACGCGGCCGCCTTCTCCGACGCCGCTGCCGCCGAAATCGCTGCTGCCGCCCTGGTCGAAGTCGTTGCCGAAATCGTTGTCGAAGCTGGCCGCCGTGGCTGCGGCCGCCGTCGCGGCCGCGACCGGCGCGGCGGCGAACATGGTCGAGCCGTCGCCTTCTTCCTTGCCCATCGAGTACAGCGGATTGGACGGATCCAGCGCCAGGCCCATCGCGGCGGCTTGCGCCCACTCATCGCCGTCGCCGCGCGTCAGCGAATACAGCTCGGACGCCTGGGTCTCGAACGAACGCAGATCCTTGCGGGTGGCGTAGATTTCCAGCAGTTTCAGGCGCACCGGGTGACGCTCGGGATGCGAGCGCAGCGCTTCTTTCAGGATCTCTTCCGCCTGGGCATCGCGGCCGTAGGCGATGTAGACATCGGCCTCCGCCACCGGATCGACTTCGTTGGTGTCGAGCTGGCTGGCCGATGGCGCGAAGTTCGAATTGAACACGCTGTTGTTGGTGTCGACGCTCTGGCCGCCGGCTTCGGCGATCAGCGCTTGCGACGGCATGGCGGTGTCGCCGAGGATCGAAGTCTCGTCCTTCGGCACCACGAACTGCTTGCGGCGGCGCGAGGCGATCAGCGCGCCCAGGCCGGCCAGGATGGCGGCCAGCGCGATGCCGACGTAGTTCAGGTTGTCCATCAGGATTTCGAACACGCTCGGCTCGGCGATATTCTTCGGCGGCAGCACCAGCGTGCGCTTCGGCTTCGGCGGCTCGACCGGGACGCTGGCCTCGGCCGACGCGGCGGCCACCGGCGGCTTGACCTCGGCCGCCGCCTTGCTCTTCACGGCCATCAATTTTTCGAGGTCGTTGACGTTCTTTTCCAGCTCCTTGACGCGCGCGGCGGCCTCCTCCGCCTGCTTCTGCTTGGCGACCTTGTCTTCCTCGGCCGCCTGGCCGGTCTTGCCTTCGACCGGCGCGCTCGGCGTGGCCTTGGACAGCGTCAGCTTATCCTTGGCGGCGTTGACCGCGTTCGGCTTCTCTTCCACCTTGGCGGTGATCTTGCCCGACACGTTCTGCGAGGTTTCCGGCTCCTTGGCCGGGGTGCTGTTGGCGACCTGGCCGGCCAGCTTGGCGCGGTAGGCGTTGAAATCGACCGCGTGCGCGACCACCACGCCGCGCGCCTCGCCTTCCGGCGCGCTGCTGCGGATCGCGTCGGAATCCGGCACGGCCAGGATCTGGCCCGACTTCAGGCGGTTCATATTGTTGCCGCTGAACGCTTCAGGATTGGCGCGATACAGCGCCACCAGCATCATGTCCAGCGACACGTCGGCCGGTTTGACCTGGCTGGCGATGCGGCTCAGGTTGTCGCCCGACTTGACGGCATACTCGCTTGCGGCGCGCTTGGCCGGGGCCGGCTGCGGCTGCGGCTGTGTCTGTTGCGGTTGCGGCGACGCTTGTTGCGGCTGCGGCTGGCGCACCGGCGCCGACGGCGCCTGGCTCACCACCGGCGCCGGGGTCTGCACCGGCGCCGGCACGCGGCCGCCCAGGTCCACCGGCGCGGCCACTTGCGGCGGCTGCGCGTTGCGGATGTCGGGCGGATCCAGCAGGAAGGTGTACTCGCGGACCATGCGGCCGCCGGTCCAGTTCAGTTCCAGCAGCATGTCGACGAACGGCTCGTTGATCGGCTGGGTGGAGCTGACGCGGATGATTTGCCGCCCGTTGCGCTGGTCGACCTCGAAGCGCAGCGACATCAGCGCCGGATTGAAGTCGATGTTCGCGGTGCGGAAGGCCTCGACCGGCGCCAGCTTGGCGACCAGGGCGCCGGCTTCCTCGGCGGTGACGGCGGTCAGTTCGATCTCCGCTCGCAGCGGCTGGCCCAGCGAGGACATGACGGTCAGCTTGCCGAGTCCCGCCGCGTTGGCCGTGGCGGCCACCAGCACCGCGCTGGCTACCGCGCCGGTGAGGGTTTTCAACGCGAACGAAACGATGCTGGAGCGAGTGTTTACAGACATAGTGGGCGGCAGTAGGTTGTCAGAGGGAAAATGTTACTTTCCCAGATATACCAACATATCATCATGCACAGGAGCATGCAAGCTTTGCACGGTGTTTCTCTAGTGATACATGAACATGTGTAACGTCTATGCCTACTTTAAACCAAAAAAAGGGGTTTTCCCTATGAGAGCACATAGAGAAAACCCCTTCTGCTGTAACAATTGCAGGCCGATCAGTCGTAGGGTCGGACCCCGTACGGGGTCCGACCCTTTTGTCGCTGTGCGGGTTACGCGTCCAGCACGATGCGCAGCATGCGGCGCAGCGGTTCGGCCGCGCCCCACAGCAACTGGTCGCCGACGGTGAAGGCGGACAGGTAATCGTCACCCATGCTCATCTTGCGCAGGCGGCCGACCGGGATCGACAGGCTGCCGGTGGCGGCGGCCGGCGACAGGCCGGTCACCGACGCTTCGCGGGTGTTCGGGATGACCTTCACCCACTGGTTGTTGGCGGCGATGATGTCGTGGATCTCGTCGATCGGCACATCTTTTTTCAGCTTGATGGTCAGCGCCTGCGAATGGCTGCGCATCGCGCCGATGCGCACGCACAGGCCGTCGACCGGGATGGCTTTGGAACCGAAGTCCGCGCCCAGGCCGAGGATCTTGTTGGTCTCGGCGCCGCCCTTCCACTCTTCCTTCGACTGGCCGTTGCCCAGGTCCTTGTCGATCCACGGGATCAGGTTGCCGGCCAGCGGCGCGCCGAACTGCTTGGTCTCTTCGGCGGAAAGGCCGTGCTGGGTCGCCAGCACCTGGCGGTCGATTTCCAGGATGGCCGAGGCCGGATCGTCCAGCAAATGCTTGACCGAGCTGTTGATGGTGCCGAACTGGGTCAGCAGCTCGCGCATGTGCTGCGCGCCGCCGCCCGATGCCGCCTGGTACGTCATCGAGGTCATCCACTCGACCAGGTTGTGCTGGAACAAGCCGCCCAGGCCCATCAGCATGCACGACACGGTGCAGTTGCCGCCGATGTAGTTCTTCACGCCCTTGCCCAGCGCGTCCTTGATGACGTTCAGGTTGACCGGGTCCAGCACGATGACGGCGTCTTTTTCCATGCGCAGCGTCGACGCGGCGTCGATCCAGTAGCCGTTCCAGCCTGCGGCGCGCAGTTTAGGGAACACTTCGGTGGTGTAGTCGCCGCCCTGGCACGAGATGATGATCTCGCACTTTTTCAGTTCGTCGATGTCGGTCGCGCTTTTCAGTTTGGTTTCGTTCTTAGCCATCGCCGGCGCGTTGCCGCCCGGATTCGAGGTGGTGAAGAACACCGGTTCGATGTGGGCGAAATCGCCCTCTTCCTGCATGCGCTGCATCAGGACCGAACCGACCATACCGCGCCAACCTACCAAGCCTACTAATTTCATGTTGCTCTTCCTTGTCTAAAATTTTTATGCGAGCGCTTTGACCACAGCGTTGCCCATCTCTTCCGTGCCCACCTTGGTGGTGCCGGCCTCGTAGATGTCGGCGGTGCGCAGGCCCTGGGCCAGCACCTGCTTGACGGCGGTCTCGATGCGGTCGGCCTGTTCCGCCTTGTTCAGCGAGAAGCGCAGCATCATCGCGGCCGACAGGATCGTCGCCAGCGGATTGGCGATGCCCTTGCCGGCGATGTCCGGCGCCGAACCGTGCGACGGCTCGTACAAGCCCTTGTTGTTGGCGTCAAGCGAAGCCGACGGCAGCATGCCGATCGACCCGGTCAGCATCGCCGCCGCGTCGCTCAGGATGTCGCCGAACATATTGCCGGTGACGATGACGTCGAACTTTTTCGGCGCGCGCACCAGCTGCATCGCGGCGTTGTCGACATACATGTGCTCCAGCGCCACGTCCGGATATTCCTTGTGCACGTCGGTGACGATGTCCTTCCAGAACTGGAAGGTCTCCAGCACATTGGCCTTGTCGACGCTGGTCAGGCGCTTGTCGCGCTTCTGCGCCGCCTGGAACGCCACATGGGCGATGCGGCGGATTTCGCCTTCCGCATAGCGCATCGTGTCGAAGCCTTCGCGCTGGCCCTTGAACGGACCGTCCGGGCATTCGCGCACGCCGCGCGGCTGGCCGAAATAAATGTCGCCGGTCAGTTCGCGGATGATCAGGATGTCCAGTCCGGACACCACTTCCGGCTTCAGCGTCGAGGCGCCGGCCAGTTCCGGATACAGGATCGCCGGCCGCAGGTTGGCGAACAGGCCCAGGTTCTTGCGCAGGCCGAGGATGGCCTGCTCCGGACGCAGCGGACGATCCAGCTTGTCGTACTGGTAGTCGCCGACGGCGCCGAACAGCACCGCGTCGGCGGCCTTGGCCAGCGCCAGCGTGCCTTCCGGCAGCGGATGGCCGTGGGCGGCGTAGCCGGCGCCGCCGACCGGCGCGGTTTCCAGCTCAAACTTTTCGCCCAGCACGTTCAATACCTTGACGGCTTGTGCGACGATTTCCGGGCCGATACCGTCGCCCGGGAGGATAGCAATTTTCATAGAATTCGATCTGTTAGATGACGTTGGCCAGCCAGGGCTGGCTTGCCAGATGACGCTCTTCGAAGTCGCGGATAACGTCGGCGTGACGCAGCGTCAGGCCGATATCGTCGAGCCCGTTCATCAGGCAATATTTGCGGAAGGCGTCGATCTCGAAGGGATAGGAGACGCTGCCGTTACTGGTGGAAATGCGCTGCTGTTCAAGGTCGACCACCAGACGGTAACCGGGGAAGGCCTTGACTTCATTGAACAGATGATCGATCTGCGCTTCGGGAATGACGATCGGCAGCAAGCCGCTCTTGTAGCAGTTGTTGAAGAAGATGTCGGCGAACGACGGCGCGATGATGGCGCGGAAGCCGTACTGGTCCAGCGCCCACGGCGCGTGCTCGCGCGACGAGCCGCAGCCGAAGTTCTTGCGGGTCAGCAGGATCGAGGCGCCTTGATAGCGCGCTTCGTTCAGCACGAAGTCCGGGTTCAGCGGACGGCGGCTGTTGTCCATGCCGGGTTCGCCGTGGTCCAGGTAGCGCCATTCGTCGAACAGGTTCGGGCCGAAGCCGGTGCGGTGGATGGACTTCAGGAATTGCTTCGGAATGATGGCGTCGGTGTCGACATTGGCGCGGTCGAGCGGGGCCACCAGTCCTTCGTAGATCGTAAATTTATCCATAATGCTTTATAAAAGTCGGGTATCAATGGCCGGCGGCGCCCTGCACCGCCTGGCCGGCTTTCTGCACATCCTTGCCCATGCCGGCGATGGTGTTGCAGCCGGTCAGTACGAAGGCGAGGATGCTCAGTGCGATCAGTTTTTTCATGATAGGTCTCGGAGGATGATTGAGATCAGCGCAAAGCGCGTACGTCGACGAAGTGGCCGGCGATACCGGCTGCCGCGGCCATCGCGGGAGACACCAGATGGGTGCGTCCGCCTTGTCCTTGGCGTCCTTCAAAATTACGGTTGGAGGTGGAGGCGCAGCGCTCGCCCGGTTCCAGGCGGTCGGCGTTCATCGCCAGGCACATCGAGCAGCCCGGTTCGCGCCACTCGAAGCCGGCATCCTTGAAAATGCGGTCCAGCCCTTCGCGTTCCGCCTGGTCCTTGACCAGGCCCGAGCCCGGCACCACCATCGCCAACTTGACGTTGGAGGCGCGGTGCTTGCCGCGCACCACGTCGGCGGCGGCGCGCAAGTCCTCGATGCGCGAGTTGGTGCAGGAACCGATGAACACCTTGTCGATGCGGATGTCCGCGATCGCGGTGTTCGGCTTCAGGTTCATGTAGACCAGCGCCTTTTCCATCGCGTCGCGTTTGACGCTGTCTTTTTCCAGGTCCGGATCCGGCACCCGGCCGTCGATCGCGGTCACCATTTCCGGCGAGGTGCCCCAGGTCACCTGCGGCTTGATCTCGGCCGCGTTGAGCGTGACCACCAGGTCGAATTTCGCGCCGGCGTCGGAATGCAGCGTGCGCCAGTACTCGACCGCGCGGTCCCAGTGCGGACCGGCCGGCGAAAACGGCCGGCCCTTGACGTAGGTGATGGTGGTGTCGTCGACGCCGATGATGCCGGCGCGCGCGCCCGCCTCGATCGCCATGTTACACACCGTCATCCGGCCTTCCATCGACAGCGCGCGGATGGTCGAACCGCCGAACTCGATACAGTAGCCGGTGCCGCCGGCGGTGCCGATCTTGCCGATGATGGCCAGCACCACGTCCTTGGCGGTGACGCCGGCCGGCAGCGCGCCGTCGACCTGCACCAGCATCGCCTTGGATTTCTTTTGCAGCAGCGTCTGGGTCGCCAGCACGTGCTCGACTTCCGAGGTGCCGATGCCGTGCGCCAGCGCGCCGAAGGCGCCGTGGGTCGAGGTGTGCGAGTCGCCGCAGACCACGGTCATGCCCGGCAGGGTCGCGCCCTGCTCCGGCCCGATCACGTGGACGATGCCCTGGCGCTTGTCGTTCATGTTGAAATACGTCAGGCCGTAGGCCTTGGCGTTGTTGTCCAGCGTCTCGACCTGCAGGCGCGAGACCGGATCGGCGATGCCCTCGGCGCGCGAGGTGGTCGGCACGTTGTGGTCGGCCACCGCCAGGTTGGCCGAGATGCGCCACGGCTGGCGGCCGGCGGCGCGCAGGCCGTCGAAAGCCTGCGGGCTGGTCACTTCGTGCACCAGGTGGCGGTCGATGTACAGGATGGTGGTGCCGTCTTCCTCGGCCTTGACCACGTGGGATTCCCAGAGTTTGTCGTAGAGCGTCTTCATCATGATGTGTGCTTCCAGCTACTGCTTGTGTGAGTGATCCACTTCGATTATGCCATAGTGTGCAAGCCGACCGCGGCCGCCGCCGCCCCGGCCTCGTGAGCCGGCGCGGTTCCGCGCGTCGTTGCAACCAGAATGACTCCTTTAAAAACGGTGAAAAAAAAGCCTGCGTGGACGCAGGCTTTTGGGCTTACTGGCCTTGTCTTTTCGACTAGGCCGCCATGCGTACACTACCTCGACATCCGTCCATTAGGAAGGATAGGCCCACCACTAGCACCAGTTCGCCTTCGGCGGAACGGGCGGTGCCGGTGATGCCCTCGACGGTAATCGCGGTCATCGGTTTGATCACCAGGTCGGCGGTGCCGTCGACCGCTTCCACCGCCAGGATGTACGGTTGTGGCGCGGCGACAACAATGCCCACCTTCTCGCGGCAGCTCTCGTAGCCCAGCGAGTCGGCCAGCGAACGCACCGGCAGCGGGCGGCCCTGGTCCTTCAGCACCGGCGCGCCGCCGACTTCCATGAACACTTCCGGCAGCTCGACCACGCGCTGCACCACGGCCATCGGCAGCGCCAGCGCGGCGCCCGAGGTCGAGACCAGCATGGTCGGCACGATCGACAACTCGATCGGCAGGCGGATGGCGAACTTGGTGCCCTTGCCCAGCGACGATTCGATATGGATGGCGCCACGGTTCTTCTCGACGGCGGTCTTGACCACGTCCATGCCGACGCCGCGTCCGGAGACGCTGGACGCCACTTCCTTGGTCGAGAAACCCGGCAAGAATACCAGCTGGAAGCATTCGTCGTTGCTCAGGTTGGCCGATTCGCTGATCAGGCCCTTTTGCTGGGCCTTGGCGCGCAGCACCACCGGATCCATGCCCTTGCCGTCGTCCTGCAGCACGATCATGACGCTGTTGGCTTCCTGCCACGCTTTCAGCGAGATGTAGGATTTGGCGGGCTTGCCGGCGGCCAGGCGGTCCTCCGGCGATTCGACGCCGTGGTCCAGCGAGTTGCGCAGCATGTGCACCAGCGGATCGTACAGGCTGTCCACCACCACGCGGTCGACTTCGGTCTCCGCGCCTTCGATGGTCAGTTCGACGTCCTTGCCCAAGTCCTTGGCCAGCTCGCGCACCAGGCGCGGGAATTTCTGGAACAGGCGGCCGACCGGCTGCATGCGGGTCGCCAGCGTGGCGCGCTGCAGTTCGGTGGAGTAGCGCGAGGCGCGTTCCAGCGTTTCCGCCAGCGTCGCCATCAGCGTCTGGGCCTGGCCCTCGAATTTGAATTGCAGCAAGCGTTCCAGCAACACGGCGGCCTGGTTGGCGGCCTGCACCGATTCGCCGGCCACTTCCAGCAGCGCGTCGAGCTTGACGGCGTCGACGCGGATCGATTCTTCCTTGGCCGGCGCGGCGTGCGGACGCTCTTCGCGCTTTTCGCTGGGCTCGCGCACGCGGGTCGCCGGCGCGACCTGCACGGCGGCGGCCACGGCCGCGAGTTCGGCGGCCGGAATCGGCGCCGACGGGGCGGCCACCGGCGCGGCGACCGCAGCCACCGCAGGGCGGGTGTAGCTGCCGGCCGGCATTACGGCCTCATACATGCCTTCCCAATCCAGGCCGCCTGCGGACGGGGCGGCGGATGGCGCGGCCACGGCGGCGACCGCGACCGGGGCGGCGACCGGCGCCGGGGCCGCTACCGGGGCGGCGGCGGCCGGCTTGGCCGGCGCCGCCTGGGTCTTGCCTTCGATGGCGTCGGTCAGCAGGACCTCCAGGTCCTTCGGCAGCGCCGGCAGGCTGTCCGGCTCGGCGCCGTTGCTCAATTCGGCGAGTTGGTCGGCGACGAAGCCCGACGCTTGCAGCGCCGCCTCGATCGCCAGCGGCGTGACCGGCGCGGCGCCGGTGCGCAGCGCGTCGAACAGGTTCTCGGTCAGGTGGCAGGCGGTGACCATCGCCGGCAGGCCCATGAAACCGGCGCCGCCCTTGATCGTATGGAAGGAGCGGAAGACGGCGTTCAGTGTTTCCTTATTGTCCGGGTCGCGTTCGAGCCGCAGCAGATGCTCTTCCACATTGACCGCAAGATCCATCGCCTCGACGACGAAATCCTTGAGCATATCGTCCATTAGAATCCCAGATCAGCAAGCAGGTCGTCGACATTGTCCTGGTTCAACGCCACGGCTGGAGCCGATGGGCCGGACATCAGGGACACTTCTTTTTGTGCAATCTTCTCGCGCACCGCCGGCGGCGCGTTGTCGCGCAACAGCTCCGCCAGTTCGTGCTCGACGGTCTTGGTGATGTTCACCACTTTTTTGATCAGCTGGCCGGTGATGTCCTGGAAATCCTGGGCCATCATGATTTCCAGCAAGCGGGCCTTTTCCGACTCGGTGGCGGCCGACACCGCGACCGCGAAGGCCTGCGAGTCGCCGGCCAGTTGCTTGAACTGGTCCAGGCTCAGCTTGCCGGCGAACAGCTCGGCCCAGCGGGTTTCCATGTCCTTCGATTGTTTCGACAACACGTCCTGGGCCGGCATGCCTTCGTCCAGCGTGTTGAGCACCTTGTTGGCGGCCTGTTCGGTCAGCGTGGCGACGTATTCCAGGCGGTCCTGGGCGTCGTTGATCTGGGTCGAGGCCTCGGTCAGCGCCTTGTCGTAGCCGAGTTCGCGCAGCGAATCGTGCAACAGGCGCACGATGCCGCCCAAGCGCTCGAACATCGGCTTGTCGCCGCCCTCTTCGCCTTCGGCCGGCTCGGCGGCGGCTGCGGCGGCCGGAGCGGGCGCCGGGGCCGGGGCCGGTGCGGCGGCGGCGGGACGGGCCGACGCTACTTGATCAAACAGGCTTTCCAGGTCATCTTCCGCAGCGGCGGCCGGTGCTGGGGCAGGCGCTGGAGCGGACGCTGCGGTCTTGCTCTGAGCAGACACTTCTTCAAATAATGCGTCGAAATCATCAGCGGCGTTAGTCATAATTCCTGCTTCTCCATAATTTGTCAAAATTGCTGCCTAAACCAGCCGGCGATGGGACGCGCTTCGCCAGCAAGTTTACTGTTCTATCGTATTTGCAGATACTAACATTGGATAGATCGCCAAAGTACGCCTGAGACACAAAAGTAGTGCCTGAATGCAAAAAAAACCCGGCGCGAAGTCGAAATGTACACACTCTGGCCACAGTATAAAGCTGTTTTATTTGATAAACATCAAGTCTTTCCATACTAACAATAATGTAAATCGCGACTACAATGAAACCGTGACGCGGGGTTTGAAAAGGAGATTGACCATGTATAGCAAAATCTTGATCACGACCGACGGTTCCGCCGTCTCCAGCAAAACCGCCTGCGCCGGCGTCACCTTCGCCGAGCAGCTCGGCGCCGAGGTGCTGGCGCTGTTCGTGGCGCCCGAGTACCAGTACCCGATCTACGTCGAGATCATTCCCCCCAGCTATCCCAGCGAGGACGAATACCGCGCCGCCATGCGGCGCGCCGGCGCCGAGCACACCCAGGACGTGGTCGACTCCTGCGCCCGGCGCGGCGTGCGCTGCGAAACCATGACCGCGTTCGCCGAAAGCGCGGCGCTGAAAATCGTCGATGTGGCGCAGAGCAACGGCTGCGACCTGATCTTCATGGGCTCGCACGGACGCAGCGGCTGGGGCCAACTCTTGCTGGGCAGTGTAACCAACAAGGTGCTGTCCCATTCCAGGATACCGGTGCTGGTGCACCGCCTGATCAAAGAGCCAACCGCAAATAAAAAGTAAGTTTCATACTTTTTATAGTAACATTCGCGGGTTGATTCAAACGCAACACCTTTTACTCTTAATCACTTTCGATAGCAGCCCCTTCCTATGATTCGTATAGTCATCGCGGACGACCACACCATCATGCGTGAGGGTCTCAAGCGCATACTCGACGGCGCCCCGGACATCGACATCGTAGGCGAGGCCATCGACGGCTTCGAGGTGCTCGGCCACGTGCGCCAGGGCGGCTTCGACCTGCTGTTGCTGGACTTGTCGATGCCCGGCCGCAGCGGCGTCGACCTGATTCGCCAGATCAAGGCCGAGGCGCCCAAGCTGGCGATCCTGATCCTCACCATGCACGAGGAGGAGCAGTACGCGGTGCGCGCCATCCGCGCCGGCGCCCAGGGCTACCTGACCAAGGAAAGCGCCGGCACCCAGCTGGTAGGCGCGATCCGCAAGGTGGCCTCGGGCCGCCCGTACATCAGCACCGAGGTGGCGGAGCAGCTGGCGCTGAACATCATGATGCCGAACGAGAGTTTGTTGCATAAACAGCTGTCGGACCGCGAGTTCGAAGTGTTTTCGCTGTTGGTCGCCGGCAAGTCGATCACCGAGATCGCCAACAGCCTGCACCTCAGCGTCAAAACCGTCAGCACCCACAAAACCCGCATCATGCAGAAGATGGGCATGAATTCCCTCTCGGAGATGGTGCAATATGCCGTCGCCCATCGGCTGTTATCCCCGTTTAAAACCTGAGGACCAGACTGGGCAGTAGGAAGATTCCTACAATGCTGCGCTGGCTCCTACGTCCATATTCAGCTATTGCTGATATCTATCTCCCCCTCCTGTTGGCATACTGAAACCATCGATTCATGCTGCATGGCTACAGCATTCGCAGCAGGATTCCGCACGGCACCAGTACCGACCCTACGAATAGCAATACCTGTCTACAGGAGATGATTATGCTGTCCACGCAAACGTCTGAAATTCGTCCATCCACGACGGCGACCATGCAGTCATCGTCGATGGAAGCCGGCCGCCAGCGTCAGGGGCGGCTGTGGTCGAACCTGAAAGAGGTCTGCGATCTGCTGCACATCCCGGCCGCCTGTTCGGTGACCACCGAGGAATTGCTGTTCCAGCACGTGCAGTTCAAGACCGGCCAGCGCATCCACACCATCGGCCAACCGTTCGACACCTTATACATCGTCAACTCCGGCTTCCTCAAGACGGTGCTGATCGACGAGTTCGGCAACGAGCAGGTGCTCAGCTTCCCGATGAAGGGCGACATGCTGGGCGTCGACGGCATCCACACCCGCCACTACTCGTCGGAGGCGGTGGCGTTGTCCGACTGCGACCTGATCCTGCTGCCGTTCAAGAAGCTGACCGCGCTCGGCCGCGTCCACCTGGAGCTGGAAAACATGATGTACGGCGTCATGAGCCGCGAGCTGGTGCGGGAACAGGCGATGATCGGCATGCTGGGCGCGCTCAGCGCCGAGGCGCGGGTGGCGCGCTTCCTGGTGGCGCTGGCCGAGCGCTTCTCCCAGATGGGCTATTCGAGCAAGCTGTTCAACCTGCGCATGACGCGCCACGAAATCGGCAGCTATCTGGGGTTGACGCTGGAAACCGTCAGCCGCACCTTGTCGGCCTTCAACGAGATCGGTCTGATCAGCGTGGACCAGCGCACCATCGGCATCAAGGATGCGGAGGCGCTGAAAACGCTGCGCCGGCTGCCGCCGTCGCGCACCCGCGCCAAGCAGCAGGCGACCGCCAAGACCAAGGGCGAAACCATCGCCCCGGCCCAATTGCTGGCCGCACTGTAAACCGCTTTGTATAACCCAGCCTTGGGCCCGGTCTTCCGCCGGGCCTTTTTTTCGTTCTCCTGATCATTACGTATCAAATAACGCTTGCATTCCGCCCTTGCATCCACAATAATGAATGCAAATACGAATCATTCTTATTTAAGGAGAAAACGACCATGACCACGACCGTCCCCGCCACGCCGCCGGCCATCAGCGCCCGTCCAGCCCACACCGCGTCGATGCAGGCCATCGTTCCGGTCAAGCGCGTCACCACCGCCGGCCTGATGGAGTCCGGCCGCGAGCTCGAAATCGAACATGCGGGCCGGATCTACCGCCTGCGCATCACCCAGCTGAACAAGCTGATTCTCACCGCTTAACTGTGCGTTAAAAGGGCGCCGCCGCGCCCACTCCCCTGAGCAGCCAGCCAAACCGCCAGCCACCCTCTCCACTCTTCAATCAGGAGCGTCTGATGGCCATAGACCGTAGCAATCCGATTTTTCTCGCCCCGACCCACGGCGGACACAATCCAGAACTGATGCTGTCCGCAGTGCTGCACCTGATGTCGCACTACATGGCCGGCAACGACGACGCCAGCGGCTGTGTGAAGCTGGCATCGGTCATCGAACGCCACCTGAAAGCGCTGGCCAGCCTGCCCGATCTGGCGCCGGTGCTGAGCGCCACCTGCCAGCAACTGTCCGAGCAATGGGCCGGCGTGGTCGAGCGCAATATGCACGAACAGGAAAAGACCAATTTCCTCAGCCGCATCATGGCGCGGGCCCGTACCGCTCCAGCCACAGCCTAAGCGGAGCGTCCCCCATGTGCGAGAAACACGATCCACTGGCGGCGATCATCGCCGCCGCCATGCCGCAGGTCGCGGGCACCGCCGGGCCGACCCGTCCCGCCGAGCAGACCGCGACCCAGCAAGTCATCAAGCCGGTCATCAGCAACGTCATGAGCGTGCTGGCCGGGCAACAGGAAGCGCACGCCTCGCGCCGGCGCCGGCTGTGGGAACTGGGCCATGCCTGCCACTGCCCGCTGGTCGGGGTCGGCATTCCGATGGGCGTGCTGCGCAAGCTGGTCGACAAAGTCACCAGCGGCAAGGTGCTGGCCGACGACTATGAAGTGCACGTCGGCGCGGTCACCGAATGCGGCAGCCGCAACCGCCTGTCGGAAGCGCTACAGAAAGAACTGGAACGCCGCTACGCCGCCGTGCTGTTGCGTTTCCGCGCCGCCAAGACCAGCGAGCAGGTCGGCGAAATGTGGCGCATCGCGGTCGCCAACGGCGACGTCGCCGGCGCCTTCTGGGCTGGCCTGACGCACCCGCGCTGCACCTCCGAGCTGGAAGAGCAGATGTGCCGCGACCTGCACATGGTGCAGCACCAGGCCGGCGCCTGCGTGCGCGCCGACATCAACAAATTCAACGCCACGCTGGAAGAAAACAAACGCCTGGCGCACGACCTGTCCAAGGCGCAGCAGCGCGCCGCCGCCTTACTGGCGGAGAAAAGCGCCGACTCCGAAAAACACGCCGCGCAGCTGATGCAATTGCGCGCGCAAGCGGTCGGCAAGGACAGCATGATCGACTCGCTGAAGACCGAGTTGGAGCAACTGCGAGAATCGATCCCCGGCCTGGACGCGCGCTCCAAGCTGGCCGAGCGCCTGGTGCAGATGGAGGAACGGGAACGCGCGATGCGCAACCAGATCGCCGAGCTCAAGCTGGAACTAACGCGCAGCGCCGAACCGCCGGCGCCGATCCAGGAAGAAACGCGCCAGGTGGTCGAGCACGTCATGAAGATGCCGTTGCGTCTGAACGACAGATCGGTGCTATGCGTGGGCGGCCGCAGCGGCAACGTCGCCACGTATCGCGAGCTGATCGAACGCGAAGGCGCGCAATTCGCGCACCACGACGGCGGGCTGGAGGACAACGCCAACCGCCTCGACGCCAGCCTCGCGGCGGCCGACCTGGTGATCTGCCAGACCGGCTGCATCAGCCACAGCGCCTACTGGCGGGTGAAGGACTATTGCAAGCGCACCGGCAAGCGTTGCGTCTTCATCGACAACCCCAGCATCAGCAGCCTGGCGCGCGGCCTGGAACAAGCCAGCGCCGACTAAATCCCCCACCGGTGTCGGTGTCAGTGCCGACATTCGGACATCGGCGGAACTTCCGCACGCCAGAAAGTTCCGCCGATGTCCGAATGTCGGCACTGACACCTAATTGCTAGTAGACGTCGCGGCGGTAGCGGCCGGCTGCGGCCAGATCGTCCAGCGCTTCGCGGCCCAGAGCTGCGGCCAAGGCCTCGTCGACGCCGGCGGCCATGCCGTCGAGGCTGCCGCAGATGTAGATCGCGGCGCCTTGCGCCACCCAGGCCCGCACCGCTTCCGCCTGCTCGGCGAGACGGGTCTGCACATACAGCCGCTCAGGCTGGTCGCGCGAAAACACCATGTCGAGTTGCTCCAGCATGCCGTCGCGCCGCCACGCATCCAGTTCGGCGCGATAGTGGTAATCGTGCGCCGCGTTGCGCTCGCCGAACAGCAGCCAGTTGCGGCCCTGTCCCGCCAGCGCGCGCGCTTTCAGATGGCCGCGCAGGCCGGCGATGCCGCTGCCGTTGCCGATCAGGATCAACGGACGCTGCGCGTTGTCCTCCAGGCGGAAGCGTCGGTGCTGGCGCAAACGCAGTTGCACCGCCTGCCCCACCGCCGCCTGTTGCGTCAGCCAGCCGGAGGCGACGCCGTGGCTGCCGTCCTCATGCGTATGCAGCCGCACCAGCAGATGCACGCGGCCGTCGGCCGGAATCGAGGCGATCGAGTATTCGCGCGCGCGCGACGGGTCGGCCGGCGCGGCGACCTGCACCAGGTCGCCCGATTGCCAGGCCGGCAACGCGCCGTCCAGCGGCTCCAGCTCCAGATGGTAGACCGGCGCGCCGGCGCTGCCGGCATTCAGTTGCACCCGCTCCACCAGCCGCCAGTCGTCGAACGCGGGCGCGCTCCAGTCCGGCGCGTCGCTGGTGCCGGCCAGATGGCTGAGCTGCTGCCGCCATTGCCCGATCGCCTCGGCCGAGCTGCGGTTGACTTCGATGCGCGGAAACAGGCTTTGCGCGCCCTGCTCCTGCAACCACTGATCCAGCGCGCGGCCGAAGCCGCAGTAGTGCGCATAGGCGCTGTCGCCCAGCGCCAGCACCGCGTAGTGCAGCTGCGGCAGCGGCAAGCCCTGCGTCATCAGCCGGCCCGAAAAGGCGGCCGCCGCGTCGGGCGCATCGCCTTCGCCGTAGGTGCTGACCAGGAACAGCACGCGTTCGGCGCGCAGCAGATCCTCGGCGCACAGTTCGGACAGTTCGCTCAGTTGCGCCGGGATGCCGGCCAGCTTCAAGGTGGCCAGCGTTTGTCCCGCCAATTCTTCGGCGTTGCCGGTCTGGCTGGCGTAGGCGATGATCCAGCCGGGCGAGGCTGCGGCCTCCGCCTTGGCGCGTTGCGCGGCAAGACGCTTGCGGCGCGTGCGCAGGTACGGCGCCAGGCATACCAGCGCGTAACTCACGCCGAAGCCGGCCACCAGCATGAGTCGGGTGGGGTCGTTGGTCCAGATCATTCGTCTAGCATGCCGCGTAAATGGGTGCTCATGTGTTCGGTGAAACCGCCGTCGGCGTCGCGGACGACGAAGCGCGCCGCCAGTCCCTGCCGCTCGGCCAGGCGCAAGCCTTGCTCGCAGCCCAGCACGGTCAGCGCGGTCGACCAGGCGTCGGCCGCCATGCATTGCGCGTGCACCACGGTGACCGAGGCCAGGTCGTTGGCGATCGGCATGCCGCTGCGCGGGTCGATGGTGTGCGAGTAGCGCCGTCCATCCAGCTCGAAATAGCGGCGGTAGTCGCCCGAGGTGGCGACCGCCAGGCCGTGCAGCGCCAGCACCAGCTCGTCGGGCTGGCTGACGCCGGCATCGGCATCGGTGACCTGCTCCAGCGCCACCCACCACGGTTGCCCGTCCGGCTTGACGCCGGCGCCGCGCAACTCGCCGCCGACTTCGACCACGTAATGCCGCACACCTTGGGTTTTAAGAAAATATGCCAGCCGATCGACGCTGTAGCCCTTGGCCACGGCCGACAGATCCAGCTGCACGCCGCCCGGCTGCAAAGCGCGGCGGCTGCCCGGCTCCAGCACCACCGGCTGCGCCGCCAGTTGGGCGCGCGCGTCGGCGATCCGTTGTGCGGAAGGGGGAATGAAATCGGGCTGGTCGAAACGCCCGTGCGGGCCGAAGCCCCACAGGTTGACCAGCGCGCCGGCGCACGGGTCATAAGCGCCGACGGAATCGCGCGCCACGCCCATCGCGAACGACAGCACATCGAAAAAAGCCGGCGGCAAGACTTGCCAGCCGCCGGCCGGGGCGCGGTTGAAGCGGCCCAGGTCGGACTCGGCTTCCCAGTGGCTCATCTCGGCCACGATGGAATCGAGCTGCGCCTGCAGCCCCTGCTGAAGATCCAGCAACGCGTTGTCCGGCGCGGCCACCAGCCGCACCGACCAACTGGTGCCCATGCTGCGGCCCGCGTAGTCGCGGATCGCACCGCCTGCCGGCGCCGGGTCTTCGGAAATATGATGAGGCAGGAGTACCCGGCGCATGCGGACCTTATTCCGGCAGGATCTCGACCACGGCCGCGTAGCTGACGCGGCGCGGCGCCATCGCCGGCGGTTGGCCCGGCACCGGCGGCGTGGCCGCCGGCCAGCTGCTGCTGACCATGTACATGCCGGCCGCCGGCAGTTCCAGCGTCAGCTCGCCCTTGGCGTCGGTGTTCTTGCGGATCTCGCCCAGCGTGCCGCGATATTTGACGCCGCCCGGAATCAGGCTGACGCCCTGGTTGGCCGCCGGCTTGCCGTCCAACAGGAAACGCCAGGTGACCTTTTCACCAACGCGCAGTTCGGTCGGATTGGTGACCGGCACCATCTCCAGGCCGACGCCGGTCGGCTTGAACACCGCCATGTCCGGCTCGCCGGTCGAGACGAAAGTCTCCAGGCGGCTTTGCATGCGCGACAATTTCACCTCGGTCGCATCGGCCGGCACATCCTTGGCCAGCGATTCCTCGCTGCCGCGGAAGCGCTTGGTCTCTCCTTCCTTGTTCTTGTAGCTGCCGAACACGCTCTTCGACACCAGCTCGATCTTGTAGGTGCCCGGCTTCGGCAGCTTCAGGTCGAAGGTGCTGCGCAGCTTGCCGTTGTTGACGTTTTGCAGTTCCAGCTTGCCGCCGTCCGGACCGTTGACGACGATGCCGTCCAACTTCAGCGGCTGGTGGTCGATGTCGAACAGGCCTTCGGAGATGGCGGCGTCGACCGTGACCCAGGCTTCCTTGCCTTCGACCTGGCTCGACGACGGCAGCAGCCACGGCTTGTGCGCCTGCGCGCTCAAGGACAGGCCGGCCAGCGCCAGCGCGACTACGGTTTTATTCAGTTTCAACATGTCTCCGCCTTACGGTTTGAGTTGTACAACCACGGCGCCCAGTTCTTCCTTGCCCTGGCCGCTCACGTTCTGCGCCGACTTCGGCGGCCACTGCAGCGGCACCTTGACCACTTCACGCCCGCCCGCTTCGCGCGCCGCTTCCACCATCACCGTGTACTGGCCGGCCGGCAGCTTGTCCAGCGCGCCCTTGGCGACGGTCAGCGTGGCCTCGCCCGGCGCCTTGGTCGCGCCGCTGACGCCGTCCAGCGGCATCGCCACGTCGCGGCCGGTCTTGCGCCACCACTGACGCATGTCCTTGAGCCACTTGGAGCCGGCGTTGTCCTTCTTCTTGGTGTCGTACAACACGGCCAGGTTGGCCACCACTTTCTGATCCGAGTTCTCCAGCCAGGCGGCGATGTACGGGCGGTGGTATTCGGCCACGTTCAGCTGCGGAACGTCGAGTTTGAGGGCCAGATCGGCGCCCATGGCCGATGCACTGGCCAGTGGCAGACTAAGCGCGATGGAGTAGCGTAATTTCATGGAGTACCTGTCGTGAGATTAATGGATAAACAGCAGTGCAATTACAACGGGAATCAAAATGCCCAAGCCAACCATCGGCCAGGTGAACGGCCGGTTCGCCGCGTGGAACTTCAAAATCAGTAATCCGGTGATGCAGAACAGCAGGCAGGCGCCGGCGAAAATGTCGATGAACCAGTTCCATGCGGCGCCGGTGTTGCGGCCCTTGTGCACATCGTTGAGCCAGGAGATCCAGCCACGGTCGGTGTTCTCGAATTCCACCGCGCCGTCCTCCAGCGCGATGCGCACCCAGGCGTCGCCGCCGGCCTTGGCCAGCGGCAGATAGATTTCATCGACCGACCATTCGGCCGCGCGGCCGCCGGCCTGCACTTTCCAGTTCTGGTCGAGCCATTGCTCGGCGGCGGCCGGCAGCGGCTCCTTGGCGCCGTCGTGCGCGGCGGCGTAGTCGCGCAGTTGCGTGGTCAGCGGCGCCGGCAGCTGCGCCAGCTTGCGGGTGATGACCGGCTTGGCCTCGATCTGCGACGCGTGGTTCAGGGTGATGCCGGTGATGCTGAACAAGAACATGCCCAGCAGGCAAAGCGCCGAGCTGATCCAATGCCATTGGTGCAGATTCTTCAGCCAGACGGCGCGGCTGGCGTTGCGGGCGGAACTGGCGTTCGGTACGCTCAATGGACTTCCTTCAAGAATAAACGGGGGCCCTTGAGCCGGGCACAAACATAAATGATAATGATTATCATTTGCGAAGTCAACAACCCTTGTGTATCTATTATGTAAAGCACAGAGTCCGCCAGCGTGGTCTTCCGTACAGAATAGCGCGCGGCGCTGGGCTATGGTGTAGCCATTCCTCACACTTTATTCCGGAGGCGCATCATGCCGCTGTATTCACAGGACCAGATCAATCTCATCGCCACCAAGATCAAGGATGTGCGGTTCGGCATGTTCACCACCACCGACGACGAAAACGTGCTGACCAGCCGGCCGCTGACCAGCCAGCAGATCGACAACGAGGGGAATATGTGGTTTTTTACTTCCGACGAGGCGGCGTTCACGCTGCACCTGGCGCATCACGCGCAGGTCAACGTCAGCTTCTCCAATCCCGAGCAGAACCTGTATCTGTCGGTGTCGGGCCGCGCCTATCTGCTGCGCGACCGCGCCAAGGCGCGCGAACTATGGAATCCGTTGGCACGCACCTGGTTCCCCGCCGGCCTCGATGATCCGCACCTGGCGCTGATCCGGATGCGCATCGAATCGGCCGAATACTGGGACGCCAGCGCCAGCAAGATGAAGCAGCTGTTCCATCTTGCCAAGGCCGCCGTCAGCGGCCGCGCGCCGGTCAATATCGGCAAGCACACGACGATCTGCCTTTGATCGTCGAAGCGCGCCATAACCCGCAAGCGGGGAGCCTGCGGGTTGGAACTACCAAGCCTTACGGCTTGGAGCTGCCGGAACGGCTGGAGCCGCCGCGATTGCCCGAGCCGCCGCCATCGTCGTCCTGATCGCTGGCGCTGCCCTTGTTGCCGCCGCTGCGCGACGCGCTGCCGCTGCTGCTGCTTTGGCTGCTGCGCGTATCGTTCTTGTGGCTCATGCTGCCGGCACGACGCGCTTCTTCCGAGGTGAACTCGTGCGCCGTTCCTTTTTCATGTGCCGCGCGGCCGCCCTCGGCTGCTATTTCGCGCTGCTGCTGCGGATCCATCGAAGCGAAGCCACGTTTGCTGGTGTCGCTTTGTTGACTGCCGGATTTTTCTCCCTGCTTGCTGCCTTTACCGCCTTGATCACTGGTTGCCATGATGTGTCTCCCGAAGGTGAATACCCTGCTTGCGTCACAGGAGCAGCCATCGTAGAGCACAGCACAGACACATAATATAGGACGCGCGTAGCTGCTGACGTAGGACGATTCCGGGAACCGGTTACGATTTACAGAGGTACTTCCAGTACCGTGTCGCCGCTGCTAACGAAAACGCGCTCGCCGGGTGCCGGGACGACCGGATGGCCGCCGGTGAAGGCGCCGAACGCCGGCAACGTGATGCCGCCGGCGCCGGCAAGAAAGCACGGCAGCCGCAAGGTCTCCCAACCGGAGCGCAGGCGATACACCGGATGCACGTGTCCGGCCATCAGATAGCCGGAAGCCGGCAGATCCGGATGATGGCAGAACGCGAACGGCGCCTGTAGGTAAGGCTCGTCGAACATGTCGATGGCGAGCCGCGCCGGCGGATCGCCGGCATGCAGATCATGATTGCCGCGCACCAGGATCAGCCGCAGCGCCGGATGCGACAGCCGCCAGGCGGTCAGCGCCGCCAGCGTGGCTTCGGCGTGCGCCGCCTTGGCGTGCAGGAAGTCGCCGAGGAACAGCACTTGCCGCGTCGGATACAGCGCCAGCAGATGGTCCAGCGCATCCAGATTGGCGCGCGTGGTGCCGCCCGGCACCGGCACGCCGAGCGCGCGGAACGACGCCGCCTTGCCGAAATGGATGTCGGCGATCACCAGCATCCGCTCGCGCGGCCAGTACAGGGCTTTCTGCGCCAGCAGCAGCACTTCCTCGCCCGCCAGTCGCACCGCCAGCGCGCCGCTCATGGACCGGCAGCCTTTTCCAGCTCGCGCACCAGGCGCGCCACGCGGTCGGACAATTTCTCGGTGCTGAGTTTTTCGCGGAAACGTTCGACCATCAAGGCGAAGCCGAACGGCGAAGCGCGCTTGGTGGCGTGGTAGCTCAGGTGTCGCGCCTGCAACTCCTGCAAGGTGGCGCGCAAGCGGCCCAGTTCCAGCTCCTGCTCCAGCACTTCGCGCTGCGCCTGCGTCAGCAGCAGGTTGCCGGCGTCGTGCTGGCTGAACACGGCGAAGAACAGCGACGACGACGCCTGCAACTGCCGCGCGCTTTTCGGCTGTCCCGGATAGCCCTGGAACACCAGCCCGGCGATGCGCGCGATCTCGCGGAAACGCCGCTGCGACAGCTCGGTCGCGTTGAGACTGGCCAGCACGTCTTCCAGCAGATGCTCGGTGCTGAACAGCGACGCACGCGAACCATGGCCGACGTTGAACAGCGCGGCCCAGTCCAGCTCCTGTGGCGACAGCAGCTCGAAGCCGTAGTCGTTGACGGCGATGGAGAACGTCACCGGCGTCACCTGGCCGACGCGATAGGCCAGCAGCGAGGCCAGTCCCACGTGCACGGCGCGGCCGGCGAACGGGAACATGAACAGATGCCGCCCTTCGCGGCTGTGCATGCTTTCGACCACCGTGGTGTCCGGCGTCGGCAGCGCCGACCAGCGCTGCTGGATTGCCAGCAGCGGCTTGAGCGCCTGCATTTCCGGGCCGTCGTAGCGGTCCAGCGTGGCCAGCCGCAACTGCTCCAGCGCCGCGTGCGCCAGCTCCGACGACAACGGCATCTTGCCGCCCTGCCAGCGCGGCACCGCGCCCTTGGCGCCGGTGGCGCGCCGCACGTAGGCGGTCATTTCATGCAGGCGCACGAATTCCAGGATGCGGCCGGCGAACAAAAAATGATCGCCCTTGCGCAGCCGCGAAATGAACCCTTCTTCGACGCTGCCCAGCCGGCCGCCGCTCAGGTACTTCACTTGCAGCGACGACTCGGAGACGATGGTGCCGATGCCCATCCGATGCCGTCGTCCCAGCGCGACGTCGGGCACGCGGTAGACGCCGTCGTCGTCCGGCAGCACGCGGCGGTATTCGGGATACACGGCCAGCGTCTGCCCGCCGCGCGCGACAAAGTCCAGCGCCCATTGCCATTCATCGTCGCGCAGCTCGCGGTAGGACCAGGCGGTGCGCACTTCGGCCAGCAGTTCCTCGGAGCGGAAGCCGCCGCCCAGCGCGATCGTCACCAGGTGCTGCACCAGCACGTCGAGCGGCTTGTCCGGCACCGGGCGCGCCTCGATGTCGCGTTCCGCCACCGCCTGCCTGGCGCCGGCCGCTTCCAGCAGTTCCAGGCTGTGGGTCGGCACCAGCGTCAGCCGCGAAACGCGTCCCGGCGCGTGGCCGCTGCGGCCGGCGCGTTGCAGCAGCCGCGCGATGCCTTTGGCGCTGCCGATCTGCAGCACGCGTTCAACCGGCAGGAAGTCGACGCCGAGGTCGAGGCTGGAGGTGCAGACCACGGCTTTCAGCTGGCCTTGTTTCAGGCCTTGCTCGACCCAGTCGCGCACTTCCTTGTCCAGCGAGCCGTGGTGCAGCGCGATCAGGCCGGCCCAGTCGGGCCGTGCGTCGAGCAGGTGCTGATACCACAGCTCCGCTTGCGAGCGGGTGTTGGTGAAGACCAGCGTGGCGTTGTGCTGTTCGATTTCGGCGATCACCGGCGCCAGCATTTGCAGGCCGAGGTGACCGCCCCAGGGGAAGCGCGACGGGTTTTGCGGAATCAGCGTGTCGACCACGATCTCCTTGGCGATGTGGCCTTCGACGATGACGCCGACCGGCATCAATGCTTCGCGGGCGCGGCTCAGGTTGCCCAGCGTGGCCGACAGGCCCCAGACCAACAGCGCCGGGTTCCAGCGGCGCAGGCGGGCGAGCGCCAGCTGGGTTTGCACGCCGCGCTTGTTGCCCATCAGCTCGTGCCATTCGTCGATGATGATCATGTCCAGGCGCGCGAACTGGGTGGCGGCTTCCGGTTTGCTGAGCAGCAGGGTCAGGCTTTCCGGGGTGGTGATCAGGGTGTCGGGCAGGTTCTTGTTCTGCCGGGCGCGTTGGGCGGAGCCGGTGTCGCCGGTGCGTGCTTCGATGGTCAGGGTGGGCATCAGTGCGGTGGCGGCGTCCTGCAGGGCGCGCAGGGTGTCGGCGGCCAGTGCGCGCATTGGTGTGATCCACAGGATTTTGAGGCCGGGCTTGGGGCGGGTGCTGGTCGCGGCGGCGGCGGCGCGCTGTAAGGCGGCCAGCCAGAGCGCATAGGTCTTACCGGAGCCGGTGCTGGCGTGCAGCAGGCCCGACTCGCCGCGCGCGGCCGCCGCCCACACCTCGCGCTGGAACGGGAAGACGCTCCAGCCGCGCGACGCGAACCAGGCCTCGCGCGGATCGCCGCTGGCCGCAGCGATGGGCGCGGAGGTCCGCGCGGCACGTTTGGCGCGCGCAGGAGGCGCAGTCGCGGGCGCTGCGGCGGAGACAGCGGGCACGATGGCATGTGCTGCGGCGACACGCGCGATGGCGGTCGCGCCAGCGGCGGCAGCGGCGGCAGCGGCGGCGGGCACAATGGCATCCGCTGCGGCGACACGCGCAATGGCGGTCGCGCCAGCGGCGGCGGCGGCGGCGGGCACAATGGCATCTTCTGCGGCGACGCGCGCGATGGCGGTCGCGCCAGCGGCGGCGGGCGCAGTGGCGGTCGCAACGGCCGTTCCTGGCGACGTTGGGGTGGGGGCGCTTTTGGGGAGGCGGCGCGGGCGGGGGACGCGCGCGTTCATGGCGCGGCCAGCAGGCTTTTCAACGAATCCAGCGTATCGGCCTCCTCCACCGTCTTATCCTCGCGCCGGCGCAGGATGCGCGGGAAACGCACCGCGATGCCCGACTTGTGGCGCGGCGAGCTGGCGATGCCTTCGAAGCCGATCTCGAACACCATGCTCGGCGTGACGCTGCGCACCGGACCAAACTTCTCGATCGTGGTCTTGCGGATCGCCTGGTCGACCTGCGCGATCTCGAGATCCGTCAACCCCGAATACGCCTTGGCGAACGGCACCAGCTTGCGCTCGCCCTCGCCGCCATCCTCCCACACCGCGAAGGTGTAGTCGGTGTACAGCGACGCGCGCCGGCCATGCCCGCTCTGCGCATAAATCAGCACCGCATCGACACTGTACGGATCGATCTTCCACTTCCACCACGTGCCGACATTCTTGGTCCTGCCGACGCCGTACCGCGCATCGCGCGCCTTCAACATCATGCCCTCCACACCGCGCTCGCGCGACTCGGTGCGAATCAACGCCAGCTGCTCCCAACTGTCGGCGACGATCACCGGCGCCAGGCGCAACTGCGGCGCACGCTGCTGCGCGGCGACCAGTCGCTCCAGCAGCGCGCGACGCTCCGATTGCGGCAAGTCGCGCAGATCGCGTCCCTCGAACTCCAGCAGATCGTAAGCCACCAGCACCGCCGGCAACTCGCCCAGCAAGCGCGCCGACACCTGCTTGCGCCCCATGCGCTTTTGCAGCGCCGCGAACGGCGCCGGCGCGTGGCCGCCGTGCCAGATCAGGATCTCGCCGTCGATGACCACGCCGTCCGGCAGCTTCAGCACCGCCAGCTCCGGAAAACGCTCGGTGATCAAATCCTCGCCGCGCGACCACAGGAAATTCTGCCCGCCCCGGCTGACCAGCTGGGCGCGCATGCCGTCGTATTTCCATTCGACCTGCCAGTCCGACAGCTCGCCCAGCGTGGCCGGATCGCTCTGCAACGGGTGGGCCAGGAAAAAGGGATACGGCTGGCCGCCGCGCTGTTCATGTTCCTCGGGCGCGTGCGCCGCGATCAATTGCAAAAATCCGGCGGCGGTCGGGCTGACGCTGCCGTCGGTCCAGCCCATCAGGCGCTGCGAAATCACCTTGCCGTCCAGGCCCGCCACCGCGCTCAGCGCGCGCGTCACCAGCAGCCGCGAGACGCCGACGCGGAAACCGCCGCCGATCAATTTGGTCAGCAGGAAGCGCTCGCGCGTGTCGAGCTGGTCCCAGTACAACAGCATCGCGGCGCGGATCGCTTCCGGCGCGGCGCCGCGCAGCGGTGCGATACCGAGCTCGATCCAATCGGCCAGGCCGATGTCGCTCGGCTGCTTGGGCGGCGGCAGGATCAGCGCGATGGTCTCGGCCAGATCGCCGACCGCGTGGTAGCACTCGTCGAACAGCCACTCGTCCAGGCCGGAATATTCGATCGCGAACTGGCGCAGCAGCTTGGTCGGCACCGCCTGGCGCGGCTTGCCGCCGGCCAGAAAATAGACCGCCCACGCCGCGTCCTGCGGCGCGGCCGTGCTGAAGTAGGCTTGCAACGCCGCCAGCTTGCGGCTGGTCGCGGTGGTCTCGTCAAGCTCGGCGTAGAGGCGGGCGAATTCACGCATGACGGGCTTCCGTCGCGTCGATGTCGCCACCGGCATGCGCCGCCGAGGACGAATCCGCCGCACCGGCGCCCGCGTCGGCACGGCCCGCCGGCGCCGCCTGGCCGGCCGCACGAGCGGCGTCGGGCGGACCGGCCGAGTCGGCGTCGACAGTGCCCGGCTCGGCCGCCTCCGATGCCTCATCATCGCCATATTCGGTATCGAAGCCACTGGCCTGCAAGCCCTGTTGCTGCAACCAGCGCACCAGCACCGGAATCGATCCATGGGTGACGATCACGCGCTGCGCGCCGGTGGCGTTGATCGCCTCCATCAGCCCCGGCCAATCCGCATGATCCGACAGCACAAAACCGCGATCGACGCCGCGCCGCCGTCGCGCCCCGCGCAACTGCATCCAGCCGCTGGCGAACGCATCGCTGAAATCGCCGAAGCGCTTGACCCACGGCGACCCGGCCGCCGCCGGCGGCGCGATCACCATCGAGGTCCCGATCGCGTTCTTGGCCACATCCTGCACCATCACGGTCGGCGGCAGATACACCCCCTCGTCCCTGTAGACCTGGTTCAAGGTCTGCACCGCGCCATGGCAAATGATCGGACCGATGTCGGGATCGAGCCCGCTGAGGATGCGTTGCGCCTTGCCGAAGCTGTAGCACTGCATGACACTGGCCCGTCCCTGCTCCGCATTGGCGCGCCACCAGGCATTGATGTCGTCGTAGACCTCCTGCTGCGGCTGCCAACGATAGACCGGCAGCCCGAAGGTGGACTCGGTGATGAAAGTATCGCAGCGCACCGGCTCGAAGCCCGCGCAAGTGCTGTCGGGTTCGATCTTGTAGTCGCCCGACGCCACCCACACCTCGCCGCGATGCTCGATGCGCACCTGCGCCGAGCCCAGCACATGGCCGGCCGGATGCAGCGACACCGTGACGCCGTTGTGCACCACCGTCTCGCCGTAGGCCAGACCGTCGATATGGATCGGGCCGAGCCGCGACTTGATGATGTTCACGCCCGGCGTCGCCGCGAGGTAATGCCGGTGTCCGCTGCGCGAATGGTCGCCATGGGCGTGCGTGATCACCGCGCGGTCGACCGGCAGCCAAGGATCGATGTAAAACTGTCCCGGGACGCAATACAGCCCTTCCTTGCGCACTATCACCATATCGGACATAAGCGGCTTTCAAATAACGATAGCCGATTCTGTCTGGGCCGCAATATCCTGTCTGTCAGCTGCCGCACCGATACCGCCGGTCGCTAAGGCTCGATCAGCTCCGCCATGAAATCGATATTGTCATCCTCCTCCGC
Organism: Duganella aceris; assembly: GCF_011090165.1. Taxonomy (GTDB): domain Bacteria; phylum Pseudomonadota; class Gammaproteobacteria; order Burkholderiales; family Burkholderiaceae_D; genus Rugamonas; species Rugamonas aceris. The sequence continues at coordinate 164,666 of NZ_JAADJT010000003.1, forward strand.
ATAAATGACGACATGTTCCGCTCCCACCATCAGCATCGCCTCGATCTCGGGCGACTGCGCCGGTGGTAACTCGCTGCACATCCTGCACGCCCCCTGAGGCGGTTGAACTGTGTATTTTTTTCTGGTTGGCATGGTATTTCCATCTTCCCGGGTCGACGATCACTTCCACCAGAGTAGCGCGCACACCCCGCGCGCGCCATCGGACACTGCCTACAAATGGCGTAGGAGTGCCGTGTAAAACCACTAGGAGCGGCGGGCCCTGGCATGCAGGCCGGGAGCGGATCGGCTACCATATAGCCCTCAGCGCCACTTATTTGACAGAAGATCATGACTTTCACCATCAGCGACACCACCTACGGCACCGACACGCCCGCCGCCAAAAACGCCATGTATGACGATCTGCGCCCGCAACTGCAGGGCCTGTTGCACGGCGAAAGCGACCTGATCGCCAACACCGCCAACTTCAGTTCGCTGGTGTTCAACAGCATGCCGGGTCTGAACTGGGCCGGTTTCTACTTCCTCAAGGGCGACGAGCTGGTGCTGGGGCCGTTCCAGGGCAAGCCGGCCTGCATCCGCATCAAGAAGGGGCGCGGCGTCTGCGGCACCACGGTAGTGGAAGGCAAATCCATCGTCGTGCCGGACGTGCACGCCTTCCCGGGCCACATCGCCTGCGACGTCAACTCGCGCTCGGAGCTGGTGGTGCCGGTGCGCGGTGCGGACGGCGCCATCGTCGGCGTGTTCGACCTCGACAGCCCACATCCCAACCGCTTCGACCAGACCGACGCCGACGGCATCGAATCGCTGGTCAAGCTGCTCGAAGCCACTTTGGCTTAAATCCCCCCGGCGCGCGCCAGCAGCAGCTGGCGTTCGCGCTCGTTCTGTGTCAGGCCGGCGGCGCGTTCGAATTCGCGCCGCGCCTCGGCGTGCCGGCCCAGCTTGGCCAGCAGGTCGCCGCGCACGCTCGGCAGCAAATGGTAGTGCTTGAGCGCCGGCGCTTCCAGCAGGCCGTCCACCACCTCCAACCCCGCCGCCGGACCATACGCCATCGATAGCGCCACCGCGCGGTTCAGCTCCACCACCGGCGACGGCGCCAGCTGCGACAAGGCGTCGTACAGCGCGGCGATGCGTTGCCAGTCGGTGTCCGCCGCCAGCCTGGCGCGCGCGTGGCAGGCGGCGATCGCGGCCTGCAAGCCGTATGGCCCCAGGCCTCGCCCGCTGCGTTCGGCGCGCGCCAAGGCCGCCAGCCCGCGCCGGATCAGCAGCTGGTCCCAGCGCGAGCGGTCCTGTTCCAGCAGCAGTATCGGTTCCCCCGTCGGTCCGACCCGGGCGCGCGTGCGCGACGATTGGATCTCCATCAGCGCCGCCAGACCGTGCACCTCGGCCTCGTCCGGCATCAGCCCGGCCAGGATGCGGCCCAGCCGCAGCGCTTCCTCGCACAGCGCCGGCCGCATCCAGTCGGCGCCGGCGCTGGCGGAATAGCCTTCGTTGTAAATCAAATAGATCACTTGCAGCACCGACGCCAGCCGCTCCACCAGCTCGTGCGCGCGCGGCGCTTCGAACGCGACCTTGGCCTCGGCCAGCGTGCGCTTGGCGCGCACGATGCGCTGCGCCACCGTCGCTTCCGCCACCAGGAAGGCGCGGGCGATTTCCTCGGTGCTCAAGCCGCCCAGCAGCCGCAAGGTCAGCGCGACCCGGCCGTCGGTCGGCAGCACCGGGTGGCAGGCGATGAAGACCAGCCGCAGCAGATCGTCGCCGATGTCGTTTTCCAGCGCGTCGGCCACCGCCGCGTCCAGCGCCGGCGCGGCGTCCTGCAACTGCGCTTCGATTTCGTAGGTGAGTTCGGGCTCTTTTTGTTGATGCAGCTGGCGCCGGCGCAGCACGTCCAGCGCGCGGTTCTTCGCCACCGTCATCAGCCACGCCGCCGGCTGTTCGGGCACGCCGGTTTGCGGCCAGCGCTCCAGCGCCAGCACCAGCGCGTCCTGCGCCAGTTCCTCGGCCTGGCCGACGTCGCGCAGCATGCGCGCCAGCACGGCGATGATCCTGGCGGATTCCATCCGCCACACCGCGACCACGATCTTGTCGACGTCAGCGGCCACGGGCGGCTTTGCTGAAGGCGTTGCGCAGCCCCGCCTCCAGCAGTTCGGCGCGCAGCCGTTCTTCCGCGGCGCGCATCTCCGGCGTGAATTCCTGGTGCGCGATGCGCTCGCACGCTTCGCGGATCTCCAGCGTCAAATCGCCCGGACTCGGATACGGATAGGTCTTGGCCCAGGCGATGGCGTCCTCGCGCGACGCCGCCTGCACCATCCAGTAACCGGCGATCAGTTCCTTCACTTCGGTGAACGGGCCGTCCACCACCGTGGTCCTGGAGTTGGCATAGTGGACGCGCGCGGCGGAGGCGCTGGCCTTGAGCCCCTCCCCCGCCAGCAGCACGCCCTGCAGCACGCCCGCTTCGTTGGTGGCGTTCATGATGTCGATCACCTCCGGCGGCGGCGACATGCCGGATTCGGCATCGGCGTCGGAGCGGATGAACACCACGTAGCGCGTCAAGTCCTCCCTGCGCTGCGGGATGTTGCCGGCCGCCGTGCCGCGCTCGTCGAAGCCGATGCAATCGCCGGCGCAACCGGCGTCGCGGATTTCATACACCGCGCCGCTGTCGAACAGCGGCCACCAGCGCACCTGCTCGATGCAGTCCTCGCGCGACGCCGCTTCGATCAGCGTGAAGCCGGCGATCAGCTCCTTCGGCGGAAACGGGCCTTTGACTTCGCTCCAGACGCCGTCGCGCCGCAGCAGCCGCACCGCCTCCGCGCTGGGCCGCAGAAACGTGCCCGGCTCCAGCGCCGGCGGCTGGATGCCCCGTTCCGTGCTTTGGTTGGCGCGGCGCAGTACCATGAATTCCATCGCATACTCCTGAGCTGATATGCCTCTACGTTAGCAGCATCAGATCCGCGCGCGCAAGGCTTCTTCCTGCGCGACCAGCTCCGGTGTGGCGGCTTCGCCGAAATCCTCCATGTCATACACCTGCCGGATCTCGATCTCGGACGGGCCTTCCATCGGATTCGGACAACGCTTCATCCATTCGATGGCCTCCTCCTTCGATTTCACCTGGATCAGCCAGAAGCCGGCGACCAGTTCCCTGGTCGCGGCGAACGGGCCGTCGACGACGGTGCGCGTGGCGCCGTCGAAGCGGATGCGCGCGCCCTTGGAACTCGGGTGCAGCCCTTCGCCGGCCAGCAGCACGCCGGCGTTGACCAGCTCCTCGTTGAACTTGCCCATCGCCGTCATCAGCTCCACGCTGGGCAGCTTGCCGGCTTCGGATTCCTCGGTGGCTTTTACGATGATCATGAAACGCATGGCGTCCTCCTTATTGACCGGACGGCATTTGCTGCTTCATCGCTTCCATCATCTCTTCCGGCGTCATGTCCTTGATGTGGGTGGCGATCGACCAGTGGTGACCGAAGGGATCGGTGACCTGACTGTAGCGGTCGCCCCAGAACATGTCGGCCGGCTCCATCCGGACCGTGGCGCCCGCGTCGATGGCCTGCTTGAACGAGGCGTCGACGTCCGGCACGTTCAGATGCAGCGTCACCGGGCTGCCCTTGAGCGCCTTCGGTCCCAGGCCGCCGTATTCGGGGAAGTCGTCGGCCAGCATGACGTTGGAATCGCCGATGGTCATGGCGGCGTGCATCAGGCGCCCGCCCGGTCCCGGCATGCGCATCGTCTCGACCGCGTTGAAGGCTTTTTTATAGAACTCCAGCGCGTCGGCCGCGCCCTCGCAGACCAGGTGCGGGGTCACGGTATTCATGGTCGGCAATTTTTCAGTCATGATGATCTCCTTTGTGTGGGTGGGCCGAGTAAAACATCACTCTACCTCCACGACGAATCGGCGCAGCGGAAATCGACACGATTTTTTAAATATTTTTGGCTTTTCTGAACGACAGGAAAAATACCGTGCTCGCCCCCGGCTCGCTCTCCACCCAAATATTGCCACCATGCAACTCCATGATGGCGCGCACGATCGACAGGCCGAGACCGGCCGAGTGGCCGTGGTCGGAGCGGGCGGCGTCGGCGCGGTAGTAGCGGTTGAAGATGTGCGGCAGGTGCTCCGGCGCGATGCCGGCGCCGGTGTTGCTGACCGCCAGTTCGACGCCCTGGTCGCTCTCGCGCGCGGACAGGTGCACGGTGCCGCCGGCCGGCGTGTGACGGATCGCGTTCGAGACCAGGTTGTTGACCGCCCGCTGCAACAGCACCGGGTCGATCTCCGCCTGCAACGGCGGCGACTCCACCGTGAAGCGCACGCCGACGTCGTCGGCCAGGATGTCGAAATAGTCGTGGATGCGCTGCAGTTCGGCGCGCAGGTCCAGCGTCTCGCGCTTCAGTGCCAGCTGCGCATTGTCGACCCGCGCCAGGAACAGCGTGTTCTCGATCATGCGCGCCAGCCGTTCGTACTCCTCGGAGTTGGACGCCAGCAGCGTTTGATACTCCTCCGCCGTGCGCGGGCGCGACAAGGCCACCTGGGTTTCCACCATCAGCGTGCTGACCGGCGTGCGCATGTCGTGCGCCAGGTCGGCGGCGAAGCCGGACAGGCGCTGCACGCCGTCCTCCAGCCGGTCCAGCATGGCGTTGAAGGCGGCGCCCATTTCGCGCAGCTCGACCGGCGCGTCCTGCAGCGACAGCCGCGTGTTCAGCCGGCTGGCGGTGATGTCGTTGGCCTTGCCGATCACGGAGCGCAGCTGGCGCATGCTGTGGCGCACGATGGCATAGCCCAGCAAGGTGGCCAGCACCGCGCCGACGCCCAGCGCCAGCAGCATGTCGCTGCCGTAGCCGCGCAGGATCCGCAACCGGTCCGACTTCTCGCGCGCCAGCGTGATCTGCAGCGGCTCGCCGGTGCCCACCAGCCCGACCGCGCGCACCATGCGCCCGCTGCCCATCGCCGGCACCCAGTCGTGGATGTCGTCCAGCGTCAGCACCCGCTGCGGCGGCACGCTTTCCACCTGCGGCAGAGGGCGCGACGTGGCCGAGGTGCGCAGCAGCTGCTTGCCGTCCGGCGCCTCCACCTTCAGCATGAAATCGTTGTGGCCGAACAGCGTGTCGGTCAGCGGCCGCGCGTCGTTGACGATGGCTTGCGGCGACGGCAGTTCGGACAGGATGCGGCGGATCTGGGTCGCCTTGCCGACCAATTCGACATCGTCGCGATACGACATCTGCCGCGCCAGCGATTGATACAGATAGGTGCCGACCACCAGGAAGCTCGCCACCGACACCGCCGACAGCAGCAGCGCCACCCGCAGCGTCAGCGACAGCGGCCCAAGGCGCGACATCACGGCCGCTCCTCCAGCAGATAGCCCATGCCGCGCACGGTCTGTATCAGCTTGACGCTGTAGGGATCGTCGATCTTGGCGCGCAGGCGGCGGATCGCGACGTCGACCACGTTGGTGTCCGAGTCGAAGTTCATGTCCCACACCATCGACGCGATCTGCGTGCGCGACAGCACCTCGCCCTGGCGCTTGGCCAGCAGGTGCAGCAGCGCGAATTCCTTGGCCGTCAGCTCGATGCGGTTGGCCTGGCGCGTGACGCGGCGGCGCAGCACGTCGATCTCCAGGTCGGCCAGGCGGATCACTTCGGCCTCGCGCACCGGGCCGCGCCGCATCAGCGTCTTGACGCGGGCCAGCAGCTCGGCGAAGGCGAAGGGCTTGACCAGGTAGTCGTCGGCGCCCAGTTCCAGGCCCTTGACGCGGTCGACCACGTCGTCGCGCGCGGTCAGGAACAGCACCGGGGTCTGCTTGCGCTCGCGCAGCCTGGCCAGCACCGACCAGCCGTCCAGCTGCGGCAGCATCACGTCCAGCACGATCAACTCGTAGTCGTGTTCCAGCGCCAGCGCCAGTCCGTCGACGCCGTTGCGCGCCAGGTCGGCCACGTAGCCGGATTCCTGCAGGCCCTTGACCAGATAATCGCCCGCTTTGGGTTCGTCCTCTACAACCAGTATTTTCATGATGTTCTCCAGATGCCGCAATTGTCGGCCTTTTGCATGCCGGGTTGGATTACAAATCTGTCATTTGAGCGTCATCTTCCTGTCAGCGCCGGCTCTCTACACTGGCCTCATCGTCACTCACCACTGAAAGGAAACATCATGTTCAACATCATCCGCACCGCCATCGTCGCCGCCGCCATCGCCACCACCGCCGGTGGCGCTTTCGCCGCCAGCAACACCAAGGAATTCGGCATGGCCGCCAACGCCGACAGCGCCGACCGCCACGTCGTCATCCAGCCGGGCGCGAAGTGGGTCAACGTCAACGACGGCGACACCGTCGAATTCAATGTCGAAGGCAAGAGCTTCACCTGGCATTTTGACACGCTGCACGGTGAAAGCGCGTTCGAGCTGTCGAAAATCGCACCGCAAGGCGTCGACGCCGGCAAGGTGACGGTCTACGTCGGCGCCAACCCGCTCTACCGCGGCTAAGCCGGTGGCAGCGATACGGCGCATCGCCGCCGGCTGCACCCTGGCGCTAGCCGCGTTGTCGGCCGGCGCGCAGGAACACCATCATCATGGCGAGGCCGCCGACGCTGCGGCGACCGGCGCGCCGCCGGTGTTCGTCGCCAGCACCGCCAAGCCCTTCGGCGCGCTGATGGACGACGCCATGGCCGTCATGGACGCCGGCATGAGGCAGGCGCCGATGAACGGCGTCAGCGAGCATGACTTCGTCACCATGATGATGCCGCACCACCAGGGCGCGGTGGACATGGCCAAGGCCATGCTGCTCTACACCCAGGACCCGGAAATCCGCAATCTGGCGCTCGGCATCATCGCCGAACAGCAGAACGAGATCAAGGTGATGCAGGCCTGGCTGCAACGAAACCAAAAGGAGATACCCAAATGAAGACTATCGCCACCATGGCGATCGGCACGCTGCTGTCGGCTTCCGCCGTCGCCGCGCCGTCGCCGCTGGACCGCGTTTATACGGCCGACCAGAACACCAATACCATCTCCGTTTTCAGCCCGGCTAGCAATACGCTGCTGGGCCAGATCAAGCTGGGCAACCAGCGGCCGGACGTGTTGTCGCCGCTGTATCGCGGCGAGATCAATGTGCATGGGCTGGGCTTCTCGCCCGATCACAAGACGCTGATCGCCATCTCCAACGGCTCCAACTCGGTGACCTTCATCGACACCGACACCAACAAGGTCAAAGGAAAGACCTACGTCGGCCGTTCGCCGCACGAAGGCTTCTTCAGCGCCGACGGCAAGGAAGTGTGGGTGGTGGTGCGCGGCGAGGACTACATCTCGGTGATCGATCCGGTCAGCTTTAAGGAAACGCGCCGCATCCAGACCGAAGTCGGGCCGGGCATGGTGCAGTTCCATCCGAACGGCAAGCTGGCGTTCGTGGTGTCCAGCTTCACCCCGACGGTGGACGTGATCGACGTCGCGTCGCACACGATCGTCAAGCGCATCGGCGTGGTCAGTCCGTTTTCGCCGTTCCTGCAATTCACGCCGGACTTCAGCGAAGTGTGGATGACGCACAAGGATGTCGGCAAGGTGACGCGCATCAGCACCACCACGCTGGAAGTCACCGGCGTGATCGACACCGGCTTCATCACCAATCACCTGGCCTTCGCCACCGTGGGCGGCAAGGTGCTGGCGTATGTGACGGTCGGCGGCGAGAACCTGGTCAAGGTGTACAGCACCGGCAAGGAGGCCAGGCTGCTGGCGACCATCGCCACCGGCGCGCTGCCGCACGGGATCTGGACCTCGGACGACAGCAGCCGCATCTATGTTGGCCTGGAGAACGGCGACGGCGTGCAGGTGATCGATCCGGCCACCAACAAGATCGTCGCCACCATGCCGGGCGGGCAAGCGCCGCAGGCCCTGGTGTATTTGTCGAAGGTGGCCGCGTCGGCGGACGACCGGGCCAACCTGGTGCCGCGCGTGAATCAGGATTCGCACAACATCCCGTTGAAGGCGGTCGGCGGCGAAGGCAGGGGCTTTGTCGTGGTGCGCAACCTGGGGGTGGTGGATGCGATGGAAGCGTTCTTGTACAAGCTGAAGCCGGAGACCGCGTACAACATCTACGTCAGCAGCCAGGCGGCGCCGGTGGGCAGCTTCCGCACCGACGCCAAGGGCATGGCCAACGGCACCATGATCGGACCGGTGCGCGCGGCGGCGGCGAGCGACGCGGCCGTCAAGATGGACAACATCAGCGTCAAGCAAGTCGGCACGGATGACGCGGTGTTGGTCGGCGCCGCGCCGTAACCCGCACGGCCATGCAGGGTCAGACCCCATACGGGGTCTGACCCTTAAGTGGTAACGCAGGCGTATCGCTAAAGGTTGCGGGGTAAAAGGCCGCGCCATCCCAGCGCGGCCGACGAATGGACCCGAAATTACTTCACCGCCCTGGCGGCTTCCAGGATCAGGTTCGCAATCTCATCGGGATGCGAGATCATCGACACATGGCTCGATTGCAGCTCGATGGTCTTGGCGCCCATGCGCTTGGCCAGGAAGCGCTCCAGTTCCGGCGACGTGGTGCGGTCATTGGCCGACACCGCGTAATAAGTCGGCTTGACCTTCCAGGCCGCCTGCGTGGTGCGGCTGGCGAACAGCGTCTGCGAGATCCGTCCCTGCCCCGCGTACAGCACGAGCGCCTTGACCGGATCGACATCGCCGGCGAAGTCGCGCACGAAAGCCGCTTCGCTCAGCTGCGCGAAACCGTCGGCCGACTTGACCAAGCCTGCCGCCGCCGGCGCCGCCGGGAAGGTCGCCGCCAGCGCGGCGTAGTCCTCGCCGGCATCCGGCGCCCGCGCCGCCACATACACCAGCGCACCGACTTTTGGATCGGTGCCGGTCTCGCTGATCACGGTGCCGGCCCACGAATGGCCGACCAACACGGTCGGGCCGTCCTGCAGCGCCAGGACGCGGCGCGTGGCATCGGCATCATCCGCCAGCGAAGTAAGGGGATTTTGCACCGAGGTCACGTGCATGCCGGCCTTTTGCAGGCGAGCGATGACATCGTTCCAGCCGGAGCCGTCGGCGTAGGCGCCGTGCACCAGCACGACGTTGGTGGCGGCGGCCGAAGCAAAGCCGGAGAACAGCGTGGCGACCACGCCGGCGAGCAGAAGTTTTTTCATGATGAGGTCCTTGGGGGTGAGAGATGATTCCAGTATAGAAATCCATCCCTGTCCCGAAGATGACGCCGAGATTACAAACGGATTACATTAGTTCAGGAACTGCACCAGCGCCGGCACCACTTGTTCCGGCGCTTCGTCGATCAGCCAATGGCCCGAGCCCTTGATGATGGTGCTCTGCACATTGGTGGCGACCGAGCCGATCTGCTTGCCGAGGAACTCGCCGGCCGAATATTCGCCGGCCAGGGTCAGCACCGGCATGGTCAGCTTGGTCTTCGACATCGGGCCGAAGTCGGCGGCGTCGCGTTCGAAGTCGCTGAAGTAGGCGAAGCCGGCGCGCATCGCGCCTGGTTGCGCATAGGCCGCTGCGTAGATCTTGCGATCGGCTTCCTTCACCGACTTGGTCTTGTCGGCCGAGAAGTCGTTCCAGAAGTGTTCGAAGTAGATGCGTTCGCGACCCTGCACCAGCGCCAGCGGGGTTTCGCCGTAGAAGTGGAAGTGCCACACGGCCTTGGCCGGGAAGGCGTTGCGCCAGTCGCCGATACCGGGCACGAAGGCGTCCATGAACACCACGCGGCTGGTGTCGGCCGGGAATTGCGCGGCGTAGCCGTAGGCGACCATCAGGCCGATGTCGTGGCCGACGACGGCGGCCGGTTCCTTGCTGATGGTCTTGACCAGTTCATGGATATCGGTGGCCATGGTTTTCTTGTCGTAGCCGGATGCGGGCTTTTCGGAGTCGCCGTTGCCGCGCATGTCGGGCACGATGACGGTGTGGTTCTTCACCAGCTCGGCCATGGCCGGGCCCCACATATGGCCGGTCTGCGCATAACCGTGCAGCAGCACGACCGGGCTGCCCTTGCCGCCGACCTGGTAATGCAGCTTGACGCCATTGACTTGCGCATACTGATCGGTGAAGCCCTCTGGGGCGGCGGAAGCGAAGCCGCCAGCCAGTGCCAAGGTGGTTGCTGCGACGATTTTAGTGAAGTTCATGATGTGCTCCTCGAAGTGGTTGGTTGATGCATCCACTATATGATTCACACTTACATCCATCAATACGCCAATCCAGCACGATAAATTCATTTTTTATGAATTATGTCACACGAGGATAATCCGGCGCGTCTATAGCTTGACATTGCCACTAGTGGCAAACCCCGAGAATGCAGCGATGGAGCACTGGATATGCAGATAGGTCAACTGGCGCGCGCGGCGGAGACAAGTCCCCGGCTGCTGCGGCACTACGAACAGCAGGGATTGATCCGCTCGCGGCGGCTGCCGAACGGCTACCGCGACTACCCGCCCGACACCGTCGACCTGGTGCGCTGGGTGCGCGAGCTGCTCGATTGCGGTTTCAGCACGCGCCAGATCCAGGGCTTCATCCATTGCTTCGGCCACGAACAGGCCGATGCCGATCAATGCGCCGCCGGCCTGGCCCAGTACCGCGACAAGCTGCGGGAACTCGACCAGCTGGTGGCCGTGCTGACCGAGCGCCGGCGGCGGCTCGCCGCCCGCATGGCGCAGGTGTTCGGTCCCCTCACTTCTTAACCATCTCGGAGCATCACATGCAAAACTTTAACGACAAAGTCATCCTCATCACCGGCGGCGGCGCCGGCATCGGCCGCGCGGCGGCGCGACAGTTCGCGGCGCTGGGCGCGCGCGTCGTGGTCACCGGCCGCCGCGAAGAAGCGTTGAAGGCGCTGGCGGACCAGATTCCCGGCATCGACTACGTGGTGGCCGACGCCGCCTCGGCCGACGATGCCGCCGCCACCGTGCAAACGGTGATCGCGCGCCACGGCCGGCTCGACGCGCTGGTCAACAACGCCGGCGGCGGCGCCATCCTGCCGCTGGCCGACGCCAACGTCGAACGCATCCGCGACATCTTCGCCGTCAACGTCATCGGCCCGTCGCTGCTGGCCACCGCCGCGCTGCCGCACCTGAAGGCGACGCGCGGCGCCATCGTCAACATCTCCAGCACCTTCGGCCACAAGGCGGCGCCGGCGCTGTCGCACTACGCCGCCAGCAAGGCTGCGCTGGAGCACATGACGCGCTGCTGGGCGCTGGAACTGGCCGCCGACGGCGTCCGCGTCAACGCGGTGGCCGCCGGTCCGACCGAAACCGAATTCCTGACCGAGCGCATGCAACTGTCGGCCGAGCAAGTCGAACACGTGAAACAACAGGAACGCGGCCGCATACCGCTCGGCCGGCGCGGCGTGCCGGAGGACGTGGCGCCGTGGATCGTCGCGCTGGCGGGCGCCGACGCGGCCTGGCTCACCGGCCAGGTCATCACCGTCGACGGCGGCCTGAACGCCAGCTGAACTCAGTCCGGCGAGGCCGGCACGTTGCGCAGTTTGTCCGGATTGCGCACGATGTAGACGGCGGCGATCTTGCCATCGGCGAAGTCGAACGACTGCGCCGATTCGATCTTGCCGTCGACATAGCGCAGCAACCCCGGCGCGCCGTTAATGGTGGCCATGCGGTACTGCACCCGGCGCGGGAAGGCATGCTCTAACGCCCAGTAGAAGACGCCGGCGATGCGCCCGGCGCCGCGCAGGATCCGCAGGAAGGAATTGACCTTGCCGCCGCCGTCGGCGACCACCGCGACGTCCGGCGCCAGGAAGCGCTTCATCGCCTCGCGGTCGGCCACCGACGCCGCCTGCATGAATTTCGCCAGCAACTCGCGATGGCTTTCGGCCGGCACTTCGAAGCGCGGCTGCTCCAGCTTGACCCGCTCGACGGCGCGATGCACCATCTGCCGGCAACTGGCCTCCGAGCGGCCCAGCGTGGCCGCGATATCGGGATAATCCTCATCGAACACCTGGCGCAACAGGAAGGCCGCGCGCTCCTCCGGCGCCAGCCGCTCCAGCACCCACAGGATCGCCACCGACACATCGCTGGCCTGCTCGGCTGCCGACTCCGGCGTATGCTCCTCGGACGCCAATTCCACCAGCGGCTCCGGCAACCAGTTGCCGGTATAGCTGGCGCGCTCGTTCTGGCGCGCGCGCAGGCGGTCGATCGCCAAGCGCGTGGTCACCGTCACCAGCCACGCGGTCTCCGACTGCAAGGCCGCGTGATCGGCCTCGCGCCAGCGCAGCCACGCATCCTGCACCACATCCTCGGCGTCGGCGCGCATGCCCAGCATGCGGTAGGCGATCGAGAACAGGCGCGGGCGCGCCGCGACAAAGGGTTGATCGGATAACGGAAAAGCCAGTGTGTTCATAACATATACCTCGTAAGGGAGACGCCCAGTCGCCAGCAGAGCCGCTTCATCCAGCGTATACTCTTTCACTTGCCGCAACGATGTTCCCGTAGACATGATACTTCGCATTTTCTCATTGAAGTTGACACCGCAGGAATGGCTGCTGATACTTTTTTGCATCGCCGCCTATCCGGTGTCGCTTCGTCTCCCGCCACGCTGGGGATGGGAGGATGGGCCGATTGAAAATGCGCAGGCAGCGGTGCTGCTGGCAGGCTGCGTATGGGCCGTTTTCATTTCGCTGCGCGCGCGGCGCGCGCCGCTGGCCGCGCTGGCGCGATGCGCCGCGCCTTTGTGGCTGGTGCTGACCGCGCGCGAATTGAGCTGGGGCGCCGTGTTCATGCATCCCTTGGGCCACAGCGATGAGGGTCCGGTGTTTTCATCGGCACTGCTGTGGTACAAGCCGCTGGTGCTGCCCACCGTCGCGCTGGTGATGGCATGGATGGCGTATTCCGCCTGGCGCCATCGGCTGGACCGGCTGCTGATCGAGATCGTCGTCGACGGCCGCTTTCCCTGGCTGCCGGCCTGCCTTGCCACGCTGTGCATGCTCGGTTCGGGCTGCGCCGAAGGCCATTTGAAATGCGGCATCCAGTTCCATCACCTGCAGGCGGAAGTGTTTGAGGAACTGGCGGAACTGATCGCCTACCTGGCCTTGTTCGTCGGGCAGTACAACGTGTTCCCGCTGAACCAGGCCTCCCCCCTCCCCTCCGCGTAACGCCGATGAGCAGATCGCCCACTCACCTGCCGGCCCTCGCCATGCTCGCGCTGGCGGCCACGCCGGCCGCCGCCGGGGACACGCGCTTCGCTCTGATGTTGCAGAACGATGTCGTCGCCGGCAACGACGGCGGCGGCTACAGCAACGGCATCGCGCTATCGGCCATGCGCAGCGTGGCGCCCGGCGAGGACGCGATCCCGGCGCAGTGGCTGTTGGCGCCGGTGGCGCCGTGGCTCGGCCTGGGTCCGGCAACGCTGACGGTGTCCTCGCTCAACCAGACCATGGTGACGCCGTCCGACCTCGCCCGCAAGATACCCGATCCCGCCGACACGCCCTATATCGGCACGCTGTGGTTCCGCGCCGCGCAGGTTTCGGTGCGGGGCGCGATCGCCGACCTGCTGGCGCTGAACCTCGGCATGGTCGGCCCGGCCTCGGGCGCGAAACGCAGCCAGATCCTGATTCACAGTCTGACCCATTCCGAGCGTCCGCAGGGCTGGGACAGCCAACTGCCCAACCGGGCGCTGATCGCCGTCGACCGCTACCGCGCGCTGCGGCTGGCCTCCGGCGGCGCCGGCGACGACCGCGCGGCGGCCGACCTGATCGTGCTGGGCGGCGTGTCGGTGGGGAATCTGCAATCGTCGCTCGGCGGCAGTTTGCTGCTGCGCTACGGCAGCGGCCTGCAACGCAGCTATCCGACCGCGTTGCGCGCGGTCTCGCGCAGCGCCGACCCGATCATGCTGGGCCGGGGCTGGTTCGTTTACGGCGCCGTGCATGCGGACCGCGTGTTCTGGAACCTGGACGTCGGCGACGCCGCCAGGCTGCGCGAATCGCAGGTCACCGCCGTGGCCGGACTGGCCTACGGCTGGGACGACTCTTCGCTGTCGTTCTCGCTGCAGAGCACCAGCCCGCTCACCACCCTGGCCAGCCGCCGCAAGAGCTACGGCTCGCTGTCCTACGCCACCCTATGGCGCTAGGCGTTGCCGGGCAACTTGAACGGCGTGGCCGGGTCCAGCCGTCCCGCCAGCCACAAGGCGACGTTGCCGACATAGCGATGCACCGAGCGCAGCGCGCCGGGCGTGGTCGCCAGACTATTGCCGGGCGCCTCGCTGACGAAGTCGGGACAACCCAGCGCCGGATTCCAGTTGTAGTCGGCGAAGTGGTGGAAGGTCGACTGCGCGATCACCGGCCCGTGGCCGGCCGACGGCTCGACCGCCACCGCGAGATTGAAGCGCTTGCCGGTCGACTGGCTGACGCCGGTGGCGATCACGCGTGCCTGCGCCGCCCCGGCCGGGGCGTCGACCGCGCCCTCGTGCGGATGGGCCGGCAGATAGTGCAGCACGCCGTCGTCGCTCTCCGCGTCGTGCAGCACCGGATGCGGCGCGCCGGCGACGGTGATGCGCTGGGCGTCGCCGTTGGCGCCGGAATGAAAATTCGGCCACAGGATTTGCGGCGTGCCCAGATCGTCCGGCGCGGGCAGCGGAGTGCCCTCGGCGCGGTTGTGGCTATGGAACAGATGCATCGCGCCGATCACGTCCAGCTCGCAGATCGAACAGCCGAGGTCCATATGATCGCGCGTGACCATCAGGCCGCCACCCCGGCGGTGGAACGCCGACAAGCCTTCGCGATCGTCCGCGTGCAGGCCGTCGCCGGTGTCGACCGCGAACAGCCACACCTGGTCGTAGTCCGATTGCGGCAAGCTCGACAGCACCAGATCGGCCTGGCCGACGCTGGCGCGGTCGCGCGCGGTGACGTCGAACAACTTCCGGCCGTCGGCGTCGGCCAGGCCGGCCAGCAACTCGCGCAGCAACGAGAAGCGGCCGATGTGCCAATCGTTTCCGGTGGTCTCGATGGTGGTTTGCAACAGTATCTTGATGGGTTTATTCATGGCGGCTTCCTTGCGGCGGATTGTGGCGAAATGATAGCCTCTTTTGCAGCGACGGGTCATATCCCAAAATGGGGCGCCGCGCCGCAAGCGAACGGCGTCAACGGCGGTCCTGATAAGCCAGCGCGGCGCGCAGCGTCACCACCACGGCGGTGCCGGCGCCGGGCGTGCTGTAGATCGCCAGCCTGGCGCCGATGCGGGCGGCGCGTTCACGCATGCCGGTCAGGCCCCAGTGGCGGTGGCGGCGGCCGGCCTTGCGCACTTCCTCGTCCATGCCCCGGCCGTGGTCGCGCACCTCCAGCGTGAAGCCCGCGGCGCCGTAGCTCAGCAGCGCCAGTACCTCGGTGCTGCCGGAATGACGCAGCGCGTTGCCCACCGCCTCCCTGGCGATGGCGAACAATTCGTCCTGCGCCTCGGGCCGCAGCGCGCGCCGTGCACCCTCTTCACGCAGCGAGAACGCCACGCCGTGCTGCGCGCCGGCCGCGCCGCAGGCGGCCTCCAGCGCCGGCGCCAGCTCGCCGTGGCAGAGGTGATTGTCGCGCAGCTCCATCAACTGGTCGCGGCCCTCGTCGGCCACGGCGTCGGCGGCGTCGAGCGCGGCGTCGATCTGCCGCCGCGCGACGTCGTTGTCCGGCAAGCCCGCCTTGATGCTGTGAAAGCGCAGGATCAATCCCTGCACGCTTTGCAGATAGGTGTCATGCAGCGTGCGCGCGATGCGCTCGCGCTCCTCAAGCCGCGCGCGCATGCGCTCGACCACCCGCGCCGTGATCCGCGCCAGGCGCCGCAGGTACAGCAGGTACAAGGCGCCGGCCAGCAGCGCCGCGCACGCCAGCTTGAACCAGACGGTCTGATAGAACGCCGGCGCGATGCGGAAGCTCAGCGTGGCCGGGGCCACGCTCCACACGCCGTCCTCGTTGGCGGCCATGACCTCGAAACGGTAGTCGCCCGGACCGAGATTGGTGTAGAACGCCTGGCGCCGCGTCCCGGAATCGCGCCAGACATGGTCTTGTCCGATCAGCCGGGACCGGAAGCGGGCCCGTTCCGGGATGGACAGCACGGCGGCGGTGAAGTCGATCTGCAGATTGCGGCTATGCTCGGGCAGGCCGATGCCGTTGACGGCGCGGTAGCGCCGGCTGTCGGTGTCGAGCCAGGTGATCAGCGGCGTCGGCGCCAGCCGGTTGCGCCCGATGCGGCGCGGATCGATCCAGCCGACGCTGCTGGTGGTGGCGTACCACAGGCGTCCGTCGGCCGCCTCGGTCAGCGAGTCCAGCGGCCGCAATTGCGCCGACACCCCTTCATGCCCGTCCAGGTGGTCGAACCGTTCGGCCGCCACCCGGTCGCCGCCGCCGGCCAGCGCGGCGCTCAAATCGGCGGCGCCGACGCGGATCAGTCCTTTCACCCCGTGCAGCCATAACTCGCCGGCGCCCGTCTCCACGATGCCGGAGACGCCCGCGAAAGGCTGCCCGGCGCTGTCGTTCAGCATGACGAAGCGGCCGTTGTCGAAGCGCGCCAAACCCTGGTCGCCGCCTATCCACAGCCTGCCGCGCCGGCTGGACATGGACAGCACGTTGCCGACCGCCAGACCGTCGGTCGGACCGAAGCGTTGGATCTTCCCCCGCCACAGCATCGCCATCGCGTTACCGGTGTAGCCCAACCACAGCCGCCCCTGCGCGTCGGCGTGCAGCGAGACGGCGGTGCGCGTGGCCAGTTCGGGGTGGCCGCCGCCGGCCAGCCACACGCCGTCCTGCAAGGTGTGCACGCCGCGCCGCACCACCGAGACCCACAGCCGTCCATCATCCGCCATCGCCAGCGCCTGCACGGCGGTGCCCTGCAGCGCCGGCGCCAGCGGCCAATGCCGCACCTGGCCGGCGCGCCGCTGCCAGATGCCGCCGAACGTGCCGAACCACAGGCCGCCGTCGGCGTCGCGCGTGCTGGCGGTGGCGGACGGCATGTCGCTGTCGATGCGGCGCCCGTCGGCGGCGATGGCGAAGGCGTGCGGCGCGGCCTCATTCACCGTCATGTTGCTGCCGATCCAGACGTCGCCCTCGGCCCCGGCGGCGACGCTGAAGTCGGCCCTGCGCAACGGCGTTTCCAATACCGTCGCGCGGGTTTCGCGCACCCGGTCCACGCCATTCTCGGTCAGAAACCAGAGATTGCCTTCACGGTCATCGAACGGTCCCTCGCTGACCCGAACGCCGCTGAAACTTTGCGGCGCCAGCAACTGCTTTTTCAGATTGAAATCGGGGTCGTACAACCGCATCCCATCGCCGCCGCCGATCCACCACCCATTGCGACCATCCCGATATACGCTGTAGGGCAAGGTCGGGGCGTCGGGCAACCGCAGCGGCACCGTGGTCTCGGAGATCGGGTCGAACACTTGCGGCATGACGCCGTATTTCATCACCAGCACTTTGCCGTCGGCGTTCAACTGGCTGAAGGTCATGCCGCCCGGTCCGGGGACCTGGCGAAACCGCAGCGTGCCGGGCACGCTGCGGAACAGACCTGCGGCGTGGCGGACCAGCAGCCCGCCGTCCCGCAACACCACGAGCGCCGGCTGCTCGCCGGCGGGCAGGCCGTCGGCCGGCGTCACCTGCCGCCAGCGCGCGCCGTCGAGCCGGTAGATCCCGCCCGAGCAGGAAAACCATGAGGTGCCGTCGGCGGTCCTGGCGAATTGGTAGATGCTGCGCGACGGCACGCCCTCCGCCTCGCCGTAGTGGCGCACCGCGCCGTGGTCGAACACGCTGACGCCGCCGAAGGCGTAGCCCAGCCACAGCGCATCGCCGAACAGCGCCAACGCGCGCACATTGGGAGACAGCAGCTTGTGGCCGCCGACTTCATCGACCCGCTCGAAGCGCACGCCGTCGAAGCGGAACAGGCCATCGGACGCGGCGAACCACAGCATCCCGGTGCGGTCCTGCGCCATGGTGTTCGGATCGGACGGCGCGCCGTCCCGCGCCGTCCAGGCCGTGTGTGACAGACTGGAACGCCAGAACGGCAGCGGCTCGCCGGCGGCGGCGATGGCGGAAGCTGCGGCGGCCGCCACAAACAACGCCGCCGCCCACGAGGCGAGGCGCGGACGCTGCGGTGCGGGCGAATTATCCATGGGCGCGGTTATGACTAAAAAGCAATAGCCTACCGCATCATCCGCCCGCACTCAATGTCTCCATGGTCCGGGGTACGCCGGCTCAGGGCATCTTCAACTTCAGCGGCATGGCGATCGGCGCGCCACGGTCCGGCATCGGCGCGCGCAGCGGCGGTGTCAGGCCGGTGACCAGGTCGGCGATGCGCACCGTCGTCCCGCTCTCGAAGCAGCGGTTGGCGGCGATGCCGACCAGGCACGAGTAGGCGCCGGCGCGTTCGTCGGAGACGCGCCGGTACTTGTCGGCCGGCGCCTCGCCGAAGATCTCCTCCAGCATCACATCGTCGCCGCCGCCGTGGTTGCCTTCGCCGGTCCATGGCTTGATCTCGCGTGGCGCGCCGCGCAGCGGAATGATGCGCGTGCTGACCGTGTCGCTGCGGCTCTGCACCGCGTTCGCCCCCGCCATGCCGGCCGCTTCGACGATGCTGTGTTCCAGCCGACCCTTGGTGCCGTTGAAGGCGATGCGGTAGCCCTCCCACGCATCGTAGGCCTGCAGGCCGTAGTTGAGCTGCACGCCGTTGTCGTAGCGGACCATCACCGTCATCGTGTCCTCGATGCTGATTTCCGGCCGCCACACGCACTGGTCGCGGAAATAGCCGTCGTGCTTCTCGTTGTCGAGGTAAAGCTCTTTCAGCCCCGGATCGGCCGCCAGGTCGAAGTAGAAACTGCACTTGGCTTTCTCGGTGCAGGTCAGGCAGCGCTCATGCGCGCCTTGCAATCCCATGCGGCGCGCCGTCTCCGGCGTGTAGAACTGACGCGACCCGGCGGCCTGCACCCGCTCCGGCTGCGCGCCCAGCCACCAGTTGACCAGGTCGAAATGGTGGGTGGCCTTGTGCACCATCAGGCCGCCGGAGTTGGCCTTGTTGCTGTGCCAGCGGCGGAAGTAGTCGGCGCCGTGCACGGTGTTGAGCAGCCAGGTGAAGTCGACCGACAGCACGTCGCCGATCTCGCCGCTCATCAGCAGATCCTTGACCTGGGTGCGCGGCGGCGAATAGCGGTAGTTGAAGCAGACGCGGATATGCCGCCCGCTGCGCTTGACGGCGTCGAGGATGCGCTGGGCCTTCTCGGCGGTGGTGGTCATCGGCTTTTCGGTGATGACGTCGCAGCCGGCGTCGAGCGCGCGCACGATGTACTCGTCGTGGCTGGCGTCGGTGGTGGTGACGATGACGAATTGCGGCTTGGTGTCGCGCAGCATGCGGTCGAAATCGGCCGCCGCGTAGGCGACCGGCTGACCGGCGCCGGTCTCCGCGATGCGCTTGACGGCCAGCGCGGCGCGGCCGGCGTTGCGGTCGCAGACGCCGACCACCTCGGCGCGGTCGCGGTATTTGCCGGTGATGGCGCGGGTGTACATGCGCGCCCGCGATCCCACGCCGACCACGGCGTAGCGTTTGCGGGCGCCGGCGTCGGCGGCGTAGGCGCCGGTCGCCAGCATCAAGCCGGCGGCGCCGGCCGCCTTCAACAGGCCGCGCCGGTCCATCGGTGCCAGGTCTTTATCGTTCATGCGCACTCCTTTTGTTGGTGGGTTAAGGATGGACACGAGGATATACGCGCATTGCCCTCCGAACTTGCCGCAAGCAGTCAAGAAAATGACTACTTGTGTTGCGGCGCGGCAAACGGCTGTCGATGCCGGCCTCTCTCGATGGGGATATCGCCGAAGTCCCTGGCCCGGCTACACTGGCGTGATTTTATTTTTTCGGAGCGCGCATTATCGACACGTATTCCCCCGCAAGCGGCGGCGCCTGGCGACGCCGGGCATGGCTGACGCTGATCGCCGGCGCACACGTGCTGGCATTGATAGTCTGGCGGGCGGACCATCGCCTGGCGACGCCGCATGCCACGCAACGCCAGGCCGTCACCTACATCCTGGCGCCGCTGATGCCGACGCTCGAGCGGCGCAGAACGGCTCAGGCGCCGGTCCGGCCTTCGCGCCATATCGCGCCCGCGCCGATCACCGCGCCGCAGCCGGCCGTGGCGGTGCCGGCGCAGCCCCCGCAAGCGATCACGCTCAGCACGCCGCCGGCGGCGGATCCGTTCGCGCAACCGCCACCCAAGGCGGCCGAGGATCTGCTGCAACGCTCGCTCAAAAGCGCGGCGCTGGCCGACCGGCAGATGCGCAAGGAAGCCTGGAACCCGCGCGACAAGAAAATCGCCAACGACAGCACCGCGCTGGCGGCAAGGCTGGGCGGCGCCTACGTCGGCGGCGATGGAGGACTCAGTCAGGAAGCGACCACGCTGGACGACGGCCGGGTATCGAGCAAGATCCACGCCGGCGGCAGCACCTATTGCGCGGTCAAGGAATCGAACGGCATGACCGGCGGGCGCGATCCCTTCCGCGACGGCATCAAAACCAAGGTCACCACCTGCCCACGCTAGCCCGGCGGCGACCTCTAATCAACCTGCGGCCGCCGATCCGCCGATGGCCATGATGACATCGTCCCTGGTATAGCGTTTGTCCAGCCAAGTCGCAGCGGAGGTGGCGGCCGCAGCGACAACGCGGGCGGCGAGCTGCCCCTGGCCATCGAGCCACAAACATCGGGCTTGCGCTATGCGGGCGGCATCAAGGTAATAGCCGTCCTGGATGATTTCAGACCTCGCCACACAGCATCCAAATGCGTTGGCGGCATCGGCATAATTTCCCAAGCGATACTCGCATAGTTCATCTTGCCCTCTTTGCAACGGGATTTCCGCCACACTCTTCGCTATCCATTGTAGCGCCGTGCAGCCCTATTTCCCGGTCCGGGGAAGCGAACCATTCCGCGCACCGTCTCCGAATTCGTCATCGCGGCGCCGAAAGCGTTAGAATGCTGGGCTACGCGCGCTGGCTGATTGAGCCGCCGCAAAACCAGACTCATAAAGAACCAATGACCACCGTCCCGAACGAAATCAACGCCGCCGCCGTCAAGAACAGTCCCACCGAAAAAGTCACGCCGATGATGGCGCAGTACCTGTCCATCAAGGCCGAGTACCCGGACATGCTGGTGTTCTACCGCATGGGCGATTTCTACGAGCTGTTCCATGCGGACGCGGAAAAGGCGGCGCGCGTGCTCGGTATCACGCTGACCGCGCGCGGTTCGGCGAATGGTCAACCGATCAAGATGTGCGGCGTGCCGTTCCATTCGCTCGAAGGCTATCTGGCCAAGCTGGTCAAGATCGGCGAATCCTGCGCCATCTGCGAACAGATCGGCGACCCGGCCACCAGCAAAGGTCCGGTCGAACGCAAGGTGATGCGCGTGGTCACGCCGGGCACGCTGACCGACGCCGACCTGCTGCCGGAAAAAGCCGAACGTCCGCTGCTGGCGATGTGCATCATCAGCCAGCGCAAGGTCGCCACCGCCGGCCTGGCGTGGCTGTCGCTGGCCAGCGGCGCGCTGAAGCTGATGGAGTTCTCCGGCGACAGCCGCACCGTCACCCAGCGCATGCTGCAGGAACTGGAGCGCATCGCGCCGGCCGAGATCCTGCGCGGCGACAACGCCGACCTGTTCGAGGAAAACCTGACCTGCCACGTCAACCGCGTGCCGGACTGGCATTTCGACGTGGTCAGCGGCCACAAGTCGCTGCTGGATCAACTGAGCGTGGCGACGCTGACCGGCTTCGGCGCCGACGGCCTGGGCGCGGCGTTCGGCGCGGCCGGCGCGCTGCTGCGCTACGCGCAGTCGACCCAGGGACGCGGCCTGCAACACGTGCGCACGCTGTCGACCGAAACCGAAAACGAATTCATCGGCCTCGACGCCGCCACCCGCCGCAACCTGGAACTGACCGAGACCATCCGCGGCCAGGAATCGCCGACGCTGTTCTCGCTGCTGGACCACTGCCGCACCGCCATGGGTTCGCGCCTGCTGCGCTACTGGCTGCACCACGCGCGCCGCGACCAGGCCGTGGCCCGTTCGCGCCACCAGGCCATCGCCGCGCTGGGCCATGCCGACGCCACCGGCGGCCTGGCCCACACGCTGGCGCAGGTGCCGGACATCGAACGCATCACCACCCGCATCGCGCTGCTGTCGGCGCGCCCGCGCGACCTGGCCAGCCTGCGCGACGGCCTGTCGCAGCTGCCCGCGCTGCGCCAGGGCATGGGCCGCGCCATCGGCGACGGCGACGGCCTGCTGGCCGCGATCCACGCCGACATCGCCACCCCGGCCGCCTGCCTCGACCTGCTGCAACGCGCCGTGGCGCCGGAACCGGCGACGATGGTGCGCGACGGCGGCGTATTCGCGCGCGGCTACGACGCGGAGCTCGACGAGCTGCGCGCGCTGTCGGAAAACGCCGGCCAGTTCCTGGTCGATCTCGAAACGCGCGAACGCGCCCGCACCGGCATCGCCAACCTGCGCGTCGAGTACAACAAGGTGCACGGCTTCTACATCGAAGTCACGCACGGCCAGACCACCAAGGTGCCGGACGACTACCGCCGCCGCCAGACGCTGAAGAACGCGGAGCGCTACATCACGCCGGAACTGAAGGCGTTCGAGGACAAGGCCCTGTCGGCGCAGGACCGCGCGCTGGCGCGGGAGAAGATGCTGTACGACCTGCTGCTGGGCGACCTGGCGCCGTACATCGGCACGCTGCAGACCATCTCGAAGGCGCTGGCGCAGCTGGACGCCCTGACCTCTCTGACCGAGCACGCGCTGCGCCACAACTGGTGCGCGCCGCAGCTGGTCGCGACGCCGTGCATCAACATCGTCGAAGGCCGCCACCCGGTGGTCGAGAACCAGATCGAGCGCTTCATCGCCAACGATTGCCGCTTCGTCGACGAGCGCCGCCTGCTGCTGATCACCGGCCCGAACATGGGTGGTAAATCGACCTTCATGCGCCAGGTGGCGCTGATCACGCTGCTGGCCTACATGGGCAGCTACGTGCCGGCGCAGAGCGCGGTGATCGGTCCTATCGACCGCGTCTTCACCCGCATCGGCGCGACCGACGACCTGGCCGGCGGCCGCTCCACCTTCATGGTGGAGATGACCGAGGCGGCGGCCATCCTCAACGGCGCCAGCGAGCATTCGCTGGTGCTGATGGATGAAATCGGCCGCGGCACGTCGACCTTCGACGGCCTGGCGCTGGCGTGGGCGATCGCGCGCCATCTGATCGACACCAGCCGCAGCTTCACCCTGTTCGCCACCCACTACTTCGAATTGACGCAGCTGCCGGAGAGCCATCCGACCGCGCACAATGTGCACCTGTCGGCGGTGGAGCACAAGGACAGCATCGTGTTCCTGCACGCGGTGCAGGACGGCCCGGCGTCGCAGAGCTACGGCTTGCAGGTGGCGCAGCTGGCCGGCGTACCGCAGCCGGTGATCAAGGCCGCGCGCAAGCACCTGGCGCGGCTGGAGGCGCAGGCGCTCGACGCGACGCCGCAACTGGACCTGTTCGCCGCGCCGTCCACCGACTCGGACGACGAGGAAGTCGCGCCGCCGGCCCCCGCCCCCGCCAGCCCGGCGTTGCGCGAGCTGCTCGACGCGCTCGACGACCTGGATCCGGACGCGCTGACCCCGCGCGAGGCGCTGGACCGCTTGTACCAGCTCAAACGCCTGACGGAGTCGGCGCAGGCATGATGCGCGCGCCGCGCTGCCGCCACGCCACGCCGCGCGCCGCCATGACGGCGGCGCGCGCTCTGGCGCGGCTGCTGGCGCCGTTCGCACCGTCGGCGTCATTGGCGTCATTGGTGTCATTGGTGTCGCTGGCCGCGCCGGTCACCGCGCACGCTGCGCAGCCGCCCTCCGCGCCGGCGCCGCGCGCCTTCCAGTTCGTCGTCATCGGCCACGCCTTCAAGGCGGCGGCGAATGAAGCGGTGCTCAAGCGCGCCATCGCCGACACGGCGCAAACCGATCCCGCCTTCATCGTCGCCACCGGCATCAAGGCCGCCGCCGAACCTTGCAGCGACAGGCTGTACGCCCAGCGCCGCGAGCTGCTGAACGACTCGGCCCATCCGCTGATCGTCTCGCTGGCCGGCAGCGACTGGAGCGCCTGCCTCAACTCGGCCGGCCGCTCCAACGCCATCGAACGCCTGAACCGCCTGCGCGAACTGTTCTACGGCGACGGCGAATCGCTGGGCGCGCGCCGCATCCCGCTGACGCGCCTGTCGTCCACCGCCAAGTTCCGCAGCTACGCGGAGAACGCACACTGGGAATACGGCAAGGTGCTGTTCGCCACCGTGAATCTGCCGTCGAATAACAACCACTACCGCCCCGAAGCTGGCCGCAATAGCGAGTACGAGGACCGCCTGGTGGCCAACCGCGCCTGGCTGCACCGCCTGTTCACGCTGGCGGCGCGGCAGAAGCTGCAGGGACTGGTGCTGTTCTCGGACGGCGATGTCGGATTGCAGGCGAACGAAGGCTTCTCGCTGCTGCCGAGTTTTCAATCGAAACAGGACGGCTTCGCCGAACCGCGCCGGCAGATCCAGGCGATGGCGGAAAAATACAAGGGGAAGGTGCTGCTGATCGATGCGCAAACCAGCGCGGCATCCGCCGGCGCAGGCGGCGCCGAACCGGCCATTCACTGGCGCGGCAACGTCGGGCATCTGAGCCTCGGCGCCGAATGGGCCGAGGTGCGCGTCGCGCCGGGCGCCGCCACCCTGTTCACGCTCAAGGGCGGCGGCGCCGACGCGACGCAGTAACGCTGAACCGACTTAGTGGATCGGGTGGATGGCGACGTGGTCGCCCTCTTCGCCTTCGTCGTCCTCGTCACCATGGTGACCGTGGGCGCCGTGCACGTGGCCGTGGGCGATTTCCTCGTCCGACGCTTCGCGCACTTCGGCGACGCTCAGCGAGAAACGCAGCGCCATGCCGGCCAGCGGATGGTTGCCGTCCAGAACGACTTTGTCGTCGGCGATATCGGTGACGGTGAAGATCATCGCTTCGTCGCCTTCGTCGCCGTCGGGCATGCCTTCGAACTGCATGCCGACTTCCAGCGGCTCCGGCAGGCGGTTGCGCGGCTCGACCTTGACCAGCGCGGCGTCGTAGTCGCCGAACGCGTCTTCCGGTTCGATCTGGATGGTCGACGAATAACCGACTTCCTTGCCGTCCAGTTCTTCTTCGATTTTTGGCAGCGTGTTCTCGTAGCCGCCGTGCAGATAGACCATCGGTTGACGGCCGTCTTCGATCAGATTGTCCTGGGCATCGGACAGTTTGTAATTCACAGTCACGACCGTGTTCTTGGCAATCTTCATGTTAAATTCCTTTCTTTGGTAACCCCCGGATTATACCTTGTATCCCAAACCGGCTCCGGCGGGCGCCGCATAAGGATATAGCAATTGATTCTGTAGCCGGCGCCCCGCTGGGCCTACAATGGCCGCATGCATCCCGCCGTCTCCGACAAACTCGCCCAATGGCTGCTTGGCAGCATCCAGCTGGACGCCGCCGCCATGCACGTGGGCCGCTATTGCGGCCCGTGGCGGGTCTCGACCGCCGGCCAGGCGCGGGCCAGCTTCCACCTGGTGCTGGCCGGCGCCTGCTACCTGCACATCGACGGCCAGCCGCCGCTGCGGCTGCACGCGCGCGACGGCGTGTTCCTGATGAGCGATGTGCCGCACTTCCTCAGCGCCTCGCCCGATCCGGCGGCGCCGGTGGAACGCCGCACCATGCTGCCGCTGGGCGATGCGGCGCCGCACGATCAGGTCGACGGCGCCGGCCTGGCCTGCGGCTTTTTCCGCTTCAGCGGCGCCCTCAGCCCGCTGCTGATCGGTTCCTTTCCCGACTACCTGGTCTGCCGCAGCGGCGACGCCGCCCTGGGCCACAGCGCCGCGCTGTTCGACATGATCCTGGCCGAAGCCGGCGGCGATCCGGAACGGCCGTCGCCGTTGATCGCGCGCCTGGTGGAGCTGCTGTTTTTCTACCTGATCCGCCACGCCGGGCAGCAACAGGCCTTGACCGCCGGCTTGCTGGCGCTGGCGCAGCGCGGTGAGTTCATTTCGCTGCTCGACGAGATGCTGCGCAGCCCCGGCGAGGATTGGAGCATCGCCCGCATGGCCGACGCCGCGCACATGTCGCGCGCCGCCTTCTGCAAGCATTTCACCGGCGCCGGCGGGGTCACGCCGGCGCAATTCCTGCTGCACCTGCGCATGCGGCTGGCGACCCAGCGCCTCAACGCCGGCGACTCGGTCGAACAGGCGGCGAGCCACGTCGGCTACCAGTCGCACGCCGCGTTCAGCCGCGCCTTCAAGCGCATCGTCGGCGAGCAGCCGGGCGCTTACCGCCGGCAGTCGCGCGCGGCCGCATAAAAAGACGTTTGAACAAAAATCGACGACGTTCGGGCATGGCGGCCCAGGCGGCGGGGCCGGATAATGCGTCATCATCGTTCACGAAAGACCGACATGTCCCGTCTCACCCTGCACACGCTCGACACCGCGCCGGCCGACAGCCGCCCTTACGTTGAAAAGGCGATCGCCAACAACGGCTTCCTGCCCAACCTGATCGGCGTGCTGGCGAATGCGCCGCAGGCGCTGGAAACCTACCTGACCGTCTCGGGCATCAACGCCCGCACCAGCCTGACGCTGATCGAACGCGAAGTGGTGCAGATCGCCGCCGCGCGCATCCACGGCTGCGACTTCTGTGTCGCCGGCCATTCCGCCGTCGCGCTGAAGAAAGCCGGCCAGCCGGCCGAGATCGTGCGCGCGCTGCAGTCCGGCGCGGACACCGGCGACGCCAGGCTGGACGCGGTCGCGCATTTCGCCGCCGCCGTCATCACTCATCGCGGCGCGGTCGGCGACGCCGAGCTGCAAGCCTTCCTCGACGCCGGCTACAACCAGCAGCAGGCGCTGGAGGTGGTGCTGGGCATCAGCCTGGCGACGCTGTGCAACTTCGCCAACAGCCTGGCCGGCACGCCGGTCAATCCGCAGCTGCAACCCTACCTGCCCGGCGCGGTCTGAGATGGCTGCCCTGCACGAGTGGCTGGCCCTGCACGCCGACGATCTCGATCAATCGGAAGCGCTGGCCGATGAGGTGATGCCGGCGCTGGCGGCGGCCGGTTGCTTCGGCGCCGGCGTGCCTGCGGCGCTGGGTGGTGGTGGCGGCGATGTGCGTGACGCGATCCTCGGCATCGCCGACGTGGCGCGGCATTCGGTGACGGCGGCTTTTGTTTACTGGGGTCAGCGCAGCTTCATCGAGTACCTGCTGCAAAGCCCGAACGCGGCGCTGCGCGAGCGCCTGTTGCCGCAGCTGCTGGACGGTACGCTGGCCGGGGCCACCGGCCTGTCCAACGCGATGAAGTTCTTGTCCGGCATGGAGACGCTGCAAATCAACGCTACGCCGGCCGGCGACGGTTGGACCCTGGACGGCAAACTGGCCTGGGTCACCAATCTGCGGCCGCAACGCTTCGTCGCGGCGGCGGCGGTGGCGCCGGTCAACGGCGCGCCGCCGGCGGTGGTGGCCTTCGCCAGCGACGCTTCCGGCGTGCAGCGCAGCGCCAACCTGCAACTGATCGCGCTGCGCGGCAGCCACACCGCCGCCATCCGTCTGGAGCGGGTTGCGGCGGGCGCCGACAACATCATCAGCGCGCAGGCGCCGGACTGGTTGCCGCGGGTGCGTCCCGCCTTCCTGGGCATGCAGTGCGGGATGTCGATCGGCTTGGCGCAGGCCAGCCTGGAACAGGCGGCGCGGGTCGCCGCCAACGCGCGCGGCGAACAGCTGGTCGAACGCATCGCCGCCGCGCGGCAGACCCTGGCGGATCTGACGCAACAGCTTCTCGAGGGCGTGGCCGACGGCCGCTTCATCGCCGCCGCGCCGGCGCTGTTCCGCTTGCGCATCGCGCTGGCGGAGCTGGTGCAGCAGGCGCTGGCGCTGGAGCTGCAAGCCAAGGGCGGCCACGCCTACCTGGAGCAGGAGCAGGACGGCTTCGCGCGACGCTGGCGCGAATCGGCCTTCATCCCGGTGATCACGCCGAGCATCACGCAACTACAGGCGGCGCTGGCCAAGCACGCCGCGACGCCGGCATGACGCTCGCGCCCGCGAACGGGCCGGCAAGCAAGCAGGCGGCCATGACGACAGGCCAGCCAGCAGGCACGGCGACGCCCGAGGCGGCAGTGACAACGTCCGAGGCAGCGATGACGACGCTCGAGGCGGAGGTGACGACGTCCGAGGCACCGATGACGACGTCCGAAGCGGCGGTGGCGACGCCTGAGGCGGCGGTGGCGACGCCCGAGGCGGCGGTGGCGACGCCCGAGGCGGCGGTGACGGCGCCCGAGGCGGTGACGGCGCCCGAGGCGGCGACGGCGCCGCGCCAGCTGGCTGGCGGCGCGGCCGGCGTGGCGCCGCAGGGCTGGGCGCTGGACGCACGGGGGCTGGCGTTCGCCTACCCAGGCGCCGCGCCGACCTTCAGCGACATCACCTTGGCGGTGCGGCCGCGCGAGATCGTCGCGCTGCTGGGCGGCAGCGGCTGCGGCAAGTCCACGCTGCTGCGCGTGCTGGCCGGCCTGCAAGCCCCGTCCGCCGGCGACGTCCGTTTTCTCGGCGCACCGCTGACCGAACCGAGCCCGCGCAGCGCGCTGGTGTTCCAGCAAGCCAGCCTGCTGCCCTGGCTGAACGTGACCGCCAACGTCGGCTTCGGCCTCGACTTCGCGCGCCAGCCGAAGATCGCCCGCGACACCCACGCGCGCCGCGTGCGGGACGCGATCGCCGCCGTCGGCCTGGCTGGCAGCGAGAAGCGCTACCCCGCCGCGCTGTCGGGCGGCATGGCGCAGCGCGTGGCGCTGGCGCGCGCGCTGGCACGCGAACCCGAACTGCTGTTCGCCGACGAACCCTTCTCCGCGCTCGACGCCATCACCCGCGCCGAGATGCAAACCCTGTTGGTGGACGTGGTGCACCGCTGGCACAGCGCCGTACTGCTGGTCACCCACGACATCGACGAAGCCATGCTGGTCGCCGACCGCATCGTGCTGATGGGCGGCCGCCCCGGCCGCATCGTGCGCGAATGGACGCTCGACCTGCCGCAACCGCGCCTGGCCGACACCGCCGCACTGGGCGCGCTGCGACTAGACATCCTGGCCGCGCTGCACGACCAGCGCGCCATCCCCTCCTCTTCCTAGAAAGCCCGCCATGACCGACACCAGCAATCCGTATCACATCTGCGCCGCCTCCGACTGCGACTGCGGCATGACCCGGCGCGACTTCCTGCGCCTGTCCGCGCTCGGCACCGCCAGCGCCGCCGCACCGCTGCTGTTCGCCGGCGACGCCATGGCGCAACAAGGCCCGAAAGGCGACGACCAGCCAGTGAAGATCGGCTACCTGCCGATCACCGATGCCACACCGCTGCTGGTGGCGCACGGCCGCAAGCTGTTCGAGGCCGAGGGCCTGCAAGCCGAGACGCCGCGCCTGTTCCGCAGCTGGGCGCAGATCGTCGAAGCCTTCGTCTCCGGCCAGGTCAACGTGATCCACCTGCTGTCGCCGGCCACGCTGTCGGTGCGCTACGGCGCCAAGTTCCCGGCCAAGGTGGTGGCGTGGAACCACGTCAACGGCTCGGCGCTGACGGTAGCCAAGGAGATCAACAGCGTCGCCGACCTGGGCGGACGCAGCGTCGCGATCCCGTTCTGGTACTCGATCCACAACATCCTGCTGCAGCAGATCCTGGCCAAGAACGGCCTGTCGGTGGTCAGCAAGGGTCGCGAAGGCAGCATCGGGCCGAAGGAAGTCAACCTGGTGGTGCTGGCGCCGGCCGAGATGGTGTCGGCACTGGCCAGCAAGTCGATCGCCGGCTTCATCGTCGCCGAGCCGTTCAACGCGCTGGCCGAGACCAACGGCGTCGGCAAAGTGCTGCGTTTCTCCGGCGACGTCTGGAAAAACCACGCCTGCTGCGTGACCTTCCTGTCGGAGCGCGACATCACCACCCGTCCGGAATGGGCGCAGCGCGTCACCAACGCCATCGTCAAGGCGCAGCTGTGGACCCGCTCCAACCAGATCGACACCGCGCGCCTGCTGTCCAGCAGCGACGCCCACCGCTACACGCCGCACGCATTGCAGGTGCTGTCGAAGGTGCTGACCGTGACCGACTACGCCGACTACGAAAAGACCGGCATCATCGCGCACAAGGATTGGAACCAGCGCCGCATCGACTTCCAGCCCTTCCCGTTCGCCTCGTACACCGAACAGATGATCCGCGCGCTGAAAACCACCCGGCTCGAAGGCGACACCGGCTTCCTGCAGAAACTCGATCCGGCCGCCACCGCGCGCGACCTGGTCGACGACCGCTTCGTGCGCAAGGCCATCGCCGCCGTGGGCGGGCCGTCGGTGTTCGGTCTGCCGGCCAGCCTGACCCGCAGCGAAGTGCTGGCGGTCTGACGGTGGCCGGTCGCATCGATGCGTTGAACGCGCGCCTGCTGCTGCCGCTGGCCGGCTTCGCGGCGGCGCTGCTGCTGTGGCAAATGGGCGTGACGGCGCTGGAAAAGAACACGCCGATCGCCGCCGCCTTCGCGCCGCTGGAAGCCGGCCGCGCGCTGCTGCACTTGCTGCAAGGGCCGGACATCTGGCGCGACATCGGCCTGAGTCTGCGCCGCGTCGGCTACGGCCTGGCGGCGGCGGTGGCGCTCGGCGTGCCGCTGGGCGTGCTGGTAGGCAGCTCGCGGCGTTTCGCGGCGGCGCTGATGCCGTTGTTCCAGCTGCTGCGCATGGTGTCGCCGCTGTCGTGGATGCCGTTGGCGGTGATGACGCTGGGCGTCGGCGACGCGCCGGTGTACTTCCTGTTGGCCTTCGCGGCGGTCTGGCCGATCCTGCTCAACACCGCCACCGGCGTGGCGCGGCTGGATCCGAACTGGCTGCTGCTGGCGCGCAGCCTGTCGGCCACGCGCGCCGAGACGGTGCTGCGCGTGGTCCTGCCCGGCATCACCGCCGACATCCTGACCGGGGTGCGGCTGGCGATCGGCATCATCTGGATCGTGCTGGTGCCGGCCGAGATGCTGGGGGTGTCGGCCGGCCTGGGCTATTTCATCCTCGACGCGCGCGACCGGTTGGCGTACAACGAGCTGATGGCGGCGATCGTGCTGATCGGCATACTCGGCTTCATGCTGGACTGGCTGGCCCGCGCCGCCCATGCGCGCTGGCTGCATGTACGCTAGCAGCACCCCGCACGGCGATCCGCTGCGAAGTCTTCCCCCGCACGGCGATCCGCTGCGGGGTCGGACCCCGCATGGGGTCCGACCCCTCTATCGCTTGGGGGTGAAGGTTATAATGGCGTATGAAAAAATTACCGCTCCTCGGCGACATCACGCCGGCGCAGTTCTTGCGCGACTACTGGCACAAAAAGCCACTGCTCATCCGTAACGCCATCCCCGGCTTCAAGCCGCTGCTCAGCCTTGAAGCGCTGACCAAGCTGGCCGCCACCAACCACGCCGAATCGCGCCTGATCACCTCGGTCGACGGCGAGTGGAACATGCAGCACGGCCCGCTGGAAAACCTGCCGCCGCCGGACCAGAAAGCATGGACCATGCTGGTCCAGGGCGTCAACCTGTTCGACGCCAAAGCCGACGACCTGCTGCGCCAGTTCCGCTTCATCCCGGACGCGCGCCTGGACGACCTGATGGTCAGCTTCGCCACCGACGGCGGCGGCGTCGGCCCGCACTTCGATTCCTACGACGTGTTCCTGCTGCAGGCGCAGGGCCAGCGCCGCTGGCAAATCGGCCCGCAAAACGACCTGAGCCTGGTCGAAGGCATGCCGCTGAAAATCCTGGCCAACTTCAAGCCGAACGAGGAGTTCGTGCTGAACCCGGGCGACATGCTGTACCTGCCGCCGCACTACGCGCACGACGGCGTCGCCATCGGCGATTGCCAGACCTATTCGATCGGCTTCCGCTCGCCGTCCTACCAGGAATTGGGCGAGAACTTCCTGCAATTCATGGCCGACTCGATCGACCTGCCGGGCCGCTACGCCGATCCGGAGCTGGAGGCGACCGCCAAGCCGGCCGAGATCCCGCGCCACATGCTGACCGAGCTGACCGAGGAATTGAACAAGGTCCGTTTCACCGAGGAGGACATCACCATCTTCTTCGGCGAATACATGTCGACGCCGAAGCACAATGTGTTTTTCACCGGCCCTGCCAAACCGCTAACGGTGGGCAAGTTCGGCGAAGCGGCCGCCAAAAAAGGCCTGTCGCTGTCGCGCAAGTCGCAGATGCTGTACCGCGGCAAAAACGTCTTCATCAACGGCGAATCGTTCGGCATCGGCCGCGCCGACAAGGTCACGCTGGAGCTGCTGGCCAACAACCGCCGCCTCGAAGGCGCCGAGCTGGCCTCGGCGTCGGACGACGTGCTGGAAGCGTTGTATACGTGGTATCAGGACGGCTGGATCGAGCTGGGCTAACGCACAACGGGAGGCGGCATGGAGAAGCAAGTATTTCCCTTCACCACCAGGACCGAGTTCGTCGGACACCTGGCCGACTGCCTGGGCCGCGCCCGGCACACGCTGCAGCTGTTCGATCCCGACTTCGCCAGCTGGGAATTGGGCAGCAGCGCCAACGATGCATTGCTGCGCCGCTTCCTCAAGGACGGCGGCCGGCTGCAACTGGTCGCGCACGATGGCCGCCAGATGGAACGGGACGCGCCGCGTTTCCTGCGCCTGCTGAAAGACTACGGCCATTTGATCGACGTGCGCCGCACCAGCCAGCAGTTGCGCCAGCTCACCGATTCCTTCTGCATCGGCGACCAGCGCGACATCGTGCGCCGTTTTCACTCCGATCATTTCCGTGGGGAAGCGGTTTTCGATTGCCCCGCAGATACTCAGACAAGTCTGGAACGTTTTATTACAATTTGGAGCGAATCCGGACCCGGATTGTATGCAAACTCAACCGGATTATGAGTCAGTTGGGGGTAGAATGCGGGTGTTCGATGCGAACACTGGTGAGGGTGCGGACCCGCTGGAACGGGGTCTAAACCGAAATGTTGCGATATCGCAAAATAGTTGTGCGAACGGCTCTTTGTCCTATTGCGATGCACTAAAAATCGCTATAATATTCGGTTAGGAAGTTTCCGTTGTCTGGCAGGCACCATTTTCGGTACGAAAGCCTTCGAAGACGACCTAATGAGCGATAATTACCGGTAATTATTAATCGCAACAATCGTGTTTAATTTTGAATTAATTAAGGAAATCCCCATGAAAAAATCCCTGCTGATCGTTTCCCTGTTGGCTGTTGCTCTGGCTGCTTGCTCGAAAAAAGAAGAAACCGTTGTGACCCCAGCTCCAGTAGCTGCTCCAGAAGCTCCAGCAGCTGCTCCAGCACCTGCTCCAGCTCCAGCTGCTGACGCTGCTGCTCCAGCCGCTGCTCCAGCTGCTGACGCTGCTGCTCCAGCACCAGCTGCTTCGGCTCCTGCTGCTTCGAAGTAATCAGCTTGTGTGAAACCGGCCTACGGGCCGGTTTTTTTACGCCTATACGTTTTGAATAGGCATATAAAAAAACCGGCTTGCGCCGGTTTTGTTTATTACTTGAGCTGTTCGTGCAGCAAGGTCAGGATCTTATCGCCGACCGGACCCGCTTCCGCAGTACCGGTATTACTCAGGACAGTAACTGTGCTGCTGTTACCGGCGCCCGCTTTAACCGAAATACGATAGCGCTGCGCTTCCTTATCGGCTTCCGACGCCGAACCCCAGCTAAACAATTTGCCGAAGAAACCTTTGGTTTCGGTGACGTCGTCGATATAACGCACGAAGTAAATACCCTGGGTGCGATCGCGGTCCTCGACGGTGAAGCCGGCGCGGTCCAGCGCCAGGCCGACTCGGCGCCAGGCGCGGTCGAAGCCCTCGTCCACCTGCACCGCGCGCTCGGCGCCGGCGCCCACCAGCGACGCATGCTGCGGCTGCACGATGGCGCTGTCGACGGCGCTCTTGGCGACGGCGGTATCGGTCGGCGCACCGTTGCCCAGCTTGGTCATCAGACGCGCCAGGAATTCCGCTTCCAGGCCTGGGTCGTTGGGACGCGGCATCCAGGTGGTGGTTTCCTTCTGCGCGCCGGTGGCGACTTCCTGCGCGCCACGGTGGCTGATGTAGATCTCGCTGGCGCCGTCGGAACGACGCTCGATGCGGGTGCGGAACTTGTCGCGCTCGCCGCTGGAGTAGACCGAATCGAACACCTTGCCGATGGTGTTGCGGATGAAATCCATCGGGATCTTGGCGCGGTTTTCGTTCCACTCGGTTTCCATGATGCCGGCGGTCGGCAATTCCTGCGACAGCGTGAAACCGGAGTCTTCCCAGAACTGCTTCAGTTGCGGCCACAGCTGCTCCGGCGTCTGCTTCAGCACCAGCCAGCGCTGGTTGCCGTCGCGCTCGACCTTGATGTCGTTCATGCTGAGCGGCACCACGGTGCCGGCCGGCGGCTGGCCAGGGATGACGACGGTGGTGCCGGCGGCGCCGCCGACGCCCTTGGAGGCGTTGTAGCCGGAAGCGGTGGCCACGCCGTTGTTCGAATCAGGCAGCGAGTAGCGGTTATCTTTCTGCAATTGCGTCAGATCCGGCGGCACGTCCAGCGTGCTGGCCTTCTTGGCCGACTTGTAGTCCACCTTGTCGTTGCCGATGACCGAGCCGATCATGCCGCAACCGGTCAAACTGGCCGCCAATGCGCCAACCACCAGGGCGCGCTGCGAGGAAATAGAAGCTGTCTTGCGAATAGTCATGTCGTTACTGTTTAAGAAGCTGAAGTGCAGCAAAATATGATCCGAACCAGGTCGGGGCTTGTTGCTTGTGCTACGGGGTGTTTTACAGCGCGCCAGCTTCTCGCAGCGCCGCGCGGACCGCCTCGTGACAGTCGGCCGCCAGGGGAACCAGCGGCAGACGGATGCCGGCAGGCATCTTGCCCATTTCCGCCAGCGCCCATTTGACCGGGACCGGGTTGGGCTCGATGAACAGTTTCTGGTGCAGCGGGAACATCTTGTTGTTCAGCGCCAGCGCCGTGGCCAGATCGCCGGCGATCGCCGCCCGGCACATGTCGGCCATGGCGCGCGGGGTGACGTTGGCGGTCACCGAGATGTTGCCGGCGCCGCCGGCCAGCATCAAGGCCATCGCGGTCGGATCGTCGCCGGAGTAGACGGCGAACGACTTCGGCGCCAGGCGCAGCAGGTCGTAGCCGCGGCCGACGTTGCCGGTCGCGTCCTTGACGCCGACGATGTTCGGGATCGCGGCCAGGCGCAGGATGGTCTCGTTGCTCATGTCGGCGACGGTGCGACCCGGCACGTTGTACAGGATCACCGGCAGGTCCACCGCTTCGGCGATGGCCTTGAAGTGCTGGTACATGCCTTCCTGGGTAGGACGGTTGTAGTAGGGAACCACTTGCAGCGTAGCGTCGGCGCCCGCTTCCTTGGCGAAACGGGTCAGCTTGATCGCCTCGGCGGTCGAGTTGGCGCCGGCGCCGGCGATGATCGGGATGCGGCCCTTGGCATGGGCAACCGTCGCCTTGATCAGCGCACAGTGCTCTTCCACGCTGACGGTGGCCGATTCGCCGGTGGTGCCGGCGATGACGATGCTGTTCGTACCTTCGGCGATGTGCCAGTCGATCAGCTGATTCAGACCCTCGAAGTCCAGACTGCCGTCCGCGTGCATCGGGGTGACGATTGCTACTATGCTGCCCTTAATCATAGGAAACCACTGCATAAAGTATTAAAACAACGATTGTAGACGATAGGCCGCGCCAATGGTGCATTCCGGGCGACAAATCGGCGCTCAAAATGGGGGTAAAAGCGCGGCCACGCGCGGGAAATCCGGCTTCACGGCGCACAGTCGTTGCACCATGGCAGCTTTCGGGCTGTCAACGACACCATCCTCAAAGGCCACCACCCGCAGGCCCTGCTCGTGCGCCCATTCCAGCAGCTCGCCCGGCTGCAACAGAAACGCCGGATTCGACGGTTTGCCGAACTGCGCGTTGCCGTCGGCGAAGGTCTCGTAAATGAGCACGCCGTTGGGCGCCAGGCTGGTCAACATGTCGGCGATTAACGGACGATGCAGGTAGTTTGTGACCACGATGCCGGCGAATCGATCCGGACCGAAGGGCCAGGCGGCGCCCGCCTCCTCCAGGTCGATGGCGCTGGTACTGATGTCGGGGCCGGCGGCGGCGGCCAGCGCGGCCGGATCGCGGTCGACCGCGACCACCGCATGGCCCAGCGACGCCAGATGGCGCGAGTGGCGGCCGCTGCCGCAGGCCAGGTCCAGCACGGCGCCGCCGGGGATCAGCGGCGCATATCGGTTCACCCAAGGGGATATGGTATCGGTCATGGCGTTCTTTACTGAATTTTACGAGTAGGCCAGGCCCATCGCTTCGCGCACGTCGCGCATGGTTTCCAGCGCCAGCTTGCGCGCCGCGTCGTTGCCGTCGGCGACGATGGCGCGCACCAGCGACGGGTCGTCGAGATACTGCTGGGCGCGCTCGTGCATCGGCTCCTGTTCCTTGACGATGGCGTCGATCACCGGCTGCTTGCACTCGATGCAGCCGATGCCGGCCGACATGCAGCCCTTGACCACCCATTCCTGGGTCGGCGAATCGGAATACACCTGATGGAATTGCCAGACCGGGCAGCGCGCCGGGTCGCCGGGATCGGTGCGCCGCACGCGCGCCGGGTCGGTCGGCATCGTTCGGATCTTCCTGGCGACCGACTCCTTGTCCTCGCGCAGGGCGATGGCGTTGCCGTAGCTCTTGGACATCTTGCGCCCGTCCAGGCCGGGCAGGCGCGATGCCGCCGTCAGCCGCGCCTGCGGTTCGACCAGGATCAGCTTGCGGCTGCCTTCGAGGTAGCCGAACAGGCGTTCGCGGTCGCCCAGCGACAGGCTTTGCGCGTCGTCCAGCATCGCCTTGGCCTGTTCCAGCGCTTCTTCCTTGCCGTTTTGCTGGTAGTCGGTGCGCAGTTCGTTGTACAGCTTGGCACGCTTGCTGCCGAGCTTTTTCACCGCCAGCTGCGCCTTCTCCTCGAAGCCGCGTTCCTTGCCGTACAGATGGTTAAAGCGGCGCGCGATTTCGCGCATCATCTCGATATGCGGCACCTGGTCCTCGCCGACCGGCACCTGGCTGGCGCGGTAGATCAGCACGTCGGCCGCCTGCAGCAGCGGGTAGCCGAGGAAGCCGTAGGTCGACAAGTCTTTGCTGGACAGGTTCTCGATCTGGTCCTTGTAGGTCGGCACCCGTTCCAGCCAGCCCAGCGGCGTGGCCATCGACAGCAGCAGGTGCAGCTCGGCGTGCTCCGGCACGCGCGACTGGATGAACAGTGTCGACTGCGCCGGATCGATGCCGGCGGCCAGCCAGTCGATCAGCATTTCCCAGGTGCTGCGTTCGATCACGGTCGGGTCGTCGTAGTGCGTGGTCAGCGCATGCCAGTCGGCCACGAAGAACAGGCTGGGCAATTCGGATTGCAGTTTGATCCAGTTCCTCAGGGCGCCGTGATAGTGGCCCAGATGCATGGAACCGGTGGGGCGCATGCCGGAGACGACGCGATCGGGATACATGGCTCAGCCTCAACTCAAGAGGAAGGTCAGCGGGAAAACCAGCACGTGGAAAATGCTCTGCAGGATGTGCATGCCGCCGATCAGGAACTCGGGCAGCGGGCCATATTGCATCAGCACGATCAAACCGAAGAACACATACACGCCGTAGCGCTCGATCTGCGCATACTTGCGGGCCAGCGCCATCGGCAGGATGCCGGTGACGATGCGGCCGCCGTCGAGCGGCGGCAACGGAATCAGGTTGAACACGCACATGGCGGAATTGACGCCGATGCCGGCGCGGCACATCTGGATGAAGAAATCGCTTTGCTCCAGCTTCAGGCCGTAGCTGAGGATCACCCACAGCGCCATCCAGCCCAGGCCCATGACGAAGTTGGCGCCCGGGCCGGCGGCGGCCACCAGGGCCATTTGCTTTTTCGGATTGCGCAGGCGGCCGTAGTCGACCGGCACAGGCTTGGCATAGCCCAGCGCCGGCAGATGCAGCAGGCTCAGGACCACCGGCAGCAGGATGGTGCCGAACGGATCGATGTGGCGCAGCGGATTCAGGCTCAAACGGCCTTCATTGGCTGCGGTGGGGTCGCCGAAGTAGCGGGCGACATATCCGTGTGCGGCTTCATGCAGGGAAATTGCAAAAAGAACAGGGATGGCGTAGACCGTGATGGTCTGAACAATACTATCAATATCCATGGAGGGATTTTACCAGAGGCTACAGGGTGATCTTGCGGCGCCGTCGAAGGCCGGCGCGCTTGCCTTGTGGATGGTCAGAGTCCGAATGCGGATGCGTCGCCGCGCCCCTGGCGCACCAGCTCGGCCTCGGGACCGGTCAGGTCGATCACCGTGGTCGGCTCCAGGCTGCAGGCGCCGCCGTCGATGATCAGCTCCAGCTGCTTGCCCAGCCGTTCGCAGATGGTGTCGGCGTCGTTCAGCGCATCGGTCTCGCCCGGCATGATCAGCGTCGTGCCCAGCAACGGCTGCTGCAACTCCTCCAGCAGCGCATGCACGATGGCATCCTCCGGCACGCGCAGGCCGATGGTCTTGCGCGATGGATGACTGAGCCGGCGCGGCACGCACTTGGTCGCTTCCAGGATGAAGGTGAACGGACCCGGCGTCGCCGACTTCAGCAGGCGGAACTGGCGGTTATCGACGCGGGCGTAGACGCCCAGCTCGCTCAAATCGCGGCACAGCAGGGTCAGATGGTGTTTCTCATCGATGCCGCGGATGCGGCGCAGGCGTTCGACCGCCGCCTTGTCGTCCAGGTGGCAGACCAGCGCGTAGCAGGAATCGGTCGGCACGGCGACAATGCCGCCGCCGTGAATGATCTGCGCCGCCTGTTTGATCAGGCGCGACTGCGGATTAACCGGATGGACCTGGAAAAATTGACTCATACGTTAAGATTGTACGCTACGCAAGGCGGCGATACGCTGCTCGAACGGCGGGTGGGTGGAAAACAGCGCGCCCCAGCCGCCACCGTTGGTGATGCCGGACGCCGCGATCGACTGCGGCAGCGCGCCCGGCTGCATGCCGTTCAGGCGCGCCAGCGCGTGCTGCATGGGCACGCTGCTGC
The DNA here is from genome assembly GCF_011090165.1 of Duganella aceris. Taxonomy (GTDB): domain Bacteria; phylum Pseudomonadota; class Gammaproteobacteria; order Burkholderiales; family Burkholderiaceae_D; genus Rugamonas; species Rugamonas aceris. The sequence continues at coordinate 203,710 of NZ_JAADJT010000003.1, forward strand.
CCAGCAGCTTGGCGGAACCGGCGTCGGCGCGGAACTCGCGCTGGCGCGAGAACCAGGCCACGATCAGCGAGGCGGCCAGGCCGAAGATGATTTCGCAGACGAACACCGTCACCATGTAGCCGATGCCGGGACCGCTTCTCTCACTATTATTCTTCAGCAGCACCTTGTCGACGAAGAAACCGACCACGCGCGCCAGGAACACCACGAAGGTGTTCACCACGCCCTGGATCAGGGTCATGGTCACCATGTCGCCGTTGGCGATGTGGGCCACTTCGTGGCCGAGCACGGCCTCGACTTCGTCGCGGTTCATGTTTTCCAGCAAGCCGGTCGAGACCGCGACCAGCGCGGAATTCTTGAACGCGCCGGTCGCGAACGCGTTCGGCTCGCCCGGATAGACCGCCACCTCCGGCATGCCGATGCCGGCGCGCTCGGCCAGCGCCTTGACGGTGTTGACCAGCCACAGTTCGGTCGACGAGGACGGGGTGTCGATGACGCGCGCGCCGGTCGACCACTTGGCCATCGGCTTGCTGATCAGCAGCGAAAAGATCGCGCCGGTGAAGCCCACCACCAGCGAAAACGCCAGCAGGCTGCCCAGTTCCAGCGTATCGCCGGCGCCCGGACGGCCGATGCCCAGCAGCGACAGGACGATGGACAGCACCAGCATCACGGCGAGGTTGGTGGCGATAAACAGGACGATGCGCTTCATTGAGAGGTCTCCGGTATGGGCAAGTTTACCCAAATCATAAGGTATGACCGAGTTACCGTAAATTCAAGGTATGGATCAGAACCAGTCGTGCCAGACGGGCGTCACGTTGGCCGGCAACGGCGGCAGCAAGGCGAAATCGATGCGCGACTCGCCCGGCGCATGGAAATCGGTGCCGCGCGAGGCCAGGAAGCCGTAACTGTTCGCCAACTGCGCATACACCGGGTACTGGTCCGGGGTATGGCTGCCGGTCACCACCTCGATGGCGGCGCCGCCCAATTGCTTGAATTCGTCGAACAGCTGGCCCTGCGCCAGCTGGCTGAAGCGGTAGCGTCCCGGATGCGCGATGACCGCGATGCCACCGGCGCCACGTATCCAGCCGACGCAATCCTCCAAGCTGGCCCAGCAATGCGGCACATAGCCAGGTTTGCCTTCAGACAGGTATTTCTTGAAAACTTCCGGGATGTTCGCACAAATCCCGCTTTCCACCAGAAACCGCGCGAAGTGAGTGCGCGACATCAGGTCCGGGTTGCCGACGAACTTCAGCGCGCCCTCGTAGGCGCCCTCGATGCCGGCCAGCGCCAGTTGCCGCGCGATCTCGCGGCCGCGATTGTCGCGTCCGGAGCGGGTGCAGGCCAGGCCTTCGACCAGCGCGGGGTTACGCTCGTCGATCTGCAATCCGACGATGTGCACCGTCTCGTTGGCCCAGGTGATCGAAATCTCGACCCCGGTGACGAAGCGCATGCCCTGCGCCTCGGCGGCGGCGCGCGCGGCGGGAATTCCGCCCACCTCGTCGTGGTCGGTCAGCGCCCATACGTCGACGCCGGCCTTGCGCGCATGTTCAGCAACAGCGGCCGGGGCCAGTACGCCGTCGGAGACGTTGGAATGGCAATGCAGATCAACTTTTAACATGCTGTCATTGTACGCTGATCGGGGATATTTCACTCGGCCTTAGCTGCCGAGAAACTCCTCTATCATTTGCGCCAACGCGACCGGCTGGTCATGATGCAGCATATGGCCTGCATCGTGGACCATCTTGCAGCGTACGTCGCGCAGGTGCGCCAGGCGCCGCTCCAGTTCGGCGCGCCCTTCGGCCTTGTCACCCATCCAATCCCACATATTGGTCTGGTCGGCCTCGACCCACAGCACCGGCGCGCTGATCGCCTTCCAGCAAGCCATCACGTCGTCGACGTGGTACGGCAGCGGGCCGGGATTCTTGTGCAGCGGATCGCCCAGGATTTCCCACTCGCCGGCATCGTTCTGCGCCGCCCAGTGCTGCGACAGAAAGTCGGCGCGCTCGTCGCTGAGGCGCGGATTGGTCTTTTGCAACCGCGCGGCGACGGCGGCCCGGCTTGGATAGTTGCGCATCTCCGGTTTTTCCAGCAGGCTGTCCATCCATTTGGCGTATCGTCCCGGCGCCTGCTCCGGCCTGGCGCCGCGCAGGCCGGCGCCCTCCAGGTTGATCAGCTTGCGGATGCGTTCCGGGCGCGCGCCGGCGTACAGCCCGACCACATTGCCGCCCATGCTGTGCCCCAGCAGGTTGACCGCCTGCTCCGGCGAGTAATGGCGCAGGATGGCGTCCAGGTCCGCCAGATAGTCGGGGAACCAGTAGGTGTCGGCGGCGGTGCGCTGCGACAGGCCGAAGCCGCGCCAGTCCGGCGCGATCACGTGCCAGTCGCCCTGCAGCGCATCGACCACGAACTGGAACGAGGCGCCCACGTCCATCCAGCCGTGCAGCATGAACAGCTTGGGCGCGCCGTCGCGGCCCCAGTGGCGCACGTGGCAGCGCAGGCCGCGGATGGTGAGGAATTCGGAGCGCGAAGGTGTGAGTGTCATGGTTGAACCTTGAAAATACGGCAGGCGGCGCAATATCCAAGCATTGCTGGCCGCAAAGTAAAATAATAGCACGACCGTTCGATAGCTGCGCAAGCGTAAAATAGCGCATCCCGCCGCACTCTGCATTCAACGAAGGTTCCAATGTCAATATATCAACTGGGCGATCACGTACCCGAGATCGATGCATCGTCGTTTGTCGCCGACAGCGCCAGCGTCATCGGCAAAGTCACGCTGCGCGCCAACACCACGGTGTGGTTCGGCGCCAGCCTGCGCGGCGACAACGAACGCATCACCATCGGTGAAAACAGTAATGTACAGGAAGGCACGGTGATGCACACCGACATGGGCTACCCGCTCGACATCGGCAAGAACGTCACCATCGGCCACCAGGCCATGCTGCACGGCTGCACCATCGGCGATGGCGCGCTGGTCGGCATCCAGGCGGTGATCCTGAACGGCGCCAGGATCGGCAAGGGCTGCCTGGTCGGCGCCGGCGCGCTGGTGACCGAAGGCAAGGAATTCCCGAACTATTCGCTGATCATCGGCGCCCCGGCCAAGGCGGTGCGCCAGCTGACGCCGGAGGAAGTCGCCGGCCTGGCCGACGCGGCCGACAGCTATGTCAAACGCGGCCAACTGTTCAAGACGCAACTCAAAAAGATTGGATAACACAATGAGCATTACCCCCCTCATCGCCCAGGACACGCTGCAGAAATTCATCTTCGACAACGCCGCCGTGCGCGGCGAGCTGATCGATATCTCCGCCACCTGGCGCGAAGTGCTGTCGCACCACGACTACCCTACCCCGGTCAAGAAACTGCTGGGCGAGATGGTCGCGGCGGCCGCGCTGCTGTCGGCCAATCTGAAGTTCAACGGCTCGATCATCATGCAGATCCACGGCGACGGTCCGCTGCGCCTGCTGGTGGTCGAATGCGATGCCGACCTGCGCCTGCGCGCCACCGCCAAGCTGGATCCCGAGGCGGTGATCGCCGACGACGCCAAGCTGCCGTCGCTGCTGAACGCGACCGGCAAGGGCCGCTTCGTCATCACGCTCGATCCGGCCGACAAGATGCCCGGCCAGCAGCCCTACCAGGGCATCGTGCCGCTGGACGGCGAATCGGTGGCGACCGTGATTGAAAACTATATGCTGCGTTCGGAACAGCTGGACACCAAGCTGTGGCTGGCGGCGGACGACAACGTCTCGCGCGGGCTGCTGCTGCAAAAGCTGCCGGACCACGGCGGCACCACCGGCGCGGCGCCGCTGAGCGCGGACGAGGCGCTGGAAACCTGGAACCGCGCCGTGATCCTCGGCTCGACCTTGAAGGAGCAGGAGTTGCTGGACACCGGCATCGATGTGCTGATGCAGCGCCTGTTCTGGGAAGAGACGATCCGCGTGTTCGAGCCGCTGCACCCGGTGTTCCACTGCACCTGCACGCGTGAAAAGGTCGGCAATATGCTGAAGATGCTGGGCCGCGAAGAAGTCGACAGCGTGCTGGCGGAGCACGGCCATGTCGGCGTCAACTGCGACTTCTGCGGCCAGCACTACGACTACGACAAGGTCGACTGCGCGCAGCTATTCGCCACCGACGCCCCGGTCGAAGTATTGATCGCGCCGAGCGACGTCAAGCACTGATCCGCCGCCGCGCGTAGCGCTGCGCCAGCACGGCGCAGAGCATCAGCTGCAGCTGGTGGAACAACATCAGCGGCAGCACCACGGCGCCCAGCGCGCCGCCGGCGAACAGCACCTTGGCCATCGGCACGCCGCTGGCCATGCTTTTCTTGGAGCCGCAGAACACGATGGCGATGCGGTCCTCGCGGTTGAAGCCGAGGCGCCGCGCCAGCTGCGCGCTGATGGTCACCACCAGGGCCAGCAGGATCGTATCGATCAGCAGCAATCCGCCCAAGGTCTGCCACGACAGTTGCGACCACAAGCCCTGCCCGACCGCCTCGCTGAAGGCGGTGTACACCACCAGCAAGATCGAACCCTGATCCACCAGCCGCGTCAGCATCTTGTTGCGCTCGACCCAGGCGCCGATCCAGCGCCGCGCCACCTGGCCGGCGACGAACGGCAGCAGCAACTGGGCGCAGATCTGCAACGCCGAATCCAGCGACGAGCCGCCCTTCATCTGCGCCGTGGTCAGCAGGCCGACCAGCAACGGCGTTAAAAATATCCCCAACAGATTGGACGCCGACGCGCTGCACATCGCCGCCGGCACATTGCCGCGCGCCGCCGCCGTGAAGGCGATCGACGATTGCACGGTGGACGGCAGCATGCAGACGAACAGGATCCCCAGATACAGATCCGGCGTCACCAGCGGCATCAGCAGCGGCTTCAGCGCCAGCCCCAGCAGCGGGAACAGCGCGAAGGTGCACAGCAGCACCAGCAAATGCAAGCGCCAATGGGTGATGCCGGCGATCACCGCCTCGCGCGAAAGCTTGGCGCCGTGCAGAAAGAACAGCAAGCTCACCGCGATGTGGGTGACATCGTTGAAGAGCACCGCACCCCGGCCGCTGCTCGGGAAAAAACTGGCCGCGATGACCGTCGCGATCATCGCCAGCGTAAAGTTGTCAGGCAAAAAACGGGGACGCGATCTCATTTTTTCGGACACTTCACTTCCAACACATCGATGGTGCCGACCGTCTTGGCCATCGTCGCGCTGCGCACCAGGTCGACGCGCTCGATGCAACTGGTCTGCACCAACGGCAAACGATCGTAGGTCCGGGTGCAGCTGATCACCGCGTCGGCGCCGCCGCCGCAAAAAAATCCCTCGGTCTGCATGCGCACCAACGCCTGGTCCATCGGCATGCCGGGCTGGATGGTCCGGTTGACGAAATTCCCCAACCGCGACTGGTCGACAGTGGAACAGCCCGCCAGCAGCAAGGCCAGCATCAAAAATCTGCGCATCGTAAATCTCCTTAATTCCAGCCAACAGTGTAACGCATGGTCATCAAGCCGTAACACTTGCTCCCTAATATGCGGGGCGTTGCTATTCCCTCAAACTGGTTTTCAAGGCAAAACATGAACAAGAAATTTTCCGCCGTCTGCTTCGCCGCGCTGAGCTTCCCGATGCTGGCGATGGCCGCCAATGTGGCCGCCGCCGTGGCCGACATGGCCGACACCCCGGCCGCCGAGGTCGAAGCGGCCGCCGCCGCCGCGCCGATGGCCGTGGTCGAAGTCGCGACCCGCAAGACCCGCTCCTCGGTCGACCTGACCAAGGACGACATGCAGAAGATCCTGCCCGGCATCAACCCGCTGAAGGCGCTGCAAACCCTGCCGGGCGTCAGCTTCCAGACCGCCGACCCGTGGGGCAACAACGAACAAAACCTGTCGCTGTTCATCCACGGCTTCAGCGGCCCGCAGCTGGGCTACACCATGGACGGCGTGCCGCTGGGCGACCAGCAATACGGCAACTACAACGGCCTGTCGCCGCAGCGCGCCGTCATCAGCGAGAACGTCGGCCGCGTGATCCTGTCGTCGGGCGCCGGCGACCTGTCGACCGCATCGACCAGCAACCTCGGCGGCACCATCGAAACCTTCTCCGCCAACCCGCTGGCCAGCCGCAACCTGGCGGTGCAGCAGACCGTCGGCAGCTACAAGACCTCGCGCACCTACCTGCGCTACGACACCGGCAACTTCGGCGACGGCAGCAGCGCCTACATCTCCGGCGTGCACCACGAGCAGAAGGCGTGGGACTTCCAGGGCCGCCAGGGCGGAGACCAGATCAACGCCAAGTACGTCAACAACAGCAGCCTGGGCAAGCTGACGCTGTTCGTCGACTACTCGGACAAGATCGAACCGAACGAAGACAGCACCGTGCGCTCGGCCACCGAGAAGTACCAGCCGTACACGCGTCCGTTCATGTACCCGAACTTCCAGCAAGCCTTGTCCTACCTGTCGCCGACCGGCGGCACGCCTGCGGCCGAAGGCAACAACTACCGCAACTACTACAGCGACGCGCAGCGCACCGACTACCTGACCTACGCCAAGTTCGACATGAACCTCGGCGAGTCGACCACCTGGTCGAACCAGGTCTACTACCACAACGACGACGGCGTCGGCGTGGTCGCCGGCCCGATCGGCGTCGCCGGCTTGCCGGCGCTGTTCGCGGTGTATTTCCCGGGCCAGAACCTGAAGCAGGTGTTCGGCAATTCCGGCTACGCCACCCGCACCACCGAATACGTCATCAACCGCAACGGCTGGCTGTCGACGCTGAACACCGAGTTCGGCGACCACAAGCTGCAGGCCGGCCTGTGGCTGGAACACAACCGCTCGTCGGCGTACCGCCGCTGGTACGCGCTGGACGTCAACAACCCAAGCTCGCCGTACGACCGTCCGAGCAATCCGCTGATCACGCAATACGGCAGCGAGATCGACAACAAGGTCGCCCAGATCCATCTGCAGGATGAATGGCGCGTGCGTCCGGACCTGGCGCTGCAAGCCGGCTTCAAGTCCAGCCTGCAATTCGCCGACGGCCAGTTCCCGGTACAGCCCAAGGCCGGCGCGATCGCCAACGGCTCGCTGGCGCTGCCGGTGGGTGAGATCATCACCAAGAAATGGTTCCTGCCGCAAGCCGGCGCGCGCTGGGACATCACCGCGCAAGACCAGATGTTCGTCAACGTGCAGAAGAACATGCGCCAGTTCGTCACCTACGGCGGCGGCGGCGCCTCGCCGTGGAGCCTGGCGAGCCAGCAAGCGTTCGACCTGTTCCGCGACACCGCCAAGCCGGAAACCTCGGTCACCTATGAAGCCGGCCTGCGCAGCAGCCACCAGCTGAACATGGGCGCGGTCACCGCCTTTGACGGCCAGGTCAACCTGTACCACGTCGACTTCAAGGATCGCCTGCTGACCATCAGCCCGACGCCGGTGATTTCGTCGATTATCGGCGGCAACCCGCTGCTGGCCAACGTCGGCAGCGTCAAGACCGACGGCATCGACTTGTCGGGCACGGTGCACTTCGGGCGCGGCTTCTCGTTCTACAACGCGCTGTCGTACAACCACTCGACCTACCAGGACAACTACCTGAACGGCAAGGACGTGGTCGCCACAGCCGGCAAGGCCGTGCCGGGCAGCCCGGAGTGGATGAACAAATTCGTCGCCACCGCCACCGTGGCCGACACCGAGTTCCAGCTGATCGGCGACTACGTCGGCAAGCGCTACGCCACCTACACCAACGACCTCAGCGTGCCGAGCTATTTCCTGATGAGCCTGGGCGTATCGGGCAAGCTGCCGTTCCTGAACGGCGGCTGGGTCAAGAACGCGCGCTACCGTTTGAACGTCAGCAACCTCGCCGATCGCGCAGGCAGTTTGAATGTGGTGGTCGGCGCGGCCAGCGGGACTTACAATACATTCCCGATTGCACCACGTCAGGGCTTCCTGACTTTGATGGCGGACTTCTGATGACCAATCTTTATTTACCTTCGCGCCTGTCGCGCCGCGGCTTCATTCAAACGGCGGCGGTGGCCGCCGGCGCCTCGCTGCTGATGCCGGCCTCGGCGCTGGCGGCGGCGGCAGCGGCCGCGCCCGCCACGCCCGACCTGTCCGGCCTGCCGGGCATCGCCCCGGTCGGCGCCGGGCCGAAGACGCCGCTGGTGTTCGGCCATCGCGGCTCGAGCGCGCTGCGTCCGGAGCACACGCTGGCGTCGTACGCCAAGGCGATCGCCGACGGCGCCGACTATGTCGAGCCGGACCTGGTCAGCACCAAGGACGGCGTGCTGGTGGCGCGGCATGAAGCCTTCCTGAGCGAGACCACCGACGTCGCCAGCCGCCCGGAGTTCGCCGGCCGCCGCACCCGCAAGACCATCGACGGCGAAACGCACGAAGGCTGGTTCGTCGACGACTTCACGCTGGCCGAGCTGAAAACGCTGCGCGCCATCGAACGCATCCCGGCCTACCGTCCGGGCAGCGCGCAGTACAACGGCATGTTCCAGGTGCAGACGTTCGAAGAGATCATCGACTTCGTCGCGGCCGAAGCGGCGGCGCGCGGGCGCATCATCGGGCTGGTGCCGGAGCTCAAGCACTCGACCTACTTCGCCAGCGTCGGCTTGCCGCTGGAGGACCGCTTCCTGGCGATCCTCGGCGCGCACGACTACACGCGGCGCAATCCGGTCGAGATCCAATCGTTCGAAGTGGCCAACCTGAAATACCTGCGCGGCAAGCTGGGCCAGCGCGCCAACCTGCGGCTGATGCAGCTGGTGATCGGCGAGAACGTGCGTCCGGTGGACGTCGCGGCGGCGGGCGGCACGCTGACCTTCGCGCAGATGTGCACGCCGGCCGGCCTGCGCGAGATCGCGCAATACGCCGACGTGGTGGCGCCGCCGACGCGCTCGATCATCCCGTTGAAGAAGGACGGCAGCCTGGCCGCGCCGAGTTCGATCGTCGACGACGCGCACAAGGCGGGCCTGCGGATCGAACCGTGGACCTTCCGTCCGGAGAACCACTTCCTGGCGGCGGACTTCCGCAACGGCGCCGGCGACACCGCGCGCAACGAAGCCGGCTCGATCGCCGAGATCAAGCGCTACGTCGCCACCGGCCTGGACGGCTTCTTCACCGACGACCCGGCCCTGGGCCGCGCCGCCGTCGGCGCCTGAAAACTCCGGGGTCAGAGCTAAAAACTGGACACGGGCTCGACCGTAGCCTGCGCTACGGTCGAGCCCGTGTCCAGTTTTTAGCTCTGACCCCGGATTGTCTTATTTCTTTTCCAGCTGCCGCAGCACTTCCTCGGTGCTGTACACCGCGTTGGCGATGTAGCGGAAATTGACCAGCGCGCTCAGATAGCCGTCGCCGTCCGGCAGTTTCGGACCGGCCACGGCATCGCGCACCACCGCCACTTCGAAGCCGCGCTCCAGGAATTCACGCAGGTGCGACTCCACGCACAGGTTGGAGGCCATGCCGGTCAGGATGATCTTGTCGATCCCCTGTTTGCGCAGCTGTAGCATCAGGTCGTTGCTCTGCGGCCCGTACAACTTGTGCGGCGCGGCGATCACGGTGGCGCCGTCTTCGATGTATTGCTTGAACTCGGGCATGAAATCGGCGCCGGAATCGCGGAAGCCGTCCAGCGTCAGCGCGCCCTTGCGGTCGAACAGGTGGAACTGGTGCTGATAGGTCTCTGCCGGAGCACCGAATTTCCATTTGTGGTCGTGCGGATAGTAGTAGTGCGGTGAGATCGCCACCACCACACCGGCCTTCTTGCTCGCGGCAAACAGTTGCTGGAGATGCGGCACCAGCTTCTGCTCGGTGACGCTCTCGCCGAAGACCGGCCAGCCGGCGCCCTTGGCGCTCATGAAGTCGATCTGCGGATCGATCACCACCATCGCGGTGCGCGACAGATCCCAGGTGAAGTTCGACGGCGGCAGCGCGGGCTTGGCCGGGTTCTCGTACGCCGGGTTGGCGGCGGCGGCGTGATTCATCGACAGGCCGGCGCCGAAGGCGAAGGCGGCGGCGACGGCGAGGCGGGCAGACAGGGACTGGATGTTCATCATGTACTCCGGTTCGGTGGGTGAGGACGCCACGATAGACGTGTCGCGGTCTGCAATGGTTCGCCGCAGGTTCGCTTTCGTCCCGACGGCGGACGAAAGCGGTCACGCCGGGGTACACTGCTCGCATGGATACCATGACCCTGAGCCAGGCCCTGAGCCAACTGGACATCAACTCGTCCGTGTTCGACGCGGTGGAAGTCGACGGCGCCTGGTCGCCCGACGGCGCCGACGGCGGCGAGGCGACGCTGTTGATCGTGCTGCGCGGCAGCGGCACCATCACGCTGGGAGACACGGCGCTGCCGGTGCGCGCCGGCCAGCTGTGGCTGGTCGACGGCGCGCGGCCGCCGGCGCTGACGGCCGCCCCCGACGGCGACGGCCTGGCGGTCGCCACCGGGCTGCTGCGGGTCAACCTGTTGGATGGGCGCAGCATGTTCGACTTCATTCCGACGCCGCACATGCACGACGCCGCCGGCACCGAGCTGTTCACCGGTGCCATCCCGGAGCTGCTGCGCGAGTCGGCGCTGGGCGGGCCGGGCTCGGACGCGATCGTGGTGTGCCTGATCCGCCGCCTGGTGACGGTGCTGGTGCGCGACGCCTGGCCGGAACAGCAGCAGATCCCGTCGGCGCGGATCAGTACGCAGGGGCAGCAATTCCAGAAGATCGTCGACCTGATGCACAAGGATCCGGCGCGCCGCTACACGCTGGACAATCTGGCGCAGGCGACCGGCATGAGCCGCACCGTGTTTCACCGCACCTTCAGCGAGACCTACGGCAGCTCGCCGCTGACGCTGTTAAGAAAAATCCGCCTGAAGAAGGCGGAGTTGTTGTTGCGGCAGACCGACATGCCGATCAAGACCATCGCCTCCCGGCTCGGCTACCAGAGCCGCAGCCACTTCTGGCAAACGTTCAAGGACGCCAACGGTGTGGATCCCGAACGCTACCGCCAACTCCGGGGTCAGAGCTAAAAACTGGACACGGGCTCGACCGTAGCGTGCGCTACGGTCGAGCCCGTGTCCAGTTTTTAGCTCTGACCCCGGAGTATCAGGTCATTTCAGCGCGGCGGTCAGGTCGGTCCAGGTTTGCGGCTGCGGCTTGTTGCGCTCGCGTACGCCGAAGAAGCTCACCACCAGCTCGCCGTTCTTGTCGAAGAACTCCACCGACGTCACGCCGGCGCGCTTGATCACGTAGCCGCCGCTGAACGCGCTGTCGCGCAGATGCAGGTTGAACTCGGGATCGAGCACGTTGAACCAGCCACCCGCTTCCATTACTTTCACCACCTTGCCGCTGTAGATCTGGATCACCGATTCGTTGCCGAGGAAGGCCATGATGTCGAGTTTTTGCCGGGCCGATTCCTCCAGTAACTGCCGCACAGCTTGCGGTCCGATCCGCTGCGCTGCGCCCGCCGGCGCCAGCCGCATCGCTTGCTCGCGCGAGACGCCGAACTCGCCCAGCAGCCGGTTGAACTGGTGCACGTCGGTCAGCTCGCTCCACGCCAGCTGGAATTCTTTGACGTCGATCGCGCTGTCCGGTTTCTCGGCCGCCTTGGCCGGGGCCGCCGTCACCTTCAAGTCGGCGCTCTGCTCCGGATTGCGGTAATCGGCCACCAGTTGGTCGAACACCGCCACCCCGGCCTCGCTCTTGACGTACAGCTTGTGCGCGGCGTTGCCGTGCGTGTCGAAGAATTGCAGGCTGCGCGAGACCACGCCGTCTTTGCCCGGCTGGACCACGGCGAACGCGTACCGCCAGTTCTTGAACGTGAAGCGCAGGTCGATCTCGCCGCCCAGGTAGCCGCCGGCGATGTTGCGCAGCCGCGCTTCGCGTTCCTTTTCCTTGTCGGCGTCCAGGCCGACGATCTCTTCCTGCGGCTTCAACCGGGTCGCGACGCCGGTGCGCTCCAGCACGCCGTTTTCATTGCGCGTCAGCGCCATCACGGTGCCCAGGTCCAGTGCGCGGCGCATGATTTCTCGTGGTACGTTGTCGCCTTCCTTCAGCCGCGTGACGGTCTTGCCGATGCCGTTGGCGGCCAGCAGTTCCGCCTCCGACACATTCAGCGTCTTGGCGGCGTCGCGCAGTTGCAGCTTCGGCTGCTCGGCGCGCAGCGCGTCGTAGCGTTCGGCCAGCGTGGCGGCGCCGGCCGGCAGCGCGGTCAGCAGCAAGGCGCCGGTCAGCGCCAGGGCGAATCGGTGTTGAGCTTTCATGGTGGTCTCCTTAATAAATCACTTTGATGTTGACCGCGTAATTGCGGCCGGGACGGGACATGCGTTCGATGTCGGCGATGGTGGCGACGCTGCTGGCCGGCGCCAGGCTGCGCGCCGAGGCGTAGTCCCAATACTTTTTGTCGCCGATGTTGTAGACGCCGGCGCTGATCGCGGCGTGCTTGCCGATGTTCCAGTAAGCGGTCAGGTCGAAGGTGGTGTAGCCGGGCACCGCGAAGCGCGGCGTGGTGACGCCGCCGATCACGTCGCTCTGCGCTTGCTTGTCGCGCACCGTGCTGAAGGTGAACGCGGCGCCGCCGCGCAAGCCCGGATCGTCGTAGGCGAAGCTGGCGTTGGCCTTGTACGGCTGCACCGAGACCAGTTCGCTGGACTGGCCGGTCAGCGCGTTTTCCGCCGAGCCGCGCGAGATGCCGGCCGCCAGCGCGACGCTGTAGCCCTTCATCCGCGACAGCCACTGGCCCAGCGCGAAGCTGCTGCTCAGCTCGCCGCCCCAGGTCTTGGCCTTGGCCAGGTTGACCGGCCGGAACAGGCCTTGCGTGATGGTCGGGTAGTTGACCGGGTCGGCCGGCTGCGCGGCGTATTCGATGAAGTTGCTGTAGTTGGTGTGGAACAGTGCGAAACTGAAGTTCAGGCCCGGCGTCGGTTCGCCCTTCAGGCCCAGCTCGACGGCGTTCCCGGTTTCCTTTTTCAGCGCCGGATTGCCCAGCACCGCGTAGCCGTTGCCGGCGCCGGTGTAGCTGAAGGAGTCGTAGCTGCCGGTACGCTCGGCCACGGTCGGCAGGCGCGTGCCACGGCTGTACTGCGCGTAGCCGTTGAAATGCGGCGCCAGCTCGACCGACAGGTTCACGCTCGGCGTCAGGTAGGACTCGGTCTCCTCCTTGATTTCCCTGGCGGCGGCCGGCACGGCGACCACGTAGCCGGCCAGGTTTTGCGGCGTCATCTTGCGGTGCTCGCCACGCAGGCCGGGCGTCAAGGTGAACTGCCGGCCGCCCAGCGCGAAGCCGAACTCGCCGCGCAGGTAGGCGGCGTATTTGTCGGTGTCCATGTCGACCATGCGGTTCTTGACCGTGATCTGGTGCGCGCCGGTGCGGGTGACGGTGCGGTCCTCCAGCCACGGACGGCGGGCGTCGAGCTGTTCGTAGCTGATGCCGTAGGACAGCAGGCTGTTCGGACTGAGCTGTTTGGTGGCGTCCACCGCGATGCCCTTGTTGTCGTTGTAGAAGCCGGTGCTGATGTGGCGGGTGTAGGGCTGGCCGCCGCTGACGTAGGCGGCGTCGGTGATATCCACCACTTCGGATTTCTGCGAGTACAGCAGCGTGTCCAGCGTGTCGAACAAGCTGCCGTCGCTCGGCGTGTACTGGTAGCCGACACTGTAGCGGGTGCGCTTGGTGTTGGAATTCTGCAGCGCGCCTTCCGGGTACAAGGCGCTGGTCTTGTTGGCGTAGATGCGGTCGTGCTCGGCCTGGTAGCTGTCGATGGTGAAGTTGAGCTTGTGGCCCGGGGCGAAGCTCCAGTTCAGCTTGGCCAGCACGGCGTCGGAATCCCAGTCGTCCGGATTCAGCGGCACGGTGCTCAGGCTGTCGGAACCGGTGCCGGAGCGGTGCACGGCGACGATCAGCGCCTTGACCTGCTCGCCGAGGGTGGTGGCGGCGGTGATCGCGTGCATGTTGGCCGAGCGGTCCGAGACGCGGCCGAATTTGTACTCGCCGTACAGATTGCGCGAGCCGTTCAGGTAGTCTTCCGGCGCCTTGGTGACGAAGGAGACCGAGCCGCCCAGGCCCGGTGTGCCGGGGCCGGCCGGACTGGCGCCGGAGCCGATGCGCACTTCGCGGAAGGTTTCGGGGTCGAAGTATTCGCGGCCGACGCCAAAGCCGTTGGTGGTGTTGCCGTCCGGCTTGGGCGCGGCGTCCGGCAGCGAGATGCCGTCCAGCTCCAGGCTGACGCGGTTGCCTTCGACGCCGCGAATGTTGAAGCCGGTGTTGCCGGCGCCATCCCAGACGTTGCCGCTGCCGCTGGCCGCCGCCGGCACGCTGACCAGCGGCGAATAGCGGGCGATGTTGGCCATGTCGACCGCGCTGTTCTGTTGCAGCTGCTCGGCGCCGATGACGGTGCTGCTGCCGTGGCGCGACGAGGCGGCGTCATCGCGCCGCGCCTTGACCAGGATCTCGGACAGCTCCAGCGATGATTTGGCCGGCACTTCCTGCGCGACGGCGGGCAGCGCGGCGGCCAGCATGGCGAGCAGCGCCGATTGCACGGCCACGCCCATCAGGCGCGGACGCGGGGCGTGTGGGAACGAAGGCGCGGCGGTATGCCGGGCGCCGGATGAAGTAGCGGCCATAGGATTCCAAGAGAGAGTAGTTGAACAGCTGGCTCTCGAAACCTACGGCGATTGCTGGCAAAAACGCCATCTTAACAATAATGATTCTCATTTACAAGATCTAAATGAGGATCGTCCCGGCCTAGCCCGCCAGGTAATTGTTCTTGACCCGGACGTAGTGCTCGGCCGAATACTTCAGATAGGCGATCTCCTCAGGCGTGAGCGCCCGCACCTTCACCGCCGGACGGCCGACGTACAAGAAGCCGCTCTCCAGCACTTTGCCCGGCGGGACCAGGCTGCCGGCGCCGATCATCACGCGGTCGGGCACCACCACGTCGTCCATCAGGATGGTGCCCATGCCGATCAGGCACTCGTTGCCGATGGTGCAGCCGTGCAGCAGCGCCGAGTGGCCGATAGTGACGTAGTCGCCGATGATCAGCGGCGAGCCGTCCGGCCGGGCCGGGTTCTTGTGCGCCACGTGGCCCATGGCGAAGTCCTGGATGTTGCTGCAATCGCCGATGACGATGCGGTTGACGTCGCCGCGCAGCACGGTGTTGCACCACACCGAGCAATCGCGGCCCAGCGTGACATCGCCGATCACCTGCGCCGACGGATGCAGGTACAGGCCGTCGCCGGCGACGGGGCTGGTGTTGAGGTAGGAAGACAGCGGCATTGCGTTTATTCTTTCACGGGGTAGGTGCCGGCGCCGTGCGGCGCGGCCTGGAATTCGGGCAGCGCTTCGGCCTGGCGCGAGTAGTCGGCCAGCGCGGGATACGCGGCGGCGCCGGCCACGTCCGGCAGCATGTGCTGGATGAAGTGCCAGGTGACCGCGATCATCACCCCGGCCGGCGGCATGGCGGCGCTGCTCGCGTCCAGCGGCTGCTGCTTGAGCGCGGCCTCCAGCAGATCGAGCGCGGCCAGCAGTTGCGCGCTGACGCGGCTCAGCCACGGCTGGTGCAGCTTCTCCGGCGGGCGGACGTTGTGTTCGTAGACGACCTGCACCGCCTTGTCGCAGGCGGCCAGCGCCAGGCCCAGCAGATGCTGCGAACGCAGCAGCTCGCGCGGCATGGTCGGCGTGCGGCGCGCGGTCGGCATGGCGATGAATTCGGCGTATTGCAGGATCACGGTCGAGTCCATCAACAGCGTGCCGTCGTCGGCCAGCAGGGTCGGCGCCTTGACCACCGGATTGAGGTGCTTGAATTGCTCGAAGGTGCTGAACACCGACAGCGATTGATGCTCGAAGGGCAGCCCCAGCATCTGCAACGAGACCGCGACGCGGCGGACATAAGGGGAATCGAGCATGCCGATCAGTTTCATTTGCTTCTCCGTTATTGGGTGAGCGCCCATTCCGCCGCCTTGCCGGCGTGGATGGCGGTGGTGTCGAACAGCGGCACGGCGGCGTCCTGTTGCGCCACCAGCAGTGAGATTTCGGTGCAGCCGAGGATGATCGCCTGCGCGCCTTGCGCCACCAGGCCGGCGATGATGCGGCGGTACTCGTCGCGCGAGGCGTCGACGATGCTGCCGAGGCACAGCTCCTCGTAGATGATGCGGTGCACGATGTCGCGGTCGGCCTGGTCCGGCACCACCACCTCCAGCCCGTGTCGCTCGCGCAAGCGGTCCTTGTAGAACGCCTGCTCCATCGTGAAGCGGGTGCCGAGCAGGCCGATCTTGCCGAAGCCGGCGCGCTTGATTTCGTCGGCGGTCGGGTCGGCGATGTGGAACAGCGGGATCGTCACCGCCGCCTCGATCGCCGGCGCGACCTTGTGCATGGTGTTGGTGCACAACACCAGGAAATCGGCGCCGGCCGCCTGCAGCGAACGCGCCGCGTCGGCCAGCAGCGCGCCGGCCGCGTCCCAGTCGCCGGCGTGCTGCAGGCGCTCGACCTCGTGGAAGTCGACGCTGTACAGCACCACCTTGGCCGAATGCAGCCCGCCCAGGTGCCGCTTGACCGTCTCGTTGACCTGACGGTAGTACGGCACCGTCGATTCCCAGCTCATGCCGCCTATCAGTCCTATGGTTTTCAAACAATCTCCTATTGACGTGCGTAGCTGACGGTCAGCATCTCCCATTGATGGCCGTCGGGTTCATTCCAGTAGACGATGCTGCCGCCGTGCGCGCGATCGACCGCGTGGTCGACCGGGCCGTGCACCGCGCTGCGGTAGGCGATGCCGGCCGCCTGGATGCGGGCCAGGATGGCGTCGAACGCCTGCTGGTCCACGCGAAAGCAGCAGTGTATCAGGGGGATGGGCTCCGGCCACTGGTCGAAGTCGAAGGTCAGGCCGTCGTTGACGAACACCGCCGCGAACGGGCCGACGCTGGTGGGCGACCACGGCACGTCCAGCAGCTCGGCCAGCAACTTGGCCGCCGCCAGCTTGTCGCGCGCCGGCACCATCAGATGATCCAGTTGTATCGCCATCGCAGCCTCCCTGAGCAAGCAGGGATGATTTTAGCGGCAAAAGCGGCGGATGTCGTTTTCGGCGGTTTGCAAATCGTTGGCGTCGATGGGCATGCCGTTGCTGTGGGCCAGCTTGTCGCTCTTGATGTCGCGCGCCAGGTCGCAGCGCGAGGCGTCGGTGTCGATCTTGCCGCCCCGGTAGGACGCCTGCTTCGGCGGCGTCTGCGCCGCCGGCGCGGCCGTGCGCGGACGGTAGCCCGGCTGCATCAGCTTGTGCTGCTGCAGGCGGCGGAACTCGGCGTCGCGCTGCTGCCAGGTCGGGCCGGCCACGGCAGACGCCGCAGGGGGCGGCGGCGGCGCCACCTTCAGCTCGGCGACCTTGCCCTGCCCGGCCTGGAACTTGTTGTCGGTGTAGTTCACCACGCCCTTCTCGTCCACCCATTTGTAGACTTCGGCATGGCACAGCGGCGACAGCGCAAGCAAGACGGCGAGCAGTAGTTTCGGCATGGATTTTTCGGATCGAAAAACGACCCGCCGATTCTACGGAAATTTTGCTATTACAAAACTATTGAATTGTCACTAAGATTGCAATAAAACCCTCGCGCCGCGCGCCACCGCGCGCGACACCGCCATCACGTCCCAGTTGGTCAGGCGGATGCAGCCGTGCGACTGGGTCTTGCCGATCTTGCCCGGCTCGGGCGTGCCGTGGATGCCGTAGTGTTCGATGCTGAGGTCGATCCACGCCAGGCCGACCGGATTGTTCGGCCCGGCCGCGATGCGCGCCTTGCCCTCGCCCGCCTTGGCGTCCCAGAACAATTTGGGGTTGTAGCGGTATTCGGGATTGGTGGCGACGCCGCGCACCTGCCAGCTGCCCTCGGGCAGCGGATCGTGCTTGCTGCCGGTGCTGGCCGGGAACTGCGCGAACGGCATGCCGCCGGCGTCGAGCAGGGTCAGCGTGCCGTCCTTGGCGTCGACCAGGATAGACGCGGCTTTCGGCAGAGGTTTTCCGGCGGCCACATTGGGCACCATCAGCTTCTCGCCGGCGCGCTTCAGCGACTTGCCGGGATTCAAACGGCGCAGCAGCTCCGGGCTGCAATGGAATTTCTCGCCCAGCGCCTCGGCCAGGCTGGCGTAGGCCAGCGTCGGCAGTTTGGACTTGGCTGCCATGCCGGCCGGCACCTTGGCGTACGGGCCGGCGACATCCTGCGCGGTGATGGTGTAGACATCGAGCACCGGCGCCTGGTCCTGCGCCAGCAGCGCCCAGGTGGCGGCGTCGATCAGGCCGGTGACCGGCAACTGGTTCAGTTTCTGGAAGCCGCGTATCGCCTGGCGCAGATTGCTGCCATAGGAAGCGTCGATTTCTCCGGAAGAAAAGTGCGCGCGGTCGAGCAGCACCTGGGCCCGCAACACTTCGTCGCCGCGCGATTGCGGGCCGATCACCGGCGCCGCGTGCACACTGGCCGAGGCCAGCGCTACAGCAAATAAAAGAACTCTCAAGCAAAAATCCGAATCGTGGCGCGAAAACCTATTCTAGCGTATGCGCGTCCGATCGTTAGCGAGCCTATCGTGCCGCGCGCCCTCCCAGCCGGCGGCGGCGCTCAGGCGGTCAGCTGCTGCGCGACTTCCCAACTGTGGCCGGCGGTATCGACGAAGTTGGCGGTGCGCATATTCCATGGACGGTCGACCGGGCCGTTCAGCAACGTCACGCCGCGCTCGCGCAGCCGCGCGCAGACCGCGTCGACGTCCGGCACCCAGATGCTGATCTGGAAACGCGAACCGGCCTCGCGCGGGGCCACGACGCCGGGCACGATGATCTCCGGCGCGTTCGCCACATGCAGCAGGTTGACGATCAGGTTGTCGAACCGCACGGCGACCGAGTTGGCGTCCTCGTACACGATCGGCACGCCGAACACATCCAGATAAAATGCCTTCGCCGATTGCAGGTCTTCGACAAACAGGCTGATCGCACTGAGGTGGTTCAACGGCGTGGTCATGTCTATCCTCCCGGGGTTTCAATCCTGCTTGCGGTATTTTTGCATCACGTAGCCGAGGCGGTTACGGTTGTTGTCGAGCCAGGTCCACAGCGCTTCGACCTGTTCGCGGTGGGCGCGATAGTAGCTGTCGTTGAAGGCCAGCCACAGGCGGGTGTTGACCATCGGCTGCGGCAGTTGCACCACCGTGCCCTTGTACTTGTCCAGCGTGGCCTTGAGGTGGGCCGGCACCACCGCCGCCACCACCACGCCGTCGACGCGGCCCAGCTTCAGCTTCTCGATGTTGCGGTCCAGGTCGCGCCCGCCCTCGTCGACGGTCAGGCCCGCTTCGCGCAGCCGTGCGGAATAGCTGTTGCCCTGCGGCGCGCCGAGCACCTTGCCCTGGAAATACTGCATCGGATTGGTGCTGGCCGGCAGATTGTCCTTGGCGCGCACCAGCACCACCAGCGTATTGTGCAGCGCGCGGTTGAGATCGATATTGCCGGCCTTGTCGCGCGGCAGCGCGATCTCGGCCGGATAGTAGGCCTGTTCGCCGATCGTGGTCATGTCGATGTCGCCGTTGACCAGCGCTACCTTCAGCCGCGCCACCGGCAGCCGCACCCAGGTCGGCTCGCAGCCGAAGCCGGCGCCGATCGCGGCGTCGTGGATCAGGTCGACGCTGGCGCCCGGCGGATTGGGCACCTTGTCGCCGTCGCCCATCCAGTACGGCGGGCGGTGCTGGTCCATATAGCCGACGCGCAAGTGCACGCAGCCCGCGCCGCGCGCCAGCGGGGCGGCCACGGCCAACATCAGCATTATGCCAGCGCGGATTTTCATGACGGTCAGGGGACGGGAGCGTCGGCGGCGGCCGGCTTGGGCGCCAGCGGCACCGGCGCGGCGGCCTGGCCCTTGCCGACGATCTGGATGAAGATTTCGTTTTGCTTGATCATGCTCAGCTCGTAGCGAGCGCGCTCCTCGACCGCGCCGGTGCCGTCCTTGAGGTCGCGCACTTCGGAATCGAGTTTGGCGTTGCGGGCGAGCAGTTCCGCGTTCTTCTTGTGGGCCGCGTCGACCTGCGCCTCGAATTCCTTGACGCGCAGCCAGCCGCCCTTCCCCAGCCAGAGCGGGTACTGTATCAACAGCAGCAGCACTGTCAGTGCGAGGGTGATCAGACGCATGGGAAGGAAAGCGGCCGGATCCGATCCGGCCGCGCTTGCTTGATTACTTCAGATTATAGAACGCATCGCGGCCCGGGTAGGAAGCGATATCGCCCAGGTCTTCCTCGATGCGCAACAGCTGGTTGTATTTCGCCATGCGGTCCGAGCGCGACATCGAGCCGGTCTTGATCTGCAGCGCGTTCATGCCCACGGCGATGTCGGCGATGGTCGAGTCTTCGGTTTCGCCCGAACGGTGCGAGATCACGGCGGTGTAGCCGGCGCGCTTGGCCATTTCGATCGCGGCGAAGGTCTCGGTCAGGGTGCCGATCTGGTTGATCTTGATCAGGATCGAGTTGGCGATGCCTTTCTGGATGCCTTCCTTCAGGATCTTGGTGTTGGTGACGTACAGGTCGTCGCCGACCAACTGCACCTTCTTGCCCAGTTCCTTGGTCAGGATCGCCCAGCCGTCCCAGTCGCCTTCATGCATCGCGTCTTCGATCGAGATGATCGGGTACTTGTCGCACCAGGTCGCCAGCAGGTTGGTGAACTCGGTGGCCGTCAGCGACAGGCCCTCGCCTTCCAGTTCATACTTGCCGTCCTTGTAGAACTCGGACGCGGCGCAATCGAGGCCGATGGCGATCTGCGTGCCCGGCTCGTAGCCGGCTTCTTCGATCGCCTGGATGATCAGCTTGATCGCTTCTTCATGATTCGCCAGCGATGGCGCGAAACCGCCTTCGTCGCCGACGTTGGTGTTCAGGCCCTTCTTGTGCAGGATCTTTTTCAGCGTGTGGAACACTTCGGCGCCGTAGCGGACCGCTTCCTTGAACGACGGTGCGCCGACCGGAATGATCATGAATTCCTGGATGTCCAGGTTGTTGTCGGCGTGCTGGCCGCCGTTGATGACGTTCATCATCGGTACCGGCAGTTGCATCGCGCCCGAACCGCCGAAGTAGCGGTACAGCGGCAGGCCGGCTTCTTCGGCGGCGGCCTTGGCCACGGCCATCGACACCGCCAGCATGGCGTTGGCGCCCAGGCGGCCCTTGTTTTCGGTGCCGTCGAGGTCGATCAGAGTGCGGTCCAGGAAGGCTTGTTCATTGGCGTCCAGGCCCATGATGGCTTCCGAGATTTCGGTGTTGATGTTTTCGCAGGCTTGCAGCACGCCCTTGCCGAAGTAACGCTTCGGATCGCCGTCGCGCAGCTCGATGGCTTCGCGCGAACCGGTCGATGCGCCCGACGGTACGGCGGCGCGGCCCATCACGCCCGATTCCAGCAGCACGTCGCATTCGACGGTAGGATTGCCGCGCGAATCCAGGATTTCACGGCCGATAATGTCAACAATAGCACTCATGTCATTCTCCAAAGTTAGGCGATACGAAGTCGCGCCGCGTCTTTACGCGCGTTGCGGGTCAGGATAACGGGAATTATGCCCGACGTCAGGAGACATCGGGCGACTGCTTTAGTTGAAGCTGTTCTCCAGGAAACCAGCTTTCTTGGTGACGCGGTCGAGTTCGATCAGAACCGACAGCAGATCCTTCATGCGGCCCAGCGGCACGGCGTTCGGACCATCCGACAAGGCTTCCGCCGGGTTCGGATGGGTTTCCATGAACAGGCCGTCGACGCCGACCGCCACCGCCGCGCGCGACAGCACCGGTACCATTTCGCGCATGCCGCCCGACGAAGTGCCGTTGCCGCCCGGCAGCTGCACCGAGTGGGTGGCGTCGAACACCACCGGCGCGCCGGTTTCGCGCATGATGGCCAGCGAGCGCATGTCGGACACCAGGTTGTTGTAGCCGAAGGAGGCGCCGCGTTCGCAGGCCATGAAGTTGTCTTCATTCAGGCCCTTGGCCTTGGCGGCCGCGCGGGCTTTCTCGATGACGTTCTTCATGTCGTGCGGCGCGAGGAACTGGCCCTTCTTGATGTTGACCGGCAGGCCGGACTGCGCGCAGGCGACGATGAAGTCGGTCTGGCGGCACAGGAAGGCCGGCGTTTGCAGCACGTCGACCACCGCCGAAACTTCGGCGATTTCGTCGATCGAGTGCACGTCGGTCAAGACCGGAACGCCCAGTTCGCGTTTGACGTCGCCCAGGATCTCCAGGCCCTTTTCGCGGCCGGGACCGCGGTAGGTGGTACCGGAGGAACGATTCGCCTTGTCGAACGAGGACTTGTAGATGAACGGGATGCCCAGTTCAGCCGTCATTTCCTTCAGCGCGCCGGCGACATCGAACGCCATCTGGCGCGATTCGATCACGCAGGTGCCGGCGATCAGGAAGAATGGCTTGTCGAGGCCGACGTCAAATCCGCACAGTTTCATGCCGCATCTCCTTGCAACTCTTCAGCGACGGCATGCGGACGATTGCCGCCCGAGGCCTTGTGGGCCAGCGCCGCCTTGATGTAGGACGTGAACAGCGGGTGGCCGTCACGCGGGGTCGATTTGAATTCAGGGTGGTATTGCACGCCCATGTACCAAGGGTGGGCGTTGTCGCCGCTGCGCGGCAGTTCCATGATTTCGCACAGGTCTTCGGTCGGGGTGCGCGCCGCGACCACCAGCCCGGCCGCTTCCACGCGCGGCAGGTAGTGGTTGTTGGCTTCGTAGCGGTGACGGTGACGCTCGGTGACGACCGCGCCGTAGATTTCCGATGCCAGCGTGCCCGGCTTGATGGCGCAGGTTTGCGCGCCGAGGCGCATGGTGCCGCCCAGGTCGGAGTTCTCGTCGCGTTTCTCGACCTTGCCGTCCTGGCCTTGCCATTCGTCGATCAGCGCGACCACCGGCTGCGCGGTGTCCAGGTCGAACTCGGTCGAGTTCGCCGTGGTCAGGCCGGCCTTGTGGCGCGCGTATTCGATCAGCGCGACCTGCATGCCCAGGCAGATGCCCAGGTAAGGGATCTTGTTTTCACGGGCGAACTGCGCCGCCATGATCTTGCCCTCGACGCCGCGCTTGCCGAAGCCGCCCGGCACCAGGATGGCGTCGTACTTGGCCAGCGCCGCGCAACCGATGGTTTCGATCTCTTCCGAGTCGATGTACTCGATGTTGACCTTGGATTCGTTCTTGATGCCGGCGTGGCGCAGCGCCTCGGTCAGCGATTTGTACGACTCGGTCAACTCGACATACTTGCCGACCATGCCGATCGACACTTCCGACTTCGGATGTTCCAGCGTGTAGATCAGGCGGCTCCAGACCGACAGGTCGGCCGGCGCCGGGTTCAGGTCCAGCGCGTCGCAGATGATCGCGTCCAGGCCCTGGTCGTGCAGCATTTGCGGCACTTTGTAGATGGTGTCGACGTCCCACACGGAAATGACGGCCTGCTCTTCGATGTTGGAGAACAGCGAGATCTTGGCGCGTTCGTCGTCCGGGATCGGGCGGTCGGCGCGGCACAGCAGCGCGTTCGGCATGATGCCGATTTCACGCAGTTTCTGCACCGAATGCTGGGTCGGCTTGGTTTTCAGTTCGCCGGCGGAGGCGATGAACGGCACCAGCGTCAGGTGGACGAAGGCGGTGTTCTTGCGGCCCGCGCGCAGGCTCAGCTGACGGGCGGCTTCGAGGAACGGCAGCGATTCGATATCGCCGACGGTGCCGCCGATTTCGCACAACGCCACGTCGTAGCCTTCGGCGCCGCGCCGGATGTAGTCCTGGATTTCATTGGTGATGTGCGGGATCACCTGCACGGTCTTGCCGAGGTACTCGCCGCGGCGTTCCTTGCGGATCACCGATTCGTAGATCTGGCCGGTGGTGAAGTTGTTCACCTTTTTCATGCGGGTGGAAATGAAGCGCTCGTAGTGGCCGAGATCGAGGTCGGTTTCCGCCCCGTCGTCGGTGACGAACACTTCACCGTGTTGCATAGGGCTCATCGTGCCAGGATCGACGTTGATGTACGGGTCGAGCTTGAGCATGGTGACTTTGAGGCCGCGCGATTCGAGGATCGCGGCGAGGGAGGCGGCGGCAATCCCTTTACCAAGGGAAGACACGACGCCACCGGTGACGAAGACAAATTTGGTCATTGCAGATAGTGCCGAACGGCACGTGCGGGAAATTGAAATTATACCCTAAAACCGCCGATTCTTCACCTTCCCGCCCGGAAAAAACCGCCATCCCCGGGCTACACCCTGCTCAAAATGGAAACTTTGGCAAGCTTGTCAGACTGTGCTTCAACGTACAGACCTTGGGCTTTCGTGAGAGCAAAATGACAATTCATTATCTAGAGGAGGTCATTATGAGCTACGAAGAACGCGATACCTATGGCATGTATGTGGACAACGGCCACAAAGGCCCTGGCCCTGAACTGATGGGCGCGGATACCCTGATCGGCGACCACGTGCACAACCTGCAAAACGAACACCTGGGCGAGATCAAGGAAATCATGCTCGACATGCGCACCGGCAAGATCGCCTATGCGGTGATGGCGTCCGGCGGCATCCTGACCATCGGCGAAAAACTGTTCGCCGTACCTTGGGAAGCCCTGACCCTGGATACCGTCAACAAGCGCTTCACGTTGAACCTGGACAAGGAACGCATCGAAAACGCCCCCGGCTTCGACACCGACCACTGGCCCAACATGGCCAACCAGACCTGGGCGTCGCAGATCCACACCTACTACGGCACCACTGCCAACACCAGCCTGTAAGTAGTGATGTGCCGGCTGCGCCAGCATGGCGCGGCCGGCATTCCCGATCAAGGCAGCAGCACCGACAATTCGCGTGCGCCCTCCTGCAGGGTCGGCAGGAACACCTCCACCATATACGCCGCACTGACACGGCTTGCCTGCACCCCGACGTTCAACGCCGCCAGCACATTGCCCGACGCGCCCCGCACCGGCACCGCCAGCGAACGCAATCCAAGCTCCAGTTCCTCGTCATTCAAGGCATAGCCCGACTCCCGCACCTCCGCCAGCACGGCGCGCAGCCGCGTGGCCGAGACGATGGTCTTCTCGGTGTAGGCCTGTAGCTTGACCCGCGCCAGGTAAGCGTCCAGCGCCTCGTCCGGCAGCTGCGCCAGCATCACCCGTCCCAGCGAGGTGCAATACGCCGGCAGCCGGCTGCCCGTGTTGAGCGACACCGACATGATGCGCGACGTCGCCGAACGCGCCACGTACAGGATCTCGTCCTCCTGCAACACCGCCAGGGAACAGGACTCGTTCAGCGTGCGGCTGATGCGGTTCAGATAAGGCGCGGTCGATACCGTCAACGGCGTCGACGACAAATACGAATAGCCCAGCGTCAGCACCTTGGACTGCAAGGTGAACAGGCTGCCGTCCACCTCCGCGTAACCCAGCTCGCACAAGGTGTGCAGGCAGCGCCGCACCGCCGCGCGCGAGATGCCGGTGCGATGGCTGATCTGCGCGATGGTCAGGCTGCGGCGCTGGTCGCTGAAGGCGCGCAGCACCGCCAGGCCGCGCGCCAGCGAGGTCATGAAATCCGGTCCGGTATGGCTGTCGATCTCGTCGGCGATGCTGACGGGGGAATTGCTCATGCGCGCTCCATTCCTGAAATAGCGTTCGATTACCGCACAGCTTCGATTGCAAGCGGTTGCCCGGCAAAACCGGGATGACTACACTGAACCGGTAGCAAAAGCGGCCAATTGTTCGATTATCGCACAAGGGCCGACGACCAATCAGTCAGAAAGCCCATTGTGATCGACAAAATCTCCCCCTCCCTGCAGGACGCGGTGGCCGACATCCGCGACGGCGCCACCGTCATGATCGGCGGCTTCGGCAACGCCGGCATGCCGTCGGCGCTGATCGACGCGCTGATCGAGCAAGGCGCGCGCGAACTCACCATCGTCAACAACAACGCCGGCAACGGCGACACCGGCCTGGCCGCGCTGCTGGCGGCGGGCCGGGTGCGCAAGATCATCTGCTCCTTCCCGCGCCAGGCCGACTCGCATCACTTCGACGCGCTGTACCGCGCCGGCAAGATCGAACTGGAACTGACGCCGCAAGGCAACCTGGCCGAGCGCATCCGCGCCGCCGGCGCCGGCATCGGCGGCTTCTTCTCCCCCACCGGCTACGGCACGCAGCTGGCCGAAGGCAAGGAGACGCGCCTGATCGACGGCCGCCACTACGTGCTGGAATCGCCGATCCACGCCGACTTCGCGCTGATCAAGGCGCTGCGCGGCGACCGCTGGGGCAACCTGGTGTACCGCAAGGCCGCGCGCAATTTCGGCCCCATCATGGCGATGGCGGCCAAGACCACCATCGCCCAGGTGCGCGACGTGGTCGCGCTGGGCGAACTCGATCCAGAAGTCATCATCACGCCGGGCATCTTCGTGCAGCGCGTGGTCAAGGAGGCAGCATGATGAACCGTTACACGCGCGACCAGATCGCCGCCCGCGTCGCCCAGGACATCCCTGAAGGCGCCTACGTCAACCTCGGCATCGGCCTGCCGACCAAGGTCGCCAACTACCTGCCGGCCGAGCGCGAAGTGTTCCTGCACAGCGAGAACGGCCTGCTCGGCATGGGCCCGGCGCCCGCGCCCGGCGAAGAGGACGAGGACCTGATCAACGCCGGCAAGCAGCCGGTGACGCTGCTGACCGGCGGCGCCTACTTCCACCACGGCGACTCGTTCGCGATGATGCGCGGCGGCCACCTGGACATCTGCGTGCTGGGCGCGTTCCAGGTCGCCGCCAACGGCGACCTGGCCAACTGGCACACCGGCGCGCCGGACGCGATCCCGGCGGTCGGCGGCGCGATGGACCTGGCGATCGGCGCCAAGCAAGTGTTCGTGATGATGGACCACCAAACCAAGACCGGCGAGAGCAAGATCGTCGCCGAGTGCAGCTATCCGCTGACCGGCGTGGCCTGCGTCAACCGCATCTACACCGACCTGGCCGTGCTGGAAGTCACGCCGGACGGCCTGCGCGTACTGGAAATGGCCGAGGGCCTGACCTTCGAAGAGCTGCAGGCGGCCACCGCCGCCACGCTGCTGCCCCACTAAAACGAAAGCGAGAAAAAAATGAATCAAGCCTTTATCTGCGACGCGGTGCGCACCCCGATCGGCCGCTACGGCGGCGCCCTGAAGGACGTGCGCGCCGACGACCTTGGCGCGCTGCCGATCCGCGAACTGCTGCGCCGCCATCCCGGCCTGGCGTGGGACCAGGTCGACGACGTGATCTACGGCTGCGCCAACCAGGCCGGCGAAGACAACCGCAACGTGGCGCGCATGTCGGCGCTGCTGGCCGGCCTGCCGGAGCAGGTGCCCGGCACCACCATCAACCGCCTGTGCGGCTCCGGCATGGACGCCGTCGGCACCGCCGCGCGCGCCATCATGGCCGGCCAGGCGGAATTGATGATCGCCGGCGGCGTCGAGTCGATGACGCGCGCGCCCTTCGTCATGGGCAAGGCCGATTCGGCCTTCAGCCGCAACGCCGAGCTGCAGGACACCACCATGGGCTGGCGCTTCGTCAATAAGGCGCTGAAGGAAGCCTACGGCGTCGACACCATGCCGCAGACGGCGGAGAACGTCGCCGACGATTACGGCGTCAGCCGCGCCGACCAGGACGCGTTCGCGCTGGCGAGCCAGAACAAGAGCGCCGCCGCCATCGCCGCCGGCGTGTTCGAGCGCGAGATCGTGCCGGTATCGCTGCCGGTCAAGAAGGGTGACCCGGTGATCTTCAGCCAGGACGAGCATCCGCGCGCCACCACGCCGGAAGCGCTGGCCAAACTGAAAGGCGTGGTGCGCCCCGACGGCAGCGTCACGGCGGGTAACGCGTCCGGCATCAACGACGGCGCCTGCGCGCTGCTGATCGCCAGCGCTGAAGCGGCCGAGAAGCATGGCCTCAAGCCGTTGGCACGCATCGTCGGCATGGCCACCGCCGGCGTCGCGCCGCGCGTGATGGGCATCGGCCCGGTGCCGGCGGTGCAGAAGCTGCTGCGCCAGACCGGCCTGTCGCTGGAGCAGATGGATTTGATCGAGTTGAACGAAGCGTTTGCGGCGCAGGGCCTGGCGGTGCTGCGCCAGCTCGGCTTGCGCGACGACGATCCGCGCGTCAATCCGAACGGCGGCGCCATCGCGCTGGGCCATCCGCTCGGCATGAGCGGCGCCCGGCTGGTGACGACGGCGACCTACCAGCTGCACCGCAGCGGCGGGCGCTATGCCCTGTGCACCATGTGCATCGGTGTCGGCCAGGGCATCGCGCTCATCATCGAGCGCGTCTGAGGTTAGAAGCTGTGGCGCAGGCCGGCGACGACGCCGTTCTGCGTCTTGCCGACGCCGACGGTGCCGCCGGCGTCCAGCGCGATCGCCGAGGCGCCGGAGTTCTTCATGCGGCCCAGCGAGCCGTGAATCGCGGTGCGCTTCGACAGATAGTAGGTCAGGCGCGCCACCAGCAGCGTCGCGTCGGCGTCGCTGCCCTTGACGTTTTTGCGCGCCACCTGCGTGTCCAGCGTCAGCAGCGGATGGACCGGGTAGCTGACGCCCAGGTAGTACAGATCCGATTCCTGCAAGCCGGTCGCGGCGCGCGTGCTGCGGTCCACCACGCCGCCGCCGATGCGGCCCGCTCCCACCATCACATATCCGTTCAGCGTCAGGCGCTTGTCGCTGTTGTCGCTGCTGCTCAGGCCGTTGGCGGCGCCGGTGTTCCCGTACAGGATGTCGTAGGAGGCGGTGACGCCGAACGGCTTGGTCTCGTAGCCGAGCAGGCCGGTGACCTGGCGGCAGGCCTTGGCGTTGCCAGCCACTTCGCCGGGACAGTTGGTGCCGGCCGGTCCGCCGGCGGCCGACGTGTCGCGGCCGGTGCTGTAGGTAGCGCCGGCCACCACGTCGTTGAAGCGGCCGAAGTAGAAGATCGAATTGTCGCTGCGCGCGTTCGGCAGATACAGGTCGATGCTGCTGATCGAGAACAGGTTGGGGCCCATCACGTCCGACTTTTGCGTCGCCAGGTAGGTCATGTTGATCTGGCGGCCGAAGGCGATTTCGCCGAAGCTGCCCTTCAGGCCCACCGAGGCCTGGCGGCCGAACAGCCGGTTTTGTCCCATGCCGCCGGTGTCGACGCCAAGTCCGGTCTCCAGCGTGAAGATGGCTTGCAGGCCGCCACCCAGATCTTCGGCGCCACGGAAGCCGATGCGTGACGGGAAGGAGCCGGTCAGCGACGGCATCTTGGTGACCGAGTCACCGGCGGCGTTGACGTTGGTGGTGTGTACCAGGCCGGTGTCGAGCAGGCCGTAGATGGTGACGGAGCTTTGCGCCATGGCCAATGCGGGTGCGGCCAGCAGCAGCGCAATGGCGCGGCGGATGCGTTGATGTTGGTGTTTCAAATTGGTCTCCATTGATGTAGTTATGTTGTGTGCGACCGGGATTTCTTAGCTGTGCAGGAACTCCCTGAGTGCGAGGTTAAAGGCCGCTTCGGCCTCGATATTCGAGATGTGCGATGCGTCCAGGATCGCCAGCGTGGCGCCGGGAATCTGTTCGCGCATCGCGGTGGCGTCGGCGACGGTGGTGACCGGGTCGGCGGCACCGGCGATCAGCAGCGTGGGGACGGCGATCGTGGCCAGCTGGCCGCGCAGGTCTGCGACGGCCAGGGCGTCGCAGCAGGCGGCGTAGCCTTCGGGGCTGCCGGCGCGCAGTGCGACCACCAGGGCGGTCACGCGTCGCGGCTCGCGCTCGGCGAAGGCCGGGGTGAACCAGCGGCCGGCGGCGCCGTCGGCAATGGCGTCCAGGCCGGAAGCGCGCACCAGCGTGGAGCGGTCTTGCCAGCCTTGCGCGGTGCCGATGCGCGGCGCGGAATTCGCGATCACCAGTTTGTGCAGCCGCTGCGGCGCGTGGATGCCGAGCCACTGCGCGATCGCCCCGCCCATCGACAGCCCGCAGAAATGTACCCGCTCGATAGCCAATGCATCCAAAAGCGCCAGCACGTCGCGCCCGAGCAGCGCCAAGCTGACCGGCTCGCGACCAACGTCCGAGCCCGAGCGCAGGCCCGCGTCGCGGCCAGCGAGGCCGACGTCCGATCCGGCGTCGTCGTGACCCAAGCGTACGCTTGCGCGGGCGGCGGCGCTGGCGGCAGGGACGGCTTCCGGTGCGTTGTCATGGCCTGCGCAGGCGGCGGCGATGGAAGCGGGGCCGGCATCTGGTGCGTTGTCGTAGCCTGCGCGGGCGGCGGGGGCGGCGGTGGCGGCGCGGACGGCTTCCGGCGCGTTGTCGTAGCCTGCGCGGGCGGCGGCGATGGCGGCGCGGACGGCGTCCGGTGCGTTGTCGTAGCCTGCGCGGGCAGCGGCGATTGAAGCGGCGCCGGCTTCCGGTGCGTTGTCGTAGCCTGCGCGGGCGGCGGCGATGGCGGCGCGGACGGCTTCCGGCGCGTTGTCGTAGCCTGCGCGGGCGGCGGCGATGGTGGCGCGGACGGCTTCCGGTGCGCTGTCTTGGCCTGCACTTGCGGCGGAGATGGCGGCGGGGCCGACGTCCGGTCCGGCGTCGTGGCCCGCGTGGCGCACGGCGGCGGCGGCGGCGGCGGCGGGGCCAATTGTGGAGCCGCCGTGGCCGCGTGTGTCGTAGCGCAGGACGCGGAAGTCTTGTTTGAAGAATTCGGCCTGCGCCTGCCACATCCGCAGGTCGGTGCCGAGCGAATTGGAGAACATCAGCCAGGGCTTGCCCGGCTCGCCGTCCACCTGATAGCTAACCTCGCCACCGTTAAGTCGAATAATAGGCATGATCCGTCACCCCTGATCGCCGCCGCCCACTGGCAGCACGCTACCGGTGATGTACGACGATTCACTGGAAGCCAGAAACAGAATCGCACTGACCTGCTCCGCGATGGTCCCGTAACGATGCATCAAACTGCTGGCGACGGTCTGGTCGACGATCCCCTGATACCACTGCTGCTCCCGCTCATTGAGCGGCTGTTCATTGCGTGGCACCCGGCGCGGCGGCGCCTCGGTCCCGCCGGTGGCCACCGCGTTGACGCGAATGCCATTGTGCGCATGCTCCATCGCCAGACTGGCGGTCAGCGCATTCACTCCGCCCTTGGCCGCCGAATACGGTATCCGATGAATCCCCCGCGTCGCCACCGACGACACATTGACGATCACGCCCTGCCGCCGCTCCACCATCCCCGGCAACACCGCCCGGCAGCACCACATGGTCGGGAACAGCGAACGACGAATCTCCGCCTCCACCTGCTCAGGCGAGTACTCCTGATACGGCTGCACCCAGATCGTGCCGCCGACGTTATTCACCAGCACATCGACCCGGCCGTAAGCCGCCAGCGCGATCTCGTTCAACTGCGCCGCGCCCGCCCAGGTCTCCAGATCGCCGCGCGCCACCACCGCCAGCGCACCCAGCGCCTGCACCTCCGCGACCACCTCCTCGACGATGGCCGCGCGGTCGGCCAGCACCAGTTGCGCACCCTCGCGAGCCAGCGCCAGCGCCACGCCCCGGCCGATGCCCTGGCCCGCGCCTGTAACGATCACCGCCTGCCCCTCAAAGCGACGCGCGCTCACGCCGCCACCTCGCTGCTCGCCGAGAACTTCTCAAAATAGAAGTTGGCCGGCTTGACGCCGCACTCGTTCAACCAACGCCGTACCGCATCCACCATCGGCACCGGACCGCACAAATAGATATCGACCTCACCACCGTTCAACCACTCCTGATCGACATGCTGGGTGACATAGCCCTTGCGCGGATGCGCGCTGTCGCTGGAAGCCACACAAGTGCGGAAGCTGAACGAAGGATGCGCCGCCGCGATCCGCTGCAAATGCTCGATCGCCACCAGATCCACATCGTTGGTCACGCCGAACACCATGCGCACCGGCTGCCGCATGCCGCTCGCCGCCAGCACCTGCAACATCGACAGGAACGGCGCGATGCCCGTACCGCCGGCCAGCAGCAACAAAGGCCGTTGCACCTCGCGCAGATAGAAGCTGCCATAAGGCCCCGAGAACGCGATCGGCTGCCCGACCTGCGCATCGCGCGCCAGGAAAGTGCTCATGCGCCCCTCCGGCACATTGCGCACCACGAAATCGAACCGCCGCTCACCGGGCGCGGAGCTGAACGAATAGGAACGCGTCAACGCCGTACCAGGCACCTCGACATTGACGTACTGCCCGGACAGGAAGCCAACCTCCGCCCCCTGCTCCAGCTCAATCGAAAAGCCCAGCGTCGTGTCGGATAGCCGCTCCACGCCGGCCAGGTTGCCGGTGTAACGCGCCACGCCGGTCTTGCACGCCGCCGACGTGGCGGGAATCCGCACCACGCAATCGGAGGTTGGCTTCATCTGGCAAGCCAGCACCTGACGTTGCGCCGCCTCTTCCGGCGTCAATGCATCCTCGATATAGCTCGATTCCGGCATGTCGTAGCTGCCCGACTCGCACAGGCCGCGGCAAGTGCCGCAAGCCCCATCGCGGCAGTCCAATGGAATGTTGACCTTCTGCCGGTAGGCCGCGTCGGCCAGCTTTTCATTCTCATTGCATGAGATGAAGCGGGTCACCCCGTCTTCGAATTGAAGCGCGATGTTGTAGCTCATCGTCGTGTCTCCTGCTTAAAGGTGATAGATGTCGATTACCTGATTGATGTAATCGTTCTTGAGCACCACGTACTTGTTAAGGATCAGAGGGCGCTCGCCGGAAAAATCGATGACGTAACGCGCCATGCCGAAGTAGCTGAAGTCCGTCTTGTAGCGGTGGCTCAGCGTGTGCCAGTTGAAGCGCACCGTGTAACGCTGCCCTTCCTGGCTCTCGATCTCCACGTTGGCGACGTTGTGGCAGGTCCGCGTATCCGGCATGGTGGCGCTGGAGCGCTCGGTCTTGATGCGGAACACGCGGTCCTCCAGGCCCTGGCGGGTCGGATAGTAGATCAGAGAAATCTCGCGCTGCGGATCGGTGACCAGCTTGTCGTCGTCGTCCCAAGCCGGCATCCAGAACTGCGCGTCCGGGTGGTAGCATTCCAGCCACTCGTCCCACTGCTCGTCGTCCAGCAGGCGACCTTCGCGATAGATGAAGGCGCAGATATCGTTGATCATGGCGCCACTCCCTCGGCCTTGAGCGCCTTCTGCATCACATCCAGCCAGTAGCGGTGCTGGATGGTGTACAGGCCCTCGTCCTCGGTCTTGACGCCGCTCATCACCGGATTGAGGCCGATCTCGCGCGCCGCCGCGTCGGCGCCCTGCACCCAGTGCTTGGAGCCGCGCGACATGTCGTTCCACTCCAGCGCGATGCCGTTGTAGCCTTGCTGGCAGGCGCGGAATTCCTCCAGGTCGTCCGGCGTCGCCATGCCGCTGACGTTGAAAAAGTCCTCGTACTGGCGGATGCGGCGCGCACGCGCTTCATCGGATTCGCCCTTCGGCGCGATGCAGTAGATCGTCACTTCCGTCTTGTCGACCGAGATCGGCCGCAGCAGACGGATTTGCGAGCCGAATTGGTCCATCAGGTACACGTTCGGATACAGGCACAGATTGCGCGAGCGCTCGATCATCCAGTCCGCCGTGGCGCCGCCGAACTTGTCGGCGTATTCGCTGCGGCGCGGATAGTTGGGCCGGTCCTGCGGATTGGCCCACTGTGTCCACAGCAGCAGGTGGCCGTGCTCGAACGCGTAAAAACCGCCGCCCTGCTTGCCCCAGTTGCCCGCGTCCATGGCCTTTATGTTGTCGGTGCGGCCGGCCGCCTGCTCCTTGCGGCGGTTGGTGGTGGCCGCATAGTTCCAGTGCACCGCCGAAACGTGATAGCCGTCGGCGCCATTCTCCGCCTGCAGCTTCCAGTTGCCCTCGAAGGTGTAGGTGGATGCGCCGCGCAGCACTTCCAGCCCGTCGGCCGACTGGTTGACGATCATGTCGATGATCTTGCCGGCCTCGCCGAGGAACTCGGGCAGCGGCGCCACGTCGTCATTCAGGCTGCCGAACAGGAAGCCCTTGTAGCTCTCGAAGCGCGCTACCTTCTTCAGGTCGTGCGAGCCTTCCTTGTTGAAGCAGTCCGGATAGCCTGCGTCCTCGGGATCCTTCACCTTCAGCAGCTTGCCGCTGTTGTTGAAGGTCCATCCGTGGAACGGGCAGGTATAGGTCGCCTTGTTGCCGCGTTTGTGGCGGCACAGCTGCGCGCCGCGATGGGTGCAGGCGTTGATGAAGGCGTTCAGCTCTCCCTGGCGATTGCGCGCGATGAAGATCGGCTGGCGGCCGATGTGCGTCGTGTAGTAATCATTGTTGTTCGGGATCTGGCTTTCGTGGGCCAGATAAATCCAGTTGCCCTCGAAGATATGCTTCATCTCCAGTTCGAACAGCGCGGGATCGGTGAAGGCGCTGCGGTGCAGGCGGTAATCGCCCTTGTCGTGGTCTTCGACCAGGTAGTGGTCCAGGCTTTTCGCCCCTGGCGCCTTGGCGGCGTGAATCGGAATCATGGCTGTCTCTTTTTATGCGGCGGCGCGCACGCGCTCTACTTCGGCCGCAGGCACTGCCTGGCGATCCGAATACAGACGGAAGTCGAAGTCGATCTCTGAGTACGGCTGGTCCAGGCCCTTGGCCTTGATCGCCGCCGGATCGGTGATCTTGTTCACCGCCGGCACCAGGCCCTCGCGGCTGGCGAAGGCGAAGTCGTCCCACAGGAACTCGTCGCCGTCGATGTTGATCTGCGTGGTCAGCTTGCGCTGGCCTTCGGCGCTGATGAAGAAGTGGATGTGCGCCGGGCGATGGCCGTGGCGGCCCAGCTGGTCCAGCAGGCGCTGGGTGGTGCCGTCCGGCGGGCAGCTGTAGCCGACCGGCAGGATGCTGCGGAACTGGTAACGGCCCTCGCCGTCGGCGATGATGGTGCGGCGCAGGTTGAACGGCGTCTGCGTCTGGTCGAAGAACGAGTAACCGCCCATCAGGTTGCAGTGCCAGACTTCGACCTTGGCGCCGGCGACCGGCTGGCCATGTTCGTCGCGCACGGTGCCCTGCATGAACAGCACTTCGGCCTTGTCGCTTTCGCTGCCGTCGTCGAGGCGCGCATAGCCCTTGCTCTCCGGCGCGCCGGCCACGTACAGCGGGCCTTCGATAGTGCGCGGCGTGCCGCCAATCAGGCCGGCCTTTGCTTCGGCTTCGTCGGCGCGGATGTCGAGGAAGCGTTCAAGGCCCAGGCCCGGCGCCAGCAGGCCGAGTTCATTGCGCACGCCGGCTTCGCGCAGGTATTCCAGTCCGCTCCAGAATTCGGTGGCCTGGATGTCCAGGTCTTCGATGGTCTTGCACAGCGCGCTGACCAGGCCGAACACCACTTGCTGCACGCGTGGATTGACCGGGCCTTTGGCGGTGTCGATGATCCAGCCTTTTACCAGGCTGTCGATGTCATTATGGGTCATGCTAGTCTCCTTGTGGGTTATGGTTTAAGCGTCGCTTTCATGTATCGACGACGGGTGCCGGCACATCGGCATTACTTCGATCTTCATGTACGGGAACAGCGGCAGCGACATCAGCAGCGCGTGCAATTCCTCGACGCTATCGACGTCGAACATGCTGACGTTGGCGTACTGGCCGGCGATGCGCCACAGGTGGCGCCACTTGCCGCTGCGTTGCAGGCTTTGCGCCAGTTCGCGCTCGTTCTTCTTGAGTTCATCCGCCTGCGCGGCCGGCATCGCCGGGGGCAATTGGACGTCCATCCTTACGTGGAACAACATGGTGGTCTCCTCCTCTTTATTTGCGGCGCAGTCGATGCAGCTTTTCCATATCGACCTCCACGCCCAGTCCAGGTCCGGTCGGCACCTGCAACATGAAATCCTTGTAGACCAGCGGCGTGCGCAGCACTTCCTCGGTCAGCAGCAGCGGACCGAATAACTCGGTGCCCGCCGACAGATCGTGAAACGTCGAGAACAACTGGGCCGATGCCGCCGTGCCCACGCCGCCCTCCAGCATGGTGCCGCCATACAGGCCGATGCCAGACAACTGCGCCACGGTCGCCACCTGCGCCGCCGGCAGCAGGCCGCCGGACTGGGTGATCTTGACCGCGAACACATCGGCCGCCGTGGCGTTGGCGATCGCCAGCGCATCCTGCGGGCCGTGCAGCGCCTCGTCGGCCATGATGCTGACGGCGAAGCGCTGCGCCAGCCGCGCCATGGCGGCGGTGTTCTCGGCGCGCACCGGCTGCTCGATCAGATCGACGCCGCCCGCTTCCAGCTCGGCGATGCCGCGCACCGCTTCCAGCTCGCTCCAGGCCTGGTTGACGTCGACCCGCACGCTGACCGCGTCGCCCAGCGCGTTCTTGATCGCCAACACGTGCGCCACATCGTCGGCCAGCGCGCGGGCGCCGATCTTCAGCTTGAAGATGCGGTGGCGGCGCAGTTCCAGCATCTGCTCCGCTTCGGCGATGTCCTTGGCGGTGTCGCCGCTGGCCAGCGTCCAGGCCACCGGCAGCGCATCGCGCACGCGGCCGCCCAGCAGTTCGCTCAGCGGGATGCCGAGGCGGCGCGCCTGCGCGTCCAGCAGCGCGGTCTCGATGGCGCACTTGGCGAAGCGATTGCCCTGGATGATCTTGCGAATCTTCGCCATCGCCTTCGCCACCTGGCTCGCTTCCATGCCGATCAATAGCGGCGCGATATGGGTGTCGATATTGACCTTGATGCTGTCCGGGCTCTCTTCGCCGTAATTCAGGCCGCCGATGGTGGTGGCTTCGCCCCAGCCCTCGATACCGTCGGCGCAGACCACGCGCACCAGCACCAGCGTTTGCGTATTCATCGTCGCGACCGACAGCTTGTGCGGACGAATGGTCGGCACGTCTGCGAGGATGACTTCTATATTCTGAATCATATTTAGTTTGTATAATTGATCGGGTAGATACACAATATTCCTCACCGGCGCCGCCGTCCAACACCGATTTAGCATGATTTTCATACCTGAAAGGTATGCAATGGAATTACGTCACCTGCGTTACTTCGTCGCTGTTGCCGACGAAAAAAACTTCACCCGCGCCGCCCAGCGGCTGCATATCGCGCAGCCGCCGCTGAGCCGGCAGATCCAGCAACTGGAGGAAGAGTTGGGGGTGGAGCTGATCGAAAAAGGCACCCGTCCGGTCAAGCTGACCGAGGCCGGCGCCTTCTTCCACGCCCATGCCCAGGAACTGCTGGCCAAGGCGGCCGAGCTGAAAACCATGACCCAGCGCGTCGGCAAAATCGAGCGCACGCTGTCGATCGGCTTTGTCGCGTCGACGCTGTACGGTTTGCTGCCGAGGATAGTGCGGCGCTACCGCATCCAGCATCCGCAGGTCGAGGTGACGTTCCACGAGATGACCACCATGCAGCAGATCCAGGCGCTGAAGGACGGCGTGATCGACGTCGGCTTCGGCCGCGTCAAGAGCGAGGACCCGAACATCCGCCGCATCGTGCTGCGTGAGGAGCGGCTGATCGTGGCGCTGCCGGCGGCGCATCCGCGCGCCGCCTCGTCCGATCCTATGAGCCTGGTCGACCTGCAGTCGGAATGCCTGCTGGTGTATCCGAAGACGCCGCGCCCGAGCTTCGCCGACCAGGTGCTGGCGGTGCTGTCCGAGCGCGCCATCACGCCGCTGAAGATCGTCGAAGTGCGCGAGCTGCAGATCGCCATCGGCCTGGTGGCGGCCGGCCAAGGCGTGGCTATCGTGCCGGACAGCGTGCAGGGCATGCGCCGCGACGACGTGGTGTTCCGCGCCCTCACCGACCGCCATGCGGTGTCGCCGGTGATGTTCAGCGTGCGCAAGCTGGATCGCAGCGAGGAGCTGCAGAAGATGCTGGCCGTGATCTACGAAGTCTACGACGCGGCCGGCATCAGCTACATCCGCGAAACGCTCTAGGCGGCGGCCGGCGCGCGGCTGTCCGCCTTGACGGCGGCAGCCGAGGCCGAGCGGCCATGCCGAATCAGCGACACCGCAATGGTGGCGATCACCGCCGGAATGGCGATGGCGACGAAGTTCTGCTCCAGCGGCAGCGCCATGCCGACCAGCGTGCCGATCACGATCGGCGCCAGGATCGCGCCGCTGCGGCCCACGCCCGAAGCCCAGCCGATGCCGGTCGAGCGTGCGGCGGCCGGATAGAACTGGCCGGCGTAGGCGTAGGTGACGATCTGCGTGCCGATGGTCGAGGCGCCGGCCAGGCCGACCAGCAGGTACAGCACTTCGGTCGAGACCTTGTAGCCCAGCAGCGTGATCGACACCGCCGCCAGCGCGTACATCCCGACCAGCACATACTTGATGTGGAAGCGGTCCGCCAGCCAGCCGCCACCGACCGCGCCGATCACCGCGCCGAAATTCAGCACCAGCACGAAGGTCAGCGCGGAACCGAGGCTGTAGCCGGCGCCCGCCATCAGCTTGGCCAGCCAGGAACTGAGCGCGTACACCATGAACAGGCACATGAAGAAGGCGATCCAGAACATCACGGTGCTGAAGCCGCGACCGTCCTGGAACAGTTTGCCGATCGGCGCACCCTCGGCGCGGTCGTGCGCCGGCACCGCGAAACGGTCGTCGGCCTGCGGCGTATAGCCCGGCTCCATGTTCGCCAGGATGGTCTTCAGTTCCGCCAGACGGTTCTGCTTCACCAGAAACGGCATCGACTCCGGCAGCGACTTCAGGATGAACGGAATCAGCACCAC
This sequence comes from Duganella aceris, assembly GCF_011090165.1. Classification (GTDB taxonomy): domain Bacteria; phylum Pseudomonadota; class Gammaproteobacteria; order Burkholderiales; family Burkholderiaceae_D; genus Rugamonas; species Rugamonas aceris. Next base: position 242,264 of record NZ_JAADJT010000003.1, read on the forward strand.
CGGCGCGCCGGCGGCCAGGAACACCGACGACCAGCCATAGCTCTCGATCATGCCCTTGCCCAGCAGCGCGGCCAGCATGCCGCCGACCGCGTAGCCGCTGAACATCAGCGTCACCATGGTCGAGCGGATCCGGCGCGGCGAGTATTCGGTCATCTGCGCCACCACGTTCGGCATCACGCCGCCGATGCCCAGGCCGGCCAGGAAGCGCATCGCGCTGAACACATACGGATCCTGCGTCAAGCCGGCAGCCGCCGTGAAGACGCTGAACAGCGCCAGGCAGATGGCGATGGCGCGCGGCCGGCCGATGCGGTCGGCGATGGTGCCGAGGAAGATCGCGCCGAACATCATGCCGAACAGCGCGGAGCTGACCATGAAGCCGGCGTTCTGCGCCGTCACGCCCATGCTCTTCATGATCGACGGCAGCGCGATGCCGGCCACCGCCAGGTCGTAGCCGTCGCAGATGATGATGACCGCGCACCAGGCCAGTATGCCGAGGTGGAAGCGGTTGAAGCGGGCGTTGTCCGCGAGGTGGTGGATGTCGATGTGCCGCATGATGCTGGTCTCCCTGTTGTAGTAGTAGTGTGGTGAAATTTATGCGGTGGTAGCCGGGCGCAGCACGCGGTGCGCCACCACGCCGATCAGGATTCCCCAGAACGCCGAGCCGAGGCCGAGGAAGCTCATGCCGGAGGCGGTGGCGAGGAAGGTCAGCACGGCGGCTTCGCGCTCGGGCGCGGCGGCCACCTGCGCCAGATTGACGCCGATGGGACCGAGCAGCGCCAGCCCGGCCAGCGTGACGATCAATTCCTTGGGCAAGGCGGCGAACAGCATCACCACCGAGCCGCCGCACAAGCCGGCCAGCAAATAGAACACGCCGTTGGCGATGCCGGCGACATAGCGGCGGCGCGGATCTTCGTGCGCGTCGCGGCCGGTGCACATGGCGGCGGTGATGGCGGCGATCGCGATGGTGATGCCGCCGGCGAACGCGGCCGCCAGCGAGGCCAGGCTGTTGACCACCACCACCTTGCGTACCGGGACGTCGTAGCCGGCGCCGCGCAGGATCGCCATGCCCGGCAGGTATTGGCCGCTCAGCGTGGTCAGCACCAGCGGCAGGGCCAGGCTGAAGGTGGTGGACCAGCTCCACGCGGGCGTGATGAATTGCGGCGTCACCAGTTGCAGATGGATGCCGGCGAAATGCGTCTGCCCGGTCGACATGGCGATGGCGATGCCGGCCGCCAGCAGCAGCACCACGCTGTAGCGCGGGTATAGCCGCTTGCACAGCAGGTAGGCGGCGAGCATGCCGCACACCAGCAGCGGCAGCGTGGCCATGCCCTTGAAGGCGTTCAGGCCGAACGGCAGCAGGATGCCGGCCATCATGCCGCTGGCGACGCCCTTGGGCACGTGCGACATCAGCCGATCGAAGCCGCCGGACAGGCCGATCGCCAGCAACAGCAGCGCGGCGGTCAGGTAGGCGCCGACCGCTTCGTGGATCGACAGCGCGGGGAACAGCGGGATCAGCAGCGCGGTGCCGGGCGCGGACCAGGCGGTGATCACCGGCGCCTTCAGCGTCCAGCTGAGGAAGATGCCGGCCACCGCCGCGCCCAGCGAAATGCCCCACACCCACGAGGCGAACATCTCGCCGGACATATTCCCCGCCTGCGCCGCCTGATAGAAAATCGCCAGCGGTCCGGCCAGCGAGACCAGCACCGCGAGGAAGCCGGCGGCGATGGCGGACAGCGAGCTGTCGGCCCAGCGCGACGCGCGGACGGCGGTGTCGGGCATAGCTGCGCCCTCGCAGCGCGGTTGCGGCTGTGATTGATGCATGATGTCTCCAGGTTTTATTCTTTTTGTATGCCGTTATTCGGCAGGGGAAGAGTAGACAAGTTGCGCGGGCCGGTCCAACACCGATTGAGTATGCTGTTGATACTTGCTGAGTATCGACGCGGAGGAGGCAATCAACAAAAGTCGCGGCTGATGGTCGGCAGCCGGCCCAGCAGATGCGACATGTCGACCAGCCGCTTGGCGACCAGGTGGCGCACGATGCCTTCCTGTTGCCACACGCCGTACACCCCCAGCAGCGGCGCGCCCAGTACCTCGCGCCGCTGCTGCTCCACCAGCGACGGCCAGATGATGACGTTGACGTTGCCGGTCTCGTCCTCCAGCGTGATGAACAACACGCCCTTGGCCGTGCCCGGCCGCTGCCGCACCGTGACCATGCCGCAGGCGCGCGCCAGCATGCCGTCGGTGTAGGTGTTGAGCGTGGCCGCCGGCATGAAGCGATGCTCCAGCAGCTTGGCGCGCAGCAGCGCCAGCGGATGGCGGCCCAGCGTCAATCCGTGCGAGCGGTAGTCGCCGAGGATTTCCTCGCCTTCGGTCGGCGGCCGGAGCGTCGGCGCCTCTTCGTCCGGCGTGGTCGGGCGCAGCAGATCCTTGTCCGGCGTGGCGCCGACCGCCTGCCACAAGGCTTGCCGCCGGTTGCCGGCCAGCCGCAGCAGCGCGTTGCCGCCGGCCAGCACTTGCAGGTCGTGCCGATCCAGGTCGGCGCGGCGCGCCATGTCGGCGACGCTGGCGAACGGTTGCGCGGCGCGCTCGGCTTCGATGCGTTTGGCGGCCTCGTCGCGCATGCCTTTCAGCAGCGACAGGCCGAGCCGCACCGCCGGCTGGCCGCGCTTGCCGGCCGGTTCCTCCAGCGACGAGTCCCAGCCGCTGATGGTGACGTCGATCTCGCGCACCAGCACGCCGTGACGCTTGGCGTCCTGCACCAGTTGCGACGGGCTGTAGAAGCCCATCGGCTGGCTGTTGAGCAGCGCGCACAGGAAGGCGGCCGGTTCGTGGCACTTGAGCCAGGAGCTGGCGTAGGTCAGCAGCGCGAAGCTGGCGGCGTGCGATTCGGGGAAGCCGTATTCGCCGAAGCCTTTGATCTGCTCGCAGATCGCCTCCGCGAATTTTTCGTCGTAGCCGCGCTCCTTCATGCCGTCCATGATGCGCTGCTGATATTTGTCGACGCCGCCCTTGCGCTTCCAGGCCGCCATCGCGCGCCGCAGCTGATCGGCCTCGCCCTCGGTAAAGCCGGCGGCGAGCTGGGCGATCTGCATCACCTGCTCCTGGAAGATGGGCACGCCCAGCGTTCGTTCCAGCGCCGCTTCCAGCCCCGGCGGGCAATGCGTCGCCTCGCGCCGCATGCGGCGCTGCAAATACGGATGCACCATACCGCCCTGGATCGGCCCCGGCCGCACGATCGCCACCTCGATCACCAGATCGTAAAAGGTGCGGGGCAGCAGGCGCGGCAGCATGCTCATCTGCGCGCGCGATTCGATCTGGAACACGCCGATGGTGTCGGCCTGGCAGATCATGTCGTAGGTGGCGGGATCCTCGGCCGGAATCTCCTGCATGCGGAACACCTCGCCGCGCCGCGCGCTCACCATGTCCAGCGTGCGCCGCAGCGCCGACAACATGCCCAGCGCCAGCACGTCGACCTTCATCAGGCCGAGCTCCTCCAGGTCGTCCTTGTCCCACTGGATCACGCAGCGTCCCTCCATCGTCGCCGCCTCGATCGGCACCAGCCGCGACAGCTTGTCGTGCGAGATGACGAAGCCGCCCGGGTGCTGCGACAAATGGCGCGGAAAGCCCAGCAGCGCCATCGCCAGCGCGGCCCATTGCTGCGCCAGTTGCGAGTCCTGGTCCAGGCCGCATTCGGCCAGCCGGGCCAGCAGGTCGTCGCGGCTGTCGAACCAGTGGTGCGACTTGGCCACCTTCTCGACGATGGCCAGGTCCACGCCCAGGGCCTTGCCGCTGTCGCGCAGCGCGCTCTTAGGCCGGTAGCTGATCACCACCGCCGCCAGCGCCGCGCGGTCGGCGCCGTATTTTTTATAGATGTACTGGATCACCTCCTCGCGCCGCTGGTGCTCGAAGTCGACGTCGATGTCGGGCGGCTCGTCGCGTTCGCGCGACATGAAACGGCCGGTCAGCATGTTGCTGCGCTCCGGATCGACCTCGGTGATATGCAGGCAATAGCACGCCACCGAATTGGCGGCCGATCCCCTGCCCTGGCACAGGATTTCCTTCGACCTGGCGAAACGTACGATATCGTAGACCGTCAGGAAGTAGGGCTCATACCGCAGCTCCGCGATCAGCACCAATTCCTTTTCGATCTGCTTGCGCACCTTGTCCGACACGCCCGCCGGCCAGCGATCCCGCGCGCCCGCGTAGACCTCCTGCCGCAGATAGCTGGCGGCGGTATGGCCGGGCGGCACCAGCTCCTTCGGGTACTCGTAGCGCAGCTGTCCGAGATTGAAGGTGCAGCGCTGCACGATGCTGATCGTCTCCGCCAACGCCGCCGGCGGATACAGGTTCGCCAGCCGCAAGCGCGGCCGCAGATGCTGCTCCGCGTTCTGCGACAGCGCATAGCCGCATTCGCCGACCGCCTTGCCGATGCGCACGGCGGTCAGCGTGTCGTGCAACGGCTTGCGCGAGCGCACGTGCATGCAGACGTGCCCGACCGCCACCACCCGCATATGGTGCTGCAGCGCCACCTCGTCGATGCTGGCCTGGTGCGCTTCGTCGAAGGCGCGTTGCAGCAGGTTCAAACCCATCCAGACGCGGCCGGGGAAGGTGGCCTCCATCCACGCCGCCTGCGCGTGCAGCCGGTCGACGTCGTCCGGCTGGTGCGCCGGATAATGCGGCAGCAGGATCAGCAGGCAATCAGGCAGCCCTTGCAAATGCGCGAAGGCCGGGGGCGGCGACGCCAGGTCGGCCGGCGTCAGCAGATAGCTGCCCTTGGCGACGCGATTGCGGGCGATGGTGATCAGCTCGCACAGATTGCCGTAGCCGTTGCGGTTTTTAGCCAGCGCCACGAACGACAACGCCGGGCCGCCATCCGGATTGGTCAGATGAAAATGGCTGCCGATAATCAGCGGCAGTCCCGCCTCCTTGGCGGCGGCGTGAGCACGCACTACGCCCGCCAGCGAGCATTCGTCGGTGATGGCCAGTCCGGCATAGTCGAGCTGCGCGGCGCGCGCGACCAATTCCTCGGCGCGCGAAGCGCCTTTCAGGAACGAGAAGTTGGACAGGCAAAACAGCTCGGCATAGGCCGGCAGTCCTTGGGTGGGTGGCGTGCTCATAGTTGATACTGTGTTTATATACAGTATTCTACACCGTTTGCCGGAAGATATACTTGGCGAATGAACGTACAAGAACTCCTTTGCTTCGGCACCGTGCCCGGCGGCGGCAATGCCGCCCTGGTGGTGCAAGACGACCATTCCAGCGCCGACCAGCGCCAGCAATTCGCCCGCGAACGCAACCAGCCGGCCTGCGTATTTGTCGATGCGGCGCCGGACGGCGCCATCGTGCTGGACTATTTCTACCCGCACGCCCGCAGCCCGCTGTGCCTGCACGCCACGCTGGCGGCGGCGCGGGTGCTGCTGTCGCCGCAGCGGCCGCTGCTGACGGTGCGCACCGCGCTGCGCGGCCAGCAGCTGACGCTGACGCTGGTCGACGACAAGGTTTTCATCCGGCTGGCGCCGCAGACGCCGCCCGGGGTCGCGCTGGCGCCCGACCTGCCGGGCCGGCTTCTGGCCGCGCCCGGCGTCACGCTGGCGTCGGCGCCGACGGTCGCCTCGGTCGGCAGCCCCAAGCTGCTGCTGGAGGTGGCCGACGCGGCCGCGCTGCACGCGCTGACACCCGACCTGGCCGCCATCGCCGCGTGGGGCGCGCAACACGGCGTCAGCGGCTGCTACGCCTGGTGCCGTCGCCCGGACGGCGCTCATGAAGGCCGCAACTTCAACCACCTCGACCCGGCGCAGGAGGACAGCGCCACCGGCGTGGCCGCCGGCGCCCTCACCGTCCACCTCGGCGCGGGCCTGACGCTGTATCAGGGCGGCAACACCGGCCAGCCCTGCCGCATCGTCACCCGGCGCGATGGCGAAAACATTTTAATCGGTGGCGAAACCGCCTTCCGTAGCACTACGTAGCCCGCGCCCACTCTGGCGCGGCAAAACAACAGTAAATAAAGTTTGCTTGAGAAAATGATACAAAAACACATGTCGATATGACTATTTTGAATAGAATCAAACTTTTCATGGGAGACGACACGTGTTCGCAACTACTACTTTACGCAAAGCCGTCCTGCTCAGCCTGTATGGCGCCACCGCGCTGACGCTGACGCCGACCACCCGCGCCCAATCGGCGCCTGAAGCATCGCCTATGCAATCGGTCAGCGTGGTCGGTTCGCGCCGCGCCACCACCTCCTCCACCGACACCGTGGTGCCGGTCGATATCATCCCGATGAGCAAGTCCAGCGAACAAGGCGGCCAGTTCGATCTGGCGCAGACGCTGACCTATATTTCCCCGTCGTTCAACTCGACCCGCCAGAGCGGCTCGGACGGCGCCGACCTGGTCGACTCGGCCGCGCTGCGCGGCCTCGGCTCGGATCAAACCCTGGTGCTGGTCAACGGCAAGCGCCGCCACACCACTGCGCTGGTCAACCTGTTCGGTGCGCGCAACCGCGGCAACACCGGCACCGACATGAACGCGATCCCGATGCTGGCCATCAAGGACGTGCAGGTGCTGCGCGACGGCGCCGCCGCCCAGTACGGCTCGGACGCGATCGCCGGCGTGATGGACATTGGCCTGAAGAAAAGCAAGGGCTGCGAAGCCATTGCCGGCTACAGCCAGTACGGCGAAGGCGACGGCAAGAACTATCTGACCTCGGCCTACTGCGGCGTCGACATCGGCAACGGCGGCGTGCTCGGCATCACCGGCGAGTACCTGAGCCGTGGCCGCTCGAACCGCGCCGAAGCGGACAACCCGCGCATCATCGGCGACAGCAAGACCGAGAACCAGACCCTGTACCTGAACGGCGAACTGCCGACCGTCGGCGAAGGCCGGCTGTACTTCACCGCCGGCGTACAGAAGCGCGACGCGTCCAGCGCCGCCTTCGCGCGCGGCGGCGTCGGTTCCGACGACATCCCGAGCCGCAACTCGGCCGCGATGTACCCGAACGGCTTCGTGCCCTTCATCGACGCCCGCATCGACGACCGCTACGCCACCATCGGCCACCGCACCAAGATCGGTGAATGGAACGCCGACCTGTCGCAGACCTACGGCTACAACAAGATGATCTATGACATCCGCCATACGATCAACGCCTCGATCGCCAACCTCGATCTGATCAAGGGCGGCAAGGGCATCAGCCCCGACCACTTCAACGCCGGCGGCTTCTCGTTCGAACAGCTGACCAGCAACCTGGACTTCAGCCGCTTCTACGACGGCATCATGGGCGGCGGCCTGAACGTCGCGTTCGGTGGCGAGTACCGCCACGAGAACTTCAAGATCTTCGCCGGCGAAGCCGGTTCCTACATCGACGCCGACGGCGTCGGCTTCGGCGGCAACGCCGGCAGCCAGGGCTTCCCGGGCTTCCAGCCGGGCGACCGCGTGGACGCCGACCGCCACAGCACCGCCGCCTACCTCGACCTGGAGCTGGACGTGACGCCGACCGTCAAGGCCCAGGCCGCCGTGCGCTACGAGAAGTACAGCGACTTCGGTTCGACCAGCACCGGCAAGCTGGCCGGCAGCTGGCGCGTGGCGCCGCAGGTGCTGCTGCGCGGTTCGGCCAGCACCGGCTTCCGCGCGCCGTCGCTGCAACAGATTTATCTGTCGTCGACCTTCACCGACTTCATCGGCGGCGTGCCGACCGAGGTGGTGCTGGCGCCGAACGGCGGCGTGATCGCCAACGCGGCCGGCATTCCGAAGCTGAAGGAAGAGAAGTCGACCAGCTACACGCTGGGCACGACCTGGACCCCGACCCAGGCGATCTCGGTCACCGCCGACCTGTACCAGATCAAGATCAAGGACCGCATCGTGCTGTCGGGCCGCTTCAACGCCGACACCTATCCCGACCTGGCCGAGCGCCTGGCCGCGCTGGGCGTGGGCGAGGCGCAGTTCTTCGTCAACTCGGTGGACACCAAAACCAAGGGCCTGGACCTGACCGCGTCGCACAAGGCCAACTTCGGCGCCAACAAGCTGACCACCTACCTGGCGATGAACGTCAGCAAGACCGAAGTGATCGGCATCCATGCGCCGGCCTCGCTGAACGGCTTCGAGGACGTGCTGTTGTCGGAGAAGGAGCGCCTGTACATCGAGCAAGGCGCGCCGCGCTCGAAGGCGACGCTGGGCTTCGATTTCGTCACCGGTCCGTGGGAAAGCGATCTGAAGATCATCCACTTCGGCCCGCAGACGCTGGGCACCTTCGACGGCACCGCCGGCGGCGTACCGAATCAGCGCTACGAGTCGAAGACCTCGGCCGACCTGGCCTTCACCTACACCATCAACAAGAACATGAAGTTCAGCTTCGGCGGCAACAACATCTTCAACGTCAAGCCGACGTCGCAGGATGCCGACCAGACCGACAACGGCTTCAAGTATGAGAGCGTGCAGTTCGGCCTGAACGGCGCCTCCTGGTTCGGCCGCCTGTACGTCAAGTTCTAAGCATCGCGATGCGCAGCCGTCCGGTGAAAACCGGACGGCTTTTTTATTTAGCGCTACGATTCACGCATGGAAGCCCAAGCCATAAAGCGCGTAACGTTTGCTTACATCTCGCTAACCGCATCCAACTCAGGCCCGCCATACACTGCCATTGTCTTAATTTTCGGCAATGGAGCGTCTATGCGCCGCGCACTTATCCTGATGTTGTTCCTGTCCCTGCTGCAAGGCGCGCTGGCGTATGCCGCGCTGGGCAGCGCCCCGTCCAACTTCGGCGACGCGCCGGTGCGGCAAGCCGCGCGCAGCCTGGCCGCCGCCAGTGGCGACCAGGTCTACACCGTCAGCCAAAGCACGCTCGACAGCGGCACCATCGTGCGCGAGTACAGCGACGCCGCCGGCATCGTGTTCGCCGTCAGCTGGAACGGCCCCACCCTGCCCGACCTGCGTACGCTGCTGGGCGACAAATTCGCCACCATGACCAGCGCCGCCGCCAAGCGTCCCAAGGCCGGCCACTCGCAACTGGCGGTCGAACAATCCGACGTGGTGATCGTCTCCAACGGCCATATGCGCTCGTTCGCCGGCCACGCCTGGATCCCGAGCGCGCTGCCGGCCGGTTTCGACACCAACAGCATCGAATAAGGACCGCCGCATGAAACGTATCCATCTGACGGCAGCCCTGCTGAGCCTGGCACTGGCCGCCTGCGGCGGCGGCGGCAGCGGCACCTCCGCCACCACCGCCACCACCGAAAGCTCGATGCAAAGCGCGACCACCGCCACCCCGGTGGTCAGCATCAGCGCCACGCCGACCGCCACCACCAGCGGCCAGGTGATCACGCTGAGCTGGAACGTCAGCAATCCAGCTTCGACCAGCTGCGCCGCCTCCGGCGCCTGGAGCGGCACGCTGGCCACCAGCGGCACGCAGACCGTCACGGCGGGCGAGGCCGGCACCGCGTTCTACACCCTGACCTGCGGCGCGGCCAGCAGCACCACCAGCGTGGTGGTCAGCACGCCGCCGCCGTCGCCCAGCGCCAGCCTGACGCTGGCCCCGGCCAACATCAACACCGCCCAGACCAGCGTGCTGAGCTGGTCGTCGGCCAACGCCACCAGCTGCACCGCCAGCGGCGCCTGGAGCGGCACCAAGGCCACGTCCGGCTCGGTGACCGTCACGCCTGGCGCCGTCGGCAACTTCACCTACAGCCTGGCCTGCAGCGGCGACGGCGGCACCGCCAACGCCAGCGCCGCGCTCAGCGTCACGGCCGCGCTCAGCAACAGCGCCGCCATCATCGTCGACAGCGGCCCGACCGGCGTCAGCGGCGCGATCAACGTGCCCTACGTCAGCGTCACCGTCTGCCGCCCCGCCACCACCACCTGCCAGACCATCGACCACGTGCTGGTCGACACCGGCTCCTACGGCCTGCGCCTGCTGTCCAGCGCGCTCAACTCGACGCTGGCGCTGCCGACCGTCAAGACCGCCTCCGGCGCCGACGCCGGCGAATGCGGCAAGTTCATCAGCGGCTACACCTGGGGCGGCGTGCGCTCGGCCGACGTCAAGCTGGCCGACGAGGTGGCGTCCGGCATCTCGATCCAGGTCATCGGCGACACCGGCGGCAGCTACACCACCACGCCGTCCAGCTGCAGCAGCGCCGGCAACAACCTCGGCACCTTGTCGGCGCTGGGCGCCAAGGGCATTCTTGGAATCGGCATGTTCAAGCAGGATTGCGGCACCGCCTGCGCCAACGCGGCGGTCAGCGGCGTCTACTACGCCTGCGCCAGCGGTAGCTGCAGCGCCAGCGCGATGCCGCTGGCGGCGCAGATCAGCAATCCGGTGGCCTCGTTCGCGGTCAACAACAACGGCGTGCTGATCACCTTGCCGGCGGTCGGCACCGCCGGCCTGACCTCGGTCAGCGGCACGCTGATCTTCGGCGTCAACACACAGAGCAACAACACCATCGCCACCGAAACCATCTTCAAGGCCAACAGCGGCGGCGACTTCAGCACCACCTACAAGGGCAAGACCTACAGCGCCAGCTTCATCGACAGCGGTTCGAACGGCTACTTCTTCACCGACAGCAGCATCCGCCAATGCTCCGGCGGCGACTTCTACTGCCCGGCCTCGACGCTGGCGCTGACGGCGACCAACAGCGCGTCCGACGCCAGCGCCAGCGGCACGGTCGACTTCAACGTGGTCAACCTGGTCGGGCTGGCGTCGACCATCACGGCGGCGCAGGTCGGCGGCACGGTCGGCAGCACCACCTCGTCGAGCAACTACTTCGACTGGGGCCTGCCCTTCTTCTACGGCCGCCGCGTGTTCGTCGCCATCGAAGGCAACACCGTGGCCGGCAAGGCCGCGCCGTTCTGGGCGTATTAACACTACTATTGGTAAATGATTATTTAATCAATCTGGCGCAATTGCCAAACATCTTGACCCTGCTGTAGAGCTTGTTTACAGTCGCAACTTTAATTTTCTTAACTAAAGGTAGCGATGAAAGTAAATCGGCTGATATGGACGGCGACGGCTGCGGCCGTCCTCACCGCTTGCGGCGGTGGCGGTGGCGGCAAGGACGCGAACGCGGAGCGGGCGATTCCCGAAGGCACCACCGTGACACTGGCGCTGCTGGAAACCACCGACCTGCAAGCCAGCGTGATGAGCTACAACTACTACACCATGGCCGAGGATACCAACCTGGGCATGGAGCGCACCTCGACGCTGGTCAACCAGGTGCGCGCCGAAAACCCGAACACCGTCCTGCTGGACAACGGCGACAATCTTCGCGGCAGCCTGATGGGCGATCTGCAAACCCTGGTGGCGCCGGTCGGCTGCGACGGCACCATGGCCGTGCACAAGGCGATGAACGCGATGAAATACGATGCCGGCGGCTTCGGCGACCACGAGTTCAATTTCGGCCTGTCGCTGATCAGCCAGATCACCAACACCGACCTGAAGATCATCGATATCCGCAAGCCCACCGGTCCCTGCGGCGCGCCCGCCTTCCCGCTGGTGCTGAGCAACGTCACCGGCGTCACGCTGGGCCGCGCGATCCTGCCGCCCTACGTGCTGCTGCCGCGCGACTTCGCCGCCACCGCGCCGGACGGCGGCAAGCTCAGCGTCAAGGTCAACATCGGCGTTATGAGCTTCGTGCCGCCGACCATGATGGAGTGGGACAAGAGCAAGCTGGAAGGCAAGATCGTCGTCGGCGGCGTGCAGGAAGCGGCCAGGAAATACATCCCCGAGCTGCGCAGCAAGGGCGCCGACCTGGTGGTGGCGCTGTCGCACGGCGGCCTGGACACCAGCGCCTACAGTCCGACGATGGAAAACGGCAGCTACCACCTGGCCGGCACCGGCATCGACGCGCTGATGATCGGCCACTCGCAACTGATCTTCCCGCAAGCCCGGGAGCGCGGCGGCCCGGCGCTGGATCCATCGTTCGCGGCGCTTCCGGCCAGCGCCGGCGTCGACGCGGTCAACGGCTTCGTCAAGGGCGTGCCGACGGTGATGGCGCAATCGGCCGGCCGCCGCCTCGGCATCATCAAGCTGACGCTGATGTATAACGGCGGCAAATGGGTGGTGCAACCGGCCAGGACCACGGTCGAGGCGCGCGGCTTCAAGTACGCGGACGGTGTGACGCCGGTGGCGGCCGACCCGGCCATCGCGCCGCTGGTCGCCACCGAACACACGGCGGCCAAGGCGCTGACCGAGCAGTCGCTGGCCGTCACCGCCGACTTCGCGTCGCAAGCCTACTTCGCGCTGGCGGGCGACGTCGGCGCCACGCAACTGGTCAACCAGGCGCAGGCGGACTACGCCAGGCAAGTCATCGCCGCCAGCGGCGACGCCACCATCGCCGGCTACAAGGACTTGCCGCTGCTGTCGGCCAGCAGGCTGTTCAAGGCCGGCGGCAAGGGACCGCAGGACTATCTCGACCTGCCCGCCGGCGATCTGCTGGTGCGCAACGTCGGCGACCTGTATCCGAACGGCGAAGACATCGTGCAGGTGCTCAAGATCAGCGGCGCCGAGCTGAAGTCCTGGCTGGAGGCGGTCGCCGGCCAGTATGGCCGCATCGATCCGACGCTGGAAACCGAGCAGGACCTGGTGCCGAGCTTCGCCGGCCTGCAAGACTACGACGTGTTCTACGCCGCGGACGACGCGCTCAGCTACGGTGTCGACGTGACCCAGCCTGCCGGCGGCCGCATCGTCGACCTGCTGCATCAAGGCAAGCCGGTGCTCAACGGCGACAGCTTCCTGGTCGCCACCAGCAGCTACCGCGCCGCAGGGCTGGCGGGCGGCAAGACCGTGTTCAGCTCGCTCGATTCGGTGCAGACCATCTTGCGCAACTACCTGGTGGCGCAAGGCGTGGCCACCGGTCATGTGGTGACCGGCCCGGGCAACTGGCGCTTCGTGCCGGTGCGCATGGCCGGTCCGCTGATCCTGCGCTCGGCGCCGGGCCATCTCGATCTGGCCGGCGGCCTCGGCGTGATCACGGCGGAAGGCGGCACCGACGCCAAAGGCTATGGCCGCTACACCGTGGAGCTGGGCACGCCGGCGGAGGAGCGCACGCAACGACGCCAGCGCAGCAAGCCGCGCTAAACGTCGACCATGTCACACCCACGTCATGTAGGGTGGTTAAAGTCGCAACCTTGAATTTTCACTTCGAGGTTGCGATGAAATTGAATTTGGTAGTGCTGGCCGCCATGAGCGCCGCCGGCCTGGTGGCATGCGGTGGCGACAGCAATCCTGCGGCCCCCGTCACGCCGCCCGTCACCACACCGGCGATCCCGGAAGGCACGACCGTCACCCTGGCGCTGATGGAGACCACCGACATCCACGCCAACGTGATGAGCTACAACTATTATTCCCTGGCCGAGGACACCAGCCTGGGGCTGGAGCGCACCGCGACCCTGGTCGCCGCCGCGCGCGCGGAAAATCCGAACAACCTGCTGCTCGACGACGGAGACGTGATCCAGGGGACGCTGCTGGGCGACCTGCAAGCGGTGACCAAGCCGATCGCCTGCACCGACACGCTGGCCGTGCACAAGGCCATGAACGCCATGAAGTACGACGGCGGCGGCTTCGGCAACCACGAATTCAACTACGGCCTGCCCTACCTGAGCCAGATCACCAACACCGACTTCGGCATTCCGGGCGTGACCAAGCCGACCGGCGCCTGCGGCGCGCCGACCTTCCCGCTGGTGCTGACCAACGTCACCGGCGTCGCCAGCGGCAAGCCGATCGTGCAGCCGTACTCGCTGCTGGCGCGCACCTTCAGCGCCACCAAGCCGGACGGCACCAAGCTCGACGTCAAGATGAACATCGGCATCATGAGCTTCGTGCCGCCGCAGATCCTGGAATGGGACCAGAAAAACCTGGCCGGCAAAGTCGCCGTGACCGGCGTGCAGGAAGCGGCCAAGCAATACGTGCCGGAAATGCGCACCAAGGGCGCCGACCTGGTGGTGGCGCTGTCGCACGGCGGCCTGGACCCGAGCGCCTACAGCCCGAAAATGGAAAACGGCAGCTATCACCTGACCACCACCGGCATCGACGCGCTGCTGATCGGCCACTCGCACCTGATCTTCCCCAAAGGCAAAGAAACCGGCGCCGCCGCGCTCGATGCGTCGTTCACCGCCTTCCCGGCCAGCGCCAAGATCGACGCCGTGAACGGCTTCGTCAACGACGTGCCGACGGTGATGGCGCAGAGCTGGGGCCGCCGCCTCGGCATCATCAAGATGACGCTGGCTTACACCAGCGGCAAATGGGTGGTGCAGCCGGCCAAGACCACGGTCGAATCGCGCGGCTTCAAGTACACCGACGGCAGCACCAACGTCGCCGCCGACCCGGCCATCGCGCCGCTGGTCGCCACCGAGCACGCCGCCACCATCGCCTTCGCCAAGCAGCCGCTGGGCGTGAGCACCGACTTTGAAATGTCGGCCTACTTCGCGCTGGCCGGCGACGTCAGCGCGATCCAGCTGGTCAACCAGGCGCAGCTGGACTACGTGAAGAAATTCATCGCCAGCAGCACCGACGCCACCATCGCCGGCTACAAGAACATTCCGGTGATCTCGTGCAGCGCGCCGTTCAAGGCCGGCCGCAACGGTCCTTCCGACTTCACCGACGTCGCGCCGGGCGCCAGCGCCGCCGCGCCGATCGGCCTGCAGGTGCGCAATCCGGGCGACCTCTACCTGTACAGCAACAACAACCTGCAGGCGGTCAAGATCAAGGGCTCCGACCTGAAGGCGTGGCTGGAAACCTCGGCCAAGCAGTTCGGCCAGATCGACCCGGCCAAGACCGCCGAGCAGGACCTGGTGCCAAGCTACGGCACGATCTACAACTACGACGTGTTCTACGCCGAAAACAACGCGCTGACCTACCAGATCGACGTCACCAAGCCGGCCGGCAGCCGCATCGTCAACCTGAGCTACCTGGGCAAGGCGGTGGCCGACGGCGACGACTTCATCGTCGCCACCAACGACTATCGCGCCGGCGGCGGCGGTGCGGTGCCCGGCATCGACGGCAGCAAGACCATCATCAAGTCGCCGGACGCCAACCAGACCGTGGTCAGCAACTACCTGACGGCGCTGGGCGCGTCGACCGGCAAGGTCACGCTGGCCGGCAACGGCAGCGCGCGCAGCTGGAGCTTCGTCAAGGTGGCGACCGCCGGTCCGGTGATCCTGCGTTCGGCGCCGGGCCACCTGGCGCTGGCCAAGAGCAGCGGCATCAGCGCGGTCACGGCCGAAGGCGCGCTGGACGCCAGTGGCTTCGCCAAGTACACCGTGGATCTGAGCAAATGATGCGCATCCAGCACTATCCCGGCGCGACGCTGGTGACGGTGCTGGCCTCGGCCTTCCTGTTCGGATGCCAGATCCAGCAGGAAAAGCCGACGTCGGCGCAGATCGAAACCATTGGCATGAAGGCCATGCAGCAGGCCGACGCCAGCGCCGAGCGCAAGCTGATGTCGTGGTCCAAGCAGAACCTGCCGGTGGCGCAGCGCGAGCTGGGATTGCTGTATCAAAAGCGGCCCGAACAGCGCGCCGATGCGCTGCGGCTGTTCGAGCAGGCGGCGCGCGCCGGCGACACGGAAGCGGCGTTCCAGCTGGGCGAGATGTTGCGCCTTGGCGTGATCGGGATCGCGCCGCAGCCGGCCGCCGCCGCGCCGTGGTATCGCATCGCCGCCGGGCAGAAGCACGCCAGGGCCGCGCTGGTGCTGGGCCTGCTCTACAAGAACGGCGACGGCGTCGCGCGCGACGACGCGCTGGCGGCGCGCTGGCTGAAGGCCGCCAGCGAAGCCGGCAATCCGCACGCGATGTTCCTGCTGTCGTACATCTATCGCGACGGCCGGGGCGTGGCGCAGGACGGCGCCAAGGCGCGCCAGCTGCTGGAGGAGGCGGCCGAGCACGAGTATCCGCCGGCGATCCAGGAACTGGCGATGACGGTGCAGCTGGGCGACCACCTCAGTCCGAAAGACGAATTGCGCGCCGGCCATCTGCTGAAGGAAGCCACCGAGCACCGCCACAACAACTGGAACCGATTCTGAGCGTTGCAGGACTATGACTACGCCGCGACGCGCCTGGGTCCCAGACCCAGCGTTGAGCAACGCACAGACCGTATCCTCCGGCAAACCTAGACTGGCTTGGCTGTCCCCGCCAATTCATTAGCCACGCAAGGAGCCGATATGACCACCACCACCCAAAGCCAGGGCAAGCTTCCAAAGCCTATCCCGACCGAGACCGATCCGCAGGACGCCATCACGCTGCTGACCGAGGATCATGAACACGTCAAATCGATGTTCGAGCAATACGAGGAACTGGGCGACCGCGCTTTTGCCAGCAAGCAAAAACTGGCGCTGCAGATCTGCACCGAACTGACCAAGCACGCCATCGCCGAGGAAGAAATCTTCTACAGCGCCGTGCGCGCCGCGACCAAGGATGACGACATGCTCGACGAAGCCATCGTCGAACACGGCTCGGCCAAGGAGCTGATCGCGCAGATCATTTCGATGGAATCGACCGAGGACCTGTACGACGCCAAGGTCAAGGTGCTCGGCGAGCTGATAGACCATCACGTCAAGGAAGAGGAAGGCGAGATGTTCCCGAAAGCACGCAAGGCCAAGCTCGACCTGATGGCCTTGGGCGAGGCGATCGCCGCGCGCAAGCAAGAAATCGAACTGCCGCCGCACTAAGCCTTATTTCGCCGCCAGGAACGCCATTTCGCGCTGCATGTTGTCGATGGCGCGTTCGTTGTACTGGTCGGCGAAATACGCGTTGCCGAACAACTGCCCCGCTTCCGCCTTGCGGCACAGATGGGCCAGCGCTCCGCCGCGCTGCTCGCGATACTTGACGTCCGGCAGATGGATGTATTCCTGCCGGATCGCGCGCGCATAATTCTGATAGACCTCGTCATCCTGTCCGAGGATCGCCAAGTCCACGCTCAACATGATGTCCTTCAATCGGTGACTGACCGCGCCTTCCTGGAAGTGATCGGTGGCGCGGATCAGTTCGGCCGCGTCGTCCATCTCCTGCGCCAGGTGGCTGCCCAGCCACATCTGTACGCTGGCCTCCTCGTTGCTGAGCTCACCCTGCACGCCGCCGTGGCCATATTCCGCGTCATGGAACCAGAACGCTTGCTTGACGATGTCGACATCGGCCGGATCGGGCCGCGTGTTGGCGGCCCAGACGCGGATCTCGCACAGCCCGTGCACCAGGTGATCCAAGTTGTGATAGTAGCGCGCCGGGCCGCCGTAGGCGGTGGCGCCGGTCAGCTTGACGAACCACTCGTCGGCGTGGGAAATGGCGGTGGCATCCAGGTGGGCGTAGTCCCACAGCGTCTCCCATTCCATGCGCAGCCAGCTTAGCACCCAGGCGTGATAGGCCGGGCCGGGCACGAACTTCTTCATGATCCAGTTCCAGCCGATCGGCCCCTCCAGCGCCTTGACGAAGCTGGAACTCACCGAACCCAGATCGCGCGGCGGCATGACGAAGATGGTCTTGGCGCCTTGCAGCACGTCGACGTTGGTTTGCTGGATCAGATTCTCGTAATCGAAGTCGGCGGTGGTGCGGATGCCGCGGATCAGGCATTCGACGCCGTGCTTCTTGGCCGCGCGCGCGGTGTAGTCGCCCTTGACGATCACCACCTGCACGTTTTCCCAGCCCTGCTCGGCGCAGCTGAGCGCGATGATGCTCTTGCGCTCCTCCGCCGTGAACTTGGGTTTCTTGGCCGTGTTTTCGGACAGGAACACCACCACCTCGTCCGCGATCGAACGGGCTTCGTTGATCACCCACATATGACCGTTGGTGATCGGGTCCAGCGTTCCCGAAAATCCGATTTTCTTCATGCTCCACTCCAACAACAATGCCAAACAGGCATTTTAGACTGGAGTGGGCCTGGTAGTCTCGGGAAAATCGACTTTGACCTTCAGCCCGCCCAGGCGCTCGGACTGGTCCAGCGTCAGCACCGCGCCGTGGCGCTCGGCGATCGACTGCACGATGGCCATGCCCAGGCCGCTGCCGCCGGCCGGGCTGCCGGGCACGCGGTAGAAGCGGCTGAACACCCGCTCGCGCTCTTCCGGTGGAATGCCGGGACCGGAATCCTCGACGCTGAGCGTGATGCGCCCGCGCGCCGCTTTTGTGGCGCCGGCGCTACGCCGCAGGTCGATATCGACGGTGCCGCCGGCCGGCGTGTACTTGATGGCGTTGTCGATCAGGTTGCGCAACAGGATGATCAGCGCGTCCGGCTGGCCGTCCACCGCGACCTCGTCGGCGTGGTGCAGGCCGAGGTCGATCTGCCGCGCCTGCGCCAGCCCGGCCATGTCGCCCAGTGTGCGCTTGGCCAGGTCGCTCAGGCTGACCGGCTCCAGCTTGACGTCGTCGACCGAGCCTTCCTGCCGCGCCAGCACCAGCAATTGCTCGACCAGCCGCGTGGCCCGTTCGATGCCGCCGGTGACGCGGCCGATGGCGACGCTGCGCGCCGCCTCGTCCTGTGCCCGTTCCAGGCTGAGCACTTGCAATTTCAGCGCCGCCAGCGGCGTGCGCAACTCGTGTGCCGCGTCGGCGACGAAGTGCTGCTGCGCCTGGAACGCGGTGCGCACCCGGCCGAACAGCAGGTTCAATTCGTGCACCAGCGGCAGCACCTCGTCCGGCAAATCGTTTTCCGACACCGGCGACAGATCGTCGGCCTGGCGCGCCGCCACCTGCCGCTTGACCCGCGACACCGGCGCCAGCGAACCGCTGACCACCCACCACACCACCAGCATCAGCACCGGCGCCATCACGGCGATCGGGCCGACCGTGCGCAGCGCCAGCGTGCCGGCCATGCGCTGCCGCACCGCCATGTCCTGCGCCACCTGCACCGTCTGGTTGCTGGTCTGCACCGAGAAGATCCGGTAAGTCGTGTTGTTGGCCTTGACGTTGGAGAAGCCCAGCACCGCGCGCTGCGGCAGCGAGGCGCGCGACAGCGAGCGGAACACTTGCGCGCCGTCCGGGGTCCACACCTGCACCACCAGATCGTCGTTCTCGGGATCGGCGGCGGTGTCGGCGGCCTTGTTGGTCAGCGTGGCGCTGGAACGCAGCGACATCGCCATCTGCTGCATGTGGTAGTCGAAGATCTGGTCGGCGTCGCTGAGCGCGCTGCGGTAGGCGATCATCGCCTGCGCGATGGCGGCCATGGTGATCGCGGCCAACAGGAACCACAACAGGCGGCCGCGCAGCGAGTGCGTCACCACCGGCACCCGCGGCAACGACGGCATCTTCACCTTCATAGTTTCGGAACCATATAGCCCAAGCCGCGCACGTTCTGGATCAGCTCGGCGCCGAGCTTCTTGCGCAGGCCGTGGATGTAGACCTCGACCGCGTTGCTGTTGACCTCATCCTTCCAGCTGTACAGTTTCTCTTCCAGCTGATGCCGCGACAGCACGATGCCCGGCCGCGCGATCAGCGCCTCCAGCACCGCCCATTCGCGCGCCGACAGGCTGACCGACTTGCCGTCGGCGATCACTTCGCGGGTTTGCGGATTGACCGTCACGCTGCCGTGCTCGAACACCGGCTCGGCGCGGCCGGCCGAGCGGCGCAACAAGGCGCGGATGCGCGCCAGCAGCTCGTCCAGGTCGTACGGCTTGAGCACGTAATCGTCGGCGCCGGCGTCGAGGCCGGCGATGCGCTGTTCCTTGGCGTCGCGCGCGGTGGCGATCAGCACCGGCGTCAGCTCCTTGCGCAGGCGCATCGAGCGCAGCACTTCGAGGCCGTCCTTGCGCGGCAGGCCCAGATCCAGCAACACCAGGTCGTAGGTCTGGGTTTGCAGCGCGGTGTCGGCCATGTCGCCGTCCTTGACCCAGTCGACGGCGTAGTGCTCCGCCCGCAGCAGGTCGAGCACCACCTCGCCGATCATCGTGTCGTCTTCCACCAGCAGAAGTCGCATATTATTTCCTTTCTGTTTTTGTCGCGTTCTGCGGCAGCCGCCATATTAGCCGAGGCGCACCGGGATGAAGATTTTATCTTCGCCGCGCTGCACCAGCAAGGCGACCGACTTGCCGGCCTTGCCGACCACTTCGCGCACCTGGTCGATGCTGCCGACCGCGCGGCCGTTGACCGACAATAACACGTCGCCCGGCATCACCCCGGCGTTGGCGGCGGCGCCGCCCGCGTCCTCGATCAGCAAGCCGTTGGCGATGCCGGACTGGCGCTTCTCGGCCGGATCCAGCGGACGCAGCGACAAGCCCAGGCGCAGCTTGGCGCTGGCCGGATCGGCGCGTTCGGTTTCGGCGGCCGCCACCTTGTCGTTGGCGTTGCCCAGCACCGCGCCCAGCTGCACCAGCTTGCCCTGGCGCCAGACGTCGATGCTGACTTTTTCACCCGGCGTGGCCAGGCTGACCATCGCCGGCAGATCGCCGGAGCTGACGATTTTCTGGCCGTTCAGCGTGCGGATCACATCGCCCGGTTTCAGGCCGGCCTTGTCGGCGGGGCCGCCCTTCTCCACGTTCGACACCAGCGCGCCTTCCGGCGTGGCCAGGTTGAAGGAGTCGGCGAAGCCCTGGTTGATCTCCTGCACCGTCACGCCGAGCTTGGCGTGCACCACCTTGCCGGTGGCGACGATCTGGGTCTTGATCTTGTTGGCGACATCGATCGGAATCGCGAACGACAAGCCCTGGTAGCCGCCGGTCTGGCTGTAGATCTGCGAATTGATGCCGACCACTTCGCCGCGCGTGTTGAACAGCGGTCCGCCCGAGTTGCCGGGATTGACGGCGACGTCGGTCTGGATGAACGGCACGTTGCCATCAGGCAGCGAGCGGCCCTTGGCGCTGACCACGCCGGCCGTCACAGTATTGTCGAGGCCGTATGGCGAACCGATCGCCAGCACCCATTCGCCCACTTTCAGATCGTTGCCCTTGGCCAGCGGCACCACCGGCAGGTTCTTGGCGTCGATCTTCAGCACCGCGACGTCGCTCTTCGGATCCGAGCCCAGCACCTTGGCGCGGAACTCGCGGCGGTCGGTCAGCTTGACCACGACTTCGCTGGCATCGCGCACCACGTGGGCGTTGGTCAGGATCACGCCGTCGGCGCTGATGATGAAGCCAGAGCCCAGGCCGTGGGTCGGCGTGGCGCGCTGGCCGCCGCGCCCCTGCTGCGGCATCTGGCCCTGGAAGCGGCGGAAGAATTCGTAGAACGGATCGTCGGCGAACGGATCGTTGCCGCGCGCCTGGCCTTCGTTGCCGTCGTAGCTGGTCTTGGTGCTGCCGGTGACGCTGATGTTGACCACGGCCGGCCCGTTGTGGGCGACGATGACGCTGAAGTCGGGCAGCGTGATCCCCGGCGCCGGCACGGCCACCGGCGCGGCGCTCGGCGCCACGGCGGCGGCGACCGGCACGGCGGTCGTGGCGGCGGCGGTGGCGCTGCTTTGCTGGACCACCACCGCACCGCCCGCGCCAATCACGCCCAGTACGGCGACCGCGACAGCTGCGCGCTTGAGAGTAGATTTGGACATTTGGGGACTCCTGAATTGAATAGGGTTTGTTGATGTATTCAATATGAAGGTAAAAACTTAGATGCCGCTTAACTAAACATCTGCTTACAAACGACAAACTGGCCGGATATACCGGCCAGTCATGATACTAAATTACACAGGAATTAAGCGGCTTGGCGCTGTTCCAGTGCGGTGACGTTGTCGCTGCCGTCGATGACGATTTTACGCGGTTTCAACGCT
Organism: Duganella aceris; assembly: GCF_011090165.1. Lineage (GTDB taxonomy): Bacteria > Pseudomonadota > Gammaproteobacteria > Burkholderiales > Burkholderiaceae_D > Rugamonas > Rugamonas aceris. The sequence goes on from NZ_JAADJT010000003.1 coordinate 263,919, forward strand.
TCCGGCACTTCCCGCACCAGCGAGATGGTCAGCATGCCGTTGTCGAAGCCGGCGCCGGTCACCTTGACGTGGTTGGCCAGCTGGAAGCGCTGTTCGAAATCGCGGGCGGCGATGCCGCGGTGCAGGAAGGTGCGCTCGGTGGCGTCCTTCTGTTTGCGGCCGACGACGTGCAGCGAATCGCGTTCGAAGGTGATGTCGATCTCGGAGCGGTCGAAGCCGGCAAGCGCCATCACGATGCGGTAATTGTCTTCGGAGACCAGCTCGATGTTGTAGGGCGGGTAGCTCGGGGTGGCATCGCCGCGCTGGGCGTCGTTCAGCAGTTGTGCCAGACGATCAAAGCCGATAGCGGAACGATACAGTGGGGTCAGGTCAAAAGTACGCATGGTAAATATCCTTTTAAAGTTAAGCGATATGGCGGGGAAGATTCCCCTCGGTGGTCCCCATCTGGGCAACCACTGAGTCCGATATAGGTCGGTTTTTCGGACTTACAAGGCCTTGAAAAACGCCTTCAACATCCCCAGACGCCAACTTTTTTTAAAAATATTTTCGCTGCGCTGCGTCATCTCTTTGCAAGATTTGCAAGTTGCTCGCGTGCTACACTCTTTCGCTTGTCCATCAACGTTCATGACCATGACCATTACCCGCGCCGCTCTCGCCGTCCTGCTGGCCACCGCCTTCAGCGCCCAGGCACAGTCCATCTCCGACCAGCCCTACCCGGGCACCATCGTGTTGAAAGTGGACGCCACCAACACCGCCCAGCAAATCTTCCGCGTGCGCGAAAGCATCCCGGCCAAGCCCGGCAAGCTGACGCTGCTGTATCCGCAGTGGATCCCGGCCAACCACGGCCCCAGCGGCGCGCTGAACCAGTTCGCCGGCCTCAAGGTCAGCGCCAACGGCAAGCCGCTGGAATGGAAGCGCGACACCGTCAACGTCTACGCCTTCCACATCGAGGTGCCGAAGAGCGTCAGCGGCGTCGAGGTGGAATTCCAGTACCTGTCGCCGGTCGAGGCCAACCAGGGCCGCACCACCATCACCAACGACATCGTCGGCGTGCAGTGGCAATCGCTGACCTTGTACCCGGCCGGCTACGACAGCCGCCGCATCACGGTGCAGCCGAACCTGACGGTGCCGGCCGGCTGGCAATACGGCAGCGCGCTGGAGCAGGCCGAACGCGTCGGCGACGAGATCGCCTTCAAGCCGCTGGATCTGGAGGCGATGATGGATTCGCCGATCTTCGCCGGCCGCTACTTCCGCCGCATCGACCTCGATCCGGGCGCGAAGATTCCGGTGCACCTGAATGTCGTGGCCGACTCGGCCGAGCAGCTGGAGGCGACGCCGGAACAGATCGCGCCGCACCGCGCCATGGTGCAGCAAGCGTATAAACTGTTTAACTCGCAGCACTACAAGCACTACGATTTCCTGTTCGCCATCAGCGACGAATTCGGCGGCATCGGACGCGAGCACCACCAGTCGAGCGAGAACGCCGTCAAGCTCGGCTACTTCGCCGAATGGAACAAGTACGAGGCGCGGCGCGAACTGCTGTCGCACGAATTCACGCACTCGTGGAACGGCAAGTTCCGCCGTCCGGCCGACCAGAACGTCCCCAATTTCAACACGCCTCTGCAGAACACGCTGCTGTGGGTGTACGAGGGCCAGACCCAGTACTGGGGCGCAGTCCTGGCGGCCCGTTCCGGCCTGATCACGCCGGACCACACGCGCGACCAGCTGGCCGCCACCGCCGCACGCTACGACAACGTCAAGGGCCGCGACTGGCGCGCGGTGCAGGACACCACCAACGATCCGATCGTCAACGCGCGCCGTCCGCAAGGCTGGAACAACTGGCAGCGCGCCGAGGACTACTACTCCGAAGGCCAGCTGATCTGGCTGGACGCCGACACCAAGATCCGCGAACTGTCCAACGACCAGCGTTCGCTGAACGATTTCGCGCGCAGCTTCTTCGGCGTCGACGACGGCGTCAACGTCGCCAAGCACTACACCTTCGAGGACGTGGTCAAGGCCTTGAACGCGATCCAGCCGTATGACTGGAAGAGCTTCCTGCGCACCCGCCTGGACGGCCACGGCCCGGGCGCGCCGCTGGACGGCCTGGCGCGCGCCGGCTGGAAACTGGTCTACGCCGAAAAGCAGACCGACTTCCTCAAGGCGCAGGAAGACCTGAGCAAGTCGGCCAACTTCCAGTATTCGCTGGGCTTCTCGGTCGGCGCCGAAGGCAAGCTGGAAGCGTTCCAATGGGACGGCGTCGGCTTCAAGGCCGGCCTGTCGGGCGGCACCACGCTGCTGGCCGTCAACGGCCGTGCCTACAAGCCGGAACTGCTGCGCGCCGCCGTCACCGCCGCCAAGACCGCCAAGGAACCGATCAGCCTGCTGGTCAAGAAGGGCAATCTGTACCAGACCGTCGCGCTGGATTACCACGGCGGCCTGAAGTACCCGCGCCTGGAACGCATCGCCGGCACCCCGGATCGGCTTGCGGCAATTTTGCAACCATTAAAGTAATTGTTGCAACGAATGGAGCCGGCCCCGCGCCGGCTCCGGGTTATACTGGATTCATGCCCGACCGGAACGACTCCCGCCCCACCACGCGCAGCGAGCTTGACGAACTGCGCGAGTCCGACCGCATCCTGCGCGCCCTGCTCGACCATGCGCCGGTGCTGATCTCGACCAAGGATCTGCGCGGCACGGTGACCATGGCCAACCGCCACTTCGAGATCCTCGACGGCTACGACGCCGCCACCTTCGTCGGCTCCAATGTGTTCGACCTGTTCCCGTGCGAGATCGCCGAACAGCTGTGGTGCAACGATCGCCGGGCGGCGCTGGAAAAGCGCCCGATCCGCGAGGAAGAGTCGGTCTACCATCGCGACAAGACGCTGCACACCTACCGCACCGTGAAGTTCCCGCTGTTCGACGACGCCGGCGAGGTCTACGCCACCTGCGCCGTCTCGACCGACATCACCGACGCCAAGGCCGCGCACGACGACAGCGTCACCGACGAGCTGACCGGCCTGAAAAACCGGCGCTACTTCAACATCCGCTTCCATGAGGAACAAAAGCGCGCCCACCGCGACCACCGCGTGATGACGCTGCTGCTGGCCGACGTCGACCGCTTCAAGGAATACAACGACACCTACGGCCACCCGCAGGGCGACCTGGTGCTGCGGGCGGTGGCCGAGTGCCTGCACGCCACGCTGCACCGGCCGGGCGACCTCAGCTTCCGCATCGGCGGCGACGAGTTCGCCTGTCTGTTCGCCAGCAGCGGCCCGGACGAAAGCCTGGCGCTGGCCGAGCAGATCCGCGCCGGCATGGCGGCGCGCCGCATCCCGCATCAATCCAACCCGCCGAGCGGCCACGTCACGCTGTCGCTGGGGCTGGCCTTCATCGCGCACGACTCCGCGCTGGGCCAGTGCGAAATCTACGAGCAGGCCGACCAGGCGCTGTACCGCGCCAAACGTAGCGGGCGCAACATGGTGTCCAGATAGCTTATCGTAGCGGTATCCCATCTGGAGGACCGACATGATCACGCTGCACACCTGGACCACCCCGAACGGCCGCAAGATCCCCATCATGCTGGAAGAGCTCGGCATCCCGTACCGCATCGCCACCGTCGACATCGGCAAGGGCGAGCAGTTCGAACCGGCTTTCCTCGCCCTGTCGCCGAACAACAAGATTCCCGCCATCGTCGACGACGACGCCGATGGCCGGACCGTCACCGTGTTCGAGAGCGGCGCCATCCTGACCTACCTGGCCGAGAAGACCGGCCAGCTGCTGCCCGCCTCCGGCGCGGCGCGCTACCAGGTGCTGGAATGGCTGCACTGGCAAATCGGCGGGCTCGGTCCGATGCTGGGCCAGGTCGGCTTCTTCGAATTGCGCGCCAAGGAGAAATCGGCCATAGCCAGCAAGCACTTCCTCGACGAAGCCGAACGCCTGCTGGGTGTGATGGACCGGCAGCTGGCGCAGCACACTTATCTGGCCGGCGCGGACTACAGCATCGCCGACATCGCCGCCTACCCGTGGCTGGCGGCGACCGCCGAGAAAATGCAGCAGGCGCTGGGCCAACAGCTGGCGGCCAGCCACAACATCCAGCGCTGGATGACGCTGATGGCGGCGCGTCCGGCGGTGCAGCGCGGTATGCTTTTGCCGAAGCTCAGCTGACATATTTTGGTGTATGCTTTGCCTATGAACAAAGACACCGACATCCAACTCAGCGGCCCATTCAAGGCCTCCGACGGCTCCGGCCGGGCCCACGACGCCAAGGCGATCCGTATCTTCGACGAAGGTTACGGCGCGATCGACGTGTATGTGGACTTCACCAGTTCGATCAGCGGCCTGCACAAGGACAAATCGCTGATCGACGCCGTGGTGGCGCAACTGCGCACCGTCGGCTACAAGGGCCCGGCGCTGACGGCCGGCGACTCCGTGCTGCAGGAAAGCAAGCTGCTGGTGCTGGAAGCGCCGGACGAATTCAACACCTTCGCCGCCGGCAAGGGTTGGAAAGACCTGGCCGAAGAGTTCGACGACGAATAAGCATCAGCCGATGTAGCGGCCGGACCAGGCCGCGATCAGGTTGGCGACATAGACCGCATCCTCGCGCCTGGTCAGCAGGTGATCGGCGCTGTCGAGCGACACGAAGCTCTTCGGATGCTTGGCCGCCGTAAAGATCTCCATCGCATTGCTGATACCCACGGTGTCGTCGCCCGGCGCATGCATCACCATCAAGGCCCGCTTCAGGGCCGCGATCTTCACCTTCAAATTATGCTCGCCCGCATCATCGACAAACTGTTGCTTGATGCGGAAAGGCCTGCCCGCCAATTGCACATTGGCCTCGCCGTCGCGCGCGATCTGGTCCAGGTGCGCGCTGAACAGGCCGGTCACATGCGACGGATCGCTGGGCGCGGCGATGGTCACCACCGCCTTCACCTCCGGCATGTCGGCGGCCGCCGCCAGCACCGCCGCGCCGCCCAGGCTGTGGCCGATCAGCAGGCGCGGCGCCTGATACGTGGCGCGCAGGAAATCGGCCGCCGCCACCAGGTCGGCCAGGTTGGATGAAAAGTTGGTGTTGGCGAATTCGCCCTCGCTGGCGCCGAGGCCGGTGAAGTCGAAGCGCAGCACGGCGATGCCATGCTCGGTCAGCGCCTGCGCGATGCGGCTGGCCGCGAACACGTCCTTGCCGCAGGTAAAGCAATGGGCGAACAAGGCATAGGCCTTGGCCTCGCCCTCCGGCGCATCGAGCCGCGCCGCCAGCTTCAGCCCATCGGCGCCGGTGAATTCCTGTCGTTGTGATTGCATCGCTTACCCCGGTGAGAAGTTCCAGATGCTATTTAACCAAACAATCCTTGCAGATACCAGCGCGGCGAGAGGTCGGCGGCGTTGGCGTTGCGTTCGCGGTAGAGCCAGTAGTGGGCGCGGTCGGCGCCTTCGGCGATGAAATAGTCGCGGGTTTGCATCTGGCCCCACCAGCCGGCTTCGATGCGCTCGCCGGTCGACATGATGCGCAACGGCGAGCCGTAGTACGGCCGGTGGTCGCGCATCAGCAAGGCGATCGGCTTGGCCAGCAGCCATGCCGGACGCGGCAGACTCGGCATGTCCGGCGGCAGTTGCGCGCGCGCGTCGGCGGGACGGATTTTTTCCTGCACGCTGACCCAGGCGTTGGCCTGCTCCGGCCGGTAGTCGGCGCGCGGCGCCGCTTGCAGCACGTTCTCCGGCCCCAGCCGCGCCGTCAGCAACTCCAGCAGCCGCTGCCAATCCTCCTTGCTGCCGCCCGGCTCGGGAAACAGCGAGTCGCTCGGCGGCGCCATCGGCTGCACCTGCGGCGCTTCCAGGCACAGGCCGATCACCGGCGCGTCCAGCACCTGCTTGGCCAGCCGCTCCTTCAGCAGCCGCACCAGATGCGCGTCGCGCCAGGTCGGCTCGGCCAGCACGATCTCGATCAGCGTCGGCGGCCGCGCCACCTTGCCGCGCTCATGCTCCATCAGCAAATGAATGCGCTCGACCGCGAGCTGGCGCGCGCTCAGCCATCCCGTCAGTTGCAGCAGCAAACGGTGCGCGCCGAACAGCAGAGCCTCGGCGTTCTCGACCCGGTCGAACAGCTCCAGCTTGGCGCGGAAGCTGGCCGGCGCCTCCAGCCATTGATGCAGTTCCGGCCGTTCGCCGTGGGCGTCGTCCAGCATGTCCAGCAAGGCCCGGCCGCAGCGCCGCTGCAAGCCGGGACGCGGTAGGCGGCGCATCTCACCCAGCGTCATGCACCCGATGCCCTCCAACCAGCTCAGGTAGGGTCGAGCCGGGGGCAGCAGGCTGCAGGGCAAGCGGTCCATGCGCCGCACTAACGCCTCCATCGTCAAGGCCCGCCCCGCGTTGCTGCGGGCCAGCAGCCAGGCGCCGCGCGCGCTTGGCGCGCAACTGAGCACGGCTGTGAATCCCAGCGCGCGCATGCTGGCCGCGACCTGCCGGCACAGCGCGCGGATGCCGCCGAACAAGCGCAGACTGGCGCCGATGTCGAGCAGCAGCGTGGCCTCCTCGGCCTGCGCCAGCTGCGGCGTGAATTGCAGCAGCGCCATCGCCACCGCCTGCATCGCCTCCACCTCCAGCTGCGGCGCACGCTGATGAAATTGCGACTGCGGCGCCAGCATCAGCGCGCCGCCGCGTCGCATGTCGAGCTGCACGCCGGCGCCGGCCGCCAGCGCCGACATGGCCGCCACCCGCTCCTGCTCCAGCACCACCGTGCAGCTGTCCTCAGACCAGCGCGGGCAGAATACTTCGAGCGGCAACAACGGCAGGTGTATCGCTATCCAGAGTCGCATGGCGTTGAAGGAGTGAAGGCGTTAATGGAAGAAACAACGGGGCGTCGCGCTGCGGTCCTCGTCGCTTGACGAAGCCGATCTCGATGCCGCCCGCCGCCGGCGCCAGCGACAAGCGCAGCGGCGCCGGCGACGAATCCTGCGCCGCCGCCAACGGCCGCAGCATGCAGAACAAGGTCTCGCCGCTTTGCGCCGCCAGATGCAGGCGCCGCAGCGTTTCGCCGCGCGCATGGGTTTGCCACAGCAGCAGCGCGCCGCAACAGCCGCTGCGCAACACCTGTTCGGCCGCCCACAGCGCGTCGCCGCTTTTGGCGCCGCTGCGGATCCAGATCAGTTGCGACGGTTCCAGCCCCAGGGCGGCCAGCGCCAGCGCCTGCGGCGCATGCGGCGGCTGCAACAGCACGATGGGACGCTTGCCCAGTCCCGCCAGCGCCGGCCGCAACAGCCGCAGCTCGCCGATGCCGTGCTGTTGCAGCAGCAACTCGGTCAGGCTGCCCAGCGGCCAGCCGCCGCCCGGCAACTGCGCCGACAAGGCGGCGAAGCCGGTGTCGACGCAGCGGGTGGCGCTGTGCGCCAGTTGCGATGCCCGCCACAGGGACGGATGCAGGGCTTCGGGCGCCGCCGAACGTATGGAGGTGGCTATGTGTGTCATCGAATTTTACCGCAAATACTGTATAAATACACAGTACTATTTGGAGGCCAGTTTGGCAAGTCCTATCTGATACGCGCGCGCCTTTGCTGTAACATGTTGCCAGAGAACACACGAAAGGACATTCCTTTGCAAACGATACAACTGGTGGGCGCGGTCCTGTTCGGCCTGGCGCTGTTGCACACTTTCGCGGCCAAATCCTTCGAATTGCTGTCGCACCGCTACCCGCGCCATGCCGGGCTGTTCCACTTGCTGGGCGAGGTCGAGGTGGTGTTCGGCTTCTGGGCCTTCATCCTGATCATCACCATGGCCTTCCTCGACGGCGGCGCCGCCGCCATGCGCTACGCCGAGTCGCGCCACTATACCGAGCCGCTGTTCGTGTTCGCCGTGATGGTGGTGGCCGCATCGCGCCCGGTGCTCGATATCGTGCAGCGCGTGCTGCTGGCGCTGGCCAGGGTGGTGCCGCTGCGCACCGAGCTGGCGCTGGTCTGGTTCGGCCTGGCGCTGGTGCCGCTGACCGGTTCCCTGATCACCGAGCCGGCCGCGATGACGCTGGCCGCACTGATGCTGGCGCCGCTGGTGTTCCGCGACGGCGTGCCGGAATGGCTGAAGTATGGCGCGCTGGGCGTGTTGTTCGTCAACGTCTCGATCGGCGGCATGCTGACCTCGTACGCCGCGCCGCCGGTGCTGATGGTGGCACAGACCTGGCAATGGGACAGCGCCTACATGGCCGCGCATTTCGGCTGGAAGGCCGCGCTCGCGGTTGTCGTCAACGCCAGCGCCATCACCTTCATGCTGCGTAAGTATCTGCATGCGCCGCTGCGCGCCGCCGGCGACGCGCCCGCCTCGTCGGTGACGGTGAGCTTGCTCCACCTCGGCTTCCTGGCGCTGGTGGTGGTGCTGGGCCACCATCCGGTGCTGTTCCTCGGCGTGTTCATGCTGTTCCTCGGTTTCACCCAGGCGTACGAGCGCTATCAAAGTCCGCTGATCATCAAGGAGGCCTTGTTGGTCGGCTTTTTCCTGGCCGGGCTGGTGGTGCTGGGCGGGATGCAGCAATGGTGGTTGCAGCCCATTGTCGAGAGCCTGTCGCCACTGGCGCTGTTCTTTGGCGCGATGAGCCTGACCGCGATCACCGACAACGCCGCGCTGACCTATCTCGGCTCGCTGATCCAAGGTATTTCGCCGGCGTCGCAATACATGCTGATGGCCGGCGCGGTCACCGGCGGCGGCCTGACGGTGATCGCCAACGCGCCGAATCCGGCCGGCGCGGCGCTGCTGCGGCGCGGCTTCCGCGACGAGTCGATTGGCGCCATCGGCCTGCTGCTTGGCGCGCTGGCGCCGACCGCCGTATCGGCGCTGGCGTTCCTGCTGCTGTAGGCTTGGCCCAGTCGTTTACATCGTTCTTGCACCTTTCGTCCACGCCAGCGCCTGAGTAGCATGAGTGACATTGAACTTATCACGGGCGACACATGAAATGGCGTGCATTATTCTTCGCGCTGTGCGGCTTACTGCATTACGGAGCATCGGTCGCGGCGGCCAATGACGACGGCGGCGACGGCAAGCAGCGCGCGCAGCGCGTCGGCCAGAAGCTGGTCGGCCATCCCGGTCCGGCGGCGACGCTGACCAGCATCGACGGCCAGCGCATCGACCTCGCTTCGCTGTACGGTAAACAGCCGGTGTACCTGAAGTTCTGGGCCACGTGGTGCGTGCCATGCCGCCAGCAGTCGCCGGGCTTCGAGAAGCTCTATCAGCAGTACGGCAAGCGCATCGCCGTGGTGGCGGTCAATACCGGCTATAGCGAGACCGAGGCCGCCGTGCGCGCCTTCCGCGAACAATATGGCCTGCACATGCCGGTCGTGACCGACGACGGCACACTGGGCGGCCAGCTCGATCTGCGCGTCACGCCGCAGCATGTGGTCATCGACGCCGACGGCCGCATCGTCCATGTCGGCCATCTGGACGACCAGGCCTTGCATGATGCGCTGGAGCGCGTCGCCAACACGCCGCCGTCGCCGGGAGGGATTCCGCTGGCGCCGCAAAGCGCGGCGAAAGCGGCCTTCAAGGTCGGCGACCAGGTGAGCGGCATCAAGCTCACCACGCTGGCCGGCAAGGACATCGCCATCGGCGCCGGCAAGCCGCGCGCGCTGGTGTTCTTCTCGCCGTGGTGCGAATCCTATCTGCGCGAAACGCGGCCGGCCACGTCCAGCGCCTGCGAGCGCGTGCGGCTGGAGACCGAGCGGCTGGCGAAGGACCGCAGCGTCGAATGGGTAGGCATCTCGGCGCCGCTGTGGACCTCGCGCGGCGAGCTGGCGGCGTATGCGAAGGAAAAGCGCACCAGCATCCCGCTGGCGCTGGACCAGGACGGCGCCATCTTCCGCGCCTTCGGCGTGCGCCAGATCCCAACCGTCGTGATGATCGACGCCCAGGGCCGCGTCAGCAAGGTGACAACGCAGCCATAAAACTACGCTGCGGCTACCTCGACATGGAATCGCAATCCGAGCGCACGCGTGACCTTCAGGATCGTCGCGAAACTTGGATTGCCGTCGGCGGAAAGGGCTTTATATAAACTCTCCCGTCCCAGTCCCGTATCGATCGCCAACTGCGTCATCCCGTGCGCACGGGCGATATTGCCCAAAGCCTTGGCGATGAAGGCGATATCATCTCCCGCTTCCTCAAGACATGCATCAAAATACAGTGCGATGTCTTCTTTAGTCTGAAGGTGTTCAGCGCTATCCCATTTCTTCAATTTGAGCACCATGATGATCCCCTACAGTTGTCGCGCTCCGCGCGATCACCAAGAACAGAATCTCTCGGTCTGAAGAATATTCACTTCGTACTCCATAGGATACATTAAAAAGGTGATGTTATTCCTCTATTCAAGTAGTAACGAGCGAAATGTCAGCGTCGCTGATGTGTATCAAATGCGCTGATGGCGGGAGAAAAAGTCCAGCATCATCTTGCTGGCGTCGGGGCCGGCTTTGGCGTTGTAGGCCAGCGATGCGTCGCCGCCGCTCCAGGCGTGTTCCAGTTGTTCGATGCGGGCGACGCGCAGCAGCAGCTTGCGGCCGGCGTAGAAGTCGTGCAGGCGGTGGGCGTTGCGGCTGCCGCCGCGTCCTTGCGGCTTCTCGGTGATCTTCGCGGCGTCGGCCAGGCCGTTCAGCAACAGGCTTTGGCGCGCCAGCTGCACTTGATTGATCGGGCGGACCACGCTGTCGCCCTGCCCCTGGATCAGGATCGCCGGCATGCCGGGAAACTGCGGCTGGCGCAGCAGCACTTCGCGCGCGGCGAGATCGGCGCGCGGGCCGGCGCCGTGCTGCATCACGCCCAGCGCGCCGATGGTGTTGTGGCCGGCGCCGAACACGGGGCCGGAGTGCATCCCGACCGCCGCGAACAAACGCGGATGATTCAGCGCGACGATGTTGGCCATGCCGGCGCCGGCGGAAATCCCGGCGATGTAGATCCGCGAGCGGTCGACCGCATACTCGGTCAGCACCTTGTTGACGATGCCGACGATCATCGGCACATCGCCGCCGCCCTCCTGCGTGGCGCGGTCGTACCACTTCCAGCAACGCTGCGCGTGCGTGCTGACCAGCTGCTGCGGATACAGCACCGCGTAACCCATCTGCTCGGCCCAGTGGTTCATGCGCGTGCCCTGCGCGAACTGCGTCGCGGTTTGCTGGCAGCCGTGCAGCATGACCAGCAATGGCAGCCCTTTGCTGAGGGCCGCTTCAGGGATGTTGTTGGGGATGTAGAGCCAGTAGCTCATGCGGCGCCCGTAGGCGGTGAGGTGCGATGCCAGCCACTTGCCCGGCGAAGGCGGAATATGCGCGGCGACAGCGGCGGCCGGAGCCGGAGCCTTGCGCCGCACGGCCGGTCGCGGCGCGGCAGTGGCCGAAGCGGCCGCCGGCTTTCGCTTGCGCTTGGTTTTCGGCTTGGGCGCGGGCGCCGTCGCCGCCACCAGCAGCTTGGTCATCCGCTTGCCGGAACGAACCAGGCTACGCAGCAACCCAGCGGTTTTGATCTTCATCGCAACGACCTCCTGTTGAGATAAAGTCTACCGCGAAACCACCGCCGGACTGCGTTCGGCAACGCGCTTAGCGCTGCATCGACTCCCATACTTTTTGTAGTCGCTTGACCGATACCGGCATCGGCGTGCGCAGCTCCTGCGCGAACAGCGACACGCGCAACTCCTCCAGCATCCAGCGGAACTCCACCATCTTCGGATCGGTGTTCTTGCCGGCCGATTTGTCCTTGATGAGACGCTGGTACAGCAGCGCGGCCTGCTGCCACTCCGCCATCAATTTCGCATCGCGGGACGGATCGCCGCGCAGCTTCTCGATCCGCACATTCATCGCCTTCAGATAGCGCGGGAAGTGCGACAGCTGGCTGTACTCGTTCTCCGACAGGAAGCGCTTGTTGACCAGCCCCTGCAACTGCGACTGCATATCCGCCGCAGCCTGCGCCGGCAAGCCTTGCAAGCGCTTCGGCAGGCCATGGAACTCGGTCAGCACCTGCGACAGCAGGCGCGCGATCTCGTTCACCAGCAAGACCAGCCGCGACTTGCCCTCGTCCTTGCGCTTGGCGAACGACGCCGCGTCCACCGGCAGCGGATCCTGCAGGCAGGCGATGTCCAGCGCCTTGTTGATGATCTGTTCGCGCAGTTCCTCCTGCGTGCCCATGCTCATGAACTGCATGCCCATTTGCTGCAAGCCGGGGATGCCTTTTTCGATGAACTTGATCTGGTCCTTCATCTGCAACGCGAACAAGCGCCGCAGCCCGACGCGGTGCGTGCGCGCCGCCGCGGTCGGATCGTCGAAGACCTCCAGATCGCAGTGCGTGCCCTTGTCGACCAGCGCCGGGAAGCCGATCAGCGTCAGCTTGCCCTGGGCGATCTCCAGCAGCTCCGGCAACTCGCCGAAGGTCCACGAGGTCAGGCCGGTCAGCGTGATGCCGCTGCTGGCGGTGGCCGCAGCCGCCGCCGGTGCCGAACCCTTGCCCTGCGCGGCCGGCGCGCCGCCTTTCGCCGATGCCGATGCCGCCGCGGATCCGCCCGGGGTCGGCGCCACCGCGCGCAGGCTGACGCCCTGGCCGGCGGACGACTCGGCCATCTTCTGGAAGCTCTCGCGCGCCTGCGTGCCGAATTCCGCCTGCAGCGTGGCCAGGTTGCGGCCCATCTCCAGCTGGCGTCCGTGCTCGTCGATCACCTTGAAGTTCATGAAGTGGTGCGCCGGCAGCGTCTCCGGCTTGAAGTCGCTGGTCAGCACCGCGATCGTGATCTCCTTGCGGATGTCGGCGATGATCGCGTCGATCAGGTCGCCGCGCCCGAAGGTGCCGGCCTCGTTGACGCGCTCGCAGAACTTGGCCGCGTAGTCCGGCAGCGGCACACAATGGCGGCGCAGTTTTTGCGGCAGCGATTTAAGCAGCAGATGCACCTTCTCCTTCAGCATGCCCGGCACCAGCCATTCGACGCGCTCGCGCGGCAGCTGGTTCAGGGCGTACAACGGGATCGCCATGGTCACGCCGTCGCGCACGCTGCCCGGTTCGAAGTGATAGGTCAGCGCCAGCTCAAGGCCGGTCACCGACATCATTTTCGGGAACAGGTCGGTGGTCACGCCGGCCGCTTCGTGGCGCATCAACTCGTCGCGGTTCAGGTACAGCAGCTTCGGTTCCTGCGCGGTCGCGTCCTTGTGCCACTTCTCGAAACCGGCGCCGTTGACCACCTCGGCCGGAACCAGCTTGTCGTAGAAGGCGGCGATCAGTTCATCGTCGACCAGCACGTCGAGGCGGCGCGACTTGTGCTCAAGGTTTTCGATTTCCTTGATCAGCTTGTGGTTGTGGGCGAAGAACGGCGCGCGCGTCTCATAGTCGCCGCCGACCAGCGCGTCGCGGATGAAGATTTCGCGCGCCTCGGTCGGATTGAACAAGCCGTAGTTGATGCGGCGCTGGCTATACACCACCAGCCCGTACAGGGTCGCGCGCTCGGACGCGGTGACCTGCGCCGATTTCTTTTCCCAGCGCGGCTCGCCCCAGGATTTCTTCAGCAGGTGGCCGCCGACCTTTTCCAGCCACTCGGGCTGGATCTGCGCCACGCAGCGCGCGTACAGGCGCGTGGTGTCGACCAGTTCCGCCGCCATGATCCACTTGCCCGGTTTCTTCAACAGCGAGGAACCCGGCCAGATATTGAACTTGATGCCGCGCGCGCCGAGATAGCCCGCGCCTGGCTCGTCCTCGGCCTTGAAGCCGATGTTGCCCAGCAGGCCCGTCAACAACGCCAGGTGCAGGTTCTCGTAGGTGGCCGGCGCTTCGTTGATGCGCCAGCCCTGCTCCTTGACGATCGTCAGCAGCTGCGAGTGCACGTCGCGCCATTCGCGCAGGCGCAGCTGCGACAGGAAGTTGGCGCGGCAGTTGTCCATCAACTGGCGGTTGGTCTTCTTGTGCTCGATCGCGCTTTCGAACCACTTCCAGATCTTGATGTAGCTGAGGAATTCGGACTTCTCGTCGGCGAACTTCTTGTGCGCTTCGTCGGCGGCCTGCTGGTGTTCCATCGGGCGGTCGCGCGGATCCTGCACGGACAGCGCGGAGGCGATGATCAGCACTTCGTTCAGGCTGGCGTTGTCCAGCGCGGCCAGGATCATGCGGCCGACGCGCGGGTCCAGCGGCAGCTTGGACAGCTTGTTGCCCAGTGGCGTCAGCTGGTTGTATTCGTCGACCGCGCCCAGTTCCTGCAACAGCTGGTAGCCGTCGGCGATGGCGCGCGCCAGCGGCGGTTCGATGAACGGGAAGGTCTCCACATCGGTCAGATGCAGGGACTTCATGCGCAGGATGACGGAGGCCAGCGACGAGCGCAGGATTTCCGGCTCGGTGAACTTCGGCCGCAGCAAATAGTCCTGCTCTTCGTACAGGCGGATGCAGACGCCGTCGGCGACGCGGCCGCAACGGCCGGCGCGCTGGTTGGCGGCCGATTGCGCGATCGGTTCGATCTGCAGCTGTTCGACCTTGTTGCGGTAGCTGTAACGCTTGACGCGCGCCACGCCGGCGTCGACCACGTAGCGGATGCCGGGCACGGTCAGCGAGGTTTCGGCGACGTTGGTGGCCAGCACGATGCGGCGTGCGTTGCTGACCTTGAACACGCGTTCCTGTTCTTCGGCCGACAGGCGGGCGAACAGCGGCAGGATTTCGACGTGCGGCGGGTGGTGCTTGCGCAGCGCTTCGGCGACGTCGCGGATTTCGCGTTCGCCGGGCAGGAACACCAGCACGTCGCCGGAGCCGATGCGGCACAGTTCATCGACGCCGTCGACCACGGCGTCCATCAGGTCGCGTTTTTCGCGGGCGGCGGCGGTGCGGGCGCCTTTGCCTTCGGCGTTGGCCACGGCGGGATTCTGCACGTCGCTTTCGATCGGGCGGTAGCGCACTTCCACTTTGTACAGGCGGCCGGAGACTTCGATCACCGGCGCCGGTTTCTCCGGCGTGCCGAAGTGGCGCGAGAAGCGGTCGGCGTCGATGGTCGCGGAGGTGATGATCACCTTCAGGTCGGGGCGGCGCGGCAGCAGCTGCTTCAGGTAGCCGAGCAGGAAGTCGATGTTCAGGCTGCGTTCGTGGGCTTCATCGATGATGATGGTGTCGTAGCCTTTGAGCAGCGGGTCGGTTTGCGTTTCGGCCAGCAGGATACCGTCGGTCATCAGCTTGACCGAGGCGCCTTTGGTCAGCGTATCGGCGAAGCGGACTTTGAAGCCGACCGTTTCGCCCAGCGGCGTGCCGAGTTCCTGCGCGATGCGCTTGGCGGTCGAGGAAGCGGCGATACGGCGCGGCTGGGTGTGGCCGATCATGCCTTTTTGGCCTCGGCCGAGTTCCAGGCAGATCTTCGGCAGCTGGGTGGTCTTGCCGGAGCCGGTTTCGCCGGAGACGATGATGACCTGGTTGTTCATCAGGGCTTCGGCGATTTCGTGGCGGCGGCCGGAGACCGGCAGGTCTTCAGGATAGGTGATCGGCGGCAGCGGATTGCGGAAATTGCGCTCGGCCTCGCGAGCGGCCAGTTCCTCGGGCGTCAGACGCGGGCGGGCGTCGCCGCGCGGTGCACGCGGCGGCTGGGCCAGCGAGCCGCCTTCGCCGTCGGGACGCGGCGCGCGCGCACCACCCCGCAAAGCGGAGCCAGGGGTCTGTCCCCGTACGGGGACAGACCCCGCCTCGGTTCGGGGTGCGCGTCTCTGAGCCTGCGCCGGTTGGGCGGTTTTCGCTTGCGGGGGGCGGGTTTGGGCGGGTTTAGGCTTGTTGCTGGCTTCTGACATTGTTTTTTACAAAGGTTTTGGCGCGGACGTCGCGCACCGAATTATAATGCGGCTAATGGAAAACCCTACCCAATTCGTCCAATGGCTGCGCTCCGTCGCTCCCTACATCCACGCCTTCCGCGGCAAGACCTTCGTCGTCGCCTTCCCCGGTGAGCTGGTCAGCGCCGGCGCGCTGCAGGTGCTGGCCCACGATCTGTCCCTGCTGCACGCGCTGGACATCAACGTCACCGTGGTCTACGGCTCGCGCCCGCAGGTGGCCGAACAACTGGCGCTGCGGAACGTCGAAGGCCGCTTCCACAACGGCGTGCGCATCACCGACATCGCCGCCATGGAGTGCGCCAAGGAGGCCGCCGGCGAACTGCGACTCGATATCGAGGCCGCGTTCAGCCAGGGCTTGCCGAACACGCCGATGTCGAACGCGGCGATCCGTATCATTTCCGGCAACTTCATCACCGCCCGTCCGCTCGGCGTGATCAACGGCGTCGACCTCGAACTGACCGGCATCACCCGCAAGGTCGATGCCGAAACCATCCACTCCATCCTCGGCTCCGACGGCCTGGTGCTGCTGTCGCCGCTGGGCTTCTCGCCGACCGGCGAGGCGTTCAACCTGACCATGGAGGACGTGGCCTGCTCCACCGCCATCGCGCTGCACGCCGACAAACTGATCTTCATCACCGAAACCGAGATGATGACCGACGCCGGCGGCACCGAAATCCGCGAACTGTCGTCGCACCAGGCCGAAGCCGTGCTGCAAGCCGGCTTCCTGCCCGACGCCACCGCGTTCTACCTGAAGCACTGCATCAAGGCCTGCGACAACGGCGTCGAACGCTCGCACATCGTCTCGTTCAGCATGGACGGCTCGGCGCTGCTGGAGCTGTTCACCCATGATGGCGTCGGCACCATGATCTCGCACGAGAACCTGGAATCGCTGCGCCAGGCAACCATCGAGGATGTCGGCGGCATCATCAAGCTGATCGAACCGCTGGAGGCCGACGGCACGCTGGTCAAGCGCGGCCGCGAACTGATCGAACGCGAAATCGACTACTTCTCCGTCATCGAGCACGATGGCGTGATCTTCGGCTGCGCCGCGCTGTATCCGTTCCCGGAACAGAAGATGGCCGAAATGGCATGCTTGACGGTTAATCCAGACGTCCAGGCCCAGGGCGACGGCGAGCGTATCCTGAAGCACATGGAGAACCGCGCCCGCGCCATCGGCGTCACCAAGTTGTTCGTGCTGACCACCCGCACCTCGCACTGGTTCCAGAAGCGCGGCTTCGTGCCGACCACCGTCGATTCGCTGCCGAAAGACCGCCAGCGCATGTATAACTGGCAGCGCAAATCACAGGTGCTGGTGAAAACCTTATAATGACGCTTTACATACCGCTTTAGGAGCAACACTGATGGCCCGCACCGTTCAATGCATCAAACTCAACAAGGAAGCCGAGGGCTTGGACTTCCCGCCGTATCCGGGTGAACTGGGTAAGAAGATTTATGAGACGGTTTCGAAGGAAGCCTGGGCCGCATGGCTCAAGCACCAGACCATGCTGGTCAACGAAAACCGCCTGAACCTGGCCGATCAGCGCGCCCGCAAATACCTGGCGACGCAGATGGAAAAACACTTCTTCGGCGACGGCGCCGACGCCGCCATGGGCTACGTGCCGCCACCGGCCGACTGAGCTGGCATCGAGCCGGCGGCGCGCAGCCGCCGGCGTTTCATCTTACATGGCCTTGCACTGTTTCAGCTCGCACTTGGCCATGTAGACCTTCCCGCTTTCGCAGGTCATGCGATAGATCTCGACCGGTCCCGGTTCGCTCACCAATCCCGCGCCCCAGCCGCCGGCGCAGCCCTGCTGCTTGGCCAGCTTCTCCACCGTCGCCGACGATACGCCGGGACGGAACGGCACCTTCTCGATTTCGACGCCGTCGACGCGCGTCAACGGCGTGCCGTCGGCGGCTACGGTGCGCACCGGTGCGCGCGCGGCGGCCGCCGCCGCGTCGGCGCGCGATTTCGAAGGCAGCCAGGAGCAGGCGCTCAACAGCACCCCGCAAGACAACAGCAATACGGACAATCGATTCATGGGGGAGCTCTCTGTGTAGTTGGCGGCCGCGCTACCCCGCGACCTTGAGTGGCGAAGCCGGCTCCGCCACTTAGGGGTCAGACCCCGCATCGGGTCTGACCCCAGCAGGCCTGCGGGGTAAGACGATCAGAAGGTCAACGTCTTGACGCCGTCGGCGGTGCCGAGCAGGCAGACATTGGCGCCGCGCGCGGCGAACAGGCCGACCGCGATCACGCCGACGATCTGGTTGATGCGCTGCTCCAGCGCCACCGGATCGGTGATGGACAAGCCGGCGACGTCGATCAGCATGCCGCCGTTGTCGGTGATGAAGGCTTCGTCGGTGCCCGGCTTGAGGCGCAGCTTCGGCGTGCCGCCGATCCTGGCCAGCTCGCGCGTGACCGAGGCGCGCGCCATCGGCAGCACTTCCACCGGCAGCGGAAACTTGCCCATCACTTCGACCAGCTTGGAACCGTCGGCGATGCAGACGAACCGCTTCGACACCGAGGCGACGATCTTCTCGCGCGTCAGCGCCGCGCCGCCGCCCTTGATCATGGCGCCGGTGTCGGTGATCTCGTCGGCGCCGTCGATGTAGACCGCGATTTCCGGCACGTCGTTCAGGTCGAACACTTCGATGCCGTGGCCGCGCAGGCGGGCGGCGGTCGCTTCCGACGACGCCACGGCGCCCTTGATGGTGTGCTTGATCTTGGCCAGTTCGTCGATGAAGAAATTGGCGGTCGAGCCGGTGCCGACGCCGATGATCTCGTTGGCCACCACGTAATCGATGGCGGAGCGGGCTACGGCTTGTTTCAGTTCGTCTTGGGT
The DNA here is from genome assembly GCF_011090165.1 of Duganella aceris. Lineage (GTDB taxonomy): Bacteria > Pseudomonadota > Gammaproteobacteria > Burkholderiales > Burkholderiaceae_D > Rugamonas > Rugamonas aceris. Next base: position 282,538 of record NZ_JAADJT010000003.1, read on the forward strand.
CATGATGTTTCTATAAGAGAGGGGAAATCGAATGGCGCTATTTTAACGGATCACCCTCCCCCCTCCCTGTTTTCGGCAAAAAATTGCGCTCAGACAACACAGCCGGCGCCGTGGTGTCGCAGACTGGCACAAGTGCTGTTAATGATGCAACGATCGTAGCCGGCAGCCGGGCCGGATATGCGAGAATGAGCGCAATGCAGGTCCAAAAGAAGATCGCCGGGGATACGCCATGACGCAAGCCAAAACAGTCCTGATAGTCGATGACAGCCGCGTCTCGCGCATGATGGCCCGCCAATACATCTCGGTGTTGCGCGCCGATTGGGTGGTGGCCGAAGCGGCCACCGGCGAGGAATCGCTGCTCAAGGCGCACGAGGTGGCGCCGGACCTGGTGCTGATGGACGTGAACATGCCGGGCATGGGCGGGATCGCCGCCGCCGAGCAGCTGCGCCAGGATTTTCCCGCGCTGCCGATCTCGCTGCTGACCGCCAACGTGCAGACCGCGACCCGCGAGCGCGCCGCCGCGATGGGCATCGGCTTCGTCGAAAAACCGATCACCGAGGCCCGCATCGCGCAGCTGCTGGCGACGCTGGAAACCGCGTGAACGCCATGTTCAACCTGTCCGAGCTGGAGAACGACGCGCTGATCGAGATCTTCAACATCGGCGTCGGCCAGGCGGCGGCCTCGATGAGCGCCATCGTCCACGAGGCGGTGCGGATGTCGGTGCCGTCGATCAGCTTCATCCCGCGCACCGAGGCGGCGCGCCTGCTGGGCGCGCGCGACGCCGCCGAGCCGGAACGCATCTGCGGCATCAGCCAGCATTACCAGGGCGCGTTCGAGACCGAGGCGATTCTCATGTTCCCCGAGGATAAAAGCCTGGAGATCGTGCGGCTGATGGTGGGCGAGTCGGTGCCGATCAAGGAGCTGACCGAGATGGAGCAGGAAGCCATGTGCGAGATCGGCAACATCATCCTCAACTCCTGCGTCGGCACGCTGGCCAACATCTTCCAGCACGAGCTGCAAGGCTCGCTGCCGGAGTACCACCTCGGCACCAGCGACGAAATCCTGACCGCCACCGGCAGCGGCGCCGGCACCGTGGTGCTGATGCTGCACATCGACTTCCTGCTGGAGAAGCACCAGATCCACGGCTATGTCGCCTTCGTGCTCGACATCACCGCGCTGCACGACCTCAAGGGCCAGATCAATCTCTACATCGCGCGCGCGATGGGCCAGGCATGACGGCCATGCACACCCTGCCCGCCAGCGACCGGCTCAATCTGCTGCAAAGCATCCTGTGCGCGGTCAACATCGGCGCCGTGGTGCTCGACGGCGAGCGCCGCATCGTGCTGTGGAACGAATGGATGATCCGCCACTCCGGCCTGACCAACGACAAGGTGATCGGCAGCGACTTCTTCACCACCTGCCCCGGCCTGCGCGGCGGCCGGGTCGACGCCGCGATCCAGCAGGCGCTGTACAACAACTTCCCGTCGCTGCTGTCGCAGACGCTGAACAAGGCGCCATTCGCGCTGTACAGCAACGCGCTGGCGGCGGCGCGCCACGAACGCATCCAGCAGGCGGTGGAGGTGACGCCGATCGCGATCGAAGGCGCGCCGCGCCACTGCCTGATCCAGATCAACGACGTCAGCATCGCCGTCGCGCGCGAGAAGCTGCTGCGCGAGCAAACCATGGTGCTGCGCTCGCAGACCTTCTCGGACGGCCTGACCGGCATCGCCAACCGGCGCCACTTCGACGTCGCGATGGAGAAGGAACACCGGCGCGCCAAGCGTGGCGGCACGCCGCTGTCGCTGCTGATGATCGACATCGACCACTTCAAGGCCTACAACGACCACTACGGCCACCAGAAGGGCGACCAGTGCCTGATCCAGGTCGCGGCCGCGCTGGCGGGCATGCTGAAGCGCCCGTGCGACCTGATGGCGCGCTACGGCGGCGAGGAGTTCGCCATGATCCTGCCAGAGACCGACGTCGAGCAGGCCACGATGATGGCCGAGACCATCCGCGCCCGCGCGCAGGAACTGGGAATCGTGCATGAGCGCAGCGGCATCGACACGCACCAGGTCACGGTCAGCATCGGCATCGCCACGCAGAAGGTCGACGCGCCGGTGGAGATGGAGGCGCTGATCGGCGCCGCCGACCGCGCGCTGTACCAGGCCAAGCGCGCCGGCCGCAACCGCATCGCCGCGCTGGTGCCGGCATGAACCGCCGCCCTGGTTTTGCGCGTCACGTCGCGGCTTTGCTGGCCGCTTGCGGCATGCTGCCCGTCCTGCACGCCGCGCCGCTGGAACAACTGGGCTGGCTCGCCGGCTGCTGGAACGCGGTCGGCGGCGAGCCGGGATCGGGCGAGCAATGGACCTCGCCGGCCGGCGGCGCCATGCTGGGCATGAGCCGCACCATCAAGGGCGGCAAATTGAAGACTTATGAGTTCATGCGTATCGCCGCCACGGACGACGGCACGGCGGTGTTCCACGCGCAGCCTGCGGGCCAGCCGGCCGCCAGCTTCAGCGCCATCAAGCTCGATGCGACCGAGGTCGTGTTCGAGAACCTCCAGCACGATTTCCCGCAGCGCGTGATCTACCGCTTCGAGGCGCCGGAGCGGCTGCACGCCAGCATCGAAGGCACATTGAAAGGCGCGCTCAAGCGCATCGAGTTCCCGCTGGTGCGCGCCGCGTGTCAGGTCCAGATCCGGTAGATCCAGTAGCTTTCCTCGCTGGCCAGCACGCGCGCCAGTTCGGCCGGACTTTGGCCGGTGATCTCGCGCGCCTCGCGGCAGAAATGCGCCTGATCCGAATAGCCGCCGCGCGCGGCCACGTCGGACCAGACCACGCGGCCGGCCAGGTAGTCGTCGCGCGCGTCGAAGAAGGATAGCTCGGCGCGCTGCATCCGCAGCAGCTTGCGCAAGGGCTGGCCGGCGCTGGCCTTGATGCGGCGCTCGATGCTGCGCACCCCGCGTCCCAGCACCGAATCGGCGGCCTGCCAGGCCAGATGCCGCACCCAATCGCCGGCGATGCCGGCCGCGCCGCTCGGCCGGCTGGTTTGCCAGCGCGGCTCGAGGAAGGAGGCGATGGCCGCCAGCCGCGCGTCATCGTCGGTGGCCGCCAGCACCGCGTCCGACATCGCTTCCCAATCCGCGCCGAGTACTTCGTCCAGCGGCGCCCAGCGGTCCACCCAGTTCGGCACGTCGATGTCGCTCAACGCGTGCATCGCCTGCGGGTAGAACATCAGCATGAAGATGCGCACCGGGCCGGGGTTGTAGGTGGTCAGGGGACGCGTCTGCGGGCCGCAGAACACCGCGCGCATCGCTGGGGATGGCGTCGGCGGTTCGACCACTTCCGCCTCGCCTTCGATGAACCAGGTGATGGAGCATAGCGGCGTGGCGGGGAAATGGTTAAAGCGATCGGCCGCTTCGGCCAGCGGCGCCTCCACCGTGCTGCGCGTGATGCAGGCGCGCACGCAGGAGGCAAGCGCGAACGGCGGCACGATCAGGCGGGTGGAGTTCGGATGAGTCATGTCCGGAGTTTATACTCGTTTGTCGCAAACGTTCAATACGGGCGGCGGCGGGCGAGGCATAGTGGGCCATCGTCAGCCAGGGAGACAGTATGGAGAACAGCATGCCACGCACCGCAGCAGCGCCGGATTCGGGCTGCGCCCAATCGCCGGCCATCGCACTGCGCCGGATCGCGGATTTGCCGGGACCGCGTCCGTGGCCGCTGGCGGGCAACCTGCCGCAGATCCGTCCGCTGCGCCTGCACCAGGACGTCGAAGCGTGGAGCCGCGAATACGGCCCGCTGTTCCGCATCGCCTTCGGCAGCAGGCCGGTGCTGGTGGTCTCCAGCCATGAGCTGGTCGGCGCCGTGCTGCGCGACCGGCCGGATGGCTTCCGCCGCCCCGCCCTAACGGCCCAGGTATCGGAAGAAATGGGCGGCCGCCCGGGCCTGTTCCTGGCCGAAGGGGCGCCCTGGCGCGAGCAGCGGCGCATGGTCATGGCGGCGCTGGCGCCGCACGCGGTCAAGGCTTATTTCCCGTCGCTGGTCAAGGTCGCGCAGCGCTTGCAGGCGCATTGGCAAACGGCCGCGCGCACCGGCGCCGCCATCGACCTGACCGAGGACCTGAAGCGCTACAGCGTCGACATCATCGCCGGACTGGCGTTCGGCACGGAGGTCAACACCATCGACGGCGGCGAGGATGTGATCCAGCGCCACATGGACGTGATCCTGCCGGCGGTGGCCAAACGCTCGATCGCTATGTTCCCCTACTGGCGCTACGTCAAGCTGCCGGCCGACCGCCAACTGGACCGCAGCGTGGCCACGCTCAGCGCCGCCATCGACGACCTGATCGCCGCCGCGCGCGCACGCCTGAACGCCGAGCCGGCGCGGCGCGCGCGTCCCGCCAACCTGCTGGAGGCGATGATCTGCGCCGCCGAGGAAGGCGGCGGCGGCGTCGATGACGTCGCGGTGGCCGGCAACGTCACCACCATGCTGCTGGCCGGCGAAGACACCACCAGCAACACGCTGGCGTGGATGCTGTACCTGCTGAAGCGGAATCCCGCCGCGCTGGCGAAGGCGCGCGAGGAAGTGCTGCGCATCGCGCCGGACGCGGCGGCGTTCAGCATCGAGCAAATGGACGCGCTGGACTACGTGGACGCCTGCGCGCAGGAAGCGATGCGCCTGAAGCCGGTCGCGCCTTTCATCCCGCTGGAAGCGCTGCGCGACAGCGTGGTCGGCGACGTCGCGGTGCCGCAGGGCGGCCTGGTATGGCTGGTGATGCGCAACGACAGCGTCGCCGACAGCCACGTCGCCAACGCCGCCGATTTCGATCCCGAGCGCTGGCTGCGGCGCGGCGACGAGGCGATGAACAAGCACGTCTCGATGCCCTTCGGCGCCGGCGCGCGCACCTGTCCGGGGCGCTACCTGGCGCTGCTGGAGATCAAACTCGCCGCCGCCACGCTGCTCAACAGCTTCGACATCGCATCGATCGCCACCGTCGACAACAGCGAACCGCAAGAACTCTCCGGCTTCACCATGTCGCCCATCGGCCTGCGTATGACGCTACGCGCACCGACTTCCGATCTGCAACGCTAAGGCGCGGACGCCACGCCCCGCGTTTGACGAAAACGCCGCGCCGCGCACGGCTGGATGTTCGAAGCGGCGGCGGCGTGGTACGCTCATCCTACCTACATGGAGGAGAGCAATGCGCTTCAAATTCGAAACCAAACGACATGGCCGATGCTTCGCCGAGACCGAAGAGGCGGATGACCATATCGAAGTCGTCATCTGGTTCGACCAGAACACGTCACCCAAACAAGTCGCGTACCAGCTGCACATCACCGACCTGCCGCTGCCGAAGCAGATCCCCGACGGCGGCGCCTTGCAGGACGCGACCCGCATCGCCATCAATCACTTCCAGTCGGTCAAGACCAAGGACGGCGACGAGTTCGAGATGCACTGCAGCCGCATCACCGCCCGCTGGAACGGCATCATCTACAACAAGATGGGCGGCTGACGCCTACGGCAGCGGCTTGAAGCCTTCGGCGCGCACCACCCAACCTTCGCGCGGGAAGCCGGGCGCCGCGCCGGCCGGCGCGCCGTCCCAACCGCCGGCCATCATCGCCACCGCCGCCAGCAGTGCGCCATTTCCCGGCAGGTAGACCGGCAGGTTGGTGTTCGGATTGTGCCCCGCCGCCGTGTAGCTGTTGTTGGGGCCATCGGTTTTCAGCAGCACGTCCACCGCCTGCCGGCGCGCATCGAGGCGCGCGGCGGTCATCGCGATCATCGGATAATCCCAGCCCCAGATCTTGGTCTGCCAATCCCAGTTGGCCAGCACCGCGTCCAGCGTGCGCCGCATCACGGCGCGATCGACGCCGGCGCCGGGCAGCTGGCCGAGCGCCATCAGGAAGGATGGATGGTCGTGGCGGCTGGCGATATTGTCCCAGGTGTCCGGCGTCGACTCCAGCGCCACGTATTTGCCATCCTTCTGAGGCAGGCTGGATAGCTGCAAGCGCTTGCGTTCCCAGTCCTGATCCGGCGGCAGGCCAAGCCGCGCGCGCCACTGCTGCGCGATCTGCAGGCCGGTGGCCCAGTAGCTCAATTCGTAGGCCGGATTCATGCTGGTCGATTGATCGTAGATCTCCTGCGCGATCCACAGCGGCGGACCAAGCACATAGCGCTTGCCGGCCGCGTCCCAATGCAGCATCGACGCCATCGCATCGGCGGTGGCGAATACCAGCTCGCTGTAGCGGTCCAGCGTTTGCCGGTCCGGCGCGCTGCGGTACATCAGCTCCGCCAGATGGATCGGGTGCGGCTGGTTCCACACGATCAGCGGATTGCCGCCGGGGCTGTCGCGTCCCTGCGGCCCGGTCATCTTCGGCCAGCGCGCGCCCTTCAAGCCGCGCGACGCCGCGATCCGGCGCGCCACGGGCAGCGTCTGCTGGAACCAGCGCAGCGTGTTGGCCAGATACTGCGGCCGGCCCCACAGCGCGAAGTGCGCCGTATGCCACCACACCATCTCGGTGTGGTGCTTGCCGTACCAGGTGGTGGTGGTTAAGCCGCTTTCCTGCGGCGGAAAGTCGCCGCCGAACTGGATCGCGGTCAGGTACTGCGACAACACCACGCGCCGCTCCAACTCCGCCGCGCGCGGATCGATGCTGCCGGTGAAATCGATCGCCGCGCCGCTGCGCCAGAAAGCCTGCCAGTGCCGGGCGCTTTGCGCGATCACGGCGACCGCCCCCTCCGCGCCGTCCGCGTCATCGGGCGCATACGACAGCGTGAAATCAAGCTCCTCGCCGCCGGCCGGCGCGATCAGGAATTCATGCGGCGAAGGATACTTGATATCGATGGGCGCCTCAGCCTTCAGCAGCGCCGCATAACGCGCGCCATCGCGCACATGCTCCAGCGCCAGCGTGCGCTGGTCCTGCGCCGCCACGCGCGTGCTGTGCGACGCCGGCTGCGACCAATCCAGAGGCGGATTGGCCTTGACCGCGATGACGTAGCCACGCGGCAGCGCGAGCCGCACCGACAGCTTGCCGCCTGCCAGCAGCGGCGACGCGATGCGCACCGCCAGCGTATCCCGCGCAGGACTGGCCGCCGTGGTCACGCTGACCGGCTGCCCATCGATGGTGTAACGGCTGGTCAGCACCCCGCTCCACAGATCGAGCTTCTGGTCGATGTTCTTGACGTCCTCGATCGCCAGCGGCCTGCCCTGGTAGCGCAGGCCCAACTGCCCCAACGGCATCGCATGCGGATTCTCCCTGAGCCAGCCGGTGGCCGCCGCCTTCATGTTGGTCGGATAGCCGACGGTGCTGCCGTGCGCGGTGTAATCGCGGTTGGCGTCGGCCAGCTTGTAGCCGTTCGGATTCGGATCCTCGTGCCACGACCAGCGCGCCTGCGTCTCCACCGCGATGCCGTTCTTGCTGTAGTAGTCGGGGAAGCTCTGCAGGCCGGTCACGTCGGCGGTGAAGCAGAACTGCCCGTTGCCCACGCTGAGCGGCGCCCACGCATCGACCGCGCGCAAGTGGGGACTATGCCGCTCCACCAGCGCGCGGCGGTCGATCGACTGATCGGCCGCGCCGGCGCCGGCGGCAAGGGCAACGGCCGCCAGCATCGCCAGCCGCATCCAGCTTGAGTGAATCATTTTGGTCTCCTTGTTTGGCAAGGATCATATCCAGAAAAAGCAACAGATCGCCCGTCCAATCAATCAACTTGTTGACTATACCGACATCGATCAAGACCTTGAGCGGTGTGCGATTGACTCTCCGATACGAAGCTACCTACCATTTAACACGGTCTAATGGTTGCGCTAACAATTTTTTGTTAGCTTAACACTCGGCCGCCACGATCCGATAAAAAAGGAGACACGAAATGAATAACAAAAGATTCAACCACCACGGCAACTCGCTATCCGCATTACTCATGGCCGTCAGCGTCACCGGCATCGCCAGCGCGCAGGATGCGCCCGAGGTCAAACCCGATGACAACAAGGTCGTCATCACCGGCTCGCGCCTGGCCAGCGGCGGCTATCTGGCGCCGACCCCGGTCACCGTGGTCGACCAGCAGGAACTGAAGCTGACCGGCACGCAGAACCTGGAAGTGCTGCTGTCCGATACGCCGCAATTCACCGCCAACCAGTTGAGCAGCCCCACCGCCAACACCGTGCAGGCCGGCCAGCCGTCCGGCACCTCGACGCTGAACCTGCGCAATCTCGGGCCGACGCGCAACCTGGTGCTGGTCAACGGCCGCCGCTTCGCCATCACCGGCCCGGACTTCACCACCGACATCAACACCATCCCGTCCGCGCTGGTGAAGCGGATCGAGACCGTGACCGGCGGCTCGTCCGCCGTCTACGGTTCGGACGCCATCTCCGGCGTGGTCAACTTCATCATGCGCGACAACTTCGAAGGCGTGGAGGTCAACACCCAGCGCACCTGGGACCAGCCGACCAAGACCCCGACCAAAAGCCTCGACGTGACCATGGGCGGCAACTTCGCCAACAACAAAGGCAACGCCGTCATCTCGCTCAACTACATGGACCGCGAAGGCATGACGCGCGGCGACCGTGGCGACTGGGCGCTGCCGTCGATGGGCGATGGCTGCGTCACCGCCGCCTCGTGGTCGTCGACCCGTCCCGGCACGCCGCAAGCGGTGCCCGCCGGCCAGACCTGCTTGTCGGCCGGCGGCAGGCCAGGCCTGGTCTACAGCGGCTCCGCGACGGTGCCGTTCGGCCGCATCGGCAACTTGCCGGTGGTGGGATCGTCGGCGTCCAACCCGGCCTTGAACGCGGCCTTGATCGCCGCCGGCCTGCAAGGCATGGGCTCTCTCGGCGCCGTGTTCGACCAGACCGGCAAGGCGATCCGCCCCTACACCGCGGCCGACGCCTACGACCTCGGTCCGATCTCGTATCTGGTGACGCCGCAAAAACGCTGGATGGGCAACGCCTTCTCGCACTACGATTTCAACGAGCACCATACCGGCTACCTGGAACTCCATTACAGTAACAACACCGCCAACGTGCAGATCGCGCCCACCAGCGCCAGCGGCAACTTCCTGGTCAACACCAACAACCCGTATCTGAGCGCGCCGATGCAGGAAGTGCTGCGCCAGCTGGATCTGCGCGAAACCGGCAGCACCCGCATCACCACCGGCACGCAGTCGCTGACCACCACGCCGGGCGACGGCCTGGCGGTGCTGAACCTGAACCGCCGCCTGCCGGACATCGGCACCCGCGCGGCGACCACCGAACACTCCGTGTTCCGCACCGCGCTGGGCCTGCGCGGCGATATTCCGGACGTCTCCAGGAGCTTCTTGAGCGACCTGAAATACGATATGTACTACACCTACGCCCGCACCATCGAATCGCAAAACCAGAGCGGCTCGATTTCGCTGAGCCGCTTCCAGAACGCGATCCTGTCGCAGGGCGGCGCGGCGCCGGTGCTCAACCCCTTCGGCCAGAACATCACCGAGGCCGGCAAGAATGCGATCTCGATCTTCTCCAACTCGACCATCCGCGCCGAGCAGCAGGTCGCCTCGGGCAACATCACCGGCAAGCTGGCGGAGCTGCCGGCCGGCGCGGTCGACTTCTCGGCCGGCCTGGAACGCCGGCGCGCCTCCAGCAGCTACTCGCCGGATGCCTTCCTCTCCTCCGGCGACGTCTCCGGCTGGAACGCGGCGCTGGCCACCAGCGGCTCGTCCACCGTCAAGGAATTCTACGGCGAGACGCGGGTACCGCTGTTGGCCGACCAGCCTTTCGCCAAGCGCCTGAGCGTCAGCGGCGCCTTCCGCCGCTCCGACTACGACGTCGAATCGGTCGGCAAGGTGTGGACCAGCTCCATCGGCACCGAATGGGCGCCGGCCGAAAGCCTGACCTTCCGCGCGCAGAAGCAGAAATCGATCCGCGCGCCGAACGTGGGTGAGCTGTTCGGCGGCCAGGGCACCAACGGCCCGACCGCGACCGATCCGTGCTCCAACCGCACGCCGGCCGCGCAGACCGCCGCCGTGCGCGCGCTGTGCGTGGCCACCGGCGTGCCGGCCAACCTGGTGTTCGACCAGGCGGTGCAGCCGTCCAACTTCATCAACCAGGTGGTCGGCGGCAATCCCAACCTGACCGCCGAGAAGTCGCACACCACGACCTTCGGCGCGGTATTCTCGCCGAGCTTCGTCAAGGGCCTGAACCTGAGCCTGGACTACTACAAGATCACGCTGGACGACGCGATCTCCACGTTGGGCGGCGGCGGTATCCAATCGGTGCTGGACCTGTGCTACAACACCATCCAGAACGCCAACAGCGTCTACTGCAAGGCGATCAACCGCGATCCGATCACCGGCCAGATCGCCGCGCCGACCTATGTGATGACCACGGCGGCCAATATCGGCGGCATCTCCACCAAGGGCTACGACCTGGCGGGCCACTACGGCTTCCGCACCGACTGGGGTCTGATGGGCGACTCGCGCTGGAACGTCGACACCAACTGGACCTATGTGAAAGAGCTGACCTTCACACCGATCCAGGATCTGCCGAACATCAAGAACCAGTGCGTCGGCTCCTGGGGCGCGACTTGCGGTCAGCCGGTGCCGCACTGGAAAGGCACGGCGCGCTTGAGCATGAACACTGGTAAGCTGCTGTTGTCGGCGCGCGCTCGTTATACCGGCGGCGTCACGGTGGACACCTATGTGGTGCCGCAGCGCCAGGGCGGCACACCGCCGGCGTTGAACTCGCTGACCAATCCGACCATCAAGGCCTACACCTACCTGGACCTGACCGCCGGCTATGAGTTCAGCAAGTCGATCAGCCTGACGGCCGGCGTGCGCAATGTGTTCGACAAGGATCCGCCTATCCTGGGTTCGTCGCAGCTGCCGGCCAATAACACGATCGCCGCCAGCTACGATCCCTTGGGTCGGTCGATGTTCGTCACCCTCAACCTGAAACTGTGAACCAGATGACAGAAGCCATCAACGCCAAACGCCGCACCCTCGCCCTGGCGATGGGCAGCGGCATGCTCGGCGCGTGGGTGTCGCCGGCCGTCCTGGCGGCGGCACCCGGCGGCGCGGCGCCGGAATGGGCAGAGGCCTTGCGCCGCGACCTTGACCTCATGGCGCAGAACCTGACCAGGACGTTGCTGGCCTGGCCGGTGCCGGACAGTGTGTTCCTGCCGGAGGCCTACGGGCTGACGGCCGGTGCGCCGGCCACGGTCCCGGCCACCGCCACCGCCGCGATCCAGCGCGCCATCGACGCCTGCGCGGCGGCGGGCGGCGGCACGGTGCGGCTGGCGCAGGGCGACTACGTCAGCGGCACCATCGACCTGCGCTCCGGCGTGATGCTGGAAATCGCCGAAGGCAGTCGCCTGCTCGCCAGCACCGACCTGAAAGACTATCCGGAGCGGCTGGCAAAGCGGCCGACCGTCATGGACAGCAATATGGGCATGAACCAGTCGCTGATCTTCGCCCAGGATTGCCAGCATGTCGGCATCTGCGGCAAGGGCACCATCGACGGGCGCGGTACGGAGGCCAACTTCCCCGGCGAGGAAACGATCAGCGGCACGCCGGGCCGGCCCTTCATCATCCGCATGCTCGATTGCCGCAACGTGGTGATCAAGGACATCAATCTGCGCGACTCGCCGTGCTGGATGCAGAACTACCTCAATTGCGAGGACTTGCTGATCGACGGCATTCGCGTCGAGAACCAGTCCAATCACAACAACGACGGGCTGGATATCGACAGCTGCCGCCGCGTCATCGTGCGCAACAGCTGGATCAATTCGGGCGACGACGCCCTGTGCTTCAAGGGCGCAGGCCAGCGGCCGATGGAAAATATCCTGGTCGAGAACTGCCAGTTCTTCAGCAGCTGCAACGCGCTCAAATTCGGCACCGACTCGCAGGGCGACTTCCGCAATGTCCTGGTGCGCAATGTGGTGCTGGGCGGGCCGTCGGAGACGATGCGCTCGCGCAAGCGGCGCAAATCCGATGGCGGAATCTCATGGGAGATCGTCGACGGCGGCACGCTGGAGCGGGTGCTGGTGCATGACGCGCATATCGTCCGCAGCGAGAGTCCGCTGTTCCTGTATCTGGGCGATCGTGGCCGGGTACGGCCGGGGGAGCAGCGTCCGCCGCCGGGCGTGCTGCGGCATATCGTGTTCGACCGCGTCACCGGGGACGACAACGGCGTGCGCGGCTCCTTCTTCACCGGCATCCAGGCGAAGCAGATCGAGCATGTGCTGCTGCGCGACGTGACGATCAAGATGGCGGCGGCGGGCGAGCCGGCGATCAAGGCGGCCGATGTTCCGGTCAGCCAGGACATTTATCCCGATCCGCATATGTACGCCACGGTGATGCCGGCCTATGGTTTGTGGACGCGCCACGTGCGCGATTTGTCGCTGGTGCGGGTGCGCTTCTTCAACGCCGGCAAGGACGCGCGGCCGGCGCTGCTCGCCAACGTCACTTCCAGTCCGACACTCTGAACCAGTCGATGTCGATGTAGTTCTGCTTGATTTGATCGCGGCCGGTGTGGGTGGACTTGGCTTCATCCACATCGGCTTTGATGTAGGTGAAGACCGCCGGCCGGCTGCCCTTCCACCACGAGAATTTCGCCAGCGGCGTCACCGGGCCGAAGTCCTTGAACGCATCGCCTTCCTTCAGCGCGTACGAGAACTGCACCATCTGGCTTTCGTAGACCTGGGCGCGCAGGATGACGGCGTTGGCGTCGATCCTGGCGCCGCGCGTTTCTTCGCCGGCGTTGGAGTAGGTCAGGTAGTTGACGCCGCCGTCGCGCGTCACGCCTATCCATGGCAGCTTGACGCCGAACAGGCTCAGGCCCGCGCGCTGCGCATCGGCCAGCGCGCCGATCTCGATGCGGGTGCTGATGACGGCATGCGGGCCTTGCAGGATCTGCGTCAGCGTATTGCGGGCGCCGACCAGATAAGTGGCCTTGTTGGCTTCGATGCGCATGAAGCCGGGGCGCTGCGACAGGCTCCAGCGCGCGTCGTCGGGATTGTGGTTCCACGACCATTGCAGGCCGAGTTTAGCGCCGGAGAATTCGTCGCTGTCCTGGATCTTGTCGGCGGATGGTTTGCCGGTGTCGGGATAGGCGTGCTCAGAGACCGGAACACCGGCCGCGCCCATCACCGGCCAATCGTCCTGCCACACCACCGGCTGCAAGTGCGCGATGCGGCCGAAGGCGCCGGTGCTGTTGAAGTGGATGAACCAGCCCTGGCCCGAAGGCGTTTCGACATAGCCGCCCTGGTGCGGGCCTTTCAGGCCGTTGCCGGGATTGAGCACCGACTTGTATTCATACGGCCCCTCGATCTTCCGCGCGCGCATGACCGCCTGCGCGCCGGTCTCGACGCCGCCGATGGGCGCGAAGATGTAGTAGTAGCCATTGCGCTTGTAGGTCTTCGGGCCTTCCAGGATCGGCAGGTTGGCCTTGTCTTCGATGATGGTTTGGCCGGCGTCGTACAGCGTCTTGCCGTCGGGGCTCATCGCATGCAGGATCACCGGACCGGCGCCTACTTTCGAGTGGACCAGATAGGCTTTGCCATCGTCATCCCAGAACGGGCAAGGATCCTCATAGCCCGCGCCATCGAGCACTTTGACGGGCGCCGACCATTTGCCGGCGGGATTGGCGCTGGAGCTCATGAAGATGCCCTCGTCCGGCGTGGCCCAATAGACGTAGAACAGGCCATTGTGATGCCGGATCGACGGCGCCCAGACGCCGCCAGCATAGCGCATCCCCTTGCCGACCGGCTTGGAAGCGGCGTCGGTCAGCGTGTACGGCGGCACCATGTCGTAGGAAGGATGGAAGCCCAGTTTATCCAGCACATGGCCGGCGATCTTCCAATGCACCAGATCCGTGGATCGCAGCACCGGAATACCAGGCGAAAAATGAAAACTCGACGCGACCATGAAATAGTCGCCGCCGACGCGGATCACATCCGGATCGGAATAATCGGCGTAGATGATGGGATTCGCATAGCGCGGCCCCGGCCCCGGCCCCGGCCCGGCGGCAGCGCAGACTAGCGGCAAGCACACCGCGAACATCAAGCCCTGGATTTTCCGCCGCATCGATCATCCTCTCCGATTGAAGAGGATGATCTTATCACCCAGCAAGCCACAACATCGCTCACGAATCTGCTTACTTGCGCGGATTGGCCGCCTTGTCCTGCTCGATCAGACGGGCCAGCTGCGACTGCGGACCAACCACCTCGACGAACAGGATCTTCTCCACCGGGATGGTTTGTGACGACGGCCCGTGCCAATCATTCCTGTTGCGGCTGACGACCCGATTGCCGGGTTGGCCGTCGGGTTGGGTGTATGCCTGCACGTAGTACACCTGGTCGAGCTGTAGAAAATCGTGTCCGACCTTCACCAGATTGCCGTAGTAAATCGGACCACTCACCAGTTGCACCGCGCACAGCGTACCCGGCGGCGCCGGGTCCAGTCGCGGCCCCTGTTGCGCGCGCCAGCCGCCGACGGCCAGGGCCGTCAGCGCCAGCGCAGCGATCACGCCGGAGAGCGCGCCCACCACCGCCGGCCAGCGCGGTGCGGCAGCCTTGACCGCCACCACTTGCGCGTCGGCGATCGGACGAATTTCCACTGCGTTCACGCATGCTCCTTTTTGCTACGACGACGCGCCATCAACAACATGCCGCCGCCAAGCAGCATCATGCCCCAGGTCTGAGGTTCAGGCACCGGCGCCAGCATGGTGTTGGCGACGCCGACCACATAGTTGAAGCCGTAGCCTTGGTTCGTGCCCTGGGTGAACGCGGTGGTCACCACCAGGTCCTGAATGCCGAGACCCGATACGCCCAAGTCCAGAACGCGGTCCTGGAAGAAGTCTTGCGCCGCGTCGAAGGAGATGAAGCTCTGGGTGAACAGCAGCACGCCGCCGCTGGTAACCGAGAAGTCCAGGTTGCTGAAACCACCGCCCACGCCGAAACCGCTGAGCAAACCCAGCAGCAGGTGCCCGCTACCGTTGCCGTTCACCGAAAATGCGCCGCTGGTGGTGAAGGTGTAGCTGCCGGCCCCGGCGTAGCTGGCGCTCTGGGTGCCGATGCCGGCCACGTCGACGCCGCCGAACGCCGCGCCCGCCGTCGGCGCGCCGCCCAGCCACGCCTGCGCGGCGGCGCCGTCCGGCGCGCCGCTCACCTGCGATGTCACGGTATTGGCGACTAGCTGGGCGGCGTCCTGCGTACCGCCGTAATTGGCCTTGGTGATCACCGCCACGCCGCTGCCGGCCGGGGCGCTGGCGCCGGCCAGTGCATATTGCAGCCCCTGGCGCGCGTCGCTGTTGGCGGTCAGGGTACCGCTGCTGCCGCTGCCATCGGCGCGCGCGATCGCATTGCCGCCGCCGATCACACTGGCTTGCGCTTGCACATCCAGCGCGCCGCCATGGCCACTGGCGTGGGCGCTCGCGCTGCCGCCTTGCGTCAGGCTGACGGCCTGGGCACGCGCGGTGGCGGCGGCGAACGTCGGCGCTGCCGTACCGATATTGCTGCCGCCGGTGGCGCTGGCGCTGGCGCTGACCACGCCGTTGCCGCGGGCCGAGGCCAGCGCGTTCGCAGCGCCGCCGCTCAGGGCGCCGGCGGGATCGCCGATCCGGGAGCCCGCCGCGTCGCCGCCGACCGCGCTGGCGTTGACGCTCAGCTTGCTGGCGACCAAGTCCTGCACCGTCAGCGAGGAGGCGGCGGAGCCGCCGGCGTTGCCATCAAACATGCCGGTGCCGGCATGACCGCCCACCGCATTCTGGTTCAGCGTCAGCGCGCCGCTGGTGCCGCCGCTGACGGCGTTGGTCATCGACGAGTCGGCGCCGCGGCCGCCACCCCAGCCGCCCTGGCCACCGATTTGCGTCGCCGTCACGATCACCGTGGCGCCCCCGCTGGACGTGCCGCTGGCGCTGGCCACTGCCTGGCCAGCCGCGCCAGTGCTGCCGCCATTGCCGCCGATGGCGGTGGCGCCTATGGTCAGCGTGCCCTTGCCGGACAGCGAACCGGTGGCGTTGCTGACCGCCTTGCCGCCCGCGCCGTATGGACCGCCATTGTTCTGATAGGCGAAACCGCCGCCGGTTGCGGTGCTCTGTCCTTGCACGTCATGGTCGCCGCTGCCGGCCACGGTCAGTTGCGCATTGGCGTCGCCGCCGGCGGCGAGGGACTGGGAGGAACCCGGCAGACCGGCGATGCCGTTGCCACCGGTCGCCACACTGGTGACCGACAACGGACCGCTACCGCTGGCGGTCAGGCTGGACACGGCTTGCCCGCCCTGCCCGCCGGCGCCGCCCAGCGCCTGCGTTTGCGCGGTCAACGCCGCGCCGGCTTTGACGCTGGCCAAGGTCAGCGTTGCGGTGGCGTCGCCGCCCCGCGCGTTGGCGATCGGCGTGTCTTGATATACATTCGATCCGCCGCCGACGCCGCCCTGCGCCGCCACCGTGACTTGCAGCGCGCCGGCTTTGCTGTCATTCACTTGCAACGTGGAGCTGGCCGCGCCGCCGGCACCGCCGCCGCCGTTGGCCGATCCGCCGGCGCCGCCGACCGCTCTCTGCAACAGGGTCAGCGTGCCGCTGGTGCTACCGCCGACCGCGTTCGACAACACCGAGGCGCCGCCCGCGCCGCCGACAAATTTGCTGTCGCCGTCGCTGCCGCCACCGGCACCGCCCGCGCCGCCGGTCTGCAGCACGCTGGCCGTGGCCGGGCCGCCGGCCGACTCCGCATAAGCACTGGCAACGGCCGCACCACCCGCACCGCCCACCAACTTGCCGGGCGTATCGTAGTAATCCGTACCGGCGCCGGCGCCCTCGCCGCCGGTGGCCACCGCACTGGCGCTGGCGCCGTACGCGCCGAGGCTGATGGCCTGCGCGTTGCTGCCGGCGCCGCCGCCGGTGAGGCTGCTATTCAGGGCGTCCGAGCCGCTGCGGCCGCCGGTCGAACTGGCGGTCACCGTGACGGGCCCATTGCCGGTTCCCTTGACCAAGGCGCTGGCGTTGCCGCCGGCCTTGCCGACGCCGCGCTGCGCCAGGGTGGAGTCGAAATTGTTCGCGCCCGCGTTGCCGCCGTTGCCGCCGGTGGCGGTGCTGTCGAGCCGCAGCGAGGCCGCGCTGCCGTCGCTTAACACCAGCGTGGAGGCGGCATTGCCCGCCGTGCCGCCGTTGCCCGCTTTTTTCGGTGAGAAGAAGTCCTCGTTGCCCCACATGCCATCGCCGCCGTTGCCGCCGACCGCCTGCTGCGACAGCGTCAGCGCGCCGCTGGTGCTGCCGCTGACGGCGTTGTTCATGGTGGAATCGGCGCCGTTGCCGCCGTTCTCCGGCAGACCCATGCCATAGCTGCCGGCCAGGCCATGACCACCGGACTGGCTGGCCGACACCGTCACCGCGCCACTGCCGGATTGGCCGCTGGCGGTGGCGCTGGCAACACCGCCAAGGCCGCCCCGGCCGCCGCTGGCGAACGAGGTGACGTTGACCGCGCCGCTGCCGCCAGTCTGCGCCGAGGCGGCCGCCGTGGCCGCGCCGCCGGCGGCGTTGAGCAGAGGGATGGTGCTTTCGCCGCCGTTATAACCGCTGGAGCCGCCGACCGCAATGGCGTTGGCGACGGCATTGCCGCTGCCGATCAGGGTGGTGGCCGTGGCCTGCCCTGCGCCGCCCGCCCCGCCCTGGTCGGAGGTCCCGAAGCCGGCGTCGCCGCCGCTACCGCCCATGGCAGTGGCTTGATTGAAGGCGTCGCTATTACCGGCCGCCGTAGCGCTGACCGACTGACCGGCGCCGGCCGGCACGCCGAAGTCACCCGGAGTGCCGGCGGCGCCGGTGGTGTTGACGGTGCCGCCGTACGCCTGGCTGACCGCCAGCGACAACAACAAAGGGACCAAGGGAGCGGTAAAACGGGAACGACGAGTGGAACGCGGCATAAGGGTGTTGCCTTTCTATCTGATAGGTAGGAAGAACACTTGAGGAGCCGCAATTATAAAATATATAATTATAAATAGGTTAACCTTAATCTTAAAAATATGCTCAAAAAAAACGACGCCGAAGCGTCGTTTGGTTTTTAGCGCAGGCCGCTGGCGGCCTTGGCGATGTCGGTGATGCGCTGCCAGTCGCCGGCGGCGATGGCGTCTTTTGGCGTCAGCCACGAGCCGCCGACGCAGGCGACGTTCTTCAGCGTCAGGAACTGCGACGCGGTGTCCTGCGAGATGCCGCCCGTCGGGCAGAACATCACGTCCGACAGCGGTCCGTAGATCGCGTTCAGCATGCCGATGCCGCCCGCCGGCACCGCCGGGAACAGTTTCAGTTGCTTGAAGCCCTGCTCGCGCGCGGCCATCACTTCCGATGGCGTCATCACGCCCGGCAGCAGCGGCAGGCCGCTGCTCTTGGCGGCGGCGATCAGCGCCGGCGTCAAGCCCGGCGACACGCCGAACACCGCGCCCGCGTCACGCGCGGCGGCGAATTCCTCCGGCTTGGTCAGCGTGCCGACGCCGACGATGGCGCCTTCCACCGCCGACATGGCCTTGATCGCGTCCAGGCCATGCTTGGTGCGCAGCGTGACTTCCAGCACGCGGATGCCGCCCGCCACCAGCGCGCGCGCCAGCGGGACCGCATGTTCAATTTCGTCGATCGCGATCACTGGGATCACGGCCGAGGTACGCATAATGTCGAGCAGAGTCATGGTCATGATTTACGCATCTTTCTTCATCGAGTAATCTTCATCGGAACCCGGCACGGTGTTGCCGACCGGGTCTTTGTCATGCAGGCCGACGGTGGTCGGAATCGGCGACGGCAGCGGGAACACGGTGGCGCCCTTCTCCGCTTCGCAGACGCTGTTGCGGAACATGGCGAACAGTTCGCGGCCCATGCCGACACTGTTCGGCGACAGATCGGCCGTGGCCAGCGAACGCGAATGCCACACGCTCGATTCGACCAGCGCCTCCAGCGTGCCGCTGCGGGCGCAGACGCGGATGATGTCGCCGTCGCGCACCAGGCCGAGCGGACCGCCGGCCAGGATCTCCGGCGAGACGTGGATCGCCGCCGGCACCTTGCCCGACGCGCCCGACATGCGGCCGTCGGTCACCAGCGCCACGTGGCGGCCGGCGTCCTGCAGGTTGGCCAGCGCCGGGGTCAGCGCGTGCAGTTCCGGCATGCCGTTGGCGCGCGGGCCCTGGAAGCGCAGCACCGCGACGAAGTCGCGATCCAGCTTGCCGGCCTTGTAGGCGTCCATGAAATCTTCCTGCGAGTTGAACACCAGCGCCGGCGCTTCCACCGTCTGGTGTTCCGGCTTGACCGCCGAGACCTTCATCACGGCGCGGCCCAGGTTGCCCTTGACCAGCACGGTGCCGCCGTCCGGCGAGAACGGCGCGCTGATCTTGCGCAGCACCGCTTCGTCGCCCGATTCCGCCGGCACGTCTTTCCACACCACGCCATTGCCCGCTTCGCCCAGGAACGGCTCGGCGCAATGCTTGCGCAAGCCCTTGCCCATGATGGTGGTGACGTCGTCGTGCAGCAGGCCGCCGTCCAGCAGTTCGCGGATGACGAAACCGGTGCCGCCGGCGGCGTGGAAGTGGTTCACGTCGGCGTTGCCGTTCGGGTAGATGCGCGCCAGCAGCGGCACCACTTTCGACAGCTCGTCGAAGTCGTCCCAGTCGATGACGATGCCGGCCGCCTTGGCGATCGCCACCAGGTGCAGGGTGTGGTTGGTCGAGCCGCCGGTGGTCAGCAGCGCGACCACGGCGTTGACGATGGACTTCTCGTCGACCACATGGCCGACCGGTAGGTATTCGCTCGATTGCGCGGTGATCACGGCGGCGCGCTGGGCGGCGGCCTTGGTCAGTTCGTCGCGCAGCGGGGTGTTCGGGGTGATGAAGGCGGCGCCCGGCAGGTGCAGGCCCATGACCTCCATCAGCATCTGGTTGCTGTTGGCGGTGCCGTAGAAGGTACAGGTGCCGGCGCCGTGGTAGGACTGCGATTCGCCTTCGAGCAGCTCGGCGCGGCCGACCTTCCCTTGCGCGTACAATTGGCGGATCTTGGCTTTTTCCGAGTTCGACAGGCCGGTGGTCATCGGGCCGGCCGGCACGAACACCGCCGGCAGGTGGCCGAAGTGCAGCGCGCCGATCAGCAGACCGGGTACAATCTTGTCGCAGACGCCCAGATACACGGCCGAATCGAACATATTGTGCGACAGCGCGATGGCGGTCGACATGGCGATCGCGTCACGCGAGAACAGGGACAGTTCCATGCCCGGCTGCCCTTGCGTGACGCCGTCGCACATGGCGGGCGTGCCGCCGGCGAATTGGGCCACGGCGCCGACTTCGCGCACGGCGTCCTTGATCAGCGCCGGGAAGCGTTCGAACGGCTGGTGCGCCGACAGCATGTCGTTGTAGGCCGAGATGATCGCCACCGATGGTTTCTTGAGTTCCTTCAACGACAGCTTGTCGTTGGCGGGGAAGGCGGCGAAGCCGTGCGCCAGGTTGGTACAGGCCAGCGCGCCGCGCTGGACGCCCTTGACGCGGGCGGCTTCAAGATGCGCCAAATACGCGCCGCGCGAGGGTTTGCTGCGCTGGATAATGCGAGCGGTGACGGTTTCTAGGACTGGATGCAACGCCATGATCGTTCCTTATGAATGGATTCCGTGAAATTTTACTACAAAATTTCAATGGATAGCTGGGTTTTCTGACATTTTCCTCGCTCACACCCGTGGGAAAACCGTAGTGAATTTACCTATTTTTCCTGTATGATTCCATCATCCCCTTCCATCCCAGACTAAGACGCCCAAACATTATGCGCCAGCCTGCACTGACCACCACCGCCAGCTTCCAAGCCCTCGAATCCCATGCCGTCGACGCGAAAGCGTGGCAACTGCGCCAGCTGTTCGCCGCCGATGCGCAGCGCTTCCCCAAACTGACCGTCGACGCGGCCGGCCTGTTCCTGGACTATTCCAAGAACCGCCTGAACGCCGACACCATCGGCCTGCTGCTGGACCTGGCCCGCGAACGCGGCGTCGAAGCGCAGCGCGACGCCATGCTGAGCGGGGAAAAGATCAATCTTACCGAACATCGTGCCGTATTGCACACCGCGTTGCGCATGCCGCGCGGCAAAGGCCTGGTGGTGGACGGCCAGGACATCAACGCCGACGTGCACGCGGTGCTGGACCAGATGAAGGACTTCACCGACCGCGTGCGCAGCGGCGCGTGGCTGGGCTACAGCGGCAAGCCGATCACCGACATCGTCAACATCGGCATCGGCGGCTCGGACCTGGGACCGAAGATGGCGGTGCTGGCGCTGCGCTCGTACGCGCATCCGCGCCTGAAGATGCACTTCGTCTCCAACGTCGACGGCCATGACATGGACGCGGCGCTGGCCCAGGTCGATCCGGAGACCACGCTGTTCATCATCGCCTCCAAGACCTTCGTCACCGCCGAGACCATGCTCAACGCCGGCACCGCGCGCGCCTGGTTCCTGCAATCGGGCACCGAAGAGCAGCTGGCGCGCCACTTCGTCGCCGTCTCCACCAACACCGAGGCGGTCAAGGCCTTCGGCATCGATCCGGCCAATATGTTCCCGTTCTGGGACTGGGTCGGCGGCCGCTATTCGGTCTGGTCGGCGATCGGCCTGGCGGTGGCGCTGGCGGTGGGCTTCGGCTACTTCAGCGACTTCCTGGCCGGCGCGCACGCGATGGACGAACACTTCCGCGAGGCGCCGCTGGAACAGAACATGCCGGTGCTGCTGGCGATGATCGGCTTCTGGAACCGCCAGTTCCTCGACGCCGGCTCGCTGTCGATCGCGCCGTACCACCAGGATTTGAGCCGCTTCGCCGCCTACCTGCAACAGCTCGACATGGAGAGCAACGGCAAGCGCGTCACCCGCAACGGCGCGGCGGTCGACACCCCGACCTGCCCGGTGGTGTGGGGCGAATGCGGCACCAATGCGCAACACGCCTACTTCCAGCTGCTGCACCAGGGCACCGACATCGTGCCGATCGACTTCATCGCCACGCTGCGCGCGACCCACGACCTGCCGGGCCATCACGACTCGCTGCTGGCGAACTGCTTCGCGCAGTCGGAGGCCTTCATGACCGGCAAGACCGCCGACGAAGTGCGCGCCGACCTGAGCGCGCAAAACCTGAGCGCCGATGAAATCGAGGCGCTGGTGCCGCACAAGACCTTCCCCGGCAACCGTCCGTCCAACACCATCCTGATGGACCAGCTGACGCCGACCGCCCTCGGTACACTGATCGCGCTGTACGAGCACAAGACCTTCGTGCAGGGCGTGCTGTGGGACGTCAACAGCTTCGACCAGTGGGGCGTGGAGCTGGGCAAGGTGCTGGCCAAGAACATCCACGCGGAACTGACCGGCGAGATCCAGCCGGAACGCCACGACAGCTCGACCAACGGCTTGATCATCATGGCCAAGGCCGCACAACACATCTGATCCCATGACCACGCCAACCATTGAAATCGCCTACGACGCCGTGATGCAAACCGGCGAATGCCCGTTGTGGCATCCGGAAGAACAGGCGCTGTACTGGGTCGACATCCCGGCCTACACCGTGCACCGGCTCGATCCAGCCAGCGGCGCGCACCGTTCGTGGAAGCTGTCGAGCGAACCGGCCACGCTGGCGATCAGCGACCAGGGCGGCCTGATCGTCGCCATGCGCGGCGGCTTCGCGCACCTGGACACCGGCAGCGACGAGGTGCGCCTGACCGAAATCGCGGCGGCGCCCTACGACACCGCCGTGGCCCGCTTCAACGACGGCCACGTCGACCCGGCCGGCCGCTTCTGGGTCGGCACCATCTACGAGCCGCGCGACAAGCCGGCCGCCGAGATGTTCGTGCTGGAACGCGGCGAGATCCGCAAGGCCTGGTCGGGCGGCATGACCAACTCCAACGGCCTCGGTTTCAGCCCGGACGGCAAGACCATGTACCACGCCGACACGGCCGCGCACCGCGTCACCCGCGCCGATTTCGACGCCGCCACCGGCGCCGTCTCGGACCAGCGGCTGCTGCACCAGTTCTCGACCGACAAGGCGAACAACTACGGCGGCCGCCCCGACGGCGCGGCGATCGACAGCGAAGGCAACTATTGGGTCGCGATGTTCGAAGGCGCGCGGCTGGTCAAGCTGTCGCCGACCGGAGAGCTGATCGGCGAGATCGCGCTGCCGGTGCGCTGCCCGACCATGATGGCCTTCGGCGGCGCGGACCTGCGCACGCTGTACGTCACCAGCGCCGGCGCGCGTCCGGCGCCGGAACTGGAACAGTATCCGCTGAGCGGCAAGCTGCTCGGCATCCGCATGGATGTCGCCGGCCGGGTGGAACACACCTACCTGGAATAGGCGTCGCCGACGAGCTGCAAGCGGCGCTGCGGCGCCGCCAGCCGCTGCGGTTCCGCCGCATACCCGGCCTCCAGCTTGAACGCCTCCACCAGCGAGGTCAGATGCCGCGCCTCCTCGGCCAGCGCATCCGCCGCCGCCGCATCCTCCTGCACCAGCGCCGCGTTCTGCTGCGTGCTCTCGTCGAACTCGACGATGGCGTGGTTGATGCGTTCGATGCCCTCGTTCTGCTCCTGATTGGCGTTGCTCATCTCGCCCATGATGGCGGTAACGCGCTGCACGCTGTCGACCACCTGCAACATCGTCGCGCCGGCTTCGTCGACCAGCAGGCTGCCGCCCTCCACCGTCCGCACCGTATTGCCGATCAGCTCCTTGATCTCCTTGGCCGCCGCCGCCGAGCGGTGCGCCAGGTTGCGCACCTCGGTCGCCACCACCGCGAAGCCCCTGCCCTGCTCACCGGCGCGCGCCGCCTCCACCGCCGCGTTCAGCGCCAGGATATTGGTCTGGAACGCGATGCCGTCGATGACGCTGATGATGTCGACGATCTGCCGCGACGAGGCGTTGATGTCGCCCATCGTATCGACCACCTGGCGCACCGCCTCGCCGCCCTTGATGGCGATCACCGACGCGCTCTGCGCCAGCGCGTTGGCCTGGCGCGCGCTCTCGTTGTTCTGCCGCACGGTCGCGGCCAGCCGCGCCATCGACGCCGCCGTCTGCTCGATGCTGCCGGCCTGGCGCTCGGTGCGGCGCGACAGCTCGGCGTTGCCGTGCGCGATCTCGCCCGAGGCGCCGGCGATGGTGTGCGCGCCGTCGCGCACGCCGGCGATGGTGTCGCGCATCGTCACCAGCATCTCCAGCAGCGAGCGCGCCAGGCGGCTGCGCGGCTTGCCCTCGGCGCCCGACAGATCGATGCGGCCTTCGATCGCCGCCAGCGCGGAGACGATGCTCTCCAGTTCCGCCGCCTGGCACGCGGCCCGGCGCAACACGGTGGCGAGGAAGATCAGCACGCCCGATTCCACCACCACATACGCGGCGTGGATGAACACCGTCGACAACTGCGGCCGGGTGAAGCACATCACGCCGTAGTTCCATTCCTGCAGATAGTGGAAGCTGAGGTGGTGCACCGCGATGACGGCCGCCGCCACCACGATCGGACGCCAGTCGCGGTAGGCCAGCAGGAAGGCGAGGTAGACGAAGATGCCGAAATGCAGCTCGGTCAGGCCGGCGCCCTGGTGGATGTTCAGCGCCGCGAACACCATCACCGCCACCGCCACCGCGCATCGGGTCGGCAGCGATCCCGGCGCGTTGAGGTGCAGCAGCGTCGGCAGCCCGGCGGCCGGCAGGCCGACCGCCAGCGCCAGCATCCAGCTGTCGTGCAGGCCGGCCAGCGCCAGCGAAAACAGCTGCAGCGCCCACAATACGCCCAGCATCATTTTGTCGGCCTGGACGGCGATGGCTTGCAAAGGATCGTAGCGGTTTTGCATGAATGACTCCTCGCCGGCCGGGCCAACGCTATGCGACGGCACGCGATGACAGGCCAGCTTATAATGGTTGACTGTTGTGTGCGGCGGGAGAAGGGCCGCGGAATGGCTTGCCGCATCAGGGCGGCGCATGCGTGGTGCGATCGGACGGCGGCGGCGCGAATATGGCGCGGGCGGCGACGGAGGCGCATGCGGGATACGAATATTATAGACCCATTTTTCCGCAAGGCAATTAAACTCCGCCATGCGCGCGGCGCGGCGTCGCTTTCGGCGCATCCCGATGGTCGCGCCAGAGGAGAATGTAGTAAAATTTCTTGCAAATCAGCTTTAAAAGTAGTAAATTTACACAGGTAAACGACGGCTGGTGTAAGGTGTCACATCAGCTTGCGCGCCCTGCGCGCGGTACATCCTTTCGGCACTTTTTTTGCGACGATTCTCATACTATGGCTCTTACCGATTTTGACCTGGTTCTGTTTGGCGGCAGCGGCGATCTGGCGATGCGCAAATTACTGCCCGCGATGTATGCACGCGATGTGGCGAACGACCTGCCCGCGACCGCCCGCATTATCTGCGTCGGCCGCGCGGACGCCAGCCAGGAAGAGTTCCTGCAAACCGTCGAGACCACCTCCAAGCCGCACATCAAATCCCCGGCCGTGACGCCGACCGCGTGGGCCAAGTTCACCGCCCGCATCGTCTACGTCTCGCTGAACGCGACCGAATCGTCCAGCTTCCACACGCTGGTCGAGGCGCTGCGCAAGGACGACGCGATCACCAAGGTGTACTACCTGGCGACGCCGCCGGCGATCTTTTCGCAGATCTGCGAGAACCTGAAGGCCAACGGCCTGGTCACCGCCAATTCGCGCGTGGTGCTGGAAAAGCCGCTGGGCCGCGACCTGGCCTCGGCCAAGCAGATCAACGCCGAAGTCGGCAAGGTGTTCGAGGAATCGCAGATCTACCGGATCGACCACTACCTGGGCAAAGAGACCGTGCAGAATCTGCTGGCGCTGCGCTTCGGTAACATCCTGTTCGAGCCGCTGTGGCGCCGCGAGTGGATCTCCGACGTGCAGATCACCATCGCCGAAAAACTCGGCGTCGGCAACCGCATGGGCTACTACGACACCTCGGGCGCGCTGCGCGACATGCTGCAGAACCACTTGCTGCAACTGCTGTGCATCGTCGCCATGGAGCCGCCGACCTCGATCGCGCCGGACGCCGTGCGCGACGCCAAGTTGCAGGTGCTGCGTTCGCTGAAGAAATTCACCCCTACCACGCTGGCGCAGAACATCGTGCGCGGCCAGTACCGCGCCGGCCACGTCGACGGCAAGGCCGTGCCAAGCTACCGCGACGAGCCGGACGCGCCGGAACATTCGCGCACCGAGACCTTCGTCGCGATGAAGGCGGAGATCGACACCTGGCGTTGGGCCGGCGTGCCGTTCTACCTGCGCACCGGCAAGCGCATGGCCGACGGCCTGGCCGAGATCGTGGTGCGCTTCAAGCAAATCCCGCATTCGATCTTCGCCCAGCCGACCAGCAGCTTCCAGCCGAATTCGCTGGTGATCCGTCTGCAGCCGGACGAAGGCCTGCGCATGAACCTGATGGCCAAGACGCCGGGCGACGGCATGCGCCTGAAACAGGCCGAGCTGGAACTGGACTTCCGCGAGTCGTTCAAATCGCCGCGCATGGACGCTTACGAGCGCCTGCTGCTCGACGTGCTGCGCGGCCAGCTGACCTTGTTCATGCGCGGCGACGAGCTGGAAGCGGCGTGGGAATGGGTCGAGCCTATCCTGAACAACTGGGAAGCCGACGACAGCTATCCGATTCCTTACGCCTCGGGCACCTGGGGTCCGGCCGCCGCATCGGCCCTGATCGGCCGCGACGGCCTGCAATGGCGCGAAGAAGCGCTGCCTGAAGATTAAGCCTCCATGCTGTTAGATTCCATCCGCACCCAGCTCGACTCGCTCTCCAAATCGGAGCGCAAGGTCGCGCTGGCGGTCCTCGACCATCCGGGCCAGACGGTCAGCCAGAACATCACCGCGCTGGCCAAGAGCGCGCAGGTGTCCGAACCGACCGTGGTGCGTTTCTGCCGCACGCTGGGTTACGACGGCTGGCATGAATTCAAGCTGAAGCTGGCGCAAGGCCTGGCGCTGGCCCTGCCCGGCCTGAACGAGCAGCCGACCCAGGACGACCTCGCGGCCGACCTGGTCAACAAGATTTGCAGCCGCTCGATCAACACCCTGCTGGACCTGCGCAACAACCTCGATCCGGACGCGATCCAGAAAGCGCTGGACATCCTGGCCAAGGCCAACAAGATCGAATTCTACGGGCAGGGCACGTCCGGCATCGTGGCGGCCGACGCGCAGCACAAGTTCTTCCGTTCCGGCGTACCGACCGTGGCCTACGCCGACCCGCACATCCACAGCATCGCCGCCGCCCTGCTGCGCACCGGCGACGCGGTGGTGGCGATCTCGCAGCGCGGCAACAGCCCGTCGCTGGTGCGCTCGGTCAAGCTGGCGCGCCGGGGAGGCGCCGAAGTGATCGTGCTGGCGCCGTCCGGCACCCCGCTGGCCGACCTGGCCACGGTGCTGATTCCAATCGACCTGATCTTCAATATCGACCCCTATACCCCGATCTCGGCGCGGCTGGCGTATCTGGTGGTGATCGACGTGCTGGCGGTCGGCCTGGCGCTGCAACGCGGCCCCGAGTTCCGCAAGAAAATGCAGAACGCCCAGAAAGCGCTACAGGAATTCGACTTGCAGTTCGATTCTTTTATCGGCTGATCGCGCCGTTTCGGTGCGCTGGCGAACCGCAGGCCGGTTGATAGTCCTTCTATAATTGCAACAGTTGCGCTAAAGTGTGGCTAATTTGCCCCACCTGCAACGTTGCGATTCTGGACACAATGAACACCTCTCCTCGCATTCCTTTGCTGAACACCGGCGTCCCCGGCCTGGATGACATCCTGGGCGGCGGCTTTCCGGCGCACAGTCTGTACCTGCTCCAGGGTCTCGCGGGCAGCGGCAAAACCACCCTCGCTTGCCAGATCGGCTTCCATCACGCGCATCAGGGCAAGAAAGTGCTGATCCTGACGCTGATCGCCGAAACCCACGGCAAGATGCTCAATCACCTGAGCAGCTTCTCCTTCTTCGACGAACACCTGGTCGGCGAGCGCATCGTCTTCATCGGCGCCTACAGCGACCTGCTGCGCGGCGGCCTGCGCGACCTGCTGAAGTCGATCGCTTCGACGCTGGCGGCGCAACGTCCCGACATCATGATCATCGACGGCTTCCGCACCGTGCGCGACGCCAAGCCGTCCGACCTGGCGCTGTCCGAGTTCATGCTGTCGCTGAACTCGCTGGTGTCGACCATGGAATGCACCACCTTCCTGCTGTCGCCGACCGAAGGCAACGTGGCCGATTCGGAAAACACGCTGGTCGACGGCTTGATCGAGCTGAGCCAATATGAGCACGGCCTGCAACTGATCCGCGAAATCAAGGTGTTCAAGCTGCGCGGCAGCAAGCACCTGCTGGGCCGCCACGTGTTCCAGGTCGGCGAGGACGGCATCGAGATCTATCCGCGGCTGGAGGCGGTCAGCACGCTGTCCGCCGCGACGCCGTCGGTGTTTTCGCAGCGGCTCGGCTTCGGCATCGAGGGCTGGGACCGGCTGACCAACGGCGGCGTGGCCAAGGGCTCGACCACCGCGCTGCTGGGCAATCCGGGCGTCGGCAAGACCTTGATGGGGCTGCACTTCATCCACGAAGGCCTGCGCCAGGGCGAGCATTGCCTGATCGTCGGCTTTTACGAATCGCCGCCGCGCCTGCTGGAAAAGGCGCGCAGCGTCGGCATCGACCTGAAGACCTATTTCGACAACGGCGCGCTGCAGATCATCTGGCACCCGCCGCTGGAAGTGCTGGTCGACAGCCTGGCGCACGGCGTACTGCGCAATGTCGAGCGGCGCAAGGTGTCGCGCCTGTTCGTCGACGGCCTCGACGGCCTGCGCGAGATCGTCATGCACGAGGGGCGTTCGCGCTCCTTCCTGGCGGCGCTGGTCAACGAGTTGCGGGTGCGCGACGTCACCACCTTCTTCACCCAGGAACTGCCGTACTTCGCGCAGGGCCAGTTGCAGAGCGAGGCCTCGGCCTCG
The DNA here is from genome assembly GCF_011090165.1 of Duganella aceris. Taxonomy (GTDB): domain Bacteria; phylum Pseudomonadota; class Gammaproteobacteria; order Burkholderiales; family Burkholderiaceae_D; genus Rugamonas; species Rugamonas aceris. The sequence continues at coordinate 311,450 of NZ_JAADJT010000003.1, forward strand.
ATGCTGTTCGAAAACATCATCCTGCTGCGCTATGTCGACGTGAACGGCATCAACCGGCGCCAGATCGGCGTGCTCAAGCTGCGCGAAAACAGCTACGACGCCGCCAACCACATCCTGCTCATCTCCGACAAGGGTATGAGCATCGAAGGGCCGGTGTCGTTCCAGCCCACCCAGCCGCTGTAGCCGGTTCATGGACAATCCCCCCGACATCATCGACGCCAACCCGGACGGCAGACTGGTCCTGGTGGTCGACGACGAGTTCGACGTGCTGTCGGCGTATACGATGCTGTTCGAGTTCCACGGCTTTCGCGTGCGCACCGCCGGCAACGGCGCCGACGCGCTGGCGGCCGCCGCGCGCGAGCGGCCCGACATCATCGTCTCCGACCTGATGATGCCGGTCATGGACGGCGCCGAGCTGTGCCGGCATTGCCGTGCCGACCCGGCGCTGCGCGACGTCGCCTTCATCCTGACCAGCGCCGGCATCCCGCGCCCCGACCTCGGCGTGCCCTACGACGCCTTCCTGAAAAAGCCGATCCGCTTCGAAGCGCTGTTGGAGGAAATCCACCGCCTGATCGCCATGCGCACGGCGCGTTAGCCTGTGCTGGCTCCGGCTGCGGGATTGGCAGTACAATAAGGAAAAGATCCCTTACCTGAATGGCAACGCACATGAACCAGCTCGAACAACTGAAGAAATTCACCACCGTGGTCGCCGATACCGGCGATTTCCAGTCCATCCAGGCCTACACCCCGCGCGACGCCACCACCAACCCATCGCTGATCCTGAAAGCGGTGCAAAAGGAAGAGTACAAGCCGCTGCTGGAAAAAGCCGTGCGCGACAACCTCGATTCGAGCACCAGCGAAGTGATCGACCATCTGCTGATCGCCTTCGGCAAGCAAATCCTGCGCGTGATCCCGGGCCGCGTCTCGACCGAGATCGACGCCGGCCTGTCGTTCAACACCAACGCCTCGGTGGCCAAGGGCCGCGAACTGATCCGCCTGTACGAAAAGGCCGGCATCGAGCGCGAGCGCGTGCTGATCAAGATGGCCTCGACCTGGGAAGGCATCCGCGCCGCCGAGATCCTGGAAAAGGAAGGCATCCACTGCAACATGACGCTGCTGTTCTCGCTGGCCCAGGCGATCGCCTGCGCCGAAGCGGGCGCGCAGCTGATCTCGCCGTTCGTCGGCCGCATCTACGACTGGTACAAGAAATCGACCGGCATCGACTACGTCGGGGGCGAAGACCCGGGCGTGCAGTCGGTCAAGCGCATCTACAACTACTACCGCAAGTTCGGCTACAAGACCGAGGTGATGGGCGCCAGCTTCCGCAACGTCGGCCAGATCCTGGAACTGGCCGGCTGCGACCTGCTGACCATCAGCCCTGACCTGCTGCAGAAACTGGCGGAAAGCGACGCGCCGGTCGAGCGCAAGCTGAGCGCCGAAAGCGGCGCCGGCGCCGGCATCGGCAAGATTTCGCTGGACGAGCCGACCTTCCGCTTCATGATGAACGAAGACGCGATGGCGACCGAAAAGACCGCCGAAGGCATTCGCGCCTTCTGCGCCGACACCGGCAAGCTGAAGCAAATCATCTCCGGCATGCGCTGATTTCGGCGCTCTGCCAAAAGAGGCGGGAACGCGGCGCGGGCCGCGCTCCCGCCTTTTTTACGTTATCGTCGTGTACAAAACGTTACTTAACGCCCTGTATTACAATCCTGCATCATCAATACATCTCCTTTCACGAGAGCCTCCATGAGACCAGTTCCTCGTTGCACCGCTGTTGCCGTCGCCATCATGACTCTGCTGAGTGCCTGCGGTGAAAAAGCCGCGCCACCCGCCCCGCCTCCAGCCACCGTCGCCGTCGTCACCGCCACCGCCGGCACCCTCACGCTCAGCAGCGAACTGCCGGGCCGCACCGAGGCCTCGCGCATCGCCCAGGTACGGGCGCGCACCGCCGGCATCGTCCTGAAACGGGTGTTCCAGGAGGGCGGCGACGTCAAGGCCGGCGAGGTGCTGTTCCGCATCGATCCGGCGCAGTTCCAGGCCTCCTACGACAGCGCCCAGGCGGCGGTCGCCAAGGCCGAGGCCAACCTGGCGCAGGCCGATCTCAAGGTGAAACGGTATAAACCATTATTGGCGGCGCAGGCGGTCAGCCAGCAGGAATACGACGACGCCGTCACCGCGCAGAAACAGGCGGCGGCCGACCTGGCCACCGGGAAGGCGGCGCGCACCAACGCCAACCTGACGCTGGGCTACGCCACCGTCACCGCGCCGATCTCCGGCCGCATCAGCCGCGCGCTGGTGACCGAGGGCGCGCTGGTCGGCCAGGGCGAGGCGACGCCGATGGCCACCGTGCAGCAGCTCGATCCGATCTACGTCACCATCACCCAGTCGTCCACCGAGATGCTGAAGCTGCAACGCGCGCTGGCCGAGGGCAAGCTCAAAAGCGCGGGCAAGGGCCAGGCCAGCGTGACGCTGGTGACCGAGGACGGCCAGGCCTATCCGCAGCCGGGCAAGCTGCTGTTCTCCGACGTGTCGGTGGACGAAAGCACCGGCTCGGTGTCGATGCGCGCCGAGTTCCCGAATCCGAACAAGGTGCTGCTGCCGGGCATGTACGTGCGCGCGCGCCTGGAGCAAGGCGTCAGCGACGCCGCCATCACCGTGCCGCAGCAAGCCATCGTGCGCAACAACGAAGGCGCTTCGGTGCTGATCGTCGGCGCCGACAATAAAGTGGTGTCGCAGCCGGTGACCGCCAGCGCCAACGACGGCCAGAACTGGGTGGTCAGCTCCGGCCTGAAAGGCGGCGAGCGCATCGTGGTCGAAGGCTTCCAGAAGGCCAAGCCGGGTGCGACGGTCAATCCGCAGCCTTGGAAGGGGCCGGCCGGATCGGCCGCTCCCGCAGCGCCGGCGACGGCGCCCGCCGCAGCCAAATAACCGGGAGTCCAGATGGCCAAGTTCTTCATCGACCGCCCGGTGTTCGCGTGGGTGATCGCATTATTCATATTGCTGGGCGGCGCGCTCGCGATCACCGTGTTGCCGGTGTCGCAGTACCCGACCATCGCGCCGCCATCGATCGTGGTGACGGCCAACTATCCCGGCGCCACCGCGCAGGTGCTCGACGACGCCGTCACCAGCGTGGTCGAACAGGAAATGAACGGCGCCGACGGGCTGCAATACGTCGAATCGTCGAGTGAGGCCAGCGGCGCCGTCACCATCACCGTCACCTTCGTCCCCGGCACCAATCCGGACCTGGCGGCGGTGGATGTGCAGAACCGCATCAAGCGGGTGGAATCGCGGCTGCCGGCCGCCGTCACGCAACAGGGCGTGCAGGTCAACAAGGCGCGCTCCAACATCCTGATGTTCGTCGGCCTGACCTCGACCGACGGCCGACTCGACCCGACCGGTCTGGGCGACTACATGGCGCGCAACGTGGTCAACGAGATCAAGCGCATTCCCGGCGTGGGCCAGGCGCAGTTGTTCGGCACCGAGCGCGCGATGCGGATCTGGGTCGACCCGGCCAAGCTGATCGGCCTGAAAATGAACATGGCCGACGTCACCGCCGCCATCCGCGCGCAGAACGCGCAGGTCACCTCCGGCACGCTGGGCGACTTGCCCAGCCCCGCCAAGCAGACCTTCTCGGCGCCGATCGTGGTCACCGGCCAGCTGTCGTCGACCACCGAGTTCGGCCAGATCGTGCTGCGCGCGAATCCCAACGGCTCGCTGGTGCGGCTCAAGGACGTGGCGCGCATCGAGATGGGCGGCGCCAGCTTCAACATCAACGCGCGCCTGAACGGCGCGCCGTTCTCCGCCATCGCGGTGCAGCTGTCGCTGACCGGCAACGCGCTGCAAACCGCCACCGCCGTGCGCGAGAAGATGGACCAGCTGGCCAAATACTTCCCGCCCGGCGTCGCCTACACCATCCCTTACGACACCTCGCTGTTCGTCAAGATCTCGATCGAGGAAGTGGTCAAGACACTGCTGGAGGCCGTGCTGCTGGTGTTCCTGGTGATGTATCTGTTCCTGCAGAATATCCGCTACACGCTGATCCCGACCATCGTGGTGCCGATCGCGCTGATGGGCACCTTCGCCGCGATGCAGCTGTTCGGCTTCTCGATCAACGTGCTGACCATGTTCGGCATGGTGCTGGCGATCGGCATCCTGGTCGATGACGCCATCGTGGTGGTGGAGAACGTCGAACGCATCATGAGCGAGGAAGGCCTGTCGCCGCGCGACGCCACCCGCAAGGCGATGACCCAGATCACCGGCGCCATCATCGGCATCACGCTGGTGCTGATCGCGGTGTTCGTGCCGATGGCCTTCTTCGGCGGCGCGGTCGGCGCGATCTACCGCCAGTTCTCGCTGGCGATGATCTCGGCCATGCTGTTCTCCGCCCTGATGGCGCTGACCCTGACGCCGGCGCTGTGCGCCACCATCCTCAAGCCGGTGGAAGCGGGCCACCACCACGAGAAGAAAGGCTTCTTCGGCTGGTTCAACCGCGGCTTCGCGGTCACCGCCACCGGCTACCAGGGCGTGATCGCCAACATGCTGAAGCGCACCGGCCGCTACCTGATCATCTTCGCGCTGCTGTGCGGCGTGGTGGGCTGGCTCTATGTGAAGCTGCCGTCGTCGTTCCTGCCGAACGAAGACCAGGGCTACCTGATCGCCAACGTGCAGCTGCCGGCCGGCGCCTCGACCAGCCGCACGCAGGCGGTGCTGGCCCAGGCCGACGCCTACTTCCGCAAGCAGCCGGGCGTGGCGCGCACCATCGCCGTCGCCGGCTTCTCGTTCTCCGGCAACGGCCAGAACGCCGGCCTGGTGTTCATTCCGCTGAAGGACTGGAAGGAACGCAGCGCCGACCAATCGGCGCAGGCGATCGCGCAGCGCGCCTTCGGCGCCCTGTCGGCGATCCCGGACGCGATCATCTTCCCGCTCAGCCCCCCGCCGATCCGCGAGCTTGGCAACGCCACCGGCATCACCGCGCGCCTGCAGGACCGCAGCGCGGTCGGCCACGACGCGCTGGTCGCCGCGCGCAACCAGCTGCTGGGCATGGCCGCCAAGAGTCCGATTCTGAAAGGCCTGCGTCCCGAAGGGCTGGAGGACGCGCCGCAGCTGCAAGTCGACATCGACCGCGAGAAAGCCAACGCGCTGGGCGTCACCTTCGCCGACATCAACGCGATGATGTCGACCGCGCTGGGCTCCTCGTACGTTAACGACTTCGCCTCGAGCGGCCGCCAGCAGCGCGTCATCGTGCAGGCCGACGCGCCGCGCCGTTTGCAGCCGGAAGACATCATGCAACTGAACGTGCGCAGCACCAGCGGCGCCATGGTGCCGTTCTCCTCGTTCGCCAAGTCGCACTGGATCCAGGGTCCGGTGCAGCTGGTGCGCTACAACGGTTACCCGGCGATCAAGCTGACCGGCGACGCCGCGCCGGGCCGCTCGACCGGTGAAGCGATGGACGAACTGGAACGCCTGGCGGCGCAGCTGCCACCCGGCTTCAGCATCGAATGGACCGGGCAGTCGCTGGAGGAAAAAACCTCCGGCTCGCAAGCGCCGATGCTGTTCGCGCTGTCGCTGCTGGCCGCGTTCCTGGTGCTGGCGGCGCTGTATGAATCCGAATCGATCCCGATCGCGGTGCTGCTGGTGGTGCCGCTCGGCGTGCTGGGCGCGCTGCTCGGCGCGCACATCCGCGATTTGCCGAACGACGTCTACTTCAAGGTCGGCCTGATCGCCATCATCGGCCTGTCGGCGAAGAACGCGATCCTGATCATCGAATTCGCCAAGGACTTGCAGGCGCAGGGCAAGGGCCTGATCGAAGCGACGCTGGAGGCGGTGCACCTGCGCTTCCGTCCTATCATCATGACCTCGCTGGCCTTCATCCTCGGCGTGCTGCCGCTGGTGATCGCCACCGGCGCCGGCTCCGCCAGCCAGCGCGCCATCGGCACCGGCGTGATGGGCGGCATGATCACCGCCACCGTGCTGGCGGTGTTCCTGGTGCCGATCTTCTTCGTCGTGATCCGAAAAATCTTCAAGGGCAGCGAACGTCAGCGCAAGCTGGCCGCACATGAACTGAATGACAAACACCATGAAACCTATGACTAAACGCTTCCCTCCCCTGACCTTGTCGCTGTCGCTGCTGGGCGCGGCTTTGCTGTCGGCCTGTTCGATGGCGCCGACCTACCAGCGTCCGGAAGCGCCGGTCGCCGCGGCCTTCCCGGTCGACACCGCCGGCGCCGCGTCGCGCAACACCAACAACGGCGGCACCGGCGGCACCGGTGGCACGCGCGCGACGCCGGCCGACGCCAAGCCCGCCGTCGATACCGGCTGGCGCGACTACTTCAGCGAACCGCGTTTGCAGCAGCTGATCGGCGCCGCGCTGGAAAACAATCGCGACCTGCGCACCGCCGCCCTGCGCATCGAAGAAGCGCGCGCGCAGTACGACATCCAGTCGGCCGACCGCCTGCCGAATCTGAACGGCTCCTTCGCCGGCAGCAAAGGCAAGACGCCGGCCTTCCTGACGTCGAGCGGAAATTCCGCGATCAGCAAGCGTTACGACGTCGGCCTGTCGGTATCCTCGTTCGAGCTGGATTTCTTCGGCCGCGTGAAAAGCCTGAACGACGCCGCGCTGGCGGCCTACCTGGCCACCGACGAAGCGCGCCAGGCGGCGCAGATCGCGCTGGTGGCGCAAGTGGCGCAGGCCTACTACACCGAACGCGCCTACGCCGAACAGTATGCGCTGGCGCAGCAGACCTATGAAGCGCGCGCCCGCACCTACAAGCTGACGCAGCAACGCGCCGAAGTGGGCGCCTCGTCGCGGCTCGACCTGCGTTCCAACGAAACGCTGATGGAAACCGCGCGCGCCGCCGCGCTGACCTTGGCGCGTCAACGCGCGCAGGCGCAGAACGCGCTGACGCTGCTGGTCGGCCAGGCGCCGACGGCGCCGTCTTCGGGCGCGATGCCGAGCGATGCCCAGCTGGACGCGCTGAGCGCGGTGCCGGAAGGCCTGCCGTCGGATCTGCTGACGCGCCGGCCGGACATCCGCGCCGCCGAGCAGCGCCTGAAATCGGCCAACGCCAACATCGGCGCCGCGCGCGCCGCCTTCTTCCCGCGCATCAGCCTGACGGCGGCGGTGGGCAGCAGCAGCCCATCGCTGGGCGGCCTGTTCGACAGCGGCTCGGGCAGCTGGTCGTTCGCGCCGCAACTGGTGCTGCCGATCTTCGACGCCGGCCGCAACCGCGCCAACCTGACCATCACTGAAGTGCGCAAGAACCTCGCCATCGCCGACTACGAGAAAACCATCCAGACCGCCTTCCGCGAAGTGGCGGACGCCCTGGCGGCGCGCGACTACCTGGGCGACCAGGTGAACGCGCAGCGCGCGGTGCAGGAAGCGCAGGAGGATCGCCTGAAGCTGTTGCAACTGCGCTTCGACAACGGCGTCGCCAGTTCGCTGGACGTGCTGGACGCGCAGCGCGAGTTGTTCAGCGCGCAGCAAACGCTGGTGCAAGCGCGCCTGCTGCGCACCACCTCCGCGATCGACCTCTATCGCTCGCTGGGCGGAGGCCTAAAATAAACAACCTCGGTGTCAGTGCCGACATTCGGACACGAGCTCTACCGTAACAACGTTACGGTAGAGCTCGTGTCCGAATGTCGGCACTGACACCGCCTAATCATATGATCACCATCCGCCTGGGCCAGCGCGCCCGCCAGCGCATCGCCGCCGAAGGCGTGCGGGCCGACGATATCGCCATCGTCCCCGCCGCCGCCGGCGGGCCGAAGGGCCTGATCCTGCACGGCCTCGATTGCTGGCTGTTCGGCGATTTCCTCAGGGCCGCGCCACGCCGGCGCCGCCTCGTCGGCGCGTCCATCGGCGCCTGGCGCATGGCCGCTTCCGCCTTCGACGATCCGGTCGCCGCCCACAAACGGCTGGCGCGCCTGTACGCCGGCCAGCGCTATCCGAACAAAGTCACCGCCAGTTACGTCAGCCAGACCTGCCGCGCCCTGCTCGACGAACTGCTCGACGGCCGCGCCGCCGAGGCGCTGAACCATCCGCACCACCACGTCAACGTGCTGACCGTGCGCGGCATCGGCGCGCTGGGCCGCGCCAACGGTGCCCGCTGGCGCGAAACGGCCGGCTTCCTGATGGCCGCCGCCAACAACGCCGTGTCGCGACAACGCCTGGCCGCGTCGATGGAACGCGTGATCTTCCACGACGCCCGCGACGACGCCGCCTGGCTGCGCGACGGCTTCGACGCCTTCGCCGGCCAGTTCGTCGGCCTCTCCACCGACAACCTGCGCGACGCGCTGCTGGCCTCCGGCTCGATCCCACTGGTGCTGGAGGCGGTCACCGGCATCGCCGGCGCGCCCGACGGCGCCTACTGGGACGGCGGCTTGATCGACTACCATCTGCACCTGCCCTACCAGCGCGATCCCGGCCTGGTGCTGTACCCGCACTTCAACGACTACATCGTGCCCGGCTGGCTGGATAAATCGATGCCATGGCGCCGCGCCAAGGATGCAGCCCTGGACAACATGATCCTGGTCTCGCCGTCGCCCGACTTCGTCGCCACGCTGCCGAACCGCAAACTGCCGGACCGCAAGGACTTCACCGTCTACGGCCAGGACCACGCCGGCCGCAACCGCGACTGGACCCGCGCCATCGCCGAGAGCGAACGCATGGCCGAAGCCTTCGCCCGCTGGTGCGAGAAGCCGGACCTGCATCAGGCACAGTCGTTCTAATTGTTCTCAAAAACAACAAAACCACAGAAAATCACATGACCGCCGCCGGGCGGCGGGTGCATACTAAAAGCCCCGCAAGCTGGATTTCGCCTGATTCATCGGAGTGAACATCATGAATTTTCTGTCGCACATGCGTATCGGCACCCGCCTCGCCGCCGGTTTCGCCCTAGTCCTGTTACTCGCCGTCTTCGCCACCTCGGTCGCGCTGGTCAACGCCCGCAGCAACGCCGCCGCCACCAAGCTGATGATGGAAAAGCCGCTGGCCAAGGAGCGCATCGTCTCCGACTGGTATGTGCTGATTTATTCGGCCATCGCCCGCACCGCGCTGATCGCGCGCAGCACCGATGAAACGCTGTCGGTGACTTTCGCCGACGTCATCGCCGACAGCACCAAGAAAGGCACGGCGCTGCTCGACACCGTCAAGGAACTGGTGGCCAGCGACGAAGAACGCAAGATGTACGAGAGCGCGCTCTCGCTGCGCAACGCCTATCAGAAAGCCAAGACCGATGTGATGAACGCCAAGAAGGCCGGCAACGCCGCCGAAGGCGAGCGCCTGTTCAAGGAGGTGTTCACGCCGGCGGCCGGCGCCTATCAGAACCAGGTCAAGGATTTGCTCGCGCACCAGCGCAAGGCGATCGACGATACCGCCCACGCCATCGACGCCGCCAATGACCGCAGCAATATGCTGCTGATGATCCTGGCCGCGCTGATGGTCGCCATCGGCTCGGTGGCGGCGTGGTTCATTTCGCGCTCGATCACGGTGCCGCTGCAATCGGCGGTGGATATCGCTTCGACGGTGGCCAACGGCGACCTGACCACCGACTTCAACGCCGCGACGCAGAAGGATGAAATCGGCGACCTGATGACGGCGCTGAAGGGCATGAACGACTCGCTGCGCAATGTGGTCAGCCAGGTGCAGGTCGGCACCAGCACCATCGCCACCGCGTCGAATGAAATCGCGGCCGGGAATATGGACCTGTCGCAGCGCACCGAGGAACAAGCCAGCTCGCTGGAGGAAACCGCGTCGTCGATGGAGGAGCTGACCTCGACCGTGCGGCAGAACGCGGAAAACGCCAAGCAGGCCAACCAGCTGGCGCAGGCGGCGTCGGACGTGGCGGAGCGCGGCGGCACCATCGTCGGCCAGGTGGTCGATACGATGGGGAATATCGATGCGTCGGCGCGCAAGATCGTCGACATCATCGGCGTCATCGACGGCATCGCGTTCCAGACCAATATCCTGGCGCTCAACGCCGCCGTGGAAGCGGCGCGCGCCGGCGAGCAGGGTCGCGGCTTCGCGGTGGTGGCGTCCGAAGTGCGCAACCTGGCGCAGCGCTCGGCCGGTGCGGCCAAGGAGATCAAGGAATTAATCGGCAATTCGGTCGAACAGGTCGACATCGGCGCCAAGCTGGTGCAGCAGGCCGGCAGCACCATGAACGATGTGGTGGCCAGCGTGCGCCGCGTCACCGACATCATGGCCGAGATCACGTCGGCCAGCAGCGAGCAAAGCATCGGCATCGACCAGGTCAACACCGCGATCACGCAAATGGATCAGGTGACGCAGCAGAACGCGGCGCTGGTGGAGGAAGCCGCCGCCGCCGCGGCCAGCATGCAGGAACAGGCGGCGCGGCTGTCGGAAGTGGCGTCTTCGTTCAAGCTGGGGAATGAGGTGGCGATGCGGCCGATGCTGGCGGCGCCGCAGAAACCGCGCGCTTCGCTGCCGCCGGCCCGCGCCGCGCGCCCCGCTCCGGCGCGGTCGCCCGCACCTGCGCCACGGCTGGCCTCACGCCCGGCTCCGGCCAAGCTCAAGGCCACCGTCGGCGGCGACAAGGACTGGGAAGAGTTCTAAGCCTTCAGGAACATTTCCTGAAGATCGTTCAGGAAGCGCTGGCCTAGCTCGGTCGGTTTGATCAGCTTGTAGTCGCGGTACAGCAGGCCCTTGGCTTCCGCTTCGTTGAGGGTTTTCTCGATCGCGTTCAGGCTCAAGCCGGTGCGCTCGGCGAACAGGTTGGGATCGAAGCCGCCGTGCAGGCGCAAGGTGTTGAGCATGAACTCGAAGCCCATGTCGTCGCGCGAGATCTCGTGCTCCTCCTGCACCGGTGCGCCAAGCCGCGCCTGTTCCATATACGCCTTCGGCTGCTTGTAGCGCGCCTGCCGCAATATGCGGTGCGGGAACGAGATCTTCGAGTGGGCGCCGGCGCCGATGCCGAGATAGTCGCCGAACTCCCAATAATTCAGATTATGGCGGGCGCGATGGCCGGTCTTGGCGTAGGCCGAGACCTCGTACTGCTGGTAACCGTTGGCGGCGGTCAGCTCGGCGATCAGGTCCTGCATGTCGGCGCTGGCGTCGTCGTCCGGCAGCGCCGGCGGATACTTGGCGAACAGCGTGTTCGGCTCCATCGTCAGGTGGTACAGCGACAGGTGCGGCGGCTTGAAGGCCATCGCCGTCTCCACGTCCTGGCGCGCTTCCTCCAGCGTCTGCGACGGCAGCGCGTACATCAGGTCCAGGTTGAAATTATCGAAATTGTCGAGCGCGATTTCCACCGCGCGCTTGGCCTCGTTGTCGTCGTGGATGCGGCCCAGCGCCTTCAGGTGGCGCTCATTGAAGCTCTGGATGCCGATCGACAGCCGATTCACGCCGCTGGCGCGGTAGGACTTGAACTTCTCCGCCTCGAAGGTGCCGGGGTTGGCCTCCATCGTGATCTCGCAGTCGCTGTCGAGCGGCAGCAGCGTGCGCACGTCGGACAGCAGGCGGTCCAGCCCCGCCGCCGACATCAGGCTCGGCGTGCCGCCGCCGATGAAAATGGTATAAATCTTTCTGCCCCAGATCAGCGGCAGCGACATCTCCAGGTCGGCGCGCACCGCGTCCAGGTATTCCTGTTCGGGGAAGGTGTGGCCGTCCTTGGCCTCGTGCGAATTGAAGTCGCAGTAGGGGCACTTCTTCACGCACCACGGGAAGTGGATGTACAGCGACAGCGGCGGCAGCGCGGTCAGGTTCAGCGAGCCGGCCTGCAGGTACTTGGCGGCGACGCCGGCAGCGTCGCTGATGTCGGCGGTGGGCGCGCTGCGTTTGCCGGTGGAGCCGGCGATTTTAATCGGGATCATTTCAATTTCTCTACCAGCGCGCGCAGCGCCTGGCCGCGATGCGACATGGCGTTCTTTTCTTCGGACGTCAGCTCGGCGGCGCACTTGCCCAGCGCCGGGATGTAGAAGTGCGGGTCGTAGCCGAAGCCGCCGTTGCCGCGCGCATCGGCGATCATCTCGCCGTTCCAGCGGCCGTCGGCGATCACCGGTTGCGGATCGTCGGCGTGGCGCACGAACACCAGCACGCAATAGTAGTAGGCCGATTTGTCCGCGTGCGCGGCCAGGTCGGCGATCATTTTCTGGTTGTTGCGGGCGTCCGACTTCGGCTCGCCGGCGAAGCGCGCCGAGTACACGCCGGGCGCGCCGCCCAGCGCGTTGACGCAGACGCCGGAATCGTCCGCCAATGCCGGCAGCCCGGTCAGCCGTGAAGCGTGGCGGGCTTTTTGCAGTGCATTTTCGACAAAGGTGTGAAAAGGTTCATCCGCCTCGGGAACGTCGTACTCGCCCTGCGCGTGGACCGAAAAGCCCACGGTGGACAGCAGTGCGTTGAATTCTTTCAGTTTGCCGGCGTTGTTCGAGGCGAGGATCAGGCGTTGGGTCATGGGTGTGCGGGTTCAAATGGTGGACAGCGGCCGTCATTTTAAACCTTTTACCCCGAACAGTCGGGGTCAGACCCCGTACGGGGTCTGACCCCAGGTCGTGGCCGTGCGGGGTGAGCGGTTTCCGCCTAGGCCGCGATGCCCAAGGCTTGCTTCTGCAATGTGATCAAGTCGGCAATTCCACCTTGAGCCAGGTCGAGCAAACGATTCATGCCGGCGCGGTCGAAGGCCGCGCCTTCGGCCGTGCCCTGCACTTCGATGAAGTGGCCGGCATCGTTCATCACCACGTTCATGTCGGTGTCGCAGCCCGAGTCCTCGATATAGTCGAGGTCCAGCACCGGCATGCCCTGATACACGCCGACCGAGATCGCGGCCACGAAATGCTTGAGCGGAATCGCCGGCACCGCGCCGCGCGCCACCAGCTTGGAGAAGGCGTCGTAGGCGGCGACCATGGCGCCGGTGATCGACGCGGTGCGGGTGCCGCCGTCGGCCTGGATCACGTCGCAGTCCAGGTGCAGCGTGCGCTCGCCGAACGCTTCCAGGTCGAACGCGGCGCGCAGCGAGCGGCCGATCAGGCGCTGGATTTCCTGCGTGCGGCCGGACTGCTTGCCGCGCGCCGCTTCGCGATCCATGCGGGTGTGGGTGGAGCGCGGCAGCATGCCGTATTCCGCCGTCATCCAGCCCTGGCCTTTGCCCTTCAAGAAGCCGGGCACCTTGTCTTCAATGCTGGCGGTGCAGATCACCTTGGTGTCGCCGCATTCGATCAGCACCGAGCCTTCGGCGTGCTTGGTGTAGTCGCGGGTCAGGCGCAGGGTGCGCAGCGCATCGACGGCGCGGCCGCTAGGACGGGATTCAAAGGTCATGCTGTATTCCTTATTTAAGTATCTGGGATGATTTTTCGATCGCGCCACGGATCTCGGCGATCGCCCGTTCGATTTCATCTTCATCGAAGGCGTCGACGCCCGGGACGCTGTGAATGGTGGTGCTGTGCAGGTTCTCCGGCAGCGCCTCGGTCGAGATCACGGTCGACAATTCGGCCGCCGCCATGGTGCTCGCGCCCATGCCGTCGATGATCGAACTGCCCTGCCACATGATGGCCAGCGCGGTGACGTTGTCGCTGGCGCTGCCCGCCGCCTCCAACGCGGTATGCAGCAGGTCGGGCACGGCGCGCACCACGGTCTGGCTCTGCATGCGCCGCGCCAGGTCGTCGTCCGGCAGCATAGACCACAAGCCGTCGGAGCACAACAGCATCACGTCGCCCGGCAGCATGCCGCCGCCGCTCGACACCTCGACCTTGGGCAGGCTGTCGGCGCCAAGGCAGTTATACAGCTTGTTGCGGTCCGGGTGGGTGGCGCGCTCGGACGGCTGCGCCATGCCCTTGGCGATCAGGCTTTCGATGTGCGAATGGTCGCGCGTGCGCGCCAGGATCTCGCCGCCGCGCATCCAGTACAGGCGCGAATCGCCGCAGTGCGCCCAGGTGGCGGTGTTGTGCTGGATCAGGCAGGCGACGATGGTGGTGCGCGGCGTCTCCGGCAGCTTGTGCACGGCGCGGTATTGGTGGATGTCGTTGTGCGCGGCCATGAAGGCCTCCTCCAGGAAGCGCTCCGGCTTCCTGACGTAGGGCGTGGCCTGCTGCTGGAACAGCGCGGAGATGGTTTGCAGCGCGACGGTGGCGGCGATCTCGCCGCGCAGGTGGCCGCCCATGCCGTCGGCCAGCACCAGCAGCAGCGCGTCGCGGGTGAAGCTGTAGCCCATGCGGTCCTGGTTGACCTTGCGGCCGCCGATGTGGCTTTCCTGATACACGGAGAATTGCATGGTGCAGCCTTTATCTAGTTAGACCAACGTGTCCGGGCCGGCCTTGGCCTTCGGCTTGGCGATGCCGCCCAGGCGTCCCACCAGGCCGCGCAGGCCGTCTCCGAGCTTATTCATCATGCCTTGCGGCGGCGGCGACGCCTCGGGGGCCAGGGCCACCGGCACTTGCAGCACTTTTTGCAGCGCGAACAGGCTTTGCGGCCGCTCCAGCGGATCGATCTCCAGGCACCAGCGCACCAGCTTGACCAGCTCCGGCGAATAGCGGCCTTCGAGCTTTTCAAAATGGCCGGCCATTTTATCCTCGGTCTTGCGCTGGTCGGCCGGCTGCGGCGGCGAGCCGACCATGCAGGCGAACATCGACGCGCCGATGCTGTAGATGTCCGACCACGGCCCCAGGCCGCCGGTCTTGGTGTACAGCTCCGGCGGCGCGAAGCCGGGAGTGTACATCGGCGTCAGCGTCGGCATGTCGTTGTTGACGGTCTGGCGCGCGGCGCCGAAGTCCAGCAGCATCGGCGTGCCGTCGGTGCGCAGGTAGATATTGGCCGGCTTCAGGTCCAGGTGCAGCAGCTTGTTGGCGTGGACTTCGCGCAGCCCTTTCAGCACCTGGGTGAAGATGGCGCGAATGAAGGCTTCGCCCACCTTGCTGCCCTTGGTCCGCTGGCGCTGGATATGCTCCTGCAAGGAATGGCCCGACTCGTAGGCCATCACCATGTACACCGTGTCGTGGGCGCGGAAGAAATTGAGCACGCTGACAACATTCGGATGGGCGATGCGGGCCAGCGCCCTGCCCTCCTCGAAAAAGCACTTCAAACCGATGCGGAACACCGGCAGATTGGCTTTGGAGACGGCCGGCACCAGTTCGCCCTCTTGCCGCAAGGCCAGTGAACTGGGTAAATATTCCTTGATTGCGACCGCGACGCCGTCGGTGTCATACGCCAGGTAAACAATACTGAACCCACCGGACGCAATTTTCTTTACAATGCGATATCCAGCAATTTCCAGACCATCTGGTAACGGGGCGTTGTTCTGTGCAGCCATAGTGCTCCTCGCCTCAACACCCGGATTGTGTGGATAAATCACTGTTTTGTAAAGATTAAATCGGGGATATCCATTGAGCATTTCCAGTATGACGGGCTACGCGGTCGCCACCAGTGAAAGTGCGGCGGGGACACTGACTATCGAGATCAAGAGTGTTAACTCTCGGTTTTTGGATCTTCAGTTTCGAATAAACGACGATTTGCGCGCGCTTGAACCCGATTTGCGCTCCGCGATCATGGCCGCGATCACGCGCGGCAAGGTCGAGTTGCGGCTCAGCTTCGGGCGCAAGGCGGCCACCACCGGCGCCCAGGCGCTGAATTTGCCGTTATTGACTGAATTGCAACGCTTGCAGGCCGAAGTCGGCACCCATTTCCCCGGCGTGCAAACGATGTCAGTGGCCGAACTGCTGCGCTGGCCCGGTGTCATCGAGGAAGCGCAGATCGGCCAGGAATCGCTGCAGGCCGACGTCGCCACGCTGACCGCCCGCACCGTCGAAGCCTTCGTGATCAGCCGCCAGCGCGAAGGCGCGGCGCTGGAAGCGATGCTGACTTCGCGCATCGAGGCGATGGAAGTGATCGTCAAGCGCATCACGCCGCTGATCCCGCAGGTGGTCGCAGCCTTTCAGCAGAAGGCCGTCGAGCGCATGCAGGACGCGCTGGGCCTGGCTTGCCAGGGCTCGAATTCGGCGCTGTCGCGCCAGGACGCGCTGGAACGCATCCGCCAGGAAGTAATCCTGTACGGCATCCGCATCGACGTGGCCGAGGAACTGGGCCGTCTGTCGGCGCACTTGACCGAGACCCGTCACATTCTGAAAAAAGGCGGCCAGGTCGGCAAGCGCCTCGATTTCATGATGCAGGAGCTGAACCGCGAAGCCAATACGCTGGGCGCCAAGGCCTCGGTCAAGGAACTGGCCGACGCGTCGATGGAGCTCAAGCTGCTCATCGAGCAGATGCGCGAACAGGTGCAGAACCTGGAATAAACCTCAAGGGAGCTTCGGCTCCCTTTGTTTTGATGCGGCCTCACTTCAGCACGGCCGCCGCGTCGACCATGTCCACACCCTGCAATTGGCCGAGCCAGGCGTCGAACCATGGCTTGTGGGTGGCGCCGACGATGGTCAGCACCCGCGCGCCGGGGCGTTCGCGGAAAGTCTCGCGGATGTTGGCGACCATGCGCAGGTTGCGGATTTCCCAGCCCGCCACCCAGATCTGCGGATAACCTTGCGGCGACTTGCCGCGCATGGCGGCGCCGACGTTGGCGTCGGCGCGCACCCGCAGCGCTTCCGGCTGGTTGAGGGCGCGGTACAGCGGCAGCAAGTCGGGCGCCTGCGACAGCTCGCCGTCGCGCTGGTCCTGTGCCTTCATCGCCGCGCCGCCCTCGGCCCAGGCCGACTCGATCGAGCGGACGAAGGCTTTGATGTCGGGCACGTCGATGCGGTCGCCGGTGTGGTTGTCGACCGCGTACACCCGTTGCAGGCCCAGTTGCGCGGCCAGCCGCGCGGCCACCAGGTAGTTCTCGTTGTTGCGCTTGCTAACCTTGTCGAGCGCGTCCAGCAGCGCCGGGTTGATGCCGTCGCCGGCGCGGCGCTCGGCTTCCGGCAGTTGCAGCCATTGCACGTAGGCCGAGGCGCGGTCGTTGGCCGCCAGGAAGGTCGCGGCCAGGCGCCGCCGCTGCGCCGGGGTTGCTTCGGCCGGCCAGGCTTTGAGGGTTTTGTCGACTTGGGCGATGGCGGCCGGCACGTCCAGGCCGGTGGCCGCCTGCGCGGCGTCGGTCGGGGGACAGTAGTCGGGGCCGTACTTGGCCGGATGGCGCGCGGCGAGGTCGCATTCCTCGCCGGACTCGGTTTCGATGGTGATGATCTCCGGCCTGTACGCCGCCAGCCGCGCGATCACGCCGTCCAGCGCGCCCGGTTTGAAGCCGGCCGGCATGCCGCTCAGGTGGGCCGTGCCCAGCACCAGGATCTGCGCCCGGGGACCTGCCATGTCGCGGTCGAGCGTGGTCAGGTCGATCTGCGCCTGCGCCGCGAACGGCAACGCCATGAGTAATCCGCACATCCAGTTGGTCGCTTGGGCCATGCCGCACTCCTCCACATTATCAAGGTGGCGCCAGTGTAGGCAAATGCGCGGGGAGCTGAAACGAGTTTGGGACGGAATGCCGGATCCGGGGAGCAGGACGTCGAAAACGCGGATACGCCTGCGGGATTATTCACCTGTATGCACAAGGTATTCGTTTACATCCCATTTATCAAATAATGAGGCGGCGTTAAAGTGATCTCACTTCTTCCTCTTTCCAGAAAGCGACATCATGAAAACCGCCACCAAACTGCTGAACGACTACCTCGCCAACATCCAGAATCCAGCCGCCGCAGCGGCGCTGTTCGCCGAGGACGGCGTGCTGGAACTGCCGTCCTTGAAATCGCTGGGCATCAACGCGCGCGCCGTC
Organism: Duganella aceris; assembly: GCF_011090165.1. Classification (GTDB taxonomy): domain Bacteria; phylum Pseudomonadota; class Gammaproteobacteria; order Burkholderiales; family Burkholderiaceae_D; genus Rugamonas; species Rugamonas aceris. Next base: position 329,146 of record NZ_JAADJT010000003.1, read on the forward strand.
GGCCCGGTCGCGATCGAATCGTTCATCGCCGGCCTGCTGAAGAACGTGCCGGACTTCCGCTTCAAGGACATCGAACTGCTGATCGACGGCGAGGACCAGGCCTTCGGCGAATACAGCGTCGAGGCCAAGGTGCTGTCGACCGGCAAGCTCTACAAGCAAACCTACGCCGGCCGCCTGGTCGCTGAAAACGGCAAGATCAAGCTGCTGCGCGAAGCGCTGGACACCTTGGCCGCCGCCAAGGCCTTCACGCCGGACTGAGCTTAGACCAGCTGGTTCAGCTTGACGATCTGGATGTCGGCCTTGCCGCCGATGCTGGCGACCAGTTCCTGGAAATGCGGCGTGGCTTCGTGCGCCGCCAGCGCTTCCTCGTCGCGCCAGGCTTCCAGCATGATGAAGCTGGCGTGGTTGCCCAGGTCCACGTTCAAATCGTAGCGCAGGCAACCGGCTTCGGCGCGGCTATGCGGCACCACGCGCTCCAGCGCGGCGCGGACGATGGCTTCATTGCCTTCCTTGGCGGTGATGGTGGCGACGACGATCAGATCGTTCATAAACAGTCCCTAGAGTGGAGGAAACCAACATGATGGGGCCGCTTCCCGAATCGAAAAGGGCCGCCGTGAAAATACCGCTATCATCACCGCATCGACTTGCAAGGAGAGACGCATGGCACAGATTCGGGTGGGCATAGGCGGCTGGGAGTTCGCGCCGTGGCGCGAGACCTTCTACCCCAAGGATGTGCCGCAGAAAAAGGCGCTGGAATACGCCAGCAGCCAGGTCACCAGCATCGAGATCAACGGCACTTTCTACCGCACCGCCAAGCCGGAACACTTCGCCTCCTGGGCCGCGCGCACACCGGACGATTTCATGTTCGCCGTCAAGGCCAGCCGCTACGCCACCAACCGCAAGGTGCTGGCCGAGGCCGGCGAGTCGATCGAGCGCTTCATCGACAGCGGCCTGAACGAACTGGGCGACAAGCTCGGTCCGCTGCTGTGGCAACTGGCGGCCACCAAGCAGTTCGACCCCGCCGACGTCGAAGCCTTCTTCAAGCTGCTGCCGCCCAAGCTGGGCACGCGCAAGCTGCGCCACGTGCTGGACGCGCGCCACGACAGTTTCCTGTGCGACGACTACCTGAAGCTGGCGCGCAAGTACAAGGTCGCCACCGTGATCACCGACTCGCCCAAATATCCCAACTTCACCGACGTCACCGGCGAGTTCGTCTACGCCCGCTTGATGGACGCGCAAAGCGGCATCGCCACCGGCTACACCAAGCCGGCATTGAAGCAGTGGGCCACCACCGCCAGGCAATGGCAGCAAGAGGCGAAGTCGGGCGAGGTCTACGTTTACTTCATCAACGGCGCCAAGGAACGCGCGCCGGCGGCGGCGCAACATCTGCTCACCTTGCTGTAAATTGGATGGCTGTCCTTGCTCTTGGTAAAATACGTCTTTGGGCGACGACATCGCGCGCCCGTCTACGTTTTTGAGGGATAGACATGAGTTCAACCAACGCATTCGCGGGCAGCCTGTTCATGGTGGTCGCGCCGTCCGGCGCCGGCAAGTCGACGCTGGTCAACGCGCTGCTGGCGCAGGAGCCGACCATCAAGCTGTCGATCTCGACCACCACGCGCGCGCCGCGTCCGGGCGAAACCCACGGCCAGCAATACTACTTCACCAGCGCCGAGGATTTCGTCGCGCGCGCCAAGGCCGGCGAGTTCCTCGAGTGGGCCGAAGTGCACGGCAATTACTACGGCACCTCGCGCCTGATGGTGGAAGAACAGATGGCGACCGGCACCGACATTCTGCTGGAAATCGATTGGCAGGGCGCGCGCCAGGTGAAGAAGCAATTCCCGCAGGCGGCCGGCATTTTCATCCTGCCGCCGTCGATCGCCGCGCTGGAGGAACGCCTGAATAAACGCGCCACCGACGAACCGCACGTGATCACCAAACGGCTGCTGGCGGCGGGCGGCGAAATCGCCCACGCTCCGGAGTTCGAGTATGCTATCATCAACGAAGAATTTGCAGTCGCCCTGTCGGAACTGACGGCGATTGTGAGAGCGGCCCGTTGCCGGTTTGCGCAACAAGCGGCGCGCAACGCCTCGCTATTTGCCCAACTGGGTATCCACGCTGAATAAATACACAAGATTTTAGGAGTTAAGATGGCCCGCATTACAATTGAAGATTGTCTGAAAAATATTCCTAACCGTTTCCAGCTGACGCTGGCCGCGACCTATCGCGCACGCCAACTGCTGCAAGGCCATACCCCGAAGGTCGAAGCCAAGGACAAGCCGACCGTCGTCGCGCTGCGCGAAATCGCCGCCGGCAAAGTGGGTATCGAAATGCTGAAAAAGGTCCCAATGTAAGTTGGGCCCGCGTTCCCAATAATGTGAATGATGTGGTTTAGCAGTAGTATTAGACATTCTCATTAGACGGAACGCACACGTATGAATCCGATCCCTGCCGATCCGACACTTAGCGGCAAGCCCGCCAGGGCAAAACAGCCGGCCAAAGCGCCGGCTGCAGCCGTGTCCGGAGCAAACGCAGGGGATAGCACCGTCTCCACCATCGCCTCATCCGCACCAGCCCCCGCCCCGCCTGTGATTTCTTCGTCGCCCCTGGCCACGCCCACCCTGACCGCCGGCGTCGCCTCGGTCACGCACCTGACCGAAAAACTCGCCGAGTACATGACCGCCGCCGACCTGAAAAAGGTCAAGGAAGCGTATCGCTTCTCGGACGAAATGCACCTCGGCCAGGTGCGCAAGTCGGGCGAGCCGTACATCTCGCATCCGATCGCCGTGGCCGAGATCTGCGCCGACTGGAAACTCGACGCGCAAGCGATCATGGCGGCGCTGCTGCACGACGTGATGGAGGACCAGGACGTCAAGAAGGACGAGCTGATCGAACGCTTCGGCGCGCCGGTGGCCAATCTGGTCGACGGCCTGTCCAAGCTGGAGAAGATCGAGTTCCAGAGCCAGATCGAAGCGCAGGCGGAAAACTTCCGCAAGATGCTGCTGGCGATGGCGTCCGACGTGCGCGTGATCCTGATCAAGCTGGCCGACCGCCTGCACAATATGCGCACCATGGAGGTGATGGCGCCGGCCAAGAAGGCGCGCATCTCCAGCGAGACGATGGAAGTGTACGTGCCGATCGCGCACCGCCTCGGCCTGAACAACATCTACCGCGAACTGCAGGACCTGTCGTTCTCGCACCTGTATCCGATGCGCTACCGCACCTTGGGCAAGGCGGTGAAGGCGGCGCGCGGCAACCGGCGCGAGGTGGTCAAGAAAATCCTCGAGTCGGTCAAGAACACGCTGGCGATGGCGGAGATCGAGGCCGAGGTCTACGGCCGCGAAAAAACCCTGTACGGCATCTACAAGAAGATGCGCAGCAAGCACCTGTCGTTCTCGCAGGTGCTGGACGTGTACGGCTTCCGCGTGGTGGTCGACAGCTTCCCGAATTGCTATGTCGCGCTGGGCACGCTGCACTCGCTGTACAAGCCGATGCCGGGCAAGTTCAAGGACTACATCGCGATCCGCAAGCTGAACGGCTACCAGTCGCTGCACACCACCTTGATCGGCCCGTACGGCACGCCGGTCGAGTTCCAGATCCGCACCCAGGAAATGCACCGCACCGCCGAATCCGGCGTGGCCGCGCACTGGCTGTACAAGAACGGCGACGCGAACATGTCGGACCTGCAGCAGCGCACCCATGCGTGGCTGCAATCGCTGCTCGACATCCAGCAGCAGACCGGCGACTCGGCCGAATTCCTGGAACACGTCAAGGTCGACCTGTTCCCGGATTCGGTGTACGTGTTCACGCCGAAATCGAAGATCATCGCGCTGCCGCGCGGCGCCACGCCGATCGACTTCGCGTACTCGATCCACACCGGCATCGGCGACCACACGGTGTCGGTGACGATCAACAACGAACCGGCGTCGCTGCGCACCGAATTGCGCAACGGCGACATCGTCGAGATCGTGACCGATTCGTCGTCGCGGCCGAGTCCGACCTGGTTGTCGTTCGTGCGCACCGGCAAGGCGCGTTCGGCGATCCGCCACCATCTGCGCACCATCAACCTGCCGGAATCGATCACGCTGGGGCAGCAGTTGCTGGCGCAGGCGCTATCGTCGCTGGGCATGCAGTCCGACCTGGAAGAGCACCTGATCGAACGGCTGCTGAACGAATCGAGCGCCAAGTCGATGGACGAGCTGCATGCCGACATCGGCATCGGCAAGCGCATGGCGGCGCTGGTGGCGCGGCACATCTTCGGCCTGCGCGGCGGCGAATCGGCCAGCGCGCCGGTGGACCACAACAGCGCGGCAGAGCTGGACCCGGTCACCATCTGCGGCAGCGAAGGCGTCTCGGTGCAGTTGGCGCCGTGCTGCCTGCCGATCCCGGGCGACTCGATCATCGGCCAGCTGCGCCGCGACCAGGGCTTGCTGGTGCACACCTTCGACTGCACGCTGGCCAAGCGGCAGAAGGCCAAGGAGCCGGACCGCTGGATCGCGGTCAAGTGGGGCACCGAGCTGAACCGCCGTTTCGACAGCCGCATCAAGCTGCTGATCAACAACGAAAAAGGGATCCTGGCGCGGGTGGCGGCGGAGATCGGCGAATCGGACGCCAACATCATCTATGTCGGCATGGACGAGGACAAGGAACACGTGCTGCACCAATTGCGTTTCACCATCCAGGTGAAGGACCGGGTGCACCTGGCGGGCCTGCTGCGCAACGTGCGCCGCGTGGCCGGCGTCAACCGCATTCTGCGCGAGCGCAGCTAGCGCTACCCCGCACTGCCAGGCAGGGTCAGACCCCGTACGGGGTCTGACCCTTAAGCGGTACATCATGCGTATCGCTTAAGGTTGCGGGGCAGGTTTTGCGCTGGCGATGAACTGTTTGTCCCCCAACACCCCACCCCGATTGCCTGCGGCGCGAATCTGTTCGATCTGTATCGGGGTAAAGGCTTCTTGAAATAGCCGGAGGTACGCCTGCCTGCGCTCCGAGGCATCCCGCCCCAGACGCTGGTACATCGCATGTGGCGCCACCAGCGCGTCGTGCCGGCCTTCGGCATTCGCCCGATAGCTGGACCACTTGTAATTCCCGGGGAAACGCACCATTCCCGCCCGCACCGGATTGAGCTCAATATACCGCTGGCACATCAGGAAATATCCCTCCGTCTGCACCAGACAGCTCTTGTACCGTCCATCCCACACCGTGCCGGTGGTCCGCTGCCGCGCATTTAGATATTGCGCATAAGCCTGCGCCACGCCCTTCATCATCGCCGCCAGACGCGGCGCGTCCGGCACGCTGAGCAACAAATGCACGTGATTACTCATCAATACATACGCATGCACGCTGCACTGAACCGACAACGCCTGCTCATGCAGCCATTCCCGATACGCATGAAAATCATGATCGACAAAAAAGCACGGCTGCCTGTCATGCCCACGCTGAATCACATGCAGCGGCACCGCTGACAGCAATGCTCTCGAAGCGCGTGGCATGGCATGTCTCCCGGAAGTATGCCGCCAACATAGCAAACGCCGGACACACCAGCTTGACCACGCTCAAACGCCTTGCTTAATCGGCGGCCGGCGCCGGGTAGCTCACTTCGAGGATCTCCAGCTCCTCCACCCCGTGCGGCGCCTGGAAGGTGATGGTGTCGCCCTCGCGCGCCTTGGTCAGCGCGCGCGCCACCGGCGCCACCCAGCTGATCCTGCCGTTCAATGGATCGAGCTCGTCGATGCCGACGATGGTGATGGTGCGGGTTTCATCATGCTGGTTGCTGTAGGTGACCGTGGCGCCGAAGAACACCTGGTCGCTGCCATGATGCACGCTGGGGTCGACGATCGCGGCCGAATCCATGCGCTTGGTCAGGAAACGGATGCGGCGGTCGATCTCGCGCAGCCGCCGCTTGCCGTAAATGTAGTCGCCATTCTCCGACCGGTCGCCGTTGGACGCGGCCCAATGCACGATGCGCACCACTTCCGGCCGGTCGACGTCGATCAGCCGCAGCAGCTCGTCCTTGATGCGCTGATAGCCTTCCGGACGGATGTAGTTCTTCGAGCCGGCCGGGATCGCCAAGGCCAGCGCCGCCGCCTCTTCATCCTCGTCCTGATCCGACTCTTTGACAAATGCTTTATTCATGCGGCCTATTGTAACGTCTTTCACGTATCATGATGCCTAAGGAACAACGCTGCCCACAATGAGACCATTCTACCGATTCCAACGCTGGTTGCTGGCGCCGCTGGTGTATCTGGCGGCCCTGCTGTTGCTGCTGGAAGACTGGCTGTGGGAGCTCGGCATGCGCGGCATGAGCCGGCTGGCCGCCTGGCCGCCGCTGCACCGGCTCGAGGCCTGGATCTGCCGCCTCGGCCCGAAGGCGGCGCTGGTGCTGTTCGTGCTGCCGGCCACGCTGCTGTTTCCGGTCAAGCTGATCGCGCTGTGGGCGATGGCCAACGGCTATCCGCTCACCGGGCTGCTGGTGATCGTGCTGGCCAAGCTGGGCGGCGCGGCGGCGGTGGCGCGGCTGTATTTGCTGACGCGGCCGGTGTTGCTGTCGATCGTCTGGTTCGCCGCGCTGCTGACCTGGTTTCTGGCGCTTAAGGAGCGCTGGATCGAACGGCTACGCGCCACCGCCGCCTGGCGCGAAGTGACGGCGCTGGCCAAGGCCTTCCGCCACTGGCGCCAGCACGCCGCGCCGCGCCCCGGCAGCTGGACCGCGCGCTTCCGCCGCCTGCTGAAACGTTTCCGCGCCCGCTGGCGCGCCTGACCCCACCATTAAAGAGACCATGACCGCGGCATCCCGACAACACAAGGACAGCAAGGCGATGGCCGAGGAGCTGGAACAAGTCCGCGCCCGCTTCGACGCCATCGTCTCCAACACGCCGGGACTGGTGTTCCAGTTCGCGCTGCACCCCGACGGCAAGGTCAGCTTTCCCTACCTGAGCGACGGCTGCCAGGCGCTGCTCGGCCTGACCGCCGCCGACCTGCGCCAGCACCCGGAGCGCTTTCTGGAACTGATCCTGTCCGACGACCGCAAATCCTACCAGGACGCGATGCAGGCGTCGGCCACGGCGCTGTGGAGCTGGAACTGGGAGGGCCGGATCTGGGTCGAGGCGTGGAAGGACGTCAAGTGGATCAACCTGCGCTGCACCCCGCACGCGCAGCCGGACGGCGCGGTGCGCTGGGACGGCATCATGACCAACATCACCGAGAGCAAGCAGGAGCAGATGGAGGTGCGCCATTCGCGCGCCCGCCTGGCCGAGCTGAGCGCCCACACCGATCGCGTCAAGGAACAGGAGCGCACCCGCATCGCGCGCGAGATCCACGACGAGCTGGGCGGCAACCTGACCGCGATCAAGATGGCGCTGGCGATGCTGGCGGCGCGCATCGACAGCAGCGGCGCCGGCGCCGACCCGGCGCTGCGCGACAAGACCGACTACGTCGACGCCCTGGTCGACCGCACCATCGACGCCATCCACCGCATCTCGCTCGACCTGCGCCCGGCGCTGCTGGACCTGGGCCTGGTGGCGGCGCTGGAGTGGCAGGTCGGCGAGTTCGCCAGGCAGAGCGGCATCGAGGCCCAGTTCAGCGCCAACCAGCGCGAGATCGCGCTCGACAACGACCAGGCCACGGCGCTGTTCCGCATCGCCCAGGAGGCGCTGACCAATATCGCCAAGCACGCTCACGCCGGCAAGGTGACGGTCAAGCTGGCGCGGCTGCGCCACCACGTCAGCCTGAAAATCAGCGACAACGGACGCGGCATCCGCCCGGCCGACCGCAGCAAGCCGGCCTCGTTCGGCCTGCGCGGCATGGCGGAACGGGCGCGCGCGCTGGGCGGAACGTTGACGCTGAGCCACGCCGCCGGCGGCGGCACCGTGGTCGCGATTAAAATTAAGCAAGATACCGCACGCGAGAGCCTCATCGCGGCCGCCGCTGGCGCTACAATAGCTGGAGAAAACATTTCCGCCGCGAAATAGCACGCCTCACGGCGCGCGGGCGCGAAATTTACACCAGGGTTCAGAGATTCACATGACAGAAAAAGCCACCATCAAGGTCTTCATCGCCGACGACCATGCCATCGTGCGCGAGGGCTTGAAACAGATCCTGGCCGAGACGCGCGACATCGTGGTCGCCGGCGAGGCCGAGAACGGCGTCGACGCCATCAAGCTGTTCCGCAAGTCCGAGTGCCAGGTGATGCTGCTCGACATTTCGATGCCGGACCGCAGCGGCATCGAGGTGCTCAAGCAGATCAAGAAGGAAAAACCGGAGCTGGCGGTGCTGATGCTGTCGATGCACCGCGAGGACCAGTACGCGATCCGCTCGCTGAAGGCCGGCGCGTCCGGCTACCTGACCAAGCAGAGCGCGCCGCGCGAGCTGGTGACGGCGATCCGCCAGGTGGCCGGCGGCCTCAAGTACATCAGCCCGGCGCTGGCGCAGGAACTGGCCAACCACGTCGGCGAGGACCACGAGGCGCCGCCGCACGACACGCTGTCCGACCGCGAGTACCAGACCTTGACCATGATCGCCTCCGGCAAGACGGTGGGGGTGATCGCCAAGGAGTTGTCGCTGTCGGTCAAGACCGTCAGCGAATACCGCGCCCGGCTGCTGGTCAAGATGAAGCTGAAAAACAGCGCCGAACTGACGCACTACGCGATCAAGAATCAATTGATAGAATAAGGCGGCGCGGCGGCGCGCGCGCCTTGCCGGATCGAACACGTTTAATGCTGCGATGAAAGACGCCTTCCCGCCCTTTATTCAGGCTATGCCGTCCAGGACAATGACTTATCATGGTGTAATAGAGAATCCCTAAAGAGGCCGCCTGCACTATGTCCAGCAAACCCACCACGCCCGAGCAGAATCCGGCCGAGATCGCGCGCGAGGCCTTCCGCCGCCTCGCCACGCGCCGCATCGCGCCGACGCCGGAAGCCTACCGCGAGATTTACAACGAAATCGCCGGCGTCGCCGCCGAGCCGGCCGCCGCCGCGCCGGCCGCGCCGCTGGGCAGCGTCGATCCGGGGCCGGAATCGGTGTTGAGCCAGTTCGCCACCCGGCTCACCGAGAACAGCGGCGACCTGGCCGACTTCGGCCGCCGCTTCAACCGCGCGGTCAAGTCGCGCGACTGGGACGGCTACGCCAAGACCCTGTCGCAGCTGGTGGAAAAGCATTTCGTCGGCAAGAAGGGCGGCATCGAAGTGGCCGGCCTGGCGGCCGAGGACGAACAAACCCGCACCCTGCGCGAACTGCTGAGCCGCACCCTGACCTTCGCCGTGGCCTCGCTGCTGTCCGGCGCGCCGGTGCTGGTGGCCGAGGCCGAATCGCTGGGCGCCGCCACCAAGCTGGCCCACAGCGAGGAGGCGCTGGCCGAGATCGCGCTGCGGTTGAAGCAACTGTGCTTCCAGATCGAGCTGCGCGGCGGCGACAGCGGCGAACAGCAGGAATTGCTGCTGCGCCTGTTCAAGCTGCTGCTGGAAAACGTCAGCGAGCTGCTGGACGACGACAGCTGGCTGCGCGGCCAGATCGAGGCGGTGCAAAACCTGATCGCCGGCCCGCTCGACGTGCGCGCGCTGGAGGAAGCCACGCGCAGCCTGAAAGAGGTCATCTACAAGCAGGGCCAGCTCAAGCACAGCCTGTCGGACGTCAAGCTCACCGTCAAGAACATGATGATGACCTTCATCGACCGCCTCGGCCAAGTGGCGGCGTCGACCGGCGACTTCCACGAGAAGATCGGCGGCTATTCGGAAAAGATCAGCAAGGCCGACAATATCGCCGAACTCAACAGCATTCTCGACGAGGTGCTCAAGGAAACCCGGCTGGTGCAGAGCGAGGCCTTGAAGGCGCGCGACAAGATGGTGCTGGCGCGGCAGGAGGTGCAGGACGCGGAACAGCGCATCCACACGCTGGAGGCCAAGCTGCAGCATTTGAGCGAGCTGGTGCGCGAAGACCAGCTGACCGGCAGCCTCAACCGCCGGGGCCTGGACGACGTGTTCGAGCGCGAGACCGCGCGCTCCGACCGCCGCGGCACGCCGCTGTGCATCGCCATCCTCGACCTCGACGATTTCAAAAAGCTCAACGACACCTACGGCCACATCGCCGGCGACGCCGCGCTCAAGCACCTGGTCAAGATCGTCAAGGACACGCTGCGCTCGATGGACGTGATCGCCCGCTTCGGCGGCGAGGAATTCCTGATCCTGATGCCGGAAACCACGGTCGAGGCGGCCGCGAGCACGATGACCCGGCTGCAGCGCGAGCTGACCAAGCACTTCTTCCTGCACGACAACGAGAAAGTGCTGATCACCTTCTCGGCCGGCGTCGCGCTGCGCCGCCCGAACGAGGAACAGACCGAGCTGGTCAAGCGGGCCGACAAGGCCATGTACACCGCCAAGCAGACCGGCAAGAACCGGGTGGTGGTGGCCGATTAGACATCGTTGCGGTCCTGTTTGCCCCCAGCCCGGCGCCCGCCGGGCTTTTTTTTCGTCCGCACACGGCGCGAAATATAATTATTTTTACCCTAAAGATTCGCGCCGCGCGGTCGTTTAAACGGGAAGGCGAAGCGAACTTTAGCCCTGAAAGATAAAATTTAGTCGTGTTTCCAACCCTAAATTTTCCCGCAGAGCAACCGTTAGTGACTACAACTGCGGTTTGATTGTCTCGGAACACGGAGACAGACCAAGGGGAACTGAGGCATCCAGCCCACAATGAAGTACCTGTTTGGAGAAACATCATGGCACAAGTCATCAATACCAATATTTCCTCGCTGAATTCGCAACGTAACCTGACCACCTCGCAAGCTTCGCTGTCGACTTCGCTGCAACGCCTGTCCTCCGGTCTGCGCATCAACAGCGCCAAGGACGACGCCGCCGGTCTGGCGATTTCCGAGCGTTTCACGTCGCAAATCCGGGGCAATACCACGGCCGCACGTAACGCCAACGACGGTATCTCGCTGGCGCAAACGGCCGAGGGTGGCTTGAGCACCGCCGGCGACCTGCTGCAGCGTATGCGTGAACTGGCCGTCCAGTCCGCCAACGGCACCAACTCCGATTCCGACCGCGCATCGATCCAGAACGAGGTCTCGGCGCTGTCGAACGAATTGAACCGCGTCGCCAACACCACCCAGTTCAACGGCCAGAACGTGCTGGACGGCTCGCTGACCTCGGCCCAGTTCCAGGTCGGCGCCAACTCCGGCCAGACCATCAACATCGGCGTGCAATCGGCCAAGGCCACCGACCTGGGCAACAACACCCTGAAGTCGGCCACCGGCAACACCCTGACCAGCGCCCTGTCGCAGCCGATCGCCGGCGGCGCCACCGACGGCCAGAACAACATCGCCGCCGATGAAACGCTGTCGATCAAGTCCGGCGCCGGCATCAGCACCGACCTGCTGGTCACCGCCGGCGCCAGCGCCGGCAAGATCGCCGCCAACATCAACTCGCTCAGCGGCACCACCGGCGTCAGCGCCCAGGCTTCGACCACCGCCACCATCACCGGCATCACCGACGGTTCGGTGCAGTTCGAACTGCGCGGCGCCAACTCCAAGGCCAACGACGCCAACTCCAAGCCGGTGACGATCTCGGCCAAAGTGGTCGGCGGCGACCTGTCGGCCCTGGCCCAGGCGATCAACGCGCAAAGCGGCACCACCGCCGTCACCGCGTCGGTCAAGAAGGACGGCGCCAGCGGCGCCACCTCGCTGGTGCTGAACAACAGCAACGGCGACGACATCAGCCTGAACAACCTGCTGGCCGACACCGCCACCGGTCTGGGCGCCGCCCTGATCGCCGGCGCGCCGACCCCGGCCAACGGCACCACGGCTGAAGTACCGTCGACCGGGATCGCGATTCCGAACAGCGGCACCACGGCCACCCCGGCCTCGGTCACCGTCGGCGGCACGCTGTCGTTCTCGTCGGACAGCGGTTTCTCGATCGCCTCGACCGGTACCGCCATCATCGGCGGCACCGCCGGCACCGCGGTCGGTTCCGACCTGCAAGCGGTGGCCAAGCTGGACGTCAGCACCGTCGCCGGCTCCAACGCGGCACTGAAGACCATCGACTCGGCGCTGAACCAGATCAACAGCAACCGCGCCGCGCTGGGTGCGATCCAGAACCGTTTCGCCTCGACCATTTCGAACCTGAACACGACCACCGAGAACTTGTCGGCCTCGCGTAGCCGTATCCAGGACACCGACTTTGCTGCGGAAACCGCGAGCCTGACCCGCGGCCAGATCCTGCAACAAGCCGGTACCGCGATTCTGGCCCAGGCGAACTCGTTGCCGAACGGCGTGCTGTCGCTGCTGCGTGGCTAAAATCCGGGGATGAGACGGCGCCCACCCGCGCCGTCCTGACCAGGTTCCCCGACTGATTTCATCCGTCGGGGATTTTTCACAAAGGAAGCATCATGACTATCGATACCATAGGCTCGGCCACCTCGGCCCGCCAGGCCGACCGCACCCCGGTCGGCACCGACGCGGCGCTCGCCCAGGGCGCCGCGCGCGCACCGGCCACCGCCGTCGAGACCGCCGCCGCGGTGAGGGCGCCGTCCGCGGCGCCGTCGCTGGCCCAGGTCAACGAGGCCGTGTCGCAGTTGAACAAGTCGTCGCAGGCCAAGTCGCAGGGCCTGGAGTTCTCGGTCGACACCGACAGCAAGCGCACCGTGGTCAAGGTGGTTGACCAGACCACCAAGGAAGTGCTGCGGCAGATTCCGACCCCCGAGGCGCTGGAAATCGCCAAGGCGCTGGAATCGAAGTCCAGCACCGGTCTGCTGATCCAGCAAACCGCCTGAAGCGGCCGCGCCCAGCGCGCGCCGCTTTTTCTTTTCTTATGGCATCCTGTTCCGGGAGCGCCGACCTGACGAATCTCTCGGGCCACGCCCCGCGCCGGATGCCCGTCGGACCCACCGCTGCCTGTTTTTTCCGCTTTGACCGAACAGGCCGGTATTCCCCCCTCTCAAGTCCGGTTTGATTCTGCCGATACTGTCTTATATTATTGCTTTACTTAGGAGCACAACGTGGGCATCTCTTCACCCGGCATCGGCTCAGGCATCGACGTCAACACCATCGTCAGCAAACTGATGTCGGTGGAATCGCAGCCGCTGAACGATTTCGACAAGAAATCGGCCAGCTATCTGGCGCAAGTGTCCGCGTTCGGCAACCTGTCGAGCGCGCTCGGCGGCTTCCAGTCCTCGCTCTCCAGCCTGAGTTCGCTCTCCGGCTTCCAGACCATGAGCGCCACGCCGGGCGACAACTCGATCTTCACCACCAGCGCCAGCGGCACCGCGCAGCCCGGCAGCTACCGGGTCAACATCACCCAGATCGCGCAGGCGCAGACGTTGGCCTCGGGCGGCTACAAGTCGACCACCGCCGCCATCGGCCTGGGCGGCAAGACCACGATCAACTTTGCGCTCGGCACCGTCAGCGGCGGCAGCTTCGGCCTGAGCGGCGCCAAGCTGGACAAGGCGCTCAGCAGCGGCGGCCTGACCACCGGCGCGCTGACCATCAACAACACCGCGATCGCCACCGACGGCACCACCCGCAGCGCGCGCCTGCTGGCCGACGCCATCAACGCCAAGAGCGCCACCACCGGCGTCTCGGCCAAGGCCTCGGCCACCGTCACCGACGCCACGCTGTTCGCCAGCTACGGCGACATCGACACCAGCGCCGGCGGCACCTACGCGCTGTCGGTGGGCGGCGTCAACATCGCGGTGCAGGCCAGCGGCGTGGCCCCGGGCGAGGCCGGCGCGGTCAGCGCCGCCTCGATCGACGCCGCGCTGACCGGCAACACCGCCATCACCCGCGCCCTGGCCGACGCCAACATCACCGTCAGCGGCACCGCCGCCGGCGGCGACCTCGCCTTCACCAACGCCGACGGCAGCAACATCACCATCGCCGAGGGCGTCTCGGGCACGGTCAGCGGCGGCATCGGCAACGCCGCCGGCGCCGCCAACATCGGCTCGGCCACCACCGAGGTCGGCGCCATCTCGCTGATTTCCGCCAGCGGCAGCCCGATCACCGTGGGCGGCACCAACCCGGCCGGGGCCGGCCTGAGCGCCGGCGTCGGCGGCGCCTACCTGGGCGCCGGCTTCGCCGCCGATTCCAGCCGCACCAGCGGCAACATCGTCATCGACAGCTCCAACAACACGCTGCAGGGCATCATGGCGGCGATCAACAAGGGCAACTTCGGCGTCACCGCCCGCATCGTCTCGGACGGCTCGACCGGCACCAACGCCACCCCGAACCGGCTGGTGCTGACCTCGACCGCCACCGGCGAGAGCTCGACCATGAAGATCACGCTGTCCGGCTCGGGCGGCAGCGCGCCGGACGAGGAACTGAGCAAGCTGCTGGCCTACGATCCGGCCGGGGCGCAAAACATGAGCCAGAAGGCGGCCGCGTCCAACACCAAGGGCACCGTCGACGGCATCGATTTCACCAGCTCCAGCCTGGGCATTTCCGGCTCGGTGCCGGGGGTGACCATCAGCGCGCTGAAGGTCGGCAGCTCGACGCTGACCGTGTCCAAGGACACCGCCGCGCTGACCGCGTCGGTCACCGGCTTCGTCAAGGCCTACAACGACCTGACCAAGCAGATCACCGACCTCAGCGGCTACAACGCCGACACCAAGACCGGCGGCGCGCTGCTGGGCGATTCGACCGTGCGCAACCTGCAGGCGTCGATCCGGCGCCAGTTGTCGAGCTCGATCACCGGCCTGCAGGGCACCAGCCTGACCAATCTGTCGCAGATCGGCGTCTCGTTCCAGAAGGACGGCACGCTGACGCTCGACACCAGCAAGCTGGGCAAGGCGATCGAGAGCAACTACAACGACATCGCCGGCCTGTTCGCGGCGGTCGGGCGCGGCACCGATGCCGACGTCAAGTTCGCCAGCTCGACCAGCAAGACCCAGGCCGGCGACTACCGGGTCGACATCACCCAGCTGGCCACCCAGGGCACGCTGAAGGGCACCGTGGCGCTGCCGGCCGAGACCGTGATCGCCGAAGACACCACCTGGACCGTCACGCTGAACGACACCAAGCCGGCGACGCTGGCCAACACCGCCACCATCACCCTGCCGGCCGGCAGCTACAACCCGAGCCAGCTGCAGACCATGCTGCAATCGTCGATCAACGGCGTCAGCGCGTTCTCCAGCGCCGGCGCCACCGTCTCGGCCACCATCGGCGACGACGGCATGCTCCAGCTGAGTTCGACCCGCTACGGCGCCAAGTCCAACCTGCACATCGCCAGCGCCACCGGCACGGCGGTGTCGGACGTGTTCGGCGCCGGCGCCTCGGTCGACGGCGTCGACGTAGCCGGCACCATCGGCGGCTACACCGCCACCGGCGACGGCCAGAACCTGACCGGCGGCCCCGGCGCCCCGGTCGAGGGCCTGAAGCTGACCATCACCGGCGACGCCATCGGTTCGCGCGGCACCATCGGCTTTTCGCAGGGCTACGCCTACCAGCTCAACAACCTGGCGGCCGGCTACCTGGGCAGCACCGGCGCGATCACCAGCCGCACGACCGGCCTGAACAATACGGTCAAGGACATCACCAAGCAGCGCGACGCCTTCGCCGCGCGGCTGACCGACATTGAAGCACGCTACCGCAAGCAATACACGGCGCTCGACACCTCGATCGCCAGCATGAATACCACCGCGTCCTTCTTGACGCAACAGTTCGCGGCCATGGCCAAAGCCTGACCGCGGACTCATTAACAGGAGACAGAGTATGTTTGGATCTCGACAAACCGGCGTGCACGCCTATGCCAAGGTCGGCATGGAAACCGGCGTGGTCGCCGCCAGTCCGCACAAGCTGATCGTGATGCTGTTCGACGGCGCGCTGGTGGCGCTGAACGGCGCCCTCGGCGGCATTCGCAGCGGCAACATCGGCGAGAAGGGCAAATCGATCTCCAAAGCCATCATGATCATCGACAGCGGGCTGCGCGCCGCGCTCGACAAGAAGGCCGGCGGCGAAATCGCCGAGGGCCTGGACGCGCTGTACGAGTACATGAGCGGGCGCCTGCTGACCGCCAACATCAACAACGATCCAGCGATCCTGGAGGAAGTGCAGCGTTTGCTGACCGAGTTGCGCGACGCCTGGAACGCGATCGCCGATACCCCCGCCGCCACCGGCGCCCAACCCACCAATCTCGCGAGCGCCTGATCCATGATGACGATTCAAGATGTTTTATCCGTGTACGCCGCGATGGCCGACCTGACCGAGCAGATGGTGCAGGCCGCCACCCGCAGCGACTGGGACGCGCTGGTGCTGCTGGAGCAGCGCTGCGCCGCCCACGTGCAGACGCTGCGCGCGCAGGAAACGCCGTTGCCGATGAGCGGCGCCGAGCGCGAACGCAAGATCGAACTGATCCGCCAGATGCTCAACGCCGATCGCCGGATCCGCGACCTGACCATGCCGTGGATGCATCAACTGTCCAAACTGATCAACTCCACCGGCACTGAACGGCGCGTGGTCAACGCCTACGGCAGCGTCTAAAGCGGGCGCGCGTCGTGCTGCCGCGCCTCGACGCCGCCGTCGTCACGCCGCTCACCCCGGCTGACGGCGCCGGTGCGGGCGCGGCGGTCGGCGAAGGCCGCCAGGCCGCCTTCCAGCGCGCGCTGCAGGGCATGGTCGGCCAGACCGTCACCGCCGAGGTGATCTCCAGCGTCAAGGACGGCAGCTTCATCGTCCGGGTAGCCGACAACGCGGTGCGCATGATGCTGCCGCCCGGCACCCAGGTCGGCGCCGACATCCCGCTGACGGTGCTCAGCGCCAATCCCCGTCCCACCTTCCAGCTGGCCAACGCGCCCGCCGGCGGCAATCCCACCGTGCTGTATGCCGACGGCGAGGCGGCCGCCGCGCCGCTGCCGTCGCAGGGCTCGGCGGTGTACGTCCCCGGCCGCACCCCGCCCGCCGCGCCCGGCCAAACCGGCCAGGCGGGCGCCCCCGCATCGCCCGCCGCCAACCCAGCGGCGACGCCGGGCGCGGACGGCGGCACCGTGGCCGACGCCGATCCCGCCCTGCCCGGCCAGCTCAAGCCCGGCGCCGCGCCGAACAATGCCGCCCCCCCGGCCGGCGCGCGTCCGGGCGCCGGCGCCGGCGAAGCCGCGCCCGCCGGCCAGCCGGGCCGGCCTGCTCCGGCGGCACAGCCCGGCGCCGCCGCGCCGGCCAATGGCGCCGCCAATCCGGCCGCCCTGCCCGCCACCGCCGGCCAGCCGGCGGCCAATGCGGCGGCCAACCCAGCGGCAACCGCAGCCAACGCGGCGACCGCTGCCGGCGCCGCCGGTTCCGCCGTGCCGGCCGACGCCGTCAAGCCGCAAAGCCTGGCCGCGACGTTGCTGGGCAAGGCGCCGCTGACCCCGGCCGCCGAGCTGCCCGACCTCGATCCGAGCACGCCGGCGCCGACGCTGAGCAGCACCGCGCGCGCGCTGACCACCGTGCTGGGCGCGGTCCAGACCGGCCAGGCGGCGCAACTGGCGCTGATCGGCAAGACCGCGCTGTTCGGCAACGCCGCGCCGGACACCGCCGAACTGGCGCAAAAACTGCAGAACAGCATCTCGCAAAGCGGCCTGTTCTACGAATCCCACGTCACCCAATGGGTCAAGGGCGAACGCACGCTGCCCGAACTGATGCGCGAACCGCAGATGCAGCGCCTGGCGCAGGGCGGCGACAACGCCGCCCGCGCCGCCGCCAACGGCCCCGACCTGAGCGCCGCGCAAATGATCAACCAGCAGCTGCACACCCAGGAGCAAGGCCGGGTGCAATGGCAAGGCCAAGCCTGGCCGGGCCAGCCGATGCAATGGGAGATCCGCCGCGAGCAGCGCGACGGCCGCAAGGACGAAGGCGGCGCCGACGCCGAGCCGGAGCAAGTTTGGCGCAGCGGCGTGCGCTTCCGCTTCCCGGCGCTGGGCACGGTGTCGGCCTCGGTCACGCTGATCGGTGGCCAGGTCCACATCCAGGTGCAGACCGGCAGCGACGACACCGCCGTCACGCTGCGCGCCTACGCCGGCGCGCTCGAGGCGGCGATGGAGGCGGCCGGCGCGCCGCTGTCGTCGCTGAGCATCGCCCAGGGGGACCGCGATGACGGATGAGTCGACGCGCCGGCCGCTGCAGCAGGCGGTGGCCCTGGCCTACGAAACCGGCGCCCCGGCGCCCAGGGTGGTGGCCAAGGGACGCGGCCTGGTGGCGGAACAGATCATCAGCGTGGCGCAGGAAGCCGGCGTGTTCATCCATGAGTCCAAGGAACTTGTCTCTTTGCTCATGGATATAGATTTGGACCAACAAATACCGCCCACGCTGTATCGTACGATTGCGGAACTGTTGGCATGGCTATATCATATTGAATCAGCGCAAAAGTCCGGCCTGCCGCTCCCGGCGCCGCCCGACACCAGCATCCCCTTGACCGAAATTTGATTTGACTGGCGACAGATGTACCCACACTTTCAGGATGCGGAATTGGAAAACTGGCACGATTTTGAAGTCGAATCACGGAAGGAGATTTTCTCCCTGCTACGCGGTATCGGCGAAAAAAACCAGTTGATCCGCATGCTGATCCAGGGCGAATCGGACGTCTGCGTGACCTCGATCCTGGATGTGGACGAGGCCGGCAACAGCGTGCTGCTCGACTGCTCGATCGACAAGGAGCAGAACCAGCGCATCCTGGGCTCGCGCCGGCTGTCGTTCGAGACCACGCTCGACAAGGTGCGCATCCTGTTCGCGGCCGACCTGATCGAGGCGGCGGTGTTCGAAGGCAACCCAGCGTTCAAGATCGCCATCCCACCGACGCTGATCCGGCTGCAACGGCGCGAGTATTACCGCATCTCGACGCCGGTGAGCAACCCGGTGCGGGTGGTGATCCCGCTGCCGGCCGAGCTGGGCGGCAGCACCACCTTCCCGCTGGCCGACATCAGCTGCGGCGGCATCGCCATCCTCGACAACAAGATGATCCTGGGCGACACCATCGGCAAGACCTACGCCGGCTGCAGCATCGACCTGCCGGAGATCGGCCAGGTCAAGACCGAGCTGCACGTGCGCAACTCGCTGGACCTGACGCTGCTCAACAACAAGACCAACCGCCGCCTCGGCTGCGAGTTCGTCAACATCCCGCGCGGCATGCTGGCCTATGTGCAGCGCTACATCACCAAGCTGGAGCGCGAGCGCAACGCCCGCATCGCCGGCCTCGGCTAAGCGCTACTCGAACGCCAGCGTGGCGCGCACGCGCCAGGCCGGATCGATGCCGGCCGGCTGCGCATAGCGCGCCAGCGCCGCCTTGCCCTTCTGCTTCACATACGTCATCAGGCTGTTTTCGATGCGGTGTTCCTCGAACTGCTCCTTGCCCATGTCGCGCACGCCGGACGGCCGCTCGACATCGCCGCGCCGCAGATAACGCCAGTTGATGGCGCCTTCGGCCGGAATGAACTCCATCGCCAGCGTGCCGGACATGCGGTAGCGCGCCGCGTCGGGCGGGAATTCGACGTTGGCCATCACGTCGTAGGTGACGCCGGCGATGTACACACAGGCCTGGAACAGCGCCGGCGGCATGCGCTCCAGCGCGGCGTTGAAGGCGTCCTGCTGTTTTTCGGGATCGGCGGCCGGCACGCAGGCGGCCGGCAGGTTCAGCGGCCGGTGCGCCGCCCACCACAGCGCCAGGCCGTGCTCGCGGCCGGCCACGGCGTAGCCGGCGGCCAGGCGCGGGATCGCCGAGCGGTTGCCGGCGGCGTCGGCCAGCAGGTACAGGTTGACGGCCTTGTCCCAGTCCGGCTTGACGCACACGCCTTCCTCGAACATGGTGCCGGCCACCAGCAGCACGGCGGGATGCCGGGACTTGATGCCCTCCTTGATCGCGCCGACGGCGCCGGGGCAATCGCCGCTGGCGAGAAAGGCGGTGACGGTGGCCAGTCCCTTGGGATCGGGCGCCAGGCTGTCGGTGCCGGCCCAGGCCGGCGCGGCCAGCGCCAGCATCAGGGCGAGATAAATCGGACGGGACACTGGCATTCCTTGCTCTTATGACAAAGAATCAGTGTTACATAAAAGACATTACCTGTAAAGCGGGTCAGACCTGCATGTTCATGATGTCGTGGTAGGCCGACACCAGCTTGTTGCGGACCTGGATCGAGGCCTGGAAGTTGATGCTCGACTTCTGCATCGAGATCATCACGTCCGACAGACTGACGCTGTCGTCGCCCATGGCGAATTTCTTGCTCAATTCGCCGGACTCGACCTGACTGGCGTTGACCGCGTCCAGCGACTTCTTCAGCGCGTCGGCGAACTCCGCCTTGGGCGCGGCCGGCGCCTCGGTCTGGATCACCGGCGGCGTCAGGCCCGGGCGCGTGGCGTGCGCCTTCAACTGCGCGATCATCGCCTGGATCTGGCTGCCGTCGATTCCACCTGTTCTCATCATCACTCCTGTCTTGTTGCTGCCGTGGAACAAATTCCACGACATGGCCGAGCGCGGCGTTACAATACGGCACGGCTCTATCAGTGCTGCCAGAATATCGTGGACCGGGCCAGTCCCCAGGACCGAGCAGGGCCATAAACGGCGCTCTATTCGTGGCATTGACCGCGCCGGAAACAGGCAATAATGGCTCATTCCCACCAGAAACTCATTGGAAACCCACCATCATGGCCGTAGCGGAAGAAATCCAAAACGACACCGCCGCCCCGCAAAACGACGACGGCGCGGAACGAGTGCCCTTCATCCGGACGCCGATGGGCCGCAACTTCCTGCGCGCCGCCGGCGCCGCGGCCATCGTCGCGGTCCTGCTCGGCCTGTGGCTGTGGAACAAGCCGCCGGAATACGCGGTGCTGTTCTCCAACTTCACCGACCGCGACGGCGGCGCCATCACCGCCGAACTCGACAAGCTGAACGTCAAGCACAAGTTTTCCGACAACGGCTCGGCGATCCTGGTGCCGGCCGAGCAAGTGCACGACATCCGCCTGAAGCTGGCGGCCCAGGGCTTGCCGAAAGGCGGCAACGTCGGCTTCGAGCTGATGGAGAACCAGAAACTGGGCGTGTCGCAATTCCTGGAACAGGTCAACTACCAGCGCGCGCTGGAGGGCGAACTGGCGCGCTCGGTGATGTCGCTGGCGCCGGTCGAGAACGCCCGCGTCCACCTGGCGCTGCCGAAACCGTCGGTGTTCGTGCGCGACCAGCAAAAGCCGACCGCCTCGGTGATCGTCACGCTGCACCCGAACCGCATGCTGGATCCGCAGCAGACCGGCGCCATCGTGCATTTGATTTCGTCCAGCGTGCCGGAACTGTTGCCGGCCAACGTCACCGTGGTCGACCAGGCCGGCAACCTGATTTCCGACCAGAACAAGAACGGCAGCGCCGGCCTGAACGCCAAGAACATGGATGAAACCCAGCTCAAGTATGTCAAGGACATGCAGCTGCAGGTCATCAAGCAGGTCGAATCGATCATCATCCCCATCGTCGGCGAAGGCAATGTGCGCGCCGAAGCCACCGCCGACGTCGATTTCTCGCAGATCGAGCAGGCGGCCGAAACCTACAAGCCGAACTCGCCGCCGGCCGCCTCGGCCATCCGCAGTCAGCAAAGCGTGGAGACCAACGGCAACGGCGGCAACGCCAATCCGGGCGGCATTCCGGGCGCGCTGTCGAACCAGCCGCCGGGCACCGCCACCGCGCCGCTGACCCAGGTCGCGGGCGCCGCCGGCCCCAACGCGCCGGCCCCGGGCACGCCGCCGGGCACCGCCGCCGCCGCCGCCGCCAACGCGCCGACCCACAAGGAATCGACCACCAACTACGAAGTCGACAAGACCGTGCGCTACGAGCAGCGCGGCATGGGCGGCCTGCGCCGCATGACGGTGGCGGTGGTGGTCAACTACAAACGGCTGGTGGATAAAGACGGCAAAGTCACGATCAAGGCCTATACTCCTGAAGAGATGGCGAAAATCAACGACCTGGTCAAGCAGGCGATGGGCTACAACCAGGATCGCGGCGACGCCGTCAGCGTGGCCAACTCGCCGTTCGACGGCGTCGACAAGCCGTTCCAGGCGCCGCCCGACTGGTGGCGCGACCCGGCCAACCTGCCGATGGCCAAGGATCTGGCGAAGTTCCTGATCACCGCGCTGGTCTTGCTGTACATCCTGATGCGCATCGTGCGGCCGATGATGCGCCCGGTGTTCAAGAAGATCGACGAGATCAATGCGCCGGAGCCGGAACCGGACGTGCCGGAGGAAGTGGTCGAGGAAGGTCCGGACGAGGCCCTCATCGCCGAAGAAGAATTGCGCAAGATGGAAGAAACCACCGCGCGCGGCTACCGCGAAAACCTGGCCATGGCCAAGAAGCTGGCGGTGGAGGATCCACGCATCGTTGCCAACGTCATCAAGGAATGGATAGGCGCAAATGACTGAAAATACCGGACTGCAGAAAGCCGCCATCCTGATGCTGGCGATGGGCGAGAGCGAGGCCGCCGAGGTGATGAAGTTCCTCGGCCCGCGCGAAGTGCTGAAGCTGGGCGCCGCGATGGCGACCATGAAGAACGTGCCGCACGACGAAGTGGTGGGCACGCTGGACAACTTCCGCGACATGGTCGCGGCCGCCTCCACCGTGGGCCTCGACTCCGACGAGTACATCCGCCAGGTGCTGACCAAGGCGCTGGGCGACGACAAGGCGTCGGTGTTGCTGTCGCGTATCCTGGGCGGCAAGGACGCGTCCGGCATCGAATCGCTGAAGTGGATGGATTCGCAATCCGTGGCCGAGCTGATCCGCAACGAGCACCCGCAGATCATCGCCACCATCCTGGTCCACCTGGAGCGCGACCAGGCCTGCGAAATCCTCGGCCACTTCACCGACCGCCTGCGCAACGACGTGGTGCTGCGCATCGCCACCCTGGACGGCGTGCAGCCGGCCGCGCTGCGCGAGCTGAACGACGTGCTGACCAAGCTGTTGTCGGGCAACGAGAACATCAAGAAATCGTCGCTGGGCGGCGTCCGCGCCGCCGCCGAGATCCTGAACTTCATGAGCGGCGAGCAAGAAGGTTCGGTGATGGACAACATCAAGAACTACGACAACGACATGGCGCAGAAGATCATGGACGAGATGTTCGTGTTCGACAACCTGATCGATATCGACGACCGCGGCATCCAGCTGCTGCTGCGCGAAGTGCAGTCGGAAATGCTGATCATCGCCTTGAAAGGCGCGTCGCAGGAACTGCGCGACAAGATCTTCAAGAACATGTCGGCGCGCGCCAGCGAAATGATGCGCGAGGACCTGGAATCTAAAGGACCGGTGCGCCTGTCCGAAGTGGAAACGCAACAGAAGCAGATCCTGCAAATCGTGCGCCGCCTTGCCGACGAAGGCCAGATCGTGCTCGGCGGAAAAGGTGAGGATTCCTTCGTCTGATGGCCATGTTACCCAAAGAGCAGCAATCGGCGTTCCAGCGCTGGGAGATGACGTCGTTCGGCGACGAGCGTCCCAGCACGGTCGCCCTGCGCCAGGCCGAGCAGCGCGAGCGCGACGCCGAACAGGCGCACTTCGACGCCGAGCAGCGGGTGCAGGAAGCGTTGCAGGAGCAGCAGGAACAACTGGAAATGGGGCCGCCGCTGCCGCCGCCGGTCGAATACCCGACCGTCGAGGAACTGGAAGCGATCCGCGAGCAATCCCGCAAGGACGGCCATGACGAGGGCTTCGAAGCCGGCCGCCTGGAAGCGATCGAGGCCGGCAGGCTGGCCACCGCCGAAGCGCTGCAACAGGTGCGCGCGCTGGCCGACACCTTCGGCACCGCGTTGCAGGACGCCGACCAGCTGATCGCCAACGAAGTGCTGGACCTGGCCTTGCAACTGGCCAAGGGCATGCTGAAGAACGCCTTGCAGGTCAAGCCCGAGCTGGTGCTGCCGATCGTGCGCGACGCCATCGAATACCTGCCGGTGCTGCAACAGCCGGCGCTGCTGGTGCTGCATCCCGACGACGCCGCCATGGTGCGCGCCGGCATCGGCGAGGAACTGGACAAGGGCGGCTGGCGCGTGGTCGAGGACGCCAGTATCGGCCGCGGCGGCTGCAAGGTCGACACCGCCACCAACCAGATCGACGCCACCGCCGCCGCGCGCTGGCAACGCCTGAGCCATGCGCTCGGCAAGGAAGTGGACTGGCTGGCCTGACATGGACACCCTCACCCCCGCCAACCCGCACGCGGGCCGCTGGAAATCCTACCTCAACGATTGCTCCGCGCTGGTCGGCTTTGTCGAGCCGATGCAGGTCTCGGGTCGCGTCACCCGCGTCGCCGGACTGGTGATGGAAGCGGTCGGCCTGCGCCTGGCGGTCGGCGCCGCCTGCACCATCCCGCTGCCGGCCGGCGGCAAGATCGAAGCCGAAGTGGTCGGCTTCGAGGGCGATAAACTATTTCTGATGCCGCAAAGCGACGTCGAGGGCGTGGTGCCCGGCACCCGCGTGTTCCCGGTCGAACCATCGATCCCGAAACCGGGCAGCGTCACCCACCCACGGCGCCGCCCCAGCGACCGCGCGCGCCACCTGCCGGTCGGCCCGGAACTGCTGGGCCGCGTGCTGGACGGCGCCGGCCGCCCGCTCGACAACCTCGGCCCGCTGAACGCCACCGACAGCGCGCCGAT
Source organism: Duganella aceris (assembly GCF_011090165.1). GTDB lineage: Bacteria > Pseudomonadota > Gammaproteobacteria > Burkholderiales > Burkholderiaceae_D > Rugamonas > Rugamonas aceris. The sequence continues at coordinate 353,702 of NZ_JAADJT010000003.1, forward strand.
CAACGTGCGCCCCGCCAATCCGCTGGGCCGCGCGCCCATCGTCGAGACGCTGGACGTCGGCGTGCGCTCGATCAACGCCATGCTGACGGTCGGTCGCGGCCAGCGCATGGGCCTGTTCGCCGGCTCCGGCGTCGGCAAATCCGTGCTGCTGGGCATGATGGCGCGCTACACCGAGGCCGACATCATCGTGGTCGGCCTGATCGGCGAACGCGGCCGCGAGGTCAAGGAATTCATCGAACAGATCCTCGGCGAGGAAGGCCTGGCCCGCTCGGTGGTGGTGGCGGCCCCGGCCGACACGCCGCCGCTGATGCGGCTGCAGGGCGCGGCCTACGCCACCGCGATCGCCGAGCACTTCCGCGACAAGGGCCAGAACGTGCTGCTGATCATGGATTCGCTGACCCGCTACGCCATGGCGCAACGCGAGATCGCGCTGGCGATCGGCGAGCCGCCCGCCACCAAGGGCTATCCGCCGTCGGTGTTCGCCAAGCTGCCGGTGCTGGTGGAACGCGCCGGCAACGGCGAAATGGGCGGCGGCTCGATCACCGCCTTCTACACCGTGCTGACCGAGGGTGACGATCAGCAGGATCCGATCGCCGACTCGGCGCGCGCGATTCTCGACGGCCACATCGTGCTGAACCGCCGCCTGGCCGAATCCGGCCACTACCCGGCGATCGACATCGAGCAATCGATCAGCCGCGCCATGCACTCGATCACCTCGCACGAGCACCAGAACAAGGCGCGCCATCTGAAGCAACTGTTCTCGCGCTTCGAGCGCAGCCGCGACCTGATCAGCGTCGGCGCCTACGCCGCCGGCACCGATCCGGTGCTCGACCAGGCGATCCAGCTGCATGACCGGATCGAAAACTTCCTCCAGCAACAAATCACCGAACGCGTGACCATGGGCGAGAGCTTGGGCCAACTTACCTCTCTGTTCGACTGATTGCCGCGACCAACCGCTACTTATAATGGGTCATCATGGCTTCCAAAGCGCAACTTGAAACTCTGATGGACCTGGCGCGGCGGGAAACCGACGACGCCGCCAAGCGGCTGGGCGTCGCGCTGAAGGCGGTCGACGAGGCCAGGCAGAAGCACCAGATGTTGCTCGGCTTCCGCGAGGAATACGAGAAGAAATTCGTGGCGGCGCAGGCGGCCGGCATCACGCCGATGGCGTACCGCAACTTCCAGGCCTTCATCGAGAAGCTGGAAACGGCGGTCAGGGGCCAGCAGGACATGATCAAGCACGCCGAGTACCGCAGCGAGCAGGAAAAGACCGCCTGGCAGGCCAGCGAACGCAAGCGCATGTCCTACTCGACCCTGAACGACCGGGCCGACGCCGACGCGCTCAAGCTGGAAAACAAGCGCGACCAGAAGCAGATGGACGAACACGCAGCACGACAGGCGTATTACAAACGCTGACGCATTTAACCAACCGATACGGCGCGACCCATGCAAACCTCGAACATTCAACTCCCTTCCCTGACCGCCGAAGCGACCGCCGCCTCCAAGACCAAGTTCAACCTGAGCGGCGCCGGCACGGATAATCTGTTCAAGCAAGCACTGTCGCGCGAGATGGACCAGCGCCAGGCCAACGCCGGCGGCGCGAACGCGCCGGCCAAGAGCGCCGAGCGGCCCGCCGCCTCGCGCTCGTCCGCGCCCAAGCAGGCGGCGCCGGCCAAGCCGGTCCAGCCGCAACAGAACAAGCAGGCCGACGACGCCAGCGAGGCCAAGCCCGCCGCCGGCGCCAGCCAGGCCGCCGCCGCGCCCGCCCCGGCGCCGGCCAAGAGCGCCTCCAGCGACAACGACCGTGGCGCCGACGGCGCCGACAGCGACACCGAGGCCGCGCAAGCGGCCGATCCGGTGGCCGACATGCTGGCCCTGGTGGCGGCCTTCAATCAGCCGCCGGCGCCGGCCAGCGCACCGGTGGCCGATGCGGCCGACAGCGCGCTGGCCTCGGCCGCGACGGCCGGCGCCAGCGCCGCCTCGCTGGCCGCCGACGCCGCTGCGGCAGCCGCGCTGGCGGCCAGCGCCTCGAGCGCCGCCGCCGACACCGGTGCCTCCGACGCGGCCTCCGCTCCCGAGCTGACCGCCGAAGGCGTGCTGGACGCTTCCGCCGTGCAAGCCGCCAAGGATGGCGCCGAAGCGAGCGCCACCACCTTCAAGGATGCGCTGGGCCAGGCCGGTTCCACCGCCGCGCAAGCCAGCGCCGATGCGGCCGCGGCCGCCGTCGCCGCCGCAGCGGCCGCCAAGGCCGCCGCCGATGCGCCGGCCGCCGCGACCGTCGTGCCGCAGGCCGTGGCCGCCCAGACCAAGACCGACACCAGGCCGGCCGCCGCGACCCCGGCCGAGCAGCCGCTCGATGCCGCCGCCGCGACCGACACCGACGCCGCGCCCAAGGTCGGCGCCGACGTTATCAACCGCATCGAAACCAAGGCCGCGCCGGCCGGCGACGAGCAGCCGCAGCTGACGCAAACCCGGCAGCAGCAAGCCGATCCGCAACTGGCCACGACCGCCGCCGCCACCAAGACCAGCGCCAACGCCGATTTCGCCGCCGCGCTGAAGGAAGCCGCGCCGGCCGCCATCGCGCCGACCGCCGCCAAGGCGGCGCAGGAAATCGCCAAGGCCGCCACCGCCGTGCCGACCGACAAGCTCAACAGCCGGGTCGGCACCCCGGCGTGGGATCAGCAACTGGGCCAGAAGATCGTCTTCATGGCCGCCGGCGGCGAGCAGAGCGCCACCATGGAATTGAATCCGCCCGACCTCGGCCCGTTGCAGGTCGTGCTCAGCGTCAACAAGGACCAGGCCACCGCCGCCTTCAGCTCGGCCGCGCCGGAAGTGCGCCAGGCGCTGGAAGCCGCGCTGCCGAGGCTGAAGGAGATGATGAGCGAGGCCGGCATCCAGCTGGGCAGCGCCACCGTGTCGGCCGGCATGTCGGACCAGAACAACGGTTTTAACCAGCAAGCCGCATCGGCCCAGGCCGGCAACGGCAACGGCGGCGGCAACCGGGGCGGCGCCCGCTTCGGCAACGACGGCGGCAACGGCGCCGAGGCGCCACGCAGCGCCCCGCCGCAGCGCCGCGTGCCGGCCGGCGCGGTCGACACCTTCGCCTGATCCCACGACGCCGCCAGAACCACCGGGACCGGCGCCGCGCCCTCCCGGTTTTTTGTTGTCTGTTACACTAGGGAAACGTCGAGCAGTAGCGGGATCGTCCTTCTTTTCAGCGGATCCAACTGCGCAGCAGCAACTGATAATGACATAATGGCGTCATGATCCACTTCCGCACCACGCAAGGGCTACTTTGAAAGCGAACCCAAAAATGAAAGCCGATCAGAAAGTTGAAGCCCCCACGGGTGGCGGCAGCAAGAAGCTGATCATCATCATCCTGGCGGTGGTGCTGTTGCTGGGCGCGGTCGGCGGCGGCGCGGCCTGGTTCTTCCTGCACGGCAAAGCCGATGCCGGCGAGGAACACGACGAGGCGCCGTCGAAAAAAGGCAAGAAGGCCAAGAAGCCGGTCGGCCCGCCGGAGTACGTGCCGGTGGAAGCGTTCACCGTCAATCTGCAACCGGGCGAGAACGGCGCCGACCAGTATCTGCAGGTGGCGTTCACGCTGGAGGTGGGCGGCCTGGAAGAGAAGGAAAACATCAAGAACAACATGGCCAAGGTGCGCAGCCGCATGCTGTTGCTGCTGTCGAGCAAGCACGCGTCGGACATCAGCACGCCTGAGGGCAAGATCGCGCTGGCCAAGGAAATCGTCGCCCAGCTCAAGGAACCGTTCGAAGAGCGCGGCACGCCGCAGGAAATCGAAGATGTGCTGTTCACATCCTTCATCATTCAGTAAGTAGAAAGTCATGGCCGATAATTTTCTCTCCCAGGAAGAAGTCGATGCCCTGTTAAAGGGCGTCAACGGCGATCAGGACGACGTCCAGCAGCAGGAGGACGTCGCGGGAGTCCGTACATACAACCTGGCCACCCAGGAACGTATCGTCCGTGGGCGCATGCCGACGCTGGAAATTATCAACGAACGCTTCGCCCGTTTGCTGCGCGTCGGCCTGTTCAACTTCCTGCGCCGCAGCGCCGAGGTGTCGGTCGGCTCGGTGCGGGTGTCCAAGTATTCCGAGTTCATCCGTAACCTGGTGGTGCCGACCAACCTGAACCTGGTGCACATGAAGCCGCTGCGCGGCACCGCGCTGATGGTGTTCGATCCGGGCCTGGTGTTCCTGCTGGTCGACAATCTGTTCGGCGGCGACGGCCGTTTCCACACCCGCGTCGAGGGCCGCGACTTCACCCAGACCGAGCAGCGCATCATCCTGCGCATCCTCGATATCGTGTTCGAGGCCTATACCAAGTCGTGGGAACCGGTCTACCCGGTCGAGTTCGAATACATCCGCTCGGAAATGAATACCCAGTTTGCCAACATCGCCACGCCGAACGAGGTGGTGGTGGCGTCGACCTTCACGGTGGAGCTGGGATCGGTGTCCGGCCAGATCCACTTCTGCATGCCGTACTCGATGATCGAGCCGATCCGCGATTCGCTGACCTCCAGCCTGCAGGGCGAGGCGCTGGAAGTGGACAAGCGCTGGATCCGCCTGATGACGCAGCAGATCCAGATCGCCGAGGTCGAGATCGTCGCCTCGCTGGGCACGGCCAAGGTCAACTTCGACGACATCCTGAACATGCGGGTGGGCGACATCATCCCGCTGACCATCCCGGAAATGATCTCGGCCACGGTCGACGGCGTGCCGGTGATGGATTGCAGCTACGGGGTCATGAACGGACAATACGCGCTGAAGGTGGAGAAACTGCTCGCCAATGCCGATAATATTAAATAAGACCGGCGCAACCGCCGCCGGTGACCGCGATACAGGAGAGAAATAATGTCGGATAATCAAGACGACCAGGCCATGGACGACGATCCATGGGGCGCGGCGATTGCCGAGCAGGCCCAGGCGGAAGCCGCGGCGCTGGAGAAACAACAGTCCCAGGCGGCCAGCGCGGCCGTGTTCAAGGACTTTTCCAGCACGCCCAGCAAGACCGAGACGCATAACGATATCGACTTCATCCTCGACATCCCGGTCCAGCTGACGGTGGAACTGGGGCGCACCAAGATCGCCATCAAGAACCTGCTGCAACTGGCGCAGGGTTCGGTGGTGGAGCTGGACGGCCTGGCCGGCGAGCCGATGGACGTGCTGGTCAACGGCTGCCTGATCGCCCAGGGCGAGGTGGTGGTGGTGAACGACAAGTTCGGTATCCGCCTGACCGACATCATCACGCCTTCCGAACGTATCCGAAAATTGAATAAATGAAGCACGGCCTTACTCTGACCCTGATCCTCGCGGCGGCCTTGGCCGCCGCGCCCGCGATGGCCCAGCGCACCGTGTCGGGCACCATCGGCGGCGCCCACGCCGCCGTCGCCACGGAAACGCCGGCCACGCCAAGCGCCCCTGCGGCCTCCGCCGCGACCGAGGCCGGTGCGCCTGTCCCCGCCGCCGCGCCGGCCGCCACCCCGGCCGCGCCACCCGGTCCGCTGGCGATGACCATCCCCACCCCGCCGGCCAGCACCGCGTCCGGCGGCGGCGGCCTGCTGTCGACCACCTTCGCGCTGCTGTTCGTGCTGGCGCTGATGCTGGGCCTGGCCTGGTTCATGAAACGCTTTGGGCCGAAAACCTTCGGCGGCGGCAACAGCCACGTCAAGCTGGTCGGCAGCCTCAGCGTCGGCACCCGCGAGCGCATCCTGGTGGTCGAAGTGGGCGAACAATGGATCGTGGTCGGCGCCTCGCCCGGCCGCATGAACGCGCTGGCCACCATGCCGCGCCAGGACAGCGGCGACGCGGCGCCGCCCGGCCCGTCCGGCGCCCCGCCGTCGGCCAGCTTCGCCGAATGGTTCAAACAAACGATCGACAAACGCCATGGCAAATAAGCGGTCCGGCATCGCCCCGGCAACGGCCGTCAAGGCGCTGTGGATGCTGGCCGCGCTGGCCCTGCCGCTGCTGGCCGGCGCCGAGTCCAGCATCGGCATCCCGGCCCTGACCTCGACTCCGGCCCCGGGCGGCGGCACCAACTACACGCTGCCGGTGCAGACCATGCTGCTGATGACGGCGCTGACCTTCATCCCGGCGGCGTTGCTGCTGATGACGGCCTTCACCCGCATCATCATCGTGCTGTCGCTGCTGCGCCAGGCGCTGGGCACGCAATCGGCGCCGCCCAACCAGGTGATCGTCGGCCTGGCGCTGTTCCTGACGCTGTTCGTCATGGGCCCGACCTTCGACAAGATCTACACCGAAGCCTATCTGCCGCTGCAGGAAAACAAGATCAACATGAGCGAAGCGATGGACAAGGGCGCCGCGCCGCTTAAAACTTTCATGATGAAGCAAACCCGCCAGGCCGACCTGGCCTTGTTCGTCAAATTGTCGCGCAGCCCGGCGCTGCAGGGGCCGGAAGACGTGCCGCTGCGGATCCTGGTGCCGGCCTTCGTCACCAGCGAGCTCAAGACGGCGTTCCAGATCGGCTTCGCCATCTTCATTCCATTTCTGATTATCGACATGGTGGTCGCCTCTGTACTGATGTCGATGGGGATGATGATGATGTCGCCGGCGGTGATTTCGCTGCCGTTCAAGCTGATGCTGTTCGTGCTGGTGGACGGCTGGCAGTTGCTGCTCGGCTCGCTGGCCCAGAGTTTTTACTAGGAGGCCGCGATGACACCCGAAAGCGTGATGACGATGGGCCGCCACGCGATGGAGGTCACGCTGATGATCGCCGCGCCGATGCTGCTGGTGGCGCTGATCATCGGGCTGGTGGTCAGCATCTTCCAGGCCGCCACCCAGATCAACGAGCAGACGCTGTCCTTCATCCCCAAACTGGTCGGCATTTTCGTCGCGCTGGTGGTGGCTGGACCGTGGATGCTGGCGGTGATTCTTGACTACATGCGTGAAGTCTTCACCGGTATCCCGCTGCTGGTGGGATAGTGGTTTTCACAACATGTAACAGTTTACAACTTACCAAAAAGTTCGCTTAGAATGCCCCAATTGATGCTTCGCGGAAATGTAACAGTGGGTAAGCAACCCTCATGATTACCGTCTCGTCCGCCGATATCAATATGTGGATCGCTGCCTTGCTGTGGCCGCTTACCCGGATCCTGGCGCTGATCGCCGCCTCGCCGCTGTTCGGCAACAGTTCGGTGCCGGCCAGCGTCAAGGTCAGCCTGGGGGTGATGCTGGCGCTGATCGTGGCGCCGGCGGTGCCGGCGCTGCCGGCCGCCGATCCGCTGTCGCTGGCCGGGCTGTTGATCCTGATGCAGGAAATGCTGATCGGCCTGGCGATGGGCTTCACCATCCGCGTCATTTTCGCGGCGGTGGAGATGGCGGGGGAGATTTCCAGCCTGACCATGGGCCTGGGGTTCGCGACGTTTTTCGACCCCAACACCCGTGGCCGCTCGTCGGCGATCAGCCAGTTCCTGTCGCTGGTGGCGACCATGGCGTTCCTGGCGGTGAACGCCCATCTGGTGCTGCTGTCGGCGCTGGTGGAGAGTTTTTCCACGTTGCCGATCTCGGGGTCGCCGGTGTACGGCGGCGGCTTCAAGCAGATGGCCGACTGGGGCGGCGCGATTTTCAGCACCGGCGTGCAGCTGTCGCTGCCCATCGTTGGGGCGTTGTTGATTACCAACGTGGCGCTGGGCGTGCTGACGCGCGCGGCGCCGCAATTGAATTTGTTCGGCATCGGGTTTCCGATCACGTTGGGGGTGGGCTTGCTGGTGATCGCCATGACCCTCCCCTACCTGGCCACCCCGGTGCAGAACCTGTTTTTGGATGGCATTGAACGGGTGCGGCTGATGCCGCGCACATGGTCCGAACGCCCGCCCCCACCCCGGCCGGCAAGCTCGCCGGCGCGTCCGGCGGGCCTGGGACCATAGCGAAATTCAATCGCCAGCCAGTTTATTTTTGGTTTCCATAAAGCAATTCTGCGCTATGATGGGGGCTGCCCCGGAGATCCTGTAATGACGACGCTCGTTCCAACATTTACTACTGCTAACATTGCCAGCTGGACCACGGCGCAGATAGTCACGCTGACGACCGAAGACATGCAAGCGTTCAGCTCCGACCAGATCGGGGCGCTCTCCACCACCGGCCTGCGCGCGCTGACCACGCGGCAGATCGCCAATTTGAGCCTGGACGGCGTGCTCGGCATCACCACCGACGGCATCCCGGCGCTCACCAACGCCCAGGTCGCCGCGCTCACCGGCGGCCAGATCCAGACCCTGAGCAGCGACCAGCTGATCGCGCTGAACACGCGCGAAATCACCGCGCTGACCACCAGCCAGCTCAACGCCCTGGCGCCGGCCCAGGTGGCGGCGCTGGAAACCGTGGACATCCGCGCGCTGCAGACGCTGCAGATCAACAGCATCGGTTCGGACCAGATCGGCAACCTCACCACCGACCAGATCGCCGCGCTGAGCTCGCGCCAGCTGGTCGCCATCAGCACCCGCGCCATCACCGCGCTGACCAGCGACCAGATGCTGTCGCTGTCGTCGACCGCGCTGCAACAGCTGGTCAGCAGCCAGATCAACGCTCTGACCGAATGGCAGCTGGGCACGCTCACCACCGACCAGATCGCCCAGCTGAGCACGCTGCAGGTCAGCACCCTGGCCACCACCTCGCTGGCGCTGTTGACCAGCGACCAGTTCGCCGCGCTGGAAACCCGCGACCTGATCTGGCTGTCGAGCAAGCAGATCGCGGCGCTGACCCAGACCCAACTGGCCGGCATCGGCACCGACCAGGCGCACGCCTTGCGCAGCAACGAGATCGCCGCGCTCAGCGGCGACCAGTTGGCGCTGCTGAGCACCGACCAGATCAACGCGCTGAGCTCGCTGGCGCCGTTGAACTCGAAACAGATCGCCGGCCTGACCACCGACCAGATCGCCTCGCTGACCACCAAGACCATCGCCGCCCTCGGCACCGCCCAGCTGGCCGCGCTGAACGCCGACCAGGTGGTGGCGCTCAACAGCGACCAGCTGATCAGCCTGGGCACGGCCCAGGTGGCGGCGCTGACCACCAACCTGCTGACCCAGCTGACCACCACCCAGCTGCAAGCCATCGAGCTGCGCGACATCGCGGTGCTGACCAGCGGCCAGGTGCGCGCCCTCAGCAACGAACAGATCGCGGCGCTGACCACCGCCCAGGTCGCCGCGCTGAGCAGCGCCAACGAGCAGGCGCTGCGCCCGGACCAGATCGCCGCACTGACCACCGACCAGATCGCCGGCCTGAAATCGCTGCTGCCGCTGACCAGCCTGCAGATCCAGGCGCTCACCACCGACCAGCTGACCTGGCTGGAAACCGCCGACCTGGTGGCGCTCACCAGTTCCCAGCTGGCGGCGCTGACGCCGGACCAGATCCAGGCCTTGAGCACCGACCAGGTGGCGTGGTTGACGACGCTGCAGATCGCCGGCCTGAGCACCAGCATGCTGAGCCAGCTCAACACCGACCAGATCGCCGCCATCGAGACGCGCGACATCGCCGCGCTGACCACCAGCCAGATCCAGGCGCTGACCGCCAGCCAGCTGGTGGTGCTGAGCACCGACCAGATCCGCTCGATGACCACCAACGACGCGGTGGCGTTGCGCCCGGAGCAGCTGGCCGCGCTGACCACCGACCAGATCGTCGCGCTGAAGTCGCTGCTGCCGCTGCGCAGCGTGCAAATCCAGTCGCTGACGACCGACCAGATCGCCGCGCTGACGACCCAGACCATCGGCACCCTGTTCAGCAACCAGCTGAATGCGCTCAATGCCGACCAGCTGCACGCGCTGAGCACCGACCAGCTGGTCGCGCTCGGCACCAGCCAGGTGGCGGCGCTGAGCACCGCGCTGCTCAGCCAGCTGACCACCGACCAGTTGCAAGGCCTGGAGACGCGCGACTTCGCCGTGCTGACCACGCGCCAGATCCGCGCCTTCGACACCACCCAGATCGCGGCGCTGAACACCGACCAGATCGTCGCGCTCAGCAGCGCCGACCTGCAGGCGCTGACCGCCGAGCAGGTGGGTGCGCTGACCACCGACCAGATCATCGCGCTGAAGTCGCTGCTGCCGCTGACCAGCGCGCAAATCCAGGCGCTCAGCACGACGCAGCTGGCGGCGCTGGAAACCCGCGACCTGGTCGCCCTCACCAGCGTCCAGCTGGCCGCGCTGACCGCCGAGCAGGTACAGTCGCTCAACAGCGACCAGATCGCCGGCCTTACCGTGGCCCAGTACGGCAGCATGAGCACCAATATGCTCAACCTGCTGACCACCGACCAGATCGGCCAGATTGAAACCCGCGACATCGCCGCGCTGCGCACCGCGCAGGTGGCGCAACTGGCCACCGACCAACTGGTGGCGCTGCACACCGAACAATTCGCCGCGCTGTCGAGCGCCGCCGTCGGCGCGCTGTCGACCGACCAGATCGGCGTGCTGACCACCGACCAGCTCAACGCGTTGGCCACGCTGGCCGCCATGAGCAGCAGCCAGATCGGCGCCTTCACCACCGCGCAGCTGGCGGCCTTGTCGACCACCAACCTGGCGTCGCTGGCCAGCAGCCAGCTGCGCGCCTTCAGCGCCGAGCAGATCGGCGCGCTGACCACCGACCAGATCGTCGCGCTCAGCGTCGGCCAATACCGTGGCCTGAGCTCGCTCGCCATCGCCGCGCTCAACACCGACCAGATCCGCGCCATCGAAACCCGCGACATCGCCGCGCTCGACGCCAACCAGGTCAACAAGCTGACCAGCGACCAGATCGTCGCCCTGCTGACCGAGCAGGTCTGGGCGCTCAGCAGCGCCGACACCGCGGCCCTGACCGAAGAACAGGTGGCGGCGCTCAGCACCGACCAGGTCGACGCGCTGCGCTACCTCAACGTGCTGTCGACGCGCCAGATGCGCGCGCTGACCTCGGACCAGATCGGCGGCATCACGCTGAACGACCTGGCCACGCTGAACACGCGCCAGATCGGCGCCATCAGCAGCGACCAGGTGACCGCGCTGAGCACCGACCAGATCGTCGCGCTGAGCACCGCGCAGATCGGCGCGCTCAGCACCAGCGCGCTGAGCACGCTGGGCACCGACGCCATCGCCGCGATCGAAACCCGCGACATCCGTGCGCTGCGCACCGCGCAGCTGGCCAACCTGAGCACCGACCAGATCCGCGCCCTGACCACCGACCAGATGGCGGCGCTGACCAGCGCCGAGGTGCGCGCGCTGAGCGCCGTGCAGCTGGCCGTGCTGAGCAGCGATCAGATCGCCGCGCTGGCCTCGCTGATGCCGCTGGGCACCAAGCAGATCGCCGCGCTGACCTCGGACCAGATCGCCGCCATCGGCACCGACGACATCGCCGCGCTGTCGACCGCGCAGGTGGCCGGGCTGACCTTCGACCAGGCCACCGCGCTGACCTCGGACCAGGTGGTGGCGATGAACACCGCGCAATTGCGCGCGCTGAGCACCGCCGTGCTGGCCGCGCTGGGCACCGACCGCATCGCCGCGCTGTCCAACGGCGACCTGGCCTCGCTGTCGACGCGCCAGATCGCCGCGCTCAGCAGCGACCAGCTGCTGGGACTGAACACCAACCAGCTGCGCGCCCTCACCACCGCCGAGATCGCCGCGCTGACGGCGTCCCAGCTGGGCAGCCTGAACGATGCCCAGCTCGATGCGCTGGCCACGCTGGCCGCGCTGAGCACCCGCCAGCTGGGCGCGCTCAACACCGACCAGGTGTCGCACCTGAACCTGGCCGACCTGCGCTCGCTGGCGACGCGCCAGATCGCCGCGCTCAACAGCGACCAGCTGCGCGCATTGACCACCGACCAGGTCGCCGCGCTGGGCACGCACCAGCTGCGCGCCATCGGCACCGCCGCGCTCGCCACGCTGACCACCGACCAGATCGCCGCGCTGACCAACGCCGAAGTGGCCATCCTGTCGACGCGCCAGATCGCGGCGCTGACCAGCGACCAGCTGGGCGCGCTGAGCACCGACCAGATCACCAGCCTGACCACGGCGGAGATCGCCGCGCTGACGCCGGACCAGAAAGCCGCGCTCAGCAGCGCCCAGCTGGCGGCGTTGTCGTCGCTGGCCAGCTTCAGCAGCGCCGCCATCGCCGCGCTCACCACCGACCAGATCGCCTCGCTGCCGCTGTCCATCCTGGCGCGCCTCACCACGGCCCAGATCGCCTCGCTGACGACCGACCAGACCGGCGTGCTGAGCACCGACCAGATCGTCGCCCTGACCACGGCGCAGGTGCGCGCGCTCACCACCGTCCAGCTGGCCTCGCTGAACACCGACCAGATCCAGGCGATCGAGATCGTCGACCTGCAGGCGCTGAGCACGCGGCAAATCATCGCCCTCACGACCGACCAGATCGCCAACCTGTCGCTGCCGCAGGTGGCGTCGCTGAGCACGCGCGACATCGCCAGCCTCAGCACGCGCCAGGTGCACGCGCTGACCACCGACCAGTTGGCCAACCTGGCCACGCTGGCGCCGCTGACCAGCCGCCAGATCGCCGCGCTGACGACCGACCAGATCGCCAGCCTGTCGAACGTCGCCACGCTCAAGACCAGCCAGATCGCCGGCCTGACCAGCGTCCAGATCGGCGCCCTGAGCACCGACCAGGTGGTGGCGCTGACCACCGCCCAGGTGCGCAGCCTGACCGTCGCCACGCTGGCCGCGCTGAACACCGACCAGGTGCAGGCGATCGAGCTGGTCGACATCGCCGCGCTCGGCACCAACCAGATCATCGCGCTCAACAGCGACCAGTTGGCGGCGCTGACCGCCGGCCAGTTCGCCGCCCTCAGCAGCCGGGTGCTGGCCAGCATGACCAGCCGCCAGATCGCCGCGCTGTCGACCGACCAGATCGACAGCCTGGCCTCGCTGGCGATGCTGACCACGGCGCAGATCCGCGCGCTGACCACCGACCAGCTCGGCAACCTGCTGTTGCCGCAGATCGGCACCCTGAAGACCGCCCAGTTGAGCGCGCTGACCAGCAAGCAGGCGCAGGCGCTGACCACCGACCAGCTGGTGGCGCTGTCGACCGCGCAGGTGCGCGGCATGGGCGCCGCCGTGGTGGCGTCGCTGACCACCGACCAGACCGCCTCCATGGAGGCGGCCGACATCGCCGCGCTGAGCACGGCGCAGATCATCGCGCTGCGCACCGAGCAGATCGCGGCGCTGACGCTGGACCAGCTGAGCGCGCTCACCTCGCGCGCGATCGCCGCGCTGACCGTGCGCCAGGTGGCGGTGTTGACCACCGCGCAGTTCGCCGCGCTGGGCAGCCTGGGCGGCCTGACCACGCGCCAGATCGGCGGCCTGTCGAGCGACCAGGTGCTGGCGCTGACGCCGGCCCAGGTGGCGGCGCTGACCGTGGCGCAGATCGCCGCGCTGACCACCGCCCAGCTGGCGTACTTCGGCGTGCCGCAGATCGGCGCGCTGACCTCGGCGCAGGTGCGCGCGCTGTCGACCAGCATGATCGCCGCGCTGTCGACCGACCAGCTGAGCGTGCTGCCGGACGACGACCTGCGCGCGCTGGGCAGCCACCAGATCGCGGCGCTGACCAGCGACCAGCTGGTCAGTCTGCTGCCGAACCAGTTCGCCGTGCTGACCACGCGTGAAATCGCCGCGCTGACCACGCGTCAGATCGGCTACCTGGACGCCAACATGCTGGGCTCGCTCAGCACGCTGTCCGCGCTGACCACGCAACAGGTCCGCGCGCTCAGCACCGACCAGCTCAACGCGCTGGCGACGCCGAGCTTCACCACCCTCAAGACCAGCCAGCTGGCCGCGCTCAGCAGCAGCCAGGGCCAGGGCCTGACCGACGACCAGATCATCAACCTGTCGACCGCGCAGGTGCGCGCCCTGTCGACCAGCCTGCTGTCGCACCTGAGCCTGACCCAGCTGGTGGCGATCGAAGTCGAGGACTTCGCCGCGCTGACCAGCGCGCAACTGCGCTCGCTGACCACCGACCAGATGCAGGCGCTGCTGATCGACCAGCTGCACGCGCTGAGCACCGCCGACATCGCCGCCTTCACCCAGACCCAGTTGTCCGTGCTGAGCCTGGCGCAGCTGGCGGCCCTGGGCAACCTGTCCGACTACAGCACCGCCCAGATCGCGGCGCTGTCGACCGACCGCATCACCGCGCTGACGGCGGACGACATCGCCTCGCTGAGCACGCGCCAGATCGCGGCGCTGAGCTCGGCGCAGCTGTCGGTGCTCGACCAGACCCAGCTGGAAGCCTTGAGCGGCCAGCAGGTGGGCGCGCTCAGCATCGCCGGCCTGAAGGGCCTGGATGCGGCGCACCTGGCGATGATCGAGGTGGACGACGTGCCGTTCCTGAAGTCGGCCCAGCTGCAGTCGCTCAACAGCGTGCAGCTGCAGGCGCTGACGCCGGAGCAGATCGCCGCGTTGACGACGCAGGGCGTGTCCGGCCTGAAAGCCAACCAGATCCCGCTGCTGACCAACGCCCAGCTGGCCGCGCTGAGCGCGATCAACGGCCTGAGCACCGACCAGATCCGCGCCCTGACCACCGACCAGCTGCCGCTGCTGCTGGCGGACCAGATCGCGCAACTGACCACCAGACAGATCGCCGCGCTGACCAACGCGCAGGTGACGGTGTTGACCACCGACCAGATCGTCGCGCTGGAGACCGGCGACCTGATCGCGCTGGATCCGCGCGCGCTGGCCGCGCTCAGCGCCGACCAGATCGCCGCCATCGAAGGCGCCGACCTGGCCGCGCTGCGCTCGACCCAGATCGGCGTGCTGAGCACCACGCAATTGCAGGCCATCACCATCGACCAGATCGGCTACCTCGGCACCGGCGCCATCGGCGGACTGTCGGCCAACCAGGTCGGCAGCCTCAGCACCGACCAGATCGTCGCGCTGAGCGGCGCCCAGCTGCGCGCGCTGAGCACGCGCGCCATCGCCGCGCTCACCACCGACCAGTTCGTCGCGATCGAGGCCGGCGACATCGCCAGCCTCAGCACCCGGCAGATGCAGGCGCTCAACACCGACGAGATCGTCAGCCTGACGGCCGACCAGCTCAGTTCGCTGACCTCGAGCCAGGTGCGCGCGCTCAGCACGCGCCAGCTGGCGGCGCTGACCACCGACCAGTTCGCGCTGCTGGCGTCGCTGGGCATGCTGAGCACGCGCCAGGTCGGCGGCCTGACCACCGACACGCTGTCGTCGCTGGACGACACCCAGCTCGGCCAGCTGAGCAGCAGCCAGATGGCCGCGCTCAACAGCAAGCAGGTATCGTCGCTGACCACCCACCAGATCCAGGCCCTGACGGTCAACCAGTGGCGCGCCATCAGCACCACCGCCATCCGCGTGCTCAACAGCGACCAGCTGGCCGCGATGGAGCAGGAAGACCTGGCCGGCCTGAAGAGCAGCCAGTTCGCCGCGCTGACCACCTTGCAGATCTCGCAGCTCAGCATCGACCAGATGGGCCAGTTGAGCAGCGCCGAGATCGCCGCGATGACGGCGACCCAGATCAAGACGCTGACGACCGATCAGCTGGCCGGCCTGACGTCGCTCAATCCATTGACCACGGCGCAGTTCAGCGCGCTGACCAGCGACCAGCTGATCTCGCTCGACGGCGACCACATCGCCTCGCTGCGGACCGCGCAGATCGCCTCGCTCGGCAAGGCGCAGCTGCTGAGCCTGAGCACCAACCAGATCGTCGCGCTGAGCGCCGCGCAGATGCGGGCGCTGTCGCTGCTGGCGCTGCCGGGCCTGACCAGCGACCAGATCCAGGCGATCGAAGTGGAAGACCTGCAGGCGCTCAGCACCGCCCAGGTGGCGACGCTGACCGTGGCCCAGGTCGGCGCGCTGACCGTGGACCAGCTGGGCGCGCTGAAGACCGCGCAGATCGTCGGCTTGACCGCCGGCGACATCAAGGCGCTGAGCACCGACCAGATCAACAGCCTGTCGACGCTGGGCGTACTCAGCGACAGCCAGGTGGCGGCGCTGACCTCGGACCAGTTGGGCATGCTGGACACGGACAGCTTCGCCTCGCTGCGCTCGTCGCAGATGGACGCGCTGAACGCCAAGCAGGTGGCGCAATTGTCGACCGCGCAGCTGGCCGGCCTGAGCACCCAGCAAGCGGTCGGCCTGCACCTGACCTACCTGACCACCGACCAGTTCAGCTCCTTGAGCGCGCAATCGCTCGGCGGCCTGAGCACGGCGCAGATCACCACCCTGACCAGCGCGCAGATCACGTCGCTGACCAACGACCAGATCACGGCGCTGAGCACGCGCTCGCTGGCCACGCTGGGCGCGGCGCAGCTGCAGGCGCTGAGCACCAACCAGCTCGGCGCGCTGTCCTCGCTGAGCGCCTTCTCGACGGCGCAGATCCCGAACCTGACCTCCGACCAGATCGCCGGCCTGAACGAAACCCTGTTCGACACGCTGACCACCCGCCAGCTCGGGGTGCTGGGCAGCAAGCAGGCGCCGGGCATCAGCACGCTGCAGATCTCGTCGCTGACCATGGCGCAGATCGCGGCGCTGTCGACCACCGCGCTGAACGCCTTCAACAGCGACCAGCTGCAGACGCTGGACGCCGGCGACATCGGCGCGCTGAAGACGGCGCAGATCGCGGCGCTGAAGCCCACCGTGTTCAGCAGCTTCAACGTCGACCAGATCGCCGCCTTCACCACCAGGCAGATTCCATCGGTCTCGGCCAACCAGCTGAAGGCGCTCAGCGCCGAGCAGATGAACGCGCTGACCGCCGACCAGATCGCCGTGATGAGCGCGGCGCAAAAAGCGGCGATCGCCGCCAGCCCGCTGATCCTCGACCTGGACGGCAACGGCGTGCAAACGCTGGGCTACCAGGCCGGCGTGATGTTCGACATCAACGCCGACGGCGCCAAGGTCAACACCGGCTGGGTCGGCAAGGGCGACGGCTTGCTGGTGCTGGACCGCAACAAGGACGGCGTGATCAACGATGGCCGCGAATTGTTCGGCACCGCCACCGACGCCGGCGGCGGCGGCAAGAGCAGCGACGGCTTCGCCGCGCTGAGCGAGATGGACAGCAACCACGACGGTGTGGTCGACGCCAACGACGCCCAGTTCGCCGACTTGCGGATCTGGGTCGACGCCAACGCCGACGGCGTCAGCCAGGCCGACGAGTTGAAGACGCTGAGCGCGCTGGGCGTGGCCAGCCTGAAGCTGGCGGCCGAGCAGACGAGTGAACTAAACAACGGCAACTGGGTCGGCCTCAGCTCCAGCTACACCGGCACCGACGGAACCGAGCACGCCATGGCCGACGTCTGGTTCCGCGTCAACCGCAGCGCCAACGTCAGCGCGCTGACGCAGGCGATCGCCGGCTACGGCCGCGCGGCCGACCAGGCCGGCGACACCGGCGGATCGCTGCGGCCGCCGGCCGAGGCGGCGCGCGACGACGCCAAGGCGAGCGGCCTGGGCGGCAGCGTGGCGGCGTTGAGCGAGCAGTTGCGGCGCTACGACGCCACCACCGCCCTGAGCGGCGCCGGCGGCATGGCCAACACCGAACGCGAGGACTGGCTGCGCCGGCAACCGGCGGCCGGCATGCTGGCGGCGAAGTAACACGGCGGCGGGCGCCCGGCCCGCCGTTTTCAAGCGACCAAAAAAAAACCGCCATCCGGCGGTTTTTGACGTTTGGCGGCGGACTCAGGTGATGTAATTGAACAGCGACAAGCCGGCCAGGCTCTTGAACGACTTTTGTGCCGCGTCCAGCATGGTCGACTGCTGGGTGAACAGCGATACCGCCTTGACCATGTCGACGTCCTGCAGGTCCGACAAGGTGGCCGCGTACTGCAGGTTCAGGTCGTCGCCCGAGCTGTCCAGGTAGTCCAGCTCCTTGAGCCGCGAACCGACCGCCGATTGCACTGCCAGCAGGTTGTCGGTGGCGTTGTCGATGTTCATGTGCGCCTGGTTCAGCTTGTTGTTCAGGCTGGCCTGGCCGGCGGCGCCGTCGCCGGGCGCGCGCAGCGCCGCGATCAGGTCGCTCACGGTGGTGAACACCGATTGCTTGGTGGACGGCTCGACCGCGAAGTTGTCGCCGTCGGCCGGCTCGCCCTTGACGTCGAACTGCACCCCGTCGAAGCTGATGTTCTGGCCGCTGACATAGGGCTGCGGCTCGGCCGGGATCGGCGTCGGCGGCACCGGCTGGTTCAGCGTCAGGTCGGTCACCGTGTAGGTGGTGACCTTGGGGATGCCCGGCTGTTCCGGCACCACCTGGAAGTCGATCTGGTACTTGTGGCCGGTCAGCAAGGTCTGGTCCTTGACCGAACCGGCGCTGATGATGCCGGTGCCGCCGCGGTCGTAGTTGGCCGCGTCCGGCCTGGTGACGAAGTTGCCGTTGCCGGTGGCGTTGTTCTCGAACACCGACGACCCGGAATCGGTGATCGGCACCTTGCGGGTCGACCCGACCTGCAGCTCGCGCTGGCCCTGGTCGCCCTGGTAGGCGGCGCCGGTGGCGGTTTGCGTGAACGGCAAGGTGCTGGATTTATACCCGGCGAACACATAGCCGCCGACGCCGTCCGAACTGTTGGCCTGGCCCAACAGGTCGGCCAGCCGGCCCTCCAGCTCGACCGCCAGCGATTCGCGGTCCTTTTGCGTCATGCCGCCGTTGCCGGCGTTGACGGTCAGCGTCTTGATGTCCTGCAACAGCGAGGTCGAGCTGGCCAGCGCCACCGTCTCCAGCGACAACATGCCCTTGGCGTTGGCGCGGTTGGTCACCAGCTGGGTATTGATCGATTGCGACTGCGTCACCTCCAGCACCCGCGCGGCGGCGATCGGGTCGTCGGCCGCGCTCAGGTTCTTGCGCTGGGTCGAAAGTTGCTGCTGGGTACGGGCGAGCGCCGTCTGCAGCGAGCCGATCTGGCCGACGCCGACGTCGTATATGGTCTGGGAACTGATGCGCATGCTCATGGTGCCACCTCGTGATTAATTGCCCAGGCTGAGCAGGGTGTCGAACAACTGGCTGGCCACCTGCATCACCTTGCCGCTGGCCTGGTACGCCTGTTGATAGCGTAACAGATTTGCCGCTTCCTCATCCAGATTCACACCGGACACGCTTTGTTGCGAATTGGTGGCCTGGGCCACGGCGGCGTCGGCGGCGATGCCGCCGATCTGCGCCTCGGACGCCTTGGCGCCGACATAGTTGACCATCTGGGCGTAGCTGACCTGGTAGGTCGCGCTGCCGTTGTTCATGATGTTCTTGCTCTGCAGCCCGGCCAGCAACGCGCCGTTGCGGCTGTCGCCGACGCCGCTGACGTTGGGGCCGACGGTGAAGGTGTCGAGGTCGGCCGGCGTGCCGCTGATGTTGAAGCTGATGCCGCCGAAGCTGATGGCGGCGCCGTCGGTGTACGGCACCGGCGTGCCGGCCGGATACACGGTGGCGGTGCCGTTGACCGTCACCGTCACATCCTTGTCCGCCGGGAAGCCGGACAGCGTGCCGCTGGCCTGGTCGAAGCTCAGCGTCAGCGGCGCCGTCAGCGCGTTGCCGGGCGTCAGGTAGCTGGCGTCCACCGTGCCCGGCGTGATCTTGGCGTTGCCGGCGTTGGCGGTCGGCGCGGCGGTCGCGACCGGCGTCGCCAGCGCCACCTTCTTCGGATCCGACACCAGCACCTTGAACTGGGCGGCGGCTTCGAAGGTCGGACGCACCAGGAAATTATCCTTGGTCACCGGCGTGCCGGTGATGCTGTACGACACGCCGTCGATCACCTGCGGCTCGGTCTGCGGGAAGGGATTGATCTGCGTGACCTTGCCGTCGCTCTTGCGGGTGACGTTGAAGTTGGTGCCGTCGTAATCGACGCTGTAGTCGCTGGCGGTCAAGGCGGCGGCGTCGGTCACCACGGCGGTGACGTTGGCGCTGCTCACCGGCGAATTCTTGCTGTTGGCGCCGACGAAGGCGTTGATCGGACCGAAGAACGGCGTGCCGGCGTCGCCGTTCTTGTCCTGGCCCAGCACGTGCTGCGCGTTGAAGCTGACCGCCAGCGCCGCCGCCACCTGGCCCAGCGCGTTTTGCGCATGGTCCATCGGGCCGTTGCGGAACTCCAGCAGGCCGCCCAGCTGGCCGCCGGTGATCACGCTGTCGGGCAGCTCGCTGAAGCCGCCCGGATTGTTCATATAGCCGACCGTGACCCGGCCCGGCTCGTTCGACGCCGAACTGGTGCCCAGCTGGAAAGCCTTGTCGCCCAGCACCAGCGGCTGACCGGTGCCGAAGGTCACGGTCAGCTGGTTGTTCTCGCCCGGCAAGACTTGCGTCTTGACCAGCTTGTTCAATTCGGTCAGCACCTGGTCGCGCTGGTCCAGCAGGTCGTTGGGCGCCTTGTTGTCCGAGGCCAGGCCGGCGATGGTGTGGTTCAGCTCGGCGAGCTGGCGGGCATAGGAATTGATCGCGGTGACGTTGTCGGTGATCTGGCCGTTGACGCCGTCCGAGATCTCGCCCAGCCGCGCGCTCAGGCCCTGCAGCCGGCCGGCCAGCGATTGCGCGCTCGAGATCATGGCCTGGCGCGACGCGTCCGAGGCCGGGTTCGAGGTGGCGTCCTGCACCCCGTTGAAGAAGTCCTGCAGCGCCGGCGACAGGCCGGCGGTCGGATCGGCCAGCAGGTTGTCGATCTGGCTGATCTGCTTGGAGTAGACATCCAGCGAGGCCTGGTTCGATTGCGCGTTGCGCAGCTGCGTCGCCAGGAAGTTGTCGTAGTAGCGGCGCACCGAGGTCACCTCGGTGCCGGTGCCGACGTAGCCGAAGCCCTGGTCCAGGGTCGGGGTATCGCCCTGGATCGCGACCTGGCGGTTGTAGCCGGCCACACCGGCGTTGGTGATGTTGTTGCCGGTGGTCGCCAGCCCTACCTGGGCGGCCAACAAACCGCTTCTGCCGATGCTGAGGAGACTCATGATGGTGTGCTCTATCTAAAGGAATCAGCCGGCCAGCGAGCGCTTGATAATGCTGGTCAACTTGGTGGCGTAATTCGGATCGGTGGCGTAGCCGGCCTTCTGCAGGCCCTGGGCGAAACTGGCGGCGTCGCCGGCGCTGGCCATGACTTTTTCGTAGCGCGGATTGCTCGCCAACAGCTTGGCGTAATCCTTGAAGCTGTCGCTGTAGCTGTCGTAGGCGCGGAAGCGCTCGACCTTGGTCTGCGCCTTGCCGTTGACGTACTCGGTGGTGGTGGCCTCGACCACCTTGCCCTTCCAGTCGCCGCCGGCCTTGATGCCGAACAGGTTGTTGCTGTTGGTGCCGTCGCGGCCCTTGATCTCGCGCTTGCCCCAGCCGCTTTCCAGCGCCGCCTGGCCCAGCATGAACTTGGCCGGGATGCCGGTGGCGCGGCTGGCCTCCTCGGCGTGGGCGCTGAGTTTTTCCTGGAAGCTGCGCACGTGCGGCGCCTGCGAACCCTTGCTGGTGGCGGCGGCGGCGCCGTTGCCGACCAGCGTGATCGCGCTGTCCGCGCCGCTGCCGCCGGCCGCCGCGATCGCGCGCTGCAGCTTGGCGTCCATCAGGCTGGCCAGGCCGCCGAAGCTGCCGTTGGCCGCGCCGTCGCCGGCCGTGGTGGCGTCGGCGCCGAGCGCCAGCGCCTGGGTGTCGGTGGTCTTGGACAACTGGCGGATCAGCATGTCCGACAGGCCGATGCCCTTCTTGGCGATGTTCTGGCTGGTCTGCTGGTCCAGCATGGCGGTGAAGGTCTTGCTTTGCTGGCTGTCCATCATGCCGTCCTGCGGCGTGGCGTCGCGCATGCTCTTCATCATCATGTTGACGAACATCGCTTCGAACTGGGTGGCGGCCGTCTTCAGCGCCTCCGGGCTGCCGGCGCGGGCCGACTGCTTGAGGCTCCCCATGTCCTTCAGGTCGAGCGCGAACTTGCCGCTCAGGTCATTGGTGGTGGAGGTGGGACTGGTCATGGCGGCATCCGTTTAAATGATTTCCAGCTCGGCGCGCAGCGAGCCGGCGGCCTTCATCGCCTGCAGGATCGACAGCAGGTCCTGCGGCGTGGCGCCGATGGCGTTGAGCGCCTTGACCACCTCGGCCAGCGAGGCGCCGCCCTTGACCAGCATCACCTTGCCGCTGTCGGCCTTGATGCCGACCTGCGGGTTCTGCGTCACCACGGTGCGGCCGCCGGACAAGGGGTTGGGCTGGCTGACCTGGGTATCGGCGTTGACCGACACCGACAGGTTGCCGTGCGAAATGGCGCAGGTGTCCAGCGTCACGGCGCGGTTCATCACCACCGAACCGGTGCGGGCGTTCATGATGACCTTGGCCGGCTGCTCGGCCGGGTTGACGTTCATGTCCTGCAGCGTGCCGATGAAGCTGACGCGCTGGTCGCTGCCGCTCGGCGCCTGCACCCGGATCACCCGGCTGTCGAGCGCATAGGCGATGCCGGCGCCGTATTTTTCATTGATGGCCTCGACCACGCGGCTGGCGGTGGCGAAGTCGGCGGTGTTCAGTTCCAGCTTGATCATATTGTTTTCGCCCAGCGCCGAGGCGACCGCGCGCTCGACGGTGGCGCCGCCGGAGATCTTGCCGACGCTGAGGTGGTTGACGGTCAGCGAACTGCCGCCACCGCCACCGCCGCCGGCCTGCACGCCGACGCCGCCGACCAGCACATTGCCCTGCGCCATGCCGTAGACCTGGCCGTCGGCGCCCTTCAGCGGCGTCATCAGCAAGGTGCCGCCGCGCAGGCTCTTGGCGTTGCCCATCGACGAGACGGTGATGTCCAGCGTCTGGCCGGGCTGCGCGAACGGCGGCAGCGAGGCGGTCACCATCACCGCGGCGACGTTCTTCAGTTGCAGCTGCGTGCCCTGCGGCAGGTTGACGCCCAGTTGCTGCAGCATCGACACCACGCTTTGCACGGTGAACGGGGTTTGCGTGGTCTGGTCGCCGCTGCCGTCGAGGCCGACGACCAGGCCGTAGCCGATCAATTGGTTGTGCCGCACGCCGGCGATGCTGGCCAGGTCGCGCAGGCGCTCGGCGCTGGCGGGCGGGGTCAGCAGCGCCATGCCGGCCAGCACGGCGGTCAGCAGCGCCAGCTTGCAGAGGGCGGCGGCGCGGCGCGTGGTATCGGTCATGGCTAGGGTGCGGTGCATGGTCGGCCTCAGAACGGTAACAGGCTTTGGAAGAAGCGCGACGCCATCGACGCCACTTCGGCGCGGTCGACATGGGCGGCGGTGCGGTACTCGACGCGGGCGTCGGCCACGGCGGTCGAGGCCACGGTGTTGCCGGTGGCGATGCTGTCCGGATTGATCATGCCGGAGAAGCGGATGTACTCGACGCCCTTGTTCATGCCGACCTGCTTCTCGCCGGCCACGATCAGGTTGCCGTTGGCCAGCACCTCGACCACGGTGATGCCCATGGTGCCGGTGAAGGCGTTGCTGGCCGACTGGTTGTCGCCGTCGGTGAACGAGCTGTCGTTGCTGACGCCGAGCGGATTGCCGAAGGTCGATTGCAGCGGCTTCGGCAGCGCGACGCTGACGCTGCCCTTCTTGTTGCCCGAGCTGGCGCCGGTCTTGTTGGCGCTGGTGCGTTCGGTGATGACCAGCGTCAGCACGTCGCCGATGTGGCGCGCGCGGCGGTCTTCGAACACCGGACGGTAGGCCGAGGCCTGGTAGATCGCGCCGTTGCTGGGCGCGGCCTGCAACTGCTCCGACGTCAGCGGCCGCGCGCTCATCGGCATGGTGACGATCGAGGTCGGGGTGCTCATGCAGCCGCTCAGCAGCAGTGCCGCAGCGGCGATGGTGGTGGCGAGTTTCATGCTGTTTTCCCTTACATCTGCGACAGTTTTTGCAGCATCTGGTCGGAGGTGGTGATCGCCTTGGAATTGATCTCGTAGGCGCGCTGGGTCTGGATCATGTTGACCATCTCCTCGACCACGTTGACGTTCGAGGTTTCCACATAACCCTGCAGGATGTTGCCGGTGCCGTTGGTGCCCGGGGTATTGGCCTGCGGGTTGCCGGAGGCGCCGGTTTCGACGTACAAATTCTCGCCCTTCGATTCCAGCCCGGTCGGGTTGATGAAGGTGCTCAGCTGCAGGCTGCCGATCTGCTGCGCCGCGATCTGGCCCGGCAGCGTCACCGACACCGTGCCGTCGCGGCCGACGGTGATCGATTGCGCGGTGATCGGAATGGTGATCGGCGGTTGCAGCACGAAGCCGCTGGAGGTGACCATCTGGCCGTTGTTGTCGCGCTGGAAGGAACCGTCGCGGGTGTAGGCGGTCGAACCGTCCGGCAGCAGCACGTTGAAGAAGCCGTTGCCGTTGACCATCAGGTCCTTGTCGTTGCCGGTCGATTGCGGATTGCCCTGGGTGAACACGCGCTCGATCGCCACCGGACGCACGCCGGTGCCGAGCTGCATGCCCGAAGGCAGGTTGGTCTGTTGCGACGATTGGCCGCCGGGCTGGCGGATGTTCTGGTACAGCAGATCCTCGAACACGGCGCGCGACTTCTTGAAGCCGTTGGTGCTGACGTTGGCCAGATTATTGGACGTGACGTCCATCTGCGTCTGCTGCGCCTCCATGCCGGTCTTGGCGATCCAAAGTGAACGTATCATTTTCCTTCTCCCGTTGCCTGGATGAGGCCGTCGAAGCGACAGCTACTCATCCCACGCAACCATTATGCGGGAGAGGTGATCAACTCAAAGCGAGGATCTGGGTGGCTTTTGCGGCGTTATTCTCGGCGTTCTTCATCAGGCTCATTTGCATTTCGAACTGCCTTGCCAGACTGATCATGTTGACCATGGAGTCGACCGGATTGACGTTGCTGCCCTCCAGCGCGCCGTCCACCACCCGCACCAGCGGGTCGTTCTCGGCCGGCTGGCCGCTGCTCTGGCGGAACAGGCCGTCGTCGCCGCGCACCAGGCCCTTGGGGTCGGGATTGACCAGCTTGATGCGGCCGAGCACGTTGGACGGGCCCGGCATGTAGTCGTTCGACACCGTGCTGACCGTGCCGTCGCTGGCGATGGTGACGCTGGTGTCGGGCGGAATGGCGATCGGGCCGCCCTCGCCCTGGATGGTCTGGCCGCTGGTGTTTTGCAGCAGGCCGTTCTCGCTGATCTTCAGGCCGCCGTTGCGGGTATACGCCTCCGAGCCGTCGGCCGACTGCACCGCGATCCAGCCCTGGTCGCGGATGGCGATGTCGAGCGAGCGCCCGGTGGTCTGGATCGGGCCGGCGCGCATGTCGGCGCCGACGGTCGAATCGACCACGAAGGCGCGCGTCGGCAAGCCCTCCGACACCACCGGCACCGCGCGGAACGAATCGAGCTGGGCGCGGAAGCCGGTGGTGGTGGCGTTGGACAGGTTGTTCGCCACGGTGGCTTGCTGCTCCATCACGTGGCGGGCACCGGTCATCGCGGTGTAGACGAGGCGGTCCATGCTCGACCTTAGCGCAGATTCACCAGCGTTTGCAGGATCGAATCCTCGGTCTTGATGGTCTGCGCGTTGGCCTGGTAGACCCGCTGCGCGGTGATCATGTTGACCAGCTCCGCCGTCAGGTCGGTGTTGGACGATTCCACCGAGCTGGCGCGCAGCTTGCCCATCGAGCCGGCGTTCGGCACGCCGATGATGGGCGTGCCCGAGGCCGAGCTTTCGGCCCAGGCGTTGTTGCCCAGCGGCGTCAAGCCGTCGACGCTGGCGAAGTTGGCCATGGCGATCTGGCCCATCGCGCGCGACTTGCCGTTGCTGTACTGACCCATGATGACGCCGTTCTCGTCGATCGAGTAACGCTGCCACGAACCGGCCGAATAACCGTCCGCGGTCGAGCCCTGGTCGTTGGTGACGCTGCCGTACTGGGTCATGTCGCCGAAGGTGGCGTTGACCTGCATCGGGCCTTCGGCGCCGGTGTCCGGGAAAATCGGCAGCGCGACCACGAACGGCAGTTTCTGCGCCGGATCCATCAGCGCCATCGCGCCCTCGTCCAGGTTGCCGCTCTTGTCGAACAGCAGCGTGCCGACCTTGACGGCGGGCACGGTGACGGCGGCCGCCAGCTTGGCGTTGATCTGGTCCGGCGTCATGCCGGTGATCTGGCCGCTCTGGGTCGGATCGAGCGCGGTGAAGGCGGCTTCGATCGCGGCCAGCTGCTCGTCGGTGGCGGAGGCCGGCGGCGTGGTGGCGGCGGCCACCATCACATCGTGGGCGACCACGGAATAGGCCGAGGCGGCGGCGGCGATATCCGCCTCCACCGGCGGCGTGGCGTGCACCGCGGCGTCGTAGGCGGCGCGGGCGGTCTTGACCCCCTCGTCCAGATTGATCGACGACACCACGCCGGCCGAGACCAATTCCTTGCCGTCGGCGGCGGCGTAGACGTCCCAGGTGTTGGCGGCGGTCTTGACGTAATAGGTCGTCATGATGTGCTCGGTGCCCAGGGTGTCGTACACCGGAACCTGGGTTTGCTTGTTGTAGCTTTTCGGATCGGTCGGGTCGAACGGAATCTTCTCCGGCACCGTCTCCTTCGAGCTCAGGTTCAGCTTGAAGTTGGCGGTGGTGGTTTCCACCGGCTTCAGATCCGCCTTGTCCAGCGTCAGCGGCACCGGCGCGCCCAGCAGCACCTGCCCGGCCGAATTGGTCAGGTAACCGGTCAGCTGCGCGCCCTGGGCGTTGACCAGGGTGTGGGTCTCATCCTCATGGAACTGGCCGTTGCGGGTGTATTGCACCGCGCCGTTGACCACCATGCGGAAGAAGCCGCCGCCGTTGATCGACACGTCCAGCGGATTGTTGCTGGTTTCGATATTTCCCTGGGTGAATTGCTGGGCCAGCTTGGCCACCGACACGCCGATACCGGCGTTGTTGCCCGAGACACCGTTCAGCGAATTGGCGTACAGGTCGGCGAATTGCGCTTGCGACGCCTTGAAGCCCACAGTGCTGGCATTGGCGATGTTGTTGCCGATGACGTCCAGCGATTTGGATGCGGCGTTCAGACCGCTGAGACCTTGTTGGAACATGGTATTCCCCTATGCTAGGTGTGGTGACGTATAAATGAATGATTGCTTACAGCACTTCTTTGACTTCGGCCAGCGTGATCGGGCCGAGCGTCGTGTTGAGCTTGACGCCGCCGCTGCCGGTCGAGACGCTGGCCACGCCGGCCAGCTGCAGCGGCGTGGCGGAGGTCAGCGTCGCGCCGTTGCTCTTGGCGGTGACGGTGAAGGTATAGTCGCCGGCCGGCGCGATGGTGGTCTTGTCGTCCATGGTGCCGTCCCAGGTGATCGGGTAGGTGCCGATCTGCGCGTTGGCGGGCAGCGCCATGCTGCGCACCGTCTTGCCGGACTTGTCGACAATGGCGATCTCCACCGTGTCGGCGGCCGACGCCAGGTCGATGCCGAACACGGCGCTGCTGGTGGTCGTGCCGTCCTCGGCGGTGCTGGCGGTCAGCTTGATGCCCTTGCCCTCCACCAGCACACCCTTGCCGATCAGGTTCAGCGCGCCCATCGCCGCGCTGTCGGCCTGGTCGGCGCGCAGCGATTCCAGCGTGGCGTTGACCTTGTTGATGCCGGTCACGGTCGACAGCTGCGCCAGCTGGCTGGTCATGGCGGCGTTGTCCATCGGATTCAGCGGATCCTGGTTCTGCAGCTGCGTGATCAGCAGCTTCATGAACTTGTCCTGATCCGCCTGGACGCTGTCGGTGGCGGTCTTGGTGGTGGTCGGCACCGTGTTGACGGCTGCCGGCGTGTCGATCACGCCGCCGGATAATTGAGTCATGCTGGCACCTCGGATTAAGTCTGACCGATGGTCAGGGTTTTCAACAACAGCGTCTTGGCCGCGTTCATGGTTTCGACGTTGGTCTGGTAGGAACGCGAGGCCGACAGCATGTTGACCATCTCGTCGACGACGTTGACGTTGGGCATGGTCACATAGCCCTTGTCGTCGGCCATCGGGTGTTTCGGGTCGTACATCTGTTTCATCGGCGACTGGTCCTCGACCACTTGCTTGACCCGCACCCCGGTGGCGGCGCCGCCGTCGGTCGGGGTGGTGGCCTCGAACACCACCTGGCGCGCGCGGTAGGCCTCGCCGCTGGCGCTGGTGGCGCTGTCGGCGTTGGCCAGGTTGGACGCGACCACGTTCAGGCGCTGCGCCTGGGCGCTCATGGCCGAACCGGAAACATTAAAAATATTAAACAAAGACATGATCAGGTCCCTCCCTGGATCGCCGCCATCATGGCCTTGATCTGCGCGTTGATGGCGGTGATGCCGGCTTCGTAACGAATCGCGTTGTCGGCGAACTGGTTGCGCTCGACGTCCATGTCGACCGTGTTGCCGTCGACCGCGCCCTGCACCACGCCGCGATATTGCAACTGCGTGCCGTCGGCCATGGTGCCGGCGTCTTGCGGAGGGTTGGGGTAATGCTGGGCGGCGGTGGTCTTCAGGCTGGCCGCCGCGCCCGGCGTGGCCTTGTCCAGCGCCGACTTCAGCGCGTTGCCGAAATCGATGTCGCGGGCCTTGTAGTTGGGCGTATCGCCGTTGGCGATGTTCGAAGCGAGCACGCCCTGCCGCTTCTCGCGCAGGCCGAGTGCGGTTTCATTGAAACGCAGGTATTCGTCGAGTTTCCCCAGCATGACATGCTCCGATACGCCGTCCACACGATGGACGAACTTGTTATGACAGGATCGATGATACGGAGTTGATTGGTGGAACCATCGGCAGAGAAGCAGCGGCTTTTCGCTGCTATTCGCCGCTTCAAGTCGCGCCCGCCAGACTATGATGGCAATATTGAAGGGGAAACCTACGCCATGAAATCACGCCTACTTATCGCCGCGCTGCTGAGCGCCGCCAGCCTCGTCCCCGCCGCCGCCCAGAACGGCCGCCAGGAGGTGGCCGCGATCAAGCGCACCGTCGAGCAATTCCTGCAGATCCAGACCGCCGGCCTGCCGGGCCAGGTCACGGTCGCGGTCGGCGCCATCGATCCGCGCCTGCAGCTGGCCGCCTGCGCCGATCCGCAAGCCTTCTTCACCTCCGGCGCGCGCGCCTGGGGCAAGACCACGGTCGGCGTGCGCTGTGCGGCGCCGGCGGTGTGGACGGTCTATATTCAGGCCAGCGTCACCGTGATCGGCGACTACATCGCCAGCGCGGCGCCGCTGGTGCAGGGCCAGCCGATCGACGCCGGCCAGCTGGTCACGCTCAAGGGCGATCTGACAATGTTGCCAGCCGGTATAGCCACCGACGCCAGCCAGGTGATCGGCCGCAGCGCGAATATTTCGTTGCCGCCGGGAACACCGATGCGGCTCGACACCTTGCGCAGCAAGCCGGTGGTGCAGTCGGGCCAGCTGGTGCGGCTGGTATCGAGCGGCAACGGTTTCAGCGTCTCGTCCGAGGCGCGCGCCATGGGCACGGCCGGCGACGGCCAGGTGGTACAGGTTAAAACTTCCGGTGGACAGCAAATCACCGGCATCGCCAAGACGGGCGGACTGGTGGAGGTGGCGTTTTGACGCAACGCCGGTGATCTGGCGCGGGGCGCGGCTAAAGTTTACCGACGGGCCGCCGTTACCAACTCAGATCCCGGAGTTTCGTACTCCAACCAGAGAAGGAAAATGCTGTGAAAATTAACGATACATTGAAGAGCACCACCGGCTTGCCGGCGACGCCCGCAGCCACCTCCTCGACCGCGCGCGGCGCGGACAAGGCGGCCGAAGCGACGGCGACCAGCGTCGCGTCGGACAATGTGCGCCTGTCGCCGCAAGGCCAGGCATTGGCGGCCAGCTCGGCCGGCGGCGCCAGCGCCGTATTCGACACCAAGAAAGTCGAACGCATCAAGCTGGCCATCGCCGATGGCCAGTTCCAGGTCAACTCGGAAAAAGTGGCGGATGGCTTGCTGGATACAGTCAAGGATCTGCTGCACTCAAGAAAACGATAGGAAGTCACCATGCCCACCGCCACCCCGCTGAACAGTCTGCGCGAAGAAGAGCACATCATGGCCACGCTGCTGGACCTGCTCGCGCAAGAACAGCAATTGCTGGTGTCGGCGGATATCGACAACCTGCCGGCCCTCACCACCCGCAAGACCGCGCTGGTGACGC
Organism: Duganella aceris; assembly: GCF_011090165.1. Classification (GTDB taxonomy): domain Bacteria; phylum Pseudomonadota; class Gammaproteobacteria; order Burkholderiales; family Burkholderiaceae_D; genus Rugamonas; species Rugamonas aceris. Next base: position 383,664 of record NZ_JAADJT010000003.1, read on the forward strand.
AAATGACGCTGTTGTCGGCGCAACGCCACCGCGCGCTGGGCAAGTGCGGCTTCCCGGCCGAAGAGTCGGGCATGGATGCCTGGATCGCCGCCAGCGGCGCGGCGCGCGAGGAATCGGCCGGCTTGTGGCGGGCGCTGCTGGAACATACGCGCCAGGCCAAGGAGCTGAACCGCATCAACGGCATGCTGATCAGCAAGCAAATGAACCATACCCAGGGCGCCTTGCAAGCCCTGCGTCCGCCGGGCGCGGCGCAGAATAATTTCTACGGCCCGGGCGGCATGTCCACCACCCTGCCGCGCAGTCGCGGCTTCCTGGCCGGCTAAGCCTTATTGCGGCGCCGGCGCCGCCGGCGTCGGTATCTCCGTCACCGTATCCGGTATTCCCGACAGAATCGTCACCGCCACCCGGCGGTTGCGGGCGCGGCCCTGCGGGCTGTCGTTGGACGCCACCGGCACGTTGGCGCTGAAGCCCACCGCCGTCAGCCGCTCCGGCGCCACGCCGGCGTCGATGAACAGCCGCACCACGCTGCTGGCGCGCACCGCCGACAATTCCCAGTTGGACGGATACTGCGGATTCCTGATCGGCTGGTTGTCGGTGTGGCCCTCGACCTGCACGTTGTGGCTGTCGGCTTTCAGCAGGCCGGCCACCGCGCGCAAGGCCTCGGTCGACTCGTCGGTCAGGCGCGCGTTGCCCGGATCGAACAGCACCGAGGCGTTGATCTCGACGCTGACGCCGCGGCTGTTCTGCGTCACCCGCACCTTGCCCTCCTTGACCAGCGGCGCCAGCGTCGACAACAAGTCCTGCGCCAGCTTGGTCATGTGCTCCTTTTCCTTGCGCAGCAGCTCGGTGCGGCGCTTCAGGCCGGGATTGGGGATGGGCAGGTTCGGCACCTGGGTGTTAATCGGCTGCGCCGCGCCGGCGCCGCCGAAGGCGTCGCCGAGCGCGTCGGAAAAGACCTTGTATTTTCCGATATTGACGGAAGAGATCGCGTACATCACGACGAAGAAGGCGAACAGCAGCGTGATGAAGTCGGCGTAGGAAATCAGCCATCGCTCGTGGTTCTCCGGCTCGTCGTCGAACTTCTTGCGCGCGCGCCGCTGCTGCATGTCAGTGCTCCCGCAACAGCGTGGCGATGCGTTCGTCGATCACGCGCGTGTGGTCGCCGGTGGCGATGTCGTAGAACACGGCGGCGGCGATTTCCTGCTGGTGCACCGCCTGCGTGACGATCGCCTTCAGTTTATTCGCGATCGGATAGAACAGCAAATTGGCCAGCCCGACGCCATAGATGGTGGACACGAAGGCCACCGCGATGCCGGAGCCGAGCTTGCTCGGATCGGTCAGGTTTTCCATCACGTGGATCAGGCCCAGCACCGCGCCCAGGATGCCGATGGTGGGCGAATAGCCGGCCGCCGATTCCCAGATCCGCACCGCCTGGCGCTCCTCGGTTTCATAGGCGGTGATTTCGGTGTCGAGCAGCTGGCGCAGCTTGTCGGGATTGATGCCGTCGACGATCAGCCGCAGGCCCTTGGTATTGAACTTGTCCTTGGAGGCCAGCATGTAGCGTTCCAGCGACAGCAGGCCGTCGCGCCGCGCCGCCAGGTTCCAGGCGTTGATGTCGCGCGCCAGCACGGCGCGGGTGTCGGGCGGCGGCGCGAACACCAGCCGCAGCATGCGCACGCCGCGCACGAAGGTCTTGAAGCGGGTCTGCAACAGCACCGCGCCGAAGGTGCCGATCACCACGATGGCGAACGCGGCCGGCTGCAGCAGCGACGACAGCTTGCCGCCTTCGAGCGACTGGCCGATGACGACGCCGGCCAGCGCCAGCAGCACCCCGGCTACGCTGGCCCAGTCCAAGACCGCTCCCGAAGTGAGGCGCGCAGACGCGCCACGGCCTGCGTATGCAGCTGCGATACGCGCGATTCCGATACGCCCATCACGGCGCCGATTTCTTTCAAGTTGAGCTCCTCTTCATAGTACAGCCCCATCAGGATCTTTTCGCGCGGCGGCAGCTGGTCGATGGCGTCGATCACGGCCTGGCGGAAGTCGCCGTCCAGCAGCGAGCGCAGCGGATCGGCGTCGTCGTCGGCGGCGTAGCGGTCGAGGAAGCTGTCGTTGCCGTCGTCGTCGTGGAAATCCTCGTAATAAACCAGCTGGTGGCCGCCGCCGTCGGCCAGCATTTCCTGGTAGTCGGCCAGCGACAGCTTGAGCATCTTGGCCACTTCCGACTCGGTCGGCGGATGGCCGAGACGCTGCTGCAGGGTCGCCATCGCGGTCTCGATCTTGCGCATGTTCTGCCGCATCGAGCGCGGCAGCCAATCGCTGTTGCGCAGTTCGTCCAGCATGGCGCCGCGGATGCGCAGCACGGCGTAGGTCTCGAACTGGGCGCCATGGGTTTCTTCGTAACGGCTGATGGCGTCGAGCAGGCCGATCATTCCGGCTTGCACCAGATCGTCGACTTCGACGCTGGGCGGCAGCTTCGCCTTCATATGATGGGCAAGGCGCTTAACCAACGGCATATGCGTCGTCAGCAAAGCATCCTTTTCCGTTTTCCCCTTGGCCGTGTACATGTATTATTTTTTTGCTTTACAGTTTATTTATGCGCGAAACCGGTTGCCGCTCCCCGTGTCGAAAGATGGCGCACCGGCCAGCGCGAAGCGCCCAGCCAGCTGACGAAACGCGACCGAAGCCCCGGCCAGCGGAAACGCATCGACCACCGCGCGCCCCAAGCGCGCGGCGCGTTGCAGGTACTCATCCGCCGGCACCGACCCCATCGACACCAGGTTGACGGCAAGATAGCGACTTGCCGCCTGCGACATATTATCGTATACCACCTTTGCCTCCGATTCGGAAGCCCCGGTGACCAGAATCCCGAACGGACGCCGTCCCAGTTCCTGGTTCAGCCGCTTGATCATGCTGTAGGCGGCCTTGATCGAGGTGGCGCTGTTCGACACCTGCACCACGATCTCGGAGCTGGACATGACCGGCACCGGGAATGCCTCGCCGTCGAATTCGCCGTCGACGATGACCACGCCGGTCTGCTTGACCAGCACGTCGAAGGCCTTGGCCAGGCGGCGGGTTTCGTCCGGACCGCCGCGCGCCGCGCCGCGTGTCATCGACGCCACAGCGAAGCCCTGCGGCACCTGGTGGATCACCTGGTTCAAGGCGCATTCCTGGCGCGCCACGTCCAGCAGGCTGGCGCCGCCGTCGACGCCGAGGCGCGAGGCCACGCCGTGCGCGCTGGCGCAGGCGTCGACGATCAGCACGTCGTTGCCGGCGCGGGCCAGCGAGGCGCCCAGGTTGACCAGCATGGAACCCTTGTCGTCCTGCGGCGAGGCCGACAGGAAGGTGACGATGCGGGGCTGCGGCCCCGCCAGCATGCGGCGCAGCCCCTCCGCCTGGTCGAAATCGAAATTAGCCAAGGTGCACCTCGCGCAGGCCATGGGTGTTACTCATCAGCATAGGCAGTTCCGCATCGAGATATTGGGTGTTGACGACATCGCGTTTCAACTTGAAAGCCCGGTCGATCAGGTAGGCCGGATCGGCCAGGTGCAGGTCTTCCGGCACCCGCTGGCCGTTGGAGACGTAGAACAGGTTCAGCTTCTGGCGGATCACCACGTCCAGCACGTTGCCGATCGCGGCCGCTTCGTCCAGCTTGGTCATGATGCAGCCGGCCAGGCCGCTGCCTTGATAGGCGCGCACCACTTCGTTCAACGTCTCTTGCGTCGCGGTGGCGTTCAGGCACAGCAGGCGCTTGACGTCGGAGCCGGCGCCTTGCAGCATCGACACCTGCTCGGTCACCATCTGGTCGCGCTGGCTGACGCCGACGGTGTCGATCAGCACGGTGTGCTTGTTCTTCAATTCTTTGAGCGCGATGCGCAGGTCGGCCTCGTCCTTGACCGAGTGCACCATCACGCCGAGGATCTTGCCGTAGATGCGCAGTTGTTCGTGCGCGCCGATCCGGTAGGCGTCGGTGGTGATCAGCGCCAGCTTGTCCGGGCCGTGGCGCATCACGCAGCGCGCGGCCAGCTTGGCGGTGCTGGTGGTCTTGCCGACGCCGGTCGGGCCGACCAGCGCGAACACGCCGCCCTGGTCGATCAAGGCATCTTCGTTGGCCATCGCCGACAGGTTGCGCGTCAGCACGGTCTTAATCCAGCGCAGGCTGTCGGCGGCGTCGCGGTTGGCCGGCATCTTGTCGAGCAGGTAGCGCGCCAGGCTGGCCGAGAAGCCGGCGGCCAGCATTTCGCGCAGCACGGCGGCCTTCTGCGGTTCGCGCGCCTGGGTCGCGCCCCACGAGATTTCGGCCAGCTGGGTTTCCATCATGCCGCGCATGGCGCGGATTTCATTCATCATGCCGCTCATTTCGGCGGCGGCGTTCTGCTTGGCGCCGGCGACGGCGGCGGCCACCATCGCGGCGACCTGCTCGGCGTCGAGGCCGGCCTTGGCCGGAGCAGGTGCCGGTGCGGCGGCGGCCTTGGTGGCGCTGGCGAACGACGCATTCGACGCCACCACGCGGCGCACCGGTTGCGCTGGCAGGGTTGGCTGGAATTGCTGGGCTTGCTGGATCGACTCCTGGCGCGCCGGGGTCGGGCTCGGGAAGCTCGGCTCCATGCGCGGCTCGGTGCGGCCGTGATGGCTGGGAACGGTGGTGTTCAGGTCGAGCGACGGTGCCGGTTCGGCCATCGGCGAGTGCGGCGCCGGCACCGACAACGAGGCGGCATCATCGTTGGCCAGCGCCAGGATCTCCACGCCACCGTCGATCTGGCGGTTGGACAGGATCACGGCGTCCGGGCCAAGCGATTCGCGCACTTTGCGCAGCGCTTCGCGGGATGTGGGGGCGGTAAATTTTTTCACGTTCATGGCCGACTCTCAAGAGGCTAAGTCGGGCAGCGCGTCTTCCGGATGAGACGCCCTTTACTCCGACAGTGTCATTATTGACGATGCACTCTGGAAACGATCTGATGAACAGGGGGGCAAATGGGCCGCATTTCGCCCCCGCCGCCCGAGCGGCTATTTATCGCGAAAAACCTGCTCCAACGCACATTGCCTCTGGTTTGCCGCGCCAGCAAATGCGCCACCGTCACCAGGGCGAAAGGATTCGCCTCGTCGCGGACGTGGACGCTGACCAGCTTGTCGAGTAAGCGCTTGCCCAGCGCGGCATCGCGGCTGAGCGCGGCCAATTCCTGATCGAGAAAGACGTGCGGGCGCGACCAGTCGATCGCCGCGTGCGCGCGGGGGAAATAGAAAGCCATGAACTCGGGGAAGTGATGCATCACCACTTCCTTCCACGGGGAGTCGTAATCGTCGTGCTCCATGCCGCGAGTCTAGCCCGCCGCCATGCGGCACGACCGCGACCGCATCAACGCTTAGGTCGGCTGCTGCCCCACCAGCGCGGTCACGCGTATCGTTTTGGTCTCCGGAATCTCCGCATGCGACAGCACCTTCAGCTGCGGCAAGGCGCGGCGCAGGAAGCGCGACAGCAAGGCCCGCAGCGGCCCCGGCACCAGCAGCACCGGCGTCAGACCCAAGGCCTCCTGCTGCTGCGCCGCCGACTGCGCCTGCTGGGCGATGGTGTCCGCCAGCCCCGGCTCGATGCCCGCGCCGTCCGGACCGCTGGCCGCCAAGGCCTGCATCAGCAAGCGTTCCAGTCGGTTGTCCAGGGTCATCACCGACAACTCGCCGGCGCCGGGGAACAGTTGCTGCACGATCGCCCGTCCCAGCGAGATGCGCACCAGCGCCGTCAGATCGCTCGGATCCTGCGTATGCACCGCATGCTCGGCCAGCGTCTCGATGATCGAACGCATGTCGCGGATATGCACGCCTTCGATCAACAGGTTCTGCAACACTTTCTGCAAGGTCGACAGCGACACCATCTTCGGCACCAGATCCTCCACCAGCTTCGGCGCATCCTTGCCCAGGTGATCCAGCAATGCCTGCACCTCGGCGCGGCCCAGCAGCTCGGCGGCATGGCTGGTGATCAAATGGTTCAGGTGGGTCGCCACCACCGTGCCGGCGTCGACCACCGTGTAGCCCATGCCCTGCGCCTGGTCGCGCAGCGAGGCGTCGATCCACGTCGCCGGCAGGCCGAAGGCGGGATCGCTGGTCACCAGCCCGGGCAGCGTGCCGCTGGCCATGCCGGGGTTGATCGCCAGGAACTGGCCGTTGAAGGCTTCGCCGACGCCGACCTCGACGCCCTTGAGCGTGATGCGGTAGGCCGACGGCTTGAGCTCCAGATTGTCGCGGATGTGCACCGGCGGCGCCAGGAAACCGACCTCCTGCGCGAATTTCTTGCGGATGCCCTTGATGCGCTTCAGCAGTTCGCCACCCTGGGTCTTGTCGACCAGCGGAATCAGGCGATACCCGACCTCCAGCCCCAGCGTATCGACCGGCATGATGTCCTGCCAGCTGGCCTCTTCCTGCTCCGCCGCCGCCGCGGCAGCCGGCGCCGCTTCGGCCGCCGCGGCCGCCTCGGCCGTGACCTTCACCGCCGCGCGCTTCGAAATCAGATAGGCCGAACCGGCCAGCGTGCCGCCCAGCAGCAGGAACACCAGGTTCGGCATGCCCGGAATCAGCCCCATGCCGCCGATGATGGCGCCGGTGATGTACAGCACCTGCGGCTTGGCGAACAACTGCGCCACCACCTGGGTGCCGATGTCCTGGTCGCTGGCCACGCGCGACACCACGATACCGGCGGCGGTCGAGATGATCAGCGACGGGATCTGCGCCACCAGGCCGTCACCGATGGCCAGCAGCGTGTAGTTCTTCAGCGCGTCGGCGAAGCCCATGTCGTGTTGCAGCAGGCCGACCAGCAGGCCGCCGACCACGTTGATCACCGTCACCAGGATGCCGGCCACGGCATCGCCGCGCACATACTTGCTCGCACCATCCATGGCGCCATAGAATTCCGCCTCCTGCGCCACTTCGCTGCGGCGCTTGCGGGCCACGTCCTCGCCGATCAGGCCGGCGTTGAGGTCGGCGTCGATCGCCATCTGCTTGCCCGGCATCGCGTCCAGCGCGAAGCGCGCGCCCACCTCGGCGATACGGCCCGCGCCCTTGGTCACCACGGTGAAGTTGATGATGGTCAGGATGATGAAGACCACGATACCGACCGTGTAGTTACCGCCGATCAGGAAGTGGCCGAAGGCCTCGATCACCTTGCCGGCCGCGTCGGCGCCGGTGTGGCCCTCGGTCAGCACCACCCGGGTCGACGCCACGTTCAACGACAGCCGCAACATGGTCGACACCAGCAGGATGGTCGGGAAGGCCATGAAGTCCAGCGGCTTGACCGTGTACAGGCTGGTCAGCAGCACGATCACCGCCAGCGCGATATTGAAGCTGAAGAAGATGTCGAGGATGAACGCCGGCAGCGGCAACACCATCATCGCCAGCAGCATGATGATCAGGATAGGCGCGGCGATGCTGCTCTTGCCCGGCGAGTTGGCGATGCCTTGCAACCATGGCGGCAGTTTGATGTTGCTCAGGGCGTTCATGCGGGTGCTCCGTTATTCGTGTCTGGTTTGTTGCCGTGCTTTGGAATGAAGGCCGGATCCAGCGGATCGAGCTCGGGCGGCACATCGAGTTTCTTCGGCATCTCGGGCCGGTTGCCGCCGCCCTTGCTGAACAGGCGCAGCTGGAACACATACGCCAGCACCTCGGCCACCGCCGAGTACAACGCTTCCGGAATCTCGTCGCCGATCTCGGTGTGCTTGTGCAGCGCGCGCGCCAGCGCCGGGGCTTCGAGGATCGTGACCTTGTTGTCCTTGGCGATTTCGCGGATCTTGGCCGCCACCTCGTCGATGCCCTTGGCCACCACTTTCGGCGCGCCGCGCATGCCGTCGGCGTACTTCAGCGCCACCGCGTAATGGGTCGGGTTGGTCACCACCACGTCGGCGGTCGGCACGTCGGCCATCATGCGGCGCTTGGCCATCTCGCGCTGTAGTTGGCGGATCTTGGCCTTGATCTGCGGATTGCCGTCCGATTCCTTGGATTCCTGGATCAGCTCCTGGCGCGTCATCTTCAGCTTGTTGGCGTAGTGCCACATCTGGTACGGGCCGTCGATGGCGGCGATCAGGCCGAGCGCGCCGACGATGAACAGGAAGCTGCTGGCCAGCATATTAATCAGGTGCACCGTACCCAGCTTGATCGGCTCGACCGCCAGGCCGATCACCGCGTCCTTGTATTTCATCACCACCAGCCAGGCCACGAAGCCGACCAGCAAGGTCTTGCCGACCGCCTTCAGCAACTCGACCAGCGCGTTGGTGGAAAACATATTGCCGATGCCGTTGATCGGATTGAGCTTGCTGAATTTCGGCATGAAGGCCTTGCTGCTGAACAGCCAGCCGCCGACCAGCAGCGGCGACGCCAGCGCCACCACCATCACCGCGACGCCCAGCGGCAGACAGGCGAGCATGACCCGCACCACGTCCACCCCGATGCGGTTGATCAGCACGTCGGCATTGAAGATTTGCTCCTGGTCCAGCGTCAGGCCGGACACCAGGGCGGAATTGAGTTGCCGCACCAGACCGTCGCCGGTCATCCACAGGCCGGCGCCGGCGGTCATCAGCACGGTGAACGTCGCCACTTCCCGCGAACGGGGAACATCGCCTTCCTCACGCGCCTGCGCGAGGCGCTTCGCTGACGCGGGTTCGGTCTTTTCTGCGTCGCTATCTTCGGACATGTTCTCTGCCTGCTGCGTGGGTTATCTCGACAGTGCCATTATCCGGCCCGGCGGGAGCAACTCATCGCTGGAATACGGCGGTGTTTCACCGCCATATCCTTAATTCCACACGGCAATTAGAACACTTTGCGGGCCTCGGCCTGCGTGACGGCCTGCTCGATGGCGCCGAACACCGACTTGCCGTCGCCGTTCAGCATCTCGATACGGATGGTGTCGCCGAAGGCCATGAACGGCGTGACCGGCTCGCCGCCGGCGATCATTTCCCGCGCGCGCTGCTCGGCGATGCAGGAATAGCCGCGTTTGGCGTCCTTGTTGGACACCGTGCCCGAGCCGATGATGGAGCCGGCGCGGACGTTGCGCGACTTGGCCAGGTGGGCGATCAGCTGCGGAAAATTGAAGGTCATGTCGACGCCGGCCTGCGGCTTGCCGACCAGCTTGTCGTTCCAGGTGGACAGCAGCGGCAGATGCACCTTGCCGCCCTTCCAGGCGTCGCCCAGCTCGTCCGGCGTCACCGCCACCGGCGAGAAACTGCTGGCCGGCTTGGATTGCACGAAGCCGAAGCCCTTGGCCAGCTCCTCGGGGATCAGGTTGCGCAGCGAGACATCGTTGACCAGCATCAGCAGGCGGATGCGCTGGTGCGCCTGGTCGGGCGTCGCACCCATGGGCACATCGTCGGTGATCACCGCCACTTCCGCCTCGAAATCGATGCCCCACTGGTCGTGGAACAGCGCGATATCGTCGGTCGGGCCGAGCAGGTTGTCGCCGCCGCCCTGGTACATCAGCGGCTCTTCCCAGAACGATTGCGGCAACTCGGCGCCGCGCGCCTTGCGCACCAGCTCGACGTGGTTGACGTAGGCCGACCCGTCGGCCCACTGGAAGGCGCGCGGCAGCGGCGCCATGCAGTGCTTCGACTCGAAATCGAAACCTCGGCGGGCGCGGCCCTGGTTCAGGTCCTGGTACAGCTGTTCTAGCTGCGGCGCGATGAAGGTCCAGTCGTCCAGCGCCTTCTGCAAGGTGCGCGCCACGCCGTCGGCCAGCTGCGCGGTTTTCAGGTCGCGCGACACCACCATCAGCTGGCCGTCGCGCGTGCCGTCCTTCAGCGTCGCCAGTTTCATGCCGGCGCCAACATGGCCAGTTGTTCGGCCGTCAGGTAGCACCAGTCGCCTTCGGCCAGGCCCAGCGATTCCAGCGTCAGCGAGCCGATCGCGGAACGGTGCAAGGCGCTGCAATGGTTGCCGGCGGCGGCCAGCATGCGCTTGACCTGATGATATTTGCCCTGCTCCAGCACGATTTCCAGCTGGTGCTCGCCGCGCTTGACGCAGGTCTGCGCCGCCAACGGCGCCGGCTCGTCGTGCAGCTGCACCCCGGCCAGCAACTGCGCCACCAGCTCGTCGCTGACCGGTTCTTGCGTGGTGGCCTGGTAAATCTTCGGCACATGCCGCTTCGGCGACGATTGAGCGTGGATAAAGGGTCCATCATCGGACATCAACAGCATGCCGGTGGTGTCGTGATCGAGCCGTCCGACCGGCTGCACCTCGCGCCAGGTGAATTGCTCAGGCAGCAAGGTGAGCACGCCCGGATGGTGGCTGGGCTTGCGCGAGCATTCGAAATTGGCGGGCTTGTAGAGCGCGATATACAGATGTTGACGATAGATCCACTCTTCATCGCCGAAGATGGTCAGCACCAGGCCATCGGTCTCGATGCTGGCTTTGTAGTTGTCGTGCACCACGCCGCCGATACTGACTTCGCCGTCTTCGATCAGCGAGCGGCAGTACTTGCGGGTGCCAAAACCCTGCGATTGCAGGATGCGGTCCAAGGATAATTTACTCATGGCCGGGATTTTACAGGATGGCTCCCTATTGATACATATCAAGCCACGATGAAATTGTATTGATACACTGAAACCTCGTTAGGAATTCGCCTAACGGACTAGGAAACTCAGCAGGAAGCAGGACACCATCATGCCACCCCAAAACGCCAACCCCGTGGCACAAGCCCAGGCCGCCATGCACCGCACCGCCTTGCTGCTGGCGCGCTGCAGCCACCACGACACGCCACAACCGCCACCCACCAGCCTGCAAGCACGCTGGTATGCCGACCAGCAACGCCGCCTGCTGGCATGGCTCGATCGCGGCGGCTTCGCGCAAAGTGAAGCGCCGGGCCAGCCCACAATAGAAAACAGCGGCATTGCGCCGCTGTTCTCAGCCCCATTACAGGACTCTGACGAGGAATCGAAATTCTCTCTGGTCCGCATCAACGATGCGGTTGAGTAGTTCCATCAATCTGGTTCAAGATCGTGCTGACAACAAGCTAAATTGTTTATATCGGCCTCCCTTGGAAAGAACTACAAAACCACTATAGTTCACCGCATCGGATATGCAAGAAGAAATAAAGCTGGTCCGATAAGGTTCATTCCCGTTAGCGCAGGCTGGGCTTGGCGGCCTCCACCGCCGATTTCATCGCCCCGGCGCCCATCGCGGCGCCGAATTTCTTCAATACCCGCTCAGGCAAGCCTTCATGCTGGGTGTAATCGACGATATCCTCGGCCTTGACCACGTCGCGCGCGACGCTGTCGACGGTGCCGAAGGCGTCGGCCAGGCCCATGTCGATCGATTTGGCGCCGGTCCAGAACAGGCCGGAGTACATCTCCGGGGTTTCCTTCAGGCGCTTGCCGCGGCCGTTGCGCACCACCTGGATGAATTGCTGGTGGATCTCGTCGAGCATCGCCTGCGCGTGCTGCTTGTGGCGCTCGGTCAGCGGGCTGAACGGATCCATGAAGCCCTTGTTCTCGCCGGCCGTCAGCAGACGGCGCTCGACGCCGACTTTTTCCATCACGCCGGTGAAGCCGAAGCCATCCATCAGCACGCCGATCGAGCCGATGATGCTGGCCTTGTTGACGTAGATGCGGTCGGCGCCGGCGGCGATGTAATAGCAGCCTGAAGCGCAGATCTCGTCCACCACCACGTACAACGGCTTGGCCGGATAGCCCTTGCGCAGGCGCAGCATCTCGTCGACGATCATGCCGGCCTGGACCGGGCTGCCGCCCGGACTATTGATGTGCAGCACCACCGCCACCGAGCCGCTGTCGGAAAACGCCTTATTCAGCGCCGGGATCACCACGGCGGCCGACCCGCTGCCCTCCGACTCGATCGCGCCTTCGACTTCGATCAGCGCGGTGTGGCGGCCCAGGGTTTCGCCGTCGGAGCCGGTCCAGCTGATGTCGAGATAGGCGCTGAGCGCCACCACGATCACCAGCAAGGTCAGCGCCTTGAAGAAGATGCCCCAGCGGCGCGCCGCCTTCTGCTCTTTGAGCGTGGCGAACACCAACTTTTCCAGCACCTCGCGTTCCCAATTGGACGCGGCCACGGCCGGCTTCCCGGCTTGCGGCGCCGGCGGCGGTGTTGCGGCAGGATGGGCGTTGTTCGTGTTATCGCTGTTGTCGCTCATGGATTACTTTGTCAGGTTGTTATCAAGCGCGCGCCGGGCGCACATAATCGTCCGGCCGCCAGTAGATTTGCTGGTCGCGCTCGATCAGCGCGATCGGACGCAGACGGCCGCCCTTGCACGGGCCGCCGGCGCACAAGCCGGTTTCCGGAACATACACCGCGCCATGGGTGGCGCACATGATGTACAGCTTGCTCGACTCGAAGAATTCGCCTTCGGCCCAGTCCAGCTCGATCGGCACGTGGGCGCAGCGGTTCAGGTAGGCGTAGGCCTTGCCGCCGTAGCGCACCACGAAACCGGTGCCGTCGTCGCCGCCGGCGGTGACCAGGAAGCGCACCCCCTTGCCGCCCTCCAGCACCGCGTCCGCGGCGCAAATCAAAATCTCATCCACTTCCATCAAGCGTGCTCGCTCAGCCATTGATGCAGCTCGGCCACCGTGGCCGCCGAGTACAGCGGTTTGCAGGCGTCCAGCTGGTCGACCGGATGGGCGCCGTACTGCACCGCGACGCCGGCCGCGCCGGCATTGTTGGCCATCAGTAAATCATGCGTGGTATCGCCGATCATCACGGTACGTCGCATATCCTGGCCCAACTCGCGCGTCAATTCCTGCAACATGGCCGGGTGCGGCTTGGAGAAGGTCTCGTCGGCGCAGCGCGTGGCGTCGAACATCGACAATAGTTTGACGTCATTCATGGCGCGGTTCAAGCCCACCCTGCTCTTGCCCGTCGCCACCGCCAGGAAATAGCCGTTTTGCGACAGCTCGGTCAGCATGTCGAACACGCCGGGGAACAGCGCCAGCTCGTGGTCCTTCGACAGGAAATGGTAGCGGTAGCGCTCCACCATGCGCGGATAATAGGCGGGATCGATTTCCGGCAACACCGCCTGCATCGCTTCATGCAGGCCCAGGCCGATGACATGCGCCGCCACGTCGTCGCGCGGCACCGGCAGCGCCAGGTCGCGCGCCGCCGCCTGGATGCATTTCACGATGGTCGAGGTGGAATCCATCAGGGTTCCATCCCAATCGAAGACGATCAGATCAAATTGCTTTCTTGCCATGTATTCCGGCCATGACGCTGACCGGCTCCTTCAATGAATATTTGCGATTAGTTAACAGGTTTCCCCAAGCTTACCAAGAATCGCTCACATTCGGCGGCTAATGGCGCATTCAGCGTCATGATTTTTCCGGTTTCCGGATGGGTAAACGTAATTTGATGGGCGTGCAGGAACATCCGCTTGAGCGCGCCGCGCGTGGAATCCGCTTTCAGCAGCACGCGGTTGAGCGCGAAATCGCCGTATTTATCGTCGCCTACGATGGCGAAGCCGGAAGAAGCCAGATGGACGCGGATCTGGTGGGTGCGTCCGGTCTTCAGCTCGGCTTCCAGCAAGGCGAAGCCATTAAATTTCTTCAACAGCGAAAACACCGTGTGCGACGGCATGCCGTCCGCCTGCACCGCGACCCGCCGCTCGCCGTCGGCGGTCGTATATTTGTGCAACGGCAACTTGACGTGCTGGCGCGCGTTTTTCCAATCGCCCGCGACCATGGTCAGGTAGCGCTTGTCGGTATGGCCATCGCGCATCTGCTCGTGCAGATTGGTCAGCGCCGAGCGTTTTTTCGCCAGCAACAGCAAGCCAGAGGTGTCGCGGTCCAGCCGGTGCACCAGTTCCAGGAACTTGGCGTCGGGCCGCGACGCGCGCAGCTGCTCGATCACGCCGAACGAGACGCCGGAGCCGCCGTGCACGGCCACGCCGGCCGGCTTATCGATCACCAGCAGTTGGGCGTCCTCATAGATAACCTTGAATTCGGCGGCCGGCACATGGCTGGTGTCGGCTTTTTCCGCGATGCGGACCGGTGGAATGCGCACCACATCGCCCTGTACCAAACGGTACAGCTGATCGATACGCCCCTTGTTGACCCGTACCTCGCCCGAGCGCAGGATGCGATAGACGTGGCTTTTCGGCACGCCTTTGCAAACGCGCAACAGGTAGTTGTCGATACGTTGACCGGCTTCTTCTTCAGTGATGGTGACGAATTGTGCTTGCAGCGGCGCAGGTGTTGAAGGGGGAACAACATCATTTTGCATCTTCATTTGCTCTGTCTTCCCAGAAATCTCTCTAAGTCCTTCATTTTGAATATATAATTGTTTCGCTGCGGTTCAATCTGCGGCAAGTGTAAGAATAAAAGCACATTTTACACAGGGGCGTCTCCACTGGCCTCGCCAAATTGCAAATTCAGAGGAAAAAATGTATACGCACCACCCCTGCCCGAATCAAGGTTGCACCGTTGTTGTAATCGGATGCCTGCAGGGATGCTGAACCGGAATGATTGCATCGTAAGGATAAAGTCCGGCCAGACAGGTCTAGTGCCTGGCTGGCTGGTTGATGAAGTTGATAACGCTTGCCGTTTTCGCCAGACCCCAATGCTTTGCTGCAAGCTCGACGGAAGGCTGAAACCAGCCCGGTTGTTGTAATACTTGTAGTACGTAAGCTTGGCCAGGATTTGGCTCATACAACGCTGTTCACCGCCGGCATTTCTCTGCCGCCCCCACGGGCCGCATGGATGAGTTGCTGGTGATGCGAACACAGCGGCATGTCGATCGACCTCATGCGCCCAGTTGCCGGCGCGGCGAATCCGCCGCGCTCGCGCACAGGATGGGCATACCCACCGCAATCACCCGATTCTCGCGTATATCCCTGTACCTACGCCGCTTGGCCCCGCCGGGCGGCACAGAGATGACCTACGGGTCGCGGAGTTAATAAAAATGAAACGCATGTTGTTTAATGCTACGCAGCAAGAAGAACTGCGCGTGGCGATCGTCGATGGTCAGAAACTGATCGATATCGACATCGAAACCGCCGGTCGCGAACAGCGCAAATCCAACATCTACAAAGGCGTGATCACCCGCATCGAACCGTCGCTCGAAGCTTGCTTCGTCAGCTACGGCGAAGATCGTCACGGTTTTCTGCCGTTTAAAGAAGTAGCACGCACTTACTTCCGTGAAGGCGTCGATGTCCGCACCGCCTCCGTGAAGGAAGCGCTGCGCGAAGGCCAGGAAATCATGGTCCAGGTGGAAAAGGAAGAGCGCGGCAACAAAGGCGCCGCCCTGACCTCCTTCGTCTCGCTGGCCGGCCGTTATCTGGTCTTGATGCCTAACAACCCACGCGGCGGTGGCGTGTCCCGCCGTGTCGAAGGTGAAGAGCGCCAGGAACTGCGCGAAACCATGGACAAGCTGGACCTGCCGCCAGGCATGTCGGTCATCGCCCGCACCGCCGGCATCGGCCGCAACGTCGACGAGCTGCAGTGGGACTTGAATTACCTGATGCAACTCTGGCGCGCGATCGAAGGCGCGGGCAAGTCGGCTTCCGGCGCATTCCTGATCTACCAGGAATCGTCGCTGGTGATCCGCGCCATTCGCGATTACTTCCAGCCCGATATCGGCGAGATCCTGATCGATACCGACGATATCTACGAACAAGCGCACCAGTTCATGAGCCACGTGATGCCCGACATGGTGCATCGCGTCAAGCGCTATAGCGACGACGTGCCGCTGTTCTCGCGCTTCCAGATCGAACACCAGATCGAAACCGCCTACAGCCGCACCGTGCCGCTGCCATCGGGCGGCGCCATCGTCATCGACCACACCGAAGCGCTGGTCTCGGTCGACGTCAACTCGGCCCGCGCCACCCGCGGTTCCGACATCGAAACCACCGCCTTCAACACCAACTGCGAAGCGGCCGAAGAAGTGGCCCGCCAACTGCGCCTGCGCGACCTGGGCGGCCTGATCGTGATCGACTTCATCGACATGGAAGTGGCCAAGAACCAGCGCGAAGTCGAGCAACGCCTGAAGGACGCGCTGCACCACGACCGCGCCCGCGTTCAGATGGGCAAGATTTCCCGCTTCGGCCTGATGGAATTGTCGCGCCAGCGCCTGCGCCCTTCGCTGTCCGAAGGTTCGCACGTGACCTGCCCGCGCTGCTCCGGCACCGGCCACATCCGCGATACCGAATCGTCGGCCCTGCAAGTCCTGCGCATCATTCAGGAAGAGGCGATGAAGGAAAATTCGGCCACCATCCACGTGCAAGTGCCGGTGGATGTCGCCGCCTTCCTGCTGAACGAGAAGCGTGGCGAGGTGCTGAAGATCGAGACCCGCCATCGCATCAGCATCATCCTGGTGCCGAACAAGCACCTGGAAACCCCGCATTACAAGCTGGAACGCATCAAGCACGACGATCCACGCCTGGAAGACAGCCAAGCCAGCTACTCGCTGGCCGAGACCGCCGAAACCGACATGGCCTACAGCAAGCGCCAGAAGGAAGAAGCCAAGCCGCGCCAGGAAGCCATGGTCAAGACCATCACCCCTGACCAGCCGGCACCGCTGGTCGAGCGCAAGCCGACCGAAACCGTCATCAAGCCGGCGCCGGCGCCAGTGCCCGCCCCGGCCGAGCAAGGTTTCTTCGCCAAGCTGATCAGCTTCTTCACCGGCGCGCCGGCCGCTCCGGTGCTGCCGCAGCAGCCGACCATCGTGGTCAAGGCGCCGGCCGGCGACCGTGCCGACCGCAACGCCCGTGGCCCGCGTGGCCGCAGCCGTAACGGCAAAGGCGGCCGCGAACGCGACGAACGCGAGCCAGGCGCCGCCCGTCCGGGCCAGGAAGAAGCCAAGGCGGCCGAGACCGGCCGTCCGGCCCGTCCACCGCGTCCACCGCGCGAGCCGCGCGAACCGCGTGAAAACCAGCCGGTCGATGGCCAGGCGCCACGCGAACGCGCGGAACGTCCGGAGCGCGCCGAGCGTCCGGAACGTGGCGAGCGTCCTGAGCGCGCCGAGCGCACTCCGCGTCCACCACGCGAGCCGCGCGGCGACAAAGCCCCGGTCGAAGCCAAGGTTGACGAGCTGGCGTTGAACGTCGGCGTGCCGTCCACCGGTCCGGAGACCGAAGCCGCCATCAGCATCCTCAAAGCCGAGCCGAACGCCGGTCCAGAGGGCGATGACGAAGTCGGCGCGGATGGCGAAGAGCCACGCCGTCGTCGTCGTCGCGGTGGCCGCAACCGCAATCGTCGCGACCGCGAAGGTGTGGAAGGCGAAGCAGGCGAGCAAAGTGAACTGGGCTTCAACGCCGACACCGCAGCGACCGTAGCGGTTGCCGCGACCGGCGAAGCGGCGGTCGACGCACCGGCCGTGGCCGTAGCCGAAGTAGCCCCTGCCGCCGTGCCGGCGGCCGACGCCCCGGCGACGCCGGTGGTGACCGAGGCCCCAGCGGCCGCAGCACCAGCGGTTGAAGCTCCGGTCGTTGCAGCGCCATTGGTTGAAGCACCGGTCGTTGCAGCGCCGGTGGTTGAAGCGCCTGTCGCCGAAGCACCGGTGGCAGCCGCCCAGGTTGCCGAGCCTGTCGCTGTGGTCGCCGAACCGGTCGCCCCGGTCGCCGAACCGGTCGCTGAAGTCGCCGAACCAGCGCCGGCAACCGCCGAAGTCGAGCCAGCTCCGGTCGTCACGGAAGTTGCTGCCGCGCCAGTCGAAGCGGAAGTCGCGGCTCCGGTCGAAGCTCCGGCCGTGGTCGCTGAAGTGGCGGCCCCGGTTGTGGCAGCGCCGGCCCCGGCGCCAGTAGCTGCCGAGCCGGCAGTGGCCGCAGCCCCTGCCCCGGCCCCTGCTGCAGTCGACCTGCAAGCAGTGCTCGGCTCCGCCGGCCTGACGCTGGCCGCCACCGATCCTGCCAAGCTGCGCGCAGCCCAGGAAGCAGCCGCCAAGGTCGCCGCCCCGGTCCGCGTTCCACGCGAACGCAAGCCGTTGCCGCCGCAAGCGGACGAACCTCTGGTTCAGATCGATACCCGCCGCTAATCCGGCCGGGGTAAATCAAAAAAAGGGAAGCTGAGGCTTCCCTTTTTTTATTCTCGAACGGCCGGCCAACGCTCGTGGTATCGTAGCCACCTTGTGAGCCACCTTCCAGGCCGCCGATTTCTATAAAAGCAAGATTTGCATCGCCATGGCAGAAAAAATCATCATGCTGGCCCAGCAGCGCTCCGCCGCGCCAGCCATCCCCTCGATCCTGGAGACACCGACCGGCCTGTTGAGCGATCAGCTGGCGCGGCCGCTGCACGACCTGCGCATTTCGGTCACCGACCGCTGCAACTTCCGCTGCGTCTACTGCATGCCGAAGGCGGTGTTCGACAACGACTACCAATACCTGCCGCACACCTCGCTGCTGTCGTTCGAAGAGATCACCCGGCTGGCGCGCAACTTCATCGCCCACGGCGTCGAGAAGATCCGCCTGACCGGCGGCGAGCCGCTGCTGCGCAAGAACATCGAAAAGCTGGTCGGCATGCTGGCCGAGCTGAAGACCGTCTCCGGCAAGCCGCTCGACCTGACGCTGACCACCAACGCCTCGCTGTTGGCGCGCAAGGCGCAGTCGCTGAAGGACGCCGGACTGCAACGCGTCACCGTCTCGCTCGACGCGATCGACAACACCATCTTCCAGCGCATGAACGACGTCGACTTCGCGGTCGAGGATGTGCTGAACGGGATCGCGGTCGCCAACCAGGTCGGCCTGGGCCCGATCAAGATCAACATGGTGGTCAAGGGCGGTATGAACGACCAGCAGATCCTGCCGATGGCGCGCCACTTCAAGGGCACGCCCTACATCCTGCGCTTCATCGAATACATGGACGTCGGCGCCTCCAACGGCTGGAAGATGGACGAGGTGGTGCCGTCGGCCGAGGTGGTGCGGCGCATCCACCAGGAGATGCCGCTGGAGGCCATCGGCGCCAACTACACCGGCGAGACCGCCGCGCGCTGGCGCTACGTCGATGGCGGCGGCGAAATCGGCGTGATCTCCAGCGTCACCCAGGCGTTCTGCAGCGACTGTTCGCGCGCGCGCCTGTCGACCGAGGGTAAGCTGTACACGTGCCTGTTCGCCAGCAGCGGCCACGATCTGCGCGCGCTGCTGCGCGAGGGCCGCAGCGACCAGGAAATCAGCACCGTGCTGGCCCACTTGTGGCGCGCGCGCGGCGACCGCTATTCGGAACTCCGCACCAGCAACACCGACGGCTTGCAACGCCGCGCCAATAAAGTCGAAATGTCATACATCGGAGGATAGTTTTGTCTTTGAAGAGCAAGGTTACCGGACTGATACTCGCGGGTGGGCGCGGCACCCGCATGGGGCGGGTCGACAAGGGCTTGCAGCCGTTCCAGGGCGCGACGCTGGCGGCGCACGTGCTGCGCCGGCTGGCGCCGCAGGCGGCCGCCGTGGTCGTCAACGCCAACCGCAACTTGCCGCAGTATCAGGCGCTGGCCGGCGTGGCGGCGGTGGTGCCGGATGCGATGGGCGGTTATGAAGGGCCGCTGGCGGGCCTGCAAACCGGCTTGCAGCATTGCGCCACCGAGCTGCTGTTGACGGCGCCTTGCGATTCGCCTTTCCTGCCGCTGGACCTGGCCGAGCGTTTGTACGCGGCGATGCAGGCCGAAGGCGCCGACCTGGCCGTGGCCGTGACCATGGAGAGCGACGAGCAGGATCCCGCCGCCGCGCCGTACCGCCAGCCGCATCCTGTTTTCAGCTTGCTCAAGGCCGATGTGCTGCCGCAGCTGGACGCCTACCTCGCCACCGGCGCGCGCCGCATGGAGGGCTTCTTCAAGACCTTGCGCATGGCCGAAGTGCTGTTCGACGACGCCGACGCCTTCCGCAACATCAACACGCTGCAGGAATTGCAGCGCCACGAGCGCGAACAGACGCCGGCCTCCGCGCCGGGTTTCGGCGGCGATCCGGCGGCGCTGCATGTCGCCGAGGCGCAGCGGCTGATTCGCGAGCGGGTCGCGCCGATCGCCGCCATTGAGCGCCTGCCGCTGCGCGCCGCCCTCGATCGCGTCCTCGCCGAAGACATCATCTCGCCGATCAACGTCCCCGCCTACGACAACTCGGCGATGGACGGCTACGCCCTGCGCGGCGCCGACCTGCCGGCCGAAGGCGCCGCGCCCGTCGTGCTGAAGACCATCGGCATCGCCTACGCAGGCCGCCCGTTCGCGCATGCGCCAAAGGTCGGCGAATGCGTCCGCATCATGACCGGCGCCGCCATCCCGCCCGGTTGCGACAGCGTGATCCCGCAGGAACTTGCGGCCGCCATCGACGGCGACCAGGTCACCATCGCCCACGGCGCGATCCGCAGCGGCGCCAATCTGCGCCGCGCCGGCGAAGACTTGAAAGCCGGCGGCATCGCCATCGCCCAGGGCAAAATCATCCGACCCGCCGACCTGGGCCTGGTCGCCTCGCTCGGCATCGCCGAAGTGGCGGTGCGGCGCAAGCTGCGGGTCGCCTTCTTCTCCACCGGCGACGAACTGCGCTCGCTCGGCGAATGCCTGGACGACGGCTGCGTCTACGACAGCAACCGCTACACGCTGTACGGCATGCTGACGCGCCTCGGCTGCGAAGTGACCGACATGGGCATCGTCCGCGACGACCCGGCCGCACTGGAAGCCGCGCTGCGCGACGCCTGCAAGAACGCCGACGCCATCATCACCTCCGGCGGCGTCTCCGAAGGCGCGGCCGACTACACGCGCGAGATCATGGCGGTCCTCGGCGACGTCGATTTCTGGAAGCTGGCGATGCGCCCCGGCCGCCCGCTCGCCTTCGGCAAGGTGCAGTCCGACGGCGACAGCGCCTGGCTGTTCGGCCTGCCCGGCAATCCGGTCGCGGTGATGGTCTCGTTCTATATGTTCGCCCGGCCGGCGCTGCTGCGCATGATGGGCGCGCAGGTCACGCAGCCGGCGATGCAGGCGCGCGCCACGGAAGCGATCCGCAAGCGCCCCGGCCGCACCGAATACCAGCGCGGCATCGTCGGCACCGGCGCCAACGGCGAAGCGCAAGTACGCCTCACCGGCGCGCAGGGCTCCGGCATCCTGAGCTCGATGACCGAAGCGAACTGCATCGTCGTGCTGCACCACGAACAGGCCAACGTCGCCGCCGGCCAGCTGGTCGACGTGCTGTTATTCGACGGGCTTGTGTAGCGGCGTGCTGGCCGCGATCAGCAGCATGCCGCAGGCCAGGCCGGTGAAGGCCAGATGCAGGCTGGACGCATGGGCGATCAAACCGATCAGCGCCGGCCCTGCCAGGATGCCGGCATAGCCGATGGTGGTGATCGCGCTGATCGCCATGCTGGCCGGCATGTCCTTCTGGTTGCCGGCGGCGGTGAACAGCACCGGCACGATATTCGATGCGCCGAAGCCGATCAGCACAAAGCCCAGCAGCGCCAGCCACGGCGACGACGCCAGCACCACCGCGAAGAATCCCGCCGCCGCACCGAGCCCGCCCAACAGCAGCACCCGCCGTCCGCCCCAGCGCTGGACGATGCGGTCGCCGTTCAAACGGCCGATGGTCATGGCGCAGGCGAAGGCCGCGTAGCCAAGCCCGCCCTGCCCCGCCGACAAGCCGCCGGCGCTGGTGAGGAACACCGCGCTCCAGTCCAGCACCGCCCCTTCGGCCAGGAACACCACGCCGCACAAGGCGCCGATGAAGATCACCGAACCGTGCGGCATCACCAGCATCGGTCCGTCGCGTTCGGCGGCGATCGGCTCGCGCAGCAGATGCGGGCCGGCGCCCAGCAACACCAGCGCGACCGCCACCGCCATCGCCAGCGCGGCCGGTACGATACCCATGCCGGCCCACAGCATCAAGGTCATGCTGCCCGCGCCGACGATGCCGCCCACGCTGAACAAACCGTGAAAGCCCGACATCAGCGAACCGCCGTAGTCCTTTTCAACGATGACGGCCTGGATGTTCATCGCCACGTCCAGCGTGCCGATGGTGGCGCCGAACAGGAACAGCGCCACCGCCAGCGTTGCCGCGCCGGGCGCGATCGCCAGGAACGGGAACACGGCGCAGCAGCCCAGCCCCGACGCCAGCACGATGCGACGGCAACCGAAGCGCGCGGCCAGCGCGCCGGTGACCGGCATTGCCAGCAGCGAGCCGATGCCGAGGCAGAGCAGCAGCAAGCCGAGTTGTCCCTGCTCGACGCCGGCGCGCGCCTGGGCGTAAGGCACCAGCGGCGCCCAGGCCGACATGGCCATGCCTGCGGCCAGGAAGGCCAGGCGCGTGGAGATGCGTTGTTTTAATCCGGTAGTCTTCAAGATAGGCTTTCTAGGAGGCGTCGGCGCGCAGCAGCGTGGCGCCGGCAGCGGCGTAGTCGCCGACGAGTTGTTCATCCACCTGCGCCGGGACGACCAGGTGGGTCAGCTGCGCGATCGGCAGCACCAGGAACGGCGCCACCACGCCCAGCTTGTCGGCGGTGGCGACCACCGCCGTCGCCTTGCTCAGCGCCGCGACGCGGCGCTTGAATTCCGCTTCCTCGAAATCAACCGCCGTCACGCCGGCGTGCAGATCGACGCCGCAGGCGCCGATGAAGTACAGGTCCGGGCGTATCAATTCGATCTCGCGCAGCGCGCTGGGGCCGACGCTGGCGCCGATGCCCGGCTTGATCCGGCCGCCGATCTGGATCAGTTCAAGCTGCGGACGGTCGAGCAGCCGCGCGGCGATCAGCGGCGCGTTGGTGATCACGGTGAGCGGCACCTGCGGCAGCGCTTCGGCGACGGCCAGGTTGCTGGAGCCGGCGTCGAGGAACACCACGCTGCCGGCCTTGATCAAGGTCGAGGCCATGGCCGCGAGCCGCGACTTGTCCGCCGGCTGCCGCGTCGCGCGCTGCACCAGCGTGCCGGTTTCCGGCGACGCGGCGATGCGCACCGCGCCGCCGTACACCTTTTGGCACAGGCCGGCGGCGGCGAGGTCGCGCAGGTCGCGCCGTATCGTGTCTTCGGTGACGTTGAGCGCCTGCGCCAGCTGGGCGGCGATGACGCGGCCGTCGGCCGACAGCTGCGCCAGGATCAGGGCATGACGCTCCTGAAGGAGGAGATTTTCTGTTTTCATGCGATGAAGTGTACATAATCAGCGCACGAATGTAAACAAATACGCTTAAACGCGCACAAATACGTTTATGGCGTGTCCTTCAAGCGCAGCAGCGCCTCGGCGGAATTGGCGAACAAGGCCGCGTCCTTCTCGATACGGCGAAACGCCCGCCCCAGGCTGGCGCGCATGAAGGTGCTGTGCGCGTAGCGCGTCACCTTGCTGTAGTAGCGCTCCGACAGGCCGTTCACCGCCGCCACGTAGTCGTCCAGCAGATCGGGCACGATAGAGAAATTATCATAGTTGATCACCGCCGGCACCTTGCGGCCCAGCGGCGCCAGGCGCTCCGACACCAGCGCGCAGATCCGCTCAATGGTGGCGGCGTCGCCCACCTCGAAGCCCTCGAAGTTCACGAAGAACAGTTCCTGCTGCGCGTCGTACACCAACCGCTGCTCCAGCGGCAGCGCCAGGAAATCAGCGCGCCAGTTCATCGCCGACGGCGAGAAGATGCGCGCGTCCATCAGCTTCAGCTCAGCGCTGACCAGCGGCTTGAAATCCATCTGCGCCAGCACGTCGCGCTCGACGTCCACGCCGGGCGCGATTTCGACCAGCTCCAGCCCCGACATGCCGCCGTCCAGCACCAGCCGGAACACGCAGCGCTCGGTCACGAACAACGCCTCCTGCCCGCGCCGCGCCGCATATTCTCCGCTGTAGGTGCGGTGCTCGACCTCGTTGATGAATTTGCGGGTCGCGCCCTTGTCCGCCGTGAAGGTGCCGACAAACACCACCTTGCGCGCGTTCTGGCTGATGTTGATGAAGCCGCCGGCGCCGGCCAGCTTGCTGCCGAATTTGCTGACGTTCAGGTTGCCGTGCCGGTCAGCCTGCGCCAGGCCGAGGATGGCCACGTCCAGGCCGCCGCCGTCGTAAAAGTCGAACTGGTACGGCTGGTCGATGATCGCGTCGGCGTTGGTGGCGGCGCCGAAGTTCAGCCCCGCCGCCGGCATGCCGCCGATCACGCCCGGTTCCGCCGTCAGCGTGACCAGGTCCAGCAGCTTCTCCTCCGCCGCGACCGCCGCCACGCCCTCCGGCATGCCGATGCCGAGGTTGACGACGTTGTTCGGCCGCAGCTCCATCAAGGCGCGGCGCGCGATGATCTTGCGCGCCGACAGCGGCATCGGCGCCACCGCCGACAAGGGCACCCGCACTTCGCCGGAAAAGGCCGGGCTGTATGGCTCGGCGAAGGTCTGCATGTGGTACTCGGGTTTTTCCGCCACCACCACGCAGTCGACCAGGATGCCGGGGATCTTGACCTGGCGCGGGTTGAGCGTGCCGCGCTCGGCGATGCGTTCCACCTGCACGATGACGATGCCGCCGGAGTTGTGCGCCGCCATCGCGATCGCCAGCGCTTCCAAGGTCAGCGCCTCGCGCTCCATGGTGACGTTGCCGTTGGCGTCGGCGGTGGTGCCGCGGATGATCCCGACGTGCACCGGCTGCGATTTGTAGAACAGGTATTCCTTGCCGCCGAGCGTGATCAGCTCGACCAGCTCCTCGGTGGTGCGGTCGTTGATCTTGCCGCCGCCGTGGCGCGGATCGACGAAGGTGCCCAGGCCGACGTGGGTCAGCAGCCCGGGCTTGCCGGCCGCCGTGTCGCGGAACAATTGGCTGATGACGCCCTGCGGCAGGTTGTAGGCTTCCGCCTTGCCGTTGATCGCCAGCTGTTGCAGCTTCGGCGCGAGGCTCCAATGGCCGCCGATGATGCGCTTCAGCAGACCCTCGTGGCCGAAGTGATTCAGGCCGCGATCCTTGCCGTCGCCCTGCCCAGCGGCGTAGATCAAGGTCAGGTCGCGCGGATGGGCGTCGGCGAGAAAGCGCCGCTCCAGCGCCACCGCGATGTTCTCCGCGAAGCCGACGCCGACAAAACCGCCGGTGGCGATGGTGTCGCCGTCGTGGATCAATCCGACCGCGTCGGCCGCGCTGACGATCTTGTTTCGCTGGACGGCCGGCATGCCGACGGAAGAAAAATCAAGGCTACGTCCAGGCATGGCAAACTCCGTTAATTAGTCTGTATCCAGATCGCTCTTGTCCAGCGCCGGGCCAAGCAGCAGCTGCGCCGCTTCGCTCGGCAAGGCCTCCACCGATTTCAGCTTGCGCGCCATCTGGCGGCTGCGGGTCTCGGCGGTTTCGATATTCTTGGCGGCGCGTTCCAGCGTCATCTTGGTCGCCGCCAGCACGTCGCCGAATTTGCCGAACTCGGTCTTCACCGCGCCCAGCACCTGCCACACTTCCGACGAGCGCTTTTCCAGCGCCAGGGTGCGGAAGCCCATCTGCAAACTGTTCAGCAGCGCCGACAAGGTCGACGGCCCCGCGACGCTGATGCGGTGCACCCGCTGCAGATCGTCGGCCAGCCCCGGCCTGCGCATCACTTCCGCGTACAGCCCCTCGGTCGGCAGGAACAGGATCGCGAAGTCGGTCGTGTGCGGCGGCGACACATACTTCTCGGAGATGGTCTTGGCTTCGACCCGCACCGCGCGTTCCAGTTCGCGTCCGGCCAGCGCCACGCCGTCGGCGTCGGCACGATCGGCGGCGTCTAGCAGGCGCTCGTACTGCTCCTTCGGGAACTTGGCGTCGATCGGCATCCACACCGGCGCGCCGCCTTCCGTCTGGCCCGGCAGCTTGAGCGCGAACTCCACCCGCGCGCCGCTGCCGGCGATGGTCTCGACGTTCTTGGCGTACTGCTCCGGCGTCAACACCTGCTCCAGCAGCATCTCCAGCTGCACCTCGCCCCAGGTCCCGCGCGTCTTGACGTTGGTCAGCACGCGCTTCAAGTCGCCGACGCCCAGCGCCAGCTGCTGCATCTCGCCCAGGCCCTGGTGCACCCGTTCCAGCCGTTCCGACACTTGCTGGAACGATGCGCTCAGGCGCGCCTCCAAGGTCGCATGCAGTTTCTCGTCGACGGTCTTGCGCATCTCCTCCAGCCGCGCGCCGTTGTCGGCTTGCAGATCCTTGATCTTCGCCTCCAGCGTCGCCCGCACCTCCTGCATGCGCTGCGCGTTCGACTCGGTCAGCCGCGCCAGTTGCTGGTTCATGCTGTCGGCGAACTGCGTCAGGCTGCGCGCCTGCTCGTTGCGCCCCACCATGCCCTGCGCCTCCAGCTGGCGGCGCATGCCTTCGAACTGCTGCACCGTCGCCGCGTGCGTCGCTTGCGCCGTGGTCTGCAGCTGCACCCGCACCTCGCGCTCGACGCGCTCGATGCGCTCGGCCAGCCCGATCTCGTCGGCGCCGCCACGGCGGTTGCGCAGCAACGCCAGCGCCTGCAACACGATCACCACCGCCAGCGCCGCCAGCAACACCAAAAACTCGATCTGGCTCATGGCGTCAATCCGGCTTGTTGCGCATCCAGTCGGCGGTTTGATAGAAAGATTCCATCAACCGCAACCGCAGCGCCTCGTCGATGCCGACATCCTCCATCGCCCACGCCATCGCACGCAACCACTGGTCGCGCTCCTGGGTGCCGATGGCGAACGGCATGTGCCGCATGCGCAGGCGCGGATGGCCGTGCGCTTCCACGTACACGTCCGGACCGCCCATCCAGCCGGTCAAAAACATGAACAGCCGCTCGCGCGCATGGTCCAGCGACGGACCGTGCACGGAGCGCAGCAGCGTGAACTCGGCCTCCAGTTCCATCAGATCATAAAAACGGTCGACCATCTCGCGCACGCGCGATTCGCCGCCGATAACTTCATAGAGTGTTCGGGATTCAGTCATAGCCACCATGATAGCGTACCGGCCGGCGAAACGCGGCGGCCTACACCAACGCCAGGCGGCGCAGGCGCCGCGTCGACGACCAGTTCTCCAGGTCGACCTGGTCGCGGATGGCGGCGCAGGCCGCGACGATGCGCGCCAGTTGCACTTCATCCAGTCCGGCGTTCAGGGTCAGGCGCACCAGCGAACGGTTTTTCGGCGTGGCCGGCGCGCAAAACATGGCGCCGTAGACGCCGTGCTTCTCCAGCAGCTTGCGCAGCGCCAGCGTCTTCGGCTCAGGACCGGGCTCCAGCGCGATGATCTGTTCGCTGCCGTCGCCGACGTTGTAACCCAGCGCGCTCAACGCCGCCCGCAGCCTGCCCGCGTGCGCGTGCAGGCTGGCGCGGCGCGCGTCGGCCGCCGCCACGAAATCGATCGCCGCGTCGAACCACGCCAGCTCGTGCCCCAGCATGCACGAGCTGAAGATCGCCGGCCGCGATTCCGACAGGAAGTAACCCTTGAAGCGGCTGGAACAGGTGATGATGCCGGCCCGTCCGGCGAAGGCCTTGGCCAGCGAGGCGGTGCGGAAATGCACCCGGTCGCTCAGGCCCAGTTGCGCCACCAGCCCGGCGCCGCGCGGGCCGTGCGTGCCCAGCGAATGCGATTCGTCGACGATCAACAGGCAATCGCCGCGTTCCGCGATCTCCACCAGCTCCGCCAACGGCGCCAGGCTGCCGTTGGTGCTGTACAGCGCGTCGACCACGATCAGGCCGCGCCCATGACGCTGCAACTGCTTGCGCAAATGCTCCATGTCGTTGTGCAGGAAGGACACCGGCGTCGCTCCGGCCGACTGCACGCCCTCCCACAGCGAGGCGTGCGCCTGCATGTCGAGATACACCGGAATCCCCGGCGCGGCCAGCGTCTGCACCAGCCCGACGTTGGCGGCCCAGCCGGATTGCGCCAGCACCGCATCCTGCGCGCCCATGAAGCGCGCGAACTTGCGCTCCAGCCGGTGCTGCGCGCTGCCCTCCTGCAGGTAGACCGCCGACATCAGCATCTCGCCCTTGCTGCGCCGCAGCGCATCGATCTGCGCGCCCACCAGCGCCGGCTCGCCCGCCAGGCTCAGGTAATCGTTACCGGCCAGAAAAATCGCCCCGGACGGCGTCGGCTGCCAGGCGTGTGGATGCTCACCGCCCAATAGTCGCTCGATGCGGGTGACGTAGTGTTCATCCATACGACGGGTAACATAATCCGGCATGTTGTGCTCGGCCGGGTGGAAGGCAACGCGGGCATCGGCTTGATTTTGCGCAATTGCGTACGACATGGTTTTCTCCTTGGTGTGTTTGGAAAGGTTGTTTTTTTATGAATGCAGTCCCACCTTGACGCCAAAAATTCAAACAGAGATTGATGCGGATCAACTACCGATTTGATATCGCGAAGCGTGCGGCCGATTGAGTCCATGATTGCAACTTGACCAAAATCAAATTTCACCATGAGGCATCCGCTGCACGACCGCTGGAAACGCTGGCAGAACGGACTGGTCCAATCTCTGCTGCTGTATCACGGCCGTGAGGACCATGCGACGGTGCGCGTGCTGCTGCTGGCATCGATCGGCACGGTCGGCATGCCGCTGTACTACGTGATCTGGCAGCACTTCTTTCCGCAGGAGTACGAGACGCTGTCGCTGCGGATGCTGGGCATCCTGTTGTGCGCGCTCGGCCTGTTCGCCCACCAGTTCAGCCGCCGCATGCTGAACCTGTACCTGCTGGTCACGCTCAGCTACATCTTCCCGTTCTTCTTCACCTTCATGTTCCTGATGAACCACGCCTCGGGCGTGTGGGGCGAGTCGCTGCTGATCGGGTTGGTGGTGCTGTTCCATTTCGACACCGGCCTGGCGCTGCGCGCCTACCTGATCGGCACCACGCTGGCCTGCCTGGCCGTGACCGCGCTGGGCGAAGGCGCCACCATCGTCAGCAAGCCGGCCTTGCAGCAGTTGCCGATCCACTGGTTCACCATCGCCGCGCTGTCGGCGGCCAAGATCAGCCGCCACGTGCTGGCGCAGGAAAAGCTGGCCGGCCTGGGCGCGGGACTGGCCACCGTGGCGCACGAGTTGCGCACGCCGCTGACCAGCGTCGACGCCAATGTGCGCGGCCTGCAGCGGATGTTTTCCGACGGCGCCGGACGCCCCGCGACCGCCGAGGACCGGCTCAGCACCGTCGACGCGCTGGCGCGGATCCAGTTCGAGGTGCGGCATATGAACCATATGATCGACCTGTTCCTGCTCAGCGCCACGGCGGTGCGGCAGAACCTGCGGCCGGTGGAATCGGTATCGATGGAAGCGGTGGTGGAGGCGGTGCTGAAGCGCTACCCGTTTTCCAGCGCGACCCAGCAAAGGATGGTGACGCTGGAGATGCGGCGCAATTTTCATTTCGCCGGCCAGACCGAGTTGTCGGTGGTATTGCTCTTGAACCTGCTGCGCAACGCGCTGAAGGCGGTGCAGCGCGCCGGCAAGGGCCGGGTGCGCATCGTCGTCGATGGCGGCCGCAGTCCGCCGCGCCTGCTGTTCATCGACACCGGCTGCGGCGTGCCGGCGCAGCAGAAGGCGCTGATCTTCCGCCGCTTCTTTTCCTACCCGCCGCACAACGGCGCCGGCATCGGCCTGGCGCTATGCCAGGAGATCATGCAGGCGTGGAACGCCACCATCCGTTGCGTCTCGCGCGAAAGCGCCTACGCCATTTTTGTGCTGGAATTTCCCCAGCATCCGACCCTACCGAGGTAAGTCATGCCCATCCCCGTCTATTCCCATCCCACGCTGACCGTGCTGATCGATGACAGCGACTCCTTCCTGCGCAGCCTGTCGTTCCAGCTCGACTCGATGCTGGCCAACAAAACCTTCCACGACACCAGCGCCGCGCTGCACTGGCTGCGGCAAAGCGGCCAGGACGACGATGTGCCGCTGCACGTCAACTTCGACATGCAGAACCTGCCCGCCGACCAGTGCAACGTGGCGCTGGACCTGGAGCGCATCTACCGCATCGCCGAGCAACGGCAGCGCTTCGCCACGCCGTCGGTGCTGGTGGTGGATTATTCGATGCCGCAGATGAGCGGGCTGGAATTCTGCGAAGCGGTGGCGCACCTGCCGTGCAAGAAGATCCTGTTCACCGGCGCCGCCGACGAGAAGGTCGCGGTCAGCGCCTTCAACCGCGGCCTGATCGACCGCTACATCAAGAAAAGCGACGACCACGCGCTGGACATGCTGGAGATCGAGATCGCGACGATGCAGCGCACCTACTTCGACGAACGCTCGGAGACGCTGCGCGAGCTGGTGCTGCTGCATAACTACCACTTCCTCGGCGACCCGGCGCTGGCCTCGGTGGTGGCGTCGCTGATGGCGAGCATGGGCTTCGTCGAACACTACATCTTCCCCAACCCGACCGGCATCCTGTTCCTCGACAAGCACGGCAAAGCCAGCCTGATGATGATCGAGACCGAGCAAGGCATGTACGCGCAGTACGAGGTCGCGCGCGACTGCGACGCGCCGCAGTCGCTGCTCGACGCCCTGCTGGAGCGGCGGGTGCTGCCGTTCTTCAGCGATCCGAGCGGCGACGGCATGTATTCAAGGCGCGTCGGCGACAACTGGCACCGCTACTGCGCGACGCCGAAGATCTGCCAGGGCCGCGAGACTTACTACTGGGCGCTGTTCGAGCTGCCGCCGCACTATTTCACCAGGCGCCCCTACGGCTACGGCCAGTTCCTGCGCGACCGCGAGGCGACCCAGGACATCGCGGCCTACGCCTAGGCTTCGCGCAGCGTTTGCAGCGGTGGCTGGCGCAGCACGTTGCGCAGTCCCAGCCAGCCGCCGGCGATGGCGCACAGCGCGCCGGCAAGCAAGCCCACCAGCCACACCGACGGGTTGAACTCCCAGGCGAACTTGAACTGGTAGGTGGCCAGCGCCCAGCCCATGACGGCGGCGCCGCTGGCGGCCAGCAATCCGGAGAGCGCGCCCACCAGCGAGAACTCGATCAACTGCGCCTGCGACAGCTGCTTGCGGGTCGCGCCCAGGGCGCGCAGCAAACCGGATTCACGGGTGCGCTCGTCCTGCGATCCCATCAGCGCGGCGTACAGCACCAGCACGCCGGAAGCGAGCGTGAAGACGAACAGGAACTCGACCGCCGTCACCACCTGGTCCAGCACCGTCTGCACCTGGCGCAGGATGCCGCCGACGTCGACGATGGTCAGGTTGGGGAAATCGCGCGTCAGGCCGTTCATCACCGCGCCCTGCTGCTGCGGCAGGTGGAAGGCGGTGATCCAGCTTTGCGACACTTCCTTCATCGCCGCCGGGTTGATGATGACGAAGAAGTTGACCCGCATCGAACCCCAATCGAGCTTGCGCAGGCTGGTGATGGTGACGTCCACCGGCGCGCCGGCGATGTCGAAGCGCAGCTTGTCGCCCAGCTTCCAGCGCAGCGTCTTGGCGATGCCCTCCTCCACCGACGCCTCGGCCACGCCCGGCTTGTCGTCGAACCACTTGCCGGCGCTGATCTTGTTCTCGGCCTGCATTTGCGCCATCGTCGACAGGTTGAACTCGCGGTCGGCCAGTCCCTTGGCGCGGTCCTCGGTATAGGTCTCGGCGGTGACCGGCGCGCCGTTGACGGCGGCCAGGCGGCCGCGGATCATCGGATACTGCGGCGCGTACAGCACGCCGGCGTCCTTCAGCCGTTGCGCGATCTGCGCCTGCTGCTCCGGCTGGATGTTGATGATGAAGCGGTTCGGCGCGTCCGGCGGCGTGGCGTTGCGCCAGGCCGTCATCAGGTCGCCGCGCACCACCGTCAGCACCAGCAGCGCCATCATGCCCAGCGCCAGCGAGACGATCTGCACGATGGTGGCGCCGGGACGGCGTTGCAGCGAGGTGATGGCGAAGCGCCAGCTCTGGTGGTCGATGGCGTTGCGCAGCGACTTCAGCGACAACAGCCCCAGCCAGCCGACCAGGCCGAACACCGCGAACGCGGCCAGGAAGCCCAGCGCCGTGTACAGCGCCAGTTGCGGGTCGCCGGCCTGCCACAGCAGCAGCGCGGTGAAGCCGCCCATGCCGAGGCCATAGGTGGCCAGCGCGGCGATCTGCGGCGCGTCCTGCTCGCGGCGGATCACGCGGTTGTGCGGCACCTTGCGCAGTTGCAGGATAGGCGGCAGCGCGAATGCGGCCAACAGCAGGATGCCGATCGCCACGCCCTGCAGCGCAGGGTAGATGGTCGGCGCCGGCAGGTCGGCCGAGACCAGGCTGCCCAGTACCTCCAGCAGCACGTAGTGGCCGGCGAAACCGACCGCCACGCCCAGCGCGCTGCCGGCCAGGCCGACCAGCAGGAATTCGATCAGGTACATGACGGTGACCTGGTTCTGCGTCAGACCGAGGCAGCGCAGCATGGCGCAGGCGTCGAGATGACGCTGCATGAAGCGGCGCGCGGCCATCGCCACCGCGACGGCCGCCAGCATCGCCGACAGCAGGCCGACCAGCGACAGGAAGCGGTCGGCGCGGTCCAGCGTGGCGCGCATTTCGGGCCGGCCGTTTTCCAGCGATTCGACCCGCACGCCCTTGATGTTCTGGTTTTTGATCTTCGCCACCAGCCACTGCTCGAAGCCGGCGGCGACGGCGGCGCCGTTCTTCAGCGCCGGCGGCGCGGCCACCAGCAGGCGGTAGGTGACGCGCGAACCGGGCTGGATCAGATTGGTCGCCTCCAGGTCCTGCAAGGCGAACATCACGCGCGGCGCGAAGGCCAGGAAGTTGGCGCCGCGATCCGGCTCGGAGGCGATCAGCTGCGCCACCTTGAAGCGCTTGTCGCCCAGTTGCAGCTCGCCGCCGATCTTGGTTTTCAGGCTGCCCAGCAGGCCCGGCTCGATCCACACCGTGCCCGGCGCCGGCACGCCGTCGGCCGGTGTGCCGCTGCTTTGCTCGGCCTGCGCGGCGTCGGTGCTGATCTTCAGGCGGCCGCGCAGCGGATAGCCGGGGCCGACCGCCTTCAGCGACGCCAGCATCGACATCGACGCCTCGCCCTCGCCCGCCTGCGCCATGCTGGGGAAGGCGATGGTGTCGGTGACGACCAGGCCGCGCTTGACCGCTTCGGCGCGCCAGTCGGCGTCGACCGGCAGGTCGCCGCTGACGACCACGTCGGCGCCCAGCAGCTGGTGTGCGTCGCGATCGAGGCCGCTGCGCAGGCGGTCGACGAAGAAGCCGGTGGCGGACAAGGCGGCCACCGCCACCGTCAGCGCGATCAGCAGGAAGCGCAGCTGACCGGCGCGCCAGTCGCGCGCGGTCATTTTCAGGGCGAGTTTGAGCATGGGGTCAGACCGCTGCGAAGAAGGCGTCGACTTCGGCCAGGAAGGCTTGCTTTTGCGCCTCCGGCAGGAAGGCGGCCGAGAAGCCGTTGCGCGCCAGCCGGTGCGCGTGCGACAGGCCCAACGGCAGCGCCTCGAACGTGGCGATGAAGTTGTCGTTCATGTAGCCGCCGAAGTAGGCCGGGTCGTCCGAGTTGACGGTCGCCACGATGCCGGCGTCCAGCAGCTCCAGCAGGTTGTGCTGCGCCATCTCATCGAACACGCACAGCTTGATGTTGGACAGCGGGCACACCGTCAGCGCGATCCGCTCGCGCGCCAGCCGCTGCGTGAGCGCCGCGTCGTCCAGGCAGCGCACGCCGTGGTCGATGCGCTCGACCTTCAGCACATCCAGCGCGGTTTCGATGTAGGCCGGCGGGCCTTCCTCGCCGGCGTGCGCGACCAGGCGGAAGCCCAGCTCCTTGCAGCGCGCGAAGACGCGGGCGAACTTCTCCGGCGGGTTGCCGAGCTCGGACGAATCGAGGCCGATGCCGAGGTATTTGTCGCGGTACGGCAGCGCCTCCTCCAGCGTGGCGAAGGCTTCCGCTTCCGACAGGTGGCGCAGGAAGCTGAGGATCAGCGTGGCGCTGACCGGGCTGTCCTGGCAGGCGCGGTGGATGCCGTCGATCACGGTCTTGATCGGCACGCCGCGCGCGGTATGCGTCTGCGGGTCGAAGAAGATTTCGGTGTGGCGCACGTTGTCGGCTTCGGCGCGCTTCAGGTAGGCGGCGGTCATGTCGTAGAAATCCTGTTCCTGCAACAGCACGCTGGCGCCGGCGTAATAAATATCGAGGAAGGATTGCAGGTCGGTGAAGGCATAGGCGGCGCGCAGCGCCTCCACCGACGCGTAGTCGAGCTTGACGCCGTTGCGCTGGGCCAGCGCGAAAATCAGTTCCGGCTCCAGCGAGCCTTCGATGTGGATGTGCAATTCAGCCTTCGGCATCCGTTGCAGCACGTCGCGCAATTGTTCGTTCAACATTATTTTTTTCCCGTTACTAAGTTGCTTGATCGAGCCATCTTATCGCATGCTGCGAGAGTGCGACAGCGCGCCGCGCGCAAGCGTGATACTGTGACATAAATGTGCGGGAAAAATACGCGATTCGGCCTCGAAAAATACGTAGGGAAATAGATAATTACTCTTTGAAATCAAATAGTTACGAAAGAGTATTAACGATATTACGACATATCTTTTGACTTCCTGAGGCAATAGCGCAATAATCAATTTCATAGACGTAAGAAGCGTTACGACCAACACATAAAAGCCGCCAACCGGCGATAAAGCCAGCTCATAGGCACGGGCAATCCGTGCCGCCAAAAGGAAGCTGGCGATAAGAAAAATAATACTGAGAGGACTTATACGAACCAGGGCCAGGGCAGGCGAACTGCCGGTGACCCGTGACTAGCAGGTTTATTCATCAAAGGACATTCAAATGACCATTTTTGACAACTACGCCGCACGGTACGAACGGACCAAGGAAGAAGAGATGTCCATGAAGGAATATCTCGACCTCTGCAAAAAAGATCGACTCACGTATGCCAGCGCCCCCGAGCGCATGTTGGCCGCCATCGGCGAGCCGACCCTGGTCGACACCCGCAACGATACCCGGCTGTCCCGCATCTTTGCCAACAAGGTCATCAAGATATATCCGGCGTTCCGCGAGTTCTACGGCACCGAGGAGGTGATCGAGCAAGTGGTGTCCTACTTCCGCCACGCCGCGCAGGGGCTGGAGGAACGCAAGCAGATCCTGTACCTGCTGGGTCCCGTCGGCGGCGGCAAGTCGTCGATCGCGGAAAAGCTCAAGTCGCTGATGGAGCATGTGCCCTTCTATTGCCTCAAGGGTTCGCCGGTCAACGAATCGCCGCTCGGCCTGTTCAACGAGGAAGAGGACGGCGTGCTGCTGGAGGAAGATTACGGCATCCCGCGCCGCTACCTGCGCAACATCCCCAGCCCGTGGGCGGTCAAGCGGCTGCACGAGTTCAACGGCGACATCAACCAGTTCCGCGTGGTCAAGCGCTACCCGTCGGTGCTGAAACAGGTGGCGATCTCCAAGACCGAACCGGGCGACGAAAACAACCAGGACATCTCGTCGCTGGTGGGCAAGGTCGACATCCGCAAGCTGGAGGATTATTCGCAGGACGATCCGGACGCCTACAGCTACTCGGGCGGCCTGTGCCTGGCCAACCAGGGCTTGATGGAATTCGTCGAGATGTTCAAGGCGCCGATCAAGGTGCTGCATCCGCTGCTGACCGCGACCCAGGAAGGCAACTACAAGGGCACCGAAGGCTTCGGCGCGATTCCGTTCGACGGCATCATCCTGGCGCACTCGAACGAGTCCGAGTGGAAGACCTTCCGCAACAACCGCAACAACGAAGCGTTCCTCGACCGGATCTACATCGTCAAGGTGCCGTACTGCCTGCGCGTCACCGACGAGATCAAGATCTACGACAAGCTGGTGGCCAATTCCTCGCTGTACCAGGCGCCGTGCGCGCCCGGCACGCTGAAGATGATGGCGCAGTTCGCCATCCTGTCGCGGCTGAAGGATCCGGAAAACTCCAGCATCTTCAGCAAGATGCTGGTCTACGACGGCGAAAACCTGAAGGACACCGATCCCAAGGCCAAGTCGATGCACGAGTACGTCGACTACGCCGGCGTCGACGAGGGCATGAACGGGCTGTCGACGCGCTTCGCGTTCAAGATCCTGTCCAAGGTGTTCAACTTCGACAACAGCGAAGTCGCGGCCAATCCGGTGCACCTGCTGTACGTGCTGGAGCAGCAGGTCGAGCGCGAGCAGTTCCCGCCGGAGACCGAGCAAAAGTATTTCTCGTACATCAAGGAGCATCTGGCGCAGAAATACGTCGAATTCATCGGCAAGGAAATCCAGACCGCCTACCTGGAATCGTATTCCGAGTACGGCCAGAATATTTTCGACCGCTACGTGACCTTTGCCGATTTCTGGATCCAGGATCAGGAATATCGTGATCCCGACACCGGCGAAAGCTTCGACCGCGAATCGCTGAACAACGAACTGGAAAAAATCGAGAAGCCGGCCGGTATTTCGAATCCCAAGGATTTCCGCAACGAGATTGTCAACTTCGGACTGCGGGCGCGCGCTAATAACGGTGGGAAGAATCCCGCGTGGACCAGTTATGAAAAGTTCCGCACGGTGATCGAGAAAAAGATGTTCTCGAATACCGAGGAACTGTTGCCGGTGATTTCATTCAACGCCAAGGCCAGCGCCGAAGACGCCAACAAGCACGCCGACTTCGTCGCGCGCATGGTGGAAAAAGGCTATACGGCCAAGCAGGTCCGGCTGTTGTGCGAGTGGTATCTGCGGGTGAGGAAGTCGTCTTAAGCAGTCGCGCGCCGCCCCGGCACCCAAGGACGGGGCGGCGCGGCGCCGACCAATAGCAGCAGGAGGCATCTTTTGACTTACCTCATCGACCGACGTTTGCAGGGCAAGAACAAATCCGCGGTCAACCGCGAACGCTTCTTGCGCCGCTACAAGGCCCAGATCAAGGACGCGGTGGGACGTGCCATCAAAGGCCGCTCCATCACCGATATTGAAAACGGCGAAAAAGTCTCCATCCCCGTCAAGGACGTGGGCGAACCCTCTTTCGGCCACGCCCACGGCGGCGTGTGGGAAACCATCAACCCCGGCAACCAGGAATATCAGAAAGGCGACCTGATCAACCGACCCAAGGGCGGCGGCGGCAGCGGGCGCGGCAAGGCCGGCAACAGCGACCAGATGACCGAGGACGATTTCATCTTCGAGCTGTCGCGCGAAGAATTCATGAACTATTTCTTCGAAGATCTTGAACTGCCGCACATGATCAAGACGCAGTTGACCGCGACCACGGAATTCAAGAACCAGCGCGCCGGCTACAACATGTCCGGCACACCATCCAACATCCACGTGCTGCGCTCGCTGCGCGGCGCGCTGGGCCGGCGCATCGCCGTCGGCGGCAGTTCGCGCAAGCGCGTCATCGAGGCCGAGCGCGAGCTGGAGGAGCTGCTGCTGGAAGGCGCGCCGCTCGACGCGCCGCGCGTGGTGGAACTGAAAAAGCTGATCCACCATTTGCACACGCGGCTGCTCGCCATCCCCTTCATCGATCCGTTCGACCTGCGCTACTCCAACCGGGTCAAGGTGCCCAAGCCGATGACGCAGGCGGTGATGTTCTGCATCATGGACGTTTCCGGCTCGATGGACGAAACCCGCAAGGACACCGCCAAGCGCTTCTTCATCCTGTTGTACCTGTTCCTGAAGCGGGTCTACGACAAGATCGAGGTGGTGTTCATCCGCCACCACACGGCGGCGGCCGAGGTCGACGAGCAGGAATTCTTCCACTCGCGCGAATCGGGCGGCACGGTGGTGTCGTCCGCGCTGCACCTGCTGGACAAGATCATCGACGAGCGCTACGGCGCCGGCAGCTGGAACAGCTACGTGGCGCAGGCGTCCGACGGCGACAACTGGGACAACGACTCGGTGCTGTGCCGCCAGCTGCTGACCAACACCATCATGCCCAAGGTGCAGTACTACACCTATGTCGAAATCACCGACGGCCCGCCGCAAAACCTGTGGGAGCAGTATTCGCAGGTGCCGGACCATCACCAGCATTTCGCCATGCAGAAAATAGTCACGCCGGCCGATATCTATCCGGTGTTCCGTGAACTGTTCAAGAAACAGCCGAAATAGGCAGCGAATATTATGAACGACATGACGCATGTGCCGCCCCTCAAGCCGCGCCATCCGCGCGCCCTGCCCGAACAGTCCGAGTGGACCTTCGAGCTGATCGAACAAGCCCACCAGGAGATCCGCCGCGTGGCCGAGAACTTCGGGCTGGACACCTACCCCAACCAGCTGGAGATCATCACCGCCGAACAGATGATGGACGCCTACACCTCGGTCGGCATGCCGGTGTCGTACAACCACTGGTCGTTCGGCAAGCACTTCCTGTCGACCGAGAAGGGCTACAAGCGCGGCCAGATGGGCCTGGCCTACGAGATCGTGATCAACTCCGATCCCTGCATCGCCTACCTGATGGAGGAAAACAGCCTGACCATGCAGGCGCTGGTGATCGCGCACGCGGCCTACGGCCACAACTCCTTCTTCAAGGGGAACTATCTGTTCCGCACCTGGACCGACGCCGAGGCCATCGTCGACTACATGGTGTTCGCCAAGAACTACATCGCCGAATGCGAGCAGCGCCACGGCATCGACGCGGTCGAGCTGCTGCTCGATTCCTGCCACGCG
Organism: Duganella aceris; assembly: GCF_011090165.1. Taxonomy (GTDB): domain Bacteria; phylum Pseudomonadota; class Gammaproteobacteria; order Burkholderiales; family Burkholderiaceae_D; genus Rugamonas; species Rugamonas aceris. Next base: position 422,013 of record NZ_JAADJT010000003.1, read on the forward strand.
ATCCAGAACTACGGCGTCGACCGCTACAAGCGGCCGGCCAAGCTGTCGATGATGGAGGAGCGGGCGCGGCAGAAGGAGCGCGAAGCCTACGTGCAGTCGCAGATCAACGACCTGTGGCGCACGCTGCCGCGGCGCGAGGAGGAAGAGGCGCAGAAGGCCACGCCGCGCTTCCCGCCCGAGCCGGAGGAAAACCTGCTGTACTTCATCGAGAAGTATGCGCCGCTGCTGGAACCGTGGCAGCGCGAGATGGTGCGCATCGTGCGCAAGATTTCGCAGTATTTCTATCCGCAGCGCCAGACCCAGGTGATGAACGAGGGCTGGGCCACGTTCTGGCACTACACCATCCTCAACCAGTTGTACGACGAGGGCGTGATCGGCGACGGCTTCATGATGGAGTTCCTCAAGAGCCATACCAACGTGGTCTATCAGCCGCCGGTCAACAGCCCCTACTACAGCGGCATCAATCCATACGCGCTGGGCTTCGCGATGATGACCGACATCCGCCGCATCTGCGAGCATCCGACCCAGGAGGACCGCGAATGGTTCCCCGACATCGCCGGCAGCGACTGGCGCAAGACGCTGGATTTCGCGATGCGCAACTTCAAGGACGAGAGCTTCATCGCCCAGTACCTGTCGCCCAAGCTGATCCGCGAGTTCCACTTCTTCGCCGTGCTGGACGACGACAACAACGAGAAGTTGGCGATCTCGGCCATCCACGACGACCTGGGTTACCGTTACGTGCGCCAGCAACTGGCGGAACAATATAATCTTGGTAACCGTGAACCCAACATCCAGGTGTGGTCGGTCAACACCCGTGACGACCGCGCGCTGACCTTGCGCCACACCCAGTTCCAGCGCCGCCCGCTGAACCAGCAGGCCGGCGAGGTGCTGAAGCACGTTGCACGATTATGGGGCTTCGATGTCCACCTCGAAACGGTCGGCCCGAACGGCGAGGTGGTCAGCTCGATGGAGGTGAAGCGCGAGAAACGGGGGCGCGGAGGCTGACCCGACATATATATAAGGCTTTTGTGGAGAGCGCAGTAAAGCAGGCATGGCTCTTGCAAGGACTAAACCGGGATCAGGGGCGGTGCTCTGACCCCGGTTTTTTTACGAGATGCACGATGCCAGAGGGAAGTCAACTTTTTTCTTGCCCTACTTGTATAGCGCGCCTCGCAAGAATTTCATGAAAGAAACATTCACGGCCAAATTATCAATTGCGTGTAGTAAAATTACATTGATAAAATTCCGTTTTTGTCCTTAAGGGAAAACTAAGTAACGTCATGGTGCGTCCGCGCACAAACTTGCGCCGCAGGTTCTTGCATATTGAACCAGAACGGTGCAAAGAGAGCGCTACCATATAGGAAAACCCTATGAAATTTAACCGGTTTTAGGGATGAAAATTCTATGTAAAATCAAGAATTCGTATGTATAATTCGCCGACGTCCCGGATGCGGCTGTTGTTTTGTGTCGCCATTTTGGGGTTTAGTAGCAACAAAAAGAGTTGGTATTGGAGAAAGCAGGCATGAATTTCACGCACAACGAGAAAAGCACCGGGAAGAACTTTACAGGCATTACCATTGTCGTTTTGTTGCACGTCCTGGTTGCTTATGGGATCATCACGGGCTTGGGAACGCGGCTGGTCAGCAAGATGATTGCCCCGGTTGAAACCAAGATCATCGAGGAAGTCAAACCTCCTCCCCCGAAAGAGCTCCCACCGCCACCACCGCCGCCAGAGATGAAAGCGCCACCACCGCCGTTCATCCCGCCAGTCGAGGTGAATGTGCAGCAACCGCCGCCACCGCAAAACGTGATCGCGAATGCGACCAACGTGAAGCCTGCGACGACCGAACTGCAGAAAGCGCCTCCGGCGCCGCCAGCAGCCCCACCTGGTCCGGCAAAGACCGGTGTGCGGACTGCAGCAGTGGTTGACTTCGGCACTTGCGCCAAGCCTGAATGGCCGAAGTCGTCGCTGCGTAACGAAGAAACCGGCACGGTAACGCTGTCGTTCTTGATTGCAGCCGATGGCCGCGTCGGCGAATCCAAAGTTGTGAAATCCTCCGGATTCCGCGACCTGGACAAAGCCGCAGTCGCCGGTATCAGTAAGTGCCGTTTCAAACCGGCCACCGTTGACGGTGTCCCACAAGAAGGCTGGCAGCAGATGCAATACGTCTGGACGCTGGAGTAAACCGAGGCAGTTGACCGTCTCACTTAGTAATTTTCGTTGTCATTCAGCGATCTGATTATTTTATCAATTTGGAGGAAGCATGTTTAAGAATACCCGTTTGTCCGCTGTACTGGCCGCTGTGCTGTTTTCCGTGACCGCAGCCACCGCCCTGGTAAGCGCCCCAGCTTTCGCTGACGCGCCAGCCTCGGCAGCCGCTTCGGCACCAGCAGCCGCTCCAGCGGATGCGGCGGCAGCACCGGCAGCAGAAGCTCCAGCAGCTCCAGCAGCAGAAGCAGCGCCAGCAGCACACGGCAAAGAAGAAGTGGAAAATCCATACGGCTTCAGCGCTGTCTGGGACGCAGGTTTCGTATCGCGCGGCACCCTGATCATCCTGTCGATCATGTCGATGGGTTCGTGGTACATCATCATCACCAAGCTGATCGACCAGGCTAAAGTGTTCAAGCAATCGAAAGAAGCCACCGCCAAGTTCTGGAAAGCTTCGTCGATCGCTGCTGGTTCGGCTGCCCTGAAAGAAGGCTCGCCATTCCGCTTCATCGCTGAAACCGGCACCAAGGCCACCGTGCATCACGACGGCGCCCTGCTGGAACAAATCGATCTGTCGACCTGGGTGACGATGTCGATCCAGCGCGCTGTCGATAAAGTTCAGTCGCGTCTGCAAGACGGCCTGTCGTTCCTGGCAACCGTGGGTTCGACCTCGCCGTTCATCGGTCTGTTCGGTACCGTTTGGGGTATTTACAATGCACTGATCGCCATCGGCATGTCCGGTAACGCATCGATCGACAAAGTCGCAGGTCCAGTGGGTGAAGCGCTGATCATGACCGCTTTCGGTCTGTTCGTCGCGGTGCCAGCGGTTCTGGGTTACAACTGGCTGGTGCGTCGTAACAAGTCGGCAATGGAAGATGTCCGTTCGTTCTCGGCCGACGTGCACTCGGTACTGATCTCGGGCGCGATGTCCACCAGCGAAGCTGGCCGTGCCGCCGGCGCTAAAAAGATTGGATAATTAATCATGTCGATGTCCGTAGGCTCCGATAGCGGAGACGAAGATCAAGTCATGTCAGAAATCAACACGACGCCCCTGGTGGACATCATGTTGGTTCTGCTGATTATCTTCCTGATCACGAGCCCGGTTGTTCTGAAGCTGATCAAGATCAAGCTGCCAGAAGAAACCAACCAGGTTATTCAGACCAAGCCGGAAGATGTCAACATCGTTGTAAGCAAAGATGGCGACATCTACTGGAACCAGCGGAAGATGCGCGACGCGAATGAGTTGTTCGACAATCTGAAGGTGGAAGCTGTGAAGTTGCCTCAGCCGGAAGTGCATGTTCGTGGCGACCAAGAAACACGCTACGAATCCATCGGCAAGGTTATTTACACTACCCAGCGTGCTGGTATTCAGAAGGTCGGCTTCATCACCGAACCGCCTGATAAGGGTTAATCCCCGACGGTGCATTGTGCAGGCCTGTAGTCCGGGCCTGCCCTTCTTAAAAGGAAACATCCATGAGTATGAATGTCGGCTCCCCAGCTGCAAGTGGCGCGGACCCGGAACCAATGATGGAAATGAATATGACGCCCCTCATCGACGTGATGCTGGTGCTGATTATCATGATGATCATTACGATTCCTAAGGCCAATCACTCGGTCAACCTGAACATGCCGGTCGGCACCCCGCCGCCGCCAACGAAGGAACCAGTGGTCATCACGATTGACGTCGACTTCGACGGTACGATTCTGTGGGATAACGCTGTCGTACCCGACCGCGGCTCCCTGGAAGCGAAACTGACCGACGTCGCAGCGCAAGCTGACCAGCCGGAAGTGCATCTGCGTCCGAACAAGCTGGTGTCGTATAAAGTCGTGGCGGGCGTGATGGCTTCGGCCCAGCGTCTCGGCGTGACCAAGATTGGCCTGGTCGGCAACGAACAGTTCCAATAATCAGTTCTATGTTCAACGATAGGCAGGACCATTCCTGCCTATTTCGCATTTTGAAGAAAGAAAAACACCCATGACCAAGTTTCGTCTCGCTCATCTCGGCCTGGTAATGGCCGCTATTGGTTTTACTGCAGCAGCTCCTATGGTTGGTCTTTCGTCGGTCGCTTACGCGGCTGAAGCGGTGCGTGCTGAAATCGGCAAACCATTGCAGGAAGCGCAGAAACTGGCTGCAGCAGGCAAGAATAAAGAAGCACTGGCCAAATTGCGCGAAACCGACTCGGTCGGTGGCAAGACCGCCAACGAATCCTATATCATCGAGCGCACCCGCGCATCGGCCGCGGCCGCCGCAGGCGATAACGACGCCGCCGCCAAAGCCTTTGAAGCGGTGATCAATTCCGGCAAGCTGTCCGCTGCCGAACAACCCAAATTCACCCAAGCCCTGGCCGGCATCTACTACCGCGCCAAGGACTATCCAAAAGCCATCACCTGGATCCAGCGCGCGCTGAAAGACAATCCCAACGACGGCCAGATGCATGAACTGCTGATCCAGACCTACTACATCAGCGGCAAGTACGCCGAAGCGGCCAAGGAACTGCAAGGCACCAAGGGCGCGTCCGAGCAGTCGCTGCAAATGCTGGCCAACATCCAGCTGAAGCAGAACGACAAGGCCGGCTACGTGCAGACGCTGGAAAAGCTGGCCGGTTCGTATCCGAAGACCAGCTACTGGGCCGACCTGTTGAACCGCGTGTCGGGCAAGCCTGGCTTCTCGTCGGCGCTGTCGCTGGACGTGCTGCGCCTGCGCCTGGTCAACGGCCTGCTGACCAAGCCCGCCGAATACATGGAGATGAGCCAACTGGCGCTGCAAGTGCAGAACCCGGCTGAAGCGATGAAGATCATCGACCAGGGCTACAAAAAAGGCGCGCTGGGCACCGGCGCCGACGCCGCCCGTCACCAGCGTCTGAAAGACCTGGCCGTCAAGACCCAGACCGAGTTCGACGCCAAGCAAGCCGCGCTGGAAGCGGAAGCCGTCAAGAACAAGGACGCCGACGCGCTGGCCAACATGGGCTTCGCGCTGGTTTCGGCCGGCAAGAACGACAAGGGCCTGGGCCTGCTGGACCAGGCTGTGAAGCTGGGCACCGGCAAGAATCCTGAGGCGATCAAGCTGCACCAGGGCATCGCCCAGGCGCAAGCCGGCAAGAAGGCCGCCGCGCTGACCACCCTGAAATCGGTCAAAGGCACCGATGGCGCCGCCGACCTGGCGCGCTACTGGACCTTGAACATCAACCGCCCGATGTAATTCGGCGGGAGATGCACGAAAGCGCTGTCGGCCCCGGCCGGCAGCGCTTTTTTTTCGCCCCATTCGGTGTCAGTGCCGACATTCGGACACGAGCTCGTGTCCGAATGTCGGCACTGACACCGATTTTCCTGCTGAGGGGGATTCCCCGTATAATCCACATTTCGCGATAGTTTTTACCAGATTCCCATGAAGGTATTTCGAGGTCTACCCAATGCTGCGGCGCGTGCGCCCTGCGCGCTCACGATCGGCAACTTTGACGGTGTCCACCTCGGCCACCAGGCATTGCTGGCCCGCGTGCGCACCGCCGCCACCGGCCTCGGGCTGGAAGCGGCCGTGATGACCTTCGAACCGCATCCGCGCGAGTTCTTCGCGCAGAAAGCCGGCGACCTGTCGAAGGCGCCGCCGCGCATCGCCAACCTGCGCGACAAGCTGCAATCGCTGTCCGACAACGGCATCGACCGCGTCATCGTCGAACATTTCTCGGCGCCGTTCGCGGCGCTGACGCCGCAGGAATTCACCGAAAAAGTGCTGGTCGAAGGTCTGCACGTCAAATGGCTGATGGTCGGCGACGACTTTTGCTACGGCGCGCGCCGCGCCGGCAACGTCGCCATGCTGCTGGAGGCCGGCAAGAAATATGGCTTCCACGTCGAGACCCTGCCGACCGTGATGAACGGCACGACCCGCATCTCCTCGTCGGCCGTGCGCGGCGCGCTGGCCGAGGGCGACTTCGCCCACGCCCAGGCGTTGCTGGGCCATCCTTATGCCATCTCCGGTCACGTGATCCACGGCCAGAAACTGGGCCGCACGCTGGGCTTTCCGACGCTGAATTTGCGCGTGCCGCACCGCCCGGCGCTGGCCGGCATCTTCATCGTGCAGGTGCACGGCCTGGCCGACACGCCGCTGCCGGCCGTCGCCAGCCTGGGCGTGCGTCCGACCGTCGACGACAGCGGCCGCGTGCTGCTGGAGGTGCACGTGTTCGACTTCGCGCAGAACTGCTACGGCAAACAGGTGCGGGTCGAATTCCTGCGCAAGATACGCGACGAGGAAAAATACGTCGACCTGCCGACGCTGACCGCCGCCATCCACCGCGACGCCGACATCGCCCGCGCCCACTTCGGCATCGCCGACGCCACCGCCGCAACCGACCGAATTTGACCGCGCGATTAAGCTACGCGCGCCGGCTACACAGAACACCCGAATAAATCACCGAAGAAGACCATGTCCGATAACAAAGCAAAGAAGCCCGTCAGCAAATACCCGGTCAACATGACCGACACCCCGTTCCCGATGCGCGGCGATATGGCCAAGCGCGAGCCGAACTGGGTCAAGGAATGGCAAGACAAGAAAATCTACGAGCGCGTGCGCAAGGCCGCCGCCGGCCGTCCGAAATTCATCCTGCACGACGGCCCGCCGTACGCCAACGGCGACATCCACATCGGCCACGCGGTCAACAAGATCCTGAAGGACATGGTGGTCAAATCGCGCGGCCTGGCCGGCTACGACGCGCCCTACGTGCCGGGCTGGGATTGCCACGGCATGCCGATCGAGATCCAGATCGAAAAACAGTACGGCAAAAACCTGCCGACCGCTGAAGTGCTGACCAAGGCCCGCGCCTATGCGCTGGAGCAGGTCGACCGCCAGCGCAAGGACTTCATCCGCCTCGGCGTGCTGGGCGAATGGCAGAACCCTTACCTGACCATGAACTACTCGAACGAGGCCGACGAACTGCGCGCCCTCGGCAAGATGCTGGAAAAAGGCTATGTGTATCGCGGCCTGAAGCCGGTCAACTGGTGCTTCGATTGTCAGTCCGCGCTGGCGGAGGCGGAAGTCGAATACCAGGACAAGCGCGATCCGGCGATCGACGTCGGCTTCAAGTTCGCCGAATTCGACAAGCTGGCGCAGGCCTTCGATCTACCCAAGCTGCCGACCGAGAACGGCTTCATCGTCATCTGGACCACCACGCCATGGACCATCCCATCCAATCAGGCGCTGAACGTCCATCCGGAACTGAAATACGCGCTGGTGCAAACCGAGCGTGACGGCCAGCCGCTGCTGCTGATCCTGGCGCAGGACCTGGTCGAATCCTGCCTGGCGCGCTACAAGCTGGAAGGCGTCACCATCGCCACCTGCGAAGGCGCGGCGCTGGGCGGCATCAACTTCCGCCATCCGCTGCACGCCTCGGACCCGTTCTACGACCGCCTGTCGCCGATGTACCTGGCCGACTACGTGACCGCCGACAGCGGCACCGGCGTGGTCCACTCCGCGCCCGCCTACGGCCTGGACGACTTCATCTCGTGCAAGGCGCACGGCCTGAAGGACGACCAGATCCTGACCCCGGTGCTGGGCGACGGCAAGTACGCCGAGTCGCTGCCGCTGTTCGGCGGCATGACCATCTGGGAAGCGTCGAAGCCGGTGTGCGCCGCGCTGAAGGAAGCCGGCGCGCTGTTCGAAGTGAAGATGTTCGACCACAGCTACATGCACTGCTGGCGCCACAAGACGCCGATCATCTACCGCGCCACCTCGCAATGGTTCGCCGGCATGGACACGCATCCGAAGGACGGCGGCGCCACGCTGCGCCAGGCCGCGCTGGCCGGCATCGAGCAGACCGAGTTCTTCCCCGACTGGGGCAAGGCGCGCCTGCACGGCATGATCGCCAACCGTCCGGATTGGACGCTGTCGCGCCAACGCCAGTGGGGCGTGCCGATGGCCTTCGTGGTCCATAAAGAGACCGGCGAGCTGCATCCGCGCACGCCCGAGCTGCTGGAGCAGGTCGCCCAGCTGATCGAAAAGAGCGGCATCGACGCCTGGCTGGCGCTGGACCTGAAAGACCTGATCGGCGACGAAGCCGCGATCTACCAGAAGAACAAGGACACGCTGGACGTCTGGTTCGACTCCGGCTCGACCCACCAGACCGTGCTGCGCGGCTCGCACAAGGAGCAATCCGCGTTCCCGGCCGACCTGTACCTGGAAGGTTCGGACCAGCACCGCGGCTGGTTCCACTCCTCGTTGCTGACCTCCTCGATGCTGAACGGCGCCCCGCCGTACAAGGCGCTGCTGACCCACGGCTTCGTGGTCGACGGTGAAGGCAAGAAGATGTCCAAATCGGTCGGCAACACCGTCGCGCCGCAGGACGTGTGGAACAAGCTGGGCGCCGACATGCTGCGCCTGTGGGTCGCCACCACCGACTACACCGGCGAGCTGTCGATCTCCGACGAGATCCTCAAGCGCGTGACCGAAGCCTATCGCCGCATCCGCAACACGCTGCGCTTCCTGCTGGCCAACCTGTCGGACTTCGACGCGGCCAAGGACGCGGTGCCGGTCGCCGAGCTGCTGGAGATCGACCGCTATGCGATCGCCGACATGGCGGCGCTGCAGGCGGAGATCGCCGAGCACTATCTGCGCTACGAGTTCCAGCCGATCTTCTCCAAGCTGCAGAACTTCTGCTCCGAGGACCTGGGCGGCTTCTACCTGGACATCCTGAAGGACCGCCTGTACACCACCGGGGTCACCTCGCAGTCGCGCCGTTCGGCGCAGACCGCGCTGTGGCACATCACGCAAAGCCTGCTGCGCCTGATGGCGCCGGCGCTGTCGTTCACGGCGGAGGAAGCGTGGGCGGTGTTCGCCGGCGCCGACGCCTACCAGGCCAGCGACGAGACCATCTTCACGCAGACCTGGTGGCAGCTGCCGCAACTGGCCGACGCCGAAGCGCTGCTGGCCAAGTACACCGCGCTGCGCGCGGTGCGGGCCGACGTGACCAAGCAGCTGGAAGACCTGCGCACCTCGGGCGCGATCGGCTCGTCGTTGCAGGCGGAGCTGACCATCAAGGCCGCCGGCGACAAGTACCAGCTGCTGGCCAGCCTGGATGAAGACCTCAAATTCGTCTTCATCACCTCGCTGGCGAAGGTGGTCGAAGTCGGCAGCGAAGCGGAGGAAGCGGTCGAAGTGGCCGCGTCGGCCGCCGCCAAGTGCGAGCGTTGCTGGCATTACCGCGCCGACGTCGGCGCGCACGCGGACCATCCTACCCTGTGCGGTCGCTGCTACAGCAACCTGTTTGGTGCGGGCGAAAAACGCAAGTTCGCTTAATATATCGTCGCTCCCGCGCAAGCGGGAGCCCTCAGCGAACCACTTGAAAAAACATGGCCACTAAAAAAATCTTCCCGACCAAATCCTCGTCGAGTCTCACGCCGTGGCTGGGCATCGCCGCCATCGTCATCCTGTTCGACCAGCTGTCCAAGATCACCATCACCAAGACCTTCCAGCTGGGCGAGGAGAAGATCATCACCTCCTTCTTCAACCTGGTGCTGGCGTATAACAAGGGCGCGGCGTTCAGCTTCCTCAGCAACGCCGGCGGCTGGCAGCGCCACTTCTTCACCGCGATCGGCATCGGCGCGGCGATCTACATCGTGATCCTGCTGAAAAAGCACGGCGGCCAGCGCATGTTTGCGTGGGCGCTGGCGCTGATCCTGGGCGGCGCGGTCGGCAACGTCATCGACCGCCTGCTGTACGGCCACGTGGTCGACTTCCTCGACTTCCACTGGAGCGGTTTCGGCCACTTCCCGGCGTTCAACCTCGCCGACTCGGCGATCTGCATCGGCGCCGCCCTGTTCATCCTGGACGAACTGCGCCGGGTGAACCGTTAAGAACGGAGCATCAAGATGGAACTCACCGGTAAGAAAATCGTCCTCGGCCTGTCCGGCGGCGTGGCCTGCTACAAGGCGGCGGAACTGTGCCGCGCGCTGACCAAGGCCGGCGCCTCGGTGCAGGTCGTGATGACCGAAGCCGCGACCCACTTCATCACCGCCGTCACCATGCAGGCCCTGTCGGGCAACAAGGTGTTCAGCAACCAGTGGGACCCGCGCGTCGACAACAACATGGCCCACATCGACGTCACCCGCGACGCCGACGCCATCATCATCGCACCCTGCTCGGCCGACTTCATGTACAAGCTGTCGCACGGCGTCTGCGACGACCTGCTGTCGACCATGTGCCTGGCGCGTCCGCGCCTGGTGCCGCTGCTGGTGGCGCCGGCGATGAACGTCGAGATGTGGCAGAACCCCGCCACCCAGCGCAACGCGCAGCAGCTGCGCGACGACGGCGTGGTCATCTTCGGCCCGGCCGCCGGCGACCAGGCCTGCGGCGAAGTGGGCATGGGCCGCATGCTGGAACCGTCGCAACTGCTCGAAGAGCTGATCGCCTCGTTCCAGCAGAAGGTCCTGGCGGGCAAGCGCATCCTGATCACCGCCGGCCCGACCTTCGAACCGATCGACCCGGTGCGCGGCATCACCAATCTGTCCTCGGGCAAGATGGGCTACGCCGTGGCGCGCGCCGCGCGCGAGGCCGGCGCCGAAGTGGTGCTGGTGTCCGGCCCGACCGCGCTGCCGGCGCCGTTCGGCGTCACCCGCATCAACGTGCAAAGCGCGGTGCAGATGTACGACGCGGTGATGGCCAACGTCGACCACCAGCACATCTTCATCGCGGTGGCGGCGGTCGCCGACTGGCGCATCTCCAACGCCAGCGACCAGAAACTGAAGAAGAACCCTGACGGCTCGGTGCCCGACCTGAAGTTCGAGCAGAACCCGGACATCCTGGCCACCGTCGCCGCCCGCACCTCGCTGGCCGGACACCCTTACTGCGTCGGCTTCGCCGCCGAATCGGAAAACCTGATCCAGTTCGGCGCCGACAAGCGTGAAAAGAAAGGCATCCCGCTGCTGGTGGGGAACATCGGCCACCACACCTTCGGCCAGGACGACAACACCATCATCCTGTTCGATGAAAACGGCCACACCATCCTGCCGCGCGCCGACAAACTGACGCTGGCGCGCCAGCTGATTTCCGAAATCTCCAAACGCATCTCCAAGCATTCCCTGTTCAGCAAATCATGAAAAATATCGACGTCAAAATCCTCGACCCGCGCATGAAGGACCAACTGCCGGCCTACGCCACTCCAGGTTCGGCGGGTCTCGACCTGCGCGCCTGCATCGACGCGCCGCTGGTGATCGAAGCCGGACAAACCGTGTTGATCCCGACCGGACTGGCGATCCACGTCGCCGATCCGGGCTACGCCGCGATGATCCTGCCGCGCAGCGGCATGGGGCACAAGAACGGCATCGTGCTGGGGAATCTGGTAGGCTTGATCGACTCCGATTATCAGGGCCAATTGATGATTTCAACCTGGAACCGCGGCCACAGCGCCTTCACGCTGAACCCGATGGAACGCCTGGCCCAGTTGATCATCGTGCCGGTCCTGCAGGTCGGCTTCAATATCGTGGACGAATTCGACACCAGCGAGCGCGGCGCCGGCGGTTTCGGCAGCACTGGAAAACACTAAAAACAACGGAGCACAGGGATGGTTCAGCGCAACACCAACAATCGGTTCGGCGGTTTATCCCTGGCCGCGGCGGCATCGCTGCTGACGGCTTGCTCGAATTTCCAATCCAGGCCGACCACGCCGGAACCGCCGCCGGCGGTGGTCACCACCGCCACCGAAGGCGCGCCGGTGGTCACCGCCAAGATGGCGGCCGCGCGCACGCAGCTGGCGCAGATGGTGGCGCTGCAGGATCGCCTGTACCGCGTCGCCGGCCCGCTGCTGATCAATAACGCGGACCTGTGCCGCACCCAGGCCCGCAACCTGCTCGGCTTCACCGCCAAGAACAAATACTCGTACACCGGCGAATTCGTCGACGCCGCGCAAGCGGTGCTGAACTACGGCGACCGGCTGGAAGTGGCCAGCGTGCTGTCCGGCAGCGGCGCCGCGCGCGTCGGCCTGAAAAAAGGCGACGGCCTGGTGGCGGCGGAAGCCAAGACCCTGCCGACCGGCGCCAACGCCGAGACCCAGGCCGCCGCCGTGCTTGGCCCGCTGGCCTCCAGCAACAAGGTGCTGAACCTGACGGTGGCGCGCAACGGCGCCAACCAGGCGCTGAAGGTGCCGGTCACGCGCGCCTGCGCCTTCAAGATCGACATCGGCAACTCCGACAACATCAACTCCTACGCCGACGGCCAGCGTGTGATGATCACGCGCGGCATGGTCAACTTCGCGCAGAGCGACGAAGCCATCGCCTATGTGCTGGCCAAGGACATCGCCCACAATGTGCTGGGCCACGCCGCCACCACCAAGCAGGCCTACACCATCGGCAGCATCATCGACAACCTGGTCGCGGTGCGGCCTGACGTGTCGATGCTGATCGGCAGCGCCGGCGTCAAGCCGATGCCGCAGGACCTGGACGCGGCGGCCGATGCGCTGTCGCTGTACATGGTGGCGCGCGCCGGCTACAGCGTCGACGGCGCCCGCGCCTTCTGGCAGCGTCTCGCGACCCAGTATCCGGCCACGGTGCTGAACGGGTATACTGCGGTCCATCCCGCCGTTTCCTTCCGCCTGGCCGCGATCGACAAGACCGTCGCCGACATCCGGAACAAGCAGGCGGCCAAGAAACCACTGGTGCCTTAAAGCAGAGAGTCCGCCATGAACAAACCCGGCCTGATCGCAGTCATCCTGATGTTGGCGGCCGGCTGGGCCCAGGCCGCGCAATGGGCGCGGGTCGGCGGCGGCAGCGGCAACGCCTTCTACATCGACAAGGCCAGCATCATCAAGATGGACAAGACCCGCAAGGTGTGGTCGATGCAGAGCTACGCGCGGCCGCAGAACACGCCGGAGGGCAAGCCTTACCGTTCGGTCAAGGCGCTGCACCTGTATTCCTGCGAGGAACGCACCACCACCCTGCTGTCGCAGGTGTTCTATCCCGAGGCCATGGGCAAGGGCGAGCCGGTGGAAAACTACAAATACGAGAAATTCAGCCCCGAAGACATCGTGCCGGACAGCCCGTTCGACAGCGCGCTGACGGCCGCCTGCAAGCTTTAATTCGGGAAGTTGGGGAAGAAGCGCGCCATCACCCAGGTCAGGAAGCCGCAGAACACCACCGCGAGTATCAGCACGATCAGCAGGCGGCCGAACTTGGGCGAGCCGTCATCTTCCTTTGGTGGGGCCATGGTACTTGTTCCCTGCAAGCTTTAGAGAGCCGTAGTATATTCCAATCATGGACTCTATCGATCTCGAAGTATTAAAAACCAGCGCCGCATGGATCGCCGCAGGGAAACGCTGTGAACTGATCACCGTCATCAAGACCTGGGGCTCCAGCCCGCGCCCGGTCGGCGCCACGCTGGCCATCTGCGAAGACGGCACGGTGATCGGCTCGGTCTCGGGCGGCTGCATCGAGGACGACCTGATCGCCCGCGTGCGCGACCACGGCATCAGCCGCACCATCCCCGAAATCGTCAGCTACGGCATCACCGCCGACGAGGCGCACCGTTTCGGCCTGCCCTGCGGCGGCACCATCGAACTGTCGATCGAACCGCTGTCGCGGCAGAGCCGCATCGACGAGCTGCTGCAGCGATTGGAACAACATGAGCTGGTGCAGCGCCGGCTCGACCTGCGCAGCGGCGCGGTGGAGCTGTCCAGGGCCGCGCCCGGGGCGCAGATGCAGGTCAGCGAACAGGTGATGGTCACGCTGCACGGCCCGCGCTGGCGCCTGCTGATCATCGGCGCCGGACAGCTGTCGCGCTTCCTGGCGCAGATCGCCACCGCGATGGATTACCACGTCATCGTCTGCGATCCGCGCGAGGAGTATCGCAGCGGCTGGCATGTCGACGGCGTGCAGCTGGTGCACGACATGCCGGACGATATCGTGCTGTCGCTGCGGCTCGACCATCGCAGCGCGGTGGTGGCGCTGACCCACGATCCCAAGCTGGACGACCTGGCGCTGATGGAGGCCCTGAAGTCGGAGGCGTTCTACGTCGGCGCGATCGGCTCGCGGCTGAACAACAGCAAGCGCCGCGAACGGCTGCTGGAATTCGATCTGACGCCGGAGCAGCTGGCGCGTTTGCACGGACCGATCGGCCTGTACATCGGCAGCAAGACGCCGTCGGAGATCGCGATTTCCATCCTGGCCGAGATGACGGCGATTAAGAACGGCGTGCCGGCGGGCTTGCTGGTGCCGCACAGCGCGACGCCGGTGGCGGCCGGCGACTCGGTATGCGCCGTCGACAGCGGTGCGGTCTGACCCGCACGGCGGCGCACAGGGGTCAGACCCCGTACGGGGTCTGACCCCGCCTTACCGGGTTACGGCGCCGCTCAATCCGGCCGTGTAGAATTCAAAAGCAAGAATCGGCTTTCACCGGCGGCCGGCGTCGGCGACAATGGTGATCCCGCATCCAACCGGAATCCGCATGAGCACCGCCAACCTCCTTCGACTGATCTTCCTGGCCGCCATCTGGGGCGGCTCCTTCCTGTTCATGCGGATCGCCGCGCCGGTGCTGGGCGCGGCGGTGCTGATCGAATACCGCGTGCTGTTCGCCGCGCTGTTCCTGGCCGTCATCGGCTTGTTCCTCAAAAAGAAGCTCGACCTGCGCGCCCACTGGAAGCACTACCTGATCCTCGGCCTGTTCAACTCCGCGTTGCCGTTCCTGATGTTCGCCTTCGCCGCGCGCACGCTGTCGGCGTCCTTGCTGGCGGTGCTCAACGCCACCACGCCGCTGTGGGGCACGCTGATCGCCGCCGTCTGGTCGCGCCAGATGGTCACCGGCAAAGTGATGCTCGGCCTCGCGCTGGGCACTTGCGGCGTCGCGCTGCTGGTCGGCTTCGACCACGTCAGCGCCAAACCCGGCGCCGGCATCGCCATCGCCGCCGTGCTGTTCGCCTCCTTCAACTACGGCATCGCCAGCAACTACGCCAAGCAGGCCAAGACGGTCGAACCGTTCGCCAACGCGCACGGCTCGATGTGGGCGGCGGCGCTGCTGGTGCTGCCGGTGGTGCCGTTCTTCCCGGCGCCGGCCGAACCGACCATCGGCATCATGGGCGCGGTGATCGCGCTGGGCGTGTTGTGCAGCGGCGTGGCTTACCTGATCTACTTCCGCCTGATCCAGGATGTCGGCCCGTCGTCGGCGCTGACGGTGACTTTCCTCAGCCCGTTGTTCGGCATCCTGTGGGGCATGCTGTTCCTCGGCGAGACCGTGGGCTGGTACACCATCGTCGGCGCCGCCATCGTCATCACCGGCACCGCGCTGGTGACCGGCTTCCGGCCGAACCTCGGCTTCCTCAACAAGGCCAAGCCGGTATGAAGGGCTTTGCGCTGACGCTGCCGGCCGACTACCGCCTGCACGACGTGCTGGCCTTCCACAGCCGCGATGCCGAAAGCGTGGCCGAGGAAGTCAGCGCCGAGCGCCTGCGCAAAGGCATGCTGCTGGACGGCGTGCCGGTGGTGCTCGACATCGCGCTGCCGCCCGCGCCGCAGCCGATGTCGCCGGCCAGCGCCAGCTGCGCCGTGCATGCCGATGGCAAGCTGTCCAAGGCCGCGCAGCAGCGGGTGCGCGAGGCGGCGCTGAGCATCCTCGGCCTGCGCATCGATCCCGAGCCGTTCAGCGTCTTCGCCGCCGGCGACGAGATGTTCGGGCCGCTGACGCGCGCGCAGCCCGGCCTGCGCATCGTGCAGTCGGCCACCGTGTTCGAGGCGCTGACCTGGGCCATCATCGGCCAGCAGATCAATCTGTCGTTCGCGATCGCGCTGCGCCGCACCTTCATCCTGCAGGCCGGCCGGCGGCACAGCAGCGGCTTGTGGTGCTACCCCGCCGCCGACGACGTCGCCAGGCTGGAGATCGACGACCTGACCAGCCGCAAATTCTCGCGCGCCAAGGCGGAGACCTTGCTGCGGCTGGCGCGCCTGGTCGCCGACGGCGAGCTCGATCTCGACGTCTCGCCGGCCAACAGCATCGATCGTATCTCGGCCGCGCTGCTGGCGCTCAAGGGCATCGGCCCATGGACCGTCAATTACGCGCTGCTGCGCGGCTATGGCCACGCCGACTGCTCGCTGCACGGCGACGTCGCGATCCGCGCCGCGCTGCAAGCGCTGCTCGGCGAAGAGGTCAAGCCAGACATGCCGCGTACCGAAAAAATCCTGGCCCGCTACAGCCCGCACCGCACCATGGCCGCCGCGCACCTGTGGGCCAGCCTGCACCCGCGCGATCCCGAATAGATTTCGCTTGAGCCTGACGCTACTTCAGGCTTTACGCTCCCGGCATGTCTTCACCATGCGAGAGCCCATGAGCTGGATCGAAAAACTGCTACCGCCGCGCATTCAGCGCGGCGCCGAACCGCGCCAGTCGATACCGGCCGGCCTGTGGACCAAGTGCGCCGCCTGCGACGCGGTGCTGTACCGCGCCGACCTGGAAGCCAGTCTGCACGTTTGCCCCAAGTGCGGCCACCACATGCGCATCCGCGCCCGCGCCCGGCTCGACGCGCTGCTCGACGGCGGCGGGCGGCACGAGATCGGCCAGGAAGTGCTGCCGGTCGATACGCTGAAGTTCAAGGGCAGCAAAAGCTATCCGGAGCGCCTCAAGTCGGCGATGGAGGCCACCGGCGAGACCGACGCCCTGATCGTCATTTCCGGCGCCATCCTGTCGCTGCCGGTGGTGGTGGCCTGCTTCGAATTCGACTTCATGGGCGGCTCGATGGGCGCCGTGGTCGGCGAGCGTTTCGTGCGCGGCGTGAAGGCGGCGATCGAACAGCACGTGCCGTTCATCTGCATCACCGCCAGCGGCGGCGCGCGCATGCAGGAAGGCTTGATGTCGCTGATGCAGATGGCGAAGACCACCGCCATGCTGGCCAAGCTGGCCGAAAAGCGGCTGCCCTTCGTCTCGGTGCTGACCGACCCGACCTCGGGCGGCATCTCGGCCTCGTTCTGTTTTCTGGGCGACCTGGTGATCGCCGAACCGAAGGCGCTGATCGCCTTCACCGGCGCGCGCGTCATCAAAAGCACGCTGGGCGTGACGCTGCCGGAAGGCTATCAGCGGCCCGAGTTCCTGCTGGAACGCGGCGCCATCGACATGATCGTCGACCGCCGCGCGATGCGCGCGGAACTGGCGTCGCTGCTGGCGTTGCTGCTCAAGCTGCCGAAGGATGCGGTGGCCTGATTCGTCGTACACTATCGCGCATGATAGAACATCGAGACCAAGCCGTGTTGAAGATCGGCGAACTGGCCGCGCGCTCCGGCCTCACGGTGCGCGCGCTGCATCACTACGACAGCATCGGCCTGCTGACGCCATCGGCGCACACCGACGCCGGCTACCGTCTGTACAACCGCGCCGACGTGGCGCGGCTGCACCAGATCCAGGCGCTGCGGCGCTTCGGCATGTCCCTGGCCGACATCGGCACCTTTCTCGCCAGCCCCGAAGCGCCGTTCGCCGACGTGGTCGCGCAGCAGATCGACGCGCTGGGCCAGCAAATTGCGCAAGCGACCGCGCTGCGCGAACGGCTGTCCCAGCTGCACCGGCAGATGGCCGACGGCGGCGAGCCGGCGCTGACCGACTGGCTGTCGGCGCTGGAGCTGATGAACCTCTACGACAAATACTTTACGAAGGATGAGTTGCGCCGCCTGCCGTTCTGGCAGCAGGACGCGCGCCGCAACAGCGGCTGGGCGGCCTTGGTGCGGCAGATACAGGAGCTGATGCGGCAAGGCGTCCGCGCCGACGACGCGCAGGCGCGCGCGCTGGCCGAACGCTGGATGCAAATGCTGGAGCGCGACACGGCGGCCAATCCCGAATTCGCGCGCCGCGTCACGGTCATGCTGGAGATGGAGCCGTCGGCACAGCTGCACACCGGGATCACGCCGCAGTTGAAGCAGTACGTGATGCAGGCTTTCAGCGCGCACCGGCTGGCGCTGTACGCCGACTATCTCGACGCCGACGAACTGCAACACATGCGCGCACACGGCGCCCGGCATGACGAAGAATGGAGCGTGCTGCTGGCGAAGGTGCACCTGCACCTCGAGACCGGGGCCGCGCCGGACGACCCCGCGTCGCAGGCGCTGGCGCGCGAATGGATGCTGCTGTTCCGCGCGCGCATCGGCGACAATCCGGCGACCCTGGCCAGGATCCGCGAAGCGCACGAACGCGAACCGCGCCTGCTTACCGGCACCTGGGCCACGCCCGCGATGCTCGACTTCATCCGGAAATCGTACGCCACGCTGGCTTGAGCAAGCGTAAAGTGAAGCTCCGACCAGCGCCCTAAGATAGCGGAGGTGCCCCATGGACGATCACATCAACAGCGACTACGAAACCGACGCCCTCATCTGGACCAACACCCAGATCGCACTACTGCGAGCCGGAAAGTTTGATCAACTGGATCTGGACAACGTCATTTCAGAGCTGGAATATCAAGTGAGAAAAGACAAGCGCGAAGTCGCCCATCGCCTGATCGGCTTGATGACACATTTGCTGAAATACAAATACCAGCCAGAGCGCATCTCCGCCAGCTGGATCCGCACCATCAATGGACACCGGCTTGAAATCGCCGGCATCCTGACGCAGATGCCCAGCCTGCGTCCGAGCCTTGACGCCTATGTCGCGAAAGGCTACGCCAAAGCGGTCAAGGACGCCGCGAAAGAAACCCATCTTCCGCTTTCGACCTTCCCAAAGGAAAATCCCTTCACCGTCGATCAAATCCTCGATGAAGATTTCTGGCCCGGGCAAAAGTGAAAAAGCCGCTGACACCTGACGGCATCAACGGCTTTCGAATTTGGTTGCGGGGACAGGATTTGAACCTGTGACCTTCGGGTTATGAGCCCGACGAGCTGCCAGACTGCTCCACCCCGCGTCTGTATGTAGCTATTATAGGGCACATCGCCGGTTTAGGCAATCTTAATCCTGAAAACAAGCGCGATAGCCCGAATAAATGCAGTTACTTACAGGAATAGGCTGGCACGGGCCATGCCGTAGCGCGCGCAATCGGTGTAAAGTAGCCATAAACCGACTTGAGCCACTCCCATATGAAATTTTGTTCCGAATGCGCCGCCCCCGTCAGCCTGGCTATCCCGGCCGGCGACAACCGTCCCCGCTACGTCTGCGCCAACTGCTCCGCGATCCACTACCAGAATCCGAAAATGGTGCTGGGCTCGATCCCCGTCTGGGAGCGCGACGGCGAACTGAAGATCCTGCTGTGCAAACGCGCCATCGAGCCGCGCTACGGCTACTGGACGCTGCCGGCCGGCTTTATGGAAAACAATGAAACCACGGCCGAAGCGGCGATCCGCGAAACCGAGGAGGAAGCCGGCGCCAACATCGAACTGGGCAAGCTGTTCACGCTGCTCAACGTCGCCCGCGTGCACCAGGTGCATATGTTCTACCTGGCCACGCTGATCGATCTCGACTTCGCGCCCGGCGAGGAAAGCCTCGACGTGCAAATGTTCACGGAAGCGGAAATCCCGTGGGACGAGCTGGCCTTCCCCACCATCCGCACCACGCTGGAACTGTTCTTCGCCGACCGCGCCCGCATGCGCGACGGCGGCGGCTACGGCTTCCACACCCAGGACATCACCCACAACATGCGCTCCGAGCCCGCCGCAACGTGACGCCGTGACATGATCCCCTGGCTCGACATCCATAGCCCGTTTCCGGACGTTTCCGAAGCGCTGACCAGCGACGCGCCCGGACTGCTGGCGGCCGGCGCCGACCTGTCGCCGCAGCGGCTGCTGATGGCGTACCGGCGCGGCATCTTCCCCTGGTTCTCCGAAGGCCAGCCGATCCTGTGGTGGAGCACCGATCCGCGCATGGTGCTGATGACCGAACGCTTCCGCATCTCCGACAGCCTGAAGAAAACCCTGCGCCGCATCGAGCGCAGCATGGCCGACGGCGGCCGCTGGCAGGTGCGCTTCGACAGCGCCTTCGAAGACGTGATGCGCGCCTGCGCCGCGCCGCGCCGCGACGGCCCCGGCACCTGGATCTCGGACGACATCGTGGCCGGCTACACCGGCCTGCACCGGCTCGGCTACGCCCACTCGGCCGAGCTGTGGCTGGACGGCGAACTGGTCGGCGGCGCCTACGGCGTCAGCATCGGCCGCATGTTCTACGGCGAATCGATGTTCGCCCGCGTCACCGACGGCTCCAAGGTGGCGCTGGCCCACCTGGTGCGCTTTCTGCGCGCGCACGGCGTGGCGATGATCGATTGTCAGCAGGAAACCGGCCATTTGGCCTCGCTGGGCGCGTCGCCGATCCCGCGCGCACAGTTCCTGGCGCATCTGCGCAACACTATTGAGTTGCCGCAGATCACTAAGTGGGAACCCATTGCAGCGCCGGCCCCGGACAGTTAAGCTAAGGGTGACAGCGCGATCGCGGACGAAGCGCTATCATTGGCATTAAACAACCGCCCCCGATAGGACGTGCATGACGCACCTCAACGACCTGCCTTTCGCGACGCTGCAGTTTTACACCACGGCGCCCTACCCTTGCAGCTACCTCGACGCGCGCCAGGCGCGCTCGCAGGTCGCGACGCCCTCGCACCTGATCAATGCGGACGTGTACTCGGAGCTGGTCAAGAGCGGCTTCCGCCGCAGCGGAATCTTTACCTATCGGCCATATTGCGACGGCTGCCAGGCCTGCATTCCGGTGCGGGTGGTGGCCGACCAGTTCAAGTCCAGCCGCGGCCAGCGGCGCGCCTGGAGCCGGCACGGCGACCTGATGACCGGCGTCGCGACGCTGTCGTTCTCCGACGAGCACTACGACCTCTACCTGCGCTACCAGAGCAAGCGTCACGCCGGCGGCGGCATGGACCAGGACAGCCGCGACCAGTACGCGCAGTTCCTGCTGCAAAGCCGGGTCAACACGCGGCTGGTGGAATTCCGCGAGCCGGACGGCACGCTGCGCATGGTCAGCATCATCGACGTGCTGTCGGACGGGCTGTCGTCGGTGTACACCTTTTTCGATCCGGACGTCGAAGGCGCCTCCTACGGCACCTTCAACGTCTTATGGCAGATCGCGCAGGCGCGCGAGCTGAAGCTGCCCTACGTCTACCTGGGCTACTGGATCAAGGAAAGCCCGAAGATGTCCTACAAAACCAACTTCAAACCGCTGGAAGCGCGGATCAAAGGCATATGGAGCGTGCTGGACGCCTGATAAAATACGGGCGAACCACAACCTGAGCGCCCCATGTCCGAAAAATTCCTGTATTCCCTGGCACGTCCGATGCTGTTCTCGATGGACGCCGAAGCCGCCCACCACTTCACCCTTCCCGCGCTCAAGCGCGCCGCCGCGCTGGGCCTGACCAGGCTGGTCAAGCAACCCAAGGCCGACCCGCGCACGGTCATGGGGATCACCTTCAAGAACCCGGTCGGCCTGGCCGCCGGACTGGACAAGGACGGCGCCTACATCGACGCGCTGGCCGACCTCGGCTTCGGCTCGATCGAAGTGGGCACGGTGACGCCGCGCGCGCAGCCGGGCAACGCCAAGCCGCGCATGTTCCGCCTGCCGGAAGCGCACGCCATCATCAACCGCATGGGCTTCAACAACGGCGGCGTCGACGCCTTCGTCGCCAACGTACAGGCGTCGCGCTTCTACCAGGACAAGGCCGGCGTGCTAGGCCTGAACATCGGCAAGAACGCCGACACCCCGATCGAACGCGCCACCGACGACTACCTGCACTGCCTGGAAAAAGTCTACCCGTACGCCAGCTACGTGACGGTCAACATCTCGTCGCCGAACACCAAGAATCTGCGCCAGCTGCAGGGCGGCTCGGAACTGGACAGCCTGCTCGCCACCCTCAAGCAGGCGCAGCTACGCCTGGCCGACCAGCACCAGCGCTATGTGCCGCTGGCGCTGAAGATCGCGCCGGACATGGACGGCGACCAGGTCAAGAACATCGCCGACGCGCTGATGCGCCACAAGATCGACGGCGTGATCGCCACCAACACCACGCTGAGCCGCGACGCCGTCACCGGCATGCTGCACGGCGCCGAAGCGGGCGGGCTGTCGGGCGCGCCGGTGTTCGCCGCGTCCAACAACGTGATCCGCATGCTGAAGGCGGAACTGGGCGACGCGCTGCCGATCATCGGCGTCGGCGGCATCATGCGCGGCGCGGACGCCAAGATGAAAATGGACTGCGGCGCGCAGCTGGTGCAGCTGTACAGCGGCCTGATCTACGCCGGCCCGGCGCTGATCCGCGATTGCGCGGACGCGGTGCGCGGCCGCTAAGGAGATTAACTATGCAGAAGACGCAACTTGGATCCAGCGACCTCCAGGTCAGCAAGATCTGCCTGGGCACGATGACCTTCGGCGAACAGAACACCGAAGCCGACGCGCACAGCCAGCTCGACTACGCCTATGAGCGCGGCATCAACTTCATCGACACCGCCGAAACTTATCCGGTGATGCCGCGCGCGGAGACCCAGGGCTCGACCGAGCGCATCATCGGCACCTGGCTCAAGAAGACCGGGCTGCGCGACCAGGTGGTGCTGGCCACCAAGGCGGCCGGGCCGAACAAGAGCATGAGCTGGATTCGTGGCGGCAAGCAGAACCACGACGCCGCCAACCTGCGGGCGGCGGTCGAGACCAGTTTACAGCGGCTGCAGACCGACCATATCGATTTATACCAATTGCACTGGCCGAGCCGCAACGTGCCCATCTTCGGCAACAACGTATTCAATCCGCAGCACGAGCGCGCCAGCGTCGCGATCGAGGAAACGCTGGCCGCGCTGGGCGAGCTGATCAAGGAAGGCAAGATCGGCGCGATCGGCGTGTCGAACGAATCGTGCTGGGGCGTGAACCAGTTCACCAAACAGGCTGAGATCAAGGGCTTGCCGCGCATCGCCACCATCCAGAACCTGTACAACCTGACGGCGCGCCACTACGAAACCAGCCTGCTGGACGAGACCTGCTTCCGCGAAAACGTCAGCCTGCTGGCGTACAGCCCGCTGGCCTTCGGCCAGCTGAGCGCCAAGTATCACGACGACGCCAAGGCGCACGGCCGGCTGACGCTCTTCCCGCCGACCTGGAGCCCGCGCTACCTGCGGCCGGCGGTGCTGGAAGCGGTGGCGCGGTACGCCCGGCTGGCGCGCGAGCACGGCCTGACGCCGGCGCAGCTGGCGCTGGCGTGGGTCTACTCGCGCTGGTTCGTGGCCTCGACCATCATCGGCGCCACCACGCTGGCGCAGCTGAAGGAAAACATCGACGCCTTCGAAATTGCGCTGCCGGCCGAAGTCATCGCCGAAGTCGACGCCATCCACGCCAGCATCACCAACCCAGGCCAGTAAACTCCGGGGTCAGAGCTAAAAACTGGACACGGGCTCTGCTGTAGCGAAAGCTACAGCAGAGCCCGTGTCCAGTTTTTAGCTCTGACCCCGGAGTTATCGCCAGCCGCCGGCCGCGTCGAGCAGCGAGCCGGTGATCCAGCCGGCGTCGTCGGAGGCCAGGAAGGCCACCGCCTTGGCGATGTCGGCCGCCTCACCCAGCCGGCCCAGCGGCGTCAGGCCGACGATCATCTGCGAGAAGTCGCCGTGCAGGCCGGCGCTGGCGAAACCTTCGGTGGCGGTCGCGCCCGGATTGACCGCGTTGACGCGGATCTTGCGCGGCCCCAGCTCCTTGGCCAGGCTGCGCGTGATGGTGTTGACCGCGCCCTTGGTCGACGCGTACACGGCGGCCCCGCCCGGCGGCAACTCGCCGACCACCGAGCCGATATTGACGATGCTGCCGCCTTCGGCCGGGAACGCCGCCGCGGCCGCCTGGCTCGCCAGCAGCAGGCCGGTGACGTTGACGTCGAACATGGCGCGCACGCCTTCCGCCGTCACCGACTCCAACGGACCGAACGCGTACACGCCCGCATTGTTGACCAGGATGTCGAGCCGGCCGTAGGCCGTGTGCGCCGCCGCGACCAGCCGCTCCACATCCGCCGCCAGCGCCACACTGCCCCGGACCGCGATCGCCTTGCCGCCGGCGACGATGATCTCGGCCACCACCTTGGCCGCGTCCTGCTCGCTCGACGCGTAGTTGACCACCACCGCCGCGCCCTGCGCCGCCAGCTCCTTGGCGATGCCCGCGCCGATGCCCTTGGATGCACCGGTGACCAGTGCGACTTTTCCCGCCAGTTTTTGTTGCGACATGATGATTTCCTCTTGAAGTGGCCGGCGACACGCTGGCCTCGAAGACATCATCACTCATGCATAAATCCTGCGGTAGCCGGCAAATTCGTCTATCATTTATTCAAACCATGGATAAATAAATGCATGATCGCCTGTTCACCCTACGCCTGTTCGTGCGCGTCGCGCGCAAGGGCAGCTTTTCGGCCGCCGGCCGCGAACTCAAGATTCCGCAGCCGACCGTGTCGCGCCTGATCGCCACGTTGGAGCAGGACATCGGCGCGGCGCTGCTGACGCGCACCACCCGCGCCGTGACGCTGACCGAAGCCGGCGCCGACTTCCTGGCCCGCGTCGAACCGGTGCTCGATGCGCTGGACGACGCCGAACACGCCGCGCGCGGCGGCGGCCGGCTGCGCGGCGTGCTGCGCGTGGGCGTGTCCTCCAGCATGGCGATACGCGGCCTGATGCCCCATCTGCAAGCCTTCCTCGACCAGCATCCCGACCTGCGCGTCGAGCTGCTGCTGGACGACCTGCGGCAGAACCTGGTGGCCGAAGGCGTCGACGTCGGCCTGCGCTTCGGTCCGCTGCCCGATTCCAGCGCGACGGCGCAGCGGCTGGGCGCGGCCGAACGCGTGCTCGCCGCCTCGCCCGACTACCTGCGGCGCGCCGGCACGCCGCACACGCCGGCGGAGCTGGCGCAGCATTCCGTCATTGCCGGTCCCGGCCGGCTGGCGCACGCGTGGTCGTTCACCCGGGACGGCAAGACGCTCGCGGTGCGGGTCGACGGCCAGCTGTCCGTGTCCGTCAACGAGGTGTCGACCGCCGCCGCGCTGGCCGGCATCGGCATCGCGTCGATGACCTTGGGCGCCTGCCTGAAGGAGTTGCAGAAAGGCTCGCTGGTGCGCCTGCTTGCGGACTGGAGCATGGGCGACATCGAGCTGCACGCCGTGTTCCCCGCCGGCCGCGCCGCCAAGCCCGCCGCCCGCGCCTTCGCCGACCATGTGGCGAAAAATCTGGGGCATATGCTGATCCAATAGGCCCCGGTCCGCACGCGATATCCAATTCTTGAATATCATTAGACGTAACCATTCGTGGGCAATATGGACGCCCGCTGATAAGATTTTTCCAATCACAACAGTCCCGAGACAAATCACATGCCTTCACGTCCCATCGCCCAGCCCCTGCTGCTCGCCAGCCTGATCGCCACCGTCGTCGTTCCCGCCTTCGCGCAGCAGGCCGCCGACGGCGAGCTGCAATCCGTGGTCGTCACCGGCACCTATGCCAAGAACCGCCGCACCATCGATTCCGAATCGCCGGTCGACATCATCGGCGCGCGCGAGCTGCAGGCCAGCGGCTCGACCGAGCTGGCCACCGTGCTCGGCCGCCTGCTGCCGTCGATGAATTTCCCGCGCCCGTCCGGCGCCGACGCCAGCGACGCCGTGCGTCCGGCCCAGCTGCGCGGCCTGTCGCCGGATCAGACGCTGGTGCTGGTCAACGGCAAGCGCCGCCACACCTCGGCGGTGGTCAACGTCAACGGCACCCAGGGACGCGGCTCGGCGCCGGTCGACCTGAACGCGATCCCGCTGTCGGCCATCGACCACATCGAAGTGCTGCGCGACGGCGCGGCGGCCCAGTACGGCTCGGACGCGATCGCCGGCGTGATCAACATCATCCTCAAAAAAGGCGCGAACGGCGGCGAGGTCGAAGTCGGCTTCGGCGAGTACCAGGAGCGCGACGGCAAGCAGAAAACCCTGCGCGGCTCGACCGGCTTCAGCCTCGGCGACGACGGCTGGGTGCGGGTCGCCATCGAGGCCGCCGACCGCGATCCGACCAACCGTGCCGGCGCCGATTTCCGCACCCCGACCGAACCGCGCTACGGCCGCGTCAACCAGCGCTTCGGCGATCCGGAGACCAAGCCGCGCACACTGTTCGTCAACAGCCAGTACCGCATCAACGACAACGTCGACTGGTACGCCTTCGCCAACTACGGGCGGCGCGAGACCGAGGCCGCCGCCACCTGGCGCACCTCCGGCCGCACGCCGCTGTTCCCGGAAGGCTTCCTGCCGCTGGAGAACAGCACCTCGACCGACGCCACGCTGGTCACCGGACTGCGCGGCGAAGTGTCCGGCTGGCGTTGGGACGCCAGCCTCAACTACGGCCAGAACGAATTCAAGCTGGACCTGGACAATACCGCCAACCTCGACCTCGGCGCCAACAGCCCGACCCATTTCTACGCGGGCAAGCTGAGCAACAAGCAGGCGCTGTTCAACTTCGACGTCGCGCGCGAGTTCCCGGTGGAAGCGTTCAGCGGCCCGCTGACGGTGGCGCTGGGCGTCGAAGCACGGCATGAGAAATACGAGATCGGCGCCGGCGACCTGGCGTCCTACAGCGGCACCGGCGCGCAAGGCTTCTCCGGCTTCCGCCCGATCAACGCCGGCAGCAACAGCCGCCACAACGAATCGATCTACGGCAACCTGGAAGCCGAGATCACCAAGCAGTTCTCGGCCTCGGCCGCGCTGCGCCACGAGCGCTACAGCGATTTCGGCAGCACCACCTCGGCCAAGGGCTCGGCGCGCTATGCCTTCAACGACAAGGTATCGTTGCGCGGCACCGCCTCGTCCGGCTTCCGCGCGCCGTCGCTGGCGCAGCAGTTTTACACCATCACCACCACCAATTTCTCGGTGGTCAACGGCGTCAACACACCGATCGAGACCGGCACCTTCGCGGTCGGCAGCGCAGCGGCGGCGGCCCTGGGCGCGACCCCGCTGAAGGCCGAGAAAGCCCGCAACTACAGCCTCGGCCTGCAACTGCAACCGACGCGCGACTGGACCGCCAGCATCGACGCCTACCGCATCGATATCGACGACCGGGTCGCCTTGTCGGCCAACATGACCTTGTCGCCGGTGCTGCGCAATACGCTGGCGGCGCAAGGCATCCTGGTCGGCGCCGGGCGTTACTTCACCAACGCCATCGACACCCGCACCACCGGCGTCGACATCGTCAGCACCTACCGTTGGGACCTGGCGAGCGCCGGCCGTTATGATTTCACGGCCGCCTACAACCACAACAAGAACACGCTGGAGCACGTCAACGCCAACCCGGCGGTGCTGAGCGCCAACGGCCTGACCTTGATCGACCGCCAGACCATCAACCGCCTGACGGTGGGCTCGCCGAAGGACAAGTTCAGCCTGGCGACCGATTGGACGCTGGGCGCCTGGAACGCGCGCGGCGTGGTGACGCGCTACGGCAGCTTCACGGTGCCGCAGAACAGCGCGGCGCTGGACCAGGTGTACGATCCGCAATGGGTATTGGATTTGTCGGCGGGCGTGAAGCTGAGCAAGAACTGGCGGTTGAGCGTCGGCATCGACAATGTGACCGACCGTTATCCGGACCAGGTCACGTCGTTGGGCAACCTCAACAACAACGGCATCAACCCCTACAGCGGCTTCGCCCCGAACGGCTTCAACGGCCGCTACTACTACGCCAAGGCCGGCTACAGCTGGTGACCTAAAACTCCGGGGTCAGAGCTAAAAACTGGACACGGGCTCTACCGTAGCGGCCGCTACGGTAGAGCCCGTGTCCAGTTTTTAGCTCTGACCCCGGAGTACTAGGACATGGCGAGTTGGCGTTGCGGTGCGCCGGCCAGCTTGAATACGCTGACCGCGCGCGCCAGCAAGTCCGCCTGGTCGCGCATGCTTTGCGCGGCGGCGGCGGCTTCCTCCACCAGCGCGGCGTTCTGCTGTGTTACGTCGTCGATCGAGACGATCGCTTGATTGACCTGCTCGATCCCCGCGCTCTGTTCGCTGCTGGCGGCGCTGATCGCGCTCATGATGTCGGCCACCTGCCGCACCGCCTTGACGATGCCGTTCATCGTCGCGCCGGCTTCGTCCACCAGCGCCGCGCCGGCGTCGACCGTTTCCACCGAGCGTCCAATCAAGGCCTTGATCTCCTTGGCCGCGCTCGCCGAGCGCTGCGCCAGGTTGCGCACCTCGGACGCGACCACCGCGAAACCCCGCCCCTGCTCGCCCGCCCGCGCCGCTTCCACCGCTGCGTTCAAGGCGAGAATATTGGTCTGGAAGGCGATGCCGTCGATGACGCTGATGATGTCGACGATCTTGCCCGAACTTTCCTTGATCGCGCCCATCGTCGTCACCACCTGCCCCACCACTTCGCCGCCCTTGGTGGCGAACTCCGACGCCGACACCACCAGCTTGGTGGCCTGCTTGGCGTTCTCGGCGTTCTGCGTCACGGTGGAGGTCAACTCTTCCATCGACGACGCCGTCTCCTCCAGACTCGAAGCCTGCTGCTCGGTACGGCTCGA
The DNA here is from genome assembly GCF_011090165.1 of Duganella aceris. Lineage (GTDB taxonomy): Bacteria > Pseudomonadota > Gammaproteobacteria > Burkholderiales > Burkholderiaceae_D > Rugamonas > Rugamonas aceris. The sequence goes on from NZ_JAADJT010000003.1 coordinate 450,629, forward strand.
CAGATCCAGGTTGCCGCTGGCGATTTGATTCGACGCGGTGGCGATGGTGTCGGTCCCCGAGCGCACCTGACCCACCGTGCGCGCCAGGCTGTCGTTCATGTCGATCAGCGCCCGCAGCAGCTGGCCGGTTTCGTCGGTGCTGTCGCATTCGATGCGCATCGTCAGGTCGCCACCGGCCACCGCCTGCGCCATGCCGACCGCGCGGTTCAGCGGCCGCGTGATGCTGCGCGTGATCCACAGCAGTACCCACGCCGCCAAGCCCGCCGCGACCAGCGTCAACAGCATCATCATGTTGCGCGAACTGGAATAGGATTGCTCGGCGACCGCGCTGGCGTCCTCGATGGCGGCGTTCTGATATTTGACCAGCTCGGTCAGCGAATTCAGGTAGGCGGTCTGCTCTTTGCGGACCGTGCTCAGCAGGTAGGTGACCGATTCGTCGTGCTTGCCGACGTCGCCGGACATGGCCACGAAGGCGGTTTGCACCACCATGTATTTTTCGCGCGCGTCCAGCACGGCTTGCAGTTTGGCTTTGCTTTGCGGGTCGTCGTCGTCGGCGATCAGCACGCCGAGCTTCTCCAGCCGCGCGGCGTTTTCCACCTTGCGTTTGTCGACCCGTTCCATCTCGGCCTTGATGACTTCGGGGTCCTTGGACAGCATGGCGTTGCGCATGGCGCGGGCGATGTCGTTGACGCCGCCTATCGTTTCGTAAGCCAGTATCACCTTCGGCACCTTGTCGCTGGCGAGGTCCTTGGTGTTGTTGTTCAACTTGCCAAGATTGCCGATGCCGATCACGGCGATGCCCACCATGAAGACGATCGACACGCCCAGGCCGGCGGCGAGCCGGGTCCCTATCTTCCAGTTACCGATCCCCATCACGCGCTCCTCAAGAGTGGATGCCGGGAATCAGTATATGGTCATTTAGACATGCCGCTGCGAATAATTTTCACACTGTTTTGCGGCCGCCACAATGTCAGGACATTTCGCCGCCGTTGAGCGCGGCGTCGATGTCGGCGCGGGTCAGGCCCGGCGCGAATTCCTGGATGAAGTGGTAGGCGTACGAGCGCAGGTAGGCTCCCTTGCGCACCGCCAGTCGCGTGGTGTTCTGCGCGAACAGGTGCGACGCTTCCACCGCGCGCATGCCCTTGTCGCGGCCGTGGTCGAAGGCCATCGAGGCGACGATGCCGACGCCCAATCCCAGCGACACGTATTGCTTGATGACGTCCGAATCCATCGCCGTCAGCACGATGTCCGGCTTGACGCCCGCCTGCGCGAACGCGGCGTCGATATGACCGCGTCCGGTGAAGCCGACGTCGTAGGTAATCAGCGGGAACTCGGCCAGGTCTTCCAGCTTGATCGGCGAACGCGCCAGCAGCGGATGGCCGTCCGGCACCACGATCAAGTGGCTCCAGCGGTAGCACGGGAACGACACCAGATCGGGGAACTGCGACAGGCCTTCGGTGGCGATGCCGATGTCGGTCTTGCCGGACAAGATCCATTCGGCGATGTGCTCGGGCGCGCTCTGCTGCAAGGCGATGCGCACCTCGGGATACGCGGCGCGGAAACTCTGCACCACTTTCGGCAAGGCATAGCGCGCCTGGGTGTGCGTCGCCGCCACGCTCAAGGTGCCGCTTTGCTGGCCGGTGTATTCGAGGCTGGCCTGTTGCAGGTTTTCCGCTTCGATCAGCAGGCGGTCGATGATCTTCAGGATACCCTTGCCCGGCTCGGTCATGCCGGTCAGGCGCTTGCCGTTGCGTTCGAAGATCACCACGCCGAGCTCATCCTCCAGCTCGCGGATCTGGCGCGACACGCCCGGCTGCGAGGTGAACAGCGCGTTCGCCACTTCGGTCAGGTTGTAGCCGCGACGGGCCGCTTCGCGGATGGAGCGCAGCTGTTGAAAGTTCATATCGACGCCCCTTGATCCACGAACACCCGCAGGCGCTTGGGACGGACCACCAGCGTCTCGCCCTCCTTCAATTGCAGGCTGCTGAAGCGTTCGTTCGACATCACCGCCTCGATCAGCTCGGAGGTGTCGTCGCGTTCCAGGTCCAGCTGGGCCAGCGGGCCGATCGCGTGCGCGCGGCGCAGCTTGACCACGATGCCTTCGGCGCCCGGCGTGTAGCGTTCGATGTCCAGGTCGTGCGGACGCACGTAGGCCGTGCCCTTGCCGTCGGCGCTCGGCTGGCCCGGCACCTCGAAGCTGGCGGCGCCGCTGGCCAGCACGCCGTCCTGCACGCGGCCATGGAACATGTTGACGTTGCCGAGGAAACCGTAGACGAACGGCGAAGCCGGATGGTTGTACACCTCGTCCGGCGCGCCGATCTGCTCGACGTTACCCTTGTTCATCAGCACCACCTGGTCGGCCACTTCCAGCGCCTCTTCCTGGTCGTGGGTGACGAAGATCGAGGTCACGTGCAGGTCGTCGTGCAGGCGGCGCAGCCAGCGGCGCAGTTCCTTGCGCACCTTGGCGTCCAGCGCGCCGAACGGTTCGTCCAGCAACAGCACGCGCGGTTCGACCGCGAGCGCGCGCGCCAGCGCGATACGCTGCCGCTGGCCGCCCGACAGTTGCGGCGGATAGCGGTCGGCCAGCCAGTCCAGCTGCACCAGCTCCAGCAAGTCCTTGACCTTGCGCCGGATCTGCTCTTCCGACGGACGCTCGGCGCGCGGCTTGACGCGCAGGCCGAAGGCGACGTTCTCGAATACGGTCATGTGCTTGAACAGCGCGTAGTGCTGGAACACGAAGCCGACCTGGCGCTCGCGCACGTGGCGGTTCGAGGCGTCGTTCGAATCGAGGATCACCTGGCCCGAGTCCGGATGCTCCAGGCCGGCGATGATGCGCAGCAGCGTGGTCTTACCGCAGCCCGACGGCCCCAGCAGCGCGGTCAGCTCGCCTTGCGGGAACTGCAGCGACACGTTGTTGAGGGCGACGAAATCGCCGAAACGCTTGTTGATGTTTTTAACTTCGATCGTCATGGTATTACTCCGTAGTGCGCACGTCGTCGGCGATGGATTCATTCAAGCGCCAGGCGATAAAGGATTTCAGGGCCAGGGTCACCAGCGCCAGCAGGGCCAGCAGGGACGCCACGGCGAAGGCCGCCGCAAAGTTGTATTCGTTGTAGAGGATCTCGACCTGCAGCGGCATGGTGTTGGTCTCGCCGCGGATGTGGCCGGACACCACCGACACCGCGCCGAATTCGCCCATGGCGCGGGCGTTGCACAGAATCACGCCGTACAGCAGGCCCCACTTGATGTTCGGCAGCGTCACGCGGCGGAAGGTGTCCCAGCCGGACGCGCCCAGCACGATGGCGGCCTCTTCCTCTTCGCTGCCCTGCGCCTGCATCAGCGGGATCAGCTCGCGCGCGACGAAAGGGAAGGTGACAAAGATGGTGGCCAGCACGATGCCCGGCACCGCGAACAGGATCTTGATGTCGTGCTCCATCAGCCACGGACCGAACCAGCCCTGCGCGCCGAACAGCAGCACGTAGATCAGGCCGGAGATCACCGGCGACACCGAGAACGGCAGGTCGATCAGCGTCAGCAGGATGCTCTTGCCGCGGAATTCGAACTTGGCGATGCACCAGGACGCGGCCACGCCGAACACCAGGTTCAGCGGCACGGCGATGACGGCGGTGATCAGGGTCAGCTTGATGGCCGAGATCGCGTCCTCCTCGACGATGGCGGACACATAGGCTTCCCAGCCCTTCTTGAACGCTTCGACGAACACCGCGACCAGCGGCACGAACAGGAACAGGGTCAGGAAGGTCAGCGCGACCGCGATCAGCGCGATCCGCACCCAGGCCGGCTCCAGCGTCTTCGGCGCGGACGGCAGTTCGCCGCGACGGACGGGGGTTGCAGGAATTCCACTCATTTCTTACCCGACTTTCCGCGAGCCCAGGCTTGCAACAGGTTGATGGACAACAGCATCAGGAACGAGGCCACCAGCATCACCACCGCGATCGCGGTGGCGCCGGCGTAGTCGTACTGTTCCAGCTTGGTGATGATGAACAGCGGCGTGATTTCCGACACCATCGGCATATTGCCGGCGATGAAGATCACCGAACCGTATTCGCCGGTGGCGCGCGCGAAGGCCAGCGCGAAGCCGGTCATCAGCGACGGCAGGATGGTCGGGAACACCACGCGGCTGAAGGTCTGGAAAGCGTTGGCGCCCAGGCTGGCGGCGGCCTCTTCCAGTTCACGCTCGGCGTCCTCCAGCACCGGCTGCACCGTGCGCACCACGAACGGCAGGCCGATGAAGGTCAGCGCGATGACGATGCCCAGCGGCGTGAACGCGACCTTGATGCCCAGCGTGCCTTCAAGGAAGCGGCCGAACCAGCCGTTGGCCGAATACAGCGCGGTCAGCGTGATGCCGGCGACGGCGGTCGGCAGCGCGAACGGCAGGTCGACCAGCGCGTCGACGATGCGCTTGCCGGGAAATTCATAGCGCACCAGCACCCAGGCCACGATGCCGCCGAAAACGACATTGATCGAGGCGCCGATCAGCGAGGCGCCGAAGGTCAGCTTATAGGAGGCGATCACGCGCGCCGAGGTGACGGCGGCCCAGAACGCGTCCCAGGTCAGCGTGAAGGTCTTCAGGAACACCGCCGACAGCGGAATCAGGACGATCAGCGTCAGGTAGAAAATGGTGAACCCCAGCGATAGCCGGAAACCCGGCATCACACGGTACGGTGCGCCCTTGGCGGCGGGCGCCGCGCCGGAGGCTGCGAGAACTGCGGACATGAATGCTCCCTTATTACAAATTCTTCTATAAGGGCTGCATAATCTCATCCAGGCGTCATATTACAAACGAAGCATTTCTCATTTGATTAGATCGATAAGCTATATACGATTTTTAACCCGCAAAGCAAAAAGGGTCAGACCCCGTACGGGGTCTGACCCTATAGACGCGGCGGCCGCGTTACTTATTCGGTTGCGGGGTAACGCGCAGATAAGGCTTGGCGGCGGTAAAACCCTTAGGATATTTCTGCTTGATCACCTCCGGATCCTGCACCGTCAACGGGATGATGACATCATCGCCATCCTTCCAGTTGCCCGGCGTAGCCACGGTATGAGCGTCGGTCAATTGCAGCGCATCGATCACGCGCAGCACCTCGTCGAAGTTGCGGCCGGTGCTCATCGGATAAGTGATGCTCAGACGAACCTTCTTGTTCGGATCGATGACAAACAACGTGCGCACGGTGGCGGTGACCGACGCGTTCGGGTGAATCATGTCATACAGCGTCGACACCTTGCGGTCCGCATCGGCGATGATCGGGAAGCCAACCACGGTGTTCTGGGTTTCCTCGATATCCTTGATCCAGCTTTGATGCGATTCAGCCGGATCCACCGACAGCGCGATCGCCTTGACGTTGCGCTTGTCGAATTCAGGCTTCAGCTTGGCGGTCAAGCCCAGCTCGGTGGTGCACACCGGCGTGAAATCGGCCGGATGCGAAAACAGCACCACCCACGAATTGCCAGCCCACTCGTGGAAATGCAGTTTGCCGATGGAAGAGTCTTGTTCAAAATCAGGGGCGGTATCGCCGAGTCGTATCGTCATCATGGTCTCCGGAAGTGGGGAAAGGCAGCGGCATTCAACCTGCCGTCAGCGCGCTATTTTGCACCTTTTCTGCTAAAAAATACAATGTTTCGAGCCCCTCGGGCCAATCGCCCAGGCCCGATTCGGCGTTGATATGGCCGAGCGCGCCGCCGTTGATGAAGCGGCTGCCCCAGCGTTGCGCCCACAGTTCGGCGCGCGGCGCGGCCATCCAGGGATCGTCGGTGCTGCCCACCATGATGCTCGGCACCGGCAGCGTCTGCTGCGGCAGCAGCTCGGCCACACCGAACTTGTCCGGATCGGCCGGCGCCACCAGCAGCACCCCGGCGACGCCGGCCGCATCGCGCGCCAGGCTGTGCACCGTGGCCAGGCCGCCGAAGCTGTGCGCCACGATCAGCGTCGGCCGGCGGTCGCGTTGCCGCACTTCGTCGACGCGGGCCGACCAGCGCGCCAGGTCCGGCGCTTCCCAGTCGTCCTGCTCGATCCGCTCGAAGGCGGGGAACAGGCGCTGCCAGCGGCTCTGCCAGTGCTCCGGGCCGCTGTCATGCAGACCGGGAGCGAGCAATACGCGAAACTGGCCGAGCGCGCCGTTCATCGTGCTTACTTCGGCGCGTAGATCTGGTCGAACAGGCCACCGTCGGCGAAGTGGGTCTTCTGCGCCTTGGTCCAGTCGCCGGCGACGTCGGCCAGCGTGAACAGCTTCACGTTGGGGAACTGCGCCGCATATTTCTTCGCCGCCTTGGCGGTGGCCGGACGGTAGTAGTTCTTGGCGATGATGTCCTGCGCTTCGTCGGTGTAGAGGAAGTTCAGGTAGGCCTCGGACACCTTGCGGGTGCCGCGCTTGTCGACCACTTTATCCACCACGGCGACCGGCGGTTCCGCCAGGATCGAGACCGAAGGCGCGACGATGTCGAACTTGGTCGGACCCAGTTCCTTGATCGCCAGCAGCGCTTCGTTTTCCCACGCGATCAGCACGTCGCCGATGCCGCGCTCGACGAAGGTGGTGGTGGCGCCGCGTGCGCCGGAATCCAGCACCGGCACGTTCTTGTACAGCTTGGTCAGGAAGTCCTTGGCGGTGGCTTCGCTGCCGCCCGGCTGGCGCAGCGCGTAGCCGTAGGCGGCAAGGTGGTTCCAGCGGGCGCCGCCGGAGGTTTTCGGATTCGGGGTGATGACGGCCACGCCCGGCTTGACCAGGTCGTTCCAGTCCTTGATGCCTTTAGGATTGCCCTTGCGGACCAGGAACACGATGGTCGAGGTGTACGGGGTGCTGTTGTGCGGCAGTTTTTTCTGCCAGTCCGGCGCCAGCAGCTTGTGCTCGGCGATGGCGTCGATGTCGTAGGCCAGCGCCAGCGACACCACGTCCGCTTCCAGCCCATCGATCACGGCGCGGCCTTGTTTGCCGGAACCGCCGTGCGATTGCTTGATCTTCAGCGTGTCGCCGGTCTTGGCTTTCCATTCCTTGGCGAAAGCGGTGTTGACGTCCTGATACAGTTCACGCGTAGGGTCATACGAGACGTTCAGCAGCGAAATGTCCGCCGCCAGCGCGGGAGCGACGGCGGAGACGGCCAGGATGGCGGCGGCGATAATTTTTTTGGACAACATCTGATTCCCCTATTTGTGAAGGTCTCCAGATTAATCCGCTTCTTTATAAAGGAGAACTAAGTTTTTGGAAATTCTATATACCAAAACCTTATATAGCTCAGTAGAAGCGATTGAACAGCACCACCGCCCACGTGGCCGCCGCCAGCAGGCAGGCCAGCAGCACGGCGGCGCTGCCGAAATCCTTGGCGTTCTTGGATAAGGGATGGCGCTCCAGCGAGATCCGGTCCACCACCGCTTCGATGGCGGAATTGATCAATTCCACGATCAATACCAGCGTCAACACGCCGATCAGCACCAGCTTCTCGAAGGCGGAGACCTTCAGCAGCATCGCCACGACGGCGCCGACCACGAACAACCCCAACTCCTGGCGGAACGCATGCTCGTGTTTCCACGCCGCCCGCAGGCCGTCGATGGAATAGAAAAAAGCCGAAAAAATCCGTTTCAGGCCGCTCTTGCTCTTGAATTCGCTGACTGGTTCCATGATTGAGCTAAAAATAACAATGGCGTATTATGCATGCAATTCCGATTTTTTCCACATTATGGTATAAAGTGAGTATCGAATACTGCACTGCACCAACCACATCATGAAAATCGAACCCGTTCCCGAGCAAAAGACCACTATCCAAGTGATCGAGCGCATGGTGGCGCTGCTCGATGCGCTGGCCAAATATCCCGATCCCGTGAGCCTGAAGGAACTGTCCAAGGTCTCCGGCCTGCACCCGTCGACCGCGCACCGCATCCTCAACGACATGGTGCTGACGCGCTTCGTCGACCGCATCGAGCCGGGCACCTACCGGCTCGGCATGCGCCTGCTGGAACTGGGCAATGTGGTCAAGAGCCGGCTGTCGGTGCGCGAGGCTGCGCTGGATTTCATGCGTGCACTGCACAAAAAGACCCAGCAGACCATCAACCTGTCGGTGCGCCAGGGCGACGAGATCGTCTACATCGACCGCGCGTTCTCGGAGCGTTCCGGGATGCAGGTGGTGCGCGCCATCGGCGGCCGCGGCCCGCTGCACCTGACGTCGACCGGCAAGTTGTTCCTGTCGGTGGACGAGCCGAAAGCCATCCGCGCCTACGCCACGCGCACCGGCCTCGCCGGGCACAACAAGAATTCGATCACGGATCTGGGCAAGCTGGAGCGCGAGCTCAGCCTGGTGAAGTCGCGCGGCTATTCGCGCGACAACGAGGAATTGGAATTGGGAGTGCGCTGCATGGCCGCCGGCATCTACGACGACAGCGGCAAGCTGATTGCCGGGCTGTCGATCTCGGCGCCGGCCGACCGTCTGCAGGAAGAGTGGCTGGAAGACCTGGTGCAGACCGCAAGCCGGATTTCCGCCACCCTCGGTTACATCCCGGTGGTGTAAGCCGGCGCGCCGTTGCCGAAGCCGGCCGGCTTCAGCGCTTCCAGCCATTTGCGCATGCGGCCCGCGTCGGCGGTCCGCGACTGCTTGCCCTTGGAATCCAGGAACACCATGATCACCGAGCGGCCTTCGATCACGGCCTGCATCATCAGGCAGCGGCCCGCTTCGTTGATGAAGCCGGTTTTCTGCAGGCCGATGGCCCAGTCAGGACTGGCCACCAGATGGTTGGTGGTGCCGAACTGCATCGGACGGCCGTTCGGCGTTTCGATCATCGCCTTGGCGTCGGTCGAGAACTGGCGCAGCATCGGCTGCTGATACGCCGCCATCGCCAGCTTGGCCAGGTCGCGCGCGCTGGCCACATTCATTTTCGACAAACCGCTGGAATCGACGTAGTGGGTGTCGGTCATGCCCAGTTCGCGCGCCTTGGCGTTCATCGCTTCGACAAACGCCGGCTTGCCGCCCGGGTAGTTGCGGCCCAGCGCCGAGGCGGCGCGGTTTTCCGAGCTCATCAGCGCGACGTGCAGCATGTTGGCGCGGGTCAGCTTGGCGCCGACCTTCAGCCGCGAGCTGCTGAATTTTTCGCGGTCGACATCCTCGTCGGTCACGGTCAGCACTTCATCCATGTCCTGCTTGGCTTCGACCACCACCAGCCCGGTCATCATCTTGGTGATCGAAGCGATCGGCAAGGCGACGTTGGAATTCTTTTCGAACAGGACTTCCGAGTTGGCCTGGTCCAGCACCAGCGCCACGTTGGAGGCGAGATCGAGCGGATCGCGCGTCAGGTTCAGGCCGGCGAGGTCGCCCATCGTCGGCAAGGCCGGCGCGGCGGTGATGACGCGTTGGTACACCACCTTGCGGCGGCCGTTGACCTTGGTGACGCGCTTGACCACGCGGTCGCTGGCGTCCGCCGCCGCGATCCGTATCGGTTGCCGCTTGGCCTTCTTGATTTGCTGCTTTTTCGGCGAGGCGCCGTCGACGCCGGAAACCGGCGCGGCCGTGACGGCGGCGGATGCAAACATCAGCGAAATGAGCGCACTTAACGCTAGTTTATACATTCGGTTCCCCAAAGAAGAAGTCATACAACTCTCGTTGCAGTGTAGCAAAACGCTGAGCTATCGCAAGCAAATTTAACATTGATCGCATCATTGGTTGCGTAAGCGCCATACGCAAAACACAAGCTGGTATTAAACGACAACTTACTCTATAAATTTAACAAATTCTTCGACCGGCATCCGCTCCGTGATCAAAGTATTCTCGATTTTTGTCATATCCGCCACGCCGAGCGCCATGCCGCAGACCACGGTTTCATTCTCAGGCAGGCCGAGCACCTCGCCGATTACCTGATGGTATTGCGTGAAGGCCGCCTGCGGGCAGGTATCCAGCCCGCGCCCGCGCGCCGCCACCATGATGTTCTGCAAAAACATGCCGTAGTCCAGCCAGGAGCCCTGCTCCATGATGCGGTCGATGGTGAAGATCAGCCCCACCGGGGCGCCGAAAAATTCGTAGTTGCGGCCGTGCTGGGCCGCCATGCCGGCCTTGTTGTCGCGCGTCAGGCCCAGCAGCGCGTATAAATCCCAGCCGACCTTGCGCCGGCGTTCGATGAACGGCGAGACCCATACACTCGGGTAATAGGCGTATTCTTCCTTGTGCAGTTTGGCCTGCTCTGGATCATTATGTATGGCCAAAATCGCAGAAGACAACGCCCGCTTGCGCTCGCCCTGCAAAACATAGACTTTCCACGGCTGGGTATTGGTGCCGGACGGCGCGCGCGCCGCCACCTGCAGGATCTGCGCGATGTCCTCCGCCGCCACCGGCGTCGGCAGATAGGCGCGGATCGAGCGGCGCGAAGTGATCGCGCTGTCGACGGCCTGCTGATCGGGAGTGGAAATCAATGCATCCTCGCTCATTTGGTTTTCTTCACCACAAATATCACGCCGGTCACCGCCAGCACCATGCCCGCTATGCCGAGGGCGTTGAACGCTTCGCCGAACATCAGCCAGGCCATCACGGCGGTGGTCGGCGGCGTCAGATACAGCAAGCTGGTGACCTGCGTGGCGTCGCTGCGGCGGATCAAGGCGAACAACAGGAAAATCGCGCCGATCGACAGGCCCAGCACCGACCACAGCAATGCACCGATAAAGCGCAGCGTCCACTGCACCGCAGCAAAATCCGGGCCCAGCCCTTCAAACAGTATCGCCAGCGGCAACACCAGCACGATGGACGCGGTGAACTGGATCACTGTGCCCGTGCGCAAGTCGAATTGCGGGCAATAACGTTTCTGGTACAGCGTCCCGGCCGTGATCGATAACAGTGCAAGCACGCACAACAGAATGGCATCGGCCGACAAGCCGACCAGCTTGATCTTGGCGGCCACCACCAGCGCCACCCCTCCCAGCCCGAACAGCAATCCAAGCCATTGTCGCGGCAGCACTTTCTCCCCGATCAATGGCGCGGCGAACGCGGTCAGGATCGGCTGCATACCGACGATCAGCGCCGACAGCCCGGCCGGCATGCCCAGCTTGATGGCGCACCAGACGCCGATCAGGTAACCGCCCTGCACCAACAGTCCGGCCAGCGCGATCTGGCGGATCTTTCCGTGTGGCCAGGGCGCCTTCAGCAGCAGCACGGCCGGCACCAGGAACACCAGCACGCCAAGGAAGCGCAGCAGCAGGAAGGTCAGCGGCGGCGCGTACGGCAGGCCGAACTTGGCGACGATGAAGCCGCTGCTCCACAACACCACGAAAAACAGCGGCATCGGCGACAAAAAAGTGGCATGCCGGGGGGCGGCAACGGCGATCGGGGTATCGGGCATGTCGTCTGACTATCGGACTGCAAGGAAATCGGCGCCGATGTCAGGCGCCGATTCGGAGGGCTTGAGTCTATCACGGCTGGCGCTTTCCCATCAGCGGTGCGGCTATTTCCCTAACGCATGACAACATCGCATGCTTTGATGCAACGCACAAAAAATCGCTTGACTTAATTTTTTAAGGCCGTAAAATCGAGTTTGTTGCGTTGCACAATTTGTTGATCGGTCTGAAACGAGGATGTTTGTTTCTCACCGACGGTAGAAACAGCACTATTCATTCAATGACTATTTTCCTGGAGATTTATACATGTTTTCGATCCCTGAGCAATTTTCCAATGCGACCAAAGCCAACTTTGAAGCCCAGTTCGCTATCTTCTCGGCCCTGACCAACAAAGCGTTTGAAGGCGTGGAGAAATTCGTCGACCTGAACCTGACCGCTGCCAAGGCATCGCTGGAAGAATCGTCGGCCACCACCAAGCAACTGCTGTCGGCCAAAGACCCGCAAGAATTCTTCTCGCTGGCCAGTGCTCAGGCTCAGCCAAACGCGGAAAAAACCATTGCTTATGGCCGTCACCTGGCGAGCATCGCTTCGAGCACCAGCGCTGAATTCAGCAAAGCCGCTGAAACCCAGATCGCTGAAACCAACCGCAAAGTGATTTCGCTGGTTGAAGAAGTGAGCAAAAACGCACCGGCCGGCAGCGAAAACGCGGTCGCCATGTTGAAATCGGCAATCGGCAACGCCAACGCGGGTTACGAGCAATTCACCCGCACCGCCAAGCAAGCCGCTGAATCGATTGAAAGCAACCTGACGTCGGCAGTGAGCCAATTCACCGCCGCCGGCGCCAAGTTCGCACCAAAGAAATAAGATGGAATAAGCCGGCGCGCCAGCGCGCCGGCCTCCATGGTAAAAAGCCCCGGTCACGTGCCGGGGCTTTTTTTTATTCGCCGAGGTAGGCGGCTTTGACGCGGGGATCGTCCAGCATGTCCTGGGCGTTGCCGCCCATGGTGATATTGCCGGAATCCATGACATAACCGCGATGCGCGGCTTGCAGGGCGAGCTTCGCATTCTGCTCCACCAGCAGTATGGTGATGCCCTCTTTCGAGACATTGCGGATCACCTCGAAAATCTTTTCCACCATAATCGGCGACAAGCCCATCGACGGCTCATCCAATAACAGCAGATTAGGATGCGACATCAACGCGCGCGCCATCGCCAGCATTTGCTGCTCGCCGCCGGACAAGGTGCCGGCCATCTGCGCCGAGCGTTCCTTCAACCGCGGGAAGACATCGAACCATTTGGCGATATCCGCATCGATGCCGGCTTTATCGTTGCGCGTGTAAGCGCCCATCATCAGATTCTCGTGAATCGACATGCGGGTGAATACGCCGCGGCCTTCCGGCACCATCGCGAGTTTCTTCTCAACCAGATGGAAGGACTTGCTGCCTTTTAAAGATTCACCCTGGTAGGTGATCGTGCCCTCGACTTTGCAAGGCGGCAGCGTGCCGGTGATGGCTTTCAAAGTCGTGGTCTTGCCGGCGCCGTTGGCGCCGATCAGCGCGATCAGCTCGCCCTTGTTCACTTCCAGATCGATACCCTTGACGGCCTTGATGCCGCCGTACGCGACTTTCAGTCCCGATACTTTAAGAACGTTGTCGCTCATTAGTGCGATCCTCCCAGATAGGCTTCAATCACAGCCTTATTGCTTTGTATTTCCGCCGGCAGGCCCTCCGCGATCGGCTTGCCGTATTCCAGCACCATCAGACGGTCGCACAGGCTCATCATCATCTTGACGTCGTGCTCGATCAGCAGCACGGTCTTGCCCTGCTCCTTGATCTTGACCAGCAACTCCTTCAGCGCCAGCTTCTCGGTGGCGTTCATGCCGGCGGCCGGCTCGTCCAGCGCCAGCAGCTGCGGATCGGTGGCCAGCGCGCGCGCGATCTCCAACCGGCGCTGATCGCCGTAGGACAGGAATTTCGAGGTGCGGTTGGCGAATTTGCCGATGCCGACGAAGTCCAGCAGCTCCTGCGAGCGCTTGCGGATCGCCGCCTCCTCCTCGCGCGCCGCCTTGTGGCGGAACACGGCGCCGAACACGCCTTGGTGCGAGCGCACGTGGCGGCCGACCATGACGTTCTCCAGCGCGGTCATCTCGCCGAACAGGCGGATGTTCTGGAAGGTGCGGGCGATGCCGGCCTTGGCCACCTCATGCGGCGCGGACGGCGAATACGGCTTGCCGCCCAGCTCGAAGGTGCCGGTGTCCGGCTGGTACAGGCCGGTGATGACGTTGAAGAAGGTGGTCTTGCCGGCGCCGTTCGGGCCGATCAGGCCGTAGATCTGGCCCTTCATGATCTTGATGCTGACATCGGTCAGCGCCTGCAAGCCGCCGAAGCGCTTGTTGACGCCGGCGATGTGGAGAATTACTTGTTCGCTCATTTCTGCTTTCCTCAGGCCGCCACGGTGCCGGACGATTGATCTTTGGTGTCGGAGTCGCCGTCGGGACGGTCTTCATGCTTCGGCGCTGGCCACAGGCCGGCCGGACGATTCAGCATGATCAGCACCATCGCCAGGCCGTACAGCAGCTGGCGCAGCACTTCGGCTTCGATCAGCACGTGGCCGAACAGTTTCTCCTGCAGCGGTTCCACCACGTGGCGCAGGATCTCCGGCAAGGCCGCCAGCAGCGCGCCGCCCATGATCACGCCCGGGATGTGGCCGATGCCGCCCAGCACCACCATCGCCAGCACGGCGATCGATTCGGTCAGCGAGAACGATTCCGGCGACACGAAGCCCTGGAACGAGGCGAACATCGCGCCGGCGACACCGCCGAACGAGGCGCCCATCGTGAACGCCAGCAGCTTGACGTTGCGGGTGTTGATGCCCATCGCCTTGGCGGCGATCTCGTCTTCGCGGATCGCGACCCAGGCGCGGCCCAGGCGCGAGTGTTGCAGGCGCGAGGTGACGAACACCACCGCGATGCACAGCAGCAGGAACAGGAAATAGTAGGCGTTCACCGACGGCATCGAGAAACCGCCGACCACGACGTTGGCGCGCGAGCCGGCCTCGCCGGCCAGGTTGACGCCGAACACGCGGATCGGATCGATCAGGTTGATGCCCTGCGGACCGTTGGTGAAGTTGATCGGCTCGTTCAGGTTGTTCATGAAGATGCGGATGATCTCGCCGAAGCCCAGGGTCACGATGGCCAGGTAGTCGCCGCGCAGCTTCAGCGTCGGCGCGCCCAGCAGCGCGCCGAAGAAGCCGGCCAGCGCCGCCGCCAGCGGCACGATCACCCACACCGACAGGTGGATGCCGTTTTGCTGGATCTCCGGCCCGAACAAGGCCACCAGCGATTCGCCCAGCACCGGATATTGGTTGATGACCGATTCCAGCAAGGTCGCGAACTGCGGCGAGGCCAGCAGGCCGGCCAGGTAGGCGCCCACCGCGTAGAAGGCGATATAGCCCAGGTCGAGCAGGCCGGCGAAGCCGACCACGATGTTCAGGCCCAGCGCCAGCATGATATACAGCAGCGCCATGTCGGCGATGCGCACCCACGAGTTGCCGAACTGCGCAGCGAAGAACGGGAACACCAGCAGCGCGATGAACACCACCGCCATGCTGCTGTAGGCCTTGCGCGGATTGCGGGATACGTCGAAATTCAGAATAGCCATGCTGTCTCCCTTAAGCGCGGTCGGCGACGCGTTCGCCCATGATGCCGGACGGACGGACCGTCAGCACGATGATCAACACCACGAAGGCGAAGATGTCCTGGTAGTGGCTGCCGAGGAAGCCGCCGGTCAGGTCGCCGATGTAGCCGGCGCCCAGGCTTTCGATAATGCCGAGCACGATCCCGCCCAGCATCGCGCCGTAAATGTTGCCGATACCGCCCAGCACCGCCGCGCAGAACGCCTTCAAACCGGGCAGGAAGCCCATCGAGAACTGGATCGACGCGTAGTTGGCGCCCCACATCACGCCGGCCACCGCAGCCAGCGCCGCGCCCAGCGCGAAGGTGGCGATGATGACCTTGTTCGAATCGACGCCCATCAGACCGGCGACGCGGGGATTTTCCGCCGTGGCGCGCATGGCGCGGCCCATCTTGGTTTTTTCCACCAGCAGCACCAGCCCGGCCATCGACACCAGCGCCAGCGCCAGCAGCAGGATCTGCGTCGGCGAGATCAGCGCGCCGCCGATGGCGACCGGTTCCGACGACAACAGCTGCGGGAACGGCAGCGGGTTGCGGCCCCAGATCATCATCGCGAAGGTGTTGAGCAAGGTCGACACGCCGATCGCCGTGATCAGCGGCGCCAGCCGTGGCGCGTTGCGCAGGCGGCGGTAGGCGATGCGTTCGATCAGCACGTTGACGATCATGCAGACCGGGATGGCGCCGCCGATGGCGATCGCCAGCTTGATGTAGCCGGGCATGTCGGGGAAGTGCTGGTTGAGGATGTTGAGGATGGTGAGGCCGGTCATCGCGCCGATCATCAGCACGTCGCCGTGCGCGAAGTTGATCAGGTTGAGGACGCCGTACACCATGGTGTAGCCCAGCGCGACCAGTGCATACATGCTGCCGAGCACCAGCCCATTAATAATTTGTTGGATAAAAGTATCCATTCAGAGTGCCTTTACTATGTGTTATGCCTGCACAGACGATTCAAGTAACAAAAACGGCACCCGGGGAGGGTGTCCCCGTAGTGCCGCCGTTGACTACGCGTTCAAAATGCAAGTTTCGTGCCTGACCGGTGTCCAAGGTCGCCCCAGTTTATAAGCAGAAACGACAACTTTTTAGAGCGAGGCAAATAATAGCGAGAATTAGGGCAAACTAACTGCGGAATAATTCGGCACTCCCTGAATTAAATTCCGTGTCGGCCATGGATTCTTCAGGCCGTGCCCTTGATTGGTGCGCTCTTCGGAATGCCGTCCAAGCCTCTGGGCATCGGGAAGGTGACCGATTCCTGCACACCGTCGAGCGGACGCACGCTGCGCGCGCCCAGTTCCTTGAGCCGGTCGATCACCGCCTGCACCAGCACCTCCGGCGCCGACGCGCCGGCCGTGACGCCCACGCGCTGCTTGCCCTCCAGCCATGCCGCTTCGATCTGCGTGGCGTTGTCGACCATGTAGGCGGGGGTGCCCTTCTTCTCCGCCACTTCGCGCAGGCGGTTGGAATTGGAGCTGTTCGGACTGCCGACCACGATCACCACCTCGACCTGCGGCGCCATGAACTTCACGGCTTCCTGCCGGTTGGTGGTGGCGTAGCAAATGTCGCCTTTTTTCGGTTCGATAATCGCCGGATATTTGAGCTTCAGCGCCGCGATGATGTCGGCGGTGTCGTCCACCGACAACGTTGTCTGCGAAACGTAGGCCAGCTGGTCGGGTTTGGCGACGTTCAGCGTGGCGACGTCGGCCACGGTTTCGACCAGGTACATGCCCTCTTCGGTCTGGCCCATCGTGCCTTCGACTTCCGGATGGCCGTCGTGGCCGATCATGACGATCTCGCAGCCCTGCTTGCGCATCTTGGCGACTTCGACGTGGACCTTGGTCACCAGCGGACAGGTGGCGTCGAAAATGCTCAGGCCGCGCGATTCCGCCTCGGCGCGCACCGCCTTGGACACGCCGTGCGCCGAGAACACCAGCGTGTTGCCGGCCGGGACGTCGTCCAGGTCCTCGATGAAGATCGCCCCCTTGTTGCGCAGATCTTCCACCACATAGGCGTTGTGGACGATTTCATGGCGCACGTAGATCGGCGCGCCGAACTGCAGCAATGCGCGCTCGACGATTTCAATGGCGCGGTCGACGCCGGCGCAAAAACCGCGCGGCTGGGCCAACAGGATTTCTTTATCGCTCATGGACTTCCTCAGAGTACGGAAATAAGGTTGACTTCGAATTTCAGCGGTTGGCCGGCCAGCGGGTGGTTGAAGTCGAACAGGCAGGTGTCATCGCCCAGTTCGCGCAGGATGCCGGCAAAGCGGCCGCCGCCCGGCGCGGCGAAGTCGACCAGGTCGCCCACCTTGTAGTCGGCGCCCGGCACCGAATTCTCGTCCAGCGTGGCGCGCGTGACTTCGCGCACCAGTTCCGGATTGCGCGGGCCGAAGCCGACGCCCGGTTCCAGCTCGAAAGTCTTGTGCGTGCCTTCCGGCAGGCCGATCAGCAGCTCCTCCAGCACCGGCGCCAGCTGGCCCTGGCCCAGCATTAGCGTGGCGGGATTTCCGCTGAAGGTTGACACGATATCAGTACCGTCCAGCGAGGCGAGACGATAATGCAGGGTGAGATAGGCCGATTGGGTGACGACGGGTTGCGCGATAGACATGACTTAAGGCTCGGTAAGCTGGCAAAGGCTATATTGTAAGCCACCTTGCCGCTTGCGCCCGCCGGCCGTGTCGATTTACGGAGGATATCGATGACGATCAATAACTGGCCGGCGCAGCTGCGCCCGCGCGAACGGCTGATCCGCGAAGGCGCGCAGGCGCTGACCGACGCCGAATTGCTGGCGATATTCCTGCGGGTCGGCGTGCCCGGCAAGGACGCGGTGCAGCTGGGAACGGATATGGTGCACCATTTTGGCTCACTGCAAGCCTTGTTCGCCGCCAGCCTGGGCGAGTTTTCCGCCATCCACGGCCTGGGTCCGGCCAAGTTCGCGCAGTTGCAGGCGGTGATGGAGCTGGCCCGCCGCGCCATCATGGAGGAAATGAAGGCCGGCGCGACGCTGGGCTCGCCAAAGGCGGTGAAGGAATACCTGCGGCTGGCGTTCGCCGGTAAGCCCTTCGAATCGTTCCATGTATTGTTCCTCGATGTGAAGAACCGGCTGATCGAGGCCAAGGAAATGTTTCGCGGCACCTTGACACACACCAGCGTCTATCCGCGCGAAGTGGTCAAGGAAGCGCTGGCGCGCAACGCCGCCAGCGTCATGCTGGCCCACAACCACCCGTCCGGCACGCCCGATCCCAGCGAATCCGACCTGCTGCTGACGCGGGCGCTGATGCAGGCGCTGGCGCTGGTGGATATCCGCATCCTGGATCATTTTGTGGTCGCCGGACATCAAGTCCATTCGTTCGCCGAGCATGGCCAGCTCTGAGTTTACCCCTATCGGCTCAAGGGTTTACCGTCGAATCCGAAATTGTTAAATTTTTCTAGATGCGCATGACACAATTGTTTTTCACAAGTCATTGAAAAAGCTGAGTTTTTTGGATATACTCTCGTTTTTCCAATTGTGGAATGTCTTTTAAGGAGTGCGTTATGGCACGTGTTTGCCAAGTTACTGGGAAGAAGCCGATGGTCGGCAACAATGTTTCCCACGCAAACAACAAAACCAAACGTCGTTTCCTGCCTAACCTGCAGAACCGTCGTATTTTTGTTGAATCTGAAAACCGCTGGGTCTCCCTGCGTCTGTCCAACGCTGGTCTGCGCGTCATCGACAAGGTCGGCATCGATGCCGTCCTGGCCGATATGCGCGCCCGTGGCGAAAAAGTCTAATTAGGGAGCTACCATGGCAAAAACTGGCCGCGACAAAATCAAACTGGAATCGACCGCAGGTACGGGTTTCTTCTACACCACTACCAAGAACAAGCGCACCACGCCTGCTAAAATGGAGATCATGAAGTTCGATCCTAAAGCACGCAAGCACGTTATGTTCAAAGAAACCAAGATCAAGTAATCCGATCTTCGTTCCGAAAAAAAAGCCGCTCAGCTCACGCTCAGCGGCTTTTTTTTATTTGGACAGGCAGCCTTCGGTGTGCAGCACCTGCTGCCATTCGCCGGCGTACATGCCGGTGACCTTGCCCTTGCCGGTCTCGAAGCGCAGCGCATACTGGCCGCCGCCGGCCATCACCGTCAGCGTCTGCTCGGACGGATCGCGCAGCTGCTGGGCGCGCACGATGGCCTCGCCGTAGCTGCGCTCGACCTTGGCGACCGCGTCGCCCAGCGCGATGCCGCGCTCGGAGGCGATGCCCTCCTCCATCACGTCGACCCGCTTCAGCACGTCGTCGATGAACATCAGCAGCAAGCCCGGCTGGCGCGCCGGCTCGGCCTGGAAGCAGTTCGGCGCGCTGCGCAATTCCTTCGGCGTGCGCGCCAGCTTCTCGCCCAGTATCTTGTTGACCGTGTCGAACCCCATGCCGATCTTCAGCGGACCGGCGCCGTCGAAACGCACCGTCCAGTCGCCCGCCCGCGCCGCCGGCGACAAGGCCAATGCCATCGCCGCGCCCACCAACACACTACGCCATCCCATATCTCTTCCTCTGCAAATGAAAAACGGCCCCGCAGGGCCGCTTGATTGTATCAATACTTGCTGTTAAGCGTAGCTGCGCAGACGCAACGAGAAATCCTGCAGCGACTTGATGCCCGAGCCTTCGGCGCGGTTGCACCAGTCCTGCAGCTTGTGCAGCAGCTGGTCGCGGGTGAAGTGCGAGCGCTCCCAGATCACGCCCAGTTCCACGCGCATATTGTGCATGGTTTCCAGCGCCTTGCTGTGCTGGAACAGCTCCACCAGCTGCTGCTGCTGCGGCGCTTCCAGTTTGCCCGGCTCGCGCTGCATCAGCTTGCGCGACGATTTGAGGAAACGCGCCTCCAGCTGCGCCTTGTCCTTCAGGTGTTCGATCTCTTCCTTCCAGGCGTGCTTCATCGACTTGGCGTACTTGGCCATGACGTCGTAGCGGTTGGCGATCACCGATTGCAGTGTCTCGAAGTCGGCTTCCAGCTTGTCCTTGGCGAACTTCGGCTCCGGCGCCAGCTTCTTGACCTTGGCCAGGCCCATCATCTCCAGCGCGCGGATGTAGCCCCAGCCGATGTCGAACTCGTACCATTTCGACGACAGCTTGGCCGAGGTGGCGAAGGTGTGGTGGTTGTTGTGCAATTCCTCGCCGCCGATCAGCAGGCCGAACGGGATGATGTTGGTGGCCGCGTCGGCGCAATCGTAGTTGCGGTAGCCCCAGTAGTGGCCGATGCCGTTGATGATGCCGGCCGCCGTGATCGGAATCCACACCATCTGCACCGCCCAGACGGTGATGCCGATGACGCCGAACAGCAGGAAGTTGATGACCAGCAGCGCCACCACGCCCGACGCGCTGAAGCGCGTGTAGACATTGCGTTCGATCCAGTCATCCGGCGTGCCGTGGCCGTACTTGTCCATGGTTTCCTGGTTTTTCGATTCGACGCGGTACAGCTCGGCGCCTTCCCAGAAGACTTTCTTGATGCCGCGCGTGACCGGGCTGTGCGGATCTTCCTCGGTGTCGCACTTGGCGTGGTGCTTGCGGTGGATCGAGGCCCACTCCTTGGTCACCTGGCCGGTGGTCAGCCACAGCCAGAAACGGAAGAAGTGGCTAGGAATGGCGTGCAGCTCCAGCGCGCGGTGCGCTTGATGGCGGTGCAGGTAAATGGTGACGCTGGCGATGGTGATGTGGGTGACCGCCATCGTATAGAAGAAAACTTGCCATGCGGTGAGTCGGGTGACGCCGTTCGACAAAAAATCCAATACTGCATTTAAACTAAAGCTCATTACTACTCCAAAGTGGGCATGTCTCGCTGTCCGGTCGTTCCGATAACATTGCGCTTTTGGCAGGCGCGGGAAGTCCCTCAGTCGTACTTTTGAACTATATTGTACGCTGAATTAATGCTGACTTGAGGAAGCTTTTCCAGCCGTCACACACTATTCCTTTGGCACGGTCGTGCTTTCCGCCGTCGCCGGCGCGTCCGCCAGCGGCGCCGGAATCGGCCCCAGAATGCGCATTTCGCGCTGCGGGAACGGCACCGAGATGTTGTTGTCCTTCAGCGCGCGCCAGATCGCGCGGTTGACGTCGGAGGTCACGCCGCCGCGGCCGTTCTGCGGATCGTTGATCCAGAAGCTCAGCTGGAGGTCCAGGCCGTCGGCGCCAAAGCTCAGCAGGGTGCCCGACGGCGGCTTGTCCTTGCGCACGCGCTCGACCGTCAGCGCCGCCTCCTCCAGCAACTTGAGCACGCTGTCGACGTCGCTGTCGTAGGCCACCGACACCTTGGTCGAAATATTCACCATGCTGCTCGACAGCGACGAATTCTGCACCGCGCCCGACACCAGCATCTCGTTCGGCACGATCGACTCCATGCCGTCCAGGCCCTGCAGCACCGTGTAGCGGGTGTTGATACGGGTGACGATACCGCTGTACTTGTCGACCGTGATCATGTCGCCGATGGTCAGGCTGCGGTCCAGCAGGATCACGAAGCCGGACACGTAGTTGCTGGCGATCTTCTGCAAGCCCAGGCCGAGGCCGACGCCGAGCGCGCCGCCGAACACCGACAGCACGGTCAGGTCGATCCCCACCAGCGACAGGCTCATCAGCACAGCCACCAGGATCAGCACCGCGCGCGCGGTGCGCGCCACCACCACCCGCAGGTTGGTGTGCATGCCCTGCACCTTCATCAGCCACTCTTCCATCGCGGCGCCGGCCCACAGCGCCAGCATCAGCAGCACCACCACCGACAGCGTGGCCTGCAGGATGTCGGCGATCGACACCTTGTACTTGCCGATCGGCAGGATGGTCGCCTCCAGGTATTCGTAGACGTCGAACCACAGGCCGGTGATGTACAGCACGAAGGCCAGCCACACCAGCAGCTGGAAGATTTTCTCGAAGGCCAGCATGGTCGGGCTGACCGTGCCGCTGCTGCGCGCGAACACACGGCGCAGCACGTAGAAGGTGAAGCGGATCACCGCCAGCGAGCCGAAGATCGGCAGCGCCACCTTGATCAGGTTGACGTGGAAGTGATACTTGACCAGCACCAGCCGCGCCAGCGCCAGCAGGCCGACCACCGCCAGCGGCGCCAGCACCCGGCCGAAACTCTCGACGCCGAAGCGCATCATGCTGGTATGCGTCTCGTCGCGGCGGCCGAAGCGTTTCTTCAACAGCCGCGCCAGCGTGAAGCCCAGGATCACCGAGCCGATGATGGCGGCCAGCTGCCACAGCAGGCTGGGGTCGCGGATATCGCCGGTCAGGTCTTCGATCAGGTTCAGGAGTGGTTGCTGTTGGGCCATTGAAATAAATGCTGAGTGACGGAGACGCGTAGATTAACGTAAACAACAGACGGGGTCAGGTCTGACATTCGTACACGAGCTCTGCCGTAGCGACCGCTACGGCAGAGCTCGTGTACGAATGTCAGACCTGACCCCGTCTTTGGGCCGATTATTCCTCGACCGCTTCGTCTTCGTCCTTGACGACGACTTTCTTGGCCATCGGCTTGCGCTCGAACACGGCGGCGAAGAAGCCGTCGGTCTGGTGCTTGTGCGGCAGCAGCTTCAGGTAGTCGCCCATCTCCAGATCGATCTTCTGCTCGGCCAGCACTTTGCTCATCGGCACCAGATCGAAGTCCGGATGCGTGTCGAGGAATTGCTTGGCGATGAAGTCGTTCTCGTCGTCGAGGAAACTGCAGGTGGCGTAGACCAGGCGGCCGCCGCCCTTCAGCAGACGCGCCGCGCCGTCCAGGATCGCGGCCTGCTTGACTTGCAGTTCGCCGATCGAGTCCGGCTTCTGGCGCCACTTGACGTCCGGATTGCGGCGCAAGGTGCCCAGGCCCGAGCACGGCGCGTCGACCAGCACGCGGTCGATCTTGCCGGCCAGGCGCTTGATCTTGGCGTCGCGCTCGTGCGCGATCTGCACCGGATGCACGTTCGACAGGCCGCTGCGCGCCAGCCGCGGCTTCAGCTTGGCCAGGCGCTTCTCGGACACGTCGAACGCGTACAGGCGGCCGGTGTTGCGCATGATCGCGCCCAGCGCCAGCGTCTTGCCGCCGGCGCCGGCGCAGAAGTCGACCACCATCTCGCCGCGCTTGGCGCCGACGATGGCGGACAGCACCTGGCTGCCCTCGTCCTGCACTTCGATCGCGCCGCTTTTGAACAGCGGCAGGTTTTGCAGCGCCGGCTTTTGCAGCACGCGCAGGCCCAGCGGGGAGAACGGCGTCGGCGTGCTGCGGATCGGCGCCAGCGCCAGTTCCTCGGCCACCGCTTCGCGCGTCGCCTTCATGCTGTTGACGCGCAGGTCCAGCGGCGCCGGGGTGTTGACGCCGTCGGCCAGCAGCAGCGTTTCCTCTTCGCCCATCTGCTCGACCAGCTTGTCGAACAGCCACTTCGGCATGTTGGAGCGCATCGACTTGTGCATCACCTTGCGGTCGATCGCCAGGATGCGCTCGACCCACGCCACTTCTTCCTCGCTCAGGCCGCCCAGCGACTCGACGCCGACCGCGTCGGCCATGCCGAGCAGGGTCAGGCGGCGCATGGTGGCGCCGCCGCCGGCTTCCGAGAAATCGGTGTAGAACGATTTATTGCGCAGCACGTTGTAGATGCACTCGGCGATGCCGCCGCGTTCGCGGCCGCCCAGGCGTGGATGGTCTTTGAAATAGCGCGACAGGGTGGTGTCGGCCGGCGCGGCAAAGCGCAAAATCTCGCGCAACACTTCTTCGGCGTTGGCGAGTATCGCTGGTGGCAATCTCATGGAATTCCTTGGTTAGTTTTACTTTGTGTGGTCCACGTGGACCGCGCCCTGCGCTATCGTCAACCTGCCTTCGACAAACCAGCGCACCGCGCGCGGGTAGATGACATGTTCCTGCTCCAGCACGCGGGCGGACAGGGTTTCGACCGTATCGTCGGGCAACACGGGCACGGCGGCTTGCAACACCATCGGTCCGTGATCGAGTTCGGCCGTTACGAAATGCACCGTCGCGCCATGCTCCGCCACGCCGGCGGCCAGCGCCTGCGCGTGCGTCGCCAGGCCCGGAAACAGCGGCAGCAGCGATGGATGGATATTGAGCAGGCGGCCGGCGTAGTGCGCGACAAACTGCTCCGTCAAAATCCGCATGAACCCCGCCAGCACCACCAGATCGGGCGCGTAACCGTCGATGACGGTTTGCAGCGCGGCGTCGAACTCGGCGCGGCTGGCATAGTCTTTATTGGCAACAACAGCCGTCTTGATTCCCTGCGCGGCGGCGTACGCCAGCCCGGAGGCGTCGGCGCGGTTGCTGATGACGGCGACCACGCGGGCCGGCCATTGCTCGGCTTTTGCCGCCTGCACCAGCGCTTCCATGTTGCTGCCGCGACCGGAAATAAGAATGACGATGTTTTTCATAGCCCGGCATTGTACCTTGTCCACAGGCACAGGACCATAAAAAGGCAAGAATTGTTGCAATGCAGCAGGCGCCGCCGGGGCGCGATCAGCCCGCTCCGGCGCGGCTGCGGGAGGGGATCCGGCTTACTCGAAGGAGTAAAACACCCGGAATGGAACTTTTTTGTCGGCCCAGTAATCGGCGGCGTCGCGGAAGACGTCGAGCAGGGTTTCCCGTGCTTCCTTGTCAAATTTTTGGGTATTCGGCAATTGCTCCAGCACCACCAGGAAACCGGTCTGCGTGCCGGCCTTGAACATGGTCTCGGTCAGGGTTTCCCGCAGTCCGTCGAAATTCTTGCCTATTCCTTTGGGAAACTGGAACGATTCCGCGATGATGCCCAACACTTGCTGCTTGGTGGCGCCGGCGATGCAGTGCGCGTACAGGAAGTGGTGTTCCAGCCGGGCCGCCTCCTCCTGCAACTCCACCACGCGGAAGGCGCGGATCGATTGCACGAGGTTGGGTGGCACGGTCATCAGCAAACTCATGTTTCCCTCAATTTGACCTGGCATGTACGGTGTGTCCACTTTACTGTCGGGAGTGCCTATTTTGTGAATTAATGAGTAAATAATTTGAGCACCTGTCCACTTTACACGGCGGCTGGTCTGCGCGCGCCATGGCTGATTCAATGTCTTTCGTCGAATCCCATACGCATATTAGGGTAACGTGTTGTTCCTTCCAGATCAACACGAATGTGATGCCTAGCGCAATATTTGTTAAAAACAGAAGTTTTTTGCCGGGTTTTAGGGGCCAAATGGGCACATTTCGCCCCTGCGTAAGGGCGGCGACCCGAAACCGGCGCGCCTGTTACAATTTGTTGCTACAGATACCTGATATGCACTAGTGTCGCGCAAGGCGCGGCATTACTATACATAGCATGCAATATCAGAATCCCTGATAAGACACCCTGAACGAGACGAGGTACCAAATGAACTTGCAAGCCAAACTGATCGCATCCGTACTTTGCGTAAGCGCCCTGCCTTTCGCCCAGGCCGCCGATTTTGAAGATTTCGGCCGTGTGGTGCGCGTCACGCCGCAGGTGGAACAAATCAATCGTCCGCGCCAGGAGTGCCGCACCGAAGTGGTCCAGGTGCAGCAACCGGCGCCACAGCGCGGCGTCGGCGGCGCCATCCTGGGCGGCCTGGTCGGCGGCCTGGCCGGTAACCAGGTCGGCGGCGGCTCCGGCCGTTCGGTGGCCACCGCCGCCGGCGCCATCGCCGGCGCGCTGGTCGGCGACCGCGTCGACAACGCCAACCTGCCGAACAGCGGCGGCGTGCAGGACCAGCAGGTCAAGCAGTGCCGCACCGTCGATCATTGGGAATCGCGCACCTCCGGCTATGAAGTCACCTACGACTATCGCGGCCGCAACTACACCAGCGTGATGTCCTACGATCCGGGCGAGCGCGTCAAACTGCGCGTGGTGGTCGAACCGGCGCAACGCTGATCCTTCCCCTCCCTCCCCAGCAATGCCGGTCCCGCGACCGGCATTGTCGTTTTCCGGCTTGCTTTGCCGCAAGGCATCGCGGGATAATGCCGGTTCATCCCCTGTCGCCCGCCTCCCCATGCTGATCAAAAGAAAATCCATCGAAAAAGAAGAATCCTCGCGTCCGGCCTCGACCCCGGCGCCGCGCAAGCCGAAGTACGCGCCGGTGACGCTGTCGGAACAGGACGGCGTGCGCTATCTGCATTTCGGCACCGAGTGGGTGCAGGGCGCGATGCGCATCCGCAAGCCGAACTGGCCGGAGCTGGAGTACGCGCAGCAGATGATGACCTGGATGCTGTGGCAGCCGCAGCCGAAGCACATCGCCCAGCTGGGCCTGGGCACGGCGACGCTGACCAAGTACTGCTACGTCACCTTCCCCGAGGCGGCGGTGACGGCGGTCGAGCTGAACCCGTCGGTGATCGCGATCTGCGCCTCGATGTTCAAGCTGCCGGCCAACGACGCGCGCCTGCGCGTGCTGGAGATGGACGCGCTCGACTTCGTCAACGACCCGGCCAACGCCGGCGCGCTGGACGTGCTGCAGGTCGACCTGTACGACGCCACCGCGCGCGGCCCGGTGCTCGACAGCGCCGAGTTCTACCAGTCCTGCAACGCCTGCCTGGTCGACGACGGCATCATGACGGTCAACCTGTTCGGCGACCATCCCAGCTACGCGCGCAACATCAAGGCGATCAAGTTCGCGTTCGAGCAAGTCATTTGCCTGCCGCAGGTGCATGATGGTAACGTGGTCGCGATCGCGTTCAAGCGCAAGCGTCCGGTCGACCTGGAGGCGCTGGCCGCGCGCGCGGCGCAGATCGTCACCGACACCAAACTGCCGGCCAAGTCCTGGGTCAAAGGGATCGCCGCGACGTAGCATCTTTTTTGAAAGTGGCCGCACCGATGTCAGCAAACCCGGCAAGCACGCCCGCGCCCCACGCCGCGCCGCTCGACCTGCACCAGATCTACAGCTGGCTGCTGGCCGACGGCATGATCCGCAAGGCCGAGGTCAAGGACCTGTACGCGCAAAGCCAGGCGATCCTGAAGAACGCCGCCGGCGCCATGCATCCGCTGTGCGCGGTGGCGCACGGCAAGCTGCTGTCGGCCAAGCCGCCGCACAAGCTGCTGACGCTGGACGCGCTGTGCGAATGGCTGGCGGCCCGGGTCGGCCTGGCCTTCATCCGCATCGATCCGCTGAAGATCGACTTCACCAAGGTGGCCGATGTGATGTCGGCCAGCTACGCGGCGCGCTTCAACATCCTGCCGGTGGAGCTGACCGGCGACACGCTGGTGGTGGCCACCGCCGATCCGTACTCGGTCGAATGGGAGGCCGAGATCGCCAAGATATCGCGCCGCGCGATCCGCCGCGTGATCGCCAACCCGCTCGACATCGCGCAGTACACGACGCAATTCTTCAGCCTGGCCAAGTCGATCAAGAAGGCCAACAAATCCAACGGCAACGACCTGGCGCTGCGCAACAACTTCGAGCAGCTGGTGGAGTTGGGCAAGACCAACAAGCAGGTCGACGCCAACGACCAGCACGTGATCAACATCGTCGACTGGCTGTGGCAATACGCGTTCGAGCAGCGCGCCTCCGACATCCACCTCGAACCCAAGCGCGACATGGCGGCGATCCGCTTCCGCATCGACGGCGTGCTGCACCAGGTGTACCAGGTGCCGGCGGTGGTGATGATCGCGATGACCGCGCGCATCAAGCTGCTGGGACGGATGGACGTGATCGAGAAGCGCCGGCCGCAGGACGGCCGCATCAAGACCCGCACCGCCGGCGGCCAGGAAGTCGAGCTGCGCCTGTCGACACTGCCGACCGCGTTCGGCGAAAAGCTGGTGATGCGCATCTTCGATCCCGACGTGGTGGTCAAGACGCTGCCGGAGCTGGGCTTCCCGCTCGACGACGCGCAACGCTGGGACGCGCTGACGCAACGCCCGCACGGCATCATCCTGGTCACCGGGCCGACCGGCTCCGGCAAGACCACCACGCTGTACACCACGCTCAAGGCGCTGGCGACGTCGGAGGTCAACGTCTGCACGGTGGAGGATCCGATCGAGATGGTCGAGCCGGCCTTCAACCAGATGCAGGTGCAGGCCAGCATCGACCTGTCGTTCGCCGACGGCGTGCGCGCGCTGATGCGGCAGGATCCGGACATCATCATGGTCGGCGAGATCCGCGACCTGGCCACCGCCGAGATGGCGATCCAGGCCGCGCTGACCGGCCACCTGGTGCTGTCGACCTTGCACACCAACGACGCGCCGTCGGCGGTGATGCGGCTGCTGGAACTGGGCGTGCCCTACTACCTGCTGGAGGCGACGCTGATCGGCATCATGGCGCAGCGCCTGGTGCGCACGCTGTGCCCCGACTGCAAGGCCGAGGGCGACGAACTGAGCGACGAAATCTGGCACAGCCTGGGCGGCATGTGGCAGCTGCCCAAGCCGGACAAGGTGTACCGCCCGGTCGGCTGTCCCGAGTGCCGCCAGACCGGCTATCGCGGCCGCACCGGCATCTATGAATTGCTGACCGTGACCGAGGCCTTCAGCGAGCAGGTGCGCGAGGAGACCGACATCCAGGCGCTGCGGCGCCAGAGCGTGGCCGACGGCATGAAGCCGCTGCGCATCGCCGGCGCGATGAAGATCCAGGAAGGCGTCACCACCGCCGACGAAGTGTTGAAGGTGACGGCGGCCTTGGGAATGAAATAAATTGTTTTAACAAAACCCTTTGCAGTTGGCGGCCGCCTGTATATAATACGGCCTCTTTCGGGGGTCGTTAGCTCAGCTGGTAGAGCAGCGGACTTTTAATCCGTTGGTCGCAGGTTCGAATCCCGCACGGCCTACCACCGAATTCAAGCAGTAGAAAACGAGGCTTCCATCAGGAAGCCTTTTTTTTCGTCCAGGCATTTGGTGTAAGCTAGCGCAAACAGCGCACAGCGCGGGACCTTAGAGGACGACACATGGGCGGTTGGTACAGCGGATGGATCTGGCTGCTTGGCGCCGCCTGCTGCCTTCCGTCGCTCGCGGCCGAACCGGTGCGCCTGCGCACCGCCGCCCAGGAAGGCACCGAACCCAAATTCATCGCCGCCGGCAAGGACGCCATCGTCGGCCTGTGCATCGACCTGATGCGCGCGGTCGAACAGCTCGATCCGGGCCTGCGCTTCGTCGGCGACCAGAGCTGGAAGCCGCTGGTGCGCGCCTACTCCGAACTGGCCACCGGCCACGAAGACGTGCAATGCGCGGTGCAGCGCAACCCCGAGCGCGAACAGCGCTTCCGCTTCATCGGCCCGTCGCTGTACACCATCGAATACCAGTTCCTGGCGCGCGCCAACGACAACGTGGTGATCCGCAACTGGGACGACGTGCGCGCGCTCGGTCCCAACGACGGCGTGGTGCTGATCAACCGCGGCTTCGCGGCCGGCGATATCCTGGCCGCGCTGGGCGGCATCGAGGTCGACGCCAGCTCCACCAATCCGCAACTGAACCTGCAAAAGCTGATCGCCGGACGCGGCCGCCTGTACTTCCATCGCGGCCCAGGCCTGCAGAAGCTGCTGGAGCGCAGCGGCACCGCCGACAAGGTCAGGATCCTGCCGCAGGTGATGTACAGCGCCCGGCTGTACTTCGCCACCAGCCGCCAGCTCGACAGCCGCGTCGTCGAGCGGCTGGAAAAGGCGCTGTTCCAGCTGGAGAAAAAAGGCGAGCTGGAACGGCTGATGCACAAGTGGGACTGAGCGCAGGCGTTACAATGTGTGAGAATTGGCGCATTCAGGACTGCTAAACTGCTTTCATTAACATTGCTCAAAAACAACCACATCGCCATGAAAACATCCGCCGTCTTTTGCGCCGCGCTGTTGCTGTGCGCCGGTGCGTCGGCGGCGCCGACCGTGACGCTGCGGGTGACGGCCCAGGAAGGCACCGACCCCAAGTTCATCGCCGCCGGCGAAGGCCGCGTCATCGGCTTCTGCGTCGATGTGTTCCGCACCATCGAACGCATCGACCCCGGCCTGATCTTCACTGGCGACCAGCAGTGGATGCCGCTGACGCGCGCCCATTCCGCCGTGGTCAACCGCCAGCACGACGCCATGTGCGCGGTCCAGCACACCGAGGAGCGCGACCGCCACTACAGCTTCATCGAGCCGGCGCTGATGCCGATCCACTACATGCTGGTGGTGCGCGCCAAGGACAAGGTGGTGATCCACAGCTGGGACGACGTGCGCCAGCTGGGCGCGCAGGGCGTGGTGCTGGCCAACCGCGGCTACGCGCCGGCCGAGGTGCTGGCCGCGATGGGCGGGCTGCGGGTCAACGACAGCGCGGTCAATCCGGAAACCAATCTGCAAAAGCTGATCGCCGGACGCGGCCGCTTTTTCCTGCACCGCAATCCGGGACTGGCGAGCTTCATCGCGCGCACCGGCGCCAGCGGCAAGGTGCGCATCCTGCCGCAGGTGATGTACTCCAGCACGCTGCACATGGCGATCGGCAACCACGTCGATCCGGCGGTGACGCTGCGGGTGCGGCACGCCATCGAACAGATGGAACGCACCGGCGAACTGGCGCGCCTGCTGAAGAAATGGGCCTAGCCTAGTCGCCCAGCATGCGGGCGCTGCCCGAGACGCGGATCGACGCCCCGGCCTGGTCGCCGATCTCGACCCGCAAATGGCACGGCGCCCCCATGTCCTCGCCCTGGATGATGTCGATGGCGCCGCCGTGCGGCCAGTCGAGGTCGCGCAGATAGCCGGCCAGCGCCGCCGCCGCCGCGCCGGTGGCCGGATCCTCATACACCCCGCTGGACGCGAACGGATTGCGCGCATGGAAGCGCTGCGGCGTCTCCGCGTGCAGCAGCGAGATCGTGGTCAGGCCGTAGCGCTGCATCAGGCTGCGGCCGGCCGCCAGTTCGTAGCGCATCGCGCGCAGCTTGTCGCGGCTGGCCAGCGCCAGCACCAGATGGTCGACGCCGCCGTTGGCGATGGCCGGCGGAATGCGGT
Organism: Duganella aceris; assembly: GCF_011090165.1. GTDB lineage: Bacteria > Pseudomonadota > Gammaproteobacteria > Burkholderiales > Burkholderiaceae_D > Rugamonas > Rugamonas aceris. Next base: position 481,507 of record NZ_JAADJT010000003.1, read on the forward strand.
CGTCGAGATCGGCCAGCGTGTAGCGGAACAGCGCCAGCGCCTCCTTGACCAGCCCGGCCGGCGCCGGCGCGCTGGAGGTGGCCGGCGATTGCAGCGCGGCGTCGGCGCGGTCGCCGCTGGCGCGGCCCTCGACCGTCACCCGCGCGTGGTTGGTGGTCAGCGGAAAGATGCCGTCGCCGTTCTGCTGCGCCAGCACCGCGCCCAGCGCGATGGTGGCGTGGCCGCAGAACGCCACCTCGCCGTCCGGCGAAAAATAGCGCACGCGCCAGCCGTCGGCGGTGGGCGCGGCGAATACGGTTTCCGAATAGCCCATCTCGGCGGCGATGCGCTGCATCGCCGGCTCCTCCGGCAAGGCGGCGCGGATCATGACGCCGGCCGGGTTGCCACCTTGATCGCCGGCGGTGAAGGCGGCCACTTTGTGGATCTTGGTAATGGTCTGCATGGAGGATCTCCGTAGAAACTTGATTGACAGCAATGAGGGATTTGGCCACTATCTTTGCTTCACCGACTTTCGAGCGAATTCGTCATGACTATACCGCGACTTTCTTTTCTTGCCCTCCTCATTTCGGCCACCCTCGGCGGCCAGGCGCTGGCGGCCGACGCGACCACGGACAAGCACGCCATCACCCATGAAGACGTCTGGCTGATGAAGCGCGTCGGCGCGCCGCAGCCCAGCCCGGACGGCAAGTGGGCGGTGTTTTCCGTCACCGACCCGGCCTACGACAGCAAGGAACAATGGTCGGACCTGTGGATCAAATCGCTGGGCGACGACAGCCCGGCGCGGCGCCTGACCTTCAGCAAGGGTGGCGAAAGCGCGGTCAACTGGTCGCCGGACGGCAAGCAGCTGGTGTTCGTGGCCAAGCGCGACGGCGACGACGCCGGCCAAATCTACCGCATCGACGTCGCCGGCGGCGGCGAGGCGCAACGCCTGACCACGCTCACGCTGGGTGCGCGCGCGCCGAAGTTCAGCCCGGACGGCAAGCAATTGCTGTTCATCAGCGACATCTTCCCCGGCAACGCCAGCGAGGAAGACGTCAAGAAAACCGCCAAGGAACGCAAGGACCGCAAGTACACCGCGCGCGCCTACGAAACCTTCCCGCCGCGCTTCTTCGACAAATGGCTGGACGACAAGCAGGTGCGGCTGTTCGTGATGGACGCGGCGGTGGGCGCCAAGCCGCGCGACCTGCTGTCCGGCAGCAAGCTGGCGGCCTTGCCGGGCTTCGGCGGCGGCCAGGGCGACGAAGGCCAATCGCTGGACGCGATCTGGTCGCCGGACGGCAAGGCGGTGGTGTTCTCGGCCTCGACCAACCGCGACGAACTGGCGCGCGCGTCCGGCTACACCCAGCTGTTCAGCCTGCCGGTGGCCGGCGGCGAAGCGCAGCAGCTGACCGCCGACAAGCGCAGCTACAACAACCTCAAGTTCAGCGCCGACGGCAAGACCTTGTTCGCGCTGAGCGAAGCGGAGGAGCCGGGCAAGGTCTACGACCTGACGCGGCTGGCCAGCTTCGGCTGGCCGCTGAGCAGCGCCGCGCCGAAGCTGTTGACGGCGTCGCTGGACCGTTCGGTGTCGCGCTACGCGCTGCCGGCCGGCACTGGCCGCATCGTGTTCAGCTACGAGCACGCCGGGCTGGAGCAACTGCACTCGATCAACTACGCCGGCGGCGACCTGCGCGACGAAGCGTCGCAGCCGACCGGCAGCATCGGCTCGCTCAACGCCGGCGGCAAGGCGCTGGTGGGCGTGTGGGAATCGGCGATCAACCCGCCCGAGGTGTACGCCTTCGGCAACGGCGCGCCGAAGCGGCTGACCTCGTTCAACACCGAGCGCGCGGCAAGCATCGACTGGCAGGCGCCGGAGCACTTCTGGTTCAAGGCCAGCGACGGCCGCATGATCCACAACATGATCGTCAAGCCGGCCAATTTCGACCCGGCGAAAAAGTACCCGCTGTTCGCCGTGATCCACGGCGGCGCCGCCAACATGTGGCGCGACCAGTTCGTGCTGCGTTGGAACTATCACCTGCTGGCGCAACCGGGCTATGTGGTGCTGTTGACCGACTACAAGGGCTCGACCGGCTACGGCGAAGAATTCGCCCGCGCGATCCAGGGCGACCCGTTGAAGGGACCGGGCGACGAAGTCAACGAAGCGGTGGATGAAGCGGTCAAGAAATACAGCTACGTCGACGGCGCGCGCTTGGCGGCGGGCGGCGCCAGCTACGGCGGCCACCTGGCCAACTGGCTGCAGGCGACGACGACGCGCTACAAAGCCATCGTCTCGCACGCCGGCGAGATGGACCTGGTGATGCAATGGGGATCGAGCGACAGCATCCACGGCCGCGAAGTCAACAGCGGCGGCCCGGTGTGGGGCGACAAGGCCGTATGGCGCGAGCAAAGCCCGGTGATGCAAGCCGGAAATCACGATAAAGGCACGGGCTTCAAGACGCCGATCCTGATCTCGGTGGGCGAGCTGGACTACCGCGTCCCGGCCAACAACGCGCTGATGAACTTCGCCACGCAGCAGCGGCTGAACGTGCCGAGCAAGCTACTGGTCTTCCCCGACGAAAACCACTGGATCCTGAAGGGTGACAACAGCCGCTACTTCTACAGCGAAGTGCACGGCTGGCTGGCGAAATACCTGAAGTAAAAAATGACCGCTTAATCCGGGGTCAGAGCTAAAAACTGGACACGAGCTCTACCGTAGCGTTCGCTACGGTAGAGCTCGTGTCCAGTTTTTAGCTCTGACCCCGGAGTTTTAGGTCAGTTGAAGCTCAGGCCGCTGTTGCTGGCGTTGGTCAGCGTCTTGGCCTTCAGGTCGATCGTGAAGCGGTCGCTCGGTTTGCCCGAGCCGAGGCCCTTGAAGATCGCGAACACTTGCTTGAACTGGTTCTGGAACAGCACGTTCACCGCGTTCTGGTCCGACGGCAGGTCGCCGATCTTGACGATCGCCGCCGGCGTCGCCGGGAACGCGCCCATCAGCACCTTGTACTGCGCCACCCGCTGCGCGCCCATGTCGCGCAAGGCCAGTTCGCCCGCGTACACCGTGCGGTGGAAGTCGCCGTAAAATTCATAGGCGCTGATCTTGGCGAAATCGTCCAGCTTCAGGTTGGCCGCCGCCGCGAGCTGCTCGGCCTTGGCGGTCGCCGTGGCCCAGTCCGCCGTCAGTTGGCTGGCCGCGACGCCGCCGTCGGCCACCGTGCCCTTGGCGGCACACGTGGCGGTAATCGGCAGCACGCCCGGATTGTCTTTCAGCTGCGCCAGCGTGACCTTGGTTTGCAGCTGCGACAGGATCAGCATCTGGCGCGCATCCAGCGACATCGCCGCTTCCTTCATTTCGCACGGCCAGTAGTCGCTCATGAAACGCAGCCGCGACAGCTCGCCGAAATAGGTGCGGGTGAACTGGCCATACGAGGTCGAGTCCAGGATGCCGCGGTCCCAGCGCTTGGCGACATCGCCGGCGGCGACGCTGCCTTGCAGGTAGTCATACTCGGTCTGGTACAACGGGAACAGTTCGTTGTAACGGGCGACGTTGTTCAGGCCGACCGTCTGCACGTCGATCGTGTCCTTGCTCTGGTAGCTGACGATCTTGTACGCCGCGCCGAACACCGCGAGCGACGGCGATTGCACGTTGACCATGTAGTTGCCGGCGGCGTCCTTGTAGTCGTTGGTGCCGTTGAAGTGCATGTGGCCGCCCATGTGCAGCGGCAGGCCGGTGCCGGCCAGCGCGGCGGTGGTGGCGGCCGCCGGCATGCGCGTGACCTGGAACGCGCCCGACTTGAACACGGCTTTCATCGCGTCGGTCTGGTTGGCGTAGAAGTCCATGGTCGGGTAGTGCGAGAACGACATCAGCTGCTTGCCCTGCGCCTTGGCGCGCGCGGCCACCGATTTGATCCACTCCATCTGGTGGATCTTGTGGGTCAGCACCTTGTTCCAGCCGGCGTCGCCGGCGTTGTCGAAGCCGCTGAAGATCTTCGGATTGGCCGGGTCGAACTTGGCGTTCGGCACGTGCACGTTGGCGTCCAGCGCCAGCAGCCAGATGCCCTTGACCGGCTCCACCAGATAGCTGGCGTCGATGATCTTGGTGCAGCGCGTGTACGGCTTGCCGAGCTTGGTCTCGCCGGCAGCCTTGTAGCTGCCGCCCTCGCCTTCGGCGCAGATTTCGAACTGGCGCTTGTCCAGCGCCGAGGCGGCGCTGGCGGCGTCGTAGCTGTACTTGCCGTCGGTGTAGGGCGTGAACGGGGTTTCCCAGTAGACGTCGTTCTTGTTCGGCATGTAGCCAAATTCGCCCAGCTTGGTCAGCAGCTTGTCGTAGCCCTGTTCCATCAGCTGGTTGGTGCAAACCACGGTCGGATCCTTGGCCTTGCAGGCAGCGTTGTTGACCGCGTAGATTTTCTGTTCCTTGCCGTCGCGGGTGAGGAAGTCGTTCTTGCCCGCTTCATCGTCGTCGTACGGCTCGTTTGGATCGTGGTTGCCCGGGGCGATGAAGAAGCGCATGCCCTTGGCTTGGTATTCGTGCAGGATGTCGCTGATGCCGTCGATGTTGATCGGCTGCGCGTCGTCGGAGATGTCGCCCGGCAGCGCAACCAGGCGCAGGCCCTTGGCATACGCGTCGTCCAATGCGGCGCGGAAGGCGAAGTAGTTTTCGTTGAACAGCCGCGTCGACGTCAGCTGCGCGTACATGGTGCGGATGGTGGCGTTCTTGCCGTCCTTGGTCGGAATGCCGGAGAACTGCGCGCTCTTCAGGTCGCCATAGATGTTTTCGAAGTGGACGTCGCTCATGAAGGCGACGGCGGTCGAATTGTAGCCGTCGCCGGGATTGGTTTCGGTGACGGGCAAACCGTCGCTGCCGCAGGCGGCGAGCAAGGTGGCCAATAAGAAAGCGGCCGGTGGGGCGAGGCGCATGCAAAACTCCATCAAGCTGTTAAGGACGGCGCATTGTTGCACCGGCACATGACAGCTTGATTACATTTTGTCAGCGTTGCCGATTAGGCAGCCTTGGCGGACACCGCCGGCGCCAGCGGCACGGCCGCCGCCGGCTTGCGGATCAGCAGCACGATGGCGGCGGCCACGAGGCAGGCGGCGCCGGCGGCGAACAGCGCCGGGTTGTAGGTCAGCAGCAAGGTGCGGATGCGGCCGGCGCCATAGGCGGCGACGGCGGCGCCCAGCTGGTGGCCGGCGAAGATCCAGCCGAACACCATGCCGGCCTTCTCCTTGCCGAAAGTGGCGCCAACCAGGCGGACCGTCGGCGGCACGGTGGCGATCCAGTCCAGCCCGTAGAACATGGCGAACAGCGACAGGCCGTACAGCGTGAACTCCGAGTACGGCAGCCAGAACAGCGACAAGCCGCGCAGGCCGTAGTACATGAACAGCAGCTTGCGGTTGTCGTAGCGGTCCGACAGCCAGCCCGAGGCGATGGTGCCGACCAGGTCGAACGCGCCCATCATCGCCAGCACCGAGGCGGCCGGCACCGCCGACAGGCCGGCGTCGCCGCACAGCGAGATGAAGTGGGTCTGGATCAGGCCGTTGGTGCTGAGGCCGCAGATGAAGAAGGTGCCGAACAGGATCCAGAACACGCGGTTGCCCGAGACGCTGGCCAAGACCTTGAACGGCGTGGCGAAGGTGATGTGCATCGGCGGCGCGAGCGGCGCCACCGGCGTGCCGGGCGCGGCGCCGAACGGCGTCAGGCCGACGTCGTTCGGGCGGTTGCGCATGAACAGGAACACCAGCACCGCCACCACCGCGCAAGCGGCGAACACCGGGATCACCGCCATGCGCCAGCCGAAGTGTTCGATCAGCCAGGCGCCGACCGGCAGGAAGATCAGCTGCCCGGTGGCCGAGCTGGCCGTCAGCACGCCGACCACCAGCCCGCGATGGGTGTCGAACCAGCGGTTGGAGACCACCGCGCTGAGCACCAGCGCGGTCATGCCGGAGCCGACGCCAAGCATGATGCCCCACAGCGCCACCAGGTGCCAGAACTGCGACATTTGCGTCGCCAGCGCCAAGCCGGCCGCCACCAGCGCCAGCGCGGTGACCACCACGTTGCGCAAGCCGAAGCGTTCCATCAGGATCGCGGCGAACGGTCCCATCAAGCCGAACAGCACGAAGCGCACCGCCAGCGCGGACGAGATCTGCTCCACGTCCCAGCCGAATTCCTTCGACAGCGGTTGCAGCAGCGCGCCCGGCAGCCCCAGCGCGGCGGACGAGGTCAAGGCGGTGAGAAAGGTCAGCGCGACGATGACCCACGAAAAGTGCAGGCCGCGCCGCTGCAGCCAGTTGGAAAAGGGTTGTGCAAACATGAAGGTCCTCGCAATGCGATGCGCGCGGAAGGCACGCTGAGCGCCAGTTTAAATGATGACCATCATGATTGCAACAAGAAAAAAGCCCGGCGCGGCCCACAGGCGGCGCCGGGCGCGGGCGGCGATTACTTCACGCGCAGCGAGCTTTGTACTTTGCTGACACCTTTGACGTTGCGGGCGACGGTGACCGCTTTGTCGACTTCAGCCTGCGACGGCACGAAGCCGCTCAGCATCACGGTGCCGTTGGTGGTTTCCACATGCACGTCCAGCGATTTCAGCGCCGGCTCGGCCAGCAGCTCGGTCTTCACCTTGGTGGTGATCACGGAGTCGGCGACGGTATCCTTGGCCAGCTCGGACTTGGCGCGGGTTTCGCACGATGCCTTGTCGGCGCCGCTCATGCTGCTGCAATCGATGCCGGTCTGGGCGACGTCGGCGGCTTTCTTGCCGGCCTTGGCGTCGTTGATGGCGGCGGTGTGCATCGACCTGGCGCCGGTCAGGCAGCTATCCTTGTCGGCGCCGGTCAACGGCGAGCACTGGGCCTTGGCCAGGTCGTATTGGGCGTCGGCCACATTGGTCTGGGCCTTTTCCACCGATTTTTTGTCGTTCTTGTATTGCCATGCGGCGGTCGCTTCGCTGTTGGCGCGCGCTACCTTGGCTTGTTCGATGCAGACGTCCTTGGCGTTGCCCGATTGCGCATCGCAAGCGGCCTTGGAGGTTTTGTAGGTGCTTTCAGCTTGACTGGTGGCGGCCTTGTACGCGACTTTGTCGTCGTTCGGCGTGGCGGCGAAACTGGCGCTGGCGGCGGTGGCCAACACGAAGAGCAGTAACTTGTTCATGATGTGTCCCTCAGTTGTGGTGGTTAGTGGACACATTAGACGCCCGCCGCCGCCGGAACTCTGTGCGGGAACGAACATTGTTGGCGTTTTGCTACGCCGGACTCAGTCGTCGTAGGCCAGCCCCCGGCGCCACAGATTGGCGGCCTGCTCGAACAGCGGCAGTCCCGGCGGGAAGGCGGCGCCGGTCGGCGCCAGTTGCAGCCACGCCAGCGTGCTGTGCGACCCGGCGGCCGGCGACGGCTGGCGCACCTGCCGCATCCAGCCGGCCACGGCGGCGTATTGTTCGGGGTGACGCTGCTGGGTCCAGGCCAGCGCCACCAGGTCGGCGTAGCCTTCCTCGCGCTGCGTTTCAAGCAAGGCGGCGGCGTCGCCCTGCGCGCCCTGTTCGAAGCCGGACGGCACCACGTGCCACACGCCCTGCACATAACGCCAGCAATGGCCGATCTCGTGCGCCACCATGGCCTCGATCATCAGCGGACGCTGCGCGGCCGGCACGTCGGCCAGGATGTCCTCGGCGTTGGGGTTGCCGCGCATCGACAGCACCAGCTTGCAGCGGCCGTCCTGATAGCCCAGCGCCAGCGGCACGTCGGTCGGGCGCGCCTGCGGCTGCACGGTGATATCGATCGGTAATTTGAGTTCTTGCTTGGCGTAGCCCAGCACGGCCGCGCCGGCGGTGAGCCAGCGGGTTTCCACGTCGGTCAATTGGGCCGCGGAGGCCAGTCCGGACGCGAGGAACAGCAACAGGGATAAGGTGCGCTTGATCATGGTGATCAAACTTTAGCATGCAGAAGGCAAGAATTATTGCCTTCTGGAAGGACTGACAACAGTTTATTTCTACGTAGGAAAAGTTTTATTATTGAAGTTTTGAAAATGGGGGCGCGGCGGCCCCCACTGCCTTATCGACCCAGCAGGGTATTGGCGGTCTTGAATTCCGGGCGGATGTCGTTCGGCACGGATTTCATTTTATCCAGCGCCTTTTGCACGTCCGGACGGATCACCACGTACTTGGTCATCATCTCCTTGGCGCGGGCGTAGTCGCCGGTCGCTTCGATGGTGAGGAACTCGCGGTCGAGGTCGATCACGGCCTGCTTGATCTTCTTGAAGTCCACCGCGAAGGTGCCGTCGCCGTGCGAGATGAAGCCGCCCTTGTCGAGGATGTAGTTCATCTGGATCGCCATGCCGCGCGCGTGCGAATCGGTCAGGCCGAAGTGCAGCGTGCGGAAGGCGGAGGCGAGGAAGGTGGTGTACAGCTTGCGCTCGGCCGCCTCGCCCTGCCCCAGCGTGCCTTTCAGCTGGCCCTTGTCCATCATGTAGGCCAGCGCGAACAGGCCGGTGATGTCGGCCTTGGCTTCCTCGATGGTCGAATAGGCTTCCTTCAGGTCCTGGCGCGGGGTCGATTCCTTGCCGTTGGCCCTGGTCAGGTGCGGGCCGAGGCCGTGGGTGATCTCGTGCGCCAGGATGTGGGTGAAGAAGGAATCGAAGTCGACGTCCTTTTGGTCGGCCGGCTTCAGCACCAGTTTGGAGATCGGCGTCAGCGTCGACTTGAACTTGGCTTCCTGCACGTTCTTCAGCATCACGCGCTTGGAGCCGCGCTGGCTGATGATGCGTTCGTCGTTCGGCAGGTTGTAGGCGGCGGTCTGTACGCCCATGTTGCCGTCGCCGGCGCCGTAGACCTGGTTGACCACCACCATCGGCGCCAGCGCGCCGACTTTCGGGTTGCGGTATTGCTTGTCCAGCGGCAGGTTGTCTTCCAGCTCCTGCATGTGCTTGGCGAAGAAGTCCAGCTTCTGGGTTTCCTTCTGGTCGCGGATGTTGACGTAGGCTTCGAACGCGGCCTTGTAGCCGAACAGTTCGTCGTTGTAGGTTTCGTAAGGGCCGATGGTGATGTCGACTGGCGCGTCCAGATCCATCCAGGCGAAGTCGGAGGCCAGGTAATCGTTGCTCAGGAAAGCGTCGGCGCGCAATTCGAGGAACTTCTTCAGCGAGGCGTTGTCGGTGTCGGCCGCCGCCGCGCGCAGCAGCTTCGCGGCCTGTTCCAGTTCCGGCTTGTACTCCTCCGAATATTTGACGATCTTGAATTTGCCGTCGGCGCCGGCGCGGATGGTGGTGAAGAACCACTGCGCCTGATTCTTGTCTTCCGCGTTGAGGCCGTTCATCCAGCTTTCCAGCGCCGGCTTGGTGGCGCCCGCCGGATAGAAGTTGCCGGCTTCCGGCTTCTTGGCCGGCACGGCGATGCCGCCCACGTCGGCCGGCAGGAAGGATTGGTGGTCGTCGAGGATGGACCAGGGGCCTTTATTGAGCCAGAAATAATCGAGACGGGCCTTGCCCAGCGGGCTGGTGTCCTTTTTCAGCGCGGCCCACAGCGCCTCGTTGCCGGACCAGCGCTGGCGCAATTGCAGCACGTCGATGATCTTGGCCGCCTCGATCAGCTTGGCGATGGCTTTCTTGTCGCCGGCCGAGAGCTTGGCGGTATCGGCGGTCAGCGCGACCGGCGCGAAGCGCTGGCTCATCTTGTTCAAGTCGGCGACGCCGGCCGGCGCGGCGTAGGCGGCGGCACAGGCAACAGCCAGTGCCAGCGGGAGCAGGATTTTTTTCATTGAGACCTCGGATAGAGTGAGGCCCACATTGTAATCCACGCCCCGCCCCCCCCCAACGTCGGTGTCAGTGCCGACATTCGGACATCGCGGAACTTTGCGTATGCTGGAAGTTCCGCGATGTCCGAATGTCGGCACTGACACCGAAGTGTTGCTTACTGCGCCACCGACGCCAGCTGCGGCGATGGCTGCCAGCCGGCGCCGAGCGCGCGCGCCACCGACACCGCTGCCAGCAGGCGCTGGGTGTTGATCTGCACCGCCGCGCGGTCCGCCGCCAGCGCGCTGCGCTGCGCGTCGGTGACGTCCAGGTAGGTCGACACGCCACGCTCGTAACGCGCACGCGCCACCAGGTAGCCGCGCGCCGCCGCCACTTGCGACGCCTTCTGTGCGTCGCCCTGCAACTGGCGTTGCTGCACGTCCGACAGCGCGTCTTCCACTTCGCGCAGCGCCGTCAGCAGCTTGGTCTGGTGGTTGGCCAGCGCCTCTTCGTAGCGCGCTTTCGAGATCGCCAGGTTGGCCTTGTTGCGGCCACCGTCGAAGATCGGCAGCGACAAGGCCAGCGGGCCGACGCTGAACTGGCGCGAGTCGCCCTTGGCCAGGTTGCTCAGACTCTCCGAGGCGAAGCCGAAGTTACCGGTCAGCGTCAGCGATGGATAGAACGCGCCTTCGGCCACGCCGATCTGCGCGTTCGCGCCGCGCAGCGCGGCGACGCTGCCCGCCAGGTCAGGACGCTGGGCCAGCAGGCTGGCCGGCAGGCCGACCGGAATCGCCGGCGGTTGCGGCAGCGCTGCCGCATCGGCCTTCGCAGCGGTCAGCATCGACGACGGCGAGGCGCCGACCAGGGTCGCCAGGCTGTGCTCCAGCAGATTGCGCTGACGCTGCGCTTCATGCAGGTCGGCCTGCGCGTTGGCGCGTTCGATGCGCGCGCGCGACACGTCCAGTTCATTCGACAAGCCGGCGTCGAAACGCGCCGTCACCAGCTCCTCGGTTTCGCGGCGGGTGTCGAGCGCGCCGGCCAGGATCGCCAGTTCGGCGTCCAGGCCGCGCAGTTGCCAGTAGGTGGTCGCCAGTTGCGACGACAGCATCAGCAGCACGCCGTCGCGGTCGGCCTCGGCCACCAGCGCTTGCGCGTCGGAGGCTTCGACCAGGCGGCGCACGCGGCCCAGCAGGTCGACTTCATACGAGAAGCTGGAGCCGACCGAGTAGTTGTTACCCTTGATCGCGCGGCCGCCCAGCGCCAGGCCCTGCGAAGTCTCGGCCGAAGTGCGCGAGTTCGAGATGCCGGCGTTGACGCTCAACTGCGGCTGCTGCTGCGCCCGCGTCACGCCGGCCTGCTCCAGCGCCTGCACCAGCCGCTGCGCGGCGGCCTTGACGCTCGGGTTGTCGCGCAGCGCGGTTTGCTCCAGGCGGTTCAGGGTGTCGTCGTTGAACACGGTCCACCATTGCGCCGGCAGGTGCGCCTCGCTGGCGCCGGCTTGCGGCAGATGGCGGAACGACGCGTCGGCGACATTCTTCGGCGCCGAAAAGTCGGAACCGACGGTGGCGCAGCCGCTGACGGCCAGGGTGACGGAGACAGCGAGCGTCAGGCGCTTCAAAGCTGAATTCAACATGTTAATACCTCATTTATGCAGTTATTGTTTTAGTGCGCGCCGCCGCCACCGCCGCCGGAAGGGGCTTTGACTTTGTCCGAGAACCACAGCACGCCGATGCAGCCGAACAGCACCGCCGCCACCAGGAAGAAACCGTCGTTGTACGCCATCACATACGCCTCGCGCCGCACGATGCCGTCGACCGCCTTCAGCGCCATGTCCGACGCCGTGGTGGCATCGAAACCCTTGCCGACGAACGACTGCGTCAACGCCGCCAGCCGCTCCTGCGTCGCCGCCGCGAAGCCGGTCACCGACTCGCCGATGCGCTGCGAATGGAAATGCTCGCGCGACGTCAGCGCGGTCGCCAGCAGGGCGATGCCGATCGAACCGCCCAAGTTGCGGGTCATGTTGATCAGGCTCGAAGCCGACGGCATGTCCTTGGGCTGGATGCCGTTCATCGCGAAGTTCGACAAGGTCAGCATCACGAACGGCTGGCCCAGCGCGCGCACGATCTGCGACAGCAGCAACTGATCGTAGCCGGTGGTCGCGTCCATATAGGCGTTCATCAGGCAGGAGCCGCCGAATAGCAGCAAGCCGAACGAACACAGGATGCGGTTGTCCACCTTCGACGACAGCTTGGCCACGAACGGCATGATGAACAACTGCGGCAAGCCGGCCCACATGATGACCTCACCGATCTGCATCGGCGAATAGCCGGCGATCTGGCCCAGGTACAGCGGCAGCAGGAACGCCGAGCCGTACAAGCCCATGCCCATCGCCATCGACAGCGCGGTGGCGGCGAAGAAGTTACGCTGGCCGTACAAGCCCAGGTTGACAAAGGGATTCTTGCGCACCGCACTGTTGACCACCCAGCCGAGCAGGCCGATGATCGCCAGCGCGGCGAAGGTGATGATGAACGACGAATCGAACCAGTCCTTGCTGTTGCCCTCTTCCAGGAAGATGGTCAGGCTGCCCAGGCCGACGGCCATGAAGGCGATGCCCAGCCAGTCGGCGTTGAACAGCAGCGACGGTTGCGCCTTCTCCTTGTCCAGACCGAGCGCGATGCCGCCGATCAGCAGCAAGCCCGGCACCCAGTTGATGTAGAAGATCGACGGCCAGCCATACAGCTCGCTCAGGTAACCGCCGAAGGTCGGGCCCATCGACGGCGCCAGCGTCGCGGTCAGGCCGAAGATCGCCATGCCGGTGGCGCGCTTGGATGGCGGCAGCTTGGTCATCACCAGCGTCATCGCCATCGGGATCAGCGCGCCGCCGGTGAAGCCCTGCAGCATGCGGAAGGCGATCATGCTCGGCAGGTTCCAGGCGAAGCCGCACAAGGTGGAGAACACCAGGAACAGCGCGGTGGTGCCCATCATGTAAGCGCGCATGCCGAACACACGGGTCAGCAGGCCGGTCATCGGGATCACCACGATCTCCGCCACCAGATAGGCGGTGGCGATCCACGAGCCCTCTTCCTGCGTGGCCGACAGCGTGCCGAGGATGTCCTTCAGCGACGAGTTGGTGATCTGGATGTCGAGCACCGCCATGAAGGCGCCCAGCATGCCGGCGGCCACCGCCATCCAGGTGCGGCCGGAGACCTTCTCGCTCGGAGCGGCGGGCGCGTGAGCAGCCCCGCCGCCCGGCGTATCGATAGTAGTGCTGGCCATGGCGCGTCCTTACTGTTTGATCGCTACTTCGGCGATGGCCGACATGCCCGGCACCAGGCGGCCGCTCAGGGCCTTGACGTCCTCCGGCTTGAAGGTGATCTTGACCGGCACGCGCTGCACGATCTTGGTAAAGTTGCCGGTCGCGTTATCGGCCGGCAGCAGCGCGAACTGCGCGCCCGACGCCGGCGCGAAGCTGTCCACCTTGCCGATCAATTCCTTGCCCGGGATCGCGTCGATGCTGACTTTGACTTCCTGGCCCGGCTTCAGGTCGGCCAACTGGGTCTCCTTGAAGTTCGCGGTCAGCCACACGTTTTCCTGCACGATGGCGGTCAGCTGCTGGCCCGGCGTCACGCGCTGGCCCACTTCGATGGTGCGCTTGCCGATACGGCCGCCCACCGGCGCCAGGATGCGGTTGTACGCCAATTGCTGCTGCGCGTCCTTGAGCTGCACGCGCAGCACGTCGACTTGCGCCTTCAGCACATCGCGCGCCGAGTTGGCGGCGGTGATCTGCGCCTTGGCGGCGGTGGCTGCGTCCTTGCGCGCGGCCAGATCGGCCACGGCGCCGGCGCGGCCGGCGACGGCGGCGTCCAGTTCCGCTTTCGACACGGCCTTCATCTGGCTGTTATACAGCTGGCCGAAACGCTCGGCGTCCTGCCTGGCGCGCAGCAGCTGCGCTTCCGACTGCGCCACCTGCGCGGCGGCGCCGCTGGCCTGGGCCTTTACCTGCGCGATCTGAGCGTCCGACTGCGTGACCTGCTGCTCGGCGCTGGCGATCTGCGCCTGGATCTGCTCCACTTTTACGCGCTGGTCGAACGGATCCAGCTCGGCGATCACGTCGCCTTCCTTGACGATCTGGTTGTCGTCGATCAGCACCTTGGTGACCACGCCGGAAATGCGCGCCGACACCGGATGCACATGGCCCGCCACATAGGCGTTCTCGGTCTCGACGAAATAATGACTGCGATACCACATGCGGCCGCCGGCGGCCAACGCGGCGATCGCCACCAGCGCGGCCACCACCAGCACCTTGCGGTTGGGCGCGGACGGGCCGGCGGGCGCGGCGGCCGGGGCTGCGCCTTGCGCGGCCGGAGCTGCCGGAACGGCGCTGAGAACTTTTGGTTCTTGAGTGGACATGTAATGCTCCAGAGAAAAATGAAATGGAATAGGGTCATTATTGGCGGGTTTTGGGCCAAAGTCAAGAAATGAAACGATTGCATTTCATTTTAATTTGGACTAGCATGACGGCATTCGCTATCATTTAGCCGCCATGAAAATCACCGACCAAACCGCCGCCGCGCTGGCGGAGCCAGACTGTCCCGAATCCGACCCGTCCTGCTGGGGCAAGTCCGCCGGCCGGCCGCGCGCCGCCGACAAGGAAGCCAGGCTGCAGGCGCTGCTGCACACGGCGGCCGAATTATTCCTGGAAAAAGGCTACAGCAAGGTCAGCCTGGAAATGATCGCCCGCGAAGCCCACGTCGCGGTGCGCACCATCTACGTCAAGTTCGGCGGCAAGGCCGGGCTGCTCAACGCCGTCATCGAAAACGGCCGCGCCCACTTCTTCGCCGGCATGACCGACATGGCCTCCGACCCGCGCCCGCTGCGCGAGGTGCTGGAGGACTTCGCGGTACGCTTCCTTGAACTGGTCTCGGCGCCCGCCTTCGCCAGCCTGCACCGCATGGTGGTGGCCGAGGCCAAGACCACGCCGGAGCTGGCCGAGACCTTTTACGAAGCCGGCCCGAAGCGCACCCGCGAACAGCTGACGCGTTTCTTCAACCGTCCCGATGTCCGCGCCCAGATGCGCGCCGACGTGCCGCTGGACATGCTGGCGATACACCTGACCAGCTGCCTGTTGGGCGACAACATGGTGCGCATGCTGTTCCCGCCGGAACGCCAGCCGACCGAGGCGGAACTGCGCCAGCAGGCGATCAAAGGCCTGGACCTGTTCCTGCGCGGCGTGATGGGTTGATTCTCCAGCCAGAATTTGCCATTTGTTCTATACTGTTTTTTTGAAAATGGAGCAGACATGAGCAGAACGAATCGACTGGACTGGAGCAAGCAAGTCACCCTGATGAATGAACGCATCAAAAATTTCCAGGCCAACCCCGGCCAGGAACAGCTGGACGCGGCCATCGCCGAACTGAAAGCTTACGCCGAAGCGGCCCGCACCGGCGGCATCGAAATCCCCGCATTGTTCACCACGTAAGCCCCGGGCCGGCACATGAAACACTTGCGCGCGCTGGCGATCGCCATCCTCCTGGCGGCCGGCGCCGGCGCCGGCTACTACCACTATAAAAATCCCGAGAAGCTCACGCTCGACGCCAGCGCCCGCAGCGCCGCCGGCGCACCCGGCGCCTACGCCACGCTG
Source organism: Duganella aceris (assembly GCF_011090165.1). GTDB lineage: Bacteria > Pseudomonadota > Gammaproteobacteria > Burkholderiales > Burkholderiaceae_D > Rugamonas > Rugamonas aceris. The sequence continues at coordinate 496,842 of NZ_JAADJT010000003.1, forward strand.
AGCGACGGCGTCACCCACTACGAAGCGGCCGGTTCGGCCGATGGCCGCGTCGCGGTGCTGGTGCACGGCTTCTCGGTGCCGTCCTATATCTGGGATCCGACCTTCGCCGCGCTGCGCGACGCCGGCTACCGGGTGATCCGCTACGACCTGTATGGACGCGGCCTGTCCGACCGCCCGGACGCCGCCTACGACGGCGCGCTGTACGACAAGCAGCTCGACGACCTGCTCGCCGCGCTCAAGGTGAGCGGCCCGGTCGACTTGTTCGGGCTCTCGTTCGGCGGCTACGTCACCGCGCACTACGCGTCCACGCATCCACAGCGGGTGCGCACGCTGAACCTGGTCGATCCGTCGAACACCGCACCGACGCTGCCATGGCAATTCAGCACGCCGCTGCTCGGCCCTTACCTGTTCCAGGTCGGCGCCGTGCCGACCATGGCCGACAACCAGGCCGGCGACTTCCTGCACCCCGAACAATTCCCCGGCTGGGCCGAACGCTATCGCCCGCAGATGCAGTACCACGGCTTCGGCCGCGCGCTGTACCGATCGCGCCTGAATCTCGCGCACACCGACTTCGACGCCATCTACGCCACCATCGCGCGCAATGGCACGCCGGTGCAACTGATCTGGGGCAAGCAGGATCCGGTGATCCCGGTGGCGCAGTCGGCGCGTCTGCGCAAAGCCATGCCGGCGCTGGAGTACTTTGAAATCGACCAATCGGGCCACCTGCCGCAGATGGAGCAGGCGGCGGTCTTCAACCAGCGCATGCTGGCCTACTTGACGGCGCATCCATGATGAACATCCGCACCCTGCAAGCCGACGACGCCGAACGCCTGCTAGCGTTCGAACTGGAAAACCGCGTCTGGTTCGAGCAGCATGTCGAAGCGCGCGGCGATGCGTTTTACACGCCGGACGGCGTGGCCGCGCACATCGCCGATTACCTGCGCGACTACGCGGCAGGCGTCATGCATCCATGTGTATTGATCGACGACGACGGCGCCGTGATCGGCCGCGCCAACCTGCGCCGCATCGACAAGGCGACGGGCAGCGGCGAAGTGGGTTACCGCATCGCCCACAGCCACGCGCGCAAAGGCCTGGCCAGCGGTGCGCTGGAACACTTGCAGCAGCTGGCGCGCGAGCGTTACGGCCTGCGCATGCTGAATGCCTGGATCGCGGAAGAGAATCTCGGCTCGCGCCGCGTGATGGAAAAATGCCACTTCAGCCGCGCTGCGCTGACGCCGTCGGTCAGCGTCACCGTCAACGGCGTGCGCCGCGACTCACACCTGTACCAGTGCCACCTGTAGAAAATTATTCCGCCGAGGCGATCGCCTGGCGGGCCCAGGCCAGCAGCTGTTCGCTGTCGTCCAGCAGGAACTCCGGCGCGGTGTAGAACTTGCGGACTTCGACCTGCCCCTTCCTGGTCACATAGGAAAACGGCTCGGCGCCGTGGGCGACGAAGTCGCCCCGCGTGGCGTCGCCGACGCGCAGGTAGAGCGTGCTGCCCATCACCCACGCGAACTGCTTGCCGTGATAGCTGAAGGCGCGACCGCCGAAAAACACCGCATCCGTCACCGCCGCGCCCAAAGGCGCGAACTGCTCGCGGACATACGCGACGAATCCGGCGCTCGCGCCCACGCTTATTTGCGCGACTGCGCGACCAGCGCGTCCAGCACCTGCAAGGTCGCCTGGTTCAACTGCGCGCGCGGGATCTGGCCCGGATTGGCGGCATCGACGGCGCTCGGGTTGGTCGAGAAGCGGCCGTCGACGATGATCGTCGGCGTACTGTTGACTTCATACGTGCTCGCCACGCGGCCGGCGTTTTTCAACTTCGTCATCACCGAGAACGAGTTGTAGACGGCCGTGTACTTCTCCTTGTCGATGCCGTTCTTCACCGCCCAATCGATGTTGTCCGCATCGCTCTTCAGGCGGCGGCGCTCGACGTGCCAGGTGCTCAGGATCTTGGCATGCAGCTGCTCCTCCAGCTTCATCGCCTCCAGGGTCAGGAACATGTGCGCTTCCGGATCGTTCTCCCCGGTCAGCGGCAAGTGGATGCGGCGGAACGTGATGTTGTCGCCCTGCTTCTTGACCCACGCCAGCATGTCCGGCTCCAGCGCGTAGCACGCCGGGCAGTGATACATGAAGAATTCGATCACTTCGACCTTCTTGCCGACCGCCTGCACCGCCTGCGGCGTCTTCAGCGTGGTGTACTCGGCGCCGTTGCGCGGCGCGGCCGGCGAGGCGAACGCGGTGGCGGCGCACAGGCCCGCAACAACAATAGCAATCTTCAGCAAACGCATGGTCTTTCTTCCTCGTGTCAGGTAAAGGCAGCAGAATAGCACCGTTCCGGCTAATCCTCCACCGGCCGCGCCTCCAGGCCGGCGATGTCCTTCATCAGCGCGATCAGGCGCGTCGCGCCCAGACCCAGCGGACGGTCGTTCAGCCACACCACGTCCACCCACAGCCGTACCTGGTTGCTCATGTGGGCGAAGCCGATGCCCAGCAATTCGCCACTGTCGAGCAGCGGCGCCGCCAGGCGCTTGGGCAGATAGGCCCAGCCCAGGCCAGCCTGCACCAGCCGCAGCGTCGCCAGATGGCTGTCGGTGCGCCAGACCTTGCGCGAGATGAGCACCCGCTCGTCGATGTTCTCGCCGGCCGCCTGCGCATCGCGGCTGACGATGGCGATCTGGCGCATGTCGACCAGGTCTTCGAGCCGGAAGCGGCCGTTGCGCTCCCGCGCCAGCGGGTGCAGCGGCGAGATCACCGCCACCAGCATCTCGCTGCCCAGTTCCTGGAAGCTCTCGCGCTCATCGACGCGGGTGCGCTCGTAGATCAGCGCCAGCTGCGCCGCGCCGTCGTGCAGCATGCGCAGCGCGTCAGCCTGCGGCGCCGACAGCACCTCCACCTCCAGCGATGGGAACTCCTCCGCCAGCCGCGCCAGCGGATCGCTCCACGCCGCCGACAACAGCTCCGGCGCGATCGCCAGCGTCAGGCGCCGCTCCAGCCCCTGGTGCAGCGACAGCGCGTGCGCCTGCAGGCGGCGCAACTGGGCCGCCATCTGCCGCGCCTCGGCCTCCAGCGCCCGTGCCGATTCGGTCGGCCGTACCTCGCGCGAGCTGCGTTCGAACAGCTGCAAGTCCAGCTCCGCCTCCAGCTGCGCGATCGCCATGCTGACGGCCGACGGCACCCGACCCAGCGCGCGCGCCGCCGCCGAGAAGGAGCCGTGATCCAGCACGGCGAGGAAGATCGCGACGGTGTCGCTTGAGAAGGCCATGCGCCTATGCTGTCAGAAAAATTGATAGCTGTCGACTTTTGCGATCACAAAATCTCGAATACCATGCGGTCTTGTCATTCGGAGAAACACCATGCAAGGCCTCAAACGCAAAGTCATCTACGCCGTATTGTTCGAAATGATCGCGGTCGCGCTGACCAGCAGCCTGCTGATGCTGATGGGCGGGCATGACGCCGGGCAGGCCGGCGTCGCGGCGGTCGCCTCGTCGGCCATCGCGCTGCTGTGGAACCTGGTCTACAACACGCTGTTCGAAGCCTGGGAAGCGCGCCAGGCCACGCGCGGCCGCGGCTGGATGCGCCGCGCCGCGCACGCCGCCGGCTTCGAAGGCGGCCTGGTGGTGATCCTGGTGCCGCTGTTCGCGTGGTGGCTGCATATCTCGCTGTGGCACGCGCTGGTGCTCGACCTGGGACTGGTGCTGTTCTTCATGGTCTACACCTTCCTGTTTGCGCTCGCGTTCGACCGCGTCTTCGGGCTGCCCGCATCGGCGCAAGGCTGAGCTACAATCGAAGGCAATCGACCAATGGAGCCCACATGATCTTGAAACCGTTCGCCTTCGCCGCACTGACCCTTTCCATGAGCATCGCCGGCGCCGCGCAGCTGTCGCCCATCGAGCAAAAGATCGTCGCCGAAGTCAAGGCGCATTCCGAACAGGGCCTGCAACTGCTGGAGCGCTCGGTCAACATCAACAGCGGCACCATGAACCACGAAGGCGTGCGCGAAGTCGGGAAGCTGTTCCGCGACCAGTTCGACCAACTCGGCTTCAAGACGCGCTGGATCGACATGCCCGCGTCGGTGCAGCGCGCCGGCCACCTGGTCGCCACCCGTGAAGGCAAGCAAGGCAAGCGCCTGCTGCTGATCGGCCATCTGGATACCGTGTTTGAAAAGGACAGCCCGGTGCAGCTGTGGAAGCGCGACGGCGACCGCGTGCGCGGCCAGGGCGTCAACGACATGAAGGGCGGCGACGTCATCATCGTCGAAGCGCTGCGCGCCTTGCAGCGCGTGGGCGCCCTGGACAACACCACGATCAGCGTGATGTTCAGCGGCGACGAGGAAAACGCCGGCGACCCGATCGAAGTCTCGCGCGGCGACATGGTCGCCGCCGCCAAGCGCAGCGACATCGCCCTCGCCTTCGAAGCCACGGTGCGCAACAAGGAAGGCAAGGACACCGGTACCGTCGGCCGCCGCTCCTCGTCCGCGTGGGAGCTGGAGGTCAAGGGCAAGCAAGGGCACTCCAGCGGCATCTTCACCGAGACCGCCGGCTATGGCGCGGTGTACGAAGCGGCGCGCATCCTGGACGGCTTTCGCCAGCAGGTGATCGAGCCCGACCTGACCTTCAGCCCCGGCCTGATCCTGGGCGGGACCGAAACCGGCACCGACGACACCGGCACCAAAGGCCAGGCCGCAGGGAAGACCAACGTCATCGCCAGAACGGCCGTAGTGAAAGGCGACCTGCGCTACCTCAGCTACGAACAGCGCGACCGCGCGCACGCGAAGATGAAAGCCATCGTCGCGCAAAGTCTGACGGGCACCAGCGCCAGCATCGTCTTCCACGACCACTATCCGCCGATGTCGCCAACGCCTGGCAACCTGGCGGTGCTGAAGGTCTACTCGCAAGCCAGCGCCGACGCCGGCCTGGGCGAGATCCCCGCCCTGCCGCCGGGCCAGCGCGGCGCCGGCGACATCCAGTTCGTCGCCCCGCTGGTCGATAGCCTCGACGGCCTGGGCGCCGCCGGCAACGGCGCCCACTCGCCGGACGAAGACCTGGAAATCGCCTCGATCGAACGCGCCACCATCCGCACCGCGATCCTGATATACCGCCTGACGCGCTAAGCTGGATCAAACTGTGCCGGCAACGTGAGTGCTACCATGGCCGAATTCTTCAGGAGGACGCCATGGAATTCTCGACGGTAGTCAACAGCGACGGCACGGTCACCATCCCTGCTGAAATACGGAAAATCTTTGGCATCCAGGAAGGTTCCAAGGTTGAGTGCATTATGAATGGAATACGCCTGGAAATGCGCGTGTTGGGCACCAAGCTGCCCATACCAAAATCCAAGCCGGTCAGCGGCTATGGCTTGGTCAAAAGCGACCGGCCATCAGTCGCGGTAGACCTCAATATCGGCGATCCAATTAAGTCATGATCGGCCTGGATACCAACGTCCTCGCGCGCTACTACATCGACGACAGCACTGATGCGGAAGCGAAACGCCAACGCCCTGCGGCACAACGCCTGATAGACTCAGGCCAGCCGCTCTCTGTCTGTAAAACAGTGATCGTCGAACTGGAATGGCTGATGCGCGCAGATGCCCTTCACCATGCCAGCTATCAACACTGCGACAGCATGGCTTCCTTTGACGAACGTAAATTCGCGCACCGCGTGGCCGTGATGAAACTTCATCCTCCCGTGGATGTTCCGCAATAGCAAGGAAAATCGTGGGGTAAGGACAGCTCAACCTGGAACAAGCTTCATTTTCCCGGGCATCATCCACAAAAGGTAAATTCTGAAAATTAACTATTTCTTGAGCTTCTACAAATCGGCGACGCACTGAAAATGCCATCCTGCAAGTAAGACTAAATCATGCGAGAGCAGCTATGACGCGGGTGTCGCTATTCCGGGAAGAGGCCTTGTCTGCATCCCGGGTCCAATGGCTGGGTGAGATCGTACTGATTCGACCGCCGACGTTCGGTTTCCTTACAGCCATCGCGGCAATACTTGCCTTAATGATTGTCGCCCTGTTCTTCCTGTGCAGTTACACCAAGCGCAGCACCGTGAGCGGCCAGTTGATGTCGGACTTGGGTGTGGTAAGAGTCTATCCGCCCCAAGCAGGTATCGCGCTGCAAAAAATGGTGCGCGAAGGCCAGCTATTGCGCCAAGGAGACCTGCTCTATATTGTCTCAAGTGATCGCCAAACCATCACCCGCAGCGACATCCAAGCGGCTATCAGCCAACAGGTGGCACGCCGTCGACAATCTCTGCGCGATGAGCTGGAGCAGACCCAGCGGGCGCATCAGGACGACGAGCTAGCCTCGCGCAAGAAGGTAGACGCCTTGCTGGCCGAGCAGAGTAATGTAATCCGTCAGCTGTCATCGCAGCGAAACCGCGTCGAGCTATCCGAGGACGCGCTCAAACGCGGCGCGCAACTTTTCGACCAAGGCTTCATCTCCAAAGAGATCATGCAGCAAAAACAGGCTGACTTGCTGGACCAGCGACTTCGTCTGCAAGCGCTCGAACGCGACGAGATCAACGTTGGCCGAGAGTTGCTGGCCGCGCGCAACGACTTGGGGAATCAACCGCTCCGCCAGCATAACCAATTGGCGCAAATCGAACGGTTACTGGCAAACACGGATCAGGAATTGACGGAGAGTGAGGCCAAGCGCCGTATCGCCGTTACCGCGCCGGAGAGCGGCACCGCCACCGCCGTCACGGTCGAGGTCGGGCAAACCATCGATGGTGGCAAGCCGATGGTCAGCATCATTCCAACAGGCGCGCAGCTGCAAGCACATTTGTATGCGCCGAGCCGCGCCATCGGTTTTATTCGTAAGGACGATCATGTTCTGCTGCGCTACCAAGCATTCCCATTTCAAAAATTCGGACACGCTCATGGCGTGGTGGAATCAATCTCCCAAACCGCTCTTCCCGCCAACGAATTCACCGGCGCCTCAACTGCGGGCGGCAACGCGGAACCGCTCTATCGCATCACGGTGAAACTGGCACGCCAGACTTTTCAGGCCTACGGCAGGCCACAATCGCTGCAGGCTGGCATGGTGCTAGAGGCCGATATCCTGCAAGAGAAGCGCAAACTCTATGAATGGGTGCTGGAGCCACTCTACAGCCTGACCGGCAAACTCTAGTCGTTTGGCAAAGGAAATCCCATGTCCTTCCTTCATGAGCCGTCCCTCGGCTTCGGACGCAAGTTGCCAGTGATATTGCAAACCGAAGCGACCGAATGTGGCTTGGCCTGCCTGTCCATGGTCGCAAGTTTTCATCGCCACCATACCGACCTGATGACCTTGCGCCGGCGCTTCCCCATTTCCCTCAAAGGCGCGACCCTAAGCGATGTCATACAAATCGCACAGAAGCTAGATATGGGTATGCGTCCCATCAAACTCGACCTGGAAGAGTTGGGTCAACTGAAACTGCCTTGCGTATTGCACTGGAACTTTAACCACTTCGTCGTGCTCAAGGAAGTGAGTGCCAAGATGGTAATCATTCACGATCCGGCAATCGGCGCTCGATCCCTGTCATGGGGAGAAGTCTCCGCATCGTTTACCGGCGTGGCGCTGGAGATCTGGCCCGGTGCGGATTTCAAGCGCACGAAAAAACCTCAGGCCATCGGACTCCGCCAATTAATGGGGCGCGTTAGCGGATTGCATCGTTCCGTCGGCCAGATTCTTATACTTGCCTTGGTGTTGGAAATTTTGGCACTGATATCGCCATTTTTTCTACAGTGGGTCATCGACAATGTCTTAGTCTCAGCCGACCGTGATCTTTTAACCACCCTGGCGCTCGCCTTCGGCCTGGTGATGCTGATGCAGCAATCGGTCACCGCCATACGAAGTTGGGTGATTCTGTACCTGGGCACAACCCTCAATCTGCAGTGGCGTGCCAATGTATTCGCCCATCTGACCAGACTGCCGGTGCAATACTTCGAAAAGCGTCATCTGGGTGATGTAGTTTCACGTTTTGGTTCAATTGATCTGATCCAACACACGCTAACCACCTCGTTTCTTGAAGCGATACTGGATGGGCTGATGACAATCGTTACACTCGGCATGATGTTTCTGTACAGTTCGGCATTGGGCGCAATCGCATCAGGAGCGATGGCAATCTATGCCATCAGCCGCTGGGCTTGGTACGGTCCGCTGCGCAATGCGACCGACGAACAGATCGTCCACGCCGCTAAGCAGCAAACGCACTTTTTAGAGACGGTTCGCGGCATCAAGACCATCAAGCTGTTCCAACGTCAAGATCACAGACGAAGTAGCTGGCTGACTTTGCTGGTGGAACAAATCAACGCCGATCTGCGTGCTCAAAAACTTCAGCTGGCCTACAAGCTATTGAATGGCTTGCTGTTTGGCATGGAGAACATACTGATCATCTGGCTGGGCGCGGGCTTGGTCCTTGACGGCAATTTCACTGTCGGAGTGCTGATGGCTTTCATCGCCTACAAAGGACAGTTCGAAACGCGCGCCAGCGCATTGGTCGACAAGTTCTACGAGCTCAAAATGCTGCAACTACAAGGCGCACGCCTGGCGGACATTGTCCTGTCAGAACCGGAGTCAGTCTCGAGCAATCACTCTGAGGATGCTCGCACCATTACAGCCAGCATCTCAGTAAGCCAACTCAGCTTCCGTTATGCAGAACAGGAACCGCTGGTGCTAGACAATATCAACTTCACCATTGACGCAGGCGAATCTGTCGCGATCGTTGGTCCATCCGGCTGCGGCAAGACAACGCTGATAAATGTATTACTGGGCATACTGCCGGCAACGACCGGTGAAGTGTCCATCGGCGGCATCGCCATCGATCGATGCAGCCTTGGTCACTTACGCTCGATGATAGGCACTGTGCTGCAAGACGACGTATTGTTCGCAGGCTCGATCGCAGAAAATATTCACTTTTTCGACACACACGCGGATCAGTCTTGGGTTGAGCAGTGTGCGGAGATGGCGTCGATCTCAGAAGATATACAAGCCATGCCTATGGGTTACCAGACTTTGGTGGGCGATATGGGAACCGTACTATCGGGGGGACAAAAGCAACGTGTGCTGCTAGCCCGAGCCTTGTACAAACGTCCCAAGATTTTATTTCTCGATGAGGCGACAAGCCACCTAGATGTAGAAAAGGAAGAGATCGTCAATCGCGCAGTAAAGGCTCTTAAAATCACTCGCGTAATCATTGCACATCGGCCTGAAACAATAGCCAGCGCCAATCGCGTAATCGTCCTTCTAAACGGTAAACTACATCGGTAAATGAAGATACCGATTAGTTCAAGCGCATCCAATCCCAAAGCATCGATTATTTAATTGGCATCACCCGACCAGAAAATGGGCGACCATCCGCAGATTTATGTCGGCCGCCCATCGGATTATTATTTCTTCGTCCGTGATGCAACAAAGGAAATCACGTTAAATAGGAGAAGGCACGTTAGTAATGATGTCGGTCCTGAAGTGTGATGTAGCGACATATGCCAAGCCACTAAGGCTCCACTTGTTCCCCAAAAAAGGTTTTTGATAATTTTCATCAATTCTACCTTTAATAAGATTATAAAATTTAAATTCTTATTTTTGCCTGCAGGAGGAAATATAACCGCTAACAGCGCCTCCGAGCGCCCCGAAGAAGACGCCCATCGGTCCCCCGGGAATGCCTGCGACTCCACCGCCTAGAAAACCGCCCATAACAGCGTTATTACAACTATTCTGATTCGTATTTACGTAGCCACGCGAGCCCATACCTGCAGCTACCGAATGAATTTCTTCATCGCAGATCGTTATCATGAAATTCTCCATTAAAAGTTAGCAATAAAATATAAAAAAATTACCTTTCTCTCGCCGAGAATCCTTACATCAGATTTTGGTCGGGTTGAGGTAATTATAGAAAATATAAAAAATATCATTTTGATAAATTTCAAATGGTCTAATTGCAACTAAATCAACTGGAATTATTAGGAATATAGACGCGAACAGCGTCAGCATGGCGGCGTGGATCACTAGCCAGGCCAGTGCGCCATGGAAATCTCGACAGTAGTCAACACTTAGCGTTTTGTACTGCCCGCAAGCCGCAGCGTATTTAGGCGATCTTCAATCTCGAGGCGCACGGCATGCGGCACATCCATACCCTGAAGAGCCTTTGGCCAAAGGTCTTTAGCACGCGCAACCGTTTGAATGACGGCAGCTTTGGCAATGCGTTCCGAAATGCCCGCCTGCTTGGCAACGGCGGTGTAGGTGTCCAGGGTTTCTTGTCGCTGCAATTTGTCGATGGCGACATTGGTGCCGAAACCTCTGAATACCGGCAATGCCGCAACACAGACGATGTCGTAGGCGGGCGAAAGCTCGGGGCGGACACCATTGCGGTAGAGGACGCTGAAGTTCTTCAGATGGGCGTCGGAGTTCCCGATGAGTGTGTTCACGGCCTGCCGGATGAAGAATTGGCGGACGTCCTCGATGCCTCGCGTTCCGAGGCGGTCCAGCACTTGGATCAGCTTGACGAACTCTCTCGCGCCGGAATACTTTTGGCTTGGCATGAGCGTCAGCAGTTGGCAGGCGTCTTCCATGTGCACCGCACTGCCTAGGTCGCGGTCAAACCTATCCACGGCCAGAAAGCGCGTATCGGAGCCCAATGCAACTACCAAGTCGGGATGGTCGGTCAACGTGCTCATGGGAGCCGGCCGGCATCGCGCGACGTTGACCCCAGCCAGACCCGCCAACGTCATGCATGCATATTCATTCATCACTTGCGAGTCGTCGCGGGCCAACGGTAGCTTGGCGATGAGGTCCGACAGCGTGCCTTTGACCGGCATGCAGTACCGTTTTCCGTCCTTGGCGCGAGATAGCGCCAGCTTGTCCTGCACGCCGGATAGTGACGCGGCGCCTTCGGCAGCCTGCTCAGGCACACTGATTTCAAGATTATCGGCACCACCCGTGACGCCATACGCGCGAGCCGCCGCAGTGAGATTATCGAGGTTCGCGGGCACCACGGTAAGCGCGCCTGGCAAATCTTCGCCGGCGGCGGCCAGGATGCCAAAGTCATCCATGTCGCGGTCGCTCTTACGAGTAGCAGCTAGTCGATGACGGAGAGCGCCCTCCGGCAGCAGACCCGCAAAGAATGGCGGCAATTCGCCGCGCTCCCGGTACACTGCTGGATCGAAGTGGTTTTTTAGCGTTTCCTGCGTAACTTGCTCAGCACCCGGCAATGTCATGGAAAGCGACAGGGTAGCGCGCTGTGTATCGGTAAGGTATTGCTCGGTTGCGATGAAGCGCGTCACCCGCCCCGCTTCGCAGAGCCAGCCGACGTGCTGTCCGTGAAGCCATACTTCCAGATATCGCGGCCTCAATACGTTGTCCAATTAAGCCCTCGCCAGGAATCGGTCAATAGTTGACGGGACATCGTCCGGCCCAATGGTTTTTCCGGACAAGAGGCGAGCAACCTCGGGAAGAAGATGTTTGGGAATAAGGACTAGACTCGCATCCATGGCGTCGGCCAGCGCCTCAACGGTGCTGAGCCTTGAATCCACCTTTCCGCTCAGCACGTTGCTAACCTGCGGCACACTCATCGCTGTTAAACTTGAGATTGTCTGAAGCGTTTTCCCCAGCTGGCCGCGACGTAGATGAAGTTGCTCAGAAACCTTCATTTTATGCTTTCAGATAAATTTTCCTTATGATTTTACATCAAACTGTAAATAGTTTGTTTAGTGGCTCAAGTCTGCGGCAGCACGATCCCTGACAAGAGGCCAACCAGTAATCCGAGACTCGCGATCAGCACGTAAGCGATCAGCGCCAGCATGGCGGCGCCTTTGGTGCCCAGCGCATCGCCGGTGGCGGTGCGGGCACGCGGGGCCAGGTACCAGGCGCCGACGCCGGCCTGGATCACCAGGCCGGCCGCGATCGAGACCAGCAGCGGGACGGCATTGCCGGACAGGCGGTTGAGCAGCGTGCCGCCGCCCAGGATCATCAGCAGTATCAGACTGAAGATGCAGGCGTCGCGCCAGCTCAATAGCGCGCGGCGGTACAGGAAGGCGGAGAGTTTGACGATGCTGGTGTAAAGCGCGACCGATAACAGCAACGGCACAAAAGACGGCATAACGTATCCTTAAAAATAAAAAAAACCGGGAACAAGTCCCGGTTTCATGGTGATGCTTCGCTTAGCGCTTGCGCGGCGGCGGCAGGTCGGTGCAGACGCCTTCGTACACTTCGGCGGCCATCCCGATCGACTCGCCCAAGGTCGGGTGCGGGTGGATCGTCTTGCCGATGTCGGTGCCGTCGGCGCCCATCTCGATCGCCAGCGCGATCTCGCCGATCATGTCGCCGGCGTGCGTGCCGACCATGGTGCCGCCGATGATACGGTGCGTCTCAGCGTCGAACAGCAGCTTGGTGAAGCCTTCGGCGCGGCCGTTGGCGACCGCGCGGCCACTCGCGGCCCAGGGGAAGTGGCCCTTCTCGACCTTGATGCCCTTGGCTTTCGCTTCGTCCTCGGTGATGCCGACCCATGCCACTTCCGGATCGGTGTAGGCCACCGATGGAATCACCTTGACGTCGAAGTGCGACTTCTGGCCAGCCGCCGCTTCCGCCGCGACGTGGCCTTCGTGCACCGCTTTGTGCGCCAGCATAGGCTGGCCCACCAGATCGCCGATGGCGAAGATGTTCGGCACGTTGGTGCGCATCTGGCTGTCGACCGGGATGAAGCCCCGATCCGTCACCGCGACGCCTGCCTTGTCGGCGGCGATCTTCTTGCCGTTCGGGCTGCGGCCGACGGCGACCAGCACCAGGTCGTACACTTGCGGGGCTGGCGCGGTGACGCCGGCTTCCGCCGCTTCGAAGGTGACTTTGATCCCTTCCGGCAGCGCTTCAACAGCGACCGTCTTGGTCTTGGTCATGATGTTGTCGAAGCGTTTTTCGTTGAACTTCTGCCAGACCTTGACCGCGTCGCGGTCGGCGCCTTGCATCAAGCCGTCCAACATTTCGACCACGTCGATGCGCGCGCCGAGGGTCGAGTAGACGGTGGCCATTTCCAGGCCGATGATGCCGCCGCCGATGACCAGCATGCGTTTCGGGATCTGGCGCAGTTCCAGCGCGCCGGTCGAGTCGACGATGCGCGGATCTTCAGGCACGAACGGCAGCTTCACAACAGCCGAACCGGCGGCGATGATGGCCTGCTTGAACTGCACCACTTTCTTGCTGCCGTCTGCGGCCGTGACTTCGATGTGGTTCGCGCTCAGGAACTGGCCAACGCCGGTGACGACCTGCGTCTTGCGTGCCTTGGCCATGCCGGTCAGGCCGGTGGTCATGTTCTTGATGACGCCTTCCTTGTACGCGCGGAGCTGGTCGATGTCGACGGTCGGCTTGGCGAAGGTGACGCCGGTCTTGGACATGTGCGCGGTTTCGTCGATCACCGATGCCACGTGCAGCAGCGCTTTCGACGGGATGCAACCGACGTTCAGGCACACGCCGCCCAGCACTTCGTAGCGTTCGACCAGCACCGTGTTCAGGCCCAGGTCGGAGGCGCGGAACGCGGCGGAGTAACCGCCGGGACCGGAGCCCAGCACCATCATGTCGCAGTCGATGTCGACCTGGCCGGTATAACTGCTACCGGCCGGCGCGGCGATCGGCGCAGGCGCAGGTGCTGCGGCCGGAGCTGGCGCAGGTGCGGCGGCGGCAGGCGCGGGTGCGGCGGCGGCCGGAGCGGCGGCGGCTGCGCCGGCGCCCTCTTCAACCACCAGCAGCAGCACGCCTTCCTTGACCTTGTCGCCGACCTTGACCTTGATCTCCTTCACCACACCTGCGTGCGACGATGGGATCTCCATGCTGGCCTTGTCCGATTCGACGGTGATCAGCGATTGATCGGTCTTGATCGTATCGCCGACCTTGACCATCACTTCGATAACTTCAACTTCCGCAAAGTCGCCGATGTTCGGCACTTTCACTTCTGTGCTCATAGTGGCTCCTTACAGCAGAATTTTGCGCATGTCGCCGAGCACTTCGCTCAGGTACACGGAGAAGCGAGCACCCATCGCGCCGTCGACCACGCGGTGGTCGTAGGACAGCGAGGTACCCATCATCAGGCGAGGCTGGAAGGCCTTGCCGTCCCACACCGGCTTGATCGATGCCTTGGACAAGCCGAGGATCGCCACTTCCGGCGCGTTGACGATCGGCGTGAAGTGCGTGCCGCCGATGCCGCCCAGCGACGAGATGGTGAAGCTGGCGCCCTGCATGTCCGCAGGTTTCAGCTTGCCTTCGCGCGCTTGCAGCGACAGCTCGGTCATTTCGCGTGCGATCTGTGACACCGATTTCTGGTCGGCGCCCTTGATCACCGGGACCACCAGGCCGTTCGGCGTGTCGGCGGCGAAGCCGATGTTGTAGTACTGCTTGAGAATCAGGTTTTCACCCTTCTCATCCAGCGAGGCGTTAAACGACGGGAATTTCTTCAGCGCGGCGACCGATGCCTTGATGACGAAGGCCAGCATGGTCAGCTTGGCCGCGTCCTTGTTCTTGGCGTTGGCGTTGTTGGTCTCGACGCGGAACGCTTCCAGGTCGGTGATGTCGGCGTCGTCGAACTGCGTGACGTGCGGGATCATGACCCAGTTGCGGTGCAGATTCGGGCCGCTGATTTTCTTGATGCGCGACAGCGGCAGCAGTTCGGTCGGGCCGAATTTGCTGAAGTCGATCACCGGCCATGGCAGCACGCTCATGCCGCCGCCCGAGCCGCCTGCCGGCGCCGAGGCGCCCGCTGGTGCGGCGGTGGTGCCGGCCATCACGCCCTTGACGTAGTTCTGCACGTCGAGCTGGGTGATGCGGCCTTTCGGACCGGAGCCCGGCACTTTGCCCAGGTCGACGCCCAGTTCGCGCGCGAACTTGCGGATCGATGGCGATGCGTGCGCCAGCTTGCCGGTTTGGACCGAGCCTTGCGATGCGGTCGGCGCGGCGGCGGCAGGAGCCGGTGCGGGCGCAGGCGCCGCAGCGGCGGCGGCAGGTGCGGCAGCGGCGGCGGCAGGTGCGGCAGCAGGAGCAGCGGCTGGTGCTGCTGCCGGTGCAGGTGCGGCAGCGGCGCCGCCGGTGGCCTCAACCACAAACACGATCGAGCCCATGGCAACCTTGTCGCCAACCTTGACTTTGACTTCCTTCACCACACCTGCGTGCGACGATGGAATCTCCATGCTGGCCTTGTCCGATTCGACGGTCAGCAGCGACTGGTCGACCTTGATCGTGTCGCCAACCTTGACCATCACTTCGATGACTTCCACTTCCTTGAAGTCGCCGATGTCCGGCACCTTGACTTCGACCGGGCCGGCCGACGCTGCGGGCGCTGGAGCGGCGGCAGCTGCGGGCGCTGGCGCCGCAGCGGCAGGCGCCGGTGCAGGCGCTGCGGCGGCCGGAGCCGGAGCCGCGGCAGCGGCATCGCCCTCCAACAACAGCAGCAGCGAACCCATGGCCACCTTATCGCCGACCTTGACCTTGATTTCCTTGACCACGCCGGCGGCGGACGAAGGAATCTCCATGCTGGCCTTATCCGATTCAACGGTGATCAGCGACTGGTCCACCTTGATGGTGTCGCCGACCTTGATCATCAGTTCGATGATTTCAACTTCCTTGAAATCGCCGATATCCGGGACATTAACTTCCACAATGCTCATAGCGTTAGCTCCGTATTCTAATTATTGGGTCACCGGATTTGGCTTGTTCGGATCGAGGTTGTACTTGGCGATTGCCTGCTCCACGACCTTCACATCGATCTTGCCTTCTTCGGACAGCGATTTCAGCGCGGCTACGACGATGTAGTAGCGGTTCACTTCGAAGAATTCACGCAGCGCGGCGCGGCTGTCGGAACGGCCGAAACCATCGGTGCCCAGCACGCGGTAGGTGCGGTCCTTCGGAATGAAGGCACGGATCTGTTCAGCGAACGCACGCATGTAATCGGTGGTCGCGACGATAGGACCCGACGTATCCTTCAGCAACTGCGCCACGTACGGCACGCGCTGTTCCTTGCTCGGGTTGACCAGGTTCCAACGCTCGGCGTCCTGGCCGTCGCGCGCCACCAGCGTCAGCGACGGAGCGGACCACACGTCGGCGGCGATGCCCCAATCCTTCAGCAGCAGTTCCTGGGCGAAGATCGACTCGCGCAGGATGGTGCCGGAACCGATCAGCTGCACGCGCTGCTTGGCTTTTTCGTCGCCCGGCTGCAGCAGGTACATGCCTTTCAGGATGCCCTCTTCCTGGCCCGGCTTGATGCCTGGGTGCGGGTAGTTCTCGTTCATGATGGTGATGTAGTAGAACACGTCTTCCTGTTCTTCCACCATGCGGCGCATACCGTCCTGGATGATCACCGCCAGCTCATGGCCGAAGGTCGGATCGTAAGGCACGCAGTTAGGCACGGCGGCAGCGAACAGATGGCTGTGGCCATCTTCGTGTTGCAGGCCTTCGCCGTTCAGCGTGGTGCGGCCGGCGGTGCCGCCCATCAGGAAGCCGCGGGCGCGCATGTCGCCTGCAGCCCACACCAGATCGCCGATACGCTGCATGCCGAACATCGAGTAGTAGGTGTAGAACGGCACCATCATGCGGTTGTTGGTCGAGTACGACGTCGCCGCGGCGATCCACGAGCTCATACCGCCGGCTTCGTTGATACCCTCTTGCAGGATCTGGCCGGCCTTGTCTTCGCGGTAGTACATGACCTGGTCTTTGTCGACCGGTTCGTACAACTGGCCTTGCTGGTTGAAGATGCCGACCTGGCGGAACAGGCCTTCCATACCGAAGGTGCGCGATTCATCGACCAGGATCGGTACGATGCGCTGGCCGACGCTGGAGTCCTTCAGCAGCGTGGTCAGGATACGCACGTAGGCCTGGGTGCTCGACACTTCACGGCCTTCGGCGGTCGCGTCCAGGACGTTCTGGAAGGCGGTCAGCGGCGGCACGGTCAGCTTTTCGTCGGCTTGCTGGCGACGCGCAGGCAGGTAGCCGCCCAGCGCGGCGCGGCGCTCGTGCAGGTACTTGATTTCCGGCGCGTCGTCGGCCGGCTTGTAGAACGGGATGTCGGCCAGCTGATCGTCCGGGATCGGGATCGAGTAGCGGTCGCGCATTTCGCGCACGGCTTCGTCGGTCAGCTTCTTGGTGTTGTGCGCGGTGTTGCGCGCTTCGCCGTGCTTGCCCATGCCGAAGCCCTTGATGGTCTTCACCAGCAGCACGGTCGGTTGGCCTTTGTGTTCTTGCGCGACCTTGAAGGCGGCGTAGATCTTGTGCGGATCGTGGCCGCCACGGGTCAGGCGCCAGATGTCGTCGTCGGTCATGTTGGCGACCATCTCCAGCAGCTTCGGATGCTTGCCGAAGAAGTTCTTGCGCACGTAGGCGCCGTCCTTGGCCTTGTAGTTCTGGTATTCGCCGTCCAGCGTTTCCATCATCACCTTGCGCAGGATGCCGTCCTTGTCCTGCTTCAGCAGCGCGTCCCAACCCGGGCCCCAGATGACTTTGACCACGTTCCAGCCGGCGCCGCGGAAGTCCGCTTCCAGTTCCTGGATGATCTTGCCGTTGCCGCGTACCGGACCGTCCAGGCGCTGCAGGTTGCAGTTGACCACGATGACCAGGTTGTCCAGCTTCTCGCGCGCGGCCATGCCGATCGCGCCCAGCGATTCCGGTTCGTCCATCTCGCCGTCGCCGCAGAAGGCCCAGACCTTGCGGTCGGTGGTGTCGGCGATCGAGCGCGCGTGCAGGTACTTCAGGAAGCGCGCCTGGTAGATCGCCATCAGCGGGCCGAGGCCCATCGACACGGTCGGGAACTGCCAAAAGTCCGGCATCAGTTTCGGGTGCGGATACGACGACAGACCCTTGCCGTCGACTTCGCGACGGTAATGGGTCAGTTGTTCTTCGCTCAGGCGGCCTTCCAGGAACGCGCGGGCGTAGACGCCCGGCGACGAGTGGCCCTGGATGTACAGCAGGTCGCCGCCGTGGTTTTCGCTCGGCGCTTTCCAGAAGTGGTTGAAGCCGATGCCCAGCATGTTCGCCAGCGAGGCGAACGAGGACAGGTGACCACCGAGGTCGCCGTCGACGCGGTTGGCTTTCACCACCATCGCCATCGCGTTCCAGCGCATCCACGAGCGCAGCTTCTCTTCGTATTCCAGGTTGCCCGGGCAATGCACTTCGAGGTGAGTCGGAATGGTGTTGACGTAGGCGGTGTTGGCGGAGAACGGAATGTCCGAGCCGCTTTGACGGGCCAGGTCGATCAGGCGCTCCATCAGGTATTGAGCACGTTCAGGGCCCTCTTGTTCCAGCACTGCGGCCAGTGCGTCCAACCATTCTTTGGTTTCTTGCGAATCAGGGTCGGTGTTTGCCGTGGCCTGGTCAAGTTGAGCTGACATGTAATAAGTCTCCTGAGTTAAGTGCGCCGATTTCTACTAATTTTCGGCCGATGGAACGCTGATTATTTACTAATACTTCGATGACGTGTGAGGATTCTAACAGTGATTTTTGGCTTTTTCAAACTATGATACGACATTTCGTATTGTGAAATTCCCCTATGAAATTCTTGTGCAGCGCAGCATCGGCTAAGCGCTGGAAACGCGGCGCGCGGCCCGCTGGCGCTTTATAATGCTGCTTTCCTCTCCAACCTGATTAAATCATGCCTGCTCAACTGATCGACGGAATCGCCCTCTCCCAAAAACTGCGCGCGGAAATTGCTGCACGTGCTGCCGCGCTGACCGCCAAAGGCAAACAACCCGGCCTGGCCGTGATTCTGGTCGGCGACGACCCGGCCAGCCATGTCTACGTGCGCAACAAGGTCAAGGGTTGCGAGGACGCCGGCATCTATTCGTTGAAGGAACAGTACCCGGCCGACATGACCGAGGCCGCGCTGCTGGAGCGCATCGCCGCGCTGAACGTCGATCCGACCATTCACGGCATCCTGGTGCAGATGCCGCTGCCCAAGCACATTAACCCGCACAAGGTGATCGAGGCCATCTCCACAACGAAGGATGTCGACGGCTACTCGGTGCTGAGCGCCGGCGAGCTGATGACCGGCCTGGAAGGCTTCCGTCCGTGCACGCCGTATGGCTGCATGAAACTGATCGAGAGCACCGGCGTCGACTTGCGCGGCAAGCATGCGGTGGTCATCGGCCGCAGCAACACCGTCGGCAAGCCGATGGGACTGCTGCTCTTGCAAGCCAACGCCACCGTCACCATCTGTCATAGCGCGACCCCGGATCTGGGCCTGTACACGCGTCAGGCCGATGTGGTCGTGGCTGCGGTGGGCCGGCGCAACACGCTGACCGCCGACATGGTCAAGCCGGGCGCCATCGTCATCGACGTCGGCATGAACCGCGACGACGCGGGCAAGCTGTGCGGCGATGTCGACACCGCCGGGGTCAAGGAAGTGGCGTCGTTCATCACGCCGGTGCCGGGCGGCGTCGGTCCGATGACGATCACCATGCTGTTGATGAACACGGTGGAAGCGGCCGAGCGTACTATTTGATTGAGCGGCGCAGCAACCCGAAAAGTCGGGGTCAGACCCCGTACGGGGTCTGACCCCTGTTCGCCGCAGTGCGGGGTAAACGGTTCCCGCGAACGCACGTAAAACATATTGGAACTGACGATGACTACAGACGCTATCAACCCCCTCCTCGACTTCACCGGCCTGCCGCGCTTCGATGCGATCAAGCCCGAACACGTCACGCCCGCCATCGACGACCTGCTGGCCAAGAGCCGCGCCGTCGTCGCGCAACTGGAGGCGCCCTCCGGGCAAGTGACCTGGGATAACTTCGTCACCCCGCTGGAAAACGCCACCGAGCTGCTGGGCCGCGCCTGGGGCATCGTCAGCCACCTGAACAATGTGGTCGATACGCCCGAACTGCGCGCCACCTACAACGACAACCAGCCGAAGGTCACCGAGTTCTGGACCGAGCTGTCGCAGAACGAAGCGCTGTTCGACAAATACAAGGCGCTGCGCGCCTCAAGCGGCTTCGACGCGCTGTCGCCGGCCCGCAAGCGCATCATCGACAACGCCATCCGCGACTTCCGCATGGGCGGCGCCGAGCTGCCGGCCGAACAGAAGGAACGCTTCGCCGACATCCAGGAACAGCACGCCGCCGTGTCGACGCGCTTCTCGGAAAACGTACTCGACGCCACCAACGACTACAAGCTGCTGATCGCCGACGAAGCCGACCTGGCCGGCCTGCCGGCCGACGCCAAGGCCGCCGCGCGCGCCGCCGCCGAAAAAGACGGCAAGGCCGGCTACGAATTCTCGCTGCACTTCCCGTCCTACTTCCCGATCCTGCAATTCGCCGACAAGCGCGAACTGCGCGAGACCATCTACCGCGCCAACAGCACCAAGGCGTCCGAACAGGGCGAGGTGTTCAGCAAGAAGGACGATTGGGACAACACCGCCAACATCGTCACGCTGCTCAAGCTGCGCGACGAGGAAGCCAAGCTGCTTGGCTACAAAAACTTCGCCGAAGTCTCGCTGGTGCCGAAGATGGCCAAGTCGCCCGACGAAGTCATCGCCTTCCTCGAAGACCTGGCCAGGCGCGCCCGCCCGTTCGCCGAACAGGATCTGGCCGAACTGAAAAAATTCGCGCAGGAAGAACTCGGCCTCGCCGAGCTGAAAGCCTGGGACATCCCGTACGCGTCGGAAAAGCTGCAGGAACGCCGCTACGCCTTCTCGGCGCAGGAAGTGAAGCAGTACTTCCCCGAACACAAAGTGGTCGACGGCCTGTTCCGCCTGATCCAGCAACTGTTCACGGTCGAGATCAAGCCGGACCAGGCGCCGGTCTGGCACAAGGACGTGCGCTTCTTCCGCATCGAGCGCGACGGCAAACTGATCGGCCAGTTCTACCTTGACCTGTACGCGCGCGCCGGCAAGAGCGGCGGCGCCTGGATGGACGACGCGCGCGGCCGCCGCGCCGACGACAAGGCGGTGCAAACCCCGGTCGCCTACCTGACCTGCAACTTCACCGAGCCTGCGATCGTCGACGGCGTCGCCAAGCCGTCGCTGTTCACGCACGATGAAGTGACCACGCTGTTCCACGAATTCGGCCACGGCCTGCACCACATGCTGACCCAGGTCGACGAGCTGGGCGTGTCCGGCATCGCCGGCGTCGAATGGGACGCGGTGGAACTGCCGTCGCAGTTCATGGAAAACTT
Organism: Duganella aceris; assembly: GCF_011090165.1. GTDB lineage: Bacteria > Pseudomonadota > Gammaproteobacteria > Burkholderiales > Burkholderiaceae_D > Rugamonas > Rugamonas aceris. Next base: position 517,963 of record NZ_JAADJT010000003.1, read on the forward strand.
CTGCTGGGAATGGGAAGTGCTGGAACACATGACCGCCCACGCCGACACCGGCGCCCCGCTGCCGCGCGCGCTGTACGACAAGATGCTGGCGGCGAAGAACTTCCAGTCCGGCCTGCAGACGCTGCGCCAGGTCGAGTTCTCGCTGCTCGACATGCACCTGCACTACGACTACGACGCGTCGACCGGCAAGACCGTGCAGCAAGTCATCGACGAGGTGCGCGCCAGGTTCGCGCTGATCATTCCGCCGGCGTTCAACCGCTTCCAGAATTCGTTCGGCCACATCTTCGCCGGCGGCTACGCGGCCGGCTACTACAGTTACAAGTGGGCCGAGGTGCTGTCCGCCGACGCCTACGCCGCGTTCGAGGAAGCGCAGGCGCTGGGGCCGGACGCCACCATTGAAACCGGCAAGCGCTACCTGCGCGAGATCCTGTCGGTCGGCGGTTCGCGTCCGGCGCTGGAATCGTTCACCGCCTTCCGCGGCCGCGAGCCGAGCATCGACGCGCTGCTGCGTCACAGCGGCATGGCGGCCTGAGCATGAAACGCCCGGCCTTGCTGCTGCTCGCGCTGCTGTGCTTCGGCACGGCCGGCGCGCAGGTCTACAAGTGGAAGGACGCCAAAGGCGTGACCCATTACAGCGACCAGCCGCCGGCGCCGAGCGCGCCGGTCAAGTCGAAAGTCGAAGTCAAATCCTTCAGCGGCGGCGGCGCGGTCGAACTGCCGGCCGAGCTGGCCGGCGTGGCGCGCGACCGTCCCGTCACGCTGTACACCACCGGGCAGTGCGAAGGCTGCGCCAATGCGCGCGCGCTGCTGATGGCGCGCGGCATTCCATTCCGGGAAAAGACCGTCAACACGGCCGACGACCAGGCCGCGCTCAAGCAGGCCGGCGGCGGCAACCAGCTGCCCTTCCTGCTGGTCGGCCGCAGCCGCCTGGCCGGCTACGAGCAAAGCGCCTGGGACAGCCTGCTGACCGAAGCCGGCTACCCGGCGGAGAAACGCTTGCCGTCGAATTATCAGTATCCGCCGGCGGTCGCGGCCGCGCCGCCGCCTCCTCCTCCGCCGCAGGCGGCGCCGGTCGACGAGGCGCCGCGCCAGCCGCCGCCGGTCAATGCGCCGCCCGGTTTCCAGTTCTGAAAACCGGAGTCGGTAGCAACATCGATGCCAGCGGCAAAAATAAATTTCGCATAAACTGGAATCCTGCGGGTCGCCCGCAGGCATTCCCCTCTACAGAACAAAACGACCATGACACGCATCGATTTCCACACCAATGTGCCGGACAAGGTGGCCTACGCCTGCCGCCTGGTGCGCAAGGCCTGGGCGGCCAACCACCGCGTGGTGCTGATGGCGGAAGATGCGGCGCAACTGGCGGAACTTAACGCGGCGATGTGGACATTTTCCGCCACCGACTTCCTGCCGCACGTGCTCGCCGGCGATGCGCTCGCGGCGCAGACGCCGATCCTCCTGACCGACAGCGATGAGGCGGAATTACCACACACCCACAAAGAATTATTGGTCAATTTATCGCGCCGCGCGCCTGGCCAGGTGGCGCGATTCGAGCGCATGATCGAAGTGATTTCCTCCGACGAGGATGATGCGGCTGCCGGCCGCAAGCGTTATGTCGCATACAAGCAGCAAGACCACCCACTCACCCACTTTGTCACAGGAAAATCATGAGCCAAGCCCAATCGTTTGACGCCAGTATCCCTGTATTGACGGAAGTCCTGAAAGCCGAGCCGCTGCGCGAAGACCTGCTGCCCGGCGAGCTGGCCGCTTCCGCCGCCCGCGCCACGCCCGCCCAGCAGGCCGCCCAGCTCGAAGCCGACGCCGTCGACGAATGGAGCGAAGCGGAATGGGCGATGATGGAGCACCGGCTGTCGGTGCGCATCATGCACCAGTTGCAGTCGCGCGTGGACTTCGTGCTGGAGCAGCGCATCAAGGACAGCATGGCCGAAGTACTGAGCCACGCGCTGCACGATCTGACCAACGAGATCCGCATCGGCCTGCACGACACGATCGAAAAAATCGTCGCCCGCGCCGTCTCGCAGGAACTGACCCATCTGCAAGCGCAGAAGAAGTAAGCCCCGTCCCCTGCGGTCCGCGTCCATTCCAGTGCGCGGACCGCACTCTTCCCGGGAATCCCTGTATCAAATCAGGGAATTGCCCGACAAAAATACAAATCCTTACGTTTCCGCCTTTGCGCCGTGATTAATTTGTTGTACCTTTTGGCCTTGCAGAATAAATCTCAACCACTTGGAGAATGTATATGCTGTTCAAGACTAAATTCATTCCACTCGCCATCGCCCTGGCGTTCGCCGGCAGCGCCGGTGCGCAGGAAGTGATCAAGATCGGCCACGTCGGCCCGGTCTCGGGTCCGTCGGCTCACCTTGGCAAGGACAATGAAAACGGCGCCAAGATGGCGGTCGAGGACTTGAACGCCAAAGGCTTCAAGATCGACGGCAAACCGGTCAAGTTCGTGTTGCAACTGGAAGACGACGGCAGCGATCCGAAACAGGGCACGGCGGTGGCGCAGAAGCTGGTCGACGCCAAGGTCAACGGCGTGATCGGCCACCTGAATTCGGGCACCTCGATCCCGGCCTCGAAGATCTACTACGACGCCGGCATTCCGCAGATTTCGCCCGCCACCACCCAGACCAAGTACACGCAGCAAGGCTTCAACTCGGTGTTCCGCGTGGTCGCCAACGACGCCAAGCTGGGCGGCTCGCTGGGCTCGTACGCGGTCGGCAAGCTGGGCGCGAAGAAGATCGCCGTCATCGACGACCGCACCGCCTACGGCCAGGGCGTCGCGGACGAGTTCATCAAGGGCGCCAAGAAAGCCATGCCCGGCGTGCAGATCGTCAGCAAGGAATTCACCAACGACAAGGCGACCGACTTCAACGCCATCCTGACCACCATCAAGGGCAAGAATCCGGACCTGATCTTCTTCGGCGGCATGGACTCGGTGGGCGGCCCGCTGCTGCGCCAGATGAAGGCGCTGGGCATCAAGGCCAAGTACATGGGCGGCGACGGCATCTGCACCGAGCCGTTCGCCAAGCTGGCCGGCGACGCCGCCGTCAACGGCCTGGTGACCTGCGCCGAAGCGGGTGGCGTGACCGGCGAGCAGCAAAAAGGCATGGACGACTTCGTCGCCCGCTACAAGAAGAAGTACAACGCCGACGTGCAGATCTATTCGCCGTATGTGTACGACGCGATCATGACCATGGCCACCGCGATGCAGGAAGCCAAATCGTCGCAGCCGGCCAAGTACCTGCCGTTCCTGCACAAGATCAAGTACCAGGGCGTGACCGGCCTGATCTCGTTCGATCCGAAAGGCGACATCAAGGACGGCGCGCTGACCTTGTTCACCTACACCGACGGCAAGAAGACCAAAGTGGAAGTCATCAAGTAATTCACGACGCTCCAATGAAAAACGCGCCGACGGCGTAATGCCGTTCAGTTAAGACTGAACGGCATTTTTATTTTATTGGTTGTAAACATCGGCAATCGCTGTTAACCTGCGTCGCGATGATCGACGACGCTCTCCATTTCCTCGCTAACGGCCTGGAGTCTCCTGATTGGAGGCGACTGGGTCAACACTTGCCATTTGAGTGGATTGAGGAAGCCGTTGTGTGCACGCATGCAGTGAGCATCCGCCACCGTCGGCTGCCGGCGGAGCAAGTTGTGTGGCTTGTTGTCGCGCTGGCGCTTTATCGGCACAAGTCGATTGGTGAAGTCCTGGATGATTTGGGCTTGGCATTGCCGGATAAAGAGCAGCCATTCGTCACGAAGAGCGCCGTCGCACAGGCGCGCCAGCGTCTGGGGGCCGAGCCGTTGCAATGGTTGTTCGAGCGGTCGGCACTGGCTTGGTCCGCCCAGGATCGGCAAGCATATGCATTCAAGGGCTTACAGCTATTTGCGATGGATGGCACCATCCTGCGCACCCATGATACGGTCGAAAACCGCACTCATTTCGGTGCGCAAAACTATGCCGGTGAGACCGTCGCCAGCTACCCACAGGTACGCGGCGTCACGCTCACTGCATTGCCAACGTATCTGATCCGCAACGCGGCCTTTGGTCCTTACGCGACCAATGAGATGATGTTTGCCAAAGAACTGGTACCGCATATCCCCGCAGACTCGCTCACG
>NZ_JAADJT010000030.1 GCF_011090165.1 Duganella aceris
TGCTCATGGGGTTACTCCTTGGCGCTTGCGCGCTGGTTTAATAAAGATTCGCACCTCTATCAAACCGGGTAACCCCACCCTTTGGCAAGGCCTTACTGTCAGATCAAATCGGAACTACTACACTTCAACCGTTGAAGCGGCGTAGCGTTCGGCTAGGACCTGGAGCTACAACCGCACCCTCTTCGCGAACCTTTGTGCCAGGTTCAGCCTTCAGAGAAACTCGAACAGCATTGTGGCCCCTGCGAAAAGCATGCGCCGAGCCAACCAGTACGGCATCGTGTCCCAGCTTAACGATCATCAGCACCAAGAACGATGCCGTTTGTTCGGGATCATTTATTTCGGCGTGCATTTGAAAAATATCAGGCCGACTGGGCAGTGCCAAAAAACTTGGATGTGAATGCCACTCTCCTAGATAGTTAAAACGCTGCGGCTGGCACCCCGTCAACAGATGGAAGCGACGAATAAACTTTCTGTGCTGCGATGGGGCTCTGGTAAACGAAGTAGGCGTTCCATCTCTTTGAACGGACAGGGATCGAACCAAAAATTTGCCGTCTGCTATCTGTTCGGCGGCGAGCACCCCGCCAATCTCGTTTCGCCCTGCAGCGCGTAGCTCCTTTTTCAGTTTGCGGGCACACTTCGCACTTAACGTTACTTCAATCATGGGACGCCTATTAATCAACGCGCGGCAAGCTAATCGGCCGCGTCTCGAATGGCGTCTCAAAAATCCACTCTTTCCTTAAACCGATCAGATAAGCGGATTCTGAATAATCCGATTCCGCCACGGGACGAAGCGTGTCGATAATCAGCCTGGATAGATATCCAGAAAGGATAGAAACGTCTGCATCATCGGCGATCATCGCCTCGTGTTCGTCATTTTCGCTTCCATAGTCGATGTCGCTATCGTCAGGTGGCTTAGGCAAGGAAGGATCAGTCATCGCTGTGTATACCTGATGTCGAACTTCGAGCGGCGGGGATTCGATACCAGGCCTGGAGCGTACTACGTAACCGCCATAACCGCCACCAAACACCCGTCCCCAGACCATCGGAATCTTCGCTTGTGACGCCACAGCGGCGGATGCGGCAAATCCTTGCCCGTTAGCAGATGTTTCGACAATTAGATCGCATTTAGCGAGCTTCTCAAGGGCCGCAACTATCGTCGCAGTGGAGTGCTGGCCGTCTAGACGTCCCTTCCAACTGTCGACCTGAACTTTTGGATTGATCGCCCGGAGCCGACTAATCACGCCGTCGACTTTATGCGCACCGACCTCGAACCAGTCAAGCTCGTTGCGTACCAAATTCCCCGGCTTTAACACATCACCGTCAAAAAGAAGAAAATCAGTCACACCGCATCGCGCCAAGCTAGCAGCTACTTTGCTTCCCATCGAGCCGCATCCAACTATTGCAACGCGTTTGCCATTGAGCGCATCGTTGCGGGCGGGTGAACGTTGTTGGTTATCCATAGGAATGATAGCCATATCAATAATTTCGGTTGGACCCAAAAACTTAGCAAGGATCTTGCTGGGTAGCATACCCACCACGACCTTGGGGCTATCGAAAGGGATATCGGAGAAATGCTTCCATAGAACATCTGGCGCACAATTGTCATCGGTCAGCGCAAGATAAGCGGCGCCACCTTCTACCAGGTTTGCGATGCGCGCAATGGCGATGCTATCCGTGCGAAATTGTCTCGGCAGCCCACCATCAATCCACTCGTCAAAATGCCGATCACCCAGCAGTGAGACGCCAGTAAAAACCAACGCCAAATCATGTTGAACCCGCGACAATTCGAGAATGCTTACGACCTCTCCACGGCGCTGAGCTTCGGCGACAAGATCGTCAGTCAGTAAGAGCCTCATCGGCTCCCACGCCAGGCGTTGGCCTTCTGTGAAGCGGTGATCACTCAATACCTCAAGTGGCACGCCGGCCTCGTCCAGCGTCGATTCGGTCCCAAGTAACTTGCGCGCGCTACGCATCATGTCTGCTGCATTCAAACCTGGATACCAGTTGTCCGCTCGTATCTCTAGGCACAATTCGCCGCGGCCCCACTGATGTGAGGACCAACGCTCCTTCGCTCGCGGCATCACCTGCGGCGGCGCGTACGGATAGATGAAAGGGTAGACGATTCGAGCCTCCCACCACCTCTCGCCGGCAAGCACGTCGACGTCAACGGTTACCGTCTTTTTCTCTTCGTCGATATGCCACTCAACCTCCTTTAGCCAGCCCTCAGCGACCAAATCGGCTAAGACGCGTTGCTCCTGCTGGAGCCGGCCATCCGGATGCAGGAACCACATCAGGAAAAGCCTCGTTGGCTCCTGGACGGTTGCGCAGCACTAGCATTAAATGCGAAGCCTGCGCTGGCGGCGGTTGACAATGCCGGTTTGGAGAGACTAGAGCCAATAGAGGCGGAACTTTTTTTTGAATCGTCTTTAGGTTCCAGTGCATCTATGGCCACAGCGTAGTCGAAGTCACTGCGACGTCGTGATGAGCCAAACAGGTTTTGAAAGGGCTCGGGCGCATTATCGTAGAGTTTTGGCCCTATCGCGGTTTGACGCCCAGCGCATCGCTTTTGCTCCTCTTCAGATTTCAGTACAGATCGGCTAATACAACAACGCACTCGCTCGCCCTTAATGCCGAGGCGCGTAACCGACGTGATCCCGTGCTCCAAGCCAATCTGCAAACCCAAGTCAGCGGCATCGATACTCGAATCCTTCAATTCATCCAGGGCTAGATTAAAGCTGCTGCGCATTGCGGCAGCGCAAAGAATCGCGTTCTTTGCTGTTTCCGCGTCGTCGGTGTTTTGCGAGGTGCCCTCAACCAGAATTCCATGGACGCAATCGCCAATAAAACGGATCTTCTTACCGGCAAAGTCTTCATGCAAAACGCTGTCCAGTTCGCCGCGCAGCACGTGCAGCGTCCTGACCACGTCCTCAGCTTTCTTATCATCGTCCACACGGTCGGCGACGTAGCGTGTGAAATTGTCGATGTCTGCGTACAGCGATACGCTCTCTTGGCGACGGGAATTGGCCGGCGTCAAGTCTTCGAGTTCCAATGACTGGAAGGGGGGGGTGTGGCGATAGAAAATGAAACTGCCAATCGGGCTGTTCTCCAACTCATCTTCCCATTTTTCGACCACCTGATCGACGGTGACCGTAAGGGCGGCATGTTGTTGCGCCTCGGTGATTTGTGCAGAAGTTACTGCAGTCACATCCACTTCCAGAACTTTATCCCAGCCTGCCGACACCCTGGCGTTGTTCGTCATGTAAATGCCTGCCACACTTCCACCGGCCCGTTTAGCCGCCTGATTAGCGGGATTCCCCAGGAACAGAGGCTCGCGGCTGGAGCGTCGGCCGTTGTTCACCGCCAGCGCCTTGCCCGAATCAATGCCAATGCGGGTCTTCGCCGCAGGAAGCGGATCATCCCCGTCCTCACCTGTTTTTGCCAGCACGTCACGGATTAGCTGCGCCGTTGCGACCGCCTTCATCACACGGGCCTTTTCGTCACCATACGGCTTAGCAAACACGGCATGCAAGCGTTGATTATGGAAGTCGACTTCGATTGCGTCTACGTCGAGCAGGATATTGCGAACGGCACGGTAGTGTAGATTCAGGAATCGCAACGTCCGCTGGTGCGAGCGCTCCCCTTCAGTGACGGTTACGTTCAGCATCTCATCGATGTTCAATATGTCGATGTAAAGATGGACACCGTCGACTCGGTACGCGACGCCATTAGCCAGACCAGCGAGGTCCGTGGTTCGTACGTATTCCTTAATGGTAACAGTCTCGACTTCGTCAATACGCGTCCCAATGCGTTTCTTCGCTCGGGCCTCATCCCACGTCCGCTTTACCATACTTCCCCCAGCTTTGGTATTTATCAAAAATCCCGATCGTCTAGACACTACGACAACTGTGCACGTTGGGCCGAAACCCAATGAATCAAGAACGCCAGGAAATTATTTTTTATAAAAATCAATTAATAAATTTTTACAAGGCAACTTTATTTAATTTGGTCGCGATCCAAGTGCGATCCTGCAGTTGCTTAGGCGAAACTAGCGCTACATGTTCGGAATATGTTCTACTTGTAAGATCTCAAAATATCTGGAGTGCAAAGTGGACGACAACGAGGCCTTACCACCAGCAATGACACAAGATGAGCGCCTGAAGCTATACACGAGCTACGCCGAGATCGGCCGCAAGTGGACGTCCGTTATGGATTCAAAAGGCACATTCTTCTCGGCAATGAACGCTGGCATTCTGGCCTTTTTATGGGGAAGCTTGAAAATCGATAAGTGGCAAGGAGCAGCGCAATATTTCGGTCTTTCCGCCACTCTGTCGTCGCTAATCGCGTTGCTATCGGCGATGCTTGTTATTGCGCCCAGGGAAAGCTTATCAGTTCTAGTCGGAAAAAAAAGCCCTTGGATAGCTGAATACAAGCCCTTAAGCTTTTACGGATATATTTCCAAAAAATATGGCAAGGATGGGTTGAAAAATATGGTGAAAGAGTTTAGATGCCTGAATACCGAGGCATTTGCCTATGAAGCCTTAGAACAACATCACTCAATATCTCAAGTGATACAGCGGAAGTCGAACTGGGTCTTCCGATCCGCAGTTTTTACATTTCTCTCGCTGTCGTTCGTTGTCGCGTCTCTCCTTGCTTGGATGTGTCCATAAACCGCAGGATGAGGTAGTCGCCAATGCCGCTAGCGGAATGACATAGGCCTAATCTATACGCCATTGGTACGTGGAGCCATAGATGGTGACGTTATCCATATCATTCCACGTGTGCTGCGCCCACATATTCTGGCCATTGGAATACTTGACGGTGTCATTCATCGCATCGTAGACCGTATTAGTGATCCATATGGTCTTTCCCGGAACGCTAGTCAGCTTCGCAGCATAGTTCGCGGCTCTACCGATCCACACCAGGTCGTTGTCACCTCGCACCCCAGTTCGTGCTGTACGCAGGCGGCTGGTGTCGATGCCTACTATGTGCCCAACGGTGAAGTCATTGCCTTGGTACTGGTTCTTCAGAGCTGGTTGAATGATCTCGCGTACCGCAAAAGTAATCTTTAATGCGCATCTAACGGCTGTTGTATTCTTTGTCTCGCCTGTGAAAATGCCCATGATCCGATCACCATCGTAGGCCGTAATTGCCCCCCCTTCGGCGCGGATGATATCGGCAGCGCAGCGCAAGAAAGTTTTATACACCTCGGCACTAAACCTCCAGTCGTATTGGTCGACCATCTTCGTAGACCCGTTTAAGTCAGCATAAAGTACCGTTGCAGTTTCCAGATCTTTAGCATGATTCGAATTTAAGCGGAGGTCCTCCGCCGCTGGCACCGAGGATGTGACCTGGACCTCCCATTGCTCCCGGAAGGTCTTCTGGACGTCTTCATCAAGCTTTTTCTTCAGGCTCACGCTGTCACCGTATGTTCAATTGTTTGGTCCAAGGCGCATAATATGATCGCGCAGTGCGTTACAGGCGGGCGCCATAATCGCCGCCGTGTCCTCTTTGGCATAGCGGTACGGAATTGTAGTGATACCGGTAAGGTCGCTGGGCAGCTTCACATCTAGGTCCCGAGGTTCCATCAAAATCGCGCGCTCTTTGCCTAGCCGGCCCATAAACAGGCCGAGCTCAAAAATGACATTGTCGCGCGGTGCCGGCCATGCTTTGCCGCGACTCTCAGTAACATCGTCGGCGTGAGCGATTGCGATCGCAAAATCGGATTTATCGACCTCGTCTTCTAAACTCTGCAGTGTGTAGTTAGCAACTTTAAACACGTCGTCGGTCCACATTACGGTAGTGAATGGTTCGCGCGCGAAAGCGTTTTGGATGGTTCGGCCGACGGCCCTGCACTCGGCCGACGAAATGATAAACACTCGCACCTTCTCCCTAGTGGCGCTAACCATAGCGTTGCGTTGCTCTAACCTGCGTGCCAGTTCGCGTGCCAAGCAACGGTAAATTTCAGGATAGCGTGAAGCGTACCTGGACAAAACAGCTTCCGATATTTTGGCCACCACACCCGCTTCCGTGACCAAGACCGTTGCAGCGCGTTTTTGCAAAGGTTCTACTGCAGCCATTTCGCCTACGTGGTCATTGGCTTGGCGCCGGTTGACGACACGGCCATTGACCAGAATATCCATGCGGCCAGCGAAGATCATGAAAACATCGTTGTCGGTGTCGCCTTGGTTAATCAAAACTTCTCCAGGCTCAACTGCACGGAGCTCGACTTCTTCAGCCAACTGCTCCGCAAGTTGGCGATTGCCGCCGACCATTTTCTGCGTCAGCAGCGCTTCCACGCGCAGTCGACGGCCATCTTCACCCTGAAAACGATTAAGCATAAATATTTAGCAAGCCAATGTTAAAGGCTTAATAGTACTTGCTAAAATTAAAATATCAAGTCCGGATAGCAAATCTTTTGGTCATGGCAATTTTTAGGCAACATTATCCCCCAGCGCGGCAGTGACCGCATGCGCTGCGTGAGGCTGCGACTTATGAGAGCAGGCGGCGGCGATGAGCGAGAACAAGTGGCGGTGGTCGGCGAGAACAGGTGGCGGCGTTGGTGAGAATACTCAGTCGACATCGAACAACCTCAAATCGCTGCGTCGCGTAGTCGCTCAGCAAAACTTCCAGACTTGGCTGATTTTTTTATTTCTACTTGCAAAGAGACAGGCAGGCGACAGTCGTTTGACTGATCTTGCCCCCGTATAACCGGACACGTCCTATCGCTTAGTTAGCGCCGCTTTCTTGAGCCCGGCGCGCCAGCTCCCTCCTGAACATGCGAGGAGATTTCAACTTCAACGACGAATGCGGA
>NZ_JAADJT010000031.1 GCF_011090165.1 Duganella aceris
GCCAGGTTGCCCCGCGCTGCCGTTCGACTTGCATGTGTAAGGCATGCCGCCAGCGTTCAATCTGAGCCAGGATCAAACTCTTCAGTTTAATCTCTGTTTATTTGACACTTTCGTGTCACCGTCTTGCGACGGGTCGCTCACTCAAAATACTGACAGGCTGCTTCTTGCGAAGCATCCTATATTTTTTGTGAACATTTGATATTTTAAGTATCACGGAGACTAGCTCCGTGTGCACTCACATCAAACGTCCACACTTATCGACTGTTAATTTTTAAAGAACTTCAATTCGGTGTTGCATGCTGAGGAAGCGTTTTGTTCTTCAGCGAAGAGGCAAGATTATGAGGCGTTTCGTACATCTCGTCAAGCTCTTCTTTTTCCCGCTTCACTCTGCATTTGCATGCGTTGTTCTGCGAGGGGGCGAACTATAGCAAGGCGCTCGCCGGCTTGGCAAGGATTTTCTTCGCGCCTTCGGCAAACAGCGCAATCAGCAACGCCCCGGCGCCTATCCCCATCAACAGCCGATGGTCGCCGCCGCTCCGCGCGAACAGATACGAGTAGCTATAACCGGCGACCGCCTGGAACAGCGCGAAGATGGTTGTCGCCTTGCTCCATATGGCGTTCTGCGCATGCGCGTCGCCCGGCACGATCTGATGCACACGGTTCAACGTGACCGGCACGATGCCCGGCGGGAAGGTACCGATAATGAGCGCGGCCGCGATCAGCACCACATGATTCATCGACAACGCCATCAAGCCGATCGCCGCCACTTGCAGCGCCAGCGCAAACTGACTGGTCCGCGCCGGACCGATGCGATCCGACAGCGCGCCATAAAACATCGGCCCGACCGTCGCGCCAACGCCGTAGACAATCCAGAACATCGCGGCCGTATGCGTGCCCCAGCCCAGTCCGCGCGCGACATAATCGACCAGAAACATCATCATCGGCACCAGCCCGCACGCCATCAGCGCATATTGCAGATACAGCAGATTCAGCTCCATACGCACGCCCTCTTTCGCCATCGGTTCGGCGCCGCGCACCGGCGTCGCCGCGTGGATGGCGTGCGGCCAGCACCCCCAGCTGGCAATGCTCAACAACAGCGATAGCGCGCCAAGTCCGAGCCAGGTCTGGCGCAACCCGACATCGAGCAACAACGGCACCACCGTGCCCGATGCGGCGATGCCCAAGCCGATGCCGAGGAAGATCGCGCCGCTGGCCATGCCCTTGCGGTTGGCCGGAACATGCGGCAGCACGGTCGATGCGGCCAGCACCATGATGATCCCGCCGGCCACGCCGGACAGCAACCGCCAGCCGAAGAACCAGCTCACCGACAACGGGAAGGCGCAAGCGAAGAACGCCGCCGACACCAGCAACATCATGCCGCGCAGCGTCACCCGCGCGCTCAAGCGCCTGGCCATAGGCCGCCCCGTCAGCGCGCCGATCAGATATCCGACCAGATTGGCGGCGCCCAGATAGATCACGTCCTTGGCGGCGAACCAGTGCGCATCGATCAACGGCGGTATCAACGGCGTATAGGCGAACCGCGCCAGTCCGATACCCACCAGGCTCGCGCACAGCCCGGCAAAAATGGCGCGCGCCGTGGCGCCCCGACTCTCAGCGATATTCATTGCATGTCCTTGGTACGAGTGCTCATCATGTTTGACAGCATAGTCAAACTTGACACCCATGTCAAGAATGGTGATAATCGCTGCCATGGCAGGCATAAAACAATTTGACGAAGACCAAACGCTGGAGCGTGCGATGCACGTTTTCTGGCGGCGCGGCTATGCGGCCACCTCGATGCAGGATCTGGCCCAGGCCACCGGCGTGCTGCGCGGCTCGCTGTACAACGCCTATGGCGACAAACAATCGATATTCCTGCTGGCGTTCGCGCGCTACCGGCAGCGCTATATCGCCTCGGTGCGCGCCTGCATGGCGGCGAACGATCCCGCCGTCGCGCTGCGCGACTACTTCGGCTACGTCATCGCCTCGATGTCGGAACCTGTGCTGCAACCGGACGACGCCCTGTCGGCGCCGACGCGCGGCTGCCTGACGACCAAGATCGCCACCGATGAAACCGCGATGAATGAAGCGCTGCGCAATGCGTTGCGCGGCATGCTGGAAGGATTGGCGGAAGTGCTGGAGCAGCGGCTGTCGGCGCCCGACGCATTGGCGCGGCTGAAGCTGCCGCCGAAAGACGCGGCCCGCTTGATCGTCACCTTCACGCGGGGCAACGTGGTGATGGAGCGCATCTACCATGCGCCGGCGGAATTACAAGCGACAGCCGATGCGCTGATAAAAGTTCTGCTCTCCGAAGACTAACGATCAGGCGTTGTTGATCACGACGTCGACACGCTTGTGCACGTCCTCGGCGAAGGCCAGGAACTCGCGCATCTGCTCCGGCCGCGACACGTCCAGCGCATACCATTCCGCCGAGCCGCCGGCCTTGCGGATCTCCGCCACCAAGGCCTGCAACTTGCTGGAGCGCAGCGCACCCAGCACCACGTGATGCCCTTCGCCCGCAAGCTGACGCGCGGTGGCCGGGCCGCTCCCCCGGCTGGCGCCGGCAATCAGAATCACCTTTCGATTTGTTTGTGCAATAGCTGTCATGATGCGGTCCTTTCAATGGCAATAACACCAGGCTGCATCATACGAACGAATCCGCATGCTGCGAATGCACATGCCTATGCAGTTCTTGCCTAATCCTATAGATCCGCAATGCAATGGTGGCGATCCACGCGTGAATCATGGATCATTCCTATTCATCAGCATATGAAGGAGTAGCCGTGGAACGCATGATCGCCCTGCACCAGCAACTGGCGCCAAACGAGGGCTATACGATGACCGACCTGGAAGACGTGCGCCTGACGCGCTCGAACTGCGGATCAACCAAGGCGCCGGCCATGTACGACCCCTGCATCGCCATCCTGCTGCAAGGCGGCAAGCGGGTCTACTTCGGCAACGACGTGCTGGAGTTCGACGCCGACCACTACCTGGTGGTGGCCGTGCCGATGCCCTTCACCAGCACCACCGACGCGTCGGATGACCAACCGCTGCGCGGCTTGAGCATCCGCGTCGACCGCACCACGCTGGCCGACCTGATGTTCACCATCGACCAGACCGACAACGAAGTGCCCGCCATGCCGAAAGGCATGATGGTGACCCGCATGGACACGCGCCTGCGCGACACCGTGCTGCGGCTGCTGGAGGCATTGAGTTCGCCGCTGGAGGCGCGCGTGCTGGGGCCGGGCATCGTGCGGGAAATTTGCTACCGCGCCCTGATGGGCGACCAAGGCGCGGCGATGCGCGCCGCGCTCACCAGCCAGGGCCAGTTCGGCCGCATCGCCAAGGCGCTGCGCCGCATCCACGCCGACTACGCCACCGACATCGACGTCGGCATGCTGGCGGCCGAGGCGGCGATGAGTGTGCCGGCCTTCCACGTGCACTTCAAGTCGGTGACGCATTGCTCGCCGATCCAATACCTGAAGTCGGCCCGCCTGCACCAGGCGCGCGTGCTAATGGCGCGCAACGACATGACGGCGCAATCGGCATCGGCGCTGGTCGGCTATGAAAGCCCGTCGCAATTCAGCCGCGAGTTCAAGCGTTACTTCGGCCGCAGTCCGGGTGAGGAAGCCAACGCCATGCGGCGCGTGCTGAGCGTGCAGGCGGCGGAGTCCGCAAGAGCGGTTTAAAGCGCCTGGCCCGGATACAGCCGCGCCAGCGTGGCTGAAGCAATCCGCCGAACCAGCGATTGCAGTTGGTCGCTGGCGTCATCCCGCCGCGCGGTCCTCCACAGCGCGGCCAGCGCATCGTCATGCAGCGCCACCGCCTGCTCGACTTCGCTTTGCCAGAACGCCGGCGCCTCGGCATCGACGAAATTCCCACGCCCTCTGCCGAAGTGCGCCACCGCGAGGTAGCGCAGGATGCCGGCCACCACCAGCGAGCGCATGAAGGCGTCGGTGAACTGCATGGTCGCCCGGTCGCGATCAGTGCTGGAGTTGAAGCCCCAGGCCGCGCCGGCGAAGGTCACCGCGCCGACCACGCCGCCCAGCAAGGCGCCGCCGCCGAGCGTCAGTCCGCCCGCCATCAGATCGGCCGAAAGCCCGGTGGCAGCGCCGGAAATCATCGCGCCGAGCAAGCCTGCCTGCGCCTGGTCGACCGGCGCGCGCACGGTGAAATGATCGCGCACCCGCGCGTTGATCGTGGCGACTTCGGCGGGATCCAGCTTGTGCAGCATCAGCAGTTCGCGCGTCATCTCGCCGGTGGCCAGGTTCAGCCGCGCGACCAGCGTGGCCATCGCTTTTTCCTGCCGCTGCAATGCTTCATTCTTGCCGATGCCCACCACTTTCAGCGCGGACTTCAGCATGCTCTTCGAATCGGCCTCCACCGCTTCGCTGTCGCGCGCGGCGGCCTGCAACTGCACCGCCAGCAGCCGCATCGCTTGATCGTAGCGCGCCGCGTTGCCGGCTTCCCAGCTTGCGAACAAGCGCGCATAGCCGACCTGCCGCTCCGCGTCGAGCAGCTTGCCAAGCGCTTCGTAAAACACCCGCTCGTGCACCCAGCAACGGGCGAACGCATCCAGTGCAAGCACCTCGCGCACCACCGGATACTGGCGCAGATGATCGCGCCAGCGCGCCTGCTCCGCCTGCTCCTCCGCCTGCGGGCGCGGCCGTCCGGTCTGGTTGAGCAGGACCACCACCGGTTTGCCCAGCCATTCCAGAATCTTCATTTCGGCCGGCACATAGCCGGCGTCGCGCGGATCTTCGGACGAGTTCACCAGGTACAGCACCACATCGGCCGCGTCGCGCGCGGCGCGCAGGGCTTGCTGGCTCAGCCAGAACGGACGGTCGCGATAACGATCCAGCACTTCGCGCAAAAACCAGCCGATCGGATTGCCGGACTGCCCCAGCCGCTTGAGCAAGCGCACCGAATCGCCGAAGCCAGGCGTATCCCACAGGCGAAGTTCGTCGCCCTGCGGGGTCGCCAACAAGGTGTGCGATTCCGAGGTGATCGTCACGTGGGCCGCGTCGCGCACCTCGCCGACATCGACGCCCATCAGCGTGCGCGCCAGCGTGGTCTTGCCGTTGTTGGTGTGCGAGATCAGCGCCAGTTGGATCGTTGTGCTCATGGGGCGTCCGACAAGGTGAGACCGGCGTCCAGCGGATGCGCGGCCGGGTCGCGCAGGTTGACGACGCTGGCCATGGTGCGGTGATGCAGGCAGAATTCGCGCCACAGCGCGACACGTTCGGCCAGGCGTTCCGTCCCCATGCGGTCCAGATAGCCGGACTCGTCCAGCAACACGGCGATGCCGCGTGGCGCGGTGCGCACCAGGTCATCAAGGAAGGCGCCATGGTTTTCCGTTTCCGGCGTGGCGGTCAGGTTGAACAGCGCCGCCGTGATGGCGACATCGGCATCGTCGCGCAGTCCGGCTTGCGGCTCCTCGCCGTACGCGATAGACGGACGCAACATCAGTCCGCCGCGTTCGCCCAACAGCATCACGGCGATCTGCGCCAGGCCGCGATGACGTTCCTCGTCGACGGTGAAACTGTAGGGCAGCACGCGCATCATGCCGCCCTGGGCCATGCCCATGCCGTCGCTCAGCTTGCGGAAATATGGCTGCGCCAGATCGATCGGAAAACGCCGCGTCAGCCGCGTCGCGCGCCAGCCGTACACCGCGGCAAGCAGTAGGCGCGGCACGACCACCAGCAGCAGCACGGTGGCCGCATACAGATGCACCCAGCGCGCGCCGCCCTCGGCCGCCGTGGTTTGCGGGAAGCGCAGCGCTTCGATCTCAGCCAGCGAGAAACCCTGCAGGTGGAACAGCGCGGTGGCCGGCGCGAACAACATCGACAACAGGCTGTGCACCTGGCCGGCATCTAGAAACGTGCTTTCCCATCCGGCCGCGTATTGCGACAGCAGGCCGCGCGCGTACAGCGAAAGCAGCGCGCCGATGGCGAACGTCGCGGCGCTCAGATGGATCGTGCGGCTCAGCCTGGACGACGTCAGCTTCGCGCTCAGCAGCGACCACTCGCGCATAAAGTTCAGCAAGGCGGTCGACAACGCCGGCGGCATCTTGCGCGGCAGGCTCAAGCTGCGTGGCACGCGCGGGCGCGCGGGTATGAAGGCCCAGACCAGCAGGCCCAGATAGACCAGCAGATTCCAGCCTATGATCAGCAACAACGGCGCGGACAGCAAATCGACGCGATGCGGATCGCTGATGCGGTCAAGGCCGGCGCCGAGCAATAGGCCGATCAGCGGCAGCGCCCACCACAACGGCGCAAACGGATGGCGCCGCTTGAGGAAGACGGCGAAGGCCGGTGTGCGTTCCGCCAGTCGCTTGAGGATCTGCTCGGCGCGCTGCTGCAGGAAATCTTCGCCGGTGACTTCGGCCTTGCGGTCGGCGGCGCCCCACTGCGCCAGTTCGCGCGCGCTGCGGCTGGCATACATGCGGTCGTCGTCGCTCAGGATTTCTTTTTTCTGGTCGGCGGTCTCGATGGACTGGACCAGGATGACATCTCGCGCGGTGTGTTCGTTCATCGCATGAGTATATGTCAAGACGCAAAAAAGCCCCGACCGGATCACCGGAAGGGGCTTTTTCTAATAACTAGCTTGACGATAACCTACTTTCACACTGGTTGCAGCACTATCATCGGCGCAGAGTTGTTTCACGGTCCTGT
>NZ_JAADJT010000032.1 GCF_011090165.1 Duganella aceris
TTTATTTGACACTTTCGTGTCACCGTCATTGCTGACGGGTCGCTCACTCAAAATACTGACAGGCCACTTCTTGCGAAGCGCCTATTTCATTACTTCTTGTGAACATTTGATATTTTAAGTATCACGGAGACTAGCTCCGTGTGCACTCACATCAAACGTCCACACTTATCGACTGTTAATTTTTAAAGAACTTCAATTCGGTACTGCGTGCTGACAAAGCGTTTTGTCTGTCAGCGAAGAAGAAAGAGTATGAAGCGTTTAGCTCGTTTCGTCAACCTTCTTTTTCTCGCGCACTCTGCATTTGCATGCGTCGTTTTGCGAGGGAGCGAACTATAACAAAGCGCTCGCGATATCCGCAAGGCTTATTTTTCCAACTGCTACAATCGCCGCTTTTTGAAACGGCAGAAGGCAGCAATGAATAACAAGACCATCAAGCGTGGCGGCTTTAGCTCCAGCTTCGGCGTGCTCGCGGCGACATTGGGTTCGGCCGTCGGCCTTGGCAACATCTGGAAGTTTCCTTATCTGACCGGCGCCAACGGCGGCGCCGGCTTCCTGTTGATCTATCTGTTGGCCACCCTGCTCATCGGCCTGCCCGTCATGATTGCGGAGATCACCATGGGCCGCACCGCCAAGGCCAATCCCATCACCGCGCTGCAACACCTGGCGCCGAAAAAATCGCTGCCATGGTGGCTGGTCGGCGTCGCCGGCATGGCCGCCGCCTTCCTGATCCTGTCCTTCTATTCCGAAGTGGTGGCGTGGGTGTTCGCCTATGTATTCAAAGCCATCGGCGGCTCCATTCTCAGTAGCGACCGCCACGTCACCGAAAGCGCATTCGGCGCGCTGATCGGCGATCCGGTGCAATCGCTGCTGTGGCAATGGGCGGTGCTGGCATTCATCGGCGGCATCCTGCTGATGGGCGTGACCAAGGGCATCGAAGGCATCGCCAAGAAATTGATGCCCATCCTGTTCCTGCTGTTGCTGCTGCTATGCGCGGTCAGCCTGTCGCTGGACAAGGCGGCGGATGGCCTTGCCTTCCTGTTCCGCCCGGACTTCAGCAAGATCACCTCCGGCGTCATCCTCACCGCGATGGGCCTGGCGTTCTTCAAGCTGTCGCTGGGCATGGGCACGATGATGACCTACGGCTCCTACTTCCGCGACGACCAGAATATTCCACAAACCACGCTGCGTGTGATGGCCGCCGACCTGTGCGTCTCCATGCTGGCCGGCATCGCCATCTTCCCGGCGGTGTTCACTTTCGGCTTCGAGCCGGCGGCCGGTCCGGCCTTGGTGTTCATCACCATACCCGCCGTGTTCTCGCAGATTCCGGGCGGTCAGTTGTTGATGATCGCCTTCTTCTTGCTCGCCTCGGTCGCAGCCACCGGCGCCATGTTGTCGCTGATGGAAGTGCCGGTGGTGATCCTGCACGAGCGCCTCGGCCTGAGCCGCCCGAAAGCGACGCTGCTGACCATCGCAAGCCTGGTGCTGCTGGGCTCGACCTGCGCGCTGACCAACAATGTGCTGGCCGGCTTCAAGCTGTTCGGCATGAATATGTTCGACCTGTTCGACTTCGTCTCGTCCAACGTCCTGTTGCCGCTGGGTGGCATCTTGATAGCGTTGTTCGTCGGCTGGGTATGGGGAAGCGCCAACTTCACCCGCGCCATCGCCAACAACGGCACGCTGGCCAATGGCGGCAACGCGCGCGTGGTGCTGTTCCTGTTGCGCTACGTCTCGCCGTTGCTGATCCTGGCGGTGATGTTGAAGGGATTGAATTTGTTTTAACTGTGTGACTATACTGTCGGCACCGTGAACATCCTCAGGCCGGCAGATGAACCAGAGCGAGATGCCCGCAGTGCCGATGCCGACGATCTTGATCGTCGACGATTCTCCATCCTACCTCGGCGCGCTGCTGGACCGGCTGGAGCGGCACGGTTTCCTGATCGTGCTGGCGCAGACCGCCGCCGAAGGTTTGATGCGCGCCGAGTTCGCGGAGCCGGACCTGATCCTGCTCGATGTGGTCATGCCCGGCATCGACGGCTTCGAAGCCTGCCGCCGCCTCAAGGCCGGCAAGAACACCAAGGACATCCCGGTCATCTTCATGACCGGCCTCACCGATCCCAAGCAGAAGGTCACGGGCTTCGATGCCGGCGGCGTCGACTACATCACCAAGCCGTTTCAAATCGAGGAAGTGCTCGCTCGTATCAACACCCATCTGGCGCTGCGCCGCGCCAACCGCGAGTTGCAGGAGCTGGTGGCGACGCTGGCCAAGGCGCGTGAAGACCTGGTGCGCAATGAAAAGCTGGCCGGCCTGGGCGCGCTGGTGGCCGGAATCGCACATGAACTCAACACGCCGATCGGCAACAGCCTGATGGCCGCCACCACTTTCGAGATGCAGACCGCCGAGATCGGCGGTCACTTGTCGGACGGCGGCGTCACGCGCAAGGAGTTCGCGCATTACATCGAGAATGCGCGGCTGTCGGTCGACATCCTGAGCCGCAACCTGCATCGCGCGGCCGACATCGTCACCAACTTCAAGCAGGTCGCGGTCGACCAGACCAGCTCGCAGCGGCGCAGCTTTTTGCTGGGCGAAGTCATCGCCGGCAATTTGTTGACGCTGCAGCCGACCATCAAACGCACGCCGTTCGTGATCCGGCAGCAGGTGCCGGCCGAGCTGATGATGGAGAGCTATCCGGGGCCGCTGGGGCAAGTCATCACCAACCTGATCAACAACGCCATCGTGCACGGCTACGAGGGCCGTGGAGAAGGCTTGATCGCGGTCGCGGCGCAGCTGTCATCGCACGGCTGGGTCACGCTGAGCGTGGAAGACCATGGCGTCGGCATCGCGCCCGCCGACGTGCCGCGCATCTTCGATCCCTTCTTCACCACCAAGATGGGCGTCGGCGGCTCCGGGCTCGGCCTGAACATCGTGCACAACATCGTCACCGAAATCCTCGGCGGCGCCATCCACGTCGACAGCGAATTGGGCGGCGGCACCCGCTTCACGCTGACGCTGCCGATGTCGGCGCCGCTCAAATAAGCGCCGCGCTTATTCCTGCGACCAGACGGCAAGCACGCCGTCGTTCACCGCCGTCAAATGATTTCCCAGATGCTGGACGATGGCATAGCCGAGCGTGCCATCGTTGCGGCGATAGCTGTAGGCGGAGAACACCAGGTACTTGCCTGTGACCAGATCCAGCAGCACCCGGCCGTTCATCGCGGCGGTCACAGTCTTGGCATCCAGCGTCAGCACGCCGGACCCGGAAGCGAACCTGCCATTGCCGGCCGCGTCGAACACGAAGGACTGCACGTTGCTGCCGCCGATGGCGCAATTTTCACGATACACCGACAAGGTCTGCCCCGCGAGTTCGGCGGCGTCCAGCAATTGGACAGCCGAGCGCGCGATCAGCACATCGGTCGACTTGACCGCATTGGCATCGGCGCCGGAGGCGGTGCACAGCATGCTGAGCGCCGGCGGGAAAGCCGTCGCAGGCAGGTTGGCGCTGGCGACGAAGGGTGCCGAGAAGGTCAACGCGCGAGTGGTGGCATCGCGCGACCACGTCACCGTTTGCGGCGTCACGCCATAAGTCAGCTTGCCGTTGCCGATCACGCCGACAATGCCACCCGAGCTGTAACTGTAGTTGGCGGCGTACACCGGCGCATTGCTCATATCCTGCAAATAGTGATAGCCGACGTAGCGCGATACCGCAGGGAAGGAGGAGTCGCTGCTCGTCAGCGATGCGACGAAGGCGTTGATGTCGGCATAGAAAGCAGCCAGGTCGGTCGTGGCCGTGATCGTGGCGAGCAGCGCGCGCGCAGCCTCGTTCATGCGATCGCCGCTGTAGGTGTCTTTCTGCGCGTCGGTGACCAGGGACAAGGTCAGCGCCGTCGCGGCCTGGATTTTCTTCGATGTGATTAAAGCGTCGTCGTTTTGTCCGCCGTTGAGTATCCAAAGGACCGCCTGGGCGCGGGTAAGCTCGCCGCGCGCAAGAAAACCGGACCAGAATTCGTTCCCGGCGGCCTCGGCGTTCCGGTTGAAGACATTTAAATAAACGGCATTGATGAACGACGTATTATTCGCGACATACAAGCCCTTTGATTCGGCGCTGTCGGCGAACGCGTCGACGATCGCCTTGATGTCGGTATTATTTGAATAGCCTTCGATTAAGCCCGTGAGCGTTGCCGGCAGTTGCTTGCTGTTGAAGGCCGCACTCCAGAAAATCAGCCCCTGCGCATCGGCGGGGCGTCCAAAAAAGCCCAGGTAAAGACTCTCTACCAGCTCGTAATAAACGGAGGTCGGCGAAGGAGCACCGCTGCGCATGGCTTGCGTGGCGATTTTAGGCGCCGCCGATTCGGTGTTGGAACCGCCGCACGCCGCAAGCAGCACCGCTACCGAGCACAGAGAGACGACTTTAGTGGTAATTTTCATAAACACTCCCTCATTACAAAGAAGCCAATGATACCTTTTTTATAAGCATGTAAACGCAAAAAAGCCCCGACCGGATCACCGGAAGGGGCTTTTTCTAATAACTAGCTTGACGATAACCTACTTTCACACTGGTTGCAGCACTATCATCGGCGCAGAGTTGTTTCACGGTCCTGT
>NZ_JAADJT010000033.1 GCF_011090165.1 Duganella aceris
GGCGCTCTTCGCTTACCGTTACAACCTCGATTGTTTGCTTGTTCCTAGTCATATGCACAGTCCTATTCCTATCCGTAAGAATAGCGCATAGGCCGTGTACGGTGAATCAGGGGGCTATCTCACCTGATCCCAGCGAGCCTACGCTACCGAGATCATCTACAACGCTTCCGCGCCCAATGCGACAAAGCCGCAATCCACGGCGTACATGGACTCCGCCACCACTATGCTCAGGAGCGCTACCACCAGCTCACCGGCTGGCAAAGCCCGGCCTGCGGTGGTCCTCGCTCCTCCCAACTAACCGGAGAACAAAAGCAGCGCGATCTTTCTGCGCGCCTACTTATATCAGAAGAAATGGGACACGGCCGCGAGCAAATTACCGCAGTTTATCTGGGACGTTGATTGGAAGTAGATAGCGGGGGGACTTCCGAGATTTCGTTACTGAGTGTGCCTGTGTATTAGTGTCGACATTGCAGTAGTCGTGACAAAGCGTGAACCTTTCACTTGAGTAAGATGTTATTCTTATCATTATTGGCAGTGTTCGGCCAAAAGCAGCCTGTCACGAAGAAAACTGGATGAAATACAAATCTATACGCTCGATGGCTCACAACTGGTCGCACTCGTTTATGAGTGGGATGAATTACGTCGATGCTGGCTTTGTCTTCGAGGACGTTTATGAGATGGCAAGGGCGCGGCGCGGTGCGAAGGTAACCATCAATTGGATACCTGCAACGACAGAGGAGCTATTCAGGTTTTCTCCAAGGGTTAGAAAATGCGTGATAGCTTACCGAGCCTGCTTACACGAACATTTGAAGCGTCATCGTATTGATGTGGTTGCGCTTATTGAGTTCCGTACAGAGGTTTATGTAGCGGAGAATTTCCGGATGTATGTCTGTTCCTACGTGCTCGATGATAGGAACAAAGAACACATCGTATTTGTGCATAGTTAACGCACCAGAGGCTGCCGTCGGCCAACAGCAGTCGTTGGATTGAACAAAAATATGACCAAGAAATTCATAACTTGGCTGACTGGAGCATTGCTGGCCCCAAGTGCTGTTGCGCTAAGCCAATGCCCTGCTGCGATTAAAGATTGCGGGCCAAATCCGTTCTATATACTCGTTGCCGGATTTTCTCAGGTGTGTTCTGAAAAATTTCCGGAAAATGCTCCAAGCTACAGAGCAACGCTTTCTAAAATGGTTGCTGAGAATCCGAGGGCTTATGCAAAAATGGAGGCTGACCCTGAGTTCCAAAATAAGCTGCAGTTGCTACTACGGGAGACCGAGAAGATGCCAGTGGCGGAGTTGCGATATGTGTGTGCAGAGCATCTTCAAGATCGTGAGAAACCGGTGGCACTGAGCAAATGATAGGCCGACTTCGGCCAATACCGGACGGCCACTAATTGGGCGAATCGTTTCAAGAATCATCAGAAGGACTTTATGTCACCGTCGTTAGCAACTTGTGCTCAGTTTTTTCGCATCGGGCTTGAGCGGACCTTATCAGCTTGCTTTGGACACGAGTATGCAGTTACACGCGCAGCTTGAAACCGTAGGGGATTTAATGAGTAGGCAGGGATTAAAAGGGGCACGACAATGAAAACGATTAATTCGATAATATTTACAATAATGTTGAGTGGATGTGCCTTCGTACCAGTGTAGGAGCAGACGTTGAACAATGCCAATGGTGGAACAATCATCTGTAAACAGGTCGGTACTGGGTTGGTTCGTCATCTGTCGGCAAGTCGCGGTTCGATGAATGTGTGGCAAACGCCAAGGCTAACGGTTATCAATAATCAAGTATAGCGCAGACAAATCCGATGAATTCGCCGAATGATGCCGCTCACGGCCATAAGCTGACCTAGCGAAGAACCATATCGATGAACAACTTTGTTCCAGCGACAGATCAAGTAGAGATTTCAATTCCCGATGAAGTCGAGGAATTGTTTAATGTTAGACGCGACGGACTTCCTGAAGTCATCGCAATTAACGAGGGATTACTTAGCTTCCCCCATCATTCGATTTTTCCTTGGTACTTATGCATAACGCTAGAAGCTCAATATCTAATCGATAACGGGATGCCTTCGCCACGCGAGAGCGAGCTCCTGTTTGAGATGGTTGACGAATTAAGTCTCGTAGTGATGGGCGGAAGAACCATGAGCGGATCTGTCAATGCGCTTTTCTTGGCACGCAGTACATGGAACGGGAAGCGAGAACTGTATTACTACGTTCATGATCCTAAGGTCGTGCATGGTAAGCTGCAGCAAGCCCTGAACAGTAAAACCTGGCACCGCGAGTGGAGCTATCGGATGGAATTTGATAAAGAATGGGAGAAGGCCACCTACATCTTCCAGGTATTCCCGCAAGCAAGTGGCCTTAGTTCATAGACTCCTTGGCATTGCGATGCTCAAGGGGGCGTATTGCGGCCTACCGTACGGCAAACCAAAGGTTGACATTAAATTAATCCGTTAGCACGCTTGTGCTCTAACCTTGCACTCAGTCCAACAATAGGCTCACTTATGCAAGTTACACCAGAGCAGGGCAGCGATTGGCGCGATTGGTTGTTACTGACCAGCATTCCTTTGGTCCACATTGGAGAGAGGGAGGAAGTGTTGGCGTTCGGCTCAGGCACGATGCTCGACTTCGAGGGGCGGCGCTTTCTCGTGACGGCCGGGCATGTAGCAACGATCGACTCTAAAGGCTGGGCAATAGTAGTGCAGCAGCATTCAGATGGTCGACTGGAATTTTACAGGCCGAACGCTTTCGTCCATATTGGCGAGGGCCGACGTTCTACCTCCTCACTTCGCCTGCTTGACCTTTGTGTCGCGCAAGTCGCAGCGAATTTGGAAACATGGTACGAATTCCGCACCCCGCATGGGCTGTTCGATAAGCGGCCTCACCACGTATTTGAAGCCGCAACGCTCGCTTGTCCCGAGCAAGATCAAATTTATGGTTTCTCTGGGCGCGTTCGTACCGAGATGCACGCGCCAGGGGTATTTGCGTCAGAGATGACTGTTTTCCCCGGTCTGAGCTATCTACGAACGGAGCAAGAGGAGCACGTCTTCTCATTGCCAGTTGCCCACCCAGGACATGACGCATTTCACGGCAGCAGCGGTTCGCCCGTGTGCGACTTCTCACGGCGGCTTTTATCGATCATGGTCCGAGGGAATGCAGAAGACAGCACGGTCAGGGGCGTTGCGGTTGAACGCGTGCTGCCCGCTTTGCAATTCCTAGCTGCACAAACAACTATGCAAGTAGCGGGGAGGTGACGCCTACGTATGGCAATTGCCGATCTCCATTGGGTGCTTGCAGTAGGGTGGCAAGCGTCGTAGACGGTGGGCTGGACAGAGTACAGTCGGCCAAGAGCTGTCTTTGAATTGGAATGGTTTCAAACGGGAGAAGCAATGAATGATTTTGAAAGCTTCCCAATTGTTGGGGAAGCTGCATTTGAACTTTTGAAAAATTCTGGATTAAGAGGATTTTCTTGCGATAGACGGGAATATCCCACTCATGTCAGTATGTCCAGCGTTTGGTTATTCTTATTCGATACGCACGTATTGAAAGTAACGTCTGAGATGCATGACTTGAAAGACTGGGATGAAGTCGGAAGCATCGTAGTCGATGTCGTGCCTCTAACCGACGACCTTCCGCAGATGATAGAACTGTCTTGTAATTGGGGTGACATAGCTTCGATAGAGTGAGGTGTACTGTCAATAATGGACACGTCCGTTTCAAGCAGCCAGCGCTTTTTTTCTGAAATTCTCAGCGAACGACGCCGGCGATACATAGCCAAGGCGCGAATGGCGCCGCTGGCGGTTGTA
>NZ_JAADJT010000034.1 GCF_011090165.1 Duganella aceris
GCGCCAGCACCAGTTTGACCGCCTCGGCCCGGAACTCCGGCGTGTATGTTGTTGATTTCATGTTTTCACTCCCTTTGACAAGTTTATCAAATGGAAGTGTCCGTAAGTCTCAGGCTACCTCAATTGATCTCGCCTTAGCTGACCCCGCCAAAAAATTCGAAGGTGCGATTGCAGAAAAGGTCGCACGCGCTGTTGATCAAGCAGAAAAATTTCATACCAAGCTACTTCACACTTACTACCATCCCAATACTGCCGCTTTTTATTGTGCAGATCCTACGCAGCGCTCATTTGGCAACTATCAGTGGATCGCGACATCTTCGAAGGCGGTAGCACCCGCCCACCTGCAAACCGGCGTTTTCACTAGTCGTACTTTCGGCGGAGCTCGAAATGTTTCGATAACTAAAGGTCCTATGCTATTTTTTGAACCGAGTACCCAAGATAGTCCTGGCGACGGTACGGTCCCGGTCGGTTCGGGCCAAGGTCCAATAGGAAAAGTTCCGTATGTATTTGAGACACTAGGTTATGACCATCAAGGTGCTTACAAAAATGAAGCGATGCTAGCCTTGACTCAGCATCTCATAGTAAAGCTCCTTCAAAAAGTTATATGAGCCCGCCGTACATAAGAATCACTTTTGTTGCCATGTTTTGTCTATGCGCGCTGGCGGCTTTTTCGGGTTTAAATCATCGAACAAAGGTACCAAAAATGGACGAAAAAATTGCCTTGATGCCGATAAAATCAGTCTGCGTCGGACGATTTGTCGTGGATGTTCCCCGGCATGCTGTAGTCACCTATCGTCCTTCGTCTATCGCTGGATGGTGTGTTTCGACTATTCAAGAAAGTGATGAAGAATTTCGCCTGCGAATTCAGAAAAGAAAAGACATGCTGACAAGCAGCCAAAACGAACGCGGAGGAGCCTCAATTGAAGTCGAGCGTGAAGTCAAAAGGGATAAGATACATGGGAAAATATTCATGTTTGACCGGAAATGGACAACTCTCATAAGTTCTGGGAAAGAGATGATTTCAGAGACGGTAGCAATCGACGCTTTGGTTAGATCAGAGGACATCAGCTATGATTTCAAGGCTGATTTTCGGCGTCCAACGCAAATCGATCAGCTTGAAAAAATAATTTACCAGCTTCGTGCCCTACCTGAAGAGCAGCTACCCATGGAGCGTGGGTTTTGTATTGATCATGGCTTCATTCTGGATCCGCTCACGGTAGAGCATCGCGAATCAACTTCCATTTTCCTCGGTGTCGAAGAGCATCCCGATTTAGCAATTTCGCTGAGCACCTCTGCAGGAATCAGCGTCGGCCGAACGTTGCTGCAACGAGATGCCGATAGCAACATACAGCATGAATACTCCTCACGATTCCATCGGTTGCGTGGTGGTGCTCGTTCGTTAAACGGTGTACCCGGAGAAGAGGTACTTGCGCGAGTAGATGAGTTAAACGGAGCTAAAGTACATGGCTTCATGTGGGAGTCAAAGGAGGATAAGAACGACGTTTATTTGCCGAGTCTAACTTTAGAACTTGATACCGGCCTTGGCCGACCTGGAAACCCGGTTAACTCAAGCCTATCCGATACGGAAGCGATTGCGTTGTGGGAAAAAATATCATCAAGCTTGCGCCGTCGTCCGGTAAATTGATTCATTCAGCTGGTAGCCATATGCCAATAACACGTCACTGATCCTGCAAGGATCAGTGATTTAGTTTGGAGACCTAAATGCCAAACGTAATTAGAGTAAATGATCCAACGTCGCACGGTGGACAAGTAATCGAAAGCGGCGCTCCGCATATCACCGTGGACGGTAAGGCGGTGGCGCTGGTTGGCGACAAATGTATGTGTCCTATATCCGGTCACCAGAACTGCTCAATCGTGAGCGGAAACGCTCAGCATACGGTAAATGGTAAAGCGGTTGCTTACGATGGGGACAAGACTTCTTGTGGTGCGGTGCTGATTTCGACAACTGGCAATTTTACTTCGACGTAGGACAGTGACGCTGTGATCGATTTGCCGGATGCGCGGTACCGCAAGGTCGCGATCTGAGCATAAGGCAAGAAGCGTATCATGATTTCACGCGCACGTTAACATGACGGGTGAGCTGGAATAGTGCAGAGCGGTCCATAGGCACGAGAATTAGGTATTCATCATCACCGGCACAATTAAGGCGATACCGATGTCGGACTTCTGGCGGAACCCACTAGAAATTTCAGGAGTGAATGATGAGCCATGTCGCTGTTTCAAAGATATTTGAAAGCGAGCGAGATGCTATCGCTGTAGCTCTCTATGTTATGACATCGAAAGGAACGATCCATTACGAGGCCTTGCCTCATGGGCGAGTACGTCTAACAGTCGATCAAGGGGATGTGGCGTGGTTGAACGAGAAACCCGCCTTGAATCGCCACGAGTTTGCTAGACACTCGCGAGCCTCTCAAAATACCGCTTTTCAAAATTGACCGGTGAAAGCTTCTCATTGAAGCCATGCCGACGTTTTGGATTGTAGAACATCTCGATGT
>NZ_JAADJT010000035.1 GCF_011090165.1 Duganella aceris
GCTTGATGACCATAGCAAGTTGGTCCCACCCCTTCCCATCCCGAACAGGACCGTGAAACAACTCTGCGCCGATGATAGTGCTGCAACCAGTGTGAAAGTAGGTTATCGTCAAGCTAGTTATATAGAAAAAGCCCCTTCCGGTGATCCGGTCGGGGCTTTTTTGCGTTTATACGTCGCTGAAATAAGCGTTGCCATTTGACCTGCCCCCTGCTGCCGTATCACGAACGGCGTGCGCTTGATGGCCGACTGCGGCGTCAGCAAATGAATGAATCGTCGACGATTAAGATGGTCCGCATCGGCGCTGCTGGCATCTCGCTCTGGTTCGTCTGGACGCCTGAGGAGCGCGGTGCCGGCATTGGCCAGCGTGCCGTCGTTGGAGACGGCGCGGATGAAGTTGTCGGCGCCCCACACCCAGCTGACAAACACCGCGATCAAGATGCCACCCAGCGGCAGCAGCAGGTTGGACGAGACGAAATCGAACAGGTCGAACATATTTATGCCGAACAGCTTAAAATCGGCCAGCACATTATTGGTCAGCGCCCAGGTCTAGCCCAGCAGCACCAGGCCGGCGATGGTCAACAGCGTCGCCTTCGGGCGGCTCAGCCCGAGGCGTTCATGCAGGATCACCACCGGCACTTCCATCAGCGACAGCACGGCGCCGGTCGCGGCGACCGAGGCCAGCACGAAGAAGGCGATCATCAGCAACTGGCCGCCCGGTATCTGCGAGAACACGGCGGGGATAGTGATGAACACCAGCGCCGGACCGGCCGCCGGCTCAGCGACAGGCTGACCGCGCGCAGCAGCAGTAACAGCAGGAACAGGATGGGCATCAGTTTTTTCGCGATGCCTTCGATGCCCTTGGTCACGCCCATCAGCAGGATGCCGCCGATGAACAGCAGCACGCCCCGCTGCCACAATAGCGATTGCACCGGATCGCCGATCAGTGCGCCGAATGCACTTTCGGTGACGTGGCGGTCGCTACTGAGAATGGAGCCGCCGATGGCTTTGACAGGATCAGGAAGGCGGCGGCCATGCCGGCGACGCCGACCAGCCACCACGGTAGCGATTTCTTCGGCGCCAGGCTTTGCAGCGCGGTGATTGGATTGGCCTTTGCGGTGCGGCCCATGGTGATCTCCGCAATCATGACCGGTAGGCCGATCACCAGCGTTGCCAGCAGATATACCAGCAGGAAACCGGCGCCGCCGTTGGCGCCTGTCAGCGACGGAAACTTCCAGATATTACCGAGGCCGACTGCCGAACCCAATGTTGCCGCGAGTACGACGAAGCTGCAACTAAAGCCGCCGCGCTTGAGGGCCTTGTTATGCATTACCGCTTCCTGATGTATCGAAAGGGCGGGATTGTAGCTGTTGGAAAAATAAGTCTTGCGAATACCAGTGGCGCTTTGCTATAGTTCGCCTCCCCGCAAAACGACACACGCAAATGTGAAGTTAGCTGGAAAAAGAAGGGGTTGACGAAACGAGCTAAACGCTTCATACTCTTTCTTCTTCGCTGACAGACAAAACGCTTTGTCAGCACGCAGTACCGAATTGAAGTTCTTTAAAAATTAACAGTCGATAAGTGTGGACGTT
>NZ_JAADJT010000036.1 GCF_011090165.1 Duganella aceris
CGGTTAAGCTACCTACTTCTGGTAAAACCCGCTCCCATGGTGTGACGGGCGGTGTGTACAAGACCCGGGAACGTATTCACCGCGACATGCTGATCCGCGATTACTAGCGATTCCAACTTCATGCAGTCGAGTTGCAGACTACAATCCGGACTACGATACACTTTCTGGGATTAGCTCCCCCTCGCGGGTTGGCGGCCCTCTGTATGTACCATTGTATGACGTGTGAAGCCCTACCCATAAGGGCCATGAGGACTTGACGTCATCCCCACCTTCCTCCGGTTTGTCACCGGCAGTCTCATTAGAGTGCTCTTTCGTAGCAACTAATGACAAGGGTTGCGCTCGTTGCGGGACTTAACCCAACATCTCACGACACGAGCTGACGACAGCCATGCAGCACCTGTGTACTGGTTCTCTTTCGAGCACTCCCCAATCTCTCGGGGATTCCAGCCATGTCAAGGGTAGGTAAGGTTTTTCGCGTTGCATCGAATTAATCCACATCATCCACCGCTTGTGCGGGTCCCCGTCAATTCCTTTGAGTTTTAATCTTGCGACCGTACTCCCCAGGCGGTCTACTTCACGCGTTAGCTGCGTTACCAAGTCAATTAAGACCCGACAACTAGTAGACATCGTTTAGGGCGTGGACTACCAGGGTATCTAATCCTGTTTGCTCCCCACGCTTTCGTGCATGAGCGTCAGTTTTGACCCAGGGGGCTGCCTTCGCCATCGGTGTTCCTCCACATATCTACGCATTTCACTGCTACACGTGGAATTCTACCCCCCTCTGCCAAACTCTAGCCTTGCAGTCTTCATCGCCATTCCCAGGTTGAGCCCGGGGATTTCACGACAAACTTACAAAACCGCCTGCGCACGCTTTACGCCCAGTAATTCCGATTAACGCTTGCACCCTACGTATTACCGCGGCTGCTGGCACGTAGTTAGCCGGTGCTTATTCTTCAGGTACCGTCATTAGCCCACTGTATTAGAACAGGCCGTTTCTTCCCTGACAAAAGAGCTTTACAACCCGAAGGCCTTCTTCACTCACGCGGCATTGCTGGATCAGGCTTGCGCCCATTGTCCAAAATTCCCCACTGCTGCCTCCCGTAGGAGTCTGGACCGTGTCTCAGTTCCAGTGTGGCTGGTCGTCCTCTCAGACCAGCTACTGATCGATGCCTTGGTGGGCCTTTACCCCACCAACTAGCTAATCAGATATCGGCCGCTCCAGGAGCACAAGGCCTTGCGGTCCCCTGCTTTCATCCTTAGATCGTATGCGGTATTAGCGTAACTTTCGCTACGTTATCCCCCACTCCAGGGTACGTTCCGATATATTACTCACCCGTTCGCCACTCGCCGCCAGGTTGCCCCGCGCTGCCGTTCGACTTGCATGTGTAAGGCATGCCGCCAGCGTTCAATCTGAGCCAGGATCAAACTCTTCAGTTTAATCTCTGTTTATTTG
>NZ_JAADJT010000037.1 GCF_011090165.1 Duganella aceris
TGAGATAGCCCCCTGATTCACCGTACACGGCCTATGCGCTATTCTTACGGATAGGAATAGGACTGTGCATATGACTAGGAACAAGCAAACAATCGAGGTTGTAACGGTAAGCGAAGAGCGCCGCAGGCGTTGGTCATTCGAAGAGAAGGCGGCGTTGGTGCGCGAGACGTACGAGCCGGGCATGACTGTCTCGCTGGTCGCTCGCAAACACGGCGTTGGAGCTAGCCAGCTGTTCAACTGGCGCAAGCTCGAACGCGAAGGCGCTCTCACGGCCGTCTCTGCCGGCGAATCGGTAGTGCCGGCAAGCGAACTGGCAGCGGCCCGCGCCCAGATCGCGCAGCTGCAGCGGATGCTGGGTAAGAAAACGATGGAAGCAGAGATCCTGAAGGAGGCAGTCGAGTTCGCTCGCGAAAAAAAGTGGATTGCGCGCTCGCCCTTGTTGGACAAGGACGGCCAGTGAAGGCGGTCTGTTCGGCGCTGGGCGTGGCGCGCTCGAATGTTTGCAAATTGGCGGCGCGCCCGAGCGACTGGATCGACGGCCGTACGGCGCAGACATTTCACCAGCCCGACGACGCCATCTTGGTCGATGCTGTGCGTGCCGAAATCACGGCGCTGCCGACCTATGGCTATCGCAGGGCTGGCGCCTTGGTCAACCGTACGCGCGCCTTGATGGGCCTGCAAGCGATCAACCACAAGCGATTTTACCGGGTGATGAAGGAACACCGACTGTTGCTGCCAAAGGCGCCGAAACGACGTGTCAGCAGCCGCGTTCACGATGGCGTCGTCGGTGTGGCGGAACCAAACATGCGCTGGTGTTCCGATGGTTTTGAGATCGCTTGCGACAACGGCGAAGTCGTGACTGGTGTGTTCATGAAAGACTGCTGTGACCGTGAAATTATCGCGTGGCGCGCATGGGCCGAACGCGGCCTGCCTGGCGAGCCTGTCCGCGACATGTTGGTCGAAGCGGTCGAAGCACGGTTTGGGCAGGCCAGCGTTGGATCGGCGAAGCTGGAATTCTTGAGCGACAATGGCGGTGCCTACCGAGCCCATGAAACCCACGCCCTGGTGCGCGAGCTGGGGCTGGAACCGATTCATACGCCGGTGTGTAGCCCGCAGTCGAACGGGATCGCAGAGAGCTTTGTGAACACGTTTAAACGGGACTACGTCAGCCTGATGGACCGCAGCAATGCCAAAGTCGTTCTCGCCCAATTGCCAGACGCTTTTATGCATTTCAACGAGGTTCATCCGCATTCGTCGTTGAAGTTGAAATCTCCTCGCATGTTCAGGAGGGAGCTGGCGCGCCGGGCTCAAGAAAGCGGCGCTAACTAAGCGATAGGACGTGTCCGGTTATACGGGGGCAAGATCA
>NZ_JAADJT010000038.1 GCF_011090165.1 Duganella aceris
TACAACCGCCAGCGGCGCCATTCGCGCCTTGGCTATGTATCGCCGGCGTCGTTCGCTGAGAATTTCAGAAAAAAAGCGCTGGCTGCTTGAAACGGACGTGTCCATTATTGACAGTACACCTCAAATTGCCCGGTACCAGCACTCAAAGTCTTTATAAAATTTATAGGGATTTCTATCGGGAAAATTTAGTTCCACGGAATACGGATCCTTCGGCAGCTTTAGCTGGACCGAAATCCATTTGGAATGGAGATGAGTTGGCAGCAGCTCCAATGGGCCAGAGGAAAGTGCTAAAACGGGAGTTGTTTCATCGGTGGTTTTTCCCGCAATTTCGGCGAATTTCTCCATAGCAAACCTCTCCAGGCGTCCTTTTCCTGGACTGCTGGCCTCAGTGCCACAAGCCAAACGTCTATAGCATGCCGGTGCTCCCAGAGCGGGCATTACTCCGTGGACCACGCCAGCAATTTTCTCCGGTATTTGCTTTGCGCAGGCGCGAGCAACCATCCCTCCCATCGAATGCGTGATCAGCATGACCTTCGTGCACGTATGCGTGGACCGCGTCCAGGAGGCAATGATGAGCTCAATCCGTTCTCGTAAATGACCAGCCGATACCTCATTTGAGTGCAGCCAGTTGTATCCAAACGCATAGACCGGATAATGATAAGCAGCGAATTTTTTCAACTCATCCACGGTCAGAGGGGCACCTATGCCATCCTTAGAAGAACCCCAGTCTCTTCGATCGTAGCCATTTATGTCTACCCATGTCGACTCCATCTCAGCATTGCCGGATGAGACTTTGAAAGTACTGTTAAGATTTTGCTCTAAGGTACAAAGCAATTCCCCATAACTATCAGCATGGATTTCCCCCCATCCACGAGCTCGGCAAGTGTCCTCATTAGAGCGCTTGGGAATTTCGATGATTTCGCCTGTAGGGTCCACTTCCAGTGTGTCCGCGTCCAAAATATTTTGGCGAATCGCGGGAGACCTTTTGCTCCATTTATGGGCCTCACTGAGCCCAGCTTTTTTTCCATTCGGTGGACGCCAAGCTGCCTCGCCAGGTCTCAGTTCCAAGTTCCTTGAACCTGACGTGATGGCACGCAGGTTACTCCCCATAATGCCTGCTATAACAATAACTGGAATAATTTTGTGAGGAGGAACTGCAATGCTTGCTCTAGTCGTATTCGCTTTCGGCGAGAGCGCAGTGCGCGTGATCTTGCCCCCGTATAACCGGACACGTCCTATCGCTTAGTTAGCGCCGCTTTCTTGAGCCCGGCGCGCCAGCTCCCTCCTGAACATGCGAGGAGATTTCAACTTCAACGACGAATGCGG
>NZ_JAADJT010000039.1 GCF_011090165.1 Duganella aceris
TGAGGTGTACTGTCAATAATGGACACGTCCGTTTCAAGCAGCCAGCGCTTTTTTTCTGAAATTCTCAGCGAACGACGCCGGCGATACATAGCCAAGGCGCGAATGGCGCCGCTGGCGGTTGTAGAAGATTTCGATGTACTCCTTGATGGACGCTTCCGCGTTGGCCCTTGTGGCGTACCTCTGATGATGAATCATTTCGTTCTTCAAGCTGCCCCAGAAGCTCTCCATCGGCGCGTTGTCGTAGCAGTTCCCCTTGCGCGACATGGATGCCCGCATGCCGAATTGCGCGACCAGCTTTCGATAGTCGTCGGCGCAGTATTGGCTGCCTCGGTCAGAATGCAGAATCAGCCCTGGCGGCGGCCGCTTTCCGCGAACAGCCCGCCACAACGCCTGCGCCGTCAACTCCTGCGTCATTCTTGCGCCGAGCGCGTAGCCCACCATCTCGCAAGTGAAGACGTCCTTGATGCCCGCTAGGTAGAGCCATCCTTCGTCGGTGGCGACGTAAGTGATATCGCTGACCCAGGCTTCATTTGGTCGCGTCGGTGCGAAGGTCTGCTCCAACAGGTTCGGTGCCACTGGAAAGCTATGGTTCGAATTCGTCGTAGCCTTGAACTTGCGCTTTTGCTTGCAACGCAGGCCAAGTTCCCGTCGCAACCGAACGATCCGGTCACGACCAGCGTTGAATCCTTGCGCGACCAATTCCGGCTGCAGGCGCAATGGTCCGTAGGTTTCACGAGTCTGGACGTGGGCAGCCTTGATGGCGACCTTCAATCGTTCATCGTCTTGCGCGCGCTGCGATGGCGGGCGCTCGAACGCCGCATAAAAGCCGCTGCGCGACACATCGAAGACGCGGCACAACAAGCCAAGCGGGTATTCGAGTCGCACCGACTTCATGAACGCGTACCGGGCAGCGACTCCCTCGCAAAGTACGCGGTGGCCTTTTTTAGCACATCCTTCTCCATCCGCTCGACTGCCAGTTCCTTGCGAAGCTTGGCTACTTCGGCTTCCAGCTCGGCGACGCTGCGGCTACCTGGTGGCGCCTTGGGATCCGTCCCGCGCTTGGCGGCACTCACCCAGTTGGCCAGTGTTCCTTGGGGCATCGAGATCCGCTGGGCGGCTTCTTCCAGCGTCAGTCCCTGCGCCAGCACCAGTTTGACCGCCTCGGCCCGGAACTCCGGCGTGTATGTTGTTGATTTCATGTTTTCACTCCCTTTGACAAGTTTATCAAATGGAAGTGTCCGTAAGTCTCAGGCTACCTCA
>NZ_JAADJT010000004.1 GCF_011090165.1 Duganella aceris
TACAACCGCCAGCGGCGCCATTCGCGCCTTGGCTATGTATCGCCGGCGTCGTTCGCTGAGAATTTCAGAAAAAAAGCGCTGGCTGCTTGAAACGGACGTGTCCATTATTGACAGTACACCTCAGTGTGCGTCAAGGAGCATAGGCATGCTTGAGGCGATTTTCGAGGCGATTGGATACCTTCTCCGGGAGATTTTTTATCAGCTTTTAGGTACATTGATTCAAAAAATCTTCTACTGGCCCGGCTGGTTGATCCTTCGGCTGATTACATGGGGTCGATATCCGCCCGAACATAAAGTAGAGCACAATCGGTTGGCGGTGAGCTTGTTTGCCATAGTCGCGATGGCTGCCACTCCCATGCTGTTCGCGCTGATTGCGGCATGATCGCCTTGAAGAGCGTAACGTTTGTTTAATATCAAGAAGAAAGCGAATTGGCTTTTGTAATAATTGAATGCTTTCTGGAGGGTACGTTAGCTCACATAAGGCTTCCTTAGGGAACGTTAAGATTATTTTGCTCATCACGAGCAAAGACGCCGAGTCACTGTCGGTACCTCAACTTCTCAAGGAAATCAGCAATGAAAACTAAGACGATATTTGCAGCGTTGGCACTGGCGTTGAGCGCCGGTTTTGCGTCGGCAAACGATATTAGCATCGACGCCGGATCGATCACGCCAAACATGGCGAAACCTTACGGGCACATCTTCCTGCACGAGGAGGGCACCTTCACCGATATGATCGACTTCACCATCCCGGCCGGTAGCCTGGGCTCGTCGGCGAATCCGCTCAATCTGGCGCTGGGCGGCTTCGATGTGTTCAACATCGCCAACCTCGCTTACTCGGTCTACGGCGGGACCTCGGAGGAGATCGGCGGCAAGTGGTACGGCACTTACCTGGGCAACAATACCAGCTACGATCTGCCGCTCGGCATGGGCGGCGCTTACCATATCGTGGTCAACGGCCTCGTGACCACCGAGCAGGGCGGCGCGTATGCGGTGGCGCTGGTGTCCGGTGTTCCGGAACCGGAGACGTACGCCATGTTGTTGGGTGGCCTGGGCCTGATGGGCGTCGTCGCCCGTCGCCGGAAGTCGCGTGCATAAGCCGCTGTGCCTCATGAGGCCGCCTGATGGCGGCTTTTTTTGTGTCATCGCGGATAGTCGTCCGGCTGCATCGTCGCCGGCGTCTTGTCGGGCGCGCTGCCCACACGTCCAGGATGAACTGGCGGTGATCTCTCCTCGCTGCGCGCCTGTAGCGCAGTGTAGTGAGCATGATCAGGAATGTATTTGATCTAAATCAATCGTATCCCGGAGCTGCGCCCACGATAATCATGACAGCGCTCAGCGAGGAGGAAACGTGAATACCACCATGCTCAGAGTTATCTCGAACCGCGCGCCCACGCCGGACGTCGCGCCGCACATGGAGCGGCGCAATCCGCTGGACTTGTTTCTGCAAAGCCAGATCGCGCGCGCAGCCGGCGGCATTTCGCCGATCGCGATGCAACTGGCGTTCCAGGATTGGTGGCGGCATCTGGCGGTGTCGCCCGGCAAGTTGGGCGAGCTGGCCGGTTGGTGGGCGGGAAGCGCGGCCAATCCGGCGCGGGACGATGCCGCAACGGATGCCCGCTTCGCCGACGCCGCCTGGCGCGCGTGGCCGTTTTCCCAGTATGCTCAGGGGTTCAAGCAGCTGGAGCAGTTCTGGCGCCTGGCCACCAGCGAGCTGCCGGGCGTCGCGCCGCACCATGCCGAGGTGGTGGCGTTCACCGCGCGCCAGTTGCTCGACATGTACGCGCCGTCGAATTTTCTGTGGACCAATCCCGAGGTGCAGCGCGCCGCGTTCGCCAGCGGCGGCCGCAGCCTGGTCGACGGCGCGCGCAACTGGGGCCAGGATCTGTGCCGCCGGCTGGCGCCGCCGGGCGCGGCAGTGTCTCAGCCGGTGGATCAGCGCTTCGAGCCGGGCCGGCAGGTGGCGCTGACGCCGGGCATGGTGGTCTACCGCAACGAGCTCATCGAGCTGATCCGGTACGCGCCGCAGACCGATACGGTGTATCGCGAGCCGGTGCTGATCGTGCCGTCGTGGATCATGAAGTACTACATCCTCGACCTGTCGCCGCACAACTCGCTGGTGCGCTATCTGGTCGGCCAGGGACACACGGTGTTGATGATTTCCTGGCGTAATCCGGATGCGCGCGACCGCGATCTGGGCATGGAGGATTACCTTCAGCGCGGCCTGTTCGCCGCGCTGGACCAGACGGCGGCGCTGTGCGGCGGGGCGCCGGTGCACGGGGTCGGTTATTGCCTGGGCGGCACGCTGCTGTCGATCGCCGCCGCCGCGATCGGCGCGGGCGAACAGCCGGCGCATGGCAAGCTGGCCTCGCTGACGCTGTTGGCGGCGCAAACCGATTTCAGCGAGCCCGGCGAGCTGGGCCTGTTCATCGACGACAGCGAGCTGGCCTTCCTTGACGCGCTGATGTGGGACCAGGGCTACCTCGACGGCGACCAGATGGCGGCCTCGTTCCAGCTGCTGCACGCGCGCGATCTGGTCTGGTCGCGCATGATGCGCGAGTACCTGCTGGGCGAACGCAGCGCGCCGAACGACCTGATGGCGTGGAACGCCGACAGCACGCGGCTGCCTTTCCGCATGCACAGCGAATACCTGCACCGGCTGTTCCTGCACAACGACCTGGCCGAGGGCCGCTACCTTGTCGCCGGCAAGCCGGTGGCGCTGTCGGCTATCCACGCGCCGCTGTTCGTGCTGGCCACCGAGCGCGACCACGTCTCGCCGTGGCGCTCGGTGTACAAGATTCACTTGCTGTGCGGCGGGACGATCGACTTCGTGCTGGCCTCGGGTGGGCACAACGCCGGCATCGTCTCGGAGCCGGGCCACGCCAACCGCAGCTATCGCCGTCACGCCGCCAATGTCGCGCCGCTGGGCTACACCAGTCCGGACGAGTGGCTGAACCAGGCCGAGCGCTGCGAGGGGTCGTGGTGGCCGTACTGGCGGCAATGGCTGGTGCGCCGTTCGGACCGGCAGCGCGGCGCGCCGCCGCCGATGGGGCCGGCGTTGGGGCCGGCGCCGGGCCGCTTCGTGGTGCAGCCATGATTCCGGCTTCAGGCGTGGCTGAGACGGCGACACAGGCGTAGCAGGGCGCGCGCGGCCGGGTGCTCGATACGCTGTACCTGTTTCAGCCATCCCACTGCGCGACGCCGCGCCGCCGCCAGCGTGGCGCGCAGCGCCAACCCGGCGTGCCGCAGCCGGGCGCCGTGCGAGCGGTAGAGCAGCAGCTTGTCCAGGCTGCTGTATTGACCAAGGAAGCTACGCTTGTAGTCGTAATCGCCCCACAAGAAATGAAATTCCGCGCCGCGCCGCTCGATGCAGTCGCAGATAAACAGGTAGCAGCACAGAAAGCCCAGGCTGAATTGGTCGTAGCCCGGGTCGTGCGCCATCAACAGCAGGAAATAGTTGTCGCTCACCTGGCACGCGATGGCGCCCGCGCAGACCTGGCCGCCGATGGTGATGACGCCGACGCGTCCATATTCCCGCACCAAATCCTTGATATGGCGGGATTCCCGTTCATCGACCGCCGACGTCTTGTTCTTGCCGGCCATCCGCGCATGATTGAAGTGGATGATGGCGTCGACATCGC
The DNA here is from genome assembly GCF_011090165.1 of Duganella aceris. GTDB lineage: Bacteria > Pseudomonadota > Gammaproteobacteria > Burkholderiales > Burkholderiaceae_D > Rugamonas > Rugamonas aceris. The sequence goes on from NZ_JAADJT010000004.1 coordinate 3,639, forward strand.
GCGGATTGATGTCGGTTTTTTCATGCACGCCGAATTGATAGTCTCCCAGTTCGGCGCGCAGGCTTTTGCCGTGGCGCCGCACGTTGCGCCGGTTGTTCTTGCTCAGGCTTGCGGTATAGGCTTCCGCGTTGGGCGGCAGCGCGATCCAGAGATCCTCAAGGTAGTCGTGTTGTTGGCTGGGATATGCCCACATCGCCCGAGGGATATGCACGGCGCGCAGTACCACGACGCGCGCTTCGGCGATGCTGGAAAAAATGTAGCCGGCGAACAGTTCGATGTCCTCGGCGGCCAGGCGGATCGCTTCGTTGAACACCTCCACCACGCCGTCACGCAGGCTGAAGACGAACAGCGTTCGCAGCCCATCGTCTTGATAGGCGGCGTATGTATTGGCGTCGACAAGATCGCGTTCGAGACAGAACTGCACAAGCGTGGCATAGGGATTGCCATACAACTTCTCCAGCGCCGGCCCGACCCAGTCGGGGACTTGGCCGCGCCAGCAAAACTGCTTCAACGTCGCCGGTTGTGGTGCTTGAAGGTGCGACATGGCGAGTCTCCCCGACATTTGCGGCCCACGTCGCGCGCGGTGTCGGCGGCGAATCAAGCATGGGCCCTCGGAGCTTAAATCATGTCACGGATTGATGGGACCGATGTGCGTTCCGGGGACACAATCGGCATCTTGTGACTTAGCTCAAACGAACCCAAGATGATCGACTCCCACCCTGCGCAGTTTGCGGGTCGTCCGCCAGCGTTTGTATTGGCGGCTGGCCAGTTGCTTAACATGGAACAGCAGATCGCCCGACAAAACCTTGGTGAGGTCGGCCAGCATGGCGCGGTCGCCTGCGCCCGCCATCGCGGCCAGGCCGGCGCGGTCGCCGAACAGAAGCGTTAAAAAAAGCGCCTTGCTACGCGCGCGCGTGCGTCGCCCGATGGCGTGCGGCAGTTGGTAGCTGCTCTTGACCAGGCTGACGTAAAAATGCGCGATCATCAGATCGAAATGCGCTTGCGCCAGCGTGCCGACCGCGCGTTGTTCCAGATGCCGGCGGGCCACCGACAAGGCGGCGAGAAAATCGGTGCACCACTGCTCGGAGATCGATTGGCTGATGCTGGTCGGATGCTGGCGGTAGTCGATCAGCTGAAGCGGGATGTGCACCAGGCTGGCGCACAGGCTCATCACGCGCGGCAACGTGGCGACGTCTTCGAACACCGGCCCCGGCGGGAAAATCGGCGCGGGCAGTTCCGCATACTTGGCGCGCCGCATGATGTGGGCCCAGACGTACATGTGGCGGTTGGCCATGAAGCGGACCAGGATCGCTTCCGCACCGCGCAGAACCCCGGCAGGGTAGTCCAGCGCCATGCCATGGTTTTTCTCAACCGCGTTGGGATGCCACATCCTGAAATCGAATGCGATGACGTCGGGACGGTGCTCGGCGATGGCGTGGTCGATGTGCGCCAGGGCGCCATCGCGCAGCACGTCGTCGCTGTCGAGGAAGGCGATATATTCACCCCGGGCTGCGGCGATGCCGTGGTTGCGGGCGCTGGCGACGCCTTGGTTGGACTGGGTGCGCAGACAAAAATTCGGCCGGTCCCAGCTTGCTTGCAGTTCGGTCAGCAGGGTCAGGGTGGCATCGGACGAGCCGTCGTCGACAACCACCAGTTCATGGTGGTCTTGCATTTGCATCAGCACGGAGCGCACGCATTGCACGATGAAGTGTTGAACGTTGTATGCGGGAATAACAATGCTGATGGTTGGTGTCATGCTCGGAGGCTCCAGGTGAGAGCCTCCGAGGTTCGGGATGCGATCGGTGCTCATGCCTTATTTTCGAGCATTCACCACGCATTAACTAGCTATCTGGAAGTAAATCCAGGTAAGTTCCTGCAAAGAATCTGAAATCAAGCCACTTCGTAGCGATCGCGGCCGGCGGCCTTGGCGCGGTACAGGGCGGCGTCGGCGCGCGCCATCACGGCTTCCATGCTGTCGTTCGACGCCAGCTGGCTGGCGATGCCGATGCTGACCGTGTAGGCAGGCACGTCGTCGCCGCGCGCCGCGCACAGCAGGGCCTGGATGCGCTGCGCCGCAGCCGATGCGCGCTCCGCCGTGGTCTGCGGCAACAGCACGATGAATTCCTCGCCGCCGAAACGCGCCACGTGGTCGATTTCCCGCAGCGCGGTCACGGTGGTGCGCGCCGCATGCACCAGCACCTGGTCACCGACGGCGTGGCCGTAGCGGTCGTTGATGGCCTTGAAGAAGTCGAGGTCGATGCTGAGCAGGGTCATCGGCTGGGCGTGGCGTTTCATCAGCGCCAATTCGCGGGCGTAGGCGGCAGCGAAGCCGCGCCGGTTCAATACGCCTGTCAGCGGATCCGAATTCGACCGGTGTTCCATCACGGTCTGCAGGCGCCGCGTGGCGACCGCCATGAAGCCGACCGCCATCAGCAGCGTCATGAAATTGGCGGTCAATAGATAAATACTTTGGATCGGGCCGTTGCTGGCGTTGCTGGTGCCGACGCCGCCGCTCATCGCCACCACGGCGCGCAGCAACAGCACCAGCGATTGCACCAGCAGCAGCGCGCCGAAGAACCAGCTGGAGAAATGACGTTCGCCACGAAGCACGACCAGCACCAGCTGCGGCACGTAGAACGATAGCGACAACAGGGAAAACACCGCGACCCGCAGCGCGAAGTTCTGGGTGATCAGATACCAGCCGATCAGGCAGCACATGCCGATGGCCCAGGCCAGCCCCAGCCACCACCAGCTGGGCACGCGCCCGTAGAATTTCTGGGTGCCGATCAGCATCAATCCCGCGCTCGCCATCATGGTGGTGTTGCCGACGAAAAGAATCGCCGCCTCCGCAAGCACGCCCTGTGTGCAGAGCAGGACGCCGGTCAGCATCAGGGACAGCATGCCCAGCGCCCACTGGCCCAGTCCCCGCACTTCGGACGGGAAGCTGCGGTAGGCGGAAAACAGTACGATGCTCATCGCCCCCGCCATCAGGGTCGATGTCAGGAGAATAGTGGTTTGGTCAAGCAGGATCACATTGCATGCCGGGAAGTTTCGATGCCCCGAAGGATAGCAGCATTCGGATTACTCCTCGGTGGAAGCCTCTTCGATGGCGACGCGGACCTGATCTGCATACCCGAGCTCGATCACTTTGCCGTTGGCGCCATCGGTGTAATTGATATGGACGCCGTCGTCCTTTTCAACCGCCCAGACCTCGACTTCGACGCGGTCCTGGATGTTGTCGACATTGACCGCGTCGATGGTCTGGCGCGAGCCAGGTTGCAGGTGTTTCACCACGTTCTTGGTGCGGTCGGTGGCGAAAGGGATATAAGTTGCGGTGCGTTGCTCTTGCATGAAGCCTCCGGGATAAAAGCCCATTGTAGGCGTCGTGTCGCAGAGTTGGCGCGCCGTTGCCGCTATGGGCTCAGCCAATAATCCTGCCGCGCATAAATTTCCTTCAGCATGTCGATGAAGAAGCGCACCTTGGCCGGCAGGTGCCGCTGCTGCGGGTAGACGGCGACGATGTCGTACTGCGGCAGCGCGTAGTCGTCCAGCACCGTGATCAATTCCCCCGACGCCAGCTGCGCCTGGATCTCCCACGATGAACGCCACGCCAGCCCCAGCCCCTCGGTGGCCCAGCGGTGCAGCAGTTCGCCGTCGTTGCAGTTCAGGTTGCCGACCGCGCGCACCGTCACTTGTTTGCCGTTCTCCTGGAAGTACCAGCCGCGCTGCTGGCCGCCTTGCAGGTTGAAGGCGAGGCAGTTGTGCTGGGTCAGGTCGTCCAGCGTGCGCGGGATGCCGTGGCGTTCGAAATATTCGGGCGTGCCGCACACCACGCGCCGGTTGCCGGCCAGCTTGACCGCGACGAAGCTCGGGTCGATCACGCCGCCGATGCGGATGCCGACGTCGTAGCCGTCGCGCACCAGGTCGACCACGCGGTCGGTAAGGTTGAACGAGATCTGCACATCCGGATGGGCGCGCACGAAGCCGGCGGCGTGCGGGGCGACGTGTTTGCGTCCGAACGCGGCCGGCGCCGACACGGTCAGGTGCCCGGTGGCGCGGTGCCGCCCCTCGGACACGCTGCGGTCCGCGTGCCCCAGATCGGCCAGCAGCTTGCGGCAATGATCGAGATACAGCGTGCCTTGCTCGGTCAGGGTCAGGTGCCGCGTGGTGCGGTGCATCAGCTTGACGCCGAGACGCTTCTCCAGCGCATCGATGCGCCGCCCCAGCATCACCGGGGTGATGTGCTGCCCCAGCGCGGCGCGCGCCAGGCTGCCTTTCTCGGCCACATCGACGAAGGCTTCGATTTGCGTGAGTTTGTCCATGCGACGATTATTCCATAGTTATTCGGTATCGTGTGTATCGAATAAAGCGAGATTTTGTTGTCTTATCAAGCTTGTCCTTTGCCGTTACGATGGGTCCATCAACTAACCCGCCAGGAGACCGGTATGGCTCGCATGACCGCAGCGCAGGCAGCAGCAATGGTGTTGGAAAAAGAGGGCGTGTTCCAGGTGTTCGGCGTTCCTGGAGCCGCGATCAACCCGTTCTATGCGGCTTTGAAGAAACAGGGCAGCGCCAGGCACATCCTGGCGCGGCACGTCGAAGGCGCGTCGCACATGGCCGAGGGCTATACCCGCGCCAGGGCCGGCAACATCGGCGTCTGCATCGGCACGTCGGGGCCGGCCGGCACCGACATGATCACCGGCCTGTATTCGGCGCAGGCGGATTCCATACCGATCCTCTGCATTACAGGCCAGGCGCCGCGGGCCCGCCTGTACAAGGAGGACTTCCAGGCGGTCGATATCGAATCGATCGCCAAGCCCGTCACCAAGTGGGCGGTGACGGTGCGCGAGCCGGCGCTGGTGCCGATGGTGTTCCAGCAGGCCTTCCACCTGATGCGTTCCGGCCGTCCCGGTCCGGTGCTGATCGACCTGCCGTTCGACGTGCAGATGGCGGAGATCGAATTCGACGCCGACACCTATCAGCCGCTGGAAGCGTACAAGCCGAAGGCGACCCGCGCCCAGATCGAGAAGGCGCTGACGATGATGAACGACGCCGAGCATCCGCTGCTGACGCCCGGCGGTGGCGTCATCAACGCCAACGCGTCCGAGCTGCTGGTGCGGTTCGCGGAGCTGACCGGCGTGCCGGTGATCCCGACGCTGATGGCGTGGGGCTGCATTCCCGACGATCATGAACTGATGGTCGGCATGGCCGGCTTACAGACCAGCCACCGGTACGGCAACGCGACGGTGCTCGCATCCGACTTCGTGTTCGGCATCGGCAACCGCTGGGCCAATCGCCACACCGGCAGTATCGAGGTGTATACCAAGGACCGGAAGTTCGTCCACATCGACATCGAACCGACCCAGATCGGCCGCGTGTTCGGCCCGGACTTCGGCATCGTCTCCGACGCCGGCGCCGCGCTCCAGCTGCTGATCGAGGTGGCGACCGAGTGGAAGGCCGCCGGCAAGCTGAAGGACCGCTCGGCGTGGCTGGCGCAGTGCAATGAACGCAAGCGCACCATGCAGCGCAAGACGCATTTCGAACAGGTGCCGGTCAAGCCGCAGCGCGTGTACGAGGAAATGAACAAGGCGTTCGGCCGCGACACCTGCTACGTCAGCAGCATCGGCCTGTCGCAGATCGCCGCCGCGCAGTTCCTGCACGTGTACAACGCGCGCCATTGGATCAACTGCGGCCAGGCCGGCCCGCTGGGCTGGACCATTCCGGCGGCGCTGGGCGTGGTGGCGGCCGACCCGACGCGCAAGGTGGTGGGGATCTCGGGCGACTACGATTTCCAGTTCCTGATCGAGGAGCTCGCGGTCGGCGCGCAATTCAAGCTGCCTTACCTGCATGTGCTGGTGAATAACTCCTACCTCGGCCTGATCCGTCAGGCGCAGCGCAACTTCGACATGGACTTCTGCGTGCAGCTGTCGTTCGAAAACGTCAACGCGCCGGAGTTGAACGGCTATGGCGTCGATCACGTCGCGGTGGTGGAAGGCCTGGGATGCAAGGCGATCCGGGTGCGCGACGCCGACGATCTGCCGGAGGCTTTCGTCCAGGCGGCGAAGTGGATGGAGGAGTATCGCGTGCCGGTGGTGGTGGAGGTGATCCTGGAGCGCGTCACGAATATCGCGATGGGTACCGACATCGACAAGATCAACGAGTTCGAAGACTAAGGGAGGACATCGACATGACCAAGCTGGCAGCCAATCTGACCATGTTGTTTACCGAAGTGCCGTTCCTGGACCGGTTCGAGGCGGCTGCGCGCGCCGGGTTCAAGGCGGTGGAGTTCCTGTTCCCTTATCCGTACGAGGCCAGCGACCTGGCGCAGCGGCTGAAGGCAAACCAGCTGCAGCTGGTGCTGCACAATCTGCCGGCCGGTAACTGGGACGCGGGCGAACGCGGCATCGCCTGTCATCCGAACCGCGTGGAGGAATTCCGCGACGGCGTGCGGACGGCGATCAGCTATGCGAAGCAGTTGGGCGTCAAGCAGCTGAACTGCCTGGTCGGCATCGTGCCGGCGGACGTGTCGCAGGCGGCCGCCCACCGCACGCTGGTGTCCAACCTGAGCGCAGCGGCGGCGGTGCTGAAGGCGGAGGGCATACGGCTGTTGATCGAGCCGATCAACACCTTCGATATTCCCGGCTTCTTCCTGACCCGCACCGGGCAGGCGGCGCGCATCATCGATGAGACGGGGTCGGACAACATCTTCATCCAGTACGACATCTATCACATGCAGCGCATGGAGGGAGAGCTGGCCAGCACCATCAAGGCCAACCTGACGCTGATCGGGCATGTGCAGCTGGCGGACAACCCGGGGCGCAACGAGCCGGGCACCGGCGAAATCAATTACCGCTTCCTGTTCTCGCAGTTGACGGCGCTGGGTTACGACGGCTGGATCGGCTGCGAATACAAACCCCGCGCCGGCACCGAAGCGGGCCTCGACTGGCGCGCCGCCCACGGCGTCTGACACACTAACTTTCTGAAGGAGTCATCATGTCACGAGTTGGATTTATTGGGCTGGGCATCATGGGCGGGCCGATGGCGCAGCATTTGCAGGCCGGCGGCCACAAGCTGTACCTGCACGATCTGAAAAACCCACCGTTCGCGCTGGTCGAAGGTGGCGCCACCGTCTGCACCTCGGCCGCCGAAGTGGCGGTGCGGGCCGATATCATCATCGTCATGGTGCCGGACACGCCCGACGTCGAAGAGGCGCTGTTCGGCAAGGAGGGCGTGGCCAAGGGCCTGCGGCCTAACACCATCGTGGTCGACATGAGCTCCATCTCGCCGATCGAGACCAAGAAATTCGCCAAGAAGATCAACGCGCTTCAGTGCGAATACCTGGACGCGCCGGTGTCCGGCGGCGAGGTTGGCGCCAAGGCTGCATCGCTGACGATCATGGTCGGCGGATCGGAGGAAGCGTTCGCCATCGTCAAGCCGCTGTTTGAGCTGATGGGCAAGAACATCACGCTGGTCGGCGGCAACGGCGATGGCCAGACCACCAAGGTGGCCAACCAGATCATCGTCGCGCTGAATATCCAGGCGGTGGCGGAAGCGTTGCTGTTCGCCTCCAAGGCCGGCGCCGATCCGGCGCGGGTGCGGCAGGCACTGATGGGCGGCTTCGCCAACTCGCGCATCCTGGAGGTGCACGGCGAGCGCATGGTCAAGCGCACCTTTAACCCCGGCTTCCGCATCGCGCTGCACCAGAAGGATTTGAACCTGGCGCTGCAAGGCGCGAAGGCGATGGGCATCTCGCTGCCGAATACCGCGATGGCGCAGGAGCTGATGAACGCTTGCAGCGCCCACGGCCTGTCGGGCATGGATCACTCGGCATTGTGCCGCGCCATCGAGATCATCTCCAACCACCAGATCGCCGAAGCGTAAAACCGGGGTCAGTTCCGGCATCGCGTCACGGGCTCTGCCGTAGCGAACGCTACGGCAGAGCCCGTGACGCGATGCCGGAACTGACCCCGGTTTAGAACAGCGATTCCAGCGCCACCGGCTGGCCGCTCAATGTTCCGTCGTAGCCGGGCAGGGCGGCCAGCGCGCGTTTGAAGTCGGCGCCTTCCATCACCGCCAGCGCGGCCGCCACCAGCGGCGCGGCCGGCGCTTCGCGCGCGCAGGCGAGGAAATAGCGCTCGCGGATCACCGGCACGAAATCCAGGTCGAAGCGGCGCGCGGCGGTCTCCACCCCGAAGCTGGCGTCGGCCATGCCGCTGGCGACGTAGGCCGCCACCGCCGCATGAGTGAACTCGGCGCTGCCGAAGCCGTGGATCGATTCCGGCGCCACGCCCTGGCCGGCCAGCAGCAGCTCCAGCAGCAGCCGCGTGCCCGAGCCGCGCTGCCGGTTGACGAAGCGTACCCCGGGCCGCGCCAGATCGGCCAGCGATTCGATCCCCATCGGATTGCCCTTGGCGACGAAAATGCCTTGCGTGCGGTACGCCAGGTGGATCAGCATGTGGCGCGACGGATCGAGCCACGGCAGGTACTTGGCCGCCGCCGGCCCCTCGAATTCGCCCACCGGCAGGTGGAAGCCGGCCAGGTCACACTCGCCGCGCGCCAGCGCGGTTACGGCTTCCGTGCTGCTGCGGTATTGCAAGTCAACCAACACGTCCTGCTGTTCCAGCAGATTCACCAGCGCCGCCACCGCGAAGCCGTGCGAGGCGGTCAGCCGCAGCGCCGGCGGCCGTTCGTCCAGCAAACTGGCCAATTCCTGTTGCAATTCCGAGGCCAGACTGTCGAGCATCGGCGACAGCCGCGCACTGATGCGTTTGTCCGCCCAGATCAATTTGTCGGCCAGCGGCGACAGCACCGTCCCTTGACCGCGCGATTTGTGCACCAGCTCGGCGCCGAACTGCTCGTTGAACTCGCGCAGCAGCCCCCAGGCGTGGCGGTAGGAGATGCCGCGCGCGGTCGCCGCCTGGCTGATGCTGCCCGTGCTGCGCACCGCCTCCAGCAGCCCCAGCAGCACCGGCAGGGAAATCGCTTGCCCGCTCGGCTGGCGCAAAACCCAGTCCGGTCGTATCTCTACTTTGATCATATGCAAAATCCTTCATATTGCTTCGATGTTTTTACAGTGCTAGCCTACGCACATGCATTAATAATAAGCGGTATATATGTTTTACAGAACATATGAACGCACACCGTAGACAAAAAACGGAGACACCATGCAACAGCGTATACCCCAGGCCGATATAGCCGCCCAGGCCAGCGCCATCCTCGCCGCCAGCAGCGGCACCCAGGACCAGCTCTTGCCGGTCCTGCACGCACTTCAGGACGCCATCGGCTACGTTCCGCCGGATCAGGTGGTGAATATCGCCAGCACCTTCAACCTGTCGCGCGCCGAAGTGCACGGCGTGATCACCTTCTACCACTACTTCCGCACCGAAGCGCCGGCGCGCCAGGTGGTGCAGATCTGCCGCGCCGAGGCTTGCCAGAGCATGGGCGGCGACGCGTTGCTGGCGCACGCCGAGCAGGCGCTGGGCTGCAAGCTGCACGCGCACAGTGGCGACGGCGAGTTTGCGCTGGAGCCGGTCTACTGCCTTGGACAATGCGCCACCGCGCCGTCGATGATGATCAACGAAGCGCTGCACGCGCGCGTCACGCCGGCCCGCTTCGACAAGCTGCTGGCCAAGGCCAAGGAGGCCGCATGAGCATCCGCATCTACATTCCCGGTGATTCGACCGCGCTGGCGCTGGGCGCCGACGACGTGGCGGGCGCCATCGTGGCCGAAGCGGCGCGCCGTGGCGTCACGGTCGACATCGTCCGCAATGGTACGCGCGGCTTGCTGTGGCTGGAGCCCCTGGTCGAAGTGGAGACGGCGGCCGGCCGCGTCGGTTTCGGCCCGGTCGATGCCGACGACGTGGGGGAGTTGTTCAACGCCGATTTCCACCTGGGCGGCGGCACGCATCGCCTGGCGCTGGGGCTGGTCGAGCAGATTCCCTATCTGGCCAAGCAAAGCCGCCTGACCTTCGCCCGCGCCGGCGTCACCGATCCGCTGTCGCTGGCCGACTACGAGGCGCATGACGGCTACAAGGGCTTGCGCAACGCGCTGGCGATGGAGCCGGCCGCCATTGTCGCCGCCGTGACGGCATCCGGCCTGCGCGGCCGTGGCGGCGCCGCCTTCCCGACCGGGATCAAATGGAACACGGTGATGAAGGCCGCCGGCCCGCAAAAGTACATCGTCTGCAACGCCGACGAAGGCGATTCCGGCACCTTCGCCGACCGCATCGTGATGGAAGGCGATCCCTTTGTGCTTATCGAAGGCATGACCATCGCCGGCTTGGCGGTGGGCGCCGACAAGGGCTACATCTACGTGCGCAGCGAATATCCGCACGCGATCGCCAACCTGAATCACGCCATCGCCAGCGCCGTCAAGGCCGGCCTGCTCGGTTCGAACATCCTCGGCTCGGGACGCGCTTTCGATCTTGAAGTGCGCAAGGGCGCCGGCGCCTACATCTGTGGCGAGGAAACCGCGCTGCTGGAATCGATCGAGGGCAAGCGCGGCATCGTGCGCGCCAAGCCGCCGCTGCCGGCGCTGGCCGGCCTGTTCGGCCAGCCGACCGTGATCAACAACGTGCTGTCGCTGGCGGCGGTGCCGCTGATCCTCGACAAGGGCGCGGCCTACTACCAGAATTACGGCATGGGCCGTTCGCGCGGCACCTTGCCGGTGCAATTGGCCGGCAATATCAAGCAGGGCGGCCTGATCGAACTGGCGTTCGGCGTCACGCTGCGCGACATCCTGTACGAATACGGCGGCGGCAGCGCCTCCGGCCGGCCGATCAAGGCGGTGCAGGTGGGCGGCCCGCTGGGCGCTTATCTGCCGGAGTCGCAGTGGGACACGCCGCTCGATTACGAAGCCTTCGCCGCGCTGTGGGCGGTGCTGGGCCACGGCGGCATCGTGGTCCACGACGACAGCGCCGACATGCGCAAGCTGGCGCGCTATGCGATGGAATTCTGCGCGGTCGAATCGTGCGGCAAGTGCACGCCGTGCCGCATCGGCTCCACCCGTGGCGTGGAGGTGATCGACAAGATCGCCGCCAACGCCGACGGCGAACGTCCACGCCAGGTGATCCTGCTGCGTGAACTGTGCGACACCATGCTCAATGGCTCGATGTGCGCGATGGGCAGCATGACGCCTTACCCCGTGCTGTCCGCCCTGAACCACTTCCCGCAAGATTTCGGCCAGGTCTCCGCAGACCAGCGCGCCGCTTAGGAGAATAGAATGATCGAGACAATTATCGCCCGCGACCTGGGCACGCCGCCGCCGCTGAACCCGAACATGGAGTTCGTCACGCTGACCATCGACGGCCAGCGCGTGACCGTCGCCGCCGGCACCTCCGTGATGCGCGCCGCCGCCGAAAGCGGCACCAGCATCCCCAAGCTGTGCGCCACCGACAGCCTGGAGCCGTTCGGTTCCTGCCGTCTGTGCCTGGTCGAGATCGAGGGCCGGCGCGGCTATCCCGCCTCCTGCACCACGCCGGTGGAGGAGGGCATGGTGGTGCGCACCCAGACCGCCAAGCTGCAAGAGCTGCGCAAGGGCGTGATGGAGCTGTACATCTCCGACCACCCGCTGGACTGCCTGACCTGCCCGGCCAACGGCAATTGCGAGTTGCAGGACATGGCCGGCGTCACCGGCCTGCGCGAGGTGCGCTACGGTTACGAAGGCGCCAACCACCTGAAGCTGAAGAAGGATGAGTCGAATCCGTACTTCACCTTCGACTCGTCGAAGTGCATCGTCTGCAACCGCTGCGTGCGCGCGTGCGAGGAAACCCAGGGCACGTTCGCGCTGACGATTTCTGGGCGCGGCTTCGAGTCGCGCGTCTCCGCCGGCGCCGGCGAGACCTTCATGGAATCGGAGTGCGTCTCCTGCGGCGCCTGCGTCGAGGCCTGCCCGACCGCCACCCTGCAGGAGAAATCGGTCATTTGGCTCGGCCAGGCCGAACACAAGGTCACCACCACTTGCGCCTATTGCGGCGTCGGTTGCTCGCTCGATGCGGAGATGAAGGGCAGCGAAGTGGTGCGCATGGTTCCCAGCAAGGCAGGCAAGGCCAATGAAGGCCATGCTTGCGTCAAGGGCCGCTTCGCTTGGGGCTATGCGACCCACAAGGACCGCATCCTCAAGCCGATGATCCGCTCCAAGATCACCGATCCGTGGAAGGAAGTTTCATGGGACGAGGCGCTCGACTACGCCGCCTCCGAATTCAAGCGCATCCAGGCCAAGCACGGCCAGGATTCGATCGGCGGCATCGTCTCGTCGCGTTGCACCAACGAAGAGGGCTACCTGGTGCAGAAGCTGGTGCGCGCAGCCTTCGGCAACAACAACGTCGACACTTGCGCGCGGGTTTGCCACTCGCCGACCGGCTACGGCCTGAAACAGACCTTGGGCGAATCGGCCGGCACGCAGACCTTCGCCTCGGTCGCCAAGTCGGACGTCATCATGGTCATCGGCGCCAATCCGACCGACGGCCATCCGGTGTTCGCCTCGCGCATGAAGCGCCGCATCCGCCAGGGTGCGAAGCTGATCGTCATCGATCCGCGCCGCATCGACCTGGTGAAGTCGCCGCACATCCGCTCGCAGTACCACTTGCAGCTGCGTCCCGGCACCAACGTCGCAATGGTCAGCTCGCTGGCCCACGTGATCGTCACCGAAGGCCTGCTGGCCGAGCAGTTCATCGCCGAGCGTTGCGATGACCGTGCCTTCAACCAGTGGCGCGAATTCGTCGCGCAGGAATCGAATTCGCCGGAAGCGATGGAGTCGGTGACCGGCGTGCCGGCCGAGCAGGTACGCGGCGCGGCGCGGTTGTTCGCCACCGGCGGCAATGGCGCCATCTTCTACGGCCTGGGCGTGACCGAGCATGCGCAGGGTTCGACCACCGTGATGGGCATCGCCAACCTGGCCATGGCCACCGGTAACGTCGGCCGCGAAGGCGTCGGCGTGAATCCGCTGCGCGGCCAGAACAATGTGCAGGGTTCGTGCGACATCGGCTCCTTCCCGCACGAGCTGCCGGGCTATCGCCATGTCTCCGACACCACGGTGCGGATGCAGTTCGAAGCCGCGTGGGGCGTCGAGCTCCAGGCAGAACCCGGCCTGCGCATTCCGAACATGTTCGAGGCGGCGCTGGACGGCAGCTTCAAGGGCCTGTATTGCCAGGGCGAGGACATCGTGCAGTCGGATCCGAACACGCAGCACGTGATCTCGGCGATGGAGGCGATGGAGTGCATCGTGGTGCAGGATATCTTCCTCAACGAGACCGCCAAGTATGCGCACGTGCTGCTGCCGGGTTCCTCGTTCCTGGAGAAGGACGGCACCTTCACCAACGCCGAGCGCCGCATCTCGCGCGTGCGCAAGGTGATGGCGCCGAAGGCCGGCTACGCCGATTGGGAAGTGACGGTGCAGCTGTCGAACCGCCTCGGCTATCCGATGAACTACACGCACCCGTCGCAGATTATGGACGAAATCGCGCGTCTGACGCCGACCTTCAGCGGCGTCAGCTACGCCAAGCTGGATAAGCTGGGCAGCATCCAGTGGCCGTGCAACGACGCGGCGCCGGAAGGCACGCCGACCATGCACATCGACCAGTTCGTGCGCGGCAAAGGGCGCTTCATCATCACGCAGTACGTGCCGACCGACGAGAAGGTGACGCGCATGTATCCGCTGATCCTGACCACCGGCCGGATCCTTTCGCAGTACAACGTGGGGGCGCAGACGCGGCGCACAGAGAACGTGCAGTGGCATGCGGAGGACCGTTTGGAAATCCATCCGCACGACGCCGAGGAGCGCGGCATCAAGGACGATCAGTGGGTCGGCATCCAGAGCCGCGCCGGCGAGACCGTGCTGCGCGCGCTGGTGACGGAGCGCATGCAGCCGGGCGTGGTCTACACCACCTTCCACTTCCCGGAATCGGGCGCCAACGTGATCACCACCGAGAATTCGGATTGGGCCACCAACTGCCCGGAATACAAGGTCACGGCGGTGCAGGTGATGCCGGTGCAGCAGCAGTCCGACTGGCAGATGGAGTTCGCGCGCTTCCATGAAGAGCAGATGGCCCACAAGGACGCGGCGGCCCAGCCGGCATAAGGAGAACTGAGATTATGAAAATACTCCACCTGGTCACCATGGCCAACCAGATCGGCACCTTCTTCTCCTCCTACCCGGATCAGGAGGAGGCCGGCGGCGAGATCGCCAGCCACTTGCAGCGCTACTGGGCGCCGCCGATGCGGCGGCAGTTGCTGGAGCATGTTGAGTTGAATGAGGGGGAGGGGCTGCATCCGCCTGTGCTGGCGGCACTCCGCGCCAATGTGGCGCGCTTGACGCCGGCCTTACCCCGCAAGGCGGTCGCGGGGTAGCGCATCAATAAATCGGGCACCGTGTCTTGGCGATTCGTGGTGCTGCTGGCCTTTACCCCGCACGGCCAACCGGGGTCAGACCCCTGCGGGGTCTGACCCCCATCGCTGTTGGGGTTAGGCCACCTGCAGCATCACCTTGCCGATGTGCGCGCTGGTTTCCATCAGCGCGTGCGCTTCGGCGGCCTGCTCCAGCGGGTAGGTGCGGTAGATCACCGGCTTGATCAAGCCATCCTCGATCAGCGGCCAGACCCGCGCCCGCAACTGGCGCGCGATCGCCGCCTTGAACGCCACCGGACGCGGACGCAACGTCGACCCGGTCATCGTCAGCCGCCGCAGCAGAATCTGCCCCAGCGGCACCTCGGCCCGCGAGCCGCCCAGCAACGCGATGAACACCAGCCGTCCGTCATCTGCCAGGCAGTTGATCTCGCGCGGCACATACGAGCCGCCAACCATGTCGAGTATCACGTCGACGCCCTTGCCGCCGGTAGCGTCCTTGACCGCCGCCACAAAATCCCCGGTCCGGTAGTTGATCGCCTGCTCCGCGCCCAGCTCAAGACAGGCGCGGCATTTTTCGTCCGAGCCGGCGGTGGCGAACACGCGATGGCCCAGCGCCTTGCCCAACTGGATCGCGGTCACGCCGATGCCCGAGGTGCCGCCCTGCACCAGCAGCGTCTCGGCCGGCGCCAGCGCGCCACGGTCGAACACATTGCTCCACACCGTGAAGAAGGTCTCCGGCAGCGAAGCCGCCTGCAACGGCGTCAGGCCGCGCGGGATCGGCAGGCACAGCGCGATCTCCGCCGCACAATACTGCGCATAGCCGCCGCCCTGGACCAGCGCGCACACCATGTCGCCGATGTGGAAACCGCTGTCGCCGACATGGCCGGCGACGATCTCGCCCGCCACCTCCAGCCCCGGCAGATCCGACGCGCCGGCCGGCACCGGATACTTGCCGGCGCGCTGCAGCAGGTCGGGCCGGTTGATGCCGGCGGCGTGGACTTTGATCAGCACCTGGCCCGGCAACAGCGACGGGCGCGGGCGCTCGCACGGTTGCAGCACCTCGGGGTCTCCGGGCTGGGTGATTTCAATGGCGCGCATGGTGTCCTCTTCTGTGATGGGGAGACCGATGGTAGGCGCGGGGCGGCGCGAATCTCCATGACCGCCGTCAATTTTCCCCAATACAGGGGCGCCGCGGCCATCTTGCGAATCTTGACCGGGGTCAATGAGAGTTTTCTCGGCCGCTGCCTATGATGGGCCATCCATGGCGTCGGGCAGCGTATGCCGCGCCGCAGCACAATGAATGATTCAGCTATGCGGAGCATTGATGCATACTGTCAAAAAAATTATAAATGTTTGGAGACTGTAATGAGCAAAGCGTTAGAAGGAGTGCGTGTCCTCGATTTCACCCATGTGCAGTCGGGTCCGACCTGCACCCAGTTGCTGGCCTGGTTCGGCGCCGACGTGATCAAGGTCGAACGGGCCGGGGAGGGCGACGCCACGCGCGGGCAACTGCGCGACATTCCCGGGGTCGACAGCCTGTATTTCACCATGCTTAACCACAACAAGCGCTCGATCACGCTCGACACCAAGAAGGCCATGGGCAAGCAGGTGCTGGAGACCTTGATCAAGGACTGCGACGTGCTGGTCGAAAACTTCGCGCCCGGCGCGCTGGACCGCATGGGCTTCAGCTGGGAACGCATCCAGGAACTGAATCCGCGCATGGTGGTGGCCTCGGTCAAGGGCTTCGGCCCCGGCCCGTACCAGAACTGCAAGGTCTACGAGAACGTCGCCCAGTGCGCCGGCGGCGCGGCCGCCACCACCGGCTTCGACGACGGCCCGCCGGTGGTCAGCGGCGCGCAGATCGGCGACAGCGGCAGCGGCCTGCATCTGGCGCTGGGCATCGTCACCGCGCTGTACCAACGCAACGCCAGCGGGCGCGGGCAGAAGGTCGACACTTCGATGCAGGACGCGGTGCTGAACCTGTGCCGCGTCAAGCTGCGCGACCAGCAGCGGCTGGACCGCAACGGCACCATGGAGGAATACCCGCAATTCGCCTCCGGCACTTTCGGCGACTCGGTGCCGCGCGCGGGCAATGCCTCGGGCGGCGGCCAGCCGGGCTGGATCCTCAAGTGCAAGGGCTGGGAGACCGATCCGAACGCCTACATCTACTTCATCGCGCAGGCGCCGGTGTGGCCGGCGATCTGCAGGGTGATCGGACGCGAAGGCTGGATCACCGATCCCGACTACGCCACCGCGCGGGCGCGGCTGCCGCGCCTGATGGCCATCTTCGCCACGGTCGAGGAGTGGACCCGCGAGCACACCAAGTTCGAGGCGATGGACATCCTCAACAAGTTCGACATCCCTTGCGGCCCGATCTTATCGATGAAGGAGATCGCCGAGGAACCGTCGCTGCGCGCCAGCGGCACCATCGTCGAGGTCGACCATCCCGAGCGCGGCAAGTATCTGACGGTGGGCAATCCGATCAAGCTGTCCGACAGCCCGACCGAGATCACCCGCTCGCCGCTGCTCGGCGAGCACACCGACGAAATCCTGGGCGAGCTGGGTTACAGCGCGCTGCAGATCGCCGCGCTGCGCGACGAGTGTGTGATCTGATGCGGGCCATGGGAGCAGCATCATGCACACCTCCGCCGCCAACCTGAACACGCAGTTCGGCGAGCTGGTCTTCCTCGACCGTTTCGAAGCGGCGGCGCAAGCCGGCTTCGACGGCGTGGAGTTCCTGTTCCCGTACTCGTACCCGGTGGAGCAGATCGCGCACCGGCTGTGCAGCCACGGCCTGCGGCTGGTGCAATACTGCCTGCCGGCCGGCGACTGGGGCGGCGGCGAGCGCGGCATCGCCTGCCATCCTTCACGCGTGCGGGAATTCCGCTACGGCGTCGAGGAGGCGATCCGCTACGCCCGGCCGCTGGGCGTGCATCAGCTGCGCTGCCTGGCCGGGCTGCCGCTGCCGGAAGTGGCGCCGGCGCTGGCGCGGCAGACGCTGGTCGAGAATCTGCGCTACGCCGCCACGCTGCTCAAGCCGCACGGCATCGCCTTGCTGATCGGGCCGCAGGACGATTTCATCACCGACGACGAGCAGGCGCGCGCGATCATCCGCGACACCGGCTCGGACAATCTTTTCCTGCAGGAGCATGCATGAAGAAAGCGCACACCCGGGTCTACACCCACGCCGATTGCTACGACCACCAGCCGGGCGAGGGCCATCCCGAATCGCCGCAGCGGCTGGCGGTGGTGCTGGAGGCCTTGAAGGGCGGCGAATTCGCCGCGCTGGACTGGCGCGAGGCGCCGTTGGGCACGCGCGCCCAGACCGAGCTGATCCACGATGCCGATTACTACGACGCCGTCTGCGAGGCGGTGCCCCTGCGCGGCACGGTGCCGCTGGACGGCGGCGACACCTTGCTGTCGCCGGGCTCGTGGCGGGCGGTGATGCGCTGCGTCGGCGCCGCCTGCGCCGGCGTCGACGACGTCATGCTGGGCGAAGCGGTCAACGTCTTTTGCGCGACGCGGCCTTGCGGCCACCATGCCGAGCCGGACCGGGCGATGGGTTTCTGCATCTTCAACCAGGCCGCGATCGCCGCCGCGCACGCCAGCCGCGCGTACGAGCTGGAGCGGGTGGCGGTGGTCGATTTCGACGTCCACCACGGCAACGGCACGCAGGCCGCGTTCGCGCCGCTGCCGGGCTTGTTCTACGCCTCGTGCCACCAGTCGCCGCTGTATCCGGGCACCGGGTTGCGCAGCGAGACCGGCAGCCGCAACAACATCCTCAACGTGCCGCTTCCGCCGGGCTGCGACTCGGCCATGTTCCGCGACCGGGTCCGCTTCGACATGCTGCCGGCGTTGCGCGCGTGGAAGCCGCAGCTGCTGGTGATCTCGGCCGGCTTCGACGCGCACCGCGACGACCCGCTGGCCGGCCTCAAGCTCGACGACGACGACTTCCGCTGGATCACCGAGGAATTGATGGCGGTGGCGGCCGAAAGCGCGCAAGGCCGCATCGTCTCCATCCTCGAAGGCGGCTACAGCGCCGCCGGCCTGGCGGGCGGCGCGGCGGCCCACGTCCGCGCGCTGATGGGAGGCTTATAATGGGTGTCCCGGCGCGCCAGCCGCCCCCTCGACGCCATGCGCATGCATACCAAACCCTCGGACACCTCCGCCGCCGTCGATCAGTTCATGACGGCGCTCGATCATCCATTCAAGGCGGAGATCCAGGCGATCCGTGAACTGGCGCTGAGCCTCGGTCCCGCAGTGCGGGAGGGCATCAAGTGGAACGCCCCCAGCTATCGCACCAGCGAGTATTTCGCCACCACCAACCTGCGCGTCAAGGGCGGCGTCGGCGTGGTGCTGCATCTCGGCGCCAAGGTGCGGCGTGAAACGGTATCGATAGACGATCCGCGCCAGCTGCTCACATGGCACGGCGGCGACCGCGCCTCGTTGAGCTTCAGCGGCATGGAGGACTTCGAGGCCAAGCGCCCGGCGTTCAAGGCCATCCTGGAGCAATGGCTGCCTTACGTGTAAAGCAGGGACTCAGCCGGCCGGTGCCAGGTATTGCTCGATCAGCGCCGCGCCGTCGGCGAGCAGGAACTGCTTGAACGCCAGCGCCACCGGCGGCAGGCGTTTGTTCTTGCGATGCACCACGAACCAGTTCAGCATCACCGGGAAACCGGCCACGTCCAGCACCACCAGGCTGCCGGCCTTTAGCTCCTGGCTGATGGTGTGCGCCGATAAAAACGCCACGCCCATGCCGGCTATTACCGCCTGCTTGATGGTCTCGGTGCTGCGGATCTCCATCGTCACGTTCAGCCGCTCCAGATAGGGGCCGAAGCCGTCCTCCATCGAGTTCCATGTGTCCGAGCCGCGCTCGCGCACCACGAACGGTTCGTCGACGATGGTGTCGATGGCGATGCGGCGCTTGCCGGCCAGCGGATGCTGCGGCGGCGCCACGATCACATACGGATGCGGCGCGAACGCGGCGTGCGTGGCGTCGGCCTGCTGCGGCGGCCGCACCATCACCGCCAGGTCGGTGCGGTTGCTGACCAGCTGCTCCAGCAGCTCGGCGCGGTTGTGCACCGTCAGGTTCAGCTTGACGCCGGGATGGCGCCGCGCGAACTCCACCATCAGGCGCGGGAAAAAATAATCGCCGGCGCTGATCACCGCCACGTTCAGCTTGCCGCCGGCGATGCCGCGAAACTGCGTCAGCGCGTCCTCGGCCTCCTGGAACTGCTGGATGATGGCGCGGCTGTGATACAGCAGCTCGGCGCCGCCCGGCGTCAGGTACACCTTCTTGCCCAGCTGTTCGAACAGCACCAGGCCGGCGTGACCTTCCAACGTCTTGATCTGGGTCGACACCGCCGGCTGCGTCAGATGCAGTTCGGCGGCGGCGCGGGAAAAACTCAGGTGGCGCGCCACCGCTTCAAATACTTTCAGCTGGCGCAAGGTCGCGTGTTTCATCGGGTTATGTATTCATGATCGTGGATGGATATGCCAAAAACCTTTAACTATACCTAATCATTGTTACCCCCTACGATGCATTGGTCAACAGACAATTTTGCCAACCGAGGAGAGACCCATGAACGCCATCAGCTATTTGCACACCGACACCGCAGGTCTGGCCGACGCGCAGCGTCAGGCTTACAACGCCGCCTTCCACGAGCTGGGTTTGCGCTGGCATTGGGACAGCAGCGACTACGACTGCCAGATGTGCGTCGAGAGCCAGCGCGCCCACCTGCGCCGCTACGTCGAGAACCAGCATCCGCACATGCTCAAGGTGTACGACGCCGAGTTCCTGGTCAACGCCATCCAGACCACCATGCAGGGCTGCATGGAGACCGCCAGCGCCGCCGGCGCCAACCCCGCCGTCACCAACTGGGCGGTGCTGCAACATGGCGACGTTGGTTTTTGACCAAACGCGCGCCGGGGATACTTTTCGCTTGAAATAAATGAAAGAATGTCGAAACTTAACCGCGGTCAAGGATATCGGTTTTTGCTTCTTCCACAATCATCGCGTCGATCGGATTTTTTAGCGTCCGCGATGACCGGGACAGCAAGCATAGTTGGCGCGGTCAACCAGACACGGTCCAACATAAAAAATTATATGGAGATAACGAAATGAAGCACGATGATGATACCGCGCCGGTAGTCAGGCCTCCTTCGTACCGCTGGATGCAGTTAATCATGGGCATCGTCTGTATGGCCATGATCGCCAACCTGCAATACGGCTGGACACTGTTCGTCAACCCCATCGCCGACAAGTACGGCTGGAGCAAGGCCGCCATCCAGGTCGCCTTTACCATTTTCATCCTGACCGAAACCTGGCTGGTCCCGGTGGAAGGCTGGGCGGTCGACAAGTTCGGTCCGCGTCCGGTGGTGCTGTTCGGCGGCTTGCTGTGCGCGCTGGGCTGGGTGATGAATTCCTTCGCGGATTCGCTGACCATGCTCTACATCGCGGCCGCCATCAGCGGTATCGGCGCCGGCGCGGTCTACGGCACCTGCGTCGGCTCGGCGCTGAAATGGTTCCCGGATCGTCGCGGCCTGGCGGCGGGTTTGACGGCGGCGGGATTCGGGGCGGGGTCGGCGGCGACCATCATCCCGATCTCGATGATGATCGCCAAGAGCGGCTACGAATCCACCTTCTTCGCCTTCGGTATCGGCCAGGGCGCGATCGTGATGCTGCTGGCGCTGCTGATGGTGCGTCCGCCGGCCCACGTACCCGGCGCGCTCAAGAAGCAGACCAAGGTGCAGCAGGCCCGCGCCGACTTCGGCCCCTCGCAGATCATCCGCAAGCCGGTGTTCTGGGTCATGTATGTGATGTTCGTGCTGGTGGCCGCCGGCGGCCTGATGGCGACCGCGCAAATGGGCCCGATCGCCAAGGACTTCAAGATCGACGGCGTCAACTTCAACGTCATGGGCATGGTGCTGCCGGCGCTGACCTTCGCGCTGGCCATCGACCGGGTGCTGAACGGCCTGACGCGACCATTTTTCGGCTGGGTCTCGGACCAGATCGGCCGCGAGCAGACCATGTTCATCGCCTTCGCGCTGGAATCGGTCGGCATCCTGGCGCTGTACTACTGGGGCCGCGACCCGATCATGTTCGTCATCCTGACCGGCCTGGTGTTCTTCGCCTGGGGTGAGATCTACAGCCTGTTCCCCGCCACCTGCGCCGACACCTTCGGCACCAAGAACGCGGCCGGCAACGCCGGGCTGTTGTACACCGCCAAGGGAACCGCGTCGATCTTCGTGCCGCTGTCGAGCATCATCACCGCCTCGACCGGCAGCTGGGAAGCGGTGTTCTTCGTCGGCTGCGGCCTGAACGCGGCCGCCGCCATCATGGCCTGGTGGGTGCTGAAGCCGATGCGCAAGCGCTTCATGGACACCGCCGTCACGCCGGTGGTGTCGCCGGAAGGCGCCGACCTGACGGCCGCCGCACGATTGGCCAACTAGTCTTCCCTTGAACCACCCGCGCCGGCCATTGTTGTTGCCGCCCCCGCTGCTGCTCTAGCGGCGGGGCGGCAGCGCGCCGGCGCCCCTGATAAAACGAGAACAACATGATCAGACGCTGGCTGCGCTTCCAACATTTCGACACCGTCCGCTTCGGCACGGTGGAAGCCGACAAAATCCGCATCTACCAGGGCGACATGTTCGACGCCCCGTCGCCCACCGACTACACGCTGCGGCTGGACGAGGTCAAGCTGCTGAACCCGGTGGTGCCGGGCAAGGTGCTGGCGATGTGGAACAACTTCCACGCGCTGGGCAAGAAGCTCGGCCTGGAGCCGCCGCCCGAACCGCTGTATTTGCTGAAGACCCCGAATTCCTATCTGGCGCCCGGCGCCACCATCCGCCAGCCCCTGTGCGAGGGCAAGGTCGCCTTCGAGGGCGAGCTGGCGATCGTGATCGGCAAGACCTGTTTCAACGTGTCCGAGGCCGACGCCCCGGACCACATCTTTGGCTACACCTGTGCCAATGACGTCACCGTCAACGACATCATCAAGCGCGATCCGACCTTTCCGCAATGGGTGCGGGCCAAGGGTTTCGATACCTTCTGCCCGTTCGGGCCGGTGATCGCGACCGGCCTCGACCCCGCCATGCTGGTGGTGCGGACCATCCTCAACAACGAAGTGCGCCAGGACTACCCGATCAACGACATGGTGTTCTCGGCGGCCCAGCTGGTCAGTCTGATTTCGCGCGACATGACGCTCGATCCGGGCGACATCCTGTTGTGCGGCACCTCGGTCGGCGTCGGTTCGATGCGGCCGGGCAGCATCGTTGAGGTCGAGATCGACGGCATTGGGAAGCTCAGTAACCGTTTTGAGTAAAAACCAAGGAGCCGCAAATGAAAATCGCCATTGTAGGGGCGGGAGCTATAGGAGGATTGGTGGGGGCCAGGTTGGCCCTGGCGGGTGAGCAGGTGACGTTTCTGGTGCGGGGCGCCAATCTGGTGGCGATCCGCAACAAAGGCATCAAGCTGATCGCCCAGGACGGCAGCGAGCAGGTGGCGGCCGATGTGGCGGCGACCGACGACTACGCCGAACCGGGGCCGCAAGACCTGGTGATCCTGGCGCTGAAGGCGCACCAGGTGGCGGCGGTGGCGGAACAACTGCCGCTGCTGTTCGGACCGGAGACTTGTGTGGTGACGATGCAGAACGGTATCCCGTACTGGTATTTCCACCGCCACGGCGGCGAGCTGGAGGGCCGCCAGGTGCGCAGCGTCGACGCCGACGGCCGGCTGACGCAGTTGATTCCGCCGCAACGGGTGATCGGCTGCGTGGTGTATCCGGCCTCGGAGCTGGTGGCGCCGGGCGTGGTGCGGCATGTCGAGGGGGAGCGTTTTCCGCTGGGCGAGCTGGACGGCTCGCACAGTCCGCGGGTGCAGGCCATCGCCGACTGCTTCGCGCGCGCCGGCTTCAAGGCGCCGGTGCTGGACGACATCCGCGCCGAGATCTGGCTGAAACTGTGGGGCAACCTCAGCTTCAACCCGATCAGCGCGCTGTGCCACGCGACGCTGGAAGGCATCTGCCAGTATCCGCTGGCGCGGGAACTGGCGGCCGACATGATGAAGGAGGCCGAAGCGGTGGCGGGCAAGCTGGGGGTGACGTTCCGCGTCACGCTGGACAAGCGCATCGCCGGCGCCGAGAAGGTGGGCCGTCACAAGACGTCGATGCTGATGGATATCGAGGCGGGACGCGGTCCGGAAATCGACGCGTTAGTTGGTTCGGTGATGGAGCTGGGGCGTTTTACCGATACCGCAACGCCGCATATCGACGCGGTCTACGCCCTGGTCAAGCTGCTGGAGCGGACCATGACGGATGAACAAGGGCAAGTCAGGCTGCAAAAAATGGCGGCATAGCCTATCGGGCCCAGCCGCCATCGTAGAGGAACGGACGTCCCACAAGGACGTCCGTTGGGCGTTGCATCTTACATACCCCAGGTGTAGGCGGCGTCGCTCTTGTCGCCCTTGGTGTCCTTGTCCAGGCTCTCGCGCAGGTTGACGGCGAACAGGGTTTCGATGATGAACGCCAGGCTGAATGGAGTTGCTGGGGTGAAGGTTTCTGGCACTGCTTGCTTGGTGGTGATCGTGGTCATGATGATTTCCTCTGAAGTTAAGAATCGTTGCCGACGTTGCTTGGGTTCGGGATGAATTCAGTATAGGTAGCGCACCGCAGCATCGCCAATTGCGACGACGCATATCAGGTATCACCACCATGAATGTGCCCTATGGCAAACGGCCTTTTTCTTGATATTCCTAATTTCAGGTTTCTTGACCGCGGTCAAGACAAGGCTAGATCTTGCCTTGGTTTTTCAGCCGGCTCAGGGTTTCCGGCGACAAGTTGAGGTAGGAGGCAAGTTGTTTCTTCGGCAAGCGTTCCAGCATTTCGCTGTGCTTGCGCATGAAGCGGTGCACGCGCCCCGGCGCGTCGAGCAGGTGCAGGGTGATGGTGTGGCCCATGATCTCGCTCATCAGGTGCATCACCTCGTATTCGAAGCTGTGCTTCAGCTGCGAATGGCTTTCCATGAAGGCAACCCATTGCGGCATCGCCAGCTTGGCGACCCGCGCCTTGGTCACGCAGACGATGCTGTACGGCGTCGGCGTCTTCAGCCGCCAGGCGGCGTAGCTGGTCTCGATGTCGCGCTCGGCCGAGAAGCGCAGGATCATTTCCTTGGCCTCCTGGCTGGTCACCACCCGTTTCAGGATGCCGTCCAGGATGAAGTATTGCTCCATCTCGTGCACACCCTGGTTCAGCAGGAGATCGCCCTTGTTGTAGTCGATCACGGTGAGGTAGGGCTCCAGCGCGGCCATTTCACTTTCGCGCAGTTCTTTCAGCACGATGTTCTGCCGCAATTGCACGCGGAGGATGTTGCGTTCGGGATGGTTGGCTAGCAGCGTCATGGCGAATCGATCGATACTTATTTTGAAATGTTGGACATCTTCCTTTGAAAATTGACCGCGGTCAATGAGCAAAAACAAAGTGCGTCGCTATGATGGCCTCAGCTTCTTTGTTAAACCAAATATAAGAGACAATCATCATGACCAATAGCACACAGTCAGCCGAAACGACCGATGGCTTCCACCTGGTAATCGATGCGCTCAAGCACAACGACATCGACACCATCTTCGGCCTGGTCGGCATCCCGATCACCGACCTGGCGCGCCTGGCGCAGGCGGAAGGCATGCGCTTCATCGGCTTCCGTCATGAACAGCACGCTGGCAACGCGGCCGCCATCGCCGGTTACATGACGCAAAAACCGGGCATCTGCCTGACCGTCTCGGCGCCGGGCTTCCTCAACGGCTTGACCGCGCTGGCCAACGCCACCACCAATTGCTTCCCGATGATCCTGATCAGCGGCTCCAGCGAACGCGAAATCGTCGACCTGCAGCAGGGCGACTACGAAGAGATGGACCAGCTGAACGCTGCCAAGCCGTACGCCAAGGCGTCCTACCGCATCAACAAGGCCGAGGACATCGGCATCGGCGTGGCGCGCGCGATCCGCGCCGCCGTCTCCGGCCGTCCCGGCGGCGTCTACCTCGACTTGCCGGCGCAGCTGCTGGCCCAGGTCATCGACGCCGACCATGGCCGCAAGTCGCTGGTCAAGGTGGTCGATCCGGTGCCGCGCCAGCTGCCGGCGCCGGACTCGGTGCAGCGCGCGCTGACGCTGCTGAAAAGCGCGAAGAAACCGCTGATCCTGCTGGGCAAGGGCGCCGCCTACGCCCAGGCCGACGCCGACATCCGCGCGCTGGTCGAGGAGTCCGGCATTCCCTACCTGCCGATGTCGATGGCCAAGGGCTTGCTGCCCGACACCCACGAGCAATCGGCCTCGGCCGCGCGTTCCTACGTGCTGGCCGAAGCCGACGTGGTGGTGCTGGTCGGCGCCCGCCTGAACTGGCTGCTGGCGCACGGCAAGGGCAAGACCTGGGGCGGTCCGAAGCAGTTCATCCAGATCGATATCTCGCCGACCGAGATCGACAGCAACGTGGCGATCGCCGCGCCGCTGATCGGCGACATCGGCTCTTGCGTGTCGGCGCTGCTGGAAGGCATCCGTAGCGGCGGCCACGGCAAGCCCGACCCGGCCTGGACCGGCTCGATCGCCGAGCGCAAGGACAAGAACCTGACCAAGATGGCCGGCATGCTGAACCAGAATCCGTCGCCGATGAACTTCCACAGCGCGCTGCGCTCGATCCGCGACGTGCTGAAGACCCGGCCCGACATCAACGTCGTCAACGAAGGCGCCAACACGCTGGACTTCGCCCGCAGCATCATCGACATGTACGAGCCGCGCAAGCGTTTCGACTCCGGCACCTGGGGCATCATGGGCATCGGCATGGGCTACGCGATCGGCGCCGCCGTGACCAGCGGCCTGCCGGTGGTGGCGATCGAGGGCGACAGCGCCTTCGGCTTCTCCGGCATGGAGCTGGAAACCATCTGCCGCTACAACCTGCCGGTGGTGACCATCGTCTTCAACAACAACGGCGTGTATCGCGGCACCGACGTCAACCCGACCGGCGGCCCCGACGTGGCCCCGACCGTGTTCGTCAAGAACGCCCGCTACGACAAGATGATCGAAGCCTTCGGCGGCATCGGCTACAACGTCACCACGCCGGAGGAAATGACCAAGGCGCTGACGGAATCGATCGCATCGGGCAAGCCGACGCTGATCAACGCCGTCATCGACGAAACGGCGGGCACCGAGAGCGGCCGCCTGACCAACCTGAACCCCAGCACCGCAGGCAAGAAGTAAGCGTCACTAAAACTACAGGAGACTTACCATGACTAAACCGTTAGAAGGCATCAAGATCATCGACTTCACCCACGTGCAAGCCGGTCCCGCCTGCACCCAGTTGCTGGCCTGGTACGGCGCCGACGTGATCAAGGTCGAGCGTCCGGGCGCCGGCGACGTGACCCGCTCGCAGCTGCGCGACATTCCCGGCGTCGATGCGCTGTACTTCACTATGCTCAACAGCAATAAGAAGTCGCTGACCCTGGACACCAAGACCCCGGAAGGCAAGGAAGTGCTGACCCGCCTGATCAAGCAGTCGGACGTGCTGGTGGAAAACTTCGGCCCCGGCGCGCTGGACCGCATGGGCTTCACCTGGGAGCACATCCGCGAACTCAATCCCGGCATGATCGTCGCGTCGGTCAAGGGCTTCAGCGACGGCCACCACTACGAAGACTTGAAAGTGTATGAAAACGTGGCGCAGTGCGCCGGCGGCGCCGCCTCGACCACCGGTTTCGACGACGGCCCACCGACCGTCAGCGCCGCCGCCCTGGGCGACAGCAACACCGGCATGCACCTGGCGATCGGCATCCTGACCGCGCTGCACGCCCGCAACCGCAACGGCGGCAAGGGCCAGAAGGTGGCCGTGTCGATGCAGGACAGCGTGCTGAACCTGTGCCGCGTCAAGCTGCGCGACCAGCAGCGCCTGGACCGCATCGGCTACCTGGAAGAGTATCCGCAATATCCGCACGGCAGCTTCACCGATGTGGTGCCGCGCGGCGGCAACGCCGGCGGCGGCGGCCAGCCGGGCTGGGTGCTCAAGTGCAAGGGCTGGGAAACCGACAAGAACGCCTACATCTACTTCACCATCCAGGGCCACGCCTGGGCGCCGATCTGCAAAGCCATCGGCAAGCCGGAGTGGATCGAGGATCCGGCCTACATGACCGCCTCGGCGCGCCAGGACAAAATCTTCGACATCTTCGGCACCATCGAGGCCTGGCTGGCGGACAAGACCAAGTTCGAAGCGGTCAACATCCTGCGCAAGTTCGACATTCCTTGCGCGCCGGTGATGACGATGAAGGAACTGGCCAACGATCCGTCGCTGCGCGAGAGCGGCACCATCACCGAAGTCGACCACAAGGAACGCGGCAAGTACTTGACCGTGGGCAGCCCGATCAAGTTCTCCGACCTGAAGGTGGAAATCACCGGCTCGCCGCTGCTGGGCGAGCACACCAACGAGGTGCTGGAAACCCTGGGCTACAGCTCCAAGGAGATCGCCGCGCTGCACGCCGCCTCGGCGGTATAACATCCAGCTAGCCAACAACGGAGGGCGGACTGGTTCCGCCCTCGTTTATTTTGGAGTCAGCCATGCAGAATGTGGATTACCAACAGCTGGTGGGAGCCATCGGCGACGCGGTGGTGGTGTGCGACGCGGCCGGCGCGATCATCGTCTGGAACGATGCGGCGGTGCGGATGTTCGGCTTCACGCGCGATGACGCGCTGGGACAGTCGCTGGACCTGATCATCCCGGAGCGGCAGCGGCAGCGCCACTGGGACGGCTACAACAAATCGATGGCGACCGGCGAGACCCGCTACGGCAGCGACGTGCTGCGGGTGCCGGCGCTGCACAAGGACGGGCGCACGCTGTCGATCGCGTTCACGGTGGCGATGCTGTACGACGACGCCCGCAAGGTGACCGCCATCGTGGCGATGGTGCGCGATGAAACCGTGCGCTGGGCCGACGAGCGCCAGTTGCGCACCCGCGTGGCGCAACTGGAGGCGGCGGCCAAGGCGGTGGCGACGTAGCGGCGCCTCTCCATTCTGGCGAGCAGACGTCTTCGGCCCGTTGCGGATACAATAAAAGGTCTAGTCTCTACAGAAGGAACTGAACGATGGACACCAAAGCACCCAAGATCGATATCGGCCTTTCCGAAGAAAGCCGCGCCAACATCGCCGCAGGCCTGTCCGGCCTGCTGGCGGACAGCTACACGCTGTACCTGATGACGCACAATTTCCATTGGAACGTCAAAGGTCCGATGTTCAACAGCCTGCACCAGATGTTCATGGCGCAGTACACCGAGCAATGGACCGCGCTGGACCTGATCGCGGAACGCATCCGCGCGCTCGGCTACGCCGCGCCGGGCACCTATGCCGAATTCGTCAAGCTGGCGACCATCAAGGAAGTCGAAGGCGTGCCGAAAGCGCTGGACATGGTGCGTCACCTGGTGAACGCCCAGGAAGCCACCGCCCGCACCGCGCGCAAACTGCTGCCGCTGGTGGACGACGCCAACGACCAGCCAACCGCCGACTTGCTGACCCAGCGCCTCGACGTCCACGAGAAAACCGCGTGGATGCTGCGCAGCCTGTTGGAAGAATGATCACAAGCGTTGCATTGGCACAGGCCGCCTCCGGGCGGCTTTTTTGTTGGCTTGATCGATGTGTGCGCTGGCAAACATTTGGCGTCTCATCACTGGAGTATTCTTCAATGAACCAAAGGAGAATCACCA
Source organism: Duganella aceris (assembly GCF_011090165.1). Taxonomy (GTDB): domain Bacteria; phylum Pseudomonadota; class Gammaproteobacteria; order Burkholderiales; family Burkholderiaceae_D; genus Rugamonas; species Rugamonas aceris. The sequence continues at coordinate 32,708 of NZ_JAADJT010000004.1, forward strand.
TGACAACCGAGGCAATGAAAACCACCTTCAACGACATCAGCGTCGAGGCATCCGCGTTCGAGCAGGACGGCGTCTGGCTGCCCGAATACCGCGTGCTGTGGCAGGAGGGCGAGGCGCCGATGCGGCGCCCCGACATCATGGGCTTCCGCGACCGCCAGACGGCGGTGCTGATGGCGGTCGAATGCGGCATCTACGACATCCGCTGCAAGGAGTACGCGCGCTACAACCGCCGCAACTATCACTAACGCTTCCGTCGCGCGGCCGGCTTCAGGACGCGCCGAATTCGGCGCGGGCGCTGGCCGCGTAGCGCAGCAGCGTGTCGCCGAAGCCGCCGCGCGCCTTGGCGTCGCAGCGCGCGCTGGTGGTGACGCGCGGCGCGGCGCTCCAGGCGAAGCGGGCGCCGATCCGCTCCAGCGCTTCAACCAGCGCCACATCCTCGCTGCATTCCAATGGCTTGAAGCCGCCCGCCAGCCGGTAGGCCGTCGCCGAGACGCCCATGTTGGCGCCATGGATGTGATGGTGCCCATCGGCGTCGGTGTAGCTGTTCTGGAAGTGCAGGCACAAGGCCTCGGCGTTGTCGCAATGCGGCGACCAGTCGTCGACGCCCACCGTGCCGCACACCACGTCCACATTCAAACGTAGCTGTTCCACCAGCCATGCCGGGGAGACCTTGGTGTCGGCATCGGTGAAGGCGAGCCAGCGCGCGCCGTCGCGCAGCAGATGCTCGACGCCGACGGCGCGCGCGGTGCCGACATTGCGCGCGTCGACGCTCAGGTGTTCGATGCGGAATGCGCCGCCCGCGCTTTGCGCGGCATGCTGTTCGACGATCCGGCGCGAGCCGTCGGTGCAGCTGTCCAGCACCACCGCAACGCGCACCGTCTCGCCGTGCAGCGCGGGATGAACGGCGGCGATGCGCGCGGCGCGCAGGCAGTCGTCCAGATACAGTTCTTCATTGTGGGCGGGGATGACGATGCCTATCATGCCAATCCCTCCCGCTGCGCCACCGATGCCGCGTTGTTGGACCAGACGTCGAGCACGAAGTCGTCGTCGGCGTAGCGGGTCAGGTGGTGCAGCGCGGCAGCTTCGCCGAACAACTGGTGCACGACGTCGGTGCCGGTCAGCCGGTCGTCGAACGGACGGCGCCAGTGGCACAGCAGCAGCGCGCCGCCCGGCGCCAGGCTGTCGATGCAGCGCTGGCGCAGCCGCAGCAGGTCAGGCTCGCGCAGGTAGTACAACATCTCGCTGATGACGATCAGGTCGAAGTTGGCGTCGTCGGGCCATTCGTCCGGCATGCGCTGGCAGTCGAGCGTGACGCGGGAAGCGTCGCTCGGATCTTCGCGTTGCAGGCGCTGGCGCGTCAGCCGCACCGCTTCGGGCGACATATCGCTGGCGCTCAGGTGCTCGGCGCGCTGCGCCAGCGCCGCCGTCAGCTCGCCGTTGCCGCAGGCCGGCTCGAACGCGCGGCGATAGCGCTGGTCCGGCAGGCAGGCCAGCAGCACGCTGCGCTTGCGCTGCTCGTACCAGCGTTGGCGGACTTTCCACGGATCGGCATCCTGCTGGTAGATCTGCTGGAAATGCTGGACGCTGGCGTCCGATTGGCTGTTCATGTGAAGTAGATTTCGTAGGGGTGGAGGAGGCGGGCCAGCACGTGCGGCGGCAGTATCGCCGGCTTGCCGGTGGACGGGTCGTCCTGCAGTTGCGTGAGGAAGCAGGCGACCGCCTGGCGCTTGCGCTGCATGACCTCGGGACTCAACTCCAGCCGGCGCGCGCGACGCCATGGCATGCGGGCGTCGCCCGGCGCGGCCCAGTGCCAGCTCCACACCGGCATTTCGACCAGCGTGGCGCGGCACAGACGGGCCGCCAGCGCGGCGGCCAAACCGCAGGCTTCGTGGTCGGGATGGCCGTCCTGGCGCCAGGTGACGAATACCGTATCGCCGGGGCGCAGCAGCTGTTGCAGCAGGGTTTGCAGCTGTTCGATTTCGGCCGAGACGCGGCCATCGGCGATCCGCGCGCGCACCACCTGCGGTGTGGCGGTGTCGAGGCCGAGGACGCGCAATGCGGCCAGCGTTTCTTGGGGACGCAAGCGCGCCAGCGCGGCCGGCGGCAGCAGCGCGGAGCCGGGATGGCTGCCGTCGCCGTCGGTGACCGCCAACAGCACCGTGCGCGTGCCTTGCGCATGCAGCAGCTGCATCAAGCCGCCGCAGGCCAGCACTTCGTCGTCCGGATGCGGCGCGATGATGATGGCGCGGCCGCCGGGCGGCACCAGCGTGGCCGCGCTCACCGGCGGCAGGTCGGCCAGGCCGCCCCAGGCCTGCCAGGCGGCGTCCGGCGTGCCATGGCCTTCGATCCGGCGCGACGGCGGCTCCGGCAAAAACGCTTGCGGCGCCAGTGCGGCGTCAGCTTGGACCGCGCTCATAACAGCCATGGTGAATGCTCCTGTTGGGACAACATGCCGCCCAGCGCCGCCAGATCCCGCTCGGCATGGCTTTGGCGTAAAAAGACCGGAAGATCGGCTGCCAGCCGCGCGAAGTCCGGATCGCGGCACAACGGCGCGGCGCCCAGCGCGCGCGTGACGTGGGTCAGCACCGTGGTCGCCGCCGCTTCAACCGCCAGCCGCGCGCGCAATGCCGGCGTGGATGCGTCGGCATAGGGATCGGCATCGATGGCGGCGGCGGTTTCGCGCAGCAGCGCGGCCGCGCCCTCCATCGCGATGTCGACATGGCCCAGATGCGCGAGCCGATGCGGATCGGCGGCGGCCTGGCCGCGCAGCGCCGCGTGCAGGTAGTCGGCCAGGCCTTGCGCCGCGCCGTACCAGCAGGCGGCGATGCCGGCGCCGCCATGCCAGAAGCCCGGCCGGTTCAGATACGCTTCCGACACGCCGACCGGCATCGCTTTCGCGTCCTGGAAATTGACGTCGACACTGTCGCAGGCGGCCATGCCGACCGCGTGCCAGCCTTCCTGCGTCACCATGACGCCGGGTTGGCCCATGGCCACCGCCGCCAGATGGCGGGCGCCGTTTTCGTCCGTGCAGCTGACCAGCGCGTGGCTGACCGTGGCCGCGCCCGAACACCAGTGCTTGCGGCCCGACAGCACGAAGCCGTCGGCACCGGAGCGGCGCAGCGTGACGCCGGGACCGGGCGGCTCGGCGCACCAGACGCCCCAGGCGGAGCGAGGCGGCGTTGTCGCACCCAGTTCGGCCAGGATCGCCAGCGCGTCGGTATGGCCCTCATATAGCTTGAGCAGGCTCAGATCATGGCGCGCCACCAGCGCCAGGCACTCCCAGCGCCGCAGCGTCTCGCCGCCGCCCGGCAGCGGTAGCCGATCCAGACCGGCGTCGATCAGTTGCAGCAGCTGTTGACCCGGCGGCTGCCGGCGGTCCATGCGCGCCAGCGCCAGGCCGAGCTCCGCCACCGGGGCGGTTGGCGGGTGTTGCGGAGGCATCGGTTGATCGGGCATGGCGTGGTCCACTCGGCGGTTGGTTGTCGTGCGTCGATGGTGCCGCCGCGCGGACCCCGCGTCTGTTCGCCCGCACACCGAGCGCCCATCTGCGCGGCGTGGTGAGGCATCGCACATACCTTCAGACGCGCTTCCCGCATGCTTGGGTTTTATCATCCCAAGGATGCACCATGCCCCGTTCCCGATCCGGTACCGATTTCGATGGATATGTCCAGGTGCGCGGCGCGCGGGAGCACAATCTGAAGAACGTGGATGTCGATATTCCGCGCAATGCGTTGGTGGTGTTCACCGGGGTGTCCGGCTCGGGCAAGTCGTCGCTGGCCTTCGGCACGCTGTACGCCGAGGCGCAACGGCGCTATCTGGAGTCGGTGTCGCCGTATGCGCGGCGGTTGTTCCACCAGATGGCGGTGCCGGAGGTCGACTCCATCGACGGCTTGCCGCCGGCGGTCGCGTTGCAGCAGCAGCGCGGCACGCCCACCACGCGTTCGTCGGTCGGCAGCGTCAGCACCTTGTCCAATTCGCTGCGCATGCTGTATTCCCGCGCCGGCGATTATCCGCGCGGCCAGGAGCTGCTGTATGCGGAATCGTTTTCACCCAATACGCCGCAAGGCGCCTGCCCGCGCTGTCATGGCCTGGGGCGGGTGTACGAGGCGACCGAGCGTTCGATGGTGCCGGACGACAGCCTGACCATCCGCGAACGCGCGGTGGCGGCCTGGCCGACCGCGTGGCATGGACAGAACCTGCGCGATATCCTGGTCACGCTGGGTTACGACGTCGATACGCCCTGGCGCGAGCTGCCGAAGAAAACCCGTGACTGGATCCTGTTCACCGACGAGCAGCCGACGGTCCCGGTCTACGCCGGCCTGACGCCGGCCGAGGCGCGCCGCGCGCACAAGCGCAAGGAGACGCCGAGCTATCAGGGCACCTTCACCGGGGCGCGCAAGTATGTGCTGCAAACGTTCGCCGGCACGGAAAGCGCGATCATGAAAAAACGTGTGGCGCAATATCTGGTGGGGATGGATTGCCCGCAGTGCGACGGCAAGCGCCTGCGTGCCGAGGCCTTGTCGGTGCGCTTCGCGGGCTTTGACATCACCGAGATCGGGCGCTTGCCGCTGAAGCGGTTGGCGCAGTTGCTGCAGCCTTATGCGGAGCGCGGCGCTGGCGTCAAGGCGGCGGCGAAGCATCCTGAAAAAGCCATCGTCACCCAGCGTATCGCGGCCGATCTGCTGGCGCGGCTGGCGGTGCTGCTCGATCTGGGGCTGGGTTATTTGAGTCTGGAGCGCGGCACGCCGACGCTGTCGCCCGGCGAGTTGCAGCGCCTGCGCCTGGCGACGCAGGTGCGTTCGAGCCTGTTCGGCGTGGTGTATGTGCTGGATGAGCCTTCGGCCGGTTTGCATCCGGCCGACACCGAGGCGCTGCTGCGGGCGCTGGACCGGTTGAAGGCGGCCGGTAATTCCTTGTTCGTTGTCGAACATGCGCTCGAGGTGATACGTCACGCGGACTGGATCGTCGATGTCGGACCGAAGGCGGGGCAGCATGGCGGCCAGGTGCTGTACAGCGGCGTGCCGGCCGGACTGGCGGACGTGGCGGAGTCGCGCACCGCGCAGTATCTGTTCCGGTCCGCCGGCCACCATGCGCGTGCCGCGCGCCGGTCCGGCGCGCCACGCGCATCGCGTCAGCCGACTGGATGGCTGCGTCTGCGCGGCGTGGTGCGCAACAACCTGACCGGCCTGGACGCCGATTTCCCGCTCGGCGTATTGACCAGCGTGAGCGGCGTGTCGGGCTCCGGCAAATCCAGCCTGGTGAGCCAGGCGCTGGTGCAGCTGGTGCAGGCACAATTGGGCACGAGCGCGCCGCCGGAGCCGGCCGATGCGGCCGACGAGCTGCATCAGGACGCCGACAGCGGCGTGCTGCAAGGCCGCGTGACCGCCGGCATGGACGGCATACGCCGGCTGGTGCAGGTCGACCAGAAACCGATCGGCCGCACGCCGCGCTCCAACCTGGCCACCTACACCGGCTTGTTCGACCACGTGCGCAAGCTGTTCGCCGCCACCCGTTCGGCGCGCGCGCGGCATTTCGATGCCGGCCGCTTTTCGTTCAACGTCGCCAAGGGCCGCTGCCCGCACTGTTCCGGCGAAGGCTTCGTGATGGTGGAGCTGCTGTTCCTGCCCAGCGTCTACGCGCCATGTCCCGAATGCGAAGGCGCGCGCTACAACCCCGAGACGCTGGCGGTACGCTACCGCGAGCACAATATCGCCGAGGTGCTGGCGATGACGGTCGACGCGGCCTGGGAATTTTTCGAGAAAGAGGCGCCGTTGCGCCACGCGCTGGATGTGCTGCGCGCGGTCGGCCTGGGATATCTGCGGCTGGGGCAACCGGCCACCGAACTGTCCGGCGGCGAAGCGCAGCGCATCAAGCTGGCCACCGAGCTGCAACGCGCCAGCCGGGGCGACACCTTGTACGTGCTGGACGAGCCGACCACCGGCCTGCATCCGTCGGATATCGATTTGCTGCTGCTGCAACTGCACGGATTGGTCGCGGCGGGCAACACGGTGATCGTGGTCGAGCACAATGTCCAGGTGCTGGCCGACAGCGATTGGGTGATCGACATCGGTCCCGGCGCGGGCGAGGAGGGCGGCGGCGTCGTGGCGGCGGGCACGGCGGCCGAGGTGGCGGCCAACCCGGCCAGCCGCACCGGCCCGTATCTGCGGCGCGCGCTGGAGGATAGCCATGGGTGACTGGATCGATGTGCTGCAATGGCCGGCGATGGCGGTCACGGTGGGCGCCGGTGTGCTGGTGTCGTCCGCCCACGCGAATCGGCGCAAGCTGGGTTTCATCAGCTTCCTGGTCAGCAATGTGTTGTGGATCGCGTGGGGCTGGCATGACGAGGCGTATGCGCTGATCGCCTTGCAGCTGTGCCTGACGATGACCAATGTGCGCGGCCTGTTCAAGAACGACCAGGGCGCTTAGTCTGTTACCATTGCCGGCTCCAACATTTTCAGAGCTCAGTCATGGCATCGCAAAAAGTAGTGAAGGTATTGATCGTAATCGCCGCCATCGCCGTGGCCTTGTCCGTCGCGGGCTATGTGATCGTATTCCTGCGCACCGTCTCCGCGCATTAAAAAAGCCGGACGCCGTACCCGACGGCGTCCGGCCGAGGAAAATCCCGTCGTTTACATGAACTTGTCGTTGGCCGCGTCGCGGCGCCGTGTGGCCAGGCCCAGCAGGCCGAGGCCGACCAGCATCAAGCCGTAGGTGGCCGGTTCCGGCACCGGGGTCACCGCCAGGTTGACGCCATAGATGCCGCCGAATTGGCCATCGGATTCGCCGGCGATTTTCACCGTATAGCTCCCGGCCGCCAATGCGGTATAGGTCGGGATCAGTCCGCCGCTGTGGGTGAGGCCGATCTGGGTGTTGCCCTGCCAGATCGAATAGCTCAGATCGCTAATGTGGTAGGCGAAGGCGTTGGTGTTGGTGACGCTGGTGACCGCCAAAATATTGGCCGAGACGCCGAGTGTGCCGTCGGGAACGCTGAAGTTGAACAGATCCTCGAATACAGTGTCCGGACCGTAGCTGATGAAATCACCATAGCTGGCTGGCGCCAGCGGCAAGGTGCCGAGGTTGTAGGTGGTGGCTGATGCGCCCGCTACGGCACAAAGCATGAGGGTTGCGGCGGCGATTTGTTTAAACATTTACGATACCTCCCATATGATTATGAATGTATCTTCGGCCCGTCGGCATACCCCGTGCCGGCTAACAAGCTGAGCAGAAGAGATACCAGCATAGCATTGCCATATGAATAATTTAATTGCATGAATGATATTTTGTGCGGTTAGAAACTATTGAATTTTTCTACTATTTATTGCGATGGCGATAGTCATAAAAAAAGCCCGCAGATTTGCGGGCTTTGCGGTGGTGCGGACGGTGCTCAGACGGGATCGACCAGCTTGAAGCCGCTCCATGCCAGGGTGGTGATCTCCATCACCAGCACCAGCGGTTCCGGCTGGATCGAGGCGGCCAGGCGGTGGATGGAATCGCGGACTTCATTGATCGGCTCGACGCCGCTGTAGCAGTATTCGCCCAGCGGCAGATAGTAGCCCTTGCCGTCATCGGCCTTGATGGCGCCTGCGACATTGTATTTCGCCAACTCCGTATTCAATTGATCGTAGGTGCCGGCTTGCGCTTCCGTGTACGCAACGCGGATGATGTAATTAACCATGTTAAATCCTCATTGTGGGAAACGAATAATCGCATAAAAAAACGCGCCGTAGCGCGTTTTTCATGGGGCGGCGGCGACTCAGACCTGGCGGCGGCGGCGCGCGATGAAGCCGATGGCGCCCAGGCCGGCCAGCAGCATGGCGTAGGTTTCCGGTTCCGGTACCGCGGTCACGGCCGACAAGGCGTTGGTGGTGAAGGTGGTGTAGTTGCCGTACTGGTTGTGGACGTAATCCTGGCCGGTCGGCACGCCGTAGCCGCCGAAGTAGGTGGAAATGCCGACGGTGTTGTTGCCGACCGAGACGTTGCCCAGCGTGATGCTGAAGGTGGCGGTGCTGCCCAGCTGATAGACCGATCCGGTGTTCTGACCCCAGAACGTATAGGCTTGATAACCGGCAGGCGCCACCATGTTTTGCGAGGTATCGCCGCCGTACGACAGATCCAGCGCCGGGCTCGGGCCCTTGGTCCAGACGCCCTGGTTGGCGATGTACGACACCGGCTCGGTCGCGCTGATCACGGTGGCGGCGGTCGGGATGTAAATCGTGAATCCGTCCAGGCCGGTCTGGGTGTAGGCGTAGCCTTGGTTATTGTTGGTGATGCTGTAGTTGAAGGTGTATTCGTTGCTCTGGCCGGTGACCGGCACCACCGTGGTATTCAGCGTGTACTGGCTGGTCAGGGTGACGGTCGCGCCGGCGACGCCGCTGAAGGCCAGGGCGGCGGCGAAAGCGGCAAGCTTGAGGGTGGTTTGCTTCATCATGATATTTCTCCTGAGAATTAATATTTACTCCAATACATCAAAGATATCATGATTGCAGCAAAATGTCATTGCGATAATGAATTTTTTGTTGCGTTGATACAAAAAAGCAAAGCCCCGAACAGGCGGCAAACCAGTCGGGGCTTTTGGTCAATTGGCGGAGAAAGCACTTTTGACTGGTTGGTATATTAATGAAGAATTCTTAAAACTGACTTAGTAACATCGTCAGTTCGATTTTGGTCCTGGCGGCCGGATGGTGTAGCATGCTGGACGGCGCTCGGGCAGGGCCCGCGCCGGTACTTCAAGGATAGCTATGCAAATCAAAATTAACGACGTGTTGCGCGCCTATATCGAACCGCTGACCGAAAGCGAGTATCAGGCATTGGAGCGCAGCATCCTGGTGGAAGGCTGCCGCGACGCCCTGGTGTTGTGGGAAGACGTGCTGGTCGACGGCCACAACCGCTACCAGATCTGCCAGCAGCACGGCATTCCGTTCAAGGTGACGGAAAACACCAGTTTCCGCAGCCTGGACGACGTCAAGCTGTGGATGATCGATAACAACCTTGGCCGCCGCAGCATTTCCGACTTCCAGCGCGGCGTGCTGGCGCTGCGCAAGAAGGAAATCATGGCGGCCCGCGCCGTCGAGCTGGCGACGCAGGCGGCCGCCGAGGACGCCGCGATCGCGCCGCCGGAAGGCGAAGCAACCAAGGCCAAGCCGGCCGCGATGCCGCTCGCCTCGCGCGAAGACATCGCCCGCGCCGCCCGCCTGAGCAGCGCGACCATCGGCCAGATCGAGAAGATCCAGAAGACCGCCACCCCTGAACTGGTGGAGGCGGTGCGCGCCGGGACGATTTCGATCAACGCGGCGGCCACGGTGGCGTCGCTGTCGGAAGCGGAGCAGGTGGCGGCGGTCGCCGGCGGCAAGAAGGAGTTGCAGAAGGCCGCCAAGGAAGTGCGCGAACTGCGCGCCGCCTCGCGTCCGGCCAAGGAGCCGAAGGAGGGCGAATATGGCCGGCCGATGACCGAGGTCGACGAACTGCGCTCGGAAAACGCCGCGCTCAAGGAAAAGAACGCCGCCCTGCGTGCGGAAATCACCGCGCTGCAACTGCGCATCTCGGAACTGATCGACGCCAGCTAATTCACCCCCACCCGGAGCCTTGCCCATGCAGCGACTGCACACCTCGTTAGCTTTGATGTGTTTTATTTCGATCAGCGCGGGGGCGGTGGCTGCGCCGGCCGTGGCCGACAAGGCCCCGGCGGCCGAGACGGCCCGTCTGAAAGCCGCCGCGCAGCGCGTCACCATCCTGCGCGACAAATGGGGCATCCCCCACGTCTACGGCAAGACCGACGCCGATGCGGTGTTCGGCCTGATGTACGCGCAGGCCGAGGACGATTTCCACCGGGTCGAACTCAATTACATCAACGCCATGGGCCGCCTGGCCGAAGTGCAGGGCGAGACCGAGCTGTATCGCGACCTGCGCATGAAATTGTTCATCAACCCGGATGAACTGAAGCGCCAGTACGCGGCCAGCCCGGCGTGGCTGAAGAAGCTGATGGTGTCTTTCGCCGACGGCTTGAACTACTATTTGGCCACGCACTCCGAGGTGAAGCCGGCGCTGATCACGCGTTTCGAACCGTGGATGGCGCTCAGCTTCAGCGAGGGCAGCATCGGCGGCGACATCGAGACCATCGACCTCAAGCAGCTGGAAGAGCTGTACGGCAGGGGTGCCCGCCTGCCGCTGCCGCCGCCGATTTTGGTGTCGGCGTCGGAGGTGGAGCCGGAGAGGGAGCCGGGCGGCTCGAACGGCTTCGCCATCGCGCCGTCGCTAAGCAAGTCCGGCCGCGCGCTGCTGCTGATTAATCCGCACACCTCCTTCTACTTCCGTCCCGAAGTGCAGGTCCACAGCGACGAGGGCCTGAACGCCTACGGCGCCGTGACCTGGGGGCAGTTCTTCGTCTACCAGGGCTTCAACGACCGCCTGGGCTGGATGCACACCTCCGGCGGCGGCGACGTCATCGACGAATACCTGGAAACCATCAGCGAGAAGGATGGCGCGTTCTTCTACAAGTACGGCGACGAGCTGCGGCCGCTGAAGGCGGTCGACATCGAGCTGCCATATAAAAGCGCGAGCGGCACGGCCAGCAAGACGGTCACTGTGTATTACAGCCATCACGGCCCGATCGTGCGCGCCAAGGACGGCAAGTGGATCGCCGTGCGCCTGATGAACGAGCCGCTGAAGGCGCTGACGCAATCCTTCATCCGCACCAAGGCCCGCAACTACAAGGACTTCTACAAGTCGATGGAGTTGCGCACCAACTCGTCCAACAACACCGTGTACGCGGACGCGGACGGCAATATCGCCTACTTCCACGGCAATTTCATTCCGAAGCGCGTTCCGAAGTTCGACTGGAAGCATCCGGTCGACGGCAGCGATCCGGCCACCGAGTGGCAAGGCCTGCACGCGGTCAAGGAGACCATCACGCTGTTCAATCCGAAGAACGGCTGGATCCAGAACACCAACAACTGGCCCTACACGGCGGCCGGTCCTTACAGCCCGAAGGCGAAAGACTATCCGGCGTACATGTCGATGAACCCGGAGAACGCGCGCGGCATCCATGCGGTGCGGGTACTGGAAAACAAGAAGGGCTTCACCATCGCCAGCATGATCGCGGCCGCCTACGACACCCAGCTGACGGCCTTCGAGCCGCTGCTGCCGCAGCTGTTCGCGGCCTGGGACGAGCTGCCGGCCGGCGACGAGTTCAAGGCGCGGCTGGCGCCGCAGATCGCCGCGCTGCGCGGCTGGGACATACGCTACTCATTGACCTCGACGCCGACCTCGCTGGGCATCTTCTGGTTGCAGGACCTCAGCACCACCTACACGCCGGCGGCCAAGGCGCGCGAGGTGCCGGTGCTGGATTACATCCAGGCCGCGATCACGCCGCGTCAGCGGCTGGAGGCGCTGGAGCGCGCATCGGCCAAGCTGGCCGCCGATTTCGGCGACTGGCGCACGCCGTGGGGCGAGATCAATCGCTTCCAGCGCCTGACCGGCGACGTGGTGCAGCCTTTCGACGACAGCAAACCGAGCCTGCCGGTGGCGTTCGCGTCGGCCAACTGGGGCTCGCTGGCCGCCTACGGCATGACCTCCAGGACCAAGACCAAGCGCATTTACGGCGAGCGTGGCAACAGCTTCGTGGCGGCGGTGGAGTTCGGGCCGCGCATCAAGGCGCGCAGCATCCTGGCCGGAGGGCAGAGCGGCGATCCGGCCTCGCCGCACTTCTACGACCAGGCGGAGATGTATGCGCGCGGCGAATTCAAGGACGTCTTGTTCTACAAGGCGGATGTGGAGAAGCACCTGGAGCGCCGCTACCACCCGGGCGAATGATCAGGGCAGCGGATAGCGCAGCGGCGCCGGCTCCGGTTGCGGCGCTTCGGCGGGCGTGAACCATTCCAGGTTGTCGATGGCGTTGTTGCGGACGTTGCCGTCGCGGTGGCGCACCGCCGGCAGGCCGGCGGGATTCGGCAGGAAGGCCTCCGCCACCAGGTCGTGGACAAAAAACTCGCCGATGCGCGCGCCGCCGCGCAGCTTGACCTTCAAGCCCTGCGGGTACAGCGTCGGCTTGAGCACGCTGACTTTGGGGCCGGCGGCGATCAGCACCCGGCCATCCTTCGAGACCTTGTAGAAATCGCTGCCCTTCACCGGCTTGGCGCCGGCGACGAAGAACGAGTAGGCGAAGCCCAGGGCGATGACGCCGACGATGATCAGTATGAGTTCCATGCCCGGATGTTAGCAGTTAAATCGCATCCAGCGAACTGCGAATATCGGCCCTTAAATCCTCTATATCTTCGATTCCCACCGATAGCCGGATCAAGCCGTCGCCGATGCCCAGCGCCGCGCGCTGCGCCGCCGGGATGGAGGCGTGCGTCATCAGCGCCGGATGTTCGATCAGGCTTTCGACGCCGCCCAGGCTTTCGGCCAGCGCGAATACTTCGCAGCGCTCCAGGAATCGGCGCGCGCCGGGCAGGTCGGTGTTCAGGTCGATCGAGATGATGCCGCCGAAGCCGTCCATCTGCCGCTTGGCCAGCGCGTGCTGCGGATGCGAGGCCAGGCCGGGGTAGTACACCTTGCGGACCTCCGGCTGCGCTTCCAGCCAGCCGGCCAGTTCCAGCGCGCTTTGGCAATGGCGTTCCATGCGGATCGCCAGCGTCTTCACGCCGCGCAGCGCCAGGAAGCTGTCGAACGGTCCGGCGATGGCGCCCACCGAGTTTTGCAGGAAGGCCAGCTGCTCGCGCCACGCCGCCTGGTGCGGCTCGCCGCCGACCACCGCGATGCCGCCGATGATGTCGGAGTGGCCGTTCAGATATTTGGTGGTGGAGTGGACCACGATGTCGAAGCCGTGTTCCAGCGGCCGCTGCACCAGCGGGCTGGCGAAAGTGTTGTCGGCCACCGCGATGATGCCGCGTTCGCGGCAAATTTTGGCGATCGCCTGCAGATCCGCCAGTTTCAGCATCGGATTGGTCGGCGTCTCGACCCAGACCATCCGGGTCTCCGGCTTGAGCGCGGCCAGCAGGTTTTCCGGCTTGGTCAGGTCGACGTAGGTGAAGTCATGGCCGGCGCTGCGGCGGCGCACGCGCTCGAACAGGCGGTAGGTGCCGCCGTACATATCGTCGCCGGCGATGATGTGCGAGCCGGCGTCGGCCAGCTCCAGCACCGTTGAAATCGCGGCCAGGCCGGAGGCGAAGGCGAAACCCTGCGCGCCGCTTTCCAGGTCGGCGACGCAGCGTTCCAGCGCCCAGCGGGTCGGATTGTGCGAGCGGCCGTAGTCCAGGCCCTTGTGCACCCCGGGGCTTTCCTGCACAAAGGTGGAGGTGGCGTAAATCGGCGGCATGATGGCGCCGGTCGATGGGTCGGGCGATTGGCCGGCGTGGATCACGCGCGTGGCCAGGGCGGCTTTTTTGGCGGTTGCTTGAGTCAAGATAGCGTCCTTCGCAGATGGTTGAGCAGGTCGTAGCGGGTAATCAGTCCGTAGAAGGTATCGGCGTCGGCCACCACGGCGGTCAGGCCGCGCTCCAGCGTGGCGCGCAGCGCGTGCAGGTCGGCCGACGGCGGCAGCAGTTCCAGCCGCCGCGTCATGGTGGCGCCGACCGGGCTGTTGAAGCGCTCCGGCTGCTGTTCCACCGTCAGCAGCAGGTCGGATTCGTCGATGATGCCGACCAGTTTACCTCCCGACAGCACCGGCAGCTGCGCCACGTCGGCGGCGCGCATGCGGTTGAAGGCGATCATCAGCGTATCCTCGGGCGTGACGCTGATGACTTCCCCGGCGTCGTGGCGGCGGCCGATCAGGTCGCGCAGATCGTGGTGCGGCTTGCGCGGCAGCAGGCCCTGGTCGCGCATCCAGCCGTCGTTGTAGACCTTGGACAGGTAGCGGGTGCCGGTGTCGCAGACGAAGCTGACCACCCGCTTGGGCGTGGTCTGTTCGCGGCAGTATTGCAGCGCGGCCGCCAGCAATGTGCCGGTCGACGAGCCGCCCGGGATGCCTTCCTCGCGCAGCAGCAGGCGCGCGGTGTCGAAGCTTTGCTGGTCGGCGATGGTGTAGGCCTTGGTCACGCCGCTCATGTCGGCGATGGCGGGGATGAAGTCTTCGCCGATGCCTTCCACCGCCCATGAGCCGCTGGTCTCCGAGACGTGGCCGGTGGCGACGTATTCGGCCAGGATGGAGCCCTTGGGATCGGCCAGGATGAATTCGACCTGCGGCGCGACGCGGCGGAAGTAGCGCGTCAGGCCGGTCAGCGTGCCGGACGAGCCGACGCCGACCACGATCGCGTCGACGTTGTGCGCCATCTGTTCCCAGATCTCCGGGCCGGTGGTGGTTTCGTGCGCCAGCGGGTTGGCGGGATTGTTGAACTGGTCGGCGAACCAAGCGCCCGGTGTTTCGGCCGCCAGCCGCGCCGCGTAGTCCTGGTAATACTCGGGATGGCCCTTGCCGACGTCGGAGCGGGTGGTGCGGACCTCGGCGCCGAGCGCCTTCAGGTGCAGCACTTTTTCGGTCGACATCTTGTCCGGCACCACCAGCAGCACGCGGTAGCCTTTCAACCGTCCGACCAGCGCCAGGCCGAGGCCGGTGTTGCCGGCGGTGGCTTCGATGATGGTGCCGCCGGGCTTGAGCCGGCCGTCCCGCTCGGCCGCCGCGATCATGGCCAGGCCGATGCGGTCCTTGATCGAGCCACCGGGATTCTGAGATTCAAGCTTGAGGAAGAGTTGGCAGGGGCCGGTGTCGAGACGGGTGATCTCGGCCAGCGGAGTGTTGCCGATGAGGTTGAATAATGCAGGGTCGCGCATACCTGGTCTCCTGAAGTTTCAGGCAAGTATGCGCTTTTTCGGCCGACGTTGCTCTCCGTGGAGAGCGGCCGGGATTACAGGCTGGTGTCGGCGTCGTGCTTGGTTTTGCGGTAGGCGGCCAGCTCGGCTTTCACCTCGGCGCGGGTTTTGGCTTGTGGTGCTTTGTCGAGGATGGCGTTCGGATATTGTTCGCCGGAGACCACTTCGCCGCGTTCCAGCGCCAGTTTCAGTTCGGCTTTGACTTCGGCGCGGGTTTTGGTCGACACGAAGTCGGTGTTGCCCGAATAGTTTTCCTGGGCCGACACGGCGGCGGAAGCGAACAGGAAGGCGGCGGCGATGGCGATGGTTTTCATGGTGTTGCTCCTATAAGTGGAAAGTCGATGGAGTGATATTAAAGCGTATCCGATTAAATAGATAGCTAATAATATCTATCGCCATGATAGGCGTCGCCAATCGGCGTGGTCCCCGGTTTATAATTCCGCACTTGAAAAGGCACTTTTTAGAAGGCAGCGGTGGCAAAACTTTATTTCCGATACTCTGCGATGAACGCGGGCAAATCCACGGCGATGTTGCAGGTGGCGCATAACTATGAGGAGCAGGGGCAGACCGTGCGCCTGTTCACGGCCGCGATCGACAACCGCTACGGCGTCGGCAAGGTCACCTCGCGGCTCGGTCCGCAGCGCGACACCGAGGTGTTCGACGCCGAGACCAACTTCCTGGAAAAGATCGACCAGAAGATCGCCTGCCTGCTGATCGATGAGGCGCAGTTCCTGACCACGCTGCAAGTGCAGCAGCTGCACCAGCTGGCGCAGGTACGCGGGATTCCGGTCATCAGCTACGGCTTGCGCACCGATTTCCGCGGCGACCCGTTCCCGGGGTCGGCCTATCTGCTGGCGCTGGCGGACGATATCGAAGAATTGAAGAACATCTGTAGTTGCGGCAAGAAGGCGACGATGAATATCCGCGTCGACGAGCACGGCAAGCGCCTGAAGGACGGCGAGCAGATCAGCATCGGCGGCAACGAGAGTTATTTGCAGGCTTGTGGCCGCTGCTTTTACACAGACAGCCACTAATCACCGTGCGCCGGCTTAGCCGGCCTTGGTCATCGGCACGCCGCGTGGTTGCCGCTGGTCGGCGTCGGCCGCCGCCGTATCAGGAAAACGTTCCGGATACAAATGGCGCTCCGCCACGGCGGCGTCGAAAGTGCCCGACCATTTGGCGATCACCACCGTCGCCACGCTGTTGCCGATGGTGTTGCAGGTGGCGATGGCCATCGACATGAAGCGGTAGACGCCGAAGATCACCGCCAGCCCTTCGATCGGCAGGATGCCGGTCGACGTCACCGTCGCCGCGAACACCACGAACGAGCCGCCGGAGACGGTGGCCGCGCCCTTGGACGTCAGCAGCATCAGCAGCAGGATGCCGATCTGCTGCTCCAGCGTGATCGGCACGCCGTAGGCATGGGCGATGAACATCACGCCCATCGACATGAACAGCGAGGTGCCGTCGAGGTTGAAGGCGTAGCCGGTCGGCAGCACCAGGCCCACCGTCTGCTTGCCGCAGCCGAGGCGTTCCAGCTTGATCAGCAGCCGTGGCAGGGCGCTTTCCGACGAGGCGGTGCCGAGCACGATGAAGATTTCGTCCTTGATGTAGCGGAGGAAGCGCCACAGGCTGAAGCCGCACAGCCGGGCGATCGTGCCCAGCACCACCGCGATGAACAGGAATACCACGCCGTAGAAACTCAGCACCAGTTGCGTCAGGGCGATCAGCACGGCGGCGCCGCTGCTGCCGACCGAGTAGGCCACCGCGCCGAAGGTGCCGATCGGCGCCAGCTTCATCACCAGGTTGATGAACGAGAACAGCACTTCGGAAATATAGTCCAGCCCGACGTTGATCTTGACGCGCTTGTCTTCTGGGATGGCCAGGATGCCGATGCCCATCGTGACCGCCAGCACCACCACCTGCAACAGCTCGCCCTTGGCGAAGGCGCCGACGAAATTGTCCGGGATGATGTGCGCCATGAACTCCAGGAAGCCCTGCGGCGCGGCCTTGGCGGCGGCGGGCGGCGGCACGGCGCCGGCGACCGCCGTCATGCCGCGTCCGGTCTCCAGCAGGTTACCGGCGAGCATGCCGATGACCAGCGCGATGGACGACACCACTTCAAAATAGACGATGGCGCGCCAGCCCACCCGGCCCGCGCTCTTGACGTCGCCCGCCGAGGCGATGCCGTGCACGATGGTGAGGAACACCAGCGGCGCGACGCCGCATTTGATCAGCGCGAGGAACATGTCGCCGAGCAGCTTCAGCTGGCTGGCGAACTTCGGAAACGCGAAGCCGACCAGGATGCCGAGCAGCAGCGACACCAGCACTTGCATGCCCAGCTTGCGATACCAGGGCAGCTTCTTGGGCGACGCCAAGACGTCGGCCGGGGTGGAATGGTTTGTCATTTTTTGTCTCCTCCGTGTTAGATCAGGCGCCGACGGCGCGCGATAGCTCGAGCGCCCGGTCCACCATCTGCGGCGCCAGGCCCAGGTAGTTGGCCGGATCGGTCAGGCGGTCGATGGTGGCGCGGTCGAAGTGCGCGGTCACCGCCGGCAGCGCGGCCAGGGCCTCGGCCAGCGTGCCGCCCTGGGTGTTGACGGTGCGGCAGGCGTCGTAGACGATGTCGTGCGCCTGCTGGCGTCCGGTGTGCGGCGCCAGGCCCATCATCACGGCCTCGGCCACGATCAGGCCCTTGGTGATGCCGAGGTTGTGCGTCATCCGGGCGGCGTCGACGATCAGGCCGCCCAGCGCGAACTTGGCCTGGTGCAGCGCGCCGGCCGTCAGGATGAAGCTTTCCGGGATCGCGATCCATTCCGCATGCCACGGGCCGGTGGCGCGTTCGAAATCCTGCACCATGGCGTCGACCATCAGGCCGGCGTGCTGGCGCACCGCCTTGGACGCGGCCAGCATCAGCTCGCTGGAGATCGGGTTGCGCTTCTGCGGCATGGTGCTGCTGGCGCCGCGTCCCTTGACGAAGGGCTCGTAGACCTCGGCGAATTCGGTGGACGCCATGATCATGATGTCCAGCGCGATCTTGCCCAGCGAGCCGGTGATCAGCGCCAGCAGGTTGACCGCCTCGGCGAAACCGTCGCGGGCGACGTGCCAGGTGGTGGCCGGCACGCCCAGTCCCAGTTCCTCGGCCAGCGCTTGCTGCACTGCGAAACCCTTGTCGCCCAGCGAGGCCAGCGTGCCGGCGGCGCCGGCGAACTGGACCACGGCGACGCGCGGGCGCAATTCGGCCAGGCGCTGCTGGTGGCGGTCGAACATCGCCAGCCAGATCGCGACCTTGTAGCCGAAGGTGACCGGCAGCGCCTGCTGCAGGTGGGTGCGGCCGGCCATCGGCGTGTCGCGGTGCTTGAGGGCCAGGTCGGCCAGGATGGCGCGCAGCGCGCGGATGTCGTGGTCGACCACGTCGAGCGCGTCGCGCACCTGCAGCGCGACCGCGGTGTCCATGATGTCCTGGGTGGTGGCGCCCCAGTGCACGTAGCGGCCGGCGTCGCCGCACATGGCGACCAGCTGGTGCACCAGCGGCAGGATCGGGTAGCCGACGATGTCGGTTTCCTCGCGCATGTGGTCGAAGTCGATGCGCTCGATGGTCGATTCGCGGGCGATGATCTCGGCCGCTTCCGCCGGGATCACGCCGGCGCGCGCCTCGGCCTTGGCCAGCGCGACTTCGGTGTCGATGTAGCGCTGGATCAGCGCGTGGTCGGAGAACAGATTGCGCATTTCGGCGGTGCCGAAGGCGTCGCGGAACAGGATGGAATCGACGACGGTGCTGGCCATCGGGATGTGTTTGCTGGACATGGGGTCTCCTCTTTCAGATCGGTGGGGTGGTGGTCCGGATCTCAATATGTCCGGACATGATCGCAATTTAGTATGTCCGGACATATAAATCAAGGACTATTTGTCGTAGAATTCGAGCATCATGGAAAAAAACACCAGCAAGCCGCACTTCGCCGATATCGCCCGCGACCTGACCGAAGGCATCGCCGCCGGCCGCTTTCCCGTCGGCAGCGTGCTGCCGGGCGAGTTGGAGTTGTGCGGCACCTACGGCACCAGCCGTCACACGATCCGCGCCGCGCTGCACGAGTTGCAGCAACTGGGATTGGTGTCGCGAAAAAAGAACGCCGGCACGCGGGTCGAGTCCGCCGCGCCGAAGAACGATTTCCGCCCTTCGCTGGGCTCGCTTGAAGACTTGATCCAGTTCGGCAGCACCAACCGCAGGGTGGTGCAGTCGATCGACGTCAGCGTGGTGGGTGGAGAATTGGCCAAGACGCTGGGCTGTGTCAGCGGCGCGCAGTGGCTGAAGATCTCCAGCCTGCGCGTGGACGGCGAGACGCAGCGGCCGATCGGCTGGACCGATGTCTACGTCAATCCGGAGTTCGCGGACATCGCCGAGGTGGTCAGGGCGGAGCCGGATACCCTGGTCAGCACGCTGATCGAGCGCCGTTACGGCCGGCGCGTGGCCGAGATCCGCCAGGTGGTGAAGGCGGTCAGCCTGGCCGAGCCGGAGGCGCGGGCCTTGCAGGCGCAGGCGGGCATGGCGGGGCTGGAGATCGTGCGGCAATATTTCGATGCGTCGGGGAAGATATTCGAGGCGTCGGTCACGGTGCATCCGAGCGATCGTTTCGCCGTCGCGATGCGTTTGCAGCGGTCGGAATGACGCTTGCCGATGACGATATCCCCGGTCACCGACCTGCCGCCGCTGGATAACCGGCGCGTCCACACCAGCACCGAGGATGTGCTGGTCGACCGCGTGGTGCCGGGCGAGATCCTGGTGATCGCGTTCGGTTTCGTGTCGTGGGAGACGCGGCCGAATTTCGATTTCTACGGGCGGTTGAAAAAGCTGGAGCAGACCAGCGGCCGCCACATCAACAAGGTGCTGGTGCGTGATTCCGGCAACGCCTGGTATCACCGCAATATCGAGGGCCTCGGCGCGCATCCGGACCAGACGGCGGCGAGCCTGCGCGCGCTGATCGCGGCCATCGCGCCGGCCAAGGTCATCACCATTGGCCAGTCGATGGGTGCCTACGCCGCCGTCATGTACGGGCTGCTGCTAAAGGCGGACAGCGTGATCGCCTTCGGCCCGCTCTCCTTCCTCGACGCCGCGCAGGCGCTGCTGTATCACGAGCGCCGCTGGCTGGCGGTGATGCGCGACCTGGCGCGCGATCCGCCGGCGTCCGGCTATTACGACCTGGCGCTGCTGCCGCGCGGGAACACCGCGCTGCACATCCTGTTCGGCACCCGGCCGGATAGCGCGAACGCCACCGAATCCGTCAATCTCGACGCCATGCACGCGCACCGGCTGGCGGCGCTGGGCAACTGCACCTTGTATCCGTATCCGTATTCGGGCCACGCGGTGGTGCAGCACCTGATCGACACCAAACGCATCAACGCGCTGCTGGCGCGCCTGATCGCGGGCGTCGAAATTGAGGAGCAGGGGATGGAGGTGTCGCCCGAATGGCTGGGCTGGGTGGCGGAGAATCTCCGGCTCGGCGGCGATCCGCACGAGCTGGTGGCGATCCTCCAGCAGCATGGATTTTCCTACGACAGCAGCGCCGCCGCGGTGGCCCGCGGCGGCGGTCAAACTTAGACCGGCTTGACGGCGCCGGTCACTGGATCGATGGTGCGCATCACAGGCGTCTTGAACTCGAAGCGCTTGATCTCGCCGACCATGAACAGGTAGCACAGCACCGTCACCAGCGCGTTGGCGCCGACGAACACCAGCGCGCCGGAGAACGAACCGGTCTGCTGCAGGATGTATCCGATCACGATCGGGGTGGTGATGCCGGCGGTGTTGCCGAAGGTGTTGAACAGCGCGCCGCTCATGCCGCCGGCTTCCTTCGGCGAAGTGTCCGCCACCACCGCCCAGCCCAAGGCGCCGATGCCCTTGCCGAAGAAGGCGATCGACATCACCATGATGACGATCCAGTCGGCGTCGACGTAGTTACAGACGATCATCGACATCGACAGCATCATGCCGCACACGATGGGCGTCTTGCGCGCCACCGACAGCGATTTGCCCGACTTGATCAGCTTGTCCGAGATGACGCCGCCCAGCACGCCGCCGCAGAAGCCCGCCACCGCCGGCAGCGCGGCGATGAAGCCGGCTTTCAGGATGGTCATGTGGCGTTCGGTCACCAGGTAGACCGGGAACCAGGTCAGGAAGAAGTAGGTCAGCGTGTTGATGCAATACTGGCCGATGTAGACGCCCAGCAGCATGCGGTTGCCGAGCAGCTGCTTGATGCAGGACCAGGTGTCGAGCTTGGTGGTGGCCGCGACCTTGTCTTTGCTTTCCAGGTCGATCAGCGCGCCGCCGGCGGCGATGTATTCCAGCTCCGCCGCGTTGATGCGCGGGTGGTCCTTCGGGCCGTAGACCATCTTCAGCCAGATGAAGGCCATCAGGATGCCGAGGCCGCCCATGACGAAGAACACGCTCTGCCAGCCGAAGCTGTGCACCAGCCAGCCCATCAGCGGCGCGAACAGCACGGTGGCGAAATATTGCGCCGAGTTGAAGATGGCGGCGGCCGTGCCGCGTTCGGCGGTCGGGAACCAGGCCGAGGCGATACGGCTGTTGCCGGGGAAGGAAGGGGCTTCGGCGGCGCCTACCAAAAGTCGCAATCCGATCAGCGTGGCCAGCGCGGCGGCGCCGGTGAAGAAGCCGACCGTGCCCATCAACATGGTGAACAGCGACCACAGGAAGATGCTGAAGAAATAGGTGATCTTCGAGCCGAAGCGGTCCAGCAGCCAGCCGCCCGGCAGCTGCGCCAGCACGTAGGACCAAGCGAAGGCGGAAAACACGAAGCCCATCTCGACCGGCGACAGGCCCAGCAGCTTTTTCAGCTCGGGGCCGGCGATGGCGATGGTGGCGCGGTCGGCGTAATTAATGGTTGTCACGGCGAACAGGATCGCCAGGATGGTCCAGCGGACTTTTGTTGGGGAAGCTTGATGCGGGGTCATGCGGTCTCCTTACTTTTGATGCGACGATCATAGCCCAGATATCAGACATCATACAACTACATAACTCATAATTTTGAGCGATTAAACGTTTAACTTGTTGATTTTTATATGGGTGCACCAAAGGTGTGCGGGAAATGGTTGTCTGACAACAAGCCGGCCGATCGGTCCGGGCGGAGCTGTCAGCTTGAGGCGGGGTGGCGCTGTTTTTCGGCCTGGCTGCACGCGTCCACGGCTTTTTGCACGCTGCCGCCGTTGCGGGTCATGTCGACCAGGCAGCTGTCGAAGGCGGATTCGTTGAGTACCGAGTTGATCAGGGCGGCGAATCCCATCAGGATCAGGCCCATTGCGCAGCTGATTTTGAACGTTTGTGTCATGTCTATATCTCGGTCTGGTACGACTCCGATGATAGAGAACCGAGTATTAACGCCGCATTAAAAAAGTCCCTTGCGCTGTTCCGCAGGGCGCGATTTGACGCCCTGCGGCGGCCGTGCGAGGATGCGGCCATGAGCAGCCTGTTTGAATGTAACGCGCTCGCGCCGGCGTGGCTGTGCCACCATCGCGACATCCTGTATTACCTGGCGCCATCCCTGCTGCTGGCGCTGCTGATCCGCGCCTTGTCGGCGCGGCATCCTTTCTTTTTCCTGTTCACGCTGGCCGGTACCATCTGTCATGAGCTGGCGCATTTCGTCGCCGGATTGCTGACCGGCGCGCGGCCGGCGGCTTTTACGGTGATTCCGCGCCGGGTCGGGCAGGGCTGGGAACTGGGCTCGGTGCGCCTGACGCGGGTACGCTGGTACAACGCCGCGCCGTCGGCGCTGGCGCCGTTCGTGGTGGTGGTGCTGCCGTTCATGGTGGCGTGGTGGCGCACCCGCAGCGGCTTGCAATTCCAGTGGGTCGACGTGGCGCTGGCGTTCGCGGTGGCGCCGCAATTCCTGGCCTGCTGGCCGTCCAGCGTCGACTGGAAGATCTCGCTGCGCTCGTGGCCGTATCTGCTGATCGCCGGCGCGGCCTGGTGGGCGGCCGGCGTGTCGGGCCTGCTTACTGCCTGGCCGCCGCGTTGAGCGGCTTGACCGGGGCGTCGACCACGATCTGGCTGCGCACCTTCTGCGCATCCTCGATCTCCAGCGTCAGCGGCACTTTGTCGCCTTCCTTCAGCGGTTGCTTCAGTTGCAGCAGCATGATGTGATAGCCGCCCGGCTTGAGTTCGACGGTTTGGCCGGCCGGCAAGTCCAGCGCGGGCAGCTGGCGCATGCGCATCACGTCGTCCGCCATCTTCATTTCATGCACCTCGACCACGCCGGCGGCCGGCGAGCTGGCCGACACCAGCCGCGCGCCTTGGGTCGAGGTTAGCGTCATGAAGGCGCCGGTGGCTTTTTGCTGGGCGACGGTGGCGCGCACCCACGGTTCGCCGACGGTCACCTGGGCCAGCGCGGGAAGGGCTGCGAGCAGCAGCAGGGAGATCAGTTTTTTCATTGGAACAGTCCTTTCAGGAAGCTGGTTTCTTTTTTCGGGTTCATCAACTGGCGCAGGTCGGCGACGCACTGTTGCGCGGTCTGCTCGTGCTTGAGCGCGAGGCGGATCTTGCCGTTGGCGTCGAACACATAGGTCAGCGCGGTGTGGTCCATCGAGTAGGAGCTGCCGGTCGGCACCTTGCGGTAGAAGATCTTGAAGTCGGCCGCCGCTTTGGCGGTCTGTTCCAGCGTGCCGCGCACGGCGACGAAGCCGGGGTCGAAGGCGCGCATGTACTCCGCCAGCAGCGGCCCGGTGTCGCGTTCCGGGTCGACGGTGACGAACACCACCTGGATCTTGTCGCCGTCGGGGCCGAGCAGGCGCTTGATTTCGACCGCGCGCGCCAGCGCGGTCGGGCACACGTCCGGGCACTGGGTGAAGCCGAAGAACAGCAGCACGTACTTGCCTTTGAAGTCGCTCAGCGAGGCCGGCTTGCCGTTGCCGTAGGAGAGTTTGTAGTCGGGGCCGATGCTGCTGCCGGTGATGTCGATGCCGGTGAAGGCCGGCGCCGCATGGGCGGCCAGCGGCAGCGCGGCCAGCGTGGTGAGGAATAAACGTCGTTGCATGATTCGGTGTCCTGCGTATCTGATGAGGCGGGTGCACGGCGGCGGCGCGCGACGGCGCGGCTGGCGTGCTGTGAAGTGCTGCGCGATCAGGAAAGCGCGGGCGGGCCGCGCGGCTGGGCGCTGGACCAGAGCGGACGCGGCGCCGGAACGGCGGCGTGCAGGGTAGGGTAGGCGTCGTGGCCGCGCAGCACGGCCTGCAGGCCCGCCGCGTGGGGCGGCGGCGCGTAGCTGTCGAGGTGGGTGGCGCAGAAGGCGCAATGCTTGCCGGCATGCGCCTGCTGCTTGGCCGGCGCCGGGGTGGCGGCGCTGCACATCTCCAGCAACAGCGTTTCCGGCGACAGCGACGTGACCGCCTTGCCGATCGCCGGCGCGAACAGGTTCAGCAGGATCGCCATGGAGACGATCAGGCTGTGCAGGCGCCGATGCTGGAGGAGTTTACCCATTCGGCAATTATAGAATGAAACCGCCGCCGCCGCCGCCGATGAATTACTTCAGCGCCAGGCGGCGCGACGCGGAGATGCGGGTCGCCGGTTCGATATCGTCGCTGTTCAGCTTGAAGATCTTGACCACTTCCTCCAGCTCGTGCGCCTGGTCCTGCAGCGCGTGGGCGGCGGCGGCCGCTTCCTCCACCAGCGCCGCGTTCTGCTGCGTCACCTGGTCCATCTGGGCGATGGCTTCGTGCACCTGGCCGATGCCGGCGCGCTGCTCTTCACTGGCGCTGCTGATCTCGGACATGATGTCGGTGACGCGGCGCACGCTGTCGACCACTTCCTGCATCGTGGTGCCGGCCTGCTCGACCTGCTTGCTGCCGACTTCAACCTTGCTGACCGAATCGTCGATCAGCGCCTTGATTTCCTTGGCGGCGGTGGCCGAGCGTTGCGCCAGGTTGCGCACTTCGGAGGCCACGACCGCGAAGCCGCGTCCCTGCTCGCCGGCGCGCGCCGCTTCGACCGCCGCGTTCAGCGCCAGGATGTTGGTCTGGAAGGCGATGCCGTCGATGACCGAGATGATGTCGACGATCTTGCGCGACGATTGGTTGATCGAACCCATCGTATCGACCACCTGCGCCACCACCGCGCCACCCCTGGCGGCGATGCCGGAAGCGGCCACCGCCATCTGGTTGGCTTGCACCGCGTTGTCGGCGTTCTGCTTGACGGCGCTGCTCAGCTGTTCCATCGAGGCGGCGGTTTCCTCCAGGCTGGAGGCTTGTTCCTCGGTGCGCTGCGACAGGTCCAGGTTGCCGCTGGCGATCTCGCTGGACGCGGTGGTGATCTGCTCGGCGCCGCGGCGCACCTGGCCCACCACCTTCGACAGATTGTGGCTGATGCCGTTGAGCGAGCGCAGCACCAGGCCGATCTCGTCCTTGTTGTCGATTTCCAGGTGCACGTCGAGGTCGCCCTGGGCGATGCGGGTGGCGGCTTCCTCGGCGCGCGCCAGCGGACGCGACACCACGGTGCGCACCAGCAGGAACAGCACCACCGCGAACAGCAGCAGCGAGAGCAGACCCAGCAGCGCGTAACGGTTGCGCAGTTCGCCGGCCTCCTTGGTGATCTCATAAGTGTAGGTGCCGCCGACGATCAGCCAGTTCCACGCCTTGAAGGTGCGGAACTCGACCATTTTCTCGCGCGGCGTCTCGCCGTCCTTGTCGGCCCAATCGTAAAGAAGGCTGCCTTCCTTGGCCTCCAGCATTTCCTTGATGAACAGGCGGCCGTCGGTGCTCTTGGTGTCGATGACGTTGACGCCTTCCTTGCTCGGGTGGACCAGCTCGACGCCCAGGTTCTTGCCCGGCGCGGCGTTGATCACGTAGATATACCCGGTGTCGCCGATCTTGATGGCCTTGATTTTTTGCTTGAGCATGTCCATGTTCCTGGAGATGTCCAGGCCGATGAACAGCACGCCGATGACCTTGCCGCTGGCGTCCTTGATCGGATCGTATTGGGTGATGAACTGCTTGCCGAACAGCGTCGCCAGGCCGATGTAGTTGTTGCCGGCGCGCAGCAGTGGATAGCTCGGGTGGGCGTGGTCGAGCTGGGTGCCGACCGCGCGCTCGCCGTTTTCCTTCTTCAGCGAGGTGGTCACGCGCACGAACTCGTCGCCGTCGGCGGCGAAGATGGTGGCGACCACGCCGGTGTCGCTGGTGAATTTGTCGGGGATGGTGAAGTCCAGGTTCAACGCCTTGCCGCCGTGCTTGAGCGACGGCGTCGGCTTGCCGGCGATGTCCACCTTCTCGGCCGGGTCGAGCGCGAACTCGCCGCCGCCGAAGCCGGCCGCGAACAGGCGCGCGAAGCTCGATGCCTCGTTGGTCATGGCGGTGTTGAACACTTCAACCGTGTTGCTGATGCCGCTCAGGGTGTTGGCCACGTTGGCCTTGGCGCGCTCCTTGAGCATGGCCGAGGTGCTCAGGCTGATCAAGGTCAGCAGTACGGCCAGGATCAGGGCGATCAAGGCGAAGGTGAACACGGTGATCTTGGTGCCGACACCCCAATTGCGGGGATTCATTATTGTTTTCATGGTTCTCTTTAGAGAAATGTGTTGCGGTTCGAGATGGCTCTGGAAGAGCATGCTCCGGGGGCGGGGGAGCGACTGCGTGGGACGCGCGGCGGAGCGGCGCCGTCAAATGACACTATGCCCGCCATGATAGCAGGAATTTTCTATTCGGCAACAATTTGATAACGGTTTTCCACTATTTTGTTTTGTTAAAACAATGACTTGAACGGAAAATTGCCTAAAAATCAGCACTTTACCCGTGCGGGAAACGACTTGTACTGGTTTCATCTTCAGGTGGGCTTAAGCTTACGCAAGGAAACTGTGTTTTGCCAGTGCCGTGTTGCGGGCCGCTATCCTGTAGAATAAGTTTGCAACACCCAATAATTTGATCACTACGTTTCGGAGTAAGCCGATGAAGAAGCAAACGCTGTTGGTGGCCGTCCTTGCGGCCCTGTCAGTTCAGGCCGGCGCGGCCGTGCCGGAAAAAACGGCGGACACCGTCCTCAAGCCGCAGCCGGGCCAAACCCAGGCCGCCGTCTGGGCCTCGCGGGTCCTGACCAAACTGCACTATAAATCGACGCCGCTGGACGACGCGATGTCGGAGAAGATCTTCGACCGCTACTTCAAGTCGCTGGATTCCGAAAAGATGTTCTTCACCCAGGCCGACATCGACCAGTACGCCGTGGTGCGCACCCGCCTGGACGACGCCATCACCGGCGAGAACCTCAGCGTTCCATTTGCCATCTTCAATCTCTACCAGCAGCGCTTCAACGAGCGCATCGCCTACGCGCGCGAACTGCTGAAGACCAAATTCGATTTCAGCACCGACGAGAGCTACCAGTACGACCGTGAAAAGGTCGAGTGGGCCAAGACCGACGCCGAGGTCAAGGACCTGTGGCGCAAGCGCGTCAAGAACGAGTGGCTGCGCCTGAAGCTGGCCGGCAAGGACGACAAGGCGATCCGCGAAACGCTGGACAAGCGCTACGACAGCTACCTGAGCCCGTCGCGCAAGCTGACCAACGAGGACGTGTTCCAGATCTTCATGAACGCCTACGCGATGTCGATCGAGCCGCACACCAACTATCTCGGCCCGCGCGCCGCCGAAGCCTTCGACATCGCCATGCGCCTGTCGCTGGAAGGCATCGGCTGCATCCTGCAGAGCCGCGACGACTACACCGTGGTGCGCGAAGTAATCGTCGGCAGCCCGGCCGCCTTGTCCGGCAAGATCAAGGTCGGCGATAAAATCGTCGGCGTGGCCAAGGACGACAAGACGCCGATGACCGAAGTGCTGGGCTGGCGCCTGGACGACGTGGTGGCGCTGATCCGCGGTCCCAAGGATTCGACCGTGCGGCTGGAAATCGTGCCGGCCGACGCCGGCCCGGACGGCAAGCATGCCACGATCGCGCTGGTGCGCCAGAAGATCAGCATGGAAGAGCAGTCGGCCAAGAAAACCATCCTGGAAGTCAAGGACGGCAACGTCAAGCGCCGCATCGGCGTGATCTCGCTGCCGACCTTCTACCAGGACTTCGAAGCGCGCCGCAAGGGCGACAAGGACTTCAAGAGCGCGACCCGCGACGTGGCGCGCCTGCTGGCCGAGCTGAAGAAGGACAAGGTCGACAACGTGCTGGTCGATCTGCGCAACAACGGCGGCGGTTCGCTGAGCGAGGCGGTCGAGCTGACCGGCCTGTTCATCGACAAGGGCCCGGTGGTGCAGCAGCGCAACGGCGAAAACAAGGTCGAAATCGAAAGCGACACCAACGCCGGCATGGCGTGGGACGGCCCGCTGGGCGTGCTGATCAATCGCGGTTCGGCGTCGGCGTCGGAGATTTTCGCGGCGGCGATCCAGGATTACGGCCGTGGCATCATCATCGGCGAACCGAGCTTCGGCAAGGGCACGGTGCAGACGCTGTTCGGCCTGGACCGTTTCTCGCAGAACGACAAGGTGCATTACGGCGAGCTGAAATTCACCATCGCGCAATTCTTCCGCATCAACGGCGGCACCACGCAGCTGCGCGGCGTCACGCCGGACATCAAGCTGCCGACCATGGCCGATTCCGACAGCTATGGCGAGTCGAGCTACGACAACGCCTTGCCGTGGACCCAGATCAAGCCGGCGGTCTACATCCCGGCCGGCGAGGTCAAGGAAATCGTGCCGCTGCTGGACAAGCGCCACGAGGCGCGCGTCTCCAAGGACAAGGACTTCCAGTACCTGGCCGAGGACATCGCGCTGGTCAAGAAACAGCGCAAGGAAAACTCGATCTCGCTGAACGAGACCGTGCGCCGCAAGGAACGCGATACGCAGGAAGCGCGCTCCAAGCTGCGTGAAGCGCGCTTGCTGGCGACGCCGGGCGCCGACGATCCGATCCTGGTGCCGGATCCGAAGGATGCGTTGAACAAGGCGATCGCGGCCAAGCCGGCCAGCGGCAAGACCGCGCCGGTGCCGAAGGTGGCGGGCGTCAAGGGCGCGCTGCGCAGCGACGACGGCCTGCAGGGCTCGGAGCGCACGCTGGCGGCCGAGCTGGAAGCGGAGAAAGCGGCCAAGGCCGCCAAGGACGTGCTGCTGAACGAAGCGGTGCACATCCTGGCGGACGAAGTGGGCTTGTTGAAAACCGATACCCGCATGGCCTTGCGCGTGCTGCCGTACGCGGCCGACACCAAATAAAAGGAGAGTCGGAGGGGATATAGCTTTTGTGAATCTCTGCTATTGCTAATATAAATTGGAAATATATTCCGCGTCGCAGCATAATTCATCTGTCTCCTCTATTCTCCTCCAAGGAAATAGATTTAGCCCGCTCTCGCAGCGGGCTTTTTTTTGCCTGAAAGATCGGTTAAGCTGCATTTCTAAAGATCAACTTTAAGGTTCAGGCAAGTGTCTCCAACTCAATTCAAGGTAGTGCTGGCGGCGTTGGCGCTCGGTGGCGCGGCGGTCGGCGGCGGCGCCGCCTGGTGGATGGTGCGCAAACCGGTGCTCACGCCAGAGGCGATCGGCGCGGTGGCGCGGCCCTCCGCTGCACAGGGCACGCCCACCCACTGGAGCGGCCGCGTCAGCACCATCGCCGGCGACGGCTTGCCGGGCGCCAGCAACGGCAGCGGCCAGCGCACCCGCTTCGCCGATCCCTTCGGCGTGGTGCTGGACAAGGAAGGCAACCTCTACGTCGCCGACGGCGGCAGCAACAACAGCATCCGCAAGATCGACCTGGCCGGCGTCGGCAGCACCCTGGCCGGCGGTGAAGAGGGTTACGCCGAGGGCGCCGGCAAGCTGGCGGCGTTCAACACGCCGTCCGGCATCGCCATCGACGCCGCCGGCAACCTGTACGTGGCCGACACCGGCAACAACGCCATCCGCAAGGTGACGCCGCAAGGCGTGGTGTCCACGCTGGCCGGCGACGGCCTGGCGGGCGACAAGGACGGCCAGGGCGCGGCGGCGCAGTTCAACGGGCCGATCGGCGTCGCGGTGGACGCCGCCGGCGTGGTCTACGTATCCGACACTTATAACGACCGCATCCGCCGCATCGCGCCGAACGGCGAGGTCACCACCATCGCCGGCGGCAAGCGCGCCGGCCTGGCCGACGGCGCGGCGGCGCAGGCGCTGTTCGATACCCCGACCGGATTGGCGATCAGCGCCGCCGGCGAGCTCTACATCGCCGACACCGGCAACAGCGCCGTGCGCAAGCTGGACCCGCACGGCAACGTCAGCACCGTCGCGGCGGCCAGCGACGACGACCGCGCCGCGCTGCTGCGCACGCCGGTCGGCATCGCGCTGACGCCGGACGGCTTCCTCTACGTCGCCAGCAATTCGCACGGCCGGCTGGCGCAGATCACGCCGACGGGTGAGGTGGCGGCGGTGCAGGACATCGACCATCCGGCCCAGCCCGGCTACGGCCCGGACGGCGGCGTGCGCCTCTACGCGCCGCGCGGCATCGCGCTGGCCAGGGACGGCGCGTTGTTCGTCACCGACGCCGCCACCTTCCGCCTGCACCACATCGGCATCCCGCCGGCCGGCGAAGCCGCCCCGGCGGACGCCGCGCCGCCAGGCCCGCCGGCGCACGGCGCCACGATGCTGTGGCCGGTCAAGCCGCAGGACCAGGCGCACGAGGTGGTGGGCTTGATGGGCGAAGTGCGCGGCAATTTCGACGGCGAAAGCCGCGACCATTTCCACGCCGGCCTCGACGTGCAGGCCGCCATCGGCACGCCGGTGCTGGCGGTCGGCGCCGGCAAGGTCAGCGATCCGCGCGCCAGCTGGGGCTATGGCGAGCTGTCGGAAGGCCTTGCCTTCGACGGCTTGCAGTACATCCACATGCGCGTCGGCCGCGACCCGCGCGACAAGCTCATCGATCCGCGCTTCCAGCTGCTGAAGAACGACAAGGGCGTGGCCGACGCGGTGCGCGTCAAGCGCGGCACGCGCTTCCTGGCCGGCGAGACGCTGGGCACGGTCAACCGCATGGCGCACGTCCATCTCGACTACAAGCCGAACGGCGACGCGCTCAATCCGCTGAGCTTGCCGTTCATCGATCTGGCGGACACGCTGCCGCCGCAGATCCAGGGCGTCAGCCTGGTCGACGCCGACGGCAAGGTGTTGAAGGCCAAGGCCGGCGCCCGGCTGCTGGTGCCGCGCAGCTTGGGCGAGGTGCAGATCGTGGTCGACGCCTTCGACCAGTCGGACGGCGGGCAGAAACGCCGTCGTCTGGGCTTGTACAAGTTGGGCTACCAGCTGCTGAACGGCGACGGCGGCATCATTCCCGGCATGGAACGGCCGCTGATTACCCAGCAATACGACCGTTTGCCGCGCAACCGCGAAGCGGTGAAGCTGGCGTATGCCGCCAACAGCGGCATCACGGTGCACGGCGCCAAGGAAACCCGCTTCGCCTACGCCATCAACAACACGCTGCGCGATGGCAAGCTGACGCCGGGCGCGTGGAAAGTCGGTGCACTCAGCCCCGGCGACTACATCCTGCGCATCACCGCCGAGGACTACGCCGGCAACGCCGCCACCCGCAACCGCGACCTGGCGATCACCGTCGACTAAGCGGCGGCGACTACAGCGCCGGCGCCGGTTGCAGGGCGATCACCGCCATGCCGGCCAGCGCCAGGGCGGCGCCCAGCAGATCCCAGCGGGTCAGCGCGACGCCGTCGACCAAACGCAGCCACAGCAGCGCGACCGCGATGTACATGCCGCCGTACGCCGCATAGGTGCGGCCGGCGGCCGTCGGATGCAGCGTCAGCAGCCAGGCGAACACGGCCAGCGACAGCGCCGCCGGCAGCAGCAGCCAGGCGCTCTTGCCTTGCTTGAGCGCCAGCCATGGCAGATAGCAGCCGACGATTTCCGCCAGCGCCGTGATGGCGAACAGGCCGGTCAGTTTCAACACTTCCAAATTTATTCTCCTCAACTTCGCGCCAGTCTAACCGAGCGCTGTACAATTGCCTTAAAAATAATTGAGGCAACTATGCAATTTTTTGATTCCCTGCTCGGAACGGAGATGATGTTCTCGCTGGGCATGCTCTATCTGATGCTGGGAATGGCCTCGTTGGGCGTCGGCTTGGGCACGCGCGCACGCCGGCACAGCAAGTTGCGGCTCCAGGTGCAGGCCTGGTGGTGGATCTTCCCGGTGCTGACCGTCAGCCTGTTGCTGCATCCCGCCGGCGCCATGCTGCTGGTGCTGCTGATCGGCTGGCTGGCCTTGCGCGAACTGAGCCCGTTCGCCGGTCCCGGCTTCGCGCCGGCCGCCGTCGCGGTGTTCGCAGCCACGCTGCTGTCGACGTTCTTCTTGCCGCGCACGGCTGACATTCTGTTGCCCTTGGCGATCCTGCCGCTGTTGGCGCACGCTGTGCGCGCGCACGGCGGTCCGGCGCTGCCCTGGTTGCTGTGGCTAATGCTGTGCTACAGCCTGAGCTTCCTGCCGCGCTACGACCTGCTGCCGCTGGCGCCGCACGTGCGGCTGTCGTGGCTGTTCTACCTGTACACGCTGACCGCGCTCAACGACGTCGCCCAGTTCATCAGCGGCACGCTGTTCGGCCGCCACCGCGTCGCGCCGGGCATCAGTCCCAACAAAACCTGGCAAGGGCTGGCGGGCGGCATGGCGGTGACGCTGCTGCTGTCGCTGACGCTGGGCCGCTATCTGCATCTGGCCGACGCCGCCCATCTGGCCGCCTACGCGGTGTTGCTGTCGCTGGGCGGCTTCGCCGGCGACCTGATGTTCTCGGCCGCCAAGCGCAGCCTGGGCATCAAGGATTTCTCGCAGTTGATTCCCGGCCACGGCGGCATCCTCGACCGGGCCGACAGCCTGGTGGTCACCGCGCCGCTGCTGTATTTTTTGCTGACTCACTTTAAAGGAAACCTCGCATGAAAGCTGAACGTTCACTGGCATGGCGCAGCACCGAGTCCGGCTTCGATTGCAGCGACGGCGCCCGGCTGTTCTACCGCGCCTGGGAACCGATGACGCCGCGCCAGGACGGCGCCAGGCGCGCGCTGGTGTTCCTGCACCGCGGCCATGAACATTCCGGCCGCATTCAGCCGCTGGTCGAACAGTTCGGCTTCACCCAGGACTGGGCCTTCGCCTGGGACGCACGCGGCCACGGCTATTCGCCCGGCGAGCGCGGCGACGCGCCCAGCTTCGAAGCGCTGGTCGAAGACTTCGACACCTTCATCCGTCACCTCGGCGTGGCGCACGGCATCGCACCGGAGGACATCCTGGTGGTGGCCAACAGCGTCGGCGCCGTGATCGCCGCCACCTGGCTGCACGACTACGCGCCGCGCGTGCGCGGCGTCATCATGGCCGCCGCCGCCTTCGAGATCAAGCTGTATGTGCCGCTGGCCAAGCCGGCGCTGCGCTTCGCGCGCCGCTTCAAGCCGGAATTGTTCGTCACCAGCTATATCCGTCCCGGCATGCTGACCCACTCGCCGCAGGAAGCCGCCGCCTACGCGGCCGACCCGCTGATCGCCAAGGCCATCTCGGCCTGCGTGCTGCTCGGCCTGGCCGACACCGCCAAGCGCATCGTGCAGGACGCCGCCGCCATCGACACGCCGGTGCTGATGCTGGCCGCCGGCAAGGACTACGTGGTCAAGGAAGGCCCGCAGCGTGTCTTCCATGAACGCCTGTCGTCGCCGCTGAAACGCTACGTGCGCCTGCCCGATGCCTTCCACGCGCTGTTCTACGAGCAGGACACCAGCGTTGCGCTGGCGGAAAGCCGCCGCTTCGTCGACGAATGCTATGCCCGCGCGCCGCTGGCGCCGTCGCATTACCTGAACGCCGATCGCGACAGCCGCAGCGCGCGCCGCTATGCCGCGTTACAGGCCGGGCAGGGCGTCGGCGCGGTCGCGCGCGCCTGGTTCGGGCTGCAACGCGTGATGCTCGGCACGCTGGGCCGGGTCAGCGATGGCATGCGGATCGGTTTGCAACACGGCTTCGATTCCGGCGCCTCGCTCGATTACGTGTACCGCAACCAGGCCGGCGGCCGTTTCGGCATGGGCGCCTTCATGGATCGCGGCTATCTGGACGCGGTGGGTTGGCGCGGCATCCGCCTGCGCAAGCGGCAATTGCAGCAGATGCTGGGCGAGCGCATCGCCGCGCATCGGGGCGACGCGCCGTTGCGCATCCTCGACGTGGCCGCCGGCTCCGGGCGCTACGTGCTGGAGACGGTCAAGCGCTATCAGGACAAGGCGATCGAGGTCACGCTGCGCGACTTCGCCCAGCACAACCTGGACCAGGCGCGGCAGCTGGCGGCGCAATTGCAGCTGTCCGCCAAGGTTGAGTACCAGCTGCGCGACGCCTTCGACGCCGCCAGCTACCCGGCGGCGGAGGGGCAATACGACATCGTCATCGTCTCCGGGCTGCACGAGCTGTTTAGCGACAACGCGCTGGTGTCGGATTCGTTGAAGGGCATCGCCGGGGCGCTGCGGCCGGGCGGTCATCTGATCTATACCGGCCAGCCGTGGCATCCGCAACTGGAGATGATCGCGCTGACGCTGACCAACCATCGCGGCCAGCCGTGGCAAATGCGGCCGCGCCCGCAGGCCGAGATGGACGGCCTGGTCGAGGCCGCCGGCTGCCGCAAGATCGCCACCAGCATCGGCCTGGAAGGGATCTTTACGGTGTCGCTGGCGCGGAAGCCCGCAGCGCCCGGCGCAGGCGGTTGACCACGGTCCAGGCGGACAGCGCGATCACCAGCGCCACGACGCCGTCCAGCAGCGGCGGGGCGGCGCCGTAGGCGAGCAGCAGGCCGAGCAGACTGAACCAGAAGGCGCGGTCGCT
The DNA here is from genome assembly GCF_011090165.1 of Duganella aceris. GTDB lineage: Bacteria > Pseudomonadota > Gammaproteobacteria > Burkholderiales > Burkholderiaceae_D > Rugamonas > Rugamonas aceris. The sequence goes on from NZ_JAADJT010000004.1 coordinate 67,284, forward strand.
CTTGCCCATCGGACCATCGAAGCGCCGCGCCGCGCCCACGCTGAGCGCCAGCACGCCGGCGAACTCCGCCAGCAGTCCGGCGCACACGGCGAGCGCCAGCAGCAGCGCGTGCGGCCCGGCCGCCAGCATGAATGGCAAATACAAAGCGACGTCGGACACCTGGTCGCAGATTTCGTTGAGCAGTGTGCCGAGCCGGGTTTTCTGGCCGGTGGCGTTGGCCAGCATGCCGTCGATGGCGTTGAGGGCCATGCGCAGCAGCAGGAACGGCGCCAGCCCGGCCCACAATCCGGCGCGCTGCGGCCAGCAGGCCAGCGCCGCGCCGTAGGCGACCGACAGCAGCATTGTCGTCAGCGTTATCTGGTTCGGGGTCACGCGGCAGCGTACCAGCGCGCGCATCAGCGGTTGCAGCAGTTGCTGGAATTGTGGCTTCAACTGATAGATCGAAAAGCTCATTGCTGGCTATGCTCCTTGTAAAGTTGGGCGATCTGGCGGCTGCGGCGGTAGCCCATCGCGCAATGCAGGTATATGGCGCGGCCTTGCGCGGCGTGGCCGGCGATGGCTTCCAGGATCGGCCGGGCCGACTGCGCGTTGGGCCTATGCAGGTCGAGCAGGGCGAAGTGATGGTAGCGGCCGTGGCGCAGGGCGGGCGTCTCGCTGAGCTCATTGGCCAGGTCGATGACGGCGCAATCGGGCGGCAGGTACGCGGCTTCGGCGTCGGTCAGGCGGCGGCCGACCCATAGGCCGCCGCCGTGGTGCGAGAACGGCGGCCGGTGCCGCTCGCGCCAGCGCACCGCGTGCCACGTCATCAGATAGCCGCATAGGTAAGGCGCGTACAGCAGCCAGATCGACCATGGGTGGCGGCCATCGCGCTTGCGCAGGAAGCCGGCGTCGCGGCGACGGTAGGCCCGCGCCACCAGCATCAAACTGGCGCTCAGGTACAGCCACCAGGCGCCGCCCAGTGCGAACCAGGCCAGCAGCGCCAGGCCGGACAGCAACGCGTAGCCGAAGCCGACTGGCCGGTCGACGTGGGCGTTGTTGGCATCGGCGTCGGTGCGCGGCGGCAGCAGTCGGATCGCCAGCGCGCCGAGCAAGGCGCCGGCGGCGACGTCGATCACATGATGCTGGTAGGTGAACACGGTGCTGGCAGCGACCAGCAGCAGCCAGCAGGCCAGCGCCGCGCGCATCGGGCCGGTGGCGACGTGGCGCAGCGCGGCCCAGAAGATCAGGCAATAGGCGACGTGCAGCGACGGCATTTGATTGTAGGGCTGGTCCAGCGCTGCCAGTTGCGCGAACAGCCAGGCCGGCAGCGCGGCGTCGACGGCTGGGCGGGGCAGGCTGAAGCGCAGCGGCATGGCGGCGAAGATCAGGCAGGCGGCGATGGTGGTGAAGGCCATCCTGCGGCTCAGCGCCGACAGGCCGGCGCGGTCGCGCGCCAGCAGAAAACTCAGCGCGAAGAACAGGCCGGAGGTCATGTACGGCAGCACCAGCCACGGTAGAAAAGGCAGCGCCGCTTCCCACGCCATCGCCACGTTGCCGACCTCGCCGTGGCGTTGCGCCAGGTGGTTGGTCAGCGGATAACAGGCGCCGAACAGCGCGGCGTTCAGCGCCAGCTGGATCAGGCGATCGCGGATGCCGGGCGCGGCCTGCTGGGTCATTGTCGGACTGTCCTTGTTATTAACTATGTAATTGATGCATTATGTCATGCATGACGCAAGCCGCCCAATCCCCGACGAAATACCAGCGCTGCATGATGCTGTCCGGAGGCGGCTTCCGCTTCGGCTACTACCTCGGCATGCACGCCGCCGCCGTCGAAGCCGGCCAGGAGCCGGACCTGTTGCTCGCCACCTGCGGCGGCGCGGTGGCCGGCGCGATCATCGCCGGCTTGCCGGACAGCGCCGCGCGCAAAGCGTGGCTGGCATCGCCGGAGATGTACGCCTTCTTCTGCGGCCTGCGCAGCAGTCCGCGCGCCGCGCCACTGCGGGCCTTGGCCAACGTCATGCGGCGCCGGCTGGACGGCGGCAAGGCCGCGCGCATCCCCGACCTGTACCACGACTACCTGTTCGAGATCCCCGCGCAGCTGCCGCTGCCGGCACCGCGCGCCGCGCATACCGGCGCCCCGGCGCTGGCCATCCTTGGCGGCAAGCTGCTGTTCGGCCCGGAGCAGGTCGGCCAAATGCGGCGGGGACGGCCGATCTACGCCGTGACGCTGTTCGGCGATGCCCGCACCGCAGCGCTGGCGCACGGCCTGCCATCGGCGGTCGGCGCCGGCTGGACCGACGCCGTCGCGCCCACACTGGAAGTCGACACCGCCATGCCGCGCGCCGACGCGGCCCGCATCTCGATCGCCGACATGTTTTATTTCCGCTGCCAGACCGCCGGCGGCGCCGACTACACCGGCGGCGTGGTCGACCTGTTCCCGGTCGAGCTCGCCTTCAGCCTGGCCGAGCACGTGACGATGGAAATGAAGCAGTCCTACGACCAGCTGATGGCCATCCCCGCCTTGCGCGCCGTGTTCGGCATCGACGGCAACCACCGCCTGCGCCGCGTGCACGGCCACCCGGTCGACGTCTGGGTGGACACCAGCGACGTCAGCCAGGCGTTGCGCGGCAGCGGCGTGCAGAAGCGCATCGACTGGCGCCGCAACCGCATCGCGCTGGCGGCGCCGGCCAGCTATCCGCGATACGTCGCCGACGTCGAAGCGCAGTGGCAATACGGCTACCAGCGCGCGCAGGAGGCCTACACACTGGCGGCCCAAGGTGGCACATTCCGCATGCGCAACGCGGACCAATACAACAAGGCCCTGCCATGAACGTGCTGATCATGGGCGGCACCAGCGGCATCGGCCTCGGCCTGGCGCAACACTACTGGGTGCAGGGCGCGCGCGTGGCGATCTGCGGCCGGCACCCCGGCAAGGTCGCCGACCTGGCGTGGGTGCGCGACCCGCGCATCAGCGTGCACGCTTGCGACGTCGCCGATCGCGCGGCGGTCGAGCGCATGGTGCACGAATTCGCGGCCGGCGGCCTGGACCTGCTGATCGTCACCGCCGGCCAGTACGCCGACGCCGCCGCGATCGCGCAGGACCGCGAACGCGCCTTGCCGGTGCTGCACGTGAACGTCGGCGGCCTCGACAACGCCTTCAGCGCCGCCTCCGCCGCCATGCTGCCGCGCGGGCGAGGGCAGCTGGTGGCGGTGGCCTCCATCGCCGGACTGCAACGCGACTATCCGACCGGCTCGCTGTACAGTGCCAGCAAGCGGGCCGCCATCGCCATCGCCGACGCTTATCGCAAGGCGCTGGCGCCGTTCGGCATCGCCGTCACCGTGATCGTGCCCGGCTATGTCGACACCGCCCGCCTGCGCGAGCTGAACCAGGGCGACGCCGGCCGCAAACCGTTCTTGATGACGGAACAGGACGCGGTCACCCGCATCGCCGCGGCCATCGCCTGCCAGCACGAACGCTGCGTCTTCCCTTGGCAACTGCACGCCCTGGTGCGGGTGTTCAACTGCCTGCCATTGTTCCTCAAGCGCCTGCGCAAAAAATAGGCCCGCGCACGCTAACGCTTTCGTGTTGACAGAAAATATTTATCGGAATATATTTTGTCGACACGATTGGAATCGTTTCCAATTCGTGTATGAGCGCCCAGCCAGCGAGGTGCGGATCGGGCGCACGTCCATCCAAAGGAGACAATGTGAAAAACCAGAAATACGTTCTGTCCGCCATCGCCGCCGGCTTGCTGCTGGCTTATGGCGCGCCGGCCTCGGCCAGCGTCACCAGTCCCGTCATCGGCGCCTTGCTATGGTCCGATGAATTCAACGCCGCCACGCTCAACACCACGCTGTGGACCGCCTACGACGGCAACGGCTGCCAGATCGGCCTGTGCGGCTACGGCAACCAGGAGTTGGAATATTACAGCCCCAACAACCTGTCGATCGTCAACGTGCCGTTCGAAAGCAACACCCGTGCGCTGGCGATCAAGGCCATGAGCCAGACCGTGGGCAGCAACGTCTTCACCTCCGGCAAGATCGACTCGGCCAACAAGGTCCAGGTGCAGTACGGCATGATCGAGATGCGCATCGCCACGCCGCAGCTGGGCACCGGCCTGTGGCCGGCCGCGTGGATGCTCGGCACCAGCCCGCAGGCGTGGCCGCGCAAGGGCGAGATCGACATCATGGAAATGGGCCACAAGGCCAGCAGCAGGGCGGCCGCGTCGCCGACGCCGGCGATCGACAATTTCACCGGCTCCAACGTGATCACCTTCCAGCAGGCCGCTTGCGTCACGGGCAACGAAAGCTGCGCCGCCTCGACCGCGTGGCAGACCAAGAACTGGTATATCCCGAACCAGTCGCTGGCCAACCGCTTCGTGCTGTACCGCTTCTACTGGACCGAAACGCAGATGCGCTTCACCGTGGTCGACAACGGCGTCGAGTACGACATGTACAACAGCCCGCTGCCGGTCAACTCGACCGCGCTGCAATCACCGTTCTATCTGCTGTTCAATCTCGCGGTCGGCGGCAACTTCACCGACGCCGCGACGCCGGCCCAGGTTACCGCGCCGCTGCCGGGCACCATGTACGTTGACTACGTGCGCGTGTATCAGCTGGACGGCAAGGGCAGCGTCAAACTCGGCAACCAGACCGTGCCGGAAGTGGGCAAGTTCGGCGTGTTCACCGATAACACCGTGGTCAACGCCAAGCTGGAGGCCGGCACGACTTCCGACATCTTTGTGTGGAACAACGCCTCGGTGTCGCAGGGCAGTTTGCCGCCGTATGAAGGCAGCAACGGCATCGCCTGGAGCTACAACACGCCGGGGCAGTGGTTCGGCGGCAGCGTGCAGTCGCGCGCGGTGCGCGACCTGAGCGGTTTCCGCAACGGCAATGTCAAACTGAAGATCAAGATTCCGGCCAATGTCGCCTTCACCATCGGCCTGGGCGATACCTACACCAACCAGAACTCGGTCAAGTTCCCGGCCAACGCCACCACCTACGGGCTGGTGCGCAATGGCGAGTGGGGCACGGCCACCATTCCGGTCGCCGACCTGGCCGGCAGCAAGATCGCGCTGCAGTCGATCGTGGATATCTTCCAGATCGCCAGCGACGGCGCGGCCTTGCCGACCTCGGCGTTCCAGATGGCGATCGACGACATCGTCTGGGATAGCGGCGTGCCTGCGCCGACGCCAACGCCAACCCCGACGCCCACGCCGACACCGACACCCACTCCGACGCCTACGCCTACTCCAACCCCAACGCCAACGCCAACGCCAACGCCAACTCCGGCGCCGGCCGTCTCGCAAACCAGCTCGACCATGCTGAAGTTCTCACTGACCTCCAGCAGCTGGGCGGATGTGCACTACACCGTCAACAACGGCGGCGGCATCAACGTGCGCATGACGCAGGCGTCCGGCGTCAACAGCTACACCGCCGCCGGCCTGAAGGCGGGCGACGTGGTGCGCTACAGCTTCACCTACTGGGATACCGCCCATAACTACGCGGTCGATACCGCGCAGCAGAGCTACACCATGCACTAAGCCTCCGACGGCCGTCGTGAAATACGACGGCCGTTGAACAAATCCCGCCATTCTGTCGCCTTATAAAAATGCCACAATCAATCCGGCATTAGAGGTACAATTATTTGAACGATCGTGCTTTTTTAAGGCCCGTTCAAAAAAATAGGAGACAGCATGGATTTGACTTACACGGCTGCGGATCTGGCGTTTCGCGACGCGGTGCGGGCCTTTCTCGACACCAACCTCCCGAGCGACCTGCAGAAAAAAGTACGCAACCATTTGCGCCTGAACCGCCAGGACTACGTCCGCTGGCACCAGATCGTCGCCCGCCAGGGCTGGGCCGCGCCCGGATGGCCGGTCGAGCACGGCGGCACCGGCTGGAGCGCCACCCAGCGCCACATCTGGGAAGAAGAGTGCGCCCGCGCCGGCACGCCGCCGATCCTGCCCTTCGGCGTCAACATGGTCGCGCCGGTTATCATGGCCTTCGGCAACGAGGCGCAGAAAGCCCACTACCTGCCGCGCATCCTCAACTGCGACGACTGGTGGTGCCAGGGGTACTCCGAACCGGGCGCCGGCTCCGACCTGGCCTCGCTGAAAACCACCGCCGAACGCGCCGGCGACCACTACATCGTCAACGGCCAGAAGACCTGGACCACGCTGGGCCAGCACGCCGACATGATCTTCTGCCTGGTCCGCACCGATACGACCGTGCGCAAGCAGGAGGGCATCTCCTTCCTGCTGATCGACATGAAAACGCCGGGCATCACCGTGCGGCCGATCATCATGCTGGACGAAGACCATGAGGTGAACGAAGTCTTCTTCGACAACGTCAAGGTGCCGGTGCAGAATCTGATCGGCCAGGAAAACAAGGGCTGGACTTACGCCAAGTACCTGTTGGGCCACGAGCGCACCGGCATCGCGGCGGTCGGCCGCTCCAAGCGCGAGCTGCTGTTCCTGAAGAAGATCGCGTCCGAGCACTACAAGCACGGCAAGCCGCTGCTGCAAGATCCGGTCTACGCCGCCAAGGTGGCCAACGTCGAAATCGAACTGATGGCGCTGGAAACCACGGTGCTGCGCGTCATTACCCGCGAATCGCATGCGCCGGGGCCGGAGGCGTCGATGCTGAAGGTGCGCGGCTCCGAGATCCAGCAGATGCTGACCGAGCTGATGGTCGAAGCGCTGGGCCCGGACGCGTTGGCCTTCGACACCGACTACCTCGAAGGCAAGGCCGACCACGCCGTCACCGGCGACGACGCCGCCGCGCCGCTGGCCGGCTACTACTTCAATTTCCGCAAGACGTCGATCTACGGCGGCTCGAACGAAATTCAGAAAAACATCATCACCCAGATGATCCTGGGACTGTGAGGAGCGGCGATGGATTTTAACTTCAAGGAAGAGCAGCAGCAGTTCGCCGACGCCCTGCGCCGCTGGGTGGACAAGGACTACGGCTTCGACGTACGCCATCGCATCATCCACTCGGCCTCGGGCGTGTCGGACGTGGCGTGGAATACGCTGGTCGAGCTGGGCATGACGGCCTTGCCGGTGCCGGAGCAGCAGGGCGGTTTCGACGGCACGGCGGTCGACATGCTGCTGGTGATGCAGGAACTGGGACGCGGCCTGGTGGTCGAGCCGTATTTCGCCACCGTGTGGGGCGCGCAATTCCTCAAGCTGGCCGGCAATCAGTACCACTTGCTGCAGGACGTGGCCGAAGGCAAGCTCAAGCTCGCCTGCGCGCTGGGCGAAAAGCACTCGCGGCACGACCTGGCGGACATCAAGACCATCGCCGGCATCAACGGCGAGGGCTACCGCATCGACGGCACCAAGACCGTTGTGATCCACGGCGGCCAGGCCGACGCGCTGATCGTCTCGGCCCGCAGTGCCGGCACGCAGCGCGACACCAACGGCATCAGCCTGTTCGTGGTGCCGGCCGATACGACCGGCATCACGGTGCGCGACTACCGCACCATCGACGGTCAGCGCGCGGCGACGGTGCAGTTCCATCATGTCGCGGTGCCGGCATCGGCGCTGCTTGGCAAGCTGGGCGGCGGCTGGGAGATGCTGGACGAAGCGGCCGACTACGGCGCCAGTCTGCTGTGTTCGGAAGCGGTGGGCGCGATGGACGCCATCTTCGCCGCCACGCTGGAGTATCTGAAGACCCGCAAGCAGTTCGGCACGCCGATCGGCGGCTTCCAGGCCTTGCAGCACCGCATGGCCGACATGTACATCCACCTGGAGCAGGCGCGCTCGATGGCGATGCTGGCGGCGGCGCGCATATCCTGCGGCGACGCCGAGGAGCGGCGCCGGGTGGTGTCGGCGGCCAAGGTGAGGGTGGGGCAGGCGGCCAAGTTCGTCGGCCAGCAGGCGGTACAGCTGCACGGCGGCATGGGCGTGACCGACGAACTCGCGGCCGCGCACCACTTCAAGCGGCTGACCATGATCGAGCTGACGTTGGGCGACGTGGATCACCACCTGGAACGCTTCATCGCCCAGCGCGGCTTCCAGCAGCACTCGTAATGGCGGATCATGTCTTGCAACGCGCCGTGCCCAACGAGCAGTGGCAAATGGTGCTGGAGTTTGCCGGGCCGGAGTATCGGCTATTCGATACCTCAATACTCCGGAACGACAATGGTTGGGTTCAGCTCGCCTACCCGCAACACCTGAAGCGCTACACGGTGACGCCCGACGGCATCCATTGGCCCGAGGGCGGGACGGTGGACGCCGGTTTTCTCCACCAGCGGTCCAAACCGCTGGATCCGGCGGCGCTGCGGCATCAAGTTCTGCGGCTGAGCTACAAGAACCAGGCCCCGACTTCGGAAGACCGGTCGCACCATGTCTACGGCGTCTACCTGGCGCGCTTCAGCCAACAGCCTGTCCACATCGAGGAATCCATCGGCGGCGGCATGGCGGAGCGGGGTGGTGGCCGCGAGTTCTCCATCGAAGAGCTGCTGGCCTGGCCGGAATGGCGGGAGCACTTCACGCTGTCAGGCTGCGCCTGGGCCATCCCCAAGGTTGAACAAGGCGCGCTCGACACTCTGGTCGTCGAGGCCTGCCGGCGCAATGGGCTGCCCGACTAAAAAAGAGCGTTCAAATGAACCTGGATCTCGCCACGGACTGCGGCGATGACGTTGATTATTGTCGACCAGCCCGCCGGCAAACGGCATACACCCAGTTGGTGAGCCGGGCGCTTGAACCCTACGGCGGCGCGCTGCTGGATGGCTTCCGACTACAGGCTCCGTCGGGATGGAAAAGTACGCTCAGCCGTCCAGGCTGATGCAATACCGGTTCCGCCCGGTTTGTTTGGCGCGGTACAGGTTGGCGTCGGCGGTGCGGATCAGGGTGCTGGGGTCGCTGCTGTCGATCGGCGGCATGGCGCTGGCCAGGCCCATGCTGACGCTGATGTGCGGCGCCGTCGGCGAGGCGGCGTGCGGCAACGCCAGCTTGCGCACTTCGTCCAGGATCCTGGCCGCCACCACCTCGGTGCCGTCCAGCGCTTCCTGCGGCAGCAGCAGGATGAATTCCTCGCCGCCGTAGCGCGCCAGCAAATCCTGCGGCCGCGTGGCGCACCGCTTCATCGCCGCGCTGACCTGCTGCAAACAGGCGTCGCCGGCCTGGTGTCCGTAGTGATCGTTGTACAGCTTGAAGTGGTCGATGTCGATCATGATCAGCGACAGCGCCATGCCGGCGCGCGCGCAGCGGCGCCATTCGGCGTCGACGGTGTCGTTGAAGCTGCGGCGGTTGGCGACTCCGGTCAAACCGTCGGTCATGCTGAGCTCGCGCATCGCGTCGGCCTGACGCTTGATCGTCAACTGGCTGCGCACGCGCGCCCGCACCACCGCCACGTTGAACGGCTTGCTGATGAAGTCGACCGCGCCGGCCTCCAGCGCGCGCGTCTCGTCCTCCGGCTGGATCAGCGCGGTGACGAAGATGATCGGGATATCCTGCAGACGCGGCGAGCCGCGCAGCGCGGCGCACACCGCGTAGCCGTCCATGCCTGGCATGACCGCGTCCAGCAGGATCAGGTCGGGCTGCTGCTCGAGCGCGATCTGCAACGCCGTTTCGCCATCCATCGCGAACAGCACTTCGTGCTCGTCGCGCAAGGCATGGTGCAGGATCTGGATGTTCTCCATGGCGTCGTCCACCACGAGGATGCGTCCGTTCCTGGCCAGGTCGGTCCAACTCATGCACTTTCCTTTCGATGCAACATCTCTTCCACCATTCGGTATGCGGCTTTGAAGTTCAGGGTCTCCACCGCTTCGGCCAGCGCTCGGGCCTGGTCTTGGGCTGCCAGGGCGGGGCGCAGGGCCTGGAAGTGTGCAAGTGCTTTCATGTTGTTATTCTGAAGCAAACTTTGCAGCTCCGCTAGCTTTTGCGCCAGATCGGACGAAGAAGTGTTGCTTACCGGAATATCCTGTTGCGGCGCGCGCAATTGGCGGGCAGTGCGGTTGACCAGTTCCAGCGCCTGTTCCAGCCGTTTCAGGGCGGCCGGCAGCGCCAGGCTGTCGGCGGCGTCGTGCAGCGCGGCCTCGGTGTGGGCGGTCAGGCGGGCAACGTCGGTCGCGCCCAGGTTGGCGGCCACGCCGCGCAGCCGGTGCAGCGCCTGCGCGGCCTGCTGGCGCTGGCCGGCGGCCAGCAGCGCGCGCACCTCGGCCACGGTGCCGCCTTGCGAATGTTCGAAACGTTTCAGCAGCGCCACCAGCGCGTCGTGGTTGCCGCCCAGGCGCGCCAGCGCGGCGTCGATGTCGATGCCGGGCAGCGGTGAGGTCGGCGGCACCGAGGCTTCGACGCTGCGCGGCGGCGGCGCCGGCACCAACGGCACCATCTCGCGGGTGGCGTCGCGCAGGGCCACCATCCGGTTCAGCACCGCGATCAATTCATCGACGTCGATCGGTTTGGCCACGTGCGCGTTCATGCCGGCCTCGGCTGCTAGGCGGCGGTCGTCGTCCAGCACGTTGGCGGTCATGGCGATCACCGGCAGCGTGCGCTGCCCGGCGGCGCGGATGGCGGCGGTGGCGTCGTAGCCGTTCATCACCGGCATCTGCACGTCCATCAGCACCACGTCGAAGCGGTCGGCGGCGGTGGCCAGCAGATCGACCGCCATCTTGCCGTTGGACACCACCTCGACCACGGCGCCGGCGTGCAGCAGGATGTATTCCGCCACCTCCTGGTTGATCTCGTTGTCCTCCACCAGCAGGATGCGCATGCCGGCCAGGCGGCCGTGCAGCGGCGAGTGCGGCGACACCGTCACTGCCGCCGCCTCGCCGGCGCCGGAGCGCAGCGCGGCGACCCTTTCCCGCAGCCGCGCCGGGCTGAGCGGCTTGGATAGCACCCCGGCCAAGCCCAGCTGCCCGGCCTGCTGCGCCAGTTCCGCCGCGCGGTGTTCGGAGGTCATCATCAGCACCGGCGGCAGCGGCAGCGACAGGCTGGCGTGGATATGGGCCAGCATCGCCGGGCCGTCCATGCCGGGCATGTCGCGGTCCAGCAGCAGCAGGTCGTAAGGGCGTTCGGTGCGCAGGCTGTCCTGCAGCAGCGGCAGCGCCTGCGCGGCGTCGGCGGTGCAGGCGCAGGTCCAGCCGAAGCTGCGGCTGGCGGCGCGCAGCGCTTCGCGCACGGTGGGATTGTCGTCGACCACCAGCACCGACAGCGGCGCGTCCGCAGCCAGCGCGTTGACGGCGGCGGCCGGCGCCCCGGTGCACTCGAGCGGCACGCAGAACAGGAATTCGGCGCCGTGGCCGGGCTCGCTGCGGACGCTGATCGCGCCGCCCATCATGTCGGCCAGCCGGCGGCAGATCGCCAGTCCCAGGCCGGCGCCGCCGAACTGGCGGCTGGTGCTGCTGTCGGCCTGCGAGAAGGCGTCGAAGATGCCGGCCTGCTTGTCGGCGGCGATGCCGATGCCGGTGTCGCGCACGTGGAACTCGATCAGCGCCGCGCGCCGTTGCTCGGGCGCCAGCCGCGCCGATTCCGCCGCCAGCCGCACCGACAGCACCACCTCGCCATGGGCGGTGAACTTGATGGCGTTGCTGACCAGGTTGAGCAGCACCTGCTGCAGCCGCATCGGATCGCCGGCCAGCGTGGCCGGCATGTCGGGGGCGATCTCATAGACCAGCTCGACGCCCTTGTCGCTGGCGCTGCCGCTCAGCAACACGCTGATGCTGTCGAGAACGTGCTGCAGCTGGAAGCCGGCGTGCTCCAGCACCAGCTGGCCGGCCTCGATGCGCGAGAAGTCCAGCACGTCGTTGACCAGGCCCAGCAGCGACTGCGTGGCGAACTGGATCTTGTCCAGGTAGCCGCGTTCGCGCGGCGCCAGCGGCGCCTCCTCCAGCAGGCGCGCCAAGCCGATGATGGCGTTCATCGGCGTGCGGATCTCGTGGCTCATATTGGCCAGGAATTCGCTCTTGGCGCGGCTGGCCGCCTCGGCGCGGTCGCGCGCGACGATCAGCTCCTCGTTGACGCCCTGTAGATGCAATTCTGTTTCCTTAAGTTCAGTCACATCGGAGACTAGCACAAAGAAACCCTGTACCTCGCCCGAATTGTCGACATCCGGGATGTAATTGATCCAGGTGTGGCTGATCGCCCCCGCCGGCCATTGCAGGCGGCCGGCGAAACCCTGCGGCTCGCCGCCCAGCGCGGCCTCGACGTAGGGCCGGCTTTCGTCGAACTGGCGCGCGCCCAGCACTTCCGGCATGTGCGCGCCCATCAGTTGTTCGTTGTCCAGGCCGTGCCATTCGCGGAAGAAGCGGTTGGCGAAGCGGCAGCGCAGGCCGGCGTCCCAGTAGGCCACCATGCCGGGCAGGTTGTCGGTCACGGCGCGGACGAAATGCTCGCTTTGCTCCAGCCGCGCGGCGGTGGCGCGCAGCGCCTCCTTGGCCTGCTTGCGCTCGGTGATGTCGAAGGCGATGCCCAGCACATGGGTGGCGCGGCCGTACTCGTCGCGCAGCGCCACCTTGCGGGTGGTCAGATAGCGCGTCTCGCCGTCGGCCGGGGTGAACGCCTCCTCGGCGATCTCGGCCACCGTGCCTTGTTCCGAGTCCAGCACCCGGCGGTCGGCGGCGTTATATAAATCCGCCTGTTCGGCCGGCACCAGCTCATAGTCGTTTTTGCCGATGAAGTCGGCGCCGCCGGTCACGCCGAACATGGTGGCGCCGTGGCGGTTCAGCATTTCGTAGCGCAGGTCGTCGCCGCGCTTGAGGAAGATCATCGCCGGAATGTTTTCCACGATCGAGCCGAGCAGCTGGCGCGAACGGTGCAGCTCCGCCTCCGCCCGCTTGTGGTCGGTCACGTCCAGCAACAGGCCGGTGATGCCGATGATCTTGCCGTCGTTGCCGAACTGCGGGTAGTAGCTGACCACCCAGTGGCACAGCTGGTTGGGCGAGGCGGCCGGATAGCCGCTGCGCTGCTGGTTGGTCAGCGGCCGGCCGGTGTCGAGCACGGTGCGGTAGTCGGCCAGCACGGTGCTGCGCACGCCGTTGTCGGGGATCATGTCGGCCATGTGGCGGCCCAGGTGGTCGACCACCCGGTGGGCGTTGAGCGCCGCCAGGTAGTCGTTGATGCGCACCACCCGCAGTTCGGCGTCGACATAGCTGAGGCCGACCGGCGCGGTGGCGTACAGCGTCTCCAGCTGGGCGCGGTTCTTCTCCAGCTGGCTGGTGCGTTCCACCACCAGGCTTTCCAGCTCGTGGCGGTGGCGTTGCAGGTCGCCCTCCAGCGCGTGGAAGGCCTGGACCACCGCTTCCGCCTCGCTGAAGGTCATGGTGGGCAGCGTGAATGGCTGGCCGCCGGCCAGCGCCTGGGCCGGGCCGACCAGGTCGCGCACCGAACGGGCGATGCGGCCGCCGACCGACCACGCCAGCGAGAAGCCGGCCAGCAACACCGCCGCCATCGTCAGCGAGATCAGCGTGACGGCGGCCAGCAAGTCCTCCAGCGCCTTGGCCTGCGGGGTGGCGATGGCCACCGTCACGCCGCTGACCGGCGCCCGGCTCAGGCCGAGATACACCGGCACCTGGTTGGCGTCCTCGGTGTCGAGCAGCGCTTCCGGCGCCAGGCGCAACTGCGCGCGCAGCTTGGGATCGGCGGCGTGGCCCAGCAGCAGGCGCGGCCCGCCGGACTGGGCCAGGATATCGCCGTCGGCGTCGTACAGCGTCATGGCCTGGTCGGACGTGATCTGTTCGTCGCGCAGGATGCTGGAGAGCCGGTCCGGCTTCAGCAGCGCGGTCATGGCGTACACCACATGGCTGTCGACGAACACCGGGACGTCGACCGCCAGCAGCGCGCCGCCCTCGACCACCACCACCGACAGCTGCGGCCGGCCGTTGTGGAACAGCGCCGCCAGGCGGGCGGCGTTGTTGACCGGATGCAGCGTGTCCGGCAACGGCGCGCCGACATGCATCATGGCCTTGCCGGCGGCATCGCTGAGCAGGAACTGGGAGGCGGGAAATTGCGGGCTGAGCAGGGCGCCGGCCTGCAGCCGCAGCGCGTTCAGGTCGCCGCCGCGCACGCTGGGCGAGCCGGCCAGGGCGAACACCGCGCCTTCGCTCTGCACCAGGTCGCGGTCGACGGCGGCGGCCACCATGCGTGCCGACTGCTGGGTGTCCTGTTTCAGCGTGTTGCGTTCGCGGCTGTAAAACTGGCTGACCACGGCGCCGAAGCCGACCACCGTCGGCAGCGCGCACGCCAGCACCAGCAGCGCGATCTGCGAACGGATGGAGGGCAGGCTGGGACGTTTTTTTTCTGGCACGCGCTGGGTCCTGGTTGCGCCGGAGCATGGCGATGCCGGCTACAGGATAGTAGCCGACGCTGCCGTTTTCAGAAAGTAATTTTGTCCATGGCGGAGCACGGCCGCCACACCGCGTCAGATCGGCTTGCCGCCGGCGTAGGCCCAGCCCAGTTCGGCCATCGGCCGCGCCATCTTGCCCGATTCCAGCGCCTGGGCGCTGGCGGCGGTGCCGTCGACGTAGCGCTTCATGATGCCCTGCATGATGCTGGCCAGGCGGAACATATTGAAGGCGAGGTAGAAGTTGAAATCCTCCAGCCGGATCGTCTTGCCGGTGCGCTCGGCGTAGCGGGCGATGTAGTCCTGCTGGGACGGGATGCCCAGCGCCGCCAGGTCCAGCCCGGCGATGCCGCGGAACTGGCCGGGCGGGATGTGCCAGCTCATGCAGTGGTAGGAGAAATCGGCGAACGGATGGCCCAGCGTCGACAGTTCCCAATCCAGCACCGCCAGGATGCGCGGCTCGGTCGGGTGGAACAGCATGTTGTCGAGACGGAAGTCGCCGTGCACGATGGCGGTGTCTTCGCCCGGCGGGATGTGGTGCGGCAGCCAGGCGATCAGCTGGTCCATCGCTTCGATGGTCTCGGTTTGCGCGGCCAGGTATTGCTTGGTCCAGCGCTCGATCTGGCGCGCGAAGTAGTTGCCGGGCTTGCCGTAGTCGGCCAAGCCGATGGCCGCGTAGTCGACCGTGTGCAGTTGCGCGATCACGCGGTTGAGTTCGTCGTAGATGGCGCCGCGCTCGGCCGGCGTCATGCCGGGCAGCGACTGGTCCCACAGTACCCTGCCTTCGACGAATTCCATCACGTAGAAGGCGCGGCCGATGACGCTTTCATCGGTGCACAGCGCGTACTGGCGCGCGGCGGGGAAGCCGTGTTTGCTCAGCGCGTCCATGACGCGGTATTCGCGCTCGATGGCGTGGGCCGACGGCAACAGCTTGTCGGCCGGCGCCGGCTTGGTGCGCAGCACATAGTGCTGGCCGCCGATGCTGAGCTTGAAGGTCGGATTCGACTGGCCGCCCTTGAACTGCTCGACCGTCAGTTCGCCTTGCGGATAGCCGTCGACATGCAGGCGCAGGTAAGCGTCCAGCGCCGCCACATCGAATTGGTGGCGCGCCGACACGGCCTTGGTGCCGATGAATTCTTCGAACATGCTGTCTCCTGCTTTTTTGTGGGTATCCCCCATTCTAAATCAACAAAAGTACGCGCGTGCTTTTTATTTAATCGGGCAGCGCCCGCTGTGTGATGCGTAGATTGTCCGGCGCGAAAATCCGCGCATAGCGTCGATCATCTCGATCACCGGACCGACCCGGCGCGCGTGCGGCAGTTTCTGCCGGATCAGCTCGACCACCGGCTCGGTGGCGTAAAGGCTATCGTCTTGCCGGTGATCGCCTCGATCGCCACCTCGTTGCTGCTGATCCCGGTGATCAGATCGACCACCGGCACGCCGCGTCGCGCTGCGCGCCGAGCCGGGCCGCTTCCGGAAGGAGCGCGCAGATGCGCCACGCCTTGCGGGCCCGCGCCAACGGCTCATACATCGCCGCGCGGCCGTCGACCACCTTGACCGGATACCACACTCGCCCGGTCTCGGTGCCCGCAAGCTGCGGATTCAGCAGACAGACGACTAGCATCGAGGCTGGACGGTGACGCATGGCACGCTCCTTGATTCCACTTACACGGCTTAGAACTCCTGCACGGTCGGACGCAACACGATTTCGTTGATGTCCACGTCGCCGGGTTCGTCGATGGCGTACGCGATCGCGCGCGCCACGGAGTCGGCCGGAATCGCCGACTTGTAGAAATCCTTGACGAACTTGCTGCTTGCATCGTGCGAGCTGCCCAGTTGCAGTTCCGAATCGACGGCGCCCGGCTCGATGGTCGTGGTGCGGATCGCGCCCCCGACTTCATGCCGCAGGCCTTCCGAAATCGCGCGCACCGCGAACTTGGTGCCGCTGTACACCGTGCCGCCCGGGCTGAACACCTTCAGCGCGGCCACCGAGGCGATGTTGATGAAGTGGCCGCTGCCTTGCGCCTGGAACACCGGCAGCGCGGCGGCGATGCCGTACAACACGCCCTTGACGTTAATGTCGATCATGCGGTCCCATTCGTCCACCTTGACCTCGCTCAGCGGGGCGATCGCCATCAGGCCGGCGTTGTTGACCAGCACATCGATGCGGCCGTACACGCGCACGGCGGTGTCGATCAGTTCCTTCACCTGCGCCGCGTTGGTCACGTCGGTGGCCACCACTTCGGCCTTGCCGCCGGCGGCACGAATGTCGTCGGCCAGCGCCTGCATCTTGTCGACGCGGCGCGCGCCCAGCACAACCGAGGCGCCACGCGCCGCCAGCATGCGCGCCGTGGCGGCGCCCAAGCCGCTGCTGGCACCGGTGATCACGACGACTTTACCTTGGATATTGTTGCTCATGATATTTCCTTTTAGTGGTTGGCGGGAATGTCCCCGATGAAATGAGTATAGGAGGGGCCACCGCACCGATAAATGGAAATGATATGATTTCTAAATTCCCATTTTTGGAATTGTCATCGTGCTCAATCGTCTGGAAATGTTGCGGATCTTCGTCTCGGCCGCCGAGGCGCAAAGCTTCAAGGAAGCGGCCGCGCGGCTCGGCATTTCGCCGCAGGCGGTGACCCGCGCGGTGCAGGACCTGGAAAAGGTGCACGGCGAATTGCTGTTTCACCGCAACACGCGCGGCGTCCAGATCACGGCCTACGGCGGCGAACTGGCGACCCGCGCCAAGACCAGCGTGCTGCAGCTGGACGATCTGTTCCTGGAGCGGCCGGCGCGCGAAGCGCAGGAGGTCGAGGGCGCGGTGCGCCTGACCGCGCCGGTGATGCTGGGCCGGGTGCTGCTGATGCCGGTGCTGAAGCGGCTGGCCGCCAGCCATCCGCTGCTGCGCTTCGACCTGCACCTGAGCGACGCGCACGCCGACGTGGTGGACGACCGGATCGACATCGGCGTGCGCTTCGGTCCGCTGCACGACAACCGCTTCGTGGCCCGGCGCGCGGCGTCGCCGGCGTTTCATGTGGTCGGCACGCCGGCGCTGATCGAACGCCACGGCGCGCCCACCAGCATCGAGCAATTGCACCAGCTGCCGACCACCGAATTGCGCGACGCCAGCGCCGGCCGGGGCTGGCCTTGGTACTTCGCCGGCGGCGCGCAGATCGTGCCGGCGGCGCCGCGCTTTTCCAGCAACGACGGCGACGCCGAGTGCGAAGCCATCCTGGCCGGCATCGGCTTCGGCCAGATCCCGGCCTACCTGGCCGATCCGCACATCGCCGCCGGCCGGCTGGTGCCGGTGCTGCGCGAGTTCATGCCCGACCCGTGGGACGTCTATGTGTACCGGCCGCAACGCGGACCGGTGCCGGCGCGCATCCGCCTGGTGTTCGACAACTGCGTGGCGGCGCTGGGGCCGGCATGAAGGGGGGGCCAGCGGGGGAGGAGCCCGGCCGGTCCGACCTGATAAACTAGCAAGCATTCTTCAACTATTCATGCCTTTGGAATCGCCATGACCACTTTTGCAGAACAGCCGCCGCTGCCGACCGAGTCGCTGGAAAAGCGCCGCCACCAGATCTATCCGGTGCTGGGCGAAGCGGATTTGCGCCATGTGCGCCGCTTCGGCGTCGAGCGCGCGTTCGGCGACGGCGAGACGGTGTTCCAGGCCGGCCGGCCGCCGCCGGGCATGCTGTTCGTGCTGGAGGGCGCCATCGCCATCCTGCGCCACGACGGCTTCGCCAACGACACGCTGATCGCGACCCTGCGCCAAGGCCAGTATTCCAGCGAGATCGGCCAGCTGTCCGACCGCCCGGCGATGTCGAACGGCGTCGCCGTCGGCGCGCTGAAGGTGTTGCTGCTGTCGTCGGAGTCGCTGCGCGCGCTGGTGGTGGCGCATGCCGACCTGGGCGAGCGGCTGATCCGTTCGCTGATCCTGCGCAGCGTCACCTTCCTGGAACAAAACTCCGGCGGGCCGGTCATCGTCGGCCCGCGCGGCCACGGCCGGGTGCACATGCTGCAAAGCTTCCTGACCGCCAACGCCCATCCGTACACGGTGCTCGATCCCGCTGTCGACGCGCGCGCCGCCGCGCTGGTCGCCGAGCATCGGCCGGGGCCGGAGGATTGGCCGCTGGTGATCTGCCCGGATGTCGGCGTCAAGAAGAATCCCTCGGTGGTGGAACTGGGCCGCTGCATCGGCATGCTGCGCCACCTGAGCGAGGACACGGTGTGGGACGTGATCGTGGTCGGCGGCGGTCCGGCCGGGTTGGCGACGGCGGTGTACGCCGGCTCGGAGGGCTTGTCGGTGCTGGTGCTGGAAACCCGCGCCTACGGCGGCCAGGCCGGCGCCAGCGCGCGCATCGAGAACTACCTCGGCTTCCCGACCGGCATCTCGGGCGGCGCGCTGACCGGCCGCGCCTATGTGCAGGCGGAAAAATTCGGCGTCGAGATCGCGATTCCCGCGCCGGCCGGACGCTTGGTGTGCGACAGCCAGCCGCTGCAGGTCGAGATGTGCGGCAGCCTGACCATGCTGAAGGCCAGGTCGGTGGTGCTGTCCTGCGGCGCGCGCTACCGTCGGCCGTCGCTGGCCAATCTCAAACAGTTCGAGGGCAAGGGCGTGTACTACTGGGCCTCGTCGGTGGAGGCGCAGTTGTGCAAGTCGGAGGAGGTGGTGCTGGTCGGCGGCGGCAATTCGGCCGGTCAGGCCGCCGTGTTCCTGGCGGCGCATGCGTTGAAGGTGCACATCGTGATCCGCAAGGGCAGCCTGTCGTCGACCATGTCCAGCTATCTGATCGAGCGCATCCTGGCGCATCCGAACATCGAGCTGCACACGCATACCGAAATCGTCGCGCTGGAAGGCGACGAGGACGGCCTGAAACAGGTGCTGTTCTCGCACAACGGGGTGGAGGAGATGTGCGACACGCGCCGGCTGTTCCTGTTCATCGGCGCCGACCCCAACACCGGCTGGCTGGCCGGCTGCGGCGTCGAAGTCGACAAGAACGGCTTCATCCGCACCGGTATCGACAGGTCCAGCTCGGCCTCGCTGCAGACCAGCGTGCCGGGCGTGTTCGCGATCGGCGACGTGCGCGCCGGCTCGACCAAGCGGGTGGCGGCCGCGGTCGGCGAGGGCGCGGCGGTGGTGGCGCAGATCCACCAGTTCCTCGCCGCGCGCTGAGGCCTTATTTCGCCGGCTTGAGGGTGCGGCCGAGGAAGTCGCGCATCAGCTTGCCGATCTCGGCGCTGTCCTCCTCCAGCGCGAAGTGGCCGGTGTCGAGCAGGTGCAGCTCCGCCTTCGGCAAGTCGCGCAGGTAGGGATGGGCGCCGGCCGCCGGGAAGATCTTGTCGTTCTTGCCCCAGGCGATCAGCATCGGCGGCTGGTGCTTGCGGAAATAGGCTTGCCATTCCGGGTAGTGGCCGGGATTGGTGCCGTAGCTGTAGAACATCTCGATCTGGATGTCCTTGTTGCCGGGGCGGTCCAGATAAGCCTGGTCGACGGTCCAGGCGTCCGGGCTGATGTGCTGCACGTCGCGGATGCCTTCGGTGTACTGCCACTTGGTGCCGCTCAGTTCCAGCAGCGGCCGCAGCTTGGCGGCGTTGGCCTCGGTCTTGGCGCCCCAGTAGACTTTGACCGGCGCCCAGAATTCATTGGCCAGGCCCTCGTCGTACGCATTGCCGTTCTGTACCACGATCGCCGTGACGCGCTCGGGGTGGGCCGCCGCCAGGCGGTAGCCGATCGGCGCGCCATAATCCTGCACGTACAGCGCGTAGCGCGAGATGCCGATCGCCTGGGTGAATTTGTCGATCACGCCGGCCAGGTTGTCGAAGCTGTACTTGAACTTGTCCATCGGCGGCATGTCGCTCTGGCCGTAGCCCGGATAGTCGGGCGCGATGATGTGGTAGCGGTCGGCCAGCAGCGGGATCAGGTTGCGGAACATCTGCGACGAGGTCGGGAAGCCGTGCAGCAGCAACAGCGTCGGCGCGTCCTTCGGCCCGGCCTCGCGGTAGAACACGTTGACGCCGTCCACCTTCACCGTCCGGTAGGCAACGCTGGCGGTGTTGGCGACGTTCGGGGCATCCTTGGCGGCGGCGGGCGCCGCGTGGGCGACTTGTACCAATAGGGCCAGGCTCAGCGCGGCGGCGGCCTGGGGAAGAATGCGGAAAGTAGTCACGGCGATATCCTCTATGAAAGTCAAACTCGGTTGGAGTGTTGACATTGTAGGAATCTCGCCGCTGCGCGGGAACGACTTGCGGCGCAATAGACTATTTCGCCGGATGGCTAGAAGAACAGCGCGGTGCGCTGGATGATGCCGCCGTTGTTGGTGTAGGCGCCGGTGGCGCGCACCGAGCCGGTGTTGAATTTGCCGTCGTCGAGCTTGCTGTCGACCTGCTCGGCGAACGAGTCGGGCAGGTTGTCGAGCCGCACGCCGTTGCCGCCGCGTCCGGCGACCACGTCGTTGTAGAGGTACACCGCGCCGCCCTGCGCGCTGGTCATGAAGTCGGTGGTGCCGTTGAACGAGCCGGTGATGAAGCCGGCCAGCGCCAGGTGCTGCGGCGCCAGCTGGTATTCGGCGATCTGGCCGTCGCCGTTGCCGTTGCCGGTGGCGCCGGGGGCGTGGGTGGTGGCCTGCACGTCGTCGCCGGGCAGCGCGCGGAACTTGTCCTGGTAGGCGTTGACCGCCGCCGTCAGCGAGGTCGATTGCTGGATGATGTTCTTGACGCGGGCGCTGTCGATCAAGCCCTGTCCCTTCAGCACTCCGCCCAGCAGCAGGCCGATGATGACGAGCACGATGGCGATTTCAACCAGGGTAAAGCCGCGTTGGCGTCGGACTGGAATGGCTTGCATGGTGATCCTTTCTTGTGTGTCGTTATTTTACAGTAAGCTTATCGCGCGGAACCGGCGTTCAGCCGGTCCAGGCGGTCGGCCAGGAATTGTAGTTCGCGCGGATCGGTGATCAGGCCGCTGCTCAGCAGGCCGCCGATCAGCCGCCGCGCGGCGTCCAGCTCATTCATGTCCTCCAGAATGAACACTTCCAGTTCGCGCGCCCACGGCGGCACTTGCGGTCCGGTGGCGCGCAGCCGGATCGCCTCGGCGTAGCGGCGCGCCAGCGGCAAATCATGCAGCCGGTGCCTGGCCACCAGCGCCGCGTGCGCCAGCCACGGCCAGCGCCGGTTGGGGTCTTCGCCGAAGCGGGCGTAGACGAAATCAAGCATCAGCCGCGCCCGCGCCGGATCGCCGACCGCGCCATACACCTCGCTGGCGGCCAGCAACGGATACTGGCTGCGCGGGTCCAGTTCCAGCGTCCGTTGCAGCCAGGCCGCGACGCGCTGGTAATCCATGTCGCGCCAGGCGATGCTGACGCCGGCCTGGTCGTCGTGCGCCTGCAGGTACAGCATGGTTGCCTTCGACAGCGCCACCGGATCGCCCAGCGCCATCAGTCGCAGGGCGGCCGGCGACGGCGCCGGCGGCAGGTCGTGCGGCCGTGCGCGCGGCGGCGGCCGGCCCGCTTGCCACAGCACTTGCAGCAACAGCGCCAGCGCCAGCGCGGCCAGCACGGCGCGCGGCACGGCGCTGAGCGGTTTGAGGGCGGCGCTCATCTGCGGGCCTCAGAGCGGCTTGCGGTACAGGTCGAACAAGGCGGCCGCCGCCAGCAGCGCGACATAGATCGCGGTCTGCGCCGCGATCGCCGCCAGGTCGGCGCCGCCG
Organism: Duganella aceris; assembly: GCF_011090165.1. GTDB lineage: Bacteria > Pseudomonadota > Gammaproteobacteria > Burkholderiales > Burkholderiaceae_D > Rugamonas > Rugamonas aceris. The sequence continues at coordinate 89,257 of NZ_JAADJT010000004.1, forward strand.
CCGTCGTGGTACACCAGCCAGTCGCTGCGGGTGAAGCGGTCCAGGTGCGGCAGCAGCAAGGCCAGGCCGTCGATGCCGGTCTCGAGCGCCCGCTGGCCGACGCCGCGCGCGCCCATGGCGCCGTGGCCCAGCAGCTGCAAGGCGCCGATCACGCGCGCCAGCAGGTAGAAGCAAAACGTCGCGGCCAGCGCCGGCAGCACCTGGTTCAGGCTCAGGCTGCACAGCAGCGCGAAGGCGGCCACGATCCAGCATTCGCCCAGCAGCGACAAGGCCCACAGGCCCGCCTGGTCCGGCGGCGCGAAGAACAGGCCGAGCGCGCCGAACAGCAGCGCCGGCAGCAGCGCCAGCGCGCCGAAGCCGGCCAGCTTGCCGAACAGGTAGACCGCGCGCGGCATCGGCAACGCCAGCAGCAGTTGCAGCCCTTGGTCGTGCGCTTCGCGCAGCATGCTGGTGACGACGAAGGTGACGACCAGGAACACAGCCGCCAGCCGCAGCACCGCGCCCAGCAGCGCGGCCTGCAGCTGCCGGCTTTCGGTCAGCGCCAGTTCGCCGAGGAAGCCGCTGAGGCCGACCGCCGCCAGCGCCATCAGCAGCAGCAGCCACAGCAGCCGGTTGCGCAAGGCTTCCAGCAGCGTGTAGCGGGCGATGGTGAGGGCGGCCCGGGTGTTCATCACGGCAGGCGCTGCACCGCCACCATGCGGTTGAACAGGATGTTGGGCGAGATCCAGTTGACCATGTCGTCGAACGCGCCGCCCGGCGCCAGCGGATTATCGGCGGTGTCTCGGTTGATCAGCAGGATGCCGCCGCTTTGCAGATTGGTTTTTTCATCGACGTTGTCGACGCCGGCGTCGGCGATCTGGGTGTTCTGGTCGCTGGTGCCGCCGTAGCCGTTGCGGCCGAACGAAATGATGGCCACCGGCACGTCGTTGATCCCGGTCGCCTGAATCAGCTGGCCGGAACTGTCGCGGGTCTTGACGGTGATGTCGCGCGCGCTGCCCAGTTTGAAGGTGACCAGGCTGTCGCTGAAGGCCGGCGTGACGGTGTAGCCGAGGACGCGGTTCCAACCGTCCAGGCGCGGCACCGCCAGCGTGGCCCACGGCAGCAAGCCGGTCCGCTTGCGGCAGGTGCTGCCGATGCGGTCCTCCAGGCCGTTGCTGGACGAAATGGCCGGGCAGGGCAGATAACCCCTGCTCATGGCGAAGCCCAGCAAGGCTTCCTTCGCGTCCTCCATCGTGCGCCGCGTTTCGGTGACGCGTTTTTGTTCCAGCAGCGTGCCGAGCGGGGCGATCATGCCGCCGATCACCAAGCCCACGATCAGCAGCACGATCGCGATCTCGATCAGCGTGAAACCGCTCTGACGATGACGGCTAGGGTTCATTGATGTCCTTGATCTTTTCCTGGTCCGCGTCGTAGCGCTGGCCCGTTTTCAATCGTACTTTCCGCCCCGACGGCAGCGTGACCACCGCCGACGGCGCGTTGCCGCGGGCGATACGCACATTGCCCTGGCTGCCGGCCTGCGGCACGCCATTGAGCCAGACGGTGCTGCGGCCGCTGCTGTTGCGCAGCATGCCGTTCAGCTCCAGCATCTCGCGCGGGGCGGCGGCCTGGGCCGCGCCGGCGTCCGGTGTTCCCGGCGTCGTTCCCGGCGGCGCGGCCGGCGGCATCCCGGGCGGCATTCCGGGGGAACTCGGCTCGGCAGCGGCCGGCATACCGTTCGCTGCGGGGAGCCCGGGCATGGACTGCCCGGCGGACGGGCCGTTCACCGCCGGCGCCGGCGCGGTGCGCCGGGCATCGATCTCGCTGCGTTCGGCGCGCGAGAAAAACAGTCGTCCCAGCGCCTGCCCGCTCTGCGCCGTCGCCGCCATCGGCGCCCACAGCAGCAAGGTCAGCGCGGCGGCAAGCCGTATCGGTCGGGTCATCGCTTGCCTTTCTTGCGTTCGGCCGGCGGCGCCTTGGGCGCCTTCTCCAGGCTGATCCAGTTGAGGGTGCAGTCGGCGCCGAGCGCCGGTCCGCTGTCGGCGACCCGGCCCAGGCGCTTGACCGCGCAATTTTGCACCGCGAAGAAACTGGTCTGCCGCAGATCCGCGAGGAAATTCAGCAAATCCTCTTCGTGCAATAATTCCATGTGCAGGCGCATGCGGCTGCCGTGCAGCTGATAGTCGCCCAGGTCCAGCTGCGCCTCCATCCGCACCGCCTGTTGCGGCTCGATCTCGTAGCTCAGCGGCGGCAATTGGCGCCGCTCCTGCGCCATGCGGATCGCGTCCACCCATTCCAGGCGCCGCTCGGCGCCGATCAGGCCGCGCCGCTCCAGGTTGATGTAGCGCGGCTGGAAATTGCGGATGTCGCGCTTTTCATTGTCGATATGGACGTACAGCGAATAGGCCTCGTCGCGCGCGCGCTGCGCCAGCGCCATGCGTTCGTCGGCTTCCTGCAGCTTCCACAGGCTGATCAGCACGGCCGTCAGGCAGAACACCGCGCACGCGATCGCGGTCAGCACGGCGGTGCGGATCAGGCCGAACTCGCCGATCCAGGTCGGCAGCGCGACCAGCGCCGGGGTTTTCTTGCCGGTGGCGGATTTGGGCGTCATGGCTTCCAGCTCAGGTTGAGCGCGAACCGGGCGCGGGTTTCAACGGTGGATTGTCCGGCCTTGCCGCTGAGCTTGACCGACGAGCGGGTGTCGAGCGGCGGCCGCTCGATCGCCACCGTGACGTGCGGATTGCGCGCCAGCTGCATGGCGAAGCGGTTCATGGTGTCGACGGCGGTGCGGTAGTCGTCGCCGTCGGCGATGATCTCCGCCTCCAGCAGCAGCGCCTGCGGCGGCTTGACGGGGATGCCCGCCATCAGCGACGAGATCGGCATGCTTTGCACTTCGCCCTGGACCGGCGCCGCGCTGTCGGCGCCGGCGCTGACCTTCCAGTCCAGCTGCAGCAGCTGGATGCCGGGCGACTGCTCCAGCGCCTCGCTCAGCACCAGCATCATGTCCAGCGGCGACGGCGCCTGGGTCGCCAGCATGCGCTCGACATTGACGGCGGCGCGCATGTTGGCGGTGCTGGTCACGCGCGGCGGCATGGCGGCCATCACCGCGCGGTAGCGCTGCGTGTACAGGCTGGACTCGGCGCTGAGCCGGTCGCTGTCGGCATTGGCCTGATAGTACTGCCACAGATTGACGCCGACCCAGACCACGCAGGCGGCGGCCACCGTGGCGCTGCCGGCGTACAGCGCGACCTTGGTGCGCCACAGATGGAAATAGCGCTGCCATTTGCCGAGCGTGTAGCGGCTGGCCGGGGCCAACCGCGCCAGCAGCGCCAGCAGCATCGGGTCGGCCAGCCGCGCCGCCAGCTCGGCCACGGCGGCGTCGCCGGTCTTGAGGCCGGCCAGCGTCTCGGCGTGGCGCAGCGCGATGAAGCGGAACGCCGTTTCCGGGCCGTCCTCGCACTGTTGTTCCAGCATCGCGTGGCCGGAGGCGGGCGCCACCAGCGCCACCTGCAGCACGCTGCCACGGCCGATCAGGCGCACGCTGGTCAGGAATTGCTGGGTCTTGGTGATTTCGGCGCCGATGTCGACCGGGGCGCCGTCGCGGTCGATTGCCAGCGTCAGGCGCGAAAACTTGAGCCGGCCCTGGTGGAAATAGCTCTGGCGCCAGCCGGCCGATTGCTGGGTGACCAGCAACAGATGTTCGTCGCGCAGCCCCAGTTTGCGCACCAGTTCGGTACTCAGCAGCGTGGTCGAGTACAGGCCGGCCAACGGCATTTTCAATTGTTCCAGCGCTTCCGCCCACGGCTGCACCGCCGACGGATTGGTCAGCGCCGACAACAGCACCACGTCGTCGCGGCGGCCGGTGGCCTCGCGGCCCTGCACCTGGACGTGGCGGAACGGCGTTTCGCGATACTGCTGCAGCACCCGGCGCTGCAGCAGCTTGCGGCCGGCGCGGCCGCCCACGTGCGGCGCGTGGACGCGCTGGAAGTCCTCCTCGATCACGTCGGCCAGCAGATAGGCCGGCATTTCACCGTGGTTGTCGACGTAGTCGAGGAAGGCGTCGACTCCGGCGCGGTCGTTGTTGAACACGCCGCCGCCGGCCAACCGCCCGCCTTGCCACAGGTAGGCGTGCAGCTGGTCGCCGGTCAGATAGAATAAATGTTTGCTGAACACGGTGGCCTCAGGTCCTGATCTTGCTGATCGTATCGTAAATCGGGCCCATCACCGACAACATGATCCAGCCCACCATCAGGCCGAGGATCACCGTCATCGCCGGTTCGATCAGCGACTGCACCTTCTCGATCATTTCCTTCACTTCGCGGTTGTAGAAATAGCTGACGTTGTGCAGCGCGCCGTCGAGCGCGCCGGTGGCTTCGCCGACCTTGAGCATGCGGATCACCAGCGGCGGAAAAATCCCGGTCTGCTGGAACGCGGCGGTGATGCCCTGGCCTTCGGAAATCAGCTGCGCGGCGCGGCGCAGGCCGGCCGCCACCACGCGGTTGCCGACGATGCCTTCGGACAGGCGGATGCATTCGAGGATGGTGATGCCGGAGGCATACATCATGGCGAAGAAGGTGGCGAAGCGCGCCAGAATGATCTTGTGCAGCACCGGTCCGACCATCCAGACCCGCAGCTTGAAGCCGTCGGCGGCGTAGCGCGCCTGCTCGCTGCGCGCCAGCCAGGAGCGGCCGCCGATCCAGGCCGCCACCGGCAGCGCGACCAGGATGTACCAGTAATTGATGAAAATATTCGACACGAAGATCAGCGCGCGGGTGTGGATCGGCAGCGTGTTGCCCATGTTTTTGACGAAGGCCGTCAGCTGCGGCACCAGGTAGATCATCAGAAAAAAGGTCACGCCGGTGACGAACAGGCCGACGGCGGCCGGATACATCACGATCTTCTTGGTCTGCGAGGCCAGCTCGTCCTGCCACTTCAGGCTTTCCGACAGGTTCTTGAACACCTCGGCCAGCTTGCCGCTCTGCTCGCCGGCGGTGATCAGGCTGGTGAAGGTGAGGTCGAACACCTCCGGATACGCGGCCAGCGCGGCCGACAGCTGCTGGCCGCCCTCGATGTTTTCGATCAGCCCGGTGATCATCTCGCGGAAGCGCGGATGGTCGATGCTTTCGCGCAGGTCGTTCAAGCCTTCGAGGATGGGCACGCCGGCGCCGGTCAGCTGCTCCATGTGGAAGCAGAAGTTGATCAGGTCGCGGCGCGTGATGACGCGCTTGAGCGCCAGCACCCGCGAGCGCGAGACGCGGCAATCGATCAGGTCCAGGCCCATGCGGTGCAGGCGCAGCTCCAGGTCCGGCTCGTTGGAGGCGTCCATGTTGCCGGGCTGGATCTGGCCGCCGGCGTCCATCGCGCGGTAGAAGTATTGGGGCATCAGTGGATCCGCTCGCTCAGGCGTTCGGTCAGGTCCACCACGCGGCCGACTTCCTCCAGCGTGGTGACGCCCTCGATCACGCGGCGCACGCCGTCGTCGATCAGGCTGTGGAAGCCGCCGCTGGCGGCCGCCGTCTTCAGCTCGCGCGAGGAGGCGCGGCGCGCCACCATCTCGTCCAGCGCCGGCGTCATCTTCAGCAACTCGATGATGGCGATGCGGCCCTTGTAGCCCTGGTGCGCACACTGGTCGCAGCCGACCGCGCGGTACAGCGTCTGCGGACCGACGTCTTGCCCCAGGCCGAGCAGGCGGCGCTCGACGTCGTCGGCCACGTGCGGCTCGCGGCAGCTCGGGCACAGCCGGCGCACCAGCCGCTGCGCGATGATGCCGATGATGTTGCCGGCCATGATGTCCGGCACCACGCCGATGTCGAGCAGGCGCGGGATCGAGCCGATCGCCGAATTGGTGTGCAGCGTCGAGTACACCTGGTGGCCGGTCATGGCGGCGGAGAAGGCCATTTCGGCGGTCTCCTTGTCGCGGATCTCGCCGACCAGGATGATGTCCGGATCCTGCCGCATCATCGAGCGGATGCCCTCGGCGAAGCCCATCTTGACCGATTCGTTGACCGAGGTTTGCCGGATCATGTTCATCGGATACTCGACCGGATCCTCCAGCGTCATGATGTTGACGCTCTCGGTGTTGATGTGGTTGAGGATCGAATACAGCGTGGTGGTCTTGCCGGAGCCGGTCGGCCCGGTCACCAGGATCACGCCGTCGGGGCGCGCGATCATCAGCTTGAGCAGGCTCAGTTCATCCTCGCCCAGGCCGAGGCCGTCGAGCGGCACGATGCCTTTTTGCCGGTCCAGCACCCGCAGCACGAAGTTCTCGCCGTGCGTGGTCGGCTGCGCCGAGGCGCGGAAGTCGATCTGGCGGCCGGAGAACTTGATCGAGATGCGGCCGTCCTGCGGTGCGCGGGTCTCGGCGATGTTCATGGTCGACATCACCTTCAGCCGCACCGCCATCGCCGGCCAGTAGGATTTGTGCAGGCTGCGGATCTGGCGCAGGATGCCGTCGATGCGGTAGCGGATGCGCAGGAACGATTGCTCCGGCTCGAAGTGCAGGTCGGAGGCGCTGTTCTGCACCGCGTCGGCCAGGATGGCGTCGATCAGGCGCACCATCGGCTGGCTGTACTCGTCCGAGGTGGTGCCCAGGCTGGCGTAGTTGACTTCGCCGGTCTCGATCTCGTGCAGGATGCCGTCGATCGACAGCTCGAAGCCGTAGTACTGGTCGATGGCGCGCTGGATGTCGGACTCGTTGACCAGCAGCGGCGTGATGGTGATGCCCTTGACCAGCATGGCGCTGATCTGGTCCAGCGCGACGATGTTGCTGGTGTCGGACATGGCCAGGATCAGGTTGTCGGTGGCGCGTTCGTAGACGATCGGGAACACCCGGTAGCGCTTTGCCACTTCCTTCGGGATCAGCTTGAGCGCGATCGCGTCCACCACCAGGCTGTTGAGGTCGGCGCTTTGCTGGTTGAGGTTTTCCGACAGCGCCTCGCGCACCGTGGCCTCGGTGACGAAGCCCAGCGTGATCAACAGTTTTCCCAGCGGCTCGTTGCTGCGTTTTTGCTCGATCAGCGCGATGCGCAGCTGGTCTTCGCTGATGACGCCTTTTTGGATCAGCAGTTTGCCGAGTGGGAGTTTTGCTTGTTCCGCCATGGTTCTTAATGCGCCGTGGCGCCCAGTTCATGCATGCGTTGGCGCAGCGCGTTGCGGTCGAAGCCGACCGCCTTGTCCTGCGCCAGCGCCAGCGCGCGCTGGTAATAGGTCAGCGCCAGCTTGCCCTGGTTCAGCCGGTCCAGGCCGATGGCCAGGTTGAAGGCGTAATCCGGGTTGTCCGGCGCGGCGCTGAAGGCGCGGAAATAGGTTTGCTGTGCTTCCGACCAGCGGCCCTGCTGGGCGTACAGGTTGCCGAGCGCGAACAGCAGCGGCGCCGCTTCCGGGTTGGCCGCCAGCGCCGCCTTGAGCCGGCTTTCGCTCTGGCCGGCGTCGCCCTGGCGCAGGCCGATCAGGCCGGCGGTGGCGGCGCTGTCGGCCGGATCGAGCTCCAGCAGGCGCTGGTAATAGGACGCCGCCTTGTCGCCCTGGTTCTGGCGCGCCGACAGCGCGGCCAGGCCGAGCAGGGCGTCGCGGCTGTTGCCGTCCTGACGCAGTGCGGTTTCGTATTGTTGCTGGGCCGCCGTCAGGTCGCCCCGGTTGAAGGATTGGTAGGCGCCGTCAAGCGCCGGCGACACCGCCGACGGTTGCACCGCGCGCGCGACGCGGATCTCGCCGTTGTCGGCCGCCGCGATCGGCGGCAGCTTGTCGGCGCGCGGCGCGCTCTGTTGCGCCTGGATCGCTTGCTGCGCGATCGCCAGTTCCTGCTCGGTGCGGGTCAGGCGACGCTCCAGATCATCGCGGCCGGCAGGGCTGGCCGGCGCCGGCGCGGCGCCGGCGGCCGGATCGATGGCGGGAGATGCGACGTCACCGGCGCCGGGGACGGTGTCGGCGGCCACCAGCAGCGGCGCCGGCGCGGTGCTGGTGGCGTCGGGCGGCGGCATCGGCACCGGCGGCAGGCGCGAACCGGCGCCTGGCGCCATCACGGCTTGCCAGTAATAGAACCCGAAGCCGCCCAGGATCAGCAGCAGCATCGCTATCAGGCCGGCCAGGCGCATGCGTTCCGGATCGATGCCGGTGGGCTCGGCGGCGGCCGCCGCGCGGGCGCGCGCCGCGCCGCGCGGTTTGCGGGCGTCGGCTTTCGCGCTCCGTGCCGCCTGGGCTGCGCCGGCGGGTTTGCCGGCGGCGGCCGAGGGCGGCGCCGCGGCGGATGGCACGGCCGTCGGCGGGTTGGCGGGCGGTGTGGTGGCTGCGGGCGCCGGCGGGGGGAACGGCCGTGCCGGAGCGGGCGGGGCGGCGGGATCGGGGGCCAGGTCCAGTGTCAGCCCCGCTGCCTGATGGTCGCTGGGCGCCGGATCGGGATTGGGTGACGGGCGCGGCTCGGCGCCGGTGGACGGCGCCGGCGGCGTCAGCGGTTCCAGGCTGAAGGCGGCCATCGGTTCCAGATCCAGGCTCAGCTCGCGCTTGGCCAGCGGCGCCGCCGCCGGTGCCGCCACTGGTTCCGGTGTCAGCGCCAGGATGTCGTCGAACGCCTGCGACGGCTTGTCCAGCTCTTCTTCGGGGACCGAGTTTTGTTTGGCGCGCTCGGCTTTCTTCAGCGCCTGCATTAACAGACTCATAATCCATTCGCCTTGGTGGTGGGAACCGGAACCGGATAGGCTTCGTTGTCGGGCTGCTGGCCCGGCAACATGTAGCGGTAGTCCTTGTAGTCGCCGTTGACGCTGGCGTCCTTGACCACGACCGGGCGCATGAAGATCACCAGCTCGGTCTTGGTGCTGTTCTCGTTGCGGTAGGCGAACAAGTTGCCGACCAGCGGCAGGCTGCTCAGTCCCGGCAGGCCGTCCTTGGTGTTGTCGACCGAGTCCTGCATCAGTCCACCCATGACGGCGATCTGGCCGCTGCTGACCTTCATGATCGATTCCAGCTCGCGCGCCTGGATCACCGGCACCTTGCTGACGACATTGCCGGCCGCCAGCGCCGGATTCGGATCCTGCACGTAGCCGACGATGCGGGTGATGGTCGGCCGCACGTTCAGCGTCACCTCGTCGCTGTCGGAGATCTGCGGCGTGACGCTCATGACGAAGCCGACCGGCACCGTCTCCAGGTGCGATTCATAGGTGGCCGGCGAGGTGGGCGTGCCGTTCACGCCCAGCACGGCCGGCGTGACCTTGATGGAGAAGAAGACATTGTTGTCGACCACCTTCAGCAGCGCGGTCTGGTTGTTGAGCACGCTGATCTTCGGGCTGGACAGCACTTTGACCTTGCCGAACGACTCCAGCAGCTGGATGGTGGTGGCGATATTGCCCAGGCGACTGGTCGGGTTGGCGTAGTCCAGCAGGAAGATGCCGGGCGTGGTCTTGGGCGTGACGGCGCTGGGCAGCGCCACGCTGCCGACCTGGCCCTGGTTGAGCTTCAGTCCGCCCTTGCCGAGATACGACCAGTTGATGCCTTGCTGGTACTGGTCGCCGAGCCGCACTTCGATGATGGTGGCCTCGATCAACACCTGGCGCTTGGCGGCGCCCAGCACCACATCGAGGAATTGCTGGATTTTTTCATGCTGGCGCCCGGTCGCGCGCACCGCGATCAGCCCGCCCTCGGGGTTGACGATGACCGAACTGCCGGCCGCCGGCCGTCCCGCCGCCGCCGGCGCGGCGCCGAATTGCTGAGCGGACTGCGGCTGCTGTGGGCCGGCCGGCGCATCGGCGGCGGTGTCGTTCAGGTTGGACGACCGTAACATGTCGCGGATGTTCTTTTCCAGGTTGGCCCAGAAATTGTTGTCCGAACGGTTATTCACCACGGTGGTCGAGTTGTTGCTGCCGTTTCCGTTGGCGCCGTTCGACCCATTGCCGCCGTTGCCACTCTGGTTGGACGGGTTGTTGGCCGCGCCCCCGGCGTTGGCTTGCTGATATTGCTGCATGCCGTTGTTGTTGGAGTCGCTGCCGGAACCACCGGCGCCGGTGGTGGAGATCTGGGTCGCGATGTTGACGCTGCTGATGGTGCTGCGCGCGATGTTGACGTAATCGACCTTGTAGTTGCGCCATTCCGGCGTATCCGGCAACACCGTCAGCGTGCCGGCGTTGATGTCGTAGCGCATGTCGACCTGGCGCTGGATGCGGTTCAGCAACTGTGGCAGCGTTTGGTCGAGCGCGTTCAACGTGACCGTTCCCTCGATGCCTGGATGGACGTCGACATTCAGGCCAGCGTCGCGGGCCAGCGCGAACAATAGCGACTGCACCGGCACCTTGTGCACGGTCACGCTATAGGTCTCCACCTTGGCGGTCGGCTTCGGCGGCGGTGGCACCATGCTTTGCCGCACCTGGTCCGGAATGGTGCCGGACGGCGGCGGGGCCTCGGTGATATGCGTCGGCGCATTCGGAATGACGTGGCTGGCGCAGCCGCTCAACAACACGCTGCACACCACGGGGACGAGGGACGGGCGGAGTTTTTTCATCTGTGCTTTCGTACCTGGGGGAGCGGCGCCGTTATTCTTTTTGTTGTGCTTTTGCAATTTTCTATTCATGATCTTATAAATCCCGCGCCACCGCAAGGATGGTCAGGCATATTCCAACAATAAACATTCCTAGCAAGCACCCCATAACAACGGCCTTGACCTGCCAACGCGCCGCCAGCCCGCGCCGGCGGCGGAACGGCGACTCGGCGATGGCCTGGCGGGCGTGACGCGCGCCGACCACGGCGACGTCCTCGGCGAACGCGGCCAGCAGCGCCTTGTCGGCCAGGATATTGATGCGGCGGACGATGCCCTCCGAGCGCTCGGCGATCAGTTTGGCCGCCGCCGGCGTGAAAATGGCCGGGCCGGCGTGGCCGGCGGCGCGCAGGCGGAAGTCGAGGAACTCGCCGATCAGCGTCGCCTCCATGGCCGGCACGTGGAAGCTGTGGGTGATGCGTTCCTTTAACTGGCGCATGCTGGACAGCTCCAGATGCTGGTCGAGCTCCGGCTGGCCGAACAGCACGATCTGCAGCAGCTTGCTGCGCGCGGTTTCCAGGTTGGTCAGCAGCCGGATCGCTTCCAGCGTATCGAGCGGCATCGCCTGCGCCTCCTCGACCAGCAACACCACCTGGCGCCCGGCCCCGTGTTTGGCGATCAGCTCGGCGTGCAGCAGGCGCTGCACCTCGTCGGTGCGCAGGCCCCGGGTTTCCAGGCCCAGCTCGGCGGCGATCGCGTATTGCACCTCCAGCGGGTTCAGGTTGGGGTTGACCAGGTAGATCGCGTCGATGTGCGGCGGCAGCCGGCTTTCCAGCATGCGGCACAACATGGTCTTGCCGGTTCCGACCTCGCCGGTGACCTTGATCATGCCTTCGCCGCTGCCGACCGCGTAGATCAAGGCGTCGAGGATGTCGCCACGGGTGTTGCCCGAATAGAAAAACGCCGGGTTCGGGGTGATGCCGAACGGCGTTTCGCGCAGGCCGAAGTGCGATTGGTACATGGCGCCGCTCACGCGATGCAGGCCAGGAAGGCTTGTTCCAGCGTGCCGGCGCCGTAGCGCTCGCGGCATTCGGCCGGGGTGCCGCTGAAGCGGATGCGGCCGTCGTGCAGGATCGCCATGCGGTCGCACAGTTCGTCGACGTCGGCCAGCGCGTGCGAGGTCAGGAACAAGGTGCCGCCGGCCTGTTGTAATTGACGCAACTGCGCCTTGAGCAGCGCGCGCGCCTTCGGATCAAGCCCGCTCATCGGCTCGTCCAATATATATAGCTGCTTGCGCGATAAAAGGCAGGCGGCCAGCCCGAGCTTTTGCGTCATGCCCTTGGAATACTGGCGCACCGTGCGCTTCAGCGCGGCCGGCTCCAGGTCCAGCGCGGCCAGCATGGCGGCCACGGCGTCGGCGTCGTAGCGCAGTCCCTGCAGCGTCAACAGGTAGCGGATGAAGTCGGCGCCGGTCAGGTAGTAGGGCGGGGTGAAGCGTTCCGGCAGGAAGCCCAGCGGCACGCGCGCGGCCGGATCGCGGTGCGGCCGGCCGAAAATCTCGATGGCGCCGCCGTCCAGCCCGCAGAAGTCCAGCAGGCACTTGATCAGGCTGGTCTTGCCGGCGCCGTTGACGCCGACCAGGCCGAAGCACTGGCCCGCCTGCAATTCCAGGTCCACGCCCTGCAACACGCTGGCCGCGCCATAGCGCTTGACGACTTGCTGGAAACGGAGGGCCGGTACGGTCATGGCGGGGATGATGTGTGTCTGAGGAAACGAACCACACTGTAGCGCATTCGTGCGCAGAAAGCGACACCCTGTCGCCTATGCATTCGCGATTGCCACATTCTGGAATAGAATGGCCGCAAGTTTATTTGCGGCATCAATCAAGGAGCGGGTATGGCAAGGCCAGAGAAAGTCCGGTTGGGAGAGATCCTGGTACAGCAAAAGCTGCTGTCGGAGGAGCAACTGGGGTTGGCGCTGACCGAGCAAAAGCGCAGCGGCCGCAAGCTGGGCCGCGTGTTCATCGAGAACGGCTATGTCACCGAGGAACAGATCGCCGGCGCGCTGGCGCGCCAGCTGAACATCCCCTACCTGAACCTGAAGTTCTACAACATCAATCCGGAGATCGTGCGCCTGCTGCCGGAAACCCAGGCCCGCCGCTTCCGCGCGCTGGTGCTGGAGGACCGGCGCGGCACGCTGCTGGTCGGCATGTCGGATCCGACCGACCTGTTCGCCTACGACGAGATTTCCCGCATCGTCAAGCAGAACATCGAGCTGGCGGTGGTCAACGAGACCGAGGTGCTGGGCGCCATCGACCGCATCTACCGCCGCACCGAGGATATCTCCGACCTGGCGCGCGAGCTGGAGCAGGACCTGGGCGACGTTTCGGTCGACTTCGGCGCGCTGGCGGCCAATCCGAACCTGGAAGAAGCGCCGGTGGTCAAGCTGCTGCAATCGGTGTTCGACGACGCGGCGCAGGTGCGCGCTTCCGACATCCATATCGAACCGCAGGAAAGCCGGCTGCAGATCCGTTTCCGCATCGACGGCGTGCTGCACCTGCAGACCGAGGCCGATATCAAGATCGCGCCGTCGCTGGCGTTGCGGCTGAAGCTGATGTCGGACCTGGACATCTCCGAGAAGCGCTTGCCGCAGGACGGCCGCTTCGCGGTGCGGGTCAAGAACCAGCGCATCGACGTGCGTATCTCCACCATGCCGACCCAGTACGGCGAGTCGGTGGTGATGCGTTTGCTGAGCCAGGGTTCGACCCAGTTGCGGCTGGACGCGATCGGCATGCCGCGCGGGCTGGTGGAGAAGTTCCGCGCCATCGTCCAGCGCCCCAACGGGCTGGTGCTGGTGACCGGGCCGACCGGTAGCGGCAAGACCACCACGCTGTACTGCGCGCTGGCCGAGTTGAACTCGGTCGAGAAAAAGCTGATCACGGTCGAGGATCCGGTCGAGTACCGGCTGCCCGGCGTCAACCAGGTGCAGGTCAACGACAAGATCGAGCTGAACTTCGCGCGCGTGCTGCGCTCGGCGCTGCGGCAGGATCCGGACATCGTGCTGGTGGGCGAGATGCGCGACCAGGAAACCGCCCAGATCGGCCTGCGCGCCGCGATGACGGGTCACCTGGTGCTGTCGACGCTGCACACCAACGATGCCGCCAGCACGCCGTTGCGGCTGATGGACATGGGCGTGCCGCGCTACATGGTCGGCAGTTCCCTGCAGGCGGTGCTGGCGCAGCGGCTGGTGAGGGTGATCTGCGAAAGCTGCACCGGGCCGTACGAACTGACCCCGACCGAGCACGAGTGGCTGCGCATGGAGCTCAACGACAAGGTCGACAAGGCGCGCTATTTCCACGGCAAGGGTTGTTCGCATTGCAACGGCATGGGATATCGCGGCCGGACCGGCGTCTATGAGCTGCTGGAGATGACGCGCGATGTGGTCGACGCCGCCAACGATGCCGATCCGGCTGTCTTCCTGAAAGCCGCCGCCGCGCAGATGGCGGGCGAAACCTTGCGCCGCCACGCGGTGCAGCTGGTGATCCAGGGCCGCACCACGGTGGCCGAGGCGATGCGCATCAGTAACCAGAGCGAGGAATAAACGTGCCGTTTTTTGCCTATAAGGCGCGCGATGCGCGTGGTCAACTGCTGCAGGGCGTGCTGGAGGCGGCCGACAGCGGCGCCGTGGCCAACCATCTGGTCGGTTCCGGCGCGACGCCGGTGGAGATCCTGCTGACCAAGAAGGCCGCCAGCGCCGGCGCCGCCGGCGACGCGTGGTGGGAAACGATGATGGAGAAAAAGGTCACCTCGATGGACGTGCAGCTGTTCAGCCGCCAGCTGTACACCCTGCTCAAGTCGGGCGTGCCCATCATGCGTGGGCTGGCGGGCTTGCAGGAGTCGGCGATCAGCAAGTCGTTCGGCAAGGTCATCAAGGATTTGCGCGAATCGCTGGATGCCGGCCGCGAGCTGTCGGCGGCGATGCGGCGGCATCCGGGCGTGTTCAACGATTTCTACCTGTCGATGGTGCGGGTGGGGGAGATGACCGGGCGGCTGGAGGAGGTGTTCCTGCGCCTGTTCGACCATCTGGAGTTCGACCGCGAGATGCGGGCGCGGGTCAAGAGCGCGACCAGGTATCCGATCTTCGTGATGATCGCCATGGTGCTGGCGATTGTGATCGTGAATATTTTCGTCATCCCGCAGTTCGTCAAGGTGTTCGAGAGTTTTCATGCCGAATTGCCGCTGATGACCCGGCTGCTGATCGGCACCTCCAAATTCACGCTGGATTACTGGCCGCATTTGCTGGTGCTGACGGTGGCGGGGGTGTTCGGCTTCCGTTTCTGGATCAACACCGTCGCCGGACGCTTCAAGTGGGACCGCTCCAAGCTGAAGTTCCCGATCGCCGGCAAGATCATCCAGAAGGCCACGATGGCGCGCTTCGCGCGCAGCTTCGCGCTGTCCAGCCGCAGCGGCGTGCCGATCGTGCAGGCGCTGACGGTGGTGTCGCAGACGGTGGACAACGCTTATCTGTCGTCGCGGGTGGAGCAGATGCGCGACGGCGTCGAGCGCGGCGACAGCATCCTGCGCACCGCCGCCGCCGCCGGGGTGTTCACGCCGGTGGTGCTGCAAATGATCGCGGTGGGCGAGGAGTCCGGTTCGCTGGACGAGCTGATGGACGAGATCGCCCAGATGTACGAACGCGAAGTGGACTACGAATTGAAGACGCTGGCGGCGCAGATCGAACCGATCCTGATCACTTTCCTCGGCGTGCTGGTGCTGATTCTGGCGCTGGGCATCTTCGTGCCGATCTGGGATCTGGGCAAAGTGGCGTTGCCGCACTGATGCGCGCGCCACGACGCCGGGGCGGCTTCAGCCTGTTCGAGTTCGCCGTGGTGGTGATCGTGTTCGGGCTGGTGCTGATGGTGGTGTTGCAGCGCGTGAGCTTTTACGGCAAGCAGGGCGACAAGGCGGGCGTGCAGGCGCTGGTGAACAATATGCGCAGCGCGCTGAAATCGCGCGAGATGTCGTTGCAGGTGCGCGGCGACAGCGATGGCATCGCGAAACTGGAGGGCTCGAACCCGATCGGCTTGCTGCAGCGGCCGCCGGAAAATTATCGCGGCGAGCTCGGACCGTCCGACGGAAAAGCGGTCGAAGCGGGCAATTGGTACTTCGATGTTGTACAGCACCAACTAATTTATGTTCTTGTTAGCAACAATGTGTCATGTAATGACACAGATCGCATATGTTTCAAGGTAGAATCGTTTCGCTTGTTCCCAAAAAATGCCAGCGTAAAAAGCGCACCCGCCGATGGAGCCGGTGTCGCGTTGAATCAAGTCCAAAACTAGAGCCGAGAGCCGATCCGAAGACAGTACGACGTTGCCCATTTTAAAGTTGGAGTCTCACATGCAAACCAAACCATCCCGCTCGTTCGCCCGCAACGCACAGGGCGGCTTTACGCTGATCGAACTGATCGTCGTGATCGTCATTCTCGGCATCCTGGCCGCCACCGCGCTGCCGCGTTTCGCCAACCTGGGCGCCGATGCGCGTCTGGCGAAGATGAACGGCGCGCGTGCCGCCATCAGCAGCGCTTCGGCGATGTACCACGGCCGCTGGCTGGCCGCCGGATCGCCATCCACCGGCACGTCGTCGTATGACACTCCGGCGGTGACGGTGAACAACACGACCGGCTACCCGACGTTCGCCGGCATTGCCGCCGCTGTGGACCTGACCGGCTTCGATGCATCTACCTTCGCTACCGATGGTGTGTTGCGTCCGGGCCCGACCGCTACCGACTTCACGGGCTGCTCCGTGACTTACGTACCGTCCAGTGGCGCCGTCACTATCGCCGCCGTCATCGGATCTTGTTAAGCCCTGCGGGCCTGGCGTGATGCCACAAGGACCGCGCCGGACCGCGCAGTCCGGCTTTACCCTGGTCGAGCTGGTGACGGTGCTGGTGCTGGTGGGCATTCTGGCCGCCGTCGCCATGCCGCGTTTCGCCACCGGCGGTTTCGACGGCCGGGCCTACAGCGACCAGGTCAAGGGTCTGATGCGCTACGGTCAGAAAATCGCCATCGCCCAGGGCCGCAACGTCTTCGTGCGGCTGAACGACACCAGCGTGGCGCTGTGCTACGACGCCGCCTGCAACGCCAGGGTGCCGCCCGCATCCGGAAACAACTCCGGCTCCAGGGCGACCTTGGCCGCTTGCGGCAATCTCACCAGCTGGGCCTGTGAAGGCCTGCCCAACGGGGTGACCATGACGCCGGCCGCAAGCACTTTCTCCTTCGACGCCACCGGCGCGCCCTTCGCGCAAGCGGACGCCGTGAACGCCGTGACCTCGACCTTCGCCACGCTGGCGATCAGCGTCACCGGCGGCGGCACCGCGTATCCCATCACCGTCAACGCGGCGACCGGCTATGTCAATTAAACGCCGCCAAGCCGGACTCACGCTGATCGAGCTGGTCATGTTCATGGTCATCGTCGGCATCGCGGTCGCGTCCGTGTTGCAGGTGCTGGCCATGAGCGCGCGCTCCAGCCCGGACCCGATGCGGCGCAAGCAGGCATTGGCCATCGCCGAAGGCATGATGGAGGAGGTGAGGCTGGCGCGGTTCACGTTCTGCGACGCCAGCGACCCCAAAGCTGAAGACCCCAACACGGCTAATCCGGCAGATTGCGGATTGGCAGAAAGCATGGGACCGGAGCCGATCAATACGCGTCCGTTCGATAATGTCAACGACTACGTCGGTGGTGGCGGCAGCGCGACCTATATGGCGGATGCCGCCGGAAATCCGTTCCCGGCCGGCTACACGGCCATCGTCGCGATCGCTGCGGACCAGCCGCTGGGCCCGGCCGGCGCGCAGATCACCTCCAGCGCCACGCCGGCCAGCATGAAAGTGCTGCGCATCACAGTCACCGTCACCTACGACAACACCAACAGCGTGGTGCTGGACGGCTACCGCACCCGCTATGCGCCGAGGTCGATATGATGCGCCGCTCGCGCCGCATGGGCGGCTTCACGCTGGTGGAAGCGATCATCGTCATCACCATCACCGGCATCCTCGGCGGCGTGGTGGCGCTGTTCATGCGCAACTCGGTGGAAAACTACGTCGACAGCGCGGCGCGCGCGGAGATGACCGATGTCGCCGACCTGGCGCTGCGCCGCATCAGCCGCGAACTGCGGCTGGCGCTGCCGAACAGCATCGTCGTCGCCAACAACCAACGCACGCTGCAATTCCTGATCACCAGCACCGGCGGCCGCTACATCGACGTCGCCGATGCGCCGCCGGCCACGCTGCTGCCGCTGGATTTCAATCCCGCCACCGCCTCGCTGGCGTTCAACATGGCCGGCGCCGCGCCGACCGGCCGGCAGGCCATCGTGCCCGGCAACTTCATCACCGTCTTCAACGTCGGCGTCGCGCCCGCCAACGCTTACACGGGCGGAAATATCGCCCGGGTCGCGGCGGTCAACGGCACGCTGATCACGCTTGCCAGCAATCCGTTCGCCGTCGCCTCGCCGTCGATGCCGTCGCCGACCAACCGCTTCCAGGTGGTGACCGGCACCGTTACCTATGTCTGCACGCCGGCGGCGGGCGGCGCCGGCAACCTGACCCGCTTCGTCTCGCCCAACATCCTGGACGGCACCGGCACCGGCGCGCTCGGCACCGGCGCGCTGCTGGCCAACATGGTGTCCGGCTGCCGCTTCGATTACTCGGTGCTGGCCAACACCAACGCCGCGCTGGTCGGCGTGACGCTCGGGCTGGCGCGCGCCAACGGCGAAAACATCAACCTGGTGCGCCAGGTCCACGTGGACAATACGCCGTGAAGTCCAGCCAGTCATCCATCGCGCGCGCCCGCCGCAGCGGCGGCTTCAGCATCGTCTCGGCCATTTTCCTGATCGTGGTGCTGTCCGGACTGGCCGTGGCCGCCGTGTCGCTGACCGCCAGCCAGCAGACCAGCTCCGCGCTGGACCTGCTCGGCTCGCGCGCCTACGAAGCCGCGCGCGCCGGCGTCGAATACGGCTTGTACCGGCAGCAGATCGACAACGACTGCGCGGCGACGCGCAACTTCGTGCCCGGCGGCTCGCTCACCGCCTTCACGGTAACGGTGCAGTGCACCGTGGTGCCCACGCCCGGCATGGGCGCGGTCATGAACCGCACCATCGTCACCGCGACCGCCTGCAACCAGCCGGCCGGCGGCGCCTGTCCCAATCCGGCGCCCGCCAACATCGACTACGTCCAGCGCGTGGTCACGGTTCAATTCTGAGGAGGCGACGATGACCCGGCCGACATTGCCCAAAGTGTTGCCGCTGCTGCTGGCGCTGCTGTGCTGGCTCGTCGCCGGCGCCGCCCGCGCCGATTCGCCGATCACGCTGTTCAAGAGCTTCGCCGGCAACGTCAGTTTCACCGGCACGCAGAAGACCTTGCGCACCGCCAGCAATGCCTCCAACCCGTGCAGCATCGGCAGCTCGGTGACGATGCAGTTGCGCGGCATCCCCAGCGGCGCCGCCATCCTGAACGCGCAACTGTACTGGGCCGGCTCCAGCTCCACGCCGGACTATGCCGTCACCTTCGACGGCACCGCCGTCTCGGCGCCGAGCAACCGGCGCTACACCACCAACTCGGTCGGCTACGACTTCTTCTCCGGCGCGGTGGACGTGACGGCGCAGGTGCAGGCCAAGGGTAACGCCGACTACACCGCCGGCGATCTGACGATCAACAGCGGCGCGCCATATTGCGCGGTGGAGGGGGTGTTGGGCGGCTTCCAGCTGCTGGTGGTGTACTCGCAATCGAACGAAACCTTCCGCGTGCTGAACTTGTACGAGGGCTTCCAGTACATCCGCAGCTCCGGCGTGACGCTGACGCTGAGTAACTTCAAGATCCCGACCCCGATCGGCAGCCTGACCGGCAAGATCGGCCACATCACGTGGGAAGGCGACAGCTCGCTGTCGGGTGGCGGCGAGATACTGCAGTACAACGGCGTCGAGATGACGGACGCGCTGAATCCGTCCGGCAACCAGTTCAACTCGATCAGCAACATCAACAACGACAGCGCCTCGTACGGCATCGACTTCGACGCCTACACGGTCTCGTCGCCGACCATCCAGGCCGGCCAGACCTCGGCGCGCAGCGACTACAAGTCCGGCTCCGACCTGGTGCTGATGAACGCCGAGGTGATCGCCGCGCCCAACGTGCCGGCGGCCGACCGCGCGATTTCGATGACGCTCAGCAGCCCACTGGTGCCTTCGCAAAACAGCAACTACCTGATCAGCGTCAGCAACAACGGCCCGCTGACCGAGGGCGGTCCGGTGACGGTGGCGGTGGCCTTGCCGTCGGCGCTGATCTACGCCGGCGCCACCGGCACCGGCTGGAGTTGCAGCCCGGCCGGCCAGACCATCATGTGCACCTACAGCGGCAGCATGGCCGCCAACACCACATTGCCGTTGATCACGCTGCGCGTGACGGTGGCCGCCGCCGCGAACGGCCTGGTCACGACCAGCGCGGCGGTCGGCGGCGCGCTGTTCGATTACTACGACGGCAACGACACCTCGACCGTCAGCTCGCAAATCGGGGCGGCGGCGTTCACGCCGAGTTACTACTTCACCGACAGCAAATGCGTCAACGCGGAACCGTTCTACAGCGCGGCGCAAACCTGCAAGCCGATCGACTTCACCGGCCAGCAATATCTGGCGAACAAGGACATCGAGATGTACCTGACCTTCGTGGTCGGCAACGTGCCGACCGCGCTGTCGAACTCGGACACCACGCTGAAGATCAAGTACGCGCTGTCCTGCTACGACCCGGCGCAGGACGCGGGCGTGCGCGCCACCTTCAAGACCAAGAGCAGCGGCGCCGTCACCACGCTGCCGCTGTGCGCCAAGTCGGGCGCGCTGCCGGCGCAAAGTTCCAGCGTCTGGAGCGGCCTGACCGATGTGCTGATCAAGGCCGGCCAGACCACCTCGGACGAGGTCTACCTGTTCCACTACGCCGACGTCGGCCGCATCGAGTTCCTCACCAGCGACAACACGGCGCGCCTGGGCACGTCGGGACCGTTCGTCGAAAGGCCGGTGCAACTGACGCTGAGCGGACCCGCCGCCAACAAGGCCGGCAGCCCGGCCGCCATCACCGACCCGGTGTTCGTGACCGCCGGCACCTCCTTCCAGATGTCCGTCATCGCGCTGATGTACGGGCTGCCGGCCTTGCCGGCGCCGAATTTTGGCAAGGAAAGCTCGCCGGTGCAGATCAAGCTGACCCCGCTGCCGGCGCGCGATTCCAGCGGCAGCCGCTTCGCCGACATGATGGTCGACCCGGCGGCGCCGGACGCCGAGTTGACGCTGGCCGGAACGCTCGGCGCCTTCAGCGGCGGCATCGCCAGCGGCAGTTTCGTCTACGCCGACGTCGGTACGCTGGAAGTGACCGCCGCCATCATGCCGCCGGCCCCCGGCGTCAAGGGCAGCTACCTCGGCACCGGCGATATCCAGAACGCGGTGCTCAATATCGGCCGTTTCGTGCCGGATCATTTCGATACCGTCATCACCACGCCGCCCATGACCTGCGATCCGGCCGGCATGACCTGTCCGGCCAACGCGCCGGGCATGGCGTATTCCGGCCAGTCGTTCACGGTGCAGGTGTTGCCGCGAAATACGCTCAGCAAGACAACGCTGAACTACCGCGGCATCTTCGCGCGCGGCGTGACGCTGTCGGCCTACTCGGCGCCGGGCACCACCACCACCGTCAATCCGCCGGCGTCGCCGAGCGGCTCGGTGTTGAGCGCGAACAGCATCGCCAGCAGCGCCTTTGTCCGAAGCGCGGACGGGGCCAGCCTCGGTCCGACGGCGCCACCGGTCTACACCTTCCCGCGCATGTTCTCCGGGACGGCGCCGTTTGCCAACAACTGGGTGACGCCGACCGCGATCTATCTGCGCGCCACCGAAACGTCCTCGCCCAACGACGGCGTGACTTCGCTGCGCAGCAGTCCGGTCGAGGCGGGCATCATGATAGTCACCGGCCGCATGCTGGTGCCGAACGCCTACGGCTCGTCACAGCTACCGCTGTTGTTGAACCTGTCGGCCCAATACTACGGCCAGACCGTGGTCAACGGCGTGACCACGGCCGCCTGGCGCACCAATGCCGCCGACAGCGTCACCAAGGTGACGCCGTCGTCCGGCATGCTGTTCTCCAGTTGCGCGCTGGCTTGCCCGACCATACTCGATGGGGCGGAGAGGACGCTGGCGGCCGGCGCCGCCAAGGTGTCGCTGAAGGCGGGCAGCACCACCGGCAAGAGCGGCGGCAGCGCGGTGCTCAATCCGTGGCCGTACCTGCCGAGCACCATCGGGCGGGTGACCTTCGGCGTCTACCGCAGTCCGCTGATTTTCTTACGGGAAGTGTATTGATTCCGCCTCATTTTATTTTCGTTGTGCAAATTAAGCGCAAAAAGTTGGGGCCATGCACTTAATTGCCCCAAAACAGTAGTGAAACTTGAATATAATCAACGATATGCGGCCGACATTGAAAGCCGCGCTTAATCATTCGAGACATTCGGCATGGGTTTATTTGGAAAAGCGGGTAAGAGCGAAGGATGGCTGGCCATCGCCATGGTCGCCGACGGCGTCCAGGCGGCGGTGGTGCAGCGGCGTCCGGGCGCGCTGCCGCTGGTGCGGCTGGCCGTGTCGTATCCCGGCGGCGCCGAGCAGAACGGCGCCAGCCTGGCCAAGCTCGGCCGCGAGCTGCACGCGGACCGCTATCGCTGCACCAGCCTGCTCGGCGCCGGCGCCTACCAGTTGCTGATGGTCGAAGCGCCGAATGTTCCAGCCGACGAAATGAAGACCGCGCTCGGCTGGCGCGTCAAGGACATGATCGACTTTCCGCTTGAAGACGCGACCATCGACATGGCGCTGCTGCCGCCGCCGGCCAGCGCCGGCGCTTCCCACAGCCGCCAGGCGTTCGCGGTGGCCGCGCGCAACGGTCCGATCGAGCAGCACCAGCGGCTGTTCGCCGACAGCAAGATTCCGCTGGAGGCGATCGATATCGGTGAAATGGCGCAACGGAATATCTCGGCGATGCTGGAGCCGGAGGGGCGCGGCGTGGCGTTGCTGGCGTTCGACCAGGACGGCGGTCTGCTGACCGTGAGCTTCCAGGGCGAACTGTATCTGGCGCGCCGCATCGATGTGCCACTGTCGCAGCTGATGGATCCGGACGCGGAGCGCCTGCAGCAGGCGCACGACCGCATCACGCTGGAATTGCAGCGCTCGCTGGACCACTTTGAGCGGCAGTTCCATTTTGTCGCCGTGGCCAAGCTGGTGCTGGCGCCGGTCGGTGACGGCAAGCTGCTCGCTTATCTGAGCAGCAATCTGTATCTGCCGGTCGAGCAGCTCGACCTGGCCAAGGTGCTGGACCTGAGCGAAGCGGAGCACCTGCGCGACGCTGTCGCCCAGAACAGCTTCCTGGCGACGCTGGGCGCCGCCTTGCGCGAAGAGGAACGCAAGGCATGAGCCAACAAATCAACCTGTTCAACCCGCGCTTTCAGCGGCAGAAGAACTATTTTTCCACCACCATGCTGGCGTCGGCGTTGGGCGGGGTGCTGGCGGTGGTGGTCTTGACCAGCCTGGTGGTGAGCCAACAGACCGCCGCGCTCAGCGCCGAGGCGGCGCAGGTCAAGGCCGACTTGACTGTGCGCGAGACGCGCAAGACCACCGTCGTGGCCGCCTTCGTGCCGCGCCGTAAAAGCGAGACGCTGCAGCAGGAGGTGGATCAAGCCGGCCTGCAACTGCGCAACCTGCAGCAGGTCGCGGGCTTGCTGGAACAGGGGAAACCGGCCGATACGCCCGGTTATTCGGCCTACTTCCAGGCGCTGGCGCGCAAGCGCGTCGACGGCCTGTGGCTGACCGGCGTGACCATCCATGGCAGCGGCCACAGCATCGGCCTGCAGGGCAGGGCGCTGAAGGCCGGCTTGTTGCCCGGCTATCTGGACGGTCTGGCCGGGGAGGCGGTGTTGCGCGGTAAAAGCTTCGGCCGGCTGGAGATGAGCGAACCCAAGCCGGAAGCGCTGGGAACGGCGCAGGCCGCACAAACCACAGCGGCGCCGGCGCCGGCGCCGACGCCGCGCTACGTGGAATTCAGCCTGCAATCGGCCCCGGTCGAGCACGCTGCGGGAGGGCGGCCATGAAACAATATTGGATCAAGCTGGACCAGTGGGCGATGGCGCTCAGTTTGCGCGAGCGGCTGATGGCGTTCGGCGCCGCCGGCGCGGTGCTGGTGTTCCTGGCCTATCAACTGGTGCTCGAACCCGGTTGGGCCAAGCAGCGCGCCATGCGCGACATGATGCAGCAGCAGCGCGCCCAGGTCGCCGCGATCGAAGGTGAACTGGCGCAGCTGGATGCGGCGTCCAGCCTGGACCCGGACAAGGAATTGCGCCAGCGCCTGCTGCGATTGCAGGAGGACAGCGCGGCCTTGCGTGTCTCGCTGCGGACCGCGCAAAAAGGCATGGTCGCGCCAGAAAAGATGAGCCCGCTGTTGCAGCAGATGGTGCAGGGCCACGGCAAGCTGCGCTTGGTGTCGCTGAAGACCATGCCGCCGCAAGGCATGGTCGATGGGCAGTTCCCGGCTTCCGCTGGCGACGAGCCCGCCGCCACGCCGACGCCCGCCGTCGCCGCGACGGTGCCGACGCCTCTGGCCGCCGTGCTTGCCGCGCCGGCTCCGGCCGCAGCCGGGGCCACGCCCGCGCTCGCGCCGGCCGCGCCGCCGCAACCGTCGCTGCTGTTCCGCCACGGCGTGCAGCTGGTGCTGGAAGGCAGCTACCCGGACATGGTCAATTATTTGCAGGCGCTGGAACACATGCCGACCCGGCTGTTCTGGGGCGGCGCCGCGCTCGATGCGCAAAAATACCCGCAGGCGCGGCTGACGCTGACGCTGTACACCTTGAGCCTGGACCAAAAATGGATAGCGCTGTGAACCGCGTGCTGATCGCCGTGCTGCTGGCCTTGCCGCCGCTGGCGCAGGCGCAATTGGCCGATCCGACCCGGCCGCCGGCCGCATTTTCGTCGCCGCAGCAGCTGGGCGCGGATGGCGAGGCATCCGGGCCGCGTCTGCAATCGATCTTGATCGGCCGCACTCCCGGCGGACGCCGCGTGGCGGTGATCGACGGCGTCACCCTGCGCGAAGGCGGCAAGGTGGGCGGCGCCGTGCTGACGCGCATTAACGAAACCTCGGTGGTGCTGCGGCGAGGCAAAAATCTGGAAACCCTGACCTTGTTTCCTGTACCGGCCAAGGCCGCTGAACCGACAGGGAAACCCTAGATGACAACCCATGAAAACCACATGATGCACACCACGATCCGACGCCTGGCATTGCTGTGCGCCTGCGCCAGCCTGGCCGCTTGCCAGTCGCAAGCGCCGCGCGACACCTACGACACCATCGGCCAGCAAGTCAAGGCGGCGGCGGCCCAGGCCAAGTCGCAGCCGGCCACCGACGCGGCGGTGCAGGCGGCGTTGCTGCCGCCGGTCAGCAGCATGGCGGCCGAACTGCCGAAGGCGCGCGCGGTCATGGAGGAGCGCTTCAACGTGTCCTTCAACCAGGTGCCGGTGCAACAGTTCTTCAACTCCATCGCCACCGGCACCCGCTACAACATGCTGGTCCACCCGGACGTCAGCGGCGTGATCACCGCCAACCTGAAGGACGTGACGCTGTTCGAGGCGCTGGACGCCGTGCGCGAAATGTACGGCTACGACTACAAGGTCGAAGGCACGCGCATCTACATCCGCCCGCTGACCATGCAGAGCCGTATCTTCCAGGTCAATTACCTGAGCGCGACGCGCAAGGGTTCGTCCAATGTGCGGGTGTCGTCGACGTCGGTGAACACGGTCGGCTCGACCACCTCCGGCCAGACCGGCAACGGCAGCAACGGCCAGAACAACCAGCCGCAGCAGCCGCAGCCGGGCCAGCAGGTCACCACCACGCTGGACGACGCCAGCAACGTCAAGACGTCCTCGTCCAGCGATTTCTGGTCCGAGCTCAAGGAGGCGCTGGTGGCCCTGGTCGGCGGCGTCGGCGACGGCCGCAGCGTGGTCATCAGCCCGCAGTCGGGCGTGGTCGTGGTGCGCGCCTTGCCTGAGCAGTTGCGCAGCGTCGAGCAGTATCTGAAGGCGACCCGGCTGGCGGTCGAGCGCCAGGTCATCCTGGAGGCGAAGATTCTCGAGGTGCAGCTGAACAGCGGCTACCAGAGCGGCATCAACTGGGCCTCGTTCGGCTCGTTCGGCAGCGGCAGTAAAAAACTGTCGACCGGCTTTATCGCGCCGGGCACCGGATTGTCGCCGCTGACGCCGGCCGGAGCGGCGACTTCGATGACCAGCGGCGGCACCATCGGCATCACGGCCACGCCGAGCCTGTCGCTGGCGAACGCGGCCAACAATGCCGGCTCGCTGTTCGGCCTGGCGTTCCAGACCAGTAATTTCGCCGCGATGATTTCCTTCCTGGAGTCGCAAGGCTCGGTGCACGTGCTGTCGAGCCCGCGTATCGCGACCATGAACAACCAGAAGGCCGTGCTGAAGATCGGCACCGACGAGTTTTACGTGACCGGCGTCAGCACCACCACCAACTCCAACATCAGCGGCAACACCACCAGCCCGAACGTGACGCTGCAGCCGTTCTTCTCCGGCGTGGTGCTGGACGTGACGCCGCAGATCGATGAAGACGGCAACATCATGCTGCATGTGCACCCGTCGGTCAGCCAGGTGTCGACCATCAACAAAGTGGTCAACCTCGGCAGCGCCGGTTCGCTGCAACTGCCGCTGGCGGCGTCCAGCACTTCGGAAATGGACAGCATGGTGCGCGGCCAGGACGGCCACATCGTCGCCATCGGCGGCCTGATGCGCCAGTCCAGCACCGCCGACACCAGCCAGCTGCCGGGCGCGGGCGACCTGCCGATCGTCGGCGCGCTGTTCCGCAACACCGATCGCGGCACGCAGAAACGCGAGCTGGTGGTGCTGATCAAGCCGAGCATCGTCGATGGCGCGTCCAGCTATGCGCAGGATCTGGAGGATTCCAGCCGCCGCATCGAGCAGCTCGATCCGCGCCGCAACGGGGGAAGCCGCTAAATGTATACGTCGCACTTCGGCTTGGGCGAGATGCCGTTCGGGATCACCCCGGATACCAGCTTTTTCTTCACCAGTCCGCATTCGCAGCAGGCGTTGAACACGCTGCTGGTGGCGGCCCGGAGCGGCGAAGGCTTCATCAAGATCACCGGCGAAGTGGGCACCGGCAAGACGCTGTTGTGCCGTAAATTCATTGCGACCCTGGGCGACGATTTCCACACGGCCTATATTCCCAATCCCTATCTGGAGCCGCGCACGCTGATGCTGGCCCTGGCCGACGAGCTGTCGCTGACGCTGGCGCGCGACGTCGATCAGCATCAGTTGCTGAAGTCGATCACGTTCCGGCTGATGGAGCTGGCGGCGCAGGGCAAGCAGGTGCTGCTGTGCCTGGACGAGGCGCAGGCGATTCCGGTGGAGAGCCTGGAAGCGCTGCGCCTGCTGACCAACCTGGAAACCGAAAAACGCAAGCTGCTGCAGATCGTGCTGTTCGGCCAGCCGGAGCTGAACCAGCATTTGCAGGCCAACTCGATACGTCAATTGGCGCAGCGGATCACCTTCCATTACCATCTGGGGCCGTTGAACCGCGACGACATGGAATATTATCTGGCGCACCGCTTGCGTGTGGCCGGCTACACCGGCAGCCGGCTGTTCAGCCGTGGCGCGCTCGACCGGCTGTTCAAGGCCAGTGGCGGCATTCCAAGGCTGGTCAATATCATGGCCAACAAGGCGCTGATGCTGTGTTTCGGCGAAGGCAAGCAGCAGGTCACGCGGCGGCATGTGAACCTGGCCGCCAACGACACCGTCCCCGGAGGCAAGCATCGGCGCCTGACTTGGCTGGCGGCCGGGGTCAGCGTGCTGATCGCCGCCAGCGGACTGACGTGGGCGTTGACCAGATGAGCCTGATAAATAAAATGCTGCAGGATCTCGACGCGCGCGGCGGCGCCGGCGCGGCGCACGCGCCGGAGTTGAAGGCGGCGCCGCCGGCCGAGCGCCACCGGCAGCCGTTGGTGCTGGCCTGCGGTGGCGCTGCGCTGCTGGCGTTGGCTGCCGGTGGTTGGTATGGCTGGCAATACTGGCAGGGCCACGGCGTGGCGGCTGGTCCGGCGCCTGTTTCAACGCCTGTTTCGGCGCCGAAGCTGGCCGGCCAGCATGTGTCCGGGCAGCCGCCTCTCCAGCAGCCGAATGCCATCGCCGCGTCGCCCGAATCCGCCGTCGCCGCGCCGCATGCGGCCGATTCCGCCGTCGCTGCGCCGCATGCGGCCAATTCTGCCGTCGCTGCGCCGCATGCGGCCGATTACGCTTCGGCATCGCGTGCATCAGCAGCCGCCGCATCGGCCTCGCCAGCGCCCGCCCTCGCTCCAGCAGCGTCGTCATCAGCGTCCGCCGCCGCGCACTCGCCGGCCGCATCGGCGCCCGTCACCGCTCCCTTGCCGGCGACATCGGCACCCGCCGCCGCATCCGACGTCGCGGCGCGGCACGAGCCGGCCTCGGCCGGCGCACCGGAACGGGACGCACGCATGAATTTGCCCGCCATGCCCGGCGCCAAACGCGCGGCGCGCTCGGCTGCAGCAGAGTCGGACACTCCGGACCAGCCGGCGCCGGCGCCAGCTCGCTCGCGCAAGTCCGCCGCGCCCGCCGCCTCGGCCAACGGCGCTGTGAACGACCTGACGCCCAAGCAGATGGCGGAAAACACTTACCGTCGCGGCTTGACCTCGTTGCAGGAAGGCCGCGTCAGCAACGCGCTGACCGACCTGGAGAAAGCGGTGGAAATCGATCCGCGCAACGACGCCGCGCGCCAAACCTACGTCAGCCTGCTGTTGGAAAACAAGCGCAGCGACGACGCCATCCGCCAATTGCGTCTGGCGCTGGGCATCGACCCGCGCCAGCCCAGCCTGGCGATGGTGCTGGCGCGCTTGCAGTTGGAGAAGGGCGGCCCGGCATTGCAGACGCTGTTGACGACCTTGCCGTACGCCGGCAACAACGCCGAATACCACGGCTTCCTGGCCGGCGTGCTGCAACGCGAACAGCGTCACACCGAAGCGGTGCAGCACTATCGCGACGCCTTGAGACTATCGCCGGGCAACGGTGTCTGGTGGATGGGCCTCGGCATTTCCCTGCAGGCCGGACAACATCTGCCGGAAGCGCGCGACGCCTACACCCGCGCCCGCGCAGCCAACGGCCTGACGCCGGAACTGCAAGCCTTCATCGACCGCAAGCTGGAACAGCTGCCGCGCTAAGCATCACAGGCTGGCGCGCGCACCCCAGATCTGCTTCATGCTGAAACGGGTGGACGCCTGGTCTTCGCTGAGCGCCTCGGCGATGCGCCATTCGCCGTCGCTCAGACAGCGCGGCTGGGCCGGCGTCAGCATTGCGCCGGACGGATCGCGCAGCGAGTGCACCTGCAAGCCATTGCTGCAGCCCTGGCGGCGGCTGACCACACCGATACCGCCATCGGCCAGCCGCACCAGGCAGCCCGGCGGAAAGTCGCCGAGCTCGCGTTGGAAATGCTCCAGCAGCTGCGGATCGCACGGCGCCGCCTTGTCCTCGGCCAGATTGCGCATCGCCCGATCCGGCAGCACCGACTTGCGGTAATTGCGCGCCGACACCTGCGCGCAATAGCGGTCCGCCAGGCTGAGCAGCTTGGCGTTCAGCGTCACCTCCGGGCTGGCGACGCCGGCCGGATAACCGCTGCCGTCATCGTTTTCATGGTGCAGCAGCACGCAGGAAATCCATTCCTGGTCCTGCACTCCGGCATATTTGAGCAGATCCGCGCTTTCCTCGGGATGGCTGCGCACGATCGCCAACTCCTCGTTGCTGAGCGGGCTGCTCTTGTTCTGGAAGGACTCGTTGTGGCGCAGCATGCCGACGTTCATGGTCAGCGCGGCGGCGGTCACGGTCTGGATCTCGGCCGCGCTCTTACCCATGCGGCGCGCGATCACCACCGTCACCACGGCGGTCTCGATACAGTGCCGCACCGCGTAGGTGCCGGCGATCTGGCTGAGGAAGATGGTCGCCAGCGCGATGTCCGGATCGAGCTCGACCGCGTGAATGACGTCGCGCGCGATGTCGCGCAGCTCCGCTTCGGCGTTGCGCTCGGTGTGCAGCGTTTGCAGCAGGCGTTCCAGCCGCCGGTTGCTCTGGTTGAGCAGGTTCAGCACCGACGGTGACGCATCGACTTGATTGGTGTCGGACATTTTGCGATCCCGAATTAAACTTTGCCCAGCCGCTCCAGGGCGAGCGCCAGGGTCTCATCTCTTTTAGCGAAGCAGAAGCGGACGATGCCCGACTCCTTGCCTTGCTGGTAGAACGCCGACACCGGAATGGCCGCGACCTTGATTTCGGTGGTCAGCCACTCGGCGAACTCGGCTTCCGTCTGGGTCGAAATTTTATCGTAGCGCACGCACTGGAAATAGGTGCCGTCGGCGGGCATCAATTCAAAGCGCGTGTTTTTCAGGCCGTCGCGGAACAGGTCGCGCTTGCGCTGGTAGAACGCCGGCAGTTCCAGGTACGGCTTCGGATCGGCCATGTAGCTGGCGATGCCGTGCTGCATGGGCGTGTTGATGCTGAATACGTTGTACTGGTGCACCTTGCGGAACTCGGCCGTCAGGCCGGCCGGCGCGGCGACGTAGCCGATCTTCCAGCCGGTGACGTGGTAGGTCTTGCCGAAGCTGGAGACGACAAAGGCGCGCGCCGCCAGTTCCGGGTGGCGGCATACCGATTCGTGCCGCTGGCCGTCGTAGACCATGTGTTCGTAGACCTCGTCCGACAGGATCAGCACCTCGGTGCCGCGCACGATGTCGGCCAGCGCCTGCATGTCGGCGGCGCGCAGCACGCTGCCGGTTGGATTGTGCGGGGTGTTGATAATGATCAGGCGGGTCTTGCCGTTGACGGCGGCCGCGACCTTGGACCACGGCACGCTATAGCCATCGGCGCCGAGCTCCATCTCCACCGACACCG
This sequence comes from Duganella aceris, assembly GCF_011090165.1. Classification (GTDB taxonomy): domain Bacteria; phylum Pseudomonadota; class Gammaproteobacteria; order Burkholderiales; family Burkholderiaceae_D; genus Rugamonas; species Rugamonas aceris. The sequence goes on from NZ_JAADJT010000004.1 coordinate 119,726, forward strand.
GCACGCCGCCGGCCAGCGTCACCGCCGGCACGTAGCTGTCGTAGACCGGCTCGATGACGATCACCTCGTCGCCCGGATGGACGCAACACAGGATGGCCGTGGTCAGCGCCTGGGTGGCGCCGGCGGTCACGGTGATCTCGGTGTTGACGTCGTAGCGGTGGCCGTAGATGGCGGCGACCTTGTCGACGATGGCCTGACGCAGCACCGGCGCGCCGTGCATCATCGGGTATTGGTTGAAGTCGGCCTGCATGGCGTCGTTGACGGCCTGCAGCAGGCTGCGCTCGCAGCCGAAGTCGGGGAAGCCCTGGCCGAGGTTGACGGCGCCGGCTTGCGCCGCCAACGTCGACATGCGGGTGAAAACGGTGGTCCCGACGGCCGGCAGGCGGCTGGTGAGGACCGGGGTGACCGGATCGGTGCTCGGCGTGTTGTTGCGGCTGTTCATGGCGACTTGGTAGTGGACAGAGAGCCTATTCTAGCGCAGGCCACCGGCTTGGTGTTGCCTTGATGCTCATTCCGCTTCGAGCGACCACGCCTCCGGCACCATCACCTTGAACATGCCGGCCTTGGCCAGGCGCCGCGCCAGTTTCAGCAGCGCCTTGTCCTTGGTGATCAGCACATCGGCGTTGGCGTCGCGCGCCAGTTCGAGGAATTTCTGATCGTCCTTGTCGGTGCAGACCGGCAGCCGCACGCCCGATTCCGGCGGCGACACCACTTGAATCAGCTGGTCGAAGCGGGCGGACGCCAGCGGACGGCTGTCGTCGTCCAGCGGCAGGTGCTTGTAGTGCAGCACGATATTGTATTCGTCGCGGCAATCGGCGCGGGTGATGGCCTCGACCGCGCCGCTCTCGATGGCGCCCAGCAGTTCGCCCCAGCGCGGATCCTTGAAGACGAACAGGTCGAGGCAAACATTGGTGTCGATGACGATGCGTTTCTTAGGAACAGGTATCATGTGGGAAATCTTGTAAATGTTTTTGGAATCTTATGCTGATAGTGCTTTCGCCCGCAAAAAGTCTCGACCTCGACACCCCGCCGACCACCAAGCTGCACACTCAACCGTCTTTTCTCGACCACTCCGAACAGCTGATCGGCCGTCTGCGCGAATTTTCGCCGGTGCAGATCGGCGAGCTGATGGACCTGTCCGATAATCTGTCTGCGCTCAACGTCGCCCGTTATGCGTCGTGGAGCAAGGATACTTCCGAAGGCCGCCAGGCCGTGATGGCCTTCAACGGCGACGTCTACGGCGGCCTCGACGCGCGCTCGCTGAAACCGGCGCAGCTGGCCTACGCGCAATCGCGCATCCGCATCCTGTCCGGTTTGTACGGCATGCTGCGGCCGTTGGACCTGATCCACCCGCACCGGCTGGAAATGGGCACCCGCCTGAGCAACCCGCGCGGCAAGGATCTGTACGCGTTCTGGGGCGAAACCATCACCCGGGCGCTGAACCAGCACGCGAGCGAGCAGGGCGCCGAAACGCTGGTCAACCTGGCGTCCGAGGAGTATTTCAAGTCGGTCAAACCCAAGCTGCTGGACGTGCCGGTGATCACGCCGCAGTTCGAGGACTGGAAAAACGGCAAGTACAAAATCATCTCGTTCTACGCCAAGCGCGCGCGCGGGCTGATGGCGCGCTACGCGGCGGTCAAGGGCATCACCGATCCGTTGAAGCTGAAGAAATTCAACCTCGACGGCTATGCCTTCGACAAGAAGGATTCGGACGACAAGACCTGGATTTTCCGCCGTAAAGTGGCCGAGTAAAACCGTGTAAATAATAAAAAACCGGGACCTGGGTCCCGGTTTTAGCTCAGTTTCAGCTTAGTTCCAGAGTTTCCACCAGTGACGCTCGGCCTTTTTGCCTTCGTCCAGGAACTTGCTGGATGGGTAGTTCAGCTTGAATACGCGCATCGTATCGTCGCGCAATTCGGTCATGCCCAGCTTGTCGTAGCTGCGGATCATGATGAACAGCGCCTCTTCGATCGCCGGCGAGTCGCGGTAATCGTTCATGATGCCCATGGCGCGGTTGGCGGCAGCCAGATAGGCGCCGCGACGGTAGTAATAGCGCGCCACGTGCACTTCATACGACGCCATCGCGTTCAGCAGATAACGCATACGGTCCAGCGAATCCGGCGTATACTTGCTGTTTGGGAACTTGACCACCAGTTCCTTGAACGCCGCATACGCTTCGCGCGTCGCTTTCGGGTCGCGTTCGGTGGCGTCCTGCTCGTAGATGAAGTTCAGGAAGCCGATCTGGTCGTTGAAGCTGACCAGGCCGCGCAGGTAGTACATGTAATCGACATTGGCGTGGTTCGGGTGCAGCTTGATGAAGCGCTCGACCGCCGCCAGGGCCTGGGCCTGATCCTGCGATTTGTAGTAGGCGTAGGCGATTTGCAGCTGCGCCTGCTGGGCGTAGGTGCCGAACGGATAGCTCGATTCCAGCTTTTCATACAACTGAATTGCACGTTCGTAGTGCTGACCTTCGAGTTCTTCGGTCGCCTCCGAGTATAATTTCGTAGCGCTCCAACCTTTCGTCTCGTCGGCTTTCTCAGAGAAAATGCCGCAAGCGGACAAACTAAGCAGAACAAACGTTGCTGCGACTACTGATAATTTTTTTTGCATATTGTTTTGCAAGAAGCTGTTTAACCAAAGTTTTACGAGGCTATTATAGCCGATAGGATTACCGTGATATTAACTGCAAAGCCGAATTCGGCCGAATCTTCCTCCGATCATGACACCGATACCGACCTGCTGGTTGCACAGGACGGCGATTTTGGCGACGAGGACGACGGCCTGGCTCCGATCGAACTGGAACTGACCCCTGAAGCCTGCGGCCAGCGCCTCGATAAAGTGATCTCCGGACTGGTACCGCAATTTTCCCGCGGCCGCCTGCAGATGTGGATCACCGACGGCTTCGTCACCGTCGACGGCAAACCGGCGAAAAGCACCAAGGACACCGTCTACGGCGACGAGAAGATCGTCATTCTGCCCCAACCGGCGCCGGAAGACGAGGCTTTTAAACCGGAGCCGATGGAACTTAACATCGTTTACGAAGACGAACACCTGATCGTGATCAACAAACCGGCCGGGCTGGTGGTCCATCCGGGCGCCGGTAACTGGTCCGGCACGCTGCTCAACGGCCTGCTGCACCACTATCCGCCGCTGGCCGGCGTGCCGCGCGCCGGCATCGTGCACCGGCTGGACAAGGACACCAGCGGCCTGATGGTGGTCGGCAAGAACCTGCCGGCGCAGACCGACCTGGTGCGCCAGCTGGCCGCGCGCACCGTCAAACGTGAATATTTTGCCGTGGTGTGGGGCATGCCGCGCGTCAGCGGCACCATCGACGCCTCGATGGGCCGCCATCCGAAGGACCGCATCAAGATGGCGGTGTCGACCGGCATGGGCTCGAAGCCGGCCATCACCCACTATCAGGTGCTGGGCGGCGGCAAGCTGGGCGAGGGCCGTCCGGTGACGCTAGTGCAATGCCGCCTGGAAACGGGCCGCACCCACCAGATCCGCGTGCACATGATGTCGATCGGCTTCCCGCTGGTCGGCGACACCACTTACGGCAAGCAGCACCTGGCCGATTATTTCCCGCGCCAGGCGTTGCAAGCGCGTCGCCTGGGGCTGGTGCATCCGGCCACCGGCGAGCCGTGCGAGTGGACGGTGCCGCTGGCCGACGACTTCGCCGCGTTGTTGGCCCGCGCCGGCATCGAGGAACCGGAACAAATCTGATGTCGATCCAGCCGCAATGGTTGATTCCGCACTGGCCCGGCTTGCCGGCCAATGTCGGCGTGCTGTCGACCACGCGGCGCGGCGGCGTCAGCCCCGCGCCGTATGACGACGGCATGGGCAGCGGCGGCCTGAACCTGGGCACCCACGTCGGCGACCAGCCTCACATGGTGGCGCAAAACCGCTCCATCCTGACCGAGCAGCTGCCGGGCGTGCCGGCCTGGCTGTCGCAGGTGCACGGCACGGCGGTGGTCGACCTGGCCAGAGTGGCGCCGCAGCAGGTGCCGGAGGCCGACGCCAGCCTCAGCACCATCGCCGGCAAGGTCTGCGTCATCATGACCGCCGACTGCCTGCCGGTGCTGTTCTGCGACCGCGAGGGCAAGACCGTGGCGGCCGCGCACGCCGGCTGGCGCGGGCTGGCGAACGGCGTGCTGGAGCGGACGGTGGAAGCGATGCGGGCCGCCGGCGCCGGCGAATTGATGGCGTGGATGGGACCGGCGATCGGCCAGTACCAGTTCGAGGTCGGGCCGGACGTGATGCAGGCCTTCCTGGCCGGCGCCGTCGACGATTCCGGCGTACGGCATGTGACGGCGGCGTTTTCGCCCATCGAAGGCAAACCGGGCAAGCAGTTGTGCGACATCTACGGCCTGGCGCGCTATCTGCTGCACCGCGCCGGCGTGATGGAGGTGCATGGCGGCGAGTTCTGCACCGTTTCCAATTCCGGCCGGTTTTACTCCTTCCGCCGCGACGGCGTCACTGGACGACAAGCCAGTTTGATCTGGATCAAATGAAGCGGGCCGGAGCGGGCTTAGTCTCCGTCTTCGGCGGCCGCTTTCCTGGCCTCGTGCGCCGCCAATTCCTCGGCGCGGCGGCGGGCCTTGCGCTTTCCCGTCCCCGCTATGTACAGTAGGGTCCCGAGCGGTAGCGCGCAATAGAACAAAAACGTTACAATTCCCGCAATGATGGACGGTTCGGTCAGCGCCATCAGGCCGACCACATAGATCCAGGCAATAGCAACAATCAGCATCAGCAGCCCAAGTAAAGATATTCAAACTATTTTTAGGGAATCACACATGAATTTGCCCGATCCTCAAGCCATTGCCAACGCCTGGATGTCGCAGATGAGCGATCCCGGCCAGTGGCAGTCCTGGTTCAGCATGGCGCCGCCGGCCGAAGCCAACCCGCTGGCCGCCATGATGCAGGATGTCGGCGCCGGCGTGAAGCCGGACGCGATGGAAAAGCTGAAAAACCAGTACATGGATGACTTTGCCGGCCTGTGGCAGGACTTCCTCGCGGGCAAACGCCCGGACCTGCACGACCGCCGTTTCAGTTCGGCGGCCTGGCAGGGCAACCCGATGTCGTCCTTCAACGCCGCATCATACCTGCTGAACGCCAAATTCCTGAACGCCATGGTCGACACGGTCGAGACCACGCCGCAGCAAAAGCAGAAGATCCGCTTCGCCGTGCAGCAGATCGTCGACGCGATGTCGCCCGCCAACTTCCTCGCCACCAATCCGGAAGCGCAGCAAAAGTTGATCGAAACCAAAGGCGAGAGCCTGACCAAAGGCATGGCCAACATGCTGGCCGACATGAACAAGGGGCATATCTCGCTGTCGGACGAATCCGCGTTCGAGGTGGGTCGCAACCTGGCCATGACGCCGGGCACGGTGGTGTACGAGACGCCGCTGTACCAGCTGATCCAATACACGCCGACCACGCCGACGGTGCACCAGCGGCCACTGCTGATGGTGCCGCCGTGCATCAACAAATATTACATCCTCGACCTGCAGCCGGAAAACTCGCTGGTGCGCTATGCGGTGGAGCAGGGCAACACGGTGTTCATGGTGTCGTGGAGCAATCCGGATCAATCGCTGGCCGGGACCACCTGGGACGACTATGTCGAGAAGGGCGTCATCGACGCCATCCGCGTGACGCAGGATATCAGCGGGCAGGAGCAGCTGAACATGTTCGGCTTCTGCGTCGGCGGGACCATCGTCTCGACCGCGCTGGCGGTGTTGGCGGCGCGCGGCGAGCAGCCGGCCTCCAGCCTGACCTTGCTGACCACCTTCCTCGACTTCAACGACACCGGCGTGCTGGACGTGTTCGTCGACGAGGCGCAGGTGTCGATGCGCGAGCAGCAGCTCAAGGGCGGCGGACTGATGCCGGGCCGCGACCTGGCCAGCACCTTCTCCAGCCTGCGCCCGAACGACCTGGTGTGGAACTACGTGCAGTCCAACTACCTGAAAGGCAACGAACCACCGCCGTTCGACCTACTGTACTGGAACTCGGACAGCACCAATCTGCCGGGGCCGATGTTCTGCTGGTATCTGCGCAACACCTACCTCGAAAACAAGCTGAAGACCGGCGAACTGACGGTGGCCGGCGAGAAGATCGACCTCACGCGGATCCAGGCACCGGCCTTCATCTACGGCTCGCGCGAGGACCACATCGTGCCGTGGCCGTCGGCGTTCGACTCGCTGGCCATCCTCAACCCCGGCAAGCCGAAAGCCAACCGCTTCGTGCTGGGCGCATCGGGCCACATCGCGGGCGTGATCAACTCGCCGGCCAAGAACAAGCGCAGCTACTGGACCAACGACGGCGGCAAGGCCAAGGGCGCCGACGCCTGGCTGGCCGGGGCGAAGGAAAGTCCTGGCAGCTGGTGGCCGGAATGGGCCAAGTTCCTGGCCACGCACGGCGGCAAGGACGTCAAGCCCAAGGCCAAGCCGGGCAACGCGCGCTACAAGCCGATCGAGCCGGCGCCGGGGCGCTATGTGAAGGTCAAGGCGGATTGATGCTGTCAGGAAAAGTCGCTGTTTGTTTAGCCATAAAATTGGTTGCGTTGCAATAAATCCTGAAAGTTATATCAGATTGTGCAAGATATGCTTATTCCCCTCTATAATAGGGAATAGTAGGCACGTGGGAAAGCGGACCGAAGTTCGCTTTTTTTTCGAATTGTTAGAGTACGCGCTGCGGCGCAATAAACGGACTTGTGATGAGTAGTGCGAAAAAAAATGCTGACCGCCTGATCAAAAAATACCCGAATCGCCGTCTGTACGACACGCAGACCAGTTCCTATATCACGTTGACGGACGTCAAGCAGCTGGTGCTGGACAACGAGGAGTTCACGGTTGTCGACGCCAAGAGCAATGAAGACCTGAGCCGCAGCATCCTGCTGCAGATCATTCTGGAAGAAGAGGCCAGCGGCGCGCCGATGTTCTCGAGCGACGTGCTGGCGCAGATCATCCGCTTCTACGGCCACGCGATGCAGGGCATGATGGGGTCGTACCTGGAAAAGAACGTCCAGGCATTCACCGACATCCAGCGCAAGTTCACCGGCACCGCCGCCGGCGGCGGTCTGGAGGGCAAGCCCTTCAGCCCGGAAATGTGGACCCAGTTCATGAACGTCCAGGGCCCGATGATGCAGGGCATGATGAACAACTACATCGACCAGAGCAAGAGCCTGTTCGTGCAGATGCAGGAGCAGATGCAAAGCCAGAGCAAGAACTTGTTCGGCACCTTCCCCTTCGTCCCAGGCGTTCCGCCGACGGACAAAAAGTAATTCCGCTACGCAGCTTGATGGTAGCAGAGGGCACAGCCGCTTCGGTCGCTGTGCCTTTTTTGTAGCCAAGTTACAAAAAATCCACAATTCCGTTTGACACCCGAATTTCTTCGGTAGTACTATCGACAACATCGTGTGGAAGCGCTTCCACTTCATGTTAAAGCGAAGGAGTCGTCGTGGTTTTTGAGTCATCAGTTGCATTGGAAGAGGCGTTCTCGCCGCCGGCCGATTCGGTTTTGTGGCGTAAGGATTTCCTGATGGGCGCCGCCACCGCGGCGTATCAGATCGAGGGCGCCGTCGCCGAAGATGGCCGTATTCCGTCGATCTGGGATACTTTCTCTGCGACGCCGGGCAAGACCCTGGCCGGCGATACCGGCGCCGTCGCCTGCGACCACTATCACCGCTGGCAGGACGATGTCGAGCTGCTGGCCAACCTGAACGTCGGCGCGTACCGGCTGTCGATCTCCTGGCCGCGCGTGATGACGCAGGACGGCCAGCCCAACGCCAAGGGCATCGCCTTCTACCGCAATCTGCTGACCGCGTTGCGCGCCAAGGGACTGAAGACCTTCGTCACCCTGTATCACTGGGATCTGCCGCAGCACCTGGAAGACCAGGGCGGCTGGGTTAATCGCGACACCGTCTACCGCTTCGCCGAATATGCCGACATGATCAGCAAGGAGCTGGCCGGCCTGGTCGATGCCTGGGCCACGCTGAACGAGCCCTGGTGCTCCGCCATGCACGGCTACGGCACCGGCCACCACGCGCCCGGCAAGCAGGACGTGGCCTTCGCGACGCAGGCGATGCATCATCTGCTGCTCGGTCATGGCCTGGCGGTGCGACACCTGCGCGCCAACGATCCGGCGGCGCAGGTGGGCATCGTCGCCAACGTCGGTCGCGGCACCAGCACCGACAGCGGCGCGGCCGGCCAGCGCGCCGCCTGGCTGTTCGAGCTGCAGCACAATAACTGGATCCTCGATCCGCTGTTGAAGAAGTCCTATCCGACCGCGCTGTGGGAGTTGTGGCCCGGCGCCGAGCCGTCCGTCCAGCAGGGCGACATGGACATCATCGGCGCGCCGCTCGATTTCCTGGGCATTAATTACTACTTCCGCACCAACGTCGTCAGCGACGGCAAGCATGGCTACCTCGAAGTCGATCTGGAGGGCGTGGAGCGCACGCAGATGGGCTGGGAGGTTTATCCGGATGGCCTGCGGCATCTGCTGGTCGGCTTCCACCGCGACTACCCGAACCTGCCGCCGATCTACATCACCGAGAACGGCATGGCCACCGACGATGAAGTGGTCGACGACGACGTCAACGACCGCCAGCGCATCTCCTTCCTGAATCGCCACCTGGCGGCGGTGGACCAGGCGGTGAAGGCCGGGGTCGATGTGCGCGGCTACTTTATCTGGTCGCTGATGGACAACTTCGAATGGGCCTTTGGTTATGAGCGCCGTTTCGGTATTATCCATGTCGACTACGCCACGCAGAAACGCACACTGAAACGCAGCGCCAAGCTGGTGACGCAATTTTTGGCCGAGAGATCCGCAAAAAGTTAAACTTCAGGCAAAGCTATCCGAATAAAATGGGCGCTCGACGCCCAAGGGAGACAGAATGTACAAGGCCAAAAAGCTGGGCAGCGCGATCGCGCTGGCCCTGGCGGCATGCGGCGCGGCCCATGCGCAAGCACCCGCGCCGGCAGGCGCGCCGTTGAAAGCCACCGTGATCCACTGGTGGACTTCGGGCGGCGAGTCGCAGGCGGTCAAGCAGTTCGCGGAAGCCTATAACAAGGCCGGCGGCCAGTGGATCGACCAGGCCGTGGCCGGCGCCGATCAATCGCGCGCCACCACCATCAACCGCATCGTCGGCGGCAATGCGCCGACCGCCGCGCAGTTCAACACCTCCAAGCAGTTCCGCGACTTCGTTGAACAGGGCTTGCTGAACAACGTCGACGACGTGGCCATCGCCGGCAAGTGGGAACAGCTGATGCCGCCGTCGATACTGGAAGCGATCAAGATCAATGGCCACTTCTACGCGGCGCCGGTCGACATCCATATGCCGGCATGGTTCTTTTATTCGAAGGCCGCCTACAAAAAAGCCGGCATCGCCAACGAACCGCAGACCTGGGACGAGTTCCTCGCGCAGCTGGCCAAGCTGAAAGCGGTCGGCGTGGTGCCGCTGGCCTTCGGCGGCCAAGTGTGGCAGGAGAAGATCACCTTCGACGCCATCTTCGCCATGGTCGGCGGCGCCGACCTGTATCTGCGGGTCTACCGCGACCGTGACCAGAAGGCCGTGATGTCGCCGGCCTTCAAGCAGGTGCTGGTCGACTTCAAGAAGCTGAAGGGCTTTGTCGATGCCGGTTCGCCGGGCCGCAACTGGAACGATGCGACCGCGATGGTCGTCAGCGGCAAGGCCGGCGTGCAGATCATGGGCGACTGGGCCAAGGGCGAGTTCGCGGCGGCCAAGCAGGTCGCGGGCAAGGACTTCGGTTGCTTCCCCGGCTTCGGTCCGAAGGCGCCGTACATCGTCGCCGGCGACGCTTTCGTCTTCCCGAAAACCGCCAACGCCACCACCATCAAGGCGCAGAAGCTGCTCGCCACCACCATCACGTCGCCGGCCGCGCAAGTGGCCTTCGCCGCGCGCAAGGGTGCGATTCCGATCCGCGGCGACGTCGATGAGTCGCAGCTGGACATCTGCGCCCGCCAGGGCCTGGCGATCATGAAGGACAAGTCGCGCCAGCTGCCGAACACCGAGATGCTGGCGTCGCCCGACACCACCGGCGCCCTGCAGGATGTGCTGACCAGCTACTGGAACAAGAACCAGTCGCCGGACGATGCGCAGAAGGCCTTCGCGCGCGCGCTGAAGGATCAATAAGCCATGGCCAAGAAGCGTCAAAGCGTCTCCATTGCCGCCTACATCGCCATCATCCCGATGGCGCTGACGGTGCTGCTGGCTTACCTGGGCACGATGCTGTGGACCGCGCGCGTCTCGGTCAGCAGCTCGCGCACATTCCCGGCCAGCGATTTCGTCGGCGCGTCGCAGTACATCCGCTTGTTTAACAACGAGCGCTGGCTGCTGTCGTTGCAGAACGTGGCCGTCTACGGCGTGCTGTTCATCGCCGCCTGCCTGATCATCGGCTTCCTGCTGGCGGTGTTCATCGACCAGAAGGTGATGGCCGAAGGCGCGCTGCGCACCATTTTCCTGTATCCGTATGCGATGTCCTTCGTCGCCACCGGCTTGATCTGGCAGTGGATCCTGAATCCGGAGCTGGGCATCCAGGAGGTGCTGCACCAGATGGGCTTCGCCGACGCCAAGTTCGACTGGATCGTCGACCAGGACATGGCGATCTACACCATCGTCATCGCCACCGTGTGGCAGGCTTCCGGCCTGGTGATGGCGCTGATGCTGTCCGGTCTGCGCGGCGTCGACGAGGAATTGTGGAAGGCCGCGCGTATCGACGGCATCCCGCGCTGGCGCGTCTATGTCAGCATCGTGTTGCCGATGCTGGGCGCTTCGGTGTCGACCGCGTTCGTGCTGCTGTTCGTGGCGGTGGTCAAGGTGTTCGATTCGGTGGTGGCGATGACGCAGGGCGGTCCCGGCACCGCCAGCGAAGTGCCGGCCAAGTTCATCATGGATTATCTGTTCGGCCGCGCGAATATCGGCCTGGCGTCGGCGGCGTCGATCGTGCTGCTGTCCACCGTGCTGGCGATCGTCGCGCCGCTGTACTTCGTGCGCAGCCGCCGCGCCGCTAAGGGGGCATGATGGGACAAGTCATCAAACTCGAAAAAGAAGCGGCGGCCGCACGCGCCGCAGCCGCAGCGGCCGCCGCGCATCACGCCGCCGCCAACGACAGCACCATCGCGCCGCCGCCGGTGCGGCGCCGCAAGCTGGCCTGGACGCCGGCTCGCGTCGGCGTCTACGGTTTCCTGATCGTCGCGGCGCTGTTCTTCCTGCTGCCGCTGTATGTGATGCTGATTACCTCGGTCAAGCCGATGGAGGAGATCCGTCTCGGCACGCTGTTCGCGCTGCCGGTCAAGGCCACGCTGGAGCCGTGGCTGCAAGCCTGGTCGTCGGCGTGTACCGGACTGGAATGCGGCGGTATTCGCAGCGGCTTCTGGAATTCGGTCGCCATCGTGGTGCCGAGCACCATCCTGTCGATCGCCATCGGTGCCGTCAACGGCTATGCGCTGTCGTTCTGGCGTCCGCGCGGCGCCGGCGTGCTGTTCGCGATCCTGATGATGGGCGCCTTCATTCCGGTGCAGGTGATGGTGTATCCGCTGGTGCGGGTGCTGGCGTCGGTGAATCTTTTCAGCTCCTTGCCGGGGATTGTGCTGATCCACACCATCTTCGGCATGCCGGTGATGACGCTCTTGTTCCGTAACTATTACGCGGGTCTGCCGATGGAGCTGTTCAAGGCGGCGCGCATCGACGGCGGCGGTTTCTGGCGCATCTTCCTGCAGCTGATGCTGCCGATGTCGACGCCGGTGATCGTGGTCGCGGTCATCATGCAGGTGACGGGCATCTGGAACGACTTCCTACTTGGCCTGGTGTTCGCCGGCTCCGAGCATCTGCCGATGACGGTCCAGCTGAACAACATCATCAACACCACCACCGGCGAGCGCCTGTACAACGTCAACATGGCCGCGACCATCCTGACGTCGCTGGTGCCGCTGGCGCTCTACTTTATCTCCGGCCGCTGGTTCGTGCGCGGCATCGCCTCCGGCGCTGTGAAAGGTTAAACATGTCTAACGTAGCTATTCGTAATCTGCAGATCCAGTTGGGCGGCAACAAGGTCATCGAATCGTTGAACCTCGATGTCAAGGCGGGGGAGTTCGTGGTGCTGCTCGGCCCTTCGGGCTGCGGCAAGTCGACGCTGCTGCATTCGATCGCGGGCCTGATCGACACCACCTCCGGCCAGATCGAAATCGGCGGCAAGGACATGACCTGGGCCGATCCCAAGGATCGCGGCATCGCTTTGGTGTTCCAGTCGTACGCCTTGTATCCGACCATGAACGTGGAGGCCAATATGTCCTTCGGCCTGCGTATCAACGGCACGCCGAAGGAGGAAATCGCCCGCCGCGTCTCGCGCGCTTCGGACATGCTGCAACTGGGGCCGCTGTTGAAGCGCAAGCCGGCCAACCTGTCGGGCGGCCAGCGTCAGCGCGTGGCGATCGGCCGCGCCATCGTGCGCGAAGCGGACGTGATGCTGTTCGACGAGCCGCTGTCCAACCTGGACGCCAAGCTGCGCACCGAGCTGCGGCGCGAGTTGAAGCAGCTGCACAAGCAGCTCGGCGCGACCATGATCTACGTCACCCACGACCAGGTCGAGGCGATGACGCTGGCGCAGCGCATGGCGGTGATGAAGGGCGGGGTGGTGCAGCAGTTCGACACGCCGGCCAATATCTACAACGAGCCGGCCAATCTGTTCGTCGCCACCTTCCTCGGGTCGCCGGGCATGAACCTGTTCAAGGGTGCCATCGAGCGGCAGGGTGACCGTACGATCTTCAGCAACCAGCATATGTCGCTCGACGTGAGCGGCTATCCATTCAAGCAGCCGCTGGCCGGCAAGCACGATTGCGTGCTGGGCGTGCGGCCGGAGGACATCGACGTCGGCAATTGCGACGGCGCCGATAACGTGGTGTGCGCGTCGGTCTCGCTGGTCGAGGCCATGGGCGCGCATCGCGTGTTGTGGCTGGACTTTCACGGCACCCAGGTCGCGGGCATCGTGCAGGACCAGCAGCACATCGAGACCGATAAGGACATCAGCTTCTCGATCCGCAGCAAACGCATTTCCCTGTTTGACGGAGCCAGCGAACAGCGGCTCTAACACTGTAAGTCCGTAGTTGCCAGTCCCCGGTCCACCGCATGGACCGATGCACTCGTGCGTCTTGCGGTGGAACCGGTTCCAGTTGTGCCAAGCCCGACAAAGATCGGGCGCAGCACGCCAACTTAACTGATGGAAGAAACGAGGTAGACACAAATGAAAAAAACAATTTTAGCCTTCAGCATCGCGCAGATCGCGCTCACTTGCGGCGCGGCGTATGCGCAGCAGGCGCCGGTCCAAACCCCGGCCGCCGGCGACAGCGGCATGGAGAAGATCATCGTCACGGCCACCCGCCGCGACACGCTGGTGCAGGACACGCCGCTGGCGATCACCGCCTACACCCAGGACACGCTAGCCAACAACCAGGTCAAGGATCTGGCGACGATGACGGCGATGGTGCCGAGCCTCGTGGTCGAACCGCACAGCGACTCGGGCGGCGTGCACGTCTACATGCGCGGCGTCGGCTCGGCCAACCACACGGAGCTGGGCGATCCGGCCGTGGCGTTCTATGTGGACGGCGTGTATGTGGCGCGTCCGCAGGGCGCCACCGCGCTGATGTACGACTTGAACCACGTCGAAGTGGCGCGCGGCCCGCAGGGCACGCTGAACGGGCGTAACTCCACCGCCGGCGCGGTCAACCTGGTCTCCGGCGCGCCAAGCACCGCCAAGGTGTTCGGCTCGGCCAGCGTCACGCTGGGCGACTATCATCATATCCAGACCCAGGCCATGATGAACATCCCGCTCAGCGACGACGTCGCGCTGCGCATCGCCGCGATCAAGGACCAGCACGACGGCTACGTCAACTTCCTCAAAGGCTCCAACGTGCCTTCCGGTTCGCAGAAATACGGCGCCGGCGACCAGCAGGGCGCGCGCGCCTCGCTGCTGTGGAAGTTCACGCCCGACCTGAAGGCCACCTTCATCGCCGACTACTACAGCGACACCGGCGCCGGCAACATCTATCTGGCGGCCGAACCGAAGGCCGGACAGGATCTGCGCTCGGCGCTGATCGACACGCCCGGCACGCTGGACCAGTCCATCATCACCGGCAAGGCCAAGGTGGAATGGCGTCCGCTGGACGGCATCTCGACCCAATACCTCGGTGCGTGGAGCCGCCTGAAACGCACCAACGCCAGCGATGCCGACGCCGGTTTCTACCCTGGCTTCAAGGCCGAGAACCGCACCGAGTGGAGCCAGTTCGACAGCGTGTCGAACGAAATCCAGGTGCGTTCGGATTCGGAATCGCCGCTGCAATGGGTCGGCGGCCTGTTCTTCTTCCGCGAGAAGAACAAGGTGCGCTTCGACATCGACCGCAGCCAGATCTCCGAAGAGATGCTGGCGCAGGACATCGCCAGCGGCAGCGTGATCTTCGTGCAGCCGACCGTGGGCCAGTACGCGTCGGCGATGTCGTTCATCCAGGGCGACCGCGAGCTGCATTCGAAGGCGGTGTTCGCGCAGGCCAGCTACGATATCGATCCGCTGTGGAAGGCCACGGCCGGCGCGCGCTATACCAAGGACCACAAGTTCGACATCGGCGGCCAGAACTGGGCCTGCCCGAACTGGCCGGATAACGCGCCGCGCGGCGCCACGCTGACGCCGAGCCAGATCGCGCAGCTGGTGACGCCGGGCGTCGGCACCATCAACACCCACAACATCGGTCCGGGCGGCGTGGTGAACCAGCAGACCTGCGGCAACACCTACGGCGACAACACCGCCGATCTGGCCTACGGCCAGGCCACCTGGCTCGGTCGCGTCGAGTACAAGCCGGCCAAGGACATCCTGACCTTCGCCTCGGTGACCACCGGCTTCCACTCGCCGGCCATCGGCGACGGCGGCGCCACCACCAAGCCTGAAAAGCTGACCAGCTACGAGATCGGCTTCAAGTCGGACCTGTTCGACCGCAAGCTGTCGCTGAACCTGGACGCGTTCTGGATGAAGTACAAGGACAAGCTGGAGTCGCAGGTGGTCAACAACACGCTGCAGAACTTCAACGCGGCCGGCGCCTCGGTCAAGGGCATCGAAGCCGAGTGGAGCTATCGTCCGGGCAGCGCCGACCGTTTCACCGGCAACGCCACCTGGCTGAAGGCGCGCTACGACGACTTCCTGTCGTGCGACGTCGACGCCGCGCGCGCCAACGGCCAGTCCTGCGGCACCACCGCGCCGACCGTGAACGTCGGCGGCAGCACGCTGAAGCACGCGCCGACCTTCGCCACCACGCTGATGTACGAGCATGACTTCGACACCGGCAAGGGCCGCTTCACGCCGCGTTTGTCGGCGCACTACGAGACCGAATCGTTCGTCGGTTCGGGCGCGTTCAACAACGACGTACCGGGACATCCGGGCGTCAAGCAGCAGCAGGCATACACCACGCTGGACCTGAGCGTCCGTTACGAGCCGCGCGACAAGGCCTACACGGCCGAGCTGTTCGTCAACAACGCCACCGACAAGGAAGTGAAGTACGACGCGATCGAAGTCTGCACCCAGGTTGGCGCACCATGCCAGCCGAAGCAGCAGATCTGGGCGGCGTACTACAATAACCCGCGCACCTTCGGCGCGCGCGTGTCGATGAAGTTCTGAGCGTAGTAGAGGGGTAGTGAGTCTTTGGGCCGGCAGCGATGCCGGCCTTTTTTTTCGATACGCACCGGCTGATTGAGCCGCGCCGCAACCCGGTGAGGCGGGGTCTGACCCCGTACGGGGTCAGACCCCTGTGTGCCGCCGTGCGGGGTTAAGCGCGCGCCGAGACGGAGCCGCGTTTGGTCACCGTCACCGGAAACTCGCGCGTGATCTGGTGCTGCGTGCCGTAGCACTGGTTGAGCAGCCAGCGCACCGCGTTCTGCGTCAGCTGCCGCATCGGGATGTGCACCGACGTCAAACCCGGCGACGAGAATTCAGCCGAGTAATCGTCATCGTAGCCGATGATCGATACGTCGTCCGGCACGCGGATGCCGGCGCGGTGGAAGCACGACATCGCGCCGATCGCCATCTCGTCGTTGGCGCAGAACATGGCGGTGAAGTCGCGACCTTCGTTGATCAGCCGCTGCGCCGCGCCGAAGCCGCCTTCGCGCGAGAAGTCCGACTCGATCAGCTTGACCGCTTCGCGGGCGATGCCATGCCGCGCCAGCTCGTCGAAGAAGCCGTCGACGCGCTCCTTGTTGTCCGAGGTGCCGGAGGGTCCCGAGATCACCGCCAGCGCGCTGTGGCCCGCTTCCAGCAGCGTTTGCGCCGCCAGCTGGCCGCCGTGATAGTGGTCGGGGCAGAACGACGCCGTCTCCAGCGCCGCATGGCGGCGGTTCAGGAACGCCATCTTCGGATGCATCTTCTGCAGCATGATCAGGTCTTCGTCGTACAGATCGTGGCCCAGCACCACGATGCCGTCGCAATCGCGGCCGATCAGGAACTTGACCGCTTCGATCGCTTCGTCGCGCGGGGTGCCGTCGCCGCAGCCGGTGGCCACCACCACGTGACGGCGCATGGCGCGCAGTTCGATGTCGGTTTGTTTAAGAATGGTGCCGTAGTAGGCGCCGAAGAACGACGGCGCGAAGATGCCTATCATGCCCAGCGACTGCGCCGACAGCGAGCGGCCGATGGAGGACGGGCGGAAGTTGAGTTGTTCGATCGCGGCCTGGACTTTTTTCATCGCTTCGGCCGATACCGGGCCGGCGCCTGAGATGGCGCGCGATGCTGTCGACATGCCTACACCGGCTAGCATTGCGACGTCTTTCAGTGTTGCCACGACTTCTCCTGAACTGGGTGCTTGGCGCGCACGCTGCGTGCCACTGGGGTGACCTCTATCCTATCATGTTCTCCCTAGGGAGAATCGGGTATAATGCTCGATTGCTCGTAATTTTCATAGCGTATAAAGCTACCAATCATGCAATCGCAACCACTCACTCGTCTCCCCAAGCCAGCCATCGGCACGCCAGCACCCAAAGTGGGATTCGTCTCGCTCGGCTGTCCGAAAGCGCTGGTCGATTCCGAACAGATCCTGACCCAGCTGCGCGCTGAAGGTTACGAGACCGCCAAGTCCTACGACGGCGCCGATCTGGTCATCGTCAACACTTGCGGCTTCATCGACGCCGCCGTGCAGGAATCGCTGGACGCGATCGGCGAGGCGCTGGCCGAAAACGGCCGCGTGATCGTGACCGGCTGCCTGGGCGCGAAAAAAGACGCTCAGGGTGACGACATCATCATGAAGGTGCACCCGAAGGTGCTGGCCGTGACCGGCCCGCACGCGCTGGCCGAGGTGATGGACTCGGTCCATTTCCACCTGCCGAAACCGCACGAGCCCTTCCTCGACCTGATCCCGGCGCAAGGTATCAAGCTGACGCCGAAGCACTACGCCTACCTGAAGATCTCCGAAGGCTGCAACCACCGCTGCTCGTTCTGCATCATCCCGTCGATGCGCGGCGACCTGGTGTCGCGTCCTATCGGTGAGCTGATGCTGGAAGCGGAAAACCTGTTCAAGTCCGGCGTCAAGGAACTGCTGGTGATCTCGCAGGACACCTCGGCCTACGGCGTCGACGTCAAGTTCCGCACCGGCTTCTGGAACGGCCGTCCGATCAAGACCCACATGACGCAGCTGATGGAAGCGCTGGGCGAGCTGGCCAAGGCGCACGGCGCATGGGTGCGCATGCACTACGTGTATCCATACCCGCACGTCGACCAGGTGATCCCGATGATGGGTGAGCATATCCTGCCGTATCTGGACATCCCGATGCAGCACGCGCACCCGGATGTGCTGAAGCGCATGAAGCGCCCAGCCAGCGGCGAGAAGAACCTGGACCGCATCCTGGCCTGGCGCAAGATGAACCCGGACCTGACCATCCGTTCGACCTTCATCGCCGGCTTCCCTGGCGAGACCGAAGCGGAATTCGAATACCTGCTGGACTTCCTGAAGGAAGCGCAGATCGACCGCCTGGGTTGCTTCGCCTACTCGCCGGTGGAAGGCGCGACCGCCAACGAACTGGCCAACCCGGTGCCGGAAGAAGTGCGCGAAGAGCGTCGCGGCCGCGTCATGCTGCTGCAAGAAGAGATCTCGAAAGCGCGTCTGAAGGCCAAGGTCGGCAAGACCGTGCGCGTGCTGATCGATGAAGTCAACCGCAGCGGCGGTGTCGGTCGCTCCAGCGCCGACGCGCCGGAAATCGACGGCGTGGTCTACGTCAAGCCGCCGTACGAGCCGCACAAGAAGCTGGCCGTCGGCCAGTTCGTCGATGTGAAGATCACCACCTCCGACGCCCACGACTTGTGGGGCGAGGCGCTGTAAAATGAAGGCGGACTTGATGTCCGCCTTTTTTTCGTCCAATAAAAAATCATGACCATCAAAAAATCCCCGCAAACCGCTCTGATACACACCGACTACCAGGCGCCGGAAGGCTTCGCCGCGTTCCCAAGCGCGATCCACCACGCCTCCACGGTGCTGTTCAAGAACGTCGCGGCCATGCGCTCCGGCGATTGGAAAGAGAAGAACGCCTATACCTACGGCCTGCACGGCACGCCGACCACCTTCACGCTGGAAGCGCGCCTGGCCGAGATCGAGGGCGGCAAGTTCTGCCTGCTGGCGCCGAGCGGCCTGGCCGCCATCGCCATGGTCGATTTCGCGTTGCTGAAAAGCGGCGACGACGTGCTGTTGCCGGACAACGTCTACAATCCCAATCGCGAGCTGGGACGCTGGCTGTCGGCCGATTACGGCATCACCGCGCGCTACTGCGATCCGCTGATCGGCGCCGGCATCGCTGAGCTGATCCAGCCGAACACAAAGCTGATCTGGACCGAGGCGCCAGGTTCGGTGTCGATGGAAGTGCCGGACCTGCCGGCCATTTGCAAGGCGGCGCACGAGCGCGGCGTGCTGGTCGCGCTGGACAACACCTGGTCGGCCGGCCTGGCGCTGCGCGCTTTCGACCTCGGGGTCGACATCAGCATGCAGGCGCTGACCAAGTATCAGTCCGGCGGATCGGACGTGCTGATGGGCGCCGTCATCACCCGCGACCGCGCGCTGCACGACCGTATCAGCCTGTCGCATATGCGGCTCGGCATGGGCGTCGGCGCGGACGATGCTTATCTGGTGTCGCGCGGCCTGCCGACCATGCGTCTGCGCTTCGACGCGCACGACGCGGCGGCGCGCAAGCTGGCGGCGTGGCTGCAGGCGCGGCCTGAGATCACCAAAGTGCTGCATCCCGCGTTCACCGATTGTCCCGGCCACGAGACCTGGAAGCGCGACTTCAGCGGCGCCGGGGGCCTGTTCTCGGTGCTGTTCGACGAACGCTACACCGAGGCGCAGACCGACCGCTTCGTCGACTCGCTCAATCTGTTCAAGATCGGCTATAGCTGGGGCGGCGCCAACAGCCTGGTGATGCCGTACCGGATCCAGCACATGCGCAAGGACTGGCAGGACAAGGGCGTCCTGGTTCGCTTCAACGTCGGGCTGGAGGACATCAACGATCTGATCGCCGACATCGAGCGCGCGCTGGGAGCGATGCAATGAGCCGCTTCTGGAGCGATGTGGTCCACGGCCTGACGCCATACACGCCGGGCGAGCAGGTGCAGATTCCCGGCTTGATCAAACTCAACACCAACGAAAATCCATACGGACCGTCGCCGAAAGCGATGGCGGCGATGCAGGCGGCGCTCAACGACGGGCTGCGCAAGTATTCGGACCCGAACAGTACCGCCGTCAAGGACGCTGTGGCGAGGCGCTTCGGCCTGACGCGCGAACAGGTCTTCGTCGGCAACAGCTCGGACGAGGTGCTGGCGCATACCTTCCACGCGCTGCTCAAGCACGAGCTGCCGCTGCTCAGCCCCGACATCAGCTACAGCTTCTATCCGACCTATTGCAGCTTGTATGGCATCGAGGCGGTGCAGGTGCCGTTGAACGAACGCTTCGAAATCGATATAAACGATTACGCTCGGCCGTGCGGCGCCATCATCCTCGCCAATCCGAACGCGCCGACCGGCATCGCGCTGCCGCTGGAGCGCATCGAGGCGCTGCTGGCCGCGCATCCGGATCAGGTGGTGGTGATCGACGAAGCCTATGTGGACTTCGGCGCCGACAGCGCTATCGCGCTGCTGGGCCGCCACGACAACCTGCTGGTGATCCAGACGCTGTCCAAATCACGCTCGCTGGCGGGGCTGCGCGTTGGCTTCGCGGTCGGCCATCCGGACCTGATCGCGGGGCTGGAGCGGGTCAAGAACAGTTTCAATTGCTATCCGCTGGGGCAGGTGGCGCAGGCCGGCGCGGTGGCCGCGATCGACGACGTGGCCTACATGGAGCAGACCTCGCAAGCCATCATCGCCTCGCGCGCGTGGCTGACGGCGCAGATGGCGGCGCTGGGCTTCGAGACGCTGCCGTCGCACGCCAACTTCATCTTCACGCGTCATCCGCAGCACGACGGCGCGACGCTGGCGGCGGCGTTGCGCGAGCGGGCGATCCTGGTGCGGCATTTCAAGGCGGTGCGTATCGATCAGTTCCTGCGCATCTCCATCGGCACCGACGAAGAGTGCGCGCGATTGGTAGAGGTTCTGCGCGACATTCTCTGATATACTGTATGAAAACACAGTATATCGAGGCGACGCATGGAATTGACGGACAAGCTGGAAATCCTCGCCGACGCGGCCAAGTATGACGCGTCGTGCGCCAGCAGCGGGGCGCCGAAGCGCAATTCCATCGGCAAGGACGGCTTCGGCGCGACCACCGGCATGGGCATTTGTCATAGCTACACGCCGGACGGCCGGTGCGTGTCGCTGCTCAAGGTGCTGCTGACTAATTACTGTCTGTACGATTGCCAGTATTGCGTCAACCGCCGCACGTCGAACGTGCCGCGTGCGCGCTTCACGGTGGCGGAGGTGGTCAAGCTGACCACCGATTTCTATCTCCGCAATTACATCGATGGCTTGTTCCTCAGCTCCGGCATCATCCAGTCGGCGGACTACACGATGGAGCAGCTGGTGCAGGTCGCGCGCGAGCTGCGCGAGGTGCACAAGTTTCGCGGCTATATCCACCTGAAGACCATACCCGACGCCGATCCTGCGCTGATCGAGGCGGCGGGACGCTATGCGGACCGGCTCAGCGTCAACATCGAGCTGCCGACGCAGGATAGCGTGCAAAAGCTGGCGCCGGAAAAGAGCGTTCACACGATCAAGCTGGCGATGGGTTCGATCCGGCGCAAGCTGGATGAGAAGGCGGAGGAGCCCAAGTCGCCGCGCTTCGCGCCGGCCGGGCAGAGCACGCAGATGATCGTGGGCGCGGACGCCAGCGACGATCAGCAGATTCTCAGCACCGCCGAGACGCTCTACGGCAGCTATAAACTCAAGCGCGTTTATTATTCGGCCTTCAGCCCGATCCCGCAAAGCCCGAAGAGCGTGCCGCTGGCGCCGCCGCCGATGTTGCGCGAGCATCGTCTGTATCAGGCTGATTTCCTGTTGCGCAGCTATGGCTTCCAGGCCAGCGAGCTGTTGCCAGCCAGCGGCGGCAACCTGGCGCTCGACATCGATCCGAAGCTGGCGTGGGCGTTGGCGCATCGCGAGCACTTTCCGATGGATCTCAACCGTGCGGAGGAGCACATGATCGCGCGCGTGCCGGGCATCGGCTTGCGCAACGCGCAGCGTATTGTCGACTTGCGGCGGTTGCGGCAGGTGCGGTATGCGGATCTCTCGCGGCTGAGGTGCAGCATGAAGAAGATATCGCCATTCATCGTCACCGCCGATTATTTTCCGGCGCGCGACACCACGCCGTCCGAGCATCTGCGCAAGGCGATGGCCGACGCGCCGCAGCAGATGAATTTGTGGCCGGAGTTGCAGTCGGCATGAACGCGCGGTTGGTGCAATCATTCGACGAGTGGCGCGCGGCGACACGCGAATTTATCGCGCGCCGCGTGCCGCCGGAATCCGTAGAATGGTCGTCGCAGGACGGCGACGGCGATTTGTTCTCGTCCGCCCTGGCGCAGCCGCGCGACGCCGATCCTGCGTCTGCGTCTGCGTCTGCGTCTGCATCCGCGCCCGTCGACGACGCCACTACTGTCGCTGGCGCTGGCGCTTGCGCTGCCGCCGAGACCGGGATGACCGCCGCTGACGGCGCTGCGCCGGCCTTCCGCCTGCCGCGCCAGCTAATGGAATTGCTGGAAGCCGCCGCCTGCTTCAGCGCCGCCGACCGCTGGGCGTTCCTGTACAAAGTGGTCTGGCGCTGGCAGCTTGGCGAACATGACGTCATCTCGCCCGCCGACCCGGACGGCTCGCGGCTGCACGGCATGGTCAAAGCCGTCCACCGCGAGGAACACGATATGCACGCCTATGTCCGATTCCGCGAACGCAACGAAGCCGACGGCGCACCGCGCTTCGTGGCCTGGTTCGAACCCACGCACAACGTGCTGCCGCAAGTCGCCCGCCACTTCGCCCGCCGCATGGGCAATATCAGCTGGATGATCGCCACCCCGACAGCCACGATGATGTGGGACGGCGAAACCCTGCACGCCGGCCCGGCCCTGATGCGCGGCGCGGCCGACATCGACGACGCCGGCGAAGCACTCTGGCTGACCTACTACCGCAGCATCTTCAACCCCGCCCGCCTGAACGCGGACCTGCTGCGCAGCCACATCCCATCGCGCTTCTGGAAAAACCTGCCCGAAGGCGCCATCGTCCCGGCCATGGTCAGCGCCGCCGCGAACGGCGAGCGCCGCACCGGCCAGACCGAAACCGTCGGCCGCCGCAGCGGCGCCACCACCATCCCGATCAGCGCCGAACGCGCGCAGCCGGAGCGCGACGAACCGACCACGCTGGACCAGTGCCGCCGCTGCGAGCTATGGAAGAACGCCACGCAGGCGGTGCCCGGCGTCGGCTCGGAGAAGGCGCGCATCATGCTGGTCGGCGAGCAGCCGGGCGACCAGGAGGATCTGGCGGGCTTGCCGTTCGTCGGCCCCGCCGGCGCGGTGCTGGAACGGGCGATGAAGGAAGCGGGCGTCCAGCGCGACAGCATCTACCTGACCAACGCCGTGAAGCATTTCAAATGGGAGCTGCGCGGCAAACGCCGTCTGCACAAGACGCCGGCGCAGCGCGAGATCAGCGCCTGTCACGTGTGGCTGGAAGAGGAAATGGCGCGCGTCAAGCCGGAGGTGATCGTCGCGCTGGGAAGCACCGCGCTGAAGTCCATCCTGCAGGACGGCTCGGCGACGATGAAATCGGTGATGGACGCGCCATTGCAGCACGACGGGCGGTGGGTGGTCACGGTCTACCACCCGTCATATGTGCTGCGCGCCCCGGATGAGGCGACCCGGCAGCAAGCCTACAACGTGATCGTCGAAGGCCTGCGCCAGGCGCGCAAACTGCTGGGCGATTAGATGGCGGCGGCCTCGTTGCGGTTCAAGCGCACGATGCCGCTGATCAGGCGGTAAGCCTTCCACACCCAAGCGCCCAGCCACACCAGGTAGGCCACCGGGATCAGGATAAAGGTCGCGAACAGCGCCGCGCCGACCACGATCCATACCACATACCACCAGAACGATCGTATCATCCAGGTGTGATGGCTATGGACGAAAGTGCCCTCGGTGCTCGGCCGTTGCACATAATTGAGCACCAGCGGGATCACCGAGAACAGCCCCAGCGAAAATACGAAGCTGACGGCGTGAATAATGTAGAGCCACCATGCGGTGGTCTTGCCCGATTCCAGGCGGGAGTCCAAAACCAGTTCCTGAGACATGGCGTTTCCTTCATCGTTACGAATTTGATCACATTATAGCAACGACGTTCCTGCCGCGTCGCACTATAAGGTGCGGCGCAAGAACTCCAGCACGTCGGCGAAAAAGGCCGGCTGCATCGCAACCCGATCGAATCCCGGGGGATCCTGCGACGGAGGGAAATTCGGCCGGTCCAGCTCCGGCGGGAACTTGCTCATGAAGGAGAAATGGCCTGCGCCGGCGACATCCTTGTGTTCCACCAGTGCCGGATCGGCGACGCCGTCGATGACGTTGCGCGCATGTTCGATCGGTGCGAGCAGATCCTTCTCCCCGGTGCGCATCAGGATCGGCAAGCGCACCGCGCGCAGCGACTCGCCGACAAACCACGGCGTGGCGGGATTCAGCAGCACCAGCGCGCGCACCCGCGCGTCCGGCGTCACCGGCACCAGCGACGGGGCAGCGCCCTTGTGCTCATGGGGGCCGGTCCATGGCAGGCCGCCGGCCACCGCCAGCGCCGTGTAGCCGCCGATCGAATGGCCGATGACGGCCACGCCGTTCGCCGCCACATGCGCCTTCAGCACCGGATCCGCCAGCACCGCATCGATGCTCAGCGAAATATGGCGCGGCCGGTTGGCCAAGTTGGCGGCGGTGCCTGCCAGCGAATTGTCGTTGCGGGTATTGCCGGTGTGCGCCGGCAGCGCGACCACGAATCCGGCCCGCACCAGGTGCTTGGCCAGATCCCGATAGCCCCAAGGCGTGCCCGAATTGCCATGCGAGATGACCACCAGCGGCCACACGCCGTCCAGCGCCGGCGCATCGCGCGCCACTTCCAGCGAATAGGGACCAAAATGCTCGACGCTCTCCGCGCCCAGCGCCGGATACAGCACCGCCAGCGGAATCACCGCCTGTTGAACACCATCCTGGACTTCGAGCAAACGACAACCGCAGCTTGGATTCATTCTGGTTAGCCCATAAAATATAATGTGATGATTATAAGGAGGTTCACCCATGAGTAAGCAAGTCTCGGTGCTATTTGTCTGCATGGGGAATATCTGCCGTTCGCCGACGGCCGAAGGCGTGTTCCGCCACCGCGCGGCCAAGGCGGGACTGGACGACTATTTCGTCATCGACTCCGCCGGCACCCACGGCTATCACGTCGGCGAACCGCCCGACGCGCGCTCGATGGAGTTCGCGGCCAAGCGCGGCTACGATCTGTCGGCGCAGCGTTCGCGCAAGGTCGCGGCAAGCGACTTCGAAAAATTC
This sequence comes from Duganella aceris, assembly GCF_011090165.1. GTDB lineage: Bacteria > Pseudomonadota > Gammaproteobacteria > Burkholderiales > Burkholderiaceae_D > Rugamonas > Rugamonas aceris. Next base: position 144,747 of record NZ_JAADJT010000004.1, read on the forward strand.
GACCACGTGCTGGCAATGGACCACGACAATCTGCGCCTGCTGGAAGAGGTATGCCCGCCGCAGCACCGGCACAAGCTCGGCTTGTTCATGGCGCACGCCGGCAACAGCGCATCGGACGTGGTGCCGGACCCGTACTATGGCGGCGGCAAAGGCTTCGACCTGGTGCTCGACTATATCGAAGACGCCTCCGACGGCCTGATCGCAGCGCTGCGGACCAAGCGATATGGCGCTGAATAACCTGCTGAGACGCCTCGACCTGACCACCCTGCAGCTGTTCCTCGCGATCCACGAAGAGGGCACGCTGACCAAGGCCGCCGAGCGCGAGGCGATCGCCGTGTCGGCCGCCAGCAAGCGGCTGCTGGAACTGGAACAGGCGATCGGCGTGGCGCTGTTCGTGCGCAAGGCGCGCGGCATGGACCTGACGCCGGCCGGCGAAACGCTGTTGACGCACGCGCGCCGCATGCTGCTCAGCGTCGAGAAAATCGGCCTGGAGCTAGCCGAACATGCGCAGGGCGTGCGCGGCTACGTGCGCATGGTCGCCAACCTGTCGGGCATCGTGCAGTTTTTGCCGGAAGACTTGCGCGCCTTCCTGCACCAGCATGAACAGGTCAAGCTGGACCTGGAGGAGCGCACCAGCGGCAACGTGGTCAAGGGCGTCGAGGACAGCTGGGCCGACATCGGCATCTGCTCAGGCCATGTCGAGACGCGCGACCTGCACGTCGAGCTTTATCGCCGCGACCAGCTGGTGCTGGTGATGCGCGCCGATCATCCGCTTGCCGCACGGGGCAGCGCGGTCTTCGCCGAGACGCTGGACTACGAGCATGTCGGGCTGCACACCGACAGCTCGATCAACTCGCGCAGTCATGTGGCCTCGCGCGCCGCCGGCAAGGCGCTGAAGATGCGCATCCACGTGCCGGGCTTCGACGCGGTGTGCCGCATGGCGCAGGTGGGCATGGGGCTGGGGCTGATACCGCATGACGTCTACACCGCCATCGGCCGCCCGCTTGGGCTGGTCGCGGTGCCGCTGGAGGATGAGTGGTCGCGGCGCGAGCTGAAAATCGTGGTGCGCGATCCGGCCGGCCTGTCGCCGGCGACGCAGGCGCTGTTCCAGCATCTGCGCGGCGCGGAGGCGCGCGCCGGCGCAGCCGCCGTCTGAGCGTTCGCTTTTCGCGAACGCTCGTCGCGGATTTGCGGTTGGACGCGCGGCTTGCGCTTTCATATCCTGTCACTCATAAGATTAACGACAGGAGACAGTCATGAGTGGACCGCTCAAAGGAATACGCGTCATTGAAATCGGCACCCTGATCGCCGCGCCATTCGCCGCGCGGCTGATGGCCGAATTCGGCGCCGAAGTGATCAAGATCGAGGCGCCGGGCGACGGCGACCCGATACGCAAATGGCGCAAGCTGCACGAGGGTACCTCGCTGTGGTGGTATCTACAGTCGCGCAACAAGAAATCGATCGCTGTCAATCTGAAGTCGGCGGAGGGCATCGACATCATCCGCCAACTGGCCTGCAACGCCGACGTGCTGATCGAGAACCTGAAGCCGGGCGCGATGGAAAAACTCGGCCTGGGCTGGGACGTGCTGCACGAACTGAATCCCAAGCTGACCATGGTGCGCATTTCCGGCTATGGCCAGACCGGCCCATACAAGGAGCGCCCTGGCTTCGGCGCCATCGGCGAGGCGATGGGCGGGATCCGCTACACCACCGGCGAACCGGATCGCGCGCCGGCCCGCGCCGGCATCAGTTTGGGCGACTCGCTGGCGTCGCTGCATGCGGTGATGGGGGCGTTGATGTCGCTGTTGCGCGTCAAGAGCGGGCAGGGCGCAGGGCAGGTGGTGGATGTGTCGCTGGTCGAAAGCGTCTTCAATCTGATGGAGAGCCTGGTGCCGGAGTACGACCTGCTCGGCCACGTGCGCGAACGCAGCGGCGGCGCCTTGCCGGGCATCGCTCCGTCGAATACCTATCCGACCCGTGACGGCGCCTACATCGTCATCGCCGGCAACAGCAATCCGATCTTCAAGCGGCTGATGCAGGCCATCGGCCGCGCCGATTTGGCCGACGATCCGCAGTTCGCGCACAACGACGGCCGCGTGGCGCGCGTCGCGCTGCTCGATGCGGCCATCGCCGGCTGGACTTCGTCGTTGCCGATCGCCGAAGCGCTGGCGCGGCTGGAGGAAGCGGGCGTGCCGGCGGGGCGTATCTATTCGGCCGCCGACATCGTCACCGATCCGCATTACCTGGCGCGGGATATGGTGCTACAGGCTGAATTGCCGGGCGGCGTGCAGGTCAAGATGCCGGGCATCGTGCCGAAACTGTCGGAGACGCCGGGCGAGATTCATTGGCAAGGTCCGGCGCTGGGGCAGCATACCGCGTCGGTGCTGGCGGAACTAGGCATGACGGCGGCGCACATCGCGCAGCTGCAACAGCAAGGAGTGGTGCAATGAGCGGCCGTTTGATCGTCCAGGAAGTGTCGCCGCGCGACGGGCTTCAAATCGAACCGGTGTGGGTGCCGACCGACGACAAGGTGAAGCTGATCGACGGCCTTTCCGGCGCGGGCTTCACGCGTATCGAGGCAGGTTCCTTCGTTTCGCCGAAGGCAATACCGGCGCTGCGCGACGGCGCCGAGGTGTTTTCGCGTATCCGGCGCGCGCCGGGCGTGATTTATGTCGCGCTGATCCCCAACCTGAAAGGGGCGCAGCGCGCGCTCGATGCGCAAGCCGACGAACTGAATCTGGTGCTGTCGGCCAGCCACGCGCACAACCGCGCCAACATGGGCATGACGGTCGAGGATTCGCTGGCCGCCTTCGACAGCATCGTGGCGCTGGCGGCGGACCGCAGCGACGTATCGCTGAACGGCACGGTGGCCACGGCCTTCGGCTGCCCGTTCCAGGGCAGCATCGACGAAGACCGCGTGCTGTCGCTGGTCGAGCGCTATCTGGCGCTGGGCATCACCGGCATCACACTGGCCGACACCACCGGCATGGCCAACCCGCGCCAGGTGGCGCGGCTGGTCGGCAAGGTGCTGGAGCGCGTCTCACCGCAGGCGTTGACGCTGCACTTCCACAACACGCGCGGCCTGGGCCTGGCCAACGTGCTGGCCGCCTACGACGTCGGCGCGCGCCGCTTCGACGCCGCGCTGGGCGGCCTCGGTGGCTGCCCTTTCGCGCCCGGCGCCTCGGGTAACATCTGCACCGAGGATCTGGTGAACATGTGCGACGAGATGGGCATCGAAACCGGCATCGATCTGCCGCTGCTGATCGAACTGTCGCGCGGCCTGCCGCAATTGCTGGGGCACGAGACGGCGGGGCAGGTGGCCAAGGCGGGCCGCAACTGCGACCTGCATCCAATACCGGCCTGACCCGCCATCCTCAATCTAATAAAACCGGCGCCACGCAGCGCCGGGTATGGAGACTATTATGCAAGCACAGAATACGCTGGCGGCCGATCGCGCCGCCACACACATCCTGGTCGACGAAGCGGCGCTGGTGCGCAAGGTCGCGTGGCGCATCATGCCGCTGATTATGATCTGCTACCTGTTCGCCTTCTTCGACCGCATCAACATCAGCTTCGCCAAATTCCAGCTACAGGGCGACCTTGGGCTGAGCGACACCGCCTACGGCCTGGGTGCAAGCCTGTTCGTGGTCGGCTACGTGCTGTTCGAAGTGCCCAGCAATATGTTCCTGTACAAGGTCGGCGCGCGGCGCTGGATCGCCCGCATCATGATCTCGTGGGGGCTGGCGACGACGATGATGGTGTTCGTCTCTAGCGAGTGGCAGTTCTACGGCCTGCGCTTCCTGATCGGCGCGATGGAGGCCGGCTTCGCGCCGGGCGTGCTGTATTACCTGACGTTGTGGTTCCCCGCCACCTTCCGCGGCCGGGTCACGTCGATGCTGTTCCTGGCGTCCGCGTTCGCCGGCTTGATCGGCGCGCCGATGTCGGGACTGATCCTCGGCCAGATGGACGGCGTGATGTGCATACGCGGCTGGCACTGGCTGTTCGTGCTGGGCGGGCTGCCGTGCGTGGCGCTGGGACTGGTGGTGCTGAGCCAGTTGAAGGACCGCGTCGAGGATGCGGGCTGGTTGTCGTCGGAGGAGAAGACGCTGCTGCGCAGCCGCATCGCGGAAGGCGCGCCGAAGAGCGGCGGTCATTCACTGCTCGGCGCGATCAAGACGCCGGGGTTCCTGACCCTGGGGCTGGTGTACTTCCTGATCCAGGTGGCGTCGTATGGCCTGAACTTCTGGGCGCCGCACCTGATCCGCAGCGCCGGCACGCAGAGTTCGACCATCATCGGCCTGCTGACGGCGGTGCCGTATATATGCGGCGCGGTCAGCATGGTGGTGGTGGGGCGCTTGTCGGACGCCAGCGGTGAGCGGCGCAAGTATGTCGTGGCCTTGTTGGTGTTGGCGTCGCTGGGCTTCTTCAGCGCCGGCATCTTCGACAAGCAGACCGGTTTGCTGATCGTGTCGCTGGGTATATTGGGCGCCGGCGTGGTGGCGGCGATTCCGGCCTTCTGGGCGCTGCCGCCGAAGCTGGTGACAGGCGCCGGCGCAGCGGGCGGTATAGCGCTGATCAACACCCTGGGCCAGTTGGGCGGCATCGTGAGCCCGGTGATGGTGGGGCGGGTGCGCGACCTGACCGGCAGCACCACGCCGGCGCTGTACGTGATCGGCGGCGCCACGCTGCTGTGCGCATTGATCGTGATGTTCGGCTTGCCGCAACAGCTTCGGCAAAAAGACTAAAGGGCTTGCCTAAAAAATAATCTTCTGGCAGCATCGTGTGGCTGACCGCCAATTGGAGCGGTCGTCGCCAGGAGAGTCCCATGATCGATGTTCGTAAATTGTTGTTGATAATGGTGGTGGCGGTCGCTTCCGCCGCCGTCCAGGCCGAAGAAAGCCCGCAGCAAGCGTTGCTGCAACTGGTGCAGAGCTACTCCGACGCCCAGATCGGCTTCGAACCGCAGAAGATCGACGCGGTGGTGACGCGCGACTTCATCGAAGTCTCGCCGGCCGGCGAGGTCGATCCGCGTGAAAAAGTGCTCGGCTTCTACGAGCCGTCCAGGAAGAAGGGCGACCCGCAGCGCTTCATCGCATCGGAGCCGGTGGTACGGGTCTTCGGCAACGCCGCCTCGGTGATCGTGAATCTGACCGGCTCCGCGACGGTCAACGGCGAAAAGCGCAGCTTCTCGTTCCGCGCTGGCTATCTCGCGGTCAAAGAGGGCGGCCAGTGGAAGCTGGCATCGGCGCAGTACACCGGTATTCGCCCGCCGAAGAATCCCGGCTGATGAGGAGCCGTCTTTTCTTGTGCGGCCTGGTCTCGCTGGTGCTGGCGAGTGCAGCGCATTCGGCCCCCGTCGTAAGCTATTTCCCCAAGCAGGATCTGGGGCGGTTGCTGACGGAGCAATTCGACCTGGCCAGCATCCGCAGTTCCTTCGGTCCGCGCAGGACGTCAGCGCAACGCACGTTCTCGGACTTCGGCATGACGCCGAGCAAAGCGACGGATGACGATCTTGTATTCGATACTCCAGGCGACTGGTTTTACGAAATGATCATCGTAAACCGACGCGACGCCAATGGCGACGGCATCGAAGATCTGGAGGTGTGTTTTATAGATAAGGCGTTGAATGGCGGCAGCTACAACACTGCCCAAAGCCTTTTGATAACGCGATATTCGAAAAATAGCTATGCGACCGCCTTGAGCTTCAGCGTCGATGCGTGTGAAAAGGCCGCAGTGAAATGAGCACATCTCTTCCGGATACGTTGCGTACACAACGACTGATATTGCGCGAGCCGCGCCATTCGGATGCCGCAGGCCTGTTCAACGCGTACACGCAAGATCCTGAGGTGGCACGCTACATGACATGGCGCCCGCAGTCGCAGCTCGCTGAGACGGAAGCCTTCGTCGCCTACTGCATGAAAGGATGGGCCGAAGACCGCAGTCGCGCCTACATCCTGGCCCGCCATGAAAACGAAGATCTCCCCATCGGCATGCTGGAAGCGCGCCTCCAGCCGCACACCATCGATATCGGATACGTGTTGCAGCGCAAGGACTGGAAGACCGGGCTGATGTCCGAGGCAATCACCGCGTTCTGCGACACGGCGCTGGCGCTTCCCGAATACTTCAGGATACAGGCGACGTGCGATACGGAAAACCAAGCATCCGCGCGCACTCTGGAAAAAGCCGGCTTCGTCCGCGAAGGCGAGCTTAAGCGACACATGATGCTCCCCAATCTGGATGACGAACCCCGGTCATCACTCATGTACGCACGCTGCCGATGAATTCATTTCCGATAGCCAAGAGCGGCTCGATGGGCTACGGCACATTGGATCGCTAACGGTCAAAAAACACCCACAAATTAAAAACGGAATCCACCCGCAGGTGTATTCTAAAACCTCCATTCCGAGTGCTCAAGCGCCAGGAGCACCAACACTTCAATCAATCTCTTATTGGAGGTACCTGCGATGCCTACAATCACCACTCCGGACGGCGTAAAAATCTTTTATAAGGACTGGGGGACCGGTCAGCCGATCGTCTTCAGCCATGGCTGGCCCCTGTCGGCCGACGACTGGGACGCTCAGATGATGTTTTTCCTTCACCACGGCTACCGGGTGATCGCCCATGACCGGCGTGGACACGGTCGGTCCGAGCAAGTCGGCACCGGCAACGACATGGACCACTGGGTCGCCGACCTCGCTGCATTGACCGAACAGCTGGGCGTCCGCGACGCGATCCACATTGGGCACTCCACCGGCGGCGGCGAGGTGGCCCGCTACGTCGCTCGCTATCAGGAACGGGTCGCCAAGGCAGTGCTGGTGGCCTCGTTGACGCCGAACATGGTGAAAACCGACGCGAACCCTGCCGGTCAGCCGCAGGAGTGGTTCGACGCGGTTAAGTCAGGCATTCTTGGCAACCGGTCGGAGTTTTACCGGGCCGTCCCTGAGGGGCCGTTCTACGGATTCAACCGTGCCGGTGCCAAGCCGTCTGAGGCGGTGATCGCGAACTGGTGGCGTCAAGGCATGGTGGGCGGCGCCCTCGCTCATTACGAGACCGTCTCCTCCTGGCTCGAGGACTACACCGAAGATCTGAAGAAGATCACTGTGCCGGTCCTGATTATGCATGGCGAGGACGATCAGATCGTCCCGTTCGGCAGTGCGGTGCCGCGCGCGGTCGACCTGCTCGCGAACGGTAAGCTGAAGGCATACCCTGACTTTCCGCATGGCATGCTGACCACTCACGCGGACGTCCTCAACCCCGACCTGCTCGCGTTTATCCAATCCTGACGGGACGCCAGCCCGATCCAGAACCAGGCAATTACATCGTTTCGAGATTATCGCGCAGGTGTTGTGCGCGGGCGCGTAGCGCGTCGATGGCTTCGGGTTGCATCTTGCGCAGCTGTTGGTAGACCATGCCGAGGCGGTGGTTGCCGGCCAGCTGCTCGCGGTTGCGGTCGAAGAAGTCCCAGTACAACGCGTTGAACGGGCAGGCGCGCTCGCCGGTGCGGGATTTTTTGTCGTAATGGCAGCCCTTGCAATAGTCGCTCATGCGGTCGATGTAGGCGGCGCTTGATACGTAGGGCTTGGTGGCCAGCAGGCCGCCATCGGCGTATTGGCTCATGCCCAGCGTATTCGGCAGCTCGACCCATTCGAAGGCGTCGATGTAGATACCCAGATACCATTGGTGCACCTGCTCCGGCTCCAGCCCGGCCAGCAGCGCGAAATTCCCGATCACCATCAGGCGGTTGATGTGGTGCGCGTGGGCGTGCTCCAGGGAGTCGCCGATCGCGCGCGCCATGCAGCGCATGCGGGTCTCGCCGTTCCAGAACCACCATGGCACCGGCAGCGTGTGGCCGAAGGTGTTGTTCTTCTCGTAGCCGGGCATGCGGTGCCAGTACACCCCGCGCACGTATTCGCGCCAGCCCAGGATCTGCCGGATGTAGCCTTCGGCCGACGCCAGCGGGACGTCGCCGTCGCGCCATGCTTGTTCGACGCGGTTCACCACCGTTTGCGGATCGAGCATCTTGCTGTTCATCGCGAACGATAGCAGCGAGTGGAACAGCCGCCAGGCCTTGCTGCTCATGGCGTCCTGGAAGCGGCCGAAGTGCGGCAGTCCGCTGCGCACGAAGCGTTCCAGCTGTTGCAGCGCTTCGTCGCGGTTGAGCGGCCAGCCGAAGCGCGCTGCTTGCGGCTCGCCGAAGCTGGCGATGCCGGCGTCCTGGATCGTTTGCCATAGCGCGCTGTGGTCGTGAGAGACGCGCACGTCGGCCGGCTCCCATGGGATGCCGCTCCATGCTTCGCGGTTGTCGTGGTCGAAGTTCCATTGGCCGCCGGCGGGTTTGCCGATGCCTTGCATCAGGATGTCGTGGCGGGTGCGCATGCGGCGGTAGAAGTATTCCATCAGCCAGGTCGGGCGATCGGCGAACAGTTGCGCGGCTTCGTCGCGGGCGGTGTAGAAGTGTTCGGTGTCGGCCATGCTGCCGGGGATGGTCAGCGTCGCGGCATAGGCGGCCAGTTGCTGATCGAGCCGCCATTCGTCCGGGGCCTGCCATTCGAAGGCGCCGGCGTTGTGGCGGGCCAGCAGCATGGTCAGGTTGTCGGGCAGCGATTGGGTGTTGTCGGCGTCGTCGATGCTGAGGTAGTGCACGCGATGGCCGTCTTCTCGCAGACGGCGCGCCAGATCGCGCATGCCGGCGAAGATGGCGATGATCTTTTGCGCGTGATGCAGCACGTAGTCGGTTTCCTGCCGTACCTCCATCATCGTGTAGATGACGTCGTCGCGGAGTTCGGCGAACCAGCTGTGTTGGCAGTTGAGCTGATCGCCGAGGATCAAGCGAAGTGTGGGTAGATTGCTCATGCCGCCATTTTATGTCGCGTTGAACCGGTGTTGCTGCGATTTGTCGGGCAATAGCGCTTCAAAAGCGGTTCATTGCTCGGCCAGTGTGGTCGGCAGCGGCAAGCCTTCGGCCAGCGCCAGGCGTTCCAGCGCCTGTTCCATGATCGCGCGCGCCATTCCGGCCGAGCGGTTCAGCTCTTGATGCAGTGCTGCGTCGCTCGCGTTGCGCGACGCGCACTGCAGGCTGTAGCGCTCGAAGCTTCCCAGCATGATGAGGATGTCGGATAGATGGCGCGGGCATTCGCAGTTGATCGTGGTCGATGCCGCCGCCAGCGCGGCCAGCGCCTGATCGTCCAGCCTGCGACGGGGCGCGGGCGGCGGCAATGGCAGCGGTCTGCCTGCGCCCGCCAGCGCGGTGCCGCATAGCATGGCGATTTCGGCGGCGTCGGCGGGCACGCGGGCCACCAGGTAGCCGTGCTCGCGCAGCCTGCGCACCGTGGCGCTGTCGCAGAAGCGGTACATGACCACCACTGCCGCTATCTGAGTCGCGCGTTGCGCCGCCAGTATCAGGGGCAGGGCGTCGGAAGTCATCTCGGTTTCTTCGATCAGGAGAACCTCCGCTTCTGCGCCCATCAGCGCGGTGGCGGCGCCGTGCAGTTGCGGGCAGTGGGCGACGATGTCGAGTTCCGGCATGGTGGTGATGGCCGCCAGGCGCCGGGCCAGTGCCGCGCCGGCCACCGCGATCCGCAGTTGGCGCGGCATGGCTTCCTGAACCGGTTGGGCCGTCCCGGCCAGGTCGCGCAGCTGTGTCTCCGACAGCTGCGCGACGGTGCCTATCGCATGGCCAAGGTCGACCACGCGCTTGATCAGGTTCAGGCGCCGCACCTGGTCTGCGGAATACAGGCGCTGGCCGTGCGGCGAGCGGCCCGCGTCCGATACGCCGTAGCGGCGCTCCCAGACGCGCAGCGTCTCCACCGGCAAGCCGGCCATGCGCGCGGCGACGCCGCTGCGATAGCCGGCAGGTTTTGAGTTTGATCCGTCCACGGGGGAGCTCCTACACTATTTGAACCGAAATTGAACCGATAATAGCAGGGAATCCGCCCGTGCGAGGCGGCTTTGTCCTTATACTTCCGTCATTATAGGGACAAGGATTAGCATCATGACGACGAATCGGCCGCACATCGCGGTGATAGGCGCCGGGCTCGCGGGGCTGTCGTGCGCGAGGCAGTTGCAGGAGACCGGATATATGGTGACGGTGTTCGATAGTGGCGCGCAGCCGGGTGGCCGCATGGGAACGCGGCGCGGGCAGGGTTGGCAGTGCGATCATGGCGCGCAGTATTTCACGGCGCGCGATCCGGCCTTCAGCGAGGAGGTGGCGCGCTGGGAGGCGGCTGGCGTGGCGGGCTTGTGGGAGCCGCGACTGGCCGTGATCGGAGGCAATGCGCCGGCGCTTGAGCAGCGCAGCACCGCGCGCTTTGTCGGCGTGCCGCGCATGAACGCGCCCGCGTCCTGGCTGGCCACAGGCCTGGTGATCAGGAACCGCGTCACCATACGCCACATGCGTCACGACGACGCCGGCTGGCGCCTGCGGTCGGACGAACATGGCCTGCACCCGGAGCACTATGATGCGGTGCTGTTCGCCGTGCCGCCGCAGCAGGCTGCGGAGCTGCTGGAGCCGCTGCTGCCGCTGACGGCGCAACTGGCTTCTGAGGCTGTGATGCAGCCATGTTGGAGCGTTACGCTGCGCCTGGCGCAGCGCCATGCGCCGGGCTACGACGCGGCGTTCGTCAATGAAGGCCCGTTGCGCTGGCTGGCGCGCGACAGTTCCAAGCCTGGCCGCGAGGGCGGCGAGGTGTGGGTGGCGCAGGCCAGCCCCGAATGGAGCGCGGCGCATATCGACACGCCGGACAGCGAGGTGGCGGCGTCGATGGTGGCGGCGTTCCGGGCGCTCGGCGGCCCGGCGCCGGGTGCGGTGAGCGTGCATCGGTGGCTGTATGCCAAGGCCGCCGCCGAATCCAGCCGGCGCGCGGTGTGGATTCCCGCCGTGCGCGTGGGATTGTGCGGCGACTGGCTTCTGGGCGGTCGCGCGGAGGATGCGTGGCTGAGCGGCCGCGCGCTGGCATCGAGCGTGACGGCATCGGTGCCGCTCTGCTTCGGGGAGCCTTGTTCGAGCGCTAGGTGAGCAGCGGCAGGATGCCGTCCAGGCCGACGAAATTGAGCGAGACGTTGGCCTGCTCGCGCACCACCGGCTTGGCGCGGAACGCCACCGACATGCCCGAGATGCTCATCATCTTCAAGTCGTTGGCGCCGTCGCCCATGACGATCGCCTGCGACGGCATGATGCCCAATTCGTCGCACACGCGTTCCACCGTGCGCATCTTCTCATCGGCGTCGACGATGTTGCCGACCACCTTGCCGGTCAACTTGCCGTCGACGATCTCCAGTTCGTTGGCGTGGGTGTAGTCCAGCCCCAGACGCTCTTTCAGGCGCGAGGTGAAGTAGGTGAAGCCGCCCGAGACCAGCAGCGTTTTCAGGCCGGCCTTCTTGACCGCCGCCAGCATCGTTTCGGCGCCGGGCGACAGGCGCAGGCGCTCTTCATACACGCGCTCCAGCGCCGACGCGTCCAGTCCCTCCAGCAGCGCGACGCGGCGTTTCAGACTCTCGGCGAAATCGAGTTCGCCGCGCATCGCCGCTTCGGTGATCTCGGAGACCTGTTTCTTCAAGCCCTGCATGTCGGCGATTTCGTCGATGCACTCGATGGTGATCAGCGTCGAATCCATGTCCATCGCGACCAGCTTGAATTCGCTCATCTTGTGCATGCCGATGGAATAGGTGGCGTCCAGCTGGGCCGCCTGGGCGGCCACTTCGATGGTCTGGCGCAGCGCCGGCGAGAAGGTGATGCCTTCGCAGCGCAGCGCGCGTTCGCCGATCCACTTGGTGGCTTTCGGCGCGGTCAGCGCGGCGATGCGCTCCAATCGGGCCTGACAGTCGTCCAGGCCCTGTAATACCAGGTTCATTGCGTTTTTTGCGGTTTTCATAGAATTAGCGTTGTTTGGGCTAAGCGCCCAAGGTACGTTGGTATGCTCATGCGGTCAACTGTTTGATGGCGGCCTTGATCTGCGTGACGCGCGCGGTCAGGTCCGGCATGTTGGCGGTGATCTTCAGTTTGTCCTGGCCATTGAGCTTGATCTGGCGGTTCTTCTGTATCAGTTCGATGATGCGCATCGGGTCGATCGGGGGCTTGGCCATGAACTGCAGCGTCGCCGCTTCGCCGTGCGCGTCGATCTTGATGATGCCGACCGTCTTGGCGGAAATGCGCAAACGGTGCGTCTCGATCAGCGCCTTGACCGGGTCCGGCAGCTTGCCGAAGCGGTCGATCATCTCTTCCTGCATGTCGTCGATCTTGTCCAGGACGTTGCAGTTGGCCATGCGCTTGTAGATCGACAGGCGTTCGTGTACATCGCCGCAGAAATCGGCCGGCAGCAGCGCCGGCACGTGCAGGTTGATCTCGGTGGTGGTGGCCAGCGGCGCCGCCAGGTCCGGCTCCTTGCCGGCCTTCAGCGAGCGCACCGCCTCGTTCAGCATGTCCGAGTACAGCTGGAAGCCGATTTCGGTCATCTCGCCGGACTGGTTGTCGCCGAGGACTTCGCCGGCGCCGCGGATCTCCAGATCGTGCATCGCAAGATAGAAGCCGCTGCCCAGTTCTTCCATCTGCTGGATCGCGTCCAGGCGGCGCTGCGCCTGCTTGGTCAGCGACTGAACGTCGTGCACCAGCAGGTAGGCATACGCCTGGTGGTGCGAACGGCCGACCCGGCCGCGCAGCTGGTGCAGCTGCGCCAGGCCGAACTTGTCGGCGCGGTGCATGATGATGGTGTTCGCGGTCGGCACGTCGATGCCGGTTTCGATAATCGTGGTGCACAGCAGGATGTTGAAGCGCTGCGCGACGAAATCGCGCATGACCTTTTCCAGGTCGCGCTCGTGCATCTGGCCGTGGGCGACGGCGATGCGGGCCTCCGGCAGCAGCTCGGTCAGCATCGCCATGCGGTTCTGGATGGTCTCGACCTCGTTGTGCAGGAAGTAGACCTGGCCGCCGCGCTTCAATTCGCGCAGGCAGGCTTCGCGGATGATGGATTCGTTCTCGCCGCGCACAAAGGTCTTGATCGCCAGCCGCTTTTGCGGCGCGGTCGCGATCACCGAGAAGTCGCGCAGGCCTTCCAGCGCCATGCCCAGCGTGCGCGGGATCGGCGTGGCGGTCAGCGTCAGCACGTCGACTTCGGCGCGCAGCGATTTCAGGGTTTCCTTCTGCCGCACGCCGAAACGGTGTTCCTCGTCGATGATGACCAGGCCCAGTCGGGTGAACTTGACGTCGTCCGACAGCAGCTTGTGGGTGCCGATGATGATGTCCAGCGTGCCGTCGGCCATGCCCTTGATCGCCTGCGCGATCTCCTTGCCGGTACGGAAGCGCGACATCTCGGCGATGCGCACCGGCCAGTCGGCGAAGCGGTCGGCGAAGGTTTGCGCATGCTGTTCGGCCAGCAGCGTGGTCGGCGCCAGGATCGCGACCTGCTTGCCGCCCATGACGGCGATGAAGGCGGCGCGCAGCGCCACCTCGGTCTTGCCGAAGCCGACGTCGCCGCACACCAGCCGGTCCATCGGCTTCCCGGACGTCATGTCCTTGATGACGTTGTTGATCGCTTCCTGCTGGTCCGGGGTTTCGTCGAAGCCGAAGCTGTCGGCGAAGCGTTCGTAGTCGTGCGCCGAATATTCGAACGAGTGGCCCTGGCGCAGCGCGCGGCGGGCGTACAGGTTGAGCAGCTCGGCGGCGGTGTCGCGGATTTGCTCGGCGGCGCGCTTCTTGGCCTTTTCCCACTGGCCGGAGCCCAGCGTGTGCAGCGGCGCGTCGTCCGGCGAGGCGCCGGAGTAGCGCGAGATCACGTGCAACTGCGAGACCGGCACGTACAGCTTGGTCTCCTTGGCGTACTCCAGGTGCAGGAATTCGGTGTCGCCTTCGCCCAGGTCCATGCTGGTCAGGCCCATGTAGCGCCCGATGCCGTGGTTGATGTGCACCACCGGATCGCCGATCTTCAGCTCCGACAGGTCGCGCACCATCGATTCGACCTGGGTGACGGCTTCCTGCTTCTTCTTGCCGACGCGGCGGCCGGAACCGGCATATAGCTCGGTTTCGGTGATGAAGATCAGATTCTGTTTGCCGTCGGAGAGCTCGAAGCCGGCGTGCAGCGGCGCCACGCCCAGCATCAACTTGGCGTCGGAGCCGACGAAGCCGTCGAAGCCCTCGACCGGCGTCAGATCGAGGTCGTATTCGTTGAAGTACTGCTGCAGCGTTTCGCGGCGGCCGTTGGATTCGGCGCAGATCATCACGCGGCGGCCGGCCTGCAGCAGGTAGGCGCGCAGGTTGGTCAGCGGGTCTTCGCTGTGGCGGTTGACGGCGATGTTCGGCACCGGCGCCGACAGCTCGGAGGCGCCGCTGTCGGCGTCCTTGGAGATGGTCAGCCGGCCGTAGGGCTTGGCCAGCGTGAAGAACTGTTCGTCCGACAGGAACAGCGATTCCGGCGGCAGGATCGGGCGCTCGCGGTCGGCCTTGAGGAAGCGGTAGCGCGAGCCGGTGTCGGTCCAGAAGCGCTTGATGGCGGCGTCGATATCGCCGACCAGCGACAGCACAGCGCCTTGCGGCAGATAGTCGAACAGCGTCGCCGTCTCTTCGAAGAACAGCGGCAGGTAGTATTCGATGCCGGCCGAGGCGATGCCGCTGCTGATGTCCTTGTACACCACCGAGCGCGAAGGATCGCCTTCGAACTGCTCGCGCCAGCGGCTGCGGAAGGTGGTGCGCGCGGTTTCGTCCATCGGGAATTCGCGGCCTGGCAGCAGCCTTACCTCGTTGACCGGGTACAGCGAGCGCTGGGTGTCGGCGTCGAAGGTGCGGATGGTTTCGATGGTGTCGCCGAACAGGTCGAGCCGGTACGGCAGGGCCGATCCCATCGGGAACAGGTCGATCAAGCCGCCGCGCACCGAGTATTCGCCGGGCGACATCACCTGCGTGACGTGGGTGTAGCCGGCCAGCGTCAGTTGCGACTTGAGGCGCGCCTCGTCCAGCGATTCGTTCTTCTTGAAGAAGAAGGTGTAGGCGGCCAGGAACGACGGCGGCGCCATGCGCACCAGCGCGGTGGTGGCCGGGACCAGCATCACGTCGCACTGGCCGCTGGAGATTTCGTGCAGCGTGGCGAGGCGCTCGGACACCAGGTCCTGGTGCGGCGAGAAGGCGTCGTAAGGCAGGGTTTCCCAGTCCGGCAGCAGGTGGCAGCGCAGCTCCGGGCCGCCGAACCATGGAATTTCGTCGCGCAGGCGCTGGGCGTCGCTGGCGTTGGCCACGATCACGGCCAGCATGCGGCCCTGGGATTTGAGTTCGAGCGCGGTCAGCGCCAATGCGTAGGCGTCCGACGAGCCGTGCAGCGTAGGCAGGGCGTAGCGGGTACCAGGTTTGGGAATGGATTTAATTAAGGCTGAAGACACAACACACATTCACGGTTATCAAGGCACCGCCCGAGTGGCAACGCCGCTGCCCGACATTATAGACGAATGTCAGACTTGACCCACAGGCCGGTTGGCGATGCCGAACGGGACGTGCACCATCGGGATGTTGCCGCCGGCCGACTTGAGGTGGCTGAGCTGATCGTCGAAGAAGATGTGCGGCTTGAAGATGCCCAGCACCCGCGCTTTCTCCATGCCACCCAGGAAAAACGTCTCGTTGGCGGAGACGCCCCAGCTTTTCAGCGTGGTCACCACCCGTTCGTGCGACGGCGCGCTGCGGGCGGTGATGATGGCGATGCGCAGGATCTTTTGATACGCGGGATCGCGCCGCTGCGCCCGCTCCTCCAGCCGCTGCATCAGCGACAGCTTCTGGAACAGGTCGGCCAGCGGCCCCGGTTGATGCGGGATGGCGACCCGCTCGCGCTCGTGGGCATGGAATTCGTCGACGTCGTTGTTGCGCTTGAAGACGGTTTCCGATTCGTCGTCCGCGATCACGCCGTCGAAGTCGAAGGCGACCCGCAATTCGGTGTCGTCGTCGTCCTCGGTGCGCGAGGGCAGCACCAGGCCGGCCGGATAATTGGCCGCCAGCGCGTTGCGCACGTCCTCCTCGTTGGCGCTCAGGAACAGCGAGGTGTTGAACGCGGGCAGATAGGTGTACGGCGATTTGCCGGTGACGAAGCAGGCGCGCGAGATGTCCAGCCCGTAATGGGCGATCGAGTTCATCACCCGCAGCCCGGTTTCCGGCGAGTTGCGCGACAACAGCACCACCTCCACCGGCTGCGACTTGGCGAAGTGCTTGTTGATGCTGAGGAAGCGGCGGATGAAGGGGAAGGCCACGCCCTTGTCCAGGATGGCGTCGATATGCTGTTCCTGGTATTTGCGGTATTCCTCGGCGCCGCTGTCGAGATAGACCCGGTGCGACTCGGTCAGGTCAAACAGGGCGCTGGAGGCGATGCCGATCACCAGCTTGTGCTCAATTGGATAAGCCATGTGCTTTGCGTAAGAGTGCGATAGCCATCACTCTAACCGATACGCGCCGTTTGCGCGGCCCGCTTTATTGCGGATTTTTTATGTTTCTTTCTTGCATCATCCAACCCGCTGCGCTACATTGGCGTTTCCTGATCATGGATTCCGGCGTGCTCAATCTCGATACTCTTATATTGGTCCAAGTTTGCGTCACGTTGCTGACGACCGCCTTGCTGGCCGCTTCCGCCTGCTATACCGAAAGTCCGCCCGAGCAGCGCTGGTGGGCCTGGGGCAATGTGGTGATCTGCGCCGGGCTGGCGCTGACCAATATGCCCAGCCTGCCCGTCGTGGTCGACAACATCCTCGGCTACGGCGTGATCGGTTTCGGCATCGCGCTGGTGCTGCGCGGCTTGCGCGTGCATTTTTCCAGCACCTTGTCCTGGCGGACGGTCGCCGTCATCACCGCCATCGCGCTGCTGGTGCCGGCCTATTACACGCTGGTCACGCCGAGCCTGCGCGCGCGGCTGTGCTTTAGCGGCTTCTATTTTGCGATCCTCAACTGGATGTGCGCGGCCACCATCGCGCGCCACGGCCGGCTGCGCGTCACCGGCATCAGCGTCGCCGGTTTCAGCGTGCTGGGCGTGGGGCTGCTGCTGCGCGGCATGCACATGTTGCTGCATCCGGATCCGGCCGACAGCGCCAGCTCGCTGGTGATGGGCTTGTCCACGCTGGCGATTCCGCTGGCGCAGATCTGCATCGCCTTCGGCCTGATCATGATGGTGAGCTGGCGTTATTCCGAACGGCTGCGGCGGCTGTCGACGCTGGACGCGCTGACCGGCGCGCTGAACCGCGCCGGACTGGAGATCCAGGGCAAGCGGGTCGGGCTGCGCGCGCTGCGCGGCGGCCGCAGCCTGGCGGTGATCATGATCGACGTCGACTACTTCAAGGTCATCAACGACAGCCACGGCCATCCGGTCGGCGACGAAGTGCTGCGCCATCTGGCCCGGCTGCTGAAGATGGAGCTGCGGCCGCACGACCTGATGGCGCGCTTCGGCGGCGAGGAATTCGTGCTGGTGCTCGACGATGTCAACCTGGCGGCGGCGATCAACGTGGCCGAGCGGCTGCGCGCCCGCATCGAGCGCGAGATGGTCGAGCTGGACAAGCTGTCGGTGCGCTACACGGCCAGCATGGGCGTGGTCTGCTCGGATGAGCACGGGTACGACCTGATCCGCCTGATCTCGGCCGGCGACGCCGCCATGTACGAGGCCAAACGCGCCGGCCGCAACCGCGTGGTCGGCGCTTGACGCCGATACTGTGCGCGCCGCGCCACACAGTTCAACAATCTGATTGACGACATCCTTGATGGGGCCGCATATTGGTGGTGAGGAACAATATCACCAAATCTAACCAATCCACTTCAGGGACCCAGGATGTTCAGGAATTTACTCATCAAGTGGAAACTCGCGACGCTGGTCGGCATCATGATGGTGGCGCTGCTGGTGGTCGGCGCGGCCGGCTACAAGGGCATCGCCAAGGTTGGCGATTCGGTCAACGAGATCGGCGTGGTGCGCCTGCCGTCGATCCAGGGCTTGATGGTGATGAGCGAGGGCCAGACCGCCGTCGCCGCCGGCACGCTGTTCGCCGGCACCTATGCCACCGACTATCAGGCGCAGGACAAGTTCGCCGAGGCGCAGGAAATGCGCAAGAAGGCCTGGGGCAATATCGATCGCGGCTGGAAACGCTACGAGCCGCTGCCGCAGACGGCCGAGGAGTCGCTGCTGTGGAAGCAGTTCAACACCGAGTGGGCGGCGTGGAAGGCGGTCGACGACAAGGTCGGCGGCATCATCGCTTCGCTGGCGGGCAACAAGGATGAGCAGAAGCAGAAGGATTTGTTCGTCGAATTCTATGCGCAGTACAACCAGTCGCGGCCGCTGTTTCAGAAGGCCGAGGCGACGCTGATGAAAATCGAGCGCCTCAATGAAGCGATTTCCGCCGCCAGCGTCAGCGAGGGCACGGCGGCGGTCAGCAAGGCGGAATGGGAGATGGTCATCGCGGCGCTGGTCGCGGCCTTGATCGCCATCGGCTGCGCGGCCTACATCACCAAGGCCGTCACCGAGCCGATCAACGAAGCGGTGCGGGTGGCGCAGACCGTCGCGTCGGGCGATCTGACCAGCCGCATCGAGGTCGAGACCACCGAGGAAACCGGCCAGCTGCTGCGGGCGCTGAAGGAGATGAACACCAGCTTGATCAGCATCGTCGGCCAGGTACGCAGCGGCACCGACACCATCGCGACCGCGTCGGCGCAGATCGCCAGCGGCAACCTGGACCTGTCGTCGCGCACCGAGGAGCAGGCCAGTTCGCTGGAGGAGACCGCGTCGTCGATGGAGGAATTGACGTCGACGGTGCGGCAGAATGCGGATAACGCGCGCCAGGCCAATACGCTGGCGGCGTCGGCGTCCGGCGTGGCGGTGCGCGGCGGCGATGTGGTGGCGCGCGTGGTCGAGACCATGGATTCGATCAACGCGTCGTCGTCCAAGATCGTGGATATCATTTCGGTCATCGACGGGATCGCGTTCCAGACCAATATCCTGGCGCTGAACGCGGCGGTGGAGGCGGCGCGCGCCGGCGAGCAGGGACGCGGCTTCGCGGTGGTGGCGGGCGAGGTGCGGACGCTGGCGCAGCGTTCGGCGGCGGCGGCCAAGGAGATCAAGGAGTTGATCGGCGATTCGGTGGAGAAGGTCGGTGCCGGCAGCAAGCTGGTGGCGGAGGCCGGCTCCACGATGGACGAGATCGTCACCAGCGTGCAGCGCGTGACCGATATCATGGGCGAGATCAGCATGGCGACGCAGGAGCAGAGCACCGGCATCGACCAGATCAACATGGCGGTGGGGCAGATGGATACGGTGACGCAGCAGAATGCGGCGCTGGTGGAGCAGGCGGCGGCCGCTGCGGCGTCGCTGCAGGAGCAGGCGGCGGGGTTGGCGCAGGTGGTGAGCGTGTTCCGCATGGAGCAGGCGAGCGCGCCGCGTGCGGCGATGGCGGCGCGGAAGACGCGGGCGGCGCCGGCCGTGGCCGCTGCACCTGCGGTCCGGGTCGCCGCCGCGCCGCGTCCGTCGTTGAAAGCGGCGGCTTCGGCCAGGCAGAAGGTCAGCGCCGCAGCGGACGACTGGGAAGAGTTTTAACCAACAATAAAGTAAGCCACTATCTGGCGCAGCAACACAGTAAGCAGTCCTCGTGGCTGCTTTTTTTTGTCTGATGTAGCTCAATCGTGGCGGCGGAACGCGGTGCTAAGTTGGTCCTTCAACCGGAGGGCGATCATGGCTGCCAACGAAGACAATACACGCATTGAAAATGACGATCGCAGTGCTTATCATGGGAGGGTGGAGATCCGTTTCGCCGCGACGGAGAAACGCATAGCGGCAGTGGAGGTTGAATTGGCGATCATTCGCAGCAGCTTTGCCACCAAGGATGATGTGCAACGCATCATCGCGATACTGCATGAACATAGCCTGGAGTTCGCCAACCTGCGAGCCGAATTTCGCGGCGAGCATGCGCAGCAAAGAGACGAATTCAAAGGGGGATTGGCGGTGCAAAAAGAGTATTTTATCGCCGCGTTGAGCGCGCATAAAGAACACTTTACCGCCGCGCTGTCGGAACACAGAGAGCACTTTACGCTCGGGCTGTCGATGCAGAAAGAATATTTTACTACCGCGCTATGGGAGCAAAGAGAACACTTTACGGCTGCGCTGTCGGAGCAAAGAGAGCATTTTACGGCTGCGTTGTCGGAGCAAAAAGAGCATTTCACGACTGCGCTGTCGGAGCAAATGGCGCACGTTACGGCGGCGCTGTCGGAGCAAAGAGAACATTTTAACGCCGCCTTGTCGGAGCATAAAGAACAGGTCAACGCTTCGCTGGCGGAGCAGCGGGCGTACTTTACGGCCGCGCTGGTGGAGCAGAGAGAATACTTCAACGCCGCGCTGGCGAAACAGCAGCTGGATTTGCACAAGGCGTTGATGGGCCATGTCTGGAAGCTGTACGGCTCCGCGTCGTTGCTGATCGCCGGCGTTTATTTCATCGCCCGTTACGGGCCCTAGCCCCTGGGCTATAATCAAAACAAAAATAAACCACAGGGACAACCTTGCTCGCGCAATTCAACTTCCAGCAATTTCAGGAGATGACCCCGCTCGACGGCGTCAATATCTGGACCTATCTTTTGGACCGCAATGCCGAGCGCATCACGGTCAAGCGCCGCAAGCCGGCGCTGGAGAATCTGGAAAAAATCTTCAACGCCACCTTCAAGCTGGCCAACGAAGTCGGCTTCCGCGCCATGAACCTGCGCGACTTGTGCGGCGAAACCGGCCTGTCGATGGGCGGTTTGTACGGCTACATCAGCAACAAGGACCAGCTGGCGGAAATGATCGAGGACGTGGTGCGCCACGCCACCCACGAGACGCCGCGCCTGTTCGACGCCGTGTCCGATCCGCTCGACAAGCTGGAGGCGCTGATCCGCGCCTCGATCTACATCTCCGAGATCCTGCAGCCGTGGTTCTACTTCGTCTTCATGGATTCGCGCGTGCTGCAAGCTGCGCAACGCAACACCGCCAAGGAATCGGAACTGTACGTGCAGTCGCTCTTCGCCGACGTCATCGCCCAGCTGCCGGTCCGGCCGACCGGCAGCCCGGACCTGATGGCGGCGCACATCATGGCGATGTTCCAGGACTGGTACGTCAAACGCTGGAAGTACCGCGCGGCGGCGGTCGATCCCGACCGCTTCGCCGACAGCACCGTGCGCATGATGCGCGGCTACCTGGCGCCCTGACTTAGCGCGACGGCGGCGGAGGCGACGGCCGCTGGCCGCCGGTCGGCACCGGCACGATGTTCTCCGCGCCGGGTGTCGCCGGCGCTGGCACCGGCACGGGTGCGGCACCGTCGGCGCCCGCCGAACCCGGCGCCACGTTCTCGGCGCCCGGCGGCGTCTGGTCGATATCCAGCGTATGCCGCGCCGCGTCGCCGGTGAATTCGTCGTACAGCCACTCGCCATCGACCTGGGTCAGGCCGACCGGCACCGGCGTATCGCGCGGCGGCCGGCCCGGCAACGCCACCTTCATGTAATCGATCCAGATCGGCAGCGCCACGCTGGAGCCGAACTCCTTGCCGCCCAACGATTTCGAATCGTCGTAACCCATCCACGACACCGCCACCAGACCGCCGCCATAGCCGGCGAACCAGCCGTCGACCGCGTCGCTGGAGGTGCCGGTCTTGCCGGCGATGTCCGAGCGGCCCAGGCGCGCTGCCGTGGCGCCGGTGCCGGTGCGCGTCACCTGGCGCAGCAGGCTGTCGGTGACGTAGGCGTTGCGCGGATCGAGCACGCGGGCGTCGTCCGGCAGCGTGGTGCGCGGCTTGGCTTCGGAGATGATCTTGCCGTCGCCGTCGACGATCTTGGCGATCAGGTAAGGCTCGACGGTGTAGCCGCCGTTGGCGAACACCGAGTACGCGGCCGCCATCTGCGCCGGCGTCACCGAGCCGGTGCCCAGCGCCATGGTCAGGTTCTTCGGATGCTTGGCCAGGTCGAAGCCGAACTTGCCGAGGAAGTTGTGCGCGTAAGCCACGCCGATCGAGCGCAGGATGCGCACCGAGACCACGTTCTTCGACTCGGACAGCGCGGTGCGCATGGTGATCGGGCCATCGAACTTGCCGTCGTCGTTTTTCGGGCTCCAGGCCTCGTTGCCGGTTTCGGCGCCGGTCAGGTCGAGCGGCACGTCGTTGATCAGCGTCAGCGGCGAGAAGCCTTTCTCCAGCGAGGCCGAATACACGAACGGCTTGATCGACGAACCGGGCTGGCGCCAGGCCTGCGTCACATGGTTGAACTTCTGCAGGTTGTAATCGAAGCCGCCGACCATCGCGTGATAGCCGCCGGTCAGCGAATCGATCGACACGAACGCCGCCGCCACCTGCGGCACCTGCGAGATCGACCAGCCGCCTTTATCGCCCTGCATGATGCGGATCACCGCGCCGGGACGCAGGCGCAGATTGTCCTTTGCCTTGTCCGACAGCGCATTGGCGGCCAGCCGCAAGCCGTCGCCGCTGATGGTGATCTCTTCGCCGCCCGGGTTCTGCACCTTGACCGCCTTGGCGCCGGCTTCCAGCACCACGGCCGGGATCAGGCGATCGCTGCTCGGACGGCGCTGCAGCGCCTCCTCGATGGCGTCGTCGCGCTCCTCCTCGCCGGCCGGCAGCTCGATGAACGCCTCAGGACCGCGATAGCCGTGGCGCTGGTCGTAGTTCAGCACATTGCGGCGCACCGATTCATAGGCCGCGTTCTGGTCCGCCTTCAGGATCGTGGTGTAGACGCTGATGCCCTTGGTGTACGAGTCCTCCTTGAACTGCGCGTACACCGCCTGGCGCGCCAGTTCGGCCACATATTCGGCGTGGGTGTCGAACTCCTGGCCCTTGTGGCTGATGTGCAGCGTCTCGTGCAGCGCCTTCTGGTACTGGTCTTCGGTGATGTAGTTCAGGTCGCGCATCGACTTCAGCACCACGCGCTGGCGTTGCTTGGCGCGCTTGGGATTGACCGCCGGGTTGTGGCGCGCAGGATTCTGCGGCAGGCCGGCCAGCATCGCCATCTCGGCCACGCTCAGATCCTTCAGCGGCTTGCCGAAGTAGACCTGCGCCGCGCTGCCGAAGCCGTACGAGCGCTGGCCGAGATAGATCTGGTTCATGTACAGTTCAAGGATCTGGTCCTTGCTCAGCGCCGCCTCGATCTTCATCGCCAGCATCACCTCGTTCATTTTGCGGCCGTAGAACTTCTCGCGCGTCAGGAAGAAATTGCGCGCCACCTGCATGGTGATGGTCGAACCGCCCTGGCGCATCGCGCCGCCAAGGTTGGCGCGGGCCGCGCCCATTGCGCGCACCCAGTCGATGCCGTTATGTTCGTAGAAGCGCTTGTCCTCGATCGCCAGCACCGACTTCTTCATCATCTCCGGCATGTCCTTGATGGCGATGAAGTCGCGGTGCTCCTCGCCGAATTCGCCGATCAGGGCGTTGTCGGCGGTGTAGATGCGCAGCGGGATCTTGGGCCGGTAGTCGGTGATGGTGTCCAGCGCCGGCAGATTGGGCGCGACGTACAGCAGCAGATAGCCCAGCAGCAGGCCGCCGGCCGCCAGTACGGCGACGCCGGCGCCGATGGCGGCGCGGATCAGATTACGGCGGGTCAGCCACTTGGCCAGGCTTGGATGGATGGAGGTTATCAAAACAGCATCTCTCGGTTGCAAAAGTATGGGCGATTATAGATCATGCCTATTGTTACTTCGCGTCACTTGTCGTAACGTACAGGTATACAGCTCCAAAGGGATCAAATGGCGGAACCGCAGCACATACTCGATTGCGATGTCCTGATAGTGGGCGGCGGCATCAACGGCGCCGGGATAGCGCGCGATGCGGCGGGTCGTGGCTTGTCGGTGGTGTTGTGTGAAAAGGACGATCTGGCGTCGCATACCTCGTCGGCGTCGACCAAATTGATACACGGCGGGCTGCGTTATCTGGAGTACTACGAATTCAACCTGGTGCGCAAGGCGCTGATCGAGCGCGAAGTGCTGTTGCGCGCCGCGCCCCACATCATGCGGCCGTTGCGCTTCGTGATGCCGCACGCCCAGGGCCAGCGCCCGGCGCTGCTGATCCGCGCCGGGCTGATGCTGTACGATCTGCTGGCCAAGCGCGAGCTGCTGCCCGCGTCGTCCGGCATCAATCTGCGCTGCCACGCGGCTGGCAAGCCGCTCAAGCCGGAGTTCCGGCGCGGCTTTATCTATTCGGACGGCTGGGTCGACGATGCGCGGCTGGTGGTGCTGAACGCGATCGACGCCGGCGAGAAGGGCGCCACCATCCTGACCCAGGCCCTGTGCACGTCGCTGGCGCGCACGCCGGGCGGCTGGGAGGCGGACCTGTACAAAGCCAGTTGCGGGAATATCCGCGTCAACGCGCGCTACGTGGTCAACGCCGCCGGCCCGTGGACGGCGGACTTCCTGCACAAGGCGCTGCCCAAGGAGGGCGGTGGCCATCTGCGGCTGATCAAGGGCAGCCATATCATCGTCAAGCGCATCTTCGAGCATGACAACGCCTATATTTTCCAGCACCGCGACGGCCGTATCGTGTTCGCGATTCCGTATGAGCGCGACTTCACGCTGATCGGCACCACCGACCTCGATTATCACGGCGACGCCAACCAGGTCGCCATCGGAGAGGACGAAATCGCCTATCTGTGCCAGCTGGCCAGCGAATACTTCGTCAAGCCCATCGTGCCGGCCGATGTGGTGTGGACCTATTCCGGCGTGCGGCCGCTGGTGGAGGATGGCGCCGACGCCAAGGCCGTCACCCGCGATTACCGGCTGGAGGTCGACAGCGACGGCCCACCGATGCTCAGCATCTTCGGCGGCAAGATCACCACCTATCGCAAGCTGGCGGAGGAGGCGGTCGACCTGATCGCCAAGTCGCTCGACAACCGTCATGGCGGCTGGACCCACAACGCCTGCCTGCCCGGCGGCGATTTGTACGGCGCCGAGCCGCGCAACAAGTCGGTGCTGGAGTTCGACGCCTGGGCGCGCACGGTGCAGGGCCGCTACAGCTGGCTGCCGCCGCTGCTGGCGTTGCGCTATGCGCGCGCCTACGGCACTCGCGTCCACACGCTGCTGTGTGACCGCACCGCGATCGCCGACATGGGCGAGGAGATCGCGCCGGAGCTGTATGCGGCCGAGGTGGAATATCTGCGTCGCTACGAATGGGCGCGCAGCGCGCAGGATATCCTGTGGCGCCGCTCGAAACTGGGCCTGCATCTGCCACCGGACACCGGCGACAAGCTGCAGGCATGGCTGGATCTGCATCCCTTGCAAACTGCAGGCAGGTAGCGGACGGCGTCAGCGGGCGGCGGCGTTCGGCCGGTTCGGCGCCGCCCGTTGCGTGGCTGGCGTGGCGGGCGTGGCTTGCGAACGCAGCGCGCGTTTCAGCCGCTCGGCGGCGAATTCCTGCGCCTCCCGCGCCGCCGGCAGCACCGCGCCCATGCCGAAGAAGTCGTGGCTCATGCCTGCGTACTCCTTGAAACTCACCGCGACCTTGTCCTTCTGCAGACGATAGGCGTAGGCGCGTCCCTCGCTGGCCAGCGGATCGACGGCTGCGGTGATGATGGTGGCCGAGGGCAGGCGCCGCAGCGACTTCGCCTTGGTCGGCATCGCGTAGGCGTCGTCGGCATCGGTGGGCGCCGCCGTGTAATGGGTGAGATACCAGGTCATCGCCGCCTTGCCGAACGGTTTCGCCAGCGCGTTGGCGCTATAGGAAGGGGTGTCCATATCGTCGTTGAGGATGGGGTAGATCAGCAGCTGGTGTACCGGCGGCTTGTCGCGTTTGTCGCGCGCCATCTGCGCCACCACGGCCGCCAGCGTGCCGCCGGCGCCTTCGCCGCCCACCGCCACGCGGCCGGCATCGCCATTGAATTCGGCCGCATGTGCCAGCACCCACAGGTAGGCCGCGTATGCATCGTTGGGCGCGGCGGGATATTTGTGCTCGGGCGCCAGATGGTATTCGACCGAGACCACGATGGCGCCCGAACGCGAGGCCAGTGCCCGTATCGACGCCTCGTAGGCCAGCGTGCCGCCGGTGACGAAGCCGCCGCCATGGAAGTACAGCAGCACCGGCAGCGGATCCTTGCCCGCATCGGCGGGGGTGTAGACGTATAAAGGGATTTTGCCTAGCGGGCCATCGATCTGCAACGGCGTCAGCGTGACATTCGGTGCCGGCGCATCGCCCTTGCCGGCGGCGCGCAGCAGCTTGCCGACCGCGTCGGCGGTGGTGGGCTGCCGTCGCGCCTCGTCGGGCGACAAGGACTCCACCGGCTTGCCGCCCAGGGACTCCAGCGCATCGAGCACCAGCTTCATGGCCGGATCCGGGCTCGGCGGCGGCGACTGGGCCGGCGCGGCGCCGGCCGCCATCGACAAACAGACGGCGACGGCAAGCGGTGCGATTGTTTTCATGTGGGCGGTCCGTGAACTAAGTCGGAAGTCATTGTCTCACCCAAGCGCCGCGTGCGGCGCACGTCGAAGGCGACGTCTTCGATCCGGTAGCGGAATTTTCGGCGTTCGGGCTCCGTCCAGCCGGGACCGGGGACGACTTGGCGCTCCAGCATCGGCGATATGGAGATGACCGTGCCGCCGTCGCGTTGCGGAGCGAAAGGTTGATGTGGCGCCGGCAGCGACGCGGGCGTGGCGAGATGCGCTGGTGTGGGCGGCTGCGGCGGCTTCGGCATGGGCGGCGCCGGCGTGCCGGCCCCGCTGCCCTGCTTCATCGCGGCCAGCCAGTGCAGCACGGCGGCATCGACCGCTTCGGCCGGATCGGTGGCGGCGCCGCTGTCGCGCAGGTGGTCCATCAGCGCTGACTCCTACTGAGTAAAACCACGTCAGTGGGATTCAGTTCCATTCAGTAGAATTCAGTAAAAATTTCAGTAGGTCTGCCAGAAGGAGAATATAACGACACCCAGGGTAGATACTCCTCCGGCGCGGTAGTGGCTGATCACGTCCATGAAAAAAGGCGCCCGCAGGCGCCGTCTATTTGTGAAGCGTGCGGGGTTACTTCACGCCGTGCATCAGCTTCTGGATCAGCGGAGCGACCAGGAACAGCAGCACGCCGCCTGCCATCAGCGAGTAGAAGCCGAAGGTGTAGCCGGACAGCGCCGACGTCACCGACATGCCGCTTTCGCCGCTCACCGCCGAAGCGAAGATGCCCGACAGGTTGTTGCCGATACCGGTCGACAGGAACCAGCCGCCCATGCCCAGGCCGACCAGACGCGTCGGCGCCAGCTTGGTCACCATCGACAGGCCGATCGGCGACAGGCACAGCTCACCGACCGATTGCAGCACGTAGACCATGAACAGGGTCCAGAACGGAATCTTGTTATCGATATTGACCAGCATCGACAGCGCGTACATCAACAGGCCGAAGGCGGCGCCATTGAACAGCAGGCCCAGGCCGAATTTGCGCGGGATCGATGGGTTGTTGCTGCGCAGGGCGATCCAGACGAAGGCCACCAACGGTGCGAAGGCGATGATCGCCAGCGAGTTCACGGTCTGGAACCACGCCACCGGGAAGGTCCAGTTGAACATCTCGCGGTCGACGATCTTATCGGCCAGGAAGGTGAACGAGCTGCCCGCCTGTTCGAAGAACATCCAGAACATGATATTGAAGAAGAAGATCACCAGCATCGCGATCACCTTGTCGCGCGCGACCTTGCCGTTCTTGATCCCCTCGACCATCAGCATCACCGACAGCAGGATGAACAGCACGCTCAGCACCACTTGCAGCTTTTGCGCGCCGGCGGCCAGCAGGAAGTACACCACCGGGATCACGCACAGCGAGCCCAGGATCACGTACATCATGCGTTTCGGATCGGCGTTGACCGCGTCCGGCGCGCCGATGCCTTTCAGCTGGCGGCGGCCGATGAAGAACCATACGAGGCTGATCAGCATGCCGACGCCGGCCGACATGAACACCACTTTATAGGCCGGCATGCCGCCGGTGCCGAAGATGGCGGTCGCCAGCCACTCGGTCAGGACCGGTGCGACCAGCGCGCCGGAGTTGATGCCCATGTAAAAAATCGTAAAGCCCGAATCGCGGCGGGTATCGGCGGTGCTATACAGCTTGCCGACCATGGTCGAGATATTAGGCTTGAACATGCCGTTGCCGACGATGATGGTGGCCAGGCCGATCTGGAACACGGTCTGGTCGGGGAAGGCGATCATGAACAGGCCGGCCGCCATGAAGGCGGCGCCGACAAGGATCGAGCGCTGGTAACCGAGGACGCGGTCGGCCACATAGCCGCCGAACAGCGCGGCGGCGTACACCAGCGCCAGATAGGATCCGTAAATCAGGTTGGCGTGCGACTCGCCGGTGGCATCGCCATTGTAGAACTGTGCGACCACGTAGAGCACCAGCGCCCAGCGTATGCCGTAGAACGCGAAGCGCTCCCAGAACTCGGTCATGAACAACATCCAGAGCGGAGCAGGGTGGCCCATGATCTGCTTGAATTCGGGGATAGCGACTTCCGTGTTGGTGGTGGTAGCACCGCTCATGCGGTTTCTCCTAATTTATGTTCAAAAAAATGGATAGTATTCCCTCGTGAGGAATCCAGCGCGCGCCATTTTAATCTACAAATCGGTCCAGACGCACCTTTTGATGGGCTTCCTGCAAAGCTGTGTCATTTGTGCTAATAAACCGCGCGCGCATTCTCCGACCCAAAAAAGGCCGAGTTGTCGTATATTGGCACTGCAGGCCCTCAGAATATGAATAAGGATTTACGCATCATGGAACATGACGTTGTCGATACCCTGATTTCGCCCGAAGGACAGCTGGAGATCCTTTCGAAGGCGGAAGTGAACAAGCTGCTCGACACAAGCCAGGGCGGCCTCTATAACATCTTCCGCAACTGCGCACTCGCCGTGCTCAATTGCGGCAGCACCATCGACGATGGAAAGGAACTGCTGGAGCGGTACAAGTCGTTCGACATCAGCATCGTGCAGCGCGAGCGCGGCATCAAGCTCGATATCAAGGGCGCGCCGGCGATCGCCTTCGTCGACGGCAAAATGATCAAAGGGATCCACGAGCACCTGTTCGCGGTGCTGCGGGATATTATCTTCGTCAGCAACGAGGTCACCGACAATTCGGAATTCGACCTGGCCAAGACCGAAGGCATCACCGACGCCGTGTTCCACATCCTGCGCAACGCCGGGGTGCTGAAGCCGATGCTCAACCCGAACCTGGTGGTGTGCTGGGGCGGTCACTCGATCAACCGCGCCGAGTACAACTACTCGAAGGAAGTCGGTTATCAAATGGGCCTGCGCGGGCTGGATATCTGCACCGGCTGCGGTCCCGGCGCGATGAAGGGCCCGATGAAGGGCGCCACCATCGGCCACGCCAAACAGCGCATGGCCGCGGGCCGCTACCTGGGCATCTCCGAGCCGGGCATCATCGCGGCCGAGTCGCCGAACCCGATCGTCAACGAACTGGTGATCATGCCGGACATCGAGAAGCGGCTGGAAGCGTTCGTGCGCACCGGCCACGGCATCGTCGTGTTCCCGGGCGGCGCCGGCACCGCCGAGGAGATCCTTTATATACTGGGCATCCTGCTGCATCCGGATAACGCCGACATCCCGTTCCCGCTGGTGTTCACCGGACCGGAGACCTCGCGCGAGTACTTCGTGCAGATCAACCAGTTCATCCACGACACGCTGGGACCGGAAGCGCAGCAGCGCTACAAGATCATCGTCGACGATCCGGAGCTGGTGGCGCGCGAGATGCAGGCGGGGATCAAGCAGGTGCGCGAATTCCGCAAGTCGCGCAGCGACGCCTACTACTACAACTGGGGCCTGAAGATCGACCAGGAGTTCCAGAAGCCGTTCGCGCCGACGCACGAAAACATGCGCAACCTGAGCCTGCACAAGAACCAGGAAGTGCACCTGCTGGCGGCCAACCTGCGACGCGCGTTTTCCGGCGTCGTCGCCGGCAACGTCAAGGACGAAGGCATCCGCGCGATCGAGAAGTACGGCCACTTCGAAATCCACGGCGACAAGCAGATCATGGGGCCGATGGACGAACTGCTGGCCTCCTTCGTCGCGCAGCACCGCATGAAACTCGCCGGCAAGGCCTACACGCCTTGCTACCGCGTGATTCAGTGATCAAATGATCCCTTAAACGAAAAAGCCGCTCGATTGAGCGGCTTTTTTATTACTCTTCGCGGCGCAGGTGCGGGAAGAGCAGGACGTCGCGGATGTTCGGCGAGTCGGTGATGATCATCATCAGGCGGTCGATGCCGATGCCGCAACCGCCGGCCGGCGGCATGCCGTATTCCAGCGCGCGGATGTAGTCGGCGTCGTAGAACATCGCCTCTTCGTCGCCTGCGTCCTTGGCCGCCACTTGCGCCAGGAAGCGCGCCGATTGGTCTTCGGCGTCGTTCAACTCGGAGAAGCCGTTGGCGATCTCGCGGCCAACCATGAACAGTTCGAAGCGCTCGGTGATGCCGGCGGCGGTATCCGATGCGCGCGCCAGCGGCGACACTTCGGCCGGGTAGTCGATGATGAAGGTCGGTTCCCACAGCTGCGCTTCGGCGGTTTCCTCGAACAGCGCCAGTTGCAGCGCGCCCAGGCCGGCCGTGGCGAACGGCTTGACGCCGAATTTCAGCAGTTCCTTCTTGATGAACTCAGCGTCGGTCAGCTGCTCCGGCGTGTAGCCCGGCGCGTACTTGTTGATCGCTTCGACGATGGTCAGGCGGTGGAACGGCTTGGCCAGATCCAGCTCGCGGCCGCCGTAGGTCAGCGTCGCGGTGCCGTGCGCGTCGACGGCGGCCTGGCGGATGATCTCTTCGGTGAAGGTCATCACCCATTTGTAGTCGGTATAGGCCGCGTAGAATTCCATCATCGTGAATTCGGGATTGTGACGGATCGATACGCCTTCGTTGCGGAAGTTGCGGTTGATCTCGAACACGCGGTCGAAACCGCCGACCACCAGACGCTTCAGGTACAGCTCGGGCGCGATACGCAGGAACATCTGCATGTCCAGCGCGTTGTGGTGGGTGATGAAAGGCTTGGCCGCCGCGCCGCCTGGAATGGCGTGCAGCATCGGCGTTTCCACTTCCATGAATTCGTTCTTTTCCATGAAGCGGCGCATCGACGAGATCGCGGCGGTGCGCGCCTTGAAGGTGCGGCGGGTCTCTTCGTTCATGATCAGGTCGACGTAGCGCTGGCGGTACTTGGTCTCCTGGTCGGCCAGGCCGTGGAACTTGTCCGGCAGCGGGCGCAGCGACTTGGTGATCAGGCGCAGTTCGCTGACCTTGATGGTCAGTTCGTCGGTCTTGGTCTTGAACAGCGTGCCGACCACGCCCAGGATGTCGCCCAGGTCGTAGTGGTGCAGCGCGGCCATCGCGGCTTCGCCGGTCAGGTCCAGCGTGGCGTAGATCTGGATGCGGCCGTCCGCTTTAGGGCCCGACGAATCCTGCAGCGTGGCGAAAGCGGCCTTCTTGCCGGCTTCGCGTTTCAGCATCATGCGGCCCGCCAGCACCACGCTGACCGGATTGGCTTCCAGCTCTTCGCGCGTCTTCTCGCCATGCTGCGCGTGCAGGTCGGCGGCCTTGTTCTCAGGCTTGAAGTCGTTCGGGAAGGCGATGCCCTGTTCGCGAATGGCGGCCAGCTTGGCGCGGCGCTCGGCGATGATCTTGTTTTCATCAGGAGCGGCTGCTTGTTCTTGGAGATCCGTAGTCATGGTGTATTTCTGGTTGAGGTGATGATTAGTTGGTGGCCGCTGCGAACAGCGCGTCGATATCGAGTTCGCTGAAGTCGCGCGCCATGGCGATGACGTTGTCGAATTCGGCGAAGGCTTCGGCCGGCAGGGTGGTGGTCAGCACCACCGCGCGCATGCCGGCGCGGCGCGCCGCTTCCACACCCAGCGGCGCGTCTTCGAACACGATGCTGTTGACGGGCAGGGCGCCGCTGCGCTCCGCCGCCAGCAGGAACACATCCGGATTCGGCTTGCCGCGCGCGACGTCGGCGGCGCCGGCGATGGCGTGGAACTCCTTGCGCAGATCCAGGCCGTCCAGCGTGAAGGCGATGTTCTCGTTCGGCGCGGCGGTGGCCACGGCCAGCTTGATGCCGGCCTCCTTGGCGCGGGCGATGAAGTCGACGAAGCCGTCGACCGCCGCCAGGTGCGGGCCGTACAACTCGCGGTACAGCGATTCCTTCTCAAAATCGAGCGCGGCGCTTTCTTCCTTGGTCAGGTGCGAACCCATATAGGCGCTCATGATCTCGTGACCCTGGCGGCCGGCGGTGGCGCGGAAGAATTCATCCGCGTCCAGCGTCTTGCCGCGACGCTCGAAAAACGCCAGCCACGATTTGGTGTGGAAGGCCATGTTGTCGACGATGGTGCCGTCCATGTCGAAGATGAACGCGCGCTGCGATGGTGAGGTCATCGGGTTTGCCATTAAACGCCTTGCTTGAGCGATGCCGAGATGAAGTCGTCCAGGTCGCCGTCCAGCACGCCCTTGGTATTACCGGTCTCGAAGTTGGTGCGCAGATCCTTGATGCGCGACTGATCCAGCACGTAGGAGCGGATCTGATGACCCCAGCCGACGTCGGTCTTCGAATCTTCCAGCTTCTGCTGCTCGCTCATGCGCTTGCGCAGTTCCATCTCGTACAGCTTCGCCTTCAGCATTTCCATTGCCTCGGCCTTGTTGCGGTGCTGCGAGCGGTCGTTCTGGCACTGCACGACGATGCCGGACGGGCCGTGCGTCAGACGCACCGCGGAGTCGGTTTTATTGATGTGCTGACCGCCGGCGCCGGACGCGCGGTAGGTATCGATGCGCAGGTCGGCGGGGTTGATCTCGATGTCGATCGAATCATCCACTTCCGGGTACACGAACAGCGACGTGAACGAGGTGTGGCGGCCGTTGGCCGAGTCGAACGGCGACTTGCGCACCAGGCGGTGCACGCCGGTCTCGGTGCGCAGGAAGCCGTAGGCGTACTCGCCCTCGACCTTGATGGTGGCGGTCTTGATGCCGGCCACCTCGCCGTCGGACTGCTCCATGATCTCGACCTTGAAGCCCTTGCGGTCGGCGTAGCGCAGGTACTGGCGCAGCAGCATCGACGCCCAGTCCTGGGCCTCGGTGCCGCCGGCGCCGGCCTGGATGTCGATGAAGCAGTTGTTCGGGTCCATCGGATTGTTGAACATCCGGCGGAACTCCATGCCTTCGATGACCACGCGCACGGCTTCCGCGTCGACGATCAGCGCTTCCAGCGTGTCGTCGTCGCCTTCTTCCTTGGCCATGGCGAACAGGTCGCCCATGTCTTTAAGGTCGGTGTCGGCCTTGGTCAAGGCGAACACGATCGCTTCCAGGGATTTCTTTTCCTTGCCGAGGTCCTGCGCCTTTTTAGGGTCGTTCCAGACGGCAGGGTCTTCCAGCTCTTCGTTTACTTGTTCGAGTTTCTCTGACTTTTTATCGAAGTCAAAGATACCTCCGAAGTTCGGCTTCGCGCGCCGTGAGGTCGCTGAGCAGGGCGGAGAGGGAGTTGATGCGTTCGGCTTCCATGGTTTTCTTCTTTTCTATGGCTACAATCAAACCTCGGATTATACCCTAGCCGGCGGCACTCTCCCAGCGCCGCGCGGCGACAGGGAAAAGCTGACATTTTCACCACAAAACAACAAAAATATTGTGCTTTCTACTTAAATGCTTGATCCAAAGAAACCCGCTGCGTATGATGTTGCGCATCGGTCCGTTGCCTAAAAAACCGCAACTTTTTTTTGGTTGATCCATGCGTTTAGCGTATTTTGCGTTGCCCACTCTGCTGATCGGCTGTTCCAGCCTGCCGCACGGTGTCGTGCCGCCGGTCGGCACCGAGGCCACGCTGGCGCTGCTGGAGACCACGGATCTGCACGCGAATGTGCTGGGTTACGACTATTACAAGCTGCAGGCCGATCCTTCGATCGGCCTGGAGCGCACCGCGACCTTGATCAGGCAGGCGCGCGCCGAATTCCCCAACAATCTGCTGCTCGACAACGGCGACGCGCTGCAAGGCACGGCGCTGGCCGACTACCAGGCGCTGGTCAAGCCGGTCGCCTGCGACCAGACGGTGGCGATCTACAAGGCCATGAACCAGCTGGGCGTCGACGGCGCCGGCATCGGCAACCACGAATTCAATTACGGCCTGGCCTATCTGAGCCAGGTGACCGGCAACCGTTTCGACGTCGACGGCGTGCCGGCCGACGCGCCGCGCTGCGCCGGCCCGAACTTCCCCATCGTGCTGGCGAACATCTACAGCCTGAAGACCAGGCGGCCGCTGTTCGAACCGTTCCGCATCCTGACGCGCGAGATCGCCGCCGCCGGGCCGGATGGCAAGCCGCTGAAGGCGTCGATCAAGGTCGGCATCATCGGCTTCGCGCCGCCGGGCGTGCTGTCGTGGGACAAGCGCTGGCTGGACGGCAAAGTCTACGCCGAAGGCGTGCGCGAATCGGCCGAGAAGTACATCCCGCAGATGCGCGCGCAGGGCGCCGACATCGTGGTCGCCATCTCGCACGGCGGCATCTCCGGCGCGCCGTACACGCCGGAGATGGAAAACGCCAATTACTACCTGGCGCAGGTGCCGGGCGTGGACGCGATGCTGATCGGTCACGCCCACCTGCCGTTCCCCAACGCCGCCAGCACCACGCCCGGCTTCAACCTGCCGGAGGTGGACAAGGTCAAGGGCACGGTGCGCGGCGTGCCCGCCGTGATGGCCAACCTGTGGGGCAAGCACCTGGGTGTGATCGGCCTGCACCTCGCCTACGACGGCAAGGCCTGGGTCATCGACAAAAGCCGCACCACGGTCGAGGCGCGCGGCACGCAGAATCCGGACCGCAGCTACGTCGCCGCCGATCCCGCCATCGGCGCGCTGATCGCCGACGAGCACGCGGCCACCATCCGCTACGTGCAAACGCCGGTCGGCAGCAGCGATTTCCGCATGGCGTCGTACTTCGCCGATGTGGGCGACGTCAGCGCCATCGAGCCGGTCAACCAGGCGCAGACCGCCTACGTGCGGGACTTCGTCAAGGCCAGCATGCCGCAGTACGCGGCGCTGCCGGTGCTGTCGATGGCGTCGCCGTTCAAGACCGGCGCGGCCGGCGTCGGCGACTACACCGACGTCAAGGCGGGCGGGCTGGCGCTCAACAACGCCGCCGACCTGTATCTGTATCCGAACGCGCTGCACGCGGTGAAGATAGACGGCGCCGGCCTCAAGGCCTGGCTGGAAAAGGCGGCCGAGCGCTTCAACCGGATCGACCCGTCCAGCGCCGCGCAGCAGGAGCTGGTCAACACCGCCTTCGCCGGCTACAACTTCGACATGCTGACCAGCGCCGACGTCACCTATCAGATCGACGTCACCAAGCCGCTCGGCCAGCGTATCACCGCCTTGCACTATAAAGGTGCGGCGATCGCGCCGTCGCAGGAATTCCTGGTCGCGACCAATAACTACCGGGCCAGCGGCGGCGGCGGATTCCCCGGCCTGGACGGCGGCAAGACCGTGCTGGCCGCGCCGGATTCCAGCCGCGATGTGCTGATCGCCTACATCCGCGACACCAAACAATTGACGCGCGCGCGCAACGGCGCCACCCGCAGCTGGCGTTTCGCGCCGGTGGCGACCAAAGGCGCGGTGGTGTTCCACTCGGCGCCGGGCATGCTGCAGCTGGCGCGTGAGGCGGGCCTGAAGTCGGTCACGCAACTCAAACAGGACGATGGCGGCGGCAAGGGCTTTGCCTTGTACGCCATCGATTTGTCGCAATGAGCGGGGCGCGCATGCGGAGCATGATCGCGGCCTTGCTGCTGGCAGCGGCCGGTTCGGCCGGCATGGCCGGCGCGGCGGGCACCATCGCCGCCAATCCGGTCGAGGAAGCGCGCCTTTACCTGCGCGGCTCCGCGCGGGCGCCGGCGAATCTGCCCAAGGCCTTCCAGCTGTTCAGCGGCGCAGCCAGGACCGGCGATCCGCTGGCAGCCTATTATCTGGGCATGATGTACAAGAACGGCATGGCCGTGGCGCGCGACGCCAAAGTCGCCGCGCAGTGGCTGCAGTTCGCCGCCGACCGCCAGATGCCGGCGGCGATGTTCATGCTGGCGAATCTGTATCTCAGTGGCGACGGCGTGCCGCGCGACGACCAGGCGGCGCGACGATTGATCGAAAAAGCCGCCGATCTGGAGTATCCTGAAGCGGTGATGGCGATGGCCATCGGCCTGCGCGACGGTTCCATGGGCTTCGAGCGCAACGAGGCGCTTGCCGAGACGCAGCTGCGCTTCGCCCACCGGGCGCTGGCGAAGCGCGCTCCGGCGATGTAATCCCTGCACGATCCCTACACGATCCATACACCTTATCCTTACTGCTTGCTTACATCCGCGCGGCCTTTGCGCTTGCTGCGATGCCGCACATCTATCTGTTGCTGCTGTCGTTCTACTAACCTACAATGTTTCATCGATGGGGCGACTTTCCAGCCGATTTTCCAAGCGTTTTACACCTAAGCGATTATTATAAAAACGTTGTAAACAGGAGATGACACATGAATTTCAAATTGAAATTGCTCGTTGCAGGCATGGCACTCGGTTTCGCGGCTTCCTCCCAGGCGGCTGACCCCATCAAGATCGGCGTCGCCGGTCCGTTCACCGGCGGTTCCGCGCCGATGGGCGTATCGATGCGCGACGGCGTCAAGCTGGCGGCGGCGGAGATCAACGCCAAGGGCGGTGTGCTCGGGCGCCAGATCCAGCTGATCGAACGCGACGACGAGGCCAAGAACGAACGCGGCGTGCAGATCGCCCAGGAACTCATCAACAAGGAAAAAGTCGCCGCCACCGTCGGCTACATCAACACCGGCGTCGCCCTGGCGTCGCAGCGCTTCTACCAGGAAGCCAAGATCCCGGTGATGAACAACGTCGCCACCGGCTCCATCATCACCCAGCAGTTCGCCAAGGAACCGGAGAACTACATCTTCCGCAATTCCGCCAACGACCAGATCCAGTCGCACATGATCATCAAGGAAGCGGTCGATAATCGCAAGTTCAAGAAGGTCGCGATCCTGGCCGACTCCACCAACTACGGCCAGCTGGGCCGCGAGGACCTGGAAAAAGCGCTGGCCGAGAAAAAAATGACGGCGGTGGCCATCGAGAAGTACAACATCAAGGACGTCGACATGACGGCCCAGCTGTTGAAGGCCAAGCAGGCCGGCGCCGAAGTGGTGCTCACCTACGGCATCGGCCCGGAACTGGCGCAGATCGCCAACGGCATGGAAAAACTGGGCTGGAAAGTGCCGCTGATCGGCAGCTGGACCCTGTCGATGGCCAACTTCATCGACAACGCCGGCAAGAACGGCAACGGCACCCGCATGCCGCAGACCTTCATCCAGGACGGCACCACGCCCAAGCGCAAGGCCTTCATCGACGCCTACGTCAAGGCCTACAACCCGCCGGGCGGCCGCATGCCGTCGCCGGTGTCGGCCGCACAGGGCTATGACTCGATCTACCTGCTGGCCGCCGCCATCAAGCAGGCCGGTTCGACCGACGGTCCGAAGGTCAAGGCCGCGCTGGAGAACCTGAGCGAGAAGGTCGAAGGCGTGGTCACCACCTACGCCAAGCCTTACTCCAAGGACGACCATGAGGCGATCACCGCCGACATCACCGTCTTCGGTGAAGTCAAGGACGGCAAAGTAGTCCAGGCCAAGTAAGGCCGCGCCGCTGTAACACTGGCCAGACTTGAGGATTCAAGCCTGGCCTTTTTCTTATCGTCCGCAGCAAAGGTGAAATCATGGAAATCCTCTTGCAACTGGTCTTCAGCGGCATCGCGCTCGGCATGATCTATGCCGTCATCGCCTTCGGCTACCAGCTTACGTTCGCCACCTCCGGCACACTCAATTTCGGCCAGGGCGAATCGCTGATGCTCGGCGCGCTGGTCGGCCTCAGCCTGGTCGGCACCATCCACGGCGGGCCCTATATGAGCTACCTGCTGATGATTCCCCTGGTGATCGTGTTCGGCGCGCTGCAAGGCATGTTCGTCGAATGGATAGGCGTGCGGCCGGCGATCAAGATCAAGTCGGAATTCGGCTGGATCATGTCGACCATCGCGCTGGCCATCATTTTCAAGAACGTCGCCGAGAACATCTGGGGCAAGGACGACCTGACGTTTCCGTCGCCGCTCAGCTCCGCGCCGATCAATATCCTGGGCGCCAACGTGCAGCCGATGCAGTTCGCGGTGGTGATCGGCGCGCTGGCCATGATGGCGGCGGTCGAGATCTTCAACCGCAAATCGATCTACGGCAAGGCGGTCGTCGCCACCTCCAACGACCGCGACGCGGCGGGGCTGATGGGGATTAACACCGGCGTCGTCATCACCTTTTCGTATGCGCTGTCGTCGGCGACGGCGGCCTTCGCCGGCGTGCTGGTGGCGCCATTGACGCTGACCGGCGCCACCATGGGCGCATCGCTCGGCCTGAAGGCATTCGCGGTGGCGATCATCGGCGGCCTGACCTCCGGCGTCGGCGCCATCGTCGGCGGACTGATACTGGGCATCGCCGAGACCACGACCGGCTATTACATCTCGACCGGCTACAAGGAAGTGCCGGGATTGCTGCTGCTGTTGCTGGTGCTGGCGATCAAGCCGTCCGGCCTGTTCGGCAAAGCCGCCATCAAAAAGGTCTGATCCATGAACAAGAAAATCCTCGCGGCGAGCATCGTGGGTCTGGCGGTGCTGGTGCTGTATCCGGTGCTGATTCCGAATCCGTACTACATTCATTTGTTTGAAACCATCCTGATCTACGCCATCCTGCTGTTCGGGCTCGATATCGTGGTCGGCTACACCGGGCAGGTGTCGCTGGGCCACGCCGGCCTGTTCGGCATCGGCTCCTACGCCACCGGCGTGATGGTGTTCAAGCTGGGGGCGCCGTTCTGGGTCGCGATCCCGGTCAGCATCGGCAGCGCCGCCATCTTCGGCGCCATCCTCGCGCTGCCGGCCTTGCGCGTCACCGGCCCGTATCTGGCGATGGTGACGCTGGCCTTCGGCACCATCATCCAGATCCTGATCAACGAGATGACCTTCCTCACCGAAGGGCCGATGGGCTTGAAGATCACCAAGCCGCTGGTCTTCGGCCAGAAGCTCAGCGAGGTTGAGTACTACTATATGTGCGCCGCGCTGATGGTGGTGTCGCTGATCGTGGTGCACCGGATCCTGAAATCGAACCTGGGCCGCGCCTTCGAGGCGCTGCGCGACAGTCCGATCGCCTCGGATTGCATGGGCGTGTCGGTGTACCGCTACAAGGTGTACGCCTTCATCATCAGCGCCGGCTTCGCCGGGCTGGCGGGCAGCCTGTATGCGTATTCGGAGGAGTATATTTCGCCGAACACCTACAACTTCGAGCTGACCATCCTGTTCCTGCTGGCGGTGATCATGGGCGGCCGCAAGACCCGCTCCGGATCGCTGATCGGCGCGTTGATCGTGGTGATGCTGCCTAGCCTGTTGGCGGACATTGAGCTGTTCCGCAAGATCGCCGTCGCCGCCGCCGTGCTGGGCGTGATCGGCTCCGCCTTCATGGTGGCGAAGAAGCGCTCGACGCCGCGCGACGTGCTGATTCCGCTGATCGCCACCATCGGCATGGCCGCCTTCTCCTACAAGCTGGAAAACATCGTCGACTGGCGCCTGACCGTGTTCGGCTTGATGACGCTGTTCGTGGTCTACTATCTGCAGGACGGCATCATCGGCTTCCTGTTCAGCCTTATCGGCAAAGGCGCCGTGCATGCCAAGGCGGTGGCGGCCAGCGGAGTCGAACCGTTCGACCGCGCGCAGGGCGGCAAAACCGGTGAGACGCTGCTCGACGTCGAACGCATCCTGATGCAGTTCGGCGGCCTGAAGGCGCTGAACCAGGTCGACCTGAAGGTGGCCCAAGGCTCGGTGCATGGACTGATCGGCCCCAATGGTTCGGGCAAGAGCACGATGATGAACGTGCTGACCGGGATCTACAAGCCGACCGACGGCAAGGTCTCGTTCGCGGGCGCGGTGATTTCGGGCCGTACGCCATCCGAGATCGCGCTGGGCGGCGTGGCGCGCACCTTCCAGAACGTGCAGCTGTTCGGCGAGATGACCGCCACCGAAAACGTGCTGGTCGGCCTGCACAACACCTTCAAGTCGAACGTGCTGGACGTGATGTTGCAAACGCCGCGCTACAAGCGCGAGGAGCGCGCCGCGCGCGAACGCGCCGCCAGCATTCTGGAATTCGTCGGTCTGTCGGCGATGGCGGACGAGGAGGCGCGCAATCTCCCGTACGGCAAACAGCGGCTGCTGGAGATCGGCCGCGCGCTCGGACTCAGCCCGCGCCTGCTGCTGCTGGACGAGCCGGCGGCCGGCCTGACCGCTCCCGACATCAAGGAGCTGATGGCGATCATCCGCAAGATCCGCGACCATGGCATCACCATCATCCTGATCGAGCACCACATGGATGTGGTGATGGCGTTGTCCGACACCGTCACGGTGCTGGACTTCGGACAGAAGATCTGCGAAGGCGCGCCCGCGATGGTGCAATGCGATCCGAAGGTGATCGAAGCCTACCTGGGCGGCAGCAGCGAAGAACACGGTGGAACCACGGCGCCGGCGGCGCATTAAGGACAGCACATGCTATCGATCACCAATCTGCAAGCGTCGTACGGCAAAGTGGAAGTCCTGCACGGCATCTCGCTGGAAGTCCCGAAGGGCAAGCTGGTGACGCTGATCGGCTCCAACGGCGCCGGCAAGACCACCACCATGCGCGCCATCTCCGGCATGATCAAGCCGAAGGGCGGCAAGGTCACGCTGGACGGCAAGGACATCACCGGCGCCGATTCGCACAAGATCGCGCGCGCGGGTCTGGCGCATTCGCCGGAAGGGCGGCGCGTGTTCGCCTCGATGACGGTCACCGACAACCTGCTGCTGGGCGCCTTCCCGCGGTTCACCCGCGCGCGGCCCAAGGGCGACATCAAGCACGACCTGGAAAAGGCGCTGGAACTGTTCCCGCGCCTGAAGGAGCGGCAAGGGCAGCTGGCCGGTACGCTGTCCGGCGGCGAGCAGCAGATGCTGGCGATGGCGCGCGCCATCATGCTCAATCCCGACGTGGTGCTGCTGGACGAACCGTCGATGGGCCTGGCGCCGATCCTGGTGGAGGAAGTGTTCCGCATCATCCAGCGGCTGAAGTCCGAAGGCGTGACGATGCTGCTGGTGGAACAATTCGCCGCCGCCGCGCTGAACGTCGCCGACTACGGCTATGTGCTGGAAAACGGCAGCATCTCAGTCCACGGCCCCGCCGAAAGTCTGAAAACCGACCCCAAAGTCATCGCCGCCTACCTCGGC
This sequence comes from Duganella aceris, assembly GCF_011090165.1. Classification (GTDB taxonomy): domain Bacteria; phylum Pseudomonadota; class Gammaproteobacteria; order Burkholderiales; family Burkholderiaceae_D; genus Rugamonas; species Rugamonas aceris. The sequence continues at coordinate 185,990 of NZ_JAADJT010000004.1, forward strand.
GGCGGCCACTGACCCCCGGGGCTTAGGTGTCAGTGCCGACATTTGGACACGGACTGGGCTGTTCGAAGCGATTCACGGCCCGGCTGACCGTCTTGGCGGAGACGCGGAAATGTGTGGCTATCTGCTCCATCGTGTAAGCGGTGGAGTGGTATGCGCGTGCCATCGCCTCATCGCGGGTTGGATAGCGCTGTTGATATTCCGCCAAAGTGAGGCTGACGGCACGACGCTGCGTTTTCGCAACGGCCACAAGCTCGCCGGGGAGGGCGCCGCCTTGGGTCTTGGCGATAAATGCGTCATCCCCTAGTATTAGCTGATGCCGGAGGTCTTTAAGCGGGCTGCCGCAGCCTATCCCGGCGAGAACGAAACGGTGATATGCATGTATTGCCGTAGCGCGCTCGCCGCCGAATTGCTGAAGCGTTGTCGAGGTGTCCAGCCAAGCCGGTGCTGGCCTACTCCCCATCATGTACGCATGACTGCTCCAAGGCCAGTCCTCCAGTGAAGTCACGATGCCGGCCCGCAAGGGATTCAATACCACATAGCGCGTCAGTTCAAGGAGGTAGGATTCCCGTTGCACCAGAATCGCGTGATAACGCCCCTGGAAGACGTGCCCGAGCAGTTCGTGGCGGCGATTGAAGTACTGGGAGTATGTACCGTTCAGTACGCGCATCCCTTGCGACAGATTGCCTTCGATGGTCTCCAGCACGACGTGGTAGTGATTTGTCATCAGGCAAAAGCCATGGATGACGAAATTGTAGCGGGCGCATACCTGAGCGAGTATCGCCATCCAGACGGTGCGGTCGACATCATCCAGAAAGATCGCTGCCTGCCGGTCGCCCCTGGAGGTTACATGGTAAAGCGCGCCTGCGAATTCGATTCTGAGAGGGCGGTTCATCCGGCTATACTAGCTTTGGGATCACGCGCGCGACTGCGCCGCATCAATTAAGTTCATATTTGTCCGAATGTCGGCACTGACACCGGGTTGGAAAGGGTTTGCAATGAAGACAATCAGTTTTCCTTCCGGCGCGGTGGTGCCGGTGTTGGGGCAGGGCACCTGGAATATGGGCGAGGTGGCGCTGCGCAAGGCCGATGAGGTGCGCGCGCTGCAAACCGGCCTCGATCTTGGTATGACTTTGATCGATACCGCCGAGATGTATGGCGAGGGCGGGGCGGAGAGCGTCGTCGGCGAGGCGATCGCCGGCCGGCGCGACGAGGTTTACCTGGTCACCAAGGTGTATCCGCATAACGCCAGCTTCGAGGGGGTCCAGGCGGCGTGCGAACGCAGCTTGCGTCGTTTGAAGGTCGATTGCGTCGATTTGTACCTGCTGCATTGGCCCGGACCGTTTTCGCTCGACGAGACTTTCGACGCTTTCGCGGCGCTGAAGAAGGCCGGCAAGATCAAGGACTTCGGCGTCAGTAACTTCGACCTGGAAGGTATGCAGGACGCCGTCGATTGCGGCGCCGTCGCGACCGACCAGGTGCTGTATAACCTGATGAAGCGCGGCGTCGAGTTCGATCTGCTTCCTTGGTGCCGCCAACAGCGCCTGCCGCTGATGGCCTACTCGCCGCTCGAATCGGCAGGCCGCGAACAGGCCGCGTTGCTGGATAGTCCCGGCCTCCAGACCGTCGCCGCCGCCCATGGCGTGACGCCGGCGCAGATCGCGCTGGCCTGGGTGCTGCATCAGGACGGCGTGATCGCCATCCCCAAGGCCGTCGATCCTGTACACTTGCGCGCTAATCGCGCCGCCGCCGATATCGTGCTGTCGACGGACGACCTGGCGGCGCTGGACCGAGCGTTCCCGCCGCCGCGACGTAAGCGGGCGCTGGATATGCGTTAATTGATAAATAATTTATGTTAAATCGACTTAAACAGCTGTTCTCACCCAAAGACACCAGTCACCTCATCCTGATCAACGCCTACTGCACCGTCGCCGATGCGCCGGAGCCGGGCTTCGCCCATGTGCTCAACGGGCGCCGCGACCTGTCCGATCCTGAACTGTCGCCGCATCTGAACGGCTTCATGAACCATCTGGCCGACGCGGGGCAGGGCAAGATGTCGCGCGTCCGCTACCATGTGATCCGCCATCTGCAACGTGTGCGCCAGCATGTCAGCCTCTCCATCGAGCCGAGCGAAATGGATCGGTTCCGCGCCTGGGCCGAGGCGGCGAACGCCATCGTGTTCATGGAAGACGGCGCCGTGCGCGATCCGCAGGGACGCATCCTGTTGCCGGCCTCCGGCGACGATGGCGATCCGCAAGCCGTCGTTCCATATCCGCCGCAGGCCTGGCAACGAAAGGCGCGCTCCGACCTGGCCATCGCCGCGCGCAAGGTGTCAGTGCCTGCGGATCTGCCGCCCGTGGTCTCCGAGCCCGAACTGCGCCTGCGCACGCCGGAGGATGTGCTCAGGCGGATGCTCGCCCTGTTCGTGGTGGCGATCCGCGCCGAGTCGCTGACCGGCGATAATCCGATCAGCGCCGCCGATCTGCAACAGCGTTTTCCACCAGCCTTCGCCGGCCTGACCGACGCGGAACGCGACTTCATCGCGCAGGAGGCGCCGACCGAACAGGAGATCACCCGCTTCCTGTGGCGCTACGAAGCCATCCTGGTGCTGCAATGGGTATTGGGCCTGCAGGACGCGCTGCCGTTCGCCGACGCGATCTGCGATGTGTCGGCGATTTCGCGCACCGCCATCGAGCGCGGCACCGAGGGCTTGCGCAAGCAGCCGGCGATGCGGCCGGCGGAGGAGATCCTGGACGCGCTGGACCTGCACTACCGCCTGCACTGGGCCACGCGCCAGGCGATTTTGAAGAAGCTAACGGCGCCGGCGGGCCTGAACGACGGCGTGCTTCAGGAGCGCCACCATGCGCTGAACTGGCTGGTGCGCTTCGAGGATCGCGAATGGGACGACGTCGATACGCCCACCTGAGGCTGTGTACGCTAGCGAACGGAACACATTGCCGGCGGGGAGTACATTGGCTCATTGAAGCGCAACCAAGGAGCTGACATGAACAAGAAAATCATCATCGCCGCCGTACTCGCCGCCTATCTGGGCGCGGTCGGCGCGGCATCCGCACAGGATCGCGGCAACCGCGATAACGATCGTGGCAACGGCAAAAGCCGTGGCGATCAGCGCGATGACCGTCGTGACGACCATGACAACGGCGATCGCCGCAACGATCGTAATGATTACCGCCATGACGACCGTGGCGGCGATCGCGGCGCCGGCCCGCGCCATGACCTGCGCAAAGGCGGCCGTCTGCCGTCCGAATATCGCGGCCGCCAGTACGTGGTGGATGACTGGCGCGGTCACCGTCTGAGCGCGCCGCCGCGCGGCTACCATTGGGTGCAGACTGGCGGCGACTACGTGCTGGTCGCTGTGGCCACCGGCATCATCGCCAACCTGCTGCTGAATAACTAAGCAAGCCGGCGGCTCTGCTACACTGCTGGACAGTGCAAACTGTCCAGCAAATTCCATGAGCCTGCAATCCGTACGCGATTTTTTCCTCTCCCGCGACATCCAACTCCCCATTATCGAAACCGACGTGAGCACCGCGACCGTGGCGCTGGCCGCCGAAGCGCATGGCGTCGAGCCGGGCCGCATCGCCAAGACGCTGGCTTTCCGCGTCGCCGAAGGCCGCGTGATCCTGCTGGTCGCCAGCGGCGTGGCGCGCATCGACAACCGCAAATTCAAGGACACCTTCGGCAAGGGCAAGATGCTGCCGCCCGATGAAGTGGCCGCGTCCACCGGCCATCCGGTTGGCGGCGTTTGTCCGTTCGGCCTGGCGCAGCCGCTGCCGATTTATCTCGACAAGTCGCTGAATGATTTCGATGAAGTGCTGCCCGCCGCAGGCTCGGTCAACAGCGCGATCCGCATCACGCCGGCGCTGATGGCTTCCGTGACGCTTGGGCAGTGGGTCGACGTCTGCTAGCATAGGTGGTTTGCAATCGGACGGGGGCGGGGAATAATGAACAAGCATAAGCTGGCGCTGGTGGTCGCCGTCGCGGCGGCCTCGCTGTCGGCGCGGGCCGCGGTGGAACGTGTCGAAGTCATCGAGCGGGTGCCGTTCGCCGCCGGCGTGGCGTTCCGCGAGGCCGGCGCGTATGAAAAGATACGCGGCGTCGCCCACTATGCGCTGGACCCGAAACTGAAGGCCAACCAGGCCATCGCCGATTTGAAGCACGCCAAGCGCGACGCGCGCGGCCGCGTGGTGTTCTCCAGCGAGTTCATTTTGCTGCGCCCGACCGGCGCCCAGCCTTCCACCTTGCTTTACGACGTGAACAACCGTGGCGGCATCGCCATCATGGGGCAGGTCAACGGCCGCAGCCCGGTCAACAACGATCCGACCAGCGCCGCCGACGCGGGCGACGGCTTCCTGATGCGGCACGGTTTCTCGTTGCTGTTCTCCGCCTGGACCTGGGACGTGGCGCCGCAACCGGCCGGCGCCAGGCCGCTGGTGTTCGCGCCGCCGGTCGCCAGCGGCATCAAGGGCAAGGTGCAGAACGAGTTCACTGTCAACGCGCCGACCGATATCGTGACCTACGCCGGCATGCGCGGCCTGACCTATGAGCCGGCGACGCCGGAGGATCCGCACGCGCAGCTGACCGCGCGCGCGCGTCCCGACGACAAGCGCCGCGCCATCCCGCGCAGCAGCTGGCATTTCGTCGCGCCGGAGCAGAAGGGCGGTCCGGGCCGCGTGCAGCTTGAAGGCGGCTTCAAGCCGGACACAATTTATGAGCTGAGCTATGTGGCGAAGGATCCGTATGTCACGGGCGCCGGCCTGGCCGGCATCCGCGACCTGCTGGCGTATTTCCGCGACCAGCCGTTCGAAGGCGCGGCGACGCCGAGGAATGTGCTGATGTTCGGCATCAGCCAATCCGGCCGCGTCATTGGCCGCATGCTGCACGATGGCCTGAACCTCGATGAATCCGGCCGCATGGTGTTCAACGGCGCGTATCTGCAAGTGCCCGGCGCCGGCGGTTCGGCGGGCTTCAACAGCCGCTTCGCCCAGCCGACCCGCCATCCGTCTATGCTGGAGGAGCACGACTATCCGGCGGACGCCTTCCCGTTCACCACCGCGCCGTCGCGCGATCCGGCCAGCGGCAAGACCGCTTCCTATCTGGACAAGGCGCGCGACCAGCAGGGCAACGCGCCCAAGCTGATCTTCGCCAATACCTCCACCGAGTTCTGGAATCGCGGCGCCTCGCTGATCGCCACCACGCCGGACGGCGCGCGCGACGTGGCGCCGGCGGACAATGTACGCATCTACGGTTTCATGGGCGCGCAGCATTACGTCGGCCGTTCGCGCACGCGGGCGCCGTTCACCGCCTGCGTCTCGACCAGCGATCACTACCTGCCGATGCGCGCGCTGATCGTGGCGCTGGACGACTGGACCGTCAAGGGCAAGCAGCCGCCCGCCAGCGCCTATCCGCAGATCGCCGACGGTACCTTGACCACAGTGGCCGATTACCGCGCCATCTTCCCGAAAGGCTTCGGCCTGACGCCGCCGGAACAGAACCTTCGCCAACCGCGCCTGATCGGCGACGCCATCCCGCCCAAACACGGCGATGACTTCGAGACCCGCGTGCCGACGCCGGATGCGGACGGCAACGACCGTGGCGGCGTGCGCCTGGTCGAGTTGCAGGCGCCGCTCGGCACGCACACCGGCTGGAACCTGCGCGCGCCGGAGACCGGCTTCGCCTGGGCGACGTCGCGCTTCGACGGCAGCTTCGTGCCGTTCGCGCGCACCGAGGCCGAGCGTGTGGCGGCCGGCGATCCGCGGCCTAGCCTGGAGCGCCGTTACGCGTCGCGCGACGATTATGTGGCTGCGGTACGCGCGGCGGCCGAGCGCCAGGTCGCGGCCGGCCTGCTGCTGCCGGAAGACGTCGAGCGCACCATGACGGAAAATGTCGGCCTTTATGACCGCATCCTGGCGCGCGACCCCGCCGACCAAGGCTGCTCCTACCTCTACGCACAATGAGCAAAACGCTACTGATCAAGAACGCCCGCATGCTGGTGACCATGGACGACGAACGGCGCGAGATCGCCGACGGCGCCGTGTTCATCCGCGACAACGTCATCGAGCAGGTCGGCGCCAGTGCAGACTTGCCGCAGCAGGCCGACGAAGTCATCGACGCCACCAACCACGTGGTGATGCCTGGCCTGATCAACACCCACCACCATATGTACCAGAGCCTGACGCGGGTGATTCCCGCCGCGCAGAACGGCGAGCTATTCAACTGGCTGACCAACCTGTATCCGATCTGGGCCAACCTGACGCCGGAGATGGTGCACGTGTCCACGCTGACGGCGATGTCGGAACTGATCCTGTCCGGCTGCACCACCAGCAGCGACCACCTGTACATCTACCCGAACGGTTGCAAGCTCGATGACAGCATCGAGGCGGCCGGCAAGATCGGCATGCGTTTCCATGCCGCGCGCGGCTCGATGAGCGTGGGCCAGTCCAAGGGCGGCCTGCCGCCGGACCGCGTGGTGGAGGAGGAGGGCGCGATCCTCAAGGATACGCAGCGCCTGATCGAAACCTACCATGACGCCGGCCGCCACGCGATGCAGCGGGTGGTGGTGGCGCCATGCTCGCCGTTCTCGGTCTCGCGCGACCTGATGAAGGAATCGGCGGCGATGGCGCGCGCCTTCGGCGTGTCGCTGCACACCCACCTGGCGGAAAACGCCAACGACATCGCCTACAGCCGCGAGAAATTCAATATGACGCCGGCCGAATACGCCGAGGATTGCGGCTGGGTGGGACACGATGTGTGGCATGCGCACTGCGTGCAGCTGGACGACGACGGCATCTACATGTTCGCGCGGACCGGCACCGGCATCGCGCATTGCCCGTGTTCGAACATGCGGCTGGCCTCGGGCATCGCGCCGATCCGCAAGATGCTGGATGCCGACGTTTCGGTCGGCCTGGGCGTGGACGGCAGCGCCTCCAACGACGCCGGCCACATGATGGGCGAGGTGCGGCAGGCGATGCTGTTGCAGCGCGTCGGCTACGGCCCGGATGCGATGACGGCGCGGCAGGCGCTGGAAGTGGCCACGCTTGGCGGCGCGAAGGTGCTGAACCGCGACGACATCGGCGCGCTCAAGCCCGGCATGTCGGCCGACATCGTGATGTTCAAGCTGGACGGCATCGGCTTCGCCGGCGCGCTGCACGATCCGGTCGCGGCGCTGGTGTTCTGCACGCCGCCGAATGTCTCGTACAGCATCATCAACGGCAAGGTCGTTGTGCGCGACGGGCGGATATGCAGCATCGACCTGCCCGTCGTCATCGAGAGCCACAACGCGCTGGCGCATCAACTGGCGCTGGCCACCGGCGCTTAAAGATCCAGCGTCAGCGCCGGCCCCTTGGCGCGGGAGACGCAGATGCACATGCGGCCCTGCGCCCGTTCCTCTTCCGACAGCGCTTCGTCTCGATGGTCCGGCGTGCCGGCCAGCACGTCGACCGCGCAGGTGCCGCAGTTGCCGATGCGGCAGGAGGCCGGCGCCGCCACGCCCGCCGCCTGCACCGCATCCAGGATGCTGGTGTCGGCCGGGACCTCGATCACCTTGCCGCTGCGGCTCAGCGTTACGAACACCGGCTGGTCGTCCGGCCGGGCCGCGTCGCTGGCGAAGCGTTCGAAGCGCACGCGGTCCGTCGCGATGCCGGCGTTGGCTGCGGCGTCGCGCACGGCGTCGATCATGCGCAGCGGGCCGCAGGTGTACAGCACCGTCGTGGCGTCCATGCCGGCGACGATCTCGCCGATATCCATGCGTCCGCCATCATCGACGATGTGCATCACGACGCGCTGGCCGAAGTCCGCGATCAGCTGGTCGGCGAACGGCGCCTGTCCGCGCGAGCGTGCCGCGTAGTGCAATTCGAAGTCGCGGCCTTGCGCCAGCAGTTGATGCGCCATCGCCTTGATCGGCGTGATGCCGATTCCGCCGGCGATCAGCAGTGCCGGCGAGCCGTCGTCGGCCAGTGCGAAATCGTTGCCGGGCATCGAGCAGTTCAACTCCAGTCCTAGCCGGAAGTCGGCATGCACCGCCTCCGAACCGCCGGTGCCATGCTCTTCGCGCAGCACCGCGATCTCATAACTGTTCGGCAGCGCCGGATTGGACGAGATGGAGTAGCAGCGGGTCGTGCTGCCACCTTCCGCCAGCAGCATCGGCACGTCCAGATGCGCGCCGGCGCTCACCGGCGGCAGCGGCGAGCCGTCGGCGCTGCGCAGTTCATAGGCGCGCACGCGCGGCGTCAACTGGCGCACGCCGGCGATGACCAGGGCCAGCGGACCGTCGCCCAGCCGGGTCGGCGGCGCCGCCTGCAACTGCGCCTGCAATTGTGTCAGCTGCGACACCTGCTCCTTCAGCCGCTTGATCTGCGCGTGCAGCGGCGCGCTGAGGATGCCCACCTCCTGCTCGGTGAAGCGCGGCGTGATGTGCTGCGGGCAGTTCCAGTCATAGCCCTCGACCGTGATGATGAAGGCGCGCTCGATCCTGGCGCGGTAGCCGGGCATCCGCAACCGCTCGATCAGCGCCGGATCGTCCGCCGCTTCCACGGTGCGGGCGCGGCCGATGATCTTCAGCCGCACCTGCTCCGCCTGGTCGACCAGGATCAGCGAGATGCGGTCGTCCTTCTTCAGGTTGCCGACGCTGAGATACTGCACATTGCCGTGGAAATCGGCGAAGCCCAGCGTCTTCGGATCGATCACCTTCAGGAAACCGGCCGGGCCGCCGCGATGCTGCACATACGGCCAGCCCGTTTCGTTGACCGTGGCCTGGAAGAAGTGGTCGCGCTGCTCGACGAAGCGGATCTCCTTGCGCCCCAGGCTATCCTGGCGCTGTTCGAAGTCGTCGAGGAATTCGTACTGGGCGCGGCTGCCCATCCTGCGTTGAACGTCACGCACGGCCGGCGTGAAGGTGATGTCAGAATAGGCGCGTCCCATGATGTGCTCCTTGCTTGGGTGAGTTAGGCGGCGATTTTCAGTTCGACTTTCGGGAAGTCGATTTCAACCCGGCTGGCTTTACCCAGGATGTTGGTGAGGAAATTCATACCGACGTGGGTGATGATTTCGACGATGTCGGATTCACTGTAGCCCGCACCGCGCACTTCCGCCAGTTCCAGCGCGCTGATTTCGCCCTTGTTCTCCATCAGACTTTGCGCGAACTTGACGGCGATGGCGGCTTGCGCATCTTCGCTGGTGCCGGCGCGGGCGGCGGCCATTTCGTCGCCGCTCAAGCCGGTTTTGCGGCCGATGGCGGTGTGCGCGGAGACACAGTATTCGCAGCCGTTCTGCTGGGCCAGCGCCAGCGCGATGCGTTCGCGGGTCGCGGCGCTCAGCGTCCCGTCGGTGGCGACGCCGTGCAGGCCGAGGAAGGCGCGCAGCGCGACCGGCGAGTGGGCGAAGATCTTCAGGAAGTTGGGCACCATGCCGAGTTTTTCCTGGATCGCGTCCAGCAGGGCTTTTTGTTCCGGGGTGGCGGTGTCGTTTTCGATGGTGGCGATGCGGCTCATGCTGTGCTCCTTGGGGTTGGTTGGTCGGTTCGTCTTGCGAACACTTGCAGTTTCGACGATTGCTGCGGTAATGTGAATGCGCGGCGTTCGCAATGGACTGTTTCGGATTCGGGAATAATATGGACAAGCTCTCGGCCATGGCAATTTTCGTGGCGGTGGTGGAAGAAGGGGGATTCGCGCCGGCGGCGCGCCGGCTGCAGATCTCGCCGCCGGTGGTGACGCGCGCGATCACCGAGCTGGAGGAGGTGATGGGTGTGCGCCTGCTGTCGCGCACCACGCGCGTGGTGCGGGTGACCGACGTCGGCGCGCGCTATGCGGTCGACTGCCGCCGCATCCTGGCCGACGTCGCGGACACCGAGACCTCGGCCGCCGGCACCCATGCCGCGCCGCGCGGGCGGCTGGTGGTGACGGCGTCGGTGATGTTCGGCGCGATGTACGTCACGCCGATCGTGACCGACTACCTGCGGCGCTATCCGGAGACCGAGGTCGAATGCCGCTTCCTCGACCGGGTGGTGAACATGATGGACGAGGGCGTCGACGCCGCGATCCGTATCGGCACGCTGCCCGATTCAAGCTACCAGGCGGTGACGGTGGGGCAGGTGCGGCAGGTGGTGTGCGCTTCGCCCGGCTATCTGAAAGAGCGCGGCATCCCCCTTGTGCCGGAGGATCTGGCGCGCCACGATATCGTCGCGGCGCTGCCGGTGACGCAATCGCTGGACTGGAAGTTCGACCGCGACGGCAAGCCGCTGGTGGTCCGGGTGCGGCCGCGCCTGAGCAGCACCAGCAACGACGCGGCCTTGCGCGCCGCGCTGGACGGCTTCGGGCTGACGCGGGTGATTTCCTACATGGCGGCGCCGCATCTGGCGGCGGGGCGGCTGAAGACGGTGCTGACGCAATTCGAAACGCCGCCGGTGCCGGTCAGCCTGGTGCATCACGAGGGACGCCAGTCGACCGGCAAGGTGCGCGCCTTCCTCGACCTTGCGATCGCTTCCCTGCGCGCCAACACCGCGATGAATTAGTGGACCTGGTCGGCGACGGCCTTGTCCTGTTGCACCAGGATGAAGGGGTGGACCACCACCGCCCACAGATGGGCGTCGGCTTGCAGCCAGCCCTGCGCCTGTTCGTCGCTGACCTTGCCCAGCAGGCCGGCGCCCATCCACTGCGCGATGTTGGCCTTGTCGTCGTGCGAGACGCGCACGGCGACATCCACCAGGTCGAGCGAATTGGCGACCCATACCACGTTGCCGGCGGCGAAATGCTTGAGCAGTTCGGTCCATGGCAGGCGCGCGGTTTCGCGGTTGACTTTGAGGCGGAGGTCGGTGTCGTTTTCAGGTTTGGTTTGCATATTAAATAATATCGATGTCTGGTACCGGGTTGCCGCGCCATGTTAACCGATACGCCGCGCCTTTGCGCACATTCCCCACCAGCGCGGGACGGAAGCAGGCCAGGTTGATGCCCTCGGGGCGCCGCACGCTGGGGTAGATGATGCCGAGCGAGCCGCCGTCCAGCAGGCGTTCCGCCAGCGTCTGCGATTCGATATAACTGTCCGGCGCCAGGCAGGCTTCGTAGCGCGCCTGGCCGCGCAGGTCGTGGAAGGTGGCGGTGAAATCGGCCAGCATGCACTGGTACTGCACGCTGTCGTCGAAGCGGTTGATCTCGGCGTATTCGACGGCTTTGTGGAAGCTGACTTCCGCCAGCGCGGTCTCGACGTCGAAGGCGCAATACCACGCGCCGCGCCGGCCGTCGTTGAAGCGGCTGCCCTGCGGATGGGCGTAGGTAAAGGCGGCGTTGACGATGCGGAAGTTGGGCACGCCGAACACCAGCTCGTCGACATTGATGCCGGCCGCGCCGCCGTTCTGCGTGCGCAGGCGGGCGTTGGTGGCATTATCCAGGTCGAACAGGTCGCGCAGGTGGTCGTCGCTGTCGGCCAGCGGCGCCAGCACCGAATCCTCGACGTCGGCGAAGCGGGAGGGCAGCAAACGGCAAGTGTCGAACTGGCGCAGCGTGGTTAAAGGGGGAATCAGGCTGACCGGCACTTACAGTCCTCCACGGCGCGCGTCCAGCAGCTGGCGCACGGTTTGCATCGCCAGCAGGCCGCCGCCCAGCATATACGCCAGCGGCGTGCGGCCTTCGAAGATCTGGTTGCTGTTGGGCAGGCCGATCCATTCATCGGCGAGCTTGTCGCCGTAGATGATGTGCAGCGCCTTGTAGATGCCGAGCAGGTAGCTGATGCGCGTGATGCAGTCGACTTCCAGCGTGCGCTCGGGGTTCTTTTTCCAGTCGTAGTAGCTGCTGTTGGAGAGGCCGCCGAGCAGTTGGCGCGCGTCCTCGTCGCGCACCTTCCAGGTGGCGACCAGCTTGAAAAAGCCCTTCAGGGCGGACTTGGACAGCCGCTCGCGCTCGGCCTTGGCGTTCAGATCCACCAGTACGGTCGGCTCGAAGCGGCTGCGGGGGTAGGCATAGGTCAACATAAATCCTCCGTTAATGGATGATTTATACTCCTATTTCGGAAAAATGGCAATCCGTGTGCAACTGGATTAACATCGCTGCAGGGAGGTGGGTGATGAAAATACTATCTATTGCAATGCTTGCCGCGCTGGCCATGCCGGCATGGGCGGCGCCGGTATTCACCGGAAGACAGCTGGAGGTGGCCAGTGTCGAGCGGGCCTTCGCGGCGACCATGAAAGCGCGCGACCATGCGGCGTTTGCGGTTTTTTTGTCGGAGGAGGCGGTCTTCACTGGTGACGGCAAGACCTTGCAAGGCAAGCAGGCGGTGGCGGAGGACTGGAAGAAGTTCTACGCCAAGCCCGACGCGCCGTTTTCGTGGGAGCCGGATCAGGTGGATGTGCTGGCCTCCGGCACGCTGGCGCGCACCTCGGGCCCTGTCTACGCGCCGGACGGAAAGCTGATCGCCCGCTTCAACTCGATCTGGCGGCTGGAGGCACCGAACACTTGGCGCGTCGTCTTCGATGGCGGCACGGAAGTGTGCAGCTGCAAAAAGTAATGTTGCCGTACCGTTGATTCAATGAGGTGGTTGATGGACTTCCGCTAACGCCCCATAGCTGCCGTTTGAGTTTCGATAGCCAATGTCTACTTTGCAGCGAGTTGCCGTCTCTCATATTGCGCCACGAACGTCTTGTGTACGACTTTGTGCCGACGAGTATCCGCGCGAGAAGTTCTGTGGCAGAAAGACTGAAAAACCGAGCCTCAGTCGTTAGCGACTGCTCGAAAGGTCGCCAATCCTCATGTCAGCCCTGAGCGTTCGCGCATTTCTCCTGGTAATACATTTCGGATGAGAGTTCAATCTCGTCGACCATGTTCTGACCTCCAACAACTCCAGATCGTCCGTGTAATGCGGCTACGCGGCCAATGCTGTGGGCGCCGTGCCGTTCAGACCTCAGCGTTTAGGCCGGGCGTTTCGCTTCGCATCGGCCTCGTCAAGGAGGCTCGTGATCTTGGGAAACTTTTCGAGGTAGATCCTCAAACTGTGGTTGCCCTTGCGCACGTCGTGCGATGCGGCAATGCCGATAAGGTCCGCCTGGTCGATCGGATCATCCTTACCCTCCGGCCATGAGGCGAACCCGTAAATGATTAGAAGTGAGGGCGGCGCCAATCCTAACTTCCCCGTGGCCCGGTCCTCGTCGTACCATCCCGGCTGGTGCAGGGCGTGCATGTCGATGGCCAAGTAGACCCGATGTCGCCAATACTCCTCGTGATCCTCGCAAAGCACCTTGTGCGACAGCTCCGTCACGCCCCGTTTGAGCACTTTGTACGTTTCGATGTGCCGCGCAGCGGTCAACCAGACCAGACGGTCCGGACGGACATGCTCGCACCGTCCGTCGTCGGTCAAGGCCGCGTGGGCTCGTTGAAGTGAAAGGATCGCCTGATCGAGGTGGTTCTTACTTTCGCGATCTTTCCGGTTAACGTTGATCGCCAACCACGCGAAATAGCCTGACACGCACATGGCGACGACCGAGGCGGCCGGGGCGAGCAAGGGCACGATATTGATATCAGCCATGGAGCGCTACCGGTCGCAGGTCCACTTTCAGGTCGTACTCCATGAGACGAACGTTGGGCACCTGCGTCGCTGCATACCGGAGTTTCTGCCCGATGTCGGACGCAACGATGACTCCGTAGACCTTCTTCTCGCCAGCCAGGTGCTCTTTCACCCAGCCCATGTAGCGCAGGATCTGCCCTAGCGTGGCGTCGGGGCCGCGACCCAGTTTCAGTTCAAGCACGTAAAAATCGCCGCTGCTAGTAGCGAGGATATCAATCGGTCCAACGTCCGTCTGGAACTCAACACCGTCACGGTCGTCGGTGCGGTAAAGAGTCAGCGGTGCGGTGTGATCGGGAAGCTTGGGTAAGTTTCTGGCGAGGTAATCGCGCAGGTGCGCTTCGAGCGCGAACATACCGTACGCGTTGTCCGTCACTTCGATGGTTTCGACGACTGACGGCGAGTTTTCGCCAACACCGTCCGCTAGGCGCACCACTAAATCCCCATCCGTCGCCTTGGCGATCTCCCAAACGCCATGCTTTTCAGGCTCATACCGAACGACCTTGCCGCGACCGGTGTTGAACAGATAGTCGTAGGGCGTGTCGGAGATCCGGGGCTTCTTGTTCTCGCTGTAATGAATACGTGACGGGTGATTCACCGCGCCCGAAATGATGCTACACGTCATTGAACTGTCGTTGACATCGTCCCCATACATCGAGCGGATCTTCGCCTTAATGGCGGGATAGGTGCATTCCCCGTTCATCTGCTGTACCGCTTCCTTGACCATTTGCCAGACTGGTTTCTTGCTCCCGTTGTTCATCGTTTGTCGCCCTCGCATTCGTTGGTGGTTTTGTCGGGATGGGACGGATCCGTCCTGCTGCGTCGAGAATTTTTACATAGCGAGGCAGTCGACGAAATTCGTTACAGAAGCATCGACGTCACAGATGAAGCCAGAAGCGGTCAGCCATCCGGTTGGATCGAATGTCGCCTTTTGGCCGATTGTGCTCATTTACGCCGTCGGTACCACCCTGATTTTATTCTTTCTTTTTCATCAGACCGGCTAATGAGGCAAACGGATTATGCGTTGCCGGCGCGATCTCGACCGATTTCAGACTAGTCCCCGGTCGGCCTCAAGATAACGCGAGTGTTCGTTATCGTGGCAGTAGAGACACAGCAATTCCCAGTTGCTGCCATCAGGCGGATTGTTGTCGTGATTGTGGTCACGATGGTGCACGGTAAGTTGCGACACATTGGTATGCGTAAATTCGCGCATGCAGCGACCGCACACCCACGGATACATTTTCAGCGAGCGCTCGCGATAGCCTAGATCGCGCTGGTCGGCCGCGCGTCGGGCTTCAGCCACAATTTTGTCCAGCCGCGCGGCGTCCGGCTTTTTTCCAACGGTCATAATTATTTCCTTCCCCAAAGGCAATCGGATTCGCTCAGCATAGCATTCTCACTCAACACCGAGGCCACCCCAACGCCGTTGGAGGATGCAAGCATGATGGAAATCTCATTAAGACATTACATGTTCGTAAGGTTCAGTGGTTGCCGACTGCTGTGTCATTAGGCCTCATCACCTGGGTCCCCCTATGAAAACATTCGTGAGTCGGCGAAAAATCGTGGTTGTCCGCATAAATTCGCGGCGCCAATCGAACGCGCAACTGATTTCTAAACTGCCAGAATAAAAACCGAGGCAACCCATCAACATGCGAGGACACATTGCGACTTCCACTCATCCCCCCGAACCAACTCACCCCCGAACAAAAGCCGCTGTACGACAGCATGCGCAAGGGGATTGCCAGCAACTTCAACGCCTTCAAGGTCGAGAACGAAGAGGGCGCCTTGATGGGGCCATGGAATCCCTGGCTGCATGAACCGGGCATCGGCAAGGCGATCTGGGATCTGACGCTGGCCATGACCGCGAATGCCGTCTTGCCCGACAACGTACGCCAGATCGCGATCCTGGTGGTCGGCGCCCGTTTCGACGCGGCCTATGAGTTGTATGCCCATGTCGCCGTCGCTGAAAAAGAGGGCATGTCGGCCGAACGTCTGGCCGCGCTGGTGGCGGACCTGAAGCCGGCCGATCTTTCCAAGGAAGAGAACGTCGCGTTCGATTTTTCCTACGCTTTGAGCCGCGGAGGCACGCTGCCCGAACCGCTGTACCGCCTGGCGGTGAGCACGTTCGGCCAGCACGGCACCAACGAGCTGATCTACCTGGTCGGCCTGTATGCGCTGGTGTCGACGACGCTGAACGGTTTCAACGTGCCGGTGCCTGAACGTGAATAAACGTGATCCTGCGGTGTCGCGCGACGCCCGTATCGCGCCGGCCAGCCGGGCCGGGTCCGAGTTCGGCAGCGTCGCCCTGGTGCTGCAGGGCGGCGGCGCGCTTGGCGCTTACCAGGCCGGCGTGTATGAGCGCCTGCTGGAAGGCGGCATCGAGCCTACCTGGTTGGCCGGCATTTCAATCGGCGCCATCAACTGCGCCATCATCGCCGGCAACGCCAGGGAGAACCGGGTCGCGCGCCTGCGGGAATTCTGGGAGCTGGTGAGCGACAGCGATCGCGGCGCGCCCGGCGTCTTCACCGGCCTGCCGATGGTCGATGCCACGCGGGCGTGGGTCAACCAGCTGGCGGCCGGCCGTGCATTCGCGCAGGGCGTGAGCGGCTTTTTCGAACCGCGCGTGCCGCCGCCTTATTTGCTATGGAACGGCGGCGGCGCCACCAGCTACTACGACACGACGCCGTTGCGCGCCACCCTCGAGCGGCTGGTCGATTTCGACCGCATCAACGCCGGGGAGACTCGCCTCAGCGTCGGCGCGGTCAACGTCCGCACCGGCAATTTCGCTTATTTCGACAATACCTCCGACCTGATTATCCGGCCCGAGCACATCATGGCCAGCGGCGCCTTGCCGCCGGGCTTCGATGCGGTGGAGATAGACGGCGAAAAGTATTGGGACGGTGGCATGGTGTCCAACACGCCGCTCGATTGGGTGCTGTCCAACAGCTCCGGGCGGGATACGCAGGTGTGGCAAGTGGACCTGTGGAGTGCCCATGGTGAACTGCCGAGCGACCTGGCCAGCGTCGCCACGCGCATGAAGGAGATCCAGTATTCAAGCCGCACGCGCAGCGCCACCGACTCCTTGCGCAAGGTGAAGAAATTGCGCGCCGCGCTGAGCGAGCTGCTGGCCCTGATCCCCGCCGACATCGCGGACTCGCCTCAGGCCCGTTTGCTGGCGGGGGCGGCCGACGCTACGCTCTACAACATCGTTGAACTGGTGTACCGCTCGGCGACCTACGAGGGCCAGTACAAGGACGTGGAATTCTCACGCCGGACCATGACCGAGCATTGGCAGGCCGGCTATACCGACGCGGACGCCACGCTCGCGCATCCGGAAATCATGAAGCTACCCAGTATCGAAAACAACCCAGCCATTTTCGACTTCCTCACGAAGCCGGCTCAACCTATTTAAAAGACCATCATGAATCTTCAAGACAAAGTCGCAGTCGTCACCGGCGCCGCCAGCGGTATCGGCAAACAGATCGCCACCGTATATTTCCAGAACGGCGCCAAGGTCGTCATCGCCGACCTGAACCTGGAGCAGGCCCAAGCGGTCGCCACCGAACTCGATCCATCGGGCCAACGCGCGATCGCGGTGGCGATGGACGTCACCAATGAAGAGCAGGTCGAGGCCGGCATCGCCGCCGCCGCGGACCAGCTCGGTGGAATCGACATTCTGGTGTCGAACGCCGGCATCCAGATCGTGGCGCCGATCGAGTCCTTCGATTTCGCCAACTGGAAGAAGATGTTGGCGATCCACCTGGACGGCGCTTTCCTGACCACGCGCGCCTGCCTGAAGCGCATGTACGCGCAAAAACGCGGCGGCAGCGTGATCTACATGGGTTCCGTGCACTCAAAAGAAGCCTCGGTATTGAAGGCGCCGTACGTCACCGCCAAGCATGGACTGATCGGTCTGGCCAAGACGGTGGCGAAAGAGGGCGCGGCGCACGGTGTGCGCGCCAACGTCATCTGCCCGGGCTTTGTGCGCACGCCGCTGGTGGAAAAACAGATTCCAGAACAGGCCAAGGAGCTGGGTATCACGGAGGACGAAGTCATCAAGAACGTGATGTTGAAGGAGACGGTCGACGGTGAATTCACCACGGTCGACGATGTGGCGCAGACGGCGCTGTTTCTGGCGGCCTTCCCGAGCAATGCCTTGACTGGACAGTCGATCGTGGTCAGCCACGGGTGGTTCATGCAATAGATTACATCGCTTCGGCGTGCTCCACCAGCAGCTGCACCTTGGTGACGCCGTTGTATTCGTTGGCGTCGAGGCGGAAGGCGACCTTGGCGCGTTCGCCCAGCGAGTCGACGTGGCTGAACCAGATGGCGTCGTAGCGGGCGCCGTTTTTTTCCAGCACCAGCTTGAGGTGGCGCTCCTTTAAAATCCGCTGGCTCACCACGCGGAACTCGTCGCAGAACACCGGCGGCGCGAAACCCTGGCCCCACACCTGGCCGGCCATCAGCTCGATGAAGGCGGTGGTGTAATACGCATCCTCCAGCGGGCCGTCGGTCTCGATCACGCGCTCCAGCTGCTGCTGGCTGAGCCACGAACGGCCCACTTCCTCGAACGCGGCGGCGAAGGCGTCGAAGGCGTCGGCGCGGATCGTCAGGCCGGCCGCCATCGCGTGGCCGCCGAACTTGTCGATCAGCGTCGGCGCCTTCTTGTACACCAGGTCCAGCGCGTCGCGCAGGTGGAAGCCGGGGATGGAGCGGCCGGAGCCCTTGATCCAGCCGTCCGCGCCCGGCGCGAAGGTGATCGTCGGGCGGAAGAACTTCTCCTTCAGCCGCGAGGCGACGATGCCGATCACGCCCTGGTGCCAGCTGTCGTCGAACACGCAAATGGTGCTGCTGGCGGCCGGCTCGTACGCGTCCAGGTGCAGCAGCGCCGTGTCCTGCATTTCCGCCTCGATCTCGCGGCGCTTCAGGTTGATCTCGTTGAGCTGCTGCGCCAGTTGCCAGGCGCGTCCCTCGTCGTCGGTGATCAGGCATTCGATCCCGAGCGACATGTCTTCCAGCCGGCCGGCCGCGTTCAGCCGCGGTCCCAGTGCGAAGCCCAGGTCGAACGGGCTGGCGGTGCGCGGTTCGCGTCCTGCGACGCGGAACAGTGCAGCGACGCCGGCGTGCATGCGGCCGGCGCGCATGCGCTTCAGCCCTTGCGCCACCAGGATACGGTTGTTCGGATCGAGCCGCACCACGTCGGCCACGGTGCCCAGCGCCACCAGGTCGAGCAGGGCGTCGAGCTTGGGCTGCGGTACGGTCTCGTAGGCGCCGCGCTTGCGGAACTCGGCGCGCAAGGCCAGCAGCACGTAGAACACCACGCCGACGCCGGCGATATGCTTGCTCGGGAAGCCGCATTCCGGCTGGTTCGGATTGACGATCACGCGCGCGGCGGGCAGGGTGTCGGCCGGCAAGTGGTGGTCGGTCACCACCACTTCGATGCCGCGCCGGTTGGCTTCGGCCACGCCGTCGATGCTGGCGATGCCGTTGTCGACGGTGATGATGATGTCCGGCTGCTTCTCGCGCGCCGTCAGTTCGACGATCTCCGGCGTCAGGCCGTAGCCGTATTCGAAGCGGTTCGGCACGATGAAGTCGATGTTGGCGCCCATCGCCTTCAGCCCGCGCAGCGCGACCGCGCAGGCGGTGGCGCCGTCGCAGTCGTAGTCGGCGACGATCACCATGCGCTTGCCGGCCGTGATGGCGTCGGCCAGGAACACGGCGGCGAGGTCGATGTGCAGCAGGCCGGCCGGCGGAATCATCGACGCCAGTTCACTCGACAGCTCCTTCGGATCGGTCAGGCCGCGCGCGGCGTACAGGCGCGCCAGCACCGGGTGGACGCCACCCTGGCGCAGCATTTCGGATTCGCGGTAAGGGCAGGGGCGGATGGCGATACGGGTCATGTCAGGCTTGCTTTAGTGAGTTCAGGGTGGGCTTGCGCCAGAATTTGCGCTGCGCCAGCTTGCCGCCGGCGACCGTCATCCAGCCGTTGCGGTGGCTCAGCATCAAGTTCACGCGGCCGACGCGGCCGTCGTTCAGCGCCGCCAGCAGCGGCGCGAACCACTCCTGCTCGATGCGCTGCATGCGGGCGATCCAGTCCGACCAGTCGCCCGTCTGGGCCGACGGGATCAGTTCCGCCAGGACGACGGTCCCCGGCTGGGCGATCAGCTGGGCGGCGCTCGGTTGCCGCTGGTCCGGCGCGGCCAGCGCCTGCATCCAGGCCGGACCGCCGGCGATCGCCGCCGCTGCCGCCGCCGGCGCCGCGTGCGAGCCGCCCCACATCCAGAATGAATTCACCGGCTGCAGGCCGCGCTCCTGGCGCGCCACGTTGATCGGATGCTCGTGCCACAGCATCTGGATCTCGTTTTGCAGCTTGCGGTAGTCGCGCGCGTGCTCGCCTTCCGGCATCCAGTCGCTCAGGTTCTGGGTGGCGGCGGCGTCCGGCGTGGCGGTGCTCAGGCCGGTCCAGTCGTCGGCACGCACGAACCACAGCCCTGGAGCGCCGTGCAGCAGCGGCTTGCCCAATTCCTCGAAATAGCCGCGGGCGATGTCGTACAGGCCGCGCGATTCCGCTTCCGTCAAATGCAGCGCGCGCAGGTCGGACAGCAGCAGGTGGGTGCGCGATAGCTGGATATGGGCCGGTTGCACCATGAACCAGTGGCCTTCTGCGGCCTCGGCCTGCAGGCCGCAGCCGCGCATCGCCGCGATCGCCAGCGGCGCGCCGGTGTCCGGCCGGTCCGGCGGGCTGGCCAGACCGAGTTCGTGGGCCAGCCAGGACTCGTGCGGCAGCACCCGGCTGTCGTTGTCGTAGATGTGATATTGCAAATTGTTGTTGCGACTTAGCAACGCAGCCAGCGCGGGCATTTTCAGCGCGCGCATCAGGTCGGGCGCCATCTCCGGCGGGGGCAGGGCATAGGGCAAAGCCAGTGTTATTTCGGTCATGCCGAGATTGTAGGGCATTGCGCGATTTGGCGAATTAATTCTTTAAAGAACTAAATTGGTAAAAAAATCATTCACATGGAAAAATTTTAATTATTTCGGGAAAATATTAGCTATAATTGCGACAACTTAAATGTATTGAGAGCATTACTTGAATCCCGTGATGCTTGTGCTCCACCTAGCCACTGCCTACCCAATCCCGTAGTCAAGTCGGCTTGTTCGATAACTCCAAAAAACGACTTTTTCAAGGCTAAAAGCATGAGCGTCATTAATATCGCCACCACAATTCATATTTGCGAAGATACCAACGGTACCTTCGACATCCGTGAAATCCTGAAGGATGCTGGCTACATCAGCACCAATACGTTGAAAATCGACGAAATGACGGTGAACTTGCCCGATGGCACGGTCGCCGAGGAGAACACGCCGCTGTTCGGCATGGTGGACCAGGACACGATTTATGTGCGCCCTGGCCAATGGCACGTGGACTACAACGGCACGTTCAAGACCATCGAATTCGTGCTGGACCAAGGTGTCGATGAAAACTCCATCTCGTTGAAGCTGCAGATCATCGTTGATCCGGTCAACGACGCGCCGACCGGCGCCAACAAGACGTTCAGCCTGAGCAACGGCGCGCCGGTAGCGCTGGCGCAAGCCGACTTCGGCTTCGTCGACGCGGTCGAGCACGACGCCTTCCAGTCCGTCATCATCACCTCGCTGCCGACCGCCGGCAAGCTGACGTTGAACGGCGTGGCCGTGGTCGCCGGCGCGGAAATTTCCGCCGCCGACATCGCCGCCGGCAAGCTGGCGTTCGAGCCGAGCCAGAGCACCTCCGGCAGCTTCGACATCGGCTTCAAGGTGCGCGACGCCGGCGGCCTGGTCGGCTGCGGCGCGGCCGACACCAGCGCCACGCCGAACTATCTGACCTTCAAGGTGCCGCAAGCCCACCTGGGCGATTTCGTCTGGGAAGACGGCAACGCGAACGGCGTGCAGGATGCGGGCGAAGCCGGCATCGCCGGCGTCGTGGTGCAGCTCAAGGCCACCGACGGCCACGTGGTCGCCACCACCACCACCGACGCCAGCGGCAATTACCATTTCGACGTGGACGCAGGCACCTACTCGGTGACCGTGCAGGCGCCGGCCGGCTATGCCGTCGCGCCGCAGCACCAAGGCGGCAACGACGCCCTGGACAGCGATATCGACGCCAGCGGCAACACCGGCGCGATCGTGCTGACGCCGGGCGAGACCAATAACAAGGCCGACGCCGGCCTGTACCGTTCGGCTTCGCTGGGCGACACCGTCTGGTACGACACCAACCGCAACGGCGTGCAGGACGCGGGCGAAGCCGGCGTCAAAGGCGTCAAGGTCACGCTGCTGGACGCCAGCGGCAACGCCGTCGGCGCCAGCGTCACCACCGACGACAGCGGTCATTACCAGTTCAGCGGCCTCAAGCCTGGCGCCTACAGCGTGCAGTTCGACAAGGCCAGCCTGCCGGCCAACTACCTGTTCACCGGCCAGGGCCAGGGCGGCGACGCCGCCAAGGATTCCGACGCCGACGTCACCACCGGCAAGACCGCGCAAGTGACGCTGGCCTCGGGCGACAGCAACCAGCATCTGGACGCCGGCATCGTCATCGAGCAGGCCACCGTGGGCGACCGCGTGTGGGAAGACACCAACGGCAACGGCGTGCAGGACAACGGCGAGTTGGGCGTGGACGGCGTGGCCGTCTCGCTCAAGGACGCGTCCGGCAACACCGTCGGCACCGTCACCACCCACGACGGCGGCATGTACAGCTTCACCGTCGATCCAGGCACCTACACCGTCTCGGTGGCGCCGCCTGCGGGCTACAGCTTCACCGGCAGCGGCAAGGGCGGCAACGGCGCGACGGACAGCGACGTCAACGCTTCCGGCGTGGCCAGCGTCACGCTGGGCGCCGGCGAGCACAACAACAACATCGACGCCGGCATCTACCGTCCGGCCTCGCTGAGCCAGGTGGTCTGGTTCGATACCGACCGCGACGGCCGCCTGAACAACGGTGAAACCGGCGCCGCCGGCGTCAAAGTGATCCTGCTGGACGCCAACGGCAACCCGATCCCGGGCGCCGTGGCCACCACCGACGCCAACGGCCACTACCAGTTCACCAACCTGGCACCGGGCAGCTACAGCGTGCAGTTCGACAAGAGCAGCCTGCCGGCCGGCTATGACTTCACTAGCGCCGCACAAGGCGGCCCGGGCAGCGGCGGTTCGGATGCCGACACCGGCACCGGCAAGACCACCCAGGTCACGCTCGCCTCCGGCGAAGACATGACGCTGCGCGCCGGCCTGGTGATCCAGCAAGCGACGCTGGGCGACCGCGTCTGGGAAGACACCAACGGCAACGGCATTCAGGACGCGAACGAAGCCGGCATCGTCGGCGTCAAGGTCGACCTGAAGGACGAGGCTGGCAATGTGGTCAAGACCACCACCACCGGCGCCGACGGCAAGTACAGCTTCACCGTCGATCCGGGCAAGTATTCGATTTCCGTCACCGCCCCGACCGGCATGACCGCCACCGGCGCACACACCGGCGCCGACGGCGTCGACAGCGACATCGATGCGGCCGGCCAAAGCGGCGTGGTGACCCTGACCGCCGGTCAGACCAACAACAACGTCGACGCCGGCTTCTACAAGGGCGCGACGCTGGGCGACCGCGTCTGGCTGGACACCAACCGCAACGGCGTGCAGGACAGCGGCGAAGCGGGCGTTTCCGGCGTCAAGGTCATCCTGCTGGATGCGGCGGGCAATCCAACCGGCGCCACCGCGACCACCAACTCCGACGGCGTCTACAGCTTCACCAACCTGAAGCCGGGCACCTACAGCGTGCAGTTCGACAAGACCACGCTGCCGGCCAACCACGTCTTCACCACCGCCGACCAGGGCAACGACGCCAGCGATTCCGACGCCAACGTCAGCACCGGCAAGACCGCGCAGGTCACGTTGGCCTCCGGCGACGTCAACAACACGCTGGACGCGGGCATCGTCACCACCAAGGCCAAGCTGGGCGACTTCGTGTGGGAAGACAGCAACGCCAACGGCGTACAGGATGCGGGCGAAGCCGGCATCGCCAACGTGACCGTGCAGCTGAAGGACAGCACCGGTAAAGTGGTGCAGACCACCACCACCAACGCCGACGGCAAGTACAGCTTCACCGCCGACGCGGGCAACTACACGGTATCGGTCACGGCGCCGAAGGACTACGTCTTCACCGGCAAGGATGTCGGCAGCGACGACGCCAAGGACAGCGACTTCGGCAGCACCGGCCAAAGCAATTCGGTCACGCTGAAAGCCGGCGACGAGATCACCAGCGTCGACGCGGGCCTGTACAAGACCGCCTCGATCGGCGACAAAGTCTGGCTGGACAGCAACAAGGACGGCCTGCAGAACAACGGCGAAGGCGGCATCTGCGGCGTCAAGGTCACGCTGCTCGACGCCAACGGCAACAAGGTCGGCAACTCGGTCACCACCGACGCCAACGGCAACTACCTGTTCACCGGCCTCAAGCCTGGCACCTACAGCGTCCAGTTCGACAAGGACTCGCTGCCTGAAGGCATGACCTTCACCGTCGCCAACAAAGGCGCCGACGACGCGGTCGACTCCGACGTCAACGCCAACGGCCTGTCGCACAGCGTCACGCTGACTTCCGGCCAGGTCGACAAGACCGTGGACGCCGGCGTGCTGGCTGCCGCCACCATCGGCGACCGCGTCTGGCTCGACAAGAACGGCAACGGCGTGCAGGACGACGGCGAAAGCGGCAAATCCGGCGTCACCGTGCAACTGCGCGACAGCAGCGGCAACGTCATCAAGACCACCACCACCGACAGCGACGGCAACTACAAGTTCAGCGTCGCCGCCGGCACCTATTCGGTGGACGTCAAGGCGCCGACCGGCTACCTGTTCACCAAGCAAAACGTCGGCACCAACACCAACACCGACAGCAACGCCGACGCCAACGGCAAGCTGGGTTCGGTCACCGTCACCGCCGGCCAGAACGTCACCAACATGGACGCCGGCCTGGTCACGCCGAAGAGCGAAATCGGCGACAAGGTCTGGTGCGACGCCAACGGCGACGGCATCCAGAACAACGGCGAAAGCGGCGTCAAGGGCGTGAAAGTCACGCTGCTGAACGAAAAAGGCGTGGCGATCGCCACCGCTACCACCGACGCCAACGGACTGTATTCGTTCAAGGATCTGGACGCGGGCAAGTACTCGGTCAAGTTCGGCGCGGTGGACGGCTATGCCTTCACCAAGCAGAACGCGGGCAACAGCGACCTGCTCGACTCCGACGTCGACAGCAGCGGCCAGGGCGCCCAGTTCACGCTGGCGGCGGGCGTGGTCGACAAGAGCCATGACGCAGGCATCGTCAAGACCGGCAGCATCGGCAACCGCGTGTGGGAAGACAGCAACGCCAACGGCGTGCAGGACAGCGGCGAAGTGGGCGTGGACGGCGTGACCGTCAAGCTGTACGACGCGGTCACCGGCGCGCTCAAGGGCACCGTGGTCACCAAAGGCGGCGGCCAGTACCTGTTCGACGACCTGACCGCCGGCAGCTACAAGGTGGAAGTGGTGAAAGACACCGCCTGGACCTTCAGCAAATCCGGCGCCGGCAACGACAGCACCGATTCCGACATCACTGTCATCTCGGGCAACAGCGGCAAGACCGGCGCCATCGCGCTGGGCATCGGCCAGGACATCACCACCGAGGACGCCGGCATCTACCGCAAGGCCAGCATCGGCGACAAGGTATGGCGCGACGCCAACCACAACGGCGTGCAGGACAAGGGCGAGGAAGGCATCGGCGGCATCACCGTCTCGCTGTTCGACTCGGCCACCAACGCCAAGCTGGGCACGGTGAAGACCGCCGCCGACGGCACCTACAAGTTCGACGGTCTGACGCCAGGCAACTACTACCTGCAGTTCGACAAGACCAACGTCAAGGTCACGTTCGCCTCCGATCACGCCACCTACAACATGAGCGACTGGAAGTGGGGCGTGAAGAACGTCGGCAGCAACGACGGCATCGACTCCGATGTGGCCGGCGACGGCAAATCGCTGGTCAACATCACCAAGACCGACACCATCACGCTGACCTCGGGCGAGAACGACATGAGCTGGGACGCCTCGATCACGCCGATCGCGATCGACCTGAACGGCGACGGCATCCACACCATCGCCCGCCAGAACATGACCGGCACGTTCGACCTGCTGGGCACCGGCAAGGCGATCCAGTCGGGCTGGCTGAGCGGCGACGACGGCTTCCTGGCCATCGACACCAACGGCAACGGCCAGATCGACAACATCAGCGAACTGTTCGGCGGCGCCAGCAAGGGTTCGGGCTTCGCCAAGCTGAGCAGCTACGACAGCAACGGCGACGGCCAGGTCAATGCCGCCGACGCGCTGTTCAGCAGCCTGATGATCTGGCAGGACGCCAACAGCAACGGCAAGACCGACGCCGGCGAACTGATCAGCCTGGCGAAGGCCGGCGTGGTCAGCCTGACGGTGGCCTACACCGAGCTGCCGTTCCTGGACGCCAACAACAATTTGCACCTGGAGCGCAGCAGCGTCACGCTGAGCAACGGCAAGACGGCCGACATGACCGACGTCTACTTCAACGTCGCGGCATCCGATGCCGCCGCCGCCGGAGTCAGCGCGCCGACCATCGCCGACCTGATGCAGGATGGAACGCAAGCGGCCCAGCTGGTGGGTCAGTGCCCTGTAGTTACTGCTTAACTTGAATCAACCACTAAGAGAAAATATTATGACCATCAAATTCGCACTGAAAACCATCGCCGTCGCCGCCGCCCTGGCATTCTCCACCGCCGGCCAGGCCGCTATTCACTACAGCAACGCCGGCCATGCGACGGTCAACGCCGCCGGCACCACCTGGACCGGCGACACGCTGGACGTCGCGGTCTACGACCTGACCGGCACCACGCTGGGCAACCACATCCTGGCCTTCTGCATCGAGCCTCTGGTGGAACAGGCGCAGGGCACGGTTTATACCCAACAAGGTACGACCTCGAATCTGACCTTCTTTAACGACGCGGCCCACGCCAGCCGCGACACCATGGTCAAGGCCCTGTTCGAGACGCAGTACGCGTCGCTGACCAACGCCGACCCTACCATTCAAAAGGTCAACCGCGTGGCCTTCCAGCTGGCGCTGTGGGAAATTGTTGCGGACAACGCCAATATCACGAGCGGCGACTACCTCTACAACTCCCTGTCCAACAAATACGTGTCCGCCGCTAACAACATGCTGCTCGGTATCGACGGCTACACCGTACTCGGCAAATACAACTACACGACCTTCAACGGCGTGGCCGGCAGCAAAGGCTCGCAGGATCTGATCAGCGTTTCGGCGGTGCCGGAAGCCGACACCTGGGCCATGCTGGCCGCCGGCCTGGGCCTGATCGGCTTCATGGGCCGCCGCAACACCCGCCGCACCGAAAAGTTCGCAGCTTAATTCGTGCTTAAAAACGCCGCACCGCGCCCGGTTTTTCGGGCTGGGTGCGGCGTTTCACCCATGAAATCCTATTTATATGGCACACTGCGGGCTCAATCACGTTGATCCCTGCGGAGCCCATGAGTATTCTCAAGAATTTGCCGTTTGAATGGCTGGTCGGACTGCGCTACACGCGCGCCGGCAAGCGCAGCGGCCGCAATAGTTTTATCTCCTTTATCTCCCTCATTTCGATGGCCGGCATCGGCCTTGGCGTCGCCGCGCTGATCGTGGTGCTGTCGGTCATGAACGGCTTCCAGAAGGAAGTCACCGACCGCATGCTGTCGGTGCTGGCCCACGTCGAGATCTTCGACGCGCGTGGCTCGATGCCGAACTGGGAAGCCGAAGCGGCCCAGGCGCGCAAGAATCCCGAAGTGATCGGCGCCGCGCCGTTCGCCGAAACCCAGGGCATGCTGGTGCGCGACGACGTGCTGCGTCCGGCCATCATCCGTGGCGTGCTGCCCGAGCAGGAACCGAACGTCTCCGACGTCGCCAAGCAGACCAAGCGCGGCAACTTCAACGCGCTGCAGGCGGGCACCTACAACATCGTGCTGGGCATCGAGCTGGCGCGCTCGCTGCGCGTCAACCTCGGCGAGAAGGTCACGCTGGCGCTGGCCCAGGGCCAGCCGACGCCGGCCGGGGTGCTGCCGCGCCTGCGCTCCTTCACCGTGGTCGGCATCTTCGAAGCGGGCCACAACGAATTCGATTCCGGCCTGGCCTTCGTCCACCTGACCGACGCCGAGAAACTGCTGCGCATGGACGCGCCGGCCGGCCTGCGGCTGCGCCTGTCCGACATGCATCGCGCGCCGCAGGTGGCGCAGGACCTGAAGAACTCCATGTCCGGCGACCTGATCGTGCGCGACTGGTCCAAGCTCAACGCCAACTGGTTCGCCGCCGTGCAGACCGAAAAGCGCATGATGTTCATCATCCTGACGCTGATCATCGCGGTGGCCGCGTTCAACCTGGTGTCGACGCTGGTGATGACGGTGACCGACAAGCAGGCCGACATCGCCATCCTGCGCACGCTGGGCGCCTCGCCGCGCTCGATCATGAAGATCTTCATGATCCAGGGCGCGCTGGTGGGCATCCTCGGCACCGCGCTGGGCGTGGCCGGCGGCGTGCTGGTGGCGCTCAACATCGACGTCATCGTGCCGTTTATCGAACATTTATTGGGAGTGCAGTTCTTGTCGAAGGATATCTATTACATCAGCACCGTGCCGTCCGACCTGCGCTGGCCGGACGTCGGCAAGATCGGCGGCGTGGCCGTGGTGCTGGCCTTCGTGGCCACGATCTACCCGAGCTGGTGGGCCGCCCGCGTCAAACCTGCGGAGGCGCTGCGCTATGAGTAATCTTGAACCAGTTGTTCTGTCCAGCCGCAACCTCGGCAAGACCTTCACCCAGGGCGCCTACTCGGTCAAGGTCTTGGCCGGCATCGATATCGACGTGCGGCGCGGCGAGCGCGTGGCCATCGTCGGCGCCTCCGGCTCCGGCAAGTCCACCTTGCTGCACCTGCTGGGCGGACTGGATACGCCGACCAGCGGCAGCGTGACCCTGCTGGGCAAGGACTTCGCCAGCCTGAACGAAACCGCGCGCGGCGATCTGCGCAACGCGTCGCTGGGCTTCGTCTACCAGTTCCACCACCTGCTGCCGGAATTCACGGCGCTGGACAACGTCGCGATGCCGCTGATGATACGCCGCGTCAAGCGCAGCGAAGCCACCACGGTGGCGCAGCAGATCCTGGCCCGGGTCAACCTCGCCAAGCGCGTGACGCACGTGCCGGGCGAGCTGTCCGGCGGCGAGCGGCAACGGGTGGCGCTGGCGCGCGCGCTGGTGACGCAGCCCGCCTGCGTGCTGGCCGACGAACCGACCGGCAATCTCGATCACGCCACCGCGCAGCAGATCTTCGACCTGATGCTGGAGCTGTCGCGCACGCTGGGCACCGCCTTCGTCATCGTCACCCACGACATCGAACTGGCGCGCCGCTGCGACCGCGTGCTGCGCCTGACCGACGAAGGCCTCAAGCCCTACCTGGAGTAAGCCGCCATGTGGATCGACACCCACTGCCATCTCGACGCGCACGAATTCGGCGACGAATCGGCGGCGCAGGCCGTGCGGGCCAGGGCGCAGGGTGTCGGCATGATCGTGATCCCGGCGGTGGAGAAGGCCAACTTCGAGGTGGTGGCGCAACTGGCCGCCAGCGTCGACAACGCCTGCTACGCGCTGGGCATCCACCCGATCTACGTGCCGCACGCCGACGAGGACGACCTGCGCCTGCTGCGGGTGCGGGTCGAAGCCGCGCTGAGCGATGCGCGCTTCGTCGCCCTCGGCGAGATCGGCCTGGACTTCTTCATCCCGATGCTGACCGAGCCGGCGATGCGCGACAAGCAAATCTTTTTTTTCCGCGAACAGCTGAAGATCGCGCGCGACTTCGAGCTGCCGGTGCTGATGCACGTGCGCCGCTCGCAGGACGTGGTGCTCAAGCATGTGCGCCAGATCCGGCCCGCCGGCGGCATCGCGCACGCCTTCAACGGCAGTTTCCAACAAGCACAGGGCTATATTGAGCTGGGCTTCAAGCTGGGCTTCGGCGGCGCCATGACTTTTACCCGGGCGTTGCAAATACGCCGCATGGCGAGCGAACTTCCGCTTGAATCCATCGTGCTGGAAACCGACGCGCCCGACATTTCCCCGAGCTGGATCCACCCCGGCCGCAACTCGCCGGACCAGATTCCGCGCATCGGCGCGGTGCTCGCCGAGCTGCGCGGCATACCCTTGGCGGAGGTGGAAAGCGTGACCACCGCCAGCGCCCAGGCGGCCATGCCGCGCATGCATCTCCCAGGCAAGTGATACGCAAAAGAGTATCGGGAGGTGAAAAAAAACGATTGGATCGTTTGTTGTGATCTCCATAAGATGATTTTCAGCAGTGCTAAAACTGCACTAGAAAATTACAAAGGGAGACAATATGAACCACCACACCGGCCGCCTCGCGGCGCATGCCGCACGCCCATTCACCCTCAAGATATCGACCGCCTTGCTGCTCGGCGCGGGCTTGCTCAGCAGCGCATCCGTGTGGGCGCAGGACGCGCAAGCCGCCGCCGACAAGGACCAGGCCGCGCCGCTGACCACGGTGCAGGTCAGCGGCGTGCGCCGCGCCGCGCAAAGCGCGCAAGCGATCAAGAAAAATTCCGACGAAGTGATCGACTCGATCGTCGCCGAGGAGGCCGGCAAGTTCCCGGACAAGAACGTGGCCGAGATCCTGGGCCGCGTCTCCGGCGTGCAGATCCGGCGCGAATTCGGCGAGGCCAGCTCGGTGGTGATCCGCGGCCTGTCCGGCCTGGTGACGCTGCTCAACGGCCGCGAAGTCTACACCTCCAACAGCCGCAGCCTGTACCTGGCCGACATCCCGACCACCATGCTGCAGCGGGTCGACGTCTACAAGACGCAGGGCGCGGAGATGGTGGAGGGCGGCACCGCCGGCGTGATCGACGTGCGCACCGCGCGTCCGTTCGACAACAAGGGCTTCAGCGCCAACATCGCCGGCCGGGTCGAGAACCGCGACAAATCCAAGACCAACGACCCGCAGGTGTCGGGCACCATCAGCAACCGCTGGACCACCGGCATCGGCGAGGTCGGCGCGTTGCTGGGCCTGTCCTACCAGAAGGGCAACTACCACGACGAAGTGACCTTCAACTCGCCGCCGGAGAAGGTGCTGGGCGCCGCCTCGCCGGTCACCGGCCCGTTCGACCTCGGCCACGTGCTGTACCAGGGCGAACGCAAACGCCTCGCCGCCAACTGGGCGCTGCAATGGCGGCCGAACCGCGAAGTCGAAGTGTTCGCCGAAGGCTGGTCGACCCGCATCGACCATGACGCGCAGCGCCAGTTCTTCGTCGCCAACCTGGGCTGGAACGCCGGCTCGCAGTACACGCTGATCCCCGGCACCAACCAGATCGCCACGGTGACCAGCCCGAATTCGAATCCGTTCTCGCTGTCGTCGACGCAGGCGCCGAACGACGACTCCGAAACCCACCAGGGCGCCATCGGCGCGCGCTGGAAGGTCAACGAAGACTGGACCGTCAGCACCGAATTCGCCCGCACCAACAGCAAATGGAAGGAGGAGTTCCCGATCCTCGACTTCCTGGCCTCGCCGCCGACGGTGCACGGCGAGACCTACCGCAACGGCGGCGGCTACTTCACGTATCCCGGCTACGACATGATGAACCCGGCGAACTTCCGCATGAATACCTTGTTCGACAACTGGAGCAGTTCGCACGGGCAGTCGAACGACTGGCGCGCCGACGTCGTCTACAACCCCGGCACGGACGGCTTCTTCCGCGAATTCTCGTTCGGCACGCGGATCGCGAAGCGCAAGGCATCCTACCAGCACGAAAGCAACGGCCTGATCGCGGTGCCGGCCGGCGGCGTGCCCTCCGTCGCCTCGCTGCCCGGCCTGTCGTGTCCATCGATGGAAATGGCCAACGACTACGGCCTGGCGCAATGGCAGACGCCCTGCGCCGGCTACCTGCACACCAATCTCGACCAGTTGCGGGTGCTGTTCGGCCGCCCGGCCGGCCGCCAGCCGGCCGACCCGTTCTCGCTGTACAAGAACCAGGAAGACACCACCGCGATCTACGGCAAGACCAAGTTCGGCTTCAACCTGGCGGCGGTGCCGGTCGAAGGCACGGCCGGTGTGCGGGTAGTGCGCACCGAGCTGGATGTGAACGGCTTCAACGGCGTCTACACCGACGGCGTGCTGACGCCGATCGCGGTCAGCAAGAGCACCTCGACCACCGACGCGATGCCCAACCTGACCTTGAAGGCCTTGCTGACGCCGGACCTGATCGCCCGCTTCAACGCCGGGAAAGCGATCCAGCGTCCGGTGTTCGGCGACTTCAATCCGGGCACCACCTACAACGCCGGCGGCGGCGGCACGGTCGCCCCGACCGCGACCGGCGGCAATCCGGACCTGAAGCCGATCGAAAGCACCAACGTCGACCTGGCCGGTGAATGGTACTTCGCCCCGACCGGCAGCCTGACCGCCACGCTGTTCCGGCACGACTTCAAGAACTACGTGATCCGCCGCTCGACGTTCGAGACCGTCAACGGCATCCGCTACCTGATCGACCGCCCGCGCAACTTGAACGGCGGCGAGCTGAAGGGCGTGGAGCTGGCCTACCGCCAGTTCTACGACTGGCTGCCGGGCTGGCTGAACGGCTTCGGGCTGGAGGCGAACTACACGTACATGAAAGGGCACCTGGACGACGAAGGGGTGCAGACGCCGTTCGTCAACATGTCGAAGAACGCCTACAACGTGGTCGCGCTGTACGAGCGCGGCCCATGGTCGGGCCGGCTGGCGTACAACTACCGCTCGAGTTTCGTCGACACGTACAACTATCGCGGACTCGGCTTCGACCTGATCGTCGACCCGATCAAGACCGCCGACGCCTCGATCACGTACAAGATCAGCGACAACGTCGGCGTCACGCTGGACGTGGAGAACCTGACCGACCGCACGTACAACGACTACCACGGGATCGCCTCCAATCCGCGCGACATCCGCCGCTACGACCGCGTGATCGGCCTGTCGCTGCGCTGGAAGCTGTAATGTCCTAACTCCGGGGTCAGAGCTAAAAACTGGACACGGGCTCTACCGTAGCGTCCGCTACGGTAGAGCCCGTGTCCAGTTTTTAGCTCTGACCCCGGAGTTTAGCGGCGAGTGCCGATCACCGTCAGGCCGAAGCCGGCGTCGATCGTTACCCCGCCGGCCCAGGCGCCCATCGCGTTGCCCAGGTTGCAGGCCGCCAGAGTCATCGCGCCCATCAGCAACGGCGCTTCCGGCGCCAGCGTGGTCAGCCGCACCTGCATGGTCGGAATCGACCTGTCCGAAACCGGCGTGATATCGGGCACCACCGACATGGTGATCGGCCGCATGGTCGATCCGCCGGACAACCTGATTATTCAGCACCTGATGGACGATGGCCTGGCCTGCGTGGTGCGGGCCGACCACCCCGATCTCGGCGACAGCATCTCGCAGGAGCAGTACGAGCGCATGCGGCATGTCAATGTGCTGCCGCCGGGCCGCATGCGCATCGGGCTGTTCCAGACGCTGAAGCAGCATGGTTTGCGGCGCGAGCTTGCGATTTCGGTCACGCACTTTCTGGCGGTGCCGGAAATCATCGCCATCACCGATTACTGCGCGACGCTGCCGCGACTCATTTGCGATCGGATCGCCAGGGATCCGCGCCTGAAGATGCTGCCGCCGCCGAGTTGGCCGATTGGTGACCGGCCATAATCCGCACCGGATGGGCCGCTGGCCCAGGCGATCGTCAAGCCGCTGAACTGATCCGCATCAAACGGCGGCGGCTTGCGAGCGTGCCGCCGTGGTTGTTTGCGTAGTATCGCCGGGAGGGAGGCGATGCTATGCGGATGGCGATAATCGGCTTTGCGGCAGGCGCGGCGTGCTTGCAGATGCGGGCAACACTGCCCGCCGTTTCCTTGATCGCCACGGCCGCCGCCGTCCTGCCGGTCTGGTTGATTTTTATGCGGCGGATGCCGTCGGCCTGGCGTCCCTGGGCGGCGCTGCTGGCCGGCGCGGCCGCCGGCTTTCTCTGGGCCGCCTGGCTGGCGCATCGCGCGCTGGCGCCGCAGTTGGCGGCCGAGGATGAAGGGCGCGACTTCACCGTCATCGGCACCATCGATAATCTGCCGTATCGCTTCGCGCAAGGCGTCCGCTTCAATTTCGCCGTGGAGCGGGTGCTCGACGCGCCGGGCCGGGTGCCGCCGCGTATCGCGGTGTCCTGGTATTCCGGTTATCGCGGTGAGACGGCCAGGGCGGCCGAAGTCGGCGACGTGCAGCCCGGCGAGCGCTGGCGGCTCACGGTGCGCTTGCAGCGGCCGCACGGCAACGCTAATGCCTACACCTTCGACTATGAGGCGTGGCTGCTGGAGCAGGGCGTGCGCGCGACCGGTTATGTGCGGCAGGCCCGCGACAACCGCCGGCTGGACAGCTTCGTCTTCAGTCCCGGCAACGTCGTCGAGCATGGACGCGCGTTGCTGCGGGCCCGTATCCTCGCCGCGCTGCCGGGTAGGCCGTATGCCGGCGTGATCGTCGCGCTCGTGGTCGGTGATCAGCGCGGCATCGACCAATGGGACTGGAAGGTCTTCAACCGCACCGGGATCGGGCATCTTGTCAGCATCAGCGGCTTGCATATTACGATGGTGGCGGGGCTGTTCGCCTTGGCGGCTTTCACCTTGTGGCGGCACTCGTTTTTCACCGGCGCGCATTTGCCGCTGCTGCTGCCGGCGCAAAAAGTCGCGGCCCTGGTCGGCGCGGCGACGGCGTTGTTGTATGTGCTGCTGGCCGGCTTCGGCGTGCCGGCGCAGCGCACGCTGTATATGCTGATGGTCGTTGCCGCCGCGTTGTGGCTGAACCGGATCGCCGGCGTCTCGCACGTGCTGTGCGTCGCGCTGGGGGTGGTGGTGATGATCGATCCCTGGGCCGTGTTGTGGCCCGGGTTCTGGTTGTCGTTCGGCGCGGTCGCCATCATCCTGTATGCGACGGTCGGCCGCGTGATCCGGCGCACGGCGCCCCGGCTGCGCGGTACGCCGCAACGCGAGCCCATCGCCGGGCCACCGCCGCAGCGCGCGCCCGGTGCCGCGCCGTCGTCGCTGGCCGCGCGCCGCGAAAAACTGTGGCACGCGCTGCGCGCCGCCGCCCACACGCAGTACGCGGTGACCTTCGGCCTGGTGCCGCTGACGATGCTGCTGTTCGGCCAGGTGTCGGTGGTCAGCCCGCTGGCGAACGCCGTGGCGATCCCGCTGATCAGCCTCGTGGTCACGCCGCTCGCGCTGGTCGGCAGCATGCTGCCCGCGCCGTTGATGGACCCGGTGCTGGGTCTCGCGCATCTGCTGGTCGAGTGGCTGGCGGCCTGCCTGCAATGGTTCAGCGCGCTGCGCTACGCCGTCTGGACAGCGCCGGTGCCGCCGTTCTGGCTGTTTTGCTGGGCGATGCTGGGCACCATCTGGCTGCTGGCGCCGCGCGGTTGGCCGGTGCGCTGGCTTGGACTGGCGACCTGGATTCCGCTGCTGGCCGCCGAGCCGTCGCATCCGGACCCGGGCCGCATGACCGTCACCGCCTTCGACGTCGGCCAGGGCATGGCGCTGCTGATCGAAACCAGCGGCCACCGGCTGCTGTACGACACCGGCCCATCCTACGGCCCGGAATCGAACGCCGGCAACCGCATCATCCTGCCCTACCTGCGCGCGCGCGGCGTCGCGGCGCTGGATGGCGTCGTCATCTCCCACAGCGACACCGACCATGCCGGCGGTGCGCTGTCGGTGCTGGACGGCGTCAAGGTCGGCTGGATGCTGTCGTCGCTGCGCCGCGAGCATCCGGTCGCCAAGGCGGCGCGCCAGCATGTGCAGTGCGCGGCGGGGCAGGGCTGGACCTGGGATGGCGTGCGCTTCGAAATGCTGCACCCGCTACCAGCCAGCTACGCGGACGCCACGCTCAAGCCCAACGCCCGCACCTGCGCGCTGAAGGTCAGCACCAAAGGAAAGTCGATCCTGCTGGCGGGCGACATCGAAGCCGCGCAAGAGGCGCAACTGCTGGAGCGCGACGCCGGCCGCCTGCAGGCCGACGTGCTGCTGGCGCCGCACCACGGCAGCGGCACCAGCTCGACGCCGGCCTTTCTGCTGGCCGTGCGCCCGCAGGCGGCGATATTCCAGGTGGGCTACCGCAACCGCTACCAGCATCCGAAAAAGGAAGTCTACCAACGCTACGCCGAGCTGCACATCCAACGCCTGCGTACCGATCAAGCGGGTGCGCTCACCATCAAGTTCGGCGAGGAGATCCAGATCGAAAGCCAGCGCGAAGTCCGCGCCCGCTATTGGAGCGCGCGGGATTAGAGCCTTTCCACCAGCCAATTCCGGGAACTGCCATTACAATTGGTCAAAAATAACCATATGGAGACCTTGTGAGCAAGCCCAAGCTGCATTTCGCCCACGCCAACAGCTATCCGGCGGGCGTCTACCGCCAATACTTCGCGCTGCTGGCCGATGACTTCGACATCCAGGCGCTCGACATGCACGCGCACAACCCAAGCTACCCGGTCACCGACGGCTGGCCCCGACTGGTCGATGAATACATCAACGAACTGACCACGCGCTACACCGAACCGGTGATCCTGGTCGGCCACTCGCTGGGCGGCATGCTCAGCCTGATGGTGGCGCACGCCCGGCCTGACCTGGTGCGCTGCGTCGTCATGCTGGACGCGCCGGTGGTCGCCGGCTGGCGCGCGCTGGCGTGGCGGCTGATCAAGCTGAGCGGCCGCGCCAACAGCGTCGCGCCGGCCAAGTTCTCGATCCGCCGCCGCAACGTGTGGCCCAGCGCGGAAGCGGCCTACCAGCATTTCGCCGGCAAGGACCTGTTCGCTGCCTGGGCGCCCGGCGTGCTGGCCGACTACATGGACAGCGGACTGAAGCCGCATCCCGACGGCGTGCAACTGCGCTTCACCCGCGAGCAGGAGACCAAGGTCTACGCCACCTTGCCGCACCATCTGCCAAAGCTGGTGCGCAAGCCGTTCCCGGCGCCGATCGGCTTCATCGGCGGCATCGATTCGTGGGAGACCAGCCAGTCGGGCCTGGGTCACACGCAGGCGCTGGTCGGCGAGCATTTCCGCATCATTCCCGGCGGCCATCTGTTCCCGATGGAGAATCCGGCCGCCGCCGCCGAGGCGACCCGCGAAATGATCGCCGGTCTGCTGGGCGGGGAATCGCTCAAAACTGTTCAGAAAAGCCAAGCTTTAGCGTAAAATCTCGTGCATTCGGCGCAGCCGCGCCCCCTCAGCAATTTTAGGAATGCCTTGCGATGACGATTAAGAGCGATAAATGGATACGCCGTATGGCGGAGCAGCACGGAATGATCGAGCCGTTCTACCCGGACCAGGTGCGCATGGAAGGCGACCGCAAGGTAATCTCCTACGGCACGTCCTCTTATGGCTACGACATCCGCTGCGCCGACGAATTCAAGATCTTCACCAACATCAACAGCACCATCGTCGATCCGAAGAACTTCGATTCGAACTCCTTCGTCGACATCAAGAGCGATGTCTGCATCATTCCGCCGAACTCGTTCGCGCTGGCCCGCACCATCGAGTACTTCCGCATTCCGCGCAACGTGCTGACGGTCTGCCTGGGCAAGTCGACCTATGCGCGCTGCGGCATCATCGTCAACGTGACGCCGTTCGAGCCGGAATGGGAAGGCTACGTCACGCTGGAGTTCTCCAACACCACGCCGCTGCCGGCCAAGATCTACGCCGGCGAAGGCTGCGCACAGGTGCTGTTCTTCGAAAGCGATGAAGTGTGCGACGTGTCGTACAAGGACCGCAACGGCAAGTACCAGGGCCAGCACGGCGTAACATTGCCGAAAGCCTAAGCTCCTTTACCTGTCTTTACACCAGGCGGGCTACGGCCCGCTTTTGTTTTGCCGATAATGTCATTAATGAACAAATTAATGGAGGTGAAACATGGTCACAGCAGTGGGATCGAGCACGGCCGTCGCGAGCAGCAGCGGCTCGGATAGCGGCAGCGCCATCGCGGCGTTGCAAAAGCAGTTGCAGGCAGCGCAGAAGGATTTGCTCGAAGCGACCAAGGATACCTCCGACGCCGGCAAGCAAAAGGCGCAGCTGCTGCAAACGCAGATAGAATCGATCTCGGCCCAGATCGCCCAATTGCAGGCGGCCGCCGCGCAGAAGGCCGCGCAGCAGGCGCAGGCCGCGGCCGAGGCCAAGCAGCAATCGTCGGCCAGCATCAGCACC
This sequence comes from Duganella aceris, assembly GCF_011090165.1. Classification (GTDB taxonomy): domain Bacteria; phylum Pseudomonadota; class Gammaproteobacteria; order Burkholderiales; family Burkholderiaceae_D; genus Rugamonas; species Rugamonas aceris. Next base: position 223,832 of record NZ_JAADJT010000004.1, read on the forward strand.
GGCGCCGATAGCGAAAAGTCGCGTTACGCCACCATCGGCAGCGTGATCGACACTACCGCTTAACCGGCAATATCATCTCCACACACAAGCCACCACCCGCACGGTTGGTGGCTTTGATGCTTCCGCCGTGCGCTTCGATGACGTGCTGGGCGATCGCCAGGCCGAGGCCGTGGCCCTCGGTGCTGGCGTTACTCGCCCGGAAGAAGGGCTGGAAGATGGTCTCCAGGTCGGCCGGCGACACGCCCGGTCCGCGATCCAGCACCAGGATGCGCAGTTGCCGCGCCTCCGCCTGGATGCTCGATTGCAGCTGGACTTCGCCGCCCTCTGGGCTGTGCTTGATAGCGTTGCGCACCACGTTCTCGATGGCGCGGCCCAGCAAATCGGCCTGGCCGGCGACCAGCACGTCGGCATCGCCGAGCTGCACTACGCCGCGCCGCTGGCTTTCAGCCTCGTAACGGGCGTCGTCGGCGATCTGGTCGAGCAGCTCGGCCATGCTGATTTCTTCATGGCTGGCGCGGATGGCGCCGGCTTCCAGCCGCGCCAGCGTCAGCAACTCGCCGACCAGCTTGTCCATGCGCACGCTCTCGCGTTCGATGCGCTCCATCGACGCGCTCCATTTTTCCGGCTGCTGGTAGGCCAGACCGATGGCGGCCTGCAAGCGCGCCAGCGGCGAGCGCAATTCGTGCGAGACGTCGTGCAGCAAACGGGTCTGGCCATCGATCAGGCTGCGCAGACGCGCGGTCATGCGGTCGAAGTCTCGGCCAAGATCGTTGAGCTCGGTGCCGCTCTTGCCGGACGCGGTGGCGAAGCGCGGCGCCAGGTCGCCGCTGGCGGCGGCGTCGAAGGCTTGCCGCAGCGCGCGGATCGGGCGCGAGAAGTACCACGCCAGCAGCACCGCCACCAGCAGACTGGCCACGGTGGCGGCCGCGACCGGCGCCCACGGCGCCAGCGGCTGGAAGCGCGGGCCCCAGGGACCGCCGCGTTGATCGCCGCCCATGTCGTGGCGATCGCCCTGCATGCCGGGACCGCCGGGGGCGGGGCCCGCGCCGATGTCCGGGCTCGCGCGCCCGGCCGCGCCGGGGCCGGCGGCTCCGCCGGCGTTGAAGTCTGGGCCGGGGCCGTAGCCTTCACCGCGGCGTGAGCGATCGGCTGCGAAATCCGGACCCGGTCCGCCGCCGCGCGCGGCGTTGGCGAGGCCGGCCAGCAGCGGCCGCGTCTCGGCTTCGAGACTGCGCAGACGCTCGCCGTACGGCAGGAACAGCAGATAGCGCTTGCCGTCCGGCGCCGCCACCTCACGCACCACGCGGCGTTTGCCTTCTTCCTTCAGGCGAACGCGCGATTCCCGCAACGTCGTCGGGCTGACGGCGCGGCCCAGCAGCTCATGCTCCTGCTGGTCGACCGCATACACCCGATGCCGGTCCATATTCTCCAGCATGCGCCGCAGCGCCTGCTCGCCGCCGTACTCCAGCGTGGCGGCGGCCGAGTTGATCGCCATCTCGGCCGGCGGGCTGGTGTCCAGCACCACCGGGGTGGTTTGTTGATTGCGGTTCTTGAGCCACAGCGCGCCGCCGAAGCCGGCGGTCGCGGCCAGCTGCGCCAACAGGATGGCGAGGAAAAACTTCCAGAACAGACGGCCCACAGGCTTACTCCTTGATCAGCTGATAGCCCAGGCGGTACACGGTCTGCAGGCAGGAACGGCCGTCGGCGATGGTGCCGAGCTTGTGGCGCAGGCTGCTCAGGTGGACGTCGATATTGCGGTCGAAGCGCGCCAGCGGACGGCCCAGGCCTTGCTCGGACAGGGTGTTCTTGCTGACCGGGCGGCCGGCGTTGCGGGCCAATACTTCGAGCAGATTGAATTCGGTGCTGGTCAGCTCCAGCTTGGCGCCGGCCCAGGCGGCGCGACGCTGCTCCGGCCACATGGTCAGCTGGCCGACGGTCAACGAGGCTTGCGCGCCGCTGTCGACCGGCGCGCTCTGCGCGCGGCGCAGGATGGCGCGGATGCGGGCGGTCAGCTCGCGCGGGGTGCACGGCTTGGCGACGTAGTCGTCGGCGCCCAGCTCCAGGCCGACGATGCGGTCGGTGTCGTCGCCGCGTCCGGTCAGCATCAGGATCGGCAACTGGCTGTTGGTGCGGATCCGGCGCAGCGTCTCCAGCCCGTTCATGCGCGGCATCATCACATCGAGGATGGCGATCGAATACAGGCCGGTGAAGGCTTCGGCGGTGCCGGCCTCGCCGTCGTGCACGGCTTTGACATCGAAACCTTCCTGCTCAAGGTACTCCTTGAACATGCCCACCAGTTCGATGTCGTCGTCTATCAGCAGTACTTTGCTCTTCATTTGCCGCGCGTTTTCTTTACATGTAATCGCCCATGATAGCAGCCGCCACGCACCGACTATCCCCGATTTACCCGGTTTTACAAGCCGTCTTTACCCTGATTTACCTTGCCCTTACCGCACTTTACACGGCCGGATCCGAGAATGATAGCTCTCTACCAACTGAGGATTCCTTGCATGAAAACACCTAGCATCTTGTTGGCCGCGATCGTGGCGCTGCCGCTGTTCGCCGCCACCGGCCCCGCCCGCGCCGACGATGGCGAACCCGGCCGCCCACCTGCGATGCAGGGCGACGACCACGACGGCCCGGGCCGCGGCGGCCCGGAGCAGGGCGGTCCAGAGCACGGCCCCGGCCCCGGCTTCGGTCCTGGCTTCGGCCCCGGCCGCCCGCCATTCTTCCGCGGCATCGAGCTGAGCGACGCGCAAGAGGACAAGGTCTTCACGATTCTGCACGCCGAAGCACCCTACCTGCGCGAACAGTCCCGCGCCGCCGCAAAGGCGCACGAAGCGCTGCGCGCCCTGGCCAGGGCCGACAAATACGACGACGCCAAGGCGGTCGCACTGGCGCAGGCCGAAGCCACCGCCGAATCCAACATCGCGCTGCAACACGTGCGCACCCAGCAAAAGCTGCTGGCGGTGCTGACCCCGGAACAGCGCAAACAACAGGCCGAAGGCAAGCCGGGCCGTCCAGCGCGTCCTTGATTTTACTCACCCACCAGAGGAGAAACGTATGTCGATCAGTGCCGTCAGTTCCACCAGCGCCGCCAGCCAGCTCAGCTTCCTGAGCCGCCTGAGCAGCACCAATTCCGCCAGCAGCGCCCAGGGCGTTCGCCCGCCGCCACCGCCGGCCGGCGGCGGCTTCGCCGACGCGATCGCCGAAGCGCTGAAGTCCGTCGGCATCGGCGATAGCAGCAGCGACGGCACTACCACCACGGCCTCTGGCACCGACGGCACCGATACCACGGACACCACCGACGTCGCCGCCGCGCTGGGCAGCTTCCTGCAAAGTCTGATGGGCGCGCTGCACGCGCAGAACAGCGAAAGCGCCGACGCGCCGCCGCCATATGGCGAGCAGCAGGGCGGCGGCTCGGGCGGCCCGGGGAAATTGCAGTCGGACCTGCAAAGCCTGCTGTCCAAGCTGACCTCCGGCACGGCCGACGCCTCCACCAGCAGCGACGGCAGCGACGCCGTCAGCGAACTGGAAAGCAGTTTCGCCAACCTGCTGGACAAGCTGGGCGGCACGAGCAGCACCAGCACCACCAGCACCGACGACGCCAGCGGCACCGACAGCACCAGCGGCACCGACGCCGCCAGCAAGCTGGAGGCCTTCCTGCAAGCGCTGTCGACCAAGGTCGGCGGCAGCGGCAGCAGCGGCAATCTGGTCAACACCAGCGTTTAATTCACCGATGACAAAGCCGCGCCGCCGGGAGCGACGCGGCGGTTTTCTCACCCAAGCAGGAGTAGGTATGGAATTCCATGACGATACGCATGAACACAGCCTGGCGGCCGATCTGAGCGCCATGTTCAACCTCGCCAGCGACCGGCGCCAGACGCTGCGCTGGCTGCTGGCCGGCGCCTCGGCGTTGCCGGTGCTCGGTTGCGGCGGCGGTTCCGGCAGCGACAGCGTCAGCAGCAGCACCACCTCGACGGCCACCACCACCACGCCGACGGTCACCACCCCGACCACGACGACGACCACCACCACCACCACCACGACGCCCGCAAGCGGCACCTGCGCGGCGATCCCGGAAGAAACCGGCGGCCCGTATCCCGGCGACGGCACCAACACCGCCAACGGCAGCGTGGTCAACGTACTGACGCAATCGGGCGTGGTGCGCAGCGACATCCGCAGCAGTTTCAACGGCGCCACCGGCGTCGCCACCGGCGTGCCGCTGACCATCAAGCTTCAGATCGTCAACACCAACGGCAGCTGCGCCGTGCTGGAAGGCTACGCGGTCTACCTGTGGCACTGCACGGCGGACGGCCTGTACTCGCTGTACTCCAGCGGCGTGACCAATCAAAACTACCTGCGCGGCGTGCAAGCGGCCGACAGCAGCGGCAGCGTGACTTTCCAGTCGATTTTCCCGGGTTGTTACTCGGGGCGGGTGCCGCACGTGCACTTCGAGATCTACCCGACGCTGGCCAAAAGCACCAGCGCCGCGAACCGCATCAAGACCTCGCAGTTCACCTTCCCGGTCGCGACCTGCAACGAGGTCTACGCCACCAGCGGCTACAGCGCCAGCGTGCGCAACATGGCGCAGATCAGCCTGGCGAGCGACAACGTCTTCAGCGACGGCTACTCGCTGCAGATGGGCACCGTCACCGGCAACGTCACCGACGGCTACGTCGTGACGCTGACGGTCGGCGTGGCCGTCTGATCAGGCGGTCATAAAGCCCAGGTTGCGGGTGCTGAAGTTGCCGATGTTCGGGAAAACGTCGGCGATTTCGGTGGCGGTGAGGCCGAACCAGCTGGCCAGCGTGGCGCCGTACTGGTCCACCGAAGTGGTCGGCAGCAGGGCGCCGGAGCCGACGTCGAGCTCATGGCCCAAACCGGTGGTTGGGAAGGCGCCGTAAATATTGCCGCCCTTGACCGCGCCACCGACCACGAAGTGGTGCGAGCCCCAGCCGTGGTCTGTCCCGTCGCCGTTGCTGCTGAAGGTACGGCCGAAATCGGACGCGGTGAACAGCGTGACCTGCTTGCGCAGGTCGGTGCCTTGCAACGAAGTCATGACGCCGTTGAAATAATCGATGGCGTGCGCCAGGCGCGCCAGCAAATCTGCCTGCAAGGAGATCTGGTCGTCGTGCGTATCGAAGCCGCCCATGGACACGTAAAACACCTGACGCTTGAGCCCGAGCGCGTTGCGGGCGCCAATCACCCTTGCCACGGTCTGCAATTGCACCGCCAGCGGATTGACGCCGGACGCCTTGGTCAGTGGGTTGACGTAAGGCGTGGGGTCGGGGATGCCGCCGGCGCCCGCCGCGAGCATGACTCCGCTGAGCGTGCCTTGCGCTGCGACGGCACGGTTCAGCGCGTCCGTATAGGTCTTTTCGAATACCGAGTTGCTGCTGGCGGCGGCGACCGACAACAACGGGTTGCTCATGTTTTGAGCGTGGTACAACATGCCCGTCGAGGCGCGCACCGGCACGGCGCCGGCGGCCAGCAGCTGGTATTGGCGAATGGCCTTTCCCGACAAGAAAATCGGTCTGCCGGAGGTCGAAATCGAGGCGAAGGTCGGGGCTGAATTGGCCGACGCCAGGATATCCAGCATCCGGCCGCCCCAGCCATAGGCCGCGCCTTCCGGCTGGTAGGCTTGCCATGCGGACGTCTGGTCGTTGTGCGAGAACAGTTTGGACGGCAGCGTGGTGGTACCGGCGGCGTACTGCGCCTTGGTGGTGGGCTGCACCAGCGTACCCACGTTGGCCAAAATCGCCGCGCTGCCGCCATCGAACAGCTGTTTCAGCGGTCCCATGCTAGGGTGGAGCGCGAAGGTGCGGCCAGCTTGGGCGGTGAGGGGCTTGATCGATAACACGCCGCCGGCGGCACTTGGTCCAGGTAGCACGATGGAACCGCTGTCGGTGGTGGTGCGCAGGCGGACGTAGTCGTTCCATGACGTGCTGTCGGTCGCCAGTACCGTGTTGTGGCCGTCGTTGCCGCCATTCATGAACAGACAAACCAGCGCCTTGTAGTCGGTCGCGGTGGCCGCCGCCGCCGTGCTCATGGCGGCCAGGTTCAACGTGAAGGGCAGCGCGCTGCTGCCGGTGGCTGCCAGCATCTGGCCCAGAAAGCGACGGCGCGAGGTATTTGGAGTGGTCATGGTCGGGTACTCACTTCTGGATCAAATATTCGGGGGAGATCATGGCCAGGTAGATCGCGATATAGACGCGATGATACCTGGCGGTCGTCTGGGCCTCGGCGGTGGTGCCGGCGGCCACCGGAATCGGGGTGGCGTTGATCGCGGCGATGATTTGCGCGCGTAACCCGGCCGACATATTGCCGTTCAATATTAATAAATTGATTCGATCCGCCAGCTTTTCCGGCTGGTTGGACAAGGACATCTCCGACACATAATTCGGCACCATGTCGCGCCCCCCGCCCATGCCATACGCAATAGCGATCTGCATGTAGTTCAGGTAGCCGATGATTTCCGGCTCGGACACCAGTTGCATTTCCGGCGCCACCTGGTTGGCGGTGGCGATCGGCGTATTCGGCGGGACGTAGCCTGGGCGGAAGAAATTAAACACCGACGGCGAGCGTAGCGGCGTTTGGCCCAGCGCGCTCAACGGATCGTCGGTATTGTCGATGTTGAAGTTGCCGGACAGCGAATTGACCTTGAACGCGCGCATCCAGTTGGCCAGACGCAGCACCGGCTCACGCACTTTTTCGCGTCCGCTGACACCCACGGCACGGGCTTCCGGATCCAGCAGGATGGCTTTGATCAAGGCTTTCATATCGCCCCGCACGCCGGCGCCGTTGTCGGCGAAGACTGCGGAGACCCGGGTAACATAAGCGCGACTCGGGTTGCTGGTGACTAAACGCTGAATCAACTGCTTGCCGATGAACGGACCCACATTGGGGTGCTGGAACAGGGTATCCAGAGCGACTTTCAAGTCCGCCTCGCCGGTGGTGGCGCCGCTGATGGTTTTCCCCAGGAAGCGTTTTTCAGACGTCGAATGGAACCATGGATAGTTCTGCATCGGTTTCCAGTCGCGGTCGGCGTCCGGTACGCCGCCGAGGAAGCGCGCCGTGCTCAGATCCGGACCGGCCCAGCTCCAGCCGGTGAATACCTTGGCCAGGCCGGCAACGTCGGCGGCGGTGTAAGTCTCCACTGGTTTGCCATTTACCAGCTTCGGCATCCCGTCGGGATTCAGTTGGTACAGACCGATGGTCATCAGTTGCATCACTTCGCGCGCGAAGTTTTCATCCGGTGTGCGGGTGTCGCTTTCCTTTTGATTGCGCAGGTAGCTCAGGTAGATGCCCATCATCGGGTGACGCGCCACCGATTCCAGCAATTGGCGGAAATTGCCGAAGGCTTGCTGGCCCAGCATATCGTAGTAGGCGGCCCCGCCGCGCGGGAAGGTTGCGACATTGCTGTCGAAGGAAATCACAAAGATTTGCGACAGGGCGAATTGGACGCGCTGGCGCAATTGGTCCGGTCCGGTCACCACCTGACGCCAGAACGAATTGTAGAAGGCCGGCGGTGTGACCTTCAAACCTGGCGCCAGCGTCGTGCGGAGTTGATCCAGGGCGATGCGGTGCAGCGATTGTGGCTTGCGGAACTGGGTGTCGAACCACGCTTCCGGGCCGATCGAGGCGACCTCGGCGATCGAACCTTCGGTGGGACCAAAGGTCGCCTGGGCCAGGAATTGAGAGGCGGCGGCCGGCGTCACGCCTGCCGAAACCGCTGCCGTCGTCGCGTCGCCGGTCGTTACCGAAGCGGCGGTGAGCGACGGCAATTCCGCAGCGAGCGAGCGGCCTCCCATCACCGTACGCGCGCTGGTTGCTGTGACGCTGTTGGTCTCGCCGTTGACGTCTGCGGGCGCGGTGGTGCCGCCGCAAGCACTGAGACCAAAAATCAGTACTGCATACATTAGGGTTGGAAACTTGAGCTGCATCAATAATTCCTCGTGGAATTTCAGAAGGCCCAATTTTATTGTGTAATGTTTTAAGATGAAATAACCGATTTCGTGAAGTTTGACAAGTTTGCTTTTTCGTCAATCAAATATGCAAAATTTAGGCGAAGAAGGCCGAATTTAGATGACAGTTCATTAGGGGAAACGAAAATTAATTTTTGATAATGTCGCGTTTACGCGTCAAATATCTTGTCATTGTATACTTTTCCGAGATTTTATTTGCTTATTTCTAAAATTAGGCTTAAGTAATTAGAGTTAGCTATAAGGTATTTTATTTGTGTTGATGATACTTTTTCTCAGCAAATTAAGATTGCAAAATGATAGCTTCGAATCGATTTTTGGTAAAAAATTGATTCCATAATGCAAAACGGCCCGGTCGAGTTACGACCGGGCCGCCTGTTGCTACGGTTTACTGCTTATTGCTTGACGCAATCAACAAAGTAGCCGCGCTTGCCGTCCACTTCGCGTTTGACCAGACCGTGCACGTCTGTCTCGAAGCCCGGGAAGCGCTCGTTGAAGTCGCGCGCGAAGCGCAGGTAGTCGACGATGGTCTTGTTGAAGCGCTCGCCCGGAATCAGCAGCGGAATGCCCGGTGGATACGGCGTCAGCAGGATCGAGGTGATGCGGCCTTCCAGCTCGTCGATGGCGACGCGCTCGATTTCGCGGTGCGCCATCTTGGCGAACGCGTCCGACGGCTTCATCGCCGGGATCATGTCCGACAGGTACATCTCGGTGGTCAGGCGCGCCACGTCGTAGGCTTTGTAGAAGTCATGGATCTGCTGGCACAGGTCGCGCAGGCCCATGCCTTCGTAGGTCGGGTTGGCGGCCGCGAATTCCGGCAGGATGCGCCACATCGGCTGGTTCTTGTCGTAGTCGTCCTTGAACTGCTGCAACGCGGTCAGCAGCGTGTTCCAGCGGCCCTTGGTGATGCCGATGGTGAACATGATGAAGAACGAGTACAGCCCGCACTTCTCGATGATCACGCCGTGCTCGGCCAGGTACTTGGTGACGATCGACGCCGGAATGCCGCTCTCGGCGAACTGGCCATCCAGCGACAGGCCAGGGTTGACGATGGTGGCCTTGATCGGGTCCAGCATGTTGAAGTTCGGCGCCAGGTTGCCGAAGCCGTGCCAGTCGTCCTCGGCCTTGATGATCCAGTCTTCGCGCGAGCCGATGCCTTCGTCGGAGAACTTGTCCGGTCCCCACACCTGGAACCACCAGTCCTTGCCCCATTCCTGGTCGATCTTCTTCATCGCGCGGCGGAAGTCCAGCGCTTCGAGGATCGATTCTTCCACCAGCGCGGTGCCGCCCGGCGCTTCCATCATCGCCGCCGCGACGTCGCACGAGGCGATGATCGAGTACTGCGGCGAGGTCGAGGTGTGCATCAAGTAGGCTTCATTGAATGCGTCGCGGTCCAGCTTGACAGTCTCCGATTCGCGCACCAGCACCTGCGAGGCCTGCGACAGGCCGGCGAGCAGCTTGTGGGTCGACTGGGTCGAGAAGATCATCGACTCCTTGGCGCGCGGACGGTCCTTGCCGATCGCGTGCATGTCCTTGTAGAAATCGTGGAAGGTGGCGTGCGGCAGCCAAGCTTCGTCGAAGTGCAGCGTGTCGATCTGGCCGTCCAGCATTTCGCGCAGCGTTTCCACGTTGTAGACCACGCCGTCGTAGGTCGACTGGGTGATGGTCAGGATGCGCGGCTTCTTGTTCTTGGCTTCGCGGGCGAACGGGTTCGCCTCGATTTTGCGCATGATGCTTTCCATCGTGAACTCTTCCAGCGGAATCGGACCGATGATGCCCAGGTGGTTGCGGGTCGGCATCAGGAACACCGGAATCGCGCCGCACATGATGATCGAGTGCAAGATCGACTTGTGGCAGTTGCGGTCGACCACGACGATGTCGCCCGGCGCCACGGTCGAGTGCCAGACCATCTTGTTCGAGGTCGAGGTGCCGTTGGTGACGAAGTAGCAGTGGTCGGCGTTGAAGATGCGCGCGGCGTTCCGTTCCGACGCGGCGACCGGGCCGGTGTGGTCGAGCAGCTGGCCGAGTTCCTCGACCGCATTGCAGACGTCGGCGCGCAGCATGTTCTCACCGAAGAACTGGTGGAACATCTGGCCGATCGGCGACTTCAGGAAGGCGACGCCGCCCGAGTGGCCCGGGCAGTGCCACGAGTACGAACCGTCGTTGGCGTAGTGCACCAGCGCGCGGAAGAACGGCGGCGACAGGCCGTCGAGATAGGACTTGGCTTCGCGGATGATGTGGCGCGCGACGAATTCCGGGGTGTCCTCGAACATGTGGATGAAGCCGTGCAGTTCGCGCAGGATATCGTTCGGGATATGGCGCGAGGTGCGGGTTTCGCCGTACAGGTAGATCGGGATGTCGGCGTTCTTGTAGCGGATCTCTTCGACGAAGGCGCGCAGCGATTTGAGCGCGGTGTCGGTTTCCTCGGCCGAACCGGCGCCGAATTCCTCATCGTCGATCGACAGCACGAAGGCCGACGCGCGCGATTGCTGCTGGGCGAACTGGGACAGGTCGCCGTAGCTGGTCACGCCCACCACTTCCATGCCTTCTTTTTCCATTGCATCGGCCAGTGCGCGTATGCCCAGGCCGGACGTGTTCTCGGAACGGAAATCCTCGTCGATGATGACGATGGGGAAACGAAATTTCATGCATGTCTCCAAAAAAGCAAGCCGCCCCTGACGGATTTGCAGGGGCGGACAGGGCGCGACCGGTTCGGTCGCAAAAAATAAGAACGGGATTCTCGCAGAAATAGGGCGGCTGCGGGAAAAAAATTATCCTAACAGAATGCATGCCGGACATGACGTCCGTATTACACGTTTTGCCGTTAGTGCAATGTTGTCGGGGCCTATTGGCCGCCGCCCAGCAACGCGCCGATCGGGTCGATGTGCAACCAGGCGAACACGCCCAGCGCGATGCCGACCGCCGCCACACCGTAGGCCAGGCCCATCATCCACTTCTTGCGGGTCAGCAGCGTGATCGCGGCCAGCGAGATCGCGATCTGCTCGGCGGTGGTGGCCAGCGCCCATTGATGGTGCTGATGCATGGCTTCGTCCGACTTGTGGTTCCACTCTTTGGACGATTCCTCCCACTTCTCGGCTTCCTTCTTGATGTCGTCCTTTTCGGTCTTGTAGCGCGCTACTTCCGGCTCGTAGCGCTTCGGATCGACGCCGGGCAAGGTCATCAGCAGCTCGGCCAGGTTTTGCTTGCTGGACTTGGCCTGGTAGTAGTTCCAGCTGTTGGCGGCCTGGGTCTTGTCGATGGCCGCGTTGTTTTTATAGAGCGCCGCGTCGTTCTGCGTCGCGCCGCCGAGGTAGCCGAAGGCCGCGCCGACCGTGGCCAGGATCGCCGTCATGACCGCGATGTTGTTGGAGAAACCGTCGCTGCCGTGTGCTGCGTGTTCGACCGCGTGATCGTGCGGTCCGTGTACGTGAAAACCGTCGCCTGACATAGTGGTGTTGAATCCTTGATGAAGTGGGTGAAGCTTAGGCCTTGCGGCGCAGTGTAACAAAAGCATAGCGCAAACCGGCGGTCTCCGACGTGTGCTGCTCGCGCCCGGTTTCCTGCCAGTCGGCGGCGTCGATCTCGGGGAAGAAAGCGTCGCAGTCGTAAGTGTGGGCGATTTCGGTGATAATCAACTGGTCGGCCAGCGGCAGCGACTGTTGGTAGATCTCGGCGCCGCCGATAATGTAGCCAGGCGCGCCGTCCAGCAGCGCGACGGCGGCCTCGACTGAGCAGACCGTCTCCACGCCGTCGTGGCGCCACTCGGCGTTGCGGGTGATGACGATGTTGCGCCGGTTCGGCAGCGGCCGGCCGATCGATTCAAAGGTCTTGCGGCCCATGACGATCGGGTTGCCGGTGGTCAAACGCTTGAAATGTGCGAGGTCTTCCGGCAGCTTCCACGGCAGGGTATTGTTGATGCCGATGCCGCGCTGGGCGTCGGTGGCGACGATAATGGTGAGCTGGCTCATTCGTGTATGTGTGATTTTTGTTTCCGGAAGCGCGCAATTATAAGTCTCTTTTTCGCGATTCCCACTTGAAACGCCCGATTACCGTATCATTTGATTAGTACCCTTATAGATTGAGTGTTTATGACGACTTTTAACAAAACCGGCAGCCGTGCAATTCCGTCGCTGCAAGCGACCGTAGAAGAATATATCGAGCCGCAAACCGGCGCCCGCCACATCCACCTGGCCAGCGATTCCGGCGAAATGGTGTTCCTGGTCGCCTTCCCGACGGTGCCCGATGTCAGCGACGGCCGTGCCCACATCCTGGAGCACCTGGCGCTGTGCGGCTCGCAACGCTATCCGGTGCGCGACCCGTTCTTCGCGATGATGCGCCGCTCCACCGCGACCTTCATGAACGCCTTCACCTACGCCGACCGCACCGTCTACCCGTTCGCCAGCACCGACAAGACGGACTTCCTGAACCTGCTGGACGTCTACCTCGACGCCACCTTCTTCCCGAACCTCGACTACCTGAACTTCCTGCAGGAAGGTTGGCGCCATGAGCTCAAGGACGGCAAGCTGACCTACCAGGGCGTGGTCTTCAACGAAATGAAGGGCGCCTTCAACGATCCGATCCGCGCCTTGTACAGCGGCGTCGAAAGCACGCTGCTGCAAGGGACCACCTACGAGGTGGAATCCGGCGGCGATCCGCTGGTGATCCCTGAACTGACGCACGCGATGCTGAAGGAATTCCACGCCAGTCACTACCATCCATCGCAAGCCGTGTTCATGACGGCCGGCGACATCAGCGCGGCCGAAGTGCAGGAGCAGATCGCCAAACGCGTGCTGTCCAAGCTGACCGGCACCGCGTCGCGCATGCTGCCCGAGCTGGCCGAAGGCTGGACCGCGCCGAAGGTCAACGAAGTCCGCATCCCGTCGCAAAAAGCCAAGGCCGACGAATACGGCCTGCAACTGACCTGGCTGATGGGCGAATCGGCCGACATGGAAGCGTATTACAACGCCTACCTGCTGTCGGCCGGCCTGCTGGGCGATTCGTCGTCGCCGCTGATGAAGGCGATGGAATCGGCCGGCTATGGCCGTCCCTCGCGCCTGAACGGGCATGACAACAGCCCGCGCCAGTTGATTTTCCACATCGGCATGGAAGGCTTGACCGAGCCGCAGATCGAGAAGGCGCGTGTGCGTCTGTGGGCCGCGCTGGAAAAAGCGGCGGTCGACGGCGTGCCGATCGAAGCGCTGCAAGCGGCGCTGCGCGACATCCGCTACACCCAGCGCGACACCGCCAGCGGCCGCATGCCGAACGCGCTGTCACGCCTGCTGCACGCGCTGCCGGTCGCCATGCGCGACGGCAGCGTGTTCGATTCGCTCGACAGCGACGCCGACCTGGCCAAGCTGGAGATCGCGATCCAGGATCCGGACTATTTCAAGGGCCTGGTGCGCTTCCTGCTCGAATCGCCGACACGCCTGACCACCAGCGTGGTGCCGGACGCCGAATACTTCACCGCGCGCGATGCGGTCGAGGAAGCGCAACTGGCGGCGCGTACCGCCGCGCTGAGCGACAGCGAACGCGCCCGCATCGAAGCCGATACTGCCGCGCTGGACAAGCACCAGAAGCTGCCGTCGAACTCCGAAGTGCTGCCGCGTATCCGTCCGGACGAACTGTCGCCGCAAGTCCGCGCCAGCCTGCCGCTGCCGCCGCATCAGGAAAACGGCATGGCCAAGATCCTGCCGTTCACCATCGCCTCCAACGGCCTGTCGTATGTGCGCGTTGCCTACGACGTCTCCGGCTTCGACGCCGCCGACTGGCCTTGGCTGCACCTTTACTCCGACCTGGCGTCGGAACTGGGTGTGGGCGATATGGACTACGAAGATGCGGACGCCTGGCGTCAGCGCATGGCGCCGTCGTTCAACATCGGCGTCGACGCGTCGCAGCAGCCGGATGGCGCGCTGCGGCTGGAGCTGTGGTTCGGCGCGAGCGGTCTGCGCGAGGAACACGCAGGCATCGCCGAACTGATTTCGCGCACCCTGGCCGAGACGCGCTTCGACGAACACGAACGCATGGCCTTCCTGATCGACAGCGATGTGCAGGACCGTCTGAACGGTCTGGCGCAATCGGGCAACCGCTACGCCATGCTGTCGGCCGCCGCGCCGCTGTCGCAGCTGCGCCGCTTCGAAGACATGACCGGCGGCACGGCATCGCTGCCGTTCGAGGGCCAGATTCTCAAGCAGAGCAAGACGCCGGAAGGCATCGCCGCCATCGCGGCGAAGCTGAGCGAGCTGCATCGCCGCATCACCGCGATCACGCCGACCGTGCTGTCGGCCGGCGCCGGCGATGATGGCAAGGAGCTGGGCGGCCTGCTGGTGCTGCCGGCGTCCGAGCCGGTGGCGCGCGCCGTGGCGCCCGCGCAAACCGAAGTGCCGTTGGAAAGCGCGGCGCTGCACGCGGTCAGCCAGATCAACCACTGCGTCGCCGCATGGCGCGCGCCGATGCTGCACGAGGAGGGCGCTGCTGCGCTGGCGGTCGCCGGCGAGTTGATGACCAACCAGCTGCTGCACACGGCGCTGCGTGAAAAGGGCGGTGCTTATGGCGGCAGCGCGGGCTACACGGGCAGCGCCGGCACCTTCGTGATGTCGTCGTACCGCGATCCGCGTCTGGCTGAAACCTACGCGGACTTCAACATGGCCATCGACCAGATGCTGGAGACGGAGTTTTCTCAGGAAGAATTGGAAGAGGCCATCCTCGGCGTCATCAAGGGCATGGACAAGCCGAACGCGCCGTACGACCAGGTGCTGCACGCATGGAGCCTGCACCAGCGCGGCGTGGACGACACGGTGCGTCAGCGCTTCCGTACCGATGCGCTGAACTGCACGCTGGAGAATATCCGCGCGGTGGTGCGTCAGTGGCTGAAGAACGGCAAGCCAAGCCGCGCCGCCTTCGCCGGCAACCTGACGCAGGATCTGTCGGGACTGAAGGGCGTCGACCTGCTGGAACTGGCCAACGCGGCTTGATCAAGCTTACTGGCCGTCGAAGAAATTTTTCAGATCGGCGGCCAATAGTTCCGGCACTTCCAGCGGGATCATGTGGCCTGTGCCTTCGTACAGGCGCAGGCTGGCATTGGGGAACAAGGGCTGCATCTCGGGCAGGATGGCCGGGTTGACCAGCTTGTCCTCATGCGCCCCGACCAGCAGCACCGGGCAGGTGATCTCGTGCAGGCGATCCATCACGTCGGGGCGGTTCATCGACGCGCGGAACTGCGTGATCAGCACGTCCTTGCCGAGGTCCAGCGCCATTTGCTGGATCAGATCGATGGTGTGCTGATCGTCCTTGTGCGTCGGATGCAGAATCTCGCGCAGCCGCATGCCGGACAGGCCGGCATACACGGTGCGCTCCAGCAGCGGGATGGTGCGCTCGCGCAGTTCCTTTTCCTTCTCGCTCAGGCCTTGCGCCGAACCGGCGATCAGCACCAGCGACTTGACGCGCTCAGGATGCGCCAGCGCGAACTCCAGCGCCATATACACACCCAACGAAAACGCCACGATATTGGCCTGCGGCGCGCAGTGATCGGACAGGATCTGCCGCATCTGCGGCCGGTCCTGCGCCATGTACAGCGGGACGTAATTGAATTCGAAGCCGTCGCCCAGCAGCGGCGTCAGGCGGGACCACATCCGGGCGTCGCATAGCGTGCCCGGGACCAGGTCGAGCCGCGTCATACTGCCATTGGCGCTGTGATCGGCGCGTGGTGCTCGTAGCCTTCCAGCGAAAAGTCGGATGGCTCGACCAGTTCCAGCCATTCGGGCTGGTACTTGCCGGTCTTGGCGAAGTCGGGGACGCGGTCGGAGATGCGGAACTGCGGGGCGGGGAACGGTTCGCGCTTCAGCTGTTCCTGCACCATGTCCATATGGTTTTCATAGATGTGCGCGTCACCGATGAAGTAGGTGAACCAGCGCGGCGTGTAGCCGGTCAGGCGGCCCACCAGGTGCATCAGCGCGGCGCCTTCGGCGAGGTTGAACGGTGTGCCCAGGCCCAGATCGTTGGAGCGGACGTAGAGGCACATCGACAATTCGCGCGTGGTTGGATTCGGGATGAACTGGTACAGCAGGTGACAGGCGGGCAGGGCGACCGCGTCCAGCACGGCCGGATTCCAGCCGTGGAACAGGATGCGGCGGCTGCCTGGGTTGCAGATAATCGTGTCGAGGCATTCGCGCAGTTGGTCGATTGCCTTGTAGAGCAGGACCTTCTTCACGCCGTCTTCTTCAAGCGGCGCGACCAGCGTGAAGCCGTTCTTTTGCGCGTCGGCGATCTGTGCGGCCTGGTCGGCGTCCAGGACTTTGTAGCCTGGCCATTGGCGCCATTGCACACCGTAGACCGGCCCCAGGTCGTCTTCACCGAGGCGGTAGGGGTTTTCCAGCCATTGCTTGTTTTCGTTGGCGTTCTGGTCCCATACTTTACAGCCCAGCGCGCGGAAGTCGGCGGCGCTGCGGGAGGCGCGCAGGAAGGCGCACAGTTCGCCGACGACGGATTTGAATGCCAGCTTCTTGGTCGTCACAGCAGGAAAACCTTTGGCCAGGTCGAAGCGCATCATCGCGCCTGGAACGCTCAGCGTGCGGATGCCGGTGCGGTTGTCCTGCCAGCTGCCGGTGTCGATGATGGTTTGGATCAGTTCCAGGTATTGCTGCATTCAGTTCTCCAACGTGGGGCATGGGCGGCGTGGCCCGCAAAGGTGACTATTTTAACAGGCGTCCGGCCGGCAGCGCAGAGCTAGCGGCGCGGGTCGATGGCCGCTGGCGCGGCGCGGCGGCTTGGCTGAGGCCTGGCCGCGGCCGCGCGACGGATCAGTGTGTCCGGGGTTGGCGTGTCGCCAGTTCAGCGCGGGCCTGGCTTGGCTTTGCGGGCGCCGCCTGGCTTGGCGGTGACCTTGCCGGCGGCGCGGGCCAGCGACTTGGCGCCGCGTCCACCGGTCACGACGACCGCGCCCTTCGGCGCAGCAGGTTTGCCGACACCGCCATAGATACGGCCGCCCGGTTTGCCTCCGCCACCGGAGCGCGCGCCGCCGGCGGGGCCGCCGGTTTTGACAGGCGGCTCCCAAGTGCCCAGCGACGCATCGCCGCCGGCTGGACGAGCGACCACGCCGCTGCTGGCCGGACGTGCGCCAGCCTTGCCGCCAGCTGAGCGCGCGACATCACCTGCCGTCGATCGCGCCGTCGCCTTGCCGCCAGCGGAGCGCGCGACATCACCAGCCGTCGACCGCGCCGTCGCCTTGCCGTCGGCGGAGCGCGCGGCATCACCAGCCGCCGACCGCGCCGTCGTCTTGCCGCCAGCGGAGCGCGGTGTCTCGCTTCCGGCCGACCGCGCGGCCGCTTTGCTGCCGGAGGAGCGGGGCGCTTCGCCGCCGGTCGGCCGCGTGGCGGCGTTCGTCGCGGTCGAGCGCTCGCCCGCGCTGCCGGCGGGGCCGGTGAATGGACGCTTCTTCTTGGCCGGCGCCTCGGCCGCCATTTTCTTGGCCAACGCGATGGCGACGCCTTTCGGGCCGGTCTCCGGCACGCGGTGATCGGCTTCGAATCCCGGTTCCTCCTGGCGCGCGATGACCTGACGCGTCAACGTCTCGATAGCCTTCAATATCTCGACTTCATCGGCGCACACCAGCGACACGGCCTCGCCCTCCATGCCCGCGCGGCCGGTGCGGCCGATGCGGTGAATGTAATCCTCGGCCACGGTCGGCAGATCGAAGTTGACCACCTGTGGCAACGCCTCGATATCCAGCCCGCGCGCCGCGACGTCGGTCGCGACCAACAGCTGCACCTCGGCGTTCTTGAACCGCGCCAGCGCCTTCAAGCGCGCCGGCTGCGTCTTGTCGCCATGGATCGAATCGGCCGAAATGCCATGCTCCTGCAAAGTCTTGACCAAGGTCTCGACGCCCTTGCGCGTCTTGACGAACACCAGCACTTGGCCCCAGCCCAGCTTCTTCAGCAGATGCAGCAGCAGCTCCGGCTTGCGCCGCTTGTCGGTCGGGATCAGCCACTGCTTGACGCTCTTGGTGGCCGTATTGCTGGCACTGACCTGAATCGACACCGGATCCTTCAGCATGCCGCCGGCAAGCTTGCGGATCTCATCCGAGAACGTCGCCGAGAACAGCAAGGTCTGACGCTGCTTCGGCATCGCCGCCAGCAGGATGTCCAGATCGCGCTCGAAGCCCAGGTCCAGCATGCGGTCGGCCTCGTCCAGCACCAGCGTTTGCAGCAGCGCGAAGCTGAGCGCGCCCTGGTCCAGCAGATCGATCAATCTCCCCGGCGTCGCGACCAGCACATCCAGACCTTTGCGCAGCTTGGCGATCTGCGGCTCGATCGGCACGCCGCCGTAGGCCACGGCCGATTTCAGCGGCAGATTGCCACCGTAGCTGCGGAAGCTCTCGTAAACCTGCTCGGCCAGCTCGCGCGTCGGCACCAGCACCAGACAACGCACCGCCTTCGGCTCGGTCACGCCGTCCATGGTCAGCCGCTGCAGGATCGGCAGCGCGAAACCGGCGGTCTTGCCGGTGCCGGTCTGCGCGGCAGCCATCACGTCGCGGCCCGCCAGCACTGCGGGAATGGCCTGCTTCTGGACGGGCGTGGGCTGCTTGTAGCCCAGGGTATCCAGGGTGCGCTGGATAGGATCGATCAGGCCGAGTGCTTGGAAAGTCATGATGTATGCCGTAAAACGTAAAAAGGGCGCAGTGTAGCCGGTTGCACCGGCTTGTGCGAATTAATTGGCGAGCGCCGCCGACCAGATGCCCAGGATCTCGCGCAGGCGCTGATCCGGGATGTTGAGCAGGTTGTCGCCGACGTACAGCTCCACCGAGCTGCGATTCTCAAGCGCCGCATGGCTGGCGCCGTTGAACAGCCAGACGCCGTGCCGCTCCGCAATCTGGTTGCGGATCTCCAGCGCGCGCTCGCGGCCGACCGGCAGGTGCAGGTGCAGCATGCTGGCCTGCGGCTTGGACGGATTCGGCGTCAGCAGCGGATAGTCGCGCAGCGTCTCGTACAGCCACTGCGTGCGTCGGAAGTAGGCCGGCATCGCGGCCAGCCGCGCGTCGAACTGCATCGCCGCCGCGACCACATACGGCGTGCGCTGGTAGACGTTGCCGCCCTGGCGGCGGAACCACTCCTGCGCCTTGGCGACGAAGGCCTCGGTGCCCAGCAGCATGGCGCCGCCCATGCCGCCGATGCCTTTGTATAGCGAGACGTAGACCGAGTCGAAGCCCGCTGCGATCTCGCTCGCCGGACGTTGATACGCGGCGGCGGTTTCCCACAAGCGTGCGCCGTCCAGATGCAAATGGATGGACTGCTCGCGGCAGTAGTCCTTGATCTCGGCCAGTTCGTCCCAGCTCGGGCAACGCCCGCCGATTTCGCGCATCGGCAGTTCCAGCGTGGCGGCGCCCAGTTGGTCCGGGATGCCTTTCAGGTCGTCCAGGGTCCAGGGACGGTGCTGGTCGCCGATTTGCAGCGCCTGGAAATGATCGAACAACTGATGATTGCCACGCTCGTGACGCAGGATGTGCGAGGTCGGATGCAGCGCCACCAGCTTGCTGCCGCGCTCCGCGCAGGCGATGCGCAGCGCGGTCGCTTGCGTCATGGTGCCGGTGATGCAGAACAGCGCCGACTCGAAGCCGAGCAGCTTTGCGACTTTCTGTTCGAAATCCTGTATCAGCGCGCCGCTGCCGTACGTGTCGTGCACCACGCCATTGGCCTCGCACCACGCCGCCATCGCCGCGAACAACTGCGCTGGCGAGGGCTGGCGGTGGCCAGGAAGGTGGGTTGTGCAGCTAAGCCGCAGTTCGGCATCGGTCAAAGCGGTCTCCTGAAAGGGAGAATGTTACCACTTCACCCCGGATCGGCGCGGAATCCGGCCTTGCGATAGTGCTCGTCGTAGTCCGGCGACAAGGTGCCCATCATGCGGTCCCAGAACAGGAAGTACCAGCTGAAGTTGTAGCGCGCCTTGGCGTGATGCAGATTGTGGGCGGTCGAAGTATTGATCCAGCGGCCGAGCCAGTGCCGCGACATCGAACGCGGAAACAGCTCGTAACCAAGGTGCGTGTACACCGCATAGATGGTGTTGATGGTCGTGAAGATGATCAAGGCCCAGCCGGTAATCGGCAGTATCAGCAGGATCAACACGCCGGAGCCGCTGTCCACGATCGCCTCCAGCGGATTCAGTGAATAGGTGGACCACGGATTGGTATTGGTAGAGCGATGATGCGTGCGGTGGAACCAGCGGAACAGGCGGCGGTGATGCATAAGCCGGTGCGTCCAGTAAAAATAGGTGTCCTGAATGATCATCGCCAGCAGGATGCTGAGGAAAAAATACGGCCACCCGTATTCGGCGATGCGTGGATAGAAGTGCGTGTATTGGCCGAGGCCGAGCAGGAACAGGATGGGCAGGAAGCTGGAGAACACGGCGACGCTGCCGACCGACACCAGCAGCTCGCGGCGTATCTGCGGCGCCTCGACCTTTTTGGTCTGAAGCGGCCGGCGCTGACCGGGCCGTGCGCGCCACCATGACCACAACAAGAAAAAGACGCCGGCGATGACCACATAGTACAAAGTGGTGCGCTCAAGATTGAAGAGCATGTTGCGGAGCAGGTTGTCGGACATGGCGTCTACCGAATGTGGTGAGACGCCATGTTAAAGCCAGCGGGTGCCGGCTGTGCTTATGAAATGATTAATGCTCGACGTGGACGTTGTGGAACTGCAGCGCGGCCAGGTTGGCGTAGATGCCGCCCAGCGCCACCAGCGACGAGTGGGTGCCGGTTTCGACGATCTTGCCGTCTTCCATGACGATGATGCGGTCGGCGCGCTGCACCGTCGCCAGGCGGTGCGCGATGATGACGGTGGTACGGCCGACCATCGCCGCCTCCAGCGCCTTTTGCACCAGGCGTTCCGATTCCGCGTCCAGTGCGCTGGTGGCTTCGTCCAGCAACAACAGCGGCGGATTCTTCAACAGCGCGCGCGCGATGGCGATGCGCTGGCGCTGTCCGCCGGACAGGCGCACGCCGCGCTCGCCGAGGAAGGATTTGTAACCCTGCGGCAGGCGTTCGATGAATTCGTGGGCGGCGGCCAGCTTGGCTGCCTGGATCACTTCCTCGTCGCTGGCGCCGGCGCGGCCGTAGCGGATGTTTTCCATCGCGTCGGCCGAGAAGATCACCGTATCCTGCGGCACGATGCCGATGGCGTCGCGCAGCGTGTGCAGGTCGAGTTGCGTGATGTCGACGCCATCGAGCTTGATACTGCCGCTTTGCGGATCGTAGAAGCGCAGGAACAGCTGGAACAGCGTGGTCTTGCCGGCGCCCGAAGGGCCGACCACGGCCACGGTTTCACCCGGCTTGATCTCCAGGGACAGATGGCCCAGCGCCGACGTCTCGGGACGCGAAGGATACGAGAAGGTGACGTCGTGCAGGCTCAAGGCCGCGCCGTTGGCGGCGCGCGGCGGCAGCGCCAACGGCGCAGCCGGCGATTGAATCGACGATTTGACCGACATCAGCTCCAGCAGGCGCTCGGTGGCGCCTGCGGCGCGCTGCGCTTCGCCCATCACTTCGGACAGCGCGCCGATGGCGCCCGCCACGATGGAGGCGTACAGAATGAACTGGCCAAGGTCGCCGCCGGTCATGTCGCCGGACAGCACCGCGTGCGCGCCCAGCCACAGCACGAAGACGATGGTGCCGAACACCAGCACGATGGCGATCATGGTCAGCAGCGCGCGGGCGCGGATTCGGCGCATCGCGGTCTGGAACGCGCCTTCGACCGAGCCGCCGAAGCGCGACGATTCGATGTGCTCGTGCGTGAAAGCCTGCACGGTCGGCATGGCGTTGAGGATTTCGCCTGCCATGGCCGAGGCGTCGGCGATGCGGTCCTGCGAATCGCGCGACAGCTTGCGCACGCGGCGGCCGAACATCACGATCGGCAGCACGGTCAGGATCAGCAGGCCGATGATGATGGCCGACAGCTTGGGGCTGGTCACGAACAGCATCACCAGGCCGCCGAGGAACAGCAGCACGTTACGCAGCGCCATCGAGATGCTGGTGCCGACCACCGCCTGGATCAAGGTGGTGTCGGTGGTGATGCGCGACAGGACCTCGCCGGTCTGCGTGGTCTCGAAGAACTCGGGGCTCTGTGTGACGACGTGTTTGTACACCGCGCTGCGGATGTCGGCGGTGACGCGTTCGCCGAGCCAGGAGACGGTGTAGAAGCGCGCCGCCGTCGCCAGCGCCAGCACCGTGGCCACGGCGAACAGCGCCAGGAACACCAGGTCGACATGCTTGATGCTCTTGGCGCCGTTGCCGCCGAAGCCCAGGTCGATCATCTGCTTGAAGGCGGCGGGAATGGCCAGCGTGGCGCAGGCGGCCACCACCAGCGCGATGGCGGCCATGACGAACTGGCGCTTGTATGGCAACAGAAACGGCGTCAGGCCGCGCAAGGTGGCGAGGCTGCCTTTCTTTAATTCGCGGGCGGTGGTCGGTGCTGCGGTGGACTGCTTGCTGGCGGTGGTGCTGTTGGTCATTGTGTGGCTGCGGTTTCGGTAAGTATGCTGTGTAGACGATTGGTAAGGCTTTATATTGTTTTTACAGTTCCATCGGTCGAACATATCCCGTCATTTCCAGGTAGGCGCGGCCGGCGGGCTTACCATCCCGGCTCAGCGTCACCGCGCCTTCCCAATACACCGCGCCCGTCGATCGGCGCGAATCGAGCTCCTGATCATCCTGCAACGGCACGATCTCCCAGACGGCATCGCCAGTGGAGAGTCGGGTCGCGACCGGATACTCGGCATTGGTGCGCGGCGAACGCCACCGGCGCTGCGGGCTGAAACTGACCTGGTCCGGCGAATACTGCGTGATTCTACCGGATGCGTCGCGCCATGTCGCGTGGGCCCATAGTTTAGCACCGGCCTTGTCGCGGACCTGGAAAGCCATCAGCGCGCCGCCGTCGGCCAGATTGGCGCCGATCCAGTCCCACCCCGATGCGTCGGGATCGAGGGCCTGACTGGACCATTCGTGATCCAGCCAAGCGGCGCCCGTCACGGCGACGGCCTTGCCGGCGCGGGTGACGGTGCCGCTGGCCGTCAGTTGCGGCTCGCTGTAGTAATAACTGCTCTGCGCCGGTTGCGGTCCCTTGCGCGAGTAGCCGCGCTCACCTTGCAGCAGCTTGGGTTGCGACGATGTCAGCTTGATATCGAAGGAGAAGCTGGCGGCGTCGACGCGGATGGCGTAGCCGCCGTCGGCGCCGCGCACCATGCGCCAGTCTTCCAGCTTGACGTCGGTGTCGCCGACCTTTGCGTAGGACAGGCCGAAGCCTTCGCGCGCGTTGCGCTGGTCGTGCAGCAGCTTGCCGTTCGCCGGGTCGGACAGCGCGGCGTGGCCGACGATCAGCTGCTTGGGGGCGAACTGGCTTGGGTTGGCGCGGTCATGGCCGGTGGCGCTGCGGAAGAAGGTGACCTGGAATCCCAGCGGCTTGCCGTCCGGTGTGTTGAGCCAGCCGGTGACGTACCACCATTCGGTCTTGTAGTCGGGATGGGCGCCGTAGTCGGCCGGGAAGCGCAGCGCGGCGTCGGGCGGCAGCGGCGTGACCGGCTTGAATTCCGGCGCGGCGGCGCGCGCCGTCCCCGCCAGCAAAGGCAGCGCGAGCATGGCCCAGGCGAACAACCGTTTGAACATTACCAGTCCTCCCTGACTGCGCGTATCGGTCCGCCGGATAGCGACTGGCGCCCGGCCAGCAGCGCGGTCAGCGCGGCGGCGGCCAGCAGCAGGCCGGCCACGGTTGCCAGCAGCGGCCAGGGCAGGTGCAGTTGCATGGTCCAGTGGAAGGACTGCGGATTGACGACAAAAACCAGTATCAGGCTGATGACCCAGCCCAGCGCGAAGCCGGTGGCGATGCCGAGGCCCGTCAACGCGCCGCCCTCGATCGCCAGTATCGACAGGATCTGGCGGCGCGTGACGCCGACGTGGCGCAGCATGCCGAACTCCTTGGCGCGCGCCAGCGTCTGCGCCGAGAACGTCGCCGCCACGCCGAACAAGCCGATGATGATGGCGATCGCCTCCAACAGATAGGTGATGGCGAAGCTGCGGTCGAACACCTTCATGCTCATGACACGGATCTCGGACGGCACGCTGGCGTCCAGCGCGGCGGCGAACGGCAACTGTTTCAAGGCTTGTTGCGTGTCTTCGGCCTTGGCGCCCGGCTTGAGCGTCAGCGCGACGCCGCTGGCATCGTTGTCGCCGGTGATGGCGCGGTAGTCGCTCAGGCGCATCTGGATGGTGCCGGTCGGCCGCGCGTAATCACGCCACACGCCTGCCACCTGGAACGCATGCAAGGCGCCGTTCAACGGCAACGCGATGCGCTTGCCGACATGCATATCGTACAGATCGACCATCGCTTCCGAGACCCACACCGGCGCCGGCGCGCCGGGTGCGGGCGGCTTGACGTCGCCGACGATGGCCAGCGTGCGGCCCGGATCGGCGGCATCGATGTTGCGCGCCATGAGCATCACCGGCGGCCGGGCGGACGCCAGCGAAACGGATCGGGTGCGCAGGAAGTCGACGCCGGCCACGCCGGGCAGGGCGGCGATGGCGGCCTGCTCTTGCGGATGCAGGCCGGCGGTGGCGCCGCCGCTGGCGGTGCTGACATAGATGTCGGCCGGCAGGATGCGCAGCAGCCAGTCGTCCAGCGAGACGCGGAAGCTGGCGACCATGATCGCCATCGCCACCATCAGGCTGAAGCTGGACAGCACGCCGCCCAGCGCGATGCCGGCCTGGCTGGAGGCGTTGGCCAGCCGCGCCAGAGTGAGCGTCAGCACCGGCGAAGCAACCGGCTTGTCGGCGGTGGCGGCGCTCCAGCGCCGGTGCGCGTAGCGGAACACGATGGCGGCCAGGCGCGGCATCAGCGAAATGGCGCCGATCAGCAGCAACGCGATCGACAAATAGCCGAACAGCGGCAGTTCGAATATCGGCGGCGCCTGCGACAACAGCGCGGCCAGCGAGATGCAGATCAGCGACGGCCAGGCCTTGGCCAGGCGCGACATCGCCGCCTCCTCGGTGCCCGACTTGAGCGCCACCGCAGGCTTGGCGCGCGCCGCGTCCAGCGCCGGCGCGGCGCAACCCAGCAGCGCGACGGCGACGCCGAGCACGAAGTAGACGGCGGCGGCGACCGGCGTGAAGCGCACAGTCGGCTGCACGCCGGAGAAGAATCCGGCGCCCAAATCCGCGCCCATGAAATGCAGTGCGGCGGCCGCCATGCCGTAGCCGGCGGCGATGCCGATGGCCGAACCGGCGATGCCGAGGGCCAG
Source organism: Duganella aceris (assembly GCF_011090165.1). Lineage (GTDB taxonomy): Bacteria > Pseudomonadota > Gammaproteobacteria > Burkholderiales > Burkholderiaceae_D > Rugamonas > Rugamonas aceris. The sequence continues at coordinate 249,088 of NZ_JAADJT010000004.1, forward strand.
GCCTTCGATCAGGATCTGGCGCAGCAGGCGGTGGCGGTCCATGCCCAGCACGCGCAGCAGCGCGAACTGGCTGCGACGGCGGATCACCGACAGCGCCTGCGTCGAGAACACCAGGAAGGCGCCGGTGAACAGCGCCACCAGCGCCAGCACGGTCAGGTTGACGCGGTAGGCGCGGCTCATGCCTTCGTTGCTGCTGTTCTGTTCCTCGTCGTTGGGCTGGTTGACGCGGAAGCGGCCCGGATAGTCGCGCTGCAGCTGCTGCTCCAGCTGCGCCTTGAAAGCGTCGCGATTGACGCCGTCACGCAGCTTGATGTCGATGCGGGACAGCTTGCCCAGCTTGTCGAAGCGCCATTGCGTCGCGCCCAGGTCCATCACGCCGATGCGCTGGCCGGCGCGGGCGCGTTGCAGCGAGCCGGCCACGCGCAGCTGCAAGGCATGGGTGCCGACTTGCAGCGTCAGCGTGCCGGCGTCGGGCTTCAGCCATTGTTGCGCGGCCGGCGACAGGAACAGCGTGTCGTCGGCCAGCGTATCGCCCACGTTGTCGCCGGCCGGCACGCCGATCAGGTCGGGCGAGATGTAGCCGGCGCGGAAGACGTCGATGCCGATGATCTTCAGCGCGGTGCGCTGGCCGGGCACCGAGGCGTCGAACTCCAGCACCGGCGAGGCCACCGCCACGCCGTCGCGCTGCGCCAGCATCGGATAGACCGCCTCGTCGAAGAAGGGTTCGGTGCCGCGCACCTGTACGTCGGCCACGCCGGACAGGCCTTTGATGGCCGAGGAAAATTCGTTGAAGGCCGCCGCGTTAATCAGGTGGATGGCGAAACCGAGCGAGATGCCGACCGCGATGGCGGCAATCGCCACCAGCGCGCGCACCGGATGCGCGCGCCATTCTCCCAGCAGCAGCCAGCGTGAAAGACGCCGCATCGAGGCGGCCGGCGCTGCGGGGATGGGATGGGACATCAGCGCGGACACTCCAGCGCCATCGCTTCGCCGGCGCGGCGGGCCTTGAGTCGGGCCGGATCGGCGGCCTTGCCGGTGGCGCTGCGGGCGTCTTCGTCGGCCCAGCGCTTGTTCAGCTGCAGTTTCGCGCACTTCTTGCGCTGCACGGCGGCGGCGCGGCTGGCGGCCGCATCTTCGCGCTCGTCTTTTTCCTGGCGTTTGAGGCGCGACTTTTCCAGCGTGTCGGCCTGTTTCTTTTGCTGGCGCAGCGATTTGATGGCTTCCGGATCGGCGGCCGGCGCGGCGGGAACGTCAAGCACGGCGCGTGCGGCGGTGCCTTCGGGGCAGGGCTGGTCGCTGTAACTGACCTTGCCGTCGAGCGTGCATTTGTGGACGGTCTGGGCGTGCGCGGCCAGCGTGGCGGTGCACAGTACGACAACAGCGCAGGTTTTCATCTCGGCCTCACTCAAAGGATTTTACCGGGATTCATGATACCCAGCGGGTCCAGCGCCGCCTTGATGGCCCGCATCATGTTGAGTTCCACCGCCGATTTGTAGTGCGCCAGTTCGTCGCGCTTCAGCGCGCCGATGCCGTGTTCCGCCGATATCGATCCGCCGAAGGCGACCACGCTGTCGTGCACCACGCGGTTCACCTTGTCTTGGTTGACCAGGAAGTCTTCGTTGGAGATGCCTTCGGGCGGCGCCACGTTGTAATGCAGATTGCCGTCGCCGAGGTGACCGAAGCACACCAGCTGGCAGCCGGGGAAGGCCGCCTCCAGTTGCGGGCCGGTGGCGGCGATGAAGTCGGCGATGCGCGACACCGGCAGCGAGATGTCGTGCTTGATGTTCTTGCCGGCCTTGGCCTGCGCCAGCGGGATGTGCTCGCGCAGCTGCCACAGTCCGGCCGATTGCGCCACCGACGTCGCCACCACCGCGTCGGCGATGACGTCGCGATCCAGCGCGGCGCCTATCGAGCGTTCCAGCAGACCGACCGCGTGTTGTTCCGATTCGCTGCTCGACAGCTCCAGCAGCACGTATTGCGGATGCGGCGTGGCGAACGGCTTGGGCAGCTGCGGGAACTCGCGCGCCACCAGCTCCAGGCAAAAGCGCGACATCAGTTCGAAGCCGGTCAGGCTGGCGCCGCAATGGTCCTGCATCAACACCAACAGCTGTTGTGCGGCGGCGGGCGAGGGCACTGCCGCCAGCGCGGTGATGCTGGCCTTGGGTTGTGGGTACAACTTGAGCACCGCGCCGGTGATAATGCCCAGCGTGCCTTCGGCGCCGATGAACAGATCGCGCAAATCGTAGCCGGTATTGTCCTTGCGCAGTCCGCGCAGGCCGCTCCAGATCTCGCCCTGCGGCGTGACCACTTCCAGCCCGAGGCACAGCTCGCGCGTGTTGCCGTAGCGGAGAACCGCCGTGCCGCCGGCGTTGGTGGACAAGTTGCCGCCGATGGTGCAGCTGCCCTCGGCCGCCAGCGACAACGGGAACAGGCAGCCTTCGGCGGCCGCTGCATCCTGCACCTGTTGCAGAACGCAGCCGGCGTCGACGGTCATGGTGCGGTTGACCGTGTCGATTTGACGGATGGTGTTCAGGCGGGCCAGCGACAGCACCACGGCGGCGCCGCTGGCATCGGGCACGCTGCCTAGCACCAGGCCCGTATTGCCGCCTTGCGGCACCAGCGCCACCCGGTGTTCTGCGCAGGCGCGCACCAGCGCCGCCACTTGCTCCACCGAGCCGGGACGCAGCACGGCGGCGGCCTTGCCGGTGAAGCGGCCGCGCCAGTCGGTGAGGAACGGCGCCATGTCGGCCGGCGCGTCGAGTACATAGGCCTCGCCGACGACGGCGCGGCATTGCGCGAGGAAGTCGCTCATTTGACGGTGGTGACTTTCACCTTGTCGAGCAGTTCCTTGGCCATCTTCTTCGCCGCCTTTTTGTAGGGACGCAGATACATGATGGCGCAGACGAAGTAGACGCAAACGATCGCCGCCTCGCCCCAGCCCAGCCAAGCGGACAAGGTGCCCTTGTCGCTCCAGCCGCGCACCACGCCTTCGGTGAAGTACAGCAGGATCATCATCGAGGTCCACTGCAGCGTGTAGATGTCGCGCTTCCACACGCCGTACAGCGGCAGCAGCAGCGGCGCGGCCTTCAGCACCAGCCAGGAGCCGCCCGGCTTGAGCGGCGCCAGCACCATCTCCCACAGCACGCACCAGATAATCAGCGTCACCAGGCTGCCGATGGCGCCCCAGTGAAAATACTTCTGCATCGTGTTTTGCATTTTGCGTCTCCGATCAAGATACAGCGCGCAGCTTGACGGCCGTTTCAGCCAGGCGCCTTCCCAGCGCGATGGCCAGGCGTTTTTCATCTTCGGTAATGGTCTTCTTGCCATCCAGTCCGGCCCAGTGGCTGGCGCCGTAAGGCGTGCCGCCGCTGGCGGTGGTCATCAGTTCAGGGTTGGTGTACGGCAGGCCGAGCACCATCAGGCCGTGGTGGAACAGCGGGATCATCATCGACAGCAGCGTCGATTCCTGGCCGCCGTGCAGGCTGCCGGTCGAGGTGAAGACGCAAGCCGGCTTGCCCGCCAGCGCGCCGGACAGCCATTGGCTGGCGGTGCCGTCCCAAAAATACTTCATGGCCGAGGCCATGTTGCCGAAGCGGGTGGGCGAGCCCACCGCCAGGCCGGCGCATTCGTTCAAATCGTCGAGTTCCACGTAAGGGGCGCCGTCGGCCGGCACGTCCGGCTCGGTCGCCTCGGCCACGGTGGAGACGGCGGGAACGGTGCGCAGGCGCGCGTCGCAGCCCGGAACGCTCTCGACGCCCTGGGCGATCAGCTCCGCCAATTTGCGCGTGGCGCCATGGCGCGAGTAAAACAATACGAGAATAATCAGATTAGGTGGGTTCATCAGCGGTATTATAGGGCGCTTTGGCGGGTGGCATCGCTGCCACTTTTGTAATCCGATTATCGCTCATGTACGCAAAATATATCCGTCCGTTGTATATCTACCTGCACCGCAGCTGCCGTAGCGGCCTGGCGACGGTGCGCTCGCTGTCCTGGCCCGAAGTACGGGACCTGTTTTTGTTCGCGCAGCGCCGCTTGCGCGAGGAAAGCCTGCCGCAGGTCGCCGGCAGCCTGACCTTCACCACCGTGTTCGCACTGGTGCCGCTGCTGACCATCGCGCTGGCGATCTTCACCACCTTCCCGCTGTTTAACACCTTCCGCACATCGCTGGAGGCGTATTTCGTCCAGAGCGTGATGCCGAAGTCGATTTCGAGCACCATCCTGAATTACCTGACCATGTTCGCGTCGAAGGCCACGCGGCTGTCGGCGGTGGGCGCGGTGGCGCTGATCTTCACGTCGATCGCGATGATGAACCTGATCGAGCGGGTGTTCAACCGCATCTGGCGCGTGCGCGAGGTGCGCAGCTGGACCCGGCGCATTCTCGTTTACTGGGCCATCATCACGCTCGGGCCGTTGCTGATCGGCGTGTCGCTGACCTTGTCGTCGCAGGTGTTCATGGCGACCAGCGAGTTCGTGGGCCAGGTGCCGGTGTTGGGTGCGCTGATCTACACCGTGGTGTCGCTGGCTTTGACCACGGCCGGTTTCACGCTGCTGTATGTGGCGGTGCCGAATCGCGACATCGACTGGCATGACGCGGCTTGGGGCGGCCTGGTGGCGGGCCTGGCGTTCGAGCTGGCCAAGCGCGGCTTCGGGATTTTCATCACCCAGTTCCCGACGTATTCACGGATCTACGGCGCGCTGGCGGCGCTGCCGCTGTTCCTGCTGTGGGTGTATGTGTCGTGGATGATCACGCTGATCGGCGCTTTGCTGGTGGCCGCGCTGCCGGTGGTGAAGTACGAGCGCTGGTGGCATGAGGCGCAGCCGGGCGGCGAATTCGTCGACGCGATGGCGATCCTGAAGGTGCTGCATGTGGCCTGCAAATGCGGCGACACGGCGCTGGTCAGCGCCGGCGCGATCCGCGCGCGGACCCGCCTGGGTTTCGACGAGATGGACAATATGCTGGAACGGATGATGGCCGAAGGCTGGGTGGGGCGGGTGCCGGTGGCCGCGCCGAAGCGGGTCCAATGGGGCAAGCGCGTCAGCGACGGCGTCGACCACTGGGTGATCCTGGCCAACCTGGACAAGCTGACCCTGGCCGACGTCTACCGCCTGTTCGTCTTCGCCGGCATGCCGGTCAACGCCGGCGTGGTGGCGGTCGGCGACGACGAGCGCGACCTGTTGGCCGCGCGCGAGGCGGCGATGCTGGCGCGCGAAGTGGAAACCGCCGTCGAGAAGGGCCTGGACAAGACCCTGGCCGATCATTTCGGTCCTATCGACTGCCGCTAAGACTAACGCCGACAAAGCTGAACAGCGCGTCGAGCACGGCGTCCGGCCGCTCGGACATCAATGAATGGCCGCTGTCGACCGTCACCACTTTGGCGTGGGCGATGGCGGCGGTCAGCAGTTTGGTGGATTTGGGGGGCGTCATCATGTCGCGCGCGCCGAACAGGAACAGGGTGGGGCAGCGCACCGCCTGCGCCGCCGCTTCGCCGTTGGCGTAGCCGTTGCAGGCGGCGAAGTCGGTGTAAAACAGCTGCTGCGGATTGATGCGCGAGATGCGCTGCATCAGCCGCCGCGCGCCGCCCGTCACGCTGAAGCCCGGCACCGGCGACGGCGCATTCTGCGCGACCGCCGAGTGCGACCAGATGTTGACCATGTCGATCGCGCTTTGCTCGTCGCCGCGCGCGGTTTCCAGCAGCGCGTCCGAGACCTTCATCGGATAGGTGGTGCCGATCAGCGCCAGATGACTGACCCGCTGCGGCGCCTTGAACGAGGCTTCCAGCGCGACGAGTGAGCCCATGCTGTGGCCGAACAGCGCCGCTTGCGCCACGCCCGCCGCGTCCAGCACCGCCAGCAGCCAGTCGGCCAGCTCGGCCACGCCCGTCTTGGCCGCGCCCTTGCTGCGGCCGTGGCCCGGCAGGTCGACCGCCAGCACGCCATAACCGTGATGGGCGAAATAGCGGGTCTGCAAAGCCCACACCGAATGGTCGTTCTGTGCGCCGTGGATGAACACCACGGTCGGCAGCGCGGGATCGAACGGTTTGCCGCCGGTGTAGCAGTAGGCGTCCACGCCCTGTACGGTCAGCAGCATCTCAGGCTCCCTTCTGCGACAGCTTCAGGCCGCGCGCCAGGTCTTCGATCAGGTCGTCGACGTCTTCCAGGCCGACCGACAGGCGCATCGTGCCTTCGGCGATGCCCGCTGCCGCCAGCTGCTCGGCCGGCACGCGGAAGTGCGTGGTCGACGCGGGATGGATCACCAGCGATTTGGCGTCGCCGACATTGGCCAGGTGCGAGAACACCTTCAGGCCGTCGACGAAGCGCCGGCCGGCCGCGCGGTCGCCTTTCAGGTTGAACGAGAACACCGCGCCGCAGCCCTTGGGCAGCAGGCGCTTGGCCAGTTCGTAGTCCGGATGCGACGGCAGCTCGGGGTACGACACCGTTTCCACCGCCGCGTTCGCGAGCAGGAACTCGACCACCTTGCGGGTGTTGGCGACATGCCGGTCCATGCGCAGGCTGAGCGTCTCCACGCCCTGCAGCACGGCGAAGGCGTTGTGCGGACTCATGACCGCGCCGAAATCGCGCAAGCCTTCGCGCCGCGCGCGCAGGGCGAACGGCGCCACCGTCGATTCCTCCGCGAAGACCATGCCGTGGAAGCCGTCATACGGCTCGCATAGCTCGGCGAAGCGGCCGGTCCGGTCGTAGGCGGCCTGCCAGTCGAAGCTGCCGCCGTCGACCAGCAGCCCGCCGATGGCGGTGCCGTGCCCGCACAGGAACTTGGTGGCGGAGTGGAACACCAGGTCGGCGCCATGCTCGAAGGGCCGCAACAGATACGGCGTGGTGAAGGTCGAATCCATCATCAGCGGCAGGTGATGCTCGTGCGCCAGCGCGGCGACGGCGCCGACGTCCAGCACGTCCAGCCCCGGATTGCCCAGCGTCTCGGCGAACAGCACCTTGGTGTCGGGACGGATCGCGGCGCGCCAGGCGTCCAGGTCGCGCGGGTCGACGAAGCTGGTCTCGATGCCGAAGCGCTTCAGCGTGTAGGCCAGCAGGTTGTGCGAGCCGCCGTACAGCGCGCGCGAGGCGACGATGTGCGAGCCGGCGCCGGCGATCGTGCACAGGCCCAGGTGCATCGCGGCCTGGCCGCTGGCGGTGGCGATGCCGGCCACGCCGCCCTCCAGCGCGGCGATGCGCTCCTCCAGCACCGCGTTGGTGGGGTTGGAGATGCGCGAATACACATGCCCGGCGCGCTCCATGTTGAACAGCGCGGCGGCGTGGTCGGAGTCCTTGAACGCGAACGAGGAGGTGAAATACACCGGCGTGGCGCGCGCGCCGGTGGCAGGGTCGGGCGCCGCGCCGGCGTGCAGCGACAGGGTGTCGAAACCGGGATATTGGGGTCCGCTCATATCGTCTCTGTGGAGTTATAGGTATGCCGGGCATCCTAACCCGAATCGCGCGCGGACAACAGCACGGCAATTATGTTGTGATTTGCTCATCCGCATCGCTGGATTTTTTGCCGGGCATAGGCTACATTCGCTATAAGGCTACAATAACTAGAACCCCTCCATTCACAAAGCCTATATCAGCGGACAGGACGGCCCCAAATGAAAGTCTCCGAAATTCTCCAGGTTAAAGGCAGCATCCTTTACACCATTTCCCCAGATCAACCATTGGCGGATGCCGCCAATACCATGGCTGAAAAGGACATCGGCTCGCTGGTCGTCATGGAATTTGGCGATCTGGTCGGCATGCTGACCTTCCGCGAAGTGTTGCGGGCGTTGCATGACAACGCCGGCACCGTCGGCGCCGGCACGGTGCGCAAGCACATGGACGATCACCCGATCACCGTCACGCCGGACACCGAAGTCAACGAAGTGCGCCGCATCATGCTGGAAAAGCATGCGCGTTACCTGCCGGTGATGAACGCCAAGACCATCCTCGGCGTGATCTCGTTCTACGACGTGGCGCGCGCGGTGCTGGAAGCGCAGAGCTTCGAGAACCGCATGCTCAAGGCGTATATCCGCGATTGGCCGGCCGAGACGGCCGACCAGAACGACTAAGCAAAAAAACGCTATCCTCGGATAGCGTTGTCGTTTCAGGCCGCGCCTTCCAGCGCGTCGTTGCTGAGCCAGCCGTTGAGGGCGGTGGCGGTCATCGGCCGCGCGAACAGGAAGCCCTGCGCCAGCGGGCAGCCCAGCGCTTGCAGGATCTGCGCCTGGCGCTCGTCCTCGACCCCTTCCGCGATCACCGCCAGGCCCAGGTTGCGGCCCAGCTGGATCACCATCTCGGCGATGCTGCTGCCGCGCGCCGAACCGGTGATCTCGGTGACGAAGGCACGGTCGATCTTCAGCCGGTCGATCTGTAGCCGCTGCAAATACGACAGCGACGAGAAGCCGGTGCCGAAGTCGTCGATCGCGATGCTGACGCCGGTTTGCTTGATCTGCCCCAGCATCTTGATCAGCAGGTCCGGTTCCTCCATCGCCATCGATTCGGTGATTTCCAGTTCGATATGCTCGGGCGGCGCGCCGGTATCTTCCAGCGCGTTGCGCAGCATGTCGAGGAAGTGCGGATGACGGAACTGCACCTGCGACACATTGATCGACATCATGAAATCATGGTGGCCGGCCTTGCGCAGGTCGACCAGTTCGCGGCAGGCGGTGCGCAGCACCCACTCGCCGAGGTCGATGATCAGGCCGGAATACTCGGCGATCGGGATGAAGCGGTCCGGCGAGATGAATTTGCCGTCCGGCGTCTGCCAGCGCAGCAGCGCCTCGGCGCCGACCGGACGGCGGGTAGCCAGATCGATCTGCGGCTGGTACACGACGAATAATTGGTTCTGGCCGAAGGCGGTGCGCAGCGCATGCATCATGCGCACCCGTTCGCGGATCTCCACGCCCATCGAGCGCGAGAAGTAGAAGTGGCCGGCGCGCTGCTGCGACTTGGCGCGCTTGAGCGCGATGTCGGCGTCCTTGAGCGCGTCGGCGCCGCTGCCTTCGTGCTCGCCCAGCCGCACCAGTCCCAGCGTGGCGGACAGCTGCACATCCTGGCCGTCGATGCTGAACGGGCGCTGGAACAGCGCCAGGATCCTGGCCGGATTCACCTGCTCGGCGTCGCCCACCAGGCAGAAGATGTCGCCGCCGATGCGCGCCACCGTCAGCTGGCCGCCCAGCTCGTTTTGCAGCCGCCCGGCCACCGCGATCAGCAGCAGGTCGCCGAACTGATGGCCCAGCGCGTCGTTGGTCTCGGCGAAGTGATCCAGGTCGACCAGCGACAACGTGGCGTCGTCGCGCGCCGGTCCGGCCAGCGTGGCGTCGAGGATCTCGACCAGGCGGGTGCGGTTGGGCAGCTTCGACAATTGATCGTAAAAGGCGGCGTTGTGCAGGTGCGTGACCAGTTCGACATTGTCCAGGCCGACCGCCACGTTGCTGGTGAACACCTCCAGCAGCCGCTCGTCGATCTCGCTCGGGGCCCGGACGACGTCCATGAAGGCGACGAAGTCGCGGCTGGCCTTGCCGGCGAAATACAAGGTGATGAAATCGTTGCCGTAGACGTTGCGCCGTTGCGCCAGCGCCAGTTCGATGGCGTCGTGGATGCGCTGGTCTTCGCGCACCGTCAGCGTGACCTTGTCGAGGTGGCGGTAGGCGCCGGCGGTGGCCATCACCATCAGTTCGTTGCAGCCGCTGTCGTGGCATTCCTGTACGCACAACACGCCGCTGGCCTCCTGGCCCAGCAGGTCGGCGATCTGCGCCAACACGCCGGCGGCGAAGTTCTGCACGCCGTGCAGCGCCATCAGCTGGGTGCTGGCGTGGACGATCTGGTTCAGGCCGCGCCGGCTGTCGTTGATCTTGCGGATCTGCTCGTAGGAGCGGATCGCCGCCGTCACCGTGGTGAACAGCTTGATGCGGGTCAGCTCGGACTTGGTCTTGTAATCGTTGATGTCGAAATCGCGGATGGCGTCGATTTCCGGCGCGTAACCGGGTTGGCCGGTGCGCAGGATGATGCGCACGTCGGCCAGTTTCAGCGTCTCGCGGATGTAGCGCACCAGATGCAGTCCGGCGTCGTCCTGTTCCATCACCACGTCGAGCAGGATGACGGCGATCTCCGGCTCGTGCTGGAGCATCTCGCGCGCCTGACCGGCCGAATAGGCATGCACGAATTCAAGCGGACGGTGCTGCATGTCGAGGTTGCCGAGCGCGAAGGTGGTGGTGGAATGAACGTCCTCATCGTCGTCGATGATCATGACCCGCCATACGTTGCGCGCGCCCGTCGATGCGGGCGCTGCCGGATGCTCTTCTAAGAATACCAGATCGTCTTGATCGTCCTTGGATAGCTCAAGGGGGGTGATCGGTGGGGGCATGTGTAGCTTCTCCAGGATTTCACGGTGTTCTTGCGTTTAAGTATATAGCGGATTGTTGAAAACCACGCGGATTTCCAGCGCTTTCGATCGAACCTGAACGGATGATGTGCAAGTTCCACCATACTTGTATCAAAAGAATGAAATATTTCCAAGTGAAACTTGCATTGTGGAAATTATTGTGCGGCCGGGACGCCACAGGCGGGCGACTGGTAGAATTAGGAACTTTCCACCTTTTTCCAAAGATTCTCTTCCTATGTCCGGCAATACATTTGGCAAATTGTTTTCTGTTACCACGTTTGGTGAGTCGCACGGTCCCGCGATCGGTTGCGTGATCGATGGCTGCCCGCCCGGGTTGCCGCTGTCGGAAGCGGATATCCAGCCTGAGCTGGACCGTCGCAAACCCGGTACTTCGCGCCACGTCACGCAGCGCCAGGAGTCGGACACGGTGGAGATCTTGTCCGGCGTCTATCAAGGGGTCACGACCGGCACGCCGATCGCCTTGCTGATCCGCAATGAGGACCAGCGCAGCAAGGATTACGGCAACATCGCCGAGAGTTTTCGCCCCGGTCATGCAGACTACACCTATTGGCACAAGTATGGCGTCCGCGATCCGCGCGGCGGTGGCCGCTCGTCGGCGCGCCTGACCGCGCCGGTGGTCGGCGCGGCGGCGATCGCCAAGAAATGGCTGCAGCAGCAATACGGCACCGTGTTCAAGGGCTGCATGAGCCAGCTCGGCGACATCGTGGTGCCGTTCCAGGACTGGTCGCATACGCAGGACAACCCGTTCTTCGCCGCCAGCGCCGACGCCGACCTGATCGGCCGCATGGAGGCGGCGATGGACGAGCTGCGCAAGGCCGGCGACTCGATCGGCGCCCGCATCGACGTCATCGCGCAAAACATCCCGGTCGGCCTCGGCCAGCCGATCTACGACAAGCTGGACGCCGACATCGCCTACGCGATGATGGGCATCAACGCCGTCAAGGGCGTGGAGATCGGCGCCGGCTTCAAGTCGGTGGCGCAGAAGGGCACCGAGCACGGCGACGAGCTGACCCCGACCGGCTTCGTCGGCAACAACGCCGGCGGCGTGCTGGGCGGCATCTCGACCGGCCAGGACATCACGGTCTCGATCGCCATCAAGCCAACCTCGTCGATCCGCACCCCGCGCCATTCGATCGACAAAGAGGGCAATCCGGTGCTGGTGGAAACCTTCGGCCGCCACGACCCGTGCGTCGGCATCCGCGCCACGCCGATCGCCGAGGCGATGCTGGCGCTGGTGCTGATCGACCACGCGCTGATGCACCGCGCCCAGTGCGGCGACGTCCAGGTGGCCACTCCCAACATCATGTCGTAAGCGGTGCCGGTACAAGCTTTCAGCTTCGCCTTATTCCTCTTCTGCTACTACGCGCACGCCGGCACCTGGAGCACCTACGCCACGCTGTTCTTCGCCGACAAGGGGATGACGGTGGCGCAGATCGGCGTCCTGATGTCGATGATCCAGGTGCTGCGCATCGTCGGCCCCAACGTCTGGGGCTATGTCGCCGACCACTACGACCGCAGGGTATTGGTGTTGCGCGTGGCGGGCTTCTGCGCGCTGGCCGGCTTCTCCGGCTTCTTCTTCGGCGCCGGCTTCGGCCACTTCATGCTGGCGATGATCGTGCTGAACCTGTTCACCAGCGGCCAGGCGCCGATCTGCGAAGCGTTGATGCTGTCCGAGATGAAGGGCGACCTGACCTACTATGGCCGGATCCGCATGTGGGGCTCGATCGGCTTCATCGTCTCGGTGACGCTGGCCTCGCTCGCGCTGGAGCGCTACGGCATCATGACGCTGCCGTGGGTGGCGGCCGCGCTGCTGGTGTGCACCATCGGCGCCGCGTTCCGGCTGCGCGACGTGCCGCGCCGCGTGCACCGGGAAGCGCCGCCGTTATTGAGCGCGCTGCTGCGCCGGCGCGAGGTGATCGCCTTCTTCGCCTCGACCGCGCTGATGGTCGCGGCGCACACTTCGCTCTACACCTTTTACTCGCTCTACCTGGAGCGCAACGGCTACAGCAAGACTGTGATCGGCGCCATGTGGTCGCTGGGCGTGACGGCGGAGGTGCTGCTGTTCTACTTCCAGGCGCCGCTGTTCAAGCGCTGGGGCGCGATGCGCATGATGTACCTGGCGCTGGCGGTGGCGGTGGTTCGTTTCGTGATGATAGGCGCCGGCTCGCACATGCTGTGGCTGCTGATCGCGGCGCAGCTGATGCATGCCGCCACCTTCGCGCTGCATCATTCGTCGTCGGTGATGACCTTGCAGCGCTGGTTCTCCGGATCGCTGCAGGCGCGCGGCCAGGCGCTGTACATGAGCATCTCGTACGGCGTCGGCGGCTCGCTGGGCGGCTTGTTCCTGGCGCAGTGGTGGGAGCGGGCGGGGGCGGAATCGGTGTACTACGCGGCGGCGGCGCTGGCGCTGTTGTCGGCGCTGGCCGCGCTGCTGTCGTTCCGCTGGCAGCGGAACGATGCATACTGACTAGCGGCTCACCACTTCCACCTTGTGGCGGCGCTCGACCGCCCGCATCACCATCGCGCGCATGTCGTTCAGCAGCGCGAACTCGGTGGCGCTGAGGGAGATCGGCGGGAAGGAATCGTCCCAGTCGCCATACAGGAAGCCGGCCGGCTGGCCGTTGGACGACAACGGCAGGATCACGAAGCTGCGCGCCTCGGACAGCGAACTTTTCCACCACAGCGGCAGCTTGGCCGCGAACTTGGCGTCGCGCGCGTTTTCGATGAAGATCACGCGGTCGCTATTGAGCGCGGCGTGGAACACGTTCGGTTCGTAGGCGTCGTCGAAAGTCATCGCGGCCAGCAGCTCGCGGGTACCGTCGCCGAAGCTGATCTTGGCCGAATAGTGGTTTTCCTTGCGGTTGCGGACGAAGGCCACGGCGCGCGAGAAGTCCAGGCCCTTGTAGACCGTCTCCAGCGCGATCTGCACCATCTGGCCGGGACTGGCGGTATCGAGCACGTCGCGCATGTCGGCCAGGCCGCTGAGCAGGATCTTGTTGCCGGCGGCGCGCTGGCGCGTCTTGGCCAGCGCCTTGGCGCGGCGTTCGGCGGGACGCGACAGCGGGGCGATGGTCAGGTCGTTGGCCGCCACCACCTTGGCCTGCTCGATGGCGTGCAGCAGGTTGGCCGGCTCCACGCCCAGCATGCCGGAATAGCTTTCGGTCAGCGCGCGCACCCTGGCGGCGCCGGCTTCGTCGTCGTGCCACAGCGATTCGGCGCACAGCGCCGACATGGTCGACAGGCCGGCGATCCAGTCGGCCGCCGATACCTCGGCGCCCGCTTCGGGCGGTTCCATCTTGCGCATGCCGTCGATCAGCGTGGCCGGCAGGCCCCAGTGCAGCGCGGCGGCGTGGCCGACTTCCTCCAGGCTCAGGCCCAGCAGCACCGGCGCGGTGTCCTCGACCGTGGTGCCGCCCTGGTCCGCCATGCGTTGCAGCTCGTGCCAGCGCTCCGGCATGTAGAAGGTCAGCATCATGCGGCCCAGCGTGTGCAGCATCGAGCACACCACGGCTTCTTCGCCGTGGCGGCTTTCGGCCGCGTACGAGATCTGCTGCGCCACGATCCCGGCCAGCACCGCCTTTTCCATTTCGATGTGGGCGACGGTGGTGTCGTTCGACGTCGCCGCCAGCTCCTCGATCAGCTTCAGGCCCAGCGCCAGATGGCCGATGGCCTCCGTGCCCAGCACCAGCACCGCCTTGCTGACGGTATTGACGTGCTGGCCGAAGGCCGAGTACATGCCGCTGTTGGCCAATCTCAGGACTTTTTGCGTCAGCACCGGATCGGACAGCACGGTGCGGGTCATGTTGAATTCCTGCTCATCCTCGCCGCGCATGGCGCCGAGGATGGCGGTGATCGCCTTGGCGAAGCCCGGCATGTCGCCGCGCCGGCGCGTGCAGTCCCACAGCTGGCCGAGCGTGGTGTCGCCCAGCGGGGTGCCCGCTTTGAAGCCGCCCATCATTGGCCCACCTGGCGCAGTTCCGGCGGCACCACCTTGCGGTGCATGCTTTCCTTGAGCGCGGCCAGCGCCACGTTGGCCGCCATCGGCTTGCCGGTCAGGTAGCCCTGGATGTATTGGCAGCCGCGTTGTTCCAGATACTGCAGTTGTTCCACCGTCTCGACGCCCTCGGCCACCACCGACAGGTCCAGGTGCTTGGCCAGGTCCAGCACCGCGTTGCAGATGGCGCCGTCCTTCTGCGATCCCGGCAGGTCGCGGATGAAGGCGCGGTCGATCTTCAGCACCGAGATCGGGAAGCGTTTCAGATAGGCGAGCGAAGAGTAGCCGGTGCCGAAATCGTCGATCGCGATACGGGCCTTGCGTTCGGTCATTTTAGACAGGATGGACTCGGCGTGCACCGGATCGATCATCAGCGTGCCTTCTGTGATTTCTAAAACCAATTGCTCACCAAGTAGGCCGGAGAAGGCGATGGCATCGTCCAGCACATCAAGAAATTTATCGTTGCGGAATTGTCGCGGGCTGATATTAACAGAGATGTACAGCGGCCGCTTGGCGACCTCCTCGAACTGCTTGAGCTGCACGCAGGCCGCCTTCAGCGCCCAGGCGCCGAGCAGGTTGATCAGGCCGTTGGTCTCGGCGATCGGGATGAAGCGCGCCGGCGGCACCATGCCCAGGGTCGGATGCTTCCAGCGCATCAGCGTCTCGAAGCCCTGGATCTCGCGCGTCTGGGCGTCGACGATCGGCTGGTAGTACAGCAGGAATTCGCCCTCGCGCACCGCCTGGAACATCGCCGCCTCCAGCGAGATGTCGTGCTGTGGCGGGCCGGAGTGCCCCTGGCTGTAGACCACGCAGCGGCCCTTGCCGGTTTCCTTGGCGCGCGACATGGCGGCGTCGGCCAGCGCGACCAGGCGCACTTCGTCTTCGGCGTGCTGCGGGTAGACCGAGACCCCGACCGAGGCGCCCAGATAAATGGTGTGGCTGTCGATTTCGAACGGCGACTGCAGCGTGGCGATCAGGCGGCCGGTGACCAGCTTGATCTGCGCCTCGCTGGCGGTGCCGGGCAGGATGGCGACGAATTCGTCGCCGCCCACGCGCGCCAGGGTGTCGCTGTCGCGCAGGGTCTTGCGCAGGCGGCCGGCGGCCATGCGCAGCAGCGCGTCGCCGATCGGATGACCGAGGCCGTCGTTGACCTTCTTGAAGCCATCGAGGCCGATGGTGGCGACCGAGAAGCCCTGGCCGGAGCGGCGCGCGTTGGCGATCACCATCCGCATGCGGTCCGACAGCAGCAGGCGATTCGGCAGTTCGGTCAAGGCGTCGTGCGTGGCCAGGTGGCGCAGCCGTTCCTCGGTCGCGTGCTGGATGGTCATGTCGCGGCCGACGATCAGCACTTCGGTGGCGTCGTCGGCGGCGGTATAGCAGGACACGCGCAGCTCGTGCCACACCTCGGCCTCGGCGGTCTTGAGGCGGACTTCGAGCAGACGCGTGGCGCGCGACTCGGTCACTTCGGCCAGCACCGCCGTCAGCGGCGCCTGGTCGGCGTCCGCCACCAGCTTGGTCAGCGCGGCGCCGAGCAGCGGCACGGCGCCGCCGATGCGGGCGGCCGCGCGTTGGCTGGCGAACAGCAGCTGGCCGAACTGATCGAGGCGGAATACAACATCGCCAGCCTCCTCCATGAGGTGATCCAATTCATGACGGGGCTGGGAGGAAAGGCTGGATGGCATCGCTGGGTCTAATCTTTTAAATATGAACGAAATGTATCACTGATGAGTGTTAAATTACATGAAAAATAGCAACATCTTTAGTATGTTTTACAGAAAACTGTCGAGTTGGTCATAAAATCCGCCGGGCAGAGGGAAAATTCCGCGTATTTTACCTTCCGCGGGATGGTCTCCGGACTCCTGACCCGGGGGCGGCGCGAAGCGTGGGCCGAGCTCGGCCGCGCGGGCGGCGAAGGTGTCTTTGCCGATGTGCTGGACAAACCGCAGCGCGCCGCCGGTGTGGGCGGGAAAGCCACCGCGCCGCACCGAGATCAGGTCCGCCTCGTCGCGGCTGACGGGCGCGCCGCGCGCGATCGCGTGCAGCGCGGCGACGGCCGGAGCGTACAGCAGGCGGTCGTGGATCTGCTCGAAAGCGGGCGGCGGAGCGTTGTCGCCGCGCTTCGCCCGTTCCGGCGCGGCCGGGGAGGGCGGCGGCAACCCGGCGGCGCGCGCGGCGTTGCGCAGCAGGCCTTCCGCCACGCCTTCCGCGCGCAGCGCGCGCACTTCCTGATCCAGCGCGGCGCGCAGCGTCGCCGCCAATGCCACGGCGGCCGGCGCGGCCAGGTCGGCGCGGATCTGGCTCAAGCGCATCAGATTGCGCGCGACCGGGCAGATCGCGGTCTGGTAAAAATAACGGCTCTCGATCAGCAGCGCGCTGTCGAAATCGACCTGAAGGCCTTCCACCATCGCGCACAGGATGGCTTCCGGCGCCGGCGCGTGGCCGCCGGTGCGCGCCCGCAGCATGGCTGGCGCCACCTGCAGCAAGGCTTGCAGCGGCGCCGACGCCAGCTCGCCACCCGGGAGGCGGAATCCCTTGGCGTCCCATGGCTGTACGGCGGCGTCGGCCAGCGCCGCGCCGACCAGCCGCGCCATCTGCTGCTCGTCCTCGGCGACCGCGCCGACCAGGCCGGCCTGCAAGGCCTGCGCCGCGCTCAATGTCGCGCCTTCCAGCAGCAGCGGCATGGCGGCCTGCAGGCCGGTCAGGCGCACGGTGCGGGCGATCTCGCCGGCCACCGGCGCCAGGCCCAGATGCACCTGCGGCAGGCTGAAACCGGCGTCGGCAAGGCTGATGCGATGATGGCAGGCCAGCACCAGTCCCAGCGCGTGGCCGCCGACGGCGCCGCTCAGCGTGGCGACCACCGGCACGCCCAGCCCCTCCAGCCGCCGCAGCAGCGCGTTGTAAGCGGCCAGCACCTGCATGCAGTCGGCCGCCTGTGTTTCGGTGAGCGCCATCAGGTGTTCCAGTTCGTGCTGCGAGTCGCCCGCCTCGGCGTGGAAGCCGACGACGACGCCGGAAAGCATCGGCCGCTGCGCCTCCAGCTTGTCGAGCAATGCCGACAACTCGCGCTGGAACAGGCGGCTCAACGGATTGATGGTGCGCGCCGCCAGTATGACGGTGACGGTGGCGCCGTTTTGATGGGTGGTGATCATGACGGTTTCCTCAAACGCGTTCGATGATGGTGGCGATGCCCATGCCGCCGCCGACGCACAAGGTGACCAGGCCGCGTTTCAGGTCGCGCGCCTCCAGTTCGTCGAGCAGGGTGCCGAGCAGCATGCAGCCGGTGGCGCCGAGCGGATGGCCCAGCGCGATGGCGCCGCCGTTGACGTTGACCTTCGCTTCCGGCACGCCCATCTCGCTCATGAAGCGCAGCACCACCGAGGCGAAGGCTTCGTTGACTTCGAACAGGTCGATCTGCTCGATGGACAGCCCGGCCTTGCGCAGCGCCTTGCGCGCGGCGGGGGCGGGGCCGGTCAGCATGAT
This sequence comes from Duganella aceris, assembly GCF_011090165.1. GTDB lineage: Bacteria > Pseudomonadota > Gammaproteobacteria > Burkholderiales > Burkholderiaceae_D > Rugamonas > Rugamonas aceris. The sequence continues at coordinate 266,952 of NZ_JAADJT010000004.1, forward strand.
GGTCGGATCGGCGCCGGTGACGGCGGCGGCCAGCACCCGCGCGCGCGGCTTGAGCCCGATCCGCTGGCCGGCGGCCTTGCTGCCGATGAGCGCCAATGCCGCGCCGTCGACGATGCCGGACGAATTGCCGGCGGTATGTATATGTGCGATGCGCTCCAGTTGCGGATATTTGCGCAGCGCCAGCTCGTCGAAGCCCATCTTGCCGGCCGCCTCGAACGACGCCTTCAGGCCGCCCAGCGTCTCCAGCGTGGTGGCGGGCTTGATGAATTCATCCTCGGCCAGGATGGTCACGCCGTTCTGGTCGCGCACCGGCACCAGCGAGCGGAAGCGGCCTTCGGCGCGCGCGGCGGCGGCCTTCCGCTGCGAGCGCAGCGCGTAGTCGTCGACCTGGGTGCGGCTGTAGCCGTCCAGCATCGCGATCAGATCCGCGCCTATGCCTTGCGGCAGGAAGTCGGTGCGAAAACTGGTCTCCGGATCCAGCGCCCAGGCGCCGCCGTCCGCACCCATGGCCACCCGCGACATCGATTCGACACCGCCGGCCACCAGCAGATCCTCCCAGCCGGAGCGCACTTTTTGCGCCGCCAGGTTGACCGCTTCCAGGCCCGAGGCGCAAAAGCGGTTCAGCTGCATGCCGGCCACCTTGTTATCCCAGCCCGCCGCCAGCGCGGCGATTTTGGCGATGTCCGCGCCCTGGTCGCCGACCGGCGTCACGCAGCCCAGCACCACATCGTCGATCAGCGCGGTGTCGAGCCGGTGGCGGCGTTGCAGCTCGCGCATCAGGCCGCCCAGCAGCGACACCGGCTTCACACTATGCAGGCTGCCGTCTTTTTTGCCCTTGCCGCGCGGGGTGCGGATGGCATCGTAGATATATGCTTCCGTCATATTGTCTCCATTTATTATTCGCTCATCATAGATGCGACTTATCAGTAAAGCAATTGCTTGATTCGTGCATTTATTTCGGCTAGTGTGGTTTGGGATTGTTAAGCAAATTCGCAGCGTCCGAGTTGCCAGGAGACAAGAATGGATCCGTTCGATACGCATGAGGTACGCAATACGGTGGCGCCGCTGCAGGACATCAACCTGTACGCTGCCGATCCGGCGCTGCAGGAAGCCCTGCTGCGCGAAGGAGGCGGCGCCGACGCCGACTCGCTGCGGGAACTGGGCGCGCTGCTGGGCCGCGCCGACACGCTGGACCTGGCGCGGCTGGCCAACCAGCACGGGCCCAGGCTGCATAACTTCGACCGCAACGGCCAGCGCATCGACGAGGTGGAATTCCATCCCGCCTGGCATAGCCTGATGGCGCTGCTGATCGAACACGGCGCCCACTCGTCGCCGTGGCGCGGCGGCGCGGGCGCGCAGGTGGCGCGCGCGGCCCGCTACATGCTGTTCGGCCAGGTCGAAAACGGCTCGCAATGCCCGGTGACGATGACCTACGCCTGCGTCCCGGCGCTGCGGCAGGCGCCCAGGATCGCCGCCAAGTGGCTGCCGAAGATCCTGTCGAACGACTACGATCCGCGCTCGCTGCCGGTGGAGCGCAAGCGCGGCGCCATCATCGGCATGGGCATGACCGAGAAGCAGGGCGGTTCCGACGTGCGCGCCAACAGCACCCGCGCTGAAGCGGTGCCGGCGGACGAGGCGCGTTCCATGTTCGGCGATTGCGCCGAAGGCTGCGACGAGGTGTTCCGCATCGTCGGTCATAAATGGTTTTTCTCGGCGCCGCAGAGCGACGCGCACCTGATCCTAGCGCAGACCGACGATGCCGGCGGCGCCGGCCTGTCCTGTTTTTTCCTGCCGCGCTATCTGCCGGACGGCAGCCGCAACCAGATCCGCGTGCAGCGGCTCAAGGATAAACTGGGCAACCGCTCCAACGCCTCGTCGGAAGTGGAGTTCACCGGCGCCTACGGCTGGCTGGTCGGCAAGCCGGGGCGCGGCATCCCGACCATCCTCGAAATGGGCGGCCACACCCGGCTCGATTGCGTGCTGGGCAGCGCCGGCGCCATGCGCGCCGCGTTGACGCATGCGCTGCACCACGCGCGCCGCCGCGTCGCCTTCGGCCGCCCGTTGGCCGAGCAGCCGCTGATGCAGAACGTGCTGGCCGACCTGGCGCTGGAGTCGGAAGCCGCCACCGCATTCGCGATGCGGCTGGCGCGCTGTTTCGATCAGAGCGACGATCCGGCGCAGGCGCTGCTGGCGCGCATCCTGACGCCGGCCGGCAAGTACTGGATCTGCAAGCGCGGCCCGGCGTTCGGCGCCGAGGCCATGGAGGTGGTCGGCGGCAGCGGCTACGTGGAGGACGGCCCGCTGGCGCGCCTGTATCGCGAACTGCCGGTCAATTCGATCTGGGAAGGCTCCGGCAATGTGATGTGCCTCGACCTGTTGCGCGCCTTCGGCAAGAGTCCCGCCGCGCGCGAGGCGCTGGCAGCCGAGCTGATGCTGGCCTGTAACGCCGACACTTTCTACATCGCTTACAAAAGCACGCTGCTGGCCGATCTGGCCGAACCGCAGACCGACGAATTCGGCGCCCGCGTGCTGGCCGAGCGCGTGGTGCTGGCGATGCAGGCGGCGCTGCTGCTGCGGCACGCGCCGGATTATGTGTCGTCGGCGTTCATCGCCTCGCGTCTGAAGCGGGAGCCGGGCGGCGCCTTCGGCCGGCTGCCGGCGGGCGTCGATTGCGCCGCCATCCTGGCGCGCGCGCTGGTCGAATGAGGCCGAAGGCCTAGTATAATGCGGCGTATAACGTCTATATAAGAGCAACCAATGAAACAAGATCCGCGCTTCCCGAACCTGTTCATCACCGACCACCCGCTGATCCAACATAAACTGAGCCACATGCGCGCCAAGGATACGTCGACCCGTACCTTCCGCGACCTGCTCAAGGAAATCACACTGTTGATGGGTTACGAGATCACCCGCGACTTGCCGCTGACCACCCGCACCGTCGAAACCCCGCTGATGACCATCGACGCGCCGGTGATCGCCGGCCGCAAGCTGGCCATCGTGCCGATCCTGCGCGCCGGCATCGGCATGAGCGACGGCCTGCTGGACCTGGTGCCGTCGGCCCGCGTCGGCCACATCGGCGTGTTCCGCGATCCCGAGACCCATCAGCCGGTGGAATACCTGGTGCGCCTGCCGGACACGGTGGAACGCACCTTTATCCTGTGCGACCCGATGGTGGCGACCGGGAATTCGGCGGTGCACGCGGTGGACGTGCTGAAAAAGCGCGGCGTCACCGACGAACAAATCATCTTCCTGGCGCTGGTGGCCGCGCCGGAAGGCGTTGAAGTGTTCCAGAAGGCGCATCCGGGCGTGAAGCTCTATTGCGCCTCGCTCGACTCGCACCTGAACGACCACGCCTACATCGTGCCTGGCCTGGGTGACGCCGGCGACCGCATCTTCGGGACCAAATAAGATCATGGCCACGCCCGTCGACCCCGATTTCCGCGCCCGCCTGTCGGCGCTGAACGACAAATTCGCCGCCACCGTGCCGGGCACGATGGAGAAGATCCGCGTCGCGCTGGCCGAGTGCGCCGCCGGCGGCGCGACGCCGTCGTCTGCCGCGCTGCACCAGTTGCATGAAGCGCTGCACGGCGTGGCCGGATCGGCCGGCACCTTCGGCTTCGCCACGCTGGGAACCGAGTGCCGCCGCATCGAACAGACGGTGCGCGCGGTGCTCGCGGGCGGCGACGGATGGGCCACGGTGCCGCCGGCGGTGGAAAAACTGTTGCATTGGGCGTCGATTGATCCTCGTTCCGCCGATTATCAATGAATCATGCGCTTGACATCGATCAAATCGGTTAGTATTAACTTGTCTATAGTGACTTTTACGCCCTGAATCTTTACGACGAAGAGTCAGCAGAGTTCGGTTTTTCTACCAAAAAAAATCGTGCTTTGCATTTATTTTCGTGAATTCGTGCTTTTCTCTCGTAAATGGGTATAATACGGGATCGTTTAGATTCAAGAGTAGTGCAGTTAGTCTGTCATTTCTTTCTTGCCTCAAACGATATCACGGGCGCAAGCCCAACTTAACTGAAATAGGAATTGTAATGGCAACTGGTATCGTAAAATGGTTCAATGATTCGAAGGGCTTCGGCTTTATCACCCCTGACGAAGGCGGCGAAGATCTGTTCGCTCACTTCTCGGCGATTCAGTCCGCAGGCTTCAAGTCGCTGCAAGAGAACCAACGCGTTTCTTTTGAAGTGACCGCTGGTCCTAAGGGCAAGCAAGCTTCGAACATTCAGCCAATCTAATACGCTGAATCTAACGAAATAAAGAAATCCTCGGTATCCGAGGATTTTTTTTCGTCCGCGTTTTCGTAAGGCTACTTTCCGGACTTGCGCCAATAGTCCGGCTGCGCGTAAGTGTGCCGCAGGAAATCGACAAACGCGCGTATCCGCAGCGGCAGATGGCGGCGCTGCGCGAACACCGCGTAAATATCGTTGCCCGGCGCCGCGTGCTGGTCCAGCACCGTCTGCAATTTGCCCGCCTCGATCGCGCTGCCCACCTCCCACATCGAACGCCACGCCAGGCCTTTGCCGGCCAAGGCCCATTCGTGCAGCACCTGGCCGTCGTTGCAGCCCATGTTGCCGCTCACCTTCAACACCACGTTCCGCTCGTTCTCGCGCAGGGTCCAGCCGCGCTGGCTGCCTTCGGAGCTGATCGCCAGACAGTTGTGCCTGGCCAGGTCGGCCAGCGTCTTCGGCTCGCCGTAGCGCTTCAGATACGACGGCGCGCCGACGATCACGCGCTCGTTGTCGGCTAGCTTGACGCTGACCAGGTTGGAGTCGGACAGGCTGGCGATGCGGATCGCCACGTCGATGCCTTCGCCGACGATGTCGACCACGCGATCGCTCATGTTCAGCGTGGCGGTGACGTCGCGGTGCTCGGCCAGGAAAGAGGGCAGCAGCGGCGCCACATGCTGGCGTCCGAAGCCGGCCGGCGCGGAAATCATCAGGTGCCCTGTGGCGTGCGCGCTACGTTCGGCCACCGCCGATTCGGCTTCCTCCAGCTCGGCCAGAATGCGCTGGCAATCCTCCAGGAAGGCGGCGCCTTCGTCGGTCAGCGCCAGTTTGCGGGTGGTGCGTTGCAGCAGCTTGACCCCGAGCCGGCTCTCCAGCGCATCCAGCCGGCGGCCTATCATGGCCGGTGCGATGCCCTCGGCGCGCGCGGCGGCCGACAGGCTGCCCCTGGCCACCACTTCGACGAACGTGGAAATCTGTCTGAATTGCCCCATAGCCCGTTTGTTCCGTCACTTGTGATAAAAACGCATAGATGATGTGATTTATAGTCTTGTTTGCATAACTTATTAGTGAATATACTGTAAAAAAACGCGGCCCAACAAGCTTATAATTTGATCTGGTAGTTAATATTTCTTACGGAGATACTCATGACGCAGTCCACCATCACTCTGCCGGCAGGCATGGAAATCACGGGCGACATCAAGCCCGGCTACGAAAACATCCTGACCACCGAGGCCCTGTCGCTGGTGGTCAAGCTGACCCGCGAATTCGAAGCGCGCCGGCAGGAGTTGCTGGCGGTGCGCGTCGAGCGCGCCAAGCGGCTGGATGCCGGCGAGCGTCCCGACTTCCTGGCCGAGACCGCGCATATCCGCGCCGGCGACTGGAAGATCGCGCCGATTCCGAAGGCGCTGGAATGCCGCCGCGTCGAGATTACCGGTCCGGTCGAACGCAAGATGGTGATCAACGCCTTCAACTCGGGCGCCGACAGCTACATGACCGACTTCGAAGATTCCAACACGCCGAACTGGGACAACCAGATCACCGGCCAGATCAACATGGTCGACGCCGTGCGCCGCACCATCTCGCTGGAGCAGAACGGCAAGTCCTACAAGCTCAACGACAAGATCGCGACGCTGGTGGTGCGCCCGCGCGGCTGGCATCTGGACGAAAAGCATGTGCTGGTGGACGGCAAGCGCATCTCCGGCGGCATCTTCGACTTCGCGCTGTTCATGTTCCACAACGCCAAGGAGCAGCTGGCGCGCGGCGCCGGGCCATACTTCTATCTGCCGAAACTGGAATCGCATCTGGAGGCGCGGCTGTGGAACGACATCTTCGTGCTGACGCAAAACGAACTGGGCCTTCCGCAGGGCACGATCAAGGCCACCGTGCTGATCGAAACCATCCTGGCCGCATTCGAGATGGACGAGATCCTGTACGAGCTGCGCGAACACAGCGCCGGCCTCAACGCTGGCCGCTGGGATTACATCTTCTCGTGCATCAAGAAGTTCAAGCTGGACAAAGAGTTCTGCCTGGCCGACCGCGCCAAGGTGACGATGACCGCGCCGTTCATGCGCGCCTACGCCTTGCTGCTGCTGAAGACCTGCCACAAGCGCAACGCGCCGGCGATCGGCGGCATGGCGGCGCTGATTCCGATCAAGAACGACCCGGAAAAGAACGACATCGCCATGGGCGGCGTGCGCACCGACAAGGCGCGCGACGCCACCGACGGCTACGACGGCGGCTGGGTCGCGCACCCGGGCCTGGTCGAGCTGGCGATGACCGAGTTCACCAAGGTGCTGGGCGACAAGCCGAACCAGATCGACAAGCAGCGCCTGGATGTCGACGTCAGCGCGGAACAGCTGTTGGAATTTAAGCCGGAAACGCCGATCACCGAAGCGGGCCTGCGCTACAACATCAACGTCGGCATCCACTACCTGGGCAGCTGGCTGGCCGGAAACGGCTGCGTGCCGATTCATAACCTGATGGAGGACGCGGCCACGGCGGAGATCAGCCGCTCGCAGGTGTGGCAGTGGATCCGTTCCGACAAGGGCGTGCTGGACGACGGCCGCAAGGTCACCGCCGACATGGTGCGCGCGATGATTCCGGAGGAGCTGGCCAAGGTGCAGCGCGATGCGCCGGGCGGCGACGGTCCGACCTATGTGCGCGCGGGCCAGATCTTCGAGGAGATGTCGACCTCGGAATCGTTCGCGGAGTTCCTGACCTTGCCGCTGTACGAAGAAATCTAAACGCCGACGGCCCATGCAGCGCATGGGCCGTTTTTCATTCAGAAGTCATTCTTCCACAGACGCAGCGCGGTGAAGGTCGCCAGCGGCGTATCGATGCGATCAAGCCGGCCCGCCTTCACCAGCTGTTCGGCGATCGCCGGCTCGCGGTAGCGGAGGAAGGGATTGGTGGCCTTCTCCACGCCGATGGTCGACGGCACGGTCGGCAGATTGTGCTCGCGCTTGTCGGTCTCGACCTTCACGCGCTCCTGCAGCGCCACATTGTCCGGCTCCACCACGCGCGCGAAGCGCAGATTGGACAGCGTGTACTCGTGGGCGCAAAACACCTTGGTGTCCTCCGGCAGCGCCGCCAGCTTGCCCAGCGAGCTGATCATCTGCGCCGGCGTGCCTTCGAACAAACGGCCGCAGCCGCCGGCAAACAGCGTATCGCCGCAGAACAGCCAGGCGGGCTCGTCGCCGGAACGCTCGCGCACATACGCGATATGTCCCATCGTATGCCCCGGCACATCCAGCACCGACAAGCGCAGCGCCAGGCCCGGCACATCGAACTGCTTGCCTTCGCCGACCGGCAGCGTGACGGCCGCGATATGCTCGTTGCGCGGACCGAAAACAGGAACCTGATAATGCTGTAATAATTCAGGAACGCCGCCGATGTGGTCAGCATGGTGATGGGTGAGTAGAATGGCGGTGAGCCTGAGCCCGTTCGCCTTCAGCGCCGCCAGGATCGGTTTGGCGTCGCCGGGGTCGACCACCGTGGCGTGGACGCCATCATGTATCAACCACAAATAGTTGTCGTGGAACGCAGGTACGGTCAGAACACTGAGAGCTTGAGTAGAAGATATGGTCATTGGATTGCTAAAGGCTAAGCATGGATAGGGCGGGATCGGAGAAATCCATTATAGCGCTGGAAGGCTGGATGCAGACGCCCGCAGGCGTGTACTTGCGCGCGTGGGAACAAACCTGTCTCGATAATTTAACAGCCGATATCTTCGGCTACAACGCGGTGCAGATCGGCATGCCGCAAATCGACGCGCTGGCCGCCAACCGCATGCCGTACAAAATCCTCGCCGACCGCAAGGTGCGGCCGGTGCAGGATGCGTTACGCCCGGTCGACCTGACCTTCGATTACACCGAGATGCCGTTCGCCTCGCAAAGCATCGACCTGATGGTGCTGCCGCACGTGCTGGAATTTTCCGACGATCCGCACCAGGTGCTGCGCGAAGTGGAGCGGGTCCTGATTCCCGAAGGGCAGGTCATCATCTGCGGCTTCAACCCGGCCAGCCTGTGGGGCGCGCGCAATATGCTGCGGCGCGTCGGCGGCACCTCGTTCCTGCCGCGCACCGAAGAGCTGATCTCTATGCCGCGCATGAAAGACTGGTTAAAATTATTGAACATGGGCGCCAGCCAGAGTCACTTCGGCTGCTACGCGCCGGCCTGCCGCACAGAAAAGTGGCTCAACCGCTACACATTCATGGATAATGCCGGGCCGCGCTGGTGGCCTTATTTCGGCGGGGTCTACGTCGTACAGGCGATCAAGCGGGTGAAGGGCATGCATTTGATCGGTCCGGCGTGGACCAAGAAAACGGCATCGAACACGGCGGTGGTGCCGGCAACAAATAAAAGACGGGAACAGCAGGATGGATAAGGTTGAGATTTTTACCGACGGCGCGTGCAAGGGCAATCCGGGCCTGGGCGGCTGGGGCGCGTTCCTGGTGGCCGAAGGCGCCGAGAAGGAAATCTGCGGCGGCGCGCGCGACACCACCAACAACCGCATGGAATTGCAGGCGGTGATCGAAGCGCTGATGGTGCTCAAGCGGCCGTGCTCGGTCACGCTGCACACCGACAGCCAGTATGTGCAAAAAGGCATCAGTGAATGGATCCACGGCTGGAAGGCGCGCGGCTGGAAGACGGCGGCCAAGGAACCGGTCAAGAACGAGGATCTGTGGAAGGCGCTCGACGCCGCGCAGGCGATGCACACGGTCGAATGGCGCTGGGTGCGCGGCCATAACGGCCATCCCGGCAACGAGCGCGCCGACATGCTGGCCAATCGCGGGGTCGAGGTCGCGCGGGCCAGCAAGTGATGCCTGTTATACTGCTGCGCTTGAACGGATAACCACACACTATGCGCCAAATCGTACTCGATACCGAAACCACCGGCATCAACCCCAAGCTGGGCAACCGCGTCATTGAGATCGGTTGCGTCGAGCTGGAAAACCGCATGCTGACGGGGAATAACTTCCACGTCTACATCAACCCGCTGCGCGACTCGGAAGAGGGCGCGCTGAACGTCCACGGCCTGACCACCGAGTTCCTGAGCGACAAGCCGCAATTCCACGAAATCGTCGAAGCGCTGCGCACGTATATCCAGGGCGCCGAAGTCATCATCCACAACGCGCCGTTCGATCTGGGCTTCCTGAACCACGAATTCAAGCTGTTGAACCTGCCGGATTTCAGCAGCCACATCGGCGGCGTCATCGACACGCTGGTGCACGCCAAGGAACTGCATCCGGGCAAGCGCAACTCGCTGGACGCGCTGTGCGACCGCTACGGCGTCTCGAACTCGCACCGCAAGCTGCACGGCGCGCTGCTGGATGCCGAGCTGCTGGCCGACGTCTACCTGTCAATGACGCGCGGACAGAACAGTCTGGGCATGGATGTGGAAGAGGAAGTGGTCTCCGGCGCCGAGCTGCTGGCGCCGGTGCCGCTGGCCGACATCATCTTCCTGCCGGCCTCGGCGGAAGAACTGGCGGCGCACGAAGCGACGCTGGCGGGGCTGGACAAAGCGGTCAAAGGGCAATGCATCTGGACCGCGACGCTGGCGCCACAACTGGCCGCATGATATTTTCGCGCCAGGGTCTTCCCATCACGGGAAGTTCTATGCGATAATTCGCCCCGCTTCGGGAGGTTAGCTCAGGGGTAGAGCACTGCATTCACACTGCAGGGGTCACAAGTTCGAAACTTGTACTTCCCACCAGAATACGTTTGAGATAAGGGCTTGGCGAGAAATCGCCAGGCCCTTTTTTCATGCCTAAGAAAAAAGTACGGAAAACGGTGGCGGACATGATCGGACGTGGCTGGACGATGAGGCGACGCTGTGAGTGTGCTGTCAAATGAGGATATGAGAGGCAACAATCTATTCAGTCCACATTTCTACTGTTCCTACTGGCCCTGATGCACGCGTCGTCCCAACTTGACTGGCGCAGGGAACTCTCTTTTCTTGATCGACTCGTATATGCTGCTGCGCGATTTGCCACAAATAGCCAGCACTTCCCTCAGGCGAATGAACCGTAGGAGGATAAATGCCCGCGTCCGCGATCAGGGCAACCCGTTGCTCGCTTATTTTTGAGGAGGCCATGGCCTCCTCCTAATTCGGTGCGCAGGTCATGCCACTCCTGTCGCCGCGGATCCCACGGTAGGTTTCGAATGGCCTCGATGAAGTTAGGTAGTACGTCTACGACACCAACGCGCGACTGTGCAAAACGATCGCGCCGGAGATCGGCGCCACTGTGCTCAATTAGGACGCGGACGGCAACATCGCGTAGCGCGCGATCGGCCTGAAGCTGCCTCGACGGCCACGTGCGACCAGGCCAGCGTGGCGACGACCAAGAAAATCACCTACGGCTACGACGCGCGCAATCGCTTGAAAACCACCACCTACGGCGACGCCAGCCCGGCGATCAGCCGCATCTTCTTCGACGACGGCTTGCCCGCGAAGGTCAGTTCGAACGGCACGGTGTGGACCTACACCTACAACAAGCGCAGGCTGCCAGAACAGGAAAGCCGGGCCTACGCCGGCAAGACCTACAACATCGGCCGTGCCTACGACGCCAACGGTGCGCCGACGAGCCTGAGCTATCCGGGCGCCAGCGCGCTCAGCGTGAACTTCGCGCCCAACCCAACGCGCTGGGCCAGGCGACGACGGTCGGCGGTTACGCCGCCAACATCGCCCACGCGCCGAACGGCGCTGTGAACAATTTCACCTATGGCAGCGTGCTGCATTCGCGGCTGGAGACCATCCGTGGCATGACACCAGCAAGCGCTTGACCTCGATCAGCGGCACCACCGCGCTGACCTTGGGGTATGACACCCAAGGTAACCTGACCAGCCGTGGTGGCGCCGCTTACGTCTTCGACCAAGGCAACCGGATGAGCAGCGCGACCGGCAAGGCAAGCTATGTCTACGATGGCTGGGGCCGCCGCGTGAAGCTGGCCAAGACCGATGGCACGACGGTGATTCAGGTCTACAGCATGGAAGGCAAGCTGTTGTACGGCAGTTCAGCGGTCGGTGCGGCGACGCCGACCGAAAGCCGATATATATACTTAAAAGATCACTTGCTGGCCGAGGCAGGCGTGGCTTACGTGCACACGGATGGACTGGGCAGTCCGATCGCTCGCACCGGTCCGACCGGCACGGCGCTCACGCGTACGCGCTACGAGCCGTATGGCCTGACGGCGGCCGGCACGGCGCCGGCGACCATCGGGTTCACGGGACACGTGAACGATACCGACACCGCGCTGGGGTATATGCAGCAACGGTACTATGATCCGGTGGTGGGACGGTTTATGAGACCGATCCATTGCTCACGAATGTAAGCAATGGGGAAAGCTTTAATCGTTACACTTATGCTAACAATTGCCCATATAAGTTTATTGACCCAGATGGACGAGATCCAGAATTGCCCAGCTTTTTTGGACTGTCAACAGTGGCGGGATAAAGGCGGGATACGACGTTAGATCAGGCAGTATCGCAGGGTAGCGTAGCGAGAGATATTACATTACCTGCCATTGCTGTTGCTGCGGCTCCATCGGCTATTGGGTTAGGGAGCGCTACTGCGGCTGTCCCTTTAACGATTGGAACTGAGGTCATTGCATCTAACGGATCGCTCAAAAATGGACGTTTAGTATTGAAATTTCTGGAGGTGCTGGGTAAGGCGGAGCATGACGCGCCTAAGGCGCCTATACCTCAGACCCTCAAGCCGGCGACGATTGAAAAAATTGTTAAAAAGATAAAAAATATTCGAAGATGCCCGTCGCGAATAAAGATCCAAGCTCTGTACCTCCCCCTCCGCCACCGCCCAAATCATCAATTAACTAGCTGCTAAATATGATGGAAAAAACTCATAATGACGAGAAGTTGCTTTGGCAAATGATTGATACTGCCTTGTCCGACAGTAATCTTAGAGAAGTTGTTTTACTTATGCAAAAGCTCGCCGGACTTGGTGTTTGGAGAGCGCTGGCGCGTATCGGTGAAATTTACGAGTTAGGTGTCGTTGGCGTGGAAATTGATACTGAGGAGGCAGTCAATTGGTATCGTAGAGCTATTTTCGAATGTGACGATCCCATGGCTCACCTTGGCTTAGGTCGCATATATTTTAGTGGGCGCGATTCAATTCAGCAAGATTTCTCAAAATCTTATATTCATCTAATGAAGGCATATTCTCATGGATTAGTTGAAGCTGGAATTTTTCTGGGAATCATGGCGATGCATGGCCATGCAATGGAGCTTAATTGGAATGTGGCAGAGGATTTTTTCATAAATGCCACGAAAGGAAGATTCCCAATCGCCTATCGTTATTTAGCCTACATGGCGGGATGTTCTGGCAAGCCTTATCTAAGGATTTGGTACATCTTAAGAGAATTTTTTTCTTCATCTCGATTAAGAATATCGGATAGAAACCATCCCAATCTGTGGAAGATCCCCGACTAATGGATTTTAAATATTTAGAATCGATTATATCTTTGGTCCGGTGCTGGCGGAAAAAATACTGGCTGCCGAAATACCTCGCCAGCAGATCATCCGAAGCGCCGCGTCCGATGTTATCTGAATGGTCCGGTTCCCTGACCTGAGAATCCATGCGCGGCGCCGATAACTTAACCAGCTGGCGCCGACACTGAATTGAACTATGCGGCCCAGTTACGACGGTGCCAGCAAAATCGTCTGGCCCGAGGGGGATGTTCGATGGGTAACGGCAACGTGACCGGGTTGACGGATATCGGCGAACGGCGCCGGCATGTGGGGCACGGCGAGCTATCTGAGCGACGCGCTTGACAACATCCGCACCATCGCTGTCACCGCCGGCGCGAACACGCGCAATATCAGGCTCAACTATGACACAGCAAGCAATTGACCGCCATCAGCGGCACCACCGCGCTGACTTAGAGCTACGACACTCAAGGCAACCGGACCAGTCGTAGCGCCGCCGCGTACGCGTTCGGCCAGGGCAACCGGATGAGCAGCGCGACCGGCAAGGCGAGCTATGTGTATGATGGCTGGAGTCGCCGCGTGATTCACGGGACATGTGAACGACACCGACGCCGCGCTGATGTATATGCAGCAGCGTTATTATGATCCGGTGCTGGCCGACGCAAATAATGGTGTGAATTTTAATCGGCATATATTGATCCGGATGCGGGTCGTCATGTTTTCTCCGATCAAAAAATTTTAAATTCGACTATTATTAAAAAATGTTATTTAAGAACAAATATAGAGTTATGTTGCATGGTGAAAATCTTTGGATGACTTTCGGTGAAAATAAATGCATCGGTTTTTATGCGACGAGATATGTGAGAGGAATTGATTTTGAAGAGGCATCAAAAATTGCTATCGATTCGGTACAAAATGAACTGCAATTAAATTCTAATGTGTTAAATTCTAAAGAGAATCCAGTAATAGTGGTTGTTGAAGAAATATTTAAATTACCATATTTTAAAAAGCAATTGAGCCCGGGTGTAGGATTTACTTTTTACCTTGAAAATGATGCCTGAACGGCAGTCTATTTGTCCAGTTCCGTGCGATCATATTTCTCGTCGTAGCTGGCCTTTATTTTGGATAAGGCCATGCTGGAAGAATTGATCGCTGATTCATCGCGTTCAGCTAGCCCCCGCCTATCAACGGTAGTGCCACATGGCTCACGGGTGGGGCCTAGCCCTGTTTTGTTGATGGTTGTTCTGGGAATGTCATGAAGGAGTTATAGATGGATAGCAAGTTTGCAAAGCCTATCAATGACTATTTTCCTGAATTCGAGCGCCGGCGCAAAAGCGGAGAACTGCACTGATGCGCAGGCGCGGAATTCGTCTTCTCAATGTACAAGGGAAGATCAAGAGGTTGCGCGCTTGCGCCTCATCAGCCCTAGTAATCCCAATCCGAGACCGAACATCGCGTAAGTGGAAGGCTCCGGGACTGGAGTCGAAATTGGGTATGGTAGCGACGAACCGTACCACAGCGCGCCCGTCAAAATCGCGGGCTCATAGACTGAGTGGAGACTAAAGGTGACGGCAAGACTCTGTATCATGCCGTTCTCAGCTCTCGTCAACTCATATATGTGAAATGACCCTGTGGGGCCGGTTGATAGATTGATGCCTGGGTGGGTCAGATTTAAATACGGTCCGAGTGGATTGGAAGTTTCAGTGGTCGTGTTTACGTATTCGCCGGGCACCAATACACTTCCGTCGCCAGATGAGAAGCCTCCGCTCCACCATGCGGAGTATGCTTCGTCCGCGATCCAGTAGGCCCCGTCGAGCGATTGGCCCGTGTTCATGATCAAGTGCTGATTTGCAGAACTGAACCTCAGGAAATAGTAAACATCATTCGCTTCTGCATTGCCTAGGGGCTGGTAATGGACAGAAAGGAATGTTTCGGCGGCCGCTGGTGGGCCGAGCGATGAAAGCAGGAGAAGAACGGCGCCGAGCATCTTTTTGAACATGATTCATCCCTTGAGTTATATAAGACGGTTGAGAAAGCTCAAGCTTATACAGATGACCCAGTGTCGAGCTTGATGACCGTCACGCGCTGCGATGAAATCAAGGAGCCGCGCCTTGCGGCGCTCTAAGCGCACTGTTTTACGCATCGAAATGGTCTCTTGCTCGATCCGGCCTAGTCGATCACTCCAGGCTTGACTATAGTTCTTATCGTCTCTTCACCTTGATATCACCGAAAGGAGCGCGCATGAAAACGCGAGATGTCAGTATTGACGATCCCTTGGAGGACTTTTCCACGCGGCAGTTTGAATTTGAAGGCGCCAGCAAACGCGTGTTTGTGGCGGGTACCGGTCCCGCCGTCATCGTCATGCCGGAGGTTCCGGGCATTAGCCCTCAAGTCGCCCGCTTTGCCCGCTGGGTGCGGGATGCCGGCTTCCGCGTCTACATGCCCTCGCTGTTCGGCCGCGACGGCGTGGTGGTGTCGGCGGAGGAAGGCTATGACGTCTTCCAGCGTCTTTGCGTCAGTGCCGAATTCAATGCATTGGAGTCGGGCCGGTCCAGCAAGGTCACGACTTGGCTGCGGGCATTGGCGAAGCTCGCGCACGAGGAGTGCGGCGGGGTCGGCGTGGGGGCGGTTGGTATGTGCTTCACCGGAAATTTTGCATTGACGATGATGCTGGATGCGGCAGTAATCGCGCCGGTGCTTGGACAGCCGGCGTTGCCGTTGAACGATCCCGGCGGACTCGAAATTTCGTCCGAGGAGCTGACCCAGGTGCGCGCCAGGCTTGATCGCGAGAAGCTCAAGGTGATCGGCCTGCGCTTCCGCGATGATCCGTTTTGCACCGCAGCCAGGTTCGCTGCGTATCAGCAGGCGCTGGGCGAGCATTTCGAAGGGGTGGTGTTGCCGGACGAGGTGGCGAACAGGAACGTGTCGCCGTTCATGGCCCAGCACGTCCCTTCGCCGCACAGCGTGCTGACGCAGAGCCTGGTCGACAAGGAGGGGGAGCTGACGTTGAAAGTGCGCGACGACGTCATCCAATTTCTCAAGGATCGTCTTCAACCTTGATAAATTCGAGCGCCGCCAGTGCCGCCGTCGACACCACGCGGCGCCTGGCAGCGCTCCGGCTTTCGCTGCGTTTATACGCCCAGCAGCGACACCGACTTGGTGTTCAGGTACGACTCCAGCGCCTCCGGTCCGCCTTCCGAACCGTAGCCGGAGTCCTTGACGCCGCCGAACGGCATCTCGGCGCTCGGCGTGGCCGGCTGGTTCAGCCACAGCATGCCCACTTCGACGTTGTGCATCAGCTGGTGCGCGTTCTTGATCGAGCGGGTGAAGGCGTAACCGGCCAGCCCGAACGGCAGGCGGTTGGCCTCGGCGATCGCTTCGTCCAGCGTATCGAAACCGCGAATCGCGGCGATCGGGCCGAACGGCTCGTCGTTGAACACGCTGGCGTCGAGCGGCACGTCGGCCAGAATGGTCGGCGCGAAGAAGTAGCCCTCGGTGCCGACGCGCTGGCCGCCGGTGGCGACGTTGGCGCCCTTGGCGCGCGCATCCTCCACCACCTGGCTCATGGCGGCCACGCGGCGCGGATTCGCCAGCGGCCCCAGCGTGGTGCCGTCGGCCAGGCCGTCGCCGATCTTCAGCGACTCGGCGTGCGCCACCATGGCGCGGGTGAATTCTTCCTTGATGCTGTTGTGGACCAGGAAGCGGGTCGGCGAGATGCACACCTGGCCGGCGTTGCGGAACTTGGCGCCGCCGCTGGCCGCGACCGCCAGCGCGACGTCCGCGTCCTCGGCCACGATCACCGGTGCGTGGCCGCCCAGTTCCATCGTCACGCGTTTCATGTGCGCGCCGGCCAGCGCGGCCAGCTGCTTGCCGACCGGGGTTGAACCGGTGAAGGTGACCTTGCGGATCACCGGATGCGGAATCAGGTAGCTGGAGATCTGATGCGGATCGCCGAACACCAGGCCGACGGTGCCTGCCGGCACGCCGGCGTCGATGAAGCACTGGAACAGCGCGGCCGGCGATGCCGGGGTTTCCTCCGGCGCCTTGCACAGGAAGGAGCAGCCGGTGGTCAGCGCGGCGGCCAGCTTGCGTACCACCTGGTTGATCGGGAAATTCCACGGCGTGAAGGCGGCCACCGGACCGACCGGTTCCTTCAGCACCAGCTGCTGCGCGGCCGGATTGCGCGACGGCACGATGCGGCCGTAGACGCGCATGCCTTCGGCGGCGAACCAGTCGATGATGTCGGCGCCCGCCAGCGCTTCGGCGCGGGCCTGGGCCAGCGGCTTGCCTTGTTCCAGCGTCAGCAGGCGGGCGATGTCGTCGGCGCGCTCGCGCAGCAGGTTGGCGGCGCGGCGCATGATGGCGCCGCGCTCGAAGGCCGGCACCTTGCGCCAGGCGTCGAAGCCGCGCTGGGCGGCCGCCAGGGCGCGATCCAGGTCGGCGATGCCGGCGTGGGCGACGTTGCCGATCGGCTTGCCGGTGGCGGGGTTCAGCACCGGGATGGTCTTGCCGTCGGTGGCCTCGACCCATTCGTTGGCGATGAGGAGGCGGATGTCTGGGTAGCTGCTGGTGGTCATTGAGGGATCTCCGGTCATTAAGAAATATTGCGGTGTCAGCCCGCAGGCAACCGCTACTGTGCCAGAAATTCGCGAAACCGGTATGGTGGGCGCCAAGTTGCTGTTTATCAATTGCAAACATCGATGGAGCGTATACCATTGCCTAAAGGAACTTTCGTTGGGGAGCGCGGTCATGATACGAGCGGCGAGATGGCGTCAGCGCGGCATCGCGGCGGTCGAGTTGGCGGTGGTCTTGCCGCTGCTGGTGCTGATGCTGGCGTTTCCGGTCTACCTGGGCCGGGTGCTGTGGCACTATGCGGTGATCCAGCAGGCGGCGCAGGATGGCGCGCGCTATCTGTCCAAGGCGCCGCTGGCCGAGATGAGCAACCCGGCGCGCGCGGCGGCGGTGGCGTCGGTCGCCGAGCAGATCGTCGCGGCGGAGCTGGCCGAGCTGGCGCCGGGCAGCGTGCCGTATATCGTCTCGGTCATGTGCGACGGCAGGACGTGCGGCGGGATCGTCAAGCCTGCCAATGTCCGGGTCGGCGTCCAGGTCCTGATGCAGGACTTCTTCTTTCCCGGATACACGGTACTGACCTTGCCCTTGATCGCCGACGTCAATTACCCATATCTCGGTCGATAGAGGGTGCAATGAATGCGTGCTTTTTAGACTCGGGTCAAAATCGAGCGGCCGATGCCGTGGTATTCGAAACCCGCTTCAGCCATCAGGTCCGGCCGGAACAGATTGCGGCCGTCGAAGACGATGGCTTGCTTCAGCGCCAGCTTGATGCGCTCGAAGTCCGGGCTGCGGAAGGCTTTCCATTCGGTGACGATCACCAGCGCCTCGGCGTCGGTCAGCGCATCCATCGGGCTGACCGCGAAACGCACCCGCGCCATGTCGCCGGCGCTTAAGTCCAGCGCCAGCACGCGCCTCGCTTCCTTCATCGCCACCGGGTCGTAGACCGCGACGCTGGCGCCGTCGTCGAGCAATTGCTTGATCAGCACCCGCGCCGGCGCTTCGCGCATGTCGTCGGTGTTCGGCTTGAAGGCCAGGCCCCAGACGGCGAAATGCTTGCCGCGCAGATCGTGACCGAAGCGCTTGGCGATCTTTAGTCCCAGCACCAGCTTTTGCTTGTGGTTGACCTGTTCCACCGCGCGCAGGATCAGCAGCTCCTGGTCGTACTCGCGCGCGGTGCGTTCCAGCGCCTGCACGTCCTTCGGGAAGCAGGAACCGCCGTAGCCGGCGCCGGCGTACAGGAAGCTGTGGCCGATGCGCGGATCGGAGCCGATGCCGTAGCGTACCGCCTCGATGTCGGCGCCGACCTGGTCGGCCAGGTTGGCCAGCTCGTTCATGAAGGAGATGCGCGTCGCCAGCATCGCGTTGGCGGCGTACTTGGTGAACTCGGCCGAACGCACATCCATCCAGAAGGTGCGCTCGTGGTTGCGGTTGAACGGCGAGTACAGCTTCCTCATCAGGTTGCGCGCGCGTTCGCCCTCCGGCGTGGCGTCGCAGCCGATGACGATGCGGTCCGGGCGCATGAAGTCCTCCACCGCCGCGCCTTCCTTCAGGAATTCGGGATTCGAGACCACCGAGAAGGCGGCGCGTTCGCCGCGCGCGTCCAGCTCGGCCTGCACGCAGGCCTTGACGCGGTCCGCCGTGCCGACCGGGACGGTGGATTTGTCGACGATGACCTTGAAGCCGACCATGTGCCGGCCGATGTTGCGCGCGGCCGCCAGCACGTATTGCAGGTCGGCCGAGCCGTCCTCGTTCGGCGGCGTGCCGACGGCGATGAATTGCAGCTCTCCGTGCGCGACCGAGGCGACCACGTCCGTGGAGAAGTGCAGCCGGCCGGCGTCGCGGTTGCGCGCCACCACTTCCTCCAGTCCCGGTTCGTGGATCGGAATGGCGCCGCTGTTGAGCAGCTTGATTTTGAATTGATCGATGTCGAGGCAGACCACGTGGTTGCCCAATTCCGCCAGGCAGGCGCCCGTGACGAGGCCGACGTAGCCGGTGCCGATGATGGTGATGTTCATTTCGTCGATATATGTTTTCCGCGTACCGCTATGCTGCGACCCGAGGCGCAGGTGGGAACCGCCAACTTCCGCCTCGGCTGTAGCGTGCAGCGGGCGTAGTACAGAATACGCGCGCCGTCGCGCCGGCTTCTGATGATTGTCACTTTTTCATTAATTAGTTTATGCCAATTCCGCCGCGCCACGCGCCGTGGCACGTATTATGCAAACACATCCCACTCGCAGCGGCGGAGCACTTGATGAAGTTGAGCGATCTCCCGGACCATTACTATTTCGGCGAACCCGGCGCGACGCTGTTTCATGCGCCGTGCTGCAGCGACGACAAGGACGCCGACGACCCGCTGCTCATCCTGCTGCGCTGCCACGACACCATGGAGCCGTGCGAATATGTGCTGGCCGCCGCGCTGGTGGCCGAGGCCAGCGTCGACAAGATGCTGGCGCTGTTGCTGCCGACGTATGACATCGGGCCGGAGCCGGCCGGGCGCAAGATCGCCTTGCTCAAGGCGTTCCGGCTGATTCCCGAACACCTGCCCGAGGCCGCGCGGCTGCTGGACCAGGTCAGGGAGCAATTCGTCCGCCAGCGGACGGTGACCGGCTTCGCGCAACTGGCGCGCGCCTGTGCGCCCACCGTCCAGGAGCTCAACCGCTTTGGCGCGCGGCGCGGACTCAGCCATGCGCAGGACGGCGATCTGGCCGGCCTGTTCCACCAGGTGGCGGTGCTGGCGATCGGCGGCCTGCATCGGTATGTCGAGAACGTGCGGCGGTACGCGGCGCGGGCGCGCGCGCCGGAGGTCGCGCCAACCGAAGATCCTGATCCGCAGCAGACGCGTCGGCGCCTGGAGGCGATGCGGGCGCTGTATCGCGCCTTGTACCAGGGCGCGCCAGTGGGCTATTGCAGCATCGGCCCCGACGGCGTGGTGTTGCAGACCAATCCGGGCGCGACCGATTTGCTCGACGTACCGCACGAACATCTGCTCGGTTCCATGCTGACGCAGCATATCGCGCCCGCCGACCAGGACGCGGTGCGCCTGCTGAAGGAAAAAGCCCTGGCCGGCGAGCAGGCGCAGCGCTGCGACGTGCGGCTGGCGCGCGCCGGCGAGGCGCAGGCCTGGGCGAGGCTGAGCGCCAGCGTCGGCGTCGACGAGGCGGGCGCGCCGGTGATCCTGATGGCGCTGGAAGACATCAGCGCGCTCAAGCATACCCAGTACCAGCTGAAGGAAAGCGAATACCGCTGGAAATTCGCCATCGACGGCGCCGGCGATGGCTTGTGGGACTGGAATATCCAGGACCACACCTTGTTCCTCAGCGCGCGCTGGAAGCGCATGCTCGGCTACGACGCCGACGAGATCGGCGAGGGCGTCGATGCGTTCTGGGCGCTGGTCCATCCGGAGGACCGGGCGCATACCGCCGACGCCTTGCAAGCCCATCTGGCGGGCGCGACGCCGGTGTTCAACGTCGAGCACCGCTTGCGCCACAAGGACGGACGCTGGATCTGGATGCAGGACCGGGGCGCGGTGGTGGCGCGCAACGACGACGGCGCGACGGCGCGCATGATCGGCATCCACACCGATATCAGCGAGCGGCGCAAGGCGGCGCAATTGCTGCGCCAGCTGCATGCGCAGCTCGGCGAACTCAACCAGCATCAGGACATGGTCAAGGAGGACGAGCGCAAGCGCATCGCCCGCGAGATCCACGACGACCTGGGGCAAAACCTGCTGGCCCTGCGGCTGGACGTGGCGATGCTGCACAACCGCACCGCCGGCGGCCATCCGCGCCTGCACGACCGGACCACGGCGGTGCTGGACTGCATCGACCGCACCGTGCGCAGCGTGCGCAACATCATCAACAATCTGCGGCCGGCGGTGCTCGACCTCGGGCTGGAGGCGGCGTTCGACTGGCAGGTCAGGCAATTCGAGCGCAGCTCCGGCATCCGCTGCCGGCTGACCATCGACGGCGCCGGCGTGGGCCGCGACGAACGGCGCGACACCGCGCTGTTCCGGGTGCTGCAGGAATCGCTGACCAACGTCAGCCGGCATGCCCAGGCGACCCGGGTGACGGTGCGGCTGCGGATCGGCGAGGCCGCGATCCGGCTCGACGTCGAGGACAACGGCCGTGGCATGCAGGCCCTGCCGCGCAACGACGCCACCCGCTCCTACGGGCTGATGGGCGTGAAGGAGCGGGTCGAATCGTTCGGCGGCGACTTCCAGATCCACAGCCGGCCCGGGCGCGGCGTGCGGCTGTCGGTGACGATACCGGGGCCGGGCGCGCCGGGCGCGGCGGCCAGCGGCGCGCCCGGCGTCTGGGGCAACTTCTTCAAGCTGTTCGGCCTGGGGCCGGACGACTAGCCGGCCGGCGCCGCTAGCAGTGCGGGCAGGTGCGCACGCCGTTGCCGCCGTTGTGCTTGACGTCGTACATGGCGCGGTCGGCCTTGATCAGCAAGGTGCGCGCGTCGGCGCCGTCCTGCGGGTAGATGGCGACGCCGATGCTGGCGCTGACCTGGACCTTGTGGTGCTGCAGGATGAAGGGCCGGGCCAGCGCCGCCAGCAGCTTGTTGGCCAGCGACACCGCCATCAGCGCATCCGGCATCTCCTTCAGCAGCACGGCGAACTCGTCGCCGCCGCAGCGCGCGATCACGTCGCCGTTGCGCACCGCGCCGCGCAGGCGGTTGGCGACCGTTTCCAGCAGCAGGTCGCCGACATGGTGGCCCAGCGTGTCGTTGACCGGCTTGAAGTGGTCGAGATCGACGAACAAGGTCGCCAGCAATTGCTGGTTCAAGCCGGCCTGGACGATCGCCGCGCTCAGCTCGCGGCGGAATTTGGTGCGGTTCAGCAGTCCGGTCAGCTCGTCGTGATCGGCCAGGTGCTGGATGTGCTCGCTGCGCTGGCTGCGTTGGGTGACGTCGTGGCGGATCACGAAGAAATGCGTGATGACCCCATGCTCGTCGCACAGCGGCGTGATGATTTCCTCGACCGTGTACGGGGTGCCGTTGCGGTGCGCGTCGACCACCTCGTTGCGCAATTCATGGCCGCGCTGCACCGTGCGCCAGGCCTGGGCGTAATGCCCGGGGTCGCGTTTGCCGTCGCGCAGGATCGACGCGGGCATGCCCAGCAGCTCGCTTTCGGCGTAGCCGCTGAGGGCGACGAAGGCCTGGTTGACCCAGACGATCTGGCCGCGGTAGTCGGCGATGAAAGCGGGGCTGCCGGTGGTCGCCAGCGCCTTGGCCAGCAGCGGTTGCTGGGCCAGGCCCGGCATGACGGCGGCCGGCGGCGCGTCGGGTCTTGCGGGTTGGTCGGTCGACATCAGCATCTTACCTTTTCCTCGCCTGGGGTTGTGGGAGTGTCATCGTCGGCCGGCGGCGGCGCGCGCCAGCGCGGCCGCTGCGGCGGCCTGCCGCTGCGTTCGTCGGATACCGCCGCCGTCGGCTGGTAGCGGGTCAGCCGGTCGTAGATCGTCAATACCTTGGCCACCGCCTGCGCCACCTCGGCATCGCTCAAGCCATCCACCAGCAGCGCGATGCCGCCGGGGTTGCGCTCCCAGTCGTTGCCCAGCAGTTGGATCAGCGCGTCGAAATCGGCCCGCGCCTCGCGTGGAATTTCCTTGCGCTTCATGCCCAGCAGGGCGGGGCCGCAGGCCAGGGCCAGCCGTTGACGCTGCGGCCCGGGGCCGGTCAGCTGCGCCATCGCCTTGTTGAATTCGCGCCACGCGGCCGACATAGGGCTCCCTCAGGTTTGCCGGGCGCGGTGGCGCGGCAGGCGCTTGAGCGTCAGCAACGCTTCGGCGTCATGGATGCAGACGGTGCGCTGGCTCAAGCTGATCAGGCCGTCCTCCTCCAGCGACAGCAGGGCGCGGCTGACGGTTTCCTGCGCCATGCCCAGGTAGTTGCCGATGTCCGAACGCGGCATCGGCAGGTTGAACACGCTGCGCGCATAGCCCATGGCGGCAAAGCGGTCCGCCAGGTCCAGCAGGAAACGGCCCAGCCTGGCCTTGGTGGACAAGCCGCGGCGCATGTTCACCGACAGCTCGCGCGCCAGTTCGCCCGACATCGCATAATAAATGCCGCGGCTGAAGCCGGGACAGCAACGCCCCAGCATGCGGATGGTGGACATCGGCATGACGATCAGTTCGCTGTCGCACAGCGCC
The DNA here is from genome assembly GCF_011090165.1 of Duganella aceris. GTDB lineage: Bacteria > Pseudomonadota > Gammaproteobacteria > Burkholderiales > Burkholderiaceae_D > Rugamonas > Rugamonas aceris. Next base: position 290,358 of record NZ_JAADJT010000004.1, read on the forward strand.
ACCATCTCCACCATGTGCTGGCCGTAGGCGATGCCGTCGACCCCGACCAGCGAGCCCTTCATCGGAAAACCGACCACCTGTTCGCGGCCGTTGACATCGAGCACCACGGCTTTCAGCACCCCGGCCTTGACCGCATACAGCTGTTTGAACGGCTGGCCGGCGCGGTACAAGGTCTGGTCGCGGTGGACACGCACGTGGCGCAACCGTAAATGTTGGTGGTTTTGCAATTCGGCGGTGATGTCCAGCAACGTGCATAACTCGGCCAGCGTGGAGGATTGGGCCGCCACGGCGGGCACCGTCAGATCCAGCGCGTCGTCGTCGAAGACACCGCCGGCGCGGAGTGGAAGCTCTTGCATGTAAAACATAGTCGTCTCCTGATAAAGAACAAGCACAGTGCATTTTGCAATCGCAAAGAGCCGAAAAATAGATGACCATGGAACAGCCCGCTATTTCTCCTGACGCCTGAAAGATTTTTCTAGGGAATATGTTGATACGCGTAAATGTCAATAGGAGAGTGCTGAATCGCAAGTTAAGATTGATCCTAAAATAATATTTCTTCAACTCCTAAGTTGATGGTTTTCTGATATTGGTCACTTGCGCGCAAATATCTTCTTCAATATCGGCTTAAAAGCGACACAAGAGGGCGCCACGAGGGTGCGCCGGATGAAATTATTACTTGGAGGAATCTAAATGACGATCTTGTTCAGCTGTTCCGTCGACGACGGCCATCCTTCCGACTTGCGTTTGGCGCAACTGCTGGCGGCGTATGAGCTGAAGGCGACGTTTTATTTGCCTATCGCCAATATCGAAGGCCCGCCGGTGTTGCACGGTCCGCAGATCCGTGAATTGGGACAGGCGTTCGAGATCGGCTCGCACACCCACGATCATTGTTTTCTCAGCCTGCTCGGCGAGCGCCAGGCGCGTTTCCAGATAGAACGCGGCAAAAGCGTGCTGGAGAATCTGCTGGGACGCCAGGTGACCGGATTTTGCTATCCGGGCGGGCGCTACGGCGGCGTGCACGTGCGCCAGGTCGAGGCGGCCGGGTTTCGCTACGCGCGCACCACCCGCAACCTGTACCTGGAACCGGGACCGGGCCGCTTCGAGATGGCCACCACCTGCCAGTTCTACCCGCACGGCCGGGCGGTCTACCTGCGCAACTTCGTCCGCGGCGGCCAGTGGCTGAAGCGGCGCGCCTCGCTGCGGCGCGCGCTGCGCCACGACGGCTGGGGCGCGCGGCTGCATGCGATGCTGGACGGCGCGCTGCAGGACGGCGGAGTGTTCCATCTGTGGTTACATACTTTGGATATCGACCGGCTTGGCGCCTGGTCGGAACTCGACGCCTTTTTACGTCGCGTGGCGGCCTGCGTTCCGCCATCCCGGCGTCTCACCAACGGCCAATTGGCCGACCATTTTTTCCCGCCGGCTTGACCCGCAAAGCCTTTAAAACTTTTCCTCAAGGAATTAAATCCGTCCTTGACGGCCAATCGTGCGCGCCGCCGCAAATTTTTTTTTGCTCCTTAAAAATATCCCCGATTCAATACCTATGAACATTTGGAATTTGTTTATATTAAATTAATTTATTCATGTAGAAAAAGCTTCGGCGGACACGCGCTCATAGGTAAATAAACGTCGGAGCTATTGGAGAAAGGAATTTTTTATTTGGTTTGTTGCATCAAAAAAAGTAACATCTAGAACAATTTCTCCATGGAATTCAGATATTTTATTTGTATTGTAGTTTTTCCATGGAAATTTTACACTGTAAAGTTTCTCTTGTGGATATGAAATAACCTGACTTAACATTGCCGTAGAAAAAAAAGATCCAACGAGGTCTGCAAGGTTATTTATTCATTTCTACAAGGAACTTCACATGATGGATTTGTCATTATTGAACCGCTTCGGGATGCCTGCTTTATCGATGGCCGCGTTGGCCTCGCTGGCGGCCTGCGGCGGCGATAATCGCACTGCCGATATCGAAACGGCCAAGGCGCCACAATTGCTGGCGCAGACCGTTGTCAGCGGCGGTACCTCATTGAACGCGGCCACCTGCGGCTTTGCCGACGTGCAGGCGGCGGTGAAAAAAGCCACCACCGGCATGACGGTGCAAATTCCGGCCGGCAGCTGCAGCTGGGGCACCCAGCAGCTGAACGTGCCCGCCGGCGTCTACCTGAAGGGAGCAGGCCAGGACGCCACCGTGATCAGCCGGGTCGGCGCGGTCAGCCGCGAGACCTATCTGGTCGCCTATGATTGCTCCAACGGCAAGGTTGCCGATTTCTCCAACATGACCCTGGTCGGCAATGCCAACGGCACCATCCAGGATACCGGCCTCGGCCTGCTGAAGGGTTGCGCCGGTTTCAAGGTCACCGGGTCCACCTTCAAGAATTTCGTCCATGCGGCGGTGTATGTCGGCGACGCGCCGAACCAGCGCGGCGTGATCGCCAAGAACCGCTTCACCAATAACTACAGCGCCGCGCTGAAAGACCTCGGCTTCGGCGTGCTGGTCTCGGGCGGCGGCGCGTGGAACGCGCTGAGCCTGGGCAGCGTCAACGCCGTGTATGTCGAAGACAATAGTTTTTCGGGCAATCGTCAAAGCATTTCGTCCACAAATGGCGCAAGCTATGTGTTCCGCCACAATACCGTGACGGCGACCGACGCGACGAAAGACTTCTACATGACCGACGTCCAGGGCCTGAGCAGCGCCACGCACGGCACCCGCAGCTATGAAATCTATAGCAACACCTACCAGACCTCGGGCGTCAGCGGGCTGGCGCGCACCGCGATCGGTGTCGACGGCGGCGACGGCGTGATCTACAACAACACCGTTCCAGCCACCATCAGCCGCGGCGTCGAGCTCGACACCTCGGGCTTCAGCTGCGGTAAATATCCAGGCGCGGACCAGATCCGTTCGCTGTATATCTGGGGCAACAGCATCGGCAACACCAGCTACGCCGCCGGCGGCATCGCCAACAACTGCCCGGCCTCGGTGGCGCAGAACCGCGACTACTTCCTGAGCGCCAAGCCTGGCTACACCGCCTACGCCTATCCGCACCCGGCGCTGGCCACCGCCAGCCCTGGTCCGGGCACCACGCCGACCACGCCGACCGCGCCGGTCTGCGACTACCCGAACTGGGTCTGGGGCCGCAACTACGCCGAAGCCGCGATCGTCCGCTACGCCGACAACGGCAAGTTCTACAAGGCGACGCACGCCAATCCGGGTTGGGATCCGACCATCAGCACCTACTTCTGGAGCCCGTACACCTGCAGCGCCGGCACGCCGACCACGCCACCGACCACGCCGCCGACCACGCCGGTGCCGCCGACCACGCCGACCAATCCGCCGGTCGTGGCCGACCGTACCGCGAAGAGCTGCAACTTCGCCGACGTCAGCGCCGCCATCAACACCGCCAGCAAGGGCATGACGGTGGCGATCCCTGCCGGTGATTGCAACTGGGGCAGCCAGCAGCTGAACCTGCAGGCCGGCCTGCACCTGAAAGGCGCGGGCAAGGACAAGACCGTCATCCGCCGCGTCGGCTCGGTGCCGAACACCAGCTACCTGATCGCGATCGACTGCAGCAACGGCGCCGCCGCCGCGCTGTCAGGCATCACCATGATCGGCAACGGCAACGGTTCGATCCAGGACAAGGGTCTGGGCCTGCTGAACGGCTGCCGCGACTTCCGCGTCTTCGACTCGTCGTTCAAGAAATTCGTCTTCAGCGCCATCTATGTCGGCGATGCGGCGAACCAGCGTGGCGTCATTTATAACAATGACTTCATCGACAACTACAGCGCCGACCTGAAGAACCTGGGTTATGGCGTGGTGGTGTACGGCGGCGGCGCATGGCCTGCGCTGGACCTGGGCTCGGCCAACGCGGTCTATGTGGAAAACAACTCGTTCTCGGGCAACCGCCACAACATCGCGTCGAACAACGGTTCGGTCTATGTCTTCCGCTACAACAAGGTGGTCGGCACCGACGCCGCCAAGGACTATGCGATGACCGACGCCCACGGCGTATCGTCCTCGCCGCGTGGTTCGCGCAGCTATGAGATCTACAACAACGACTACTCGACGAATATCAGCGGCGGCCTGCAACGCTCCGCGATCGGTATCCGCGGCGGCGATGGCGTGATCTTCAACAATACGTCGACCCCGACCATCAGCCGCACCATCGAGCTGATGACCGAAGGCTTCAGCTGCGGCGCGTACGCCGGCCAGGACCAGATCCGTTCGCTGTACATCTGGAACAACTCGAGCAACGCGCAGAACGGCTACACCACCAACGGTATCGACAACGAATGCCCGTCGTCGATCGGCCTGAACCGCGATTACTTCCTCAGCGCGAAACCAGGCTACAAGCCGTACACCTATCCACACCCGCTGCGTTCCAGCTAACTAACGCTCGCGCCCATGGTCGCCCGGCATCCGCACCCGCGTACGCCGGTCGCCCATCAGGGCGCGCAGTTCCCCGATGCTGAGGGCGCTCACTTCGTGCATCCTCAGCAACATCGCCGCACCCACCCGGATCCGCTTATGGCGGATCTTGCTGATTGTGGGCGCCTCCACCGCCAGCGCGCGCGACAGCGCGGCATCGTTCTTCAGCCGCATTTTCTCCAGCAGCGCGTCGAGCAGCCGGTTCGGGTCGTATTCCGGCTCGTGTTCCGGTTCGGGCGGCGGGCTCATTTCGGCGCCGCCAGCCGCCCGGCGGCCATCTGGCGCAGCAGGCGCAGCACGAACAGGCTGTTGCCGACCAGATAGCGGCCCGCCAGCCGGCGCGGCTCCTTGCCCAGCCGATACAACCATTCCAGACCATGTTGCTGCCACCACAGCGGCGCCCGTTTCAGCGTGCCGGCGTGGTAATCGAAGGCGGCGCCGACCCCGATCAGCGGCGCGGCGACGCGGCCGCAATGGGCCGCCATCCAGCGCTCCTGCTTCGGACAGCCGAGTCCGACGAACACCAGGCCGGCGCCGCTGCCGTTGATGCGCGCGGTGTGCTCGTTGTCCTCCTCCGGGGTCAGCGGGCGGAACGGCGGCGACAGCGCGCCGGCCAGCCGCAGCCGCGGAAAGCGGCGCAGCGCCGCCGCCTCCAGCGCGGCCAGCGTGGCCGGCGAACCGCCGTAGAAATACACCGACAAGCCCACCTGTTCGGCCGCCGCCAGCGCGCGCCACATCAGGTCCGGGCCGTTGATCCGCTCCTGCGCCGCGCCGGTGAAGTGGCGCACCGCCCACGCCACCGGCGCGCCGTCCGGCGCCGCGATGTCGGCGTTGTTGACGATGCTCTCGAACAGCGGATCGGCGGCGGCGGTCACCGCCGAATGCACATTGCACAGACAGATGTAGCGGCTGTCGTGGCGCCGCCCCCAGTCCAGCAGGCGTTCCAGCGCCGCCTCCCAGGTCAGGCGGTCGATATGTGAGGACAAGACAAGCTGGCGGCTACGCATGATGGTCTCCCGATGACAACACATGTTGATAAATTGAATGCAACAGTTTGAAGTTGCGCTGCGGCGTGTACAGCGCCAGGTAGCGGGCGCGGGCGGCGCGGCCCATCGCCGCCATCGCCTCCGGGTGGCCGCGCGCCCAGGCGATCTTGCGCGCCAGGTCGGCGGCGTCGCCGGGCCGCACATGCAGGCCGGTGACGCCGTCCTCGATCAGCTCGCCGAGCCCGCCGTGGCCGCTGGCGATCACCGGCAGTCCGGCCGCGAACGATTCGATCGCCACCAGGCCGAAGGTTTCCAGGCAGGTGCTGGGCGCCACCAGGAAGCTGCTGGCGCGCATCAGCGCGCCGACCTGGGCCGGGCTGCGCGGTCCCAGGTAGCCGTCGCCGAAGGTGGTCCGCACCGACGCCGCCAGCGGCCCGTCGCCGACCACCCGCAGCGCGCCGGCGCGCTCGCCGAGCAGGGCGGCGGCGTCGATCAGCGCGGCCACGCCTTTTTCCGCCGACAGCCGGCCGACGAACAGGCCGCCGCTGCGCTTCAGCGGCGCCGCCTCGCCGCTGTCGGCGACGAAATTCGGCTTGACGTGGATGCGCTGCTCCGGCAGCCCGCCCAGGATGTACTGGGCCCGGCTGAAGCAGCTCAGCGCGATGTAGGCCTGCACCCGGCGCCGGTAGCTGCCGATGACGCGGTGCGCCACCAGCGCGGCGGCGGCGACGCCGGACTGCGCCGCCGAGCCGTGGTAGCAGCGCCGCGTCACCGCGCGCCATGGCAGCCGGCCGACGCAGTCGTGGCACGGCGCGCCGTCGCGCAGCAGCATCGCCTGCGGGCACAGCAGGCGGAAGTTGTGCAGCGTCTGCACCACCGGGATGTGGCGCGCCGCCGCCGTCCAGTACGGCGCCGCCGACACCAGCGGGAAGGTGTTGTGGAAGTGGATCAGGTCCGGCCGCTCGCGGTCGCACAGCGCGCCGATCTCGCGCGCGGCGCGCTGCGACCACACCGTCGACAGCGCCGCCAGCGCCGCCGGCATGCGCCGCAGCTCGTCGTTGCTGCGCTGGTAGACGCTGACCTCGACCCCGTTGGCGCGCAGCAGCGCGGTCTCGGCCTCGGCCACCACGTCCTCGCCGCCGCGCAGCTGGTAGCGGTTGTGCACGATCAGGACTTTCATGGCGCCGGCTCCTTGTGGGTGTTCATGCTCAGGCGCAGCGGCAGCAGCGGGTTGCCGGCCGCCGCCAGGTAGCGCTGCCCCAGCAGCCGCGACGCTTGCGTGTTCAGATGGTTGTCGTCCTTGTACAGCGCGGTGTTGCCGATCGAGGTCAGGCAGCGCCGCGCGTCGCACAGGATGCGTTTCGAATCGACCACGCGCACCTGCGGCATGGCGGCCTGCAGCGCGTCGATGGTGCGGTCCATCGAGCCCTGCGCGTCCAGCACCTCGGCCCAGGGGAAATCGCAGTCGCGCTCGGGCCCGACCCAGCCGCGGCGCTTGAACAGGATGCAGCGCGACAGGTCGGTGTGGGTCGACGGATTGTCCTTGAACACCACCAGCGTCGCGCCGGCCGCCTCGACCGCCTGCGCCGTGCGCCGCAGCCGGCGCGCGAACAGCGCCTCGTCGCCCTTGTAGGTCCAGCGCCCGGACACCATCACGTAGCGGTACTGGCCGGCCACCGCCAGCAGGTCGGCGTTGCGGCGCTGGCACGAGGTCGGCGCCTGGCCCGGCTCGGCCAGGTCGATCGGTTCGCAGCTGCCTTCGACGTGGAACACCGCGCGCAGCCCGGCCTGGCGCGCCAGCTGATCGACGAAGGGCTTGAAGTGCTGGGCGTGCGAGTCGCCGAACAGCAGCACCTCGGGCCGGGCGTCGCCGTCGCTGCCGAAGGCGCAGCGGCCGCGCAGGTAGGCCGGGGTGACGCCGACGTATTCGCCGGCGCGCAGCGCGCAGGCGCCGCCGAGGTCGCGCTCGTAGGAATAGCTGGCCAGCAGCTCGCGCGCGTCCGGCGAGAAGCGCCGCGGCGCGCCGTCGGTGGCGTACGAATACAGCCCGACCGCGAGGAAGAACGAGGCCGGCGCCACGTAGTAGCGCAGCGCGCTGGCGCGCAGCGGTTCGCGGCGCCGCCGCAGCGGCGTCTCGACGTAGCGCCACGACAGCCACGACACGGCGAAGATCGCGGCCAGCGCCGCCGCGCCGACGCCGGCGTCGAGCGGGATGCGGCGGTAGCGCAGGAAGGACAGCAGCGGCCAGTGCCACAGATACAGCGAATACGACATCAGACCGATGCCGGCCAGCGGCCGCCAGCCCAGCAGCGCCGACACCGGGTTGACGCGCGCGCCGCCGTACAGCAGCAGCGCCGCGCCGGCGCACGGGTACAGCGAATTGAGGCCGGGGTAGGGATGTTCGCGCTGCAGCAGCAGCATCGAGCCCACGGTCAGCGCCAGCCCGGCGAACGCCGCCGGCGCGGCCAGCTCGGCCAGCGGCGGACGGCGCCGCAACAGCCGCGCGGTCAGCGCGCCCAGCACCAGCTCGTGGGCGCGGTAGGGCAGCAGGAAGTAGCTGCCGACCTTGCCGGTCTGCCACTCGGACAGCGCCAGCGTCGCCACGCCGAGCAGCACCAGCACCAGATCCAGGTGGCGCCGCCAGTGGCGGTAGACCAGCATCAGCAGCAGCGGATAGCAGAAATAGAATTGCTCCTCGACCGACAGCGACCAGGTGTGCAGCAGCGGAAACTCCTCGGTGCGCTGGCCGAAGTAACCCCAGCTCAGCATCGAGAAAAACACATTCGAGACGAAGCCCCACGACGCCGCCAGCGAGGTGGTGTAGAACACGTAATCGTCCGGGATCAGCAACCAGCTGGCCACCGCCAGCGTGCAGGCCGCCACCAGCAGGTAGGCCGGCAGCAGGCGCTTGATGCGCTGGTGGTAGAACCCGGCCAGCCTGAATTCGCCGCGGTCCAGCGCGCGCGTGATCAGCTGGGTGATCAGGAAGCCGGAGATGACGAAGAAGGTGTCGACGCCGGCGAAGCCGCCCTGCAGCCAGCGCGGCGACAGGTGGAAGCCGATCACCGCCAGCACCGCCAGCGCGCGCAGGCCGTCGATGTCGGCGCGGTGGCGGCCGAAGTCAGGCTGGCGCATGGAAAGCCTCGCGCATCAGCGGCGCCGGCACCGCGCCGCGCGGCGGGGTGCGGCAGGCGCCGAGGAACAGCAGCGCCAGGAAGATCACCCACATCTGGCCGCGCGGCGACACGTAGGACGCCTCGGTCATGTTGTGCATCATGTAGGCCAGCACGAAGGGCACCGAGAAGCCGGCCACGCGCGGCGCCAGCAGCGAGCGCTGCAGGTGGCGCAGCGCCCAGGTCAGCATCAGCACCCCCAGCAGCAGCACCGCGACCACGCCGCCGTTGACCGCCAGGTCGAGCACGCCGTTGTGATAGCTGGAATACGGCATGCCGGCCGAGGCGATCAGGTAGGCGTGGTCGTCGAAGCCCCAGCCCAGCAGCGGCCGGGCGCGGATCGCCTGGTAGGCGTCGCGCCACACCGAATCGCGCCCGGTCAGCTGGCTGTCGCGGCCGAGCAGGTCGTACAGCCAGCTGAGGTCGATCGCGCTGGAGAGCAGCTTGAACAGCAGGAAGGCCATCACGCTGCCGGCCAGCACGGCCAGGTAGGTGTGGCGGCTGGCGCCGTGGCGGCGCAGGAAGCGCAGGCCGAGCAGTAGCAGCAGCGTCACCAGCGAGCAGACCTTGGAGGTGACGCTGTCGGCGCCGAACACGGCGGCCAGCGCCAGGCCGCAGCCGATCCAGTGCCAGCGCGCGTACGGCGGGCGCGGACCGGCCGCCAGCGCCGCCGCGTTGGCCCAGAAGGCGGTGAAGCCCAGCGCGCCCAGCGTGTTCGGGTGCACCGTCAGACCCTGCCAGCGGCCCTGCCAGTCGATGGCGTAGCCGGGCAGCAGCAGCACCGCCGCCACGTGCAGCCCCATGTTGGCGCCCAGCACCAGCCCCATTTCGCGCGGCAGGCTGGCCGGCTGGTGGCGGTAGTACAGCGCCGACGCCAGCGCCACCAGCAGCACGCCGTTGTTGTGCACCACGTTCATCATCACCTTTTCCGGCAGATAGGTCCACAGCGCGCTGGCCAGCAGCATCGCCATCAGCAGCAGCAGCGGCCAGCTGCGCCCCAGCACCGCCGTCACGCTGCGCGGCCGGCTCAGCAGCATGGCCGCCGACCAGCCGTACAGCCCGCCCAGCAACAGCATGTTGCCGACCGAGTTCAGGGTACTGGCGCTGGACGCCGCCGCCGCCGTCATCTCGGCCGCGTCGGACAGCGCCATCACCCGGGTCGGCTGCAGCGTGTAGCTGATCGGCATCCCCGAGCTGGCCATCAGGATCAGCAGCGGCCAGGCGCGCCAGGCGTCCGGGTGGCCGCGCTGGCTACGGAAGACGGCGTGCATGGTATTCCTCGTAGTCGCGGGAGACCAGGCTGCGCGACAGCTGGCCGGCGGCGCCGGCCAAGCGCAGCGTCAGGCCGACGAAGGCCGGATAGCTGGCCAGCCGCAGCGCCGGCGCCACCGCCAGCCCGAGCAGCAGCTGCAGCGATTTGCCGGCGAACCACAGCAGGCCGGCGCCGCGCGTGTAGCGCCGCACCACCACCCGGTAGTAGGTCTGCCCGCCACGGAAGGCGCGCCGCCGCGCCCAGCGCACCTGCAGCCGCGCCTCCGGCACCGGTTCGCTGGCGGCCGCCTCGTTGCACCACACCAGGCGCTTGCCGGCCAGATGCAGTCGGTAGAACCAGTCGGTGTCCTCGCCGCCGGTCAGCCCGAAGCTGGGATCGAACCACTGCGGATGCAGCGCCAGCACGCTGCGCCGCAGCAGCACGTTGCCGGCGCCGCCGTACGGCATCTCGGCGTCGGTGGCGCGGCTTGGCTTGCTGAAGCAGGCGTGCGCCCAGGCCGGCGCGTCGGCCGGCAGGATGCTGTCGACCGGGCCGAACACCAGGTCGGCGCCGGTGCGCTCGGCGCAGTCCAGCAGCGCCGCCAGCCAGCCCCGGCACGGCGTCTCGTCGTCGTCGATGAAGACGATGGCGTCGGCCTCGCACAGCTGCAGCGCGCGGTTGCGCGCCAGCGCGATGTTTTGTCGCGGCTCGATCTGGTACAGCACCGGCAGTCCGCTGTCGGCGGCGAATTCCTCGGCCGTGGGGCGGGCGGTGCCGGCCAGGTCGTTGTCGATGATGATTACGCGCAGCGTCGCGCCGCGCCTTTCCTGGCGCGCCAGCGCGTCCAGCAGCGCGGCCAGCATGGCCGGGCGGCGGAAGGTGGCGATGCAGATGTCAACGGTGTTCAGCGCGGGCGCCATGGCCGATCTCCTTCCACACAAGTAGGGCGAGCAGCATTTCGCCCGCCAGCACGCCGGCGATGGCGCCGGCTTCCTGATACTGCCGCATCAGCAGCACCGCCGCCGCCACCGCCAGCGCGGCGCTGGGCACGGTGATCAGCGTCAGCTGCTTGAACTTCAGCTGCATCTGCAGCAGCAGCGCGCCGCCGCTGCGTCCGACCTGGAACAGCAGCACCACGCACCACACCGCCACCAGCGCCGGCAGCGCCGGCAGGGTGTAGCCCAGCACCAGCGGCACCAGCCAGCCCAGGCAGGACAGCAGCACCAGCGCGTACAGCGCCGCCAGCAGCACCAGCGCGGCGGTGATCAGCGTCGACAGCCGCCGCATGCGGCGCGGATCGCTGCGCCGCAGCGACACCAGGCGCGGGATCACGATCTTGTTGATCGCCGGCAGCAGGAACGTGAACGGCGAGATGAACAGCCGGCTCAGGTTGGCCAGTCCGGCGCCGGCCGGCCCCAGCATCGCCGCCAGCGTGTAGGTCGCGCTCTGCGCCTGGATCCAGCTGATCGCCACCCCGCCCAGCGCCCAGCGGCCGTGGCGCCAGGCGGCGCGCCACTCGCCGGCCAGCGCGCGCGGCCGCTGGCGCAGCACCAGCGGCGCGCCGGCGCCGGCCAGCAGCGAGCCGAGCGCGGCGCCGGCGGCGTACAGCAGCAACACCCCGGCCGCGGTCGGCGTGTAGCCGCTCAGGTGCAGCGCCAGCAGCCCGCCGGCCAGCGTCGCCATCGCCGCGCCGTTGACCAGCAGCGCGGCGCGTTCCTCGTGGCGCACGTAGGCGTAGCTGATGAAGAACTCGGCGCACAGCAGCAGCGCCGCCGTCAGCGTCACCGGCGCCACCAGCGACAGGTAGGGCGAATCCAGCCACCACAGCCACAGCGCCGCCGCCAGCGCCGGCGGCACCAGCGCCAGGCCCAGCGCCATCACTCCGGCCAGCATGCTGCCGGCGTAGGCGGCGCGCGCCGCCGCCGGCTGGTCGGCCATGCCGACCGTCATCTGGGTCAGCAGCACCGCGTTGCCGACGCCGATGTACAGCATGCAGATGCCGTAGCAGATGCCGAACAGGCCGAACTGCTCCAGCGGCAGGTTGCGCGCCAGGTACAGCCCCACCAGGAAATTGCCGCCGCTGCTCAGCATCTGGTTGCCCAGGCTCAGCAGCAACGGCCGGCCGAGCGCCGCGAGCGCGCGCGCGCGCGGGGCGGCGTCGGTCATGGTCGGCACACGCATGCGCGCTCAGTACGGCGAACGCATGTCGGCATAGGCGTGCTCCAGCGCCACCGGCGGCAGGTACATTTCGCGCCGGCGCCGCGATTGCTGGTCGAGCGCGCGCGCCAGCTGCTGGCGCGTGCCGGCCTGCTCGGCGCGCAGGAAACTGTGGTAGGTTTCGCGCAGGCCGCGCTCCAGCGCCACCTCGGCGCGCCAGCCCAGCGCGTTCAGGATGCCGACGTCGAGCAGCTTGCGCGGCGTGCCGTCCGGCTTGCTGGCGTCGAACACCAGCTCGCCGCCGTAGCCGACCGTCTGCGCCAGCAGCTGCGCCAGGCGGGCGATGCTGACCTCCATGCCGCTGCCGACGTTGATGTGCGAGACCATCGGCAGCGTGGCGCCACGGTAGCGGTCCTCGCTCAGGTTCATGACGAACAGGCAGGCGTCGGCCAGGTCGTCGACATACAGGAACTCGCGGCGCGCCTCGCCGGTGCCCCACACCGCGACCTCGTTGGCGCCGGCCAGCTTGGACTCGTGCAGGCGCCGCATCAGCGCCGGGATCACGTGGCCGTTCTCGTTGTGGTAGCTGTCGCACGGGCCGTACAGATTGGTCGGCATCACGCTGCGGTAGCGCGTGCCGTACTGGCGGTTGTAGCTTTCGCACAGCTTGATGCCGGCGATCTTGGCGATCGCGTACGGTTCGTTGGTCGGTTCCAGCGCGCCGTGCATCAGCGCCGTCTCCGGAATCGGCTGCGGCGCCAGCCGCGGATAGATGCACGAGGAGCCGAGGAACAGCAGCCGTTGGGTGCCGTGGCGCCAGGCCTCGTGGATCACATTGGTCTCGATCGCCATGTTGGAGTAGATGAATTCGGCCGGATAGCTGTTGTTGGCGTGGATCCCACCCACCGTCGCCGCCGCCAGGTAGACGGCGTCGATCTGCTCGCGCTGGAACAACTGGCGCACCTGCGCCTGGTCGGTCAGGTCGAGGTGGGAATGCGGCACCGTCAGCAGATTGTTGTAGCCCTGGCGCCGCAGCGCGCGCACGATGGCCGAGCCGACCAGGCCGGTGTGGCCGGCGACGAATATGCGTTGGTTTAATTGAGTGATCATGGCGCTTGCTCCTTAGACGGGGTGATGAATGGCGGCGCGGGCCGGCGCCGGTTCGGCGCGCACCTGCGCCAGGTCGGACCGCACCATTTCGCCGACCAGTTCGGAGAAGGTGCATTGCGGCGCCCAGCCCAGGCGCTGCATCGCGTCGCCGGAATCACCCAGCAGCGCATTCACTTCGGTCGGCCGGAACATGGCCGGATCGACCCGCACCACCAGCTGGCCGAGGCGGCAGTGGGCGGCCGCGACCGAGGTCGGGGCGATCGCGGCGATGGTGGCGCGCTCCTGCACGCCGCCGCCGTCCCACGCCAGCGTCAGCCCCAGTTCGGCGGCGGCGCAGTCGACGAACTGGCGCACCGTGTACTGCACGCCGGTGGCGATGACGAAATCGCGCGGCTGGCGCTGTTGCAGCATCAGCCACTGCATCGCCACGTAGTCGCGGGCGTGGCCCCAGTCGCGCAGCGAATCGAGGTTGCCCAGCTGTAGCGTGCCTTGCCGGCCGCAGGCGATGCGCGACAGCGCCAGCGTGATCTTGCGGGTGACGAATTCGGCGCCGCGCCGCGGCGATTCGTGGTTGAACAGGATGCCGTTGCAGGCGTAGATGCCGTAGGCTTCGCGGTAGTTGACCGTGATCCAGTAGGCGTACAGCTTGGCCGCCGCGTACGGACTGCGCGGCGCGAAAGGAGTGCGCTCCGACTGCGGCGATTCCAGCGCGTCGCCGTACAGCTCCGAGGTCGAGGCCTGGTAGAAGCGGGTACGCTGCGCCAGCCCCAGCGTGCGGATCGCCTCCAGCAGCCGCAGCGGCCCGAGCGCGTCGGTCTCGGCGGTGTAGTCCGGCGCGTCGAACGAGGTGGCGACATAGCTTTGCGCCGCCAGGTTGTACAGCTCGTCGGGCCGCACCGTCGCCATCACCCGCATCAGCGAAACGCCGTCGCTCATGTCGCCCTCGTGCAGGAACAGGCGCGGCGGCGCGGCGCCGTCGGGCTGCAGCAGGTGGGCGATGCGGCCGGTGTTGGGCGAGGAACTGCGCCGCACCAGGCCATGCACCACATAGCCTTTGTCGAGCAGCAGTTCGGCCAGGTAGGATCCGTCCTGGCCGGTGATGCCGGTGATCAGCGCCACCTTCGGGGCGAGCAGGGACGGCGTCGCGAGCTTGTCGTTCATATCGGTTGTCTCCGGGTTTAAAAATCGGTGCGGCGTTCGTCAATAGACGTTGTTGCCGGTCCAGCCTTTGCAGGCGGTCCACAGGACGATGCGGATATCCATCCACAACGACCAGTGTTGCAGGTAATAGAGGTCGAACTGCACCCGCCGGATCATCTTGTCCAGCGTATCGGTCTCGCCGCGCGCGCCGTTGATCTGGGCCCAGCCGGTGATGCCGGGCTTGGCGCGGTGGCGCACCATGTAGACGTCCAGCTGGCGGCTGTACATCTCGGTGTGCGACACCGCGTGCGGCCGCGGCCCGACCACCGACATGTCGCCCAGCAGCACGTTGATGAACTGCGGCAGTTCGTCCAGGCTGGTGCGGCGCAGGAAGCGGCCGACCCGCGTGACCCGGGCATCCTGGCGCGCCGCCTGCTGCAGCGTGGCGCCCGGCTCGTGGCGGTGCATGCTGCGGAACTTGAACACCTTGAACTGGCGGCCGTTCAGGCCGATGCGCGGCTGCACGAACAACACCGGTCCACGCGAATCGAGCTTGATGGCGGCGACGATCAGCAGCATCAGCGGGGCGAACACCACCAGCGCCGCCAGCGAGAAGCATTTGTCGAAGATGTATTTCTCGATATGGCTGGCGGCGCTGGGCTTCATGCAGTTCAGGTCCATCACCGGGAAGTCGTACAGCGTGCGGCAATTGATGTTCAGGATCTGCAGGTCGCGCACATCCTGCAGCCAGCGGATGTCGACCATGGTGTTGCGCAGCAGGTGCTGCAGCCGCGCGATGTCGCCGGCGTCGCGCAGCGGCAGCGCGATCCAGATCTGGTCGATGCCGTGGCGGCCGACATAGTCGGGGATCAGCGCGGTGTCGGCGATGCAGTCGATGCCGGTGGCCTGCGGCCCGGCGGCGCCGTCGGTGATGCAGAAGGCGTCGATGCGGTACGGGCGGCGCTTGCACAGCCGGTTGCGGCGGTACAGTTCGTGGCTGACGTCGCCCTTGCCGATCACCAGCACCCGGGTGCTGGCCCAGTTCAGGTTGCGCGCCGCCAGGTGCGGCGCCAGCAGCGCCGGCAGCGCCAGCATCAACCAGTGCGCCAGCCACATGCCGGACAGGCGCGCCGTCGGGTGCAGCAGCGCGGCGAACAGCATGGCGCCGGCCATCACCGTCAACAGCGCCGCCGCCAGCCGCAGCGTCAGCGTCGGCGGCGCCTCGGGCGCATCCAGCTGGTACATGCCGAAGCGGGGGAACAGCGCCAGCGACAGCGCGCCGCCGACGTACAGCGAGGTCAGTTGCACCGGCGCCGCGCCGCCGTCGGCCTGCCAGTGCAGGGCGCCGAGGCCGGCCAATCCGAGCAGCGCCAGGTCGCCGAGCCGCAGCGCGAAGCCGAGCCGCTCGGTGTCGTTAAGGAGGGGAATACGCATGATATCGACCGTTATATTCTATGGACATCTCGGTTGTTCGGCGCCGCGAAAACTGTATAAATCATATCGGAAAGCGTCGCCCCGCAGAGCGATATGGAGGCTTCCTTGATGACTATCATTTTCCGTTTTCACACCATGACGCCGGCGCTGTGGCGGCGCGCCGGCGCGGCGTCGGCGTGACGCGCGACGGCGCCCAGATGGTCGGCCAGCCGCAGCGCCAGCGCGGTCAGCGTGATGGTCGGGAAGTTGGCGCCGGCGGTCGGAAACAGCGAGCTGCCGGCGACGTACAGATTACCGACGCCGTGCACGCGGCAATGCCGGTCCACCACGCCGTGGCGCGGCGAGTCGTGCATGCGGGTGGTGCCCATGTGGTGCCAGGTGCCTTCCGGTTCCAGGCTGGCGGGCCAGGCGCCGCCTTCGATCGGCGGGTCCAGCGTCACGCTGGCGACGCCGGAACGTTCCAGCTCGGCGCCGATGATGGCCAGCGTGCGGTCGAAGGTGCGCTGCACGTTGCCGCCCAGGCGCCAGTCGACCCGCACCCGCGGCATGCCCAGCGCGTCGCGCTCGGTGGTCGACAGGGTGACGCGGCTGCGCGGATCCGGTTCCGGTTCGACGATGGCCTGGAAGCGCACGTCGCGGATCAGACAACGCGGTTGCAGCAGCCGCGTCACGCCGTAGCCCAGCGTGTCAAGCGGATGGCGCGCCATCATGGCGGCGTCCTGCAGCGGCCGCCAGCCCGGCTGGTCCTTCTTCAGCACCGCCTGCTTGTAGCGGAACAGCGCCGCCGCCGCCGCGCTGCCTTCGCCGGGGAAGGTGGAGCAAAACCACACCCGCGCGTTGAGCAGGCCTTCGCTGGCCAGCGTCGGTTCGCTCAGCGCCAGCTGCGCCGCGATCTGCGTGCCGCCGGCGGCGACGGCGGCGTTCTGGTAATGGTATTTGATGTCGTACAGCTTGTTGCGGCGCCACGCCGGCTGGAAATCGACCCGGCCCGACAGCATGCGCGGGTGGTCCATGAAGTAGCGGCCGACCAGGTCGTTGCCGTTGCCCAGGCCGGCGCGCTGCACGCCGTTCGACGCCAGCAGCAGCCGCGCGTTCTCGATGCCGCCGCTGGCCAGCACGTAGAACCTGGCCTTGACGCTGAACTTGCGGCCGTCCAGCGTCGCCGCCTCGACCTGTTGCAGGCTGTTGCCGTCGCGCGCCGCCGTCAGGCCGGTGGCGTTGGCCCATAAATACACCCGCACATGCTGCGAGCGCATCAGGTCGCCCCGATACAGCGTGCCGAAGCGCACCGGCGGGCTGAATTGCGAGATCGTGTCGCGCACCTTGCCGCTGGTGAGCGGCAGGCGCCGCACGTCGGCGCGGTCGATCGCGGCGGCCCAGTAGTCCGGCGCGTAGTTCTGCGGCCCGAGCCGCAGCACCGCGTGGGTGCGCAGATAGTAGGGCGCCAGTTCCTCGATGCCGAACGGCCAGCCGCTGTGCGGGATCCACGGCCGCGCCGCGAAGTCCCAGGCGTCCAGCGGCCGGCACCAGCCGCCCCAGCAATTGCTGCTGCCGCCCAGGTAGCGGCTGCGGCAGCCGTCGGCGAAGCGGTAGGGCAGGCCGATGTCGCTGCCCCGGTACAGGTCGCGGGTGGCGTCGTCGGGATGGAAGCCGCCGCTTTCGAGCAGGCAGGTGGCGATCCCCAGCCGTTCCATTTCCAACGCGATGGTGAGGCCGGCCACGCCGCCGCCGATGATGCAGACGGTGGCGTCGATCCGGGCGGCGGGGTCGAGCTGGCGCGAGTCGATGAACATGGGAAGTCTTCCTGTCTGGACGAGGGGTGGAGGTCAGAGCGCCGAATGGCGGGCGCGGCGTTGGCGCCAGCGGCGCGCCAGGTTGTACAGGCCGAGCGCGAAGCGCGCGGCGGCGCCGTCCTGCTGCTTGGCCTGCTGCAGCCACAGCATGGCGCGCCGCTGCTGCGCGCGGTACCAGGTGCGCAGCGCGAGGCGGGCGTGGCGCGCCACCGCCAGCTGCGAGCGGTACAGCAGCAGCTGATCGAGCCGGCGCAACTGGCCGAGGAAATTGCGCTTGTAGTCGTAGCGGCCCCACAGGAAGTGGAATTCCTTGCCGCCGCGCTCGATGCAGGCGCAGATGGTCCAGTAGCAGCACAGGAAGCCCAGGCTGTAGCGGTCGTATTCGGGCGAGTGCGCCAGCACGATCAGGAAGTAGTTGTCGCCGACGCGGTAGCTGATCGCGCCGGCGCAGACGCGGCCGTCGATGGTCACCACCGCCACCAGGCCGCAGCTGCGCACCAGGCTTTGCAGGCGATAGGCCTCGGCGGCGTCGATGATCGATTGCTTGTTCTTGGCCGCCATGCGGGCGTGGTTGAGCGCGATCACGGCGTCGATCTGCGCCGGATCGGCCGCCGCGCCCAGCGCCACGCTGAAGCGGAAGCCGGGCAGCTCCTCGGTCACCGCTTGGCTGTAGCGGCGCACGTTGCGGCGGGTGTTCTTGCTCAGGCTCTCGGTGTAGGCGGCGGCGCCGGCCGGCAAGGTGATGATGGTGTCCTCCAGGTAGTCGTACTGCTGGCTGGGGAAGCGGCGCGGCGCGCGCGCCACCTGCACCGCGCGCAGGCGGACTACCTGCGCCGCCGGGAATTCGGCGAAGACGAAGCGCGCGAAGTCGACGATCTCGTCCTCGCGCAGGCTGATCACCTCGTTGTACAGTTCGACCTCGCCGTCGCGCAGGCCGAACACGAACAGCGTCAGCAGCTCGCCGCGGCGGTACACCGCGTAGGTGTGGGCGCCTTCCAGCCCCCGGCTGAGACGGAACTGCGGCAGCGACGAAAACAGGTTGCCGTACAGGCGCTCCAGCGCCGGCCCGACCCAGTCGGGCACCTGGCCGTGCCAGCAGCGCACGTCCGGGGTGTCGCTGTGGGTCGCTTGCAGGTTATCGATAATCGCTGACATGATGTTCCTATCTAAAAAAGTCGGGCGCTATTGCACCAGGGTGGGCACCGACGGCGCGGCCAGGCGTTGCGGCCCGCTGGCGCGTACCGTCATGTCGTTGAACAGCACCCCCTGCGGCGCGACGCCGGCGTGGTTGAGGCGCTTGACCGATTCGTTCAGGTCGTCGTCGGTGGTCTGGCCGGCGCGCGCCACGATGAACACCGCGCCGGCGTGGGCGCCGACCACCAGCGCGTCCGACACCGTCAGCAGCGGCGGCACGTCGATCAGCACGTAGTCCCAGGTCATCGAGGCCACCGCCAGCAGCAGGCCGACGTTCTGGTGCAGCAGGAATTCGGCCGGATTCGGCGGCAGCGCGCCGGTGCTCAGCAGCTTCAGGCCGTCGATCGCGGTGTCGCGCGCCGCCTGTTGCAGCGTCAGCGCGCCGGCGATGGTCTCGCTCAAGCCGATGCCGCGCTCCAGCTCGAAGTAGCGGTGCAGCTGGCCGCCGCGCAGGTCGGCGTCGATCAGCAGCACCCGCTTGCCGCTGGAGGCCAGCACGGCGGCCAGGTTGGCGCAGACGAAGGACTTGCCCAGGCCCTCGGTGGCGCCGCAGATCTGCACCACGTTGTTGCGGTTGTGCGGCATGCCGATCTGCAGCGTGGTGCGGAAGCAGCGCAGGCTTTCGATCGCCGGGTCGCTCGGCGCCAGCGTCGCCAGCAGCGGCAGCGGGCCGTGTCCGTCCTTGTCGGCGCTGCGGTACAGCCGTTTCTGGGTGCCGCTGTGCGGGATGTTGGCGTACACCACGCGCGAGCCCAGCAACTGCTCGATGGCGCGCGGGGTCTGGATGCCCTTGATCAGCAGCCGTTTCAGCATCACCGACGCCAGCGCCAGGCACAGGCCGATCGCCGCCGCGATCGCCATGATGGTGCCGCGGTTCGGCTTGGCCGGTTTTTCGGGCAGCATCGGCATGTCGATCAGGCGCACGTTGCTGACCTTGCCGGCCTTGACCAGCCGCAGTTGCTGCGCCGAGTTCAGCAGCGCGCTATACAGCTCGGTGTTGACCTTGACTTCGCGGCTCAGGCGCAGCAGCTCCTGCTCCAGGATCGGCAGCTGGCGGATATGGTGGGTGGCGCGGCTGATCTCGCGGTCGAGGTGGGCGATCTGGTTGTCCAGCGATTCGACCACCGGATGGGCGCTGGTGAAGCTGACCAGCTGTTCGTCGCGCTTCTGCAGCAGCTCCAGGCGGCGCGCCTTGACCGCCGCCAGTTGCTGCAGGCTGATCTTGCTTTCCTCGCCGAGGTCGATGGTGCCGCTTTCGTTGCGGAAGCGGTAGTAGGCGCTTTCCGATTCGTCCAGCCGCTGCTTGATGTCGGGCAGTTGCTTGGCCAGGAAGTCCAGCGATTTCTCCGCCTCCTCCAGCTTGCGGGTGACGTTCTGGTGCAGGTATTCGCGGCCGATGGTGGTCAGCGTGTCGTAGGTGGCCTTGGCGTCGGCGCCGCTCATGGTGACGCTGATCAGGCCCGACTGCTTGCCGATCTCCGCCACCAGCATCGCCTTCTGCACCTGCTCGATCGCGGCCAGCTTGGGGATGTAGCGCAGGCTGAATTCGGTGCCGGGCAGGGCGTCGAGCTGCTGGATCGTCAGCAGCAGCTTGCCTTGCGGCAGATCCAGCGCCAGCGGCACGCCGACCCGGCCGGCGACGTCGATCCGCGCCGCCTCCTGCTTCAGGCGGAATTTGCCGTCGCCGTTGGCGAACAACTGGAAGCTGGAATTCTGCAGCGCGTCCGGCACGTAGAAGCGGGTGATGTCGATCGCTTCCGCGCCCCAGGCGTAGCCGCCGTAGCCGAACAGGCCGGGCGTGGACAGCTTGCGGTTGTAGCGCGCGATGGCGGCGCCGATCACCGGAAAATACTTCGGCGTGGCGTCGATGTACAGGCCGAGGTTGTCGACCGACTTGGCGATCACCATGCGCGACTTGATCAACTCCATCTCCGAGATCGCCGCCGCCTTGACGTCGAACATCGCGGAAATCTCGCCGATCATGTTCTTGGTGTTGTTGTTCGGCTGGTCCTCTTCGACGTGGATCAGCATCGTCGCTTCATACACCGGCGCCGACAGCAGCGCGTGCACCGCGCCGCCCAGCAGGCACAGCACCATGATCAGCGCCATGCGCCAGCGCTGGTCGACGAGTATCTGCAGATAGCTCGCCAGTTCGATTTCTTCTTCATAATGCGGCAGCGGCGCCGCCGGCTGCAGCATGGCCGGTGGCTGGATTTCGCGACGCGCTTGCACGCTTCGGCTGAAAGGGGTCATGGCGGTCCTATCGGTGCTTGGGTTGCGGGAGGGGCGGGCCGAGCGGGCTTACTGCTTGCCGGCGCTGACGGCGGAGGTCAGCGAACCGGGGATCATCATGCTGAGCGTGCGGTGCCAGTTGGCCAGGCCGGTGGCGTCGACGAACACCAGGTCGCGCGGCGCCAGCTCGAAGCTTTCGGCGATCGCCAGCGCGCCGGTGTCGCGCGCGTCTAGCTGATACAACTCGATCGGGCCCTGGCCGCGCCGCACCACGAACACGCGGCGCGCGTCGCCGGTCAGCGGATTGATGCCGCCGGCCTCGCCGATCGCCTCGTTCAGCGACAGCCGGCCGCTGTGCATCAGCAGCGCCTTCGGCGTCACCACTTCGCCGCTGACGAACACCTTGCTCTCGTCGAGCGCCTGCACCCGCAGCACGTCGCCGTTGCGCAGCATGATGCGGTTCGGATCCTCGCCATGCTGCACCAGCGCCGGCAGGTCGATGCGGTAGCGCTGGCCGGCGCGCACGATGGACAGCTGGCTCTGGTCGCCGGTGGGGGTGACGCCGCCGGCGCGGTTGATCGCCTCGGTCAGCGTCATCGGGATGTCGTTGATCACCTGCACCCCCGGCGCCTTGACCTCGCCGTCGACATAGATGCGCTGGCTGCGGAAGGCCTGCACCCGCAGCGTGACGTTGGGCCGGTTGATGACCGGCGCCAGCTGCC
The DNA here is from genome assembly GCF_011090165.1 of Duganella aceris. Lineage (GTDB taxonomy): Bacteria > Pseudomonadota > Gammaproteobacteria > Burkholderiales > Burkholderiaceae_D > Rugamonas > Rugamonas aceris. The sequence goes on from NZ_JAADJT010000004.1 coordinate 311,977, forward strand.
TGGCCAGCAGGTCGCGCGCCTGCAATTCGGTCAGGCCGGCCACCGCCAGGTTGGCGGCGAAGGGAAACTGGATCGTGCCCTGTTCGCTGACCACGAAGCCTTGCGGCGCGGCGGCGGCGGCCGCCTGTTCGGCGGCGCTGATCAACGGGCTTTGCGCATTCAGCGTGGCGGCCGACAGCTCCGGATGGCCCCACACCAGGATCGCCAGGATGTCGCCGGCGCCGATGGTGTACGCCGCGGCCGGCGCGGTCAGCGGCGCGATATCCTGCACGCCGTCGCGCCGGCGCTGAATCTTCTGGCTGGCCACCAGGTCGGCGGTGATCATCACCGGCACCGTGGGCAGCGCGGTGTCGACGCCGGTGCGGCCGTCGGCGACGTTTCGGGTGGCGCAGGAGCTCAAAACAACTATGCCGGCCAGCATCGCGATGCCGCGGCCAACGAGTGCTAAATTAGATGTGACGCAATAAGACATGACATTTCCTCGCATGGCGTTTGATGCAGATTAAAACCTTCGTGCGCCGAGGATTTGAGCATTGTCACAACAATAAACGAGAGTGCAAAAACAAGAGGCGGGCTGTTGCGTTAACGCGTGAATGCCATGCTTTTGTGACAGTTAGCAAACCGTGTTTGCCTGTGTGGTATTCAATGGCGGTTGGCAAGTGTGCCATCTTGGCCTGAGAGGATTCCATGCTGAAAATCGCTATCGTCACCAACACCCTGGCGCCGTACCGGACGCCGGTCTTTTCCGAATTGTCCGAGCTGCCGGAGGTGGATGTCCATGTCTTCAGCTGCGTCGAGCGCGAGCCGAACCGCGAGTGGGACTATCCGCCGCTGCGCACCGCGCAGACCACGCTGCGGCGCTGCTTCGTGGTGTGGCGCAAGCGCTATATCCACAGCAATTTCGACGTGATCGCCGCGCTGCGCCGCTACCAGCCGGACGTGGTGGTGACCGACGGCTTCAATCCGACTCACCTCTACGCCTGGATGTATTGCCGGCGCAACGGCGTCGCCCATGTCAGCATGACCGACGGCACGCTGGAATCGGAGCGCACGCTGACCGCAGTGCACCGCTGGGTGCGGCGCCGGGTGTACGCCCGTAGCCAGGCGTTCGTCGCCGCCAGCGCCGGCGGCCACGCGCTGTTCGACAGCTACGGCCTGTCGCACGCGCACCGCTTCACCTCGCGCCTGTGCGTCGACAACCAGGCATACCAGCTGGAGCCGGCGCCGCCGCGTTATGACCTGATGTTCTGCGGCCGGCTGGAGGCGGTCAAGAATCCGATGTTCGTGCTCGACCTGGGCGTGGAGCTGGCCAAGCGTGCCGGGCGCTGCATGCGGCTGCTGATGGTCGGCAGCGGCGAGCAACTGCCGCTGCTGCGCGCCGCCGCCGCCTGCTACCCCGGCTTGATCGAGGTCGAATTCGCCGGCTTCGCCACGCAGCAAGCCTTGCCCGCGCTGTATCGCAGCGCGCGCCTGTTCGTGTTCCCGACCCGCTGGGATCCGTGGGGCGTGGTGGTCAACGAGGCCTGTGCGGCCGGGCTGCCGGTGCTGGCCACGCCGGCCGCCGGCGCCTCCGGCGAGTTGGTGCGCGACGGCGAGAACGGCTACGTCGATGAACTCGATGTCGAGCGCTGGGCCGACCGCGCGGCGGAGCTGCTGCGGGACGACGCCTTGTACCAGCGCTTTTCCGAGCGATCGCGGCAACTGGTGGCCGACTACACCTACGCCGGCGCGGCGGCGGGGATGGCGCACGCGTGCCGCCGCGCCGCGCAGCGGCAGCAGGCGCAGCGCCGCCCGGACGGCATCTATCGCTCGCGGCCCCGGGTGCTGATCGTCGAGCGCCAGCTGCTGCAGTACCGGGTCGGCTTCTACCGCAGGCTGCACGAGGTGCTGAACGCGCAGGGGATCGAGCTGCAGCTGCTGGTGGGCGAGGGCACGCCGGCGGAAAAGCTCAAGCGCAACGAAGCGCATCTGGAGTGGAGCATCACCATCCCGACCCGCTACTTCATGAACCACCGCTTGTGCTGGCAACCGTATGGCGACTATGCGCGCCAGGCCGACATCGTGATCGTCATGCATGAAAATAAGATTCTCTACAACCTGTGGCTGATGTTCGTACGGCGCCCGGCGCGGCTGGCGTTCTGGGGCCACGGCGCCAACCTGCAATCGGAGCACCCGGACGGCTGGAAGGAGCGCTTCAAGCGCTGGACCGTCAACAAGGCCGACTGGTGGTTCGCCTACACCGACATCAGCGCCTCGCTGATCGCCCGCGCCGGCTTCCCCGCCGCGCGCACCACGGTGGTCCGCAACGCCATCGACACCAGCGCCATGACCGCGCTGGTGCGGGCGATCGACGCCGACGAACTAGCGCTGCGGCGCGGCGAGCTGGGTCTGGGCGACGGCCCGGCCGCCATTTATCTGGGCTCGTTGTACAAGGAGAAGCGGCTGGAGTTCCTGATCGAGTCCGCGCTCGAAGTGCGGCAGCATATCCCCGATTTCCAGCTGCTGATCGTCGGCGCCGGGCCGGAACAGGCGCTGATCGACGCCGCCAGCGCCGAGCATCCATGGATTTTCGTGCTCGGCGCGCTGCAGGGCAAGGACAAGGCGATCGCCATGTCGCTCGCCGAATTGATGCTGAATCCCGGGCTGGTCGGGCTGGGCATCCTGGATTCATTTTCAAGCGGCAAACCGATGTTCACCACCGATTGCGGCTTGCATTCGCCGGAGATCGCCTATCTGGAGAACGGCGTCAACGGCGTGATGACGGAGAACGATGTGGCGGTGTACGCCGCCGCCATCGTCAAAGTGCTGCGCGCGCCTTCGGAACTGGCGTTGCTCAGCGCCGGCGCGCGCCACAGCGCCGGCAAGTACACGGTCGACGAAATGGCGACCCGCCTCAGTTCCGGCATCGGCTCGGCATTGGCCGGCCATTAGCATTTTCACCCCTCAAGGAGAGACAGCCATGGCTACACCCTACAATCCCGGTAATCTGCTGGACAGCATGATCAGCCATCTTCAACTCAGGACCGACGCCGACCTGTCGCGCGCGCTGCAGGTGGCGCCGCCGATGATCAGCAAGATGCGGCATAGCCGCCTGCCGGTCGGCGGCGCGGTGCTGATCCGCATGCACGAGGTCAGCGGCCTGAGTCTGAGCACCCTGCGCGACATGATGGGCGACCGACGACGCAAGTTCCGCTTTTCCAACGCTTACGGCCGGCCCAAGACCTGACGCCGTCGGCGCTGTATCTGTGCCAGGAGGGCTGCGTGCGCGTGGCCAACCTGCGGCCGATCGCGCCGCGTTGACATTGAGGTACTCATGAACTTCCGTAGACTTCCCGCCATCTTGACGGTGATGGTGGCGAAGTTCAGCGTCAGCGGCCGGCCGAAACGCGCGGCCGGCCAACCATTCCTGTTTTCCGGACGATCGATGATTGTCTATGTGCGCGATGCGCGTAGCCCTAGCGGCTGGGTGACGTATCGGGAAATGATCGTTCCCGAAGCCTCGTAGACGGCGCGATGTCCGCCTTGCGCGATCAGAACTCGGTGCTGGCCGTCAGCGCGAAGGTGCGCGGCGCGCCGAGCACCAGATAGCCGGAGCCTTGCGAGCCGCCGGCCGACGCCCAGTAGCTCTTGTCGGTCAGGTTGTCGACCCTCAGGCGCAGCGTGACGCCGTGGCCGTCCACGTCGAAGTGGTAGCGCGCGCTGGCGTCAAGGCGGTTCCACGACGGCAGGTTCTGGGTGTTGGCCGCGTTGACCGCCTGCGACGCCGTATGCAGCGCCCGCGCCGAGACGCTGAAGCCGCGCACGCCCGGCACGTCCCAGTCCAGGCCCACATTGGCCTGCAGGTCCGGCACGCCGATCACATCCTTGCCGTCGGTCAGGCCGCCGGCGGTCTTCCGCTGCGTGGCATCGAGCAAGGTGACGCCGCCCAGCACGCGCAAGCCGCGCACCGGTTCGCCGAAGGCCGACAGCTCGACGCCGCGATTACGCTGCTCGCCGTCGATGCCGAACACCTTGGTGGCGGGATTCAGCACGCCTTGCGGCTGGCTGGTGCTGAACACGGCGGCGTTGGCGCCGAAGCGGCCGCCGTCGTACTTGACGCCGACCTCACGCTGGCGCGAAGTGTAGGGCGCGAAGATCTCGCCGATGTTGACGGCGGTGGTGCCGGCCACCGGGCCCTGCTGCAAGGCTTCGATGTAATTGGCGTACAGCGACACGGTCGGCGCCACCTTGTAGACGATGGCGGCGATCGGCGAGTTGGCGCCTTCGCTGTAGTAGGAGCTTTGCTTGTTGGTGTTGTAGGCGTAGCCGACCTGCCTGATGTTCTGGTGGCGCACGCCGACCGTCACCAGCACGCTGTCGTCGAGGAAGCCGATGCTGTCGGCCAGCGCCTGGCTGACCAGCGTCAGCTTGTTGGTGGTGCGCGGGTCGTTCAGGTTGTTGCCGAAGGTGGTCAGGGTCGGCAAGGCCAGCGCCGGCGGGTTGTACAGCGACGTGTTCTGGTACGCCGAGGTGGCGTAGGCGTTGCGCGAATCGAGGTCGAAGCCGGTCGCGGTCAAGGCCAGCTTGTGGCTGACCGGGCCGGTGCGCACGGCGGCGCGCAGGCCCAGTTCACCGGTGTTGATATGGTCCACGCGCGCATTGTCGAAGCGGCGGATGGTGCCGGCGCCGGCCGCCGTGGCCAGGTTCAGCGTGCTGGCCAGGCGGTTCAGCTCATGGCCGCGACGGTTGCCGTACGACGCCCACGCCACCACGTCCCTGGCCACATCCCATTCGCCGCGCAAGGTGCTGAACACATCGCGTTCGCTGGAGAAGTCCCACGGCTGGCCGAAGTTGGCTTTGCCGTCCGGCGCCGAAGGCACGGCCAGTCCGGCCGCGACGTTGACCGCCGGCCGGCCGCGATACAGCTTGCTGTCCTGCCAGCCCAGGTCGGCCGACAGGCGGAAGCCGCGGCCGCGGTAGTCGGCGCCGATGGCGGCCAGTTGCAGGTCGCGGTCTTCGTTGTCGATGCCGGTGCCGCCCTTGCGCTGCACCGCGTTGACGCGCACGCCGATGCGGTGGTCGTCGCCGAAGCGGCGCGCGATGTCGGTGGCCAGGTAGGTCTGCCTGCCGGTCTGCAGGCCGGCGCTGACTTCGGTCAGCGCCTGGTTGGGCGCGCGCTTCGGCAGCAGGTTGATGGCGCCGCCGATGCCGCCGCCGCCCGGCGAGGCGCCGTTGAGGAAGGTACTGGCGCCACGGAAGACTTCGACCCGTTCCAGCAGCTCGGCCGCGATGTACTGGCGCGGCAGCACGCCGTACAAGCCGTTGTACGCCAGCTCGTCGGAATTGACCGGGAAGCCGCGAATCACGTACAGCTCCTGGTAATTGCCGAAGCCGCGCGCGACGCGGACGCCCGGATCGCTTTGCAGCACGTCGGCCACGCTGTGGGCCTGCTGGTCCTGGATGAATTGCTGCGTGTAGTTGGTGCTGTTGAACGGCGTGTCCATGCTCTCCATATTGCCCAGCAGGCCGACGCGGCCGCCCTTGGCCACCTGGCCGCCGCCGAAGGTTTTCGACAGGCCGCCGGCGGACGCGTCGGCGCTGGCGTTGATGACGACGGTCTGGACGGGGGCTTCGGCGGCGGTTTGGGCTTGCGAGGGCAGGGCGTACAGCGCGGACAGGACACACACGGTCAAAGGCTTCAAAACAGGATGCATGGCGGCTTCTTTAAATGATAATGATTGCTATTATCATTCAATTCGGATGGCCTGACCACCCCCCAATGGGATAAAGGTAATCTGTTATTATTGGCAATTGGCATTAAAACAAGGAAAATCATGGCGGGGATGAACCGGAAGGCGGCGATCGGGCTGGTGGTGGCTGCGGTGGTGGCGGCGGGCGCCGCCGGCGCCTGGTGGGTGAGCAAGAAGGGGCCGCCGCGCAGCGTCGCCGGCGACGCCGTGATCGCCAATCCGAACGCGCCGTTCGCCGTCAACAGTTGCCAGGCGCGCCTGCACGAGGACCGGCCGGCGTTGGCGCTGACGTTCTCCGCGCCGGTCGGCGAGGGCCAGGCGCTCGACCAGCTGATCGAAGTCTCCGACCTGGGCGAGAGCATGGCCGCGCCGGGCGAGAAGAAGCCGGCGCCCGCCGCCGCCGAAGCCGCCAGCGTGGTCAAGGGCGCCTGGGTGGCCGCCGACAATCCGCGCGTGCTGGTGTTCCCGTTTGTGAAACCTGGCCACCGCTACAGCATCAAGGTCGGGCCGGCGCTGGCCGCCGACGGCGGCCGCAAGCTGAGCGCCGCGCACCAGTGTGATGTGCTGAGCGACGCGATGTCGCCATCCTTCTTCTTCGCCAGCAAAGGCACGGTGCTGCCGGCCGGCCTGAACGGCGGCCTGCCGGTGGTCACAGTGAATATTCCGGAGGTCGACGTCGAATTCCTGCGTGTCGCGCCGGGCAAGATGGCCAAGTTCTTCGACCTGGTGCAGGGCCGCCGCAACCATGAGGGCGAGGACGAGGAGGAGGGCGACGGCTATTTCAATTACTGGAGCAACCGCAACCAGCTCAAGGGACAGACCTCGGGATGGCAGCTCAATAGCCTGCAAGGCATCGCCGACAGCGTGTACTCCAACCGCTTCGTCACCAACGAAGTGAAGAACAGCCGCAAGACCAGTTTCCTGCCGGTCGAGAAGATCAATGAGCTGAAGGAACCCGGCGTGTACGTGGCGGTGATGCGCCGCCCCGGCTTCTTCGACAACGACTACCAGGTCACCTATTTCTACGTCAGCGACATCGGCCTGCACGTGCGGCGCCAGGTCAAGCAGACCGACGTCTTCGTCACCTCGCTCAAGACCGGCAAGGCGCTGGGCGGGCTGGAACTGGAAGTGCTGGGCGAGGGCGGCAAGGTGCTCTTGCACGGCAAGGCGGACGGCGACGGCCACGGCGTGCTGCCCGGCCTGCCGGACGGCGCCCAGCTGCTGCTGGCGAAACGCGACAAGGAAATGTCGGTGGTGGTGCTGCACGAGCCGGGCCTGGACCTGGCCGAATTCGACATCGGCGGCCACCTGCCGCGCGACGTCAAGCTGTTCCCGTGGTCGGGCCGCGATCTGTACCGGCCGGGCGAGAAGTTCACCGTGTCGCTGCTGGCGCGCAGCGCCGACGGCACGGCGCTGGCGCCGCTGCCGGTCAAGGTGGAGTTGAAGAAGCCGGGCGGCGACGTGGTCAGCACCGTGGTCTGGCAGCCGAACGCCAGGACGCCGGGCTATCTGCAGCAGCGCATCGATCTGCCGGCGGATGCGGCGACCGGCAAGTGGAGCCTGGAGTTCCGCGCCGATCCGTCGGCCAGGCGGCCGGACGCGATCTACCAGTTCCAGGTCGAGGAGTTCCTGCCGGAGCGCATGAAGCTCGCGCTGACCAGCGACACCGGGCCGTTGAAGAAAGACGCCGATGCCTTCGCGGTCGCGGTGCAGGGCGATTATCTGTACGGCGCGCCCGCCTCCGGCAACCGCCTGCTGGGCAGCGTGGCGCAGGAGCGCGCCCGCAATCCGCTGCCGAAGGAGTGGCCGGGCTTTATCTTCGGTGACTTCAACGACGACAGCGCCAAACAGCGCGCCGAGTTGCCGGAGCAGACGCTCGACGACAACGGCAAGGCCGAGATCAGCGTGCCGGTCAAAAACGATGCCGATTCGCCGATGCGGGTGCGTGCGTCACTGAGCCTGCTGGAATCGGGCGGCCGTCCGGTGGTGCGCTCGATCGAGCGCGTCTGGTGGCCGGCCGACGCCATGATCGCGGTGCGGCCGGCGTTCGACAGCGACGTGACGCGCGAAGGCAGCATGGCCGAATTCGAGCTGATACGCGTCACCGCCGACGGCAAGTTCGCGCCGCTCAACGAGGTGGCGTTCCGCCTGGTCAAGGAGGACCGTCAATACTACTGGCGCTTCGACGCCGACCGTGGCTGGCATTCGGGCTTCACCGAAGCCGAGGAGGCGGTGCAGGCCGGCGCGGTGGCGCTCAAGGGACGCTCCAAGTTGACCGTACCGGTGGAGTGGGGCCGCTATCGCCTGGAAGTCACCGATCCGCAGACCAAGCTGGTGGCGCGCTACCGCTTCTACGCCGGCTGGAACGCGCAGGACGCCGAGAACATCGGCAATCGTCCCGACCGCGTGCGGCTGCAACTGGAGGGTGCGCCGGCCAAGCCGGGCGACGACATCAAGCTGAAGATCATGCCGCCGCACGACGGCGAGGCGCTGGTGATGGTGGAGGCGGACAAGGTCCTGTGGAGCAAGCGGGTGTCGGTCAGCACCGGCGGCACCACGGTGACGATCCCGGTCGACAAGGCCTGGAACCGCTCGGACATGTACGTGTCGACCGTGGTGTTCCGTCCCGGCAGCCAGGGCGACCGCGTGACGCCGGCGCGCGCCGTCGGCATGACGTGGCTGCCGCTGGCGCGCGAGTCGCGCAAGCTGAAGGTCAGCCTGACCGCGCCGCAGCAGGTGGTGCCGGACAAGCGCATGGTGGCCAAGGTCAAGGTGGACGGCGCGGCCGGCAAGGCGGCGATGGTCACGGTGTCGGCGGTGGACGTGGGCATCCTGAACATCACCAGCTTCAAGTCGCCGGATCCGTTCGACTTCTTCTTCGGCAAACACCGCTTCGGCCCGGAGCTGACCGACATCTACGGCAAGCTGATCGAGCGCATGGACGGCACGCCCGGCAAGATCAAATGGGGCGGCGACGCCGGCAAGCGCGATACGCAAAGCATGCCGAAGAAGGTCAAGCTGGTCGACCTCTTCTCCGGTCCGGTGCAGCTGAACGCCAAGGGCGAGGCCGAGGTGCCGCTGGATATCCCCGACTTCAACGGCACGCTGCGGCTGATGGTGGTGGCCGCGACCGCCGATTCCTACGGCAGCGCCGAGCGCGAGGTGGTGGTGTCGGCGCCGATCGTGGCCGAGCTGTCGATGCCGCGCTTCGTCGGTCCCGGCGATAAATCGACGTTCGCGCTGGACGTGACCAATATGATGGGCGGCGAGCAGGATATCGACATCAAACTCAGTTCCGACAATCTGCTGAAGGTGAGCGAAGGCGATCGCAAACTGAAGCTGGCCAACCGCCAGCGCAAGGTGCTGCGCTTCGCGGTCGAGCCGACCGAGCCTTACGGCCTGGCGCGGGTGGTGGTGGACGTGAAGTCCGGCGGCGCCAGGCCGGTGGTGATCCATCGCGAGTTCGCCTTGCAGATCCAGCCGCCGGTGGCGCGCGAGCAGGATGCGCGCCGTCTGCGCATCGAGCCGGGCGCCAGCCAGAAGATCGATTCGGCCATGGTGGAGCGCTTCTTCCGTGGCTCGGCCACGCTCAACGTGACGGTGTCGAACAAGCCGCCGCTGAATGTGCGCAGCATCGTCAAGGGGTTGCTGGACTATCCGTACGGCTGCCTGGAGCAGACCACCAGCGCGGCCTATCCGCACGTCTTCATCGACGAGGCCAGCGCCAAGGCGGTCGGCCTGGCGCCGCACACGCGCGAGGAGCGCGCCAAGTTCGTCGAAGGCGCGATCAGCCGCATCGCCGGCATGCAGGGCGAGGCCGGCGGCTTCCGCCTGTGGAAGGGCGACTCGGGCGAGTACGAGGGCTGGCTGACGCCGTATGTCACCAGCTTCCTGATGGATGCGCGCGAGGCCGGCTTCAATGTGCCGGAGACCATGACCAAACGCGCGCAGCAGTGGATGGTCGAGCGCCTGAACGGCGCGGGCAGCCAGTTCTCGGCGCTGCCGGCCGGCGTCAAGCCGGATGCGGACGGCCGTTACAACTATCGCGACGCCGAGCTGCTGCGCAACAGCCATCAGCGCTTCGCCGAGCTGGCGCACATCGGCTACATGCTGGCGCGCGAGCAGAAGGCGTCGCTGGCGTCGCTGCGGCTGCTGCACGACCAGTACCGCGACCGTGCGCGCTCGCCGCTGCCGTTGATCCACCTCGGTATCGCGCTGCAGCTGATGGGCGACGCCAAGCGTGCGGAGGTGGCGATCAACGACGCCATGACCCGCCCGTACGGCATCAACCCGAGCTGGGAGTGGGATTGGCTGGGCGACTACGGCACCGACGTGCGCGATCTGGCGATGGGCTACGGCCTGCTGCATCGTCATCAGATCAACCATCCGCAGCGTGAGCTGTTGCTGACCAATGTGTCGGAGCGCCTGAGCAAGCCGCGCGGTTACTATTCGACGCAGGAGCGCATCGCGCTGTTCCTGGCGGCGCGCGCGGCCGGCGGAACAGCCGGCGAGGGCTGGGAGGCGGTGCTGAAGACGGCCGACGGCAATACCGGCATGGCGTCGAAAACCAGCGAGATCCGCAGCATCGATCCGGCGCTGGCGGCCAAGGGCGTCACCATCGACAACAAGGGCACGACGCCGATCTGGGTCGAGGTCGAGGCCAGCGGCTTCCCGCTCAAGCTGCCGGTGCCGAGCACCGAGAAGATGACGCTGGAGCGCAGCTGGTTCGGCACCGATGGCAAGCCGTGGAAAGGCGGCAACCTGAAGGTTGGCGACATGCTGCTGGTGCGCGTCACCGCCAAGGCGAAGCAGGTCATCAACGATGGCATGGTGGTCGATCATATTCCGGCCGGTTTGGAGGTGGAGAACCTGAATCTGTCGCAGGGGCCGCAGGCGGGCGAGTTCGCGGTGGAAGGCGTCAACCTGGCGGAGGCCATGGCCGACAAGCGCATCAAGCATATCGAGTTCCGCGATGACCGCTTTGTCGCGGCGGTGCGCCTGGATGGCAATCCGATCCGGCTGTTCTACATGCTGCGGGTGGTGACGCCGGGACGCTTCAACGTGCCGGGCACCTTCGCCGAAGACATGTACCGTCCAGGCATTCGCGCCTATGGTCCGGCCGGCGAGCCGGTCAACGTGGTCGACCCGGCGGGAGCAGGGAAGTAGGCGCGATGGATGGGCAGGACGCACGTTCCGCGGCCGCCGGCGTGCCTGGCCCGTCCGCCGCCGGCTGGTCGCGCATGCTTCGGGCCGCAACGGCGGCTGGTCCGTCCGCCGCCGGCTGGTCGCGCATGCTTCGGACCGCGGCGGCGTGGTCGCGCCGGCACCCGTGGCGCGCGGGGTTGGCGGCGGCGTTGACCGTTCTGTTGTTGCTCGACCGCCTGTTTCCGCCGCCGCTGCCGCGTGATGCGCCCGGCATGGTGGTGGTGGCGCGCGACGGTACGCCGCTGCGCGGCTGGCCCGACGCGGACGGCGTATGGCGCATCCCGGTCGGGCCGCAGCAGGTGTCGCCGCGCTATCTGGAGGCGCTGCTGACTTACGAGGACCGCTGGTTCTATTGGCACCCGGGCGTCAATCCGGTGGCCATGCTGCGTGCCGGCTGGCAGCTGGCGAGCGAGGGCCGCATCGTCTCCGGCGGCTCGACGCTGAGCATGCAGGTGGCGCGCGCGCTGGAGCCGGTGCCGCGCAGCGTCGGCGGCAAGCTGCGGCAGATCGTGCGCGCGCTGCAGATCGAACTGCGCCTGTCAAAACGGGAGATCCTGACGCTGTATCTGAACCACGCGCCGATGGGCGGCATCGTCGAAGGCGTGGAGATGGCCAGCCGCAGCTACCTGGGCAAGAGCGCCGCGCAGCTGTCGCCGGCCGAGGCGGCGCTGCTGGTGGTGCTGCCGCAGGCGCCGTCGCGGCTGCGGCCGGACCGTCATCCGGAACTGGCGCAGCAGGCGCGCGACAAGGTGCTGCGCCGCATGGCGGAACTGCGCCGCTGGCCGCAAGCCGACGTCGACGACGCGCTGATCGAACGCGTCGGCGCCAATCCGCCGCGCATGGCCTGGCTCGCGCCGCTGGCCGCCGAACGCCTGCGCCAGGCCGCCCGCCGCAGCGCCCGCAACGGCGGCGCCAACGCCGCAGGCTCCGGCTCCGGCTCCGGCTCCGGCTCCGGCTCCGGCAGCGCGGCCATCGTCCAGTCGACGCTGGACCGCGACATGCAGGCCATGTTGGAGCGCACGCTGGCGGACCGCGTCGGCCAGCTGCCCCGCTTCGTGTCGATGGCGGCGCTGGTGATGGACAGCGCCTCGCTGGAAATCCTGGCCTACGCCGGCTCGGCCGACTTCAACGACGCGCGCCGCTTCAGCCACGTCGACATGGTGCGCGGCATCCGCTCGCCCGGCTCCACCTTGAAACCCTTCCTGTACGCGATGGCGCTGGACGAAGGCCTGATCCACTCCGAAAGCCTGATGGCCGACACCCCGCAATCGTTCGGCGGCTACGACCCCGGCAACTTCCAGGCCAACTTCTCCGGCCCGGTCAGCGTCTCGGAAGCCCTGCAACGCTCGCTGAACGTGCCCGCCGTCGACCTGCTGGACCGCGTCGGCCCGGCGCGCTTCAGCGCCAGATTGTCCAGCGCCGGCCTGCGCCTGCGGCTGCCGAAGGACGCATCGCCGAACCTGAGCATCATCCTCGGCGGCGCCGGCACCAGCCTGGAAGAACTGGTCGGCGCCTACCGCTCGCTGGCCGCCGACGGCATGGCCGGCACGCCGCGCATCACGCCGGACGCGCCGCGCCACACGGCGCGCATGATGAGTCCCGGCGCTGCCTACATCATCCGCAGCATCCTGGAGGGCGGCGGCCATCCCGACCAGCCCTTCGTCGAGACCGAACCGGGCGGCGTGCGGCTGGCCTGGAAGACCGGCACTAGCTATGGCTTCCGCGACGCCTGGGCGGTCGGCGTCAGCGGCCGGTACACGCTCGGCGTGTGGATCGGCCGGCCGGACGGCACGCCCAACCCCGGCTTCTTCGGCGCCAACGTCGCGGCGCCGCTGCTGCACCAGATCGCGCTGTCGCTGCCGCGCGGCGGCGAACCGGCGCGCCCGCGTCCGGCCGAGGTGTCGGTGGTGCAGATATGCTGGCCGTTGGGCACGGCGGCCAGCGTGACGCCGCCCGAGCATTGCCATCAGAAGCACACCGCCTGGGCGCTGCGCGACACCGTGCCGCCGACCCTGCCGGACCGCCTGCGTGCGCGCGGGCTGTTGGAGACGGTGTGGATCGATCCGCGCAGCGGACTGCGCACCACGCCGTCGTGCCAGCCGGCGGCCGTGCCGCGCCAGGTGGCGCGCTGGCCGTCGCTGCTGGAGGCGTGGATGCCAGCGTCGGAGCGCAGGCAGCTGGGGTTGGGCGCGTGGTCGCCGGATTGCGAGCAGGGCGCGATCGTGGGCGGCATACGCTTGATGGGACTGCGCAACGGCAGCCGGCTACGGGCGGCGCCGGGTCTGCAGGCGGTCAATGTGACGCTGGAGGCGGTCGGCGGCAATGGCCGCAACTACTGGCTGTTGGACGGCAAGCCGGTGGCCTCGGCCGCCAACGGCGGCAAGCGCCAGGTGTTGGCGCTGTCGGGCAGCGGCGCCCACACCGTGGCGGTGATGGACGCGGCCGGTCACTACGACAGCTTGCAGGTGATTCTGGATTAGCGCGGCGAGCGCCTGAGCGCATTCGCCGGCGGCCCGCCTCGCACCGCGCCGGCCTCGCATCGCACCCGCCTTGCGCCCGCCTCGCACCGCGCCCGCCAGGCGCTCGGTGCCGCATGCCGGCGCGCTGCGGCGGCACGCATTCGGCCGGCGCGCGGCGGCACGGGGTGGCGCAGCGGCAGGTCAGTCGCGCACGCCGGCCAGGCCGAGCAGCGTCAGCATGACGTTCTGCGGCCCGGCGTGGGCGTTCTTCGGCGACCACCATTCGTTTTTCTCCGAGTGGTAGCCGCCCGAAGTCCCGCCGGCGGACATGGTGATGGCCGGGATGCCAAGGCTCATCGGCAGGTTGGCGTCGGTGGAATGGGCGTCGTCGAGCAGCGCCGGCCGGCCCAGCGCGGTGGCGGCCGCCATCGCGGTCTTGACGATGACCGCATCCTTGGCGGTCTGCCCGGCGGGCCGGTCGCCGATCAACTCGATATCGGCGGTGATGGCCTTGCTGTTCCAGCGCTGGTTGGTCTCGTCCGCGCCTTGCTGGATCGCCGTCTTGATCTGCTGCTCGACCTTGGCCAGCAGCGGCGCGTCGGCCGAGCGGATGTCGATCAGCATGGTCGCCTCGGCGGAGATGCTGTTGACCGATTGCCCGCCCTGGACCACGCCGACGTTGAACGTCACCTTGGGCTGATGCGGCACGCGGATCTCGTCGATGCGCGCGATGGCGCGGCCCAGCGCGTGCACCGCCGACGGCAGGCCGAAGCCTTCATAACTGTGCCCGCCGGGACCGCGCATCGTCACCTTGAAGCGGCGGCTGCCGGTGCCGATGTGCGTCACCGGATCGCCGTTGGTGCCCAGCGCCGGCTCCAGGCCGATGAAGGCCTTGATGTCCTTGCGCTGGCTGAACAGGTACTTGACCCCCTTTAGGTCGCCCAGGCCTTCCTCGCCGACGTTGGCGACCACCAGGATATCGTCGGCGGTCCGGAGCTTCGCCTCGCGCATCGCGCTCACGATGGTCAGCATGGCCGCCAGCGAACGGGCATTGTCGGCGATGCCGGGCGAATAGTAGCGGCCATCCTTCTCGCGTACCGTCAGGTCGGTGCCGGCAGGGTAGACGGTGTCCAGGTGCGCCGCCAGCGCGATCACGCCTTTGGCTCGGCCGTCGCCGTCGCCGCGCCAGGTGCCCAGCACATTGCCCGCGCCATCGAGATGCACGTCCTGCAACCCGGCCGCCTTCATCCGCTCCGCATAGTCGCGCGCGCGGGCGCCTTCGGCGAAGGTGGGCGCAGGGATGGCGTTGATGGCCAAGGTGTTGGCGGTGGTGACGGCTTCGTTCTTCTCGATGTAGGCCAGCGCCTGCTTAACCGCCGGCTGCGCGGCGATGCGCGCCATGGAGGTGTCCTGCGCGCGGGCGGGAAGGGCCAGCGCCATGGCGCCGCATGCGATGCCGAGCAACAGATGTCTTGCGGTCATTGGGTTCCTGAGTTTAAGGTAGCTTCGCGATCAGCGCCAACAGCGCTTCGACGTCCACCGGTTTAACGAAATAGTGATCGAAGCCAGCGGCGACGGCCTGGTCGCGGTCCTCGCGGCGGCCGTAGCCGGTCACCGCCACCAGCGTCGCTTTCGCGGTGCCAGCCATCGAACGCAGGCCGCGCGCCAGTTCGTAGCCGGTGATGTCGGGCAGGCCGATATCGAGCAGGCACAATTCCGGCGCGTGCGCCTGCGCCGTCTCCAGCGCCGCCAGCGCGGTATGCACCACCGTCACCTGGTGGCCGCCGGCCTCCAGCAGCAGTTGCAGCGTCTGCGCCGCGTCCACGTTGTCGTCCACCACCAGCACCCGCATGCGACGCGCGGCCCTGGCGGCAGGCGCCGCGCTCGGCGCAACCGCCGGGGAGGCGGCTATGCCGGGCAGCGACATGGTGAACACGCTGCCTTGCCGCTCGCCCGCGCTGTCGACGGCGACGCCGCCGCCGTGCAGCTCGACCAGCGACTTGACCAGCGCCAGCCCCAGTCCCAGCCCGCCCTGCGAACGGTCCGAATTGCGGTCCGCCTGCGCGAACAAATCGAACACCCGGCTGCGCAGTTCCTGCGACATGCCGATGCCGTTGTCGCTGACGACCAGCCTGACCTGTCCGCCGTCGGCGCTGGCGGTCAACTTGACGCTGCCGCCCGGCGGCGTGTACTTGGCCGCGTTGTTGAGCACATTGACCAGCACCTGCACCAGCCGCTTATGGTCGCCGTTGACCATCAACGGCGAATCCGGCAGCTCCACCTCGAAGCGGTGCTGGCGCGATTGCATCAGCGGCTCCGACTGCTCCACCGCGTCCGCCACCACGCCGGCGATATCCAGCGGCGCGCGCGTCAGCGTCACCAGCCCGCGCGTGACGCGCGACACGTCGAGCAGATCGTCCACCAGCCGCGTCATGTGCCTGACCTGGCGCACGATGATGCCGGCCGTGCGCTGCACCGCGTCCTGTCCGGCGTGGCCGCTTTGCAGCAGCTGCGCGCCGGCGCTGATCGGCGCCAGCGGATTGCGCAGCTCGTGCGCCAGCATCGCCAGGAATTCGTCCTTGCGGCGGTCGGCCTCGCGCAGCTGGCTTTCGGCCTTCAGGTGCTGCGCCTCCTTTTCCTGCAAGGCCTCGGCCATCGCGTCCAGCGCCCGCGCCAGTTCGCTGATCTCCTCCTTGCCGTAGACGATGCCGCTGCGCGCGGCCAGCGTGCCGGAGGCGATGTTGTTGGCGGTGGTTGCCAGCCGTTTGACGCGGCTCAGCACCAGCACATCGCCGACGAACCACGCCGCCAGCATCGCCAGGCCGAGCGTCGCGGTCAGCGCCAGCAGGTCCAGGATCTGGTCGTGGCGCGCCACGGCGGTAATGTCGTCGGCCGGAATGCCGATGGTGACCGTGTAGTCGGACAGGCCGTTGTTGCCGACGCGGGCGAAACGGTGCAGCCGTTCGATGCCGTCGGGACCGGTCAGCAGCACCGGTTTGCCCGGTTCGCCGGCCATGGCCGCGCGCATCTCCGGCCATACCAGCTTGCCGAAGCCCTGCTCGGGGTTGGGGCGGCGCGAGATGATGCGGCCTTCGGAATCGGCGGTCAGCAGCAGCGAGCCGGCGGGCAGCTTGATATCGGCGACGAAGCGGTCGAAATTGGTCAGGTCGAGCGCGGCGAACACCACCGCCCGCACCTTCTGATCCTCGTCCAGCACCGGATAGGTGAGGTTGACGGTGTGCTTCTGGATCACGCGGCCGAACACGTAGCCGCCGGCGACGAAGCGCTTCAGGTGCACGGCGCGGCGGAAGTGCGAGCGGTCGGCCAGGTTGACCAGCGTGGTCGACGGGATCGCGCTGCAGGTCACGTCGCCGTTCAACTGGATTAATCCCAGGTTGGCGTAGTCGGGATTCTGGCGCCGGATATTGGCCAGCAGGCGGCTGCAATGCGCCTGGTCGTCCATCAGGTCCGGGATGCTGGCCAGGTCGCGCAGCAGCTGGCGCGCGCCTTCGAGCGACTGCGCCTCGTTGGCGGCGGCCAGGTTGGTGAGGCGCTGCAGATTGTCCTCGGCCACCTGCACCGCATGTTCGCGCTCGCGGAAGCCGCTGATGATGGTCATGATCGCGATCGGGGCGATCGCCAGCGCGACCAGCAGGAGCAGGCGGCCGCGCAGGCTATTGAACTGAAAGAGAAGAAAACCCATGCTGCGTGCGTTCCATGGCGGAGATATATGCCGGATGGTATCCTATCCGGGTTAACTAATGAGGAACTTATGCAGCTCACTACAAAAACAATTTGCCAGGCCGTCGCCCTGGCCTTGATCGCCACTGGCGCCGCGCAGGCGGAAGACATCATCAAAATCGGCCACGTGGCCGCCACGTCGGGCGCCATCGCCCACCTGGGCAAGGACAATGAAAACGGCGCCCGCATGGCGGTCGAGGAGCTCAACGCCAAGGGCCTGCTCATCGCCGGCAAGAAGTACAAGGTGGTGCTGGTGCCGGAAGACGACGCCGCCGACCCGAAGCAGGCCACGGCCGCCGCGCAGAAGCTGGTCGACGCCAAGGTGCTGGGCGTGGTCGGCCACGAGACCTCGGGAACCTCGATCCCGGCCTCGCGCATCTATCACGACGCCGGCATTCCGCAGATCTCGCCGTCGGCCAGCAATCCGCAGTACACGCGTCAGCGTTACAACACCACCTTCCGCAACGTCGCCAACGACGAGCAGCTCGGCGCCGCGCTGGCGCGCTACGCGGTGCAGACCATGCAGGTCAAGCGCATCGCCGTGGTCGACGACCGCACCGCCTACGGCAAGGGCCTGGTCGATGAATTCAGCAAGAACGTCAAGAAGACCGGCGCCACGTCGGGCGCCGGCATCGTCGCCACCCAGTTCACCAACGACAAGGCGACCGACTTCAGCGCCATCCTGACCGCCATCAAGGCCACCAAGCCGGACATGATTTTCTTCGGCGGCATGGACGCCGTGGCCGGCCCGATGCTGCGCCAGATGAAGCAGCTGGGGATTCCGATCAAGTTCATGGGCGGCGACGGCATGTGCTCGGATTCGGTGCCGCGCCTGGCGGGCGAGGGCATGAGCGACGGCCAGGTGATCTGCGCCGAGGCGGGCGGCGTCGAGCCGTCGCAGGAAAAAGGCATGGCCGATTTCCGTGCCGCCTACAAGAAGCGCTACGGCATCGACGTGCAGACCTACGCGCCGTATTCCTACGATGCGCTGATGACGATCGTCGAGGCGATGCAGCAGGCCGGCTCGCCGGACCCGGTCAAATACCTGCCGGTGCTGGCCAGGATCAAACACAAGGGCGTCACCGGCAACATCGCCTTCGACGCGCGCGGCGACGTGCAGGACGGCGTGCTGACCATCTTCACCTTCAAGGGCGGCAAGCGCGCCAAGCTGGCGGTGGTGAAGTAATGTAAAGACCGGGCGGCGCACTAGCCACCCATTGCAATTCGTGGCACAATAGGAATGATTCTCATTATTCATTAGTCTATCGTGTCCCCACCCGCGTCAACCGCCGATGTCGTCGGCTCGCTGTACAGCAGCCATCATGGATGGCTGCACAACTGGCTTTGGCGCAAGGTCGGATGCCGCGACGGCGCGGCGGACATCGCCCACGACACCTTCCTGCGGGTGCTCAGCGCCGATGCGCTGGAAACCCTGCGCGAGCCGCGCGCCTATCTGACTACGATCGCCAACGGCCTGCTGGTCAATCACTGGCGCCGCCTGACGCTGGAACGCGCCTATCTGGAAGCGCTGGCGATGCAGGACGGTGCGCTGGAACCCTCGCCGGAGGAGCGCGCGTTGACCATCGAGGCGCTGATGCAGGTCGACGCCATGCTGGCCAGGTTGGCGCCGAAGGCGCGCGAAGCCTTCCTGCTGTCGCAGATCGATGGCCTGACCTACGCCGCCATTGCCGAACAGCTGCAAGTCTCCGATCGCATGGTGAAGAAATACATGGCGCAGGCGATGCTGCAATGCCTGTTGATCGGCAACGGCGATGCCTGAGCCGGTGGCGCTGGAATTCAGCGTGTTGGAGCAGGCGGCGGAATGGTTCGCGGTGCTCAGCGCCGCCGACGCCACGCCGGCCGAGCGCCGGGACTGGGAGCGCTGGCTGGCCGCCGCGCCCGCGCATCGCGAAGCCTGGCGCCGGGTCGAAGACATCAATACGCAACTGCACGCCTTGCCCGGCGCGCCCGCGCGCCTGGCGCTGGTGGCCGGGCCGAAGCGCCGCCGCGCCATCAAGGCCTTGCTGTTGCTGGGGCTCGGTGGCGGCGTCGGCACCATGCTGGCGCGGCGCGACGACGCCCAGCTCTATCTGGCCGCGCTGAACGCGCAACACCGCACCGCCGTCGGCGTCACGGCGGCCTTGCCGCTGCCGGACCGGACGCGCGCCTGGCTGAACACCGACAGCGCGGCCGACCTGGCCTATGACGACGGCCGGCGCCTGATCGTGCTGCGTCGGGGCGAGATCCTGCTGCACAGCGGCGCCGACGACCATGTGCCGGCGCGGCCGCTGCTGGTCGAGGCGGGCGGCGTGCGCTTGCGCGCGCTCGGCACCCGCTTCTCGGTGCGACTGATGAAGCGCGGCGTGCGGCTGGCGGTGTACGACGGCGCGGTCGGCATCAACGACGGCGCGGTGGTGCCGGCCGGTTCGCAGGCCGATATCGCCGATGGCCAGCCGGGCACGATGACGCCGGCGCTGGAGGAGGGCAGCGCGTGGTCGCGTCATTTGCTGATCGCGACGCAGATGCGGCTCGATGACTTCCTCGCGGAGTTGGGCCGCTACCGGCATGGCCACCTGGCCTGCGACCCGTCGCTGGCGGCCATGCGCCTGGTCGGCAGCTACCCGCTGGGCGACACCGAGCAGGCGCTGGACATGCTGCAAGCAGCGCTGCCGGTGCGCGTCAAGCGCGTCATGCCGTGGTGGGTCACGATCGCGCCGCGCTGACGATGAAGAAGCTTGCCCTGGCGGCGTTGCTGCCGATGCTGTCGGCGTTGGCGACGGCCGCGCCGACCATCCCCGCCGGTGCGCTCGACCAGGTGCTGCGCAGTTATATGCTGGCCAGCGGCGCCTTGCTCAGCGCCGATGGGCGCTTGACGCAGGGCGTCGACAGTCCCGGCTTGAATCAGCTGTCGGCGCCGGAGCGCGATCTGCCGGCCATCCTCGCCGGCACCGGCCTGCAGGCCGCGCGCCAGCCCGACGGCAGTTATCTGCTGCGCGCGGCGCCGCCGGTGATGGCCGGACCGGCGGCCGCCGTTCCGATCAGCGAGGCCGAGATCGACGCCTTGCAGCGCCTGCCCGAGGTGTTGGCCCATGCCGAACCGCAGTCGCCGTACGATGGCGTCAGCCGTTTCGCCGTCAAGGGCGGCGCAGCACTGCGCGACACGCCGCAGGCGCTGACCATCGTCGACGCGGCGCAGATCCGCGAGCGCAACCTGCTCAGCATGGGCGATCTGCTGGAGTACGTGCCCGGCGTGCAGGCCAGCCAAGGCGAGGGCAATCGCGACAACGCGGTGTTCCGGGGCTATAACTCCAGCGCCGACTTCTATCTGAACGGCATGCGCGACGACGTGCAGTACTTTCGCGATTTCTACAACATCGACGCGGTCGAGGTGCTGAAAGGTCCGAACGCGATGGCGCTGGGCCGGGGCGGCTCCGGCGGCGCGGTCAACCGCGTCGGCAAGCAGGCGCAATGGCGCGCGGCGGGCTTGGTGGGCGAGGCCGGCCTGCTGCTCGGCGCCTGGGGCCGGCGCCGCGCCACGCTCGATGTCGGCGATGCCGTCAATCCCGCGCTGGCATGGCGCCTCAACGCGGTCGACGAGGATGCGGACTCCTTCCGCGACGGCGTCTGGCTGAAGCGGCGCGGCATCAGCCCCGCGCTGGCCTGGCGCGACGGCGCCGCGACGCTGGTGCAGCTCAACTACGAGCACTTCCGCGACCGTCGCACCACCGATCGTGGCGTGCCGTCGTTGAACGGCCGCCCGGTCGCCAGCGATGCCTCGACCTTCTTCGGCGACCCGGCCAACAGCCATAATGGCGTCGCCATCGACGGCCTGACCGCGCGGTTGGAGCACCAGCTGTCGCCATCGGCGCGGCTCTATACGCAGCTGCACTACGCGCGCTACGACAAGTACTATCAAAACGTGTTCCCCGGCGGCGTCGACGACGGGGGCGCGACGGTGCGCATGCTCGGCTACGGCAGCACCACCCGGCGCGGCAATCTGTTCTACCAGATCGACCTGGAGCTCGACGCCAGCACCGGCGCGCTGCGGCACCGCGTCACCACCGGCCTGGAACTGGGGCGCCAGCGCACCGACAACGCCCGCACCACCGGCTACTTCGACACGCTGGGGCCGGAGGTGCGCTTCGTCTCGGTGCCGATCGGCAGCCCGAACTTCAGCCTGCCGGTCAGCTTCCGCACCTCGGCCACCGACATGAGCAACGCCAGCACCGCCGAGAATATCTCGCTGTACGTGCAAGACCAGGTCACGCTGACGCCGCAATGGCAACTGCTGGCGGGGCTACGCTACGAATCGCTGGACGTGGACTTCCGCGACAACCGCAACGCGCTTCAATTGGCCAGCCACGACCGCCCGCTGTCGCCCCGGCTCGGAATGATCTACCGCCCGCTGCCGGCTCTGTCGCTGTACGCCAGCTACAGCAAGGCCTACGCGCTGCGCGTCGGCGAGCAAATGGCTTCGCTGACCGTCGACAACCAGGCGCTGGCGCCCGAGACTGTGCGCAACACCGAGATCGGCGCGAAGTGGGTCGGCGGCGCCGGCATGTCGGCCAGCGCCGCGATCTATGGTCTGCGGCGCGGCAATGTGCTGGTCGCCGATCCGGTCGATGCCGGCGCGATGGAGCTGGTCGAAGGCCAGCGCGGGCAGGGCGTCGAGCTGGAACTGGCCGCCAGGGTCAGCGCCGGCTGGAAGCTCAGCGCCGGCTACGCGTGGCAGCGATCGCACCTGACGGCGACGCAGTCGGCCAACTCGCAGGCCGGCGCACGGATGCCGCACGTTCCGCGCCAGACGCTGTCCCTATGGAGCACCCACGCGCTGGGCCACGGCATGGAGGCGGCGCTGGGTCTCGTGGCGCGCAGCGCCATGTTCAGCTCCACCAGTAATCTGGTCACGCTGCCGGGCTATGCGCGCCTCGACGGCTCTCTGTCCTGGCGGCTCGACGCGCACAACCGGCTGCAATTCGGCGTCGACAACCTGCTCGATCGCGCGTATTACATCTCCTCCTACAACGACAACAACATCTCCCCCGGTGCGCCGCGCGCGGTACGTGTCAGCCTGTTTTCCGGCTTTTAAGAAGAATAATAAAAATAATTCTCGTTCTGGTTCCCTTTTTCAAATCTCGCTTGGCAAGGTAGGTACAGGACCAGGCGATAGAGGGGAAGTACATGCAATCACCAGAGGTATCGGCGCCGCACGCTCGCGTAAAGGAGTGGATGCGCAAGTCGCCGTTGCGCATCACGCGCGCCCGCGCCAGCGTGGCGGCCGTGCTGCTGCGTCATGAGCATCCGCTAAGCGCGGAACTGGTGTTCCGCCAGCTGATCGGCGACGGCGAGGACGTCAGCCTCGGATCGGTCTACCGCATCCTGAAGCAGATGGAGGACGAGGGACTGGTCCAGCGCGAGCGCCAGGTCAGCGCCGGCGGCGTCAAGGCGGTCTACGCCATCCCCGACGACGCCGCGCAAAAGCGCAGCTACGTGTTCCACTGCGATGTCTGCCAGCGCCGCCAGCGCATCGCCGACACCAGCCTGGCCGGCCAACTGGCCAACGTCGCCACCCTCGAAGGCTATGCCCTGCCGGCGGAGATCGTCATTCCGGCGCGCTGCCGCACTTGCAAGCCCGGGACCTGAGAAGAATTCAACACCAGCAGCCAGCCACGGAGCCGTAGCTCCCAGCCAGCCAACCACACCATGACCGACCTACGGATGACCATGAAATCGACAGTAAAAACAGCGGGCATTAAAAGCCGCAAGCACGACACCCCAAAACTGAGCCGCATGCACCTCGCCGCGCTGGCGACGCTGGCCATGCCGCTGGCGCTGCACGCGGAGACCACGCCGGATCCGCAGAAACTGCCGGAAGTGACGATCGAAGGCGCGCGTACCAGCGACTTCCAGATCAAGAAATCGGCCAACGAGAAGTTCACCGCGCCGTTGCTGGACACGCCGAAGTCGGTCACCGTCATCACCTCCGAAGTGATTTCGCAGACCGGCGCCGTGTCGCTGACCGACGCGCTGCGCACCGTGCCGGGCATCACCATCGGCGCGGGCGAGGGCGGCAACCCGGTCGGCGACAACCTGTTCATCCGTGGCTACAACGCGCAGAGCGACACTTATATCGACGGCATCCGCGACAGCGGATCGCAGTCGCGCGAGATCTTCGCGCTGGAGCAGATCGAAGTCGTCAAGGGCCCGAATTCAGCCTACGGCGGCCGCTCGTCCGCCGGCGGCGGCATCAACCTGGTGAGCAAAACGCCGAAGGCGGAGAACTTCTTCAACGGCAGCGTCGGCGCGGGTTCGTCCGAATACCGCCGCGTCACGGCCGATATCAACCGCATCATCAACGACGACGTCGCGGTGCGCCTGAACGTCATGGGTCATGACGCCCACGTCGCCGGCCGCAATGAAGTCAACGGCAACCGTTGGGGTGTGGCGCCGAGCATCGCCTTCGGCATGAACTCCAACACCAAGGTCAACCTGGGCTACTACCACATGGAGTCGGACGAGCTGCCGGACACCGGCATCCCGTTCAACAATCCGTTCAGCACCGGCGCCAACGTCGCCAAGAACGGCGACGGCACGCCGATCAGCGTCCCGCGCGACACCTTCTATGGCCTGGTCAACCGCGACTTCCGCAAGACCCAAAGCGACATCGGCACCGTCGACCTGCGCCACGAGTTCGCCAACGGCATGGTGTTCCGCAACGTTACCCGCTACGGCCAGACCGACAACGACTACGTCTGGACCCAGCCCGATGACTCGAAGGGCAACACCATGTTGTACGGCACCGTATGGCGCCGCGCCAATACCCGCGTCACCAGCACCGACTCGCTGGCCAACGCCACCAGCCTGACCGGCAGCTTCGTCGCCGCCGGCATCAAACATAGCTACACGGGCGGGGTCGAGATCAGCCGCGAAGAGACGGACCGCAGCAGCTACATCTTCACGCCGGGCACCAACAATCCGCTGACCGGCACCACCACCTGCCCGACCTCCGGCGCGGCCACGCTGTACAACTGCACCACCACCGTCAATCCGAATCCGTTCGATCCTTGGGCTTACACCGCCAGCGTCTCGCCGGCGCGCACCAATGTGGTCAGCAACACCCGCTCGGCCTACGTGTTCGACACCGTCGAATTCACACCGAAGTGGCTGCTGAACGTCGGCCTGCGCTGGGACGACTTCCGCACCACGATGAATGTGCCGGCGTATGTGCTGAGCGGCGTCACCACCCAGGCGCAGCGCGCCGAAGTCGACGCCGACTTCACCAACTACCAGGCCGGCCTGGTGTACAAGCCATCGACCAACAGCAGCGTCTACGTCTCGTACGGCACCTCGTCGACGCCGCCGGGTAACGACGGCGGTGACGGCCTTGATGCGATCAGCACCACGGTGCAGAACCTGGCGCCGCAGGACAGCAAGAACTATGAGCTGGGCACCAAGTGGGAAGTGCTGCCGGGCGGCCGCCTGTCGCTGAGCGGTGCGCTGTTCAAGAGCGAGATGAACAACGCCCGCGTTACCGCGCCGGACGGCACCACGCAAAACGTCGGCAAGAAGACCATGAAGGGTGTGGAGCTGGGCGTCAGCGGCAACATCACCAAGGAATGGCAGGTCTTCGGCGGCTACACCTACCTGGACGGCAAGGTGGCGAACAACGGCTTCGTCAACACTGGCACCACGGCGGCGCCGGTCTATGCGCCGTCGCCGTACAACGGCAACGTGTTCCCGACCACGCCGAAGAACAGCGCTTCGCTGTGGACTTCGTATGCGGTGATCCCGGGGCTGGTGGTGGGCGGTGGCGTCAACTATGTGTCGAAGGTGTACGCCAACATCAACAACACCAAGTTCGCGCCGGGCTACAGTCGCTTCGACGCGATGGCCAGCTATGAGGTCAACAAGCACATCGCCTTGCAGCTGAACGTGCAGAACCTGGGCGACAAGACCTACTTTGACCGGGTATCGTCGCCGCACTACGCCGGCGTCGGCGCCGGCCGCAGCGCGACGCTGACCGCCAACTTCAAGTACTAAGCACCAAGCCCGCGTCAAGCGGGCTTTTTTACGGAGTATCCGTGTAGGGGGTGTCGTTTTTTCGGTTTTCTCTAAAGCTTACGATTTCATGCTGCCTTGAGATAACCGCCGATATTTCATCAGAGTGGCCACTAATTGGGGAACTAAACGGCGATATCAGGCTCTAACGTTTATAGGCTGTAGAGCTTTTAGTAAGTGGTAGCTGGCGGTAGTAAAGCTTCGCAATGGTTATCAGCGCCTAGTAAAAACCGATTTTCAGGAGCCCCCACCGTGTGTACTGACCTTCCTTTCGCTTTCCCCATTCGCGCTTCCAGATAATTTGCTGGTGGAGTTCGGGAAATTCACCGGCCTGCATTGGAATGATACGTTCAGCATGGAGCCCTTCGTCTGCGAAGCGCTCCGCAACTATATGAATCCGGCCCCGGCCGCGCAGGAGCAAGCGGTGGCGCCGTCCGAATCCGGCTATCAATGGAAGGAAGTGTTTCTTCCCGAAGGGACAAGGCTGCGCGCGAGCTTCGATCGCAAGCAGTACTTCGCCGAGGTGGCGGGCGCGGAAATCAAATACGGCGAGCACGCCATCTCGCCGTCGTGCTTTGCCAATCTGTTCGGTAGCGGCAACCGCAACGCGTGGATAGCCGTGTGGCTGCGCCTGCCGGGAAGCACTGAATGGCTGCTTGCCGATGTCTGACGCTCGGCGCGCAAAGCCGCGATCGCGCGCCTGATGGCAGGCGATGCGGACCAGCAAGGCCAATCGACGCCGGCCGCGCCGTAAGCACATCCCCGCCGATCCGCGATGAACCTTTTTTGTTTGAGGCGGATTGCTTAATGCTCGGTTAATTCTCGGTGAAATAGACTTCGGGCACTTATCCATGATCCCCGCACTCCCATGTCCGATTTCTTCCGCTCCAAGGCGGCGCTGTATTTGCTGGCCGCCTGCTTCATCCTGCTCTCGCTGCTCGTGCTGGATATCCGCACGCTGATACCGCCGGACGAAGGCCGTTATGCGGAGATGGCGCGCGAGATGTTCGTCACCGGCGACTGGGTCACGACGCGCCTGAACGGCATCAAATACTTCGAAAAGCCGCCGCTGCACACCTGGATGAGCGCCTTGTCGTTCACGCTGTTCGGCCCGGGCGAATGGCAGGCGCGCCTGTGGAACGGCGTGTGCGGCATCTTCGGCGTGCTGATGGTCGGCTACACCGGGCAGCGCATTTTCGGCGGCCGCTCCGGCCTGTACGCCGCGATGGTACTGGCCTCGATGACCTTCTGGGCCGCCGCCTCGCAATTCAATTCGCTCGACCTGGGCGTGGCCGCCACCATGTCGCTGGCGTTGTGCGCGCTGCTGATCGCGCAGCAGGACGACGTCGACACCGCGCAGCGCCACCGCTGGATGCTGCTGTGCTGGGCCGGTATGGCGCTGTCGCTGCTGGCCAAGGGCCTGATCGGCATCGTGCTGCCGGGCGGGGTGCTGTTCATCTACGCGCTGACCAGCGGCGACCGTGGCATCTGGCGCCGGCTGCATCCGTTTTCCGGCCTGGCGCTGTTCCTTTTGATGTCGCTGCCGTGGTTCCTGCTGGTCGCGCAGCGCAACCCGGAGCAGCCGCAGTTCTTCTTCATCCACGAACACTGGGACCGATTCTTCCTGAAGACTCACCACCGCGAAGGACCGTGGTACTACTTCCTGGTGCTGCTGCTGCCGGCGACGCTGCCATGGATCGTCGCGCTGCCGGCCAGCCTGGCGCTGGCGCGCAAGCGGATGGAAGGACGCTTCCAGACCACCCGCCTGCTGCTGGCCTGGATAGGCTTCATCCTGTTCTTCTTCAGTATTTCCAAGTCCAAGCTGCCCGGCTACATGCTGCCGGTATTCCCGGCGCTGGCGCTGCTGGCGGGCGTGTACCTGGAGCGGGCCTCGCGCGCCACCGCGCTGTCGCTGGCCGCGCTGCTGGCCGTGGTCGGCGCCATCGGCCTCGCGTTCACGCCCTACACCGGCAAGCTGGCGCAGACCCCGACCAATCTCGCCATCTACGTCAGCATGCAGCCGATGCTGAGCCTGGCCTTCCTGGCGGCGCTGCTGGCCGGCGTCGCGGCCTGGTTCGCCGAGCGGCGCGGCCTGCGCGGCACGATGGTGCTGGCGGCCGCCCTCGGCGGCTGGCTGCTGACGCAATTCACCATGGCCGCCTACGAACCCTATGGCCGCTTCCGCGCCGGCACCGATCTGGTACAGGCGATCCGCGGCGAGCTGACCGAGGCGGCCACCATCTATTCGGTCGGCACCTATCAGCAGTCGATGACGTTCTACATGGGCCACACGGTGATTCCGGTGCAGTACACGGATGAACTGGAGTTCGGCCTGCAACAGGAGCCGCAACGCGGCATCGCCACGCTGGAGCAGTTCTACGCGCGCTGGCGCCAGGACGCCGCCGGCGGCAAGCCGCAATACGCCATCGTCAACGCCGGCCTGTTCGGCCGCTTGCAGCAACAGGGCTTGCCGATGTCGATACGCGCCCGTACCGACGACCTGGTGCTGGTCTCGGGCACCGCGCCTTAGACGTCAGCCCACTGCCGCAGCAGGTTGTGGTAATGCCCGGTGAGGCCGACCATTTCCGCGCAGTCGCCGAGGCGGCCGCGCAGCGACTGGATGTTGCGGTCCAGCTCCAGCAGCAGCGCGCGGCGGGCGTCGTCGCGCACCATGCTCTGGGTCCAGAAGAATGAGCAGACCCGCGCGCCGCGCGTCACCGGCTCGACCCGGTGCACGCTGGTCGACGGGTACAGGATCAAGTCGCCCGCCGGCAGTTTGACTTCATGCACGCCGTAGGCGTCCTCCACGATCAATTCCCCGCCGTCGTATTCCTCCGGCGCGCTGAGAAACAGCGTGCTGGAGACGTCGGTGCGCAGCCACTCATTGCCGGTGGGGATGCGCCGCATCGAACCGTCGATGTGATTGCCGTAATGTTCGCCGCCGGCGTAGCTGTTGAACAGCGGCGGGCAGGTGCGCTTCGGCAGCGCCGCCGAGAAAAACAGCGGATTGTTGGCCAGTGCGTCGAGCACGATCTGGCCCAGCTCGCGCGCCAGCGGCGAATTCTCCGGCAATTGGCGGTTTTGCTTGACCTGGGCGCCCTGGCTGCCGACGGTGGCGCGGCCGTCGACCCAGTCGGCTTCGGCCAGCCGGGTGCGGATCGTGGCGACCTGTTCGGCGGTCAGGACGTCGGGAATGTGCAACATCATGGTGGCTTTACTCCGGTTGAGCGATGGGGTGCGGCAAGCTTAATCGAAGCCGATCAGCCTGGCGATGAGGCAAATTGTCCGCTTCCTTACGGATTGGTAATCTGGCGCCTTACGGATAGGTAATTTTAATGCTCGGTTAATGATCCAGCATGCACAATCCGGTCTTCTTAAGATCAATTTATCGGTGCAACCTTGAAAAAAGTACTCATCCTTGGCGTTAACGGCTTCATTGGCCACCACTTATCCAAACGCATCCTGGAGACCACCGACTGGCACGTCTATGGCATGGACATGAGCACCGACCGTATTTCGGACATGCTCGACCATCCGCGCATGCACTTCTTCGAAGGCGACATCACCATCAACAAGGAGTGGGTCGAGTACCACGTCAAGAAATGCGACGTGATCCTGCCGCTGGTGGCGATCGCCACCCCGTCGACCTACGTCAAGGCGCCGCTGCGCGTGTTCGAGCTGGACTTCGAGGCCAACCTGCCGATCGTCCGCTCCGCCGCCAAGTATGGCAAGCATCTGGTGTTCCCGTCGACCTCGGAAGTGTACGGCATGTGCCACGACGAGGAATTCGATCCGGAGAACTCGGAACTGATCTGCGGCCCGATCAACAAGCCGCGCTGGATCTACTCCAACGCCAAGCAGCTGATGGACCGCGTGATCTGGGGCTACGGCATGGAAGGCCTGAACTTCACGCTGTTCCGTCCATTCAACTGGATCGGCGCCGGCCTCGATTCGATCCACACGCCGAAGGAAGGTTCGTCGCGCGTGGTGACCCAGTTCTTCGGCCATATCGTGCGCGGCGAGAACATCTCGCTGGTCGACGGCGGCTCGCAGAAGCGCGCCTTCACCGACATCGACGACGGCATCGACGCGCTGATGAAGATCATCGCCAACAAGGACGGCGCCGCCAGTGGTAAGATCTACAACATTGGCAATCCGGTCAACAACTACTCGATCCGCGAACTGGCCGGCATGATGCTGGAGCTGGCCGGCAAGTACCCCGAGTATTCGACCGGCGCCAAGCAGGTCAAGATCGTCGAAACGACCTCGGGCGCCTACTACGGCGCCGGCTATCAGGACGTGCAGAACCGCGTTCCGAAAATCACCAACACCTGCGAAGAACTGGACTGGGCGCCGACCACCACCATGGCCGACGCGCTGAAGAAAATCTTCGACGCCTATCGCGGCCAGGTGGCCGAAGCCCAGGCCCTGATGGACTAAGCCGGCTTCAACGCTTCAGCGCGAGCACCAGCACACCGCCACCAACCATGGCGATGCCGGCCCAGTCGCGCAGCGATGGACGTTCGCCGAGGAAGGCGAACGCGAACACAGCCACCAGGACCAGGCTGAATTTGTCGACCGGCGCGACCTGGGACGCCGGCCCCAGTTTCAGGGCGCGGAAGTAGCAGACCCACGACGCACCCGTCGCCAGGCCGGACAGCACCAGAAACAGCCAGGTCTTGGGCGACAGTTGCCACGGCGAGCTCCACTTGCCCGCATAGGCGATGAAGGCCGCCAGCACCACCATGATGATGGCGGTGCGGATCAGCGTGGCGAGATCGGAGTCGACGCCCTGAATGCCGATCTTGGCAAAGATCGCGGTCAGCGCGGCAAAGATGGCCGACAGCATTGCCCAGTAAAACCAGCCGTTCGATACCGTCATGTTGTCTCCTCTACGTGGTGGTTTTAATGCGGCGTTAATTCGCCACTATTTATGATGGCCGTGAGCGCGTCAAGAACAGGACCCATATGAACCGAGAGCCGCATTTTCCTGAAGTGTCCGTCGTTATCCCAGTGTATAACGAGCAAGATGGCCTGGCGACACTTTTTGCACGCCTGTATCCGGCGCTGGACAAGCTCGGGACCAGCTATGAGATCGTGTTCGTCAACGACGGCAGCCGCGACCAGTCGGTGGCCATCCTGGCCGAGCAATTCCGCGCCCGTCCCGACGTCACCCGGGTGGTGCTGTTCAACGGCAACTACGGCCAGCACATGGCGATCCTGGCCGGCTTCGAAGCGTCGCGCGGCCAGATCATGATCACGCTCGACGCCGACCTGCAGAATCCGCCGGAGGAAATCGGCAACCTGGTCGCCAAGATCCGCGAAGGCCACGACTACGTCGGCTCGATCCGCCGCAAGCGCAAGGATTCGGTGTGGCGCACCTACGCCTCCAAGGCGATGAACCGGCTGCGCGAGAAGATCACCAACATCAAGATCACCGACCAGGGCAATATGCTGCGCGCCTACGGCCGCAACGTGGTCGACCTGATGAACCAGTGCGCCGAGGTCAACACCTTCGTGCCGGCGCTGGCCTACCGCTTCGCGCGCAACCCGACCGAGATCGTGGTCGAGCACGAGGAGCGTTCGGCCGGAGAATCGAAATACTCGCTGTACAGCCTGATCCGCCTGAACTTCGACCTGGTCACCGGCTTTTCGCTGGTGCCGTTGCAAATGTTCTCCATGCTCGGCATGCTGATGTCGTTCGCCTCGGCGACGCTGGTGCTGGTGCTGGTGGTGCGCCGCTTGTTCATGGGCGCGGAGGCGGAGGGCGTGTTCACGCTGTTCGCCATCGCCTTCTTCTTCATGGGGGTGATTTTGTTCGGCATCGGCCTGCTGGGCGAGTATGTCGGGCGCATTTTCCAGCAAGTGCGCGCGCGTCCCCGCTATGTGGTCCAGACCATCCTGCAACAGGAAGCCGAGCCTGTTGTCTCGCTACGCGGTAATATGACGGTGTTTCCAACGAAATGACGGGTATTACGGTGCGCTTGCTGTTGGTGGAAGACGATCCGATGATCGGGGAAAGTATCGAGGATGGCCTGCGCGGCGAGAACTACGCCGTCGACTGGGTGCGCGACGGCCGCGACGCGGAACTGGCGCTGGGCGGCGTCGACTACGATCTGATGCTGCTCGATCTCGGCTTGCCCGGCAAGCAGGGCATGGACGTGCTGCGCACCGCGCGCACGCGCGGCGCCGATCTGCCGGTGCTGATCATCACCGCCCGCGACGGCACGCCGGCCCGGGTCGAAGGTCTGGACGCCGGCGCCGACGACTACCTGGTCAAGCCGTTCGACCTGGACGAGCTGCTGGCGCGCATCCGCGCGCTGTTGCGGCGCCGCGTCAGCCGCACCCGTTCCGTCATCGAGCATGGCGGACTGCGGCTGGATCTGGCCAGTCATGAAGTGACCTTCGGCGGCGAGGCGGTCAAGCTGTCGGCCCGCGAGTTCTCCGTGCTGCGCGCCTTGCTCGACAATCCGGGCAGCGTGGTCTCCAAAAGCCAGCTGGAGGAAAAGCTGTACGGCTGGAATACCGAGGTGGAGAGCAACACCGTCGACGTCTACGTCCACCACCTGCGCAAGAAATTCGGCGCCGACTTCATCAAGAACGTGCGCGGCGTCGGCTACAAGATTCCGGCGGCGCCGTAGCGCGGCCTGTCACAGACCTTCCAGCTTCTTCAGCTCCGCTTGCAACGCCTTGGCGTCGAGCGGCACATAGCCTTCTTCCGTGTCGCGCTGCCGTTCCAGGATCGCCTGGCCTTCGGCCGACAATGCCAGTCGCAGATATTCGCGCACCAGCGGATCGAGCGGCTTGCCCGGCGCGCGGTTGACGTAGAACTGCACGGCGGCCGACAACGGATACTCGCCGCGCCGCACCTCGTCGTAGGACGGGCCGTGGAACGCGCCGTCGTCGGCGGCGGCAAGCGGCAGCACCCGCACGGCGGCCGAGGTCCTGGCCGCATCGATCCATCCCAGCAGCGCGATGCCGTACGGGTCGGCGGCGACCGCCTTGATCACCGCCTCGCGGTCGCGCAACGCCTCGTACTTGATGGCGAACGGCCGGCCGCCCAGGCGCGCGATGCGGATGCCGGTGGCGAAGCCGCCGTCGTCGCGCAAGCCGTAGGCGTGGATGCGGCGCTGCGCATAATCTCCTTCCAGACCCAGTTGCGACCACAGGTTGATGTCGCCGCGCGGCGCGCCGGCGGTGAACACCCGGCCCAGCTGCTCGAGGCTCAGGCCGGGAAGCGGGTTGGCGGCGTGGACGTACACCGCCGGCGGCGTCTTGGACGGCGGGCGCGGGCCGTGGCCGTTGTAGCCGATGCGGATCGCCGTGGCGTCGTAGCCGTGCACCTGGCGGAAGGCGCTGCGGTCGCCGGGCCACATGTCGCGCGTCAGCGGCGCGAACGCGGTGGCGCCGGCGGTCAGCGCGGGCATGCCGGCCGACGAGCCCTCCATGCGCAGGCTGAATCGCACGCCCGGATGGGTCTTGACGAACAGCGCGTTGAATTGCTTGATGACGTCCTCGAGGCCGTCGTTGCCGACGATGGCGACGCTGCCGTCGCGCAGCACATAGGGCTGGTCGGGCGCCACCGCGACCGGCAACGGTTGGTAAGGCGCGGGCAGGGTGTCGGCGGCGGCTGCGGCGCCGGCCCACAAGGCCAGAGGCAGCGCGGCGACGAGGCGTAAAGAGAAGGTTGGCATGGTGGGCATCAGTCGAGTTTCGCCAGCTCGGCGGCGGCTTGCGTGGCGGTCAAGGGAATGTAGCCTTTCGGCTGCGAGGCGATGATGGCTTGGCCGTCGCGCGACAGCACCAGGCGCAGGTATTCGCGCACCAGCGGATCGACCGGCTGGCCCGGCAGGCGGCGCACATAGAAGTACAGCCAGCGCGCGTAGGGATAGCTGCCGTCCGAAACCTCGGCGGCGGTGCCGGTGGTGACCCGGCCGTCGGCGCCGACGATCGCCAGTTGCCGCACCTGTGGGTTCTCCATGCCGATCGCCGCCACGCCCATGCCGGCCGGGTCGGCGCCGATCCGTTGCAGGATCGCCTCGGTGTTGGATGCCTGTTCGTGCAGCGGCGCCAGGGTGCGTTTGTTCAGATGCTCCTGTTGCAGATAGTCGCCGAAGCCGGTGTATTCCGGCGTGCCGTAGGGATGGATACTGCGTTGCGCCCAATCGCCTTTGAGGCCGAGCTGGCCCCAGGTCGAATAGTCGCCGCCCGGATTGCCGATCGAGAGCATGCGGGCGACATCGGCGGCGCTGGCCTGCGTCAGAGGATTGGCGCGGTTGACGTAGACCGCCAGCGAGGTCGCCAGGTGGCCGCTGGTGTCGTCCGCCGTGCGGGCGACGCGGATTTCCAGCGCGTCGCGGCCGACGATTTTGCGGTACGGGACCGCTTCGATCGGATTGATCGCGCGGCCCATCGCGCCGAACAGCGTCTTGCCGTGCATGAGCAGCGGCACGGCGCTGGTGGTGCCCTTGCCGTCGACGACGAAGCGCACGCCGGGATGCGTGGCGCTGAACTGGGCGTTGAAGCGCTCGACGATGTATTGCACGTGTTCGGCGCCGTTGATCTTGACCGCGCCGTCCGGCGCCAGGTAGGACGCGTCGGCCGCCACGGCCACGGCCTGCGGCCGGTAGGCGGTCAGCGCCGGGTCGAGCGGCCGCACGCCATCCGCCGCATGGCCGGCCGCGCAGCACAGCAGCAGGGGTAGCAGCAGCGGCGGCAGCTGCGCCGCGCCGACAGCGCGCGGCGGCGAGGCGTTGGTGGACCGGGCGCGCATCATCGGGCCGCCTGCGGCGCGGCCAGCGCCCAGTCGACCGCCGCGTCGAACAGCTTGCGGCCGGCCGGCGACAGGTTGCCGAAGGTCTCGTTATCGAGGAAGAACATCACCCGCCGCGCCGGCGCCAGCGCCTCGTAGTCCATGGTCGCGCCTTGCTCGTAGCCGAAGATGGCCGCCTTTTCCGGCTCGCCGTAGATCGTCGCGATGGTGGTCGCGCCGAGTCCCGGCTTGCCCCAGCTCATGGTGGCCTGTTTTTCATACGCGTCCACCACGCCGGCCGGCAAGCCCGCCGCCAGCGGATGCGGCGCGTTCACCAGCCACAGATAGCGCACCTTCTCGACGGTGCCGTAATCGACTCCGGCGCGCTTGCCGCTCATCGACAGGTCGTCGAGCAAATCCTGTTCCCAGGTCAGCAGCGGCGCCTTGATGTCGCGGTAGGCGCCGAGCAGATCGTGGCTGCGGATGGTCGACGACAGGATCACCAGATCAGCGCCGGCGCTTTCCTCGACCGGCTTGTACTGGCTTTGCAGCGTCACCGCGAAACCGCGCGACTCCAGATGCGCCTTGATCTTCTCGTCGAACGGCAGGCTCTTGCCCTCGACCCGCACCACCAGCATCACCTTCTTGCCGGCCGCCTGCGCCGGCGGCGCCAGCGTGGTCAGGCAAGCCAGCGCCAACCCGGCCAGCAGCATCAGCCGGCGTTGCGGACGCGCGCTCACAGCTCCACCTTCATGGTCAGCTTGATGGTGCGCGGCGCACCGGCGGCGAGGCGTCCGCCCGAGCCGGCCCAGTATTCCTTGTCGCCGAGGTTTTCCACGTTGATCTGCCAGGTGGTGCGCTTGCCCATGGTCTGGTTGATGTAGCGGCCGCCGACGGTGAACAGCGTCACACCGCCCAGAAACGCCTGATCCAGATCGTTGACCGGACGACGGCCGGTGTAATAAGCACCGCTGTTGAGCGACAGCCCCGGCACATATTCATCGAACGCATACGACAGGAAGGCGCTGGCGGTCTGCTTGGACGCGTTCTCCGGCAGTCTGCCGTTGTAGGTCGCGTTGATGTTGCGGAACTCAGGCCGCAGCAGCTGGGCCGAGGTCTGCCACGCCAGCTGGCGCGTCAGCTGGCCCTGCGTCGCCAGCTCGATGCCGCGATAGTGCTGCTCGCCGTCGGCGACGAAGCGGTTGGCGGCGTTGGTGTAGTAGCCGGGACGGTTGATGTCGAACAGCGCGGTCGACAGCAGCGTGCCGCCCGGCGCGCGCCAGCGCATGCCCAGTTCCTTCTGCTTGCTGACGCCCGGCGCCATGCGCTCGTTCTGGTTGACGGTGCCGGTCGGCGCCGGCTCGCCTTCCTCCAGCCCCTGCGCCGCCGAGGCGTAGAACGACAGGTCGGCGCGCGGCTTGTAGATCACCGCCGCCATCGGCGTGGTCTTGTCGGCGGTGTAGTGGTTGACGCCCTGGTCGCTCTTGTAATTGACCTTGCGCGCGCCGCCGATCACCTGCCACTGCGGCGAAAACTCGATGCGGTCCAGCGCGTAGACGCCGGTGTCGCGGGTGTCCAGCGCCGGCGTGGTCGGCGTGGTCGGCAGCGGGCTGTAGGTGATGCTGGTGATCTGCGTCGGGTTGTACAGGTTCTGCGACGCCACGGCGTAGTTGCTCTGGTAGATGGGATCCTGCGTCTTGTCGGTGCGGCTGACGCCGACGGTGATCTCGTGCTTGACCGGGCCGGTCACGGCGGTGCCGAACAGCTCCGCGCGCACCATGTCGGAACCCACCACGTGGTGCTGCGAATTGCCGGCGATGCGGCCGGCGCCGGTGGCCACCGCCGCCGAATTGGTGAAGCGGAAAATCGCCAGGTTGCGGTCGCGCGCCACTTCGGAGTGGCCGCCTTCCAGCGTCAGCGCCCAGCCTTCGGCCAGCGCGTAATCGGCGCGCACCGAGACGCTCTTGCTGGTGGCTTCGAACCTGGCGCTGTCCGGTCCGACCAGGCTGGAAGGATCGACCGGGCGTGGCAGCGGAATCACGCCGTTGACGGCGGCCGGCAGCGCGATGCCCGCCTCCTCGGTGACTTTGCGGTGATCGTATTCCAGGTCGGCCTTCAGCAGCAGGCGGTTGTTGACGCGCCAATCCAGCGCGGCCGAGGCGAAGGCGCGGTTGCCGTCGTCGACATGGTCGAGGAAGCTGCCGAGCGAGCCGCCGGCGGCGTTGACCCGCACGCCGACTTCCTGCTGCTCGCCGAAGCGGCGGCCGATATCGACGTTGGCCACCGCCGTGCCCTTGTCGTCCAGCGTCAGGCCGGCGCTGGTGACCGGGGTGGCGCCGGCGCGCTTGGTGACGAAGTTGACCACGCCGGCCGGCGAGGTGAAGCCGTAGTACAGCGCCGACGCGCCTTTGAGCACCTCGACCCGTTCCTTGTTCTCCATCGGTACCTGCGAGAAGTTCATGATCGGCACCGAGCCGTTGAGGCGATAGTTGGTGCGGTTCTCGACCGCGATGCCGCGGATGACCAGCTGGTCCCAGGTGTCGCCGCCGTTCTGCTGGCGCGTCACGCCGGCGGTGTTGCGCACCGCGTCGTATAGGCCCGCCGCCGCCTGCAGCTCCAGCACTTCGCGCGTGATGACGTTGACCGTCGACGGCACATCCATCACGTCCGAGCCACGGAAGCTGCCCGCCGCGACCGAATTCGGCGTGAAGCCCTGGGCGCGCACGGCGGTGACCTTGACCGCCTCCAGCACGCTGTCGTCGTTGCTTTGTGCGAGCAGATGGCCGTGGACACAGGCCAGCGGCAGGGCGAAGTAGAGGTGGAAGAAGCGAGGGCGTCGGGTCGCGGGCATGAACTATACTTTCAATTGACGGAAAACCGGGATCATATCGTAAATGAGAAGCATTATCAATTGCGGTTGCTACGTAGAAGACGGCGTGGCGCCGCCGAGCTTCTTGCGCAGCGCGTGGATCAGGAATTCGACGGCGTTGCTGTCGACTTCCTCGCCCCAGCCGTAGATGCGTTCCTCCAGCTCCGGGCGCGACAGGATGGCGCCGGGCCGCAGCAACAGCGCTTGCAGCAGCGCGAATTCGCGCTGGGTCAGCTGGACCGCCGGCACGTCCGGCGCCGAGGCCTCCCGCGTCGCCGGATCGAGCGTCAGCACGCCGTTGCTCAACACCGGAGCGCCGTCGCCGCCGCGCCGCCGCAGCACCGCGCGCATGCGCGCCAGCAGTTCGCTCATCTGGAAAGGCTTGACGACGTAGTCGTCGGCGCCGGCGTCGAGACCTTCGATGCGCTCGTCGAGCGTGTCGCGCGCGGTGACGATCAGCACCGACGCCGGATTGCCGGCCGCGCGCAAGCCGCGCAGCACGCCGATGCCGTCGCGCCCCGGCAGGCCGAGATCGAGCAGCACCAGGTCGTAATGCTGGCAGGCGAGCGTGTCGGCCGCCGTGGCGCCGTTGCGCACCCAGTCGGCGGCGTAGCCGGCGTCCTTCAGCGCGGCCAGCATGGCTGCGCCGATCATGGTGTCGTCTTCAACCAACAACGCGCGAGGCCGCCTCCGTGCTTAGTCGTTGTCCTTGTCATGCTGGTCGACGCGGTCCTCCACCGACGACAGCACCTTGCCGCTGGCGGCGTCGACGCGCACGTCGTACACCTTGGCGCCGCTGACGACTTCCACGTCGTAGTGCTGGCCGCCGCGGTCCTGCTCGTACTCGGCGCGCGCCGCTTTGCCGTTGACGGTCTGCTCGGCCATGGTGACGGCCTGGATCAGAGACACCCGCGCCTTGAGCACGGCCTGGGCATCGTTTTCCTGCGTATCCATTTTCTCGGCGGCATACAATGTGCGTTTCTCAAACATGGTGGTTCTCCTGAATTCACGCGGGATTGCGCTGGAACCCAGCATAAGCGGCCCCACTTAGCGCTCACTGAGCGGGCAGCACCTCGGCCACCGCCGCGCACACCAGGTCGACATCGGCGCTGGTCATGGCGACATGCAGCGGCAGGGTCACGGTCTCGCGCGCGATGCGCTCGGCGTGCGGGAACTGGCCATCGGTGTAGCCGAACCCGCGCCCGACGCTGGTCTGATGGCAGGCCTCATACGACATGCCGGTGCCGACGCCCCGGTCCTGCAAGGCGGCGCGGAAGCTCTGGCGCGTATGCCCGAAGCGCTCATACGGGATCAGCAGGTTGAACATATTCCAGCTCTGGCGCGCCACGCCGCGCGGCGGCGCCACCACGCCGGGCAGCGCCGGCAATTGCTGGAAATAGCGATCGGCCAGCGCCGCACGCTGTGCGAGAAACGCCGGCAGTTGCCGAAGCTGATGCAGCCCGATGATCGCCGATACGTCGGACATATTGAATTTGCCGGCGGCGACGGCGACGTCGCGGGTGTCGTCCGGCAGGCGGCGGATGCCGTGGAAGCGCAGCAGGTCCACCAGCGCGGCGTCGTCCTCGCTGGCGACGACGATGGCGCCGCCTTCGATCGAGGTCATGTTCTTGTTCGGGTGGAAGCTGAAGGTGGCGATGTCGCCGAAGCCGCCCACCGGCCGCTCGTTCCAGTACGACCCCTGCACCAGCGCGGCGTCCTCGATCACGCGCAACCGGTGGCGCCGGGCCAGCGCGTACAGCGCATCCAGGTCGCCGAGCGCGCCGGGGAAGTGGGTCGGCATGATCGCCCTGGTGCGCGGCGTGATGGCCGCCTCGACCTGCGCCAGGTCGATGGCGCGCGTGTGCAGGTCGCAATCGACGAACACCGGCGTGGCGCCGACCTTGACGATCATGTTCATCGCCGAAAAGAAGCTCTGGGCCGAAGTGATCACCTCGTCGCCGGCGCCGATGCCGCACACCTGCAAGGCGATCTCGATGGCGCCGGTGGCCGAGGTCACGACCCGCGTCGGCCGGCCGCCGAAGCTGTGCGACAAGGCCTGCTCGAACGCCGTCACATGCGGGCCGGTGGCGAGCCAGTTGGAACGCAGCACGCCGGCCACGGCCTGGATGGTGTCTTCGTCGAGTTGAGGTTGGGCGAATTTGATCATAAGTGACTGCTACCGGAAAAATAATACAGGATGAACAGGCCGAAGCCGATGCGATACCAGGCGAAGCCGGCGAAGGTGTGGTTGGTGATGAAGCGGATCAGCGCCCGGATGGCGAAGAAGGCGCTGACGAAGGCGGCGATGAAACCCACCGCGAATATGCCGGCGTCGTCCATGCTGAGCGTGGCGCGCACCTTGTACAGGCTGTACAACGACGCCGCGCCCAGCGTCGGTATGCCGAGGAAGAACGAGAACTCGGTCGCGGTCTTGCGCGACAGGCCGACGAACAGTCCGCCGATGATGGTGGCGCCGGAACGCGACGTCCCCGGCAGCAGCGCCAGGCACTGCAGCAAACCGACCTTGACCGAGTCGCGCAGCGACATGTTGTCGACGTCGTGCACGCGCGCGGTGTGCTGCAGCCGTTCGACATACAGGATCACCAGCCCGCCGACGATGAAGGCGATCGCCACCGGGACCGGGGCGAACAGATAAGTCTTGATGGCCTTGCCGAACAGCAGTCCCAGTATCGCGGCGGGAACGAAGGCGGCGGACAAACCCAGCAGCAGGCGCCGTTGCGGGCCGCCGCGCGCGGCGCCGACCAGGGTCCCGCCTATCCTGGCGCGGTATTCCCAGACCACGGCCAGCATCGCGCCAAGCTGGATGAAGATTTCATAAATGTCGCGCTTTTCCTTGTCGAGGAAATTGAGCAATTCGCCGGCGATGATCAGATGGCCGGTACTGGAGATCGGCAGGAATTCGGTGACTCCCTCGACCACACCCATGACGATCGAGCTTAGCAACAGCGGTATATCCATGTGACTCCCTGAAAGATCGCGCCACGGCCGGGCACAAGCGTCACGATCATAGCGACGGCAGGGTTAAGTCAGCATTAAAGCCGGCCGAGGGCGATTTCGCGGCTCGGAGTAAAATAACGGTATTTTCAACCAGACAACGGGCATGCAAGCGCCATGAAGACCATCCGCCGCCAATTGTTGCTTGGCCTGCTAGGCGCCACGCTGCTGTGCGTGCTGGTGGCCGGCTATTCGCTGTACCGCTCGCTGCGCCACGAAACCAACGAAGTGGCCGATCTCCAGCTGCGCCAGCTCGCGGTGGCGTTGCCCGACGAATTCGCCCCCGACACCGCCTTGCCCGCCGCCGAAGACCCGGAAGAGGAATTCGTGCTGCAGGCGTGGGATGACGCCGGCCTGCCGGTGCCGATGTCGCTGTCGACCGGCGCGCAGCAGTTGCCGCGCTATCCCTTGAACGGCTTCAGGACCGTCACCTGGAACGGCCAGCACTGGCGCTTGTACGGCCAGACCCGGCACGGCCGCTATGTCCAGGTGGCGCAGCTGATGTCGGTGCGCGACATGCTGGCGGCCCACATGGCGCTGCGCGCCGGCGCGCCGCTGCTGGCGCTG
This sequence comes from Duganella aceris, assembly GCF_011090165.1. Classification (GTDB taxonomy): domain Bacteria; phylum Pseudomonadota; class Gammaproteobacteria; order Burkholderiales; family Burkholderiaceae_D; genus Rugamonas; species Rugamonas aceris. Next base: position 352,372 of record NZ_JAADJT010000004.1, read on the forward strand.
GCGGCGGTGTTGTCGCTGCTGATCGTGGCCGTGGTGGGACGCGCGCTGAAGCCGCTGGACCGGCTGGCGCAGGCGGTGGCCGGACGCTCGGCGGAGACGTTGACCCCTCTGGTCGCCGACGACATGCCGCCCGAGCTGCGGCCGGTGGTGCTGGCCTTGAACGGCTTGATGCGCAAGTTCGACGAGGCGCTGACCGCGCAGCGCACCTTTGTCGCCGACGCCGCCCACGAGCTGCGCTCGCCGCTGACCGCGCTGAAACTGCAATTGCAGCTGGTCGAGCGCGCCGGCAGCGATGAAGCCCGGGCGGTCGCCGTGGCCAAGCTGCACGAGCGGCTGGACCGCAGCACCCATCTGGTGCGTCAGTTGCTGAGCCTGGCCCGGCACGAGGCCGCGCCGCCGCAGGAGCGTCTGCACCAGGTCAACCTGGGGCAGATGCTGGAGGCGGCGGTGGCCGACCATTCGGCGCTGGCCGACAGCCGGGGCATCGATCTGGGCGTCGACGCGCCGGCGCACGTGATGGTGCAGGCCGATCCCGACGGCTTGCAGGTGCTGCTGAATAACCTGGTCGACAACGCGCTGCGCTACACCCAGCAGGGCGGCCGGGTCGACCTGCAGTCGGCCTACGAGCAGGGCCGGCCGCTGCTGCGGGTCAGCGACAATGGTCCCGGCGTCGCGGCGCAGCACCGGGCGCGCCTGTTCGACCGCTTTTTCCGTCCCGACGGCCAGCAGGCCTGGGGTTGCGGCCTCGGTTTGTCGATCGTGCGCAACATCGCCGACAACCATCGCGCCGAGATCAGCCTGGCCGACACCGAGGCTGGACGCGGTCTCAGTGTGACGGTGCTGTTTCCACCGGAAGCCGCGCCGGACGCCGCCCCAGCCGGTCGAACCAGAGAAACAGCACCGGCGTGATGAACAGCGTGATCAGCTGCGAGAACAGCAGGCCGCCGACGATGGCGATGCCCAGCGGCTGGCGCAGTTCGGCGCCGGCGCCGAGGCCGAGCGCGATCGGCAACGCGCCCATGATGGCGCACAACGTGGTCATCATGATCGGGCGGAAGCGCAACAGGCAGGCCTGACGCACCGCGTCCTGCGGCGCCAGGCCGCCGCGCTGCGCCTCCAGCGCGAAGTCGATGATCATGATGGCGTTCTTCTTGACCACGCCGACCAGCAGCAAAATCCCGATCATGGCGATGAAGCTCAATTCCAGTCCCGCCAGCCGTAGCGCCAGCAGCGCGCCGACCGCCGCCGACGGCACCCCCAGCAGGATGGTGACCGGGTGGATCCAGCTCTCGTACAGCATGCCGAGAATGACGTAGATCGCCGCGATGGCGATCGCGATCAGCCACAGTTGGCTGTTCTGCGATTGCTGGAACAGCGCCGCCGCGCCGGCGTAGGCGCCGAAGATGGAGGAGGGCAGGCCGATGCGCTGCTGGGCGTCGGCGATGGCGGCGGTGGCGTCGGACATCGACTTGCCGGCCGCCAGGTCGAACGAGATCGTCACCGCCGGCAGCTGGCCCTGGTGGTTGACCGCCATCGTGCCGCGCGCGCGGCTGACGGTGCTGAAGGCGCTGAACGGCACCAGGTTGCCGGCGGCGTTGCGCACCTGGATCCTGGCCAGGCTGGCCTCGTCGCGGCGGAACTGGTCGGCCAGCTCCATGATGACCTGGTAGCTGTCCTCCGGCGCGTAGATGGTCGAGACCTGGCGCGTGCCGTAGGCGGCGTACAGCGTGTTGCGCACGCTGGCCATGTCGACGCCCATGGTGGCGGCCTGCTCGCGGTCGACCTCGATGCGCGCGTCGAGGCCGTCGTACTGGGCGTCGCTGTTCAGGCCGACCAGCACGTCGCCTTTTTTCAGTTCGGCGATCAGCTTGGCCGACCACAGGTTCAGGTCGCCGGGGCTGACCGACTGCAGCGTGTACTGGTAGGTGCTCTTCGAGCCGCGTCCGCCGATCTTCAGGTTCTGCACCGGGCTGTAGAACACCTGGATGTTGGGCAGGAAGGCGGTGGACTTGCGCAGGCCGGCCAGCACCGCCGGCATGGCCGGGCGCAGCGCCGCGTCCTTCAGGGTGATGTAGAACGAGGTGGTGTCGTGGTCGACCTTGGCCACCACGTCGGTGACGTTGGCGTCGGCCATGATCGCCTGTTGCAGCAGCTTCAGCACCGCCAGCCGGCCTTCGTACGACATGTCCTGCGCCGCCTCGACGTTGGCTGAGATCTGGCCGGTGTCCTCCTGCGGAAAGAAGCCCTTGGGGGCGCTGGTGTACAGCCACGCGGTCAGGCCGAAGGTGGCCAGCGCCGCCAGCAGCACCGGCGTGTGGCGCGCCAGCGCCCACTCCAGCGCACGCGCGTACAGGTCCAGCACGCGCTGGAAACCGGCCTCGAAGGCGCGGCTCCAGGCCGGGGCGGGGCGGTGCAGCTGCGCCACCTTGATGAACTTCGGCACCAGCACCGGGATCAGCGTCAGCGAGGCGGCCGCCGACACCGCGATCGCCAGCGCCACCACCACCGCGAATTCATGGAACAGCAGGCCGATCGTGCCCGGCATGAAGAAGATCGGGATGAACACCGCCACCAGCGACACCGAGATCGAGACCACGGTGAACGCCACCTCGCCGGCGCCGCGCACCGCCGCGTCGTACGGCGCCATGCCTTCTTCGATGTAGCGCATGATGTTTTCCAGCACCACGATGGCGTCGTCCACCACCAGCCCGACCGCGATGGTTAGACCCATCAGCGAGATATTGTCCAGGCTGAGATTGAGCGCGAACATCAGGCCGAAGGTGCCCAGCAAGGACACCGGCAGGCTGATCGCCGGGATCAGCGTCGCCGCCAGCTGGCGCAGGAACAGCAGGATCACCAGCACCACCAGCGCGATGGTCAGCAGCATGGTCAGGTTGACGTCGTGGATGGCGTTGCGGATCGAGGTCGAGCGGTCGTTCAGCAGCTGGATGCGCACCGAGCCGGGCATCTGGCTGGCCAGGCGCGGCAGCATGGCGCGGATGGCGTCGATGGTGGCGACGGTGTTGGCGCCCGGTTGCCGCTGCACCTGCAGCAGGATCGCGTCCTTGCCGTTGATGGAGCTGGTGTTCTGGGTGTTCTCGATGCTGTCGAGCACGGTGGCGAAGTCGGTCAGGCGGATGTTGCGGCCGTTGCGCGCGGCCACGATCAGCGCGGCGAAGTCGTTCGCCTTCATCAGGCCGGGCGGCATCTTCAGCGTCATCATCTGGCGGCTGCTGTCGAACTGGCCCAGCGGCGCGTTGGAGTTGGCGGCCTTCAGCGCCGCGCTGACCTCGTCCAGCGTCAGGTTCAGCGCGGCCAGGCGGTCGGGATCGACTTCGATGCGCACCGAGTAGCGCTTCTGACCGTTGACCGTTACCTGCGCCACGCCGCTCAACGTCGACAGCGCGGGCACGATCAGGTTGTCCGAGTAGCCGTTCAACTCGGTCAGCTTGAGCGACGGCGAGTCGAGGCCGATCAGCAGCACCGGCGCGTCGGCCGGGTTGACCTTGCGGTAGGACGGCGGCGTCGTCATTTCGGTCGGCAGCGTGCGGGTGGCGCGGTACAGCGCGGCCTGGACGTCGCCGGCGGCGGCGTCGATATTGCGGCTCGGGTCGAATTCCAACGTGATCTGGGTCTCGCCCTGGATGCTGCTGGAGGTGGTCGACAGCAGGCCGGGGATGGCGGTGAATTGTTTTTCCAGCGGCGTCGCCACCGAGGTCGACATGGTGTCCGGGCTGGCGCCGGACAGCTTGGCGGTGACCTGGATGGTGGGTGTGTCGTAATTGGGCAGCGCGGCCAGCGGCAGTTGCAGCCAGCAGGCGGCGCCGCCGACGATGATGGTCAGCCAGGCCAGCAGCGTGGCGATCGGACGGCGCAGGCAGAAGGCGGCGATGTTCATGGCGTCACCCCGGCCGGCCTGGCGGCGCTGCTTGCGGTGGCCGTGCTGGTCGCATTGGCCGGCGCAGCGACGCGGATCGGATCGCCGTCGCGCAGATTGGCGCCGCCTTCCAGCACCACGCTGGCGCCGCCGGCAATGCCGGTGACCACCGCCTGGCCGCCCTGGACGCGCAGCAGCGTCACCGCTTGCCGCGTCGCCTTGCCGCCGGCGCCGAGGTAGACGAAGCGGCCTTGCGGCCCCTCCAGCAGCGCTTGCGGCGGCAGCACCACCGCGTCCTTGTCCAGCCCCGCCAGCACGGTGATGCGGGCGTAGGCGCCCGGCCACAAGGTCCGGTTCCGATTGGGCACGGTCGCCTTCAGCGCGATGGTACCGGTGTCGCTGTTGACGATGTTGTTGATGAAACTGAGCTCCCCGGCGATGGGCGCGCCGTCCGGCCCGTCGATGTACACCTTGACCGGCCCGCCCTGGCGCGCGCGCAGGATCGCCTGCAAGTCCTGCTGCGGCAAGTTGAACTCGACGCCGATCGGCGTGAATTGCGCCAGCGTCACCAGGGGCGCGGTGGCGCTGGTCTGGGCCAGGCTGCCCGGATGCACCGCCACCGCGCCGCTGGTGGCGTCGAACGGCGCCACGATGCGGGTGTGGCTTACGGCCAGCCGCGCGCTTTCGATATCGGCCTGCGCCGCCTTGAGTTGGGCCTTCAGCGCATCGACCTTGCTGGATGCCGTGTCGGCCGCGCTGGAAGTAATGAAGTTGGACTTGACCAGCGTGGTGGCGCGGCCGAAATCGCGGTTGGCGTCGACCAGCTGCGCCTGGGTCTGGGCCGCCAGCGCCTTCGCCCGTTGCAGCGCCGCGTTGGCGTCGGCGCCGTCCAGCGTGAACAGCAGCTGGCCGGCCTTGACCTCGTCGCCCTCCTTGAAGTGGATGGCGGTGATGGTGGCGGTCAGCTGCGGTCGCACGTCGACGATGTTGAGCGCGACCAGGTGACCCTGCGCGCTCAGTTCCAGCGGCAGATCCTGGCGCCGCGCCTCGGTCAGGCTGACCAGGGCGATCTTGGCCGGCTTGGGCGCGTCGGCCGGCGCGCTGCGCAAGCTGAACGCCAAAGCGGCGCCGGCGCAGGCCAGCGGGATCAGGAACAATATTGTTTTTTTCAGAGGAGGCATGGGAAGGCGGGACAGCGTTGATGTGCAGCGGATGCTATCGGGCTTTGCATTAACCCCGCATTAAACGCGGACTGAAATTTCGCCGCGCGCGGCGTTAATGGTGGCTTAATGAAGCCCGTTCTACACTGCGATTCGGAAAATGGCCGTAGAGGATAGCCGTGCGCATACTGTTGATAGAAGACGATCCGATGATCGGCGAAAGCATGGAGGAAGCCTTGCGCGGCGAGTGCTACGCGGTGGACTGGGTGCGCGACGGCGTCGCGGCCGAGCTGTCGATCCGGCACGGCATCTACGATCTGCTGTTGCTCGATCTCGGCCTGCCCAAGCGACAGGGCATGGACGTGTTGCGCCGCCATCGGGCGCAGGGCGGCAACACGCCGGTGCTGATCGTCACGGCTCGCGACGCCACCGCATCGCGGGTCGAAGGACTGGACGCCGGCGCCGACGATTATCTGATCAAACCCTTCAACGTCGACGAACTGCTGGCGCGCGTGCGCGCGGTGCTGCGCCGGCGCGGCAGCCATACCAACTCGGTGGTCACGCACCGCGGACTGACCATCGACCTGGCCGCGCACGAGGCCAGCCTCGACGGCGCGCCACTGACCTTGTCCGCGCGCGAGTTCGCGCTGCTGCGGGCGCTGCTGGAAAATCCCGGCAGCGTGGTGTCGAAGATGCAGCTGGAGGACAAGGTGTACGGCTGGGGCCAGGAAATCGAGAGCAACGCCATCGATGTCTACATCCACCATCTGCGCAAGAAGCTGGGCACGGATTTCATCAAGAATGTGCGCGGCGTCGGCTACAAGCTGGCAAGCGTCGTATGAAATCGATCCGCGCGCGCTTGTTGATCGGCCTGCTGTCCGGCACCTTGTTGTGCACGCTGGTCGCCACCTTCATGTTGTATCGCCTGGCCGACCACGAGGCGGACGAGCAGTCCGACCTGCGCCTGTTGCAGGTGGCGTGGGCCTTGCCGTTGCAGATGTCGGACGCGGTGCGGATCCCGGTGGAGCCGGACTTCGACGACGTGGTGCTGGCGCAGGTCTGGAATCGCGACGGCGCCAGGATCTATGTGTCCGAACCGTCGCACGCCTTGCCGCGTCAGGAGGCCACCGGCTACCGCACCATCGCGGCCCGGGGCGAACGCTGGCGCGTGTATGCGGAAGTGCGCGCCGGCTATTTCGTCCAGGTGGCGCAGCCGATCGCGGTGCGCAAGCGGGTCGCGGCGCATATGGCGTTGCGGGTGATGCCGCCGTTGCTGCTGCTGTTGCCGGCGCTGGCGGTGATGATCTGGGTGGTGGTCGGCGCCGCCTTGCGTCCGCTGGAGCGGCTGGCGCAGGCGGTGCGCGGGCGTTCGGCCAGCGCCTTGCAACCGCTCGACACCGACGGCCTGCCGCCGGAACTGATGCCGATCGCCGCATCGCTCAACAGCCTGTTGATCAAGATCGACAGCGCCATGTCGGCCCAGCGCAACTTCGTCGCCGACGCGGCGCATGAGCTGCGCTCGCCGCTGACGGCGCTCAAGCTGCAATTGCAATTGGCCGAACGCGCCGGCGACGAAGCGGCGCGCGCGGAATCGTTCCGCAAGCTGCACGAGCGTCTCGACCGCTCGACCCATCTGGTGCAGCAGTTGCTGACGCTGGCCCGGCACGAGCAGACCCAGGCGCCACCGCCGCGCCTGCCGTGCGACCTGCTGGCGCTGGCGCAGACGGTGGTGTCGGATCACGCCATCCACGCCGAAACCAAGGGCATCGACCTCGGCATCGCCGAGGACGCGTCCAGCCTGGTGGCCCAGGTGCACGTCGAAGGCTTCAAGGTCATGCTGAGCAATCTGGTCGACAACGCGCTGCGCTACACGCAAGCGGGCGGGCAGGTCGATGTGGCGGTCGCACGCGAACACGGCCGGGCGTGCCTGCGGGTCAGCGACAACGGCCCCGGGGTGCCGCCGGCCGAGCGCGCACGTCTGTTCGACCGCTTCTACCGGCCGGACGGCAACGCGCTGTGGGGCTGCGGGCTGGGGATGTCGATCGTCAAAAACGTGGTCGACGGCCATGGGGCCGAGATCGAATTGTCGAGCAACGCCAGCGGCGTGGGTCTCGTTGTGACGGTGCGCCTGCCGGCGGCCGCTTAATCCAAGGGAGTGATATGCAGGAATTTTTTGCGTTGGCGTCGGCGTGGGCGCTGCATCTGGACGTGCATCTGGCGGAGCTGGTGGCCGCGCACGGCGCCTAGGTGTACCTGATCCTGTTCGCGGTGATTTTCATCGAGACCGGGGTCGTGGTCATGCCTTTCCTGCCGGGCGACTCGCTGTTGTTCGTCGCCGGCGCGCTGGCCGCCAAGGGTTTGTTCGACCCGTGGTATCTGCTGGTGTTGCTGTTCATTGCTGCCGCCAGCGGCGACGCGCTCAATTTCGCCGTCGGCAGCGTGGTCCGGCGCCGGGCGGTCGATGCCAGCCGCATCAAATTCATCAAGCCCGAGCATCTGCGCCGCACCCATGAATTCTTCGACCGCCATGGCGGCAAGACCGTCATCCTGGCGCGGTTCGTGCCGATCGTGCGCACGCTGGCGCCGTTCGTGGCCGCGCTGGGCGCCATGCCGCCGCGTATCTTCTTCCTCTACAACGTCGTCGGCGCCGCGCTGTGGGTCGGCTCGCTGCTGCTGGCCGGTTACGTGTTCGGCGCGATTCCGTGGGTGAACAACAACCTGACGGCGGTAGTGCTGGGGATGGTGGTGCTGTCGGTGTTGCCTGCGGCGTTTTCTTTCCGCAAGAACTGATCGCCCGGCCGGGACCGGGCGATCGGCGTCACGCCTTCTTAGAAGTTGGCGTGCAGGCTGACGCGGTAGGCGCGCGGCGAGCCAGGGGTGATGTTGTTGTCACCGTTCGCATACTGGTAGTACTTCTTGTCGGTCAGGTTTTCCACATTGACCTGCAGCTTGTAGTTGGCGTTGACGGTGTAGAACAGCGCCGCGTCCACGCGCGTGTAGCTCGGCAGCACCACGGTGTTGCTGGTCGAGGCGAACATGTCGGAACGGCGGCTCACGCCCAGACCCGCGCCGAACTGCGGCAGGAAGTCGTAGCGGTTCCACAGCGAGATGGTGTTCTTCGGCACCATGCCGACGATGGCGCCGTTGAGCGCGGTGGCCGACGCGGTGGCCAGCAGCTTGGCGTCCTGGTGGGCGTAGCCGCCGTTGATGCTCCAGGCGCTGGTGAGCTTGCCGTTGATGCCCAGTTCCACGCCGTTGGTGCGCTGGCCGTCGACCAAGCGGTCGGCGATGCCGGTGACCGGGTTGGTCACGGCGACGTTGTTGCGCTTGAGGCGATACACCGCCAAGGTCGCCAGCAGGTCCGGATTGATCTCCAGCTTGCCGCCGATTTCGTAGTTGATGAACTTCTCCGGCTTCAAGCCCTGGTTGATGCTGTTCAAGCTGCTTAACTGATCGCCGCCGCGCGGGAACGACGCCACGCTGTAGTTGGCGTACAAGGTCGCGGCCGGCGCCGGCTTGAACACCAGGCCGAGTCGCGGCGAGACCAGGTTGTCGTCGCTGGAGAAGTCGGCCGGACCGGCCGGCAGCGCGCGCACGCCGCCGGCGACGTTGTTGTGGTAGTCGAGCTTGAAGCTGTCGTAGCGCAGGCCGGCGATCAGTTGCCATTGCGGGCTCAGCTCGATCTGGTCCTGGATGTAGACGCCGGCGATCTTGGCGCTGCTGTTGCCGTCGCGGTCGGCCGAGCTGCCGCCGAGGATGTAGTTGACCGGCAGCGTGCCGTCCGGGCTGGCCAGCGGCACGTTGACGCTGGCGGCGTTGCCGGCGAACAGGCCGGTCATGCGCAGGTAATCGGTGTCCTGCTTGCCAAGTTCCAGGCCGGTCAGGATCTTGTGCTTGATGGCGCCGGTTTGCAGGTCGAAGGTCAGGTCGGTCTGGTTGAACAGGTTCTTGCGCCACTGATGGTTGTTGTAGGCCGAGATCGGCACCAGATTGGTTCTGGTGTTGAGCGCGCCGGCGTTGTAGTTCTGGTAGAACTTGTCGTAGTCGGTGTAGCGGGTCTTGTTCGACAGGTGCATGCCGTTGCCGAAGTCGAAGTCGATCAGGCTGCTGAGCGCGTCCGAGTTGAGGCGGGTGGGGCGGGTATCCGGGTTGGCGTCGCCGAAGAAGGTGTCGACCGGCAGGTCCAGCGGACGGCCGTTGAGCGACGGCACGCCGCGATCGGTGGCGCGCTTGTCCTCGAAGTGTTCATAGCCCAGCACGATGCGGGTATCGCGGTTGGGGCGGATCGCCACGGTCGGGTTGATGCCGTAGCGTTTCAGCGTCGCATTGCGCTGATAGCCTTCGGAATCCTCGACCAGGCCGGTGACGCGCAGCGCCACGGTGTCGCTGATGGCCTGGCCGACATCGACCGTCAGGCGGCGTTTCTGCTGGCTGCCGAGGGTCAGGTCGGCGGCGCGCACCGGCGCGTCGAAGTTGGCCTGCTTGGTGGCGCGGTTGATCACGCCGCCCGAGCCGCCGCGACCGAAGATCATCGCATTCGGGCCGGTCAGCGCCTCGACCTGCTCGACGTTGTACAGATCGCGGTAATACTCGACGTCGTCGCGCACGCCGTCGATGTAGAAGTCGCCGGAAGCGCTGGCGCTGCCGCGGAAGATCGGCGAATCGCGGTTGCCCTCGCCGTTGGCCATGCCGATGCCCGGCACATAGCGCACCACGTCGGCCATGCTCTGCATGCTGAGGTCCTTGATCAGCGCCTGGTTGATGATGGTGACGGTCTGCGGCAGGTCGCGGATGGCGGTATCGGTCTTAGTGCCGGCGGTGGTGCGCTTGACCAGATAGGCGTCGGCGTCGCTGTGGCCGGTGACGGTGACGCTCGGCAGCGTGGCGTCGGTTTTCTGTTCGGCTTCGGCGGCGTGGGCCAGGGCGCCGGTGGTGGCGGCGCCGGCGAAGGCCAGGCGCAGCATCAAATTCAGCGGGGACAGGCGTGGGCGTGACGTGTGTTGCATGTGTTTTCCAATCGCAAATATAAATGAGAACGAATCGCATTTTTATTTGCATTGAGGCCGGGCCGCAACGAAAAACATTTATTTTTTGATTACGTCGCTTTGCCGCAACCGCTTAATGATCGGTTAATGCTTGGTTCATTATGATCCGCCGGTTGCGCGGCAATCCGCAGCGGAGCGCCGCATCAGATCTCTACCCGAGGCACATGGAAAAAGCTCAGTTATTCCCTTATCAGGCCCCCCGGCACAACGACGCCTATGTGTTTGCGCAGTTGCGCAAGCTGGGGATGCGGCCGACCAGCGCCCGCGTCTGCGTATTGCAGGTGATGCACCAGCACCCGGACGAACCGCTGGCGGCCGAGCAGATCTTCCAGCATTTCGTCGAAATCGGATTGAGCGTCAGCCTGGGAACGATCTACCGCGTGCTGAACGAGATGGAGCACAGCGGGCTGTTGCAGCGCGAGCGGCGCGCTGACGAAGCCACTGCGAAGTCGCGCTACCGGCTGGCGCCGGAGGTGTTGCCACCGTCATCCTACGCGTTTTGTTGCCGCGTGTGTGCGAAGGTGATGGTGGTGGCGGACAAGCAGTTCAGCGAAACGCTGTACCAGCAAGCCCGCAGCGCCGGCTTCGACCGCATGCTGCCGCAGATGTCGATCCAGGTGGTCTGCAACGACTGCGCATAATCCGGGGTCAGAGCTAAAAACTGGACACGGGCTCTACCGTAGCGGTCGCTACGGTAGAGCCCGTGTCCAGTTTTTAGCTCTGACCCCGGAGTTTTCAGGCGTCGGGCGATGGGCCGCCTGGTGCGCCGGGGCCGCCCGGGCCGCCGGGACCACGGCCTGGACCGAAGCGCGGTGGCTCGTCCTTCGATTCGCCCGAGCTGGAGGCGCCGCCGAAGCGGTACGACAGGCCGACGTACAACACGCGGCCGTCGAAGCGCCGGGTGCTGGTCTCGCGCAGCGTGCTGCTGTTGACCACCGTCTCCATCTTGTTGGTGTTGAACAGGTCGGTGACGTTGGCCACCAGGCTCAACTGCGGCGTCACCGTGTGGCGCCAGCTCATGTTGAAGGTGTGGTTCGGCGAGCGGTAACCCTGGCCCGACAGGGTCTTGCCCATCATTTGCAACGCCATCTGGATCTGGTTGGCGGCGTTGTACTGGTAGTTCAGGCGCGCTCGGCCGCTCAGCGAGTTGGCGGTGCGCGTGACCAGCGCGCCGGTGCTGTCCTGCGTGGTCTGCTCGCTGCGCGCCAGATTGCCGCTGGTGTTCAGGGTCAGCGACGGCGTCAGCTTGCCGCTGACCGTGAATTCCAGCCCGCTCGAATGGCTGCCTTCGCCGTTCTGCTTGGTTGTCAGCAGCACGTTGTTGCCGATGAAGGTGCGGTAGTCGACGATGGCGTCGGTGTCGCGCCGGTAGTAGCCGCGCAGATTGGTCTCCAGCCCGTACATCTTGGTCTCGTAGCCCACTTCGAACGAGTCGGTCTTGGTCGGCTTCAGGTTGGGATTGCCCGACGAGACGTTGAATTCGTCGCGGTACGTCACGTACGGATTCAGGTCGTTGGCGTTCGGACGGCGGATCCGGCGCGCGTAGGCGAAGCGCATGTTCGCCGTTTCGGTCGCCTTGTAGGTGGCGAAGAAACTCGGTATATAGTTTATATAGTTGTTCTTGGCTTCGACGTTGCCGGTGATCTGGTGGATGTCCATGTCGGTGTACTCGGCGCGCAGGCCGGCCAGCGCGCCCCAGCGGTCGTTCAGGCGCATCTGGTAGCTGCCGTACAGCGCCAGCGTGGTTTCCTCCAGCTCGTAGCTGTTGGTGCGGCCCATGTTGACGCGCGCGGCGCCGGTCACGGTGTCGATGTCGGTGTACAGCGTGTCGAAACTGCTGGTGTTGGTGGCGGCCTTGTAGCCGGCCTTCAGCGAGCCGCCCGCCAGCGGTCGTTCGTAGTCGCCGGTGAAGTCGACGATGTGCACGCTGTTGTTGCTGTGCTGGTTGGCGCGGGTGTCGGGCTGGGTGTCGCCGAGGTAGTCGTTGGCGTAGGCGCTGTCGCTGTCGTTCTCCGACGCCGACACGCGCAGGTCGATCTTCAGCGTTTCGCCCGGCAGCTCGCCCTTGTGGTCGTAGCGGCCGCCCCAGCCGAAGTTCTTGCTGTCGCCGCTGCGCGCGGTGGTGCGCACGTAGTCGCTGGCCGGGATCAGCGCGGTGGCGCCGTTCAGGTAGTGGTCGGTCGAGCGCTGGTCGTTGCCCCGGCTGCTGTAATTGGCGCTGCCGGTCAGCGTGTCGGTGGTGCCGAGGTTGTAGCTGACGGTGCCGTTCACGCCGGCCATGTCGTTCAGCCCTCGGCTGACCGACGACTGGCTGCTCGGCACGAAGGCGCCGGTGGCCGGGTCGAGCCGCTCGCGCGTGACTTCGGCGGTCGAGTTGCGGCCGTCGTGGCGTACGTTGGCGCTGCCCTGGAAGCCCCACGGGCCTTCGTTGTAGGTGCCGTTGACGGCGCTGTTGTAGCGGCCGGCCGTACCGGCGTTGCCGTTGACGGTGGCGAAGCCGCCCGGCTTGCGGTTGCGCCGCATCACCAGGTTCAGGATCGGGCCGCCGCCGGCTTCGTTGCCGAACTGCGCGCCGGGATTGTTGATCACTTCCACCGATTCGATGTCGTCGGCGGCCATCGCCTGCAGCGCGGCGCCGCGGTTTTCGCCTTGCAGCATGGCCGACGGCTTGCCGTCCACCAGGATCTGCACGTTGCTGCTGCCGCGCAGCGTCACCGAACCGTCCGGATCGACCGCGACCGACGGCACGTTGTTGAGGGCGTCGGCGGCGGTGCCGTTGGTGCTGGAGACGTCCGACTTCACATCGTAGACCTGGCGGTCGATGCGGTTGGTCGGGCGTTCGCCGGCGACCGTGACGGATGGCGTGGTGGGGGGTTCTGCAACTGGCTGGGCTTTTGTGACCGGCTTTTTATCGCTGGTCGCCTTGCTGGCGGTATCGGTTTGGGCCAAAGTGTCTGGAGGAGCTAACAGCAGGGCGCCGCCGGTGAGGCAGCAGGTCATCAATAGCTTTTGCATGGTTGGGGGCAGGTGGTCTCTAAAATAGCTTGAATGTTGCTATTTTACCTGTTCGCCAACGGAAACTTTTTTGATTTACGACCTTTTACGAGTGTGTCGCGATTGTTGCTGCACTGTTAATGCCATGTAGCGTCATCTTTGTGTACGGACACAAACGCTCGGTGTTGCGCACCAATTCCTCGGCCGTGGCCTTGGGCAGGCTGGGCAGGTGGATTCTAACGTCGGCGCTGAGCAAAAACAAGCCGTCCATCGGATCGCGCGCGAAGGTCACCGCGACCTCGACCGCCGAGCCGGCCACCGACAGCCCGTCGCGCGCCGCCAGCAGACTCATGGCGCCGTGGAAGCAGGCGGCGTAGCCGGCGGCGAACAGCTGTTCCGGATTGGTGCCGCCGCCGTCGCCGCCGAGCTCCGGCGGCAGCCGCAGTTGCAGGTCGAGGTTGCCATCGTCCGAGCGCGCGACACCGGAGGCGCGCGCGTGTCCGGTCGCGCCGCCGGTCACGCGGACCCGGGCGGTGTACAGCGGCAGCACCTCCGGCCCGACATATTTGTCGAGCAGGGTCACCGGTGGCGGCGTGAGTGGTTTCATAGCTTCTCCGGGCGCGGACCGGCCGCGCCGTTGCGCAAATTAGCGGTTCAACCAGCTGTCGATGTGGATCGCGCCCAGGCGTTCCTTGCCGCTGACCGGCACCAGCGTGGTTTCCTTCAGCTCGGCGCCGAAGTAGCGCGCGTGCTCATCGGCCACGACCTTGCGCGGGTCCTTGATCGAGACCAGGTATTTCTGCACCAGGTCCGACAGGCGCATGCGGTCCGGGCCGGCGATCTCGACGATGCCGTTGACCGGCGCGGCCAGCGTGATGTCGGCCATGGCGGCGGCCACGTCGTCCGACGAGATCGGCTGTATCAGCGCCGGCGACAGGTGCACGTCCTCGCCGGCGGTGGCCGAGGCCGCGATGCCGCCGAGGAATTCGAAGAACTGCGTCGAGTGCACGATGGTGTAGGGCATGCCGGATGCGCGGATCAGCTTTTCCTGCGCGATCTTGCCGCGGAAGTAGCCGCTCTCGGACAGCAGGTCGGTGCCGACCACCGACAGCGCGACGTGGTGCTTGACGCCGGCTTCGGCTTCGGCCGCCAGCAGGTTGGTGCCGGATTTGGTGAAGAATTCCAGCACCGCGTCGTCGGCGAACGACGGCGAGTTGGCGACGTCGACCACGATGTCGGTGCCGGCCAGCACCTCGGCCAGGCCTTCGCCGGTCAGCGTATTGACGCCCGACGCCGGCGAGGCGGCGATCACTTCATGGCCACGCTGCTTCAGCAGGGCGACGGTCTTGCTGCCGATGAGTCCAGTACCGCCGATGATTACGATTTTCATGATGCTCTCCAGTTGCACCGCGAGGGATGCGGTATGAGATTCAGTGTAGGCCGGTGCGCCGCGCGGCGGTAGGTCCGTGGCGGGATTTACACTGGTGCACGCCAGGCACCAATGGCGGCGCTGCGCCTTGGTTGTTGATTGACAGTCAATGATATTAATGAAAGAATTCCCCGGCAATGTCCAATAAACAGCATATCCCGCCCAACTCCCTGACGCAGCAGCGCCTGGTGCTGTTTGTCGCCTTTCCCGGCATGTGCATGCTGGACATGGCCGGACCGCAGACGGTGTTCTGGAGCGCCTGCCGCTGGCTGGCCGAGCGCGGCTCCCCTGAATATATCCGCCACACGGTCAGCCTGGAGGGCGGGCTGGTGCAGACGCTCGAAGGCGTGCCGATGCACACCCGGCCGCTGTCCGACTTCGCCGGCCAGGAAATCGACACCATCATCGTGCCCGGCTCGCCGCACATCGAACAGGTGATCGAGCACTCCGGCCTGCTGATCGCGTGGCTGCGCGAAGCGTCGAAGCACGCGCGGCGCACCGCGTCCGTCTGCAGCGGCGCGTTCATGCTGGCCCAGGCTGGACTGCTGGACAACAAGCGCGCCGCCACCCACTGGGCGATGTCGGACCGGCTGGAACAGGTGCATCCCTCGGTGACCACCGACCGCGACGCGATCTTCGTCCAGCAGGGCAATGTCTGGACCTCGGCCGGCGTCACCGCCGGCATCGACCTGTCGATGGCGCTGGTGGAGGCCGATTGCGGCCGGCAACTGGCGTTGCAGGTGGCGCGCGAGCTGGTGGTGTTCGTCAAGCGGCCCGGCGGACAGGCGCAGTTCAGCAGCCTGTTGCAGGCGCAGGTGCAGGACGGCGCGGCCTTCGACGACCTGCATCTGTGGATCACCGACCATCTCGGCAGCGACGGCCTGACGGTGGATGCGCTGGCGGCGCGGGTCAGCATGAGCCCGCGCAACTTCGCCCGCGTCTACAAGGAAAAGACCGGACGCACACCGGCCAAGGCGGTGGAGATTTTCCGGCTGGAAGCGGCGCGCCGTCTGCTGGAGGAATCCGACAAGCATATCGACCAGGTGGCGCGCCAGTGCGGCTTCGGCGACGAGGACCGCATGCGCCTCACCTTCCAGCGCAACCTCGGCATCTCTCCTTCGGAATACCGCAATCGCTTCTCCTCGCCAAGCTTGGGCACGCTAGAATAAGCACCTTACTCTTCAAGGAGCGGCACATGGCCAGCGGCGTTGCACACATCGGCAAGGACACCTATCACACCACGATCGAAGTCGGCGGCCACGCGCTGGTCGGCGACGAGCCGCCGCGCAACGGCGGCGCCGACAGCGGGCCGGCGCCGTATGATTTCCTGCTGGCCGGCCTGGGCGCGTGCACCGCGATCACGCTGCGCATGTACGCCGACCGCAAGCAGTGGCCGCTGGACGCGGTCGACGTGGCGATGCACCTGGCGCCCGACGCCGACGGCGGCCTGCAGGTCAAGCGCACGCTGACCTTGCACGGCGAGGTGGACCAAGCGCAGAAAGCGCGCCTGGCCGAGATCGCCGAGAAGACGCCGGTGACGCTGACGCTGAAGGGCGGCCTGAAGATCGTCACCACGGTCGACGCCGGCTAAGCCTGGCGATTGGTGCCGAACGGGCACCACTGTAAGGCCTGTCACAGGCCTACCGCACTGAAGCGTGTTTACCTAAACTTGGTTCTGTATTGCGAACAGTCGCAACCGGAATTCCCAGCCGCACTGGGGGCACACCAAGGAGGTCATCATGACGCAACGTTTCAATTACCAGGCCGAATCGCCGGAACTGTTCAAGAAGCTCATCGAGTTCAACACCGCGTTCAAGGGCAGCACCATCGAGGAATCGATCCGCGACCTGGTGTCGATCCGCGCCTCGCAGCTGAACGGCTGCGGCTTCTGCCTCGACATGCACATCAAGCAAGCCACCATCCACGGCGAGCGTCCGCTGCGCCTGCACCACCTGGCCTCGTGGCGCGAATCGACGCTGTTCGCGCCGCGCGAACGCGCCGCGCTGGCGTGGACCGAAGTGCTGACCAAGCTGCCGGAGCAGGGCGTGCCGGAGGACATCTACGACCGCGTGCGCGGCCAGCTGTCGGAAAAGGAAGTTTCGGACCTGAGCTTCGCCGTGGCGTCGATCAACGCGTGGAATCGCGTCAACATCGCGGCCAAGTTCGTGCCCGGTTCGTTCGACAAGCCGTTCGGCCTCGACAAAGCCAACTTGGCCTGAGGGGAACACGATGATCCGAATCAAGACCCTGCTGGCCGCCGCCGCACTGGCGACGGCGCAGCTGGCGACCGCCGCGACCGCCACCGATCCGGTGGTGGCCGCGCTGCTGTCGAAAGACCTGGCCAACGTGCCGGGCAAGGAAGTGCTGATGCTGACCGTCGTGTATCCACCCGGCGGCTTCGATCCGGTGCATCGCCACGACGCGCACGGGTTCATCTACGTGCTGGAGGGCTCGATCGTGATGGGCGTCAAGGGCGGCAAGGAAGTCACGCTGAAGCCGGGCCAGACTTTCTATGAAGGCCCGGACGACCTGCACACCGTCGGCCGCAACGCCAGCAAGACCAAGCCGGCCAAGTTCCTGGTGTTCCTGCTCAAGGACAAGGGCAAAGAGCCGGTGATCCTGGTCAACCCGGAGTAACAGCGATGCCAGTTTCCCACCGCACGATCCAGGTGTATCTGCAGCATTCCTGTCCCATCATGCGTGCGGGATTGCACGCCGTGCTGTCCGGGCAGGATGACTTCTCCGTACTGAACGATCCGCATCGGTGCGCGCCGCAAGGCGGCGCCTGCGTGATCGTCACCGACTACGAAGGCGGCCTGCGCGCGGCGCGCGAAGCGCCGCCGCGCCACACCGGCCAGCTGACCCGGCTGCTGGTGCTGACCACGCAGGACAAGGAATGGGAAATCCGTCACGCCATCGAACACGGCGTGCACGGCTACCTGCTGCAAGGCTGCGACGCCGCCGAACTGGTCGACGGCGTGCGCATGCTGAGCCGTGGCAACCGCTATCTATGCGAGACCGCGCACCGCAACGTGGCCGGCTCGTTCGAGCGCGACGTGCTGACGCCGCGCGAAACCGATGTGTTGCGGGTGTTGGCGCGCGGCAGCTCGGACAAGCTGATCGCGCGCGAACTCGGCATCACCGCCGGCACCGTCAAGTCGCACATGAAACAGTTGCTGCACAAGCTGGGCGCCACCGCGCGCACCCACGCCGTGGTGGTGGCGATGGAGCGCGGTTTGCTGGTCGATCAATAATAAACTCCGGATGACGCCGAAGCGACAGCAGGGCAGATCCGCGCTTATCGCGGCTGGACCTTGAGCGCCGGCGGACCGGGGCGCAACGCCGGCGCGTCGGTCCGCAGCTGGCGCTCCAGCACCAGGTGCTGCGCCGGGTTGTTGATGGTCACGCCCAGCTGGTCGAACTTCTCCATGGCGGCCAGCAGGATGGCTTGTTGCGCATCCATGTAGCTTGCGTAGGATGAGTTGAGGATGTAGAACACCAGCTCGAATTCCAGCGCCTCCTGGCTGACCGCTTTCAAGTGCACGCGCTCGAAACGCACGTCCTGCTGCTGCTCGATGATGGCTTTCAATTCGCCCGGAATGCTCGCCGCCAGCGCGGCCGGCGTGGACGGATTGACCCGCAGCGAAAACTGCACGCGGCGCGTGGTCATGCGCTTGTAGTTGCGTACCACGTTCTTCAGCAGGTCGGCGTTGGAGATCACGATCTGCTCGCCGCTGTCGGCGCGGATGCGGGTGGTCTTCAGGCCGACATGCTCGACCGTGCCGGAGGTGTTGAGCACGGCGATGGCGTCACCGACCTCGAACGGTTTGTCGACCGCGATCGACAACGAGGCGAACAGGTCGCCGAGGATATTCTGCACCGCCAGCGCGATCGCGATGCCGCCGATGCCCAGGCTGGCGACGAAGGTGGTGACGTTGATGCCGAAATTCGACAGCACCGCCAGGAAAAAGATCACCCACAACAAGGCTTTGACGCCCATGCTGACCAGCGTGTTGGCGACGGTCGACGGCGCGTCGTCGTCGTCGAGCGGCTGCTGGAAGTAGCGCCGCGTGCCGATGGTGACCGCGCGGTCCAGGTACAGCAGCAGTTGCAGCCCCAGCACGACGAACGACAGGTGTTGCACCCGCTGGTCCCACGGCGGCGCCAGGTCCAGCAACGAGACGCCGATCAGCAGCGAAATCAGGATCACCGCGACATTGCTGGTGCGCGCCAGCGTCCCCTTGAGCAGTTCCGACAGCGGCTTGCCGCCCTGGCCGCGCTCGGCCATGCGGCACAGCGCCTTCCTCAGCAACACCACGCCGCCGTGGATGGCGACGAAGCTGATCACGCTCGCGCCGATGGCCAGCAGCCAGTCCTCGCTGCTGACGCCGACCAGCGGCGTATAGAACTTTTGAATATCCATGGTCGCCTCTTTCGATTCAGATAGCCGCCAGCCTACCCGCAGTTGCGGCTGCGCTCGCACACTTTTCCGCAACGCATCATGTGGCGGCGAGCGGGCGTTAGTTGACGTACATACCGATTTTCGGCCGCTGGCTAATCTGGCGTCAGTGCGGTGCTCATCCGCTGAACCAAGGAATGGATATGGCAAGCCCGCAAACCAAACAGAAAAAACAAATCGCCACCGTGCTGCGCCAGGTGTTCGGCATGGAGGAACTGCGCGACGGCCAGCGGCTGGTCATCGAAAGCGTGCTGGCCGGCCAGGATACGCTGGCCGTGATGCCGACCGGTAGCGGCAAGTCGCTGTGCTATCAGCTGCCGGCCTGTCTGCTGGACGGCGTGACGGTGGTGGTGTCGCCGCTGATTTCGCTGATGAAGGATCAGGCGGAGAAGCTGGAGGAGGCCGGCATCGCCAGCGCCGCGCAAATGAACAGCAGCCTGTCGCGCAGCGACGAGCAGGCGGCGCTGGAGGCCATCGAGCGCGCCGACACCGACATCATTTTTTGCACGCCGGAGCGGCTGGTGACGGCCGAGTTTCTGGCGCTGCTCAAGCAGAGCAGGATCGCGCTGGTGGTGATCGACGAGGCGCACTGCATCTCGCAGTGGGGCCACGATTTCCGCCCGGCCTACCTCGAGATCGGCGCCGCGCTCGATGCGCTGGGCAAGCCGCCGTTGCTGGCCCTGACCGCCACCGCGACCGACGAAGTGATCGCCGATATCCGCAGCCAGCTGGGACGCTCGCGCATGGCGGTGGTCAACACCGGCATCTATCGCCCGAACCTGCATTACCGCGTCAAGCAGGTGACCAACCCAGATGAAAAATACGCGGCCGCGCTGCAACTGGTGCGCGACAGCGAAGGTGTCGGCATCATCTACTCGGCGACCGTCAAGGCGGCCGAGGAAGTGCACCAGCTGCTGCTGGACGCCGGCGAAAGCGTCACGCTGTACCACGGCAAGCTGAAGGCGTCGGAGCGCAGCGAGAACCAGAACCTGTTCATGAGCGGCGAGCGCCGCGTGATGGTGGCGACCAACGCCTTCGGCATGGGCATCGACAAGAGCGATACCCGGTTCGTCATCCACCTGCAGGTGCCGGCCAACCTGGAGGCTTATTATCAGGAGTCCGGCCGTGCCGGGCGCGATGGCCTCGACGCCGAATGCACGCTGCTGTACTACCACGCCGACAAGCGCCTGCAACAATACTTCCTGATCAAGCACTACCCGTCGGCCGACGAGCTGCGCGCCGTTTATGACGCCGCCGTGGCGCTGGGTCAGCGTTCGTTCACCGAGACCGAGCTGAAATCGCTGGTGGAGCAGATGCCGGCCAGCCAGCTGAAGATCTGCCTGAAGATGCTCAAGGACGGCAAGCTGCTGAAGCGCGACCGCAAGCTGGCCTACGCGCTGGCGCCGGCCGATCCGAAGGCCGAGCAGTTCGAGCGCATGGCGCAAGTCTACGTCGACAAGCATGAACGCGACCGCGACGGCCTGGAACAGATAGTGTCCTACGCGCAGAGCGGCTACTGCCGGTGGAAGCTGTTGCTGGACTACTTCGGCGACAGCCCGCCCGGCTTCGAACACTGCTGCCGCTGCGACAACTGCCTGTCGCCGCCGTCGATTCAGGAAAGCCCGCCGCCGCTGGAGCAGATCACGCCCGCGCCCTCGCCGGAACTGGCGCTGGATCTGGATCGCGCCGACGGATACACGCAAACGCCAGCGCTGCCGCCAACAGCAGCCATCCACTCGATATCCCCATCGCCAGCCGAATTCCGCTGAGGATGTCGGCGTTGGCGCCGCCCGCCACCAGCGCGCCGAACACCGCCACGCCGACCGCGCCGCCGACCTGGCGCGCGGTGTTCAGCACCGCCGACGCGGTGCCGGCCTGGCGCTTCTCGACGCCGGACAGGATCGATGTGGTCATCGCCGGCACGCCGAGGCCCATGCCGGCCGGGATCAGCGCCAGGCCGGGCAGCATCTGCATGAAGGTGGCGTCGTTGGAAATGCCGATCCAGCCCAGCAGCGCATAGCCCGAGGCGCCGATCAAGCCGCCCAGGATCATCGGCGTGCGCGGCCCGGTGCGCGCCTGCATCCAGCCGCTGGCGATGTTGGCGAAGATGAAGGTGCCGGTCAGCGGCAGGAACACCAGCCCGGCGTGCAGCACGCTGAAGCCGCGCACCTTTTGCAGATAAAAGCTCAACACGAAGATCACCCCGTAGTACGAGAAATTCATCAATACGCCGAACAGCACCGCGCCGGAGAAGGGCGCGCTGCGGAACAGGCCGAGCGGCAGCATCGGCGACTTGCTGTTCGCCTCGACCCAGACGAACACCCCGGCGGCGACGGCCGCCACCAGCATGCCGCCGCTGACCAGCCAGTGCTGCCAGCCCAGCGCCTCATACTCGATGACGGCGCCGATAAATCCCGTCAGCGTCACGATCGCCAACAGCTGGCCCTTGATATCCAGGCTGCGATGCGGATCGCGCCCGGCCGCCGCCGGCACCACGCGGCTGGTCAGCCAGAAGCCGGCGATGCAGATCGGGATGTTGACCCAGAAGATGCTGCGCCAGCCGGCCACCGACATCAGCAGCCCGCCCAGCACCGGCCCGGCCGCGATCGACAGGCCGCCGGACGCGGTCCACCAGGCGATGGCCTTGGCCAGCATCGCCTTGTCGTCGGCGTAGGTGGCGTTGAGGATGGCCAGTGAACTAGGCACCAGCAGCGCCGCGCCGATGCCCTGCACGGCGCGCGAGATGTTGAGCACCATCGCGGTCGGCGCCATGGCGCAGGCCAGCGAGGCGGCGGTGAACAGCGCGAAGCCGGTCATGAAGGTGCGGCGCGAGCCGAATTTATCGCCCAGCGCGCCGGCCGACAGCAGGAACACGGCAAAGCCGAGCGTGTAGGCGTCGACCACCCATTGCAGGTCGGTGACGCCGGCGCCCAGCTCGTGCCCGATCTGCGGCAGAGCGACGTTGACGATAGTGACGTCCAGCTGGACGATGATGAAGGCGAAGCTGCATGCGAGCAGGATGGCCAGGGAGGGAGCGGTATGGGTTTTCATGACCGTACTATAGAATCCTTTGACTATTTAAAAAAATGAATAATAATGAAGGAATCTATCTCTTTTTAAGAATCAAATCATGGAACTCTCCGCCCTGCGCATCTTTAAAGCCGTGGCCGAGGAGGGCAGCGTGACGCTGGCCGCCTCCCGCCTCAACCGCGTGCAGTCGAACGTCTCGGCGCGCCTGACCCAGCTGGAGGAATCGCTGGGCGTGACGCTGTTCCACCGCGCCAGCCGCAAGCTGCAGATCACCAGCGAGGGCGAACGGCTGCTGGCCTACGCCGACCGCCTGCTGCAACTGGCCGACGAGGCGCAGGCGGCGCTGCGCCCGGACCAGCAGCCGGCCGGCCAGTTGCGCATCGGCTCGATGGAGACGACGGCGGCGGCGCGCCTGCCGCAGGTGCTGGCCGCGTTCAACAGCATGTATCCGGCGGTCGACCTGGTGCTCGACACCGCGCCGACCGACCATCTGATCGACGGCGTATTGAAGCATCGGCTCGACCTGGCGCTGGTGGCCGGGCCGATCGAGCATCCGGAACTGGCGCAGCGCGTGGTGTTCAAGGAAGAGCTGGTGCTGATCACCAACCATGTGCACCCGCCGGTGTCGTCGCCCCGCGACCTGGAACGGCGTACCTTGCTGGCGTTCCGTAGCGGCTGTACCTACAGGCGCCGTCTGGAATCGTGGTTCGCCGAGGGCGATGTGGCGCCGGCGCGGGTGTCGGAGTTCGGCAGCTACGAGGCCATCCTCGGTTGTGTCGCCGCCGGCATGGGCGTGGCGATGATGCCGAGGGAGCTGGTCGAGCAGCGCAAGCTGGCGAAGACGGTGCGCCAGCATGCGCTGCCGCCGCATATCGCCAACGTCGAGACCATGCTGGTGTGGCGCAAGGACGTGCTGCACCATCCGGCGCGGACGGCGTTCGCTGAGAGTCTCGGCGCGGCGGCCAACTAGGAGCGCGGCAGCTTCTCCACCAGGAAGTCGACGAAGGTCCGCACCCGCAGGGACAAATGACGCGCGTGCGGATACAGCAGGATGAAGGGCCGCGACGTGCCGCCGTGCTGCGGCAGCAGTTCCACCAGGTCGCCGCGCGCCAGGTCCTGTTCGACGATGTAGCGGTAGGTCTGCACCAGGCCCGCGCCGCTGCGCGCCAGCGTGACGATGCCCAGCACGTCCTCGGCGCAGCACAAGCCGCCGGTGGTGGGCAGGTCGATCTGCGCGCCGTCGACCATGAAGGTCCACGGAATCTGCTTGCCGGTGCTGGGCAATTCGAACTGTATGCATTCGTGTTTGGCCAGATCTTCGATGTTCTTCGGCTTGCCGGCGCGCTTGAGGTAGGCGGGGGAGGCGACCAGCACCAGTTCCGCGTCCTCCAGCTTGCGCGCGATCAGGTTGGAATCGGCCGGCGAGCGGCCGCGTATCGCCAGGTCGTAGCCCTCGTCGGCGAAGTCGATGTTGCGGTTGCTGACGTGGATGTCCAGCGTCACCTCCGGATACAGCTTGCGGAACTCGCCCATCAGCGGCAACAGCCGATAGTGGGCGTACGGCGTCGGCGCGCTGATGCGCAGCGCGCCTGCCGGCCGGGATTGGCCGCCGGTCACTTCGCGCTCGGCCTCGGTCAACTGCGACAGCGCCTGTCGGCATTGCTGGAAATAGCGTTGGCCGCCGTCGGTCAGGCGGATCTGGCGCGTGGTGCGGACGAACAGGCGCACGCCCAGGCGTTCCTCCAGCCGCGCGATCGAACGGCTGACCGCCGCCGGCGTCACACTGGCCGCCTGCGCCGCCGCCGTGAAGCTGCCCAGCTCCGCCGCGAAACAGAACAACTCGATGCTGCCCAGGAGTACATCGTCGAAATAGCGCTTCATCTCAGCCTCATTAGTTACATGCTGTATGAATTATCTTGTATTCGCGTGTGTTTATCAACGCCTGCGTTGTGAGTACAGTGTTCCTACACCAACCCACTTTGAGGAGCACCACCATGAAAACAGTCATCGTCACCGGCGCATCGAGCGGCATCGGCTTCGGCATCGCCCAGGCTTACCTGAAACGCGGCTACAACGTGGTCGGCAACGCCCGCACCATGGACCGCCTGAAGCAGGCCGCCGAGCAGCTGGGCAACCCGCATAACTTCCTGCCGGTGGCCGGCGACATCGCCGACCCAGCCACCGCCAAGGCTTTGTTCGAACGCGCCGTCGCCGCCTTCGGCAAGGTCGATATCCTGGTCAATAACGCCGGCATCTTCCTGGCCAAGCCGATCGCCGACTACAGCGAGGCGGATGTGGCGTCCATCGTCAACACGAATCTGCTGGGCTTCTTCTATCCGTCTCAGGAAGCGGCGAAGCACATGAGCGCCAACGGCGAGGGTCACATCGTCACCATCACCGCCAGCGTCGCGATGCAGCCTAACGTCAAGGTGCCGGCGCTGCTGCCGGTGTTGATCAAGGGTGGTTTGAACAGCGCGACGCGCGGCCTGGCGCTGGAGCTGGCCGCGTCCAACGTCAAGGTCAACGCGGTGGCGCCCGGAATCATCGCCACGCCGATGCACGGCACGGACGAAGGCACGCAGAACTTCCTGAAAGGTCTGTCGCCGAGCGGCCGGACCGGCGTGGTGCAGGACATCGCGGACGCGGTGCTGTACCTCACCGAGTCCTCGTTCACCAGCGGCGCCGTGCTGCCGGTCGACGGCGG
Organism: Duganella aceris; assembly: GCF_011090165.1. Lineage (GTDB taxonomy): Bacteria > Pseudomonadota > Gammaproteobacteria > Burkholderiales > Burkholderiaceae_D > Rugamonas > Rugamonas aceris. The sequence continues at coordinate 377,070 of NZ_JAADJT010000004.1, forward strand.
CGCCACCGCCGGCACTTGGTGAGCGCTTAGGGAATAATTTCAAACAGCAGTAGCTGCGTGACCTGGTTCTTGCCGAAGTTATCGTCGGAGATCAAGACCAGGCTTGCGTGGCCGTTGGCCAGCACCGGACCGAAGGACATGCCTTCCAGATTGTCGACGATGGGCAGGTTCAGCGTGCCGACATCCAGCACCAGGCGCTTCTTCATCAGCTTGTAGGAGGCGCCTTTCAGCGTCGGCAGCTTCTGGATGTCGCTGGCGCCGTCGGCCTCGATTTCGTAGATGCGCACGTAGTCGGTGTATTTGCCGTCCTCGCCCTGGACGCCGGCGCGCTCCAGCACCAGCAGGCGCGTGGCGCCGATGGCGAGGATCTCCGAGATGCCGTTGTCGGCGTACTTGCCCTTGCCCGGCGCCGCCGGAATCGGGTCGAGCGGATAGGCGTATTGGCCCAGCACCTTGCCGTCGCGCGCGAAATGCGTGATGCGGTTGACCGCGCCGTTGACCGGGTCGGGCGCCGGGCCGTCCTGGTACATCGGGCCTTCCAGCGACACCCACAGCGTGCGGCCGTCCGGCGAGAAGCTCATGCCTTCGAAACTCTGATTGTTGCGCGGCCCGGACGAGTGATCAGTCGATACGGTGAACATCGGCGGCAGGGGCAGGGTGGACAGATAGCGGCCGTCGCGCGTGGCGTGGCGCACGAACGGATCGAGGCCCAGGCTCACATCGCCTTCGCTGCCGTACCAGATGCTGCCGTCCTGCGGATCGACGCGGATGGTTTCGAGGTCGGATACCACGCCGCCGGCGCGCTTGTAGTCTTCCTTGGACGGATAGGTGCTGCCGTCCGGCTGCAGGAACAGCGCCACGCCGCTCAGCTCCACCGGCTTGAAGGAGTCGCCATCATATTGCAGGCGCGCGCTGTAGAAGCGGGCCGGGTTGTGCTGCGAGCGGTCGTCGCTGATCATCACCCACTCGCCGCTGGCGGCGTCGTAGTCGATGCCGGACAGGCCGCCCACCATGGTGTCCTTGTATTGCAGGCGCCACGGCAGCCGCTGTTCGCCGATGAAGCGCAGGCTGGAAACCGTGTCCGGCATGGCCGGCTTGTAGGGGGTGAATGGAGCGCAGGCGGCCAGCATCAGCGCGCCGGCCAGGGCGAGGATCGAGGTGGATTTTTTCATAAGCCCGCGATGGTATCACCTCTCCGCCATCCAGTCAGGGAAAGGATCGGCGTAGCGTCGCCATGCGGCGACACCGGCCGCGTTCTCGGCATCGCTCAGGACGCAGTCGTCGAAGGCGGCTTCGATCGCGGCGCGGTCCATGTCGCGGCCGATGAATACCAGCTCGTTGACGCGGTCGTCGTAGGGCTCGGCCCACTGGCCGACCGGCTCCACCGAGGCGATCTTGCCGGCCCGGGAATACGCGACCGCCCATTCCGGCCGCGTCGCCAGCCACAAGTAGCCCTTGGCGCGTATCAGGCCGGGAAAGTCCCGGTCCAGGAAATGGTCGAAGCGCTGCGGATGCAGCGCACGTCGGTCGCGCAGCACGAAGCTGGCGATGCCGTATTCTTCGGTCTCCGGCGTGTGGTTGCCGGCCAGTTCCTGCGCCCAGCCGGCCATCTCGCTGGCTTTCTCCAGGTCGAACTTGCCGGTGCCGAGGATCAGGTGCAGTGGCACCCGGCCTTTTTCGGCGTCGATGATGGTGGCGCCGGGATTCAGCGCCTTGATGACCGCGTGGACTTCCTTCAGCTTCGCCGGCGCGACCAGGTCGGTCTTGCTGACCACGATGACGTCGGCGAACTCGATCTGCTCCGACAGCAGCGCCGCCAGCGTGCGGTCATCGCCTTCGCCGGCGGTCTCGCCGCGCTGGGCGAGAAAGTCGACGCTGTTGTAGTCGTCGAGCAGGTTGACCGCGTCGACCACGGTGACCATGGTGTCGATGCGCGCCAGGTGGTTGAGCGAGTCGCCGTGTTCATCCTCGAAATCGAAGGTGGCGGCGACCGGCATCGGCTCGCCGACGCCGGTCGATTCGATCAGCAGGTAGTCGAAGCGGCCGTCGGCGGCGAGCTTGCGCACTTCCAGCAGCAAGTCTTCGCGCAAGGTGCAGCAGATGCAGCCGTTGCTCATCTCGACCATCTTCTCCTCGGTGCGCGACAGCGCCGCGCCGGCGTTCTCGGCACCCTGGCGCAGCAGCGAGGCGTCGATATTCACCTCGCTCATGTCGTTGACGATGACCGCCACCCGCAATCCCTCGCGGTTGGCCAGCACGTGGTTGAGCAACGTGGTCTTGCCGGCGCCGAGGAAGCCGGAAAGAACGGTGACGGGCAAGCGGGTGTCGCGCTTTGGATCGGATACGGTCATGGGAATCTCGCTATGGTTATTGCAAACGAGTTGCATCATAGGCGGATTCAAATCCTAATGCAAGTTAACTGCATTAGTCATGCTTTACTTTTTTCGGGCGCAGTGGGGGCAGGTGCCCTTGATGAGGAAGTCCATTTCCTGGCTCTCGAAGCCGGCCGGCAGCTTGATCTTGCGCGGCAGTTCGACTTCGGTGAAGCACGTGACCTGTTCGCACTTGGTGCACTGGAAGTGCGCGTGTTCGTGCGAATGCTGGCCGGCGCCGGCGCTGAAGCGCCACACCTGGTCGGCGCCGGGGATGCGGTGGATCAGCTCATTTTCGGTCAGCCATTCCAGCACGCGGTACAGCGTGACCGGGTCCAGCGCCTCGTCGGACAGGCGGTCCTGGATTTCGTGGTGGGTCAGCGATTTGTCCTGGCCGAGCAAAAAATCGAGCACGGTGATGCGCTGCCGCGTAACGCGGGCGCCGGTGGCTCGGATCAGCGATTCTGCCTGGTCTGCGGTGGATGTTTGCATCTGGTCTTGGTTAATTTCTACTCGTAGCAGCGCTATGGTAACACGTCGGCCGCTGGCGTTATTCCGGCGCTTGCGGTTAGAATGAGCGCTTCGTTCCTCTCCGGCCCGGCCAAACTTGATGCAACGCCGTTCGATAGTTCATGTATTCCTCGCGCTTCTGCTGCTGTTGACGCAGCAGATCGGGGTAACGCACGTCTATACGCACTGGTCCGACATCAACCAGCAGGTCTCGCAACTCAGCGACGAGGAACATGCCGAGCACCGCAAGAGCGTCGCCGCGCACAAGCTGTGCGCCGAATGTGTCTCGGTGGCGCAGATGGCGGCGGCGATCACCGGCGCGCCGCCGATGCTGGCCCTGGCCACCGTCGGCGCCGGCCCGGTCGCCGTACCCACCACCATGTCCGCCTGCGAGCGGACCACCTGCGTCTTCCAATCCCGCGCGCCTCCTCTGGCCTGACAGCCGAAATCCGTCCTGATTTTTGAGTTGTAGCGTCACCGCGAGCCTTCCGCTGCGCGGTGCGCCCTGTCATCCATTTTTGCTAGAGGTATCACATGAAGAACCAACGCACGCTGCTGGCCAGCGCGATCCTGTCCGCCTTTTCCACGCTGGCTGCGGCCCAATCCAACGACGCGGTCGTGCCGCAAGTGGTGGTGACCGCCACGCCGTTCGGAAACAGCGCCAGCGATCAGATCCTGGCCCCGGCCAAGGTGCTGGCCGGCGACGAACTGCGCGACAAGGCCGGCAGCTCGCTGGGCGAGACGCTGTCGCAGGAGCTGGGCGTGTCCGCCTCGGCGTTCGGCGCCGGCGCATCGCGGCCGATTATCCGTGGCCTGGAAGGCGCCCGGGTCAAGATGCTGGAGAACGGCATGGCCGTCTCCGACGTCTCCGGCCTGTCGAACGACCACGCGGTGGCGGCCGAAGGCGCGGTGGCGCAGCAGATCGAAATCCTGCGCGGCCCGGCCGCGCTGCTGTACGGCTCGGGCGCCATCGGTGGCCTGGTCAATGTGGTCAACGAACGCATTCCGACCGCGCTGGAACCGAAGCTGACCGGGCAACTGGAAGTGCGCGCCAGCTCGGTCGACGACGGCCGCAACGCTTCCGGCACCGTCGACGGCTCGGCCGGCAAGTTCGCCTGGCACGTGGACGGCAACGCCCGCAACGCAGGCGACTACAAAATCCCCGGCAATCGCGTCATGGGCGATCCCGATTCGGCCTCCGGTCATCTGCCGCACTCTGACACCAAGGAACGCAACGCCGGCTTGGGCGGATCCTTCGTCGACAGCTGGGGCTTCATCGGCGCCTCGGTATCGCACCTGACCAATGTCTACGGCATCCCGAGCGACGAAGGCTCGAAGATCGACCAGAAGCAGACCCGCTACGACATCGACAGCCTGGTCAAGGCGCCGTTCGACGGTTTCGAGACCTTCAAGTTCAAGGCCGGCTACACCGACTACCAGCACGCCGAGCTGAATGACGAGAACGCGCCGGAAGTGATCTTCCAGAACCACTCGCTGGAGACCCGCTTCGAATTGACGCACAAGCCGGTGGCCGGGTGGCACGGCACCTTCGGTGTGCAGACCGAGAACACGCGCTTCTCGGCGCTGAGCGCGGAGGGCGGCCCGGACACGGTGCCGGTCACGCGTTCGACCTCCAAAGCCGCCTTCCTGGTTGAAGAAACCGACTTTGGCCCGGTGCGGTTCAACGCCGGCGGCCGCGTGGAGCGCGTCGAACGCGAGCCGGTGACGGGCGTCGACCGCTCGTTCAATCTGCAATCGGGATCGGTGGGGGCGATGTGGCCGTTCATTCCGGGCTATGGCCTGGGCGCCACGCTCTCCTACGCGCAGCGCGCGCCGTCGACCGAGGAACTGTATTCGGCCGGCCCGCATGACGCCACCGTCACCTTCGACGTCGGCAACGCCGATTTCAAGAAGGAGACCTCGCGCAATATCGAACTGACGGTGCAGAAGACCACGGGCCTGGTGCGCTGGAAGGCCAACCTGTTCCGCAACAAGGTCAGTGACTTCATCTATGGCCACATCACCGGCAACCTGCTTGACGCCGAGGGCAACCCGGGCGATGAACTGCGCGAGCGCATCTTCGAGCAGGCCGACGCCACCATCCACGGCGCTGAAGCGGAGCTGGAATACAACCCGACCGGCGCCGGCTGGTCTGGCCGCGTGTTCGCCGATACCACGCGCGGCAAGCTGGATCGCGGCGGCAGCCTGCCGCTGCAACCTGCGACCCGTGTCGGCGCCAGCACCGCCTACAAGATGGGCGCCTGGCGCGCCGGCCTGTCGCTGGTGCACGCGCAGTCGCAGGATCGCCTGGCATCGTTCGAGACCTCGGATACGCCGAGCTACAACCAGCTCAACGCCAATGTCTCGTACACGCAAAAGATCGGCGGCTACGACCTGACCTGGTTCATGCTGGCCAAGAACCTGACCAACGACGAGATCCGTGTTTCGACTTCGGTGCTGAAGGATATCTCGCCGCTGCCGGGGCGTAACGTGGTGTTCGGTGTGCGCGCCAAGTTCTGACGCGTCAGACGTGAAGGCTGTCGAGGATGGCGGCCTTCAATGCCGCCGCGCCGACGTCGCTGCGTTTGCGCGGCGCTGGGCCGGGATGGAATTCCGTCAGCGCCGGTGCGGCCGTGCCGTCCAGCAGGACCACGCGGTCGCTCAGGTACAGCGCTTCATCGATATCGTGCGTCACCAGCAGCACGGTGAGCTGGTGTTCCTGAGCGACGCGCAGCAGCAGGTCCTGTAACTTCATGCGGGTGAAGGCGTCGACAGCGGAAAACGGCTCGTCGAGCAGCAACACGCGCGGTTGCGTGAACAGGCCGCGCGCGATGGCGGCGCGTTGCGCCTGGCCGCCCGACAGCTGCTTGGGCAGCGCGGCGGCGTGGTCGTCGAGCCCCACTTCCGACAGCAGGCGCTTGACCAGGCGCGGGTTCTTGTCGTTGTCGAAGGCGACGTTCTGCGCCACCGTCAGCCAGGGGAATAAACGCGGCTCCTGGAAAATGAAACCGATCTCGCGGCTGACGCCGTGAAGCGGCGCACCGTCCAATTTAATTTGACCGCTGAAGTCGCGGTCCAGTCCCGAGGCGATCGACAGCAGGCTGCTTTTGCCGCAGCCGCTCGCGCCGATCAGGCTCACGATTTCCCCTTGTTGCAGTTGCAGGCTGACGTCGCGCAGCACCGCGCGCTCGCCGTAGCGTTTTTCCGTGATGTGGATGTCGAGGGCGATGCTCATGCGGTTAGCGCTCCTTCGTAGCTGTCGCGCCAGGCGAGGCAGCGGTGTTCGATGGCGGCCATCAGGCTGTCGCTGACTTTGCCGAGGATGGCCAGCAGCGCGATCGCCGCCAGCACGATATCGGCGCGGCTGGTCTCGCGGCCGTCGGAGAGCAGGTAGCCCAGGCCCCGGCTGGCCGCGATCAATTCCGCCGCGACCATGAACATCCACGCCAAACTGAGGCCGTTGCGCAGGCCGGTCAGGATGGAGGGCAGGGCGGCCGGCAGCAGCACGCGCCTGGTCAGCGCGAAGTTGGACAGCCGGTACAGGCGCGCTACTTCTATCAGCTTGCGGTCGACACCGCGGATGCCGGAGGCCACGCCCATATAAATAGGGAAGAAGGCGCCGATGGCGATCAGCACCAGCTTGGGCGCTTCGTCGATGCCGAGCCAGAGCAGCAGCAACGGCACCCAGGCGAGTGACGGGATGGCGCGCAGGGCCTGAAAGGTCGGGTCGAGCAGGGCTTCGGCGCGGCGACTGAGGCCGACCGTGGCGCCGAGCAGCACCGCCAGCAAGGCGCCGATGCCGAAGCCGGCCGCGACGCGCAGCGTGCTGGGGCCGATGTGGCCCAGCAATCCATGCGCGCCGAGATCGGCCAGGGTATCGAGGATTTGCGTCGGCGCCGGCAGCAGATGCGAAGGAATCACGCCGCTGCGCACGGCGATCTCGGTTGCCGCCAAAGCCGTCACGGGGAGCAGCGCGCCAAGCGCCACGCGCCGCCAGCGCTGGCCGCCAGCCGTGAGCGGAGTCCCGGCTGGCGCATTGTGCGGCGTTTGCACGCCTGAGCCGCTGCCCGGGGCGGCCGCTCGCGGCACGGCACCGGCCGCGCCGTCCGCCGGCGGCTGCGCTGCGCGGGCATCGCGCCGCTCGCGAGGAACCAACGCGGCAGTGGTGCTGTTGGCTGCGGTCACGGCTTGCGCGCTGACGGCCGACTGGCTGCTCATGCCGCGCCCCTAGCTGCGCGCAATGAAAGGCTGCGCGAAACGGGTATCGATCAAATCGCCGATGGCCCGATTCAGATCTGTATCCGCCTTGACCAGCGCCTCGTCGCGCAGGATCGGGGCCGCGAGCTGCAAAGCCTTCACATGTTCGCTGCCCGGCTGCGGATTGCTAAAGTCGCTGCGCAGTTTGATTTGCAACAGCGCCACCGGCAACGACACCTTGGCCTCCTCGGACAGTATCTTGGCCGCCTCGGAGGGATTCGCCCTGATCCACCCTCGCGCCTTTTCATAGGCCTTGATCACGCGCGCCACTTCGGCCGGCCGCGTCGCCAGGAACTCCTCGCGCACGTTCAGGAAGCCATAAGTATTGAACGCCACATTCCGATAGATCAGCCGCGACCCGCTCTCCAACTCGCTGGCCGCCATGTGTGGATCGAGCCCCGCCCACGCATCGACCTTGCCTTGTTCGAGGGCCGCACGCCCATCGGCATGCTGCAAGCCGATATGCTCGATATCGCCGCGCTTCAAACCGACCGTCTGCAACGACCGAAGCAAGAACAGATAAGGATCCGTCCCCTTGGTGGCCGCGATCTTCTTTCCCTTCAAATCCGCCAGCGTGCGAATCGGCGAATCCTTGCGCACCACCAGCGCCGTCCATTCGGGACGCGAAAAGATATACGGCGTCTTGATCGGATTGCCGTTGGCCTTGGCCAGCAACGCCGCCAGGCCCGCACTGGAGCCGATGTCGATGCTGTTCGCATTCAGGTATTCGAGCGCGCGGTTGCTGCCAGCGCTGAGAACCCAGCGCACCGACGTGCCGTCGGCCTTGAACTCATCCTCCAGCCAACCAAAGCGCCGCAGCACCAGGCTGGTCGGCGAATAGTAGGCGTAATCGAGCCGCAGTTCCTTGAGCGGCGCGGCGGCGGCAAAGGAGACCGGCGACCAGCCGGAGGCCGCAGCGGTGGCGGCGCCACCGGCCGCCAGTTTCAACAGGGTTCTGCGCTTCATGTTTTCCTAGGGTGAGGGCGACGATGCATAAAGTATTGCACCGCCGCCGTCCCCAGTACACGAAGATATCCGGCTTTACTTAGTTGAAAAACGCATCAGGCCAACGCCTCGGCGGGACCGAAGAACTCATAGTAGGTCTGCGACTGCGGCACGCCCAGTTCCAGCAGGTGCGACTTGACCGCCTTCATGAACGGCGTCGGACCGAGGAAGTAGGCTTCCAGGTCGCGCGTCTCCGGCATCCATGCCGACAGCGTTTGCGGATTCAGGTAGCCGGTTGCGTGCGGCTGCGGACCATCCGCGTCCACCGTCGCGTAGCAATAGAAACGCTGCAGCTGCGGGTGCTTTTCGGCCAAGGCATCGATATGATCGCGGAAGGCATGCACGCCGGCGTGACGCGCCGCGTGGATGAAGTGGATCGGACGGTTGGTGCGCAGCGCCGCCGTCAGCATCGCCAGTGTCGGTGTGATGCCGACGCCGCCGCTGATCAGCACCAGCGGCTTGTCGCTGTCGGCCAGCACGAAGTCGCCGGACGGCGGGAACAGATCGAGGCTATCGCCGACATGGACCCGATCGTGCAGGAAGTTCGACACCAGGCCGCCCGGCTCGCGTTTGACGCTGATGCGGTAGCTGACGCCATTGCTGGCCGCCGACAGTGAATACTGACGGCGCGCCGACTCGCCATCGACCGACACCACCAGGCCGATGTACTGGCCGGCATGGTGCGCCACGACCTTGCCGCCATCGGCCGGTTGCAGCACGAAGGAGGTGATCTCGTCGCTTTCGACCGTCTTGGCGACCACCTTGAAGCTACGGGCGCCGCGCCAGCCGCCTTCGGCCTGCTCGTTCTGCGCATAGATTTTTTCCTCGGCGCCGGCCAGGATGTCCACCAGCTGGCCGTAGGCCGCGCCCCAGGCCTCGATCACCGCGTCGGTCGCGGTTTCTTCACCGAGCACTTCGCGGATCGCCTTCAGCAGCGACGTGCCGACCAGCGGATAGTGCTCGCGCTGGATCTGCAGCGACACGTGCTTGTTGATGATGGTCGCGACCATCGGACCCAGGTTCTCCAGCTTCTCGATATTGCGGGCGTACTTCAGCACCGCATCGGCCAGCGCGCGCTGCTGGTTGCCGTCGGCCTGGTTGGCCTGGTTGAAGAATGGCTTCACTTGCGGGAAGTCGCGGAACAGGGTCAGATAGAAGTGGCGGGTCAAGGCTTCGCCGCCTTGTTCCAGGATAGGGACGGTGGCGCTGATGATGGCTTTTTGAGCAGTGCTGAGCATGGTATGACTCTTTCTCTTTGGTGATGAACTAAAAGAAGTATATCACATGAATGTTTAAAGTGTCGACGCCGAGCTTGCGCTGCCTATGAATTGCGAATGAGAAGTGTTATCATTCGCAGCTTCAGCCACGTTAACTTTTCAGTCTCATGAACAACTTCAATCTGCACGCCGCTCCCTTCAAACCTACCGCGCTGGCCACCGCGATCGCGCTGCTGAGCGCGCCGGTGATGCTGCACGCGCAGGAAGCGGACGCGCCGATCGAATCGATCCAGGTATCGGGCAGCTGGCTGGGCTCGGGGCTGCAGAACAGCGTCAAGAATTTCGCCGGCGCGCGCACCGTGATGAACAAGGAAGAGATCGACGACACCGGCGCCGCCAACATCGGCGACGTGCTGCGCCGCATTCCCGGCGTGCAATCGACCGACAACTCCGGCACCGCCGGCAGCGCGATCTCGCTCAACATCGGCGTGCGCGGCCTGACCGGACGCTACTCGCCGCGCTCGACGGTGCTGCTGGACGGCATCCCGCTGGCGGTGGCGCCGTATGGCCAGCCGCAGCTGTCGTTCGCCCCGGTCAGCCTGAACAATATCGAATCGGTGGACGTGGTACGCGGCGGCGGCGCGGTGCGCTACGGCCCGCAGAATGTCGGCGGCATCATCAACTTCCGCAGCCGCGCGATTCCCGACGGCCCGGGCGTCAGCGGCGACGCCTCGGTGCGCTACAACCACTTCGGCGAAGGCGGCCACAACACGCAATACAGCGCCTTCATCGGCACCACGCTGGACAGCGGCCTGGGCCTGGCGCTGATGTATTCGGGCCTCGACGGCACCGAATGGCGCGCCGGCAGCGACGAGAAGGTCAACGACTTCGCCGCCAAGTTCCGCTACAAGCTCAACGCCAGCAGCGAGGTGTACGGCAAGGTTTCCTATTACGACGTCAACTCGCGCACACCGGGCGGGCTGACGGTGGCGCAATACAACGCCGACCCGTTCCAGAACACCCGCCCGACCGACTTCTGGAGCGGCGACCGCAAGGGCGTCGACGTCGGCTACCTGAACACGCTGTCGGCGACGCAGGAGTTCGAAGTCAAGGCCTACTACAGCAAGAGCTTCCGCCAGAGCGCGCTGATCAACGCCGCCAAGACGCAGATTACCTGGCAACCGCGCAACTACGAAGTGACCGGCATCGAACCGCGCTACACGCAGCGTTTCGCCGGCGGCGGCATGACGCACGACGTCACGGTCGGCTACCGCTATCTGACCGAGCGCGGCGACGACAACAACTACATCCAGACGGTATCGACCGGCGTCAACGGCGCCATCTCGACCTTCGACAACAGCACCGACGCGCACTCGGCCTACATCGACGACCGCATCGCGCTGGGCAAATGGCGCATCACGCCGGGCGTTCGCTACGAGCGCATCTCATCGGAGCGCAACGACCTGGCCGGCAAGACCACGTTCACCACCGACAACAACAAAGCCTTGCCGTCGCTGAACGTGGCGTATTTGATCAACCCAGCGCTGACAGTGTTCACCAACTACACCACCTCGTTCGGACCGGTGCAGAACACGCAACTGAACTCGCAGACCCCGACCAACCCACTGAAGCCCGAGCTGGCCAAGACCGCCGAGGTGGGCGCGCGCTGGAAGACCGGCGCCGTGAGCGCCGAAGTGACCGCCTTCAAGCTGAAGTTCGACAACCAGATCATCCAGGTGCCCGGCATCACGCCGGCCACATTCCAGAACATCGGCGCGACCAAGCACGACGGAGTGGAGACGGCGCTGGACTACAGCTTCGACGACGCCAGCGTGCTGGCCGGCCTGAACGTCTACGCCAACTACACCTACACGAAAGCGATCCAGGATTCGGGCACGACGGCCGGCAAGGACGTCCCGTTCTACTCGCGCAACACCGACACGCTGGGCGCGCGCTACCGCCTCGGCGGCTGGACCGCCAACGTCTCGAGCACGCACCAGACCAAGCAATATTCGGACACCGCCAACACGGTGGCGGAAGCGGCGGCCGGCAACGTCGGCCAGATCCCCGGCTTCCGGCTGTGGAACGCGCAGCTGGGCTGGAAGCTGAAGGGCAAGCCCGGCTACGAAGTGCTGGCGGGCGTCAACAACATCAGCGACAAGCGCTACTACACCCGCAACGTCGACGGCAACGCCGGCCGCATGGTCGGCGCCCCCCGTCTAGCCTACCTACAACTCCGCGTGTCCTACTAACTCCGGGGTCAGAGCTAAAAATTGGACACGGTCTCAGCCGTCGAGCAGCCCGCGCCATCGCTTGATGGCGCGGGCTGCTGTCTTATGCGAGACCTTGAAGTGGCGCGCGATGACGTCGATGGTGTACGACGACGTGGCGTGCGCCCTGGCGATTGCCTCGTCGCGGTCCGGATACTGTTCTAGAAACGCTTGCAGAGGAGGCCCGATTGCCCGCCGGTGCTGGCGAGTGATGCCCTTGTCTTGGACGATCGCCCGAGGCGCCTGGAAGCGGGCAACGAATGCTCCGTCACCCAAGATAAGCTGGCTGTTGACATCGGCGAACGGACTGGCGCATCCGATTCCCGCATAGACGAAAGCGCGGTAGGCCTCGATCGCTTCCGGACGCGATGAATGAAATATCTCCAACGTCCATTGCACGCTCAGCCACGAAGGCGGCGATGCATCGGCGGTTGTCAAACGGTAGCTGCTCCAAGGCCAGTCACCGGGTCGCTTGACGAGGTTGGCGCGCACCGGGTTCAGGACGATGTAGCGTGCCAGTTCGAGTAGATAGCTTTCTTTCTGCACCAGGACCGCATGGTAGCGTCCTTGGAACACGTGGCCAACCAGATCGTGCCGGCGGTTGAAATATTGCGAATATATTCCATTCAATTGCTGCATGCCTGACGCGAGATTGGCTTGCTCGGTTTCCAATAACAGATGGTAGTGATTCCCCATTTGGCAAAAACTATGCACTACAAATTTGAAGCGAGCACAGACCTCCGCCAATGCCTGCATCCAAAACGCCCGATCGGTGTCATCCAAATAGATCAGCTCTCTACGGTCTCCGCGCGCGGTGACGTGATAGAGGGCACCTGCAAATTGGAGTCGTAGAGGTCGTGCCATTCGATGACACTAGCCTGCTGCGAGGATGCGGATTTGAGCCACCTCAAGCGGCGACAAGGCAGTCAGCTGAGCCCGTGTCCAGTTTTTAGCTCTGACCCCGGAGTGCGTAGGACAAAGATGACATTCTGCAATGTTCATAGCCTACATAGGACTACAAGGTGGTCCTATACCGGGGGATTGGGCCGAAAGATATAGTGTCATCAACGGTGAGGCAAACAGAACCCAACCGCGATCCACACGACATTATTCGAAGGATCAACAAGACACTTGAGGTACACCATGAACGCTATCAACACCATGACCACCGCCGCTCCACAATCCATCAGCCTGATCGGCGCTCAGCAGAACGATTTGCTCCGCGCGCTGTCCCGCGATGATCTGACGGCTCTGTTCGGCGACCTGGAATTGGTGACGTTGCCAGCGGGTAAGCACTTGTTCGATTACGGCGATAACGTGGAGTTCACTTATTTCCCAACAAATGCCATCGTTTCCCTCCAGTATGTGATGGAAGATGGCGCGACCACCGAAATCGCCGTCGTCGGCCGCGAAGGTGTCGTCGGCGTGGCGCTGTATCCAACCGAGCGTGCCAGCTACTCGGCAGTCGTGCAGACCGCCGGTTATGGCTACCGTCTGCGCACCTCGGTGCTGCGCGAAGTGTTCTACACCGGCGGCCCGTTGGCCCAGCAATTGATGCGCTACACCAGCGCGATGTTCGCCCAGCTGGCGCAGAGCGTCGCCGGTAGCCGTCACACCAGCATCGAGCAGAAGCTGTGCCGCTGGTTGCTGGAACGCCTGGATCGCTCCATCGGCAATGAATTGAAAGTGACCCAGGAAATGATCGCGAACATGCTCGGCGTGCGCCGCGAAAGCATCACCGGCGCGGCCGGCAAGCTGGCGGAAGAGGGTTTGATCGCTTACCGCCGCGGTTGTGTAACGGTGCTGAATCGCGATGGCATGGAACGCCGCGCCGGTAGCTGCTACCAGGCGCGGGTCAGCAACACGGCGTCGGAACAGCGCTACGCAGCTTGATTAATGTAAGACGCGGGATGGCGGATTCACCAGGAATCCGCTGAAGTCCGCCCGGATCACCACTGGGCGGGCGGCCAGATCCTGGTCCAGCTTGCGCTGAACCAGTTTGTGCCAGGCGCTGGCCCAACGTGCGGCCAGTTGCGATTCCTCCGCCGAACGCGCGTACAGCGTCCTCTCCACGGCGATTTTCTGTCTTTGCAGGGCGTAGGTGGCGGATATCAGAGTAGTCATGGCGTAGTCGGACTAAGAGGTTGAGTGATGATGCCTCGCCATTCTGCTCCGCTCGCCGCCGATTGAATGTGCGCCACTTCACCCATGACGATGAGATTTCAACCTCGGCCGTGTAAAATATGCACGCTGTTGCGTTTTTGCATCCTTCCTCTTTGTCATCACTCCCTCTATGTGGTCATCCAATTTTTCTAAAAACGCGCTCGCCGGCTTGACCACGTCGTTTGCGCTGGTTCCTGAGTGCATCGCTTTCGCGCTGGTTGCGCACCTGAATCCGTTGACCGGCTTGTATGGCGCGTTCTTTATTTGCACTTTGACGGCCATTTTCGGCGGCCGTCCGGGCATGATTTCCGGCGCGGCCGGGTCGATGGCGGTGGTGATCGTGGCGCTGGTGGCGCAGCATGGCTTGCAGTATTTCCTCGCGACCGTGGTGTTGAGCGGCTTGATCATGCTGTTGTTTGGCTTGCTGCGCATGGGTAAGCTGGTCAGCATGGTGCCGCATCCGGTAATGCTGGGCTTCGTCAACGGCCTGGCGATCGTCATTGCGTGGTCGCAATTGCAACATTTCAAGGCGGATGGCCAGTGGCTGCATGGCTCGAACCTGCTGTGGATGTGCGGGCTGGTGGTGTTGACCATGCTGGTGGTGTATCTGTTGCCGCGACTGACCAGGTCGGTGCCGCCGGCGCTGGTGGCCATCGTCGGCGTGGGGCTGCTGTCGGAGGGACTGCGGCTGCCGGCGCGCACGCTGGGCGACATGGCGCATATCGCCGGCGGCTTGCCGGTGTTCGCCTTGCCGTCCGTGCCGTTCAATCTGGAGACGCTGCACATCGTGCTGCCGTACGCGCTGCTGATGGCGGTGGTCGGTCTGCTGGAGACGTTGCTGACCTTTAACCTGACCGATGAGATCACCGAGACGCGCGGTCTGCCGAACCGCGAGTGCGTGGCGCTGGGCGCGGCCAATGTGGCGTCCGGTCTGTTCGGCGGCATGGGCGGCTGCGCGATGATCGGCCAGACCATGATCAACCTCGGTTCCGGCGGCCGCACGCGGGTGTCGGGCGCGGTCAGCGGCATCATGATTTTACTGTTTATACTGTTTTTGTCGCCGCTGATCGAACGCATTCCGCTGGCGGCGCTTGTGGGTGTGATGTTCGTGGTGGCGCAGCAGACTTTCGCCTGGGGCTCGCTGCGGGTGCTGGGCAAGGTGCCGCGTCATGACGCCTTGTTGATCGTGGTGGTGACCGCCATTACCGTGGCGACCGACCTGGCGGTGGCGGTGCTGTGCGGGATCGTGATCGCGGCGCTGAGCTTCGCCTGGCGCCATGCACGCGAGATCCGCGCCGATGTGGCGCTGGATGCGGTCGGCGTCAAGCACTACACGCCGCATGGCACTTTGTTCTTCGCGTCGATCGCGCGCTTCAATGATTTGTTCGATCCGCAGGGCGATCCGCTGCAGGTGGTGCTCGATTGCCGTCATATGCGGCTGGCCGATCATTCGGCGGTGGTGGCGGTGTCCACCCTGAGCGAGCGCTACGCGCGCGCCGGCAAGCATTTGCAAGTCCAGCATTTGTCGAAACGCTGCGGGCTGCTGTTGCAGCGCGCAGGTGTCGAAGTCGCGGCGTAAGTACCGCGACCTAGCTTATTTCCCTTCGAGTGCGGCGATCGCCGCCGCCACGCCCGCGCCGTAGGCCGGATCGGCCTGGGTACAGTTGTAGATGTGGCGTTCCTGCACCGGCTTGGAGACGCCGTGGATGGCGCGCGCGGTGTTTTCGAACAGCAGTTGCTTCTTCTCGGGCGTCATCAGGCGGAACAGGTTGCCCGGCTGCGAGTAGTAGTCGGTGTCGACCCGGTGGTCCCAGTGCGCGGCGGCGCCTTCGATCGACAGCGGCGGTTCGGCGAACTGCGCCTGCTGCTGCCATTCGCCACGGCTGTTCGGTTCATACGGGGTCTGGCCGCCGCCGCTCGGCGTGATGCGCATGGCGCCGTCGCGGTGGTAGCTGTGGAACGGGCATTTCGGCGCGTTGACCGGGATCGAGTGGTGGTTGACGCCGAGCCGGTAGCGCGCCGCGTCGCCGTACGAGAACAGCCTCGATTGCAGCATCTTGTCCGGCGAGAAGCTGACGCCCGGTACCACGTTGGCTGGCGAGAATGCCGATTGCTCGACGTCGGCGAAGTAGTTCTCGGCGTTGCGGTTCAGCTCCAGCACGCCGACGTCGATCAGCGGGTAGTCCTTGTGCGGCCAGACCTTGGTCAGGTCGAACGGGTTGTACGGCACTTTCGACGCGTCGTTTTCCGGCATGATCTGCACCGCCAGTTTCCAGCGCGGGAAGTTCTTGTTTTCGATGGCGTCGAACAGGTCGCGCTGCGAGCTTTCGCGGTCGCCGGCGACAACCGCCGCCGCTTCGGCGTCGCTGAAGTTCTCGATGCCTTGCTGGCTGACGAAGTGGAACTTGACCCAGAAGCGTTCGTTGGCGGCGCTGATGAAGCTGAAGGTGTGGCTGCCGAAGCCGTGCATATTGCGGTAGCCTTTGGGGATGCCGCGGTCGCTCATGACGATGGTGACCTGGTGCAGCGCCTCCGGCAGCAGGGTCCAGAAGTCCCAGTTGTTTTCCGGGCTGCGCAGATTGGTCTTCGGGTCGCGCTTGACGACGTGGTTCAGGTCGGGGAACTTGAGCGGGTCGCGGAAGAAGAACACCGGGGTGTTGTTGCCGACCACGTCCCAGTTGCCTTGCTCGGTGTAGAACTTGACGGCGAAGCCGCGGATATCGCGCTCGGCGTCGGCCGCGCCACGCTCGCCGGCGACGGTCGAGAAGCGCATGAAGATCTCGGTCTGCTTGCCCACTTCCG
This sequence comes from Duganella aceris, assembly GCF_011090165.1. Taxonomy (GTDB): domain Bacteria; phylum Pseudomonadota; class Gammaproteobacteria; order Burkholderiales; family Burkholderiaceae_D; genus Rugamonas; species Rugamonas aceris. The sequence goes on from NZ_JAADJT010000004.1 coordinate 393,666, forward strand.
AGAACAGCGCGGCGCGCGTGTAACGGGTGATGTCGTGGGTGACGGTGAAGGTGCCGAAGGCGCCCGAGCCTTTGGCGTGCATGCGGCGTTCCGGAATGACCTCGCGCGCGAAGTGCGCCAGTTTTTCCAGGTGCCAGACGTCCTGCAGTAGCACCGGTCCATGCGGCCCGGCGGTCTGGGTGTTTTGGTTGTCGACGACGGGGGCGCCGGCTGCGGTGGTGAGGTTTTTCATGAAACTTCCTTCTGCGTGTGATGAATGGAAACTTCCAGCATAACCATTAGCGGAGATTTTGACCGCTCTCTTTGGAGAGAGCCTCGGGCGGAAGTCGGCCCAGCTGCGTCTGCGCCAGCGTCGCGTACAACGGCGGACTCAGCACGTGGGACACGGTGCGCGCCACCAGCGCGCAGGCCATCAGGCTGAGCACCATGGCGTGGCCGTCCACCATTTCCATGACGATGATAAACGAAGTCAGCGGCGCCTGGGTCACCGCCGCCAGGAAGCCGACCATGCCCAGCGCGATCAGGGCGCTGGCGTTTGGATAGTGCAGCAGCTGGGCGATGTCGTTGCCGAGCGCGGCGCCGATCGACAACGATGGGGCGAAGATGCCGGCCGGGACGCCGGACCACGACGTCAGCCAGGTCGCCACCAGCTTGAACAGCACGAAGATCGCCGGCGAGTGATCGGCGCCGGCCAGCATGTCGCGGGTATGACTGTAGCTGCTGCCGAAGATGGCGCCGCCGGACAGCAGCCCCAGCACCGCGACCGCCAGCCCGCAGGCGGCGGCGAACCACACCGGGCGGCGCAGGCGGACCCGGCTGAACCAGTCGCGCGGCGGCCCGCTCAGCGAGGCGATCAGCAGGCGGGAAAACAGACCGCCGGCCAGTCCGCTGGCCAGCGCCACCATCAGCCCCGGCAGCAGCAGCGACAGGTCGATCGCCTGGGCGTGGATCAGGCCGAAGTAGGTGGCGTTGCCGTTGATCGAGACCGCGATCAGGCCGGCCAGCACGATCGCGGCCATCAGCAGGCCGCTGCTGCGCTGCTCGGGCGTGCGTGACAATTCTTCGATGGCGAACATGACGCCGGCCAGCGGCGTGTTGAAGGCGGCGGCGATGCCGGCCGCGCCGCCGGCCACCAGCAGGCCGTGAGTGGAGACGGCCGAGCGTTCCGGCAGCCAGCGCCGCGCGGTCAGCATGATGCCGGCGGCGACCTGCACCGACGGACCTTCGCGCCCGAGCGACAAGCCGGCCACCAGACCCCAGGTGGTCAGCGCCACTTTGTACAGGCTCAGGCGCAGGGAGACGAAGATGCCTTGCTGGGCGGTGGACACCGCCGGCTCCAGCGCGGCCATCACCTGCGGGATGCCGGAACCGCTGGCGCCGGCGGCGTAGCGGCGCGTCATCCAGACGATGGCGGCGGTGCAGAGCGGGGTCCACAACAGCGGCGTCCACCAGTAATGCCGGTACATGGCGCTGAATTGCTCGAAGCCCCATTCGGACACGGCGGTGAAGCCGACCACGCTCAGGCCCGCCAGCACGGCGAAGGCGACCACCAGCGCGCGCGTGATCCACACGCGCCAGTCGCTGAATTCGTTACGGAAGGCGCTGCGGATATTGTGTTTGCTGTTCATCGACGCCGGATTCGTACCCACCAACAAAAACGCCCGGCTTGCGGCCGGGCGTCTGGGACTTCAGATTACTTGCTTGGGTAGGCCAGGTCGGCGCGACGGTTCTGCGCGCGTGCCGCGTCGTCGGTACCGGTGGCTTTCGGCTTTTCCTTACCGTAGCTGACGGCTTCCAGTTGGCCTTCTTTCACGCCTTGCACTTTCAGTGCGGCGACGACGGCTTGAGCGCGCTTCTGGCCCAGAGCCAGGTTGTACTCGGCGCTGCCGCGGTCATCGGTGTTGCCTTCGATTTTGATGGCGACGTTCGGGTTGGCGGCCAGGAACTTGGCGTGGTCGGCGATCAGCGCATCGGCTTCAGGCTTGACGGTGTACTTGTCGAAGTCGAAGTAGACGCTGCGGTTTTTGTAGATCGAGCTGTTTGGGTCCAGGTACGCTGGCAGGGCTGCCGCGACTGGCGCTGGCACTGGCGCTGCGACCGGTGCCGGGGCTGGTGCTGGTGCAGGCGCCGGGGCAGGTGCCGGAGCGACCACTGGTGCTGGGGTCGAGCAAGCGCTCAGCACGGCGACGGTGATGGCTGCCAGCAGGAAATTGGTTTTGGTTTTCATCGAAAATACTCCCGAATTGGTATTTTGTTATGGGTGACACACGTGGGTGTGAGGCTGTTCAGCCAGCCGCGAGCGATATTATATAAGGGTTTCCCTCTGAAATATTGGTGCGGTGCATTATTTTGCGTCATTTTGTCATTATTTTTTTAACCAAGACGCGAAAACCGTCAGATCCTTGCCCGCTTCGACATACCAGGCGCGGCGGGCGATGTCGAATTGGGCGCCGAGCGCCTTGACCTGGTCTTTTTCGTTGAAGCCGGCGGTCAGGTAATGCCGGGCCGGCGCGCCAGCCGGGGCGGTCTTGGCGGCCAACGCCAGCTGCTGGTTGCGGCCGATGGCGCCGTCGGCGGCGGCCGAGGATTTCGACAGCCGCATCTGTGCGATGAAGCCGCTGCGCAGCGCCGCGTCGGACGGCGACAGCAGGGTCAGCCGGGCGCGGGTGCGGGTGGCGGCGACGTAGAACAGGTTTTCCTCGTCCCGCCGGGGTTGCTGCGGGTGCGGGAATTCGCCGACCTGCAGGAACGGCAGGATCACGTGCTCGAACTCCTTGCCCTTGGCGTTGGCGACGCATTCGATCAGCACCGCCTTGCGGTCGCGCTTGCGGCGGGTGAAGGCTTCGCGGGCGTTCATCGCGGTCCAGAAGTCGCGCAGGCTCAGGCCGGAGGCCGCGGCCGATTCCAGCAGGCCTTCGACCGATTTGTTGACCACGCCCGCTTCATACGGACGCACGAAGATGCGGCGCGCGGTGGCCACCAGCTTGACCCGCTCGCACAGCGCGGCCAGCACTTGCGCCGCCGGCGTCGCCGGATCCAGCGCCGACAGCCAGCCGATGGCGTCGATGACGGCGCGCTTGGTGGCCTGGCTGGCGACGTCGCGATAGCCGGGTTCGACGCCGTCGCGCTGCTCGTCTTCGATCAGGAACAGCTCGCCGAGCAGCGCCGGATCCTTGACGATCTGGGTCTTGAGGTTGTCCAGCCGCCGCACCGCGAACTTCATCTCGCTGAAGGCGATCATGGCGTCGACGATGGCGCCGCGCACCTGTTCCGATTTGACGGCGGCGAAATCCTTCAGGCCGATCGCCAGCAGGCCGCGCAGGAACAGGATCTCGTCGCGTTGCAGATAGCCGGCCATGACCGGCGTGCGGTAGTCGATGTCGGCGTCGATCAGCGCGTTTTCGATCGCCATCGATTGATGGCGGTCGCGGATCAGGATGGCGCAGCCGTCCAGCGCGTGGCCGTCGGCCTTCCATTGCTTCACCGCCGCCACCGCCTGCTGCGCGCACTGGGCAGCGCTGTCGTAGTGGGCGTGCAGGATCTCGGTGCGCAACGGCAGGCCCGATTCGACCGGCTTCTGCTTGAACTCGGCCATGGCGTAGGCCAGGTGCGGGCCGTGGCGGTAGGTCTGCGTCAGCGGGTAGCGCGCCAGCTTCGGATAGTGCTGGGCGAAGCGGCGCTTCAGGTAGTCGTCGCTGGCGCCGAGGCGGGCGTGGATCACCTGGTCCTTATCGCCGGCGCCGACGAAGAAGCATTGCGGCCGCCGCACCAGCGCATCGAGGATCAGGAAGGCGGCCTCGTTCAGATCGTGCAGTTCGTCGCACAGCACCAGCCGGTAGTCGAGGAAGCGCTCGGCCAGACGCGCGCCGGCGTCCAGATTGCAGGCCAGGTCGTAGGTGGCGTCGAACGGTCCGCGGAACACCGCGCCGGCGCCGCCGTCGAGGCGCAGGGTTTCGTACTCGACCGTGGTCAGGTAGTCGGCCAGCGGCACGCCCAGCAGTTCGCTGGTTTCCTCCAGACCCATGAATTCGACGTCGGCCGCCAGCGCCATGGTCGCCTTCAGCCCCAGCTGCACGTCGAGGAATTGCGCCAGCGCGATGCTGTGGGTGTTCAGCTCCAGGCCGTCGACCTTGCCGGCGTAGCGTTCGCCGGCGCGGTCGACCGCCGCCAGCGCGTAGTCCTTCAGCTGGCGCGCCTCGTCGCAGACGCGCACCTCGTCGCCGTCGACCGGGTCCAGCTGCTCGCGCGCGAAGTCTTCGAAAGTCAGCACCGCGATGCGCGCCACCAGCGCGGCCGGCACGCCGACGTCGAGCAGGCGCTGGCGCAGTACATCGCGCGCTTCCGGCGTGAAGGTGAGGGCGAGAATGGCTTCCGGCGGCAGCTTGCGCGCCAGCGCTTCGCCGATGCGGATCGCCAGCGTGGTGGTCTTGGCGGCGCCGGCGTTGGCGTCGATCAGCACCACCTTGTTCTGCGCCAGTTGAATGGCGGTCTGTTCAGCGGTGGGGATCAGGCCGTGCGGAGTGAAGCGGGGGGTGTTGGGAGCTGGGGCGGCGGTCATCGCCCATTATAGCTGTTACATGATGGCGACCGGGGCGCGCATGCCGGCCGCGACCGTGGGCGCGGCCGGTCCGACCGGCGTCAGGCGCGCGGTGGCGCCTTCGATGAACTGGGCGTTGAACACGCGCCGTTCGGCCTCGTCCGCGTCCGGGCGGTCGATGATGCTGCTCAGCAGGTCGGCGGCGGCGGCGGCCATTTTCGGCATCGGCTGGCGCAGCGTGGTCAGGTTGTAGCTGAGCCAGTTGGACGGCTCGACCGCGTCGAAACCGGCCACCGACAGCTGGCCCGGCACCTCGATGCCCAGTTCGTGGCGCGCGTAGTCGAGGCAGCCGATCGCCATGACGTCGCTGCCGCAGATGATGGCGTCGGGCACGCCGCCCAGTTGTTCGATGATGGCTTTCAGGCCGACCGCGCCGCTGCGGTAGTCGTATTCGCCCGGCACGATCACCGGCGGCGGCAGTCCCAGCTCGGCGATGCGCTCGCAGGCGCCGCGCCGGCGTTCGCTGGCGACCACCGAATCCTCGGTGCCGGCGATGATGCCGAACTGGCGGTGGCCGGCGGCGGCCAGGCGCGAGGCCAGCATGCGGCCGGTCTCGTGGTGGTCGCAGGTGACGGTGTTGACCGAGTGGTCGCGCAGCGTGCGGTTGAAGACCACCAGCGGCACGCGGCGGCGCTTGAATTCGGCGATGTGCTCGCCGGACAGGCTGGCGGCGGCGATCACGCCATCGACCTGGAATTGCCAGACATCGGCCAGCACCCGGTCGGCGTCGGACTCGCGCGCCAGCGTGAACAGCAGCACGCGCTTGCCGCGCGCCGTGATTTGCTGGCTCAGCTCGGCCAGCAGTTCCGGGTAATACAGATTGGCCTGGTTGGTGATGATCAGCGCGATCATGTTCGAGCGGCGCGTGATCAGGCTGCGCGCGGCGGCGTTGGGGATGTAATCGAGCAGCACCGCCGCCTTCATCACCCGCGCATGGGTGGTCTTGGAAACGCTGGCGCCTGGCTTGAAGCAGCGCGACACCGCCGACTGCGACACGCCGGCCACCAAGGCGACGTCATACGAGGTCACGCGGCGGTTTTCACGGGCGATCGAGGCTCGGTGTTCGGCGGCGCAACGTTCGACTGTCAGCTTGGAAGTGGTCATCGTCTGGGTTCTACTTATGGTCAGACCAGCATAATTAAAATCTTACCGGATGGCAACTAATATCGCCTGAATGTAAAGAAAAGTCAGTCTCCCTTGTGGCTAGGTTGCAATTTTTACTGCGCAAGCGGTTTTTCTGATAGCATAACGCCCCTTTATTACGTGAAGGGTCGACATGGCCATTGCTTGCGGCGTCGATTTTGGCACGTCCAATTCCACCGTCGGCTGGGTGCGTCCCGGCCAGCCGGTGATGCTGGGACTGGAGGACGGCAAGACCACTTTGCCGTCGGTCGTCTTCTTCAATGCGGACGACGAGGAAGTCACCTTCGGACGTGCGGCGCTGGCCGAATATCTGGCCGGCTACGAGGGGCGCCTGATGCGCTCCATGAAGAGTTTGCTCGGGACCAGTCTGATCGACGGTCAGACCGAGGTGGGCGGCCGCGCGCTGCCGTTTCGTCAGTTGCTGGCGCAGTTCATCGGCGAGGTCAAGCGCCGCGCCGAGCAATCGGCCGGACGCGAATTCAGCTCGGCGGTGTTCGGCCGCCCGGTCTACTTCATCGACGACAGCAAGGAAAACGACCAGCTGGCCGAGGACACGCTGGCCGACGTCGCGCGCTCGGTCGGCTTCAAGGACATCGCTTTCCAGTTCGAACCGATCGCCGCCGCCTTCGACTACGAGTCGCAGATCGACCGCGAAGAGCTGGTGCTGATCGCCGACATCGGCGGCGGTACCTCGGACTTTTCGCTGGTGCGCTTGTCGCCGGAGCGGGCCAGGAAAGCCGAGCGCCGCGACGATATCCTGGCCAACGGCGGCGTCCACATCGGCGGCACCGACTTCGATAAATACCTGAGCCTGTCCTCGGTGATGCCGCTGCTGGGCTACGGCAGCCGCCTGCGCAACAACGCCGACGTGCCGTCCAGCTACTTCTTCAATTTGGCCACCTGGCACACCATCAACCAGGCTTACACCAAGAAGATGTGGACCCAGCTGTCCGACCTGCTGCGCGATTCGGCCGAACAGGAAAAGCTGGGTCGGCTGCAAAAGCTGATCGACCAGCGCGCCGGCCACTGGCTGGCGATGAAGGTCGAAGAGGGCAAGATCGCGCTGTCCGACGCGGCCAAGGTGCAACTGGAGCTGGACCGGCTGTCGCCGGCGGTGACGCTGGAGCTGGACCGGGCGCAGTTCGACGCCTCGATCAGCCACCTGGTCGGCTCGATCGAATCGACCGTCACCAATCTGCTGCGCGACGCCGGGGTAGCGGCGGGCGACGTGGATACTGTATTCTTCACCGGCGGTTCCAGCGGCGTGCGCATGTTGCGCGAGCGCATAGGCGCCTTGTTGCCGGCGGCCCGCAAGGTCGAAGGCGACTTGTTCGGCAGTATCGGCGCCGGCCTGGCGCTGGATGCCGTGCGCAAGTTCGGCTAACCAGGAAGTGTAAATGCTCGACAAATCGATCGTCATGCTGGACTTTGAGACCACCGGCCTGTCGCCCGACATGGGCGACCGCATCACCGAGGTGGCGGCGCTGCGCATCCGCGGCGGCCGGGTGGTCGAGCGTTACGTGTCGCTGATCAACTGCAAGGTGCGCATCCCATCCTTCATCACCGGCCTGACCGGCATCACCCAGGCGATGGTGGACGGCGCGCCGCCGGTGGCCAAGGTGTTGCCCGAGCTGCTGGACTTCATCGGCGACGACGCGCTGTCGGCGCACAACGCCAGCTTCGACGAGAAATTCCTGCGCGCCGAGGCGGCCCGGCTGGCGCTGAACCCGCGCCATTCGGCGCTGGTGTGTTCGCTCAAGCTGTCGCGCCGGGTGTTCCCGCAATTGTCGAGCTACAAGCTGGGCAATCTGTCGGGCGAGCTGGGCATCAAGTTCCGCAGCGCGGCCCACCGGGCCGAGTCGGATGCGGAAGTGGCGGCAGAGGTGCTGATCCATATCGGCAAGCACATCGGCTCCGCCTACGGCATCGCCGCCGTCGATCCGGCGCTGCTGGTATCGGTCAACAAGCTGGCGGCCGCCAAGGTCCACCAGTTCCTGCAGAAGCAGTCGGCCGCGTAAAAAACGATAACATTTCATCATCACTCGTTTGAGCGCGCGCAAACCTCGCGCCGGGCCGGGTTTTACACTTTAGCCAACATTGTCACGTTGTTGGCCGAGGTGTACCGTGAAAAATCAGAGCTCCGCCAGGGATGGCTACGACAGTTATCTGTGGTACCGGGAGGCCGCCCAGCGCGGCAACGCCTACGCTCAATTCAACCTCGGCCTGCTGTATAAAAAGGGCCGGGGCGTGGCGCGCGACCAGGCCCTGGCTTTCTACTGGATGAACAAGGCGGCCCGGCAAGGGCTGGCCTTCGCCCAGAACCATCTCGGCGCGATGTACTACAACGGACGCGGCGTGGCCGGCAACGACAAGGCCGCCGTGCGCTGGTTCCGCAGCGCCGCGCTGCAAGGCGACGCCTCGGCGCAGCAAAATCTCGGTCAGATGTATCACAAGGGACGCGGTGTGCCGCACAGCGACGAGATCGCGCTGTCGTGGTTTTACCGCGCCGCCGAACAAGGCCTGGCCAGCGCGCAGACGCTGCTGGGCCGGGCCTACGCGCACGGCCTCGGCGTGCGCCGCAACTTTCCCCTGGCGCTGGCGTGGTTCCGCAAGGCGGCGCTGCAGAACGATGCCGGCGCCCAGCTCAGTCTTGGACAGATGTACAAGCACGGCCATGGCGTGCCGCGCAGCGATGCGCAGGCGCTGGCCTGGTTCCGCCAGGCGGCGGCGCAGTGCGATCCGGTGGCGCAGCGGCTGGTCGGCGTCGCCTACGCCGAGGGGCTGGGCGTGGCAACCGACCTGCTGCGCGCCTACGCCTGGCTGTCGCGCGCCGCCGAGCAGGAGGACGCCGACGCCCAATTCAACCTCGGCATCATGCTGGCCAACGGCAAGGGCGTCGAGCGCGACGACGAGCTGGCCTTCAGCTGGTATCGCCGCGCGGCCGAGTCGGGCCACGTGCTGGCGCAGTACAACCTGGGCGGCATGTATGCGCGCGGGCGCGGCGTCGCGCGCGACGAGCGCAGCGCGCTGGAGTGGTACCGGCTGGCGGCGGAGCAGGGCGCGCCGAACGCGCAGTTCAATGTCGGCGTGATGTACGCCAACGGCCACGGCGTGCCCAAGGACGAGGCGCGCGCCGTGGCCTGGTATCGCAGCGCCGCCGAGCAGGGCGACGCCAGCGCGCAGAACAATCTCGGTGTGATGTACGCCAACGGCCACGGCGTGGCGCAGGACGATGCGCTGGCCGCCGAGTGGTATCGCAAGGCCGCCGCGCAGGGCCATGCCTTGGCGCGCAGCAACCTGGACGGCATGGTCCGCAGCGGCCGCCTGGCCTAGCCGGCGGCCGGGGTTGCGGCGGCCTGGCGGCGGTCGATGAACAGGCTGTTGCCGTGGATTTTCTTGGCTTGCTTCTTGGATTCCGCCGCCGCCGTCGCGATCTGGTGATGGGTGTAATACTGGCGCGGCTCGACACGGATCGCGCCGATCGACAAGCTCATCAGTGAATAAAACACTTTCCTGCCTTGCCGGTCCTCGCTGATATAGCCGCCGCGCTCGCGGTCGTCGATGCTGTAGAAATCCTGCACGTTCTGCTCGAACTCGGCCAGCACCGCCTGGCAGCGCGCCTCCCAATCCTCGCTCTGGAACAGCACCATGAAGTCGTCGCCGCCGATGTGGCCGACGAAGTCGCGGTCGCCGTCGCAATGGCCGGCCAGGATCTTGCCGGTCAGCTGGATCACGTCGTCGCCGCGCCGGTAGCCGTACACATCGTTGAACGGCTTGAAGTGGTCGAGGTCGAAATAGCAGACCCAGAAGCGCGTGCCGGACGCCAGCAGGCGGTCGATATGCTCGTCGATCGGGACGTTGCCCGGCAGCTGCGTCAACGGATTGGCGTAGCGCGCCGCGTTGATCTGCATCTGCGTGATCTCGCGCATCAGGTCGTGGCCGGTGCCCATGCCGAGGTAGCGGCCGTGCTCGGTGATGATGAAGCCGTTGAACAGGTGGTGTGCCGCGGCCTGCACCATGCGGAAGCTGAGGTCTTGCAGGCTGGTGTCCTTGTCGGCGATCAGCGGATTGCGGTCCATGAACTGCTTGCACGACTTTTTGCCGTACAGCTCGCGCTGATAGGGGCGGGCGAAGTGCTCGATCATGTCGAAGCGGTTGATCAGGCCCAGCGGCAGCTCGTCGTCGACCACCGGGATGATCATCAGCTTGGGCTCGCGCACGAAGATTTCGTAGACCTCGTTGTTGCTCATGTAGGACGGCACGGCCGCGACTTCGTTGAGCAGTTTGTACACGCTGACGGCATTGTTCTCGGCACCGCGCTGCGGGTAGACCGCGACGCCGTTGCGCGCCAGCGCCTTGACCACCTCGGCCGGCGCGGCGCGGGCCGGCGCCGGATGCGGGCGGCCGAGGTGGTAACCCTGGCCGAAAGCGACGCCGACGTCGCGCAGAACCAACAGCTCGGCTTGCGTTTCGATACCTTCGGCGATCACCAGCGTGTTGGATTTTTCCGCGATCTCCTGGATCGAGCGGACGAATTGCAGTTTCACCGGATCGTGGTTGATGCCCTGGATGAAGTGCATATCGATCTTGACATATTCCGGCCGCAATTCCGACCACAGGCGCAGGCTGGAGAAGCCTTCGCCGAGGTCGTCGATAGCGATCTGAAAGCCCATCTGGCGGTAATGCAGCACCGCTTCGCGCATCAGGTCGTAGTCGTAGGTCGGCTGGTTTTCGGTCAGTTCGATGATGACGCGTTCGGGGTTGATGCCGATGCGGTGGATGTGCTCCAGCGTCTCGCCGTGGCGGGCTTCGCGCTGCAGCAGGCACTCCGGGCTGACGTTCAGGAACAGCTTGCCCGGCAGTTGCAGCTCGGCGAAGCGTTCCAGCACCACCTTGCGGCACAGGTGCTCGACCTGCACCGTCAGGCCGTTGGCGCGCGCCACCTTGAACAGATTCATCGGCGCGTGCAGCGGACTGTCCGACGGGCCGCGGATCAGGCCCTCGTAGGCGACGATGTCGCCGCTGCGCATGTCGACGATGGGCTGGAACAGCGCACTCAACTGTGCACGAGAAATGATGTCGAGCAGATGCGCGCGCAGCACGGCGTCCTCGTCCTCTTCGCGAGGTTTGAGGTAGGTGACGGTGGCGCCGGCGGGCGCCTGAAGTGCTGGATTCACGATGTACGCTTTGCCAAAGTTCGGTTTAACTGTACGATCCTAATATTATTTTGTGACGGCATGATGAATTGTGGAAACAATTTTTGCCGTGCAGGCGCTACAATATCCTCTCCTTTTAGACCATCGTCAGGGTTTCCATGCACCGTTATGCCAGCCGCCACATCATCTTCAGCCTGTTGTCGCTGGCCGCCGCAAGTGCCGGTGCGACCGGCATCGCCGTGCAGGTGCAGGACGCGAACGGCAAGGTCTTGCCCGACACCGTCATCTACGTCGAACCGGAAGGTGGCGCGGCAGGCGGCAAGACGCCGGCCGCCGCCGAGATCGAGCAGAAGGGATTGAAGTTCATGCCGCTGGTGACGGTGGTGCAAACCGGCAGCAAGATCAACTTCCCCAACAATGACAAGGTGCGCCATCACATCTATTCATTTTCGCCGGCGCACAAGTTCGACCAGAAGCTGTATTCCGGGCAGTCGGCCGCACCGCAGGTGTTCGACAAGGCCGGCACGGTTGTACTCGGTTGTAATATCCATGACAAAATGCTGGCGTACGTGAAGGTGGTCGATACGCCGTACTTCGCCAAGACCGACGGCGCCGGCGCCGCCCGCATCGAGCTGCCGGCCGGCGGCAAGTACGTGGTCAAGGCGTGGCATTTCAACACCGTCGGCGGCGCGACGCCGGAACAGTCGCTGACGGTGAAGGCGGGCGACGCGCTGACCACCGCCGTGTTCAAGCTGCCGATGAAGCCGCCGTCGGCCGACGACGCGTCCACTAATCTTTAAGGGATAGCTCCAGCATGCGCATGCGCCTTCGTTTTCGCAGCCTCGAAAGCCGGATCGTCACGCTGTTCCTGGTGCTGATTGTCGCGGTGCAGGTGATCGGCCTGCTGGTGATCCAGCGCGGCATCGAAAACAATGCGCGGCTGTCGATCAGCGCCGAATTGAATAACGGCGGCAAGATCTTCCGCCGCCTGCTGGACCAGAACGCGCAGAGCCTGCGTTTCGGCGCCCGCCTGCTGGCGCGCGACACCGCGTTCCTGGCGGCGATCGGCAACAACGAAGAGGGCGACCGCGCCACCATCGAATCGGCGCTGGTCAACAGCGGCCGCCGCATCAAGGCTTCGCTGACGATGCTGATCAATTCGGAGCGCAAGATCAGCGTCTCGACCAATAACGCGCAGTCGGCCGGCCTGGAGAAGCTGGTGTCCAGCATGCTCGACGCCGCCGAGGCCGGGGACGGCGCCAACGGCGTCGCCATCGTCGACCACCGGCCGTACCAGATCGTGGTCATGCCGATCAAGGCGCCGATCACCATCGGCTGGATCGTGATGGCGTTCCCGATCGATCGCCAGCTGGCCACCGACATGCGCGAGATCAGCGCGCTGCACACCACGGTGCTGACCCGCGACCAGCAAGGCAAGTGGCTGTCGGCCGGCTCCACCTTCATCGGACCGTCGGCGCAGGCCGTGGTCGACCAGCTGCAAGCGCTGTCCGCCGCGCCCACCGGACCGTTCGATATGACGGTCGAGACCTCGCAATACAGCACCCGCCTGCTGTCGATCGGCGAGGACAACGGCCAGACCGCGAGCGTGCTGTTGTCGCGTTCGATCGACGAAGCCACCGCCGAATACCGGCGCCTGGAACGCTGGCTGATCGGTCTGACGCTGGCCGGCATCGTCATTTCGGCGCTGGCCATCGTGCTGACCGCGAAGCGCATCGCGCAGCCGATCAGCCAACTGGCCGACACCGCCAAGCGCCTGGAGCAGGGCGACTACAAGGGCCAGATCGACACCAGCCGCGAAGACGAGATCGGCGCGCTGGCGCAAGCCTTCGATGCGATGCGCGAAGGGATCGCCAAGCGCGAACAGGAAATCCGCCGTCTGGCGTACTGGGACACGCTGACCAACTTGCCGAACCGCGCGCAGTTCGTGCTGCTGCTGAACGACGCGCTGCTCGACGCCCGCAAGCGCGAGGAGGCGGTGTTCGTGCTGATGATGGACCTGGACCGCTTCAAGCACGTCAACGACGTCATGGGCCTGAGCTTCGGCGACGCGCTGCTGCGCCAGGTGGCGGGCCGCTTGCAGCTGCTGCTGGCCAACCGGCGCCAGTCGTCGGCGCAGGTGGCGCGCCTGGGCGGCGACGAATTCGCGGTGCTGCTGCCTGCCTCCGACGTCGAGGCGGCGCAGCGCATGGCGGCCGAGATCCTGCAGGCGCTGGAGACGCCGCTGTCGCTGGAGGACCAGATGGTCGACATCGGCGCCGGCCTCGGCATCGCCGGATATCCGGAACACGGCAGCGACGGCGAAGCGCTGTTGAGCATGGCCGAGGTGGCGATGTACGCCGCCAAGCAGCGCAACGACGGCGCCGTGGTGTATGACCCGGCGATGGACAAGTCGAGCGAGAAGAGCCTGTCGCTGCTGACGGAGCTGCGCAACGCCATCGAGCGCAACGAGTTCCGCCTGCATGTGCAGCCGAAGATCATGCTCGATACCGGCAAGGTGGTGGGCATGGAATCGCTGGTGCGCTGGGTGCACCCGGAGCGCGGCAATGTGTTCCCCGACGAATTCATTCCGTTCGCCGAGCAGACCGGCTTTATCCGCGTGCTGACGCGCTGGGTGATGGAGAGGTCGGCCGAGCTGTGTCACGAGCTGGCGAGCAAGGGCCATCATCTCAAGGTGTCGGTCAACCTGTCGACGCGCGATTTGCTGGACCAGGATCTGCCGGCCAAGTTCGCCGACCTGCTGGCGCGGCACAAGCTCAGTCCCGGCTCGTTCTGCCTCGAGATCACCGAGAGCGCCATCATGGACGACCCGGTGCGCGCGCAGACCACGCTGGAGCGCTTGAGCGCGATGGGCGTAGACCTGTCGATCGACGATTTCGGCACCGGCTATTCGTCGCTGGCCTACCTGAAGCGGTTGCCGGTGAATGAACTGAAGATCGACAAATCCTTCGTGCTCAACATGGAGAACGACGTGGGTGACAGCAAGATCGTACGCTCGACCATCGACCTGGGCCACAACATGGGCCTGCGCGTGGTGGCCGAGGGCATCGAGAGCGAGGCCGTGTGGCGGTTGCTGGCCAAGATGGGCTGCGACCAGGGGCAGGGCTACTTCATGAGCCGCCCGATTCCCGGCGACCAGCTGATCGGCTGGCTGGAGAAGTGGCAAGCCCCGATCGCCATCGCGGCGCCCGACGACATCGAAATCGCGGTCGATAGCTGAGTGATATGAGCAAAACAGACACCGTGATTAATACCGTTGAGCGATTCTCAATAGGAATTGACCAGAATTCTGGGCAGTATTATTTTTCCATTCCTGTATCGAATCGACTCATTGATTATGAGGAGTACTACGAGGTCACGGAGTTGGAATATCAAAATCTGGTATCCGACTCTGCCCTCGCAAGTCGTTTTGCTGCCGACTGCAGAGCGCACCGCGCGGATGCTCGCTTGATGACTAAACCGGGGACGGATAGAGGGGTATAAGGGCTACGACTGATGAAAGTGAGAAAGCGCGTAAATTTGTAAAATTATCTCGTGTATCCTGTTGATTTTTGGAATCAAAGGATCGCAAATGCGACTTATTCGAATTGCTGCTACTGTATTCTTTTGTATCTTCACCCTAGTCTTAAACGGCTGTGCAACCCCAAATAAGCTATCCATATACGAATCATCTGCGCAAGGCAGCATAACTGAACAACAGATGCCGACGCCGTCTGAAGACACCACGCCGCTCGTGGAGGTTCGCTGGCAGGATCGTAGCACCGACACACTCATGGTTTTTGCTGGCAATGGAAAATGGTTAGCGATTAGCGAACTATGTTATCGATATACAAAAGAAAAGAACATCGAACAGGCTACGATATGGTGCGACAAGGCAGGCACTAAAGATGTGAAAATATATGATTACGATCCGTCCCCGGTTCCTAAGCATGAATTTCTATACAGAATAGAAACCGGTGCGCTGAGCGAGAATTTCTTCCGGTTCGATCCATCCAAGATGCGCAGAGTGAAGGTTAAGCTTAGCAATTCACGGTCTGATCAGCATTGGGGGGCTTTGTTATCCTTATGTCTTGATGGACCAGCATCAATTGATACGGCGTGTCTGTCGGTAACCAGTTACGGTGACAACAATGATAAGCTGATATTCAAAACTTACCGGTATAAGGTAAACAAAAAGTATGCTATTCAAGAGATGCCCACTACCCATAAAATGGGAGATGCCATTGAGCTAGCTATCTATTTGGATGATAAAAAACTGCATTTTATCATCAACGGAAAGGATGATATGGCGCAGGACATCGCCTTCCCCGTGGAGGCGCTTAGCTTGTATTGCACCACAGCGGATTGTGCTTATGAATTTTTTCATGCGCCGAAACTTTGAATTTTTTTTGAAAGTCTCCGTCCGCGTATTTCGAGAAGAAAGTGGTATTTGCATGGGAGCGGTTATGGCCCTTTTAACTTCGGGTGTAAAGCAGTGCGAGCTAAGTCGAAAAGTGGTTAATGTTCTGTAATTAAGCGACAGTCCGCTTTGGGGAATTCTGTATGGCCGTGGCAAAGTATGGTTCTTTAGTATGAGCACGATGCTATCGTATTCACTATCGACCAGTACGTGGTCGAAATATTTTTCGAAAGCGTGTCGATTTGGTGTGCCGCCATCCGTCGTAGGGATGAAGCACCGATTGCCCATTCCACCTCAACCAAGGAACAGCCATGAAAAAACACATCATCCTCAACTTGCCGGTGAAGGACCTGAGCAAGTCCAAAGCCTTCTTTTCCGCGCTCGGCTTTACTTTCAGCGACCGGTTCAGCGGCGACAACGCGGCATTCATGAACATCGCCGGCGATACCATCCAGGCCATGCTGACAACCGAGACCTTTTTCGCGTCCCTGATCGACAAGCCCGTCGCGCAGGCGAAGGAGGCCAATGAACTGGTCATCTGCCTGAGTTGCGACAGCAAGGAGGAAGTCGACACCATCATCGCCAAGGCCGTCGCCGCCGGCGGCCGCACGCCGCACCCGCCGGAGGATCATGGCTTCATGTATGACCAGGGTTTTGAGGACATTGATGGTCACCTGTGGAACCTGGTCTGGACGGCGCCGGAGGCCTGAGCATCAGCAGCGTGCCCGCCGCGAGGAACACGACGATGGCGGCCGCCGCATAGGGCGCGCCGGCGAATAATCCGTACAGCCACGCGCTGGCCAAGGGACCGAACATGCGCGCGATGGATTGCTGCGCCTGATTCGCTCCCTGCACTTCGCCCTGGCGGCCGACCGGCGCCGCGTCCGCGATCAAGGCGCTGACCGATGGCTGGAACAGGCCATCGCCGAAAGTAAACATCGCAATCCCGCAGACCAGCAGCGGCAGCACGGGGAAAATCGCGAGCAGCGCCAGAAGCACCAGCCCCAGGCCATTAATCAGCAGTCCCGAACCGGCTACGCGCCGTTCGCCGAAGCGCGGCAGCAGCCGTGTCGCGACCAATCCCTGGCTGACGATATCCATCACGCCGATGCCGGCCAGCACCAGTCCAATGGCGGCGGGGTTGAAGGACAGCCGCTCCTTCAGCAGCACCGCCAGATTGGATTGCAGCACCACGCTGCCGAAAGCAAAACAGAACACCACCGCGAACAGCAGCCGCAAACGCCGGTCGCGCAGCGCCGCGCCGAGCTGGCCGATGGCGTTGAACTGGCCCCAACGCAGGCCGCCGCTGCGGCTTTCGGCCGAATGGCTCTCAGGCAGATGCAGATAAACCAGCAAGGCATTCAGCAGCGCCAAGCCGGCCGCGCCATACAGCGGCGCGGCCAGCGACATCTGTCCGAGCAGGCCGCCGAGGACAGGCCCCAGCATGAATCCCAGGCCGCCGGCGACACCGAGCATGCCGAACGCCGGCCCGCGCTCCGCCGGCGCATGGGTATCGGCGACATAAGCGTAGAGGGCCGAGATGCTGCCCGCCGTCAGACCTTCCAGCACGCGGCCAAGCACCAGCACCCACAGCGCGCCGCCGACGCCGAACACCGCGAAGCCGAGCGCCGATCCGCATAACGACAGCAATAACACCGGGCGCCGGCCGAAACGGTCGCTCATCGCCCCGAGCACCGGCGCCGCGACGAAGGAACACAGCGCGTAGACAGCCAGGATCGCCGACATCCAGAACGCGACATCGGGCGCGGCGACATAGCGCCCCACCGAAAACGGCAGCACCGGAATAATCAGCGTAAAGCCGGCGAAATTGAGGAAAACGGAAATGAAGAGAACGCGTATGCGTCGCATGAACTACTCCTTTGTCGTTGTCCGACCGGAGCGGTTCATCGGTTGAGAACCACACGGACGAACAATGGACGCTAAACAGCATCCGAAGTTCGTCGAGGGGACTCATGCAAGAAGCAAGGAACAGAACTTTCGTTTCCGAAAGGATTTGGGCTTACCTATGACCAAATCTGCCTTTTCCGACCGAAGTATTATTTCATAGTTGAGCGATATCTGGCAACAACTGCGGCGCCGGTGCCGCTCATGCCTGCTATTTTTTCTCGTCGCTGAAGTTGTAGCCCGTCACCCGCCACTCACCGTCCGCCTCATGGATGGCGGTGATGGTTTCATACACAGTCGGTTTTTTGGTATAGACCGAGACATACTCGAACGACACCGATACGTTTTTTCCGGTCGAGGCCTGCTTGATGTTCGCGGATTTGAACGCGCGCGACTTGAGATCACCCAACGCCAGATGCTTCCCATTGCCGACCACCGACCAGGTAAATTTTGACATGTCTTTCCGCAGTCCCTCGGAGCTGTTGTCCCAGGCCGTCGCGAAATCTTCGGTGTCCATCAATTTCAGCCAATGCTCAGTCGCAGCGCGCGCATTCGCGACATCTTTGTCTCCCTGGGCGTATGCCAGGGAGCCAGTCAACAAGAATACGGCCAGGATGGCCGAAGTCAGTAATTTCATCAGGAATCTCCGGGCGTTTAACGTGAACGGATAGTAAAGCACATCATCCTATCGGGTCACGATCTTGCGATGGAATGCAAAATATGACGCCTGGACCGGAAAATAGGCGCTTTACCCCAGCACGAACAAGATATTGCGTTGAACGCCTTCTAACATTTCATATTTATTACAAAGCAAGTTATGATTTACGGTCGGCGGCGCCACAGCGCGGTCCGCCGCTTCCGAATACTCATCAACGATACGGACTCTCGCATGAAGCAATTGAAACGCGCGGCCCTGGCCGCCGCCGTACTGATGGCGCACGGCGCCATGGCGCAAACCTGCACCGTCGCCGGCGCCGGCCTGACCTATCCGGTCACCCGCACCGTCGATCAGACCGACGATTATCATGGCGTGAAGGTGGCCGATCCGTATCGCTGGCTGGAAGACGCCAACAGCGCCGAAACCGGCGACTGGGTGCAGGCACAGAACAAGCTGACACAATCGTATCTGTCGCAGATCCCCGGCCGCGACGCGATCAGGGCGCGCCTCACCAAATTGTGGAACTACGAGCGTTTCAGCGTGCCGTTCAAGGAAGGCGGCCGCTATTTCTACAGCCGTAACGACGGCCTGCAAAACCAGGCGGTCCTGTACACGATGAAGACGCTGGCCGACGTGCCGCGCCTGCTGCTCGACCCGAACACGCTGGCCGCCGACGGCACGGTGGCGCTGGCCGGCCTCGCCGTCAGCCCGAACGGCAAGTTCCTCGCCTACAGCACCGCCGCCTCCGGCTCCGACTGGAACGAGATCAAGGTGCGCGACATCGAGAGCGGCAAGGACACCACCGATCTGGTGAAGTGGGTCAAGTTCTCCAACACCGCCTGGCTGCACGACGGCTCCGGATTCTTTTACAGCCGCTACGACGAGCCGGAGGAAGCGACCAAGCTGGCCGGCGTCAACTACTTCCAGAAGCTGTACTTCCACAAGCTCGGCACGCCGCAAAGCGCCGACGCGCTGGTCTACGACCGACCAGACCACAAGGACTGGGGCTTCGGCGCCGAGGTGACCGAGGATGGCCGCTTCCTGATCATCACCGGCTCGCAAGGCACGGAGAACAAGAACCGCATCTTCTACAAGGACCTGAGCAACAAGAACGCCAAGGTGGTCGGCCTGCTGGAGGACTTCGACGCGGCCTATAACTTCATCGGCAACGACGGTCCGGTGTTCTGGTTCCGCACCGAGCGCAACGCGCCGCGCGGCCGCATCATCAGCATCGATACGCGCAAGCCGGCGGTGCTGAACTGGAAGCAGATCGTGCCGGAAGGCGGCGACACGATGGTGTCGGCGTCGATGGTCAACAACCAGCTGCTGGTGGACTACCTGAGCGACGCGCATAGCCTGGTCAAGGTGTACGACCTGAAAGGCAAGCCGCTGCATGATATCGAACTGCCCGGCCTGGGCACCGCTGGCGGCTTCAGCGGCAAGCGTTCGGACGGCGAGACCTTTTACTCGTACACCAGCTTCACCGCGCCGACCACCATCTATCGCTACGACCTGAAGGCCAACAAGAGCAGCGTGTACCGCCAGCCCAACGTGGACTTCGACGCCGGCAAGTTCGAAACCCGCCAGCAGTTCTTCACTTCGCGCGACGGCACCAAGGTGCCGATGTTCATCGTCGCGAAAAAGGGCCTGAAGCTGGACGGCGGCAATCCGACCTATTTATACGGCTACGGCGGTTTCAATATTTCGCTGACGCCGACCTTCTCGGTGGCCAATCTGGCGTGGCTGGAAATGGGCGGCGTCTACGTGATGGCCAACCTGCGCGGCGGCGGCGAATACGGCGAATCGTGGCATGAATCCGGCACCAAGCTGCAGAAGCAGAACGTGTTCGACGACTTCATCGGCGCGGCCGAATGGCTGATCGCGAACAAGGTGACGTCGCCGGCCAGGTTGTCCATCGGCGGCGGCAGCAACGGCGGCCTGCTGGTCGGCGCGGCGATGACGCAGCGTCCGGAATTGTTCGCGGCCGCGATTCCGCAGGTGGGCGTGATGGACATGCTGCGCTTCCATAAATTTACCATCGGCTGGGCCTGGACCTCGGACTACGGTTCGTCCGACAACGCCGACGAATTCAAGGCGCTGGTCAAGTATTCGCCGCTGCACAACCTGAAGAAGGGCGTGTGCTACCCGGCCACCATGATCACCACCGCCGACCATGATGACCGCGTGGTGCCGGCGCACAGCTTCAAGTTCGCCGCGACCGCGCAGGCCGACCAGGCGCAAGGCGGCGCGCCGATCCTGATCCGCATCGACAGCAAGGCCGGGCACGGCGCCGGCAAGCCGACCACCAAGCAGATCGAGGAGGTCGCGGACCGCTGGGGCTTCCTGGCGCGGGCGCTGAAGATGGACGATGGCGCCGAGGCGGCAAAGACGGCGGGCCAGCAATGATGCGCCCTCCAATCGCCGTATCGCTGCCACGCGCGCCGGCCGACTCCGCGCCGCTGTCGCGTACGCCGGCGAGCCGCGCGCCGCTGTTGTTCGCCCGGACTGGCCCTGCGCCGCTGCTGCTGGCCCTCATGCTGTCCGGCGCGGTGCCTCTGGCGATGGCCGCCGACGCCGCCGGCGCCGCAGCGGCGTCGGGCGGTGCTTCCGCCGCGGCCACCGCCAAGAAGATCGCGGACGTGACGCGCGGTCTGCAATCGCAGCCCGGCTTCATCGACGTCTGGCGCGACGCCGACAAAGGCCGTGTGCTGCTGTCGGTCGCCGCGCTGGAGCAGCCGTTCCTGCTGGTCAGCTCCCTGCCGTACGCCTTGGGCTCCAACGATATCGGCCTCGATCGGGGCCAGCCCGGCGAGATGCGCATGGTCCATTTCGAAAAGCGCGGCGGCAAATTATTCCTGGTGCAGGAGAACACCGCCTTCATCGCCGCCTCGGCGGACAAGGACGAACGCGCCGCCGTCAAGGAATCGTTCGCCAGCTCGGTGCTGTGGTCCGGCGACATCCTCGCCAGCGACAACGAGCGCCACCTGGTGGACTTCTCCAGCTTCCTGCTGGCCGACCGCCACGGCGTGAGCGCCAGCCTGGCCGCCGCCAAGCAGGGCGGCTACGCGGTCGACCCTGCGCGCAGCGCGGTGCTGGCCGAAGAAGCCAAGGCCTTCCCCGACAACGTCGAACTGGAAGCGCTGCTGACCTTCGCCGGCCCCGGCCAGGCCGATTACGTGCGCAAGGTCGCGCCGGACGCCGCCAGCCTGTCGCTGCGCCAGCGCATCAGCTTGGTGCGGCTGCCGCAGATCGCGGAGCAGGGCGGATGGCGACCGCGCAGCTACCATCCGTATTCCGGCGGCTTCGATGTCAGCTACTACGACTTCGCCACCCCGCTCGCCAGCAGCATCGACGTGCACTGGCAGGTGCGCCACCGCCTGGAGAAGACCGACCCGGCGGCCGCCGTCAGCACGGTCAAGAAGCCGATCGTGTACTACGTCGACCGTGGCGCGCCGGAGCCGGTGCGCTCGGCGCTGATCGCCGGCGCGTCGTGGTGGGCCAGCGCCTTCGAAAAAGCCGGCTTCAAGGACGCCTACCGCGTCGAGCTGCTGCCTGAAGGCGTCGACGCGATGGACATCCGCTACAACGTGATCCACTGGGTGCACCGCGCCACGCGCGGCTGGTCGTACGGGAACGCGCTGGCCGACCCGCGCACCGGCCAGATCCTGCGCGGCGCCGTCACGCTGGGATCGCAGCGGGTGCGGCAGGACATCCTGATCGCCGAAGCGCTGCTCGCCCCGTACGGCAAAGGCGCGCCGGCCGACAAACAGAAGATGGCCGAAGAAATGGCGCTGGCCCGCCTGCGCCAGCTGGCCGCGCACGAAGTCGGCCACACGCTGGGCTTCGCGCACAACTTCGCCGCCAGCCGCATGGGCAATGGCTCGGTGATGGATTATCCGCACCCGATCCTGAAGCTGAACGGCAAGGGCGAAGTCGACTTGGCCGATGCCTACGGCGTCGGCGTCGGGCCGTGGGACGACTACATCGTCAAATACATCTACGGCGATTTCGGCGCCGGCGCGCAGGAGCAGGCGGCGTTGACCAAGCTGCGCGCCGATGCGCGCGGCGCGGGCATGCTGTATTCCAGCGACCAGGACGACCGGGCGCCCGGCGCCAGCCATCCCGACGGCCTGTTGTGGGACTTCGGCCCGGACTCGATCAAGACCTGGGACCAGCTGGGCGCCGTGCGCCAACGCGCGCTGCAAACCTTCTCGCCGGACGTGCTGCCGGACGCGCGCCAGATCGGCGAGCTGGAAGCGCGGCTGGTGCCGGTCTATCTGCTGCAACGCTATCAGGGCGAAGCGCTGGCGCGCCTGATCGGCGGCGGCGATTTCGACTACACCAGCGCTGGCGACGTCAAGGCCGGCATCGTCAAGGCCGGCATCAAGGCCACGCCGGCGGCGGTGCAGCGCCAGGCCTTGAGCCGTCTGGCCGACAGCCTGCGCGCCGAATACCTGGCGCTGCCGGCCAACGTGCTGGATATTCTGACGCCGCCGGCCATGAGCCATGAGCGCAGCCGCGAATACTTCGCCACCCACATGGATTCGGTGTTCGACGCCTTCTCGATCGCCGAAGCGGGCGCCGCGCAGACCGCCGGCTTCCTGCTGGACGCCGGCCGCGTCAACCGTCTGTCATGGCAGCACGCGCGCGACGCTCAGCAGCCGGGCGTGCAGGAAGTGATCTCGCTGCTGTTGCAGAAGACGTGGCAGCGCGAGCCGGTGCCGACGTCGGTTATCGGCGGCGAGGCGGTGCAGCTCGCAGCCAACTGGGTGCTGGCCGACGGCCTGCTCAACCTGCTCGACGGCGGCAAGCTGCATTCGCAAGTGGCGGCCGAAGTGCGGCAATCGGCGCGCGAACTGGTGCAGTGGCTGCAAAAGAATCCGGGCAAGGGCGTGACCGCCAACAGCCGCAAGCAGGCCGCCGAGCATATCGCCGCCTACCTGGCCGATCCGCGCAGCGTCAAATTGCGGGCCGCGCCGCCAATTCCGCCGGGAGCGCCGATCTGAGCGCTGCACCAAAATAATGCCTTGCAACAGTGCGCACCGGGCCGGTGCGTGCTGGCGCACTATTTGAAAACTCATTGAAATCAGTCACTTAAAATTTGCACCAAATTGGAACGATTATTGCTTTTAGGGATATTCGTTTTTAATTTTTGCATTATTTTGGGGAGTGATTTCGATGGGTGAACACAAAGACGGCGCCGACGCACTATTCATTTTGCTCGGCGCCATCATGATCCTGGCCATGCACGCGGGTTTCGCGTTCCTGGAGCTCGGGACTGTGCGCAAGAAAAACCAGGTCAATGCGCTGGTCAAGATCCTGGTGGACTTCGCGGTATCGACCATCGCCTATTTCTTCGTCGGTTACAGCATCGCCTATGGCGTCAATTTCTTCGCTTCGGCCGACCTGCTGGCGGCCAGGAACGGCTATGAGCTGGTCAAATTTTTCTTCCTGCTGACCTTTGCCGCCGCCATCCCCGCGATTATCTCGGGCGGCATCGCCGAGCGGGCGCGCTTCCATCCTCAATTGATAGCGACCGCCTTGCTGGTCGGCCTGGTCTATCCCTTTTTCGAGGGGATCGTCTGGAACAACCGCTTCGGCGTGCAGGAATGGCTGGCGCAGGCTTTCGGCGCCGGCTTCCACGACTTCGCCGGATCGGTGGTGGTCCACGCGGTCGGCGGATGGATCGCGCTGCCCGCCGTGCTGCTGCTGGGCGCGCGTCGCGGACGCTACATGAAGAACGGCGCCATCGCCGCCCATCCGCCGTCGTCGATTCCGTTCCTGGCGCTGGGCGCCTGGATCCTGACCGTGGGCTGGTTCGGCTTCAACGTGATGAGCGCGCAGTCGTTGGACAAGATGAACGGCCTGGTCGCCGTGAATTCGCTGATGGCAATGGTGGGCGGCACACTGGTGGCGCTGCTGATGGGGAAGAATGATCCGGGCTTCGCCTACAACGGCCCGCTGGCCGGACTGGTGGCGGTATGCGCCGGCTCCGATCTGATGCATCCATTGGGCGCGCTGGTCACCGGCGGCATCGCCGGCGCCATCTTCGTCTGGATGTTCACGCTGGCGCAAAACAAATGGAAGATCGACGACGTGCTGGGCGTCTGGCCGCTGCACGGCCTGTGCGGCGCATGGGGCGGCATCGCGGCGGGCATCTTCGGGCATAAGGAGTTGGGTGGCGTCGGCGGCGTCTCGCTGCTGGCGCAACTGGCTGGCACCGCGCTGGGCGTGACGATCGCGCTGGCCGGCGGCTACGCCATCTACGGCGCGCTGAAGGCCACGCTGGGCCTGCGGCTTGATCCGGAGGAGGAATTCCAGGGCGCCGACCTGTCGATCCACCGCATCAGCTCCACGCCGGAGCGCGAAGCCAACTGGTGATCAGCGGTGGATCACCACCAGCAGCGCCTTCGCCTCGGTCTTGCCGACGTTGCGGATGATGTGCTGCTGGTCTCCCGGGTAGCGCGCGGTGCTGCCCAGTTTGATTTTCTTCTTGTCCGCTCCAACCTCCACCTCCACCGAGCCGTGGAGCAGCGTCAAATGTTCCTGCGCGCCGGGATCGTGGCCCTGCGACGCCAGTTCGCCGCCGGGCGCCAGCGTCAGTTCATACCATTCATACTTGCTGGCCAGTTCCAGCGGCCCCAGGATGCGCAACACATAGCCGGCGTGATGGCCGGGCAGGGTGGGGATCTCGTGCGCTTCGATCACGCGCACGGTCTCGGTCTCGCGCTGCGCCGTGGCCAGCAGTTCGCCGATCGGCACCCCCAGCGCATTGGCCAGGCGCCAGGTGATGGCGATGGTCGGATTGGCTTTCTCACGCTCGATCTGCGACAGCATCGACTTCGATACCCCGGCGATACGCGATAAATCCTCCAGCGTCAGGCCTCTGGCAAGGCGCAGCCGTTGCAGGGCGGCGCCGACTTCCGGAGGAGCATTCGTCGAAACGGTTGTTTTCATTGTTTTATTCGGCAGATGGACTAAATTTCAAAGGAATCATTGCGCTCGCGCGTCTTGCGAAGTTCACTGCTTCTCTGTAATATTCGATATATTGAATTTGAGTTCGAAATAACGGATTTCTTCTAACGCGGTGAAATCGTACCATAGACAAGGATCATCATGAGCATCCCGGCAAAAAACACTTTCTTCAGCGGCCTGCAGCAGAACCTGGACCAATTGCGCGAACAGGGCCTGTACAAGCCTGAACGCGTCCTGGCCTCGCGCCAGGGTTCGGAAGTGCAGAGCGAGGATGGCCGAATGCTGATCAATATGTGCGCCAACAATTACCTCGGCCTGTCGGGCCAGGAATGGGTGGCGCAGGCGTCCATCGCGGCCACCGAGAAATACGGCTATGGTCTGTCGTCGGTGCGCTTCATCTGCGGCACCCAGACCGTGCACAAGCAGCTGGAGCAGGCGATCTCCACGTTCCTTGGTACCGAAGACACCATCCTGTACGCGGCCGCCTTCGACGCCAATGGCGGCGTGTTCGAGCCGCTGTTCGACGAGAACGACGCCATCATCTCCGATGCGTTGAACCACGCCTCGATCATCGACGGCATCCGCCTGTGCAAGGCAGCGCGCTTCCGCTACGCCCACAACGACATGGCCGACCTGGAAGCGCAGCTGATCGCGGCCGCCGACAAGCGCCACAAGGTCATCGTCACCGACGGCGTGTTCTCGATGGACGGCACCATCGCCCAGCTGGACAAGATCTGCGACCTGGCCGACAAGTACGGCGCGCTGGTGATGATCGACGAGTGCCACGCCTCCGGCTTCATGGGCAAGACCGGCCGCGGCACGCACGAGCACCACAACGTCATGGGCCGCATCGACATCATCACCGGCACGCTGGGCAAGGCCCTGGGCGGCGCGATGGGCGGTTTCACCTCGGCGCGCAAGGAAGTGATCGACATGCTGCGCCAGAAATCGCGTCCCTACCTGTTCTCGAACACGCTGTCGCCGTCGATTGCCGGCGCCTCGCTGGCGGTGCTGGAGCGCCTGTCGCAATCGACCGAGCTGCGCGACCGCCTGCACGAAAACACCGCTTACTTCCGCAAGGAGATCGAGCGTATCGGCTTCACCATCAAGCCGGGTACGCACCCTGTTGTTCCCGTCATGTTGTTCGACGCGCCCGTCGCGCAGAAATTCGCGGCACGAATGTATGAGCTGGGCGTTCTGCTCAGCGGCTTCTTCTACCCGGTGGTCCCGATGGGCCAGGCGCGCGTCCGTGTTCAACTCTCCGCCGCGCATAGCCGCGAGCAGTTGGACACCGTGCTGAAAGCATTCGAACAGGCCGGCAATGAGCTTGGCCTGCTCAGCAAATAACATGAAAATCGTCAGGAACAATAATATGAATAACCCACAACGCATCCTCGTCATCGGCGCCAACGGTCAAATCGGCAGTGAACTGGTCGAGGCCCTGGCCTCCCGGCATGGCGCGCAGAACGTCATCGCCAGCGACATCAGCCCGACCAACCTGTACAACGCGGCGCGCTACACCCCGCTGAACGTGCTGGATAAGGAAGCGCTGGCGGCGCTGGTCACCGAAGAAGGCATCACCCAGGTGTATCAACTGGCGGCGATGCTGTCCGCCACCGGCGAAGCGGCGCCGCTGAAAGCCTGGACGCTGAACATGGACGGCCTGCTGAACATCCTGGAAGTGGCGCGCGAGCGCGGCGCCATCGGCAAGCCGCTGAAAGTGTTCTGGCCATCGTCGATCGCCGCCTTCGGTCCGAACACGCCGGCCGTCGACACGCCGCAGACCACGGTGATGGATCCGACCACGATCTACGGCATCAGCAAGCTGGCCGGCGAGCGCCTGTGCGAATACTACTTCATCAAGTACGGGGTGGACGTGCGTTCGATCCGCTACCCAGGCATCATCAGCTTCAAGTCGCCACCGGGCGGCGGCACCACCGATTACGCCATCGCGATCTTCCACTCGGCGCTGCGCGGCGAGCGCTATGAATGCTTCCTCGGCCCGCAAACCACGCTGCCAATGATTTACATGCCCGACGCGATCCGCGCCACCATCGAACTGATGGAAGCGCCGGCGGAGCAGGTCAAGGTGCGTTCGGCCTACAACGTGGCCGGCGTGTCGTTCAACCCTGAACAGCTGGCCGCCGCGATCACCCGCGCCGTCCCCGACTTCAAGATCGGCTACAAGCCGGACAGCCGCCAGGGCATCGCCGACACCTGGCCGCAAAGCCTGGACGACGCCACCGCGACCGCCGACTGGGGCTGGAAGGCCCGCATCGGCATCGATGAAATGGTGGCCGACATGCTGGCCAACGTCGATGTCCACCTGGGCAAGGCGGCATAATGGACATGAGCGTTTTCGACCTGTTCAAGATCGGCATTGGTCCGTCGAGTTCCCACACCGTGGGTCCGATGGTGGCGGCCCGCCGTTTTCTGCTCGATAGCGCTCCGCTCGACGATGTCATCGAAGTCAAGGCCGAGCTGTATGGTTCGCTGGCCCTGACCGGCATCGGCCACGCGACCGACAAGGCGGTGATCCTCGGCCTGATGGGCGAAACCCCGCAGGACGTGGTGCCGACCGAGGTCGACACGCAACTGGCCGCAGCCGAAGCGGCCGGTGAACTCAAGCTG
Organism: Duganella aceris; assembly: GCF_011090165.1. Lineage (GTDB taxonomy): Bacteria > Pseudomonadota > Gammaproteobacteria > Burkholderiales > Burkholderiaceae_D > Rugamonas > Rugamonas aceris. Next base: position 421,148 of record NZ_JAADJT010000004.1, read on the forward strand.
CTCGGCAGCCGCACCGTGCCGTTCAAGCGTGGCACGCACCTGGTGTTCCACATGGCCGAATCGCTGGCCGAACACCCGAACGGCATGCGCTTCACGCTGACCCGCGCCGACGGAACCACCTTCAGCAAGGTGTATTACTCGGTCGGCGGTGGCTTCATCAAGGAAGCGGGTGAAGCGCAGCAACCGGCGCCGGTGACTGGCAGCGCGCCCGCCGCCGCCATTCCGTTCCCCTTCGATACGATGGAACAGCTGCTGGCCCACGGCGAAAAGAGCAGCCTGACCATCCCGCAAATGCTGCGCGCGAACGAACGCGTCAAGCTGTCCGACGATGAGCTGAATACCGGTATCGACAAGATCTGGAAGGTCATGCATGACTGTATCGCGCACGGCCTCGACACCGCCGGCACGCTGCCGGGCGGCTTGAACGTCAAGCGCCGCGCCGCCAACCTGTGGACCCAGGCGAACATCAACGGCGCCCGCGCCAACGAACTGCCGCACGACGCGCTGCACCAGGTCAGCCTGTATGCGATGGCGGTCAACGAGGAAAACGCCGCCGGCGGCCGCGTGGTCACGGCGCCGACCAACGGCGCGGCCGGCATCATCCCGGCGGTGCTGCGCTACTACGCGGAAGACTGCAAGCCGAGCGACCCGGTCACCGGCGTGCGCGACTTCATGCTGACGGCCGCCGCCATCGGCATGCTGTGCAAGCGCAACGCTTCGATCTCCGGCGCCGAAATCGGCTGCCAGGGCGAAGTCGGCGTGGCATGCGCGATGGCCGCCGCCGGCCTGGTGGCGGCGCTGGGCGGCAGCAATGGCCAGATCGAGAACGCCGCCGAAATCGGCATCGAACACCACCTGGGCATGACCTGCGACCCGATCGGCGGCCTGGTGCAGATCCCGTGCATCGAGCGCAACGGCATGGGCGCGGTCAAGGCCATCACCGCCGCCTCGCTGGCTTTAAAGGGCGACGGCACCCATTTCGTCAGCCTCGACGAAGTGATCGAGACCATGCGCCAGACCGGCGCCGACATGCAGGCCAAGTACAAGGAAACCTCGCTGGGCGGCCTGGCGATCCACGTCATCACCGTCAATCACGCGGCTTGCTGAGCAGCTGCCGGAACTCCGCTTCCGGCACCGGCTTGCTGAAGTAGTAGCCCTGCATTTCATCGCAGTGCTGCTCGCGCAGGAACGACAGCTGTTCGGCGGTCTCCACGCCTTCGGCGATGGTCTTCAGCCCCAGGCTGCGCGCCATGTTGATGATGGCGCTGACGATGGCCTTGTCCTCGGCATCGGTGCTGATGTCGCGCACGAAGGATTGGTCGATCTTCAGCTTGTAGACTTTGAATTTCTTCAGGTGGCTGAGCGACGAGTAGCCGGTGCCGAAATCGTCGATCGACATCCGTACGCCGCGTTCGTGCAGCTGGTTCATGATGGCGATCGCGCCCTGCGGGTCGTGTGCGGCAACGCCTTCGGTCAACTCCAGTTCCAGGTAGGACGGTGGCAGACCTTCCTCTTCCAGTATTTGCGCGATCAGCTCCGGCAGTTCGGTATTCCGGAACTGCATCGCCGACAGATTCACCGCCATCGCCACCGGCGGCAGGCCGGCGTCGATCCACGCGCGCGCCTGGCGTACGGCCTGGCGCAGCACCCAGGCGCCGATCGGCAGGATCAATCCGCTTTCCTCGGCGGCCGGGATGAATTCCGCCGGCGTCACCGCGCCGCCCAGCTCCGGTGTGGTCCATCTCAGCAGCGCCTCGGCGCCGACGATGCGGCCGGTCGCCAGTGAAATCTGCGGCTGGTACACCACCTGCATCTGCTCGCGCTCCAGCGCGTAGCGCAGCGCGTTGACCATTTGCAGATGGCGCGCCGCGCGGTGCTGCATGGCCAGGGTGAAGAAGCGGTAGTCGTGGCGGCCGGTGCGCTTGACCTGGTACATGGCGGCGTCCGCGCTTTGCAGCAGAGTTTCCAGATCGGCGCCGTCGGCCGGGTACAGGGCGATGCCGATCGAGGCCGAGACCTTGAGATCGTGCACGCCGATGCTGTAAGGCTGCCCGATCATGTCGATCAGCTTGCGCGCCACCGCCGCCGCGTCGGCCGCCTCCACCTGTTCCAGCACGAAGATGAATTCGTCGCCGCCGAGGCGGGCCACCATGTCGTCCTCGCGCAGGCATTGGCGCAGCCGTTGCGACAGTTCGCACAACAGCAGGTCGCCGACGCTGTGGCCCAGCGAGTCGTTGATGTCCTTGAAGTGGTCGAGGTCCAGCATCAGCAGCGCCAGCGAACTGCGGTTGCGCCGCGCCAGCGCCAGCGCGTGGCGGGTGTGCTCCTGCAATTGCGCGCGGTTCGGCAGGCCGGTCAGGGCGTCGTGGTGGGCCAGGTACTGGATGCGTTCATTGGCCTGCTCGCGTTCCGCCTCGCGGTCGAAGTTCTTCAGCGCGAACTCGATATCGAGCGTCATCTCCAGCAGCAGCGCCTGGACTTCGTTGTCGAAAGCATGGGTGGTGTCGGCGCACAGCACGAAGAATCCGATAATTTCGCCGCGGCGCCGCAACGGGATCGCCGCCGACGCCCGCCAGCCGTAACAGGCGCCTTGTTCGTGCCAGCTTCCGGTTTCCGGCGCGGCCTGGAAGTCCTGGCACCAGTGCGGCTCGCCGCCGCTGTATGCCAGGCCTATCGGGCTGCCGTCTTGGGGTTGGCCGGAATCGAGAGGCAGGACCAGCTGGCCCAGATATTCGATGCCGGCACCGGCGGCTGCCGCCGACCGCACCTCGCGCCGCTGCGGATCGATGATGCCGATCCAGGCCATGGTCATGCCGCCGTGATCGACCACGCCGTCGACGATGCGCGCGAACAGTTCGGCCTCGCTGCGGCTGCGGACGATGGCCTGGTTGCACTGGCTCAGCGCCGAATACAGGCCGCTGACGCGTAGTGTGCGCTCCAGCGCGGCGGCGCGCTCGGCGTCCAGCCGCGCCAGGCTTTTCTGCATCGCCGACAGCCAGCTCCAGACGCTGTCGGCCGACCGCGCCGGTACCGCCAGCGGCGTGCCGAAGTCGCCCCGGCCCAGTCGACCCATGGCCGCCTGCAGCTGGTCGACCGAGCAGCCCAGCGCCGTATCGAGCTTGCGCTTGGCGCGCCAGGTCACCGCCACCAGGATCAGCGCGAACAGCACAAACAAGCCGCGCGCCAATGCCGCTTCCTTCACGGTGGACTCGACCTGCTGCCCGGTGCGCCGGTCGACGCTGTCGTTGACATCGGCGATGGGTCGCATGATCGACGCCTTGGCGCGGTGATAGGCGTCGTCGTACAGCATGGCCGTGGCGGCGGCGATCACGCGCGCGTCGCCGTGCGCGCCGTCGCGCATGTTCAGGGCGACGATTTCGGTGGCGGCCAGCTGGTCCGACGCCGATTTGGACCTGGCCAACAGCGCCAGCTCGCCTGGCGAAAAGCCGGCGCGCGCCATCAGGTCCAGCAGCGATATGGCCGGCTCCGAAGGGCGTGGCGGCTGGCCGGCGTCCAGCACCAGATCCCAGTAGACGTTGTCGTAGCCTTGCGGGTGCGGGCGCACGCCATCGCGGATGTCGATGATTTCCTGATAGTGCAGGCGGTATTGCGGCTCGCCGGTGACGACGTAGGTGCGCGCCATGCGCGTCAGGTCGTCCGACGAGTGGCGCAGTTCGTTGACCAGTTTGCGCGCCGCGTAGCGCTGCAGGTTGGCGCGGTCGATGCGCTTTTCGGACCAGACATACAGCACGAAGGCCGCCGTCACCACGCACAGCGCGCCGAGGCATAGCCACAGATAATGGGCGAAACGGCGCGGTGCGGCGGACGGGGGCAGGGACATGATCTTCACACTGTTGCGCAAGCCGCAAGTATAGAGCTTGTCGCCGTGCAAGTGGCCGCCGATACCGATAAAACAACGGTGATTTCACGGATGACGGCCGGGCGCACTATAATATCCGCTCGCTTTGTACCGTTCTGCCTTTTAGCCGTCAGCTCAACCGGACTTTTCTAATTTATGCAATACGTGTCTACCCGCGCCGCCGCATCGGCCGCCGCCTCGTCTTCCCAACAATTCTCGGACATTCTGCTGGGCGGCCTGGCCGCCGACGGTGGCCTGTTCCTGCCCGCCGACTATCCGCAAGTGACCGGCGCCGAACTCGATGCCTGGCGCCAGCTGTCCTACGCCGACCTGGCCTTCGAGATCCTGAAGAAGTTCGCCACCGATATTCCGGAAGCCGACCTGCGCGCGCTGACCGCCAAGACCTACACCAAGGAAGTCTACAAGAACGTCCGCGCCGGCGAAAAAGCCAGCCAGATCACGCCGTTGCGCGTGCTGGAGGAAGAGGGCGGCAAGAAGCTGGTGCTGCAAGCGCTGTCGAACGGTCCGACGCTGGCCTTCAAGGACATGGCGATGCAACTGCTGGGCAATCTGTTCGAGTACGCGCTGGCCAAGCAGAGCGCACAGCTGAATATCTTCGGCGCGACCTCCGGCGATACCGGCAGCGCCGCCGAATACGCGATGCGCGGCAAGAAGGGCATCCGCGTTTTCATGCTGTCGCCGCACAAGAAAATGAGCGCGTTCCAGACCGCGCAGATGTTCAGCCTCCAGGATCCGAACATCTTCAACATCGCCATCGAAGGCGTGTTCGATGATGCGCAGGACATGGTCAAGGCGGTGTCCAACGACCTGGAATTCAAGGCGAAGCAAAAGATCGGTACCGTCAATTCGATCAACTGGGCGCGCGTCGTGGCGCAGGTGGTGTATTACTTCCGTGGCTATCTGGCCGCCACCACGTCCAACGAGCAGAAAGTGTCGTTCACCGTCCCGTCGGGGAACTTCGGCAATATCTGCGCCGGCCACATCGCCCGCATGATGGGACTGCCGATTTCCAAGCTGGTCGCCGCCACCAACGAGAACGATGTGCTGGATGAGTTCTTCCGCACCGGCGTGTACCGCGTGCGCAAGTCGGCCGAGACCTACCACACCAGCAGCCCGTCGATGGACATCTCCAAGGCGTCCAACTTCGAGCGTTTCATCTACGATCTGGTGGGCCGCGACAGCGAGCGCACCCGCGCGCTGTTCCACAAGGTGGAGACGCAGGGCGGCTTCGACCTGTCCGGCAAGCCTGGCAGCGACGGCGACGAGTTCAAACTGGTGGCCAAATACGGCTTCAAGTCCGGCAAGTCGACCCATGAAGACCGCCTGAACACCATCCGCGACGTGGCCGACGATTACGGCATCGTCATCGATACCCACACCGCAGACGGCATCAAGGTCGCCAAGGAAAACCTGGAAAACGGCGTGACCATGATCGTGCTGGAGACCGCGCTGGCGGCCAAGTTCAATGAAACCATACTGGATGCGCTGGGCGAGGATGCCGAGCGTCCGGAAGGCTTCGAGAACATCGAAGACCTGCCGCAGAAGTTCGTCGTCATGAAGCCGGATGTCGAGGTGATGAAGGCTTACATCGCGGCCAATACCGGACTCTGAAGATGAGCGAATACAAGCCGAAGCCGATGTTGGCGGTCAGCGAGGCGCTGGCCTTGATGCTGGCGGCCGCGCGTCCGGTGGCGCAGTCGGAGGTCATCCCGACCTTGTCCGCCAATGGCCGCGTGCTGGCGACGGCGCAGGTGTCCGGCATGAACGTGCCGGGCATGGACAACACACAGATGGATGGCTACGCGGTGCGCGCCGCCGATTGCGCCAGCGGTAACGCGGCGCTGACGGTGTCGCAGCGGATTCCGGCCGGTTATGTCGGCCAGCCCTTGCAGCCGGGGACCGCCGCGCGCATCTTCACCGGCGCGATGATTCCCGAAGGCGCCGATGCGGTGGTGATGCAGGAGCAGTGCGAACTGGTGGGCGACACGGTCACCGTCAAGCACGCACCGAAATCCGGCGAGTGGATCCGCCGCGCCGGCGAGGACATCAAGACCGGCGCCGTGATCCTGCCGGCCGGCGTGCGTTTGCGCAGCCAGGAATTGGGCTTGGCCGCATCGGTCGGGCTGGCGGAGCTCCCGGTCAAGCGCAAGCTGCGCGTGGCGGTGTTCTTCACCGGCGATGAGCTGACCATGCCGGGCGAGCCTTTGGCGCCGGGGGCGATCTACAATTCCAACCGCTTCACGCTGCGCGCATTGCTGGAGAACCTGGGCTGCGAAATCAGCGATTTCGGCATCGTGCCCGATTCGCTGGACGCCACCCGCTCGGTGCTGCGCGAATGCGCGCAAGGCCATGACTTGATCATCACCTCCGGCGGCGTGTCGGTCGGCGAAGAGGATCACATCAAGCCGGCGGTCGAAGCCGAGGGCAAGCTGAACATGTGGCAGATCGCCGTCAAGCCGGGCAAGCCGCTGGCGTTCGGCGAAGTGAAGGATGCGTTCTTCGTCGGTCTGCCGGGCAATCCGGTGTCGAGCTTCATCACTTTCCTGATGTTCGTGCGGCCGTTCATCTTGCGCCTGCAAGGCGTGGAGGGCGACACCGCGCCGCGCGCCTTCGCCATGTGCGCCGATTTCAACTGGCCCAAGGCCGACAAGCGCAACGAGTTCCTGCGCGCGCGCATCAACGCGGCCGGCGGTCTGGAGCTGTTCAGCAACCAGAGTTCCGGTGTGCTGACGTCGACCGTGTGGGGCGATGGCGTGATCGACAATCCGCCGGGCCAGGCCATCGCTTCCGGCGATGTGGTTCGATTTATACCGTTTAGCGAGTTAATGCACTGATGGCTGTTACCGTAAAATTCTTTGCCAGTGTGCGCGAGGCCGTGGGCGCGGCGTCGGAGACAATCGAATTGCCGGCGGGCGTGGCCACCGTCGGCGCGCTGCGCGAGCATCTGGCCGCGCGCGGCGAGCAATGGCGCACCGCGCTTGCCAGCCCGGCGTTGCGCATGGCCTGCAACCAGCAGATGTGCGGTGCCGACACAGCGGTGGGCGACGGCGCCGAGGTGGCGTTCTTCCCGCCGGTTACCGGCGGCTAGGAGCGGCGAGCTGCGGCTTCTGTGGCTGCGGCGGCCGACGGCGGCGCAACAGCCTTCGGCGGCGCGCTTAGCGCGGCTTCTTGACCTTGCCGACGCCCGGCAGACTGTCGCACACGGCGCAAGCCTGGTCGTTGCGGAAGCGGCGCCAGGCCATATAGGTGAAGATGCCCGCCGCTATGGCTGCCCAGACGGCGGCGCTCAGATAATCGTTGGTCGTGGTCGAGCCCTTGAACCATTCCACCGCCGCCAAGATTGCGAACAGCGGCAAGGCGGCCAGCAGATAGCGTTTAATCCAGAATATCGCGCCCATCATATCTCCCTGTAATTAGTATCGGACCGAATGCATGCAGTCTAGTTTGACATCTTTTCGCGTCGCCGTCATCGGCGGCGGTCCCGCCGGGCTCATGGCCGCGCAAACGCTGGCCGAGGGCGGGGCGCAGGTCGACGTCTACGACGCGATGCCGTCGGTCGGTCGCAAGTTCCTGCTGGCCGGGCGCGGCGGCATGAACATCACCCACGCCGAACCGTACCCCGACTTCGTCACGCGCTACGGCAAGGGAGCGGCGCCGCTGCGGGCCATGCTGGACGCTTTCGGCCCGCAGGATGTGCGCGACTGGGTACACGGCCTGGGCGTGGAAACTTTCATCGGCACCTCGGGCCGCGTGTTCCCCACCGATATGAAGGCGGCGCCGCTGCTGCGCGCCTGGCTGCATCGCCTGCGCGAGCGCGGCGTGCAGTTTCATCAACGCCACCGCTGGCTGGGCTGGCGCGACGATGCGCTGCTGTTCGCGGCGCCGCGCGAGGATGGCGCCACCGCCGAGCTGACGCTGCGCGCCGATGCGGTGGTGCTGGCCCTGGGCGGCGGCAGCTGGGCGCGGCTCGGCTCCGACGGCGCTTGGTTGCCTTTGCTGCAAGCGCGCGGCGTCGATGTCGCGCCGCTGGTCCCGGCCAACTGCGGCTTCGACGTCGACTGGAGCGAACATTTCAGCAGCCGTCACGCCGGCGAGCCGCTAACCACCGTCGCCATCGTCTCGCGCGGCGCCGACGGGCAGACCTCGCGCAAGCAGGGCCAGTTCGTGGTGACGCAGGGCGGGGTCGAGGGCAGCCTGATTTACGCGCTGTCGGCCGCCTTGCGCGACCAGATCGCGGCCGACGGCCACACCACGATCCACCTCGACCTGCTGCCCGACCTGAGCGCGCAGCGTGTGGCCGATGAGGTGGCGCGGCCGCGCGGCGCGCGTTCGATGGCCAGTCATTTGCAGAGCCGCCTGGGCATCAAGGGCGTCAAGGCGGGCTTGCTGCGCGAGTGCCTGAGCAAGGAGGAATTCGCCGACGTGGAGCGCTTGGCGCAGGCGATCAAGCTGCTGCCGGTGCGGCTGCTGCGCCCGCGTCCGATCGACGAGGCGATCAGCAGCGCCGGCGGGGTGCGCTGGGATGCGTTGCAGGGGACGATGCTGAAGGCGGCGCCGGGCGTGTTCGTGGCCGGCGAGATGGTCGATTGGGAGGCGCCGACCGGCGGCTATCTGCTGACCGCCTGCCTGGCCGGTGGCTTGGCGGCGGGGCGCGATGCCCTGGCCTGGGGCGGGTCAGGCGGCGGCGCCGGCGCCGGCGGCTGACTTACTCCCAGCTGACTTCGCCGGAGCCGGTGCGGCTGACGTTGCGCTGGTCCGGATTGCCGAGCACGCGGATATCGCCACTGCCGCGCAGCGTCAAGTCGGCCGACTGCTTGGCGAAGACGTGGCTGGTGCCCGAGCCCTTGAGGTTGACCGTGACCTTGTCCGACGCCAGATGCCGCGCGTTCAGGTCGCCGGAGCCGGTCAGCTCGGCGGTCAGTTCCTTGCAACTGCCCGAGGCGGTGATCTGGCCCGAGCCGACCATCTCCAGCTCCACGGTCTCGCTGCTGCCGGCGTTCAGGTTGAGGGTGCCGCTGCCATGCGCGCTGGCGCTCATTTCGCGATAGCGGCCGTTGAAGTTCACATTGCCCGAGCCGTGCAATTGCAGTTCCAGCTTCTCGCCGTTGAAGCCGCTGACCTTGGTGTCGCCGCTGCTGCGCACCACCAGTTCCTCCAGCGACGGCAGCACCAGCTCCACCTGCAATTTGTGCCGCGGATTGAGCAGCATGCCCTTGGTGCCGATGTGCAGGTCGCGGCCATCCTGGATGGTTTCGATATTCGCCAGCGAGCGCTGTTCGCCGCGCACCTTGAGCGAAGCCACCGGTCCTTGGGTCAGCGTCAGGTCGATCGGGCCGTTCAGGTCGATCACCGTGGCCATGGCGTCGATCTTGCGGGTTTCACCGCCCAGCGAACGGCCGGCCACGCTGGTGGGGCTGGTGCTGCCGTAGGCCTTCAACATGCTGTAGGTCACGCCGATCAGCACAAAGGCCAGGACCAGCAGGCCGGCGCCGATTTTCATTAATGCTCGCATCAGTTGCTCCTTAGCGTCCGCGCAGCAGCGAGACGTTCATCGCCGCATAGCGTTTCAGGCCGACGATGGTGTAGCGCGTCAGCACGATGCTGAGCAGGCACAGGCCGATTCCGCCGAGGATCATGCCGAAGCCGATCAGGCTTTGCGTGGTGCGGGCGCCGCTGTCGAAATCGGTGGTGATATGCACGTCGCCGGCGGCCACGGCCTCGGCGCGGTTCAGCAGGCGGCCGCTGCGGCTGAGTTTCTCGTCGCCCGAGGGGGTGCTGTCGGCGCTCGGCTGGTCCTTGCTGACCTGCACGCCCATGCTGTTGATGGCCACGCTCCAGCCTTGGGCGTCCTCTTCCTCTTGCTGATTGTCGAAATGCGCGTTGGTGAATTCCATCACGTGTCGCAGCGGACCCTCCAGCGCCAGCTCGTTCTGGCCGGACAAGCCGCTGGCGGTCAGCGCCACGCCGCCGATGTAGAAGGCGAAGGCGGTGATGTAGACCGCACCCAGCAGGCAGGCGTAGACCATCGCCGGAATCACCATGAACAAGTTGAAGATCGCCAGGCCAACAAAGGAGACCATCATGCGCGCCAGGTTGACCGGGGTTTTCTTTTGCTCAAAAGCATTTAAATGGGCGGTGGCGCGCAGCGTCATGGCGATCTTGCGCGGCTCGTCGAGTTCCTGGTAGACCTCGGCTTCGCTTCGGCCGGCCACCAGGCCGTCGATGAAGCGCTGCTCGTAGTAGGCCAGGGTCTTGGCCACCGTTTCCGGTGGCAGACCCTGCATTGCCTGCTTGAGCGCGTCGAGGTATTGCTGCTTGGTCATGATTTCAATCCGATAGGCTTAGCCGATGGTGCAACTGTACGCAAGCATCTGTCCATACGCCACGGGCATGTGACAGGCTGCATGAATTGCGGAACAGGCGACAAAATAGGGCTACTGGACGGCGCTCCGGTTGAGCAACGCGGCTGCGGCGATGCCGCTGCGCACCGCCGTTTCCAGCGTCGCCGGGTAGTCGCTGGCGGTGTAGTCGCCGGCGATGGCCAGGCCGGGCAGACCGCTGGCGTTGCTCGGGCGCACCAATCCGGGCGAGCAGGCGTAGGTGGCGCGCTTTTCGGTGATGACCTTGAACCAGGTCGGACGGCCGAGTTCCGGGCGCTGGAACACCACCGCCAGCTGCACCGCCAGCGCCTCGGCCAGCAACTCTTGCGGCTGGTCGGCGGCCTTGGCGGAGGCGCTGATGATCACCGCCAGCAGGCCGGCCTGGGCGGGATCCAGCTGGCCCCGGTCGAACACGAACTGGCCGTATTGGTGGTTTTCGGCATCGTCCAGCAAGGCGTAGAACGGCTGGCCAAGTTTGGTGGCCGGGTCGTATTGCAGATAGCAGGTGGTGATGGCTTCCGGCGCGAAGCCGGTCAGCTGGGCGCACAGGGCGGCGGTGTCGGTGTCCGGGATGTCGTGCAGCAGGGTGGCGGCCTGGCTGGCGCCGGTGGCCAGCACCACGCCGCTGAAATAGGTGCTCCAGGTGCCGCCGACCGCCGCGCCGCTGATGTTCAACTGCCACAGCCGGTTTTCGATCGGGCGCAGCGCCTGCACCTTGGCGCCGGTGCGCACCGAGCCGCCATGGGCTTCGACGAAGGCGGCCGCCGCTTGCGGGAACAGCGCGCTCAGGTCGACGCGCGGCAGCAGCATGTCGGAAGCGCTACGGCGGCGCGCGCCCAGGCTGTCGCGCAGCACGTTGAGGAAGATCCGGGCCGAGGCGCGCTCCGGCGGCGTGTTCAGCGCGGCCAGGCACAGCGGGCGCCACATCAGCTGGATCAGGCGCGGAGTCTGGTCGAAGCGTTGCAGCAGTTCACTGACGCTGCAGTCGTCGTTCAGCTGCCAGCCCATCCAGCGGGCGGCGGTCGAGAAGCGCATCAGGCTCAGTTTGTCTTCCCGTTGCAAGCCCTTGGCGCGCAGCAAGGCGGCGGCCAGATGCAGCGGCGCGGGCAGCGGCAGCTCGGGAACGGCGAAGTCCATGCCGCCGCTGCCGTCCGGATAGCGCATTTGCAGCGGCAAGGTCAGCAGCGCCTGCTTGCGGTCGACGCCGGTGAGCTTCATCAGCCGCAGCGTTTCGCTGTAGGCGCCGAGCAGGATGTGCTGGCCGTTGTCGAGGTGGGCACGGTCGGTGTCGACCCGGCGCGCGCGGCCGCCCAGGGTGCGGGCCGATTCCAGCAGCGTGACCTTGTAGCCGGCGCGCGCCAGCTCGACGGCGGCTGCGCAACCGGCCCAGCCGCTGCCGATCACGGCGATCGAGCGCGAAGTCAGATCGGGTTCGGCCTTGGCGGCCAGGCGTTTGTCTTCAGGCGGCTCGGCCACGATCACCTCAGCCACGAATGTAGGTCTTCCACGCCAGCCAGAGCTTGCGGATGGGCGTGAGCGAAATGCGCTGCGAGAGCACGTGGTAGCCGTCGGCTTCCACCTCGGTCAGCAGCGTGCGGTAGATGGCGGCCATCATCAGGCCGGGGCGCTGGGCGCGGCGGTCTTCCTTCGGCAGCAGCGCGAAGGCGTCGTCGTAGGCGGTCTGGGCGCGGGCGATCTGGAACGCCATCAGCTTTTCGAAGTTCTCGGTATGGCGGGCGTTGAGCAGGTCGGCGGCGGTGACGTTGAATTGCTGTAACTCGCTGATCGGCAGGTAGATGCGGCCTTTGCGGGCATCCTCGCCGACGTCGCGGATGATGTTGGTCAGCTGGAAGGCATGGCCCAGCTTTTCGGCGAATTGCAGCGTCTGCGGCTTGGTCACGCCGAAGATGCTGGCCGACAGGATGCCGACCACGCTGGCGACGTGCCAGCAATAGCGGGTCAGGGCGGCGTAGTCGAGGTAGCGGGTCTGGTTCAGGTCCATTTCCATGCCGTCGATGATGGCTTGCAGGTGTTCCTGCTTCAGGTCGTAGACCGCAACATGCGGTTGCAGCGCCAGCGTCACCGGGTGGGTCTGGGTGCCTTCGTACATGTTGGCGATTTCCTTGCGCCACCAGGCCAACTTGATGCGGGCGATCGATTCATCGGTGCATTCGTCGACGGTGTCGTCCACTTCGCGGCAGAAGGCGTACAGGGCGGTGATGGCGCGGCGGCGTTCAGGCGGCAGGAACAGAAAACTATAGTAAAAACTGGAGCCGCTTTGGGCGGTCTTTTGCTGGCAGTAGTCGTCTGGGGACATGAATAAAAAGCAAGATGGACTATCGAAGCCGCTATTCTATAGGAAGGGCCTGCACTCCCGGTTCATTATTTGGCACAAGCAGGTAATTAGCACAGGATGCTAAAGAAAGTCATTTGAGGATACAATACGTTACCTTTGAAGGAGAAGTATCCGTATGAATCCGCAGATAGTCGCAGCTTTGATCCTCATCCCCTTGCTTGGCGGATGCGACGGCTTGTCGGCGGAAGACACGACGCCGATGAAGTCTGCCACCTATTACACCCAGAATCTGCAGGAGGCGAACGACGTGGCCGGCCGCTGCAAGCAGTTGGATGAGCAGAAACAGCGCGAGCTGAGCACCGGCGATTATCAGGAGTGGCAGATCTCCAACGAGGGCATCAATTGCCAGACGGCGATCTCGGTGTCGGAAGCGGCGTCGGTGCGCGAGTTCGTGCTCAAGCAAACCAAGCCGTCGGCGTTGCCGGTCAAGCAATCCGTGCCATCGTCTTCTGCTCCCGCACCGGCTATTCCGGAGCGGACCGCTGAGCGGAAACTTAGCTCCAACCAGAACCTAGCGCCGTAGTCCCGAACGGCGGCGCCATGGCGGGTCCGACAGCACCCGTACGATCACGCTGAACGGAATATCCCGCCGCACCAGGAACTCGGACGCGAATGCGCGGCCCCGGCTATGCAGCAGGCTGATGCCTGTTTCCACAATTTTCGATGTTTCGGTATCGGGTCGCGGCGACCTGTCGATGGCTTGCATCTTATTACCTCACGATTTTTGTGAACGGTAACATGACAATGTGAAATTGTGCAGCGGCAACGAGTTAATCGTGCGCGGCTTGCTTGCCGTATTTTTCCTGCATCTGCTTCAGCAGCGCCGCTGTCTGTTCGACCTGTCTGCGTGTTTCCTGCTGCATCTCCGCGTTGCTTTTTCCGGAGTCATACATCGAAGTCATGTTCGAAAGCAGGGCGGCGTTGAAGCTTGCCACTCCGAAGATGATTGCAAGTGAAGAGCTGATGCCGGTGAGGATGACCGTGGTCCTCAGGCTGGACAGCATCCCGGTCGTGGCTTCGATCGTACGCTCCAGGCGATCCATCCGTTGCGAGTGGCTATCCAGCCTGTTGATGAGGATGTCGATTTTGCCATTGATCGACGCAATCTGGGCATCTCGCCGCGCCTCGGTCGCTTCGAGCTTTGCATCGATCTCCTCGCGCGTCATGTCGTTCATTTCTACGATCCGGAAGTGTGTCTTTCCAGTGTAGTGCTCCCCACGGATGTTTCAATTGAGCGGGATCAAACCGCGCTGAAGGCGGTTTTTAGCTGCTTTTTCATACGCAGCGCGGCCCAGACGATGCCGATATAGTCGCGCCGGGTCAGCTTGGGGCGGTGCAGGAAGACGTCGTATTCGGCCGCTTCGATCGCATCCAGGATGCGCAGCCCGCCTTGCACCACCAGCCGCAGTTCGAGGCCGATCCTGCCCTTCAGGCGCAAGGCCAGCGGCGCGCCGCTCAGCATCAGGGCGCGGGCGCGGTCCACTTCGAACCGCATCAGCGAACGCCAGCGTGGCCGCGCGCTCGCGCTGTCCAGCGCCGCCGGCGAGATGGCGTGACGGTTCAGATCCTCCAGCGGTATATAAATGCGCTCCTTGTGCAAATCCACCGCCACATCCTGCAGGAAGTTGATCAGCTGTAGCGCGGTGCAGATCGCGTCCGAGTCGCGGATGTTGTCCTCGTCCGCCGCGCCGTACAGATGCAGCATCATGAAGCCGACCGGATTGGCCGAACGCGCGCAATAGTCCAGCAGCGACTCGTAGGTCTGGTAGCGGCTGACCACCACATCCTGCTTGAACGCCGACAGCAGGTCGTACATCGGCCGCAGCGGCAGCTCGTACTCGCGCACCACCTGCGCCAGTTGCTCGAAGATCGGCTCATGGCCGCTTCCGCCTTGCTCGATGCGCTGCAACGACGCCTCGTAGGCGTTCAGCGCCGCCAGCCGCTGCTCGGGCGTGGCGTCGCCTTCGTCGGCCAGGTCGTCGGCGCTGCGGGCGAAGGCATAGATGGCTTCGACCGCCGGCCGTAGACGGCTTGGCAACAAAATCGAAGCGACGGGGAAGTTTTCGTAGTGATCAACCGGCATAAAACGGGGCCTAAAGCAAAAATTTAAAATTAATGACGCGAAAGTCATTTGCAAACGAATTTGCTCGGCATATAATTAATTAACGGAAAGTCATTAATTTCCAACCCGTAATAGTAGTGCCATCCAGACTACAGAGCAAGCTAAAGGACAATATCGTGGTTGTGCCGAAAATTCAGCGTCAGATTTCCCCTCTCTTATTCAGTATGCTCTTCGCCGCCACCTTGGCGGGCTGTTCCAAGCCGGCCGAAAAGGTCGAGGATATCCGCCCGGTGCGCGTCATCAAGCTGGCCAGCAACGATATCGACGTCAACGCCGAGTTTTCCGGCGAGGTGCGGGCCCGCGTCGAATCGCGGCTCGGCTTCCGCGTCGGCGGCAAGATCGTCGCTCGCAAGGTCGATGTCGGCACCTTGGTCAAGCACGGCCAGGTGTTGATGCAGCTCGATCCGCAGGACCTGAAATTGTCGCAGGCGCAGGCGCTGGCCGGCCTGCGCGCCGCCGAAACCAATCGCGACCTGGCCAAGGCCGAGCTGCAGCGCTATCAGGAACTGCGCAGCAAGAGTTTCGTCAGCCAGGCGGTGCTGGACGCCAAGGAATCCACCTATAAGGCGGCGCAGGCCAATGTCGACGCCTCGCAGGCGGGGTATCGCGGCCAGTCCAACCAGGCCGGCTACGCGGCGCTGGTGTCCGACGTCGACGGCGTGGTGACGTCGGTCGACGCCGAAGTCGGCCAGGTGGTGACGCCGGGCACGCCGGTGGTGCGGGTCGCCAAGTCGGGCGAGAAGGAAATCGTCATCGGGCTGCCGGAAGACAAGGTCGAGACGCTGCGCCGCGTACAGGACGTGCAGGTGCGCCTGTGGGCCGATCCGAAGAAGCTGGTGGCGGGCAAGATCCGCGAGATCTCGCCGGTGGCCGATCCGGCCACGCGTACTTATACGGTCAAGGTGTCGATCCCGGACAGTCTGGCTGAAGCCAAGCTGGGCATGACGGCGGTGGTGCAGTTCGCCTCCAAGACGGCGACGCCGCAGATCAAGGTGCCGTTGACGGCGCTGTTCTATGAAAAATCCACGACTTCGGTGTGGGTGGTGGAGGGCGGCGCGGTCAAGCTGGTGCCGGTCAGCATCGCCGGCGCCGCCGGCAACGAGCTGGTGCTCGGCAGCGGCGTCAAGGCCGGCCAGACCGTGGTCACGGCCGGCGTCAATCTGCTCAAGCCGGGGCAGAAGGTCAAGATTCTCGGCGAAGACCTGCCGGTCGCCGCAGGGGCCGCCAAATGAAGGATGGCTTCAACCTCTCACGCTGGGCGCTCGAACACATTCCGCTGACCCGCTACCTGATCGCGGTGCTGCTGATCGGCGGCGCGCTCAGCTATTCCAACCTGGGGCAGGACGAGGATCCGCCGTTCACCTTCCGCGCGATGGTGGTGCGGGCCAACTGGCCGGGCGCGACCTCCTTGCAGATGGCCGAGCAGGTCACCGACAAGCTGGAGAAAAAGCTCCAGGAAACCCCCGACATCGACGAGATCTCCAGCTACTCCAAGCCGGGCGAGACCACCATCATCCTCAAGCTGCGCGAATCGGCGCCGCCCAAGGAAGTGGCGCAATCCTGGTATCAGGTGCGCAAGAAGATCGGCGACATCCGTGGCACCTTGCCGCCGGGCGTGCAGGGGCCGTTCTTCAATGACGAGTTCGGCGATACCTACGGTTCGATCTTCGCGCTGTCCGGCGACGGTTTCACCTATGCCGAGATGAAGGACTACGCCGACTTCGTGCGCCAGCAACTGCTGGGCGTGCCGCTGGTGTCCAAGGTCGAGCTGTTCGGCGTGCAGGACGAGAAAATCAATATCGAGTTCTCGCACAAGAAGTTCGCCCAGCTGGGCGTGCCGTTCGAGGCCATCGTCAACCAGATCGCGACCCAGAACAGCGTGGAATCGACCGGCGTGCTGGTGACGCCGACCGACAATCTGCAGGTGCGCGTCACCGGCGCGCTGAAAACCGTCAAGGACCTGGAGGAGCTGGAGCTGCGCGCGAACGGCACCACCTTCAGGCTGGGCGACTTTGCGGTCATCAAGCGCGAATACCAAGACCCGCCGGGCAACAAGATGCGTTTCAACGGCAAGGAAGTGATCGGCCTGGGCGTCTCGATGGAGAAGGGCGGCAACATCATCGAGCTCGGCAAGCACATGGAAAAGACCGTGGCGGCGATGAAGGCCAAGCTGCCGGTCGGTATCGAGCTGGAGCGGGTGTCGGACCAGCCGGAGGCGGTCAAGGCCTCGGTGGGCGAATTCGTGCACACGCTGATCGAGGCGGTGCTGATCGTGCTGGCGGTCAGTTTCGTGGCGCTGGGCTTGCACAGCAAACCGAAGCTGCGGCTGGACGTGCGGCCGGGCCTGGTCGTGGCGCTGACGATACCGCTGGTGTTGTCGGTCACCTTCCTGTTCATGCGGGTGCTGAACATCGACTTGCATAAAATATCGCTGGGCGCGCTGATCATCGCGCTGGGCCTGCTGGTGGACGACGCCATCATCGCGGTGGAAATGATGGTGCGCAAGATGGAGGAGGGCATGTCGCGCTTCGACGCCGCCACCTTCGCTTATAAATCCACCGCGATTCCGATGCTGACCGGCACCTTGATCACGGTGGCGGGCTTCCTGCCGATCGGGCTAGCCAAGTCGGCGGCGGGCGAGTACACCTTCTCGCTGTTCTCGGTCAACGCCTTGGCGCTGGTGATTTCGTGGGTGGTGGCGGTGACGTTCACGCCTTACCTCGGCTACGTGCTGCTGAAGGTCAAGCCGCATGCGGACGGCGCCGGCGATCACGATCTGTTCGACACGCCGGGCTTCCGCAAGTTCCGCGCCGTGGTCAACTGGTGCGTCGAATACCGCAAGACCACGATCGTGGCGACGCTGGTGGTGTTCGCGCTGGGCGTGTACGGCTTCAAGTTCATCGAGAAGCAGTTCTTCCCGGATTCCAGCCGGCCCGAGCTGATGGTCGAGCTGTGGACGCCGGAGGGCACGACCTTCGCCGCCAACGAGGCGCAGGTGAAGAAGTTCGAAGCCTTCATCCGCAAGCAGGACGGCGTGGTCAGCGTGACCAGCTATGTCGGCACCGGTTCGCCGCGCTTTTACCTGCCGCTGGACCAGATCTTCCCGCAGACCAACGTGTCGCAGATCGTGGTGCTGCCGAAGGACCTGAAAGCGCGCTCGGCGCTGCGCGACAAGATCGTCGACATCTTCAAGCAGGACTTCCCTGAAGTGCGCGGCCGCGTCAAGCTGCTGCCGAACGGGCCGCCGGTGCCGTATCCGGTGCAGTTCCGCGTCACCGGCGGCGAGGTGGACAAGGTGCGCGCCATCGCCGACCGGGTCAAGGACATCATGCGCGCCAATCCGAACACGCTGGGCGTCAATGACAACTGGAACGAGTCGATCAAGGTGCTGCGGCTGGATCTGGACCAGGACAAGATGCGCGCGCTGGGCGTGACCTCGCAAACGGTGATGCGCGCCGCCAACACGATCCTGTCGGGCACCACCATCGGCCAGTTCCGCGAAGGCATCAAGCTGATCGACATTCAGGTGCGCCAGCCGATCGAGGAGCGCAACACGATCTCGATCCTGAACGACACCAACATCCCGACCAGCGACGGAAAGTCGGTGACCATCAGCCAGCTGGCGCGCGCGCATTTCGTGTGGGAGCCGGGCGTGGTATGGCGCGAAGGGCGCGACTGGGCGATCACAGTGCAGTCCGACGTCGCCGACAATATCCAGGGGCCGACCGTCTCCGGCCAGATCGACCCGCAGCTGAAGGCGCTGCGCGACGCGCTGCCGGCCGGCTACGCCATCACCGTCAAGGGCGCGGCGGCCGACAGCGGCACGGCGGAGGCGTCGATCGCCGCCAACCTTCCGCTGGCGATCTTCCTGATCTTCACGCTGCTGATGTTGCAGCTGCATAGCTTCTCGCGCGCGCTGCTGGTGTTCCTGACCGGGCCGCTGGGCGTGGCGGGGGCGGCGATGGCCTTGCTGGTGATGGGGCGGCCGCTGGGCTTCGTGGCCAACCTTGGCATCATCGCGCTGTTCGGCATGATCATCCGCAACTCGGTGATCCTGGTCGACCAGATCGAGCAGGATATCGCCGCCGGCCACGATCCGTGGACCGCGATCGTCGAATCGGCGGTGCGGCGCTGCCGGCCGATCATCCTGACCGCGGCGGCCGCCGCGCTGGCGATGATTCCGCTGTCGCGTTCGGTGTTCTGGGGACCGATGGCGGTGGCCATCATGGGCGGGCTGATCCTGGCCACCGCGCTGACCCTGCTGTTCCTGCCGGCGCTGTACGCGGCCTGGTTCCGCGTCAAGAAGCCGCAGGCGTGATGAGGATCAAATGGCTATCGGCCTGCGCGCTGCTGCTGGCGGCGGGCGCCGCGCAGGCCGAGATCTACCGCTGCAAGCAAGCCAGCGGCCAGCTGTCCTACCAGGACACGCCATGTGCCAGCGGCGAGCAGCGCAAGATCGACGGCCCGGCCACTGCCCGGCACGACCCGCCGCCCGCGCCGCCGATGCCGGTCGTGTCCGACAACCGGCCGGCGTACCCGGAGCAGGAGTTGCGCCAACTGGTGCGGGAAACGGTGCGCGAAGAGCGGGGCGCGGTGGCGCAGAAATCCTGCCCGACGGAGCACGACATCCGCAAGCTGGAAGTCGATATCAGCAGTATTCAAAATCGGGACAAAGACCGCCTGCAGGCCGAGCTGCGCAGGCAATTGCGCGAGGCGAAATCCTGCCGCTGAGCGTTAAATCGGGCAAAAATCGCGCTAATGTTGGCGAGAGAATAAAAATCGCCACATTTCGCTAAAAAACCCGTTAGAATATCGCGTTGAAGTTGAAAGCTCCCGGGTATTTAATGGGAACAGGGCGACCGTTTTCACTTACGGGTCGCCCTTTGCTTTTGTGCAAACATGCCGCGAGGATGGCGAAATTGGTAGACGCACCAGGTTTAGGTCCTGACGCCAGCAATGGTGTGGGGGTTCGAGTCCCCCTCCTCGCACCAACTGTATTTCTTATTTTTTGGACGATTTTTACATGGCAACTGCAGTCGAAACCTTAGGCAAACTCGAACGTCGTATCACGATCTCCTTCCCGCTGACCGAAGTCCGCACGGAAGTTGAGAAGCGCCTGAAAGTGCAAGCCAAATCGGCTAAGGCACCGGGCTTCCGTCCGGGCAAAGTTCCAATGAAAATGGTCGCGGCACAATACGGTTATCAGATCGAGACCGAAGTGCTGAACGATAAAGTTGGCCGCGCATTCAACGATGCAGCAAACGAAAACCAACTGCGCGTGGCCGGCTACCCGAACATCGAGCCGAAGCAGGATTCGCCGGACGGCGTCCTGACCTTCGACGCGACCTTCGAAATCTACCCGGAAGTCGTCGTCGGCGACCTGACCACCGTGGAAATCGAAACCGTCAAGGCCGAAGTGTCGGAAGCGGAAATCGACAAGACCATCGACATCCTGCGCAAGCAGCGCGTGCACTTCCACGCCAAGGGCGTGGCCGGTGAGCACGGCGACGGCGGCGAAGCAGTCGCGGCCAACGGCGACAAGGCAACCGTCGACTTCGTCGGTTCGATCGACGGCGTTGAGTTCCCAGGCGGCAAAGCCGAAGACTACCCGTTCGTGCTGGGCGAAGGCCGCATGCTGCCGGAATTCGAAGCCGCCACCATCGGCCTGAAAGTCGGCGAATCGAAGACCTTCCCACTGGCCTTCCCAGAGGACTACCATGGCAAGGACGTGGCCGGCAAGACCGCCTCGTTCACCATCACCCTGAAGCAGCTGGAATGGGCGCACCTGCCGGAAGTCGACGCCGAGTTCGCCAAATCGCTGGGCGTGGCCGACGGCGACATCGCCAAAATGCGCGAAGACATCAAAGTCAACCTGGAACGCGAAGTCGCGGGCCGTGTCAAGGCACGCAACAAGGAAGCCGTCATGGACGCGCTGGTGAAAACCGCGACCCTGGACGTGCCTAAAGCCCTGGTCGCCCAGGACACGGAGCGTCTGGCCGAAATGACCCGTCAGGACATGGCGCAGCGCGGCATGAACGTCAAGGACGTGCCATTCCCACCAGAACTGTTCGCGGAAAAAGCCGAGCGTCGCGTACGCCTGGGCCTGATCCTGTCGCAACTGGTCGGCGAGAACAAGCTGCAAGCCCAGCCTGAACAGGTCAAGGCGCAAGTCGAAGACTTCGCACAGAGCTACGAAGACCCGCGCGAAGTGCTGAAGTACTACTACAGCGACCGTCGCCGTCTGGCTGAAGTCGAAGCCCTTGTATTGGAAGAAAACGTCGTCAACTACGTCCTGGGCCTGTCGAAAACGTCGTCCAAGGTTGTGGCCTTCGACGAACTGATGGGAAGCAACGCTCAAGCGTAATACAGCTCGGGCCGGACGATGCGATTTTGATATATGATGAAATCTCCGGCCTCTTAAAGCTGCTTCACAAGGAAATGGAATGACTGGTATGAACCGAAATCCGGCGCTGGACACTGAAATGCTCGGCCTGGTGCCGATGGTGGTGGAACAAAGCGGCCGCGGCGAGCGCTCTTACGACATCTACTCGCGTCTGCTCAAGGAACGCATTATCTTCATGGTCGGCCCGGTCCACGACCAGATGGCCAACCTGGTGGTGGCCCAGTTGCTGTTCCTGGAAAGCGAAAATCCGGACAAGGATATCTCGCTGTACATCAACTCGCCTGGCGGTTCGGTCTCGGCCGGCCTGGCGATCTTCGATACGATGCAGTTCATCAAGCCGGACGTCTCGACGCTGTGCACCGGGATCGCCGCCTCGATGGGCGCCTTCCTGCTGGCCGCCGGCGCCAAGGGCAAGCGTTTCTCGCTGCCGAACTCGCGCATCATGATTCACCAGCCGTCGGGCGGCTCGCAGGGCATGGCTTCGGACATCGAGATCCAGGCCAAGGAAATCCTGTACCTGCGTCATCGCCTGAACTCGATCATGGCGGAGCGCACCGGCCAATCCGTCGAGCAGATCGCCAAAGACACCGATCGCGACCGCTTCATGTCGGCGGAAGAGGCTGTAGAGTACGGTTTGATCGACAAAGTGTTGGCCACCCGGGCTTGATGCGTCCATCGCAGCATTGCTGAAAAAACGCCCGGGCGATCAATCGTTCGGGCGTTTCGTTTTTATTTCGGGTAGCATGTGGTTGTAGGCGGACTTTTCCGGACTCCAATACGTGCTGCCTGGCATAGCCAAGCCATTCTGTAACCCAAAGAAAACTGCCCCATGTCAGACAAAAAATCCTCCAGCGGTGAAAAATTACTGTACTGCTCGTTTTGCGGCAAAAGCCAGCACGAGGTAAAAAAACTCATCGCCGGACCATCGGTCTTCATCTGCGATGAGTGCATTGACTTGTGCAATGACATCATCCGCGACGAAACCTCGGCCATCGAGTCGGTCTCCGGCGCCAAGTCGGACCTGCCGACGCCGCACGAAATCAAGGACTTGCTGGACCAGTACGTCATCGGCCAGCAAACCGCCAAGCGCATCCTGTCGGTGGCGGTGTACAACCACTACAAGCGCTTGAAGCACCTGGGCAAGAAAGACGACATCGAACTGGCCAAGTCCAACATCCTGCTGGTCGGCCCCACCGGCTCCGGCAAGACGCTGCTGGCGCAGACCCTGGCGCGCATGCTGAACGTGCCGTTCGTCATCGCCGACGCCACCACGCTGACCGAAGCCGGCTACGTGGGCGAGGATGTCGAGAATATCATCCAGAAACTGTTGCAAAGCTGCAACTACGATGTCGACAAGGCCCAGCGCGGCATCGTCTACATCGATGAGATCGACAAGATCTCGCGCAAATCGGACAATCCATCGATCACCCGCGACGTGTCGGGCGAGGGCGTGCAGCAGGCGCTGTTGAAACTGATCGAGGGCACCATGGCCTCGGTGCCGCCGCAGGGCGGGCGCAAGCATCCGAACCAGGACTTCGTGCAGATCGACACCACCAACATCATGTTCATCTGCGGCGGCGCGTTCGACGGCCTGGCCAAGGTCATCGCCAACCGTTCGGAGAAATCCGGCATCGGCTTCTCGGCCAGCGTGAAGAGCAAGAAGGAACGCAGCGCCAGCGACGTGCTGCTGGAAGCGGAACCGGAAGATCTGATCAAGTTCGGCCTGATCCCCGAGCTGGTGGGCCGCCTGCCGGTGGTCGCCACGCTGTCGGAGCTGACCGAGGAAGCGCTGATTCAGATCCTGGTCGAGCCGAAGAACGCGCTGGTCAAGCAATACGCCAAGCTGCTGGACATGGAAGGCGCCGAGCTGGAGATTCGTCCGGCGGCCCTGCACGCGATCGCCAAGAAGGCGCTGGCCCGCAAGACCGGCGCGCGCGGCCTGCGGTCGATCCTGGAACACGCGCTGCTCGATACCATGTACGAGCTGCCGAATGAAAGCAACGTCACCAAAGTGGTGATCGATGAAAATACGATCACCAGCGGCGCGAAACCTTTATTGATCTATCAAGACCAGGCCAAAGCATCCGGTGAGAATTAAATAACTTGTGCACACTTGCCCCGCGCCGAAGCAAAATTCATTTCGCATCCATGGGGCAAGGCGGTACAATTTAAATCAATAAAAGAATACAGGCTTCATTCGGAAAGCCACTCGTGATAGTCCGCTGTCGCGCGTGGCTTTTTTATTTGATGTATTCTTTTAGAGGCTAGACTGGCATGATTGAATAAATCTTCATCGGGAGAATTATTTGTTGCAGTTCGGTCTTGTGATTCGGCGGAGTAGCGCCCACATCATAATCACGCTTTCACATAAGGTACGCCATGACAACTTCCAAATTAACTGAGCAAACTCAACTGCCGTTATTGCCGCTGCGGGACGTTGTAGTTTTCCCGCATATGGTGATACCGCTGTTCGTAGGGCGCCCAAAATCGATCAAGGCGCTGGAAGCCGCTATGGAGCAGGGCAAGAGCATCATGCTTGCCGCGCAAAAAGCCGCTGCCAAGGACGAACCTTCTGCTTCCGATATCTACGAGATCGGCTGCGTGGCCAATATTCTGCAAATGCTGAAACTGCCCGACGGCACCGTCAAGGTGCTGGTCGAGGGCGCACAGCGCGCGCGCATCAACCGCATCACCGATGCGCCGACGCACTTCATCGCCGATCTGACGCCGCTCGATTCCGAGCTGGGCGACGATTCGGAAATCGAAGCGATGCGCCGCGCCATCGTTCAGCAGTTCGACCAGTACGTCAAACTGAACAAGAAAATCCCGCCTGAGATCCTCGCGTCGCTGTCGGGCATCGACGACGCCGGCCGCCTGGCCGACACCGTCGCCGCGCACCTGCCGCTGAAGCTGGAACAGAAACAGGTGATCCTGGAGATCTTCAGCGTCGCCAAGCGCCTGGAGCATCTGCTGGGCCAGCTGGAAGGCGAGCTCGACATCCTGCAGGTCGAGAAGCGCATCCGTGGCCGCGTCAAGCGCCAGATGGAAAAATCGCAGCGCGAGTACTACCTGAACGAACAAGTCAAAGCCATCCAGAAGGAACTGGGCGAGGGCGAGGACGGCGCCGACCTGGACGAGCTGGAGAAAAAGGTCGCGCTGGCCAAGATGCCGAAAGAGGCTTTGGACAAGGCCACCGCCGAGCTGAAAAAACTGAAGCTGATGTCGCCGATGTCGGCCGAAGCCACCGTGGTGCGCAACTACATCGACACGCTGGTCAGCCTGCCATGGAAGAAAAAATCCAAGGTCAACAACGACCTGTCGAACGCCGAGAAAGTCCTTGAGGGCGATCACTACGGCCTGGACAAGGTTAAAGAACGTATCCTGGAATATCTTGCAGTCCAACAACGCGTCGACAAACTGAAGGCGCCGATCCTGTGCTTCGTCGGTCCTCCGGGCGTGGGTAAAACCTCGCTGGGCCAGTCGATCGCCCGCGCCACGAACCGCAAGTTCGTGCGCATGGCGCTGGGCGGCGTGCGCGACGAGGCCGAGATCCGTGGTCACCGTCGTACCTACATCGGCTCGATGCCGGGCAAGGTGCTGCAATCGCTGGCGAAAGTCGGTGTGCGCAATCCACTGTTCCTGCTGGACGAGATCGACAAGATGGGCGCGGACTTCCGTGGCGATCCGTCGTCGGCCCTGCTGGAGGTGCTGGATCCGGAACAGAACCACACCTTCTCCGACCACTACATCGAAGTCGATTTCGACCTGTCCGATGTGATGTTCGTGGCCACCTCGAACTCGTACAACATCCCGCCGGCGCTGCTGGACCGGATGGAAGTGATCCGCCTGTCGGGTTACACGGAAGATGAAAAGACCAGCATCGCCCAGCGTTACCTGCTGCCGAAACAGATCAAGAACAATGGTCTGAAGGAAGAGGAAATCTCGGTGGCCGAGTCGGCCCTGCGCGACATCATCCGCTACTACACCCGTGAAGCCGGCGTACGTTCGCTGGAACGCGAAGTGTCGAAGATCTGCCGCAAGGTGGTCAAGATGCTGCTGCTGAAGAAGACCGAGAAAAAGGTCATCGTCAACAGCAAGAATCTGGACAAGTTCCTGGGCGTGCGCCGCTACGATTTCGGCGTGGCCGAGAAGGAAAACCAGATCGGCCAGGTCGTGGGTCTGGCATGGACCGAAGTGGGCGGCGATCTGCTGACCATCGAAGCCGTGCAGATGCCGGGCAAGGGCGGCGTGATCCGTACCGGCACGCTGGGCGACGTGATGAAGGAATCGATCGAAGCGGCCCGCACCGTCGTGCGCAGCCGTGCCAATCGCCTCGGCATCAAGAACGAAGTGTTCGAGAAGAGCGACATCCACATCCACGTGCCGGAAGGCGCGACGCCGAAAGACGGTCCTTCGGCCGGCGCGGCGATGACGGTGGCGATGGTGTCGGTGTTCACCGGAATCCCGGTGCGCGCGGACGTGGCGATGACGGGCGAGATCACCCTGCGCGGCGAAGTGCTGCCGATCGGCGGCTTGAAAGAGAAGCTGCTGGCGGCCCAGCGCGGCGGCATCAAGACCGTGCTGATCCCTGAGCAGAACGTCAAGGATCTGGCCGACATCCCGGACAATGTCAAAAACAAACTGGAAATCGTGCCGGTGCGTTGGATCGACAAAGTGCTGGAAATCGCGCTGGAACGCATGCCGGAGGCGCTGGTGGAAACCGCGCCGGTGGAAGCGGTGGCGGCTGCGGCGGTCAAGGCCGATGGCCAAACGGAAGTGGTAAAACACTAACTTTTCCGTTGCTTTAGTAACTCGTAGTGGACAAACAGGCGCTTTTATAGCGCCTGTTTGCTATTTAAGCCTATTTTTCTACTGTGCGGCGCTTGACACGGGGGCGGGCTGGCTTGTTTAATACGGCCTGAGATTTTTTCTCGGCTCCACATCCGGTTTTTAAATGCCGAGTTTCTTTGTGGAGCGACCGATATAACCTTTGTGACGGGGAATTGCTTTGAATAAGACTGAATTGATCGACCATATTGCCACCACCGCTGATATCTCCAAAGCGGCTGCCGCACGCGCGCTGGACGCAGTGATCGACGGTGTAACCACCACCCTGCAAAAGAACGACAGCGTCACCCTGGTCGGCTTTGGCACCTTCTCCGTGAGCGAACGCGCCGCCCGTACCGGCCGCAATCCGCGCACCAAGGAAGAGATCACCATCGAAGCAGCTAAAGTTCCTAAATTTAAAGCTGGTAAAGCTTTGAAAGATGCTGTAAACTAACGGACTTCAGTGAGCAGCACGGCAACAAGCTGCTCACAAAAGGTAAGATTGGGCGGTTAGCTCAGTTGGTAGAGCGGAGCCCTTACAAGGCTTAGGTCGGGAGTTCGAGCCTCTCACCGCCCACCAGTCTTGCTGCAGTAAAGTAGTGATGGTAATACCCAGTGTTTTGTTGGAGCGGTAGTTCAGTTGGTTAGAATACCGGCCTGTCACGCCGGGGGTCGCGGGTTCGAGTCCCGTCCGCTCCGCCAACAAAATACACAATCGTTTGACCAAGGAGCGGTAGTTCAGTTGGTTAGAATACCGGCCTGTCACGCCGGGGGTCGCGGGTTCGAGTCCCGTCCGCTCCGCCAAGAACAAGATACCCCGCAGCTTATATTAAGCTGCGGGGTTTTTCTTTTTGCGCGGCATATTATTCGTTTGAATATCGCGTGGGACATCTTTATTATCCCGGCACACGCCGAATTAATACCGCCGAGTCGCGCGGGCGCGCATCGATGGTGACTTTTTGTCGCTCCCGGCGGCAACGTGACCGTTTTGCCAAGCATTTACCCTTGCTATGGAGGGGGGCGCACTGTAAAATCCGCGAACCGGAATTGGCGAACGCGAGTTCGCCTTTTTTGTATGTGCAAGTTCCACTCAACCGAATTGGCAGACCATGTTTGAATTTATTCGTACCCATCAACGCTTGATGCAGATCCTGCTGGCGCTCATTATCGTTCCGTCGTTCGCCTTCGTCGGCATCGGCAGCTACAAGAGCTTCGGCGACGACGCCACCACGATCGCCAAGATCGACGGCAAACCTTTGAGCCAGCTTGAGTTCGACAACGCCCTGCGCAACCAGCTCGACAGCTACCGCCAGCGCCTCGGCGCCCAGTTCGACCAGAAGGTGTTCGACACGCCGGAATTCAAGCAAAACATCCTCGACCAGCTGATCGCCGAACGCGCGATCGCCGCCGAAGTCATCGGCGCCAACCTGAGCGTCTCGGACGCGCAGCTGCAGAAGGCCATCATGGACATGTTCGGCGGCCCGAGCGGCTTCGACATGGAGCGCTACAAGGCGATCCTGGCCGCGCAAGGCCTGCGTCCGCAGGACAACGACGCCCGCATGCGCCGCGACATGGCGCTGCAACAACTGGGCGACGCGGTGCAAGGCACCGGTTTCGCGCCGCGCACCATCGCCAGGACGCTGTCCGACATCGGCGCGCAGGAACGCGAAGTGCAGGAGCTGCTGCTGCCGGTGGTGGATTTCGTGCCGCAGGTCAAAGTCACCGATGAAATGGTCAAGGCCTTCTACGACAAGAACGCCAAGTTCTTCGAAGTGCCGGAGCAGGCCAAAATCGAATACGTGGTGTTCAACGCCGACGTCGCCGCCGGCCAGGTCAGCGTGACCGACGCCGAAGTGGCCGCGTATTACGCCGCCAACCAGGCCGGCTTCACCACGCCGGAATCGCGCCGCGCCAGCCACATCCTGGTGACCCTGAAGAAGGGCGCCAGCGCCGCCGACAAAGCGGCCGCGAAGGCCAAGGCCGACGCCATCGCCGCCGAAGTGCGCAAGGCGCCGGCGCAGTTCGCCGCGATCGCCAAGGCCAAGTCGGAGGATCCGGGTTCGGCCGAGCAGGGCGGCGACCTGGGCGTGATCGAAAAAGGCACGCTGGTGGCGCCGGTGGAAGCCGCGATCGCCAAGCTCAAGCAGGGCGAGATCAGCGATCCGGTGGAATCGGAATTCGGTTACCACGTGCTGACCCTGACCGAGCTGAAGCCGGCCGTGGTCAAGCCGCTGGAGTCGGCCAAGGTCGAAGTGGCCGAAGCGCTGAAAAAACAAAAAGCCGCCAAGAAGTATTCGGAACTGGCTGAAGCCTTCACCAACACCGTCTACGAGCAGTCGGACAGCCTGAAGCCGGTGGCCGACAAGCTGGGCCTGAAGATCATGACGGCCGAAGGCGTATCGCGCACGGTGTCGCCGATGGCCGCCGCCGCGCCGTACAACAACGCCAAGTTCCTGGCCGCGCTGTTCTCGAACGACTCGATCAGCGCCAAGCGCAACACGGAAGCGGTCGAGACCGCGCCGAGCACGCTGGTGGCCGGCCGCATCGTCGACTTCAAGCCGGCCAGCAAGCGTCCGCTGGCCGAAGTCGACGCGCAGATCCGTCAGCGCGTGACGATGGAAGAAGCCGCCAAGCTGGCCGCCAAGGCCGGCGAAGAGAAACTGGCCGGGTTCAAGAAATCGGGCGACGCGACCGGCTTCGGCGCCGCCAAGGTGGTGTCGCGCTCCAAGGCCGAGAACATCAACGGCCTGGCGATGCAGGCGATCATGAAGGCCGACGCCAGCAAGCTGCCGGCCTATGTCGGCGTCGATGTGCCGGGCATGGGCTATGGCGTGTACCGCATCGGCAAGGTGCAGCAGCCGGCCGAGCAGAACGTCGAGCAGCGCAAGGCCGAGGCCGAGCAGATCGGCACGCTGATCGCGCAGCAGGAGATGCATGAATACGTCGAACTGCTGAAGCAGAAGCACAAGGTGAAGATCCTCAAGCCGATCGCCTCGGCGACCGTGGTCACCGAAGTGAAGTAATAAAAAAAGGGCTGCGAAATTCGCAGCCCTTTTTACATCCAACGATGGTTTAGAACGTGTAGTTCAAGCGTGCGTAGTAGTAGCCGCCGTTGATGCCGATCGGCGAGAACGATGGGTATTGCGTCACCGCCGCCGTGTTCTGCGCCGCGCGCGCCGCTGCGATGTAGGCCTGGTTGACCTTGCCCGGATACTTGTTGAACACGTTGTTGGCGCCGGCCGAGGCGGTGATCGCCTTGGTCACGCGGTACGAAACTTCCAGGTCGGTGGTGAACAGCGTGCCGATCTTGGTCTGGAAGTAGTCGACGTTGTTCAACGAGCTGTACGAGGACGACGAGCCGTACATCGATTCACGCAGGTTGACGGTCCAGTCGCCCAGCTTCCACAGCGCGCCCAGGTTCAAGCGGGTCTTCGGCGACGAATTTTCCAGCGAGGCGACCGCCGCCAGGTCCAGCAGCTTCTGCGGCAACAGCTGCGACGGCGCCTGGTTGATCTTGGTGACGTCGACCTTGTTATAGTTGAACGCCGCCGACCAGTCCACCCGGCCCATGTCGCCGAAGTTGCTGCCGTACGAGAACACCGCTTCCAGCCCCTTGTTCTTGGTGTCGACGCCGTTCGAGAACACGCTGATGCCGGTGCGGGTCACGGTCGGATCGAGGATGTTGCCGTTGGCTTTGATCGCCGCCACCACCGCCGGCGAATTGACCGAGTTGCCCGAACCGAACAAGGTGCCGCTGCCGACGATGCGGTCGCGGATTTCGATGCTGTACGCGTCCACCGTCAAGGTCGCCTTCGGCATCGGATGCAGCACGAAGCCGACGCTGTAGTTGGTCGATTTCTCCGACTTCAGGCCGTTGATGCCGACCAGCGACGCGGCCGGCGAGTTCGGCGCCAGCTGCACCGACGCTTGCGTCGGCGAGACGTTGGTGGCCGAGTAGTATTGCTCGGCCATGGTCGGGGCGCGGAAGCCGTTGCTGATGGTGCCGCGCAGCGCGAACGCCGGCGTGAAGTCGTAGCGGCCGGTGAACTTGCCGACACGGGCGCTGCCGAAGTCGCTGTAGTCCTCGTAGCGGGCGGCGACGTCCAGCTTCAGGTTGGCGATCGGCGAACCGGCGATGTCGATGTACACCGATTTGTTGTTGCGGCTATGGCTGCCGGCGTCGGTCAGCGAGAAGCCCGGATACGATTGCGAACCTTCCTTGTAGCGCGAGGCGGCGTCGCCGGCGCCGATTTCGTAGGTGTCGCGACGGTATTCGATACCGCCGGCCACGCTCAGCGGGCTGTTCCAGCCGACCGCGAATTCATTCGCCACTTCGAGCGAGGTGGTCCATTGGCTGGCGATGAACTGGCCGGCGTGGAATTCGGTCGGGGTCGAGCCGGTGTCGTTGAACAGCGAGATGTTGCCGGAGTTGATCACGCCGATGTCGGCCTTGTCGCGGCCGTAGGTGCTGCTCAGGTCCCAGTTCCAGCCAGCGGCCTGGCCCTTGGCGCCGGCGGTGAAGCCGAAGTCGGTCTCGTCCAGCGCTTCGCGCGGGTTGAAGCCGTTCGGATAGACCTTCGGCAGGCGGCTCGGCACGCGATAGTTTTCGAAGGCGTCGGCGGTCTTCTTGCCGTAGGTGGCGATGCTGTACAGCTCGGTGCCGCCGAGGTCGATGCCGGCGTTCAGCGCCAGCAGCGAGATGTGGTAGGCGGCGTCGCCGGAAATCTTGTTGGCGTAGGGGTAGCCGTCGGCCTTGGTCAGGTTCGGCATCGAGGCCAGGTTGGCGGCGTTGACCACGCGCGGGTCGATGTCGGAGCGGTCGCTGTGGGCGTGGTACTTGTGTTCGCCGGTCAGGTTGATATAGCTCTTGTCGCTTGGTTCGAAGCCGATGTTGAACGAGGCGTCGCCGGTCTGGCCGCCCTGGTCCATATAGGCGCCGCCGGTGGTGGTGAACGAGCCGCCGGAACTGTCCTTCTTCAGGATGATGTTGATCACGCCGGCGATGGCGTCGGTACCGTACTGGGCGGCGGCGCCGTCCTGCAGCACTTCGATGTGGTCGATTGCGGCCACCGGAATGAAGTTCAAGTCGGTCGCGGCGCCGCCCTGGAACGGACCGGCCAACACGGCCAGGTTGGCGGTGGTGTGGCGGCGCTTGCCGTTGACCAGCACCAGCGTGTCGTTCGGGCTCAGGCCGCGCAGGCGGGCCGACAGCGTCAGGTTGGCGGTGTCGCCGCCGAAGGCTTGGGCGGTGAAGGAGGGCATGTTCTGCGCCAGCGCCTGGATCAGGTCGGGCTGGCCGGTGCGTTCCAGCGAACCGGAGTCCAGCACCTGGATCGGCGATGCGCTGTCGACGGCCTTCAGGCCGCTGCGGCGGGTGCCGGTGACGATCACGGCTTCGACATTGTCGCCGACGACGGCAGGGGCTGCGGGCGTGGCCGCGCCGGTGTCGTCGGCGGCAAAGGCTGCGCTGGCGACGCCTGCCTGCAAGGCCAGCAGGACGGCTTGGGTCAACAAGCGTTTCTTGATTCGCATCGGTTGCATCATTAGTACAGCTCCTTCAGGTTGAGAAATGAAACTTTAGTAACACTCCTTACCTGATCGCAAAATGCATGCCATCAATACAAAAATGGAAACGATGTAAACACTTTATATAATTGGATGTCGCGCGGAGAAACAGACTTACTTCGGGGATATACGAAAATCCCGTAAGTAGCATTACCCTCGCCGCTTTGTAACAAAGTGTGTTCGGGCGGCGAGGGTGGTCTGCACTACTTTGGGAGATGCACTACTGTGGGCGTTGTGGTTAATACGTAGTAGCGATCAATTGCAGGGCGGCGGCGCTGAAGGCCGCCTGGTCGATATCGTCCAGATCCAGCGGCGTGGCTTGGTCGAATTTGCTGAAGTTGCGGTCGATCGAACGCAGATAGGCCGGGTCGTAATGGTCGGCCAGCAGTTCCTCGACCAGCGGCGCCATCTCGCCCGCGTCCGACATCGCGTGCCAGCGCGCGATCTTCTCGCGGCCGTGCAACGGCGCCAGATGGCCCAGCTGCTCGTTGAGCGTGGCCGGGCTGACCAGGAAGTGCCGGTAGTCCTCCATCAGCAGCCGCACGCGGTTGGCGCGCGACAGCGTCAACGCGATGCAGTCGGAGGCGCGCATGGTTTCCATCAGCACCGCCGGCACGCGCAGATTGCCGACCTTCTTGCTTTCCGATTCGACGAACACCGGGCGCGCCGGATCGAAGCGGCGCAGCACGTCCCAGATGCGGCTCTCGAAGGCCTTCTGGCTCGGCTGCGGCTGACTGGGCAGGCTGCCCAGCACCGAGCCGCGATGCGCCGCCAGCTGTTCCAGGTCCAGCACCTGCGCGCCGTGGGCGTGCAGCACCTCCAGCAGGCGGCTCTTGCCGCTGCCGGTGGTGCCGCAGATCACCTTGAAGTGGAGCGCCGGCGCCTGCTCCAGCGCGGTGTTGACGTGTTGCCGGAACGCCTTGTAGCCGCCGTCCAGCTGCACCACCGGCCAACCGATCTTGGCCAGGATGTGCGCCAGCGATCCGCTGCGGTTGCCGCCGCGCCAGCAGTAGACCAGCGGCCGCCAGTCGCGCGGCTTGTCCAGCCAGAGCTGCTCGATATGCATCGCGATATTCTTCGCGACCAGCGCCGCGCCGACCTTCTTCGCCTCGAACGAATCGATCTGTTTATACATGGTGCCGACGCGGATGCGTTCCGCGTCGTCGAGCACCGGGGCGTTGACCGCGCCCGGCAGGTGGTCCAGCGCGTATTCGCTCGGGCTGCGGGCGTCGATGATGGCGTCGAAGCGGTCCAGTTGCGCGAGGACGTCGTCGAAGCTGAGAATTTCGGGATACTTCATTTGGCCTTGATGGTTTTTTGCAGCGTCGGCCAGATGTTGGCCAAGATGATGGGGTGGGCTTCGGCCAGCGGATGCAGCCGGTCCGGCTGGAACAGCTGCGGCTTCTCGGCCACGCCCTCAAGCATGAACGGCACCAGCGGCGCCTTGATTTCCTTGCTCAGCGTGCCGTACATGGCGAAGAATTTGTCGGCGTAGTCGCGGCCGTAGTTGGGCGGCATGCGCATGCCGATCAGGATCACTTTGGCGTCGGCCTTGCTGGCGGCGTCGAACATGGCCTTCAGGTTGGCCTGCGCGGCGGCGACCGGCAAGCCGCGCAGGCCGTCGTTGGCGCCGAGTTCGATGACGACCAGCGCCGGTTTATATTTTTCCAGCAAGGCAGGCAGGCGCGAACGGCCGCCGCTGGTGGTCTCGCCGCTGACGCTGGCGTTGACCACGGTGGCGTCGAGGTTCTGCTGCTTGATCTTTTGCTCCGCCAGTGCGACCCAGCCGGCGCCGCGCGCCAGGCCGTACTCGGCGGACAGGCTGTCGCCGAGCACAAGCACGGTTTTTGGTGCAGAATAGGCGCTCGCCGCTGCCGAGAACATGAGCAGGGCGGCCAAGGCGTGTACACTCAGTTTTTTTGATAAATCATTTAATATATTCCGCATGCCCGACTTTCCTAAAGCGTCTTCCAATTTCATGCCGGATGGTCCGGGTTCAGTTACTGCCGCAGCGGTCGCGGCGCCCGCCACGGCGACGCCGGCCATCGTGGTCAGCGGTCTCGCCAAGCGCGTGGCCGACGCCAGCGGCGAGCTGACGATTCTGCACGAGGTGGATTTTACCGTGCAAAAGGCAGAGACGCTCGCCATTGTAGGCGCATCCGGATCGGGCAAGTCGACCTTGCTGGGTTTGCTGGCCGGCCTGGACACGCCGAGCGCCGGCACCGTCACGCTGGACGGCGTCGATATCTACGCGCTGGACGAGGATGGCCGCGCCGCGCTGCGCAAGGAAAAGCTGGGCTTCGTATTCCAGTCCTTCCAGCTGCTGGCGCATCTGACGGCGGTGGAAAACGTGATGCTGCCGCTGGAACTGAGCGGCGCCAGCCACGCGCGCGAGAAGGCCGAGGCGATGCTGGAGCGGGTCGGGCTGGCCAGCCGCCTGAAGCATTATCCGAAGTATTTGTCGGGCGGCGAGCAGCAGCGGGTGGCGCTGGCGCGCGCCTTCGTCACCGAGCCGCCGCTGCTGTTCGCCGACGAACCGACCGGCAGCCTGGACGCGGCCACCGGCGAAGCGGTCATCAAGCTGATGTTCGAACTGAACCGGCAGCACGGCTCGACCCTGGTGCTGGTCACCCACGACCAATCGATGGCGGCCCGCTGCGGCCGCACCATCACCATCGCCGCAGGGCGGCTGGTGTGATGGCGCGGCGTCTCGCCGCATTATTGCCGTTGCTGTTCGCGGCCGCCACCGCCCTCGCAGCCGCGAGCGACACCGCAACGGCTGTCGCCACTACGGCGGGGACGCCCCAGACGCCGGACCAATGGCGCCGCGCCGCGAGCGCCGACATCGAGGCGGCCTATCAGATCACGCTGGCGAATCATCCCGGCGTCCACGATCCCGCCAACCCGCAATTCGCCGCCAAGCTGGATGAGGCGCGCAAGCGCGGCCTGGCGCTGGCCGCGCGGGTGACGGAGGTCGGCGGCTATGTGGCCGCGCTCCAGTTATTCAACACGCAAATCCATGACGGCCATGCCGGCGTGGTGCCGCAACAATCGCTGCGCACGCCGTGGCGCTCGCCCGGATTCCTGACCGCATGGCGCGGCGACAGCCTGTACGTGGCCGCCTCCGAGCCCGACGGTCCACCGGTCGGCGCCCGCGTCGACGATTGCGACGGCAAGCCGCTCAAGCCGCTGATCGAGAGCAACGTCTTCGCCTTCAGCCAGCGCAGCGACGAGCTGGGCCACTGGTGGGTCTACGCGCGCGACGTATTCGTCGACAAGAACAACCCCTTCATCGCCTTGCCGGCGCAATGCCGCTTCAGCGCCGACGGCAAGTCGTTCACGCGGACGCTGGCCTGGCGCACGATCACGCCGAAAATGCAACAATGGCGCAACCAAAGCTATAACGGCGCGACGCTGCCGGTCGGCCTGACCGAGCCGCGCGCCAGGCTGTACTGGGTCGCCATGCCGAGCTTCCAGCCGGACGCAGCGCAGCGCGACGCCTACCGCGCCATGACCGCCGAAGTGGCGCAGCACCGCCAACGCTACCTGGACGCCGACGCCGTAGTGATCGACCTGCGCGACAACCAGGGCGGCTCGTCGATCTGGAGCCGCGACTTCGCCAAGGCGCTGTGGGGCCAGGCACGCTTCGAGCGTCGCGATACAGCGCGGTCGGCGGGGCAGCAGGTGTGGTGGCGGGCGTCGGAAGGCAATACCGCGCACGCGCGCTACATCGTCGGCGTATTGAAAGACGAGAAGCAGGAAGATTACGCCGCCGAAATGACCCGCATCGCCGACGGCATGCAGGCGGCACAGGCGCGCGGCGAAAAATTCTTCGTCAACCAAAGCGAAGCATCCGGGACGGCAACGGCCGCCGACCGCGCCGAGGACTTGCCGGGCGACGCACCGGCGTTCAGCAAGCCGGTATACGTCATCGTTCCAGGCCAATGCGCCAGCGCCTGCTTGGACGCGCTGGACTATTTCACCATGTTCCCCAACACCAAGCTGATCGGCGCACCGAGCGCGGCCGATTCCACCTATATGGAAATCCGCATGCAGCCTTTGGCATCGGGCCTGGCCAGCGTGATCGTGCCGAACAAAGTGTACGTGAACCGCCCGCGCAAATCCGGCCAGTTCTACACGCCGTCAATCTACGAAAACGCGCTGGTCTGGTCGCAGCCAGCATTCCTGAAAACCATCGAAGCCGACCTGGCCAAGCGCTAAAAACACAGGTGTCAGTGCCGACATTCGGACACGGACGCTGCCGTAAAGGCGCTACGGTACAGCTCGTGTCCGAATGTCGGCACTGACACCGAAGTGGGGGGCGTTAGTGGCTGTGGTGCTGGACCATGCGGTTCAGCGCGACGCGGATTGCGGGGATCAGCTCGCTGGCGGTAAGGCCGATCGGACCGGCGCCGTCGGTCACCAGTACGTCGGCGGCCATGCCGTGCAGCCACACCGCCGCCAGCGCCGCCTCCCATTGCGGCCAGCCCTGCGCCAACAGGCTGCCGCACAGGCCTGCCAGCACGTCGCCGGTGCCGGCCGTCGCCAGCGCCGGATTGCCGGTGGTGTTGACGACCGCGTCGCCGTTCGGCGCGGCGATCACCGTGCCAGACCCCTTCAACACCACGCAGGCCTGGAAGCGCGCCGCCAGACTGCGCGCGGCGCCGACCCGGTCGGCCTGCACTGCGCCGCTGCCGACGCCCAATAAGCGCGCCGCCTCCCGCGGATGGGGCGTCAACACCACGGCGGCATGACGCTTGGCCAGCGCGCTTTGCAGCCCCGGATCGGCGGCCAGCAGATTCAGCGCGTCGGCGTCGGCCAGCAGCGCGCTGTCGCAGGCGATGGCGCGGGTCAGCAACGCCGTCGCGTGGTCCGATGCGCCGAGACCGGGCCCGATCACCAGCGTCGCCCGGTTCAGATCGAAGCCGTCGGCGGCGCGGCACATCAGTTCCGGCTGGCCGGAGTCGCAAGGCAAGGGGTCTTCGGCGAACAAGGCGTAGACGCGTCCGGCGCCGCTGTTGAGCGCGGCGCGTGCGGCGAGCAGCGGTGCGCCGCTCATGCCGCGCGCGCCGCCGATGACGGCGACGTCGCCATAGCTGCCCTTGTGCGAGTTCTGCCGCCGCGCCCGCAAATGGCGCGAGAAGAATTTCACATCGTTCAGATGCAGCTGCACCGGCGCGAAATGGCTGGCGTCGATCTCCAGCCGCGCCACCTCGACCAGACCGGCGTAGTCGCGGCCGTCGCAGGTATGCAGGCCCGGCTTGTCGCCGATGAAGGTGACGGTGTGGCTGGCGTGCACCGCCACGCCATCGGCGCCCCCGGCCGCGCCGACCACCGCGCCGGTATCCGCATCCAGCCCGCTCGGCACATCCAGCGCCAGCACCTGGCAGCGCAATGCATTGATCGCCAGCACCAACTCGCGCACATCGCCGGCCAGCGGGCGCTTGAGGCCGATGCCGAACAGGCCGTCGATCACCAGATTCCACTCGGTGCTGCCGATCTCGGCGTCGGCGGCGCTGCGGAAGCGGGCGTCGCTCATGCGCGCGCGTTCCAATGCGTTGGCGCGCTCAAGCGAAGAGGCCGCTTGCGGCGCATAATAGATGATGGTGACTTGCGCGCCCGCGTGCGACAAATGCGCCGCCGCCTCCAGCGCGTCGCCGCCGTTGTCGCCGGGGCCGGCCAGCACCAGCACCTTGGCGTGCGCGGTGGCGATCGGCAGCAAATCCAGCGCGGCGTTGGCGCTGGCCTGGCCGGCGCGTTGCATCAGGGCGCCGGCGGGCAAGCTGGCGGCCGCCGCCTGTTCGATGGCGCGGATCTCGGTGACGGAATAGAGTGGATTCATGCTGCAATATTAGCATCGATATTCCGTAATGCCTCTGGGCGGTTGTCCTCCCAGACACTACAATGAGCGCTTCTACGATTAGCGAGGCTGGCATGGATTGGCAATTCTGGATAGACCGGGGCGGTACGTTCACCGACATCGTGGCGCGTCCGCCCGACGGCCGGCTGCGCACGCTCAAGCTGCTGTCCGAGAATCCCGAACAATATCCCGACGCCGCCATCGCCGGCATCCGCCAGTTGATGGGCGTACCGAAGGGCAAGCCGATTCCGGTGGCGCAGATCGGCGCCGTCAAGATGGGCACCACGGTCGCGACCAATGCGCTGCTGGAGCGCAAGGGCGAGCCGACCGCGCTGGCGATCACGCGCGGCTTCCGCGATGCGCTGCGCATCGCCTATCAGAACCGTCCGCGTCTGTTCGATCGCCACATCGTGCTGCCGGAACTGCTGTACAGCCATGTGATCGAGATCGACGAGCGCATGGACGCGCGCGGCGAGACCGTGCTGGCGATCGACCTGGCCACCGCCCGCGCCGGCCTGGCGCGCGCCTACGACATGGGCCTGCGCTCGCTGGCCATCGTCTTCATGCACGGCTACCGCTACCAGGCGCACGAGGTCAAGGTGGCCGAGATGGCGCGCGAGATGGGCTTCACGCAAGTGTCGGTCTCGCACGAGGTCAGCCCGATGATGAAGCTCGTGGCGCGCGGCGACACCACCGTGGTCGACGCCTATCTGTCGCCGATCCTGCGCCGCTACGTCGACCAGGTCGCGGCCGAGATGCCGGGCGTGAATCTGCAATTCATGCAATCGAGCGGCGGCCTGACCGACGCGCGCGCCTTCCAGGGCAAGGACAGCATCCTCAGCGGTCCGGCCGGCGGCATCGTCGGCATGGTGCGCGCCAGCAAGCTGGCCGGCTTCGACAAGGTGATCGGCTTCGACATGGGCGGCACCTCGACCGACGTGTCGCACTACTCGGGCGAGTTCGAGCGCGTGTTTGAAACCCAGGTGGCAGGGGTGCGCATGCGCGCGCCGATGATGAGCATCCACACCGTCGCTGCCGGCGGCGGTTCGATCCTGCATTTCGACGGCAGCCGCTACCGCGTCGGCCCGGACAGCGCCGGCGCCAACCCCGGTCCGGCCAGCTATCGGCGCGGCGGACCGCTGGCGGTCACCGATTGCAACGTCATGTTGGGCAAGATCCAGCCGAATCATTTCCCGCAGCTGTTCGGCGAAGCCGGGCAACAGCCGCTCGACGCGGCGGCGGTACGGGACAGCTTCGCCGAACTGGCCGGGCGCATCGCCGCCGCCACCGGCAAGCAAACCGCGCCGGAGCAGGTGGCCGAAGGCTTCATCGAAATCGCGGTGGGCAATATGGCGAACGCGATCAAGCAGATCTCGGTGCAGCGCGGCCACGACGTCACCGAATACGCGCTGACCAGCTTCGGCGGCGCCGGCGGGCAACACGCCTGCCTGGTGGCCGACGCGCTCGGCATGACGACCGTGTTCGTGCATTCGCTGGCGGGCGTGATGTCGGCCTACGGCATGGGCCTGGCCGACCAGACCGCGATGCGCGAGGCGGCGGTTGAAGCCCGCCTGGTCGCCGACTCGCAGCCGGAGCTGGAGGCGCGGCTGCACGCGCTGGGCCGGCAAGCGCGCGCCGACCTGCATCACCAGGGCGTCGACGACGCGCGCATCGCGCTGATCCGCCGCGTGCACCTGCGCTACGAGGGCACCGATTCGGCGCTGATCGTGCTGTTCGATACCAACGACAGCATGCAGGCGCAGTTCGAGGCCGCCTATCGCAAGCGCTATTCCTTCCTGATGCCGGGCAAGGCGCTGATCGTCGAGGCGGTCTCGGTCGAAGCGATCGGCAAGTCCGACGCGCCGGCCGAAACGGTCGAACCGGCCGCACGCCGCGTCTCCGGCCTGATGCCGCACGCGGTGGTGCCGATGTACTCCGGCGGCAAGTGGCGCCAGACCAATCTGTTCCAACGCTCGGCGACCCGCATCGGCGATATCGTCAAGGGCCCGGCGATCATCGCCGAAGCCAATGCCACCACCATCGTTGAAGCCGGCTGGCAGGCCGAGGTGTCGCTGCACGACCACCTGGTGCTGCGGCGCGTGGTGGCGCTGCCGGAGCGGCGCGCCATCGGCACCACCGCCGATCCGGTGATGCTGGAGATTTTCAACAACCTGTTCATGTCGATCGCCGAGCAGATGGGGCTGCGGCTGCAAAACACCGCGTACTCGGTCAACATCAAGGAACGGCTGGACTTCAGCTGCGCCATCTTCGACGCCGACGGCAACCTGATCGCCAACGCGCCGCACATGCCGGTCCACCTCGGCTCGATGGGCGAAAGCATCAAGACCGTGATGCGCGAGAACGCCGGCCAGATGCGCGACGGCGACGTGTTCATGCTCAACGACCCGTACAACGGCGGCACCCACTTGCCGGACGTGACGGTGATCTCGCCGGTGTTCGACCAGGACGGCGCCGAGATCCTGTTCTACGTCGGCTCGCGCGGCCACCACGCCGACATCGGCGGCACCACGCCGGGATCGATGCCGCCGGATTCGCGCGTGATCGAGGACGAGGGCGTGCTGATCAACAATTTCAAGCTGGTGGCCGGCGGCCAGTTGCGCGAGGCGGCGACGCGCGCCATGCTGGGCGGCGCGCGCTACCCGGCGCGCAACCCGGACCAGAACCTGGCCGACCTGCGGGCGCAGGTCGCCGCCAACCAGAAGGGCGTCGACGAGTTGCGCAAGATGGTGGCCCATTTCGGGCTGGACGTGGTGCAGGCCTACATGGGCCACGTGCAGGACAACGCGGAGGAGGCCGTGCGCCGCGTCATCAGCGCGCTGAAGGACGGCAGCTACACGCTGCAGCTGGACAACGGCGCGCAGATCGCGGTGGCGGTGCGGGTCGACACGGCGGCGCGCAGCGCCGAGATCGATTTCACCGGCACCTCGCCGCAGCTGGAGAACAACTTCAACGCGCCGTCGGCGGTGTGCATGGCGGCGGTGCTGTACGTGTTCCGCACGCTGGTCAACGACGAGATTCCGCTGAACGCCGGCTGCCTCAAGCCGCTGAAGGTGCTGATCCCGCCGGGCTCGATGCTCAATCCGCATTATCCGGCCTCGGTGGTGTCTGGCAACGTCGAGACCTCGACCTGCATCACCAACGCGCTGTACGGCGCGCTTGGCGTGATGGCGGCGGCGCAGGGGACGATGAACAACTTCACCTTCGGCAACGCGAAGTACCAGTACTACGAGACCATCAGCGGCGGCTCCGGCGCCGGACCGGGCTTCGACGGGACCAGCGTGGTGCAGACCAATATGACCAACTCGCGCCTGACCGATCCGGAAATCCTGGAATTCCGCTTCCCGGTGCGGCTGGAAAGCTACGAGATCCGCGAAGGCAGCGGCGGAGCGGGACAGTGGCGCGGCGGTGACGGCGGCGTGCGCAAGGTGCGCTTCCTGGAGCCGATGACGGCCGCCATCCTGTCCAACAACCGCATCCACGCCCCGTTCGGCATGGCCGGCGGCGCGCCTGGCGCGCTGGGCCGCAACAGCGTGCTGCGCGCCGACGGCACGGTCGAGCAACTGGGGCACATCGGCAAGACCGACATGCAGACAGGCGACGTGTTCATCATCGAAACGCCGGGCGGCGGAGGCTACGGACCGCCTTGACCGCGTTTCCGGACGATCGGTCATGAAGACCGGTCTTGCGGGCATGGCCGCGTGAGGGCGCGGTCTCTATCATTTGGTATCGGCTTCGACACGCAAGCCCACACAACTGAAAGAGACCATCATGAACCTGAACTTCCGCACCCCGCTGGTGAAAGCACTGGCAACCCTCAGCATCCTCTCCGCCTCGGCCGTGCTGGCCGGTTGCGGCTCCAGCGACGCCGCCACCATGCCCGAAACCCCGACCACGCCGACCACCGTGGTGCTGGTGCACGGCGCCTGGGCCGACGGTTCCAGCTGGTCGAAAGTGACGCCGCTGCTGCAACAGCGCGGCCTGAAAGTGATCTCGGTGCAGCTGCAACGCGCCTCGCTGGCCGAGGACGCCGCCATCGTGCGCCGCGCCATGGAGGGCGTGACCGGGCAAGTGGTGCTGGTGGGCCACTCCTACGGCGGCGCGGTCGTCACCGAAGCGGGCATCGACGCCAAGGTCGCGACCCTGGTCTACGTCGACGCCTTCACGCCGGGCGACAATGAATCGATCACCGACATCCTCAGCCCTTACCCGGCGGCGGATTGGCAGAAGACCCTGCTGCAAGACAGCAAAGGCTACCTGAGCCTGCCGCTCGACACCTACGTCAAGACCTTCGCCTCGGATCTTCCGGTCGCCGACGCCACGTTGATGTCGACCTACCAGGGGCCGATCTTCTACCACGTGCTGGACGACAAAGTCACCAACGCCGCCTGGAAGACCAAGCCGTCGTTCTTCGTCATGGGCAGCAACGACATGATCATTCCACCGCAATTCCAGCAAGGCGAAGCGGCGCGCATCAAGTCGACCAAAGTGACATCGATCCCCGGCGCCAGCCACATTTCGATGGTCTCGCATCCGACCGAGGTGGCGAACGTGATCCTGGACGCGGTCACCAGCGTGCACGGCCTATAATTCGATACCCATCGCAGCAAAATCCGATACCTGCGATTCCTCTCTTGTTCGCCCCTGGCCGTCAACGTAAAGTTTGATTTTTGACATGCCAGGGGAGCACAAGGTGCGAACATTACTGAGAATCTTGCAGACCGGCGGCTCGCCGCGCATTGCGATTCTGTCCGCCTTCGCGCTGTGCGCGTTGTACTTCGCCTCTTGGTACATCATCACCCACTATTGCAGTAGTGGCGTGATTTTCTTCTGAGTCGAAAGGATGCATACGATGCCCAACCGCCTGTTGCCGGCGCTTTGCCTTGCCTTGTTCACGTCCGGCGCCTTCGCGCAGGCCGACCAGGTGACCGCCGAAGCCGACGCGCCGACCGAAAAAATCCTGTTGGTCGGCCAGCGCCCCGGACCGGGACTATGGAAGGTGAGCAAGGACGATCACGTGCTGTGGGTGTTCGGCACCTACTCGCCGCTGCCGGAAAAAATGGAATGGCGCTCGCAGCAGGTCGAAGCCATCCTGGCGCAGTCGCAGGAATACCTTGAGCCGCCGACCGCCCACGCCAAGGTCGGCTTCTTCCTCGGCCTGACCATGCTGCCCAGCCTGATCGGTGTGAAGAAGAATCCGGACGGCGCCACCTTGCAGGACGTGCTGCCGGCCGACGTCTATGCCCGCTGGCAGCCGCTGAAGGCGAAATACCTCGGCGACGACCAAGACATCGAGCGCGAGCGCCCGATCTTCGCGGCGCAGACTTTGTTCTCTGCCGGGCTGAAGCAGGCCGGCCTGTCCAAGGGCTACGAGGTCGGCCGCAAGATCGATGGCATCGTCAAGCAGCGCAAGATCAAGGTCACCGAGACCGGCATCAAGCTGGAGATGGACGATCCGTCCAGGATGCTGAAGGAGTTCAAGAAGTCGCCGCTGGCCGACGCGGCCTGCTTCTCCAAGACGCTGGCGCGGCTGGAAAGCGACATCGACGCCATGCGCGTGCGCGCCAACGCCTGGGCCAAGGGTGACCTGGAAGCGATCCAGAAACTGAGCTACGCCGATCAGGAAAGCGAATGCGGCGACGCCATGCTCAACGCCGACTTCGTCAAGAGCCGGCCCGGCTTCCAGAACATCAAGGAGCGCGTGCTGGCCGCCTGGGTGGCGTCCGCCGAGAAGGCGATCGCCGCCAACGGCACCAGCTTCGCCATGCTGCAAATGGCCGACATCGTCGGTCCCGACAGTTATCTGAGTGCGCTGAAAGCCAAGGGCTACCAGATCGATAGCCCCGATTAAGCGACCGTCGCGATACCGTACTTGCGCTGGGTGTGGTTGTACTGCGCTTCCAGCGCCTGCAACGATGGATGGGCGGCGTCGATCTTGCGCATGCGCTCCAGCAGGAACGCGCATTGCTCGGCCAGCGGCATTTCCCAACCGAGGTCGTCGAGCTGCTTGAGGATCGCCGAGGCCGCCGCCGGCAGCAGCGACATATTCGCCGGCGCCTTGCGCAGCGCGGCGTTCAGCGTATCGACCGCCGCGCGCAAATCGCCGTGGCCGCGCTGCTCCTGGGCGTGGGCGATCAGTTCCTCGACGTGCAGCTTGATCTGCTCGCCCATGCCGGCGGCCAAGTCGTGGCGGCCGGCTTTTTCAAACACTTCCACCGCGTCGTCCATCGAGACGCCGCTGTCGGTATCGTTCATCAGGTTCAGCATCAGGTCGGACGCCTGCTGGTCCAGCTTGACGTTCAGGCAGCTCTGCACCAGCCCCAGCTTCAGCCCGGTCGACAGGCCGCGGCTGGCGCCGACCGCGTTGACGGCGGTGGTCAGCTCGGCGGCCGCGCCGGCGACGTTGCCGGTCATCTCCTGCAGCAGGCCGGCGGCGATGGCGCGGCAGGCGTCGACGTTGGCGCTGGCGCGCAAAGAGCGCTCCATGTCGCGGATCACGTTGCCGGCCTGGTTGGCGTCGCCTTTCTTGACCAGCGTCTTGACCAGCTTGACGTGGTCCTCGGGATCGCGGAACTCCGAATACTTGGCCTTTGCCACGACCTGCTTGAAGGCCTTCTCGGCCACGCTGACGTCGCCGGTCTCGTAGGCCACTTCGCCCAGATGCCGCAGCCGGCGCACCATGTGCGGCGAGATCGCCACCGCGTCCTCCAGGATCTTCTTGGCCGACTCCTGCTGGCCCAGCGCCTCGTGCGTGCGCGCCAGCAAATCGTAGGCCGCCATGTACTTGGAGTTATGGATCAACAATTCCTGCAGCGTGTCCTGCGCTTCGATGTATTTGCGCTGGCCGAACTGGCAGCGCGCCATGCCCAGGTGGGCCCAGGCGATGGGGCGGGTCATCAGGATCACCTGGTAGACCAGCTCGGCCTCGGCCAGCTCGCCCAGTTGCACCAGCAGCTCGGCGCGCAGGCGGGCGAAGTCGATGGCGTAACGCGGGTTGTTGCCTTCGCCGGCCTTGCAGTCGGCGATGGCGCGGCGCAGGCTGCCGCCTTCGATCAGGTCATAGATGGGCAGGAAAACGTCGCGCCGCTCGACCGCCTTGCGCAGGCGTTGCAGCAGCGAGTCGACGGTGAAGGGCTTGAGCACATAATCGGTCGGCGTCAGCTCGGCCGCGCCGATGACTTTGCTGTACACGCCTTCGGAGGTCAGCATGACGAAAATGGTCCACGGCAGGATCAGCTTGTGGTGGCGCAGGTCTTCCAGCAGCTGCTGACCGTCCTGGCCGTTGTTCTCGCCGCTGCCGTTGCCCAGGTCGTATTCGCACAGGATGATGTCGAACGGCTTCTTGGCCAGCTGGCGGATCGCCGTGCCGGAACTGACGGCGTATTCGA
This sequence comes from Duganella aceris, assembly GCF_011090165.1. Lineage (GTDB taxonomy): Bacteria > Pseudomonadota > Gammaproteobacteria > Burkholderiales > Burkholderiaceae_D > Rugamonas > Rugamonas aceris. The sequence goes on from NZ_JAADJT010000004.1 coordinate 465,947, forward strand.
CCTTGGTGATCGACGCCTGGGTCAGCATATTGTGCAGGCTGCCGCGCATCCCCGGATTGGGGTCCACGATCAGCACCGACAAGTCGCTATATTCCGCCATGTTGCACATCCCTGCTTAGTTAAGGGATAGCATACTCCAAGGCAAGTCGAAATGTGCCGAATTTGCGCGGTTTGCGGGGCAAAGCGGGGCAAAACGTTGCTTCTGTGGCAGTTTTTGGCCGTAATTGCCGCTGTATAGGCAGAGCGGTAAGGGGTATAATGCGCGCAAAGGAAATTCTGCATTACAAGTATCTCGTGCTCCATCTACCTTTAATCCGCAGCCACGCTGCATCAACCATCCTCCAAATATGTTGATCCTGCCGGGCTCCAACGCCCTGTCCGCATTCCGTAGCCAACGCCTGTTAACGCAATTGCAAGCGGTGCTGCCCGCCGTCGCCGCCGTCCAGGCGCGCTATGTCCACTTCATCGATGCCGCCGCGCCGCTGTCGTCCGACGACACCGCGCGCCTCGGCGCCATGCTGACCTACGGTGACCCGGCCCAGGCCGACAACACCGATGGCGTGGCCGAAGAATTCTTCGTCATCCCGCGCTTCGGCACGATCTCGCCGTGGGCCTCGAAGGCCACCGACATCGTCCACAACTGCGGCATGGCCGACATCAAGCGCGTCGAGCGCGGTATCGCGTTCCGCATCAACCTCAAGACCGGCATCCTCGGCAGCAGCATCGGCGCCGCCAAGAAGCTGTCGGACGAGGAAACCCAGGCCGTCGCCGCGCTGCTGCACGACCGCATGACCGAATCGGTGCTGCGCCATGCCGACGACGCAGCCGGCCTGTTCCGCGAGCTGGAAGCCAAGCCGCTGGAATCGGTCGACGTGATCGGCATGGGCAAGAACGCGCTGGAAAAAGCCAACACCGATCTCGGCCTGGCGATGTCCGACGACGAGATCGACTACCTGGACGCCGCCTTCACCAAGGCCGGTCGCAATCCGACCGACGTCGAGCTGATGATGTTCGCGCAGGCCAACTCGGAACACTGCCGCCACAAGATTTTCAACGCCGACTGGACCATCGATGGCGAGGCGCAGACCAAGTCGCTGTTCGGCATGATCAAGAACACCCACCAGTTGCAGCCGAAAGGCACCATCGTCGCCTACAGCGACAACTCGTCGATCATGGAAGGCGCGGAAGTGATGCGCTTCTTCCCGCAAGGCGACGGCCAGCAGTACGCGCCGATCACCGAGCTGACCCACACGCTGATGAAGGTCGAGACGCACAACCACCCGACGGCGATTTCGCCGTTCCCTGGCGCCTCGACCGGCGCCGGCGGCGAGATCCGCGACGAGGGCGCGACCGGCCGTGGCGCCAAGCCGAAGGCCGGCCTGACCGGTTTCACGGTATCCAACCTGATGCTGCCTGGCGCCGTGCAGGCCTGGGAAAACGATGCCGACGTGACCGCGTCGGTGGCGGACTACCGCGACAGTGGCAAAGCCTACGGCAAGCCTGACCGCATCGCCTCGGCTTTACAGATCATGATCGAAGGCCCGTTGGGCGGCGCCGCGTTCAGCAATGAATTCGGCCGTCCGGTACTGGGCGGTTACTTCCGTACCTACGAACAAAACATCGGCAAGCGCTTCGCCGGCGCGCACGACACCGTGATCGGCTACCACAAGCCGATCATGATCGCCGGCGGCATCGGCAACATCTCCGGCCAGCACACGCACAAGAACGACATCCCGGTCGGCAGCCTGCTGGTGCAGCTGGGCGGTCCCGGCATGCGCATCGGCATGGGCGGCTCGGCCGCGTCGTCGATGGCCACCGGCACCAACACCGCCGACCTGGACTTCGACTCGGTCCAGCGCGGCAATCCGGAAATGGAACGCCGCGCCCAGGAAGTGATCAACGGCTGCTGGCAGCTCGGCGCCAACAACCCGATCATCTCGATCCACGACGTCGGCGCCGGCGGTCTGTCGAACGCCTTCCCGGAAATCACCAACGACGCCAAGCGCGGCGCGATCTTCGACCTGCGCAAGATTCCGCTGGAAGAGAGCGGCATGGCGCCGAAGGAAATCTGGTCCAACGAATCGCAGGAACGCTACGTGCTGGCCATCGCGCCGGAAAGCCTGCCGATGTTCAAGGCGCTGTGCGAGCGCGAGCGCTGCCTGTTCGCCGTGGTCGGCACCGCGACCGAAGAACGCCAGCTGAAGCTGATCGATCCGGAACTCGGCAACGAGCCGGTCGACATGCCAATGGATGTCCTGCTGGGCAAGCCGCCTAAAATGCAGCGCGACGTGCATCACGTGCAAAACGATTTCCCGGCGATCGACCTGACCGGCATGGATCTGGAAGAAGCCGCCAAGCGCGTGCTGCTGTTGCCGACCGTCGGCGACAAATCGTTCCTGATCACCATCGGCGACCGCACCGTCGGCGGCATGTCGGTGCGCGACCAGATGGTCGGCCCATGGCAGGTGCCGGTGGCCGATTGCGCCGTCACCGCGATGAGCTTCGAGGGCTACCTCGGCGAAGCGATGGCGATGGGCGAGCGCACGCCGTTGGCCGTCATCAACGCCGCCGCCTCGGGCCGCATGGCCGTCGGCGAGGCGATCACCAACATTGCCCCCGCGCCGATCAAGGATATCTCCGACATCAAGCTGTCGGCCAACTGGATGGCCGCCTGCGGCCAGCCCGGCCAGGACGCGGCGCTGTTCGACACCGTCAAGGCGGTCGGCATGGAGCTGTGCCCGGCATTGGGTATCTCGATCCCGGTCGGCAAGGATTCGCTGTCGATGCGCACCACCTGGAAGGATGAGGGCGAATCGAAAGCGGTCACCTCGCCGGTATCGCTGATCGTCTCGGCATTCGCGCCGGTGCACGACGTGCGCAAATCGCTGACGCCGCAAATCAAGACCGACGCCGGCGACACCTCGATCATCCTGATCGACCTGGGCCGCGGCAAGAACCGCCTCGGCGCCTCGGCGCTGTCGCTGGTCATGGGCCAGCTGGGCAACGAAACGCCGGACGTCGACAGCGCGGAAGACCTGAAAGGCTTCTTCGCCGCGATCCAGCAACTGAACAACGACGGCAAGCTGTTGGCCTACCACGACCGTTCCGACGGCGGCCTGTACGGCACGCTGACCGAGATGGCCTTTGCCGGCCGCGCCGGTCTGTCGATCAACCTCGACATCCTGACCCTGGAAGCCGGCCACGGCGCCGACCACGGCGACGCCAAGAACTGGGCCGGCCAGATCGCCGAACGCCGCAACGAGCAAACGCTGGCCGCGCTGTTCTCGGAAGAGCTGGGCGCCGTGATCCAGGTTCGCGCCGACGAGAAATCGCTGGTCATGGACGTGCTGCGCACCTTCAACTTGGGCGCGTGCAGCCACATCATCGGCAAGCCGAACGACCGTGGCGTGATCGAGTTCACCCGCGATGCCAAGGTCATCTACGCCAAGCCGCGCGCCGAACTGCACCGCCTGTGGAGCGAGACCAGCTGGCGCATCGCCCGCCTGCGCGACAATCCGGCCTGCGCCGATGCCGAATACGACCGTATCCTGGACGAAACCGATCCAGGCATGACGCCGAAGATCAGCTTCGACCTGAGCGACAACGTCGCCGCGCCGTTCCTGGCCACCGGCGTGCGTCCGCGCGTCGCCATCCTGCGCGAGCAGGGCGTCAACTCGCATATCGAGACCGCGTATGTCATGCACCAGGCCGGCTTCACCGCCGTCGACGTGCACATGAGCGACCTGATCGCGGGCCGCGCCAAGCTGGACGACTTCCAGGGCGTGATCGCCGTCGGCGGTTTCTCGTACGGCGACGTGCTGGGCGCCGGCGAAGGCTGGGCCAAGACGATCCTGTTCAACGCGGCATTGTCGGACCAGTTCGCCCGCTTCTTCGCGCGCAGCGACAGCTTCGGCCTCGGCGTCTGCAACGGTTGCCAGATGATGAGCAATCTGAAGTCGATGATCCCGGGCGCGCACGCGTGGCCGAAGTTCACCACCAACAAGTCGGAGAAGTTCGAAGCCCGCTTCGCGATGGTGGAAGTGCTGGATTCGCCGTCGATCTTCTTCAACGGCATGGCCGGCACGCAGACCCCGATCGCCATCGCCCACGGCGAAGGCTACGCCGACTTCACGCAGACCGGCAACATCGGCGAAGCGGTCGCGGCGATGCGCTTCATCGACAATCGCGGCGCCGCCACCGAAGCCTATCCGTACAACCCGAACGGCTCGCCGCAAGGCCTGACCTCGGTGACCACGGCCGACGGCCGCTTCACGGTGATGATGCCGCACGCCGAGCGCGTGTTCCGCACGGTGCAGCAATCGTGGCATCCGGAAGCGTGGGGCGAGGATTCGCCGTGGATGCGCATGTTCCGCAATGCCCGCAAGTTCGTCGGGTAAAAAGCAGAAAGGCCGGAGACGATCCGGCCTTTTTTTTTAAAAATTCGGTGTCAGTGCCGACATTCGGACACGGGCTCAGCAACTAATGGCTGAGCTCGTGTCTGAATGTCGGCACTGACACCTTTTTTTATATTGCGGTCAGCGCTGCGAGGGTGGCGACATCGAGCCGCAGCGTGCCGGCGGCGACATTTTCACGCAGGTGCGCCACCGACGAGGTGCCAGGGATGACCAGTATGTTCGGCGAGCGCTGCAGCAGCCAGGCCAGGGCCACCTGCATCGGCGTCGCCTCCAGCGCGGCGGCAGCCTGCGTCAGCGCGTCCGATTGCAGCGGTGAGAAGCCGCCCAACGGGAAGAAGGGCACGTAGGCGATGCCCTGCGCCGCCAGCGTGTCGATCAGCGCGTCGTCGCCGCGATGCGCGAGGTTGTAGTGGTTCTGCACGCAGACGATGTCGGTGATCCGCTGCGCCTCCGCCACCTGTTGCGCATCGACGTTGCTCAGGCCGATGTGGCGGATCAATCCTTCCTCCTTCAAGCGCAGCATCGTCGCCAGCGATTCGGCGATCGACGAGCCGTCGGGGCCTTCCAGGCCTGGTGCGCGCAGATTGACCACGTCCAAGTGATCCAGACCCAGGTTGCGCAGGTTGTCATGGACCGCGTCGCGCAGTTGCTGCGGCGAGGCCGCCGGTTGCCACGAGGCGTCGGCGCCGCGCAGGAAGCCGATCTTCGTGACGATGGTCAGATCGTCGCGGTACGGGTGCAACGCCTCGCGGATGATTTGATTGGTCACGTGCGGGCCGTAGAAATCCGAGGTGTCGATGTGATTGATGCCGAGCTCGATGGCCTCGCGCAGCACGGCGACCGCTGCCGCGCGATCCTTCGGCGGACCCCAGACGTGCGGGCCGGCCAGCTGCATCGCGCCGTAGCCGATGCGGTTGAAGGCGATGGCGCTGTTTGCGGGTGTGAATGGGGTACTCATGAAAACTCCTGAATTGGGTGGGTGACGTGAACATCATAGCGTCGTAGATAGTGTGTGATAATCCGGTTAATGCCACACAGGCTGTACCGGATTCCGCACAATGAACGAACCGCATTCCCTGTCCGACCTGTCGACCTTCGCTCTGGTGGTCGAACATCGCGGCTTTCGCCAGGCGGCGCGTGCCAGCGGGCAATCCGCGTCGGCGTTGAGCGAGTCGCTGCGAAGGCTGGAGAACCAGCTCGGCATCCGCCTCCTGCTGCGCACCACCCGCAGCGTGACGCCGACCGAGGCAGGGGCCTTGCTGCTGAGCCGGCTGCGGCCGGCCCTGAACGAAGTCGCCAGCGCGCTGGACATCCTGAACGACCTGCGCGCCAGCCCGCGCGGCACGCTGCGGCTGAATGTTCCGGTCGGCGCGGCGCTGTTTTTCCTGCAGCCGTTGATCGATCGCTTCATGCACGCGTACCCTGAGATCTTGCTGGACATCGTGGTCGACAACAACTTCGTCGACGTTGTCGCCAGCGGTTGCGACGCCGGCATTCGCTACGGCGAGCGGTTGGAGCAGGACATGATCGCGGTGCCCATCGGCCCGCGCACGCAGCGCTTCGCGGTGGCCGCCGCGCCGTCGTATCTGGCGCGGCGTGGCGTGCCGCAGCATCCGCGTGACCTGCTGGATCACGCCTGCCTGCGCGGCAAGTTTCTCAGCGGTGCGATGCCGCAGTGGGAATTCGAGCGTGATGGGCAGACCTTAAGCGTCGAACCTAACGGCCCGTTGATTGTGACGCCCACGGTATTCGATCTGGCGGTCAGCGCGGCGGTGGCGGGGCACGGCGTGATTTATCTGTTTGAAGAATGGCTTGAACCATATATCACCGCCGGCCGATTGCAGCCGATATTGCAGGATTGGTGGATGGATTTTCCAGGGCCGTATCTTTATTATTCTGGCCGACGCCATCTGCCGGCGCCGCTGCGCGCATTCGTGGATTTTATTCAGGCGCCTTGAAATGTTTATTCGCCTCACGGAAGGTCAACGGCGATAAACGGTGTTTCTGTTCAAGTGTAAATGTCCGCACCGTCTGCGCATCGTGGCGCGCGAAATCCCGCAAAGCCCAGCCGATGGCCTTTTGAATAAAGAATTCCTTCTCGTGCGCCAAGGCCAGCGAATATTCAAATAAACGATTTACATCGACATGCTCGCGCCAGCCCAATTGATGCAATACCGCGACGCGACGCATCCACATATTCTCGTGCTTCAGGGCGGCGTCCATATGCTCGTGGCCGTATCTTAAAACGTCGCCGACCGTTGAGGCCAGCGCGTCAACGGTATCCCACCACGATTTCTCTCGGCAAAACTGCAGCAGCCGGGGAATGTCGTCGATCTTGAATTCTTTCCAGTGCATCGCCAGCAGATCCAGCGCCACGTATTGATATTCGCGCTGCGGCAAGGCCCATAGCTGCCACGCTTGCGCGAGCAGAACGTCCGCGCCGCTGCCGGCCAGCGCCTTCAGCAGCGGCTTGGCGGCCGTCCTGCGCTGCGGTGTGCCGATACCGAGATAATCGAACTGGTCGCGCATGTAGGCGCGCATCGCGGGCGCGCGGGAGGGATCGATGAACGGGGCGAGGGCGCTATCAAGCTGAGGGAGGAAATCGGAACTCATAGGCAAATTATGCCAGTCATTGCTTGCTTGACGCACGACCAATTGCATTGTAAATTACCAAGTAGTTATATAAGGAGCGCATCGATGCGGGAACACCAACTCAACCGGGCCTTCGCGGCGCTGGCCGATCCCACCCGGCGCGCCATCATCGCGCGCCTGGCGGCGGGCGAGGCCACCGTGATGGAATTGGCCGAGCCCTTCGCCATGACCCAGCCTGCGATCTCCAAGCACCTGAAGGTGCTGGAGGGCGCCGGATTAATCTCGCGCGGCCGGGTCGCGCAAACCCGTCCCTGCCGCCTGCAGCCGGGGCAGTTGAAAGAGGTCGCGCAGTGGATCACCGCGTATCGCACTCTCTGGGAACACAGTTTCGATCGTTTGGATGATTTTTTAAAGGACTGAAAATGGACGCCGAATTTATGATCACCCGACAGTTTAAACAGCCGCTGGAAAAAGTATGGCGAGCGTGGAGTCAGGCCGAACAAATCGGCAAATGGTGGGGGCCGAAAGGATGCAAGGTGGACGTGCGCCGGTTTGAATTCCAGCCGGGCGGATTCTTCCATTACGCCATGAATTTCGAAGGCGCGCCTGCGATGTGGGGACGATTTAATTATCGCGAAATAACGCCCCAGAAAAGTATTGCGTGGCTTAATTCCTTTTCGAATGAACGCTGCGGTATCGCGCGCGCACCGTTCAGCGATATCTGCCCGATGGAGATATTAAACACGGCCACATTCAGCGAGCAGGACGGTATTACCACCATCTCGCTGAAAGCGGCGCCGTTCGGCGAACTGGATGCCGAGCGCCAGTATTTCATCGACCTGAAGCCGTCGATGGAGCAAGGCTACGGCGGCACCTTCGACCAACTGGCCGACTGGCTGCAGGCGTAAAAAAAGCGCTCCGGGGAGCGCTTTTTCAATGAAAAGCCGGATTATTGAATCTTGGCTTTTTTCAGCAGTTCTTCGCGGTAAGCGGCGATCTTGCGCTGTTGCAGGGCTTCAGCGACCTGGCCTTTGACTTCGTCCAGCGCCGGCAGCTTGGTCGCGCGCGACTCTTCCAGCTTGATCACGTGGTAGCCGAACTCGGTCTTGACCGGGGTCTGGGTGATTTCGCCGTTTTTCAGGGCAACCATCGCATCGGCGAAAGGCTTGACCAGCTTGCCTGGAGCCATCCAGCCCAGATCGCCGCCGTTGTTGGCCGAACCGTCTTTCGACACCTTGGCCAGTTCTTCGAACTTGCCGCCGGCTTTCAGCTTGGCGATGATGTCCTTGGCTTCCTGTTCGGTGGCCACCAGGATGTGACGCGAATGATATTCCTTGTCGCCTGCGGCGGCTTTGTACTTGTCGTACTCGGCCTGGATCTCGGCATCCTTGACCGGGTTTTTCTTCACGTAGTCAGCCAGCATCGCGTTGATGATGATGCTTTGACGCGCGTTTTCCAGCGCGGCCTTGACCTCGGCCTTGTTGCCGAAACCTTGTTTGTCCGCTTCCTGCAGCAGCACTTCGCGGCCGATCAGCTCTTTTTTGACCATTTCACGCAGTTGCGGGCTGTCAGGTTGCTGACCTTGGGCGACGACTTGCTTGACCATTTGATCAACGCGGGCGGCGGGGATAGCCTTGCCATTGACGGTCGCGACGTTTTGCGCAAAAACTGGAGCTGCTACGACAGCGATCAGTGCTAACAACAGGCGGGCTGGTTTCAACATCATTATTAAATCCTATAAAAAAACAAGAAATCGCACTCGGCGGTGCATAGTACCAACGCTTACGTAAAAACGGCGCCCCGCAGGGCGCCGCCTATCATTACATTACTGCACTTTTGCTTTCTTGACCAGTTCTTCTTGGTAAGCTTGCAGTTTCTTCTGGACCAGCGCTTCCGACACTTGCGGCTTCACTTCTTCCAGGGTTGGCAGCTTGGCGGCACGGATGTCGTCCACTTTGATCACGTGGAAGCCGTTCGGGGTTTGCACCGGCTTCTCGGTGACCTGGCCTTTGCCCAGCGCCACGAAGGCGGCCGAGAACACAGGTGGGAACGACGAAGGCGAGGCCCAATCCAGATCGCCGCCGTTGGCAGCCGAACCGGTGTCTTTCGACGCTTTGGCCAGGTCTTCGAACTTGGCGCCGGCCTTGATCTTGGCGATCACGTCGTTCGCTTCAGCTTCGGTGCCCAGCAGGATGTGGCGCACGTGGTATTCCTTGTCGCCGGCCTGCTTGGAGAAGCGATCGTATTCCGCCTTGATGTCGGCGTCCGATACCGGGTTTTTCTTGACGTATTCGCCGACCATGGCATTGATGATGATGGCTTGGCGGGCGTTTTCGATTGCTGCCTTGACGGTCGCATCTTTACCGAAACCCTGCTTTTCCGCTTCCTGCATCATGACTTCGCGGCCGATCAGGTCTTTCTTGATCAGTTCACGCAGCTGAGGGGAATCCGGTTGCTGGCCCTGAGCAACGACTTGCTTGACGACGGCTTCAACGCGCGAGGTCGGGATGGCCTTGCCATTAACAACGGCAACGTTTTGAGCAAAAGCTGGAACAGCGGCAACGGCGAGAAGTGCAATCAGCAACTTGGCTGGCTTGAAAGTCATTATTAATTCCTGTAAGGGGAAAGTTTTAGCGAAATGGCCTGGCGTGGGAGTGTGATCTGCTATCTGTTCTTGTGTTCAATTATTTTGAAACCGATAGGGACCGCTCCCTTACCAAGCGCTACATCATACTTCGGACGGAGCCAATGCGGTAATGGCCAATGCATGAATTTCTTTATGCATCATATCGTGCACGGAATCATACACGAGTCGATGTCTTGTGACGAGTTTGAGGCCTTCGAATTGTAACGAAACAATTCGAACGTTGTAATGCCCGCCGCCGGAGGCCGCGCCGGCATGGCCGGCGTGCATGGCGGAGTCGTCTTCCAGCACCAGCTCGACCGGCGTCAGCGCCGCCTCGAAGCGGGCGCGCATGCGCTCCATGCGACTATCTTGAATCTGGCTCATGCCTGGTCCTTCATGTGGCGCGACAAATAAATCGTCTGGCCGACGATAAACACGAACATCAGCGACGTCGAACCGAAGGCTTTAAAACTGACCCAGGCGCTGGTATCGCCTTTAAACAGCACGAAGGCGATATACCAATTCAGGAAGCCCATTGCGATAAAGAAACAGATCCAGGCGGTATTCAACCGGGCCCAGATCAAGGCAGGCAACTGGACGATTTCGCCCATCGATTTCTGCATCAGATTCTTTTTAAACACACGGTCGCTGATCAGCAGGCCGGCGGCGAACAGCCAATACACGATGCTCAGTTTCCATTTAATGAAATCCTCGTCGTGCAGGTAAATGGTGAGCCCGCCGAACACCACGAACATCGCCAGCGAAAACCACAGCATGCCGTCGACCTTGTGCTTGCGCAGCTTGAGGATGGCGATCTGCGCCATCGTGGCCAGGATGCCGACCAGGGTCGCGATGACGATCGGCGCCTGGTCCGGCGTCACCGTTCCGCCCGATATCATGCCGCTCAAGTAAGTGTTGATGAAGTGCTGCGCCGCGTCGGCATTCCAGCCCGACAGTTTGTAGGCGGCAAAAAACAGCAACAGCGGGATCATATCGAACAGAAATTTCATGATGTCTTATTAGTCTTGTGGATCGAAGCGCAAGGACGCGGAATTGATGCAATAACGCAGGCCGGTCGGCGGCGGACCGTCCGGGAAAACGTGACCCAAGTGCGCGTCGCAGACCGCGCAAATGATTTCGGTGCGCAGCATACCATGGGAACGGTCGACAATTTCGGTCACATTGGCCGGATCGATCGCTTCGAAATAGCTGGGCCAGCCGCAGCCGGAATCGAATTTGGTGTCGGAACGGAACAGCGGCGTGTCGCAGCAGACGCAGGTGTAGACGCCATGCTCGTGATGATCCCAGAACTTGCCGGTGAAAGCGCGTTCGGTGGCGGCGTGGCGCGTGACTTCATATTCCATAGGGTCCAGCTGGGCGCGCCATTCGGCGTCGGATTTGATGACTTTATCGTTCATGACTTATTACTCGCTTAAGAAGAACAGCTGACTTCGAGATGACTTGCCCAGTCGGGCGGCAAGGCGGCGTAATGTTCGTGCTCGGGCTGTTCGTCGTATGGGCGCTGCAACACAGTCAGCAGGCGCGCCACTTCCGTAAAGTCCTTATTTTGCGCCTTTTCGATCGCCACTTGGGCTAGATAATTGCGCAGCACGTATTTGGGGTTCGTTTGATTCATCGCAAGCCGGCGCGTGGCGTCGTCGCTGTTTTCCGCGCGCAGGCGGGCGCGGTACTGCTCGGCCCAGGCGTCGAAGGCCGGGCGATCGAGGAACAGGTCGCGCAGCGGTTCGTCGCCGCCGGCGTCGGCCGCGCGCATGCCGCTCAGACGGCGGAAGAACAGCGTGAAATCGACGCTGTTCGCCTGCATCAGCGCAAACATGGCGTCGAACAGCGCGCGGTCGGCGTCCAGATGCTGGTCCAGCAGCGACAGGCCCAGCTTGGCGTGCAGCAGTTCATCCATCCTGGCGGCGAACTCGGGCTGGTAGACGGCCAGCGCCGCCTCGGTCGCCTCGACCTCGCCGATCAACGGCAGCAGCGCCTGGCCCAGCGCGTAACAGTTCCAATGACCGACCTGCGGCTGGTTGGCGTAGGAATAGCGGCCCTGCTGGTCGGTGTGGTTGCAGATATGCTGGGCGTCGAAGGCTTCCATGAAGCCGAACGGGCCGTAATCCAGGGTCAGGCCGAGGATGGACATATTGTCGGTGTTCATCACGCCGTGCATGAAGCCGACCGCCTGCCAGTGCGCGATCATGTGCGCGGTACGGCGCGTGACTTCGGCCAGCAGCGCCTGGTAGGGATTGTCGGCGCCGAGCAGCTCCGGGTAAAAGCGCTCGATGACGTAGTCGGCCAGGATCTTCAGCTCATCGTTCTTGTTGCGGTAAAACCAGTGCTCGAACGAGCCGAAGCGCACGAAGCTCTGCGCCATGCGCACCACCACGGCCGAGGTCTCGACCGTCTCGCGCATCACGCCCTGGTCGGAACCGGCCACCGACAAGGCGCGCGAGGTCGGCACGCCCAGCGCATGCATCGCCTCGGAGCAGAGGAATTCCCGGATCGACGAGCGCAGCACGGCGCGGCCGTCGCCCATGCGCGAGTAGGGCGTCAGGCCGGCGCCTTTCCATTGCAGCTCCATCGGCCCCTGCGTGGTGGCGACGTCGCCGAACAGCATGGCGCGGCCGTCGCCCAGCTGGCCGGCCCAGACGCCGAACTGGTGGCCGGAATACACGGCCGCCAGCGGCAGCGCGCGGTCCGGCGCGACATTGCCGATCAGGACATCGAGGCTGTCGGCCAATTGTTGCGGCGTCAGTCCGACCAGTTCGGCGGCCGGCGCGCTGACCGCGACCAGATAGGGGGCCGGCAGCGGCGTCGGCATCAGCCGGGTATAGAAGGCGGGCGGCAGGGACGCGAACGAATTGTCCAGCGGCAGTTTGGCGGCAGTGATGATAGTTCCCGTGATGAGTCGGCGTAAGCGGTGAATTTTACCGCAGGCGGCGCATGCGGCGTTGCAGCATCGAAAACCGTTGACGTGTATCGTGCGCGCGTTTCAAACTCGTTCCATAAAATCAATCTTTCCGGAGACCGCCATGTACCCCCAAAGTCCGCTGATGGGCCAGATGATGAACCAGCCGCTGCTGATTTCCGGCATCCTCGAATTCGCGGCCCGGCATTACGCCAACAGCGAGATCGTTTCGCAGCGGGTGGAAGGGGATCTGCACCGCTACACCTTCCGCGATTGCCACCGGCGCGCCAGGCAGCTCGCCAACGCGCTGGAGGCGCTGGGCGTGCGCATGGGCGACCGGGTCGGCACGCTGGCCTGGAACGGCTACCGCCATCTGGAAGCGTATTACGGCGTCTCCGGCTCCGGCGCGGTGCTGCACACCATCAATCCGCGGCTGCATCCGGAGCAGCTGGCCTACGTCTGCAATCACGCCGAAAACCAGTACCTGCTGTTCGATTTCTGCTTCCTGCCGATCGTGGAAGCGATCGCGGCGCACTGCAAGACCATCAAGGGCTACATCCTGCTGGGAGACGCCGACCGCATGCCGGCCGACAGCAAGATCCCCAATCTGCTGTGCTATGAAGACCTGCTCGCGGCGCAGACCGACGAGTACGCATGGCCGCGTTTCGACGAGAATTCGGCCTCGACGCTGTGCTACACCTCGGGCACCACTGGCAATCCGAAAGGCGTGCTGTACTCGCACCGCTCGACGGTGCTGCACGCCTACGCCTCGGCGCTGCCGAACGTGCTCAACGTCTCCTCGCGGGACACGGTGATGCCGGTGGTGCCCATGTTCCACGTCAACGCCTGGGGCTTGCCGTACTCGGTGCCGCTATCCGGCGCCAAGATGGTGTTTCCCGGCCCGGCGCTGGACGGCAAGTCGGTCTACGAATTGATGGAGGCGGAAAAAGTCACCTTCTCGGCCGGCGTGCCGACGGTGTGGCTGGGCCTGATCAATTACGCGCTGCAAAACAATCTGAAATTCTCGACCTTCCGCCGCACGGTGATCGGTGGCTCGGCCTGCCCGCCGGCGATGATGAACACGCTGATCGACGAATTCGGCGTCGAGGTAATCCACGGCTGGGGCATGACCGAGATGTCGCCGCTTGGCACCACCGGCGGCCTGCTGACCAAGCACATGGAACTGCCCAAGGCCGAGCAGCGCAAGATCCTGCAAAAGCAGGGACACGCCATTTACGGCGTCGATATGAAGATCGTCGACGACGATGGCACCGAATTGCCCTGGGATGGCGTCGCTTACGGGAATTTGCTGGTCCAGGGCCCATGGATCGCGGCGCGCTATTTCAAGGACGAGGGCGGCGATGTGCTGCAGGACGGCTGGTTCCCCACCGGCGACGTCGCCACCATCGACCCGGACGGCTTCATGCAGATCACCGATCGCAGCAAGGATGTCATCAAGTCCGGCGGCGAATGGATAGGTACCATCGACCTGGAGAACATCGCCATGTCGCATCCGGCGGTGATGCAGGCGGCCTGCATCGGCGTATTCCACCCGAAATGGGATGAGCGGCCCTTGCTGGTGGTGGTGCGCCGTCCCGGGCAGGACGTCAGCCGCGAAGCGCTGCTGGCGCACTTCGACGGCAAGGTCGCGAAATGGTGGCTGCCGGACGACGTGGTGTTCGCCGACGCCTTGCCGGTCGGCGGCACCGGCAAGATCCAGAAAAACAAGTTGCGCGAACAATACAAAGAACACCGCCTGCCCACCGCGTGAAGCGGCCGCCAGTGGGGCGATGGGTTTTTTTAATCGAAAATCCGGGTCATTCAGCAATAAACTATTTGACCTGTGGCAACATTCAGCTTACATTATTGCCTCTGAGCACTTAGCCACCCCGGCTTACCCAGGCGCGCAATCCCGGCCAGCGATGGCCGCGGCGATACAGTACCTCATATCCGACACGCCCCCGGTCAATCGCGGACCCAGATCCGCACCGAAAAAGAGATTTCAATGTTTACTCGCATCACTATTCGCCTGCGACTGATCGCCAGCATGTCGTTCCTGGGTATTTTGATTGTCACCATCGGCGGCGTCAGCCTGTTCGGCATGAACACCGTCAACGTCGCGTTGAAGGATGTGTACTCGAACCAGATGGCGTCCGCCATCGTCCTCGCCAACGCCAAGAATTTCCTCAACCGCTCGCGCTTCGTCATCGATCGCGGCGTGTTCCATCCGGAAGCGGCCGACCTGGAGAAAACACTGGGACGCGCCGATGGCTTCATCGTCGATTCCGACAAGGCCTGGGCCGAATATCTGGCGCTGCCGCTGGGCGAGGGTGAAAAAGAGCTGGCCGCCAAGCTGGACAGCGAACGCAAGCTGTACATCGGCGAACTGCGCGCGCTGATGTCCGCGCTGCGCGCCCAGGACGCCGACAAGATCGAAGAGATGGCGATGAAAAAACTGTCGGCGCAGTTCTCGATCTTCGACGCCGCCTCCAACAAGCTGGAGCAGTTCCAGGTCAAATCGGCCGAGGAGCATTACCTGCAAAGCCAATCGTTCTTCTCCAGTTTCCAGAAGGGTTTCGTGATCGTGCTGCTGGTGGCCGCCGCGCTGATCGTGTTCTCCGCGCTGCGCCTGCTGCGCGCCATCCTGCAACCGCTGTCGCATGCGCTGGGCCATTTCGACGCCATCGCCGCCGGCAAGCTGAACAACCACATCGTCGTCGAGCGCGAGGATGAAATGGGCAAGCTGATGCGCGGCCTGATCAAGATGCAGGAACAGATGTCGGGCACGGTGCGCAGCATCCGCACCGGCAGCAGCGCGATCGCCACCGCCAGCGCCGAAATCTCCGACGGCAATCTGGACCTGTCGCGCCGCACCGAGAACCAGGCCGCCGCGCTGGAGGAGACCGCCTCGTCGCTGGAAGAGCTGACCTCGACCGTGCGCCAGAACGCCGACAACGCGCGCCAGGCCAACCAGCTGGCGCTGACCGCGTCGGACGTGGCGGGCCAGGGCGGCCAGATCGTCTCGCAAGTGGTGGACACGATGAGCGCCATCAACGGCTCGTCGCGCAAGATCGCCGACATCATCGGCGTCATCGACGGCATCGCGTTCCAGACCAACATCCTGGCGCTGAACGCCGCGGTGGAAGCGGCGCGCGCCGGCGAGCAGGGCCGTGGCTTCGCGGTGGTGGCCTCCGAAGTGCGCAACCTGGCGCAACGGTCGGCGGCGGCGGCCAAGGAAATCAAGGAATTGATCACCGCCTCGGTGGAGCAGGTGGACGCCGGCACGCAGCTGGTCGACAAGGCCGGCGCCACGATGGATCAGATCGTCAGCAGCGTCGAGCGCGTCACCAGCATCATGACCGAGATCATGATCGCCGGCGAAGAGCAAAGCGAAGGCATCAACCAGATCAACCAGGCGATCGTGCAGATGGATGAAGTAACGCAGCAAAACGCCGCGCTGGTGGAAGAAGCGGCGGCCGCCGCCAACTCGCTGCAAGAGCAAGCCGCGCAGCTGGAAGACATGGTCAGCACCTTCAAGCTGGACAGCCACAACGAACCACGCGCCGCGCAACGCCGCCCGGCGCTAGCACTCCGCTAAAAACCCCGGATTATTTGAGGGCGCCGAAGACTTTGCCGATGAGCTTGCTTCCGGTGCCCAGCGGGTCGGCGCGGATCGCTTTTTCTTCTTCGGCGATCATCGTGTACAGCCCGTCCAGCGCGCGCTGCGTGACGTAGCCTTCCACCGTCATCTGCTCCTGCGCCTTGATGCCCATCTTCGGCGCCAGCGCCATCGTGCTGTTGTATTTGTTGGCCAGGTCGGAGCGGTCGGTGACTTTCTTGACGATCGGCAGGAACTGCGTCGCCAGCTTGGGCGAGGTTTTTTCGCGGAAGAAGTCGGTCACCGAGGTGTCGCCGCCGGTCAGGATGTTCTTGGCGTCGCTGATGCTCATCGATTTGACCGCGTCCAGCAACAGCGGCTTGGCCATCGGCACCGCCGCTTCGGCGGCGTGGTTCATCTGCACCACCAGCTCGTCGAGCTGCTTGCCCTTGCCGGTCATCTTTAGCAGCGGCCGCGCCTGCTCCAGGATCTTCGGCAGCGGGATGCGCACTTTTTCATTGTTGAGGAATCCGTTCTCCGCGCCCAGTTTGGACACCGCCAGATTGGCGCCTTGCTCCAGCGCGGCCTTCAGGCCGCCGGAGGCGTCCTGGTTGCTCAGGTCGGCCAGCGACAACGCATAGGCGCTGGCGGCCAGCAGGCTCAACGGAATTAGCAGGGCGATCGAACGGCGGGAGACGGACATGGCGGACCTCGTGATGTAAGTTCCGCTACTTTACCCCACCACCGCCTAGGCCGCCAGCGCCGGCATCTCGCGCGCCAGCCGTTGCAGCAATCGTTCGCATTCGAACACGCTCAGCGTCTTGTGCTGGTCGCCTTCGCCGTCGATGTCGATCACTTCCTCCATCTCGCTGCGCGGGTCGCCGTGCGCGCTGGGGTTGCGCATCATCTTTGGCGCCGTGAAGCGGCGGTTGTCGTTGACCGTCATGATGTTCTCGACCGCGTCGACGATCAGGCCATAGCGGTCCTCGCCGCGCTCGATGATCAGGATCTTGGCGTGCGCCGCGTCGTCCAGCGGCGGCATCTGGTACAGGCTGCGCAGGTCGATCACGCTGATCATCTGCTGCCGCAGGTTCAGCATGCCGCGCATGAACGCCGGCATGCCGGGCGGGCGCGTGATGGCGTCGGAAAAGTCGATGATCTCGCGCACCTGCTTGATTTCCATCGCGTAGGTGTTGCCCAGCCCGAAGGTGATGTAGACCTGGCGCTGGCTGCGCAACGCGGCGCGGTCCAGCGCGTGCACTGATTTGGCTTCGTCCTTGGGATACAGGTTGGCGTGGCCGGTGCGCATTTCGGTGATTTCATTGCTGGAGAAAATCTGCTTGTGGTCGAGGAAGATCACGTCGCCCAGCTCCGGCTTCGACAGGCAGCCGCCGAACATGCCGGCGCGGGCCTTGCTCAGCAGCGGAATCGGCATGATCTCTTCGTTGTAGAAATTGATGATGTTGTCGACCGAGTCGACCAGGAAGCCGATGGTGGCGTTATCGATGCGGGCGATGACGATGCGCTGGTCGCCGTCGAACACGCGTCCGGCCGCCGCGACGCCCGGTCCGGCGTTCAGCAGCGTGGCGAAGTCCACCACCGCGACCTGGCTGCCGCGAAAATTGATGCGTCCCAGGCACAGCGCGCTGTTCAATATCGACGCCTGCAGTTCCGGCACCCGGATGATTTCCTGGATCGCGCTCATCTCGAACGCGAACGCCGAGCCGTTGACGCGGAAGCTGACACACTGCCGCCGTTCGCCCTGGCTGCGCCGCGCCGACTGGCGATGGGCGCCTTGCAGCGCCAGCACCTGCGGCACATTCTCGATCCGCACCAGTGCCGCCGGATCCAGCACCTGCAGCAGCCGCGCGCCGTCGTCGAGCAGGATGGTGCCGGCCACCACGCCGTGCACGTCGCAGGACGCATAGCTCAGCGTGCTGCGCTGCTCGGGCCGCACCCGCAAAATCTCGCCGGTGGCGTGGAACAGGATGCCGATCAGCACACCGTCGTAGTCGAGGATGGCGATCTTGTGGCTGGGCTCGGACGCCGGCGCCGCCGGGTTGAACACGCGCCCCAGGTTCACCACCGGAATCACGCTGCCGCGCAAGGTGAACACGCCCTCCAGGAACAGCGGCGACAGCGGCAGGGCGGTGATCTTCTCGGGGAAGTTCACCACCTCGCGGATGCAGACGGCGGGCAGGGCGAATTCATCGCCGCCCAGCACGAACGAGCCGAACAGCTCGGTGGCGGGGGCGGCGGCAGCGGTCTCAGGCGTTTGCATAGGCGGCATTCGGTTGGGCGGTGACGATCTCGTTGACGATGAAGCTGCTGGTGGCGCAATCGACGGTCAGGGTGCGGCCGCACTTGCCGCCGATGCGGCAATACTGCACATTCAGGCCGGACTTGCGCAGATGCCGTTTGGCGGCGTCGGCGTTCTGCTGGCCGATCTGCAGGCGGCTGGAACGGGCGTTGAGCATGGTTGCGCCGCCGGCCAGCACCACCTGGATGTCCGGGTAGTCGGCCTCGGTGGCGCCGATCAACAACAGCAGCGCCGGCACCGCCTGGCTGACGTAGCGCGCGCTGAGCTCGGCCTGCGCTTCCGGCGCTTCCGGCAGCAGGCAGTGCGCCAGGCCGCAGCGGCCGCGTTTCTTCCAGATGAAGGCGATGCCGACGCAGGAGCCGAGCAGCGCCTGCAACTGGTCGGTGCGGCCGCCGATCTTCAGCTGGCCGATGCCGACCTGCACCGAGCGGGTGCTGACGACGGTGCGTTCTTCGGCACCGCCGAAGTCGAAAGCAGCCCAGTGGTTGACGGTGGCCGCCGCGTTATTGCTCGCGTTGATTGTTGTTGTTTGCATGGTAATCCGCCTGTTCAATTTGATAAATCATCGGTCTTACGAACTGGTAGGCGGTGTTTAGGCCACTGATTGATTCTGATTCGCCGACGATCAGCCGGGCGTGGGGCGCCATGCTGAGTGCGGCTTGCCGCAGTACGGTCTCGGTGTGTTCCTGATCGAAGTAGATCAGGACGTTCCGCAGGAACACGAGATCGAACTGTTTGTTCGGCTTGAGTGGAACCAGCAGGTTATGTTGGGCTAGTTCCACGTGCTTCTTTAATGCATCGACTACTTGCAGCCCGCCGCTGTCGCCGCTGGGCCGGAAATACTTTTTGACCCAGTCCGGATGCGTGGCCTGGATCTTTTCCACCGAACGCCCGCCGTACTTGCCGGCGCGCGCCACTTCGAGGATCTGCCGCGAAATGTCCGTGGCGTGGATCTGGTAGCTGAAACCGGGGTTCGCGGCGGCGAACTCCTCGCACAACATCGCCATCGAGTACAACTCTTCGCCGCTGGCCGCCGCCGCCGACCAGATCTTCAGCCGCTTGCCCGGATGCTCGCGCGACCACTGCGGCAAAAATTCCTTCTCCACATACGTCCACACCTGCGGGGTGCGGAAGAACAGCGTGTCGTTGGTGGTGACCAGGTCGATAAAATGCGGCACTTCGGCCCGGTCCTGCTCCACCTTGTCCAGGTAACCCTGGTAACTCTCTATCTGCAGCGCCCGCATGCGTGGCCGCAGGCGCCCCTCCAGCAAAACACTTTTCCGTTCCGTCATCGCGATCCCGGTGTGCTTGCGCACCAGGGCGATGAGTGCGGTCAGCGTCGCCGGGCTCAATCCCGCGCCGCCGTCCATGCTCACACCACGAAGCCGGCGACGGTCTGGTTCAGATTGCCGGCGCGGTCGTTCAAACCTTCCACCGAGCGGGCGATGCTGTCGCAGGCGGCGGCCGATTTCTCGGCTTCCTCGGCGATGTACTGCACCGCCGTGCTCACTTCACGCGCGGTCAGCAGCTGTTCGTTGGTGGCTTTCGAGATATCCGAAATCGCCGCCGTGGTCTTGGCCACGCCGGCCACGATCTTGTCGAAGGCGTCGCTGGCCTGGCGCGAGATCTCGCTGCCGGCCGAGACCCGCTTGACCGATTCGTTGATCAGCTTGGAGATTTCCTTGGTGGCCTGCGACGAGCGCTCGGCCAGCTTGCGCACTTCGTCCGCCACCACCGAGAAGCCCAGGCCGTGCTCGCCGGCGCGCGCCGCTTCGATCGCGGCGTTGAAAGCGAGCATATTGGTCTGGTTGGCGATCTCGCTGATGACCTTGACGATTTCGCCGATGTCTTCCGACGAGCGGTTGATCAGGTCCATCGCCTCGATCGACTTGGCCACGGCGCGGGCGCCGGCTTCGGCTTCGTACTGGGTGGTCTTGGCCATGGTGTCGGCGTCGGCGGTGTTGTTGGCGATCACGTTGATCGAGCTGGTCAGGCCGTCGATCGAGGCGTTCATCTGCTCGACGGTGGCGCCCAGCGCCTGGGTGCCGTTGGCCACGCCGTTGGAGCGTTCGGCGATGGTGGTCGACGCGTCGGCCAGGCCGTTGGCGGAAGTGACGACATCGCCGATCACCTTGCGCAGGTCGGCGATCATCTTGCTGATGCCTTCGGCCAGATGGTCCAGCGGCTCGTCGCCTTCGACCGCGACCTTGCTGGTCAGGTCGCCGGCGGCGGCGCGCTCGACCGACTCCAGCAGACGCTTGATCTTGGCGCCGTCGGCCTCGTTCTTGGCGGCGACGGATTCCTCCAGGGCGACCTGGGCGGTGATATCGGTGGCGAACTTGACGATTTTATATGGATTGCCGTTCAAATCCAGAATTGGATTATAGGTGGCCTGAATCCATACGGTTTTCTTATTATTGCCAATTCGTTTATATCGGCCGCTGTCGAATTCGCCGCGATTCAGTTTTTGCCAGAAGCGTTTATAGTCCGCGCTGGTGGCGTATTCGGCCTCGCAGAACATCCGGTGGTGTTCGCCCTGAATATCTTCGATGTAGTAACCCATCACGTCGAGGAAGTTCTCGTTGGCGTTGAGCACGTGGCCCGTCATGTCGAACTCGATCACGGCCTGGGCCTTGGCGATGGCGCTGACCTTGCCTTCGTACTCGGCGTTGCGCATGCGGGTGGCGGTGATGTCGGTGGCGAACTTGATGACTTTGTACGGCTTGCCGTCGGCGTCCAGGATCGGATTGTAGGAGGCGTTGATCCAGACTTCCTTGCCGTCCTTGGTGATACGCTTGAACTCGCCGTGGTTGTATTCCCCTGCGCCCAGGTTGGCCCAGAACTGTTTGTAGGCGGCGCTGGCGGCGTATTCCGGCTCGCAGAACATCGAATGGTGACGGCCCTGCACATCGGCCAGCGAGTAGCCCAGCACCCGCAGGAAGTTTTCGTTGGCGTGCAAAATCCTTCCCTCCAGGTCGAACTCGATCACGGCCTGCACGCGGTTCAGCGCGGCGTGGATGGCCTGGAGTTCGATGTCTTGCATCTGGAGTGCCTGGTTTGGTGCGTTCATGTGGGAGTCCCTGTCATATTTAAGATTACTAAATGCATAGATATTTTTATATGCTGTGACATTTAGTGAGATTCAGTTTGATATTCGGGGGTGGGGAATATGTACAGTACGTTTATTATTCCGCTTATTCAAATCCGATTCAAGTGCGCAGCCCGGTATTTATTGAATCCTGTCCTTTCCTGACGACATTTATTTTTGCTTTTCTCCTGCTTGCAAAGTAATCCCTCCGCCAGCAAAAGTGGCACGGGATGGGAGCGCTGTTGTAGTATGAGTCGGGGCTGGCATCAAAAAAATAATACGATCGTACTTTTATGCGGTATAGTTGACGCGCGACAGTTCCCACCAAAAACATAAGGAAGAGACATGACTGCTGAATATCAGGTTCACGGTTCCGTGGCCGTCATCACGCTGAACAATCCGCCGGTCAACGGCATGGGCCTGGTGACGCGCACCGCCGCCGTCAAAGGCATCCAGCAGGCGCTGGCGGACGACGCCGTCAAGGCCATCGTCATCACCGGCGCCGGCAAAGCCTTCTCGGGCGGCGCCGACATCAAGGAATTCAATTCGCCGAAGGCGCTGGCCGAACCCAGCCTGCACACGCTGATCGCCACCGCCGAGAGCTCGACCAAGCCGGTGGTCGCCGCCATCCACACCGTCTGCATGGGCGGCGGGCTGGAGCTGTCCTTGGGCTGCCACTACCGGGTGGCGATGCCGGGCGCGCAGATCGCGCTGCCGGAAGTCAAACTCGGCCTGCTGCCGGGCGCCGGCGGAACGCAGCGTCTGCCGCGCGTGCTGGGGCTGGAAATGGCCTTGAACATGATCGTTTCCGGCACCCCGGTGCTGTCCGACAAGCTGGCCGGCACCGGCTTGTTCGATGAAATGTTCGCCGCCGATGCCGATCTGCTGACCTCGGCCGTGGCTTTCGCCGAAAAGATCGCCGACGCGCGTCCGCTGCCGAAAGTGCGCGACCGCAAAGTCGATTACCCGAACCACGAAGCCTTCCTGCAATTCTCGCGCAACACGGTCAAGGCGATGTCCGGCCCGTTCCCGGCGCCGCTGGAATGCGTGGAAACCGTCGCCGCCTCGATCACGATGAAGTTCGACGAGGGCATGAAATTCGAGCGCGAACGCTTCATGCATCTGATCCAGACCACTGAATCGAAATCGCTGCGCCACGCCTTCTTCTCCGAGCGCATCGCCAGCAAAGTGCCCGATGTGCCGGCCGATACGCCGGTGCGCGCCATCAAGTCGGCGGCCATCATCGGCGCCGGCACCATGGGCGGCGGCATCGCCATGAACTTCCTCAACGCCGGCATCCCGGTCAAGCTGCTGGAGACCAGGCAGGAAGCGCTGGACAAGGGGCTGGCCACGATCCGCAAGAATTACGAAAACACCATGAAGAAGGGCAAGCTGACGCAGGAGAAATTCGACCAGCGCATGGCCCTGGTCAGCGGCACCCTGTCCTATGCGGACATCGGCCAGGCCGACATCGTGGTCGAGGCGGTGTTCGAGGAAATGGGCGTCAAGGAGGCCGTGTTCCGCAAGCTGGACGAGATGATGAAGCCGGGCGCGATCCTGGCCACCAATACTTCGACGCTGGACGTCGATCAAATCGCCGCCTTCACCAAGCGCCCTGAAGACGTCATCGGCACCCACTTCTTCAGCCCCGCCAACGTGATGAAGCTGCTGGAGATCGTGCGCGGCGCCAAGACCGGCAAGGATGTGCTGGCCACCGCGCTGGCGCTGTCCAAGAAGTTGAAGAAAACCGGCGTCGTCTCCGGCGTCTGCGACGGCTTCATCGGCAACCGCATGATCGAACAATACAGCCGCCAGGCCGGCTTCCTGCTGGAGGAGGGCGCGCTGCCGGAACAGGTCGACAAGGCCGCCGAGAAGTTCGGCTTCGCCATGGGCCCGTTCCGCATGGGCGACCTGGCCGGCAACGATATCGGCTGGGCCATCCGCAAGCGCCGCTATGTCGAGAAGCCGGAGATCAGCTATTCGAAGACCGCCGACCTGCTGTGCGAAATGGGCCGCTACGGCCAGAAGACCGGCGCCGGCTGGTACGACTACAAGGCGGGCGACCGCAAGGCCTACCCCAACGAGCAGGTCAACGCCATGATCGTGCAGCATTCGGCCGGCCTCGGCGTCGCACGCCGCAGGATCAGCGACCAGGAAATCGTCGAGCGCCTGGTGTACTCGCTGGTCAACGAAGCGGCCAGCATCCTGGAGGAGGGCATCGCGCTGCGCGCGTCCGACATCGACATGGTCTACCTGACCGGCTACGGCTTCCCGCTGTACCGTGGCGGCCCGATGTTCTACGCCGACACCGTGGGCCTGCCAAAGGTGCTGGCGGCGATCAGGCAGTACGCCACGGGCCACCACGGCGAAGCCTGGACACCGGCGCCGCTGCTGGTCAAGCTGGCCGACGAGGGCAAGACCTTCAACGGTTAAACAGTGACAAATGACCCGGCGCGCCGGGTCATTTGTCATGATTTGAAGAAATTTTAGTAGCATATGAGCATTTATTTAAAAAGCTCGCTATAATCGCTCCAACGGTCACACCTCTCTATGCAACCCTAAAAAACGGTTCGAGTGGCGAAGCCCAACTCACAACTTTTAGGGGATTTCATATGAAACGCATCATCATCGCCGCCGTCCTGTCCATCGCAGCAATCTCGGGCGCGCAAGCGGCCTCCATCGTCGGCCTGAACAACACCGGCCTGAACAGCGCCGGCACCGCCGTCGGCGCCGGCGGCGCGGCGGACGGCAGCTACAAGCTGACCGCGGTCACCGGCAACGACGGCCTCAGCACCGGCGTGCCGACCATCACCTACGACAACCAGTGGCCGATCAATCCATGGCTGGCCAACAGCGGCACCTCGAAGTGGATCACGCCGACCGCCAGCCAATCGCAGACGCTGGATGCCTGGAGCGCCGGCAGCTACACCTATTCGCTGTCGTTCGACCTGACCGGCTACAACGCCGCCAGCGCCGCCTTCACCGGCCGCCTGGCCGCCGACAACTCGGTGGTGATCAAGCTGAACAATCAAACCATTTCCAACGCCTCCGGCTTCACCGACTGGACCAGCTTCTCCGCCAACAGCGGCTTCGTCTCCGGCGTCAACACGCTGGACTTCGTGGTCAGCAACTGGGCGCAAAACGGCGGCAACCCGACCGGATTGCGCGTCGAGTTCGCCTCGTCCAACGTGGCGGCCGTACCTGAGCCAGAAACTTACGCCATGATGCTGGCCGGTTTCGCGCTGCTGGGCGTGGTCGCCCGCCGCCGCAAGGCCGCGTAGTCCCCGGATTCCCGATTCAGCTTTAGGCCGCCTCTCCTGGCGGCCTTTTTTTTATTTCCGCGCAGGTGCGCTGGAGTGTGTCCTACACGAGTGCGTTCCGCACTCCTACCTTTCCGGGCATGATTGCAACGTAGAATACAACTAGGTTCATTGTTATACGCACTGTTTGACAACGCGGCCGATGGGAGAGCACACATGGGCGGCAATACGCTACGCATTTTGATTATCGACGACAACCGGGACGCGGCCGACATGCTGGTCAGCATCTTCGAACTGCACGGGCATGTGGCGATGGCCACGTATGATGGCATGCAGGGGATCGCGGCGGCCCTGACGTTCGCGCCGGAAGTCATTTTTCTCGACCTGGGCATGCCGCAGATGGACGGCTACCAGGTCGCCGCCAGGTTGCGCCAGACCCGGCTGCCCAAACGGCCTTTGCTGATCGCCTTCACCGCGTGGAACGACGCGGCGTCGATCGCCCGCGTGGCCGAGGCCGGGTTCGATCTGCACCTGACCAAAACCTCTCCGCTCGACGCGCTGCTCGGCGCGCTCCAGACCGTGCCGGTGCAGCGCGCCGCCGCCGGGGTCTAGCCGGGACGGTTGGCGTCGCCCGCGCCCGGCACCGGCTCGTGGTCGGCGCCGACGAAGGGGCGGCAGTCCACCGGTACGTCGATCAGGAAGGTGGTGCCGGTCGCCGGCGAACTGTCCAGCGCGATGCTGCCGCCGTGGCTCTCGGCCACGCTTTGCACGAACGGCAGGCCGATGCCCCATCCGTCCTGGTTGCCGCCTTCGCGCCGGAGATATTCGAAGATGCGGCCGCGATGTTCCATCGGAATGGCGGTGCCGGAATTATGCACCGACAGCATCATGCGCTCATGCGCCTCTTCGATCTTGACGTCGATGCCGCCGCCGTCGCCGTACTTGACCGCGTTGGTGACCAGATTCTCCAGCGCCCGGCGCATCGAATTCTCGCACCAATAGCCGATCACCGATTCGCCCTCGACGGTGCAACCGGCGTTTTCCGTATCGTTGGCTTCGTCGCAAACCTTGCGCGCCAGCTCCATGATGTCGAAACGGGTCAGCACCAACGGCAGCTTCTGGCCTTTGTTGAAACTCAGCGCTTCGAGTAGTTCCTCGATCATCGCGCCCAGCCGGCGGCCGTTGTCCAGGATTTTACGGGCGAAAATGGGCGCCTTTTCCGAATGCGGCGCCATGGTCAGCAACTGCGCGGCGCTGACCACCACCGACAGCGGATTGCGCATGTCGTGCGACAGCGAGGCCGCCACCCGATGGCGGAAGGTGTCGTGCATCGAGGTGAATTTCTGCACCGATTCGCGCACCGCGCTGTCGATTGAGCGGATGACCACGGCGCGTTCTTCGCCGGACAGTGGAATGCCGCGTTCCTCGGCGATGCGGAAAAACACGTCGCGGAACAGCTGGTACTCATGGATGATCTGCTCGGCGCTGTAGGACGTCATGCGTGCGCGCTCATTGCCGTGGGCGGCTGCGATGTCGGTATTGCTGGTCGCGCGCGCGCGCGGATGGTCCGGCGTCATCGCCTCGGCGATATTGTCGTAAAACACCGGCAGCGTATTGATCAGGACCGGCGGCAGGATCTCCTGCGCGTTCTTGATCAGCGCGCGCACTTCTTTTTCCCATGCTTCGAATACCGCCTCGCGCATCTCGAGGACTTTGATGGATGTGCTGGAAAGGCCGTCTTCACCGTTTATCTGATCTGTCTCCAACATGCGTACTTGTCCGTTAATGGAGGTGGTCCGGAATTGCCACCGCCAGACCATGATACGGCATCCGCAGACCGATGGACGAAAAAAAGACCGCTATCGCTAGCGGCCTTGATGTTTGCGCGGGGGAGGGTCAGTCGGCCGCGTAGATATCGTTGTTTTTGGTTTCACCCACGAACAGCGCGCCGATCACGGCGGTGATCAGGGCGATGATGATCGGATACCACAGGCCGTAGTAGATGTCGCCCTTGAACGCCACCAGCGCGAACGAGATGGTCGGCAGCAGGCCGCCGAACCAGCCGTTGCCGATGTGGTAAGGCAGCGACATCGAGGTGTAGCGGATCCGGGTCGGGAACATTTCCACCAGCATCGCGGCGATCGGGCCATACACCATGGTCACGTACAGCACCAGGATGAACAGGATCAGGACCATCATCGGCTTGTTCATCTGCGCTTCGTCGGCCTTGGCTGGGTAGCCTGCGGCCTTGATCGCGCCGCCGACTTCCTTCTTCAGTGCGGCTTCGGTGTCCTTGCTGCCCTTGTCGAAGTTCAGGCCGTCAGGCGTCAGCACCGCGTTGAACGAGGAGATTTCCTTGTCGCCGACCTTGATCTTGGCGACGCTGCCGGCAGGCGCATCCTGCGTGGTGTAGTTGACCGACGCGTTGGACAGCATGCTGGTGGCGATGTCGCACGACGAGGTGAATTTCTTCTGGCCGGTCGGGTTGAACTGGAAGTGGCACGAGGTTGGATCGGCGACGACGACGACCGGCGAGTTCTTCAGCGCCGATTCCAGCGCCGGATTGCCGTAGTGGGTCAGCGCGCCGAACAGCGGGAAGTAGGTCGCGGCGGCGATCACGCAGCCACCCAGGATGATCCACTTGCGGCCGATCTTATCCGACAGCATGCCGAAGAAGATGAAGAACGGGGTGGCCAGCGCCAGCGCGATCGCGGTCATGATGTTGGCGTTGGGGCCGTCGACCTTCAGCACCTGGGTCATGAAGAACAGCGCGTAGAACTGGCCGGTGTACCATACCACCGCCTGGCCCATGGTCAGGCCGACCAGCGCCAGGATCACCACTTTCATGTTTTTCCATTGACCGAAGGCTTCGCTCAGCGGCGCCTTCGAGGTCTTGCCTTCCGCTTTCATCTTGGCGAAGGCCGGCGATTCATTCATCGACAGACGGATCCACACCGAGATACCCAGCAGCAGCACCGAGACCAGGAACGGCACGCGCCAGCCCCAGGCGTTGAACGCTTCCTCGCCGATGGCGGTGCGGGTGCCCAGGATCACCAGCAGCGACAGGAACAGGCCCAGCGTCGCGGTGGTCTGGATCCAGGCGGTGAACGAACCGCGCTTGCCGTGCGGCGCATGCTCGGCCACATAGGTGGCCGCGCCGCCGTATTCGCCGCCCAGCGCCAGCCCCTGCAGGATGCGTAGCGAGACCAGGATGATCGGCGCCGCGATGCCGATCGCCGCGTACCCGGGCAACAGCCCGACAATGAAGGTGGAGGCGCCCATGATCAGGATGGTGATCAGGAAGGTGTACTTACGGCCGATCATGTCGCCCAGGCGGCCGAACACCAGCGCGCCGAACGGACGCACGATGAAGCCGGCGGCGAAGGCCAGCAGCGCGAAGATGAAAGTGGTGGTCGGTTCGCCGATGAAGAACTGCTTGGCGATGATCGGAGCGAGCGAGCCGTACAGATAGAAGTCGTACCACTCGAAAACGGTGCCGAGCGAAGAGGCGAAGATCACCTTGCGCTCTTCCGGCGTGATGGTGTGGGCCTTGACGGCATTGCGCGGGTCCACAGTGCTCATAGTTGATGCCATGATTTGTCTCCTATAATTTTTTGAATTTCCCCAGCTGCGTTAGTTAGTCTTTCGTCAGCTTGGAGTGGAGTGTGGGCGCGTAACCTTACAACATGCTTGCTTCAAACTTACACCAAACTTACAAAAATCTTCTTTCAGATTTTGCGAACGACCGTACTTAAATATGCTATTCTCGATCCACTATAACTACCTTCCCTAGGAGACTTTCATGATCGACGCCGTCATTGTTTCGACCGCCCGCACCGCCCTGGCCAAATCGTGGAAAGGCGCGTTCAACATGACGCACGGCGCCACGCTCGGCGGCCACGTCCTGCAGGCGGCCATCGCCCGCGCCGGCATCGAGGCCGGCGAAGTGGAGGACGTGCTGGTCGGCTGCGCCAATCCGGAAGGCGCCACCGGCGGCAACATCGCGCGCCAGATCGCGCTGCGCGGCGGCTGCCCGGTGACCACCGCCGGCATGACCATCAACCGTTTCTGCTCGTCCGGCCTGCAGACCATCGCCAGCGCCGCCCAGCGCATCATCGCGGGCGAGGGCGATATCTACGCGGCCGGCGGGGTCGAGTCGATCTCCTGCGTGCAGCAGGAAATGAATATGCACATGTACAAGGAAGTCTGGCTGTCGCAACATAAGCCGGAAATATACTGGCCGATGCTGCAAACCGCCGAGACCGTCGCCAAGCGCTACAACATCAGCCGCGAGCGCCAGGATGAGTACGGCGCGCAAAGCCAGCAGCGCGCCGCCGCCGCCCAGGCCGCCGGCTTGTTCGACGCTGAAATCGTGCCGATGACCACCGTGATGGGCGTGGCCGACAAGGCGTCCGGCATGCTGCTGTCGCGCGAAGTGACCATCTCGGCCGACGAAGGCATCCGCGCCGACACCACGTATGAGGGCGTCTCGAAGATCCGTCCCGCGCTGCCGGGCGGCGTCATCAGCGCCGGCAACGCCAGCCAGTTCTCCGACGGTGGTTCGATGGCGATCGTGATGAGCGCGCAGGTCGCCGCCGCCAAGGGCCTGGCGCCGCTGGGCATCTTCCGCGGCTTCGCGGTGGCCGGCTGCGAGCCCGACGAGATGGGCATCGGCCCGGTGTTCGCCGTGCCCAAGCTGCTGAAGAAGGCCGGCCTCAAGGTCGAGGACATCGGCCTGTGGGAATTGAACGAAGCATTCGCGGTGCAGGTGCTGTATTGCGCCGATACGCTGGGCATCCCGCTGGACCGCCTCAACGTCAACGGCGGCGCGATCGCGGTCGGTCATCCTTACGGCGTCTCCGGCGCGCGCCTGGTCGGCCATGCGCTGATCGAGGGCAAGCGCCGGGGCGTCAAATATGTGGTGGTCACCATGTGCATCGGTGGCGGCCAGGGTGCGGCGGGCCTGTTCGAAGTGGTGTAAGCGGCATGGCCTCGACCATCCTGTCGCGCCGCGACCTCAGCTTCATGCTGTACGAATGGCTGGACGCGGAGGCGCTCAACAAGCGTCCCCGTTTCCAGGACCACAACCGCGAGACCTTCGACGCGGCGCTGGACACCGCCGAACAACTCGCCACCGACCTGTTCGCGCCGCACAACAAGAAGGCCGACCAGCACGAGCCGCACGTCGGCGACGGCGGCCAGGTCCGGATCATCCCGGAGGTGAAGACCGCGCTCGACGCCTTCTCCGCCGCCGGCCTGATGGCGGCCGGGCAGGACTACGAACGCGGCGGCATGCAGCTGCCGGTCGTGGTCGAGAAAGCGCTGGCTGCCTATTTCACGGCGGCCAACGTCGCCACCTCGGCCTATACCTTCCTCACCATGAGCAACGCCAACACCTTGCTCAAGTGCGGCACGCCGCAGCAGATGCGGCGTTTTGTCGACCCGATGCTGGCAGGGCGGTTCTTCGGCACCATGTGCCTGTCCGAGCCGCAGGCCGGCTCCAGCCTGTCGGACATCACCACCCGCGCCGTGCCGGATCCGCAGCCCGGGCCCGAAGGCGAACGCCAGTTCCGTCTGACCGGCAACAAGATGTGGATCTCGGCCGGCGAACACGAGCTGGCCGAAAACATCGTCCATCTGGTGCTGGCCAAGATCCCCGGGCCGGACGGCAAGCTGATCCCCGGCGTCAAGGGCATCTCGCTGTTCATCGTGCCGAAGTACCTGGTCGACGACGACGGCGCCATCGGCGCGCGCAACGACGTCGCGCTGGCCGGCCTGAACCACAAGATGGGCAATCGCGGCACCACCAACTGCCTGCTGAACTTCGGCGAGCACGGCGGCGCGATCGGCTACCTGGTCGGCAACGCGCACCAGGGCCTGGCGAACATGTTCCATATGATGAACGAGGCGCGCATCGGCGTCGGACTTGGTGCGGCGGTGCTGGGCTACACCGGCTATCTGCACGCGCTGGACTACGCGCGCAACCGCCCGCAAGGCCGGCATCCGGCGCAGAAGGATCCGGCCCAGCCGCAGTTGGCCATCATCGAGCACACCGACGTGCGGCGCATGCTGCTGGCGCAGAAGGCCTACGTTGAAGGCGGTCTCGGTCTCGTGCTGTACAGCGCGCGTCTGGTCGACGAGCAACAGAGCGCGGAGACGCCGGAAGCGCGCGAGCACGCCGGCCGGCTGCTCGACTTCCTGACGCCGATCACCAAGTCGTGGCCGTCGCAATGGTGTGTCGAGGCCAACAGCCTGGCGATCCAGGTGCATGGCGGCTACGGCTACACGCGCGAGTACAACGTCGAACAGTTCTACCGCGACAACCGCCTGAACGCGATCCATGAGGGCACGCACGGCATCCACGGACTCGACCTGCTGGGCCGCAAGGTGGCGATGCAGGACGGCGCGCTGTTCAAGGCCTTCGGTGCCGAATTGAGCAAGACGGTGCGCAAGGTTCGCGGCAGCGTGGCGCGGCCGGGTGCTGTCCCACATGCCGACGCCGGGATCGAAGCCATCGGCGCCGAACTGCTGTCCCATGCCGATGCGCTCGACGCGGCATGGCAGGCGGTGGAACAAGTGACGCAGAAGCTGTATGCTGTCGGCGACATGAACAAGACCCTGGCCAACGCCAGCCTCTACCTGGAAGCGGTCGGCCACGTGGTGGTCGCCTGGATCTGGTTGCAGCAAGCCCTGCTGGCCGCAAGGGCACTTGACGGTGGCGACCACGATTTCTATCGCGGCAAGCTGCAAGCCTGCCGTTACTTCTTCCGCTGGGAGCTGCCGAAGGTCGAACCGCAGCTGGAACTGCTGGCCAGCATAGACACCACCACGCTCGACATGCGCGACGCGTGGTTTTAACAAGGACAAGCAATGCTCAAACATATCGTACTGTGGAAACTGAAGGAATTCGCCGAAGGCGGCGACCGCCGCACCAACGCCGTCAAGATGAAGGCCATGCTGGATGGCTGCGCCAACGTGGTGCCGGGCATCCTCAAGTTCGAAGCCGCGCTGGCGCAACCGGGGCTGGAAGCGACCTACGACGTGATCCTGTATTCCGAGTTCGCCGACAAGGCCGCGCTGGACGCCTATCAGAACCATCCGGACCACGTGGCCATCAAGCCATTCTTCGGCGCCGTGCGCGATGAGCGCCAGTGCATGGACTACGAAATCTAAGGAGCACGCATGCGCACCACCCAAGAATTATTCTCGCTGGCCGGCAAGACCGCGCTGGTCACCGGCGGCTCGCGCGGGCTGGGCCTGCAAATGGCGCTGGCGCTGGGCGAGCAGGGCGCCCGCGTGGTCGTCTCCGCGCGCAAGCAGTCCGATCTGGATGAAGCGGTCGTCTTCCTGACGGCGCGCGGCATCGACGCCCACGCCGTGGCCGCCGACCTGTCGCAGGACGCGCACGCGGCCGCGCTGGTCGATGCCGCGCTGGCCCACCTCGGCCACATCGACATCCTGATCAACAACGCCGGCGCCAGCTGGGGCGCGCCGGCCGAGGATCATCCGCTCGAAGCCTGGGACAAGGTGATGAACCTGAACATCCGCAGCATCTTCGTGGTGTCGCAGCTGGTCGGCAAACGTTCGATGATTCCGCGCAAATCGGGCCGCATCATCAACATCGCGTCGATCGCCGGACTGGCCGGCAATCCGCCGGGCACCATGCAGACCATCGCCTACAACACTTCCAAGGGCGCGCTGGTCAACTTCACGCGCACGCTGGCCGGCGAATGGGGCCGTCACGGCATCACCGTCAACGCGCTGGCGCCCGGCTTCTTCCCATCGAAGATGACCAAGGGCCTGCTGGAAAAACTCGGCCCGGACGAGCTGGCCAAGGACGCGCCGCTGAACCGCCTCGGCGACGATGAAGACCTGAAGGGCGCGGCGGTACTGTTCGCCTCCGACGCGGGCAAGCACATCACCGGCCAGATCCTGGCGGTCGACGGCGGGGTATCGGCGGTTTGAGCATGAACGATATTCCCCCAAGTTACCAACGCGTGGTGCTGGCGGCGCGTCCGCGCGGCCCCGTGGCGCCCGAAAACTTCCGGCTGGAGACGGTCGCGGTGCCGGCGCTGGCCGACGGCCAGGTGCTGGTCCGCAATCACTATCTGTCGCTGGACCCGTACATGCGCGGCCGCATGAGCGCGGCCAAGAGCTACGCCAGTTCGCAGGCGCTGGACGACACCATGATCGGCGGCACCGTCGGCCAGGTGGTGGCGTCGCGCAATCAGGACTATCAGGTCGGCGAGTTCGTCGGCGGCATGCTGGGCTGGTCCGAAATGGGCGTGTCCGACGGTGAGCTGCTGCGCAAGCTCGACACGCGCATTCCCTTGTCGGCCTTCCTCGGCGCGGTCGGCATGCCGGGCATGGCGGCGTGGTACGGCATCAACCAGATCCTCGCGCCGGCGGACGGCGAAACCGTGGTCGTGTCGGCCGCCAGCGGCGCTGTCGGCAGTGTGGTCGGCCAGCTGGCGCGTTTGCGGGGCTGCCGCGTGGTCGGCATTGCCGGCGGCCCGGAGAAATGCGCCTACGTCGTCGACCAGCTCGGCTTCGACGCCTGCGTCGACTACAAGGCCGGCACGTTGGAGGCCGACCTGGCCGCCGCCACGCCGGACGGGGTCGACGCGATTTTTGAAAACGTCGGCGGCGCCTGCCTGGACGCGGCGCTGGCGCGCACCAACGCCTATGCCCGCATCGCGCTGTGCGGCCTGATCGCCGGCTTCAACGCCAAGGAACTGCCGATCAACAACGCGCGGCTGCTGTTGATCAACCGCTTGAGCGTGCGCGGCTTTATCGTCACCGAGCATATGGAGTTCTGGCCGCAGGGCTTGCAGGAACTGGGCGAGCTGGTCGCCGGTCATCAAATCAAGTATCGCGAATCGGTAGCGGACGGCCTGGCCGCCGCGCCCGAGGCGTTCATAGGCCTGCTGCAAGGGCGTAATTTCGGTAAACAACTGGTGAAGCTCATCTAAAAAAATGAAAACATTCCGAGACAAAGTCGCCGTCATCACCGGCGGCGCAAGTGGTTTGGGCCGCGAATTCGCCAACGTGGCGGCGCGCGAGGGCATGAAGCTGGTGCTGGCCGACGTGCAGCGCGATGCGCTGGACCGCGCGGTCGAGGAGTTGAAGGCGCAGGGCGCCAGCGTCATCTCCGCACTGTGCGACGTGCGAAAGGGCGAGCAGGTGCAGGCGCTGGCCGATGCTGCGGTGGCCGAGTTCGGCGCGGTGCATCTGTTGTTCAACAATGCCGGCGTCGGATCGGGCGGGCTGATCTGGGAGAACACCGAGGCCGATTGGGAGTGGGTGATGGGCGTCAACGTCTGGGGCGTGATTCATGGCGTGCGCATCTTCACCAAGCTGATGCTGGCCGCGGCCGGCAAGGATGCCGCGTTCGAAGGGCATATCGTCAACACCGCCTCGATGGCAGGGTTGCTGAATGCGCCGGCGATGGGCGTGTACAACGTCTCCAAGCACGCGGTGGTGTCGTTGTCGGAGACGCTGTACCAGGACTTGCAGCTGGTCGGCGCGCCGATCGGCGCCTCGGTGCTGTGCCCGTACTTTGTGCCGACCGGGATCAGCCAGTCGCACCGCAACCGGCCGGAGGATGTCGGCATGACGGCGCGGCCGACCGCCAGTCAGCTGGCGGCGCAGGCGATGACGGACAAAGCGGTTTCGTCCGGTAAGGTGTCGGCGCAGGATGTGGCCGAGCTGACCTTCAAGGCGATCGCAGACGGGCAGTTCTATATTTATTCGCATCCAGGCGCGCTGGCCGGCGTGCAGGAGCGCATGCAGCATATTGTCGCCGGCACCAATCCCGGCGATCCATACGCCGCCACGCCCCACGTGCGCGAGGCGTTGCGCTCGATGATGAAGCTGACCGGCTAGGCGGCCAACCTGGCGGCGATGGCTTCGCCCGCTTCGGTGGTGCTGGCCTTGCCGCCCAGGTCCGGCGTATGCGGCCCGTCGAGCAGATAGGCTTCGATCGACGCCAGCATCGCGTCATGCGCCTCGCGGTAGCCGAGGAAATCCAGCATCATCGCGCCGGACCAGATCATCGCCACTGGATTGGCGATGTTCTTGCCATAGATATCAGGCGCAGAGCCGTGCACCGGTTCGAACAACGACGGCAGCGTGCGGTCCGGATTCAGGTTGGCCGACGGTGCGATGCCGATGGTGCCGGTACACGCCGGCCCCAGGTCCGACAAGATATCCCCGAACAGATTCGACGCCACCACCACATCGAAGCGCTCCGGCGACAGCACGAAGCGCGCCGTCAGGATATCGATGTGGTACTGGTCCCATTTCACATCCGCGTAATCCTTGCCCATCAGCGCCACGCGCTCGTCCCAGTACGGCATGCTGATCGAGATGCCGTTCGACTTGGTGGCCGAGGTCAGATGCTTTTTCGGCCGGCTCTGCGCCAGGTCGAAAGCGAACTTCAGCACGCGGTCGACGCCGGTGCGGGTGAAGATCGATTCCTGCAATACGAACTCGCGGTCCGTGCCTTCGAACATCTTGCCGCCGACGGAAGAGTATTCGCCCTCGGTATTTTCGCGCACGATGTAGAAGTCGATATCGCCGGGTTGTTTGTTGGCCAGCGGGCAAGGTACGCCGGGCATCAGCCGCACCGGGCGCAGATTGACGTACTGATCGAAACGCCGGCGGAACTGCAACAGCGAACCCCACAGCGAGATGTGATCGGGCACGATCTCCGGCCAGCCCACAGCGCCGAAGAAGATCGCCTCGAAGCCTTTCAATTGCTCGAACCAGTCGTCCGGCATCATTTTGCCGTGTTGCTTGTAGTAGTCGCAATTGGCCCATTCAAAGGTGGTCCACTCGATATTGATGCCGAAGCGGCCGGCTGCAGCCTCCACCGCCCGTATGCCCTCGGGCATGACTTCCTTGCCGATGCCGTCGCCGGCGATGACCGCGATTTTATGGGTTTTCATATTGCTCTCCTCGAAAGACTCAGGATACCCCGTTCCTGTTCGTTTACAATTATCGCCAATGTAATCTCATAAAACACGCCGCGTGAACAATAAAATCGAGAACGACGACCTGCGGGTCTTCGTCGCCGTCGCCCGCAAGTCCAGTTTTGCGGCTGCGGCGTCCGAGCTGGGCATGTCGCCGGCCTACATCAGCAAGCGCATCGGCGTACTCGAAGCCACGCTGGGCATCCGCTTGTTCCACCGCACCACGCGGCGGGTGGTGGTCAGCGAGGACGGTGAACAAGTGTTCGTCCGCGCCCAGACCATCCTCGCCAGCCTGGACAGCCTGTTCGACGACGTCGCCGAGCGCCAGGGCGTGCCGCGCGGGCAACTGCGCATCAGCAGCAGCTTCGGTTTCGGCCGCAATTTCGTCGCGCCGGCCGTGGCGAGGCTGGTCGCCGCGCATCCCGAATTGCAGGTGCGCTTCGAAGTATTCGACCGGCTGGTGGACATCGTCAGCGAAGGCTTCGATCTCGACATCCGCGTCGGCGACGACATCGCCCCGCAGCTGATCGCGCGCAAGCTGATGGCCAACCACCGCATCCTGTGTGCATCGCCGGCCTACCTGGCGCGGCGCGGCACGCCGCGCAACCTGCACGAGCTGGCCGGCCACGACAATCTGGCGATCAAGGAACGCGACATGCCGTTCGGCGTCTGGCGCCTGCGCGGCGCGGCGGGCCAAGAGGCGGTCAAAGTCACCGGCGCGCTGTCGACCAACCACGGCGAGATCGCGCTGCAATGGGCGGTGGCCGGCGCTGGCATCGTGCTGCGTTCGCTGTGGGACGCGCAGCCGCATCTGGACAGCGGCGAACTAGTGCAAATCCTGCCCGAGTACCGGCAGGACGCCAACGTATGGGCCGTGTATCCGCAGCGGCTGGCCGGCTCGGCCAAGGTGCGCGTGTGCGTGGACTTCCTTGAGCGCCGTCTCGCGTGCGACAATCGGGCTTCAGCCAACTCTATTATTTAGCCATGACCGTTCAATACGACATCCGTTTCGGCGACTGGACCGCGCTCAGCGCGGACGCCAAGATCATCCGTTTTGAAGTTTTCGTCGAAGAGCAAAAAGTGCCCGCCGAGCTGGAGATGGACCAGATGGACGCGGTCTGCCTGCACGCCGTCGCCTACGACGCGGCCGGCAGGCCGGTCGGCACCGGACGTCTGCTGCCGGACGGCCACATCGGCCGCATGGCGGTGCGCAAACCGGGACGCGGCACCGGCGTCGGCAGCGCACTGCTGCAAGGCCTGATGGCGCAAGCCCGCGTGCGCGGCGACCGGCAGGTGATGCTGAGCTCGCAAACCCACGCCGCCCCGTTCTACGAGCGCCACGGCTTCGTTATTGAAGGCGAAGAGTTCTTCGAAGCCGGCATCTCGCACATCAACATGCAGTACACCTTTGCCTGAAGGAGCACGACCATGACGCACATCGTAGAGAATTTCGATTCCAAGCTGGACCTGGTGTTTGAGCGCGATGTCGACATCGCGCCCGAGCTGATCTGGGCGGCATGGACCAAGCCCGAGCATCTGGTCCACTGGTTCACGCCGGTGCCGTGGAAGACGCTGGAAGCCGAGTGCGACGTGCGACCGGGCGGCCTGTTCCGCTCGGTGATGGCCGGACCCAACGGCGAGCGGCACGAGAACATCGGCACCTATCTGGAAGTGGTGGCGCATCGCCGCCTGTGCTGGACCGATGCGCTCGGGCCCGGCTACCGGCCGACCAGCAACGCTTTCGTGACGGCGGTGGTGTCGATGGAACCGCTGCCCGGCGGCGGCACCCGCTACATCGCCTGCGCGCGGCACAAGGACGAAGCGACGGTGCAAGCCCACATCGCGATGGGCTTCAAGGACGGCTGGGGCAAAGCGCTCGACCAGCTTGTCGCCTACATGAAAACTCAGTCCGGGTCTTTGTCGTAAGCGGTCGTGCCCGGCGGCAGCTGCACCCACGGATGCCGCCGGCAATCGTAGACCGACACGGTCGGTGCGGGAAACTGCGGATCACCGAACGCACCGACCGCCACGCTCACCGAACCTTCGTGGCCGACTTCGGTGTGAAACAGGTTGGTGCCGCAGACCGGACAAAACCGAAACAGGAACTGCGCGCCCAGATCGCCGGTGCGCAGATATTCAGTGGCTACGCCGCTGACTTTATACGGCGCGGAGAAGCCCGCCAGCGCCGCGAACACACTGCCGGTGCGGCGCTGGCAAGCAAGACAATGGCAAACGCCGACACCGCGCGGCTCGCCATGAACCTCTATCCTCAACTGCCCGCAGCAGCACGATGCGATTCTGGATTCCATCTCAAATCTGTTTGAAAGGTGTTGATGGCATATTAAGGACGTACGTATAGGATACTCTCGTTCCACCGGCACGCTGTTGCTGGCGATGTAAAGGAACGACCACCGACTCGCAATGGCATAGCGCACGAACATGCTACTAGCTCAGCTATGCGCCGTACATAGACCGCATCTTCTCTAACAGGGCAATTATGTATGTCCTTTTCTGACAAACGCCTACCGGTCGTGTGAGAGTTTGCGTATTTTCTACATTGGCAATATGCTATCCTGACAGCATCTCCTTGCTGGCTTTGTCTTCGAA
This sequence comes from Duganella aceris, assembly GCF_011090165.1. Classification (GTDB taxonomy): domain Bacteria; phylum Pseudomonadota; class Gammaproteobacteria; order Burkholderiales; family Burkholderiaceae_D; genus Rugamonas; species Rugamonas aceris. Next base: position 504,343 of record NZ_JAADJT010000004.1, read on the forward strand.
GACGCCTATGAGATGGCAAGGGCACGGCGCGCTGAATGCGTCCGCAAAAAAAGCAATGTACAAGAGGCTACCGTTGTCATCTTCGAACAAGCACGGGCCGCTGCAATTACGGGGAAGTCGTCAATTAAGCTCGACCATGTACCAAATCGCCATCCTCGATTCCGACATTTGCGGACATCGAAATATTCTTAAATGACGAGGAAAAAATGCATAAGTGCGCGAAGTTTATCTGCTCAGCGCTGGCATTCCCGGAGTTGCTCCATCCAAAGTTACATCGGAGAGCGATGTTGATCGATCTTTCAGAGTCTACGCGGAATACTTCGGTGTGCATCTGGGTAGACTGCAACCATAATCGGACATACAGATCTGTGAGGAAGTTATGCACTTCGGTACTATATTAAGTATTGTAGGTTCGGGTGTTGCAATGGTTGGATTTGCATGGCAGAAGCAATGGCTGCCGTCGTTAATTTTTGCCTTTTCGCTAAGCTATACAGTATTCGATAAAGTATTTCCCGACCTGCTACCTGAGTATTTGGTCACTGCGTTATCCGTCTTATCGTTGGTCCTGGCTTTAATTTTTTACTTGAAGACTTTCTTTCGCAAACGAGTCAGCTAACGCCTATGTTCTGAGTACGGTCTTTCAACAACACTGAGTCGCGCTACACCCATGAAGAATGTATTCGCCCTTACGGTCTTGCTTCTAATTTCTTCAGTCGCGTCAGCAATGGGCGAGGTTGAATGTGTTAGCGCGAAAGTCGCAATTGCGCTGGCTCCAAGCTCGAGCGGCGCGCCGGGTTTTGAGGCGATATTGACTGTTTCGCGCGACGAGAAGGTGACGACGCTTCGTTACGACATGAACATCGACTTCATCGGCGTTGAATGCCGCAAAAACCATTTGGGACGGACTTTTATTGTTTTTCAGGCTTATTGCGGTGGGTCGGGATGCAAAGACTTGGATAATTTTGGAATCATCGACCCAACGGACCTAAGAGTCTTGCTTGTACCAAACGACTGGAATCGTGCGGACGCGGCAAGAATATTTGGCGGGCCAGTGGGCGCGGTGGATAACGTGATTTCCCTGGATGATATAAGAGGAGCGCATGCTTTTTGGCTCAATAGATAGTTTTGCAATCGAATCGATGACTGAGCCGAATTTGCGCGCGCCTTCACAAGTTTGGGGGCGTATGCGGATATGGTGCGAAGGTACTGAAATCGGTGACTACTCTGACGAACATTGTGGACTGTTCGACGCATATGCTGGCTTCAGGGAACTCAGGGGGCTCCTCGCGTGGAACTGGATGTCGGAATTCAACGGGCTCTCTGATAAAGACCTTTGGGATTTTCTTGACGGTGCACTTTTTGGCTATCACGGGGACGTGGAACTACACGACAGCCGCACGATAGACGAATGTAGGGCGGACTGGGTGCGATATGGGAAATTTAGTTTTCTGACTAATTGGGGCGAACAGTTTGATAAAAATGGCAAGTCGTTTATAGTTTGCAGTCCCGATGGCGTCGTGCGTGAATCGCCACGAGTTTGCTAGACACTCGCGAGCCTCTCAAAATACCGCTTTTCAAAATTGACCGGTGAAAGCTTCTCATTGAAGCCATGCCGACGTTTTGGATTGTAGAACATCTCGATGTAATCAAAGACGTCTTCCCTTGCCTCAGCTGTAGTGATCGCGACTTGATCTGACAGTTACCCGGTTTGAAGCCTGCGACTGTCAGGTCAAATTCAGCTGTTCAGTGTGGTGATTTTATCGCGCCACGCCTCCTTTCCGTCAACTAGAGTTT
>NZ_JAADJT010000040.1 GCF_011090165.1 Duganella aceris
CTGTAGTGATCGCGACTTGATCTGACAGTTACCCGGTTTGAAGCCTGCGACTGTCAGGTCAAATTCAGCTGTTCAGTGTGGTGATTTTATCGCGCCACGCCTCCTTTCCGTCAACTAGAGTTTGCATCGGCGTGCGCCCGCAGCACATCTTGCCTTGATGCGTGCGCTCTTTGTTGTAGTAGGCGATCCAGTCATCCAGATCGGCTTGCAGCTCTTCGATGCTGCGATAGATCTTGCGCCTGAACGCGACTTGGTAGAACTCCTGCAGAATCGTTTTGTGGAAGCGCTCGCAGATGCCGTTGGTCTGTGGATGGCGGACTTTGGTCTTCGTGTGCTCGATGTCGTTCAGCGCCAAATAGAGCTGATAATCATGCGACTCCGCTTTGCCGCAGAACTCGGTGCCGCGATCGGTCAGCACGCGAACGACACCCATGCCCTGTTCCTCCATGAAAGGCAGCACGCGGTCGTTCAACAGATCGGCGGCGGTGATTGGGGTCTTGGTGTTGTAGAGCTTTGCGGCAGCCCACTTCGAGTAGGTGTCGACGTAGGTCTGCTGGTAGATACGTCCCACGCCTTTGATCGTGCCGACGTAGAAAGTGTCCTGGCTACCGAGGTAGCCAGGGTGGGCCGTTTCGATTTCGCCATGGGCGACGTCGTCGTCCTGCTTACGTTCAAGCGCGACGACTTGGGCTTCGGTCAGAACGTCACCCGTTTCCGCGACGTGGCGCTCTAATGCCACCAGGCGCTTCTTAAACGATTCCAGATCACGACGTAGCCATACCGACCGAACGCCGGATGGAGAGATGAAGATGCCACGCTTGCGCAGCTCGTTGGAGGCGCGGACCTGACCGAAGGCCGGCTGCTCCAGGCAGAAGGCCACAACGGCGCTCTCCGTGGCTTCTTCCACGCGGTTCTTCAGGTTGGGTTTCTTGCGATTGGCATCAATCAGGGCATCGACGCCACCGGCCTCGACGGCAGATTGATAGCGGTAAAACGTGTCTCGCGAAAAGCCCATTACCTTGCAGGCACGGGACACGTTACCCAGCTCGGTTGCTAAATTTAGCAAGCCGACCTTGTGTTTGATGACGCTTTGAGGAACACTGCTCATGGGGTTACTCCTTGGCGCTTGCGCGCTGGTTTAATAAAGATTCGCACCTCTATCAAACCGGGTAACCCCACCCTTTGGCAAGGCCTTACTGTCAGATCAAATCGGAACTACTACAC
>NZ_JAADJT010000005.1 GCF_011090165.1 Duganella aceris
CCGGCAACGTGCCACGAGCTCTGCCGTAGCGGCCGCTACGGCAGAGCTCGTGGCACGTTGCCGGAACTGACCCCGCCTAAATTCAATTGAACGCGGTAAATAATTAATTTCTGATAACTTAGCGCCAGTTGCAGAAATTGTTATTTAAATATTGTTTTTTGATATCGAATTCGAGGAAAGAATGACAACCGTAAAATCCCTCAACCGCACCGGTAAGCTGCTCGGCGCCCTCTGCTGCGTGGCCGCGTTGAGCGCTTGCGCCACCGCCCCACAGACGCCGCAGATCGCGGCCAAGCCTAGTCTTCAATCCATGTTGGCCCAGGCCGGCTCCGCTTCCGGCACCGGCCAGAAGGAACAAGCCGTCACCTTGTGGAAGCAGGCCGCCGTCGCCTATCCAACGGATAAATCGCCTTGGCTCAGCATCGCCCAGACCCGCTACGAAGCGGGCCAGTATGGCGATGCCATCATCAACGCCCAGGAAGTCCTGGTGCGCGACCCCAACGATACGCTGGCCAACAGCATCATCGCCATCAGCGGCCTGCGCCTGTCGACCCGCTCGTTGGCCGATCTGAGCCGCCAGAACAATCTGTCCGGTTCGATCCGCACCGAGTCGCAAGACCTGGCCAAGCTGCTGCGCGAAAGCCTGGGCGAGTCGGTGCTGGTGCCGCCGGCTCCTGCGCCAACGCCGGCCGCTGCGCCGGCGCGCGGCAAGGTCGCCGCCAAGAAAGCCGGCGGCAAGGCCAAGGCCGCCGATTCCAGCGCGGATCCATTCGACGCTTTGAAATAACCGCTTGCCCGCGCAAGCCAACCAGGGGAAGACCATGTCCAAAAGTGTAAGTGTGCAGAAAAAGCTGCAAAAAATCCGCCCACCACGGGTGCAGATGACCTACGACGTCGAAATCGGCGACGCCATCGAAAACAAGGAACTGCCTTTCGTGATGGGCGTCGTCGGCGATTTCGGCGGCAATTCGGAAGTCGAGCAGAAACGCCTCAAGGAGCGCACCTTCGTCAACATCGATCGCGATAATTTCGACGAGGTGTTGAAGGGCGTCGAGCCGCGCGCGGCCTATCGCGTCAAGAACGAGTTGGGCGAGGAAGGCGGCGAGTTCGCGGTCGACCTGAAGTTCAAGTCGATGGATGACTTCCGTCCGGAGGCGGTGGTGCAGCAGGTCGACCCGCTGCGCAAGCTGCTCGAAGCGCGCACCAAGCTGGCCGACCTGCGCAACAAACTGGCCGGCAACGACAAGCTCGAAGACATCCTCAACGACGTCCTGCACAGCACCGAGAAACTGGCCGAACTGGGTCAGCAAAACAAGAAGGAAGACTGACATGTCCGCACAACTGACTCCCGGCGGCGCCCCGGCCGCCACTTCGGAACTGGGCCTGCTGGACCAGATCGTCGAACAAAGCAAGGTCGCGAAATCGAGCGTCGAGCATGCGCGCGCCAAGGACCTGATCTCGGAACTGGTGAGCCAGGTCATGGAAGGCACCGTGGTGGTGTCCGACAATCTGGCCGCGACCATCGACGCCCGCGTGGCCGAACTGGATCGCCTGATCTCGGCGCAGCTGTCGGCGGTGATGCACGCGCCGGAATTCCAGAAGCTGGAAAGCAGCTGGACCGGCCTGAATTACCTGGTCAAGAACACCGCCACCGGCCAGAACCTGAAGGTCAAGATGCTCAACGCGACCAAGAAGGAATTGGTCAAGGACTTCCAGTCCGCGCTGGAGTTCGACCAGAGCACCATGTTCAAGAAGGTCTACGAGGAAGAATTCGGTACCTTCGGCGGTGCGCCGTTCGGCGCCTTGCTGGGCGATTTCGAGATCACCCGCCAGCCGGAAGACATGTACTTCATCGAGCAGATGTCGCACATCGCCGCCGCCGCGCACGCGCCGTTCATTTCGGCCGCATCGCCGGAGCTGTTCGGCCTTGAAACCTATAGCGACCTGGGTAAGCCGCGCGACCTGTCGAAAGTCTTCGACACCGTGGAATACGCCAAGTGGAAGTCGTTCCGCGAATCCGAGGACTCGCGCTACGTCGGCCTGACCTTGCCGCGCTTCCTGGGCCGCCTGCCGTTCAACCCGGTCGACGGCACCACCGTCGACGGCTTCAATTTCGTCGAGGACGTCGACGGCACCGACCACCAGAAATACCTGTGGTGTAACGCGGCCTACGCCTTCGGCACCAAGCTGACCGCGGCCTTCGAGGACTTCGGCTGGTGCGCGGCGATCCGCGGCGTCGAAGGCGGCGGCCTGGTGGAAGACCTGCCGACCCACACCTTCAAGACCGACGAAGGCGAAGTGGCGCTCAAGTGCCCGACCGAGATCGCCATCACCGACCGCCGCGAAAAAGAATTGAGCGACCTCGGTTTCATCTCGCTGGTCCACTGCAAGAACACCGACTACGCCGCCTTCTTCGGCGCGCAATCGGCGCAGAAGGCCAAGAAGTACAACACCGACGCCGCCAACGCGAACGCCGTGCTGTCGGCGCAGCTGCAGTACATCTTCGCCGTGTCGCGCATCGCGCACTACATGAAGGCCATGATGCGCGACAAGATCGGCAGCTTCGCCGCCGCGTCCAACGTCGAGGACTTCCTGAACCGCTGGCTGACCCAGTACGTGCTGCTGGACGATAACGCCAGCCAGGAACAGAAGGCCCAGTTCCCGCTGCGCGAAGCATCGGTGCAGGTGTCCGAGGTGCCCGGCCGTCCCGGCGTGTACCGCGCGGTGTCGTTCCTGCGTCCGCATTTCCAGCTCGACGAGCTGTCCGTTTCCCTCCGTTTGGTCGCGGAGCTCCCGGCATCGACCAAAACCTAAACGTAGCAGCTTTATCTTTAACCAACTGAAAGGAATACCATGGCAATCGACGTCTATCTGCAAATCGACGGTATCAAAGGCGAATCGGCGGACACCACCCACAAGGATTGGATCGAAGTGAAATCGGTACAGTGGGAAGTGCTGCAGCCGAAGTCGGCGACCGCGTCGACCGGCGGCGGCCACACCGCCGAGCGCACCGAGCACAAAGATATCATCGTCAGCAAGCTGGCCGACCTGGCCACGCCGCTGCTGCTGCAAAATTGCTCGTCGGGTAAAACCCTGCCGAAGGCCAAGCTGGAATTCCTGCGCGCCGATGGCCAGGGCGACCGCGTCAAGTACTTCGAGATCGAACTGGAAAACGTGCTGATCTCCAGCGTGGCGCCGTCGGTCGAGCAGGGCAACATCCTGACCGAAGACCTGTCGCTGAAATACTCGAAAGTGAAGTGGAAGTACACCCAGCAAAAAGTGGGCGGCGGTTCGGGTGGTAACACCTCCGGCGGTTGGGATCTGTCGGCCAACAAGACGGCCTGATAGCGGCAAGCGGCAATGAAGGGATTTACTCCGGGACTGTTCGACCGTCTGATGGATGTGCCGGTCAACGGCGCATCCAGCGGCACGGTGTCGCGCCTGTCGATCGAGGACTTGAAGGACTCGGTGGCGCGCGACCTCGAAGCGCTGCTCAACACGCGCACCGTCATCCCGGAGGATCTCCTGAAGCGCTTTCCCGAGTGCGGACGCTCGATCGTCACCTACGGCCTGAATGATTTCGCGGGCCTGTCGCTGTCGAGCTCCGACGATCGTGCCAACATCTGCCGCTGTCTGGAAAAGGCGATCGCCCGCCACGAGCCGCGCCTGCGCAATGTGCAGGCGTCGCTGGAGCTGCGCGCCGATTCCGTCAATCGCCTGAATTTCGCCATTACCGCGCTGCTGGTCGTCAGCAGCGCTCATGAACCTGTCAATTTCGACGCGGTTCTGCAGCCCTCAAGCCTGCATTACACAATCAGCAAAGCGCGCCGCGCCACACCGCTGGGAGCCTGAGATTGGAACAATTATTACCGTATTACGAAAGGGAGCTGGGATTCCTGCGCCGTTATTCGCGCGAATTCTCCGAACGCTACCCCAAGATCGCCGGCCGCCTGCTGATCGGCGGCGAGGTGTGCGAAGATCCGCACATCGAGCGCATGATCGAATCGTTCGCGCTGCTTAACTCGCGCATCGCCAAACGGCTGGACGACGACTACCCCGAATTCACCGAAGCGCTGTTCGAAGTGCTTTACCCCCACTATCTGCGGCCGTTCCCTTCGTGCTCGATCGCGCGCATGGACTTCAGCGGCGCCGCCGCGCAGCTGACCACCGCCAGCGAAATCGCGCGCGGCACGCAGCTGACCACACGCCCGGTACGCGGCGCGACCTGCACCTTCCGCACCGCGTATCCGGTGACGGTGGCGCCGCTGGCGCTGACCGGCGCCAACTTCGCCCCCATCATCGCCGCGCCGGAAGCGGTGCGTCCGCCGCCGCTGGCGACGTCCAGCATCAGCCTGACCTTGTCCAGCACCTCGGAGCAGGTGACCGTGGCGCAGCTCGGGTTGGGCAAGCTGCGCGTCTTCATCGACGGCGAGCCGTCCTTCTGCGCCGCGCTGCGCGACGCGCTGTTCACCCGCGCCGTCGCCGCCTATGTGGAAGCGGACGGCAACGGCCGCTGGCTGCAACTGCAAAAAATCCCGGTCGCCGCCGTCGGCTTCGAAGAGGACGAGGCGCTGATCGACTTCTCGGCGCGCTCGCACACCGCCTACCGTCTGCTGACCGAATACTTCTGCTTCCCGGAGAAGTTCAACTTCTTCGACATCGACCTGAATATGGTGGGCGGCGTGCTGCCGGCCGGCTGCAAGGAATTCACGCTGCATCTGGCCTTGTCCGGCATGCGCACCGACTCCAACCTGGCGCGCATGCTGGCGACGCTGTCGACCAACAACGTGCTGCTGGGTTGTACGCCGGTGGTCAACCTGTTCCGTCAGCGGGGCGAACCAATCCGGCTGACGCACACCACCGCCAGCTACCCGGTGCTCGCCGACGCGCGCCGCGCCTTCGCCTACGAGGTGCAGGGCATCGAATCCGTGAAGCTGGTGCGGCAAACGCCGCAGGGCGAATCGATCCAGGAGTTCCGTCCGTTCTACTCGCTGCGCCACGGCCAGACGCCGGAAAAGAACGGCCACTACTGGGTGATGCGGCGCGACGAGACCATCGCCGAGAAAAGCCCCGGCTACGAAACGCAGATCTCCATCGTCGACATCGATTTCGATCCGGCCGAGGTGGAGACCGACACTCTGAGCCTGGAGCTGAGCTGCACCAACCGCGACTTGCCGGCTTCGCTGAGCTACGGCATGCGCGGCGGCGACCTGTTCCTCGAAGGCGGATCGAGCGTGCGCGCCATCAGCTTCCTGCGCAAGCCGACGCAGTCGCACCGCTTCGAACGCGGACGCGGCGCGCACTGGCGCCTGATCTCGCACCTGTCGCTGAACCACCTGTCGCTGACCGGCGGCGGGCTGGACGCCTTCCGCGAGATGCTGACGCTGTACGACCTGCCGCGTTCACCGTCGTCGCAGCGGCAGATCGGCGGCATCGTCGCCATCGCCCACAAGGCCGCCAACACCTGGCTGCCGGGGAATCCGTTCGCCTGCCTGGTGCGCGGTATCGAGGTAGCGCTGACGGTCGACGAAGAGGCCTTCGTCGGCAGCGGCATCCACGCCTTCGCGCAGATCGTCGAACGCTTCCTCGGCCTGTATGTGCACGCCAACAGCTTCACGCAGCTGGTCATCAAGTCGAATAAAAACGGAGAGGAACTGCTGCGATGCACCCCACGAAGCGGCGATTTGAGCCTGCTGTAATCGAGCGGCTGTTTGCGCAGCCCTATCGTTTTGAATACTTCCAGGCGGTGCGGATGCTGGAGCTGTGGCTCAAGCGTCACGGTTCGGCGCAGGAGGGCGCGGTGGCGAACTTCCTGCGCTTCCAGAATTCGACCTCGCTCAGCTTCCCGGCCAGCCAGCTGGAAGCGCTGCAACCGGAGCCGCGCGACACGGCGACCGATGCGCGCGGCCTCGGCGAGGCGCTGAAGTCGGCGCAGCTGCGGTATATCCGCATCACGCCGGCGTTCATGGGTTTCCTCGGCAGCAGCGGCACGCTGCCAGCACATTACACGGAGCGCATCGCGGCGCACGCGTTGTACCAAAAGGACGACGGACCGCGCGCCTTCCTGGATACGTTCTCCAACCGCGCGCTGGCGTTGTTCTACGAGGCCTGGCGCAAGTACCGGCTGGAGCTGAAGTACCAGGTCACCGGCAAGGATGAATTCCTGCCGCTGCTGCTGTCGCTGGCAGGCTTGCAGAACCCGTCGTTGCGGCGCCGCCTGTCCGACGGCGGCGACGGCGTGCTGGATGAATCGATCGGCTATTTCGCGACCGCGATGTCGCAACGGCCGGCGTCGGCGGTGCAGATCGCGCGCGTGCTGTCCGAATATTTTTGCAAGCCGGTGCGCGCCGAGCAGTTCATCGGCTGCTGGTACGACATGCCGGAAAGTCAGCAGACCATGCTGGGCATGGCCAACGCGGCGCTGGGGAGCGGCGCGATGGCGGGTGAGCGGGTATGGCAGCGCGATCTGCGCATGCGACTGGTGATTGGACCGCTGGACCTGGAAGGCTACGAATCCTTCCTGCCCGGCGGTAAAGCGGCGAAGGCGCTGGAGAGCATGTTGACCATGTTCACCGGGCTGTCGCTGGAATATGAAGTGCAGCTGGTGCTGCGCGCCGAGGATGTACAGGGCGCGCGGCTGGACGACGATGGCGGCGGGCGTTTGGGCTGGGACAGTTTCCTGGTCACCGAGGCGCAGCAGCAGGACCGCAGCGACGTCTGTTACGAGATACACGCATTGACATCATAAAAAAAGGATAAACCATGAGCATCAACCTGAAGACGCTGATCGGCAAACTGAATGACACCAGCCGCGCCGCCGCCACCCGCGCCGCCAGCCTGTGCGTGTCGCTGGGACAGTATGAAGTCGATATCGAACACCTGTTCCTGGCGTTGCTGGAGCAGCCCAAGAGCGACGTGGCGTTGATCGCGCGGCAGAGCGATATCAGCATCAGCCAGCTGGAGGCCGATCTGCGCGCCGAAGTCGGGCGCTTCAAGAACGGCAATGCGCGCACGCCGGTGTTTTCGCCGCGTTTGCCCAAGCTGTTCGAGAATGCGTGGTTGATCGCGTCGCTGGATTTGCAGGATGATGCGCAGGCGCAGATTCGCAGTGGTCATCTGTTGCAGGCGTTGCTGACGGAGCCGGAGTTGTCGCAGCTGGCGGCGCGGAGTTCGAAGCTGTTCGCGCGCTTCGATCTGGAACAGATCAAGCATAACCTGGACAAGCTCACCGTCGGTTCGGATGAGACGCCGGTCGCTGGAGCTTCGGCTTCCGGCGCGGGCGAGGGGGGCGATCCGGTCGGCGAGCTGGCGGCGCGCGCGTCCACCAAGACGCCGGCGCTGGACCAGTTCACCACCAACCTGACGCAACGTGCGCGCGACGGCAAGGTCGATCCGGTCATCGGGCGCGATCAGGAAATCCGCCAGGCGATCGATATCCTGATGCGGCGTCGCCAGAACAATCCTATTCTGACCGGCGAGGCGGGCGTCGGCAAGACCGCCGTGGTGGAAGGGCTGGCGTTGCGTATCGCGCAGGACGACGTGCCGGATGTATTGAAGGGCGTGGAGATCCATACGCTGGACATGGGGCTGTTGCAGGCCGGCGCCAGCGTCAAGGGCGAGTTCGAGAATCGCCTGAAGAATGTCATCGACGAGGTGAAGAAAAGCCCGCACGCGATCATCCTGTTCATCGATGAGGCGCACACCATGATCGGCGCGGGCGGCCAGGCGGGGCAGAACGATGCGGCCAACCTGCTCAAGCCGGCGCTGGCGCGCGGCGAGTTGCGTACCATCGCGGCCACCACCTGGGGCGAGTACAAGAAGTATTTTGAGAAGGATGCCGCGCTGGCGCGTCGCTTCCAGGTCGTCAAGGTCGAGGAGCCGAGCGAGGAACTGGCTTGCGCCATGTTGCGTGGTATGGCGCCGTTGATGGAAAAGCATTTCGGCGTGCGCGTGTACGACGAGGCGATCACCGAGGCGGTGCGTTTGTCGCATCGCTACATCATGGGCCGCCAGCTGCCGGACAAGGCGATCAGCGTGCTCGATACCGCTTGCGCCAAGGTGGCGCTGGGGCAGAATGCGACGCCGGCGCGCATCGAGAATCTGGCGCGTCAGATTGAGCGTACCGATGTCGAGGCGGCGTCGCTGGAGCGCGAGCAGGCCGAAGGCGGCGCTTCGCAGAAAGCGCGCTTGCAGGAATTGCGCGAGGGCCGGGTCGCGGCCGAGGCGCAGCATGTCGAGCTGTCCGCGCGTTGGGAAAAGGAGAAGGCTCTGACGGCGCAGATCATCGCCGCACGCGCGGCCGCGACGGCGGGTGAGGCGGGCGGTCAGGTCCGCGACATCCAGGCATTGGTGGCCGAACTGCGCGAGCTGCAAGGCGAAACGCCGATGGTGCCGGTGCAGGTCGACGGCCACGTGGTGGCGGAAATCGTCGCCGGCTGGACCGGCATCCCGCTCGGCAAAATGGTCAAGGACGAAATCAAGACCGTGCTGCGGCTGAAGGAAATGCTGGAACAGCGCGTGCTCGGCCAGCCGCATGCGATCGAAGCGGTGGCGCAGCGCGTCCGCACCTCGCGCGCCAACCTGGACGACCCTAACAAACCCAAGGGTGTGTTCCTGTTCGTCGGTCCATCCGGTATCGGCAAGACCGAGACCGCGCTGGCGCTGGCCGATACGCTGTACGGCGGCGAGCGCAAACTGATCACCATCAACATGAGCGAATACCAGGAAGCGCACAGCGTCTCCGGCCTGAAAGGCTCGCCGCCCGGCTACGTCGGTTACGGCGAAGGCGGCGTGCTGACCGAAGCGGTGCGCCGCAATCCGTACAGCGTCGTGCTGCTGGACGAGGTGGAGAAGGCCCACCCGGATGTGATGGAGCTGTTCTTCCAGGTCTTCGACAAAGGCGTGATGGACGACGCCGAAGGCCGCGAGATCGATTTCAAGAACACCATCATCATTCTGACCTCCAACGTGGCGTCGGCCGCGATGATGCAGGCCTGCCTGAACAAGTCGCCGGAAGAGATGCCGTCGCCGGAAGATCTGGAGCAGCTGATACGCGGTCAGTTGATGAAGCAGTTCAAGCCCGCTTTCCTTGGCCGCCTGAAGGTGATTCCGTACTATCCGATTCCAGACGACGTGCTGGTACAGATTATCAAGCTCAAACTGGGCAAGATCCAGCAGCGTATCGCCGCCAACCACAAGGCGGAATTCAGCTACGACGAGGCGCTGGTGGAAGCGGTGCTGGCGCGCTGCACCGAAGTCGATTCCGGCGCGCGCAATGTCGACAACATCCTGAATGGCACGCTGTTGCCGGAGATCGCCGAATCCGTGCTGGCGCGTATGGCGGAAGGGGCCGCGATCGCCAAGATCAAGGTCAGCGCCAACAAGCAGGGTCAATTCAAATATACCGTCAAATAATCCGGGAGCTTAGATGAAACGTAACGCCACCATTGCCATACTGATTTCCACCATGCTGCTGGCGGCTTGCCACAAGCGCGAGAAGGTCGAGGAGGCGCCGGCCGCCGCCGCAACGCCCGCCGCCGCTCCGGCCGCGCCGGCGCCCGCCCCGGTGGCCGCGACGCCGCCGGCCGAGCAGACCGCCGAGCAGCGCGACCTGGCACGCAAACAGGGCTTGCTCGACTACGGCATCATGGAGGACAAGTACATCAACGATCCGCGCGCGCAGTGGGCTGCCGACGCGAAGGCCAGTTCGGTGTTCGGCGATGAAAACGGCAAGACGCCGTCCGAGGTCAATCTGGCCAAGAACGTGGTCGGGCCTAGCGATAGCCGCGAGTGGACCAACAATAATATCGACAAGGGTTTCGATTGGATCGAGACCACCTACGCCAAGCCGGTGAATGCGACCGAGGTGCGGGTCATCATCAATGGCGGCGCTGGCGTTCAGGCGATCAACAAGGTTGAATTGCAGGACGTCGATGGGAAGTGGAACACGGTGTGGACCGGTATCAGTGACGTCAAGGCGGATGCGCGCGGCAACCGGACCTGGTTCGTGCGCACCTTCGAGAAGACGGCTTACAAGGCCAAGGCGGTTAAGGTCACTTACGCGAACAACCTCGATCATGACTACAAGAAGATCGATGCGATTCAGCTGGTGGGCGATTAAGGAAAGAGGGCAGGCCGCGCCTGCCCTTGTTTTTATTCGGGCTGAACGCCCAGCAGTTCTTCGATGTGGGCCAGCGAGGCCTCGTCTTTGATGACGGAGCGCAGCCAGGTGACCAGATTCTGTTCGCCGGCCGCCGCCGCCTTGTCGGCGAAGTAGGAGGCAGGGCTGTGCGGCTCGGTGGCGCGGAAGAATTCGGCCACGGCGCGCAACTGCGCCACCGCCTGCGCGCGGTTCTGGATCACGCCCGGACGCGAAGGTGCGCCCATCGGCGCCTGGCCATGACCGTACGCCGCGCCGTCATCATAGCCCGCGCCGCCCACGTCGCCGGAGCCGCCATCGTGCCCCGCACCACCGCCATGCGTCACCCCGCCATGGCCTGCGCTAGCGCCATGCGCCGTTCCGCCGCCGTGGCCCGCGCCGCCCAGCGTGCCGTACGCCGCACCGTTGTCGGCACCAGGCGCACCCGCCCCGTTCGCACCGGCGGGCGCCGGCAGCGTGTGCAACAGCGTCTGCAAGGCATCGCGCGCGGACGAAAAGCCCGGACTGTCGTTGCCCAGACGCGTGTCGCATACGCGCTCCAGCTGTTGCAGCGCATCGATGCAGAACTGCGCATCCGCGCGCAACGCCGTCTTGAACTGCGCCGAATTGTTGCGCTTTGCCGTTTCCATGTCGGCCAGCTTGGGCGCGCGGTTTTGCTGCTCCTCGTTGTTGCTGGACGCGCGCCGTCGTGACGATTCGAAGTCAATGGTCGAATAGTCGCCATTTTCTGTCAGCCCGATTTCGCGCACCAGCGCCGGCGTGCGCGCCAGGATCCAGCTCAAATTGCCGACGCGCTGATCGTTGTCGCCGTCCTCGTCCAGCGGGTACAGGCCGCGCTCCCAGTACTGATCGCATAGACCAGCCAGCAGCAAGTAGCCTTCGCCCAGGCCGCGCAGGTCATGGACTCGGGCGCCGGCCTCGGTCAGCCAGACCGCCAGCCGTAGATCCTTGCTCTTTTCCGCCAGCAGCGCGGTGCAGCGCGCGACCACGAAGGGCCAATCGGCCTCCTTCAAATCGGTGACCCATTCGCCCTGATCCAGCGACGGATCGTCGAATTTGCGCGCCAGCGCGATGGCGTCGAGATCGGGCGAAAACGACAGGTCGGCGCCGGCCGGCTGGCCATCGCTGATCGGTTCAAGCAGTTCTTGTGCTGAGTACATGATGTCCTTTACTGAGCCATACGGAATTCGATGCGGCGGTTGCGCGCGCGGCCATCGGGGGTGTCGTTGCTGGCGACCGGACGGTCCGGCCCCTGGCCGCTGGCGGTCAGCAGATCGCCGTTGATACCGTGGCTGCCCAGGTAAGCCTTGACCGCCTCCGCGCGGGCCTGGCTCAAGCCCTGGTTGGTGGCGCGCAGGCCGGCGCTGTCGGTGTGGCCGATGATCTCGACCTTGCGGTCCTTGAGCTTTTGCAGCGCGGCCGTCATTTCATCGAGGATCTTTCGACCGGTCGGCGTCAACTCCGCCTTGCCGCTTTCGAATTCGACGATGCGGTTGGCCAGCGTGGTGTCGAGGATCGCCTGGTCGGCGGCCGAGACGCGCAGTCCGTTGTTGACGGTGTAGGTCGGATTCAGCGTGGTGGCGATATTGCTGGCCAGCTTCTGGCGCGTGGCTTCGTTATTGACTTCGCCGCGCAGGCTGACGGTGCTGCCGTCGATCTTCAGCTGGCCGCGGCTGATCTGCTTCAGGTCCGGCGTGATCAGCTTCTGCACGTAGTTGTTCCAGTTTGCCGGCGTCGAGACCTTGTCGATCGAGATCTGGTCGACCACCTTGTCGGCCCCATAGACCTCGCGCAGCTTGCCGAGGACGGCGGCCTTGCTGGCCTCATCGGGCAGGGTGCCGCTGGCCAGCACCTGGCCCGGTTGCGGCGCGTTGGCCTGGGCGCCGGCATAGCCGGCGGCGAGCAGCAATGTAGTGAATAAAAGGGTGCGCATGTTCAGGTTCCGATAAATGCCGTGCCGACGGAATCGAGCGCGGACTTCAATGACAGCGAGGGCTGGGCCAGGTAGGTGGACAGTTTCTTGACGGCGTAGTCGGCCACCGCCTGTTCCTCCACCCATTCCAGCTCATCGAAAGCGATATGCGTTTCCAGCGCGGCTTGCGGATCCATGATCGCGTGCAGCGTTTGCGGCGAGGCGCCGCTGAAGCCGACCAGCAGCACCGACTTGCCATTGAGCCGGGTGAGGAACAAGGCCAGCTCGAAATCCGCGCGCGCCAGGAATGGCGTGATCAGATGCATCCAGAACGCCGCCACCAGGTTGCGGTACATCGGATCCTGCGGCAGCGGCAGCAGCAGCGTCTTGTCCAGCCGGCTGGAGCTGCTGGCCAGCACCGGTTGCAACAGCATGCCCAGCGCCAGCAATACTTGTCGCACAGAGCCTTTGAAACCGGCGGCGGCCAGCATGTCGTCCAGGCCGCCGACGGTTTGCAGTTCGAGGAAGTCGTCGAAGGTGGCCTGGTAGGCGGCGCTGCGCAGATCGAGCTCGATCGCTTCGCTCGACGCCACCTGCAAGGCGGCGGTCGGATCGCCGGCGCCGACCACGTTGGCGCTCAGGGCGGCGAGGCGGGTCCACAGGCGGTTGAACACCAGCGGCGCGGTCGGCACAAAGCTGGCCGGCTCCGGCACTTCGACGCTGCTGATCATCAGGAATGGAAAGCGGCGCGACGATTGGTCGCTGCTGGCCACGATGTGGCCGGCGATCGCATGCCGCCGGCGCGGGCCGACGAAGGCGAAGTGCAGCGGCGCGACGGCGTCGTAGTTCAGCTTCCAGCGCGCGTCGGTGCTCATCAGATCCATGGCCTGGGCCAGCCAGTCATCCAGCACCTTGATCAGCGCCGGGCTGTCGCTGCCCTTGACGAAGTCGCCCCGGCCGGGGACCTTGCCGAAGTAGCCGATGGTGGCGGTGGTGGCGCCCCGGCTCATGGCTGGGCTCCTGCGGTGCGGATCACGGCGGCCGGTTTAGGCGCCGGCATGGTGGCCGGTGCCGCTCCGGCAGGCGCCGGCGACGGCGTTCCGGGCGTGGACGGTGCGGTCGGCGCGGAGCCGGCCGGTGCGGCTGCGCCGGGTACCGACGATGCGGCTGGGACAACCGTGCCGGGTGCCGCCGGTGCGTTCGGGGCGGCCGGCGTCAGCGGCGCGGCCGGTGCGACCGGGGTCGCGCTGGTGATCGCGTCCGGCAGGCGCAGGCGCTTGAAGCCGGCGCCCGATTGCGCGGCCACCGGTGCGGGCGCTGGCGGCGGCGCGGTCGTGCCGACGATCTTCAGATTGGCGGTGACGGTCACGCCGGAGTTGTTCCAGCTCAGCTCAAACACGCCATTGTCCTTGCGCTTGCGCTGTGCCGCGTCGACCATTTTCTTCAGGCCGAAGTGACCGGTCTCGTTGAGCAGCACCACACTGCGGCCTTCCGGCGTGATGGCGGTGATGCGCGCGCCCGGCACGCCCTGAGCATTCGGCCACACCATGTGGACCCAAGGCTGCGGCTGGCCGCGCCAGCGCAGCGCCTGACCGTCGATCTCGATGGTGAACTCGGTCGCGCTGACCGCGCCCAGCGCCTGCAGATCGAAGTTGGTCTGCGCCTCGCCACCGCTGGAAGCGGCCGCGTTGGCGACGCCGTTCGCGTTCAGCGGCGCGATCCAGCCCGGGAAGCTGGTCACGACCGGCGGCGCCAGGTTGATGCCCATGTTGGCCCAGGTCTTGGCGCTCAACGTATCGCCACGGCGCACCACCAGCGGTCCGATGGTGGTGTTGAAGAACTTGGCGATGGCGCCGTCCGGCCCGAATACGACGCCGATTTCGGCATTGGTCGCTTCGGCGCGCGATTCGGCGGTGAACGGATATTTCAATGCCAGCGACTGGCGGAACGGTTGCACCACCTGCGCCGCCCAGACCTTGTTGATCTCGGCCTCGGTCGGCTGCACGATCACGGCGAAGGTCTGCATCAGCGGCCGCACCAGCAGCGGACGGATGGCCAGTTTTTGCGGGTCGGTCATCCCGATCAGCATCTGCTCGTCGACATACTTCAGCGCGTCGGCCAGCTCGGAGCCGCTGCCGTCCAGTGTTTGCTGCATCAGCTGCTTGGCGCCCGGACCGGGATCGCCCTGGTTCTTGATCTGGTTGAAGCGGCTGCGCAGCTTGGACAGTTGATCCATGTAGCCGCGCATCAGCGACGCGTCCTTGTCCTTGGCGACCACCAACCGCGCCACGCCGGCGAACTCGCGGCCGACGGGGCCGAGCGGCAGCGCGGCGTTCTGCACGCCGCCGTTGGACGGGATATTCACGTTCAGCTGCGACGGCTTCTGGCGCAGCACGGTCTCCTTGAACCAGCCGCTGACGCCGCGTTGCGCGCGTTGCAGGCCGGCGTCCAGCAAGGACGGGTTGTCCCACGAGGTCTGTTCGTAGACGGTGTTCACCAATTTGTTCAGCGGCGAGGTTTGCGGATCGCCGAGCCGGTTCATGGCGCTGGCGGCGACATCGAACGTACCTAGTTCGCGGATGGTCACGCCCTGCACGAACTTCTGCCATTCCTTGGCGTAGTCGTTTTTGTAGAGTTCCACCAGCGATTTCTGGATTTGTTCCGGGCTGCCTTCCAACGTCAGGTCGTCCTTGGAGGACGTCTTCAGCACCCAGTCGGCGCTTTGCAGTTCGCGGTTGGCCGCGTCGCGGAAGGCGTCCTGCACGAAGCCTTGCCATGCCTGGCGCGTGAAGCTGCCCGGCACCGCATAGCTACCCAGCACCAGTTCCTTGTCCTGGTCGCCGACGATGGAGGCCACCGTCATCGCCGGGAAGCGGGTCGCGGCACGCGCCTTGACGTCGGCGTAGACGCGCTCGCGCGCCGGCATGCCGCGCACTACGCGGCGCAGATTGTCGCGGCTCTGGTCGACCAGCGCGAGACGCGTATCGATCTGCGGCCACGAGGTATCGTTGACCTGCGCCAGGTAGAAGGAGATCATGCGTTCCGCGCTGCGGATCATCTGCTCGCGCGACATGGTGCCGCGATTGGTGTCGAGCCAGACGCGCCAGAAGCGGGTCAGTTGATCGTTCAGATGGCCGGCTTCGGCGCGCGATTTATCGCCCAGCATCAGATAGGTCTTGAGCGCGTTGTAGGCGTCTTCGGCGTTGGCCGGCGATGCGTCCTTGAACTGCTGCGCGCCGTTGTTGATCGCGGCGGCGGCTTCGGCCTGGGTGGCGTTCGGCGGTGCGGAGTTGCTGGCGCCGGCGGCGGTCAGCGGTTTCGCCATCGGCTGCAACTGGCCGGCGCCGTTGTTGACTTCGGCCAGGAAGGCTTCCAGCGACTGGCTGACCGGCTTGAGCATCACTTCGCGCACGCCGTTGAAGTATTCCTCGCGCAGCTTGCGGTCCAGCAGCGTGCCCTGGTAGAGGCCCATGCTCAGCGACAGCGGGCGGTTCTCTTCGTATTTATCCAGCTGCTCGATGCGGTCCTGCAGGATCTCCAGAGCCTTGAAGCGCGATTGCAGGTCCATGCTCTTTTCCTGCACCTTGATCGCCTGTTGCAGGTCCGCTTCGACATTGGCCACCAACTGGCGGTTGTTCATGTACGACCAGCTCCAGCCGGCCAGCGCAAGGCCGACCAGCGCGGTGGCGCCGAAGAAGGCGGCGTAGCGCACGCGCGTCTTGGCGGGGCTGGCGTATTGCGCCACCAGATCCTTGTCGGCGAAGATCACCTTGCGGAACAGGTTGAGCAGGAAGTAACCCTGCTGGTTGTGGGTTTCCTCGTGGTCGGCCTGTTTCAGTTGCAGGTCGAAGCGGCGCGCCACGCGCTGCGACGAGGCGGAGATCGACTCGCCTTCCTGCAAAGCGCTGGTGAAGTAGAAGCCGCGGAACACGGGCTTGAACTGGAACGGGTTTTCCTCGAACAGCGTGGCGATGAAGGTGCGCAGCGGCGCCTTGACCGAGCTGAATTCCAGCGGGAAGGTGAACACGCCGGGCGGCATGCGCTCGCGCCATTGCAGCGCCATGTTGGCGGCGCTGAGGTCTTTCAGGCCTTCGTACAGTTCATCGAAGCGCGCGTCGAACTGGTCGAGCACCTGTTCGCTGGTGGTGCTGCGGCTGTAGGGCAGGGTGGCGCCCCAGACCTTGTCGCGCTCACCGCGCTCGCTGTCCTGGAAGAATTCGTTGAAGCCGGTGATCAGGTCGGCCTTGGTGAACAGCACGTACACCGGCGCATGCACGGCCAGGCGTTCGGTCAGTTCCTGCACGCGCTGGCGCAGGTTCTTGGCCAGGTTGATGGCGAACTCGGGGCGGTTGCCGGTCAGTTCGGCGACGCTGACGGCGATGATGATGCCGTTGATCGGCGCCTTCTTGCGGTATTTTTTCAGCAGGTCGAGGAAGCCGAACCACTCGCCGCGATCCTCGTCGACCACGGAATAACGGCCGGCCGTGTCGAGCAGGATGCCGTCGGTGGTGAAGAACCAGTCGCAGTTGCGGGTGCCGCCGACGCCCTGGACGATCTTGCTGTCGGCGAAGGGGAACTGCAGGCCCGAGCTGGCGATGGCGGTGCTCTTGCCGGCGGCCGGATTGCCGATCACCATATACCACGGCAGTTCGTACAGCGCGGCGTTGCCGGAGGTCTGGCCCAGCTTGGAGCCTTTGATGGTGCCGATCGCGTCCAGCATGCGGGTGCGCAGCACTTCGGTTTCCTGACGCTGCGCCGGATCGACCTTGACCGGCTTGACCGCCTGCTGTTCCAGCATGTCGCCCAGCTGGCCGGCGGCGCGCTGCTGCTTGTGGCGACGCCAGAACCAGACGGCGGCGCCGAACACCAGCGCGACGCCGAGCACGATCCATGGCAGCGACGGCGGCAGCTGCAGCAGCGCCGTCAGCAGGAACAGGAAGGCGGCGAACGCCAGCCAGCCGATAACGATCAGCGTGGGGCGTTGGATCAGGAACAGCCAGATTTTTTGCATCATCATTGGACTCGATTGCTCAGGTAATCGTGGAAAATATTCATGCCGCTGCGGCCGGCGTTATCAGCGCGGCGCAGCGGCGGTACGGGTCTTCGTTACTGATACAGAGCACCGGGCCGGCGCGGTCCTGCGCTTCCGCGTCGGCCAGGGCCAGTGCCGTCATCCACGTGACCGCGCCGCAGCTGCCGCAACTGGCGCCGATGCCGATCACGTCGGCGCCGGGGTCGAGCTGCGGCGCGGTGGCCGTCACGAGGTTCATCAGTTCCATCACACGGCTGGTGCGGTGGCCGGTGTCGGCGGCGACCAGCGCCACTTTCGCGGCGTCGGCCTGGCCTTCGCGCAGCACCTGGCCGGTCAGGTCGGCGAGGCTGGTGTCGGTGTCGCGCCTGGCCGTGTCGGCGGAAGCGCCACGGCGGCCGTTGACGATCGCTTGCAATACGTTGCGGCCGGCGCCGTCCAGCAGCTGCGCTTGCGCGGCGTCGGCCAGCAGCAGGCCTGCGGCGCCTTCGCCGGGAATCTGGCCTTGCGCGTTGGCCGAGGTGAACAGCGCCGCGTGATGCGACAGGCGCGCGACGCCGGCTTCGCTGACTTGCGATCCGGCCGCGACCACCAGCGCCAGGCTTGGGCGCTGTGCTTCGGCCGCGCGCTTCAGCAGCGCCGCCAATAGTTGGCCCGCATCGTCCAGGCTATGCGGGTCCAGCGACGGCGCGGCGGTCGGCGCCAGGCGCTCTTGCGGCCAGCCCGATTCGACCACGAGATGGCGCAGCCACTGCTGCGCGGCGTCGCGCTGCTCCGGGCGCCACTCGGCCGGCCATACCGCCAGCAATTGCAGGGCGGGTGGCTCGGCGGCGGCGACCGCGTTGGGCGGCAGCCGGCCTTCGCGGCGCTCGTGCTGTTGTTCCAGCCATGGCTGCAAATGCTGATGCATGCCGAGCTGGCCGGCGAGTTCGCTGACCACGGCGCCGCCTGCGGCGAGCGCGCGCCATTGGCCCTCGTCGAAATGCGGATCGGGCAGCGCCTGGGTGCCCAGCCACTGGCCGAATTCTTCTTTCGCGATGTCGGTGCCGGCGTCGGGCAGGCGCGCGCTCATGATCGGGTAGCCGTCGTCGTCGTACAGTTCCTTATCCAGTTCCGGGCGGGCCTGCTGGCCGGCCAACGCGCCGCGCAGCTCCGCGATCGAAGCGCCGTGCGGTGCACGCACCGCGCTGGCGGCGATCGTCAGGCCGGGCGCCAGCGCGGGTGCGACCGGCGTCAGCTCGACTGCCGCAGCGGTGGAGGCGCTGGCGGCGGCCGGCATGCTGATGCGCGTCCATGCCTTGCGGCCCAGCCACCATGCGGTCAACAGCAGCACCGGCAGCACCAGCAGATACAGCACCAGATCCCCGGTGTCCGGCATGCGGTTGTTCTCGCGCCAGAACCAGATCGCACCGCCCCAGCTGCCGCCGAAGGCGGTAGTGGTGAGGGCGGCGTTTCGTAACCAGATCATCGTTCAGGGTGCTCCTATTTTTTCATGACGCCGGCTTGGCGCAGTTCCGTGTGCCCGAAATCCATCATCTTCCAGCGGCCGCCCCAGGTCAGGCCCAGCGACTCGGCGACTTCGCCGTACAGCTGATAGCCGCGCAGAGCCCAGGGATCGCGCTCCGAGATCACCAGCTTGCCGTCGCGCAGAAACGCGCAATCGGCGGCCAGTCCGTATTGGTGCCAGCTCTGGAACGCCGCCGCGTTGGTGACGCTGGAGCCCATCGCCGCCAGCGTGTTCTGGCGCTCGGGGCTGCGGTAGCCTTCCAGGATGGCCATGTCGTAGCCATACTTTTCCTTCATGATCTTGAACGCCATCAGCAGCCGCTGCGCGTAGGCGGCATCCAGCAAAGCCCAATCGCGGCTGGCCGACACCAGCATCGGCCGTTCCAGCTGGACTTCGGCGGTGGCAAAGACCAGCGGCGGCAGCGCCGGCGGCGGCACCAGTTGTTCGCCTTCGAGCAAGCCCGCGACCTGGGTGTTGATCTCGCGTGTCGGCGCATCGTAGCCGCTCAAGGTCGGCTTGCCGGACAACAGCAGCGCCACCATCGGCGGCACGCACAACAGGCCCAATCCGCCCAGGCACAGCAGGTAATGCTCGCGCAAAAAGGCGCCAACGCCGTTGACCGAGGCCCGGCCCGATTGCGTCAACGCGCCGAGGTCCTGGCGGCGGCGCTGCGCGGCGCGGTCCAGCCGCTGCTGCATGCGCTGGCTTGCGCCGGCCAGTCGCGCCAGCACGAACTCGCGGCCGGACGGAAACAGCACCATCCAGCTGATCAGGCATGCCAGCAAAAAATAAATAGTTACCGCCAGTAAAAACACGATGGCCTCAACGCACTGTTGGAAATAAAAACTAATGTCTAAAAAGCATTGCTCTGAGTATATATTAGAGTTATGGCAAGCTCGCGCACGATTGAACAGCTGAGCTCGGGCCGGGTCGTGCACGGTTGAAACGCTTTGTTGCGCCACATTTTTCTTGAATGTCGTAAAGTAATGTGAAATTAATAAGGGAGTCTATTTTGCAACGAGACGATGAACGCCCGCCGTCCACCGGCCGTCCCAGCCTGCTGTCCAAAGAGCAGCCAACCGGTGCGGACCGCAACAACATCCTGAACGGTCTGGAAGGGAAGAACGCCAAGCCCGCGCGCGCGGCCGCCGCCGCGCCGGCCGCGTCCCAGAAAGGTAACAAGGGCGCGATTGCCGCCGGTGTCGGCGTGCTGCTGCTCGCGCTGGTCATTGGTGGCGTCGTCTGGATGAATGGCGAGCCGGATGTCGAGCCCGTGCTGGCCCACGCCACCGTGCCCGCCGCCACTCCGATCACGCCGCCGGCCGCGACGCCTGTTCCGGCAGTCGCGCCCCCTGTTGCGGCGGCCGCGCCGGAGACCGCGACCATCGTCGAAGACACCGCTTCCGTCAGCCCCGCCACAGACAACACGCGCTCCTTGAAGGACATGCTGAACGACACGCCAGCCGCCGCCAAGCCGCCGCGCGATGAGCTGACCGCCGCGCTGGAAAGTCCGCATGCGGCGGCCAAGCCGAAGCCGAAACTGGCGCAGGCCAAGACCGAGAAGCCGCAGGCCAAGACCGTCAAGCTGGCGCAGAAGACCGAGCCGGCCAAGGCCAAAGCCAAGCCCGCGCCGGACAGCGACGTCGCGCTGCTGGCCGCGCTGATGGCCCATGTGCAGGCGGGGCAACCGGCCAAGACGCCGTCGACGCCGGCCTACCTGCTGAAGCAGTGCGGGTTGCAGAACGAAGTCGGCGCCGCGCAATGCCGCGCGCACCTGTGCGCCAACGCCGCGCGCAAGGAGCCCGAGTGCAAGAACCCGGCGCCAGTGAAGACCGCCTCCGAGTCATGAGCGTCGCGCTGATCGAGCAGATCACGACGGCGCTCGCGCAGTTCTCCAGCGCGACGCGCCTGTATGAGCTGACGCTGGGCGACGGTGACGGCGGCGACGACGATCTCGGTTCCGGCGGTCTGCTGGTCGAAGCCTTCGCCGCCGACGACGGCGTGCAGGACGTCGGCGCGCGCGACATCATCGTGTTGTCCACCAACGCGCATATTGAATTGCGGCCGTTGCTGGGCCAGTCAGCCAGCCTGTCGGTCAGCCTGGCCGACGGCAGCCGCACCACGTTCCATGGCGATATCACGCAGGCGGCGATGCTGGGCAGTGAAGGCGGCCTGGCGCGTTTCCGCTTGCGCTTGACGCCGTGGTTGTGGCGCCTGGGCCAGGTGCGCAACAGCCGCGTGTGGCAAGACAAGACCGTCATCGAGATCGTCGATGAAGTGTTCGAGGGCTACGCGCCGCTGGCGCAATGGCGCTGGAGCGAGGAGGCCGAGCCGTTCATGGCCGACGCCGTGGCGCGCAGCTATTGCTGTCAATATCGCGAATCGGACCTGGACTTCGTGCGGCGCTTGCTGACCGAAGAGGGCCTGGCCTGGCGCTACGAGCAGTTGGAAGATGGTGTCGGCGTGGTGCTGTTCGCCGACAGCAGCCAGAATAGCGCGACGCCGGAGGACGCGAGCAGCGAGGCCGGTGGCGGCATCCGCTTCCATGGCGTGCGCGCCGGCGAGGCGTCCGACACCATCCAGGCCTTGAACGCGCGGCGCAGCGTCACGGCATCGCTGACCACTTTGCTCAGTTACGACTACAAATCCAAACAGGCCGTCAACGCCAGCGCGCCATCGCGCCTCACTTCGGGCAAGCTACCGGCGCTGGAAAGCTACGACGTGCCCGGCCAATATGCGTACGCGAACGCGGCGCAGGCGCAGCGCTATGCGGATCTGCAGATGCAGGGCCGCGAAGCGTCGGCGCAGCTGTGGCGCGGCCGCTCGACGGTGCGCACGCTGGCGGCTGGCGCTCGAATCAACGTCACGCAGGGACCGTTGCAATCGACGTCCGAGTCGCCGCCGGCCTATGTGCTGCTGCGCGTACGCAGCGTTGGCGTTAATAATTTACCGTCGCCGGCGCAGCAGGCCTTGGCGGAATTGTTCGGACCGATCCCGGAACTGCTGGAGGAAATCGTCGCCGACGTGCCGGGCGACTTCGCGCAGACCGTCGCGCAGGCGCGCCAGACCGGCTACGCCAACAGCTTCGAAGCGGTGGCGGCCGATGTCATCTGGCGTCCGCAACTGGCGGGCAGCCACGGCCGCAGCCATCCGAAGCCGACCGCGCGGGGCGCGCAGAGCGCCATCGTCATCGGCGCCGACGGCATCGACCAGCCGTCCGGCGCCGATGAGCTGTATTGCGACCGGCTGGGCCGGGTGCGCATCCGCTACCACTGGCAGGACAGCGGCGACGCCACCTGCTGGGTGCGCGTCGCGCAGCGTTCGGCCGGCGGCGGCATGGGAAGCCAGTTCCTGCCGCGCATCGGGCAAGAGGTGCTGGTGCAATTCATCGAAAACGATATCGACCGGCCGATCATCATCGGCGCGCTGTACAACGGCCAGGGCGAGGGCGGCGTGACGCCGACGCCGGCAGGGCAGAGCGACACGGCCGGCGAGGCCAGGCCGTTCAACCCTGCCAGCGACCATGCGCCATCGGCGCAGGGCAATCTGGCCGGAGGCAACAGCCCGTTGTGGCACGGCGCGTCGGGCGACAGCGACGGCCATCGCAATGGCGCCGCGCAGTGGGGCGTGCGCAGCAAGGAGTTCGGCGGATCGGGCTACAACCAGTTGCTGTTCGACGACACCGATGCGCAGGGACGCGTGCAGCTGCGCTCTACGCACGCGGCCAGCGAATTATCGCTGGGCCATCTGATCCACAGCGCCGACAACTATCGCGGCAGCTTGCGCGGGCAGGGCGCCGAGTTGCGCACCGACGCTTACGGCGCGGTGCGCGGCGGCGCCGGGCTGCTGATCAGCAGCTACAAGATCGATCACAACGCGGGCGAGCGCGATCCGGCCGGCGATAACACGGCCGGTATCGCGCTGCTCAAGCAGGCGGTCAAGCTGGGCGAGACCTTTAGTGACGCGGCCAAGACGCATGAGACGGTGGCGCTCAGCGGCCACATCGGCGCGACTAAAGCGAACGCGAGCGCGCTCGACGACGCGTCGGCGCCGCTGAAGGCGATGTTGACGGCGGTGTCCGGCATGGTCGGCAACGGCAGCGTGAGCGCGGCCAAGGCCGACGCCGGCGAGAAGAAGACGGCGCCGGGCGACGATCAACTGCCGCACGCCAGCTCGCCGATCATCGCGATCAGCGGCAAGACCGGCATCGGCGTCACGGCGGGGCAGGCGCTGCAACTGGCGAACGGCGAGACGATCTCGCTGATGAGCGGCGGCGACACGCAGTTCATCAGCGCCGGCCAGATGCGCGCGCACAGCGGCCAGGCCATCGGTGTGCTGGGCGGCGCGGTCAAGGCGGGCGAGGGCGGCATCGGCGTGCAACTGATCGCGGCCAAGGACGTCATCGACCTCCAGGCGCAGGCCGATGTGCTGAAGGTGCAGGCGCGCGATGAGGTTAACGTCGTCAGCGCGAATGCGGAGGTGGATTGGGCTGCTGCGAAGAGCATCACCTTGTCGACGGCGGGTGGGGCCAATATCACCATTGAAGGCGGGAACATCACCGTGCAATGCCCGGGAAAAATAGTCATCCGGGCGGGCAAGAAGATTTTCTCGGCTCAGACAAGGTTGAACTATCCAGCCCCACCGATGCCGCGCTCGGCTATTGACGTCGTGGCCCTTTCCTTTGCAATGCGTTTGCAAGATGCCCCGGGAGTTCTCTCCGAACCTTATCCTAATGCGGACTGGCGAGTGGTTAGGGCGCATGACATTGATGGGGCTTTAAGCAGCGAAAATATAATTCTTTCCGGGATCAGCGACGATGATGGAAATATGAAATTGTCAAAGTCCGATGAAAAAAAGCTGCAGCAGGAATATAACCGGACACCAAGCGGATTATGGGTTATTGCAAATAGTCATGCGCGTCAGCTCAGTATCAATGTGGCCAAAGACTACTGGTCGGACTCGGATAAGTTTTACCATGGCCTTAATGCCCTTGGCTACTCGGATGACCATCTCATCACGAATGGAGTGGACGTGGAAGATTTTCACGCCAAGGTGGCTCGCAGCGATTTGAAGAGCAGTAGTGGAACGAATTTGTTCGACAAGATAAAAAAGGGTACGTAATGAGCGCCAACGGTGATTCTGCACAACCAGGTACGATTTATCAAATCGTTGACAAGAATGGAAATCCATCTGTGGCGGCGCACGCGACGCCATTGTGGGTTGACAGGACAATCACCGACGTCTTTTCCATGCCGACGGAGGGGAACAAGATTGAGTCCTATTGTTCCGGTAGAGATTACTTCACTGACTTAATCGGGGAATGTGATAAAGCTAGCAGTGAAATATATATTGCTGGCTGGCAAGTTAACTGGGATGCGCTTTTATTACCGGGCGTGCGCTTGTATGATTTACTTCTCCGTTGCGCTAAGCGGGGCGTGCATATTTATGTCATGCCTTGGGATGACCGTGAGCCTATTCAAACATACGATGATCAGACCAAAATTGTTTTGCAGAGTATAAATGAGATTTTGAAAGATGCTGGATCGAAAGGTAGTGTAACAGTGACAACCTCATCATCCTTCGCCAGTGTTAATAACGCATATTATAGTCACCACCAAAAGCAAGTTGTCATCGATCGAAAAATTGCATATGTAGGTGGAATGGATCTGTGTTACGGACGTATGGATGATGCCCGCTTTGATCTACGGCCGGACCAGGATGGCCGGCACATGCTAAATCGTTATAACCCCAGTATTCCGCCGTTAAAAAAGATTTCCCCTGACTCGGATACCTTAGTTGATCCGGACCTAATGTCGGGTGCTGTGGACAGCTTTGGTATACGAGTGCTTGGCCGCAGTCTTGTTCGAAGTTCTGCTGAAGCTGAGATGAAAAAGATAGCTGGAGGTGGATGGCAAGTGCCTTATGGTAAGCCAGGCAACGTCGATGTCGTGTCTAATAACCCCAGAGTTTCGTCGAATACAGTGGTGGCTGTGGAGTTGGATCATACCCGCCAGCCCCGAATGCCTTGGCAAGATGTGCACTGCAAGATCCAAGGACCCGCAGTGTCTGCTCTATTGAAAAATTTCATACTTCGATGGAACGCCTCCACAAGTGCAAAAGATAATAAGCTGACGCGTGAATTGCCGCCTACAGCGTTTCGCACAATGGGCAGGGCGCAGATTCAAGTGTTGCGCAGTGCCCCTGCTGCACATTGTTCCAAAGAGCACGCAGCTAATCCTGGTAGCAAACTCCAAAAAGGTCAGCAAGATGTTCATGTGGCAATGAAAAATTTGATCGCAAAAGCAACTCGTTTCATTTACATTGAAAATCAGTTTTTCGTCTCTGACTTTGGAAAGCTTGGCAATGCGGACCCTAGTAATCTTTCACCTGTCGGTTCGTTCATAAAAAATGGAGCCGGTGGAATTACTGATACGACTTTAAAATTAGTGCGGAAAATGTCAGATGGCCCGCCTGATGAGGCTATTTTAGATAAACTTCCTGACAATGGCGTTCTAAAGGCACTGCTTAATCGGTTGAAGAAATCTATTTTAGATGATATTTCTAAACCGAAATTTCACGTATATATCACTCTGCCTGTACATCCGGAAGGAGCATTGACGGATGCCAGTATAGCTGTACAAGTCTATTACACAATGCAGACATTGGTATATGGAAGCCATAGTTTAATAAATGGAATACGCCGGTTGATAAGAGCGCGAGAGTTAAAGGACGCCAAGGTAAAAAATTATCTGTCTGTCTTCACTGACGAATCCAATGACGAATATGAAAGCGTGCCGATCGAGAAATGTTATGAATACGTAACGTTACTCAATCTTAGGAATTGGCATGATTTCAACGGCTACTTTGTTACTGAACAGATCTATGTGCACAGCAAACTAATGATCGTCGATGACAGATTTGCTCTGTTAGGAAGTGCTAATATCAATGATCGTAGTCTGTTAGGAGAAAGAGATTCTGAGCTCGCGGTGTTGGTCATGGATGATGAAACAAGTCGCGCGGATATCAATGGAAAGGGCAGTAACCAGCCAGTAAGGGTTTTTGCGCACGAACTTCGAAAAAAGATCTGGAAAAAGATTTTTGGTATTACCTGTGGATTACGGAGTGCTGATGATTTGATGAATGCGGTCGAATCACCAGGCCATCCCGATAGTTGGAAAATGGTGCAGAGTCGAGCGAAGAAAAATAGCGACATCTATGATAGCGCTTTTGCTTACATTCCCCGGAACAAAGATCCATCACCAAAACGGGCGGACCAGCCAGCCAAAATATTACCGACTTGGGATGATAATCTGAAGGTAGGTAAAGGTCAGGTAGGTGGATTGGCCTCCCCAATGCCTTTTCAGGAAGAATTTTGGCAGAAAAAGCAGGCAGCTTCAGGCGCCAATAATCTTAAAAATGTCCGTGGTTTCATTACCCTGATACCATTAGAGTGGACCGCTAATGAAAATATAAGAATAAGATATCCTACTGGTATCATTGTTCATAATGATAAAAAGAACACGGAACATGAAATGCCTGGCGATCCCGAAATGGTGGTAGCATCAAACGAAAAATCTTATGAAAAAACTGAGCCCTATGGCTGATCAATTTAAGTATGTGTTTTTAACCTGCACTCTATTTTTTGTGTGTGTGCGGGCTGACTCATTGGAAATTGGGAATCCAGAGTGGGGGAGTGAGTGTGTCGGCACGTTGGCTCTTGAATTACCCCGAGGCAGTGAGGTGGCATCGGTGTCCGCCGCAAGGATATTAGCCCAACTGCGTGGTCAACCAGGAAAATCGAAGTTTCGCTTCGCTGATGGGGAGCCAGCAGGTTGGAGTTCGTTGCGGTATTACGGGGAAATTTTCATCACCGATCGGCTAAATAGCTCAGAGGTATCCGCTATTAGGGATCAATTTTCTAAAAGTAAAATTGATTATAGTAAGTATATTAAACGAGCTCCAATTCAAAGTGGCCAAACAATACGCGTTGTGGATGTTTTTCCGCCTAGGAAAGATGCGATTGGATGGAGTGTGGATGATGACGCAAGGTTGTTTCTAGAAGTTGATTCACATGTGCTCACCATGAATGTTCCTAAAGACCTCGCCCGTTCATATTCGACATCAATAAAATCCAGGCCTATCTTTAGTGTTGCGGGTGATAGTGAATTATGTATTCCTTACGCTGCCGTGCCTCTGACGGCGTCGAGGGAACGAGATATTATGGTTACATATCGATTGACCTCGCATCCTGATGTTACAGTTATGATTGGAGACGCTAACGCTGTGGAGTATTCTGATCCGATACGGGAACGGAATGCGGAATCCCCAATGGTGATCGCGAACTTCTGGGCACAGTATGAAATGGGGAAAAAAATAGAGCAGCTTTTAAAGCCTGCATTCTCAAAAATCCTGATCGATCGGCGGGAAGGGTTAGAGTCTTTTGTAAAGATAAAGCGAGATGATGCTGGTGAAGATTACGGTTATTTTGCTACGGTAAGAGGTGAATATGGTGTGCGTCCAGAAAAGGCTACGGTACAGGTATATGTGCTGCGTAACGCCGAACATGCGCAAAGCTTAGGAAAGACGCCACTGGAGAAAGCTGAGTTTCTTCGCTTGGCTCGTAGTATTGTCAGTAGCATCCGTGCCCGTTAATTTTCGCCAAGAATATTGATGGTTCGCAGACGCGGGTATGACGTCTAAGCTGAGCTTGATTCGATAGTGAAACCCTCCACCAGCGACTTGGTAGGCCTAATCATTAATGCAAAAATTCAACATCAAAGAATCGATATTGCGTAAGTCTGAAAAGAGTATCGCTGGTATGCGTGCTGAAGAGTGGGTGTCGTCAATTTGGCCAGGAGAAAAGGGCAGTGATAGAGATTTCTCTTTCTATTGTAGACTATGCGCTAAACACCCTCACCTGCTGCGCCTAAGATAATTTGGAAATGGACTTAACGGGACATGCTTCAAGTTACGACGTTACCTCGTTATCGCTCTGGGATAAAATTACCAAGACTATTCGGCAACGTTGATGTGGAACGCTGATTTTCCACTTTCAGGAAAGGTCGGCTTAGCCAAGTGCTCACATAGTAAATCCCCAAGCGAGTTAAATTTATGGGAAAGATATACGTACCGATATTATTAGCTGTAGCGATTCCAGCCTGCTATGGACAGACATCCGCTGCCTCCCCCAGCATGGGCGATCGCTTTAACTCAGCTTTTGAAAAAGCGGCCAAGGCCACAGGAGTGATCAAGGGTTATGGTCGGCCGAGTAAGGTGGATAAGGGAGCGCAGCCTGCGATCTCCATTTATTTCAATAATCACCAGCTGATGCTGGGGAGGCAGATGGATGAATGGAAGAAAGCGATTGGTAGTGGCGGAGTTTGCTCCCCCAAGAGTGAGCGTCCCATGTGGTGCAAGTGGGATACCTTGGGCATCGAAATTACCGCGACGTTCGAGCGGCCGCAATTGGTTAGCCAAATGAAGCTGCACTTCAGTCGCGACCCTGAGGAAAGTCTGTACGATACCCGTCCGCGCGATGCGAAAGGTAAGCCGATCGATCCGGTCTGGCTAAGTAAAGGCGTCTTTCCCGGATATTTGGAGCTTGATGGTTTTGGTATCGACAAACATGCCAAGTTTTGGGAAGTGAGGGCGGGTGCTGACCGCCAGCGGGATCTGCAGTGTGGTCTGCAGAGCTGTGCTCACCCACGGGGATTATTTGGCCCCGACGCCGCTATCTATCTGATGCTGAGTCGTGAGGATGAATACGGAGAGCTGAGAGAATTCGGAATCACCTCTAGTACAGAATAATGATGCTTATGTCACTGCTCCCATTCACTGTTTTGTTTGCCGTCGCAAATGTCTATGGTCAGGATTTTGGGGACCGCGTTGGATCGGCGTTTGACAAAGCGGCGAAGCAGATGTTGGCCGTGAAGGACTATGGTTTGCCAAGGAAAATTGCAAAAGTGGGCAAGCCTGCGCTGATTTTGAAGGACGGGAGGATCTCTCTCAATGATAGGAGACTGGTTCTCGGCGACTCGATGCAAAGCTGGAAGAAAATTATCGGCGATGGCAGCGTATGCGGTGAACAGAAGTGGCCGAAGTGGTGCAAGTGGGAGGCGTTGGGTATCGCAATCGGCACCAGCATGAAGAGGGATGATCGTGTCGAATATGTGACGGTCTATCTGAATAAAGATCCCTCACAAAACGAGGTCGATTTTCCAGACTTGGACAAGAACGGGAAGCCGGTGCCGCATCCTTGGATTGTTGAAGGACTATTCCCCGGTTACTTGGAGCTAGATGGTTTCGGAATCGATCGGAAAACCCAATTCTGGGAAATACGGTCCAGCGTTAATCGCACGCGTGATCTTCGTTGCGGCCTGAGGGATTGCAGCCATCCTGTGGGGGCGTTAAGCGAGACGGTGGGCATATTTATAAAGCTTACCGGTAACCATGAACGTGCGGAGCTGAGGGAGCTCAGCTTGTCGTTGGGCGAAGACGGCTAACCGCCACATGCCAAATCCAGGATGGAAAAAAGCCCGGAAACTGCCGCGCGGGGCTTGAATTGCAGGGGTTTTGTTAGTGTCCCTGCGTCGGGAATTTTAACGGCAGCAGTTCGGGGTAGCGCATGCCGAGCGGGTGTCAACGAGGCGCCTGACTCAGCGCCCGCCCGTCGAAGCGGCAATGCGCAATGCTACGCGTTCCTCTTGCGACGCTTCGTCATGTAGCCGAGTAGGCCCAAGCCGCCGAGCAGCATGGCATACGTTTCAGGTTCCGGCACCGGTGCGGCGGCGACGAAGGTGGTGTCGGTAAAGGTCCTGAACGTGAAATCCAGTGTGCTGTATTGGGTATAGCCATTCACATAGGCTTGGCCGTTGGAGTATGGATTTCCTTCTGATCCGCCGATGAAGAGCGTGCTGCTGCTCTCAAACACAAGGAAATAAGTGGTGTTGGCTTGGATCGACACCGGGTTCCAGTAAACCTCGGCCAGGGCGCCGCTCTGTCCGAAGGCCGAGCCTTGCGCCAGCTGATGTCCGGACGCGGTGGGCAGTCCATCCCACAGTGAGATCTGCACCGTGCCCGATGGCGCGCTGGCCAAGGCGCTCATCCACAGGGCCGCTCCCGAGATGTTGGTGGATGATTGCTGAAAGGACTGGGCCAGTCCGGCGTTCAAGCCAAAGCGAGCGATGCTCGACGACGCGTCGTTGGAAACCTGATCGATCAGATGGGTTTGCGCCACTGCGATGCCATTCAGTCCCGTGATCATTGCCGCCACTGGCAACAACTTCCAAATCTTTCTCATTTGAGCAAGCCCCCACATAAACTAGTTAAGTCATCCCACCATTGACATGACGCCAACTAATTTTACATGGAGTTGCAATAGTTATATTTAACTTGGTTTCATGTTAGATCGCGAACGCGCGGCTCGCGATTACAAAAAAAGCCCCGGACATCGCTGTACGGGGCTTCAACTGCTGGGGTTCTATTAGTGTGCGTGCGTCGGGAATTTCAACGGCAGCAGGTCGGGATCGGTGACGGTCGAACCTGGGTTGGCCAGTTCCGCCTTCAGCGTGTCGTGGTTCAGTTCCTTCTCCCAGTGCGACACGACGATCGCGGCGACGCCGTTGCCGACGAAGTTGGTCAGCGCGCGGCATTCGCTCATGAAGCGGTCGATGCCCAGGATCAGCGCCATGCCGGCCACCGGAATATCCGGCACCACGTGCAGCGTCGCGGCCAGCGTGATGAAGCCGGCGCCGGTGATGCCCGATGCGCCCTTCGAGGTCAGCATCGCCACACCCAGGATGGTCAGCTCTTGCATCAGCGTCAGGTCGGTGTTGGTTGCCTGCGCCACGAACAGGGCGGCCATGGTCATGTAGATGTTGGTGCCGTCCAGGTTGAACGAGTAGCCGGTCGGGACCACCAGGCCCACCACCGATTTCGAGCAGCCCAGACGTTCCAGCTTGGTCATCAGCGATGGCAGCGCGCTTTCCGACGAGCTGGTGCCCAGCACGATCAGCAGTTCTTCCTTGATGTACAGGATGAAGCGGCCGATCGAGAAGCCGGTCAGGCGCGCCACAGTGCCGAGCACGACGATGACGAAGATGGCGCAGGTGGCGTAGAAGCAGCCCATCAGCGTGGCCAGCGGCAGCAGTGATTTGAGGCCGTATTTGCCGATGGTGAAGGCCATCGCGCCGAAGGCGCCGATCGGGGCGACTTTCATGACGATGCCGACCACGCCGAACACGGCGGCCGAGGCGTCGTCGATCAGCTTGATCAGCGGCTTGCCGCGCTCGCCCAGCAGCGAGATGGCGAAGCCGAACAGGATGGCGATCAGCAGCACTTGCAGGATGTCACCCTTGGCGAAGGCGTCGACCACGGTGTTCGGGATGATATTCATCAGGAACTCGGTGGTGGTCTGGGCGTGGGCCTTGGTGGTGTACTGCTCGATCGACTTGGCGTCCAGCGTGGCGGCGGTGGCGTTGAAGCCGGCGCCCGGCTTGACGATGTTGGCCACGAACAGGCCGATCACCAGCGCAAAGGTCGAGATGACTTCGAAGTACAGCAGCGCCTTGCCGCCGACGCGGCCGATTTTCTTGACGTCCTGCATGCCGGCGATGCCGGAGACGACGGTACAGAAGATCACCGGGGCGATGATCATCTTGATCAGCTTGATGAAGCCGTCGCCGAATGGCTTCATGGCGACGCCGCTGTCGGGATAGAACGCGCCCAGCAGAATACCGCAGGCGATGGCAAATAGTACCTGGACGTACAGTACTTTATAGAATGGCTTTTTCACGGGGTCTCCTCGTGTTCGTTGAGGAGTGAATCATCTCGCAAGCCGGCAGTTATCACTATTGTGGAAACCCGCAAATCACTGGGCGTGATAACTGTCCGGCATGAGGGATACTACTTATTGGGCGACCCAGCCGCCGTCCATGTTCCACGCCACGCCGCGCACCTGCTTGGCCGCGTCCGAGCACAGGAACACCGCCAGCGCGCCCAGTTCCTCCGGCGTGACGAACTCGCCCGAAGGTTGTTTGTCGGCCAGCAGCGCTTTCTTGGCGGCGTCGTTGCTGATGCCGTCCTTGGCGGCGCGGTCGTCGACCTGCTTCTGCACCAGCGGGGTCAGCACGAAGCCGGGGCAGATGGCGTTGACGGTGACGCCGGTGGTGGCGGTCTCCAGCGCGTTGGCCTTGGTCAAGCCGATCAGGCCGTGCTTGGCGGCGACGTAGGCCGACTTGCCGGCCGAGGCCACCAGACCGTGGGTCGAGGCCAGGTTGATGATGCGGCCCCAGTTGTTGGCGCGCATGCGTGGCAGCACCAGGCGCGAGGTGTGGAAGGCCGAGGTCAGGTTGATGGCGATGATGGCGTCCCATTTTTCGACCGGGAAGTCTTCGACGTTGGCGACGAACTGGATGCCGGCGTTGTTGACCAACACATCGACGCCGCCGAATTTCTCTTCAGCGAATCCGATCATGGCTTCGATCTCGGCCGGCTTGGTCATGTCGGCGTTGTGGTAGGCCACCTTGACGCCGAATTCCTTGGCCAGGTCGAGCTGCAGTTGATCGATCTCGGCGGCGACGCCGAAACCGTTCAGCAGCACGTTGGCGCCCTCGGCCGCCAGCGTGCGGGCGATGCCCAGGCCGATGCCCGAGGTGGAGCCGGTCACCAGCGCGGTTTTACCGTTCAAAGTCTTGTTTGCCATAGTGTCCTCTGTAAGATTGGAGATAAGGGGGCGGTGCGCTACACTTCGGTAGGATTTTAATCACACGCCCGGTAAAATGGTATTTCTGAACATCATTACATAAAAAACCATCCAAGGAAGCCGCATGTTCGAAGCAAAAATCAAGTCCGTCCAATGTCTGTCGCTGACCGGCCTGCATCGCATGTCCTACAAGGAATGGGGTGACGAAAACAATCCCAAGGTGCTGCTGTGCGTCCACGGCGTGACCCGTGTCTCGGACGATTTCGACAGCATGGCGCAGGCGCTGGCCGGCGAATACCGCGTGATCGCGCCGGACATCGTCGGCCGCGGCCGCTCCGACTGGCTGAAGAACCCGCAGCTGTACCGCATCCCGCAGTATGTCAGCGATATCGTAACCTTGCTGGCGCGTGTCTTGCCAGACGGCGAAAGACAGAGCGTGGACTGGTTCGGCACCTCGATGGGCGGCCTGATCGGCCTGGGCCTGGCCTCGCTGCCGGACAATCCGATCCGCAAGCTGGTGCTCAACGACATCGGCCCGGTGCTGGCGCCGACCGCGCTGCAGCGCATCGGCGACTACATCGGCCAGGACCTGCGTTTCGACAGTTTCGAGATGGGCGCCAAGTTCATCCGCGACGTCTCGCTGACCTTCGGCGAGCACACCGAGCAGGAATGGCATAAACTGGCCAGCGATGTGCTACGCCAGGACAAGGATGGCAAATGGGTGCGTCACTACGACATGGGACTGGCACAGCCGTTCCGCTCGGCCACGCCGGAATCGGCCGAGGCCGACGAGGCGATGCTGTGGGCGGCGTACGACGCGATCCAGTGCCCGACCTTGCTGATCCGCGGCGCCGAGTCCGACCTGCTGTCGCCGGAAACGGCGGCCATGATGACGCGGCGCGGCCCCAAGGCGACGCTGGTGGAAATCCCGAACGTCGGCCACGCGCCGACCTTCATCCATGACGACCAGATCGCCATCGCAAAGAAATTCCTGTTGGGTTAATGAGAAGAAGATAAGTATGGAAATCAAACGATTGTATGTAGGCAAGCGCCTGTCCGAAGTGGCGATTCATAACGAGACCGTGTATCTGGCGGGGCAGATCGCCGAAGAAACCTCGGCCGACATCCAGGGCCAGACCCGCGAGGTGCTGGGCCACGTCGACCGCCTGCTGTCCGAATCGGGCAGCGACAAGACCTGCATCCTCAGCTGCCAGATCTACATCAAGGACATGAAGGACTTCGCCGGCATGAACGAAGTGTGGGACGACTGGGTGCCGAGCGGCCACACGCCGCCGCGCGCCACCGTCGAAGCGCGGCTGGCGAATCCGGAAGTATTGGTCGAAATCGTCGTTATCGCGGCGCAGCGTTAGGGGCATCATGGTTTCCATCACCGCGCTCAACAGCGCAACGTCGGAGCAACTGGTCCAGGGCTTGTCGCCCGACGACGGCGCGCGCATGCTGGCGGCGCTGGACTTCGCCGGCGGCGCCTATGGCGACAAGATCGGCAGCAGCGGCCAGTCGGCGCTGGAGTTTTCGGTCGGCGTGGCCAGCACGCTGGCCTTCCTGCGCACCGACGTCGAGACCCGCATCGCCGGATTGATGTTTGAATTGACGCTGCTCGACACCGCCCAGGCGGTGATCATCGAACCGCGCTTCGGCCCGGCCGTGGGCGACCTGGTGGCCGGCGTGCGCCAGTTGATCCGGCTGCGCGAGCTGACGCAGAATCAAAGTTCGCAAGGCCTGGGACGCGGCCGCAACGCGGCGCAGCTGGCGGTGGCGCAAGTCGAAACCCTGCGCAAGATGCTGCTGGCGATGGCCTCCGACATGCGGGTGGTGCTGGTGCGGCTGGCGTCGTGCGTGACGACCTTGCGCTATTTCGCCGACATCAAGCTGTTCAACGACATGACCTGCGCCTACGGCCGCGAGACGCTGGACCTGTACGCGCCGCTGGCCAACCGGCTCGGGATCTGGCAGTTGAAGTGGGAGCTGGAGGATTTGTCGTTCCGCTTCATCGAACCGGAAGCGTACAAGCGCATCGCCAAGATGCTGGAAGAGAAGCGCATGATGCGCGAAGGCTTCGTCACCAACGCCATCGCGCGGCTGCAATCGGAGATGGCCTCGGCCGGGATCCAGGCCGAAGTGTTCGGCCGGCCCAAGCACATCTACTCAATCTGGAGCAAGATGAAGGGCAAGGAGCTGGACTTCACCGACTTGTACGATGTGCGCGCCTTCCGCGTCATCGTCGAGGACGTCAAGACCTGCTACACGGTGCTGGGCGTGGTGCACAACATCTGGACCCCGATTCCGAAGGAATTCGACGATTACATCTCGCGGCCGAAGCCGAATGGCTACCAGTCGCTGCACACGGTGGTGACGGCCGAGGACGGCCGGCCGCTGGAAGTGCAGATCCGCACCCAGGAGATGCACAGCTTCGCCGAGTACGGCGTGGCCGCGCACTGGCGCTACAAGGAAGAGGGCGGTTCCAACTTCGCCGGCCAGAAGTACGACGAGAAAATCGCCTGGCTGCGCCAGCTGCTGGCGTGGAAGACCGACGTCGCCGACGCGGTGGTCGGGCAGGAAGACCAGCAGCGCGAGTGGGTCGAGAAGCTCAAGGCCGCCGCGCTGGACGACCGCATCTTCGTGCTGACGCCGCAGGCGCGGGTGCTGGAATTGCCGGTGGGCGCCACGCCGGTCGACTTCGCCTATCACCTGCACAGCGATGTCGGGCACCGCTGCCGTGGCGCGCGCGTCGACGGCGTGATGGTGCCGCTGAACACGCCGCTGAAAAACGGCCAGACCTGCGAGATCATCACCGCCAAGGGCGCGCCTGGCACGGCGGGGCCGTCGCGTGACTGGCTCAGCGACGAGTACACGGTCGCGACGCGGACGCGGTCCAAGATCCGTGCCTGGTTCCATGCGATCGACATGCAGGAAACGCTGTCGCACGGCCGCGCCATGGTGGAGAAATCGCTGCAGCGCGAAGGCAAGACAGCGGTCAACCTGGAGGCGCTGGCCAACAAGCTGGGCTTCGCCAAGGTCGACGATCTGTTCCTGTCGGTGGGCAAGGATGAATTCAGCCTGCGTCAGGTCGAGCACGCCTTGCACGACACCGGCGAGCCGGTCGAGGTGGAAGACGCGGTGGTGCTGGGCAAGAGCCGGGCGTCGAGCGTGGAGCAGGGCGCCAAGTCGGGCGTGCTGGTGGTCGGCACCGAAGGCTTGATGACGCAGCTGGCCAAATGCTGCAAGCCGGCGCCGCCGGATGGCATTGTCGGCTTCGTCACGCGCGGCAAGGGGGTGTCGATCCATCGCGCCACGTGCAAGAACTTCGCCGAGATGCGCACCAAGGCGCCGGAGCGGGTGATCGTCACCGAGTGGGGGCGCGCCGGATCGGATACGGTGTACCCGGTCGACATCTTCATCCTGGCGGGCGACCGGCAGGGGTTGTTGCGCGACATTTCGGAAATTTTCTCGCGCGAGAAGATCAACGTCATCGGCGTCAACACGCAGAGCGCCAAGGGCTTCGCGCGCATGACCTTCACCGCCGAAATCGGCGCCACGGCGCAACTGCAAAAAGCGCTGAACGCCATCACCGAAGTGAGCGGCGTGCAGGAAGCCCGCCGCGCTTAAATCCGATGTCCTACTCCGGGGTCAGAGCTAAAAACTGGACACGGGCTCTACCGTAGCGGCCGCTACGGTAGAGCCCGTGTCCAGTTTTTAGCTCTGACCCCGGAGTATTAGGACATTGTGCGGGAGATGCCGGCCGAGATCGCCTCGGCCAGCAGGTGGACGTGGTAGCCGTCGACGAAGCCGTGGTGCGCCTGCACCGCCATCGTCATCGCCAGCTTGCCGTCGTCGCGCGGCTCGCTGAAGCGGCCCCAGGCCAACGAGGGGATGTCGTAGGTCTTGTGCTGGTAAATCGGATGTTCTATCGAGTTCAGCTTCAGCCACGGCATGCAGGTGATGTGGATGTTGCGCCGCTGGTCGTATTCGCTGAGGGCTTCGCTGGTGTTGATCACCTTCTCGCTGGCCTCGGCGATGCGCTTGGAGGCCACGCTGCGCGCGATGAACTCGTTCAAGTCTGCCGACATCTCGAAGCGGGCGAAGTTCAGGTTCTGGTCCTGGTTGATGACGGTGTAAGAGGCCATGAAGTCGTCGATCTTGATGACCTCGCCCTGGTGGATGCGGTACATGAAGTTGTCGATGCCCTGCAGCGCGTGCAGCACGTGATACAGGAAGAAGTGGAACGGCGGCAGGCCGTTGGCTTTGCAGTACGGCCGGAAGTCCGGCACCGTCAATTCAAAGCTCAAATTAACCAGGGGGTTTTCGAACGATGCGAAGGCGTTGTACCGGTCGCGGCGTTTTTCAAAGTTGTGCATGGTGCGTGGTTCTGAGTGGAGCGAGGCGTTATTTTAATTGATCTGCCGCCAGGACCGCCTTCAATATGTTTTCCGACCTTAGCTGCCCGTAGCCCTTGCCGTAGGCGCTGGACGTCACCGCCACCACCATGTCGCGCGACGGCACCACGTAGATCTTGTTGCCGCCGTTGCCGGAGGCGAAGTGCACCCGCACCGCGCCGCCGTTCACCGTTTGCGTTTTGGCGTACCAGAAATAGCCGTAGTCGTCGGCATAGCGGTCGGTGTCGCCGATGCGTACGTGCGGCGCCAGCATGGTCTCGATCCAGCCCGCGCTGATGACGCGGCGGCCGTCGTAGACGCCTTTGCCCAGCACCATCTGGCCGATCCGCGCCAGATCCAGCGCGCGCAGCGACAGGTTGCCTTGTCCTTTTGGATGGCCGGCCGTGTCCGCGATCCATTGCCAGCGCGCGATGCCCAGCGGCTCGAACAAGGTCTGGCGGGCGAAGTCGTCCAGCTTCGTGCTGGTCGCTTGTTCGATCACCAGGCCGGCGATGTAGGCGGTGGCGGAGTTGTAGCGGTATTGCGTGCCGGGCGCGGTCTGGCGCGGAATCGCCAGCGCGAACGCGACCGGATCGGCGGCGTCGTCCATCTTGTCTTCATTGCCCGGCGAGGCGGGATCCTCATCGAAGGCGTCCAGGCCGGAGCGCATGCTCAGGACGTTGTCGAGCGTGGCGTCGGCGATCGCGCTGCTCCGGCTCGCGGGCCAGTATTGGCCGACCTTGCCGGCGGCACTGAGCTTGCCGCGATCGGCGGCCGCGCCGGCCAGCAGGGCGGTGATGCTTTTGCCGGCGGAGCGGACATCGTGCAGCGTGTCGGCGGTCTCGCCGTTGTAATAGCGCTCGGCGACGACCGCGCCGTGGCGCAGCACCACCACCGCGCGCAGGTCGGGGTGGTCATCGCGATCCCATTGCGCCAGCGCGCCTGCCAGCGGCGTTTCGGCGTGGGCCGCGCCGCCGGCCAGCAGCAGCGCGGCGGCCAGATGCCTGGCGCGATTCATTTCACCTCCTGCGGTGCGACTTCGGCCTGCAAGGTGATGTGGTCGATGCCGTGCTTTTCCAGCAGCATGGCTTTGATCGCGTGCAGGATCTCGGGCCAGCGCTCGAGGTCGACGATTTCGACGTGGCCGATCAGCGCCGGCTGGCCGGGCGACATGTCCCAGACGTGCAGGTCATGCACCGAGCAGACGCCGGCAATCTGTTCCAGGTCGGCACCGACCTTTAAATAATCGATCTGGTCCGGCACGCCCTCCATCAGGAAGTGATAGGACTCGCGCAGCACGCCAATGGTGGATTTTAAAATCAGCAGCGCCACGAACAGTGACAGCAGCGGGTCGATCTGCATCCAGCCGGTGTAGTAGATCACCACGCCGGCCAGCAGCGCCGCCACCGAACCCAGCAAGTCGCCGATGACGTTGACCAGCGCGGCGCGCGTATTCATATTGCTGTCGCCGCGCGACAATATATAGGCGAGCACCAGATTGATCACCAGCCCGACGCCGGCGACGATGAACACCGTCGCGCCATGCACCTGCTCCGGCTGCGAGAACCGCTGCACCGCTTCGAAGCCGATCCACCCGACCAGCAGCATCAGCACCAGGCTGTTGACGAAGGCCGCCAGCGCTTCGGCGCGGCCGAAGCCGAACGAGTGGCGCGCCGACGGCGGCCGCTTGGCGATCAGCTGCGCCAGCAAAGCCAGCCCCAGCGCTGCGGCGTCGGTGACCATGTGGCCGGCGTCCGAAATCAGCGCCAGCGAATTCGACATGAAGCCGGTCACCACTTCGACCACCGCGAAGCCGAGCGTCAACACCAGCGACCACGCCAGCACCGACTGGCTGCGCTGCACCGTGTAGTGGCGGTGCTCGGCGTCGCCGTCACGGTGTTCGTGCAGGTGGGCGGAGGGCGAGGAGCTAGGCTGGATGCTGGTTTCGGCTGACATGGCTTATCGTTGGAATGGTGGATAGCTGTAGTCTAATGTATGCGCGGCGATGCCGCCGCGCATCTTCATAGTGTGTTCTGTAAATGTTTCCTATGAATACCCTTGTTTTTCTCCGAATCGCTCTCTATAATGCTGGTCTTCGGGCGGTTAGTTCAGCTGGTTAGAATACTTGGTCGACATCCAAGGGGTCGGGGATTCGAATTCCTCACCGCCCACCAGAACATGTAGTGGCAGTAAAAAGAGTAGTAAAATTTGCAGTACCACGGGCGGTTAGTTCAGCTGGTTAGAATACTTGGTCGACATCCAAGGGGTCGGGGATTCGAATTCCTCACCGCCCACCAGAATATATGTAAGAGCGAGAAAGGCAATCCGGTTATGACACCGCGAACTACTACCAAGCTTTGGGAGTGACGCTAGTCGATCGGGATTCTTTTTGCTCAAAAAAAGAGAAAACGCGGCTAGCCCGCGTTTTTTTTCGTCCGCGTTTTTGTTTAATCTATTTGTTGTACTACACTTGGCCCCTGCGCCGATATGGAGATCGCTATGCTTTCAGTTCGCCTTCCTGATGGTTCTGCCCGTGAATTCGATGGCCCAGTCACCGTTGCTCAAGTGGCGACCAGCATCGCTACCAGTCTGGGCAAAGCCGCGCTTGCCGGCAAGGTCGATGGCAAGGTGGTCGATACTTCCTTCCTGATCGAGAAGGATTCGGACCTGGCCATCATCACCGATAAGGACCCTGAGGGTCTGGACGTGATCCGCCACTCGACCGCCCACTTGCTGGCCTACGCCGTCAAGGAGCTGTTCCCCGACGCGCAGGTGACCATCGGCCCGGTGATCGAAAACGGTTTCTACTACGACTTCTCGTACAAGCGTCCGTTCACGCCCGACGATCTGGTCGCGATCGAAAAGAAAATGACCGAACTGGCCAAGAAGGACGAGCCGGTCACCCGCAAGGTGCTGCCGCGCGACGAGGCCGTGGCCTATTTCAAGTCGATCGGCGAAGCGTACAAGGCCGAGATCATTTCGTCGATTCCGGCCGACCAGGATGTGTCGCTGTACTCGGAAGGCAAGTTCACCGATCTGTGCCGTGGTCCGCACGTGCCGTCGACCGGCAAGCTGAAGGTGTTCAAGCTGATGAAGCTGGCCGGCGCCTACTGGCGCGGCGACAGCAAGAATGAAATGCTGCAGCGTGTGTACGGCACCGCCTGGACCAAGAAGGAAGACCAGGAGCAGTACCTGTTCCAACTGGAAGAGGCGGAGAAGCGCGACCACCGCAAGCTGGGCAAGCAGCTGGACTTCTTCCACTTCCAGGACGAGGCGCCGGGCTTGGTGTTCTGGCATCCGAAGGGCTGGACCATCTGGCAGCAGGTCGAGCAATACATGCGCAACAAGTACCAGGTCAATGGCTACCAGGAAGTCAAGGCGCCGCAGATCCTGGACTCCAGCCTGTGGGGCAAGACCGGCCACTGGGACAACTATCGCGAAAACATGTTCGTGACCGAGTCGGAAAATCGCTCCTACGCGCTGAAGCCGATGAACTGCCCGGGCCACGTGCAGATCTTCAATAGCAATATGCGTTCGTACCGCGACCTGCCGCTGCGCTACGGCGAGTTCGGCCAGTGCCACCGCAACGAGCCGTCGGGCGCGCTGCACGGCATCATGCGCGTGCGCGGCTTCACCCAGGACGACGGCCACATCTTCTGCACCGAAGAGCAGATCGAGCCGGAAGTCGTG
Source organism: Duganella aceris (assembly GCF_011090165.1). GTDB lineage: Bacteria > Pseudomonadota > Gammaproteobacteria > Burkholderiales > Burkholderiaceae_D > Rugamonas > Rugamonas aceris. The sequence continues at coordinate 40,394 of NZ_JAADJT010000005.1, forward strand.
TCCTTCCACACCCAGGCGATGGAAGTCTACAAGGACTTCGATTTCCACAACATCGACGTCAAGCTGGCGTTGCGTCCGGACAACCGCATCGGCACCGATGAAGTCTGGGACGAGGCCGAGGACGCGCTGCGCTCCGGGCTGCGCGCCTGCGGCGTGACCTGGACCGAGTTGCCGGGCGAGGGCGCGTTCTACGGTCCGAAGATCGAATACCACCTGAAGGATTCGCTGGGCCGTCCATGGCAGGTCGGCACCATGCAGGTCGACTTCTTCATGCCGGAGCGCCTGGGCGCTGAATACGTGGCGGCCGACAACAGCCGTCAGGTGCCGGTCATGCTGCACCGTGCGATCGTCGGTTCGATGGAGCGCTTCATCGGTATCCTGATCGAAAACTACGCCGGCGCGCTGCCGGCGTGGCTTGCTCCGGTGCAAGTTTCGGTGTTGAACATCTCCGACGCGCAGGCCGAATATGTGGGGCAGGTGGCTGAAAAGCTGCGCCGCAGCGGCTTCCGCGTTCAGACCGATTTGCGTAATGAGAAAATAACCTATAAAATACGTGAACATTCCGTCCAAAAACTGCCTTACATTCTGGTTGTGGGCGACAAAGAGCGGGATGCCAACACCGTCGCCGTGCGGGCACGGGGTAATGTCGATCTGGGCGTCATGTCCATCGATGCCCTGATAGAGCGACTTCAACAAGATGTCGCCAATAAGGCCTGAATCGCACTGGCAATTCATTAGATTTTAAAAGGAATCACCATAGCTACTGACAAGTCGCATCGCATCAATGGCGAAATCACTGCCCCTGAAATGCGTTTATCCGGGGTCGATAACGAGCCGCTCGGTATCGTGAGTTTGGCCGAAGCCTTCCGCCTGGCGGAAGAAGCAAACGTCGACCTGGTCGAGATCGCGCCTACCGCGGTCCCGCCGGTCTGTCGTTTGATGGACTACGGCAAGTTCAAGTATTCGGAGCAGAAAAAGGCTCACGAAGCGAAATTGAAGCAGAAAATCATCGCCGTGAAGGAAGTCAAATTCCGTCCGGGCACCGATGACGGCGACTACAATATCAAGCTGCGTAACCTCATCAAGTTCCTCGATGAAGGCGATAAAACCAAGATCACGCTGCGTTTCCGCGGTCGTGAGATGGCGCACCAGGATATTGGCTTCCGCATGCTGGAACGTCTGAAGGCCGATCTGGAGCCGTACGGCCAGGTCGAGCAGTTCCCGAAGATGGAAGGCCGCCAGATGATTATGGTGTTGTCTCCGAAGAAGAAGAAGTAAACCCGCGACGGTCTCGAACGGGTTCGCCGTTTCGATTCTGGGGTCAGACCCCGTTCGGGGTCTGACCCCGCCTTGCCGGGGTGAAACGGGCGCCCATCGGCGCCAGTTTTTATTTCGTGCAGATTTCCTGCAAGTCGGCTATAATCGCCGGCTGTAGTAAATGTAGTGGACTCGCATCCGCTGCAAAAACAAGTGAGAGCAGGCATCTAAGCGCAGCGTAGTGTTGCCACCTGTAATCCTGTTTGATATGGAGCTACCCAAAAGGGTAGATTGCTATGCCAAAAATGAAAACCAAAAGCTCCGCGAAGAAACGTTTTCGCGTGCGTCCAGGTGGTACCGTCAAGAGTGGCCACGCTTTCAAGCGTCACATTCTGACCAAGAAGACCACCAAATCGAAGCGCCAACTGCGCGGTATCACGAACGTTGATGCGGCTGACGTGAAATCCGTCATGCGCATGATGCCAACCGCTTAATCTCACACTCAATTTAAGGAGTTACTATGCCTAGAGTAAAACGTGGGGTTACAGCTCGTGCCCGTCATAAAAAAGTATTAAACCTGGCCAAGGGTTACCGTGGTCGTCGCAGCAAGGTTTACCGTGTTGCCAAGCAAGCAGTCATGCGCGCTGGCCAATACGCTTACCGCGACCGTCGTAACAAGAAGCGCGTCTTCCGCCGTCTGTGGATCGCCCGTATCAACGCCGCTTCCCGTGAGCATGGCGTGACGTACAGCGTCTTCATGAATGGTCTGAAGAAAGCTGCTATCGAGCTGGACCGTAAAGTCCTGGCCGATATGGCTGTGATGGACAAGCCAGCGTTCGCTGCGATTGTCAACGTCGTGAAAGCAAAAATCGCTGCTTAATGCATTGATTTACGATACGTCGCCGCGCTGTCATTAGCGCGCCGGCGGCAAAGAACGGGGCAAAGGTTGATACCTGTGCCCCGTTTTTGATTGAGGATAAGAAAAACGCATGGACTCCCTGGAACAACTCGTCGCCTCAGCAGTGCAGGATTTCGACGCGGCCAAAGACGACGCCGCCGCACTGGAAAACGCCAAAGCCAAATATCTGGGCAAGACCGGCCAGATCACCGAATTGATGAAGGGCCTGGGCAAGCTCGACCCGGACGCCAAGAAGGCGCAGGGCGCGCTGATCAACGCCGCCAAGCAGCAGATCGAAGCCGCGCTGACCGCGCGCCGTGACGCGCTGGCCGAAGCCCAGCTGCAAGCCCGTTTGAACGCCGAGGCCATCGATGTCTCGCTGCCAGGCCGCGGCCGCGCCGGCGGCGGCATCCATCCGGTGATGCGTACCTGGGAGCGGGTGGAGGAGATCTTCCGCTCGATCGGTTTCGACGTGGCCGACGGCCCCGAAATTGAAAACGACTGGACCAATTTCACCGCCTTGAACAGCCCGGAAAACCATCCGGCGCGTTCGATGCAGGACACCTTCTATATCGAAGGCGACGACAGCGAAGGCAAGCCGTTGCTGTTGCGCACCCACACCTCGCCGATGCAAGTGCGCTACGCGCGCAGCCACACGCCGCCGATCAAGGTGATCGCGCCCGGCCGCACTTACCGCGTCGACAGCGACGCCACCCACTCGCCGATGTTCCACCAGGTCGAAGGCCTGTGGATCGCCGAGAACATCAGCTTCGCCGACCTGAAGGGCGTGTACCTGAACTTCGTCAAGGCCTTCTTCGAGACCGACGACCTGCAGGTGCGCTTCCGTCCGTCGTATTTCCCGTTCACCGAGCCGTCGGCCGAGATCGATATCGCCTTCGGTTCCGGTCCGCTGAAGGGCCGCTGGCTGGAAGTGTCCGGCTCGGGCCAGGTGCATCCGTCGGTGGTGCGCAACTTCGGCCTCGACCCTGAAAAATACATCGGCTTCGCGTTCGGCTCCGGCCTGGAGCGCCTGACGATGCTGCGTTACGGGATCAACGACCTGCGCCTGTTCTATGAAGGCGACCTGCGTTTCCTGAAGCAGTTCAACTAATACGAGACCCCGGCACCGTCATTCCCGCGAAAGCGGGAATCCATGCTGAGGCGATGACGCCCGCGTTCTATGGATTCCCGCCTGCGCGGGAATGACGGGCTAGCGATAACTAGAAAGCTGATTATGCAATTCTCCGAAAACTGGCTCCGTACCATGGTCGATCCGAAGATGACTTCGGACGAACTGGCCCACCTGCTGACGATGTCCGGCCTGGAAGTGGAAGAAGTCGAAGCGGTGGCGCCGCCATTCTCCAATGTCGTCGTCGGTCTGGTGCGCGAGATGGCCAAGCACCCGAACGCCGACCGCCTCAACGTCTGCCAGGTCGACGTCGGCACCGGCACCTTGCTCAACATCGTCTGCGGCGCGCCGAACGTGCGCCCGGGCCTGAAGGTCGTCTGCGCCATGGCCGGCGCGGTGCTGCCGCCGGGCGCGGACGGCAAGCCGTTCGAAATCAAGGTCGGCCAGCTGCGCGGCGTCGAGTCGCAGGGCATGTTGTGCTCGGCCAAGGAACTGAAATTGTCGGAAGAGGGCAGCGGCCTGCTGGAACTGCCGGACGACGCGCCGGTCGGCCAGAACTTCCGCGACTACTACGCGCTGAACGACCTCAAATTCACCATCAAGCTGACCCCGAACAAGGCGGATTGCCTGTCGGTGCTGGGCGTGGCGCGCGAAGTGTCGGCGCTGACCGGCGTGGCGCTGAATGTACCGCAATTCCGCACGGTCGCCGTCAACAGCGCCGAAGTGCTGCCGGTGAAGATCTCGGCGCCGGACCTGTGCGGCCGCTTCTCCGGCCGCGTGATCCGCAACCTGAACGCCAAGGCCGCCACCCCGGACTGGATGAAGCAGCGCCTCGAGCGAAGCGGCCAGCGCTCGGTGTCGGCGCTGGTCGACATCTCCAACTACGTGATGCTGGAGCTGGGCCGTCCGACCCACGTGTTCGACCTGGCCAAGATCCACGGCGGCCTGGACGTGCGCTGGGGCAAAAAGGGCGAGACGCTGAAGCTGCTCAACGGTAATACCGTCGCCATCGACGAGTGGGTCGGCGTGATCGCCGACGACAAGGAAATCGAATCGCTGGCCGGCATCATGGGCGGCGACGCCACCGCCGTCTCGCTGGAAACGGAATCGATCTACCTGGAGGCCGCTTTCTGGTGGCCGAACGCCATCCAGGGCCGCGCCCGCAAGTACAACTTCTCGACCGACGCGGCGCACCGCTTCGAGCGCGGCGTCGACTACGCGACCACGGTCGAGCACATCGAACGCATCACCGCGCTGCTGGTGGAAATCTGCGGCACCACCACCACCCAGGTCGGCCCGGTCGACGACCAGAGCGTCAACCTGCCGCAGCCCCAGCCGGTCAAGCTGCGCACCGCGCGCGCGCAGAAGGTCATCGGCGTGGCGCTGGACGACCAGGTCATCGCCGACATCTTCACCCGCCTGGCGCTGCCGTACACGCTGGCCGACGGCGTGTTCAGCGTGACCGCGCCGTCGTACCGCTTCGACATCGAGATCGAGGAAGACCTGATCGAGGAAGTGGCGCGCGTCTACGGCTTCGAGAACATCCCGACCGTGGCGCCGGTGGCCGCCAACACCATGATCATCGCGCCGGAAAACACCCGGTCGCTGTTCGCGGTGCGCCACCAGCTGGCCGACCTGGGCTTCCAGGAAGTGGTCAACATGAGCTTTGTGGAAGCGTCGTGGGAGCAGGATTTCGCCGCCAACGCCAATCCGATCAAGCTGCAAAACCCGATCGCCAGCCAGATGAGCGTGATGCGCTCGACGCTGATCGGCAGCCTGGTGGCCAATGTGCGCTACAACCTGAACCGCAAGACCAACCGAGTCCGCGTGTTCGAGACCGGCGCCGTCTACCTGCGCGACGCCGCCATCCCGGACGGTCCGCTGACCGTGGCCGGCTACCACCAGCCGAAGCGCGTCGCCGCGATCGCCTACGGCGGCGTGGCGGACGAACAGTGGGGCCAGGACAGCCGCGCGGTTGACTTCTTCGATCTGAAGGCCGACCTGGAGCATCTGTTCGCGCCGCTGCCGCTGCAATTCGTCAAGGCCGAGCACCCGGCGCTGCATCCCGGCCGCTCCGCCAACGTGCTGCTGGACGGTAAAGTCATCGGCTTCATCGGCGAGCTGCACCCGCGCTGGCTGCAGAAATACGAACTGCCGAACGCCGCCGTGGTATTCGAGGTGGATGCCGTTGCCTTGCAGCAACGACCTGTGCCAAAATATGACGAGATTTCCAAGTTCCCGGGCGCGACCCGCGATCTGGCGGTGGTCGTCAAGCAAACGGTGCCGGCGCAGGATTTGCTCGATGCATTTAATGCAGCAGTGCAATCAGTTCCGCAAGGAAAGATCGTGCAAGCCATTGTTTTGTTTGACGAATATCGTGGCAAAGGTTTGGAGTCGGATGAAAAATCGCTTGCTTTCCGCTTTAGCTTGCAAGATACTCAAAACACGCTGCAAGACGATGTGGTGGAAGCCGTGATGGCCGCCGTAGGTGATGCGGCCAAGCAAAAACACGGTGCCCGTCTGCGCACGTAACTCATCCGTAGTTTGACTAATGGGAGTCCGGCCTGTGCCGGACTCATTCGTTCTTAGATAAGGCAGGGCAGGAAAATTAATAATAACGACGTTGATTCCGCCGTACTCCAATCCGCATTGGCTGCCGATTTGCACCGGGCCATGCAGGTCGCCAAAGTACGCCAGGATGCCGAAAAAGATTTGCCTACGCTGACCAAGGCGGAGCTGGCCGAACTATTGTTCGAACAGGTCGGCCTGAACAAGCGCGAGGCCAAGGACATGGTGGAGACCTTCTTTGACGAGATTCGCAACGCGCTCGAGCGTGGCGAGGCCGTCAAGCTGTCCGGCTTCGGCAATTTCCAGTTGCGCGACAAGCCGCAGCGCCCGGGCCGCAATCCCAAGACCGGCGAAGAGATCCCGATCACGGCGCGCCGCGTCGTGACTTTCCATGCCAGCCAAAAACTCAAGGGCATGGTCGAAGAGAGCAATCCGATGGCGCGCGCCGCCTGAGTGGGAGCTGAGCTGTGATGAACGATCGTCTCGCCAAGTCCGAACTGGTCGTCTTGCCGCCGATACCGGCCAAACGTTACTTCACCATCGGTGAGGTCAGCGAGCTGTGCGGCGTGAAGCCGCACGTGCTGCGGTATTGGGAGCAGGAATTCACCCAGCTCAAACCGGTCAAACGGCGCGGCAACCGGCGCTATTATCAGCACCACGAAGTGCTGCTGATCCGCCGTATCCGCGAATTGTTGTACGAACAGGGCTTCACCATCAGCGGCGCGCGCAATAAACTCGACAGTCGTGCCTACGATGGCGCTGCGGGAGAGTATGATGATGGACGGGCTGTCAACGGCGCGCATCCTTCAAGCGTTGCTGCACCGCTGGACCGTGAGATGATCCGCAGCGAGCTGCTGTCGATCCTGCGCCTGTTACAGCCCGAATAGCACGAAAAGATGCGCACCGCTGCCGCGCGCAGCGGCTTGCGGATTGATTGCTGCTATACTTTCAATATTATTTTATTATCAGCGACGCTGATGCGCGGTGGCGTAAGTCCGAGCGTAGGCCGGGCACGACGAGAGGAAACAATGATACGCGTTGCCATTTGTGACGACCATCAAATTGTAAGAGCTGGCTTTAAACAGATTTTTTCGGCGTCGGACGATTTCGACGTGGTGGCGGAAGCCGGTACCGGGCGCGAAGCGCTGGATATCGCGCGCCGCGAGATTTGCGACGTGCTGTTGCTGGACATCGCCATGCCCGATCAGAGCGGCATCGATACCCTGCGCACCATCCGCCAGGGTCAGCCGGATCTGCCGGTGTTGATCCTGTCCGGTTATCCGGCGCAGCAGTACGCGCTGAACCTGTTCAAGATGGGCGCCAACGGCTATCTGAACAAGGAATGCGAGGCGGACGAGTTGATGACCGCGGTGCGCACCGTGTTCCAGGGCCGGCGTTACGTCAGCTCCACCGTCGGCGAGTTGCTGGCGCAGAGTTTCGACCGCGATCCGAACACCGCGTTGCACACCGAGCTGTCGGATCGCGAGTTCCAGGTGTTCCTGCGGCTGGCGCGCGGCGCCACCGTGTCCGACATCGGCGTGGCGCTGTCGCTGAGCATCAAGACCGTCAGCACCTACCGGACCCGCATCATGGAAAAAATGGGCATGCAGTCGAATTCCGACCTGACCTATTACGCCATGAAAAATAATTTATTGGAATAAATACACGGCGCGCACTCTTGAGGTGCGTTCCCGCACAGACGTTTTCCTTACGGTCTATAATTTGGTTAGCATGGCCCATCCGCGCCTGCTTAACCAATGAAGGAAACACATCGGGATGTATTTCACCGTCGAAACAGCGCCGCATCATCGCCTGCCGCTGTACAAGACCGTCTTGTGCGTGACCTGTGCTTTGCTGCTGATCGTCAACGGATTCAGCCTGTTCCATAATTTGCAAGCATTGCGCGGTGCGCAGGTCCTGCTGGGGCAGACCGCGCGCGTCGCCGACCGCCTGCAATACCTGAATGTGCTGGTGCTCGATGCCGAAAGCAGCACGCGCAGCTATTTCCTGTCCGGCCGCGAGTCCTACCTGGGCCCGACCAAGACCGTGCTGGCCGATACCGAGACCGAATTCAAGGAACTGGAAAAGCTGCTGGCCGACAGTCCCTCGCAGCTCAAGAACCTGACCCAACTGCAAACCCTGGTGCGGCGCCGGCTCGGCATCATGAGCCAGGCCATCGATGTCTACCGCGAGGGCGGGCTGAGCGAAATCGTCAACATCGCCAAGCTCAGCGACGACCGCGCCAGCATGGACGAGATCCGGCTGCTGGTGGTCATCATGGAGCAGGAACAGAACGAAACGCTGGCCACGCGCAGCGCCATGTTCTATCAGGAATACCAGAAGGCGGTCTTGCTGGGCATGAGCATCAACGCGGTCGCCATCGTGGTGTTGATCATGTTCTATCAGCTGGTGCGGCGCAGCTTCGCGGTGCGCGCGGCCACCGAACATGCGCTGCAAAGCGCCAACGAAAACCTGGAATCCACCGTACAGCAGCGGACCGAGCAGCTATCGGTGTTGTCGCGCCATCTGATCTCGATCAGCGAGGAAGAGAAGGTGCGCCTGTCGCGCGAACTGCACGATGAAATGGGCGCCAACCTGACTTCGATCAGCATGGACATCGCCGCCGTCACGCAGCAATTGCGCAAGACGCATCCGGAGCTGGCCGAGCAGCTCAAGCACGCGCGCGCCACCCTGGTCGAGACGGTCGAAATGAAACGCCGCATCGTCGAAAATCTGCGGCCGAGTTTGCTGGACAATCTGGGCCTGTGCGCCGCGATTGAAAGTTATTGCGACGAGTTCAGCCGCCTGTCGCAGCTGCGCTGCGACTGCCATATCGGCGCCGACATCGAGAGCGAGGCGCGCCAGTCCGGCGACCTGTCGATCGCCTTGTTCCGCATCGTGCAGGAATCGCTGACCAATATCCGCAAGTACGCCAAGGCCAGCCGCGTCACCGTGACTTTGAACCACAGCGGCGAAGGCCTGATGTTGCGTATCATCGACGACGGCATCGGCATCGCCTCCGACACCATCATCAAACCCATGTCGCACGGCCTGTTGGGCATGCGCGAACGGGCTTTGTTGCTGGGCGGCTCGCTGACCATCCGTCGCGGCCGCAACGATGCGGGAACCTGCATCGAGGTCGCCATTCCCTTGCGCGGCATGGAAGGCAACCGGCAAAACACCGCGCCCGCCGAGGAGCGCCGCGCTGCCGCCAATCCGCCGGTGGTCGCGCCGTTTGTTGAAGCGTCGCCGACGTCGGGCTTGCCGCCCGCCATCAGCGAAGTGATCAGCAGCGTGCTACATCCAGCAGCAGACGGTCGTACTCCGTCTTCGCCACCTTATAGCACTCACCCGCATACGCCTCCAAGCCTGAGCGATCAAGCACAGTGATGTTGCCGCGGCGGTAGGTGATCAAGCCTTCGTCCTGCAATTTGCCGGCGGCCGCGGTGATGCTCTCGCGGCGCACGCCCAGCATGATGGAAATCATTTCCTGGGTCACCTTCAGTTCGTTCGCCGGCGAGCGGTCCAGGCGGTCCAGCAGCCAGCGGCACAGCTTTTGTTCGATCGAGCTGTGACGGCCGCCGACGGCGTTCTGCGCCATCTGCGCGAACAGCGCGGTGTTGTAGCGCATCAGCAGCGCCGGCAGCGCGCCGCCTTGGTTGAACGCGTCGCGCAGGTGCTGCGCCTTCATGCGGTAGCCGTAGCCGGCCGCCTGCACCACGGCGCTGCACATGGCGCGCTCGCCTTCGAACAGCGATACGCCGACCACGCCCTCATGGCCCACCACGGCGATCTCGGTGGTGGCGCCGTCTTCCATCACGTACAGCAGCGAGACGATGGCGGTGGTCGGGAAGTACACATAATCCATCGCGCCGCCGAATTCGAACAGCTCCTTGCCGAACGGCAGGGTGACCATTTCCAGATGATCGAACAGCGATTCCAGCACGTCGCGCGGAAGCGCGGCCAGCAATTCGTTTTGCTGGGTGCCGCTGAAGGTGACAACAGGCCGGGATGCAACCTTGAATTCTTTGGAACCGACCGGCATGGTGCGCGAGACGGTGGCTTTTTCGGTTGCGGTGCGTTGGGTGTTGTTCATTGTGTTCCTCACTATCTGATGCGATGTACAGTGACGTAACTTTATTGCCATTGTTAGTTCGCGAACATAAGAGGGGCGGACGCCCAAATGTAGGCGTGCAACATGGGGAGCTGTAGTCCTGGTCCTACGCGGTGCGCTTGCTCATCGCTGTTCTTATAGGAAAGGCGCGTGCATAATGCATAAATCCTGACGACGTGGCGCACGAATATGCATGTACTGGTAGTGGAAGACGATGCCGTCCTGGCCGACGGCCTGAGCCGTGTATTGAGCGGCCACGGCATGGCGGTCGAGGTGCTCGGCAACGGCACCCAGGCGGATCTGGTCCTACAACGTTCCGAGCAAACGGAGGTGGTGGTGCTCGACATCGGCCTGCCCGGCATGGACGGGTTTGAAGTGGTGCGCCGCCTGCGGGCGCGCGGCAGCCAGGTGCCGGTGCTGCTGCTGACGGCGCGCGACGCCATCGAGGACCGGGTGCGCGGGCTGGAACTGGGCGCCGACGATTACCTGGTCAAGCCTTTCGCCACCGCCGAGCTGGTCGCGCGGCTGAAGGCGCTGGTCCGGCGCAACACGCCCAAGCCGGCGCTGCTGGCGCTGGGCGATCTGTCGCTGGACCTGGCCGCCAAGCGGGCACGGGTCGGCGACAAGACGGTCGAGCTGTCGGTGCGCGAGTGGGCGGTGCTGGAATACCTGTTGCAGCACGGCGCGCGGGTGGTGTCCAAGCAGCAGATCATCGACGCCATCCTGCCGTGGGGCGACGACCTGACCCTGAACGCGGTGGAAGTGTATATTTCGCGGCTGCGGCTGAAGATCGCCGACGCCGGCGTCACCATCCGCACCATCCGCGGCTTCGGCTACATGCTGGAGCAGACGCCGCCCGCGTCATGACCAGCATCCGACTGCGCCTGCTGAAGTGGCTGATCGTGCCGGTGCTGCTGATCAACTTGGGCGGCGGCGCCTTGACCTACATGCTGGCGTGGGCGCCGGCCGGCGCGGCCGCCAGCAGCGGGCCGCAACGCGAGCAGATGCGGCAAGCCACGCTGCGCGCGCTGGTGCTGCTGGAGGTGGTGTTGACGCTGGCCTCGGTGGGGCTGGTCTGGTTTTCCGTCAGCAGCGCGCTGCGCCCGCTGAACCGGCTGCGCGCCGGCCTCAACGCGCGCGACGGCGACGACCTGGCGCCGATCGCCGCCGCCGACGTGCCGTATGAGCTGGAGCCGGTGGTGTCGTCCTTCAACGGCTTGCTGGACAAGGTGGGCGAGGGCGCCCGCGCGCGCCAGGACTTCCTGGCCAACGTGGCGCATCAGCTGCGCACGCCGCTGGCCGGCTTGCGGACGCAGCTGGAATGGCTGGGCGCGCGCCACGCCGAGCCGGAGACCGCGCACTCGGTCAAGCTGATGCTGTCGGCCACCGAGCGCATGATCCGCCAGACCAATCAGCTGCTGTCGCTGGCGCGCGCCGAACCGAATCATTTCGAAAAGACCCGGCTCGAACCGCTGGCGCTGAACGCGCTGGTGGAGGACGCGATCCAGTCCTTCGTCGACCAGGCGTCGCTGAAGGCGATCGACATCGGCTTCGACCTGCGGCCGGTCAGCATCCACGGCGACCGCTTCCTGCTGCGCGACCTGATCGACAACCTGATCGACAACGCCATCCGCTACACGCCGGCGCGGGGCACGGTGACGGTCAGCTGCGGCCCGGACGGCGACGGCGGCCTGCTGAGCGTCGAGGACAATGGCCCCGGCATCCCGCCGGCCAAGCGCGAGCAGGTGTTCAGCCGCTACGTCCGGCTCGACGACAAGACCCACGGCAGCGGCCTCGGCCTGGCGATCGTGCGCGACATCGCGGCGGTGCACGGCGCCGCCTTGTCGATCGGCGACGCCGCCGACGGCCGGGGCGCGTTGTTTTCCGTGCGGTTTCCCTGAATAATCGCGCTAATTTCTCATTGTCAGGAATTTGTCAGGGTTTCCTCAGGGAAATGCAAGCTTGCGCGGCTACACTCCATGCTAGAGATAAACTATGGGAGTGGACGATGAAACGCATGCAACGCGGTTTTACCCTGATCGAAGTCCTGGTCACCGTGGCGATCGTCGGCATCCTGATGGCGGTGGCGGTGCCGGCCTACAGTGACTATGTGGTGCGCGGCCGCCTGAGCGAGGCGTTCGTCGCGCTGGGCGGGGTGCAGCCGGCCGCCGAACAATACTGGTCCAACCAGCGCAAATACGATGGCTTCGACACCACCAGCGCCTTCCCGGCCGCGACTCCCAATTTCACCTACGCGCTGAGCGCGGCCAGCGCCTCCGCCTACACCGTCACCGCCACCGGCATCGGCAAGATGAACGGCTTCGTCTACACCATCAACCAGAACGGCACCCGCACCACCACCGGCAGCCCACCCGGCTGGGGCACCAGCGCCAGTTGCTGGGTCGACCACAAGGGTGGCACATGTTCCACCAACTAAGCCGGCGGCCGGGCGGCTTCACGCTGATCGAGCTGCTGGTGACGCTGACCATCTTCGGCATCATGCTGGCGATCGGCCTGCCCAACGCCAGCAACTGGCTGCTGACCAACCGCGCCCGCAGCGCCGGCGAGTTCTACGCCGAAGGCTTCGCCATGGCGCGCCGCGAGGCGGTGTCGCACAACACCTTCAGCCGCATCTCGCTGACGCCCAACGGCAATAACGGCCAGTTCGACTGGCAGGTCGACATCTGCTTCGTCTCGCTGGCGACCGCCTGCGGACCGAACGACGATGGCTGGTCCACCACCGACACGCCGTCCGGCAACGATCCGCAGGGCTTGAACGGCTTCCGCTCGGTGTTCCGCAACGCCGATCCGCTGCCGCCGGTCGACGTGCTGCAGCCGAGCAGCCTGCCGGTCGGCACCTCGCAGGTGTATTACACCGCGCTGGGCTGGGTCGACACCAATTTCCCCGACAACCTGACCCGGCTGCGGCTCGACCCGGCGGCCCGCTACGCCAACGAAGTGCCGGTGGTGGCGCTGTCGATCACGCTGGCCGGCATGCCGAGCAAATGCAATCCGACCCTGCCGGCCTCCGACAACCGCGCCTGCCCGCCATGAAGACCACGCTGAAACCCCGCCCCGCGCCCGGCCGCCAGTCCGGCATCGCACTGCTGGAGGTGATGATCGCCATCGTCATCCTCGGCATCGGCCTGCTCGGCACCATCGGGCTGCAGGCGCGCGCGTATTCGGCGCTGTCGGACGCCGGCATGCGCGCCGAGGCCACGCTGGCCAGCGAAAAGCTGATCGGCACGCTGAGCGCCGACCTGCCCAACGTGCTCGGCTACAACCTGGTGGCGGGGGCGAATCCGAATTCGCTGCTCAAGCCATGGGTGCTGGAAACCCAGCAGAACATTCCCGGCGCGGTGATCTCGGTGGCGGTGCAGCCGCAGCCGGCCGCCAACCGCGCCCAGGTGAACATCGTCATCCAGTGGCAGCGCAAGGCCAACACCGAGCCCAACACGCACCACGTCACCGCCTACGTGGCGATGTGAGATGAGGACCGACATGATGCAATCCATGCCACGCCGCCACGGCGGCTTCTCCCTGGTGGAACTGATGGTCAGCGTGGTGATCGGCCTGCTGGCCTTGTTGTTCGCCACCCGCCTGGTGGTCAGCGGCGAGACCAACAAGGACGCCGCCATCGGCGGTTCCGACTCGATGCAGAACGGCATGCTGGCCTTGTTCTCGCTGAGCGGCGACGCCGGCATCGCCGGCTGGGGCCTGAACGACCGTACCGTGTCCGGCTGCGACACCACCTTCTTCGACCAGCGCGGCTACCAGCTGCTGACCGTCAAGCGCGACGGCGCCGACGTCACGCCGCTGGCGCCGGTGGTGATCCAGTCCAACGGCGCCGAGCCGGACGTGATCTCGTTCAACAGCGGCAGCTCCAACGCCGGCGTCGGCTCGATGCTGATGACGGCCGACTACGGCGGCGAGAACTTCGTGGTGGCCTCCGAAGGCTCGCCCTACGGCTACTCGCCGGGGGACGTGCTGCTGGTGGCGGCGCAGGCGCCGGACCGGCCGTGCACGCTGATGCAGGTGTCCGGCTTCATGCCGCCGCCGCTGGACACCCGGATGACGCTGACCACCGGCGGTGTCTACCGCTACAACCAGATCGCCGGCATGGCCCAGGCCTACAAGAAAAACGTCACCTATATGTACAACCTCGGGCAGCCGGACCGGCTGCACTTCCACACCTGGTCGGTGCGCAACGGCGTGCTGCGCTTGCGCGCCACGGACCTGGCCGGCGCCGAAGCGGCCGGCACGACGGTGGTCGACAACGTGGTGTCGATCAAGGCGCAATACGGTTTCGATACGCGCGTGGTCAGCGACTGGAATCCGAATCCCTCCGGCAACGGCATCGACGCCTCCAAGGTCAATCCGCTGGGCGGGATCCAGGTCACGCGCTGGAGCGGCGACATGATCAACGCCGACGGCGACGCCGAGACCGGCGGCCTGGGCGACTACCAGCGCATCGCCGCCGTGCGCATCGCCGTGGTGGCGCGTAGCAAGACGGCGGAAAAACCGGCGGCCGACGGCACTTGCTCGGCCACCACCGTGCTGCCGACCGTGTTCGGCGGCGCCGCCCCGGCCAGCGTGCCGGCGGTGCCGGTGCAGGTCAACGTGGCGGTGGCGGGCGACACCCTGAACTGGAAGTGCTATCGCTACCGGGTGTTCGAAACCATCGTGCCGTTTCTCAACTCGCAATTCAGGCCATGACGATGCGCTCCTTTTTCCGCAGCCGCCAGCGCGGCATCGCCCTCCCGATCATCCTGATCATGCTGACGGTGATGATGGTCAGCAGCATCTACCTGCTGCGCTCCAGCACCTCCAGCACGATGACGACCTCCAACCTGGCGTATGACGCCGCGTTGAGCAAGGCCGCCGACGCCGGGCTGCACGCCGCGTTCACCTACCTGCGCACGGTGGTCAACAAGAACGACTTGCTGGTCAACCAGGCCGGCGCCGGCTACGTGGCGACGCTGCCGCAGAACTGGACCGTCAGCAATCCGAATTTCTGGCTGGGCTCGCTCACGCTGGCGCCGGACGACGACGGCAACCGGATCGAGTATGTGATCCACCGCATGTGCAACCTGAACGGATCGTACGACGTGCCGCCCAACAAATGCCAGACCACGGCGCCGCGCCCCGACCTGGCCGGGCCGCGCCAGCTCGGCGAGACGCTCAAGCGCGACGCCAACAACCTGGCCAGCGCGGCGCAGATTCATTACGTGGTGACGGCGCGCGTGTTCGGTGTGCGCGGCGGCAATGTGGTGACGCAAGGCGTCGTCATGAAAGGGCCGTGAGGCCGTGCTTTATTTGAATGGATCCATCATGAACAAGCTCTATACCGCGCTGGCCCTGCTGCTCGTGCTGGCGTCGCAGGCCATGGCCGCGCCGACCCAGATCGCCCAGGTGCCGCTGCTCAACATCACCGGCACCGGCACCGTCAAGCCCAATCTGATGCTGCTGTTCGATAACTCCGGCTCGATGGACCAGACCTACACGCCGGACTACGTCAACGACAACCTGTGCCGCAGCAGCGTCTCGCTGGTGGCCGGCGTCACCGCCTGCGCGGTGGGGCATCCGCCGTTCATGAGCCCGGACTTCAACAAGCAGTACTACAATCCGAAGATCCGCTACACGGTGCCGATCAAGTCGGACGGCACCTTCTATCCGGAACAGACGGCGGCCAACACCAGCAACTGGACCTCGGTCAGCGGCGACGGTTTCGGCGCGCACAAGGCCGACCTGTTCGGCAACAGCGTCACCGCCAACATCAATCTGGTCAGCGGCTTCCCCGACCTCAAGTGGTGCGCGTCGAGCAGCAGCAGCGACTGCAAGTTCAACAGCTCGACCTACGCCTATCCGGACGCCACCTACCGCAGCGCGGTGGACATCGTCACCGGTCCGTATTACTACACCATCGGCGTCGGCCAGTACTGCACCGACGACACCATGAAGACCTGCAAGTCGACCACCATAGGCGGCAGCGCGCCGGCCGGCTATCCAGTGCCGGTCAAGGTGCGCTGGTGCAGCGACAAGCTGCTGACCACCTGCCAGGGCAAGCGCGTCGGCAGCTTCATCTATCCGGCGTATTCGGCGCCGGCCGGCGCGGTCGCCTCGTACGGCACCATCGCCATCGGCGTCTCGGCCGGCGGCAACGCGCTCACCATCAGCAATATCGCGATCGCCGAATCCGGCGGCAGCGTCAACATCACCAGCGGCGTGATGACCGCCAGCGCCGGCACCAACACCGCGATCAAGCAGCAGACCATGGCCAGCACGGTGGCCGCCAACATCATCGCGCGCAGCACCACCAACCAGTACTACGCGTGCGTCAAGACGCCGACCGGCCAGGCCAGCGTGCCGGCCTGCAGCGTGTTCGGCATCACCCTGACCGCCGACAACGTGGTGGCGGTGGTGCCGGTCAGCTGCACCGGCACCAAGAACCTGACCAACTGCATCACCGTCAACGACAGCTCGCGTTCGGGCTGGGGCATCACCGTCACCGCGCCGTCGGTGCGCATCGCGCCGGCCTATATTTCGTTCACCGGCACCACCTCCAACAGCGGCACGCCGTCGGTCGGCACCTTCAAGTACAACAACGGCTCGAACACCGACCTGTTCAGCAGCCTGAACGTCGGCAAGAGCCAGAGCGCGGTCCAGGTCGCCGCCACCATCGCCACCAAGATCGGCACCGGCGGCACCTATAAAGGCTATGTCGGCGACAACACCGCCTGCGTGCGCAGCGGCCTGGGCACGGCCGCCGTGTGCGTGGTCGACAGCGGCTCGGCGGCCAACGCCGGCGCGATCACGCTGGCCAGCGGCAACAACGGCGGCACGCTGGCGTGGACCTACACCCCGGCGCAGATGGACAGCATTCCAACCACCACGGCGGCGTTGTCGGCCGGTTCCAGCGGACCGAATCCCTTCGTGCGGGTCAACCTGGTGGCCGGCCAGACTTATCCGAAGACCAGCGAGCGCACCGATTGCGCCGGCGCGACCTGCACCTACACCGAAGAGATGACCAACTTCGCCAACTGGTACGCGTACTACAAGAGCCGCCTGCAAATGATGAAGACCTCGGTCGGCATCGCCTTCTCGCCGATCACCGCCAATTACAAGGTCGGCTATGTCAAGCTGTCGGCCGCCGGCGCAGGCAGCGCGATCGACCAGAAACCGGCCGACTTCACCGGCAGCGCGCGCGCCACCTGGTACAGCACGCTGTACGCCACCACCACCTCGGGCTCGACCCCGATCCGCACCGCGATGGACAATGTCGGCCGCATGTTCGGCAATCTGTCGCCGTATAACTACGCCGCCGGCCAGGAAGTGGTGCAGTACCCGTGCCAGCCGAATTTCCTGATCCTGACCACCGACGGTTACTGGAACGGCAGCAGCACCAACAACGTGGTCAACAACGACAACGTGGAAAACCCGGCGCGTTTCTGCACCTTGTCGTCCGGTTGCGTCGACACCCGCGCGCAGACGCAGCCGTCGATCTCGGACGTCGCGCTGCACTGGTATAACGGCGGCTCCAGCACCACCACCGTGTCGCTGCGGCCGACGCTGGAGCCGGACATGACGCGGCCGGGCTCGGTGCCGGCCGCCAACGGCGAGAACACCCACCTGCACATGAACACCTACACGCTGGGTCTGGGCGTGGACGGCGTCATGAACTACGAGCCGGCCTACGACACCGCGCCGAAGAGCGGCGGCGACTTCTACAACCTGATCACGCAGGCGCCGACCGGCTGTCCATGGAACGGCAACGGCCCCTATGTCTGGCCGAATCCGGACACCACCAACACCGCCAGCACCGTGCAGGAACGGGTGGACGATCTGTGGCACGCCGCCATCAACGGCCACGGCAAGTACTTCAGCGCGCAGGATCCGAAGGACGTCATCAACGGCCTGAGCGAAGCGCTGTCGAACATGCAGGTGCGGGTCGGCTCGGCCGCCGCCGCCGCGACCTCGACCCCGAACATCACGCTGACCGACAACGACATCTTCTCCGCCACCTTCACCACGGTGCGCTGGTACGGCGAGCTGACCGACAAGAAGATCGATCCGAGCACCGGCAACGTCTCGGCCACGGCCAGCTGGAACACCAGCAGCACGGTCGGCGCGCAGGCGACCCGCAAGATCTACATGATGCCGGCCAACGCGGCGCCGAATTCCGATCCGGTGGACTTCTTGTTCAGCAATATGTCGGCCGACGCCACCACCAAGGGCTGGTTCGAAAACAAATGCAGCCTGCTGGCGCAATGCACGCTGCTGTCGGCGGCCGACAAGGCCATCGTCAACAGCGGCGCCAACCTGGTCAACTGGCTGCGCGGCGTGCAGACCTACGCCGACGACACGCTGTTCCGCGCCTACAGTTCCACCACCAACGCAGCCGGCACCGCGGTGCCGATCGTGGTGGGCGACATCGCCTCGTCCAAGCCGGCCTTCGTGCGGGCATCGACCAACAGTTATTCGGACACCGCCTACGCCATCTTCAAGGACAAGACCACGCTGCGCGAGGGTACCGTGTACGTCGCCGCCAACGACGGCATGCTGCACGCCTTCAATTCGGCGACCGGCGCCGAGCGCTGGGCCTATGTGCCGCGCATCACCATGAGCAAGCTGGCGGCGCTGGCCAGCACCACCTACGGCACCAACCACCAGTTCACCGCCGACGGCTCGCCCGAAGTGGCCGACGTGATGATCGGCGGCGCCTGGAAGACGGTGCTGGTCGGCGGCCTGAACGCCGGCGGCCGCGGCTTCTACGCGCTCGACATCACCGACGAGAAAGCGCCCAAGGTGCTGTGGGAACTGTGCGCCGATCCGGCGGTCTGCCCGACCAACAACGACAAGAACTTCGGCCTGAGCTTCGGCAATCCGCAGTTCGGCACCTGGAAGGACGGCAGCGGCGCGGAGCGCTGGGTGGTGTTCCTGACCTCCGGCTACAACAACATTCCCGGCACCGACGGCTACGGCCAGGGCGACGGCGTCGGCATGCTGTACATCGTCGAAGTCGGCACCGGCAAGGTGCTGGCCAAGAAATCCACCGGCGAGGGCGACACCACCACGCCGTCGGGGCTGGCCAAGATCACCGCGATCAGCGACGACCCGCTGGCCGACGCCCGCGTCACCTATGTGTACGGCGGCGACAACACCGGCAAGATGTGGCGCTTCGACCTGACCAGCGACGTCGGCGTGGTGAACGTACTGAAGATGGGCGACGCCGGGCTGAAGAAGCCGATCACCACGCGGCCGGACGTGACCCAGTGCGGCGTGCCGGTGACCACCACCGACGCCTCGGGCGTCAGCAGCACCAAGGTGACGGCCTCGCGCGTGGTGTTGTTCGGCACCGGCCGGCTGCTGGACGTGACCGACACCAGCAACACCGACGTCCAGAGCCTGTACGTGCTCAAGGACAGCGGGGTGGCGCAGGGCACCATTCCCAACAGCACGATGGTGGAGCAGACGCTGAGCATCAAGGGATCGGCCAGCAATGTGGTGACCTACGCGGTGACCAGCAACCAGGTCGACCTGACGCAGAAGAACGGCTGGTATTTCGACTGGAAGCTCAATCCGGGCGAACGCATGAACCTGGATCCGCAAATCGTCAGCGGCGTGGCCAACGTGGTGACCAACGTGCCGTCGTCGTCGTCGGCGTGCTCGGTGGGCGGCACCAGCAATCTGTACCAAGTGAACGTCTGCAACGGCCAGGGCGTCAACGGCGACCCGGCCGGCAGCACGCTGTCGACCACCTCGGCGGCGGTCGGTTTCATCATCGTCCGCCTGCCGAGCGGGCAACTGAAGCTGATCACCACCTTCGCCGACGGCAGCAACGCCACCGTCAAGACCAAGGAGCTGTACACCGCCGACGCGCACCGGGTCGGCTGGCGCCGGGTCAAGGGCGAGTAGGGGGAGGGCGCCGCCGCGAAACAGTTCCGACGGCGGCGCCAAGTGCCGGTATAATCGAGGGTTTGCAGAAACGCCTCAGATCGCGAACACATGGTCAACGATACCGACAACACTATCCCCGATAACAACGACGACGTCAGCGCGGCGCCCAGCGGTAAAACGCCGGCGCTGATCGCGCGCGAAGTACAGCGCCGCCGCACCTTCGGCATCATTTCCCACCCGGATGCGGGTAAAACCACGCTGACCGAAAAGCTGCTGCTGTTCTCGGGCGCGATCCAGATGGCCGGCACGGTCAAGGCGCGCAAATCGGGGCGCCACGCCACCTCGGACTGGATGGAGATCGAAAAGCAGCGCGGCATTTCGGTGGCCTCGTCGGTGATGCAGTTCGAATTCCGCGACCACGTGGTCAACCTGCTCGACACCCCCGGCCACCAGGATTTCTCGGAAGACACCTACCGGGTGCTGACGGCGGTCGACTCGGCGCTGATGGTGATCGACGCCGCCAAGGGTGTGGAAGCGCAGACCATCAAGCTGCTGGACGTTTGCCGCATGCGCAACACCCCGATCGTCACGTTCATGAACAAGATGGACCGCGAAACCCGCGACCCGCTGGAATTGCTGGACGAGCTGGAATCGGTGCTGAAGATCCAATGCGCGCCGGTGACCTGGCCGATCGGCATGGGCAAGAACTTCCGCGGCGTGTACCACCTGCTGAACGACGAGATCATGCTGTTCAAGGCCGGCGAGGAAAAAGCCGACGGCGCGTTCGAGATCATCAAAGGCATCGACAACCCGCGCCTCGTGGAAATGTTCCCGTTGGAGATGGACCAGCTGAAGATGGAAGTGGAGCTGGTGCACGGTGCCTCGCACCCGTTCGACCTGGAGCAGTTCCTGGCCGGCGTGCAGACGCCGGTGTTCTTCGGCTCCGCGATCAACAACTTCGGCGTGCGCGAGATTTTGTCGGCGCTGGTCGACTGGGCGCCGGCGCCGCGCGAGCGCGACGCCACGGTGCGCGCGGTCGACCCGACCGAGCAGCCGTTCACCGGCTTCGTGTTCAAGATCCAGGCCAATATGGACCCGGCGCACCGCGACCGGATCGCCTTCCTGCGCGTCTGCTCGGGCCGTTTCGAGCGCGGCATGAAGGTCAAGCATTTGCGCCTGGGGCGCGAGATCAAGGTATCGTCGGTGGTGACCTTCATGGCATCGTCGCGCGAGCAGGTGGAAGAGGCGTACGCCGGCGACATCATCGGCCTGCCGAACCACGGCAACATGCAGATCGGCGACTCGTTCTCGGAAGGCGAAATGCTGACCTTCACCGGCATCCCATACTTCGCGCCGGACTTCTTCCGCTCGGTGCGGATCCGCAACCCGTTAAAAATCAAACAACTGCACAAAGGTTTGCAGCAGCTGGGCGAAGAGGGCGCGGTGCAGGTCTTCAAGCCGTTGCAGGGTGGCGAGCTGGTGCTGGGCGCGGTCGGCGTGCTGCAGTTTGAAGTGGTGGCGAGCCGATTGATGAACGAATACGGCGTCGACGCCGTGTTCGAAGGCACCAGCATCAGCAGCGCGCGCTGGGTATCGAGCGACGACAAGAAAGCGCTGTCCGACTTCGAAGACGCGCTGGGCCACAACGTCGCCTACGACGCCGCCGGCAACCTGGCCTACCTGGCGACCTCGGGCGTGAACTTGCGGCTGACGCAGGAACGCTGGCCGAAGCTGCAATTCCACGCCACCCGCGAGCACTCCGCCAAGCTGTCCTAAAACTCCGGGGTCAGAGCTAAAAACTGGACACGGGCTCTACCGTAGCGACCGCTACGGTAGAGCCCGTGTCCAGTTTTTAGCTCTGACCCCGGATTCAGTTGTCGCCCAGGTCCAGTTCCACCCACACCGGGGCGTGGTCGCTCGGCTTTTCCCGGCCGCGCACGTCGCGGTCGACCTCGGCCGCCTTCAGCGACGGGGCCAGCGATGGGCTAAGTAGCAGGTGGTCGATGCGCAGGCCGGCGTCGCGGCCGTAGGCGTTGCGGAAGTAGTCCCAGAAGGTGTAGATCTTTTCTTCCGGGTGCATGGTGCGCAGCGCGTCGGTCCAGCCCTGCGCCATCAGCCGCGCAAACGCGGTGCGTGTCTCGGGCCGGAACAGCGCGTCGTCGACCCAGCGCTCGGGTTTATAGACGTCGAATTCGGTGGGAATAACATTGAAGTCGCCGGCCAGGATAACCGGCCCGCCACTGTCCAGCAATCTGGCGGTATGCGTAATCAAGCGCTCCATCCAGTGCAGCTTGTAATCGAATTTGGGTCCGGGGGCGGGATTTCCGTTGGGCAGATATAAGCCTGCGATTAATACGCCATTCACCACCGCTTCGATATAACGGCTTTGCAGGTCTTCCGGATCACCCGGCAATCCGCGACCGGTTTCGATAGGCGCGGCGCCACGCGACAAAATCGCCACGCCATTCCAACTTTTTTGTCCGTGCCATATCGCTTGATAACCGGCATCGTTAATCGCGGCTTCAGGGAATTTCTCCTGCGGCGCTTTCAATTCCTGCAGGCAGACGGCGTCCGGCTGGGTTTCATCCAGCCATTGCAATAGGGCGGGCAGGCGGCTGCCGATACCATTGACGTTGAATGTCGCGATGCGCATGGTTTTCCTTAATCAGCAATTCAAAACAGTATAGACCGACCGCGCGTCGCAGCCGTGCGTTGACGCACCCAAAGCCACCGTTCGCCCCGATGCGCCCGCCTCCCTTGGACAGCTGTGCCAACGATTGGCGTGTTCCAGCCAGTTCCTGGCTCAGCTCGGATTTTGTGCTTGACACGGCTCGCATCTTCGCCTACTGTATTACTCAACTAATACACAAATACGACACGCCATGGCTACCCACACCGCCACACTGTTTTCAATAGCGACCGGCGCCTCCGATCCTATTTACCGGCAATTAATTGAACAGGTCCGGCGTTTAATCGCCGCCGCCGTCTTAAAACCCGGCGACATATTGCCGTCCGTGCGCGATGTGGCGCTGACGTTGGCGGTCAATCCGATGACGGTTTCCAAGGCTTATAACATGCTGGAAACCGAGGGTTTATTGAGCCGCTCGCGCGGAATAGGCATGCTGGTGGCTGAGCGTCAGACGCCGATACGGCAGGATCGCGAGCATTTATTACGTCCAACGCTGGAACGCGCGGCCGCCGAGGCCCGTCAGCTTGAACTCGATCCAGAAGCGGTGATTACTCTTTTTGCTAAAATTCTTAAGGAACAGAAATGAAACCTTCCATCGTCGAGATAAACGGTTTGCATAAGGCATTTAGCAAACAGCAGGTATTGCAAGGCGTTAATTGGAATATCGAACCGGGCAAGGTGGTCGGCCTGTTGGGGCGTAACGGCGCCGGCAAATCGACGTTGCTGGAATGCCTGCTCGGCCTGCGCGAAGCGGACGGTGGCGCGAGCACGCTGTTCGGCGAGCCGGTGACGGCGCTGAGCGATCAGGCGCGCGCCGACATCGGCTACGTGCCGCAGACGTCCGAGCTGTTCGAATGGTTGACGCCCGTGCAACTTTTAGATTATTTCAAGGCGCTGTATCCGCGCTGGAACGCGGCCAAGGTCGATGGCCTGATGCAGCGCTGGGGCTTCGGCGGCGAGGCGGCGCATAAGCAAATCGGCAAGCTTTCCGGCGGCGAAAAGCAGCGTCTGTCCATCATCCGCGCGCTGGCCCACGATCCGAAACTGCTGGTGCTGGACGAGCCGGTCGCCAGCCTGGACCCGGTCGGCCGCCGCGATTTCCTGCATGAGCTGGTCGACGGCGTCATCGAACGCGACACCACGGTGATCTTTTCCACCCACATCCTGTCCGACCTGGAGCGCGTCGCGCTGGACGTGGCGTTCCTACAAGGCGGCAAGATCACGCTCCAGGCGCCGCTGGATGAGTTGCTGGAAAGCGCACACCGCATCACCGGCACCGGCGCGGCGCTGGCCGGGCTGCGTTTCAGCGACGAGATCCGCCGTCAGCAGGACGCCGGCGGCGGCGTCAGCATCCTGGCGCGACTGAGCGGAGCCGAGGCGGCGGCGCTGCGCGCCGGTCCCGAGTTGCGGGTGGAAACGCTGAGCCTGGAGGATCTGTTCGTCGAGGTGACGAAATGAGCGCCACCAACGCTTATGGCCAGCTGCTGGGCCAGGTGATGCGCGAACGCTGCGCCAGCCGCGTGCTGCTGCGCCTGACGGTCTTCATGGCCCTGTGCGCCATCGGCGAGCTGCTGTTCGCGATGAAATTCGGACAGCCGCCGTTCGGACCGGCAATATTGATCTTGTTGGTCGGCGGCGCCGGCTACATGTGGAGCGGCGCCTTCCTGAAAAACGCGGCGCAGCAGAACCAGCCGGCCTACGCCTGTCTGGTGCCCGGCCTGCGCAGCCGGCTGATGACGCTGACCGCGCTGCTGTTCGCCGCGTGTACGCTGTTGACGGCCGCCCTGACCACGCTGCTGTACGGCCACGCCGGCTATGCGTTGGTCGGCGCCGGGCTGCTCAGCGTCTACATTTTGTTCGCGAACCGCTACTATGCGTTGAATTTCTTCCCGTCGGTGGTGATCATCGCCTCGGTGACCAACAATAACCGGCCGATGCACATGCTGTTCGAAACCACCAATGCCATCGGCGAGCCGGTGGTGGCCGGAGTGGGCGTGATCGTAATGGCCTTGCTCGGCGTGTTGGGCGTGCAGGCCGTGTTTCCGCAGGGCGGCGACCGCCACTGGGCATGGCATCGGCGTCTTGGCCGCCAGCAGGCGCGGATCCGGGGGGCGCTGGCCGACGTCCCAGGGGGCGCGCGCTGGATGGCGTGGCTGCGGCTGGCCTACGACGCCGCGCTGCGGCGCGACAGCCGGGGCGGCGCCTCGCAGGGACGGATGATGATGCATGCGCTGGGCCGCAAGGCGCACGACGGCGGCGCGATTATCTACATGCTGGTTACCACGCTGGTGATGGTGCTGGTCGGACGCGAGCTGACCGGCCAGGGAAGCTCGAATGTGGTGCTGGTCAGCAGCTCGACCATGCAGGGCTGCGTGCTGCTGGCCATGCTGATCTACGCGGTCACCGCGTCGGCGAATGTGGTGCGTCATAGCGCCGAGCAGGCCTTGTACCGCTTGACGCCGGCGGCTCCGCCGACGGCGCGGATCAACCGGGTGCTGGCGGGAACGCTGCTGTTCCGCAGCCTGCGGCTATGGCTGTTGTCATTGGCATGCGCGATGTGTATCGATCTCGCCACCTTCGGCCAGCTACGCGGCATCACCTTTATGCTGGCGGCGCTGATGCTGCCGGTCGCCGGCCTGGTGCTGCGCAACTATGCGGTCATGTCGCGGCAGTCCGGCGAAGTGGTGACGATTGCCGGCACGGTATTGCTGGTCACCGCCTGCATCGCGGCGCTGTGGGTGGAAGAGATGTTGCCGGCGTTCCCCTGGGGATGGGCCGGCGGCGGTGTGTTGCTGGCGTCGGCGGCTGGACTGGCCCTGCGCTGGCGGTGGTTGGTGGCGCTGCCGCCGGTATTGCCGGCGGGACGACTGGCGCGTTAATTGGATTGCAGGATCAGGCCGAGCGTGACGGCCTGTTCTCCGGCGCCGCGCGCCGTCAGGCGCCGGCTCCAGGAAGCGTCGACTTGCAGCCGGTCCGGTATCAGCGCGTGGGCAAAACCCAGTTGATAACGCGAGCCGTTGCGCTGCTGGCCGAAGACTTCCGCCGTCAGCGAGTTGCGCTCGTTGAGCTTGAACTCGGCGCCGACGCCCCAGATGGCATCGGTGCTGCGCTGAGCCCGAGTGCGCATCAGGCCCGTGTTGAAGTGGACCAGCACCGAGTCACCTGCCAGCGAGATGCTCAGCGGTACATTGGCCGATACATCGCCCTCCAGTCCGCGTCCGCTGCGGAACTGGTCGGCCAGCACCAGGCCGATGCCCCAGCCGCCGGTCTCCAGCGGCTTGAACACGGTCTTGGCCTGCACCCGGCCGTAGTGCGCGTCGCCGCCCCCGGAGCGGCCGATGCCGAGCTCCCAGTCGCCGCCGATATTGCAGGCCGGCGTCGCCCAGTATTCGTTGTGCCGCGCGTCGTGCAGCGCGTAGGTCTCCAGCTGGCACAGGCCCGGCGCGACGATGGCGGCATCGTCCACCGTCATCGGCCGGCCGGCGTGGGCGGTCAGGGGAAGCAGCGCCAGGGCGCAGGCGGCGGCTTTGGCGCGCCGTCGGGACGGGAGATTCGTCAGGATCATCTGGCTATGCTATTTGGCGTTGCGGCGTCCCAACCAAATGGCGTCGGCGATGGCGCCGACCCAGCACACGATGCACACCAGCGACGCCAGATTGGTGGCGAAGTTGTCGCCGCCGGCGGCGTTGACCCGCTCCAGGATCAAGGCCGGATCCAGCGGCAGCGTGCCTCGGTTGACTTCCTCCATCAGTTGGTCCACCAGTTGCAGCACCGAGCGCAGCAGGTAGAACACCGCCAGCGCCGCCGGCACGATGAACAGCAGGCCGCGTTTGCCCTTGCGCAGCACCAGGTGGCCCAGTCCGGGAAACACCAGCGCCGAGATCAGCGCTGCCTTGGTCGATGCTTTCATGTCGCTCCTGTTGTTTCTTGGTGACGCGCCGTGGAAATTGACACAACGCAAGATTGCATTGTGGCAGGCAGCGTAGATTACAACATCTTACCTGCCGGGGGGAATCATGCGCGCCTTGATTGGATCCGTAGTGTCGATGTGCTTCTGCCTGCCTTGAACATCGTGCGCTACCTGCTCGGCAAACTCCGGATCGGCCCCAAGCTGTTGCTGGCGCCGGGCGTCGTCCTGATCTTGCTGGTGGTGCTGTCGGCCGGCGCCTATCTCGGGCTGCTGCGGCAGAACCAGTCGCTCGACAACATGGTGCAGCAACGCGCCGCGCGGCTGAAGGCGGCCGCCGACCTGGTGATCGGCGCCAATCGCGCGCATGCCGAGATCTACCAGCTGCTTACCTGGATCAACGGCAGCTTCTCGCCGCCGCGCGTCGACGCGCTGGTGCGCGGCATCCACGTGCGCCACGCGGCGCTCGACCGCCAGTTCACGCAACTGGAGATGGCGGTACAGGCCGATCCGGCCGAGCGCCGTTTCGTGGTGCAGTCGCAGGCGGCGCACGCGCTGTACGTCAAGGCGATCGCCGACGTGATCGAGTTGGCGATGGCCGATCAGTCGATCGCCGCCAACGCCATGGCCAAGGCGGAGCGCGCGTTCGATGTGGTGTCGCTGCGGCTGGACGAGTTGGCGCGGCTGGAGCAAAGCCTGAGCGAGCGCGCCTACGCCGACGCCGAGACCGACTTCCGGATTCTGTCGACGTGGATGCCGATTGTGGTGGCGCTGTCGATCGCCTTGTCGCTGCTGGTGACCATGGCGGTGCGCAACGCGATGCTGGAGGAGGTGCGCGAGATCGGCGCCGCCGCCGTCGATCTGGCCGAGGGCAATCTGACGGTGCGGCAGCGGACTTACGGCCAGGACGAAATCGGCGAGACGGCGCGCGCGCTCGACACCAGCATCCGCAACCTGAACACCACGCTCAAGACCATCCTGGCCTCGGCGCAATCGATCGACAGCGCCTCGCGCGAGCTGGCGCAGGGCAGCGCCGGCTTGACGCGGCGGACCAGGGAGCAGGCTGGCGCGCTGGCGCAGGCTGGGGGCGCGGTGCAGCAGCTCAGCGACGACGTCACCCAGGCAGCCAGCCACGCGCAGCTGGCCAGGCAGCTGGCGCTGTGCGCCAACAGCTTCGCGGCGCGCGGCGGCAGTGTGGTGCAGCGGCTGGTGGTGACGATGGCCTCGATCAGCGGCAGCACCCGCAAGGTGGTGGAGATCGTCGGCGTCATCGACGGCCTGGCGGTGCAGACCGACCTGCTGGCGCTGAGCGCGGCGATGGAGGCGGCGCGCGCCGGCGAGCACGGCGTCGGCTTTGCGGTGGTGGCGGGCGAGGTGCGTACGCTGGCACAGCGCTCGGCCAGCGCGGCGCAGCAGATCAAGGCCTTGATCGCCGAGTCGGCGGCGCAGATCGAAGGCGGCAGCCGCTCGGTGGAGGAGGTGGGCTTGAGCATGGTGGACATCGTCAGCTCGGTGCAGCAGGTGGGCGACATCATCGGCCGCATCGGCGACGCCGGCGCGGGACAGGCGCAAAGTGTGCTTGGCGTGCGGCAGGCGATCGTCGGCATGGACCAGGTGACGCAGCAGAATCTGGCGCTGGTGGCGCAGGCCGCTGCGGCGGCCAGCACCTTGCAGCGGCAGGCGCTGTATTTGTCGGAGGCGGTGGCGATGTTCAAGCTGGACGAGGGCGTCGAACCGCCGCACCCGCGCCGTCCCGGCGACTCGCCGCGCGCTGTGCGGCTGCGGCTGGCCTCAGTTCGACACTGAACGGCTCCAGCGGTCGCTCGGCTGTTTCAGGTATTTCTCGATCAGGTAGCCCCATGGCATGGCGATCGGGATGATGACGACGATGCCGACCGCGAACAGGTTCTCCATCATCGCCTGGTCCAGCGGACCGGCGCGCCAGGCCGGCAGCGCGACGACCAGCAGCCAGATCGTCTTCCAGGTCAGTTCCCACAGCAGCACCGGCAGCATTTGCAGCGGGTAGCGGATGCCCAACGCGCACAGCAGGCCGAACGCCGCCAACATGCAATTGACGAAGCCCTGCGCCACGCTCCATGGTTGCTCGTGGTGGATCACGCCGGGCCAGATCACCAGGCCCAGGCCGACGGCGATGATCAGGTACACGATTCTCAACATATACAGACGGGTCAGCGATACTGGTTGCATGGCGAAGCTCCTTAGGTTGGATTACTCGACTTCTTTCAGAATTTTTTCAATCGTGATGATGCGGGACTTCAGGTCGGCCAGCGCGGCCGCCGTTTCAGCCTGCGCGGCGATACTGCGCTCGGCCAGCTGGCGGTAATCGTCGTCGCTCTGCTGGCGCAGCTTGGCTTGCTTGGTCTGCGCCACGAAGCGCATGGCGAAAATCAGCAGCACCGTCACTGGCAGCAGGAAGATCGTCAGCAGGTAGATGGGTTCGGACATAAGTGCCTCTATGGTTCGGGATTGGTGGACAGGGACTGCGCCGCCTCGGCGATCAGCGCCGGTGTGATTTCGACGCTGAAATCCGGTACTTCAAAAAAATTCAGCGCCTTGCCATCGGCGGACAGTTCCAGTTTGCTGGTGACCAGGCCGGTGTCCTCCAGCTTTTGCAGATGCAGATGCAGCAACGGGCGGCTGATGCCCAGTTCGCGCGCCAGCTGGCTGACGTAATTGCGGCCGCCGGACGTCAGCGCCGCCACGATGCGCAGCCGGTGCGGATTCGATAGCGCCGCCAGCATGGCCAGCAGCTGGTCTCCGGTTAGGTTTGGCGTTTTCGATTTCATGTGTAAAGAATAGCTGACACGTGATATCGAGTCAAACGTTATTTTCAAAAAGATAAAAAAACCCGGCAGGGTCGGGCGACCGTGCCGGGCTGGTGGCTGCGCGGGCGGACCCGCGCGGCTGGCGATTTACTCGTAGTCGCTCATCGGCGCGCAGCCGCAGAACAGGTTGCGGTCGCCGTAGACGTTGTCGGCGCGGCCGACCGGCGGCCAGTATTTCTGCTTGCGCAGCGACGGCACAGGGTAGGCCGCCACTTCGCGGCTGTACTTGCGTTCCCAGACGTCGGCGGTCAGCACTTCGGCGGTGTGCGGGGCGAATTTCAGCGGGTTGTCCAGTTTGTCGAATTCGCCGCTTTCCACCTTGGCGATCTCGCCGCGAATGGTGACCATGGCGTCGATGAAGCGGTCCATCTCGGCCTTCGATTCGCTTTCGGTCGGTTCGATCATCAGCGTGCCCGGCACCGGGAAGCTCATGGTCGGGGCGTGGAAGCCGAAGTCCATCAGGCGCTTGGCGACGTCTTCGTTGCTGATGCCGGTGGCGTCCTGCAGCGGACGCAGGTCGATGATGCACTCGTGCGCCACCAGGCCGTCGTGGCCCGAGTACAGCACCGGGTAGTGCGGCGACAGCCGGCGCGCCATGTAGTTGGCGTTCAGGATCGCGGTTTCGGTCGCGGCGGTCAGGCCTTCGGCGCCCATCATCGCGATGTACATCCACGAGATCGGCAGGATGCTGGCCGAGCCGTACGGCGCGGCGCTGACCGAGCCGATGCCGGCGTTGTCGCGGATATAGCCGTTCGAACGCTGGTTCGGCAGGAACTTGGCCAGGTGCGCGCCGACGCCGATCGGGCCGACGCCGGGACCGCCACCGCCGTGCGGGATGCAGAAGGTCTTGTGCAGGTTCAGGTGCGAGACGTCGCCGCCGAACGAACCGGGCGCCGCGACGCCGACCAGCGCGTTCATGTTGGCGCCGTCGATGTAGACCTGGCCGCCGTGGCCGTGAACGATTTCGCACAGTTCCTGGATGCCTTCTTCGAACACGCCGTGGGTGGACGGGTAGGTCACCATCACGCAGGCCAGGTTCTTCGAGTGCAGTTCGGCTTTCGCCTTCAGGTCGGCCAGGTCGACGTTGCCGCTGGCGTCGCAGGCGGTGACCACCACCTGCATGCCGACCATGTTGGCCGATGCCGGGTTGGTACCGTGCGCCGACGACGGGATCAGGCAGATGTTGCGATGGCCTTCGCCGCGCGATTGATGGTAGGCCTGGATCACCAGCAGACCGGCGTACTCGCCCTGCGAACCGGCGTTCGGCTGCAGCGAGACGGCGGCGTAGCCGGTCAGCGCGCACAGCATCTCTTCCAGTTGCGCGATCATTTCGCGGTAGCCGACGGTCTGGCTGTCCGGCGCGAACGGGTGGATGTTGGAGAATTCAGGCCAGGTGACCGGGATCATTTCCGAGGTGGCGTTCAGCTTCATGGTGCACGAACCCAGCGGGATCATGGTGCGGTCCAGCGCCAGGTCCTTGTCCGCCAGGCCGCGCAGGTAGCGCAGCATTTCGGTTTCGGAGTGGTAGCGGTTGAACACCGGGTGCGACAGGTACTCGCTGGTGCGGGCCAGCGCTTCAGGGAAGGAACGCTCGATAGCCGCTTCGACGGTGTCGAAATCCGGGCCGTGGGCCGGGCCGCCGACCGGGTGCGCGAACACGGTCCACAGCAGCGCGATGTCTTCGCGGGTGGTGGTTTCGTCCAGCGAGATGCCGACGTGCGAGGCGTCGATCACGCGCAGGTTGACGCCGTGCGAGTGGGCCGAGGCGTGCAGCTGTTCGGCGTTCTTGACGGCGATGGTCAGCGTGTCGAAGAAGGTGTCGTTGGTGACGGTGTAGCCCAGCGTTTTCAGGTTGGACGCCAGCACGCCGGTGAAGCGGTGCACGCGCTTGGCGATCTGCAGCAGGCCTTTCGGGCCGTGGTAGACGGCGTACATCGACGCCATCACCGCCAGCAGCACTTGCGCGGTGCAGATGTTGGAGGTGGCTTTTTCGCGGCGGATGTGCTGCTCGCGGGTTTGCAGCGCCAGGCGGTAGGCCTTGTTGCCCTGGGCGTCGATGGTGACGCCGACCAGGCGGCCGGACATGCTGCGCTTGAATTCGTCGCGGGTCGACAGGTAGCCGGCGTGCGGGCCGCCAAAGCCCAGCGGTACGCCGAAGCGCTGGCTGTTGCCGACCACGACGTCGGCGCCCCATTCGCCCGGAGGCGTGAGCATGGTCAGCGCCAGCAGGTCGGCGGCGACCACCACCATCGCGCCCTTGGCCTTGATGGCTTCGACGCCGGCCTTGTAGTCGCGCACCACGCCGTTCACGCCAGGGTATTGCAGCAGCACGCCGAAGGCTTCGCCGATGTCGGCCAGTTCGGCCGGGTGGAAGCTCTTGACTTCGATGCCCAGCGGCTTGGCGCGGGTTTCGACCACTTCGCGGGTTTGCGGCAGCACGTCGTCGGCGACGTAGAACACTTGGGATTTCGATTTGCCGACGCGCTGGATCAGCGTCATCGCTTCGGCGGCGGCGGTGCCTTCGTCCAGCATCGAGGCGTTGGCGATGCCCATGCCGGTCAGGTCGGTGATGGTTTGCTGGAAGTTCAGGATCGCTTCCAGGCGGCCTTGCGAGATCTCAGGCTGGTATGGCGTGTAGGCGGTGTACCAGGCCGGGTTTTCAAAGATGTTGCGCAGGATGACGCCTGGCGTCAGCGTGTTGTAGTAGCCCTGGCCGATCAGCGACTTGAGCACCTTGTTTTTCGAAGCGATCTTTTTCAGCTTGGTCAGCGCTTCCTGTTCCGGCATCGGCTGCGAGTATTGGCCGAGGGCCAGCGTGCCCTGGTTGCGGATGTTGGCGGGGACCAGGGCGTCGATCAGGGCGGCGCGCGAGGCGTAGCCGAGGACGGACAGCATGGCGTCCTGTTCTGCGGCGTCGGGGCCGATGTGGCGGGCGATGAAGGCGTCGCGGGCTTCGAGTTGGGTCAGGCTGGTGCGAGTCATGATTTGTCTGGGCTAAAGAAATGCGGGATGCCGGCGCGGACGCGGGCAAGATGGAAAAGCAAAAAGGCCAGCACAGGGCTGGCCTTCACGCGCCATTAAGCGCCGGTGGTCTTGCCGTAGGCGGCTGCGTCGAGCAGGCCGTCGATGGCGGCGGCGTCGGTCGGCTTGATCTTGAACAGCCATGCCGCGTAGGCGTCGCTGTTGATCGATTCCGGCGCGCTGGCCACGTCTTCGTTGACGGCCACGACTTCGCCCGATACCGGCGCGTAGATGTCGCTGGCGGCCTTGACCGATTCCACCACGGCGGCGTCGTCGCCAGCGGTGTAGCTCTTGCCGACTTTCGGCAGTTCGACGAAGACGATATCGCCCAGCGCGTCCTGCGCGTATTCGGTGATGCCGACGGTGACGGTGCCGTCGGCCTCGGCGCGGACCCACTCGTGGGATTCGGTGTACTTCAGATCTGCAGGAATGTTCATGTAAAGCTCCAGAGGGGTGAGAGGTTAGACAGCCAGGATTTTACCGTTGCGCACGAACGGCAATTTAACCACAGACGCGGCCAGTTTTTTGTCGCGGATCTCGACCTGCACGGTATCGCCGACGTTGACGCCGTTCGGCACGCGCGCCAGGGCGATCGCCTGCTGCATCGACGGGCTGAAGGTGCCGCTGGTGATTTCGCCGGTGGCATCGCTGCCGGCCACGATGACCTTTTGGTGCGCGCGCAGCACGCCGCCTTTTTCACGCAGGATCAGGCCGACGAATTGGGCGTTCTGGCCCATCGCCTGCAGCGCCGCCTTGCCGATGAAGTCGCGCTCGGAGACCAGGTCGATGGTCCAGGCCAGGCCGGCGTCCAGCGGGTTGACGGTTTCGTCCATGTCCTGGCCGTACAGATTCATGCCGGCTTCGAGGCGCAGCGTGTCGCGCGCGCCCAGGCCGGCCGGCTTGACGCCGGCGGCGACCAGCGCGTTCCACAGGTTCTCGGCCTGCTCGGCGGCGACGCCGATTTCAAAGCCGTCTTCGCCGGTGTAGCCGGTGCGGGCGATCATCGCCTCGCCGAAGATTGGGCTTTGCGCGAATGCGACGTTGAACGGCTTCATGTCGGCGCTGCCGGCTTTCGATTCAGGGATCACTTCCCACACCTTGGCGCGGGCGTTCGGGCCTTGCACGGCGATCAGCGCCATGGCGTTGTCGCCATCGCGGCGCTGGGTGATCGTCACACCGCTGTTGGTGGCGGCGTTTTGCTGCTGCATCCAGGCCACGTCTTTTTCGGCGGTGCCGGCGTTGACCACCAGGCGGAACCAGCTCTCGCTGATGAAGTAGACGATCAGGTCGTCGATGACGAAGCCTTGCGGGTTGAGCATGCAGGAGTACAGCGCCTTGCCCGAGACCTGGAGCTTGTCGACGTTGTTGGCCAGCAGGCCGCGCAGGAAGGCGCGCACGTTGTCGCCCTTGATGTCGACCACGCACATGTGGGCCACGTCGAACATGCCGACGTCGGTGCGCACGGCGTTGTGTTCTTCGATCTGCGAGCCGTAGTTGACCGGCATGTCCCAACCGCCGAAGTCGACCATCTTGGCGCCGGCGGCGCGGTGGGCATTGTTGAGTGGGGTGGCTTTGAGCGTCATGATTCCTCGGTCCAAATCGAATAGGGGTTAACAGAACATACAAGGAACGGCTAAAAAGCAGTTTCCACAATGATCGCAGACCCCTCTGTCCTTGGTACCTGAGAGATTACGGGAGAAAATCCCCGCGCGCCCCTTCGGTGGGCCGCCGGCGTATGCCGCGGCCGCTCTCCAGAGTTGAGCCAAACTGGCCCCTTGATCGGTCCTTTTGCCTGAGAGTTTTTGGGTAGTGCCCCTTCGGCGGCAACGCGAGTTTGCCCTCTCCCGATCAAGACTCGGGAATATATGTCAGAAGGGCCTTATTGTCAATCTTGGCGGCAAGGAGGCGCGCACGGCAGGCGTACGGTAAAAGACTGACAAATCAACTATTTGCTAGAATTAATGAAAATCTTTCCGAGAGCCCAGCCATGAGCCAAGACCAAACCAATTCCGAGGGCCATGCGTGGTTCACTTTGTCCGGCGATGTAAACAGCGATATGGTTCGCCGCGTCTTCGACGCCGTCGCCGATATGACCGAGGATCGCATCACCACCGCCCACATCCTGATCCAGTCCAACGGCGGCTACGTCAGCGACGGGATATGCCTGTACAACTACCTGAGCAAGCTGCCGATCAAGATCGTCACCTACAACGCCGGCGCGGTGGCGTCGATCGCGGTGGTGCTGTTCCTGGCCGGCGCCGAGCGCTACGCCAGCGACACCGCCCGCTTCATGGTGCACAAGTCGCACGCCAGCGCGCCGCACGGCGCCCGGCCGGACGCGTTGCGCATCATCGTCGAGGGCTTGCAGGCGGACGATGCCCGCACCGAGCAAATCCTGCGCACGCACGTGCGGTTGACCGAAGAACACTGGCGCACGCACGAGTATTCGGACCTGCACCTGACGGCGGTCGAGGGCTTGAAAGTGGGAATGATTCAGGCGGTGCGGGATTTCGTGCCGCCGCGCGGCGAGCGGGTGACCAACATCTAGGCGCGTCGGCGTCGGGCGCGGTGTCGGCCGGCTAGAACTCTTCCCATTCGACTTCCGGCGCCGCCTTGCGGGGTGGGCTCAGCGGCAGTGCCGGTGCGCCGCGCCGGCGATTTTTTGCGCGCGTCTCCGTGGCGGCGGGGACCGGCGCGTGTCCGGTTGTTTGCGCGGTGGCGTCCTCCGGCAGCACGAAAGCGCCGATCGCCTGGCTGAGCTTGCCCGTCTCGGCGCGCATCGAGGCCGCCGCCGCTGCCGCCTGCTCGACCAGCGCCGCGTTCTGCTGAGTCGCCTGGTCCATCGCCGCGATCGCGTGGTGCACCTGTTCCAGACCCGCCGTCTGCTCGGCGCTGGCGTCGGCGATTTCCCCGATCAGCCCGGTCACGCGCTGGACGCTGACCACCACTTCCTCCATCGTGTTGCGCGCCTGGTCGGCGAGTTGCGTGCCGCGCGCCACCTTGTCGACCGAATCGGCGATCAGTTCCTTGATCTCCCTGGCGGCGGCGGCCGAGCGCTGCGCCAGGCTGCGCACCTCGGACGCCACCACGGCGAAACCGCGCCCTTGTTCGCCGGCGCGCGCCGCCTCCACCGCCGCGTTCAGGGCCAGGATATTGGTCTGGAAGGCGATGCCGTCGATCACGCCGATGATCTCCGCGATCTTCTTCGAGCTGTCGTTGATCGACGCCATCGTGCCGACCACCTGCGCCACGTCGTCGCCGCCGCGCACCGCCACGGCGGACGCCGACAGCGCCAGCTGGTTGGCCTGCACCGCGTGACCGGCGTTTTGCTTGACGGTCGCGGTCAGTTGCTCCATCGCCGACGCGGTTTCCTCCAGCGCGCCGGCCTGCCGCTCGGTGCGCTTGGATAAATCCTGGTTGCCTTCGGCGATTTCCGCCGCCGAGCCGCCGATCGCGCGGGCGCCGTCGCGCACCTGGCCGATGATGCGCAACAGGCTGTCGTTCATCCGCTGCATCGCCTGCAATAGTTTGCCGGTCTGGTTGTCGCCGTGGATCTCGATGCGGACGCAGAGATCGCCGCCGGCGATGCGCTGCGCCGCCTGCATGGCGTGCTGCAACGGCGCCGAGATCGATCGCGCCAGCCACAGCGCCAGCAAGGCGCCGCCGGCAACGGCCATGGCGAGCAGGCTGAAGGTGATGAGACGGGCGCCGGCATATAGCTCGTCGGCCGCGCGCGCCGCTTCCTGGCTTGCTTGCATGCAGCCGGCCAGCAGCTTGCCCAGTTGCGCGTTCAATGCATCGAGCATTTGCTGTGAAGCGCCCTTGAGCAGGGCGCGCGCCTCGTCCGGCTTGCCATCGCGGGCCAGCGCGGCCAGCTTCTCGTGTTCGGCGAGATAGGCGGCGGCCAGGCGCTGCATGTCGGCCGCCTGCGTCTGGGCGGGGCCCTCGCTCAGTACGCGCGCCAGTTGCTCGCTGTTGCCGCGCAAGGCGGAGGCGGCGTCGTTCAATTTTTGCGCGGCGTCGTCGATACTCTCCTTGTCGCCGGCGATCACGTGCTCCAGTTTGCGCAATGCCAGCAAGTCGTTGCGCAGCGACAGCACGGCGATGGTCTGCGGCAGCGATTTGCCGGACAGTTCCGACGATGCGTGGTTGATGGCGCTCATACGCGACAGCGCGTTGACGCCAAGCAGAGCGGTCAGGCCGAGCACGATGGCGAAGGCGGCCAGAAGCTTGCTGGACGTTTCCAGGTTATGCAGGAGTTTCATGGGGCGTCCTTGATGGCGAAGGCGGGCGGACTTGTTATGTTAAGGAAACCTCAACCTTGCCTATTGAGCCGCGTCAACACAGGGTTTGCGCCGGGAGGAGTTGCTGGAAATCGGTAAAATACGCGAAAAATTGCACATTCTTGATTCTCTTGTATTGCCTTATGGAAATACTGTGTGAAAATGGGATATTCCTGATTTTTTCATCGCCGCAGGTCATATATGGTTGCAACTCCGACAACGCAGGCATCGCCAAATAAGACGGTCACGCCGCGGCATGCCTTGCTGGAGGAGTTGATCAAGATCGCGCTCAAGCACGCGGGCGATCAGTATCTGGATCTGGCCACCAGATTGGCCGGGGCGCTGATCGACGCCACCGACGGCGACACGCGCGCGATCCAGGCGCGTCTGCGCGCGGGCAATCAGCTGCGCAACCGCAATTTCGCCTTCTTGCATCTGGCCACCAGCATGTTGGAGAAGGCGTTGCGCCGGGAGATCGCCGAATTGTCGCCGGCCGCCAAGGGGCAGCCGGGTGAGGGCGGGCCGCTGTCGCTGGTGCCGTTCGAGGAAATGGATACGCGCGTGGCGCTGGGTGGTGTCAGCAAGCCGTTCGAGATCCGGTATGCGGATCAGTTGCAGACGTTGAATGTGCGGCTGGCTTTTCTGTTGGATCGGGATATCTTGCGCGGGAGTCAGAATCCGTTCCGGCCGGAGGTGTTTCTGGTGGCGTTGCAGCAGGCCTGGAACGAGTTCGATACCGAGCCGGAATCGGCGCCGCTGTTGCAGCCGATGGTCAAACCCGGCATGTTCATCGAACTGGGGCCGATGCTTGATGCCTTGAACCTGGCTTTGCAAAGCAAGGGAGTGCTGCCGGGCTCGGTCGATGGCTACAAGGGGCGCAAGGCGGATGCCGCCAAGGCCGCGCCGTCGCGCGCGCGCAGCAACCAGGCGGCGCTGGCGCAGCAGTTACGGCAGTTTTTCGCGTCCAGCGAGGTGGCTGGTTCGGCTGCCGGGGAAATTGTCGACGGGATCGCCGGCGGCATCATCCAGAGCGCGGGCGGGGATATCGATCTGAGTATTCCGGATTTGCCGATGTCGGCGTTGACGGCCGGCAGCAGCTGGGCGCCGAATGGCGCGCAGGCGGCGCCGCGCGCGACGGGGGCTGGCGGTCACGCCTCTGCCCACGGCGCCTCTGCCCACGGCGTTGCCGGCCACGCTGGCGCCGGCGCAGCCGCCGCGTCAGGCGTCGCCTTCGGTCCAGGAGCGGGGTCCGGCGATGCTGGCGGCCCGTTGCCGGCCGGGACCGTGATGATGGCGGTGCCAGCAGGCGCGGTCATGGTGGCGATGCCAGGCGGGACCGGCTTACCGGCTGGCGCGGCGGGAGGCGACGGCGGCGTGGGTGGCGTGGGCGTGGCGGGCGGATTCGTGCCTGCGGCAGGCCTGCCGGCCGGTGCGGTGCAGGGCGCGGGAGGCGTGTGGCTGCAGGGTCCGGCGCAAGGTTTCCAGCCCGGCGCCTTGACCAACGAAGACGCGCAGCGTCTGGTGCAGATCGGCGGCAAGCAGCCGCTGCTGGCCTATCTGGCGCAGCTGCAAAAAGCCGTGCCCTATGATTCGATCGGCGGCCTCGGCGTCATGGCCGGCGCCGCATCGGGCAAGGCCGCCGCCGCAGGACCAGGGCCAGCACCGGCCGGCGAATCGCCCGAATCCGCCAAAGTCTTCTACCTGCCCAACCTCAAACAGAGCATGCCGCAGGGCAGCCTGTCGCGCAACGACGAAAGCACCATCGACTTGCTGTCGGCGGTGTTCGACACCGTCTTCCGCGACCAGAACATCTCACAGGAAATCCGCGACCTGATCCGCTTCCTGCAGATCCCGGTGCTGAAGGCCGCGCTGGTCGACAAGAACTTCTTCTTCCAGGACGCCCATCCGGCACGCCGGCTGATCGATCTGCTGTCGCGCATGGGCTGGGAGCAGCGCAAGGGGCCGGACGATCCGCTGTTCCAGGCGATGCAGCGCAGCGTCGACCGCGTCGGCCGCGACTACGATCACGAACTGTCGGTCTTCACCGAAGCGGTCAACGAACTGGAGGCCTCGATCCAGGCCGAGGAGCGCGCCGCCGCCACCGCCATCGCGGCGCCGATCGCGGCCGCGCTGAAGCAGGAGAAAATGGCCGAGTCGGGCAAGCTGGCCAAGAATTCGGTGGCGCTGCGCATCGGCACCGGGGAAGTGATCGCCGTGGTCGAAGCCTTCCTGGAGCAGCGGTGGGTATCGGTGCTGACCGTCGCCTACAGTATCGAGGACGACAAGCCGGGCGCCGTCAACAACGCCACCCGCACCATGGACGAGCTGATCTGGAGCGTGCGGCCCAAGCTCAACGGCGACGAGCGCAAGCAGCTGATCGCCAGGCTGCCGGGCTTGCTGTCGCAGTTGAACAAGTGGCTGGACGTCATCAAGTGGCAGGACGCGGACCGGCTGCAATTCTTCGCCGAGCTGGCCGAATGCCACGCTTCGATCGTGCGAGCGCCGATCGAGATGTCGCCGGAGCGCCAGCTGGAAATCTCGATGCAGGTGGCGCAGCGGGCCGCCGAGCGTCGGTTGCAACTGCAAGCCAAGGCCGATGCCGAGGAAAAAGCCGCCGCCGAGGCGTTGGTCCACCGGCCGGCGCCGGACGCGGAGGACGAAGACGCCGCCGTCGAAGTCGACGGCCTGGCGCGCGGCATGTGGCTGGAGTTCATGCAGGACGGCGGTGGCAGCCGCAAGGTCAAGCTGGCGTGGATCAGCCCGCTACGCACGCTGTATATCTTCTCGACCGCCGCGCGGCAGGAAGCGTTCTCGATGTCCGGCGAACAGCTGGCGCAACGCTTCCGCGAGCGCACCGCGCAGGTGGTGCGCAGCGACGGGGTGGTCGCGGTCGCGCTGTCGCAAGCGCTGGCCCGCGCCGCCGACAACGACGCGTCCATCGACCCGCCAGCCTCGGCCTTCGGCTGAGCCGATTTGCTGCGGCGCGGTTGGCGGGAATTCGTCGTTTCCCCATAGTAATCTTCGCCCCAAGGCCGCGTGCGTGTGCTTATAATGTGATGCACTGCAAAATAATGAACAGGTTAATTAAATGATGATTTGGTGGCATTGGCTCAGTCTGGCGGGAAGTTTGGCGGTAACCGGGCCGATCGGCGTTGCTATCGCCGTTTGGTTGCTGTCTGGGAAATCCTGGCGCCTGACGGCGATCTGGGCCGTCTTGTTCGGCGCCGGCATGGCGCTGGTGGTCATCACCAAGATCGCTTTCATCGGATGGGGCATCGGCGTTGAATCGGTGGAATTCGCCGGGTTCAGCGGACATGCGATGCGCGCTGCTGCCGTGTTTCCGGTTGCCGGTTTCCTGGCCTTCCGCTCCTCGTCGCTGACCGCGCGACAGTTGAGCACCGCGGCCGGCGTGCTGCTTGCCGTGCTGATCGCCATATCGCGGGTCTACGTGCAGGCCCATTCGGTATCGGAGGCGGTCACCGGCTGCCTGCTGGGCCTGACGGTGGCGGCGCTGTTCATCTGGTATGCCAGCACCGAGCACCATCTGGCGCTGAGCCGGGTGCTGGTGGCACTATGCGTGCCGGTGCTGCTGGTAGCGCCGCGCGTCGAACCGGTCCCCACCGAAGCGTGGATCACCAAGGCCGCGCTGTACCTGTCCGGCCGCGAGCATCCCTATACCCGTGCCATATGGAATGCCCCGCGACCTGAAGTGCGATAAGGACTGGATTGCCCGTTTGCATCGTTATGCGTTTTCGGCCTGATTTAGTGCGCAAAATGGTATTATTGTGAACTTTTACAGCTCACCGTCCAGATAACAACGTGCGTCTATCTTCCATCAAATTGTCGGGATTTAAGTCTTTCGTTGATCCCACCAATTTCCAGGTGCCGGGTCAGTTGGTCGGCGTGGTGGGGCCGAACGGTTGCGGCAAGTCGAATATCATCGACGCCGTGCGCTGGGTGCTGGGCGAATCCAAGGCTTCCGAGCTGCGCGGCGAGTCGATGCAGGACGTGATCTTCAACGGCTCGACCCACCGCAAACCCGCCGGCCGCTCGTCGGTGGAGCTGGTGTTCGACAACAACGACGGCAAGGCTTCCGGCCAATGGGGCCAGTACGCCGAGATCGCGGTCAAGCGCACGCTGACGCGCGACGGCACGTCCACTTATTACATCAACGGCCAGCCGGTGCGCCGGCGCGATATCCAGGACATCTTCCTCGGCACCGGCCTCGGTCCGCGCGCCTACGCCATCATCGGCCAGGGCATGATCAGCCGCATCATCGAGTCGCGCCCGGAAGAGTTGCGCGTGTTCCTGGAAGAGGCGGCCGGCGTCTCCAAGTACAAGGAACGCCGCCGCGAAACCGAAAACCGTTTACACGATACGCGCGAAAACCTGCTGCGCGTCGAGGACATCCTGCGCGAGCTGAATTCGAACCTGGAAAAACTGGAAGGCCAGGCCGCCGTGGCCACCAAGTTCCACCAGCTGCAATCGGACCAGGAAGAGAAGCAGAAACTGCTTTGGCTGCTGCGCAAGCTGGAAGCCGAAAGCGAGCAGAAAAAATACTTCCGTGAAGTCGAGCAGGCGCAGAACGATCTGGAAGAGCAGACCGCCAAGCTGCGCAACGTCGAGCTGTCGCTGGAGCAGATGCGGCAAGGGCACTTCGCCGCCGGCGACCGGCTGCACACCGCGCAGGGCGCGCTGTATCAGACCAACGCCGAAATCGGCAGCCTGGAAGCGCAGATCAAGTTCGTCATCGAATCGCGCAGCCGCCTGCAACAGCAGCTGGCCGCGTTGACCGCGCAGCGCGACCAATGGCAGCAGCAGGCCACCGAGTACGGCGGCCAGATCGAGGAAGCCGAGTTCACGCTGGAGGAGCTGTCGGCCAAGGTCGAACAGTCGCAGATGATGGCCGAGCAAAAAGCCGAGTCGCTGCCGATGCTGGAGCAGTCGTGGCGCGAGGCGCAGACCAGGAGCACCGAATCGCGCGCCCGCATCATGCAGGCGCAGCAACAGCTGGAGCTGGAATCGGCGCATCAGCGCAACGCCAACAACATCCTCAACGGCCTGGCCGTGCGGCGCGAGCGTTTGCAGCAGGAGAAAAGCGGCTTGAGCCTCCCCGACAGCACGCACCTGAGCAATCTGCGCATGCAGCTGGAAGAGAAGCAGCAGGCGTTGGAGGAGCAGAGCTATCTGCTGGAGGAAGCGCAGGAGCAGCAACCCAAGCTGGAAGAAGAGCGTCACGCCGCGCAGCAGCAGGTCAACGCCGAAACGGCGGCCAACGCGCAGCTGGAGGCGCGTCTGAACGCGCTGCGCCAGATGCAGGAACGGGTGCAAACGCAGGGCAAGGTCACGCCGTGGCTGCAAAAGCACGAGCTGGATACGCTGCCGCGCCTGTGGCAAAAATTGAATATCGAATCCGGCTGGGAAACCGCGCTGGAATCGGTGCTGCGCGAGCGCACCTCGGCCTTGCAGATGTCGAACATCGAGTGGGCCAAGGCCTTCTTCAACGATGCGCCGCCGGCCAAGCTGGCCTTGTTCGCGCCGTCGACCGCCGTGCCGCCGGCGCCGGTGGAAGTGGCGGGACTGAAGCCCTTCCTGAATCTGCTGAAGCTCAACGATCCCGGTCTGCGCGGCTTGCTGCAAGACTGGCTGCACAACGTCTACATCGCCGAAGACACCGCCGAGGCTTTCGCCGAACGCGGCAAGCTGCCGGCCGGCGCCTGCTTCGTCACACGCCAGGGCCATGCGGTCACCCAGGACAGCGTGCGGTTCTACGCCGCCGACTCGGAGCAGGACGGCATGCTGGGCCGCCAGCAGGAGATCGACAACATCACCAAGCAGTTGCGCGCGCAGCAGATGCTGGCCGACGAGGCGCGCGCCCGTTCGGTGCGCGCCGATGCCGCCGTGACGGAGCTGACGCGCCGCCTCGGCGAGTACCGCGCCAGGCTGCAAAGCCTGCAATCGTCGGTGCATACGCTGCAACTGGATGTGGTCAAGCTGTCGGAGATCGAGGCGCGCTTCAACCAGCGCAGCAACCAGATCGAAACCGACCTGGCGGAAATCGCGATGCAGGAAGAAGAGCAAACCCAGGTCAAGATGGAGTCCGAGGAAAAGTTCGAGCAGCTCGACATGGAGCTCGGTAATCTGCAAGGCGAGCATGAAGACGGCCAGAC
Source organism: Duganella aceris (assembly GCF_011090165.1). Taxonomy (GTDB): domain Bacteria; phylum Pseudomonadota; class Gammaproteobacteria; order Burkholderiales; family Burkholderiaceae_D; genus Rugamonas; species Rugamonas aceris. The sequence goes on from NZ_JAADJT010000005.1 coordinate 83,173, forward strand.
CGAATTCCTGCAAAAGGAGCAGCGTCTGGCCGATGCGCGCGAATCGTTGCGCGACCTGGAACGCACGGCGCAGGAAGTGCAGTTCGCGGAAAAATCCCAGCGCAGCAAGATCGAGGAATTCCGCCGCAGTATCGCCACCGCGACCGCGCAGGTCACGCAGGTGAGCGAGAGTCTTGAAGCCGGCCGCATGGAGCTGGAGGGCCTGGAGCAGGGCACCGCCAACGAAGGCTTGCAGGAGCTGCTCGACCGTCGCACGGGGCAGGAGAAAGCGCTGTCCGACGCGCGCCACGAACTCGATCAGATCGCGCAGCAGCTGCGCATGTTCGAGGAAGGCCGCATGTCGACCGAGCGCGCCTTGCAGCCGCAGCGCGACAAGATCATGGAAATGCAGTTGAAGGAGCAGGCCGCGCGCCTGAACCAGGAACAGTTCGCGGCGCAGCTGGCCGAAGTGCAGGCCGACGAGGCGGCGCTGGCCGAGAAGCTGCATCCGGAGATGAAGGCGTCCTACCTGCAGGGCGAGGTGACGCGCCTGACCAATGCGATCTCGTTGCTGGGCGCGGTCAATCTGGCGGCGCTGGACGAACTGGCGACGGCGTCCGAGCGCAAGAACTTCCTCGATTCGCAGAACGCGGATCTGACCGAGGCGATCAACACGCTGGAAGACGCCATCGCGCGGATCGACAAGGAAACCCGCGATCTGCTGCAAGATACTTTCGACCGCGTCAACGGTCACTTCTCCGAGCTGTTCCCGATCCTGTTCGGCGGCGGCCAGGCGAAGCTGATCATGACCGGCGATGAAATTCTCGACTCCGGCGTGCAGGTCATGGCCCAGCCGCCGGGCAAGAAGAACGCCACCATCCACCTGCTGTCCGGCGGTGAGAAGGCGCTGACGGCGACGGCGCTGGTGTTCTCGATGTTCCGACTTAACCCGGCGCCGTTCTGCCTGCTCGACGAAGTCGACGCACCGCTGGACGACGCCAATACCGAACGATTCTGCCGGATGGTCAAGCGCATGTCCGCGCATACGCAATTCCTCTTCATCTCGCACAACAAGATTGCGATGGAGATGGCCAATCAACTGATCGGTGTGACGATGCAAGAGCAGGGCGTATCGCGCATCGTGGCGGTGGATATGGAATCCGCCGCAAACTTCGCTTCCGAGGCACAAGCAGCATGACAGACCTACAAATGAGTTTGATCGGAATCGCGGGCGTATTCGTCGCCGGCGTTTTCACGTACAACAAGATCCAGGAATACAAGGCCAAGAAGACCGTGGAACGCGCCTTCTCGACCGACCATGACGATGTGCTGATGCGCACCGGCGATGCGCCGGCATCCGCTGTCGCGCGCCAGGAACCGAGCTTCTCGCTCGACAGCGCATCGCCCGGCGTGGCCGGCGGCGAGGCGTCCGCTTCGGCGGCCGCCTTGGGCGCCGTCGCGGCGGAGTTCAGTAGCGACGATCTCGATGACGGCGCCGCCGCCGATGCCGCGCTGGCCGCCCGCGCCAAGGCCGCGTCCACGGCGGCCGCCGAGCAAGCCACCGCGCTGGTCGATCCGCTGATCGATTGCCTGCTGCCGCTGGCGCTGGAAGGCGCGGCGCGCGGCGACAAGCTGCTGCCGGTGCTGCAAACGCTGCGCATGGTCGGCAACAAGCCGGTGCACTACATCGGCCTGGCCGTCAGCGGCGATTGGGAACCGATCACGCACGGCGGCGTCTACACCAAGCTGCAGGGCGGCGTACAGCTGGCCAGCCGCAGCACCGCGCTGAACGAACTGGAATACTCGGAGCTGGTCACGCGCCTGCGCGCGATGGCCGACGAAATCGGCGCCGAGCCGGAAATCCCGGACATGATCGAAGTGATGGCCGAGGCGCGCAATCTGCACCGCTTCGTCGCCGGCCACGACGCGCAACTGGGCGTCAATCTGCAAAGCAACGGCGCGCCGTGGGCGATTTCGACGCTGCTGGGCGCATTGGAGAAGCAGGGCTTCGACGTGCGTCCCGACGGCCGTTACGTGATGCCGGACGGCGAAGGCGGCTTCCTGTTCTCGCTGTCGACCAATGTCACGCTGGCGGAGGAAACCACGGCGCGCCTGACGCTGCTGCTGGACGTGCCATGCGTGGCGCCGTCGCGCGACGGCTTCGGCGCGATGGTGGCGTGCGCCAAATCGCTGGTGGGGCGCCTGGACGCGACCATCGTCGACGATTACAACCAGCCGCTGTCGGATGCGGCGCTGGGCGAGATCGCCGGCCAGGTGCAGGATTTCTACGCCGAGATGAACGATGCCGACATCCCGGCAGGTTCCACCCGCGCACTGCGTTTGTTCAGCTAAGGTATTGTAATGACGGAAGTAGATTTCAAAGCGCGCATCGCTTCGTTGAGCGCTGAGCTCAACAAGCACCTGCACGCGTATCACGTTGAAGACGCGCCCACCATCCCGGACGCGGAGTACGACAAGCTGTTCATCGAGCTGCAACAGCTCGAAGCGCAACACCCCGAGCTGGCGCTGGCGGACTCGCCCACTAAGCGCGTGGGCGCGGCGCCGTTGCCGCAGTTCGACCAGGTCACGCACACGGTGCCGATGCTGTCGCTGAACAACGGCTTCACCGAAGAGGATATCGAGAACTTCGACCGCCGCGTGCGCGACGGCCTCGATGCGGCGGCCGACGTCGAATACGCGGCGGAAGTCAAATACGACGGCCTGGCGATCAACCTGCGTTACGTCGACGGGCTGCTGGTGCAGGCCGCGACGCGCGGCGACGGCTACACCGGCGAGGATGTCACCACCAATATCCGCACCATCCGCTCGATCCCGCTGCGCCTGAACACGCCGACGCCGCCCGCCATCCTCGATGTGCGCGGCGAGGTGCTGATGTTCAAAAGCGATTTCGAAGCGATGAACGCGCGCCAGCGCGAAGCCGGCCAGAAGGAGTTCGTCAATCCGCGCAACGCGGCGGCGGGCAGCCTGCGCCAGCTCGATTCGCGCATCACCGCGTCGCGCAGGCTGAGCTTCTTCTCGTATGGCGTCGGCGCGCTGGAAGGCGCGGACATGCCGCCGTCGCACTCGGCGCTGCTGGACTGGTATCGCACGCTCGGCCTGCCGGTGGCGAAGGAAGGCACGGTGGTGCGCGGCTACGATGGGCTGATGGCCTATTACAAGCAGATCGGCGAAGCCCGCCCGACCATGCCGTATGAAATCGACGGCGTGGTCTACAAGGCCAATTCGCTGCAGGACCAGCGCACGCTGGGCTTCGTGTCGCGCGCGCCGCGTTTCGCGCTGGCGCACAAGTTCCCGGCCGAAGAGGCGCTGACCACGGTGCTGGCGATCGAGGTGCAGGTCGGCCGCACCGGCGCGATCACGCCGGTGGCGCGGCTGGCGTCCGTGTTCGTCGGCGGCGTCAACGTCACCAACGCCACGCTGCACAACGAAGACGAAGTACGCCGCAAGGATGTGCGCATCGGCGACACGGTGATCGTGCGCCGCGCCGGCGACGTGATTCCGGAAGTGCTGGCGGTGGTGCTGGAGCGCCGGCCGTCGCCGGAGCCGGCCGCCTACGTGCTGCCCAGGACTTGCCCGGTGTGCGGTTCGCACGTGGTGCGCGAGGAGGGCGAGGCGATCGCGCGTTGTTCCGGCGGTCTGTTCTGCTCCGCGCAGCGCAAGGAGGCGATTCGCCACTTCGCCGGCCGCCGCATGATGGACATCGAGGGCCTGGGCGACCGCTACATCGACAACCTGGTCGAACACGGCAAGGTGCAGCGCGTTGCCGACCTGTACTCGCTGAAGCTGGAAGACCTGCTGGATATGAAGCGGCTCGCCGATGAGCGCGACGATGGTGGGACCACCGCGACGCCGGAGACCGTCGCGCAGGGCAAGATCGCCACCAAGTGGGCGGACAATCTGCTGGAGGCCATCGCCGCCAGCAAGAACCCGCCGCTGGAGCGCATGTTGTTCGCGCTCGGCATCCGTCATGTGGGCGAGTCGACCGCGAAGACGCTGGCCGAGTGGCTGGGCCGCTTCGACCTGATACGCCGCGTGCCGGCGGCGCTGCTGCGCGTGCTGCCCGATATCGGCGGCACGGTGGCGGAGTCGATCGCCGACTTCTTCGCCGAGCCGAAGAACCAGGAGGCCATCGACGCGCTGCTGGCGGCCGGCGTGACGCCGCAAGGCGAGCATGCGCCGAGCGCCAAGCTGCGCGAGAAGCTGGACATGGTCAAGCTGATGGCGGCGCTGGCGATTCCGAAACTGACCGAGCCGCGCAGCAAGCAGCTGGTCGAGCAGGACATCACGCTGGAAGTGCTGGCGCATCTGCGCGTGTTCGACGTATTCAGCCTGCCGGCGACGGTGGCGGAGGCGCTGGAGGCGTGGATGGCGGAGCCGGGCCATCGCGAGCAGCTGGTCGCGCTGCACAAGCTGCGCGAGGACTTGCTGGCGCAGCTGCCGGCGCAGGCGGCCGAAGGTCCGCAGACCGGCAAGACCTTCGTCCTGACCGGGACGCTGCCGAACCTGAGCCGCGACCAGGCGGCCGCGATGATCGAGGCGCAGGGCGGCAAGGTCTCCGGTTCGGTCTCGAAGAAAACCCACTATCTGGTGGCAGGCGCCGACGCCGGCAGCAAGCTGGCCAAGGCGCAGGAGCTGGAAGTAACGATACTCGACGAAGCGGGCCTGGTGGCGCTGCTCGAAAAATAAAATGTCCAAAATAAGAAAAGCAGTGTTCCCGGTGGCCGGCCTCGGCAGCCGTTTCCTTCCCGCGACCAAGGCGCAGCCGAAGGAGATGCTGCCCATCGTCGACAAGCCGCTGATTCAATACGCGATGGAGGAGGCGGTGGCCGCCGGCATCACCGATATGGTGTTCATCACAGGCCGCAACAAGCGCGCCATCGAGGATCATTTCGACAAGGCCTACGAGCTGGAGGCGGAACTGGAAGCGGCCGACAAGCAGCATCTGCTGCAGCTGGTGCGCACGGTCATCCCGAAGAACATCAACTGCATCTACATCCGCCAGTCCGAGCCGCTGGGTCTGGGCCATGCGGTGCTGTGCGCGCGGCCGGTGATCGGCGACGAGCCGTTCGCCGTGCTGCTGGCCGACGATTTCATGGACACCGACGCCGGCGTCAAGCCGGTGCTGGCGCAGATGACCGAGCTGTATGAGCGCGAGGGCAGCAGCATCCTGGCGGTGCAGGACGTGCCGCGCGCGGCGACGCGCCAATATGGCATTGTCAGCGCGTCCGCCTACCTGCCGAAGCTGGAGACGGTGCAGGGCATCGTCGAGAAGCCGGCGCCGGAGCTGGCGCCGTCCACGCTGGCGGTGGTGGGGCGCTATGTGCTGTCTGGCCGCATCTTCGACTACTTGGAACACATCGGCAGCGGCGCCGGCGGCGAGATCCAGCTGACCGACGGCATCGCCGCGCTGATGCGCGATGAACGCGTGCTGGCCTACCGCTACGACGGCCAACGCTACGACTGCGGTTCGAAGCTGGGCTACCTGAAGGCGATGACGGCGATGGGTCTGAAACACGCGGAGACGGGCGAGGAGTATTGCCAGTTTCTGCGCGAGTTACAATGCTAGCAATTTAAAGGAAACAGATCATGGCCGTTCGTGAAATCCTGAAGATGGGCGATCCGCGCCTGCTGCGCGTGGCCGAGCCGGTGACCGAGTTCGACACGCCCGCCATGCGCGAGCTGATCGCCGATATGTTCGACACCATGCACGCGGCCAATGGCGCGGGCCTGGCCGCGCCGCAGATCGGCGTCAATTTGCAGCTGGTGATCTACGGCTTCAAGCAAAACGTGCGCTATCCGGATGCGCCGCAGGTGCCGGAAACGGTATTAATCAATCCGGTGCTGACGCCGCTGTCGGACGAGATGGAAGAGGGCTTCGAAGGTTGCCTGTCGGTGCCGCGATTGCGCGGCGCCGTGCCGCGCTGGAGCAAGCTGCGTTACGAGGGCGTCGATCAGCTCAATCAGCCGATCAAGCGCGAGGTGGACGGCTTCCATGCGCGCGTGGTGCAGCACGAGGTGGACCATCTGCTCGGCGTGCTGTACCCGATGCGCATCACCGACTTCTCCAAATTCGGCTTCACCGAAGTGATGTTCCCCGATCTCGATCCCAACGACGACGATTGATCCATGAGCGAGCGCCCGCCCCATCCCGCTTCGCCGCCCGCGCAGACCGTCAAACGCCCCAAGGTGGGCAATGTGCGGGGCGAGTTCCAGATGGGGACATCGCGGATCAAGCGGGTCGGCGTCAACCGCTGGTATTGGGGCGACATCTACCACTGGATGCTGACGCTCAGCTGGCCGCGCTTCTTCCTGCTGATCGGCGTGCTGTACTTCATCACCAACCTTGGCTTCGCGCTGGCCTTCTTCGCGGTGCCGGGCTCCATCTCCAACGCGCGGCCGGGCTACTTCCCGGACTGCGTGTTTTTCTCGATCGAGACGCTGGCCACCGTCGGCTACGGCTACATGAATCCCGGCTCGACCTACGGCCATATCGTGGCATCGACCGAGATCCTGCTCGGCATGGTGGAGGTGGCGGCGGTGACCGGGCTGCTGTTCGCGCGCTTCTCGCGGCCGACCTCGCGCATCATGTTTTCCGATGTCGCCGTGGTGACGCCGTTTAACGGCGTGCCGACCTTGATGCTGCGCGCCGGGAACGAGCGCGCCAACCTGATACTGGAGGCATCGGTGCGTGCCTCTCTGATCCGCCGCGAGACCACGCTGGAGGGGCAGATCTTCACCCGTTTCTACGACCTGGAACTGGAGCGCAAGAACTCCGGCATCTTCGCGCTGACCTGGACCATCATGCACCGCATCGACGAAAACAGTCCCTTGTTCGGCAAGACGCAGCAGGATTTGCATGACGAGGGCGCGACGCTGGCGGTGGCGATGTCCGGCACCGACGACACGCTCAACGATTTCGTGCACGCGCGGCAGACGTATGCGGCGGAGCATATCTTTTTCGGCCATCACTTCGCCGACATCATGTCGGACAAGCAGGAGGGGGATGTGCGGATACTCGACTACAGCAAATTCCACGACATCTACCCGGACGGCAGCAGCGGCGGCAGCATGCCCGGCGCGGCGCTGGCGCATCCAGGCTAGCGGCTTACTCTTCCTCGACGCCCAGCAGGTCGCGCGCGTTCAGCAGCGCGTAGACGATATCGGGATTCTTGCGGAAGCAGCGGCGCACGGCGGCGGGCAGCGCCTCGCGCGTCTTGCGGCACAGGCCCGGCCGCTCGATCAACTTGATCGACAAGCCCATGACGGTGCTGACGCCGCGCGTGCTGGGAGTGATGTTCAGCGTGACGCCGAGCTGCTCCAGGATGCGCTGCTTGATGCGGCCCAGATCCTCGTAGCTGGCGATGGCTTCGATACGCTCGATCAGCACCTTTTCCTGTTCACGCGTCAGGCGCAGTATGCGGATGTCGGTGTCGTCGGGCGCCTTGTCCCAGGCCTCCAGCAAGTCCTCGCGCCCGCACTCGCAAGCGCCGGGCGGGCACTCTTTGCGAATCGGGAAAGGCAGGGCTTGGGGCATGGCGCGGCGCTTGGCGGTCGGTGGCGGACCTGAATTTTACTCCTATTTTCCCGCCGCGGCCGATTGCAAACGCTGCTGCAACAGCGCCAGCACGGCGGCTTCCTCGGGACGCAGCGAGTGCAGGTCTTCCTGCAACTGCTGCTGGGCGCGGCGGCGCAGGGCCTTGAGCATGGTGCCGTCGAGGTAGGATTCGATCACCGCCGGATGCACGTAGCACTTACGGCAGATGGTCGGCGTGTTGCCGAGTTTTTTTGCCACCGATTCGATCGCCTGTACCACGTTCTTCTTGGCCTGCGCCTCCGAATCGAACTTCTCGTATTCCAGCAGCGCCACCGCCGCCAGCACCGTGCCGGACCAGGTGCGGAAGTCCTTGGCGGTGTAGTCTTCGCCGGCGATCGCCTGCAGGTATTCGTTGACGTCGGCCGAGCCTACCGTGTGGGCTTCGCCGTGGTCGTCGACGTACTGGAACAGGTCCTGGCCGGGCAAGTCGAGCGTGCGGCGGATGGTGTTGGCCAACCGCCGATCCTGCACTTCGACTTCATGATTGACGCCGCTCTTGCCGCGAAAGCGGAACTGCACCTTGCTGCCGTCCAGCCGCACGTGGCGCTCGCGCAGCGTGGTCAGGCCGAAGGATTTGTTCTCGCGCGCGTATTCCTCGTTCCCGATCCGCATCATGGTCGCTTCCAGCAGGTAGACGATGGTGGCCAGCACCTTCTCGCGCGGCAGGCCCGGCTGCTTGAGCGCGGCGTCGACCGCGAGGCGTATCGCCGGCAGCGCCTTGCCGAAGCTGAGCATGCGTTCGTATTTGGATTCGTCGCGCAGCGCGCGCCAGCGCGGGTGATAGCGGTACTGCTTGCGGCCGCGCGCATCGCGCCCGGTCGCCTGCAGATGGCCCAGCGGCTGCTTGCAGATCCAGACGTCCTGCCAGGCCGGCGGAATCACCAGCGATTTGATGCGGGCCAGCGTGTCGGCATCCTTGACGGCGTGGCCGTCGGCGTCGACGTAGTGGAAGTGCGCTCCACGCTTGCGGCGGGCGATGCCGGGCTGGTAGTCATGCACGTAACGCAGGCCGGCCGACTTGGCGGCGACTTGGGCATCATGTGTGGCGTCCGGGGCGGTCGCCGATGGTAAATCGCGTTTCATCGCTGTCCTTGGTGAGCGGAGTATGAAGGATCGTACCCGCCGGCGAGAAGCGATGTTGTGCGCTAACGCACGATCAGTCCATACGCTTCAGGCGCTGACCGACGATGCTCCATTTGCAGGGCTCATCGTGCACGGTGCCGGTCAAGACCCAGCCGGTGCCGAGCTTCTCGACGCCGATCTCGCAGTTGAGTTCCTTGGCCAGCTTTTCGGCCCAGCCCTTGGCGGCGCCCTGGCCCTTGAACAGCTCATTGCCCTCGTAGATCACGGTGGCGTCGAAAACGGAGGCGGCGAATATGGTCATGGTGGTGGTCCTGGGAATGAAGCCGGTATTGTGCCACCAATTTGTGCCACCCGCGCCACTACGTCATTCAACGTATTCCTCGCTGCTTGTCTGCTAGTTAATCTTGCAACATCCAAACCAAAAGGGAGAACAAGATGGCGTTGACAAGGGGAGTGCTGCTGGCGGCGATGGCGGCGACGATGAGCAGCGCGTGGGGCGGTGCGACCATCAATATGGGCGACGACAAGTCGGTCAGCGTCGGCTTCGGCCTGCGCGAGAGCTACACCAGCGCGGAGAACGCGGCGCCCGACGGCGGCCGTTCCAACGACTTCAATCTCGACAGCGGCCGCCTGTTCTTCGGCGCTTCGCTCAACAAGAACATCAAGGGCATGTTCAACACCGAGTGGGACGGCGACAAGATCCGCGTGCTGGACGCGGCCGGGCAGTTCGCCATTTCACCTGAGCTCAACATCTGGGCCGGCCGGCTGCTGTCGCCTTCCGACCGCGCCAACATGGCCGGGCCTTACTACTCGCTGGGCGGCGGCTACTGGGCCGGCGTGGCGTCGCGTTACGGCTACAACGGCGGCATCTTCCGCGGCCGCGACGACGGCGTGGTCGTGTGGGGCAACGCGGGCCCCGGCGGCAAGCTGGGTTACTCCTTCGGCGTATTCGAGGGCCATACCTTCGGCATCGGTTCGCTGACGCAGTCGCAGGCCAAGGCGGCCGGCATCAAGGCGGACGACGCGCTGATGTACGCCGGCCGCGCGCAGTACGACTTCTGGGATGCGGAGCCGGGCTACTACGGCACCGGCAACTACCTGGGCGGCGCCGACATCCTGGCCATCGGCGTGGCGGGACGCTACCAGAAAGACGGCATCCTGACCGTGGGCGCGGTCGGCAAATACAGCTCCTACAACGTCGACTTCCTGCTGGAGAAACGCATCAAGGGCGCCGGCGCGTTCGCCATCGAGGCGGCCTGGTACGACTACGACACCGACGACATCATTAAATCCGAGCAGGGCAAGGCGTATTCGGCCGGCGCTTCCTACATCTTCGAACAGAAGGCCGGCTGGGGCAAGTTCCAGCCCTTCGTACGCTGGCAGAAGTTCGCCGCCGACACCAACATCGACACCAAGCAGTTCGACGCGGGCGTGAACTACATCATCGACGGCTACAACGCGCAGATCAGCGCCGTGTACTCGAAGACCAAGATCACCAGCGCAGCGGACAACGACAAGTTCCAGATCGCGCTGCAACTGCAATATTAATCTCTCACCCACGGAGCTACACATGCAAAATCGTCGCACATTCATCGGCACCCTGAGCCGCATCGCCGCCGCCACCGCCATGCTGGCCGCCGGCACCTCGGCCTACGCCGCCGACACCATCAAGGTCGGCATCCTGCATTCGCTGTCGGGCACGATGGCGATTTCCGAGACCTCGTTGAAGGACGTGGCCTTGATGACCATCGATGAGATCAACGCCAAGGGTGGCGTGTTGGGCAAGAAGCTGGAGGCGGTGGTGGTCGATCCGGCCTCCAACTGGCCGCTGTTCGCGGAAAAGGCGCGCGGCCTGATCGCGCAGGACAAGGTGTCGGTGGTGTTCGGCTGCTGGACCTCGGTGTCGCGCAAGTCGGTGCTGCCGGTGTTCAAGGAGCTGAATAGCCTGCTGTTCTATCCGGTCCAGTACGAGGGCGAGGAGCTGGAGAAGAATGTGTTCTACACCGGCGCGGCGCCGAACCAGCAGGCGATTCCGGCGGTGCAGTACCTGATGAGCAAGGAAGGCGGCGGCGCCAAGCGCTTCGTGCTGCTGGGGACCGACTACGTCTATCCGCGCACCACCAACAAGATCCTGCGCGCCTACCTGAAGAGCAAGGGCGTGAAGGACAGCGATATCGATGAGGTGTACACCCCGTTCGGCCATTCGGACTACCAGACCATCGTCGCCAACATCAAGAAGTTCTCGGCGGGCGGCAAGACGGCGGTGATCTCGACCATCAACGGCGATTCGAACGTGCCGTTCTATAAGGAGCTGGGCAACGCGGGCCTGAAGGCGACCGATGTGCCGGTGGTGGCGTTCTCGGTCGGCGAAGAAGAGCTGCGCGGCGTCGACACCAAACCGCTGCTGGGCCATCTGGCGGCGTGGAACTACTTCGAGTCGGTGAAGAACCCGGTGAATACGGAGTTCATCAAAAAGTGGAAGGCGTACGCGGTCGCCAAGAAGTTGCCGAACGCGAACACGGTGGTGACCAACGATCCGATGGAGGCCACCTATGTCGGCATCCATATGTGGGCGCAGGCGGTGGAGAAGGCCAAGTCGACCGACACCGACAAGGTGATCGCGGCGATGGCGGGGCAGACCTTCAAGGCGCCGTCGGGCTTCACGCTGACCATGGATCCGACCAATCACCATTTGCACAAGCCGGTGTTCATCGGCGAGATCCGTCCGGACGGGCAGTTCAGCGTGGTGTGGAAGACGCCGGGTCCGGTGCGCGCCAATCCTTGGAGCCCGTACATCCCTGGCAACGAGGGTAAGCAGAAGCTGTAACCCTAAGAGTAAGGGGTCAGACCCCGTACGGGGTCTGACCCCCAGCCGCCGCAGTGCGGGTTTCGCGGTTTCCGCTTACTGGGATTGATATGTTACGCAAACTATTTCTGATCGTGTGCCTGGGCCTCGCCTGCAAGGCCTATGCGGGCATCGACCCCGCCCTGCTGGCGCCGTTGACCGGCGACGATCCCGACGCCCGCGTCGAGGCCATCGTCAAGATCGGGGCGCTGGCCAACGCGGACGCCACGCGGCTGCTGACGGCGCTGAAGAACGACGCGCTCTACGCCACGCCCGACGGCCATCTGTACATCGTCGACGACGACAATGCCTACGACCCGGCCACCGGCGCCACCGGCCCGCTGCCGGAAGGCCTGGATGGCCTGATGGTCAACAACCGCCTGCGCGGCGCGGCCGACGATGCGCTGTCCGCGCTCAAGCTGTTTGCGCCGGACCGCGCGCTGCGCCTGGCCGCCGCCACCGAGCTGCAAAAAAGCGTGACGCTGGCGCAGGCGCCGCTGATCGAGAAAGCCCTGACGGCGGAGAACGACGCCGAGATCCGCCCCATGCTGCAACTGGTCGCGGCCACCGCCAACCTGCAATCGCCGGACGGCGCCAAGCGCAAGGCCGCCGTCGAGGCGCTGGCCAGCAGCAGCAACGCCAATCTGCGCCCGCTGCTGCAGGCGATGCAGACCGATAATCCGGACGGCACGCACGTCGAACCCGACGAAGGCGTGCGCGTCGCCGCCGCACATACGCTGGCGGCGCTGGACAGCCGGCTGGCGCGCACCGAATTCATCGGCAATCTCTTCTACGGCATCTCGCTGGGCAGCGTGCTGCTGCTGACGGCGCTGGGCCTGGCCATCACCTTCGGCCTGATGGGCATCATCAACATGGCGCACGGCGAACTGCTGATGATCGGCGCCTACACGACGTATATGTGCCAGATGGGCTTCCGCCGCTTCCTGCCGGACGCGCTGGACTGGTATCTGGTGGCCGCGCTGCCGGCCGCGTTCATCGTGACGGCGGCGGTGGGCGTGGCGCTGGAGCGTACTGTGATCCGCTGGCTGTACGGCCGGCCGCTGGAGACGCTGCTGGCCACCTGGGGCATCTCGCTGATCCTGATGCAGTCGGTGCGCACCATCTTCGGCGCGCAGAACGTCGAGGTGGCGAATCCCGCCTGGATGTCGGGCGGCGTGACGGTGCTAGGTTCGCTGGTGCTGGCGTACAACCGCATCGCCATCATCGTCTTCGCGATCTTCGTGGTCACCGGCGTGTGGCTGATCCTGAACAAGACGCGCCTCGGCCTGTTCGTGCGCGCCGTGATGCAGAACCGTCGCATGGCCGGCTGCGTCGGCGTCTCGACCGCGAAGATCGACATGATGACCTTCGGCCTCGGTTCCGGCATCGCCGGCCTGGGCGGGGTGGCGCTGTCGCAGCTGGGGAACGTCGGGCCGGACCTGGGCCAGGGCTACATCGTCGACTCGTTCATGGTGGTGGTGCTGGGCGGCGTCGGCCAGCTGGCCGGCACCGTGATCGCGGCGCTGGGGCTGGGCGAGGCGAACAAATTCCTGGAGCCGGTGGCGGGCGCGGTGCTGGCCAAGATCGCGATCCTGATCTTCATCATCATCTTCATCCAGAAGCGGCCGCAGGGTCTGTTCGCCATGAAAGGCAGGAGCGCAGAATGACGCACACCTCTTTGTTTTCCCGCCGCGCGTGGAGCGGCATCGCGACCCTGGTGGTGGTGCTGGCGGCGCTGCCGTTGCTGAACCTGTTCTTCGCCGACGGCCACGCGCTGCATGTGCCAAGCTACATGGTGAGCCTGATCGGCAAATTCATGTGCTACGCGCTGGCGGCGCTGGCGCTGGACATGGTGTGGGGCTACGCCGGCATCCTGTCGCTGGGCCACGGCGTGTTCTTCGCGCTGGGCGCCTATGCGCACGGCATGTACCTGATGCGCGCCATCGGCCGCGACGGCGTGTACCAGAGCGACCTGCCGGACTTCATGGTGTTCCTCGACTGGAAGACCTATCCATGGTTCTGGAGCGCGACCGACAGCTTCTGGTACTGCATCGCGCTGGTGGTGCTGGTGCCCGGCGTGCTGGCCTTCGTGTTCGGTTTCTTCGCCTTCCGCTCGCGGATCAAGGGCGTGTACTTCTCGATCATCACGCAGGCCATGACCTATGCCTTCATGCTGCTGTTCTTCCGGAATAACACTGGTTTTGGCGGTAACAACGGCTTCACCGACTTCAAGCGGATACTGGGCTACTCGATCAGCGCGCCCGGCACCAAGGCGACGCTGTACCTGGTGACGCTGGCGGCGCTGGCGGGATCGCTGGTGCTGTGCCGCTGGATCGTCCAGTCGAAGCTGGGCCGGGTGCTGCAGGCGGTGCGCGACTCCGAGTCGCGGCTGATGTTCATCGGCTACAACCCGCTGTGGTTCAAGCTGTTCGTGTGGACGCTGTCGGCGGTGCTGTGCGGGATCGCCGGCGCGCTGTACGTGCCGCAGGTCGGGATCATCAATCCTTCCGAAATGTCGCCGGCGAATTCGATCGAGATGGTGATCTGGGCGGCGGTCGGCGGGCGCGGCACGCTGGTGGGGCCGATCATCGGCGCGTTCACGGTGAATGGTTTGAAGAGCTGGTTCACCGGCGCCTTCCCCAACCTGTGGCTGTTCGCGCTGGGGCTGATTTTCATTCTGGTGACGCGCTATCTGCCGCAGGGCATCGCGGGTCTGGCGGCGCGCTGGCGCAAGGAGCAGGCATGAGTGCCAACGACGGGCGCGTAGCGCTGGAAGGACTGGATACGACGCACGGCGCGATCCTGTATCTGGAAGAGATCACGGTCATGTTCGACGGTTTCCGGGCGTTGAATAAACTGAGCCTGGATATCTCGGTGGGGGAGCTGCGCTGCATCATCGGTCCCAACGGCGCCGGCAAGACCACCATGATGGACGTCATCACAGGCAAGACGCGGCCGACGTCGGGCACCGCGTTCTTCGGCCAGACCATGGACCTGAGCCGCATGACCGAGTACCAGATCGCGCACGCCGGGATCGGCCGCAAGTTCCAGCGCCCGACCATCTTCGAGCAGCACACGGTGTTCGAGAACCTGGAGCTGGCGATGAAGACCGACAAGCGGGTGCGGCCGACGCTGTTCGCGCGGTTGTCGTCCGAGCAGCACGGCAAGATCGCCGAGATCCTGACGCTGATCCGCCTGAACGGCAACGAGTCGCGCTTGGCGGGCTTGCTGTCGCACGGCCAGAAGCAGTGGCTGGAGATCGGCATGCTGCTGATGCAGGAGCCGCAGCTGATCCTGCTGGACGAACCGGTGGCCGGCATGTCCGACGCCGAGACGGCGCGCACGGCGGAGTTGCTGAACGAATTGCGCGGCAAGCATTCGATCATGGTGGTGGAACACGACATGGCGTTCGTGACGGAGATCGCGCAGCAGGGCGTGGTGACGGTGCTGCACGAGGGCTCGGTGCTGGCGCAGGGCACGATGGCGCAGGTGCAGTCCGACGAGCGGGTAATCGAAGTCTATCTGGGGCGCTGACCAATATGCTGCAAGTTGAAAAAATCAATCAATACTACGGTTCCTCGCACACCTTGCGCGGCGTGTCGCTGGAGCTGGAACGCGGCAAGTGCATGGCGCTGCTGGGCCGCAACGGGGTGGGCAAGACCACGCTGTTGAAATGCCTGATGGGGGTGCTGCCGGTATCGGCCGGCAGCGTCAAGCTGGAGGGGCGCGACATCACGCGCATGGCGCCGCACCAGCGGGCGCGGGCCGGCATCGCCTACGTGCCGCAGGGGCGCGAGATCTTCGCGCGGCTGACGGTGGAGGAGAATCTGTTGATGGGTCTTGCGACGCACAGCGGCAAGAAGGCCTCCACCATCAAGGGCGAGGTGTATGAGCTGTTCCCGGTGCTGAAGGATATGCTGCACCGGCGCGGCGGCGACCTGTCGGGCGGCCAGCAGCAGCAGCTGGCGATCGCGCGCGCGCTGCTGGCGGAGCCGAAACTGATCATCCTGGACGAGCCGACCGAAGGCATCCAGCCTTCCATCATCAAGGACATCGGCAACGTGGTGCGGCTGCTGCGCCAGCGCGGCGATATGGCGATTCTGTTGTGCGAGCAGTACTTCGACTTCGCCCACGAGCTGGCCGACCAGTTCATGGTGTTGTCGCGCGGCGAGGTGGTCGCCTCCGGCGCGCAGGCGACGATGAACGACCCGGAGGTCAAGCGCCACCTTGCGGTCTAGCGCGGCTTGAAGAAGCCGCGGGTGATGCTGTCCATTTCGCCGTTGCGCCGCATGTGCTGGATGGCGCTGTCGAACTGTTTGACGAAGTCCGCCTTGAAGGCGAACCTGCCGTTGTCGCGGCTGGTGTAGCCGAGATAGCCTTGCTTGACCGCGATCAGCGCCGCTTCGGCCACTTCGGCGTGGGCGCCGCCTTCGTCGTATTTGCCTTCGGCCTTGAGCTGTTCGCGGGTCCACTGGATCGAGACGCGGTCGTTGATGTAGCAGTCGATGCGCTTCAGGCCCAGCTTGATGATGTTGGTCTCGCTGTCCTTGGCTTCCTCGATGCGCATGCTGCCGGCTTGCACCGCCTTGTCGAAGGCGTCGCCGCCGACGATGAAGCCGGCGTTGTTGCCGATGGTGAGGCCGAAGAAGTCCTCCGGCCAGCGCTTGCGCGGCTTGGCCGCCAGCACGTCCTTGCGGCAGACGGCGACCACGCGTTCCTCATACAACGGCAGCGAATAGGGCCAGGTCCACGGCTCGTCCCTGGTGTTCATGTAGGGCGGGTACAGCGCGAAGCCGTTGCCGGATTTGAGCAGCGCCATGCCGCGCTTCCAGGGCACGGGCTGCACTTCGATGCGGTAGCCGCGCATGTGCGAGAAGGCGGCGCGGGCGATTTCGTAATACAGGCCGGCGGGCTTGCCGTTTTTTT
This sequence comes from Duganella aceris, assembly GCF_011090165.1. GTDB lineage: Bacteria > Pseudomonadota > Gammaproteobacteria > Burkholderiales > Burkholderiaceae_D > Rugamonas > Rugamonas aceris. The sequence continues at coordinate 99,621 of NZ_JAADJT010000005.1, forward strand.
CGTAGGAGTAGGGCGGATAGCCGGCGTCGGCGTAGATGGTGACCGGGATGTCGGCCGCCCGCGCGGCGCCGCACAGTGTGGAGATTAACAGGGGAAGCCAGGATTTAAGCACGTCATATCCTAACACGATAGCCGTCAGTGCAGATACCGGGCCGCCAATTCCATCGCCTGCGCGCTGGCGTACAACAACAGTCCGATCAGGCCGCCGACCAGCGTGCCGTTGACGCGGATGAATTGCAGGTCCTTGCCGATATTGAGTTCTATCTGGTGCGACAGGTCCTTTTCATCCCAGGCCTTGACGGTGTCGCTGATGTGGCGCGTCAGGAAGCTGGAGAAGGCCGGCGCCAGCGTGCGCGCCATGCCGGCCATGTGCTGGTTGAGCGAGGCGCGCATGTCCGGGTGCGCCAGCAGTTCTTCGCTGAGCCACTGGCTGGCCTTCACGACGCCGTCGCCGAGGCGCGATTCGCCGCCGGCGATGTCTTGCTTGATCCAGTCGCGCACGCTGCCCCACAATTCGCCGATGTAGTTGTTGAAGGTGTCGCCGTCGCGCAGGTAGCGCTTGAAGTCTTCGCCCTTGGCCAGGAAGGAAGGATCGGTTTCCAGCCGCGCCACGAAGCGCTGCACCATCTCGTCGAACTTGATGCGCAGCTTGTGGTCGCGGTCGGCGGCGATGTTTTTCATGATGTTGTTGAGCGTGTCGGCGATCATCGACGCGCCGCTTTCGCTGATCCATTCGGTCGGCAGCACCAGCGCCATGGCCTTGTGCTCGCGTTTGAGCCAGGCGGCGATCTGGTCGGCGATCAGCTCGCGCGTGGCGGGCTTGTTCATGACGCCGATCAGCGCGACCATGCCGTCGTCCAGCAGCTCCTGGTGGCGGCCGTCCTTGGTCAGGCCGGAGAGCAGGGCGCCCAGTGCCGGCGACAGTTCCAGCTTGCCGATGGCGGTGTTGAGGGCGTTGCGCAGCAGTTGCTGGATGCGGGCGTCGTCGATGGTGTCGAGGATTTCCGGCAGCAGTTGCAGCAGGTGGTTGGCGAGGAAGCCTCGGTTGACCGGTTCCTTCAGCCATTCGGCGACGGCGGTGGCGGGATCGGTCTTCAGGATCACGGCGGCCAGCGATTCGGGCTTGAGGAATTTGTCGTCGACGAAGGTGGCCAGGTTGTCGGCGATCTTGTTCTTGTTGTTGGGGATGATGGCGGTGTGGCGCGAGATGAAAGGGATCGGCACCTTGCGGAACAGCGCCACCACGGCGAACCAGTCGGCCAGCGCGCCGACCATGGCCGCCTCGGCGACGGCGCGCACGCCGTCCACCCAGAAGCCGCGCGGCGCCAGCGAGGTGGCGACGAAGACGAGGGCCGCCACCACCAGCAGCGACAGCGCCAGGCGCTTGGAGCGTTTGAGTTCTTCTTCCTTGGTCATCGCTTGCCGTCGTTGTCGAGTGGATGATGACCGCAGTGTAAGCCAAAACGCGGCGCGGGCACGCTCCGGTGCACGCTGTCTTGGCGTCGGCTGCGGATAACGGCTGCCGCGCCGCGTGGTCTTGCAAGCGCGCGCGGAGAGTGGCGGCGCAGGCCCAGTCTGTCTGAAGGGCGGAAAACAGGCAGCCCCTATGTATGCTCTCAGGAGCGTTCGAGTTCGCCGGGGCGGAGTTTGCTCAGCGCGACGGCGGCGGCGGAGGTGCGGGTTTCGACGCCCAGCTTGACGAAGACGTGCTCCAGGTGCTTGTTGATGGTGCGCGGGCTGGTGCCGAGGATCTCGCCGATGTCGCGGTTGGTCTTGCCCTTGATGACCCAGTTCAGCACCTCCGACTCGCGCTGCGTCAGTTTGAACGACACCATCAGCTTCTCGATCTGCGCCACGTCCGACTCCTCGCGCAGCACGATCATCCATTGCTCGTCCTCGCTGAATTCCGCCGCCGAGAAGATCAGCCGGCGGCTGCCGCGCGCCAGCGTCAGCGGCGGGTGCGACAGGCCCTGCACGTGCGCCGCCTGGGTCGCCTGCAGCCAGGTGGGCAGCTCGGCATCCACCAGATAACCCTGCATCAGCGTGCGCGCCAGCGGCGTTTGCCAGACGATGCGGCCGTCGCGCGGCGACATCGCGATCACCGCGTTGCCGAAGGCGTCGAGCGCGCTGCGGGCCTGGTCGACCAGCCGCGCGGTCTGCATGTGCGCGGCGATGCGCGCCAACACCTCGCTGGTGCGCAGCGGTTTGGTGACGTAGTCGTTGCCGCCCGCGTCGAAGGCCGCCACCACATGTTCGGCCTCGGTCAACCCGGTCATGAAGACCACCGGGATGTGCCGCGTGACCAGGTTGGCCTTCAGGCGACGGCAGGTTTCGAAGCCGTCCATGCCCGGCATGATCGCATCGAGCAGGATGATGTGCGGCTGCGACTCGATGGCGCGTTGCAGCGCGGTCTCGCCGTTGTTCGCCACCAGCACCGTGAAGCCCGATTCGTCCAGCGCGTCGTGCAGCACGGCCAGGTTCTCGGGCACGTCGTCGACCACCAGCACCAGGCCGGACTCAATATTGAAGTTCATCGCTCTTGTTCTTTCTGACAAAGTCGGCCATCGCGTCCAGCTGGAAGCGGGCCGCGAAACCGCGCATGGTGTGCGTGAAATGCTGGTAGCGCGGATCGAGCGCCCCGATCTCATCGAGCTTGTTAAGGATGCCGCGCACATAGCCGATGCGAATCAGCTCGCGCAGCGCTTCCATCGCCGGCTCGGGCGGGTAGATCAATTGCGCCGGCGGCGCCGGCATCTCGCTGCGGATGCCTTCCGCGCGCGGCTGCGCGATCCACTCCAGCGCCAGGCGTTGGCCGATCCAGTCCAGCAGCTCGCCGACGTTGACCGGCTTGATGATGAAGTCCGCCGCGCGGATGCCGGCCGGATTCTCCATGCCCTTGTCGAAGGCGTTGGCCGAGACGATGGCGATCGGCACATTCGACAATTGACGGCGCCGCAGGATGTAGCTGGCCTCCCAGCCGTCCATGCCGGGCATCGCCAGATCCATCAGGATCACGTCCGGCTGGAAGGACGCGTACAGGTCCAGGCACTCCGGCCCGGACGCCGCCTGCGCCACCTCGAAGCCCAGCGGCGACAGGATGTTGAGCAGCAGTTCGCGGTCGACCCGTTCGTTGTCGACCACCAGCACGCGCCGGCGCGGTCCGCGATAGCCGATGCGCTGCTGCTCCGGCGCCTCCAGCTCGCGCAGCTCCTTGCCCGAGACGTGCACGCTGGGCAGGAACAGGCGGATCTGGAACAAGCTGCCCTGCTGCTGATGTGGCGCAGGCGGGCCTTGCGGGCTGCGGATTTTCAGTTCGCCGCCCATCAGCTGCGTCAGCATCTTCGAGATCGGCAGGCCGAGGCCGGTCCCGCTGGCGTCGGCGTGCGCGCTGGCGCTGCCGCGCGAGAACGGCTCGAAGATATGGTCGATCTCCTCCTGCAGGATGCCGGGGCCGGTGTCCTCGATCTCGAACGAGGCCATCTCGCGCGCGTACTGCAAGCGCAGTACGATGCCGCCGTGGCTGGTGAACTTGACCGCGTTGCCGAGGATGTTGATCAGGATCTGCCCCAGCCGCTTGCGGTCGGCGCGCACGATGCGCGGCAGCACGCCGGTCAGCTCGTAGCGGAAACTCAGGCCCTTGTTGGCCGCCTGCAGTTCGAACATGCGCACGATCTGGCCGATGAAGTCGGGGAAGTTGAGCTCCTTCATGTCGAAGTTGAACTTGCCGCCCTCGATGCGGGCGATGTCCAGCGTGCCCTCGATCAGCGACAGCAGATGCTCGCCGCTGCTGCGGATGACGCGGATCGCCTGCTGACGGTGCTCGGGGATGGACGGATCGTTGTCCAGCAGCTGCGCGTAGCCGAGGATGGAATTCAACGGCGTGCGGATCTCGTGGCTGATGCCGGCGATGTAGCGGCTCTTGGCCTGGTTGGCCAGGTCGGCGGTCTTCTTGGCCTGCTGCAGCTGGGCGTCGGTCTGCGAGTGCAGCTCGATCTCGCGCGTCAGCAGGCCGGTCTGGCGGTTCGACTCCTCCTGCGCCACGCGGCGGCTCTCGCTGGTCAGCACCAGCCACCAGGCGACGATGCCGCTGGTGAGCAGCAGCGCCGCGAAGATCTTGAAGAACACCAGCTGCAATTGCGGCAGCAGCGCCCCGGCGCCGGCCGGCAGCACCGATTGCTCGTGGTAGTAGATCAGACCGAGCAGCGTGGCGAGGAACAGCACCGTGACGATCATCAGCAGCAGATAATGTCCCAGCCCGCTGCTCAGGTAGCGCCACAGCGACTTGGGCAGCATGGCGCGCATCGCCTCCTGCCACTGCACCGCCACCCGCGCGTGCGGCTTGCAGACGTCGTTGCAGCGCGCGTCGAGGCAGCAGCACAGCGAACAGATCGAACCTTGATAGGCGGGGCAGTGCGCCATGTCCTCGCCCTCGTATTCCTTTTCGCAGATCACGCAGGTCTTGTTATGGACGTGCTCCGGCTTGCGGGCGATGTAGTACTTGCCCTTGGTGGCGAACGCGATCAGCGGCGACGCCACCAGCGCCGTCGCCAGCGCGATGAAGGCGGAGAAGGCCTGCGCCTGCGCGCCGAACACGCCCATGAACGCCGCCACCGACAAGGCCGACGCCAGCAGCATGGCGCCGACGCCGACCGGATTGATATCGTATAAGTACGCGCGCCGGAACTCGATGCCCTTGGGGCTGAGACCGAGCGGCTTGTTGATCACCAGGTCGGCCACCACCGCCGTGATCCACGAGATGGCGATATTGGAGTACAGGCCCAGTACCTGGTCCAGCGCCTGGAACACGTCCAGCTCCATCAGCAGCACCGCGATCAGCGCGTTGAACACCGCCCACACCACGCGCCCCGGATGGCTGTGGGTGAGCCGCGCGAAGAAATTCGACCAGGCCAGCGAGCCGGCATAGGCATTGGTCATGTTGATCTTCACCTGCGAGATCACCACCAGCAGCGCCGTGGCCAGCAGCGCGATGCGCGGCGAGTCGAACACCTGGCCGAAGCCGGCCAGGTACATCTGGGTCGGATTGACCGCCTGCTCCAGCGGCACCGCGCTGCTGATGGCGAGATAGGCCAGCAGCGCGCCACCCAGCATCTTGGCGATGCCGAGCAGGATCCAGCCCGGTCCGGCGATCAGCACGCCGAAGTGCCAGCGCAGCCGGTTGGCGGCGGTCTTGGGCGGCATGAAGCGCAGGAAGTCGACCTGCTCGCCGATCTGCGTGATCAAGGCCACGCCGACCGCCGTCGCGGCGCCGAACATCAACACGTTGAAGTGGCCGTTGGCGCCGGTGCGGCCGGCGTAATCCATCAAGCGCCCCGGCAACTCCGGCTGCTTGATCAGGATCGCGACGAAGGGCAGCGCCATCAATACCAGCCACACCGGCTGCGTCAGCATCTGGATGCGGCTGATCAGCGTGACGCCGTGCGTCACCAACGGGATCACCACCAGCGCGCTGACCATGTAGCCGAGGTAGAGCGGCAAATGGAAATACAGTTCCAGCGCATAGGCCATGATGGCCGCCTCCAGCGCGAACAGGATGAACGTGAACGACGCGTAGACGAAGGACGAGATGGTCGAGCCGATGTAGCCGAAGCCGGCGCCGCGCGTCAGCAGGTCCATGTCGACGCCGTATTTGGCCGCGTAATAGCTGATCGGCAGTCCGGTGAGGAAGATGATCAGGCCGACCGCCATGATCGCCCACAGCGCGTTGATGAAGCCGTAGTTGACGGTGATGGTGCCGCCGATCGCCTCCAGCACCAGGAACGAGATCGCGCCGAAGGCGGTGTTGGAGACGCGGAAGATCGACCATTTGCGGAACGAGCGCGGCGTGAAGCGCAGCGCGTAGTCCTCGATGGTCTCGTTGGCGACCCAGGTGTTGTAGTCGCGCCGTATCTTGACGATGCGCTGAGTGGTTGTCATGCCGGGCCTGTAAAAAGAAAAAGCAACTGAAGTCTCCAGTCGCTTTCTTAAGCAAATTACATGCCGAGGTTGCGGCTAGCGGTGCTTGTTGGAGTTCAGCTTGTCCAGCAGGCGCGCCAGTTCTTCCTGCATCACCGGCGACAGGTTGACGAACTGGCAGCCGATCTGCACCTGCTCGCCCAGCAGGAAGGAGCGGAAGGTGCGCTGCAGCCGCACTTCCAGATCGGCGATCATCACCGAATCCGGGCCCAGCTCCAGCCGCACCCGTTGCAGCTTGCGGCCGACGTGCAGACCGACGCAATCGCGCGGCGGCGCGCGCATGCCGACGCCGCCGGAGGAAAAGTCGTACAACTGCAATTCATACGGCTTGCCGTTCAGCACGAACGACGCCATGTAGTAGATGCCGAGCGGGGTTTCCAGCCGGGTCGAGGCGCGGCGGTTCAGCACCATGCACTTGAGCGGGAATTCCAGCGGGATCAGGGTCGGCTCGCCGGGCTTGCAGGCCCAGTCCGGCGAGGTCAGCTTGAACTGGATCTTGGCCGAGCGCAGCCAGGCGACGAAGATGGCGTCGCCGGGCGGGATGAACTCGCCCTCGTTGAGTTCCAGCACAAAATACGGATTCTCGGGATCGACCGACTTGATGCGCGCCATCACCACGTTGGTGGTGCTGGCCGGATAGATCGACAGCGGATCGCCGTTTTCGGCGAGCAGGGTCAGCGCATCACCGATGTCATGCTCATCGGTCATGTCATGCGGCTTCGAACCCGCCGGAATTGGTTCCACAGCATCTTTTAGGCTGGGAGGACCGCGGCGAAATTCATTCGGTATAGGATCGTTCACGACGGCATATCTCTTTGATAATGACTTCTGCAATGCGAGGTCGGTCGGTACAGTTTACAAGTTATTCGCCATCTTGGCTTGCATAATAGCAAGAATATTTTGTCGCTTGTGTCAGAACTGCTCTTCCGGCCGCAGATAGCGCCATTGCCCGACCGGCAAATCGCCCAGCTTGACCTTGCCGATGCGGACCCGTTTCAAACCGACCACTTTCAATCCCACCATGTCGCACATGCGGCGGATCTGGCGTTTCTTGCCCTCGCGCAGCGTGAAGCTGAGCTGGTCGTCATTCTGCCAGCGCACCTTGGCCGGCAGCAGCGCCTTGCCGTCCATCCACAGGCCATGGTTGAGTTTTTTCAGGTCGCTCTCCGGCAGCTTGCCCGGCTTGGTGTACTCGACGCGCACCAGGTATTCCTTGTCGACGTCGGTGGTCTCGCCGATCAGGTGCTTGGCCACGCGGCCGTCCTGGGTCAGCACCAGCAGGCCGATGGAATCGATGTCCAGCCGGCCGGCCGGCACCAGCGAGCGCAATTGCGTCGGATGGAAGATCTCCGGCGACGGATCCTCGGCCCAGCGGTTTTCCGGCTTGACCAGCACCACGGCCGGCTGGTAGCCGTCCTCGGCCTGGCCGCTGACATAGCCCATCGGCTTGTTGATCAGCACCGTGACGCGCTTGGACTGCTCGGCCGCCGCCTGGCGCTCGACGGTGACTTTCTGGCTCGGGTAGATCTTGGTGCCCAGTTCGGACACGACCTGGCCGTCGACCCGTACCCAGCCGCGCGCGATCCACTCGTCGGCTTCGCGGCGCGAGCACAGGCCCAGTTCGGACATGCGTTTGGACAGGCGTAATAATTCTTCGGACATGATGCGTTTTCTATAAAGGGGTGAGGCTAGTTTAAACCTTGATGGCTTCCAGCAGGTCGGTTTCCAGCTGCAGCTGGTTGCGCGCGTTGTTGAGCGCCGCGCCGTCGATCAGGAACACGTCCTCGACCCGCTCGCCCAGGGTCATGACCTTGGCGGTGTGCAGGTTGATCTTGTAGCGGGTCAGCACGTTGGCGATCGAGTACAGCAGCCCGGTGCGGTCGTTGGCCGCCACCGACAGCAGGTAGTACTGGCCGCGCTCGTCCGGGCGCAGGTCGACGGTCGGCTGGATCGGGAAGGTGCGCGACAGCCGCGACAGGCGGCCCTGGTTCGGCGCCGGCAGCGCCTCCGGACGGGTCAGCAGCCCGCACAGCTCGTGCTCGATCAGGCTGATGATGTCGCGGTAGCTGTTGGCGAAGCTTTGCTCGGTGACCAGGAAGGTGTCGAGCGCGTAGCCGTGGCGCGTGGTGTGGATCTTGGCGTCGAGGATGCTGAAGTTCTTGCGGTCGAAGTAGCTGCAGATGCGCGCGAACAGGTCCGGCTGGTCCTTGATGTAGACTGCGATCTGCAAGCCTTCGCCGATCGGCGCCAGCCGGCACTTGACCACCGGCTGCTCGCTGTTGAAGCGCTCGTACAGCGCGCGCGTCTGCCAGGCGATGTCGGAGGCGTCGTGGCGCAGGAAGTAGGCGACGTCGAGCTGCTTCCAGAACGGCTCGTGCGCGTCCGGCGCCAGGCCGTACAGGCGCAAGGTGGCCAGCGCCTCCTGCTGGCGGTTGCGCAGTTCGTTGTCGGCGCTGTGCGGCTCGCCGCCCAGCACGCGCAGCGTGATGCGGTACAGGTCCTCCAGCAGCTTGGCCTTCCAAGCGTTCCACACCTTCGGGCTGGTGCCGCGGATGTCGGCCACCGTCAGCAGGTACAGCGCGGTCAGGTGGCGCTCGTCGCCGACGGTCTTGGCGAAGGCGGCGATGACGTCGGGGTCCGACAGGTCCTGCTTCTGCGCCACCTGCGACATCGTCAAGTGATTCTCCACCAGGAACACCGCCAGTTCGGTCTCCTCGTCGCTCATGCCGTGCTCGCGGCAGAACTGCTCGGTGTCGGCCATGCCCAGCTTGGAGTGGTCGCCGCCGCGCCCCTTGGCGATGTCGTGGAACAGCGCGGCCAGGTACAGCAGCCACGGTTGCGGGAAGTTGGCCATCAGCTGGCTGCAGAACGGGTATTCGTGCGCGTGCTCGGCCATCGAGAAGCGGCGCATGTTGCGCACCACCATCAGGATGTGCTGGTCCACCGTGTAGACGTGGAACAGGTCGTGCTGCATCTGGCCGACGATCTTGCGGAAGTTGGGCAGGTAGCGGCCCAGGATCGACAGGTCGTTCATGCGCCGCAGCGCGTGGATGATGCCGACCGGCGCCTGTAGGATGCGCAGGAACAGCGCGCGGTTGAGCGGATCGGCGCGGAACGGCGCGTCGATCAGGAAGCGCTCGTGCCACAGCGCGCGCATGGTGCGCGAGGTCATGCCCTTGAGCGCCGGGCGCTCGGTCATCAGCACGAAGATCTCCAGCATCGCCGACGGCGTGGCGACGAAGGTGTCGTCGTCCGCCATGTCGATCAGGCCGTTGAGGTCGTTGAAGCGGGCGTTGATCGGCACCGCCACGTCGGCCTTGGGGAACAGCCGCTCCTCGATGTTCTGGATCAGGATGGTGTTCAGTTGCGTGACGGTCTTGGCGGCCCAGTAGTAGCGCTGCATCAGGTATTCGCTGGCGCGGCGCATGTGGACGCCGCTGCCGGTGGCGGTCAGGCCCAGCGATTCGGCGATCGCGGTCTGCACGTCGAACACCAGCCGGTCCTCGCGCCGCTTGGCGTGCAGGTGCAGGCGCACCCGGATGTCCTTGAAGGCGCGTTCCTTCTCCATCAGCTGCTTGGCCTCGGTCTGCGTGATCAGGCCGGAGGTGGCCAGCGTGCGCCACGAGTTGGCCAGGCCGGCGGCCTTGACCATCCACAGGATCACCTGCAGGTCGCGCAGGCCGCCCGGGCTTTCCTTGCAGTTCGGTTCCAGGCTGAAGGCGGTGTCCTCGTACTTGGCGTGGCGCTGCTTCATCTCCAGCATCTTGGCGTGGAAGAACGCGCGCGGGTCCATGGCGGCGTCGTAACGCACCTGCAGTTCGGCGAACAGCGCCTCGTCGCCGCAGATGACGCGCGCCTCCAGCAGGCTGGTTTGCACCGTGATATCGGCCGCCGATTCGCTCAGGCACTCGTCGACGGTGCGGATGCTGTGGCCGATCTCCAGGCCCAGGTCCCACAGCAGCTGCACCAGTTCTTCCAGCTTCTCGGTGGTCGGCGCGTCCGGCGCGCTTTCGAGCAGGATCAGCAGGTCGACGTCGGAATAGGGGAACAACTCGCCGCGGCCGTAGCCGCCGACGCCGACCAGCGCCGTGTTGGCCGGCAGGCGGGCGTGGTGCCAGGCGGTGGTCAGCACCGCGTCGACGCTCTGGCGCAGGCTGCGCAGCAGCTTCTCCGGCTTGCCGTCCTCGCGGAAGCCGGCGATGACCACCTGACGGTCGGCCTTCAGCTGGCGCTTGAGCTGTTCGCGCAATTCCTTCTGCATCGCGGCCGCGGACATCGGGCTTACGCTACGGCGGTGGCTGAGTCGGTGATGAACGCCGGCGGCGGCGGGCTGCCGGCCGACAGCGTCAGTACCTCGTAGCCGGTCTCGGTGACCAGGATCATGTGCTCCCACTGCGCCGACAGGCTGCGGTCCTTGGTTTTGATGGTCCAGCCGTCGCCCATTTCGCGGATTTCGCGCTTGCCGGCGTTGATCATCGGTTCGATGGTGAAGATCATGCCGGCCTTGAGTTCCTCCAGCGTGCCGGGGCGGCCGTAGTGCAGCACCTGCGGCTCTTCGTGGAACACCTTGCCGATGCCGTGGCCGCAGAATTCGCGCACCACGCTGTAGCCGGCTTTTTCCGCGTGCTGCTGGATCACGTGGCCGATGTCGCCCAGGTGCGCGCCCGGCTTGACCTTGGAGATGCCCAGCCACATGCACTCGTAGGTGACGTCGGACAGGCGCTTGGCCAGGATCGACGGCTCGCCGATGAAGAACATGCGGCTGTTGTCGCCGTGGTAGCCGTTTTTGATGACGGTGATGTCGAGGTTGACCACGTCGCCGTTCTTGAGCACCTTGTCGCCGGGGATGCCGTGGCAGATGACGTCGTTGACCGAGGTGCAGATTGCCTTGGGGTAGGGGGTGTAGCCGGGCGGGCAATAGTTCAGCGGCGCCGGGATGGTGTCCTGCACGTTGACCATATATTCGTGGCAGAGGCGATCCAGTTCACCGGTGGTGACGCCGGCCTTGACGAAGGGCGTGATGTAGTCGAGCACTTCGGAGCCCAGGCGGCCGGCAATGCGCATGCCTTCGATGTCTTCGGCGGTTTTGATGGAAATGGACATAGTGGATCGCAATCAGCAAGGTAAACGGTAAAAACGCCTGGCGCGCGGAACTCTCCCGCGCACGGCGTACAATATGTTGAAATTATAAACGACGCGGAGGGCTCCGCGTGCGTGGCCGTCGTGCCGGCGATGAATCAGACGTCGCCGACGGCTGCGGCGGCACGGGCGCGGCGGCGGGCGAACCAGCCCACCAGGCCGAGGCCGCCGAGCAGCATGGTCCAGGTTTCGGGTTCCGGTACCGGAGCGGCCACCGGCTGGCCGGGCTGATCGCGCGGGCCCGGACCGAAGCCGCCGTTCGGTTCGGCCGGCGGGTTCAGACCGCCGAGCACGCGCCGGGTGCGGTCGCGCGCCGCCTGCTCCAAGGGTTCCAGCTCGATCGACTGCTCGCGCAGCGGGGCGTCCACCAAGCCCGTGTCGTCGAACTGCTGGATGCCGTCCGGAATGACGTGCTGGTTGCCGTCCGCCGCCGCGCCATCCGCCGCTTGTTTGGCGGCCGCCACCGCCGGCGCATTGCGCGTGATCCGGCTGACGTTGCCGCAGATCTTGGGCACCAGCACGCAATGCGCGCCGACGCAGTACACCGCCGCCGGTTCCACGCGGTCGGCCGCCCACTTGCTGCGGGTCACGGTGCCGCATACGGAGTTTTTGCCGAAATGCATGTCGCGAATCTGCGCGCCGTACTGGTTCTTGCCGCTGATGCCGTCACGGGTGATGTTGACCTGGTCGTCCGACTGCCCCTCGGCCATGCGTCGCTTGAGCGTGCCGCGCACCGTCGCCGGTATATCGGTGTAGTGGTCGATCGCTGCGGCGGCGCCACCCGTATAGGGATTTTGTCCCGGACGGTCCCACGAGCAAGTGGGCTGGATAGCGGCGGCCAATGTGATGGCGAGCAGGATGGTCATGTCGGCACTCCTCGTGCAGGTTGGTTCTGTGTTACAACTTGTTAATGAATCAGAAAGAATATTTTCTGGATGATATTATATTTCAGGTATCGTGGCGAGGTTTACCGCCCCTTGTGACGCAAATGTGACATTCTGGTGCGATTCCGCGACACGTTCTGTGCGCTTCCGCACCAAGCTTGTGCACATGACAATGCTTGCCTCCCGGCCGGTTTCGGGGTAGAATCTCGGGTTGCTTGAATTCGGTTTTGAGCAATGTTGCAAACTGAGCTGTAAATGAGCTGTAAATTTTATTCAATAAACGCGAATCCGGTCGACAAGGGTGCCTATATGGTGACTGATCGGATTCCAGACCCAACCCTGGAGTTTAATATGTCCGTAACTATGCGCGAAATGCTGGAAGCCGGTGTCCACTTCGGTCACCAAACCCGTTTCTGGAACCCAAAGATGGCACCGTTCATCTTCGGTCACCGCAACAAGATCCATATCATCAACTTGGAAAAGACGATGACCATGTATCAAGAAGCGATGAAGCACGTGAAACAGGTCGCGTCGAACCGCGGCACCATCCTGATGGTCGGCACCAAGCGTCAAGCACGCGAAATCATTGCAGCCGAAGCGGCACGCGCAGGCGTTCCTTTCGTCGACCAACGCTGGTTGGGCGGCATGCTGACCAACTTCAAAACCATCAAGACCTCGATCAAGCGCCTGAAAGACATGGAAGCCCAGATCGAAGACGGTTCGGTTGAGAAGCTGTCGAAAAAAGAAGGCCTGATGTTCCAGCGCGAAATGATCAAGCTGCAAAAATCGATCGGCGGCATCAAGGACATGGGCGGCGTTCCTGACGCTATCTTCGTCGTCGACGTCGGCTACCACAAAGGCGCCATCACCGAAGCCGCCAAACTGGGCATCCCGGTCATCGGCGTGGTCGATACCAACCACACCCCGGAAGGCGTGCAGTTCGTCATCCCAGGTAACGATGACTCGTCGAAAGCGATCACCCTGTACGCCCGTGGCGTTGCGGATGCGATCCTGGAAGGCCGCGCAGCAGCCGGCAACGAAGTCGTGCAAATGGTTCAAGCCGCAGCTGGCGACGAATTCGTCGAAGTCAGCGAACAAGCTTAATCGCTTGTAGCAAGCGATGGAAAAAGGGGGTGGCCAACAGCTCCCCCTTTTTTTTAACGTAAATGGTTAGAGCACCGCTCACCACCCCACCGAATACAGGAGAAACACATGGCAGCTATTACCGCAGCAATGGTAGGCGAACTGCGCGCGAAAACCGACGCGCCGATGATGGAATGCAAAAAAGCACTGACCGAAGCCGAAGGCGACATGGGTCGTGCCGAAGAGATCCTGCGCGTCAAGCTGGGCGGCAAGGCTGGTAAAGCAGCCAGCCGCATCACCGCCGAAGGCGTGGTCGCCACCTACATCGCCAACGGCGTGGGCGCACTGATCGAAGTGAACTCGGAAACCGACTTCGTCGCGAAAAACGACGATTTCCTGAACCTGGCCAACACCGCCGCCCGTCTGGTCGCGGAAAAGAACCCGGCCGACGTCGCAGCCCTGCTGGCGCTGCCAGCCGGCGACGACGGCAAGACCCTGGACGAAGTGCGCGCCGCGCTGATCGGTAAAATCGGCGAAAACATGTCGATCCGCCGCTTCCAGCGTTTCGAAACCAGCAGCAAGCTGGCGTCGTACCTGCACGGCACCCGCATCGGCGTGATGGTTGAATTCGACGGCGCCGACGAACAAGTCGGCAAAGACGTCGCCATGCACATCGCCGCGATGAAGCCGGTGTCGCTGTCGGCCGACCAGGTTCCTGCCGAACTGATCGAAAAAGAGCGTTCGGTCGCCAAGCTGAAGGCCGACGAAGATGCGGCGACCGCCGTCGCCGCCGGCAAACCAGTGCAGCCTGCCGACATCGTCGCCAAGCGCCTGGAAGGTTCGGTACAGAAGTACCTGAAGGAAGTATCGCTGCTGAACCAGGCTTTCGTTAAAAACGACAAGCAATCGATCGAGCAGATGCTGAAAGAAAAAGCCACCACCGTCAAGGCGTTCGCCATGTACGTGGTCGGCGAGGGCATCGAGAAGAAGGTGGACGACTTCGCAGCGGAAGTGGCCGCGCAAGTGGCCGCCTCCAAAGGAGCGTAATACTAAAGAAAACGGGCCGAGAGGCCCGTTTTTTTAAGCCCGCAGCAGTGCCCGGCGCCGGGCGAGGTATGATAGGCGCCGGCAAGCTTACCCGAATTAATCAACTTAGGAGCCCCGTCTCATGTCCAAACCAGCCTACAAGCGCGTCCTCCTTAAATTGTCCGGCGAAGCCCTGATGGGCGATGATCCTTACGGCATCAACCGCGCCACGATCGAACGGATGGTGGCCGACGTGGCCGAGGTCGCGAAACTGGGCGTGGAACTGGCGATCGTCATCGGCGGCGGCAACATCTTCCGCGGCGTCGCCCCCGGCGCCCAAGGCATGGACCGCGCCACCGCCGACTACATGGGCATGCTGGCCACCGTCATGAACGCGCTGGCCCTGGCCGACGCCATGCGCCATGTCGGCATCACCGCCCGCGTCATGTCGGCGATCGGCATCGAGCAGGTGGTCGAGCCGTATGTGCGCCCGAAGGCGCTGCAATACCTGGAGGAGGGCAAGGTGGTGGTGTTCGCCGCCGGCACCGGCAACCCGTTCTTCACCACCGACACCGCCGCCGCGCTGCGCGGTTCGGAGATCAGCGCCGAGATCGTGCTGAAGGCCACCAAGGTCGACGGCGTCTACACCGCCGACCCGAAGAAGGACCCGAACGCCACGCTGTACGGCACCATCAGCTTCGATGAAGCCATCGCCAAGCATCTGCAAGTGATGGACGCCACCGCCTTCGCGCTGTGCCGCGACCAGAAATTGCCGATCAAAGTATTCTCCATCACCAAGCCGGGCGCGCTGATGCGCGTGATTCTGGGCGAGGATGAGGGTACACTGGTTCACGTTTAAACAATATTCCGTATTAGGAGAGCAGCAATGTCCGTAGCTGACGTTAAGAAGAATGCGCAAGAGCGCATGACCAAATCGCTGGAAACCTTGCGCGCCGATCTGGCCAAGGTCCGCACCGGCCGCGCCCACACCGGCATCCTGGACCATGTGATGGTCGAGTACTACGGTTCGCCGACCGCGCTGAGCCAGGTGGCCAACGTGACCCTGATGGACGCCCGCACCATCGGCGTCCAGCCGTTCGAGAAGAAAATGGCGTCGACCATCGAGAAGGCCATCCGCGACGCCGACCTGGGGCTGAACCCGTCGTCGCAGGGTGACATGATCCGCGTGCCGACCCCGCCGCTGACCGAGGAACGCCGCAAGGAGATGGTCAAGCTGGTCAAGAGCGAAGCCGAGGACGCCAAGATCGCGGTGCGCAACATCCGCCGCGACGGCAATGAAGGCTTGAAAAAGCTGGTCAAGGACAAGGCGATCTCGGAAGACGACGAACGCCGCGCGGTCGACGAAGTGCAGAAGCTGACCGACAAGTTCATCGCCGACATCGACAAGATGGTCACGGAAAAAGAAAAAGAAGTGCTGACGGTTTAACCCGCAGACGCCAGCGGCCGATCCAGCACCTCGTCCGAGGGGACGGACCCCGTACGGGGTCCGTCCCCGCCGAACGCCGGGGTGCGGGGTTGACGCTGGCGTCTTGTCTTTTTGCGTCACAACTGCAATACTTTATACTTTGGCACCGAAGTTTTCATGAAATATACGAGTTCGACCACCGAGGTTCCCGACGCGCCCAACGTGCCGCGCCATGTCGCCATCATCATGGATGGCAATGGCCGCTGGGCGACCAAGCGCTTCCTGCCGCGCGTGGCCGGGCACGTCAAGGGCGTCGAAGCGGTGCGCACCGTGGTCGAGGCCTGCGCCCGCCGCGGCGTCGAATACCTGACCGTGTTCGCCTTCAGCTCGGAAAACTGGCGCCGTCCGGAAGAGGAAGTGTCGCTGCTGATGCGCCTGTTCGTGACCGCGCTCGACCGCGAAGTGGCCAAGCTGCACGCCAACAATATCCGCTTGAAAGTCGTCGGCGACCTGTCGCGCTTCGACGCCAAGCTGCAAACCATGATCGCCGCCGCCGAGCGCAAGACCGCCGGCAACACCCGCATGACCGTCACCGTCTGCGCCAACTACGGCGGCCGCTGGGACATCATGCAGGCGGTGGCGAAGATGGTCGCCGCCCACCCCGGCGCCACCGACTTCAGCGAGGAGCAACTGGCGCCGCACCTGGCGATGGCCTACGCGCCCGAGCCCGACCTGTTCATCCGCACCGGCGGCGAGCAGCGCATCTCCAACTTCCTGCTGTGGCAACTGGCCTACACGGAACTGTTCTTCACCGACACCTACTGGCCCGATTTTTCCATCGAGTGCCTCGACGAGGCGATCGCCTCCTACCAGCACCGTGAACGCCGTTTCGGCCGCACCGGCGCGCAACTGGCCGAGAAAAAAACCTGATGCTGAAAACTAGGATTATTACCGCTGTGATCTTGCTGGCGGTGTTGCTGCCGGTCCTGTTCTTCAACTATTTCCCAGCGTTCGCCTTTGTGGTCACGTTGTTCGTCGGCGCCGCCATCTGGGAGGGCGCGCGCCTGTTCGGCCTGGGCGCGACCGCCGCCCGCGTCGCCGGCGTGCTGGCCGCGGTGCTGTTCGTGGTGCTGATGTACTCGGCCAAGCCGGGCGCGGTCACCGCGCTGTACGGCGTGGCCGCCTTGCTGTGGCTGATCCGTTACGCGCCGTCGCTGGGCCTCGGCCTGCCGCCGCTGAAGGGCGCGGCCAACTGGTCGATGGCGATCACCTTCAGCTTCGCCATCTTCGCCTGCTTCTTCGCCATCGTCGGCCTGTACCTGCAATCGCCGCTGTACCTGCTGTCGGTGATGGTGCTGGTGTGGATCGCCGACATCGGCGCCTACTTCTCCGGCAAGGCCTTCGGCAAGCGCAAGCTGGCGCCGACGATCTCGCCGGGCAAATCGTGGGAAGGCGCGATCGGCGGCGGCGTCGCCGTGCTGGTCATCGCCTCCCTCTCGATCCTGCTGGCGCACGACACCGCGCCATGGCTGCAAGACACCTTCGCCTACAAGCTGCAGGCCCGCTTCGGCTGGGCGCTGACCTTGCTGGCACTATTGGTCGTGGTCGCCGCGTCGGTGATCGGCGACCTGTTCGAATCCCAACTCAAGCGCCGCGCCGCGATCAAGGACAGCAGCAACCTGCTGCCGGGCCACGGCGGCGTGCTTGACCGTATCGACGCCTTGATCCCCGTGCTGCCGCTGGCGGCCCTGATCGGGGCGTGGCTCTGATACCTGGCTCTGAAAGAAATCACTATGCAACGCATCACCATCCTTGGCGCCACCGGTTCGATCGGCGTGTCCACGCTGGACGTGCTCGCCCGTCATCCCGAGCGCTATTCGGTCTACGCCCTGTCGGCGCAAACCCGGGTTGAAGAGCTGGCCGCGCAGTGCGTGCAATTCCGTCCGGCGCGCGCCGTGGTCGGCAGCGCCGCCGGCGCCGCGCAACTGACGGCATTGCTGCGCGCCGCCGGCGTCGCCACCGAAGTCGATTACGGCGAAGCCGCGCTGTGCGCCATCGCCAGCGCGCCCGAAGTCGACACCGTGATGGCCGCCATCGTCGGCGCCGCCGGCCTGGCGCCGACGCTGGCCGCGGCGCGCGGCGGCAAGAAGGTCCTGCTGGCCAACAAGGAAGCGCTGGTGATGTCCGGCCAGCTGTTCATCGACGCCGCGCGCGAAGCCGGCGCGGTGCTGCTGCCGATCGACAGCGAACACAATGCGATCTTCCAGTGCATGCCGCAGTTCGGCGGCAAGGTGCCGGCGGTGCGCGAGCAGGGCGCCGGTGTCGCCAAGATCCTGCTGACCGCCTCCGGCGGCCCGTTCCTGACGCGCGACGTCGAGACGCTGGACGCGGTCACGCCCGACCAGGCCTGCAAGCACCCGACCTGGTCGATGGGCCGCAAGATCTCGGTCGACTCGGCCACGATGATGAACAAGGGCCTGGAAGTGATCGAAGCGCACTGGCTGTTCGGCGCGCCGGCCGAGCAGATCGAAGTGGTGATCCATCCGCAATCGGTGATCCATTCGATGGTGTCCTACGTCGACGGTTCGGTGCTGGCGCAGCTGGGCAACCCGGACATGCGCACCCCGATCGCGCACGCGCTGGCCTACCCGGAGCGCATCGCCTCCGGCGTGGCGCAGCTGGACCTGACGCAGATCGCGACGCTGCAGTTCGAACGTCCCGACTTCAAGCGCTTCCCGTGCCTGGCGCTGGCCTTCGACGCCTTGCGCGCCGGCGGCACCGCGCCCGCGCTGCTGAACGCCGCCAATGAAGTCGCGGTGCAGGCCTTCCTCGACCTGAAGATCGGCTTCCGCCAGATCGACCGCGTGATCGCGCACGTGATGGATGCGCTGCCGCACGGCGCGGCGCACAGCATCGAAGCGGTGATGGCGCAGGACGCCGCCGCGCGCGCCGCCGCCGACACCCATATCGCCGGACTGTCCAGATGAACTTCCTGCAAACCGTCCTGGCCTTCGTGGTCTGCCTGGGCTCCCTGATCGTGTTCCACGAACTGGGGCACTACCTGGTGGCGCGCTGGTGCGGCGTCAAGGTGCTGCGCTTCTCGGTCGGCATGGGCAAGGTGGTGTGGTCGCGCCGCGTCGGCCCCGATCAAACCGAATGGGCCATCTCGGCGCTGCCGCTGGGCGGCTACGTCAAGATGCTGGACGCGCGCGAAGGCGATCTGTCGGCCCTGCCGGCGGCCGAACTGCAGCGCGAGTTCACGCGGCAGAACGTCTGGAAGCGCATCGCCATCGTCGCCGCCGGCCCGCTGGCCAACTTCCTGATCGCGATCATCCTGTTCACCGGCCTGTACATGCACGGCGTCGAAGAACCGAGCAGCAGGATCGCGCTGCGCGGCGTCGACGTCGCGGCCGACGCCACGCCGGCGTGGCGCGCCGGCCTGCGTGGCGGCGACGTGGTCACCGCCATCAACGACCAGCCGGTCGGCGTGTGGTCGGAGCTGCGCTGGCAGCTGATCCAGGCCGCCGTCGACAAGACCGAAGCCCGCGTCGCCGTCGAGCGCGCGGGCCAGGGCCGTTTCACCTTCGTGCTGCCGGCGTCCGCGCTGGCGACGCTGAACCTGGAGGGCGACGTGCCGTCCGAGCTGGGCATCGCGGTGGCGCGTCCGGCGCCGCTGGTGCAGCAGGTGGTGGCGGGCGGCGCGGCCGAACGCGCCGGCCTGCGCGCCGGCGACCTGCTGCTGTCGGTGGACGGCGCGGCCGTCGCCGACGGCATCGCCTTCATCGACATCATGCGCGTCTCGGCCGGCAAGACGCTGCAGATCGCGCTGCGGCGCGACGGCCAGCCGATGACGCTGGCGGTGACGCCGCAGGCGGAACAAGCAAAAACGGCTAAAGGAACTGTAACAGTCGGTAAGATCGGCGCTTACGTCGCTTTGCAGCCGGATATGATCAGCGTGCCATCGTCCCCGGTGGCGGCGGTCGGCAAGGCCGTGGTCCGCGTCTGGGATACCTGCGCCATGACGCTCAAGATGATCGGCAAGATGATCACCGGCGAAGCCTCGCTGAAGAACGTCACCGGACCGATCACCATCGCCGATTATGCCGGCCAGACCGCACGGATGGGCGTGGCCAGCTATTTGAGCTTTATCGCCTTCATCAGCATCAGTCTCGGCGTGATGAATTTACTACCGATTCCCGTTCTGGATGGGGGGCATTTGCTGTATTATTCGCTGGAAGTTTTAACTGGGCGTTCTGTGCCGGAGCGCGTAGGCGAAATAGCGCAACGCCTGGGCATGGGTTTATTACTGACCTTGATGCTGCTGGCGGTGTTTAATGACGTCGCCCGGCTGCTGTAGCAGTACTGTGTAGTTCTCGTTGATTTAGCCATTGAATAACCCCAATGAAATTATATTCTGACCGTATCACTTCACCTTCCTTTCGCCGTAGCCTGATCGGCGCCGCTGTCCTGGCGCTGTGCGCCGGCCGCGCCATGGCCATCGAACCCTTCGTCATCAAAGATATCCGCGTCGAGGGGATCCAGCGTACGGAAGCCGGTACGGTGTTCAGCTATCTGCCGGTGCGCGTCGGCGAGACCTTCAACGACGACAAGTCGATCATCGCCATCAAGGCGCTGTACGCCACCCAATTCTTCAAGGACGTCAAGCTGGAAGCCGACAACGGCGTGCTGGTGGTGCTGGTCGAAGAACGTCCGTCGATCTCCAAAGTGGATTTCGTCGGCACCAAGGAATTCGAGAAGGACATCCTGGTCAAGGCGCTGAAGGACATCGGCGTCGGCGAAGCCAAGATTTTCGACAAGGCGTCGGTCGACCGCGCCGAGCAGGAACTCAAGCGCCAGTACCTGTCGCACGGCCTGTACGGCGTCAAGGTGGTCACCACCGTCACCCCGATCGAGCGCAACCGCGTCAACATCACCTTCACGGTGGACGAGGGCGAAGTCGCCAAGATCAAGCAGATCAACATCGTCGGCAACAAGGTATTCTCCGACAAGGAACTGCGCGACCAGCTGGCCCTGAACACCGGCGGCTGGTTCAGCTGGTACACCAAGGCCGACCAGTATTCCAAGACCAAGCTGACCGGCGACATCGAGTCGCTCAAGTCCTTCTATCTGGACCGCGGCTACATCGAGATGAACATCGAATCGACCCAGGTGTCGATCACGCCGGACAAGAAGGACATCTACATCACCATCAACATCACCGAGGGTGAGAAGTACAAGGTCTCCGACATCAAGTTCGAAGGCGAGACCTTCGGCCGCGAAGAGGAGCTGCGCACGCTGGTGCTGCTGCGCCGCGGCGAGGTGTATTCCGGCGCGCGCCTGACCGCGACCAACAAGCTGATCTCGGACCGCCTCGGCACCTTCGGCTACGCCTTCGCCAACGTCAACGCCAACCCGGACATCGACCGCGCCAAGCGCGAAGTGGCGTTCACCTTCTTCATCGATCCGGGCAAACGCGCCTACGTGCGCCACATGAACATCGCCGGCAACACCAGCACCCGCGACGAAGTGATCCGCCGCGAGTTCCGCCAGTTCGAGTCGTCCTGGTACGACGCCAACAAGATCAAGCTGTCGCGCGACCGCGTCGACCGCCTCGGCTACTTCAAGGACGTCACCGTCGACACGCCGGAAGCGCAGGGCACCTCCGACCAGGTCGACGTCAACCTGACCGTGGTCGAGAAACCGACCGGTAACTTCCAGATCGGCGGCGCGTTCTCGCAGTCGGAGAAGTTCTCGTTCCAGGCGGCGGTCCAGCAGGCCAACTTCGCCGGTTCCGGCACCACCGTCGGCCTAGAGCTGAACACGTCCAAGTACAGCCGCACCATTTCGTTCTCGCAGACCGACCCGTACTACACCGACGACGGCGTGTCGCGCGGCTACGAGATCTATCTGCGCACGCAGCAGCCGCCGGCGCTCAACATCGGTTCCTACACCATCAAGCAGCAGGGCGGCCGCATCAACTACGGCGTGCCGTTCTCGGAAGTGGACACCGTGTTCTTCGGCATCGGCCTGGAACGTTCGAAGATCACCACCGACCAGACCTCGCCGACCCGTTTCCGCGAATACGTGTCGACCATCACCGGCCGCGCCGACGGTATCGGCACTGCCTCGACCAACGCCGTGCCGCTGACGGCGGCGTGGGCGCGCGACAGCCGCGACTCGGCGCTGACGCCGACCATCGGCCGCTACCAGCGCGCCAACATCGAACTCGACATCATCGGCGAGCAGAAATACTACCGCGCCGTGTACGAGCACCAGTGGTACAAGCCGCTGTTCCCGAAAGTGACGCTGGCCCTGAAGGGCGAGATCGACTTCGGCCACGGCCTGGGCAACAGCAAGTACCCGGTGTTCAAGAACTTCTACGGCGGCGGTATCGGTTCGGTGCGCGGCTACCTGAGCTCCTCGCTGGGCGCGGTCGATCCGGTGTACCAGGATGCGCTGGGCGGCTCCTCGCGCCTGATCGGCAACGCCGAGCTGCAGATGCCGTTCCCGGGTTCCGGCCAGGACCGCAGCCTGCGCTGGTTCGCCTTCCTCGACGGCGGCCAGGTCTACCAGGAAGGCCAGAAGATGCGTTATTCCGAGCTGCGCTACGCGACAGGCTTGGGCATCAGCTGGATTTCGCCGGTCGGTCCGCTCAAGTTGAGTTATGCTAAGCCTTTGAACGTCAAGGAAGGCGACCGCCTGGAACGCTTCCAGTTCCAGATGGGTAGCGGCTTCTGATGCCGGTGTTGAATGACCATTTTTTGCCTCGGAGAAATAAGTTGAAGATTGCATCCGCTAGCGTGTCCAAATATCTTGCCGTGCTTGCATTGGGCTGGTGTTCATTGGCGCCGGTGCAGGCCCAGACCTCGGCGTCGCGCATCGCGTGGCTGAGTCCCGAGCGCATCTACAACGAATCGAAGCTGGCCAAGCTGGCCGGCGAGAAGCTGGCCGAGGAATTCAAGAGCCGCGAGAAAGCCATGCAGGACATGGGGCTGCGCCTGAAAACGGCGTCGGAAAAGCTGGAGAAGGACGCGCCGACGCTGGCCGAGCCGGACCGCATCAAGCGGCAGCGCGACGTGTTTGAGCTGGACAAGGAATACCAGCGCCGCCAGCGCGAGTTCCGCGAGGATCTGAACCAGCGCACCAACGAGGAGCGCCAGGCGATTTCGGAAAAAGCCACCAAGATCATCAAGCAGATGGCCAGCGTGGAAGGCTTCGATATCGTGTTGCAGGACGCGGTGTGGGCCAGCCCGCGCATCGACATCACCGACAAGGTCCTGGCGGCGTTGGACAAAGATAAATAAACATAGATTGGACCCCCGATGGGCACTCGACTAGGAGCATTGGTCGAACGCTTGGGCGGGCAGTTGATGGGAGACGCGAACCTGGAAGTGACCGGGATCGCGCCATTGACGGACGCCGGCGTTTCGCACATCAGCTTTCTCAGCAATAGCAAACTGCGCGCGCAGGCGCTGCAAAGCCAGGCGGCGGCACTGATCGTGTCGGCCGCCGACGACGCTTATATCGCCGCCGGTTACGCCGGCGCGCGCATCGTCACCCACAACCCCTACGTGTATTTCGCCCGCGCGGCGCAGTATTTCGCCGCGCTGACGGCGATCGTGCCGCCGGCCGGCGTGCACGCCACGGCGGTGGTGGCCGACAGCGCGCAGGTCGCGGCCAGCGCCCACGTCGGCCCGCGCGCGGTGATCGAGGACGGCGCGGTGATCGGCGAGGGCGCGGTGATCGGCGCCGGTTGCTTCATCGGCCGCGAGGCGGTGATCGGCGACGGCACCCAGCTGTTCGCCAACGTCACCTTCCACGCGTATTGCCAGATCGGCGCGCGCGGCATCATTCATTCCGGCGCGGTGATCGGCACCGACGGTTTCGGCTTCGCCAACGAGGGCGGCGTCTACATCAAGATCCCGCAGACCGGGCGCGTGATGATCGGCGACGACGTCGACATCGGCGCCAACACCACCATCGACCGCGGCGCGCTGGCCGATACGATCATCGAGGACGGCGTCAAGCTGGACAACCAGATCCAGATCGGCCACAACTGCCACATCGGCGCGCACACGGCGATGGCCGGCTGCGTCGGCGTGGCCGGCAGCGCGAAGATCGGCAAGTACTGCACCTTCGGCGGCGCCGCCATGGTGCTGGGCCATCTGACCATCGCCGACAAGGTGCACGTCGGCTCGGGCAGCATGGTGTCGCGCTCCATCCTGGAATCGGGCCAGTACACCGGCTTCTATCCGTTGGCGAAAAACGCCGACTGGGAAAAATCGGCCGCCATCGTGCGCAACCTGCCGGCCATGCGCGAGAAAATCCGCACGCTGGAAAAAACCATTAAAACACGAACTGAAGACGAATCATGACCACTACCGACATCAAGACCATGGACATCTGCGAGATCAAGTCCTACCTGCCGCACCGCTATCCGATGCTGCTGGTCGACCGCGTGCTCTCGTACGAAGAGGGCAAGTCCATCACCGCCATCAAGAACGTGACCGTCAACGAAGAATTCTTCAACGGCCACTTCCCGCACAAGCCGGTGATGCCGGGCGTGCTGATGATCGAGGCGATGGCGCAGACTGCGGCGCTGCTGTCGTTCAAGACCATGGGCATCAAGCCGGACGAGAATTCGGTGGTCTACTTCGTCGGCATCGACAACGCGCGCTTCAAGCGCCCGGTCGGCCCCGGCGACCAGCTGAAGATGGACATCGAGATCCTGCGCAACGCGCGCGGCATCTGGAAATACAAGGCGGTCGGCAGCGTCGACGGCCAGGTCGCGGTCGAAGCGGAACTGATGTGCACCATCCGTAACGTCGCCGACGCCAGTCAGGCGCCAGGGAAGTAATCATGGCCAAGATCCACGCCTCCGCCATCGTCGACCCTCGGGCCGAACTCCACGAAAGCGTCGAAGTCGGCCCGTACACCGTCATCGGTCCCAATGTCGTCGTCGGCTCGGGCACCGTGGTCGGTCCGCACGTGGTGATCGAAGGCCACACCACCATCGGCAGCGACAACAAGCTGTTCCAGTTCTCGTCGATCGGCGCCGCGCCGCAGGACAAGAAGTGGGCCGGCGAACCGACCCGCCTGACCATCGGCGACCGCAACACCATCCGCGAGTTCTGCACCTTCAACACCGGCACGGTGCAGGACAAGGGCGTGACCTCGCTGGGCAACGACAACTGGATTTCGGCCTACGTCCACCTGGCGCATGACTGCCAGGTCGGCAGCAACACGATCTTCTCCAACAACGCGCAGCTGGCCGGCCACGTCGAGATCGGCGACTGGGTGATCATGAGCGGCTTCGCCAACGTGCACCAGTTCTGCAAGATCGGCGCGCACGCCTTCGTCGGCATGAGCACCTCGCTGACGCAGGACGTGCCGCCGTTCGTGCTGTTGAACGGCAATCCGGCGCAGGCGCACGGCGTCAACATCGAAGGCCTGAAACGGCGCGGCTTCACGCGCGAGCAGATCAACGGCATCCGCGCCGCGTACAAGCTGATCTACCGTTCCGGCCTGACGCTGGAAGAGGCCAAGGCGGCGCTGATCGCCGAAGAAGAGTCCAGCCCGGCCGACGTGGCGCTGCACATCCGTGCCATGCGCGACTTCCTCGGCACCGCCAGCCGTGGCATCGTCCGCTAACTTGCCGGCCTCGATCGCGCTGGTGGCCGGCGAGCCGTCCGGCGACCTGCTGGCGGCGCGGCTGTTGTCGGGCCTCCGGCCGCATTTGCCGGACGCGCGCTTCCACGGCATCGGCGGCGAGCACATGATGGCGCAGGGCTTCGAATCGCACTACGCGATGGACAAGCTGACGGTGCGCGGCCTGCTGGCCGTGATCCCGCGCTATCGCGAAATCAAGGGCATCCAGAACGAACTGCGTGACCGCCTGCTGGCGGAGCGGCCGGCGGCCTTCATCGGCGCCGACTACCCGGGCTTCAACCTCGGGCTGGAAGAGCAGCTGAAGGCGGCCGGGATTCCGACCATTCACTACATCGGACCGCAGATCTGGGCCTGGCGCGGCGGCAGGATCAAGAAGATCATCCGGGCCGTGTCGCACATGCTGGTGGTGTTCCCGTTCGAGGAAGAGATCTACCGTCAGGCCGGCGTGCCGGTCAGCTATGTCGGCCATCCGCTGGCCGAGCTGGTGCCGATGGTGCCGGACGAGCTGGGCGCGCGCACCGCGCTCGGCCTGCCGCACGACGCCAACGTGGTCGCCATCATGCCGGGCAGCCGCATGTCGGAACTGAAGTACAACACGGCGGCCTTCGTCGGCGCGGCCAAGCTGCTGAAGCAGCGCGACCGTTCGCTGAAGTTCGTCGCGCCGATGGCCGGCGAGCGTCAGCGCGCCTACTTCCTGGAGCTGGTGGCGCAAGCCGGCCTGCAGGACGTCGAGATCCAGCTGCTGGACGGCCAGTCGCACACCGCGATCGCCGCCGCCGACGCGGTGCTGGTGGCGTCCGGCACGGCCTCGCTGGAGGTGGCGCTGTTCAAGAAGCCGATGGTGATCGCCTACCGCATGATGGCGCTGGAATGGCAGATCCTGCGCCACTTCGGCTACCAGCCGTGGATCGGCCTGCCGAACATCCTGGCGCGCGAGTTCCTGGTGCCGGAGCTGCTGCAGGACGCCGCCAATCCGCAAGCGCTGTGCGACGCGATGTGGAAGCAGCTGAGCGACGTGCCGCACCGTTTGCAGCTGGCGCAGCGCTTCACCGACATGCATCACAGCCTGCTGCGCAACAGCGCGGTGGAGAGCGCGGCGGCGGTGCTGCGCGTCATTAACAGATAAGAGTATCAACGTGAAAAACCAACAATCCGGCCTGTTCGACGACCTGCCATCCTCGCTCGATGAAATCATCTGCGGCGTCGATGAGGCGGGGCGCGGGCCGCTGGCCGGCCCGGTGTTCGCGGCCGCCGTCATCCTCGACGTCTCGCGCCCGATCGAAGGCCTGCGCGACTCGAAGAAGCTGACCGAAGCCAAGCGCGATATGCTCGCGCCGCTGATCAAGGCGCACGCGCTGGCTTGGGCCATCGCCGAGGCGTCGGAAGAGGAAATCGACAAGTTCAATATCCTGCAGGCGTCGATGCTGGCGATGCGGCGCGCGGTCGAGGCGCTGAAGACCGTGCCGACGCTGGCCCTGATCGACGGCAACCGCTGCCCGGTGATGAAGATCCAGAGCATCGCCATCATCGGCGGCGACGACAAGGTCGACGCGATTTCCGCCGCGTCGATCCTGGCCAAGACCGCGCGCGACGCCGCGCTGGTGAACCTGCACACCCTGTATCCGCAGTACTGCTTCGACCAGCACAAAGGCTACGGCACCGCGCTGCACCTGGAGCGCCTGCGCGAGCACGGACCGTCGCCGGTGCACCGCCGTTCGTTCGCGCCGGTGCGCGCGCTGCTGGAGGTGAGCCTGTGAAGACCATCACCTCGCGCGACAACGCGCAATACAAGGAACTGGTCAAGCTGGCCGGCAGTTCGTCGGCGCGCCGCAAGGCCGGCCGCACGCTGCTCGACGGCGTCCACCTGTGCGAATCGTATCTGCAACTGCGCGGCATGCCGGAGCAATGCGTGGTCAGCGAATCGGCGCTGCTCAATCCCGAAGTGATGGACATCGTCGGCCAGCTCGAAGCGAAACATGCGCACGTGCTGGGACTGCCGGACGCGCTGTACAACGCCGTCAGCCAGGTCGAACACGGCGTCGGCGTGATGTTCCTGATCGCCACGCCGGAGCGCGCCGTGACCGCTCCGTTGTCGGTATCGGCGGTGCTGCTGGACGGCGTGCAGGATCCGGGCAACGTCGGCTCCATCCTGCGCAGCGCGGCGGCGGCCGGCATCACCCAGGTGTATTGCAGCGCCGGCTCGGCGTTCTGCTGGTCGCCGAAGGTGCTGCGCGCGGCGATGGGCGCGCACTTCGTGCTCGATATCTTTGAAAACGTCGACCTGGCCGCGCTGGTGCGCGAAGCCCGGGTGCAGACGCTGGCCACCAGCGGCTACGCCACGCAGCGCCTGTACGACGTCGACCTGCGCCAGCCGGTGGCCTGGCTGTTCGGCCACGAAGGGCAGGGCGTGGCGCACGACCTGCTGGCGATGGCGACCCACCAGGTGGTGATTCCGCATCTGGGCCAGGTCGAGTCGCTGAACGTCGCCGCATGCGCGGCGGTATGCTTTTTCGAACAAGTAAGGCAGAATCAAGCTTAATCTGTCATTGGAGCCGTACATGGATATCGCGCAGTTGCACTTTCTGGTGGCCGAGGGGGATCAGGTCCAACGCCACGCGCTGGCCGATATCCTGGTGCACCTCGGCGTCGGCCGCATCACGCAGGCGCCGGACGGCCACACCGCGCTGCGCCACTTCAGCGCCGGCATCACGCCCGCCGTGGACATCGCCATCATCGACCTGGCCCTGCCCGGCATGGACGCGCTGGAATTGATCCGCCGCCTGGCCGACGCGCGCTGCCGCGCCGGCATCATCATCGTCGGCGCGCAGACCAATGCGGTGCTGTTCTCGGTCGAAAGCATGGCCGACGCCTATGGCATCAACGTGCTGGGCGCGATCGGCAAGCCGGTGATCGGCGCCCGCCTCGAAGCGTTGATCACCCATTACGTGGCGCCCGCAGACAAGCCCGCCGCGCGCGCGGCCGACAAGCCGCTATCGTTCGCCGAAGTGGGGCAGGGCTTGCAGGCGCGCGAGTTCGATCCCTTCTTCCAGCCGAAGATCGAGCTGGAGACCGGCCAGGTCAAAGGCCTGGAGATGTTCGCGCGCTGGCGCCATCCGCTGTACGGCGTGCTCGGCCCGGCCTCGTTCATGCAGGCGCTGGAGGAGAACAAGCGTATCGATTTCCTCGACTGGAGCATGATCGAAAAATCGGTCGCCGCCTGCCGCACGCTGCACGACCAGGGGATACCGATTTCGTTTTCGATCAATGTCGACCAGGGCACGCTGGCGCATCCGCAGTTCATGGACCAGATCGGGGCGTGTCTGGCGCGGCATCGCATCATGCCGGACTATATAACCTTCGAGATGACCGAGTCGGCGGTGCTGACCACCGATCCGCATTTCCTGGAGCGCCTGCTGCGGCTGCGGATGAAGGGCTTCGGCCTGGCGATCGATGACTACGGCACCGGCCGCAGCAACCTGCAGCTGCTGGCGCGCATCCCGTTCTCGGAGCTGAAGATCGACCGCAGCTTCGTCGACGGCGCCTCCAAGAAGCAGGCCATCGGCACCGTGCTGCGCTCCTGTCTCGGCCTGGCGCGCAGCCTGGACCGGCGCTCGGTCGCGGTCGGCGTCGAGACCAAACAGGATTGGGACTTCCTGCAAGGCCTGGGCTGCACCTACGCCCAGGGCTATTACATCGCCAAGCCGATGCCGCTGGAGGAATTCCCGGCCTGGCTGGCCGACTGGCAGCACTTCTTTTAATATTCGCGTCGGTTCGGCTTGATCTCCTGCAGGATGGTGGTGGAGATCTCCTCGATCGACTTGGTGGTCGACGACAGCCAGCGGATGCCTTCGCGCTTCATCATCATCTCCGCCTCGTTGACCTCGTAGCGGCAGTTTTCCAGCGCCGCGTACTTGCTGCCGGCGCGCCGCTCGTTGCGGATCTCCGACAGCCGCTCCGGCGTGATCGTCAATCCGAATATCTTCGACTTGAACTCGTACAGCGACGACGGCAGGCGGCCGCGCTCGAAATCGTCCGGAATCAGCGGATAGTTGGCCGCCTTGATCCCGTACTGCATCGCCAGATACAGGCTGGTCGGCGTCTTGCCCGAGCGCGAGACGCCGACCAGGATCACATCGGCCGACGACAGGTTCTTGTGCGACTGCCCGTCGTCATGCGCCAGCGAGAAGTTGATCGCCTCGATGCGGTTCTTGTATTCCTCGCTGTCGACGATGTTGTGCGAACGCCCAATGGTGTGGGTCGACTTGACCCCCAGTTCCTGTTCCAGTGGTGCAACAAAGGTCTGGAACATGTCCATATACATGCCCTTGCAGGCGCGTATGACGTCCGACAACTCGGTTTTCACGAGGGTGGAAAAGATGATCGGCCGTTGACCGTCGGTAGCAAACGCCTCGTTGATCTTGCGCACCGCGTCGTGCGCCTTGTCCAGCGTATCGATGAACGGCAGCCGCACCTGGCGGAAGCGCAGTTCGAATTGGGTCAGCACCGAGTGACCAAAGGTTTCAGCCGTGATGCCGGTGCCGTCCGAGACGAAAAACACGGTGCGGGCCGCGCTCGGCAGGGAGGGTCGTTGTTCTTGAGTCATGTAGAGGAGCCTGTCAGGATTGTGAATCGTCAATTTGAGCAACAGGCTGTAGAATGATCGCCATAGGTAAGATTGTGCTGCACGACGACCAGAATAACAAGAAACAAGTCTGCGCCTCGCTGGAAGATTTCTATCATCAAAAAGGTGTCACTATGTCTAACGCAGCATTGAAGGAGCAGCAGCAGGAAAATTCAGCCGACGCGGTCTATGTCGCATCGTTCGAACACTTGCGCATGACCGATGTCGAATCGGTCGGCGGTAAGAACGCCTCCCTGGGCGAAATGATCAGCCAACTGGCTGAGGCGGGCGTACGCGTGCCTGGCGGCTTCGCCACCACCGCGCAAGCGTTCCGCGACTTCCTGTCGTTCAGCATCGACGGCGGCAAGCCGCTGGCCGAGCGCATCGCCGACCGTCTGGCGGACCTCAACATCGACGACGTGCGCTCGCTGGCGCAGGCCGGCGCCGAGATTCGCCAGTGGATCGTCGAAACGCCGTTCCAGCCGCGCCTCGCCGAGGAAATCAAGACCTACTACGATAAACTGGTGGCCGATTCCAGCACCGAGATGTCGTTCGCTGTGCGCTCCTCGGCCACCGCCGAAGATTTGCCGGATGCGTCCTTCGCCGGCCAGCAGGAGACCTTCCTCAACGTGGTCGGCATCGAGAACGTGCTGGACGCGATGAAGCACGTGTTCGCGTCGCTGTACAACGACCGCGCCATCTCCTACCGTGTGCACAAGGGCTTCACCCACGCCGAAGTCGCGTTGTCGGCCGGCGTGCAGCGCATGGTCCGCTCCGACCTGGGCGCGGCCGGCGTCATGTTCACCATCGACACCGAGTCCGGCTTCAAGGACGTGGTGTTCGTCACCTCCAGCTACGGCCTGGGCGAGACCGTGGTGCAGGGCGCGGTCAATCCGGACGAATTCTACGTCCACAAACCGATGCTGGAAAAAGGCAAATCGCCTGTCATCCGCCGCAACATCGGCTCCAAGCTGCTGAAGATGGAATTCACCAACGAGGCCAAGGCCGGCCGCTCGGTGAAGACGGTCGACGTCCCGGTCGAACTGCGCAACCGCTACTCGTTGAACGACGAGGAAGTGGTGGAGCTGGCCAAGTACGCCGTCATCATCGAAAACCACTATGGCCGTCCGATGGACATCGAGTGGGGCAAGGATGGCCGCGACGGCAAGCTGTACATCCTGCAGGCGCGTCCTGAAACCGTCAAGTCGCAGCAGAAGGCGACCGACGTGCAGCAGCGCTTCAAGCTGAAATCGTCCGGCACGGTGCTGGCCTCCGGCCGCGCCATCGGCCAGAAGATCGGCGCCGGTCCGGTGCGCGTGATCCACGATCCGGCCGACATGGAACGCGTGCAGCCGGGCGACGTGCTGGTCGCCGACATGACCGACCCGAACTGGGAACCGGTGATGAAGCGCGCCTCGGCCATCGTCACCAATCGCGGCGGCCGCACCTGCCACGCGGCGATCATCGCGCGTGAACTGGGCGTGCCGGCCGTCGTCGGTTGCGGCGACGCCACCGAAGTGCTGAAGGACGGCACCTTCGTCACCGTGTCCTGCGCCGAAGGCGATGAAGGCAAGATCTACGACGGCCTGCTGGAAACCGAAGTCTCGGAAGTGGCGCGCGGCGAACTGCCGAAGCTGGCCACCAAGATCATGCTCAACGTCGGCAACCCGCAGCTGGCGTTCGACTTCCAGTCGGTGCCGAACGCCGGCGTCGGCCTGGCGCGTCTCGAGTTCATCATCAATAACAACATCGGCGTGCACCCGAAGGCGATTCTCGAATACCCGAACATCGACGCCGACTTGAAGAAAGCGGTGGAGTCGGTCGCGCGCGGCCACGCCTCGCCGAAAGCCTTCTACGTCGACAAGCTGGCCGAGGGTATCGCCACCATCGCGGCCGCGTTCTGGCCGAAGCCGGTGATCGTGCGCCTGTCGGACTTCAAGTCCAACGAGTACAAGAAGCTGATCGGCGGTTCGCGCTACGAGCCGGACGAGGAAAACCCGATGCTGGGCTTCCGCGGCGCGGCGCGTTACCTGGCGGCCGATTTCGCCGGCGCGTTCGAGATGGAATGCCTGGCCATGAAACGCGTGCGCAACGACATGGGCCTGACCAACGTCGAGATCATGGTGCCGTTCGTGCGGACCCTGGGCCAGGCTGAGAAAGTCGTCGGCCTGCTGGCCAAGAACGGCCTGGTGCGCGGCGAAAACGACCTGCGTCTGATCATGATGTGCGAAGTGCCGTCGAACGCCATCCTGGCCAACGAGTTCCTCGACCATTTCGATGGCTTCTCGATCGGCTCCAACGACCTGACCCAGCTGACGCTGGGCCTGGACCGCGACTCCGGCATGGCCTTGCTGGCGGCCGACTTCGACGAGCGCGACCCGGCGGTGAAAGCCTTGCTGTCGCTGGCGATCAAGGCTTGCCGCGAGCGCGGCAAGTACATCGGCATCTGCGGCCAGGGGCCGTCGGACCACCCGGACTTCGCGGTGTGGCTGATGGAGCAGGGCATCGAATCGATGTCGCTGAATCCGGACTCGGTAATCGACACCTGGCAGAAGCTGGCGGCGCTGCAAAAATAATAAAGTATTGACGCAAGCGGAAAATGGTTTAGACTGGAGTTATCGAATTTAGTTGCAAATAACTCTATCAAAACCATCTGCCCCGCAGTAAAAACCCTCGCAGCCCGCACCGGGACGCGGGGGTTTTTGCATTTTCAAACGAGAGGAGTACATCATGGCTGACTGGAGCTACTGGCTTGCCGCCGCCGGCGTGACGGTGATCTTTGAGCTGTTCACCGGCACCTTCTACCTGTTGATGATCGCCATCGGCCTCGGCGCCGGCGTGCTGGCCGCGCTGCTGGGCTTTGGATTGGCGACGCAGACGCTGACGGCCGCCGTGATCGGCGTCGCCGCCACCGTGCTGCTGCGCCGCAGCCGCTTCGGCAAACTGGTCGCCGCGCGCAGCGACGCCGGACGCGATCCCAACGTCAATCTCGACATCGGCCAGACCGTCAACGTGCCGGCGTGGCAGGACGGCGCGGCGCGCGTCATGTATCGCGGCGCGCTGTGGGACGTCGAACTCCAGCCGGGGGCTACGCCTGCGCCGGGGCAGTACACGATACGCGAAGTGCGCGGCAGCCGCCTGATCGTCGCGGCTTAAGATCAATCACACGGGGAGCATTCATGGATATCAGTTTCGGCAACGTCACCTTTATATTGTTCATCCTGGCGCTGGTGTTTGTCTTCAAGACCATCAACGTCGTCCCGCAGCAGCACGCCTGGGTGGTGGAGCGGCTGGGCAAGTACCACGCCACGCTGGGGCCGGGCTTGAACATCGTGATCCCGTTCGTCGACCGCATCGCCTACAAGCACGTGCTGAAAGAGATCCCGCTGGACGTGCCGCCGCAGGTCTGCATCACCAAGGACAACACGCAATTGCAGGTGGACGGCATCCTGTACTTCCAGATCACCGACGCCATGCGCGCTTCGTACGGCTCGTCGAACTACATCGCCGCCATCACGCAGCTGGCGCAGACCACGCTGCGTTCGGTGATCGGCCGCATGGAGCTGGACAAGACCTTCGAAGAGCGCGACCACATCAACACCGCCATCGTCAACGCCATCGACGAGTCGGCCGCCAACTGGGGCGTCAAGGTGCTGCGCTACGAGATCAAGGATCTGACGCCGCCGAAGGAGATCCTGCACGCGATGCAGGCGCAGATCACCGCCGAGCGCGAGAAGCGCGCGCTGATCGCCGCCTCGGAAGGCCGCCAGCAGGAGCAGATCAACATCGCCAACGGCGAACGCCAGGCGCAGATCGCCCGCTCCGAAGGCGACAAGCTGGCGTCGATCAACCGCGCGCAAGGGCAGGCCGCCGCCATCGTCGCGCTGGCCGAAGCCAACGCCAGCGCGCTGCGTCAGGTCGGCGCCGCGATCCGCGAGCCGGGCGGCGAGGACGCGGTCAACCTGAAGGTGGCCGAGCAATACGTCGGCGCATTCAGCCAGCTGGCCAAGACCAATAATTCGATTATCATACCGGCCAATCTGGGCGAGATGAGCGGCCTGATCGCGACCGCGATGCAAGTGGTGAAGTCGCAAAAAGACGCGCCGCTGGTCAAGCCCGCCAAAGCATAAGGAGCAGGGCATGGGTACATGGGCGGTGGACGCTTTCGGCAACGACTACGCGCAGGACTGGGCGCAGGATCTGCACGAGACGAGCAATATGGACGCGATCGAGGATACCCTCGACACCGCGCTGGACGCCGGCGCCGGCGAGCTGGAGGCGCCGTTCGCGGCCGAAGCGCTGGTGGCGATCGAAGTGCTGGCGCGGCTGCAAGGCAAGGGCGGCGAGCGCGGCGAGGACAGCGCGCTGGTGGACGAATGGGTGGACGCGCGCAAGGCCAAGGCCAAGCCGCGCGCCGATCTGGCGGATAAGGCGTCGCGCGCGCTGGAGCGCATCCTGTCGGACGACTCCGAGCTGCGCGCGCTATGGGAAGACAGCGAGCACTACGAAGCCTGGCGCGCCTCGGTCGAAGACCTGCGCGCCAGGCTGTAGGGCGGGGTCAGTTCCGGCAACGTGCCACAGGCTCAACCGTAGCGATCGCTACGGTTGAGCCTGTGGCACGTTGCCGGAACTGACCCCGCCATTCACTTACTTGGCGGCTTTGCGGCGGCGGGCGACGAAGCCGATCGCGGCCAGGCCCACCAGCATCATGCCGTAGGTTTCCGGTTCCGGCACGGCTGCCGTCACCGAGACGTTGTCGAGCGAGGTGCCCAGGCCGTCGCTGCTGCCGTGGGCGCTGAAGGTCAGCGCTTGCATCGTGCCGTTGCCGATCAGCGTGTAGCTGCGGGTTTCCCAGTTGCCGTACAGCAGGCTGTCCACCGACGCGAAGGTGGTGCCGCCCCAGCTGACATCCAGCCCTTGCGACGAGGTCGCCACGCCGTCGCGGTTCTGGAACTGGAAGGTCAGCGTGTATTTCTGGCTCGCCACCGTCTGGAACGCCTGGGTGATCGAGCTATTGGCATAGGTGTCCAGTTCGACGAAGTTGACCCCGTCCGCTGCCGTGCCGACCACGTTGTGACGCACTTCGACGCCGGTTGGGGCGGCGGCGGTCCAATGGTCCAGGCCGCTGTAGATGTCCCAAGTGCCGTTGGCCTGGGTCTTGTCTTCGAAGCTGCCGTTTTGAATCAGGTTGACCACCGGGGTGGCGTAGGCGCTGCCGGCGGCCAGCAGGGCGGCGGCGATGACGGATTTGATCATTTTCGTGGTTTTCATTTTGGCATCCCGGTGTTGTTGTTGATTGGAAAATTGCATTTCTCAAAAGACATGCAAATTGTATATTGGCAATCGAGCATCCACCAGAGACATTTGTCACTTTCTGATCTTTGTTGCATCACATCATATCAATCCGTCCATACAGGCCATGTGCTTCGTCGCCCGGGCCGGCGGTGAAGAACAGAGTATTGGTCGGCTGGCTGTTGACGCCGGGACCGAAGGCGATGCCCCACAGGCCATCGATCGCCAGCGCCGCGCCGCCGGCCTTGCCAAGGGTGCCGCTCAAGGCGCCCGTTTCGGGGTCGTAGGCGTTGATCTTGCCGTCGCCGAAATTGGCGACCAGCAGCTTGCCACTGTAGGTGCCGAAGTTGGACGGCGCCATCGCCATGCCCCACGGCGCATTCAGCGCGCCGCCCCGCACCAGCTGCTTGACCAGCTTGCCCGCAGTATCGAACACATCGATCGCACCCAGGCCCGCGCCCTTGACGTCGTCATCGCCGGCGGCGGCCCGTTGCGCGTAGCTGACATAGACCCGGTCGCCGATGGCCTGGATGCCGAACGGCGCATAGCCGGCCGGCAGCGAGCTGTCCTGGAAGCCGCCCGGCAGCGTCGCCCGGTGGAAGGCGGCGTCGAACACGTCGATGCGGTTGTTATGGAAATCGGTGGCGTACAGATAATTGGCGCCGTTGTAGGCGGCGATCGCCAGCCCCTTGTAGACCACCGGCGCGGCCGGGGCGGCGACGGCAGTCAGTGCGTTGTTGCGGTTGACGGTCGGCGACCAGGCCGAGATGCTGCCGTCTTCGCCGGCGAAGATGAACGGGCTGGCGGCGGTCACGCCGTTCTGGCTGATCTTGAAGTCGCTGCCGCCGTTGAAGACGATGCCGGTCGGCGCGGCGGGCGTGGCCACCACCAGCGATTGCGGCACGCCGTTGCCGTCGTACAGCGTGGAGCTGGCGCTGCCGTTGTTGGCGACC
Source organism: Duganella aceris (assembly GCF_011090165.1). Taxonomy (GTDB): domain Bacteria; phylum Pseudomonadota; class Gammaproteobacteria; order Burkholderiales; family Burkholderiaceae_D; genus Rugamonas; species Rugamonas aceris. The sequence goes on from NZ_JAADJT010000005.1 coordinate 135,687, forward strand.
CAGACGAAGCCGGTGGGATTGAAGGCGATGCCCCAGGGGTTGATAAGCTTGGCGTCGCTGTGCGCGGCGGCGGCGCCGGCGTCGGCGACCAGGCTGGTGCTGGTGAACAGGGTGCTGCTGACCACGGGCGGCGTGGGCGTGACGGGCATGTCGTCGCCCCCGCCTCCGCAGGCGGTCAGGGTGGCGGCAATGATGAGGGATGGAACGGTGCGCATGGCGGTCTCCTTTCGGATCGGCGGGTTGATGCGCTGTTAATTCCCTGCCGCGCCCGCGCGGTTCCAAAAGTCAGAACGAATAAGTCGCGCTCATGCTCCAGGCCTTGGACGGATGCACCGGATAGGCGCGGTAGCGCATGCCGTCGTCCTGGCCGTGTTCGCGCGCCACTTGCAGCGTCCAGTCGCCGAACGGGATGCTGACGCCGAGCCTGGCGTCGTAGCGCGAGTTGGCGGGGATGCCGGGCCAGACGCCGGCGCTCAGGCTGTGCAGCAGGCCGGCGTGGGCGATCAGGTTGAAGCTGGGATGGATAGGGTAGAACAGGTTGACTTCGCCGTACAGCACGCGCGCCGGGTAGCCGAGGTAGCGCGGCGCGTAGTACAGCCGCGAGCTGAAGCGCTCGCCGGACAGGCCGCCGTAGCATTCCTGGAAGTCGTTGACGTGCAGCTGCGTATAGCCGATGTGGCTGCAACCGAGCTCCCAGCTCCAGCCCGAGCGCAGCCGCTGCGCGTAGCCGGCGTAGCCTTGCAGCTTGTAGCCGTCCAGGTCACCGATGGTGACGGCGCTGGCGAAGCCGCCCAGATACCAGCCGCCCGCGCCGTCAAGATTGAGCGTCAGCTGCGGCACCGCGCCATGGCCGCCCGGGGTCTGGCCGCGGTAGCGGTATTCCGATTGCAGCGAGACGCTGCCGGTCAGGTCGACCTGGGCGCCGGCGTACAGCGGCGGCAACAACAGCAGGCAGGCAAGCGCCCGCAACGGTGGGCTCACGGAACGGCGCCGCGTTGCGAGTAGGCGCGGGCGCAATCGCAATTGCGGACGAGGCGGGAGATGGAGGCGCATGCGTCGATGTTACCAGCGTTGAGCGCTTCGGCCGGTTGCAGCAGGCGGCGCAATTGTGCGGGCGACACGCCCGGCTGCAATTCGCCCAACAAGGCCAGCATGCCCGACACATGCGCGGCCGCATAGGAACTGCCGTTGACGAAGGCCCAGCGGCCGCCGGGCGCGGTGGTGGGAATGTCGTTGCCGGGCGCCAGCAGCGGGTGCTCCGGCAGCGTCGCGCCGGCCGCGCCCTGGCCGCCGCGCGCCTGCGAGGCCACCGCCAGCACGCCGGGATGACTGGCGGGGAAGGCCGGGCCGCCGGCCTGCGCGTCGATCGCGCCGACCACGCCGATGCCGCGCTCCAGCGCCACGTCCAGCAGACGGTCCAACAGCCTGTCGGGCGGACCGGACAGGCTGAGGTTGATGACCTTGGCGCCGTTTAATATCGCGTAGTTGATGGCTTTGCCGAGCGTGAAGCTGTTACATCGGGTGGCCTGGTCGGGGAGTTGCCAGCAGGCCCGCAGGCCCATCAGCCGCGCCTGCGGCGCCACGCCGACGATGCCGCCGCCGCCCGCGCGCGCGGCGATGATGCCGGCCACGGCGGTGCCATGGCTTTCGGGCGGCGTCGGTCCGGCGTCGACGAAGTTGCTGTTCACCGCCAGTTGCCCCTGCAAGTCGGGATGGGTGGCGTCGATGCCGCTGTCGATCACGGCCACTTTGATGTCGCGGCCGGTCGTGTAGCGGTGCAGCTCGGCGACATGCCAGTAGCGCGCGGCGGGTTGCACCGGGTACAGCGGCTCGGCGGCGGAGGCGTTGGCGGCATTGGCGGCGTTGGCGGCGGCCGCCTTGGCCGGCTCCTGTGCCTGGCCCTGCGCCATGCCGCTGAAGCGTGCCACCGGCTGCGCCCATTCCACTTGCGCGTCGCGGGTCAACAGCGAGATGACGTGCTCGGCGCTTTCGTGGTCGGGATAGCGCATCACGTAGCAATCGAGACCCAGCACCGGCATCGGCCAGTCGTCCACCAGCGTCAGCCCGTGCTGGCGCGCCAGCTCCTCGGCGCGGCGGCGCCGCGCGGCGCGGCCGCTGTCGTCCAGGTAGCGACCGCCGTAGCTGGCGTCCGGCCGGTAGTGGGCCGCCGGCAGCCGCAGCATGACCAGCAGTTGATGCTCGTCCGACTCGTGGCTAGCGCTGGCCGGCGGCGCTTGCCGGGGCGCCGGCTGCTCCTGTGCCCGCGCCGTGCCGACGGCCAGCGCCGCCACACAGGCCAGACAGGCCATGCAGGCCAGCAGCGTCGCCACGCGCATGCGGAAAGTGTTCACGGCGTGCTACCTCCATCCAGCGGCTCGACCAGCTTGACGGCGGACTCGGCGCGCAGCGATTGCAGCGCCTGGTGGCGGCCGGCGGCCGGGACGTTGATCAGGTAGGCGTCGGTGACGGTCGGGCCGTCGACGACGCGGGCGTTCTGTGCCTGCAGGATGCGGCGCAACTCGCGCTCGCTGGTGTTGGGCTGGAACACCACCACCAGGTTGCCGCCCGCCGCCACGCCCGAGCCGAGCACGCGGTAGTCGGCCGGCTCGCCGCCCGGACGCACCAGCAGCGCCACCAGGCCGGCGATCACCACCCACTGCGCCGCCATCGCCCAGCGCAGCCACGAAGGCTGGTTGGCCGCCGCCGCGCGCCACCATCGCACGCCGGTCGCGCGCTTGCCATCGGCTTCCGGCTGCTCAGGCGCCTGGCCGTCGGCCTGGGTCCAGCCGCTGCTGTCAGGCGCCGCTTGCCCGGCCGACTGGCGAACACCGGCCGCGCCGTCGCGCTCCTGCGGCCCGAGCGCCGGCATCAGCCGCCCCAGCGCCGCTTCCATGTCGAGCCCGGCCGGCGTCTCGTCCTGCGCCCGCGCCGCCTCGGCGTGCATGCCGTGCTCCCATTCCAGGTCCCGGCGGCATTGCGCGCAGCCTTGCAGATGTTCGTGCACCCGCCGCGCCTCGTCCGGCGCCAGCTGTCCGTTCGCGTACCACGGCAGCAATTCCTGCACCGCCTGGTGCGCCGGGATATCGATTCTAAAAACGCGCCCGTTCATTGACTGCTCTCTCTTTCGTTCCACAACAAATCCTTCAATCGGTGCCGCGCGTGAAACATGCGGGTCTTGACCGTGTTCAGCGGGCACTCGACGATGTCGGCGATATCGGCGTAAGCCATGTCATGATAATAGGTCAGCACCATGACGGCCCGCTGCGCCACCGGCAACTGGTCCAGCGCCGCGGCCACGGTGTGCTGCAACTGTTGCCGGCCGAACGCCTGTTCCGGCTGGTTGCCGGCCTCGTCCTCGTACAGCGCGGCGTCCGACTCGATCGGCTCGTCGCTGGCCTTCAGCCCCTTCAACGTTTTGCGATAGGCGATCGCGAACACCCAGGTGGACGGTTTGCAACTGCCGTCGAAGCTGGCGGCCTTTTGCCACACCACCAACATGGTGTCGTTCACCACTTCCTCGATCAGCGGCGCGCTGCGCGTCATGCGGCCGATAAAGCGCGATAAACGCGGAAAATACGCCCGGTACAGCGCCTCGAAGGCGTGTTTATCCCCGGCAGCGATTCTGCCCAACAACTGCACCTCATCCTGATCCGAGGTCGTCAACGCCATCCACATCCTCCATTGTTCACCGTTAATACCTTGCCGATTACAAACGGTTCTACAAATCCGGAAATTATTTGAGCCTTGCATGCTAACACCGGGATTCGGCTACCATGCACACCATGAATCCTCAATTAGACCAACTTCACGACTTTCTTCAACGCCACGAGCGCGTGCTGGTGCTGACCGGCGCCGGCCTGAGCACGGCCTCCGGCATTCCCGATTACCGGGACAAGGAAGGCGTCCGCCGTGGCCGCACGCCGATCCAGGGGCCGGATTTCCGCAAATCCGAGGCGGTGCGGCGCCGGTACTGGGCGCGCAGCATGGCCGGCTGGCCGACGCTGGCGCAGGCCGATCCCAACGCCGGCCACCGCGCGCTGGCCGAGCTGGAGGCGTCCGGCCGCATCGCCGCGCTGATCACGCAAAACGTCGACGGCCTGCACCAGCGTGCCGGCAGCCGCAACTTGATCGAACTGCACGGCAACATCCACGGCGTGATCTGCCTCGACTGCCGCGCCAGCTATGAACGCGCCGCGATCCAGGCCTGGCTGACGGCGGCCAATCCGGCGCTGGCCGCGAGCGGCGGCGCCGGCGGCGAAATCGTCCCCGAAGCGCGGCCCGACGGCGACGCCGAAATCGAACTGGACGCCTTGCAGGATTTCCACATGCCGTCCTGCGAAGCCTGCGGCGGCACCCTGCAGCCGGACGTCATTTTCTTCGGCGACAATATCCCGGCCGAGCGCACCGCCGCCGCGCTGCGCATGCAGGAGCAGGCCGACGCCTTGCTGGTGGTCGGTTCATCGTTGATGGTATTTTCAGGCTACCGCTTTTGCAAGCTGGCGGCTGCGGCGGGCAAGCCGATCGCAGCCATCAACCTGGGCAAAACCCGGGCGGACGACCTGATCGGATTGAAAGTGGAGGCGTCGGCAACCGAGGTGCTGCCGCTGCTGCTTTAATTCCGCTGCAACATCGAGCGGACGATGGCTTCCTTGGCCAGCACATAATCCTGGCCGGCCATGACGAAGTTGGTGTTCGGCTGGATCACCTTGACGTTGATGAACACCATGTCGCTGGTCTCGGCATAGGAGCCGACCACGATCGCCTGCGCGTTGTGGCTGGTGGCCACTTCGCCGATCTCGCGGGTCAGCATCAGCTCTCCCTGGTTGCGTTTCAGGTAGACGCTGTTACGCAACTTCATCTCCAGCATGCTCAAGCCGCCTTGCGACAGGCGCGTCGACAGCTGCTCGGACACCAGCCGGCCCAGGGTGGTGGTCTGCTCCAGCGCATCGATATTGACGATGGTGGCCATGATCAGCGGCTTGTCGGCCATCAGCTTGCCGCTGAGCTGGCGCATCAGCGAATCGGCCGCCTTGTAGTTGGCGTCGATAAACTGGTTGGAGGAAATCGTGGCGTAATTGCCTTCGTCGCTCTTCGGCGTGGAGGAACAGGCCGCCAACAGCAGCGGCAATGCCAGCAGGGCGACGCGGGCCAGGGATTGCATCATTTACATGTCTCCACGGACTTTGAAGATCCTGGTCAATTGAGGTTCTTGCGGCAGCGGATCGATGATGCCGTACAGCATGCGATCGGTATCGGCCACATAGTAGGCGGAAGTATTGCGCGCCACGTAACGGTACTGGTCCGACACCGAGACGGTGACGATGACCTCGGTCTTCGGCGTCTCGCCGGGCGCGAACTGGGCGTTCCAGGTGTCGCGCGTGTCCAGCGCGCCGCCGGAGGAGGCGACTTCCAGTTTGACCGGCGTGTCGCGGGTCGTCCAGATGCCGGCGCCCAGCGACGCCAGCTGGCCGTGGTTGCGGTATTGCGGGCGGTCGGCGGCGAAGGTCAGCGCCTGCACGTCCAGATCGACCCGCAGCGAGCCGGCGGGGCTGCGCGAGACGGTGTGGCCGTCGTTGACCAGCGACGTGGTCAGCTGGGTCGCCAGCGCGCGCTGGAACGGCGTCGGATCCCGCGCTTCGGCGATGAACACCGGACGCGGCGGGCTTTTCTTGAGCTCGGCCACGATGCGTTTCTCGATATCGTCGACGATCACGCCCCAGTGCCCGGCCGCTTGCAGCTTGGCCTGCTTCGCGACCGGGAAATTGGCCGGCAGCGGAGTCGGCGTGTAGCGCGACGCACATCCTGCGAGTAGTATTCCGGCCACCAAAGCCGTTGCAGTTTTCAGCGCCATCATTGCCTCGTCGTCAAAAGTCACTGTCCGATCCGCGCCCATGGCCGGGCCGCGAATGTAAAATCATCCTGCTCTCAGTTTAGCATGGATGTTTCTAGTTAGAAATTCTCCGGCGCATAAAAAACCCGGCGCGGGACCGGGTTGTGTACAGCATGCGCAACAGTTTTCTAGCGGACGTTGGTCTTCATCGCGTGGGCGACTTCGCGCTTGCCGTCGCGATCTTTCTCTGTGGCACGTTTATCGTGCATTTTCTTACCTTTGGCCAGGCCGATCTCGCATTTGACGCGGCCGCCCTTGTAGTGCAGGTTCAGCGGCACCAGCGTGTAGCCGGAGCGGGTCACCTTGCCGATCAGCTTGTCCATCTCCGAGCGGTGCAGCAGCAGCTTGCGGGTGCGCACCGCTTCCGGGCTGATGTGGGTGGAGGCGGTCGGCAGGGCGCTGATGTGGGCGCCGAACAGGTACAGCTCGTCGCCCTTGATGGTGACGTAGGCTTCCTTGATCTGCACCCGGGCGTCGCGGATGGCCTTGACTTCCCAACCCTCGAGCACGATGCCCGCTTCGTAGCGGTCCTCGATGAAGTAGTCAAAAAAGGCTTTTTTGTTGTCGGCTATGGTCATGTGTTGGTATCGGTTAAACTACTGCTGCGCGCCCAGGCACGCCAATAATCCAACACTATAGCAAATGGTTAGACAATGGCAGTAGTACACAAATCAGTTTTCCTCGGTTACAGCGCGCAGCAGATGTTCGATCTGGTCGCCAAGGTCGAGGACTATCCCAAATTCCTGCCTTGGTGCGGGGGCGTCGACATTCGCGAGCGGGGTGAAAACACGGTGGTCGCCAGCGTCGGCATCAACTACCATGGCGTCAAGCAAAGCTTCACCACGGCCAACGAAAACACGCCGTCCACCTTGATCAAGATGAAGCTGGTGGACGGTCCTTTCAAGACCCTGGACGGCGTCTGGACCTTCAAGCCGTTGCGCGAGGACGCCTGCAAGATCGAGCTGGACCTGCACTATGAGTTTTCCAACATGATTCTGGAGCAGTTGGTGGGGCCGGTGTTCGGCATGATCGCCAACAGCATGGTCGATTCCTTCTGCAAGCGGGCGGAAACCGTGTATGGCAGCTGAGACCTTCAACATCGAGGTCTGCTACGCCAGCGACGCGGCGCAATTCCTGCGCGCGCTGCGGGTGCCGGCCGGCACGACCATCGAGCAGGCGATCGCGCTCAGCGGCGTGTTGCGGGAAGTGCCGGGTATCGACCTGGCCGCGATGGCGGTCGGCATCTACGCCAAGAAAAGAACGCTGGACACGGTCCTGCGCGAGCACGACCGCATCGAAATCTACCGCCCCCTGATCGCCGACCCCAAAAACGCCCGCCGCCGCCGCAAGCCTAAGCCAGATGCCGCAGCAGAAAACGCTGCAGCGCCTCCTGCTTAAAGAATTCGGTGTGCCAGACTTCGTGTTGTTTGTGCTGCGGCGTCCCGAAGCTGAGTACATGGTTGTCGCGCGCGTCGGGTAGCAGCGCGGTGGCGTAGGGCACCACGACGTCGTTGTCGGTCGAAGCCATCAGCGCGCGGTTGATCAGGGCGCCGGTGCGCTCCAGCGGCGATTCGCCGAAATCGAAATTGGCTCGGGCGTATGCGGTGTGTGCGCCGTCCAGCAGGGTGCCGCTGCGGTTCAAGGCCGCGACCAGTGCCGAGCCGCTCGCCAATGCTTGCACGCTGGGCCGATCGAAGCCGAGCGACACCACCATCCGCGCGAGCCCGATCACCACGTCCAGCGCCATGCCGCCGCTGAAGGATGCGAGCATCGCCGCCACGTTGAGGAAATGCCGCAATTGTTCCGGTTCCGCCAAGGGCGAGCCTTGATTGGCGGCCGCCACGAACATCACCTTGTCGACCAGCGTGATGCGGCCGCGCCGCTGACGTGCGATGGCGGCCAGCATCGCGTCGTCGGATGTATCGGCCAGCAGCGAGCGCACCACCAGTCCGCCACGGCTGTGGCACAGGATATCGAGTTCCCAGCCGGCGTCGGCCGGGATGTGCGCCAGCAGGTCGAGCGCGTTTTGTTGTGGCGTCTTGGCGATGGTCCAATGGTTGTAGCCGAACACACGGCCGTCGTAGCGCCGCAGCAGCTCGTGCAGCCCAGCGTCGCCTGCCAGATCGGCGAACGCGCCTTCGATCGAGCTGAACACGCCGTGCACCAGCAACAGCACCCTGCGGCCGCGCGCCGCCGCCAGCTCCGCAGCGGGGACCGGCGCCTGCGGCGCGCCCGGGCCGTGTCGCAGGCTGACCAGGCCTTCCGGCTTGCTGTGCGCTTCGACCGCCTCGATGGCGGCCTGCGTCATCCGCTCCCTGGCGCGCAAGGCCGCCCGCACGATCCACTGCGCGCCGCGCCAGGCCTCCGGCACCAGCGTCCGCCCGGGCGAGGGGAAGCCGAATTGGATGCAGCCGCTGTCGCGGCGCTGCACGATCATCAGGTCGGCGTCGGCCGCCGGTGCGAGCGACGGCGCCACGCCATGTGCCGGCGGTGGGACGATGACCTCGCCCCCCGCGTCGGCGAGCGCGCGCTGCAGTTCAAGTTGTTTGATTGGAGTCAGTCGCATATCGGTCCCCTGGCGGCAGTGTATATTGTGCCGCCTCCAAGCCGCGCCGCTTTGCATTGTTGCAAAGTGATCTTGCCGCAATGCCTCTTCCTCGCCGGGAACGATCAACCTAAGATACACTTACTTCATCGCCACCACGAGACCAAAATGAGACGTAGCAAGCACACCCGCATAGTCGTGATTGCCGGTTTGTGGGTCAGCCTGTCCGGCGCGCACGCCGGCACCGAATGCCCGCCCGTCACGCGCGTTGGCCTGAGCGACCTTGGTTATTCCTCGTTCCGCGAAGCGAACGGCAAGATCGGCGGCATCTCGGTCGACGTGGTCAACGAGATCGCGCGCCGCACCGGCTGCAAGTTCGAATTCCTGTGGTTTCCGCGCCAACGCCTGTTCGTCGAGCTGGAGGCCGGACGCATCGATATGACGATGGCCGCGCTGCGCACGCCCGAGCGCGATGTCTACGCCCGCTACCTGCCATACGCCTATCTGCAATACGATCTGGTGCTGTCGAACACGCCCGGTCGGCCCTACACCAGCCTGGGCGACTTCGTCGCGCGCGGCACCGGACGCCTGAACGTCACGCGCGGCATGAACTACGACGCCGCCGTCGAAACGCAGCTGTCGTTGCTGGCCGCCGCCGGCCGGCTGGAAGTGGTGAATGATTTCGAAACGGTGTTCGGCAAGCTGGAAATGGGCCGCGCCGACGGCACATTGGCCACGCCGCCGATCTACACCAAATATCTGAAAAGCGGGAACCTGAAGGACCGCACCTCGGTGATCACGCTGCCGGAAGCGACGCCGCGCTTCACCGGCGTCTACCTGTCGAAGAAAACCGTGTCGACCGCCGCGCGCATGCGCTATGCGGCGGCGTTGAAGACCATGGTGAGCGAGCAGGTGCTGCCCGCCCTGTACGCCAAATACTTCGACGACGCCACCGTCAAGCGCCTCGCCAGGCAAGCCAACGGGCCGCTGCTCGCGGCCCTGTCGGCGCCCGAATAGGGCTTACTGCCCCTTGACGTTGACGGTCTTGGCGTCGAGATGCAGCTTGACGCTTGCGGCCGGCGTCGCACCGGCCGATTCGGCCAGCGTGACGACGTAATCGCCGCCGGCGACCTTCCAGGTCTTGCTGGCGCTGTCGTACATGCCCAGCAGACGCGGATCGATGCGCACGGTCGACTTGCCGCTGGCGCCGGCCTTCAGCGCGACCTTGTCCCAACCGGCCAGACGCTTCGGCGCTTCCCAGCCGCCGCCCACCTTGGACACATACACCTGGCCGACCGCCTTGCCGTCGACCTTGCCGGTGTTCTTGCTGGTGAAGCTGACTTCGACGCCGTCGGCGCCGGCTTTCGCGCTCAAGTCCGAGTAGGCGAAGCTGGTGTACGACAGGCCGTAACCGAACGGGAACAGCGGCTTGTGGCCCTTCAGGTCGAACCACTTGTAGCCGATGGCCGCGCCTTCGATGTTGTAGTCGGTGCTGACTTTTTCCAGGATGTTTTCATCCTTGGTCTTGCCGTCGCCGTCGATCACCTGGCGCGGCAGCTGCGCCACCGAAGCAGGGAAGGTGGCCGGCAGGCGGCCGGACGGATTGACTTCGCCCGACAGCACGCGCGCGATCGCCGCGCCGCCGCTGGTGCCCGAGTACCAGGCCTCCACCACCGCGCCGACGTTATGCAGCCACGGCATCACCACCGGGCCGCCGGTCTGCAGCACCACCACGGTTTTCGGATTGGCCTTGGCCACGGCGGCGATCAGCGCGTCCTGCTGGCCCGGCAGGTTCAGGTCCGGCGCATCGAAGCTCTCGGCCAGCCACTGGTTGCCGAACACGATGACGACATCACTGGACGCCGCCAGCTTGGCCGCCGCCGCCAGGTCCTTGCCGTCGTTGTAGCTGATCTTGGCCTTGCTGCGCGCCGCCAGCTCCTGCATCGGCGACGAGCGGTGGTACACGATAGGACCCGGGAAGTGGGTCGGACCCTCGTTCGGCACCGCCGAGCCGCCGATCGGATACACCTGCGCCGAACCGCCGCCGGACAGCACGCCCACGTCGGCATGGCCGCCGATGACGGCGATCGAACGTACGCCGGCTTTCAGCGGCAGCAGATTGTCGTAGTTCTTCAGCAGGACGATGGATTCTTCAGCATCCGCCTGGGTCACCTTGCCGTGCGCGGCGAAGTCGATGCCGGCGCTGGCCGACGTCGGCGCCGCCACCGGATGCTCAACGACGCCGTTGGCGAACATGGTGCGGGTGATGCGCTTGACCATGTCGTTCAGGCGCGCTTCCGGCACGTGGCGATTGACCACGGCTTCCTTCAGCGCCTCGTTGAAATAGGCGGACTTGTCGAACGGGTAGCCGGACTGTTGATCCAGGCCGTTCAACGCGGCGGGGATGGTCGAGTGGGTCGCGCCCCAGTCGGACATGACGAAGCCGGGGAAGCCCCAGTCCTGCTTCAGCACCTGGTTCAACAGATAGTCGTTTTCGCAGGCATAGTCGCCGTTGACGCGGTTGTAGGCGCACATCACGGAGCCCGGCTTGCCGTGCTCGATCGCGATCTGGAACGCCAGCAGGTCCGACATGCGCGCCGGTGCGTCGTCGATCTTGACGTTGACGTGATTGCGGTTGGTCTCCTGGTCGTTGACGGCGTAGTGCTTGACGGTCGAGATGATGTGGTTGGACTGGATGCCGCGAATCTGCTCGCCGACCATGACGCCCGCCAGCAGCGGATCCTCGCCGCCGTATTCGAAGTTGCGGCCGTTGCGCGGCTCGCGCATCAGGTTGACGCCGCCGGCCAGCAGCACGTTGAAGCCGCTGCTGCGCGCCTCGCTGCCGATCATCGCGCCGCCGGCGAACGCCAGTTGCGGATTCCAGGTCGCGGTGGTGGCCAGGCCGGACGGCAGGGAAGTGCGCTCATACGGTTTCTTCGACACCGCCTGGGTCGCGACGCCGACGCCGGCGTCCGACTGCCATTGCGGCGGCAGGCCCAGGCGGGCGATGCCCGGCACGTAGCCGGCCGAATCGGGACGGCCTTCCTTCGGCTGCTCGAATTTCTTCGGTGTGAACTCGGTGGAAAAGTAGGCGAACACGGTCTGGATTTTTTCATCCAGCGTCATCGCCTTGACCAGCTGGTCGGCGCGCGCGTCCGGCGACAGCCTGGCGTTCAGCCAGGGCTTGCTGTCGTCCGCGGCGTGCGCGGCGCCGGTTAACATGAGGGGATAAACCAGTGCCAATGACAGCCAGAGACGCTTCTTCATACTTTTGCCGTGTCCTTATAATTTTGAATTGATCGGTCAGCGCGGGATCAGAACGTCCAGCGCATATGCTCCGCCCGCCACAATACCGGTGACGCGCGCATCAGTCAAACGTTTACCATCGCATGAAACCTGGATCTCGGCGACGTCGGCGCGTTGGATCGATACGTTGAACGTGGCATGACGGAACTCGCGCACCACCTTGATGCCGTCCCAGTGCTTCGGCAGTTGCGGCTTCACCAGCAGCGCGTCGCCGTCGCCCATCAAGCCGCACAGGCCCTCGATGAAGCAGCGATAGACCCACGACACCGTGCCGGTGTTGAACAACTGGCTGGAACGGCCGGCGGTGCGCGGGTATTCCTTGTACGCGCCGCGATAGTAGTTCGGGATGAACACCGGCAGCTGGCCGCGTTGCAGGTAGTCGGCCTCGTCCGGGCCCGGGATCATCTGGCGCAGCAGCTGATAGGCGCGTTCGCTCTCGCCGATGGTGTACAGGCTGTAGATGTAGAAGATGGCGGCGTGGTTGTAGACCGCGCCGTTCTCCGCCGAACCCGGATGCTTCTGCGTCACGCGGCCGACGTCGTCGCGCATCGCGCTGAACGGCGGCGCGAACATCTGCACGCCGTAGGGTGTCGACAGCTGCTGGTCCACCTGCGTCAGCATGCTGGCGCGCTGCGCCTCGCCGGCCGCGCCGCCCAGGATGGACCAGGCCTGGGGGTTGAGCCAGATCCGGCCTTCGACATCCTTGCTGATGCCGAAGGTGACGTTGTCGTCGGTGATGCCGCGCGCGAACCATTCGCCGTCCCACAGATGCGCGTTGGCGGCCTTGTTCACCGCGCTGGCGCCGGCGCGGAAGTGCTTCGCGCTTTCGGCCAGCGAGGCGCTGGCGCCGGCTTTCTCGCAGATGTCGGCCCACAGGTTCAGCGCATAGGCGGTGGCCACGGTCAGCCAGCCGGAGACGCCGCGTCCCTTGTAGCCGACCATGTTCATCGGATCGCACCAGTCGCCCTGCGCGATGTAGCTCAAGCCGCGATGGTCGCGCGCTTGCAGCAGCCAGTCCATGGCGCTGCTGACGCGTTCGGAGACGGTCAGTGCGATGCCGCTTTCGTGGCCGACCACGTCCTCGTTGAGGATGTCGTAGTCGTTGGTCTCGTCGAGATAGACCTTGAGCGCGACCGGCAGCCATACGCAATGGTCGGTGTGCGGCACCTGGTTGATGTATTTGAGTTCCGCGCCTTCGATCAGCAGGATCCCGTCCGGCATGGCGCCGCTGGCTTCCTGCTGCGACAGCGCGTGCAGGAAGGCGGCGCGCATCACGCTGGGCTTGATGAAGCTCATGCCCATATTGTCCTGCAGGTAGTTGCGGGTCTGCGGATCGGTGCTGAGGCGGTTGACGTCGCCGTGGTAGAACACCTGGCGCGGCAGCCAGTTGTTGACGAAGTTGTCCAGCTCCTGGTCCGGCGTGTTGATTTGCAGGCATCCGCGGCCGCCGGCGATGTAGCCGGCGTAATCGGCCTTGGCTGCGGCGAAGGCGGCGGCGCTCAGGTACTTGGCGCGCACCGCCTTGATCTCGGCGTCGTCGAAGGCCGGGCCGAAGATGAAGCGGTAGTCGTGACTTTCGTCGGCGGCCAGCGCCAGGCGGTATTGCACGGCGGCGGTCGGGGTCTCGTAGCGCGCGTCGCTGTTGCCCATTTGTTCGGCGCTGATCGACGACGGCGCGTGCAGGCCGCCTTCGCCTTCGAAGGCCATCTGCTGTACTTCCCACGCCAGCGGCGCTTCCTCGCACAGGAAGTAGGTCTTGTCCTTGAAGTCCTTCTGCTTGAAGTAGTCGGTCACCTTCTGGTACGGCGTGACGCAGCTGGCCACGACGCCGCCCAGGTCCGCGCGGTATTCGCCGGACTGGTTCATCCACGACATGTAGCCGATCGGGAAGTAGGGATAGACGCTCAGCTTGCGCGCGCGGCCGGACAGATTGGTCACGCGCAGCGACCACAGTTCGACCACGTCGGCGGTCGGCAGGCTCAGATTCAGCTCGATCCGCAGGCCCAGGTGCTCGATGGTCCAGGCGATGTCGCTTTTGCCGACCGAGAAGGTGTAGCTGTCGACTGGCGCGCGCACCGGTTCGTACGGCGCGGAGAACAGCTCGCCGCTTTCCTCGTCCTTGATGTAGAAGAAGCGGCCCGGATGATGCGCGTAGTAGTTCTGCTCCGGCTGCATGAAAGTCTTGGCCTCCAGGTTCGGCGCGTAGGCGTACTTGGCGGGTTCCGGCTGCATGAACTGCGCGGTGGCGTAGCCGCGGCAGGTCACTTGTATCATCATCTTCTGGTTCCACAGGAAGCCCGCCGCGCGCGGCATCGCCGTGGGGCTGGTCAGTTCGTAGCGGTCGCCATTGTGGGTGGGGCGTAACATGAAACGATCTCCGTTATTAAGTGGTTTTGCGCGCCTCCAGATCCGCCTGGATCTGAATCAGCTTGGTGTTGTCGAGGTTATAGAAGAACATGATGATCACCGCCAGCACCGCGAACGCGGCCGGGATGAAGGACATCAGCCACAGGATGCCGGCCTGCGAGCCGGCCGACTGCGTGACGTTGGCCACGTAGCCCAGCTGGGTGAACAGCCAGCCGATCACCGCGACCGCGATCGCGGTGCCCAGCTTCTGCGAGAAGGTGGCGGCGGCGAAGGTCATCGCGGTGGCGCGGCGGCCGGTGCGCCATTCGTTGTAGTCGGCGGTGTCGGCGTACATCGAGAAGGCCAGCGGCGACTTCGGCCCCAGCGCCAGGCCCATGCCGATCTGCAGCGCGAACATCAGCGTGACCTGGTCCTTCGGCACGAAGAAAAAGGCCGACGACAGGATGGCGGTGATGGTCATCAGGATCATCATCAGCTTGCGCTTGTCGATGAAGCGGGTCATGAACGGCGTCAGCGAGGCGCCGACGGCGGCCGAGATCATGTAGGCGGGGACGAAGCCCTGCATCAGTTCCGGCCGGCCGACCACGTATTTGAAGTAGTAGGCGGCGCTGGTGGTGCGCAGCGTGATGGTGATCATGATGATCAGCGCCAGGAAGAACAGCGCCACCCAGGGACGGTTCTGCGACAGGTCGCGGATGTCCTGCCAGACGTTGGACTTTTGCGTCGGCGCCGGCTGGATGCGTTCGCGGGTATTCATGAAGGTCAGCACGAACAGGATCGAGGCGAACACGCTCCACACCAGCATCGTCAGCTGCCAGCCGCGCTTGTCGTCGCCGGAGCCGAGCCACGACACCAGCGCCGGCGTGGCGGCGGTGACCAGGGTGCCGCCGGCGAAGGCGAAGATGAAGCGCAGGCCGTTGACGGTGGAGCGCTCCTGCGGATCCGACGACAGCACGCCGGACAAGGCGTTGTACGGAATGTTGATGCAGGTGTAGCAGACCATCATCAGCAGATAGGTGCAGTAGGCCCAGACGATCTTGCCGTCGTGCGTCAGGTCGGGCGTGGTGTAGGTCAGGATCGCGGCGCAGGCCAGCGGCACCGGCACCCAGATCAGGTAGGGGCGGAACTTGCCGAAGCGGGTCGAGGTGCGGTCGGCGGCGGCGCCGATCAGCGGATCGGTGAAGGCGTTGATGATTTTGATCGTGAACATCATCGAGGCGGCGGCGGCGGCCGAGATGCCGAAGACGTCGGTATAGTAAATCAGCAGGAAGGTCGCGATATTGGTCCAATAAAAATTGAAGCCCATATCGGCGACGCCGTAGCTGACTTTTTCACGCCAGGTGAGTTTTTTTTCCACGATCGCTTTCAAACACATGTAAAAACAGGCAGTGCAACCAAGGCCACACTGCCCGAACGGGGCGGAGCGCTGTCTGTATCAGCGCGGCGGTACCACCCCGGAGAGAGCCCGGTAGTTCAAAATTTCGCGCACCAGTTCCGCCGTCGGCTGCGCGATGTCGAGCACGATGCCCGCTTCGTCGGCCTGCAACGGTTCGAGCGCCGCCAACTGGCTGTCGAGCAGCGAGGTTGGCATGTAATGGTCGGCCCGTCCAGCCATGCGCGCGGCGATGGTCTCGCGCGGGCCGGCCAGGTGGGCGAAACGCAGTTCCGGATCGGCGCTGCGCAGCAGGTCGCGGTAGCGGCGCTTCAGCGAGGAGCACGACAGCACCAGGCCCGCGCCGCGTTGCCGCGCCTCGTGGATCTGGCCGTGCAGGGCCTGCAGCCAATCGGCGCGGTCGGCGTCGGTCAGCGGCACGCCGGCCGACATCTTGGCCACGTTGGCGTAGGAATGGAAGGTGTCGCCTTCGATGAAGGGGACGCCCAGCGCCGTCGCCAGTTGCAGCCCGACCGAACTCTTGCCCGATCCGCTGACGCCCATGATGACCCAGCACAGTTGATTACTCATATTGCCTTAAATGATAGCGCTAACAGTGTTGGGTGCAGTGTAACCGCTTGGCGGAATTTGTAAACAAGATTTGATGCTGCGGCGCAGCAGCCGCAGCCCGGGGTCTATGCGCTCTCGCGCGCCATCAAGGTGAAGCCGAGGTCGATCTGGCGGGTCGGCAGATCCTCACCCTTGATCACCGCGCGCAGCAGCGTCGCGGCTTCGAAACCGATGCGGTAGCGCGGCGTGCCGATGGTGGTCAGCGACGGATTCATCCATGCCGAAGCTGGCAGGTCGTTGAAGCCGCAGATGGCCAGCTGCGACGGCACCGGAATGCCGCGCCGCTGGCATTGGTAAATGGCGCCGTGCGCCAAGTCGTCGTTGCAGCAGAAGATCGCCTCGCAATCGGGCGCCTGCGCCAGCATGCGGCCCACCAGCTCGGCGCCGAGCGCGATGGTGGACGGCTCGGCCACCATCACCTCCAGCCTGGCGTCGGCCAGGCCGGCTTCCTGCATCGCCTTGCGATAGCCCTCGGCGCGGCGCAGCGTCCGTTCATCCAGCTGCGCGCCGATGAAGCCGATGCGCTTGTGGCCCTTGTCGATCAGGTAGCGCGTCATCGCATGGCCGGCCTGGAACTGCGAGAAGCCCACCGTCATCTGCGTCGGATCGGTCGACATGTCCATCATCGACACCACCGGCACGCGCGAGGTGGTGAGGATCTGCTGCACGCGCGGGCTGTGGCTCAGGCCCGACAGCAGCATGCCGTCCGGATTCGATTGCAGATAGGTGCCGATCAGCTTTTCCTCTTCCTTGTCGGAGTAGCGGGTATTGCCGATCAGGATCTGGTAATCGTCGGCGTCGAGCGCGTCCTGGATCCCGGCCAGCACCTCGGTGAACACCGCGTTCGACAGCGACGGCACCAGCACCGCGATCACCTTCGACTGCGACGAGGCCAGCGCGCGGGCGGCGCGGTTGGGCACGTAGCCCAGTTCGGCCACGGCCTTGTCGACCCGGTCGCGCAGCGCCTGCGACACCATGTCCGGCTGGGTGATCGCGCGCGACGCGGTCATCGTCGCCACGCCCGCCATCTCGGCCACCATGGCCAGGGTGATGCGTCCGCTGGCGCGGCTCTTGCCCGTTTGTGTCTTGGTCATCAGTAATACTTATCCAGGGATATTGATAGCGATATCATACGGCAGCTTGCCGCCGAATGGAGAGTGGCTATTTGCACTCAGCCAAAACTTTCTGCGTCTTTTTGCGCAAATCATCGCGTTCCTGGTCGGTCATGACGCCGCGTTCGCCGTTTTTGTCGTAGCTGCTGAGGCGGACACCCTGGTCGAGCGCCAGCTGATTTTTGCGGGCGCCGTCGCAGTTGGCGGCGATATCGGCCTTGCGCTGGGCATCCTCGCCGGCCTTTTTCTCGGCGGCGGCGGCGTCGGTCTTGCGCTTGTTGAAGTCGGCGTTGCGCTCGGCCAGCGTCGGCGGGCGCTTCGGTTCGGCGGCCGGCGCCGGCTCGGTCTCGGCTTCCGCCGGCGCGTTGGGATTGAACAGCGGCTTGCCGGGCGCCTTCAGGATGCGCTTGGCCGGCACGTTGGGCGGCGGCGGGCGGTCGGAGAGCTGCTTGACGCCTTTGTCATCCAGCCACATGTACTGGGCCAGCACCAGCGGACAGGCGGCCAGCAGCAGGGCGCCAGCCAGGGCGCGCAGAGGAACGGTGTTGCTTCGGGATGTCATGGTGTCGCTCCTATTCGTGTACCAGATTTCGCCATGATTTACGGCAACTGTCAATGGACACGCACAGGGCGGGGCGACCACCTCCGCTCGGAGGTGGTCGGTGAGGCGGGAATTACCTGGCTTTGCGGCGGCGCGCGGCGAGGCCGAGCATGCCCAGGCCGGCAAGCAGCATGGCGTAGGTTTCCGGCTCCGGTACTGCGGCGACGCTCGACTGATCGAACTCCACGCGCAGGCCGGTCGGGTTGCCGCCGTTCTGGGCGAAGTTGGTGACGACCACCGAGAATACGTTGTTACCGGTATGGAATCCCGAAGCGGCCGTGAAGCTGCTGAAGTCGGCCGCGCCGAAGCCGCCGGTGGTGCCGATCTCGACGCCGTTCAGGTAGGCGATCGCCGAATTGTCGGCGCCGAAGTGGCCGCTGAACGACGCGGTGCTGGCGTTGTATTGCGCGCCCAGGTTGAAGTTCAGGGTCCAGGTGTAGGTGCCATCGGACGATGGATCGAAGGTCGCGCCCTGGGCCGACGTCGGCGTCAGCCATTTCGAGGTGCCGGTGTTCTCGGTCCAGTAGCCGAACGGGAACGAACCGCTGGTGGTGATGTAGGCGGCGTGGCCGTCGACCAGGTAATAGTCGTCGGTGCCGGTGCCGGAGCCGGTGTTGTGCAGGCCGGTGATCGTATCCGCTTGGGCGCTGAACGCTGCCAGCGCCACCACTGCCATCAAAGCTATTTTTTTCATGTGAGATCCCCTTTATTGTCAGCCAGGCGATAACCGGATAGTTGCCAGCGCTAGCATGGAGTTGATTATAGAAAATGTATTGTGCAATGTCAAAACAATATTAGTCATGTCTTCGTGGAAATGTTTTGGCGGGCTGCAGGAAGTTTGGGGAGGTTTACGACGCTGAGCGTTTCTTCCTGTATAATGCCGCTTTGCGCCTATAGGAAATACTATGCGTCTACTTCAAAAAGCACTCACCTTCGATGACGTGCTTCTCGTCCCAGCGTACTCGAACGTTCTGCCTGCCGATACGTCCCTCAAGACTCGCCTGACCCGAAATATCAGCCTCAACATCCCGCTGCTGTCCGCCGCGATGGATACGGTCACCGAAGCCCGTCTCGCCATCGCCATGGCGCAAGAGGGCGGCATCGGCATCATCCACAAGAACCTGAATCCGAAGGATCAGGCGCGCGAAGTGGCGCGCGTCAAGCGTTTCGAGGCCGGCGTGCTGCGTGATCCGATCACGATTCCGCCGACCATGAAGATCCGCGACGTCATCAAGCTGACCGAGCAATATGGTATTTCCGGCTTCCCTGTGGTCGAAGGCAAGGAAGTGGTCGGCATCATCACCAACCGCGACCTGCGGTTCGAGCAGGAACTGGACGCCGAGGCGCGCGCCAAGATGACCCCGCGCGAAAAGCTGGTGTACGTGAAGGAAGGCGCCGAGGGCGCCGACCGCGACGAAGCCAAGCGCCTGATGAACAAGCACCGCCTGGAGCGCGTGCTGGTGGTCAACGATGCGTTCGAACTGCGCGGCCTGATCACGGTGAAGGACATCCAGAAATCCACCGAGCACCCGCTGGCGTCGAAAGACTCGCAGGGCAAGCTGCTGGTCGGCGCCGCAGTCGGCGTCGGCGCCAAGGATGAAGAGCGCATCGAGCTGCTGGTCGCGGCCGGCGTCGACGTGCTGGTGGTCGACACCGCGCACGGCCACTCGCAAGGCATCCTCGACCGCGTGAAATGGATCAAGACCAAGTTCCCGCACGTCGACGTCATCGGTGGCAACATCGCCACCGCCGCCGCCGCCAAGGCGCTGGTCGAATACGGCGCGGACGCGGTCAAGGTCGGCATCGGCCCTGGCTCGATCTGCACCACGCGTATCGTCGCCGGCGTCGGCGTGCCGCAGATCACCGCGATCTCCAACGTCGCCGAAGCGCTGGAAGGCACCGGCGTGCCCTGCATCGCCGACGGCGGCATCCGCTTCTCGGGCGACATCTCCAAGGCGCTGGCCGCCGGCGCGTCGACCGTGATGATGGGCTCGATGTTTGCCGGCACCGAAGAGGCGCCGGGCGAAGTGATCCTGTACCAGGGCCGTTCGTACAAGTCGTATCGCGGCATGGGCTCGCTGGGCGCGATGTCGGACGGCTCGGCCGACCGCTACTTCCAGGACGCCACCATGAAGGCCGACAAGTTCGTACCGGAAGGTATCGAAGGCCGCGTCGCGTACAAAGGCAGCGTGCTGGCGATCATCTTCCAGCTGGTCGGCGGCGTGCGTCAATCGATGGGTTACTGCGGCTGCGCCACCATCGACGAACTGCGCAACAAGGCGGAATTCGTCGAGATCACCTCGGCCGGCATGCGCGAATCGCACGTGCACGACGTGCAAATCACCAAGGAAGCGCCGAACTACCGTTCCGGCGACTAAGACCCTTGCAACGCCGGCGCTTACCGCCGGCGTTTTTCTATATTCTCATCTTCATCGGCTTACTCCATGCACTCTAAAATCCTCATTCTCGATTTCGGTTCCCAGGTCACCCAGCTGATCGCGCGTCGCGTGCGCGACTCCGGCGTGTTCTCGGAAGTGTACCCGTACGATGTCAGCGACGAATTCGTCCGCAACTACGGCGCCGCCGGCGTGATCCTGTCGGGCAGCCACAGCTCGACGCTGGAAGGCGACGCGCCGCGCGCGCCGGACGCCGTGTTCGAACTGGGCGTGCCGGTGCTGGGCATCTGCTACGGCATGCAGACCATGGCGGCGCAGCTGGGCGGCAAGGTCGAGAACGGCCTGGTGCGTGAATTCGGCTACGCCGAAGTGCGCGCGCGCAGCCACACCAAGCTGCTCGACGGCATCAACGACTTCGTCACCGACGAAGGCCACGGCATGTTGAAGGTCTGGATGAGCCACGGCGACAAGGTGCTGGAAATGCCGCCGAGCTTCAAGCTGATGGCCAGCACCCCGAGCTGCCCGATCGCCGCCATGGCCGACGAGGACAAGCGTTTCTACGCCGTGCAATTCCACCCGGAAGTGACGCACACGGTGCAGGGCAAGGCCATCCTGGGCCGCTTCGTGCACGAGATCTGCGGCTGCAAATCGGACTGGAACATGCCCGACTACATTTCGGAAGCGGTCGAGAAGATCCGCGCCCAGGTCGGCACCGACGACGTGATCCTCGGCCTGTCCGGCGGCGTCGACTCGTCGGTGGCCGCCGCGCTGATCCACCGCGCCATCGGCGACCAGCTGACCTGCGTGTTCGTCGACCACGGCCTGCTGCGCCTGAACGAAGGCCAGATGGTCATGGACATGTTCGCCAAGAACCTCGGCGTCAAAGTGATCCGCGTCGACGCCGAAGAGCAGTTCATGGGCCACCTGGCCGGCGTCACCGATCCGGAGCAGAAGCGCAAGATCATCGGCCGCGAATTCGTCGAAGTGTTCCAGGTCGAATCGGGCAAGCTGGTCAACGCCAAATGGCTGGCGCAGGGCACCATCTATCCGGACGTGATCGAATCGGCCGGCAAGGGCAAGAAGGGCCAGACCATCAAGTCGCACCACAACGTGGGCGGCCTGCCGGAGACCATGAAGCTCAAGCTGCTGGAGCCGCTGCGCGAACTGTTCAAGGACGAAGTGCGCAAGCTGGGCGTCGCGCTGGGCCTGCCGCACGACATGGTGTACCGCCACCCGTTCCCGGGTCCGGGCCTGGGCGTGCGCATCCTCGGCGAAGTCAAGAAGGACTACGCCGACCTGCTGCGCCGCGCCGACGCCATCTTCATCGAAGAGTTGCGCAATACGCCGTACGAGCCGGTGGTTGTTCCAGGCTTCGACCAGGACAGCGTGCCGACCAACTGGTACGAAGCGACGTCGCAAGCGTTCGCCGTGTTCCTGCCGGTTAAATCGGTGGGCGTGATGGGCGACGGCCGCACCTACGAATACGTGGTGGCCTTGCGCGCGGTGCAGACGCAGGACTTCATGACGGCGCACTGGGCGCACCTGCCGCACGCGCTGCTGGGCAAGGTGTCGAACCGCATCATCAACGAAGTGCGCGGCATCAACCGCGTGGTCTACGACATCTCGGGCAAGCCACCGGCGACCATCGAGTGGGAGTGAGGAGTCCGCCATAAGTCCATGAATTTAAAGGAAAATATTGGATTTTCCTTGTGTTCGGCGTTGAATTATTAATGGCGTTCACGATTTGGATCAAGGCGTTATTGAGTCAGTAAGCGGCCTTTTTGCGGTTTTGCAGCGGCCTGCAAAGCCGTGTAGGTCGGTTCGACTCCGATCCTCGCTCCAAAACTCCAAGCGGGAGTAGCTCAGTTGGTAGAGCGCAACCTTGCCAAGGTTGAGGTCGAGAGTTCGAGACTCTCCCGCTCCAGTATGTTGAAGGGCAGCCGTTGTGGCTGCCCTTTTTGCATTCGGCACGTAAGAAGGGGAGTGGGGCTAGTTTCGTTTCCGCATATGCCCTGCCTTCCTCTTGGCTCGACTAACCGACCAGTCGCCCTGGCGACCCTGATCGCAGCACTCTACTACGACCTGTCGCAGGATAAGCAGGTGCAGATCCCGAAACAGGAAGAACGGCGCGAGCGCGAGTTGCAGGAGCTTGTGAAAAAGGGCAAGCGGCCGGCTGCAATGTTCATCGATGAAGCGCACGACTTGAACGGCCACACGCTCATCGGCCTCAAGCGCCTTATGGAGGTCGTAGAGGACGTCGGCGGCCGGGTGTCGGTCATCCTAGCTGGCCATCCCAAACTGCGTAACGGCCTGCGCCGACCGACGATGGAAAAAATCGACTACTGTACCGACGTATTCAATCTGGACGGCATTGTTGGGAGCCAGCGCGACTACATCCATTGGCTGCTTGCCGCCAGCACCGGCGGCGAGGCCGAGCCGGCCGATATTTTTACAGCTGAAGCGATCGACATGTTGGCCGCCAAGCTACGCACGCCCTGACGGTTCAGTTGCATCTGACTTTGGCCCTCGAAGCGGGATACCAGACGGAAGAGAAACCGTCACTGCAGAATTTGTGAATACGATCATGTCGCGCCAACTCGACGATCTGGAGCCGACCCTGGCGCGCCACGGCTACCGGCTCAAGGACATGACCGAGCAGTTCGACGCCAGAGCAGCGGAGATCCGCGCAATGTTCTGTAAACAGCTCGAACCGAAGCGCACGGCCGAGATCCGTGAACGCATGCTGGCAGCCGGCCTGCCAATTTAAAGCTCGCCTCACGGTGGCCCGGCCAGTCGCAATTAATTCCGGTTCATGCCGCTGTAATGCTGGTCGATCCGGATGATTGCAGGTTCATTCGCAGTTATCTCGGGTTTGAAGTACGCGCTGGAGGCTGTTAATTTCGGTCCAAAAAGCCGATGTACGCAGGTCGGTCGATTTTCGAATGCAAGTCGCTACATGTAGGTCTGATTAATTTCCCAGGTTTTGACCTAGGTAATCGATGAAGACCCTAAGTTTAGGGGACGCGTAGCGCGTCTCGGGCCACAGCATACTTACGGTGATGTTCTGGTCCATGTATTCATCGAGAACGGTTAGTAGCTCGCCACTATCCAATCCGTCACTGACCATAAAGATCGGTAGGAGCGCTATCCCGCGCCCTTTCTGTGCGAGATAACTGACCGCCTCTATGGTGTTGCTGATGGCGGCAACCGGTAAAACTGGCACTGATTCGCCGTCGGGGTAGTGTAGGGGCCAGGGCTCCAGTTTTCCACTGCCGTGGAAGCGGTGTAGTAGACATGCATGTTCACTGAGTTCACCTGGTCGCCTCGGAATACCGTGTTTTTTGAAGTAAGACGCGGCCCCGACGAGCACTTGCGGAAATGTTCCCAAGCGGCGGGAAATTAGTCGCGAGTCGGGCTGGTCGCCGGTTCGCACCACGAGATCGAAGCCCTCTTCGATGACGTCGACCATGCGATCGGACAAGTCGATGTCGAGTTCAATCTCGGGATGTTGCGCAATGAACCTTTCGAGCACGGGCATCAGAAAACTGGTCAGTTGTGGGAGGCTAATGCGCAGTTTGCCCTTGGCCGTAGTGACCGCGTTCGACAACTCGTTTTCCGCAGCCTCCACCTCGCTAAGTATGCGGCGGCAGCGATCGAGAAACAATGCTCCCTCGGTAGTCAACGTTATGCTGCGCGTGCTGCGGTGGAATAGCCTGACCTTCAGGCGCTCCTCGATGCGGGCGATACTTTTCCCTACTGCGGACGACGAAACACCTAAAAGGCGGCCAGCCTCGGTGAAGCTGCGAATTTCCGCAACTCTGACGAATATCGAAATTCCACTTAGACTGTCCATAAATTAGGTCTCTTTTTGCATCAATTGTGAGCACGCCCAGAAGACTTAGGCTTAACCAGCGCCAGTCTTCTGGTGTGACTACGTAAGCGTTACTCGGGTGCCGGTGCGGTTCGACGCGTCGATTGCCTCGATGACGTCGTGCATCTTCAGCGCGTCGCGGAAAGTGGGGGCCAGCGCTGTGCGTTCCCGCACGTCGCGTGCGTAGGCCGCGTAAAGGTGGGCCAACTCGACGGCGCTGCCGCCCATGTCAGTCGCGGGCAGCCAGTTATATTCAGCCGGCACTCGAAGTACCTTCAGTGGCTGGCCTTCGCCTTGTGCGCCTTCAATGACATTGAACGTGTCGCCGAAACTACTAGAGTTATAAACTTTCAGGTCGCCTTTGCTGCCTGTGAGGTCCAACTGCAGTCCATAGTTATTCAGCTTGCCGGCTTCCAGGTGCACGGAGAGCACAGCACCATTGGAGAAGGTGCCACTCAGCACAACCTGGTCCGGAGAAGTGTGTGCCTGGGTGACACCGGTTTCCGCGATGGTAATTTCCTTGAACTGATTCACCGTCAGCGCGTTCATCGTGACCGGGAAACCAAAATGGGTGAACAAGACGTCAAGGAAATGACCACCGTAAATGGACAGCAGGCTGGAAAAGTTTGCTTCTGGAACGGTGTAATACAGTGCCGCCATGCGGAGCTGCTTGAAATACTCGACGCTGATGTGCAGCCGAACGGAGCGCAGGTCACCGATGTAACCGTCGGCGAGTAGCTGCCGTACGTAACGGTAGTCAGGGCCGAGGCGACGTTGAAGGCCTACGATATGCCGGACGCCGGCCTCTTCCGCGAGCTCCATCAGCTCTGCCGATAATGCGCGCTTGGGCGTCAGCGGCCACTCGCAATAGACGTCTTTACCCGCAGCGATCGCGGCGCGAATGCCTTCCTCGTGCTGCGGCGCCGGCGTCAGAACCAGGACGAAGTCGACTTCCGGGTGTTCCACAAGCTCTTTCAGCGATGTCACCGCATATTTGAAGCCGTGGCGTTGCGCCAGGTCCTTGGCTTTGTTGTCGTCCCGGCTGAACACGGCGGTCAGTTCATAATCCGGCAACAGCTTGAGCGATGGGATATGCCCGTACTCGGCCCAGTTGCCCGCGCCGATGATGCCGACGCGGATTTTTGCATTGCCTGTGCCGGGGTTGGTGATAGTGTTAACCATAAATTTTCTCCAAAAAGTTGACTTCGATATCGGGGACTTCAGGCGAGGAATACTAGGCTAGTTCGCACGTTAGAAAAATGGGCCCGAGTGACGAAGATATCGGACAAAAACATCCGTAAAGGACGAAGTAACTTTTTGGCTGTCTGTTTGAATCGATTGCCCGTCCGTAGTGATTCACTGCGGACGGGCGTGGGTTTCTGATTACAGCGCGGTGCGGCCACCATCAACGCTGATTGACTGGCCAGTGATATAGGATCCCGTATCGGATGCGACGAAGATAATCGCATTGGCAATCTCATTGGCCTCGCCGAGGCGTTTCATTGGGAGCCCGTTAGCCAGATAGCTTTTCACTTCCTCACCGCCGGCGAAGCGATCCAGCATCCCGGTCTGGATCGGGCCGGGCGCCACCGCGTTGACGCGCACGCCGAACGACACACTTTCCAATGCTGCCGACTTGGTCAGTCCTTCAACCGCATGCTTGCTGGCGGCGTACACTGAGGCGCCGGGTGCACCGATTTTGCCGAATGCCGAGGAGATGTTGACAATGCTACCTTTGCCCTGTGGCTGCATTACGCGCAGCTGGTGTTTCAGGCTAAGCAAAACTCCCAAGACATTGGTGTCGAAGGTGGCGGCGAATTTGTCAGCTGTCTGCTCGGTGATTGGTCCCGGCTGACCCTCGGTGCCTGCGTTGTTGACCGCGATGTCGAGGCGGCCGAAGCGCGCCACCGTTTGATCGACCAGGTTGCGTACTTCGTCGTCGTTGCGGACATCGGCTTTGACGAACTCAGCTTGAGCGCCCAGCTCGCGCAGCTCGATCGCCAGTTTTTGACCAGCATCGTCGTGGCGACCGGAAACAACAAGGTGTGCGCCTTCGCGGGCGAAGGCTACAGCGGTGGCGCGTCCAATACCGGTCAATGCGCCGGTGATCAGTACTACTGGAGTGGTGGCGGGGTTGTTCATGTACATCCTTAAATGTCAGTTTGAGTGGGCTGCGTATCATTACGCATTGCAATAAGTATGTACGACCGTATTGCTTGTGTCAAATAAAATATGGAGGTACATAGTTTATTTCAATGCCATCTCATCCTGTCAGAGGAGACGTTGGGTAGCGGCGGAGGCGGCCGGGTTTGAGGCTCCTGGGGAGTGCTGTTGATCTAAGCCAATATCAAAGAAAACAACGAGCGTTCAAATTGCAGCACGGGGACGGGACTTCGCTGCGCCTTCGCCAGCAGAATTGCTCCCTGCAGCGACGCGACCGCGAAGTTGGCGACTTCGTCGTATTCAAGGCGTGGGCGCAATTTTCCCGTCTGCGCCGCCGCGCGCAAGCAGTAGCTGATCGACTGCGCGACGTATTCGAAAATTTCCGTGATCCGATGACGGATGAGATCGCTGTAGTCGCTACCTTCCGCCGCGAAGTTGCCGTAGAGGCAGCCGTTGCGCATGCCGTCCCGATCCAGATGGGCCAAGTTGAGCGCCAGGTATTGGCGCAACCGGTCCAGCGGCGGGAGGTCATCGTTGCGCAGCGTCGCATCAACGGTTGCGCGGCCGTTGGCGAAATAGACATCCAAAACTTGCAACGCGAAATCCTCCTTGCATGCGAAGTGTTCGTCAAAGGCATCAGCGGATACGCCTGCGGCCTTTACGATGTGAAAAATGGTCGTGTTGCCGAAGCCCTGCTCGTGTATAAGTCGCAGTCCTTCGGTCAGGAGTCGGTCGCGCGTAGGGAGGTTTTTCATGGGCTGGCGTTGCGCCTAAGTGTTGTTCATTGTATGCTATTATGTACGTCCGTATTTTTGCTGTCAATCAAACTTAGCGATAGGCTTCTTGAGTTCGTCACGTCAAATTCTGTTCGTACATATTAAAAATAAATCCATCATGAATAATCCCTTGGTAAGCGCTCGACGCATATCCCAACCACTCGATTCCGATTTCAATTCCGATGAAGATCTGCAGAGGCGATACTCGCGGATTCGCTCTCGCTCCGAAGCGCTTGCGCGATTGCTCAGCGCAGAAGAATTGGTGGTGCAATCGATGCCGGACGCCAGTCCAGCCAAATGGCATCTGGCGCATACGACGTGGTTCTTCGAGACGTTTTTGTTGCTTAATCATGCTCCGGGCTATGTGGAATTCGACCCGCAATACGCGTTTCTGTTCAATTCATACTATGAGGCGTTGGGACCGCGGCAGCCACGTCCGCAGCGCGGTCTGATCACCCGGCCCTCGGCAGATGAAGTCTTTGAATATCGCGAGCATGTCGACACTCACATGCGGGCACTGTTGCGGATGATGCCAAGCAGTGAATTGCGCGCGCTGGTCACATTGGGTTTCGCCCATGAAGAGCAGCATCAGGAGCTGATGTTGATGGATGTGCTTCATCTGTTCAGCCAGTCGCCGCTGAGGCCGGCCTATGACGTGCGCTGGCCACGCCCGTCGCCGGGGCGGCAAGGCCGCTTCAGGACGTTGGCGCCGGGACTGCGGGAGCAGGGCGCGAATGGTGACGGATTCGTTTTTGATAACGAGGCGCCACGGCATCCTGTCTGGTTGCAAGGCTTTGAGATCAGTGACCGTCTCGTCACCAACGGCGAATGGCTGGCTTTCATTCGGGACGGCGGTTATACGCGTCCGGGTTTGTGGCTGGCCGACGGCTGGGCCGAAGTGCAGGCCCAGCGTTGGGAGGCCCCTTTTTATTGGGAGCGGCGGGGCACTACCTGGCTGCAAATGACCTTGGCGGGGCGGCAGCCCATCGAGCTGGACGCACCGGTGATGCACGTCAGCTATTTCGAGGCGGCAGCCTATGCCGAGTGGGCGGGCGCCAGGCTCCCTACCGAAGCCGAATGGGAGGTCGCCGCCATCGCCGGCGTGCTGGAGCAGCAAGATGACGTTGGTTGGCAGTGGACGCAAAGCGCGTACTCCGCCTATCCCGGATTCCGAGCCAGCCCCGGCGCCGTCGGCGAATACAATGGGAAATTCATGAGTAGCCAGATGGTGCTGCGCGGTGGCGCCAGCGTCACTCCGGCGGAGCATGTGCGGCCGACCTATCGGAATTTCTATAGACCTCAGCAGCGCTGGATGTTCTCCAGCGTCCGGCTGGCGCGCGACCTGCGAAGCGATGCGGTGGAGGTCGCCGACAATCGCGAGTTTGCCGCCGATGTTATCGCCGCGCTGTCCGCCCGACCGAAATCGATCTCGCCAAAATATTTCTATGACGCCGTTGGATCCGATTTGTTCGAGGCGATCTGCGTTACCCCGGAATACTATCCAACGCGGACCGAAACCTCGCTGCTGCGCTCGATAGCGGCGGAGATCGCCGCCGGCATTCCGGACGGCGGCGTTCTGGTCGAGTTTGGCAGCGGCGCGAGCGACAAGACCCGCCTGCTGCTCGATGCCGCGCCACAGATCGCCGCATATGTGCCGATCGATATCAGCGCCGATGCGTTGGCGAAGGCCGTAGAGCGCCTGACGGCCGATTATCCGCACCTGCTTCTGGCGCCGCTCGCCGGGGATTTCACCGCCGAGTTGTCGCTGCCGACGGCAGTGGCGCAGTTGCCGAAGATCGGTTTTTTCCCGGGCTCGACTATCGGGAATTTTTTACCGGAGCAGGCCGTCGAGTTCCTGAGATCCGCGTACCATCTGTTGGGTTCCGACTGCATGTTGATCATCGGCGCAGACGTCGTGAAGGACGAGGCCATCCTGGTCGCCGCCTACGACGATGCGCAAGGGGTGACGGCACAATTCAACAAAAACTTGTTAGCGCGGATAAACCGTGAGTTGGGCGGCGATTTCGATTTGGACGCCTTTGACCACGTCGCGCGGTGGAATCCGGCGTTCAACCGGATGGAGATGCATCTGGTGAGCCGAGTTGGTCAGATCGTGAATGCGGCGGGGCTGCCGTTCACCTTCAAGGCCGGGGAATCGCTGCATACCGAAAACTCACATAAATTCACTCGTGAATCATTCGAGGCGCTTGCCAATTCCGCAGGCTGGCGTTTGGAGCGACAGTGGCTCAGCGGCGCTCCCGAATTCGCGGTATTTTGCCTTAAACCAATCCAACCTGAAGAAAGCTAAAATGGAAACCAAGACCATCAAAATTCCAAGTCCAGATCACCCGATCGAGATTGAACGTAATACGGCGCGGGTGGTGGTAATCGCCGGCGGACGTATCATTGCCGACAGTATCAATGCGTTGACTTTGCGCGAGGCGGCGTATCCGGCGGTGCAGTACATTCCGCGCAAGGACGTGGACTTGACGCAGCTTGAGTCTTCGGCCCATGCCAGCTACTGCCCATACAAGGGTGAGTGTTCGTATTACAGCATTCCCGCCGCTGGCGAACGTGCGCTCAATGCGGTGTGGACCTATGAGTCGCCATATCCCGCCGTGGCGGAGATAAAGGATCACGTCGCCTTCTATCCGGATCGCGTGGACTCGATTACCGAGACAAAAATATCGGGATAAGCAGAACGGGAACGCTCAGCGTTCCTGTCAACTTGGCAGCATCGGACTACTACGCCGCAGCGGTGTGGGTGGCGTCGAACGACGTCAAAGAAGTGGGCTGGCCCAGAATCATTGAGAAAAGAATCTGCTCGAACCGTTCAACGGGGACGGGGCTGCGCTGAACCTTGCCCATGAGGATAGCGCCCTGTAGGCCGCCAACAATAAATTCCGCGACATCCTCGCTATTCATAGATCCCGGCACGTCGCCGAGCCTGATGGCTTCGTTTAGACAATATACCAAGGCCTGACGTACCTCCGCAAAGATGTCCGCCAACCTGAGGCGGATGGATTCGCTATGGTCGACGGCCTCGCCACCGAGGTTGCCCAGCAGGCAGCCGTTCTCCATGCCATCCCGGTCCAGGCGGTTCTTGTTCGCATCCAGATACGCATGCAGTCGAGCTAGGGGGGGAAGATTGTCATTACAAAGCGTGTCGTCCAGGACTGCGCGCGTACCGGCAAAATAGAGATCCAGGATCTCTACACCAAAGGCTTCCTTCGACTCGAAGTGATTCGAAAACGACCCTTGGGGCACATTGGCGGCCCGTATGATGTCGCGCACACTCGCGCCACCGAAGCCGTACTGTTGCACAACCTTCAGTCCCTCACTGAGGATCTTATCCCGATTTGTTGGTTTAGCCATGGGAAAACAATACATCCATACATAGTTTTTGTCAAGTGGGCGACTTCGTTAGCAAATCGGGGCGCTGGAGTACCAATGAGAAAAGCACGTATTCAAATTGTTCGATCGCCGACGCGTTGCGCTGCACCTTTGATAAGAGAATGGCGCCCTGCAGCCCCCCGACAACGGCGCCGGCCAAGTCATCGCAGGCTATGTCGACAGGCACTGCACCTTCGCGGACGGCGCGCCGAAGACAATACGCGACCGAATTACGGATCTCATTGAAAATGACGATGAGCTGCAACCTGATTCCTTCGCTTTGATCGATGGCCTCCGCGCTGAAGTTTCCCGACAAGCAACCATTTTGCATGCCATCACGTTCCAAGCGCATCTGGTTGGCGCTGATGAAATTACGCAGCCCAGTGAGAGGGCGCACGGCGTTGTTGCGTAGTGTGTCGTCAATCACCGAGCGGATATTCTCGAAGTAGATGTCAAGCAACTCCCGGCCAAATGCTTCTTTCGACACGAAATGATTGGTGAACGAGCCTTGGGGAACACCGGCCGCCTGCACAATGTCTCGCACGCTTGCCCCGCCCAAGCCATGCTGAAGCACGACGCGCATACCTTCGACCAAAATTTTTTCACGGTTTGACGATCTGGACATTTGTGGCTCTGTATTCAACGATGAGGTATGACTGATGAAGGAATTTCGCGCGACGCATTGGACGGCTGGATTTGGTATGTACGAACATAGTATCATGGCTTAAATAAATATGTATGGACGTATTTATGTTGATCGAACTTGTGGACGCGGAAGATCCAGTAGCTTCGGGATCAGATAGGCCCCGGCGACGCCAAGGCATGCCATCACCAGCGAGAACAAAGTGACCGCCACGGATAGACCATAAATATTGATCCAGTATCCGGCGGTGATTGTCGACACACCCGCCAAGCCAAAGGCGCCAATGTTTAGCAGGGCGTTCGCTTCAGCGCGACGAGCCTGCGCGACGTGAAGGCTGATTAAAGTGAAGCCGCCGAGCTGGCCAAGTCCCTGTCCAGCGCCGGCCAATAGCGCGGATGCGATCATCGCCGGCATCATGGACATCTGGATGGAAAACAATAACGCCGACATCGCCAACAATACGCTAATCGCGCCAAGGGTGAGGATCCTTTGTGGCGACAGTCCGCGTACAAAAAACTGCACGCAGGCGGCGCTGAAAAACATCAGGCAAGTTATGCCTCCGGCCAGCAAAGGATTATGCGCGCCAGTCAACTCTGTCAGTAACGTCGGGCCAAGCGCCAGCATGAACGCGGTGGCGCTGATCCCTGGGCC
This sequence comes from Duganella aceris, assembly GCF_011090165.1. GTDB lineage: Bacteria > Pseudomonadota > Gammaproteobacteria > Burkholderiales > Burkholderiaceae_D > Rugamonas > Rugamonas aceris. The sequence continues at coordinate 167,403 of NZ_JAADJT010000005.1, forward strand.
GAATACGGCCATGCCGCAAGCCAGATGGGCGCGGTTTACCCGGGGTATCGTCGGCACCCATAGACGTGCACCGGTGCCGTGCGCGGAATGAACCCGTGGCAATGGCAGAAGGCAGGCCAGCAGCAGCGCCAATAATAGAATGACAAATTCAATCGTAAAGACCAGCCAGGCCGGATCGCGGCACAGGTGGGCAACGGTTCCGGCGAATAGGGGGCCAAGGCCGGCGCCGAGCACCATCGAGACCGAGGCTGCCAGCGCCGCACGCCGCCGGTGTTGCACGCCGCCCAGGTCGGCCACGGCGGCCATGCCCGCCGAAACAATGACTCCGACGGCAACGCCGCTCGCCATGCGCGCCACGCACAGAGTCAAGACTGAAGCGGCGTTGGCGAACAATAAACTACCCATTGCACCGATCAGCAATCCGGGAATCAACACAGGGCGGCGTCCGTAACGATCGGAAATCTGCCCAGCGAACAGTAAGCTGCCGATGAGTCCCACGATATACATGGAGAAAATCAGCGTCAACGTTCCCGGGGAAAAGCCGAATTCGCGTTGCCAATGCTCATACAGCGGCGTTGCCGAATTGGATAGCATAAATACCGCAGCAACTAAGGCTGCCGAGGCCCACATGGCCGCCGGCGGGCGTGAAGAGGGCAACTTACTCCTGTCGCCGGTGCTGATTGGGTGGCTGATATGATGAGTTTGCATGTTATTTAACAACATTTCTTTTCCTGATACAGTCATGTTTATTGCAAACAGCAATCGTGTTACTGAAATTATCGCGGTTTCCGCGCCACTCATGACTCCTCGCGGAGTCCGAACACTTGCGAAAAAAAATCCTCAATCACCGCGCGCTATGTTTTGAACGACGCGAAATTACCCCGCGACGCCCTTGGACGGCCGCGCCGCCTGGGAAGACACGGCGCAATAGCTTTCAAAGTTGAACTTCAAGAAATAATACGGACAACCATATTTTACTTGACCGAAATAATATGGTCGTACATAATTTACTCATCCGATGGCGCCGCGAAAGTTTCCAGCGGCGCTGGAGTCCCCTAAATATCAACTTGATTGAGGAAAATTATGAACAGTCATACTCAGGCAAATGCGCCTACCCAATTTGTGAATGTCGCAGGCACCAAGTTCGCGTACCGCCGTTTCGGCAAGGCCGGCGCGGCGCTGCCGTTGGTCTTTTTCCAGCACTTCACCGGCAATCTGGATAATTGGGATCCTGCCGTCGTCGACAACCTGTCCAAGGATCGTGAAGTCATTATCTTCAACAATCGCGGCGTCGCCAGCAGCGAGGGCGATGTCCCGACTACGTATGGCGCGATGGCCAAAGACGGCATCGCTTTCATTGAAGCGCTGGGCCTGAAACAGGTCGACATCCTGGGATTCTCGATGGGTGGCGGTATCGCTCAGTTGGTGGCGCAGGAACGTGGCGATCTGGTGCGCCGAGTGGTGTTGGTCGGCATCGCGCCGCGTGATGGCGACGGCATGCAATCCATGACGCCGGAAGCGCAGGCGGTGTTCTCGAAACAGCGCGAAGTGGCCGACGAGCTTTGGCTTGATGTGTTCTTCACCCAGTCGGCGGCGAGCCAGGCCAAGGGCCGCGAATTTCTCGAACGCTATCGCGCGCGCAAAATTGACCGCGACGTGCCGATCAACGACACGGTGATGCCGAACCAGATGGCCGCCATCGGCGAGTGGGGCCAGCCGCTGGGTGAACGTTTTGCTTACCTCAAGGAAATCAAACAGCCTGTGCTGGTGGTAAACGGCAGCAACGACATCATCGTTCCGACCATTAATTCCTACCACCTGCAGCAACACTTGCCGAACGCCACGCTGATTTTGTATCCCGACGCCAATCATGGCTCGCAATACCAATATCCGGAGCAGTTCGTCAAGCACGTCACCCAATTCCTGGCTGACTAAGTCCAAGGACAGGGCGGAACATCCTCCGCCTGTTTTTATCATGATATTTGATCGGAAAAAAATGAAATCGTTCTATGCCGCATGCATGCTGATGGCCAGTGTGATCACCACCCAAGCCGCCACCCCTTCGGACGCCGCCGCCTCCAAAACCTGCGAGAGCTGCCACGCGGTCGACGTCCATACCCAGTTCGTCAACGTCGACGGCACGAAGTTCGCGTACCGTCGCTTCGGCAAGGTCGGCGCCGCGCTGCCGCTGGTGTTTTTCCAGCACTTCTCGGGCAACCTGGACAACTGGGATCCGGCCGTCGTCGATAACCTCGCCAAGGACCGCGAGGTGATCATCTTTAACAATCGCGGCGTCGCCAGCAGCGAGGGCGAAGTGCCGACCACTTACGGCGCGATGGCCAAGGACGGCATCGCGTTCATCGATGCGCTGGGCCTGAAGAAAATCGACATCCTGGGCTTCTCGATGGGTGGCGGCATCGCTCAGCTGGTCGCGCAAGCGCGTCCCGAGATGGTGCGCCGTGTGATCTTGGTGGGTATCGCGCCACGTAACGGCGACGGCATGCAGGGCATGTCGGCGGAGGCCCAAGCCGTGTTTGGTAAGAAACGCGCCGTGGCGGATGAGCTCTGGCTTGACGTGTTCTTCACCCAGTCGGCCGCCAGCCAAGCCAAGGGCCGGGAGTTCCTTGAGCGCTACCGCGCCCGCAAGCAAGACCGCGACACGCAGCCCAACGCCAGCGTCGCGACCAACCAGATGGCCGCCATCGGCGAATGGGGTCAACCGGTCGGCGAGCGGTTCGCCTACTTGAAGGAGATCAAGCAGCCTGTGCTGGTGGTGAACGGTAGCAACGACATCATCGTCCCAACGATCAACTCCTACTATCTGCAGCAGTATCTGCCGAACGCCACCCTGATCCTGTATCCGGATGCCAACCATGGTTCGCAGTACCAGTACCCGGAACAGTTCGTCAAACACGTAACGCAATTCCTGGCCAGCAAGTAAGCATCGGTTGTGGCGCGACCGGTCGTTTGCCGTGTCGCGGCCGGCGCCCTTCTTCGGCGGGCGCCGGAAGTTTAATCCAAGGGGAATTTGATGCGTGAAATTTTAACCGGACTTGTGGTGCTGCGTTTTTCGCCCCGAATGGCGGCCTTGGCCGCGCCACGGGGGGAAGCATGAGCACGGATCGACGACTTCGTTTGGGAGCGTTCATGCGGCCGACCTCGATTCACGGCGGTGGCTGGCGTTTTCCTGGCGCTTGGCCCGACGCGAATTTCAACTTCGCGCATTATCGCCAAGCCGCGTTGACGCTTGAGCGCGGCCGTTTCGATGCGCTGTTCATGGCCGATCATCTGGCTGTGTTGAACATGCCAATCGAGGCGCTCAAGCGCAGCGCCACCGTGACCTCGTTCGACCCGTTGACCTTGCTGCCGGCGCTCGCCGCCGTCACCAGCAAGCTGGGACTGATCGCGACGGCGTCGACCACCTATAACGAGCCCTACCATGTGGCCCGCAAGTTCGCGGCGCTGGACCACATTAGCGGCGGTCGCGCTGGTTGGAACCTGGTCACTTCGGCCAATCCGCACGAGGCGTTTAATTTCAGTTTGGAGCAACACGTCGAACATGGTCGTCGTTACGCGCGGGCGCGTGAGTTTTTCGACGTCGTGACTGGGCTTTGGGATAGCTGGGCCGACGATGCCTTCGTCCGAGACGTGGAAAGCGGAGTCTATTTCGACCCGGAGAAGCTGCACGTGTTGAGTCACAAAGGGCCACATTTCTCGGTGCGCGGGCCACTCAATATCGCCCGTCCGATTCAGGGGTGGCCGGTGATCGTCCAGGCTGGCGCGTCTGATGCGGGGCGACAGATCGCCGCCGAGACGGCGGAAGTCGTGTTCACCAACGCCAATAATTTGCGTGACGCCAAGGCTTATTACGCCGACGTGAAAGGTCGCATGGTGCTGCTTGGCCGTCAACGCGATCACCTCAAAGTCTTGCCGGCGGCCTTTGTCGTTGTCGGCGCCACTGTCGAAGAAGCGCGACGCAAGAAGGAGCAGTTGGACGCATTGGTCGATCCGGCTTCGGGCATTGCGTCACTGTCCGTACGGCTAGGCACGGACGCTTCGCTATTTGACCTGGATGGACCTTTGCCTGCGATCCCGGAAACCAACGACGGAAAGGGATCGCGCCAGGCGCTGGTCGATATGGCGAGAGAAAGAAATATGACTGTGCGCCAGCTGGCGCAATGCGTCGGAGGCAGTTACGGTCTATTGGAATTGATTGGCACGCCGCAAAGCATCGCCGACGAGATGGAGCGATGGCTAATGGAGGAGGGCGCCGACGGCTTCAATGTGATGTTCCCCTATCTCCCCGGTGGAATGGATGACTTCGTTGATCTCGTGGTGCCGGAACTCCAGCGGCGCGGCTTGTTCCGTACCGAATACGAGGGGACAACGCTGCGTGAAAATCTGGGGTTGCCACGGCCACCCAATCAGTTTTTCGCCGCTTAGTGTTGAAGATTAACAGCGCGCGAGCGCCTGTTCTTTTTTTTTATGAATTCTTATTTGATTGGAAAATAGCATGTCTAAAATTGTTGGTTTTACTCAGTATGGCGGTCCTGAAGTCTTGACGATCAGTGACATCGTGGTTCCGGCGCCGGCCGCGCACGAGGTGCAGATCACCGTCAAGGCGATCGGACTGAACCGCGCGGAATCGATGTGGCGCACCGGCATCTACGTGGAGAAAGTAAATCTTCCTGCGCGTCTCGGTTATGAGGTATCCGGCGTGGTCGCGGCGGTGGGCGCCGATGTCACGGGGATCACCGTCGGCGACCAAGTCAGCACCATGCCCGCGTTCTCGCAAAACGACTACGGCCTGTACGGTGAATTGGTGAATGCGCCGGCCCACGCGGTGGTCAAATTCCCCGCGTCGCTCTCGTTCAACCAAGCGACCGCAATATGGAATATGTTTGTGACGCCATACGGCGCGCTGGTCGAAAGCAAGGCGCTCTCCGCAGGCCAGACCGTTTTGATTCCCGCAGCGTCGAGCGCGGTTGGCCTCGGTGCTATCCAGGTCACCAACCTGGCCGGCGGCGTATCCATTGCGCTGACGCGTACTTCCGCCAAGCGCGAACAATTGCTCGTCGCTGGAGCGCAGTACGTGATCGCGACCGAGGAGCAGGACCTGGTGGCCGAGGTACAGCGCATCACGGGCGGAAAGGGCGCGGATCTGGTCTTTGAGCCAGTCGGCGGTTCGTACTTCCCGACCTTGATCGATGCAATGGCGCCAGGCGCGACGTTATTCGTCTACGGCGCGCTGAGCGAGGAACCCACCCCGCTGCCGCTGCTGAGCATCATTCTGAAACAGCCGGTGATTCGCGGTTTCAACCTGTTCGGCATCACGACCAACCCGGTGCGTCAAAAAGCCGCGGCGGACTATATCTTTGCCGGCATCGAGAGCGGCAAACTCAAGCCGATTATCGCCAAGACGTTCCAGTTTGGCGATGTGGTCGAATCGCATCGCTATCTGGAGAAAAATCAGCACTTCGGTAAAATCATTGTCGAGGTGTGATTCAGGCAGCGCAGCCGGCGCACGCGCGCCGGCTGTTTCGCGCGCGGTGGCTACACTGCCCGCCGCGCGCGAATGATCACCGCTCAGCGGGTAGGAAGGAACAGCATTTCGCTACCGAAGTCGATAATCGCCTGGTTGGCCAGCATGAACTCTGCCCCGATCGTCGCATTGCGCGACAGGCTGCCGGCCGGCGGCCTGGCCAAGCCTTCATAAGCGTATGCGTCAAAGATCTCGGGCTGGAACGGGTTCGTGGCTTGACCATCGACAGTGGTTGGCACTTGTTTTTTACTCAAAAACACTTTGCCTACAGCACCCTTGGGGCCTCCATACTCGGAGATTTGGGGGCCAGCCTGGATCTTGGCGCGTTCGGCGAACTCCGTATCCAGCTGGCTCTGGGCTACCGAGTTGACCACGAACTGGGCGGGGACGCCATTGACGGTTCCAGTGATCACAAACCCGCCTCGCTCGCCGTCCCATTGCATTTTGTGTCCAACGTATCCACGAGCGACCAAGCGTTGGTCCTCGGCGGCGGTGTCCGCCGGGGAGCTGGGAATAGCGAGGCGGCCGGCATCATAATCGATGATTACCTTGCGATCGCGCAGCCATCGAATTCCCAGCATTCCATGCATCTCTCCTTCTGTTTGCGGCACTTCAAAGACAAGAAGCTTCACGTTCGTCACTGAATCCTTGCCAACCTCCAGCAGCGCCAGATTTTCGGTGGAGCGCCCCAAGGTGCTGACCTTGCCCGGTGCCACGATACCGTACTGCTCCTTGTTCTCGAGATTTTTCAATCCGATCAGCGCGGCATTGGCGTGGGTAGTCATCGCATAGAAGCCCGCCTGGGCGTGTACCATCAGTTGAAAACGGTGGTGATTCATCTCGGCGTAGACAAAAGGCCTCAGGCCGGAGACTTGCCGGAATTCCAGTGGTACATAATTTATTTCAGCGTGGGCCAAAGGAAGAATGCTGGCGCAGATAAATGCCGATTGAAGAATTTTTTTCGCAAGTTTCATATTATTTTTTCATAAAAATAGGCTAGGGGAAGGATGACCTCAACTGGCACATGGGTAATATTTTTATACTTCCATTTTAATCGCGTGCATAAGCACCGCAGCCGCCACTTATGTCCGTTCTATTGCGACAAATCGTTCCGCAATAATAAATTGCGCCCCGCCCGGAGGTGAGACGGTGATACTTTGCAGAGTTTCTTAAAGGCGCGGCTGAATGAGAACTCGGAGCGGTAGCCCACCCGCACGGCGATCTCGGCCAGGCGCAGCGTCGTGTTCTCCAGTAACTGCGCTCCTAATTCCATGCGCCGATGCAGTAGATATTGGTGGGGCGATTTTCCGGTCAACTGGCGAAATTCCCTGATAAAGCGGGTGCGCGACAGTCCCGCCACTCCGGATAGACCATCGACGTCCCACGGCGTGGCGGGATCGCTGTGGATGCATTCAACGGCGCGTAGGATCTGCTTCCTTGCAGCTGGGGACTGCCGACCGTCGTTCAGCCTTGCAGCGTCTGGAGCTTGTGTTCGCAGTACGTAAACGAAGAGATTGGACAGCAGGTTATTTAGCACAATCTCGTCGCCGCCCGCATCGCTTTCAATCTCATCGCCCAGCAGGCGCAGGGTTTCCAGGATAGCGCGTGCTTGACGCTCAGGGCCGCCGCGCAGGATCAACATTTGCGGCAATGTTTGGCTCGCTATTTTTGCAATCCGTGCCGCCCTTACCGTTCCGCAGACGATCGTAGTATCGCCGCTCAGCGTGCCAAAGAGATCATTGCCGGAGGCGATGAATTGTCGCAATGGAATCGTGGCTCCGTCCTCGCAATGCATGACTCTATGCGGCTCGCCGCGAGGAAACATTACTAAATCATAGGGGTGCAGCATGATCGGTGGCTGCGTCTCGACTTGTACATATGCGTGCCCCTCGGCGACAAAATGAAATGTTATCGCATCTTGACGTTCCATCTCGAATCCCCACCCGCCCGATATTCTAGTGCGAGCAAAAATCGCGTCTTCTGAACGGACGGTTTTAAGCCATTGATTAACTGTATTCATATGTTTTCCGTATTTGACCGAATGGTTATGTTTTGAAACCGATCCGCTATGGCTTATTTGGGGGCGAGGTATAGAGTATGTACAGTCTTCGAAGTATTACCGGTTAAAGAAAGGAAAGTAATTATGAATACTGTTTTGGTCACGGCCGCAAGTGGTAACGCGGGTAGAAATTGCGTACATGCCTTGTTGAACAAAGGCTATAACGTGGTGGCGACCTCGCGAAATCCCGCTCAGCTATCGCTGCCTACGGGCGTCGAAATCAGAGCCTACGACGCTGACGGCGTCAACGATTTTCCTGCGCTGTTCAAGGGCATCGACTATCTGGTCTTGATCGGCCCTCCGCTCGACGGCCTCGTATACGAGAAACTGGTTCCGTTGATCGAAGCGGCTGCCGAGCATGGCCTAGCGCGCATTGTGTATCTCTCTGGTAATTATTTGTCCGGCATGACGGGCGAGACGCTTGCAGCACTGCCGATAAGAAAGATCGAGCGGAAAGTCGCCGGCAGCGGATTGCCATTTGCCATCGTTCGTGCCGGCTTCTTCATGGACAACTACACCACGGGCTTCTATGGCCCCATGGTCAGGCAAGGCGAATTGCGACTGGCCACCGGCCATGGCAAGTCCGCGCTTATTGCTGGCGCCGACGCGGCACTTTTCGTCGCCGAAGTACTGCACCAGGAATTGAGTGGGGAATACATTGTGACCGGTCCCGAAGCGTTGGATCATTTTGAAGTGGCGGCCTTGCTCAGTGAAAAAGAGGGCCGGAAAATTTCTTACACACCGATCAGCGAAGAGCAATTGGCACAGGCCTATGCCGAACGCGGATTGCCCGATGAAAGCGCGGATTACGGCAAGACGCTATACCGTGCCTTTCGACACCATGCGACGGCGGCGATTACCGACGGTTTCAGCAAAGTCACCGGGCGCGAACCAATCAGCTTGAGGACGTTTTTAGGCCTGGGCTGAGCGGGCGGCGCGTCAGTGCGTCATTAGGAAACCCGCAATGCGGCTTTGCAGCGCGCGCGGCGCGATTCTGTTCATCAATGTCATCAGGCGATTGGCGAAGCCCGGCATGATGACGGTCCGCCGCGCCAGCAAGGCGGCCAGGCCCTCCGCCGCCACGGCGTGCGGCGCCATCATCATCACCCGCTGGAACCTGGTCGATGCCTGCCCCGACACTGAAAGAAACGCGGTTTGTGTCACGCCCGGCGACAACACCGTGATGCAAACATTGCGACTAGCCAGTTCGACGTGCAGCGCTTCGCCAAACTGGAGCACGTAGGCCTTGCTGGCGGCGTATGCGGCGTAGCCGGGCGTGGCTTGATAGCCGAGAATCGACGCCACCAGCAGGATATGGCCGCCACCCCGATCTGCCATTTGTGCGGCGAACAAATGCGTGAGTTCGGTCAAACTGGTGATATTCAACTGCAGCATCTCGAGTGTACGTTCGATCGGCTGCTGATGAAAGTCGCCAAACACGCCGAAACCAGCATTGTTGATGAGGATGTCGATCACGATACCTTGTCTGGCCAGCCGGCGCGATAATTCCGAAGCGGCGCCCGACTGCGCCAGGTCGATCGGTTCGACAACGATGTCGACGCCATGCAGGGAGCGCAGTTCATTGGCCAACGTTTCCATTGCCGGAGTGCTGCGCGCGGCGAGTACCAGATTCGCCCCGCGTTGTGCCAGTAGCCGTGCGAACTCGGCACCGATTCCACTCGAGGCCCCGGTCACCAGCGCCCATTTTTTCTTGATATCGATCATAGCTTCCTCGTCAGTCCAGCCAGGGTTTCAATACGATCTTTCCGCTCGCCTGGCGGTTTTCGATGATGGTGTGCGCGACGGCCGCGTCACGCAGCGGCAGCAGTGCGCCGATTTCCACGTTGATCTGCCCGTCGATGAGATAACCGGCGAGGGTATGGAAGGCTTCAAGCGAACGTTGCGGCTGTCCCGCGAACCACGCGCCGACGTAGTAGCCCACCACCGACTGGCATGGCCCTAGCAACTGCTGGGGTACCAAGTTGGACCGCTCGCGGCTGGCGGTACCGTAGACCACCAGCCGTCCGAATGGCGCGAGCGCGCTTAAACTCTGGTTGAATGAGGTGCCGCCGGCCATTTCCAAGATCACATCGGCGCCGCGGCCATTGGTCAGTGCGCGGACCTGTTGTGGCCAATCGGCGTCCGTGTAGTCGATCGCGTGGTCAGCGCCAAGCCGCAGGGCCTGTTCGCGTTTTTCCGCCGTGCTGGCGCTGGCAATGATCGTACCGGCTCCCAGCAGGCGCGCCAGCTGCACGGCATAGGCACCGACGCCACCGGCCGCTCCGGGGATGAACACACTGTCGCCAGGTTGAATTCGCCCCGCCTGTTTCAGGGTCTGATAGGCGGTCACCCCCGCCACCACCAGGGTGCAGGCGCTATCGAAGTCCAGCTCGGCGGGGATAGGGATCACGCTCGCCAGATCGGCTACGGCATACTGTGCATATCCGCCGACGCCGCCATTTGGCAGCAATGCGAACACACGCGTGCCGATGGCGAGCGAGATCGTAGGGTCGCCCACGGATTCGATTGTGCCGGCCACCTCGCCGCCCAATACCGCCGGCAGCACTGTGGGCAGAGGGTAGGGGTCGTTGCGGCGGCGTACGATGTCGGCGTAGTTGACGCTGGCGGACTCCACCTTGATCAATACCTGGCCCGGTCCCGGCCGCGGGATCGGCGTGTCTTCGAGCAGCAAGCGGTCCACTGCGCCATGTTCGCGTAAGACGATGGTTTTCATGTTCTCTCCTTATTCCGCGCCGAGATAGACGCTGCGTGGCGCCGTCAACCCTTGCTTCACCTGGCCGGTAAACTCGTCGGCCAGGACTTCGTGCTGATTCGATTCCAGCGCGCGCAAGATGCGCTCGGCGATGACCGCCGGATCGGACTTCGGCGTGTCCAGTCCGCGCGTCATGTCGGTATCCATATACCCCATGTGTGCGCTCAGCACTTGGGTGTTCTGGCCGCGCAGTTCGGTGCGGAGGGCGTTGCTCATCGCCCAGGCGGCGGCTTTCGATATGCTGTAGGCGGCGCTACCCGGCATGGTGACCCAGCTCAGCACGGACAGGATATTGACGATCGCGCCGCCCCTGTTGTTGGCCAACACCGGGGCGAAGGCTTGGCTCAGCTCAAGTGGGCCAAACAAATTGGTGTCCAGATGTTGACGCGCCAAGCGTGCAGCATCGGCGCCCAGCAGACTGCTGGGCAAGGCGACGCCGGCGTTGTTGATCAGTATCGTCAGATCGGGGCAGGCCGCGACCGCTGCGGCGATGCTGGCTGCGTCGGTGACGTCGAGTCGGATGGCGTGAACGCCAGCCAGCGTGATGGTGGCTGGATCGCGGGCCGCCGCATAGACCTTGCGCGCACCCGACTGCAGCAACGCCTTGGTCAAGGCCAGACCCAGGCCGCGGTTGGCGCCCGTCACAAGAATTACGGAGTCTTTAATGTTCATGTTCATGCCTTTGTTGGAAATGGTTGTTGAAAGGGGACGTGCTTCAGGTGCGGCGATTCGGGCGATTGAGCCAGGCGACGCTAGTGGCGGCGGCGCCTAGTCCGACCATGCCCAGCATCGTCAAGAAAAAGGGATCTGCGGACTGCTGGTAAAAATAGATATAACAAGCGCAAAATACAACCCGCACCCAGATCAGCGTGGTGTACAGCGCAGCGACCCGGTGACGCACGATTTGCAGCACCAATATGCCCAGGCCCAGGCTCATCGTCCCGATGTAGCGTGGGAAGATGTCGCCGTAGTCACCGTTCGAGAGCATCAAGGACATCGAGAAATGGGGCATCAATAGCAAGGCGAGGCCGCCGAACAGCAAATAGCAAACCGGGTAGTACAAGGAGAGCCGGGTTTTTTCCGTCTGAAAATCGGATGCGATGGAGGAAGCGGTTAGAGTGTTCATGAATAGGTCTCGATAGAAGTGATAGCGATTAATGGTCGGGAGTGTTCAAAAAGCGTGTGGCGTCCTCGACGAACTGGTCGGCGTATTGAAACAGTGCGGCATGCCCCGAATCGGGATACATGATCAGCTTGGCGTTCGCGATATTCTGGTACATCACATAGGAATTGACGGAGTCAAGCATGACGTCGTGGTTGCCGTTGACGATCAACACCGGCTGCTTGATCTCCTTCAGTCGGGCGTAAGGTGTCTCTTGTTTCACGCCCCACGCGATGCCGGCCTTGAGTTGGCGCTGATACTGCGCCATGGTCACAGGCGGTTCGAGGTCGGTGCTCCGTTCCTTCCAGCGCTTGGCGAATTCCCAGCCGGCCTTCATGCTCGACTCAGATTGGCCAAAAAAAAGATACAGGCGGTCTTCGACTTTGGGATTGGCGATTCCCGCGTGTTTCGCCGTTTCCGGAGAAAAGCCCTGAGTGTTCACCCCGCCTTGCGGCGATGTCCCCGCGAGGATCAGTCGATGGATCAAATCCGGTCGATCCAGCGTGACCTGCTGGGCGACGAATCCTCCGATTGAGAAGCCGAGCAGGTCGACCTTGGCCAGATTTAACCCGTCAAGGAAGTTCGTCACATGCGCGGCCATGCCGGCAATGGTGTCCGCCGTTTCGCCCCCGGATAAGCCCAGGCCGGCGTTGCTGAACAGGATGACTGGGCGGTCGCGTGCGAACCCGTTGATCACCGCGGGATCCCAGTCGTCCATGGTGCCACGGATGTGAATCAGAAATACCAACGGAATTCCAGTTGCCTTGCCAAATCGACGATATGCGTAGCGCACTCCCTTGGCTTCAATAAACTGGGTCTTGGCGGTCTGCTGTGTTTCCGTTTGCTGGGGTGTATAGTCGGCGCGGGCGTTCGGGAGCGTGGCGATCAGAATGCCTGCCGCAAGTGCGAACAGGGTCAGTTTCTTGCTGGCGATGAGGCGGTTTATCGGGTGCATATGAGGCCCAGTTATTGAAGTATGACCGTAATGTCATTGGATGAAAAAAAAGGCCGAAACTCGCCTGATATACGCAGGCCGGCCAATCAGGATCTTCAATCGGCGCCGATGAGCGCAAGTCCGGCGGCGATACCGCCTTCGAGTATTCGGTCCGAGAGCGCGTCGTCATTGACCGCGCGCGCAAGTTGAAGGGTGCCCACCATCATGCCGAACAGCGCCGCAGCTTGCCCGCGTCGGGCCTCGATATCGCCATCCGATAAATTATCAGCAATAAAATCGAGGAAATCGTCGATTTTTTGGGTGAACAATTTGCGGGTTTCGTGGGGATGCCGGGCGATTTCCGCAGCCAGCGCGGCCGTCGGGCAGCCTTGGTCCGGCAGGTCGCGCTGACGCGGGCTGAGGTAGTCGCGAATCGCGTCATCCAGCCCCGCGCCATGCGATTTGGCTTGAATCATTGCCTCGAGTCGACGATCCAGGGCGTCCACCAGTACCTCTTGCACCAAATGTTCTTTGGAGTCGAAATGGACATAAAAGGCACCATTCGTCAGGCCGGCGTCGCGCATCAGCCCGGCCAGCCCAACGGCTTCGACACCCTCGGCGCGAAAACGACGTGAAGCGGTCTGCACGATGTGCTGCCGCGTGGCATCTTTCCGACCTTTTTCATACCGCATGATTCGCCTCAATTAAATTATGACTGTATTTTCAAAGTATAGTCATAATTCAATTCAGATGCAAGCATTCTATCTACGCGAAGTTCCGAGTGCGCCTGTCGGAAATATGGGACTAGCTCTCACCCCTATGCACGGCGAAACCGACAGGAGGATGCCCCGCCGATGCCAGACGGTGCATTTTTTTGTACGCGGCCTCAATATGTCGGGCAAGGCTACGCGTAATTTAGCTTGGCATCCAGAGCCTCGGGGCAATCTGGATCACGTGCAAGATCCGATTCCGCCTGTGCGCGAAGCGAGATGCTCCGCACGGCGGGCAGCGGGAACCGCGCCATTGCCTAGTAGTAGGGCTTGATGGCAGGGGCCAGCGCCTCGACTTCCTTCCACTCCCCGGCCGAGAGCTTCAACGCCTGTGCCTTGATATTTTCTTCCAGGTGTTTGATGGACGACGTGCCGGGGATCGGCAGCAACACGGGGCTGTGCTGCAGCAGCCATGCCAACGACAGTTGCGCGACACTCACGCCGTGCGTCGCCGCCAGCGAGTCCAGCGGTCCGCCGGCTTGCGCCAGGCTGCCTGCCGCCACTGGGAACCAAGGGATGAACGCGATACCGTGCTCTTCGCAATACGCCAGCACGTCCTCGTATTTGCGGTTGCCGAGGTTGTACTCGTTTTGCACCGAGACGATATTGGCCACCTTGCGCGCACGTTCGATTTCGGCGACACTCACCTCGGACAAACCGATATGGCGGATCTTGCCCTGTCGCTGCAGGTCAACGATAGGGCCCAACGATTCCTCGATCGGCACCAGCGGATCCACACGGTGCAACTGCCAAAGGTCGATGGTCTCCACGCGCAACCGGCGCAGGCTCAGATGTAGCTGCTGGACCAGGTATTCTGGCCGGCCGAGGGGAAACCACTCATTCGGGCCGGTACGCACCAAGCCAGCTTTGGTGGCGATAATGGTTCCCTTGGCATAGGGGTGCAGCGCCTCTCCGATCAAGGTTTCGCTGCTGCCTGGACCGTAGCTATCGGCGGTATCGATGAAATTGACGCCCAGTTCCACGGCGCGCTGCAGCACCCGCTTCTGGCTGTCGCGGTCGGCATGGTCGCCCCAGATGCCGGCACCGGTATTGCGCATCGAGCCGTAGCCCAGGCGACTCACCGTCAGGTCACCGCCTAGTTTGATGGTCGGGTTCTCGCTTTGATTGCTCATTGAATCTCCAATTAAAAGGACATTGCGCGGTCCGGATGGACCGCTTCTTTTACGCCGCGCGGCTTTGCTGTATCAGCTCTGGCGTCGCGGGCAGTTCATATAGCCGTTTGCCGGTGGCCGCATGGATGGCATTGAGGAAGGCGGCCAGCAGACTGGCCACGCTAGGTTCGCCGATGCCGCCCGGGGATTCGCCGCTCTTGACTACTTCCACCACTATGGCCGGTGCTTCATTGATGCGCAGCAGGCGATAGTCGTGGAAGTTACTTTGCTCGGCGCGGCCGTTTTTGATGGTGATATTGCTGTACAGGCCTGCGGTCAGCGCGAAGTTGATCCCGCCTTGCAGTTGTGCCACTACGGTGTCCGGATTGACGGCAATACCGCAATCGGTCACGCAGGCGACGCGTTGAACGCTGATTTCACCGCTGTCGCTGACGGTTAGGTCCACCACTTGCGCCACGTAGGTGTCCCACGCGTACAGCAGTCCAATGCCGCGCCCCTGTCCCTTCGGCAGCGGCGTCCCCCAGCCGGCCAGCTCTGCGGCCCGCTGCAGCACATGCCGCGCGCGCGGATGTTTATCCAGCATCGCCAGGCGGTACGCCAGCGGATCCTTGCCGGCCTTGTATGCCAGCTCGTCGATGAAGCTTTCAAGCGTCGGCACGTTGCGTGTCGGGCCGACCCCGCGCCAGAAGCCGGTCGGCACCGGGCCGTCTTCGGTGCGGAACTCCGAGCGCATGTTGGGAATGGAATAAGGGAAGTTGATTGAGCCGTCGACCGCATCGACGTCCACACCTTCCTTGGTCATCCATCCTGGCGCCCAGCGCGCCAAATTCGAGGGGCCGGCGAACTTGTGGTACAGCGCGACCGGGAAGCCCTCGGCATTGACGCTGGCCGACACCGTATGCGCGTACACGCCACGGAAAACGTCGTGCTGGATGTCTTCTTCGCGCGTCCACACCACTTTGACCGGGCCCTTCACCTGCCGGCCGATCGCGGCCGCTTGCTCGACGTAATCGACCTCCAAACGCCGGCCGAAGCCGCCGCCGATCAAGTGGTTGTGCAAGGTGACTTTTTCCGGCGCCATGCCCAACACCTTGGCGGCGGCGTCGCGGGCGCGGGCCGGCGCTTGGGTGCCGACCCAAATTTCGGCGCTGTCGGGACCGACATGCACCACGCAGTTGAGTGGTTCCATCGGTGCGTGGGCCAGCATCGGATTGATGTAGGTGCGTTCTATCGTCTGCCCGGCCGACGCCAGTACTTTCAGGGCGTCGCCGTCGTTGCGCGCCACCACTCCCGGCTTTTTGAGCGCCGCCGTCATCAGGGCGCGCAGGTCCGCCGTGCTGAGATTGGCATTAGCGCCTTCATCCCAAACCACTTTCAGGGCTTCGACGCCCTTGCGGGCGTACCAGGTGTTGTCCGCCACCACCGCGACGGCGTTATCCAGGCGCACCACCTGGCGCACGCCATGCATTTTGCGGGTCTTGCGGTCATCGACCGACTTGAGCTTGCCGCCGAACACAGGGCTGGCGGCTACCGACGCCACCAACATGCCGGGCAAGTGCACGTCGATGCCGAACTGTGCCACACCATTGACTTTGTCCTTGGCGTCGAGGCGCTTGACCGGCGTGCCCACGAGCTTGAACTGGTCGGCTGGTTTCAGCACGATCTTCTGCGGCACCGGCAAGGCTGCAGCGGCGGTCACCAGTTGACCGTAGCGCACGCTGCGGCCGGAAGGGCGATGTATCACGGCGCCGTGTTCGGCGTAGCACTCTGCGACGTCGACCTTCCAGTCATTGGCGGCGGCCTGGATCAGCACCATGCGCGCGGCGGCGCCGGTCTGGCGCATTGGCTCCCACAAGGTGCGGATGGTCAGCGAGCCGCCGGTGAATTGGTCGCCGAATGGCAGGCCATAGACTTTGGCGTCCGGCGGGGCATGACGCAGGATAACGCGGTCGAGGTCGACCTCGAGTTCTTCGGCGATCAGCATCGGCAGCACGGTATAGGCGCCCTGGCCCATTTCAACTTTGGCCATGGTGAGTGTGACGCTGTCGTCGGCACCGATGGTGATGAAGGCGCTCGCGACATAGGAATCGACGGCGGGATTGATCCCGGCGGCGATCGATTCCGGCAAGGCCCAAAAGCCCACCATCAAGGCGCCGCCGGCGGCGCCGGCGGCCTTCAAGAAGCCGCGGCGCGACGGCGAAGGAGTGTCCTCGGCGGCGCCGGTGATGAAGTGACGGATGGCCATGCTTATGCTCCTTTGGCGGAATTCGCCTGCTTGATCGCCGCGCGGATGCGCGGATAGGTGCCGCAACGGCAGATGTTGCCGGCCATCGCGGCATCGATTTCGCTGTCGGTCGGGTGCGGCGTTTTGGCCAGCAGGGCTGCGGCCGACATGATCTGGCCGGATTGGCAGTAACCGCACTGCACCACTTCGCTGTCGAGCCATGCCTTTTGCGTGACGCGGCCGATCTCGGTCGCCTGCAATCCTTCGATGGTGGTGATGTGCTTGCCGGCGGCAGCCGAAATTGGCAACTGGCAGGAGCGTACCGGCTCGCCGTCGAGGTGAACGGTACAGGCGCCGCAAAGCCCCATGCCGCAGCCGAATTTGGTGCCGGTCAGGTGAGCGGCGTCGCGCAGTGCCCACAGCAGGGGCACATCGCCCGTCAGATCGAATTTTCGTGGCTTGCCATTGATGTTCAGGGTGACCATATTATTTTCCTAAATGGTGAGTGAAGGTCTGCCGCATCAGCGGCTGCCGAAGCGGGTGTTGTGAAACAGCTGCGCGTGCGCGGCCGGCGCCGCACGCCAATAGGGGCGGGGCGCTTCGACGGTGGCGCCTAGTGCGGCCGCGGCGTGCCAAGCCCAGCGCGGGTCGTACAGCATGGCGCGCGCCAGCGCGACGAAGTCAGCGGCACCGGATGCGATGATGTCGTCGGCCTGGCGAGGCTCCGTGATCAGCCCCACCGCGATGGTGGTAACGCCGGCGTCGATGCCGATGCGGCGCGCGAAGGGCACTTGGTAGCCAGGGCCGGCGACGATGTTCTGCTTGGGTGAGATGCCGCCTGACGAGACGCTGATCCAATCGACCCCGCGCCGTTTCAGTTCGCGCGCCAGCGTCACGCTTTGGTCGAGGTCCCAGCCACCGTCGATCCAATCGGTGGCGGACAGCTTGATGCCGAGCGGCATGGCGAGCGGCAATGCTTCCCGCACGGCGTCGAACACCTCCAGCGGGAAGCGCATGCGGTTATCCAGGGAGCCGCCATAGCGATCGGTACGTTGATTAGCCAGCGGTGAGAGGAATTGGTGCAGCAGGTACCCGTGTCCCGCGTGCAGTTCGAGGCCATCGACGCCCAAGCTGACCGCCCGTACGGCGGAGGCGACAAAGGCGTCTCGGATGCGCAGCATGCCGCGTCGGTCGAGCGCGATCGGCGGCAATTCGGTTTCCTCATGCGGCAAGGCCGAGGGCGCGCTGGGCGTCCAGCCACCTACGGCGGGAACCAGCTGCCGGCCCCCATCCCACGGCGCATCGCTGGACGCTTTACGGCCGGCGTGGCCCAGTTGCAGGATCACTTTGATCCCGGATACGCCGCGTATGGCCGAGACGACCGGACGCAGGGCCGCCTCTGTGGTGGCGTCCCACAGACCGAGGTCGCCCGGGGTGATGCGTCCCGCCGCCTCCACGGCGGTCGCCTCGATCACGAGCGCGGCTGCTCCGGACGCGGCCAGACCTCCCAGATGAACCAGGTGCCAGGAGGTGGCGCGGCCATCCTCGGCGACATATTGGCACATGGGTGAGACCACGATCCGGTTGGACATGGCC
Source organism: Duganella aceris (assembly GCF_011090165.1). Lineage (GTDB taxonomy): Bacteria > Pseudomonadota > Gammaproteobacteria > Burkholderiales > Burkholderiaceae_D > Rugamonas > Rugamonas aceris. The sequence continues at coordinate 185,596 of NZ_JAADJT010000005.1, forward strand.
AATCGTCCCAGCTGGTATGGGGAAAACAGCGCGCTCACGACAGCTCCGTTATGCCGCGTCGGCGCGGTAGAACGGGTAGTCGGTATAGCCCGCTGCCGTGCCGCCGAAGAACGCGTCCCGGTCATAGTCGTTCAGCGGCCAATGATTGCGCAGGCGCTCCGGCAGATCCGGATTGGCGATGAAATGCCGTCCAAAAGCCACCAGGTCGGCATCGCCCGATTGCACGATGGCCTCAGCTTTCGCGCCATCGAAGCCGCCGGCGGCGATGATGGTGCCGCGATAGTGTTTGCGGATCAGCTGCGCCGCCACCGGATTCTGGTCCTTGGTCTCGTCGTCGACGTTGCCCAGCACTCGTGGTTCGATAAGGTGCAAGTAGGCCAAATTAAGCTTGTCCAGCTGCGCGGCGAGGTAGGTGAACAGGCCATCGGGATCGCTGTCGGACATATCGCCCCAGTTCCCGCTCGGGCCAATGCGCACCGCGACGCGGTCGCTACCCCAGACCGAGATCAGTGCTTCTGTGGTCTCCAGCAGCAGACGGCTGCGGTTTTCAAACGATCCACCATACATGTCGGTGCGTTTATTGCTGCCGTCTTGCAGGAATTGGTCGAACAGATAGCCATTGGCGGCGTGGATTTCGACGCCGTCGAAGTTGGCTGCGAGGCCGCGCTTGGCGGCGAGGCGGAAGGCTTCGACCAGAGCCGAGATCTCGTTGGTCTCCAACGCGCGCGCCGGGGTATTCGGCACCCAGCCGGACTCGGTGTACGCCATGCCGCCATGTTCCACCGCCGAGGGTGCTACGGGACGACCGCCATCGGGTTGAAGCTGGCTGTTGGACTGGCGGCCGGCATGGTATAGCTGCAGGAAAATCATGCCGCCCTTGGCGTGGACGGCGTCGGTGACTTTGCGCCATCCGGCGATTTGATCGTCATGATACAAGCCGGGTGCGCCCAAATAGCCGTTGCCATTGGGCGCGGCGATGGTGGCTTCACCGATCAGCAAACCACATACGGAGGCGCGCTGTGCGTAGTATTCGGCCATGAGGTCGCCCGGCACGGCGTTCGCTTCGGCGCGCATACGGGTCAGCGGCGCCAGCACCACGCGGTGCGCCAGTTCGATATTGCCGAGTTTGACGGCGGACATTAATTTTGACATCTGAAATCCTTGCATACGAATATGGGACAAGGAGGCCGGCGAAGAAACGCCCGCCTCCCGTAATCTGGTGACGCGGTGTTACTTCACTTCTGCTTTTTGTTTCAGGCTGGCCAGTCCGCCACCGATCACGCCGTTCATCGTCTGTTTCGCGGCGGCGTCGTCATGACCGGCGGCGGGGGTGTCGGAATGATCGACGCGATGGAAGGCCGCCTGCCAGGTCACCTTGCTGCCACCGTCCTTACCCGGCGCGACACTGATGGTGGCCTTGACGTCACTCAGTGGAACGACTTGCTGATTGGCCGCAGTGTTTTGGATCGCGTAGGTGTAGCTGTGCGCGGAAGCGTTGTACTGCACCAGCTCCTCGGTCAGTTTCGGTCCGCCCATTTCCAGGGTGCGGATCGAGCCGATCGTGTTGCCCTTGGTTGCGTTCGATGCCTTCACCACCGCCACCCAGGTCAGGTCGTTGAAGTTCTTGATGATGCCCCAGACTTTGTCGGGCGAGGCCGAGATTTCCACGCTTTGCTGCTCTTGCAGCTGGGTGGGCGCCGCCCACGATGGCGCTGCCAGCAGCGTTGCTGCGGTCGCGGCCAGGGCCATGAAGGTTGATTTGGCGGGGAAGTTCAGGGTGCGGTGCTGGTTCATTCTTGGTACTCCAGGTTGGATACGATAGGTTGGGCAGCGACGTACGCTGCTGCGTTTTGTTTGCCCTGCCGACAATATAGGCCCGCGTCGGGGCAATATAAATGGTGTGGGGAGAGGAACTGTTCGGACTCCAACTTCCGCAATCGGACGAAACTTCATCCACGCGTTGCCGCAGCCATTCCAGTTCCCACTTGGGAATCGACTGCGGACTATTCTGTCCGCTAAGTTGCGCCCTCGCCACCATTTACCCGCGCGCGGTCAGCCCGTAGCATGTACGGCTTGATGAGCGGATCGCTGGCGCAATCAGGCCGGCATGCAAAGGGCAATGTATGGACAGTATGGACATGGACGTGCTGCACGCGTGCGCGCGCTGGGTGGCCGAGGGAAGGCGCTGCGAGTTGGTGACCGTGATTAAAACGTGGGGGTCGAGTCCTCGGCCGCCCGGCGCGTTGCTCGCCGTCGGCGACGACGGCAGCGTTGTCGGTTCTGTTTCGGGTGGCTGTATCGAGGACGATTTGATCGCCAAGGTGCGCGCCGAGGGATTGACCCGGTTGGCTCCGGAACTGGTCAGTTACGGTATCAGCGCTGATCAGGCACATCGTTTTGGCCTGCCTTGCGGCGGAACCATCGAGTTGGCGATCGAGCCGCTGAGCGCGGCGAGCGGTATCGGCGAGTTACTGGCGCAACTGGCGGCGCACCAGATGGTGGCGCGCAGCCTGAACCTGGCCACCGGCGAGGTGAACCTCGCACCCGCCGCGCCGGGCGCGCAAATCAGCCGTGACGGAGATCTCCTCACGCTGGTGCATGGCCCGCAATGGCGCCTGCTGATTATCGGTGCCGGCGACATGTCGCGCTTTCTTGCGCGAGTGGCGAGTGGCATGGACTATCGCGTGACAGTGTGCGACCCGCGCGAAGAATACCGCGACAACTGGCATGTGGATGGGGTCGAACTGATTCACACCATGCCCGACGACGCGGTATTGGAAATGCGCCCCGACGCCCGCACCGCCATTGTCGCGTTGACCCACGACCCCAAGCTGGACGACTTGGCATTGATGGAGGCGCTGAAATCGGATGCTTTCTACGTTGGCGCGATCGGCTCGCATATCAACAACGCGCGCCGCCGCGAGCGGCTTCGGGAATTCGACCTGAGCGATGCACAACTGGCTCGCCTGCACGGTCCGATAGGACTCGCCATTGGCAGTAAAACACCTGCCGAGATCGCTATCGCGACGCTCGCCCACATGATAGAAGTGAAGAACAAGCCATGAACATCTCCAGGTTTTTTGTCGACAAGCCGGTCTTCGCCGCGGTGTTGTCCATTGTGATTTTCGTGGCCGGCCTGCTGTCCATCTTTCAGCTGCCAATCTCCGAATATCCAAACGTCGTGCCGCCCTCGGTGGTGGTGCGGGCGCAATATCCGGGCGCAGATCCCAAAGTGATTGCCGAGACCGTTGCCACGCCGCTGGAGGAGCAGATCAACGGCGTCGAGAACATGCTCTACATGTCGTCTCAGAACACCACCGACGGCGCGATGGCGTTGACCGTCACGTTCAAAATAGGCACCAACGTCGAGCAGGCGGAGACCCAGGTACAGAACCGGGTCCAGCGCGCCTTACCGCGGTTGCCGGAAGAGGTGCGCCAACTCGGCGTAACTACCGTGAAAAGCTCGCCCAGCCTGACCATGGTGGTGCATCTGGTTTCGCCCGACCAGCGCTACGACGAGCAGTACCTGCGCAACTACGCTGTCATCAACGTTAAGGACCAGCTCGCGCGCATCACCGGCATGGGTGAGGTGCAGTTGCGCGGTTCGGGAGACTACGCGATGCGGGTCTGGCTTGACCCGCAGCAGCTGGCGCAGCGCGCCCTGACCGCCGGCGATGTCGTGGCCGCGATCCGCGAGCAAAACGTGCAGGTGGCGGCAGGCGTGATCGGTTCCTCGCCCAACGCTGGCAGCGATTTCCAGCTGACGGTCAAGACCCAAGGGCGGTTGAAGACGGTCGAAGAGTTCGGTGCCATCAGCCTGAAAGCCGGGGCCGATGGCGCGCTAACGCGCTTGCGCGACGTCGCCCGCATCGAGTTGGGGGCGAACTCCTACGATATGCGCGCCTTGCTGAACAATCGCACCGCCGTCGGCATCGCCATCTACGAGGCGCCCAATGCCAACGCGCTGCAACTGTCGCAAGACGTGCGCGCCAAGATGGACGCGTTGAGCAAATCCTTCCCGCCTGGTCTGGAATATCGCGTGGTCTACGATCCTACACGTTTCGTGCGCGAATCGATTAAGGCGGTGATCCACACATTGCTGGAAGCGGTCGCGCTGGTCGTACTGGTGGTGATTGTGTTCCTGCAAACCTGGCGGGCCTCGATCATTCCGCTGCTGGCGGTGCCGGTGTCGGTGGTCGGCACCTTCGCCGTGATGTTGGGTTTCGGCTTTTCGATCAATACCCTGTCGCTGTTCGGCTTAGTGCTGGCGATCGGTATTGTGGTGGACGACGCCATCGTGGTGGTCGAAAACGTCGAGCGCAACATCGCCGCCGGACTGTCGCCGCGCGACGCGACGTTGCAGGCCATGCGCGAGGTCAGCGGCCCCATCGTCGCGATCGCGCTGGTGCTGTGTGCCGTGTTCGTACCGATCGCCTTCGTGCCTGGCTTGTCGGGACAGTTCTATAAGCAGTTCGCGCTGACCATCGCAATTTCCACAGTGATTTCTGCGTTCAGTTCGCTGACATTGGCGCCGGCTCTGGCGGCCGCCTTGCTCAAACCGCATGATGCGCCGATGGACCGTGCAACGCGTGTGATGGAACTGATGTTTGGCCGCTTTTTCCGCTGGTTCAACCGGGCGTTCGGCAAAACATCGACTCGCTATGAACACGGTGTGCGCGGGCTGGTGGCTCGCAAGGGCGCGTCGCTGGTGGTGTACGCGGTACTGGTCGCCGGTGCCGCCGTGATGTTCAAGCTGGTTCCTGCGGGCTTTGTGCCGTTGCAGGACAAACAATATCTGGTGGGCATCGTTCGCCTGCCGGAAGGCGCGACCCTGAACCGCAGCGAAAGTGTTGTAAGGCGTGTGGCCGAGGTCGCCGCTTCGGTTCCCGGCGTGAAGGAAGCGGTGCAGTTTCCCGGAATGTCGATCAACGGCTACACCTTGGCGAGCAACTCGGCTGTCAGCTTCAGCCTGCTCGATCCATTCGAGGAGCGTCGCGATCCGGCGCGCTCCGGCGCGGCGATCGCCGCCACGCTAAATAAGCGCATGACCAGCATCCAGGAGGCGTCGATCCTGATGGTGCCGCCGCCACCGGTCAGCGGCCTGGGTAGCATCGGGGGCGTCAAGATGATGCTGGAGGACCGGGGCAATCTCGGCTACGACGAACTGTACAAGGCGACCCAGGCCATGCTGGCGCGCGCGCGCAAAGCGCCTGAATTCGCCGGCATCTTCACCAATTATCAAATCAACGTGCCGCAGCTGTTCGCCAATGTCAACCGCGACCGGGCCAAGCAACTGGATGTGCCGCTGGCGGCGATCTATCAGGCACTGCAGGTCAACCTGGGTTCGGTCTATGTCAACGACTTCAACGAGTTCGGCCGGACCTATCAGGTACGGGTCCAGGCCGATGCCGTGTTTCGTTCCCGTGCCGATGCGATCGCTCAGTTAAAAGTGCGCAGCACTACCGGTGAGATGATTCCGCTGTCGTCGTTGCTGCATGTCGACGACAGCTATGGGCCCGACCGGGTGCAGCGCTACAACGCGTTTGTCGCGGCCGACCTCAACGCCAGCCCGGCGCCGGGCGTTTCGACCGGTCAGGCGCAGGCGGCGCTGGAACGCATTGCCGCCGAAGTACTGCCGGTGGGTATCGGATACGAATGGACGGATTTGGCATATCAGGACATTCTCTCCGGGCATACGCTGTTCCTGGTATTCCCGTTGTGCGTGCTATTGGTGTTCTTGGTGCTGGCGGCACAGTACGAAAGCTGGACCTTGCCGCTGGCGGTGATCCTGATCGTGCCGATGTCGATCCTGTGCGCGCTGACCGGGGTCAAGCTGAGCCACGGCGACAATAATATCTTCACCCAAATCGCACTCTTCGTGTTGGTGGGACTGGCGTCGAAGAACGCGATCCTGATCGTGGAGTTCGCGCGGGAGTTGGAGGATCATGGACGATCCGTGGTGGAGGCCGCATTAGAAGCTTGCCGCCTGCGTCTGCGGCCGATCCTCATGACATCGATCGCGTTCATCATGGGCGTGTTGCCGTTGGTGTACTCGAACGGCGCCGGGTCCGAGATGCGGCACGCCATGGGCGTCGCTGTATTTTGCGGCATGCTCGGCGTCACCTTGTTCGGCCTGTTCCTGACACCGGTGTTCTATGTACTGCTGCGGACCATGGTGCAGCGGCGCGGATTGCGGACCGCTTCCGCCGCGAACACTGCGGGTTGAGTCGGTGAAAAACGCCCCGGCCGCTGAAGCGGACGGGGCGTTGATTTATCTGCGGTGACGCTGCGGTCTCAGCGATAGGCCGCCGCGAACTTCCGGGAAAATTGCCTGTGACGCGATCATGGTCCCGGTCAAACGTATACAAGAAGCGATGGAACTTTTTGTCCGAACAGTGCGGAGCGGAGCCGTATCAATCCTGATCCGCATTGCCAGTAATATTCCTTGCCCGCTTCGGCATGGCTTCGCCCAGCCACAATCGAACAGGCACCGGTCGCATCTTTTTCATTTGATTTCTTGCAAAGGGTAGCAAATGCATCGCAGTATTATTTCCGTCGCCGCAACCATCATGATCGCAATGTGCGCTGCCCCCGCTGCCTACGCGAGCGCTGCCACTCCCACCGCCGCGCCGATTACGACGCAACTACCGCGCAATGTCGTACCCAGCCATTACGCGGTGTCCTTGTCGCCGGACGCCAAGGCCGGTACCTTCGTCGCCAGAACCGTCATCACGCTGGACTTCAAGGAATTAAGCAGCAGCATTACGCTCAACGCCGCAGGCTTGGCTTTTAGCAGCGCTACGTTGCTGGATGAGGGCACTCAATCGCCGGTGATCGCCAGCAATATCGTTCTTGACACCGCGCGGCAGATCGCTACTTTCACCTTCGCCAAACCAGTAGGCAGGGGCCGTCACCGGTTGGCGCTCGAGTACGCGGGAAAGATCGGCACCCAGCCGGTCGGCCTTTTCTCGCTCGACTACGACAATAAAGAGGGGCACCAGCGGGCGCTGTACACTCAGTTTGAGAATTCCGACGCGCGTCGCGTGGTGCCGTCATGGGACGAACCGAACTACAAGGCAACGTTCGCGCTCGACGTTACCGTGCCGACCAGCGATATGGCCGTCAGCAACATGCCTGCCGCCAGCAGCATCGACCTCGGGGACGGACGTAAACGCGTTACGTTCGCCACCACGCCCAGGATGGCGACCTATGTTCTGTTTTTTGGCCTTGGCCAATTTGAGCGCGCCACCGCCAAGGTCGACGATACCGAGATCGGCGTCGTCACCCAAAAGGGTGCGCTGAGCCAGGCGCAGTTCGCATTGGAGTCCACGAAATCCGTACTCGCCGAGTACAACGATTATTTCGGTGTGCGCTATCCGCTGCCGAAGCTAGATAACGTCGCGGCGCCCGGCCGCAGCCAGTTTTTCGGCGCGATGGAAAACTGGGGCGGTATTTTCACCTTCGAGTACGCGATGTTGCTCAATCCCGCTATTTCGACTCAAGCCGACAAGCAGTCGGTATTTAAAACGCTGGCGCATGAAATGGCGCACCAATGGTTCGGTGACCTGGTGACCATGCAATGGTGGGATGAGCTATGGCTCAACGAAGGTTTCGCTTCATGGATGGAAAACCGTACCACGGCAAAGCTCCATCCTGAGTGGAATACCGCGATGTCGAGCGTCCGGGTGCGCGAATCGGCGATGCAGCTCGATGCTATCGCCACCACCCATCCCGTGGTCCAGCATATCGAGACTGTTGAACAGGCCAGTTCCGCGTTTGATTTCATAACCTATTTAAAAGGTGAGTCGGTGATACGGATGCTCGAGGCGTATGTCGGTCCGGATGCGTGGCGCGAAGGCGTGCGCGCATATATGAAGGATCACGCTTACGGCAACACAGTATCGGACGATCTCTGGAAAACCGTCGAAAGAGCGGCTGGCAAGCCGATAACCGCCATTGCACACGACTTTACGCTACAGCCGGGCATTCCAATGATCAGTGTGGGCGATGCTGTCTGCGCCGACGGCGCTACCACCGTCACGCTGACGCAGGGGGAATTTAGCCAGGATCAACCGCAGAAAGCGCCGCTGTCCTGGCGGGTGCCTGTGGTCGTTCAGACTATCGGCGGCGCGACCATGCGTGCGTTACTGAGCGACGGCAAGGTGACGTTGCACCTGGATGGTTGCGGCCCGCTGCTGGTGAATTCCGGCCAGAGTGGCTATTACCGCACACTGTACGCGCAGCGCGCCTTCACCGAGTTGGCGACTGCATTCGGTACCCTGGCGCCGATCGACCAATTGGGACTGATGTCGGACGCTTGGTCGCTGGGACTGGCTGGTGAGCAAGACGCTTCAAGCTTCCTCGATTTGGCGAGCGGCACACCGCTGGACGCCGACACCCAGATCTGGAGCAAAATCGCCGGCGTGTTTGATGCGATCAATGACCACTATGAAGCCGACCCGACGCGCCAGCGGAAGTTCGCTTCGTACGCGATCGCGCGCCTGGCGCCGAAGTTGGCGCAGCTCGGCTGGACCGCGCGACAGGGCGAGCCGGAACCGTATGCGATCCTTCGCTCCAGCCTGATCGGCACGCTCAGCGACTTGGGCGATCCGCTGGTCATCGCCGAGGCGCGCCGACGTTACGCTGCCCGAGCCGAAGACCCCACAGCGGTGCCGGTGGCGTTGCGCAAGACCATTCTGCGCGTGGTTGCGCGCCACGCAGATGCGGCGACTTGGGACGGTCTGCATGCGGCGGCCCGCACCGAGACATCGCAGCTGATCAAGGACCAGTTCTACGACTTGCTGTCGTCGTCTATCGACCCGCGTCTGTCCAAACTCGCGCTGGAGCTGGCCCTGACCGATGAACCTGGCGCCACAAACAGTCCGCAAATGATCTTGCGGGTCGCCGCACTGCATCCGGACCAGGCGTTCGACTTCGCGCTCGCGCATCTGCCCGAGGTCAACGCCAAGATCGACAGCACTGCCGTGATTCGCTACTTCCCAAGCTTGGCCGAAGGAACGGCAGATCCGGCGATGCTTGGCAAGCTTGACGCCTATGCAAAAGCCAATCTGCCTGAAGAGGCGCGGCGCAATGTCGATACGGCGATGGCCAGCATTCGCTACCGCATCAAGGTGCGCAGCGAACGTCTGCCGGCGATCGACACATGGCTTGTCGCCCATCAAAATTGATCGGGACGAATACATCGGTGTAGTCGGGAGGATTTTTGGGAACTCATTGGAAGCTTATGAAAAAGTCGTTAATGCCCGCTTTGATACTGGCGGTGAGCATGCATTGGAGCGCGGCGCAGGGCGACGCGCTGCGGCCCGGCGTCACGCTGTCGCCGGACGCGTCGGCGTCCGCCGCCGCTGTCTGGAGCACCCGCATCCTGTCGCGCTACCATTACCGGCCCATGGCGCTGGACGCGGCCATGTCCGAGAAAATCATGCGTCGCTACTTCGACGCTCTGGATCCGGAGCGGCTGCTGTTTTCCCAAGCTGACGTTGATCTTTACTTGAAAAGCAGTCCCACTCTTGGCGAGGCGACTTCACATGGCGATCTGGCGGTTCCTTTTGCGCTATACGCATTGTACCAACAGCGTTTCGAGGCACGCATGGATTATGCCCGTAGCATGCTGAAAACGGATCTGGATTTTTCAGTCGACGAAAGCGTTCAACTGAATCGGGAAAAGGAGGCTTGGCCCGATGGCGAGGAGGGCTTGCATGAGCTATGGCGCAAATGGGTGAAAAACGACTGGCTGAGGCTGCGGTTGGCGGGAAAGAACGACAAGGCCATCCGCGACACACTGCTTAAACGTTACGATAACTATGTGACTCGGATCCACAAAATGGACAGCGAGGATGTGGTCCAAATATTCATCGATGCCTATGCGGTGTCGGTTGAACCGCACACCAATTACCTTGGCCCGCGCGTCGCGGAGGCATTCGACTTCAACATGCGCCTGTCGCTGGAAGGCATAGGCTGTACCCTGCAAACCAGGGAGGATTACACCGTGATCCGCAATATCGTACCCGGCAGTCCTGCGGCGAGGTCGGGCAAACTGCATATCGGCGATCGCATCGTCGGCGTGGGGCAGGGAACCTCAGGACCAATTGCCGAGATCATCGGCTGGCGCATCAACGATGTCGTGGAGCTGGTGCGGGGAAAAAAGAACTCGACGGTGCGGTTGGAGGTTCTACCAGCGCAGGCGGGGCAGGATGGCAAACACATCCTGGTACCATTGGTAAGGAACACCATCTCCATGGCGGAGCAGTCGGCCAAGAAGTCGATAGTGGAGTCAGGTGAAGGCGCTGGCAAGCGCCGCATCGGCATTATCTCCCTGCCGGCGTTTTATCAGGATTTCCAGGCGCGGCACAACGGCGACAAGAACTTCAAAAGCGCGTCGCGCGATGTCGCTGTGCTGTTGGCAGAGCTGAAGACGGCCAAGGTAGACAGTATCTTGATGGACCTGCGCAATAATGGAGGAGGTTCGCTGGATGAGGCGGTCGATTTGACCGGGCTCTTTATTGACAAGGGGCCGGTGGTGCAGCAGCGAAATGCCGACGGTTCCATCAATGTCTCCAGCGATACCAAGCCCGGCATGGCCTGGGACGGACCGATGGGCGTGCTGATCAATCGTGGTTCGGCATCGGCGTCCGAGATTTTCGCGGCGGCGATCCAGGATTATGGACGGGGTCTGATACTGGGTACCACCAGTTTCGGCAAAGGCACAGTGCAAACCGTGATCGGTCTGGATCGTTTCGGACAGGGGCAGAAGCCGCGTATGGGCGAGGTGAAGATGACCATCGCTCAATTCTTCCGCGTGAACGGCGGCACCACCCAATTAAAGGGCGTGGTGCCAGACATCAGGCTGCTGCCGCTGGCGGACGACGAGACGTTCGGCGAGTCAAGCTACGACAACGCTTTACCATGGACTACGCTGAAGCCGCTGCCATTCGTGCCCGCCGGCGATCTGACGCCTGTCGTTATGACGCTCGATAGGCAGCACCTGGCGCGCACCGCCTCCGACAAGGCCTACCGCTATCTGGAAGAAGACCTCGCATTGCAGGGCAAGTTGAGGAAGGCGAACGTCATCTCGCTCAACGAAACGGTCCGCCGTAGGGAACGCGATGAACAGGTCGCGCGCTTGCGATCGCGGGAAAAAATGGCGGGGGAGAAGTATCGTACGGACGACGGCCTGCAAGGCGATGAGCGTTCTTTATTTGTCGAATTGGCGGCTGAAGCTGCGGCCAAGAAGACCAAGGATATCGTGCTCAATGAGGCGGTCCATGTATTGGCCGACGAGGCCGCTCTAATGGTGGCGCAACAGCCTTTGCTGGTGGATTCGGCGCGTCCCATACCCCGGCGCGGCAAGGCGATCGAACCACCTCGCCAAGGGCGCTAGCTGCCCGCCGTCTCCGCCACCGCGATGCTGCGCACGTGCGGTTTTTTATTCGCGGCAGCGCGCTTCTGTGCAGATTGCTGCAACAGCGGATGGTTTTCAAACAGCTCCGCCACCCAATCGACAAAAACGCGTAGAGTCGGCGAGAGGTGGCGGTGTTGTGGATAGACGACCGATATCGGCATCGACATCGGTTTCCATTGTTTCAGAAGTTCGACTAATTCCCCTGACTGCAGATACTCCGCAGCCGTACAAAGCGGTGCCTGGATGATGCCTGCTCCACGTAGGCATCCGGCCATGTATGCATCCGTGTCGTTGACCGCGAGTGCGCCTGGAATCTTCATGCTGGTGCTGTGGCCATCGACGACGAAGGTCATCTCCATCAGGCGACCGTGGCGGCCCCAAAAATAATTGACGGCGACATGTTTGTCCAAGTCCGCTAGCGTCAACGGTACGCCGTTCCGGGCAAGGTAGGCGGGACTGGCCACCGTCACCGCCTGATAGTCGCCCAGACGGCGCGCCACCAACGTCGAATCTTGCAGAACCCCGATGCGTATGGCGCAGTCGACACCTTCCTGGATCAGGTCGACGGGACGGTCGCCGAAGCCGACCATCAGTTCGATGTCGGGATACTGCGCCATGAACTCGAACAGCGCCGGCATGACGATCAGCCTGCCGAGCAAGGTCGGCATATCGATGCGCAGCTTGCCGCGGGGACTCTGGGACGTCATGTCGATGGCGCTTTCCGCGTCGTCGATATCCGCCAAGATCCGCACGCAACGTTCGTAGTAGGCGGCGCCGCTAGTCGTAAGGCTGAGGCGGCGCGTGGTCCGCTGTAGCAGGCGCACTTTCAGGTGCGCTTCCAGCTGTTGGATGACGATGGTGGCCGACGCGCGCGGGATCGATAGCATGTCGGCGGCGCGCGAAAAACTGCCACTTTCGGCGACACGGATAAACACTTTCATTGCTTGCAAACGGTCCATCGTGCACTCCTGCTCGGGGCGGCGCCGTCGCGACGCGACGCGGACACCAGCATCGGATTATACGGGACGTCGGCGCTTCGCCGGTGGTCCCGGAACCCTTTCATTATTTAGAAATAGTGAATTGTATTGCGTCGTTCTTGCCATTTATCTGAGGCTGTCACGTCCCTACACTGTATTCCATTGCAACTCAGTGGGGCAGGCGCCAAGCGCCTGAAACAGTTATGCCGGCGAAACCGGATGTGGTCTTGCACATTGAAGACGTGTCGATAGCGGGTTATGCGCAGCCGATCATGCTACGCACCTATCGGTGTCTCGGCGCGCGGATGCTGCCCATCGTGCTGTATTTTCACGGTGGCGGTTTCTGTGCCGGTTCGCTTTGCGCGGCCGATCTTGCCGCACGCGCTATCGCGACAGATACCGGCGCGTGGGTGATTACTGTGGCCTATTCGCTGGCGCCGCTGTTTCCTTTTCCCGCAGCGCTGGAGGATGGTTACCTGGCGTTGCTTTGGGCCTTCGCCAATGCCCGCGGCCATGGCGCCGACAAGCGACGCATCGGTGTCGCCGGCCACGACGCCGGTGGCAATGTCGCCACCGGCTTGGCGAGCATGGCACGTGACCGACGATTGGTGACGATCTCCGCGCAGGCGTTGCTAGCACCGCTTCTGGACCCCGGCATGACCCGCTTCTTCTTCGGGGGCGTTCAGGGGACGAGCGACAACGATCAACGCGACCTTAGCAAATATGCACGTGCTTACCGCGCCTATCTACCCAACCCGCTGCAGCGCTGGCATCCGTATGTGGCACCGCTCGAATCGCATCGTTTGGCGGGGCTACCGGCGGCTTTCATCGTCACTGCGGAACTCGATCCGCTGCGGCGTGAGGCGGAGGAGTACGCGGTGGCGCTGATCGCCGCCGGCGTACCAACCGAAGTTGTGCGTCACCGAACCACCACGCACGACGCCATGCAGAGCAATCCTGCAGTCCTTGCCGATGTCGCTGCTTTCTTCACTAGGCGGTTGGCGCGAGCGCGACCTTTACGTCCTGCCCCGCAAACGGGCCTTTCTCAATATTAAGGAGTTTTATTATGCATTTCATACACAAGCGTAGCGCTGTCGCTTTGGCGGTGGCGTTGATTATCGGCGCCGCCGGCACCGGCGCCGTCATGTACGGCGCCGACGCCGGAGCGCAAGCGGCTCCGACCGCAAGCGCACCGGAAGTCGATGTCGCCGAGGTGGTGGCGTCCAAGATCACCGACTACCAAGGCTATTCGGGGCGTATCGAAGCCATCGACAAGGTGGAGATCAGGCCGTTGGTGGGCGGCACCATCGTCGCGGTGCACTTCAGCGATGGTGCCTTTGTCAGGAAGGGCGAGGCGTTGTTCACCATCGATCCGCGTCCTTACAAGGCCGAGGTGGACCGCGCCGCGGCGCAGGTGGCGGCGGCGCAGGCGCGCAGCGGCTATAGCGCTACCGATGCGGTCAGGGCCGACCGTCTGTTGGTCGACAATGCCATCGCCAAGCGCGATTACGACCAGACGCACAATGCGGCGCAGGAGGCGGCGGCGAATTTGAAGGCGGCCCAGGCCGCGCTAGAGGTTGCCCAGATCAATCTGGCGTACACGCGAATCGTGGCGCCGGTGTCGGGCCGCGTTTCGCGCGCGGAAATGACCATCGGGAATATTGTTTCGGCCGGGGCCAACGCACCATTGCTCACAACGGTCGTTGCTGTCTCACCGGTCTACGCCGCCTTCGAGGTCGATGAACAGACCTATTTGCGCTACCTGCGCCATGGCGGCAAGGCCGACGTGCCGGTGCAACTGGGCTTGGCCGACGAGGCGGCTTACTCACGCAGCGGGAAGGTCGATTCCATCGATAACCGTTTGGATACCAAGTCCGGCACCATCCGCGTCCGCGCCCGATTCGACAACGCCGACGGCGCCTTGTTGCCGGGGCTGTACGCGCGTGTCAGGGTGGGTGGTGGCACTCCGCATGCCGCGATCATGGTGGATGATGCCGCCATCGGCACCGACCAGGACAAAAAATTCGTCATGGCGGTGGATCGCTCGGGCAAAGTGCAGTACCGCGAAGTGCGCACCGGCAATTTGCATGACGGTCTGCGCGTGATCGAATCTGGGTTGACCGCTGGCGAGCGGATCATCGTCAACGGCCTTCAGCGGGCGCGACCGAACGAACAGGTCAAGGTGAAGACGGTGGCGATGACCGGCGGCACTCCCTCCAACGCGGATAAAAATCCGTCGTAACACGCAAGAAAGAAAAATAACATGAACATTTCCAAGTTCTTTATCGACCGTCCGATTTTTGCGGGTGTGCTGTCGGTGCTTATTCTACTGGGCGGCATTATCGCCGTGTTCAAGCTGCCGATCTCGGAATATCCCGAGATCATTCCGCCTTCGGTCCTGGTACACGCACAATTCCCAGGTACCAATCCGAAGGTCATCGCCGAAACGGTGTCCGCGCCGATCGAGGAGCAAATCAACGGTGTCGAGGACATGCTGTACATGCAGTCGCAGGCCAACAGCGACGGCAACATGACCACCACCGTCACCTTCAAGCTTGGCACCGATCCAGACAAGGCGCAGCAACTGGTGCAGAACCGCGTCTCGCAGGCGATACCACGCCTCCCGGAAGACGTCCAGCGATTGGGCGTGACCACCATCAAGGCATCGTCGACGATGACGCTGGTGGTGCACGTCACCTCGCCGAACAACCGTTACGACATGAAGTATCTGCGTAACTATGCGCTGATCAACATCCGCGACCGTCTATCGCGTATCCCTGGCGTCGGCGACGTCCAGCTGAAGGGCTCTGGCGACTATTCGATGCGTGTCTGGCTCGATCCACAAAAAGTAGCGCAGCACGGCTTGACCGCCACAGATGTGGTCCGGGCGATTCGCGAGCAAAACGTGCAGGTGTCGGCCGGCGTGATCGGCGCATCGCCAGCACCCGGCGTCCCGCTGCAGCTCGACGTCAATGCCCAAGGCCGACTGCAGACCGAGGAGGAATTCCAGGGCATCGTGCTGAACACCTCGTCCGACGGCGGTGTGACCTACCTGAAGGATGTCGCGCGGGTCGAGCTTGGCACCTCGGAATACGGCTTGCGCGCTCTGATCAATAATCAGCAGGCGGTCGCGCTGTGGATTTTCCAACAACCCGGTGCCAACTCGCTGGAGATCGCCGCCGCCATCAATAAGGCGATGGCCGAGATGCAGCTCGACATGCCGACTGGCATGGAGTACCGCATCGTCTACGATCCGACGCGCTTTGTGCGCGCTAGTATCGACGCGGTAATCCATACGCTGATCGAGGCTATCGCGTTGGTGGTGTTGGTGGTGATCCTGTTCCTGCAAACCTGGCGTGCATCGTTGATTCCCTTGCTGGCCGTGCCGATTTCCATCATCGGGACGTTTTCTCTATTATTGGGATTTGGCTATTCAGTCAATGCGTTGTCGCTGTTCGGAATGGTGCTAGCTATCGGTATTGTGGTCGACGATGCCATCGTCGTCGTCGAGAACGTCGAGCGCAATCTATCCATCGGCTTGTCGCCGCGCGAGGCCACCTACCAGGCGATGCGCGAGGTCAGCGGTCCCATCGTCGCCATCGCGTTGACGTTGGTGGCGGTGTTCGTGCCGCTAGCCTTCATGTCGGGCCTGACCGGCCAGTTCTACAAGCAGTTCGCGATGACGATCGCCATCTCTACGGTAATTTCCGCCTTCAATTCCTTGACGCTGTCGCCAGCACTCGCCGCGCTGCTGTTGAAAGGGCATCATGAGCCGAAGGATTGGCTCACCCGTGCCATGGACCGCGTGCTTGGCGGCTTCTTCCGGCGCTTCAACGCCTTGTTCGATCGCGGCTCTCATGCTTATGGCAAGGGAGTCACCGCCGTCATCGGACGCAAGTTTTCGATGATCCTGCTGTACGTTGTTTTGCTGGGCGGTGCCATCCTGATGGGGAAAGTGGTTCCCGGCGGGTTTGTGCCGGCGCAGGATAAGGAATACGTCATCACCATGGCCCAGTTGCCGAACGGCGCTTCGCTCGATCGCACCGAGGCGGTGATTCGCCAGATGGGTGAGATCGCGATGAATGAGCCCGGCGTCCAGTCGCTGGCGCAGTTTCCAGGCCTGTCGATCAACGGTTTCGCCAACTCGTCCAGCACCGGAATCATGTTCGTCATCTTGAAAAGTTTTGAGGAACGTAAGCGCTTGGGTGTATCCGCTAACCAGATTGCCGATAATCTGTCGGCCAAGTACAACGCGATAAAGGGCTCATATATCGGTGTATTTCCTCCACCGCCAGTCTTGGGCCTGGGCACACTGGGCGGCTTCAAGCTGCAACTGGAAGACCGCGGCTCGCTGGGCTATGCCGCATTGAACGACGCCACCAATGCCTTTATCAAAGCGGCGGCCAAGGCGCCGGAGCTGGGGCCGTTGTTCTCAAGCTATCAGATCAACGTGCCGCAACTGGATGTGCAGTTCGACCGCGTAAAGGCAAAGCAGCTAGGGGTCAAAGTGACGGATGTGTTCGAAACTATGCAGGTGTATCTGGGTTCGACCTATGTGAACGACTTCAATCGCTTCGGCAGGGTGTACCAGGTCCGGGTCCAAGCCGATGCGCCGTTCCGCTCTGATGCCGATGATATCGGAGCGCTCAAGACTCGCAACGCCGACGGCGACATGGTGCCGCTGTCTTCACTGGTCACAGTCAAACCGACCTTCGGTCCGGAAATGGTGGTCCGCTATAACGGCTACACCGCCGCGGATATCAACGGCGGTCCCGCACCGGGCTATTCCTCCGACCAGGCGCAGGCGGCCATTGAACGCATCGCCGCCGCGACGCTGCCGAGGGGCATCAAGATGGAGTGGACCGACCTGACCTATCAGCAAAAGCTCGCCGGCGACACGGCCATGTGGGTGTTCCCGATCAGCGTGCTGCTTGTCTTCATGGTCCTGGCCGCGCAGTACGAAAGTCTGACGCTGCCGCTGGCGATCATACTCATCGTGCCTGTCAGTATTCTTGCGGCGCTGCTGGGTGTATGGCTGACGGGCGGCGATAACAATATTTTCACGCAGATCGGCCTAATGGTGCTGGTGGGGCTGTCCGCCAAAAACGCCATCCTGATCGTGGAGTTCGCGCGGGAGCTGGAAATGCAGGGGCGGACTATCGTTCAGGCTGCAATTGAGGCGAGCCGCTTGCGACTACGTCCGATTTTGATGACATCGCTGGCCTTCATCATGGGTGTCATTCCTCTGCTGACGTCGAGCGGGGCGGGCGCGGAGATGCGGCATGCGATCGGTGTGGCCGTGTTCTCGGGCATGCTGGGCGTGACCGTGTTCGGGCTGCTGCTGGTGCCAGTGCTGTATGTGTTGCTGCGCAGGCTGGGGGGCGCAAAGCGGCTGATCGACAAACATGGTCATGCTCCGCACTTACATGGCATAGACGAAACCGATGCTGCCTTCGCCGAGCTCACGGCGGAGCACATCGGACCGAAGGCGGAATCCGGCGCGCTGTAGCCACGCGGTTGGCAACCACCCCGGCGCCTATGCCGGGGATTTGTAAAAAGTTCACCAACATGAAAAATACGATGACAACTATTTCTATGTCAAAACGCGTTACGCCGTTGCTGGCGGCGCTGATGCTCACCGCCTGCGCGGCGCCGGAATTCAAACTGCCTGCGGTCGATACGCCGTTCGCATTCAAGGAGTCAGGTGCGGCGACCGACGAAATGACGGCGGCCGATGGGACGCGCTGGAAACCGGGACGGCCGGCCGAAGCACAACCGCGCGGCGAATGGTGGCTGGCCTTCAACGATCCAGCGCTGAGCGGCTTAATTGACGCCGCCACCATGGCCAATCAAAACCTGGCCGTGGCGGCGGCACGCGTGAAACAGGCGCGCGCCATCGCCGGTATCGCCAAGGCAGACCGGATTCCGCAAGTCGGCGTCAACGCGGGAGCGCGGCGCAGCCAACCGTCGCCGCTGGAGCTCGGTTACCCCAAAGGCGCCAAGGTCAATCCAAGCACCATCTACCAAGCGAATCTGACGGCCAGCTACGAGGTTGACCTGTTTGGCCGGGTCGCGTCGGGCGTCGGCGCCGCGACCGCCGACGCCGCCGCCAGCGAGGCGACGTATCGGTCGGTGTTGCTGTCACTTCAGGCCGATGTGGCGCGCACCTATTTCCGATTGTGTGAAACGGATGCGGAATTAGTCACCCTGGCCGAGGCTGTGAGCCTGCGGGAGAAGAGTGTGCAGGTCAATCGGCGCCGTTTCGAGCTCGGCGATATTGGTGAATTCGACTTGTCCCGCGCGCTCACGGAACTGTCCACTTCACGCGCCGAAACCATCGGCCTACGCAAGCAGCGAGTCACCAACGAGCACGCGCTGGCGGTGTTATTGGGCAAGCCGGCAAGCGATTTCGCCGTCGATGTGAATCCTTTGCTCGATGGCGCGTTCCTGCCGCTGATTCCTGCGGGTTTGCCTTCGACGCTGCTCGAGCGCCGTCCCGATATCGTCGCCGCGCAGCGCGCCATGGTGGGCGCAAACGCGCGCATAGGCGTGGCCAGGGCGGTCATGTTCCCGGCGCTCAACCTCAGCGCACAGGGCGGTGGCCTGTCCGACACCTTCGCCGATGTGTTCAGGTGGAGCAGTCGCTCCTGGGTGTTAGGAGCGCTTATGTCGATGCCCGTGATTGATGGCGGTAGAAACAAGGCCAATATTCGGCGTAGCGAAGCTGTCTTGGAGGAATCGGTTGGAGCGTACCGCCAAAGCGTGCTGGTGGCCTTCGCAGACGTCGAGGACAATCTCGCCGGCCTGCGCATTCTGGCTGGCCAGGCCGAACAGATCGAAGGCGCTGTCACTTCCGCACGCCGCTCAGCTGTCCTCGCACAGAAGCTGTATGACGCCGGCCGTTCCAGCTATCTTGATCTGCTCGACTCCCAGCGCAACCTTAGCGTGGTGGAACGCAGCGCCGTGCAGCTGCGTGGCAGTCGTGCCGAAACCACCGTTGCACTGATTCGTTCTTTGGGGGGCGGTTGGGGTGGCGCGTATTAGCAGCGGCTTCGTGTGATGAGCATGGTGGCATCGCCGCCGCTATGCGGCGGCGATGTTCTGACTCAGAGGCGGCGGGACCTATCCTTGGCATTGCAGCCATTGTTGTCCGGGATGTTAGGAACTGTGGACTCTTTATCGCGAGGGGAAGCGTCCCTATTATTGGATAAGGCAATTTGCTCATTTCCACACAGGAGTATCCCCTTGTCCAAGCTTTTTTCGCCGTTCCAGCTCGGCCGCTACACGTTGCAGCACCGAGTGGTGCACGCGCCGACGACGCGCCTACGCGCCAATCCGGACGACAGTCCCAGCGATCTGATGGTCGAATATTATTCGCAGCGCGCCTCTGCCGGAGGCCTGATCATCACCGAGTCGACCCATGTTTCCTATGACAGCCGTGGCTACCTCGGCGCGCCCGGCATTTACGAAGACAGCCATATGCCAGGTTGGCGCAAAATCGCCGACGCGGTACACGCTAAAGGTGGCGTGCTGTTCATGCAGCTGGGCCATGACGGCCGCCAGTCGCACGTTGACCTGACCGGCGGCCCGTTGCCGATCGCGCCATCGGTGGTGCCGTTCGAGACCAACGTGCTGACGCAGGATGGCTGGGTGCCCGCTTCTCCGCACCGCGCTGTCGACGTCGATGAGATCGACATGGTGATCGAGTATTACCGCAACGCTGCCATCCGCGCCAAGGCCGCCGGCCTGGACGGCGTCGAGCTGCATTCGGCCAATGGCTATCTGGCAGATACCTTTTTGCAAGACGGCACGAATAAACGCACCGACGCATACGGCGGCACGCGTGAAAAGCGCACCCGTTTTCTATTGGAGGTGGTCGAGGCCTTGGTTTCCGTATGGGGTGCGGACCGCGTCGGCGTGCGCCTGTCGCCGAGTGGGCAGTGGGGCTCGATTTTCGACTCGGATCCGGAGGCGACCTTCAGTTACGCGGCGCAGCAGCTGAACAAATTCGGCTTGGCCTATTTGCACATCATCGAGCCGCGCGTGAAGGGCGTCGAAACGCTGGATGAGCACCAGTTGCCGGTGGCATCCGAGTTCATGCGTCAATCCTTCAGTGGTCCGATCATCTCGGCCGGTGGCTTCAACGGTGATGGTGCCGAGGCGATCGTGGCCAAGGGCGATGCCGACTTGGTGGCGTTCGGCCGCTTCTTCGCATCGAATCCTGATCTTCCGTATCGCCTGCAGCACCGTTTGCCGCTGAACGAATATGACCGTGAGGCATTCTGGGGAGGGACTCATGTTGGCTACACCGATTATCCGGTGTACCAAGCTTCAGATTTCGCTGGCGTCGCTTGACCGCGGAGCGTCGACAGATTGCGTTTTGCGCGGCTGGAGAATCCACAGACGGCGGGCGATTGTTTGTTTAATTAAATTGTCTTGTGGGATGGCGCGCATCTATCTACGCCGATCCCATCGCCATAATCGCTTCATCAGGACGGACGCGAGTCCGATTCCATTCGGTCGGGAAGCGTCCGCGCTACATCGGCCTCAACTGCATATTGCAGCAACTCAAAAAAGGACTTGAAATGAAATACGTAATTACTGGCAGCGCGGGCAATGTCTCCAAACCATTGGCTGAAATGCTGTTGCAGGGAGGGCATGACGTGACCGTGGTTGGGCGCAACCCGGACAATTTAAAGGCGCTGGTCGCCAAGGGCGCTAAAGCGGCGATCGGCGACCTGCACGATGTGGCGTTCCTCACTGACGCCTTCAAGGGTGCCGACGGGGTCTATCTGATGCTGCCGCCGATGTGGAATTCGGACGATCAGAAAAAGGAGAGCATCGTTTTCGCTGAAGGATTCAAGACTGCTATTCAGGCCACTGGCGTGACCAATGCCGTCTTCCTGAGTAGCTACGGCGCCCATCGTCTGGACGACGCAGGCGCCATCAGCGGCATGGGCTTGGCGGAGAAAGTCCTCAACACGCTGGATGGCGTCAATATCCTGCATCTGCGCGCTGGCTACTTCTACACCAACCTACTGTTGTCGATTGATCTGATCAAGACGGCCGGCCACATGGGCAATATGTTCGAGATCCCAGACGGCACCTTTACTGTGGTGGACCCCGAAGACATCGCGCGCGCTGCGGCGCAAGCGCTGACCGCCGGCATCAAGGGCCATTCTTTCCGCTACATCGTCAGCGATGAATCGGGCACCGACGAAATCGCCACGCTGATCGGCAAAGAAATCGGCATTCCCGACTTGAAATGGCTGCGCGTACCGAAAGAGGACTTCCGTAACGTGTTGCTTAGCTACGGCTTCGCGAAAGGTGCCGCCAACGACTACGTCGAGATGTTTGAGACGCTCGATAGCGGCCGATTGTTCGAGCACTACGTGAGTTCGAAGGCTACCTATTCCGGCACGTCTATCGAAACTTTCGCCAAGAAATTCGCCGCAGTTTATAAGCAATAATTTCAATGTCTGGAGCGCTCGAATAGGGCGCTCCTTCCGGAGAGTAGGATGATTAAAGTCAGTGTAATGTATGCAAACGAGCCTGGTGTACGTTTTGATCATGATTACTATTGCAACGTCCATATGCCGCTGGTGAAGGCAAGACTAGGGTTTGCATACACGATTGATAGGGGCCTGTCGGGCGGCGTTGCCGGCAGTGCGCCTATCTATATCGGCATGTGTCATATTTTCAGCGAATCGGTGGCGGATTTTGAACAAGCCCTGGCGCAGCACGCGGAGGAGTTGAATGGCGACATTCAGAATTTCACGGCGATCAAGCCTGTATACCAAATCAGTGAGGTTATAGTTGGGTAGGGGCGCGGAGAACTTCAGACGCTGCGAAAACTACCGCACGCCGGTTCGACCAAGGCGTGGCCTAGGCGATAGGCGGCGACTACAGCGTGCCTAGCAAGTCCTGACCGATGCCAACCGCGCTTGTCCCACTCTTGGTCAACTGCGACAATTGGTATCTGGTCTATCCCCTGCGAATCGATGGGGGATGCGCTGTTCATCGCGATGGTGGTGAAATACTGCCGGCCGCTCCTTATCGGTGTGTGCGCTCGACTTGGGCAACCCGTCCTGGGGTTGCTCGATCCCCGACAACGGGAGGTGCATGATTATCTGTTGGCCTACCGCGACAAACATGTCGCCCGTGCCGTCAACAGCTATGAATACAACCAGCTGCGCTTGAATTATTGCGTCGACCGGGTGGCGGAAGAAGGTTGACCGATGTCAGTTGCTGGCACATTCGTGTGGTGGGCTTGAATGGCCAACGGATGGATGAATTGGTGGATCTGTGTGGCGTGTTTCTGGGGGAGGTCGAACGCGGCATCGAGGCACAGCGACTCCGCCTGCTGCCGCTTTTCCGCGCCATACCGCTCCATGAACTGCTGAGGGCAGGTCAGAGCGGGCTAGACGCTGAGCGCTTGTGAAGAGTGGCTGAGCGCCGCAAGGCATAGTGTTGGCGGAGTATTCTCGCGACTCGCGACACGGTTCCGTTAGGGGCGGTGCAGACACTCAGTTGCTAATGAGCGATAGATACTGCCATTTATTGCTGAGGCTTGCCGGCGATCAAAACGCTCAAAAAGATTGGACTGGTGCGGTGAAAAGTGTGGCAAACCTCTAAGTCATTGATTTTTATAGATGATAAACGGCCTGCAAAGCCGTTTTTCAGATTTTTCATTGACGTTGCTGCGAACCACTTGTTGAGTTAGTGATGAAGCGATGGGCGTCTGGATTCATTGCGTCGCAGTCAGGTGGCGAAGCTTTACCGATGCTACAATCGGCTTTATCCATCATCTAGTGATACTCCTCGCAGTCATGAAACCATCGGACGCTTTTCAAGCCAACCGCGCCGCGATCCGCAAGATCGTGGAACGGTATCGCGCGTGCAATCCTCGGGTATTCGGTTCAGTGGCGCAAGGCCGTGATACCGAACACAGCGATCTGGACATTCTGGTCGACCCGACACCCGAGACGACGCTGTTTGACATTGGCGCCATTAGGCATGAACTGCTGCAACTGCTAGGCGTGCCAGTTGATGTACTGACGCCGAAGGCGCTACCTGAGAAGTTTCGCGCCGCTGTCCTGGCCGAGGCCGTCGCTGTATGAGCAAGGACGGACAGCGCTTGGAGGACTATCTGGCGCATATGCTGCAGGCAATTGAACGTATCACCCGTTATACCGAACTACTGGATGAGGTAGCCTTTCTTCAAAACGAACTGGTACAGGATGCGGTGATACGCAATTTGGAAATCCTCGGTGAAGCCAGTAATAACGTTCAACGGCATTATCCAGAATTTGCAGCCCAGCATCCGGAATTGCCTCTCGCATTTGCTTACCAGATGCGCAACGCGGTTGCCCATGGATATTTCAAGGTTGATTACGAGATTGTATGGACGACCATTCACACCGATCTTCCCGGGCTGTATGGTCGGGTACAGGATGCCGTTTCCAGCTTGGCTTGAGCGTAAATTTCTGGTTTTACAGAACGTACTCGCACGCTCCCGATTGATGGTATTTTTGATGGTATTGCGGTTGGCTCTTTTTGAAATTCTTATTTAAATCAATAGCTTGGGTGCCACGTTAATAATCGAGTGGGAATGATTCCGTAGCCTGCGCCGGCTGGCGCTGTCTGGCAAATGGATGAGATTAAGCCCCTGATTTTCAGGGGCTTTTTCTTTTTGGGGCCGCCGATTTTGGCAAGCTCATGCAACGCCAAGCGAGCTGATTTGATGGTCCATCATGATGGTACGACGATTTGCAAGTAATGATGGAAGGCAATGAATACCATCAGCGTCGGCCGAGTTCGTGATGGTATACCTGATGGTCATTTTAGCTCTAAGTGACTGAATTTACTCAATAATTTCTACCGACCCAAACGGTCGGTGTGCTGATGGTATTTTCGGGAAATTCGTCGCCTTTTCCCGTGTCTAAATTAGGAAGGGGTCTTCGCCAAGTTATTGATTTTATTGAGATTTTATCGGGGTGATGGTATGGCGAAGGAGAGAATATTCCGGTCAGAAGGTGTTAGTCGTTGACGGCAATCATGTTCAGGTAATTTATGGTTCCACTTCACAAAATTCGCATTTCGACAGGACGACAAATACCATCCACATGATTGACCGCGATGTGCAGGCCACGGCTAACGTTACCGGGGTTTCATACGATCAAGCGTACGCGGAAATACTCGTGCACGAAGTCGGCCGCTGGGTATACGACTTCAGAGACACGATCGCATTCAGCTATGTCCAAACCGCCACGGAGTTCAAGCAATGGTTCTTCCCCCGCGAGGGCGAATCGTCGATATTTGGCGCTGGTATCACGGCTGAGGTCCGCGATAACGGGGAGCTTTCCGCGTAACGCGAATCTCTAACATCAATGACCTGTTTTCGAAATCCAACTCAGCGGTCGCAAGCGCGCTTAATTCAACAGCCGCTGACGTTTTCGGCACGGCAGCGCAAACAGTCGGTACATATTTCTCGCAAGACTCTGGCTATCAGGCTGCAGCAAATAGTGCACTGAGCAACTGGTCTCCGGAGCCGACCAATTACATACCGGCGTTTTACGGTGATTCGGCGGGTGATTACTCGGGTGGATGTGTTGAAATTGAATCCATTCTGCCGTGCGGTAAAACAGCTGGAGAAGTCCACGTTGGCGACGAGTTGGAATTGGCAGACGAGGAAAGCCTGCGTTCAGCAGTTGGAGTTGTGGTACGCGGAATCCATCGCAATTGCTGGGGGAGTTTGTTGCGGTCCGATTCGATGAGGCAGACGTTACGCGTTGCGGGTGGGAGAGAGTGGTCTCAGTTGATGGCGTGGGCATGATCAACGTACAGCATATCGCCGTCGGAGATCGTTCATTTTGGGCCGGGCGGCTTAAAGGACGGTATATTCTTCATCACAACATGAAAATGATTCCAGGTGATGGCGGCGGATGGGATTGGGGCTGGAATAACGTGGTCGTCAATGCAGTTCCGTTTAACTCGAACGTTGCCAGCGGACTGTACGACGAGTACGGTAGGCCAAAAGTCGGTAGTGTAGGAATCAGCAGCACGGAACTCACGTGAAGGGCCTTTCAATGCGCCAGTTTTCAGCAACCTTAATGTTTTCCGCATATTGTCTACTTTCTTTTGCCGCGACTATATCGCTTAATGCTGGGGCTCAACCCTTACAAGCGGCGGTATTGTGGATGGCAGAACCAGCTCCATTCGACCCACTTTCGGTCAACCGGAATTTTGCTGCGGGAATGGGAAGTGCAAAGTGCGCGGACCAGCAAGGCCATACTGATTGCATAGCCGTGGGAGACCATGCCGAAATGCGCTGGCGCGCAAATTCGCAGAAAAAGGGTTCTGCTGAAACAGGTTACTTGCGCCTGACGCTGAATGGTTGCGTGAACCGGCGGGAGGTTGAAGAAGTGCTGGCTGCGCCGCTTCGGCTCGATGCCAGCGGCATACCGGATCGGTCGACAGTCATTACGCTTTCCACCCGGCACTGGACGCCTGACCAAACTTGGCGCGTCGATCTGGCGTTCAATGGAGATTGCGCGACGATCTTGACGATGGCGACGGTGCCTTTCTAGTTTAAATTTAGTGCGGCTTCGACCACGCGGAGGCCGCCGACTTGGGCCGCAAAACAGTGTTCAACCATTTCGCTCGCAAGGAGGACATGTTTTTCGATCTTGACGAGGCAGCACGCATAGACATGTACGCCGCGTTGCAGACCCGCGGTCGCGATGTTGCGCCGCTCGAGGCGCTTCGCCTGTTTGCCCATCGCATCGTTAGGGAACGACAGTCCTATATTCGCTTCTTCGACGGGAGTAGGAAATTCATCGAGACGATCAACGCCCGCGAAACACTCAAGGCACGTGCTCGGGCCATCCGAGATGAATTGACCGAGTCGATTAGTGCAGCTCTGGCCGGTACCGTCGGTAGAGAACCAGAAGATCTGGACGCGGAACTCGCCGCGACCCTGCTTGTCGCATGCTGGGCATTAGATGCCGCCGATGTCACGGAAGTCCACGCCATGTGCATACAAAAAAGCATGCGCCGTTGCTAGCAGAACTACTAACCAACGCCGCCACCTGTTCTCACTGACCGCATCGATGCACTCGGTGCGTTCAGGCTGACCGGCCCATCGAGAACAGGTAAGTCTTGGATCGCCTGCGCGCTGGGCAACCATGCTTGCCGCCTTGGCTTGTCGTTTTATTTTGTGCGCCTGCCAGCGTCTTGTTGCGCTTCGCGTAGCGCCTGATATTGCATGAAGCCGGCCCAGAAAACGAACGCCCGGGCAAGCGCGGCGATTAGGGCGTTAAACCTCCAAAAGAGTCGCTAGTTTGGCCGTATTCAGCCAACGCCTGTGAGATATCGTTCATTGATAACACATCTGTTGGCGACGCATTGATGCGACGGGATCGATTGTCGCTCGAAGTTTGTGATGCTACAGGCTGGCTTTCGCGGCTTTTGATGGTTTGAGCAGGGACCGCCAGCGCTTTGTGGACTATCTGGCCCATATGCTGCAGGCCATTGAACGCATCATTTGCAGATTCATCGGCGGTCAGCCAGCCTGCCAGCCTCCGCCTAGAGCTTTGTAGAGCGACACCGTGGCTTGCAGGCGTTTGAGTTTCAGTAGTCCTAGCTCATTTTGCAGGTCCGACAGGTTGCGCTGGGTATCGAGCACAGTCATCAAGTCTTCCGCTCCGGCCTTGTAGCGGATCTCCGACAAATTGAACGCAAGACGTGTCTGCTCCAGTTCCACCTCTTTCAACCGACGCTGCTCGTCCAGACTGTTGATTTGGCCCAGCACGGTATCCACTTCCGCCAAAGCTGCGAGGACGGTCGAGCGATAGGTCTGCACCAGTTCCTGTTTTTGTTCGATGGCAAGATCACGCTCGGTCCGCAGACGCCCGCCATCGAAAATCGGCGCTACCAGCGACGCCCCGACATTCGCGAACAAATTCTGTGCGTTGAGCAGCGACCTCAAGGCGCTGCTTTGCGTGCCCGTCGAACCAGTCAGACGTATGCTGGGAAACAATGCCGCGCGCGCTGCGTCGATGTTCGCGCTGGCGGCCGCCAGCAGCGCTTCCGACCGCTGAATATCGGGGCGCCGCGATAGTAACTCGGACGGCATGCCCGGCGTCACGTCGGGCAAGCCGATGGTGGCGAGTCCGCTATTGCTGATGCTGAAAGTTTGCGGCGACCGGCCGAGCAAGATCGCCAACGCGGATTGCGCCTCGCGCTGCTGCTGCAGCAAATCGGGGATGGCGGCATGTTGGCTGGCGACTGCGGAACGTTGACGTGCCAGGTCGACCGACGTGGCGGCACCGACGCTGCTCTGCGCTTCGTCCAGCGACAGCACATGCTCCGCTGTCCTGGCGTTCTCGCGCGCCACGTCGAGACGGTCGTGCAGCGACAACAGTTTTAGATAAGTCGACACGATACCGCTGGTGACAGTGAGGGCAACGGTCTGACGATCGTAGAAATTGGCACGGAGAGATGCCTCGGCTGCGGTAACGCTGGCAGCGTTTTTGCCCCAAAAATCAAGTTCATAAGACACCTGCAACAAGCCGCTCGACGAAACGTTGGCGTTGTGATTGCCCGCGAGCGGCAGATCCCGGCTGGCGCCGGCGTAGGCATCGACGGATGGCAGTAGCGCGACCCCGGCAATCCGCGCCTGCGCCGCCGCCTGGCGAACCCGCGACAGCGCGGCGGCCAGTTCCAGATTGCTTTCCTGCCCCTCGCGCACCAGTTGGCTCAGCTCGTCGCTACCGAAGCGTTTCCACCAGTGGGTATCCGGCCATGCCTGCTGGCCCGGCTTGCCGGCCTGCGACCAGCCGGCCGGCAATTCAACTGCCGGCACCACTTCAGTCACGGGAATCTTGTGCGCGCACCCGGCCAGCAAAACGCCGGCGAGGCTCGCCGCCAGCATGGACGCGCGCGGTACGCAAGCCAGAGTCAAGCCGCAGTGCGCAGTGCGTTGGCTCATGGCTTACCCACCGCCGCCGCTGGCTTGGGCTGCAGCGCCGGTGCCGGCACCGGACCGACCAGCACTTGCTCGCCCGCCTCCAGCCCGGAGAGCACCTGTGCCTGCTGAGCGGTGCGCAAGCCGATTTTCACTTTACGCGCCACGATCCGCCGGTCGAGGTTCACCACAGAAACCTGATACATTCCCGCCGCATCACGCGTGCCAAGCAAATTGGCCGGCAGCAGCAACGCATCCTTGGCCTGGGCGACGATGAATTGCACGTGCGTCGTCATGCCGCTCATGAGTTCCTGTTGCGGATTATCGACTTCAAACAGAACGTTGTAGAAAGTCTGCTTGCCTTGCTCGCCCGTTCCCTCGGCCGGTACCGGAAGCACCTGGCGCAGTTTGCCCGACCAGGTGCGGCCGGGATAACCGGGCGTCTGGAAGTTGGCGGTTATGCCGCGCCGCAGGCCCGTCACATCGATCTCCGCCACGCGTGCCTGGACCGTCATTTGCGACAGATCGGCAATGCGCATCAAAGGCAAGCCCGCCTGGCCGACGCCTACCGTTTGCCCGGGGCGCGCGTTCACCGCCACCACGGTCCCCGATAACGGCGCGAGCACCTGCGTGTGCCGGCTGCTTTCTTCATCGAATTTCAGCGTCGCCTCCAGCTGTTGGATCTGCGCGTTGATGGCGTCCGTCCGGGCGCGCGCCGAAGACAAGCTCATGCGACTCGATTCAAAGCTTTCCTCGCGGGTGGCATTTTGTGCCTTGAGCTGTGTCTGGCGCTTGAATTGCAACTCGGCGAAGTCGGTCTGGGCCTGTTGGTCCGCCAGTTCGGCCCGCAGCCGCGCCATTTGAGCGCGATTAGTCTCCATCTGGTTGGCGCGGATCGCAGGCGAGATCTCCATCACCAGCTTGCCTTCCTGCACCGCGTCGCCGACTGCAAACAGTACATTTTTGATCTGGCCGGCGACTTGGACATTCGCATCCGCGAACCGGTGGAATTGCAATTTTCCGATGGCGTCGACCGTTTGCTCCAGGTCGCCGCGCCGCACGGTTACCGTGTCGAGCTTGACCTCTGTCACCTCCGCCGCCGGCGGCGCTTCCGGTGAGTCCGTTGCTTGTGCTAAGGGAATATTTACACTCAGTGCCAGCACCAAAAAGGCGCTGGCGGAAATAGGGCGGTGAGAGCTGGCTTTTTCGTCGTTCATCAGTTTTACATTATTAAAAACAGCGGTCATTTTAGCGCACTCATGCGCCGGTATCGGGTAGCCGGGGATGGAAACGCGCTATGATCCTGTTGACAACACAATTCCTGTCGCCAGCCATCAACTCAACGAAAGCCAGACCGATATGCCCACTCCCGATCCGCGCCGCGGTTCCATGCTGTTGTTGTTGCCTATTGCCTTAATACTGGCCGTTATCGCCGCGCTGTTCGCGTGGGTGGGTGGCTGGTTCGGCAACCATCAGCTGACACCACAAAAAATGATGGACTTCGCCGAGACCTCGGGCGCTCAAGCTCAGGGATTCCGGCGTGCGCATAGCAAGGGCGTCTGCTTTGCCGGTACGTTCGCGCCGACTCCTGACGCGGCCAAGCTGTCGAAGGCCCGCGCGTTCTCTCAGCCGTCGATCGCCGTCATCGGCCGCTTTTCCGCTTCCTCCAACAACCCCTATGCGCCGGACGGCGCTTCGCCGGTGCGCGGGATGGCCGTGCAGCTCAAGACGGACGACGGCCAGGAGTGGCGCATCGCGATGAACAGTTTCCCTTTCTTTGCCACAGCCACGCCGCAGGCATTTCAGGCGATGAACGAGGCCGGCAAACCCGATCCCGCCACAGGCAAGCCCGATCCGGAGAAGATGAAGGCGGTGCTGGCCGCGAATCCGGAGATCGGCGCGTTCCTGGCCTGGGCCAAAGCAGCGCCCCGGTCGGACAGTCTGGGCAGTACGCGGTTCAACGGCGTGAACGCTTTCCGCTTGACGGACGCGGCCGGTACCGACCGGATGGTACGCTGGTCGATGCGTCCGCGGCTGCCGTTCGCGGCGATGAGCCCCGAGCAGCTGAAGGCGGCGGATCCCAATTTTCTGATGGAAGACCTGGACCGGCGCCTTGCCTCGCGTCCGCTGATCTGGGACATGGTGGTGCAATTCGCCGCGCCTGGCGATCCGATCACGGATCCGTCGAAGGCGTGGCCCGACACCAGGCCGGAGACCACCATCGGTACCCTGACCGTGGTGCATGCCGAAGAGCAGGCGAGTGGTCCTTGCCGCGACCTTAATTTCGACCCCTTGATACTTCCGGACGGCATTGTCGGCAGTGCGGATCCGATTTTGCATGCCCGTTCTGCGGCGTACTCGGTGTCCTTCAACCGCCGCGAACGCGAGATCAGCGAAGGCAAATTCGCCCATCCTATTGGCCAGAACGGGAGCGCCCGATGAACCGCCCACAGCACTTCAATCTTCTTGCCCGGCTGCTGCACTGGGCCATGGCCATCGCCATTGTGACCATGCTGTTTGTGGGTGCCGGCATGGTGGTGTCACTGCAGTACCGGACCCAACTGCTGGCATTGCATCGCCCGCTGGGCATTGCGATTCTGTTGCTGGCCATCGTGCGCCTCGTCAATCGCCTGACCCGGCCGACGCCAGCACTGCCGAGCGACCTGCCGGCTATCCAGAAATTCGCCGCGCATGCGTCGCACTGGCTGTTGTACGCTCTGATGCTGGCGATGCCGGTGATCGGCTGGGCGATGTTGTCGGCTGGCGGCTATCCGATCCCCATGTTCGGCGGCATGCACTTGCCAGCCATCGTGCCGCATAGCGCGGAGGCATATGGTTTGCTGCGTCCGCTGCACGGCGCGCTGGCATATCTGCTCTTCCTGACCATTCTGGGGCACCTTGGTGCTGCGCTGTTTCATGCCTGGGTGCGGCGCGACGAAGTGTTCGGCCAGATGGCCAAGGGCGATTCGCAGTAGTTCAGCACACCAAGGCCGGTCCTTTCGCGGCGCGGATCGGTCAGTGGTTTTCTTGGTGGGATGACGTCGCAGCTTGCAATTCGTGATCGTCGACGACGGCAGTAGCCTCGCCGAGTGTGACTGCTGCGGCACTTGACAAGGCAGTTGCTTGCTCCGCTGCCAGGTCGGCGGCCGCCTTTTCTTTTTCGGCCTTCTCGGCTTCTTCTTGCTTCGCTTTCTTCTGCCTGGCTTTCTCCTTATCGACTTCGTGCCAAGCCAACGCGACCTTGGACGAGAAGGCGTAGCCGGCAAACAGCAGCGACAATAGTTGCAGGAAGGGCAGCAGCGCCGGCAGAATCCCGCCTTCAATGACGAGGCTGTGAAGACTCTGGACGACGCCGACGAGTTCGCCGTGGATCATTTCATCTTGTTTGATCCTGAACCCGTTGAGCAGCGTGTTGCTCAGCCTGTCGACGATTGTAGCCACGTCGGCTTCGGGTCCGTACGCAATTTTCCGGCCGAGCAGGTCGAGATCCTTGGCGACGGCTGCGCACCCCAGCTGACGGTAGGGTAGGGCCTGGCAAAAATCAGGAGGGAGCGCGGCGTTGATTTTTTCCTTGATGGGACCAATACGCTGCAGGCGCTGGTCAGCGACCAGCAGGTCGAAGGCCAGTCCTTGCTGAAAATATGGCACGATGAAGGCCAACAGCGCGCCTACTGCCGCTAATTCGGCGCGTCGCTTCATGCGAACGGTGTACAGACTGGCATTGCGGGACGCCGGTGGGTCTCGGAGTTCGCGCAGCTTGCCCCATACGCGTGCCGCAGTCAACACTATCACCAGCAGCGCGAAAACGGCGTAGTAGTAGCGGACCACGCTGTTTTGGAGCTGGTGGCATCTCCGTTTCGGCGCGCATTGGGACCGCTAACCGCCGATCTGCCTGAAGGGGTCCAAGGCCAGATCGATCATGCGGCGCTCGCGCACTACGATCTCGGCCACGGCGGCCATGCCGTAGCGTAGCGGGTAGGAGGTATCGCCGATGCGGTAGTGATCTTGCTGTAGCGCGATGCGTCCCTCATACACCGCCTGTTTGCTGAGCGCCGACACCTTTGTGGCCGGCGAAATGAATTGCAAGGTTCCTTTGATCAGCCCATAGCGTTGATAAGGAAACGCGTTGAATTTGATTTGCACCGCCAATCCTTCGCGCAGGAATCCCCGGTCGTTTTCGGCGATCTCGATTTTCAGGATCGGCCGCGCGTCTTTCGGTGCGATGCCGCCCAGCGGCGAGTTGGCCTGGATCTTGTCGCCGGGCTGGGTCGATGTCACGTCGGTGATCACGCCGTCCACCGGGGCGACGATCAGCAGGAAGTTGTCCTTGTCGATGTTCTCGAACTTGATGCGCGCGGCGGCGTCCGCCACCAGCCGCGCCGTCTGCACTTGCAGTTTGAGCTTGTCCTCGGCGTTGGCGACTTCCCGGTCCGCCGATTCGGACTGCAAGCGCAATTTGGTCAGCTCCTGCCCGCTGGTCTCCAGCTGCGACTTGGCTTGGGTGAATTCGAGGCTTTGCCGTGCGCTCAATTCGCTGAAGCGCGCTTGTGCGACGCGCATCGCGTTTTCGGCGGCCAGCAGTGCTTGCTTCTTGCCTTCGACCTGCAACTGCGACACGCCGCCGCCACCGGACATGGCGAACAGACGCGCGTACTTGTCGGCCTCGTCCTTGGCGGCGTCGCGCGCGCGCTTGGCGTCGTCCATATTGGTGCGCGCCTCCTGCACTTGCGCTTGCTGGCCCGCGATGACTTTGCTGGTGCCTTCCGCCAGGCGCCGTTGATGCTGGCGCGCTTCAACTTCGGTGGCTTCCTTGAGCGCGGCGGCCCGGCGTTCCATTAGTGCCTTCTTTTCGGGGAACTCCTTCCATTCGCGTTCCGCGTCCTCAAGCCTGAGCCGTGCTTCGAGCGCGTTCTTGGCCGCTTCGATCGCGCCGCGCGCATACAGCCTGGCCACCACGTCGCCCTTGAGCACGGGCTGCCCTTCGGCGATGTAGATGCTGGACAGCTCGCCGTCGATCGGCGCATACAGCCGCCGCACTTCGGACGCGGGCACCAGCGTGCCGGGCGCGGTGACCAGCACGTCGGCGTGGCCGAAGAAGGACCAGGCCAGCCCGACCAGCACCAGTGCGACCATGGTGTAGACCACCGCCCGCGTGAAGCGCCACGGTTCGGCCGTCAGGATCGAGATGCCTTCGGCGCTGTGGTCCTCCAGCGCCGTCGTCAATGGTTTAAGGAGACTTTTGTTCATGGTCGAGACCTCCGGCGGACAAGGCCAGCTTGCGCACGTGGCTGAGCGTGCCGGCATAAATGTCGCGATATTCGGGTACGTACGATGAGATGGTGGAAAACGCGCGTTGATGTTGTTCGGTGTTGTCGTCCCATTGCTTGAGTATCAGCTTGATGCGGGCGGCGTCGGCCGCGCCGGCCGACGCCGCCTGCGCGCCGCCGCGCGCGTCGACGAATTTCTCGATGTCGCCGATCCACGCCAGCTCGTCCACCAGCGCTTGCAGTTCGCCGTTCTGGCGCGCCGACTGGCGCATGCGCGCCACCACCGCCGCCGCCCGGTCGAATTGGCGGGACTTCAGCAACGCGCCCCATGCCGGGACGTTGGCTTTCAGTTGCGCCTGCGTCGACAGGTTGCGCAGCGCGGCGTTGTCCGGATCGCGCGCCAGGGCTTCCGTGGCGATCACGGCTGCCTTGGCATAGTCGCCGTCGGCGAGCATTTGCTGCGCGTCGCGCTCCGGCGCACCGGAGACGTACATCGCCAGCGACACGACGACCAGCGCGGCCAGCGCGGCCAGCGCGACCCGCTGCACCCATCCGCCGGCGCCGCCGAGGAGCGATCTCAATTCCGCGAGGAAGGTCGCGTGCTGTCCTTTGGGATGCGATGGTGCGCTGGCGGCGGGCTCGGCGCTGTCATCGCGCTCGGGTTCCGGGGCCGGCTCGACACAGAAGATGTCGAGGAATGAATCGGCCGCCGCGACGAAGGTGGTCTTGTCGGCATCGATGGCCGGCGCGGCCGCGCGGGCGTAGCGCGTCACGGTCGGATCCACCGTGGGGTCGTCCCATTGGGCGCTGACCCGGTAGACGAAATGATGGCCGCCGAACGCGATGATATTGCCCTCCGCCAGCGCGACGGCATGTTCGTCCAGCCGTACACCATCGACGAAAGTGCCGTTGGTGCTGCCGAGGTCTTCGATCTGCGGTTGGCCCTGCTGGAGGAAGATGTGCGCGTGGCGCCGCGACAGGTAATTCACCTGGTGGGGAAAGCTGTCCTGGTAGCGGGCGAAGGCATGGTCGGTCTTGCTGATCAGGAAGGGAAATTCGGTGACGATGATCGGCTGCAGCCCGTGCTCGTCCGACTCGGGAAGCAGCATCAGGCTGGCGAGCGTGGCCGTCGGCGGCGGCGCCGGTCCGCCGTCCACCAGTTTCAACCTGAACGACAGGGCGCGCCCGAAGCCGATTTCGTCGCCGTCGCCGAGACGGGCGATGGTTTGCCGCAGCGGCACGCCGTTGACGGTGCTGCCGTTCTTGCTGTCGAGGTCGGCAAGATAGACCGCGCCGCCTTCGCAGAAGACGCGCGCATGACGGCGCGACAGATCGGCCACGACCTCGGCGGGGTAGGTGTCGAACGGCGCTTCGCTGCGGCCGACCGCGAACAGGCTGCCGTCGATGCGGATCTCGGCGAGATCGGCCGGAACGATGGGCTGGAGCACGATCATGCGCTGCCGGTCTCCGGCGGGCTTGGCCTCGGCGATCCCATGGCCGCCATCGCTGTCAATCGCCGGACGCATGGCGCACATCTACCGGTGCCCAGCCGCCGCCCAGCGCCTTGTACAGCGTCACCGTGTCCGACAGGATCTGCTGATGGTTCGCCAGCAAGGCCAGTTCGGCCGACAGCAGGGAGCGCTCGGACTCGAACACATCCAGCTGCGACACCAGCCCTTCCTTGAGCTGCGCCTCGATCTGAACCGACACCGTGCGCAGCTGCTCGGCCTGCTGTTGCAATTCGGTGCGCTGGCGCCGGTGGGCATCGAGGTTGACCAGCGCGTTTTCGACTTCCTCGAAGGCGGCCATCACGGTGGCGCGATATTGCTGTTCCGCGACCTGGGTGCGCGCCTCGCTGGTCTTGATGCGGGCCTTGACGCTGGGATCGAAGATCGGGAAGTTGATGCTCGGCAGCAGGCCGACGGTGAAGGACTTGAGCAGGCTGCCCAGCGCGAAGCTGGCCGTGCCGCCGTGGCCGGTCATGCTGATCGAAGGCAGCTGCGCCAGCTTGGCCTGGCCGACCAGCTCGTAGGCGACCAGTACCCGGTACTCGGCGGCGACGATGTCGGGCCGGCGCTTGAGCAGCTGCGAGGGCAGCCCCTCCGGCACCAGCGGCAGTTGCACGCGTCGCTGCAGGTAGCCCTTGGGCACGACGAAGTCGCCGGCCGGCACCGCCACCAGCGTGGACAGCGCGTTGCCGGCCAGTGCGCGCAGGCGGCGCAATTCGATCAGGTCGTTCGATAGCCGGTTGACCTCGGCTCCCTGTTGCATCACGCGCGTCTGCGGCAGCAAGCCGCTTCCGCCCATCGTCCGGTAGGTCGACAGGATTTGCTCGCTCTTGGCCAGGGTGTTCTGCTGCTGGTCGATCTGCTCGTCGAATTGCAGGATCTGGAAATAGGTGGTGGCGACGTCGGCGGCCAGCTTCAGGTAGCCGGCGCGCCATTCGGCTTCGGTCGCCTGGTATTCGGCGGTCTGGGCCTGCACGCCTTTTTCCACCTTGCCCCAGATGTCGATATCCCAGTTGACCTGGGTGCCGAGATTGTATTGCTTGCGGAAATTCTGGCCGGTGCTTTTTTCGAAGCTGGCGCCGGCGCCGGCGTCCAGCGTCGGCAGGGCGCCGGCGCGCGCTTCGCCGATCTCGGCGCCCGCCACGCCGATCCGCGCGGCCAGCACCTTGAGGTCGAAGTTGCCGTTGGCGGCCTGGTCCACCAGCCCGTTCAGATAGGGATCCTGGAATTGCTTCCACCAATCGACCGTGATGGTGTCGCTGGCCGAGACCGGCCGCGCCTGGCTCTGCGACCAGCCGGCCTTGGCGGGCACCGTGGGCTGCTGGTAGGGTTGCTGGCTGACGTCGGCGCAGCCGGCCAGCAGCGCTGCGGCAAACAAGGCGATCGGCGTGCTCAAGCGGCGCATGGCGGCTCCCATCCTCGTGAATCGACAAACACCTTGAACAGGCGCGGGTCGAGGTGGCCGGCGCGGCATTCCGCATCCATCAGGTCGAGCGCGTGTTCCGCCGGCACCGCCTGCTTGTAGGGGCGGTCGCGCGCCGTCAGGGCGTCATAGATGTCGCTGATGGTGAGGATGCGGGTCTGGATGCTGATCTGACTACCCTTCAGTCCCATCGGGTAGCCGGAGCCATCCAGTTTTTCATGGTGGCCATGGGCGATCGCCGGCACGCCCGCCAGCTCGCGGGTCCAGGGGATCAGGATCAGGAATGAATAGGAGTCGACCACGTGGTCTTCGATCTGGCGTCGTTCGTCGGGGGTCAGGCAGCCGCGCGGGATGCTCAGGGCCGCCAGTTCGTCGTCGTCCAGCAGATGGAACGGTTCGCCATCGGCGTGGTGGCATGCATACTCGCGGATCGGCCGCAGCTGCGGCGCGGCGGCGCCCGCCGAGATCGCGGGTTCGTTGGCGGCGACTATCGTGGCGAAGAAGGCGTCGAGCCGCGCCGCTTCGATGCGCAGGTCGCGCTCGATGCCGTCCTTGCGCCGGCGGAATTCATCGAGCCCCAGCTGTTCCCGCAGATGCTGCTGTACCAGCTCGCGCCACGCCTGCCGTTCCAGGCACGACCTGGCGTAACGGAAGCGCTGTTCGAGCAGGCGCATGTCGGCCTGATGCAGCTTCTTCTCCTTGCGCAAGATGTGCTCGCGTACGCCCACCTTGCCGAAGTCATGCAGCAGGGCGGCGTAGTGGATTTCGCGCAGTTGCTCGCGGGTGAAGGTGATGCGGCGTAGCTCGTGATCGTCCGAGCGGTCCAGCGCGCATGCGAGCCGGTCGGCGTATTCGGCGACGCGGAAGGAATGGCCGGCGGTGACCGGGTCGCGTTCCTCGATCGCCTGCACCGAGGCGCTGACAAAGCCGTCCAGCAAGCCCTTGATGTCGGCGTAGAGCTGAAAATTCTTCAGTGCGACGGCGGTTTCGGCACACACGCCGGTCAGGATCTCCAGGTCGGCGGCGCTGAACGCGAACGGGTCGGTCGAGGTGTCGACCTGGATCAGGCCCAGGACCTCGTCGCCGATAATCAGCGGCACGCACATCACGCTCAGGATGGCCTGGGCGACGATCGAGTCTTGCGAGGAATAGTGGCGGTCGGACAGGGTATCGGTCGACAGGATCGCGCGCTTCTTGTTCAGCACCTCGTCGACGATGGTGTGCGAGATGCGGATCGTGGCCGGATCCTGCATGCTGCCGTCGCGGCGCCGCGCGGCGACCGGCTTCGGCGGGTCGCGCTCGCTTTCCTTGAGCAGGATGAAGGCGCGTTCGGCCGCCGGGAACAGGTCGAAGATGAAATTCATGATCCGTTCGATCAGGGTGGCGCGGTCGGTCACGGCGCCCAGTGCGATGCTCACCTGCGCCATCGCATGCAAGCGCAGCACGGAGATTTCCAGGTCGCTCGGCGCGGCGCTGGCCGGGGCGTCGTGCGGTGCGGCGTAGCGGGTCGCATCGACCGAGCTGGTGATCACCGGCGGCATGCTGTCGCGCGCGGGAATCACCAGCGAATGGAACACCATCTGCGCCGACGACAGCGACAGTTCGTCGCCATCGTGCAGCGGGTGCCAGGCGCCGGGTGCGAGGCGCTGCCCGCGTACGAAGGTGCCGTTGCGCGAATGCAGGTCTTCGATGAAGTAGCAGGCGCCGCGGCGGCGGATGCGCGCGTGGCGACGGCTGATGGTTTCTTCCGGTACGCACACGAATTTGTCGGACGCGAGCGCGTCCTGCGGATCGCGTCCGACCACCGCCTCGTCGTGCAGCGGAAGCACGACCGGCTTGGCCGACGCGGTGCCGATCAGTTCCAGATAGGCTGAAACGGCGCTGCCGGTCGCTGCGATTGCCAGTGGCGTGTCCATGTCATCTCACGGTAATCGTAATTTTCTTCGACTTGACGAAGGGATGGTGCGGGACGTGGTTCTCGTCGCCAAGCAATAGCTGCAAGGTGTGTTTTCCCGGTGGCAGCTCAAGCATCGTTTCCGTTTCGCCGGCGCCGAAGTGCAGGTGCTGGCGGTCGTTCGGAATCGGTTCGTCGGCGTTGGGCAGGTCGGTGTCGATCAGCAGGTGATGGTGGCCAGTGTGCTTGAACGCCACGCCCTTCGGCGCCACGCCCATGTAGCGCAGGCCGAACCAGACCTTGAATGGCTTGCCGGCGGCGATCACCTCGCCGTCGCTGGGCCAGCCGATGTAGCAGTAGGCGTTGGGCGGCGCGTCGGCGGCGGACAGTGCGGCGCCGGACCACAACACGCCAAGGATGGCTGCGGCTGCGAGTGAATTGCGCATCGAATGCTCCCTTCGTTCCTGCTTGTTTTTGATCGAAGCCGGCCTCACAGCACGGTGATGGTGATTTTCTTCGACTGCACCGGAGGATCGTGCGGAATGTGATTCATATCGCCAAGCAGCAACTGCAGCGTGTGTTTACCAGGCGGCAGTTCGACCCGCGCCTCCGTCTCGCCGGCGCCGAAATGCAGGTGGTTGCGATCGTTCGGAATCGGCTCGTCCATCGCCGGCGGGTCGGCATCGATGATCAGGTGGTGGTGGCCGGTGCGCGCCACATCCGTCCCTTTCGGCGCGACCCCCATGTTGCGCAAGCCCATGCGCACCCAGAACTTTCCGCCGCTAAGCACCGCGCCGTCGGACGGCCAGATGAAATACACCTGGGCGTTTTCCGCCGCCGGCGTGCGCGCCGAATAGACCGGAACGGCCGGCAGCAACGCGGCCAGCAATGCAGCTTGTAAGATCCTGTTGCGCATAGCGGCGCCTTTCCCCGCGTGTCTGCGGGCAAGAACCATTTGCGTGAATAATTTCATTACATCGTGCGACTGTGTAGACCTAAATCTGCCACACTCCGTATGAAACCACAAGGCGTATTCGTCGTGATTGCAGCGGTCACCGGGAGCGGGTCGTGGCACATAAATTTCTCATCGCTTGCATCGCGCTGGCAACCGCCGCGCCATCGAACGGCGCCTTTGCCGGCGGGCAGTCCGGCCGCTTGGAGCGTCCCGTGTTGCTTGCCGGCGTGGTGCCGAAAAACAGCGCCGAGCAATTCGAAATGACGTTCTGGGAGTCGATCAAGGACAGCACCCACGCCAGCGATTACGAGGCGTATCTCAAGTCCTATCCGAAAGGGAAATTCGTCGCGCTGGCGCAGGCGCGCATCGACCGCCTGCGCGCCGCCGGGGCAAAAGGTGCGACGCCGGCCGAGCCTGCCGCAGCCAACAAGGCGAGCGGTCCAGCGACGCCGCCGGCAACGGCCGCGCGCGAACCGGCGCCAGTTCCCGCGTCCAAGCCCGAAGCGAAAGCGGCGGCGCCGGCCGTTGTCGCGCCGGCCGTCGCCGCCTCAGCGCCGCCTGCGAAGGCGGGCGCCGAGATCACCGATTGCCCCGCTTGCCCGGTTCTGCTATCCATTCCCGCGGGATCGTTCACCATGGGCAGCAATTCGAGCGACGTGAGCGAGAAGCCGGCGCATGCGGTCTCGGTGCGTGCGCCGTTCGCGATCGGCAAATACGAGGTGACGGTGGCGCAGTGGAATGCCTGCGCCGATGCCAATGCTTGTCCGCGCTTGTCCGCCGCATCCAATCCGTCGCCGGCCGCGCCGGTGCGCGACGTCAGTTGGGACGACGCGCAGGTCTACATCAAATGGCTGGCGGCCACAAGCGGCAAGCCCTACCGCCTGGCGACCGAGGCGGAGTGGGAATATGCGGCGCGCGCCGGTACCAGCACGCGCTACTGGTGGGGCGAGCAGATGGCCGCAGGCAAGGCGAACTGCAAGGATTGCGGGTCGCCGTGGCGTGCCGAAGCGCCGGGCAAGGTGGGCAGCTTCGCGCCGAATCCCTGGGGCTTGTATGACATGAGCGGCAGCGTGTGGGAATGGGTTGCCGATTGCTGGCACAACTCGTACAAGGACGCGCCGTCCGACGCCAAGGCGTGGGATGCGCCCGCTTGCAGCGTGCGCGTGATACGCGGCGGCTCGTGGCGGGAAGGCGCGGCCTATATGGTGTCGTCGTCGCGGTTCAAATACGATGCCAGCGTGCGCCATAGTCAGAACGGTTTTCGGGTCGCGCGGGATAGCCGATAGGTTCAGCGCTTGCGTGCGCGGGTGCTGATCTGCACAAAGTCGACTGCAATGTCGCCGCCGCCGTTGCGCGCGCGCGCCAGGCGCTGTTCCAGCGCGCGCAGGTAGTCGGCGCCGGGCTCGGTCTCGGGACGCAGGGTGTCGAACAGGGGCGCCGCAGTCGTGACCAGCGCGACGATCTCGTTGCCGAAAGGCGGACCGATCATCCAGTTGCCAAGGCCGCCGATGGTGGCGGTGTAGCGAGCGGGGGCGCGGTTGTCGCGCGCCTTGGTGTTGGGCAGCAGATGCACGACATTGCCATCGGCCTCGAAATAGTCGACTGCGGCGAACGAGTCGGCGCCGGCGGTGGTGATGTCGACCATCAGCGCGTCGCCCTCGGTCAGCACGTTGCCGGGGCGCGCGTTCGGAACCGCCAGGCGGATGCTGGCGCCGCCGCCGGCGCGCCGGTGAGCCACCCAGTACGGTCCCAAGGTGCTGATGACGCCACAGCTTGGTTCCGTCACC
Organism: Duganella aceris; assembly: GCF_011090165.1. Classification (GTDB taxonomy): domain Bacteria; phylum Pseudomonadota; class Gammaproteobacteria; order Burkholderiales; family Burkholderiaceae_D; genus Rugamonas; species Rugamonas aceris. Next base: position 226,796 of record NZ_JAADJT010000005.1, read on the forward strand.
GGCTGCACATCCAGCGCCACCGTCGATACGCCGGGGATGGCCGTCAGCGTCTCGCGCAGGCGCGCGCGGTTGGCATCCTTGGCCAGGTAGCCCTCGACGCGCAGCGCGCTGCCGTTGGCCGATGCCAGCAGCGCGGAGCAGGGTATCGCCGCCAAGGCCGTGGCCACGGCGTCGCTGGTCGGGATCGGCGACGCGGCAACCGGGGCCGATGTGCTGGCCGGCGTCGAGTCCGCCGCCGGGGCCGACTGTTGCTGCGCGGGCGGCGATGCCCGCGACGCATCGCCGCCGCGCTCCGGCCCGAGATCGCGCCACGCCGCCACGCCCGCCAGGGCGAGCACGCATGCGCCGCCGACTGACGCCGCCAGCGTCAATCTTCGCTTGCCGTGATCCTGGTCGGTGACTTCTTTCACAAAGCGTGCCACGGTCGGGGTGCGGGTGGCGCGGTCCAGGGCCAGGCCGCACTTCAGGGCGCGCCAGCCGGCCCGTCCGATCTGTGCGGGCGGTGCGGGCTTCATGCCGGAGGCGCGCGCTTGCAGTGCGGACATCCGGTTGTAGGGATGGCGCCCGGTCAGCAATTCGTAGGTGATGCACGCCAGCGCGTAGATGTCGTCGCGCGGATCGGGTTCGCGGTGCTCGAGCATTTCGGGGCTGGCGTAGGCAGGCGTGAGCGCGCCCAAGCTGCCGGGGTCGAACACCGTGACGTCGACTTCTTCTTCGGCTTTCTGGAACACGCGCGCGATGCCGAAATCGATGACCTTGACCACGTTCTTGTCGGTGACGATGACGTTGCCCGGCTTGAAGTCGCAGTGCACGAAGCCGCGTTCGTGGGCGTAGGCCAGCGCCTTGCCCATGCCGTCGACGATGCGCATGGCCTCGGCCAGCGGCAGGCCGGCGAAGTTCGGCGCGCGCAACATCTGGCTCAACGACTTGCCGCTCAGGTACTCCATCGTCAGATACACCACCTGACCATCGCGGTCGAAATCATAGACCGAGACGATGTTGGGATGAGCCAGTGTTTGCGCCTTGCGCGCCTCGCGTTGCAGCGCGATCAGCGACTTCGGGTGTCCACGGAACTGGACGTTCAGCACCTTGATGGCGATGTAGGGCTTGCGGTCGGACGCTTCGAGCTTGCGCAGGTCCAGCGCCTTGTACACGGTGCCCATGCCGCCGAAGCCGATGCACTCCTCGAGCACGAAGCGGCCGTTGAGCGTGTCGCCGACCGCCTTCATGCGTTCCGGCTCGCTTTGCGGGTCGTCGGGATCGTCGCGCGGCGACGGCGAGAAGGCGGCCGGGTCCACGGGCTTGGTCCGCACGAAGGTATCGTCGCCTTCGGCCCGCTGGCGTGCGCGCATCGTCCGTTCGATATGGTGCTGCACTTCCTCGTAGAGTTCGGGCGACAAGGGCAGGCGCGCCTGTTCCTGGCTGAGCACCTCGAGCAGGCGCACGGCGCTGCCGGGCGCTGTCGCGAGCGCGCGGTCCAGTTCGACAAAAAATTCCGTGCGCCCCAACGCGCCGCTTTGTAGCTGGCGAATGGCATGAGTAAGATTGTCCATCTCTTCCCGGGTCCCCTCCCGTGCAACGACTTCGCGCATTCAAATCCCGACACACTTTGTTGAGACTAGCATGAAAACCATGATGATCAAGGACCACCGCGCGTAACGCGGCGCGGGAGTTGGGAGCGGGCAAACAGTGCTCCAAAAACAGTTGGGAATGACCGTACTCGCGACCCATCAGCGGCGTGTCGGCTTGCCAATGTCTGTCATGCATTTCACTTAAAAATCAATGGTTTGAAAGTCGGCATGGCCACCTGGCGCGCGCTGGCATGGTCCCTGCTGTATGTCCAGTGAGCGCAACGAAATGCTCACCAACCCAAACCAAACCTTTAAGGAGAAACACCATGAAATCCCTGACCATCAAAGACCTGGCCCGTACCGAAGAACTCGACGGCAAAGCAATGGCTGCAGTACGCGGCGGCTGGTCGATGAACTCGCCGAAATACACGATCGGCGATGTGTCGTATGCACCTTCGTACGACTCTTCGATCCACGCCACCCAGAACCTGGCGCAGTTGCAGAACGTCACCAATGCGGTCGCCAACGGCTCGGCTTTCCTGGACGGGGTGCATGCGACCAACACCACGTCGCAGTCCGGCCAGAACAACATCTTCGGCGCTTGAGCCTGAACCTTATTTTTCTACATTGGAGAACCATCATGAAAACCCTGAACATCAAAGACCTGGCCCGCACCGAAGAACTGGACGGCAAAGCAATGGCAGCAGTACGCGGCGGCTGGTGCATGCAGGCACCAGGCTACAAAGTGGGCAACGTGGATTATTCGCCGAGCTACGATGCGTCGATCCATGCCAGCCAAAGCCTGGGACAGGTGCAGAACGTCACCAACGCCGTCGCCAACGGCTCGGCCTTCCTGGATTGCGTGAGCGCCACCAACACGACCTCGCAAAACGGCCAGAACAACATCATCGGCTAAGCAGCGCCGCGATTCTTCGCACCGCAAAAGGTCCAGCCCAGCCATCTCCGGATGGCTGGGCTGGACCTTTTGGCTTCGTCATTGAAGTCGGAGGAAGAAAGACACCGCGTTGGGGAAGCCCCAACAGCGATTAAAAAACAGTTGGATTGCACCGAACCACCCACGCTGGTGGAAGTTAAAAAATACTAATGGTTTATTGTGCTTTTCTTTTTAAATCAATGGCTTGCGAGGTGCGCGGCAAGCTGGCACGGTAGCTGCTCTATACCCTGTGAGCGCAACGAAATGCTCACCAACCCAAACCAAACCTTTAAGGAGAAACACCATGAAATCCCTGACCATCAAAGACCTGGCCCGTACCGAAGAACTCGACGGCAAAGCAATGGCTGCAGTACGCGGCGGCTGGTCGATGAACTCGCCGAAATACACGATCGGCGATGTGTCGTATGCACCTTCGTACGACTCTTCGATTCACGCCACCCAGAACCTGGCGCAGTTGCAGAACGTCACCAATGCGGTCGCCAACGGCTCGGCTTTCCTGGACGGGGTGCATGCGACCAACACCACGTCGCAGTCCGGCCAGAACAACATCTTCGGCGCTTGAGCCTGAACCTTATTTTTCTACATTGGAGAACCATCATGATAACCCTGAACATCAAAGACCTGGCCCGCACCGAAGAACTGGACGGCAAAGCAATGGCAGCAGTACGCGGCGGCTGGTGCCTGCAGGCGCCAGGCTTCAAAGTGGGCAACGTGGATTATTCGCCGAGCTACGATGCGTCGATCCATGCCAGCCAAAGCCTGGGACAGGTGCAGAACGTCACCAACGCCGTCGCCAACGGCTCGGCTTTCCTGGATTGCGTGAGCGCCACCAACACGACCTCGCAAAACGGCCAGAACAACATCATCGGCTAAGCAGCGCCGCGATTCTTCGCACCGCAAAAGGTCCAGCCCAGCCATCTCCGGATGGCTGGGCTGGACCTTTTGGCTTCGTCATTGAAGTCGGAGGAAGAAAGACACCGCGTTGGGGAAGCCCCAACAGCGCTTAAAAAACAGTTGGATTGCACCGAACCACCGACGCTGGTGGAAGTTAAAAAATACCAATGGTTTATTGCGCTTTTCTTTTTAAATCAATGGCTTGCGAGGTGCGCGGCAAGCTGGCACGGTAGCTGCTCTATACCCAGTGAGCGCAACGAAATGCTCACCAACCCAAACCAAACCTTTAAGGAGAAACACCATGAAATCCCTGACCATCAAAGACCTGGCCCGCACCGAAGAACTGGACGGCAAAGCAATGGCTGCAGTGCGCGGCGGCTGGTCGATGAACTCGCCGAAATACACGATCGGCGATGTGTCGTATGCACCTTCGTACGACTCTTCGATCCACGCCACCCAGAACCTGGCGCAATTGCAGAACGTCACCAACGCGGTCGCCAACGGCTCGGCCTTCTTGGATTGCGTGAGCGCCACCAACACCACCTCGCAAAACGGCCAGAACAACATCATCGGCTAAACATCGCAGCTTACCGTTCAAGGAGAACACCATGTCGTCGATCAAGATTCAGGATTTATCGCGCAGCACTGCGCTGGACCAGGCCACGATGTCGTCGGTGCGCGGCGGCGCCGGCTTCGTGCCGGACGTGAACGTCAACGTCGCACTCAACCAGCAGTTCATGCAGGTGCAGCAAGTGGGCGTCAACGTGCTCAACAACAATGGCGTCATCGGCGCCTCGTTCGGCGGCTACGATGTGCAGTACGCCGCCGCAGAATGGAAGTCCGGACATGCCCTCTGATTTTTAACCGCTGCCGTTGAAGCCCCTTTAAGGAGAAATACCATGAAATCCCTGACCATCAAAGACCTGGCCCGTACCGAAGAACTGGACGGCAAAGCAATGGCTGCAGTGCGCGGCGGCTGGTCGATGCATTCGCCGAAATACACGATCGGTGATGTGTCGTACGCACCTTCGTATGACTCTTCGATTCACGCCACCCAGAACCTGGCGCAGATGCAGAACGTCACCAACGCCGTCGCCAACGGCTCGGCCTTCCTGGACGGCGTGCATGCGACCAACACCACGTCGCAGTCCGGTCAGAACAACATCTTCGGCTGATGACGGCGCGGCGCCGAAGGCTTGCGGGCCTTCGGTGCTTGCGTCGCGCGGCACGAGGATTACCATGTTATCTGATCGTGTTCTCAACGGTCCGGCCACGCCATCCAATGGCTCGGCCGGACCATTGCCTTTGGAGGAGTCATCATGGGAATTATCGTCATCAAGGATTTGCAGGAAAACGTTGAACTCGACCGGCAGGCGATGCTGGAGATTTCCGGCGGCTCGCGCTTCCGAGTGGGCGCAGCGGTCACGCGGCGCGATGCCTTGCGCATCAATCGCCTGGTCAATATCGCGCCCAAGGCGACGCCCAGACGGCCGCCGCCGAAGTAATCAATGACCGTCTCCCACACGCCGTCCTGTTCACACTGGACGGCGTTTTTGCTTCCATGGCCGGCACCACATGCGGAGTTGCACACGGCCGAACAGTCACTCAATTTCTGTTGGACCCGTCCCAACTTCCCGCCGCCGTCATCCTTCGTCGCCTAGCCGGGATATTCGAGAATAGCCTTGAAATTCAAAGGTTTGCGTGGTGCAGGGGAGAGTGGCACGGTTTCTGCTGAATGGTAAGCGAGCGCACTGAAATGCCTCGACAACCAACCTCAAACCTAAGGAGCATCACCATGAAAACCATCCTCATCAAAGACCTGGCCCGCAACGAAGCGCTGGACGCGAAGGCCATGACAACTGTCCGCGGCGGCTTCGCGATGAACTCGCCTTACTACAAACTCGGCGATCTGACCTACGCGCCAAGCTTCGATGCGTCGATCCACGCCACGCAAGAGCTGGTCCAAATGCAAAGCGTCGTGACCGCCACCGCCAACGGCTCGGCATTCCTGGACGGCGTGCACGCGACCAATACCACGTCGCAGAACGGCCAGAACAACATCGTCCGCCTGTGATGCGCGCACCGCTAACCCAAAGGAGAATGATCATGTCCCTCATTACACTGAACGATCTGCCATGCACGACCGACCTCGACCAGCATGCAATGTGCGCCGTACGCGGCGGCCACGGCTGGGCACGCGATGTGAGCGTCGACCTGAAAATCAACCAGAGCCTGGTGCAGGTTCAGGACGTGGACCTCAACGTGTTGAACAACAACGGTTCGATCGGCGCCGGCTTTACCGGCCCGACCGTCAACCTGGCGGCCGCGCAGACAGGATTCAACAGCGCAGTCATCCCAAAGATGTTCTAAACTGAGGAGGCCTGCCCAGGCCTCCATTTTTTCCTGCCGACGCGAGGGAGTTCAATATGGCTACCATTACGATCAACGACCTATCCGTCAATCGCGACCTGGACCGCCAGGCGATGTCGCGCTTGCGCGGCGCCGGCGGCGCACCCTGGGTCTACGGCTGGATCACGCCGTTCTCCGATGCGCCGAGCTTTGCGCCGGTGGTGAATTTCTACCAGATCAATAATTACGCGGACCAGATGATCAACCAGTACCAAATGGTTTCGGTGCTCAACACCGGATCGAATGCCGACGTCGCCGTCAAGGTCGACGAAAGCAGTGTAAACAATCGCTTTCAGCCGCAGTAGGGGGCAAGCGGATCGCGAGGCCAGAGGATGACATTCGAGCCCGAATTTCGCTGGACGTCGGCGGCACGCACCGATATTGGACTGGTGCGTAGCCGCAATGAAGACTGCTTGCTGGAGCATGCGGCACGCGGCTTGTGGGCGGTCGCCGATGGCATGGGCGGCCACGCCTACGGCGATGTCGCCAGCCGCATGGTGATCGCCGCACTCGACACCTTGCCGGCCGCCGGCCCGGCCGGCCTGCGGCAATCGATCGCCGTTGCGCTTGAGCAGCTGCGCTCGGTGAATGGACAATTGCGCGCGGAGGCGGCGGCGCGCAAGGTCACGATGATGGGCAGCACCGTCGTGGTCCTGCTCGCGTACGGGGGCGAAGCGGGATACCTGTGGGCCGGAGACAGCCGCATCTACCTGTATCGCAACGGACGGTTGCAGCAGCTGACCCGGGATCACAGCCAGGCCGAGGAACTCAGGGCGCGCGGCGCCGCGCTGCGTGCCGATGCGCCGGTGCCGAACGGTATCACCCGGGCGCTGGGCGCCGCCGACACCATCGATATCGAACATGGTAGCTTGCCGGTGCGCGATGGCGATCTGTTCCTGTTGTGTAGCGACGGCCTCAGCAATCCGGTGAACGAGCAAGGCATCGCCGACGCGCTGGCCACAGGCGATTGTGGCGCGGCGGTGGCCGAGCTGATCGCCAAGGCACTGGCGAATGGCGGGCGCGACAACATCTCGGTGGTGGTCGCGCGGGCGGACGACGTCTGCAGCGACAAGACGATGCTCAATCCGGCGCTGTGAACCATCGGCGGCCGGCTTGCGGCTAGGCCTCCTTGCGAAAATCCTTCGAATGCATGCCGTGCTTTTTCAGTAGGATCTGCAGGTGCGAGCGATTCATCTCCCAGCGGCGCGCCAGCTCCGCGACCGCGCCGCTGGTTTCCTGCAGCCCCCGTTCCAGGCAGGCGCGCTCCGCTTCGTCGCTGGCGATGCGCTTCGCTTCGCTCATTGACAGGGCGACGGCGGCAGGCTGCACCTGCCCACGTGCGGCGGCCGGGCGGATATCCTCGGGAAGATGCGACAAGTCCGCAGTCTCGCCGGCAAGGCATGACATGCGGTACACGATGTTGCGCAGTTCGCGGATGTTGCCCGGATAAGCGTAGCCGAGCAGGAAGTCCCGCAGCCGCGCCGTGGTCTTGACCGGCCGGCGCTTCAGCGCTTCGGCCGCCTCGTCGCAGTAATACGCGATCAGCAAGGGGATCTCATCCTTGCGCTCGCGCAGCGGCGGCAGGGTGAGATGGATGACGCTGAGCCGGTAGAACAGGTCTTCGCGAAACAGCCCTTGCTCGATCAGGCGGCGCAAGTTCTTGTTGGTCGCCGCCACGATCCGGGTATCGACCGATATGGTTTCGTCCGAGCCCACTCGCTGGATCTCGTGCGATTGCAGCACCCGCAGCAGCTTGACTTGTCCCGGCAAGGGCAGCTCGCCGATCTCGTCGAGGAAAATGGTGCCGTGGTGGGCGCTCTCGAACTTGCCCCGCCGATCGGTCGCGGCGCCCGTGAACGCGCCTTTCTTGTGCCCGAACAGCTCGGACTCGAGCAGGCTGTCGGGGATGGCGCCGCAGTTGACCGAGATGTAGGGCTTGTCCGCGCGCGAGCCGTTGGCGTGTATGACCTTCGCCATCAGTTCCTTGCCGGTGCCGCTTTCGCCGTCGACCAGCACCGGCAGATCGGTGGGCGCGGCTTTTTCGGCGATCTCGAGCGCATCGAGCAACCTGGGGTTGTCGCCGAACGTTCCTTCGAACACAAAGCTGCGCGCCAGCAGCGCCTGGCGCCGCTCCCCGGTGGACTTCGCCGGCCCCGGCTCGGCGCCGACCGCCTGCACGAAGCGCTCCTTGTGCGACAGCTGCATCACATCGTCGCGCAGCACGTTGGCCTGGCGCAGCAGCTTCTCGATATCGTCGCGTTGCAGCGTCGTGGCCCAGCGCAAGGTCGAGCGCAGGATTTCAATCTTTTCAAGCAGCGCCGCATACGACATCGCGGAACCACGGGGAATGCCTTGGTTGAACAGTTTCATGCCGCGCTCAATTGCTTCTGCACCAGTTCATAATACATGCCGCGCCGTTCCAGCAATTCCTCATGGCGTCCCATTTCGGCGATCGCACCTTCGTACAGCACGATGATCTTGTCGGCCCGCATGATGGTGCTGAGCCGGTGCGCGATGATGACCGCGGTGCGGCCCTCCAGGATTGCCTGCATGTTGCCGATGATGTTGCTCTCCGACTGGGTATCTAGCGCGGAGGTGGCCTCGTCGAACACCAGCAGACGCGGATCGTGATAGAGCGCGCGGGCGATGCACAGCCGCTGAACCTGGCCGCCGGACAGGCCGACGCCGCGTTCGCCGACGACTTGCTCGTACCCCAGCGGCAATTTGCTGATGAAGGCGTGCGCGTCCGCCATCTTCGCCACTTCTTCGATGCGGCGCCGATCCGGGCTGTCGTCGCCGCTGGCGATGTTTTCGGCGATGGTGCCGGAAAACAGCAGGTTGCTCTGCATGACGTAGCCGACCTGCGCGCGATAGTAATCCTTGTCGATCACGCTCATATCGTAGCCGTCGATGATGATCTTGCCTTCGGTGGGCGGATAGAAACCGACCAGCAATTTGGCCAGCGTGGTCTTGCCCGATCCGCTGCGGCCGACGATCGCCACCAGTTCGCCCGGCCTGATGTCGACGCTGATGTTTTCCAGCACATAGGGCGTATCGCCGTCGCCGTAGCGGAAGTACATGCCGTCGAGCTTGATCTCGCCCTGCAGGTCGGGCAGCACCACGCGCGAGGCCAGGTCCGCCGGTTTCTGCTCCGGTTCGATGTCCAGCACGTCGCCGAGCCGTTCCATCGCCACCGTGGCGTCGGCCAGACGGCTCCACAGGCCCACCAGGCCCATCAGCGGCGCCAGCACGCTGCCCATCAGCGCATTGAACGCGATCAGCTGGCCGATCGAGAGTTCGCGCGCCAGCACCAGGTCGGCGCCCACCCACAGGATCGCGATGGTGGTGGCGGCGTGCAGCAGCTGGCTGCCCAGGCCGACCAGGATATTGAACGATTGCGAACGGTACTGCACCTCCAGCGCCTTGACGTATTTTTTCTCCCATTTCAGCCGCACCGGCCGCTCGCTGCCCATGCCCTTGATGGTCTCGATGCCGCCCAGCGCCTCCATCAGGAACGAGTGCGCGTCGGTCGAGGCGGTGAAGACTTCGCGCGCGTAGTCCTTGATGCGCGGCGTGGCCACCACCGTCACCGCCATGATCGGAATCACGAAGCCGATCAGCAGCAGCGTCAGCTTGACGTTGTACAGGAACAGGATGGTGAAATAGATGAACACCATCAGCAGGTTGAGCACGGTGGTGACGGTCGACTCCGTCAGAAAGGCGCGGATGGTCTGGTTTTCCTGGAACCGCGCCATGATGTCGCCGGTCTTTCGTTTTGCGAAGAAGGAGTAGGGCAGCGACATCGTATGCTTGAAGAACTGTGACATCATGGAGAAGTCGAGGTTGCGCACCATGTAGTTCGCGAGGTGGGCGCGTACCGTCGACATCAGCTGGGTGAACACGGTGGCGATGACCAGGCCGGTGATCAGCAGGTGCAGCAGGCTGACATTGTGGTGCACCACCACGCCGTCGAGGATGTTCTGGATGATCATGGGGGGAACAATTCCCAGCATCTGGATGACAAAGGTGGCGAGGAACAGATGCCACAAGATGGTCTTGTACGGCGCCAGGTAGCCGACGAAGCGCAGCCAGGGCGAACGCGCGGCGGTCAGCTGGACCATTTCCTGTCCCGGCGTGAAGACCAGGCAGGTGCCGCTCCAGCCGCGCTCGAATTCCTCCACGCTCATCTTCTTGAAGCCGACGGCGGGATCGGCCACCCACACCTGGCGCGCCGAGATGCCGTACACCACGACGTAGTGGTAGCCTTCCCAGTGGATGATGAACGGCAGTTCGAAGCCCTTCAGGGCGTCGAAGGTGCACTGCACGCCGCGCGTGCTGAAGCCGAGCGACTCGCCGGCGCGCGCCAGGCTGTCGAGCGTGGCGCCCTGAGTCGTGACGTTGGCCAGTTCGCGCAGTTTGCCCAAGGTCATGTTGATGCCGTAATGCCGGCACAGCATGGCAAGGCAGGCCGCGCCGCAATCCATTTCCTCGGCTTGTTCGACCAGCGCGAAGCGCTTGAGGATTTTTTCGTCGCCCTCTGGCGTCGATTGCAGGTCGAGCAGCAATGGCCGCTTGCGCCGTTCGGCCAGTCTTTTTTGCCGGTGCAGCTCGCGCTCGACGAAGCGGATGCGCTCCTCGATCACCTCGCGCAGCTTCTCGTTGCGTTCCAGGATGACGTGCGCGGTCTTTTCCGGCAACACCAGCAAGGTGGTGTCGGTGGTGGCGACCACGGACGCCATCTGTTCCTGGCGCATCAGGCATGCCTTCTCGCCGAAGATTTCACCCGGACCCAGCGTGGCCAGCACGTACTCGCTGCCGGCGTCGTGGTAGACCACCCGCACTTGCCCTTGCCGCACCACATACAGGCGGCGATCGTCGCGCGAGTCCTGTTGCAGGATTTCCTTTCCCGCCGCAATGCGCTTGACGCCGACGCTGCGCACGAACTCCTCGAGTTCCGACTGGCTCACCTTGCCGCGCAGGTCGAACAGGCGCGCCACCAGACCGCCGGCCGAACTGATCGCGACGTAATTGCTGATGAATTGCAAGGCGACCGGATTGCGGGCCAGCTCCGGTTCGAACGCGGATCGGGCGATGAACAGCAATTCGGTCTTCACCGAGGCGCGCGCCGACACTTCATGTTGATGGTCGCGCAGCATGGCGATCTCGGCAAACACTTCGCCGGCCTTGCGCACGCCCATGCTCGCTTCCTTGCCGTGCTCGTCGCTGAATACGCGTACGGAACCGGAGCGGATCACATACAGTCCGGCCGCCGCTTCGCCCGCCTTGCAAATGGTGTCGCCGAAGGCGTAGAAACGCGATTCGGCCGCATCGGCGATCCGCGCCAGTTCGTCGGGTGTGAAGGGCGACAGGATTTCCACCGTCGCCAGGAACTCGGCGACAGGGTGGGTTTGCGGTAGTGGGTCCATGTCTGGGCGCCGCCGGGATTACCTGGCCGGGCAGGCTTCGATCAGGTGCTCCTGCGCGCGTGCCTGCAACCAGCCCTCGCGCAGCAGCCGGCGGATTTCGGCGGAGGTGTCCTCATCGAGCGTGGCGGGACACTTCGCGTTGACGGCGAAGATTTCGTAGAACGAGCGGTCGGGCGAGGCGAAGGGGCCGAGCAGCTCGCCCGCGACCGCGTTGAACACGCGCGCCTCGATGTCGGCCTTGAGCGAGCCGCGCAGGATTTTGCCGATCATTCCGCCGCGCTCGCGGGCATCGCCGATCGAGTGTTCGCGCGCCATCTCGGCGAAGCTGTCGGGGTCGTCGGCCAGCACCGACATCATCTCCTTCGCCTTGCCTTCCGTATCGAGCACGATATGGCTCACTTCGACGCTGTCGAATTTGGGCGAGTTGAGTTTGAAATATTGTTCGACCGCCGCATCGCTGCAGACGATGGCCATCATTTTTTCCTGGTACAAACCGTCGGTGATGAAAAGTTCGAATTCGTCGAGCGTGACGCCAAGTATGTCGAGGTAATGATTCATGTCGGCGGCGCGGTGCAGGCCCTGGCTGCGGCGGAACTGGTCGGCGCGCTCCTGGACCGCATCGGGGGACAGCTGCAAGCCCTGTTTCTTCGCGGCCCGCACTGTCAGCTTGTCGCGCACCAGCTGTTCGATCAGGCCCTCGAACTGCCCGCTGAGCTTGAGCGTCCGGATGAAACTGTCGGTGTCGATGACTTCGTCGTCGATGCGCACAATCGCTGTCATGGTGCCTCCCTGGTTCGCGCCAATGCAATGCTGGGTTGCTTGTGTGCAGGCCACGCCGGGCCTGCGACCAATTCACAGCGTATACGGTCGCGCGTGAAATGCAATCGCGCGCGGCAATCCATCGCAACCGCTTGCCTGTTGCGCGTGGCGGGCTTGATTATATTTGCCTAAGCAAATATAATTCAACCCATGCAAACACTTAAAGAGCTGCAAAACGGGCAATTCGGCTACCTGATCAACCAGGTCCGCAATGCGCTTTTCTCGGCGTTGGATAAAGAGATGCAGCCGCTCGACCTGACCGCGTCGCAATTTGTCGTGGTGATCAACGCGATGCGGGGAAACGCACGGACCGTCAACGAGTTTTGCCAGCTGGCCGGGATCGAGGCCGGTCCCATGTCGCGGTTGCTCGATCGGCTGGAGGCCAAGGACATCATCCGCAAGGAGCGGGACCTGGTCGACCGCCGTCAAGTCAATGTCACCCTCACCGAGAAAGGCGCGGCGCTGTACCAGCCGATCACCGAGGGCATCAACCAGGTCTATGGGAAGCTGTTGACCGGGTTCAGCGAACAGGAAGCAGTGGCGTTCAAACAAGCGTTGGAAAAAATCTTAATCAACGCAAAACAGTAGTTTCTTCTGAAGGTAATCCCCATGAGTCAAGCAAATAACAACACAGCAGGCGGCAAGCGCTTCTCCCGACGCAAGTTTATCGGAGCCGCCGTGGGCGCTGCTGCCGTATGGGGCGGGTACTCGGTATTCTTCGGCGGCCAGTTCCGTGCCGACAAGGCGGATCGCTCGGTCGACGTGCTGCTGATCGGCGGCGGCATCATGAGCGCGACGCTCGGTGTCTATCTGTCCGAGCTGGAACCCAAGTGGACCTTCGAAGTGTTCGAACGCCTGGATAAAGTTGCGGAGGAAAGTTCGAACGGCTGGAACAACGCCGGCACCGGACACTCGGCGCTCTGCGAACTCAACTACACGCCGATGGACGACAAGGGCGAAGTGCATATCACCCAGGCGATCGGCATCAACGAGAACTTCCAGATCTCGCGCCAGTTCTGGTCGCATCAGGTGCGCAAGGGCGTGCTGGGCAATCCGCGTGAATTCATCAATTCGACGCCGCATATGAATCTGGTGTTCGGCAAGGAGAACCGCGAGTTCATCCGCAAGCGCGTCGCCGCGTTGAAGGCATCGCCGCTGTTCGCCGGCATGGAAATGACCACCGATCCGGCCAAGATCACCGAATGGGTTCCGATCATGATGGAGGGACGCAAGCCGGACGAGATGGTGACCGCCACCCGTTCGCCGCTCGGCACCGACGTCAACCTGGGCTCGATCACCCGCCAGTTCTACCAGCATCTGCGCCAGGCGGGAAGCCAGATTACCACCGGCCACGAAGTGCGCTCGATCACGCGCAACGGCGACGGCTCCTGGCGCGTGTCGGCGTTCGACATCAAGGACAGCTCGAAGATCCAGACCATCGATGCGCGCCACATCTTCATCGGCGCCGGCGGCGCCGCCTTGCCGCTGCTGCAGTTGTCCGGCATTCCTGAAGCGAAGCAATATGGCGGCTTCCCGGTCGGCGGCGAGTTCCTGGTGACGGATAATCCCGCCATCACCTCGCGCCACCTGGCCAAGGTCTACGGCTTGGCGGATACCGGTTCGCCGCCGATGTCGGTGCCGCATCTGGATACCCGTGTGCTGGATGGCAAGACCGTGCTGCTGTTCGGCCCGTTCGCCACCTGGTCGACGAAATTCCTCAAGAATGGCTCGTATTTCGACATCGCGAAGGCCACCACGCCGTCCAATATCATTCCGCAACTTCAAGTCGGCGCCCACGAGTTTGCGCTGGTGAAGTATCTCGCGCAGCAATTGGAGTTGTCGCGGGAAGACAAGATGGCGGCGTTGCGCCGCTACATGCCGGAAGCGAAGGACGAGGATTGGCGCTTGTGGCAAGCCGGCCAGCGCGTGCAGATCATCAAGAACATGCCCGACAAGGGCGGCGTGCTGAAGCTGGGCACTGAGGTCGTGGTGTCGGCGGATCGCTCGGTGTCCGCGTTGCTGGGCGCGTCGCCGGGCGGCTCCACCTCGCCGGCGATCATGTTGTCGCTGCTGGAGAAGGTCTTCCCGGATCGCGTCAAGTCCGAGGCCTGGCAGTCCAAGATTCGCGAGATCGTGCCATCTTATGGCAAAAAGCTCAACGAGAACCCGGAGCTGCTGGCGACGACGTGGGCGACCACCGCCGAAACCTTGCAACTCGCGATAGCATCGCCGAGTCTGGAGGGAGTCGTCGCAGGCAGCGCTCCCGTCGGGCAACCGGTCGAACCGAAAAAAGTGCCGGATATCGCGCTGTAGCGCGCCGCACGGCAGAGAGGGGCGGCCACCGCCCCGCCTATAAAAGCTCGCTTCGGCGAGCTTTTTGCTTTCCGTGCGTCGAAGGCGCAGCCCCCCGTATTGGGGGGCTTTGCGCGGAAACGGCCGGCTAGACTGCAAGCCTGATCCCTGCAACAGCGGATGCCGCCAGCGGTGCCGCCCCCCATCATGACGCCTGTAAAAAACGCCGCGCTGGCCTGTCTGTTGTCCATCCTTTGCCTGACCGCGCATGGCGCCGACGACGCTTCCGCCACCGCCACGACCTTCGCCGCGCTGTACGCCAAATTCAATGCGGCGATGAACGCGCGGAACACCGCCGAAGTCAGCGCCATGCTGACGCCCGACTTCGACGGCGAGGACGTCGCCGGCAAGCCACGGTCCGCCGGAAAGTTACTCGAGGAGATCGGCGCGCTCCCCGAGGACGGCAACAGAAAGCTCGACAGCACCGTCGTGTCGTTGACGCTGGACGGCGCGACCGCGCACGTGGTGCAGCGCTTGCTGGTGACGACGACCAAAAGCCTGCTCGGTAAAAAAATGACGTTCGAACTGGCCGCCACCTCCGACGACACCTGGACCCAGACCGCCGGCACGTGGCGGCTGTCGAAGTCCATGACGCGCCGGATGCAGTACTCGGCCAACGGCAGCGTGCTGTCCCTGAAAACCAATCCAGCCAAATAGCCATTGGTCAAGCGAACCGAAGGAACACCATGAGCGGACCTTTGCACGGCGTGAACATCGTCGAATTCGAGGCGATCGGCCCCGGCCCCCTGTGCGGCCGCATGCTGGCGGGGATGGGGGCCCGGGTCACCGTCATCGCCCGGCCGGCATCCAGCAAGTTGCAGGCGCAATTCGGGGCCGCCGACCTGGAATGGAGCCGTGGCAAGACCCGCCTCGTGCTCGACCTGAAGGACCCCGCGCAACGCGAGCAGGCATTGCGCCTGGCCGCCGGCGCCGACGCCCTGATCGAGGGCAACCGCCCCGGCGTGATGGAACGCCTCGGACTCGGGCCGGCCGCGCTGGCGCTGCATAATCCCGCCCTGGTGTATGGACGCATGACCGGCTGGGGGCAGAGCGGCCCGCTGGCTCAAACGGCCGGCCACGATCTGAATTACGCGGCGCTGAGCGGGACGCTGGCGGTGTCCGCCCATCGCGGCGCGGTGCCGATCTTGCCACCGGCCGTGGCCGGCGACGGCGCCGGCGCGCTGGGGCTGGCGTTCGGCATCGCCTGCGCCTTGTTCGAGGTGCGCCGCACCGGCAAGGGCAAGGTGGTCGACGCTGCCATCGTCGACATCATGGCCATGGTCGGCGGCATTGCGCAATGGGCAGAGGCCGCCGGCCAGCTTGGCGGTGAAAATGCCGGCCTGTTCCACGACTCGCCGTTCTACGACGTGTATCGCTGCGCCGACGGCGGCTTCATCACCATCGGCGCGCTCGAGCCGCCATTCTATGCCTTGTTGCTGGAAAAATTGCAACTCACCGATATCGATCCCGCCGCGCAATTCGACCGCGCCGCCTGGCCGGCGCTCAAGGGGCGCTTGCGGGTGCTGTTCCTGCAGCGCACGCGGCAAGCGTGGTGCGAGCTGCTGGAGGGGACCGACGCCTGCTTCGCACCGGTCCTGAGCCTGGCCGAGGCCGCGCGCCACCCGCACAACGTGGCGCGCGCCAATTTCGCCTCCAACGCCGCCGGCGCATTGTTCGGCAACGCCGCCCCGCGCTTCAGCGACCTGGCCTGACCCCCCATCAAGGGGGGGGAGCCGCTCCTCCCCACCTCTATCATTTCCTTAACGCATGCAGGCATTTGCCCTGGATGCAACTTCGGCCATCAATGTGAAAGGCAGCATATGAGTTTAGATCCGGAACTGCAGCGCGTGCTGCAAGCGATTCCTTCCGATTTTGAAGTCCCCATCGACTGGCCGGCGGTCCGCGCCGCCAGCAAGGCCATGGAGCCGATGCTGGTGGGGGCGGGCGGCCCGACCCCGGTCAAGTCGGTCGAGACGCATCGCTTCGGCGGCCCGGCGGGCCCGATCGAGGTGCGCGTCTACCGGCCGGAAGTCGCGCCCACCATGACGGTGGTGCATTTCCATGGCGGCGGCTGGGCCCTGGGCGATCTCGACGGCAGCGATCCCACCGTGCGCAGGATCTGCCGTGGCCTGGGGGCGATCGTGGTGTCCTGCACCTACCGGCGCGCGCCGGAGCATCGCTTCCCCGCCGCCTATGACGACGCGCTGGCGCAGGCGCGCTGGGTGCTGGCGCATATCGAGGCGCTGGGCGGCGACCCGGAACGCGTGGTGATCGCCGGCGACAGCGCCGGCGGCAACCTGTCCGCCGCCGTGACGATCGCGTTGCGCGACGAACGGCGGCAGGCGATCGCGACGCTGCAACCGCCGCTGCCGGCGTTGCGCGGCCAGCTGCTGCTGTACCCTGGCGTCGATCTGCGTCTGGCGGCGCGCGAGGCGCCGTCCTTCCTGGCCGACCTGGATCCGACGCTGCCGGCGCCGATGATCGGCGAGTGCATCTCGGCTTATGTTGGCGACGAACACCTTGACGACTGGCGCGCGTCGCCGCTGGCCGCCGACGACCTGTCGTGCCTGCCGCCCGCGATGATGGTGGTGTTGACGGTCGATCCTTTGCGCGACCAGGGCGTCGAGTATGCGGCGCGGCTGCACGAGGCCGGCGTCGCCTGCGAGGTGATCGAATTTCCACACCTGACCCACGGCTTCTCGTACATCGCCGCGCTGGTGCCTGCGGCGGCGACCGCCTTCGACGAGGTGCTGCTGCGCTTCGCCAAGTTCGCCGCGATCGGCGATGGAATCGACTGATGAGCCAACCACAAAAAAGTGCGCGCCCGGAGACGGTAATACAAGGGCAGCGACTCGGCACGCTTCAAAAAATGATCGTCGGCAGCGGCCAGTCGGTGGAGACGGCGGTGGCCTTCGTCGCGGCCACCTTCCTGCTGTACTACCTGACCAATGTCTGCGGCATCGCCCCCGCGACGGCCGGCGCCATCCTGTTCATCTCGCTGTGCGTCGACGCCGTCGCCGATCCGCTGATCGGCTCATGGTCGGACCGCCTGCGCTCGCGCTGGGGGCGCCGGCTGCCGTTCATGGCGGCGGCGCTGCCCATCGTGTGCCTGGCCGGCTTCGCCTTGTTCGCCATGCCCACCGGATGGGGAAGCAGCTTCACCATCGCCTGTGCGCTGTCGGTGAATATCGTGCTGCGGGTCGGGACCTCGTTGTTCGCCTTGCCTTACGCGGCGATGACCGCCGAACTGACCACCGACTACGGCGAACGATCGACCATCGCCGCCTATCGCGCGCTGTTCAGCTTTGTCGCCGCCGTCGCCTGCGCGGTGCCGGCCTTCAACTACATCTTCGACACGCCGGCCAAAATGTCCAGCGCCGGCGCCTATTTCTGGCTGGGCCTGCTGCTGGCGGCGGTGGTGCTGGTGACCGGCGCCACCTGCATGCTCGGCGTGCGCAAGATGCCGCAGTCGGCAGGCGCGGCGCTGGCGTCGACCAAGGCGCCGCGCGGCTCGATCGTGACCGATGTGCGCGAGTTGTTCCGCAATCACTCGTTCGTGGTGCTGTTCCTCAGTTGCCTGTTCTGCCTGGTGATCGCCGGCAGCCTGCAAGCGCTGAACCTGTACGCCTATCAGTATTACTGGCGCCTGACCACGGCGCAGACGCAGCAGGCCGTGCTGACGCTGCAGGCCGGCTTCCTGTTCGGCATACCGCTGGCGCTGCTGCTGTTGCGCGCGGTCGAGAAACGCACCGCGATGGCAATGGGCTTCGTCACGCTGGCGGTGGTGCAGGGACTGTTCCCGCTGCTGGCCAAGCTGCAGTGGTTCGCGGCGGTGCCGCCGATCGGCGTGGTCTGCGCCATGACGCTGGTGTTCGGCTTTTGCTCGTCGCTGTTGTTCATCACCATGCAGTCGATGGTGGCCGACGCCATCGACGAGCATGAGTACCGCTTCGGCACCCGCTGCGAGGGCTTGTATTACAGCTCGCTCATCTTCGCGACCAAGGCGGCGAATGGGCTGGGCTCGCTGCTGGCGGGCGTGATGTTGTCGGCGGCCGGCTTGAAGGGCGTCCAGGCGGAGGGCGGCGCGGCGCAGCTGTCGGCCGATGGGATCGAGTTGCTGGGGATGCTGTGGGGGCCGGCGCACGGCCTGCTGTTCCTGCTGATCCTGCCGGTGCTGCTGCTGTACCGCATCGACCGTCGCGAACACGCGCGCATCATCGCCGCGCTGGCGCGGACGGCGGGCTAGGCCATGGCGACCGCTCCGACCGCTCCGACCGTCAAGGCGCCGCGCGGACGCTTGCGTTTCGCGCTGGCGGGTTATCTGCTCAAACTGCTGACGCTGCTGCCGGCGCAACTGCGGCGCCGCATGATGCGCACCCACGTCGACGCCGCCATCCCGAAGTTCCACGACTACTTCCGCACGCTGGCGATTTGCGACCCCACGCTGCATTTCGGCTGGGCCGCGATACCGGCCGCGTTGAAGGAGGACTTTCCCGCGCTGGCAGCGGTGACGGTCACCGACCTCGGCCTCGACACCGACGCCGGCCGCGTGCCGATGCGGCTGTACCGCGATCCGGCGCTGCCGGTGTCGAGGGCGCTGGTGTGGATCCACGGCGGCGGCTTCACCGGCGGCGGCCTCGACTGCGCGGAAGCCAACTGGGTGGCGCTGGAGCTGGCGTCGCAGGGGATCCCGGTGCTGACCATGACTTACCGCAAGGCGCTCAACGGCGTGCACTATCCGGCGCCGTCCGACGATGTGCTGGCCGTCTGGAACTGGGCGGCGGCCAACGCCCAGATGCTGGGGGTGGACGCGGACGCGCTCCACCTCGGCGGCGGCAGCGCGGGCGGCAATCTGTCGGCGGGCGTCGCCAAGCGCCTGCGCGACCAGGGCGGGCCGATGCCGGCGTCGCTGCTGCTGGTGTATCCGCTGCTGCACGCCGTCCTGCCCAAGCTGGCGCCGGAGGACGAGGCCCACTGCAAGCGCAGCGTCAAGGCCTTCGCCGACGCGGACTTCGTGATGGCGGCCTGTCTCAACTACGTGGGCGACCCCGCCGCGCTCAGCGACCCGTACGCCTTTCCGGGACTCGGTTCGCTGGCCGGCCTGCCGCCGGTGTTCATCGTCAACGCGCAATTCGACAGCCTGCGCGGCTCGGGCCAGGCGTTCGCCGACCAGCTGGCGGCCGACGGCGGCACGGTGACCTCGGCCTGCGAGACCGGCGCGCTGCACGGCTATCTGATGACGCCGTCGTCACCGTTCGCGCATTCCACCGTCGCGCGGATGCGTGAATGGCTCAACCGGTTCACGCCGGGCTCGTAAATTTTCACCCATAACTATAAATTCTGGAGACCCCACATGAACAAGATTGTCCGCTACAACCTGACCGCCACGGCGGCCGCCGCATCGATGCTGTGCACGCTGTTCCCGCAGGCGGCGGCGCAGGAGGCCGGCGCCGACCTGGCCATCGACAAGGTGATCGTCACCGCGCAAAAGCGCGAGCAGGCCGCGCTCGAAGTGCCGGGCTCGGTCGCCAGCATCAACACCGAGCGCCTGGCGCGCGAAGGCAAGGTGCGGTTGGAGGATTACGTGGCCTCGGTGCCCGGCCTGTCGATCTCGTCGTTCCGTCAGGGTTTCACCCAGGTGACGCTGCGCGGCATCACCACCGGCGTCGCCGATTCCGCCGCCACCACCGCCTTCTACATCGACGAGGCGCCGATCGGCTCGGTCAACGCCTACACCATGGGCAGCACCATCACGCCCGACATCGATCCGGCCGAACTGCAACGCATCGAGGTGCTGAAGGGCCCGCAAGGCACGCTGTACGGCGCCGGCGCCATGGGCGGCATGGTGCGCTACGTGACGGCGCCGCCGGACCTGCGCCAGCTGCGCGGCAGCGTCACGCTGGGCGGCAGCCAGGTCGACGGCGGCGGCAACGGTTCGTCGGCGCGCGCCTCGCTCAACGTGCCGTTCGCGGACAACACGATGGCGCTGCGCTTTTCCGCCTTCCGCCGCAGCGATGCCGGCTTCATCGACACCACCCGGGGCGGCAAGGACATCAACCAGTCCAAGGTCTCCGGCGGCCGCGTCGCCTACACCTGGATGCTGACCAATCAATGGAAGCTGAACGCCTTCGCGCTGACGCAGAAAGTCGATGCGAAGGGCACCGCGATGGAGGACGTCGACGCCAAGACTCTGCGGCCGCTGTACGGCAAGTACCAGCAGCAGACCTTCGCGCCGGAAGGCTCCTACGCCCATCTGGACGTCGCCAACATCACGCTGAACGGCGAGGTGGGGCCGTTCGACCTGGTCTCCTCGACCACCTGGCAAAAGATCAAGACCCAGACCACGACCGACAACACCTACGGATTCGGCGTCATCGTCGGCGCCGGCTTCGGCATTCCCGACCTCGGCATCGTCGGCGATCATTCCGCCGGCACCCGGCGCTTGTCGCAGGAGCTGCGCCTGCGCGCCAACGCCTTCGACGAGCGTCTGCAATACGAGGCGGGCGTGTACTTCACCCACGAGGACAGCAATACGCTGATCCCCACGCCGCGTCCGTTCTCGACCACCACCGGCGCGCCGTATCCGCTGCCGGAGATCGTCCGGGCCGCCATCGTCTCCGAGTACAAGGAATATTCGCTGTTCGCCAACGCCAGCTATGCGTTGACGCCGGCCATCGATTTGCAGGCGGGCGTGCGGCACGGCAAGGACGACCAGCAGTATCAGCAGGCCTATCAGGGCTTGCTGGTGGGCGAGCCGCTTAGCTTCAACTCGGGCGCCAAGAACAACAAATCGACCTATCTGCTGACCGCCAGCTACAAGGCGTCGCCGGTCGACGTGCTGTATGCGCGCATGGCCACCGGCTACCGCGCCGGCGGTCCGAACGCGGTGCCGCCGGCCACCGTGGTCGATGCGCGCCAGACGTTTTCACCCGACACGCTGACCAGCGTCGAAGTGGGCTACAAGGCGGTGTTCGCCGGCGGCAAGGTGTCGTTCGAGGGCGCGCTGTTCAGCACGCGCTGGAAGGACATCCAGATCCAGACCAGCGCCCGGGGCTACGCCTACTTCGTCAACGGCGGCGAGGCCACCAGCCGAGGCGCCGAGGCGTCGCTGATCTTTTACCCGGTGTCCGGGCTGTCGCTGCGCGCCACCGGCGGCTACACCCGGGCGGTGCTGGACGACGACGCGCCCGCCGCAGGCGGCCTCAGCGGTGACCGTTTGCCGTTCGTGCCGACCATCACCACCTCGCTTGGCGCCAACTACCGCTGGACACCGGCGGCCGGCTGGCTGGCCTCGGTCGGCGGCAGCGTCGACTACACCGGCAAGCGGCGTTCGGACTTCAGCGGCCGGGCGCCGGTCGATGTGCAGACCTTCCAGACCTTCAACCTCAGCGCCGGCCTGGAGCGGGGCGCCTGGCGCCTGTCGTTGTACGGCAAAAACCTCGGCAACAGCCGTGGCATGACGTATATTAAGTCGCGCTCGCTGACGCTCGACGCCAACCCGCTGGCGGCCGGCGTGATCACGCCGCGTACGCTGGGGGCGGAAGTCAACTACCGCTTCTGAAGGTAAAGTAATATTCGCCCATGACATCATTCAGAGGACGCTAGACCATGCAACAACGCCAGCAGCTTTGCTCTCCCACGCGCCTCGCCTGCGCGTTGTTGCTCGTCTTCGGCTGCGCCGGCCCGGTGGCGGCCGAAGTCGCGTCGGCCGTACCGCACGAACTGCAAGCCGACGTCGAGCGCGTGCGCAAGATGTTCGACGTGCCGGGCATCGCCATCGCCGTGGTCAAGGACGGCAAAGTGATGGTCGCGCGCGGCTTCGGCGTGCGCAAGCTGGGCGAGGCCGCGCCGGTCGACGCCCAGACCTTGTTCGAGATCGCCGCCAACTCGAAAGCCTTCACGGCGGCGATGCTGGCGATGCTGGTCGACGAAGGCAAGCTGGGCTGGGACGATCCGGTCACCAAACATCTGCCGGACTTCCAGATGTACGACCCGTATGTCACGCGCGAGATCACCATCCGCGACCTGCTGAGCAACCGCAGCGGCCTGGGCGTCGGCGCCGGCGACCTGCTGTGGTGGCCGAGTTCGACCTTCAGCGTCGACGAGATCATCCACCAGCTGCGCTACATCAAGCCGGCGTTCAGCTTCCGCAGCCGCTACACCTACGAATACCTGCCGTACATCGTGGCGGGCAAGATCGTCGCCGAGAAGCGCGGCCAGCCGTGGGGCGACGCGGTGCGCGAGCGCATCCTGACGCCGTTGGGCATGACCCGCACCACCACCAGCCTGGCCGAGAGCGCCGGCGTGGCCGACCAGGCCGCGCCGCACGCCAGCATCGACGGCAAGCTCGGCGTCGTCAAGCGGCAGCCGATGGCGAACGCGGCGGCGGCGATGGGCATCAGCACCAGCGCCGAGGACATCGCCAAGTGGATGACGCTGCTGCTCGACGCCGGCAAGCTCGCTGCGCCGGGCGCGGACGGCAAAGAGCGGCGCCTGTTCAGCGCGGCGCAGTCGCGCGAGATGTGGACGCCACAGACGCCGATCCGGGTCAACGAACCGAAGCCGCAGCTGGCCGCCACCCGGGCCAACTTCGCGGCCTCCGGCCTGGGCTTCGAACTGAACGACTACAAGGGCGTGAAGCTGGCCTCGCACCGTGGCTGGCAGTTCGGCGCGTATTCGATGGTGGTGCTGGCGCCGTCGGCCAGGCTGGGCATCGCGATCATGACCAACGCCGAGAGCGGCCCGGCGCTGAACGCGCTGCGCTACCGGCTGCTGGACCACTATCTCGGCCTGCCGCCGAGCGACTGGATCGCGGCGGTCGGCGAGGCCGCGGCGGCGTCGCGCGAGCAGGAGCCGGCGCGCGGCCAGCCCGAAGGTGGCGCGAAGGCGCCGCCGTCGCTGGCGCGGGCCGGCTACGACGGCGAGTACCGCGACCCGTGGTATGGCGGCGCCGTGGTCAAGACCGTGGGCGGCAAGCAGCTGCTGAGCTTCAGCCGCACCCCGGACATGACGGGCGAGCTGGAGCACTTGCGGCACGACACCTTCATCGTCCGCTGGCAGGAGCGCAGCCTGAACGCCGACGCCTACGTGACGTTCTCGTTGAACCCTGACGGCGGCATCGAGCGCATGCGGCTGGCGCCGCTCTCGGACGACACCGACACCAGCTTCGACTTCGCCGACCTGGTGTTCACGCCGGTGCGTCCGGCCCCGGCGCGCTGACCAGGCATGGCGCAACGCATGCAGGCGAGGGCGCGCCACCCGGTGCTGGATCTGGTGACGGAGAGCGATCTGGACGGGACCTGCCACGGCTGGGACGGCACCACGGTGTTCCGCCTGACCAACGGCCAGGTGTGGCGCCAGAGCGCGGTGCGCCACCGCAGGCTGCGCCTGTGCTGCCCGGCGATCCGGGTGTGGCGCATGGGCGAGCGCTTCTGGCTCGAGTTCGAGGGCGTGCCCGAGATCCTGCCGGTCGAGCGTGTGACGGAAGCGCGCTGATCCGGCCCCGCCCCCCTACCGGGGGGGGAGCCGCGCCGGTCATCCTGCCTATACTTGCGCCGGAGACAAGGAGACCTTCATGTACATAACACAAGTATTACACCGCAATTTACAGCAATTCCCCGAGCGCCCGATGACCATCCACGGCGAGCGGCAACAGACGGTCGATCAGTTCGTCGACCGCGTCGCACGCCTGGCCGGCGCCTTGCGCCTGCTCGGCGTCGAGGAGGGCGACCGGGTCGCCATGCTGGCGCTGAACTCGGATCGCTATCTCGAATACCTGTTCGCAGTGCCCTGGGCCGGCGCGGTGCTCAATCCCTGCAATACCCGCTGGAGCGCGAAGGAAAACGCGTATGCGCTGGCCGATTCGGGCAGCAAGATCCTGATCGTCGACGACAGCTTCAAGGCCATGG
Source organism: Duganella aceris (assembly GCF_011090165.1). Taxonomy (GTDB): domain Bacteria; phylum Pseudomonadota; class Gammaproteobacteria; order Burkholderiales; family Burkholderiaceae_D; genus Rugamonas; species Rugamonas aceris. Next base: position 251,130 of record NZ_JAADJT010000005.1, read on the forward strand.
CCCCGGCGCTGCGGGCCGAGGCGCCCTCGATCACCCACCTGGTGTACGCCGGCGACGGCGAGCCGCCGGCGGGGATGCTGTCCTACGAGGCCTTGCTGGCCGCCGCGCCGCCGCTGGCCGACGCGCGCCGTGGCGGCGACCAGCTGTTCGGCATCTTTTATACCGGCGGCACCACCGGCTTTCCCAAGGGCGTCATGCTCAGCCATTCCGCCTTCTGGAGCAGCCAGATCGCCTTGATGGCCGGCGAGGTGGGCGAGCCGGGCGAGGTGATGTTGCGCGCGGCGCCGATGTTCCATCTGGCCGACATGGCGTTCGGCTACGCCGCCACCTTGCTGGGCGCCACCCATGTGATCGTACCCGCCTTCCATCCGGTGGCGGTGATCGAAGCGATCGCGCGCCACGGCGTGATGGCGACGCTGCTGGTGCCGACCATGATCCAGATGCTGGTACAGCATCCCGACGCCAGCCGCGCCAAGCTCGGCTCGCTGCGCTACCTGGCCTACGGCGGCTCGCCGATCCAGGAGCAGGTATTGAGCGACCTGTTGACGATGCTGCCCGGCCTGCGCCTGACCCAGGCCTACGGCCAGACCGAGATGTCGCCGGTGGTCACCATCCTCGGCCCGGAGCAGCACGGCAGGGAAGGCGCGGCCGCCGGCCTGCTGCGTTCCTGCGGCCGCGCCGGCATGGCGGTGGAGGTGCGCGTGCTGGACGCCGGCGGCGATCCGGTCGCGCCGGGCTGCGTGGGCGAGATCGTCGCGCGCGGCCCCAACATGATGAGCGGCTACTGGAACAAACCCGATGAAACGCGGCTCGCGCTGTCCGCCGACGGCTGGCTGCACACCGGCGACGCCGGTTGCATGGACGAGAACGGCTATCTGTTCATCGTCGACCGGGTCAAGGACATGATCGTCAGCGGCGGCGAAAACGTTTTTTCCGCCGAGGTCGAGAACGCGCTGGCCAAGCATCCCGATGTCGCGATGTGCGCCGTGATCGGGATCCCGGATGCGCGCTGGGGCGAGATGGTGCACGCGGTGGTGGTGGCGCGGCCGGGCCGGGCGCCAACGCCGCAGCAGCTGATCGCGCACTGCCGCGAGCTGATCGCCGGCTACAAGTGTCCGAAAAGCGTGGAATTGCGCGAGGCCTTGCCGCTGTCGGGCGCCGGCAAGGTGCTGAAGACCAGCCTGCGCGAACCGTTCTGGCGCAACGAGGGGCGCCGCGTGCGATGAAAAAGGCCGGCGCGCAGGCACGTCCGCGCGCCGGCATGGCGGCTACAGGTCGCGGGCGATCAGCTCGCGCAGCACTTCGTTGGCGCCGCCGAAGATGCGCATCACCCGCGCGTCGGCATACATGCGCGCGATCGGATACTCGTTCATATAACCGGCGCCGCCGAACAGCTGCACGCACTGGTCGACCACGTCGCCCAGCGCCTCGGAACTCCACACCTTGTTCATCGACGCGGTGGCGCTATCCAGCGTGCCGGCGATGCACTGGCCGATGATGAAGTCGTTGAACACGCGCCCGACGGCCACCGTGGTGGCGATGTCGGCCAGCTTGAAGCGGCTGTTCTGCTGCTCGAACAGCGGCTTGCCGAAGGCGCTGCGGTCCTTGGTGTAGTCCACCGTCAGCGCCAGCGCGCGCTCGCTGTAGCCCGAGGCGATCAGGCCCAGCACCGCGCGCTCGTAAGGCAGCTGGCCCATCAGCTGATACATGCCCTGGCCCTCGACGCCGCCCAGCACGTTCTCAATCGGCACTTCGCAATTGTCGAAGAACAGTTCGCAGGTGTCCTGCGACGGCATGCCCACCTTGTCCAGCACGCGGCCGACCGAGAAGCCGGGCGTGTCGCGCGGATCCATCAGGATCAGCGACATGCCCTTCGAACCCGCGTGCGGATCGGTCTTCGCGACCACGATCAGGACGCCCATGTTGAGCGCGTTCGAGATATAGGTCTTGGCGCCGTTGATCACGTATTTGTCGCCGCGCCGCTCGGCGCGGGTGCGCACGCCCTTCAGGTCGGAACCGGCGCCCGGCTCGGTCATGGCGATGGCGCCGATGGCTTCGCCGACCGCCATGCGCGGCAGCCAGCTGTGCTTCTGCTCCTCGGTGCCGCAGTGCAGGATGTAGTGCGCCACGATGGCGTGCACCGCGCGGCCGCCGGTGAAGCCGAATTCGGCCGCGCGCGTCAGTTCGCGGTAGATCACCGCCTCGTGGCCGAAGTCGCCGCCCATGCCGCCGTAGGCTTCGGGCACGTCGGCCAGCAGCAGCCCCAGCGCGCCGGCGGTCTTCCAGGTCTCCAGGTCGACCCGGTGCTGTTGGCGCCAGCGCTCGTCGTTGGGCGCGATGTGTTCGGCGGTGAAGCGGCGCGCGCTGTCGCCCAGCAGGGTGTGCTCCGCCGACATCCAGGCGGGTTGGTAGTGTTCCAGCATGATGGTCTCCGGTGATGTGTGATGCTAGCCGAGCGTAAAGCCGCCGCCGCAGACCAGGGTCTGGCCCGATATATAGTTCGATTCCGGCAGGCAGAACAGGTAGACCGCGCCGGCCGCCTCCTCCGGCGTGCCGCCGCGCCCGAGCGGGATCTGCGCGTCCATGATCTTGACCAGCTCGGGGCTGATGCCGACCTTGATCTCGCGGCCTTCGATCTCGACGCTGGCGCTGGCGCCGGCGGTGGCTTCGGTCAGGCGGGTGCGGATGAATCCGTAGGCGACGGTGTTGACGTTGACCTTCATGCGGCCCCATTCCTTGGCCAGGGTCTTGGTCATGCCGGTGATGCCGGCCTTGGCCACGGCGTAGTTGGCCTGGCCGGCATTGCCGCCGAGGCCGGCGATCGAGGAGATGTTGACCACCTTGCGATAGACCTCGCGGCCCGCTTCGGCCTCGGCCTTGCTGAGCGCGCGCAGCACCGGCTGGGCGGCGCGCAGGATGCGGAACGGCGCGGTCAGGTGGCAGTCGAGCATCGCGTACCACTGCTCGTCGGACATCTTCTGGATCACGTTGTCCCAGGTGTAGCCGGCGTTGTTGACGATGATGTCGATGCCCTGGTAGTGGTCGACGGCGGTCTTGATGAAGCGCTCGGCGAAATCGGTGGCCGTGACGCTGCCGACGCAGGCCACGGCGTCGCCGCCGGCGGCCTGGATCTCGGCGACCACGTCGTCGGCCGGCTGCCGGTCGAGGTCGTTGACCACGACGCGCGCGCCGTGCGAGGCCAGCTTGAGCGCGATGGCGCGGCCGATGCCGCGTCCGGAACCGGTGATGAGGGCGACTTTACCGTCCAGTGTTTTCATGATGCGTGCTTTCAAAGGGGTTGATGTTGGATTCAGGCCGGCAGGGCGACGACCGCCTCGCCGATGGTCTTGACGTCGCCGTGCTCGGTGCGCGCCTGCAGCAGCACCTTCAGCAGCACCTCGCCGTCCTGTTCGCTGATCGCGGCCACCGTGCCGCTGCAGGTGATGATACTGCCCAGGTGGGTGATGCCGGCGAAGCGGACGTCGAACCGGCGCAGCCGCGCCTGCGGCGCCCAGCCGGTCAGCAGGCGGCCGAGGTAGGCCATCGACAGCATGCCGTGGCCGAACACGTCCGGCATGCCTGCCTTGCGCGCGAAGTCGGTATCGATATGCAAGGGCATGTGGTCGCCGGACGCGCCGGCGAACAGGGCCAGCGTGGCGCGGTCCAGCGGCGGCAGCGTCAGCGGCGGCAGCAGGTCGCCGACCACGGCGCCGGCGAAGGGGGAGTTGTGCATGGCTGTCCTTAGTGTCGAATGACGATGATGGCGCGGATGGTCGCCACCGTGACCTGGTGCTGGTTGCTCACCGTCGATTCCTTGACCAGGAATTCCAGCGCGCCGTTCTTCTTGTCGTAGATGTCGGCGATGGTGGAGCGGACGGTGACGGTGTCGCCGGCGCACACCGGCGCCAGATAGGTGAACTGCTGCTCGCCGTGCAGCACGCGGCCCAGGTCGACGCCCATCTCGACCAGCGCCGGCAGGAAGGTGTCCGCGTCGAGCTCGGCGGCGAACAGGAAGGTCGGCGGCGCCGGCAGCGACGGATAGCCGGCCGCGACGGCGGCGCGCTCGTCGAGGTAGACCGGGTTGGTCTCGCCGATCGCCTTGGCGAAAAAGCGCAGCCGTCCCCTTTCGATGTCCAGCACCGCCGGCGGCAGGATCTTGCCGATGTGTTTGCGGTCGATCATCGCGCTTCCTTCCCGTACAGCGTCACCACGGCGGCGCCGCCGAGGCCGAGGTTGTGCTGCAACGCCAGCCGCGCGCCGCCGACCTGGCGCGCGTCGGCCCGGCCGCGCAACTGCTGGGTCAATTCGTAGCACTGCGCCAGGCCGGTGGCGCCCAGCGGATGGCCTTTCGACAGCAGGCCGCCGGACGGATTGGTCACGACTTTGCCGCCGTAGGTGTTGTCGCCGTCGTCGATGAACTGGGCGGCGCCGCCGGGTGGGCAAAAGCCCAACGATTCGTAGGTGATCAGCTCGTTGTGGGCGAAGCAATCGTGCAGCTCGCACACGTCGATGTCGTCCGGGCCGACGCCGGCCTGTTCATACACCATGGCGGCCGCCTCGGCGCCCATGCGGTAGCCGACCAGGTCGATCATCGAGCGGGTGTCGAAGGTGGCGGGCCGGTCGGTGGTCATGGCCTGGGCCAGGATGCGCACGTCGCTGCGCGCGCCGTGCTTGCGGGCGAACGCTTCCGACATCAGGATGGCCGCGGCGCCGCCGCAGGTGGGCGGGCAGGCCATCAGCCGCGTCATGACGCCCGGCCACAACACAGGCGCCTGCATCACCTCGTCGGTGGAGACCACCTTGCGCAACAGCGCCATCGGATTGTGCGCCGCATGGCGGCTGGCCTTGGCTCGGATCTTGGCGAAGCTTTCCATCGGCGTGCCGTAGCGCTGCATGTGCTCGGCGCCGGCGCCGCCGAAATAGCGCAGCGCCAGCGGCAAGCCTTCGCCGCCGGCGATCTGTTCGCACAGGTCGTCGAAGCGGCCGAAGGAACTGGGACGGTCGTTCCAGTGGGTCTCCAGCGCGCCCGGCCGCATCTGCTCGAAGCCGACCGCCAGTACGCATTCGGCGGCGCCGCTTTCGATCGCCTGGCGCGCCAGGAACAGCGCACTGGAGCCGGTCGAGCAGTTGTTGTTGACGTTCAAGACCGGCACTCCGCTCATGCCGACTTCGTAGACGGCGCGCTGGCCGCAGGTGGAGTCGCCGTAGACATAGCCGGCGTAGACCTGCTGCACCGACGCGTAGCCGATGCCGGCGTCGGCCAGCGCCAGGCGGATCGCGGCGGCGCCCATCTCGTGGTAGGGCGCGCTGGCGCCGGGTTTGGTGAACGGGATCATCGCGACGCCCGCGACGCATGCGGTTTGCTTCATGGTGTGTTTTCCTGAAAGTGAATGACTGAACCTTACATGGCGTGCGCCTGCGCCACCCCCCCACGCATGGGGGGGGATTCGGCGGCGCGGGAGGTCTACAGTCCGTAACTGCGAGTCAACTTGACGCCTCTCGCCGAATGCCGTAGCGTTCGTTTAATGCTGACTCGCCGTGGGCAAGGCGCTGTACCAAGATGATATCGATGTCAAACACCATGTCCACGTCCGTGCTTCCGGCCGAACCGGGAATTATTTTTCGGCGCACCAAGATCGCGCCGCCGCCGAGCGGCAAACGCTGGGTGCACCGCGCGCGCCTGTTGACGCTGCTGGGCGTGCCGCCGCGCGCGCGCCTGAGCCTGATCCACGCCGGCGCCGGCTTCGGCAAGTCGGCCTGCCTGTTGCAGTGGCACCAGGCCTTGCAACTTGGCGGCACCAAGGCCGCCTGGCTCAGCCTCGATCACGACGACCGCGACGACCTGCTCACTTTCATCGCCTACGTCGCCGCCGCGATCAATCGCGTCTGTCCCGGCATCGGCGACGAGGTGATCGAGCTGGCCAGCCGCTACAGCCAGCGGGTGCGCCCGGAAGACTTGCAGACCACGCTGATCAACGAGATCCACGCCTGGCCGGAGCCGCTGGTGCTGATCATCGACGACTATCATTTCGTCGAGGCGCAGGAGATCCACGACTGGCTGAGCGATTTCATCGCCCGCGCGCCGGCCAATTTTTCGCTGGCGCTGGCCGCGCGCTCGGTGCCGCCGATGCGGCTGACGCGGCTGCGCGCCGCCGACCAGGTGAGCGAGCTCGGCGCCTTCGAGCTGGCGCTCAGCTTCGGCGAGGTGCGCGATTTCATGCAGGGCGCCGGCGCCGAGCAGGTCGACGGCCAGGACATCGTGACCCTGCACGACCGCACCGAAGGCTGGGTGGTGGGGCTGCAGATGATCGCCATCGCGCTGCGCGGCAAGCGCACGCTGGCGCAGACGCTGGCCACCTTCGGCGGCGACGCGCGCTCGGTCAGCGATTACCTGCGCGGCGAAGTGCTCGACAGCCTGCCGCCGGAGCTGGTGGATTTCATGTTGCGGGTCTCGGTCTCGGACCGCTTCTGCGCCGGACTGTGCAACGCGTTGACGGGCGGCGACAACGCGGCCGGCCTGCTGGCGCAGATCGAGTTGCGCCAATTGTTCATCCTGCCGCTCGACGAACAGGGGCAGTGGTTCCGCTTCCACCATTTGTTCGGCGCCTTCCTGCGCGCCCAGGCCAAGACCCGCCTCGGCGACGAACTGGGCGCCTTGCACGGCCGCGCCTGCGCCTGGTTCGCCGACCAGGGCCTGTGGAACGAAGCGGTGCGGCACGCCATCGCTTCCGGCGACGAGATGCGCGCGCTGGAGATCGCCGAGCGCTGCGCCATGGAGCTGGTGCGCGACGGCGACTACCTGTCGCTGCAAAACCTGATCGACCGCTTGCCGCAGGGGCCGCATCGCCACGGCGTGCACCTGCTGCTGGCGCAGGCGTGGGCGCTGATGCTGAACGGCCGGGTGGACCAGGTCGAATCCCTGCTGGCCGAGATCGAAGCGATCCAGCCCAGGCTGGCGGACGGCAGCGGCGCGCTGGCGATGGACATGATGGCGGTGCGCGCCAACCTGGCCTATGTGCGCGACGATTCGGACGGCATCGACCGCATCCTGGCACCGTGGCAGGGCACGCAGGCGGTCGCCAGCCCATGGGTGTGCGACGTGCTCAAGGTGGCCGGCAGCGTCAACCACACCTGGCGCGGCCACTTTGCGGCGGCGCGCGACTATCTGCCGTGCGTCACCACCTTCCGCCGCGCCTTCCAGCTGGTGATGTTCGGCTGGAACTGGTTCTGCGAGGGCCGTCCCGAGGAGGCCAGGCAGCAATGGCTGAGCGCGCTGGAACTAGCCGACAGCGAGCTGGGCGCGCAATCGGTGGCGTCCGCGCTGGCGCGCGTGCCGTTGGCGCGCCTGGCCTACGAGCGCGGCGCCTTCGACGAGGTCGAGATCCTGATGGCCAACCGCATGGGCTTGATCGAGCAGGTCGGCCTGACCGATTTCCTGGAACAGGGCGTGTACGCGTTGTCGTGGGCGCGCCACGCGAGCGGCAACCGCGCCAACGCCATCGAACTCAACGAAGGATTGCGGCTGTTTGCAATCGAACGCGCCATGGTGCGGCTGGAGGTGCACGCCAGTATCGAGCTGATGCGCATGTGCTGGCAGTCGCAGCCGGAGCGCGTGGCGCAGCTGGCGCAACGCATGCACGCCATCGTGCGCACGCCGCAGAGCGGCCAGATCCGTTCGACCCGCTGGCTCAGCGGGCGTCTGGCGGCGGTCGGCGTGGCCTTTCACAAGGCCGTGTCGACGCTGTCGCCGGACAGCCTGGATGGCTTCGAGGCGATCGTGCTCGACATCGTGGCGATCGCCAAGGGGCCGCATGTGCTGAGCGCCTGCATGTTGCTGGCCATCGCGCGGCGCCAGGCCGGCAACGACCGGCAGGCGCGCGCCGCGCTGGCGCAGGCGCTGCTGATCGGGCAGCAGCTCGGCCTGGGCCGCAGCCTGGTCGACGGCGGCGACTGGGTGCTGCCGATGCTGGTGCTGCTGCGCGACGGCGGCGAAGGCCGCGCGGCGGGCGTCGCCGACGACTATCTGGAACGCCTGATCGCCTCCTGCGGCCAGGCGCCCGCCGCCGCGGAGGAGGCGGCCGCGCCGGCGCCGCCGGCCTTGCTTGAATCGCTGAGCAAGCGCGAGCTCGACATTCTGGTGCTGATCGAGCGCGGCCTCAGCAACAAAGCCATCGGCCAGACCCTCAGCATCGGACCGGAAACGGTCAAGTGGCATCTGAAGAATTTGTTTGGCAAGCTCGGTGTCAACAACCGCCAGCTGGCGGTGATCCGCGCCCGTTCCCTGTCCCTTCTCGCGTAGGCGCGCCGTGGCCGGCCCCCCCATCAAGGGGGCGGGCCGGCGCGGCGGCCAGCCTATTATTTCTTCGCGCGTCAACGCGCGAACCAATAACGCTTAGAAGATGGAGACGGAAATGACCACCAAACCGATGCTGACGAGCTGCGCCTCGCTGCTGTCCCTGTGTTTCCCGGCCCACGCGGCCGATACGACGGCGACGGCCGATCCCGAACCGGCCGCGCAGACGGTGTACGTGACCGCCAACAAGGGACAGCCGCAGATCCTGGTCGAGGCGCCGATGTCGGTGCAGGCGTTCTCCGGGAAGGAGCTTGCGGCCAAGAACGTGTACAAGCTCGACGACCTGATCACCGCCGTGCCCGGCGCTTCGCAAAGCGAGCAGCTCGGCGAATTCAACCGCACCTATTCGATCCGCGGCTCCGGCAGCGGCGGCGGCGCCGGCGATGCGATGCTGGGCTACTACGTCGACGACACGCCGTTCGTCACGCCCAACCTGCAGATCGCGCCGCCGCTGCGCCTGATGGATATCCAGCAGGTCGAAGTGCTGCGCGGTCCGTACGGCACCTTGTACGGGCAGGGCGCGATGGGCGGCACCATGATCTTCCGCACCAGGAACCCGAGCCTGAAGGCGGTCACCGGCGACGCCGAAACCTATGTCGCCAACGTCAAGGGATCGAGCGGTGCCAGCTACGGCGCGGCGGCCGCCGTGTCGATCCCGCTGATCGAGGGCAAACTGGGGCTGCGCCTCAGCGGCGGCGGCGATTTCCGCGCCGGCTGGGCCGACGTGTACGCCGGCGCGCCGACCGGTGCGCCGCGCGCCACCGACGCCAACAAGATGCACAAGGGCGACGCGCGCGCCGTGCTGCTGTGGTTGCCCAACGAAGACTTGCGCGTACGCCTGCAATACATGCACTTCGGCGGCAAGCAGGACTACACGCAGGAGATGGCGTCGGTGTCGCCGGCGTACTTCGCCAACTACGGGGCCGTCGACGGCTACGAGAAATCCTCCAACGACCTGTACGGCGTGTCGGTCGAATACGATCTCGGCTTCGCCAACCTGACCAGCGCGACCGGCTACACCAGCTTCGACTTGTCCAACCTGTCGGGGCTGCTGGCGCCGATCGTCGGCAACGGCCGGCTGTTCAACCGCTTCAAGGGCCACAGCGTGACACAGGAACTGCGGCTGGCGTCCACCGCCGCCGGGCCGCTGCACTGGGTCGGCGGGCTGTACTACAATAACGCGGAAAGCGACATCGGCTATGACGTCGATTTCGAGGTCCCGGTCATCAACACCATCGGCTCGACCAATATCGGCACCCGCAACACCTCGGTGTTCGGCGAGGTCAGCTACGACCTGTTCGGCGGCAAGCTGGTGCCGCTGCTGGGCTTGCGCCGTTACCGCGACGACCGCAGCTTCCTCGGCACCACCGTCACCCCGGCGCCGAGCACCACCACCGGCGGCGCCAAGCCCGCCGTCACCACCTGGCGCGCCAACCTGGCCTATCACCCCGACCGCGATATGACGGTCTACTTCAACGCCGGCACCGGCTTCCGTGGCGGCATCGTGCAGGCGCCATTGCAGGTGGCGGCGCTGCGCGCCGACGGCATCATCGTCGACCAGGCGCTGGCGCCGGACCGCATGAAGAACCTGGAAGTCGGCATCAAGGGCGCCTTACGCGGCTCCCGACTGACGTACGAATTCAACGCCTACCGGCTGTTGTACACGAATATTCAATCCGGGTTGGCGACCAGCATCGGCCTGTCGGCCAACGCCACGCTGGGCGACGCGACCATGAAGGGGCTCGACTTCAGCCTGCAGTGGGAGCCGTTGAAGGGCCTGAGCCTGGGCTTGTCGGGCGACCGCAACTGGTCGACCTACGACCGCGTCAATCCGCTGGTGGCGCAGGGTATCGGCGCGGTGGTCAGGGATGGCGGGCAGCTGATCAATACGCCCAAGTACACGGCGCGCGTCGACATCGGCTACACCACGCCGCTCAATGCCGCCTGGGCGTTCTACAGCAACGCCTCGGCCGCGCGGATCGCCTCGCGCCTCAACCAGGGCGGCGCCTCCACCGCCGAGTTCAATCTGTTCGACGGCAATATCGGTCTGCGCGGCGTCCGCTATGAGACCGAGCTCTACGGCCAGAACCTCGGCGACGCGCATGGTCCGTGGTCGATCCGCCGCCCCGGCTTCATCGCCGGTCCGACGCCGCGTACCGTCGGCGTGCGTGTGCGCTATCATTTTTAAGCGAGGTCAACTATGAGCCTGGATGCCGATCTGCTGCGCCTGCAACGCTCGCTGCCGGATGATTTTCCAACGCCGGTCGACTGGCCGGCGGCGCGCGCGGCCAACAAGGCCAGGGCGGAGTCGTTCGTCGTGGCCGGCGCGCTCACCTGGGTCAAGACAATCGAGGAGCATCGCATCGGCAAGCGCGCCGGCGCGGCTGGCGTGCGCGTCTATCGTCCGGACGGCGCGCCGTCGATGACGGTGATCTATTTTCACGGCGGCGGCTGGACCGTGGGCGATCTCGATACGGCCGATCCCGCCGTGCGCAAGATCTGCCACCACCTCGGCGCCATCGTCGTGTCGTGCGGCTACCGGGTGGCGCCGGAGCAGCCGTTCCCCGCCGCCTACGACGATGCGCTGGCCGCCGCAAGGTGGGTGCTGTCGCACATCGTCGAACTCGGCGGCGATCCGGAGCGGGTGGTGATCGCCGGCGACAGCGCCGGCGGCAATCTCGCCGCCGCCGTCACCATCGCGCTGCGCGACGAGGCGCGCCAAGCGGTGGGACGTCCGGCGGCCGCGCTGCCGGCGTTGCGCGCGCAACTGCTGCTGTATCCGGTGGTGGACTTGCGCGGCGGCGCGCGCAAGGCGGGTTCCTATCTCGCCGACCGCGATCCCGGCCTGCGCACGGCGGTGATGGAGGCGTGCATGGACGCGTATGTGCAGCGGGCAACCGCCGCCGACTGGCGCGTTTCGCCGTCGGCCAGCGCGGATTTTTCCGACTTGCCGCCGGCGCTGGTGGTGGTGCTCGGCGTCGATCCCTTGCGCGATCAGGCCGTCATGTATGCCGCCTCCCTGCGCAAGGCCGGCGTGCGGTGCGAATTGATCGAATTCCCGCACCTGACGCACGGCTTCACCTACATCGCCGGGCTGGTGCCGGCCGCCCGCAGAGCGTTCGACGAGGTGCTGACGCGCTTCGAACTGCTGTGTCAGAACGCGCCGCCGCACGGCAAATAGGCAGCGCAGTCCGAATTGCGTGAGTTGTCGCACCGAGCGCAAATGTGCAAGGAATAAACTGTGTGGTTTGAGGAGCGGAAAATGATTCCGAAAAAGACCGCGACCCCGGCGGATGGGGAAAAATACGAGCGCAGAATAGACGGACCGGCTGAGGTCATCGACGAAGCAGTGGTGATCGCGACCGTCGACGGCGTCGGTCCCGCCATCGAGCGCATGTCCGATGCCGGTGTCGCACACCAGACCGCTCTACGAGTGCTGTCGAGTCCCGCGCATCATCGGGAAGTGCGGGAAGCGACCATCGCCAAGGTGCTGTCAACGCGCCGCCGCGCTGGAAAAAGCTGAGCTGGATCGCCGCCCGCCGCAAGCAATGTCTTAATACCGCAACGATGTGTGGCGGCCTCGGCACGGACATGCAACTTCAATTTAATTCCCGGAAAGTTGTGCTAATCTGTATTCGAGGAGCGGGATTGGCATGTCGGGAAAACATATTGAATCGGCTGTTTTCGACCAGGCGCTGGATGCCGGATTGCTGATGGTGAGCGCCATAGGGCAAACGTCGCAGATAGAGATCTCCATCCGGTTGCTGGATAGACTCAACACGTTGCAGTGCGAAGATGCGTCGCCCTGCGAGTTGGCGGTGTGCACCGGCCTGCTGGCGGCGCTCGGGGTCGGTCAGCTTGGTGAGTTGCGACAGCTGCTGTGCAGACGCGCGAGTCTGAAGCTGTATAACGACGGCAGGGCCGCCGCAGACGACTCAGCGGTTGACTGAGTTGCGGAAGCCGGGACATTCCCGTCACTCGGACTGCGCGTATTTGCGGCAATGCTCCAGATAGCCCGCCTCGTGGCTGGCCACCAGCTGGACCACGCTGTTCCACAGCCACTGCGGTGTCCCGGTGGACTTCGCCGGGTTGGCCAGCAATTCGGTCAGCCAGATCGAGCGCGTGCCGGCGTCCATTTGGCGCGCGTGCGCGCGGCCGACGACGTAGGCCAGATAGCTGGCCGTCAGCACCGCATCCTCCATCCTCAGTTGTTCGATTTCCAGCTTCAGGTCCTGCGGCATCAGCTCGCGGATGAAGATGCCGCGCTCCATGAAGCGTCGCGCCACCATCCGCCCGCCCAAAGCCGGCGTCAGGCTGCTGGCGCCCTGCAGCACGCGCTTGGCGTTGTCGCGGGGCATGCTGACGCGGGGGTAGCGCGGGCTGGTGGCGGCGACGGCTTCCTTGATGTCCAGCAGCCGGCGCTTGCCGTTGAATTCAACCAGCACCGCGTAACGCAGCAAGCCGAGCGAACTGCATCCCTTGACCCAGTAGGCGGCGTCGACGACCGCCGGCCGCTGTGTCGTATCCGGCACATCGTTGCCGGTGATGGTGGTCAGGATGGCCGGGTCGGCGAACATTTCTTCGATCGCCGCGCGTTCGGTCGGGCTGATCGGCCAGAAGTTCTTGCCCAGCGGGATGGCGTGACGGCCATCGATGGCGCGGTCGCGCGCCAGCGACTTCCACGAGCGCAGCTGCGCCTCGCGCAAGGAAGCCTTGACCACGGCCGGCTTGGCGAAAATCTCTTCATGTCCGGGGAAAAATGCGCGCTGGTAGCCGAGCAGCATATGCTGCAGCATGTGCGAAGTGACGATGCCGGGCAGCGAGGAGCCGCGCGCCGCGCTCGCCAACGACAGTCCCAACCGGATCAGGTCGTGGGTGGGATTGCCGATCGTGGTCTGGTCGAAGTCGCGCAGATGGAGCTGGACGGTGCCGTCCGCCGCCGCGACCGGGCCGAGATTGCCGACATGGCAGTCGCCGCAGATCCAGATCTCAGGGCCGCGCGGCAAGCGTTGCCCCGGCAGCGAATGCAGCCAGTCGTAGTATTGCGCCGTATTGCCGCGCACATAGGCGTGCGGCGAGCGCGCCATCTTCATGTCGCGACGCCGGATCAAGGTCGGACGCCGGTTGTCCGGGGCTGGGGTATTATTGAGCAAACGTGACGGTGGTTTTTCCATGATGAGATTGTGCGTTGGATTTCGGCTATCCAAGGTGCGCCGCCATACATCCGGAGATTAAAGTCGATGCTGAAGAAGAAAAAAACAAACTGTTTATCCCGTTTTGTCGCTTTATTGTGCCTCACGGGTGCGGCCGCCACGCCGCACGCGGCCAATCCCATCGTCCCGGGCTGGTATGCCGACCCGGAAATTCGTATCTTTAATGGACAATACTGGATCTATCCGACCTATTCGGCCGACTACGGCACGCCCGATGTGTCGCAGCGCTTCACGCCCGAGCAGCAGCGCATGCGCGCGCAATCGCAGCTGATCTGGGCGCCTTTCCTCAAGATCACCTTCTTCAATGCGTTCTCGTCGCCGGATCTGGTGCACTGGACCAAGCACCCGCACGTGCTCGACGTGGAGAACGTGTCGTGGGCGGCGTATGCGGTGTGGGCGCCGTCGGCGATCGAGCACCAGGGAAAATATTATCTGTTCTTCGGCGCCAACGACATCAAGAGCAACGATCAGCTGGGCGGCATCGGCGTGGCCGTCAGCGACCGGCCGCAGGGACCGTTCAAGGATGCGCTGGGAAAACCGCTGGTCGGGAAAATCCACAATGGCGCCCAGCCGATCGATCAGATGGTGTTCAAGGACGACGACGGGCAGTTCTACATGTATTACGGCGGCTGGAAGCACGCCAACGTGGTCAAGCTGGCGCCGGACCTGCTCAGTGTGCAGCCCTTCGCGGACGGCAGCACCTTCAAGGAGATCACGCCGGATCCGGAATACGTCGAGGGCCCGTTCATGGCCAAGCGCAAGGGCATGTACTACTTCATGTGGTCGGAGGGGGAGTGGACCGGGCCGGGATACAGCGTGGCCTATGCGATGAGTTCGTCGCCGTTCGGGCCGTTCAAGCGGATCGGCAAGATCCTGCAGCAGGACAGCAAGGTGGCCAAGGGCGCCGGCCACCACTCCATCGTCAACATCCCAGGCACCGATGACTGGTACATCGCCTACCACCGCCGGCCGCTGACGGAGGTCGACGGCAACCATCGCGAGCTGGCGATCGAGCATCTGTACTTCAACGAGGATGGCACGATCCGGCCGGTGGTCATTACCTCGGAGGGGGTGACGGCGCGGCCGTTGGCCGGTGCGGCGGGCCGCTAAGTCCGCCGGCGCAGTCAGGGCCGGGTCGGAAGCGGCCCCGGGGTCCGATGGCGGGACAGGGCGGTGAAGGCCCAATACGCCAATGCCGACACCACGATCCCCAGCACATTCTTCAGCGGATGGCTGGCCAGCAGCATCACCGCCACGCCGCAGCTCCAGGCCAGCAGGCCCTGCCAGCGGAAGGCGCGGTGGCCGTCGCGGACGAAGCTGCGCGCCAGCCAGTAGTCGCCGACCAGCACGCCGGCGATCGGCGGGATCGTCACCGTCAGCACCATCAAAAAGCCCATGAAGTTGTCGAGGATGCCGGCGCCGGCCAGCAACGCGCCGGCGCTGCCCGCCAGCAGCGTGGCAAGGCGGCGCCGGCTGTCCGGCCAGCCCAGCACCTGGGTGATGGCCAGCCCGGACGAATACGCGTTCATCACATTGGTGGTCCAGGTCGCCAGGATGAGCACCGACAGCGCCAGCAGCGGCATGCCGAGCCGGGCGTAGATGTCGACGATGTCATAGGTGTGCTGGAAGATGGCCAGCATCGCGCCGCAGGCGGCCAGCCCGAGCGCGGCTGGCATCAGGCCCAGCAGCGAGCCCAGCACGGCGGCGCGGCGGTCTTTGGCGTGGCGCGCATAGTCGGGCGCGATCACGCCGCCGACGGCGAAGAAGCCGATGGCGATGCCGACCGCCGTCATCATGTCCATCCGCGCGCCGGGCGCCGGGCGGTAGG
Source organism: Duganella aceris (assembly GCF_011090165.1). GTDB lineage: Bacteria > Pseudomonadota > Gammaproteobacteria > Burkholderiales > Burkholderiaceae_D > Rugamonas > Rugamonas aceris. Next base: position 266,524 of record NZ_JAADJT010000005.1, read on the forward strand.
CGGCCACCTCGGCGAAGCTGTTCGCCTTGAGCGCCATGTACACCGCGAAACCGACCAGCGCGATCTTGCACGGCACGGCCAGGTAGTTCAGCCACTTGAGCCATTTGAAGCCGAACGCGGCGCTCAGCATCATGAACAGGCCCAGCGCCACCGAGGCCAGTTGCGGCGCCACGCTCCAGCCCAGCGAGATCTGCAGGATGCGCGCGGCCGAGGCGCCGGCCAGCGCGCTTTGCACGCCGAACCAGCCCAGCAGCGAGATGCCCAGCGCCAGGCCGACCACGATGCGCGCGCCGCTGCCGCCGAAGGCGCTGGCGGCCAGCGCCACCGTGTCGCGCCGCTGCTCGACGGCGGCGATGCTTTCCAGGCTCATGTAGGTGCCCACCACGGCGCAGCCGATCGCGGCCGCCAGCAGCGTGTCCCAGAAGCCGAGGCCGGCGATCAGGGTGCTGCCGATCAGCAGCGAGGGGATGCTGATCATGCCGCCGAACCAGATGGTGGCCAGGCCAAGCCAGCTCAGCATGGGCGCGGCGGGTGAGGAGTCGTTCATGGGAGTCCCGGAATAAGTGAGGAAAGGAAGCGAGGTCCGCTCAGGCGACCGTCTCGTCGCGGCTCATGTGGCGCTGCTCGACCGGCACGTAGTCGACGTCGTAGCCGAAATAGCGCGGCCCGACCAGCTCCAGTCCGGCCGCGCTGCGCCACTGGCTGACGCAGGGAATGCCGAGCACCGCCACTCGCAGGCCGTAGCGCAGCAGTTCGCCGGTGACCGGTTCGCCGCTCTCCAGGTCCAGCAGCACGATCAGGTCCGGCGTCGATACCAGCACCTGCTCGCCGCGCCGCGCCAGCAGGAATTCGTTCTGGAACAGCAGGCTCAGTTCCTCGCCGTCGAAGCCGTCGAGGCCGACGATGCGGGCCTGGCCGCGCGAAAAGCCGCCGTCGGTGCCGCGCTGCACGTCGACCACCTTGCCGGTGTGGATCAGGAAGCCACCGGTGGCCAGCAGCGCCGCCTGGACCGGATCGGCGTGGCGCGCGCGCGCCTCGAAGATGGCGCGGCCGGTCGCCAGCGCCTTGCCGATCGAGCCGCGGACCACGGCCTGCCGGGCTTGCCTGCCGTCCATCGAGTACATCGCGCCCAGCGCCGAGCCGCCCATCTCCATCGTGATCGAACGGACGAAACGCTCGGTGTACTTGTTGCTGACCGCATCCACCATCACCGCGTTGCCTTTCTCGTCGGCCAGGGCCAGCGGCGAGGCGGCGATGCCGTGCAGCGTGCACAGCGTCATCTGGATCTCGGGGAAGGCGCGGCCCATGGTGTCGCCGTCGACCAGCGGCAGGCCGCGCACGCTGGCGGCGCAGAACGGAATGGTCGAATTGAGTCCGCCCACCTCGGCCGACATCAGCGCGGTGGCTTTGCGGCCGAGGAAGGATTCCAGCGCGGCCAAGCTGTTGAGCACCTGTTCCAGGTTGGGCAGCTTTTCCAGCAGCACCGTGGGGGCGCCGATGCCGGCCACCGAGATCACCAGCGCGTCGTCGTCCAGGCTGTCGACGTCGATCAGCGTCACCGGGCCGTGCAGCCGCATGGCGTGCTGCGCCAGCAATTTGCCCAGATAGGGATCGCCGCCGCCGCCGGTGCCGTACACCGCGCCGCCCAGGGCGATCGCTTCCAGGTCTTGCACTTCTATGATACGCATGGATGGTCCTCTCAGCTTGTCGTTTGCAGGTTGCCGACCACGCGCACCCGAATCCGGGTGGCGTCGCCGGGCATGTAGGCCAGCGGCACGTCCTCGATGTCGACCAGCTCCAGGCTGTCCGCCGTGGCGCCGGCCTCCAGCGCCTTCTGCTGGGCCTCGGCGCGCACTTGCGCGATGGCGGCGTCGCGCCCGATGTCGGCCAGCCGCAGCACCCGGTCGGCCTCGCCGCTGACCTGGGCCATGGCGGCGCCGACCGCGTTGGCGACCGCGAAGTGGGGCGGCAGCCGCAGTTCGAACTGGCCCAGCGTGCCGTGCAGCAGCACGCTGCCGCCGCCCACCACCAGTACCGGCAGCGGCTGGTCCGAGGTGCGCATGCGGTCGATCGCGGCCAGGATCATGCAGCGCATGCGCGCCAGGCAGGCCGCCACCCGCGCCGGATCGAGATCGGCCACCAGCGCCGGGTCGCCGATGCCGTCGATGCCGCCGGCCGCCGCCACCGCGATGTCGGTCGCGGTCAGCGTGCGGCCGCCGAACACCAGCGCCTCGCTGCGCAGCCGGAAGCCGACGCTGTGCGGGCCGATGGTCTGGTAATCGTCCGCCACCAGCGTGCCGCCGCCCAGGCCCAGGCTGTACACGTCCGGCATGCGGAAATTGGTGCGCACGCCGCCGACTTCAACCGCCGTGCCGGTCTGGCGCGGGAAGCCGTTGACCAGCACGCCGACGTCGGAGGTGGTGCCGCCGATGTCGACCACGATCGCGTCCTTGCAGCCGGACAGGAAGGCGGCGCCGCGCATCGAGTTGGTCGGACCTGAGGCAACCGTCAGGATCGGGAAGCGCGCCGCGCGTTCGGCGTCCATCAGCGTGCCGTCGTTTTGCGTGATGTAGAACGGCGCCTCGACCCCGGCTTCGCGCAACGCCGCGCGCAGCGCGTTGATGGTCTTCTCGCCCAGGTCGCCCAGCGCGGCGTTCAGGATCGCCGCGTTTTCGCGGTCCAGCAGCCCGACCCGGCCGATCTCTGACGACAGCGTGACGCGCGCCTGTGGCAGCACCGCCAGCACATGCGCCGCCGCCTCGCGTTCCTGGGCGTCGTTGATCGACGAGAACACGCCGGAGATGGCGATGTTGCGGATCCCCGCCGCCGCGAACTCGGCGGCGATGGCGCGGATCTCCTCGCCTTGCACCGGCGCCAGCACCGCGCCGTCGAATTCGTAGCCGCCGCCAGCGATGCGGCAGTCGAGGCGGCCGGCCGCCAGCAGGTCCTCGGGCCAGCCCGACAGCGGCGGGATGCCGGTGCTGGCCGGCCGCGCCAGCCGGATCATGCCGACCGGCGCCAGGTGCTGTCGTTCCACCAGGGCGTTGGTGAAGTGGGTGGTGCCGATCATCACGGCGCGCAGCGACGCGTACTCGACGCCGGCGCCTTGCACCAGGTCGCGCAGCGCCTGCAGCACGCCGCCGGTCACGTCGGCGCTGGTGGGCGCCTTGACGGCTTGCACCACCTGGCCGTCGCGCATCAGCACGGCGTCGGTGTTGGTGCCGCCCACGTCAATTCCTATTCGATACATGGATCTGTCCTTGTGGTCACGGGGATGAAAACGTCAGAAGCGGAACTTGGCCTCGAGGCCGAAGGTGCGCGGCTGGGCCAGCGAGCCGATGTCCATCGGCTGCCCGGCGCCGTAGCTCAGGCCGGAATAATTGGCCGAGGTGTAGTCGGCGTAGTAGCGCTTGTCCGCCAGGTTGCGCACGTAAGCGCCGACGCGCCACTGGTCCTTGGCTTCGCCGATGCTGAATCGCAGGTTGAGCAGCGTCAGCGGATCGGACACGGCCACGTTGTCGGCGTGCCAGTACTTCTTGCCGCGATATTCGGTATCGAAGCGGACCATGCCCTTCAGGTTGGCGCCGACGGCGGCGCCGTACTGGATGCCGAGCGTGGCCTTGAACGGCGTGTTTTTCGGCGTGTGGTTGCCGATGCTGCCGGGCTCGACACGGTTTTCCTTGATCGTGCTGTCGGTGACGCCGATGCCGCCGTCCAGTTGCAGCTCGCGCAGCGGCAGGTAGCGGAAGTCGATGTCGGCGCCCTTGATGTCGACCTTGTCGATGTTGGCGATCACCTGCGAGGCGGTCAGCGCGTCGACATAGAAATACTGGAAGTTCTTCGACTTCGAGTAGAACAGCGCGCCGTTCAGGATCAGCCGGCCGCCCAGCAGCGTTGTCTTGGCGCCGGCTTCGTAGTTGGCCAGCTTTTCGGCGCCGAAGTCGGGCAGGTCCGGACCGTTGAAGCCGCCCGAGCGGAAGCCGGTGCTGTAGGTCAGGTATGCCAGCGCGTTCGGGTTGAGTTTCTTGGTCAGCGTCAGCTTCGGCTGCCAGTTGGAGAAATCGCGCTTGCGGTGCAGGCCGGTGGCCTGGTCGGTCTGGTCGCGGTTGTCGCGGTCGTAGCGCAGCGCGCCCGACAGCGTCAGGTCGCCGGCCAGGTCGTAGTCGAGCTGGCCGAAGCCGGCGTAGGCGGTGTTGTCGTTGCTTTCGTTCTTGTTGATCAGCAGCTTGGCCGCCTCGTTGTACTGGTCGAAGCTGCCGTCGGTATCGAGGAAGGCGCGGGTCTGCAAAGTGCGCTTGGTCTTCAGGTAATAGGTGCCGGCGATCCAGCGCAAGCGCTCGCGCGACGGCGAGGTGATGCGCAGCTCCTGGCTCAGCATCCGGGTTTCCAGGTTCTGGCCCTGGCCCAGCTGGAAGCCGAAGCCGGAAAAGCCGCCCGGATGGTCGATCGGATTGCTGAAGTCGATGTCGCCGCGGTAGTTTTCGGTCAGCTTGGTGTAGCCGGTGATCGCGCTGATCACGCCCAGTCCGGTCTCGATCTCGGCTTTGAAGCTGGCGTCGGTGGTCTTGCCGTCGGACTTGCCGAGCAGGCTGCTGCGCGGGTCGCGGATGTCGTTCGGGTTGCCGGCGGTGCCGGGCTGGTTGATCTGGCTGTCCCACACGGCGCCGGCGGCGAAGTCGGTGACGCCGATGCGGAAATCGAGATTGACGTCCCTGGCCGCCTTGACGGTCAGCGTGGCGCGCACCGCGTTGTCGTGGTCGAGCTGGTCGACCTTCTGGTTCAGGTAGGTGTTGCCGATCAAGCCATCGGCCTGCTTGCTCTGGCCCACCACGCGCAACATCACCAGATCCTCAACCAGCGCGCCGCCGATGCCCGCCGACACCTGCCTGGCGCCGCCGTTGCCGACCTCCACGCCGGCGAAGCCTTCGAACTTGTCGCGCGGCTGCTTGGTTTCGATGTTGATCGCGCCGCCGATGGCGTTGCGGCCGTACAGCGCGCCTTGCGGCCCCTTCAGCACCTCGATGCTCTGCACATCGAACAGATTCATCTTCAGCTGCTTTTGGTTGTTCTGCGGCACGCCGTCGACCACCACCGCCACCGGCGAATCGGCGTTGTTGACCTGGGTGACGCCACGGATGACGACGAAGGAATTGCCGTAGGTGAAGGAGTTATCGAAGGAGACGTTGGGCGTCATGGCGATGAAGTCTTCGGTGTTCTTGATGCCGGCGTCCTCGATCTGTTGCGCCGAGAACGCCTTGACCGCCACCGGAACGTCCTGCAGGCGTTCGGCACGGCGCTGCGCCTTGACCACGATGGTTTCCAGCTTGGGCTGGCCATCGTCGGCGGCGTCCGGCGCGGTCTGGGCCCAGGCCTGGCCGCCGCCCAACACCAGCGCGATGGCCAGCGGCAGCGGCTTCAGGCGTCGTCGCCGGGCGTCGGGCGGCGGGGTGGAGTGACGTGGCTGACGATCGTGCGTGCTGCGGTCCAAGTGCTTCATCTGACTGCTCCCGGTGATTGAATGGCGTTGTTGTTCAGTACAGTGTGCGTGCGGCGGCAGCGCGGCGCAACGCCAACGGCGGGGGATGGGGGGCCGATTTTCGGGGGGGATGGCGACAAACCCGCCGCAACCGGGGGCGTCGTAAACGGTTTAGATGGTTTGTGTTACATTTCGAAAACAGATAGCCAACGCCCAGCCATGACCGATTCCCTCCCGCCGAACGATGTCCGCAGCGATGCGCCGCTGGCGCGCAAATTCCAGCCCATCGTGCACATCGACGACGCGGTATGGCGCGAGCGCCTGATCGAACGCATCCTGTCGGCGCCGCCCAGCACCGCGCGGCTGACGGTGGTGGTGGCGCCAGCCGGCTTCGGCAAGACCACGCTGCTGGCGCAACTGGCGCGGCGGCTGGGGCAGCGCGGCATGCGCACCGCCTGGCTCAACTGCGAGGCGGGCGACGGCGATCCGGACATTTTCTGCGCCAGCCTGCTGGGGGCGCTGGCGGCCAGCCAGCTGGCCAGCCACAACAGCGGCCGGCTGGTGGCCGACGTCGCGGCCTGGGTGGCCAGCATCACCGAACCGCTGGCGATCTTCTTCGACGAATACGAGGCCGCGTCGTGTCCCGGCGTGGACGAATTGATCGACGCCATCGCGCTGGCGGCGCCGCCCAATGTCAGCCTGGTGATGGCCAGCCGCGAGTTGCCGAATCTGCCGCTGACCCGGATGCAGCTGGCCGGCAAGGTGCGGCTGATCGACGCCGAGTTCCTGCGCTTCAGCTTTGACGAAACCCGCGCCTTGCTGCAGGATTACCTGCCCGGCAAAGCGGTGCACCAGGTCGCCGCCTACGCCGACGGCTGGCCGTTCGCGCTGCAACTGGTGCGGCTGAGCGCGGCCGGCGGCTGGCAGGCCGACTGGGTGGTCGACGCGCGGGTCAAGATGCCGCGCCGGCAGATCTTCGACTATCTGGCCGAGGAAGTGTTCTCGACGCTGGACGCCGACATCATCGCCTTCCTGGCCGAGGTGGCTGTGTTGGTGACGATCGACGTCGCCGCCGCCAACGCGGTGCGCCGGCGCGACGACAGTCTCGGCCTGATCCAGCGCCTGCACGCGCTGAAGCCGATCGTGGTGGTGGATGAATCGAACTGGCACGCGCGCCTGCATCCGCTGCTGCGCGACTATCTGATCGACACGCTGGAATTGTCCAGGCCCGGCCTGCGCGCCGAGCTGCACCTGCGCGCCGCCCAGCATCTGGCCGACACCGGCCGGGTCTACGCGGCGGTGGAGCACGCGGTGGCCGGCGGCCGGCTGGACCGGGCGGCGTCGATGATCGAACAGGCCGGCGCCATCCTGTTGCTGGTCAACGAAGGCGCGTTGCGGGTGCGGGCGCTGTTGCAGCAGCTGCCGGCGACCACCATCCAGCGCCATCCACGGCTGCGCTTGCTGCAATTGGGACAGCAGGTGGCGCTGGGACAAGCCAATCCCAGCGAATTCGGCCGCATCGAACGGCTGGTCGGCGATGCCGACGCCGGCCAGGACGAGCGCATCCTGCTCGATCTGGAGATGGCGCGCTGCATGATGCTGTTGCTCGGCTCCGAGCAAAGCGTGGAGTTCTTCCCCTGGCCGGTGATCGCCTCCGCCAAGCAGATCGCGCGCCACCGCTATGCCGCCGACACGCGGGTGCTGTGCCTGTGCCTGGCGATCGAGATCACCATGCTGCACCGCTACGGCCCGGTCGAGCGCTGCGAGCGGCGCACGCTGGAGATCGGTCACGTCTACGCCAACGCCGACTTCGGCAACACCCAGCCCTTCGTCTGGATGTACCAGGCGCGCAATGCCTACGCGCGCGGCGAGCTGGAGCTGGCGGAGCGCATCATCGACGACCTGCTGCGGCAGGACGCCAATTTCGTCAATTTCCGCACCCAGTTCCTGGGGCAGATCACCACGGTGCTGCAAGCCCGTATCCTGTTCCAGCGCGGCGAGCTGGAGCGGGCGCGCGACGAATTCGCCGCCATCATGCCGTCCGAATCGTTCAATATGTTCGAGATCCACATCGGCCTGATGGTCGACCCGGCGATGTGCGCGGCGGCGCTGGGACAGCCGGCCGAGGCGCTGGAATTGCTGGAAGCGGCGCGCCTGTACGCCTTCGAGGAAAGCCTGCCGCACCTCGGCATGGTGGCGGCCGCCGCGCAGATCGAAGTCGCGTTGTCGTCGGGCGCGGTGGAGCAGGCGCTGCGGCTGGCCGACAGCGTCAAGCTGGAAGCGGCCTGGCGGCTGGCGCACCAGCCGTTCGCGCTGCCGTGGTCGGAAGTCGAAGCGCTGGCGCGGGCCTGCTTTTTCCTGCGGCTGCAAGCGGACGATGTCGACGCGGCGGCGGCGTGCGCGGCGACCCTGCTGGAACTGGCGCAAAGCGGCGGCTTCAGGCTGGCCGAGATCACCGCTCTATTGATGCGCAACCGGGTCGCGCGGCTTCGCGGCGACGCGACGGCTGCGCGCGCCGATCTGCTGGCGGCCTTGTCGATGGCGGGCAAGTGCGGCGCGGTGCAGATGTTCCTCGGCTTCGGCGCGGACCTGGCGGCGCAGCTGCGCCTGGTCGCGGAACAGGACGGCGGCCCGGCCGCGGCATGGGCCGGCCGGGTGGTTGCGGCATGGGAGGCGCGCTTCCGGGTGCGCTCCAACGCCGCCGCCGGACTCACGCCCCGCGAGCTGGACGTGCTGTGCGAGCTGGCCAAGGACCAGACCACCAAGATGATCGCCAAGACGCTGATGCTGTCGCCGGAAACGGTGAAGCAGCACTTGAAATCCATCTTCGGCAAGCTCGAGGTCAACAAGCGCGAGGATGCGGTGGCCGAGGCCAGGCGCCGCGCCTTGATGGCTTAGCGGACGCTTGGAGCGGTCGCTGCCCAAGCGCCCCGGTCAGATGCCGCCCAGGCAAATGTATTTGATGACCAGGTAGTCTTCGATGCCGTGGCGCGAACCCTCGCGGCCGAAGCCTGATTGTTTGACGCCGCCGAACGGCGCGATCTCATTCGAGAGTATGCCGGTATTGACCCCGACCATGCCGGTTTCCAGCATTTCGGCGACGCGCCAGACGCGGCCGATATCGCGCGAATAAAAGTAGGCGGCCAAACCGAATTCGGTATCGTTGGCCATCGCCACCACCTCGGCGTCTTCCTTGAAACGGAATAGCGGCGCCAGCGGACCGAAGGTCTCTTCGGTCGCCACCAGCATGTCCGGCGCCACGTCGGCCAGCACGGTGGGCTCGAAGAAACCATGGCCGAGCGCATGGCGCCGCCCCCCGACCAACACCCGGGCGCCTTTCGACAGCGCGTCGGCGATGTGCGCCTCGACCTTCCGCACCGCCTTCTCCTCGATTAACGGGCCTTGCGTCACGCCCGGCTCGGTGCCAGCGCCCACCTTGAGCTTGCGCACCGCGTCGGCCAGCCTGGCGGCGAAGGCGTCGTAGACGCCGTCCTGCACATACAGCCGGTTCGCGGAAACGCAGGTCTGGCCTGAATTGCGGTATTTGGCGGCGATCGCGCCCTCGACCGCCGCATCCAGGTCGGCGTCGTCGAACACGATGAATGGCGCGTTGCCGCCCAGTTCCAGCGATACCTTCTTGACCGTGGCCGCGCTCTGGGCCATGAGTATCCGGCCGACGGCGGTGGAACCGGTAAAGCTGAGCTTGCGCACCGCCGGGTTGGCGCTCAGCTCTCCGCCGATCGCGTGCGCGGAGCCGGTGACGACATTGAATACCCCGGGTGGAATGCCCGCGCGTTCCGCCAGCACCGCCAAGGCCAGCGCGGAGTAGGGCGTCAACTCGGACGGCTTGACGACGATGCAGCAGCCCGCCGCCAGCGCCGGGCCGGCCTTGCGCGTGATCATCGCGGACGGGAAATTCCACGGCGTGATCGCGGCGCACACGCCGACCGGTTCCCTGGTGACGACCAGGCGCCGGTCGGGCCATGGCGACGCCAGTGTTTCGCCAGCCACCCGCTTCCCTTCCTCGGCGAACCACTCGATGAACGAGGCGGCATAGGCGATTTCCGCCCTGGACTCGGCCAGCGGCTTGCCCTGCTCGGTGGTGAGGATCAACGCCAGGTCGTCGGCGTGCCGCAGCATCAGGTCGTGCCATCCGCGCAGCAAGGCGGCGCGCTCCTTGGCGGTCTTCTTGCGCCAGGCCGGCCAGGCAAGATTGGCGGCGGTGATCGCCCGCGCCGTCTCCTCGGCGCCCATGTCCGGTATGGTGCCGAGCGGGGCGCCGCTTGCCGGGTCGCTTACCTCCAGGGTGGCGCCGCTGTCGAGCCACGCGCCGTCGATGTAGCACTGCTGGCGCAGCAATGTTGGATCCTGCAACTTCTGTTTGAAATGAATCATGCCGTTTCTTTCTTTGATAGCTAGGCGATGTAGATCTTGCGCAGTGTCTCGGTGACGTTCCAGATGGTGGCGGTGCCGGCCGCCAGCCGCCCGACCGACCCCGCGCTCAAACGCAGCGCGGGCGAGCCGTCGTCGAAGCTCACCGTCGCCGCGCCCGACAGGACGATGAAGTATTCATCGGCTTCGATATCGGTTGTCACGCTAGGCGTGATCTCCCAGACACCGATCGCGTAGTCGCCCATGGCGCCAAGCACGGCGGTGCCGATACGCGGCTCGCCGGCGAGTATCTTGCCTGCCGGCGGCGACGCATGATCGAGCGTCACGGCCGACGCCTGCACCACCAGATTGCCCGCGAGTTCGAAGAAGGTCGTCATGAGTCGAACCCCAGCCCGACGGCGTCCATGGCGCGCAGGAACAGGTTGCGCTTGCCGCCGTTGTGGTCGGCGCGGTCCATCGACCAGCGCGTGGCCTGGATGCCGAGAAAGGCGAACGGCTCCGGCGGGAACGGCGGCGGCATCTCGCGCACCATGCGCAGCCGGGTGCGTTCGGTGTCGAGCCGGTCGATCTTGTCGAGCAGGACGTTGGCGGCGAAGCGGGTGGCGCCCACGCCCAGTCCGGTGAAGCCCGCCGCGTGGGCGATGTTGCCGCCGCGCGCGGAGCCGAAAAAGGCGCAGAAGCGCGTCGATGTGTCGATCGCGCCGCCCCAGCGATGGCTGAACTTCAGACCGTCGAGCTGCGGGAAGGTGGTGAAGAAATGGCTCGCCAGGCGCTCGAAGGATGCCTGCCGCAGATCGTAGGCGTCGTCGACCGCTTTGCCGTAACGGTACACTGCGTCATAGCCGCCGAACAGGATACGGTTATCGCGGCTGAGCCGGTAATAATGAAATTGATTGGCCATGTCGGCGATGCCTTGGCGATGTTGCCAGCCTATGCTGCGCAGTTGCTCCGGGCTGAGCCGCTCGGTCATCAGCACATAGTCGTACACCGGCACCGTGTGCAGCCGGTAGCGGCGCAGCAGCGATGGGAAAACGTTGGTCGCCAGGACGACGCGCGTGGCCGACAGCGACCCGGCCGCCGTCCTCAGGCGGATGCGCCCCTGATCGGCGCGGCTGGCTGGTGCGATCGCGTCCACGGCGGAGTGCTCATGGATCCGTACCCCGAGCCCGGTGGCGACGCGCGCCAGTTCCGCCACCAGTTTGCCGGGGTGGAGCATGGCGGTGGTATGCCTGTCCCATTGGCCGGACAAATAGGTGGGCGAGTTCACTTCGGCGCGGATGGCCTCCATGGACAGATAGTCTTCTCCACGCAACTGCTCGTCCTGGTACGGCTCGACCGCCACCGTCAGGCAGCCGGTGCGCTCGAAGTCGCAATCGATGTTGTAGCGCGCGATGGTGGCCTCCAGCTCGTCGAGGTTGCGCAAGCCGAGCGCCTCCAGCTGCGCGTATTCTTCCGGCCAGCGCTTGCGGCCGTTTTCTTCACCGTGGGTCAGGCTGGCTTCGCAAAAACCGCCGTTGCGGCCGGACGCGGCCCAACCGACGCGCCGCGCCTCCAGCACGACGACGCCGCGCTGCGGATCGCGCTCCTTTGCCAGGATGGCGGTCCACAGGCCCAGGTAGCCGCCGCCGACTATCGCCAGGTCGACCTCGTGCTCGCCCTGGTAGGGCGGGAAGGGCTCACGGGGCGGCAGGTCGGCAAGCCAGAAGGAGCCGTCGACGGCGCCCTCAAGCGAGAAGCGGATGGCCGACGGAGTAGGGGGCGAACGTTCGAAGACTGTTGCTTGCATGGATAGACTCACCGCTGCGCATACCAGCCGACCGGGCCTGGTTGTAGATTGATGTTGACCTGCTTGACCTGCTGGTATTCGGCCATGCCGTGCACGCCGAGGTCGCGGCCGTATCCGCTCATCTTGTAGCCGCCCCATGGCGCCTCGTTGAAGGTCGGGTTGTAGCAGTTGATCCAGGTGACGCCGGCGCGTAGTTCCTTGATGACGCGCAGCGCGCGTGCGCCGTCGCTGGTGAACACGCCGCCGGCCAGGCCGTATGGCGTATCGTTGGCCATGGCGATCGCTTCCTGCTCGGTGGTGAAGCCCTGGATCGTCACCACCGGGCCGAACACCTCCTCGCGCACGATGTCCATCGCGCCGGTGCAATCGTCGAAGATGGTGGGACGCACAAAAAATCCCCGCGCGCAGTCGCCTTCAATATAGCGCTCGCCGCCGCACACAAGCGTCGCGCCTTGTTGCCGCGCGGCGCCGATCGCCGCGAGCACCTTGTTCATCTGGGCTTCCGAGGCCAGCGCGCCCATGTCGGGGTCATGCCTGCCGTCGCCGATGGTCATGGCCTTGGCCCGTTCGGCCAGGCGCGCCACGAAGCGCGGCTTGATGCTGGCTTCGACCAGGATGCGCGAACCGGCGGAACACACCTCTCCCTGATTGAAAAAGATGCCGATCATCGCCCATTCGACCGCGCCTTCCAGGTCCGCGTCGGCGAAGATCAGGTTGGGCGACTTGCCGCCCAGTTCCAGCGCCACCTTCTTCAGGTTGCCGACGGCGGCGGCGGCGATGCTTTGCCCGGTGCGCGTGCTGCCGGTGAAGGTGATCATGTCGACGTCGTGGCTGGCCGCCAGCGCCGCGCCGGCGCCGGGGCCGTCGCCGAGCACCAGGTTGGCGGTGCCGGCGGGCAGCCCGACCGCGTCGAAGATCTCAAACAGCAGCACGGCGGAAAGCGGCGTCAGCTCGCTGGGCTTGAACACCACGCAGTTGCCCGCCGCCAGGGCCGGCGCCAGCTTCCACGCCGCCATCAGCAGCGGATAATTCCACGGCGTGATCAGCGCGCAGACGCCTATCGGCTCATGCAGGCAATACGCATGCATGGCGCCGAAGCCGTCGCCGACCTCGTACACGCCGCCCTGCGGCTTGCCGATCAGGCCGGCGTAATAGCGGAAGCAGGCGACGGCGTCGGCGACGTCGGCGCGCGCCTCGCGCAGCGGCTTGCCGTTGTTGACGGTATCCAGCAGCGCCAGTTCCTCGGTCCTGGCTTTGATGGTGTCGGCGACGGCATACAGGAGCTCGGCCCGGTTCGGTCCGCTCATGCGGCGCCACGCGCCGGCGCCGTAGAACGCCTCCTTGGCCGCGGCCACCGCCAGTGCGCTGTCCTCGGCGCCGCTGTCGGCCACCAGGGCGATGACTTCGCCGTTGGCGGGATTGACGATCCCGCGGCTGGCGCCGCTGACGGCGTCCGACCAGCGGCCGTTGATGTAGTTCTTCTTCATGGCTTGACCGCCGGCGCAGGACTATGCCCGCGCATCCAGCGGTCGACTTGCTCGACCAGGTCCATCCAATGGCTCGGGTGCCATTCGAAACTGTGGTTGTCGTCCGGGTAGCGCACCAGTGCCGCGTCGACGCCGCACAGTTTAAGCGCGGTGTAGTACATCTCGGATTGCGCCACCGGGGTGCGCCAGTCGCGCTCGCCGCACAGCACCAGCGTCGGGGTCCGCACCCGGTCCACCAGCGACAGCGGCGAGCGCGCCCAGTATTGTTCCTGCATGCCCGGCTTCCACGGCGCGCCCGGCAGCCAGTAGAAGGGGAAGTAGTCCGGCCGGTCCACCGCCAGCACCTGGCTGGTCCAGTCCAGCACGCCGTAGATCACCGAGGCCGAGGCGAAGCGCTGGCTGTGGCCGAGCAGCCAGCCGGTCAGCACGCCTCCCGCCGATTCACCTGCAAGGTGCACCCGGTGCGGATCGATGCCGCCGCGCGCCACCGCCGCCTCGACGGCGTCGAGGATCAGCAGGTCGTCCTGTCCCGGGAAGTCGTGCTGCAGTTCTTGCGTGAACGCCGCGCCGTAGCCGAGCGAGCCGCGCGGGTTCATCATCAGCACCGCGTAGCCGCGCGCCGCCCAGATTTGCGGGATCAGTGCGAAATGCGGACACCAGGCCAGGTAGGGCCCGCCGTGCAACCAGACGATCAGCGGCAATTGCTCGTCGGCGGGGGCGCCGGCGGGACGCAGCATCCATGCCTGCCAGCGCGGACCGCCCGGCCTGGTCTCCAGCCACATCGCCTCGACCGGCGCCACGGCGCGCTGCGCCAGCCAGTCGGATTCGTTGCTCAGCGTCGGCCCGGCGCCGCCATCGGCGGCCAGCACGGCCACTTCGTCGGTACGCGCGGCGGCGCCGCGCAGATAGGCGATCTGGCCGTCGCGGGCGACTGAAAATCCCTTCTGATACAGCACGTAGCCGCTGGCGGCCGAACCGCCGACGTCGCGCGTCAGCGTGCGCCATTCACCGTCCAGCGATACCCGCGCGATGCAGCCGTCGCCGGCGTCCGGCAGCAGCAGCAGCAGGCCGCTGCTGTCCGGCAGCCACTGGAATTGCTGATGCACTTCCATCTCGGCTGGATGGGGCAGGGCGCGCACCGGGCCGCCGGCGCGCGGCATCAGGTACAGCAGGTTGGTGTGGAACGACTTCATCTCGTTGCGGAAGCCGACGAAGGCGATCCACCGGCCATCCGGCGAGACGCTGGCCTGGCACACCGGGCCGCCGAAATCGGTCAATTGGCGTACCGCGCCGTCGCCGACGGCGAACTCGTAGACATCGGCGGCGATGGTGGTTTTCGGGTCGTAGACGCCGGACTGCGGCGCCGGGCGCTGCATCGACATGACGATGTGGCGGCCATCCGGCGTCCACGAGATGTGGCCGGCCAGCGTCATTTTGGTGACGCCGGTGAGCGGGCCGCCGTGCTGGTAAGGCCCATCGGTCAGCTGCCGGGTCGCGCCGGTATCGAGGTCGAGCAGGAAGATATGGTGGTAGCCGTCGGCGATCTCGCCGTCGATGCCTTCGACCCGGCGCACCAGCTGGTCGCTATAGATGCCGGGAGCGCTCCAGGCCGGGGTACGCAGGTGCTCCCACGCCGCAGGCTCCACACCGGAGACGGCCGCCGGCGCTTCGGCCACACGGCTCACGAAGGCCAGCAGGCGGCCGTCCGGCGACCAGGACAGGTTGCCCGCTTGCTGCGGCAGCGTGACCACCACGCTGCGCGCCAGCGTGCCGGCGTGCCAAAGCGCGATCGTCGGCGCTCCCTCCGTGGCCGGGACGAAGGCGAGGCGCTTGCTGTCCGGCGCCCAGCAGGGCTGGCCGGCGGGTCCCAATTCGTGGCGGACGCCGGACTCGCGGTCGATCACGGCCAGTTCGGCGATCCAGCTGTCGCTGGCCACATCGGCGCGGGTGCGGGTATAGGCGATGAAGCGGCCATCCGGGGAAATCTTCGGATCGGAAGGCAGTTTTATGTCGAAATGGTCTTGCGGCAAAATGGCGGAGTGCAGCGGCACGCTCATAGTGTGTCTTTCGGATTCAATATGGTGAAAGGGGAGGCGAGGTCCTGGCGGCGCTGGTTTCGCGCGCTACGCCAGGCCAGGCTCAAATGGACGAACAACATCAGGCCGAACAGCTTGACGATCAGCATCGCGTACTTCAGCGATTCGTTGCCGAAGCGCGGTTGCAGCAGATCGCTGAACAAGCCGATCAACAGCGGTCCGCCGCCGTCGCCCAGCATGGTCAGCACCAGCAGGAACACCGAGGCGCCCAGCACCCGCAGGTGGCGCGGCACGGTGGTGTGCAGCATCGCCAGCACCGGTCCGTTGGGCATGGCGCCGAACACCGTGGCGGCGACGTGCGCCACGAAGGCGAACTTCAGGTTGGGCGCGAACAGCACGCCGAGGATGCAGGGAAAGGTCAAGGCATAGGTTCCCATGCAAAAGGCCAGCATGCGGTTGGGCCGGTCGGCGCCGATGCGGTTGCCGAGCAGGCCGCCCAGCAACAGTCCGATCAGCGCGCCGCCGGCGTAGGCGCCGCCGAAGAACGCCGCGGCCTCGTCGGGCGCCAGGCCGAATTCGCGGTTGTAGAAGCTCGGCATCCATTTGGACAGGCCCGACACCGCGAACGAGGCCCAGGAAAAGCCGAGCGTGATCTGCACGAAGCCGCGCTCGTGCCACAGCGCGCGCAGGCCGGCGCTCCAGCGCGTCGCTTCCGCGGCCTTGGCCGGCGCCGATGTCGGCAAAATCATGGGAGGATTCGGCACCAGCCAACGTTGCAGCAGCGCGGTGAGCACGATCATCGCCGCGAAACTGATGAAAGCGGTGCGCCAGCCGAACTTGACGGCGATCCAGCCGCCCACCACCAGCGGCAGCGTGTTGCCGAGGAAATCGCCGGCGGTGTAGGTCGCCATGGCGCCGGCGCGCCGCTCGGGCGGATACAGTTCGCTCACCAGCGCCTGGCCGAGCGGCCAGGCCGCCGCCGGACCGACGCCGGACACCAGGCGCGTGGCGATCAACTGCCACAGCGCGCCGCAGCCGGCCGTCAAGGCGCTGGCGACGCCGCAGACCATCATGCTGACGGCCAGCATGGTGGAGGCGCCGTAGCGTCCCGCCCAGTGCGCGATCGGCAAGGCCAGCAGCGCCATCGACAACACCGAGCCGTAGCCGGTCAACAGCCCCAGCTGACCGTCCGAGAATCCGAACTCGTCCTTGATCAAGGGCAGCACCGCCGCCAGCAGCGTGCCGCCGGACTGCGCCATCGCGTTCACCAGCGTCAGCACCAGCAGCGTCGCCATCGGATTGATGCGGCCCTTGTGCGCGCTTGCCTCAATAGTCATAGCGCAAGCTCATGCCGACGGTGCGCGGACGGATCGGATACCACTCGGTGTAGTTGACGGTGCCGGGATTGAGATAGGTGGAATAGTTCAGCGCGGCCGACGACTGGCCGCGCTTGTCGGCGGCGTTCTGCACGTAGGCGCTCAGTTCCCAATTGTCTTTCCTGATGTTCAGGCGCAGATCGGCGGTGGTATAGCCGGGCAGCACCAGGCCGGCGTCCATCTGCGCGCGGCGCGAACCGACATACTGCAGCACCGTGGTGAAGGTGCCTTGCGTGTCCATCGGGCCGGCGAAGTTGTAGCTGCCGTCAAGCGTGGTTTGCAGCTTGGCCACGCCCGGCAGACGGGTGCCGGAGTCGACCGCGACGCCGGAGGCGGAAACGAAGTCGGATCTGATCGTGGCGTCGGTGTAGGCCAGGCTGCCGTTGATCCGCAGCGCCTGGCTGGCGCGCCAGCCGAACGTGGCTTCCAGCCCGGTCGACTTGGCCTTGCCGACGTTGGAGATGATGACGAAGCCGTTGCTGTCGGCGCTGGAGACCTGGATGTCCTTCCAGTCAAGCACGAAGCCGCTCAGGCTGAGGTTGAGATCGCGGTTGGGCTGCAGCCGCACGCCGGTTTCGTAGTTCCACAGCGAGTCCGACTTATAGGGCAGCAGCCCCACCGTGTTGATGCCGCCGAAGCGGTAGCCGCGCGATGCCGTGGCATACACCGATACGGCCGGCGTAAAGGCATAGCGGGTGCTGAATTTCGGCGTGACGCCGTTGTCGCTGTCGCTGAAATGGGTGAACGGGGCGCCGTAGTTGGAGCGGTCGAAATCGACCTTGGTCTTGAAGTAGCGCGCCCCGGCGCCGAGCGACCATTGCGGCGTCGCTTTCCAGTCCAGGTCGGCGAACAGCGAATTTTCAACGGCCGTACCGGTGCGCACGGTGGCGAAATATTCGTCGCCGGGCAGGTTCTCCGGATCGTTGGCGCCGGGCAGCGTGATGCTCTGGCCGCGGAAGAAATTCGCTTTCTGATGGAATGCGCCGATCAGCCAGTCCAGCCGGTCCGGATGCGCCGAGGCGAGGCGGAATTCCTGGGTGAACGAATTCGAATGACGCGGTTCGTCGTTGATGGCGCGGTCGACGTTGGGATACTCGATGCCGCCATACATGGTGAAGTCCGGCACCAGCAGATAGCTGACGTCGTTGACCTGGTCGCGGCGCTTGGTCTGGTAGCCGGTGATGGAGGTCAGGCGCAGACCGTTGCGCTCCCAGTTCACCTGCACGTCGGCCAGCGTCACGCGGGACTTGACGTGGGCGTCGGTGGGCGTGTCGACGGTCAGGCTGTCGGCCGAAGGGCTGACGGCGCTGGTGCCGTCCTGGCGGCTGCGCTGCGTCATATAGGTTGCCGTGATGTCCAGCCCCTGCATCGGCTTCAAAGCGAGGATGGCGCGGCCCGCGTCTGCGCGGTTGGCGTTGATGTCGTTCCGGCCGGTGCCGAGGTTGTCGACATAACCGGCGTCCTTGCGGCTGGTGAGCACCATCCTCAGCGCCGCCACGCCCTTGGACAAGGGCAGGTTGGCCATGGTGTTCGCGGTGTAGCCGTTGCCGCCGCCGGCGACGCTGGAGAAACCGCTCATCACGCTGAATTCGGTGTTGTCCAGGTTGGGTTTGTTGAACAGGTAGCGTACCGCGCCGCCCAGCGACGAGGAGCCATACAGCGCGCCCTGCGGGCCGCGCAGGACCTCCACCCGTTCCAGGTCGAACGGCGCGATGTCGGGCGAGGAGATGAAAACGTAGGGATCGGTGAACGGGATGTCGTCGATGTAGATGCCGGTCGGCGCCTGGCCGAAGACAACGTTGTCCGACGAGGTGTTGGTGCCGATGCCGCGGATGCTGTACAAGGCGCCGTCCGCGTTGCCTTTGTTGAACTGCACCCCCGGACTGAGTTTGAACACATCTTCCGCCGTCTCCATGCCCAGTTGTTCAAGCTTGAGGCCACTCATGGCGGTCACCGAGCCGGCGACATCGCTCAGCAGCTGCGAACGCCTGGCGGCGGTGACCACGACCTGGTCGACGCCTGGCTTGGCCTCCGGCTGCGCATCGGTCGGCGCCGAGGTTTGCGCTGTGGCGGAAATGCCGATGGCGGCACCAACCGTCAGCATCGATAAACGGCGAACCCCGCGAGAGGATGACTTACTAAAGGCCATGTGGTACTCCATTTTATTGAGAGAGTGTCAGGTCCGGTTTTGCCCCGCTCCGGGCATTCCGCAACGCATGGAACTATGTTATAACTGTTACGAAAGCATTAGATATATCCCGCCGGGGACATGCGTGATTCTTACCACACCGATACGATGACCAAGTCTGACATGACGCCCGATTCCTCCGATCCGGCGCTCCCACCCGCCGCCACACTCACATTCGACATCGAGGGCATCTGCGGGCTCGCCGCGCTGGCCGGCGGTGTGGGTCAAGCGGGCTTTTATAGCGCCGCCCTGGGCTTCCTGCGCACCCTGGTCGACGCCGAGATGGGCGTGGTGCTGGCCTATTCGGTCGAGCAGCGGCCGCGCTACCTGTCGGTGCAGGCCGACGCGGCGCGCCATCGTGGCGCGCGTGAAACCGCCTACCTCGACGGCCCCTACGCGCTCGATCCGGTCTACCAGATGTTCCAGCGGGGGCAGGCCGATGGCGCGTATGCGATGGCCTCCTACGTGCCGGACGATTTTTATCAGAGCGAGTTTTACCGCTGCTTTTTCCACAACACCCATCTGATCGACACCATCGACATCCTGTGGCGCATCGACGAGCGCCACTCGATCGCGTTCTGTCTCGGGCGTGAAGAAGGCAGTCCGCCGTTCAGCGCCGCCGAGCTGCCCCGGGTGCGCCTGGCGCTGCCGCTGTTGTTCGCCGCCATGCGCCGCCATCATCAATTGGCGACGCCGCAGCCGCCCAGCGAGACCGACCGCCTGGTGCACCGGCAGGTGCAGTCGACGATGGACAATTTCGGCGCCTCGCTGCTCACCAAGCGCGAGCGGGAGGTGGTGTTCTACATGCTCAGCGGGTACTCGTCGGCGCAGACGGCGGCGCGCCTGCACACGGCCGAAGGCACCATCCGCAACCAGCGCAAAAGCATTCACCACAAGCTTGAGACGAGCTCGCAAGCCGAACTGTTTTCGCTGTTCATTCAATGCATACCGTTCGCCGAACCCGACACCGACATCGATCCGCTGGCGCGCTACCAGGCCCCCACGCAACGTTAGTTAACCGACGCCGAATAGCCCGGAACGGCTATTGCCTGTCCTTGCCGACCCGCCTAACATCGGCTGCATGACGACTCAAAAAACCAACTCCGGCACGCCCAGCGCCGCCGAATCAATCGACGGCTTCGCCGCCACCTATCAACAGGCGCGCGCCGCCTTGCTGGATGCCGCCGCACTGCGCGGCGGCCGGATCGACAGCCTGCGCCATCCTCTCGATGGCCCCGATGGCGCGCCGTTGTGGATGGATGCGCTGCGCTTCGGCGATCCGGATGCGCGGGATGTGTTGGTGATCGCCAGCGGCACCCACGGCATCGAAGGCTACGCCGGGTCGGCCGTGCAAACGGCGTGGTTGCGGGAACAAGGCCCGGGCACGCTGCCGGCCGGCTCCGCCGTGCTGCTGATACACGCGGTCAATCCATGGGGCTTCGCCCACTGGCAGCGCGGCACCGAAAACAACGTCGACCTGAATCGCAACTTCATCGATTTCCAGTCGCCTGCGCCGGTCAACAGCGGCTACGCCGAACTGCATCCGCAATTGATGCTGGAAGACTGGAGCGAGGCCGAACTGGCGCGCGTGTTCGCCGCGATGGACGCCTATCGCGCGCGGGTCGGCGAGCAAGCGTTTTCGACCGCCTTCAACGGCGGCCAGTATCTGCATGCGGACGGTATTTTCTACGGCGGCGCCCAATCGGAATGGTCGAACCTGGCGTTGCGGCAGGTGCTGCAACGCCACCTCGGCAACGCCAAGCGCTGCGTGCTGGCCGACCTGCACACCGGCATCGGCCCCTACGGCATGCCGTTCATGATCAACCAGGACGCGCCCGGCACCCCTGGCCGCGAACGCGCCATCGCGATATGGGGCGAGGCGGCGTTGAGCGGCGCCGGCTCCACCCACACCGCGCTGGCGACCTATCAGGGTCTGATGATACAGGCGTTCGCCGAGGTGCTGCCCGGCTGCGCGGTGTCCGCCACCGCCATCGAGTTCGGTACGCTGGAGCGGCGCCGCATGCAGCGCGTCCACTTGGGCATGGCGTGGATGCGCCGCCAGGCTGCCACCGGCGCCGCCTTCGAGCAGGCGCAGGCGGAATATCGGGAAGCTTTCATACCGTCCGACCCCGCTTGGCGGGCATCCGTCATACGGGAAGGCGTGACGCTGTGCGCGCGCGCCTGCGCGGCGCTGGTGGACAGCAAGGCTTAAATCAGGGGACTTTATGGCAATTCGCGAAAACTTTAGTTACGCCGACATGGACCAGTGGCTGAATGAAAAACGGGTCACGGAAATCGAGTGCCTGGTCCCCGACCTGACCGGCGTCGCGCGCGGGAAAATCCTGCCGCGCGCCAAATTCACCCAGGAGCGCGGCATGCGCATCCCCGAGGCTGTGCTGGGCATGACCGTCACCGGCAACTACCCGACCGGAAACCCCGGCTACGACCGCGCCATCTCGACCACTGACCGCGACATGATCCTCAAGGCCGATCCGACCACCATCACCATGGTGCCGTGGGCCACCGATCCGACCGCGCAGGTGATCCACGATTGCTATTTCGCCGACGGCAAGCTGGTCGACTTCGCGCCGCGCTCGGTGCTGCGGCGCGTGCTCAAGTTGTACGCCGACAGGGGCTGGCGTCCGGTGGTGGCGCCGGAGCTGGAGTTCTACCTGACGGCGAAAAACATCGACCCGGACCTGCCGCTGAAGCCGCCGATCGGCCGCAGCGGCCGCGCCGAAACCAGCCGCCAGGTCTACAGCATCGATGCCGTCAACGAGTTCGATCCCCTGTTCGAGGACATCTACGATTACTGCGATCTGATGAATCTCGACGTGGATGCGCTGATCCATGAAATCGGCGCCGGCCAGATGGAGATCAACTTCCTGCACGGCGATCCGCTCAGCCTGGCGGACAAGGTGTTTTTCTTCAAGCGCACCTTGCGCGAGGCGGCGCTCAAGCACGATATGTACGCCACCTTCATGGCCAAGCCGATGGCCGGCGAGCCGGGATCGGCGATGCATGTGCATCAAAGCGTGGTCGATACTAAGACCGGCCGCAACATTTTCAGCGCGGCCGATGGTTCGGCGGCGCCGATCTTCAAGCATTACATCGGCGGCCTGCAGCGCTACATGCCGTCGGCCATGGCCATTGTCGCGCCGTATGTCAATTCCTACCGGCGCATCGTGCGCCACACGGCCGCGCCGATCAACATCCAGTGGGGCATGGACAACCGCACCGTCGGATTCCGCGTGCCGGAGTCCGGGGTGGAGGACCGGCGCGTCGAGAACCGCATCATCGGCGCCGACGCCAATCCCTATCTGGCGCTGGCGGTCACGCTCGCCTGCGGCTACCTCGGCATGACGGAACAGCTGGAGCCGGCGCCGATGATGGTCGGCAGCGCCTACGACTTGCAGGTGGAATTGCCGCAGGGCTTGCCGGAAGCGCTGCAGCGCTTGCGCGCCGAGGACCAGCTGCGCGGCGTGCTGGGCGAACGGTTCGTGGATGTGTACTCGGCCATCAAGGATCTGGAGCACCAGGAATTCATGACCGTGATCAGCCCCTGGGAACGCGAGCACCTGTTGCTGCATGTTTGACATTGAAGGGAGCTCGGCATGACATGGCATAAAAAAGCACAGACGCTGGCGATCGACGGTCGCGCCTTCATCGACGGCGAGCGGGTATGGGCCAAGGGTGAAGAGCGCTTCGACAATCTGTCGCCCGTCGACGGCCGTCTGCTCGGCGCGGTGGCGCGCTGCGACGGCGCCGATGTGGATCTGGCGGTGGCGGCCGCGCGCGCCGCCTTCGAGGACAGGCGCTGGTCCGGCATGGCGCCGGCGCGGCGCAAACGCGTCATGATCCGCTTCGGCGACCTGGTGCAGCAGTATGGCGAGGAACTGGCGCTGCTCGAAACGCTGGACATGGGCAAGCCGATTCAATACAGCCTGAGCGTGGATGTGAAGTCCAGCGCCGACTGCCTGCGCTGGTACGGCGAGGCGGTCGACAAGGTGTACGACGAGATCGCTCCTACGGCGGAGAGCAGCCTGGCGCTGATCACCCGCGAGCCGGTCGGCGTGGTGGCCGCTATCGTGCCATGGAATTATCCGATGATCATGGCCGCGTGGAAGATCGGGCCGGCGCTGGCGGCTGGAAACAGCGTGGTGCTGAAGCCGTCCGAGAAATCGCCGCTGACGGCCTTGCGGCTGGCTGAGATAGCACTGGAGGCCGGCCTGCCGCCCGGCGTGTTCAACGTGCTGCCAGGCTATGGACATGAGGCCGGGGCCGCGCTGGCGCTGCATATGGACGTCGATTGCATCGGCTTCACTGGCTCCACCGGGGTCGGCAAGCAGATACTGCAGATGGCGGGCCGCTCCAACCTGAAGCGCGCGTGGACTGAGCTGGGCGGCAAATCAGCCAATATCGTCTGCGCCGATAGCCCGGACCTGGACGCTGCGGTGGCGGCGTCCATCGGCTCGATCTATTTCAACCAGGGCGAGAGCTGCAACGCGCCATCGCGCTTGTTCGTCGAGGAGTCGATCAAGGACCGCTTCCTTGAAAAGGCGCTGGACCTGCTGCCGTCGTTCCAGCCGGGCGACCCGCTGGATGAGGCCAGCGTGATGGGCGCCATCGTCGACGCCACCCAGCTGGAGACGGTGCTCGGCTACATCGACAAAGGCAAGCGGGATGGCGCGCGCTTGCTGGCCGGCGGAGCGCGGGCGCGCGCCGGCAGCGGCGGCTACTACATCGAGCCGGCCTTGTTCGACCAGGTCGACGCCGGCATGCGCATCGCGCGCGAGGAAATTTTCGGGCCGGTGCTGTCGGTGTTCGGCTTCAGCGACGTGAACGAGGCGGTGCGGCAGGCCAACGCCACGCCGTACGGGCTGCAGGCGGCGGTGTGGACCTCGGACTTGGGCAAGGCGATCCGGACCTCGCGCGCGCTGCGTGCCGGCACTGTGCATGTCAACCAGTACGACGGTGACGACATCACGGTGCCCTTCGGCGGCTACAAGCAATCCGGCAACGGCCGCGACAAATCGCTGCACGCCTTCGACAAGTACACGGAGTTGAAGACGACCTGGATACAGGTCGGCTGACACCCAAGACAAGGATTTTTATGTTCGGCTCAACGCTGCTCAAGCGCGACTTCTCGTTGACGCAACACTCGTTTTATGAGGCGAGCGTGGTTCGCCCGCCCGTCAACGCGCCGCTGGCGGGACGGGTAAAGGTCGATGTGTGCGTGGTCGGTGCGGGGCTGGCCGGTCTGTCGGCGGCTTTGGAACTGCGCGCGCGCGGCCTGTCGGTCGCCGTGCTGGAGGCACGCGCCGCCGGATGGGGCGCCTCGGGCCGCAACGGCGGCCAGGTCATCGTCGGCTTTGCCAACGACGAGGAGATCGGCGCACAGCTCGGGGCCGAGGACGCGCGGCAGGCCTGGCGAATATCGGTGGACGGACTCGATCTGTTGCAGCGGCGTATAGCCGACCACGGGATCGATTGCGACTATTCGCCCGGCTACCTGCACCTGGCCGTCAATGCCCGCAAGGGGCGCGCGCTGGCCGAGTCGGCGGAGCATCTGGCGCACCGCTACGGCTATCGAATGCAGACCGTGGGCGCGCGCGACATCGGCGATTGGATCGCCAGCGAGCGCTTTCATTCCGGCGTGTTCGATTCGCAATCGGGGCACCTGCATCCGCTCAAATACTGCCTGGGGCTGGCACGGGCGGCGCAAGCGGCCGGCGTGCTCATCTACGAGCAGTCGCCGGTGAGCGGCATCGAGCGCGGCGCGCAGCCTGTGGTGCGCACCGCGCATGGCGAGGTGGCCTGCGACTTCGTGGTCCTGGCGGGGAATGTCTACCTGAACGAATTCGGCACGGCGGTGGCGCCTGGCATCGGCGACCGCATCATGCCGGTCGGGACCTACATCATCGCCACCGAGGCGATGGCCCCGGAACGCGCGGCGGCGCTGGTGCGGCAACGCGCCGCCGTGTGCGACAACAATTTCGCGCTCGACTATTTCCGCCCGACGGCCGATCACCGCGTGCTGTTCGGCGGCCGCGCCAGCTACGGCGGCGCCACCCCGATCAATCTGGCCGCCAGCATGCGGCGGCGCATGCTGGCGGTGTTCCCGCAATTGGCGGACCTGGCGGTGCCATATGCCTGGGGCGGCTTCGTCGACATCACCATGAACCGCGCCCCGGACTTCGGCCGGGTCGACAAGAATGTGTACTACCTGCAGGGCTTCTCCGGACACGGCCTGGCGCTGACCGGCATGGCGGGCAAGCTGGCGGCGGACGCCATCGCGGGCCAGGCCGGCGGTTTCGATCTGCTGGCGCGGCTGCGGCATCGGCGCTTTCCCGGCGGCGCGGCCTTGCGCACGCCGTCGCTGGTGCTGGGCATGCTGTACCACAGAATGCGGGACCTCTTGTAGGACCGTCGCACAACATTTATCGCAAGGAGAAAATATGGATACAAACGAGATGCACCGGACCGACGCCGCCTGGCTTGAGGCGCACTGGATGCCGTTCTCGGGCAACCGCAGCTTCAAGGCCGAGCCGCGCATGATTGTGGCCGCCGAAGGCGCGTATTACACCGACTCGGATGGACGCAAGGTGTTCGACGGCCTGTCCGGCCTGTGGTGCACGGGGCTGGGCCATGGCAACGCGCGGATCACGCAAGCGGTCGGCCGCCAGATCGCTACGCTCGATTATTCGCCCGCCTTCCAGCATGGCCATCCGCTGTCGTTCGCGCTGGCCAACCGGCTCAAGGAATTGACGCCGGCCGGCCTGGACTACGTGTTCTTCACCGGTTCGGGATCGGAGTCGGCGGACACCTCGCTGAAGATGGCGCGGGCCTACTGGCGCGCCAAGGGCATGGCCAGCAAGACGCTGCTGATCGGGCGGGAAAAGGGCTACCACGGCGTCAACTTCGGCGGCATCTCGGTCGGCGGCATCGGCGGCAACCGCAAGCTGTTCGGGCAGGGCGTACAGGCCGATCATCTGCCGCACACGCTGTTGAAGGAGAACGCGTTCTCGCGCGGCTTGCCGCAGCACGGCGTGGAGCTGGCGGACGCGCTGCTTGATCTGATCGCACTGCACGACGCCTCCAACATCGCGGCGGTGATCGTGGAACCAATTTCCGGATCGGCGGGCGTGGTGATTCCGCCGGCGGGCTACCTGCGGCGGCTGCGCGAGATCTGCGACGCGCACAACATCCTGCTGATCTTCGATGAAGTGATCACCGGCTTCGGCCGCATCGGCGCCTACACGGCGGCCGAGGCCTTCGGCGTGACGCCGGACATCATGAACCTGGCCAAGCAGGTGACCAACGGCGCGCAGCCGCTCGGCGCGGTGCTGGCCAAAAAGGATATCTACGACACCTTCATGCACGCCGGCGGCGCCGATTACATGGTGGAGTTCGCGCACGGCTATACCTATTCGGCCCACCCGGTGGCCTGCGCGGCAGCTCTGGCGGCGCTCGATGTGCTGGTCGGCGAGAACATGATCGAACGGGTGCAAGCGCTGGCTCCGCATTTCGAGGATGCGGTGCACGGCTTGCGCGGCGCGCGCCATGTGGCAGACATCCGCAACTACGGCCTGGCGGCGGGCGTCACGATCGCGTCCCTGCCGGGCGAGCCGGCGCGCCGGCCCATCGAGATCGCCAGGCGCTGTTGGGAAAAAGGCTTTTACGTGCGTTGCGGCGGCGACACGATCCAGCTCGCGCCGCCTTTCATCGCCAGCCGCGCCGAGATCGATTCCCTGGTCAACGCCCTGGGCGACGCCCTCAACGCCACCGCTTGATCTATCATTCGACAATATGACTATGCCAAACAAACACACCATCGGCCACTTCATCGACGGCGAACTCATTTCCGGCGGCGAGCGCGCGCAGGACGTCTACAACCCCGCCACCGGCGCCGTCGAACGGCGGGTCGCACTGGCCGACAAGACCACCGTCGAGGCCGCCATCGCCTCCGCGCATCGGGCGTTTCCCGCCTGGCGCAATACGCCGCCGTTGAAGCGGGCGCGGGTGATGAGCAAGCTCAAGCAGCTGCTGGAGCAGCACGCGGAGCATATCTGCCAACTCATCACCAACGAGCACGGCAAGGTGCTCAGCGATGCGATGGGCGAACTGCAACGCGGCATCGAGAATGTGGAATACGCCAGCTACGCGCCGGAACTGCTGAAGGGCGAACACAGCCGCAACGTCGGGCCGGCGATCGATTCGTGGAGCGAGTTCCAGCCGCTGGGCGTGGCGGCCGGCATCACGCCGTTCAATTTCCCGGCGATGGTGCCTCTTTGGATGTGGCCGCTTGCGGTCGCCTGCGGCAACACCTTCGTGCTCAAGCCTTCGGAGCGCGATCCGTCTTCCACGCTGTTCATCGCCCAGCTGGCGTTCGAGGCGGGCTTGCCGCCGGGCGTGCTGAACGTCGTCAACGGCGACAAGGAGGCGGTCGACACGCTGCTCTCCGATCCGCGCGTGCAGGCCGTCAGCTTCGTCGGCTCGACCCCGGTCGCGGAATATGTATATGCCACCGGCAGCGCCCACGGCAAACGGGTGCAGGCGCTGGGCGGGGCCAAGAATCACGCCGTCGTCATGCCGGACGCGGACATCGGCAACGCTGTCAACGCGCTGATGGGCGCCGCCTTCGGCTCCTGCGGCGAACGTTGCATGGCCGTGCCGCTGATGGTGGCGGTGGGCGACGCCACGGCCGAAGCGGTGATCGCCGGCCTGAAGGCGCAAATCGCGACCATGAAGGTGGGACCCGGCACGGCGGCCGGCGTCGACATGGGGCCGCTGGTGACGCGCCAACATTTCGACAAGGTGTCGGGCTACGTGGCGCAGGGCGTGTCCGAGGGCGCGCTGCTGCTGGTGGACGGGCGCGGCGTGGCCGTCGAGCCGGGTTGCGAGGACGGCTACTACCTTGGGCCGTGCCTGTTCGACCACGTCAAGCCAGGCATGAAAATCTATCAGGAGGAGATCTTCGGCCCGGTGCTGGGCGTGGTGCGCGTGCAGACGCTGCAACAGGCGATGGACCTCATCGACGCCCACGAGTACGGCAACGGCACCTGCATCTTCACTCGCGACGGCGAGGCCGCGCGCTACTTCTCCGACCATATCCAGGTCGGCATGGTGGGCATCAACGTGCCTTTGCCGGTGCCGGTCGCGTATCACTCGTTCGGCGGCTGGAAACGCTCCCTGTTCGGCGACCTCGGCGCCTACGGCCCCGACGGCGTGCGCTTCTACACCCGCCGCAAGACCATCACGCAGCGCTGGCCGGCCAGCGGCGTGCAGGAAAAAGCCGTGTTCAACTTCCCGTCGAACCAATGATGGCGCCGAACACCAAGCCGGTCGTGCTGATGTCGATGGGCCTGCAACGGCGCAACGATCACGACTATCAGGTGATGACCCACAAGTATATGCGCCCGCTGGTGGAGCTGTCCGGCTGCGTGCCGCTGCTGATACCGACCTGTTTCGGCACGGACGATGTGGCCCAGTACCTGTCCATGGTCGACGGCATTTATCTGACCGGCGCCGGCAGCAATGTCGATCCGGTGCTGTACGCGCAGGACAATCTTACGCCCGACAAGCAGCTCGACCAGGGGCGGGACCTGGTCGATATCGCCATCATCCGGCTGGGGCTGGAGATGGGGCTGCCGTTCTTCGGCGTTTGCCGGGGCATGCAGGAACTGAACGTGGCGCGCGGCGGCGACCTGCACCAGAAACTGTACGCGCTGCCGGGCATCGCCGACCACCGTGAAACGCCGGACGCCTCCCCGGAGGTGCAATACGGCGCCGCGCACCAGGTGCGGCCCGTGCCCGGCACCTGGTTCGCCGACCTGATCGGGGAGCCAGCGTTCGCGGTCAACTCGCTGCACGGACAGGGACTGGACCGCCTCGGCGCCGGCGTCGAGCCGCTCGCCTATGCGGAGGACGGCGTGGTGGAAGCGGTGCATCTGCCGGGCCTGGCCCAGTTCACGCTCGGGGTGCAGTGGCACCCGGAATGGGAGGCGGCCGGCAATCCGCAGTCGGTGCGCTTGTTCGAAGCCTTCGGCGCGGCGTGCCGCCAGCGCGCGGCCCTGCGCTCATCCTGACACATTTTCGACCGAAAGAATAATTTCACAATGACCAGCACCTCGCACGCCCAGTCCTACTATGCGGCATCCGCCAATCCGGCCCCGTCGCGGCCGCCGCTGCTCGGCGAAACCGTCTGCGACGTTTGCGTCGTCGGCGCCGGCTATACCGGCCTGAACACCGCGCTGCACCTGACCGAAGCCGGCTACAAGGTGGTCGTGCTCGAGCAGGCGCGGGTGGGGTGGGGCGCGTCCGGCCGCAACGGCGGCCAGATCGTGCACAGCTATTCGCGCGACATCGATGTCATCGAATCCAGCTACGGCAAGGAGGTGGCCAGGCCGTTGGCCGAAATGATGTTCGAAGGCGCCGCGCTGCTGCGCGCGAACGTGGCGAAATACGACATCCAATGCGATCTGAAGGACGGCGGCGTCTATGCGGCGATGACCAGCAAGAAGGCGGGACAGCTGGAGGAGCACAAGGCGCTGTGGGAAAAGTGGGGCAACCGGCATCTGACGCTGACCGACGATCCACGGGAAATCGGAAAGTTCGTGCAATCCGACCGCTATCGCGCGATCCTGGTCGATGCCTCGGGCGGGCACTTCCATCCTCTGAACCTGGCGCTGGGCGAGGCGGCGGCGGTGGAGCGGAACGGCGGCGTGATCCACGAACTCAGCGCCGTCACCCGCATCGAGCGTGGCGCCGAACCGGTGGTGCACACGGCGGGCGGCCAGGTCAGGGCGAGGTTCGTGGTGGTCGCATGCAATGCCTACATCGGCGACCTGGAACCGAAGCTGGCCAGCCGGTCGATGCCATGCGGTACCCAGGTGCTGGCGACGGAGCCGCTCGGCGGGCTGGCCGACCAGTTGCTGCCGGCCGACTGCTGCGTCGAGGACAATAACTATCTGCTCGATTATTTCCGCCTGTCCGGCGACAAGCGCATGATTTACGGCGGCGGCGTGATTTACGGCGCGCGCGACCTGGCGCACATCGCCTCGGTCATCGCGCCGAAGATGTGGCGCACCTTCCCGCAACTGAAAGACGTCAAGATCGACTACGCGTGGACTGGAAATTTCTCGCTGACGCTGTCGCGCCTGCCGGAAGTCGGCAAGCTGTCCGACAACATCTTTTATTCGCAGGGCTGCTCCGGCCATGGCGTCACCTTCACCCATCTGATCGGCCGTTTGATGGCCGACGCCATCCGCGGCCAGGCCGAAGGCTTCGCGGCCTTCGAGCGCTTGCCGCACCTGCCGTTTCCCGGCGGCCGCAGCCTGCGCGTTCCATTGACGGCGCTGGGTGCCTATTGGTACAGCCTGCGTGACCGGCTCGGCGTCTAAACCTACACAACCAAGGAAAACCTATGAACAACGAACAAATCCAGCAACGTAAAAACGCCGCCACCCCGCGCGGTGTCGGCGTCATGTGCGACTTCTACGCCGAGCGTGCGCTCAACGCCGAGCTGTGGGACGTCGAAGGACGGCGCTTCATCGACTTCGCCAGCGGAATCGCCGTGCTGAACACCGGGCACCGCCACCCGCGCGTCATCGCCGCCGTGCAGGCCCAGCTGGAACGCTTCACGCATACGGCCTATCAGATCGTGCCGTACGAGGAATACGTCTCGCTGGCCGAGCGCATCAACGCGCTGGCGCCGGGCGAGTGGGACAAGAAAACCGCCTTCTTTACCACCGGTGCCGAAGCGGTGGAAAACGCCGTCAAGATCGCCCGCGCCCATACCGGACGCCCCGGCGTGGTGGCGTTCTCAGGCGCTTTTCATGGCCGCACGCTGATGGGCATGGCCTTGACCGGCAAGGTGGTGCCGTACAAGCAGGGCTTCGGACCGTTTCCGGGAGAGGTCTACCACGTGCCGTTCCCGACGGCGCTGGACGGCGTCACCACCGCTGACGCACTGACCGCATTGCAAACGCTGTTCAAATGCGACATCGAGCCGCAACGCGTCGCCGCGATCATCATCGAGCCGGTGCAGGGAGAGGGTGGCTTTCATGTCGCGCCGCGCGAACTGATGTCGGCGCTGCGGCGACTGTGCGACGAGCACGGCATCGTGCTGATCGCCGACGAGATACAGACTGGCTTCGCCCGCACCGGAAAGCTGTTCGCCATGGAGCACCACGCGGTGGCGGCCGATCTGGTGACGATGGCCAAGAGCCTGGCCGGCGGACTGCCGCTGTCGGCCGTGTGCGGCCGCAGCGACATCATGGACGCGCCGGCGCCGGGCGGCTTGGGCGGCACCTACGGCGGCAATCCGCTGGCCATCGCCGCCGCCCACGCCGTGCTGGATGTGATCGACGACGAGGGCTTGTGCGCGCGCGCCGTCGAACTGGGCACGCGGCTGAGCGAGCGGCTCCGCGCGTTGGCGGCGAAGGTGCCGCACATCGCCGAAGTGCGCGGCGTCGGCGCCATGGTGGCGGTCGAGTTCCGCGATCCTGCCAGCGGACAAGCCGATGCCGCGTTCACCAGGAAGGTTCAGGCGCATGCCTTGGCCAACGGCTTGCTGTTGCTGTCTTGCGGCGTCTACGGCAACGTGATCCGCTTCCTGTTCCCGCTGACCATCTCCGACGCATTGCTGGAGGAGGCGTTGGGGGTGTTGGAACAAGCGTTGAGCCAGTAAGCGCAACGAACCAAATCCGCTAGAGCGGCATTGCGGTGTCGTACTTCACTTCGCGCAGCGCGACGCTGGTGTTGATTTGCGAGATGCCGTTCAGCTTGACCAGCACGTTGTGCAGGAAGTCGTGGTAGGCGTCCATGTCGGCCACGACCACTTTCACCATGTAGTCCGACGAGCCGGTGGTCTCGTAGCACTCGATCACTTCCGGCCGCAGCCGCATCGCCTCCTCGAACTGTTCGACCACGCCCTCGGCGTGGCGCAACAGCGAAATGTGCAGCAGGCACACCACCGCCAGGCCCAGCTTGCGGCGATCCAGCAGCGCCGTGTAGCGCACGATGTAGCCGTTTTCCTCCAGCTCCTTCTGCCGCCGCCAGCACGGACTGGCCGACATGCCGATTTTTTCCGCCAGTTCATTGGACGAAATCCTGCCGTTTTTTTGCAGTTCGGCGAGGATTTTTACCGAGGCGGCATCAAGAGAAGTGTTTTTCATTATTTTCCGTGATATTCGAAATGATCTTGCCATTCTAGCTTCGTGGTGGAGATAAATAGGAATAATTTTTCGCTTATGGCGACATATCCTGTCATCTCTAAGAACATAACGAGGCCGCAATTTCATGAACGCTCCCATTCCCATGCCCGCCGCTCCGGCGCTGGCGGATCCCGACTACGCACTCGACGACAACCTGACGCGCGCCACCGGACGGGTCTTCCTGACCGGCACCCAGGCGCTGGTCCGCCTGCTGTGCATGCAGAAAATCGTCGACCAGATGAGCGGCCTGAACACGGCGGGCTTCGTCAGCGGGTATCGCGGTTCGCCGCTGGGCGCGGTCGACCAGGAGCTGTGGCGCGCCAAGGATCTGCTGCAACGGCATCAAGTCGAATTCCTGCCTGCGATCAACGAGGAGCTGGGCGCGACCGCCGTCATGGGCTCGCAGCAGGTGGAGGCCGATCCGACCCGCAAGGTCGACGGCGTGTTCGGCATGTGGTACGGCAAGGGTCCCGGCGTCGACCGGGCCGGCGACGCCTTGAAGCATGGGCATGTGTATGGCTCGTCGCCGCATGGCGGGGTGCTGGTCATCCTCGGCGACGACCACGGTTGCGTGTCGTCGTCGATGCCGCACCAGAGCGAACGGGCGCTGATCGCCTGGAGCATGCCGGTGATTAACCCGGCGAACATCCAGGAATATCTGGAGTTCGGTTTGTACGGCTGGGCCATGTCGCGCTTCTCCGGCGCGTGGAGCGGCTTCAAGGCGATCTCGGAAACCGTGGAGGGCGGCGCCGTGGTCGAATTGCCGCCGTTGCCGCATTTCGTCACGCCCACCGACTACGTCGCACCGTCGGACGGGCTGCACAACCGCTGGCCGGATCTGCCGGGACTGGCGCTGGAGCAGCGGCTGGCGGCTAAGCTGGAGGCGGTGCAGGCCTTCGCCCGCGCCAACTCCATCGACCGCCTGGTGGTGGCCGCGCCGGCCGCCGTTATCGGCATCGTCGGCGCCGGCAAGGCGTATCTCGATCTGGTCGAGGCCATCGAGCGGCTGGGCCTGACGCTGGAATCGCTGGAGCGGCTGGGCGTCCGCCTGTACAAGCCGGGCCTGACCTTCCCGCTGGAGCGCAGCCGTTTGTTCGCCTTCGCCGCCGGCCTGAAGGAAATCCTGGTGGTCGAAGAGAAGGGCGCCGTGATCGAGGAACAAATCAAGAACCTGTTCTACAACCTGCCGCAGGCGACGCGCCCGCAGGTGATCGGCAAGACCGACAGCGACGGACATCCGCTGTTGTCGGCGCTGGGCGAGTTGCGGCCTTCGCGCATCGCGCCGGCGCTGGTGCGCTGGCTGGCGCCGAAGTTTCCGCAACTGGAGCTGGCGCGCAGGCTGCCGGATTTCTGCGCCGCCGAGCTGCTGTCGAACGGCGCCGACGCGGTCAAGCGCACGCCGTATTTCTGTTCCGGCTGCCCGCACAATACGTCGACGCGCGTGCCGGAAGGCAGCCGCGCCTACGCCGGTATCGGCTGCCACTTCATGGCCACCTGGATGAAGCGCGACACCAATTACCTGTCGCAGATGGGCGGCGAGGGCGTCAGCTGGGTCGGCTCCTCGCGTTTCGTCGGCGAGCCGCATGTGTTCCAGAACCTGGGCGACGGCACCTTCTACCACTCGGGCTCGCTGGCCATCCGCCAGGCGATCGCCGCCCGCGCCAACATCACATACAAGATCCTGTACAACGATGCGGTGGCGATGACCGGCGGCCAGCCCGTCGACGGCAGCCTGTCGGTGCCGCAGATCGTGCGGCAGGTCACCAGCGAGGGCGCGAAGAAAGTGGTGGTGGTCACCGATCAGCCGGATAACTACGAGGACGTGGTGCTGCCGGCCGGCGTCACCGTCCATCACCGCAACGAACTCGACGCCATCCAGCGCATGCTGCGCGAAGTCGCCGGCGTGACGGTGCTGGTGTACGACCAGACCTGCGCGTCCGAGAAGCGGCGCCGGCGCAAGAAAAACAAGCCGGGCAAGGAAGTGTTTCCCGATCCCGCGCGCCGCATGGTGGTCAACCCGGCGGTGTGCGAAGGCTGCGGCGATTGCGGCGTGCAGTCGAACTGCATGTCGATCCTGCCGCTGGAAACCGAGCTGGGCCGCAAGCGGCAGATCGAGCAATCGTCCTGCAACAAGGATTATTCCTGCGTCGAAGGATTCTGCCCGAGTTTTGTGTCGGTGCTGGGCGGCGCGCTGAAGAAGCCGGCCGGCGTCAAGCTGTCGCTGGACGATCTGGAGCGGGCGCTGGCGGCGTATCCGGTGCCGGCCGCGCCGGCGCTGGGCAAACCGTTCGAGATCCTGGTGGCGGGCGTGGGCGGTACCGGCGTCGTGACCGTCGGCGCGCTGATCACCATGGCGGCGCACCTGGAGGGCAAGGGCGCTTCGACGCTGGACTTCATGGGCTTCGCGCAAAAAGGCGGCGCGGTGATGTCGCATGTGCGCGTCGCCGCCTCGCCGGCGCGGCTGAACCAGGTGCGCATCGACCTGCAACAGGCCGACGCG
The DNA here is from genome assembly GCF_011090165.1 of Duganella aceris. GTDB lineage: Bacteria > Pseudomonadota > Gammaproteobacteria > Burkholderiales > Burkholderiaceae_D > Rugamonas > Rugamonas aceris. Next base: position 300,982 of record NZ_JAADJT010000005.1, read on the forward strand.
GTGTTCGCCTGCGACCTGGTGGTGGCGGCGATGGCCGACAGTCTGTCGGTGATGCGTCGCGGGCACACAATGGTGGTGGCCAACGAGCGGGAGATTCCGACCGCCGAATTCACCCGCGACCGCGATGCGTCCATCAACAAGGAAGGGCTGCTGGAGAAACTGGCGGCGGCGGCCGGCGCGGGCAATCTGCGCCAGCTCGACGCGCAGGCGACCGCCGCGCGCTTTTTGGGCGATCCGATCGGCGGCAACATCCTGCTGATGGGCTTTGCATGGCAAGCGGGGCTGGTGCCGGTCGGCCTGCCGGCGCTGCTGCGGGCGATCGAATTGAATGGCGTCGCCGTCGACATGAACAAGCGGGCCTTCATGCTGGGCCGGCTGGCGGCCGCCGATGCGTCGGCGCTGGATCGGCTGAGCCAGCCGGCGCAGAAAGTGGTGCAGTTCGCCGCGCCCAAGTCGCTCGCGGAGACGATCGCGTACCGGGTCGATTTCCTGACCAAATATCAGAACGCCGGCTACGCCGCGCGGTACGCGCAAGCGGTGGCGGCGATCGAACGCAAGGAGGTCGAGATCGAAGGCGGTGACTCGCGCCGGCTGCTGGCGAAGGCGGTTGCGCGCAATCTGTTCAAGGTCATGGCGTACAAGGACGAGTACGAAGTGGCGCGCCTGCATGCCGACCCGGCGTTCCGCGCGCTGATCGCGGCGCAGTTCGACGGCGATTACACATTGGCCTTCCATCTGGCGCCGCCGCTGCTGGCGCGCAGCAAGCCCGGATCGAACGTGCCGGCCAAGATGACCTTCGGCGCATGGATGCTGCCGGCGTTCGGCGTGCTGGCCAGATTCAAGGCGCTGCGCGGCACGCCGATGGACGTGTTCGGCTATACCCAGGAACGCCGGCGCGAACGCCTGCTGCGCGCGCGTTATCTGGCGTTGGTGGATGAGCTGGCGGCGACTCTGCGCGCCGATAACAAGCAGGCGGCGTTGAAGCTGGCGCAGACGCCGGACCAGGTGCGCGGCTACGGCCACATCAAACTGGCGGCGCTGGACCGGCTCGATGCCGAATGGCCGGCGCTGATCGAACAATATCGCGCGCCAAAAGTCATTCAGCTCAAACGCCAGGCCTGATCAGGAATCACGGCGCTTCCTCGCCGCGCTGGATGATTATCTGCGTCGACGCGCAGGACAGCATCAGCGCGACTTGTATTTGCCAATCGGCCGATACTGACTGGTTTCTCGGGGCTTGCCGATTTTGTTATAAATTTTTCCGATTTTTTACTACTTCGGCAGTGTTGTCGATGCTACCATTCTCGCCAGACTAGCGAATGGCGAATTGCGATGAGCACGAGGATGATCAGGATGGGCATGGTGGTGGCCACCGCCGATCCTGCAACGGAAAACCACCAAAAATCGCGTGCCCGCAACGGCGCGGCTCCGGCCGAGTCCGCTTCCGAGTGCGCCGATTTTTTCATTCGTCACGGCATCTCCACTCCCAGCGTCCTGTTCGACGATTTGCAGGACACTTATTATTTCGCCAAGAACCGGGCCGGCCAGTTTGTATGGGGCAACCGCCTGTTGCAGGAGCAGCATTCCCTTTCCAGCGTCAAGGACATCATCGGCAAGTCCGACCACGACTTCTTCCGGCGCGATATCGCCGACCGCATCCGCGCCGATGATTTGCAGGTGATGGAAAGCGGCGCGCCCGTCAAGAACAAGCTGGAAGTCCTGGACGGTAACAACGGCGTGCTGAGCTGGCTGTTCACCACCAAGGCGCCGCTGCGCGACCGTCACGGCGAGATCGTCGGCGTCGAGGGCTTCAGCCGCGATGCGCAACGCTCGCAGGAAGCCATCGCGCCATTCCACGTGTTCAAGAGCTGCATCGAATACCTGCAAGCGCACCTGACCGAAGACATCGGCATCGACCATCTCGCCAGCTTGTCGTGCATGTCGCTGTCGACCTTCGAGCGCAAGTTCAAGCAGCATTTTTCGCTGACGCCCAAGCAATACATCCTGCGCATGAAAATCCACGAGGCGTGCCGCTTGTTGCCGGGCACCCAGAGCATCGCGCGCGTCGCGGTCGAGACCGGCTTTGGCGGCCAGAGTTATTTCACCAAGATTTTCCGCAGCGTGGTTGGCATCACGCCCAAGCAGTATCAGCTGTCTCTGCTGGCCTCCGGGCGGGCGGGGGCGGTCCGAAGGAGTAGTTGACACTAGTAATCCTGGAGGAGACATGTTGCAAACACAACGAGAGATCGACGGACGCAGATCCGCTCTCATCAAAATGGCCGGCCTGTGCGGCCTGGCTTTATCCGGCGACGCCCTGGCGGCGCTGGCGGCCGCCGGCAAAACGCCGGCGGTGGCGGGCTTGCTGTCGGCCGACGCGCTGGCGCTGACCGGCGTGCTGGCCGAGCACATCATTCCCGCCACCGACACGCCGGGCGCGCTGGCGGTCGGCGCGCACCGCACCATCGACCACATGCTGCTGGCCTGCGCGACCCAGCTGGAACAGCAAGGCTTCATCGCCGGACTGGAACGCGTCGACGCGGTGGCGTTGGCTGAAACCGGCAAACGCTTCCGCGCGCTGCCGTCCCCCCGGCGTATCGCGCTGCTGCACGCGCTCGACGAGGGCAAGGCGCCGTTCAACGCCGAGGACCAACGCTTTTTCCGTCGCTTGAAGTCGTACACCCTGTTCGCCTATTACACCTCGGAAGCCGGCTCGACGCGCGAGCTGGCCTATCTGCCGGTGCCCGGAGGCTACAAGGGCAACGTCCCGCTGCGCAAAAACACCCGCACCTGGGCGATCTGACATGAGCGCCTATATCAAGCAAAGCGCCGAAGTATTCGACGCCATCGTGGTCGGCTCCGGCATCACCGGCGGCTGGGCCGTCAAGGAACTGTGCGAGCGCGGCCTGCGCACGCTGATGGTCGAGCGCGGCCGTCCGGTCGAGCACCGCACGGACTACATTGGCGAAGGCGTCGACGACTGGACGCTGCCCAACCGTGGCCAGGTCGAGGAAAAACTGGCGCAGGAACAGTTCGCCGAACAACGCAAGTGCTACGCCTTCGACGATCACACCAAGCAGTTTTTCAACAACGACCGCGACATGCCCTACAGCACCCCGGACGGCCGTCCGTTCAGCTGGATACGCGGCAATCAGCTGGGCGGCAAGTCGCTGATGTGGGCGCGCCAGTCCTACCGCTGGAGCGACCTCGACTTTGGCGCCAACGCCAAGGACGGCCACGGCACCGACTGGCCGATCCGCTACGCGGACCTGGAGTCCTGGTACAGCCACGTCGAGCGCCACGTCGGCATCAGCGGCGCGCGGGAAAACATGGCGGTGCTGCCGGACAGCGAATTCCTGCCGGCCTTCGAATTCAACACCGTCGAAGCCGCGATGAAGAAGAAGTTCGACGCCGCCTTCGCGCCGGCCCGCATGATCATGGGCCGCTGCGCCAACCTGAGCCAGCCGACCGAGAAACATCTGGAAATGGGGCGCGGCGCCTGCCAGGCGCGCAGCATGTGTCATCGCGGCTGTTCCTTCGGCGCGTATTTCTCGACTCAAAGCTCGACCCTGCCGGCGGCCGCCGCCACCGGCCGCTTGAGCATCGCCACCAACGCCATCGTGCACAGCGTGCTGTACGACGCCAAGACCAACCGCGCCACCGGCGTGCGGGTGATCGACGCCGAGACCATGGAAACCCGCGAGTTCCACGCGAAAGTGGTGTTCCTGTGCGCCTCGACGCTCGGCAGCACGCAGGTCTTGCTGAACTCGACCTCGGAGGCCTTCCCGACTGGCCTGGGCAATTCCTCCGGCGTGCTGGGCCACTACCTGATGGACCATCTGTTCGGTTCCGGCGCGTCCGGCCGCGTCGAGGGTTTCGAGAACGACTATTACTCCGGCCGCCGTCCGACCGCACCCTACATCCCACGCTTCCGCAACGTGCTGGATCAGCATCCCGACTTCCTGCGCGGCTACGCGCTGGCGGGTAGCGCCACGCGCGAAGGCTGGCAACGCGGCTACAAACCCGGCTTCGGCAAGGACTACAAAGCCATGCTGCGCAAGCCCGGCGACTGGCACTTCGGCCTGTCCGGCCAGGGCGAAATGCTGCCGCGCTATGAAAATATGGTCAGCCTGCATCCGACCAAGAAAGACAAATGGGGCATGCCGCAGCTGCACATCGACTGTACCTATTCGGCCAACGAGGTCAAGATGCGCGAGGACATGGCCGACACCGCCGCCAACATCCTGGAGTCGCTGGGCGTCAAGGACGTCAAGAAATCCAACAAGACGGTGGAGGAATGGGCGCCCGGCCTGTCGATCCACGAAATGGGCACGGCGCGCATGGGGCGCGACCCCAAGACCTCGATACTGAACGGCCACAACCAGTCGCACGACGTGCCGAACCTGTTCGTGACCGACGGCGCCAGCATGTGTTCCGGCGCCTGGCAAAACCCGTCGTTGACCTTCATGGCGATCACCGCCCGCGCCTGCGCTTACGCGGTCGAACAACTCAAGCTTGGCAAACTCTAAGGAAAAACAATGAAAACATACCAACGCAACGCCCTGGCAATGATCCTGATGTTGGCGGCGGCAGCCTCCCAGGCCGCCACCAATCCGCGCCTGGCGGTGCAGCTGTGGTCGGTCAAGGACGAGATCAAGCAAGACTTCGAAGGCACGCTGGACAAGCTGGCCAAGCTGGGCTTCCAGGGCGTCGAGTTCGCGGGCGAGTTCGGCAAGTACCAGGCCGATCCGGCGGGACTGAGCGCCTTCATGAAGAAAACCGGCCTGCAATGCGCCGGCGCCCACATGCACGTGGATAAGCTGGAAGACGCTAACTTCAAGGCCACCACCGACTTCTACCGCGCGCTGGGCTGCAGCCGCCTCATCATCTCGATGGACAAGCGCGGCGGCAGCGTTGCGGGTTCCAACGATCTGGCCAAGCAGCTGAGCGTGTTGTCGGTCAAGCTGGGCGGGCAGGGCATGAAGCTGGGTTATCACAACCATGAGCAGGAAATGCTGGGCGCCAAGAACGAGACCAACTGGGATCTGCTGGCGAAAAATACGCCCAAGGACTTCATCCTGCAACAGGACGTCGGCTGGACCACTTACGCGGGCAAAGACCCGGTCGAGTACGTGAAGAAGTATCCGGGCCGCACCGTGACCACGCATTACAAGGCCAAGTTCTTCAAGGGCACCGACGGCACGCCGATCATCGGCCAGGACCGCACCGACTGGACCGGCCTGACCAAGGCGGTACGCAGCGTCGGCGGCACCGAGTGGATCATCATCGAGCAGGAGGAATATCCGAACGGCATGGGCCAGCTGGAAACCGTGGCGGCGTCGATGCGCGGCCTGCAAGCGGTGTTGGCCAAGATGCCGGCGCAGTAAGGGCGCCATGAGTTTGTCCGTCCGTTTTCAACACATCGTCAAGGAGTTCGGCCCGGTGCGGGTGCTGCACGGGGTCGACTTCGCGCTGGAGCCGGGCCGTGTCTACGGGCTGCTGGGCGAGAACGGCGCTGGCAAGTCGACCCTGATGAAGATCCTGGCCGGCTACGAGGCGCCGACCAGCGGCCAGTTGCTGGTCGACGGCGTCGAACAGCGCTTCGCCGACGCGCGCCAGGCCGAGGCGCTGGGCATCGCGCTGATCCATCAGGAGTTCAACCTGGCCGAGCATCTGACGGTGACGCAGAATATCTTCCTGGGCCATGAGCAGAGCGCCGGCTGGCTGCTGGATCTGAAGGCGATGGGCGCCGGCGCCGCCGCCTGCCTGGAACAGGTGGGACTGGATATCAGTCCCGACACCAGGGTGGCCGATCTGATCGTCGCCGAGAAGCAACTGGTGGAGATCGCCAAGGCGCTCAGTCGCAAGGCGCGTCTGCTGATCATGGACGAGCCGACCGCCAGCCTGTCGTCCGGCGAAACGCGCAAGCTGTTCGCGCTGATGGCGCGACTGAAGGCGGAAGGCGTCACCATCGTCTACATCTCGCACAAACTGGACGAGATGGAGGCGAACACCGATGAAGTGGTGGTGATGCGCGACGGCCGCTACGTCAGCCGCGCGCTGACCGCCGACATCGACCGCCACCAGATGGCCAACCTGATGGTGGGCCGCGACGTGTCGGACATGTTCCTGGCCAAGCAGCCACCCGCGCCGGACGCGGGGACGCTGCTCAAGGTCGAGGGCCTGAGCGTGCCCGGCTGGGTGCGAGAGCTGAGCTTCGAGGTGCGCGCCGGCGAAATCCTCGGCTTCGGCGGCCTGGTCGGCGCCGGCCGCACCGAAGCCTTCGAAGCCTTGCTCGGACTGCGTCCGCGCACCGCCGGCCTGATCGAGATCGGCGGCGTGCCGGTGGATATCCGCAACCCGCGCCAGGCCATGCTGCACGGCCTGACCTATCTGAGCGAGGACCGCAAGGGCAAGGGCCTTCACGTCGAGCTCGGCCTGCGCGAAAACCTCACCATGATGACGCTGGAGCGCGACGCCACGCCGTGGCTGGACCTGAAGGGCGGCCGCGCCGCGCTGGACCGGGCGATCGCCGACTTCGGCATCCGCCTGCGCGACGTCGACTGCAAGGCGGGCGCGCTGTCCGGCGGCAACCAGCAGAAGCTGGCGCTGGCGAAATACCTGCACAGCGATCCGCGCGTGGTGGTGCTGGACGAGCCGACCCGTGGCGTCGACGTCGGCGCCAAGCGCGATATCTACCAGCTGATCCATCGCCTTGCGGCGGAGGGCAGGGCGGTCATCGTCATCTCGTCCGAACTGATTGAACTGATCGGCCTGTGCCACCGCGTCGCGATCCTGCACGGCGGCAAGCTGCAAGCGATGCTGGACCACGACCATCTCACCGAAGAAGAATTGATTTCCCATGCAACCGACACCCACCACTAAAGTACTTTTGCCCAAGCCGTCGCTGGAGCGTTTTCGGGGCTATGGCCCGGTGGCCGCGCTGATCCTGCTGTGCATCGCGGGCGGCTTGCTGAACCCGGACTTCGCCACCATCGACAACCTGATGAACGTGCTGACCCGCACCGCCTTCATCGGCATCATCGCGGTCGGCATGACCTTCGTGATCGTCTCCGGCGGCATCGACCTGTCGGTCGGCTCGATGGCGGCGCTGATCGCCGGCGCGATGATCATGATGATGAACGCGCTGGCCGGCGCGGCGCAGCCGCTGGGGCCGCTACCCACGGTGCTGCTGGGCTGCGCGCTGGCGCTGCTGCTCGGCGGAATCCTGGGCGGCGCGCACGGCGTGCTGGTCACGCGCGGCCGCATCGAGCCATTCATCGCCACGCTCGGCACGCTGGGCATCTTCCGCGCCACGCTGACCTGGCTGTCCGACGGCGGCGCGCTGACGCTGGACAGCACCGTGGCCGATGTCTACAGCCCGGTCTACTACCAGAGCCTGTTCGGCGTGCCGGTGCCGGTGCTGGTGTTTCTGCTGGTGGCGACCGGCGGCGCCGTGATCCTGAACCGCACCGCGTTCGGTCAGCATGTGCAGGCCATTGGCTCGAACGAGCAGGTGGCGCGCTATGCCGCGATCCGCGTCGACAAGATCAAGCTGCTGACCTACCTGCTGCTGGGGGTTTGCGTGGCGATCGCCACCATCCTGTATGTGCCGCGCCTGGGTTCGGCCACGCCGACCACCGGCATCCTGTGGGAGCTGGAGGCGATCGCCGCCGTCGTGGTCGGCGGCACCTCGCTCAAGGGCGGTTCCGGGCGCATCATCGGCACCGTCATCGGCGCCATCCTGTTGTCGGTGATCGGCAATATCGTCAACCTGACCAGCATCATCAGCGTCCACCTGAACGCCGCCGTGCAGGGCGTGGTCATCATCACCGTCGCCTACATGCAGCGCGGCCGCCGTTAATTTTTTTAAATCAAAGGAACATCAATGATCACATTCAAACGTATTGTCGGCGCCTGCCTGCTGGCGTTCGCCGCCGGCTCCGCGACCTCGGCGGAGAAAATCACGCTGGGCGTGGCGATCCCGACCGCGACCCACGGCTTCACCGGCGGCATCGTCTGGTGGGCCAACCAGGCCAAGAAGGAGCTTGAGGCGGCCAATCCGACCTTGAAGATCATCATCAAGACCGCCGGCAGCACTCCGGAGCAGGCCAACCAACTGCAGGACATGCTGGTGGTGAACAAGATCAACGCGCTGGTGATCTTCCCGCTGGAATCGGCGTCGTTGACGCAGCCGGTGACGCAGTTGAAGAACAAAGGCGTCTACGTGACCGTGGTGGACCGGGGCCTGACCAATCCGGCGGCGCAGAACGCCTACGTGGCGGGCGACAACTCCGCCTTCGGCAAGCTGCCGGCGGAATACCTGGGCAAGAAAATGGGCGGCAAGGGCAATATCGTCGTGTTGCGCGGCATGCCGAGCACGCTGGACAACGAACGGGTCGAAGCCTTCAACGCCGAGCTGCGCGCGCACCCCGGCATCAAGGTGCTGGACACCAAGTACGGCAACTGGAACCGCGACGACGCCTTCAAGGTCATGCAGGATTACCTGACCCGCTTCAAGCAGATCGACGCGGTCTGGGCGGCCGACGACGACATGGCCATCGGCGTGGTCAAAGCCATCGAGCAAGCCAAGCGCAGCGACATCAAGGAAGTGTTCGGCGGCGCCGGCTCCAAGAGCGCCGTGAAGAAGATCATCGACGGCGACAAGCTGATCCAGGCCGACGTGTCGTATTCGCCGAAGTTCATCTACGATGCGATCAAGATGACCGCCACCGCGCGCCTGAAAGGCGAGGCGTTGCCGGCCAAGACCATCATCCCGTCGGTGCTGATTACGCGTGACAACGCCAAGCAGTTCTACTTCGCCGATTCGCCGTACTAAGCGGGAGCCCAGCATGAAAACCATCAAGGGACCGGCCATCTTCCTGGCGCAGTTCATGGGCGACGACGTCCCGTTCGACAGTCTGGAGAACCTGGCCGGCTGGGCCTCCAGCCTCGGCTATCAAGCGATCCAGCTGCCGTGCGATCCGCGCCTGTTCGATCTGGCGCAAGCCGCCGACAGCCAGGCCTATTGCGACGACGTGACCCGCATGCTGGCCGCGCATGGCCTGCAGATTTCCGAGCTGTCGACCCACTTGCAGGGCCAGCTGGTGGCGGTGCATCCGGCCTACGACGCCTTGTTCGACGGCTTCGCCGCGCCGCACGTGCGTGGCGATCCGGCGGCGCGCCAGGCCTGGGCCACCGATCAGCTGATGCTGGCGGCGCGCGCTTCGCGGCGGCTCGGGCTGGCGGCGCACGTCAGTTTTTCCGGCGCGCTGGCCTGGCCGTACATTTATCCGTGGCCGCAGCGTCCGGCAGGACTGGTCGAGGAAGCGTTCGCGGAGCTGGCCCGCCGCTGGCTGCCGATCCTGGACGCCTTCGAGGATGCCGGCGTGGATCTTTGCTACGAACTGCATCCCGGCGAGGACCTGCACGACGGCGTGACCTTCGACCGCTTTCTCGCGGCGGTCGGCGGCCACAAGCGCGCCAACATCCTGTACGATCCGAGCCATTTCCTGTTGCAGCAGCTGGACTACCTGGCCTTCATCGACATTTATCACCAACGCATCAAGGCGTTCCACGTCAAGGACGCCGAGTTCCGCCCCGACGGGCGGCAGGGCGTGTACGGCGGCTACCAGGGCTGGCAGCAACGGGCCGGCCGCTTCCGCTCGCTGGGCGACGGGCAGATCGACTTCAAGGCGATCTTCTCCAAGATGGCGCAGTATGATTATCCGGGCTGGGCGGTGCTGGAATGGGAATGCGCGCTGAAGCATCCCGAGGACGGCGCACGCGAAGGCGCGGACTTCATCCGCAGCCACATCATCCGTGTGGGCGAGCGGGCTTTCGACGATTTTGCCGGCAGCGGCGCGGACCTGCAACAGGTCCGCGCGCTGATGGGCCTGGAGAACTGATATGAGCGTACCACGACGACTACGACTGGGCATGGTGGGCGGCGGCGACGGCGCCTTCATCGGCTCGGTGCACCGCATCGCGGCGCGGCTGGACGATTGCTATGAGCTGGTCGCGGCCAGCCTGTCCAGCAATGCCGAGCGGGCCGCCGCCAGCGCCGCCGGCCTGCGCCTGGATCCGGCGCGCAGCTATGCCGAGTACCGAGACATGGCGCGCGCCGAGGCGGCCAGGCCGGACGGCATCGACGCGGTCGCCATCGTCACGCCGAATTACCTGCACGCGCCGATGGCGACGGCGTTCCTCGAAGCCGGCATCCACGTCATCTGCGACAAGCCGCTGGCGATTTCGCTGGCCGAGGGCGTGGCGCTGGCCTCCCTGGCGCGCGAGCGCGGCAAGGTGTTCGCGCTGACCCATGTGTACGCCGGCTATCCGATGGTGCGGCATGCGCGCGCTATGGTGGCGGCGGGCGAGATCGGCGAGGTGCGGCTGGTGCAGGTGGAGTATCCGCAGGACTGGCTGGCCGAGCCGGCCAACCAGAGCGAGGAATACCAGCGCGACAATTGGCACAACGATCCGCTGCGCGCCGGGCCGAACGGCTGCCTGGGCGACATCGGCAGCCATGCGTATCATCTGGCGGGCTACGTCAGCGGCATGCTGCCGAATGAGATCCTGGCCGAGTTGCATGCGTTCACGCCGGGGCGCCGGCTGGACGACCACGTGCAGGTGATGCTGCGTTACGCCAACGGCGCGCGCGGCATGCTGTGGAGCAGCCAGATGGCGACAGGCTGCGAAAACGGCTTACGCCTGCGGGTGTACGGGACCAAGGCCGCCCTCAGCTTCGAGCAGGAAAATCCGAATGAGCTGTGGCTGACGCCGCAAGGCGGCAGCGCCCAGCGCCTGACGCGCGGCCGGGTGCGCAGCGCCGCTGCCGACGCGGCGACCCGTGTGCCATCCGGCCATCCGGAGGGTTATCTGGAGGCGTTCGCGCAACTGTACCGCGACGCCGCCGCGCGCATCCACGCCAGTGATGCCGCCCAGGCCGTGCCGGAGCTGACGCTCGGCATGCCGGATGTGGACGATGGCGTCGCCGGCCTGAAGTTTATGGACGCGGCCATGGAGAGCAACCGCCAGGGCTCGCGCTGGATCAGGCTTGCGGAGTGAGCTGATAGGCTGGGTAGTCGGTGTAGCCGTGATTGCCCAAGCCGTAGAACGTCGCGCGGTCGGGCTCCGCCAGCGGCCAGTCGTGCCGCATCCGTTCCACCAGGTCGGGATTGGCGATGAATGCGCGGCCGATGGCGATCAGGTCGGCCTTGTCGGCGTCCAGCGCCGCGACGCCACGCTGTTTGTCGTAGCCGCCGGCCAGGATCAGCGTGCCGGCGTAGGCGGCGCGGAATTCGGCCACAAATCCTTGCGGAATGCCTTGCTCGCCCAGCGTCTCCTGATCGGACAGGTGGACGTAGGCCAGATTGCGCTTCGATAGCTCGCTGGCGAGCGCGAGCCAGGTCTCGCGCTCCTGTTCGAACGGGCGCATATCGTTGAACCGGCCGAACGGCGCCAGGCGTATGCCCACGCGGTCGGCGCCGATGGCGGCGGCCACCGCGTCGACCGTCTCAAGGGTGAAGCGCAGCCGGTTCGCGATCGATCCACCGTATCGGTCGCTTCGGTTGTTGACGCTGGCGTTGATGAACTGCTCGAACAGATAGCCGTTCGCGCCGTGCAGTTCGATGCCGTCGAACTCGGCCTCCAGCGCGCAGCGCGCGGCGTGCACGAAGTCGCTCGTCACCCGCGCCACTTCCTCGGTCGCCAGCTGGCGCGGCTGGCTCTGCGGCACCATTCCGGCGACGCCGTCGTCTCCCACCACCCAGGTGTAGACGTTTTCACCCTTGAGGTCGGAGGCGCCGACCGGCGCGAGGCCGCCGACCTGTTGCGAGGTATGCGATGCGCGGCCGACATGCCACAGCTGGGCGAACATGCGTCCGCCGCGTTCATGCACCGCGCGGGTCACCTTGCGCCAGGCCTCGACCTGCGCGGGGTTGTAGATGCCGGGCGTGTATGCCTGGCCACGGCCTTCCTCGGAAATGGGAACGCCTTCGCTGATGATCAGGCCCGCCGAAGCGCGCTGCTGATAGTAGATGGCGGTGTCGAGGTTCGGGCGCAGATCGATCGCGCGTGCGCGGGTCATCGGCGCCATGACGATTCGATTCGGCAGCGTGTAGCGGCCCAATTTGAAGGGTGAGAATAGGGTGGTCATATTAATCCTGATGAGATTATTCGTCGAACGGCGCCCAAGCGAGCACCGTTGACGCGTCGACGATCGTCAGCGGAGCACGGTTGTGGGCGACGCGGGAGCAGATGTGGAACCAGTGCGGATAGGGCTGCTTGGTGTCGTATTCGTGATTGAGCATGTTGTTGAACTCGCGCTTGAAGTGCAGTCGCGGGTAATGCTTGAGCACTTCGGCGACGTCGTCCGCCGCCAGCGTGGCGCCCTGGCCGCCCGAGACTTCATAGGCGAGGCCCAGCTGCATCAGCCGGCTGGTGTCGCCACGGAAGTGGTTCATATCCCAGGTGTGCAGCGCGATGTTGTCCCAGACGCTTTGCGCCCGCTCGGCCGAGACGCCTTTCCCCACCAGGAATTCGCGGGCGACGAGCGCGCCTTCGATTTCAAAGCGGTGCGGGCCCGGCGCGTGGTCGGTGAGGCCCAGGTCGTGCAGCACCGCCGACAGGAACATGAGTTCCTCGTCGACCGGCGTGCCTTCCTGTTTCGCGAACAGCATGCCGAAGAAGTAACAGCGCATGACGTGGTTGTAGAGCACGTCGTTGGAAACGGATCGCGCCAGCGCGCCGGCTTGACGCGCGATGGGGCTGTCCGGAATGGTGATACCTGCGATCATGAGCGTGTCCTCCAAAGGCTATGCATTCAAACTGGAATATCGCGCACGATCTCGGTCAGCGTGCCGCTGTTCATTTCGTAGAAGAAGCCGTACAGCTTGACGTTCTTCGGCACGGCGGGGCTGTTGCGCAGCAGCGCGACATCGTGCTTGACCGAGTCCTCGAAGTTCAGGATGGCCTGGCTGCCTTGTTCGATCAGCGGCGCGAGGTCGGCGTGATGGTGGTGGTGGAAGTGTTCCAGCAGTTGCTCCGGCCGGAAGCCGGTCGCGCCGCAGAAGGAGTGGTGGACCACGATGACGTTCTGCACGTGGAACAGGTACTCCATCGTCGCTACCGATTGCAGCGCCGAGAACGCCCGGCCGCCGGCGTTCGACACCGCGAACAGGGTGCGTGTGTGGCCGATGCGGTTACCTGCTTCGTCGAGCACGTTTTCACCAGGGTAGACCTCGTCCGGAAAGTGCGCCGCGATCGCTTGCGGGATCTCGGCCGCACGCGGGTCGAAGCAGTGGATGACCATGGTCTTCATCGGGATGGCGAAGTTAAAGCCGTCGAAGTTATCCTGGTCGAACCATGGCTGGGTGCGGAACTCATATTCGCTGTAGTTAGTCGTCATTTCTTACTCCATTAGTTGGTTAGTTAGTTAAAAAAGAGGTCAAGGCGATCACCATTCCCGCCCCGATCAGCAACACTTGCGGCAGCGACTCGCGCAACGTCGTCCGACGCTGCATCTGCGGCATCAGGTCGCTGAGCGCGATGTAGAGGAAGCCGGACGATGCAAACACAAGTACATAGGGGATCAGGCTGCTGGCGCGGTCGAGCGTGTAATAGCCCAGCAGGCCGCCGGCCACGCCCATCAAGCTACCCAGCAAGTTGTAGACATAGGCGCGGCGGCGCGAGTAACCGGCATTCAGCAGTACGACGAAGTCGCTGATCTCCTTTGGAATCTCATGCGCGACGATGGCCAGGCCGGTCGCCAGTCCCAGTCCTGGATTCGCCAGGAACGCGGCGGCGATCATGATGCCGTCGGTGAAGTTGTGCAGTCCGTCGCCGACCAGAATCAGCCATCCTGCTTTGCCGTGCCGTGGCGCTTCCGGCTGGCGCAGGATCGCGACCTTCTCAAGCAGGAAGAAGGCCAGCAAACCACCCAGCAGCGTGGCGAACAGACTTTGCGCGCTGGCCTGCGATTCAAAGGCTTCCGGCAGCGCATGCAGCAGGGATGTCGACAGCATGATGCCGACCGACACGCTTGCCATGCGTTCCACCACCTTGGACAGCAGCGTGAATGAAAGCACGCCCGCCGCCGTGATGCTGACGACGCCGGCCAAGGTGGTAGCCAGCAGGATGGTGACCAGGACTGGGTTCATGTGGTGGCCTGCTTAGCTCTCGAACGGGGCGGCGTCGATCAGGTCGCAGATGTTGGGGCAGTCGAAGCCGTGTATGTGGCGGCGGCCGACGTCCGCCAAACCCGTGCCCAGCGCGTGGTGCGGCTTCTTGCGGGTCACCTCGGCCACCGCCGCCTGGAACGCCTGCTTCATGCCGAGGCGGGGATACAGCGCGAGCGTGGCGTCCACCAGCGACGGCGTGATTTCCTCCAGGCGCAGGCCGAAGATGTCGACGTGGGCGCCGAAGTGCAGCAGGGCGATTTCCGGCGCCTTGCGTTCGGCGATGCCGGCGCTGGAGTGCAGCGCGATCGCATCCCAGACCAGTTCCGCTTTCCGCTCCGAATAGCCGTTGGCTATCAAAAACTCGCTGGCGGCGTCGGCGCCGTCGACTTCGAAACGGTGCTCACGCGTGAATTGTTCGGTCAGCCCTAAATCGTGCAGCACCGACGCCAGGTACAGCGCCTCGCGGTCGTATTTCAGGCCGCGTTTCTTGCCGATGAAGTCGGAGAACCACCACGAGCGATGCACGTGGTATTGCATCGCCTTGTTGTGTACCTTGGTGACGAGGTCCGCCGCCTTGCGGGTCAGTGCGGTGTCCGGTGCGATGATGCCGCCGATCGTGACTGGTGCGCTCATGATGCATCTCCTGGAAAGGGTTGGTTGATGAAACCCATTGTAGGGACAATCAAATTGGCTAAAATGACTGTTTTACGATGATTTGTGCCAAAATAAAATGGGAGTTGAGGATGAAATCTAAAAAGCGTGTGGTGATCCTGGGGCTGCCGCCGGTTGATGCGCTGGACGTCATCGGCCCGGCGGAAGTCTTCGCCTATGCCAACCGCCTGAGCCAGACGGCCGCCCAACCGTATCAGGTCGAGCTGGTATCGGCAGGTGCCGAGCTCTATCTGGAAAGCGAAACCGGGATCGAATTGCGCGGCCACCGCACCCTAGCGCAGGAGCGCGAGTCCGGCAAACCCATCGATACGTTGATCGTCGCGACCGGCTTCGCCGCCATCAACCGCCTCAACCCCGAAGCGGTGGCGTGGATCAGGAAGCGCGCGCGGCATATACGGCGCATATGCTCCATCTGCGTGGGCGCCTTTGTATTGGCCGAGACCGGCTTGCTGGACGGACGCAAGGCAACCACCCACTGGGGCATGGCACGACAGTTGGCCGACGCCTATCCTTTGATCCGGGTCGACCCCGCGCCGATCTGGGTCAAGGATGGCAACCTCTACACGTCGGCCGGCATCTCGGCCGGGATCGACCTGGCGCTGTCGCTGGTCAGCGAGGATCTGGGCGACGAGGCGGCGTTGGCGGTGGCGAAAAATCTGGTGCTGTTTCTGCGGCGGCCCGGCGGCCAGGCGCAGTTCAGCGTCTCGCTGCAATCGCAGCAAACACCCAGCTCCAGCCTGGACGCGCTGTGCCTGTGGATCAGTGAACATCTGGAGTCCGACCTGACCGTCGAGATCCTGGCCGACCACATGGCGACCAGCGTAAGGACGCTGATCCGCACCTTCCAGCGCGAGCTGAACACGACGCCGGCAAAATATGTGGAGGATGTCCGCCTGGAGGCGGTGAGCAGGGCGCTGGAGTTCGGCGGCCAGTCGCTGGAAGAGATCGCGCGGCGCTGCGGCTACAACAGCGTCGATGTGCTGAGGAAGGCGTTCGTGCGGCGCATTGGGCTAAGCCCCAAGGACTACGTGCAGCGCTTTGCGCCCGGCAGCGGCGAATCCTGATTTCGCCCTTGACTTCATTTGGATTATAACTATAATCCAAATACTGAATGCCAAACGGAGTCGGAGATCATGAGGAAATCGAAGGCGGATGCAGCCGAAACGCGACAGACCATCGTGAATGTCGCGGCGGAGGAGTTCCGCCTCAACGGCATTTCGGCGACCGGGCTGATCGCCTTGATGTCCAAGGCGGGCCTGACGCACGGCGGTTTCTACAAACACTTTGAATCGAAGGACCAACTGGTGGCGGAGGCGTGCAGCAGCGCCATCGACGGCTTGGTCGCGCGCTTCAAGGAGGATTCCGCGGCGGGTGGCCGGCAGGGCTTCATGTCCATCGTCGACAGCTACCTGTCGATGGAACATCGCGACGACCGCGCCGGCGGCTGCCCGCTGGCCGGCATGGGCAGCGAACTGGTGCGCGCCGACGACCGCGCGCGCGCTGCCGCCGCGCAAGGCTTCGACGACCTGGTGGCGGTGATGGCCGGGAGCCTGGCCCAGGAGGGCACGGCGCATGCCCGTTCAGACGCCGGGTTCGCCATGGCGGCGATGGTCGGCGCCATGACCATGTCACGCCTCATGTCCGATCCGGCCGACGCTGCCGAGCTGTTGGACGATGTTCGGCGGCGTCTCAGTCTGATTTAAAAGGTCCATTTTTTTTACACAATTATGTGCATATGCACAGTTAGGGAACGCCATGCAACAACGTAAATATCTGATTACCGCCGCAACCGGCAAAACCGGTGTCCACACAATTAACCAGCTGCTCAAAGGCGGACATGCCGTGCGCGCGATGGTGCACAGCATCGACGAACGCAGCGAATCGTTGCGCCAGGCCGGCGCCGAGATTGTTGTCGGCGACCTGCTGAACCACGACGACGTGCTGCGGGCGGTGGACGGCGTATCGGCCGCCTACCTGTGCTATCCGGTACGCCCAGGCTTTATCCAGGCCACGGCGTATTTCGCCGATGCCGCGCAGCGCGCCGGTCTGGATATGGTGGTGAGCATGTCGCAGATTTCCGCGCGCGACGATTCCGAGAGCCACGCCGCCCGTGACCACTGGATCGCGGAACGGGTGCTGGACTGGTCGGGCGTTCCCGCCGTTCATCTGCGCCCGACCTTGTTCAGCGAATGGCTGACCTTCCCCTGGGTGCGCGGCCTGCTGGTCGAAGAGGGCAGGATCGCCATGCCGCTCGGCGAAGGACGCCATGCGCCGATCGCCGCCGAAGACCAGGCCCGCCTGATCGCGGCCATCCTGACCGACCCGGCGGGTCACGTCGGCAAGACTTACCCGCTGTACGGCCCGGTGGAGTTCAGCCAGAAGGAGCTTGCCTCCGAGCTGAGCCGCATCCTCGACCGACCCATCGTCTACAGCCCCGCCACGCTGGAGGAGTACCGCGAGCACCTGAACAAGTTCAAGCTGCCGGCCCACATCATCCAGCATTTCCTGGCCATCGCGGTCGATTACCAGAACGGCATCTTCTCCGGGGTCGATTGCGTGATCGGTGACATCACCGGCCAGGCGCCGCAAACCGTGGAGCAGTTCGTCAGGGCGAACATCGGCGCCTTCCAGCGCTGACCGGGCGCTCTACTGGCCGGTCTTGCCGCCCATGTGCAGGTAGAAGTCGGCCAGCACCCCGAACGCCTGCTTGCGGACGCCGGTCTCGGACAACAGGCCCTTGCGGTTCCAACCGTTCTGCAACAGCGGGTGTTCGCGCCGGGGCGAGCGGAAGTCCTTCAGTACCCACGGCGACATGCCGGCCAGCGTGGGGATCCTGGCGGCCATCGCCAGCGTGTTGCGGTAGTACTCGGCCTGGTATTCCTCGGTGAATTTCTTCATGCCCGCATCGCGATAGCCGGCCAGCGCATCCGCGCCGAATTCGGACAGGATCAGCGGGCGGTCTTTGGGCAGGTCCCACTTCATGCCGGGCAGGTCGGCCAGCGCGTCGTCGCCGTACCATCCGGCGTAGGTGTTCACCGCCAAGACGTCGAGCTGGTCCAGCAGCGGATCCTGGATGGTGGTGACGTCTTCGTTGCCGGTCTTGTGCCGCTCCACCAGCAGCGCCGCGCTGATCAGGCGGGTCGGATCCAGCGCGCGGACGTTGGCCGCCATGGCCGCGTGGAAGCGCGTGCGCGGCGCCGACACCGGCGTCTCGTTCCCCACGCTCCACAGAATCACCGAGGCGCGGTTGCGGTCGCGGTACACGGTCTCGGCCTGCATCGACAACGCCTTGCGCAGCACGGCGGGATTGTCCCAGTCGACTGTCCAGTAGACCGGGATTTCGCTCCACACCAGCAAGCCCATCTCGTCGGCGAGCCGCAGCGTGGTTTCCGAATGCGGGTAGTGCGACAGGCGCACGTAATTACCATGCAGATTGTGCTTGATCTCGGTGAGCAATGCCCGCGCCGCCTGCTCGGTCATGTTGCGCGCCGGGTTGGGGCCGAACTCTTCCTCATGCATCGAGACGCCGCGCAGGAAGATCGGTTTGTCATTGAGCAGGATCTGGCTGCCGCGTACGGCGATGGTGCGGAAGC
This sequence comes from Duganella aceris, assembly GCF_011090165.1. GTDB lineage: Bacteria > Pseudomonadota > Gammaproteobacteria > Burkholderiales > Burkholderiaceae_D > Rugamonas > Rugamonas aceris. Next base: position 319,424 of record NZ_JAADJT010000005.1, read on the forward strand.
CGATGCGGTCGCGCAGCACGTCGCCGTTCGCCGCGAACTGCACGTCGTACAAGGTCGGGCTGTCGGGCGACCAGCGTTGCAGTCCGCGCGGCGCCGGCAGCGAGATCGCGGCGCGTCCCTGCGCGTCGGTGGTCACACTGGCGCTGGCGAGGTTGCCGATCTTGACCGTCACCGTTTGCCCGCCGGCGTTGGGGCCGTTCAACTGGAGCGCGCCGGCGATGCGGCCGTCGCGCTCCAGGTGCAGCGTGGCGTCGTCGATGAAGGTGGCCGGGGTGTAGATCAGACGCACCGGGCGGGTGATGCCGCCGTACAGGTCCCAATCGGTGATCTGGGTCGGGATGGTCTGCGCGTCGTGCAGCGAATCGACGCCGACCGTCAGGCGATTCTCGCCGTCGCGCAGGGCGCCGCTGACCTCGACCACGAACGGCGTGAAGCCGCCTTCGTGCCGTCCGACTTCCTTGCCGTTCAGGTAGATGTAGGCGCGGTAGTTGACAGCCTCGAAGCGCAGGAAGGCCCGTCCGCCTTTCAGCTCGCGCGGCGTGAACTTACGCTGGAACCACATCAGGCCGTCGTAGTAGCGCAGTTCGGGTTGCGCCGCGTTCCAGGCGCCGGGTATGGTCATGACGGGGCCACGGTCCATGTCGAACTCGAAAAAGCCGGCGCCGCCCTTGGCCTCTTCCTGCGCGACGTTGACGTCGCGGTAACGCTGCATGCGGGATTTGGCCACCCAGCCGTTGATGTCGGTGAGCCCGGTGCGGTACAGATCCTTGGAATAGGTCCAGGCGCCCGACAACTCCTGGTTGTCCCGCTGGAGAGAGCCGGTCAGCAGCAAGGGCGGGCGCAGGTCGTCCGCCCACGCGGGCGCGGAGTCGAGCGCGAGAAGCAGCAGCGTGAAGATCGCGTAGAAGATCTTTTTCATCGTCGGCCCGCCGGTTAGAACTCGTACTTCACGCGCAGGCCGACGTAGCGCTGCGAGTTGCGCGCCAGCGTTTGCGTCAGGACGTGCGAGCCGCTGTAGAAGTTGTAGTTGTCGCCGATGAAGGAGGCGTAGGTCTTGTCGAACAGGTTGTTCACGTACAGCGTCACCTTGAACGAATGCGAGGGGTCGTTGAGTGCGATGCTGCCGTTCACGATGCCGTAGCCTTTTTGCTCCAGCAGCGGATTGTTCAGCAGGTCGAAGTTCACCGCCGACTGGTACTGGTAGTTCAGGTTGGCGACGCCGCTGTAGCCGCTCTCGCCGAGCGGGAAGTTGTAGGTGCCGCCCAGGTTGAGTTTCCAGCGCGGGGCGTTGGCCAGGTGCTTGCCGGCCAGGTCCTGCACCGACGCGTTGCCGATGACGACGCAGCCTTGCGCCACGGTCTGGCCAGGATAGCAGTTCGCGCGCGGGTAGTCCTTGATGACCGCGTCGACGTAGCCGACCGAGCTTTCCAGCAGCAGGGTATTGATCGGTTTTCCCGTCACTTCGAGTTCCACGCCTCGCGTGCGCAACTTGCCGACGTTGGTCAGGGCGTTTTGCGTCAGGTTGGTGACCGGGTCGAGCCGGCTGGACTGGGCCTGGAAATCGTCGTAGTCGGTATCGAAGACGGTGGCGTTGACTTGCAGGCGATTCTGCAGGAAGCGGCTTTTCACGCCCAGCTCATAGGCCTTGGAGGTTTCCGGCGCCACCGGCAGGCGGACACGCGAAGCGTCGAAGCCGGTGGAGATGTCGTAGCCGGCGCCCTTGTAGCCGGTGGCGTAGGAGGCATAGATCATCACCGCCTTCGCCAGGTCGTGTTGCAACGCCAGCTTGCCGGTCGCGGCGTCGTCGCGGTGGGTGCCCACGTAGTTGACCGGCGTGGCCGGAACGCTGTTGGTGTAATCGACGTCGATGGTCTCGCGGTTCAGGCGCAATCCGGCGTTGATGCGGGTGGCGCTGGTCAGCTTGTAGTCCGCTTGCGCGAACGCGGCCATGCTCTCGTTGCCGGCCAGCGCTTTCCAGTTGGCGACCGACAGCACGGGGCCACGGATAAAGGACCGTTCGATCTTGGAATTCGAGTAGTACAGGCCGCCCAGGTAGTTGAACACGCCTTCGCCGTTGGACGTGAGGCGCAGCTCCTGGGTCAACATGTGGGCGTTGCTTGGCCCGCCTTGGGTCACGCCGCCGTGGCGCGCGCCGCTGGTGAGCGCGGCCAGCAGGTCGACGGTGCTGCCGTCGTAGTCGGTCAGGAAGCGGTAGTTCCACTTCTGGTAGGTGCTGACCGAGGTCAGGGTATGGTCTTCGAGCTTCCAGTTCAGCGTGCCGCTCAGGCTGCTGTTTTCGGTGTTGGAGAACCCCGGGTCGTCCATGCGCACGTTGCGGTTGTCCGGGCCCGGCTGGATGCCGGCCAGCGCCGGCGCCAGCGGCGCCTTGTTCTGTTGGCTGGCGCCGGCCGGCACCGCCAGCAGCGTGGTGACCGGACCTTCGATGTTGCGCTTGCTGTAGTCGGCGATCAGCCTGCCGCGCAGGGTGGTGGACGGGTTGAAGTCGAGGCGCAGCCGGACGCCCTTGTTGGTGTCACCGTTGAGGTCGGTGCCGTTGGCCAGATTCCTGATTTCGCCGTCCCGCTGGCCGGCGTAGGCGTTGATGCGGTAGCCGAGCTGTTCGCTCAGCGGACCGGACAAGCCGGCTTCGACGCGGCGCTCATGGTCGCTGGTCAGGGTGAGCTGGGCGTGGCCTTCCAGCGCTTCGGCCGAGGACTTGGTGACGATGTTGATCAGGCCCGCCGACGAGTTCTTGCCGAACAACGTGCCCTGCGGTCCGCGCAGCACCTCCACCCGTTCGACGTCGCTGAGGTTGGAGAACGCTTGCAGTTGCTGGATCACCGGCACGTCATCGACGATGACCGACACCGCCGATTCGATCCCCGGGCTGTAGGCGAAGGTGCCGACGCCGCGTAGCGAGATATTGTTGTTGTTCGGATTCTGGTTGATCGTCAGCGCGGGCGACACGCGGGTCAGGTCGCTGAAGTCGACGATCTGCTGGTTCTCGATCGCGCGCGCGTCGACCGTGCTGACGGCGACAGGGACGTCCTGCATCGATTGGGCGCGCTTCTGCGCGGTGACGACCACGCTCTGTAATCCTTCCTCCGCGTTGGGGGCGCTGGTTTGTTGCGCGGCGGCGGGCAAGGCGACTGCGGCTGCGGCTACCAGCGCAGTGGCGTAAACGATCGTGGTCATGTGGTCTCCAGAGGTTTTATTTATAGGTGATGAGCGACTGATATTTTAGTGGCGTATTGGAGTTCCTATAATCAATCTCGTGATTACTACGAGGCTGCGGAGGACTCTCAGGAATTGGTGAGGCCGGCGAAACAATCATCAAGTTGATGCGCGAGGGGGGCGGCTGCAACGCTAATATATCAATATGAAACGTCTCCTGCTCATCCTGTTGCTGTGCCCGTTTTCCCTGAAGGCGGAGGTCCGGCTGCCCGCCATCCTCTCCGACCATATGGTGTTGCAGCGCGCGGAACGCGTCCCGGTGTGGGGTTGGGCGGCGCCCCAGGAACAGGTGACGGTGACAGTGGCGGGCTACAGTCAAAGCACCCGCGCCGCGCCGGACGGCAACTGGCGCGTTGAATTCAATCTTGCCGATGCCGCGCCCGCCGCCACCGTGATGCGCGTGCGCGGGGCCAGCAACGAGCTGATCGTCACCGACGTGCTGCTGGGGCAGGTGTGGCTGGCGTCGGGCCAGTCGAATATGCAGAAGCCCTTGGGCGAACAGAAGGGGCAACTGCCGACTTTCGGCGCCGAGGCGGAAATCGCTGCCGCCGACCATCCCGAGCTACGGCTATTCAAAGTGGCGCGCAATGCGCAGAAGCAGCCGGCCGGCGATGTCAAGGGAAGCTGGGTGCGGTGCTCGCCGGCGACCATCGTGGAGTCACGCTTCTCCGCCGCCGCCTATTACTTCGGACGGCGGGTGCAGCAAGCGTTGAAGCAGCCGGTCGGCCTGATCGACGCCAGCGTGGGCGGCACGCGGATCGAATTGTGGACGCCGCCGGCGACCGGTAAGGAAGCAGCGGCGCCGGCCGGCGATTCGGTGCTATACAACGGCATGATCGCCGGCCTGGCGCCGTTCGCCATCAAGGGCGTGCTGTGGTATCAGGGCGAATCGAATATTATCGACAACGACGACGGCGCCGCCTACACGCCCCGGATGGCGGCGCTGGTGGAGGGCTGGCGCCGGCAATGGCGGGCCGATTTCCCGTTTTATTACGTGCAGGTGGCGCCGCATTTGTATTCGGTGGTGCGGCCCGCGCATCTGCTGCACGGGGCCGAGTCGGAGCCCATGCTGTGGGAAGCGCAGGCGCAGGCGCTGCGGATCCCGAACACCGCCATGATCGTCACCACCGACCTGGTCGACGACCTGCGCGACATCCACCCGCGCGACAAGCGGTCGGTGGGACTGCGGCTGGCCAATCTGGCGCTGGCGAAAAGCTATGGCCAGGGCGGCATCGAACCGTTCGGGCCGACGTATCGGTCGATCGAGATTGTCGGCGACAAGGCGGTGCTGAAATTCGATCACGCGGACGGGCTGGCGTCGCGCGACGGCAAGCCGCTCGACTGGTTCGAGATCGCCGGCGACGATGGACGGTTTCAGCCGGCGCTGGCCACCATCGACGGCGCCGGCATCGTCGTCCGCAGCGGCGCGGTTGACAGGCCGGTGTCGGTGCGCTTCGCCTGGCATGAGGCGGCGCAGCCCAACCTGGTGAATCGCGCCGGCCTGCCTGCGGTGCCGTTCAGGTCGGAAAAGCCGATTCCTTCCAACGCACTGTCGCGCTAGCCGGCGCCGATCACTGAATCGGCAGCAGAAAGTCGGGATAGCGGCTGCGCAGGGCGTCCAGTTCCGACAAGGTGCCCGACAAGTGTTTGCGCACCCACGCCTGCGCCTGAACCGGATCGCCGCGCGCGATGGCGTAGGCGATTTCGGTGTGCTGCTGCAGGATCGATTGCGCCTTGCCGTTGACCGGCAGGTGCAGGCGGCGCAAGCGGTCCAGGTTGCCGCTGCCGGAGCGGATGCGCTGCCACAGATTGGGAATGCCGGCCGCCTGGTACATGGTCTTGTGCAGTTCCAGGTCGATGGCGCTGAAGTTGGCCAGATCGTCCCGCTTCAGATATTCCTGCTGGCGCGCGATCAGCCCCAGCAACAGCGACGCCAGCGCCGGGTTCGGCTCCTGCGCCAACAGATGCACCACCTCCAGTTCCACCGACAGCCGCAGGAAGTGCGCTTCGCGCGCCGACTCCAGGTCGACCGCGCGCACCCGCGTCACGTGCTGCGGAAATACCTCCACCAGGCGCTCCTCGTCCAGGCGGGACAGCGCGTCGCGCACCGGCGTGACCGAGACATTGAAGTGGCCCGCCAGCTCGGCGCGCGACAAAGTGGCGCCCGGCGGCAGGCTCAAGGTGACGATCAATTCGCGCAGGTGCTCATAGACTTGCAACGATACGCTGTGGGATCGGTCGAGGTGGAAGCTGCCGGGAAGTGTGGTTTCGCTCATGGTGCGGGAGTTGTCTGAGGCTGCTGGTATATTAGCATAAGGGATCTTGGCGCCAACCGCCGGCCGCTGACGACTCGAGTCAACGTGATGATTGAATGGGCCTACAGGGTAGCCGATCCTGTACGTACCTAATATATTAGCGCTTCGCCAGCCAACCGGGGATCACTTTTGCGATTAAAGATAAAACTTTCATTGGCCCTGGCCGCGCTGGCGCTGGCCATCGTTGCCATCCCGGGATCCGCGCGCGAGGTCTACAACTTCAATCCGGGCTGGCGCCTGGCGGTGGCCGATCCTGCCGATGCCGCCCAGGTCCGCTTCGACGACAGCGGCTGGCAGGCGGTGACGCTGCCGCGCGCTTGGAACGAGGACGACGCGTTCGCCAAGGACATCACCGAACATCGCACCGGCATCGCCTGGTATCGCAAGCACTTCACGCTGCCGGCGTCGGCGCGTGGACGGAAAGTCTTCATCGAGTTCGAGGGTGCGCGCCAGGCGGCGGAGGTGTACGTCAACGGCAAGCGCCTCGGGCTGCACGAGAACGGCATCACCGCCTTCGGCTTCGACCTGGGCGACGCGCTGGTCGCGGGCGACAATGTGGTGGCGGTCAGGACCGACAATCGCTGGGACTATCGCGAAGCGGCCACCGACCAGCGTTACCAATGGTCGGACAAGAACTTCAACGCCAACTACGGCGGGCTGCCGAAGAACGTGCGCCTGCACGTGACCGACAAGCTGTACCAGACCTTGCCGCTGTACTCGACGCTGGGCACGACCGGCGTCTATGTTCACGCCGGCGAATTCGACATCACCGGCCAGCGCGCCACCATCAGCGCCGAATCGCAAGTGCGCAACGAGCGCGCGACGGCCGCCACCTTCACCTATGAAGTGCTGTTGCGCGACGCGGACGGCAAGCAGGTGGCGCGATTCGCAGCGCCGGCGCAGCGCGTCGCCGCCGGCGCCACCATCGTGGCCAAGGCCAGCGCCAAGGTCGGCAAGCTGAAGTTCTGGAGCTGGGGCTACGGCTATCTGTACGACGTCGAGACCACGCTCAAAGTCGACGGCAAGGCGGTCGACCGTGTCGTCACGCGCACCGGCTTCCGCAAGACCGAATTCAGCCACGGCATGGTCCGGTTGAACGACAGGGTGCTGCAGATGAAGGGCTACGCGCAGCGCACCTCCAACGAATGGCCGGCGCTGGGCATGTCGGTGCCGGCCTGGCTCAGCGACTACAGCAACGGCCTGGCGCTGGCCAGCAACGCCAACCTGATCCGCTGGATGCACATCACGCCGTGGAAGCAGGACGTGGAATCGCTGGATCGCCTGGGCCTGATGCAGGCGATGCCGGCCGGCGACTCGGAGGCCGATGTCAGCGGGCGGCGCTGGGAGCAGCGGCTGGAGGTGATGCGCGACGCCATCATCTACAACCGCAACAACCCCAGCATCATATTCTACGAGAGCGGCAACCGGGGCGTGAGCCAGGCCCACATGGCGCAGATGAAGGACTTGCGCGACCGCTTCGATCCCTACGGCGGCCGCGCCTCGGGCAGCCGGGAAATGCTCAGCGCGCCGTTGCAGGCGGTGGCCGAGTATGGCGGCGAAATGTTATATATCAATAAGAGCGCGCGCATCCCGATGTGGGCGATGGAGTATTCGCGCGACGAGGGCGCGCGCAAGTTCTGGGACGATCTGACGCCGCCGTTCCATCGGGATGGCGACGGCCCGCAGCACAAGGGGCAGGATGCCAGCACCTACAACCGCAATCAGGACAGCCACGCGATCGAGGACGTGAAGCGCTGGTACGACTACTGGCGCGAAAGGCCTGGCACCGGCACGCGCGTTTCCAGCGGCGGCGTGAACATCATCTTCTCCGACAGTAATACGCACCATCGCGGCGCCGAGAATTATCGCCGCAGCGGTGAAGTGGACGCCATGCGCATACCGAAGGACGGCTTCTACGCGCATCAGGTGATGTGGGACGGCTGGGTCGATGTCGAACGGCAGCGCAGCCATATCCTCGGCCACTGGAACTATGCGCCGGGCACCGTGAAGACGGTGACGGTGGTGTCCAGCGCCGAGCGCGTCGAGCTGTACCTGAACGGCAAGCCGCTGGGCGAGTGCCGCCAGAGCGAGCGCTTCCTGTTCAGCCTTGATCAGGTCGCGTGGCAGCCGGGCGAGTTGAAGGCGGTCGGCTATGACGCCGCCGGCCGGAAAGTGTCCGAAGCCGTGCTGGAGACGGCCGGAGCGCCGGTCGCGTTGCGGCTGACGTCGACGGTGTCGCCGAAAGGCCTGCAAGCGGATGGCGCCGACGTGGCGCTGGTGCAGGTGGAGGTGGTGGACGTGCAAGGGCGCCGCAATCCGTTGGCGCTGGACAGCGTGAAGTTCGATGTGCAGGGGCCGGCCGAATGGCGGGGCGGTATCGCGCAGGGACCGGACAACTTCGTGCTGGCGCGCGAGCTGCCGGTGGAGGGCGGCGTGAATCGCGTGCTGCTGCGCGGCACCACGCAGGCCGGCACGATCACGCTGCGCGCCAGCGCCGCCGGTCTGGCGCCGGCCGCGCTGACGCTGGAATCGCGGCCGGTGGCGGTGCACGGTGGGCTGGCCGCGCAGCTGCCGTCGGACGGTTTGCCGCTGAATCTGGAGCGCGGGCCGACGCCGGCGACGCCGTCGTTCACGGTGTCGCGGGTGGCGGTGCCGGTGAAGTCGGCGCAAGCGGCCAGCAACGCCGCCGATGCGGGCAAGTCCTACGACGATGACGAGACGACCGCCTGGGCCAGCCGGCCGGGCGAGGGCGCGCCGTCCATCACCTACGAGTTGGCCGAGGCGGCGACGCTGAAGGAAATCGTCCTCAAGCTGTCCGGCTGGCGCGAGCGCAGCTATCCGATCAGCGTGGCGGTGGACGGGGTCGAGGTCTACAACGGCATGACGCCGAAGAGCCTGGGCTATGTCACGCTGCCGCTCAAGCCCCGGCGCGGCAGCAGCGTGAAGGTGACCCTGAACGGCGCCGCGGACGAGGGCAACGCCATCAAGCTGACCGAGGTGGCCAACCAGGCGATCACCGATACCGGCGCCAACCGGACGCCGAAGGGCGTGCTGTCCATCGTTGAAATTGAGTTCTACCGCGCGCCGTGAGGGCAATTCTAATTGCCGCGATTTAGGGCGTCATAAGGCCAGTTCCTCCGGTGCGATGCGCTCCAGGGCCGCTTGCATCCGCGCCGAATACGGATTATCCAGCGCGGCTTCCGCCAGGCCTGTGTGTCCAAAGACCGCAATCAGCTTTGTGCCGGATGCGTCCTGCACCATCTTGAAGGGATCGAAACCGGCGTCCAGCAGATAGCCGAGGAAGCGCTCGTGGAATTCGCCATGCGGGTAGCCGTCGAAGGTCAGGATATGGAACGACGGTCCATATCCCTCGTTGTAGGCTTGGGCGCCTTCCTGCGCCAAGGCTTGTAGCGACTCCCACGCGAAGCGCGACGGGACGTCTTCCCATTGTTCGTACAGTGTCATGAAATCGCCGACCAGGTGGTTGATGTTGTTTGCTTTTAAAATGGACATGATGTTCTCGTCTAAAAAGGGATGTGGGTTCTACGCGCCGAACGCGTTGTCGACCAGGCGCGCTTGCTGCTCCAGGTGCAGCGACGCGTAACCAGGCGCGGTGGAGGCGCTGGCCTCGCGGCAGGCGTCATGCAGCGTGGCGGCGGGTGGCAGCACGGTGCGCAGGTCTTCTTCGATGACCTTCCATGCGCCCTGGTTGCGCGGCTCTTCCTGACACCAGACCACCTTGCGCAGGTTGACATAGCGCACCAACTCCTGCGCCAGCGCGGCGGCGGGGAAGGGGTACAGTTGTTCCAGCCGCACGATCGCGACGCTGTCGGCCTTGTTCGCGCGGCGCTGCTCGACCAGGTCGAAGTAGACCTTGCCCGAGCAGACGATGACCTTCTCGATCGCCGCGTCTTGCGCTGCGGCGCCGGCATCGGGCAGCACTTCCTTGAAGCCGCCGCTTGCCAGTTCTTCCAGGCTGCTCACGGCCTCCGCGTGACGCAGCAGCGACTTGGGCGTCATCACCACCAATGGCTTGCGGTCCAGCGGCGATGCCTGGCGACGCAGCATGTGGAACAGTTGCGCCGGGGTGGTCGGCTGACACACCTGGATATTCTCTTGCGCGCACAGTTGCAGATAGCGCTCCAATCGCGCGGAGGCGTGCTCGGGGCCCGCGCCTTCCTGGCCATGCGGCAGGAACATCGTCAGTCCGTTTTGTTGGCCCCATTTCGCGGCGGCGGCGGAAATGAAATTGTCGATCACCACCTGGGCGCCGTTGGCGAAGTCGCCGAATTGCGCTTCCCAGATCACCAGCGCGTCCTCGCGCACGCTGGAATAGCCGTACTCGAAGCCGAGCACCGCCGCCTCCGAGAGGATGGAGTTATTCACGGTGAACACGCCTTGCTTCGGCGCGACATGGTTCAGCGGCGTGTACTTGCCTTCGTGGCGGACTGCCCGGTTCTGGTTGTTCAGCACCGCATGGCGATGACTGAAGGTGCCGCGCTCGCAATCCTGCCCACTCAGGCGCACGGTCACTCCCTGCGCCAACAGGCTGGCGAAGGCGAGGTGTTCGCCCATGCCCCAGTCCAGCGGCTTGGCGCCGGCGGCCATCTCGCGGCGCGCGGAGATCACCTTGCCGACCAACGGGTGCAGCGTGTAGGCCTCCGGGACCACCGTGAGCGCTTGCGCCAGGTGGCGGATGTCTTCCAGCTGAGGCGCGACGTAGGCGGCACGGGAAGTCGCCGCCGGCGCTGCCACGTGTGGCGCGTCTTCGGCATCGGCCTGCCGCGCCAGATGCTCGCGATAGGCGCTCTCGTATTCGGCCACCTGTTCGGCGGTGAGCAATCGTTCGGCCACCAGCTTTTGCGCGTAGATGCTGCGCGCACCCGGATGGCCGGCGATCGAGCGGTACATCAGCGGCTGGGTGATGCCCGGTGTGTCCTGCTCCTGGTGGCCGTGGCGGCGGAAGCAGACCAGGTCGATGACCACGCTGCGCCCGAAGGTGGTGCGGTATTCGAGCGCCAACTGCACCGCCATCACCACCGCCTCGGGATCGTCCGCGTTCACGTGCAGTACCGGTGCCTCGATCATCTTGGCGATGTCGGTGCAGTAGAAGGTGGAGCGGGTTTCGCTCGGATCGGAGGTGGTGAAGCCGATCTGGTTGTTGACCACGATGTGCACCGTGCCGCCGGTGCCGTGGCCTTTGGTGTAGCTGAGGTTCATGGTTTCCATGACGATGCCTTGGCCCGAGATCGCGACGTCGCCGTGGATCTCGACCGGCAGTACCGCGCGCTGTCCGTGCTCGCCCAGCAGCTCGGCGTGGGCGCGGGCGATCCCTTGCACCATCGGGTTGACGATTTCCAGGTGCGAGGCGTTGAAGGCGAGTACCACGTCGACTTCGCCGTCCGGCGTGACGGCCTTGCCGCTGTAGCCCTTGTGGTATTTGACGTCGCCGGCCGGCAGCAGGTGCGCGGTCTTGCCCTCGAACTCGTCGAACAGCGCACGCGCCGGCTTGCCCACTGTATTCACCAATACGTTCAGGCGGCCGCGATGTGCCATGCCGAGTATCACGCTCTTAAGGCCATTGGCCGCGCCGTACTGGATCAGTTCATCCAGCAGCACGATCAACGATTCGCCGCCTTCGAGCGAGAAGCGTTTCTGTCCGGTGTAGCGGGTGTGCAGATATTTTTCCAGGCCCTCGGCGGCGGTCAGGCGTTGCAGGATGCGGCGGCGGTGTTCGGCCGACAGGTTGGGCCTGGACCTGGCCGACTCAAGGCGCATCTGCCACCACTGGCGCTGCGCGGCGTCGGCCAGATACATGAACTCCGCGCCCAGCGTGCCGCAGTAGGTCTGCCGCAGCGCGGCCACCGTTTCTTTCAGCGGCAGCGTCTCGGCGTCGGAAAAGTAGGTGTCGGCGGTGCTGAACGAGGCATTCATGTCGGTTTCGTCCAGGCCGTAGAAGGCCGGCGTCAATTCCGCCAGCGGGTGGCCGGGACTCCAGCGCAGCGGATCGAGGTCGGCCTGGCGGGTGCCGACCACGCGGTAGGCGGCGATCAGCGATTGCACCGCGACCTGCTTGCGCGCCAGCGCCATCGCGGCGCCCTCGAAGCAAGGCCGCGCACGTCGCGCCATCGCCGCGAACTTGTCGATCACGACATTGTGGGCGACATCGGCCTTGTCGCTGCCGTCGACCGCCGGCGCCGTTTGCAGCGCGCCGAAGTAGCTGCGCCATTCGTCGGACACCGAACCGGCATCGGCAAGATAGGATTCGTAGAGGTCCTCGATGTAAGGGACATTGTCCCCGAAGAGGAACGAGGTTTTTTGGGTTTGCAGCATCATGATGAGCCTTCCTTTTGGCGGTACGTTGGAAGCCCAGGATGTTGTGGATGAATCCGGGCCTCGATGAATTCAGTATCTGTGCGAAGCGGCGCAAAGAGAATTCCTAACAGCATCGTTTCGGGGCCATTACGGTCGATTTCGGGACATGAGGGTGCGACCACCTGGGGCGGGGCGTGATATGCGGCTTGGTCGAGCGGTGTGTCGGCGCTGCGGAAGCGCCTTCAACGGAAGATCGCCGGCTGATGCCGATGCCGTCCGCGATATCGTCGATGCTCAACGGGTCGGTGATGTGGTCGGTAACATATTTCAGCACCGGTTTCACAACGGAGTCTTCTTCCACGCCGGCGGCGAGAAAGGGGCGTTTGGCTTCGCGCGCGCAAAGAACACATCGAAAAATATTGCGCTTGACAGTCCCTTTCAAGCAGCCTAAAGTCTCATAAAATCAATAGGTCAGCATAATGACCTTTACAAGGAGACAGCTTGAAAAAATTCGTATTTGCGCTTGGCGCGATGGCTTCGATGTCCAACTTCGCCTCGGCCCAGTCGGGCGTGACCATGTCCGGCATGGTCGACTTGGGCTTGGTCCATGAGTCTGGCGGCGCGGCCGGTTCGGTCAACAAAATCACCAGCGGCGTCGAAAACGGCTCGCGCATCATCTTCAAGGGCTACGAAGATCTTGGCGATGGCAACAGCGCGATATTTCTGCTCGAATCCGGCTTCCAGGCCGATACCGGCGCGCTGGGGCAGGGCGGACTGCTGTTCGGACGCCAGGGTTATGTCGGGCTATCCAGCAAGCGTCTCGGTACGCTCACGCTGGGCCGTCAGTACACGCCGAACTACCTGATCATGGCCGGCGTCGCCGATCCGTTCGCGGCCGGTCTGGCCGGAGTGTTCTCGGCGGTCTTCGCCAACTCGGGCGCCCGGGTGAACAACTCGGTCAAATACGTTACGCCCAAGTCGCATGGCGTGTTCGCCGAAGCGCTGTACGGCGCCGGCGAGGTGGCCGGAGAAGTCAGCGCGGGCAGCGCGGCCGGCGCCGCGCTTGGCTACTCGGAGGGCAAGCTCAATGCACGTCTCGGCTATGCCTGGCGCAGCAACGACACCGCCGTCATCAAGAACGGCGGCTCGGCGCGCAACATCCTGATGGCGATGAACTATGACTTTGAAGCGGTCAAGATGTTCTTCGCTTACGGCATCAACCGTGGCTTGAACAGCGCGCAGCTGCCGAGCGCCAACGCTTACGGCTACAAGGTCGCGCCGGTGCTCAGCACCGCCAGCAACGACGTACTGATCGGCGCCACCGTGCCGGTAGGTTTGGGCCGTGTGATCCTGTCGGCCGTCCACAAGGACGATCGCAGCAAGCCCAATCAAGACGCCACCTTGCTGGCGGTGGGCTACTCGTACAATCTGTCCAAGCGCACCGACCTGTATGTGGCTTACGGCCATATCGACAACCACAGCGGCGCCGGTTACACGGTGAATTCCGCGATCGATATCGGCTCGGGCAACCGCGCCTTCAACCTCGGCATGCGCCACCTGTTCTGATGACGCATATCGTTTCCGCCACCGTGCTGCCTTGCGGGCAGGCGCTCAGCGACCCAAGCTGGAAATTCGCGCGCGCCACCGTGCCCCGTCTCGACGGCTGGGTGGTGCGGCTCGAAGATGACGACGGCCGGATCGGTCTTGGCTACGCTCACGCGATCCCTGCCATTACCGATGTCGGCGCCGGCGTGCAGGCCGCGCTGGCGTTCCTGCTGCCGGCGCTGGTCGGACAATCCGCCGCCGACCTCGGCCAGATCATGCGGGAGGTCGATGCGCGTCTCGGCTTCGCCAGTTCCGCCAAGGCGGCTATCGACATGGCCTTGCACGATCTGCTGGCGCGCCAGTTGGGCGTCCCATTGCATGTGCTGCTGGGCGGGGCGTTGCACACAGGCGTCCGTCAGGCACGCATCGTGCCGATCAAGACCCCGGTAGAAATGGCGACGCACGCGGCCGCGCTGGCCGGTCAGGGCTACCGTCAGCTGAAACTCAAACTCTCCGGCGATGCGGCGCAGGACGTGCAGCGCGTGGCGGAAGTGCGCGCCGCCGTCGGGCCGGAAGTGCGGCTGACGCTGGACCCCAACCAGTCCTATCGCGCCAAGCAGATGATCGCCGCCTTTGCGCGCATGGAGCGGCATGACATCGCGCTGATCGAACAGCCGGTGCCGGCCGCCGACTGGGCCGGGCTGAAAATGCTGACGGCGACGCTGCCGGTGGCGATCGAAGCCGACGAGAGCGCGCTGACCGTGGCCGATGTGCTGCGCCTGGTGAGCGAGCGCGTGGTCGATGTCATCAATCTGAAAGTCGCGAAACTGGGCGGCTTGCGCAATTTCGCCGCCGCCGTCGCGATCTGCGAGAGCGGTCACGTAGCCTGCCGCGTCGGCGCCACGTTCGGCCCGGCGCTGCTGCAGGCGACCGCCCTGCACGCGGCGGCATGTATCAAGCACCTGCCTTATGATTGCGAGCTGTCCGAACACCTGCATCTGCAAGACGACCCGTTCACCGCCTTGCCCGTCATCGATGGCGCCATCACGCTGCCGGACGGCGCGGGATGCGGCGTGAGCTATGCCTGAACGCGTGATGGTGGACGGATGCATCGATGTCATCGTCGAAGGCGAGGGCGATGCGGTGGTGCTGCTGCCGTCGTCGCAACGTGGCAGCGATGATTTCGATGTGGTGGCTGCGCGCATCGCGGCGGCCGGGCACCGGGTGCTGCGTCCGCAGCCGCGTGGCATCGGCGCCAGCAGCGGCAGTCTCGATGGCTTGACGCTGCACGCGCTGGCGGCCGACGTCGCGGCGACCGTGCGCACTCTCGGCGGTGGCCGCGCGGTTGTGGTGGGCCATGCCTACGGCCATTACGTGGCGCGCGTAACGGACCGCAACTATCCAGAATTGGTGAGAGGCGTGGTCATGGCCGCCGCCGCGAGCGCGGTGATCGATCCCGCCTTGCCGGCGGCGCTGGATTGCGCTGCGGACGCCGCCATGCCGGAGATCGTGCGCCTGGCCGCGCTGCGGCTGGCGTTCTTCGCGCCCGGCAGAGATCCTCACGCCTGGCTCGATGGTTGGTATCCAGCTTTGGCCGGCGCCTACCGCAGCGCGGCGCAAGTGCCGCCCCGTTCAATCTGGTCGGCGACGGCGAATGCGCCGGTATTGGATTTGCAAGCGGCTCAGGATCCCTGGCGTCCGCCCGCCAGCCGCAGCGAAGTCACGGATGCGTTGGGATGCAAGGCCAGCGTGGTGCTGGTGCCCAACGCGAGTCATGCGCTGTTTCCGGAGCAGCCGGCGGCGGTGGCCGACGCCATCATCGGATGGATCGCCGGCTTGCCGCGGTAAGAACTCAACGACCCTGGAACACCGGGGTGCGCTTTTCCTTGAACGCCAACTGCGCTTCGCGCGCGTCCTCGGTCAGTCCGATGGCCGCCGTCATATCCTGCTCGTAGCGGTAGCCGTCGCGCAGGCTCATATCTTCGATGACGTTGAGCGTATGCTTGCTCATGCGGGTCGACACCGGGCTCTTGGCGGCGATCGTCGCGGCCAGCGCCAACGCCTGCGGCATCAGGTCGTCGTGCGCGGTGCAGGCTTCGACGATGCCGAGCCGGTACAGTTCCTCGCCGCCGACCCGGTAGCCGGTCAACGCCATGCGGCGCAGGCGCGAGTGGCTGAACAGGCGCATCGCATGGCTGCAACCGCCCAGCAGGCCGACGTCCACTTCGGGCAGGCCGAGCGACGCCCGTTCGGACGCGATCAGGATGTCGGACGAGGCCACCATCGCCAGGCCGGAGCCGAGCGCGGCGCCGTTGATGGCGGCGATCACCGGCTTGGCGCATTCGCGGATCGCATGGAAGCATTCGCGCGTGCGGCGCGCATGGGCCATCATGTCGCCTGGATGCTTGATGTTCTCGGCGCGGCCTTTCAGGTCGGCGCCGGCGCAGAACACCTTGCCGGCGCCGGTCAGCACCACGGCGCGGATATCCGCCGTCTCCGAGATCACGTCGAGGGCGTGGGTCAGTTCGTCGTTGAGGATGCGGGTCAGCGCGTTCACCGGCGGGCTGTCGAGCGTCAGCACGGCGACGTGGCCTTCGAGGCGGAACTGCAATTGGGTGTAGTCGGTCATGTTCATTCCTTCATGGCGGGGAAGCCGTACAATGCGGCGGGATTGGCGACCAGGATCAGCTGGCGGGTGGCGGCGTCCGGCACCCATTCGACCAGCTGGTCGAGCAGTGCGCCCACGTCGGGCGACTGGTCGCCCATGCGGACGTACGGCCAGTCCGAACCCCACAGCAGGCGCTCCGGCGCGGCCGCCAGCAGCGCATCGAAGAACGGCCGCGCGTCGGGGTAGCCCGGCGCCTGGGTCGAGACCCGGCACAGCGTCAGCTTGACCCAGACGCCGCCTTGCTTCAGCTCCTCCAGCACCGCCTGGAAGGCTTGGTCGGCCACGCCGCGCTCGGTCTTGATGCAGGCCATGTGATCCAGTACCACCTCCACGCCGGCGGCGCGCACCTGCGGCAGCAGATCGGCGTAGGCCTCGATCGGCGCCCACAATTGCGCGTGCAGGCCGATCCGACGCATCGCCGGCGCCATCTGCAGCAGCTGGTGGACACCGACGCTGCCGGCGTAAGGCGTGCCGTTCGGCGCGCGCACTTCGACGAAGCGCAGGCCGCGCACGCCGCCGTCGTACAGCGCCTGCAATTGCGCTTCGGAGGTTTGCTCATCGGCTACCGCGATGCCGCGCAGGCGGCCTTCGCTTTGGGCGATGGCGTCCAGCAGGGCCGAGGCGTCGGTGCCATACGGCGCCGGCTGCACCAGCACGCCGCGCGCGGCGCCGATGGTGTCGAGCATTTCGCGGTGCAGCGCGGCGGGCGCCAGCGGCGGCGCGTAGCTCGACGCGTGCGCCAGCGGGAAGCGGTCGTAGGGTCCGAACACGTGGGCGTGGCTGTCGCAGGCGCCCGGCGGCAGAGTGTGAGCGGGCGCGCCGGGCATGCGCGGCGCGACGGTTTCCATGGGCGCGCTCATGCCGCCGCCTGCGGAAGCAATGTCAGCACCGTCGCGGAGTTGCCGGCGACCGGATGCAGCGGCGCGACCGCGCCTTCGTCCGGCAATGGAATGTGGTGTGCGTTGAGTGTCATGGCGACCATCGAGTAGTAGCCGACGATCGCGGTCAGCTCCACCGTGCCGGCTTCGCCGAAGAGGCCCAGCACGCGCTGGTAGGCCGGTTCGTCGACCACGCCCTGTTGCAGCAGCTGGCGCGCGTATTCGTAGACGGCGGCGTCGCCGGCGTCCGCAAACACCGGCGCTTCGGCCACCAGCATGGCGTCGATGATGTTCTGCGGCAGGCCGGCCTTCTGCGCCGCTTCGGCGTGGATATACCATTCGAGCTGGCTGTTCCAGCGTCGCGCAGTCACCAGGATCGCCAGTTCGCTGTGGCGTGGCGCGATGCTGGTGCCGAAGCGCAGCAGGGCGCCCATTTTCTGCCAGCGGTCGGCCAGCTTAGGATTGTGCAGCGCCGCGCGCAGCGGCCCGACCAGGCGCGCGCGCGGGCCGCTGACGATGTCGTCGTACACCGCGCGCTGTTCGGCGTTCATGGTGTCCGGCGTTGGAAAGGAAATACGTGCCATATTGTTTAGTCTCTTTTAAATGATGCCGTCGCGCGCCAGCTGGGCGATGCGGTCGGCGTCGAAGCCGATTTCCGCCAGCACTTCGCTGGTGTGCTGGCCCAGAAGCGGCGGCGCGCTGTTGAATTCAAGTTCCGCTTCGCTGAAGCGCATCGGGCTGCGGATCTGCGGCACCTTGCCGGCGGTCGGGTGGGGCAGTTCGATCAGCATCTTGCGGTGCTTGACCTGTTCGTCCTCGAACACCTGCGGGATGGTGTTGATCGGGCTGCATGGCACGCCGGCCGCATCCAGTTCGGTGGCCCACGCGGCCATCGGCTTTTCCAGGAACAGCGCCTCCATCATCGGCAGCAGCACGCCGCGATTGCGCACCCGCGCGCCGTTGGTGGCGAAGCGCTCGTCGAGCGGCCATTCGGGTTTGCCGGCTACGTCGCAGAACTTGGCGAACTGGCCGTCGTTGCCGACCACCAGCACGATGTAGCCGTCGGCGCAGGCGAAGACGTCCTGCGGCTGGATGTTGGGGTGCTTGTTGCCGTTGCGCTTGGGCGTCTTGCCGGAGACCAGATAGTTCATGCCCTGGTTGGCGATCGAGCCGACCATCACGTCGAGCATGCCTATGTCGATATAATCGCCCAGGCCGGTCTCGGCGCGGCGCGCCAGCGCGGCCAGTACAGCCACCGAGGTGTACATGCCGGTCATCAGGTCGACGATGGGCACGCCGACTTTCTGCGGCCCGCCGCCTGGCAGGTCGTCCATCTCGCCGGTCACGCTCATCAAACCGCCCATGGCCTGGATCATGAAGTCGTAGGCGGCGTTTTCGGCCTTCGGGCCGTCCTGGCCGAAACCGGTCACCGAGCAGTAGATTAGGCCCGGGTTGATCGCCTTCAGCGAGGCGTAGTCGAGTCCGAACTTGGCCAGCGTGCCGACCTTGTAGTTTTCCAGCAGGATGTCGGATTGCAGCGCGAGCGCGCGCACGATTTCCTGGCCTTCGGCGGTGTTCAGGTCGACCGTCACCGAGCGCTTGCCACGGTTGGCGGAAAGGTAGTAGCCGGATTCGCGGGTGTCGACGCCTTCGGCGTCTTTCAGAAACGGTGGACCCCAGCTACGGGTGTCGTCGCCGACCTTGGGACGTTCGACCTTGACGACATCGGCGCCGAGATCGGCCAGCACCTGGCCCGACCACGGGCCGGCGAGGATGCGCGACAGATCGAGCACCTTGATATGGGAAAGCGGACCAGCCATGATGTACTCCTGAATGCGGTAAAGAGGATGAGTTGAAGGCGCGGGCGGCCGGTCAGGCTTGGGCGTCGTCCGGCATGGTGGCGACGGCGGAAGCGCGCGCGGCGAAGCTCGCATGCCACGCCGCCAGTTGCGGATAGCCGGCGCGCCAGTCAAGATCGGCGAAACGGTAGTCCAGGTAGGACAGCAGGCAGCCGACGCTCACGTGGCCGATGTCGAAACCGTCGCGCGCCAGCGCTTCGGCCTCCAGCTCCAGGCTGGCCATGCCGGCGTTGATCTTGACCGCGAACGCGGCCAGCCACTCGGGCAATTGCTGGGCCTCGGTTTTCATGCGTTCCTGACGCCACAGCAGCAGGATGGCGGTCATGCCGTCGGCCAGCGCCTGGCGACGCAGCGCCAGCCAGCGCGCGGGGCCGGCGGCGGGGAAGAATTTGGCGCCGCTGTGCAGCGTGTCGAGGTATTCGCAGATGACCGGCGAGTCGTACAGCGGCGTGCCGTCGTCCAGCACCAGGGCGGGGATCTGGCTGATCGGATTGTCGACCATCAGGCCGGGGTTGGGCGTGGCCATCGCGGCCACCGAACGGATGCGGGTGACGCTGGCGTCAAGGCCGGTTTCGTGCAGGACGATCATGACCTTGCGCACGAACGGCGAGCGGGGGGACCAGTGAAGTTTCATGCCATTTCCTTCTCAGTTATTCGATGAAAAGTAACGGCAGGGAGGTCACTGCGTGTCCCTTCCCGTCACTTCAGTTTAATGTCGAGGCGCACCACGTCGCCCCGGTAAATTCCTTGTCCGACAAACACCAGGCAGCCATCGCGGTCCACGGCGGTCCGGGCCACATGCGCCACCGGCGCGTTCAGCGGCAGTTGCAGCAGCTCCGCCAGATCCGGATCGGCCGAACCGAGCGTCAGCGTCTGGTGCGCCTCGGCGATTTCCAGCCCCGGCAACTCGCGCAGGATACGCATCGAGGTCTTGGTCTCGAACGATTCCGGCGCGATCCTTGCGCACAGGCGCTCGTCGATGTAGACGTCGCCCAGGTAATACGGCTTGCCGTTGCGCCAGTGGCGTCGCCGCCAGTGCTGGTAGAACGGCGCCATCGTGCCCACCATCGGATCGGGCGGATTGGGCGCCAGCCGTTCCTGCTTGGTCAAGATCTCGATCGTCACGCCGTCGGGCGCGATCAGTTGGCCCGACCAGTCCGACGCGACCTCGCACCAGAACTGCTCCTGCGGCTTGCCGATGACGAAAGTGCCCTTGGCGCGATAGCGCGCGATCAGCTTCTCGTCTTCCAGCAAGTCAAGCGCCTGGCGTACCGTGGCGCGGGCCACCTGGCATTCGGCGGCCAGTTCGTCTACCGTCGGGATTTGTTCGCCGACCTGCCATTGTCCGGATTCGACCCGGCGCCGGAACAGGCTGGCCAACTGCACATAACGCGACGCCGCGCTGCGACTGAAATCGATTGCTGCGGTCGTGACCTGAGCTGCTTTCATCACATCCTCTCAATTGGGGGAAACATCAATGTTGCTATTATCACCCATTAAGTTGATGAACTGGTTTTTTGACTTTTATCTGGTTCAGCGTCCTTTGAATTCGGCCGGGCGCTTTTCCAGGAAGGCGCGCATGCCTTCTTTCTGGTCGTCCGAATCGAACAGCAATTGAAACGCTTTGCGCTCCAGCAGCAGGGCGGTGTCCAGCGGCGCGTCCTGGCCCATCTGCACCACGTCGAGGATGGCCTGCACCGCCAGCGGCGGCATGGCGACGATGCTGCGCGCCAGCGCCATGGCCTGGGTCAGCGCCGCGCCGTCGGCGCACAGTTCCGAGACCAGGCCGCAGGCGAAGGCGTCGCGCGCGGTGATCGGTTCACCGGTCAGCATCATGCGCAGCGCCTGGTATTTGCCGATGGTTCGCAGCAGACGTTGGGTGCCGCCCGCGCCCGGCATGATGCCGACCTTGATTTCCGGCTGGCCGAAGCGGGCGCCTTCGGCGGCGACGATCATGTCGCACGCCAGCGCCAGTTCGCAGCCGCCGCCCAGCGCGTAGCCTTCGACCGCCGCTATCAGTGGCTTGCGGCAGCCGCGCAGGGTGGTGAACACCTGGTCGGTGGCGTCCAGCGTGTGGCTGGTCGGCGTCATTGCGGCCATCTCGTCGATGTCGGTGCCGGCGACGAAATAACCGCCGGCGCCGGTCAGGACGATGACGCGGACCGCCGGATCGGCGTCGAGCGCCAGCACGGCCTGCGTCAACAGATGCTTGACTTCGAGGTTCAGCGCGTTGCGCCGGCGCGGGCGGTCGATCGTGATCACGGCGACGCCGTCGGCGGTTTGCCACGATACCGGTGTTATGGTTTCCTGGGTCATGCCGCTGCTCCGTGGAAGGGTTGTCCGGTCAGCGCGCGGCGCGCCAGCAGCGGCGCGCTGCGATAGCGGTCCTCACCGTAACCGGCGGCGAGGTTGAGCAGCACGGTGTGCACCACCGCAGGTCCGATCGCGTCGGCCCAGGCCAGCGGTCCGCGTGGATAATTGACGCCGTTGACCATCGCCAGATCGCAGTCGCGGGCGCTGGCGATGCCTTGCTGGACCACGTCGGCCGCTTCATTGGCGAGCATGGCGACGGTGCGCATCACCACCATCCCCGGCACGTCGTCGATGACGATGACCTGCTTGCCGAGCGCCTGGAAGAATCCGGCGACAGCGGCCAGTGCGCCGTCCGGCGTCTGGTCCGCCAGCGCGATGGCGATGGTGGCGGCCTTGGCGTAATCGCCGGCCAGGTCGAACACGGCGTCCAGCCCACGTTGGGTGGCGGGGCGGCCGTCGGTCAGGGCCAGCGTCACGCCGTCCACGGTCCACAGCGCGGGGCCGGGAGCGGCGTCGTGGCGCACGGCCAGTCCGGCTTCCTGGGCCAGCGTCAGCAGCGGGGCGGTGACGCCCAGTGTGCCGGTGACCAAGATACCCGTGGGCGCAGGCGCAGGTTGCGCCAGTGTCGGCGCCGGCCTGGCGGCATCCGGCGCATAGCTATAGAACCCGTTGCCGCTTTTCTTGCCCAGCCATCCGGCGTCGACCAGCTCCTTTTGCAGCAGCGACGGCTTGTAGCGCGGGTCCTGGTACATGGCGTCGTAGACGGATTTGGTCACGGCGTAGTTGACGTCGTGGCCGATCAAGTCCATCAATTCGAAGGCGCCCATGCGGAAGCCGCCGCAGTCGCGCAGGATGGCGTCGAGGGTGGCGACGTCGGCGGCGCGGTCGCCCAGCAGGCGCAGGGCTTCGCCGTAGAACGGCCGGGCCACGCGGTTGACGATGAAGCCCGGCGTGGAGGCGCAGCGCACCGGCACTTTCTTCCAGGCCAGCGCGGTGGCGAACAGTGTGTCGGCCACGGCGGGCGCGGTGGCCTTGCCGGAGATGATTTCGACCAGCGGCAGCACCGGGGCCGGATTGAAGAAGTGCAGGCCGGCCACCTGTGCCGGGCGCTTCAGGCGGGCCGCGATCGCCGTCACCGACAACGAAGAGGTGTTGGTGGCGATAATGGCGTCGGCCGGCAACAGCGCTTCGACTTCGGCCAGCACGCTCGCCTTGATGTCGATGTTTTCGACGATCGCCTCGATCACCAGCCTGGCGCCGGCCAGGTCGGCCAATTGCGCTCCGGCGCTCAGACGAGCCATGCGGTCGCCGTGGGTGGCGGCGTCGATCTTGCCCTTTTCCAGCAAGCGGCGGTAGGCGGTGTCGATGGAGGCGATGCCGCGTTCGACGGCGGCCGGTGCCGCGTCGTACAGCACCACGCGGTGCCCGGCGTTGAGCGCCACCTGGACGATGCCGCTGCCCATCGCGCCGGCGCCGATGACGCCGATCAGATCTTGCGCTGTCAAAGCACTCATGAAGGATTCCGTATAAATGATATAAATTACTGGGCCGGTTTCGGCTTGACCAGCGCTTCCGGCTTGACGCCGATGAGCAGGGTGACCGCGCCGAACAGCATCAAGGCGGCGAAGTAGTATTGGCCGATCGCCAGACTGCCGGTGGTGGACGACAGCCAGCCGACCAGCATCGGGCTGAACACGCTGCCGAGGCCGGCGGCGGAGCTGAGCAGGGCGATACCGCCGGCGGCCGCCTTGCCGGTCAGGAAGGAGGACGGCAGCGTCCAGAACGGGCCGGTCAGGCCGAGCGTGCCGGCCGTGGCCAGGGTCAGCATCAGCAGCGACAGCGGCGTGCTGGCCTGCACCGATGGCATGCTGCCCCAGCCGATGGCGGCGATAATGGCGGGAATGGCCACGTGCCAGCGGCGTTCGCCAGTGCGGTCGGAGTGGCGGGCGTTCAGGTACTGGACCACCAGCGCGATCACGAACGGCACCACCGACAGCAGGCCGATCGTCATCACGTTGTCGATGCCGGACTTGCGGATCACCGTCGGCAGCCAGAAGAAGATGCCGCCGGTGCTGACCAGCACCGCGATGCCCATGCCGCACAGCCAGTACAGTTTCGGATCGCGCAGCGCGTCGAGGAAGGAATGTTCGCCCTTTTCACGTTTGACGGCGCCGGAGGCCGCCAGATCCTGGGCGATGATGTCTTTCTCGGACTGCGTCAGCCATTTGGCGCTGGCCGGGCCGTCTTGCAGGTAGAACCAGGCGAACACGCCGAGCAGGCAGGCTGGCGAGCCTTCGATCAGGAACAGCCATTGCCAGCCTTTCAGGCCCGCCATGCCATCGAATGCGTGCATGATCCAGCCCGACAGCGGGCCGCCCAGCATGCCGGCCAGCGGAATCGAGGCGGTGAACAGGGCGTTGAAGCGCGCGCGGCGGTTCAGCGGCACCCAGTAGGTGAGGTACAACAGCATGCCGGGGAACATGCCGGCTTCGGCGGCGCCGAGCAGGAAGCGCATGATGTAGAAGTGGTTGGCGCTCTGCATGAACGCCATGCCGGTCGAGAAGATGCCCCACAGGATCATGATGCGCAGCAGGGTCTGGCGTACGCCGTTCTTGTGCAGCATGATGTTACTCGGGACTTCGAACAGGATGTAGCCGACATAGAAGATGCCGGCGCCGACGCCGTAGATGGCGTCGTTGAGTTTGAGGTCGGCGATGAAATGCAGTTTGGCGAAGCCGATGTTGGAGCGGTCGATGAACGACACGATGTAGCACAGCATCAGGAACGGCATCAGCCGCCACAGTACCTTGCGGTAGGCGGTGTCCGCAGCCTGGTCGCGGGCGCCGGCGTCTTGGTGGTTGGTGTCCGGCTTGGTACGCGCGGCAAATTCGGCAATCGACATTTCGTCTCCAGTTGGTTGGTTTTTATTGTTTTAGGGTTCTTCCCTTAGGGCTAAAAGGATTATAGGTCAGCTTTATGGGCTAAGCAAGTGATGTTCAGCATTAGACGAAGCGGCAGGTTTTTTTGGCACTACGCCAACTGCCGGGATATACGCTTGCGCGCCTGGTGGTCTCGCTTGCCGCGCAGGGGCGTGGTCATTGCGTGTCGAAGCGATGGTGGCTTAGCGCTTTTCCTCGATATCCGCCGCGAGATTCAAACGGCGTAGCCGGGGTTGTGGCGATCCAGTTTGCGCCGCAGAGCCGGCCATGCCAGCCGCGCCGCCAGGGCCTCCATCGCGGGCGCGGGACTTTGGTCCCGCACCAGCTCGGCGATGCCGGGCGCCGGATCCAGCAAATGTTCGCGCCCCGCGCTTAACGCCGCCACCTGGGCCTCGCACGCGCGCTCAAGCAGGTAGATGCGCAGAAACGCGGCGCCAATGCTGGCGCCAACGCTCAGCGTGCCGTGATTGCGCAACAGCATACTGTGGCGATCGGCAAGATCGGCCGCCAGCCTGGCGCGTTCGTCATGGTTGGTGGCGATGCCTTCATAGGCGTGATAGGCGAGATCATGCGCGGCGATCATCGCGGTCTGCGTCAGCGGCAGCAAACCGTCGCGCATCGCCGATACGGCCTGGCCGCAACGGGTGTGCAGATGGATCACCGCATGCGCGTCCTCACGCGCCATGTGCAAGGCGGAATGAATGGTGAAACCTGCGGGATTGACCATGGCGGCGGTAGCGCCGACGGCATTGCCATGCATGTCGATCCTGACCAGCGCGGAGGCGGTCATTTCCTCGAACATCAAGTCGTACGGATTGATCAGGAAATGATGTTCCGGGCCGGGTATGCGCACCGAAAGGTGGGTGAAGATCAGGTCGTCCCAGCCATGTAAGGCCACCAGCCGGCAAGCCGCCGCCAGGTCGACCCGCAGTTGCCACTCGATGCCCGCCGCCAAGGTTTCCATGTCTTTCACTCCAGTTCAAATCGTACGTCTTGGGCACCTTCCCACAACACCTTGCGCCCGAGCTCCTTCAATTGTTCGCGGCCTTCGACGATGGTCAGGAAATGGTTGCCAGCGAGCGGCCCCATCTTGCTGGCGAAGCTGCAGCCGCCGTAGGCCAGGATGATTTCGGTTTCGCTGTGGCCGCCGGGGTAAAACAGCAGGTCGCCGGCCGATGGATGGCGGGTGTGGTTTTCGAATCCCACGCCCAGCTGGAAGTCGCCCAGCGGCACCCATACACCTTCACCGCTCCATTTGACGTGAATGAGCTTTTGCTGGTACGGCAGCAGTTGTAGAAACGCGGCGACGGTCGCCGGCGCTTCCGGATGAGTTTCTGCGATGAAGGACAGCGTTGCTGCGGTGATGCGAATACGTGGCATGAGCCGGTTCTCCTGGATGATGTGTTGGAATCAGGCCGCGCCGGCGGCGAGCGTCGGTGCGGATGCGGCTTGCTCTTTCGGCAGCCAGACCCGTGTCAGGAACAAGCCGGCCGCGATCACGAACATCAGCGGCAGCAGGGTATAGCCGGCGCGCAGCCAGACCAGCGTGGCGTCCGCTTGCGTTGCGCCGCCGGGGATGAATCCGATCAGCGCCAACAATTGGCCGGAGGCGAAACTGCCGGCGGAGTTGCCGATCTTCATGCCGGCTAGCATGATGCCAAGGTAGAAGCCGATCGCCACCACCACGCCACCCTTGAGCGGCGTGCGGGTGGAACTCAGGGTCGCAGTCTGGACCAACACGCCGATCACGCCCGATGCCAGTCCGACGCCGGCGATCACCAGCCAGGTGCCCCACAGCGGTCCGAAGCTGGCGACGAACAACAGCGCCATCATGCCGCCGACCACGACGTTGCATTTACGCATGGACGCGATGATGTCGAAGCGCTTGACGAAGCCGGGCGCGAACAACATGCCGACCAGCACCGAGATGCCCAGCACGCCCTCCAGCACCGCCAGGCTGCCGTTGTCGCCGCCCAGCACATAGCGGTTGGCGAACGGCAGGAAGCCGAAGATCACGGCGGCGCCGGCGTTGGTGCAGGCGACGAAGGCGATCAGGTAAAAGAACGAGCGATTGTCGGAGGTGGCGCGCAGCGAGGCGGTCAGCGACAGCGCGGCGGCGTCCGGCGCGGTGGCGCGCACCGGGACGTCGCGGGTGGAAAACACAAAGATCAGGATGGCGATCGCCACCAGCGCGCCCAGCTGCGCAGCCATGCCGGCGTAGCCGGTGGCGCCGCCGCCGGCCCAGACCACCAGCATCGGTGCCAGGATGGAGCAGATCACGGACAGCACTTGCGCCGCCACGGTGGACAGCGACAGCAGGCTGCTCAGTTCAAGCGGCGTCGTGCTCATCTCCGAGGCGCGGGCGAATTGCATCACACTGATCGCGGTCTGCGATGTCGAGAAGGCGATCAACAACAGCGTCGCCACCACCGCGTACTGCGACGGCGAGGCGATGATCGGCAGTGAGAACACCAAGATGAGCGTCGCGACGTAGCCGCCGCAGGCGACCAAGGTGACCGGGCCGCGACGCCCGGTGCGCATGGCCAGCTGATCGACCCAGCCGCCGAACATCGGATCGACCAGCGCGTCCCACAGCTTGGGCAGCGCGACCACCAGGCCGGCCAGACCGGCATGCAGCCCGACCACTTCGGTCAGGTAGTACAGCAGCAGCACATTGGTCGGCACCGCGCCGATTCCCATGCCGACGTTGCATAGCGCATAGCCGACGCGCCGCCAGCCGACGATCTTTATTTTGTTCATTGCGTGCCACTCCCGTAACAATCCCAACGGCGATTCCGTTACGGAAAATTAACATGGGGGTCGGGCGAAAGCGAATTGCCATATCTAATGCCGCCATAAGTTGCAACACTTATGGCGGCATTAGAAATGGTGATTTGAGATCATGCTTGTTTCCCGATAGTCTGATTAGCGATCCAAGCAGATTGATAACCAGGAAGGCCATGCCGGCCGCTTCCAACACTACCGGGGAATAACACGATGAGTACAGCTCGCACCATTTTTCGCCGTCCCTTGCTGGCCACCGCCACCACGGCGGCGCTTGCGCTCTGGTCGCACGGCGCCATCGCCGACGAGGCCAGCGGCCCAGCCGGCTCGGTAAAGAAGCAGGACGCCACCACCATCGAGGTGGTGACGGTCACGGCACAGAAGCGCACTGAAAATGCGCGTGATGTCTCGGCCTCGCTCAGCGTGGTGGGTAGCCAGCAGCTGGAGAATCAGCATGTCAACTCGCTGGCCGACCTGGCCGGTTCGCTGCCGGGCGTGCAGATCGAGAACGGTGGGGCGCCGGGACGCACCGCGATCTCGATGCGCGGCATTTCCTCGCTGGATGTCGGCTCGGTGATCGGCACCTACATCGACGACACGCCGCTCGGATCGAGCTCCAGTTTCGCCGCCGCCAGCCGCTATCAGCTCGACCTGCTGCCCTACGACCTGGAACGCATCGAAGTGTTGCGCGGGCCGCAAGGCACCCTGTACGGCGCCGGTTCGATGGGTGGCTTGCTCAAATATGTAATGCGCGAGCCGGACATGAATACCTTCTCCGGACGCGTTGGCGGCGGCTTCGCGCATATCGACGGCGCCTCCGGCACCGGTTGGACCGGCCGCGCCAGCGTCAACATACCGCTGATCAAGGATGAGCTGGCGATGACCGCCTCGCTATCGCAAAACCGTACTCCAGGTTACATCGATAATCTGGTCACCGGTAAAAACGGCATCAACGACGTCACGCAGCAAAGCGGCCGCGTGGCGCTGTCGTGGAAGCCGAACGCGGATGTGCAGCTCAAATTGTCGGCGCTGCACCAGAACGTCGACGCCGACGATCTGGGCGTGATCCTGCTCGATCCCCGCACCCAGCAGCCGCTGTACGGGGAACGCGGCACCGGCACCGTGATCGCGGAGCCGTTCCGCAACCGCCTCAATTTTTATGCGGCCACCGTC
Organism: Duganella aceris; assembly: GCF_011090165.1. GTDB lineage: Bacteria > Pseudomonadota > Gammaproteobacteria > Burkholderiales > Burkholderiaceae_D > Rugamonas > Rugamonas aceris. The sequence continues at coordinate 347,447 of NZ_JAADJT010000005.1, forward strand.
AACTGGGACTTGCACTGGGCCGACTTCACCTCCGCCACCGGTTATTCCGCCAGCGCCAGTCAGACCACCAAGGACGACACCGTGGTCTACGGCCCGGTGTTCGCCGCATACGGCTACGCCAACGGTCGGTCGGGATTGTATCTGGACCTGAACCTGAAAAAGGCCACCCAGGAATTCCGTCTGGCGTCCAAGGCCGGCGGCAAGGTCGAATGGCTGACCGGCCTGTTCTACACGCACGAGTCCAGCAAGAACGCGCAGCTGTTGACGGCCAAGAGCGCAAGCGGCGCGGCCTTGCCGGGGCTCGACCCGCTGCTGGTGGTGGGCTTGCCGAGCACCTACCGCGAAGGCGCGCTGTTCGGCGATCTGACGTATAAGCTCAGCGACCAGTTCGACGTCACCGGCGGCGTGCGCTACGCGCGCAACGAACAAGATCACAGCTACGCCGTCAGCGGCATCGGCGCCGCGTTGACCGGGCTGAAAAGCAGCGGCGGAACCTCGGCCGAGAACGTGACGACCTGGATGGTCAGCCCACGCTATCGTATCGATAAAAACAATATGGTCTATTTGCGTGTCGCCACCGGCTACCGGCCCGGCAGCCCGAACCTGGCCTTGCCGGGTGTGCCGGCGGTGGTCGATTCGGACCGTCTGACCAACTACGAGGCGGGCTGGAAGACCTCAATGCTGGAACGTAAGCTCAATCTCAACCTCGCGCTGTACGAAATCCGCTGGAAGGATATCCAGATCAACAACAGCACGCCGCAAGGTGTGGCCTACCTGGCCAATGCCGGCACCGCCACCAGCCGTGGCGGCGAGGCCAGCCTCAGCTACACGCCGGTCAACACGCTGCGGCTGGCGCTGAACTCGTCCTATACCCAGGCGCGGCTGACCGAGGATGCGCCCACGCTGAAAGGCAAGGATGGCGATACGTTGCCGGGTATCGCGCGCTGGAACTGGTCCACCTCGGCCGACTATTACTTCAATCTGTCTGACGAGTGGAGCGGCCACGTGGGCGCGGACTACCGCTGGATCGACAAGCGGCGCTCCAGCTTTGAAAACAATCCGGACAGCTATCGCCAGGACAGCTACCAGGTGTTCAACCTGAACGCGGATGTGTCGCGCGGCATCTGGACCATGCGGGTGTACGCCAAGAACCTTAATAACGCCAAGCCGCAGCTGAATATCGGCTATCTCGGCAACGGCGCCACCGGCGTCACCAGCACCTTGCAGTCCTCGATGCTGCAGCCGCGCACCATCGGCATCGAATTCGATACGCAGTTCTGATGCCGGCATACTTTTTGAAGGAATCATCATGTGCATAGATTGCGGTCCCGATTGCCGTCCGGGTGAGCACCAGCGGCAACGCCCGGCGGACAGCCCGCTGCCGGCGGCGGCGGTGGATCACCACCTGCATATCCAGGGCCCCGAGGTCTCGGCGGAACTGAAGCACCGCGCCGCGCTGGCGCCGGAGGACTTCGCCATCTTCTCACCGGCGCTGTTCGACACGCGCAGCGGCGCCGATGCGTTGGCGGAACTGGACCAGGCCGGCATACAAGAGGGCGTGCTGCTGTCGATGGCCTACACCTTCGCCTCGCCGCGCGCCACCATGCGCGACGATGCGGCGGCGGTGGCGCGCTTGACGCGGGCGGAAAACCTGTACAACGTGATGGCCGCGCAGGCGTCCGGCGGCCGGCTGCACGCTTTCATCGGCATTAATCCGGTGGCCGACGGCGCGCTCGATGAATTGCGTTACTGGGCCGGACAGGATGGCGTACGCGGCGTCAAACTCCATCTCGGCAACAGCGGCTTCCAGCCCGAGCTGCCGCTGCACGTGACGCGGCTGGCTGCGGTCTTCGCCGCCGCCGGCGATCTCGGTCTGGCGATCGTCATCCATGTCCGCAGCGGCGCCGCGTTTCCCTTGTCGGAGACTGCACAGTTCATCGAACAGATTTTGCCGCACGCCGGTATGGCGCCGGTACAGATCGCCCACGCCGGCGGCGGCGGCGGCATCGACGATGAAACCCTGGCCGCGCTGGCGCTGTACGCGCTGGCGTTGGAACGCGGCGCGCCGGGCACGGAGCGGCTGGTGATCGATCTGTCGGTGGTGCTGGTCCACGACATCACCGACGCCGCCAGCGCCGAGCTGGTGAAGCGACTGGTGGCCCTGGTGCGGCGCATCGGCCCGCAGCGCTTCGTCATGGGGTCCGACTGGCCGACGATCTGTTCGCCGCGCGATCACAACGCCATGCAGGCCGAACAAATGACGCTGAGCGAGGCGGAGTGGCGCGTCATCCTCGCCAACCGCGCGGCGTATCTGCCGCCATACCTGACCACGGCCGCCGAAGCGGCCATCACCGGAACCGAGCAATCATGAGCATCAGCATCAACACCCGGGTCGAACACTGGCCGTTCATCCGTCCGTTCCACATCACCGGCCATACCTTCGACGGCTCCGACGCGCTGGTCGTCACCGCGCGCCAGGGCGCGCATCAGGGGCGCGGCGAAGCGGCCGGCGTCTATTATCGCCAGGAGAGCATGGCGTTGATGACGGAGCAAATCGCCGCCGTCGCCGAGGCCGCGCAAGGCGCCAGCCGACAGGATCTCTTGTCGTTGCTCGGGTCGGGGGGCGCGCGCAATGCGCTCGATTGCGCCTGGTGGGACCTGGAGGCCAAGCAAAGCGGCCGGCAAGTGTGGCAACTGGCCGGGCTGCGCGCGGTGCGGCCGTTGCTGACAACATACACCATCGGCGCCGACGATCCGGCCACGATGGCGGCGCGGGCGCGCGCGTTCGTGTCGGCCCGCGCGCTCAAGCTCAAGCTGCTGGGCGACGGCGGCGACGACGAACGGGTGCGCGCTGTGCGCCAGGCCCGTCCCGACGTCTGGCTGGGCGTGGACGCCAACCAGGGCTTCACCCCCGACAGCTATCACGCGCTGCTGCCGGATCTGGTCAAGGCCAAGGTGGCGCTGGTCGAACAGCCGTTCGCGGTCGGGCGCCAAGCCGATCTCGATGGCCTCGGGTCGCCCATCCTGCTGGCCGCCGACGAGAGCGTGCAGGACCGCCACGACATCGAGGCCATGCGCGGCCGGGTGGACGTCATCAACATCAAACTGGACAAGTGTGGCGGCCTGACGGAAGCGCTGGCCATGGTCGCGCTGATCAAGGAAGCCGGCATGAAGGTCATGGTGGGCAATATGGTCGGTACTTCGCTGTCGGCCGCGCCGGGCTATGTGCTTGGCCAGTTGTGCGATTTCGTCGATCTGGACGGCCCGATGTTTCTGGCGCGCGACCGCCAGCCGGCGATCCACTACGAAGATGGCCATATCGTCTGCCCGGAACAAGTCTGGGGCGACGCTGGCAATTGATCGCATCACGCAGCACACCATCCTCAATCAATGGATCTATGACTATATGAATGCTTACGAACTCCCGCAACCTTATTTGTTGTTCATGGGTGACGCCACCGAGGCCGGTTTCGCCAAGACCGCGCTGGGTCTGAAGGACTGGGCGCCCGAGCGCTGCGTCGGCGAATGGCACCTGCCGGGTGGCAGCGTCTTCACCGGCCTGCCCGAGCTGGCGCCGCGACAGGCCTACGCCGAAGGGGCGCGCGCCTTGTTGATCGGCGTGGCGGCCGTCGGCGGCGCGATCATGCCGCACTGGCTGCCGGCCCTGGTCGAGGCGCTTGAAGCCGGACTGGATCTGATCAGCGGCATGCATACCCGCATGGCCGACACACCGGTTCTGGTCGAGGCGGCGGCGCGCTGCGGCCGGCGGCTGTACGATGTGCGGACGCCACCGAAGAATCTGCCCATCGGCAAAGGCAACAAACGGAGCGGCCGCCGTCTGCTGACGGTGGGCACGGACTGCGCGCTGGGGAAAAAATATACCGCGCTGGCGCTGACCACCGCCTTGCAGGCGCGTGACGTCGCGGTCAGCTTCCGCGCCACCGGCCAGACCGGGATCATGATCGCCGGCGCGGGCATCCCGATCGACGCGGTGGTGTCGGACTTCGTGGCCGGCGCCGCCGAGCTACTCAGCCCGGCCGCCGACGGCGCGCATTGGGATATCATTGAAGGACAGGGTTCGCTGTTCCATCCTTCGTTCGCCGGCGTATCGCTTGGCCTGCTGCACGGCAGCCAGCCGGATGTACTGGTGCTGTGCCATGAGGCGGGGCGCACCCACATGCTGGGCCTGCCGGATTATCCGGTGCCATCTTTGAAGGAAGCCATCGAGCTGCACCTGGCGCTGGCGCGCCGCGTCAATCCGGCGGTCAGGGTGGCGGCCGTCAGCCTGAATACTTCGCAGCTCTCGGATGCGGAGGCGCTGGCCGCGATTCATGCCGTGCGCGAGGAGCTGGGCATTCCGTGCGCCGATCCGTTGCGCCATCCGGTCGAATTTGCCGCGGTGGTCGACGCCTGCCTGGCGATGGCTTGAACTTGAACAGGAGAGCATCCATGACAGCAGGCCATCAGCCGGACCCGCCACCCTTCGACAGCAGCGGGTTCGATGCGATCGTCGGGCGCTTCATGCAGGCGTTTGAGTTGCCCGGCGTGGCGCTGGCGGTGGCGGGGCCGAACGGGCGGGCCTACGTGCGTGGCTACGGTGTGCGCGAGTTGGGCCGGCCGGCGCTGGTCGATGTGGAAACCTCGTTCGCGATCGCCTCGACCAGCAAAGCCTTTCTGGCGGCCTGCCTGGCGATGCTGGTCGACGACGGCAAGCTGGCCTGGGAGGATCCGGTGCGGCGCCATTTGCCGGAATTCGAATTGCACGATCCTGCCGCCAGCGAGATGATGACGGTGCGAGATCTGTTGCTCCACAACAGCGGGCTGCCGCTGGGGGCGGCCGATCTGATGCAGTTTCCGCGCAGCGACCATCGGCTGGAGGAGATCCTGGCGGCCTTGCGCCACTTTCCGCTGGGGGCGCGCTTCCGCAGCGGCTATGCCTACGACAATTGCCTGTATCTGGTGGCGGGCATGCTGCTGGAGCGCGTGGCGGGACTGAGTTGGGACGACTTCGTTGCGCAACGCGTGTTCGCGCCGCTGGGCATGGCGGGCGCGGTGGCCAATCCGACGCTGGTCACCGGCGCCAATCGGGCTGGCCGGCATGCGCGACTGGGGCCGCCGATCATCGGCATGGGGGCGCTGGAGTTGGTGACGCCGGACGAGTCGGCGCTGATCGGGCCGGCCGGCGGCATCAACTGCGGCGCCGCCGCGCTGTTGTCGTGGCTTCAGGTGCAGCTGGGACGCGGTGCGCTGGCCGACGGCCGGCGTTTGTGGAGCGAGGCTCAGGCCGACCAAATGTGGGCGCCGCGCACGCTGATCTCCTGCGGTCCGGGTCCGACAGCCGGGCAGCCGCAGCGTTCGGTGTTGCAGGCATATGCGCTGGGATGGGGCGTCAGCGATTATCGCGGTCGCCGCATGATCACGCATGGCGGCGCGCTGGCCGGGCAGACCAGCCGCGTCACCTTGCTGCCGGAGCAGGGCATCGGCTTCGCTTTGCTGAGCAATAGCGGCGATGCCGAGCCGCTGTCCGGCTTGCGTTATGCTTTGTTGGACTATCTGTTGAATGTGCCGTGCCATGATTGGCTTGACGCCAGCCGCAACGCGATCGCATCGGCGCAGGCGCAGGTGTTCGCGTTGGTGGGGCAGGGCGACTTTGTCGCGCCGGTGGGCGGTCCCGGCTTGCCGCTTTCAAGCTATGCCGGCCGCTATCGCGATGCCTGGTATGGCGAGGTGGAGGTCGGCTGTGATGAGGGTGGTCTCAGTATTGCGTTCAGCCGAACGTCGGCGCTGCGGGGCCGGCTTGAATCGTTTGGCACGGATTGCTTCCGCACCCGCTTCGCGCGCGGTGCGGCGGAGGATGCGGTGGTGCAGTTTCATCTCGCCGAGGGCGCGGTCAGTCACGTCACGTTGCGGGCCTTGTCGCCGCTGGCCGATTTCAGTTTCGATTACCACGATTTGTTGTTGATGCCTGTTGCCGTTGTGGCGGGAGGGGCGCGATGACGGCCGGTTTTTCGCTCGCAGAGGTGTTGGCGGCGCCGTTTCCTTCTGAGTTGCTGGTCGCTCCGAACGGCGAGTATGCGGCTTGGGTGTGGAACGACGGCGGTTGCCGCAACGTCTGGGTGGCGCCGACCATTGCGGCGGGGCCGGCGCGCGCGCTGACGGCTTACACCGGAGATGACGGCGTCACCATAGGCCAGCTGTGCTGGAGCGCGGGGGGCGATGCGGTGATCTACACGCGCGGCGCCTGCCTCGACGACAGCATCCCGCCGGACCCGGACGGCCTGGCCGGCGCGCAGGCGGCACCGCGCATCTGGCTGGCCAGCATGGCGCAAGCGGCGCCACCACCACCGGCAAAGGGGCATCCGCTGCCGTCGCCGCTGGCGTTCGGGCGGCTGCCACCGCCGCCGGTCACGGGGCATCCGCTGGCGCCGTTGCCGTCGCCGTTGGCGTTCGGGCAGGTGCCACCGCCGCCGGCCATGGAGCATCCGCTGACGCCGTTGCCGTCGCCGCTGGCGTTCGGGCGGCTGCCACCGCCGCCGGTCACGGGGCATCCGCTGGCGCCGTTGCCGTCGCCGTTGGCGTTCGGGCAGGTGCCACCGCCGCCGGCCATGGAGCATCCGCTGGCGCCGTTGCCGTTGCCGCTGGCGTTCGGGCGGATGCCATCGTCTTCAGCCGTGGGACATCCGCTGGCGCCGTTGCCGTTGCCGTCGCCGCTGGCGTTCGGGCGGGTGGCATCGTCGTCGATGGAGGCTGGGGGCGCGGTGGCGCCGGCGCTGCTGGCGGCGGGGCATTCGCCGGCGCCGTCGCCGCGCGGCGATCTGCTGGCCTATGTGCGCGACGGCCAGGTCTGGGGGCTGCGGCTGGCGGATCAGGGCTCTGCTTCGTGCTGGGTGCGGCAGCCGGGCCACTGCACTTCGCTGACCTGGTCGCCCGATGGTGCGCGGCTGGCCTTTGTCAGCGCGCGCGGCGACCATGCGATGGTGGGCATCCTGGATATCGCCAGCATGGCGGTGCGCTGGCTGGCGCCCGGGGCGCAACACGACATGGCGCCGGTGTGGTCGCCCGACAGCCACGCGCTCGCCTTCATCCGATTGGCCGATGACCCCGCACCGACCTATACGGCCCGCCCCAGCGGCAAACCCTGGTCGATCTGGACCGCCGACGTGGCCAGCGGCGCGGTGCGCTGCGCCTGGCGCGCGGCCGACGGCGACGGCAGTGTGTTCGCGCCGCTGGCCAGCGGTCCGCAACTGTTGTGGACCCGTTGCGGACGTCTGGTCTTTCCCTGGGAAGGCGACGGCTGGCTGCATTTGTACGCGGTCACCGCCGAACCCAGCACCGATGCCGCCGCCATCGACCTGACCCCCGGCCCCGGCGAAGTGTTCGCGATGCAGGAAGATGCGCTGGCCGGCGGCGTGGTCTGCGTCGCCAACCGCGACCGGCGCGACGGTCGCCGTCTGTGGCGCTGCGAGCTGCCCGGCGGCCGCTTGTCGGCGCTCAGCCCCGGCGACGCCATGACCGACTTGCCGTCGCTGGCGAACGGCGTGATCGTCGCGTTACAATCGGACGGACGCACGCCGCTGCGGCCCGTGGTGATCGGCAGCGGCCGCGATCTTGACGATGCCGGTTTGCCTGCGCGCTTCCCGGCGGCGCGGCTGGTCGAGCCGCAATCGGTGGCCTTCGCGTCGCTGGACGGCCTGGCCATCCACGCACAGATTTTCCTGCCGCCGCCGTTGGCCGACGGCTCGCGTCACCCGGCGATCATCCATTGCCACGGCGGCCCGGCGCGGCAGATGCTGCCGGCCTGGCATCCGACCGAAGTCTATAGCAAGCAGTACGCGCTGAACCAATATCTGGCCAGTCGCGGCTACCTGGTGCTGTCGGTGAATTACCGCGGCGGCACCGGCTACGGCCTGGCGTTCCGCGAACCGCCGGCGTTCGGCGCCGGCGGCGCCAGCGAATACCAGGACGTCGAGGCGGCGGTGCAGTTCCTGCGCAGGCGCGGCGACATCGACCCCGCGCGCATCGGGATCTACGGCATGAGCTATGGCGGCTTGCTCACCGCGCTGGCGCTGGCGCGCGACTCGGCGCTGTTCGCGGCCGGCGTCGATTGCGCCGGCGTGTTCGACTGGAGCCCCGCGTTCAGCGGCGCCGGCGTGCCGGAGTCGCTGCGGCGGACGGCGGCGGCGTCATCGCCGTTGGCCGCCATCGAACAATGGCGCTCGCCGGTGTTGCTGGTGCACGCCGACGCCGATCTCGTGGTCCCGGTTGAACAGACCTTGGCGCTGGAACGTACGCTGCGCGCCACCGGAGGCGCCGAATGCGAGACAATCCTGTTGTCCGGCGAATCGCACGACCTGCTTCGGCACGCATCGTGGCTGCACTTCTTTGAAGCGACCGTGGCCTGGTTCGGCGCCAAGCTGGCGCCGGGCGGCGCGGTCGATCCGCAACAGAATCACACTTAGAGGAACCTGCATGAAACCAGCACAACTCGAACCCTTCCATGCCATCGCCGTCAGCCGCCAGGCCCACGCGCTGAAGGCGCAGGGGCGTTCCATCATCCACATGGAATTCGGCCAACCGTCCACCGGCGCGCCGAGCACCGCCATCGCCCGCGCGCATCAGGTGCTGGACGCCGACCCGATGGGCTACTGGGACAGCACGCCGCTCAAAGCGCGCCTGGCGCAGCATTATCAGGAGCGTTACGAGATCGCGATCGATCCGGCGCGCTTCATCCTCACTTGCGGCGCCTCGCCGGCGCTGGTGCTGGCATTGAGTTCGATGTTCTCTCCCGGCCAGCGGGTGGCGCTGGCCAGGCCGGGTTATGTGGCCTATCGTAATACGCTCAAGGCGCTGCATCTGGAACCGGTGGAAATCGCCTGCGGCCCGGACACCGGCTACCAGCTGACGGCCGCCGCGCTGGCGGTGCTGGAGCCGGCGCCGGCCGGGGTGATCATCGCCAGTCCAGCTAATCCGACCGGCACCATCATCGCCGCCGGCGAACTGGCGGCGATCGCCGATGTTTGCCGCGCGCGCGACATCCGTATCATCTCCGACGAAATCTACCATGGCCTGAGCTATATCGAACCGGCGCAAACCATGCTCGCCTACGCGCCCGACGCTTTGGTGGTCAGCAGCTTCTCGAAGTATTTCAGCATGGCGGGCTGGCGCCTGGGCTGGCTGCTGGCGCCGGCGGATCATGTCGAACGGGCCTGGGCCTATTGCGGCAACCTGTTCCTGACGGCGCCGTCGCTCAGCCAGCACGCCGCCCTGGCGGCCTTCGACGCGCCGGATGAACTGGCCGGCCATCTGGAGGTCTACCGCGAGAACCGCCGCCTGCTGCTAGCCGCGCTGCCGGGCCTTGGGCTGGACGCCATCGCGCCGCCCGATGGGGCGTTCTACATCTACGCCAATGTCGGCCACCTGACCGACGACAGCCTGGCCTTTTGCCAGCGCTTGTTGAACGACACTGGCGTCGCCACCGCGCCCGGCATCGATTTCGATCCGGTCGACGGCGGCCGTTTCGTGCGCTTCAGCTTTGCCGTGTCGACCGCGGAGATCATCGACGCGATCGGCCGCCTGCAGCCCTGGTTCGCCGCGCAGCCAAGGAGGGCGTGAGATGCGTCTGTATATTTCAGCCGATATTGAAGGCATCGCCGCCGTGGTCTCGCGCGATCAACTGGCGCCGGGAAAATTCGAATTCGAGAGCGCGCGCGACTGGATGACGGCGGCGGTGCTGGCCGCCTGCGACACGGCGCGCGAGCTGGGCGCCGAGGCGATCGTGGTCAGCGACTCGCACGGCACCGGCCAGAATATCCGCGCCGAGCTGATGCCCGATTATGTGGAGCTGGTGCGCTCCTGGCCTCGGCCGCTCGGCATGATGCAGGGTATCGAGGTGGGGCGCTACGATGGTGCGCTGCTGATCGGCTACCACGCCGGCGGCAGCAATCCGGCCGGCACCTTGTCGCACACGATGAGCGGTGAATTCTTCCACGAAGTCCGCCTCAACGGCGTGGTGGTGCCGGAGGCGGGCATCAGCGCCGCGATCGCCGGCCATTTCGGCGTGCCGGTGCTGATGCTGGCGGGCGACGACGTGGCGGTGGCCGAGGCGACCGCGCTGCTGGGCGACATCGCCAGCGCGACGCTGAAGACCAGCACCGGCTGGCTGTCGGCGATGGTGCCGCCGCCGCAAGAGGCGGAACGGCGCCTGCGCGCCGGCGTGCGCGACGCCATCGGACGCATCGGCCAGGTGGCGCCGTACGCGATGAGCGGACCGGTGACGCTGGAGATCCGCCTGCGTACCCGTTTGATGGCGGAGTGGCTGGCCCTGGTCAACGGCATCGAGCGGCTCGACGCATATACCATCCGCTACCGCGCCGACGACATGATCGGCATCTCGCGCTTCCTAATGTTCCTGACCAGTATCCGCAAGGCGATCGAATGAAACAGCGCATCGCGATCTTCGGCAGCGGCGCGATCGGTTGCTATGTCGGCGCCTGGCTGCGGCAGGCCGGCGCCGAGGTGGTGTTCATCGGCAGCGAGCGCATGCGGCAACGGGTGGCGGCGGAGGGGTTGACGCTGTCGGACATGCACCAGCGCCGGCTGCGGCTTGAGCCGGCGGCGCTCGCGTTCCGTGTTGAGCCGGCCGCCATGTCGGACGCGGATCTGGTCCTGGTTTGCGTCAAGAGCGGCGCGACCCGGCAGGCGACCGAAGCGGTGAGGGCATTTGCCCGGCCTTCGGCGCTGGTGGTCAGTCTGCAAAACGGCATTGGCAACGCCCGCACGATCGCAGAAGTGAACCCTTTGATGACGGTGCTGGGCGGCATGGTGCCGTTCAACGTCGCCCATCTGCCCGGCGGCCGACTGCACCGCGCCACGGAAGGGGAAATCATGGTGCAGGCGTCGCCGCTGTTGGCGCCGTGGCTGCCGCTGTTTGCCGCCGCCGGTTTGCCGCTGCGCGAACGGGCGGACTTCGCGCAGGTACAGTGGGGCAAGCTGCTGCTCAATCTGAATAATCCGATCAACGCGCTCTCCGGCGTGCCGCTGGCGAGCGAGTTGGGGCAGCGCGACTACCGCCGCTGCCTGGCGCTGTTGATCGGCGAAGCGTTGCAGGTGTTGCGCGCCGCCGGCATCCAGCCGGCGCGGATCGGCAAGGTCAAACCGGCATGGCTGCCGGCGCTGTTGAATCTTCCGGATTGGGCGTTTCGCGCGGTGGCGGGGCAGATGTTGCGCATCGATCCGGCGGCGCGCTCGTCGATGTGGGACGATCTCCAGGCTGGCAAGCCCACCGAGATCGACTTCCTCTGCGGCGAAGTGGTGACGCTTGCCGCGTCGCTGGGCCGCGAGGCGCCGGCCAGTGCGCGCATCACGGCGCTGGTGCACGCCGCCGAAGGCGATGCGTCGCGGATGTCGATCGACGGCGCACGCCTTTGGCGGCTGTTGAACGAGCGGCCGTGAACAGCGTTCAGACCTCATCAACTGTTGTACACTCTTCCGGTAGCGAGGCGGTTGTGGTCTTGCCAATCTTTTTAACAATGGAGCAAGCACATGGCGCAGCGGCCTGAAGATGACAGCGCCCCCCAGAAAATCGATACGCAAATGCTGTCGGACCTTTGGGTGTTTCGCGAAGTGGCCAGCGCGGAATCCATCACCGGCGCGGCGGAGCAGTTGAACGTCACGCAAAGCGCGGTCAGCCAGCGGGTGTTGCGTCTGGAGTCCCGACTCAGCACGCAGTTACTGGTCCGCGAAAAAAACGGCCTGGTGCTGACCGAGGCCGGCGCGGCGCTGTCGAACGCGCTGAACCAGGTATCGTTTCTGCTCACCGATGCGCTCGACGACATCCGGCGGCCCGAACACAGAACCATCGTCATCAGTTGCAAACCGTCGCTGGCGATCGAATGGCTGGTGCCCAAGCTGGAGGAGTTTTATCGTCTGCATCCGGGCATCGAAGTGTTCGTCCGATCGGAGATGCTGTCGGCCACCAGCAAGCGGATGCAGGCGGAGGGCATCGACCTGGTGATCACCTACCAGCCGTCGCCGCCGGCCGAACTGCAGGAGCTGGCGTCGGTTCAGGAATGGGCGTTTCCGGTGTGTTCCCGGAGTTACCGCGCTTCGCTGGAGACCGAGGCCGCCAGCGCTCCGGTGCTGCTGCACGATGACATGCCATGGGGGATGAGCGGCGCATCGCCGACGGAATGGGAAGCCTGGCGCTTGTCCAGCGGGCTGGATTGGCCGCCGCAGCAGGCCAGATCGCGTCACTTCAATCTGGCCCAGCTGGCGTATCAGGCCGCCGCCTCCAACCAGGGGGTGGCGATGGGGCGGGCGGTGATCGTGCATCGCATGCTGAGCCGGGGCGAGCTGGTGTCCGCGCTTGCGGCCCAGCCCAGTCCCGGCGAGACCTATTGGATTTCCTCGGCCCAGTCCGGCGACGTGCGTCCATGGACACGTTTGTTCGCGACCTGGTGGCGCGACGCCATGCGGGAGACGCAGCAGCAGACTTTATCGTTACTCAACGCGGATGTGTTGATGTAGCGAGCGCGCTTACATCCGGTAGTTCAGACCCAGCAGCACGGTGCGGCCGTACTTGGTCTGTTCGACGATGTTGCTCTCCACCTTGCGGTAGCGGACGAATTCGGCGTTGGTCAGGTTGTTCATCTGCAGCAGCAGCGACGCGCCTTTCAGCCAACCGCTGCCGAACTCATAGCCCAGTTGCAGGTCGAGGATCTTCTCGCCCTTGATGTAGGTGGCCTGGCGGTCGCCTTCGCTGGTCTGGATGTCGCCGACGAACGCGGAGCGGTAGCGCTGCGCCACCCGCGCCGAGAAGCCGTGCGCTTCGTAGTAGACGGTCAGGCCGGCGGTCACCTTCGACAGGCCCGGCAGCGGCATATTGCCCGAACCGCCGTCGGTGGTGTCCGGCACGTTGAGCGAGCTGGTGGTGTAGGCGTAGTTGGCGTAGACGCCGAAGCCGTCCAACCACTTCGCCGCCAGGTTCAACGGAATCGACGCCGACAATTCCACGCCCTTGATGTAGCCGCCGCTGCCGTTGGTCGGCTGGGTGAAATCGCCGATCGGGGTCGGCAGCGGGATGTTGGTCTGGCCCAGGTACGGCGTGAAGTCGAAATTGGTGTTGGTCAGGTTGACGATGTAGCTGTCGATCTTTTTATAGAACGCCGCCGCCGCCAGGTAGCCCTTCTTGTCGAAATACTTTTCATACGAGACGTCGAATGCCTTGGCGCGGAACGGGTCCAGCTTCGGGTTGCCGCCGCCGCCGGAGTAGACGTTCTTGGTGGTGTCGACGCCGAAGCCGTTGCTGGCGCGCAGATCGTTCAGGGTCGGGCGCGCCATCACTTTCGATACCGCCAGGCGCAGGTTCTGCTGGTGCTCGAACTCGAAGCCGATGTTCGCGCTCGGCAGCACATCGTGATACACCTTGCCCGAGCTGATGCTGGTGACCGGGCGGTTGGCGTCGCTGGTGCCGCCGTCGCTGTCGACCGACACGGCGCCGGAGCTCTGGTCGGTGCGCACGTACTGCAGGCCGACGTTGCCGCGTACCGGTATGCCGCCCAAAGTGTTATCGATATTCAGCTTGGTGTACGCGGTGGCGACCTTTTCCTTGACCACCCAGTCCTTGTTGTAGATGGCCGGATTGCGCTTCTCGTTGAAGTCGTAGACCGAGGCGGCCGCCGCCACCGGATCGAACACCAGCATCGATACGCCGGTGTCGCCGGCCATGCCGACGCTGGCGTTCGGGATCGCGACCGACGCGAAACGGTCGCTGCCGCCGCCCTTGATGGTGCCGAGGTATTCGCGGAAGTCGCGTTCCTTGGAACGGTCCGACAGGTTGACGCCGGCGTCGATGTTGGAGAAGAACACGCCGTCCGGCAGGTCGCGCTTGCCCGACATGCGCACCGCCTTGATCTGGTCGGCGACGTGCGAATCCTTGATGTAGCCGGCCTGGATATCGTTGCCGCCCCAGCCGGCGACGTCGGTCAGGCGGATGATCTTTGGATCGGCGTAGTTGAAGCCGGTGGTGAACTGCTGGCTGCCGGCCACGAAGTTGACCGAGTCGAAGGCGCCCACCACGCCGTTGCCGGCGGTGCCGGCGTACGATTCGACGATGTTCTCGACCCGGGTCGCCTTGTTGTAGCTCAGGTCGACGGTGCCGGTCCAGTCGTTGCTCAGGCGCGCGGTGGTTTTCCAGCCCAGCGACTTGCTGGTCTCGGTCGCCTTGTCGCCGACGTTGGCGACGATGGCGTGGACGTTGTTGAAGGTGCCGCTGACGACATCGCTGCCGTTCAGCACCGCGTTGCTCAATACACCCGCCGCTTCGTGCTGGTTGTCGGCGGCGATCCACGAGTCGTTCAGGCCGGCCTGCCAGCCGTGGCGGCGGCCGTCGTGTTCATACTTCGAATAGAACAGGTCGAGCGTGCTGTTGAAATCGCGGTTCGGGCGGAACTGCAGCACCGCCATGGCGCCGTCGCGCTTGTCGTTCTGCTGCGCGGTCCAGCCTTCGACGCCGTTGTACGGCACATTGACGGTGGCGCCGTTGTATTGGGTGGTGCCGGAGCCCCACGAGGAGAAACGCGTGGTGGCCGCGCCGTTGTCCTTGAGGCGCGCCGCGCCGAGCGCGATACCGATGGTGCGGTTGGCGAATTGGTCGATATACGAGGCGCTGGAGCGGGTGCCGTCGCCTTCTTTTTCCAGGCCGACGCCGCTCCTGGTCTTGCGCCCGTTGAGGGCGATGGTGCGCTTGCCGAAGTCCAGCGGGCGTACGGTCAGCATGTCGGCCGTGCCGGCCAGGCCCTGGCCGACCAGGGCGCCGTCGGGGGTTTTATAGATGGTCACGCCGCTCAGCAGCTCGGCCGGATATTGGTCGAACTCGACGCCCCGGCTGTCGCCGGTCGACACCTGTTCGCGGCCGTTCAGCAGCGCCGTGGAGAAATCGGGCGACATGCCGCGAATGCTGATCGCCTGGGCGCGGCCGGCGGTGCGCTGCGCGGTCACGCCGGGCAGGCGGGCGATCGATTCGGCGATGCTGGCGTCGGGCAGCTTGCCGATGTCTTCGGCGGAAATCGCCTCGACGATGGAATCGTTGTTTTTCTTGACCGAGATCGCATCCTCGATGCCGCGCCGGATGCCGGCCACCACCACGCTGGTCATGGCGGGCGCGCCGGCTTCGGGACTGGCCGGCGCCGCTTCCTGGGCCCAGGCGCCGGCGGACAAGGTCGAGGCCAGCAAGGCGCAGGCGGCGGCGATCGGGTGCAGGCGGGTGGTTGGACGGGCGTGGTTCGGGGTGTTCATCTTGCGGTCTCCTGAGTCATCGTTATGTAAAGCGTGCCGGTGCTGTACCGGCACGGGTGGGGGCGCCTTACCGGGCGCCGCCGATCAGCACCGTGCCGAACAACGCCGGTATGTGCAGGGTCAAGCGGCCCGCCTGTGCGACGACTGTGCTGCCGTCGAGCGGGCTGGTGTACGGGCCTGCGGGGGCGCCGGCAGGCAGCTGTACCGTCACGGTGGCGGCGGTGGCAGCGTTGTTGGTGGCGGTGATGGCCAGCGTGGCGCCGTCGCGGCGTGCCAGCACGATCACGTGGTCGTCCAGCAGCAGCGGGGCGTCGATGCCGCCGTGGCGCAGCACCGGATGCGCGGCGCGCATCGCGATCAGCGCCTTGACGTCGGCCAGCAAGGCCAGGTCCGGCTTGCCGCCCAGATCGGCCCACGGGTAGGTGGCGCGGTTGAGCGGATCGTCGCCGCCGTTCACGCCCACTTCGTCGCCGTAGTACACCGCCGGTGCGCCGGGGAAGGTCATCTGGAAGAACAGCGCCAGCCGCAGCCGCTGGCGCGCCAGCGCGGCGGCGGCCGGATCGGCGCCGTCGCCAAGGTCTCCCAGCACGTGCAGCGAGCGCGCCTGGTCGTGCGTGGACAACAGGTTCATCAGCGCGTAGAAGGCTTGCGGCGGATAGGCTTCGCGCATCATCTCGATGCTGGCGTAAGCCGCGCCGGCCTTGGCGCCGCCGGCGTAGTCCAGCACCGCGTTGCGGAAGATGTAGTTCATGGTCGAGTCGAAGGTGTCGCCGAGCAGGAACTTGGAGGAGTCGAACCAGGTTTCGGCGATCGTCAGCGCGTCGCCGCGTTCCGCCTTGACCACCTTGCGCCACGCGCGCCAGAAGTCGTCCGGCACCCATGGCGCCACGTCCATGCGCCAGCCGGACGCGCCGCGCCGCAGCCACAGGCGCGTGATCGAATCCGGCGCGCCGTAGGCGAACTGGCGGTAGGACGGCGAGGCCTTGTTCAATTCCGGCAGGTCGACCGTGCCGCCCCAGCCTTTGTAGCGGCGGTTCGGATCGCTCTGTTTGGCGTCGAACACATACCAGTCGGCGTAGGGCGAGGCCGGGTCGATGCGCTCGCCGCGGAAGGCGCCCTGGCCGTTGTAGTTGGCGTAGCGGTCGAAGTACAGCGAGTCGCTGCCGGTGTGGTTGAACGACGCGTCGGCGATCACGCGGATGCCGCGCTTGCCGGCTTCCTCGGTCAGGCGGGTGTAGTCGGCGTTGCTGCCGAAGTGCGGGTCGATGTTGCGGAAATCGGCGGTGTCGTACTTGTGGTTGCTGGCGGCCTGGAATAACGGCGTCATGTAGATGGTGTTGGCGCCCAGCTCGCGGATGTAATCGAGCTTGTCGATCACGCCTTGCAGGTCGCCGCCGAAGAAGTCGTTGTTGTCCAGCTTGTCGGAGCCGTCGCCGCTGCGCGGGCGGGATGGGCGGTCCAGCCAGTTGCCGTGCAATTCGATGCCCTGGTTGTGATAGCGGGTCACGCCGGGCTGCGGATCGTTGCCGCGATCGCCGTTGCGGAAGCGTTCGGGGAAGATGTAGTAGTACACCGCGTCGCTGGCCCATGCCGGCACCTTGAAGTCGGGCGCATACACGGTCTGGCGGAATGGACGGATGGTCTGGCCGGGCATCGCCGCCTGCACCGCGCCGATGCCATTGACGCCGCGTTCGCGGGTCCAGTACAGCGGCTGCACGTTGTTCTGGTACAGATAGCGCTTGCCTTTGATCTCCACTTCGAAGTAGTAGCCGTACACGCCGATGTCGGTGAAACGGTACTGTGCGCTCCAGCGATCCAGGTTCTGCCCGTGCTGCCGTTGCATGGCGATGCGCGCTAGCGGCGCATAGCTGAGCACTTCCTGATTGCCTTCGAGCGTGCGGCGCTCGACCACCAGCGTGACCTTGCTGACGCCGGGCAGGGCGTTCAAGTGCAGGGTGACGCCGCCCCCCGCTTTCAGTGCGCCGAACGGCGCCTTGTCGGCCAGCCGGCGCGAGTCGTGCGCCAGGCTCAGGGCGACCGGGTCGGTGGGCGCGGCGGTGTCGGGATCGTCGTAGCTGCGCGGGCCGAGCGCGATGTGCGGCTTGCCGTTTTCAAACGTCACCTTGATGGTTTGCGCGCCGGAGAATTTTTCGGTGAACGCGCCATAGGTGGCGTTTTCCGACCACGCCGCGTCGCCGATCTTGAATTCGTATGTGCCGGCCAGGTCGACGTTGAGATAATAGGCGTCGCAGCGCCAAGCCAGCTTGTAGGCGTCCGCCACGCCCCAGTTGTTCATGCTGCCGCGTACGAACAGCGGCGCCGCGCCGGGCGCGCTGTCGCTGCAAGCCGCCGACGCATCGACCGACAACACGGCGGCGGCGATAGCGGCGGCCAGCAGGCGTTTCGTCTGCGTCGATGGCTTGCGTGCGGGTGTAACGGGCATTGAAATTCCTTGTGGGCCGGGGCGGTACGGGACAATACTAGAGCGGCGGCGGGAGCCGTTAGCGCTAAAAACAACAGCGTCGCCATGAATCCGGCGCGCCTGAAGAAAATCTTTAAATTGCATGAAGAAAGTCTGAAGAAAGCTTCTGCGGCGGCGCCGTCATGCCGGCGTGAAGCGGATCGCCTGGCCGCCGCCGGGCGCCAACTTCAGCGTGAGTTGATCGGCCGCCGAGACTTTGCGCCGCTCGGTCACCAGCCCGAAACGGGCGTCGCCGCCAGTGTCGGCCGGCTCGCCGTCGCGATGGATCTCGGCCAGGTAGGTCTTGCCGGCGTCGAGGAAGCCGAGCGGCAGCGGCAGCACGCGGGCAAAGCCGTCGGTGATCGCGCCCACGTACCAGTCCTGCGAGGCGCGGTCTTTGCGCGCGACGGTGGCGTAGGCGCCGATGGCGCCATGCGGCATGCGGGTTTCGGCCCAATCGGTCGGCATAGCTTTGCTGAACGCATGCGGATGCGGGTCAGCCGGCATCGGCGCCGGTGCGTAGACGACCACCGCGTTGGCCAATCGCCTGGCCGGCGTCGGATCGAAGCGGTGGCCGTCGGCGCCCTGCGGTTCGCCGCACGGCTGGAACTCCATGCCGCGCGCGGCCGGCTGGCTGGCTTCGCCGAGGTTCAGCACCAGGTCGGACAGATACAGGCCCGGCGCGTCGTCGGCGATCTGTATGGCGCGCCAGGGCGTGTTGAATGCGCCTTTGCGCACCACCGCCGGTCCGCTGGCCGGCGGCGCCAGGTGTGCGCGCAGCTTCTGCCCCTCGACGCGGCGCAGCCACAGCGACGGATAGTCGGCCTGCGCGGCGTCGTGAAAAGCGATGTGGGTGCCATGGTCGGTGCGCACGGTCAAGGGCGTGTTGGCCATGCCGACTTCGCCGAGCGCGGTTTTCCGCACCGGGTATTCCAGCGCCGGCACCTCGCCGGCCGGCTGCCACCACGCCACGGCCGGCTCGGCCACCACGAACTGGGTCAGCTCCTCACTGAGATGCAGCGCCTTCATCCGCGCCTGCCTGACGAACTCATAGCGGAAAGCGACGCCGTCGTCGTACACGCGGAACACGATCGACAGGCGGCGGCCGGCGGCGTCCTTCTGCCGCACATCGACGCGCAGCTGTGTGTAATGGTCGCGCACGAAGCGGCGCTCGCCGCCTGGCTGTTCGCGGGTGTCGTCGTGGATGGTGACTTGCTGGCGCGCGATCGTGAAGCCGGCGTCGAGCGGGTCGCCGTTGGCCAGCAAGAAGCCCAGGCGCGACGGCGCGATCACCGCTTTGCCGTGGCGGCCGACCTGGTAGGTCAGGCGGCCATCGTCGGCCACCTGCAGCGCGACGTCGAGGATTTTTCCAGGGGAGGAAGCGGTGGCCAGCGTTTCATCGGCCCACACATTGGCGGTGCTGACGACGGTGCCGAACGCGACGCAGCCTGCGGTGGACATCCAGCGGTGTTTATTGGCTTGCGCTTGCATTCGGCTCCCTGCTTCGGTGAAAAGGCGGGGAGGATAGTCAAGCAAGTCGGGAGCGCGGTCAATGCCGCGCCTGAAGCGTTTCTGAAGATTGCGCCCGCCGGCGGCGGCCGGCGGCGGGCAATTATTCAGGCGTCAGTGGTCCGTATGCAGATACGACGGCGTCTTCGGCAGGCGCAGGCTGACCAGGAAGGCGATCGCCATCATGATGGTCACGTAGATGAAGAACCAGTTCTCATGCCCGATATTCTTCAGCGACAGGCCGACGAATTCCGCCGAGCCGCCGAAGATCGCGTTCGCGATCGCATACGACAGCCCGACGCCCAGCGCGCGCACTTCGGGCGGGAACATTTCCGCCTTCACCAGGCCGCTGATCGAGGTGTACAGGCTGACGATGGCCAGGGCCACGGTGATCAGCGCGAAGGCGATATAGCTGCTGTGATTACCGCGCAGGATTTCCAGGATCGGGTAGGTCGCCAGCGCGCCGAGCGCGCCGAACAGCATCATCGAGGTGCGGCGGCCGATGCGGTCGGCCAGCATGCCGAACAGCGGCTGCATGCACATGTAGAGGAACAGCGCGCCGGTCATCACCACGCTGGCGGTCTTGGCCGGCATGCCGGCGGTATTGACCAGGTATTTCTGCATGTAGGTGGTGAAGGTGTAGAAGATCAGCGAGCCGCCGGCGGTGTAGCCCAGTACGGTGAGGAAGGCGGCGCGGTGGTGCTTGAAGATGCCGGCCAGCGTGCCGGCTTCCTTCTTGTTGGTGTCCTCGGCCTTGATGGTTTCGTGCAGCGTGCGGCGCAGCACCAGCGACACCAGCGCGGCGATGGCGCCGACCACGAACGGAATGCGCCAGCCCCAGGCCTTCAGGTCGGCCTCGGTCAGGAACTGCTCCAGGATCACCACCGTCAGCACGGCCAGCAATTGGCCGCCGATCAGCGTCACGTACTGGAACGAGGAGAAGAAGCCGCGCTGGCCGCGCAGTGCGACTTCGCTCATGTAGGTGGCGGTGGTGCCGTATTCGCCGCCCACCGACAGGCCCTGGAACATGCGGATGACCAGCAGCAGGATGGGCGCGGCGACGCCGATGGTGGCGTAGGTCGGCAGGACCGCGATCGCCAGCGAGCCGGCGCACATCATCAGCACCGAGACCACCATCGATTTCTTGCGGCCGACGCGGTCGGCGATGCGGCCGAACATCCAGCCGCCGATCGGGCGCATCAGGAAACCGACCGCGAACACCGCCGCCGACTTCAGGAATTCCGCTGTGGAGTTGCCGCTAGGGAAGAACTGGCTGGCGAAGTAAATCGAGGCGAAGGAGTAGACGTAGAAGTCGAACCACTCGACAAGATTGCCGGAAGACGCGCTGACGATGGCGAAAATGCGCTTGCGCTTCTCTTCGGCGCTGTAATGAGGCTGGTCGTTGGCGGGCATAGGTTTCCTTCACAAATAAACTATTGTAAGGCATACGCTTGCTTGCCGCTGGCGCGCGCGAACCGCGCGTATGGCCAGCTTAGATTTTATTATCGACCAACAGTCCCTTCAAGCCCCGCAAGTCCTTGCCGATCTCCAGCGCTTGTTGCGTGGGGAACTGGCGCAGCACTTTCTTGGATTCGGTGTCGATCACGGTGATAACGGAGCGGCCGCTGCTGTCGTCGATGCTGAAGTGCACTTCGCTATTTGGTTTCAGAAAACGATTGATCGCGTCGACCGAGTTTTTCAAATCGCCCGGATGAACCGCCGCGTCGGCCTTGGCCTGGTCGGCCGCCGTGTCGGCGACGGACGTCGTCTTGACGCCCGTTGCGGCGGGGCGTGTCAGCGCCTTGGGCTCGGCGGAGCCGGGCAGCGGGGCGGGTGCGGCGGTCGGTTGGATGTTCATTGCGTGGATTCCCTTGCGGCCGGCGCTGCCGATAGTTGTTTTACGCGCCTTCCTTGGGTATCGGCAGCAATCGGCAAAATGTTAGGGTCGGCGGAGAATCATTTATTGGATAAGCTGTGCTGATAGCGCTATTGGCGGCGTCGGCGGCGGCGTCGGTGGCGCATTATTGGCTGCTACAATGTTGTTTCCTTAAATCAGGCGCCGCCATGTCCGACATCCCTGCAATTCCGGCCTCGTCGGCACCGCCCGGCGCCGAGGTGTTCACCTCGCACCATCTGGAACTCGCGCTGGATAATCTGGTCGCGCCCGGTGTGATCGTCGCCGGCGATCCCGGACCGGGCGCGGTGTTCGGATGCCGCTTAATGGGCGGCGGCATCATGGTCGCCGCCGCCCTGGCCGCCGGGACGGTGGTGCGGCACCAGGAGCACCACCTGGCGGATCTGGCGCATGACGACATCAATGTCGCGATCGTCCTGGAAGGCGGCGGCAGCGTCGAGGTGACCGGCGCCCGGTTCCAGATCGGCGCCGGCGACCTGCTCTATCTGCCCGCGCGTGCGCCGGCCACCACCAGCATCGACATGGCCTGCCGGATGGTGATCCTGCGGCTTTCCTTCAGCCGACTCAACGGCGGGCAACGCGGCAACTTCAGCGATTTCCGGGCCTCGTTGGCGCTGCCGGAATCGGGATTACGGCAGGCGGTGCTGCATTACGTGCGCCAGGTGCTGCCGGCGCTGGCCGACAGTTCCCTGGCCACGGTCGCCCATGCGGAGCAGGCCTTCGTCTCGCTGCTGGCGGCGGGCTACACCGAAGCGCGGCACGCGACCAGCGCGGCCGGCGAATTGCAATCGCGCTGGGACATGGTGGTGCTGGCGGTGGACACCATGCTGGCGGATCCGGAACTGAATGTGGGGCGCCTGGCGGAGGCGGTGGGGGTGTCGACCCGGCGCGTGCATCGCCTGTTCGAGGAACATGGCCAGCGCTACGGCGCATATCTGCTGGAACAGCGTCTGCAACGCGCGCGCGAGGACTTGCTGCGGCCGCTGTACGCGGAGCAGGGCGTGGCCCAGGCCGGCTATCGCGCGGGATTCAATAGCGCCAGCCATTTCAGCCGCTGCTTCAAGCAGCGCTACGGCGTCTCGCCGTCGGAATACGTCAGCGGCGTGAAGGCGTAATTCGGCGCGCCGGTGCAAGTCGCGGTTCACTTTGGTGATAACGCCCCGCATCCCGCCTGCGCTAGACTTTCTGCTGATCAATTTAGCTGGACGGGACGCAATGAGTGTGCACGCACAACAAGGACTATCACGCGCGCCGGCCATGCGCCGACATCGCGTCGGCGCTGCCATGGGCATGGGGCTGCTCCAGACCTTCCTGCTGCTGGCGGCGCTGGCGGCGCAGCCCGGCGCGGCGGCCCAGCCCGCAGTGCCCGAGATCCCGTTGGCGCCAGCCCATGCCGCCGCGGTGACCACGCCCAGCGCGCCCGACGCCTGGGGCGGCATCCGTAGCGGCACCGAGGCGACGCTGTCCGACCGGGTGGTGTCCTACCGCATCGCCGCCACGCTCGATCCGGTCAAGCACACAGTCACCGGCAAGCAGACGCTGACCTGGCGCAACCGCAGCGCGCAGAGCGCCGGCAGCGTCTACCTGCACTTGTATCTGAACGCCTTCGAAGGCGAGAACAGTACCTTCGCCACCGAACGGCGGGCGCGCAAGGGCGGCTTCCGCACCGGGGTCGCCACCGGCGACGGCGAGTGGGGCTATATCGAACTGCGCGGCGTGACGCAGGGCGGCGCCCGTGTGCCGTGGCGCTTCGTCCATCCGGACGGCGGGCCGGACACCGACCATACCGTGGTGCGCCTCGATTTGCCGATCCCGGTCGCGGCCGGCGCGTCGACCAATCTGGACATCAGCTTTTTCGACCAGTTGCCGCGCGTTGTGGCGCGCACCGGTTACTTCGGCAGCTTCCACCTGGTCGGCCAGTGGTTTCCCAAGATCGCCGTGCTGGAATTGCCCGGCGAGCGCGGCGCCACCGCACCGCGCTGGAACGCGCACGAGATGCACCTGGAATCGGAGTTTTACGCCGACTTCGGCAGCTACGACGTGCGCTTGACCGTACCCAAGGGCTACACGGTCGGCGCCACCGGCGAGCGGCAGGGACCGCCGCTGGAACAGGGCGGCATGCTGACGCATCATTTCATGCAGGACGACGTGCATGATTTCGCCTGGACCGCCGACAACCGTACCGGTACACCGCTGAGCGATACCTGGACGGTGCCCGGCGGCGCGCCGGTGACGATCACGGTGCTGTATCCGAAAGAGCTGGCGTCGAACGCGGAGCCGGCGCTACGGGCGACCAAACAGGCCCTGAACTATTTCTCCAACACGCTGGGGCCGTATCCGTACCGCACCATCACAGTGGTGGTGCCGCCGCATAACGCCGACGAGGCGGGCGGCATGGAATACCCGACCTTCGTCACCACCGAAAGCCACGCCGATGTCAGCGCCAACACGCTGGACGCCTACCTGACCGATTTCACCACCATCCACGAGTTCGGCCACGGCTATTTTTACGGCATCCTGGCGTCGAACGAATTCGAAGAGCCGATGCTCGACGAAGGCTTGAACAATTATTGGAACTTCCGCATGCTGCGCGACCGTCCCATCCACCTGACCACATCGTTCCTGCGCCGGCTCGGCCTGGGCGTGGCGTGGGAGGGATTCGCCTCGGAGCGCTCGCAAGCGCCGCGCGCGGCGCCGGCCGACGCGCCGGGACAGAACGCCTACGACCGCCTGCAGGGAATGACGCCGATCTACACCCGCACCTCGGGCACCATGCGCGACCTGGAGGCGCGCATCGGCAAGGAGGCCACCGAGCGCGCCTTCAAGGAATACTACCGGCGCTGGAAATTCCGCCACCCGAGCGTGGCGGACCTGCGCGAAACGCTGGCCGAGGCCAGCGGTCAGCGCGCCATCGTCGAACAGGTGTTTGCGCAGCAGATCTACAAGGTGGCGCGGATCGACGACCGCATCGAGGAATTCGACAGCGAGGAAGTGCTGCCGCTGACCGGCACCGCGCAGGTGGACGGCGTGCGGATGGAACGGCTCAAGGGGGAGGTGGAGACCGCCATCTCCGCCAAGCGCGCGATGTGGAAGCACGACCATCCGGCGGCGGCGGAGGGCAGCGGCCCGTTCCCGTTCGAGACCACGGTGCTGCTGCGCCGGCGTGGCGCGCCGGTGCGGCAAACGCTGGTGGTCAAGTTCGCCGACGGCACGCGGGAAGAGGTGGTTTGGGACGACGAGCGCCAGTGGGTGCGCTACAGCTGGGTCAAGCCGGTCAGGGCGGTGTCGGCGGAAATGGACCCGGAGCGCGCTCACCTGATGGATATCAGCAAGCTGGACGACAGCAAGACCATCGTGCCCGACCGCGCGGCGTCGATACGCTGGAGCCTGGAGCTGGGCGCCTTGTGGCAAATGTTCCTCACCCTGATTGCGAGCATCGTATGAAACAGAATTCCCGTCGCCCCGGCCTGGGCGCGGTTGCGCGCGCCGCCGCCGCCGCGCTGCAATGGCGCTTGCTGATCTTGTGGACCGGTTGCCTGTTGCTGCCGACGGCGGTGCTGTCGCTGCCGGTGTGGGGCTTGCTCAGCGGTGCGCTGGACTATTCGGTGCATGCTTCGGTGCTGGCCCGTCAGCTCGACGCGCTGGCCGCGTTCGACCTGCGTGATGTGTTCGCGCAAAATGTGGGCACCGTCGGTACGGCGGGCGTGCTGGCGCTGCTGATCACTTTGTTGTTGTCGCCGCTGTTGTCGGGCATGGCGATCACCGCCGCCCGGGTCGCCCGCGCCGGCGACAGCGCCCGCGCCGGATTCCGCCAATTGACGCGCGGCGCGCTGGCGCAGTACGGACGCATGCTGCGCATGCTGGTGTGGAGCGTGGTGCCGCTGGGCGCCGCGCTGGCGTTGGGCGGCGTGGTCATGAACCAGGTGGCGCGCCACAACGAGTCCGCGATCACCGAGGCCGACGCGGCACTGGTCTCGTGGCTCGGTATCGGCGTGGCGCTGTTGCTGTTCGTCCTCGCCCACGCCACGCTGGACGCCGGCCGCGCGGTGCTGGCGCTGGCGCCGGAGCGGACCTCGGCGGTCAAGGCCTGGTGGTCCGGAGTGGTGCTGCTGGCCAGGCGGCCGTTGGCGGTGCTGGGCGTGTGGCTGGCGGTCGCGTTGCCGGGATGCCTGGTGGCGGCGGTGCTGGGCGTGGTCCGCGCCAACTGCCCGCCGCTGGGCGTGGTCAGCGTGGTACTGGGCTTCCTCATCATCCAGCTGGCCGCGCTGGCCCTGGCGTGGACGCGCAACGCCCGGCTGTTCGCGCTGATCGCCCTGGCCGACGCCTAAGCTGTACCGTGACTGTGTGATGGCGGCGTTTGGTGCGTATCGGGCACCATGGTGAGCACCTTTGTGTATCTACCGGCGCGGGCGGTTCGTATCTAACATGGGCTGGTACGAATCGCTGCCAGTCGCCCGACTGGCGAGGCCCGCCCGCCGGGCCATCTTTCAGGAGATGTCATCATGTCAGCCATAGATACCCCCGTGCGTCCAGCCAGCCCAGCGCATGACGAATTGGTCCCTTCCCGTTACGCGCTGAAGGTCGGCGAGATCGAAGTGCTGGTGGTCAGCGACGGCGTGCTGCCGCTGCCGACGCAGACCATGGCCACCAACGCCACCCCGGCCGACCTGGCCACCTGGCTGCAACACATGTTCATGCCGCCGGACGCCTTCGATTGGCCGCTGAATGTGCTGGTGGCGCGCAGCGGCGGCCGCACCATCCTGGTCGATACCGGTCTGGGTGGCCAGTTCCCGGACTTCCCGCGCGCCGGGCAATTCCCGATGCGCCTCGAAGCGGCGGGCATCGACCTGGCCGATGTCACCGACATCGTGATCACCCACATGCACATGGACCATGTCGGCGGCTTGCTGGTCGACGGCATCAAGCAGCGGCTGCGCCCGGACGTGCGCATCCACGTCACCGCCGCCGAAGTCGCGTTCTGGCAAGCGCCGGACTTCACCCACACTTCGATGCCGACCCCGGTGCCGCCGGTGCTGCGGGCGACCGCCACCCGCTTCATGGAGGAGTACCGCGAACAATTGCGCCCCTTCGACGACACCTGCGAGGTGGCGCCGGGCGTGGTGGCGCGCCTGACCGGCGGACATACGCCCGGTCACTGCGTGGTCGATCTGTCATCGGGCGGCGAGCGCTTGACGTTCGCCGGCGACGCGGTGTTCCCGGTCGGCTTCGACCACCCGGACTGGCACAACGGCTTCGAGCACGATCCGGATGAAGCGGCGCGCGTCCGCCTCGCCCTGTTCCGCGAAGTGGCGCAGAACGGCGCGCTGCTGGTGGC
The DNA here is from genome assembly GCF_011090165.1 of Duganella aceris. Taxonomy (GTDB): domain Bacteria; phylum Pseudomonadota; class Gammaproteobacteria; order Burkholderiales; family Burkholderiaceae_D; genus Rugamonas; species Rugamonas aceris. The sequence goes on from NZ_JAADJT010000005.1 coordinate 373,961, forward strand.
CACCCATTTGCCGTTCCCGTCGGTCGGCCGGGTCGCGGCCGAGGGCGACGCCTTCCGTTATGTGCCGGTGATCTGGGATTTCTGAGCGCCGGCGCGGCTTGGTATAAAGTGACGGCGATGCAGGGGTTTTCCTTGCTTTGCCGGGAGGAGCGATGGAGACGTTCGACGAGTGGGAGTTGACCGGCCGCACGCGCACGCATGTGACGCAGTATGCGCAGCCGCGCTTCGCGGCGCGGCCCGAAGTCGCGGCCGCGTTCCTGCTGCTGCGCGAGGCGGCGGCGCGGGACGGCATCGACCTGCTGCCGATCGCGTCCTTCCGGCCGTTGGAAAATCAGTTGGGCATCTGGAACCGCAAGTTCTCCGGGGAGAAGACGCTGTTCGACCAGGAGGGCAAGCCGCGCGATTACGCCAGCCTGTCGCCGCCGGATCTGGTGCGCGCGGTGCTCGGCTGGTCGGGACTGCCGGGGGCGACGCGCCGCCACTGGGGCACCGATATCGATGTCTTCGACCGCGCCGCCATGCCGCCCGGCTATCACACCAAGCTGTTGCCGGAAGAGGTGGCACCGGGCGGCGTGTTCGAGCGTCTGCATGCCTGGCTCGATGAACACATCGAGCGCTTCGGGTTTTTCCGCCCGTACCGGGTTTACTATGGTGGCATGTATCCGGAGCCGTGGCACCTGAGCCATATCGCCTCCGGCGAGGCGGCGCTGGCGGCGTATCGTCGGCATGGCGTCGATCTGCTGGCGCGGGTTTTGCGCGAGACCGATATGCTCGGGCGCGAGCTGGTGCTGGAGATGCTGCCGGAACTGTTCCGCGATCACGTGCTCAGTGTCGATCGAGCCGGTGGCGTCGCGTCGGATATGTGAGCGACGCCGGACTCAGGGCTTTTCCGCCACGCCGGGCGACTGGGTGTCGATTTTCTGCTCGACGCTCTTTGCCCTGCCGGAGAGGAAGTCCTCCGCTTCGCGTACCTTGTCGACCATGGCGCGCGCCGCCGCGTCCTGGTTCAGCGGCACGATGCGCGGCGTTATAACTACGATGGTTTCGGTGGCGGTGGTGGTGTCCTCGACGCTTGAGAACAGCCGGCCCACCAGCGGCAGGTCGGCCAGGCCAGGCACGCCAAGCCGGCGGTAGCCGTTGCCGCTCTTGATCAGGCCACCGATCAGCACCGCCTGGCCGTCCTCGGCCACCAGCTGGGTGTCAACCTGCGTGGTGCTTTTCGACGGGATACCGGCCGACACGGTGCCGGTGCTGACCTCGGGACGGATCTTCATCAGGATGTGGCCGTTGTTGTCGACCGAGGGCGTGACGCGCAGGATCACGCCGGTCTCCAGGAACTTGATCGATTCGGCCGTGACGTTGTTGATGGTGGTGGTCAGGCGGTAGCCCAGTTCATCGCCGATGGTGGTGGTGGCTTCCTGGTTTTCCAACGCCAGCAGCTTGGGCGTGGCCAGCGTATGGACCCGGCCTTTGTTACTGAGCGCGCTCAGATACACTTCGACGTTGCGGTTGACCACATTCAGGAACAGGCCGGCGCTGCCCTTGGTGGCGAGGCCGGTGGTGCCGCCGGTGCTGCCGGTCGAGGCGTTGAAGACGCGGGTCCAGTCGATGCCGAAGGCTTCGGTGCGGTCCAGCGTGATCTGCAGGATCTTCGCTTCGATCAGGATCTGCTGCGGCTGGGTGTCGATGTCGCGCAGCAGCGCGGCGATGCGCAGCAGGCCTTGCGCGGTGTCCTCGACCACCAGCGTGCGGCGCGATTCGAGCACGGTGATGGTGCCGCCGACCGATACATACTTGGACAGGATGTCGCCGGCGATCTTCGGGTCGGAGTACACCACTTTCATGGTCTTGACCTGCATCGGGGCCAGCGCCATGCCGGCGGTGGAGGCGGCCTTCGGGTCGGAGATGTAGTAGCCGCCTTCGCGCTCGGAGACCAGGTAGCCGCCGGCTTCGGCGATGGCGTAGATGGCGCGGCGCAGCGGCAGGTCGTACAGGTCGATGCTGACGTTGCCGCTGACGCCCCGGCCCAGCACGATGTTGATGCGTTCCTTGCGCGAGATCATTTCGAACAGCTGGGCGATCGGGGTGTCGCGGAAGACCAGCGAGACGTGTTCGCCGACCCGCTGTATCTCGGCGCGCGGCGACGGACCGGTTGGCGCGGGGACTGCCGTTTGCGCGTGCGCGCAGGCGGGCAGGGCGAGCGCCAGTGCCGCTAACGCCAGGAGTCGTTTGCTGGGTGTCATCGGGGTGCTTTCTGGTTCATGGTGAGTGTCACGCGGCGTGCGCCCTGGCGCAGCAGTACGCTGCGGGCGCCAATGGCGGCGACCTGGTAGTCGTCCACCGCGTCGCCCACGGCGACGATGCGGCCGCCGATGTTGGCCAGCGAATGGGCGCCGTCGTAGATCACGGCGAGCAGCTGTAGTTCAGATGTGGCAGGGGAGCCGTTGCCTGAGCCGTTGCCGCCGCTGCCGCCAATGCCATCGCCGCTGCCGCCAATGCCATTGCCGCTGGCGCCGCCATTGCCGTTGCCGCCATTGCCGCCGCCGCCATTGCCGCCGATGCGGCCGCCGCTGCTTGCGGGGCCGCCGCTGCCGGCAGCGGGGCCGCCGCCGCCGATAGAGCCTCCGCCGCCGATAGCGGGGACGCTGCCGCCGCTAGCGGGGCCTCCGAGGCCGGCGCCTGTTGCGGGGCCGCCTACGCCGGTGAGGGCGCCTGAGGCGGCGCCGCTTGCGCCGGGCGTGGCGGGCAAACCGCTCGCGCCCGGCATGCCCGGCACGCCCAGCGCCGCCGCGACGCCGTTCGACGCGCGGGACGACGCGGCGGGTGGCGCCTGAAACGGGTCGCGCGCATGCGGCGACGCGCCAAGCGCCGTGCCGCCGCAGCCGAGCGCGATCGCCAGCACGGCCGCCGCGCGGAGCGATTTGCGGAGCGGTGTACGGACTGGTGTGCGGACTGGTGTGCCGACCGGCGCGCGCGGCGTCATCGCGTGGCCTCTTGCGGGAAGTAGGCGGCGATGCGCAGCTTGATGTCGCGCGTCTCCGACACCGGATTGTGCGACAGCTCCAGCTGGGCCACGGCAAGGTTGGGCGCCGCCCGCTCCAGGTCCGCCAGCCAGTCGGCGACCTGCTGGTAGCTGCCCGCCGCGCTGACCTCGAACGCCATTTCGTTGAACGAAGCCACCACGCGCGCCGGCGTTGGCGCGGCGCCCAGCACCCTCACACCATGCGCCTGCGCGCTGCGGTTGACCATGCCGATCAGTTCCAGCTGCCGCCGGTCGGCGCTGCCGGCGTCGGCCGACATCCCAAGTCCGGCCTCCAGCGCACGTACGTGGGCGTTGAGCTCCACGTAGCGCCGGTCCAGAGGCCGCGCGTCGTTGGGCAGCGCGGCCAGCCTGGCGCGCTCGGTCTGGGCCTGGCGCCACTGCGCCATAGGCGCCCGCAACAGCGCGCTCCACAGCAGGGCGGCGACCGCCAACATGATCGCGGCGCCCAGCAGATGGAACTGCCGTGGCGGCAACGCGCCCAGTCTAGCGATGAGTGGGGATGTCATGGTGTCTTGCCTCCCGCGCGGCGCACGGTGGCGACGGCGTCGAAATCGATGGTGTCGGCGCCCGCCGTGGCGGTGCTGCCGGTCAGGTTGACCTGGCTGAAGGCCGGCTGCAGCGCCAGCGCGCGCAGGAAGGCGGCGAGGGCGGCGTAGTCGGTGGCCTGGCCGTGCAGCTGCAGCGTGGCGGCGGCGCGCCAGGGTTGCGCCGGCATGGCGGCGGTGGCAGGCGCCTGCAGATCGTCCGGCAACGCCGTGAACGGCGCCGCCAGCGGTTGCGCGTCGCGCGTCAGGCGCAGTTGTCGCAGCCACACCTCGCGCGGCATGGCCGCGTCGAAGGCGTCGGCGATGCGCTCCAGGTCGCCGGCGCCGCGCAAGGCCGCCAGCGCCGTCGCGCTCTGCTCCAGCAGCGTGGCGCGAACGGCGGCGGCATCGGCCAGCACCGCCGCCGCCTGGGCGTGCGCGGTCTCGCCGCGCAGCCGCAGCAGGTCGGCGTCGAGTGTGGCGAGGCGCCAGCGCAGCAGGCCGGCGCCGCCGGCGGCCAGCGCCACCAGCACCGCCAGCGCGACGCCGTAACGCGCCAGTTGCCGCCGCACCCGCGCCTGTTCGCGATAGCTGCGCGGGATCATGTCGATGTCAGACATCGCGACCTCCGCGCAACGCCAGGCCGGTGGCCAGCGCGATCGACGGCTGCAACTCCAGGCACGGATCGGTGGCGGCGCCGAACACCTCCAACGGGTTCAGCACCCGCACCGGCAGCGCCACCAGTTCGCCGATGCGTTGCTGGATGTTCGGATAGCGCGCCAGGCTGCCGTTGAGATAGACGCAGCTGACGGTGCTGCCGCGCGTGCGCGAGGCGACGTAGACCTGGGTGCGCGCCAGTTCCTCCGCCAGCAGCACGCATTCCGGATACACGATTTCGCGGATCGCGCGCGCGACGTCCGCCTGCACCGGCGTGGCGCCGTTGACGCGGGTGCCGATGCCGTACTCGCGCAGCATAGCCAGCGCGGCGTCCGGCGCCAGGTTCAGCGCTGTGGCCAGCTTGCCGGCCAGCTGCTCCTCGCCGAAATCGATCTCGCGATCCAGCATCAGACGGCGGCCCCAGATCACGGTGAGGAAGCTCTTGACCACACCGAAGTTGATCAGCATGACCGATTGCGCGTAGTCGTCCTGATGCAGCGCGGCCAGCAGGCGCGCGATCGCCGCCGGCCCGATGTCGAGCGCGACCGGCCGTAGCCGCGCCGACTCCAGCATCGTCAGGAAATTTAATACCGCCGGCTTCTGCGCCACCGCCACCAGCACCTGGCGCTCGGCGGCGGCGCCGTCGGCGCTGCGCACCTGGTAGTAGTCGATGACCGCGCCGTCGAACGCGTCACCCAGTTGTTCGCGGGCTGCCTTGGCCACCACTTGTTCCTCGCGCGCGCCGGGGCCCACCACCACCGTCATCGGCAGGATGCGCAGGTCCGGCGCCGGCATCGCGGCCACCACCCGGCGGCCGTCGAACGGCGCGCCGCCCAGTACCTCCTTGACGAAGCGGCGCAACGCCGGCGGATCGGCCAGCAGTTGTTCGCGTCCGCCGGGATAGGCGACCGAAGCGGCCGCGCGCAGCCGGCGCGCGCCGGGCGGGCCTTCGACCTGCGCCAGGTTCAAGCGCTCGGCGGCGAAGTCGATGCCGATCGGGCCGGCCTGCGGCGTGCGTGCCAGGCGGCGGCGGAGTGCGGTGGTCCAGTTCATCGTCCGCCCGTCCTGGCGTGGCCGCGCGCCGCTTCGCTGCTGGCGACGCCGGCCTTGATCAAGTCGCCGCCGGCGCGCTTGGCCTGATAGAGCAGGGCGTCGGCCTGGCTGTAGGCCTGCGCCAGCGTCAGCGTGACGCCGGGCGGCAGCGCGATCAGGCCGATGCTGACGGTGGGTGCGGCCGGCAGCGCCAGCGTGGCGTCGTCGGCGAGCTGGTTGGCCATGACGCGCAGCATCGCCGTCAGCCGTGCCGGCACCGCGTCGCCGCTGATCAGGAAGGCGAATTCGTCGCCGCCTAGGCGGACCAGGTAGTCGTCGTCGCCGGTCAGGGCGTCGAAGGCGCGCGCGATCGCGCGCAGCACCGCGTCGCCGCCGGCGTGGCCCTGGCTGTCGTTGAGCAGTTTGAAGGCGTCGATGTCGAATAGGCCGAAATGGCTGGCGCGGCCGGCGCGCTGGTGGGCGCCGGCGGCGCGGGCGTAGTCTTGTTCGAGGTGACGCCGGTTCCAGGCGCCGGTCAGCGGATCGCGGTGCGCCAGCGTGGCCATGTCGCGGTGCGCCCGCTCCAGGTTGAAGCGCATGTTCAGGTCGTGCTTGCGCAACGCCAGCGCGCGGATCACCAGGATCATCGTCACCAGCCCGGTCGCCACCATCATGAATTGCAGCACCCATAGCTGCAGCGGCGCGAAACTGCTGCGCGAGAAAAAGCTCAGCGAGGTGAACATCAGGTAGATGGCGCCGGCGGTGGTGGCGGCCTCGCGCAAGCCCCATGGCACCAGCGGCACCAGCATCAACAGCACCGCGACGTTGAGCAACAACAGTTCGTGCAGCTGGCCGATGTCGCGTGCCAGCAGCACCAGCGAGGATCCGCAGACGATCAGCAGCACCATGCCCAGCAGGTTGAGTGCCGGCACCTGCGAGATGCGGTAGCTGGACAGGTGCACGTGCAAGGCCAGCGCGGCCAGCAGCAGATAGGTGTGGGCGTAGCCGCCGCCGAGCTTGAGCACCGTCGAGAACAACGCCGACATCAGCAGGAACACCAGGGTCACCATGCTCATCAGCGCTACGCCGCGACGCGTCTCCTGCACCAGGTGCGGCGTGGCGTAGTCCGACAGTTCGCGGCTGGCGAAGCGGGTGGCGGACCACCAGTTGGCCATGGCTGCGCGCAGCGCGATGCGGTCAGGTAGGAGTGTTTTCATCTCTGTGGCGCGATCGGGTGAGGTAAGGTGGTCAGCATGCTTTGTAGAACTTCACGCTGATCACGGGTGCAAGCGTGCCGCTCGCTTCAAAGCTGTAGAAATTGGCGGCCTGCCCGGTGTTGGCCATCTTGAGCAGGATGCCGTAGTTGGCCGCCTTGCCGCTGAGCCAGGCGTCGACCAGCGTGGTGATATCCCAGGAGACGGTCAGGCCGAGGCCGGCGCTGGCCTGGGCGACGTAATCGGTGGCGTAGTCGCCGCCCGGCGCGGTCCACAGGGACGCCGGGCGGGCGTTGGTCCAGTTCGCGGCGGGCGCGTCCCATTGGGCGGTGACGCGGTACAAGTTGACCGCGCGCTGCACCGACGATCCGGCGGTCTGCACCATGGACAGCGTGGCGCTGTCGATCAGCGAGTTGGGCGGGATGTCGGTCAGCGCGAATTGCAGCAGCGCCTGCGACTGGCCCTGCGCCAGATACAGGATCTTGCCGGTGTTGTTGAACACGCCCGCCGTGAACGGCGTATTGATGTAGGTGTCGGAGGTGGGGCCGCCCAGCGTCTTGCTCTCGGGCGCGTCCTGCAATTGGTACAGCGGCAGGGCGGTACGGGTCAGTACGGCCGTCGCGCCGGGGATGGTGGCGCTGCCGGCCGTCGCGCCGGTCGAGACCACGTTGATGTTCTTCGGCGGCGACTTGGTGACGACGATCGAATAGGTGCCGACGCCGCTCAGTACCCCGGGGACCGTGGTCGACGATGTCTTGCAGCCTTGGTTCTGGTTGGCCCAGCGCGCCATGTTGGCGCCGGCTTCGGCCAGGTAGCGCGCGGATGCGAGGTCGTACTGCGCTTCCACCGATAGTGTGGTCATGCCGGTTTGCCGGTTCAGCGCGAACGCCAGCGCGGCCATGATCGTCAGCAGGATCGAGATCGCCAGCAGCGCGGCGCCGGACTGGTGCCGGCGCGTCATTGGTAGCCGCCGAGGCGGGCGGTTTCGCGCAGCGAGACGCTGCCGTTGTTGCCGCCCAGTGTCAGCGCGATGACCACCAGCGTGCGGCCGGTGCTGACCGACGGCGAGGTGATGCTCAGGCTGGTCGCCGGCTCGGCGATCACGCGGCTGACGCCGCCGATGGTTTCGTTCAGCGCCAGCGTGCCGTCGGCGTTGGCGCGCAGGTCGTACAGCGCGGGGGCGAGCCAGGTGCCCGAGCTGGTGTCGTCGGCCTTGGCGGGCAGCAGCGCGGGTGGCGTGGCCTGCACCCGCGCAATCATGCGCTGCATCGCGAATTGGGCTTGGCTTTGTAGTTCGGTCTGCTCGCCGACCGATGCGCTGGCGGCGGCGCCGCCGCGCAGTATCGCCGTCAGCGGCGCCAGCAGCATGGCGGTGAGCGCCACGGCGATCAGCAGCTCGACCAGGCTCAGGCCGGTTTGGCGCGGGGTGTGGCTCATCGCGCCACCAGCGTGGTGAGCGGCATCGGCGCCAGGGTCGGGTCGGCCAGGCGGACGCTGATGTACAGCAGGTTGGTGTTGCTGCTGCTGTAGGTGGCTGGGTTGTCGCCGTTGTAGCGGGCGATGTAGACGTTGCGCGCGGGGCAGCTGGCGTCGGCCGGCAGCGAGTAGGTGGCGGACGGCGTGCCGACGTTGCCGGCGGCTGCCAGCAGCTTCAGGTAGGGTTCGGCCAGCACGGTTTCCATCTGGCTTTTGACGCATTGCAGGCCGTTGGCCGACAGCGCCGCCACCGCCGGCGCGCCGATGCTGGCGCGCATCGCGTTCACCGCCGGGATCAGGCATAGCATCATCAAAAGGGTCGCCATCACCACTTCGACGTAGGCCAGGCCGGCGTTGCGCGCATGGCGCACGGCGCGCGTGCGGCGGCGCGGCGGTGGCGTCGTCGCGTCGGCGCGGCTCGGCCGGTCGGCGCGGCTGGTCGGCGATGCGGGTGTCGCGGCGGCGTGGCTCGGCCGGTCGGCGCGGCGGGGCGGCGATGCGGGCGTCGCGGCGGGATGGCTGGGCCGGCCGGGGCGGTGCGGCGGTGTGGAGGTGGCGCGGGTCATGGCGTCCGCGTGATGCGGCCGGTCAGCGGGTCGACGCTGATGGTGGTGGTGCGGCCCATCACGGAGACGCTGACGCTGCCGCTGGTGAGCGCGATCGGGTCGACGCCCTTGGGATCGGTCAGGTTCACCGGTGCGCCGTCGGCGCCGAACATCAGCTGGCTCGCGCCGCTGCCTTTGGCGAAGGCGAAGCTGCATGGACCGAGTGTGGCGTTGGGCATGGCGTTGTTGTTTCCCAGGTTGACCACGTAGGGTGCTTTATCGATCGCGTTGAACACCGGCGCGGCCGTGTTCTCATTGCTGGATCCCGCCAGCAGGGCAAAGATGCGCAACTGCTGCTTGGCGGTGTCGCAGCTGAAGACGCGGTACTGGCCGGTGCGCTGCGCTTCCGACTGGGCATAGCGGAGCGCTTGCACCACTTCGCCGACGGCGGCGTTGCGGGTGAATTCCGCCGTGACGTCGGCGCGCGGCAGCGCCAGGCCGCCGATCACCGCCAGCACCGACACCGCCAGCAGCATCTCCGCCAGCGAGGCGCCGCGCTCGCGCCGACCCTCGGTACGGGCCACCCCGGGCATGGCTACGCCTGCGCGAAAGCCGGATTAGTGGGTCGAGTAGACGCGGGAGTTCTTGCTGGAGTCGGTCGCACTGCTATTCATGACGATCTGACCGGACTTGGTGTCGTAGGCCCAGCCGCCAGTGGTGACGCTTGGTGCCAGCGGCGTACCAGCGGTGGAGACGACGATACCGGCCGGCAGCGAGCCGATGTTGTTGATAGGCTCGTTCGGAATCGCCTGGCGCACATAGGGACCGAAGCGGAAGGTGGCGTCGGCCACCGAGCATGCCACGCCGGCGGCGTTGGTCGCCATGGTCAGCTGGTCGATCACCGCCTGGCTGGTGTTGATGGCGCCGGTGCCCGGGGTCGCGCCGGTTGGACAGGTACCGACGGCGGTCACGGCGCCGGGATAGACGCCATGCTGGATCTTGTACTGCTCGATCGCCGAGCGCATCGCGGCCAGGTTGGCGTCCAGCGTGGCTTCCTTGGCGTCCGAGGTCGAATTGGAAAATTGTGGAATGACGATGGCCGCGAGGATGGCCAGGATGATGACAACGATCAGCAGCTCGATCAGCGTAAAGCCTTTGGATACGGCGCGCTTGAAGGATGTAGACATATTTTTCTCTCTTTTGGTTAGTGACTGCTGAAGAGCCGCGAGGTTAGCATGATTATTGCCTCAGAGCAGTTAAATTACGGATAATAGTCGTGGTGTGGTGTATAACAAACAGTGCGCTACCGCACTTAGTGAGCCGCCCGCGACAGTTTGAAGATCGGCAAAATCAGCGAACTGACGATGGTGCCGACCAGCACACCCATCACCATCAGCATCACCGGCTCGGCCAGCTTCGACAGCGTATTGAGCTGCTTGCTCAACTCGCGGTCGTAGAAATCGGCGATGCGGCCCATGACGTGGCCCAGCGCGCCGGACTGCTCGCCGGTGGCGATCATCTGCCGCACGCTGACCGGAATCAGCGCGCTGCCCTGGAAGCCGGCGGCGATGCCGCGGCCCTCGTTGACCTGCACCTCGAGTTCGGCGATGAAATGCTGGAACTCGCGGTTCGGCACCACCTCGCGGCAGGCCTGCAGCGTGGCGACGATGGTGACGCCGCGTTGCAGCGAAATGCCCATCACCCGCATCAACCGGCCCAGGTAGATCTTGATGTAGATGTCGCGCACCAGCGGCAGGCGCAGCTTGAGCCGGTCCAGCCACGCCTGCGCGGCCGGGCGCCGCAGCGCCAGCGTCAGCGCCGCGATCAGCGCCAGCAACGCGCCGCCGATCAGCGCCGTGTGCTCGGTCAGCGCGGCGCTGACGGCGATCAGCACCTTGGTGGTCGCCGGCAGTTCGTCGTAGATCGAGGTGAACATCACCGCGAACTTGGGAAATACGAACATCAGGATAAACACCACCACCAGCAGCGAGAACACGATCAGGAACGCCGGATACGACAGCGCCGAAACCAGCGTCGCGCGCAGCTTTTCCTGTTTCTCGTCCATGTCCACCAGCTGGTTCAGCACTTCCGGCAGGAAGCCGCCGGCCTCGCTGGCGGCGACCAGGTTGACGAAGGTCGGCGGGAACAATGCCGGGTGCGGCGCCAGCGCCTCGGAGAAGCGGCAACCGCCGACGATGTCGTCGGCCATGCGCGCGATCATCGCGCGCAACTGCGGGTGCTCGGTCTGCTCCTGCAGGGAGCGCAGCGCCGCGTGCAGCGGCACGCCGGTCTCCAGCAGCAGCGCCAGGCGCTCGGTGAACGAGATGCGGTCGGCGGCGCGCACGCCGGCGCGCACCTGTAGGCCGCCGATGGTGCGCATGGCGGTCGGCGCCTGTGCGCCCTGTGTGCCCTGTGCGGCGGCAAGGCCGGCCGGCGCATCGCGCTCGGGGTCGAATTCAAGCGCCATGGCGGCTCCGGGTGGTCAACAGTGTCGTGGTCATAGCGAATGCACCACGCGCGCGATTTCCTCCGGCGTGGTGTCGCCGTTGAAGGCGCGCGCCATGCCGTCGCTGTACAGGTCGTGGTGGCCGCTGCGCGCCACGTGGGCGGTCATGTCCTCCTTGCTGGCGCCGGCGACGATCATGCGTTGCAGGTCGGGGCCCACCTCCAGCAGTTCATAGATGCCCATGCGTCCCTTGTAGCCGGAGTCGTAGCAGGCGGCGCAGCCGCGACCGCGCGTCAGGCGCAAGTCGCCGCTGCCGGTCCAGCGGTAGGCGGCGGCCGCCCCGGGTTCGGCCAGGTAGCTGGTCTTGCACGCCTGGCAGACGCGGCGCACCAGGCGCTGCGCCATCACGCCCACCAGCGCCGACGACAGCAGGTAGGGCTCGACGCCCATCTCCACCAGCCGCGATACCGCGCCCAGCGTGTCGTTGGTGTGCAGCGTGGTCAGCACCAGGTGGCCGGTCAGCGCCGCCTGCACCGCGATCTCGGCGGTCTGGCGGTCGCGGATCTCGCCGACCATGATGATGTCCGGGTCCTGCCGCAGCACGTGCTTGAGAATTTTTGGGAAGGTCAGGCCGATGGCGTCGTTGACCTGGTTCTGGTTGATGATGTCGAGCTGGTATTCGACCGGGTCCTCGATCGTGACGATGTTCTTTTCGATGCTCTTCAGGTGGCTGATGGCGGCGTACAGGCTGGTGGTCTTGCCGCTGCCGGTGGGACCGGTGACCAGGATCAGGCCGTGGCTGCGGCCCAGCAGGCGCTTGAAGCCGGCCACCGCGCCGGCGTTCAGGCCCAGTTTGTCGACGTCGAGGATGGACTGGTTCTTGTCCAACACCCGCAGCACCACCTTCTCGCCGTAGATGCCGGGCAGGGAGCTGAAACGCAGGTCGACCGTGCGGCCCTGGGTGGCGACCTGGATCCGGCCGTCCTGCGGCAGGCGGCGTTCGGCGATGTCGAGGTTGGCCATCACCTTCAGCCGCGAGACGATGGCCGGATGCTGGTCCACCTTGGGTGCCATGATCTCGTACAGGATGCCGTCGATGCGCAGGCGGATCCGGGCGCGGTTGCGCGAGATCTCGATGTGGATGTCGCTGGCGCTGTCGTGGATGGCGCGCTGGATCACCGCGTTGACCATGTTGATGATCGGGCTGGCGCCGGCCATCTCGTCGATCTGGGTGTAGTCGTCGGGGATCTGGTCGTCCAGCAGTTCCAGGTCGTTGGCCTCGCTGTGCACGAAGTCCGGCATGGCGCCGCCGTAGACGTCGTCGCGCAGGCGGCGGATCTCGCCCGGCAGGGCCAGCACCACGCGGATCTTGCAGCCGGTGCGGGCCTTGATTTCATCGATGCTGTGGATGGCCTGCGGTTCGCCGGTGACCAGGGTCAGCGTGTTCTGCACCAGGAACAGCGGCAGCACGTTGAGCCGGCGCGCGACGTCGCGTTCCAGCAGCGCGGCGGCGGCCGGGTCGTACAGGCCGGCGCGCAGCGCGACATAATGCAGGCCCAGCTGCTCGGCCAGGCATTGGTACAGCGCGCCTTCGGCCACCCACTTCTTTTCCACCATGATCAGGCCCATGCGCTTGCCGGTCTGCTCCTGCAGCGCGGCCGCCTCGGCCACGTGGGCCGCCGTGGCGGCGCCGCGCGCCACCAGGATGTCGCCCAGCTTGCCGCCGACGACGGACTCCGGCCTGGCCGGCTTGGCCGGCGCGTCATACAGCGCGATCTCGTTGGCCAGGCCGGTCACCGCCAGGATCTCCAGCAGCAGCGGGTTAGGATAGGCGAGGCGCAGCCAGCCGCCCAGCGCCGCCAGCCGGGTCGCGCTCAGCGCCATCAGCTCCAACGCGCGGCCGGACAGCAGCGGCACCTTGGACAGGTCCAGCACCAGCGCGATCTGGTGCGCGGCGATGCTGGACGCGATCGCCTCCTCCAGCGCGGCGACGGCTTCGGCCGCCACCAGCGCCATCGTCGGCGCCAGATACGTCATGGCGCCGATGCGGCTGCGCATCACCTCCTGCGAACTCATGCGGGCAGTGCTTCCGGACGGGTGGCGTCGCGCTGGATGTGGAAGCGGGCGATCCATTCCGGCTCGGCCAGGCAGACCCGCTCGAACACGGCGATGATGGCCGGGTCGAGCTGGCTGCCGGCGCAGCGGGCGATCTCGGCCAGCGCCACCTCGTGGCTGCGGCCGGCGCGGTAGGCGCGCGAGCTGGTGATCGAGTCGTAGGTGTCGGCCACCGCGATGATGCGCGCGTTGTGCGGGATGTCGTGGCCGGCCAGGCCGTGCGGATAGCCGCTGCCGTCGAACTTTTCCTGGTGGTGGCGCGCGCCCGGCACGGCGCCTTGCAGGCGGTCGATATGGCGCAGGATTTCGTAGCTGCGTTCCGGATGCACCATGATGAAGGTGAATTCGTCGCGCGTCAGGCGGCCCGGCTTGCACAGCACCGCGTCGGGGATGCCGATCTTGCCGACGTCGTGCAGCAGCGAGCCCCAGAACAGGTTGTCCAGCTCGCGCGGCGGCAGGTGCATGGCGCGGCCGATCTCCATCGCGATGTGGTGCACCCGCTCCGAGTGGCCGCGCGTGTACGGATCCTTGGCCTCGACCGCTTCGATCAGCGCGGCCGCCATCTGCGCGTTGAACTTGCTGGTTTCGGTCAGCATCGAATGCATGCGCGACATGCTCGACAGGTGGTTGGCCAGCACTTCGCCCAGCTTGCGGTCGCTGTTGCTGAAGTCCGGCTTGGTGGCGTGATTCAGCAGCACCAGCACCGCCACCACCGATTTGCCCTGGAACACCGGGCAGCACAGGATCTTGAACGGCATGTCGGTGAAGATGTAGGCGCGGCGCGGATCGGACGCCTCGTTCATGATGATCGGCTGGCGCGACGAATGGGCGAAGCGGTACAGGTCGCCGCGCATCTCGACCAGCACCAGGTCCAGGTTGTGGATCGGCGCGCTCAAATTGGTGGCCGACACGCACAGGCCGTCGTCCGGGCGGACGAAGGCGGCGACGTCGGCGTCCATGTGCTCGGCCCAGTTCTGCAGCAGGCCGGCGAAGATGTCGGCGCCGTCCGGCATGTCGCGCACCTGGCGGTCGATGGCGTAGACCAGGTGCAGTTCCTCGTAGCGCTCGGACAGTTCGCCGGCCATGGTGTTGAGTTCGCTCAGCAGCTTGCATTCGTCGGCGATGGCGGCGGCCACGTCCTCCAGCGTTTCGGCCAGCGCGTCCCAGCCGAACGGCGCCGAGGCCGCGTCGCCGCCGGTGTCGGCGGCCAGCACGGCGACGTAGCCGAGCGGGCCGGTCTTGCCGTGCAGCGGCTGGTAGAGCAGGGTGGCGCCGTCGCGGTCGAGGCGCTGCATGCCGTCGCCGCTGCAGGGCCAGGCGTACGCTTCCGCTTGCAGCGCGGCCAGCAGCGTCGCCAGCGGACCGGCGGGGGCGCTGCTCCAGCATGGCGCGCCGGCGGCGTCGCACACCGCCATGTCGTCGCCCAGGCTGGTGGTGCGCTGGACCCAGCGCCGGTATTTGGCGCAGTCGATTTCCTGCAGTGGATTATGCGACATTGGTGGCCTCGGAGTTGGACAGCGTGGCGAAATGGCGCGCCAGGCGCGCCACCAGCTGGCGCGGGCTGAGCGGCTTTTCCAGGAATTCGGTGTCGGCCAGTTCGCGCGCCCAGGCGCGCTCCGACAGCGCCGTCATCGAGGTCATGACCAGGATCGGGAAGCGGTGCTGCGGATAGCGCGCGCGCGCCTCGTGGCACAGGGCGCGGCCGTCCATGCCGGCCATCTGGATGTCGGTCACCATCACGTCGGGCACGCGCGCCTCCATCAGGCGCAACGCTTCGTGGCCGTCGTTGGCGGTGGTGACCAGATAGCCTTCGCGTTCCAGCATCAGGCGCAGGATGCGGATCACATGCGGTTCGTCGTCGACGATCATCACATTGCGTTGCTTCATAAATTGGTCATTCCTTCCAGCATCGCCGGCATTTTTTTCAGGTGGATCGAGAATGCGCTGCCCCGGCCGGGCGAGCTTTCCAGCGTGATGCGGCCGTGGTGCAGTTCGATGATTTGTCCGGCCAGGTACAGTCCGAGGCCGTGGCCGCCGCGTCCGCTGGCGTCGTCGTCCTTGGCGCGGTAGAACTTCTCGAAGACCTGGGCCTGGTCGGCCGGCGCGATGCCGATGCCGCTGTCGCGCACGGTGATGACGACTTCGTGCTCGCCTTCCTGCGCGCTGAGCACCACGGTGCCGCCTTCGATGTTGTACTTGACCGCGTTGGTCAGCAGGTTGTTGAGCGCGACGCGGAACATGTCCTTGTCGATCGCCACCGCCGCCAGTTCGCGCGGCAGGTTGAGCTGCATGTCGATCGCTTTCATCTGCGCGCGCGGCAGCGCCTGGTCGTAGGCGTCGCGCAGCAGGTCGTCGAGGCGCACCCGGTTGCGTTCCGGGTTCATGCTGCCGGTTTCAAGCTTGCTGACGTTGAGCAGGTTGTTGACCAGCGAGTTCATGCGCTCGACTTCGTCCTGGATCACGTTCAGCGCTTCGACCCGCAGTTCCCTGGCGTCGGGACCGGTGTCCTGCAGCACTTCGGTGTACATGGCGATGACGTTCAGCGGCGACTTCAGTTCGTGCGAGACGTGGGCGACGAAATCGCTGCCGGCCTGGCGCGTCAGGTGTTCGCGGGTGGCGTCGCGCACCACGATCAGGGTGCCGAAGGCCATCAGGCCGAGGCCGCCCGTCAGCGGCTGGGCGGTGGCGCGCAGCCGTTTGCCGGGCAGGCGCGCGGGCGCGAATTCGACCGTGCTCTGGCGCGCGCGCTCGCCGCCGTCGCCGCGATAGCCGTTCAGCAGGGCGGACAACTCGGCGTCCTGGCACCATGCCGCGACCGGCTCGGACAACACCTGATCCATGCGCACGCCCAGCAGCGGTTCGATCTTGCTGCTGGCGAAGGTGACCTCGCCGGACATGTCGAGGATCATCAGGCCGTCCGGCATGCATTGCAACACGGCGCTCATCTTGCTGTTGTTGTACTCGACCAGCCGGCCGTTGGCCGTGGCTTTGGCCTTGTCCTGTTCCAGCGCCGCGATGCGGCCGGCGGTGGTGTCGAGGTGCTGCTGCAAGCCAGCGGCGAACTCGCCGACATCGCCATGGGCGGGGAGCGCGGCGCCGCCGCCGAGGGCCATGCGCTGCAGCTGCTCGTTGATCTTGCGCAGCGGCGCCATTTCGCGCCGCACCAGGAAGATCACCAGCGGCACCAGCAGGAACAGCGCCAGCGTCAGCGAGGCGTAGAACGGCAGGTCGCCGAGCGCGAGCGCGTGGCGCGGTTCGAAGAAGGCGACCCGCACGTAGCCCTTCAGCACGTCCTGCTCCAGCACCGGTCCGTAGAACTCGCGCACGGCGCGCGCCTGCGCGCGGGCCGGCACGTCGCGCTCGCCGAACAGCGAGGCGCCGCCGCTGGGCAGCGCCAGTGCGCCGACCAGCACGCCCGGTGCGGTGGTCTCGGCGACGATCGCGCCGTCCAGCGCGGATACGGCGGCGTAGGCGAAATCCGGTGTTTCATGCGAGAGGAACAGGGAACTCAGCACGGTCGAGCGGCCGCTGGCCGGGACCAGCACGCTCATCGGCAGGGCGCTCATGGCGTGCACCACGCCGAGGCCCTGTATCCGCAGCTGGCTTTCGTGCTGGGTGTGTTGGCGCTTGACCAGCATCAGCATGACGAGGGAAATGACGATGAGTGCCGAGATCAGCACGGTCAGGCCGAAGCGGGTGTTTTTCATGAATGCTTTCTGGTTCGCTCGTTGGCCTGACCGCAGGGGTCGCTTGTAGTGGAGGCAACTATATAGTCATAATTTCCATGTGGCAAACTTAATTCCCATTAATTTGTAGGCTTGTAGGACGGGTCTTACAAAGTGCGCAAAATCCGATGTTTTTTGGATTCAATGGTGCTATTTGTATATGCTCTAGACTGCAATCTTGCGAAAACGAGAAGGATTATTCATGCAGAGATCATCGGCCGTTCCGGCCACCGTGGTGGCGCTGGCCATGCTGGTATCGATGGCGCGCGCCGACGCGCAGCAACAGGCGCCGACGCCGACGCCGGATTTGCCGTTGTGGGAGCTCGGCCTGTTCGGCGGCGCCGCTTCGACGCCGGCCTATCCCGGCGCCGACGACCGCTCCACGCGCGGGCTGGTGCTGCCGCTGGTGGTTTATCGCGGCAAGGTGCTGCGCGCCGACCGCTCCGGCATCGGCGCGCGCTTGATCAACACCGAACGGGTCGAGCTCGATCTCGGGTTCGCCTTGTCGCTGCCGGCGCGTTCGGACGATGTGGCGGCGCGCGCCGGCATGCCGGACTTGAATTCGCTGCTGGAATTCGGGCCGCGCCTGAAGGTGTTGTTGGCCGAGCCGAGCGCCACCAGCCGCGTGCGGCTGGAGTTGCCGCTGCGGGCGCCGCTGGAACTGAGGAATGGTTTCAAGCGGCAGGGCCTGGTGTTCGAGCCGCGCCTGGTGTTCGAGACCGCCGACCAGGGCGGCAAGTGGCAGGCCGACGCCAACCTCGGCGCGGTGTTCGGCAATGCGCGCCTGAACAGCTATTTCTACGAAGTTGCGCCGCAATACGCGACGGCGGCGCGGCCGGCTTACCAGGCCGGCGGCGGTTTGATGATGACGCGGCTCGGTGCGAGCCTGTCGCGGCGCGTGTCGCCGGATTGGCGGGTGTTCGGTTTCGCGCGCTACGACAACTACAGCCATGCGGCCAACAGCGATAGTCCGTTGATGCGGCGAAACAGCGGGCTGTCGGTCGGCGCCGGCTTCACCTGGACCGCCTACCGTTCGGCGGCGCGGGCCTGGAATTAACAGCTACCAATCGCGGCGCACGCGCAGCATCGCGAACGGCTGCGTGCGGGTGACGTTGTGCTCGACGAAGTCGACGCCGCCGGCCAGCCGGTCGCCGGCGTAATGCGTGCGGTCGTAGCTGATGACGCGTCCGGCCAGGTTGTTCAGCTCCAGCGTCACCATCATATTGCTCGCCGGGCGGTAGTTGACGAAGGCGCGCGCCCAGCCGGAGCCGCTGCTGGTGTCGCGCTCGGCCACCTGCCAGCTGTCGTTGCTCCAGCCGTTGTCGACCGAAAAACCCCAGGCCGTGCGCTGGCGCGGCAAATCCTGCGAGAACTCGATGCGCCACGCCAGCGGGTTTTCGCCGGACAGCCGGCGCGTCTCCTGCGTGGTGGGATCGGTCACCGACGAGGAGCGCCAGGTGGTCGACAGCTTGAGCAGTCCCTGCGGCAGCGACCAACCGTCGGTGGGCAAGTTCAGCATGCCGGTGACGCTGTCGGCGCTGGCGTCGCCGATATTGCCGGCGGCGTCGTAGGTGGCGTTCGCGGCGCGGATCGGCATGCGGTCGATGACGTCGCTGATGTGCGACTGCGTGTAGCTCAACACCGCCGCGCCCCGTTCCCAGAAGCGGTATTCGAGCGCGCCTTCGCATAGCCAGGTCTTGGCCGGGACGAGGTCGGCGTAGCCGGCGCGCAGCGATTTGTCGGCGCCGCCGAAGTACGCGGCGGCTTCGCCGAAGTTCAGCTGGCTGACTTCGCGCTCCATGCGCAGGCGCAGTTGCAGCGCCGGCGTCGGCGACAACGCCAGCCGCAGCCTGGGCTTGGGATAGACGTAGGCCCTGGCCTGCGGCTGGTCGGCGCCGATGCTCAGGCTGGAATGTTCGATCTTCAGGCCGGCTTCGGCGCTGAGCGCGCTGTCGACCTGCCAGGCCGACGACAGCTGGCCTTCGACGCGCTCTTCCTGCACCCAGGCGCTGCCCAACGGCGACGCGGCGGCGCCGGCGTTGGCTTGATAGGTATTGCTGTTGTCGTTGGTGTTGACCGCGCGCTCGAAACCGCCGCGTATCACCACGCCTTCCAGCGCTTGCCAGGTCAGCTGGCCGGCGAGAATGTGCTCGCTGGCGGTGGTGTTCGCCAGCGAATGCGAGGTGTTGCCGCCTGAAGCCGAGGTCGATTCGGCGGCCACGTCGGCGCTGCGATACAGCGCCCGCAGGTCGATGCTGGCCCCTGGCGCCAGGTCGCGGGTGTAGGCGAGGCCTTGTTCCATGGTGCGTCCGGCGTTGTCGTTGCTGTTCAGCGAGCGGGTATCGCTGTCGAAGCGCGCCTGCGACTGGTAGGTCCACGGGTTGTAGGCGCCGTTCCAGGTCAGCTGGCCGTCCAGCACATCCTGCCCGTAGTTCAGCTTGACCGTCTTGTTCTCGTTGATGCCGGAGCCTTCGATCGCCGTTTCGGCGGCGGGCGTGGCGCTGGCGTACACGGTGGTCCGGTGGCCTTGTCCCTGCGACGTGTCCGGCGACCGGGTCCAGCCCAGTGTCAGGTTGATGTTCTTGTCCTGGCGCTTCAGGCTGTAGTTGCCGGTCAGCGAAGGCTGCATGCCGCCGTCCGGCATGATGGAACTGGAGGCGGTGGCGCTGGCGGAGACCAGGTCCATCTCCTTGATCAGCACGTTCGCCACGGTGGGATAGCCTTGCATGTCGATGCCGCCGGCGCCGCCGTTGATCACATCGATGCGCTCGATCGCCGCCGCCGGGATGCGGCCCAGCACGTCGCCGAGCGAGTCGGTCTTGGAGGTGGGGCGCTTGCCGTTCATGAGCACGTTACCGGCCACGCCGCGCGAGGCGTTGCCGCCGTCGAAGACGAAGCCGGGCAGCCGGCTCACCATGTCCATCGCTGTCGCGGCCTGGAATTGCGTGAAGTAGTCCGGACTGTACGACTGGGGCTGCGCGCCGTCGGCCGCACCCGCCGCGCGCGCGGCGGCGAGCATACAGGCCAGCAGCAGGAGTGGTGATTGTCTCATTTCAACATTGTGCAATGAACACCATCACTTCGCAATTGCGAAATTCACCAATCCGGGATGAATTGCGCGGAATGGCTGCGCATTCATTCCTCAGACGTATAAGTCAAATGCCGTGCCGCCTCTCACTCTCTCGCAAGCGGGCGCCTATACTTGATTTCAGACGGTCGGCAACGGAAACAAATCTTCGAGGCGACTGAATTCATATCGTAAATAGCATATCTACTGGAGAGTTAACATGATTGACGAAAACGGCCCACACTATTTCGTAGCGTTTCAAACCCCTGGCCCTAAATGGGTGCAAGGCGTGCAATACAACGAGCAGCCGGAGTTCATGGACCATGTCGGCTACATGCTGAAAATGCAGGAGCAGGGTCTGACCGTGCTCAGCGGCCCGTTCATGAAGAAGGCCGGCGGCTTGAACGGCGTGCTGGCCGACGGCGGCATGACGATCTTCAAGGCGGCCGATCTGGCCGAGGCGATCAAGATCGGCTCGGACGATCCGACCGTGAAGTCCGGCATGCTGAACGTTGAAGTGAAGATGATGTGGGTGCCGTTCCACCTGTAATTGTTGCCGCAGGCTAGCCCGTCGCGGCTAGCCTCGCCGCGCGGCGCTTGCGACGGGCATTTCGTCCCGCGCTTTTTTTTCGCGCTACCTCATTGCCGTGCGCCGCGCGCGGCGCCGGTTGGCGCTCCGCCGGCCGGGGAGCTGCGCTTGTGAGCCGTGACGGCGGCTGCTCGGCCGGCTGTTTGCGCTTGTCCTGCGGCGTGGTCGGTGAGGATGGCGCCGGTTGCGCGGCTGGCGATGGCTGGCCGTCCTTGTCGGCCGCGCCTGTCATCAGGCGCGCTATCGCGGCCTTCCGCGCCGAGCGGCAGACATCGGCCAGCAGCCATTCGGTGCTTCCTGGGAGGCGCAGCCACACCGCTTTCCATGCATTGCGGTTGCCGCAGCCGAACAAATTGGCAAAGCACGATGGCGAGATCGCGTGCTCGCCGTATTTGATTTCCGTACCCGCCACCACGGCGAAGTACTGCTTGCGGTCGAAGCTCGCGCGCAGCCTTGTCCCTTCGGGCAGAAACACTTCCTTCCATTGATAGCCGGATTCGGACGGCGCCACCGCTTGCTCCTGCGCGGCCGGCGCGGGATTCATGTAGTTGCGGAGCGCTTCGCAGACGAAGGGCGCCATGCTGAACGTATCATTCCAATGAAGGCCGGTGAATTTCCCGAATTCCACCAGCAAATTATCGCCGTTTAGTTCCCCAAATAGTGGCCACTCTGATGAAATATCGGCGGTTATCGCAAGGCAGAATCGGATCGCAGGTTTTAGAAAAACCCGAAAAAAAAGAGACCCCGGCACGTGGGTGCCGGGGTGGTCGCCTACACGTTGTAGCCGCCGTCGGCGTCGATGATGGTGCCGGTGATGTAGGACGCGGCGGGGCTGGCCAGGAACAGGATCGGGGCGATCACTTCCTCCAGGCGGGCGAAGCGCTTGATGCACAGATTCTGCAGCATCGGCGCGATGGCGTCGCGCATGTGGGCGTTGATGTCGGTCTCCATGAAGCCGGCGTGCACCACGTTGACGGTGATGCCCCGGTCGGCCAGGTCGCGCGCCGCGCCGCGCGCATAGCCGTCGATGGCGGCCTTGATCGACGCCATGTCCGACATGCCCGGCGCGCCCGGCCGCACGCCCAGATTGGATCCGACGAACACGAAGCGTCCGCCATCGCCCATCACCTTCGACGCCGCGCGCACGATGGCGCGGAAGCCGCCGTTCGCCACCGCCCAATAATGCTCGAACACCGCCTCGTCGCGCTGCGCATCGTCGGCCGTGCCGAAGCGATCAATGGAGGCGCTGTTGACCACGATGTCCAGCCGTCCGAAGCGCCCGATGATGGATTCGATCAACTGCGGCGCCTTGCCGGCATCAGCCTGATCGGCCTGAACCGACAGGCCGCGCACCCCAAGCTGTTCAATCCGCGCCACCACGGCGGCCGCCTTCGGGATCGAGTCGGAGGAGACAAAGGTGAACGCCACATCAGCGCCCTGTTCGGCCAGCGCCAGCGCGGTGGCGGCGCCGAGGCCACGCGCGCCGCCGGTCACCAGTGCGACCTTGCCGCTTAACGGCTTGTGCGCCGCGCTCATTGCGCGCCGCCGGGCGGCGCCAGCAAGGCCGCCATGCGCACCTCGACCTCGTCGCGGGTGCGCGCCCAGGCCGGCACTTCATCCAGCAAACGCTGGTGCCAGGCCATCACGTTGGGGAATTCGGCGTAGGGCGGATGGGTGCGTGTCAAGTGGGTGAAGGTGGCGGCCAGGTCGAAATCGGCCAGCGAGACCTTGTTGCCGATCACGTAGCGACGGTCTTCCAGGTGCGCATCCAGGATCGCGGCGAACTTGCGGATCGACGCCTCGGCGTCGGCGATGACGCGCGGGTCCTGCGCCACGCCCATCACCACCTTGGCGATGCGCTCGCCGAACAAAGCCGGCGGGCCCTGGCGCCAATGCTCGGCGGCCCAGAACATCCACTGCAGCGTCAGCGCGCGTTCGGCGCCGGGCGGCAGCAGGTCGGAACCGAATTTCTCGGCCAGGTGCAGATTGATCGCCGACGCTTCCCACAGCACCACGTCGCCGTCTACCAGCACCGGAATCATGCCGTTCGGGTTCAGCGCGAGGAAGGCCGGCGTGCGGTTGTCGCCCTTGAACAGGTCGATCAGTTCGAAGTCGAATTCGACGCCAATGTGGTACAGCGCCGCGAATACGCGACGGGTGCTGCCGGAGCCAGGATCACCATAGAGTTTCATTACTTTATTCCTTTCAATGTGAAGAAGGGCAGTATGGTTTATTCCCGGATGAAAGGGTATGATCGGGACTGGCATATCTTTTATTCGTGATGGGAATATATGTGGATCTGATCAGCGCCATGAGATCGTTTGTCCGCGTCTACGAGAGCGGTTCGTTCAGCGTGGCCGCGACCCATTTGGCGCTGGGGCAACCTGCGGTGTCCAAGTCCATCGCCCAGCTGGAGGAGAAGCTGGCGACCAAGCTGTTCCTTCGCTCGACGCGCGGCTTGACGCCGACCGACGCCGCGCGCACCTTTTATGAGCATGCGGTGCGGACGCTGGACGAGGCCGAGCTGGCGCTGAAGGCGGTGCGCGGCGAGCCCGCCTCGTTGACCGGCAGGCTGCGCGTCAGCGGCACCATCACCTTCGTGCGCCGGCATATTATTCCGCGCTTGCCGGGCTTTCTTGACAAGCATCCGGGGCTGGATATCGACCTGCTGCTCGACGACGGCAACGTCGGGCTGATCGAGGAGGGCGCCGAAGTCGCGCTGCGGATGGGCAAGCTGCCCAGCTCGAATCTGGTGGCGCGCCGCATCGGCCAGTGCCGCCGCGTGGTGGTCGCGAAGCCCGACTATTTCGCGCGGCACGGCACGCCGCGACAACCTGAAGACCTGGGCGACCATGCCGCCATCGTGCTGTCGCGCGGCGAGGGCGGCGAGCAGATGGCGTTCATCAAGGACGGCGTCGCGCGCGAGATCGGGCTCAAGCCGAGGTTGCGCATCAGCGCATTGGAGGGCGTGCGGTCGGCCGTGTTGGCCGGGCTCGGCGTGGCGGTGGCCAGCGAATGGATCTTCACCGAGGAACTCGATGACGGGCGGGTGGTCGAAGCGCTGACCGATTGGGAACTGCCGCGCCTCGACCTGTGGGCGGTGCTGCCCGGCGGACGGCACGCCGGGCCGAAGGCGCGCGCCTTCATCGCCTTTGTCGAAGAACAGTTGGCGAAGACGCGCTATGGCATCGGCGCAGCTCAGTAGCCGCGCCGCTCCGCCACGTCGAGCAGCACCTTGCCGCCGGCCAGCGTATGGGCGATGGCTTCGGCCACTTCGGACAGGCGATAGGTGCGCGCCACCGGGGTGTGCAGCCGGCCGGCCGCCACCATCCGCGCCGCTTCGCGCAGCAGCGCCGGGACCCTGGCGCGGAACTGGGGACGGTTCTGATAGAAGAAATAGCTGCTGACCGATTTGTACATCAGCTGCATCAGGTCGCCGGGCGCGGTCTTGTGGCCGCCCATGTTGGCGTAGCCGACGATGGCGGCGCCGGGCGAGAGGAATTCCAGCAGCCGCGCGGTGGCCGCGCCGGAGACGCCGTCCAGAGCCAGGCGCACCTTGCCGTCGCCGACCAGCGCGGCGGCCTTGGCGGCGGCGCCGGGTTCATCGACCAGCACGATGTCGCCACCGGCCGCCTGCAATTCCTGCACCAGTTCCGCGCGCCGCACCAGGTTGATCGAGCGCAGGCCGCGCGCCTTGGCCAGCGCGATCGCGGCGCGGCCGACGCCGGAGTTCGCGGCGTTCTGCACGATCCAGTCGCCCGCTTGCAGGTCGACGTATTCGCTCAGCATCAGGCCGGCGGTCAGCGGATTAATGCGGATCATCGACAACTGCTGCGGATCGGCGTCCGGCGGCAGCGCGAACAATCCTTCGGCCTCCAGCAGCATGCGTTCGCGCCAGGTGCCGCTGTACAGCGGCGGCGTGACCAGGTCGCCGAGCTTGACGTGATGGACGCCGGCGCCGAGCGCGATGACGCGGCCGACCGCCTCGTTGCCCAGCACCGCCGGCAGTTCCGGGTGATAGGGGAACTTGCCGCCCATGACCAGCAGGTCGTTGTGGTTGACCGGCGCGTACAGCACCTCGATCAACACCTGGCCGACGGCCGGCGCCGCCGGTTCGGGTATCTCGACGTAGGCGGGGACCACGCTGGGATCGCCGAAGGCTGGGAGATGGACTGCGCGCATGTGAGGCTCCTGTGAGTGTTGGTTGGGTTACAGGAGCCAAGATAGCGCCGCGCGGCCTGCGCCACTAGACGCGGCGGGCACATTTCAATTATGTCTGCTGGACATGAGTGCCGCGCCAGCCTGCGCGATTGTGCATCGCCATGCACAAAGCATCCCGCCGCAGCCGGTTTATCCGGGCGCCGATGTGGCCTAGCATCGCTCCCTCCCTCATCACACAGCAGGAAAATTCATGGACTCCACAAAACCTCAAGACATCGCCTCCACCTCGCGCCGCCATCTGCTGCAACTGGGCGCGCTCGCTTCAGCCTTGCTCGCGGCGCCGACACTGGCCGGCGCCGCCAGCAGCGCGGCGCAGGTCAAACCGGAAGGCGACGCCATCGTGCCGTTCAAGATCCGGGTGCCGCAGGCGGCGATCGACGACCTGAAGCTGCGCCTGCGCCGTACGCGCTGGCCGGAACAGGCGACCCAGGCCGGCTGGGTGCAAGGCGTACCGCTGGCGGCGGCGCAGTCGCTGATCGCCGAATGGCGCGACAGCTACGATTGGCGCGTTTTCGAGCGCCGCGTCAATCAGCACCCGCAATTCCTCACCAGGATCGACGGGCTGGACTTCCACTTCATCCACGTCAAGTCCAAACACCCGGAGGCGCTGCCGCTGTTGCTGACGCACGGCTGGCCCGGCTCCTTCGCCGAGTTCCTGGAGTTGATCGGCCCGCTGACCGATCCGACCGCCCACGGCGGCCGCGCCGAGGACGCCTTCCACGTGGTGATTCCTTCCTTGCCGGGCTTCGGCTTCTCCGGCAAGCCCAGCGGCGCCGGCTGGACCGCCGAGCGCACCGCGCGCGCCTGGGCCGTGTTGATGCAGCGGCTGAACTACGGCAAATGGGTGGCGCAGGGCGGCGACTGGGGCGCCACCGTCACCACCCGCCTGGGCATCCAGCAACCGCCCGGCCTGGCCGCCGTCCATTTGAACTGGCAATTCGTATTCCCCGACAAGCTGCCGGAAAAGCTCAGCGCGGAGGAACAGCGCGCGGTGGACGGCGCCACCCGTTTCACCGGCGACGGCTTCGGCTACTTCCAGATGCAGGTTACGCGACCGCAGACGGTCGGCTACCTGGTGTCCGATTCGCCGATGGCGCAGGCGATGTTCATCTACGAGAAGTTCCACACCTGGACCGACAACCACGGCAAGCCGGAGGATGCGCTCGGCCGCACCGCCATGCTGGACGATATCTCGCTGTACTGGTTCACCGACAGCGGCGCGTCGTCGGCGCGCTTCTACCGCGAGAACCAGGGCGAATCGGTGGGCCAGGGACAGATCCACATCCCGGTCGCGGTCAGCATCTTCCCGCACGAGATCTTCCGCGCGCCCAGGAACTGGGTGCAGGCCAAGTACACCAAGCTGATATACTTCAACGAGCTGGACAAGGGCGGTCACTTCGCCGCCTGGGAACAGCCGGCCTTGTTCGCGCAGGAATTGCGCAAAGGTTTCGCACAGGTGCGCTAGGCACTTCAACCCGTCACCGGAGGCATCGGCTGCATGGACCGGTTCACAGCGATCAGGGTGTTTTGCCGCGTGGTGGAGCTGAAAAGCTTCACCAAGGCGGCCGATTCACTGGACATGCCCAAGACCACCGTCAGCAAGATGATCGCCGACCTGGAGGGTACGCTGCGCGCCAAGCTGCTCAGCCGCACCACCCGCAGCGTGGTGGCGACCGCCGAAGGCGCGGCGTATTACGCCCAGACCTCGCGCTGGCTGCGCGAGCTGGACGACATCGACAGCGCCTTCGAGGCCGACCATGTCAACCTGCGCGGCCGGGTGCAGGTCGACCTCAGTGGCTGGGTCGCCAGCGCGGTGGTGATTCCGCGCCTGCCGGCGTTTCACGCGCGCCATCCCGGTATCAAGATCGAACTCAATATCAGCGACCAACCGACGCATCTGCTGCGCGCCAACTCCGATTGCGCGGTGCGCGGCGGCGCGCTGGCCGACACCGCCATGGTGGGCCGGTTGATCGGGCAGTCGCGCTTGGTGACGGCTGCGGCGCCGTCCTACCTGGCTTTGCACGGCACGCCCGCCGACCCGCAGCAGCTGGAACAGGGCCACTACCTGATCAGCTACCAGTTCGCCAGCAGCGGGCGGCCGATGCCGTTCCGCTTTCACGCGCCTGACCGGGACATCGAGATCGCCGGCGCCTGGCAGGTCAGCGTCAACGAGAGCAACGCCCACCTCGCGGCCGGGCTGGCCGGCATGGGCGTGCTCAACAGCTTTGAATGGAAGTTGCGCCCTTACGTCGACGATGGCCGCCTGGTTCCCATCCTGGCGGACTGGCAGGCGGGCGTCTACCCCTTCTACATCGTCTATCCGCCGAACCGTTACCGCAACCAGCGGGTCCGGGTGGTGATCGACTGGCTCAGCGAAGTCTTCGCCGGCCTCGACGAGGTCGCCATCGCGCTTTGATCGATTGTGCATACGCTTGGACAAAGCATGCGGGTTCAGCCCATTTATCCGCGGCTGGCTGGCCGCTACAGTGTCTCCCAGGCGTCATCCGACGCACCATCAACCTCAAAGGGAGCATCAACATGGCACAGCATATCTTTTCACTCGAAGGCAAAATCGCATTGGTCACAGGCGCCTCGCGCGGCATCGGCGCGGCGGTCGCCAGGCAACTGGCGGAACTGGGCGCGACCGTGGCGATCAGCTATACCGCCAGCGCCGACAAGGCACAGCAAGTTGTCGACGCCATCGTGGCGGCGGGCGGAAAAGCCGCCGCGTTCCAGGCCGATCAGGCGGACGAGGCGCAGGTGGCCAAACTGATCGACGGCGTCGCCGCGAAGTTCGGCAAGCTCGACATCCTGGTCAACAACGCCGGCGTGTTCGAGACCGGCTCCATCATCGACAGCGTCGACACCAGCCGTTTCGACCGCCAGATCGCGATCAACTACGGCGGCGTGGTGGCCGGCATCCGCGCCGCGTCGCGCATCATGGGCGAGGGCGGCCGCATCGTGTCGATGTCGTCCGGCCTGGCGGCACTGGCCGGTGGTCCCGGCATGGCCGACTACATCGCCACCAAGAGCGCGGTCGAAGGCTACACCAAGGGCGCCGCGCGCGAACTGGGTCCGCGCGGCATCACCGTCAACGTGATCCGCGTCGGCTCGGTCAACACCGACATGAATCCGGAGGACGGCCCGTTCTCGGCGTGGCAGAAAGGCGCCAACGCGCTGGGCCGCTTCGCCCGCGCCGATGAGATCGCGGCATTGGCGGCCTTCCTGGTCAGCCCGGCCGCCAGCTTCGTCAACGGCGCCGTGCTCAGCGCCGACGCCGGCTACAGCGCATAACAGCGCACAGCCCCGGCCCGGCGGCCATGGCTGGGAGGTTGCGGTTACAATCGCCGTTCCCGTCCCGCCGGAGTTGCCATGCACGATTACCTGTTCGCCCTGAAGCTGTTTGTCCGCGTCGCCCGCACCGGCAATTTTTCGGCGGCCGGGCGCGAGCTGAACCTGACGCAGCCATCGGTGTCGCGCATGATCTCCAGCCTGGAGCAGGAAGTCGGCACGCAACTGCTGACCCGCACCACGCGCGCGGTGGCGCTGACCGAGGCCGGGGCGGATTTCCTGGCGCGGGTCGAAGGCATCCTCGGCGCGCTGGAGGAAGCGGAGCAGGCGGCGCGCGGCACCGGCGAATTGCGCGGCGTGCTGCGGCTGGGCGTGACCACCAGCTTCGCGCTGCGCGTCGTCGTGCCGCTGCTGCCCGGGTTCGCCGAGCTGCATCCGGCGCTGCACGTGGAGCTGCTGATGAACGACCAGCGCCAGAACCTGATCGCCGACGGCGTCGACGTCGCGGTGCGCTACGGCCCGCTGAGCGATTCGACCGCGATGGCGCGCCGGCTCGGCGCCACGCAGCGGCTGCTGGTGGCGGCGCCGTCGTACGTGGCGCGGATGGGCGCGCCGGTCACGCCGAAGGACTTGCATAAATACCGCATGATCAGCACCCGCATCGGACCGGGCAGTTCGTGGACCTTCAGCAAGGACGGTGAAACGGTGCAAGTGAAGATCGGCGAACAACTGATCACCAGTGTCAACGAAGTTTCGACCGCCGCCGTGGTCGCCGGCCTGGGGATCGCGTCGCTGAGCCTGTCGGGCTGCCTACAAGAACTGCGCGACGGCACGCTGCTGCGTCTGCTGCCGGACTGGGACATGGGCGCGATCGAAGTCAACGCCGTCTTCTCCGCCGGCCGCGCCGCCAAGCCCTCGGCGAAAGCCTTCGTCGAATACATCCGGCCGAGGTTGCAGGAGTACGGAATCTCCTGAGCGGCCTCTTGCGGAGCTATCGCCGCGCGCGCTTAGCATCTACTATGAAGACATGCGAGCTTTAGTCGCCATCGGCGACTTGCTGCCAGTCGCCCGACTGGTTAAGCCCGGAACAGCGGGCCGTCTTTTTGGGAGATCGTATTATGTTTTCCGCACAACAAAGCATGCACGCATCCGGCGTGCCGCATGAGGAACTGGTGCCGTCGCGTTACGCGCTGCAGGTCGGCGATATCGATGTGCTGCTGGTCAGCGACGGCGTGTTGCCGCTGCCGACGAGAACGCTGGCCACCAACGCCGATCCGGCCGAGCTGGCGACCTGGCTGGAGCATATGGGCATGCCGCCCGAGGCCTTCGACTGGTCGCTGAACGTGATGGTGGCCCGCAGCGGCGACCGGACCATCCTGGTGGACGCCGGCCTCGGCGGCGAGTTCCCCGGCTTCCCGCGCGCCGGCCGCTTCCCGATGCGGCTGCAGGCCGCCGGCATCGACCTGGCGTCGGTGACCGACGTGGTGATCACCCACCTGCATATGGACCACGTCGGCGGCCTGCTGGTCGAGGGCATCAAGGAACAGCTGCGTCCCGATCTGCGCATCCACCTGTGCGCCGAAGAGGTCAGGTTCTGGGCGTCGCCCGACTTCAGCCACACCTCGATGCCGACGGCGGTGCCGGACGTGCTGCGCTCGACCGCGACGCACTTCATGAACGAGTACCGCGACCATCTGCAACTGTTCGACGACAAATGCGAGATCGCGCCGGGCGTGACCGCGCGCCGCACCGGCGGCCACTCGCCGGGACACTGCGTGGTCGACCTGGTCTCGCGCGGCGAACGGCTGACCTTTGTCGGCGACGCCGTGTTCCCGGCCGGCTTCGACCACCCCGACTGGCACAACGGTTTCGAACACGATCCGGAAGAATCGGTCGGCGTCCGCGTCGCCCTGTTCCGCGAACTGGCGCAGAACGGCGCACTGATGGCCGCCTCGCACCTGTCGTTCCCCTCGGTCGGCCGGGTGGCGGTCGACGGCAAGGGCTTCCGCTGGATGCCGATGTTGTGGGATTACTGAACGCCCGCCACGCCTGCCGAGGCGCCATGCTCGCGCACCTGTTCCGAGCGGATCAGTTCGACCAGCTCGCGCGCATAGCCCGGCAGGCTGTCGAGGTTCTGCACCACCACGCTGCGCTCGCGCACCGCCCACGGGTCGGTCAGCTCGACCAGCGCCAGCTTCATTGACTTGCTGTGCCGCGCCGCCGCCGACTGCGGCAGGATGCCAATGCCGACGTTGGCCTCGACCATGCGGCACATGGCGTCGAAGCCGCGCACCTGGATGCGCAGTTCCAGCCGCACGCCGGTGTCGAGCACCATCTTGTTGAGGAAGTGCTGCAGGGTGCTGCCCTCGTGCAGGCCGATGTGCGGATAGGCCAGCGTCTCGGCGAAGCTGATGCTGCCGGCCTTGGCCAGCGGATGATCGAGCGCGGTCGCCAGCAGCAGGCGGTCGGTGGAGAAGTTGATGATCTCCAGGCCCTGGCCCTGCACCGGCCCGGCGGCGACGCCGATGTCGGCCGTGCCGTCCTGCACGCCGCGCACGATGTCGTGGTTCAGCCTTTCCTCCAGCGCCACGTTGACGTGCGGATGCGCCTTCAGGAACGCGCCCAGCACCTGCGGCATGAACTCGGTCACCGCCGTGGTGTTGGCGAAGATGCGGATATGGCCGCGGATGCCATTGTTATATTGCTGCATGTCGCTGCGCAGCCGCTCGACCTGCTGCATGAATTGCTGCGCGTGGCTGAGCAGCGTCTCGCCGGCCGGCGACAGCAGCACCCCCTTGCTTTCGCGGTACAGCAAACGCATGCCGAAGCGCGACTCCAGTTCCTTGACCCGGTTGCTGGCCGCCGCCAGCGACAGGTGCATCCGCTCGGCGGCCTTGGTCAGGCTTTTCAGTTCGGCGACGAAGATGAACAGGCGCAGGTCGGTCAGGTCGAACAACATCGGAGTCCCTTGTTTTATTTCTGAATAAACGCATTCTACCGGCATGGCGCGGCGCCACCCTACACGGAAATCATACCCCCCCTTCCAAAAATGCCGATTGTGGCATCCAAGCGTGTGGATGACACTGTCCGGACTTTAACCATCCGGCGCCGTCACCATGATTTCAGATGCCTTTGATACTTCGTTGCTGCAACAGTGGGTGGGCAAGACCGAGACCGCGCGCGCGCGCGTCGCCGCCCATGCCGCCGACGCGCTGGCCGCCACGCTGGACCGCGCCGCGACCTTCGACAGCGGCGCCGCGCTGCCGCCGCTGTGGCACTGGATGTACTTCTGGGCCGTCGCCCCGCAGGCCGAGCTGGGGCCGGACGGCCATCCGCAGCGCGGCGGCTTCCTGCCGCCGGTGCCGCTGCCGCGCCGCATGTGGGCCGGCGGGCGGCTGAGCTTCAACGCGCCGCTGCCGGTCGGCGCCGACGCCACCCGCACCTCGACCATCCTCAGCGTCAACGCCAAGCGCGGCGCCAGCGGCAACCTGGCCTTCGTCACTGTCGGCCACGAGA
Source organism: Duganella aceris (assembly GCF_011090165.1). GTDB lineage: Bacteria > Pseudomonadota > Gammaproteobacteria > Burkholderiales > Burkholderiaceae_D > Rugamonas > Rugamonas aceris. Next base: position 405,422 of record NZ_JAADJT010000005.1, read on the forward strand.
TCGGCCACGACGGCCAAGCGTGCATCAGCGAGGAACACGACATCGTCTACCGCGAGATGCCGCAGGCCGGCGGCGTGCCGCCGCCACCGAAGCCGGCGCCGCAGGACGCGGCCTGGAGCCGGCTCATCACGCCGGATCCGGTGCTGCTGTTCCGCTACTCGGCGCTGACCTTCAACGGCCACCGCATCCACTACGACCGCGAGTACGTGACCAAGGTCGAAGGCTATCCCGGCCTGATCGTGCACGGCCCGCTGATCGCCACGCTGCTGGCCGATCTGCTGCGCCGCAATATGCCGGACGCGGTGATGCGCAGCTTCAACTTCCGCGCCGTCGGCTCGCTGTTCGACGCCGAACCGTTCACCGTCTGCGGCCGGCCCGACGCCGACGGCCGCACCGTCCACCTGTGGGCGCAGAACCAGCGCGCCGAGCTGGCGATGCAGGCCGAGGTCACGCTGGCCTGAGCTTCAATCCTTCACACACAATAAAGAGACAAGCATGACCGACCAAAATTCCTATGAAGACATCCGCGACGCCGTGCGCGCTCTGTGCGCCGAGTTCCCCGCCGAATACTTCCGCAAGATCGACGAGGAGCGCGGCTATCCCGCCAAGTTCGTCGATGCGCTGACGCAGGCCGGCTGGCTGGCTGCGCTGATTCCGCAAGAGTATGGCGGCTCCGGCCTGGGCCTGACCGAAGCCTCGGTCATCATGGAAGAGATCAACCGCGCCGGCGGCAATTCCGGCGCCTGCCACGGCCAGATGTACAACATGGGCACGGTGCTGCGCCACGGCTCGGAAGCGCAGAAGCAACTGTACCTGCCGCAGATCGCCAGCGGCGCGCTGCGGTTGCAATCGATGGCCGTCACTGAACCGACCACCGGCACCGACACCACCAAGATCACCACCACCGCCGTGCGCAAGGGCGACCGCTACGTGGTCAACGGGCAGAAAGTGTGGATCTCGCGCGTCCAGCACTCCGACCTGATGATCCTGCTGGCGCGCACCACACCGCTGGCCGAGGTCACCAAGAAATCCGAGGGTATGTCGATTTTCATCGTCGACCTGCGCGAGGCCATCGGCAAAGGCCTGACGGTGCAGCCCATCCTCAACATGGTCAACCACGAGACCAACGAACTGTTTTTCGAGAACCTGGAAATCCCGGTCGAGAACCTGATCGGCGAGGAGGGCAAGGGTTTCAAGTACATCCTCGACGGCCTGAACGCCGAGCGCACGCTGATCGCCGCCGAGTGCATCGGCGACGGCTACTGGTTCATCGACAAGGTCACCAAGTACGTCAACGAGCGGGTGGTGTTCGGCCGCCCGATCGGCCAGAACCAGGGCGTGCAGTTCCCGATCGCCAAGGCCTACGTCAACCTGGAGGCGGCCAACCTGATGCGCTACAAGGCCTGCGAGCTGTTCGACGCGCACCAGCCCTGCGGCACCCAGGCCAACATGGCCAAGATGCTGGCCGCCGACGCATCCTGGGAAGCGGCCAATGCCTGCCTGCAATTCCACGGCGGCTTCGGCTTCGCCTGCGAATACGACGTCGAGCGCAAGTTCCGCGAGACGCGGCTGTATCAGGTGGCGCCGATCTCCACCAACCTGATCCTGTCCTACGTCGCCGAGCACGTGCTTGGCATGCCACGTTCATTCTGAGGAGGCCGGCATGCGACCATTGGACGGCATCACCGTTGTCACCCTGGAACACGCGATCGCCGCGCCGTTCTGCACCCGCCAGCTGGCCGACCTGGGCGCGCGCGTCATCAAGGTCGAGCGGCCCGGCGTCGGCGATTTCGCCCGCGCCTACGACAAGCGCGCGCGCGGCATGGCGTCGCACTTCATCTGGACCAACCGCTCAAAAGAAAGCCTGACGTTGGATGTCAAGCACGACGAGGCGAGCGCAATCCTCGACAAGCTGCTCGACGGCGCCGACGTGCTGGTGCAAAACCTGGCGCCGGGCGCGGCCGCGCGGCTCGGCTTGTCATATACGGTGCTGCGCGAACGCTATCCGCGCCTGATCGTCTGCGACATTTCCGGCTACGGCGCCGACGGCCCGTACCGCGACAAGAAAGCCTACGACCTGCTGATCCAGAGCGAGGCGGGCTTCCTGTCGGTCACCGGCAGCCCGGACGAACCGGCCAAGGCCGGCTGCTCGATCTCGGACATCGCGGCCGGCATGTATGCCTACACCAATATCCTGGCGGCGCTGATCCAGCGCGGCCGCAGCGGCAAGGGCAGCCACATCGACGTCTCCATGCTGGAGAGCATGGTCGAGTGGATGAGCTTCCCGCTGTACTACGCCATCGACGGCGCCGAGCCGCCGCCGCGCGCCGGCGCCGCCCACGCTACCATCTATCCGTACGGCCCGTTCCCGGCCGGCGACGGCAAGGTGGTCATGCTGGGCTTGCAGAACGAGCGCGAGTGGGAGGTTTTCTGCGCCAAGGTGCTGGGCAAGCCGGAGTTGGCCAAGGATCCGCGCTTCGATTCGAATTCGACCCGCACCGTGGCGCGCGCCGAGCTGCGCGCCATCATTGTCGCCGAGTTCGCGGGGCTGAGCGCCGAGCAGGTCATCGCGCGGCTGGATCAGGCGCAGATCGCCAACGCGCATCTGAACGATATGCACGATCTGTGGAATCACCCGCAGCTGAAGGCGCGCGAACGCTGGGTCGAGATCGACACGCCGGCCGGCGCCATGCCGGCGCTGCTGCCGCCCGGCGTGCCGGACACCTACACGCCGCGCATGGACGCCGTGCCCGCGCTGGGCCAGCACACCGACGCGATCCTCGCCGAACTGGGCTACGGCGGCGACGCCATCGCCGCGCTGCGCGAACAGCGCGCGGTGTAGTAAATAATAAACAGGAGACCACGATATGACCCACGACCATCCGAGCGCCGCGCTGGCCACTTTCGCCGCTGAATTGCGCTTCGAAGACATCCCGGCGCCGGTGTTGCGCCGCACCGAGGACTTGCTGCTGGACTGGATCGGCTCGGCGCTGGCAGGCAAGAGCGGGCGGCCGGTGCGCACCATCGAGTGGTATGCGCGGCAGATGGGGCCGCAGGAGGGCGCGTGCGAGGTGCTGGTCTCGCGGCGCGGCACCAGTCCGATGTTCGCGGCCATGGTCAATGCCGCGTCGTCGCACTTCGCCGAGCAGGACGATGTGCATAACGGTTCGGTGTTTCATCCGGCAGCGGTGGTGTTTCCGGTGGTGCTGGCGATCGCGCAATCGATCGGCGCCAGCGGCAAGGATTTGCTGAGCGCGACGGTGGCCGGTTACGAGGTCGGCATCCGCGTCGGCGAGTTCCTCGGGCGATCGCATTACCGGATCTTCCACACCACCGGCACCGCCGGCACGGTGGCCGCCGCTGCCGCTGCCGGGCATCTGCTGAAGTTGTCGCCGGAGCGGATGTTGCATGCGTTCGGCTCTGCCGGGACGCAGGCCGCCGGCCTATGGGAATTCCTGCGCGACGCGGCCGATTCCAAGCAGTTGCACACCGCCAAGGCGGCGGCCGACGGGCTGATGTCGGCCTATCTGGCGAACGAAGGCTTCACCGGCGCGCGCCATATTCTGGAAGGGCCGCAAGGCATGGCGGCCGGCATGTCCAGCGACGCCGATCCGGCCAAGCTGACCGACCGGCTGGGCGAGCGGTGGGCCTTGGCCGAGACGTCGTTCAAGTTCCATTCCTCGTGCCGGCATACGCATCCGGCGGCCGATGCGCTGTTGAAGGTTGTGACCGAGCAGAAGTTGCGGCCGGAGGAGATCGCGCGCGTTGTCACCCATGTTCACCAGGGCGCGATCGATGTGCTGGGGCCGGTGGTTAATCCGCAGACGGTGCACCAGGCCAAGTTCTCGATGGGCACGGTGTTGGGCTTGATCGCGCAGTTCGGCACGGCGGGGCTGAAGGAATTCGAAGGTTCGTACAACGATGGCCGCGTCGCCCAGTTTCGCGGCAAGGTGGAGATGGTGCTCGACGACGAGGTCAACACCGCCTATCCGGCACGTTGGATCGGCAAGGTGACGGTGGAAACCGTCGACGGCCGCACCTTCAGCGGCCGCGTCGACGAGCCGAAGGGCGATCCCGGCAACACCCTCTCGCGCGACGAGCTGGAGCAGAAAGCCCTGCGCCTGGCCCAGTTCGGCGACGCCGCCAGTGAAGCAGAGATGCTGGCGCTGTTCCCGCGCATCTGGAACATCGCCGAGCTGCCGGTCGTCGGCAAGCTGCTAGGATGACCGCGATGAGCGCCGTCGCCCGATCCTACCTTTTCGTGCCGGGCAACCGGCCGGAGCGCTTCGACAAAGCCCATGCGGCCGGCGCCGACGCCGTCATCGTCGATCTGGAAGACGCGGTGCCAGCCGCCGACAAGTCCAAGGCCCGGCAGGCGCTGGGGGCCTGGCTCTCGGCGGACCACCCGGTCTACATCCGCATCAACGCCGCCGACAGCGCCTGGTTCGCCGCCGACCTGGCCCTGTGCGGCCACCCCGGCGTGGCCGGCATCGTCCTGCCCAAAGCCGAGCGCGAACAAGACCTGGCCGCGCTGGCCGACGCCGGCGCGCCATCCATCCTGCCGCTGATTGAAAGCGCCCAAGGCCTGTGGAACGCCGTCGCGCTGGCGCGCGCGCCCAAAGTCCTGCGCCTGATCTTCGGCGCCATCGACTTCAGCCTCGACGCCGGCATCACCGAAAGCCGCGAAGCCTTGCTCTACACCCGCTCGCAACTGGTGCAGGTATCGCGCGTCGCCGGCCTGCAAGCCCCCGTCGACGGCGTGACCACCGCCCTGGACGAAGCCGGCGCCGCGCTGGTCCGCGACGACGCCAGACACGCGCGCGGCCTCGGCTTCGGCGGCAAGCTGTGCATCCACCCCCGGCAAGTGCCCTTGGTCAACACCGCCTGGGCGCCCAGCAAGGAAGAAATGGCCTGGGCGCTGCGCGTCGAGGCCGCCGCCAAAGCATCCGGCGGCGCCGCCGTCGCCCTCGACGGCAAGATGATCGACCTGCCGGTGATCCTGATCGCCCGGCAAATGATGGCCGAAGCCGCCCGCAGAGGCTTGGCCTGAGCAAGCAACCAGCACACCACTAAAAAACACAGCCAACGGAGACAAGCATGAAAACCAAACACCTGAAAATCCTGGTCCTGGCCGCCGCCTTCGCCTGCGGCGGCGCGTTCGCCCAAAACCCCATCGTCATCAAGTTCAGCCACGTGGTCGCCAACGACACGCCGAAAGGCAAGGGCGCCCAGCGCTTCAAGGAGCTGGCGGAGAAAGCCACCAACGGCCGCGTCAAAGTCGAGCTGTACCCGAACAGCCAGCTCTACAAGGACAAGGAAGAACTGGAAGCGCTGCAACTGGGCGCGGTGCAGATGCTGGCGCCATCGCTGGCCAAGTTCGGCCCGCTCGGCGTCAAGGAATTCGAAGTATTCGACCTGCCGTTCATCTTCCCCGACAAGGCCGCGCTGTACCGCGTCACCGAAGGCCCGGTCGGCAAAGAGCTGATGGCCAGGCTGGAGCCGAAAGGCATCAAGGGCCTGGCCTACTGGGACAACGGCTTCAAGGAGATGACCGCCAACAAGCCGCTGCGCGCCGTGTCCGATTTCAAGGGCCTGAAGATGCGCATCCAGTCGTCCAAGGTGCTGGACGCGCAGATGCGCGCGCTGGGCGCCAACCCGCAGGTGCTGGCGTTCTCCGAGGTCTACCAGTCGCTGCAGACCGGCGTGGTGGACGGCGTCGAGAACACGCCCTCCAACCTGTACACGCAGAAGATGCATGAAGTGCAGAAGCACCTGACGGTCTCCGACCACGGCTACATCGGCTACGCCGTCATCGTCAACAAGAAGTTCTGGGACAGCCTGCCGCCGGACGTGCGCGGCCAGCTGGAAGGCGCGATGAAGGAAGCCACCAAGTACTCCAACCAGATCGCGCAGGAGGAGAACGACCAGGCGATGGAAGGCATCCGCAAGGCCGGCAAGACCACCATCTACACGCTGACGCCGGCCGAGAAAGAACAATGGCGCGCGGCGCTGCTGCCGGTACGCAAGGAAATGGCGGCACGACTCGGCAAGGACACCATCGCCGCGATCGAGAAAGCCACGGCCGTGCCGGTCGCCGCAAAATAAGCCCGGCATGAAGATCGCGACGTCGCCCGGCGAAGATCCGGGACCGCTGCGCGACGAGCGCGAGCTGATCGCTGCCTTGCCTCTGCCGCTCTCGGCACGGGCGCTGGAGCTGGGCTGCGGCACGGCGCGGCAGACGCGTGCGCTGCTGCGCAGCGGAAAGTTCGACGCCATCACCGCGCTGGAGGTCGACACCCGCCAGCACGCACTGAATCTGCTGCTGGACGATTTGCCCGGCGTCAGCTTCGGCCTCGGCGGCGCGGAGGCGATACCGGCCACCGACGCCAGCGTCGACGCCGTGTTCCTGTTCAAGTCACTCCACCACGTGCCGATGGCACTGCTGGACCAGGCCTTCGCCGAGATGCGGCGGGTCCTCAAGCCGGGCGGCCTGTTGTACATCTCGGAACCGATCTTCGGCGGCGACTACAACGAGATCCTGCGCCTGTTCCATGACGAACAGGCGGTGCGCCAGGCCGCGTTCGACGCCACCGTGCGCGCCGTCGATGCCCGCTGCTTCGAGCTGGTCGGGCAAACCTTCTTCCTGGCGCCGGTACGCTACCGCAGCTTCGACGAATTCGAACGCGCCGTCATCGGCGTCACGCACACCGAGCACCATTTGTCTGCTGCGCTGCACCGGCAGGTGCGCGAACGCTTCGACGCCCACATGACGGAGCAGGGCGCCGCGTTCGAAGCGCCGTTCCGGGTCGATTTGCTGCGCCGCCCTACAGGGTAGGCGATCGCCCCTTCGGAAAACGATGATCATAGTGGCGCTTCATCAACTCTGGAATCGCGGAGGACAAGCTCAGTGTGAATATGCTGCCGGACGGCGTGCTGCTGAAGACGTCGCGAGCAGAAGGGCGCGTTCAGGAGCTGAAAGCGCTGAGCAAGAGGGCACCACCGTCGCAGGCGGCCACGAATGTTGTATTTGTCGTCAATTTCATTATCAAACCCACAAATAAAGATTCAATAATGCCAATTTAAATGACATAATCCGCCACTAAGATAATTTTAACAACTTCAGGGGTGGTGTCATGAATCGATTTGTCCAGCAATCGTTGTGCGTTGGCGCGCTGCTGTGCGCCGCTTTGACGGCACAGGCTGCGCCAACCGTCGTCAACGGCGGTTTCGAAGCCGGCGACTTCACCGGCTGGTCGCTGGTCGGCGACCAGGACTATAACGTGGTCGCTGGCGACAACCCTCATACCGGCGACTTCTCCGCATTCTTCGGCCAAACCGACGCTGCGGCCACGCTGTCGCAAAGCCTGGCCACCGTGGCCGGCCATGCCTACACCGTGTCGTTCTGGCTGTCCAACCTGGGCGGCAGCGTCAACAACATCGACACCGTCAACAGCTTCGAGATACTGATCGACGGCGCCAAGCTGCTCGACGTGCAAGACAAGACCGCCACCAGCTACACCAAGTTCCAGCAAGCGTTCACCGCCACGTCGTCGTCGACCGTGCTGGCGTTCAGCTTCAAGCACGACGAAAACTTCTGGCTGCTGGACGACGTCGCGGTCAGCGAAGTGCCGCCAACCATTCCTTCTGTTCCCGAGCCGTCGACGGTGCTGATGCTGGCGCTCGGCCTGGGCGCGCTCTTGCTGCGCCGCCGCCTGGCTTGAACCAACTCCGCCTTCGCCCGCTTTTGATTGGAACCCGCCATGTCCGTAGCCGCCAACCCTGCCGTTGATCCTTTCGCCCGCATCCTCGCCCTCGGCGATGCGCCCGCCACCCAGACCGGCGCCGGCGGCCAGTGGGTCAACGCCTGGTCGGTGACCGGCGTGACGACGACGCAAAAAGCCGATGCGACCAACGCTGCGGAAGCGTGGTCGGCGGTGAAGTACACCGACCTGCTGGCGTCCACACTGGCCGGCGGCGACATTTATCGCGGCGACCTGGGTGTCAGCGGCCAGTCGTCCGCCACCGGCACCGTCAAGCAGGAAATCGACGGCAAGGAAGCGCTGCGCTTCAGCCTGGCCGAAGCGGCGCAATCGGTGTCGATCAACCTGTCGTCGTTCTACGCCAACGACGACGGCACCGGCTATGCCGAGGGTGCGCGCATCCGCCTGTTCGACGCCGATGGCAGGCAGGTCGGCGAATCGTTCGCCTATGCCAGCGGCACCAGCGGCAACCAGCTGGTGCTGATCAACTCCGCGCTGGCTTTCCGCTCGGTCGAGATCAGCGCCGGCGCACAGCGCGGCGACGGTAGCTTCTCGTTCGGCGGCTACGGCGACGGTAGCGGCGGCTTTGGCAGCGACAGCTACACCAGCGGCACCAAACACGGCAGCGATTTCCTGGTGCACTCGGTCAGCTTCGCGCTGGCGCGCCCGGCCGCCACGGCCGACAGCTACGCCTTGAACGAGGATGCGCCGTCGGCCATCTTCGGCAGCGTGCTGGCCAACGACAAGGACGCCAACCAGGCACCGCTGACAGCCGTGCTGGAGACCGGCGCGGCGCACGGCACGCTGACCTTCAATGCCGACGGCACATTCAGCTACCAGCCGAACGCGCTGTACTCCGGGCAGGATTCGTTCAGCTACCGCGCCAGCAACGGTAAGGATTTGTCCGACGTCACCGTGGTCAACCTGACGATCAACCACGTCAATCACGCGCCGGTGGCGGTGAACGACTCCGTCGCCACCGATGAAGACACCGCAGTGGCCGGCAACGTCCTGAATGGCGCTGGCCGAGACACCGATGTCGATGGCGACCAGTTGGTGGTGACGTCGTCCGGCAGCTTCACCACCGCCCTCGGCGCCAGCGTCACCCTCAAGGCCAACGGCGACTTCACCTACAATCCGACAGGCTCGGCTGCGCTGCAGGCGCTGGCAAGTGGCGCCGCGCGGGTGGACGGTTTCGACTACACCATCTCCGACGGCCACGGCGGCACCAGCACTGCGCATGTGAATGTCGCGGTTCAGGGGCGCGACGAAGCGACTCCCTCCAACCGGGCGCTGAGCGTGGAGCAGGGCGCCGAGCTCAAGCACTATCTGCACTACACCACGTCCGGGCTGGATCAATGGGTGGAGATCGACGGCTATACGATCGGCGCCGAGGCCGAGCACAGCAATCTCAAGGGCTCGGGCGCGGCGGTGGGCAAGCCCACTCCGGACGAGTTCACGCTGACGCTGGGCGACGGACGGGCCGCCACCGACTTCACCAGCGCGATATTGCAGGGCAAGAAGATCGACAACGTGGACGTGGTCTCTTACGTCAGCACGGCAAACGGACTGAAACTGGTGCAGCAGTACGCGCTGAGCGACGCCTACGTCACGGCGGTGAAAACCGCCGCCGGCGAGGACGGCGCGACACAGACCACGCTGAGCGTGGTGTACAAGGAGATCGTCCAGGGCGTCTCGCCGCTGGGCGCGAACGGCTTGCCGATCAGCGTGGCGTCGGTCGGCTGGAGCATCCCCAAAATGACCACGTCGCCGTCCGATGCGACAATTCCGGTCGACACGCATGATCTGTCGCACCCGACGCCGACGGTGGACAGCGACACGCCGCTGGAATATTACGTGCGGGTGTTGACCAATGACGGCAGGGATGCCGGCGGCGGCTGGGTCGCGCTCAGCAGTTTCGCGCTGGACTACGCGGCCGACACGAGTTTCCTCAAGGGCACCGGGGCCAGCGTGGGCAAGGCGGTGCCGTCGGAGCTCAGTCTGGGGCTGGGCATCAGCAAGCTGATGACGGCGATGCTGAACAATGAAATTCTGGGCACGGCGTTCAAAACGGTGGAAGTGGAAGCCTACGCGTCCGGCGGCAACGGCGGCAAGCCGGCGCTGGTCGACGAATACATCTTCAACGACGCCTTTGTGGTCGATGTGTCCAACCAGAGCGATGCCGACAACAGCGTCCAGCTGGTCTACAAGGCGTTCACCCACTCGCACCTGGTGTATGACGCGGATGGCAAGTTGAATACGGCCGCTTCGGGCGGCGTGGGCTACGATGTGGCGAAGGCGGAAATGAAGGCCGTTGCCGTCACGGGCGCGGTCGCGGCCGCGGCCGGTGCGACGGCGCCGCCGAGCGTGGAGCAGGGCGCCGAGCTCAAGCACTATCTGCACTACACCACGTCCGGGCTGGACCAATGGGTCGAGATCGACGGCTATACGATCGGCGCCGAGGCCGAGCACAGCAATCTCAAGGGCTCGGGCGCGGCGGTGGGCAAGCCCACTCCGGACGCGTTCACGCTGACGCTGGGCGACGGACGGGCCGCCACCGACTTCACCAGCGCGATATTGCAGGGCAAGAAGATCGACAACGTGGACGTGGTCTCTTACGTCAGCACGGCAAACGGACTGAAACTGGTGCAGCAGTACGCGCTGAGCGACGCCTACGTCACGGCGGTGAAAACCGCCGCCGGCGAGGACGGCGCGACACAGACCACGCTGAGCGTGGTGTACAAGGAGATCGTCCAGGGCGTCTCGCCGCTGGGCGCGAACGGCTTGCCGATCAGCGTGGCGTCGGTCGGCTGGAGCATCCCCAAAATGACCACGTCGCCGTCCGATGCGACAATTCCGGTCGACACGCATGATCTGTCGCACCCGACGCCGACGGTGGACAGCGACACGCCGCTGGAATATTACGTGCGGGTGTTGACCAATGACGGCAGGGATGCCGGCGGCGGCTGGGTCGCGCTCAGCAGTTTCGCGTTGGACTACGCGGCCGACACGAGTTTCCTCAAGGGCACCGGGGCCAGCGTGGGCAAGGCGGTGCCGTCGGAGCTCAGCCTGGGGCTGGGCATCAGCAAGCTGATGACGGCGATGCTGAACAATGAAATTGTGGGCACGGCGTTCAAAACGGTGGAAGTGGAAGCCTACGCGTCCAGCGGCAACGGCGGCAAGCCGGCGCTGGTCGACGAATACATCTTCAACGACGCCTTTGTGGTCGATGTGTCCAATCAGAGCGACGCCGGCAACAGCGTCCAGCTGGTCTACAAGGCGTTCACGCACTCGCACCTGGTGTATGACCAGGATGGCAAGTTGAATACGGCCGCTTCGGGCGGCGTGGGCTACGATGTGGCGAAGGCGGAAATGAAGGCCGTTGCCGTCACGGGCGCGGTCGCGGACGCGGCCGGTGTGACGGCGCCGCCGAGCGTGGAGCAGGGCGCCGAGCTCAAGCACTATCTGCACTACACCACGTCCGGGCTGGACCAATGGGTGGAGATCGACGGCTACACGATCGGCGCCGAGGCCGAGCACAGCAATCTCAAGGGCTCGGGCGCGGCGGTGGGCAAGCCCACTCCGGACGAGTTCACGCTGACGCTGGGCGACGGACGGGCCGCCACCGACTTCACCAGCGCGATATTGCAGGGCAAGAAGATCGACAACGTGGACGTGGTCTCTTACGTCAGCACGGCAAACGGACTGAAACTGGTGCAGCAGTACGCGCTGAGCGACGCCTACGTCACGGCGGTGAAAACCGCCGCCGGCGAGGACGGCGCGACACAGACCACGCTGAGCGTGGTGTACAAGGAGATCGTCCAGGGCGTCTCGCCGCTGGGCGCGAACGGCTTGCCGATCAGCGTGGCGTCGGTCGGCTGGAGCATCCCCAAAATGACCACGTCGCCGTCCGATGCGACAATTCCGGTCGACACGCATGATCTGTCGCACCCGACGCCGACGGTGGACAGCGACACGCCGCTGGAATATTACGTGCGGGTGTTGACCAATGACGGCAGGGATGCCGGCGGCGCCTGGGTCGCGCTCAGCAGTTTCGCGCTGGACTACGCGGCCGACACGAGTTTCCTCAAGGGCACCGGGGCCAGCGTGGGCAAGGCGGTGCCGTCGGAGCTCAGCCTGGGGCTGGGCATCAGCAAGCTGATGACGGCGATGCTGAACAATGAAATTCTGGGCACGGCGTTCAAAACGGTGGAAGTGGAAGCCTACGCGGCCAGCGGCAACGGCGGCAAGCCGACGCTGGTCGACGAATACATCTTCACAGATGCCTTTGTGGTCGATGTGTCCAACCAGAGCGACGCCGGCAACAGCGTGGATCTCGTCTACAAGGCGTTCACCCACTCACACCTGGCGTATGACCAGGACGGCAAGCTGAATACGGCCGCATCGGGCGGTGTCGGCTTTGACGTCGCCAAGGCGATCCTGATCGGAGCGCCGCCACCGCACGCCGACGTTATTTTCTAAGGTCGATTCCATCGCCGCAGGATTTCACGCGTTATTTTGCCAAAACGCATAGCCAGCACGCCGAGGCGCGTTGATCGATCCGGCTTTCGTAGTATGTTGGTACGCCTGGATACGGCATACCTGAAACGGGAGCGGAGATGCATCGATACGCTAAACGATCGCTGTGGACCTTGGCCGGCGTCGTGGTGCTGGCGGGCGGCGTGGTCGCGGTCGGCGAATTGCTGAGCACACACAAAAAGGGCCGACGCATCGACGTCGAGATGGCGTCGCTGGATATCGACCTGGCCCAGGGCCGGATCGAGCAGGGGGCCTACCTGTACCGCACCCGTGGTTGCCTCGAATGTCACGGCGCCAATGGCGGCGGCCGCGTGGTCATCGACAGCGGCGGCATGCTGGTGGTCGGGGCAAATATCACGCCGGGCGAGAACAGCGCGGTGCGGCGCTACACCACGCGCGACTGGGTGCGCACGCTGCGCCATGGCGTCAAGCCCGACGGCCGGCCGGTGCTGGTGATGCCCAGCGAGGATTACAACCGCCTCAGCGATATCGACACCGCCGGCTTGATCCGCTACGTGCAGCAACTGCCGGCGGTCGCGGGCAAGCCGGCGATCTTGCGCTTTCCACTGCCGCTCAACGTGCTCTACGGCTATGGCGTGGTGCGCGACGCGGCGCAGAAGATCGACCACCGCCTGGCGTCCAGCGCGCCGGTCGAGGCTGGCGTGTCGCCGGCGCACGGCGCGTATGTGGCCAACACCTGCATCGGCTGCCACGGCCCGGGCCTGGGCGGCGGCAAGGTGCCCGGCGGCCCGCCGCAGTGGCCGGCGGCGGCCAATCTGACGCCCGGCAAGGGCAGCGTCATGCCGAATTATCCGACGGTGGCGCCGTTCCGCGCCATGCTGCGCACCGGGCTGCGGCCGGACGGCAGCGCCGTCAACCGCGCCATGCCCTTCGAATCGCTGCGGGAAATGAACGATACCGATGTCGACGCCTTGTATCTTTTTCTGAAAACAGTGCCGCCGCGCGACGCCGGTACGCGCTGAAGCCGCGATCGGCGCGCCGAATCCGGCACGGCTGAGCTAATATCGGGGTCCCATCATTCCACGCCAAGGAAACCCCATGCTCGCACCCGTCGCCGACTCCACGCTCAGTGTGCAGCAATGGCTGCTCGCCTATAGCGGCACGCTGCTGTCGATGTTGGCCCTGGACGCGCTGTGGATCGGCCTCTACATGGCCCCGGCCTACAAGAACACTTTGGGCGACCTGATGCTGAGCCAGCCGCGCATCGCGTCGGCGGTGCTGTTCTATCTGCTGTTCGCGGCCGGCACGGTGTTCCTGGCGGTGGCGCCGGGACTGCGGGCGCTGAGCTGGCAGACGGCGGCGTTGAACGGCGCGGTGCTGGGATTGATCGCCTACGCCACTTACGACCTGACCAATTATTCCATCCTCAAGGTGTGGCCGCTGGGCCTGACGCTGGCCGACATCGCCTGGGGCACGCTGCTGTCCGGCGCGGCGGCGACGGCGGGCTGGTTCGCCGCCAACCGCTGGGGTTGAGATTTGAGGCGGCGATTTGCCGCGCCGCATGACCGCGTGCTAGCATGCGAGCCCATGCTCGATATCCTCGCCATCACCAGCCCGATCTACATCATTGTCCTGATGGGCTATCTGAGCACGCGCTTCGGCCTGTTCGACAAACCGGACATGCGGGTGTTCGGCAAGTTCGTGCTGAACCTGGCGCTGCCGGCGCTGATCTTCAACGCGCTGGCGCAACGCCATATCCGCGAGGTATTGCATCCGGCCTATCTGCTGGCCTATCTCGGCGGATCGCTGCTGATGCTGACGACGGCCTACCTGGCCGGCCGCCATCTGGCGGGGCTGAGCCGGATCCGCAGCATCTTCCTGGCGATGGGCATGTCCTGCTCCAACAGCAGCTTCATCGGCTTTCCGATCCTGTTGCTGATGGTGGCGCCGGTGGCCGGCGTGGCGCTGGCGTTGAATGTGATCGTCGAGAATCTGGTGATGTTGCCGCTGTTGCTGGCGATGGCGGAGCATACCAGGGACGGCGCCGGTCCGTGGCGGCAGGTGCTGTGGCAAACGCTGAAGCGGCTGACGCGCAATCCGTTGGTGCTGGCGGTCACGGCCGGGCTGGCGGTCAGCCTGGCGGAACTGGCGCTGCCGCAACCGGTGCTGCGCACCGTGACCTTGTTCTCGCAGGCCAGCGGCGGTTTGTCGCTGTTCGTCATCGGCGGAACGCTGTTCGGTCTGCCGATCGGCGGCGGCTGGCAGCGGGTGATGCCGCTGGTGGCGGGCAAGCTGGTCGGCCATCCGCTGGCGGTGCTGCTGTTGATTTCCCTGCTGCCGCTGCTGGGCGTCGCGCCGATGGCGCCGCAACTGCGTGCCGCAGCGCTGCTGATGGCGGCGATGCCGATGCTCAGCATTTATCCGATTCTGGCGCAGGCCTATGGTGAGGCGGATCGCAGCGCCACCGCTTTACTGATCTGTATGATGACATCGTTCTTCACGCTGAGCACCTGGATGTGGCTGGTGCGTTGAGCGGCTAGCGCATGAATTCCACCGGCCGTTGCCTGCGGGCCTCGGGATAGGCCAGTACGCGGCGGATCGCGTCGAGCGGTACGTGGTAGGCCTGCATGTAAGCCCAGGCGACGGCGCTGCCTTGTGACATCGACAGCCAAATGCCGTGCTCGACCGCCGAACTCAATAAAGTGTTTTTGCGCTTGTTCTCGTCCATTTTAACTCCTGCACATGGTCAGACCGCAAACCTTATATCAAAATCAAGATATATGGCGCGTTGTTGACTTTTGATATCGTTTAGAATGACTATCCTTGCCGTTACCCTCGAAACGTATGCCCTCCCTAGTGCCTGTCGTTCCTTCCTCTGATCTCAACTGGCTGGCCGGCGGCGGCGAAATGGGGGCCCTGATCGCAACCATCGACTGGTCGCGCACGCCGCTGGGGCCGCTGGAGTCGTGGCCGCAGAGTCTGCGCACCTCGGTCAGCCTGTGCCTGTCGTCGACCTTCCCGATCCTGGTGGCGTGGGGTCCGGAACACATCCAGATCTATAACGATGCCTACCGTCCGATCTGCGGCGGCAAGCATCCGGAGGCGATGGGCGAGCCGTTCAAGGTCTGCTGGGCCACCGCCTTGCCGGTGGTCGGGGCGAAGTTCGACCGCGCGCTGGAGGGCGAGGGCACCTACATCCACAATCAGCAGATGTTCCTTGACCGCGACGGGTATCTGGAAGAAGCGTTCATGACGTTTTCGTTTTCGCCGATCCGCGCCGAGTCGGGCGAGGTGGGCGGCATCTTCCATCCGATCACCGAGGCCACCGGTCAGGTGCTGAACGCGCGCCGCTCGCAAAGCCTGCGCGACCTGAGCACCGGCCTGGGCGACGCGCGCACCGTCGAGGACATCGGCCGCGACCTGGCTGCGCAATTCGACCAGATGTCGCTCGATGTGCCGTTCCTGCTGTTTTACCAGCGCGACGCCGACAGCGGCCAGCTGCACCTGCGCGGCCACGCCGGCATCGCCGCCGGCCATGCGCTGGCGCCAGTCGTATCCGCGCTCGACGACGCCTGTTGGCCGTTCGCCCAGGTGGCGGCGACCGGCAAGGCGCAACAGGTCGATGGCTTGGAACAGCGCTTCGGCGATCAGCGCTGCGGTCCCTACGAGGAGCAGCCGCGCTCGGCGCTGGTGATGCCCTTGACGCTGCCGGGGCAGCAGGATGTGTTCGGATTCCTGGTCGCCGGCGTCAGCGCCTGCCGCGCGCTCGATGCCGACTACCATAACTTTTACGCCTTGCTGAACGCAGCGCTCAACACCGCCGTCGGCAATGTCACCGCCTACGAGCAGGAGCAGCGGCGCGCCGAGGAACTGGCGCACATCGACCGCGCCAAGACCGCGTTTTTCTCCAACGTGTCGCACGAATTCCGCACGCCGTTGACGCTGATCCTCGGTCCGCTGGACGACGCGCTGGCCAACGACGGCCTGGCGCCGGAGCAGCGGCGGCGCATCGAGACCACGCACCGCAACGCGCTGCGCCTGCTCAAGCTGGTCAACTCGCTGCTGGATTTCTCGCGCATCGAGGCCGGCCGGGTGCAGGCCAGCTATCAGCCGCTTGACCTGGCCCACGTCACCACCGAGCTGGCCGGGGTGTTCGAATCGGCCATGGCCAAGGGCGGCCTGAGCTACACGCTGGACCTGCCGCCTCTGCCGCAGCCGGTGTACGTGGATCGCGACATGTGGGAGAAAATCGTCTTCAATCTGTTGTCGAACGCCTTCAAGTTCACGCTGGCCGGCGGCGTCACGCTGACCTTGCGCGAGCATGCGGGCATGGCGCGGCTGTCGGTCAGCGACACCGGCGGCGGCATTCCGCCCGAGGAGCTGCCGCGCACCTTCGAGCGATTCCATCGCATCGAGGGCGCGCAGGGCCGCACCTACGAGGGCAGCGGTATCGGCCTGGCGCTGATCCAGGAGCTGGTGCGGCTGCACGGCGGCGCCATCGCGGTGCACAGCGTGGTCGGCGAGGGCACCCGCTTCGATGTCGACCTGCCGTTCGGCCTGGCGCACTTGCCGGGCGAGCGCATCGTCACGCCGTCGGCGGACGGCGCCGACATCGCGCCGGATACCGCGCGCACCGGCGCCGCCTTCGTAGAGGAAGCCTTGCGCTGGCTGCCGGACGTGGACGAGGGCAAGGCCGCGCCCGCGCGTCCGCCGGCCGCGAACGGCGAACCGGCGATGCCGGATCTGGAGCGTCCGCGCATCCTGATCGCCGACGACAACAACGATATGCGCGCCTATCTGAAGTCGCTGCTGGACGCACATGCCGATGTGATGGTGTGCGCCGACGGCGAGGCGGCCTTCGAGATCCTGCTGCGCGATCCGCCCGACCTGCTGCTGAGCGATGTGATGATGCCTCGGCTGGACGGTTTCGGTCTGATCGCTCGCATCCGCGCCCACGAGCCGCTGCGGCACTTGCCGGTGATCCTGCTGTCGGCGCGCGCCGGCGAGGAGGCCAAGGTCGAGGGCTTGCGGGCCGGCGCCGACGATTACCTGGTCAAGCCGTTCTCCACCAGCGAGTTGCTGGCGCGGGTGCTGCGCCAGGTGATGCTGGCGCGCGAACGCAGTCAACAGCGGCAGGAAGCGGCGCGGCAGGAAGCCTACTTCCACACCCTGATCGATGCCTCGCCGGTGATCCTGTGGACCACCGACGCCGACGCCCAGACCACCTATCTGAGCCAGCGCTGGTACGACTTCACGGGGCGCACGTCGCAACAGGATCTGGGCGTGGGCTGGCTGGAGAACGTGCATCCCGACGATGTCGAGCGCGTGAGCGCAGCGTTCGCGGCGGCCAGCGCGGCGCATGCGCCGTACTCGGCGGACTTCCGGCTGCGGCGGCACGACGGCGTGTATCACTGGTGCATCGATGCCGGCATGCCGCGCTTCGACGAGCAGGGTCGTCCGGCCGGCTTCGTCGGCACGGTGATCGACATCCACGCGCGCAAGGTGTTGCAGGACCGTTTCGAGCGGGTGTCGAGCGCGGGCGATGTCGGCGTCTGGCATGCCGATGCGCCGTTCGATTCCTTGCGCATCAATCCGCAGACGGCGGAACATCTGGGCCTGCCGGGGCGCCACAACATGACTGTGGCGCAGTGGCTGGCGGCGGTGCATGGCGATGACCGCGAACGGCTGGCGGCCGGCGTCGCGCGCTCGCTGCGCGAGGGTACACCGTTGGAGGCCGAGTTCCGCGTCGCCGGCGATGCCGCTTCGGCCGCCGCGCCGCGCTGGCTGCGCATGGTCGGCTGGTGCGACGTCGATGAGCATGGGCTGCCGGTGCTGTTCGACGGCATCAGTGTCGACGTCAGCACGCACAAACACGCCGAGCTGGAGTTGCAACGGCTGGCGAGCGCGGTGACCGAGCGCAATCGCTTGCAGAGCGAGTTCCTGTTTACGCTGGCGCACGAGTTGCGCAATCCGCTGGCGCCGATCCGCGCCGGGCTGGAGCTGATGGCGGCCGGCGGGAAGACGGCGTCGACCGTGGATTTGCAGGGCATGATGCGGCGCCAGGTGGATCATATGGTGCATCTGGTGGACGATCTGTTGGATACGGCGCGGCTGGCGGAGGGCAAGGTGGCGCTCCGGTGCGACGGCGTGACCTTGGCCGAGGTGGTGACCGATGCGGTCGAGATCAGCACGCCGCTGCTCGACGGCGCCGGGCATCGTCTGTTGCTGGATCTGCCGGCGGCGCCGGTTGCGTTGTATGCCGACCGTCACCGCATCGCGCAGGTGCTGAGCAACTTGATCAACAACGCGGCCAAATATACGCCGCCTGGTGGGCGTATCGAGGTGGCGGCGGTGGTCGAGGGTGGCGAGGCGGTCATCTCGGTGTCGGACAACGGGGTCGGCATCGCGCCGCATTTCCTGGCGTCGGTGTTCGACATGTACGCGCAGGCGCAGGGCGCGGAGTTGCTGGCGCAAGGCGGCTTGGGCGTGGGCTTGCATCTGGTGCAGCAGCTGGTGCAACTGCACGGCGGGCGGGTGGCGGCGCACAGCGCCGGCATCGGCCAGGGCAGTCGCTTCACCGTGTGGCTGCCGTTGCCCGGACAGCCGGCGGCGGCGGCCGGGACGCCGTCGTCAGTGGCGTCGCCGGCCTTGCCTGATCGGCAGTCGGCGGGCGGCGATGGGGCGGCGCAAGGTCTCAACGTGCTGGTGGTGGACGACAATGTCGACGCCGCCGAGACGCTGGCCGCGCTGCTGGAGTTCTACGGCCACCAGGTCAGCGTGGCGCACAGCGGCACCGCCGCGCTGAGCCGCGGCGCCGAGCTCCTGCCGCGCGTCGTGTTCCTCGATATCGGCCTGCCTGACATGAGCGGCTTCGACGCCGCGCTGGCGCTGCGCAAGATCGACGGCATGGCGCAGGCGAAAATCATCGCGCTGACAGGCTGGGGCACCGACGCAGACAAGCAACGCTCCAGCGCGGCCGGCTTCGACCTGCACTTGACCAAGCCGGTCGACTTCGACCACGTCCGCGACGTGCTGACCCGGATCGCCGCCGAGGGCTAGCGTCGCGCAAGCGTTATTGTCGTAAGTCAACTCTGGCCAGATCTTGCCGGCCTACAATCGCCTCTCGGCCATCGGCGATCGTGGGGCGAGAGACATGGGCAAACGCGCAAATGCAGCAGGGCGTCGGCGGACGAGGCAGACGGGCGCCATCGCTATCGTGTTCGCGCTGATGGTCGGCGGGCTGCTCGCCTTCATCGGCCTGGCGTTGGATCTGGGACGTGTGTATAACCGCCGATCCGAACTGCAGGCGGTCGCCAATGTCGCGGCAGTGGCCGCCGCCGCACAGCTGAACGGCACGGCCTCCGGCATCGACGCCGCCGCGACCAAGGCCAGCGACGCGGTCAACGAGCTGACCTACCAATACAACCAACGCAAGATCGCCTGGAACCGGGACGCGCTATCGTTCGGCGCCTCGCCCAACGGCGGCTGGATCGACGCTGCGGCCGCGCACGACGCCCCGGCCGGCCTGCTGTACGTCCAGGTCGACACCGCCAGGCTGGGCGCGGCGATGGGCACGCTGGACCTGGTGTTCATGCGCGCCATCTCCGCCGCGCTGACCTCGACCGACATCGCCGTCAAGGCGGTGGCGGGGCGCTCAGGTATCGACGTCGCGCCGCTGGCGCTGTGCGCGCTGTCGAACACCGCCGCCGCGCCGCGCGCCAATCCCGGCCCGCCGGCTAATACCGAGCTGGTGGAGTACGGCTTCCGCCGTGGCGTCGGCTACGATCTGATGCAACTCAATCCCAACGGCGTCGCACCCGAGAACTTCGTCATCGATCCCTTTGCGCCAGCCGGCACGCCCGGATCGGCGGCCGATACCGCAGCCGCCTTCGTCGGCCCCTACGCGTGCACCGGCCAGCTCGCGATCCCGAGCGTGTCCGGCGGCGCGATCACCGTCGGCCGGCCGTTCCCGCTGGCGTCGCTGTACAAGCAACTCAACTCGCGCTTCGACCAATACGACGACGCGCTATGCAGCTACGCCACCGCGCCGCCCGACGCCAATATTCGTTCCTATGCCTTCAATGGCGGCGCGCCGTGGATGGCGACGGCGCCCGACCGGCAGGCGGCGAAACCGCTGGCGGGCGGCGGCAAGCTGCTGACCGTCGCCGATCCCTGGCCCGCGCCGGCCGGCACCACCGCCGCGATGTACGGGCCGCTGTGGGCCTACGCCAGGGCGGTGCCGTATGCGTCATATGTGGCCGGCGTTGCGGAGCCGGCCGCCGGCTACGCGAGCTTCGCGCCCGGCGCCTGGAGCACCCTGTATGCGCCGGGCGCGCCGGCGGCCACGGCCGGCTATCCCGGCGGCGGCTCGACGCCGTACAAGGCGGGCACCAATCTGCTTCCGCCACCGCTCGCGCATCGCGGCGTCGCCAACCGGCGCGTATTGAACGTCGCCTTGTTGTCCTGCCCGGTGAGCCCCGGCGCGACCACGACGGCGACCGTGCTCGCGGTCGGCAAATTCCTGATGACCGTGCCCGCCACCGCGACCAGCCTGTACGCCGAGTTCGGCGGCGTGGTGCCCGAGCAAGCGCTGGGCGGGCCGATCGAGCTGTATCGATGACGCCGGGGAGACAGACCGTGTCGCGACAAACCGGAGCGTTGACCGCCGAGTTCGGGCTGGTGCTGGTGCTGTTCCTGACCATGGCCTGCGCGGTGCTGGAACTGGCGCGGCTGATCTACCTGTACAACACCTTGCAGGTGGCGACACAGCGCGCCGCCGCGCTGGCGGCGCAGGTCGATTTCCGCGACGCGGCGGCGCTCGACCAGGTGCGGCGGCAAGCGGTATTGCGCGACTCGGCCGGCGGCCTGTTGCTTGGCGCGCCGGTAACGGACGCGCATATCCGCATCGATTACCTCGCGCTGTCGAATGCCGGCGGCGTGACGCCGACGCCGATTCCGACACCGGCGCTGCCGTCGTGCCCGGCCAACAACCGGATCGCCTGCATGGCCGATCCCTACGGCGACAGCTGCATCCGGCTGGTGCGGGCGCGGGTCTGCGATCCGGCGGTGCCGGAGGCCTGCAACGGCGTGCCGTACCAGCCGCTGTTTTCCTTCCTCGGCATGCGCTTCAACCTGCCGAAGGCCACCGTCGTCACCAGCGCCGAAACGCTGGGGGCGGCCGGCCAGGCGCCATGTCCCTAGATCGGCAGGGGTTCCCCGCATTGCTTGCAGAAGCGCGCGGTGTCCTCGTGGCCCTGCGTCATGCAGCGCGTGCAGGTGCGCGACGACCATAGCTGCCGGCCGCGCTGGTGCGCGATCTCGGAACTGATGATGCCGGTCGGGACCGCCAGGATGCCCCAGCCGAGCAGCATCATGAACGAAGCGATGGCGCGGCCGATGTCGGTCTTCGGCACCAGGTCGCCGAAGCCCACCGTCGTCATCGTCGAGATCGCCCAATAGACGGCGGTGGGAATGCTGGTGTAGCCGTGCGCCGGGCCTTCAACCACGTACATCACCGTCCCCAGCAGGAACACGATCAGCATCACCACCGACAGGAAGATGAAGATCTTGCGGCGGCTGGCCAGCAGCGCGTCGCCCAGCATGCCGTATTCCTGGATGTACAAGGTCAGCTTAAGGATGCGGAAGATGCGCAGCAGGCGCAGGATACGCACGCCCAGCACCACGTGGGCGCCGGGGATGAACAGCGACAGCCAGCTGGGCAGGATCGACATCAGGTCGATGACGCCGAAGAAACTGCGCGCATACACGTCCGGCCGCCGCACGCACAGGCAGCGCGCGATGTATTCGATGGTGAACAGCGCGGTGAAGCACCATTCCGCGATCAGCAGCCAGTCGCCGTAGGCCGCCGCGATCGGCTGTACCGTGGCCAGCACCACCACCAGCACGCTGAGCAGGATGGCGGCGATCAGCGCCAGGTCGAAGGCGCGCCCGGTCGGCGTGTCGGATTCGAAGATGATCGCGTACAGGCCGGCGCGCCAGCCGTGTTCCGGCTTGCCGAAGCGTTGATGCGGATCGGCGGAGCGCGTGGCGGGCGCCGGCTGGGCTTGGGGTGTTTTCATGGTGACCTTATCCGAAAGATAATTTTTAGCCGATGGCAATTCTGCCGGGCGTATAAACAATTTATATGATGTGGAGCGAGATTTTCCTGTAGGATACCGGCTTCGTCCGCTTTTAGGACGGGTAGTTAATTCTAGGGCAAAGGATCACGGAGTTCGCGTCCTTCATGTCCCGATCTCTTGGAGACGGAATGGGAGCTTCGCGCCCACAGTTGCAGCGGCCAGTCAGCCTGGTCGTGTTGGCATGTATTTTTGCCGTGCTGGCCATGGCGGCCACGGAAACGTGGCGCTGGTCGCGCACCGCGCGGCACACCGACGCGCCTGCCCAGGTCGATACGGCCACGCCGCCGGCCATCAGCCTGACCGAACTTTCCCGCGCCATGATCCCGATGCCGAAAGGCGTGCCGTCGGCGCACGCCAGCGCGCTGGCCAGCCTGCCGCACGGCGACCTGATCGCCTTCTGGTGGGCCGGCAGCCGCGAGAGTGGTCCGGACGTCAAGGTGTACGCGTCCCGCTGGTCCGAAGGCAAGTGGAGCGAGCAATGGGAGGTGGCCAGCCGCGAGTCGCTGGGCAAGGTGCTGGGCCACGGCGTGCGCCGCATCGGCAACCCGGTGGCCTGGACCGCCGCCGACGGCACGGTCCACCTGTACGTGGTGGCGACCGGGCTCGGCGGCTGGGCCGCGTCGCGCGTGGTGCAGATGGAGTCGCACGACGAGGGCGCCAGTTTCCAGGTGCGCCGTCTGCTGCCGATGTCCCCCGTGTTCAATACCAGCGTGCTGGTGCGCGCGGCGCCGGTCGGCCTGGCCGACGGCGGCTGGTGGCTGCCGATCTATTTCGAAATCGGCTATAAATATCCGATGCTGATGTCGTTCAACGCCCAGGGCGAGCCGCAACGCCTGGCGCGCATCGGTTCGCGCAAGCGCTCCTTGCAGCCGACGCTTGTGCCGGTCTCGGCCACCGAGGTGCGGGCCTGGATGCGCGACAACGGCGCCGACAAGCGCATCCAGCAGGCGGTCAGCCGCGACGGCGGCCAGAGCTGGGAAGACCTGGGCGCGAGTTCGATGTCCAACCAGGGCACCTCGCTGGCCGTGCTGCGCCTGAGCAGCGGCAGTCTGGTGATGCTGCGCAACCATGGCGATACCCGCGAAACGCAGCGCAGCTCGCTGTCGCTGTGGCTGTCCAACGACGCCCAGAACTGGACCCAGCTGGCCGACATCGTCAACGGCCAGCCCGGCGACGAATTCTCGTATCCGGCCATGTTCCAGGTCGGCGACGAACTGCACATCACTTATACGTATCAGCGGCGCGCCATCGCGCACCACCGCCTGAAAATCAATCTGGGGAAGGACCCGATATGAGCTTGCCGGATCTGGCCCTGCAAATAATCTACGGCCGGCTGGCGTGGGCGCTGGTCGCCGCCGCCGTGCTGCTGGCCTTGCTGCCGGTCGCGTTGCCGAAGCTGATCCCGGCGCCGCGACGCAGGACCATCGCGCTCACCGTCGCCGCCATGGCGGCGCTGATGGCGCTGCCCGGCGCGGCGTCGCCGGCCTACTCGCTGATCCTGGTGTTCCAGTATCCGAGCGGACTGCTGCTGGGCTGCTGCATGGTCTCGCTGTGGACCCGCTGGCAGGGCAAGCCGGTGCGCTTCGCCTTGCGTCCTGGCCTGGCGCTGGCGCTGACGCTGGCCGGCCTGGTGCTGTATCTGGACGCGTTCGGCGTACTGGCGCTGGGCTGGTACTACGGCGGCTTCAGCGCGGTCGGCGCGCCGCTGCTGGCGTGCGCCGTGGCCGCCGCCTGCGCCGTGGCCATCGTGCGCGGCCGCGCCGCCGGCAGCGCCGGGGCGCTGTTGATCGCCGTGATGCTGTTCTCGCTGCTGCGCCTGCCGACCGGCAACCTGTGGGATGCGCTGCTCGACCCGTTGCTGTGGGCCTGGGCGGCGGGGTCGGCGATCGCCGCCTTCGCGCGTCGCCAGTCGCTGCGCAAGCTGGCCGCGCTGCCGCCGCTGCTGGAGCCGGCGCCGGTGTTCGCGTCCGAGGCCGATGCGGAGCTGGTGCCGGTGCACGCGTCCGGCGTCGACAAACAACTTTAATAAATAAAGCAAGGGAGTAAGCATGGTAACGAAGAAGTGGTACGTTCATCCGGTGATCGCGATCGGGGTCATCATCAATATCTTCGTGATGGCGATGGCGCTGTACTGGTCCAAGAACCAGCCGGCGCTGTGGCGTTTGCTGGTCGAGGATGGCATCGTCGAATGGATGCAGTTCCTGTGCTTCGCCATGACTTCCGGCCTGCTGGCCTTCCTCGCGGTGGAACAATGGCAGCGCACGCCGAAGATCAATCTGCAACTGCTGGCCTTCGTCGGCCTGTCGCTGCTGGTCGGCCTGGCCGCGCTGGAAGAGATCAGCTGGTTCCAGCGCATCCTGCACATCGCCTCGCCGGAATACTTCATGCAGAACAACCGCCAGGGCGAAACCAATCTGCACAATCTGGCGCTGGGCAAGGGCAGCCTGCACAAGAACATCCTGCTGAAGCTGATCGCCATCGTCGGCATCACGCACAACATCATCCTGCCGCTGGTGGCGATGAAGCGTCCCGGCGTGCGCACCTTTATCGAGAAGCTGGGCGGTTATCTGCCGCCGCTGCTGCCGTCGGTGATCTACGTCGCGCTGGTGGCGGTGTCGCACCTGGCGATCGACCATCCGCGCAAGGGCGAGCTGGGCGAAGTGTTCGGCGCCGTGCATTACATGACCACCGTGTTCGCGGCCTACTTCATGGGTGTCGGCTACGGCAAGCGTCCGGTGTTCGAGCAGGCCGGCGACGCGCGCCGCGTCTCGACGCTGTTCGTGATGCTGATGGTCTACCTGTTGTTCATCGCCTGGATCCTCAGCGCCGGCGCCGGCGCGCCGCAGTACATCGCCACCCATCCAGGCTTCGGCGCTGAACTATGAACCAGATGTTGAAGAAGGGCGCGGCCACGCTGGATAAACTGACCCGCTGGGCCGGCCCCTACGCCAGCCTGGTGCAATTGCTGCTGGTGGGGCTGGTGCTGTTGTCGCTGTCGCGTGCCGGGCTGGTGGCGTGGCAGTGGGGCCGCGTGTCGGCCACCGGCATCGTCGGACAGGTCATGCTCCAGGGCGTGCGCGCCGACTTGATCCTGCTCGGCTACTTCATCGTGATCCCGCTGGTGCTGGCGCCGTTGCTGGCTTACCAGCGCACGCAGCGGCTGTGGAAGGCGATCTCGGTCGGCTGGGCCACGTTCGCGCTGATCTTCATCGTCTTCATGGAATTGTCGACGCCGCAGTTCGTCATGCAGTTCGACGTGCGGCCGAACCGTTTGTTCATCGAGTACCTGTCCTATCCGAGCGAAGTCATCGCCACCTTGTGGAACGGCTTCCGCATCGCGCTGGTGCTGGGCGTCGGCTTCACCATATTCCTGGGCGTGGTCATCTACCGCCTGATGCGCGACGCTTCGGCCCATGCGACCGTCTGGCGTCCGCTGAAGATGCTGCTGGTGTGGCCGCTGCTGGTGCTGCTGGTGGCGTTCCAGATCCGCTCGACGCTGTCGCACCGTCCGGCCAATCCGGCGCTGTTCGCGCTGACCGGCGACTCGATGGTCAATTCGCTGATCATCAACTCGCCATGGTCGGTGCTGACCGCGCTGAACTCGATGAGCGACGAGGCGAATTCGTCCGAGATCTACGGCAAGTACCCGCATGCCAAAGTGGTGCCGACGGTGAAGAGCGCGCCATGGCTGCGCGACCTGGAGTTCACCTCGGCCGAGCTGCCGACCTTGCACAGGCAAGTGGCGGCGATGCAGCGTGAACGGCCGCTCAACCTGGTCATCGTGCTGGAAGAGAGCCTGGGCGCGACCTTCGTCGAATCGCTGGGCGGCTTGCCGGTCACGCCGGAGCTGGAGAAACTGAAAACCCAAGGCTGGTGGTTCGATCAGCTGTACGCCACCGGCACCCGTTCGGTGCGCGGCATCGAGGCGGTGGTCGCCGGTTACGGCCCGACGCCGGCGCGCAGCGTGGTCAAGCTGTCGCTGGCGCAGCAGAATTTCTACACGCTGGCGCTGGGACTGGGCAAGCAGGGTTATCACACCGAATTCGTCTACGGCGGCGAAGCGCACTTCGACAATATGCGCGGCTTCTTCACCGGTAACGGCTTCCAGAAAGTGGTCGACCGGCGCGACATGACGCCGGTGTTCGAAGGCAGCTGGGGCGCGTCGGACGAGGACTTGTTCGATAAATCGCTGGAGCGGCTCAAGCTGCTGCATGACGCCAAGAAGCCGTTCTTCAGCCTGATCTTCACGTCGTCCAACCATGAACCGTTCCAGTTCCCGGACGGCCGCATCGACTTGCACGACACCGCGAAGCAGACCGTCAACAACGCGGTGAAATACGCCGACTACGCGCTGGGCCGCTTCATCGCGCAGGCGAAGAAGGAAGCCTACTGGAAGGACACGGTCTTCCTGATCGTCGCCGACCACGACAACCGCGTCTACGGCGACAGCCTGGTGCCGATCAAGAAGTTCCACATCCCTGGCCTGATCATGGGCGCCGACGTGCAGCCGAAGCGCATCCAGACCATCGCCAGCCAGATCGATCTTGCGCCGACCTTGCTGTCGCTGATCGGCGTGTCGAGCGAGCATCCGATGATAGGCCGCGACATGGCGCGCGACAGCGAGACGCCGGGCAGGGCGCTGATCCAGTTCGACAATTACTTCGCCTGGCTGGAGGGACCGTCGGCCACCATCCTGCGTCCGGGCCAGACACCGCTGCGCGGCGACTACGACTACGCCACCGGCGTCATGACGCCGAGCACGGTCGCCCCCGACCCGGTACTGGTGGACAAGGCGATGTCGCACGTGCTGCTGCCGTCGATCCTGTACCGCGAGCAGCGCTACAAACTGCCACGTTGAAGGTCAGGCCGGCAGTTTGTGCAGTAGCTTGTCCAGCGTGACCGGGTAGTCCCGCACCCGGATCCCGGTCGCGTTGTACACGGCGTTGGCGATGGCGGCGGGCACGCCGCTGATGCCCAATTCGCCGACGCCCTTGGCTTTCAACGGTCCGACGGTCGGATCCACCTCGTCCAGGAAAATCACCTCCTGGTGCGGGATGTCCGCATGCACCGGCACTTCGTATCCAGCCAGATCGTGGTTGACGAAGAAGCCCCGGCGCTTGTCCACCACCAGTTCCTCCATCAACGCGGCGCCCGCGCCCATGGTCATGCCGCCGATGATCTGGCTGCGCGCCGCCATCGGATTGATGATGCGCCCGGCGGCGCAGACCGCCAGCATGCGGCGCAAACGGATCTCGCCGGTGGCCGCGTCGACGCCGACCTCGACGAAATGCGCGGCGAAGGTTTGCTGCGCATAGCGTTGCGCCAGATCGCCATATTCCATCGCGTCTTCGGCGCTCAGTTCTCCGGCCGCGACCGCGTCGGTCAGCGGCCGGCTGTTGCCGCCGGTCCGCACCCGTCCATCCGCGAACTCGATGTCGGCGCCGACCAGCCGCAGGCGCTCTGCGACCATCGCCCGCAGTTTGACGCAGGCGGCGTAGACGCCAGCGGTCGAGGAGGCGGCGCCGAACTGTCCGCCGGAGCCGGCGCCTTCAGGGAAGCGCGAATCGCCGAGCCGCACCACCACCTGGTCCAGGCCGACGCCCAGCATTTCGGCCGCCGTCTGTGCCAGGATGGTGTAGCTGCCGGTGCCGATGTCGGTCATGTCGGTTTCCACCGTGACCACCCCCTTGCGGTCCAGCGTCACCCGGGCGGCCGATTTGATTACCGGCGCGCCACGGATGGCCGAGGCGACGCCGATGCCGATCAGCCAGCGTCCGTCACGCCGGGTGCCCGGACGCGCCGGGCGCTGTTCCCAGCCGAAGCGTTCCGCGCCGGTGCGCAGGCACTCGACCAATTGGCGTCGCGAGTAGGGTTTGTGCGGCGCTTCCGGATCGACCTGGGTGTCGTTCAGGATGCGGAACGCCACCGGATCGAGCTGAAGTTTCTCCGCCATTTCATCCATCGCGATTTCCAGCGCCATCATGCCCGGCGTCTCGCCCGGCGCGCGCATGGCGCTGGCTTCTGGCAGGTCGAGGTGCGCTACCTTCAGCCGCGTCATGCGATGCGCGCCGGCGTACAGCAGCCGGGTCGGCGCGGTCGCGGTCTCGGGCCGCTCGCCCAGATTGCCCGACCAGCTTTCGTGGCCAATCGCGGTGATGCGGCCATCCTTGCCGGCGCCGATGCGGATCCGCTGCATGGTCGCTGCGCGATGGGTCGTGTTATTGAACATCAGCGACCGCTGCAACGTCACCTTGACCGGCCGGCCCAGCTGCTTTGCCGCGACGGCGGCCAGCACGGCGTCGCTCAGGATCGATCCCTTGCCGCCGAAGCCGCCGCCGATGTACGGCGCGACGATACGCACATTTTCTTTCGGCACGCCGAGGATCTTGGCGATGTCGCGCAGACCCCAGCCGACGATCTGTATGGCGCTCCACAAGGTCAGCTTGTCGCCGTCCCACGCCGCGATGGTGGCGTGCGGCTCCATCATCGCGTGGGAGTGGTCCGGCGTGGTGTACGCGGCGTCGAGGGTGACCGCCGCCTTGGCGAACGCCGCGTCGAAATCGCCGATGGATGAAGCCAGCGCCGGATTCGGTTTCGACGGCTTGACCGGCGCCAGACGGCTGGCGGCGGCGAGATCGAACGCGCCCTTGGCCGGGGCGTAGCGTACCCGCACCAGTTGCGCCGCCGCGCGCGCCTGCTCGAACGTTTCGGCCACGACGATCGCCACCGCCTGGTGGTAGTGATCCACTTCCGGCCCGGCCAGGGCCTTGGCCACATAGAATGCGCCGACGCCCAACGTGCCGGCGTTCTGCGCGGTGATCACGCCGAGTACGCCCGGCGCGGACCGGGCCGGCGCGACATCGATCGACGCGATGCGCCCCTTGGCTATCGCGGCGCCGACGATGTAGCCGTATGTGGCGCCGGGGGCGGCGTCATGCTGCTCGTAGGCGTAGGGCGCGGCGCCGCTGGTCTTGAGCGGACCGTCGATCCGCGTGGTGGCCTTGCCCACGACCTTCAAGCGGTCGATGGGGTTGCGGATTGCGGGAGTGTCGAATTTCATCGTTTGCTTCTTTCATGGTCCGCCAGGATTGCCGCCAGGGTGCGCTCGGCCAGGGTGATCTTGAATGCATTTTCGTCGGTCGGCTGTGCGCCGGCCAACAGTTGATCCATTACCGCCTTGGCGCCCGACGGCAATCTGGACTCGGCCGCCTCGATACGCCACGGCTTGTGCGCGACGCCGCCCAACGCGAGCCGGCCGCCACCGTCTTTCTGGATCACCGCCGCCACCGAAATCAGCGCGAAGGCGTACGAGGCGCGGTCGCGTACCTTGCGGTACGAATGCACGCCGCCCAACGGCGCCGGCAAGGTCACGGCGGTGATCAACTCGCCCGCCTCCAGCACCGAGTCGAGATGCGGCGTATCGCCGGGAAGGCGATGGAAGTCCGCGATCGGGATGACGCGGGTGGCGCCGCCGGCCCGCACCGTCTCCACGCCGGCGTCGAGCAGGCGCATGGCCACCGCCATGTCGCTCGGATGGGTGGCGATGCAGGCGCCGCTGGTGCCGATGACCGCGTGCTGACGGCTGAATCCGCCGATGGCGGAACATCCGCTGCCGGGCACGCGCTTGTTGCACGGCTGGTTGGTGTCGTAGAAGTAGGCGCAGCGCGTACGTTGCAGCAGATTGCCGGCGGTGGTGGCCTTGTTGCGCAACTGCGCAGAGGCGCCGGCCAACAATGCGCGCGACAGCACGCCGTAGTCGCGCCGTACGCGCTGGTCCGCCGCCAGATCGGTATTGCGCACCAAAGCGCCGATCCGCAGGCCGCCGCCGGGCAGCGGGTCAATCCGGTCCAGGGCCAGGCCGTTGACGTCGATCAGATGCAGCGGCGTCTCGATCTCCAGCTTCATCAGGTCCAGCAGATTGGTGCCGCCGGCGATGAAGCGCGCGCCGGGCGTACGCTGCGCCGCCGCAGCCGCTTCGGCGGGCGAGGCGGCGCGCTCGTAGGAGAAGGTTCTCATGCCGCGCCTCCGGCCACGTCGGCGATGGCGTCGACGATGTTGGAGTAGGCGCCGCAGCGGCAGATATTGCCGCTCATGCGTTCGCG
This sequence comes from Duganella aceris, assembly GCF_011090165.1. Classification (GTDB taxonomy): domain Bacteria; phylum Pseudomonadota; class Gammaproteobacteria; order Burkholderiales; family Burkholderiaceae_D; genus Rugamonas; species Rugamonas aceris. The sequence continues at coordinate 435,923 of NZ_JAADJT010000005.1, forward strand.
GATTTCCTCGACGCTCAGCAGCGGGCGCTCGGTGAGGTTGTGGGTGACATGGCTGGGTATGTCTTGTCTGATTTCGTCCAGCACCGCGATGGCGGAGCAGATCTGGCCGGGCGTGCAGTAGCCGCACTGGTAGCCGTCGTGCTTGATGAAGGCGGCCTGCATCGGATGCAGCTTTTGCGGCGTTCCCAGACCTTCGATGGTGGTGATCGCGGCGCCGTCGTGCATGACGGCCAGGGTCAGGCAGGAATTGATGCGGCGACCGTCAAGCATGATGGTGCAGGCGCCGCATTGGCCGTGGTCGCAGCCTTTCTTGGTGCCGGTCAGGTGCAGATGTTCGCGCAACAGGTCGAGCAGCGTGGTGCGGGTATCGAGCTCCAGCTGGTGTCTGGCGCCGTTCACGGTGAGCGATACCTTGTTCATCACCGGCACGCCGGCGACGACGGCGCCGCTGCTCGGTTGCGTCGCCGCCAGCGACGGCACGGCGGCGGCGCCGGCCGACAGGGCGCCGGCCTTTAACATCGCGCGCCGGGTCATCTTGATGTCGCATGCTTCATTCATGGTGTCGCTTCCTTTAAGTGATGAGTCATAGATCAAGCTTTCGTTCCTTCATCCACTTGACGATGGCCGGATCGCGATGAGAAAAGAAGCTGCTGGCGCCGGTTTCAAGCGTGGCGATGGCTGCCATGTCGGCGTGGTCAAGCTCGAAGTCGAAAATGTCGAGGTTTTCCGCCATGCGTTCGCGACGGGTGGTCTTGGCCAGCGAGACTATCCTTCGCTGCAGCAGCCAGCGCAGCACCACTTGGCCTATCGATTTGCCATGTTTGGACGCGATGCCCTCCAGCAGCGTGTTGTGGAACAGATTGTTCTTGCCCTCGGCGAAAGGCGCCCATGCCTCCGCCCGAACGCCGTTCGCCTGCATGAAGACTGCGGCGTCGTCTTGTTGGTGAAACGGATTGACCTCGACCTGATTGACCGCCGGGGTCACCTCGTTGAACGCGATCAGATCCATCAACCGGTCGGTGTGAAAATTGCTGACGCCGATGGCGCGCAGCTTGCCGCCGCGATAGGCTTCCTCCATCGCGCGCCAGGATCCGTACACGTCACCAAATGGCTGGTGGATCAGGTACATATCCAGATAATCACATTGCAGTCGCTGCAGCGATTTGTCGATGGCCAGTTTGGTTTTCTCGTAGCCGGTGTCCTGCACCCACAGCTTGCTGGTGACGAACAGCTCCTCACGGGCGACGCCGCTGTGGCGCATGCCGGCGCCGACCGCCGTCTCGTTGAGGTACGAGGTCGCCGTATCGAGCAGGCGGTAGCCCGAAGTAATCGCGTCGATCACGCAACGCTTGCATTCGGCGGGGTCGGGAATCTGGAACACGCCAAAGCCCAGCAGCGGCATCTTCAGACCGTTGTTCAGCGTGACGTATTCCATCATGACGCTTTCTCCAGCGCGGCCTGCGCGCGTTGGGACGCGCCCACGTCCACCTTCAGCGCCAACACTTGTATGAATTGCTTGAGCTGCTGCGGAGTGAGGCCGACATTCAGGCTGACCCGCAGGTGCGATAGCAGTTGCGGCTCGGTCCCGCTCATCGCCGCCAGCGCGGCGACCGTCGCCAGTTCGCGGCTTTGCCAGTCGAGATTGTCGCGGCTGAAAATATCGCCGAACAAATGGGTCTTGAGGAACTGGTCGATCGCCGGCGCGAACTCGAACACCGGGCCTTTGACCGGCGCACCAACCAGTTTGGTCTGGTTGGCCGTGCCCAGCGCGAACATGGCGTCGCCGGACGGAACCGGGCCGGGGAGGCTGCCCGGTGCATCGGCGATGCCGCGTCCCTTGCGTTCCTCCAGCACTTTCATCAATTCGCCCAGCGCGTTCAGGCTGCGTGGAAAGCCTGCGTAGGCGTAGAGCTGCACCAGGATTTCCTTGCAGTCGCCGACGCTCAACCCGGCGTCGAGGCCCTGGTCCAGCGCGGCATGCAGCGCGGGCAGATTGCCGGTCGCCGCGAAGGCGCCGATGGGAGCGATCGCCAGGCGGCTGGCGGACAGTGTGTGTTCGGCTTGCATGGATGACTTTTCCTTGATCGGTTCGGCGGCGTGGGGCGTTGCGCTGGCCAGCATCAGCACCCCCGCCATGAATAGAGATTGATTCATGTATGGCTCCTTCGGTAGCTGCCTAATGTACCGGCTGCTCAATCGTGCGAATAGATGGTAAAGTCGGCATGGACTTATTAGCGGAACTAATCAATGCAACCATCGAACTATAACGAGATCCTCGCTTTCATCGCGGTGGCGAAAGAGGGCAGCTTCACCAAGGCCGCGGCGAAGCTGGGTGTCTCACAGTCGGCGCTCAGCCAAACCATCCGCACCCTGGAGCAACGGCTGGACATGCGATTGTTGCTGCGTACCACGCGCAGCGTCTCGCCGACCGAAGCGGGGGAGCAGATGCTGCGCACGGTGGCGCCGCGCTTTGAAGAGATCGATGCCGAACTGGCGATGTTGAGCGAGCGCCGTCTGAAACCGGCCGGCACCATACGCATCAGCGCCGGCGAGCACTCCGCGTTGACGGTGCTGCAACCGGCGCTGCTGGGCCTGCTGCCGCAATATCCTGACATCAAGGTGGAAATCATCGCCGAAAACCGCATGACCGATATCGTGGCCGACCGCTACGATGCCGGCGTGCGCCTGGGCGACCAGGTGGCCAAGGACATGATCGCGGTACGCATCAGCCCCGACTTGCGCTGGCTGGTGGTGGCTTCGCCGGCATATTTCGCGCGCCATCCCGTACCGGCGATGCCGCAGGAGCTGACGCAGCATAATTGCATCAACATGCGCTTGCCCACCCACGGCGGCTTCTACATATGGGAGTTCGCCAAAGACGGCAAGGACGTCAAGGTCAGGGTGGACGGGCAGATGGTGTTCAACAACCTCGCGCTGCGCTTGCAATCGGCGCTGGACGGGTTGGGCCTCGCCTTCATGCCCGAGGATCAGGTGCGCCCCCATATCGAGGCCGGCCGGCTGGTGGCCGTGCTCGACGATTGGTGTCCCGCCACCAGCGGCTACCATCTCTACTATCCGAGCCGGCGCCACCCGTCGTCCGCCTTCACTTTGATGGTGGACGCACTGCGCCACGAAAACTGTGTATAATGGATTTGCCTGCCTAAGCAGCTAAATTTTACATAGGGCCTGATCATGAAATTTGACCCCTCCCTGGAATGGAATAAAATGTTTGGTGGCGGCCTCGGCTTCCTGCTGGTTCAGGCGCGCAACACCTTCCTGGCCGACATGGAAAACGAGATGGCGCCCTTGAACCTGACGGCCGCCCAGTTCCTGGTGGTGGTCGGCATCGCCCACAAGCGCGCCCGCACGCTGACCGAGTTTTCCGCCTTCCTCGGCTACGACAGCGGCGCCATGAAGCGCCTGCTGGACCGGGTGGAGGAGAAGGGCATCATCCGCCGCGTGCGCTGCGCCGAGGATCGCCGCAGCCAGATCCTCGAACTGACCGACGAAGGCACGGCGCTGTATCCACGTGTGATGCAGGCCGCGCGCACCGTGCACGCCCGTTCGCTGCAAGGCTTCAGCGAGGAGGAGGCGCTGCAACTGCAAGGATATTTGCGACGTATTATCGACGGCTCGTCCCCCTGATTTTTTTTAGCTAAATGCCTGCCTAGGCAGGAGTATTTCCGAGGTCCACCATGACAAAAATCACCACCCGATTCGCCCGCACCACGGCGCTGGCCACGGCAATGGCCGCGACGCTGGCGCTGTTGTCCGGCTGCGCCAGCGACGGCGGCCTGCGCCCGTCGGCGGCTTTGCAGGACGGCGCCAGGCTGTCCGCGTCGGCAACGCTGGCCGATGTCGCCGTGACTCCGGCCGCTTGGCCGGCGCACGACTGGTGGCGCCGCTACGGCGACGCGCAACTGAACCAGCTGGCGGCCGAAGCGTTGGCCGCCAGCCCGACCATGCGCATCGCCGCCGCCCGCGTGCGCCAGGCGGCGGCGGTCGAGGGACTGGCCGAGTCGGCGCTGTCGCCGCAGGTCAACGGCGGCGCGCGCAGCAACCGCCAGCGCTTCAGCGAGCACAGCAACGTTCCCAAGCCGCTGGCCGGCAGCTGGAACTGGAGCAACGAGGCGTCGCTGAATTTTTCGTATGAACTGGACTTCTGGGGCAAGAACCAGGCCGCAGTGGACGCGGCGCTGGGCCGCCGCCTCGCCGCGGAGGTCGATGCGGAAGCCGCGCGGCTGGTGTTGATGGTGGCGTTGACGCAGTCCTATCTGAAACTGTCGCAACTGCATGCGCAGCGCGAGCTGGCGGTGTCGGTGCTGCGCCAGCGCCAGGAGATCCTGTCCCTGACGCGCAAACGGCTGGCGGCCAAACTGGATTCCGAGGCGGAGCTGAAGCAATCCGAACTGGGCATCCCGGTCGCCAAGGGCGAGATCGCGGCGCTTGGCGAAGCGATCCAGCTGGCGCAGACCCAGCTGGCGGCGCTGACCGGCGCCGGCCCCGATCGCGGCGCGACGATCACCCGCCCGCAATTGCAAAGCGTGCGTCCGGCCGAGCTGCCGAGCACCTTGTCGAGCGAACTCATCGCCCGCCGTCCCGATGTGGTGGCGCAACGCTGGCGCGTCGAAGCACTGCGCAGCGACATCGGCGTCGCCAAGGCGCAGTTCTATCCTAGCTTCAACCTGACCGCGCTGGTCGGTTTGCAGACGCTGGGCTTCGGCCAGTTCCTCAACGCCGGCAGCGCCATCGCCAGCGCCGGTTCCAACCTGAGCCTGCCGATCTTCGACGGCGGCCGGCTGCGCAGCAATCTGGCGTTGCGCAACGCCGACTACGACGTCGCGGTCGAAGGCTACAACCTGGCCTTGACCGAAGCGGTGCGCGACGTGGTCAGCCAGCTGGTGTCGATCCAGTGGCTGCAACAGCGCAGTGTCTTGCAGGCCGAGGCCACCGCCACCGCGCAGCAAGCCTATGACCTGGCGGCGCAGCGCTACAGCGGCGGCCTCGGTAATTATCTGCAGGTGCTGTCGGCCGAGCTGCAAGTGCTGGCCCAGCAGCGCGCCCAGATCGAACTCGACACCCGCGCCTTCGACCTCGACATGCAACTGGTGCGCGCCCTCGGCGGCGGCTACCAGCCCGAATCAACCTTCTCTTCCCGGTGAACGCCATGACCCAGACCACTCCAACTCCGGCGGAAACCAAGCCGGCCGCGCGCGCATTGAGCGCAAAAAACATCGGCGCCGCCGTGCTGCTGAGCGGCGCGGCCGTCGCCGCCTGGCTGATGCTGGCCCCGGATGGCCGCCAGCACACCGAGGACGCCTACGTCGACGGCAACGTGGTGCAGGTGACGCCGCAACTGAACGGCAGCGTCACCGCCATCGGCGCCGACAACACCGACTACGTCAAGGCCGGCCAGGTGCTGGTGCGGCTCAACCCGGTCGACGCGCAGCTGGCGCTGGCGAGGGCCGAGGCGCAGTTGTCGAAGGCGGTGCGGCAGGTACGCTCGCAGTTCGCCAACGCCAGCCAGGGCAAGGCCAATATCACCTTGCGCGCTGCCGACCTGGCGCGCGCGGAGGCGGACCTGGCGCGCCGCAATCAACTGGCCGGCAGCGGCGCGGTGTCGGGCGAGGACATCAGCCACGCCGAGGATGCGGTGCGCACCGCCCGCGCCGCGCTGACCGTGGCCGAGCAACAGGCGATCGGCGCCAGCGCGCTGACCGACCAGACCAGCATCGCCGAACATCCGGACGTGCTGGCCGCGATCTCGCAACTGCGCGACGCCTACGTGGCCGCGTCGCGCACCACGCTGCGCGCGCCGGTCAGCGGACTGGTCACCAAGCGCAGCGTGCAGCTGGGCCAGCGCGTCAACGCCGGCACCGCGCTGATGTCCATCGTGCCGCCGGAGCAGATGTGGGTCAACGCCAATTTCAAGGAATCGCAGCTGGGCGAGATCCGCATCGGCCAGCCGGTCGAGCTGCACGCCGACCTGTACGGCAAGGAAGTGCGCTACCGCGGCCGCGTGATCGGCACCGACGCCGGCACCGGCAGCGCTTTCGCCTTGCTGCCGGCGCAGAACGCTACCGGCAACTGGATCAAGGTGGTGCAGCGGGTGCCGGTGCGCATCGCGCTCGATCCGAAGGAGCTGGCGGCGCATCCGCTCAAGGTCGGGCTGTCGATGCGTGTCTCGGTCGACACCGCCGACCGCAGCGGCGCGCTGGCGATGAACTCCGTCGCCGAGCGCCCACACTACGAGACCACCGTGTTCGCCGCCGAACTGGAACAGGCCGATCAGCTGGTGCAGAAGGTGATCGCCGCCAATCTCGGCTCGCAGCGTCTGGTCAAGGCGGACTGACATGGTGTCGCCCAAGCACCCGCGCGAGAAGACGCTGCTGGCCACGATCTTCCTGCTCAACGGTATCGAGTTCCTGCACGCCGGCATGATCGCCTTCGGCGCCGGTCCGATCATGGGGCATATCGGCGCGTCGCCGGAGGAGTTCACGCTGGCCACGGTGGTGTACGCCGTGGTGGCGGTGGCGACCATTTCGCAACAGCGCTGGCTGGTGGAGCGCATGGGCTGGCGCGGCTTCATCCTGGCGTCGGTGGCGGTGTTCGTCGCCGGCGCCGCGATCTGCGGCGGCAGCGACGGCTTCGGCCAGTTCCTGTTCGGCCGCGCGGTGATGGGCCTGGGCGGCGCGGCCTTCATGACCAGCGCCCGTGTGCTGATCACGCTGATGCCGCCGACGCCGCGCCGCTTCCTCGGCATCAAGGTATTCGCCACCGCGCTGGCGCTCGGCAATGCGCTGGCGCCGTGGCTGGCGGGGGAAATGGTCACACGCGACCAGTGGCGCATGATCTTCGGCATCCTCGGCGTCGCCGCCGTGACCGCCGCCGGCTTCGCCACGCTGTGCCTGCCCACCGAGCGCGCGCCGCGCGATCAGCGCTCCGGCGGCCATCCGCTGGCGATGCTGGCTCTGGTCGGCGGCTGCTTCCTGACCTTGTACGCGCTGCAGCGCGCGACCTACGATTTCTACCACGACGCGCTGCCGCTGCTGGCCACCTTCGCCGCCGGCAGCGCCTTGCTGTGGTACTTCGTTTACCACCAACGCCGGCAAGCGCATCCGCTGCTGGTGCTGGCGCGGCTGGGCCAGCCGCGCTACCTGTCCGGACTGGCGCTGTTCACGCTGTGCTACATGGTGCTGGGCGCGAACAACTATATGTTGCCGGTGCTGACCCAGCGCGCGCTTGGCTTCAGCTGGCAGGTGGCGGGCATGGTGCAGGGCGCCGGCCTGCTGGCGGCGTTGGTCGCGTTCTGGACCATGGCCAGCATCATGCCGAAGGATCCGTCCCCGAAAAAATTCTACGTGGCCGGCTTCGTGCTGCTGGCGGCTTGCGGCGGCCTGCTGACGCGCCTCAACGGCGACGCCGACTTGTGGCGCGACGTGTTTCCCGCCGTCGCCGGCTATGGCGCCTTCATCATCCTGGTCATGGCGACCACCGCCCTGCAAGCCTTCACCGGCTTGCAGGCCGATGCGCAGGCGTTCAGCCACGGCCAGCAGCTGAAAAACATGATGTCGCAGTTCGGGATCGCCGCCGGCGTCGCTGGCGCGGCCTTGAGCCTGCAATGGCGCAGCGGCGAGCATTACACGGCGTTGACGGCGCGTTTCAGCCCCGGCGACACCGCCTTCGCCGAAGCGGCCGGGGAGCTGACTTCGGCACTAAGCGCCAGCCACGGCGCCCAAGCGGCGCAACTAGCGGTCGGCCAGCTGGCGCAGCAGTTGATCCAGCAGGCGACCTTGCTGGCCAGCCTGGATTACTTCGCGTTCCTTCTGGTCCTTTCCTTGATCGGCGCGGTGACGATGCTGGCGCAGCGTGTGCTCAAGTGATCACGGCAACAGCAGCGTGTGCTGGCTGGCGGTGTGGAAGTCGCGCCAGACCCGGTTGATGGTGCTGTCCTCGTGCGCGGCGTACAGGCCGCAGTAGGGATAGAGCTCATCGACCGCCGCGCGCGACGCTGCCACCAGCGCCAACGAGGCGGTCTGCACCGACAGCGCATCGTCCGGCGCCAACCGCGTGCCGGACGCCACCAGCGTCCAGCTGCGATCCAGCTCGGCGTAGAAATGTGCGCGGGCCGTGGCCAGCGCCTCTTCCTTGTCGCGCAGCAGCGCGGCGACTTCGGGCACGTCCAGCAACGGCAGGTTTTTGACCGCATGCCGGCGGCGGCCCATGCACGGCGGCGCCAGGCGCAGGAAGTGGCCGGCCATGCCCGCGACGTTCGCCGCCAGCGTGACGAAGGCCAGCGAATAAAACGGATAGCGATACAGGGGGCCATCGGCGGTGGCCGCGGCCGGGCTGATGGTGAAGCCGTGCCGCTGGTCCACCCATTGATTATCGATACGGTAGCTGTGCGACGCGCTGGCGCGCATGCCGATGCTGCGCCACGACGGCACGATCTGTACCTGCGCCGCCGGCACCAGGAAGGCGCGGATGCGCGGCGCCCCATGCTCGTCGAGCAGCGGCTGACCATTGGCGCGCAGTACGGCATTCAAGGTGAAATGGGTCGCCATCGGCGCACCGCTGGCGTAGTCCCAGCTGCCGGTGATGCGCCAGCCGTCGCCGTCCTGTTCGGCGTGGCCGGTCGGCGCACCGCTGCCACCCAGGCAAACGCGGTGGGTGCCGATGATCCCGCGCGCGAGGTCCGGCGGCAGGAAGCCGGCGAACCAGCCGGCGCCGGCGCACAGCGTCAATACCCAGGCCATGCTGCCGTCGACGCCCGCCACCGCCTCCTCCAGACGCACCACTTGCGGCAAGGGCAGCTCGGCGCCGCCGCTGGCGCGCGGCGCCAGCATCTTCAGCCAGCCGCGCCGGTGCAGCAAGGCTTGTTGTACCGGATGCAGGAAGCGCGACGCCTCGGCCAGGGCGGCATAGCGCTCGATACGGCGGGCATCGCGCGGGGACAGGGGAGAGGCGGCGGACTGGATCATGCTGGGCTTTACGGCTGTGGCAACGCTCGGCATTTTCGCACAGCGCTTCGTTGTGATGGTAATGTTGTCGTTTTTTGCGACAGAGCCCTATGCATACCTTCAAACTGCTCGTGATGAGCGCCATCCTGTGGGCCGGCCAAACCTTGGCCGCCACCGCCGTCCAGCCCGACGACGCCCAGTTGCAATACATCGGCCGGGTGGACTTCACCGAGCGCGCGGCGCCGCAGCTGTCCTGGCCCGGCACCAGCATCGAGGGAAATTTCACCGGCGGCAGCCTGGCCATCAAGCTGGACGACGTCTTGGGCAAAAACTTTTTCAACGTGTTCATCGACGGCGACCTGGCGCATCCGGTGATTGTCGAAGCGGCCAAGGGCGGCAAGACCTATCCGGTGGCATCCGACCTGGCGCCTGGGCCGCACCGCTTCCTGATCACCAAGCGCACCGAAGGCGAGGAGGGCGCCACCGCCTTCCTCGGGCTGGAGCTGGCCGACGGCGGCAAGCTGCTGGCGCCGCCGCCGCGCAAGCAGCGCCGCATCGAGTTCTTCGGTGATTCGATCACCAGCGGCATGGGCAACGAGGCGGCCGACGGCCAGCCCGATCATCTGCTGAATGAAAAGAACAATTTCATGTCGTATGCGTCGATCACGGCGCGCAATCTGGATGCCGAGGCGCATATCATTTCGCAAAGCGGCATCGGCGTGATGATCAGCTGGTTCCCGTTCACCATGCCGGATTTCTACGGACAATTGAGTGCGGTCGGCAAGAACGACAGCAAGTGGGACTTCGGCAGCTGGACGCCGGACGTGGTGGTCATCAACCTGATGCAGAACGACCACTGGCTGATCGACGACCACAAGCGCCTGGTGCCGATGCCCGACGACGCGCAGCGCGTGCAGGCCTACAAGCGGTTCGTGCAAAAGATCCGCGCGCTGTATCCGAAGGCTTACATCGTCTGCGCGCTCGGTAGCATGGACATGATCCGTCCCGGTTCCAAGTGGCCGGACTACGTGCGTAGCGCTGTGGCGCAGATCCGCGAGGAGCAGAACGACCAGCGCATCGACACGCTGATGTTCGAATTCACCGGCTACACCGCGCACCCGCGCGTGCGCCATCACCAGGCCAATGCGGACCTGCTGACCGCCTTCATCCGTCAAAAGCTGGACTGGTGACAGCCAAAGGAGCTCACATGAAAATCATCGAAGCAGGCCAGGTCGACGCGGTGCTGGATTTCCCCAGCCTGATCGATGCGCTGGAAGCGGGCTTCCGCAGCGATTACGGCATGCCGCCGCGTCAGGTGTTTCAACTGGGCGGCGCGGCATCGTCCTCCCATGACGGCTTCGCGCTGCTGCCGGCGTGGAACGATACGCTGATCGGCCTCAAGGCCTTTACCTATTTCCCGGAAAACGAGGCGGCCGGTTTCGCGTCGCTGTATTCGAAAATACTGTTGTTCGACCGCGCCCATGGCGTGCCGATGGCGCTGGTCGACGGCACCTCGGTCACCTACTGGCGTACGGCGGCCGTCTCTGCGCTGGCCTCGCGCCATCTGTCGCGGTCCGACGCGACCGAGTTGCTGCTGTTGGGGACCGGGAAGCTGGCGCCGTTTCTGGTCGCCGCCCATCTCTCGGTGCGCGGCCTGAAGCGGGTCCGGCTGTGGGGACGTGACGGCGCCAAGGCAAGCGCACTACAAGCCCGCTTGCAAGCCAGCCATCCGGAGGTGGAATTTATTAGTGTCGACGACATCGAGCCGCATGCGGCCAGCGCCGACATCATCGTCAGCGCGACCGGCTCCGCGACGCCGCTGCTGCACGGCGCGTGGATCGCCGCCTGCTGCCATGTCGATCTGCTGGGCAATCACAGTCCCGACCGTCGCGAGTGCGACAGCGCGCTGGTTGCGAACAGCACCGTCTATGTCGATAGCCTCGACAATGTGCTGCGTGAAGCTGGCGAGTTGCTGATCCCGATCGCGGAAGGCGAGTTCCGCGCCGACGCCATCGCAGGAGAGCTCAAGGACTTGTGCCGCGCCGCTGCAAGCAGCCGGCGCGGTCGCGATCAGATCACTTTGTTCAAATCGGTCGGCACCGCCTTGAGCGATCTGATCGCGGCGCAACTGGTCTTGAAGCGAACTTAACGTGCCGGCGGTGCTGGCTCGGGCGCTGGCGCCGGAGCGGGTGCCGCAGCATCCGGCGCCGGGGTGGCTGCTGGCGGCGTCGCGCTGGCATCGGGCGCCGGAGTCGGGGCCGGCGTCACGGCTGGCGTTTCCACCGAAGGAGTCGGCGGCGTAACCGGGTCCTTATCCTTGCAACCTGCGACGGCGGCGGCCGTCAGTACCACTGCACATGCAATCTTGCCGGTGAGGTGTAGCTGTTTCATGGTTTGCTCCTAGGAGGGAAAAAGGCTGAGTTGTATCCTAACCAATCTTTCCAGGAGACGCTATCAGCGTTCTTGAGGCGTGCGCGTAGGACTAGGCCGTCAAGCGTTGTAAAATGTTTTCATTTGGCAAACCGTAGGAGACCCCATGCATCGCCAGTTAGCAATTGTCCTGTTTGCCTTTACCGTGCTGGATTGCGGCGCCAGCGAATCCGCCGGTGGCACCTTCACCGCCACCAAGAGTTGCGAAGCGTTCTCCTCCTTTGCCAAGCGCAGCAATCCGGGCGCCGTGCAGGTCGCGCCGGGCACGGCTTATGTGGTGCGTGAAATCAATAAAGCCGATTACGACTGGGTGCGGGTGGAAGTGCCCGGCGCGCAACCATCGCTGCGCTGGGTGCAGCGCGGCTGCGGCACGCCGGCGCTGGAAGACAAGCAGGCCGCCATTCCGCGCGACGGCGGCGGTGTTTGCAGCGTCGCCAACAAGCAGGACAGTTATGTGCTGGCGATCACGTGGCAGCCGGGCTTCTGCGAGCACGTCAGCTACAAGGGCACCAAGCCGGAATGCGACGCCATGAACAAAGGCGCGCTGCCGGCCAAGACCCTGAGCCTGCACGGCCTGTGGCCGAACAAGAAGGAGTGCGGCACGCAGTACGGCAGCTGCACCGGCGAAGCTTTCGCGCTGACCAAGGAGACCATCGACAAGGTCGCGCCGTGGATGCCCAACTTCTTCTATGAGCGCACGTTCGGCGCGTACGAGTGGAACAAGCATGGCAAATGCCAGTCGCTGCCGCCGGACGAGTACTTCATCAAGGCCGTATCGGCGGTCAAGGTGGTCAACGATTCGGAAGTCGGCAAGATCGTGCTGGGCAGCGTCGGCAAATCGTTCCGCGTCAGCGAATTCTTCGACCGCGTCAAGGCGCGCTACGGCGACAAGGTGGCGGGCAGCATCACGCTGGTCTGCACGCAGCACAAATACCTGCAAGAGATCCGCGTCTCGCTGCCGCTGGAATTCAGCGCGGAGCGCGACCTGACCACGATGGTGGGCAGTGCATCGCCGGCTTCGTCGCGCGAGATCGGCTGCGCCGACGAAGTGTACGTGGAGGGCGCCGGCGCGAACTAACGTCGGTCCATCAAGGGCTTGACGCTGAAACCGTGCACCAGGATCGACAGCATGATGACGAACAGCGAGATGTTCGTCAGCCTGACCGCGAGGTCGGCGGGCAGGCCGGCCTCGATGGCGAACACCAGGTAGAAGATCGAGCCGATGCCGCGCACGCCGAACCAGCCGGTCATGCCGCGCAGGCGCATGCTGGTGTCGCTGCCGATCAGGCCGAGGTGGACGCTGACCGGCCGCGCGATCACGAACAGGAAGGCGGCCAGGGCCAGCGCTTCCCACGGCATCTCCTTCAGCGTCAGCATGCCGCCCAATACCAGCACCAGCGTCAGTTCGGACAGGCGCTCCAGGTGTTCCTTGAACACCAGCGACTCGGCGCTGACGGTGAGCGGGGCTTCGTGCGTCTCGCTGGCCTTGGCCACTTCGGATTTCGCGGTGTCCGGCTCCATCAGGCCGTGACGGTCCTTGGGGGCGCCAGCCAGGATCAATTCGGTCTGGCGCAGCGCGACTGCGGCGAAGAACACCGCCAGGAAGCCGGATGCCTTGATCAGGCTCGCCGTGCCGTAGACGACGGCGATCATGCCGAGGCCGACCAGGTCGTCCATGATCTCGTGGCGCGGTTCGACAATACGCAGTTTCCAGCCCAGCCGCGCCAGGCCCGCGCCGGCGGCCACGCCGACCAGCACAGCGCCACCCGTGGCCCACAGCACATCGACCAGCAGCCAGTGCAGATGATAGTCGCCGGTGTCGCCGAGGCCCAGCATGCCGAGGCCCAGGATCACAAAGGGGAAGGCGCTGCCGTCGTTCATGCCGGCTTCGCAGGTCAGCGTGAAGCGCAGCTGGTCCTTGTCGCCGGCGTGGCGCACCTGTACGTCGGTGGCCAGCACAGGATCGGTCGGCGCAAGTATGCCGCCCAACAGCACGGCGGCGCCGGCCGGCAGGTCGAGCACGTAGTAGCCGAACAGCGCCACCATACCCACCGTCAGCGACATCGACAGCCACGCCAGCCGCAGCGGCACATCCCAGCGCCGGAACTTGAACGGCACCGGCATCTTGATCCCGGCCGAGAAGAGTGAAATCAGCAAGGCGATTTCGGTCAAAAGCTTTAGCAGGGCGGATTGGGTGGTGGGATCGAAGCCAAAGACATTCAAGACGCTCGGGCCGAACAGGATGCCGACGCCGAGATACACGATTGCCGACGTGAACGGCGAGCGCGAGATCGTGGTCGCCGCCAGTCCTCGCGCCAGCATCACGCAGCCGATCAGCAGAAACCACTGGTTTGTACCCACACCGCCTCCTTGTTTATTACTTGGCCTGATTGGGAAACTGTCGGCGGCTGTCGATTTCGCGGCCGGAGATCATGAACTGCCCATCGCCGCGATAGTGCAGCGTCTTCGGCAGCTTGGGCGTCCTGGCGACATGGGCGCGCACTATCTGCCAGACGAACAGCGAGCCATTCGGATTCGGCTCGGCGTCGGCCAGCCTGCATTCGAAGCTGGCGTAGCACTCGGCGATCAGCGGCGCCCGCACTTCAATGGCCGGTTCCGGCGTCAGGCCGAACAGCGCGAACTTGTCGCTGTCGGCGCCGCTGCAATTGCCGATGCCGATCACCTGTTCCAGCAGGTCTGCGGTCGGCAGGTTGATCACGCACTCCTTGCTGCGCCGGACCAGCTCATGGCTATGATTGCTTTCATCGATGTAGCAGCCGAACAGCGCGGGCGTGAAGCCGATCATCATGTGCCAGCCCATGGTCATGATGTCGGTCTTGCCGTTCCAGGCGGAGCTGACCAGCACCACCGGCCCCGGTTCCAGCAGGCGGCGCACATCGGCGGTGTCGAAATCTTGTTTACGATACTTTTTCATACCCATAGAGTATGAGGTTTTGTCCGTGCCGTCTGTGGGTTAGGGCACTGTGTGCGTCTATAATCATGCAATGAGCACTGTCCCGAAATCCGCCCCGGAACCAACCTTGTCCGACGTCGCCGCGCTGGCCGGCGTTTCGCGCGCGATCGCGTCGCGGGCCTTGTCGGCGCAGCCCCGGCCGGTGTCCGCCGACAAGCGAGAGCGTGTGATGCGGGCCGCCGAGACTCTCGGCTTCCGGCCGAATTCCCTGGCGCGCGGCCTGGCCAACAAGAGCGTCAACCTGGTGGCCATCCTGGTTAACCATATCCATGACTTGTCGGATCTCGATCTGTTCGACCTGCTGCTGACGGAGATACAGGCCATCGGCAAGCAGGTGATCTTCATCCGCGTCGGCGCCGGCGAGGACGCGGAGCGCTTTTTGCGCGACGGCGTCGCCTATCACGTCGATGCGGCGTTGGTATTCGCCGACTTCGCCGACGCGGCGACGATGCGCACCATGTTCCGCAATAACGCAGTGCTGATGCTGAACGGCCATCACGACGCCGGCGCGGCATCGGTCACGATGGACGAGGCGAAAGGGATCGGAGAAGCCGTGGCCGACGCGGCGGCCAAGGGCGTGCGCAGCGCGATGCTGCTGACCGGCCGCATGATGTCGCTGGTGGAACAGGCGCGCGTGGCGTCTTACCGCGCCGCGCTGCAAGCGCACGGCATCGAGCTGCTGGCCGAACTGGCGGGCGATTATTCCTATGCCAGCGGGCGACAACTGGCGCGGCAGATCGATGTCGACACCACCGGCGCGGTGTTCTGCACCTCGGACGCGATGGCGATGGGCGTGCTCGACGCGCACCGCCAGCATTTTCCGGATCACCGGCCGGCGCGTTTCCGTCTCTACGGCTTCGACAACATCTCGCTGACTCAGTTCGACGCCTATCCGATTTCGTCGATCGGCGCCGACCGCAAGGAATACGTGGCGCAGATCGTCCGCATCCTCAACGACCCGGCCGGCCTAGCCTCAGGCGGCGGCCATGTGCTGGTCGCCACCCGCTACGTGCCGCGCCTGACCGGCTAGACGTTACAGCTTGGGCGGCACGTTGTTCGGGCCCCACCATTTTTTGTAATTGGCCTCGTAGGCGCCGGACTTGACGTAGTCGGCGACGAAGTTGTTGATGAACTGGAGCAGCGCCGGATCGCCCTTGGCGATGGCGATGCCGATCGGCGAATTCGCATACAGTCCCGGCAGCGTCTCCAACTGCGGGTTCTTGCTGGCGAGGTAGTCGAGCAGCGACGAATCCTCGACGCCGGCGTCGGCGCGCTTTTGCTGCAACATCAGCACGCCGTCCGGCGCGAAGGTGTCGGTGTAAATGAAAATCGCCTGCGGCGCGGCTTGCCGCAGAAAGGCGTCGGCTGTCGTGCCGCGTCCGACCACGACCCGCTTGCCGTTCAAATCCTTGACCGTCTTGACGCCGGCGCTTTTCTGCACGATCACGCGCAAACCGGCCTGGTTGTACGGCGCCGAGAAGTCCACCACGCGCGAGCGCTGCGGCGTGATCGACACATTGGCCACCACCACGTCCAGCTGCCTGGACATCAGCATCGAGATGCGGGCATCGCTCGACACATCCGAGAAGCGCACCGGCACGCCCAGCTTCGCCGCCAGCTGCGTGGCGACATCGACGTCGTAGCCGACCGGCTCGTTCTTCGCGTTGCGGAAGCCGACCGGTTCGCCGCCGAGCGAAACGCCGATGCGCACATAACCGCGGGCCTTGATTTCTTCGATGCGGCCGGCGACGGCGGAGCCCTGTGCCGCGATCACGGCGGCCAGTGCGACAGCTGCGGTGGCGGCGTAGCGTTTCAACGTATGCATGTGCTGTCCTTTGATGGTTTAAGCTTTGTCAGCGATGCGCAATTCCGGAGCGGCCATGCGCTCGTCCCAATACCAGTAGCGTATCTCTTCTTCGCAGCGGAAGCTCACGACTTTGTGATTGCCCTTGGCGTCCATGGCATGGATTACCACCCCGGCCAGGAAACCGGTGGTCAATTCACCCAGCTCCTCGACCGCCAGCTTGACGGCGTCCCCCAGCGAATGACCGAGGCGCAGCGCCAGCACGATGCTGCGCGAGGTCCCGCAGCGCATCGTCATCTCGCCGGTGTGGGTGCAGGCGGCGGCGCCGTAGCGGCTGTCCGCGTAAAACCCCGCGCCGACGATGGGGGAATCGCCCAGGCGGCCCGGATACTTCCACGCCCAGCCCGACGTCGACGTGACCACGCCGATGCCGTCGCTCGCGTCGCGGCCGAGGAAGACGGTGGTGTCGCGCACCCGTTCCGGGTCGGTGATGGCGTTGCTGAGCGGCGCCAGCGCAATGTCGGGGAAGGCCGCCAACTGCTCGGGCGACATCTCTTTTTGCAGGCGCTCCCACCAAACACGCTTGCTGTCCGGGTGCAGCGTCTCGTCGATAGCGAAGCCGCGTTCGGTCGCGAAGCGGCGCGCGCCGGCGCCCGTCAGCATCACGTGCGGCAAATTGCGCATCACTTCCAGCGCCAGCGCGGAGACGGGCAGGGTGGCCGGCACCGCGCCGACCGCGCCGACGTCGCGGGTGGTGCCGTCCATCACGCCGGCGTCGAACTCCATCTCGCCCAGCATATTGGGCCAGCCGCCGTAGCCGACGCTGCGCACCTTGGCCTCGCGCTCCACCTTGGCGATGCCGGCCACCATGGCGTCCAGGCCGGCGCCGCCGTCCTTCAATTGCGCCACGGTGGTATCGAAACCGGGCCAGGCCTCGGCGTTTGCAAGCAGCATTTTCATGATTTACTCATACGGGTAAGGAATTGGGTGATGCGCGGATGCGCCAGGCCGCCGTCGGCGGCGAAGAACTTCGCGGTCGGCAGGTCGGCCAGCAGACGGCCCTGGTCGAGGAATACGACGCGGTTCGAGATGGTGCGCGCGAATTCGATTTCGTGGGTCACGAACAGCATTGTCGTGCCGCCGGCCGCCAGCTTGGCCAGGATATCGAGCACCTCGCCGGTCATTTCGGGATCGAGCGCGCTGGTGACTTCGTCCAACAGCAGATAGCGCGGCTTCATCGCCAGCGCGCGGCAGATGCCGACCCGCTGCCGCTGGCCGCCGGACAGCTGGGCCGGGAAAGCGTCGGCGCGGTCGGCCAGGCCGACGGAGGCCAGCAGCGCGCGTGCCTGCTCCTCGGCTTCGCGGCGCGGCACTTTCAGCATCTCGACCGGCGCCAGCGCAATGTTTTGCAGCGCCGTCATGTGCGGGTACAGGTTAAACAGCTGGAACACAGTGCCCGAGCAGCGGCGCGCCTGCTGCAACTGCTTTGGATCGGCGACATCGAAGCCGTCGACGCTGATCGTGCCGCGATCCAGTTTTTCAAGGCCGTTGATGCAGCGGATCAGCGTCGACTTGCCCGAGCCGCTGGCGCCGAGGATGGAGACCACTTCGCCCGGCGCGATGCGCAGGTTGATCCCGTCGAGCACCGTGGTGGCGCCGAAGCTTTTGCCGACGCCTTCGATGTGAATCATGCTACAAGCCTTTCCAAGCGGTGTGGGCGCGCAAGCGCGTTTCGAGACGGGCGCAGGTCTTGGCGATCAGTTTCGCCATCAGGTAGTACAGCAGGCCGACCACGGTCCAGACGATGAATGGCTTGAGCGTGCGCAGGTTCAGGATCGCGCCCATGCGTGTAAGATCGAGCACGCCGACCACCGAGATCAGCGACGTCACCTGTAGCTGGTTGACCAGCAGCCCGGTCAAGGGGCCGAGGCCGAAGGCCGCAGCCTGCGGCGCCACCACGCGGCGCAACGTCTGCCAGCGGCTCAAGCCGAACACGCGCGCCGTCTCCAGCTGCTCCCGGCCCACCGATTCAATGGCGGAGACGGCGATGATGTAGATGAACGCGGCGGTGTTGCCGGACAGTGTGATGACAGCCGCCTGCACCGGCGTGATGTCTGTCTCCAGCAGCACCGGCAGACCGAAAAAGACCAGGAACAGCTGTACCAGCACCGGCGAGTTTTTCAACAGCTCGGCCACGGCGGCGAACAAGGGCGCCAGCAGCGGCACGCGGTAGTAGCGCAGCGTCGCCCATGTCAGTCCGATCGCGAGGCCGATCAGCGTCGTGGCGGCGAACAGCGCGGCCGAGACGCCCAGGCCCTGCAACAGCAGCAGGACATCGTTGGGGGTGAAGTCGGTGAAGCGCATCAGCCGTTGCCCATCGCACGGTCGCGGTTCAGGCGGCGGTGCAGGGCGCCGGCCGACAGCGACACCGCATAAGTCAGCGTCACGTAGGCCAGCAGCAGTACCGCGTACACTTCGAACGGCTGGAAGGTGTCGGCGGCGACGATCTTGGCGGCGCCGGTCAGTTCGTTGAGCGTGATGGCCGACAGGATGGACGAGGTCAGGATCAGGTTGACGAACACCGCGCCCAGCGGACGCACCGAGGTGCGCAATGCGATCGGCAGCACGATGCGGCGGTAGATCACAAGGCGCGACAGGCCGCTGACCTGGGCCGCTTCCAGCACGCCCGGCTCGATGGCCAGGATGCCGGCGCGGATCGCGTCGGAGGTGTATGCGCCGCCGGCCAGCGACAGCGCCAGCACGCCGGTGCTGAAGGCGTCGAGCTCCATGCCGATCTCGGGCAGGCCGTAGAACAGGAAGAACAGCTGGACGATGAAGGGGACGTTGCGGAACACGTCGACGTAGATCTCGGCAGCTCGGCGGGCCGGCGCCGACGCGGCGGTCCGCATCAAGGCGACGCATATGCCAAGCGCCAGTGCGCCGCTCAGGGCCAGCGCGCAAGCCAGCGCGGTCAGGCGCGCGCCGGCCGCGAGGTCGCCGAGATAGGGAGTGAGGATGGTCGGATCGAACGTCAAACGTACAGCTCCAGCTTAGCCGAGTGAAACCGGTTTCACTCCAATGCGGACGAGTGTCACACAAACCGGCGCGACTTTCAAGAGGGAGGGCGCAATCAGCTGCCGCCAGACGCCCGTGCCAATGCCGCTTTCAACGCCGCGACGCGCGCGCCGCTGGTCTGCCGACGCCCTGCGGTGTCGAAGCCGAAGGCCAGTTCTTGCGGCGATCCGGGCGGCGCCGCCACCGAGCAGGAGGCGTGGACCTCGCGCAACGGGAAGCGCTCCATCAACTGCCCGACGTTATCCGGCCCGATACCCGCGCCGGGCATGATGGTGATGCGGCCGGCGGCGGCGTCGAAACAGCGCTGCAAGCCGTCCATGCCCTGCGTCGCGGCCAATGCGCCGCCCGAGGTCAGGATGCGCTCGAATCCGAGATCGACGGCGTGGCGGGTGGCCAGCGCGATGTCCGGGCATAGATCGATGGCGCGATGTAGCGTGGCGGGCAAGCCTTGATCCCGCGCGTGGCGCAGCAGCCGCTCCAGCGTCTGCAGATCGAGATCGCCGCTGGCCAGCGAAGCGCCAAGCACTACTCCCTGCAAGCCCACGGCGGCCACGGCATCGATCTCGCCCAGCATCTGGTCGATCTCGATGCCGTCGTAGCAGAACGCGCCGCCGCGCGGACGGATCATCGCCACCACCGGAATGGGCGATGCCGATGCCAGCCGCAGCAGGCCCGCGCTCGGCGTCAGACCACCGGTCTCCAGCGCCGCGCATAGCTCGATGCGGTCGGCGCCGCCGGCGATCGCTGCGGCCAGCCCGTGCGTGTTGTCGACGCAGACTTCCAGCTTGATCGGGTGCCCAGTCATGGCGCGGCCTTTGCCGGGGCCGCAGCTTTGGCGAGGCCGAGCCAGGCAGCGCCGATCAGCCCCGGCTCCGCACCAGACTGGCCGGACACGATAATGGGCTGTGTAGTCTTGCGCAGGATCGCCCCGCGCACAGCGAGGTCCAAGCGGGCGATCAATGCTGCGCTGTTGGCTAGCCCTCCGCCGACCGGCAGCACCGAAGCGCCGATGGTATTGACCAGCATCGCCAGCGGACCGGCCAGCAGATCGATGAAGCAATCGATGGTGCGGGCCGCGTCGGCATCGCCGGCCTGCCATGCATCGACGATCTGCCGGCTGTCGAGCGCGATGGTCGCCGCGCCATGCAGCGCCATGTGCAGGCGCTCCAGCCCGCGCGCGCCGCCGACGGTATCCAGGCAGCCGATCTGGCCGCAGCCGCAAGCGAATCGCGGAATCGCCTGCGGCGGCGTGCCCGCAAAGTGCGCCGCCACCGGCCCATGTCCCCATTCCCCCGCGAAGCCGCCCGGGCCGCCGATCAAGCGACCGTCGATCACCAGGCCGCCGCCAACGCCGGTGCCCAATATCAGCCCGAAGACGTTGGCATGGCCGCGTCCCGCGCCGGCCTGCGTCTCGGCCAGCGCAAAGCAATCCGCGTCGTTGGCGATCCAGACCGGGAGATTGAATGCATCCTCAAGATCGGAGGCTAGCGTTCGGCCATCGATGCAAGGTATATTGGCGCACTTGATGCGGCCATCGGCGGGATCGATGACCCCGGCGATGGAGATGGCCACACCGCGCGGCACGGCGCCGGCGGAATCGATCAACGCGCGCATGGCGGCGACGAAGGCGTCGAAGTCGTTGGTGGGCGTCGGGACGCGGCGTAAAGGGCCGACCTGGCCGTCGTCGGCCGCGCCGGCGCACTTGATCGCGCTTCCGCCGATATCGAAACAAATAATCGTATGACTTTTCATGACGGGAATGATAGATGAAAAAGCTGATGTTGTATGCCTTGAGCGTACTTCCACTATCCGCACTGGCGGCGCCATGCCTGCCCACCGACGCGCTGATCGCCCGCGATTCGCAGTATGAGGAAGCGCTGCGCGTCGGCGACGTGCCGTTCCTGCGCGACCTGCTGGCCGACGAATACGTCTGGGTGCACACGCTGGGATCGCAGATCGAAACCAAGGCCGCGATCCTGGCCCGTTCCGAAAAGCCAGCCACCATCTACAAGGCCCGCACCACCAGCGAGGTCCACGCCCATGTGCAGGGCGACACCGTCGTGCTGCGCGGCCTGAGCACCGTCGATCAATGGAATAAGGACGGCAAGACCTTCCGCAGCAACCGCTATCAGTTCCTGCGCACCTATGTGAACGTCGGCGGCGCCTGCAAGCTGCTGGCGGTGCAGACGATGAAGGTCTGGTCCAGCGAGGCCAAGTAAATCAATGGAATCGAAGAACACCACCATCACCGGCGTCGCCCTGACGCGCGCCGAGCTTGAAGAGCATCTGTCGCAATCGGTACGCAACTTCGAATCGTGCAGCTTCGACGACGAAGACTTGTCGCGCCTGGACCTGCAAGGCTGCAGCTTCGAACGCTGCACCTTTCTCGGCACCACGCTGTTCGCCTGCAAAATGGCCGGCGTCAGCTTGCTGCGCTGCCGCGCCGGTGGCGCAGACCTTGAATCGGTCGACGCGGTCGACGCACGCTTCGAAGGCTGCGACCTGAATAACACCAAATGGCGACGGGGCAAACTGGCCGCCGCCACGTTCCGGGGCTGCAAGCTGACCGGCGCCTCGTTCGAAGAAGTGTCGCACCTGGCGGTCAGCTTCGAAGAATGCCTGCTGGTCGGCGCCGACCTGCGCGGCTTCTCGTTCAAGAAAACCACGCTGAAGGAGCTGGACTTCTCGGATGCCTACCTGGCCGGCTGCGACTTCCGCGACGCCGTGTTCGAAGGCGGCAGCCTGCGCAACGCCACGCTGAAGCTGGCCAAATTCCAGGGCGCCGATTTGCGCGGCACCGATATCGAAGGCGTCAAGCTGAACGAGGCCGGCTTGTTTAAAGGCGCGGTGATCTCCCACGCCCAAGCCGCAAGCTTCATGCGCGAGCTGGATCTGATCGTTATTTAGCGACCGGTATCACGGGTGGCTTGTTCTGATCCTTGAGCAGGAAGACGACGAATTTCGCCGGCTTGGTCTTGCTGGCGTTGCGTCCCACCGTGTGGATGTCGGTCGGGCCTTCATAGAAAATCTGGCCTGGGCCCAGCGTCTGCTCTTTGCCGCCTTTGACGCCCATGACGATCTCGCCTTCGAGGACATAAACGAAGCCGTGCGCATCGTGGCGGTGGATTTCGTCGTCGCCGGCCGGCGGATAGACGACCGTCAGCATGAGCACTTCCTTGCCTGGCATATCAGGCAAGGCCTTGGTCATCAGTTCCGTGACGATTTTCTTGGACGGGACTTCATGGGCATGGTTCTGGGCTTGTGCGCCGCCGGCGGCAAGCAAGAGAACGCAGAGGAGGCGGGAGAGGCGGAACATTGGCGGGTCCTTCATAGAAATCTCAGTGCGGCTGAGTACCGGTAGCGATTATCGCGCGCCGGATTGTAGGTAACAGCCGGGCCTCGCGGTAGACACGCATCGGTAAGCACTCTGGTGCCGCCTAAGCACCAATCGATCAATGTTCGCGCTTATCCTCCAGGAAGTGGCAGTGCATTTCCGCCGTCAGCTTCTCGATGCGTTGCGCCATGGCTTTCGTGATCTCCGTGAGTTCGGTGTTCTGACGGAGTAGTTCCAGCATCTGTTTGGATTGTTGGGCGGAAGCCAGGGAGATCGCCTCGCGGTGCTTGGCGTCGGCGTCCGAAAGCGCCTTGTCGCGCGACGCCTGGCGTGTTTGCGCGAGCAGGATCAGCGGCGCAGCGTAAGCCGCCTGCAGGCTGAATGCCAGGTTCAGAAGGATGAACGGGTAGACGTCAAACTTCACCAGTCCCGTCACATTGGCCGCGATCCAGCCGGCCACGAGGACGGTCTGCACGCCGAGAAAACCGGGTGTGCCGAATAGCCTGGCGAAGGCTTCCGCCTTGAGTCCGAACATATCGCCGCCGAAAGGCTTGGCCAGGTGTTCGTGCTCGCGATGAAAGCGTAGGTGGTCGACGTGAGCGTCGCCTGCGGGAGGTGGGATTTCAGAGGATTTCATGACGCCTTAGGAAGTGGCCTTGGTAAGCTTTGCGCAGATGGTACACTCGTTCAACGAAGCGCGACAGATAAACAACCACGTCCCGAGAGGCGCCGATGGATATTGGTATCGATGGACGGACCGACAAAGCGTCGCTGACCCGCGCACTGACCTTGCTGCCGGCGATGGCGCTGATCGTGACCAACGTCGTCGGTACCGGCATCTTCACAAAAACCCGCGTGATGACCTGTAACGTCGGCTCGCCATGGCTGGTGCTGCTGGCCTTTGCGGCGGCGGGCCTGCTGACGCTCGCGGGCGCGCTCACCTTCGCGGAACTGGGAGCGATGCTGCCCCGTTCGGGCGGCCACTATGCCTATATCGGCACCGCCTTCGGCCGTTTCTGGGCCTTCCTGTTTGGCTGGATGGAGACGTTTCTCGACGGCGCGGCCAGCATCGCCGCGATCGCCATGGTGTTCGCGGTATTCCTGAACGACTTGAGCGGCGGCGCGCTGTCGCCGGGCGAGGTGATGCTGGCCACGCAAGCGACGATCGCCGTCACGACTGCGCTGGCCTGCGCCTCGATGCACGCCAACGGCAGAATCTTCGCCGTGGCGACCGTGCTGAAGCTGTTATTGATCGTCGGGATAGGGGGCGCCGCCTTCTGGTACTCTGGCGGCTCGATCGCGCACTTCGCGGGCAACGCGGAAAGCGTCGCGTGCGCGGACGTCCCGGCGAGCGCGCGGGGCGGAGTCGCAGGCTTCGGCGCGGCGATGATCGGCGCCTTGTGGGCATATAACGGCTGGGCCGACCTGTCCTTCGTGGCCGAGGAGGTGCGACGCCCTGGTGTCACGCTGCCGCGCGCGATCATTGGCGCCAGCGTGTTGATCATCGCGCTCTATCTTTTTGTGAACGTCGGCTATTTCTTCGCGCTGGACGCCAAGACGATCGCCGGCTTGCCCGAAACCGCCTCGGTGGCTGGCGCGGTCCTGGCGCGCGTGGCCGGCGCGGGCGGCGCCTCGCTACTGATCGCCGCGATGCTGATCTCGACGGCTGGCGCGCTGCATTCGACATCGCTGTCGATCGCACGCATACCCTTCGGCATGGCCCGCGACGGCTTGTTGCCGGCATGGCTGGCGACCGTCTCGTCGAAAAGCAGGGCACCGGTAAATGCCACGCTGGTGGTGGGCGTGTGCGCGGGACTATTTGCGCTTTCCGGCACGTTCGACGCGTTGAGCGACATGATCGTGTTCGCGCTGCTGTTCTTCAATGGGCTGGGCGTCGCCTCGGTGTACGTGCTGCGTCGCGCGCTGCCGCAGATGGATCGGCCTTATCGGGTTCCGGGCTATCCGTTGGTGCCGGCGGTATTCATTGTGGTTAGCGCCGCGTTGATGCTCAACACCTTGCTATCCGCGCCCGTCCGCGCTTTGGCGGGTGCGGCGCTGGTTGCTGCAGGCATCCCGGTCTACTTATACTTCGCGAGGCAAGCGTCGACACGAGCAGGCAAGCATCCAAACTAACGATCAAATATCATGCAGACTCAATTCAGGCGGGCGACATCGGCGGACATACCAGCGATGTCGAAGATTCGGCTCGACGTCAAAGAAAATGTGCTCTCCGATCCGAGTCGCATCACACTGCAAATGTACGAAGATTATCTTGAGCTGTCGGGACGCGGCTGGGTCGCCGCAGTCGACGGCGAGGTCGCAGGCTTCTGCTACGCAGCCAGCAAGGACGCGTCGATCTGGGCGTTGTTCATATCGCCGCAGTACGAGGGCAGGGGACTCGCCAAACAACTGCTGGCGATGGCGGTTAAGTGGCTGTTCGAACAAGGCTGGCCGCAGGTCCGATTAAGTACCGGAGCCAGAACGAGAGCAGACCGTTTCTACGTCGCGCAAGGATGGATCCGCGAGCGGATCGAAGGAAACGAAGTTTTCTATCTGCTGCCACTCGGCATTTGGCATTCGTAATGGAGCTGCGGGGCGTGTCAACGCGCCTGGGGAGTTAGGTCGGCGTGGGATTTGGTGAGCTTCTCATTTTCGCAAGATGGTATTCTTGTCTATCGGCCGAGTGCCGTCAGAAGCGTTCCTTAAACAACCGTGTAAAGGCGCGATTGGCATAGTTATCGGCAGAATGGATAGAAGGAGAGTATTCACATTTAACACGGAGGATATATGAGAAAAGCGATGGTTTTAGCGGCCATATTGTCGCTATCCGGTTGCGCAACGACCCATGAACAGTTGACTGAGCGAGCTCAGCTTACGCGGTCGGCGTCAGTGGCGACAACGAATACGGCCTGCGCTTACGTAGGCGACCAGTTGAATTGCAGGTCTTACGTCAATAAAATAACTCCTGCCGAAGTGGCGAGGTAGAAGCCGCGTAGCGACTAGGAGCGGTCCCCCTTCGGCTCTCCGGCTGATGGTGGGTGGGCAACGCAGCCTCATTTGAGATTCCATGACCGTCCGCAATGGAGCGGCATCAGCCGAGAGTAAAAACTGTAAGTTTTGCATATGGGCAAGCTGCTATGCTGAACGTTGTCGGCCGAGTTTGAGATAGCCCCCTGATTCACCGTACACGGCCTATGCGCTATTCTTACGGATAGGAATAGGACTGTGCATATGACTAGGAACAAGCAAACAATCGAGGTTGTAACGGTAAGCGAAGAGCGCCG
>NZ_JAADJT010000006.1 GCF_011090165.1 Duganella aceris
AGGTTGGTTAGCCTTCTGAATGAAGAACGGCCCGGTCGAAGCTTCGACCGGGCCGTCAAGGGCAGACCTAGAAAATATGACGTTCGCGTACTAAAAAAATCTCCTTAACTGAACGGCATTACCCTGCGGGGAGCTTTTTTTACGCCAGCGCGCCGATCAGCTTTTGCATCGGCGTGAGTTTGATCAGCGCCTCCGGTTCGTCGATTTCAAGCACGATGTCGTTGTAGGCGACGGCGCGCAAGGGCTCGACCTCGGCGGCGTCCGATTGCTGCGCTTCATTGAACTGCTGCTGCAAGGTCTTTGCATCCAAAGCGTGTGACTTGGCAAGCAGCGCGCCGTATTTCCGGATGTCGGCCTCGTTCGCGGCGATTTTTTCGGCTGGGCGAATCGCGAGGTTGATACAGCTAAATATGGCGAACACGGCCATCAGCGATGCGGATGGGACAGGTAACTGCGCGGCGAGCGTGGCCACCGCGCTGCTGCCGGCCAGCAAGGTTATAAAGGTGAGCGTGGTCTGCACACGCCGGTAGAGGCGGGCGGTTCTCTGGCACAGGCGTTGGGCGTAGCGCAAGTTGAACTGCACTTCTTCGAGTTCGTCAGTCATTGCGGGGCTCCTTCTTTGCCGGTTGTGGCGTCGGGGCCGGGGGCTTGGCCGGCGCGGGGCGGCGGCGTTCGCGTTTGCGCTTCGGCGCCGGTCTAACAGGGAAGTGTGTTTTCGGCTCTGTGGGTTTCATTTTATGCCTTTCCGGGGCCCCTTGATCGCGTGCCGATTCAATCATGCCGACCTTTTTTCGGCGCTCCGTGCAGTGCGTCAACGGCGCGTGGCGGAACAGTCCGTGTCGTAACGTACGGCGGCGGCAACGCCGACAGCGGCTACACGCTGCGCGGCGGCCGCATGCTCACCACCGATAACTACGAATGCACCTGGGACCTGTTCAAGAGCATCCCGTCGCTGGAACATCCGGGCCGCACCGTCTACGACGAGACCATCGCCTTCAATGAGGTCAACGTCTCGAATTCGAAGGCGCGGCTGGTGGACCGCAACCGCTTCAAGGTCGATGTCGGCTCGATGGGCCTCAGCATGATGGACCGCATCGAGCTGGTGCGGCTGTCGCATCCACTACACGCGCGACGGTGAAATCGGCGTGCAGCGCGTGCGGCCCGAGGACCTGGTGTTGTTCCAGAACGGTTCGATGACCGACGCCTCCAGCTACGGCAGCATGTACGCCGCGCCGCCCAAGCTCGACAAGCATGATAGCCAGGGCTGGGCCTTGTGGGAAAAGCTGGCCGCCGGCCGTCCGCAATTCGGCAATCCGGCGGCGTTCAACCGCAGCATTCCGGAATCGTGGTGGGAGTCGTTCACGGTGACCTTGAAGAGTCCCGCCTTCTTCAACCGCATGCAGCAGTTCAGCGGCAACGTGGCCGGCACCGGCGGGCTGGTGACGTTCAAGGATTCGCGCTGGCTGCTGTCGGTGGTGCTGGCGCATCAGCCGCACTTCGTGAACCAGCCAGAGGGCGTGCAGGTGTTCTGGGGCTATGCGCTGCATCCGGACCGCATCGGCGATTTCGTCGCCAAGCCGATGGCCGATTGCAGCGGCGAGGAGATCCTGCGCGAACTATGCGGCCACCTGAACTTCGACTACGAGGTGATGGCCACCGCCAATTGCATCCCTTGCCGCATGCCCTACATCACCAGCATGTTCATGCCGCGCCATAAGAGCGACCGTCCGCTGCCGGTGCCGCAAGGCTCGCGCAACCTGGCCTTCGTCAGCCAGTTCGTCGAGGTGGCGGACGATGTGGTGTTCACCGTCGAATACTCGGTGCGGGCGGCGCAGATGGCGGTCTACCAATTGCTGGAGGTGAAGCGCGAGGTGCCGCCGGTCAGCCATCACGACGAGTCGCTGAAGGTGAAGTTCGATGCCGTGGTCAAAGCCTTCAAATAAGCCGCCGCCGGCGGGGATGGGTGTTACCATGGACTTTCACCTGGAGTCCTATGCCCAATGAACTCCCCGCCGTCAGCAGCCTGCACCAGCTGACGATGAACGGACTAGCCCTGCACGGCTGGTCCCAGCAAAACCTCTTCCTGTCCGATGAACTGACGCTGGCGCTGGCGGTCGAATGCCGCGACGAGGCGGCCACCGGCGCGCTTGCCGCCGCAGCGGTGGGACGCGGCGCCGCGCGCGCGGTGCATTCGGCGATACGCGGCGACCGCATCCTGTGGCTGCAAGCCGGACGCTCCGAGGCCTGCGACAGCTATCTGCTGATCATGGAAACAGTGCGTGTGGCGCTGAACCGGGAATTCTTCCTTGGACTGGACAGCTACGAAAGCCACTTCGCCCACTACGCGCCGGGCGCCGCGTACCAAGTCCATCTGGACCGCTTTCGCGACGACGACCTGCGCACCGTGTCGGTGGTGATTTATCTGAATCCGGATTGGCCGGTGGAGCAGGGCGGCGCGCTGCGCCTGCATCCCTTGGATGCGCCGGCCAGCGACGTCAGTCCGCTGGGCGGGCGCCTGGTGGTGTTCCTGTCGGCCGACATGCCGCACGAGGTGCTGCCGGCGACGCACGACCGCCTGTCGCTGGCCGGCTGGTTCCGCCGCCGGCCGCCGAACTAGATCACAGGAAGCGGTCGAGGATCTTCTTGCTGTGCTTGTCCAGTTCGCGCACGTCGCGGATCAGGTAGTGGATGCCGTGGATGTCGGAGATCAGCAAGGTGTCCACCGTCAGGCGGCGGATGTCTTCCTCGCCGCGCAGCACGAACTCGGTGTCGCCGCGATCGGTGGCCACCGACCAGGTGCACGGCGTGGCGAAACTGGTCACGCTGTTGATGCGCGAGATCTCCGGCATGAACTCGCGTCCACCCAGCTCCTCGCGCACCAGCGCGCCAATCGCCGCCGGCAGGTCTTCGATGCGGTCGATCCAGCCGACTTCCTTGCCGTCGGTGCTGACCAGCGCGATGCCGTCGTCCGGCGCCTGCACCGGAAAGGCGCGCACCGGCGCCACGCCTTCGTGCACATGGCCTTCGGTGGTGGTCAACACCAGCCGGCCGAAGGGATTGCGGACCAATTCAAATTTACTCGTCGTCATGTGCTTGTTCTCTTATTCTTTGCTGGCGGTGTCATCGAGGTCGGTGTCGACGTTGCGGGCCTGCGCCTGGTACAGGCGGTAGTAGGCGCCTTCGCGCGCCATCAGCTCATCGTGGCCGCCTTCCTCCACCACCACGCCGCGATCCAGCACCACCAGGCGGTCGGCCTTCTGCAAGGTCGACAAGCGGTGGGCGATGGCGATCGTGGTGCGGCCCTTGACCAGGTTTTCCAGCGCGCGCTGGATTTCCTTCTCGGTCTCGGAGTCGACCGATGACGTGGCTTCGTCAAGGATCAGGATCTTCGGATCGATCAGCAGCGCGCGCGCGATCGAGATGCGCTGGCGCTCGCCGCCGGACAGGCCTTGCCCGCGCTCGCCGACCATCGAGTCGTAACCCTGCGGCAGGCGCAGGATGAATTCGTGGGCGTGCGCGGCGCGGGCGGCGGCGATGATTTCCTCGCGCGTCGCATCCGGTTTGCCGTAGGCCAGATTCTCGGCGATGGTGCCGAAGAACAGGAACGGCTCCTGCAGCACCAGGCCGATGTTGCGGCGGTAGTCCGACACCGCGAACGAGCGGATGTCGACGCCGTCGAGCATGATCGCGCCTTCCGACACGTCGTAGAAGCGGCAGATCAGATTGACCAGCGTCGATTTGCCGGAGCCTGAGTGGCCGACCAGGCCGACCATCTCGCCGGCCTTGATATCCAGGCTGATGCCGCGGTTGACCGCGCGGTTCCCGTAACGGAAGCCGACCTCGCGCAAGGTGATGTTGCCGTCCACCTTGGCCAGCTTGACCGGGTTGGTCGGCTCGGGCACCGACGACACGTGATCCAGGATGTCGAAGATGCGCTTGGCGGCCGACGCCGATTTCTGCGTCACCGAGACGATGCGGCTCATCGAATCCAGCCGGCCGTAGAAGCGGCTCGAATACGCGATGAAGGCCGACAGCACACCGACCGTGATGTGGCCCTTGGAGACCTGGTAGATGCCGAACACCCAGATCACCAGCAGTCCCAACTCGGTCAGGAACGAGACCGTCGGCGAGAACAGCGACCACACTTTGTTCAACTTGTCGTTGACGGCCAGGTTATGCTTGTTGGCGGTGCGGAAGCGCGACGCTTCGCGCGACTCCTGCGCGAACGCCTTCACCACGCGGATGCCGGGAATGGTATCGGCCAGCACGTTGGTGACTTCGCCCCAGACGCGGTCGATCTTTTCGAAGCCGGTGCGCAGGCGGTCGCGCACGATGTGGATCAGCCATGCGATGAACGGCAGCGGCAGCAGCGTGAACAAGGCCAGCCACGGGTCGATGCTGAACAGGATCACACCGGTCATGATGATCATCAGGCAGTCGGACGCGAAGTCCAGCAGGTGCAGCGACAGGAACACGCAAATGCGGTCGCTCTCGGAGCCGATGCGCGACATCAGGTCGCCGGTACGCTTGCCGCCGAAGTATTCGAGCGAGAGACGCAGCAGATGGTCGTAGGTCTCGGTGCGCAGGTCGGCGCCGATGCGCTCCGACACCAGCGCCAGCACATAGGTCTTGCCCCAGCCGAGGATCCAGGCCAGCACCGCCGACGCCACCAGGCCGGACATGTACAAGGTCACCAGCGAGGAATCGACCGGCTTGCCGCTCTGGTACGGGATCAGCACATTGTCCATCAGCGGGATGGTCAGGTACGGCGGGATCATGTGCGCGCCGGTCGACAGCAGCATCAGCGCGAAGCCGAAGCCCAGCTGGAACTTGTACGGCTTGGCGAAGCGCCACAGGCGGAACAGGGTCCAGGTCGACGGCGGCGTGTACACCACCTTGGTGCAGATCGGGCATTCCTCCTGATCGGGCTCCAGCGGCGCCTTGCAGCTCGGGCAGACGTTTTTATCGTCGCGCAGCACCGGCTGGCCGGTGGCGTGGCTGTCGAGGTGGGCGTCGAATTGTTCGACCAGGCGGATCGCGGCCAGATTCTGGCCCAGCGTGAAGCGCCAGGCGCCGAGACGGCCGGCGCCGCCGACCAGCTCCAGGTGGCCGACACCGGCGTGGTCGTGGTGTTTCAGCGTCAAGTCCTTGGCGAACGGCCAGGCCTGCCACTGCGATTCGCCCGGCGCGCGCGCCAGCAATCGGCCTTCCGTGACTAAAATTATGCCCTTCGAGAAACGAAGTTGCTGATCCAAGTCAACCTCCAGGGCACTTACAACGTTTTCCCCTTGGGAAAGTTGTGCCTGTATCTCGGAACGCCAACGCTCAGGGAGCTCGCTCAGGCTGGATACGGTGGAAAGTTGTTCGGTTGTCATCGTGCGGCATACTCCTGCGGGGAAAAAGGGCGGAACTTGCACCCGGACTCTAAATAAACGTTTTGCCAGTAAGGTGTTGCGGCTGGTATAAAAGCTTATTTACGGTATTCTGTCAGTTATTAAACATTTGACAGAGATCAAGATTGGTTCGGTGTTTTGTGTTGGCGGCAAGTATAACGCACAGCAGCATGCAGCACTACAGGGTTTAAAATACGGCGCGGGTTGGCTAAGGCCGATAACAAAGTTATAAGAATTGATACATGACCAAGAAGAAAGACATTGAAGTTCTCCGCGTAACCCATTTGCGCGGCCCTAACATCTGGACCTATCGCCCGGTGATCGAGGCGTGGCTGGATATCGGCGAACTGGAGAGCTTCCCCTCGAATTTGTTGCCTGGTTTGTATGAGCGCCTGACGGCGATCCTGCCGGGCTTGATCGTGCACCGTTGCGGTGTGGGCGAACACGGCGGCTTCCTCGAGCGCCTGCGCGACGGCACCTACGCCGGCCACATCCTGGAACACGTGGTGCTCGAACTGCAAAACCTGGCCGGCATGAAGACCGGCTTCGGCAAGACCCGTCAGATCGGCGAAGACACCGGCTTGTACAAGATGGCCTTCCGCACCCGCCAGGAGCAGGTCGGCCGCGCCGCGTTGGCGCACGGCCGCGATCTGCTGATGGCGATGATCGACGACCAGCCCTACGACCTGGAGGCCGTGGTCGCCGAGCTGACCGACATGGTCGAGTCGCTGTGCCTCGGCCCGAGCACCGCCAACATCGTCGACGCCGCCGGCGTGCGCCAGATCCCCTTCATTCGTCTTACCGACGGCAACCTGGTCCAGCTGGGCCATGGCGCCGCGCAGCGCCGCATCTGGACCGCCGAAACCGAAGAGACCAGCGCCATCGCCGAAGGCATCGCCAGCGACAAGGACCTGACCAAAAGCCTGCTGTCCTCGTGCGGCGTGCCGGTGCCGGAAGGTGAACTGGTCACCAGCGCCGAAGCGGCGTGGGAAGCGGCGCGGGACATCGGCGTGCCGGTGGTGGTCAAGCCGTACGACGGCAATCACGGCCGCGGCGTGTCGCTGAACCTGATGACGGAATCGGACGTCACGGCGGCGTACGCGCTGGCCGCGCGCAAGGGCGAAAGCAAGAGCGTCATCGTCGAGCGTTTCATCCCGGGCGACGAGCATCGCCTGCTGGTGGTCGGCAAGCGCCTGATCGCGGCGGCCGCCGGCGAATCGCTGTGGGTCACCGGCGACGGCAAGTCGACCGTGTTGGAACTGTGCGACATCCAGATTAACGTCGATCCGCGTCGCGGCGAGACCGAGGACTTCCCGCTGGGCCGCATCAAGCCGCACGAATCGGCCGAGATCATCCTGGAACTGCAACGCCAGAACATGACGCATGCCTCGGTGCCGGCGGACGGCCAGAAAGTCCTGATCCAGCCGAACGGCAACGTCGCCACCGATGTCACCGACAAGGTGCACCCGCAAGTGGCCGCGATGGCGACGCTGGCGGCGCGCATTGTCGGCCTGGACATCGCCGGCATCGACCTGGTGACCTCGGACATCAGCCGTCCGCTGCACGAGCAGGGCGGGGCGGTGATCGAAGTCAACGCCAGCCCGGGCCTGCTGGCCCACCTGAAGCCGGCCAGCGGCGAGCCGCGCAACGTCGGCGAAGCCATCGTCGATCATCTGTTCGCGCCGGAGCACAGCGGCCGCATGCCGATCGTCGGCATCACCGGCAAGCACGGCACCACCATGGCTTCGCGCCTGATCGCCTGGCTGCTGCAAATCAGCGGCAAGAAGGTCGGCCTGACCTGCGCCGACGGCTTGTTCGTCAACGGTCGCCTGCTGCCGAAGGACGGCTTCAGCGACTGGGAAACCGGCGAACGGCTGCTGCTGAATAAAAATGTCGAAGCCGGCGTGTTCGAAGCCAGCGCGCGCATGATCCTGACCGAAGGCCTGGCCTACGACAAATGCGCGGTCGGCGTGGTCACCGACGTCAGCGACTTCGACGATCTGGGCGAGTTTTACATCGACAGCGCCGACAAGCTGTACGGCGTGCTGCGCACCCAGGTCGACGTGATCCTGCCGAGCGGCGTGGCGGTGCTGAACGCCGCCGATCCGCAAGTGGTGGACATGGCGCGCCTGTGCGACGGCGAAGTGATCTTCTACGGCGTCGACGAGCACAGCGCCGCCATTGCCGAGCACCGCCAGGACGGCAAGCGCGTGGTATTCCAGCGCACCGACGCGCAATCGAGCCGCATCGTGCTGGCCATCGGCCACGACCAGGTGGCGAACCTGCCGCTGTCGCCGCTGGTGCCGCCGGAAGCCGTGCTGGCCGCGATCGCCGCCGGCTGGGCGCTGGGCCTGACGCCGGAGCTGATCGGCGCCGGTCTGCGCACCTTCGACGCGAATCCGAAAAAAACACATCATTGATTCATCACTGACTCATATCACTGAGAGCTAACAGATTTATGGAAGTTATCCGCACCCGCGCCCTTCGCGGCCCGAATCTTTGGAGCCACCACACCGCGGTGGAGGTCATCGTCTCGTGCCCGCCCGAGGAGCAGTCGATCGCGACGCTGCCTGGTTTCGAACAGCGCCTGCACGCGCGCTTCCCCGCCATCGGCGCGCTGCACCCGACCGGCAACGACGACGCCGTGTCGCTGGCGCGCGTGCTGGAAGCGGCGGCGCTGAGTCTTCAGGCGCAAGCCGGCTGCCCGGTCACCTTCAGCCGCACCACCGCCACGCTGGAAGACGGCATCTATCAAACCGTGGTCGAATACAGCGAAGAAGCGGTCGGCCGCCTGGCGGTCGAACTGGGCGAGAAGCTGATCAACGCCGCGTTGACCGACGCCCCGTTCGACCTGAACGCCGCGCTGGAACAGCTGCGCGACCTGGATGAAGACGTGCGCTTGGGCCCGAGCACCGGCGCCATCGTCAGCGCCGCCGTGGCGCGCGACATTCCGATCCGCCGCCTGACCGAAGGCAGCATGGTGATGTTCGGCTGGGGCTCGCGCCAGCGCCGCATCCAGGCCGCCGAGATGGACAGCACCAGCGCCATCGGCGAATCGATCGCGCAGGACAAGGAACTGACCAAGAAGCTGCTGCACGCGGCCGGCGTGCCGGTGCCGATCGGCCGCACCGCCGAAGACGCGGACGACGCTTGGGCGGCGGCGCTGGAGATCGGCCTGCCGGTGGTGGTCAAGCCGAAGGACGGCAACCAGGGCAAGGGCGTCACGGTCAACGTGGCGTCGAAAGAACATATGGCGAAAGCCTTCCACGCGGCCAAGGAATTCCGCGACGACATCATGGTCGAGCGCTATCTGCCGGGCCACGATTTCCGCCTGCTCGTCATCGGCAACAAGCTGGTGGCGGCGGCGCGCCGCGATCCGCCGCAGGTGGTGGGCGACGGCGTGCACACGGTGCGCCAGCTGGTCGACATCGTCAACGCCGATCCGCGTCGCGGCAGCGGCCACTCGACGTCGCTGACCAAGATCCGTTTCGACGACATCGCCATCGCGCGTCTGGCCTTGCAGGACCTGGAGGCTGATTCGGTGCCCGGCGCCGGTCAGCGCGTCATCCTGCGCAACAACGCCAACCTGTCGACCGGCGGCACCGCCACCGACGTCACCGACGACGTGCATCCGGAAGTGGCGGCGCGCGCGGTGGAGGCGGCGCAGATGATCGGGCTCGATATCTGCGGCGTCGACGTCGTGTGCGACAACGTGCTGACGCCGATTGAAAACCAGCGCGGCGGCGTGGTCGAAGTCAACGCCGCGCCCGGCCTGCGCATGCACCTGGCGCCGTCGTACGGCAAGGGCCGCGCGGTGGGCGAAGCGATCGTCAACACCATGTTCGCGCCCGGCGACAACGGCCGCATTCCGGTGGTCGCGGTCACCGGCACCAACGGCAAGACCACCACCGTGCGCCTGATCGCGCACCTGCTGACCGCCAGCGGCCTGCGCACCGGCATGACCAACACCGACGGCGTCTACATCGAAGGCCGCCAGACCGACAGCGGCGATTGCAGCGGTCCGCGCAGCGCGCGCAACGTGCTGCTGCATCCGGACGTCGACGCGGCGGTGTTCGAGACCGCGCGCGGCGGCGTGCTGCGTGAAGGCCTGGCCTTCGACCGCTGCCAGGTGGCGGTGGTGACCAACATCGGCAGCGGCGACCATCTCGGCCTGAACTACATCACCACGGTCGAAGACCTGGCGGTGCTGAAGCGCGTGATCGTGCAGAACGTCTCCGAAAGCGGCTTCGCGGTGCTGAACGCGGTCGATCCTATCGTCGCCGGCATGGCGGCCAACTGCCGCGGCAAGGTGATCTTCTTCGGCGCGGATCGCGGCCACCCGATCATCGCCACGCACCTGGCGCAGGGCTGCCGCACCGTGTATGTGGAGGACGGCCATATCGTCGCCGCCGAGGGCCATGAGCTGAACAAGATCTCGCTGTCGCAAGTGCCGATCACCCGCAACGGCGCCATCGGCTTCCAGGTCGAGAACGTGATGGCGTCGGTGGCGGCGGCGTGGGGCGTGGGCATCAGCTGGGACGCGATCCGTCTCGGCCTGAAGACTTTCGCCAACGATTCCGACAATGCGCCGGGCCGTTTCAACGTTTTCGACTACAAGGGCGCGACCGTGATCGCCGATTACGGCCACAATCCGGACGCCATCCTGGCGCTGGTGCAGGCGGTGGAGACCATGCCGGCCAAGCGCCGCGTGGTGGTGATCTCGGGCGCCGGCGACCGCCGCGACCAGGACATCACGCAGCAGACCGAGATCCTCGGCCGCGCCTTCGACGACGTGCTACTGTACGAGGACGCATGCCAGCGCGGCCGGGTCGACGGCGAAGTGGTGGCCTTGCTGCGTTCGGGCCTGAACGGCGCGCCGCGCACCTCGCACATCCAGGAAATCTACGGCGAATTCCTCGCCATCGACACCGCGCTGGGCCGCCTGCAGGACGGCGACTTGTGCCTGATCCTGATCGATCAGGTGGAAGACGCTTTGGCGCACATCGCCAAGCGCATCAAGGAAGTCTGAGCGCGTTAGTATCGATAGCATCCAAAGCCGGCCGAGAGGTCGGCTTTTTTCATGGGTGGTAAGATTTCAACTAAGCACGCCATTTCTCTAGCTGATGGGATAATATCAAATCGGTAACTCCATGAATCTAAATATCTTGCGTCTTCTTTGCGTGTTACTGTTATCCGTCGGAATAACGGCGTTGATCAGCGCCAGCGCAGAAGTGCACCCCAGCGAACGCGGTACCGTGGGGGTATCTGTGCGCGCGATCAATTATTCTGGAAAAGAGGTCGTCCTGATGGTGCGCAACCCGAAAGATAAGACAAACAGCGGCGGTGGTGATGCGCTGAATCCATACGGCATCGGCGGTTCAGTTTGCTGTTTTGGCATTCCGGCGCAATGGCACCCAGGGTACCAGGTCGTCGTGAAGTACAACTTCTATCCTGACGAAGAATGGCATGAGCAATTGGTGCACGTCCCGCCATACCCGGCCGGCATCGCTGACGATATCTGGCTTGTCATGCGGGAGGATGGCGAGGCGGAGGCGATAGTGTCGAGCTTCGGACCCACTCGGCCGGAATGGCCTGGGCGAACCAAAGGCTGGCCGGTGCCGTCCAGAGCGTACGCAGCCAAGGTCCGTAACGATCAGTTGGCGACCAAGAAGGGTATGTTGCAGCTGATGGAAAGAGGGTTGGCCGATGGCAGCGTGCGCACAAAGGAACAAACTGATCGAATGAAGTCCGCGATCGAATATACGAAAGCGCAGATTCGCGAGATGGACGCGGTGCAGCCATGATGACCACCCGCGCACGACGACATACCCGATGCCATGAGCAGTTGGTGGTCGTCCCGCACTAACTCAACGGCGTCGTCGGCGACATCTGGCAACGGCCGGCTGGGAACTGCACTACGATCTGCCTGTTGCAGCGCATCGTGGAGATATGAGTGAATCCTAGTCCGACTTCGCCGACCATGCCTGGCCAGGTGGTCCTGGTATTGCAGGGCGGAGGCGCCCTGGGCGCCTACCAGCTGGACGTCTACCAGGCCATGCACGAGGCCGGCATTGAGCTGGATTGGGTGATCGGCACTTCGTCAACTGAACACGCCATTTCTCTTGCTGATGGGATAATGTCAAATCGGTAACTCCTGATCGTTGTTCGCTAATGCAAAAAGTACTCGAACAATTGCGTGTGTCGTTGGCTCAGTTCTCAAGCGCCACGAGGCTATATGAACTGATGCTGGACGGCGACCACGATCTCGGCTCGGGCGGACTGCTGGTCGAGGCCTTCGCCGCCGACGACGGCGTGCAGGAGGTCGGCGCGCGTGACGTCATCGTGCTGTCGACCAATGCGCATATCGCGTTACGGCCGTTGCTGGGTCAGCCGGCCAGCCTGATGGTCAGCCTGGCCGATGGCAGCCGCACCACGTTCCATGGCGATATCACGCAGGCGGCGATGCTGGGCAGCGAAGGCGGCCTGGCGCGTTTCCGCTTGCGCTTGACGCCGTGGTTGTGGCGCCTGGGCCAGGTGCGCAACAGCCGCGTGTGGCAAGACAAGACCGTCATCGAGATCGTCGACGAAGTGTTCGAGGGCTACGCGCCGCTGGCGCAATGGCGCTGGAGCGAGGAGGCCGAGCCGTTCATGGCCGATGCGGTGGCGCGCAGCTATTGCTGTCAATATCGCGAATCGGACCTGGACTTCGTGCGGCGCTTGCTGACCGAAGAGGGCCTGGCCTGGCGCTGCGAGCAGTTGGAAGAGGGCGTCGGCGTGGTGCTGTTCGCCGATAGCAGCCAGGCCACCGCGACGCCGGAAGACGCCAGCAGCGCAGCCGGCGGCGGCATCCGCTTCCACGGCGTGCGCGCCGGCGAGGCGTCCGACACCATCCAGGCCTTGAACGCGCGGCGCAGCGTCACGGCATCGCTGACCACTTTGCTGAGTTACGACTACAAATCCAAACAGGCCGTCAACGCCAGCGCGCCATCGCGCCTCACTTCGGGCAAGCTACCGCCGCTGGAAAGCTACGACGTGCCCGGACAATACGCCTACGCGAACGCGGCGCAGGCGCAGCGGTATGCGGATCTACAGATGCAGGGCCGCGAAGCGTCGGCGCAACTGTGGCGCGGCCGCTCGACGGTGCGCACGCTGGCGGCCGGTGCGCGCATCAATGTCACGCAGGGACCGCTGCAATCGACGTCCGAGACGCCGCCGGCCTATGTGCTGCTGCGCGTACGCAGCGTTGGCGTCAATAATTTGCCGTCGCCGGCGCAGCAGGCCTTGGCGGAATTGTTCGGACCGATCCCGGAACTGCTGGAGGAAATCGTCGCCGACGTGCCGGACGACTTCGCGCAGACCGTCGCGCAGGCGCGCCAGACTGGCTACGCCAACAGCTTCGATGCGGTGGCGGCCGATGTCATCTGGCGCCCGCAACTGGCGGGCAGCGACGGCCGCAGCCATCCGAAGCCGACCGCGCGCGGCGCGCAGAGCGCCATCGTCATCGGCGCCGACGGCATCGACCAGCCGTCCGGCGCCGACGAGCTGTATTGCGACCGGCTGGGCCGGGTGCGCATCCGCTACCACTGGCAGGACGGCGGCGACGCGACCTGCTGGGTGCGCGTCGCGCAACGCTCGGCCGGCGGCGGCATGGGCAGCCAGTTTCTGCCGCGCATCGGGCAAGAGGTGCTGGTGCAATTCATCGAAAACGATATCGACCGGCCGATCATCATCGGCGCGCTGTACAACGGCCAGGGCGAGGGCGGCGTGACGCCGACGCCGGCAGGGCAGACCGACGCGGCCAGCGAAGCCAAGCCGTTCAACCCGGCCAGCGACCATGCGCCGTCGGCGCAGGGCAATCTGGCCGGCGGCAACAGCCCGTTGTGGCACGGCGCGTCGGGCGACAGCGACGGCCATCGCAACGGCGCGGCGCAGTGGGGCGTGCGCAGCAAGGAGTTCGGCGGATCGGGCTACAACCAGCTGCTGTTCGACGACACCGATGCGCAGGGACGCGTGCAGCTGCGCTCGACGCACGCGGCCAGCGAATTATCGCTGGGCCATCTGATCCACAGCGCCGACAACTATCGCGGCAGCCTGCGCGGGCAGGGCGCCGAGTTGCGCACCGACGCTTACGGCGCGGTGCGCGGCGGCGCCGGCTTGCTGATCAGCAGCTACAAGATCGATCACAACGCGGGCGAGCGCGATCCGGCCGGCGACAACGCGGCCGGTATCGCGCTGCTCAAGCAGGCGGCCAAGCTGGGCGAGACCTTCAGCGACGCGGCCAAGACGCATGAGACGGTGGCGCTCAGCGGCCACATCGGCGCGACTAAAGCGAACGCGAGCGCGCTCGACGACGCGTCGGCGCCGTTGAAGGCGATGTTGACGGCGGTGTCCGGCATGGTCGGCAACGGCAGCGTGAGCGCGGCCAAGGCCGACGCCGGCGAGAAGAAGACGGCGCCGGGCGACGATCAACTGCCGCACGCCAGTTCGCCGATCATCGCGATCAGCGGCAAGGCCGGCATCGGCGTGACGGCGGGGCAGGCG
Source organism: Duganella aceris (assembly GCF_011090165.1). Taxonomy (GTDB): domain Bacteria; phylum Pseudomonadota; class Gammaproteobacteria; order Burkholderiales; family Burkholderiaceae_D; genus Rugamonas; species Rugamonas aceris. The sequence goes on from NZ_JAADJT010000006.1 coordinate 13,935, forward strand.
CTGCAACTGGCGAACGGCGAGACGATCTCGCTGATGAGCGGCGGCGACACGCAATTCATCAGCGCCGGCCAGATGCGCGCGCACAGCGGCCAAGCCATCGGTGTGCTGGGCGGCGCGGTCAAGGCGGGCGAGGGCGGCATCGGCGTGCAGCTGATCGCGGCCAAGGACGTCATCGACCTCCAGGCCCAGGCCGATGTGCTGAAGGTGCAGGCGCGCGATGAAATCAATGTCGTCAGCGCGAATGCCGAGGTGGATTGGGCGGCGGCCAAGAGCATCACCTTGTCGACGGCGGGCGGCGCGAACATTACGATCGAAGGCGGCAACATCACTGTCCAGTGTCCGGGCAAGATCACGATCCACGCAGGCACCAAACACTTCATCGGACCGGACAAGCTGGCCTACGCGCTGCCGGCGCTGCCGCACTCTATCTGCAAGAAATGCAAGCGCGACGCAGCCAAATCAGGTGCCCCGTTTTCACTCGTACAAAGTTAAGGACGCCGATATGCTGATCGATCGTCACCCCGCCGACTGGAAAGAGACCTTGCATGCCAGCCTGGCCGATGCGCGGGGGGCCATATACGCTTTGGTGGACGGCGTGCACAATGAACTGTTCTACCAACAATTGAAGAAGGCGGGTTGCTTCCACTATGAGTCGTTGTATTCCACGGCCCCTTCCGCCGATGAGGAAACGCTGGGCCTCGCGCCGATACTGGTGCAGTACAGCGATGAGCATCGCAATCAATGGGATGCGCTGATCGAACTGACCAACGGCCTGCCGGCGCTCAGCATCATCATATCGCCGGAGCCGATAGAGCAAATGGCGGCGAGGCTGATTCCGTGGTGCGTGGTCGATGCGGACGGCTACACGCTGGCACTGTCCTTCGCCGACACGCGCATATTGCCGGCGCTGGTGAACGCCTTGACGCCGCAACAGCGCGGCCAGTTATTCGGCCCAGCCTCGCTGTGGAGTTACCCTGGCCGGGATGCTGAATGGCAGAGGCTGTCAGTGAAGTCGGAGAATGCACTGCCTCCTGCCGAGAAAGTCGAGTTGTCGGCGCATCAGATATCGGCCCTGATGGCTTCGTCCGAAGCGGACAGCATTGCTTTTCAATTCGGGCAACATATCAGTAAGCCTCTGGTGGCCTACACGCCTGCCGAGTCGCATACGATGATCCGACAATGGTTGCAGTTGGCGGATCGGGCGCAGATCGACGGAAATCAGGACCGGTTTGCTTTGTGCGCGGTCGGCTTGGAGCGGCCCGAACTGGCAACGGATGCGCGCTATCTGGCGCTACTGGAATCGGGCGCCGGCCCGCGCACGCTGGATGAGATACGTGCTTTGCTGGCATAGCACTAAAATCACATAATCAATCCCAAAATTATGAATCTGAAAAATACGCTTCGTTTTGTCTTTCTATGCACCGGATTGACGTCGTTATTGGCATCTTGTGCGCCGGTTGGTGTCGGCAAGCCAAAGGAGTTAAGCGCTGCAGTTCGCTCCATCAATTACTCTGGTAAAGAGGTCGTGCTGATGGTGGTCGATCCAACGAATAAAGACAATGGAGGTGGCGGCGACGTGCTTAATCCCTATAGCAGCGGTGGAACAATTTGCTGTTTCGGCATCCCCGCCGAATGGCGCCCAGGGTTGCAAGTGATCGTGAAATACACAGTCTATCCCGATACGATTTGGCATGAACAACTGGTCGATGTTCCGCCTTATGCGCAGGGCATCGCCGGCGACCTCTGGCTCGCCATGCACGAGGATGGACGCGCGGAAGCCGTGGTGTCGAACTTCGGCCCCACGCGGCCGGAGTGGCCTGGCCGGGTAAAAGGACGACCAGTCCAATCGGAAGGGTACGCAGCGAAGCTGAAAAGCGACCGGTTGCATACACAGAAGGCGATATTGGAGAAAATGGAAAAGGGGTTGGCCGCAGATACCGGTAGCCGAACAAAAGAGGAACTAGATCGGCTGAAGTCGGCAATAGAAAATACCAAGCAAAAAATACGTCTGCTTGAGGAGCAACAGCCATGACTGTCGCGCTTGTCTCGCCCCTCTCTTCCAACACGGATCCTGCATCGGTTCAGGATTTTTTCAGTGATGATGAGTTGTCGCTATTGGACGAAATCGCCAGGGTTCGTGAATGCACCGAAATCGGCGTCATGCCGCCGAAATGTTCGGTGAACCTGGCGTTCGGGTTCTTTTTTGACGGGACGAACAATAATCTTGAGCGGGATTTCCCTACGCATAATCAAAGCAATGTCGCCGGTCTCTACCTGGCTTTTCCAGGGACAGACGGCGAGCTAAAGTGGCCAAGCGCCAAGTCAGTTTACCCTCATTACTTTCGTACCTATGTCCCCGGAGTTGGAACTAAGTTTGGCGCCGTAGGCGACAGCGGAGAGGGAGATATGAAAAAAGATGGCTTGGCCTTCGCCAAGCGCGGTCAGAACAGAATCATCTGGGCCTTGGTTGACGCGATCAATCACGTGCACGAATACTATCTTGACTCGGCTCTTGTCGGCGAGGCCGCATTCCTGAAGGAGTACAACGGACTTGTGTTGCCCAGTTTTAAGGCGACCAAAGGTGGCTGGTTTAATTTCGGTAGCGACGAGTTGGAAAAGTTGACGGTCGCCTTCGTCAAGACATTGCGTGAACTTCATGCCAAGCTCAGCGTATTCCTGCCGGTCGGCGAAGGCAAGAAGAAGGACAAGGGCGTGGCCGAACGGATCTACTATTCGATTTTCGGTTTCTCGCGCGGCGCGGCGGAGGCGCGCGTATTCGCCAATTGGTTTCTGTGGCTATGCAGGCTGGACGCCACGCTGACGAATCGGCCGGCGCCTACCTTGGGATCGATCCCGGTCACGTTCGATTTCATGGGGCTGTTCGATACGGTGGCCTCTGTGGGTCTCGCCTCGTCCGCGCCGCTGCTGGGCGCGCATGGCCACTACGGCTGGGCCGACGCCGACCACTCGCTGAAGATACCTGAAGTCCCGCCCACCAAGTGCCTGCACCTGGTCTCTGCGCATGAGATCCGCCGCTCATTCCCGCTCGACTCGATCATGGACGAAAACAATATGCCAGCAGGCTGCACGGAGATCGTCATGCCAGGCGTGCATTCCGACGTCGGCGGCGGTTATTTGCCGATGGAGCAGGGACGCGGCAAAGACGCACAGGGAGAGGACATGCTGTCGCGGATTTCCTTGTCGATGATGTACCGAGCGGCGCGGCTGGCCGGCGTTCCGGTGAAGCTGGAAGAGGCGCCGGAGCAGGTCAAGCGTGCCTTCCGCATCAGCCCCAAACTGATTGAGACGTTCAATGCCTTCGTTTCCGCGTGCGCCGATACTACTGCAGCGAAGCGGCCAACGCCGCTGCACGAGATCATGGCCAAGCAGCATCAACTTTACATCCAGTGGCGCAAAAAAATGATCGGCAATATGAAGGCGCTGCAAAGTGTGATCGATAGTGACAGTTGTGATCGCGAAGACATCCTCGCGGCCGATAAGGAATTGGCCCATGAGATGAAACTGTTCGAGGAGTGGCGTGCCTGGAAACGTAACATGACCTCGGATGACAAGAATCAGACACCGTTCAGCTATCCCGAGTGGTCGACCATCGAGTCTTACTGGGATCAGCCGCCACCTCCTGCCGCGATCACGGACTTGTTCGACAATTATGTGCACGATTCGCGCGCCTGGTTCAAGCCCTTCGGAACGGACTCGGTGGATTTGCTGGCCGAGATGGAAAAGCTCGCCGCGCGCGAGGAACAGCTGATTGAATGGGAAAAAAAGCCGGTAGGCCCCAAGCCGGCGCCGCTGACCAAGGCCGAGTACGAGAAGGTCACGAGGTATCGGCCGCATCGCAACACTGCCGACGCGTGTACCGCCGCCGGCTTCGTCTCTGAAGGCCGGGAGGGCAGTTTTTTGCATGGTGGCTTCCTGCGGTATCGAAAAGTCTACCTGGGCAGCAATGGCTTCAAACCGAAAGGCGCTGTGTATGCGGAAATCAGCCCACCGGCCGGTGTGCGCCAAGTTGCGGCGAGCGCGTCAAACGCTCAAGCAGCGGCCCATAGCGCCTAGCGGCAAAGTTGTCGCAGTCATTGCCGGGTGCTTGATATGTGACGGTCGCGACAGCGAGTAGCAACGAACTGCACTACAATCTGCCTGTTGCAGCGCATCGTGGAGATATGAGTGAATCCTAGTCCGACTTCGCCGACCATGCCTGGCCAGGTGGTCCTGGTATTGCAGGGCGGCGGCGCCTTGGGCGCCTACCAGCTGGGCGTCTACCAGGCCATGCACGAAGCCGGCATCGAGCCGGACTGGGTGATCGGCACCTCGATCGGCGCCATCAACGGCGCCATCATCGCCGGCAACGAGCCGCGCTACCGGCTGGAGCGGCTGCGCCAGTTCTGGCACCGCATGGAGCAGAACGCGCTGGGCTTCCCGTCGCTGCCGCGCGCCTTCGCCAACGCGGTGACCGTCGGCCGCGGCATTCCCGCTTTCTTCGAACCGAATCCGGCGGCGTGGTGGAATCTCGATGGCCGGGTCGGCGTCGAGCACGCGTCCTACTATCAGACCACGCCTTTGCGCGCCACGCTCAACGCGCTGGTCGATTTCGATTACGTCAACCAGCGCCACACCCGCCTGATGGTCGGCGCGGTCAACGCGCGCACCGGCGCCATGCGCTATTTCGACAACCGCAAGGAGCCGCTGGCGGCGGAGCATGTGATGGCGTCCGGCGCGCTGCCGCCGGCCTTTCCCGCCGTGCGCATCGACGGCGAGCCTTACTGGGACGGCGGCATCTATTCCAACACGCCGATCGAGGCGGTGCTGGACGACGAGCCGCGCCGCAGTTCGGTGATCTTCTCGGTACAGGTGTGGAACCCGGACGGCAGCGAGCCGCAAAGCATGATGGGGGTGTTGGACAAGTACAAGGAGATCCAGTACGCCAGCCGCGCCGGCAACATCGAGCAGCAGCGCAAGCTGCATCGGCTGCGTCACGTGATCCGCCAATTGACCTTGCAGCTGCCGGAGGAGATCGCGATGTCGCCCGAGGTGCGCGAGCTGACCGCGTGGGGCTGCGGCACCAATATGCATGTGGTGTCGCTGAAGTCGCCGCGCATCGGCAACGAGGACCACACCAAGGACATCGACTTCAGCCCGGCCGGCATCCGCGCCCGCTGGCAGGCCGGCTACGACGACGCCAGCCGCTTCATCGCGCTGCGGCCGTGGGACCAGGAGATCGATCCTATCGAGGGGATCGCGATCCACGAACTTCCGGGACGCTAGCCGCGCCCAGGATTTCTTCGCACACCTCCAGCCACGCCCGCGCCGCGTGCGACAGGTAGCTGCCGCGCCACACGTGCGCCGGTTGCCAGTGCAGCGCCGGTTCCACCAGCCGCACCGCGTCCAGCTGGCCGATCGCCAGCCGGTGGATGAACGGCTCGGGCAGCAGCGCCACGCCCATGCCGGCCGACGCCATCGCCACCAGCCAATCCCATTGCCCGCTCTGCGCGGCGATCAGCGGTTCGAAGCCGGCGTCGTCGAAGGCCGTGCGCAGGCTGCGCGTCATGGCGAAATCGTCCTTCAGCAGCACCAGCGGCGTGCCGGCCAGCGCCTTCAGCCTGAGCGTGGTGCGGTGCTTCTGGAAGGTGCCGCTGGCCGCGACCGCCCATATCGGGTAGCTGGCGATGGGCGCCGTTTGCAGCCCAAGCAGCGGATCGGCCGGCAGCACCGTCATGCCGATTTCCAGCTCGCCCAGCGCCACCTGGCGTTCGATCGCCTGGCCGGCGTCCTCCTGCAGGGTCAGCGCGATGTTGGGATGGCGCTGGCGGAAGGCCTTCAGCACCGGCGTGAACAGCAGGTTGATCATCGGCGGGATGCCGACCGTGAGCCGGCCGCGCTCCACCGTTTGCGTGTCGTGGACTTCGACCGCCAACTGGCGCATGGTGGCCAGCATCTCGACGCCGCGCGCGTAGACCACGGCGCCGGTGTCGGTCAGCGTCAGCTTGCGGCCTTCGCGCAGCAGCAGTTGCGCGCCGACTTCCTCCTCCAGCTGCCGCACCATCTTGCTGATGGTCGATTGCGTGACGTGCAGCGACTCCGCCGCCTGCGTGAAGCTGTTCAGGCGGACGGTTTCGACGAAGTAGCGGAGCGAGCGCAGGTCCATGAATAAAACGACTGGAAAGTGAGAATTTAAGTCATAACACGACTGTTTCCCAATTCTATACTGGATCCAAAGAATGAGGAGAACACCATGTATGAAGACCGGATCCGGCGCCCCGCGCTGATGGAAAAAATCATGAGCGCTGCGCAGGCCGCGAAGCTGTTCAAGGACGGCATGAGCGTCGGCATGAGCGGCTTCACCCGCGCCGGCGACGCCAAGGCGCTGCCGCTGGCGCTGGTGGAACGCGCGCGCCAGGCGCCGCTGCATCTGACCTTGCTGACCGGCGCCTCGCTCGGCAACGACAGCGACGGCCTGATGGCCAACGCCGGCGTGGTCGCGCGCCGCCTGCCGTTCCAGTCCGACGCCGCGCTGCGCCGCAAGATCAATTCCGGCGAGGTGATGTTCATCGACCAGCATCTGTCCGAGACCGCCGAACAACTGCGCTCCGGCGACCTGAAGCCGGTCGACATCGCCGTCATCGAGGCGGTGGCGATCACGCCGGACGGCGGCATCATCCCGTCGATGTCGGTCGGGAACTCGGCCAGCTTCGTGCAGCAGGCAAAATTCGTGATCATCGAGCTCAATCTGAGCGCGCCGCTGGCGCTGGAAGGCCTGCACGATATCTACATCCCCGGCGTGCGCCCGCATCGGGGCGCCATTCCGCTGCTGACGCCATGGCAGCGCATCGGCTGGACCTCGATCCCGGTGGACCCGGAACGCATCGCCGCCATCGTCATCACCGACAGTCCGGACAGCCCGTCCAACGCGCTGCCGCCGGACCAGGAGACCGACGCCATCGCGCGCCACGTGGTGGCCTTCCTGAAAGGCGAGGTGAAGGCAGGCCGCATGGGCAAGGAACTGCTGCCGCTGCAGGCGGGCATCGGCACCATCGCCAACGCGGTGCTGCATGGTCTGAAGGACTCGCCGTTTCGCGACATGACCATGTATTCCGAAGTGCTGCAGGACAGCGCCATCGAGCTGCTGGAATCGGGTCAGCTGGCGATGGCGTCGGCGTCGTCGATCACGCTGTCGGCGGCGATGCACGAGAAATTCATCCGTGATATCGACAAGTACCGCGACCGCATCGTGCTGCGGCCGCAGGAGATCAGCAACCATCCGGAGATCGTGCGCCGGCTCGGCATCATCGCGCTGAACACGGCGCTGGAGTTCGACATCTACGGCAACGTCAACTCGACCCACGTCGGCGGCACGCAGATGATGAACGGCATCGGCGGTTCGGGGGACTTCGCGCGCAACGGGCAACTGTCGATCTTCGTCAGCAAATCGGTGGCCAAGGATGGCGCGATCTCCAGCGTGGTGCCGTTCGCCGCCCACGTCGACCACACCGAGCACGATGTCGACGTGCTGGTGACCGAATGGGGCCTGGCCGACCTGCGCGGCCTGGCGCCGCGCGAACGGGCGCCGCTGATCATCGAGCACTGCGCCCATCCGGACTACCGGCCGCAATTGCGCGCCTACCTGGCGGAAGCGCTGCTGGGCGGCGGCCAGACCCCGCACGTGCTGGAGCAGGCCTTGTCCTGGCACGTGCGCTACAAACGGGAAGGGAGCATGCTGGTAAAATGATGGCCATCGGTATTCACTTAATATTGGATCAACATGACCATCAAAATCAGCCAGAACTTCGACTCCGGCGCCATCGAGGTGCTGCGCGCCGACAGCGCGGCCACGATTGAACTGAACCTGCGCAAGGATTCGCACGCCGACATTCATCAGTGGTTCCATTTCCGCTTGCAGGGCGCGCGCGGCCAGCAGACGCAGATGCGCTTCTTGAACGCCGGCCAGGCCACCTACGCGCGCGGCTACGAGAACTATCAGGCGGTGGCCAGCTACGACGGCGAGAACTGGTTCCGCGTGCCGACCACGTTCGACGGCCAGGTGATGACCATCAAGCACACGCCGGATACCGACAGCATCTACTACGCCTACTTCGAGCCGTATTCGTTCGAGCGCCATCTGCGCCTGCTGGGCGAGGTGGGCGAGCATCCGCTGGCGCGCGTGCATGACCTGGGCAGCACGGTCGACGGCCGCGACATGAACCTGGTCGTCATCGGCAAGCCGGAAGCGGAAAAGAAAATCTGGTTCATCGCGCGCCAGCATCCGGGCGAGTCGATGGCCGAGTGGTTCGTCGAGGGCCTGATCGATACGCTGCTCGACGACGCCAACGCGATCTCGCGCAAGCTGCTGCAGCGCTGCGTGTTCTACATCGTGCCGAACATGAATCCGGACGGCTCGGTGCGCGGCAACCTGCGCACCAACGCGGCCGGCGCCAACCTGAACCGCGAGTGGATGACGCCGTCGGTCGAGCGCAGCCCGGAAGTGCTGTATGTGAAGCAGAAGATGCACGAAACCGGCATCGACATGTTCTTCGACATCCACGGCGACGAGGCGCTGCCGTACAACTTCGTGGCCGGCAACGAGATGCTGGAGAACTTCAGCGACGAGCGCCGCGCCAAGCAGCAGGCCTTCATCGACCGCTACAAGAACGCGACGCCGGACTTCCAGGACAAGGTCGGCTACGCCGCCAGCAAATACAAGGAAGACATGCTGACGCTGGCGTCGAAGTACGTCGGCCATCACTTCGGCTGCCTGGCGCTGACGCTGGAGATGCCGTTCAAGGACAACGCCGATCTGCCGGATCCGCACGTCGGCTGGAACGGCGCGCGCAGCGCGGCGCTGGGCGCGTCCATCCTGCAGCCGATCCTGCTGTCGCTGGACGATTACTGATCGTGGGCGTCGAGATCGAGCGTAAGTTCCTGCTGCGCGGCGACGACTGGATGACGCTCGGCGAGCCGGTGTTTTTCCGCCAGGGCTATCTGTCGTCGCACAAGGACCGCGTGGTGCGGGTGCGCATCGAGGGCGATCGCGCGGTGATGACGATCAAGGGCCGCAACGTCGGCGCGGTGCGCGGCGAGTGGGAGTATCCGATTCCGATGGCCGATGCGGCCGAGCTGCTGGATGGTCTGTGCGAGCAGCCGCTGATCGAGAAGTACCGGCGCAAGATTGCGTTCGCCGGCAACGTCTGGGAGGTCGATGAGTTCCTCGGCGCGAACGCCGGGCTGGTCGTGGCCGAGATCGAATTGCAATCCGAAGACCAGCCATTCGACAAGCCGGACTGGATCGGCGACGAAGTCACCGACGATCTGCGCTACCTCAATTCCAGCCTGATAAAGCACCCGTATTCGGCTTGGTAGGCCGCCGGATCTGGTCTATTCTGTAGGGATGGACAGCGAGGTTGCAGCGCTCAAGGCGCACATCGATACTATCGTGCCGACGTTAGCGACGAAGGCCGATATCGAGGTTTTGCGTGCGGAAATGCACAAAATGTCGGCCGAGGGCTACCGCTGGATGGTGGCGTCCATGGTCGGCATGTTTATCGGCTTTGGCGGCCTCTACTTTGCGGCCAACAAGAAGCCTGACGAGCGGCCGGTGGTCGCACAGGCGCCGCCTCAACCGCAGCAACCGATCATCATCTACCTGCCGCAGCCGCAGCAGGCGCCGCAAAAATAAAAAGCCCTCGTCTCCGAGGGCTTTTGTTTTAGTGGAAGTGCTCGGTGCCGGTCGGCGCATCCTCGGGCATTTCGGCGTGGGCCAGTTCGCCCACCGGGTCGGCGAACAGCGGCGCGCCGCAGTCGTCGCAGAACTCGTTCACATAGCGCTCCGCATGCTTCTTGATCTGCGTGACGCCGGCCTCGTTCAGGTAGTTGGTGATCTCTTCCACCGGCGTGACCGGCTTCTGCACCACTCCACCCGGACCGCCCTGCAGCGGACCTTCCGGCGGCGTGCCTTCCTCATCCTCCTGCCCGTACAGCGGCCACACCACGCCGTAGATCACATCCGACGACGAACGCTGGGTGAACGCGACCCGGTACTCGTCGATCTGGCCGTCGGCGTTTTCCTCGCCGAAGCCGGCGATCACCGCGCGCAGCTCCGACGGCTCGATCGCCAGCGTATGCGTCAGGTAATGCACGGCGGCGCGGATCGACACCGGACGAATCAGCTTGTCCGCCTCGCGGCAGGCCATGTAATAGGCTTCCGGCAGCAGCAGCTCGACGCCGCAGCCCGGCAGCAGACGGTTGACGGTCGGCGTCACCTGCGCGCGCCATTGCTCCAGCGCGGTGGCGCGCTCGTTGGCGAACTGCGCCTGGTTGGCCGGCATCTGCCAGCGGAACAGCGGCCCGCCGGCCGGCGTCACCACCGCCACCAGCAGGTAGCGGGTGTCGGCCAGGAACGGCGCGGTCTCAGGCACCTTGGTGTCGGCCTTCAGCACCGTGCCTTTGATGGCGGCCTGCGCCAGCTTGTGCACCTTGCCGTAGGTCTCGACGTGGCTGCGCGGCAGCTGGTCGATCGAGAACAGCGTCGGCGACATCGCCATCTGCGTGCCGTCGGCCAGCAGGTGCGCGGCGAAGTGCGCCGACAGCGTTTGCAGGATGTCGGCCGGGATGGCGCCGGAGGCGATCGCGAAGCGGGTCCAGGCCAGGATCGGCGCGGCCACCAGCAGCACGTCGTACTGCCTGGCGACGCCGTCGGCGGTATCGATGCTGATGCTGCTCGATTCGCTGACCGCTTCCACGCCATCCATCAACACGTCATAGGCGGTCAAGTCTTCCTTGAACAGCGCGTTGAGGGTGGCGTCGATGGTGTCCTGGTGCCCGGTTTTGAGGAGTTTCTGGAGCTGCGCATCGAGGCTGTGTTCCCAGGCCCGCTCTTCGATACGGCTGGCCGCCTGCCCGACTGCCTGGGCGTAGGTGACGAGGCGCTGGCTCTCGGCAGACAATTTATGGGATGAATCTTTAGATGGACGACGCATAGCTAAATAAGAGTCTCATAAAAGTGAAAAAAACGGATCAGTCATGCAGATCATAACCCTTATCAGCCGTATTGTAGTTGATTCGGCAAAGGGACCGCGAACTTCAGTTTTTCAGCCGCCGCGCGTACATGTCGCGGATGCAGTCGGCCATCGCCAGCACCGCCGGCGCGGCCTCCGGCGCGGCGTGCAGCGCGATGGCGAACGGCGGCAGCGCCGGCAGGCCGGACGCCGGGCCGAGGATGTCGAAGGTGGACGGCACGGTCGAGGCCAGCCAGGCGCTGACGGCCAAATCGGCCTGCACGGTGGTGGCGGTGGCCTCCATGCCGGCGTAGTCGGTCACCGAGCGCGCGGCGATGCCGGCGCCGTCCAGCGCCAGGTCCACCGGCTGGCGGAACACGCAGGTGGCCGAGACCAGGCACACCGGCAACGGCCGCCGCGCCCAGGCTTGCCCGCCGGCCGCGCCGACCCACACCGGTTGCTCCAGCGACAGGCGTTCGCCGCCGTCATCGGCCGCCGGTTGCTCGATCAGGGCCAGGTCGACCTTGCCGCCGTCGTAGGCTTGGCGCAACTCGTGCGACGATCCCGGCACCAGCGTCACGTCGACATGCGGATGGCGGCGCGCATAGTCGTGCAGCAGCGGCGGCAGGTGGGTGCCGATCAGGTCGTGCGGAACGCCCAGCCGCACGGCGGGCCGGGCCGCAGCTGCCGGCACCGGCGCCGGCAGCGCGGACAGGATGTCGTCGTTCAGCGCCACCAGCTTGCGCGCCTTGGCCAGCAGCCGCTCGCCGGCGCCGGTCAGTCCCGCGCCGCGCTGGTTGCGCTCCAGCAGCGGGCCGCCGAACAGCTGTTCCAGCCGCTTGATGCGTTGGCTGATGGCGCCCTGGGTCATGTGCAGGCGGCCGGCGGCGGCGGTCATGCTGCCGCAGTCGGCCACCTGGATCAGGGTGCGCAGCAATCCGATATCGAGGTTTCGCGGCATGGCGGGTATTAGCGTTGTTAATGGTAGGCATTATACCTATTCGCTATGCGACGCCGTCCGGCGCGCCTAAGCTGGCCGTACCCTCATTCCGGAAAGCAGGATCGCATGACATCGTTTCTCTCCCTGGCGCTGGCCGCCGTGCTAGCGCCGATCACGCTGTCGGTCGATTTGCGCGACGCCCCTCGCAAGCTGTACCACGCGACCGAAATCATCCCGGTCCAGGCCGGACCGCTGACGCTGGCCTATCCGAAATGGCTGCCGAGCGAGCACGCGCCGGGCCCGATCGCCAACCAGGCCGGCCTGTTCATCAGCAGTCACGGCGGCGCCGAGCAAAGCATACGCTGGACCCGCGACCCGCTCGATCCCTATCTGTATCACCTGACGGTGCCGCCAGGCGTCAGCGCGCTGCGCGTGCGCTCCGATTTCATCACCAGCGACAGCGGCGGCAGCCGTGGCGGCGCCGCCGGCGACGAGCTGGCCGCGCTGAGCTGGAACACCATGCTGCTGTATCCCTACGCCGGCGCGCAAACCCGGGTCGGCGACATCATGGTCACGCCCAGCGTGACGCTGCCGGACGGCTGGCGCCACGTCACCTCGCTGCAAGCCGAGGGCGCTTCCTTCAAGACCGTTTCGCTGGAACAGCTGGTCGACTCGCCGCTGATCGCCGGACGGCATTTCCGCGAGATCGCCATCGCGCCGCGCCACTACCTCGACATGGTGGCCGACAGTCCGGAGCAGTTGCTGGTCGGCGACGCGCAGGTCGCGCAGCTGGCCGCCCTGGTCGCGCAATCCGGCCATCTGTTCCGCAGCCGCCACTACGGCGACTTCCGCTTCCTGATGACCCTGTCGGACCAGGTGAGCGGCGCCGCGGTCGATCATCACCAGTCGCTGGACAACCGGCGGCCGGGGCGCTTCATGGTCGATCCGACGATGCGCATCGCCTACGGCGGCTTCCTGCCGCACGATTTCGTCCACAGCTGGAACGGCAAGTACCGGCGCCCGGCCGGAGTCGCCACGCCCAACTTCCAGGCGCCGATCGACACCGGCGGGCTGTGGGTCTACGAAGGCTTGACCGATTACCTGGGCGGCGTGCTGACCGCGCGCGCCGGCATCTGGACCCCGGAACACTACCTCGGCGCGCTGGCCGAGACGGCGGCCCGCTACAGCCACCGCCCGGGCCGCGCCTGGCGCGACCTGCAGGACACGGCCAGCATGGCGATGACCTTGTGGGAGCAGGGCGGCGGCGCCTACGGCAGTTTGCGCCGCGACGGCTTCGATTTCTACGGCGAGGGCGGGCTGGTCTGGCTGGACGTCGACATCACCATCCGCCAGCGCAGCGGCGGCCGGAAGTCGCTGGACGACTTCGTCGCGCTGTTTCACGGCGCCGGCGGCGACACGCCGCCCAAGGTGCTGCCATATCAATTCGCCGACCTGGTGGCGGCGCTGAACGCGGTGCAGCCCCACGACTGGGCCGGCTTCCTGAACGCCCGGCTGCACGCGCTCGGCCCCGACGCGCCGCTGGGCGGCTTGAGCGGCGGCGGCTACCGGCTGGTCTACCGCGACACGCCGAACGCGCTGGCGCTGCACAGCGGCGCCTCCGGCCTGCTGTATTCGGTCGCGATGGAGGTCGGCGCCGGCGGCATCGTCGCCGACGTGCTGGAAGACGGTCCGGCGCGCCAAGCCGGCCTGGCGCCGGGCATGAAGCTGGACGCGGTCAACGGCCGGCCGTATTCGACCGCGCTGCTGCGCCAGGCGATCCGCGAGGCCGCATCCGACGCCAAACCGATCGCGCTCACGGTGTCTGGCCGCCCCGGCCCGCTGCTGCTGGACTACCACGGCGGCGAACGCTTCCCGGCGCTGGAGCGCATCCCCGGCACGCCGGACCTGCTCGCCGCCATCATCCAGCCGCGCACGCGATAAAAAAAAGCCCTGCGGGCCGAAGCGCGCAGGGCTCTACGATGGTGCTTAAGGTATTAAGCGGCCAGCAGTTGACGCAGCACGAATGGCAGAATACCGCCGTGCTTGTAGTAGTCGACTTCGATCGGGGTGTCGATGCGCAGCAGGACTTTGACGTCCTGGCTGCTGCCGTCGGCGCGGTGGATCACCAGGGTGGCCAATTGCTGCGGCTTGATCTCGCCTTCCAGGCCCTTCAGGTCGTAGGTTTCCTTGCCGGTGATGCCCAGCGATTCGACGCTGTCGTTGCCGATGAATTGCAGCGGCAGCACGCCCATGCCGACCAGGTTGGAGCGGTGGATACGTTCGAACGAACGCACGATCACAGCCTTCACGCCGAGCAGTTGGGTACCCTTGGCCGCCCAGTCGCGCGACGAGCCGGTGCCGTACTCTTCGCCGCCGAACACCATGGTCGGCGTGCCTTCGGCGACGTACTTCATCGCCGCGTCGTAGATCGACAGCTGTTCGCCCGACGGCTGGTGAATCGTGATGCCGCCTTCGACCGCGGAACCGTCGGCCTTGGCCGGGATCATGCGGTTCTTGATGCGCACGTTGGCGAAGGTGCCGCGCATCATGATTTCATGGTTGCCGCGACGCGAGCCGTAGGAGTTGAAGTCCGCCTTCAGCACGCCGTTGGCCAGCAGCCATTTGCCCGCTGGACCGTCTTCCTTGATCGAACCGGCAGGGGAGATGTGGTCGGTGGTGATCGAATCGCCGAACACGCCCAGCGCGCGCGCGCCGGTGATGCCGGTGGCGACCGCTTTCGGGGTCATCTCGAAGCCGTCGAAGAACGGCGGCTCGGCGATGTAGGTCGACGCCGGCCAGTTGTACACCTGGCCTTCGGTCGACGACACGTTTTCCCACAGCTTGCCCGGGTTGCCCTTGACGTCGGCGTAGTTGGTCTTGAACACTTTCGAGTTCATCGCGAACTTCATCAGCTTGGCGATCTCTTGCGAGGTCGGCCAGATGTCGCCCAGGTACACGTCCTTGCCGTTGGTGCCCTTGCCGACCGGTTGCGTCATCAGGTCGACCGTCATGTTGCCGGCGATGGCGTAGGCCACGACCAGCGGTGGCGAGGCCAGGAAGTTGGAACGGATGTTCGGGTGGATCCGCGCTTCGAAGTTGCGGTTACCGGACAGCACGGCCGAGGCGACGATGTCGTTGCTGACGATCGAGGCGTTCAGTTCCGGGGTCAGGTCGCCGGCGTTGCCGATGCAGGTGGTGCAGCCGTAGGCGGTGACGCCGAAGCCCAGTTGCTCCAGGTACGGCAGCAGGCCGGCGGCGGTCAGGTACTCGGTGACCACGCGCGAGCCAGGCGCCAGCGACGACTTGATGTGCGGCGCCACGGTCAGGCCGGCTTCAACGGCCTTCTTGGCCAGCAGGCCGGCGGCCAGCAGCACGCTCGGGTTCGAGGTGTTGGTGCACGAGGTGATCGCGGCGATCAGCACGTCGCCGTTCTTGACGTGCACGCCGTTGGTGGTGGTGTAGGTCTGGTTCAGGTCTTCCGGCTTTTTGTTGAAGCCGTTTTCGGTGGTCGGTTTCGAGAACAGTTCGGTGAAGTTGTTTTTCACGTTGCCGATTTCGATACGGTCCTGTGGACGCTTAGGACCGGCCAGCGAAGGCGTGACCGAGGTCAGGTTCAGTTCCACCACGCGGGTGTAGTCGATCTCGCCGGCTTTCGAAACGCCGTACATGCCCTGCGCCTTGAAGTAGGCGGCGAAGGCGTCGATTTCCGCCTTGGTGCGGCCGGTGCCTTCGAAGTATTCGATGGTCGCGTCGTCGACCGGGAAGAAGCCCATGGTCGCGCCGTATTCAGGCGCCATGTTGGCGATGGTGGCGCGGTCGGTGACCGACAGCGTCTCGGTGCCTTCGCCGAAGAACTCGACGAACTTGCCGACGACTTTCTCTTTGCGCAGCAGTTCGGTGATGGTCAGCACCAGATCGGTCGCGGTGCAGCCTTCGCGCAGCACGCCGGTCAGGTTGACGCCGATCACGTCCGGGGTCAGGAAGTAGACCGGCTGGCCCAGCATGCCGGCTTCCGCCTCGATGCCGCCCACGCCCCAGCCGACCACGCCGATGCCGTTGATCATGGTGGTGTGCGAGTCGGTGCCGACCAGCGAATCAGGGTAGTACACGCCTTCGGCGTTCTTGTGCACGCCGCGCGCCAGGTATTCCAGGTTGACCTGGTGGACGATGCCGAAGCCCGGAGGCACGACGCCGAAGGTGTCGAAGGCTTGCATGCCCCATTTCATGAACTGGTAGCGCTCGTTGTTGCGCGAGAATTCCAGCTTCATGTTCAGGTCCAGCGCCTTCGGCTCGCGGAAGTGGTCGATGGTGACCGAGTGGTCGACCACCAGGTCGACCGGCACCAGCGGTTCGATTTTCTTGGCGTTGATGCCCATCTTGTAGGCGACGTTGCGCATCGCGGCCAGGTCGGCCAGCAGCGGCACGCCGGTGAAGTCCTGCAGCACCACGCGGGCGACCACGAACGGGATCTCGTCGGTGCGCTCGCCGGTCGGCGACCAGTTGGCCACTTGCTTGACGTGTTCTTCGGTGACTTTCTTGCCGTCGCAGTTACGCAGGACGGATTCCAGCACAACGCGGATCGATACCGGCAGGCGGGAGATGTTGGCGCCCAGGCTCTTTTCCAGTGCAGGCAGCGAGTAGAACTTCGCCTTCTTGCCCGAAATGTTGAAATCCTTAAGCGTGTTCAGAGTGTTGCGGGACATGACCTCTCCTTCAGTGGGTATCGTCTATTATTGAAATGAAACCGTGATGCATAAGCGCCCATGGCGGCACGCCAGTTTTGGAACTGTGAAAACTGTTACTGAATGCTGATCTTGGCGCTGGACGGCTCGTTCTCTTTGGTGGCGACCGGTTTGAGCTGCTCGGCGTTGCGGCATTCGTTGGCCAGCTGGCGGTTCAGCTTGGAGTCGAGCAGCATGCCCTTGGCCGGGATGCCGATCCAGATCAGGCCGTACAATTTGTTCTCGAAGCGCTTGGCGCCGGTGGTGGTGCCGACCCGGGTCAGGCGGTGCAGCCGCTTCTTCCAGCGCAGGGCGATGTGCGACTCGTCGTTGTCGTTCTGGTAGATGGTGATCTTGTTGCCCAGTTCGCAGTCGAATTCGACCACGCTGGTGTCGGTGACGACCGGTTCGTCGGCTTCCTCGTCGGGCGCCTTCGGTTCGACCGGCGGCGCGACCACGGCCTTGGCTTTCGGTTTGGCGGCGGCCTTCTTGACGGTTTTCTTGGCCGGGGTATCGGTTTGCGCCTGGGCGGCGGTGGCCACGGTCAGCGTGGCGAACGCCAGGCTGCAGGCCATGAATAATTTGGAGATGGACATCAGTTTGTTTCCTGTGGCAATTCGGTGGAGCTGGCGTTGAACAGCGGAGCCACGGATTCGGGCAAGCTCAGCCCGGCCAGTTTGGCGCGCTGTAGAACGGTCCAATAATATCGGTAGCTGGCGCGGTCGTGCAAGCGGCCGTTCTGGGCGATCGGGCCCCATTGAACGGCGGCCGCCTCGTGCAGGATGGCGGCGGCTTCGCTGACCTCGGACAGGCGCGGCGTGAAGGTCTTGATGATCGGCTTGATCTGGTTCGGATGGATGCTCCACATGCGCGTGTAGCCGAATTCGGCGGCGGCGCGCTGGGCATCGTTGGCGGCGACCGCCGTATCCTTGATTTCGGTGGTGACGTTATGCGACGGCACCTTGCCGTGGGCGTGGCAGGCGGCCGCGATCTCCAGCTTGGCGCGCACCACCAGCGGATGGGTGAACTGGCCCGGGGTGCGCATCGCCGCGCCGGGAATGGCGCCGTAGTGGGCCGAGACGAAATCCATGATGCCGAACGACAGGCACTGCACCTGCGGCAGCGCGGCGATGGCGTAGGCTTCGCGCAGCGCGCCGTGGGTTTCGATCAGCACGTGCACCGGCAGGTCGGCGCGGCCGGCCTTGGCGGCATGGCTTTCGATCAGCGCGATGGCGCGCGCCACCTCGGCCGCGCCGTGCACCTTGGGCAGCACGATGTAGGCCAGGCGCTTGGCGGCGGCGCAGATGATCTCGACGTCCTGCGCGAAGAACGGGCTGTCGATATCGTGCACGCGGGCGCCGATGCGGTTGAACTTGTTGTCGTCGGAGTCGACCAGCGACGCGACCAGGCGCGCGTGCGCCTGCTCGTTGCCGGCGCTGGCGCCGTCTTCGCAATCGAGGGTGATGTCGAACAGCGGGCCAAGTTCTTGTTGCAGGGCGATCGATTTCCGCATCAGCTTTTCGGAGCCGGCGTAGTGGTCGCAAGCCGGCAACAGCAGTGGCTGGCGATTACCCTGGAATAAAACCTCGGATGGATGCATGCGTGAGTGGTCGGGGGGAGAAACGACCGCCGCGCTGCTCTCGGCAGCGCGGCGGGTGCGGCGGATCGGTGGTTTAACCGGTTCCACTGAGGGACGAAGCGATTACGGCAGCAGGTGCTTGACGCCTTCGCGCTCTTCGGTCAGCTCTTTCAGGGTCAGGTTGATGCGCTCTTGCGAGAACGCGTCGATTTCCAGACCTTGAACGATGGTGTATTCGCCGTTCTCGGTGGTGACCGGGAAACCGAACATGGTGCCTTCAGGAATGCCGTACGAACCGTCCGATGGCACGCCCATGGTGGTCCACTTGCCGGCGGTGCCCAGCATCCAGTCGTGGACGTGGTCGATGGCGGCGTTGGCGGCCGACGCGGCCGACGACAGGCCGCGCGCTTCGATGATGGCGGCGCCGCGCTTGCCGACGGTCGGCAGGAACACGTTGGCGTTCCATTCCTGGTCGTTGATCAGGTCCTTGACGGCCTTGCCGCCGACGGTGGCGAAACGGTAGTCGGCGTACATGGTCGGCGAGTGGTTGCCCCACACGGTCAGCTTCTCGATGTCTTTCACGGCGGTGCCGGTCTTGGCGGCCACTTGCGACAGCGCGCGGTTGTGGTCCAGGCGCAGCATGGCGGTGAAGTTCTTGGCCGGCAGCGACGGCGCCGATTTCATCGCGATGTAGGCGTTGGTGTTGGCAGGGTTGCCGACCACCAGCACTTTGACGTTGCGCGATGCGACCGCATCCAGCGCCTTGCCTTGTACGGTGAAGATCTGCGCGTTGGCTTCCAGCAGGTCTTTGCGTTCCATGCCCGGGCCGCGTGGACGGGCGCCGACCAGCACGGCGACATCGACATCCTTGAACGCGGTCAGCGGGTCGGAGTGGGCGGTCATCTCGGTCAGCAGCGGGAACGCGCAATCGTCGATTTCCATCATCACGCCCTTCAGGGCTTTCTGTGCTTTTTCGTCAGCGATTTCCAGCAGTTGCAGGATGACCGGTTGGTCTTTGCCGAGCATGTCGCCGTTGGCGATGCGGAACAGCAGTGCGTAACCGATTTGACCGGCGGCGCCGGTGACAGCAACACGCATTGGGGTTTTAGCCATGATGAATCTCCAAAGTGGGAAGTGAAACGTTCTTGAAGCTGGGACCGGTGCCGGTCCGGGAAACCGTAATCATACTGCAAAATGGACGCTTATAATCTTCTCTGAAAGCGTCTCGCCGGGGAGTGTAGGCGCGTCCCGGCCATATGTCAATCCTATCTTATGTCTTATATAAGACAGATAAGTTATGCGGGTTTTTGCTGGACGGCGCAGCGCTTTTGTGGTGAAATCTCGCCCTATGAATCCCCTCCCGCCCAATCCGACCAGCAGCGCCGCCGCCAACGCGGGCGGCGCCGCCGTCGGCGCCGGGCAGGCGGGGGCGTCCGGCGCGTCGCCGACCTTCTCCCCACTGTATCAGCAAATCAAGGCGCTGATCACGCAGAGCCTGCAAACGGGAGAGTGGAAACCGGGCGAACTGATCCCCAGCGAGGTCGAGCTGGCCAACCGCTTCAAAGTCAGCCAGGGCACGGTGCGCAAGGCGATCGACGAACTGGCCGCCGAGAATCTGGTGATGCGCAAGCAGGGCAAGGGCACCTTCGTGTCGACCCATCATGAAGCGCGCGCCCACTTCCGCTTCCTGCGCCTGATGCCCGACGAGGGCGTGCCGCACTACCCTGAAAGCAAGTTCATCGAAGTCAAGCGCATGCGCGCGCCGGCCGACGTGGCGCGCCTGCTCGACCTCAAGTCCGGCGACGCCGTCATCTTCATCAAGCGGGTGCAGTCGTTCGACGGCGTGCCGACCATCGTCGAAGAGCTCTGGCTGCCGGGTATGACTTTCAAGGGATTGACCGCCGAGCGCCTGGAGGAATACAAAGGACCGATGTACGGTTTGTTCGAGTCCGAATTCGGCACGCGCATGATCCGCGCCACCGAGAAGATCCGCGCCGTCTGCGCCGCCGAAGAAGACGCCGCGCTGCTGCGCGTCGCCGTCGCCACGCCGCTGCTGGCGTCGGAGCGGGTGTCGTTCACGTACGGCGACAAGCCGGTCGAGCTGCGCCGCGGCCTGTACTCGACCGAGCACCATCATTATCACAATGAGCTGAACTGAGTGAGTTGAATTGAAGGAGACCAGCGTTAACAAGGCGTGTGTCACACGCCGGTAGTATTGTTGCGCTGATAATACGTTGAGCTGCGGAAAGTAGCCAAACCCTGGTGTTCCAAAACACTATTTTTGTTCTATGTAACAATAGATATTGGTGGTGCATGCGAAATCGGCGAAAATCGCATTCTTTACCAAATTTTTGTTTAAGCCTGAGGAGGTCTTGTTATGTCAGAAGCCGTAAGGGAAGTCCCTAAAAAAGAACGGCCGGAGTTCCGTAACATTCATGTTACCGAATTGTCCAACTACCGTATGCCATTGGCGAGTATCGTCTCCATCCTGCACCGCATCAGCGGTTTCCTGATATTCGGTCTGCTGCCATTCGTGCTGTACCTGCTGCAAGAGAGCTTGCGCTCCGAGATCTCCTTCGCGCACTACCAAGGGTTCATCACCTATCCGCTGGTCAAGCTGATCATCCTGGCGCTGGTCTGGGGTTATATGCAGCACTTCTGCGCCGGCGTGCGCCACCTGATCATGGACATGCACATCGGCCTGGACAAAGATTCGGCCCGTCAATCGTCGGCCGCCGTGCTGGCCGTCAGCCTGACGCTGACCGCGCTGGTCGCCCTGAAACTGTTTGGAGTGTTCTGAGATGGCTAAGAATAATAACGTCGGACCCAAGCGCCTGGTCGTCGGCGCCGGCTATGGCATGCGCGACTGGCTGGCCCAGCGCGTCACCGCCGTCATGATGGTGCTGTACACCGCGATTTTGCTGATCGCCTTCCTGACCGGCCAGAACTTCAGCTATGAAGGCTGGGCCGGCCTGTTCGCCCAGCAGTGGTTCAAGCTGATCACCGTAGTCACCCTGGCCGGCTTGTTCTATCACGCCTGGGTCGGCATGCGCGACATCTGGATGGACTACGTTAAAGCGGTCGGCCTGCGCCTGACCTTGCAAATGGCCACCATCTTGTGGCTGGTCGCTTGTGCCGCATGGTCGGTACAGATAATCTGGAGTGTGTAATCGTGGCAGCTATTAAAACTGGAATTCCTACCCGCCGCTTCGATGCGGTAATCGTCGGCGCCGGCGGCTCCGGCATGCGCGCGTCGCTGCAGCTGGCCGAAGCCGGCCTGAATGTCGCGGTGCTGTCGAAAGTGTTCCCGACCCGCTCGCACACCGTGGCGGCGCAGGGCGGCATCGGCGCCTCGCTGGGCAACATGGCAGAAGACAACTGGTTCTGGCACATGTTCGACACAGTCAAGGGCGGCGACTATCTGGGCGACCAGGACGCGATCGAATTCATGTGCCGCGAAGCACCGAAGGTCGTCTACGAGCTGGAACACTTCGGCATGCCGTTCGACCGCAATCCGGACGGCACCATTTATCAGCGTCCGTTCGGCGGCCACACCGCCAACTTCGGTGAGAAAGCCGTGCAGCGCGCCTGCGCCGCGGCCGACCGCACCGGCCACGCGCTGCTGCACACGCTGTACCAGCGCAACGTCCGCGCCCGCACCCACTTCTTCGTCGAATGGATGGCGCTCGACCTCATCCGCGACGCCGAAGGCGACGTGGTCGGCGTGGTGGCCCTGGAAATGGAAACCGGCGAAACGATGATCCTGGAAGCGAAGACCACCATCTTCGCCACCGGCGGCGCAGGCCGCATCTTCGCCGCATCGACCAACGCCTTCATCAACACCGGCGACGGCATGGGCATGGCGGCGCGCGCCGGCCTGCCGCTGCAGGACATGGAGTTCTGGCAGTTCCACCCGACCGGCGTGGCCGGCGCGGGCGTGCTGATCACCGAGGGTGTGCGCGGCGAGGGCGGTATCCTGATCAACTCCGAAGGCGAACGTTTCATGGAGCGCTATGCGCCGACGCTGAAGGATCTGGCGCCGCGCGACTTCGTCTCGCGTTCGATGGACCAGGAGATCAAGGAAGGCCGCGGCTGCGGTCCGAACAAGGATCACGTGATGCTGGACCTGCGCCACATCGGCGCCGACACCATCGCCAAGCGTCTGCCGTCGATTCTGGAAATCGGCCACAAGTTCGCCAACGTCGACGCGACCAAGGAACCGATCCCGGTCGTTCCGACCATCCACTACCAGATGGGCGGCATTCCAACCAACATCCACGGCCAGGTGGTCACGCCTAACGGCGACGGCACGCAGAAGATCGTCAACGGTCTGTACGCGATCGGCGAATGCGCCTGCGTCTCGGTGCACGGCGCCAACCGCCTCGGCACCAACTCGCTGCTGGACCTGCTGGTGTTCGGCCGCGCGGCCGGCAACCACGTGGTCGCGTCGAACCTGAAGCAGAAGGAAAACAAACCGCTGCCGAAGGACGCCGCCGACTACGCGATGGGCCGCCTGAACAAGCTGGAAACCTCGACCGGTTCGGAAAAAGTGCAGGGCGTCGCCAACGACATCCGCGCCACGATGCAGAAGTACTGCGGCGTGTTCCGCACCGACGAGATGCTGACCCAGGGCGCCAAGGAAATCATGGTGCTGGACGAGCGCCGCAAGCACGTTTCGTTCAAGGACAAATCCAAGGTGTTCAACACCGCGCGCGTCGAAGCGCTGGAGCTGGACAACCTGATCGAAACCGCGAAAGCGACCATCACGTCGGCGGTGGCGCGCAAGGAATCGCGCGGCGCCCACGCCCACAACGATTTCCCGCACCGCGACGACGACAACTGGATGAAGCATACCCTCTGGTATTCGGAAGGCAACCGCCTCGACTACAAAGCGGTCGTGACCAAGCCGCTGACGGTTGATACCTTCAAACCGAAACCACGTACTTTCTAAGGCTAAGAACATGGCACGCACTCTCAAACTGAAAATTTACCGTTACGATCCGGACCAGGACGCCAAGCCGTACATGCAGGACGTCACCGTCGAGTTGAAAGACACCGACAAGATGCTGCTGGACGCGCTGCAACGCATCAAGTCCGACGTCGACGATTCGCTGGCGCTGCACCGCTCGTGCCGCGAAGGCGTCTGCGGTTCCGACGCGATGAACATCAACGGCAAGAACGGCCTGGCCTGCACCACCAACCTGAACGAGCTGTCGGAGCCGATCGTGCTGCGTCCGCTGCCGGGCCTGCCGGTGATCCGCGACCTGATCGTCGACATGACCCAGTTCTTCAAGCAGTACGATTCGATCAAGCCTTACCTGATCAACGATTCGATCCGTCCTGAAAAAGAACGCCTGCAGACCCCGACCGAGCGCGAAGAGCTCGACGGCCTGTACGAGTGCATCCTGTGCGCGTGCTGCTCGACCTCGTGCCCGTCGTTCTGGTGGAATCCGGACAAGTTCGTCGGTCCGGCCGGCCTGCTGCAAGCCTACCGCTTCATCGCCGACTCGCGCGACGAAGCCACCGGCGCGCGTCTGGACAACCTGGAAGATCCATATCGTCTGTTCCGCTGCCACTCGATCATGAATTGCGTCGATGTCTGCCCGAAGGGTCTGAACCCGAACAAGGCGATCGGCAAGATCAAGGAACTGATGGTACGCCGCGCAATTTAAGCAGCACGATACGGGCGGCGATGCCGTCGCTCGTTTTAAGATAAAGTAGCACCGCCATATGACTGAAACGAATCATTCTGCGCATCAGTCCGACCCAGCCAACAGAGCGCGCCTGCGCTGGCGCTCCCGCCGGGGTCTGCTGGAAAACGACATCATCCTGACGCGTTTTCTCGATGCGCATGAAACCGAATTGACCGACGAAGAAGTGGACGCGTTCACGCGGCTCCTCGATTTGTCGGACAATGACCTGATGGATCTGGTACTGGCCCGTAAAGAGCCGGAGGGCGAGGTCGACCTGCCGCATGTGCACGCACTGCTGCAGCGGCTGCGCCTGGCGTAACGCAGTATTTACACACCCAGAATTTCGCTTTTTTTATAAGTAGCATCTCTCCAAAGAAGGAAGAGTCCATGAACATCTCTGATAACAAAGCCACTCTGTCGTTCTCCGATGGCAGCCCAGCGGTCGAATTCCCGATCTACAAAGGCACCGTCGGCCCGGACGTCATCGATATTCGCAAGCTGTACGCCGGCACCGGCAAGTTCACCTACGATCCAGGCTTCATGTCGACCGCGGCATGCAACTCGTCGATCACCTACATCGACGGCGACAAGGGCGAGCTGCTGTACCGCGGCTACCCGATCGAGCAACTGGCGGTGAACGCCGACTTCATGGAATCGTGCTACCTGCTGCTGAACGGCGAACTGCCGGACGGCGTGCAGAAGCAGAAATTCGTCGACACCGTGACCCAGCACACCATGGTGCACGAGCAGATGCAATTCTTCTTCCGCGGGTTCCGTCGCGACGCGCACCCGATGTCGGTGCTGGTCGGCACGGTCGGCGCGCTGGCCTCGTTCTACCATGATTCGCTGGACATCAACGACGCCCAGCAGCGCGAAATCTCGGCCATCCGCCTGATCGCCAAGATGCCGACCCTGGTCGCGATGGCCTACAAGTACTCGATCGGCCAGCCGTTCATGTACCCGCGCAACGATCTGTCGTACAGCGCCAACTTCATGCGCATGATGTTCGGCAATCCTTGCGAAGAATACAAAGTCAACGACGTGCTGGTGCGCGCGCTGGACCGTATCCTGATCCTGCACGCCGACCACGAGCAGAACGCATCGACCTCGACCGTCCGTCTGGCCGGTTCGTCGGGCGCCAACCCGTTCGCCTGTATCGCCGCCGGTATCGCTTGCCTGTGGGGCCCTGCCCACGGCGGCGCCAATGAAGCCGCGCTGACCATGCTGAAGGAAATCGGCAGCGTCGAGAACATCCCTGCGTTCATCGCCCAGGTGAAAGACAAGAACTCCGGCGTCAAGCTGATGGGCTTCGGTCACCGCGTCTACAAGAACTTCGACCCGCGCGCCAAGCTGATGCGCGAGACCTGCTACGAAGTGCTGGAAGAGCTGGGCCTGCAGGACGACCCGCTGTTCAAGCTGGCGATGGAACTGGAAAAGATCGCGCTGAACGACGAATACTTCGTCTCGCGCAAGCTGTACCCGAACGTCGACTTCTACTCGGGCATCGTGCAATCCGCCCTGGGCATCCCGGTCTCGCTGTTCACCGGTATCTTCGCTATGGCCCGTACGATCGGCTGGATCGCCCAGTGGAACGAAATGATCGCCGATCCGGAACAGAAGATTGGCCGTCCGCGCCAGTTGTTCGTCGGCTCCACCACGCGCGAAGTCAAGCCGCTGGACCAGCGTTAATCCGGCGCCGCGACGCCGCACATGAAAAAACGGGCTTCGGCCCGTTTTTTTTATTTCTCCCGCATCAGCTGGTCGAACACGGCGACGCTGTCGTTGTCGATGCGCAGGAACTGCACGCCGGTCTTGTAGCCCAGCTCCGCGTCGGGGTCGCTGTAGACCACCTGGCCCATCGCCAGCACCTTGTGGCTGGTGTCGCCCAGCTGCACCTGGAACGAGACGGCGCAGTATTGCGCCAGCCGGATCCGGCTGTCGGTCTGCAGGCTGATGCCGCCGTGCGACAGGTCCAGCGTCTGCACCTCGTGGCGGCTTTCGTCGGTCATGGTCAACGTGGCCGGCTGGCGGACGCTGTGGCGGAGGGCGGTTCGGGCTTTCTGCGTCATGGCGCAACCTAATAGTGACTTTGGGAAAAGATTATCACAATTGCGCCGAGGCCACACGATCGCTATGGCCGATGGCGGCGATCGGGGCGCAGCACCAGCAGCCACCAGCCCAGGACGCCGAGCGTCATCTGCGGCAGGTTGAACAGGAATTTGTCGAGGGTGGCGTCGCGCCGTTGCGGCCAGGCGCTGTTGGCGGTCTCGGCGATGATGTTGGTGTGGTAGAAGCACAGCGCCAGCAGCAGCAGCGCGGCGATGACCCAGATCGCCGGCAGGCTGGTGACACGATGCCGCAGCAGCGCCGCGACCGGATACACCAGCACGCAGCAAAACACATACGAAAACAGGTTGGCCGCCAGGTTGGCCAGGCCGGCGTGCGGCAGCAAGATGGGCACGGCGCAGATCGCCACCGCGAGCATGACGGCGATGACGGGATGGGCGTGTTCCGGCCAGGAGTTGAAGCGGCTGTTCATGGAGGAGGGCGCGGTTGAGAGGGCACCATTGTAGTGCCATTCCCCGGTTCTCCGCTGCGGCTTATTTTTCCTGGTCCAGCAAGGCCTGGATTTCTTCGCGTTCCTTTTTGCTGACATGGCCGCCGCGCAGCGCGGCCAGCACCAGGGCTTTCCCCGAACCGGAGAAGGCTTTCTGGATCAGCTCCTTCAATAGATTGGTTTGCAGCGAGTCCTGCTCCTGCGCCGGTGCGTAGACGTGGGCGCGCTGGCTTTCGTCGCGCGTCAGCAGGCCCTTGGTGTGCATCACCTGCAGCAGCCGCAGCACCGTGGCGTAGTTCATGTCGGGACGCGCCTGCATCGCCGCCTGGTGCACTTGCTTGGCGGTGGCCGGGCCGCTTTGCCACAACAGGCGCAGCATCTCCAGCTCGGATGGCGTCGGCTTGGGTGGGGCGGGCTTGGTCATGGTTGCGTCGATTTCAGGTACATACGTCTAGAATAAAATATCTAGACCGGTTTGTCTAGTCCGACGTGCGGTTCACACTCCTCAATTTCCCCTTCTTTGTTGCGCCGATTTGTATTTCATCCCTTGCTTGGGCATGAATCGGCGCGCAAATGACTTTAATCAAATGCTGCGGTGCGGCGGCCAAGCATATTTACTACTTGGTATTAATATTATTAAAAAGACTGATTAATAATCAGTGGAATTATTTATTTTAATAAACTTCATAAGTGCCTGATTTTTATAATTATTTTTTCATGGCTATGCTATGCGTAATTGCGCACTCAGTTGGTGAATAAAGAATCCAGTTTGGTGCGTCGCACTAAAATAGTTTGATTTTAAATTGGTGATAATTAGTATTAATTAATTCCGTTGGTAATTCCTTATTCGCTGGGGAGGTCGTCATGAACGCAATTGTGAATTTATATTCACGACAGCAACATGAAGCTCCCGCGCCGCTGGCGCGAGATGCTGTGCTGTATCGCTTGCAACGCTCGCGCAGCGATGCCGCACCCGAGCGGGACGCCGGTTGGCTGTCGTACTGCGGCGAGCAGCTGCTCGACAGCGTCAACGACGATGCGGCCGCCGCCGCCTTCGCCGCCGACAACCAGCTGACCGATACCTTGCAGCGCCGCTTCGAGGTCTACGCGCAAATCAATCCGGGCGCGGTGGCGGTGAAGACGCCGGGTATGCAAGTGACCTTCGGCGAACTCGACGCCCAGGCCGACGGGCTGGCGGTGTTGCTGCAACAGCGCGGCCTCGGCCCC
The DNA here is from genome assembly GCF_011090165.1 of Duganella aceris. Lineage (GTDB taxonomy): Bacteria > Pseudomonadota > Gammaproteobacteria > Burkholderiales > Burkholderiaceae_D > Rugamonas > Rugamonas aceris. The sequence goes on from NZ_JAADJT010000006.1 coordinate 41,658, forward strand.
GGCAGCCTGTGCGTCATCGATATCGCACCGTCGGTGGCGTTGGCGCGCGCCGTGGTCGCGGTGCTGAAGGCGGGCGCCGTCGCGGCCTTGCCCGGCGCCGCGCCCGCCGCCGGCAAGCCGTTGCTGGTGTTGACCGTGGCCGCCGCCGAGGCGTCGGATCCCTTGTGCCGCGGTTGCGCCGAAGACGGCGCCGGCCTGCCGTACGCCTGGCCGCAGGAATATCCCACCCATCGCCTATCGCCGGCGTTCGCGCTGCGCAGCGCCAGCGCCAACGGCACGCCGCAGCTGTCGACCCGCAGCCACCTGGCGATCATCGGCGACCTGCTGGCCTTGCAGCGGGTGCAGGCGCTGGGCCACGGCGACGCGCTGCTGCTCAATCCGGACATCACGCCGTCGACCTTTCCGTGGGAACTGTTATGGCCGCTGTCGCACGGCGCACGGCTGGTGGTGCCGGCGGCGGCCGAGCTGGCCGACCCCGGCCAACTACGGCGCCTGATCCGGCGCGAACGCATCACCGTCATGCATCTGGTCCCGGTCCTGCGCGGCCTGCTGCGGCAGGCGCCGGAGGAACTGGCCGACCTGGACTCGTTGCGCGCGGTGTTTTGCGCGTCGCCGGCGGCCGCCGACCCGGCGCCGTGCCTTTAAACAGCAATAGGAGAGTGGTTCAATGCAAACTTCAATCAATTCCATCAAGGTCATCGCCGTCACGCCGGCGCACCGGCTGGCGCCGGAGATCGCGATCGCCGCCTGTCGCGCGCAAGCGGTCGGCATCCTCGATCTCGGCCTGGGCGCCGAGGCGACGGCGCGCCGGGCCGCGCTGTCGGCGCTGGCGCGCGGCGCCCAGACCCGGGGCGGCTGGGGCGTGCGCTGGAACCATGCCGGCCGGGAGCTCGCCGCTCTGGCCGAGCTGGTGCGCTTGAGCGACGACCCGGCCGCACCGCTCCAGCTGCCGCTGCTGGTGCTGGCGGGTGTGCGCGACGATCAGATGGACGCCGCGCGCGTGGTGGCGGCTGGCGTGGCGCGCGCGGTGCTGCTGGAAGTGTGCGACCTGGACGGCGCATTGGCCGCCGCCCGCGCCGGCTACGACGGCGTGATACTCAAGGGGCACGAAGCGGGCGGCCGGGTCGGCGCGCTGTCGTCCTTCGTGCTGTTGCAGGAATGCGCGGGCAAGCTGGACCTGCCGTACTGGATCCAGGGCGGCATCGGCATCCACACCGCCGCCGCCGCCGCTTTGGCCGGCGCCACCGGCGTGGTGCTGTGCGAGCAGCTGTGGCTGGCCGCCGAGGGGCCGTTCGACGCCGCCGCGTCGCGCCGCGTCTGGTCGCACCTGGACGGCAGCGAAACGGTGCTGGCCGGCGCCGGCGCGGAACGGCACCGGCTGTTCGCCCGCTCCGGCCGCGCCCGCCTGCGCGAGGTGGAACTGGCGCAAGCGGCGGGCGAATCCTGCTGGCCGCTGTTGAGCGCGCATTTGTCCGCGCCGGACGACGGCCTGATCGCGCTGGGACAGGAAATCGCCTTCGCCGCGCCGCTGGCGCAGCGCTACGGCACGGTGGGCCGCATCATCACCGCCACGGCGGAAAGCATGGCCGACGCCGCGCGCCTGGCCGAGGCGAAGCGCGCGCTGGCGCCGGGCGCGCCGCTGGCCGCCGCGCTCGGCACGCGCTATGCCGTGGCGCAAGGCCCGATGACGCGCGTCAGCGACGTCGCGCCATTCGCGCGCGCGGTGGCCGGCGGCGGCGCCTTGCCGTTCCTGGCGCTGGCGGTGATGCGCGGTGCGGAGGTGCGGACCATGCTGGAAGCGACCCGCGACGCCATCGGCGCGCTGCCATGGGGTGTCGGGTTGCTCGGTTTCGTGCCGCTGGCGCTGCGCCAGGAACAGCTGGACGTGGTGCGCGAGTTCCGTCCGCCGTATGCGGTGATCGCCGGCGGCCGTCCCGGCCAGGCGCGCGAGCTGGAGGCGTTGGGCATCACGACCTGGCTGCATGTGCCGTCGCCCGGCCTGTTGAAGGGTTTCCTGGACGAGGGCGCGCGCCGCTTCGTGTTCGAAGGCAGCGAATGCGGCGGCCACACCGGCCCGCGCGCCAGCTTCACGCTGTGGGAACAGGCGATCGGGGTGCTGCTGGAGAGCGAGCTGAAGGATCCGGAGACGGTGCAGCTGATGTTTGCCGGCGGCATCCACGACGCGCTGTCGGCCGCGATGGTCGGGGTGCTGGCGGCGCCGCTGACGGCGCGCGGCATGCGCATCGGCGTGTGGATGGGCAGCGCCTACTTGTTCACCGAGGAGATCGTCGCCAGCGGCGCGGTGGTGGCGGAATTCCAGCGCCAGGCGCTGGCCTGCCGCGACACCGCGCTGCTGCAGTCCGGCGTAGGCGTCTACACCCGCTGCGCCGAGACGCCGTTCTGCGCCGAATTCGAACAGCTGCGGCGCGAGTTGGTGCGCGGCCCCGGCTCGCGCGAAGAGACGCTGCTGGCGCTGGAAAAGATGAACATCGGCCGGCTGCGGATCGCCGCCAAGGGCATCGTCCGCAATCCCGATCCCGCCGCCGCCGAGCGTTACCTGCAAGTCGACGCCGAGGCGCAGCAGCGCGACGGCGTCTACATGCTGGGCGACGTCGCCCGTCTGCGCGACCGCGCCTGCAGCATCGCCGAGTTGCATGCGGCGGTGTCGGACGGCGCGGTGGCCTTGCTGGAGCAGGCGCAGACTCGGGCTGCCGCGACGGCGCCGGCCCGGCCCGGCACCGGCCGCGACGAGATCGCCATCGTCGGCATGGCCGGCCTGTGGCCGGGCGCCCAGACGCTGCGCGAATATTGGGAAAACATCGTGCGCGGCGTCGACTCGGTGCGCGAGGTCGATCCCGAGCGCTGGAACCCCGAGCGCATGTTCAATCCGAAGCGCGGCACGCCCGACCAGGTGTATGCGAAGTGGGGCGGTTTCCTCGACGACATCGCTTTCGATCCGCAACGCTACGGCATCGCCCCGGCCAGCCTGGCGTCGATCGAACCGATGCAGCTGCTGGCGCTGGAGGCGGCGCGGCTGGCATTGGCCGACGCCGGCTTCGACCGCCGGCCGTTCCCGCGCGAACGCACCGCGACCATCTTCGCGGTCGGCGGCATGGCCGACCTGAGCAGCTACTACAACTTCCGCACGCTGCTGCCGCTGTACCTGGACCGGGTCGCCGGCCTGGCGCCGGAGCTGCGCGGCCACATCGTCGCCACCCTCAACCGCGAGGCGCTGCCGGCGTGGACCGAGGATTCCTTCCCCGGCATCCTGGGCAATGTGGTGACCGGCCGCATCGCCAACCGGCTCGACCTGGGCGGCAGCAACTACACCGTCGATGCCGCCTGCGCCGCGTCGCTGGCGGCGCTGGACGCGGCCGTCAAGCAACTGCGCCACGGCGACGCCGACGTCGCGCTGGCCGGCGGCGTCGATTGCACCAACGGCGCGATCGGCTTCATGTGCTTCGCCCAGACCCACGCGCTGTCGCCGAACGGCCGTTCGCGGCCGTTCGACCAGGGCGCGGACGGCATCGCCATCAGCGAGGGCGTCGGCGTGCTGGTGCTCAAGCGCCTGGCCGACGCCGAGCGCGACGGCGACCGCATCTACGCCCTGATCAAGGGCATCGGCAGCGCCAGCGACGGCCGCAACCGCAGCCTGACCGCGCCGCATCCGGCCGGCCAGGTGCTGGCCTTGCGGCGCGCCTACGAGGACGCCGGGATGTCGCCGTCGGCGGTGACGCTGATCGAGGCGCACGGCACCGGCACCGCGCTGGGCGACAAATCCGAGCTGGCGGCGCTGGCCGCGTTCGCCGGCGACACGATGGCGCGCCAGGGTTGCGCGCTCGGCTCGGTCAAGTCGATGATCGGCCACACCAAGGTGGCGGCCGGCATGGCGGGGTTGATCAAGGCCGCGCTGGCGCTGCAACAGCGGGTGCTGCCGCCGACCATCGGCGTCGAGCGGCCGACCAGCGCCATCGATCTGGCCAACTCGCCGTTCTACCTGAACACCGAGGCGCGGCCGTGGCTGCACGCGGGCGATGCCGCGCGTCATTGCGGCGTCAGCGCCTTCGGTTTCGGCGGCACCAATTTCCACGCCGTGCTGGGCGAGTACACCGCCGGCTACCGCGGCGCCGACGCCGCCAGCCTGCATCCGCGCGGGATCGAACCGTTCGCCTTCGCCGCCGCCGACCGCGAGCAGATCGGCATCAGCGTGCGCGCCCTGCTCGATGGGCTGGCGCCGGCGCGCGACGCCGACCTGGCGCCGCTGGCCTACGCGGTCTATCGCGAGCAGCACGTGGCGCGCCGCGCCAACGGTGGTCATCCTTGCCGCCTGGTGGTGCTGGCCGGCTCGATCGACGAGCTGCGCACCCGCTTGCAACGGGTGCTGCAACTGCTGCCGGAACACGCCGAGATCCGGCAGCCGCCGGCGATTTTCTACCGCGAAAGCACGGCCGATATCGGCGGCGTGTGCTTGTTGTTCCCGGGGCAGGGATCGCAGCGGGTCAACATGCTGCGCGAGCTGCTGCTGGGGCAGCCGGCGTTGCAGGCCGGCTTCGCCGAGGCGCCGGCGGTCGCCGGCCTGGTGTATCCGCCGCCGGTGTTCAGCGACGCCGAGCGCGAGCTTCAGCAACGCGCGCTCAACGCCACCGAAGTCGCACAGCCGGCGCTGGGCCTGGTCGGCATGGCGGCGTTCGACCTGCTGTCCTGCTATGGACTCAGGGCGGACTTCGCGGCCGGGCATAGCTATGGCGAATATGTGGCGCTGTGCGCGGCCGGCGTCATCGGCCGCGCCGATCTGCAACGCCTGTCGGCGGCGCGCGGCCGGCTTGCCGCCGGAGCGCCGGCCGGCGCCATGGCGGTGCTCGACGGCGATGCCGTACAGGTGGGCGCGCTGCTGCAACGGCATAGTCTGGAGGCCGGCATCGCCAACCTGAATTCGCCGACGCAGACCATCATCGCCGGCAGTGTCGAGGCGATCGACGCGGCGTTGCTGGCGGCCGCCGGGGATGGGGTGCGCATCCGCAAGCTGCCGGTCAGCGCGGCCTTCCATTGTCCGCTGATGGCCGGTGTGCGCGACGCGTTGGCGGCGGAGCTGGCCGAGGTGGCGTTCCTGCCGCCGCGCATGCCGGTGTATTCGAACACCAGCGCCGCGCCGCACGCGGCGGACGGCGGCGAGGTGCGGGCCTTGCTGGCGCGGCATATCGCCGAGCCGGTGCGTTTTGTCGAGCAGGTGGAGGCCTTGTACCAGGCCGGCGCGCGCATCTTCATCGAGTGCGGGCCGGGCTTGGTGTTGAGCGGGCTGGTGGACCAGATCCTGGCGCAGCGGCCGCACACCACGCTGGCGCTGGATGCGCCCGGTCGTCCGGGATGGCAGCAGCTGGCGCAGCTGCTGACCCAGGCGCTGGCGATCGGGCTGCCGGTCGACCTGGCGCCGTGGTTCGCCGGACGCGGGCTGGAGCAGGGCGACGTGGCGCAGGTGCTGGCCGGCGCCCGGCGCCGCGCCGAGCCGCCGGCGCTGGCATGGCGCGTCAACGGCGGCCGCGCGTTGCCGTGGCGCACGGCGCCACCGCGCCTGGCACTGGCGCCCGCCACGCCCGCCACGCCGGCCACGCCCGCCGTTCCCGGCCCGGCCGCCATGCCGGTAGTCGCCATGCCGGTAGTCGCCGCGCCGGCGGTCGCCGACGCCGTGCAGGCGGCCGCCACGCAGGCCGTCGTCTCAGCCGTAGCGCCGTCGGCCATGGCGGCCACCATGGCGGCCGCTGCCCCCGCGCTGTTACAGGTGGTTCCGGCCGCCATCGCGCCGACTGATTTACTGGCGGTGGCCGCGTCCGCGCAAGCATCGGCCACCGTCACCCCCGTGCTGACGCGCTCGGCGCCGGGTCGTTTTCCCCGCAGCGTAGCGCCCAGCAGCCCCCGACCTTTGTTCCCCGCCCATTACAGGAGAAGCATGATGAAACTTGACGACCATGTACCGGATGACCGGCTTGCCGGGATTCCCGGCTCGCCGTCGCCGGTGAACCAAATCCAGGACAGCCTTAGCCGCCTGCTGGATCTGCAACGCGAGCAGCAGTTCAGCCTGCGCCATTTCCTCGACTTCCAGGCGCAACTCGCCGGCCTGGGCACCGAGCGCTGGGCCGAGACGCCGGCAGCGTCGTTGGCGGCGCCGCAGCAATCAGCGCAGCCCATGCTGGCGCACGCCGCGTCCGCCGCCTTCGCCGTCGCCGCCGCGCCGGCATCGGCGACCACGCACGCCGCCACCATTCCGGCGGCGCCACTTGCGGCATCCGCGCCGCAAGCCGCCGTGTTTGCGGCACCCCCGGCGACGGCCGCGCCGGCCGCCACCGCCCGGCCAGCGGCGCCATCCGCATTTGCCGCCGAAGCCGCCGCCGCTCCGCCACTGGCGGTCGCGCCCGCCGTCACCGAGCTGGGCGCGGTCAAAGCGCCGCAATTGCCGCCCGAACTCGCCGCCATCAACGGCGCGCCGCACGACGCGACCGCATCGGCCGGCGGCCTGGCCGTTCCCGACGCCGCCCAGTTCAAAGCCGAACTGTTGCAAGCGGTGGCCGACCGTACCGGTTATCCGACCGACATGCTGGACATGGACGCCCACATGGAAGCCGATCTCGGCATCGACTCGATCAAGCGCATCGAAATTTTCAGCGGCCTGACCACGCGCTACAACCTGATCGGCGACCGCGACGAGGAAACCGTGATCGCCGAGCTGTCCGGCTACAAATCGCTGAACGAGATCGTCGCCTGGTACGCCCGCTCGCTGGAGCCCGCGCCCGCCGACGGCATCGCGCTGGGAGACGTATCGCCAAAAAAAGCCCAGGCTCCATTGCCGCCGTCGTTTGAGGCAATGGAGCCCGGCATGACCGACACCGCCGCCGCGGCAAGCGGCGATCCGGTCCGCTGTTACGAGTTGCAGGCGATCCGCGCCGACCTCGGGCTGGACGCGGCCACCACCGAGTTGCCGGCGGCGGCGGCGGTGCTGCTGCTCGGCGCCGACACGCCGCTGAGCGCAGCGCTGGACGAGCTGCTGGCGCGCCTCGGCCACCCGGTGTGGCGGCTGCTGCCCGCCACCACCACCCGGCCGCTCGACGCGCACCGGCACGAAGTCGACTTGTCCACGCCGGAAGGCATCGCCGCCTGGCGCGCGCTGGCCGACCTCGACCTCGCGCACGGCCTGATCCTGGTCAACCTGATGGGATGCGACGACGCCGCTGCGGCCGCCCACCTGGGCGACGCGCGCGCGCTGTTCCTGCTGCTGAAGGCGCTGGCCACCGAGCTGCAAACGGCGGCGGCGGCCGGCGCCGGCTGGCTGCTCAACGCCACCCGCCTGGACGGCCAGTTCGGCCTGAGCCGCTCGCGGCCGCTGGCAGTGGGCAGCGCCGGCACGCTGGGCGTGGCCAAGACCGCCGCCCGCGAGTGGTCGGCGCTGCGGGTGCGCTGCGTCGACACCGCGCCGGGGCTGGAGCCGCAATGGCTGGCGCTGCAATTGTTGCGCGAATTGCGCAACGCCGAGCGCGACATCGAAATCGGCTACACCGGCGCCGGCCGCTGGCGCCTCGGCCTGCGCGACCAGCCGCCCGCGCCGGTGGCGGCCCTGGCCGGCATCGCGCTGGAGCCGGGCTCGGTGCTGCTGGTGACCGGCGGCGCCTACGGCATCACCGCCGACATCGCCTGCACGCTGGCGGCGGCCTACCGGCCGACGCTGGTGCTGCTGGGCCGCAGCCCCTTGCCCGGCGCCGAGGACAGCGATACGCGCGGCATCGCCGACCCCGCCGCCTTGCAGCGGATGTTGATCGGCCGCATGCGCGCCGGCGACGCCGCCGTCACGCCGGCCCAGGTCGGCGGCGCGTTGAAGCGGATCCTGAAGGAACGCCGCATCCGCGCCAACCTGGCGGCGATGCGCGCCGCCGGCGCCGAGGTCGAATATCACTGCCTCGACGTGCGCGACGCCGAAGCGCTGGGCCGGCTGATCGACGATGTCCACGCGCGCCACGGCCGCATCGACGGCGTGCTGCACGGCGCCGGCGTGATCGGCGACAAGCTGATCGTCGACAAGACGCCGCAGGGCTTCGACGCGGTGTTCGACACCAAGGTGGCGCCGGCGCTGGTGCTGGCCGAGAAGTTGCGGCCGGAAGGCCTCAAGTTCATCGCCTTTTTCTCGTCGGTGGCGGGGCGCTACGGCAACGCCGGCCAGTGCGACTACAGCGCCGCCAACGAAGTGCTGAACAAGCTGGCCGACGACCTCAGCCACCGCTGGCCCGGGGTGCACGCGCTGGCGATCAACTGGGGGCCGTGGGACGCCGGCATGGTCGATCCCGGTCTGAGAAAACTGTACGCGGCGCGCGCGATCCAGCCGATCGCGGTGGACGAGGGGCGGCGCCAGTTCATGCGGGCGCTGAACGGCGGCGCGCGCGGCGCGCCGGAATTGGTGATCAGCGCCAGCGTGCGCCAGATCGCCGCACTGGCGCGCTGACGCCGCATCCCATTTTAATGATGATTCATCAGGAGAAAAACCATGAACGCCAGTCCCGTGTTGTTCGATTTCAAGCCCGCGCAGTTGTCCAAGCCGGTCGGCCAGCGCATCGCGCTGGAAATCTCCGCCTTCGGCCTGGCCAAGGGCCATTGCAAGGCCCATGGCCTGGAACAAAAGGACGACATGCGCGGCGCGCTGCGCCACATGCGTGAAAAGATCGCCAAGTATGCGGTGTCGTCGGACCAGATCAACCGCCGCCAGCTGGTGCTGTTTCCGCGCCTGCGCGACATCCGTTACGCCGACGGCGAGCTGTACCTGACCGAGTCGTCGGTGCCGCATCTGCGCATGTTCAAGGACGCCGACGACACCAAGGGCTTCGATCTGAAGCAGCGCCACGCCACCTACGCCACCGTGGTCGGCGAATGCCTGGAGGAGCTGTACCCGGACCGCAGCGCGCCGCCGGACGACCTGATCCACGTGACCTGCTCCGGCTATCTGGCGCCGAGTCCGGTCGAGCGCATGGTCGCGCACCGCGAGTGGTACGACACCACCGTCACCCACAGCTACCACATGGGCTGCTACGGCGCCTTCCCCGCGATCAAGATGGCGCACGGCTTCCTGGCCTCGTCGATGGGCTCGGAACACGTGCCGCCGCGCGAGCGGGTCGACATCGTCCACACCGAGCTGTTGTCGGGCCATCACAACATCGAGGATTCGGGCATCGAGAACATCATCACCATGAGCTTGTTTTCCGACGGCTTCATCAAGTATTCGGTGGGCTCGGCCGAGTATGTCCGCCAGCATGGCCAGCACGGCTTGCGCATCCTGGCGGCGCACGAGCACCTGTTGCCGGACTCGGCCGACGACATGACCTGGGTGCCGGCCTCGCACCAGTTCCAGATGACCTTGTCGGTGATGGTGCCGGTGGTGATCAAGCGCCACGTGCGCAGCTTCGTGCTCGGCTTGCTGCGGCGCGCCGGCGTCGATTTCGAGAACATCGAACAGCGCGAGCGTTTGATGTTCGCGATCCATCCGGGCGGCCCGCGCATCGTCGAGCATGTGCAGAGCGAGCTGGGCTTGCGCGACGACCAGGTCGCGATCAGCAAGAAGGTGTTTCGCGAGAACGGCAATATGTCGTCGGCGACGGTGCCGCACATCCTCAAGGGCTTGCTGGAGGAAAAGGCGGTGCCGGCCGGCACCCGCATCGTCGCGCTGGGCTTCGGCCCCGGCCTGACGGTGACCGGCCTGGTGCTGGAGAAAATATGATGCGCGACGCCGCCCCGCTGGCGCCCCGGCTGCCATTCGTCGAGCGCATCGCCAGCCATCTGCCGCTGCGCCACATCGTGGTCGAGCGCACGCTGAGCCTGGCGCGCGATCTGCATCTGGCCGATCATCATTTCGTGCCGGCGCGGCCGCACAAGCCGCTGGCGGAGTGCTTTCCGGTGTTGCCGCTGACCTTCAGCCTGGAGGCGATGGCGGAGGTGGCGGCCTGTCTGGCGCCGGGCATGGGCTTGACCGGTTTCGACGGGGTCGGCGCGGCGCGCTGGATCGCGCTGGCCGATCAGACCGAGTTGCCGTTGCGGATCGAGGCGCGGCTGGTGGACGAGGATGCCGCCGGCCCCGGCTCCGGTCCGGGCTTGGCGCCTGGGGTTGACGCCGGCCTGGGCGCCGCCGGCAGACGGGTGGCGGTGACGATCCGCGCCGGCGGCGATCCCCGGCCGGCGATCTCGGCGACGGTGCGTTTCGGCCGGCATTACCGGCTTGGGCTGCATCCGGTGTTTTCGCCGCTGGCGGCCGATGTCGGGCTCGACAGCGCGGCGATTTACGCCAGCCGGCAGATGTTTCATGGACCGAGCCTGCGCTGTCTGGAGGGGGAGGTCGCGGTCGGTGCGCAAGGGGCGGCCGGGACGCTGGTGGTGCGGGCGCCGGACCGGCTGTTCGCGGCGATGTCGGCGCCGCAGTTGCTGACCGATCCGGCGCTGATGGACGGCATCGGGCAGTTGATCGGCATCTGGGCGATGCGGCGGCGGCAGCGTGTGACGTTCCCGATCGGGATCGAGCGGCTGGAGTATTACGCCGCCACGCCGCCGCCCGGCACCCGCGTGCCGCTGCGCATCGACACCACGGTGCTGGGCAAGCTGCTCAGCACCGTGGTCGAGATCGGCGACGGCGCCGGCGGCGTGTGGATGCGCATCGCCGGCTGGAAGTCGTGGCAATTCCTGTGGGAGCCGCGCTTGCTGGCGTTCCGCCGCCGGCCCGGCGCGCACCTGCTGAGCGTTGAACTCCCCCTGCCGGCATCGCTCGCCGAGGCCGACGCCGACACCGCCCCAGCCCCCGGCGCCAGCGGCGATCCCGCCCCGGGCGCCACCGTCGCATCCGGTCTCGGTGCCGCTGCCGCGCCCGGCCTCGCCGCTGCCGCCGTTCCCGGCTCTGGCGCCAGCGGCGATACCAGCCCCGGCGTCGGCGGTGGTCGCGGCAAGCCGCCGGTGTGGCAACTGATGGACGCCGCCGTGGTGGCCGATTTCGACCGCACCTTGCTGGCCCGCCACTATCTGCGGCGCGACGAGATGGCGGCGTTCGAGGCCAAGGCGGCGGTGCCGCCGCGCCAGCTGGAATGGCTGCTGGGCCGCATCGCCGCCAAGGACGCGGCGCGGCGCTGGGCCGCCGGCCCCGGCGCTGAGCTACTGCATCCGGTCACATTCGCCATCGACAACGACGCCGCCGGCCGCCCGCGCGTGACGCACTGGCCGCTGCCGTCGCCGCCGCCGCAACTGAGCATCGCCCACAGCCACGGCCGCGCGCTGGCCGCCGCCCACCACGCAGCCATCGGCGTCGACATCGAAGCAGTCGCGCCGCGCGACTCACTGTGCGTGGCCGCCTTCAGCGACGCCCGTGAACGCCGCTGGCTGCGCGCCGGCGACGGCGTCGACGCCGACGAATGGCTGACCCGCCTGTGGTGCGCCAAGGAAGTGCTGGGCAAACTGATGGGAACGGCGGTGCGGCCGTCGCCGCTGGCGTTCGCCGCCGTCGGCCGCGACGCCCACGACTGCCTGCTGATGCGCCACCGCCCCGACGGCGCCGGCGCGCGCGTGGCCGCCGTGCGCGACGGCCGATTCATCTACGCGCTCGGACTGGCGCTGGCCACCGCGCCGCAGCCCGCGGCCACCGCGCCAGCCGCCGCCACCACGTCAACCTCGCCATCTTAAGGAGACCTCATGTCGCACCTACTCTCACGGCCGCTGGTGGAACTGCACGGCGTCGTCAAACGCTACCGGCTGGGCGGCGCCGCCATCATCGCGCTGGCCGGCATCGACCTGCGCATCGGCGCCGGCGAATTCGTCGCGGTATGGGGGCCGTCCGGCTCCGGCAAATCGACCCTGTGCAACATGATCGGCCTGCTCGACGCCCCCACCTCGGGCAGCGTCAGCTTTCGCGGCCAGGACGCCGCCAAGCTGTCCGACAACGCCCGCAGCGATCTGCGCAACCAAGGCATCGGCTTCGTGTTCCAGGGCTTCAACCTGGTGCCGGTGCTGTCGGCGCTGGAGAACGTGATGCTGCCGTTGCAGATCGGCGGCGCGTCGGCGCTGGTGGCGCGGGACGCCGCCCGGCTGCGGCTGGAACAGGTCGGCCTGGGCGCGCAGCTGACGCAGCGGCCATCCTCGCTGTCGGGCGGCCAGCAGCAGCGGGTGGCGATCGCCCGCGCCCTGATCGGCGCCCCGGCGCTGGTGGTGGCCGACGAGCCGACCGCCAATCTCGACACCGCCAACGCCTTGCTGATCATCGAGCTGATGCGGCGCATCAGCCGCGAGGAGGGCACCACCTTCGTCTTTTCCACCCACGACCAGCGGCTGCTGGAACGGGTCGACCGCCAGGTCATGATGCGCGACGGCTGCGCGGTCGAAGACCGGCTGCACGCGGCGACCGTCGCGACGCCGCTGGCGGCGGGAGGCTACTGATGATCACCTGGTTCAAGCTCGGCCTGCGCAACCTGCTGCGCAACGCCCGCCGCTCGCTGGTGACGGTGCTGGCGATCGGCCTCGGCTTCCTGGCGGTAAACACGCTGGGCGGCTTCACCGCCTACATCTTCACCAGCCTGCAGGACAGCTACATTTATGGCGAAGGCAACGGCCACCTGACGGTGTTCAAGGCCGGCTTCCTCGACAAAGGCAAGCTTGACCCGCTGGCCTTCCTGCTCGACGCCGACGAACTGGCGGCGGTGCGCAAGGTGCTGGCGGCCGATCCGGATGTGGTGCTGGCCAGCCCGGCGCTGCACATTTCCGGCCTGCTCAGCAACGGCAAGGTGTCGACCATCTTCGTCGCCGCCGGCCTGGTGCCGGAGGACATGCGCAGCATCGCCGCGCACGCGCCCGACCCGGGCGGCAACGGCAGCCGCTTCGACGGCCTGCCGCTCAGCACCGCCAAGCCCTACGGCATCGGCGTCAGCCGCGGCCTGGCGCAGCAGCTCAATCTGGCGCTGGGCGAGACGGCGGTGGCGATGGCGCCCACCGTCGCCGGCCAGGTCAACGCGCTCGACGCGCAGTTGCTGCAGGTGGTCGACGCCCCGGTCGAGGCGCTGGAGGACAAGCTGGCGGCGGTGCCGCTGGCCTTCGCGCAGAGCCTGTACGACACCGCCAGCGTCGACCGCGTCACGGTGCTGTTGCGCGGCGAGGAACAAACGGCGGCGGCCTGCGTCCGGCTGCGCGCCGCGTTCGCCCGCGCCGGGCTGGCGCTGGAGGTACGCACCTGGCAGCAGATGGCGCCGTTCTACACCAAGGTCAAGAAGATGTTCAACGTGATCTTCCTGGTGACCTTCCTGATCGTGTTCCTGATCGTCGTCATGAGCGTGCTCAACACGGTGGGCATGGCGGTGCTGGAGCGCACCCGCGAAATCGGCACGCTGCGCGCGCTGGGCCTGCGCCGCGCCGGCATCGTCAGGTTGTTCGCGATCGAAAGCATGCTGCTGGGTGCCATCGGCTCGCTGTTCGGCATGGCGCTGATGTTGCTGTTGTTGTACCTGGTGCACCTGCTGCATCCGACCTGGGTGCCGCCGCAGATCGCGCGCGAGGTGCCGCTGCGGATCTACCTGGTGGTGCCGTACTGGCTGGCCAGCGTCTCGCTGTTGCTGGCGCTGTCGCTGGCGGCCGCCGTCTTCCCCGCGCGCGCCGCCGCGCGCAAGGAAATCACCCACGCCTTGGGCTTCGCCTGAGCGACAACTATCAAGGAGCAATGATGAAGCTGAACCGGTTTTCTCCCCTAATGACGGTGTGCGCCGCCTGGCCGGCGCTGGTGCTGGCGGTCGCGGCGCCGGCCTCGACCACGGATATCCTCCGTTCCGCGGACGAGGCGCGCGGCAACGTCGAGGGCATCGCCTGGAACGTCACCGTCGAATCGACCGAGAACGAACGCGTCAGCGACACCATGGTGTACGACATCAAGGCGCGCGGCTTCAACGTGGCCGGCATCAGCCAGGCGCCGGCCAAGTACAAGGGCAACAAGCTGCTGATGCTCAACACCAGCATGTGGTTCTACAAGCAGGGCCTGAGCAAGCCGGTGCCGATCTCGCAGCGGCAGAAGCTGATGGGCGACGCGTCCTACGGCGACATCGCGTCGACCAACTACGCCGACGGCTACGCCGCCACCGAGTTGCCCGACGAGCGGGTGGGCGAAGAGGAGTGCCATGTGTACGACCTCAAGGCCAAGAGCGAGAAAAGCACCTACGACCGGATCCGCTACTGGGTCTCGAAGGAGCGGCTGGTCGGCGTGCGGGCCGAGTACTACACGGTGTCGGGCAAAAAATTCAAGTCGGCCACGATGGAGTACGACAACCATATCCAGCTGGCGGGCCAGCGCCGCGCCTTCCTGTCGCGCATCGTCATGCGCGGCGAATTGATGAACGGGGCGGTGACGTATCTGAGCCTGCGCGAGCCGCGCCTGGCGCCACTGCCGGATTCGGTGTTCGACCTTAACCTGTTGATGCGATGAGCGCGCCGACCCTCACCGCCGCCGCGCTGTTGTTGGCGCTGGCCGGCGCGGGCGCGCGGGCGCAGTCCGAGGCGCCGGCGGCGGACAAGGAGCCGGCCGCCGGCGGAGCGCTGGGCGACGAGCTGCGCGAAGGATTTTATTCGCGCCTCAACGTGCTGGCGTTCGGCGTCTACAACGACCTGCGCGATGGCCAGCGCGCCAGCAATGTGCTGGGTTTCCCGCGCAGTCAGGCGGAGATCGATTTCCGTCCCGACTTCAGCCTCAGCCTGCGGCGCTTCGACTTCGGCCTGAAGCCGCGCCTGCTCTACGCGCGCGACCGGCTGTACGAGCGCGTCGGCGAAGACGACACCGACACCCGCCACCGTGGCTACATCAACGAAGCCTACGTGCGCTTCCGCGCCACCGAGAACGTGACCGCCATCCTCAGCCGCGAGAACCTGCAATGGGGCCCGTCGGCGCTGGTGTCGGCGTCGAATCCGTTCAATCCGAACAACGGCAAGGGCAATCCCAATGTCGAGCTGCCCGGCCTCGACTACGTGCGGCTGGTGGCGGTGCCGAGTCCGGAGTGGACGGTTTCGCTGATCAGCAACTTCCGCCCCGGCCGGCTCAACAAGGACGACCAGGTGGCGACCACGGGTACCGGGTTTCCCGCCTCCGCGCAGCTGGCGCCGCCGGTCGGCGTCGACTATTCGCTGCTGCAGCGCGAGCCGTTCGAAAAGACCCACGCCGTCAAGCTCGACTACACCGGCGACGGTTATTACGCATCGGCGATCGTGTCGCACCGCCGGCGCGGCGCCAACCGGTTGGGGCTGTTCGGCGGCTGGAACGCGTCGGACGCGCTGATGCTGTACGCCGAAGGCAGCGCCGAGCGCGAACAGGCGGCGCAGCGCGCCCAGGGCGCCGGGGGCGCGCCGAGGCGCCTGCTGGCCGGCGCCTCCTACACGCTGGAATCGGGGCCGACCTTCAGCGCCGAGTACTTTCACAACCGCAGCGGCTGCACGCTGGAGCCGCTGCTGGCCTGCGGCGCCGCCGCGCCGCCGCGCCTGCCGCTGTTGCGGCGCCGTTACGCGCTGCTGCAATACGTCGACACCAAGCTGCTCGGCAGCGTCAACCTGGTGGTGCGGGTGATCCGCAATCTCGACGACCACTCGACCCTGTCCACCGCCAACGTCGAATGGGAAGTGGGCGAACACGTGCAGCTGTATCTGGTGCCAACCGTCTCCAGCGGCCACGACGGCGCCGAATTCCCCAATTTGCCGAAACGCTCGCTGTTCTTCGGCCTGTCCTACACTTACTAAGGAGACCGCCATGCAAACGACGCCCAGCTTTGCCATCCTGACCATGGGCAGCGGCGACTATCTCGGCTCGACGGTGCGCGACCTGACGCTGGCCAACAGCCTGCACCGGCGCGGCTTCAAGGTGGTCATCTACTGGATGATGGAGGAGAACCGCGACCTGGCCGACGCCGGCATCGAGCACCGCATGCTGTGCCACGGCACGCGCTACCACTTCCAGCGGCCGTCGCAGGTGCTGGACCGCTGGCTGGGTTCCTTGTTGTTCCTGCTGCCCAAGCGCTGGCGGGTGCGCGCCATCCAGCGCAAGGCGTCGTATGTGGACCGGCTGCTGGCCAACCTGGTGCGTTCGTTGTACGCGCAGCCGCAGCCGGATCCGGCGCTCGCGCTGCGCTTGCGGGCGCTGATCGAGCGCGACGACATCAGCCATCTGATGGTCAGCTTCGGCACGCTGGGGCCGCTGGCGCTGGCCGCCAAGCGCGCCGCCGGCCGCCACTTCGACTATGTGCTGACCTTCCAGGGCGACGAGGAGTTCGCCGCCCACGCCGGGCGCATCGGTCTGCTGGACGTGTATCGGCAGCGGCTGAATCAATCGCTGGCCGGATCGCCGTGGAAGTCGATCGCCGTCAGCGAGGATTATGTCAGCCGCATCGTCGACGATATCCAGGTCTCGCCGGCGCGCTTGCAGGTGGTTTACAACGGCGTCGAGCAAAAGGCGCGCGCCGAGGCGCCGTCGTTCGCGCCGATCAAGGCGCTGTTCCCGGCGCTGCGGCAGGATGTGCCCATCGTCTTGTATCTTGGGCGCCAGGACAGCGAAAAGGGCATCGACCTGCTGTTGTACGCGGTGCGGCTGCTGGCCGGACGCGCGTTGCCGATGCAACTGGTGATCTGCGGCGCGACCGCGAAGGGGCCGTCCTACCGCAAGGTGCTGACCGAGCTGGGGCAGCATCTGGGCCTGCGGGTTCATCATGCCGGCACGGTGTCGGCGGCGCTGCGCGACGCGCTGTATGCGCACAGCTATTGCGTGGTCTATCCATCGGTCAACCGCGAGCCGTTCGGGCTGGTGGTGGCGGAGGCGATGAGCCACGGCACGCCGGTGCTGGTGCCGGATTACGGCGGCGTGGCCGAGGTGATCCGCGACCGGGGACGCCAGGGCGGCCTGTGTTTCCGCACCTGGGACAGCGGCGACCTGGCGCGGCAACTGGGGCGTCTGTTCGAGGAGCCGGTGCTGTACCGCGAACTGGCCGGCAACGCGCGCGCGGTGGCGGCGCGCTTCAACGTCGATAATATGACCGACGCCATCCTGGCCCATATCGGCCTGCAAGCCCATCCGCCGGGCCCGGCCGAGCCGGCCGAGCTGCCGCTGCGCGCCTGATCGGCGCGATGCCATCCCGTGCCGACCTCGGCCGCGCGTCCGCCCGCCGGACGCGGCCAGGGCGGCGTTGCGGCGATGCCTCGCGCCGCCGGGGCTAGGCAGGCCTCATGTCTGGTCGCGCGCCAACGTGGCGGCGATCTCCGCGAAAAATGGCCGGGCGGCGGGATCGGCGGCGAGACAGCGGGCCGCCAGGCGTGCCAGTTGATCCAGCTTCGGCTGGAAAGCGGGTGGCGCGTCGCAGCGCGCCAGCAGCTCCTCCAGCAGCACGCCGAAGGCGCGCACCTCCAGCCGCTGCAAGGCCGGCGCATGGGCGGCGTCGGTCGCGAACAGCGAGGCGCCGCCGAAATCGCCCAGCAGCGGAGCGCCAAGCTCGCAATGCAGGATGTTGTGGCCGTACAGGTCGCCGTGCATCACGCCCCGGCTGTGCAGATGGCGCGCCGCCGAGGCGACGCCGCCGGCGATGGCCAGCAGCGTCGCCGGCGTGAAGCGCTTGTCGGCCGGGTAGACGTCGCGGGTGCAGCTGTCCAGGCTGGGCGGACCGGCCAGGTTGCCGAACTTCGGATCGATCAGCGACATCACCAGTCCGTGCGCGCCGTCGGGGTGGTCGTCGATCTTGCCCAGCAGCGGAATCAGGTTGGGATGCGCGCTGGCGCCGATGCAGGCCGCCATTTCGCTCAACGGCGAACCGTCGCTGGTCATCGCCCCCTTGAACACCTTGACCGCGACGTGGCCGCCAGCGTAAGCGGCGCGGTGGATCACGCCGGAAGCGCCTTCGCCCAGTTTCCGCTCCAGCGTCAGGTCGCGCCAGGCGATGGCGGCGCTCGGCGCGGCCGCTTCGCGCTCCGCGCTGAACGGATTGCCGGCGCAGGCCAGCCAGGTCAGGCGGGGCAGCGTCAGCAGCCATGGCGGCAACTCGGTCAGCCGGTTGGCGGCGATGCGCAGCAATTCCAGCTGATGCAGATTCGCCATCGAGGCGGGCAGGGCGCGCAGGCGGTTCCCGGCCAGCATCAGCTTCCGCATCAGCGGCCGGCGGCCCAGCTCGTCCGGCAATTCCTCGATCTCGTTATCGGTCAGCACCAGCCAGCGCAATTGCGGCGGCAGCGCGGCGGCCGGCACGCTGCGGATGCGGTTGGCCTTGAAGCCGACCATGCTCAACGTCGTGCATGCGCCCAGCACCGGCGGCAACTCGGTGAATAGATTGTCCGAACAAAAGATGATGCGCAGCTTGTGCAGCCGGGGCAGGTCGTCCGGCAGCGACGACAGCGCGTTGCCGGACAGGTCGAGGATTTCCAGGCTGTCGGCCAGGCCGAAGATCTCGCGCGGGAATTCGCGCAGGCCGCAGACGAGTTGCAGGCGCCGAACGCCTTGCAGGGCGCCGGAGCGCAGTTGTTCCAATGTATGCATGGATGTGGGTGAACAGTAGATGCGGCAGTGTATCACCGCGACTTTGATGGCGCGAGGTAACGAACTTCCGCTGTCGCGGCATCACCGTAATATGTACGGATCTACATCAGGGGGCTCACATGAAAACGACATATCTGCATATGCTGTTTCTTGGATGCTGCGCCGCGTGGAGCGCGGCGTCCGCTACCACCGTCCAACTGGACTTTTCAGTGGAGCGTTTTGCTCCGTCCAACGGCAATCCGGCGCCTTCCGACCCGGTCCAGGGAAGATTCTGGTGGGAATCCGATAGCTTGACGGGTCCCATCACTCGTCTTCTCGGCGTCGATTTGCGGATTGGCGAACATCGCTACGGTTTGTCCGAGCTGGCGACCAGCGTCATGTCTTCCGGCATTCCCGGCGACCCCGGATCGACTTTTATCGGCGGGAAATACGGCACCGAGTACGGCGTCACGACCGAGACCAACGACTTCACCATGGCCTGGGATAACGACACGCGGCGACCTTTCATTTTTTATTACGCCGTGGATAACAGGAGCGGCATCTGGGGCAGCGACTCGGCATTGCGGCCGAACTATACGCGGTTCGAATTCACGCTGTCGGACGTGCCGCCGCCGGTGCCGGAGCCTGCCGCGTGGGCGCTGTTGTTGGCCGGGGTGCCGTTGCTGGCCATGGCCGGCCGGCGGGCGAGACGGCGTGCGGCCGTGTTCCCGCTTAATGGGGAGGAAATGCCGATGAAGATATGTAAAGATTAGCGGAAAGCCAAACAACCGTGCGGCTTAAGTGAAAATTAATGACGAAAGATTTACGGGGACTTAGTCGCGCAAATGGTTGTTGGGATACAATACCGGTGCTATGCTGAATAACCGATTTTGTCGTACCTGAAGAAATATAGCCCTTCCCCACAACTTGATGTGCAATCCGCTAACCGGTCAGGCCGTGTCGCGGAAGGTTAGATTAACCCGCTAATTCCTCGCGAAGCGCGAAGAAAGGTGAGCAATATGATGCAACAATATACGTCCAACTCCTACCTGTTCGGTGGGAACGCTCCGTACGTCGAAGAATTGTACGAAGCGTATCTGAACAACCCGGGCTCCGTGCCGGACAACTGGCGCTCGTACTTCGACGCCATGCAGCACGTGCCAGCCGTCGATGGTTCCAACAAGCCGGACGTCGCCCACGCCTCCGTGATCGCCTCCTTCGCCGAACGCGCGAAAGCCGGCCCGATCCGCACCGTGACCGCCTCCGCCGATGTCGAAATGGGTCGCAAGCGCGTCGCCGCGACCCAGCTGATCGCCGCCTACCGCTACCTCGGCTCGCGCTGGGCCAACCTGGATCCGCTGCAGCGTCAGGAACGTCCCGCCATCAACGAGCTGGAGCCTAGCTTCTACGGCTTCACCGATGCGGACATGGACACCGTCTTCAACATCAGCAACACCTACTTCGGCCCAGAGACCGCGACCCTGCGCGACTTGCTGAACTACCTGCGCGACACCTATACCCGTTCGATCGGCGCAGAGTACATGTACATCTCCGATCCGGCCGAAAAGCGCTGGCTGCAAGAGCGCCTGGAGTCGATCCGCTCGACCCCTAACTTCACCGCCGACAAGAAAAAGCACATCCTGGAGCGCCTGACCGCGGCCGAAGGCCTGGAACGCTACCTGCATACCAAATACGTCGGCCAGAAACGTTTCTCGCTGGAAGGCGGCGAAACCTTCATCGCGTCGATCGACGAGATCATCCAGCGCGCCGGTGAAAAAGGCGTGCAGGAAATCGTCATCGGCATGGCCCACCGTGGCCGTCTGAACGTGCTGGTCAACACCCTGGGCAAAGCGCCTAAGGAACTGTTCGAAGAATTCGAAGGCAAGCACGGCGACGACCTGCCGGCCGGCGACGTCAAATACCACCAGGGCTTCTCGTCGGACATCTCGACTGCCGGCGGTCCGGTCCACCTGTCGCTGGCGTTCAACCCGTCGCACCTGGAAATCGTCAACCCTGTGGTCGAAGGTTCGGTCAAGGCGCGCATGGACCGTCGCGGCGACCACCTGGGCATGCAAGTGCTGCCTATCCTGGTGCACGGCGACGCGGCATTCGCCGGCCAGGGCGTTGTGATGGAAACGCTGAATCTGGCGCAGACCCGTGGCTATGGCACGGGCGGCACGGTGCACATCGTCATCAACAACCAGATCGGTTTCACCACCTCGGATCCGCGCGACGCGCGTTCCACCATCTACTGCTCGGACGTCGTCAAGATGATCGAAGCACCGGTGCTGCACGTCAACGCCGATGATCCTGAAGCCGTGGTGCTGGCTTCGCAGATCGCGATGGACTACCGTCTGCAGTTCCATAAAGATATCGTGGTCGACATCATTTGCTACCGCAAACTGGGCCACAACGAGCAAGACACCCCGGCGCTGACCCAGCCGCTGATGTACAAGAAAATCGGCCAGCACCCAGGCACCCGCAAGCTGTACGCGGACAAGCTGGTTGCCCAGACCGTGATCGCGGCCGATGGCGGCGAGCAGATGCAAGCCGCCTTCCGCGACGCGATGGACGCCGGCAAGCACACCGTCGATCCAGTGATCTCGAACTTCAAGAACAAGTACGCGGTCGACTGGCTGCCGTTCCTGAACAAGAAATGGACCGACTCGGCCGACACCGCCGTGCCGATGACCGAACTGAAACGCCTGGCCGGCCGCATCACCACCGTGCCTGAAGGCTTCAAGGTCCACTCGCTGGTCGAGAAGGTCCTGGGCGACCGCGCCTCGATGGGCCGTGGCGAACTGAACCTGGACTGGGGCATGGGCGAGCACATGGCCTACGCATCGCTGGTCGCTTCGGGCTACGCAGTGCGCCTGACCGGCCAGGACGCCGGCCGCGGCACCTTCGTGCACCGTCACGCCGTGCTGCACGACCAGAACCGCGAGCGTTGGGACGCGGGCACCTACGTGCCGCTGGAGAACATCTCGGAAGGCCAGGCGCCGTTCACCGTGATCGACTCCGTGCTGTCCGAAGAAGCGGTGCTGGGCTTCGAGTACGGTTACTCGACCGCCGAGCCGAACACGCTGACGATCTGGGAAGCCCAGTTCGGCGACTTCGTCAACGGCGCGCAAGTGGTCATCGACCAATTCATCAGCTCCGGCGAAGTGAAATGGGGCCGCGCTTCGGGCCTGGTCATGATGCTGCCGCACGGTTACGAAGGCCAGGGTCCTGAGCACTCGTCGGCACGTCCTGAGCGTTTCCTGCAGCTGTGCGCCGACAACAATATGCAAGTGGTCCAGCCGACCACCGCGTCGCAGATCTTCCACGTGCTGCGTCGTCAGATGGTGCGCCAGTTCCGCAAGCCGCTGGTGATCCTGACCCCGAAATCGCTGCTGCGCAACAAGGACGCCGGCTCCGCGCTGAACGACCTGGCCAAGGGCGCGTTCCAGACCGTGATCGGCGAAGTCGACGAGAAAATCGATGCCAAGAAAGTCAAGCGCGTCGTCGCTTGCTCGGGCAAGGTTTACTACGACCTGGTCAACGCACGCAAGACGCGCGGCCAGACCGACACCGCCATCATCCGTGTCGAACAACTGTATCCGTTCCCGCACAAGTCGTTCGCCGCTGAACTGAAAAAGTTCCCGGCGCTGACCGAAGTGGTGTGGACCCAGGACGAGCCGCAGAATCAGGGCCCATGGTTCCAGATTCAGCACAACATCTTCGAGAGCATGGACGCTGGCCAACGCCTGGCTTACGCCGGCCGTCCGGCATCGGCATCGCCTGCGGTCGGTTACTACGACAAGCACTATGCCCAGCAAAAAGACCTGCTGGAAACGGCGTTCTCGAAGCTCAAAGGCTTCATTCTGACCAAATAATCAAGCATCACTTACGGAGCCGTGCCCTGCTACGCGGGGCGCGGCCGCAATAACAAAATATACGGAGTTTTACATGGCACAAATCGAAGTCAAAGTACCCCAGCTGTCGGAATCGGTAGCAGAAGCAACCATGCTGACCTGGCATAAAAAAGTCGGCGACGCAGTCGCGCGCGACGAAAACCTGATTGACATCGAAACCGATAAAGTGGTTCTGGAACTGCCGGCGCCTGCCGCTGGCGTCCTGGTTAAAATCATCAAGGGCGACGGCACCACCGTGGTCGCCGACGAACTGATCGCCATCATCGACACCGACGGCGCCGCCGCCGCAGCCGCTCCAGTAGCCGCCGCAGCCGCACCAGCACCTGCCGCCGCTCCAGCAGCAGCGCCAGCCGCCGCCACCGGCGGTTCGAAAGGCGACGTGGCCATGCCTGCCGCCGCCAAGATCCTGTCGGAAAAAGGCCTGAGCGCTGGCGATGTCGCCGGTTCGGGCAAAGACGGCCGCGTCACCAAGGGCGACGCCCTGGGCGCCTCCGTTCCAGCGACCCCAGCCGTCGCTCCACTGGCGCAAGCCGCCGCCAAGCCTGCGCTGCAACAAGTCGCAGCGCCTGCCGCCGCCAACACCGGCGACCGTCCTGAAGAGCGCGTGCCGATGAGCCGCCTGCGCGCCCGTATCGCCGAGCGCCTGGTGCAGTCGCAATCGACCAACGCCATCCTGACCACTTTCAACGAAGTGAACATGGCTCCGGTCATGGAACTGCGCAACAAGTACAAGGACAAGTTCGAGAAAGAGCACGGCGTCAAGCTGGGCTTCATGTCCTTCTTCGTCAAGGCCGCTGTCGCAGCGCTGAAAAAATACCCGATCATCAACGCATCGGTCGACGGCAACGACATCGTCTACCACGGCTACTTCGACATCGGTATCGCTGTCGGTTCGCCGCGCGGCCTGGTGGTGCCTATCCTGCGCAACGCCGACCAGATGTCGATCGCCGACATCGAGAAGAAAATCGGTGAATTCGGCCAGAAAGCCAAGGACGGCAAGCTGACCCTGGACGACCTGACCGGCGGCACCTTCTCGATCTCGAACGGCGGCACCTTCGGCTCCATGCTGTCGACCCCGATCATCAACCCGCCGCAATCGGCCATCCTGGGAGTGCACGCGACCAAGGACCGCGCCGTGGTCGAAAACGGCCAGATCGTTGTTCGTCCGATGAACTACCTGGCGATGTCCTACGACCACCGCATCATCGACGGCCGCGAAGCCGTGCTGGGCCTGGTCGCCATGAAAGAAGCGCTGGAAGATCCTGCACGCCTGCTGCTGGATCTGTAATACGGCTGACCTCGGGCCCGTCCGGGCCCGGGGAATTTTCAGAGGGTCATGAATGAGTGTCGCCGAAGAAATCAAACGTTTGCACGAACTGCATCAGGCTGGCGCCTTGTCGGACGAGGAATATGCCCGAGCCAAGGCCCGTCTGCTGAACAGCGAAACCACCGCCCCAGGGGAGAACATCTCCAACGACATCAGCCGTTTGCGGCGCTCGCAGAGCGACCGCTGGCTCGGTGGCGTCTGCGGCGGACTGGGCAAGGTGACCGGAGTCGAATCCTGGATCTGGCGCCTGTTGTTCGTGCTGTTTGTGCTGACCTTTGGTTTCGGTCTCGCGATCTACATTCTGTTATGGATTTTCGTTCCAGACGAAGAACTGATTGGAAAATAAAACATGAGTAAGCAATTTGACGTAGTAGTCATCGGCGCCGGTCCTGGCGGTTACATCGCGGCGATCCGCGCGGCACAACTGGGTTTCTCGGTCGCTTGCGTCGACGCGTGGGAAAACGAAAAGGGCGGCCCGGCGCCGGGCGGCACCTGCACCAACGTGGGTTGCATCCCATCGAAAGCGCTGCTGCAATCGTCGGAGCACTATGAGCACGCCGGCCATGCGTTCAAGGACCACGGCATCGACGTCAGCGGCCTGTCGCTGAACCTGCCGCAAATGTTGAAGCGCAAGGAAGGCGTCGTCAAGCAGAACAACGACGGCATCCTGTACCTGTTCAAGAAAAACAAAGTCACCTTCTTCCACGGCCGTGCCGCTTTCGCCGGCGCCGCCACCGCTGAAGGCTATCCGCTGACCATCACCGGCCCGGGCGCCGACAGCATCTCGGGCAAGCACATCATCGTCGCCACCGGCTCCAACGCGCGCGCGCTGCCTGGCGCACCGTTCGACGAGAAACTGATCCTGTCGAACACCGGCGCCTTGGCCGCCGATGCCGTGCCTAAGAAACTGGGCGTGATCGGCGCCGGCGTCATCGGCCTGGAAATGGGTTCGGTATGGCGTCGCCTGGGTTCGGAAGTGACCGTGCTGGAAGGCCTGCCGGTGTTCCTGGGCGCGGTCGACGAGCAAGTCGCCAAGGAAGCGCTGAAGCAGTTCACCAAGCAAGGCCTGTCGATCAACCTGGGCTGCAAGATCAGCAAAGTCACCCCGGGCAAGAACGACGTCACCGTCGAGTACGAAAACTCGAAGGGCGAAGCCACCACCGCCGTGTTCGACCGTCTGATCGTATCGATCGGCCGCACCCCGAACACCGACGGCCTGGCCGCCGACAAAGCGGGTCTGGCGCTGGACGAGCGCGGCT
Organism: Duganella aceris; assembly: GCF_011090165.1. Lineage (GTDB taxonomy): Bacteria > Pseudomonadota > Gammaproteobacteria > Burkholderiales > Burkholderiaceae_D > Rugamonas > Rugamonas aceris. Next base: position 66,672 of record NZ_JAADJT010000006.1, read on the forward strand.
TCGTCGCGGTCGACGACCACTGCAAAACCAATCTGCCGAACGTCTGGGCGATCGGCGACGTGGTGCGCGGTCCGATGCTGGCGCACAAAGCGGAAGAAGAAGGCGTTGCGGTGGCCGAGACCATCGCCGGCCAGCACGGCCACACCAACTTCAACACCATTCCTTGGGTCATCTACACCTCGCCGGAAATCGCGTGGGTTGGCCGTACAGAGCAGCAGCTGAAAGCCGACGGCGTCGCCTACAAGGCAGGCAGCTTCCCGTTCCTGGCCAACGGCCGCGCACGCGCGCTGGGCGACACCACCGGCTTCGTCAAGTTCCTGGCCGATGCGGTCACCGACGAAATCCTGGGCGTGCACATCATCGGACCGATGGCTTCCGAGCTGATCTCCGAAGCGGTTGTGGCGATGGAGTTCAAGGCTTCGGCCGAAGACATCGCGCGCATCTGCCACGCACACCCATCGCTGTCGGAAGCGACGAAAGAAGCCGCGCTGGCGATCGACAAGCGCACGCTGAACTTCTAAGCGTCACCAGTAGGCGGACTGCGGGCGGACTGCGGTCCGCCCGTTTTTATTTGCGCACCAAGAATCGAATCACATGAACGTCGAAGAGTTTTATCAGCACGCGCTGGAAGAGCGCAATTTCAAGGCCGACGCCGCCCAGCGTCGCGCGGTGGACCGCCTGCAGCTGTGCTACGAGGAATGGGTGGCCTACAAGGGCCAGCGTTCCAGCACCTTCAAGCGGCTGATCAATCGTCCCGACGTGCCGAAGGGCGTCTACATGTGGGGCGGGGTGGGGCGCGGCAAGTCGTTCTTGATGGACAGCTTTTATTCGGTCGTGCCGCTGGTGCGCAAGACCCGTTTGCACTTTCACGAATTCATGCGCGGCGTGCATCGCCAGCTCGACGAGCTGACCGGGGTCGCCAATCCGCTGGACGAGGTGGCCAAGCGCATCGCCAAGAAATACCGCCTGATCTGCTTCGATGAATTCCACATCTCCGATGTGGCCGATGCGATGATCATGTACAACCTGCTGAAGGCGCTGTTCGACAACGGCGTGTCCTTCATCATGACCTCGAACTACGATCCGCAGCTGCTGTACCCGGACGGCCTGCATCGCGACCGCATCCTGCCGACCATCCAGCTGCTGTACGACAAGCTGGACGTGATGAACATCGACGCCGGCATCGACTATCGCGGCCGCGCGCTGGAGCAGGTCGATTCCTACTACACGCCGCTGAACGCCAATACCGACAAGGCGCTGCGCGACGCCTATGCCCGCATCGCCGAGACCGCCGACGAGGATCCGGTGGTGCGCATCGAGGCGCGCGAGATCCGCGCCTTGCGCCGCGCCGGTTCGATCATCTGGTTCGACTTCAACACGCTGTGCGGCGGTCCGCGTTCGCAGAACGACTACCTGGAAATCGCCAGCCGCTTCCATACCGTGATATTGTCCGGGATTCCGATGATGTCGGCGTCGATGTCGTCGGAGGCGCGCCGCTTCACCTGGCTGATCGACGTGTTCTACGACCAGGGGATTAAACTGTTGATGTCGGCCGAAGTCGAGCCGGAGGAGTTGTACACCAACGGCATGCTGGCCAACGAATTTCACCGCACGGTGTCGCGCATCGTCGAGATGCAATCGCGCGAGTACATGGATAAGGAACAGCGCGCCGCTGCCGGTTCGCTGGCGTGACGTTACACAGGAAAACGAATATGAGAGCAGGTTTGAAACCGCTGGGCGAGATGATCGCCGCCGCCACGCTGGCGGCGCTGGCCGCATTGGCGGCGCCGGCGCAGGCCCAGACCACGTCGGTCGAGCAGGCCAATGCGAAGCTGGAGCAGGTCGCCAAGGACCGCGACGCGGTCGAGCAGGAGTACGCCACCAGCGAGAACGTTTGCAACAGCAAGTTTTTCGTCAATAACTGCCTGGACAAGGCCAAGGAAAAGCGCCGCGTGGCGCTGTCCAGCCTGCGCGCGATCGAGGTCGAGGCGGAGCATTTCAAGCGCGTCGATTCGGTGCGCAAGCGCGATGCCGACCTGGCCGAGCGCGCCCGCAAGGATGCCGACGAGCAGGCGCAACGCGCCGCGCACGGCCCCAAGCAGCATACGGCGCCGGAAGACAAGCCGGCCCCGACCCGCGCCGCCGGTCCCACCGTGGCCGAGCGCGAAGCCGGCCATGAGGCCAAGCTGCAACGCCAGCAGGCGAAGGATGCGGCCGAGGCGGACCAGCGCGCCGCTAAGGCCGCGGCCTTCGAGCGGAAAAAAGCCGAGTCGGAGCGGCGTCAGGCCGAAGTAGCGAAGAAGAAGGAGCAGAACGCTGCCAAGGCCGCCGCCAAGGAAGCCTCGGAGAAGAAGCGCGCCGAAGCCGAAGCCGCCGCAGCGGCCGCCGCAGCCGCCAAGGCCGCGTCGAAGTAAAACGTCGCGCGCCGGCCTGGGCGCTGGCGCGACGCAAGCCGGCCGCGCGGTATCGCTTGCGGTGTCGCCGGCACGCGGCGGCGACGCGCCGGGGCGACGACGGCGGCTATACGGCGCGGCGCATCTTTTGCACGGTGTAGCCGGGCGCTTCCTTGGGCGGTGTCACCAGCTTGATGATCGCCATCGAGCAGTTGTCGCCCTTGCCCTGCGCCCGTTCGGCGGCCTTGCCGATCAGCCGTTCCGCCGCCTGGCGCGGCGTGTTGCGGGCCACGGCGGCCGCCAGTTCGACATCCTTGAACAGCATCCACAGGCCGTCCGAGCACAGCATGAAGGCATCGCCACCCTGCAAGCCCTCATGCACGCCGACGCTGACGAACGGCGCCTTGAAGCTATTGCCCAGCGCATTGCTGAGCAACCGGGAACTGCGGTGCTTCTTTGCGGCCTCCAGCGGCAGCTTGTCCTCCGTCACCAGATGCTGGATGTAGGCTTCATCGTTGCTGCGCATCGCGCACGCTTCGCCGGCAAACCGGTACACGCGCGCGTCGCCGACATGCGCCCAGACCGCCTGGCCGCGCGGCGTCAGGATCAGCAGGGCCAGCGCGCTTTGCGGCTCGGCGGTGGCGGCGATCGGGTTCATCTTGATGACTTCGTGCGCCTCCAGCGCGATGGCGCGCAGCAGCTCCCGCAGACGATCCAGGCTGGAGCTGTCGCCGGCGCGGAACTCGTCGAACAGGTGTTTGCTGGTCAGCAGCACCTGATCCGCGCCGATGGCGCCGGTGTTGCCGTCGGCTAGCACCGCCAGCACGTAACCGGGCGCTTGCGCCGAGGTGAACAAGGCCACCCTGTCGTTTTGCTGCGGCCGGTTGCCGATGTGCTGGGCGGTCCCGGCTTCTATTTTGTAAGCGCTCATATATAACACTGTATCCTAACGCCGGGTGAGCGATCAATCTGTTGGCGGCAAGCTCGCCGTAGATTAAACTATGCACCGTGTAGCAGTTGGTTTGCAATGTGTTTGCTGCTCTTTTGTTGTTCCGGTGAAACTATTTGACTGAGAAATATGACTGATGTACAAGATATCCAGCGTCGGCTGATCGAACTCGACGTCGAACACCGCGATCTGGACGCGGTGATCGACATGTTGACCCTGGACGGGCACCACGATCAACTGCAATTGCGCCGCCTCAAGAAGCGCAAGCTGCAACTGAAAGACCATATCACTCTGCTGAAAATGCAACTAGTGCCCGACGTTCCGGCCTGATCCGGACGAGCCACAACTAAGTTTATTTTGACCGAACACCTCCCACAGCAAGCCGATGTCCCCGCCGTAATCGGCGCCACGCCAGACCAGCCCCCCGGCAAGCACGACGCCGAGGTCGAACGCCTGTTCGGCGCCGGCGGCCCGCTGGGGCCGGCCGTGGGCGAATACCGCCCGCGCAAGTCGCAAACCGAGATGGCCAAGGCGGTCGCCGACGCCATCGCCAACCAGACCACGCTGATCGCCGAGGCCGGCACCGGCACGGGCAAGACCTTCGCCTACCTGGTGCCGGCGCTGCTGTGGGGCGGCAAGACCATTGTCTCGACCGGGACCAAGAACTTGCAGGACCAGCTGTACCTGCGCGATATCCCGACCGTGCGCGCCGCCTTGCAGGCGCCGGTGTCGGTGGCGCTGCTGAAGGGCCGTTCCAACTACGTCTGCCACTACCATCTGGAGCGCACGCTGCAGAACGGCCGCATGACTTCGCGCGACGACGTCGGCCACCTGCGCGAGATCTCGCGCTTCCTGAAGATGACCAGTTCCGGCGACAAGGCCGAGCTGGCCCGCGTGCCGGAAAACGCGCTGATCTGGAACCTGGTGACCTCGACCCGCGACAATTGCATGGGCGCGGAATGCCAGTATTACCAGGATTGCTTCGTCATGAAGGCGCGCAAGGAGGCGCAGCAGGCCGATGTGGTGGTGGTCAACCACCACCTGTTCTTCGCCGACGTTGCGCTGAAGGATTCCGGCGTCGCCGAGTTGCTGCCTTCCGCCAACACCATCATCTTCGATGAGGCGCACCAGCTGCCGGACACCGCCACCTTGTTCTTCGGCGATACCTTCTCGACCTCGCAGGTGCTGGAATTGTGCCGCGACGTGCTGGCCGAAGGCTTGTCCAACGCCCGCGACGGCGCCGACTGGGGCAAGGTGGTGACGGTGGTCGAGAAGGCCGCGCGCGATCTGCGCCTGACCTTCCCGCAGGACATCGTGCGCCTGTCGCTGCCGCAGATCGCCGCGTCGAGCGAGTTTTTCCCCGCCCTGCAGAAGCTGAAGGACGAGCTGGACGGCATGCTGGCGGTGCTGGAAACCCAGGCCATGCGCGCGGAAACGCTGGAACAATGCCGCCAGCGCGGCATCGAGCTGGGGCAGAAGCTGGCGGCCTGGAAGTTCGATCCGAAAGCGCGGGTGGAGAAGGGCGAGGAGGCGGTGTTCTGGGTCGAGGCCTACGCGTCGTCGCTGCAGCTGCACAAGACACCGCTGTCGATCGCGCCGATCTTCAACGGCCAGCGCGAAGGCGTGCCGCGCAGCTGGATCTTTACCTCGGCGACGCTGGCGGTGAAGAACGATTTCACCCACTTTTCCGAGCAGATGGGCTTGACCAACGAGCCGTCGAAGACCTGGCCGAGTCCATTTAATTACGAGCAGCAGGGGATTTTGTACGTGCCGCAGGGCTTGCCGGACCCGAACTCGATGGGTTACACCGACGCCGTGCTGGACCATGCCTTGCCGATCATCGAGGCGGCCGGCGGTAAAACTTTCCTTTTGTGCACGACTTTGCGCGCCGTGAAGCGGGCCGCCGAGCGTTTCCGCGACGAATTCGAGAAGCGCGGCCTGCCGTATCCGCTGTTTGTACAGGGCGACAAGGGCCGGACCGAGCTGCTGGATCAGTTCCGCAAGGCGGGAAATGGCGTCTTGATCGGCTCGCAAAGCTTCTGGGAAGGCGTCGACGTGCGCGGCGATGCGCTGTCTCTGGTGATTATCGACAAGCTTCCGTTCGCTCCACCGGACGATCCGGTGCTGGCGGCGCGCATCGAGGTGATGGAAAAGCAAGGCAAAAATGGCTTCATGCACCACACTTTGCCGGAAGCGATCATCAATCTGAAGCAGGGCGCGGGCCGCTTGATCCGCGACGAAGGCGATCGCGGCGTGCTGATGTTGTGCGATCCGAGGGTGATTTCCAAGCCGTATGGCAAGCGGATCTGGCAGAGTTTGCCCTCATTCAAGCGCACCCGCGAGCAGGCCGAAGTGATTGAATTCTTCAAAAACAAGAATAACGAACAGTAACTTTCGGTAACAAAACCAAGCTTGAGCGGCGCACCCCGCAAAGCCAACCGGGGTCGGACCCTCTCGGGTCCGACCCCGGCGGAGCGCCGTGCGGGGTACTAAGGCTGTATCACCACCTTGCCCGTGACCTTGCGCGCCGCCATATCGTTCAGCGCCCGCGCCGTTTCCTCCAGCGTGTAGCGGCCCGAAATATGCGGCCGAATCTTCCCCTCCTGCAACCATCCCATCAATTGCCGCATGCCGGCCAGATTGGCTTTCGGCTCGCGTTTTGCGAACTCGCCCCAGAACACGCCGATCAAAGAAGCACCTTTGAGCAAGGTCAGATTGAGCGGCAATTTCGGAATCTCGCCGTTGGCGAAACCGACCACCAGATACCGCCCGCGCCACGCGATCGAACGGAACGCCGGCTCCGAATATTCGCCGCCGACCGGGTCATAAATCACGTCAGGCCCCTTGCCATCGGTCGCCGCCTTGATCGCCTCGCGCAAATCCTGGGTGCTGTAGTTGATCAGCACGTCCGCCCCGTGCTGGCGGCACACCTCCAGCTTCTCATCGGTCGAAGCGCAAGCAATAATGCGGGCTCCAAGGGCTTTGCCTATCTCGATCGCCGCCAGTCCCACACCCCCGGCCGCGCCAAGTACTAGCATGGTCTCGCCAGATCTTAGCGCGGCGCGGTCCGCCACCGCGTGATGCGAGGTGCCGTAGGTGAGGGTGATGGCCGCCGCCGTGTCGAAATCCATGCCCGGCGGCATCGGCATCAAGGCTTGCACGGGCGCCACCAATTGTTGCCCGAAGCCACCGGTCGAGGTGAAGGCGATGACCTTGTCGCCGACCTTGAAAGTTGTCACATCGTCAGCAACAGAGCGGATCACGCCGGCCACTTCGCTGCCTGGGATAAACGGCAATTCCGGCTTGAACTGGTACTTGCCTTGCACGATCAACACGTCGGGAAAGTTCACGCCGGCAGCCTTGACATCGATCACCACCTGTCCGGGACCGGCTTGCGGATCCGGCAATTCCTGGACAGTCAGGGTATCGGGCGCACCCCAGGCCTGGCATACGACAGCTTTCATTTCGGTCTCCTTGGTTTTTAAAATAGTACGGTCGTTAGATTTTAATGATACTGCAATTTCGGGCCGGCGCACGTTTGCGCTCGCTCAAAGTAGCTGCTGGGTGGATTGCTAGAGTTGGTTAAGCAAATGGAGGACGCCATGACTATCCGGCACGGCTGTTTTTTCAGTTATGCACATGGCCAGCATACGTACATGAGCAAGTTCAAGGACGATCTGATCGACGCGCTCAAATGCTATCTGGAACCGCACTTCGACAACGAGGATGAATTATTTGTCGACAGCGAACAGCTTGGCGGCGGCGACGACCTCGACCAGAAGATCGCGCGGGCCTTGTGCGAGAGCGTTTGCATGATCGTCATCTACACCCCGAAATACGAAGCCCACGCCTACACCCGGCGCGAGTTTGCCGCAATGCAACTTATCGAAAGCGAGCGCAAGCTATGGTATCCCTTGCCCAGCCATCTGATTATTCCCGTGATCATGACCCGCCACCCGGGCGGCATGCCGCCGCAGATCGCCGGGCCGGGCATGTATGTCGACTTTTCCCGCTACACATTGGCCAGCGGGGATTTGAAGACCAATCCCGATTTCATCCCCGACATCGAAAAAATCGTCCTGCGCATCGCCGAGCATTATCACTTTCTCAAACGTTGCACGCCGCCGGAGCATGACTGCGGCCGTTTTGTCATGCCGGACATCCCGCCGGAATGGCGCGCCATTCCTCCTCCACACTTCCCACGCTAAAGGCCTGTCATGGAACCTCATTCCCTGTCCCTGCCGCCGCTGAGCACCCGCGGCGAAGTCGTCACCTTTTATTCCTACAAGGGGGGAACCGGGCGCACCATGGCCCTGTCCAATATCGCGGTGATGCTGGCGCGCCGGCACAACGCCACCACCCCCGTCTTGATGATCGATTGGGACCTTGAAGCACCGGGCCTGCACCATTATTTCGATCAGCACGACGAGCGGCCGGGCGTGCTGGAGCTGTTCGAGGCGTGCCGCGAGCAATTGCAGCGACGGCGCAACGGGGTCGCGGCGCCGGACGACGAGCAATTAGCGCGCGAGGTGCTGACCGCCGTCGGCTGGGAGCAATATGTCGGCCGGGTCGACCAGAGCAGCCAGCTGTACCTGATGCGCTCCGGCCGCTTCGACGACAGCTACGGCGAGCGGCTGGCCGCGATGCGCTGGGACGAGCTGTTCGACAGCTGTCCGGCGCTGTTCCGTTGCTTCGCCGATAATCTTGCCGGCCATTTCCGCCATGTGCTGGTCGATTCCCGCACCGGCCGCACCGACAGCGCCGGCATCTGCACCACCTTGTTGCCGCGCAAGCTGGTGGTGGTGTTCACGCCGAACCGGCAAAGCCTGGAGGGCGTGCAGGCGCTGGTCACCCGCGCCACCGCCTACCGCCGCAGCCATGAGGACGAACAGCGTCCGTTGCTGGTCTACCCTTTGCCGTCGCGCATAGAAATGGCCGACAGCGCCCAGCGCGCGCAATGGCGGCGCGGCGACGCGCAGATGCGCATCGTCGGCTACCAGCCGATCTTCGAGCGCTTGCTGCGCGACTGCTACGGCATGCAGCAACTCTCGCTGGACAGCTATTTCGACGAAGTCCAGCTGCAGCAGACCCGCACCTTCGCCTATGGCGAGCAACTGGCGGTGCGGATGGAGCAGTGCGGCGACCGGTTTTCGCTGACCCGCACCTTCGAGGCGCTGCTGGACTGGCTGGAGCCGGGCTATTTCCCCTGGCAATCGAGCCGCGAAATCTGCCTTCTTGCCGCGATCGACGACGCACGCCGCACGCTCGACGAGGGCGGCGGGGGTGCCCGCGCGCTGCCGCAACTGCTGGCGCGCGACCTTAACCTGCTGGGCGAGCTGTACCGGCGCGACAACAAACCGCGCCAGGCGCTGGCCTGTTTCGAGGAGAGCCTGGCTTTGCGCCAGCGTGGCTTGGGCGAGGATCATCCCGACACGCTGACCGGCAAGTGCAACCTGGCCTCGGTGCTGCGCCAGCAGGGCCGGCTGGACGAGGCGCAATTCCTCGACGAGTGCGTCGTCGAGGCGCGCCGGCGGCTGCTTGGGCCGGAGCACCTCGACACCCTGGCCGCGCGCGCCAATCTGGCCGCCACCCTTGCGCAGCAGGGGCGCGGCGCCGAGGCGCTGGGCATGCAGGAGCAGGTGCTGGACGCCTATCTGCGCCTGCTCGGCCCCGAACACCTGCTGACGCTGGCGTGCAGGGCGGCGCGGGCCGAGCTGCTGTTTCAGCGCGGCGACTTCGAGCACGCCCGCGTCGCGCAGGAGCAGGTGCTGGCGGCGCGCAAACGGCTGCTGGGGGCCGAGCACGCCGACACGCTGCGCGCCAAGCTCGCGCTGGCGGCCACCCAGGTGCGACTGCGCGAGCTGGAGGCGGCGCGCAGCCTGTATGACGGGGTGTTGCAAGCGCAAACCCGGCGGCTGGGGCCGGACCATGCCGACAGCCTCAACACGCGCGAACTTCTCGCCGACGTCCAGGTCAAGATAGGCGAGCAGCTCGGCGCCAAGCTGGGGGAGGGGCCGCTGGTGCCGGAACTGCATCAGGACGCGGCGATGGACGACTACGGCGACGCGCTGGTGCATGCCGTCCGGCCGCGCGGGGCGGCCAGGGCCGGCGGTCCGCGCTCGCGCGCCAGCGATGAATTGCCGCCGCTCGACAAGCAACTGGCCCGTGCGCGCCCGACGCAACGTTAGCGTAAATTTATCTGGCTTGCGGGCCGCCGCCACGCGCAGCCGGGCCGTTGCTTCAGGTAAAATCTCCGTATGAGAATCCTGATTAGTAACGACGACGGCTACCTGGCTCCCGGCATCAACGCGCTGGCGGCGGCGTTGGCGCCGATCGCCGACATCGTGGTGGTGGCGCCCGACAGCAACCGCTCCGGCGCGTCCAATTCGCTGTCGCTGGACCGGCCGCTGTCGGTGCAGCAGGCGGCCAACGGTTTCTATTTTGTCAACGGAACGCCGACCGATTGCGTGCACGTGGCGCTGACCGGCATCCTCGACTTCGTGCCGGACCTGGTGGTCTCCGGCATCAACAACGGCCCCAACATGGGCGACGACACCTTGTATTCCGGCACCGTCGCCGCCGCCACCGAGGGTTATCTGTTCGGCATCCCGGCCATCGCGTTTTCGCAGGGCACTTACGGCTGGGAGCATATCGACGACGCCGCCCGTCACGCGCGCGACATCGTCGAGCGTTATTTCGCCGCGCTGCCGCGCCCCTACCTGTTAAACGTCAACATCCCCAACCGGCCCTACGAGCAGCTGACCAGCGTGGTCGCCACCCGGCTCGGCCGGCGTCACCAGGCCGAGCCGGTGATCAAGGCCAAAGACCCGCGCGGCAAGGATATCTACTGGATCGGTCCGCCGGGGGCGACCAAGGACGCGGGCGAGGGCACCGATTTCCACGCCTGCGCCCATGGCCTGACCTCGATCACCCCGCTGCAGATCGACCTGACCCACAAAACCCAACTCGATGCATTGTCCAAGGCGCTGGCATGACCGATAAAAACCGTACCTTTCCTTTGCCGCTGTCCTCGGTAGTCGACAACAAGGGGGCCAGGAAGGCGACGGTGTTCGCGCCGGTGGCGACGCCGCAGACCGCGACGCAGAACGCGGCCCGCCACGCGCCGCCGCAATATCCGGGCGCGCGGCCGGTGGCGACGCCGTCCAAGTCGCACAGCTACGCGATGGAGCGGGCGCAGCCGGTCCAGACCCAGGCGCCGCGCCAGAACCCGCTGGTGTCGGACGCGGTGCGCCGCGCCATGGTGCAGCGGGTGGCCAGACAGGGCGTCAAGGATCCGGTGGTGCTGGGCGCGCTGGAAAGCGTGCCGCGCCATCTGTTCATGGAGGAGGCGCTGGCCTCGCAGGCCTACATCGACGCGTCGCTGCCGATCGGCCACCACCAGACCATCTCCCAGCCCTATATCGTGGCGCGCATGATCGAGGTGATGCGCAACGGCGGCCAGCTGAAGAAGGTGCTGGAAATCGGCACCGGCTGCGGCTACCAGGCGGCGGTGCTGGCGTGCGTGGCGCAGGAGGTGTATTCGATCGAGCGCATCAAGCCGCTGCACGAGCTGGCCAAGACCAATCTGCGCCCGCTGCGCGTGCCGAACCTGCGTTTGCATTACGGAGATGGTATGCTTGGCCTGCCGCAAGCGGCGCCGTTCGACGGTATCATATTGGCCGCGGCGGGGTTGGAAGTGCCGCAAGCCTTGCTGGAGCAGCTCGCCATCGGCGGCCGGCTGGTGGCGCCGGTAGGCGCCCGCTCGCAGCATCTGGAATTGATTACGCGCGTCGGCAAGCAGGAATGGACCAGCGAAACGCTGGAGGATTGCCATTTCGTGCCGCTGCGTCCGGGCACAATCTGAGTGCCCGCACCACACAGACATTAAGATGAGAATGACAAATAAAAGTAATTTGCTCGCATTGAGCTTCACGCTGGCTTTTTTGAGCGCCTGTAGCACCACTCCCAATCTCGCACCGGTTGTCGACCGTACCATTCCGCCGGCCGTCAAGCCGGCCACGCCGAGCGAAACCGCGCAGATCGCCCGCGACGAGCGCGGCCTGTACACCGTCAAGAAGGGCGACACCCTGATCCGCATCGCGCTGGAGTTCGGCCAGAACTACCGCGACCTGGTGGCCTGGAACAACCTGGCCAATCCGAACGACATCAAGGTCGACCAGGTGCTGCGCGTGGCGCCGCCGGACAGCGCCAATTCCGGCGTCGAAACCGCCGCCATCGTCATGCCGCCGTCCGACAAGACGCCGCCGCCGGCGCCGGTCGTCAAGCTGACCGGCCCGAAAGGCGAGAAGAAACCGTACTCCGACGCCACGCTGGCCGAGCTGCAGCGCGGCGACGCCGGCAATGGCAACGTCGCCGCCAACGGCAATGGCAACGGCAGCAACGGCAGCAACGGCAAGAGCGTGGCGGCGGTCGTCCCGACCCCGGCGCCGACCCCGGTGGTCGCCCGCCCATCGCCGACGCCGCCGATCGCCGCGCCGAGCGTGCCGGCGCAGAGCGCCGAAGACGAAAAACTGAGCTGGATCTGGCCGTCCGAGGGCAAGGTCATCGCCACCTTCGACGAAGGCAAGAACAAGGGCGTCGACATCGCCGGCAAAGCGGGCCAGCAGGTCGTTGCTGCCGGTGCAGGAAAAGTCATGTACGCCGGCAGCGGCATCCGTGGTTATGGTAATCTCGTTATTGTGAAGCACAGTAATAGCTTGTTGTCGGCCTACGCGCACAATCGCACGATTGTGGTCAAGGAGGGCCAAAGCGTGACCAAGGGACAAATGATTGCGGAAATGGGCGACTCCGATACCGATTCCGTCAAGCTGCACTTTGAAATCAGGCAGCAGGGCAAACCGGTGGACCCGTCCAGATTCCTGCCTAACCGCTAGTAGCTGAGCCATGACACATTAGCCATGACACATACGCCGCACGACCAGATGGATGACGACTCGGCCCCGGAAGATTTCGAGGACGAGGCGGGCGATGATGTGGTCATCGATTCCCTGGATGCGGCGGACGGCGCCCCCGATTCCGACCATGCGCCGGCGGCCGGCGCGGTGCTGGAAACCGTCGACGAATTGAAGAAGGTGCTGGCGGCCGAGCTGTCGACCGACACCACCCAGCACTACCTGAACCAGATCGGCACCCGCCCGCTGCTGACCGCGCAGCAGGAGGTGCACTACGCCACCCTGGCCAAGGGCGGCGACTTCCCCGCCCGCCAGACCATGATCGAGCACAACCTGCGGCTGGTGGTGTCGATCGCCAAGCACTACATCAATCGCGGCGTGGTGCTGCTGGACATGATCGAAGAGGGCAACATCGGCCTGATGCGCGCCATCGACAAGTTCGAGCCCGAGCGCGGCTTCCGCTTTTCCACCTACGCCACCTGGTGGATCCGCCAGAGCATCGAGCGCGCCATCATGAACCAGGCGCGCACGGTGCGGCTGCCGGTGCACATGGTGCGCGAACTGAACCAGATCCTGCGCGGCAAATACCATCTGGAAGCGCAGCACCACAACGGCAAGGACGCCACCGCCGAGGACATCGCCGAGCTGGTCGGGCGGCCGGTGGAGGAGGTGCAGGACATCCTGGCGCTGTCCGAGCACGCCACTTCGCTGGACGCGCCGCTGGACAACGATCCGCAATCGTCGCTGATGGACATGCTGCCCGGCGACAGCGACGACAGTCCCGACGCCCGCGCCGAGCATCACGAAATGACGCTGCTGGTGCGCGACTGGCTGACCAAGCTGCCGGACAAGCAGCGCATCGTCATCATGCGCCGCTTCGGCCTGGACAACGACGACCCGGCCACGCTGGAAACGCTGGCCGAGGAAATGGGCGTGACCCGCGAGCGGGTGCGCCAGATCCAGCAGGAGGCGCTGGTCAAGCTGAAACGGGCGATGGCCGCGCGCGGCGTGGTCCGCGATTCCCTGCTTTAACACTTCCCATTCTGCTATCATGACGGCCCCGGCGTAAGAGCGTCGGCGTTAGTGAACTGCAACGTTTAAATTGGGAGCGCCTGCCGCGCATGCGCCGCGCATGGCGGCGTTGCAAATGCTCGCGATAGCCAGCTATCGCTGCGCTTTGCGCCTTGCCCTGCACGCCGCCTGCGCGTCCTTCGCTCCCAATTTATACGTCGCAGTCCACTGGCCATTCCCAAATCAATATTGAACGTTATGCAAGAAAACACTATTTTCATCAAGTCGCTCGACATGGACGCGCGCGGCGTCGGCCACATGCAAAATGAAGACGGCTCGCAGGGCAAAGTGGTCTTTGTCGAAGGCGCCTTGCCGGGCGAGACGGTCAGCTTCACCTCGTTCAAGAAGAAGAAAAACTGGGAAATGGCGCGCATGGACGCGCTGCACCACGAATCGTCGATGCGTGTCACGCCCAAGTGCGTGCACTTCGACGTCTGCGGCGGCTGCTCGATGCAGCATCTGGAGCCGACCGCGCAGGTGGCGATCAAGCAGCGCGTGCTGGAGGACGACCTGAAGCACATCGGCAAGGTGCGCCCGCTGAATGTGATGCGCCCGATGTATGGCCCGACCTGGGGCTACCGCTACCGCGCCCGGCTGTCGGTGCGCTACGTGGCCAAGAAGGAGACGGTGCTGGTCGGCTTCAAGGAGCGCAAGACCATCTACGTGGCCGACATCAAGAGCTGCCTGATCCTGCCGCAACACGTGTCGGACCTGCTGCTGCCGCTGCGCGCGTTGATCGGTTCGCTGTCGCTGTACGACCAGATTCCGCAGATCGAGCTGGCGATCGGCGAGGGCGTGACCGCGCTGGTGCTGCGCATCATGGCGCCGCAGACGCCGGCCGACGAAGTCAAGCTGAAGGCCTTCGCCGACTTGCACGGCGTCCAGTTCTGGCTGCAAACCAAGGGCCCGGAAACCGCCGCGCCGTTCTACCCGCTGGATACCGACCTGCACTACCTGCTGCCGGAATTCGGCATCAAGATGCCGTTCAAGCCGGTCGACTTCACGCAAGTGAACCACTACATCAACCGGGTCCTGGTCGGCAAGGCGCTGCGCCTGCTGGAAGTGCGGCCGGACGACCGCGTGGCCGACCTGTTCTGCGGCCTCGGCAACTTCACGCTGCCGCTGGCGACGCAGGCGCGCGAAGTGGTCGGCATCGAAGGCAGCACCACGCTGTCCGAGCGCGCGCTGGACAACGCCAAGGCCAACGGCCTGTCGGAAAAGACCACCTTCTACACCCGCAACCTGTTCGACGTGACCGCCGACGACCTGGTCGCGCTGGGCAAATTCGACCGCATGCTGATCGACCCGCCGCGCGACGGCGCGATGGCGCTGAGCGAAGCGCTGGTGGAATTGAGCCAGAGCCGCGCCGACTTGCTGCCGAAGCGCATCGTCTACGTCTCGTGCAGCCCGTCGACGCTGGCGCGCGACGCCGGCATCCTGGTCAACGCCGGCTACGTGCTGGACAGGGCCGGTGTGGTGAATATGTTCCCGCACACCTCCCACGTGGAATCGATGGCGGTATTTAACCTGGCCGGTTAACCCGGCCGGATCGCGCTGCGGTACACTTTACGCATTACCTCACGCGCCCATGGGTGTGACATGAACCTGACCGCCGGCACCCTGCTGGCGCTGGCCGCCTTAGCCGGCCACGCCCCGACCCTCGACGCCGCTCAAGCGGCGGCGCCCGAACCCGCGCCGCAAATCGCGCTGCAACTGGCGTGCGCCGCGCCGCAGCAGCTGCGCTGGCCGTCCACCTGCAGTGAAATCCGCCTGCGCGTCATCGTCAACATGGGACGCCCGCAGTGGGCCTAGGCGTAAAAAAACCGGCGCTGGTTGCCCAGGCCGGTTTTTGCGAAGTGCTTGACGCTTAGTCGCGGCTACCGCCGGCGATGCCCAGCAGCGACAGCAGGCTGGTGAAGATGTTGTACACGTCGAGGTACAGACGCAGCGTGGCGCTGACGTAGTTGGTCTCGCCGCCGTTGATGATCTGCTGCACGTCGTACAGGATGTACGCGGAGAAGATCGCGATCGCCACCACCGAGATCACGATGCCCAGCGCCGGGATGCCCAGGAAAATGTTGGCGACGGAAGCCAGGATCAGCACCACGACGCCGGCGAACAGCCAGGTGGCCATGCCCGAGAAATCACGTTTCGACACGGTGGCGATCGACGCCAGCACCAGGAACACCGAGGCGGTGCCGCCGAAGGCCGTCATGATCAGGAAACCGCCGTTGGAGTAGCCCAGGATGCGCGACAGCAGCGGCGTCAGCATCAGACCCATGAAGAAGGTGAAGCCCAACAGCAGCGCGACGCCGACGCCGGAGTTCTTGTTCTTCTCGATCGCCCAGATGAAGCCGAAGGCGCCCGCCAGGAACACCAGCGCCATCAGGCCGCCGCCGAGCGGCAGGTGCAGCGAGACGCCCAGCGCCGCGCCGAACACGGTCGGAATCATCGACAGCGCCAGCAGCCAGTAGGTGTTGCGCAGCACGTTGTGCTGCACCGACCGGCGACTTTGGGTCAGGTCGTAGGTTTTTTGCATATTGATCATAGTGCCTCCATTACATAGGAATCGGTTTCCCGCTTGATAAAAGCATAGCACGTCCAGGTAAAAATACGCAAAAACCATGCTTGAAATGCACTTAAGACCGGCTTAAAGCGGCAGTATCGGCCTTTTTTAATGCCGAGTTGCAAGCTTATCTACTGTCGATAGTCGGTTGCCGAGGTGTTTTATGGTAAAATCGAAGGTTGATTGAGTTATCAATTTTGTTTTAAACCTTTCTTTTTATTGGAGTTTTTCAAATGGCAATCGAACGCACCCTGTCGATCATCAAACCAGACGCAGTTGCAAAAAACGTTATCGGCCAAATCTACAGCCGCTTCGAAGGCGCTGGCCTGAAGATCGTTGCTGCGCAAATGAAGCAGCTGTCGCGTGAAGAGGCTGAAGGTTTCTACGCCGCGCACAAAGAGCGCGGTTTCTTCAAGGACCTGGTTGACTTCATGGTCTCCGGTCCAGTCATGATCCAGGCGCTGGAAGGCGAAAACGCCGTCCTGAAAAACCGCGAACTGATGGGCGCAACCGATCCTAAGAAGGCAGAAAAAGGCACCATCCGTGCTGACTTCGCCGACTCGATCGACGCCAACGCGGTCCACGGTT
This sequence comes from Duganella aceris, assembly GCF_011090165.1. Classification (GTDB taxonomy): domain Bacteria; phylum Pseudomonadota; class Gammaproteobacteria; order Burkholderiales; family Burkholderiaceae_D; genus Rugamonas; species Rugamonas aceris. The sequence continues at coordinate 83,151 of NZ_JAADJT010000006.1, forward strand.
CCGACGCTGTCGAAGCCGCTCAAGTTGAAATCGCTTACTTCTTCGGTAAGTAATTTTTGCAGCATCCCGTTTCCGCCTCGCCCCCGCGGGTGGAAACGGAGTTTTTTAGAACTGTTTTGAACCCTGAAATGAATACGCCCGTGAACGCCGCCGCTCTGACCAACTTGCTGGATTTCGATCCCGCGCAGCTCATCGCCTATTGCGCCGAGTTGGGAGAGAAGCCGTTCCGCGCCAAGCAGCTGCAGCGCTGGATCCACCAGTTCGGCGCGTCGGATTTCGACAGCATGACCGACCTGGCCAAGTCGCTGCGCGACAAACTCAAGACCCGCGCCCACGTCAGCGCGCCGGCCATCATCAGCGACCACACGTCGACCGACGGCACGCGCAAATGGCTGGTCGACGTCGGCAACGGCAACGCGGTCGAAACCGTGTTCATCCCGGAAGAAAACCGCGGCACGCTGTGCATCTCGACCCAGGCCGGCTGTGCCGTCAACTGCCGTTTCTGCTCGACCGGCAAGCAAGGCTTCTCGCGCAACCTGACCGTCGGCGAAATCATCGGCCAGCTGTGGATGGCCGAATTCGAACTGCGCCGCACCAAGGGCATCGAGCCCGGCCCGAAAGGCGAGCGCCAGATCACCAACGTGGTGATGATGGGCATGGGCGAGCCGCTGCTGAATTTCGAGCCGACCGCCACCGCCCTCAAGCTGATGCTGGACGATAACGCCTACGGCCTGTCGCGCCGCCGTGTCACGCTGTCCACCTCCGGCGTGGTGCCGATGATGGACAAGCTGTCGCAGGAAGTGCCGGTGGCGCTGGCGGTCTCGCTGCACGCCTCGAACGACGAGCTACGCAACGGCCTGATCCCGCTGAACAAGAAATACCCGCTCAAAGAGTTGATGGCCGCCTGCAAGCGCTACCTGGAATTCGCGCCGCGCGACTTCATCACCTTCGAATATTGCATGCTGGACGGCGTCAACGACTCCGACGAGAACGCGCGTGAATTGCTGGCCCTGGTGCAGGACCGCGAATTCGGCGTCAACTGCAAATTCAACCTGATTCCGTTCAATCCCTTCCCGGAATCGGGCCTGCTGCGCTCGAAGAATCCGCGCATCAAGGCCTTCGCCCAGATCCTGATGGATGGCGGCGTGGTCACCACCATCCGCAAGACCCGGGGCGACGATATCGACGCCGCCTGCGGCCAGTTGGCCGGCGAGGTCCAGGACCGCACCAAGGTCGCCCAGCGCATGGAAAAAATGGCCGAATACCAGCAGAAGTTCGGCGCCAATTTCGGCAAGATCGTGGAGATCCGTTCCTGATGACCCACCAGGCGCAGCGTAGCCGGCTCAGTCTCGTCGCACTCTGTGCGGCCGCGACGCTGGCTGCTTGCGCCTCGTCGGGGCCGCAGCGCGGCCAGAGCGGCAAGGCCGAACTGACCACCGCCTCCGACCAGACCGCCGCCCAGCGCAAGGTCGAGATCCGCATGCAGCTGGCGGTCGGCTATTTCGAGCAGGGTCAATACCCGTTCGCGCTGGACGAGGTCAAGATGGCGCTGGTGGCCGATCCCAACCACGCCGACGCCTACGGCATGCGCGGCCTGATTTACCAGCGCATGGGCGAGACCGGCCTGGCCGAGGATAATTTCATCCGCGCCCGCAAGCTGGCGCCCGGCAATCCGGATCTGGCCAACAATTACGGCTCGTTCCTGTGCCAGAACGGCCGGGTGGCGGAATCGCTGCCGCTGTTCGACGCCGCCCTGGGCAACCGCGCCTACCGTTCGCCGGCCAACGCCGCGAACAACGCCGGGTCCTGCGCGTTGAAGATCAAGGATTACGCCAGCGCGGAGCGTTATCTGCTGCAAGCCTTGCAGTTGACGCCCGACCTGCCGGCCACCAACGCCAATCTGGCGCGGGTATATTTTGAAAAGCGCGATTATGTGCGCGCCAATTTCTTTATTACCCGTTTGAACAAGGTGGCAAAGATGGAGAGCCTGACGGCCGATGTGCTGTGGCTCGCGATTAAGGTGCAGCATAAGCTGGGCGATACGTCCGCGGAATCCGGTTGGGGCACGCAGTTGCGCCGCCACCATCCCGGCTCGACCGAGTATGCTGCTTATCAACGTGGGGCGTTTGATGAGTGAAACAGGGATACCAATGAATTCAGAGTGGGCAGAACCGCCAAAAGACCAGGGCAGCAAAAGCCTGGCCACGCCCGGAGCACAACTGGCGGCCCAGCGCGAAGCGATGGGTTGGACGGTGGAACAGATCGCCGATCAATTGAAGCTGGCCCCGCGCCAGGTCAAGGCATTGGAAGCGGGCGACTACGCCGCGCTGCCGAACATGGCCGTGGTGCGCGGTTTCGTGCGCGCCTACGCCAAGGTGGTCAAACTCGACGCCACGCCGTTGGTGGCGATGATCGAAGTGGTGTCGCCGACCAGTCACGAGGCCGCGCCGCCGCGCAAGGAAATCGCCGCCACCTTCTCCGAGTCGCGCTTCCCGTCGATGACGGGGCGCTCCGCCAGCCCGACCGGCTGGCTGGTCGGTGTCGCCGTGGTGGTCGTGGTGGCCGCCGCCGGCGCGTATGCCTGGCAGACCGGTTTGATCCCGGCCACGCTGTTCCAGCGGGCCGGGAAGGAAGCGCCGGCCGCCGTCGCGGTGGAGGAAGCCAAGCCGGCTGACTCCGCGCCGATCGAGACCACGCTGGTCAAGCCGGGCGAGGAAAACAATCCGGTGCAAACCACCAATGTGCCGTTGATTTCGGTGCCGCCGCAAAACGCGGCGGAGACCGCGCCCGTCGCGACCGCGCCGGCCGCCGCCGCGCCGACGCCTGCACCTGCGCCCGCGACGCCTGCCGCCGCCGCGCCGGTCGCTCCGGCAGCGGTGGCCCCGGCCGCCGCAACCGCCGGCCGTCAGCTGGTGCTGAAGGTGGCGGAGGATTCGTGGGTGGAGATCCGCCGTCCCGGCTCGACGCCGCTGATTTCGCGTCTGGTCAAAGCCGGCAGCACCGAGACCTTCGACATCAAGGATCCGGCGCTGCTGATCATCGGCAAGCCTACCGCCGTGGAAGCCACGCTGGGCGGCGCGCCGCTGGCCTTGCCGCCGGTCGCCGGCGGCACGATTTCACGCGTCAATATCAAGTAAAAAGAACTGCCATGTCTTCAACGCAAACAGCTATTCCTTCGGGACCGTCGAACCGCCGCGCCAGCCGCAGCGTGCTGGTGGCCTACGGCCAGCGCAAGATCTGGGTCGGCGGCGACGCGCCGGTGGTGGTGCAGTCGATGACCAACACCGACACCGCCAACGCCATCGAAACCGCGATCCAGATCCGCGACCTGGCGCGCGCCGGTTCGGAACTGGTACGCCTGACGGTGGACCGTCCGGAAGCCGCCGAAGCGGTGCCGTACATCCGCGAGCAGCTGGACAAGATGGAAGTCGACGTGCCGCTGGTCGGCGACTTCCACTACAACGGCCACACGCTGCTGAACGATTACCCGGAATGCGCCAAGGCGCTGTCGAAGTACCGCATCAATCCGGGCAACGTGGGCAAGGGCGCCAAGCGCGACACGCAGTTCGCGCAGATGATCGAAGTGGCCGCGCGCTACGACAAGCCGGTGCGCATCGGCGTCAACTGGGGCAGCCTGGACCAGGCGCTGCTGGCGCGCATCATGGACGAAAACGCCGGCCGCGCCGAACCGTGGAGCGCACAGGCGGTGATGTACGAAGCGCTGATCACATCGGCCATCGAGAACGCCGTGCGCGCCGAGGAACTGGGCCTGGGCCGCGATAAGATCATCCTGTCGTGCAAGGTCTCCGGCGTGCAGGATCTGATCGCCGTGTACCGCGAGCTGGCCAAGCGCTGCGACTATCCGCTGCATCTCGGCCTGACCGAAGCGGGCATGGGCAGCAAGGGCATCGTCGCCTCGACGGCGGCGCTGTCGGTGCTGCTGCAGGAGGGCATCGGCGACACCATCCGCATCTCGCTGACGCCGGAACCGGGCGGCGACCGCACCAAGGAAGTCATCGTCGGCCAGGAGATCCTGCAGACCATGGGCCTGCGCAAGTTCACGCCGATGGTGATCGCGTGCCCGGGTTGCGGCCGCACCACCTCGACCACCTTCCAGGAGCTGGCCGACAACATCCAGACCTATCTGCGCGAGCAGATGCCGGAATGGAAAAAGACCTATCCGGGCGTCGAGGCGATGAACGTGGCCGTGATGGGCTGTATCGTCAACGGTCCGGGCGAATCGAAGCACGCCAACATCGGCATCAGCCTGCCGGGCACCGGCGAATCGCCGGCGGCGCCGGTGTTTGTCGACGGCGCAAAGTTCGCCACGCTGCGCGGCGAACGCATCGTCGAAGAATTCCAGGACATCGTCCTGAACTACGTTAAGAAGAATTACAGCAATGTCCAAAACTGAAAAAATCAATGCCGTCAAAGGCATGAACGACATCCTGCCGACCGACTCGCATCTGTGGCAGCTGTTCGAGAACACCGCGCAATCGGTGGTGCAGAGCTATGGCTTCCAGCAGATCCGCACCCCGATCGTGGAAAACACCTCGCTGTTCGCGCGCGCCATCGGCGCCGTGACCGACATCGTCGAGAAGGAAATGTACTCCTTTGAAGACTCGATGAACGGCGACAAGCTGACGCTGCGCCCCGAAGGCACGGCCGGCGCGGTGCGCGCGGTGATCGAGCACAACCTGGTCTACGAAGGCCCGAAGCGCCTGTGGTACACCGGCCCGATGTTCCGCCACGAGCGTCCGCAGCGCGGCCGCTATCGCCAGTTCTATCAGTTCGGCTGCGAGGCGGTCGGCTTCAGCGGCCCGGACGTGGACGCGGAAATGATCATGATGTGCCGCCGCCTGTGGGATGACCTGGGCCTGGAAAACATCCGCCTCGAACTGAACTCGATCGGCGACGCCGAAGAGCGCGCGCGCCACCGCGTCGACCTGATCGCCTACCTGGAAAAAAGCGAAGACCTGCTCGACGCCGAAGCCAAGCGCCGCCTGCACAGCAACCCGCTGCGCATCCTCGACACCAAGAATCCGGCGATGCAGGAACTGGTCAACGGCGCGCCCAAATTGTTGGAATACCTGGGCGAGGAATCGCTGGCGCACTTCAACGGCGTGCGCAAGATCCTCGACCACAACAACATCCCGTACGTGATCAACCCGCGCCTGGTGCGCGGCCTGGATTACTACAACCGCACCGTGTTCGAATGGGTCACCGATGCGCTGGGCTCGCAGGGCACCGTGTGCGCCGGCGGCCGCTACGATCCGCTGATCGCCTCGTTCGGCGGCAAGCCGACGCCGGCCGTCGGTTTCGCCATGGGCATCGAGCGCCTGCTGGAGCTGATGAAGGAAGCCGGCGAGCCGGAAGCGCCGAGCCAGTGCGACGTCTACCTGGTGCACCAGGGCGAAGCGGCGCAGCTGCAAGCCTTCGTGCTGGGCGAGCGCTTGCGCGACGCCGGCCTGGACGTGGTCATGCACGGCTCGACCGCCGCCGGCGCGGGCAGCTTCAAGACCCAGATGAAGAAAGCCGACGGCAGCGGCGCATCGTTCGCCGTCATCATCGGCGAAGACGAAGTGGCCAACCACACCGCCAGCGTCAAGGCGATGCGCGCGTCGGAAGGCGAGCAGCAGCAGTCGACGGTGCCGTTCGACGACGTGGTCGATTTCGTGGTCGACCAGATCACCGACAGCGGCGATCATCATCATCACGTGCACGACGAGCATTGCAATCACTAAGCATTCCGATCAACTTATAACTAGCAGACGACTGACATGGCATACGATCTCGAAGAACAAGAACAACTTGCGACGCTTAAAGCATGGTGGGAAAAGTACGGCAACCTGACCACCTGGGTGCTGATCGCCTGCCTGGCGGCCTACTCGGGCTGGCAGGGCTGGAAGTACTACGAGCGCAACCAGGCCGCCCAGGCCTCGGCGCTGTATGACGAGCTGCAAAGCGCGGTACAGGCCAAGGACAACGCCAAGGTGCTGCGCGCCGCCGGCGACATGGAAAGCAAATTCGGCGGCACCGTGTACGCCCCGATGGCCGCGCTGGTCGCCGCCAAAAGCTCGTTCGAAGCCAACGACCTGAAATCGGCCAAGGTCCAGCTGCAATGGGCGGCCGATCACGGCGGCGACGAATTCAAGGCGATCGCCAAGATCCGCCTGGCCGGCGTGCTGCTGGACGAAAAAGCCTACGACGACGCGCTGAAGGCGCTGGGCGGCGATGTGCCGGCGCAGTTCGCCGGCGCCGTGGCCGACCGCAAGGGCGATATCCTGGCGGCGCAGAACAAGCTGGCCGAAGCCCGCGCCGCCTACCAGGCCGCGCTGGACGCCACCGACAAGAAGAACCCGGGCCGTCAACTGATCCAGCTGAAATTCGAAGCCATCGGCGGCTCGGTGCCCGCCGCCAAAGGCGCCGCGTAATAGGCGCAGCGTAATCTATCGGCGCCGGCGTCCGCCGGCGCTCTCTAAGCAAGGTTAAAAAGATGCGTATTACCGAAAAAGTTATTGCTGCAAGCGTGTTTGCGATGTTGGCCGGTTGTTCCTTGTTTGGCTCCAAAGATAGCAAGAACCAGCCCGCGCCCCTGGTCGAGCTGAAGGGCATGGCCACGCCGAAAACGGTGTGGAAGTATTCGGTGGGTAAAGCCGGCAACGCCGTGTTCACCCCGGCGCTGTCGGGCGCCAACCTGTACGTGGCCGACGCCGACGGCGCGCTGGCCAGCATCGATGCCGCCACCGGCAAGCAGAACTGGCGCATCAAGACCGGCTCCGACCTGACCGCCGGCGTCGGCACCGACGGCGAAGTGGTCGTGGTCGGCGGCGTCAAGGGCACCATCCTGGCGTTCGACGCCAGCGGCAAAGAATTGTGGAAAGGCCAGGCCACCAGCGAAGTGCTGTCGTCGCCGGTCGTCGGCGGCGGCGTGGTGGTGGTGCGCAGCGTCGACAACCAGATCACCGCGTTCGAAGCCAAGACCGGCGTCAAGCGCTGGACCGTGACCCGCACCACGCCGGCGCTGACCTTGCGCAACGCGCCGGGCATGGTGGTCAACGGCCTGAACGTGTACGTCGCCCAGCCGGGCGGCAAGCTGCTGGCGCTGGTGCTGGCGACCGGCCTGCCGCGCTTTGAAGTGGTGGTCGGCGAGCCGCGCGGCGCCACCGAACTGGAACGCGTCACCGACATCGCCGGCAGCCCGGTGATCTTCGAGAACGACGTCTGCGCCGTGTCCTACCAGGGCCGCGTCGCCTGTTTCGACGCTGTCACCGGCGCGCCGCACTGGAGCAAGGCCACTTCGTCCGACAAGGGCGTGGCGGTCGACCAGCGATTTGTATTCGTCTCCGACGACAAAGGTGAAGTTGCAGCCTACAGCCGTGAAAACGGCAGCAACGCCTGGAAAAACGATAAACTGTCCTATCGCAACCTGTCGACCCCCGTGTCGTATGGCCGCGCCGTGGCAGTCGGGGACTACCAGGGTTACGTCCACTTCCTGTCGCGGGAAGATGGCGCGTTTATAGGTCGCGCCGCGACCGACGGCAGCAAGATTCAGGCTGATCCCGTCATCGCAGGTTCGAATTTGATTTTCCAAACCCAATCAGGGACAGTGACCGCTCTCGCGGTCGAGTAAAAAATGAAGCCGGTAATCGCACTAGTGGGTCGACCCAATGTAGGGAAATCGACCTTGTTCAATCGTCTGACCCGCTCGCGCGATGCGCTGGTGGCGGACTTGCCTGGGTTGACGCGCGATCGTCACTATGGCGAGGGCCGTGTCGGCGAACGTCCCTTCCTCGTCATCGACACGGGCGGCTTCGAGCCGGTCGCCAAGGAAGGCATCATGCATGAGATGGCCAAGCAGACCAAGCAGGCCGTGGCCGAAGCCGACATCGTCGTGTTTCTGGTCGACGGCCGCCAGGGTCTGACGCCGCATGACAAAACCATTACCGACTTCCTGCGTAAAAGCGGCCGTCCGGTCATGCTGGTCGTGAACAAGTCCGAGGGCATGCGCTACACCGCCGTCGTCGCCGAGTTCTACGAGCTGGGACTGGGCGAGCCGTACTCGATCTCGTCGGCCCACGGCGATGGCGTGTCCGACCTGGTGGAGGAGGCGCTGGACCTGGCCTTCGCCCAGCGTCCGGACGACGCGGCCGAGCTGGACAAGACGGACCATGGCATCAAGATCGCGCTGGTCGGCCGTCCGAACGTCGGCAAGTCGACGCTGATCAACACCCTGGTCGGCGAAGAGCGCGTGATCGCCTTCGACATGCCGGGCACCACCCGCGATTCGATCGAGATTCCGTTCGAGCGCGAAGGCAAGCAATACACGCTGATCGACACCGCCGGCATCCGCCGTCGCGGCAAGGTGTTCGAAGCGATCGAGAAATTCTCGGTCGTCAAAACCCTGCAATCGATCTCGGAGGCCAACGTGGTCGTGCTGATGCTCGACGCGCAGCAGGACATCTCCGAGCAGGACGCCCACATCGCCGGCTTCGTGCTCGAGACCGGCCGCGCGCTGGTGATCGCGGTCAACAAGTGGGACGGTCTGCGCACCGATGAGCGCGACGAGATCAAGATCGACATCGACCGCAAGCTGGACTTCCTGTCCTTCGCCAAGATGCACTTCATTTCAGCCTTGAAGTCGCAGGGCATCGGTCCGCTGATGAAGTCGCTGGACGCGGCCTACGCCGCCGCCATGTGCAACCTGTCGACGCCGAAGCTGACCCGCGCGCTGATCGAAGCGGTGGAGAAGCAGGAACCGCGCCGCAAGGGTTCGATCCGTCCGAAGCTGCGCTATGCGCACCAGGGCGGCATGAATCCGCCGGTGATCGTTATCCACGGCAATGCGCTGGACGCGGTGGGCGAACCGTACAAACGTTACCTGGAAAAACATTTCCGCGATACGTTCCAACTGGTCGGCACCCCGCTGCGGATCGAACTGCGCACCGGTAAAAATCCGTTCGCAAAAGGTTCGGCAAAATAAGGCCGTTTTTTTGCAGGAACGCCCTGCAAAAAAAGCCAAAACAGGTTACAGTGGCTTAGAAGCACCATTCCCCGCGTGGCGAGCGGTGTTTCAGCGAAAATCATTTGACTTTCGCTGAGCCACGTACTTGAATTTAAGCGTTTCGCCTCCAAATCCAACACAACAACATAAAATGGAGCTGTTATGAGCAACAAAGGGCAACTGTTACAAGACCCATTCCTCAATGCCTTGCGCAAAGAGCATGTTCCTGTCTCGATTTACCTGGTCAACGGCATCAAGCTTCAAGGCCATATCGAATCGTTCGATCAATACGTCGTACTGCTGCGTAACACTGTGACCCAGATGGTGTATAAGCACGCCATCTCCACCGTGGTGCCGGCCCGCGCCGTCAATCTCAACATTGAATCCGAAGCGGAATAAGCGCTTGCATCTCGGCTTCTTTCCAACTTGCTTGATCGTCGTATGCGCGCAGCCTTAGTCGGTATCGATTTCGGTCAAGGCGACTTTGCCGCCAGCGTCGAGGAACTGCATCTGCTGGCACGTTCGGCGGGTGCGGAACCGATTACGACGATCACGGCCAAGCGTTCGTCCCCGGACGCCGCCTATTTCGTCGGCAGCGGCAAGGCCGACGAGATCGGCCTCGCCGTGCTCGATCACAAGATCGAGATCGTCATCTTCAATCACGCGCTGTCGCCCGCTCAGCAACGCAATCTGGAAAAGCGTTTGCAGATCCGGGTGCTCGACCGTACCAGCCTGATTCTCGACATCTTCGCCCAGCGCGCCGCCTCCCACGAGGGCAAGCTGCAGGTGGAGCTGGCGCAGCTGCAGCATCTGGCCACGCGCCTGATCCGCGGCTGGACCCACCTGGAACGGCAAAAGGGCGGTATCGGCCTGCGCGGTCCCGGTGAAACCCAGCTGGAGACCGACCGCCGCCTGATCGGCGAGCGGGTCAAGGCCCTGCGCGCGCGTCTCGACAAGCTGCGCAAGCAGCACGAGACGCAGCGCCGCTCGCGCGGCCGCAGCCAGACTTTCTCGGTGTCGCTGGTCGGCTATACCAACGCCGGCAAGTCGACGCTGTTCAACGCCGTCACCAAGGCCGGCGTGTATGTCGCCGACCAGCTGTTCGCCACGCTGGACACGACCTCGCGCCGCGTCTACATGGGGCAGGAGGTCGGCAACGTGGTGATCTCGGACACGGTCGGCTTCGTGCGCGAGCTGCCGCACCAGCTGGTGGCGGCGTTCCGCGCCACGCTGGAGGAGACCATCCACGCCGATCTGCTGCTGCACGTGGTCGACGCGTCGTCGCCGGTGCGCATGGAGCAGATCGAGCAGGTCAACCTGGTGCTCAAGGAAATCGGCGCCGATCATATCCCGCAGATTCTGGTGTGGAACAAGATCGACGTCGCCGAGATGGAGCCTTCGGTCGAACGGGATGAATATGATAAGATTTCCCGCGTCTTCCTCAGTGCGCGCACGGGTCAAGGACTGGACCTGCTGCGGGGCGCCATCGTCGAATGGGCCAAGGCCGCGCCGGGCGCGCGCCTGCACCAGGCGTACGAGGGACAAGAACAAACAGAAGAAGAACTAGAACTAGAACCAGAATCAGAAGCAGTAGAGAGCAGTCCCACCCTCACTCACGTTGGACCACACTAATGCGTGTCTCCTCACTTATGAAACGACTCGGTTTGAAGCTGTCGCTGAACGATCCCCGCTGGGGCTCGGACAAGAAAGACGACAACAAGCCGCAAGCCAATGAAGGCAAGAAGCCCGGCGAGGGCCCGCCCGATATGGAACAACTGTGGCGCGATTTCAATCAGCGCCTGAACAGCTTCTTCGGTCAAAAAAATCGCCCGCCAGGTAACAACAATGGCGGCGACAACGGCGGTCCCGCCGGCGGCGGACGTCCCGATTTCGCCGGCGTGCGCGCCACGGCCGGCGCCATCGGCGTGGTGGTCGCGCTGATCTGGCTCGCCAGCGGCTCGTTCATCGTGCAAGAGGGTCAGACCGGCGTGGTCTACACCTTCGGCAAAGTCAGTCACACCACCGGTTCCGGTTTCAACTGGCGCTGGCCGTATCCGTTCCAGACCGATGAAACGGTCAAGGTATCGCAGATGCGCATGGTCGAAATCGGCTATCGCGGCAACATCAAGAACAAGCAGGCGCGCGAATCGCTGATGCTGACCGACGACGAAAACATCATCGACATCCAGTTCGCGGTGCAGTTCAAGCTGAAGGATCCGGTCGCATGGCTGATGAACAACCGCGACGAGGAGGACACCGTACGCCAGGTGGCCGAGACCTCGATCCGCGAAATCGTCGGCAAGAACAAGATGGACTTCGTGCTGTACGAGGGCCGCGACAAGGTCGCCTTCGAAACCCAGCAACTGATGCAGCAGATCCTCGACCGCTACGCCTCCGGCGTGCTGATTTCGAACGTGACGCTGCAGGCGGTGCAACCGCCGGAGCAGGTGCAGGGCGCCTTCGACGACGCGGTGAAAGCAGGGCAGGACCGCGAGCGCCAGAAGAACGAAGGCCAGGCCTACGCCAACGACGTGATCCCTAAAGCGCACGGCTACGCCTCGCGCCTGATGCAGGAAGCGGAAGCGTATCGTTCGATGGTCACCGAGAACGCGACCGGTAACGCCTCGCGCTTCAAGCAGGTGTTGACCGAGTACCAGAAGGCCCCGGGCGTGACCCGCGACCGCATGTATCTGGAAACCATGCAGCAGATTTATTCGAGCGCCAGCAAGGTGATGGTCGACGCCAAGAGCGGCAGCAACCTGCTGTATCTGCCGCTGGACAAGCTGATCGCACAAGCCGCGGCGACCGACGCTTCGGCCGCCGCCAGCCGCGCCGCCGCGCAAGCCGCGGCAGCCGCGCCGCCGTCATCGGCGACGCTGCCGGCGGATATCATTCCATCGGTGGAAGTCAGCCGCCAGCGCGACTCGCGCTCGCGGGAAGCCTTACGTGACCGGGAGAGCCGTTAATGAATCGCATCGCTAGTTCCCTCATTGCGGCTTTCGTCGTGCTGCTGCTGTTGTCGTCGACCGTGTTCGTGGTCGACCAGCGCAGGTACGCGATCGTCTTCGCGCTGGGCCAGATCAAGGAAGTGATCCGCGAGCCGGGCCTGCACTTCAAGCTGCCGCCGCCGTTCCAGAATGTGCTGTTCCTGGACAACCGCATCATGACGATCGAAACGCCGGACGCCGAGCGCTTCATCACCGCCGAGAAGATGAACATCCTGATCGACAGCTTCGTCAAATGGCGCATCGGCCGCAGCGAATCGGCGCCGAAGCTGTACTACGTCACGTTCGGCGGCGACGAAGGCCGCGCGCGCGACCGCATGTCGCAGATCGTCAAGGCGGCGCTGAACGAGGAAATCACCAAGCGCACCGTGGGCGAAGTGATCTCCGGCCAGCGCGGCAAGGTCATGGAAGGCATCCGTACCAAGGTGGTGCAGGAAGCGGCCCAGATCGGCGTCGAGATCATCGATGTGCGGCTGAAGCGTGTGGAATATGTGGAGCAGATCAACAACTCGGTCTACGACCGCATGAAGGCCGAGCGCCTGCGCGTGGCCAACGAGCTGCGTTCGACCGGTTCCGCCGATTCGGAGAAGATCCGTGCCGACGCCGATCGTCAACGTTCGGTGATCCTGGCGGAAGCCTATCGCGACGCCGAGGAGATTCGCGGTGACGGCGACGCCAAGGCGTCGGCGATCTACGCCGAAGCGTTCGGCCGCAATCCCGAGTTCTACAAGTTCTACCGCAGCCTGGAAGCCTACCGCGCCACCTTCAAGAACCACGGCGACGTGATGGTGATGGATTCCAGTTCGGACTTCTTCAAGTACTTCAAGAGCTCCGGCGGCGCCTCAGCCGCTCCGGCTCCGGCCAAGAAATAAAAAAAGAGGGCGGATACGAAAGTATCCGCCCTTTTTTTTAGTCCATTCCGCTCTTGCCGGGCGCCCAATACGCCTTGCTGGTACGCCGCTCCGAGGCAACGCCATGTTGCCGCAGCAGCCGGCTGATGTGCTGGATCGCGCCGGCCCTACCCGTCAGCACCAGCTCCGCCGCAGGATGCTCGCGCAGCAGCGCCGTCATGCGCTGCTCCAGCTCGGCGAAATGGCGGTCGTCCTCAAGCCGGGCACACAGCGCCACGCCGTTCAGATCCAGTCGTTCGGCCGCGCGCGCGGCGTCCGCCGGGCTCGATACTTCAAACAAGCCGATAACCGTCGGCGCCGACAGTTGATGCGACAGGGCCGCCGCCAGCCCCAACGAAGTTTCGTCGCCGAACACGATGACCGTGGATGGCGGACCGGAGAGCCTGACCGACTTGCGCGGACCGAACACAATGCACTGGTCGCCAACCCGCAGCGCGCGTGCCCAGCGGGTGCCGGGCGCGTCGCCGTGCAGATGGACCAGGATGCGGGTGCGTCCGTTGTCGGCATCCCAGCCCATCGGCGTGTAGGTGCGCTGGGTCCATCCGCCGAGCTGGATTTGTATCTTGTCACCCGGCGTCCACGCGACATTGCGTAGCGCCTCGCCCTCCAGCGTGACCAGGCGGAAGGCGCCGCCGATATCCTCGATGCCCAGCACCTGCGCGCCGCGCGTGAACAGTTTGAGCATGGCGCCTTCAAGCATGCCCGTGGAAGGCCGCCGCCCCGCGACAGGCGCGTGCGCCGGGAGTTCGTACCCCTGAATGTTTTTGTTCGGCATGGCGTTGAACTTTCTGATGTCGGTTACTCGTTAGCTGCTGGTGTAGACGGACCACGCGGCTGAATATTGTGCTCAGACCATGCCGCGCCGGGTTGCATCGCCGGCGCCGCGCTGATCCGTCAGGCCGATCGGCTAAGCGACATGCTGATTGCCCACTTCCGGATTGCCTGGCCGCGCCGGGCGGCGGCAATTTTTTCCCGCCCGCCAAGCATTTCGCGTAAAATATCAGGTTCGGCCTTCCGCTTTACGGCCACGGCGCGTGCGTCACCTTGTTCATTTTTAAATTGTCTCCCCATGCCGAATTGGCTTCTGCCTGAGAATATCGCCGACGTTTTGCCGTCGGAAGCACGCAAGATCGAAGAGTTGCGTCGTCTGATGCTGGATAATTTCCGTCTGTACGGATATGAACTGGTGATGCCGCCGCTGCTCGAATACCTGGAGTCGCTGCTGACCGGCGCCGGCGAGGATACCGACCTGCGCACCTTCAAGCTGGTGGACCAGCTGTCGGGCCGCATGCTGGGCCTGCGCGCCGACATGACGACCCAGGTGGCGCGCATCGACGCCCACTTGCTGAACCGTAGCTCGGTGACCCGGCTGTGCTACGCCGGCAGCGTGCTGCATACCCGTCCGTCGGGCCTGCACGCCACCCGCGAACCGCTGCAGATCGGCGCCGAGATCTACGGCCACGCCGGCCTCGAAGCCGACGCCGAGATCCAGGAACTGGCGCTGGCGTCACTGGCCCTGGCCGGCTTCCCCGAAGTGCGGCTGGACCTGACCCATGTCGGCGTGCTGCGCGCCATCATCGAAGGCGACGCGGCGGCGCTCAAGGACGAGGCCCGGCTGTACCTGGCGCTGCGCGCCAAAGACGTGCCGGACTTGCAGGAGCTGACCAAGGATTACGCGCCGACGGTGCGCGACGCGCTGCTGGCGTTGCCCAACCTGTACGGCGGCATCGACGTGCTGAAGAAAGCGCGCGAAACGCTGCCCGACCTGCCGGCCATCAGCAAGGCGCTGGCCGAGCTGGCGGCGCTGGCGGCGTCGGCCATCGACCGCGCCGAAGTGGCGATCGACCTGGCCGACCTGCGCGGCTATCAGTACGAAAGCGGCGCGATGTTCGCCTTGTATGTGCCGGGCCTGCCGAACGCGGTGGCGCGCGGCGGCCGTTACGATCACGTAGGCGAGGCCTTCGGCCGGGCGCGTCCCGCCACCGGCTTCTCGCTCGACCTGCGCGAACTGGCGCGTCTGTTGCCGACTGCGGAGCGCAAGCATTCGATCCGCGCGCCGTGGGGCAATGCGCCGGAATTGAAGGAAAAAATCGCCGAGCTGCGCAAGTCCGGCGAAGTCGTGATCCAAAGCATGCCGGGTCATGACAGCGAACTGGACGAGTTCGAGTGCGATCGCGCGCTGGTCCTCGACGATAATGGTAGCAACTGGATTCTTAAAAACTTAGGTTAGTGTGATGTCAAAGAAAAACGCAAAAAACGTCGTCGTCATCGGTACCCAATGGGGCGATGAAGGCAAGGGCAAGATCGTCGACTGGTTGACCGATCATGCACAGGGTGTGGTCCGCTTCCAGGGCGGCCACAACGCCGGCCACACGCTGGTCATCGGCGGCGTAAAGACCGCGCTGCAGCTGATCCCGTCGGGCATTATGCGTCCAGGCGTGGCCTGCTACATCGGCAACGGTGTGGTGGTGTCGGTGCCTGACGTGCTGCGCGAAATCGACAAGCTGGAAGCGGTCGGCGTCGAAGTCGCCTCGCGCCTGAAAGTGTCGGACGCGGCCCCGGTGATCCTGCCTTACCACGCGGCGCTCGACCTGGCGCGTGAAGCCAAGCGCGGCGAAGCCAAGATCGGCACCACCGGCAAGGGCATCGGCCCGGCCTACGAAGACAAAGTGGCGCGCCGCGCGATCCGTATCGCCGACCTGCTGAACGAGACCCGCTTCGCCGAGAAACTGGCCGAGAACCTCGACTATCACAACTTCGTGCTGGAGCACTACCTGAAGGCGCCGAAAGTCGACTATCAGAAGACCCTGGACGACGCGCTGGCCTACGTGCCGCGTCTGCGCCCGATGGTCACCGACGTCTCGAGCGCGCTGTACGCCGCGCACAAGGCCGGCGCCAACCTGCTGTTCGAAGGCGCGCAAGGCTCGCTGCTGGACGTCGACCACGGCACCTATCCATTCGTCACCTCGTCGAACTGCGTGGCCGGCAATGCCGCCGCCGGCGCCGGCGTCGGTCCGAACATGCTGCACTACATCATGGGCATCACCAAGGCCTACACCACCCGCGTCGGTTCCGGCCCGTTCCCTTCGGAACTGCCTACCGATGCCGGCGTCGGCCATCACCTGGCCCAGGTCGGCCACGAGTTCGGCACCGTCACGGGCCGCGCCCGCCGCTGCGGCTGGTTCGACGCCGCGCTGCTGCGCCGCTCGGTCCAGATCAACGGCGTGACCGGCATGTGCCTGACCAAGCTGGACGTGCTGGACGGCCTGGAATCGCTGAAGCTGTGCACCGGCTACACCATCGACGGCGTGGCCGTGGACATCTTCCCGTCGGGCGCCGAAGAAGCCGCCCGTTGCGTGCCGGTGTACGAGGAAATGCCGGGTTGGACCGAAAGCACCGTCGGCGCCAAGTCGCTGGCCGCGCTGCCGGCCACCGCCCGCGCCTACATCAAACGTATCGAAGAGTTGGTCGGCGTGCCGGTCGACATGGTATCGACCGGTCCGGATCGTGAAGAAACGATCGTGCTGCGTCATCCGTTCGAGTAATTAAGGACTTATTCATGACCACTCCACAATCGAACGAAAAACACCTCTGGGTCTCCTGGGACGAGTATCACCGCCTGATCGAGCGCCTGGCGCTCAAGGTGCACGAATCCGGCTGGAAATTCGACATGGTGCTGTGCCTGGCGCGCGGCGGCGTGCGTCCGGGCGACGTGTTCTCCCGCATCTTCGACGTGCCGCTGGCGATCCTGTCGACCAGCTCGTACCGCGAAGACAAGGGCACCACCCAGGGCGACCTGGACATCGCCAAGTACATGACGATGACCAAGGGCCCGCTGAGCGGCCGCATCCTGCTGGTCGACGACCTGGCCGACTCCGGCGTCACGCTGATCAAGGTGATGCAGCACTTGAAGGACAACTTCGAGGGCGTCACCGAAGTCAAGTCGGCGGTGATCTGGACCAAGGGCAGCTCGGCCTTCAAGCCGGACTACCAGATGGAAGAACTGCCGCATAACCCATGGATCCACCAGCCGTTCGAAGACTACGACGGCCTGCGCCCGCACCAGCTGGCGGCGTGGATCAAGAAGGGCGACAGCGCGGCCTGAGTGCCTTGGCTTAGTCCAGTCAGTTGAAAAAGCGGCCACAGGCCGCTTTTTTTATTGAAAACATAAGTATTTCTTCGGCAACTTATGTTGTTTATACTGAATTTAACATGCAAAAAAGAAATGCAAGTTGCATATCTTGTGTTAAGATACGTTTAAGTTTTGGTGAGAGTGATCCTGTAGCCTAACAACTGCTGCTGCCACTTGTCGTTTTGTTTCGTAAATATTTTATATGGATGGGAAACCCCATGAAATTGAATAAGCTTTCGCAAGTACTGCTGGCAGCAGCCTGCTTCGCATCCACCGCGGCAAATGCGGCCGTGAAGACCTACGTCAGCACGCCGGTGTCGAGCTCGATCACCGACCTGTCGGACTTTCTGTCGTTTCAACAGTTCAACTCGGCCTGGGGCACACTGCAATCGATCTCGATCACCGTCGGCAGCACCGTCACCGGCACGGTCGACCTGATCGACCTGGTCGACGTCGCGCACGCCCCGCAAGCGGTGCCGGTCAGCCTGAGCGTGGAACTGTTCCTGCAGCGTCCCGCCGACGCCAGCAATATCCTGCAACTGAGCCAATCGGTGTTCGACACCGAATTGACCCTGAGCGGCGTCGCCAACGGCACCGCGACTCAATCGGGCACGGTACACCTGTCGGCCACCAAGAGCCTGGACGCCAGCGACTTCGCGCTGTTCACCGGCAGCGGCTATGTGTACGCGCCGCTCAAGGTGAACGCCATCTCGAGCTCGACCGGCGACGACATCGATGTGCAATTCACCACCTACGCCAGCGGCACCGCCAGCATCACCTACAACTACGTGGCCGCCGTACCTGAACCGGAAACCTACGGCATGATGTTGCTGGGCATGGGCGTGGTCGCCTTTGCCGCCCGCCGCAAATCCCGTTCGGCTCAAGCCTGATACCGATCCGCGACCCGATACCTGACTGGACAATAATATGAAAAAAGCTCTTACCCTGCTGGCCGCCGGCGCGGTCCTGACCGTGGCCGCCAGCGCGCAAGCCGCGCCGGCGCCTGCCCCGCTGGTCCTGAACACCAACGTCATCAGCAACATCAAGAAATCCACTGGCGTTCTCGATTTCACGCAATTCAACGCCACCAACGGCACGCTGCTGTCGGTGCAAATTGAATTGTTCAGTGACCTGGACAGCAAATTCAGCGTCGAAAACAAGGGCAAAAGCGCGACCACCTTCACGCTGGACTCGGCAAGCTCGGTGTCGCTGTCGTCGAGCGTGTTCTCGCTGGCCACGCTGGTCAACAACTACCACTCGACGGTGAGCAAGGGCGCGTTCGACCTGACCGACGACTACGCCGGCACCTCGGGCACCGTCGTGACCTTGGCCCCTCAGCATCAAAGCGTCAGCGCCGTCTTCACCGACGCCGCCACGCTGGCCGCGTTCACCGGCACCGGCAGCGTCGCCGCCACCGTGACCGGTCTCGGCACGACCAAGATCACCGCTTCGGGCAACGTCCACACCGCTGCGACCTCCGCCTACAGCGCCTACGGCACGGTGACCTACACCTTCGCCGCTCCGGTGCCGGAACCGGAAACCTATGCCATGCTGCTGGCCGGCCTGGGCCTGGTGGGCTTCGCCGCCCGCCGCCGCAAATCGGCGTAAGCCGCAACTGGCGGTCACGACAAACGGGAGCTTCGGCTCCCGTTTGTCATTGTGCGCTTGGTGGTGTGGCGCGGGCCGATCAGTTAAACTGGTCGCCCCGATGCCTATCAACAATAATAAGATCATGACCCAAGATTTTTTCCAGACCTTCATCCTGCTGCTGCTGGTGACCGACCCATTCGGCAATGTGCCGCTGTTCGCCAGCGTGTTGAATCCCGTGCCGCCGTCGCGCCGTTCGCGCATCGTGGTGCGGGAGTGCGCGATCGCCTTTGTGCTGCTGCTGATTTTCATGTTCTTCGGGCGCCACTTCCTGTCGGCGCTGCACCTGTCGGAAGTGGCGCTGCGCATCGGCGGCGCGGTGATCCTGCTGCTGATCTCGATCCGCATGATCTTTCCGCATCCGGATGGCGTATTGGGTCGCACCGACGGTGGCGAACCGTTCATCGTGCCGTTGGCGATACCGGCGCTGGCCGGGCCGTCGGCGCTGGCCACGGTGCTGCTGTTCTCGCGCGAGAGCACCGGCGAAGTGCTGGTGCACGTCGCCGCGCTGGCGGCGGTTGGCGTGGTGTGGCTACTGGTGTTCCTCAGCGCCGAGAAGCTGCAGAAAGTCCTCGGCCCGCAAGTGATGACCGCCTTCGAGCGCCTGATGGGATTAATCCTGACCGCCATGTCGGTCGAAATGCTGCTTGGCGGGATACGCGAGTTCGTCAAGACGCTGTAGCCCGCCAACCAGATCACCGTATGCTGGGTACGGTACGCATCAGGGAGTTGGTGCCACCGACGCCAATTCCGGAAGAATTGAACTGGACCGACGCGAGCGCACCCAGGCCGACCGGCTGCATGCTCGCCTGCGCTAGACGCTTTCGTATGCCGGCGAACAATATGCTTAAGCGATGGCGCACGTGACATGCTGGGCCTTGGCTGAGGGCTCTGGGTATCGAAGACGGTAAGTGATTCCGTTCGATACCAGGCAGCGACCGATTAATCGCTGTATAAGCTTCAGAAATAACAATCCATATTGCAATAATTGAATGTAAGCATTACAATTTCCGTAATTAAACTAAATTAATTGAGGAGAAATTGTGAGGAGATCGGTTGCCCTTGTTTTATTGCTGATGCTGGGGTCGTTGTTTATATGGGCAGCAACTCAAGGACCTATCTGCCAAACACAGTGGGTATGCCAGTAGTTCCTCTTTTTTTGCTGAGTAAATCGCAGCGCCTTAAAGTGTAGGCCTCTGTTTTTTGGAGATTGCGATGAATCAGCGCATTTCCGTCCGAGGAAAGCCCCGTTGAGCAACGGCCGCTTTTCCATCGCGTCTCTTGCCATTTTTTGCGTGATCATGTTCGCCTAGTACAACGCTCCAGCGTTGTCGAAATTGCATGTGGTAGTGCTTGGCGAGACCGCGATGAAGTGCTTGACCCGCCACGTATCGCGGATTATAGTTAGATAACTATCTAATTAGACGCTTGCCTAATGAGTGCCACCAACAACGCCTTCAAAGCCATCGCCGACCCGGCGCGCAGGGAGATCCTGCGGCTGCTGCGGCAGGGCGAGATGACGGCCGGCGATCTGGCGGCGCATTTCGACATGAGCAAGCCGACCATGTCGCACCACTTCGCGGTGCTGGCGGACGCCGATCTGATCACGCGCCGCCGCGACGGCCAGACCATCTGGTATGGCTTGAATACCACCGTGCTGCAGGACGTGCTGGCCTGGATGATGGATCTCACCGATACCGACACCAAGGGGAAGAAGAAATGACGCCACGCTATCTGGTTGTTTGCCTGCTGCTGATCGCCGCCGCATGCGCGGCCACGCTGTACTGCTGGCCCTCGCTGCCGGAACGGCTGCCGCTGCACTGGAACGCCGCTGGCGCGATCGACGGCTACGGCCCGCGCGCGGTCTTGTGGCTGCTGGGCCCCGGCATGATGACGCTGGCCGCGTTGGGCGGCCCGCTGCTGCCGCGCATCGCGCCGCGCCGGTTCGACATCGCCGGCTTCGAGTCGACCTATTACTACGTATGCGGCGTCATCGTCGTCATGCTCGCCTATGTGCATGCACTGGTCCTGCTGGCGGTGCTGCACGGCGGCGTGGAGATGGCGCGCGCCATCCCCGCCGGCATCTGCATCCTGCTGATCCTGATCGGCAACCCGCTGGGCAAGGTGCGGCGCAATTTCGTCATCGGCGTCCGCACGCCATGGACGTTGGCCAGCGAAGCGGTCTGGTACGCCACGCACCGGCTGGCGGCGAAGCTGATGGTCGCCAGCGGCCTGCTTGGCCTGTGCGCGCTGTGGCTCGGCGCGCCGCACTGGCTGCTGGCGACGGCGATGCTGGCCTGGGCGCCGATCGCCGTCGCTTACTCGCTGCTGCTCTACAAACGTCTTCCTCAATAGATCGGAGAAAAAGTATGCGCTTCAAAGTATTGTTGTCGTTGTTGATGTTGTCGCTGTCGGCCGGCGCCGCGCAGCGCCTGGTATCGCAGGATGTCGCCGGCGGCGCCGTGTACGGCAGCGAGCTGACGCCCGACGGCGTCACCGGCAAGGTGCCGGTGGTGCTGCTGCATTCCGGCTCCGGCCCGACCGACCGCGATGGCAACAGCCCATTGCTGCCGGGCCCCAACGACTCGCTGCGCATGGTCGCCGAAGCGCTGGCCAGGCGCGGCATCGCCTCGGTACGCTACGACAAGCGCGGCATCGGCGCCAGCGCCTTGCCGGTCTGGAAAGAGAATGAGCTGCGGCTGGACGACTATATCAACGACGCCAGCGCATGGCTGCAAAAGCTGCGCGCCGATCCGCGCTTCTCGCGGGTGGTGATGGCGGGCCACAGCGAAGGCGCGCAGATCGCGGCCGAGGCGTGCAAGCAGGGCGGGGCGGACGCCTGCGTGCTGATCGCCGGCGCCGGCCACCCGCTTGACGAGATCTTGCGCGACCAGCTGAAGACCCGGCTCCCGCCGCCGCTGCTGGCCCAAAGCGAACGCGTACTGGCCTCGCTCAAGGCGGGCGACACGGTCGACAACGTGCCGCAGCCGTTGATGACGCTCTATCACCCGACGGTGCAGCCGTATCTGATCTCGTCGCTGAAGCATGACCCGCGCACCGCGATCGCGGCGCTGGCGATGCCGGTGCTGATCCTGCAAGGCACGTCGGACATCCAGGTGCAGAAGTCGGAGGCGGAGGCCTTGTCGGCCGCCGCGCCGAAGGCGAAGCTGGTGCTGGTCGACGGCATGAACCATCTGCTGAAAATGGTCGGCGACGACGAGGCCTTGCAGCAGAAATCCTACGGCAACCCGGAGCTGCCGGTGTCGCCGCAATTGATCGACGCGTTGAGCGAATTCGTCAAGAAGCCCTGACGCCGCCTGGCCAGCCACACCGTGCGGCAGCCGCCGCATCGGTCCCCATGGCGCGGCGTCAGGCGATATTGTCCGCGCCGGGCGCGCCGAACAGTTGCTGCTTGAGGCCATGCAGCTGATCGCGCACCTGCGCGGCTTTCTCGAACTCGAGGTTCTTGGCGTGATCGAGCATCGCCTTCTCCAGGCGCTTGATCTCCTTGCTGATCTGCTTCTCGCTCATCGACTCGTACTTGGCCGTCTCCTGCGCCACCTGCAGCGACTCGCGCGCATCCTGCGGGCTGTAGACGCCGTCGATCATGTCCTTGATGCTCTTCGTCACGCCGCGCGGCACGATGCCGTTCGCTTCGTTGAAGGCGATCTGCTTGGCGCGACGCCGCTCGGTCTCGCCGATGGCGCGCTCCATCGAATCGGTCATGCGATCCGCGTACAGCAGCGCCACGCCGTTCAGGTTACGCGCCGCGCGGCCGATGGTCTGGATCAGCGAACGCTCGGAACGCAGGAAGCCTTCCTTGTCGGCGTCCAGGATCGCCACCAGCGACACCTCCGGCAAGTCCAGGCCCTCGCGCAGCAGGTTGATCCCGACCAGCACATCGTAGGTGCCGATGCGCAGATCGCGCAGCAGTTCGACCCGCTCGACGGTCTCGATATCGCTGTGCAGGTAGCGCACCTTGATGCCGTGATCGCTCAGGTATTCGGTCAGCTGTTCGGACATGCGCTTGGTCAGCGTGGTCACCAGCACCCGTTCGTTCTTGGCCACGCGCAGTGTGATCTCGGACATCAGGTCGTCCACCTGCGAGCTGGCGGGACGCACTACGATCAGCGGATCCACCAGGCCGGTCGGACGCACCACCTGCTCGACCACCTGATCGGCATGGGTCTTCTCGTATTCGGCCGGGGTGGCCGAGACGAACACCGTCTGCCGCATCTTCGATTCGAATTCCTCGAACTTCAGCGGGCGGTTGTCCAGCGCCGACGGCAGGCGGAAGCCGTAGTCCACCAAATTGGTCTTGCGCGAACGGTCGCCGTTGTACATGGCGCTCAACTGGCCGATCAGCACGTGCGACTCGTCGAGGAACATCAGCGCGTCCTTCGGCAGGTAGTCGACCAGCGTCGGCGGCGGTTCCCCCGGCATCGCGCCGCTCAGATGGCGCGAATAGTTCTCGATGCCCTTGGTGAAGCCGATCTCGGTCATCATCTCCAGGTCGAAGCGGGTGCGCTGTTCCAGGCGCTGTTCCTCGATCAGCTTGTTCTCCTTGCGGAAGAACTCCAGTCGCTCGCGCAGCTCCAGCTTGATGGTCTCGATCGCGCGCAGCACGGTCGAACGCGGCGTCACATAGTGCGAACCCGGATACACGGTGAAGCGCGGGATCTTCTGCTTGACGCGGCCGGTCAGCGGATCGAACAGCTGGATCGATTCCAGCTCGTCGCCGAACAGGTCGAGGCGCACCGCCAGTTCCGCATTCTCCGCCGGGAAGATGTCGAGCGTATCGCCGCGCACGCGGAAGGTGCCGCGGCCGAAGTCCACCTCGTTGCGGGTGTACTGCATCTGGATCAGGCGCGCGATGATGTCGCGCTGCGACACGCGGTCCTTGGCGCGCAGCGTCAAGATCATCTGGTGGTATTCGGTCGGATTACCGATACCGTAGATCGCCGACACGGTGGCGACGATGATGACGTCGCGCCGCTCCATCAGCGACTTGGTGCACGACAGCCGCATCTGCTCGATGTGCTCATTGATGGACGAATCCTTTTCAATGAACAGGTCGCGCTGCGGCACGTAGGCTTCCGGCTGGTAGTAATCGTAGTAGGAGACGAAGTACTCGACCGCGTTCTCCGGGAAGAATTCGCGGAACTCCGAATACAGCTGCGCCGCCAGCGTCTTGTTCGGCGCGAACACGATGGCGGGACGGCCCTTGCGGGCGATCACGTTGGCCATGGTGTAGGTCTTGCCCGAGCCGGTCACGCCGAGCAGGGTCTGGAAGAACAGGCCGTCGTCGATGCCCTCGCACAGCTGGTCGATCGCGGTCGGCTGGTCGCCGGCGGGCGGGAAGGGCTGGTGCAACTTGAAGGGCGAGTCCGGGAAGGTAACCACGGTCGCCGCCGGGAAGTCTACTACTGGTAAATCAGCCATCTTGTTCAGACCTTTGTTAGAATAATGGCCTGCCAGCGGCCTGAGGTGAATTTATTTGAGGGCGCTGTCTGACATTCATCCGCTGCGAACCGCTTCCAATCGAATCCAATCTTATCATGACGAATCCTAGCTTGTTCAGCGCCATCGAGATGGCACCACGCGACCCTATCCTGGGCATCACCGAAGCATTCAACGCCGACCAGAATCCGGCCAAGATCAACCTGGGCGTCGGCGTTTATTATGACGACAACGGCAAGGTGCCGCTGTTAGCGTGCGTACAGAAAGCGGAGGAAATCCTGATTGCCGCGCCGGCCCCGCGCACCTACCTGCCGATCGAAGGCCTGGCTGCCTACGACAAGGCGGTGCAAGAGCTGGTATTTGGCGCCGACAGCGCCGTAATTCAAGAGAAGCGCGCGATCACCGTGCAAGCCATCGGCGGCACCGGCGCGCTGAAGATCGGCGCCGACTTCCTGAAGCGCTTCGCGCCGGACGCCCAAGTCTACATCAGCGACCCAAGCTGGGAAAACCACCGCGCGCTGTTCGAGAGCGCCGGCTTCGTGGTCAACAACTACGCCTACTATGACGCGGCCACCCACGGCGTCGATTTCGCCGGCATGCTGGCCGACCTGAAAGCCATGCCGCGCGGCGCCATCGTGCTGCTGCACGCCTGCTGCCACAACCCGACCGGCGCCGACCTGACCTCGGCCCAGTGGGATGAAGTCATCGCCGCCGTCACCAATGGCGGCCTGGTGCCGTTCCTCGACATGGCCTACCAGGGCTTCGGCGCCGGCATCGCCGAAGACGGCGCCGTGGTGCGCCGCTTCGCCGCCGCCGGCGGACCGCTGCTGGTGTCGAACTCGTTCTCCAAATCGTTCTCGCTGTACGGCGAGCGCGTCGGCGCGCTGAGCGTGGTCGCCGCCACCGGCGAAGAAGCGGGGCGCCTGATGTCGCAGCTGAAGCGCGTGGTGCGCACCAACTACTCGAATCCGCCGGTCCACGGCGGCAAGGTGGTCGCCACCGTGCTGACCACGCCGGAACTGCGTCAGATGTGGGAAGAGGAACTGGCCGGCATGCGCGTGCGCATCAAGGAGATGCGCGAAGCCTTCGTCGCCAAGCTGAAAGCCAAGGCGCCGCAGCGCGACTTCGCCTTCGTGCGCGACCAGGTCGGCATGTTCTCGTACTCGGGCCTGAACAAAGCCCAGGTCGAGCAGCTGCGCGAGCAGTCGATCTACGCGGTGGACACCGGCCGCATCTGCGTCGCCGCGCTGAACTCGCGCAATATCGACATCGTTATTGACGCCATCGCCAAAGTCCTTTAAACTCTTGTTTCTTCGGATCAGGCAGTAGCTTGATTCAAGATGGCAACACAAAATACCGCTGAGGTTTGCATCTTGCTGGTGCGAAAGAAACAGTATAAAATGTTGCCTCAATTCCCTGATAGCTCAGTTGGTAGAGCGACGGACTGTTAATCCGCAGGTCCCTGGTTCGAGTCCAGGTCGGGGAGCCAAAATTCTAAAAGCCCATTCTTTCGAGGATGGGCTTTTTTCATTGTTGGGCATCTTATTTTGGTTGTTGAAAAGAAATATAAAATAAAATATTGACACTAAAAAGTTTTAATAAGATAATTCTTCCTGGAATTCATTCTTTACAACAAAAATCACCAAGGGGCAGCAAATGAACAAAATTAAGACCGGTATCGCAGCACTCACACTGGCCTTGCTGGCCCCATTGGCGCAAGCGGGTGCCTTCACCAACGGCAGCTTCGAAGTCACCAACTTCACCGGCAGCTTCCAGAACATCGTCGCCGGCTCCACCGCGCTGACCGGCTGGTCGGTCGATTCGAACAGCGTTGACCTGATCAACACCTATTGGAACGCCTACCAGGGTAACTACAGCCTGGACCTGAACGGCAACAGCATCGGCAGCATCTCGCAATCGTTCGACACCGTGGTCGGTCAGACCTACACCGTCAGCTTTGCAATGGCCGGCAATCCGGATGGCGGCGGCGCCAAAAAGACCATCACCGCCGGCGTGACTTCGGTTGACCCGTTCACGTTCTACACCACTGGCCACACCCTGAGCAACATGGGTTGGGAAGTCAAGAGTTTCCAATTTGTTGCTGAAGAAACCACCAGCACGCTGTACTTCTCGGGCTTCAAGGGCAATGGCGCATACGGCGCCGCGCTGGACAACATCACTGTGACCGCCGCCGTGCCGGAACCAGAAACCTACGGCATGCTGCTGGGCGGTCTGGCGTTGCTGGGCGTTGTTGCCCGCCGCAAGAAATCGGCCTGATCAATCTGGCTGTACGTTAAGAAATCCCGCCGCGTCATCGACGCGGCGGGATTTTTTTATGGATGTGAAAAAAAAGTGATGCCTTGGGCTGGCTAAATCGCAAACCGGCGGCTATAATTCCGGCCTCAATTCCCTGATAGCTCAGTTGGTAGAGCGACGGACTGTTAATCCGCAGGTCCCTGGTTCGAGTCCAGGTCGGGGAGCCAGAACAAGAAAAAGCCCAGCCTTCACCGGTTGGGCTTTTCCGTTTCAGCAGGGTCTTTCTTGCATAAATTATCCTCATCCATTGTTCGCCGCGCCTTGCTTCCGACCGAGGCGCGACTGATCGATGAGTCGCGGCAAGCGGCGCTGACCGAGCGTTATCTGTTGCCGGCCCTCGCCGACCTGGAAGCATTCTTCCTGGTGGTGCGGGCGCTGGTCGATACGGAACTTGAATTCACTCTGCCCGCCAAGCAGGGGAAAGCCTATCCGCTGGGCCAGTGTCTGGAAATCTCGCAGGCGGCCCACCATCAACTGCAGCGTGCGGATCTGCGCGCGCTGGCCATGAGCGCATCCGCGCGGACCGGCCATGCGGCGTTCGTCGCATTCCGTCGGGCGGGCGGCGAGTTGCGCCAGGTATGGGGCGATTTGCGCGGCGAATTCTTTCAAAACGCGTTTCAGCTTGGAACGCTGTATCTCGACGTCTCCAACGACACCGTCACGCGCAGCAAGCCGAAGGTGGAAATCCTGCCGTTCGCCGAAGCGCGCTTCATTCCGATCGCCGACTACCGGCATTTCCTGCGCGTCGCGGCACGTTATTGGCACCTGCGGATTTATCCTAACCACGTGCTGCCCGAATTGGCGCCGTATTGTCCGCTGCTTTACGTCGCGCCGGATGGCCGGATGATGCTGGGCGACGCCACCGTCTACATGATTGCGCTGACGCGGGCGGAGCGGTTCGAGCCTAGCGAGCTGATCCTGCGCGATGCCCCCATGCCGCCAGATGTGTTCCGGCGCGCCAGGGCGGGGCTGGCGGGCCTCGCCAAGATGCTGCCGGACAATCCGGAGCAGGGCCGCGACATGGCCCTGCGCGCTTGCCGCGAATACCGGCGCAAGCGTTGGCATGTCGCCGGCCGCGAAATTGGCGATGTGATCGGTGCCGTGTTGGCGATCAACGCCAAGCTGGTGCCGGCGACGGCGATCCGGCCGACCACGATTCACTCCGATCATGTTTCCTTTGCGAAGAAAGTGCACCAGATGAACACCAACGACCTCATTCAAATCAACGGCATCGAATACAAGCTGTCCGAGCTGTCCGAGGCGGCGCGCCGCGAGCTGGCGATGTTGCAGCAGACGGATGCCAGGCTGGCGGAATTGCAGCGCGATGTGGCGATTTGCAGCACCGCGCGCAATGCCTATGCGAATGCATTGGCGGCATTGTTGCCGGCGGCGTGAAAAACTATCGACTTTGTAGTTACATGATGTCGAAATGGCTATATACTGCTGAATAACCTTTTTAGCTGTAGGGATGTTCTCGCTAGGTAACTTCTGTCCTCACCGTCGGAGTTCACTGTGTATCGAACCGGAATCGCCCTGCTCGGGGCCTTGTTTCTGCTACAGACGGCCCATGGGCAGGAACGGACCGACGCCATCCCTGCGTTCAAAAAGCTCGACTCCATCGAGGCGCGGGTGCAGGGCTGCGTGACCTGTCACGGGCAGCTGGGGCAGGGCACGGCGAACGGCTACTTCCCCCGCATCGCCGGCAAGCCGTCCGGCTATCTCTACAATCAGCTGGTCGCGTTTCGCGACGGCACGCGCAGCTACCCGCCGATGAACTACCTGGTGGCGTATCTGCCGGATGCGTATCTCAAGGAAATCGCCGAGCACTTTTCGGCGCAACGCCCCGAATATCAACCCGCCGAAAAAACCACGGCCGATCCCGCCGCGGAGCAGCGCGGCCTGCTGCTCGCCACGGTCGGCGATGCCGCCAAGGGCGTGCCGGCCTGCGTCGCCTGCCACGGCAAGAGCTTGACCGGCATGGATCCCGGCATCCCCGGTCTGGCCGGCTTGCGCACCGCCTACATCGCCGGCCAGCTGACCCGCTGGCGGGTCGGTGAACGCAAGGCGGCCGATCCCGATTGCATGAAGCGGATCGCGTCGCGCCTGTCGGACGCCGACATCGCGGCGGTGGCGGCGTGGCTGTCGCGGCAAGCGCCGCGCGCGGACGCCTCGCCGGAACCGTCCAACCTGGTTCGCATGCCGCTCGCTTGCGGCAGTCAGCGGTAGCGCCCATGTCCAGGACGCTACGCATCGTGCTCGTATTGATCGCCCTGGCGCTGGCCGCCGTGGCGGTGCTGCTGTTCCTGCGCCCCGGCCTGCTGCCGCGCACCGGCGCCGCGCCGGAGCCGAGCGCATCGACGCAACTGATCAAGAACGGCGAGTACCTGGCGCGCGCCGGCGACTGCGTCGCCTGCCACACCGTGCCCAACGGTCCGGTGTTCGCCGGCGGACGGGCCATGGCGACGCCGTTCGGCAATCTGTACGTGCCCAACATCACGCCCGACGACGACACCGGCATCGGCCTGTGGACCGCCGACGAGTTCTACCGGATGATGCACACCGGCGTCTCGCGCGACGGCAAGCTGCTGTATCCGGCGATGCCGTTCGCGTCCTACACGCAGGTGACGCGCGCGGATTCGGATGCGATCTTCGCCTACCTGATGTCGATGCCGCCCATCAAGCAAAAGAACCGCGAACACGAGCTGCGCTTCCCGTTCAACAACCGCGAGCTGCTGATCGGCTGGCGCACCTTGTACTTCAAGGAAGGCGAGTTCAAGGCCGACCCGGCGCAGACGGTGGAGTGGAACCGTGGCGCCTACCTGGTCAAGGGGCTGGGGCACTGCGCCATGTGCCACACCGCCGTCAACGCGCTGGGCGGGTCGAGCGAGTCCAAGGCCTTCGAGGGCGGCATGATTCCGAATCAAAACTGGTACGCGCCGTCGCTGACGTCGAACCGCGAGGCCGGCCTGGGCGAGTGGGAAATCGCCGAGATCGCGGACCTGCTGCAGGTCGGCGTCTCGCATCGCGGCACCGTGTACGGCCCGATGGCGGAAGTGGTCTACAACAGTCTGCAGTACATGACCGACGTCGACGCCAAGGCGATGGCGGTCTACCTGAAGGGCTTGCCGCAAAAGGATGGCGCGCCGCTGCCGACCAGCCAGGCGCGGCTGGTCAATCCCGAGGTGATGGAGGTCGGCCGCAAGGTGTACGTCGCGCAGTGCGCGATGTGCCACGGCGCCGAAGGCAAGGGCCAGCCGCCGTCGTTCCCGATGCTGGCGGGCAACCGCTCGATCACGATGGCGACGCCGGTCAATCCGATCCGCATGGTGTTGAACGGCGGCTACCCGCCGGGCACGCAGAAAAATCCGCGCCCGCACGGCATGCCGCCGTTCTCGCACATTCTGGACGACGAGCAGGTGGCCGCAGTCGTCACCTATATCCGTGTCGCCTGGGGCAACAGCGGCACGCCGGTCACGCCGACCCAGGTCAACGATCTCCGCAAGTTGTTACCCGAATAGAGGAGCCTTATGCAAACGCCCGGCAATGAAGAATCGGCTGAACTCGACAGGAAAATCGACCAGATCGTCAGCCTCGGACCGTCGGGCGCCTTCGCGGTCGCCGGCATCGCGACCGTGGTGGTGGTGGCGATCTTCTTCCTGTTTTACTGGATCGTCTACCTGCCCAGGGGCGTGGTGCAATGATGCCGCCGAACGCCGCCGAGATGCACCACGCCTCCGAGCTCGTGGCCGACGCGGCCGAGCGGCGCTGGGCCGTCATCGTCATGGCCATCATCGCGCTGCTGCTGGGACTGATGATTTTCACCAGCCTGCATTGGGCGACGATGCCGCCGTCGCGGGTCGAGACCATCGACGTGCGGACGCTGCACCTGAAGGGCGAGTTTGTCGAGAGCAACCTCGGCACCATGGTCGACAAGGACGGCCGCGTCGTCGCGCGGCTGGTGGGGCAACAGTATTCGTTCACGCCGCAATGCATCGTGGTGCCGGTCGGGGTGCCGGTGACGTTCCGGGGCACCAGTTCGGATGCGATCCACGGCTTCATGATCGGGCGCACCAACGCCAACACCATGTTGATCCCCGGCTTTATCTCGACCTTCACCACCACCTTTCCGACGGCGGGCGAGCAGCTGATGCCCTGCCACGAATATTGCGGCACCGGCCATGAAGCGATGTGGGCCAAAGTCCGGGTCATCCCCGCCGAGGAATTTTTCGCCAAAGCGAAAGCGGCAGAAAGGCTGAGCTGTGTACCGGGCTAAGAAACTGGTGTTGGCCCATTTCTGGGTCGCCTTCGTCGCGTTCTTTGCGGCGATCCTGCTGGGCGAATGGCAGATGTTCGTCCGCAGTCCGCTGTCGCCGTGGATCAACAACCCGGAGCACTACTACCGCTCGGTGACCGCGCACGGCACCGTGATGGGCTATGTGCTGCCGACGCTGGTGGCGATGGGCTTCGGCTACGCCATTTCGGAGCTGGCGTTGAAGCGGCCGCTCACCGGGATGCGCTGGGCCTGGGGCGGTTTCTGGCTGGTGATCGTCGGCACCGTGATGGCGGCGCTGACCACCGCCGCCGGCAAGTCGTCGGTGCTGTACACCTTCTACCCGCCGATGATCGGCAGTACGTTTTATTACCTCGGCGTGGTGCTGGTGGTGGTGGGCTCGTGGGTCTGGGTGGCGCTGATGTCGCTCAACCTGTATTGGTGGCGCAAGGAGAACCCGGGCGCGACGGTGCCGCTGGCGATGTACGGCAACGTCGCCGGCGCCTATCTGTGGGCCTGGACCTCGGTCGGCGCGGCGTCGGAGATCCTGCTGCTGATACTGCCGGCCTCGACCGGGCTGACCGACACCATCAACGTCGGCCTGGCGCGGGTGCTGTTCTCGTGGACCTTGCACGCCATCGTGTATTTCTGGCTGATGCC
The DNA here is from genome assembly GCF_011090165.1 of Duganella aceris. Taxonomy (GTDB): domain Bacteria; phylum Pseudomonadota; class Gammaproteobacteria; order Burkholderiales; family Burkholderiaceae_D; genus Rugamonas; species Rugamonas aceris. The sequence continues at coordinate 114,556 of NZ_JAADJT010000006.1, forward strand.
GGCGTATATCGCCTTCTACACCATCTTCCCGCGCGCGATCGGCGGCCGGCTCTACAGCGACACCATGGGCCGCGTGGCGTTCGCCTTGTTCCTGGTGTTCTCGATGCCGATCGGCATCCATCATCTGTTCGCCGATCCGCAGGTCGGCGCCGGCTTCAAGTTCGTGCACGCGGCGATGACCGCCATGGTGTCGGTGCCGACCTTCCTGACCGTGTTCACCATCGTGGCCTCGGCCGAGGTGGTGGGGCGCTTGCGCGGCGGCACCGGACCGCTGGGCTGGGTGATGGCGCTGCCATGGCGCAACCCGTGGATGCTGGCGGTGACGCTGGCCTTCATCATGCTGGGTTTCGGCGGCGCCGGCGGCATCATCAACATGAGCTACCAGCTCAACGAATCGATCCACAACACCCAGTGGGTCACCGGCCACTTCCACCTGATCTTCGCCGGCGCCATCGTCATCATGTATTTCATGGTGGCGTACGAACTGTGGCCGACCTTGTGCGGCTGCGCGCCCTTGTCCCCCTGCTTGATCAAGGCTCAGCTGTGGAGCTGGTTCACCGGCATGATGATCCTGACCCTGCCGTGGCACCTGGTCGGCCTGCTGGGCGCGCCGCGCCGCATGGCCTACTACGATTACACGCACCCGGCCTTGCATCCGCAGGCGATCACCGTGACCATGTCGGCTTTCGGCGGCCTGATCCTGGTGATCTCTGCGGCGCTGTTCCTGTACACCCTGGCGACCGCGAGACGGCAGGCGACGCCGCCGCCGGTGTTCCAGTTCAGCGTCGCGGTGCATCCCGGCGCCCGGGCGCCCGCCGCGCTCAACGGGCTGGGCTTGTGGGTAGGCATGATGATCGCGCTGACCGTGGTCAATTACGGTTATCCCATCGTGCAACTGGCGCTGACGCCGGAATCCACGGTCCCCATCATTCCGATCGGAGCGCGGTGATGCGAGCACAGGGCTCCAATCGCTTGGCGTGGATCAGCGCGATCGGCCTGATCGTGTTCGCGGTCGCGACCATCCTGGTGGGCTTCGCCTGGCTGCCGTCGGTGCAGGCGGATTTCCGTGCGCAGGGGATCTGGGACAGCATTTGCCGCGCCGCCGGCGTCCCCAGCAAGTGGATGCCGGACGGCGGCCGCGAGCAGGGCGCGCCGACGGTGGCGAGCAATGTGGTGCTGTTGCCGGCGATGGCCAGGCAAGCGTCGCCGGCATCGGTGGGGCGGGGCGCGACGCTGGCGCTGAACTGCACCATGTGCCATGGCGCGCAGGGCCTGAGCCGCTCGGACGCGCCCAACCTGGCCGGACAATATCCCGAGGTGGTGATCAAGCAACTGCTCGACTACCGCAGCGGCAAACGGGAAAACGCGTTGATGAGCGCGCTGGCGCGCGGCCTGAGCGAACAAAATATCGCCGACCTGGCGGCGTACTACACCAGCCTGCCGAAGGCGCGCACGGCGCCGACCACCTACGACGAAACGCTGCCGGCGCTGGTGCGCGTCGGCGATCCGATGCGCAATATCGCGCCGTGCATTTCCTGCCATGGCGGCGTCGACCAGAAGCTCGGCGCGCCCTGGCTGGAGGGCATGCCGAAGCAATATCTGGTGCAGCAGCTGCAGGATTTCAAACAGGGGCGGCGCAAAAACGATGGTCAGCAACAGATGCGCAATGTCGCCCGGCCGATGTCCGAAGAGGAAATCGACGCTGTCGCCATCTTCTACGCCAGAAAGGCCTTGCCCGCGCATCAGTAGCCGCTGCGGCCGGTCTTTGGGAAAATTGGCACAGAATGCATGATTCAGGTGGACGGGAATCTTGCACCTCGGTATTCTGGATCTTATTTCCTGCCCGAAAGGGAAACCATGGAGTCATTCGACAGCATGCGGCGCATCGGCGATCTGGAGCGCGAGGTGGCGTTGCTGCGCGCGACGCTGGCGGCGCTGCCGCCTGGCGCGCTCCAAAGGCAGGACTGGAAAGATGAGGTTGTCCGCTTAATGAGCGAGGTGGTCTTGTTTCGTCTCGCACTGGATCAAGAAACAGTGCTTTCAAAAAACAAGTAGAGGTTGATCATGAGCGCTGAAAAGAAGTCGGGTGTGGTGTACGGCACCGAGGATTTGTTGATGAGTCTGTGTAATTCGGTATCGCGGGTGTTGAACGTCGCGACCCAAAGCAAGGTGAACTACTCCGGCATGGTGCAGCGGATCACCAAGATCGGCCTGAAACCGGACATCGGCTGTTTCGTGCTGTTCGACGGCGGCTTCACCGGCCTGGTGGTGCTGAACTTCGCCGCCGACACGGCGATGGAGATCTACGAGCGCTACATGCTGCACATGGGCATGCCGAAGTCCGAGCTGGCCAGCTCGCATACGTCGGACGAAGTGTCCAACATCATGGGCGAGCTGATGAACCAGATCGTCGGCGACTTCACCGGCAAGGTGCGGCGCGAGCTGCAAACCAACATCACGCAGAACCAGCCGAAAATGCTGGTGCTGAACAAGCAGGTGATGCTCAGCGTGGATACGCCGCTGGACCGGCCGGAAATGCGCCGCGTCACGTTCTACACGGAGAAGAGCAACATCTTCTACCTGGAACTGGCGATCGACCGCACCGAGTTCATCCAGCTGCACGAGTTCGATTCCAGCGAGTCCGATACCGATGCCTTGATGGAGCAGGAACACGCCAATCAGGGCGCGCCGTCGCAATCGGCCGCCGACAAGCTGGCGGACGAGGCCAACGACGAGCTGCTCAAGTCCTTGGGAATGTAGTTTTATTGACACAGTTGCCTGTCGCTACGGCCGCCGACGCCGGCCGGAGTGGCGTAAATCACAATCCTGCCTTTTTCATCATCCACCGGCCCGTTGTGGGGCGCCCACCACGCGATTATTCAGTTCGCGCATATGCTTAACCGAATTTCTATCAGTTAACGCAGCATCTCTTATATTCAGCTTGCAATACCTGCTATCAATGAAAGAAAATACCGCCTTTCTTAAAGACGGTGCATTCTAAACATCCTTCAAGGGTGCTGATAGCTAGCCCGCTTGCCGCCACAGCTCCGTCAGAGAGCGGGGCGCGCGACTAAAAAGAGAGAACAGGAGACACTGTTTTTAACTCTTTGCATTACATTTAAATCGGGAAATTGAATGATCAAACTGTCGAAGATGCACAAGCGCCTGTTGGCCTTGAGCGCTGTCATGCCTATCGGTTCCGCCTTCGCGCAAACCGCCGCCACCGAGCCGCAGCTGGAAACCGTCGTCGTGACCGCCCAGCGCCGCGCCGAAAACATCAAGGACGTGCCGGTGTCGGTGTCGCTGCTGAAAGCCGAGAAACTGGACGTGCTGCTGTCGAGCGGCCAGGACATCCGCGTGCTGGCCGGCAAAGTGCCATCGCTGAACGTCGAATCGTCGAACGGCCGTACCTTCCCGCGCTTCTACATCCGCGGCTACGGCAACACCGACTTCAGCACCTTTGCTTCGCAACCGGTGTCGCTGGTGTATGACGACGTGGTGCAGGAAAACGGCATCCTGAAAGGTTTCCCGATCTTCGACGTGGCCGGTGTGGAAGTGCTGCGCGGCCCGCAGGGCACGCTGTTCGGCCGCAACACCCCGGCCGGCGTCGTCAAGTTTGAATCCGAAAAACCGAATCTGAAGAAAATCGAGGGTTACTACAACCTGTCGTGGGCCACCCACAACACGGTCAACCTCGAAGGCGCGGCGAATATTCCGCTGTCGAACGAGTGGGCGATGCGCGTCTCGACGCTGCGCCAGCACCGCGACGACTTCGTCGACAACACCTTCACCAAGCAGAACGACGAGCTGGAAGGCTACAACGAACACGCCGAGCGCGTGCAGTTCCTGTACAAGCCGAGCACCACCTTCGACGCGCTGTTCAATGTGCACCAGCGTTCGACCACCGGTAGCGCGCGTCTGTTCCGCGCCAACCTGATCAAGCGCGGCACCAACGACTTCGCCGACGGTTACGACTTCACCAAGATCAACACCAACGGCAAGAACTTCCAGAACCTGACCACCAACGGCGGCAGCGCCCGCCTGACCTGGGACCTGGGTTCGGTCAGACTGTTCTCGATCACCGGCTACGAAGGCGTGGACAACTACCTGAGCCGTGGCGACATCGACGGCGGCGCGCCGGGCCAGGTGCCGTTCCCGGTTGAAACCGGTGGCGGCCTGCAAGGCCTGCATCAGTACAGCCAGGAATTCCGCGTCGAATCGAAGAACGCGGGTCCGCTGAACTGGCAGACCGGCGTCTACTACTTCAAGGAAAGCGCCGACGGCTACAGCAACAACTACAACAGCGACACCGGCGCGCAAACCTCGCACCTGGCCAGCCACCAGAACAATACCGCCTACGCGGCGTTCGGCTCGCTGACCTACGACCTGAGCGCCGACTGGATCCTGCGCGGCGGCGTGCGTTACACCCACGACGAGAAGGACTTCGCCACCACCTCGGCGATCAACGTCACGCAGATCGGCCCGAAATCGGTCGACACCAACAAGAACAAGGCCAACTGGGATCTGAGCGCGACCTACAAGATCAACCCGGACGTCAACGCCTACGCCCGCGTCGCCACCGGCTTCCGCGCGCCGAGTATCGCCGCAGCGTCGGCGTCGGTGCCGATCACCGTGGCCGATGCCGAAACCATCACCTCGTACGAGGCCGGCATCAAGGCCGACCTGTTCAACCGCCGCGCCCGCGCGACCTTGAGCGTCTACAACTACGACGTGAAGAACCAGCAGCTGACCGTGGTCGGCGGCTCCTCGAACGTCACCAAGCTGATCAACGCCGCCAAGACCAACGGCCGTGGTATCGAAGCCGATTTCGAAGCCTTCATCACCCCGGACTTCAAGGTGACGGCGGGCGGTTCGTACAACTACACCAAGATCGACGATCCTAGCCTGTACGTGGCGCAATGCGCGACGGCCAAGTGCACCATCACCGATCCGATCGCCGCCAACGGCCTGGTGTCGATCAACGGCAACCCGCTGCCGCAGGCGCCGAAGTACACCGTCAACGCCACCGCGCGCTACAACTGGGCGCTGGCCAACGGCAACCTGTTCGTGCTGACCGACTGGGCGTATCGCAGCGAGATCAACTTCTTCCTGTACGAAGCCAAGGAATTCACCGGCAAGTCGATGGTGGAAGGTGGCCTGCGCGTGGGTTACAACTGGGATGGCGGCAAGTACGAGATCGCCGGTTTCGCGCGCAATATCACCAACACCCAGCGCATCATCGGCGCGATCGACTTCAACAACCTGACCGGCTTCGTCAACGAGCCGCGCCAGTTTGGCGTGCAGTTCAAGGGCAACTTTTAATTAGTCGCCCTCCAGCCTAGACAGCTGGAAATTGGCCGTATATAATGCGGCCTCTTTTCCCTGATAGCTCAGTTGGTAGAGCGACGGACTGTTAATCCGCAGGTCCCTGGTTCGAGTCCAGGTCGGGGAGCCAGAACACAGCAAGATCAAAAAGCCCAGCCTTCACCGGTTGGGCTTTTTTGCTTTGTGCGCGAAGCGCATCCGGGATGATGGCGATCCAGTGGTCAGTGCGCCGGCGCGCGGCAGGCGGCGTCGGCGTCCCAGCGTTCGGCGCAGATGCGCGAGCGGCACAGCATGCCTTCGATCAGGCCCAGTTGCCGGCAGCGCGCCAGCAGTTCGGCGGTGCTGTCGCCTTCCTTGCGTTCCACCACATCGCGGCTGCGCTCGGCCACCGTGACGGTGGGTTTGTTGGCGTGCGCAACCAGCGCGGCCAGCAGGGCGATGTCGGTATCGCGGGTGGCGCTGGCGGCTGCGGCTGCCGGGCCGGCGGTATCGCGCGTGGTCGCGGCCGGGGTTGATGTCGCTGCCGGCTGCGCCCCGCGCGCCACCACAGCCACGCCGGGTGGCATGGGCTTGTGCCACGGTTGCGGTGATGGCGGCGGCGTGGGCTGCATCGCGGACTCGGCGTCCCGGCGCTCCTCGTTCACGATGATGGCGGGTTGTTCAGCCGCCGCCGGCGCCGCCGGACTGGCCACGCGCTGCAATGCGGCGTGGCGCCGCTCGCCGCCATCGTACTTGAAGGTCGCCGGCGTGATCGTCTTTCCGTGCATCATCCAGGCGACGACCAGCATCAGCAGCAACAGCAAGCCCAAGCCTATGGTCCAACCATCGATCGTCCAACCGCTCGCGCGCAGCGGCTTGCTTGCCGGCCTGGGGCCGTGCTCCAGTGCCGCGAGAATGCGCTTGCCGCCCGCAGCGTGCGGCGCGGCCATCATGTCAGGTTTCGGTGTCGGCGTATCCACGATATTTCCCTCGACTTTGATCTGGCCGGAAACGCGAAGTTCGCAACGGCCTACGATAAAACGCTCTCGCCAAGTGTCCCTTCAGCGGACCGACCCTGCTTTGACGGAGCGCACCATGTTTCTCTTTTCAGTGCTGCTGTTTTTCCTGCTGACGTGCTTTTGCGCCTGGCTGTTGCTGTTCCCCACCGGCCGCGAGCTGGTGACGCAATCGATGTCCGCCATCGGCCGTCGCATCGGGCAGCGTTTGCGCGGCGGCTATCGCCACGGCGCGGAGCAGGCTCAGGGATTACGGCGCGGTGCGGGCACGTCGCTGCGACGAAGCCTGGACCTCCTGCGCCGCCGCTACCTGCTGATCCTGTCGGCCGCCGTGCTGGCCATCGTGCCGACCATGCTGGCGCTGATGCTCAGCGGTCGCGGCATGCTGGGGGCCTACGACAGCGACACCCGCGCGGTCAACGACCAGGTGGCCGATCTGCTCAAGGGCGAGCAACTGGCGCCGCCGGCGCCGCTGCCGCCGCTGGTCTTCACCACGGCCGAGGTCACGCTGGTGCGGCCGATGCTCGACAGCGCCAACCGCAATTGGCAACTGCTCGATCCCGCGTTCGCGCAGCGCCTGCTGGCGGTGTTCAAGGTGATGCAGGAACAGCACGGCTACGACATGGCGATCCTGGAGGGCTACCGCAGTCCCGAGCGGCAGAACGCGCTGGCGCTGGCCGGCCCGAGCGTGACCAACGCCAAGGCCTTCCAGAGCTACCACCAGTTCGGCCTGGCGGCCGACTGCGCCTTCCTGCGCGACGGCAAGCTGGTGATTTCCGAAAAGGACCCGTGGGCGATGCGCGGCTACCGCCTGTACGGCGAAGCGGCCGAGGCCGCAGGCCTGACTTGGGGCGGGCGCTGGACCATGATGGATTTCGGCCACACCGAATTGCGCGTGCCCGGCACGGTGAAGAAATAGCCGCGCGGAATTCATTGTTCTGGCTCAAGAAATGCCCGCATTGTTGGTGGCACCATTGATCGGTCCGCTTGCAGCCTGGGCGTTCCGCTTCCACCGGCCCCGACCTATGATGCGCAGAATCTGGTACTTCCTGACCGATACCCGCCACCTCACGATCATCGGCCTGACGGCGATGGCGGCCTTGTTCTATCTCGGCGCGCAGGTGCTGGAACTAGCGCTGATCTGGGCGCTGGCGGCGACCGCGGTGATGCTGCTGCTGGCGGCGATGGTGTGGCTGTGGCGGCGCTGGCGCGCCAGGCGCGAGTCGGACCTGCTGGGGGCGGCGATCGGCGCCGCAGCCGACCCGCCGCGCGATCAGTCCGGGGCGGAGGTCAAGGCCATCCGCGAGAGCATGCTCAAGGCCATCGACACGATCAAGGGCTCGAAGCTCGGCATCGTCTCCGGCACGCGCGCCTTGTACGAGCTGCCTTGGTACATGATCATCGGCAATCCGGCCGCCGGCAAAAGCACGGCGATCACCAACTCCGGCTTGCAGTTCCCTTTCGCCGACGGCAAGATCGTGCAGGGCGTGGGCGGCACCCGCAACTGCGACTGGTTTTTCACCCCGGACGGCATCCTGCTCGACACCGCCGGCCGCTACTCGGTGCTGGACGAGCATCGCAGCGAGTGGTTCGGCTTCCTCGACCTGCTGAAGAAGTACCGCCGCCGGGCGCCGATCAACGGCATTCTGATCGCGGTCAGCATCGCCGAGCTGCGCGGCGACGATCCCGAAGCCGGCATCAAGCTGGCGCGCAGTCTGCGCAAGCGGGTGCAGGATTTGATCGAGCGGCTGGAGGTGTTCGCGCCGGTGTATGTGCTGTTCACCAAGGCCGATCTGATCGCCGGCTTCGGCGAGTTCTTCGCGCAGGCCGAGCGCGGCGAGCGCGAACGGGTCTGGGGCGCCACCATGCCGTACAAGCGCAAGGTCGGCATCCAGCAATTGCTGGCCTTCTTCGACACCAGCTTCGATGAGCTGTGCGACGGACTCAAGGCCATGAGCCTGGCCAACATGGGCCAGCAGCGGCGCGACCGCATGGAGCCGGGGGTGTTCACCTTCCCGTTGGAGTTCTCGACGATACGCGCGCCGCTGCGCGCTTTCCTGGTCACGCTGTTCGAGGAAAATCCGTTTCAGTTCAAGCCCGTGTTTCGCGGCTATTACTTCACCAGCGCGCTACAGGAGGGCATGCCGATCAGTGAACAATCGCAGCGCGTCGCCAAGCGTTTCGCGTTGACGGTGCCGGAGGCGCCGGCCGCCGCCGGGGCAGGGCAGTCGGGCTTCTTCCTGCTCGACCTGTTCCGCAAGGTGATCTTCGCCGACAAGGATCTGGTATCGCAGTACGCCAGCAAGAACAAGGTGCGGCTGACCTATGTGGCCTTTTTCGCGGCGGCCGTGATGCTGGGCGTATCGTTGGGCGGCTGGAGCTGGTCCTACCTGGGCAATCGCCAACTGGTCAGCAACGTGCAGGCGGATCTCGACAAGGTCGTCAAACTGCAGGACAAGCGGCTCGACCTGCAATCGCGGCTGGAGGCGCTGGAGATCATCCAGGATCGCATCGAGCAGCTGGAGAAGTATCGCTCCGGTCGCCCGTGGTCGCTGCGCATGGGGCTTTATCAGGGCGAGCTGTTGGAGCGCAAGCTGCGCGAGGAATACTTCTCCGGCGTGCGCGAAGTGATGGTCAAACCGGTGATCGCCAACCTGGAGACGCTGCTGTCGGAGATGAACGCGCACGCGGACCAACTGCAAGTGCCGGGCGCTGCATCCGCCGCACCGTCCGTCGCCGTCGCGCCCGGCCGCCAGTTCCAGGAAGCCTCCGCCACCAACGTCGATGATGCCTACAACGCGCTGAAGAGCTACCTGATGCTGTCCGATAAATCGCACGCCGAGCCAAGTCACCTGAACGACCAGCTGACGCGCTACTGGCGTGGATGGCTGGAGAACAATCGCGGCGCCATGCAACGCGAGCAGATGATCCACAGCGCGGAGCGGCTGATGACGTTCTACCTGGCGCAGATCGCCGACCCGTCATGGCCGCGCGTCGATCTGAAGCTGGCGCTGGTCGACCTGTCGCGCGAAAACCTGAAGCGGGTGGTGCGCGGCATGCCGGCGCGGGAGCGCGTGTACGCGGACATCCGCGCCCGCGCCAACACACGCTACGCGGCGATGACGGTGGCGCGCATGGTCGGCGAGCAGGATCAGTCGCTGCTCACCGGCAGCTACGCCGTCCCCGGCGCCTACACCCGCGAGGCGTGGGAGAAGTTCGTGCAGAGCGCCTTCAGCGACGCCGCCACGCGCGAGCTGCAAAGCGCGGACTGGGTGCTGAAGACCGCCGCCCGCGACGACCTGACGCTGGAAGGCAGCCCCGAACAAATCCAGAAAGGACTGACCGATTTGTACAAGGCCGACTACGCGCGCGAATGGCAGAAGTTCGTCCAGGGCGTCACCATCGCCAATCTGAACGGCTTCGACGCCGCCGTCACCGCGATGAACCGGCTCGGCGATCCGCAGGCGTCGCCGCTGTCCAAGCTGCTGAACACCATCCATCAGCAAACCTCCTGGGACAATCCGACGGCGATGAGCGCCGAGCTGAAACAGGCGCAATCGGGCTTCGTCAACTGGATCAAGAACAGCCTGTTGCGGCGCGGACCATCGCAGATCAACGTGCAGGTGCAACTCGACCAGCCGCGCGACAAGCCCATGGGGCCGATCGGCCGCGAATTCGCCGGCGTCGCCCGGCTGGTGGCGGCCAAGGACAAGGACGCGTCGCTGATGCGCGGCTACCTCGACGCGCTCTCCAAATTGCGTACCCGCTTGAATCAACTGAAGAACCAGGGCGATGCCGGCCCCGGCGCGCGCCAGTTCATGCAGCAGACGCTGGAAGGCAGCGGCTCCGAGCTGGCCGACGCGCTACGCTACGTCGACGAGCAAATGCTGACCGGGATGAGCGACGCGCAGAAGCAGGCGATCCGTCCGATCCTGGTGCGGCCGCTGATGCAGACCTTCTCGGTGCTGATCGCGCCGGCCGAAGCGGAAATCAACAAGACCTGGCTGGCGCAGGTGTACGAACCGTTCCAGCAAACGCTGGCCAACAAATATCCGTTCTCGCCAAACGCGCGCATCGAGGCCGCGAGCGCGGAAATCGCCCAGTTCTTCGGCCCGGACGGATTGATCGCCAAATTCGCGGGAAGCGCCATGGGGCCGCTGGTACTGCGGCGCGGCGACGTGCTGGCGGCGCGCACCTGGGCCGACATGGGCATCACGCTGTCGCCGCAAACGGTGGCGCGCTTCCCCGGCTGGATCGCACCGATCGGCGCCGGCGGTGTGGCTTCCGCATCGGCCGCCGCACAGACGGTGTTCCAGCTGCAGCCGTTGCCGGCTCCCGGGACGCTGGAATACACGGTCGACATCGACGGCCAGCAGCTCCGCTACCGCAACACGCCGGCGCAGTGGGCCAATATGATCCATCCGAGTCCGCAGGGTGCGCCGGGCGCACGCATCACGGCGGTGGCCTTCGACGGCCGCAGCGTCGAGATCTTCAACGAGCCGGGACAGTTCGGGTTGAAACGCATGATCGACGCGGCGGCCAAGCAGAAGCGCGACGGCGGCGTGTTCGAACTGCGCTGGACCAGCGGCGCCATCACGGTGGCGATGGGCCTGAAGATCATCAGCAGCCCGGAAAGCAGTGGCGCCGCCGCCGCGCCGCAGGATCAGGGCTTCAAGGGCATGCGGCTGCCGGAGACCATCGTTGGCGCTCCGGTCGCGGTGGCGATGGGAGCGGCGCAATGAAGCGCGGTCCGCAGAGCGCGCGCATCGGTTACTTCGGCAAGCTGCCCGCGCGCGGCGACTTTATCAAGGCCGCCGACAACCTGGCCTTGGCCAGCCTGCTGGACGACTGGCTGGCGGAGGTGATGAACGCGCTCAGCGCCGATCCGCGCTGGAAGCTCCATTACGACGCCATGCGTCCGCTGCACTTCGCCTTCGTCGGCACGCGCAGCAGGCGCGCCATCGCCGGCCATCTGGCGGCCAGCAGCGATGCTTCGCAGCGGCGCTATCCCTTCCTCGGCATGAGCGCCATCGACGTCGAGGATCCACAAAACTTCGTGCCGCGCAGTCCGCTGGTGCTGGCGCCGCTGTGGCAAGCGTTGGAGCGTTTGACGGCGGAGGTTCAGGCGGCCGACGATCCCGAGCCGCCGCTGCAGGCTCTGGCCGCCGCGCGGGTGGAGATCGATACGGCAGCGGGCCAGCATGAGCAAGGCTTGCTGGATTTCCTCGATCGCCACAACCTCGCCGATCTGGAGGGGATGCTGTGCAGTGCCTTGGTACGCCGCACGATACTGGCCGTCGGGCTGCTGCTGCAACCGGTGCGCCGCAGCGGCGCCGAGAGGCTGGACAAGAGCATGCTGCTGCCGTTGCCGCACGCGCCGCGCCAACGCTATCTGGTGGCGGCGTTCTGGCTGGATCTGATCGCGCCGTTCTTGCGAAAGGCCGACTTCGAACTGGCCTTGTTCATCGCGGAGCTAAATCAGCGGCCGTCGCTGGTGATCGGTTTCGGCGGCGCGGCGCCGGAGACCCTGGCCGCGATCATCGCTCCGCAATGCGCGGCAGAGCACCAGATCAGCTTCGACTACACGGGCTGGGTCGATGAGCTGATCGCCGGCGACGCCGCAGTGCAGAAGCTGTCCGCCTACCTGGAGCAGGGCCAGCTATCGCTGCGCTCCGCACATGCGCTGTTCCACGAAACCTTTGCCTGAGGAGTTTGACGATGCGTCAGCGGATTATCTGGCCGGCCTTGATGCCGGCGATGCTGCTCACAGCGATTCATTGCGCGGCCCAAGTGCCGCTGCCGGCCACGCCGGCGCCCGGCCAGGTGCTGGTCACCGGCGCGGTGCCGGACGAATCGAGCAAAGCCGCCATGCTGGCGAACTTGCGCGCCTTGTACGGCGCGGAGCGGGTGGTCGACCAGTTGTCGATCGCGCCCGTGTCGTTGCCGCCGAACTGGAACGGCTATGTGCAAAAGCTGATCAACCCGAACCTGAAGCTAATCAGCAAAGGCGAGATCAAGATCGACGGCACCAATATCACGCTGCGTGGGGAAGTGGCCAACGAGGCGCAGCGGCAGCAGATCGCCAGCGACATCGCCACCAGCCTCAATCCCAGTTACACGGTCAACAACGGCCTGCGCGTCAGCGCCGCCGAACAAAACCTGCTGGATGAGACGCTGGCCAAGCGCATCATCGAATTCGAGAGCGGCAAGGCGACGCTGACGCCGTCCGGCCAGGCCATCCTCGACGAGATGGCGGTGGCGATGCACAAGGTCAAAGGCAAGAAAGTGGAGGTGATCGGACATACCGACAACACCGGTCTGCGCGAGAGCAACCTGGCGCTGAGCCAGGCGCGCGCGGAGGCGGTACGTATCTACCTCGCCGGCAAGGGCATCAGCCAGGAGATGGTGATGGTGTCCGGCCAGGGACCCGACCGCCCGGTGGCGGAAAACACCAGCGCCGATGGCCGCGCACGCAACCGCCGCATCGAGTTCCGCATTGCGCAGTGACCCAGGCTACGGCAGCGTGATGGTCACATACGCCGGCCGTGGCGCCAGTTTCACCAGGTCCGAATAACCTGCCAGCGCGTTCCGCGTTGAGCTGGACAGCGCCGACTCCAGGCCGATGTACGCCCCCAATGCGATCACCGCGAACACGGCGGACATCGCCCACAACGGCGTATTGCTGCGCAATTTGTTGACGATCTGGTCGGGCCGGTCGGCCTGCGGCGCGAAGCCCTTGCTCTTGCCCTGGATGTGCGCGATCTCGTCGCCCAGGCGGGCCGTCAGGTAGGCCAGCTTGTCGCCGGCGTCGATCGCGTACTTGCCGCGAAAGCCGATCAGCAGGCACATATGGAACACTTGCAGCGCCGGCAGGCGCGCGCCGCCGGCGCTGCGCAGCGTTTCAAGCCGGTCGAAGAAGTGTTCGCCCGCCAGCTGGTCGCCGAAGATCACCAGTTGCAGCGGCCGGCGCTCCCATGCGAAGCGTATCGGAAACTGCGACGACAGGATGATCTCGTCCAACGCCGCGCAGAAGGCATACTTGGCGGCGTCGATATCCTCGCCCTGCGCGCGCAGTTTGCGTGCCTCGCGGTCGAACTCCGCCAGGTAGGCGGTAATGGTGTCGAGGAAGGGCGCCTCGCCCGGCGGGGCGGCGCCGTTCTTCAGCATGAACAGCAGATAGAAGCCCTCTTGCAGGAGGTCGAGCAGGGTCTGCACGTGGCCGTAGCCGGGCTGGATCTGGCGCCGCTGGCCGCCCATCAGCGTCGGTATGGCGCGGCGTTCGACCGGGGGCGTCATGCCGTCACCGCGATCAGGTTGAGGCGCAGGTCGCGGATGCCGGCCGGGACGTAGATGGATATCGATTGCGCCTTCAGCATCTGCTCATACAGCATGCCTTTGCCTTCCAGCGCGAAGTAATAGGTATCCGGCTGCACCGGGATCGCTGCCGGCACCTGCGGCGCGTGCGTCAGTTTCACTCCCGGCATGGCGGATAATACGCACTTCTCGACATCGTCCGGCGCGCCGACCTTGACCCGCAGCGGCACCACCTCCACCAGTTCCAGCGCCGGCAGCGCCGCGCCGACGGCCAGGTAGAGCGTGGTGCGCTGGTCGATCTTGCCCGAATCGAGCTTGCCGAGGTGGTAGCTGGGTTTTTCCTCCGACAGCGCGATGGAGAAGTATTTGGTCGAGATCACGGTGTCGAGCAGGTCGCGGATGATGCCGTCCAGCGCGGAAAAGCATTGCGCAGGATCGTCATGGCGGTAGGCGGGCAGGTGGATCAGCGCGTACTGCTTTGAATAGGTCATCATCGCGCCGGCCAGCGCGAGCAGTGCTTCGAACAGCCGCTCGGGATGCAGCTCGGGATTGCGCACATAGTGCATCAGCGCCGCCGCCGAAGTGCTGACCGTGTGCAGCAGCCAGAACGACGAGACATCACCGGAACGGAACTCAATGACGTTGCGGCTGGGTTCACGCATATGGCCCTGCAGCGACTGGACCTTGGCCTGCAGCGCATCGAGCAGGCGGTCCAGCATGGCCTTCAGCGCCGGAGTGCTGGCGATCGACAGGCCGGGTGGAATGAATGATGGATCGGGTTCGAAGCCACCGGTGACGACGCGCCGCAACCGGATCACCGGCACGCATTCGAAGGCCCCCAGCGGCTCCTGGTCCGACACCAGCCGCACGGCGCTCTTTAGAAAGCCGACGTCGGCGTCGACCGCCTGCGTGTACAAGTCCGCCATCTCACGCGTGACCTCGCTGTAGCGCGCGTTGCCCGCCGTCGCCGCGTTGCCGCCGCCGGGCGCCAGCGAAGGCAGCGCGGCGTACCACGTCATCTCCAGCACGCTGGGCGGAATCGTCGACAGATCGACGGCGGGCGGCAGCGGATCGCTCGCCGGGGCGTCGACAATTTCGCCGTCGCGGAAAATCAGCGACAGCGATTGCAGCCGCAGACGGTCGGTCTTCAACGCGTCATGATCCCACTCGATGCCGCGCACGCCCCACGGATAGGGATGCAGCGCCTGCGCGGTGCGGTGCAGCCGCGCCTCGTGATATTGGTCCTGCTGCTGGAAGTGCTGCGGCCGCAGGAACAATCCTTCTCCCCACAGGACTTTGGATGGAATACTCATATCGCCTCTCCCGGTTTATTTGCAGCGCAAGGTGGCCAGCGGATTGCCCGCGTCGCTGGCGGTGATGGGGTCGGCGCCCGCACCCGCGCTGAGCGCGCAGGCATGCAGGCCGACGGTGATGCCGGATTTCTCCCCGTCGGCGGCGGCGAACACCAGCCGCCAGCGGTTCTCCGCCGGCGTGCGAAAAAGTGCGACCACGCCGATGTAATACGCTTCGCGCGTGACCTTCTCGACGATCTCGTAGCGCTGGCCAGGGATCAGCATCACCTCCTTGACCTCCAGCAGATCATTGCCGAGCAATTCGCGCTCGCTGTGCTGGCTGAGAAAGCCATCGAACGCGATTCGCTGGAATGCCGCCGGCTGGCGCAGCTTGTAGATGCGGGTCGCCAGCGCAAGCGGTTGGCCGCCTGCGCCGGCGTTCAGGTTCGGGCTCGCGTGCAGGCGTATGGCCACACCGCGCGCCGGCTTTTGCGTGTCCGGCAGCTCGGGCGATTTGCGCAGGCCGGCGAGCATACCGTCCGCGCAACCTTGCAATGCCAGTAGTGCCGCGATCACGATTATCTTCGTTGCAGTCATGTTTTCTCCAAGCGATCCATGCATTAGAACGAAACACGCGGCGGCCGAATTTGCGGCGGCTCAAGCAAAACGGAAACGGCACATCGCTTGCGAAAGCGCAATTGCAGTCAATTGCGTTCATGAATAATGGGTCCCCTGCTGTCCGCTTACGGAAAAGGAGGAACTGATGATCACACCAAGAACCTGGTTGCCCTGTGTGGCGAGCCTGCTGCTGTTGTCGGGCTGCGCGACGGACGGCGACTCCATCCGCGCCGAGAAGCCGCAGGCATCGACGCTGGAGCGCGCGCTGGCCGACGCCGACACCGCGCTGGCGGCGGGCCAGAACGACAAGGCGCAAGGCATCCTGAAAAGCGCCGCCACCCACTTCCCGGCCGAGAAGTCGCCCTGGCTGCACATGGCGCAGATCAAATTCGACCGCGCCAGCTATGGCGAAGCGATCATGAACGCGCTGGAGGCCTTGCAGCGCGACCCAACCGATAAGCTGGGCAACAGCATCGTCGCCGTCAGCGGCTTGCGCCTGTCGACCAAGGCGCTGTCGGACCTGAGCCAGCAAAACAACTTGAACGGATCGCTGCGTTCCGAAGCGCAGGATCTGGCGAAGCTGCTGCGCACCAGCCTTGGCGAAGACGTGTTGGTGCCGACGGCGAATCCGGCGGCGCGCAAGTCCGCACCGGCGCCGGCGCCGGCGAAAAAAGCGGCGGCCACGCCGACCCGGAATCAAACCAACAACAGCGATCCTTTCGGCGGATTGAAGTAATCCTTCTTCTACTACGGAGCATGTATGGCTAACGGTGACAGTGTTCAAAAACGCCTGACCAAGGTGCGGCCGCCACGGGTGCAAATGACCTACGACGTGGAAATCGGCGATGCGATGGAAAACAAGGAGCTGCCTTTCGTGGTCGGCGTGGTCGGCGATTTCGGCGGCAATTCGGACGCCGAGAAAAAGCGCCTGAAGGATCGCAAGTTCGTCAACATCGACAGCGGAAATTTCGATGAGGTGCTGGGCGGCGTCGAGCCGGTGGCGCGCTTCCAGGTGCCGAACCAGCTCAGTGGCGACGACAGCAGCTTCAATGTGGAACTGCGCTTCAAGTCGATGGCCGACTTCCGGCCGGAATCGGTGGTGCGGCAAGTCGAGCCGCTCAGCAAACTTCTGGAGGCGCGCGGCAAGCTGGCCGACCTGCGCAACAAGTTGGCCGGCAACGACAAGCTGGAAGACATTCTGAGCGATGTACTCAACAACACCGACAAGCTGGTCACACTGAAAACCACCAAGCCCACCACGGAGAACTGACATGCCATCCCAAGCGAATCAAGCAGTGGCGGCCTTGCCGCCGGCGGCGGATGGCGATAGCCTGCTGGACCAGATCGTCGAGCAAAGCAAGGTCGCCAAGTCGACGGTGGAGCACGAGCGCGCCAAGGACATCATCTCGGAACTGGTCAGCCAGGTGCTGCAAGGGACGGTGGTGGTGTCGAACAATCTGTCGGCGACGCTGGACGCGCGGGTGGCGGAGCTGGACCGCCTGATCTCCAGCCAGCTGAGCGCCATCATGCACGCGCCGGCGTTCCAGAAACTGGAGCAGAGCTGGACCGGCCTGCATTATCTGGTGAAGAATTCCGCCACCGGCCAGGGCCTGAAGATCCGCATGCTCAACGCCACCAAGCGGGAATTGGTGAAGGACTTCCAGTCGGCGCTGGAATTCGATCAGAGCTCAATGTTCAAGAAAGTCTACGAAGAGGAATTCGGCACCTTCGGTGGCGCGCCTTACGCCGCTCTGCTGGGCGACTTCGAGATCTCGCGCCAGCCGGAGGACATGTACTTCATCGAGCAGATGTCGCATGTGGCGGCGGCTTCGCATGCACCGTTCATCGCATCGGCGGCGCCCGAGCTGTTTGGGCTGGAGAGCTACGGCGACCTTGGCAAGCCGCGCGATCTGTCCAAGGTATTCGATACCGTGGAATACGCCAAGTGGAAGGCCTTCCGCGAATCGGAGGATGCGCGCTACGTCGGTCTGGCGCTGCCGCGCTTCCTGGGCCGCCTGCCGTTCAATCCGGTCGACGGCACCACCGTCGAAGGCTTCAACTTCGTCGAGGAAGTGGACGGCACCGACCATCAGAAGTACCTGTGGTGTAACGCGGCCTACGCCTTTGGCGCCAAGCTGACCAAGGCCTTCGACGATTTCGGCTGGTGCGCGGCGATTCGCGGCGTCGAGGGCGGCGGCCTGGTGGACGACCTGCCGACGCACACCTTCAAGACCGACGAGGGCGAGGTCGCGCTCAAGTGCCCAACCGAGGTGGCCATTACCGACCGCCGTGAAAAGGAGCTGAGCGATCTGGGTTTCATCTCGCTGGTCCACTGCAAGAACACCGCCTACGCCGCTTTCTTCGGCGCGCAGTCGGCGCAGAAGGCGAAGAAGTACAACTCGGAGGCGGCCAACGCCAACGCGGTGCTGTCGTCCCAACTGCAGTACATCTTCGCGGTGTCGCGCATCGCGCATTACATGAAGGCCATGATGCGCGACAAAATCGGCAGCTTCGCCGCCGCCTCGAATGTCGAAGATTTCCTCAATCGCTGGCTGATGAAGTATGTGCTGTTGGACGACAACGCCAGCCAGGAACAGAAGGCGCAGTTCCCGCTGCGCGAGGCGTCGGTGCAGGTGCATGAAGTGGCGGGGCGGCCGGGCGTGTACCGCGCCGTCTCCTTCCTGCGTCCGCACTTCCAGCTCGATGAGTTATCGGTTTCCCTCCGACTGGTCGCGGAGTTGCCGCAGTCGACCAACTAATCATCTTCCACAACAACCTGAGACAGGAGCATGCAATGGCAATCGACGTCTATCTGTACATTGATGGCATCAAGGGCGAGTCCAACGATGACCGCCACAAGGACTGGATCGAGTGCAAATCGGTCAGCTTCGGCGTCGAGCAGCCGAAATCCGCCACCGCCTCCACCGGCGGCGGCCACACCGCCGAGCGTTGCGAGCATCGCGACATCGTGATCTCCAAGCTGGCCGACCTGGCGTCGCCGATCCTGCTGCAAACCTGCTCGGCCGGCCGCACCATCCCCAAGGCCCGGTTCGAGTTCATGCGCGCCGACGCACAGGGCGAGCGCGTCAAGTACTTCGAGATCGAAATCGACAATGTGCTGATCGGCGCCGTGTCGCCGGCCGTGGAGGAAGGCGACATCCTCACCGAGGACGTGGCGTTCAAATTCTCCAAGATCAAGTGGAAGTACACGCAGCAAAAAATCAGCGGCGGCGCCGGCGGCAACACCTCCGGCGGTTGGGACTTGTCCACCAACCGCATCGTTTGAGCACACGATGGGTCTCCACGGCCGCCGCGGTGGGCATCGCGGCGCGCTTTTCGGCCAGGCCGGCCTGGCCTGGCTTTTTTTTCGGGGGCTTGCGATGAACGGTTTTACTCCCGGTCTGTTGGACCGTCTGCTCGGCGAGCATGACGTCGACGGCTTGACGCTCGAACAATTCAAGGATTCCGTGGCGCGCGACCTGGAAGACCTGCTCAACACCCGTTGCGCGCTGCCGGCATCGATGTTGGCGGCGTATCCGGAATGCGCCCGCTCCATCGTCAACTACGGCCTGATCGACTTCGCCGGCATGTGCCTGAGCAGCAGCGAGGACCGCGCCCGCATCTGCGCGGCGTTGAAGGCGGCCATCGACCGCCACGAGCCACGGCTGCGCAACGTGCAGGCGCGATTGGAGCGCGAACCCGGGGCCATCAACCGCGTGCGCTTCGCCATCAGCGCAACGCTGGCCGGCATGCCTTACAGCGAAGCGGTCAGCTTCGACGCGGTGCTGCAGCCTTCGTCGCAGCACTATTCGATCAACCGTAGTGGACGCGGAGCCTGAACATGAACCTGAATTTAAAAACGCTGATCGGCAAGTTGAACGACACTTCCCGGCTGGCCGCCACGCGCGCGGCGAGTATTTGCGTCGCGCTGGGTCAGTATGAAGTCGAAGTCGAGCATCTGTTCCTGGCCTTGCTGGAGCAGGAGCGCTGCGATGCGGCGCTGATCGTGCGCGCCTGCGGCATCGGCATCGATGCGCTGGAGGCGGACCTGCATCGTGAGGTCAGCCAGTTCAAGACCGGCAGCACCCGCACCCCGGTGTTCTCGCGCCACCTGCCGCTGCTGCTGGAGCACGCGTGGCTGATCGCCTCGTTGTCGACGACGCAGCCGGACCGCATCCGCAGCGGGCATCTGCTGGTGGCGCTACTGACCGAGCCGGAACTGGCGCAGTTGGCGCAACGCGCCTCGCCGCTGTTCGCGCGCATTCCGATCGATGAGGTCAAACACAAGCTGGAAAAATACACCCAGGGATCGCAGGAGGAACCCAGTGTCACCCCCACTGCGCCACTGGCCGATCTGGCGCCGCAGTCCGGGCCGCGCACGCCGGCGCTGGACCAATTCACCATCAGCCTGACCGCATTGGCGCGCGAAGGCAAGCTCGATCCGGTGATCGGCCGCGAGAAGGAGATCCGCCAGCTGATCGATATCCTGCTGCGGCGTCGCCAGAATAATCCCATTCTCACCGGCGAGGCCGGCGTCGGCAAGACGGCGGTGGTGGAAGGGCTGGCGATCCGCATCGCGGCGGAGCACGTGCCGGAAGTGCTGCGCGGCGTGGAGATCCGCGCGCTGGACATGGGCCTTTTGCAGGCCGGTGCCAGCGTCAAGGGCGAGTTCGAGAACCGTCTCAAAAACGTCATCGACGAAGTGAAGCAAAGCCCGCACGGCATCATTCTCTTCATCGACGAGGCGCACACGATGATAGGCGCCGGCGGCGCGGCAGGCCAGAACGACGCCGCCAACCTGCTCAAGCCGGCGCTGGCGCGCGGTGAATTGCGCACCATCGCCGCCACCACCTGGAGCGAATACAAGAAGTACTTCGAGAAGGATGCCGCCCTGGCGCGGCGCTTCCAGGTAGTCAAGGTGGAGGAGCCGACCGAGGATGTCGCCGCCGCCATGCTGCGCGCGATGACGCCGTTGATGGAATCTCACTTTGGTATCCGCATCCGCGACGAAGCGGTGACGGAGGCGGTGCGGCTGTCGCATCGCTACATTACCGGCCGTCAGCTGCCGGACAAGGCGGTCGGCGTGCTCGATACCGCCTGCGCCCGGGTCGCGCTGGCGCAAAGCGGCACGCCGGCATTGATCGAATTCTCCGCCAGCGAGATGGCGCGCGTCGATGCCGAGATCTCCGCGCTGACGCGTGAGAACGATGCGGACCGGCCGACATCGCAGCGCGGCAGGCGCCTGCAACAGCTGGCGGAGGTCCGCGCCGGACTGCAAGCGGCCCATACGGCGCACAGCGAAGCATGGCGGCGCGAGCAGTCCATCGTCGCTGCGATCACGCGCCTGCGCGCGGAGGCCGACGGCGCGGCCGACGTGCAGGCGCTCAAGGCGGAACTGGCGGGCCTGCAGGGCGATACGCCGATGGTGCCGTTGGAAGTCGACGCCGCGACCGTGGCCGCCATCGTCTCCGGCTGGACCGGCATCCCGCTGGGTAAGATGGTCAAGGACGAAATCCGCACCGTCCTGAATCTGAAGGACGCCTTGCAGGCCCGCATACTCGGCCAGCCGCACGCCATCGAAGCGGTGGCGCAGCGGGTACGCACCGCGCGCGCCAACCTGGATGACCCGAACAAGCCGAAAGGTGTGTTCCTGTTCGTGGGTCCGTCAGGCGTCGGCAAGACCGAGACCGCGCTGGCGCTTGCCGATCAACTGTATGGCGGCGAGCGCAAACTCATCACCATCAACATGAGCGAATACCAGGAAGCACACAGCGTCTCCGGCCTGAAAGGCTCGCCGCCCGGCTACGTCGGCTACGGCCAGGGTGGCGTGCTGACCGAGGCGGTGCGGCGCAATCCCTACAGCGTGGTGCTGCTCGATGAAATCGAAAAGGCCCATCCCGATGTGACCGAATTATTCTTCCAGGTCTTCGACAAAGGCGTGATGGACGACGCCGAAGGGCGTGAGATCGACTTCCGCAACACCATCATCATTGCCACCTCCAACGCGGGATCGGCCGCCATCATGCAGGCCTGCCTGAACCAGGAGCGGCCGCCGGCGCCGGACGCGCTGGAGGATCTGCTGCGTCCCCAATTGATTAAGTATTTCAAGCCTGCCTTCCTCGGTCGGTTGAAAGTGGTGCCGTACTATCCGATCCCGGACGATGTGCTGGCGCGGATCATCGCCCTCAAGCTGGCGCACATCGGGCGGCGCATCGGCGAGCACCATCATGCCGAATTCACCTGGGACGACGGACTGGTCGACGCTGTGCTGACCCGCTGCACCGAAGTCGATTCCGGCGCCCGCAATGTCGATCATATGCTCAACGGCACGCTGCTGCCGGAAATCGCCGCAGCGGTGCTGGAGAAAATGGCGCAAGGCGCGGCGATCGCCCGGATCAAGGTCGGCGCCAACGCCAAGGGGCAGTTCAAATACACGATCAAATAGGAGAACGCCATGTTTAGCATCGCACAACTGCTGCTGCCCATCAGCGCCGACAAAAGCTGCGGCGACGATCTCTCCTTCAGCAGCGAAGTGGACCAGATCGCGCAGGCGCGCCAATACGACGATCCGACATTGGACCAGGGAGAATGGCTGTCCGCGCTGAAGGAGGCCGATTGGGACTTCGTCGCCTCCCGCTGCGCCGGCATGATCGAATCGCGCAGCAAGGACTTGCGTCTGGCGGTCTGGCTGGCCGAGGCCGAGGCCAGGACGCGCGGCCTGCGTGGCCTCGGCGACGGCTACGCGGTGCTGGCCGGTCTGTGCGAGCATTACTGGGACGGCCTGTATCCGCCGGCCGACGACGGCGACTACGATCAACGCATCGGCAACCTGTTCTGGCTCTTGTCGCGCACCCCGGCGCTGGTCAAGGAAGCGCCGGCCGCGCAACTGGACGACGCCGAATACTGTCTTGCCATGCTCTCCGGCCTGGAACGCGTGGTAGATACGCAACTCGGCGCGGATGGTCCCGGATTCAGCGCGGCCAAGGAAGTCCTGCTGTC
Organism: Duganella aceris; assembly: GCF_011090165.1. GTDB lineage: Bacteria > Pseudomonadota > Gammaproteobacteria > Burkholderiales > Burkholderiaceae_D > Rugamonas > Rugamonas aceris. The sequence goes on from NZ_JAADJT010000006.1 coordinate 137,099, forward strand.
CGTGGTTCGAAGCCTGGCGCCGGCGGGCGCCATCGTCGCGTCGACGGGCGGCGGCGAGGCGGCCGTTGGCAGCGCTACCACGACGCTCGGCGGTACGCCGCAGAATCGTGCGCAAGCCTTGCTGCAGCTGCGCCTCGTAGCGGATTTCTTCCGCAGCACCGAGCCCCACAGTCCAGTCGCCTACCTGGCCGACAAGGCCGCGAGCTGGGGCGAGATGCCCTTGCATGTGTGGCTGCGCGCCGTCATCAAGGATCCGGCCGCCATCGCCGGCGTCGAAGAACTGCTGGGCGCGACCACGGTGAACGGGTGAATGCTGCACCGCAGCGCATAATCTTTCTTTCTCAAGCGATAGTTTTTGGACATTTGGTGCTAGCATGAACTGGACAAACCAGACTTTTATGCTAGGAGTCCGCCATGAACAATCTGAAGATCGGTACGCGCCTCGGTTTCGGCTTCTCACTCATCCTGCTGTTGTTGACGGCGATGACGGTCATCGGCATCCTGCGCCTCAGCAGCGCCAGCGCGCTGACCGATGAGATGATCAACGTGAAGATCCGCGACGAACGTCTGACCGCGGAATGGGGCAAGATCATCGAAGTCAACGCCGCCCGCACCACCGGCGCGTGGATGGTCGCCGACCCGGCCGATCAAAAAAACCTGGAGGCCTTGATGGCCGGATCCTCGGCACGCGCCACGCAGATCCAGGACCAGATTGGCAAGTCCCTCGACAACGAAGAACTCAAGCCGCTGTTTAAGCAGGTACTGGACACGCGCAAGAGCTACACCGACTTCCGCAAGGCGGTGTTCGTGGCGAAGAACGCCGGCGATCTGGATACCGGCCGCAAGATCTATGAAGGCGACATGACCCAGAGCCGCATCCGCTACCTGGCCGCGCTGAAAACCTTCACCGAGAAGCAGGAAGCCTTGCTGGACGCGGCCGCCGCCGATATCCAGCAACAGTACAAGAGCGGCCGCGCGCTGCTGATTATGCTGGGCATGGCCGCGATCGCGATGGGCATCGTCGCCGCGTGGTGGATCACTCGCACCATCACGCGCCCGATCAATGAAGCGGTGAAGGTCGCGGAGACCGTGTCCTCGGGCGACCTGACCAGCGATATCCAGGTGCACAGCAGCGACGAAACCGGACAATTGATGAACGCCCTGAAAACCATGAACTCCAACCTGGTCAACATCGTCGGACAGGTGCGCAACGGCACTGAGTTGATGGCGACGGCGTCGAGCGAGATCGCCGCCGGCAACCAGGACCTGTCGTCGCGCACCGAGGAGCAAGCCAGTTCACTGGAGGAGACCGCGTCGTCGATGGAGGAGCTGACATCGACCGTGCGCTTCAACGCCGAGAACGCGCGCCAGGCCAACGAGCTGGCGATCAGCGCATCGGAGATCGCCAGCCGTGGCGGCTTGGTGGTGGGGCAGGTGGTCGACACCATGGGATCGATCAACGATTCCTCGCGCAAGATCGTCGACATCATTTCGGTCATCGACAGCATCGCGTTCCAGACCAATATCCTGGCGCTGAATGCGGCGGTGGAAGCGGCGCGCGCCGGCGAGCAGGGACGCGGATTCGCGGTGGTGGCCTCGGAGGTGCGCAATCTGGCGCAGCGTTCGGCCTCCGCCGCCAAGGACATCAAGGGTTTGATCGACGACTCGGTGCGCAAAGTGGCGCTGGGTTCGGACCTGGTCGACAAGGCCGGTCAGACGATGGACGAAATCGTCCAGAGCATCAGCCGCGTCACGCAGATCATGACCCAGATCAGCAACGCCAGCGAAGAGCAGAGCATCGGCATCGCCCAGGTGAACGATGCGATCACGCAGATGGACCAGGTGACGCAGCAGAACGCGGCGCTGGTGGAGGAGGCTGCGGCGGCGGCCGAATCGATGCAGGAGCAGTCGGCCAAGCTGGCGGACGTGGTCAGCGTGTTCAAGCTGGACGCGCGCAGCTTGCCGCCGGCGCAGCCGGCCTTGGTGCGCGCACCGTCGCTCGTCGTCGCGCCGCTGAAACGTCCCAAGGCCGTCGCCGCGCCGGCCGCCAAGCCGGCCAGCAAGCCTGCGGCCAAACGTGTAACGGCCGCCGCCACCGAAGGCGGCGACTGGGAAGAGTTCTAAGCCCCGCAGCGCTTCGGTACAATGGCGTCCATGACGACCGGTACCGACAGCGCACCACACACAACACGCCCGCTCTGCGCAACCTGCCAGCGCCCGCTGCGTACCTGCATATGTCGCTGGGTGACGGCGCTCTCCAATCAGGTGGAGGTGCTGATCCTGCAGCATCCGATGGAAGTCGCCAACGCCAAGGGCAGCGCGCGCTTGCTTCATCTAAGCCTGGCCAACAGCCGGTTGGAAGTGGGCGAGACATTCGACGCCGATCGGTTGCGGAATCTGCTGTCGCCTGATCGCCGAAACGTGTTGCTCTACCCTGACACCGCGGCCGACAAGTTGCTCGGCCTGGCGTCGCCGATTCCGTTCGATCCGGCCTGGCTGCGCGAGCCGCAGCAATTGCGGCTGGTGGTATTGGACGGCACGTGGCGCAAGAGTCGCAAGATGCTTTACTTGAATCCCGCGCTGCAATCGCTACCGCGTCTGCCGCTGCGCGACACGCCGCCGTCGCACTACCTGATCCGCAAAGCGCATTTGCCGGACCAGCTGTCGACGCTGGAAGCCACGGTCTACGCGCTGGCGCAACTGGAAAATAACGAGCACCAATTCACTCCGCTGATCGACGCGTTCGACGGTTTCGTCGCGCAGCAGGCTGGCTACGTCGCTTCAGGCGATTAGCTTGAGGCCGGGCGGGAGGGCGTCGCCCAGCATGCGTTTTTCGTCGGCTTGATCGAGTTGCACGACTTCACGCACCATCGCGCTCCAGTTGGCGGGAGCGCCTGCTGCGGACAGCCGCCGCAGGATTTCCGCGCGTAGCGCTTCGTTGATGTCGCGCGAGCGGTCGCCGGTCATGCGGGCCAGGTGCGATGCGGCGAAGCCGGCCGGCTCCACCTTCTTCCAATCCAATGCCAGTATCGCGGCCAGCCATTGTTCGACCACGGAGGCCTCCACCACATCGTGAGCGCTGCCGTGGAAGGGCTGGCGCGCGCCGACGCGGCTCAGGCCCCACAGAAAGCGGCCTTGCGTCGCTTCGGCCTTGGCGGCATCGGCCGCGCCGCTGCGGGTCTTGTTGAGTGCTGCTTTGGCCGCCGCCTTGTTGGCCGCCTCCAATTGTCCCAGCATCCACGCGCCGATTTCGGCTTTGTAATTGCCCGGAATGCGCTCCAGCGACGCGCCCAGGCGCAGCATGTCCTCCTCGCTGCCATTGACCAGCGTGACCGGGCGGCGTCCGCGTTCCTGCGCATCGGCCTGCACGTTGAAGGCGAAATCGTCCAGCACGCGCAATTGCGCTGCGACGCTCAAGCCGCCCGTCACGCGGCGCCACAACGTCCACCATTCCGCGCAGACCTGGCTGTCCTTGTGGTGCTGGATGCCGGTTTCGTACATCGCCCACAGCTGGTCGATGCGCCACTCGTCCAGCGTGTGGCCGAAGCCGGGACGCAGGCAGTAGCCGCTTAAATTGAGCCACGCGCGTTCATGCTCGGACGAGCGGCGGCGGCCTTTGGCGCGTTCCAACAGTGCGTCGAACAGGCGGCGCAGCAGCGGCGTGTGCCAGCTTTCACGGCTGCCCAGCAGCTGTTCGAGCTGTGCGCGCAGTTGCTTCACTTCTTTCAGCTCGACCTGCTGCGCGCGGCTGCCGAAGATGCGGTCGATTTTTTCAATGGCGGCGCCCAGACCCGCCGGCATCGCGCCTTCATCGTTGCTGGGCGGCGCCGCGTCGCCGCGTAGTTGGAACTCCAGCAGCCAGCGCTGCGCGTCCTCGCTGGCGACGCAGTGCACCTCCAGCGTGCCGACTTCGCTCAGCGATGCCGCCAGCCGCACCGGGATTTCCTTGCGGGCGCCGGACGCGCCGCTGTCGCGCAGCACCGTGGCGATCGGCGGCAACTGGACGTATTCGCCGGGTTGCAGGTCGACCAGCTCCCCAGCTTGCGGCGCGGCCGCGTCGGACGTCGACGAAGCCAGGTGGAAGCGCACCGGCCGGCCGAGGCGCAGGGCGAAGCTGCGATCGGCCAGCAGGACTTCGCGATTCTCCGCGCTGCCGCGCGGCAGGATGCAGACCGCGCGGCGCGGCTTGTCGGCATGTGCTTCATCGTCCAGCAGCAGGAAGTAGCTGCGCGCGGAGCCGCCGCCGATCACCGGCGCCAGACCCGATTGGCCCAGCGCGTAAGCTGCGCCGCCGCGCGCGACCGCGACGTCGGGATTGTCGTTGTGCAGAATCCGCAGCGCTGCGCCACGCCATTGCGCCAGCACCGCCTCCAACCTGCGCGCCAGGGCGTCGGCGCGGAACACGCCGCCGTTCAGCAGCAGCGTGTCCGGCACCGGTATGCCCGCGTGGTCCGCCGGCAGGCCGAGCGCTTCGCGCGCGGCGGCGGCATGCTGCATCAGGAAGCTGGCCAGGTGACGCGTGATGGCGGCGTCGCTGGCGTAGGGCAGGCCGAATTCGACGATGGCGCCGCGTCCGCGCCTTGCCGCTTCCTGCGCTGCGTTGAGGGGAAAGAAGCCGTCCACCACCAGCGCGCTCACTTCGTCGCGTGTCAGGTCGACGGAACGGGAGCCGCCGATCAAGCGAGAGCCGGAGCCCAGCAGCGTCACCGTGGTGCGCTCGGGCGCGTCCGCCGCCAGCAGCTGTTCCTTCGCCGCGCGGCAGCGCTCCGCCAGCTGCGACAGGCGGCTCGACGACAGCCGCTCCGCGGTGCCGCCAGCCGCACCGCCGGCTGCGGCAAGGCGCGACTCGACGAGGTGCGCCAGCGCCAGGTCCATATTGTCGCCGCCGAGGATCAGATGATTGCCGACGCCGATGCGGCTGATGCGCGGCTGCCCATCGGTCATCTCCACTTTGATCAGACTGAAGTCGGTGGTGCCGCCGCCCACGTCGCACACCAGGATCAGGCGCGTCTCGGCCAGATCCGCCGTCAACGTCGCACGCTGGCGGAACAGCCAGTCGTAGAACGCCGCCTGCGGTTCCTCCAGCAAGCGCAGGCCGGGCAGGCCAGCCATGTGCGCGGCCTCTAGCGTCAGCGCGCGCGCGCCCTCGTCGAACGAAGCGGGAATGGTTAATACGATTTGCTGTTGTTCCAGCGGATGCGCGGGATAGCGCGTATTCCACGCGCCGCGCAGATGCGCCAGATACGAAGCGCTGGCCGCCACCGGCGACACCTTGGCGACATCGGCCTCAGCACCCCAGGGCAGGATGGCCGCCATGCGATCCACCTGAGGATGCGACAGCCAGCTCTTGGCGCTGGCCACCACGCGGCCCGGCACCTGCGCGCCCAGCTTCCGCGCCAGGCGGCCCACCACCACTTGCGACAGGCCGGCCACATCGTCCAGGCGCCACGGCAGTTGCGTCTCGCCGTCCGCCAACTCACCCTGCGCCGGGTGATAGCGCAGGGACGGCAGCAACGCCGCCGCACCGATCTCGCCGGGCGCCGTCAGCTGATCGATCTCGAACAGCCGGATCTCGGCGCTGCCGGCTTCCGCATAGGCCATCACCGTGTTGGTGGTGCCGAGGTCGATGCTGACGACGTATTTACTCATGCCGCGCGAACGTCGAACTCCACCTTCCAGCGCTGGCCGTCGTTGGCCACCGCCTGCAGCTCCAGCGTGCCGGACTCGGTCGCCATCGCATGCAAGCGCACCTGCACCACATCGCCCGCCACGCGGCCTTCCGGCGACAGGTTGGCTTCGATCTCGTTCATTTCGATCAGCTCATCGGCGCCCCAGAAATCGAGCAGATCGCCGATCTGGTCCTGGCGACGCACCGACGAACCGAAGAAGCGGAACTGCACCGGCTCGCCGACCACCAAACCGAATTCCTGATTCGGCAATTCGATCTCGCTGCCTTCCTCCATGCCGAACGGCGCCACGCACAGCGCCTGGATCGGCGGCTCCATGCCGGGAATCGCCGGCATCGCCGATTCGATCGCGACGTAGTACGAACGCGCCGTGCCGCCGCGAATCCGCACGCCGCTGCCGCGACGCACGTAGCTGTAGTAGGCCGCGCCGCGCGCCACCGCCAGATCGAGATCGGCGCCGTCGAGCATGCGCGCGGTCTCGGCGCCTTCGAGGTAAAGCCAGTCGTTGAGCGTGCCCATGATGCGCTGCGCCAGTAGATCCGACTTGAACACGCCGCCATTGAACAGCACCGCCGTCGGATGCAGGAAAGTCGCGTCGGCGTTCTGCTTGCCGGCATAGCCTTCCAGTTCGCTGGTGGCGCCGACCTGGCGCGCCAGGAACGCCGCCAGATGGCGCGTGATGCCCGCGTCCTGCGCATACGGCAGGCCAAGCTGCGTCAGGCCGGCGCGGGTGCGCACCGCCGGCCGCGCCGACGCTTCCACCGCAGGGAAGAAACCGTCGAGGATGAAGGTCGTCACCTCATCGCGCGTCAGTTCGGTGCGGATCGAACCGCCGATCAGTTTCGAGCCGCGACTCGGCACGACGATAGGCCAGGTCTCGACGCTGGCGTCGGCCAGCAGTTTTTCCTTGGCGCTGCGGCAGCCGTAGGTCAGCGCGCGCATCTGCCACGCATCCAGCTGCGTGCCGTTGGCGGCCAGCTTGCGCGCCACCAGATGGGCCAGCGCCAGGTCCATATTGTCGCCGCCGAGCAGGATGTGATCGCCGACCGCGATGCGGTGCGGTTCCAGCACGCCGTCGCGTTCCAGCACGGCGATCAGCGAGAAGTCGCTGGTGCCGCCGCCCACGTCCACCACCAGGATGATGTCGCCCGGCTTGACGTCCTTGCGCCAGCGGCCTTCGCTGCCTTGGATCCAGCTATACAGGGCCGCTTGCGGCTCTTCCAGCAAGGTCAGGTTGGTGTAGCCGGCCGCGCGCGCCGCATCGGCGGTCAGCTCGCGCGCGCCCGGATCGAACGACGCGGGAATGGTGACGGTGACCGCCTGTTCGCCGAACGGCGCGTCGGGGTGCGCCTGCTCCCAAGCCTTGCGCAGGTGCGACAGGTAGCGGGTCGACGCCTCCAGCGGCGAGACGCGCGTGACTTCCTCCGGCGCGTCGTTCGGCAGCAGCGCGGAGCGGCGGTCGACGCCGGGATGGCTCAACCAGCTCTTCGCGCTCGACACCAGGCGGATCGGCGTGGTGGCGCCACGGCTGCGAGCCATCTCGCCGGCCACGCCGCTTTGTTCTTCGGCCGACTGCGGCCATGGCAGGCTCAAATCGCCCGGCGCCAGTTCGTCGGCGTGCGGCAGGTACAGGAAGGACGGCAGCAGCGGCAGCTCTTCCACCGTGCCGGGCGCGGTCAGCTGGGGAATCGCCAGCACGCCGTGTCGGGTCTTTTCGCCGTCGCTGGCTTGCAGGTCCACATACGACAGCGCGCTGTGCGTGGTGCCGAGGTCGATGCCGATGGCGTAGCGTGGATCGCTCATAACTCCACCTCCGCCGGGGCCAGGATGGCGGCGTCGTGCGCTTCGGCCAGTTTCGGCAGGCGCACGTTGGACGCGCGCCAGCCGCGATGGCTCAAGGCGCCACGGAACGGCGCCTTGCCGACCACGTTGCCGGTCAGACGTACGGCGGCGGCGTCGAAGCCTTCCGCCAGTTCGATGCGGCTGCCTTCGGCTTCGGCGCGCACCGGTTCGATGGTGAAGTGCTCGCGCAGCACCTTGCTGCAGCCTTCATGCACCACGCGCGCGGCGGCGCCGATGTCGGCGTCCGAATAGGCGCTCAGGTTTTCCTGGGTGAAGTCGATCAGGCGGGCTTCGCGTTGGAACAGGCTCAGGAGTTGCAGCGCGGCGTCGGGCGTCGCTTCGCGCAGGATGATCGGCGCGGCGGCGGGCGCAGGGGCGGGCGCTGGTGCGGGCGCAGGAACGGGGGCAGGAGCGGGCGCGGCGGCCGGTTGCGGCATCGGGTCGTCGATGCGGTTCAGGCGCGCAGCGTATTCAGCGTCGGACAGGGCGCGGAAGAAGGCGCCGATGGCGATCGAAATCCGGCTGAAAAAAGACGGCAGTGCTTGAGTTGAATTAATCATGTTGTACTCGTGTAGGGTGGGGGCGCGCATGGCGCGCGGAGAGGTGCTCTCCCGGAAGCCCTGCATGATACCAGCTAGCCTCCGCGCGCCCAAGCGGCGGCCCCGCACCATTGATATTTCGCTTGATCTGTGCGTTTCGCAGGCATAAAATACTGTATATATATACAGTATTCAGGCCGATGCCATGTCCCACGATGAAAACAACCACGAGCACGTGATGCTCCCTCCGCCTTCGCTGAAGGCGCAAAAGGGGCGGGGCGCGGTATCGAACCTGCAAGGCCGTTTCGAGGTCAACGCGCGCGAAGCTTACGACGACGGCTGGGAGCGCGAAGAAGAGCAAGCCGCGCCATGGAAAACCCAGGTCACCGACGAACACTGCAAATCCATCCTCAGCCGCAACGCATCGCCGGACTTGCCGTTCAGCGTCTCGCTCAATCCCTACCGGGGATGCGAGCACGGCTGCATTTACTGCTTCGCGCGGCCGACGCACAGCTATCTCGGCCTGTCGCCGGGCATGGATTTCGAGAGCAAGATCTTCGCCAAGGTCAACGCGCCGGAGGTGTTGCGGCGCGAGCTGGCCAAGCCGGGCTACGAAGCGCAATCGATCGCGCTCGGCGTCAACACCGACGCCTACCAGCCCTGCGAGCGCGAACTGAAACTCACGCGCCGCGTGCTGGAAGTGCTGCAGGAATGCCAGCACCCGGTCGGGCTGATCACCAAGTCCTCGCTGATCGAGCGCGACATCGACATCCTGTCCGCGATGGCGGCCAGGCACCAGGCCGGCGTCGCCATCACGCTGACCACGATGGACCCGGCGATCTCGCGCACGCTGGAACCGCGCGCGGCGGCGCCGGCGCGGCGCTTGCGCACCATCCGCACGCTGACCGACGCCGGCATTCCGGTCGCAGTCAGCATCGCGCCCATCATTCCCTTCATCACCGAGCCGGATATTGAAAAAATCCTGGAGGCGGTCAAGGAAGCCGGCGCCGTCAGCGCGCACTACACCGTGCTGCGCCTGCCGTGGGAGGTGGCGCCGTTGTTCCATCAATGGCTGGAGGCACACTTCCCGGAGCGGGCGCAGCGCGTGATGAACCGCATCCGCGAAATGCGCGGCGGTAAAGACTACGACAGCAACTTCGCCACCCGCATGAAGGGCGAGGGCGTGTGGGCCGAGCTGATACGGCAGCGGGTCAAGATCGCCAGCGAACGGCTCGGCCTGGCCGGACACGGCAGCCGCTTCCACACGCTGGACGCGTCGCAATTCACCCGGCCGCTGGTGGTGCCGCCGCTGGGCGCGCGCGCCAAGGCGGCCGACGCGGGCCAGTTGGATTTATTCTGAAGGCGCGCGCTGCAAGACGGCCAGATGCCGCTCGATGTCGAACACGTGCTGGTCGTGCCGGCCCAGCTCGCGCAAGGCGTTGGCCAGATGGTTGAGGTAATCGCTGTTCGGGCCGCTGGGGCCGGCGGAACGGGCGATGTGGTGCGCGATTTCCTGCTCGGAGGCCGCGCCGAGGAAGGCGGTGTTGTCCGGCGTGGCGATGTAGACCAGGCCTTCGACCTGGTCGCCGTCGTCGAAGGCGATGGGAATGGCCAGCCGCAGATAGCCGTTCTTTTCGCGGTGGTCGAGATGGGCGAACACTTCCGGCGTGATCAGGTAGGCCATGCCGTGGCAGATCGCGCCGGCCTCTTCGATGATGGTCACCACGCGGCCCGGCGCTTCCGGCGTGCCGCGATGGTCGTGCGAGCCTTGCCAGAAACGCCGCGTCCAGCCGGCGATGCTCGCCGGGCGGCGTTGCAGGTAAGGGAAGTCGGCCTTGTAGATCAGCGAGCCGTAGCCGAACAGCCATACGCTGTGATGGCCGTCGAACTGATCCATCCTTTGGTTGATGGCGATGGTGTCTGCAGTCATGATGCTAAATTATAGAACATCGATAGCGCTAACATCACGCTGCTGCTTTGAACTCCAGGGGTTGCGACAGATCGGTGTTGTTGCGCAGCACATGCTGCCGGGTGACGCCCAGCGAGGTGAAGGCCGCCTTCAACAGCGTTTCATGGTGGTCCATCAACGATTCCATCGGCGTGTTGCCGACGAAGGTGCAGCTGGAGGTCACCAGGATCACGCGCTTGTTGGCATTGTCTTCCTTGCATGCTTTCAAAGCGGTCAATTCCAGCAGGCGATCCAGCCAGGCCTTCAGCGTCGACGGCACGGAATAGTTGTGCATCGGCGCGCCGATGACGACCAGGTCGGCGTCATGAAACTCTTGCAGCAGCGATGCGCTTTGCAAGGCCTCGGCACTGAGTTCGGTGCTCATGGGAATGCTGGCATCCCATCGTTCGCTCAGCACTTGCAGCAGCGGTCCGCTGGCGTGTGAGAGGGGGGCCGCAGCCAGGTCGCGATACAGCAGATTGGCTTGCGGGTCGGCGATCGTCAGTTGAGAAACGATGGCGGCGGTGTATTGGCGCGAGGCGCTGCTGTCGCCCAGGGCGCAGGAATCGATGTGCAGAATATTCATAGGCGCACAGCATACACACGCGACATTCCATACGACAATAAATTAAGTGCAACAGATTTTTACAACTGGCAAGACTGTCAAATCGCGGGCAAATTCCACTCATGCGCCGCGACAAATTCCTGTAAAAAAATGACAAAACTTTCCGCCGCCGGCGACAGCGCGCGCGCGTTGCGGGTGTAGACGACGAAGCGCCGCGTCAGCGCCGGGTCCACCAGCGGCCGCATTCTCAGGCCGTACAGCTGCACCATCTTCTCCGCATACGGCAGGCAGACGGTGATGCCCAGCCGCGCGTGCACCATGGCCAGCGCGGTGGTCATGAAGGTCACTTCGTTGTACGGGCTCAGCGACAGTTCGCGGAACGAGACGTGCATATCGCGCAACAGCCGCTCGGTGAACTGACCCTGCAAGGCGATGAACGGGAACTGGTCGACGTCGGTCCAGGTGATGCGCTCGCGCCGCTCCAGTTCGTGATCCGGCGGATACACCACCACGAACGGCATTTCAAACAGCGGCCGCGCTTCGATCTCGGCGGTGGCGTCGCGCTCCGGGCCGATGCCGAAGTCGGCCTCGCCGCTGAACACCCGCGCCGCCACCTGCTCGACCGGGCTGTCGGCCAACCGCACCTGGATTTCCGGATGACGGACGCGGTAGGCGGCGATCACCTCCGGCAGCAGCGTGCACGACAGCATCTGCGGCGCTGCCACCCGCACCGATCCCTGCTTCAGCGCCTTGCGGCTGGCGATGTCGGCCATCGCGCGGTCGAGGTCGTGCAGCATCTTATCGAACAGCGGGTACAGTTCGCGTCCCTGCTCCGACAGCTGCGTCTTGCGCGTGGTACGCTCGACCACGCGCACGCCGAGCATCTGTTCCAGCTCCTTGATCTGGCCGCTCAGCGCCGATTGCGTCACGTTGAGGTGGTCGGCGGCCAGTGTGAAGCTGCCGGTCTTCGCCAGCGCCACCAGCGCCCGCATTTGTCGCAAGCTGGGATTCATAAGAGATTCTGATAAATCGAAGGAAAAATACTGTTTGTATGATATCTGAAACTGTCATCTAATGTGGCAACCAAGTTGGAGACACCTATGAAAATCAAGCAAATTCACCACGTGGCCTACCGCTGCAAGGACGCCAAAGAAACCGTCGAGTGGTATGTCAAGCACCTGAACATGAACTTCGTGCTGGCCATCGCCGAGGACGAAGTGCCCTCGACCAAGGCGCCGGATCCGTACATGCACGTGTTCCTGGACGCCGGCCACGGCAACGTGCTGGCCTTCTTCGAACTGCCGACGCAGGCGCCGATGGACCGCGACCAGAACACGCCGGCCTGGGTGCAGCACCTGGCGATGGAAGTCGAGACCATGGATGAACTACTGGCCGCGAAAGAGCGCCTGGTCGCCGGCGGCGTCAGCGTCATCGGCCCGGTCAACCACACCATCTTCAAGTCGATCTACTTCTTCGATCCTAACGGCCATCGGCTGGAACTGGCGGTCAACACCGGCACCCCGGAGATGATGCAAAAGCTCGACGAAGTCAAATGGGAGATGCTGGAAGAGTGGTCCAGGACCCGCAAGGCGCCCAAGCACGCCGCGTGGATGCACGCGCCGGCGGCGGAGGTGTCGGCATGAAGCTCGCCACCCTGAAGGACGGCAGCCGCGATGGCCGCCTGGTCGTGGTCAGCCGCGATCTCACGCAATACCAGCACGTGCCGAAGATCTCCGCCACGCTGCAGCACGCGCTGGATCATTGGGATCTGGTCGCGGCCCGCCTGGAGCAGGTCTACGCGACGCTGAACAGCGGCGACGCGGTCGACGCCAAGCCCTTCGACCAGCAGCAATGCCACTCGCCGCTGCCGCGCGCCTATCAATGGGCGGACGGATCGGCCTACATCAACCACGTCGAGCTGGTGCGCAAGGCGCGCAACGCCGACGTGCCGGCCTCGTTCTACACCGACCCGCTGATGTACCAGGGCGGCTCGGACAGTTTCATCGGCCCGCGCGACGCCATCTACGCGCTGTCGGAAGACTGGGGCATCGACCTGGAAGCGGAAGTCGCCGTCATCACCGGCGACGTGGGCATGGGTGTCTCGGTCGACGACGCGGCGAAGGCGATCCGCCTGGTCATGCTGGTCAACGACGTCTCGCTGCGCAATCTGATCCCGAACGAACTGGCCAAGGGCTTCGGCTTCTTCCAGTCCAAGGCCGCCAGCGCGTTCTCGCCGGTCGCCGTCACGCCGGACGAACTGGGCGCGGACTGGGCCGACACCAAGCTGCGCCTGCCGCTGCTGGTGGACCTGAACCGGCAGCCGTTCGGCAAGCCGAACGCCGGCGAAGACATGAGCTTCAACTTCGCGCAGCTGGTGGCGCACGCCGCCGCCACGCGCGAGCTGGCGGCCGGCACCATCATCGGTTCCGGCACGGTGTCGAACAAGCAGGGCAGCCTGCACGGATCCAGCATCGCCAACGGCGGCGTGGGTTACTGCTGCCTGGCCGAAGTGCGCATGTACGAAACCATCGAGGGCGGCAAACCGCAAACGCCGTTCCTCAAGTTCGGCGACAGCGTCCGCATCGAGATGAAGGACGCGCAGGGCGCCAGCATCTTCGGCGCCATCGCGCAAACGGTGACGCACTACGCGGAGCGCGCGCGATGAAGTTGTACACCTACTTCCGCAGCTCGGCCGCGTACCGTGTGCGCATCGCGCTGAACCTGAAGGGACTGCCGTACGAGGCGTCGCCGGTACATCTGCTGCGCAACGGCGGCGAGCAATTGAGCGACGCCTACCGCGCCGTCAATCCGGCGATGCTGCTGCCGACGCTGGAGGACGAAGGCAACGTCATCGGCCAATCGCTGGCCATCATCGAGTACCTGGAAGAGACGCGCCCGCAAACGCCATTGCTGCCGTCGAATGCGCTGGGCCGCGCCCGCGTCCGTGCGCTGGCGCTGACCGTCGCGGCGGACACGCACCCGCTGGGCAACCTGCGCGTGCTGAAGTACCTGAAGGGCGAGATGGCCTTGCCGGAAGAGGTCAAGCTGGAATGGCAGCAGCACTGGCTGCGCGCCGGCATGGCGACGCTGGAGACGCTGCTGGCCAACGATCCGCAAACGGGCCGTTACTGTCACGGCGACACGCCGACGCTGGCCGACTGCTGCCTGGTGCCGCAGGTGTTCGGCGCGCAGCGCTTCGGCGTCGACCTGGCGCCGTATCCGACCATCATGCGCATCCACGCCAATTGCGCCGCGCTGCCGGCCTTTCAATCGGCGCACCCGTCGCAGCAGCCGGACGCCGAATAGTCAGCAGCTCACCACGCGGTCGCGGCCCGCGTGCTTGGCCTGGTACAGCGCCTTGTCCGCGCGCGACAGCAGCGACGATGCGCTGTCCGGCGATGCGGCGTCTGGGTACGACGCCGCCACGCCGATGCTGATGGTGAGCGTGATCTCGTCGCCCTTGTCGCCGGCGATGCGCAGCGCGGCGACGTCGGCGCGCAGCCGCTCGGCGGCGCTGCTGGCGACGTCGATATCGGTCTCCGGCATCAGCAGCACGAACTCCTCGCCGCCGAAGCGCGACGCCATGTCGATGCTGCGCATGCCGCTGGCCAGCGCACGCGACACCGCGACGATGGCGCGGTCGCCCGCCTCATGGCCGTGCAGGTCGTTGACGTTCTTGAAGTGATCGATATCCACCATCAGCAGCGACAGCGGATGCCTGAAGCGGCGGCTGCGCTCCAGCTCCTTGTTGATCTGCTCCGTCATGCGGCGGCGGTTGCCGATACCCGTCAGCGGATCGGTGGTGGCCAGCTGTTCCAGCTTGGTGTTGGCGGCGCTCAGCTCCAGCGTGCGCTGCAGCACGCGCTCCTCCAGCTGGTTGCGTTCATCGTGCAGCGCGCACAGCGTCTGGCGCCGGCTGCGCAGCGAGACCACCAGCGCCGAAATCAATATCCCCTCGACCACGATCAGCGCGCCGCCGGCGAGGATCTGCCACAGGTACTGGCGGAATATGCTCTGCGGGCGATTCAGGATCTGCGCGGTCGGCGGGATGTTTTGCAGATGGAAGCGCTGGATCGCTCCGTGGTCGAACAGGTAGCCCGGGATGCCGCCGATGTCCGGCTGGCGCTGCATCAGGATGTCGGCGATGGCGCGGCCGATCCGTTCCGCGCTGACCACATAGCCGCCGGCCACGCCGGGCACCACCACCGCTGCCCAGTTGGTGAAGATCGGCACCTGGGTGGTGGCCGCCAGTTTGCGCGCGATGTCCACCGGGCGCCGCCGCTCACCGGTGCGGTCGTGATACGTGGGCAGCAGGAAGATCGCGCTGCCCGGCCGCAGTTGCGCCGCCTGGCTGTACATCTCGGCGTAACTCAGGTTGTCCCAGTATTCGAACGCCAGCTCCCTGCGATACTGGTCGGCCGCCTTGCGCACCGCCGCCAGCGACTCCTGCATGCGTTCGGTGCCGTCGCCGATGACCACCACCTTGCGCACCTTCGGCGCCACGCGCGGAACGATGCCGATGGTGCGTCCGAAGTCGGCCTGCACCAGGTAGCCCTTGCCGTCGGTCGGTGCCCAGCCCATGCGATCGTAATTGACGTAATGGCGCTGCGCGCCGGGGAACAGTTCGGGGCGGTCGCTGAGGAAGCGGCCGGCCACGTAGCTTTCGGTGATGATGGCGTCGAACTTGATGCCTGCGTATTTGGCGCGCAGGTAGGGCTCCATGCTGGCCAGCGCCTGCTGGTCGCCGACGCGCACGGCGTCGAAGCGCTCTTCGAAAATGCCCAGCGCGGAAGTCAGGTCGCGCCGCGCCAGCTCCGCCGTCAATCCCTTTTGCACCAGGCCTTGCCAGGCCGATGCCGAATCGGACCCCAGCGAATACAGCACCAGCACCTTGCGCTCCTGCGCCGCCCATGACGGCGCGGCGATCAGCATGGCGATCAGCAGCAGGCCGCGCCACAGGTGGCGCAACACAATCTCAAGCTGGTGGTCCCTGGTCGGCATGGTCGGGGGCATGGACGGCAAGCAAAACGTTGATTGGGATTTGCATTAAGGCAAGTCTAGCACGCCTCGTTGCAACTTCTGTTGCCGCTTAGGTACAAATCACGCCGCACGCAGCGCGTCGACGATCTTCATGCGCGCCGCGCGCAGGGCCGGCAGCAGGCCGCCGATCACCCCCATCAGCAGCGAAAAGATGAACGTTTTGACCACGATGGCCGGCGTCAGGCGGAAGCCGAAGGCCAGCTCGGAGAACGATTGGAAATTGGTGGTCGAGAAGGACAGGAACTGCATCGCCGATGCGCAGGCCAATCCCAACGCGCCGCCCACCACCGCCAGCAGCATGGCCTCGGCCAGGAAGGCGGCGAGTATGCTGCGCCGCTGGAAGCCCAATGCGCGCAAGGTGCCGATCTCGCCGACCCGGTTGGCGACCGAGGCGTACATGGTGATGGTGGCGCCGATGATGGCGCCGATCGAGAAGATCACCGACAGGATCAGCCCCAGCACGCTGATGAAGGTGGACAGCGCCTTCGACTGGTCGGAATAGAAGGTCTGTTCGCGCTTGGCGTCCAGCGTCAGGCGCGGATCGGATTCGATGTCCTTCTTGAAGCCGTCGAACAGCGCGGTGTCGGCCAGCCGCAGCACCATCGCCGAGTAAGCGTTGCGGCGGAAGGCCGGCATCAGCTGGTCGGCATCGCCCCAGATCTCGGAATCGAAGCCGCTGTTGCCGGCGTCGAACAGGCCGACCACGGTCCACTCGCGCTGGCCGAAGCGCAGCGTCTCGCCGATGCCGGCGCCGGAGAAACGGCGCGCGATGCTGGCGCCGGCGATCACCTCGGAAGCGCCGGGACGAAACATGCGGCCCGCCGTCAGCTTGACCTGCGGCCGCAGCACCAGCCCGCGCGGTGCGATGCCGCGAATGATGACGTTGGACGGCTTGTCCGAACCGCGCTTGTTGAGCGAGATGAGCACCACGGTTTCCTTGGACAGCATCGGCTGGCCATCGGCGCCGAGCGCGATCGCCGGATGGCTGGAGACGGTGTTGGCCTGCGCCCGCTCGATCCCGCTCTGCACCTCGGTGTCGGCGGAGCGGCGGATGACGATCACGTTGTCGTATTCGCCGGTGGTGACCAGCGTGTTGCGCAGGCCCTCGTCCAGCATCAGCACCGTGGCGAACACGAACACCACTAAGGCCAGGCCGGCGCCGGTCAGCGCCGTGGTCAGGCGTCGCGCCCACAGGTTGCGCGCCACGTAGGACAAGGGAATCTTCATCCTATGCTCCTCAAGCCTTCGACGATGTTGACGCGGATCGCGCGTACCGTCGGCGCGATGGCGGCCACGGTGCCGATCACCAGCGCCGCCAGCATCTGCTGCAGCACCGTCAGCTGCGTCACCTCGAACACCGGGAACATGGTGCCCATCACCTTGCCGAGGAAGGCCGCGAACGGGAACAGGATCAGGATGCCCAGCGCCGCGCCGAAGGCCGACAGCAGCAGCGATTCACCGAAGATCATCAGCGCCAGGAAGCCGGGGCCGAAGCCCAGCGCCTTCAGGGTAGCGTATTCGCCCAGCCGTTCGCGCGCGCTCATCGCCATGGTGTTGGCCATCACAGCCGCGATGATGATGATCACCACGAAGGACACCACGCGGATCGCCACCACGATCGCCTCCGACATCGAGACGAAGCCGAGCTGGAACGCCTTTTCGGTTTCGGTCAGCGTCTCGGCCAGCGAGTTGGCGAACTCCTTGTCGACGGCGGAGGAGATCGCGGCCGCGTTCTCCGGCTGGTTGATCTGCACCACGTACACGCCGATCTGGTTGGCGCGGCGCGGCGACAGCTTCTTGACCGTCTCGTTGACGTAGTCCCAGTGGAAGAACAGCGTGGCGGTGTTGGTGCTGGTTTGCTTGCCGTCGAAGATGCCGCGCACGATCAGCTCCCAGTTGCCGGGATAGATCGTGCCTTTCAGCGGAATCACGTCTCCGAGCTTGAAGCCGTATTGGTCCGCCAGCTTGCGGCCGACGATGGCGCCCTTGCGGTCGCGCAGGAAGGCGGCGCGTTCCTCGGCCGGCAGCAGGTAGTCGGGATAGATGTCCAGATAGCTCTCGCCTGAGATGGCGAACTGCGCGAAGAAGTTCTTCGGATCCTTGTAGACCCCCTGGAACCAGTTGGCGTAGCCGACGCCCGTCACGCCGGGCACGGCGCGGATGCGCGCCTGGTAGGACAGCGGCAGCGGGAACACCAGCGAGGTCTTGTTGCGCGTGACCAGCGTGGTGTTGGACGCGCCTTCCGCGCCGGCGTACCAGGCGTTGATCACCGTTTGCAGCAGGCCGAAGGAAAAGATCGCCACCACCAGGCCGAGTATCGTCAGCGAGGTGCGCAGCTTGTGGCGCATGCTGTTCTTGACGATCAGGCGCAGCGTGTACATGGCCTACGCCGCCTCGCCGGCGATCAGTTCACCTTTTTCCAGATGAATCATGGTGCGCGCCTGCGCCGCCGCGTGCCCGTCGTGGGTGACCATGATGATGGTCTTGCCCAGTTGCTGGTTCAGCTGCTGCAGCAGGGCCAGGATCTCGCTGGCGGAGGTGCGGTCAAGGTCGCCGGTAGGTTCGTCGGCGACGATCAGCGTCGGATCGGTGACGATGGCGCGGGCGATGGCGACGCGCTGCTGCTGGCCGCCGGACAGCTCGTTGGGCGTGTGGTCCATGCGGTCCGCCAGGTTGACCATCTCCAGCGTCAGCTCAACGCGCTCGCGCCGT
This sequence comes from Duganella aceris, assembly GCF_011090165.1. Taxonomy (GTDB): domain Bacteria; phylum Pseudomonadota; class Gammaproteobacteria; order Burkholderiales; family Burkholderiaceae_D; genus Rugamonas; species Rugamonas aceris. The sequence goes on from NZ_JAADJT010000006.1 coordinate 155,432, forward strand.
TCGCGTCGCGACAAGGGTGTCAGCAGCAGCGGCAGTTCGACGTTCTCGAACGCCGACAGCACCGGCATCAGGTTATAGAACTGGAAGATGAAACCGACATTGGCCGCGCGCCAGTGCGCCAGGTCGGTCTCGCCCATGCCGGCGATATCCAGGCCGGCGATGCGCAGCACGCCGTGGTCCGGCTTGTCGATGCCGGCGATCAGGTTGAGCAGCGTGCTCTTGCCCGAACCGGAAGGGCCCATCAGCGCCGTGAAGTCGCCGGCCGGTATCGACAGGCTTATATCGCGCAGCACCTCCACCACCTGGTCGCCGCGTCGGTAGGATTTGGCCAGGTGCTCGATCAGTACCAGCGGCTCGCTCATTTCTTCGCCATCGCGACGGCCTGGCCGTCCTGCAGCTTGGGATCCGGCGCCAGCACCACTTTCTGGCCGGGCTTCACGCCGCGCACCTCCACCAGCTCGCCGATCTTGCGGCCCTGCGTGACCGCGACTTGCGTGACCTTGTCGGCATCGGCCACGAACACCACCGGCTTGCCGTCGCGCGTGACGATGGCGGCCGGCTGCACGGCGGTGACGGGCTGGCGGTCTTCCGCCGGCACCGCCTTGGACAGGAAGGCCACCTTGGCGCTCATGTCCGGCAACACGCGCGGATCGCGGTCGACGAAGCGCACCTTGACCAGCAAGGTCGCCTTGCTGCGGTCCACGGTCGGCACAGTGCGCGAGACGGTGCCGGCCAGCCGCAGTTCGGGGAAGGCGTCGAGCTGGATCTCGGCCGGCTGGTCGACGCGGATCTTGCTCAGGCTCGACTCGGAGACGTCGGCCTCGACCTCCAGCGTATCCATGTCGGCGATGGTGACCACCGCGCCCTTGCTGTCGGCGGCGGAGGAGAAGGGGGTGATGTTGTCGCCGACATTGGCGTTCTTGGTCAGGATCACACCGTCGAACGGCGCGCGGATCACCGTCTGGTCCAGCGCCACCTGCGCCGCCTGCGCGTTGGCGCGCGCGGCGGCGATGGCGGCGGTGTAGCCGGATATGTTGGCCTTGGCCTTGTTCAGCCGCGCTTGCGCGGTGTCGTAGCTGGCGGCGGCGATGAATTTCTGGTCCAGCAGATCGCCGGTGCGCTTGAAGTTGGCCTGGGCGTCGAGCAGCTCGGCCTGGCCTTGCTCCAGGTTCGCCTGCGCCACCTTGACGTTGGCCTGCGCCTGGCCGAGCGAGGCGCCGACGTCACGGTTTTCCAGCCGCGCCACCACTTCATCCTTCTTCACCCGGCTGCCTTCGAGCACGCCCAGCCACTCCAGCCGGCCGGTGGCCTTGGACGACAGCGCCGCCTTGCGCTGCGCCACCACGTAGCCGGTGGCGTTGAGCAGCGTGTAGTTCTGCGCCGGATAGGCCTGGGCCACGGTCACGGTCTCCACGCTGGTCTTGCCGGCGAATCGGCCGAGCGCGACGCTCGCGCCCAGCCCCACGACCACCACCGCCAGCACGATCCTGCCCCAGCGCCGGCGGCGCGAGCGCTGTCCCTGGACCTGTGGTGCCGCGCCGCGTTCTATCTTCAGACGGGAAATGTCGGGAGTCGCCACGATGGACCTCAAGCTCGCTATTATCAATCCGCCAATAGTGGAGCAAAAAAGCGGGAATCGCAAGCGCGTCGGCATGGTATGTGCGGTCAGGCACATACCAGCGTCGGCTTGCGTGCCAGTATGCAGACTTTCGTACTTCGCAGCCCACATCATGACTTCCACGGAATCGCAAGCGCTGTTGCACACCTTGCAGCGGGACTCCTTCGACTACTTCATCAACGAAGTCAATCCGGCCAATGGACTGGTGCGCGACAAGACCGAAGACGATTGGCCGGCCAGCATCGCGGCGGTGGGCATGGCGTTGACGGTGTATCCGATCGGCGTCGAACGCGGCTGCATGCCGCGCGACGACGCGGTGGCGCGCACGCTGACCACCTTGCGCTTCTTCGCCGCCAGCGAGCAAAGCGACTCGCCGACCGCCAGCGGCTACAAGGGTTTCTACTATCACTTCCTCGACATGGAGAGCGGGGCGCGGGTGTGGAACTGCGAGCTGTCCAGCATCGACACCGCGCTGCTGATCGCCGGCGTGCTGACCGCCGCCGGCTACTTCACCGCCGACACGCCGGACGAGCGCGAGATCCGCGAACTGGCCGACATGCTGTACCGCCGCGTCGACTGGCAATGGATGCGCGGCCGCAAGCGGCTGATGTGCCACGGCTGGAAACCGGAGAAGGGCTTCCTGCGCTGGCATTGGGAAGGCTACGACGAAGCGCTGATCCTGTACATCCTGGCGCTGGGATCGCCGACCTTTCCCGTGGAGCGCGACAGCTACGACGCCTGGGCCAGCAGCTACGAGTGGAAATCCATCTACGGCATCGACTACCTGTACGCTGGGCCGCTCTTCATTCATCAGATGTCGCACATCTGGCTGGACATGCGCGGCATCCGCGACGATTTCATGCGCGCGCATGACCTGGATTATTTCGAGAACAGCCGCCGCGCCACGCAGGTGCAGCAGCGCTACGCGATCGAGAATCCGCTCGGCTTCCCCGATTACAGCGAGCTATGTTGGGGCATCACCGCCAGCGACGGCCCCGGCCCGGCGACGCGCAAGATCGACGGCGTGCAGCGCAAGTTCTTCGACTACGTGGGGCGCGGCGCGCCGTACGGGCCGGACGACGGCACGCTGGCGCCATGGGCGGTGGCCGCCTCGCTGCCGTTCGCACCGGAGATCGTACTGCCGAGCATCGAGCACTATCAGGGGCTGCATTTGTGCGAGAAAAATCCCTACGGCTTCAAGGCCTCGTTCTCGACCACTTTCCACTACGGAAAAGGCTGCGGCCGTTGGGTATCGCCATACCACTTCGGCATCAACGAAGGCCCGACGGTGATCATGGTGGAAAACCATTTACACGATTTCCCCTGGAACCTAATGCGCCGCAACGACTACCTGCAACAAGGCCTGCGCCGCGCCGGTTTCAGCGGCGGTTGGTTGGAGTAGGTTCGTTTTTTTGATCCAAATCCACACTGGACTCCATAGCGCGGATACATTGTGTAATCGCTGCGGGAATAACGGCTTGTGGCCGCACCCGGCCAGGCTCAACTATTTCGCGTCCATCCTTGCCTTGATTGTCGCGGTCGCCAGCTTGAGGGCTTCGTCCAGCGCGTCCCTCGGCGCGACTACGCGGTCGGGCTGTATGCCGATGCTTTCCCAGTTGCTGCGTGAGATGTTGTTGACGGCGCGGGTCACCGAGATCGAGGCCAGCAGGTGCCGCGATACCGGCGGCGCGGCGCGGACTTGCGCGTCGCCCTGCGTCGGGGCGCCCACCACTACCGCGCGCTTGTATTGCTGTAGGTCGTAGGCGAAGCCCTCGGCCGCCGCGCCAGTGCGCTCGCTGACCAGCACATACAGCGGCTTGCGCCCGCCGAAGCGCTTGCCGGCCACGTCGGCGCGGGTCCAGTATTCGGTCACGACCTTGCCGTCGCGGTCGACCTGGTCGTGCAGGTGGATCTGCTTGTCGATGATGACGTAGCTGCGGGTGTCGGTCAGCACGTAGCTGCTCAGCCACGCCGCCATCTCCTGGCTGTCGCCGGCGGCGTCGCGCAGGTCGATGATCAGCGCGGCGTTGTCCGCCGCCTGCGACATGAAGCGGCCCACAGCCTCCACCGATGCCCGGTCCACCGGCGCGAAGCGGTTGATCTGCACGTAGCCGATGTTGCCGGCCAGCGCCTCGTACTTGCGTAGCCCGAAGTTGTCCGCCGGCGGTAGCGGCGGCGCGGGCCGTTGCCGGATGTCGGTCAGGTCGTAGGGCACGTATTCCAGCCGGGTATGGCGGTCCGGCAGCACCTCGGCTAGGTCGCGCGAGACGCGCGAGGACAGCACGCGGGCGCTGGTGACGTCGTCGTAGTCGCCGCGCGCCAGACGCTTGCGCAGGTCGTCCGCCGCCAGCTTGGCCTTGCCGGCGTTGACATGTGTCGCCGCCAGCTGGCGCGCGTATTCATTGACGATGCCGGCGCGGGTCGGCGTGTCCAGCACCTCGTCCAGCGCCTGCGGCGGCGACGTCGGCGCCTGCGCGCGGGCCGCCATCGTCGTCAACAGCAAAGCAGCAGCAATCCATCCGGAACGGCCCAAGATACACCCCTTCATATGGCGTTGGTTTGAAAATAATCTTAACACTTTCCAACTAGAAAATACCGGCACCGGCAACGGCGCGATACAATCTCGCCTTTCCCCCAAAAGCCTTTTCTCCGATGACGATCCCGACCTCTATCCTGGATGCGCTTGCGCGCGCCGATATTTCCTGGCGCCCGCTGTTGATCGAGGGCCTGGAGGCCATGATGAAGGCCACCCCCGATTACCTGCCGCAACTGGCGCAGGACCAGTACCTGCCGACCGGGCAACGCCTGTTCGCCGCCTTCGCGCTGCCGCTGGATAAAGTGCGCTATATATTGGTGGGGGAAGGTCCGTACCCGCGCGAAGCGAGCGCGACCGGCGTGTGCTTCATGGACGGCGCCGTCGGCAGCCTGTGGTCGGTCGAGGAGGGCGGCGGCCTGTCGAAACCGGTCAACAAGGCCACCTCGCTGCGCAACTTCATGAAGATGCTGCTGGTGGCCGACGGCCAACTGCAGCTGGACAATACCGCCGGCGAAGCGATGGCGGCGGTCTCGGCCAAGGCCCGCAGCGGCGCCGGCAGCCATATCCTGACCCTGGCCGACATGCAGCAAAAGCTGACCGACCAAGGCTTCCTGCTGCTGAACGCCTCGCTGGTGTTCCGCAGCCACGTCGCCCCGGCCAAGGACGCCAAGGCCTGGCTGCCGTTCTTCGAGACCGTGATGCAGGGCCTGGCCGCGCAGGCGACCACCACGCCGACAATGATCCTCTGGGGCAAGATCGCCGAGCTGCTGAGTAAATTGCCTGTAATGAAAGATTTCCCGCAGATCGCCGCCGAGCACCCCTACAACCTGAGTTTTATCGGCAACACGCAGATGCATGCGCTGTTCAAGCCGATGCGGCTATTGAACGGAAACTGAGGGCTCCCGGCAAGCTTTGTTAAAGTTTGGTATACTTGACTAAATCGATCAACTAATCAGGGCTTAGGTCCGCTGAAGAGGTCGATATTCTAACCCAACCGAGGTAGTGATGCGTCTGACCACCAAAGGCCGTTTTGCTGTGACTGCGATGATCGATCTGGCTTTGCGCCAAGGCAAAGGCCCGGTCACGCTCTCCGGCATCAGCCAGCGCCAGGCGATCTCGCTGTCCTACCTGGAACAGTTGTTCGGCAAGCTGCGCCGCCATGAGATCGTCGAATCGATCCGCGGCCCGGGCGGCGGCTACAGTCTGGCGCGCCGCGCCGACAAGGTCACCGTGGCCGACATCATCATCGCCGTCGATGAGCCGCTCGACGCGACCCAGTGCGGCGGCAAGGAAAATTGCCACGGCGCCGACGCCGCCAGCGGCGCGCGCTGCATGACCCATGAGCTGTGGGCCACGCTGAATGAAAAAATGGTTGATTACCTGGATTCCGTGTCGCTGCAGGATCTGGTCGATCAACAGAAGTTAAAGAATGCTGAACAAAACGTGGTCGTGATGCACCGTAACCACGCCGCGCTTGGTTAAGAGATAACTGTAAACGGAGTCACCAGATGAACGCCCCAGAAAAAAACATCGCGCCTGTGAAGTTCCAGACCGCCCCGCATTTCCCGATCTACATGGACTACTCGGCTACCACGCCGATCGATCCACGCGTCGCCGACATGATGATTCCTTACCTGCGCGAGCAGTTCGGCAATCCTGCGTCGCGCAGCCACATGTACGGCTGGACGGCGGAGAAGGCGGTCGAGGAAGCACGCGGCCACGTCGCGGCACTGGTCAACGCCGACCCGCGCGAAATCATCTGGACCTCCGGCGCCACCGAGTCGAACAACCTGGCCATCAAGGGCGCGGCGCAGTTCTACAAGACCAAGGGCAAGCACATCATCACCGTCAAGACCGAGCACAAAGCGGTGCTGGACACGGTGCGCGAACTGGAACGCGTCGGCTTCGAAGCGACCTACCTGGAACCGCAGGACAACGGCCTGATCACCATCGAGCAGCTGACCGCCGCGATCCGTCCGGACACGATTTTGGTCTCCGTCATGCTGGTGAATAACGAGATCGGCGTGATCCAGCCGATCGACGAAATCGGCGCCCTGTGCCGCTCGAAAGGCATCATCTTCCACTGCGACGCCGCGCAAGCGACCGGCAAGGTGGTGATCGACCTGCAAAAGACCAAGGTCGACTTGATGACCTTCACCGCGCACAAGACCTACGGTCCTAAAGGCATTGGCGCGCTGTACGTCTGCCGCAAGCCGCGCGTGCGCATCGAAGCGCAAATGCACGGCGGCGGTCACGAGCGCGGCCTGCGCTCCGGCACCCTGCCGACCCACCAGATCGTCGGCATGGGCGAAGCGTTCCGCCTGGCCAAGGTCGAGATGGACAGCGAGATCACCCGCATCAAGGGCCTGCGCGACCGTCTGGCCAAGGGTCTGCAAGAAATCGAAGAGACCTACATCAACGGCGACATGGAACACCGCGTGCCGCACAACTTGAACGTCAGCTTCAACTACGTCGAAGGCGAATCGCTGATCATGGCGGTGAAGGACCTGGCTGTGTCGTCGGGTTCCGCTTGTACTTCGGCCTCGCTGGAGCCATCGTATGTGCTGCGCGCCCTGGGCCGCAGCGACGAGCTGGCGCACAGCTCGATCCGTTTCACCATCGGCCGTTTCACGACCGAAGAGGACATCGACTTCGCCATCGACTTGATGAAGTCCAAGGTGCACAAACTGCGTGAACTGTCGCCGCTGTGGGACATGTTCAAAGAAGGTATCGACATCAGCTCGATCCAATGGGCAGCCCACTAATTTTACAGATACAGGAGCATCAACATGGCATACTCGGAAAAAGTACTGGACCACTACGAAAACCCGCGCAACGTGGGCGCTTTCGAAAAGGGCGATGAATCGGTCGGCACCGGCATGGTCGGCGCGCCCGCCTGCGGCGACGTCATGAAGCTGCAAATCAAGGTCGGCGCCGATGGCCTGATCGAAGATGCGAAGTTCAAGACCTATGGCTGCGGTTCGGCCATCGCTTCGAGCTCGCTGGTGACCGAATGGGTCAAGGGCAAGACGCTGGATCAGGCGCTGGCCATCAAGAACACCCAGATCGCCGAAGAACTGGCGCTGCCACCGGTGAAGATCCACTGCTCGATCCTGGCGGAAGACGCCATCAAGGCGGCGGTGCTGGATTACCAGACCAAGCATCCAGTCGCAGCGTAAACAACACGCCGTCCCCCGCGCAACCGGGGGCGGCGCGGGAGAATCAAATGGCAATCACCCTGACCGAAAAAGCAGCTAAACACATCAACCGCTACATCGAGCGCCGCGGCAAGGGCGTCGGTTTGCGTTTTGGCGTGCGCACCACCGGCTGCTCGGGCCTGGCCTACAAGCTGGAATACGTGGACGAGATGGACGCCGAAGACAGCGTCTTCGAATCGCACGGCGTGAAGGTCTTCGTTGATCCGAAAAGCCTGCCGTACATCGACGGCACCGAGCTCGATTTCGCGCGCGAAGGCTTGAACGAAGGCTTCAAGTTCAACAACCCGAACGAGAAAGACGCTTGCGGTTGCGGCGAAAGCTTCCGCATCTGATAAGCCGCCATGCAAAATCACTTTGAGCTGTTCAATCTGCCACAGCAATTCGCCGTGGACGCGGGGGCGCTGGACAGCGCCTATCGCGACGTGCAGAGCCGCGTGCATCCCGACAAATTCGTCAATGCCACCGACGCCGAAAAGCGCGTCGCGATGCAGTGGGCCACCCGCGCCAACGAAGCCTATCAGACCCTGAAAAATCCGCAGAAGCGCGCGCAGTACATGTGCGAGCTGCATGGCGTCGATTTGCAGACCGAGTCGAATACTTCGATGCCGATGGCCTTCCTGATGCAGCAGATGGAGTGGCGCGAAGAGTTGGGCGACGCCCGCGCCGGCAAGGACAGCGACGCGCTGGAGGCGCTGGACAAGCAGCTGCGCAACGCGCGCAAGGAACAGCTGGCGGAAATCGAGCAGCAGATCGCCGCCGACGACTTCGCGCAAGCCGCGCAAGGCGTGCGCGCGCTGATGTTCCTGGAAAAATTCGGCGAAGAAGTCCGCTTCGCCTTTGAAGCAATCGAAGCCTGAAAGTAGGGCGCACTTTGGGTGCGCCCTTGCCGTGTCAGGCGCAATAAAAATTACAGGTCTTACTCATGGCACTTCTGCAAATCTCCGAACCAGGCATGTCCACCGCACCGCACCAGCACCGGCTGGCGGTCGGGATCGACCTGGGCACCACCAATTCGCTGGTGGCGACCGTGCGCAACAGCATTCCAGAAGTGCTGAACGATGACGAGGGCCGTCCGCTGCTGCCGTCCGTGGTGCGCTATCTGCCGAATGGCCACGCCAACATCGGCTACAAGGCGCAGGCCGCGCAGACCACCGATCCGAAGAACACCATTGTCTCGGTCAAGCGCTTCATGGGGCGCGGCCTGGCCGATATCGCCTACGCGGAAAACCTGCCCTACGATTTCCAGGACACGCCCGGCATGGTGCAGCTGAAGACCGTCGCCGGCGTCAAGAGCCCGGTCGAGATCTCGGCGCAGATCCTGGCCACGCTGCGCCAGCGCGCCGAGGATTCGCTGGGCGACGATCTGGTCGGCGCGGTCATCACCGTACCCGCCTACTTCGACGACGCGCAGCGCCAGGCCACCAAGGACGCGGCGCAGCTGGCCGGCATCAACGTGCTGCGCCTGCTGAGCGAGCCGACCGCCGCCGCCATCGCCTACGGCCTGGATAACGGTTCCGAAGGCACCTTCGCCGTGTATGACCTGGGCGGCGGCACTTTCGATATCTCGATTCTGAAACTGAGCAAGGGCGTGTTCGAAGTGCTGTCCACCGGCGGCGATTCCGCGCTGGGCGGCGACGACTTCGATCACCGCCTGTTCTGCTACATCCACCAACAGGAAAAACTGGCGCCGCTGTCGGACGAAGACACCGCCGTGCTGATGGTAAAGGCGCGCGAAGCCAAGGAGCTGCTGTCGACCAAGGCCGAAGTGACCGTGGACGCGATGCTGGGCTCGGGCGAGGAAGTGCACGTCAAGATCACCGCCGAGATCTTCCAGGAGATTACCAAGCACCTGATCGACAAGACCATGAAGGCGATCAAGAAGGCGCTGCGCGACGCCAACGTCGACAGCGACGACGTCGACGGCGTGGTCATGGTCGGCGGCGCGACGCGCATGCCGCACGTGCAGCGCGCGGTCAGCGAATACTTCCACACCATCCCGCACGCGAATATCGATCCGGACAAAGTGGTGGCGCTGGGCGCCGCCGTGCAGGCCAATCTGCTGGCCGGCAACCGCGCGCCGGGCGACGACTGGCTGCTGCTGGACGTGATCCCGCTGTCGCTGGGCATCGAGACCATGGGCGGCCTGGTCGAGAAGATCATCCCGCGCAACTCGACGATTCCTTGCGCCCGCGCGCAGGAGTTCACCACCTTCAAGGATGGCCAGACCGCGCTGGCGGTGCACGTATTGCAGGGCGAGCGCGAACTGGTGTCGGATTGCCGTTCGCTGGCGCGCTTCGAGCTGCGCGGCATTCCGCCGATGGCGGCCGGCGCGGCGCGCATCCGCATCACCTATCAGGTCGATGCGGACGGGCTGTTGTCGGTGTCGGCGCGCGAGCTGCGTTCCGGTGTTGAGGCGTCGATCAGCGTCAAGCCGGCCTATGGCCTGGGTGACGACGATGTCGCGCGCATGCTGCAGGATTCGTACAAGTCGGCCGACGTCGACATGATCGCCCGCGCGCTACGCGAAGAGCAGGTCGAGGCCGAGCGCATCCTGCTGGCCACGCAGTCGGCGCTGGACGAGGACGCGGCGCTGCTGTCGGCGGAAGAACGCGTCAACGTCGACGCGCTGATGGACAAGGTGCGCGACGCCGTGGCGCAATCGCAGTCCGGCGCGGCCGATCACTCGGTGGTGAAGTTCTCCGTCGAGGCGCTGGCCAACGGCACCGAAGAATTCGCATCGCGCCGCATGGATCGCAGCGTGCGCAGCGCACTGGCCGGCAAGACGCTGGACCAAGTCGTATAAATTAAAAAACTCAGAGGTATCAAGTGCCACAAATCGTATTCCTGCCCCACGCCAAACTGTGCCCGGACGGCGCCGTCGTTGAAGCCCAGCCAGGCAAGACCCTGTGCGACGTCATGCTTGAAAATGACATCCACATCGAGCACGCGTGCGAAAAATCCTGCGCCTGCACCACTTGCCACGTGCTGGTGCGCGAAGGCTTCAACTCGCTGAGCGAAGCCAGCGAGACCGAAGAAGACCTGCTGGATAAAGCCTGGGGCCTGGAAGCGGTATCGCGCCTGTCCTGCCAGTCGGTGATCGCCGACGAGGACCTGGTCGTCGAAATCCCGAAATACACCATCAACCACGCAAGCGAAGGCGGACACTGATATGAAGTGGACGGACATCACCGCGATTGCGGAAGCGCTTTACGATAAGTACCCGGATATCGATCCGCTGACTATCCGCTTCACCGATCTGCACAACTGGATCGTCACGCTCGAAGAATTCGACGACGACCACACGCGCGGCGGTGAGAAAGTCCTGGAAGCGGTACAGCAGGCGTGGATCGATGAAGCCGAGTAAGCCAGCGGCGAAGACCGCTCCCGCGAAGATCGGCGCCACCGTCACCGGCGCCGACAACATGCCCGAGATCCGCGAAGGCCAGACCGTCGCGCTGCTGCAGGAGCTGCACATCCTGACCCGCGACGGCAAGATGAACCAGGACAGCCGCCGCAAGCTGAAACAGGTCTACCACCTGTACCAGTTCATCGAACCGCTGCTGAAACAGGTGCTGGCCGAGAAAGACAGCGTCTCGCTGGTCGATCACGGCGCCGGCAAGTCCTACCTCGGCTTCATCATCTACGACCTGTTCTTCAAGGCGCTAGAGGACAAGTCGCATATCTACGGTATCGAGACGCGTGAAGAACTGGTCGCGCGCTCGCAGGAGCTGGCGGCGAAGTTCAACTTCCCCGGCATGTCCTTCCTGCCGCTGTCGGTGGCCGAGTCCACCGAATCGAAGCTGCTGCCGGAACAGATCGACATCGTCACCGCGCTCCACGCCTGCAATACCGCGACCGACGACGCGATCCAGTTCGCGCTGAAGAAGAAGGCCAGGCATATGGTGCTGGTGCCGTGCTGCCAGGCCGAAGTGGCCTCGGTGCTGAAGAAGAACAAGGGCCAGTCGCTGGGCAAGTCCGCGCTGACCGAGATCTGGCGTCACCCGATCCACACCCGCGAATTCGGCAGCCAGATCACCAACGTACTGCGTTGCCTGCAACTGGAAGCGCACGGCTACGAGGTAACCGTGACCGAGCTGGTAGGATGGGAGCACTCGATGAAGAATGAACTGATCATCGCGACCTACAAGAACCTGCCGCGCAAGCGTCCCGCCGAGCGCCTGAAAGAGGTGCTGGAGACCGTGGGCCTGGAAGAAATGAACAAGCGCTTCTTTAGCGAAGAGACCATCTGATGAACCAGGAAAACTGGCTGGACCTGCGCAGCGACACCGTCACCCGCCCAAGCGCCGCGATGCGCGCCGCGATGAACGCGGCCGACGTCGGCGACGACGTCTACGGCGACGACCCGACCGTCAATCGTCTGCAGGAATACGCGGCGGACTTGTTCGGCTACGAGGACGCTCTGTTCGCGCCGTCCGGGACGCAGAGCAACCTGCTGGCGCTGCTGGTCCATTGCGGTCGCGGCGACGAATACCTGGTGGGCCAGGAAGCGCATACCTACCGCTATGAAGCCGGCGGTGCGGCGGTCCTTGGCAGTATCCAGCCGCAGCCCATCATCAACCAGCCCGACGGCAGCATCGCGCTGGCCGATATCGCTTCGTACATCAAGCCGGACGATTTCCACTTCGCGCGCAGCAAGCTGCTGGCATTGGAAAACACCATCGGCGGCCGCGTGCTGCCGCTCGATTATCTGGAACGGGCGACCGCGCTGGCGCACGAGCGCGGCCTGGCCACGCACCTCGACGGCGCGCGCATCTGCAATGCCGCCGTCAAGCTGGGCGTCAGCCCGCGCGTCGCGGTGGCGGGCTTCGACTCGGTGTCGGTGTGCCTGTCCAAGGGCTTGGGCGCGCCGATCGGCTCCGTCCTGTGCGGCAGCAAACCGCTGATCGCCGAGGCCAAGCGCTGGCGCAAGATGCTGGGCGGCGGCATGCGCCAGGCCGGCATGATCGCGGCCGGCGGCCTGTACGCGTTGGAGCACAACTACGCGCGCCTGGCAGAGGACCACGACAACGCCGCCTACTTCGCCAGCGAGCTGGCCAAGTTCAAAGGCATCACGGTCAGCACGCCGCAGACCAACATCTTCTATGTCGATGTCCCGCCCGACGCCTGCCGTGGCTTGAACGACGTGCTGCAACTGACGCGCATCCGCGTCTCGATGTCGCCAAAGCTGCGCATCGTCACGCACATGGACGCCTCGCGCGACGATATCGATCGCGCCATCACCGTATTTGGAGATTTTTTCGGATGACCGAAACCAACGACAACGACAACACCGTTCGCCTGGCCAAGCGTCTGGCGGAAGAGCGCCCGTGTTCGCGCCGCGAAGCTGAACTCTATATCGAGGGCGGTTTCGTCAGCGTCGACGGCACGTTGGTCGAAGAAGCGGGCGCGCGCGTGACGATGGAACAGGTCATCACCGTCGCCGAGGATGCCACGCTGCTGGAGATCGTGCCGGTCACGATCCTGCTGAACAAGCCGGCCGGCGCGGCGCAACCGCTGCACCTGCTGAACGCCGAAAGCCTGACGCGCACCGCGCCGGGCCAGCGCTTTCTCAAGCGCCATGTCACGGGACAGGAACAGTACATGCCGCTGGACGCCAAGACCAGCGGCCTGACCGTGTTCACGCAAGACTTCCGCGTCAAGCGCAAGCTGGCCGATGAAGCGGCCAAGATGGAGCAGGAAATCATCGTCGAGGTGTCCGGCACCATCAGCGAGAACGGCCTGCAGCAACTGAACACGATCAACGGCAAGGTCAGCTGGCAGAACGAGACGCGGTTGCGCTTCGCCATCAAGAACCCGAAGCCGGGCCTGATCGAAAAGCTTTGCAAGGAAGTCGGCCTGACGGTGATCGCCATGAAGCGCATCCGCATCGGCCGCATCGCGATGGCTAGCCTGCCGGTAGGTGAGTGGCGCTACTTGCAGGATCACGAACGCTTTTAGAGTGAGCGTCGCAGCTACCCCGCAGGGCCACCCAGGGTCAGACCCCTTCGGGGTCTGACCCTGGCGTGCCGCCGTGCGGGGTAATTTACTTGCCGCTGGTTTGTGACAAGATGAACGCGTAGGTATCGGCCATCTCCGCATCCTGCTGCGCGCGGGTCGAGCCCATGCCGTGGCCGGCGTCGAAATCCACCCTGAGAATCACAGGCTTGCCGCTGGCGGTGGCGGTCTGCAAACGCGCCGCCATCTTCGCCGGATGGAACGGGGCGACGCGCGGATCGGTCACGCCGGTGGTCAGCATGATGGCCGGATAGCGCGTGCCGTCCACCACCTGCTGGTAACTGTCGATGCTCTTCAGCGCTTTGAAGCCGGCCGGATCGGTGATCGCTCCCCATTCCGGTTCCTCGCCATAGCTGTTCTGCTCCGCCACGTAGCGCAGCGGATTGTGCCAGCCGACGCCCGACACCACCACCGAGAACAGGTCCGGCCGCTCCTCCAGCGCGCGGCCCACGGTGATACCGCCCGCCGAACGTCCGCCGATAGCCTGGTAGGCCTTCGAGGTGTAGCCCTGCGCCTGGATATCCTCGCACACCGCGATCAGATCGCGCCAGGTGTTCGGCTTGTTCTCCAGCTGCCCGGCGCGATGCCATTCGCGTCCGAACTCGCCGCCGCCGCGCACATTCGCGTAGCCGACCACGCCGCCCTGGTCGACGAAGGCCAGCGTGCGCCCCGCGAACGCCGGCGTATAGGCCGACGCGCCGTAGCTGCCGTAGGCCTGGATGAAGGCGGGGTTCTTGCCGTCCATCTTCAGGCCTTTTTTATAGATCAGGCTATATGGGATCCTGGTGCCGTCCTTGGCGGTGGCGTAGCGCCGCTCGGTGGTGTAGGCGCTGACGTCGATGGCCGGCTTGGGCGTGATGCCGGTGTCGGCCAGCGCGCCGTCGGCGCCCACCGACCAGATGCCGGTCGGTTGCAGCCAGCCGGACAGGATCGCCAGCGCGCCCGGCGCGTCGTCGTCGGCGGCGATCGAGGCCAGCGTGCCGTCGAAGGGCAGGGCGATGTTGGTCAGTTTGCCGTCCGCGCCGAGGCGCTGCAGTTTGCCCAGGCCGCCGTCCATCGCCTTGATGTACAGGCCGTCCTTGGCGCGCGCCGTGCCTTGCAGGACCAGCGCCGATTCCGGCACCACTTCGCTTGCCGTCGGCAACGCCGGCGCCTTGGCCGAGGTTTTCAGCAGGCGGCCGCGCGGGTGCTTGAGCGTCGACAGCAGATACAGGTCGTCGCCGTGCAGATCGAAGTCGGTGACTTCGTCGGCGAAGTCGGCGGCCTGCTTCCATTTCGCCTTGCCCGCCAGGACGTCCTTCAACGGCGCGGTGTAGAAGCGCTTCTCTTCGCGCACGTCGGCCAGCATCAGCACCGCGTGGTCGGAGTGGCCGCTGACGCTGATGTAGGGTGACTGGATTTTTTCATACGCCACCGCCGGGTCGAGGCCGCGCTTCATCAGCACCGGATCCTTGGCCGCGTCGCTGCCGACCTTGTGGAAGCGCACCTGCGAATCCAGGTAGCGCTCCGGCGTGTTGACCTTGTTGGTCAGCTGGTTGTAGAAGAAGCCGGAGCCGTCGGCCAGCCAGCTCGGACTGGCGGCCTGCGTGTCGGCGATGCGCTCCTTGAGCACCGCGCCGGTGCGCACGTCCATGATGTGCAGCACCGAGTCCTCGCTGCCGTCCTTCGACAGGCCGTAGGCGAGCCTGGCGCCGTCCGGCGAGGCCTCCCACCAGTCCAGCGAGACGTGGCTGGTCTTGGTATCGAGCTTGGTGGGATCGACCAGCACGCGGTCCTTGCCGCCTTCGCGGACGAACAGTTTGAAGTTGTTGGCGCCGGCCGGACGCTGTTGATAGAACAGCCGCGCGCCGGCTTTCTGCACCCGCGCCGGCGCGGCGATGTCGCCGGACAGTTGCTGGATGCGGGTCAGCAGTGCATCGCGTTTCGGCAGCTCGTCGAGCACGCCGCGCGCGTGCGCGTTCTGCTGCTTGAGGAAGGGCAGCCATTCCGGATCCTTGTCGTTCTCCATCCAGCGATAGCGGTCGGCGACGGCTTCGCCGAAATAGGTGTCGGTGACGGGTTCGACGCGGGCGACGGGGGCGGGCGGGATCGGTTTGGCCGCCATGGCGGCGGAGCCGGTCAGGGAGATCGTGGCCCCGACCATCAGATTGGTGAGCTTGCTCATTGCGATCCTCTGTGGCGGAAAATCTTATTCTGCCACAGGGAATTGCTAATTTTTTACTTTCTTCTTCTTTTCCGGCGCCGGCAGCTGGATCAGGCGGGTGCCGGTCAGCTTGTCGTGCAAGAACTGGCGGTCCTTGTCGAAGAAGGCCGTCAGCGACCACAGCAGGATGCCGGCCAACACCGCGCCCAGCGCTTGCCACTTGTGCAGGCCGAACACCAGGCATACCAACAGCGCCGGCAGCACCCACATCCAGCTCAGCAGGTAGCGCACGGCGGCGGTCTGCAACGACAGATGGCTGTGGCCGGGACGCACGAGCTTGAGGCGCCAGGTCTTCATCGCCAGGGTCTGGCCCTGACGGCTCCACTGATGGATGAAGTAGACGCCCAGCACCAGGAAGGCCAGCGCCTGCCGCATGTGCTCGATCAGCGGCGTGTGGCGCGCGCCGGTGGCCACTTCGAAAATCAGGAACGGCAGGAACAGCGCCGCGAAGGCCAGCAGCGACTCGTACACCATCGAAATCAGACGGCGCTTCACGGACGGGATGGTGACGGTCACCGGCGGATTATTTGACATTGCTGTTGACCGGAGGCGCGACCGGTGGAGCGGCTTGGGCGGGCGGCGCGGGCGTCGGCACCGGCGGCACCGGTGTGATGTTGGACGCGTTCGGCAGCGGGGCGTTCGGATCGGCGGCCGGCGCAGCGACCGGCGCGACCGGCGTCGCGACAGGCGCGGTGCCGCTGCTGCCGGCCGGCACCGTCGGCTTGATCGGCGCCACGGTCTTGACCTTGCTTTGCGCCGTGTTCGGCAGATTCGCGACCTGCTTCTTGACGGCGGCCTTGGCGGCCAGTTCCTTCTTCTGCTCGTCCGACAGCAACTGGTAGGATTCCCACGACATCGATTTCTGCGACGGATCGAGTTTCTGCGCGCGGGCGAAGTTCTGCCGCACCTGGCGCCGTTCTTCCGGCGTCATGCGCACCCACTCGCGCATGCGTTCCTGCACCCGCAGCTGCTCGTCCGGCTTCATCGCGGCGTAGCGCTTGACGATGCCCAGCCATTTTTGCTTGCGGATCGGTTCGATCTTGTCCCATTCGGCGGCCAACGGCTCCAGCGCCTGCTGCTGCGCCGGGGACAGATCCTTCCACATGATTTTTTCGGGCGGCTTGGCGGCGGCGTTCGCGCCGCCGATGGCTGAGGCGGCGGATTGCGCCGGCGCCGGTGCGCTACCGGACGCGTCGGACCGCGTCGCGACCCAGCCCGCGCCGGCCGCTGCTACCGCTAACACCGCCACTATTCCGGCGCCCCATCGTGCCCGACCGCTCCATGCCATAACTTATTGCTCGCTTTGGTTCAGATAGGCGTTGAAACCGTGGTCCAGGTAGGCCGACAGCGGCAGTTCGTCCGACAGCACGGCGGCGTCGATCTCGGCCAGATCGGCGATGCGTTCCTGCTGTTCGTACTGGTAGATGCCGATCAGGCCGCCGACCAGGGCCAGCAGCGGCAGAATCATGCCCATGCGGCCCAGCCACGCGAACGGTTGCGGCAGCAGCGAACCGCCGGCGGCGGCCAGCTCGGTCTTGGCGACGCGCACGCTCAGCGGCACGTCGACGTGCGCCTTCTTGCGGGCGAGCGCCATCTTGCGCGCCTGCGCCAGGCGGTCGGTGGTCGAGGCGGGCAGATCGTCCAGCGTCTCATTGAGCGCGTGACGCACCTTGTAAGCGAAGTTCAGATCATCGGTGTTCATAGTTTTATTCCCTTGGCTTTGAGCGCTTCGGCAAGCGTATGTGTTGCACGTGAGCAATGCGTTTTCACGCTCCCCTCGGAACATCCCATCGCTTCGGCGGTTTCGGCCACGTCCATATCCTGCCAATAACGCATCAGGAAGGCTTCTCGTTGACGTGCCGGAAGCTTTTGTACTTCGGCATCGATGAGTTCCAGCGTTTGCTGGCGCTCGACCTTGTCCGCGCTCGACTCGCTGGCCTCGCTGCCGTCCTCGGCCGCAAGCGATTCGAGTATATCAAAGTCGTCATTGTCGCCGCCTGACGGGGCCATGCCGGAAAACAGGCTGACCCAGGTGTTGCGCACCTTTTCGCGGCGGAAGTAATCGAGGATGGTGGTCTGCAGGATGCGCTGGAACAGCATCGGCAGCTCGGCGGCCGGCTTGTCGCCATATTTCTCGGCGAGCTTGATCATCGCGTCCTGCACGATGTCCAGCGCGGATTCGTCCTTGCGTACCGCGTACACGGCTTGTTTGAAGGCGCGCCGCTCGACGTTTTCGAGGAAGTCGGATAATTCTTTGTCTGTGGCCACGAGGAAGCGCCTGGCGGCGTTTTTTGAACTGAGCGCATGCTAGCAAAAATCGGGCGAATTTGCATGGTTTTACGTCAAAACCGGCTTGCCACGCACTATTAATTGGCGATTTTCCACTTTATGCTTGCTCAAAGTGGTGCGTCGGTGTACCGTATGGAACGCTTTGAACACCCCGAAGCTCTATGGTCTGGTCGCAGCAGGCACACAACGCCGCATTTCGACCGGACGCGCTTTCATATGTCAGCAGTTTGCTCTAACCCGTGCCACAAGCGCGAGAGGTACGCACAACCGCTACAGACAGATCCGGCCGAACGAGAGTTTGCGTTGAACCCTGCTTTGCACGCCACTACGGTTGGCGGAAGAGGCAGCGTGACCGCAAAAAAAAAGGGAAGCAGGGCAATGCTGTAGAGGTAGGCATACTTCGCGAGGAAAGAGCATCCGATCAATCTCCTATGGACCTTGAAAGGAATGTTTCATGAATACCGAAGCATCGTCACAACAATTTACCGGCGCGGAAATACTGGTGCGCTGCCTGGCGGAAGAGGGCGTGGAACACGTCTTCGGCTATCCAGGCGGAGCCGTCCTGTATATCTACGACGCCATCTTCAAGCAAGACAAATTCCAACACGTCCTCGTGCGTCACGAACAGGCCGCAGTGCATGCCGCCGATGCGTACTCGCGCAGCTCGAATAAAGTTGGTGTCGCGCTGGTCACGTCCGGTCCGGGCGTCACCAATGCCGTGACAGGTCTTTCCACCGCTTACATGGATTCCATCCCCATGGTCGTGATCTCGGGCCAGGTGCCCAGCCACGCCATCGGCCAGGATGCCTTCCAGGAATGCGACACGGTCGGCATCACGCGTCCGGTCGTCAAGCACAATTTCCTCGTCAAAGACGTCAAGGATTTGGCGGAAACCGTCAAGAAAGCCTTCTTCATCGCCCGCACCGGCCGTCCAGGCCCCGTGCTGGTCGACATCCCGAAGGATATCTCGATGCACAAGACGACCTTCTCGTACCCGAAAGAGGTCGAGATGCGTTCGTACAAACCGGTCGACAAGGGCCACTCCGGCCAGATCCGCAAGGCGGTGCAATTGCTGCTGCAAGCCGAACGTCCGATGATCTACACCGGCGGCGGCGTGATCCTGGCCAGCGCGGCGCCCGAGCTGAACAAGCTGGTCGACAAGCTCGGCTTCCCGGTCACCAACACGCTGATGGGCCTGGGTGCATATAAAGCGTCGAGCGAGAACTTCGTCGGCATGCCCGGCATGCACGGCACCTACGAAGCGAACATGGCGATGCAGCACTGCGACGTCCTGATCGCCATCGGCGCCCGCTTCGACGACCGCGTGATCGGCAACCCGAAACACTTCGCCTCGCATCCGCGCAAGATCATCCACGTCGACATCGACCCATCGTCGATCTCGAAGCGGGTGAAGGTCGACATTCCGATCGTCGGCAACGTCAAGGACGTGCTGATCGAATTCCTGGCCCAGCTCGACGCCAGCGACGCCAAGCCGAACGCGCCCGCCGTCAAGGACTGGTGGAAGCAGATCAACGAATGGCGTGGCAAGGATTGCCTGAAGTTCGCCACCTCGGACCTGGTCATCAAGCCGCAATCGGTGGTGCAGAAGCTGTGGGAAGTGACCAAGGGCGACGCCTTCATCACCTCCGACGTCGGCCAGCACCAGATGTGGGCCGCGCAGTACTACCCGTTCGACAAGCCTAAACGCTGGGTCAACTCGGGCGGCCTGGGCACCATGGGCGTCGGCCTGCCGTACGCCATGGGCGTGCAGATGGCCAACCCGGACGCGACCGTCGCCTGCATCACCGGCGAAGGCTCGATCCAGATGTGCATCCAGGAACTCGCGACCTGCAAGCAATACCATCTGACGCCGAAGATCATCATGCTGAACAACCGCTTCCTGGGCATGGTCCGCCAGTGGCAGCAGATCGACTACGGTTCGCGCTATTCCGAGTCCTATATGGACTCGCTGCCGAACTTCGAGAAGCTGGCCGAGGCCTATGGCCACGTCGGCATGCGCATTGAAAAACCGGGCGACGTCGACGGCGCGCTGCGCGACGCCTTCGGCATGAAGGACAAGCTGGTGTTCATGAACTTCATTACCGATCAATCGGAAAACGTCTGGCCGATGGTGAAAGCGGGCAAGGGGCTCTCTGAAATGCTGCTGGGTTCGGAGGACTTATAACATGCGACACATTATCTCTGTCTTGCTGGAAAACGAAGCCGGCGCGCTGTCCCGTGTCGTCGGCCTGTTCTCGGCCCGTGGCTACAACATCGAAACGCTGACCGTCGCACCGACCGAAGATCCGACCTTGTCGCGGATGACCATCGTCACCTCCGGCTCGGACGACATCATCGAACAGATCACCAAGCACCTGAACCGCCTGATCGAGGTGGTCAAGGTGGTGGACCTGACCGAAGGCCAGCACATCGAGCGCGAGCTGATGTTGATCAAGGTCCGCGCGGTGGGCAAGGAACGGGAAGAAATGAAGCGCACGGCGGACATCTTCCGCGGCCGCATCATCGACGTCACCGAGAAAACCTACACGATCGAACTGACCGGCGCCAAGACCAAGCTCGACGCGTTCATCGACTCGATCGACCGGGCTTCGATCCTGGAAACAGTACGCACCGGCGGATCCGGCATCGGACGCGGCGAACGCATCCTCAAAGTTTAAGCAACACGTACCCATAACGAATTTAATAGGAAATATCATGAAAGTTTTTTACGACAAAGACGCTGACCTCTCCCTGATCAAGGGCAAAAACGTAGCCATCATCGGTTACGGCTCGCAGGGCCACGCCCACGCGCAAAATCTGAGCGACTCCGGCGTCAACGTCACGGTCGGCCTGCGCAAAGGCGGCTCGTCGTGGAACAAGGTCGAGAAGGCCGGCCTGAAGGTTGCGGAAGTCAACGACGCGGTCAAGGCCGCCGACGTCATCATGATCCTGCTGCCGGACGAGAACATCGCCCAGGTCTACAACGAAAACGTCGCGCCGCACGCCAAGCAAGGCGCGGTGCTGGCCTTCGCCCACGGCTTCAACGTGCACTACGGCCAGGTCGTGCCACGCGCCGACCTGGACGTCATCATGGTCGCACCGAAGGCCCCGGGCCACACCGTGCGCGCAACCTACACCCAGGGTGGCGGCGTGCCGCACCTGATCGCCGTGTACCAGGACAAGTCCGGCATCGCCCGTGACATCGCCCTGTCGTACGCCTCGGCCAACGGCGGCGGCCGCGCCGGCATCATCGAGACCAACTTCCGCGAAGAAACCGAGACCGACCTGTTCGGCGAACAAGCGGTGCTGTGCGGCGGCGCGGTCGAGCTGATCAAGGCCGGCTTCGAAACCCTGACCGAAGCTGGCTACGCTCCGGAAATGGCGTACTTCGAATGCCTGCACGAGCTGAAGCTGATCGTCGACCTGATCTACGAAGGCGGCATCGCCAACATGAACTACTCGATCTCGAACAACGCCGAATACGGCGAGTACGTGACCGGTCCGAAGGTTGTGACCTCGGCGACCAAAGACGCGATGCGTCAGTGCCTGAAGGACATCCAGACCGGCGAATACGCCAAGTCCTTCATCCTGGAGAACAAGGCCGGCGCGCCGACCCTGATTTCGCGTCGCCGCCTGACCGCCGAGCACCAGATCGAAGAAGTCGGCGCCAAACTGCGCGCGATGATGCCTTGGATCGCCAAGAACAAGATGGTCGACCAGTCGAAGAACTAAGCTTTATCTTCGCAATGCAAAAGCCGGCGCAAGCCGGCTTTTTTTCGTTTTGTCGGAAGCGACTGGTTTAGGATAGGTAGAAGTCTGCTGCCCATGTCGGTGCAATACTTCATGTTATTTGCGGGCTTTGTATTGACGCTGGTGGCCGGCGTCGGCATTCTGCTGCGGCACAACTGGGCGCGCATTCTGTTCGTGGCGTGGAGCGTCGTCAGCCTGGCGATGGGTGTGGTGACATCGCCGGTGAAGATGTTGGCGATACAGTCCTCGCCGATTATCAAGACAGCCACAAGAAGACGCTATGAGCGGAATGCGGTGAACAGCGCAACCGAGGCGAACAGCGTCATCACACCGATGATCATGGCAGCCCATTCCGGCACCAGCATCTTGCCTTCCTCGTCGTAGGCCGGTCGGTCGTTGCTGAAAAATTCTTTAATGCCAATGGCCCGCGCGCGGTTGAACGAGACGATCGAAATTACAAACCGCCCGAGGCCGTACATCAGAACTTGCACGAAAAGTTCGAACAGACACCCTCCGATGAACGTCATCATGAACGCAGTCTCCTTGTTGAGATCGAATAATAACGGCCGTTTCATTATAAAATACTTAAGCCCCTTACCCCTGATATGACATATGGATGACCGAACTATGATCTCACCCGACGTGCGCGCCGAGATCCTTAGCCGGATCCGAAATGCCGAGGCCGAGCATGACGTGCGCGTCTTACTCGCCGTCGAGTCCGGCAGTCGTGCCTGGGGATTCGAATCGCCGAACAGCGACTACGACGCGCGTTTCATCTACGTCCATTCCAGGGACTGGTATCTGTCCGTGGGATTGGAAGAGCAGCGCGATGTCATCGAATATCCGATCGTCGATGATATCGATCTGAATGGCTGGGATGTGCGCAAAGCGTTGCGGTTGTTCTGGAAATCCAATCCGGCATTTGTCGAGTGGATTCAATCGCCAATCATTTACATTGAAAGCACCAGCTTCGCCGAGGATGTTCGACGACTGATGCCCGATGTCTACTCGTGGGAAAGTGGAATCCACCACTATCGCAGCATGGCCAAGACGAACTTTCGCGGCTATTTGAAGGGTGACTTGGTTCCGTTAAAAAAATACTTCTACGTCTTGCGCCCGTTGCTCGCGGTGCGCTGGCTGGAACGGTACGGTACTGCCGCGCCTATCGAATTTGGCAAACTACTGCACCTGATCGACGACCAGTTGCTGCTGGCGGACATAGATGCTTTGCTGACGCGCAAACGCGCCGCTCCGGAGATGGGCTCGGGCCTTCCCGTGGCGAGTATCAACGCTTACATAGAGCGCGAGTTGGAACGTGTCGAGACCCTCACACCGGCATCGTCTCCGCGCCGAGATATGCTACTCAGCCTGAATGACATTTTCCACCGGAGCCTTCAGCAGATGGCTGGTAATTAAATGGGGGTCAGATTTGACATTCGTACACGATCTCTGCCGTCGCGCGCATATCGTGGTCATTGACCATTGCTGAAATGCCAGAACGCACCAGCTCGTGTACGAATGGCAGACTTGACCCCCACTGTTGTTACAAACGCTAACCATCTCTTACTGGTGTGCGAGGTAAATTCGAGTAAAGTTTGCCTTGCCGTAATTTCAACCTGGAGCCCGCAATGACCGTCATGAAAAATATCGCCGCAGCCGCTGCTGTCTCCTTCGCTCTGGCCGCCCAAGCCGCGCCTTCCGACGCCGTGCCGACCGCCGGCACGCTGGTCGTGGTGCCGGCGTTCGGCGAAGTCACCCACGTCAACGACCAGGCCATCGCCACTCTCGCCATCGAAGAGCAGGACAAGGACAAGGCCGCCGCCGCTTCGCGCGTCAACGCGAAAATGAAGCAGGGCCAGGACATCGTCAAGAAGGCCGATCCGCAAGCCAGCCTGAAAACCCAGGGCTACTACACTTATCCAGTCTATCCGGAAGACCGTCCGCTGCCAGCCGGCCAGCAGCCGAAGCCGCGCGTGCCGACCGCCTGGCGCGTCGGCCAGTACCTGGAGGTCAAGACCACCAACCTCGACAACCTGTCGAAAACCGTCGCCGCCGCCCAGAAAGTGCTGACGCTGAATAACCTGCAGTTCGGCCTGACGCCGGAAACCACCCGTCAACTGGACGATCAGCGCATTGCCGTGACCTACAAGAACCTCAACGAGCGCATCGGCTCGATCGCCAAGGCCATGGGCCGCAAAGTCGGCGACGCCGTGATCGATACCGTCGATTTCGAAGGCTCGGGCAATTACGCCGAGGGCGGCCGCGCCGCGCCGGCGCCGATGGCGATGCGCATGGCCAAGGGCGCGATGATGGACAGCGGCGAAGTGGCCGAGCCGAGCTTCGAGCCCGGCGAAACCACGCTGCAGATGCAGGTCGTCGGCAAGGTCCGCTTCAAATAAGTAGACGCCGCAGCGGCGAGGTTTGGGGTAGAGTTTGCATTTGTGCTAACTTGGAGCCCCCGATGAAAAACCTCGCCGCCGCCGTCGCCCTCGCCGCTGCCGCATTCGCCGCGCACGCCGCCCCGACTGAATCCCTGCCGACCACCGGCACGCTGGTGGTGGTGCCCGCCTTCGGCGAAGTCAAGCACGTCAACGACCAGGCCACCATCACGCTCAGCGTCGAAGAAGTCGACAAGGACAAGGCCGCCGCCGCCTCCCGCGTCAATCTGAAAATGAAGCAGGGCCTGGAGATCGTCAAGAAGGAAGATCCGCAGGCCAGCCTGAAAACGCAGGGCTACTACACCTACCAGGTCTATCCGGAAGAGACCGCGCCGCAACCCGGCCAGAGCCGCAAGCCGCGCGTGCCGACCGCCTGGCGCGTCGGCCAATCGCTGCAGGCGATCACCACCAATATCGCCGGCCTGCCGAAGACCGTCGCCGCCGCGCAGCGCATTCTGGCGCTGAACAATCTGCGCTTCGGCCTGACGCCGGAAACCACCCGCAAGCTCGACGACCAGCGCATCGCCGCCACCTACGCCAACCTCACCGAACGGGTGCGCTCGATCGCCAACGCCATGGGCCGCCAGGTCGGCGACGCCGTGGTCGACACGGTCGACTTCGAAGGCTCGGGCAACTTCGCCGACCGCGTCACCGTGGCCGGCGCCGCCCGCGCGCCGATGGCGATGCTGGCCAAAGGCGCCGATACCGTCGAGGAGCCCAGCTTCGAACCGGGCGAAACCACGCTGCAAATGCGACTGGTGGGCAAAGTGCGCTTCAAGTAAGCAAATGTGGGCAGAATAGGGTCCGCCCTCTATAATGATGGCGCAATAACCAGATAAATCAGAAATGGAACCCTATGGCCAAATTCCCCCGTCGCCGCGCCAAGAATGGTGTAGTCCAAGCCAAACTGCCGAAGACCTCCCGTTTCAGCCGCTTCGCCCGCCGGGCGCGGGGTGAGGATCTCGACCGGCCGCGCCATCGCGGGATTTATTTGCTGCCGAACGCGTTCACCACCGCCGCGCTGTTCTGCGGCTTCTACGCCATCGTGATGGCGATGAACCAGAAATTCGAACACTCGGCCTGGGCCATCTTCATCGCCATGGTGCTCGATGGCCTCGACGGCCGCGTCGCCCGCCTGACCAATACCCAGAGCGAATTCGGCGCGCAGTACGACTCGCTGTCCGACATGGTGTCGTTCGGCGCCGCGCCGGCGCTGGTGATCTATGAATGGTCGCTGCGCGGCTTGGGCAAGCTGGGCTGGATCGCCGCGTTTGTCTACTGCGCCGGCGCCGCCTTGCGCCTGGCGCGCTTCAATACCAACATCGAAGTGGTCGACAAGCGCTTCTTCCAGGGCATGCCGTCGCCGTCGGCCGCCGCGATCGTGGCCGGCTTCATCCTGCTGATGGTGGACCAGGAGGTGTCCGGCCTGGAGCTGCGCTGGGTATCGTGGAGCCTCGCCGTGTTCGCCGGCCTGACCATGGTGACCAACGTGCCGTTCTACAGCTTCAAGGACGTCAACTTCCGCAAGTCGGTGCCGTTCATTGCGGTGTTTTTGATCGCGCTGGTGTTCGCGCTGGTGTCGATCGATCCACCGAAGGTGCTGTTCCCGATCTTTATCGCCTATGGCCTGTCTGGCTACGCGGTGTCGGTATGGCGGCTGGCCAAGGGCAAGAAGGTCAGCCTGATCCAGGTCGACGAAGAAACCGACGACCCGAGCGAACGCCGCTAACAAGAAGAGGGCGGTAGGCCCTGAGAATTCAAGCAACGAAGCATCTGCCACGGAGCTATCATGAGCAACTCATCCAACCGCCTGATCATTTTCGACACCACGCTGCGCGACGGCGAGCAATCGCCCGGCGCATCGATGACCAAGGATGAAAAAGTCCGCATCGCCAAGCAGCTGGAGCGCTTGCGCGTCGACGTCATCGAGGCCGGCTTCGCTGCCGCCTCGCAGGGCGACTTCGAATCCATCAAAGCCATCGCCACGGCGGTGCGCGAATCGACTATCTGCTCGCTGTCGCGCGCCAACGACCGCGACATCGCCCGCGCCGCCGAAGCGCTGGCGCCGGCCGAGCGCAAACGCATCCACACCTTCATCGCCACCTCCAAGCTGCACATGGAGATGAAGCTGCGCATGCTGCCCGACCAGGTGCTGCTGCAGGCGAAGAACGCGGTGCGCTTCGCGCGCCAGTTCACCGACGATATCGAATTCAGTCCCGAGGACGGCAGCCGTTCGGACGAGGACTTCCTGTGCCGCGTGCTCGAAGGCGTGATCGACGAGGGCGCGACCACCATCAACTTCCCCGACACCGTCGGCTACGCGGTGCCGGAGATTTTCGGCGAGACCATCCGCCGCCTGCGCGAGCGCATCCCCAACTCCGACAAGGCCGTATGGTCGGTGCACTGCCATAACGATCTTGGGCTGGCGGTGGCCAACTCGCTGGCCGGCGTGATGATCGGCGGCGCGCGCCAGATCGAATGCACCATCAACGGCCTGGGCGAACGTGCCGGCAACACCGCGCTGGAGGAGGTGGTGATGGCGCTGCGTACGCGCGGCGGCTACTACAATCTGGAAGTCGGCATCGACACCACGCAGATCGTCGCCGCCTCCAAGATGGTGTCGCAGATCACCGGCTTCGCGGTGCAGCCGAACAAGGCGGTGGTCGGCGCCAACGCCTTCGCGCACGCTTCCGGCATCCACCAGGACGGCATGCTGAAATCGCGCGAGACGTACGAGATCATGCGCGCCGAGGACGTCGGCTGGCACGCCACCAAGATCGTGCTGGGCAAGCTGTCCGGCCGCAACGCCTTCAAGCAGCGCTTGCAGGAACTGGGCGTGGAGATGGAATCGGAGGCCGACGTCAATACCGCCTTCACCCGCTTCAAGGAGCTGGCCGATCGCAAGTCCGACATCTTCGACGAAGACATCCTGGCGCTGCTGTCGGACGAGCAGCAATCGCAGGAGAGCGAACATTACCGCTTCATCTCGCTGTCGCAGCGCTCCGAAACCGGCGACACGCCGAGCGCGAAAGTGGTGTTCAACATCGACGGCGAGGAGCACATCTCGGAAGGCAAGGGCGACGGCCCGGTCGACGCCACCGTCAACGCCATCGAAGCGGAGGTCGGCAGCGGCGCGGAGCTGGTACTGTTCTCGGTCAACGCGATCAGCACCGGCACCCAGTCGCAGGGCGAGGTGACGATGCGCTTGTCGAAAGAGGGCCGCATCGTCAACGGCGTCGGCGCCGATCCCGATATCATCGTGGCGTCGGCCAAGGCCTATTTGTCGGCGCTGAACAAACTGCACTCGAAGATCGAGCGCGTCAACCCGCAACCGTAAATGAGCAAACACTTCGATGTGGTGGCGCTGGGCGAGGCCATGGTGGAATTCAACCAGGGCACGCCGGGCGAGCCGATGTACCGCCAGGGCTTCGGCGGCGACACCTCCAACGCCGTGATCGCGGCCTCGCGCCAGGGCGCGCGCACCGCCTACCTGAGCCGCGTCGGCGACGACCATTTCGGCCGTATGCTGCTGGACTTGTGGCAGGCCGAAGGCGTCGATACCGGCGCCGTCGCGCGCGATCCGCAAGCGCCGACCGGCCTGTATTTCGTCAATCATGGTCCCGAAGGCCACGCCTTCAGCTACCTGCGCGCCGGCTCCGCCGCCAGCCGCATGCACGCGCGGACGATGGACCTGCGCGCGGTCGCCGATACGCAATGGCTGCACTTCTCCGGCATCTCGCAAGCGATATCGGCCGGCGCCTGCGACACGGTGTTCGCCGCCATCGACGCCGCGCGCGCCGCCGGCGCCAAGGTCAGCTTCGATCCGAACCTGCGCTTGTCGCTATGGCCGCTGGCGCGGGCGCGCGCCGTCATCGGCGCCACCATCGGCATGACCGATCTGTTCCTGCCGAGCCAGGACGAAGCGGTGGCGCTGGCCGGCACCGACGACGTGCCGGCGGTGTTCGCCTGGTGCCGCGCGCAGGGCGCGCAAACAGTGGTGCTTAAATGCGGCAAGGCCGGTGCGTGGTATGCGTCGCCGGGCGAAGCGCCGCAACTGGCCGCCGCCAAGGTGGTGCAGGCGCTCGACGCCACCGGCGCCGGCGATTGCTTCGACGGCAGCCTGCTGGCGCGCCTCGCCGCCGGTGACACGCTGGCCGACGCGGTCCGCTACGCCAACGCCAGCGCCGCGTTGTCGACGCTGGGCCACGGCGCGGTCGCCCCGATCCCGAGCGCCGCGCAGGTGCGCGCCGCGCTGGCGTGAACGGAATGCTTCGGCGCATACCGAAGCATTCGCGCATTCTAAAAGCTATCTTGTCGGCTCACCCAATCAACAAGGAGCCCTCATGACCATCACCTGCTTTATCCGCTACGAGATCGATCCGTTCCAGCGCGACGCCTTCCGCACCTATGCCGAGAACTGGGGCCGCATCATCCCGCGCCTCGGCGGCCAGTTGCTGGGCTACTTCATGCCGCACGAAGGCAGCAACTACGAGGCATGGGGTCTGGTCGGCTTCGATTCGCTGGCGGCCTACGAATCCTATCGGGCCAGGCTGCGCAGCGATGTGGAGGCGAAGGAGAATTTCGCCAGCGCCCAGCGGCAGCGCTTCATCCTGCGCGAAGAACGCACCTTCGTCGAAGCGGTCGAAGGCACTTTCCTCAAGGCGCCGATATGAATCCGACGCCGCAGCCGCGCTTCGCCCGCGTCGCGGCGGCGATCGGCGATCCGACGCGGGCGCTGATGCTATCGCGCCTGCTGGACGGACGTTTCTACACCGCGACCGATCTGGCGCAACATGCGGGCGTGTCGGCGCCGACCGCGTCGCAGCACCTGAAGCTATTGGTGGATGAGGGCCTGGCCCGCGTACGCGCACAAGGGCGGCACCGCTACTACATGCTCGCCGACGGCAACGTGGCGCACGCGCTGGAAGCGCTGTTGCGCGTCGCCGACGGCGCGTTGCCGGAAACGGTGCGCTGGCAAGCGCCGGCGATGCGCGGACTGCGTCACGCGCGCAGCTGCTACGGCCATCTGGCCGGCGTGCTGGGCGTCGATCTGTGCCGGTGCTTTATCGAGAACGGCTGGGTCCAGCCGACCGAAGGCGACGGCCACGATTACCCGCTGACGCCAGCCGGCGCCGAACAACTGCGCAAGCTCGGCGTGACCCCGCACGAAGGCGCGCGGCAGCTCTACGGGTGCGTGGACTGGTCGGAACGGAGGGATCACTTCGCCGGCCCGCTGGCCGTCGCGCTGCTCGACAACTTCATCGACCAGGGATGGCTGCGCCGCAGCGACGACACGCGCGCGCTGGAACTGACGTCCAGCGGCGCGTCGGGACTGACTGCCTTGCTTAGAAGCGGAACTTGACGTAGGCGGCCGGGCCGTTCAGACGCAGGTTCAGATCCTGGTTGCTGCGCTCGCGGCTCAGGCTGATCTTGGTGGCGCTGTATTCCGCCACCACGCCGATGGCCGGCGTCACGAACCATTCGACGCCGATGGCGCCGCTGTAGATGTGACCGTTCAAGCTGCCGCCGTTTTTCTTGATGCCGGAAGCGTCGACATACATGCGCACGTCCTTCGAGAACGCGTGACGCCAGCCCAGTTCCACCAGCGGCGCGAAAGCGCTTTCGCTTTCCGAATAGGATCCGTTGCCGCTGACGCCGTTCAGCACGCCGCTGGCCGTACCTTCCAGCTTGGCGTGGTAATAGGCTGCGCCGGCGCCAACGCCGAACACGTCGTTGCCGCTGCCGATCCACCATTTATAGGCCAGGTTGGCCAGGTCCAGTTTCAGCTTGGCGTCCAGCTTGCCGTTGCCGCTCAGCGGCACGCCGTTCTGGTTGGTGCTGCCGCTCAGCGACGGATCGTAGGTCTTGTCGTAGCGGTAGTAGTCGAAGTCCAGGCCTTGCGTATCGCCCAGCAGCACCGACGCCTTGGCGCGCGGCAGCGTGACGCGGTCGCCTTTGTAGGTGCCGCTGTCGATGTGGCCGTAGTTGGTGTCGCCCTCGTAGCTGATGTGCGGATCGGCGTAGAACGCGCCGGCCGACAGACTGGCGCGGTCCAGCGCCGGCGAAGGATCGGCCCAGGCCATGGCGGTAACGGTGCTCAATGCCAGCAAGGTGGCGGCGTAGATGGCGTGGCGGGCGGGGGGCGTGCGTAAAGACATTGATACTCCAATCGGTGACGTTGTTGATGGAAAGAATCGTACCAATAGCCAACAACTAAACCCGTCGGCGCACGCCCGGAGTGCTCGTGGGAATCGTCCTACCTGCGTTTGTTCTCGCGCTCCTCGTCGGGACCGTTGACCATGGCCTGCACCACGCCGGCGCGGTTGAACTCCACCGACATCATCGAGTTCCACACGTCCTGCTCCTTGTAGCGGTACAGCCAGACGTCGCCGTCGACGCTGTGATAGTGCGTCACCTGCGCCGGCCGGCCGAGGGTGCGCAGGATGCTATCCTTGTCGTCCTTGCCCGGTTTGATGGTGGCGAATTTCTGTCCGGTCAGCACCTGCTCGTACGACACCAGCTTGCCGTCGGCGCCGATGCGCGCCATCCAGGTGTACTGGCCCCATGGCCCGGTGGCGTATTCGAGCATGGTGTCGGCGCCGTCGCGGTAGACGCCGGTCGGCCGGCCCAGCTTGGCCTCGACCGCCGCCGCCGGCTCGCCGGGCGCGGGCGGCGGCCCGGCGCACGCGGCCAATAATGCCGGAAAGATTGTCGTAAAAATCAGCTTTTTCATCGCCAGCTCCTTAAAAACCGTCGGAAGTAACGAGAATTGTAGTCAACACGGGATACACGCGGCGCTTTTTCCGCTATACTTCCGGGTCTGGTCTTCGGATCAGTTTTTTTTGAAGTTCACGATGTGCAGGGTTACGACTCCGCGCACCGCATGTTAAAGGTAAATATCATGACCGTAGAAAACATCAACAAAGCCGCGATCATTGCGGACAACGCCCGTGGTCAAAAAGACACCGGCTCCCCAGAAGTGCAAGTTGCACTGCTGACCGCACGCATCAACGAACTGAACGGCCACTTCAAGGCCCACAGCAAGGATCACCACTCCCGTCGTGGTCTGATTATGATGGTTAACCGTCGTAAGAGCCTGCTGTCCTACCTGAAGGCCAAAGACGCTACCCGTTATCGCGATCTGATCGCCAAACTGGGTCTGCGTAAGTAATTTTTGCGTCATCCGGCTTAATCGAAATGCCTGCGCCAGTTTGCTGACGCGGGCATTTTGTCATTTCGGTCGGCAAAATCTTGCCAAGTGGAACGCGGTCTTGGCGAGCGCAACATGGAATTCCTGTTTTAGCAGTTTGTAGCAAAGGTGGCCGCACGGCCGCCTGTGGTGAGGTGAACGACAGCCCCTGAAAATCTGTCGGCAAATAGAAAGGGATTACCCATGTTTAATAAAGTTACCAAAACCTTCCAGTACGGCCAACACACCGTGACCCTGGAAACCGGCGAAATCGCTCGCCAGGCATCCGGCGCAGTGCTGGTATCGATTGAAGATACCGTCGTCCTGGCAACCGTGGTCGCGCGTAAAGACGCCAAGCCAGGTCAGGACTTCTTCCCGCTGACCGTCGACTACGTTGAAAAAACCTATGCTGCCGGTAAAATCCCGGGCGGTTTCTTCAAGCGCGAAGGCCGTCCTTCGGAAAAAGAAACCCTGACCTCGCGTCTGATCGACCGTCCTATTCGTCCGCTGTTCCCAGAAGGCTACCTGAACGAAGTCCAGGTCATCATTCACGTGCTGTCGGTCAACCCTGAAATCGATCCGGACATCGCCGCCATGATCGGCGCATCGGCCGCCCTGTGCGTGTCGGGCGTGCCATTCAACGGCCCGGTCGGCGCAGCGCGCGTCGGCTACGCCAACGGCCAGTACATCCTGAACCCAACCGTGCAACAACTGAAGACCTCCGAGATGGATCTGGTTGTCGCCGGTACCGAAACCGCCGTGCTGATGGTGGAATCGGAAGCCAAGCAATTGTCGGAAGAAATCATGCTGGGCGCCGTGGTCTTCGGCCACACCGAAATGAAGGCGGTCATCGACGCGATCCACGATCTGGTGCGCGACGGCGGCAAGCCGGAAGTCGAATGGGTCCCGCCGGCCAAGAACGAAGCGCTGATCGGCCGCGTTGCGCATTTCGCCGCGAGCAAGATCAACGAAGCCTACCAGACCAAGGACAAGCAGGAACGCACCGCCAAGCTGAAGGCGGCCACCAGCGAAGTGCTGGCCGACCTGTCGTCTGAAGCCGCCGCATCCGGCGCCGCTCCAGTGGACTCGGCTGAAGTGAACAACATCCTGTTCGACATGGAAGCCAAGATCGTCCGTACCCAGATCCTGGACGGCGAGCCACGTATCGACGGCCGCGACACCCGCACCGTGCGTCCGATCTCGATCCGTACCTCGGTGCTGCCACGCACCCACGGTTCGGCGCTGTTCACCCGCGGTGAAACGCAGGCGCTGGTGGTTGCCACCCTGGGCACCGCGCGCGACAGCCAGAAGATCGATGCGCTGATGGGCGAGTTCACCGACCCGTTCATGCTGCATTACAACATGCCTCCGTTCGCCACCGGCGAAACCGGCCGCGTCGGCACCCCGAAGCGCCGCGAAATCGGCCACGGCCGCCTGGCCAAGCGCGCGCTGATCGCCGCGCTGCCGTCGGCTGAAGAGTTCAGCTACGCCGTGCGTCTGGTGTCGGAAATCACCGAATCGAACGGTTCGTCGTCGATGGCTTCGGTCTGCGGCGGCTGCCTGGCGCTGATGGACGCCGGCGTTCCAATGAAAGAGCACGTCGCCGGTATCGCGATGGGCCTGATCAAGGAAGGCGGCAAGTTCGCCGTGCTGTCGGACATCCTGGGCGATGAAGATCACCTGGGCGACATGGACTTCAAGGTCGCCGGTACCCGCAACGGTATCACCGCGCTGCAGATGGACATCAAGATCATGGGCATCACCAAGGAAATCATGCAAGTGGCGCTGGCGCAAGCCAAAGAAGGCCGCGAGCACATCCTGGGCGAAATGCAAAAAGCCATGCCGCACGTGAAAACGGAACTGTCCGATTTCGCACCGCGCCTGATCACCATCAAGATCAATCCGGAAAAAATCCGTGACGTGATCGGCAAGGGCGGCGCCGTGATTCGCGCACTGACCGAAGAGACCGGCACCCAGATCGACATCAGCGACGAAGGCGTGGTCACCATCGCTTCCGTCGACGCTGCCGCTGGCCAGGAAGCCAAGCGTCGCATCGAAGAGCTGACCGCCTCGGTCGAAGTGGGCAAGTCCTACGACGGCGTCGTGCTGAAGCTGCTGGACTTCGGCGCGATCGTTCAGGTCATGCCGGGCAAAGATGGTCTGCTGCACATCTCGCAGATCGCCAACGAGCGCGTCAACGCCGTTGCCGACTACCTGAAAGAAGGCCAGGCAGTGCGCGTCAAGGTTCTGGAAACCGACGACCGCGGCCGCCTGAAACTGTCGATGAAAGCCGCCGCTGAAGAGGCTGCCGCCGCCGCACAGTAATCTCGGACTAGTCTGACCAAGAGCCGCCGGAGCGCAAGCCCCGGCGGCTTTTTTTCGTCTGAACTTTTCACGCCGCGCCAGGTCCAACCGGATCATGGGCACCTTATACGAAGACGACGTCATCGCCTGGGCCGAGCAGCAAGCGGCTTTGCTGCGTCGCGGCCAGTGGTCGCAGCTGGACATCGACAACATCGCCGAGGAGATCGAGGATGTGGGTAACCGTCAGAAGCAGGAGCTGCGCAGCCGGATGACCGTATTGCTGACCCATCTGCTGAAGTGGAAGTTCCAGCCGACGCGGCGGGGAAGCAGCTGGGCACACACCATACGCGCGCAACGCGCGGCGATCGAAGACGCGCTCGATGATTATCCCAGTTTGCAAACGCTGCTGGCCGATCCGCAATGGCTGCGGAAAACCTACAGCCGGGCAGTCAGAGACGCGGTCGCCCAGACACACTTAAAAGTCATGCCGGCGGAGCCGCCCTGGAGCGTCGAGCTATGCCTGGCGCACGATTTTTGGCCCGAGTAGGAGTCAACGATGGGCAATTTATACGACGACGACGCCATTGCCTGGGCCGAGCAGCAAGCGGCTTTGCTGCGCGCCGGACGGTGGGAATTGCTGGACATCGACAACATCGCCGAGGAGATCGAGGATGTGGGCAAGAGCGAGAAGCGGGAGCTGCGCCACCGGATGGCGGTGCTGGTCGAGCATCTGTTCAAATGGCGGTGGCAGCCGGGGCGGCGTGGTTCGAGCTGGCTGACAACCATACGGGTGCAGCGGATCGATATTCAAAAGTTGATGCGCAAGATGCCCAGCCTCAAAAACATGATGTCCGACTCGGAATTCGCCGATGAGGTGTGGCGCGATGCGGTCGTGCTGGCGCTGAAAGAAGCCGAAGGCGAAATCGATAATCTTCCCGACTCCAATCCGTGGACGCTGCATCAAGCGATGCTGGCGGACTTTCTTCCAGACGGGGAGGGGCGTGATGCCAACAACAAGCTATGAGGACGACGTTATCGCATGGGCCGCGCGACAGGCCGCCTTGCTGCGCGCCGGCCGGTGGGAACTTCTGGACATCGACAACATCGCCGAGGAGATCGAGGATGTGGGCAAGAGCGAAAAAAGAGAGCTGCAAAGCCGGTATGTCGTCCTTGTCACGCATTTGCTTAAGTGGAAGTATCAGCCGGGACGGCGCGGACATAGCTGGCGCAACACGATCAAGGAGCAGCGCGCCGCCATCGTCGATGATCTCGCGCGACATCCGCACCTCAAACCGCTGTTGAACCATCCGCAGTGGCTGATGCAAATTTATCGGCGCGGCAAGCTTGACGCGGAAATGCAAACGCATCTGCAAGACCTACCTGACGACATGCCATGGGATGCAGGGCAATTGCTATCGCAGGATTTTTTACCGGAGTGAATATGGCGACCTCTTATGAGACTGACTTTGCCGAATGGGCCCGGGAGCAGGCTTTTTGGTTGCGTAATGCTGATTTCTCGCTACTCGATGCGCGGCATCTTGCGGAGGAGGTCGAAGAGATCGCGTCGAGCCATCTGTATGAACTGGAAAGCCGCTGCGCCGGCTTGCAGGCGCATCTGGCGCGATGGCAGCGGCAATCTGGGCATCGCTGCGAACTGTGGCGCCGCCTGATCGTCCTGCAGCGCACGCGGATCGACCGGATGCTGCGGCGCATGCCGAGCCTGCGCAAGCGCGTCGCCGACGCGGATTTCGTCCAGGATGTCTGGCTCGATGCCTTGATCAGAACCATCGGCGAGGATCATTGCTTCGACCTGCCCGAGGCCAGTCCCTGGTCGCTGGAGCGGGCGCTGGAACAGGATTTTTTGCCCGACTGAATCCAACGCCACAGCAAGCCAGCCTAAACGCTGCTCAAGGGACCGCACCATCGAACGGCTGACGGAACTATTTGCCGTCGTAAGTAACGCGGTAGATGCGGCCGCCGTAGTCGTCGGAGACCAGCATCGAGCCATCGGCCAGCGTGACCAGATCGACCGGGCGGCCGACCACTTCCTCGCCGCGCAGCCAGCCGTCGATGAAGGCGGTGTCGCTGACGATTTTGCTGTTGTACAGCGTGATCAGGCGCACGCTGTAGCCGCTCTTGGTGGTCCGGTTCCACGAACCGTGTTCGGCAACGTACACGTTGTTGCGATACGCCTCTGGGAACTGCTTGCCGGTGTAGAAGGTCAGCCCCAGCGGCGCGACGTGCGGCCCCAGCTTGGCGACCGGCGGCTCGAACTCTTCGCAGGTGTGGCTGCCGGCGAATTGAGGATCCGGCACCACGCCGCCGTGACAGTAAGGGAAGCCGAAGTGCAGGCCCAGTTTCGGCGCGATATTCAATTCGCACGACGGCGTGTTGTCGCCCATTTCATCGCGGCCGTTATCGGTGAACCACAAGGCCTTGGTGATCGGATGGAAGGCGAAGCCCACGGTGTTGCGCACGCCGCGCGCGTATTCTTCCAGGCCGCTGCCGTCGCCGTTCATGCGGTAGATCTTGGCGCTTCGGGTCTCGTCGGTGTCGCAGATATTGCACGGCGCGCCGACCGGGATGTACAGCTTGCCATCCGGGCCGGCCTTCATGATCTTCTCGCCGTGCCATTTGTCGGTCGGCAGGCTGACCTTGACCACTTCGTACGATGGCTTCTGCGCATAGCGCTTGTCGATATTGTCGAAGCGGATCACGCGGCTGATTTCGCCCACGTACAGCGCGCCGTTCAACAGCGTCACGCCGATCGGGCTATCGAGGCCTTCGGCGATGGTGACCACGTCGGCGGTTTGCTTGTCGCCGCGCGGCACCAGCGCGTACACCTTGCCTGCCTTGCGCGAACCGACATAGACCACACCATTGTCCGACACCACCATGCTGCGCGCGGCCGCGACCTCGTTGGCGTAGACGCTGATATGGAAGCCCTTCGGCAGCTTGAAGCCGCTCAGGTCGACGCCGCCCTGCGCGGTCCTGGCGGCGGGCGCGGCCACGGCCGCAACGGCGGCCGGCTTCGCCGCGGAGGCGGCCGCGATGGCCGGCTTGTTGGCGTTGGCCGCGATGTAATCGGCCAGCATCGCGATCTGCTTTGCGCTCAAGGTCGGGGACCAGGCCGGCATGTCCTTCTCCGGCACGCCCTTGCTGATCACCTTGATCAGGTTGGCCTTGGTCGGCGCGCCATGCAGCCAGGTGTGGTCGCGCAGCGTCGGGCCGACCGCGCCTTCCAGCTTGCTGCCGTGGCATACCGCGCAGTTGGCCTGATAGAGCTTTTCAGCGGTCAGTGCCGGCGTGGCGGCATGCGCGGCGAACGACGCCAGCGCCATGCCGAAGCTCGCGGCGCGCAGAGCGATGTGTTTCATATCGTGGGTCCCCTTATAAGTGATGCAGCATTGTACAATCCGCCACGAAGCCACCACTCATTTTTAACCAACGACGCGCCGGCCTGGGCCCGGAGTCAAGCCGACCCGTTGCGCAGACGCGGCAGCGCGACCGCGCGCGGCTCCTGCCGCCTGCGGCCCGACGCCATCGCGCGCACCTTGCCCGGCGCCGCGCCGCCCTCCAGCTTGAACACGCTGACCAGCTCCGCCAGATGGGTGGACTGGCCCTGCAAGGCCTCGGCGGCGGCCGCCGCCTGTTCCACCAGCGCCGCGTTCTGCTGCGTCACGCCGTCCATCTCCATGATGGCCTGGTTGATCTGCTCGATGCCGGCTTGCTGCTCGCCGCTGGCGGCGGTGATCTGCTCCATGATCTCGCTGACATGCTTGATGCTGGAAACGATCTCGCGCA
Organism: Duganella aceris; assembly: GCF_011090165.1. Classification (GTDB taxonomy): domain Bacteria; phylum Pseudomonadota; class Gammaproteobacteria; order Burkholderiales; family Burkholderiaceae_D; genus Rugamonas; species Rugamonas aceris. The sequence continues at coordinate 192,796 of NZ_JAADJT010000006.1, forward strand.
TCGTGCCGCCGGCCTCGTCGACCAGCATGGCGCCGTTGGCGATCTTCTCCACCGACTCGCCGATCAGGTGCTTGATGTCCTTGGCGGCGCTGGCCGAGCGTTGCGCGAGGTTGCGCACCTCGGAGGCGACGACCGCGAAGCCACGTCCCTGTTCGCCGGCGCGCGCCGCTTCGACCGCCGCGTTCAGCGCCAGGATATTGGTCTGGAATGCGATGCCGTCGATCACGCCGATGATGTCGACGATTTTCTTCGACGACGCGCTGATCGACTCCATGGTCTCGACCACGCCGTCGACCACGTCGCCGCCGCGCACCGCCACGCCGGAAGCGGAGGCCGCCAGCTGGTTGGCCTGGCGCGCGAAGTCGGCGTTCTGCTTGACGGTGGCGGTCAATTCCTCCATTGACGAAGCGGTTTCCTCCAGCGAGCCGGCTTGCTGCTCGGTGCGCGAGGACAGGTCCTGGTTGCCGCTGGCGATTTCGTTCGACGCGGTGGCGACCGAGTCGGTGCTGCTGCGCACTTCGCTGACGATGGACGCCAACCGGTCGCGCATCGCGGCGATGCTGTACAGCAGACTGGAGGTATCGTTGGCCAGCAATTCGATCCGCACCGTCAGGTCGCCAGCGGCGATCTGGTCGGTGATGCCGGCCGCGTAGCCAGGCTCGCCGCCCAACTGGCGCAGCAGCGAGCGGGTGATCAGCCAGCCCAGCGCCGCCGCCAAGGCGATGGCGACCACGCTCAGGCTGATGATGGTGGTGGCCGAGCGGAAGGTGCGCACATGGATGCCGTCGCCGAGTTCGTCGATGGCGGCTTTCTGGCGCTGCGCCAGCTTCTCGATGCTGGCCAGGTAGGCGTCGGCGGCCGGCACGAATTCCTGGTCGATGATGCGCTTGGTCGCATCCAGGTCGCCATCGGCTTTGGCCGCCAGCGCGCTCTTGCGCGCGGCCTGATAGCGGCTGCGTTTTTCGCCGGCTTCCTCGAACAGCGCCTTGGCGCCGGCATCATTCAGCAGCTCCGCGATTTTCTTCTGATCTTCCAGGGCCAGCTTGGAAGTCATGGCGATGCCGTTCTCAAAAAACTTCTGCACTTCGGGATCTGTAGTCTTGGCGGCCGCCAGCGCGCGTTGCACATTGCCGTTGATGATCGACTGCCATTGGGTGACGAGACGTTCCGTTTTCAGTTGTTGCAGCAGCAGATCGTCGGTGTCGGCGCCGGTTCTGGTGATGCTCAGCCAGCCCGCGAAGGCAACCGCCATCAAAAGCAACAGGGTAGCGCCGAAGCCCACGGCCAGGCGTTTGCCGACCTTCATATTGGATAGTTGCATAGTGCTCCCTTACATGATCGAAGTGATTTGAAACGCTCGTTTTTTGGGAGGTTTTGTTATTGATAAGAAACTTAAGTTTCTTTTGATTTATTTTATCACTGAACTAGACAGCAATGTCAAAGCACCGTATTTCTTACGCGGTTTTACAAACCCTGGCGGATCCGCTACCCTGCCGGCATGTCTACCATCCTCGATTTTGAAGTGCCGTTCGACGGCTTGACGCTCAAGGGCGACCAGTTCCTCGGCTCCGCCGGCAACCGGGTGTTGTACTTGCATGGCGCCGGCGCCGGCACGCGTCACGGGCATCGCCTGTTGCGCGGGGCATTGCAGCGGCGCGGCATCGGCAGCACCTGCTTCGATTGCATCGGCCATGGCGAGACCGGCGGCGCGTTGGCGCAGTCGTCGGTCGCCAGCCGCACGCGGCAAGCGCAAGCGGTGGTGGCGGCGCGCGGCATGACGGAGCCGTTGGTCGTCTTCGGCTCCAGCATGGGCGCCTACAACGCGATCCGTCTGACGCAGCTGCATCGGGTCGACGCGCTGGTGCTGATCGTCCCCGGTGTCTACACGCCGCCGGCGTATGACGTGCCGTTCGGTCCCGAGTTCTCGGCGGTGATCCGCCGCGAGCGCAGCTGGGTCGACAGCGACGCCTGGGACATCCTGTCGCGCTTCGAAGGCCGGCTGCTGGTCATCGCCGCCGAGCACGACGCCGTGATCCCGCTGGAGATCCCGCAACGTCTGGTGGCCGCCGCCACCCGCGCGCAATCGCGCCAGCTGCACGTGGTGCGGGGCGCCGAACACAATCGTCTATGGTCGCTGCTGGAAGAAGACCCCGCAAGCTTCGATGCGGCGGTCGATATGGTGGCTGCGGTGGTGAATGGCGGAAAGCAGTAGGAGTCGAACCTACAGGGGAACGTCTGACGCCCCCCACCGGGTTTGAAGCCCGGCCCCATCACCGGATGAGTATGCCTTCCTTTGTGGTGCTACTCTCCGCTGTACGACCACACCGCGTTCGGTCGTATCAGGTGAATATTGCCGACGCGCCGAGTATAGCCGACGCGATCGAAGAACTCCAAGATCTGTATGGCCCGCTTGCGACCCAGGCCGGTGGCGTCGCGGAATGCCGACGCCTGCACTTCCGGCAGCTCCGCCACCAGCCGCGCCAGTTCCGCCAGCCGCGCCGGATGATAAAACAGGTCCGGCACCAGCTGGCTGATCTCGCCCGTCTTGGATAGCTTCAGCAGCAGGCGCCGCACTTCGGCTTCCGGCATGTGATGCTCGCGCATCAGGTCGCGCACCCATGGCGGATCGAAGCCGCCCGCCAGCAGGGATGCCAGCAGCGGCTTGACTTGCGCCTGTTCCGCCGCGCTCAGCTCCACGCTGTGCGTCGGCAGGTGCAGGCTGCGGCCGCGCTGTTTCAGCGTGCCGGCATCGATCAGCGTTTGCACCAGCCGGCTCCACAGACGGTCCTCCATGTCCGGCGCGACCATGCGCTTCAGGCGCCACAGCTCCGGCCCCGCGTCGTCCGGTGCGCGCGCGTGAAACTGCGCCAGGCCTTCGAGGATGCGGGTCTCCAGCGCGCGCGCTTCGGCGACGGCGATCAGCAGCGTGTCGCCCCCTTGCAGCGCGACTTCGATGGTGTCCGGCGGCGCGACGATCTGTTCGGACGGCAGCTGCGACAGTCGCACCAGCGCCGACATGCGCAAGCCCAGCGGACTGCGCGCCAGCAGCGAGGCGATGTCGCCGCCGTCGATGAAATCGGACAGCGCCTGCAACCACGCCAGCCGCGTCGCGCTACGCCGCTTGCGCGCCGGCCCGAATGGATCGATCACCATGCCGCCGCCGATGGTGGCGGTGGCTTGCGCGTTGCGGATCACGAAGCGGTCGCCCGGCACGGCGTGCACCGGCGCGTCCAGCACCAGCTGCACGCGCGCGGTGTGGCCCGGCGCCAGCACTTCGCCTTCCAGCAGCACCACGTTGGCGGTGTGGTGCGACGCGCCCAGGTGCACATGCAGCGGTGACCAAGGCTTAAGCGTCAGGCCGCAGTCCGGCGTCAGCGTCAGTTCGGCGTCGATGCGCTCGGAGCAGGCGGCGAGGGCGGGTGCGACCACCCAGGTGCCGCGCTCGATGTCTTCCTTGGCGGCGCCGCTCAGGTTCAGGGCCAGGCGCTGGCCGGCGCGGCCGCTGTCGGCGGCGCGGTTCTGGGCGTGGATGCTGCGCACGCGCACCTGCTGTCCGCCGGGCGCCAGTTGCAGCATGTCGCCGACCTGTACGCTGCCAGCCAGCGCGGTGCCGGTGACGATGGTGCCTTGTCCAGACAGCGTGAACACGCGGTCGACGCCGAGCCGGAACAGGCGCCGTTCGTCGCTGGCCGGCAGCGCGGCCGCCATTTGCCCCAGATGCGCGAGCAGCGACTGCACGCCGGGATCGTTGTCGGCGGTGGCGTTGGTGCGGAAGACGGGGACGCCGGCGAAGTCTGTCGGCGCCAGCAGCGCGGCGATGTCGGCTTCCACCTGTTGCAGGCGGGCGGCGTCGGCGCGGTCGGTCTTGGTCAGCGCGACGGCGCCGCGTTTGACGCCCAGCAGGCGAAGGATGGCCAGGTGCTCCAGCGTCTGCGGCATGATGCCGTCGTCGGCGGCGATCACCAGCAGTGCGGCGTCGATGCCGGTCACGCCGGCGGCCATGGTGCGGATGAATTTTTCGTGGCCGGGGACGTCGATCACGCCGAGGATCTCGCCGCCCGGTAGCGGGGCGTAGGCGTAACCGAGTTCGATCGAGATGCCGCGCGCTTTTTCTTCCTTGAGACGGTCGGTGTCGACCCCGGTCAGCGCGCGCGTCAGCGTGGTCTTGCCGTGGTCGATATGGCCTGCGGTGCCGACGATCATGCGGGCGTTTGCAGCAAGCTGAGTTGGTCGGTGAAGCGTTGTTGCTGATGGGCGTCCAGGCAGCGCAGGTCGAGCCACAGCGTGTCCTGCGCGACGCGGCCGATCACGGGCAGCGGCAGGCTGCGCAGGCGTTGTTCCAGCATGCCCAGCACGTTGCTGATCCGGCTGCCTTCGGCGGCGCGGATCGCCAGGCCGTGGCTGTGCAGCTGGTCGACCGGCAGGGCGCCGCTGCCGATCTGGCTCATCATCGCTTCGTCGCGCACTTCGTAGCCGGCGCCCAGTGCCGCTTGCATCACCGGCAGGATGGCTTGCGCTTGCGCGCGCATGGCGGCGGCGGGGCGGGTCAGCAGTTTCAGGGTGGTCAGGCGTTCCGGCAGCAGGTCGGGGGCGCGGTATAGCGCGAGCACCGGTTCCAGCGCGGCCAGCGTCAGTTTGCCGACGCGCAGTGCGCGCTTCAGCGGGTTCTTCTTGATCTGCGCGATCAGGTCCTTGCGGCCGACGATGATGCCGCATTGCGGGCCGCCGAGCAGTTTGTCGCCGCTGAAGGTCACGAGGTCGGCGCCGCCTGCGATGGTTTCGCGCACGGTGGTTTCGTGCGGCAGGCCGTATTGTTCGAGGTCGACCAGTGTGCCGCTGCCCAGGTCCACCGCCAGCGGGATCTTGTGCTTTTGCGCCAGCGGGCTCAGTTCCGGCAGTTCGACGCTTTTGGTGAAGCCGGTGATGGCGTAGTTGCTGCAGTGGACCTTCATCATCAGCGCGGTTTGCGGGCCGGCGGCTTCGTCGTAGTCTTTCAGGTGGGTGCGGTTGGTGCTGCCGACTTCACGCAGCACCGCGCCGGCGCGGGTCATGATGTCGGGGATGCGGAAGGCGCCGCCGATCTCCACCAGTTCGCCGCGCGAGACGATGACTTCCTTGCCTTGTGCGAGGGTGTTCAGCATCAGCAGCACGGCGGCGGCGTTGTTGTTGACGATGGTGGCGGCTTCGGCGCCGGTCAGTTCGAGCAGCAGGTCTTCGATCAGGTTGTCGCGGTCGCCGCGTTTGCCGGTGTCGATGTCCCATTCGAGGTTCATCGGCCAGCGCAGGGCTTCGGCGACGGCTTGCACCGCGCTGTCGGGCAGCAGGGCGCGGCCGAGGTTGGTGTGCAGGACGGTGCCGGTCAGGTTGAACACCGGGCGCAGGGGGGAGCGGTTGCTGTCGCGCAGGCGGTCGGAGAGCATGGCCAGCAGGGCGGGGATGTTGGTGTCGGTGGCCGCCGTTGGCGCGACGGGCGACTCGGCGCGGCGGGCGGCCAGCAACACGCCGCGCAGTTCCGCCAGCAGCGCGCGCGCGGCTTCCAGCGTTTGCACGCGGCCGTATTCGGCGATCAGCGCCTCGCAGCCAGCGTCCGACAGGATCAGATGCACGGCCGGCAGCCGGATCGCGCCAGGCGCGGCACAGTGCGGCGAGTCGGCGCCCGTGCGGGCACCGGCGACGCTCGCCGCCGCGTCGACGGCCAAGCGGGAATCGGCGACGCCAACCGCCGCGTCGACGGCCACGCGGGAATCGGCGACGCCAACTGCCGCGTCGACGGTCGCGCGGGCATCGGCGACTCCCGCCGCCGCGTCGGGCGCGGTGGTGGCGCGGTTGGTCGCGTCGGCGGGGGGCGTGTTCATTCCGCGTTGAACCACAGCAGCGGGTTGCCGCTGGCGCGGGCGTAGCCGGCTTCGCCGACCAGCAGGTCCAGCGTCAGGCTGGCCAGATCGTCGGCCAGAGGGTCGACGTTGAAGTCGTGCTCCTGGTTGAAGATCTTGCGGTAGGTACGGCAGTCCTCGCAAGTCTCGGCGCGCGCGACCTTGCTTGGATCGTTGGCTTTGTTGTCCGGCGTCGCGGGCGTCTCGGCGTCTGCGGCCTCGATGCTCTGGTAGGCGATCTTGCCGGTATGCTCGCAGCACGAACACTTGACCCGCACCATGTGCCACTCGCTGGAGCAGCAGCTGCACTGCAGATAACGGTAGCCCTGCGACTGTCCACCGATGCGGATCACACTGGCCACCGGATGCGCGCCGCAGACCGGGCACAAAGTATTGGTGACCAACGGCGCCACGCGCTGCACATCGAGCTGCCCGGCGCGCATGGTCCATACCACCTGCAAGGCCGCCGCAACGAACGGCGCGTGCAACGGATGCACGCCCTCGGTCAGCTCGGCCAGCACCGCGTCGGCGCAGCCTTCCAGCTGAGCGTCGTCGAGCGCGCGCAGCTCGGCCAGCACGGTGGCGATCTGCGGCTGGCTCGCGGCCAGTCCGTCGAGTTGCTCCAGCAGCGTGCTGAACACCGCCCGCCACGACGCGGGACGGGTGCCGCTGACTGGCAGCGGCGGCATGTTGTGATCCAGCGCCAGCGTCATGTCGGCCTCGGGAGGCAAGGCGAAGGCTTCAGCGGGGAAGGTCTTGACGACGACGGCTTGCGCATCGACCAGCGCCGCCATCAATTGCAGATAACCGCTCAACGACTCGTCGACCGGAATGCCTTTGATATCGTTGTTGGCGAGTTGCCGCAGCCGCGCGGCGCGCGCGGTGAACAGGCTGCGTACTTCGGGGAGCAGCAGACGCGGTATGGCGTTGTGATCGAGCGATTCGATCTCGCCAGGAGCAAGCAAGCGTTGTACCAAAAAAATCTCCCATATTGCCGGTGGCGAAGGGCTGCCGGCTCAGGGAGTATTTTAATCCCAAAACGGGATGGTCGTAGGCTTAGTCCCTCGTTTTGCGGACCACTTCCTCAAACCAGCGCGGATGGTGCTTGCGCGCCCACCCGTAGCTGACGGTGCCGCGCACCATGGCGCCGATCGAACCCTTGACCCACAAGCCCGCGTAGATGTGGACAATGATCGAAGCAATGATCACAAAAGCGCAGAAAGCGTGCAGCAAACCGGCCAGGCGCACGATCTCGATCGGGAAGTAGATCGAGAAGTAAGCGCGCCACAGCACCACGCCGGACAACAGCAGTCCAAGCATGCACAGGATCAGCACATAGAACAGCAGCTTCTGGCCGGCGTTGTAACGGCCGACCTTGGGCAGCTTGTCTTCGCGGTTGTTGACCACGTCGTCGATCTGCTTCAGCCACTGCGTATCGCCTTTCTCCATCAGGTTGTGGTGCCAGAAGCGCACCACCAGCAGCGCGAACGACACGAACATCACCAATCCGATAAACGGATGCAGGATGCGCGTCCATTGTCCGCCGCCGAGAAACACCGCCATCCACGCCATCGCCGGATGGAACAGCGCCAAACCGGACACCGCCAGCAAAATAAAGCAGATGGCGGTGATCCAGTGGTTGGTGCGCTCGTTCGGCGTGTAGCGCTCGATCAGCGGATTACCGTCTTTGTCGCGATTGGAAGTGTTCATCTTGCGTCCTCCCTGATACGGTCGGCCTCATGCAGCGCTTCGGCTTCCTCTTCCTTGCTGACCTCGTTCGGCCCGACACGGGTGTAGTGGAAGAAGCCCGCCAGCGCGGTGACGGCCAGGCCGGCCAGCGCCAGAGGCTTGGTCAAGCCCTTCCACAAGCCGACCACGGGACTGATGCTCGGATTCGACTTCAAGCCGTGATACAGGCCAGGCTGGTCGGCGTGGTGCAGCACGTACATCACGTGCGTGCCGCCGACGCCTGCCGGATCGTACAGGCCCGCGTTGGCATAGCCGCGCGACTTCAGGTCTTCGATCCGCTCCGACGCGTGCACTTTCATGTCTTCCTTGGTGCCGAAGACGATCGCGCCGGTAGGGCAGGTCTTGACGCAAGCCGGTTCCTGGCCGACGGCCACGCGGTCCGAGCACAGCGTGCACTTGTAGGCGCGGTCGTCCTTCTTCGAAATGCGCGGCACGTCGAACGGGCAGCCGGCGACGCAGTAGCCGCAGCCGATGCAGTTCTCCTGATGGAAATCCACAATGCCGTTAGTGTACTGGACGATGGCGCCCGGCGAAGGACAGGCCTTCAGACAGCCCGGATCTTCGCAATGCATGCAGCCGTCCTTGCGGATCAGCCATTCGAGGTTGCCGTCGTTCTTCTCGACTTCCGAGAACCGCATCACGGTCCACGATTGCGGAGAGAGGTCGATCGGATTGTCGTAGACGCCGGTGGTTTCACCGATGTCGTCGCGCAGGTCGTTCCACTCCATGCAGGCGGTTTGGCAAGCCTTGCAGCCGATGCACTTCGAAACGTCGATCAGCTTGGCGACGGTGCCGGTGACCGGTGTACGAGCCACTGGTTCCTGCACCGTCGTCGCCGACATGCGCCTGATATCAAGCGATTGTAATGCCATGTTTATTCTCCTCGGGCCGTCATGCTTTTTCCACCTTCACCAGGAACGACTTGAATTCCGGTGTCTGTGAATTGCCGTCTCCAACCGTCGGCGTCAGGGTATTAATCAGGTAGCCCGGTTTGGTGACTCCCTTGAACCCGAAGTGAATCGGCAGCCCGACCTGGTGGGTCAGCTTGCCGTCGATGGTCAATGCCTTGATCCGCTTGGTCACCACCGCCTTGGCGATGATATGCCCGCGCTTGGAGCTGACCTTGACACGGTCGCCGTGCACCACGCCAAGCTCCTTGCCCAGCGCATCGCCGATTTCGACGAATTGCTCCGGCTGGATGATGGCGTTCAGGCGCGCGTGCTTGGTCCAATAGTGGAAGTGCTCCGTGAGGCGATAACTGGTCGCCACGTGCGGATACTCTTCCTTCTTGCCCAATTTGGCGCGGTCGCCCGGGAACATGCGGCCGGCCGGATTGCTGGTGGCGCGCGGATTGTTCGGGTGCAGCGGGTTGTGCCCGATCGGCGTTTCGAACGGCTCGTAGTGTTCCGGGAACGGACCTTCGGCCATCGCATCGCGCGAGAAGAATCGCGCCACGCCTTCGGCCAGCATGATGAATGGACCCATGCCGTTTTCCGGCGGTTCGTCGGCCTTGAAGTCAGGCACGTCGGCGCCGGCCCAGTTGGTGCCGTTCCAGCTCACCAGCTTGCGGGTCGGATCCCACGGCTTGCCTTTCGGGTCGCACGAGGCGCGGTTGTACAGCACGCGGCGGTTGGCCGGCCAGGCCCAGGCCCAGTTCAGCGTATTGCCGATGCCGGACGGATCGCTGTTGTCGCGGCGTCCCATCTGGTTGCCGGCGGCGGTCCAGCTGCCGGCGAAGATCCAGCAACCGCAGGCGGTGCTGCCGTCGTCGCGCAGTTGGGCGAAGCCGGCCAGCTGCTCGTTCTTCTTCAGCAGGACCTTGGTCGCATCCTTCGGATCGGTGATCTCCTTGAGCGCCTTGCCGTTGAATTCCATCGCCAGTTCTTCCGGCGTCGGGCTGTCTGGCTTGGCGTAAGGCCAGGTCAGGTTGACGATCGGGTCGGGGAACTTGCCGCCGTCCTTCTTGTAGGCGTTCCGCATGCGCAGGAAGATGCCCGACATGATTTCCAGATCGCTCTTGGTCTGGCCCGGACCGTCCGCGCCTTGCCAGTGCCACTGCAGCACGCGCGAGGAGCTGACCAGCGAGCCGCGTTCCTCGGCGAAGCAGGTGGTCGGCAGGCGGAACACCTCGGTCTGGATCTTGCTCGGATCGACCTGGTGGAACTCGCCGAACGGACGCCAGAACTCGGCGGTTTCGACCGCCAGCGGATCCATCACCACCAGCCATTTCAGCTTCGACAGCGACTCGGTGATCTTCTGCTTGTCCGGCGCCGACGCCAGGATGTTGAAGCCCTGGCAGATGTAACCGTTCATCTTCCCTTGATGCATCAGCTCGAAGGCCTGCATCATGTCGTACGGCTTGTCCAGCTTGGGCAGATAGTCGAAGGCGTAGTTGTTTTCCTCGGTGGCGGCGTCGCCCCACCAGGCCTTCATGAAGGAGACCAGGAACTTCTTCGAGTTGCTGTAGTAGCTGAGCTGATTTGGACGCAGCGGTTTCAGCGCACGCTTCTCCACGTAGGCGTTCCAATCCTGCTCGGCCTCACCCGGCAGGGTCAGGTAACCCGGCAGCATATTGGTCAGCAGCCCCAGGTCGGTCAGACCCTGGATGTTGGAGTGGCCGCGCAGCGCGTTCATGCCGCCGCCGGCGATGCCCATATTCCCCAGCAACAGCTGCACCATCGCGCCCGTGCGCAGCGTTTCGGCGCCGGTCGAGTGCTGGGTCCAGCCCAGGGCGTAGAGGATGGTCGCGGCGCGGCCCGGTACGGCGGTCGAGGCCAGCATTTCGGCGACGTGATGGAATTTCTCCGGCGGCACGCCGCAGGCTTTCTCCACCATCTCCGGCGTGTAGCGCGCGTAGTGCTTCTTCATCAGCTGGTACACGCAGCGCGGGTGTTCGAGCGTCGGGTCGATCTTGGCATAGCCGTCTTCGCCCATCTCGTAGTTCCAGCTGCTCTTGTCCGTGTACTTGCCCGCCGCGTCGTCCCAGCCCGAATACAGGCCGTCGTTGAAGGCGAAATCCTCACGGACGATGAACGGCATGTCCGTGTAGTTGCGGACGTACTCGTGCTGGATCTTATCGTTGGTCAGCAGGTAGTTGATGATCCCGCCGAGGAAAACGATGTCCGCGCCGGTACGGGTAGGGACGTAATAGTCCGCAACCGAAGCGGTTCGGGTAAAGCGCGGATCGACCACGATCAACTTGGCGCCGCGATGCGCCTTCGCTTCCGTGACCCATTTAAACCCGCAAGGGTGTGCTTCTGCTGCGTTACCGCCCATGACCAGGATGACATCAGCGTTCTTGATGTCTACCCAGTGATTCGTCATCGCACCACGTCCAAATGTCGAGGCAAGACCTGCCACCGTCGGACCGTGTCATACACGTGCTTGATTGTCGAATGCCAGCATGCCGGTGGCACGCATTGTTTTATGGGTTAAGTAGCCGACTTCGTTGGTCGCGGCCGATGCGCACAGCATGCCGGTCGTGGTCCATCGATTCACGGTCTTGCCGTCGGCGCTCTTCTCGGTGAAGTTGGCGTCGCGGTCTTCTTTCATCAGCTTGGCGATGCGGGTCAGCGCGTCGTCCCAGCTCATCGGGCTCCATTCGGTGCCGCCGGGTTTGCGGTACTCGGGTACCAGCAGGCGATTCGGCGAATGAATGAAGTCGATCAGGCTGGCGCCCTTCGGGCACAGCGTGCCGCGGTTGACCGGGTGGTCGGCGTCGCCTTCAATGTGGATGATGCTGGCGGTGGCGTTCTTGGCGCCGTCGCCCAGGCCGTACATAAGGATGCCGCAACCGACGGAGCAGTATGGGCAGGTATTGCGGGTTTCGGTACTGCGCGCCAGCTTGTACTGCCGGACTTCGGCCAGGGCCGTTGCCGGCGCGAAGCCGAGTAGCGCAATGCTGGAACCCGCGATGGTTGCGCCAGTCACCCGAAGGAACTGGCGTCTTGACATCTGGTTCATGAGAAAGCCTCTCAGTAGATTGATCGGACCTACTGAGTTTATCACCTTGGAAACGCGGATGTGAGGGTTGTCTTGTATCAAATGTAGCGATTAATCGGACAACATCCCATTAGGGGTAGTCGGATTGCCAAGTTTCCGTGGTTTTCAGACCAGCAGCGCCTCGATCGCCTGCAACGACGGCGGCGAAGCGCCGGCCGCGAGGCAGGCCGCCGCGCCGGCCGCCACCGAAAAGCGCAGGTGCTGCAAGGGTTGCGCGTCGCTGCGGTGCAGCATGCTCCAGGCCAGTGCCGCGATGCTGGCGTCGCCCGCGCCGACCGTGTCGACCACGGCGATCTTCGGCGCCGGCAGATGCCACGCGTCGTCGCCGATGTGCAGCGAGGCGCCGGCGCCGCCCTTGGTGTAGAGGTAGGTCGCGCCAGGACTCCAGCCGCGCAGCGTGGCGAACGCGGTCTCGATATCGTCGCTGCGGAACAGGCCAGCCAGGTCTTCCTCCGACACCTTGACCACGTCCGCGATCTCGGTCATGCGGTGCAGCGTGGCGTCGTAGCTGGCGTCCATCAGCACCCGGTAGTTCGGGTCGTAGCTGATGCGCACACCTTTGAGCTTGAGGTGCTCGGCCAGCGCCACCAGCTTGTCCGCGAGCGGCTGGCGCGCCAGGCTGATGCCGCCGAAGTGCGCCCATTGGCATTGCGCCGCCCAGCCTTGCGGCAGCCGCGCCGCGTCGAACTGCAGGTCGGCGCTGTCGTCGCCGACGAAGAAGTAGGCCGGCGGATCGGTGCGGTGCACGATCGCCAGCAGCGGCGCGTGGTCATAGCGCTGCAGGAAGCGCAGGTCCAGCCTGGCCGCTTCGCTGGCGGTCCACAGCGCGTCGCCGAAGACGTCGTTGCTGATGGCGCCGGCGAAGGCGGTCGGCACCTCAAGCCTGGCCATGGCGCGCGCCACGTTCCAGGTCGAGCCGCCGACCTGGCTAAGCCACTGCGTCTGCGCCGGATCCTGCACGATCATGTCGGTCAGCGCTTCACCCGCCGCGACGAACAAGGGAAAGTCGGCCATTTCAGTCCTTGGTCAATACGTTGAGGACTTCGTAGCAGGCGCCCATGGTGTGGTAGTCGGTCTTGCCGGCCGGGCTTTTCTCGTCGGTCAGCTTGCTGTTGTCGGCGCCGAGGATGCGGTACCACGCGCCGTGCTGGTGGTCGACGAAATGCTCCCAGCTGTAGCTCCAGATCTTGTCGTACCAGGTCCAGTAGCGCGACTCGCCGGTGCGCGCCGCCAGCAGCGCGGCGGTGGCCAGGCTCTCGGCCTGCACCCAGAAGTATTTCAGATCGTCGCAGATGCTGCCGTCCGGCGCGAAGCCGTAGTGGATGCCGCCGTGCTGATGATCCCAGGCCTTGGCCAGCGCGGCATCGAACAATTCGGCGGCGCGCGGCAGCAGCCAGTTGGCGTCGCCGTTCAGGTGGGGCGCGTGGCGCTCCAGCAGCAACAGCAGCTTGGCCCACTCGGTCAGATGGCCCGGCTGGTAGCCCCACGGACGGAAGATATTGCTCTTGTCGTCGCGGTTGTATTCGGTGTCGACCGACCAGTCGGCGTGGTAGTGCTCCCAGATCATGTTGTCGGCCAGCGCGGCCTGGCGTTGCGTGATGTTGCGCGCCAGCGTTTCGGCGCGCAGCAGGTAGGCGCGTTCGCCGGTCGCCTCAAAGGCGGCGATCAGCGCCTCGCAGCTGTGCATATTGGCGTTCTGGCCGCGATACGGATCGAGCGTGCTCCAGTCGGCGCTGGCCTCGTCGGCGTACAGGCCGTGTTGTGGATCCCAGAAGCGCAGCTCCATCAGCGCGAAGGTTTCGGCGATCCAGTCGCGGGCCAGCGTCTCGCCGGCCATCATCGCGTGGCTGTAGGCCAGCAGCACGAAGGCCAGGCCGTAGCAGTGGTTGGTGCCGTCGCTGACGCGGCGCTCGCCGCCGTTCCAGTCCAGCTGCCAGGCGTAGCCGCCGGTGGCCGGGTTGCGGTGCGCATCGCGCAGGAAGGCCAGCGCGTGGCGCATGCGCTGCTGGTCGGCCGCGTCGCCGAACTGGCGCCACGCCATGGCGTAGTTGAATACGAAGCGGGTGCTGCTCACCAGGTGGCGGGTGTGGGCGTCGTAGACCGTGCCGTCGTCCTTGTAGAAGTGGTACATGCCGCCGCTGGCATCGACGCAGCGGTCGTCGTAGAAGCGCTTGGTGTGTTGGATGTGGTCCAGCAGCGTGGAGCGGGAACGAAAATCAGGGGCCATTATCAGGTCCGTTTGAGGGTTGCTAGGTTTTTTGGTCGCCAGCCGTCGAAGACGGTGCTGGCTCTTACAATCAGTTCCACCGGCGCGATCTTCTCGACCGGGTTTTCATGCGGGCCGTTGAGCAGCAGTTCCACGCCCAGCGCGCCCAGGGCTTTCTTGTCGATGCGCAGCGTGGTCAGCGGACGGTGTCCCAGCACGGCGGTCGAGATGTCGTCGAAGCCGACGATCGCCACATCGTGCGGCACCTTCAGCCCCTTGGCCAGGCAGCAGCGCATCGCCACCAGTGCCGCGCTGTCGTTGTAGCAGAACACCGCGTCCGGCGGATGGGGCAGGGCGAGCAGCTGTTCCATCGCTTCCCAGGCGCCGGTCTCCAGGTCGACGCCGTCCGGCAGGCAGGCTTCCAGGCGCGGATCGGCCAGGATGCCTTCTTCGAACAGCGCCTGGCGGTAGCCGCGCGCGCGTTCGCGGATCGAGTAGTGCGCCAGCGGGCCGGAGATGAAGCCGACGCGGGTGCGACCGGTGTCGATCAGGTGCCTGGTCGCCAGGTAGCCGCCCATCATGTTGTCGGGATTGACCGAGCTGTAGCCGCGTAGCTGCATGTCGATCAGCACCAGCTGCTTGCCGGTCGCGCGCAGGGCGCTGAGCAACTCGGGTTCGAAGAAGCCGGCGCAGACGATGCCGTCCGGGGCGTGCATGCGGATCTGGTCGATCAAGCCGTCCGCCGGCCCGACCGCCATGAACGACAGCACGATGCCTTGCTTGCGGCAGGCTTCCTCGGCGCCGTGCAGCACCGGCGAGTAGAACGGACTGCTGGAGGCGGTATTGTGCTGGCGGTGCAGCAGGAAGGTGAGGCGGCGCAGCCGCTTCGGGCGCAGCTTGCAAAAGTCGTAGCCCAGCTCCCGCGCGGCTTCCACCACCATCTGGCGGGTCGCTTCGGTCAGCCCGGGCTCGTTTTTCAGCGCGCGCGAAATGGTCCCGGCAGACACACCGGCGACGCGGGCGATATCTCTGATCGTGACATTCGTGCTCAATCTGTCTCCCCTTTGTTATCAATACAGTCTTGCATGGCTGCCTGGCCACGGTCAAACGACCCGGCGGATTTGGCGAAAAGTTTAGCGCCATTTACTAAACAAGTGCATTCTAGCCGCTCGCGCAGCGCGTGGGGCCTGCTGATATTGGCTGTCTGCTGTTTAGTGAGGATTACTAAACAGCCGCCTAAACACACTGGCTGTTTGACCGGAAGGCGGTCCGCATGCAAAATCTTTTCATTAAAACAAAATGAGCGAGACATGAGACAGATCACCCGATTCCTGGCCGCCGCCCTGATGCTGTGCCTGTGCGGCCTGGCCGGCGCCGCCGATTTCGTCAGCGTCAAGGACACCCATTTCCTCCGCAAGGAGCAGCCTTACTACATTGTCGGCGCCAATTTCTGGTACGGCGGCTACCTCGGCGCGGTGGCCGGCGTGGGCGAGCGCGCGCGGCTGGTCAAGGAACTGGATACCATGCACGCGCTGGGCATCAACAACCTGCGCGTGCTGGCGGTCTCCGAAAAGACCGACATGAAAAGCGCGGTGAGCCCGGCATCGACCACCGCGCCCGGCCGCTACGACGAAGATCTGCTGGTCGGCCTGGACTTCCTGATGGCGGAAGTGGCCAAGCGCGACATGACCGTGGTGCTCTACCTGAACAACTTCTGGCAATGGTCGGGCGGCATGACGCAGTACCTGAACTGGTTCGAAGGCACGCCGGCGCTGGATCCCAACGTGACCAAGGACTACGACACCTATATGCGCAAGACCGCGACCTTCTACCGCAACGCGGCGGCGCAGGCCGAGTACCGCAAGGTCATCGCCAGCATCGTCAAGCGCGTCAACACCATCACCGGCAAGCCGTACTCGGAGGACGCCAGCATCATGTCGTGGCAGCTGGCCAACGAGCCGCGCCCCGGCAACGGCAAGCCGAGCGCCGGCGAGAAGGCGGTCTACATCAAATGGATAGACGACACCGCCGGCTATATTCATAGCCTGGACAAGAACCACCTGGTCAGCAGCGGCAGCGAAGGCCTGGCCGGCTCCGCGCGCGATGAAAAGCTGTTCCTGGATTCGCACAAGACGCCGCGCATCGACTACCTGACCTACCACCTGTGGCCGAAGAACTGGGGCTGGTTCGACTCGAAAAATCCCGAAGGCAGCTGGAACGGCATGATGGACAAGAGCCGCGACTATCTGAATTCGCACATCGACCTGGCGAAACAGCTCAACAAGCCGATCGTGCTGGAGGAGTTCGGCCTGGACCGCGACGGCGCCTCGTTCGACATCAAGTCCACCACCAGGATCCGCGACCGCTTCTACCGCGAGGTATTCGAGATCGTCGCGACCCGCGCGCGCAAGGGCGATCCCATCGCCGGCTTCAATTTCTGGGCCTGGGGTGGCGCCGGCCGCGCCGCCAACGCCGATTACTGGTGGAAGCCGGGTAACGACTTCGTCGGCGATCCGCCGCAGGAGGAGCAGGGCTTGTACTCGGTGTTCGATTCCGACGTCAGCTCGCTGTTGCTGATCAAGGAGTACGCCGACCAGCTGCACGCCATCAGCGGTGGCGGCGTATGCGGTACCACGCCGGCGCCGCGCATCAAGGAGCACTCATGGATGTCGGTGGCGCGCTGGAATGAGCTGTACCAGGGCCAGGTCGCAGTCGCCGACGCGGGCAATGTCGACCTGCTGTTCGTCGGCGACTCGATCACCGAGGGCTGGAACAAGCCGATATGGGATAAATCGTTTGGCGCCTGGCGCCCGGCCAACCTGGCGATCGGCGGCGACCACACCGGCAACGTGTTGTGGCGCCTGCAAAACGGCCATGCCGCCAAGCTGCATCCGAAAGTGGTGGTGCTGCTGATCGGCGTGAACAACTTCTTCCATTGCAGCGCGACGCCGACCGAAACCTACGCCGGCGTGCAAGCAGTGGTGGCGCAGCTGCGCGGCATATATCCCGACGCCCGCATCCTGCTGAACGCCGTGCTGCCGTTCGAGAAGTCGGCGCATAATCCGCGCCGCGCGCAGGTGGTGGAACTGAACCGCATGATCGCCCGACTGGACGACGGCAAGCACGTGTTCTTCCACGACTACGGCGCGCGCTTCGTGCAGCCGGACGGCGACATCTCGCCGGAGGTGATGGCGGACTCGTTGCATCCAACCGCCAAGGGCTACCAGATCTGGTCCGATGCGATGCTGCCGGCGGTCAAAGAGCTGATGCAGTAATCAGATGGCCCAGTAGTGGCGCCAGCAGCACCATCAGGATGCCGCTGAAGATCATGGTCAGGCTGGCGACCGCGCCTTCCTGGCGGCCGACCTGGCGCGCCACGCTCAAGCCGAAGCCATGGGCCGCCGCGCCGAAGGGCGCGCCGCGCGCGATGCGCATGCGCAGCGGCAGCAGCGCCAGCAAAGTTTGCCCGAGCACGATGCCGAACAGGCCGGTGATGATGACGAACACGCCGGTCAGCTGCGCCGAGCCGCCGAGATGGCGCGTCGCCTCCAGCGCGAACGGCGTCGACACCGAACGCGCCAGCAGGCTTTGCGCCATGCTGCCGTGCAGTCCAAGCAGGCGGTCCAGCAGCAGCGTGCTGGCCACCGACGCGGCGATGCCGGCGCAGCTGCCCAGGCCCAGCGCCAGCCAATGGCGCTTGATCAGATCGCGGTACTGATAGATCGGCAGCGCGAACGCCACCGTCGCGGGGCCGAGCAGCCACGCCAGCCAGCGCGTGTCGCTAAAGTATTCGGGGAAGGGCGTGGCCGACAGTTCGACCACCGCGATCAGGATCGCCGAGGTGGTGATGCCGGGCGTCAGCCAGACGGAGCGCCAGCGCCGGTGCGCGGCCTGGTTGGCGTAGAACAGCCCGACCGTCAGCAGTAAGAACAGCAGGGGCATCATGCGGCACGCTCGCTGCGCAGCCGACGCAGGCGGCGGCCGCGCTCCAGCCGGCACACCCATTCCACGGTGAAGGCTGTGGCCAGCAGCACGCTGATGAAACCCAGCCCGATGGCGGCGAACAGGCGCAGGCCATCGCTTTTCAGCAGATCGGTGAACTGCACCACGGACACCACCAACGGAATAAAGAACAGCAGCATGTTGGACAGCAGCCAGTCCGCGCCCTGTTCGACGGCGGCCGGACGCAGCGCGCCGCTGAGCAGCAGCGCGACCATCACCAGCAGACCGACCACGCCGCCGGAGAAGGGCAGGTGCAGCCACGCCGCCGCGCGGTCGGCGGCGTACCAGGCGGCGATCAGCGCCAGGACTTGCGCCAGGATGGTGAGAATACGTTTCATCTTCCCATTCTAGGCGCCGGCGCAGAAAAGATAAAATGAATTAAAATTATGAAAATCATTCTGAATTGGAATAGAACGTGGACATCCGTTCCCTGCGCTATTTTGTCGCCGTGGTCGAGCAGCAGAGCTTCAGCCGCGCCGCCGAGCACCTGCACGTGACCCAGCCGACGGTCAGCAAGATGGTCCAGCAGCTGGAGCAGGAGCTGGGCCTGATGCTGCTGGAGCGCGTCGGCAAACGCTTCACGCTGACCGACGCCGGCAACGTGGTGCTGCAACGCGGCCGCGCGCTGCTGGCGATGCACGGAGACATGGGCGTCGAGCTGGAGGACTTGCAGCAGATGCGGCGCGGCGACCTGCGCCTGGGCGTGACGCAGCAGGCGCACCTGGTGTTGGCACCGTTGTTGGCGGCGTATCACCGGCGCTATCCGGACATCGAGCTCAAATTGTTCGAAGGCGGCTCGCAGTCGATCGAGCTCGATCTGCGCAGCGGCTCGCTGGAGCTGGGCACCATGCTCGATCACGCGGCCAACGCCGGCATCTGGCAGGAGTTCGACGCGCTGCCGCTGGTCTGCTCGCCGCTTTGCCTGCTGGCGCCCAAGGATTCCGAATGGCGCGGGCGCCGCTCGGTGGCGCTGCGCGAGCTGGCCGACAGCTCGTTCATCTTTTACGGCGAGGGCTTCGCGCTGAACGACATCGTCAAGGACGCCTGCCTGCGCGCCGGCTTCACGCCGCGCATCAGCGGACGCAGCGGGCAATGGGATTTCCTGGCCTCGCTGGTGCGACTGGGCGTCGGCATCGCCTTGCTGCCCAAGGTATTTTGCGACACGCTGCCCAAGGGCAGCTTCACCGTGGCGACGCTGGAGGAGCCGGCATTGGACTGGAAACTGATGCTGGCCTGGCGCCGTGGCGGTCACCTGTCCTTCGCCGCGCGCGCCTGGCTGGAGCTGGTGCGCGGCGCCACGTGTGGCTAGCGTGTCACAAAGCTGTAATTTCTCGCGTCGATTTGTAAAGTTTTGCAAGCGCAGTTTGCGGATTGCATGACGCAAGATGGACGCGAACGGCGCTTATGTAAAGAAATGTAAGCGCTGACCCGCCGCTCCGGCACTAATCTCAATAAAATCATGTACTTATGTTTTCCCCGCCGCTTGCTGGTCGTACACTCATGCCGCTGCTAGCATGACTCATCGACAACTTGGGGGACATACATGCAACAGCTCATCATCAACCAGCCGGAACAACGTGGCGGGGACTCGGTGCGCGAAGTGGTCGTCGGCATGCTGTTCGTGGGGCTGCTGTTTTTCATCCTTGGCTTCGTCACCTGGCTGAACGGATCGCTGGTGCCGTTCCTGAAGATCGTGTGCGGCCTGAGCAACTTCCAGGCGCTCTGGGTCACCTTCGCCTTCTACATCGCCTACACCTTGATGGCCTTGCCATCGGCCGCCGTGCTGAGCCGGATCGGCTACAAGAACGGCATGACGCTGGGCCTGGCCGTGATGGGCGCGGGCGCCTTGCTGTTCATCCCGGCGGCGCGCAGCACGCACTACGAACTGTTCCTGGCCGCGCTGTTCACGCTGGCCAGCGGCATGACGCTGATGCAGACCGCGATCAACCCCTACATCGTCTGCCTCGGCCCGCGCGAAAGCGCCGCCATGCGCATCAGCATCATGGGCGTGTTCAACAAGGGCGCCGGCGTGGTGGTGCCGCTGGTGTTCTCGTCGCTGATGCTGTCCGATATCGACCGCTTTTCCCACACGGCGCTGGCGACGCTGGAGCCGGCCGCGCGCGACGCGATGCGCGCCACGTTGTCGGAGCGGCTGGTGTTCCCCTACGCCTGCATGGCGGCGGTGCTGTTCGTGATCATGGTGTTCATCCACTTCTCCCGCCTGCGTGACATCCCGCCGGAAACGGACGGCGCCAACACCGGCGTCGAGCGCACCGGCGTGCTGCAATTCCCGCAACTGGTGCTGGGCGCGCTGGCGCTGTTCGCCTACGTCGGCGTCGAAGTGATCGCCGGCGACACCATCGGCCTGTATGGCCATGAACTGAACATCGCCAACTTCGGCGTGCTCACCTCCTACACGATGGTGTTCATGGTGATCGGCTACCTGATCGGCGTGGTCGCCATCCCGCGCTACCTGTCGCAGCAAAAGGCGCTGGTGCTTTCGGCGCTGCTGGGCATGGCCCTGACGGCCGGCGTGGCGCTCGGCTCCGGCGTCGACGGCGGCCTGTCGCAAGTGCTGCTGGGCTGGACCGGCGCACCGCCGGTGCCGGACACCGTGCTGTGCCTGGCGCTGCTCGGCCTGGCCAACGCCATGGTGTGGCCGGCGATCTGGCCGCTGGCCTTGCAGGGGCTGGGGCGCTACACCGCCAGCGGCGCGGCGCTGCTGGTGATGGCGATTTCCGGCGGCGCCGTGCTGCCGCTGTTGTACGGCCGTCTCTCCGACCTGGCCAGTCCGCAAG
Source organism: Duganella aceris (assembly GCF_011090165.1). Classification (GTDB taxonomy): domain Bacteria; phylum Pseudomonadota; class Gammaproteobacteria; order Burkholderiales; family Burkholderiaceae_D; genus Rugamonas; species Rugamonas aceris. The sequence goes on from NZ_JAADJT010000006.1 coordinate 213,426, forward strand.
CCGGCTACTGGATGCTGCTGCCGTGCTACGCGCTGATCCTGTGGTACGCCGTGACCGGCCACAAGATCCGACATTGGCGCTCGTCGCCAGCATTACCGTAACAAGGACTCGTCCGCACTGCGGCCAACGCCGTGTGGTTCATCGTTTTTCACCAAAACCAGGAGTATTCAGATGTCCCGATCGAGCATAAAAAAAACAATCATCAGTATGGCCGTCGCCAGCGCTTGCGCCTGTGCCGCATGGCCGGCGCTGGCCCAACAGGACGGCGCCGCCGCCCCGGTCGGGAAGGATCAGATTCCCGAAGTGGTGGTGACGGCGACCCGTCATTCGACCTCGCTGCTGAAAACGCCGGTGTCGATGACCGCCGTGACGCAAGATGAGCTGACCCGCAAGGGCATCACCGACATTCGCGGCCTGAGCGGCGAAGTGCCCAATCTGCAGCTGGGCAGCGCCACCGACGGCAGCTCGGGTGTGAAAATCTCGATGCGCGGCGTCAGCAGCAACGACTTCACCGAGATCGGCAATCCGGCGGTGAGCCTGCACGTCGACGGCATCTACACGCCGCGTCCGCAGTCGGCGCTGGCGCTGCTGTTCGACCTGGAACAGGTGGAAGTGCTGCGCGGTCCACAGGGCACGCTGTTCGGGCGCAACGCCACCGGTGGCAGCATCAACATCATCCCGGCCAAGCCGCAGTTCGGCGTGAGCGAAGGCAACGGCACCTTCACGGTCGGCAATTACAACCTGCGCCAGGTGACCGCCGCGCAGAACATCCCGATCAGCGACACCTTCGCGATGCGCGCCACCATGATGGCCATCAAGCGCGACAGCTACCTGAACCAGCAGCAGGATTTCTACGCCGCCGACTTCCCGCAATTCGGCATCGTGCCGTCGCGTGACGCGGCCGGCAAGATCATTCCCGACGTCGACCAGCGCCACAACACCAAGGTCGGCGCCGACAAGGCCTACGGCAACAAGAACGAATGGGCGGCGCGCTTGCAGGCGCGCTGGAAGGCCAGCGAGCAGCTGGAGTGGCTGGGCGCCTACGAGCGCTACACCAACAAGGGCGCCGGCGACATCGCGCTGAAGGACTGCAAGATGGCAGCCGGCACCGCCTACGCCTGCCCCGGCGACCAGTGGGACGTGAAGATCAACACCCCCGGCGCGCTGGACTGGAGCATCGACAGCTGGCGCAGCCGCCTGACGTGGACGCCGTCCGTCAACACCACGGTGGAATACAACGCGTCCTACTCGGTGCAGAAGCGGCGCCAGATCCGCGACGGCGACGCCGGCTACCAGCCGCTCGCCGAAGACATCAACATCTACGGCGGTGTGCTGAACGACACCGCCACCTTCACCAACTCGTCCAAGTTCAAGACCACGGTGCAGGAGCTGCAAGTACGCGGCGAATTGGGCGCGCTGCGCTACGTCTCCGGCCTGTTCTGGATGCACGAGAAGAACGCGATCGAATTCGGCGAGGACGACACCTCGTCGATGGTGCAGGTGCCCGGCCAGCCGTACAACTACCTGTATAGCCAGACCGACCGCCAGTCCGATTCCAAGGCGGTGTTCGGCCAGGTCGACTGGGCCTTCGCCCCGAAATGGAATGTCACCGTCGGCGGCCGCATGACGCGCGACGTGCGCGAGGACAAGGACGGCAAGTTCTACGACTCCGGCACCGTCAGCGATCCGTACTCCTACTTCAACGGCCAGTACACGCCGGTGCCGGGCAAGTACTTCAACAGCTCCGACCTGAAGCCGGGCATGGGCAGCTACTACGGCATCGCCGGCCTGAATCCGGCCATCATCCCCGACATCAGCAGCAACAAGGATTCGTGGAACAAGTTCACCTGGCGCCTCGGCATGAGCTACCAGCCGACGCCGCGCGACTTCCTGTTCACTTCCCTGTCCACCGGCTACAAGGCGGGCGGCTTCAGCGACAAGCAGAACATCTGCGCGCGCGGCCTGGGCGGCAATTGCGCCGACATGACGCCGGGCCCGCACTATACCTTCCTGCCGTGGAAGCCTGAAACACTGACCAACTTCGAGATCGGCTACAAGGGCCGCATGCTGGACAACCGCTTGACCGTGTCGGCCACCGCCTTCCACAGCCGCTATAAGGACATGCAGATGACCGGCGCGGTACAGATGGGTAAGATCATTCCGGCCATCCCATGCACCGCCGCCACGCCGGCCTGCGACGCGGTCGTTTTGTACGGCACCACCAACGCAGCCGAGGCCAAGATTTCCGGCCTCGAACTGGAAGGCAAATACAAGCCATGGTCCGGCGCGGAGATCAACTTCTCGGCCTCGCACCTGCGGGCGACGGTGAGTTCGTATCCGACCTACGTGCAGACCTGGCGTGACGTTCCTTGCGGCCCGTTCCGCGCCACCTACGGCGTGCCGGCCTGCGTGCGTTACGCCGGCACCGATCCCGCGCTGATCGGCAAGTTCCCGGCCGACGTGGTGGGCAACCGCCTGCCGAACGCGCCGGACAACAGCGCGCGCATCGAGGCCTCGCAGGAATTCGCGCTGCCGAATGCGTATGTGCTGACGCCGCGTGTGTCGGCACGCTGGCAGGACAAGATGTACTTCAGCATCCAGAACCTGGACAACCCGCACGTCGGCAATATGCAGAACGCCTATGCCACCTATGACGCTTCGCTGCGCCTGACCGCGCCGAGCGGCAAATGGCACGCCGAGCTGTACGTCAACAACCTGAGCGATGTCTTCGCCAAGAACAATGCGCGCATTGTCGATCCCGGCTACGTCATCGCCCAGTACAACGATCCGCGCATGTTCGGCCTGCGGGTCGGCGCGGAATGGTAATGGTCTGACCCTGCGACACCCGGCCGCCGCTGGCGGCCGGGCAATTCAATCTGACGGAGACGGCGATGCGTGGTGTGAAAAAAAATATGGCTGGATTGTGGACGGCGGTGGTGTGCGCCTCGGGCGCGGTATTGTTGGCGGGCTGCGGCGACAACACCGCCGATACGGCGCAGAGCCAGCAAGCGGCTACCCGCATGGGTGGCGCGCTGACGGCGGCGGTGGCGCAGCGCTCGCCGTGGCCGGTGTGGTCCGGGCTGGATTTTCCTTACAACGAACCGCCGCTGGCGGCCGCGCCGGCGGTCACCTTCGGCATCTCGCAGCTGACCCAATCGGCCACGCAGACCGTGTTCAGCGGCACGCATACGCTGCCGTCGGCCAATGTGCAGAACTACCGCATCGGCGTGTTCCTGCATAACGACGTGTTCTACTACCAGGCCGACGCGGTGGTCAGCATCGCCGCCGGCGGCAGCTTCACCGTCACCTTACCGCGCTCCGTGGGCGCCGCCGACCGCGCGGTGCTGATCCTGTATCCAAGCACCTACAACCCGATGTCGGCGGAGAACTGCAACGCGGCCGCCGGCACATGCAGCGGCCGCATCACCACCACCACCAAGCTGTCGCTGCCGAGCGATCCATCGGTGCTGACGGCCTACACGGCGGCTTACTTCCCGGCCGCGACCACCTCCGCCAATCCGCAGATCGCCGGCCTGCAAAGCCTGATGAACACGCCGCTGATCCAGGGCGGCCCGTATGGCGACGGCCGTTTGATCCGCAGCTTCCGCGACATGGACTCGGCCTTCCTGTACGACCAGGCGCTGGCGGTGATCGCCTTCAGCCAGGCCGGCGACCAGGCGCACGCCGACTTGATCCTCAACGCCATGGCCAAGTTGCAGGGCGCGTCCGGCGCGTGGGTGTTCTCCTACCTGACCGACGGCGAGGACGCCAACGCCGGCGTCGACATGCGCATCGCCGGCTCGAACGCCTGGTTCGGCATGGCGCTCAACGCGTATCAGAAGGCTTTCGCCAGCGTCAAATACCTGGCCATGTCGACCAGGCTGCACAACTATATGCTGGGCGAGCTGATTCCGATCACCGTCAACAACACCAGCCAGAAGGGCTTGCGCTTCGCGCCGACCAACTATGCGCCGGGCCGCGCCGGCATCTACGCGCTGGAGCACCAGCTTGACGCCTACGCCAGCATGCACCAGTACTACGCGCTCAACGGCGGCAGCCAGTATCTGACCGCCGCCAACGCGCTGCGCAGCATGTCGGAGAGCCTGTGGAACGGCAGCCGCTTCCTCGCCGGTTACGACGCCAACACGCAGAGCCTCAACACCAGCGAGCGCTATCTCGACAATTACTCGTGGTCGGTGCTCGCCTTGGGCAACACGGGTAGCGCGGGCCAGAAGTTTTCGGCGTCGCTGGCGTCGGTGTGCGATTACTTCAACGTCGCGGGCAAGCTTGACTACCCGTCGCGCAAGGTGAGCGGCGTGGTCGGCTTCTACGACGTCATTTACGACAATGTGCCGTCGTCGGCGCCGTTCGTGTGGAGCGAGGGCAGTCTGGGCGCGGTGATGGCGATGCGGCAGCGCGGCGGCACCTTGACCTGCTCCGGCAACGCCGCCGGCGACATCCTGGAATCGATGAACTACATGGTGGATAAACTGCACAACATGCCGTACGCGACCCAGAACGGCAATGCCGACTTCACCAGTTCGGGCAGCGTGGCCGGCACCGCTTGGCTGTATTACGCGAACCAGAACAAGAATCCGTATGCGCATTTCTGACATGCCGAAGCTGCTGCGATGCCTGCTGCCGATATTGGCGCTGGGCGCGGCGTCGGCGGCGCACTCCGGAACGCTGGTGATCGAAAGCTGGCGCGTGGACGACAAGGCGTTGTGGGAAAAGGTCTTGATCCCGGCGTTCGAACGCAATCATCCGGGCATCGAAGTCAGGTTCGCGCCGACCGAGCCAACCAGCTACGACGCCAGCCTGGCCGCGCGTCTGGCCGCCGGCAACGCGGGCGATCTGATCGCCTGCCGGCCGTTCGACGCGTCGCTGTCCTTGTACCGCAAGGGTTATCTCGACAAGCTTAATGGCAAGGCGGGCATGCAAAACTTCGCGCCGTCGGCCTTGCTGGCGTGGCAGACCGACGATGGCAAGGAGACCTTTTGCATGCCGGTGGCGTCGGTGATCCACGGTTTTTTGTACAACAAGAAGATCTTCAAGAAGCTGGACTTGCAGCCGCCCAGGACGGTGGAGGATTTTTTCTCGGTGCTGGAGGTGTTGAAGAAATCCGGCATCACGCCGCTGGCCCTGGGCACGGCGGAGCTCTGGGAGGCTAGCCAGATCGTGTACACCAACATCGGGCCGAATTTCTGGCGCGGCGAGGAGGGCAGGCAGGCGCTCATCGCCGGCAAGGCCAAGCTCACCGACGCGCCGTTCGTCGAGGCTTTGCAGTTCGAGTCGCGCATGGGCGGCTATCTGGGCAAGGGCGCCGCCACGCAGAGTTACGCGGACAGCCGGGCGCAGTTCGCCGCCGGGCGCGCGGCGATCTATCCGGCCGGTTCGTGGGATGTGGCGTATTTCAGCCAGGCGGCCGGGCTGGAGCTGGGGGCGTTCGCGCCGCCGGTGCGCAAGCATGGCGATGCGTGCTTCATCTCGGATCATATGGATCTTGGCATCGGCGTTTCCAGGAAGTCGAAGAACAAGGAGGATGCGTACAAGTTCCTGGCTTGGGTTGGTTCGCAGGAGTTCGCGGATATCTATACCGACCGGTTGACCGGGTTTTTCACGCTGTCCAACCATTTGATCGCGGTGCGGGATCCGGTGGCGAAGCAGATGGCGGAATGGCGCAACAGCTGTGCGTCGACCATACGGCTTAGCGCGCAGGTGCTCGATCGTGGTCAGCCCAGCATGGAGAGCGAGCTTTGGAATATCAATGCACAGGTATTGAATGGCAGTCTGGCGCCGAACGAGGCCGCCGCCAGATTGCAAAATGGTTTTGCGAAGTGGTACAAGCCACAGCAAAAGTAGTGTCACACTATCCCTCCCAACGTTTGGTGTGAATCTTTGGGCCGGTGCCGGGCGCGGCGCCGGTCATTTTTTGGCTGGATTTGGAGAGACTCTTGCGACATATAAAAACGATCGGCGCTTGCGCCTTGGTACCGCTGCTGCTGATGGCGGGCGCGGGCGCGCTGCAAGCGGCGATGCCGCAACAACAGGCGGTGCCTGCGGCAGTCAGCGGTTTCGCCAGCGGCGGCAAGCTGCGGCTGCGCTGGGAGCTGCAGCGTAATCTGTTCACCGCACAGACGCCGAACGGTCGCGCGCAAACGCGCCTGATCCTCAGCAACGGCGATAACCGTCCGTTGCCGGCGCAAGGCTGGGCGCTGTACTTCAACTGCATGGACGGCGTGGAATCCGGCGCCTTGCCAAGCAAACTCGTTATGGAGCAGGTGGCGGGCAGCCTGTTCCGCCTGCGTCCGGGCCCGGACTTCGCCGGACTGGCGCCGGGGCAGACGCTGGACATCGAATACTTCCATCCGGAGCAGATCATCAAGATGGCCAAGGCGCCGGTCGGACCGTATCTGGTGTATGACGCCGCGCCGGAGTTGGGCATGGCGATCAGCGACTTCGAATGGCTGCCGGTGACGCGTCCCGAGCAGCTGGACAAGGGCCACAGCGGCGCCAAGCCGGTGACCACGGTCGAAGACACCTATCGCCGCAACACCCGCGCCGACCTGCTGCCCGCCGCCGCCATCCCGCCAGTGCTGCCGACGCCGCTGCAATTCCAGCCCGGCGCCGGCCGCCTGCCGCTGCGCGCGCAACCGACCATCAGCGCCCCAGCCACGCTGCGCACCGAAGCGGCGCTGGCCCGTTCGCTGTTCGCGACCGGCCTGCCTGCCACACCGCCGGCCACCGCGCCCGCTGATCGCGCCACCGCGCCATCGGCCACCGCGTCCAGTCGCGCCCCCGCGCCACCGTCCACCGCGCCGGCCGCGCTGCCCGCTGCGGCGCCTGCGCTGCGCCTCAGCCTCAGCCTCGGCAAGATCGACGGCCAGGCTTCGCTGGAAGCCTACCGCCTGACCATCGCCGCCGACAGCGGCATCGCCATCGTCGGCAACAGCGCCGCCGGCGTCGCCTACGGCCTGCAAACCTTGCGCGACCTGATGCCCCTGCCCGGCGCCGCCGACCAGTCGCTGCCCGAACTGACCATCACCGACGCCCCACGCTTCGGCTACCGCGGCTTCCAGCTTGACGTCGCGCGCAACTTCCAGACCAAGCAAACGGTATTCAAATGGCTGGACCTGATGGCCCGCTACAAACTGAACAAATTCCACTTCCACCTGACCGAAGACGAAGGCTGGCGCCTGGAAATCGCCGGCCTGCCCGAGCTGACCGCTATCGGCGCGGTGCGCGGCCACAGCGCCAAGCCCGGCGTGCGCCTGCAACCAGCCTACGGCTCCGGCCCCGACGCCGCCGACCCGCACGGCAGCGGCTACTACACCCGCGCCGACTACATCGAGATCCTGCGCTACGCCGCCGCCCGCCACATCGAAGTCATCCCCGAAATCGAAATGCCCGGCCACGCGCGCGCCGCCGTGCAAGCGATGGAAGCCCGCTACCACCGCCTGAAGGCCAGCAACGCCAAGGACGCGGCCAAATACCTGCTCAACGACTTCGCCGACCGCTCGGTCTACAAATCGCCGCAGCTGTACAACGACCACGTACTCAACCCGGGCCTGGAGTCCAGCTTCACCTTCATCGAACACGTGGTGAAGCAAGTGGTGGCGCTGCACCGCGAAGCCGGCGTGCCGCTGCACACCATCTACATGGGCGGCGACGAACTGCCGAACGGCGCCTGGGAAAAATCCCCCGCCAGCCTGGCGACCATGCAACAGCACAAGCTGGAAACCAGCGCCGACCTGTGGGACTACTTCTACGACCGCGTCGACAACATCCTGCGCAAGCACGGCCTGTTCACCTCCGGCTGGGAAGAGATCGCGTCGCGCAAGACCACGCTGCACGGCCGCCACAAGCTGATCCCGAATCCACGCTTCACGCAGCGCGGCTTCAGCGCCTACGTCTGGAACAACACCGAAGGCGCCGAAGACCTGGCCTACCGCCTCGCCAACGCCGGCTACGACATCGTGCTGGCGCCGGTGACCAAGATGTATATGGACATGTCCTACAACCCGAACCCGGAGGAGCCGGGCGTCAACTGGGGCGACTACATCGAGCTTGACACTGTCTACGACTTCATCCCGTTCGACTACCTGAAAAACGCCAGCGACGCGCAGCGCCTCGGCAAGGACGGCCTGACCGACTACGGCAAGCGTCGCGTGCGCGGCCTCGAAGCGACGCTGTTCACCGAAACGGTGCGCGACCCGTCCCGCATCGACTACCTGGTGATGCCGCGCCTGCTGGCGGTGGCGGAACGCGGCTGGGCGCCGGACCCGGCCTGGGCCACCGAGCCCGATCCAGCCAAGGCCGAAACGCTGCACCGCACCGCCTGGAGCGGCTTCGTCAACGCGCTGGGCCAACGGGTGCTGCCGCGTCTCGACCTGGAGCACAGCGGCGTGGCCTACCGCATCGCGCCGCCGGGCCTGATGCTGGACGGCGACCGGGTGCTGGTCAATCACGTCCTGCCCGGCATCGCGCTGCGCTACACCACAGACGGCAGCGCGCCGAGCGCCGCCAGCCCGCTGGTGACGGGGCCCATCCGCGAGCGCGGCGTAATCCAGGTCGCTGCCTTCGACCGCAACGGCAGGTCCGGGCTGGTCGCGCGCATCGAGCACCGCTAGCATTGCCGCCGGCCTCACCGCCGGCGCGGCCCGCCGATACGTATCCGGCGGCGGGCTTCTTCGCTATAATCAATTTTTTCTGCGGGATATTGAGTGATAGCGTCGATAGAAAAAGCAGCCTGGTCTTGCTTCGATTGGTTACGCTTTCGTTCGCGCTTCCGCACTTCGCCATCGCGCCGGCACTGGGTGTTCGGCATGCTGGCGGCTTGCGCCTGCCATGGCGGCGTACTCGCCGCCGCGCAGCTGGCCGCCGCCGCAGCGACCACTCCGCCCAGCCCCACCACCAGCCTGCAAGTGCTGCACTGGTGGACCTCGGCCAGCGAACGCAAGGCCGCCGACCTGCTGGCGGCGCGGCTCGCCGACGAACGCATCGACTGGCAGGACGTAGCCATCCCCGGCGGCGCGGGCCTCGGCGCCGGCAAGGTGCTGAAGGGCAGGGTGCTGGCCGGCGACGCGCCCGAAGTCACGCAGATCATCGGCGTCTCGATCGCCGAATGGGCCGACATGGGCCTGCTGCTGGAACTCGACAACGTCGCCACCGCCGGCAACTGGAACAACTTCCTGTTCCCCACCATCCGCCAACTGATCCAGCACCGCAAGCACGTGGTGGCGGCGCCGCTGGGCATCCATCGCGTCAACACGCTGTACTACAACCGCGCGCTGTTCGCGCAGCTCAAGCTGACGCCGCCGCAAACCTGGAGCGAGTTCGAAGCGGCGGCGCAGCGCTTGCGCGCGGCCGGCGTGCAGCCGCTGGCGCAAAGCAGCCAGGATTGGCAGGTGGCGGCGCTGTTTGAAAACCTGGTGCTGGCCGAGAGCGGGCCGGAATTCTATCGTGAGCTGTTCGTGCGCCGCAGTCCGGCGGCCGCCGCCGACCGCCGCACCGCCGAAGCGCTGCGCCGCCTGCGCACCATCAAGGGTTGGATCCGCCAGCCCGACGAGCGGCCGTGGACCGACGTCGTCGGCCAGTTCGCGCGCCAGCAGGCCGGTATGATGATCATGGGCGACTGGGCCAAGTCCGAGCTGGCCGAACACAATCAGACGCTGGACCAGGACTACGGCTGCGGCGCCGCGCCCGGCACCGGCAACTACCACCTGTACAGCGTCGACACGCTGGCCATGTTCACCGGCGACTACCGCCACATGCCGGCGCAGGAAAAGATGGCGCGGCTGCTGATGACGCCATCGGTGCAGGCCGACTTCAACGCGCTCAAGGGCGGCGTGCCGGTGCGGCGCGACGCCGATCCGGCACGTATGGACAGCTGCGCGCGCGCCTCGTGGACCACCTTCGCCAAGGGCGCGGCGGTGCAGGCGCCCAGCCTGGTGCACCGCATGGCCAGCGACGAGACCAGCCGCGACGCCATCATCGCCGAAGTGCACCGCTATTTCATGGACGACCGGGTGCCGGAGGCCGAGGCCCAACGCCGCCTCGGCGCCTTATTCAGACTGTTCAACCTCAGAAGCCAAGGAGTGCCAGGTGCGCAAGATATTGATCGTGGACGATGACCAGAAGACCCGCGAGCTGCTCAAGACCTATCTGGAGAAAAACCAGTACGAAGTGCTGCTGTCGCATAACGGCGAGAGCTTCCTGGCCGAATTGCACGCGCACGCCGACCAGCTGTCGCTGGTGATCCTGGACGTGATGCTGCCCGACACCGACGGCTTCGTGCTGTGCAAGCAGGTACGGCAGCGTTCCAACGTGCCGATCATCATGCTGACCGCCAGCTCCGACGAGACCGACCGCATCGTCGGCCTGGAACTGGGCGCCGACGACTACATCGCCAAGCCCTACAGCCCGCGCGAGCTGCTGGCGCGCATCAAGGCCATCCTGCGCCGCACCGCGCTGGAGACGCCGTCGGCGCGCTACCATCGCTTCGTCGGCTTCACGCTGGACCTGATGGAACGCAAGGTGACCGACGTCGACGGCAACCTGGTGGCGCTGACCGGACTGGATTTCCAGCTGCTCAAATATTTCACCGAACATCCCGGCGTGATCCTCGACCGCGGCCTGCTGTGCGAGGAAACGCGGGGCCGCGACGCCGGCCCGCTGGACCGTTCGCTGGACGTGCAGATCAGCCGCCTGCGCCTGCGCCTGAACGACGACGGCAAGCAGCCGGCGCTGATCAAGACCGTGCGCGGCGCCGGCTATGTGTTTTCCGCCGACGTCAGCGTGTCCAGTGTCTAAGCTTGCCGTCCGGCTGGGGCGCCTGTGGCCGGCCTCGCTGCTGGGCCGCCTGACGCTGGTGATGGTGGCCGGCGTGCTGGTGACCCAGCTGGCCGCCAGCGCCATCTGGGCCAGCCAGCTGCGCGCCAAGTCGCAGGTGGAGGCGCAGTCGGCGGCGCAATACGTGGCGCACAGCGCGTCCGGCGCGATCCGCTTCTTCCGCAGCCTGCCGCCGGCCTATCGGCTGCTGATCATCCAGCAGTTGCGGGAGATGGGCGGCACCCGCTTCTTCGTTAACCTGAACCACGCCTATCTGCCGATCGAGCAGATCGCCCCGCATCCGCTGGCCGACAGCATCATCGCCACCGTGGGCGAGACCTTGAAGAGCGACCTGCCGCATTCGCCCGGCTTCAAGCTGGCGTTCGCCTGGCCGGACCGGCTGGTGGTGGCGGAGCACGACGTGCGCCTGAACGACCTGCCGGACGCCTGGGTGCAGCACGTGTTGCTGCTGCGGCCCAACCCGGCGCCGATCCTGGTGATCCAGACCGAGATCGAGCCGGGCAACTGGCTATACATGGCGGCGCTGATGCCGAACCCATATTTTTTGAACGGCAACGATCCTTTCGCCTGGGACCGCCTGATGCCGCAAGTCCTGTCGCTGGGCGTGGTGCTGTTGCTGTGCCTGCTGGTGGTGCGCTCGATCACGCGGCCGTTGGCGGCGCTGTCGGACGCCGCCGCCGCTTTCGGCCAGGGCCAGGACGAGGAGGCGCGGCCGCTGCCGGAGACCGGCAGCCGCGAATTCATCAACACCGCCCGCGCCTTCAGCGCCATGCGCGAACGCATCCAGCGCTATATCGAGGACCGCGAGCGGCTGTTCATCTCGATCTCGCACGACCTGCGCACCCCGATCACCCGCCTCAAGCTGCGCTCCGAGCTGCTGGACGACGAGGCGCTGCGCAACGAGTTCGAAGAGGATCTCGACGAGCTGGACATGATGGTCAAGGGCGCGCTGCAATGCGTCAAGGACAGCGACATCCACGAAAATCCGGCCGAGATCAAGCTCGACGCGGTGCTGGGACGCATGGTGCGCAGCGCCCAGCTGGCCGGGCATGCGGTGGGTTACAGCCCGTCCGGCGTCAGCGTGCGCGGCAAGCCGCTGGCGCTCAAGCGCGCGCTCGGCAACCTGCTCGACAACGCGCTGTTCTACGGCGCCCGCGCCGAGATCAGCGTCAGCGAGGAGCCGGGGACGGTGGTGGTCTGCGTGCGCGACCATGGCCCCGGCGTGCCGGAGGACGCCCTGGCCAGCCTGTTCGACCCGTATGTGCGGCTGGCCCACGGCCGCGAGCAGAACGACGGCGGCATGGGCCTCGGCCTGGGCATCGCGCGCAGCGTGATCGACGCGCACGGCGGCCAGCTGCTGCTGGTCAACCATCCCGAAGGCGGCCTGAACGCCATCGTCCGGCTGCCGGCTTGAGCATCGGAATTTGTCGTCCAGTCGGCGTTTTGTGCAGTTCGTCGCATTTTGCGCCGGACCCGGGGCGGTCATCTATATAGTCGTAAAATCGCCAAAGAACAACATAAGAGGAACCCGATAATGAACAAGTTTTTCCAACTTGGCCTGCTGTTCGCCGCGTTTTGCGCCCTGTTCGGCCGCGCCGAGGCGGCCGACGAGGTCACCGAAACCCGCGTCATCACCATCGATGCCCGCGTGGTGCGGGTCAAGCTCGACGGCGTGATCGACCTGAAGTTGCGCCAGGGCGACGTGCCTTCGCTGCGCATCACCGGTGAAAAGCGCTACATGGAAAAGTTGACCGCGTCGCAGAGCGGCGATACGCTGCACCTGGAAACCGAGGGCCGGGGCGTCAAGCTGGGCCGCTCCACCGCGCGCGCCGAGCTGGTGCTGCCGAAACTGCGCGAAGTGGTGGCCGAGGGCGTCGGCACCACCGAGATCAACGGTTTCAGCGGCGACGAGCTGGACCTGACCATGGACGGCGCCGGCAGCATGAAGGTGGTGTGCGATTACAAGTCGCTGAAGGCCAGCCTGGGCGGGGTCGGCAGCATGCATCTGTGGGTCAGCGAGAACGAGAGCGTCAGCCTGGACCTGGGCGGCGCCGGCTACATCACGCTGGGCGGGCGCAGCAAGCTGTTGAAGGCTAATATGGGCGGCCTGGGCAGCCTGAATGCGCAGAAGTTCGAGGCCGACGTGGTCAATGTCGACATGGGCGGGCTGGGCAACGCCACCGTCAACGCCCGGAGCGATGTGACGTTGAACCTGAGTGGCCTCGGCTCGGTAATCGTCTACGGCAAGCCCTTGAACCGCAACGTCACCGTTGACGGCCTGGGCAAGGTAGTTTGGAAATAGACCACACACCCAATACACATATAACGCGATATGAAAAAATTCATACTAGCGATGGTCATCGCATTCGGCTGGCAACAGTCGGCGCTGGCCGGATTCGCCGAAGGGGCGACCGCCTACAACAACAAGAACTATGCGGTGGCGTTGAAGGAAGTCCGTCCGCTGGCGCAGGCCGGCAACCCGGACGCCCAGCACTTGCTGGGCTTGATGTACTACATGGGACGCGGCGTGCCGCAGGACTACAAGATCGCGCTGCAATGGCATCTGAAGGCCGCGCAGAAGGGCAAGGCCGACGCGCAGTACGTGGTCGGCGCCATGTATTACACCGGCAACGCGGTGATCCAGGACCACAAGCAGGCGGTGACCTGGTTCCGCAAGGCGGCCGAGCAGAACCATCCGGACGCGCAGCAGGTGCTGGGGCTGATGTACCGTTATCACATGGGCGGCATGCCGCAGGATAACGTGATCGCCTACATGCTGTGGAATTTGGCGGCGGCCAACGGCTCGGCCAACGCGGTCGAGCAGCGCGCGGCGGTGATGAAGGCCATGAGCCACGAGCAGATCGAGGAAGGGCAGGCGCTGTCGTCGGCGTGGAAGCCGGGCACGCCGTTGCCGAAGCAAAGCCGCAGCGGTGGCGGTTGAGCCGGTGTCGACCCGTTAAGGCGGGGTCGGACCCCGTACGGGGTCCGACCCCAGTTTCGCCGTGCGGGGTACAATCGCGCTTTCTTTGCAAAGGGCGAGTCATCATGCGCGCAATCGAAATCACCCATCCCGGCCCGGCCGATGTCCTGAAACTGTGCGAACGCCCGATGCCCGTCGTTAAGACCGGCGAGGTGCTGATCAAGGTGCACGCGGCCGGCGTCAACCGGCCCGACGTGTTCCAGCGCCTGGGCAACTACGCTCCGCCGCCGGGCGCCTCCGATATTCCCGGCCTGGAAGTGGCCGGCGAGATCGTCGACGGCGACCTCGACTACACCACCTTCGATATCGGCGACCACGTCTGCGCGCTGGTGCAGGGCGGCGGCTACGCCGAATACGTGGTGGCGCCGATCCAGCAAGTGCTGCCGATCCCCAAGGGCTGGTCGATGCTGGAAGCGGCGACGATTCCGGAAAACTATTTCACCGTCTGGAGCAACGTCTTCGACCGCGCCCACCTGAGCGCCGGCGAAACCCTGCTGGTGCAGGGCGGCAGCTCCGGCATCGGCGTGGCGGCGATCCAGCTGGCCCGCGCGCTGGGCCACCGCGTATTCGTCACCGCCGGCAGCGACGACAAGATCGCCGCCTGCGTCAAGCTGGGCGCCGAGCGCGGCATCAACTACAAGACCGAGGATTTCGCCGCAGTCGCCAAGTCGCTGACCAATGACAAGGGCGTCGACGTGATCCTCGACATGGTCGGCGGCGACTACCTGCCGCGCGAAATCGCCTGCCTGGCCGACGACGGCCGTATCGCCATCATCGCCACGCTGGGCGGCGGCAAGGCCACGGTCGACCTGGGCCAGGTGCTGCGGCGCCGGCTGACCATCACCGGTTCGACCCTGCGGCCGCGTTCGGCCGAATTCAAGGGCGCGATCGCCAAGAACCTGCTGGACAAGGTGTGGCCGCTGATGGCGGCGAAAAAAATCACGCCGGTGATCCATACCGTGTTCCCGCTGGAGCAGGCGGCCGCGGCGCATGCGCTGATGGAGAGCAGCACCCACGTCGGGAAAATCATGTTGCAGGTGATTTAAGGCGAAAAGCGTGGCATTTTCGGCATTTTGACGGCGTCGCGGCCGCCCGCTGGTTTGACCGGGGTTGAACCCTCGCGTTAAAATAGCGGGTTATTGAATTTTAGGCTACTATGCGACGCAAACTCGTGATCGGCAACTGGAAAATGAACGGCAACCGCGCCGCGAACTCGGCATTATTGTCGGGCATCGTCGCCGGCTTGAGCGACTTCGGCGCCGAATGCGCGGTGTGCGTGCCGGCGCCTTACCTGGCACAATGCCAGGCCGAACTCCAAGGCACCCCGGTCGCCTGGGGCGGCCAGGACGTCTCGGTCCACGCCAGCGGCGCCTACACCGGCGAGGTGTCGGCCGGCATGCTGGTCGATTTCGCCGCCCGCTACGTATTGTGTGGACATTCGGAGCGCCGCGCCTATCATAAGGAAAGCAGCGAACTGGTGGCGCACAAGACCGTGGCCGCGCTGGCCGCCGGCTTGACGCCGGTTGTTTGCGTTGGCGAAACGCCGGCGCAGCGCGAAGCGGGGGAGACCGAGGCCGCCATCTGCGGCCAGCTGCAGGCGGTGCTGGACCTGATCTCGGACGACGACGTCGCCCGGATCGTGGTCGCGTATGAACCGGTCTGGGCCATCGGCACCGGCAAGACGGCGACGCCGCAAATCGCCCAGGACGCGCATAGCTTCCTGCGCGCGCGCCTGGCGCAAAAGAATGCAACGGCGGCGGCCGGCGTACAGATCCTGTACGGCGGCAGCATGAAGCCGGATAACGCCAGGGAACTGATGGCGCAAGCGGATATCGACGGCGGCCTGATCGGCGGCGCCGCTTTAAAAGCCGGCGACTTCCTCGGTATTATTCAAGCGGTTTAAGAAGCAGTAGTAAAACGATACAAACTTTTATTTTTGAATGGAATAACATGAACTCCTTGTTCAACCTGGTTATCGTAGTCCAAGTGGTCTCCGCAATCGCCATTATCGGCCTGGTATTGCTGCAGCATGGTAAAGGCGCCGACATGGGCGCGGCTTTCGGTTCCGGCGCTTCGGGCAGCCTGTTCGGCGCCACCGGTTCCTCGAACTTCATGTCGAAGTCGACCGGCGTCGCCGCCGCGATCTTCTTCAGCGCCACGCTGGCGCTGTCCTACATCTCGGCGCAGCACGGCAGCAACGTCAGCGGCGGCGTGATGGACAAAGCCCTGCCTGCCGCTCCTGCACCGGCCCCAACTACCGGCGCGGCCGCGATCCCGACCGCGCCAGCGGCTGCTCCGGCAGCGGCCCCATCCGCCCCTGCGGCCGAGGCTCCGGCGCCGGCATCGAGCTCGCCAGCAGCATCGATCCCAAAGTAGTATACTAATGAAATAGTATGTGAAATAATTGCATGCTGTTTCGCAACAGGTACGTTTTTGCTGACAGTTTTAGCAGTACATTAGCCCCTTAAGCTAGAAATACTGAGCGGCGTACAAAGAAGTAAAGATTTATCGTTTTTCTTCTTGTTTTAGCGCAATACGGATTAACAAGTGCGTGAAAACACAGTAGAATAGCGGCCTTACGCCGACGTGGTGAAATTGGTAGACACGCTATCTTGAGGGGGTAGTGGCGCAAGCTGTACGAGTTCGAGTCTCGTCGTCGGCACCAGAAATTCAAGGCCAGCAAGGGAGTACTTCAATGTGTACCTGAGCTGGCTTTTTTACGAGGATGTGTCGTTCGATCCTGGTCTAAGCAGTTTTACGATTGGGACGAACGTTAAGAGCGCCGCAGCAGACCGCGGTGTGTCCTTTAAACCGACCGTTCAATTTAAGCTCATCAATCGTGAACCTCGAAAATTATCTCCCCGTTCTGTTGTTCATCCTCGTCGGTCTCGGCGTAGGTATCCTTCCCCAGGTTCTGGGTCACATCCTCGGCCCCAACAAGCCCGATGCGGCCAAACTCTCCCCGTATGAATGCGGCTTCGAAGCGTTCGAAGACGCGCGCATGAAATTCGACGTGCGTTACTACCTCGTCGCAATTCTCTTTATTTTGTTCGATCTGGAAACGGCATTCTTCTTCCCGTGGGGCGTATCCATGCGCGAACTGGGCTGGCAAGGTTTCGTGACGATGATGGTGTTCATCGCCGAATTCGTGGTCGGTTTTTGGTATATCTGGAAGAAAGGTGCCCTTGATTGGGAATAAGCCATGGCTATTGAAGGCGTATTAAACGAAGGTTTCATCACCACCTCGGCCGACAAGCTGATCAACTGGGCGCGCACGGGTTCGATGTTCCCGATGACGTTCGGTCTGGCCTGCTGCGCGGTCGAAATGATGCACGTGGGCGCTGCCCGTTATGACATGGACCGCTTCGGCGTGGTGTTCCGTCCTTCGCCGCGTCAGTCCGACGTGATGATCGTGGCCGGCACGCTGTGCAACAAGATGGCTCCGGCGCTGCGCAAGGTCTACGACCAGATGCCGGAACCGCGCTGGGTCATCTCGATGGGCTCCTGCGCCAACGGCGGCGGCTACTACCACTACTCCTACTCCGTGGTGCGCGGTTGCGACCGCATCGTACCTGTCGACGTCTACGTGCCGGGCTGCCCGCCGACGGCCGAGGCGCTGCTGTACGGCATCATGCAGTTGCAAAACAAGATCAAGCGGACCAACACGATCGCACGCTAATGACTACACATTTAGAAAAACTGCAAACCGCCCTCGGCTTAGCCCTGGGCGATCGCGTTTCCACCACCGTGGCGCTGGGCGAGATCACGCTGGTCGTGAAGTCCGCCGACTACTACAGCGTGATGCAAACGCTGCGCGACGATCCGTCGCTGGGCTTCGATCAGCTGATCGACCTGGCCGGCGTCGATTACCTGACCTACGGCGACGGCGCCTGGGACGGCCTGCGTTTCGCGGTGGTCGTCCATTTGCTGTCGGTGAAGCACAACTGGCGCGTGCGCGTGCGCGCGTTCTGCGCCGACGACGACATGCCGCTGCTGCCGTCGCTGGTGCCGCTGTGGCGCGCCGTCAACTGGTACGAGCGCGAAGCGTTCGACATGCTGGGCATCCTGTTCGAAGGCCACAACGACCTGCGCCGCATCCTGACCGACTACGGTTTCATCGGCCATCCGTTCCGCAAGGACTTCCCGGTATCGGGCTATGTCGAAATGCGCTACGACCCCGAGCAGAAGCGCGTGATCTACCAGCCGGTCACCATCGAGCCGCGTGAAAACGTGCCGCGTGTGATCCGCGAAGAAAACTACGGGAAGTAAATAATGGCTGAAATTAAGAACTACACCCTGAACTTTGGCCCGCAACACCCGGCCGCGCACGGCGTGCTGCGCCTGGTGCTGGAGCTGGACGGCGAAGTGATCCAGCGCGCCGACCCGCACATCGGCCTGCTGCACCGCGGCACCGAGAAGCTGGCGGAACAGAAGACCTACCTGCAGTCGGTGCCGTACATGGACCGTCTCGACTACGTGTCGATGATGTGCAACGAGCACGCCTACGTGATGGCGATCGAGAAGCTGCTGGGCCTGGAAGTGCCGCTGCGCGCGCAATACATCCGCGTCATGTTCGACGAGATCACCCGCATCCTGAACCACCTGATGTGGCTGGGCGCGCACGCGCTCGACGTCGGCGCCATGGGCCCGTTCCTGTACTGCTTCCGCGACCGCGAAGACCTGTTCGACTGCTACGAAGCGGTGTCGGGCGCGCGCATGCACGCGGCCTACTACCGTCCGGGCGGCGTGTACCGCGACCTGCCGGACGCGATGCCGCAGCACAAGCCGTCGATCATCCGTTCGGCCAAGGCCGTGGCCGGCCTGAACGAACATCGCCAGGGTTCGCTGCTGGACTTCATCGAAGCGTTCACCAGCCGTTTCCCGACCTATGTCGACGAATACGAAACCCTGCTGACCGACAACCGTATCTGGAAACAGCGTACCGTCGGCATCGGCGTGGTCGCGCCGGAAGATGCGCTGGCGATGGGCTTCACCGGCGCCATGCTGCGCGGTTCGGGCATCCAGTGGGATCTGCGCAAGCACCAGCCGTACGAAGTGTATGACCTGATGGACTTCGATATCCCGATCGGCACCAACGGCGACTGCTACGACCGCTACCTCGTCCGCGTCGAGGAATTGCGCCAGTCCAACAAGATCATCAAACAATGCGTAGAATGGTTGCGCAATAATCCAGGTCCGGTCATGTCGGACAACCGCAAGGTCGCGCCTCCGGGCCGCGTCGACATGAAGACGAACATGGAATCGCTGATTCACCACTTCAAGCTGTTCACCGAGGGCTTCCACGTGCCTCCAGGCGAAGCATACAGCGCGGTGGAGCATCCGAAAGGCGAGTTCGGCATCTATCTGCTGTCGGACGGCGCCAACAAGCCGTACCGCATGAAACTGCGCGCTCCAGATTACGCCCACTTGCAGGCGCTGGACGAGATGGCACGTGGGCACATGATTGCCGATGCCGTGACCATCATTGGGACACAAGACATCGTGTTCGGCAGTATTGACCGCTAAGTCCGAGAGGCAAAAAGAATGTTGTTATCAGAGCAGTGCTACAAAAAAATCGACCGCGAGTTGGCCAAGTATCCGGCCGACCAGCGTCAGTCGGCCGTGATGGCCTCGCTGGCCCACGCCCAGGTCGAACTGGGTTGGATTTCGTCCGACGTGATGGCCGAGTTGGCCGACTACATTCAGATGCCGGCCATCGCCGTGCAGGAAGTCGCGACCTTCTACAATATGTACAACCTGAAGCCGGTCGGTAAGCACAAGATCACCGTGTGCACCAACCTGCCGTGCGCCCTGTCGGGCGGCGAGCGCGCCGCGCACCACCTGAAACAAAAGCTGGGCATCGACTACCGTGACACCACGGAAGACGGCGAGTTCACGCTGATGGAAGGCGAGTGCATGGGCGCCTGCGGCGACGCGCCGGTGATGCTGGTGAATAACCACCGCATGTGCAGCTTCATGTCCAACGATAAAATCGACGCCCTCGTGGAGGAACTCAAGAAATGACGTCACTCCACAATCGTCACATCGACCCGGTCATTCTCGCCGGCCTCGACGGCCAGAACTGGCACCTGGAAGACTACGTCAAGCGCGGCGGCTACAGCGCCCTGCGCCGTATCCTGGAAGAGAAGATCACCCCGGAACAGATCATCGCCGACCTGAAGGCCTCGTCGCTGCGCGGTCGCGGCGGCGCGGGTTTCCCGACCGGCCTGAAGTGGAGCTTCATGCCGCGCCAGTTCCCGGGCCAGAAGTACCTGGTATGTAACTCAGATGAGGGCGAACCGGGCACTTTCAAGGATCGCGACATCATGCGCTACAACCCGCATGCGCTGATCGAAGGCATGGCCATCGGCGCTTACGCCATGGGCATCACCGTCGGCTACAACTACATCCACGGCGAGATCTTCGACGTGTATGAATTGTTCGAAGCCGCGCTGGACGAGGCGCGCGCCGCCGGTTACCTGGGCGACAAGATCATGGGCAGCGAGTTCAGCTTCCAGCTGCACGCGCACCACGGCTACGGCGCCTACATCTGCGGCGAAGAAACCGCGTTGCTGGAATCGCTGGAGGGCAAAAAAGGCCAGCCGCGCTTCAAGCCGCCGTTCCCGGCCTCGTTCGGCCTGTACGGCAAGCCGACCACCATCAACAACACCGAGACCTTCGCCGCCGTCCCGTTCATCCTGAACATGGGTCCGGAGAAGTATCTGGCGATGGGTCGTCCGAACAACGGCGGTTCGAAGATCTTCTCGATCTCCGGCGACGTCGAGCGTCCGGGCAACTACGAGGTGCCGCTGGGCACGCCGTTCGCCAAGCTGCTGGAACTCGCCGGCGGCATGCGCGGCGGTAAAAAGATCAAGGCTGTGATCCCCGGCGGTTCGTCCGCTCCGGTGATCCGCGGCGAAGTGATGATGAACACCGACCTGGACTACGACTCGATCGCCAAGGCTGGTTCGATGCTCGGTTCGGGCGCCGTCATCGTCATGGATGAGACGCGTTGCATGGTCAAGGCGATGGAACGCCTGGCGTACTTCTACTTTGAAGAGTCGTGCGGCCAGTGCACCCCATGCCGCGAAGGCACGGGCTGGATGTACCGCATGATCCACCGTATCGAAAACGGTCAGGGCCGCCCGTCGGACCTGGACGTGTTGAATTCGATCTGCGACAACATCCAGGGCCGCACGATTTGCGCGCTGGGCGACGCGGCGGCGATGCCGATGCGCGCTTTCATCAAGCAATTCCGCGAAGAATTTGAACACCACATCGAGCACAAGCAATGCTGCGTGCCCGCTTACATCTAAGCTGCGTCAGGTAACGATCACCATGGTTGAAATCGAAATAGACGGCAAAAAAGTCGAAGTCCCTGCTGGTAGCATGGTGATGGACGCCGCCAACAAATTGGGAACCTACATTCCGCACTTCTGCTATCACAAGAAATTGTCGATCGCCGCGAACTGCCGTATGTGCCTCGTCGAAGTGGAGAAGGCTCCCAAGCCTTTGCCAGCATGCGCAACGCCGGTCTCGGCCGGCATGATTGTGCGCTCCGCTTCGGACAAGGCCGTGCAGGCACAGAAGTCCGTGATGGAATTCCTGCTGATTAACCACCCGCTGGATTGCCCGATCTGCGACCAGGGCGGCGAATGCCAGTTGCAGGATCTGGCCGTCGGCTACGGCAAGAACAGCTCGCGCTACGAAGAAGACAAGCGCGTCGTCACGCCGAAGGATGCCGGTCCGCTGGTCTCCATGCAGGAGATGGCGCGCTGCATCCAGTGCACCCGTTGCGTACGTTTCGGCCAGGAAGTGGCCGGCGTGATGGAGCTGGGCATGATCGGCCGTGGCGAGCATTCCGAGATCACCGCGTTCGTCGGCCAGACCGTGAACTCGGAAATGTCCGGCAACATGATCGACCTGTGCCCGGTCGGCGCGCTGACGTCGAAGCCGTTCCGCTACAGCGCCCGTTCGTGGGAACTGTCGCGCCGCAAATCGGTATCGCCGCACGACGGCCTGGGTTCGAACCTGATCGTTCAGGTCAAGAACGGCCAGGTCAAGCGCGTGCTGCCGTTGGAAAACGACGCCGTCAACGAGTGCTGGATCTCGGACAAGGATCGCTTCTCCTACGAAGGCCTGGAGAGCGCCGATCGCCTGACCCAGCCGATGCTGAAGCAGGGCGGCGAGTGGAAGGAAGTCGATTGGCAGACCGCGCTGGAATACGTCGCGCACGGCCTGAAGAACATCAAGCACGAACACGGCGCGAACGCGCTGGCCACGCTGGCCACGCCGCACTCGACGCTGGAAGAACTGCACCTGCTGCAAAAGCTGACCCGCGCCATGGGCTCGGATAGTGTCGATACGCGCCTGCGTCACAGCGACTTCTCGCTGGCCGGCGTGACCCCTTGGCTGGGCATGTCGATCACCGAGTTCGGTCAGCTGAACCGCGCTTTCGTCATCGGCTCGTTCCTGCGTAAAGACCATCCGCTGCTGGCGACCCGTCTTCGCACTTCGATCAAGGGCGGCGCCAAGCTGTCGATCCTGCACGCCACCGACGACGACTTGCTGATGAACGTGGCGAACAAACTGATCGTCGCTCCGTCGGAGTGGCTGTCGGCGCTGTCGCAAGTGGTCGCCGCCGTCGCCAAGGCGAAAGAAGTCGCCGCGCCTGCGGGCTTCGAAGCTGTCGAAGCCTCCGACGCCGCCACCGCGATCGCCGCCTCGCTGATCTCCGGCGAGCGCAAGGGCGTGTTCCTGGGTAACGCCGCCGTGCAGCACCCGCAAGCCGCCGCGCTGCACGCCGCCGCGCAATGGATCGCCGAACAAACCGGCGCCAAGCTGGGCTACCTGACCGAAGCCGCCAACACCGTCGGCGCCTACCTGGTCAACGCCAACGGCGGCAAGGCTCCGGCCTTCAGCGAAGCCAAGGCCGCCTACGTGCTGCTGAACGTCGAGCCTGAGCTGGACGCGCACAACCCGCAAGCCGCCGTCGCCGCGCTGAAAAAAGCCGAAATGGTGGTGGTGATGTCGGCCTACAAGCATGGCCTGGACTACGCCGACGTGCTGCTGCCGGTATCGCCGTTCAGCGAAACCTCGGGCACCTTCGTCAACTGCGAAGGCCGCGCGCAAAGCTTCAACGGCACCGTCAAGCCGCTGCTGGAAACCCGCCCTGCGTGGAAGATCCTGCGCGTGCTGGGCAACATCCTCGGCCTGACCGGATTCGACTACGACACCTCGGAAGCGATCCGCGACGAAGTGCTGGGCGCCGGCGTGACCGACCTGTCGGCCAAGCTGAACAACGTCTCCGCGCAAGCGCTGGTCGCAGGTTCGACTTCGTCGACCGGCACCGAACGCATCGCCGACGTGCCGATCTACTTCGCCGACGCCGTGGTGCGCCGCGCCGAGTCGCTGCAGAAGATGGCCGATGCGGCTGCGCCGAAAGCGCACCTGTCGACCGCGCTGGCGCAGCAACTGGGCGTCGCCGCCGGCGACAGCGTCAAGATAACGCAAGGTTCCGGCAGCGCGATCCTGGTCGCCGCCGTCGATGCCAAGCTGCCGGCGAACGCGGTCCGCGTCGCCGCCGCGCATGCATCGACCGCCGCACTGGGCGCGATGTTTGGTTCCATCACCGTTGAAAAAGCAGGAGAGGGTAAATAATGGCTCTGCCTGAATTCGTCAATACACTGTATGACCTGGGCGCCACCAGCCCGTTGGCACCTGTATGGCCTATCGTCTGGTCGATGATCAAGATCGTCGTGGTGCTGCTGCCGCTGATGGGCCTCGTGGCTTACCTGACGCTGTGGGAACGCAAGTTCATCGGCTGGATCCAGATCCGCGTCGGTCCGAACCGCGTTGGTCCTATGGGCCTGCTGCAGCCGATCGCCGATGCGCTCAAGCTGCTGTTCAAAGAAATCATCATGCCGGCCAAGGCCAATCCAGGCCTGTTCGTGATCGGTCCGATCATGACCATCATGCCGGCGCTGGCCGCATGGTCGGTGGTGCCTTTCGGTCCCGAAGCGGTGCTGGCCAACGTCAACGCCGGCCTGCTGCTGCTGATGGCGATCACCTCGATGGAAGTCTACGGCATCATCATCGCCGGCTGGGCCTCGAACTCGAAGTACTCGTTCATGGGCGCGATGCGCGCCTCGGCGCAGATGATCTCCTACGAAATCCCGATGGGCTTCGTACTGGTGGTGGTGCTGATGGTTTCCGGTTCGCTGAACTTCGGCGACATCGTGCTGGGCCAGCAGAAGGGCATGTTCGCCGACCACGGTTTGAACATCCTGTCCTGGAACTGGCTGCCGCTGCTGCCGCTGTTCGTGGTTTATTTGACCTCCGGCCTGGCCGAAGCAAACCGTCACCCGTTCGACGTGGTCGAGGGCGAGTCCGAGATCGTCGCCGGTCACATGGTCGAGTACTCGGGCATGGCCTACGCCATGTTCATGCTGGCCGAATACGCCAACATGATCCTGATCGCTACCCTGGGTTCAATCATGTTCCTCGGCGGCTGGTCCGCACCGTTCGCCTTCCTCGAATTCTGGGGTGGTTTCGGCGGCTTCTTCTGGTTGTTCGTGAAAGCGTTCTTCCTGGTGTCGGTGTTCATCTGGGTGCGCGGTACTTTCCCACGCTACCGTTACGACCAGATCATGCGTCTGGGCTGGAAAGTGTTTATCCCTCTGACGCTGGTGTACCTGGTGTTCGTGGCCGGCTGGATGCAGACATCCTGGAATATCTGGAAGTAAGGACAAGAAAATCATGGAACGTTTAAAAGACTTCGTCGGTAGCTTCATGCTGACCGAATTGATCAAAGGGATGGCGCTGACGGGCAAGTACATGTTCTCGCGCAAAATCACCGTGCAGTACCCGGAAGAGAAGACGCCGATGTCGCCGCGCTTCCGCGGCCTGCACGCGCTGCGCCGCTATCCGAACGGTGAAGAGCGCTGCATCGCCTGCAAACTGTGCGAAGCGGTTTGCCCGGCGATGGCGATCACCATCGAATCCGAGCAGCGCGACGACGGTTCGCGCCGCACCACCCGTTACGACATCGATCTGACCAAGTGCATCTTCTGCGGTTTCTGCGAAGAGTCGTGCCCGGTCGATTCGATCGTCGAAACGCACGTGCTGGAATACCACGGCGAGAAACGCGGCGATCTGTACTACACGAAAGAGATGCTGCTGGCCGTTGGCGATCGCTACGAAGACGATATCGCCGCAGCCCGCGCAGCGGACGCTCCTTACCGCTGACGACAGGCGGGCCTTGGCTCCGGCCGGCCCGCCTCAACGGTGTGTTGATCAATAAACTGTACGTCTCTTGGGTTAGTTATGGAATTTAAAACTGCTTTGTTCTACGCCTTCTCAGCCATCATGATATTGGCTGCGACGCGCGTTATCACGGCCCGCAATCCGGTGCACGCGGCACTGTTCCTGGTGCTGTCGTTCTTCTCGGCGGCCGGCATCTGGATGCTGCTGGAGGCCGAGTTCCTCGCCATCGTGCTGGTCCTGGTCTACGTCGGCGCCGTCATGGTGCTGTTCCTGTTCGTGGTGATGATGCTCGACATCGACACCGACAAGATGCGCGAAAACTTCTGGGGCTACCTGCCGGTGGCCTCGTTCGTCGGCGTGATCATCGTGCTGGAAATGGCCGCCGTGCTGTGGCGCTCCTTCCTGTCGTTCGACCAGCAAGTGGTCAACAGCGGCAACATCGGCGGCACCAAGGAATTGGGCCTGCTGATCTACACCAAATACATCTACGGCTTTGAAATCGCAGCGGCGATCCTGCTGGTGGCGATCATCGCCGCCGTGGCGCTGACCCTGCGCAAGCGCAAGGACACCAAACATTTCGACCCCGCCGACGCAGTACGCGTCAAGCGCAACGACCGTCTGAAGATCGTCAAGATCGACGCGGTCACCACCCGTGGCCAGGATGCCGCAGCTGCCGGGTCGGCAGAAGTTAAGGAGGCACCATGACTTTATCGCTCGCTCACTACCTCGTTCTTGGCGCGATATTGTTCGCGATCTCGATCGTCGGTATTTTCCTGAACCGCAAGAACATCATCGTTCTGCTGATGGCCATCGAATTGATGCTGTTGGCGGTGAACATGAACTTCATCGCGTTCTCGCATTACCTGGGCGACGCAGCCGGGCAAATCTTTGTGTTCTTCATCCTGACCGTGGCCGCCGCTGAATCGGCGATCGGCCTCGCGATCCTGGTGGTGATGTTCCGTAATCTGGACACCATCAACGTTGAAGACCTGGATAGCCTCAAAGGCTAAGTTCAAACTCGAATAATAACGATTAAGGTTCATCATGGCGGTTACTCTTAACCCTAATCTCCTGCTAGCCGTACCTTTGGCGCCGTTGTTCGGCGCCGCGGTGGCGGGCTTGTTGGGAACTAAATTCTTTGGCAACGTCGTCGGTCGCAAGACCTCGACCGCAGCGACCATCCTGGGCGTGCTGGTGGCCTTCATCCTGTCGGCGATGACGCTGAACGATGTGCTCAACGGCGCCGGCTACAACGGCACCGTCTACCACTGGATGACGGTGGCCGGCATGAAGATGGAGGTCGGCTTCCAGATTGACGCGCTGTCGGCGATGATGATGTGCGTGGTGACCTTCGTGTCGCTGATGGTGCACATCTACACCATCGGCTACATGGCGGAAGATGAAGGCTACAACCGCTTCTTCTCGTACATCTCGCTGTTCACCTTCTCGATGCTGATGCTGGTCATGGCCAACAACTTCCTGCAGCTGTTCTTCGGCTGGGAAGCGGTGGGCCTGGTCTCGTACCTGCTGATCGGCTTCTGGTACACGCGCCCAACGGCGATCGTGGCCAACATGAAGGCGTTCCTGGTCAACCGCGTCGGCGACTTCGGCTTCATCCTGGGTATCGGCCTGCTGCTGGCCTACACCGGTTCGATGGACTACCAGGAAGTGTTCGCCAAAAAAGCACAACTGATGACGCTGACCCTGCCGGGCACCGACTGGGCGCTGCTGACCGTCGCCTGCATCTGCCTGTTCATCGGCGCGATGGGCAAGTCGGCGCAGTTCCCGCTGCACGTCTGGCTGCCTGACTCGATGGAAGGCCCGACCCCGATCTCGGCACTGATCCACGCCGCGACCATGGTTACCGCAGGTATCTTCATGGTGACCCGCATGTCGCCGCTGTTCGAACTGTCGGACACCGCGCTGTCCTTCATCCTGGTCATCGGCTCGATCACCGCGCTGTTCATGGGCTTCCTGGGCATCATCCAGAACGACATCAAGCGTGTGGTCGCTTACTCGACCTTGTCGCAGCTGGGCTACATGACCGTGGCGCTGGGTTCCTCCGCTTACTCGGTCGCCGTGTTCCACCTGATGACCCACGCCTTCTTCAAAGCGCTGCTGTTCCTCGGTGCCGGTTCGGTCATCATCGGCATGCACCACGACCAGGACATCCGCAACATGGGCGGCCTGCGCAAGTACATGCCGATCACCTGGATCACCTCGCTGCTGGGTTCCCTGGCGCTGATCGGCACCCCGTTCTTCTCGGGCTTCTACTCGAAGGATTCGATCATCGAAGCGGTGCACGAGACTCACATCTGGGGCGCGGGCTTCGCCAACTTCGCGGTGCTGGCCGGCGTGTTCGTCACGGCGTTCTACTCGTTCCGCATGTACTTCCTGGTGTTCCATGGCGAAGAGCGTTTCGGCAAGGCCCACGCGCATGACGATCACCATCACGCTCCGGCTGCGGCCGCGCATGACGACCATGGTCACGACGACCACGGCCACGACGAGGAAGACGACCACGCGCATCACGGCCTGGAGCCGGGTCAGAAGCCGCACGAATCGCCATTCGTGGTCTGGTTCCCGCTGGTGGCCCTGGCCATCCCATCGGTGCTGATCGGTTACTTCACCATCAAGCCGATGCTGCACGGCGACTTCTTCAAGAACGTGATCTTCATCGGCGAGAACCACAAGGCGATGGAAATCCTGAGCGAAGAGTTCCACGGCCCGATGGCCATGGCGATCCACTCGCTGACGTCGCTGCCGCTGTGGCTGGCGATCGCCGGTGTCGCGACCGCGTACTACTGCTACATGATCAACCCGCGCGTCCCGGCCTGGTTCTTCGCCAAGTTCAAGGCGCTGCATACGCTGCTGGACAACAAGTACTACATGGACAAGTTCAACGAAGTAGTGTTCGCGGGCGGCGCACGCCTGCTGGGCAACGGCTTGTGGAATATCGGCGACAAGAAACTGATCGACGGCCTGCTGGTGAACGGCAGTGCCAAGATGGTCGGCTGGTTCTCGACGCTGACCCGCCTGGCGCAGACTGGTTATATCTACCACTACGCGTTCGTCATGATCCTCGGCATTCTGGGGTTCCTGGTCTACTTCCTGCCGTTTTGGCACGCTTAATTAGCTGATACGCATAGAGATAACGATAACCATGATGCAGTCAACCATATCTACACTACCTCCGTACCTGAGCCTCGCGATCTGGCTTCCGATTATCTTCGGCCTGATCGTGCTGGCCGTAGGCCGTGACACCAATGCGGCGATGGTCCGCGTCGGCTCGCTGATCGGCGCGATCGTCAGCTTCGCCGCGACCATCCCGCTGATCACCAACTTCGACAACGCCGCCCACGGCATGCAGTTCGTCGAGAAGTCGCCGTGGATCGAGCGCTTCAACATCTTCTACTCGCTGGGCATCGACGGCCTGTCGCTGTGGTTCGTGCCGCTGACCGCCTTCATCACCGTGATCGTCGTGATCTCGGCGTGGCAGGTGATCCAGAAGCGCGTCGCTCAATACATGGGCGCGTTCCTGATCCTGTCCGGCCTGATGATCGGCGTGTTCTGCGCCATGGACGGCCTGCTGTTCTACTTCTTCTTCGAAGCGACGCTGATCCCGATGTACATCATCATCGGCGTCTGGGGCGGCGAGAACCGCGTGTACGCGTCGTTCAAGTTCTTCCTGTACACCTTCTTCGGCTCGCTGCTGACGCTGGTCGCCATCATCTACCTGTACAAGGTTTCGGGCGGCAGCTTCGACATCCTGATGTGGCACCGCATCCCGCTGACGATGAAGGAACAGATCTTCATCTTCATCGCCTTCTTCATGGCCTTCGCCGTCAAGGTGCCGATGTTCCCGGTCCACACCTGGCTGCCGGACGTCCACGTCGAAGCGCCGACCGGCGGTTCCGCCGTGCTGGCCGCGATCATGCTGAAGCTGGGCGCATACGGCTTCGTGCGGTTCTCGCTGCCGATCACCCCGGACGCGTCGCACTATCTGGCGCCGGTCGTGATCACGCTGTCGCTGATCGCCGTGATCTACATCGGCCTGGTGGCGCTGGTGCAGAAGGACATGAAAAAGCTGGTCGCCTATTCGTCGATCGCGCACATGGGCTTCGTCACGCTGGGCTTCTTCGTCTTCAATAACATGGCGGTGCAGGGCGGTATCATGCAGATGATCTCGCACGGCTTCATCTCCGGCGCGATGTTCCTCTGCATCGGCGTGCTGTACGACCAGGCCCACTCGCGCCAGATCGCCGACTACGGTGGTGTGGTCAACAAGATGCCCAAGTTCGCCGCCTTCTTCATCCTGTTCTCGATGGCCAACTGCGGCCTGCCGGCGACCTCCGGTTTCGTCGGCGAGTTCATGGTGATCCTGGGCGCGGTGCAGTACAACTTCTGGATCGGCCTGCTGGCCGCGACCGCGTTGATCCTGGGTGCCGCTTACTCGCTGTGGATGGCCAAGCGCGTCATCTTCGGCAAAGTGACCAACCATCACGTGGCCGAACTGGTCGACATCAACGGCCGTGAATTCCTGATGCTGGGCATTCTGGCGGTTGCCGTGCTGGCCATGGGCCTGTACCCGGCGCCGTTCACCGACACGATGCAAACCTCGGTCGCTGACCTGCTGGCTCACGTCGCACACAGCAAGCTGCCTTAAGAAGAAAACGGAAACGCATAAATGACTACACCTATTCCACAAGAGGCCGTGAACCTGGTCCCGGTCTACGCCGAGATCGTGCTGCTGATCGGCGCCTCGGCCATTCTGTTGATCGACATGTTCCTCTCCGAGGGCAAGCGTTCGATCACCTACGTGCTGTCGCTGCTGACGCTGCTCGTTTGCGGCGGCTTGACCTACATCGACTTCTCGTCGGGCGCCACGGTCTACACCTTCCACGGCATGTTCGTCTCGGATCCGATGGCGAACCTGCTCAAGCTGTTCACCTACCTGACGGTCGGCCTGACGCTGATCTACTCGCGCCAGTACGCCGGCGACCGCGGCATGTTGAGCGGTAACCTGGGCGGCGAGTTCTACGTGCTCGCGTTGTTCGCGATGCTGGGCCAGCTGGTCATGATCTCGGGCGCCAACTTCCTGTCGATCTACCTCGGCGTGGAACTGATGTCGCTGTCGCTGTACGCGATGATCGCGCTGCGCCGCGACAACCACAAAGCCACCGAAGCGGCGATGAAGTACTTCATCCTCGGCGCGCTGGCATCCGGCTTCCTGTTGTATGGCATCTCGATGCTGTACGGCGCCACCGGCACGCTGGACATCCGCGAAGTTTCGGCCGCCGTCGCCGCCGGCACCATCAAGCCGACCATCCTGGTGTTCGGCATCGTGTTCCTGGTCGCCGGTCTGGCGTTCAAACTGGGCGTGGTGCCGTTCCACATGTGGGTACCGGACGTCTACGAAGGCGCGCCGACCGCCGTGGCCCTGCTGCTGGGCGGCGCACCGAAGATCGCGACCTTCGCCATCTGCGTGCGCATCCTGGTCGAAGGCCTGCTGCCGATGGCGTTCGACTGGCAGCAGATGCTGCTTGTGCTGGCCGTGATGTCGCTGGCGATCGGTAACATCACCGCGATCGCGCAGACCAACCTGAAACGCATGCTGGCTTACTCCACCATCGCGCAGATGGGCTTCGTGCTGCTTGGCCTGCTGGCCGGCGTCGCGGGCACCACCGACCGCACCGGCATCGACGCCGCCTACAGCGCCGCGATGTATTACACCATCACCTACGTGCTGACCACCGTCGGCACCTTCGGCATGCTGATGCTGCTGTCGCGCGCCGGCCTGGAAGCCGAGACCCTGAACGACTTCAAGGGCCTGAGCAAGCGTAACGGCTGGTTCGCCGTGGTGATGTCGATCCTGTTGTTCTCGCTGGCCGGCGTGCCGCCGATGATGGGCTTCGCCGCCAAGTTCTCGGTGCTGACCGCCGTGCTGGGCACCGGCCAGATCTGGCTGTCCGTGTTCGCGGTGATGTTCTCGCTGATCGGCGCGTTCTACTACCTGCGCGTGGTCAAGACCATGTGGTTCGACGAGCCGACCGACAACGAGCCTATCATCGCCCGTGGCGACGCCAAGTTCGTCCTGAGCCTGAACGGCATCGGCATCGTGGTGCTGGGCATCCTGCCAGGCCCGCTGCTGGCCGCCTGCCTGGCCGCCGTCAAAGCGACGCTGGCCACCTGATGGACGTCTCACTGGCCAGCTGGTTGGTGATCCTGGCGGCCATCGCGGCCGCCAACCTGCCTTTCTTCAATGAGAAGGTATTCGCCCTGGTGCCAACCAAATGGCCGCGCAAGCCGCTGGTCATTCGGCTGGTGGAAATGGGCGCGTTGTATGTGGCGGTGGGCGCGATCGGCTTCGCCATCGAAGGCCAGATCGGCAGCCGCTTCCCGCAGACCCAGGAGTTCTACTGGATCGCGGCCGGCCTGTTCATCGTCCTCGGCTTCCCAGGATTCATCGTCCGTTATCTGCGCAAGCGCCACGACTGATACACTATCGTTCTTCAACGACGTGGAGCAGGCATGGATAATTTGACAGAAACCCGCATCGACGGTGAATTGGTCTACGACGGCCACTTCCTCAAGATTCAACGCGACACCATCTCTCTCCCCGACGGTTCACGGACGGCGCGCGAATACGTGCTGCATCCGGGCGCCGTCGTCATCCTGCCGCTGCTCGACGACGGCACCGTGCTGATGGAGCGCCAGTATCGCTATCCGCTGCACCAGACATTCATTGAATTCCCGGCCGGGAAAATCGACAACGGTGAGGATCCGCTGCTGGCCGCCAAGCGCGAGCTGGAGGAGGAAACCGGCTACGTCGGCGGCGAATGGCAGTTCGTCACCAGAATCCACAACGCCATCGCGTATTCGGACGAGCACCTCGACCTGTACCTGGCGCGCGGCCTCAAGGCCGGCGTGCAGAAACTGGACGACGGCGAATTCCTTGAAATCTTCACCGCCACCATCGACGAGCTGCTGCAATGGGTACGCGAAGGGAAAATCTCCGACGTCAAGACGATCATCGGCACCTTCTGGCTGGACAAGCTGCGCGCCGGCGACTGGAAGCTGGACTAGGATCGTGAAAGCGTTGTCCGCCATCGTGTGCCTGAGCGCCGGCCTGGCCGCCGCCGAAGGCGCGCAGGCGGCCGCGCGCACGCCGTTCCAGATCCGCTGTGAGGATACGATCAGCAAGACCGTTTCGGTGCTGTCGTCGAAGCAAAACGGCTACACCATCAACAACCAGCTGCCGTACCGCGCGCTGACCACCAAGACCGGCAGCATCGACGGCCGCATGCAAACCCTGGGCCTGACCGTCACCAAGGGCATGTACAAGGCTAACCTGGGCGGGCCGGTGTTGCAGGATCCGGTCAGCGGCTACGAATGCATCGCGCCCAAGGTGGATATCGCGCTGAACTACTCGCCGGTGCTGATCTACGTCGGCAACGAGTTCGCGCCGGGAAGTTGCGCCTACAACGAGATCCTGGCGCACGAGCAGCGTCATCTCGCGGCCTATATGGAAAACCTGGTGCGGGTAGAGCGGGTGGTGAGTCAGGCGCTGAGCAAGCGCTTCGAAGGCAAACCGCTGTATGCGCCGTCCGGCACCGCGATGTCGGCGCTGGAGCACGAGATCAACGGCACCTGGTTCCCCTTCATCAACGCGGAGTTCGAGAAGGGCAAGATGAAGCAGGCCCAGATCGACACACCGGAAGAATATGCGCGCCTCGCCAGGAGCTGCGATGGCGAGATCGCTGCGATCATGCAGCGCCGCCGTAAATAAAGAGACCCATGACATCATCGACTCATACCCCGCGCTACTACGCGCTGCTGCCAGCCGCCGGCGTCGGCGCGCGCATGGCGGCGGACGGACCGAAACAATACCTGACGGTCGGCGGCAAGCCGATGCTGCGCCACGCCGTCGACGCTTTCCGCGCCAGCGAGCTGGTGGCGCACACCTATGTCGTGGTCAGCGCGGCCGATGGCCAGATCGACGCGGTGCTGCCGCCGGAGCTGGATGGCGTGACGGTGCTGCGCTGCGGCGGCGCGACGCGCATGGACACGGTGCTCAACGCGCTGCGCGCACTGCGCGGCGTGGTGGGCGAGGGCGACATGATCATGGTGCACGACGCCGCGCGTCCGGGCCTGACGCCGGCGCTGATCGCGCGCCTGATCGAAGGCGTCGGCGACGACGCGGCGGGCGGCTTGCTGGCGCTGCCGGTGGTGGACACGGTCAAGCGCGCCGCCGGCTCGCCGCTGCTGTCCGCCGCCACGGTGCCGCGCGCGGGCTTGTGGCTGGCGCAGACGCCGCAGATGTTCAGCTATGCGCTGCTGCTGCGCGCGCTGGCCGGCGCGCCGGACGCCAACGCCATCACCGACGACGCCAGCGCCGTCGAGATGCTGGGCTACGCGCCACGGCTGATCGAAGGCCATCCCCGCAATTTGAAGGTAACGCTGCCGGCCGACATCCGCATCGCGGAAATGTATCTGGCGGCAGGAGAACAAGGATAACGCTATGACCGCATTAAAACTCCCGTTCCGCATCGGCCAGGGCTACGATTGCCACGCGCTGGTGGAAGGCCGCAAGCTGATCATCGGCGGCGTCGACATCCCGCATCATGTGGGGCTGCTGGGACACTCGGACGCCGACGTGCTGCTGCACGCGATCACCGACTCGATCCTGGGCGCTGCCGCGCTGGGCGACATCGGCAAGCATTTTCCGGATACCGACCCGCAGTTCAAGGGCGCCGATTCGCGCACCTTGCTGAAGGAAGCGGCGCGGCGCGTGGTCGCCACCGGCTACAGCATCGGCAACATCGACGCGACCATCATCGCGCAGCGGCCGAAGATGGCGCCGCACATCGCCGCCATGTGCGCCAACATCGCCGAGGATCTGGGGGTGGCGGTGGGCCAGGTGAACATCAAGGCCAAGACCAACGAGAAGCTGGGCTACCTGGGCCGCGAAGAAGGCATCGCCGCCGAATCGATCGCCTTGCTGATCTCCTCGTAAAACAGCGTGCGCTCGGTGCCCAGCACGTTGAGCGCGGTGTCGCGTGGGACGGTGGGGTGGGCGGCCAGGAACTCATCGAGCGATCTGCCGGCCAGCAGATAATCGAACATGCGCTTGAGGGGTACCAGCGTGCCCCGGAACACTGGCATGCCCCCCAGGATTTCCGGCTCCATCTGGATCAATGGCGTGATCGATTTCATGAACGCCAGCAGTTCTGGATCAATCGGATCGGTGGGTGATTTCTTCGGCGGAATCACGCGACCGTTAACCTTGAGAACCGGTTCAGAAAAATAACGTGGGTCGTATTCCGGACAGTCTTCGTCCATTTCAATGTCGTCATCAGGAATTGATAACACGTTGTACCAGCTATCTGGTGCCACGGAAGAGTTCGTCTCTTTCCCTTCGGGTCGCTTTTCTGAATGAGATGATTCGTATTCCATTATGACGCTCCGTGTGAGTAATTGAAACTTCTTCTCCTTGGAAATATCCAAGCGTATTAAATCGACGCTCTCCATATTGGAAACGCAAATCTTCCTTTGTAAGCGTCGTGCCAGCGAGCACAGCCGCCGCATCGGCGAAATCCAGGCCGTGCTTGCGCAGGTTGCTCTGCCGCTTCGCTTCGTCCCAAGTGAAGATGCTCATTTCAGTGTAGTGGCTTGCAGATATCCTTCAAGCGGCACTGAAAGCACAATGCCAGGCCAGGGCATCGTTTCGATATCCTGGGCCTGGCATTCGCGACTGTCGCGCGACTAGATCAATCGATCTTTACTTGCCGTCTTTTTTTGCCTGGCATTTGGTGCGCCTGGATTCGGCGGCCAGATCGACTTGCGACTCTTTGCCGGCATCCACGCCGACCGTGCGCACCGCGTGATTCGGGCCGCCTTCGACGATCTGGTAGCGGCCAGGCTTGAGCGGCTCGGCGCGATAGGTGCCATCGCATTTCGCCATGAAGCCGGAGACTTCGCCGGTCGCCAGGCTGGTGACCACGATCTGCGCGCCGCCATTGGCAAAACCAGCGATGCAACCGCTGGTTTCGGCCGCCATCACCGCGCCGCCCAATGCCAGAGTGCTCAGTGCCAGAATCAATGTGCGCATGGTGTTCCTTAAATAGGTATTGTCAGTAATTGGCGCAAGCGATCCGCCGCGCCGGGAATGGCTTCCAGGCGCGGATAGCGCAAGGAGCCGACATAATCGATGTTGACGCTGCGCGTGGCGCCATCGGCTTCAAACGTCAGCGCGATCGGCTGCCTGCTGACCGCCGCCGCTTTGATCGCCTGCTTCAGCAGATCATCCGTGTAGGGCTGCTGCCCGACGGAGACCAGGCGCGCGCCGATGCTGATGCCGGCGCGGAAAGCCGGACCCTCCCACGCCACGCTTTTCACTGCGCCTTTCTTGCCGACCACCAGCCCGATCGACGCCGACAGATCCATGCCGCCGAGATCCGCCTCGTACTGAGTAAAGAACTCGGTCGGTTGCTCGCTGTAGACCAGCCGGTAGCCGCCGCGCCGCAGACCATCCAGCAGATGGATATCGTCATGCGCGTTCAGGCGCGCGTTGAAATAGCCAGTCCAGTCATACGGCGCGATCTTGCCGAGCGCCTTGCAGACATCGGCGAAAGTGTAGGTCGTGATCGCACGCGCATTGTTCCCGCCGCCGAAGAAAACGGCGGCGAATTCGCGCATGCTTTTGCGGTCGCCGGTCAGCTCGCGCAACAGCATGTCCACATCGATCCAGAGCATCACACCTTCAGGATAGTAGTCCTCGCGCCGCTGCCAATCGCGCCAGTAGGCCGCCTTGCCCGGCATGTACAACGCATCGACGGTGCTGTCCTGGAGCGACTTCCACTGCCGCCCCAGACGATTGCTCATCAACGACGCATCCACCGCCAACGCATCCAAGGCCTGCTGCACCGTGCGCAGGCCCAGTTGCGGCGTCATGACGTGCGCCCAGAATTCGGTCTGCCCCTCATACACCCATAACAGACTGCCGCGCATCGGCGTGTTCAGGTCCGGCGTCCACAAGTCGGCCGGCTGGCGCGTGCGGCCGTTCCACGAGTGGGTGAATTCATGCACCATCAGGTTCGCCATGAACATCTGCTCGCCGGGATTGTGCGCATAGCCGGCGGAGACATTGATTTCGGTCGACTCCTGATGTTCCAGCCCACCGCCCGACAACATCACATCAGACAGCGACATCAAGAAATCGAAATGACGATAATGCTGTGACTTGAACAGGCGCGGCACGGCGGCCGCCATCGCGCGGAATTTATCCACCAGTTCCGACGGCAATTGCAGCGCCTCGTCGCTATCGCCGAACAGATTCAATCGCACTGGCAAAGCCGGCGCGGCCGTCAGCTCGATGCGCCTGAAGTGCCGCGCCGCGTACACCGGCGCATCGACCAGCTCCTCGAAGCTGGCCGGCTTGAACGACACGCGGTTGGCGGATGCCTCGGCGGTCTCCAGCGACGTGGCGAACTGGAAGCCCTGCGGATAGATCAGCTGCGCCTGCACCGGAATATTGCGGATGAACCAGCCGGCCGGATACAGCGCGACCTTCTGCCACGGCAGCATCAGCATGCCGGGGGGGATCTGCTTCGGACCATATAGCGCCGGCAGCACCTGGAACTCGATCTCCAGTTCGCGCACGCCGGCGGGCACGGTAAGGTTGAAGGCGAACGGATTGGCCGTGTCGCGCCGCCACTCGAGCCGCCGCGCCCCGGCCGTGATGACCAGGCCAGCCAGCGGCGCCGCTTCCTGCGTCGGCGAGTGGCTGCCGGTTTCCCATTGCGGATACAGCAGCGTCATCGCGCCGGGCTTCTGCACCGGGATGGTCTCGCGCACGCGGAATATCTTGTGGACGCTGTCGGTCGCATCGACCTTCAACTGGATGGCGCCATGAAACGGAATGTCGCGCGCCACTTCGATTGCGCGCGACGGGGAGATGGAGACGGCCGCCAGCAGCAGCCCAAGTATCATTTTTTGCATGCCGCCTGTGTTGCAAAATGCATGCCACATCGAATGTGAGGCGCGGCGGGCATGGCGCGGTGTCCGTTCGGCTTCAAGCTGTCCGAACGGACGTCCGCATCGCTTAATCCAGCACGGCGCCGCCGTCGACGCGGCGTCGACGTCCTCCTCCAAACCGACGCGCCCAGCGCGATCACGCACTGGCCGAGCAGGCGGCCGCTCATGCCGCGCTCCGTTGCAGCAGGGCGGCGATGGCCTGGTCCAGCGACACCGTGCCCTTGCGCGGGCCTTGCCGGCCGCCTTCGAACTCGATCCAGCCTTCATTGAAGCCATCCAGCATCTGCATGCGCGGCGTCGGATTGCTCATGCCCTGCGATGCAAACAGTCCGGCCCATTGCTCGCGCGGCACCGCGAAGGCGGCGACGTCATGGCCCAGCAGCCGGCCGAAGCTGGCGGCGATATCGGCGGGGCTGACGCGCTCCGGGCCTTCCAGCTCCACCACGCGCCGGCCGCTCCATCGCTGTTGCAATAGCCCGGCTGCGACCGCCGCGATATCGGCGCAGGCCACCATCGGCACCTTGCGCTCCAGCGGTTGCAGGAAGCTCGGCACCCGATGCGCTTCGCGCGCCGCCACCACATCCCATAGGCTGTTCTCGATGAACCAGGCCGCGCGCAGGAAAGTGACCGGCAGGTCCAGCGCACTCAGTTCGCGCTCCATGATGCCGAGCTGGTTCAGCAGATTGGCTTGCGCCGCCTGCGCGCCAATGGTGGACAGCGCCACCACGCGCGACGGCTTGGCGGCCGCCAGCGCCTCGCACAAGGCCGCGATGGCGCGGCGCGCTTCCGGGAAGCCAGCGCCTGGATCGAAGGTCGGCGGCAGCAGCACGAACACCGCCTCGGCGCCGTCGAAGGCGCGGGTCAGAGCGGCGGCGTCGTTGACGTCCGCCACCGCGACTTCGGCGCCGCGCGCGGCCCAGGCCGCGCCTTTGGCGGCGTCGCGCACCACGGCGCGGACCGGCAGACCGGCCTCCAGCAGATGATTGCCCAGTTGCGTGCCGACCTGTCCAGTAATACCGGTGATTGCGTACATGATGATCTCCTTGAGTAAAACGGGAATTCTGATGCAAAACCGCCGATACTCCGATAGCATGGAACGCATATCATTCATGACCAATCGGCATACATGGCATTCGACGAAAAAGTAGTAAACGGCATGCGCGTGCTGGCCGCCATCGTGGACGGCGGCAGTTTCGTGCGCGCCGGCGAGGCGCTGGACATGTCGCAGTCCGGCGTCAGCCGCGCCATCGCCAGGCTGGAGGCGCGGCTGAACATCCGGCTGTTCGACCGCACCACGCGCAAGGTCTCCCTGACCGACGAGGGCCGTCGTTTCTACGCGCAGATAGGGCCGCTGCTGGCGGGGCTGGAAGAGGCGGTGGCCTCGGCGGGCGAGGGCGCGGTAGTGGTGCGCGGGCGTCTGCGGGTGAATGTCGACCCGCTGTGCGCACGGCTGCTACTGGGCCCCAAGCTTGGCGGCTTCCTCAAGCGCTACCCGCAGCTGGACCTGGATCTGGTGGCGCGCGACCATCTGGGCGACATGGTCGGCGACGGCTTCGACCTGGCGATCCGCCTCGGCCAACCGCAATCGTCATCGCTGATCGCGCGCAAGCTGCTGGACACGCGGGTGCTGACGGTGGCCACGCCGGCCTATCTGCGCAAGCACGGCACACCGAAGAAGCCGGCGGAGCTGGAAGGGCCGGAGCATGTCTGCATCCACTTCCGCAATCCCGCCACCGGGCGGCCGTTCGACTGGGAGTTCCATCGTG
The DNA here is from genome assembly GCF_011090165.1 of Duganella aceris. Classification (GTDB taxonomy): domain Bacteria; phylum Pseudomonadota; class Gammaproteobacteria; order Burkholderiales; family Burkholderiaceae_D; genus Rugamonas; species Rugamonas aceris. The sequence goes on from NZ_JAADJT010000006.1 coordinate 252,324, forward strand.
GCGGCAAGACCACCATCGTCAACCCGGGCGGCCAGCTGACGCTGAACGACGCCGGCACCATGGAGAGCGTGCTGATGTCCGGCTACGGCCTGGCGCAGGTGATCGACCTGGCGGTCGCGCCGCTGCTGCGCTCCGGCGCGCTGGTGCCGGTGTTGACGGCGTGGCCGGACGAGCGCTTCCCCTTGTACGCATACTATCCGTCGCGGCATCACCCGGCGGCGAAGACGCTGGCCTTCCTCGACTTCGTCACTTCGCTGGTGGAATAGGGAAGATCAAACAGGTGGTGGTGGCGTGCGCATACAGCTTGCCGTTGGCATCAGTGATGCGGCCCTCGGCCACCGCCACCTGGCCGCCGACCGTGATCACGTTGCCCTCGGCGCGCACAGGGCCGGTTTGGTCGGTCATGGCGCGGATGTAATTGACCTTGAGCTCCAGCGTGGTGAAGCCTTTCCCTTGCGGCAGCATCGAATGCACCGCGCAGCCGACCGCGCTGTCGAGCAGCGTCGCCGCGTAACCGCCGTGCACCGCGCCGCTCGGATTGTAGTGCTGCGGTCCCGGCGTGCCCTGGAAGACCACCCGTCCCGGCTCCGCGCTGATCGGAATGAAATCCAGCGTCGCGCCGATCGGCGGCGGCGGCAGCTCGCCGGCGCTGATCGCCGCGAGGAAGTCCGCGCCGCTGCGCGAGCTGAGTTGTTCGCGCGTCGCGACGCCTGGTGGCGCGAGTCTGGCGCGGACGGCGGCTTCTTCGGCCAGCCATTGTTCGTGATTGCTCATGCGGTCTCCCTGAGGTTGGAGAGCAGACTATAAACGATCTGCTACCATGGCGCTTTTGACGGCAAGGAATGAACAATGGCGCGTGATATCTACGCTTACCGGCAGGTGGCGGTGCACTCGGTGGCCCGCGGCGGCAGGGTGGAGATCCATCCGGTGCCGGGGCAGGCATTCTCGCCGGAGCTGCACGTGCAATGCTCGCGCCGCATGAGCGACATCGACGCCTATCCGCTCGGCACCAGCTTCCTGCTGGACGCCAAGCTGACCGACCGCCAGGGCGGCACGCCCTACCTGTACGCCTGGCACGGCGACGACATCAAAGTGCTGTCGCCGCAGGCATGCAAAGCCTTCCTGGCCGAATTCAAGCGCGGTCGTATCTAAAGGCGGGGTCAGTTCCGGCATCGTGCCACGAGCTCAACCGTAGCGTACGCTACGGTTGAGCTCGTGGCACGATGCCGGAACTGACCCCGCCTTTATTTAATGGACGGCGTGCAGCTTGACCTGCGACTTGCCGTCCTCGCTGCCCCATTTGAAGATGACGGCGGCCATCGCCAGCGCGAAGGCGCCGCCGACCAGCATCGCGCTGGAGACGCCCATGTAGTCGACCGACAGCCCGCCCACCAGCGCGCCGCTGGCCAGCGAGATCTGCGCGGTGGCGACGAACACCGCGCCGCCGCTTTCCATCGCGTGCGGCGCCGCCTGGAAGATCCAGGTCTGCACCGAGATCGGCATCATGCCGAACGCCAGCCCCCAGATGATGATCAGCACCGTGGCGCCGATCACGCCGGTGCCCAGCAGCGGAAGCGCGGCGGCCGACAGTCCCAGCACCAGGCCGGTCGCGATCAGCGACTTGCGCACGCTTTGCGCCACCGCCCAACCGCCGATCAGATTGCCCGCGAAGCCGGCCGCGCCATACGTCAGCAGCAGCGCGCCGATGGTGCCGGCGCTCAGGTGCGCGATCTGGCTCAGGAACGGGGTGATGTAGGTGTAGGCGGCGAACTGGCCGATGAAGATCAGCAGCGTCACCGCCAGTCCCAGCCGCGCTTTCTTGATGCGCAGCAGTTCCGGCAACTGGCGGAAGGTCATGGCTTGCGTCACCGGCAAGCGTGGCATCAGCCACATCTGCGTCAGCAGCACCAGCAGCGCCACCGCGCCGGCGGCGTGGAAGGCCATGCGCCAGCCGACCAGTTCACCGATCAACGCGCCGGCCGGCACGCCGGCCACCGTGCCCACCGAGACCCCGGCGAAGATCAGCGAGGTGGCCTTGGTGGCCGATTCGGCCGGCACCAGCCGGGTGCCCAGCGCCGGGCCGATGGCCCAGAAGCCGCCCACGCCGACGCCCAGCAGCGCGCGGCCGAACAGCACCAGCGGGAACGAGTGCGACAGCGCGACGATCAAATTGGAGACGATCAGCGTGCCGGTCAGGCCCCAGATCGCGTAGCGGCGGTCGGTCTTGCCGATGCCGACCGTGACCAGGATCGCGGCCAGCGCGCCCATCAGCCCGGGAATGGTGACCATCAGGCCGGCCATGCCTTCGGTCACGCCCAGTTCGGCGGCGATCGACGGCAGCAGCCCGACCGGCAGGAATTCGGTGGTGACCAGCGCGAACGCGCCGACCGCGATCGATAGCACGGCCAGCCAGGCCCCGCGCTTGGCCGCCGGGGCGGGCGATAGTGATTCGTCAGGCAGCGCGGCCTGGAGATTGGTGGTGGTTTGCATGGGGAGTCCTTGGATGCGGTAAAAATGCTTGAGTTTTTTACTGATCGGTTCATAATGTACGCACGAAAGAACTTTGTCAATGAATTTTTAACCGATCGGTATGAAAGAAATTTCCGCTACGGCGCGCAAGACCGGCCGGCCGCGCACCTTCGACGCTGACAACGCGCTCGACAAGGCCATGAAAGTGTTTTGGGAGAAGGGTTACGAGGGCAGTTCGCTGCCCGAGCTGACCGAGGCGATGGGCATGAACCGGCCCAGCATGTATGCCGTGTTCGGCAACAAGGAGAACTTGTTCCGCATGGCGCTGGACCGCTACGCCCAGACCCACGATCCGCTGTTTCACGCGGCGCTGAAGGAGCCGAGCGCGCGCGCCGTGGTCGAACATTTCTTGCGCGGCAACGCCGACGCCCAGACCGAGTCGGATAATCCGCATGGCTGCCTGGAGATCAATGGCGCGCTGGTGTGCAGCAACGATGCGCTGCCGATCCGCGATACGCTGATCGAACGCCGCGCCGCCAGCGAAGTGCTGCTGCGCGACCGCTTCGAACGCGCCAAGCTCGACGGCGATCTGCCGGCCGACAGCTGCTCCAGCCAGATGGCGCGCTATGTGATGACGGTGTCCAACGGCATGGCGGTGCAGGCCGCCGCCGGCGCCAGCCGCAAGCAGCTGCAGGAAGTGGTGGACCAGGTCCTGCGCGGCTGGCCGGTCAGGTAATCAGTCCGCGCCCTCGTCGTCGTCGGCATCCGCCGTGCCGTCCTTGACGGCGCGGGTGCGGGCCGCGTCGATGTCGGCCTTCAGCTTGCCGGCGTTGCCCATGAACTGGTCGACGCTGCGATCCTCGCTCTGCCGCACTTCCGGCGGCAACAACACCGACATGTACAGCTCGTCCGCCGCGCGGCCGCTGCTTTGCAGGTTGGTCATCAACATCAGGCCGGCGCCGCCGACCAGCATGATCCAGGTCGCGATCACGAAGCGTCGCGGATGGTGCGGCTTGATGGTGGTCAGGTGGAAGAACAGCATGCCGCAGGCGATCGCCAGCGTGACCAGGTTGCCGTAGCGCGTCAGCGATTCCGCCGACCAGGCATAGGCCAGCACCGCGCTGCTGGCGCGCCACACGCCCACCACCGCCAGCCCGCCGCCCAGGATGAACAGATGCCGACCGAGCCGCGCGTGGCTGCCGAACAGCCGGTTGGCCAGCGCCCAGACGCCGGCCCACAACAAGCCCGCCGCCAGGCTCGATGCCAGCACCAGCAGGTAGCGGATCAGCGCGAACGGTTCGACGTCGGACAGCCAGGTTTCCATGCAGCTGAACGCGGCGATCAGCACCAGGCCGATGCTGGCCGGCGCCGCGCCTTCCCACGCGTGCATGGTGGTGTCCGCCACTTCGGCGGCGACCGGGAAGTCGGCGGCGCGCACCCGCAACCGCGTGTGGCCGAGCCGCACCACGGTGTCGCCGCCAAGCGCGACGCTGGTCTCGCGCCTGCCTTGGTAGACGGTGCCGTTCTTGCTGCCCAGGTCGCGCAGCAGCAATTGGCCGTGCTCGTCGACGTCGACGATGGCGTGGCTGGCGGCGCTGTGGGCGTCGTCGAGGATGATGTCGTTGTCGTAGCTGCGGCCGAGGCGGATCGGCAGCGCCGCGACCTTGTGCCGGTGCAGCACGTCGCCGTTGCGCGCCAGGATTTCAACGAAGTAGGGGGCGGTCATTGCGCGCCTCCTTTTGCCGGCTGGGCGGCGAGGGTTTTTTTCGCGGCCGGCTTGGGCTGCGGCGCGGGCGTGGCGCCCAAGGACAGCGATTCGAGGAACACGCGCGACAGCCGCATGCCGTTGTCATACGAGACGCCGCGCGCGTCAAGCCGGCTTTGCAGGCTCATCAATCCCTGGTCGGTGGTGGCGGTCAGCAGCGCGAAGTCGTACAGGCCGGCGAACTTGCGGTAGGCGCGCACGCATAGCACGGCGCGCAGCGGCAGGTTTTTATTCTTGACGAAATCCTCGGTGCAGTTGGGGCCGGTCAGGCGCGCATCCTTGTTGTTGCCGAAGTGCTCGTTCTTGAACGAGGCGCTGGCCAGTTGCGCGAAGCGCAGCTTGTCCAGGCCGGCGCCGCGCAGGAACTGGTGGCGGATACTGAGCTGACCCGTCTGCAGCGAGCCGCTGACGAAGATCGCCGACTCCATCGCGCAGCTGGCGTCGTCCACCGTGAACGGTTTGTCGGCCTTGACGTTGGAGCGGCCCCAGCATCGCATCTGCTCGGACTCGCGCACCGGCACCTGATACGGTCCCATCGGCTTCAGGCTCAGCGGGCTGGACAGCAATTGGTCGACCATCGCCTTCTGGTGCGTCAGCAACTGGCCGGCCACCACGCTGGTGAAATCGGCCGGCGCTTTCTTTTGATCCTCGACCCGCTTCAGCAAGTCCTGCGCGAAGCGGGCCGGCACCAGGAAGCTGACCAGCTCGCCGTCCAGGCGTTTGGAGACGTTGACCCCGGCCACCGAGCCGTCGACCGTGACGCTGGGCCCGCCGCTCATGCCGGAGTTGATCGGGCCGGTGAACATCAGCTGGTCGTAGAAGCTGCGTGCGATCACGCCGTTGTAGGCGCCTTCGGAAATGGCGAAGCCCAGGTCGAGCGGATTGCCCATCGAGTACAGGTACTGTCCCTGCGTCAGCTTGGCCAGCTGGTCCGGCATCTTGAAGAAGCCGGTGCCGTTGCGGTTGACGCGCAGCACCGCCAGGTCGTGCAGCACGTCGACCGCCAGCAGTTCCACATTGCCGCGCTGGCCGCCGGTGTCGACCCATTCGCCGACATAGGTGTCGGGATCGAGCGCGAACTGCGACACCACGTGGTAGTTGGTCAGCACCAGGTTGCTGGTGCCGATCAGGAAGCCGGAGCCGACCGACGATTGGGTGCGGCCGCTCTTCAGCAGCGAGCGCACCTGCAGGATGTCGTTCTTGGCGGAAGCGTACAGATGCTGGGCCGCGCTGGATGGCGGCGGCAGCGGCGCGGTGTCGGCGGCGGCCGGATCGCCGGTCGCGGCGGCAGCGGCGGGATTCGAGGGCGTGGCCGGATGGGCCGGCGGCGCCGTGGCGGCGGCGGGCGGCGCGGCGGCGGGCTTGGCGGCGGCTGGCGCGGCCGAGGCCGCAGCCGAGGCGCCGTTGCAGGCCCAGGTGAAAACGAATGTGGTGGCTAGCGCGGCAACTTTCATGCAGTCCTTAAAACGTTTAAAGCGCGCCATCCTCCACCGGGGCGGGCGTCAGCGGCGTCATCATGTGGCCCAGCTTGGCGGCCTTGGTATTCAGATAATGCTGATTGAAGGCATTGCGGTTGACCAGCAGCGGAACCCGCTCGGCCACTTCGATGCCTAGTTTAGTCATGGCATCGATCTTACGCGGATTATTGGTCATCAGGCGCAGGCTTTTCACGCCGAACTGGGCCAGCATCGGTTGCACCAGGCCGTAGGTGCGCTGATCCGGCCGGAATCCCAGCTGTTCGTTGGCCTGTACCGTGTCGGCGCCGGCCTCCTGCAGGCGGTAGGCGCGCATCTTGTTGATCAGGCCGATGCCGCGACCTTCCTGGCGCAGATACAGCAGGATGCCCCGGCCTTCGGTGGCGATCTTCTTCAGCGCGCCTTCGAGCTGGGCGCCGCAATCGCAGCGCTGCGAGAACAGCACGTCGCCGGTCAGGCATTCGGAATGCACGCGCGCCAGCACCGGCTCGCCGTCGCCGATATCGCCCAGCACCATGGCCAAGTGTTCCTTGCCGGTGGCTTTTTCAACGAAAGCATGCAGCGTGAACTGGGCCCACGGGGTCGGCAGGGCGCACGAAGTCATGTAATCCAGTTCATCTGGTGCCGGGGTTGGTGCGCTCTGCGACATAGCTATGCTCTTCTCAATATTTCGGTTCGATGTAAAAAAGGCGCGCCGGGCTGTTCGAACAGACCCGGCGCGCCCTTCATGATACCAAAACTAGCGGAAATTTATTTCCGACCGCCCTATGGCTTAAGCGGGGAGCTTAGTTTGGTAAGTCAAACAAGAGAATCTCCGAGGCCTTGGCCTGTTCCAGCGTCACCAGCGTTTCGGCGGTGATCTTCAGCGCGTCGCCGCCTTGCAGCGCGGTGCCGTTGACCGTCACCTCGCCACGGATCACGTGCACATAAGCGATGCGGCCGGCCGCCAGTTCATGTTTCAGGCTGTCGCCCGAGGTCATGATGCTGGCGTAGATCGCCGCATCCTGATGCACCAGCACCGAACCTTCACGGCCGTCGTTCGACGCGATCAGGCGCAGCTGGCCCAGTTTGCTTTCCGGCTTGAAGTGCTTTTCCTCGTAGCTTGGAGGAATGCCGGCTTCGCTGGGCTGGATCCAGATCTGCAGGAAATGCACCTGGTCTTTTTGCGAACCGTTGAACTCGCTGTGACGCACACCGGTGCCGGCGCTCATGCGCTGCACGTCGCCGTAGTGCAGCACCGAACCGGTGCCCATGCTGTCCTTGTGTTCCAGCGCGCCGCTCAGCACGTAGGAGATAATCTCCATGTCGCGGTGACCGTGGGTGCCGAAGCCCTGGCCGCCTTCCACCTTGTCTTCATTGATGACCAGCAGCGGACCGAAGCCGACATGCTCGGGATCATGATAATGACCGAAGGAGAAGCTGTGCTGGGAGTTCAGCCAACCGTGGTTGGCTTTGCCGCGCGATTCACTTTTACGTACTTGCAACATGGTAGGGCTCCGTTTCTTTTAAGTTAATGTGCGATAATTTTGAAAGCTGTTTCGATATCGCCGCATCCATGAATCACATTGTAGTCCCCTGATTCGGAATAAAAAAACGGAAAATTTACCTCTTTACTATCGAAAAAATCGAATGCTCAGACTCAGCCTCGAAGCCCTGCAAATCGTCGATGCGATCGACCGCCGTGGATCCTTCTCCGCCGCCGGCAAGGAGTTGCACCGCGTGCCGTCGACCATTTCCTACACCGTCAGCAAGCTGGAGGACGATCTCGGCGTCCAGGTATTCGAGCGCAACGGCCCGCGCGTGGTGCTGACGCCGGCCGGGGTCGAGTTGCTGAAAGAGGGGCGCTACCTGCTGAAAGCGGCGCAGGACCTGGAGCACCGGGTGCGCCGGGTGGCGTCCGGCTGGGAGACCGAGCTGTCGGTGGGCATGGATTCGATGTTCTCGCCGTGCTTCTTCCGCGACGACGTGACCGCCTTCTACGAGGTGGCGCAGCAGACCCGGCTGCGCATCGTCCAGGAAGCGCTGTCCGGCGCCTGGGAAGCGCTGCTGGACCGCCGCGCCGACCTGCTGGTGGGTGTGGCCGGCGACGGCCCGGCCGGCGGCGGCTACGTGTCGCAGCCGATCGGCAAGATCAACTTCGTGTTCGCGGTGGCGCCGTCGCATCCGCTGGCGGCGGTCGCGGGCCCGCTGGACCGCGTCGCGCTGCAACGCCACCGCGCCGTCAGCGTGGCCGATTCGGCGCGCCAGATGGCGCCGCGCACCGTCGGCCTGCTGCTGGGGCAGGATACGTTGACGGTGCCCGACATGAAGACCAAGTTCCAGTACCAGCTGGCCGGCATGGGTTTCGGCTTCCTGCCGGAACCGTGCGCGCGCGCCGCCATCGCCGCCGGCCTGCTGGTGGAAAAACAAGTGGAGGAGCCGAAGCCGGCCGAGACCTTCTACCTGGCCTGGCGCAGCGGCGAAAACGGCGCCGCGCTGAATTGGTGGATAGATCGCATGCGCCAGCCCGACCTGTTCGAGCGCCTGGTGCGGCATTTGCCACACCATGCGCTATCCGTTTGACATGGAACATGCAGTTCCGTTACTACAATGTTGACAAGGGCCAATAATTTCGGAGTACCATAGCAAGATACTCGACAGTTTCTTCTGGATATTCCATGACCGCGTTGACCGCCATGCCGCCCGTGTTTTTGCATCCTCTGGCCGACCGCAACGGCAACCCGGCGGCGTTGTTGTTCGACGCCGACAGCCTGCGGCAGGACGGCGCGCCGCTGGACCTGCCGTCCGCCGTGCTGCAGGAGCTGGCCGGCGGCAGCATGAACTGTTTCTACCGCGCCAGCCAACCCGAGGCCATCCACCAGGCGCTGAAAGAGGCCGGCTGGAAACCGCTGGCCGCCGACAAGCTGCACCGCGCCGACGAGACGCTGTCCAAGGACTTGCCGCCGGCGGTGGCCTGGATCGAAGGCAACTGGTTCCTGGCGCCGCCGCCGAAGGCGGTCGGCAACCAGGCCGCCTCGCGCGCGCTGGCGCTGCAACTGGTGCAACTGGTCACCGCCGATGCCGACACCCACGAAATCGAAGCGGTGTTGCGGCAGGATCCGACGCTGTCGTATCACCTGCTGCGTCTGGTCAATTCGCTGGGCATGGGCACCGGCCGCCGCGTCACCAGTTTTTCGCAGGCGATCCTGATCCTCGGCCGTTCGCAGTTGCGGCGCTGGCTCAACCTGATGCTGTTCTCGTCGCGCCAGGGCGACCAGCGCTCGGCGATGCTGCTGGCGCGGGTGGCGGTGCGGGCGCGTTCGATGGAGCTGCTGTCCAAGATCAGCGGCGAGGACAAGCCGCACCAGGAGCAAGCTTTCATGGTCGGCATGTTCTCGCTGCTGGGCGTGCTGTTCGGCATGGCGCTGGAGGGGGTGCTCAAGCCGCTGACCATCAGCGACGCCGTGAAGCAGGCGCTGCTGGCGCGCCAGGGCGAACTGGGCGTGCTGCTGAGTCTGGTGGAGTCCGCCGAGCGCGACGATTATCCCGCGCTCAGCGACGGCCTGCGTTCGCTGCAGATCGACAACGATCATTTCAACCACATCGTCGCCGACGCCTACCTGTGGATGCAGAACGTCACGTCGGGCAAGGCCGGGAACTCCCATGCGTGAGGCGATCGAGCGCTGCCTCGCGTTGAGCCGGCAGGCGCGCGGCGAAGCCGGCGAGGCGCAGGCGCGCACGCTGGACCGGCTGGAGGCGGCGCTGGCCGAGGCGCAGGGCTATGTGCCGCTGGATCCCGAGCCGGCCGCCGCGCTCGCCGACAGCGCGCCGCTGGACGCCACGCTGGAACTCGACCCGGCCGGCTACCTGACCGCGTGGAGCGACGGCGCGCAGCAGATGTTCGGCTACGCGGCCGAGGAGGCGCTGGGCCAGCACGTGCTGTTCCTGTACGCCGAGGACGACGACGACGGCAACATCGCCGAGCTGTTCTTCGAGCACAGCCCCGGCGAGACGGCGGCGCGCACCGAGGTGCGGCGCCGCAAGAAGAACGGCGAGATCATCTGGGTGCTGCTCGACATCGTGCTGCGCGACGAGGACGGCGAACCGGGCGGCATGCTGGTCAAGCTGTCGCAGGCCAACCAGACGCTGTCGGCGCTGGACAAGGTCAATCTGCACGCGCGCATCATCGAGGACAGCGAACAGGGCGTGCTGATCACCGACGCCCACGAGCGCATCGTTTCGATCAATTCCTCGTTCACCCGCATCACCGGCTACACGCCGGCCGAGTCGATCGGCCAGACGCCGGACCTGCTGCGCTCCGGCGTGCACGACGCCGAGTTCCGCGCCAAGGTGCGCCACGCGATGCGCGGCGGCGGACCGTGGCGCGGCGAGATCGTCGGCAAGCGCAAGAACGGCGAGCTGTTTCCGCAGTCGGTGACCATCAGCGCGGTGCGCGACGAGCACGGCAAGATCAGCCACACCTTCTCGCTGTTCTCGGACATCAGCGTGCACAAGGACGCCGAGGCGCGCATGCAGCGCATGGCCAACTACGACCCGCTGACCGGCCTGCCCAACCTGTGCCTGCTGACCCAGCTGATGGGCCAGGCGCTGACCGAGACCAAGCGCTCGCAGGAGCACGGCGCGCTGCTGGTGGTGGAGATCACCCGGGTCGGCGCTATCAGCGACACGCTGGGCCATGAGATCGGCAACGCGCTGCTGTGCGAGATCGGCCGGCTGTTCCGCCTGTCCTTGCGCGAGGGCGACGTGCTGGCGCGGCTGGACGGCTACAAGTTCGCCATCGCGCTGCTGCACATAGAAAAACGCGAGCACGCCGGCATCGTCGCCAAGAAACTGCTGGCGGCGCTGGCGCAGCCGATCGCGCTGGCCGCGCACAGCCTGCAAGTCGGCGCGCACGTCGGCATCACCGTCTACAACGACGACGGCGCCGACGTGCCGACCCTGATCCGCTACGCCGACGTGGCGATGGCCAAGGCGGCGCAAAGCATCGAATCGAACTTCATCTTCTACAGCGAGGAGATGAACCAGCGCGCCAAGGAACACCTGCGCATCGAAAGCGAGCTGCGCCAGGCCTTGCAGAACAACGAGCTGGCGCTGTTCTACCAGCCCAAGGTCAGCCTGCGCAGCGGCCGCATCGTCGGCGCCGAGGCGCTGCTGCGCTGGCGCCATCCGCTGCGTGGATTGGTGTCGCCGGGGGTGTTCATCCCGGTCGCCGAGGAGACCGGTTTGATCCTCGATCTGGGCGAATGGGTGCTGGAGGAAGCCTGCCGCCAGGTGCGCGAGTGGCGCGACGCCAATCTGATCATGCCGCCGATCGCGGTCAACCTGTCGGCGCGGCAGTTCGACGCCGGCCTGCCGCATCGCATCGCGGTGGTGCTGGAGCGCTACGGAGTGCAGCCGGACCAGATCAACCTGGAGATCACCGAGAGCCTGCTGGTGCGTGGCACCGACAACGTCATCGCCATCATGAACCAGCTGGTGGCGATGGGCATGTCGCTGGCGCTGGACGACTTCGGCACCGGCTACTCCAGCCTGGCCTACCTGAAGAAATTCCCGATCAGCACGCTGAAGATCGACCGCTCCTTTGTCATCGGCCTGCCGTACGAAGAAAACGATTGCGCGATCGCGCGCGCCATCGTCACCATGGCGCAGCAGCTGCGCCAGGAGATCGTCGCCGAGGGCGTGGAGACCGCCGAGCAGATGAGCTTCCTGCGCGAGCTGGGCTGCGACCAGTTGCAGGGCTACCTGTTCAGCCCGCCGGTGCCGGCCATCGAATTCGCCACCATGCTGCGCGAGGGAAAACGCCTCGCGTTCAGCCGTTAGGTAGAGCCCCCGACCACCCCTTTTGGGTGGTTCGCCGTTGTCGCCTATGCTACTGTTGGATGCCATTTCCGGCGCGCTTTCAGCCGATATCCACCAGGAGACGCACGTGTCCACCACCGCCTACGCTGCCCGCATCGCAGCCTTTTTTCTCGCCGGCTTGCTGGCGCTTGCCACCGCACAAGCGGGCGTGCCCGCCTACCCGAAGAGCTTCAGGACCATGGAGGTCGCCACCGCCGACGGCACCATCCACGTGCGCGTCGGCGGTTCCGGACCGGCGGTGCTGCTGATCCACGGCTTCGGCGATACCGGCGACATGTGGGCGCCGCTGGCGGCCGCGCTGGCCGCCGAACACACGGTGGTGGCGCCTGACCTGCGCGGCATGGGACTGTCGTCGCGCCCGGCCGGCGGCTACGACAAGCGCACCCAGGCCGCCGACATGCGCGCCGTGCTGGAGAAGCTGGGCATCGACCATGCCGACGTGGTCGGCCACGACATCGGCACCATGGTGGCCTACGCCTATGCCGCACGCTACCCCGACAAGACCGACCGCCTGATCGTGATGGACGCGCCGGTGCCGGGCATTCCGCCGTGGGAACAGATCGTGCGCAGCCCGCTGCTGTGGCATTTCTCGTTCGGCGGGCCGGACGCGGAACGGCTGGTGGCCGGCCGCGAGCGCATCTACCTGGACCGCTTCTGGAATGAATTCGCCGGCACGCCGTCCAAAATAGACGAGGAAACGCGGCGCCATTACGCCAGGCTGTACGCGCAAAAAGGCGCGATGCACGCGGCGTTCGCGCAATTCCTGGCGATCCCCAAGGACGCCGAGGACAACCTCAAATCCATCCAGACCAAGCTGACCATGCCGGTGCTGGCGGTCGGCGGCGCGAAGTCGTTCGGCGCCAACGAAGCCATCGTCATGCGCAACGCCGCCGTCGACGTCACCGAGCTGGTGGTGCCGGACGCCGGCCACTGGCTGATGGAGGAACAGACCGACGCCACCGTGGCTGCGATCAAGGCCTTCCTCAAACGCGACAAATAAGGAACCGCGATGAAACTGTTTATATTGTTTGCCGCCGCCGTCGTGGCGGCTTCGGCGCAGGCCGCGCCGCCAAGCGTGCAATCGGCCGCCAAGCTGACCTTCGGCGATGCCAGCACCTTGTTCGTGGCCGACTGGAAGGGCGCGCGCATCTACGCGCTGCCGGTCGCCGTTCCTGCCAAGGCGGCCGGCAAGCCGTTCAACCTGATGGACGTGCAGGGGCCGATCGCCAAGGCGCTCGGCGTCGCGCCGTCGGCGCTGCGCTTCGAGGATCTGGCGGTGCAGCCCGGCAGCGAACTGGCGTATGTCGCGCTGACGGTGCGCGGCGCCAAAGGCAAAACCACGCCGGCCATCGTCAACATCGACGCCGCCGGCAGGGTGACGCGGGTCGACCTGGGCAAGGTGGCCGGCTCGGCCGCCATCAGCGACGCCCCGGCGGCCGACCAGGTTTTCTGGCGCGATCTGCCGGCGCAGACGCTGACCGTCACCGACATGCGCTTTTACCAGAACAAGCTGTACGTGGCGGGCCTGTCCAACCGCAGCTTCGCCTCGACCCTGCGGGTCTATGACTACCCGTTCAGCGGCAAGGCGCAGGTCACCTCGGTCGAGATGTACCACCCGGTGCACAACCAGGTGGAAACGCGCGCGCCGATCCGCAGCATGGCGGTGATGACCATCGCCGGCGAGCCGTCGCTGGTGGCGGCCTACACCTGCACGCCGCTGGTGGTGATTCCGCTCAAGGACTTGCGCGACGGCGCGCATATCGCCGCCAAGACCGTCAGCGAGCTGGGCTGGGGCAGCGCGCCGAACGGGCTGGTCAGCTTCAAGGTGGGCGAGGCCGAATATGCGCTGCTGGTCAACTCCAGCCGCTCGGCCGATCTGCTGAGCGCGGCCGACCTCGGCGTCGGCGCCGCTGCGCCCGGCCTCAACACGCCGATCGAGATCCCGGCCAAGCCCTACTCGGGCGTGAAGGGGATGATGACGCCGATGGCGGCCGCCATGCGGGTCGACAACCTGAATCCGGAACTGCTGCTGGCGCTGCGGCGCGACGATGCGAGCGGCCAGGTGCAGCTGGTGTCCATCCTCAAGGGCGCCTACCTGCGCCTCAGCGATTTCGTCAACGAGTATGACTTTTCCGATTACCGCTATCCGGACGGCGACAAGTTCCGCGATTTCCATAAGTACTCGCGCGGACTGGAGGGCTATCCTGAACTGGCGCGCTAACGGCGGGTTGCTGGCGTTGCTGACGCTGCTGGCCGCGCCCGCCGCGCCGGCCGCCACGCTGGTGACGCCGTCGGGCGACGCGGTGCCGGAAAACCTGTTGCGCATCGGCCTGCATCTGGATGCACCGCTGTCCGCGGCGCTGGACATGGTCCGTGTGACCTTGTTCGACGACAACGGCGCCGTGATCGAGCACGCCTTCCTCGACCTGCCGCTGGCCAGCGCCGACGGCAAGTCGGTGACGCTGTTGCTCGACCCGGGGCGCATCAAGACCGGCGTCGGGCCGAATGTCGCGCTGGGACCGGCCTTGCGCGCGGGGCAGGGCGTGCGCTTGCGGGTCGATGATCCGCAACTCGGCCACGCCGTCGAAAAACGCTGGCGGGTGGAATCTTCGTTGCGATCGCGCATCGAACCGCAGCATTGGACCGTGCGCCTGGCCAAACGCGGCAGCCGGCAAGCGCTGCGGATCGGCTTCCCCACGGCGCTCGACGGCGACGCCGCGCCGCTGCTGGCGCTGCAGGGGCCGGATGGACGGCGGCTGGCCGGCAGCGCGCGTCTGGCCGACGGCGAGCGTGAGTGGCGGTTTACGCCGGCGTCGGCCTGGCGGCCCGGCACATACCTACTGCGCATCCATCCCCGGCTGGAGGACCCGCAGGGCAATCGCCTGTGCTCGGCGTTCGAACAAGCCGGACAAAGCGCTCAACAGTGTGGCGAAGAAGGGCGGCGCGAGTTTATTATTGAATAATAATCACTCGTCCCCTCACGGAAGAGGGATCGTGCGCCAGGCATTGCACTGGCACAATCGTCTGCTGACGCCGCGCTCGCGGCTTTTTATGGAGATTGCTATGCAAAAACCTACTTTCCTGATTCGTAGCACCGCCGCGCTGGCGTTCGCGGGTCTGGCGCTGACGCTGGGCGGCTGCACCACCACCACCGGCGCCGCCAAGCCGGACAGCGCCGCCGTGCGCACCGAGATCGAACAAGGTTCGCACGAAACGCTGGAGCGGCTGTACCGCGAAGTCAACGGCTCGCGCGAGCTGGTGCGCAAGGCCAACGGCATCCTGGTGTTCCCCAAGGTGATCGCGGCCGGACTGGTGGTCGGCGGCGAATACGGCAAGGGCGTGCTGCGCACCGGCGCCGATACGGTCAACTACTACAGCATGGCGTCGGTGTCGGTCGGCTTGCAGGCCGGCGCGCAATCGAAGGCGGTGGTGATCCTGTTCATGACCAGGGACGCGCTGGACAAGTTCCGCAACAGCAAAGGCTGGACGGCCGGCGTCGACGGTTCGGTGGCCTTGCTCAAGGTCGGCGCCAACGGCGAAATCGACACCGCCACCGCCAACAATCCGGTGCAGGCGCTGGTGCTGACCAACGCCGGGCTGATGGCCAACCTGAATCTGGAAGGTACCAAGATCTCCAAGCTGGACCTGTAGCCGACGGCGGCGCGGCGCGCAAAAGACTTTGCCGCCGCGCCGCGTTTGCGTCTACCCTTACGGTCATCGCAGACTATGAGGACTTTCCATGAGCCGTAACATCCTGGACGCAGCACACATCCATCCCGCCGCGCTGGCGAAAATCAACGCCAACCACCGCGAGCTGGTGGCCGAAGTGCAGGCCGCCGTCGCCGCCAACAACGTGGTGGTGGTCGGCATGGGGCTGAATCCTTTCCCGGCCAAGGCGCGCAAGATCCTCGACGGCAACGGCACCGCGTACCACTACCTCGGCTACGGCAACTATTTTTCCCAGTGGCGTCCGCGTCTGGCGCTGAAGCTGTGGAGCGGCTGGTCGACTTTTCCCATCATCTTCGTCAAGGGCACGCTGATCGGCGGCGCCGACGATCTGCAAAAGCTGATCGACTCGGGCGAATTCGCGCGCATGGTGGCGTAATGATGGCCACGCTGTCGCCGCTGCCGTTGCGCCTCAGCCCCGGCGACGACCTGCGCGCCGCCGTGGTCGCCGCGCTGGCGGCCAGCGGCGAGCGCGCGGGCTTCGTGTTGCAGGGCATCGGCAGCCTGAGCGTGGCGCAGCTGCGCTACGCCGGCGTGCCGCAGCCGGCCGAGCTGCGCGGCGATCTGGAGATATTGACGCTGGCCGGCTCGGTGTCGCCGGACGGCGCGCACCTGCACATGTCGGTGTCGGACGCGCAAGGGCGGGTGCTGGGCGGCCATGTCGGCCCAGGCTGCATCGTCCGCACCACGGCGGAACTGCTGCTGGCGCTGCTGCCCGGCCAACGCTTCACGCGCGAGCACGATCCGCAGACCGGCTACCCCGAACTGAAGATCGGCTAATCCGGCTCGACTTCGTCGTTCAGCTTGTCGGTCAGCGCCTTCAATTGCGGCGGCGCCGCGTCCAAGTGGTAGCGCACGCTGTGCGCCTGCTGGCCTTGATCCACTTCCAGGTCATACTGAAAATCCCAGGATTTGGGCGCGTCTTTGACCAGCTGGTCCGGCAGCGCGAAAAAATCGCAGGCCAGCACCAGTTGCTCCAGTTCGGTGGCCTGGGGCTGCGGCAGCCGCGCCAGATCGACGGTGCGCGTCTGCGCGCCGGCCGGCCCGGTGAAGCCGCCTGAGCAGCGTAAAATCATCCGCATGATGTTCTCCTGTTCATGCGACCCCGACCACTTTCCAGGCCGCCTGCACGGCGTGCTGTTCGGCGGATTTGTCGCCGTATAGAAGCACCGCCGCCTGGGTGGTGGCCTTGGCCATGTCGGCGAAGGTCGCGTTCGGCGTCAGCAGCGACAGCGCCTTGTACCAGATCGGTCCGGCCTTGTCCCAGGAATTGCCCTTGAGCGCGATCGCCGCCGCATAAAAGGCATGGTTGGGAATGCCGGAGTTGGTGTGCACGTCGCCGTCCTCCACGTATCCTGCCATGGTTTTCGGTTGGTCGTCGCCCGACCAGGTCACTTGCTGGTTGCCGGGATCGGCCATCGAGCGCAGCGCCTTGCCGACGCTGGGCGCCATGATGCCGGCGCCGATCAGCCAATCGGCCTGTTCGACGCTTTGCTTCAGGTGCCATTGCTTGACCACGCTGCCGAACACGTCCGAGATCGATTCGTTCAGCGCGCCGCTCTGGTCCTCGTAGACCAGGCCGCCGGGCACGGCGTTTTGCGTGATGCCGTGGGTCAGCTCGTGGGCGATGACGTCGAGGGCGCCGGTGAAGCCGAGGAACAGTTTGCCGTCGCCGTCGCCGTAGACCATCTGCTGGCCGTTCCAGAAGGCGTTGTTGAAGCGGGTCTGGTAGTGGACGGTGGAATCGAGGCGCATGCCCTTGCCGTCGATGGAGTTGCGCTTCAGCACTTCGCGGAAGAAATCGTAGGTGGCGCCGGCGCCGTCGTAGGCCTGGTTGACGGCGACATCCTTGGACGGCGCGCTGGCCTCCTCGCGCACCAGTTTGCCGGGCAGGGTGGATTTGTTGTGCGCATCATAGACGCTGCGTTGCTTGTCGCCGAGGGCGGCCACGCCGAACATGGTGGCCGGCGCCATCGAACGCTGGCCGCGCAGGTGGGCCGAGATTTCCGCCTGGTCGAGCAGGCAATGGCGCTCGGCCTCGGTGGGGGCGAGGTCGGCCAGCTTGCGCAGCATCTTCGACGAAATAATGAAGCAGGTGCAGCGATGCGTGGGCGTGGCCATGACGAAATCTCCTCTCGAATGCAATAGTGTCTTTATACACGTATTTTCATTGCCGGGATGTCACAGTTTCTATCGAGCGTGGCGTAGCGGATCGAGCAGGGCGCGCAGGTCGTTGTGGTCGAGTTCATACATCAGCGCGATCAGGCCGCCGAGTTCGCCGGAGGGAAAACCCTCGCGCGCGAACCAGCCGAGATAGTGGCCGGGCAGGTCGGCGATCTTGCGGCCCTTGTATTTACCGTAAGGCATTTCGCGCGTCAGCAGCAGGGCGAGTTTTTCGGAATTCATGACAGCGACTATTTGTCGAGCGGCTCGCGCGTCCGGCCCATCACCAGTCCCAGCACCGTGAACACGATCCACACGGAGTAATAAGGCAGCCAGCGGCCCAGCGCATGCTGGCCGAAAGCCCCGCTGAGCAAACCAGCGGCCAGCTCGGCCAAAAAGGTAGCGATCAGCCCGACGATGCCGATGGCCAGAAATACGTTGAGGTTCACATGCATCTTTCGTGAGGGGACGCGCTCATTGTAGCCGAACCCCCATGGTGTCAGTGCCGACATTCGGACATTGACGGAACTTTTAGGCCACCGATAGTTTCCGAATGTCCGAATGTCGGCACTGACACTTAAGTGCGGCGGGACATGTGTGGTATTGTGTCCTACGGTCATCGTTTACCGTCATCGCCGCCCGCCTCGTTGACGACTTGGAAAAATGAGTATTTCCATGCGTCTAAATAATCCCAACCAGAACCATCTGCTTGCCGCGCTACTCGACGCTGAGTTCGACCGTATCTCGCCGCACCTGGAGCCGCAAATGATGCGGCTCGGTGATGTGCTGTACGAATCCGGCGGCCAGCTCAACTACGTTTATTTCCCGACCTCGGCCATCGTCTCGCTGCACTATGTGCTGGAGAACGGCAGCTCGTCGGAAATCGCCGGCGTCGGCAACGAGGGCATCCTCGGCATCTCGCTGTTCATGGGCGGCAACACCACCCCCAGCCGCGCGGTGGTGCAGACCAGCGGCCACGGCTATCGCCTCAAGTCGCAGATCCTGATGGACGAGTTCAACCGCGCCGGCCCGGTGATGCGCCTGCTGCTGCGCTACACCCAGGCGCTGCTGACGCAGATGTCGCAGACGGCGGTGTGCAACCGCCACCACACCGTCGAGCAGCAATTGTGCCGCTGGCTGCTGCTGACGCTGGACCGCCTCGACGGCAGCGAACTGACCATGACCCAGGAACTGATCGCCAACATGCTCGGCGTGCGCCGCGAGGGCGTGACGGTCGCCGCCGGCAATCTGCAAAAGTACGGCTACATCAGTTGCCGCCGCGGCCATATCAGCGTACTCGACCGGGCAGGGCTGGAAAGCACCACCTGCGAATGCTACGACGTGGTTAAAAAAGAATTCGCGCGCCTGATGTCCGATGTCCGGCAGCGCCAGGGATGAGCATGAAACCGACACACGACAACCCGCTGCTGAAGGCCGAAGCGCTGCAACTGGCGATCCACAACAGCGCCAACTTCTCCAGCATCGCCACCGACGCCCAGGGCGTGATCCAGATCTTCAACGTCGGCGCCGAGCGCATGCTGGGCTACAGCGCGGCCGAGGTGGTCAACCTGATCTCGCCGGCCGGCATCTCCGATGCGATGGAAGTGATCCTGCGCGCGGAAGCGCTGAGCCTGGAGTTCGGCACCGCCATCCAGCCCGGCTTCGAGGCGTTGGTGTTCAAGGCCTCGCGCGGCATCGAGGACATCTACGAGCTGACCTATATCCGCAAGGATGGCAGCCGTTTCCCCGCCATCGTCTCGGTCAGCGCATTGCGCGACGGCGACGACAGGATCATCGGCTATCTGCTGATGGGCACCGACAATACCGCGCGCAAGCGGGTGGAGGCGGAGCAGGCGCAACTCGATCTGCTGCTGCGCGAGCAAAAGCAGGCGCTGCAGGCCACCAACAAGGAGCTGGAGACCGCCCGCGCCGTCGCCGACAAGGCCAACCGCGCCAAATCCGAATTCCTGTCGAGCATGAGCCACGAGCTGCGCACGCCGCTCAACGCGGTGCTCGGCTTCGCGCAGCTGCTGGCGTCGGACAAGCCGCCGCCGAGCGTGGCGCAGCAGCGCTCGCTGGACCAGATCCTCAAGGGCGGCTGGTATCTGCTGCAACTGATTAACGAGATCCTCGACCTGGCCATGATCGAATCGGGCAAGGTGATGATGTCGCAGGAGGCGATGGGCCTGTCCGAGGTGCTCAAGGATTGCGAGGCGATGATGGAGCCGCAGGCGAAAAAGCGCGGCATCGACATGCGCTTCCTCGCCATGGAGCGGCCGTTCTTCGTGCACGCCGACCGCACCCGCCTCAAGCAGGTGATGATCAACCTGCTGTCCAACGCCATCAAGTACAACCGCAGCGGCGGCAGCGTCACCGTCAGCGCCAGCGTCGGCGACGCGGGCCGGGTGCACATCCGCGTCGCCGATTCGGGCGCCGGACTGAGCCCTGGCCAGCTGGAACAATTGTTCCAGCCCTTCAACCGGCTGGGTCGCGAGCACGGCGCCGAGGAGGGCACCGGCATCGGCCTGGTGGTGACCAAGCAATTGGTCGAGCTGATGGGCGGCGCGATCGGCGTCGAAAGCGAGGCTGGGGTCGGCACCACGTTCTGGATCGAGCTGGCAGCCAGCGAAGAGCCGGTGCTGGAATCGGTCCCGCTGAGTTCGGCCGATTTCGGCATCACCGAGGAGCACGCGCTGACCCGCACCGTGCTGTACGTCGAGGACAATCCCGCCAACCTGATCCTGGTCGAGCAACTGGTGGCGCGCCGCGCCAACCTCAAGCTGCTGACCGCCATCGACGGCTACGCCGGCATCCAGCTGGCGCGCACCTACCAGCCGGATGTGATCCTGATGGACATCAACCTGCCGGGCATCAGCGGTTACGGCTGCCTCAAGATCCTGCAGGATGCCGCCGAGACGTCGCACATCCCGGTGCTGGCGCTGTCGGCCAACGCCATGCCGCGCGATATCGACAAGGGGGTCGAGGCCGGCTTCTTCCGTTACCTGACCAAACCCATCAAAGTAATCGAGTTCATGGAAGCATTGGATCTCGCCTTGGATTTCGCCGCAGACCACAAGAAAGCTAGCCATGATTGAACCATCCGCCATACTCGACGCCAGCATCCTGATCGTCGACGACCAAGAGGCCAACGTCATGCTGCTGGAGCAGATGCTGGCCAACGGCGGCTACACCAACGTCACCGGCACCACCGACCCGTTCGCCGTCTGCGACATGCACCAGGAACATCATTTCGATCTGATCCTGCTGGACCTGCAAATGCCCGGCATGAGCGGCTTCGAAGTGCTGGAGGCGCTGAAGGTGATCGAGCCGGACGGCTACGTGCCGGTGCTGGTCATCACCGCCCAGCCCAACCACAAACTGCAAGCTCTGCAGGCCGGCGCCAAGGACTTCGTCAGCAAGCCGTTCGAGCTGATCGAGGTCGAGACGCGCATCCGCAACATGCTGGAGGTACGCCTGCTGCATCGCCAGCTGAACCGCTACAACCAGCAACTGGAACACACAGTCATGATGCGCACCGCCGAGCTGCGCGCCAGCGAGACACGCTTCCAGCGCTTCGCCGAGCTGTCGACCGACTGGTACTGGGAGCAGGATGCCGAAGGCACGCTGACCAACTGGTCCGGTCCGGTGATGGACATGGTCGGCATCGGCAGCGCCGACACCAGCGGCTGGGACGTGGCCGAGCATGCGCTGCTGAAGGAGAACATCGACGAGCGCAAGGCTTTCCTCGATTTCGTCTACAGCCGCACCACGCCCGGCGGCGCGCCGCAATTTCTGCAAGTGAGCGGGGAACCGATGTTCGACGAGGCCAGCCGCTTCGTCGGCTATCGCGGCGTCGGACGCGACGTCACCGCGATGGCGGCGATGTTTGCCAAGAAATAGGGGTTTGTTGCGCCACGCGCAAATATGTTTGGCGTTTTAGTGTCTTTTTCTCAGCAACCAAAGTCCCGATACTGCATGACATCAACTTTTCAGGAGTTAAGTCATGCCTATTGCCTTGTTGGCGCTGACCATCAGCGCGTTCGCCATCGGGACCACCGAGTTTGTCATTGTCGGGCTGCTGCCGACCATCGCCGCCGATCTGGGCGTGAACCTGCCGTCGGCCGGCCTGCTGGTCAGCCTGTACGCGCTGGGCGTCGCCGTCGGCGCGCCGGTGCTGACCGCGCTGACCGGTAAAGTCCCGCGCAAGCTGTTGCTGCTGTCGTTGATGGTGCTGTTCACTCTCGGCAACCTGCTGGCGTGGAAAGCGCCCAGCTACGAATCGCTGGTGATCGCCCGCATCCTGACCGGGCTGGCGCACGGCGTGTTCTTCTCGATCGGTTCGACCATCGCCACCTCGCTGGTGCCGAAGGAGAAGGCCGCCAGCGCGATCGCCATCATGTTCACCGGCCTGACCGTGGCGCTGGTGACCGGCGTGCCGCTGGGCACCTTCATCGGCCAGCACTTCGGCTGGCGCGAGACCTTCCTCGCCGTCTCGGCGCTGGGCGTGGTCGCCTTCGTCGGCAGCCTGCTGTACGTGCCTAAGAATATCCAGCACAATAAACCCGCCTCGCTGCTGCAACAGATGAAGGTGCTGGGCGAGCCGCGCCTGTTGCTGGTGTATGCGATGACGGCGGTCGGCTACGGCGGTTCGTTCACCGCCTTCACCTTCCTGGCGCCGATCCTGACCGACGTCACCGGCTTCAGCGCCAACGCGGTTGGCCTGGTGATGCTGGTGTACGGTGTGTCGGTCGCGGTGGGCAATATCTGGGGCGGCAAGCTGGCCGACCAGCGCGGCCCGATCAGCGCGCTGAAGATCATCTTCCTCGGCCTGGCCGCGGTGCTGCTGGTGCTGACCTTCGCCGCGCCGTACAAATGGCTGGTGATCGCAACCGTGCTGGCGTGGGGCGCCGTGGCCTTCGGCAATGTGGCCGGTTTGCAGGTGTACGTGGTGCAGCAGGCCGAGAACTATACGCCGCGCGCCGTCGACGTGGCGTCGGGCCTGAACATCGCCGCGTTCAACCTCGGCATCGCCGGCGGCGCCTGGGGCGGCGGGCTGATCGTCGAGCACCTGGGCCTGGTGCATACCGGGTGGATCGGCGCGCTGGTGGTATTGGGCGCCTTCGGCCTGACCGCGCTCAGCGGCCGGCTGGATCGCCTGAACCCGCGTCCGTCTGTTGCTGGGGGTAAAACGCGGCACGTCGCCGCGCACTGAACCCGTCGGGCTTGGGGTCAGACCCCGCAGGGGTCTGACCCCGGTTGGCCGTGCGGGGTAAAGCAAGCGCCACCACGGCCCTCCGAACTCCATGCAGTCGACTACCGGCCGCGCCACCCCGCGACAGTGTATATTGGCGGCGATTCGAATTACTCACCGCCACTATGTCCGCCGTCTCCCTGTTCTGCCTCGTCTTCGCTTATTTCGCCCTGCTGCTGATCGTAGCCTGGCGCACCTCCCGCAACGCCACCAACGACAGCTTCTTCATCGGTAACAAGAGCAGCAACTGGAAGCTGGTGGCGTTCGGCATGGTCGGCACCACGCTGAGCGGCGTCACCTTCATCAGCGTGCCCGGCGCCGTCGGCCGCGACGGCTTCGGCTACGCGCAAGTCATCCTCGGCTATGTGCTCGGCTATGTCGCCGTCGCCTACATCCTGCTGCCGCTGTACTACCGGCTCAAGCTGACCTCTATCTACACCTATCTCGACGGCCGCCTCGGCCGCCGCGCCTACCAGAGCGGCGCCGCGTTCTTCATCCTGTCGCGCACGCTGAGCGCCTCGGCGCGGCTGTACCTGGTGGTCAACATCCTGCAGCTCACGATCCTGGACAGCCTCGGCGTGCCCTTCTGGCTGACCACGCTGGTGATCCTCGGCATGATCCTGCTGTACACCTACGAAGGCGGGGTCAAGACCATCGTCTGGACCGATACGCTGCAAACCACCGGCATGGTGCTGGGCCTGCTGGCCTGCGCCGGCTGGCTGCTGCGCGAGATGGACCTGAGTCCGCTCGCCAGCCTGGCGCAGATGCGCGACCACGACCTGACCCGCTGGATCACCAGCTCGGTCGACAGCCCGGCGTATTTCTGGAAGCAGGTGCTGGCCGGCTTCTTCATCGTGCTGGCGATGACCGGCATGGACCAGGAGATCATGCAGAAGAACATCTCGGTCAAGACGCTGCGCGATTCGCAAAAGAACATGCTGATGCTGACCTTGATCCTGACGGCGGTGCTGCTGCTGTTCATGTTCCTCGGCGGCCTGCTGACGCTGTACGCGCCGACGGTCGGCATCGCGGCGGTGGGCGACAAGCTGTTCCCGGCGGTGGTCATGGGCCATATG
Organism: Duganella aceris; assembly: GCF_011090165.1. Lineage (GTDB taxonomy): Bacteria > Pseudomonadota > Gammaproteobacteria > Burkholderiales > Burkholderiaceae_D > Rugamonas > Rugamonas aceris. The sequence continues at coordinate 276,108 of NZ_JAADJT010000006.1, forward strand.
CCGGCGCTGCTGCAACTGATCTTCTTCATCGGCCTGGTCTCGGCGCTGTTCCCCAGCGCGGACGGCGCGATGACGGCGCTGACCTCGACCTTCTGCATCGACATCCTCGGCCTGCAACGCCGCACCGATATGGCCGAGCCGGCCAAGGTGCGGCTGCGCCATCACGTGCACCTGGCGTTCTGCGCCATCTTCCTGCTGCTGGTGTTGATGTTCAAGTGGGTGGACAATGCCAGCATGGTCGGCCTGGTGCTGAAGCTGACCGGCTATACATACGGCCCGCTGCTGGGACTGTTCGCCTTCGGCATCCTGACCGGGCGCGCGGTGCGCGACCGCTGGGTGCCGCTGGTGGCGCTGGCCGGTCCGGCGCTATGCTATGGTATCGACGTCAATCAGGCCTTGCTCTTCGGCAGCTACCGCTTGGGGCTGGAATTGCTTATCCTGAATGGATGCCTGGTGTTCGCCGGCCTGATGCTGATCTCGAAACCGGCGACAAAAGCCGTGCATGCGGTATCATCGTTGTAAACTACGCAACCTTTGGAGTGTTGATGACCCGTTCCCCGTTTTCCTACATTCGTAGCGGCTTCGCCTTTTTCTGGCGCGCGCTGGATGCCGGCCGCCGCACGATATTGAATCTGCTGTTCCTCGCCGTCTTGCTGGTGATCCTGTACATGATCTTCGGCGGCGGCCTGAAGCCGCTGCAACCGAAGACCACGCTGGTGCTGGACCTGAAGGGCCAGCTGGTCGAACAGTCGAGCGTCAACGCGCGCGACGCGCTGCTGACCAATGTGCGCGGCGGCGAGGTGCACAAGATGATGCAGCTGCGCGACGTGCTGGCGGTGCTGGACACGGCCGCCAAGGATCCCGACGTCGGCGCCGCCGTGCTGCTGACCGACGAGCTGCAAGGCGCCGGCCAGGCCTCGCTGCGCGAAGTGGCGGCGGCGCTGGACCGCTTCAAGGCGGCCGGCAAGCCGGTGGTGGCCTGGGGCTCCAGCTACGACCAGCGCCAGTACCTGCTGGCCGCGCACGCCAGCGAAATTTATATGCACCCGATGGGCATGGTGCTGCTGGAAGGCTTCGGCCGCTATCGCAATTACTACCGCGACGCGCTCGACAAGCTGGGCGTGACGGTCAACCTGCTGCGGGTCGGCACCTACAAGAGCTTCGCCGAGCCGTACATCGCCAACGGTCCGTCGCAGGCGGCCAGCGAGGCCGAGTCCTATCTGAACAACGCGCTGTGGGCGTCGTACACCGATAACGTCGAGAAGGCGCGCAAGCTGCCGCAGGGCGAGATCATGAAGACCATCAACGAGCTGCCGGCCAGGGTGGCCGAGGTCAATGGCGACCTGGCCAAGCTGTCGCTGTCGGCCAAGCTGATCGACGGCCTGAAGACCAAGGACGAGATCCGCCAGATGATGACCGCGCGCGGCGCGCGCGACCTGGAAGGCAAGAGCTTCCGCCAGATCGGCTTCGACGAATACCTTGGCCGCGTGTCGCACAAGCTGACCGGCGACGCCGTCGGCGTGATCGTGGCGCAGGGCGAGATCAGCGATGGTTCCGCCGGCCCGGGTTCAATCGGCGGCGATTCGACCTCGAAGTTGATCCGCATGGCGCGCGAGGACGACAACATCAAGGCGGTCGTGCTGCGCGTCGATTCGCCCGGCGGCAGCGCCTTCGCTTCGGAGCTGATCCGCCGCGAGCTGGAACTGACGCGCGCCGCCGGCAAGCCGGTGGTGGTCTCGATGGGCAACGTGGCCGCTTCGGGCGGCTACTGGATTTCGATGGCGTCGGACGAGGTGATCGCCGAGCCGAACACCATCACCGGTTCGATCGGCGTGTTCGCCATCCTGCCGACCGCCGACAAGGTGATCGACAAGCTGGGCATCCACACCGCCGGCCAGCCGACCACGTGGCTGGGCGACGCGGGCAATCCGCTGCGTCCACTGGATCCCCGCTTCGGCCAGGTGATCCAGGGCAGCATCAACCATATCTATGAAGAGTTCACCACCCGCGCGGCGGCGGCGCGCAAGACCACGCCGGCCAAGATCGATGAAGTGGCGCAGGGACGCGTGTGGACCGGGGCGCAGGCCAAGGAGCGTGGCCTGGTCGATACGCTGGGCAGCTACGGCGACGCGCTGAAGTCGGCCGCCAAGCGCGCCAAGCTGGCCGGCGATTTCCGCGTGGTGTATATCGAACGCGAGACCAGCAAGTTCGATCGCTTCGTCGAGATGGTCGGCGGCGGCACGGCGCAGGCGGTGGCGCAGGCGGTCGGCGCGCAGCTGAAGCTGGGCACGACGCTGGCGACCGGGTTGCCGCCGAGCGCGGCCACCGGTATCGCCAACGATCTGGGATGGTTGTCGGAACTGACGGCGTCGCGCAAGCCGTTCACGGCGGTCACGCACTGCCTGTGCGAATCGCCTTAAGCGTCAGCGCTTCAACGGCAGCGTGACCTCGAAGCAGCTGCGTCCATTCTTCGTCAGGACGCAGCGTGCTTCGCCGCAGTGGCGGCGGGCGATCTGGCGCACCAGCGCCAGGCCAAGACCGGCGCCGCTGTTGTCCAGCGTGCCCCGGCGGCGGAAGAAGGGCTCGAACACCCGCTCGAATTCCGTATCCGGTATCCCCGGACCCTCATCCCATACCCCCAATATCGCCTGCCCATCGGCGCAGGCGATCTGCACCTGCGCCGGCGGCACGCCGTGGCGGTGCGCGTTTTCCAGCAGGTTGCGCAGCAAACGCCGCAGCAAACGTGGATCGCCCTGTATCACGGCCGATTCGCCATCGAGGATCGCCTCGTCGTAGCGCGCGCATTCCTCCGCCGCCAGCGCCAGCAGGTCCAGTTCCTCGGACTCGGTGTTCTCCTGGATCGCCCCCAGGCGGCTGGCCAGCAGGATTTCATCCAGCAGGTGATTCAGCTCGGCGATGTCCTGTTCCAGGCCGGCGCGCCGCTTCGGATCGACGCCGTCCTTGATCAGCTCCAGCGCCAGGCGGATGCGCGCCAGCGGCGTGCGCAGCTCGTGCGAGGCGTTGGCCAGCAGCGTCTTGTGCGCGCCGACCAGCTGTTCGATCTGGTCGGCGGCGCGGTTGAAGCTTTGCGCCAGCCGCGCCACCTCATCCTTGCCTTCGACCTTGACCCGCGTGGTCAAGTCGCCGGCGCCCAGCGATTCGACGCCTTGCTGCAAGCGTTCCAGCCGCTTGGTCAGCGCCCGCACCAGCGGAAACGCGACGATGCCGATGCCCAGCGCGAGCAGCATCAGCGCGTTGTGCAGCATGGCCTTGGGTCGCGTGAAGCCCAGCGGTTCGCTCGACAGCAGCTTGCGGCCGTCCGGCAGCCGCACGAAGGACTCCGGCGGCGGTCCGGTCACGCCCTGGCGGCGCCAGTGGCGCGCCGGGATCTGCACCCCGACCACCGCCAGCGGGCGCCAGTCGCGCGTGTACAGCGTCATGTGGGCATTCAGGCCGGCGGCGACGCGCTCCAGCGCCGCCTGCTGCTGCGCCGGCGGCGCGTCGATCGGCGCCAGCACGTTCTGCATCACTTGCGACAGCGTAGTGTTGGAGCGCTCCAGCGGACCGCCGGCGCGACTCCAGACCTGCATCACGGCGATCGAGAACAACAGCAGGATCACCAGCAACGCGACATAAAAGCGGAAGTAAAGGCGCGGCAGGCCGAGGCTGAAACGCTTCATCAATCCTGCACCTTGGCGAACAGGTAGCCGGCGCCGCGCACGGTGATGATGCGGCGCGGCCGTTTCGGGTCGTCCTCGACGGCGGCGCGGATGCGCGACATGTGGACGTCGATCGAGCGGTCGAAGGCTTCCAGCGGCTCGCCCTTGAGCAGGTCCATCAGCGCGTCGCGCGACAGCACGCGGCCGGCGTGCTGCGCCATCACCAGCAGCAGGTCGAACTGGTAGGCGGTCAGCTCGCATGGCACGCCATCGAGCTTGGCCGCGTGCGCGGCGGGGTCGATCTCCAGTCGGCCGAAGCGCAGGAACTCGTCGCCGGCCGGCGCCACGCCGCGCTTGGCGTCGATCTGACGCAGGTCGACGCGGCGGCGCAGAATGGCGCGCAGCCGCGCCAGCAGCTCGCGCGGTTCGAACGGTTTGGGCAGATAGTCGTCGGCGCCGATCTCCAGGCCGACGATGCGGTCGATGGCGTCGCCGCGCGCGGTCAGCATCAGCACCGGCACGTCGGACACGGTGCGCAGCTGGCGGCACACGTCCAGGCCGTCCATGTCGGGCAGCATCAGGTCGAGGATCACGGCGTCGATCTCGGCGGCGGCGATGTGCTCCATCGCGCTGCGGCCGGTGGGGGCGTGGACCACGCGATAGCCGGCCTGGCTGAGGTACTCGGTGAGCATCTCGGCCAGGCGCGGATCGTCCTCCACCAGCAAAATTCGGTCTACAGGATTCATACGTTTTTGTAAGGGAAACCCTTATCTTTTTTCAGTGATGCCAGTATGCACTGTAACGGTTTTCGGGCGATGTCGGCCAGGTAAAGATATGTAAAGCTATTTTAACGGTATGCGCTCAAAGTCCTTGATTTGTAGCGAGTTTGTAACCTCGTGCAGTTGCCAACAGACACCGGTAAATGCTTATGCTAGAGTCCTCGCATTGATCGTCACGGTGCTTCGCCGTGAACTCGCACGCATATAAAAAAAGGATGAAGATGGACACGCAAACCAAGCCGATAATCACCGCAGCCCCACCTAAGCGCAGCCGCAAGATCCTCGGCAGCGTGATCGCCGTCGCCGTCATGGCGGCGCTGGGCGGCTTGGCCTGGTATCTGACGCACCAACCGGCGGGCGGCGCGGCCGCCGGCGCGCAGGCCGGCGGTCCCGGTCCGGGCGGCCCTGGTGGTCCAGGCGGTCCTGGCGGCGGTGGCGGACGGCGTTCGGCCGCCACCACGGTCGGCGTGGCGGCGGCGGAGAAAATCGATATCCCGGTCACGCTGGAGGCGTTGGGCACCGTCACGGCTGCGGCCACCACCACCGTCCGGCCGCAGGTGTCGGGCATCCTGCAAAGCGTGTTGTTCAAGGAAGGACAGATGGTCAAGGCCGGCCAGGTGCTGGCGCAGATCGATCCGCGCCAGTTCGAGATGGCGCTGCTGCAGGCTTCCGGTCAACGCCAGCGCGACGAGGCGCAGCTGGAGAACGCCAAGCTGACCTTGAACCGCTATCGCACGCTGCTGGGCCAGGATTCGATCGCGCGTCAGGACGTCGATACGCAGGGCGCGCTGGTCAAACAGCTTGAAGGTACGGTCATGACCGACCGCGCGGCCGAAGGCACGGCCAAGCTGAATCTGGGCTACACCAAGGTGATCGCGCCGATCTCGGGTCGCGTCGGTTTGCGCGTGGTCGATATCGGTAACCTGGTCGGGTCGAGCGACGCCAACGGCATCGCGGTGATCACGCAGCTGTCGCCGATCGATGTGGAGTTCTCGATCCCGCAGGACAGCGTGCCCGCGGTGATGCAGCGCGTGACCGAAGGCGCGGCGCTGCCGGCGCTGGCGCTGGACCGCACCCGCACCAATACGCTCGACAGCGGCAAGTTCTCGGCGATGGATAACCAGATCGATGTGCAGACCGGCACCGTCAAGGCCAAGGCGCGCTTCGCCAACGCCAAGTCGACGCTGTTCCCGAGCCAGTTCGTCAACGTGCGGCTGGAGCTGCGCACCATCAAGGATGCGGTGATGGTGCCGGTGACGGCGGTGCGTCATGGCGCCAGCGGCGATTTCGTGTATGTGCTCAAGGAAGACAAGAGCGTCACCGTGCGCAAGGTGGTGCGCGGCCAGGCCACCGTCGACAAGGTGCAAATCACCAGCGGCCTGGCGTTGGGCGAGCAGGTCATCACCGAAGGCGGCGATCGATTGAAAGAGGGCGCCAAGGTCACGCTACCGGGCGCGGGCGGGCAGGGCGGCAAGGGTCGCGGCGAGCATGGCGGCAAAGGCCGTCGCGACGGTGCTTCGGCCGATGCGGCTGCGGGCGGCGCGCAAGCGGCAGGCGGCGCCCCAGCGGCAGGCGGCGCACCTGCGGCAGGCGGCGCCCCAGCGGCAGGTGGTGCACCTGCGGCGGGTGCGCCGGCCGCTGCGGCGGATGGCGCTTCGGCGCCGGCCGGCGAGCATCGCCGCCGCAACAAGGACGGTAACAAGGAAGGCGCGGCACAGCAATGAGTCCATCAGCTCCATTCATCCAGCGTCCGGTAGCGACATCGCTACTGATGCTGGCGATCGTCCTGGCGGGTATCGTCGGATTCAAATTCCTGCCGCTGTCGGCGCTGCCGCAGGTGGACTTCCCGACCATCCAGGTGCAGACGCTGTACCCCGGCGGCAGCCCCGAAGTCATGGGCCAGACCGTGACCGCGCCGCTGGAGCGCCAGTTCGGCCAGATGGCCGGCCTGCAGCGCATGAGTTCCACCAGCGCCGCCGGCGTCTCCATCATCACGCTGCAATTCGGCCTGGGCCAGACGCTGGACGTGGCCGAGCAGGAAGTACAGGCCGCGATCAACGCCGGCGCCTCGCTGCTGCCGACCGACCTGCCGGCGCCGCCGGTCTACGCCAAGGTCAACCCGGCCGACGCGCCGGTGCTGACGCTGGCGATCACCTCCGACACCATGCCGCTGACCGAAGTGCAGAACGTGGTCAACACCCGGCTGGCGCTGAAGATCAGCCAGGTGTCCGGCGTCGGCCTGGTCACGCTCAGCGGCGGCCAGCGTCCGGCGGTACGAATTCAAGCCGACACCAACGCGCTGGCCTCCTACGGCCTCGGTCTCGACACGCTGCGCACCGCGATCACGGCGGCCAACGCCAACGGCGCCAAGGGCAGCTTCGACGGCCCGACCCGCGCCTACAGCATCAACGCCAACGACCAGCTGGTGACCGCCAAGGACTACAAGGACCTGATCCTGACCTACAAGAACGGCGCCCCGGTGCGCCTGACCGACGTCGCCACCGTGGTCGACAGCGCGGAAAACGTCGAGCTGGGCGCCTGGTCCGGCACCAGGCAGGCGATCATCCTCAACGTGCAGCGCCAACCCGGCGCCAACGTCATCGCCACCGTCGACGCGATCAAGCAACGCCTGCCGGAGCTGCAAGCCGGCCTGCCGGGCGCGCTGCATGTGGAGGTGCTGAGCGACCGCACCACCGGCATCCGCGCCTCGGTCGAACACGTCGAAATGGAACTGCTGCTGGCGGTGGCGCTGGTGGTATTGGTGATCTTCGCCTTCCTGCACAGCATCCGCGCCACCGTGATCGCCAGCCTGTCGGTGCCGATCTCGCTGATCGGCACCTGCGGCATCATGTATTTGCTGGGCTATAGCCTCAACAACCTGTCGCTGATGGCGCTGACCATCGCCACCGGTTTCGTGGTCGACGATGCCATCGTCATGATCGAAAACATCGCCCGCTACATCGAAGAGGGCGAAAAGCCGATGGCCGCCGCGCTCAAGGGCGCCAAGCAGATCGGCTTCACCATCATCTCGCTGACCGTGTCGCTGATCGCGGTGCTGATCCCGCTGCTGTTCATGGGCGATGTGGTCGGCCGCCTGTTCCGCGAATTCGCGATCTCGCTGGCGATCACCATCCTGATTTCCGCCGTGGTGTCGCTGACGCTGGTGCCGATGATGTCGGCGCGCTGGCTCAAGCCGCACGGCGAGGAAAAGCAGAGCCGCTTCGCGGTGCGCTTCCAGCAGTTCTTCGATTGGGTGATCGGCCATTACGACACCTCGCTGACCTGGGTCATCAAGCATAGCGGCCTGACGCTGCTGGTGGCGCTGGCGACCCTGCTGCTGACGGTGCTGCTGTACGTGGTGATCCCGAAAGGGCTGTTCCCGACCCAGGACACCGGCCAGTTGCAGGCGCGCCTGGAAACCGGCAAGGCCGTCTCCTACGCCAAGATGGCGGCCTTGCAGCAGCAGGCGGCCAAACTGATCATGGAAGATCCGGACGTCGAGAACCTCAGCTCCGTGGTCGGCGTGGACGCGGCCAACAACACCATGCTGCACACCGGCAGCATGCTGATCAACCTGAAGCACAAGCGCAGCGGCAGCCAGCAGGAGACCATGGATCGGCTGCGCAACCGCGTCGCCGAAGTGGCGGGCCTGACCTTGTATCTGCAACCGACCCAGGACTTGACCATCGACGCCGAATCCGGCCCGACCCAGTTCCGCGTCTCGATCGAGGGCGCGGACAACGCCAGCGTCAACGAATGGGCCACCAAACTGGCGGCGCAGATGCGCACCAAGGCCGAACTGCGCAACGTGGTGTCGGACGTCGGCGCCAGCGCCGGCGCGGCTTACGTCAGCGTCGACCGCGACACCGCGTCGCGGCTGTCGGTCACCGCCGCCTCGATCGACGACGCGCTGTACAGCGCCTTCGGCCAGCGCATCGTTTCCACCATCTTCACCGAGACCAACCAGTACCGCGTGATCCTGGAAGCGCGCCGCGACGACATCACCACTCCGGCCGACCTGGGCAACCTGCAACTGCGCACCGGTTCCGGCAAGGCAACGCCGCTGTCGGCGGTGGCCACCATCACCGAGCGCCAGGCGCCGTTGCAGGTCACGCACGTGGCGCAGTACCCGGCCACGACGCTGGGCTTCGACACCGCATCCGGCGTGTCGCTGGGCACGGCGGTGGAGAGCATCAAGGAGGCCGCGAGCGAGATCAAGTTCCCGGCCGCCGTGACGCTGACCTTCCTCGGCGCTTCGGGCGCCTACCAGAATTCGCTGTCCAACCAGCTGTGGCTGATCCTGGCCGCCGTGGTCTGCGTCTACATCGTGCTGGGCGTGCTGTATGAGAGCTATATCCATCCGCTGACCATCCTGTCGACGCTGCCGTCGGCCGGCGTCGGCGCCTTGCTGGCGCTGTGGATCAGCGGCCAGGACCTGGGCGTGATCGGCATCATCGGCATCATCCTGCTGATCGGTATCGTCAAGAAGAACGCCATCATGATGATCGACTTCGCCATCGAGGCGGAGCGCGAGCAGGGCAAGCCGCCGCGCGAGGCGATTCACCAGGCGGCGCTGCTGCGCTTCCGCCCGATCCTGATGACGACGCTGGCGGCGCTGTTCGCCGCCGTGCCGCTGATGCTGGGCTGGGGGGAGGGCGCGGAACTGCGCCGTCCACTGGGCCTGGCGATTTTCGGCGGCTTGATCGTCAGCCAGATGCTGACGTTGTTCACCACGCCGGTGATCTACCTCGGTTTCGACAGCCTGGCGCGCCGCTTCCGTGGCGACAAAGCTGCTGCGGTGCCGCAGCCGCACGGCCCGCAAACGGCGGCGCTGCTGTCGCCGGCGCCGGGTACGGGCGCCGGCAACAAGCCTGAAGGCGGTGCGCCGTGAACCTGTCGTCGCCCTTCGTCAAGCGCCCGATCGCCACCGTGCTGTTGACGGTCGGCCTGGCGCTGGCCGGCATCGGCGCGTTCTTCGTGCTGCCGGTGGCGCCGCTGCCGCAGGTGGATTTTCCGGTCATTTCCGTCAACGCCACGCTGCCCGGCGCCAGCCCGGCGACGATGGCGACCAGCGTCTCGACGCCGCTGGAGCGCCACCTCGGCACCATCGCCGGCGTCAACGAGATGACCTCGCAGTCGAATACCAGCTCCTCCAACGTGACCCTGCAGTTCGACTTGAACCGCAACGTCGACACGGTGGCGCGCGAAGTGCAGGCCGCGATCAACGCCAGCCGCGTCGACCTGCCGGCCACGCTGCGCAGCAATCCGACCTACCGCAAGGCCAACACCTCCGGCGCGCCGATCATCATCCTGGCGCTGACGTCGAAGACGCGCACGCCGGGCCAGATCTTCGACGCCGTCTCCAACATCGTGCTGCAACGGCTGTCGCAGGTGAAGGGCGTCGGCGACGTGGAGCTGGGCGGCAGCTCGCTGCCGGCGGTGCGGGTCGAACTGAATCCCTACGCGTTGAACCAGTACGGCCTGGCGATGGAGGACGTACGCGCCGCCATCCAGGCCACCAACGCCAACCGGCCGCGCGGCGCCTTGCAGGGCAACGGCCGCCGGCTGCAGATCTATTCCGAATCGGCCAACGCCAGCGGCGGCCGCAGCGCCGTCGACTACCGCAACCTGGTGGTCGGCTGGCGCAACGACACCGCGATCCGCCTGCAGGACGTGGCGGAGGTGGTGGACGGCGTCGAGGACCAGAACAACCTCGGCCTGTTCAACGGCCAGCCGGCGATCATCGTGCTGCTGCGGCCGCAGGCCGGCGCCAACGTCATCGAGACCGTCGACAGCGTTCGCGCGCAGCTGCCGCAGTTGCAGGCGCAATTGCCGTCGGACGTGAAAATCGACGTCGCCAGCGACAGCACCAACTCGATCCGCTCGTCGCTGCGCGAGATCGAGGTCACGCTGATCATCTCGATCCTGCTGGTGGTGCTGGTGGTCAGCGTGTTCCTGCGCAACGTGCGCGCCACCATCGTGCCGGCCGTGGCGACCATCGTGTCGCTGCTCGGCACCTTCGGCGTCATGTACCTGTTGGGTTTCAGCCTGAACAACCTGTCGCTGATGGCGCTGACCGTGGCCACCGGCTTCGTGGTCGACGACGCCATCGTGGTGCTGGAAAACACCACCCGCCACATCGAGGCCGGCATGGACCGCCTGGAGGCTGCGCTGCTGGGCGCGCGCGAGGTGGGCTTCACGGTGCTGTCGATCAGCCTGTCGCTGATCGCGGTGTTCATTCCGCTGCTGTTCATGGGCGGCCAGTTCGGTGCGCTGTTCAAGGAATTCGCCATCACGCTGTCGGCCGCCGTGATGATTTCGCTGGTGGTCTCGCTGACCACCACGCCGATGATGTGCGCCTGGCTGCTCAAGCCCGGCGACGCCCACGCCAAGCCGCCGGGCCGCATCGCGCGCTTCTTCGAGTCCGGCTTCGACAAGATCCTCAAGGGCTACGAGCATTCGCTGGACTGGGCGCTGCACAGCGTCTGGCTGGTGATGCTTAGCCTGGTGTTCGTCATCGCGCTGAACGTCTACCTGTTCGCCGCCATTCCCAAGGGCGGCTTCCCGCAGCAGGACACGGGCCAGATCAACGGCGGCATCCGCGCCGACCAGAGCATCTCGTTCCAGGCCATGCAGGGCAAGCTGAAACAGCTGGTCGACATCATCAAGCAGGATCCCGACGTCGCCACCGTGGTCGGCTTCACCGGCGGCCGCCGCGCCGGCGGCGGCTTCATGTTCGTCAACCTGAAGCCGGCCAATGAGCGCACGGTGGCGGGGCAGGCGGTGATCGCGCGGCTGCGGCCCAAGCTGGCCAGGGTCACCGGCGTCAGCCTGTTCCTCAGTCCGGTGCAGGACTTGCGTTCCGGCGGCCGCTCGGCCAACGCCAACTTCCAGTACACGCTGAAGAGCGACAACCAGGCCGACCTGAAAAAATGGGCCAGCCGCCTGGCCGACGCGATGAAGACCCAGCCGTCGCTGACCGACGTCGACACCGACCAGGCCGACAACGGGGTCGAAACCTTCGTCACCATCGACAAGACCAGCGCCTCGCGCCTGGGCGTATCGGCCAAGGACATCGACAACGCCCTGTACAACAGCTTCGGCCAGCGCCAGGTCGCGACCATCTACGATGAGCTGAACCAGTACCACGTCATCATGGAGGTGTCGCGCAAGTTCAGCTCCAGTCCCGAGGACTTGAAGGATGTGTACGTGCCGTCGAAGGGCCTGCCGGCGCCGAGCGCCAGCAATCCGAGCGGCGCGCCGGTGGCGACCACGCCGTCCGCGACCAGCGCCAGCGGCACCGGCACCGCCGTCGCCGCCAACGTCGCCGCGCCGGCGGTCAGGGACGCGTCGTCCGGCTCCGCGCTGAGCACCACCGCCACCACCATGGTGCCGCTGGCGTCGCTGGCGTCGTTCGCCGAAAGTTCGGCCGCCACCTCGATCAACCACCAGGACGGTGAACTGGCCACCACCATCGCCTTCAACCTGGCGACCGGCACCAGCCTGTCCGACGCCGAGCAGGACATCAAGGCGGCCGAAGCGGAAATCGGCATGCCGGGCAATGTGCGCGGCAGCTTCGCCGGATCGGCCAAGAGCGCGCAGGACAGCAACAAGTCGCTGCCGCTGCTGATCCTGGCCGCGATCGTGGTGATCTACATCGTGCTCGGCATCCTGTACGAAAGCCTGGTGCATCCGGTGACGGTGCTGACCACGCTGCCGTCGGCCGGCGTCGGCGCGGTGCTGGCGCTGCTGATCTTCAAGATGGAGTTCTCGACCATCGCCCTGATCGGCATCTTCCTGCTGATCGGCATCGTCAAGAAGAACGCCATCCTGATCATCGACTTCGCGCTGGAGGCCGAGCGCGCGCGCGGCCTGTCGGCGCTGGAGGCGGTGCGCGAAGCCTGCCTGCTGCGCTTCCGCCCGATCCTGATGACGACGCTGGCCGCCGCCCTCGGCGCGCTGCCGCTGGCGATCGGCTTCGGCGAGGGCTCGGAGCTGCGCCGCCCGCTGGGCGTGGCCATCATCGGCGGCCTGATCGCCAGCCAGCTGCTGACCCTCCTCACCACCCCGGTGGTCTACATCCTGATGGACAAGCTGCGCCGGCGCGGCCCGTCCGAACAACAATTCAGCCGCATCCATAGCGAGTCGCCAAGCACACCATGAGCACATACGTTTCCACTCCCCGTTATTCATTGACCGCGCTGGCCGTGGCGTCCGCGCTGCTGGCCGGGTGCGCGGTCGGTCCGGCCTACCAGCTGCCGGAGACACCGCGGCCGGCCGCCTACAAGGAAACCGCCAGCGACGCCGAGAAGGCCGCCGCCGGCTGGACCGCCGCCGCGCCGGCCGACACGCTGGAGCGCGGCCCGTGGTGGCAGCTGTTCGGCGATCCGCTGCTGAACCAGATGGCCGACAGCATCGACGTCTCCAACCAGAACGTGGCGGCCGCCGTCGCCGCCTACGCCCAGGCGCGCGCGCTGGTCACGGTGCAGCGCTCGTCGCTGTTCCCGGCGGTGTCGCTGAACGGCAGCGGCACCCGCTCCGGCGGCGGCGACAACAACCCGACCAGCAACCAGTACCGCGCCAACATCGGCGCCAGCTGGGAACCGGACGTGTGGGGCAAGCTGCGCGCCGGCGCCAACAGCGCCACCGCCAGCCTGCAGGCCAGCGCCGCCGACCTGGCCGCCGCGCGCCTGTCGGCGCAGGGCGAGCTGGCCACCAACTACTTCTCGCTGCGCCAGACCGACGCCGAAAAAGCGCTGCTCGACGCCACCACCGTGGGCTACGAGCGGGTGCTGCTGATCACCCAGAACCGCTTCGACGCCGGCATCGCCGCCAAGTCCGACCTGCTGCAGGCGCAGACCCAGCTGGCCAACGCGCGCATCGACCAGATCGCGCTGCAACGCCAGCGCGCCACGCTGGAACACGCGATCGCGGTATTGCTGGGCAAGGCCGCCAGCGATTTCACGCTGGCGCCGGCGCCGTGGAACGTGGTGGTGCCGGACGTGCCGACCGGCCTGCCGTCGACGCTGCTGCAGCGCCGGCCCGACATCGCCTCGGCCGAACGCCGCGTCGCCGCCGCCAACGAACAGATCGGCATCGCCCGCAGCGCCTATTTCCCGACGCTGAACCTGACCGGTTCCTTCGGCTACGGCTCGAATTCCACCGGCGGCTTGTTCAACGCCTCCAACAACCTGTGGTCGCTGGGGCTGTCGGCGGCGCAGACGCTGTTCGACGCCGGCGCCACCCGGGCCCGCGTCAGCGGCGCCGAAGCGGCGCGCGACCAGACCATCGCCCAATACCGGCAGACGGTGTTGTCGGCGTTCGCCGACGTCGAGAACCAGCTGGCGGCGACCCGCACCCTGGCGCAGCAGCAGGACTTGCGCAAGGTGGCGTCGGAGGCTGCCGACCAGGTCGAGGTGCAGATGCTGAACCGCTACCGCGCCGGCCAGGTCAGCTACAGCGACGTGGTCACCGCGCAGAACACCGCGCTGTCGGCGCGCCGCGCGCTGGTGCAATCGCAGGCCGATCGCCAGACCACGGCGATCGCGCTGATCCAGTCGCTCGGCGGCGGCTGGCACGCCGCCAACGAATAGCGGTGGGCGCGGCGCGGCCGCTTGGTTTTTGGACCTGATGTTTGTATAATCGTGTGGCAAGAAGTCAACAAATACCACTTTCCCGGAGTAGTTACGGTTGGTAGCCGTGCCACGATGACCATACGAAGCGCCAACGCCGTTGTTACCGCCGATGCGGCCATTCCCGTCGTCGGCATCGGCGCGTCCGCCGGCGGTCTCGATCCCATCTGCGAACTGCTGGCCGGCGTGCCGCCCGCCAGCGGCGCCGCCTACGTGGTGGTGCAGCACCTCGACCCGACCCACAAGGCGCTGCTGCCGGAACTGCTGCAACGCGTGACCAGCATGAAGGTCAGCGAGGTCACGGACGGCATGACGCTCGAAGCCGACCATGTCTATGTGATCCCGCCCAATCACGATCTGAGTCTGGAGGACCGCCGCTTCGTGCTGCAACCGCCGGCCGGCCTGCGCGGCCACCGGCTGCCGATCGACCATTTCTTTCTGTCGCTGGCCGAGCATTGCCGCGAGTATGCGGTCGGCATCGTCCTGTCCGGCATGGGCGGGGACGGCACGCTGGGCTTGAAGGGGATCCGCGAGAACGGCGGGCTGGCGATGGCGCAGTTGCCGGCGTCGGCCAAATTCGATCCGATGCCGCTCAGCGCCATCGCCGCCGACGTGGTCGACGTGGTCGCGCTGCCGGCCGAGATGCCGGCGCGGGTCTATAGCTGGCGCATGCTGCGCAAATCCAGCCTGCCGGAGCAGGCGGTGGTGCAGCGCGACGCCTTGCAGCAGCTGTACGCGCTGCTACTCAAGCAGACCGGCGCCAATTTCTCGGACTACAAGCTCAGCACCGTGCTGCGCCGCATCGACCGCCGCATGTCGGTGCGCCAATGCGCCACGCTGACCGGGTATGTCGATGTCATGCGCGAGAATCCGGCCGAGGTCGAGCTGCTGTTCAAGGAACTGCTGATCGGCGTGACCAATTTCTTCCGCGACCCCAAGGTGTGGGAGTACCTGATGGAGAGCGCGCTGCCGCAGTTGCTGGCGGCGCATCCGAATGGCGCCGCGTTCAAGGCCTGGGTGCCGGCCTGCTCGACCGGCGAGGAGGCGTATTCGCTGGCGATCGCCTTCAACGAGGTGCTGGAGCAGCTGCGCCCCGATGCGCAGTACACCTTGCAGATCTTCGCCACCGACCTGGACGACGACGCCATCGCCCGTGCGCGCCAGGGCCTGTTCGGCGCCGGCATCGCGGCCGACGTCGGCACCGAGCGTCTGCAGCGCTATTTCATGCCGGCCGAGAACGGCGGCTACCGGATCCGCAAGGATGTCCGCAACACCATCATCTTCGCGCGCCAAAACATCATCTCGGACCCGCCGTTCACCAAGCTGGATATACTGTGCTGTCGCAATCTGCTGATATACTTTACTTCAAAGCTGCAGGAACAACTGATCCCGTTGTTCCATTATGCGTTGAAGAGCGAGGGCATGTTGATGCTGGGCAGCGCCGATACGCCAGGGCAATTCAACGAACTGTTTGCGCCGATGCATGGCGCGGGCCGCATCTACCGCCGGCTGGACGCTTCCATCCACCGGGTAGCCAATTATTTTCCGACGCGCGCCGCCAGCGTGTCGGCTACTTTCAGCAGCGAGCCTAGCCAACCATCCATGAACGGTAATCTTCAAACCCAGGTCGAGCAGCTGCTGCTTGAGAAGCATACGCCGGCGGCGGTGCTGCTCAACGTGCACGGCGACATCCTGTACATCCACGGCCGCACCGGCGCCTTCCTGGAACCCGCCGCCGGCAAGGCCAACTGGAATATCCATGCGATGGCGCGCGACAACCTGCGCCACGAGCTGGCCGACCTGCTCAAGCGCGCGGTGCAGGAGGGCGGCGGCATCGGCCTGCGCGGCCTGATCGTGCGCGACGCGGCCGGCAAACCGTCGCAGGCGCTGGACCTGACGGCCGAGGCGATGCCGGAGGGCGGCCCGCTGTCGGGCACGGTGTTGCTGACGTTTGCCGTGGCGCCGCTGCCGTCCGAGAAAAAACGCACGCGCTCCAGCAATCCCTATCAGCTGGAGCTGGAGCAGCAGCTGGCGCAGGCGCGGCTGGAGATCCAGGCGGTGCGCGACGAGATGCAGGCGTCGCGCGAGGAGCTCAAGTCGGCCAACGAGGAACTGCAATCGACCAACGAGGAGCTGCAGTCGACCAACGAGGAGCTGACCACCTCCAAGGAGGAGATGCAGTCGCTCAACGAGGAACTGTATACCGTCAACGCCGAGCTGCAATCCAAGGTCGACGACCTGTCGCTGGTCAACGGCGACATGAAGAATCTGCTCAACAGCACCGACGTCGCCACCATCTTCCTCGACAGCGAACTGCGGATCCGCCGCTTCACCGACAAGGCCAAGCAGATCTACAAGCTGATCCCCGGCGACGTCAACCGGCCGCTGAGCGACATCACCAACGACCTGGTTTATCCGGAACTGGAGCAGGACGCGCAGGAGGTGCTGCGCACGCTGGTGTTCTCCGAGCGGCAGATCGAAACCCGCAACGAGCGCTGGTTCACGGTGCGCATCATGCCTTACCGGACGGTGGAAAACGTCATCGACGGTGTGGTGGTCACCTTCATCAACATCACCGAATCGAAGCAGCTGGAAGCGCGGTTGCGCTCGATCCAGGGAGAGGCAAACTAGTCATGGCCACCCGACCGCGTCCCGAGCTCGATCCCGACAAGCTGCGCGACGCGGCCGAGCAAACCGTGAGCGCGTTGTCGGTGACCGGCATCACGCCGCCGCGCGGCGCCAGCAGCGACACGCTGAAGCAATGGCACGAGCTGCAGGTGAGCCAGATCGAGCTGGGGATGCAGAACCTGGCGCTGTCGGAACTGCAGGAGGAGCGCGACCTGGCCGAGGCGGGGCGCGACCGCTACGCCATCCTGTACGAGCATGCGCCGGCCGGCTATGTGTCGCTGGACGTGGAGGGCCGCATCACGCGCGCCAACCACGCCGCCGCCGAGCTGCTGGGCGGGCGGCGCAACGAATTGCAGGGCAAGCGCTTCGAGCAGTTCGTGGCGCCGAACGCGCAGTCGACGCTGCGCCGCTTCCTGGCCGAGCTGCTGGCCAGCGGCCGCCGCGCGGTGCTGGAGGTGCCGCTGTTCGACCGCAGCATCGGCGACGGCGCCGCCGCGCTGCGCCAGGTCCACATCGAAGCCAATCTCGACGCGGCGGCGCTGAAGTGCCGGATGATCCTGACCGACATGGGCACGCCGCACATGCGCGAGGCGGCGCGCCGGCGCGCCTTCCAGGTGCTCGACAACATCAACGAGGGGGTGCTGGTGTGCGACATCGACCAGCACATCGTCGCCGTCAATCCCGCCTTCACCCGGCTGACCGGCTATCCGGTGGAGGAGGCGCTGGGCCGCAATCCGCGCTTCCTCGGCCGGCGCGAGGCGCATCCGGTCGGCTATCACGCCGAGGCGATGCGCTGCCTGCGCAGCTACGGCAAGTGGCAGGGCGAAATCTACAACCGCCGCCGCGACGGCACGCCGTATGTGGCCTCGATGTCGCTGACGGTGGTGCGCGACGATGATGGCCGGATCAGCTACTACATCGGGGTGTTTTCCGACATCACGGCGCGGCTGCAGGCGGATTCCGACCTGCTGCAGCTGTCGCGCGAGCTCGATGCGCGGGTGGTCAAGCGCACCGCCGAACTGACCGAGGCCAACCGCCTGCTGACGCTGGAGGTGGCCGAGCGCAAGCGCGCCGAGGCCGCGCTGAATGAATCGCGCGAGCAGCTGTCCAAGCTGGCCGAGCACCTGGAGACGGTCAAGGAGGCCGAGCGCACCCGCATCGCGCGCGACATCCACGACGAGCTGGGACAGAACCTGATGGCGCTGCGGATCGACGTCAGCATGCTGCGCGACCGCACCGCCGCGCGTCACCCGCTGCTGCACCAGCGCATCGGCACCGCGCTGGAGAACGTCGACACCACCATCCGCAGCGTGCGCGGCATCATGAACGAGCTGCGGCCGGCGGTGCTGGACCTGGGCCTGCCGGCGGCGATGGAATGGCAGGTCGGCGAGTTCCAGAAGCGCAGCGGCCTGGCCTGCACGCTGGCGCTGCCCGACGAGGCGGACGTGGCGGCGCTGCCGGAGGGGATGGAGATCGTGCTGTTCCGCGGCCTGCAGGAGGCGCTGGCCAATGTGCGGCGCCACGCCAGCGCCACGCGGGCCGACGTCAGCCTGGCGCTGCACGACGGCCATCTGACCTTCACCGTCGCCGACAACGGCATCGGCATCGCGCCGCGCCATCGCGGCAAGGCCGATTCCTTCGGCTTGATCGGCATGCAGCAGCGCGCCGCCTCGCTGGGCGGCACGCTGGCGATCGAACCGTTCGAACCAGGGCAGGGCTGTACCTTGACGATGATGTTCGAGCTCCACGATTGCACATAGCCAAAAATCATTTTCAGCCCCGCACATAAGGAATATACTGCCGCTGGAACTTATTCAGGGGCATTCAACGTGTTAAAAAGACTAGCAATTCCGGCGCTGCTGCTCGCCGCCGCGACCGCGCAGGCCGACGAAGGCCAATGGCAACCGTACCAGCTGCCGCAGCTGAAATCCGAACTGAAACGCATCGGCATCACCATCCCGGCCGAAAAGCTGGCGGATCTGTCGAGGCATCCGATGAGCGCCATCGTCTCGCTGGGCGGCTGCTCGGCGTCCTTCGTCTCGGACGCCGGCCTGGTGGTCACCAACCACCACTGCGCCTACGGCGCGATCCAGCGCAACTCGACCCCTGAACACAACTACATCGCCAACGGCTTCCTGGCCAAGACCCGCGCCGAGGAACTGGCCGGCGGCCCGAACACGCTGGTCTACGTCACCGACAAGGTGGAAAACGTCACCAGCCGGGTGCTGAAGCAGACCACGCCGGCGATGAGCGGCAAGCAGCGCAACGAAGCGGTGGAGAAGGCCGTCAAGGCGCTGATCGCCGAATGCGAGAGCGACAAGATCTACCGCTGCTCGGTGCCGGCGTTCCATCGCGGCCTTGAGTACTACCGCATCCGCCAGATGATGATCCGCGACGTGCGCCTGGTGTACGCGCCGGCCAACGCGATCGGCGACTTCGGCGGCGACATCGACAACTACGAATGGCCGCGCCACGTCGGCGACTATTCCTTCCTGCGGGCCTATGTCGGCAAGGACGGCCGTCCGGCCGATCCGTCGCCGGACAACGTGCCTTACCATTCGAAGGACTTCCTGGTGGTGTCGGCGACGGGCCTGAAGAACGGCGATCCGGTGCTGCTGGCCGGCTACCCTGGCCGCACCAGCCGCTACAAGCTGCCATCGGAGATCCGCTATGCGCGCGACGCCGCCTACCCGGCCAAGGCGAGCGAGATCCAGTCCGACCTGGACGTGATCGCCGCGTCGACCAAGGACAGCGCCGCCTCGGCGGTGCGCTACGCCAGCGTGGTCAAGAGCCTCAACAACGTGATGAAGAAGACGCGCGGCCTGATGGACGGCTTCGCGCGCAAGGACGTCGCCGCCATCAAGGACGTGCAGGACGCCGAATTCCGCGCCTGGTACGGCAAGCAGTCCGGCGTCTCGCCGACCATGCTGGCGGAACTGGATGCGGTGATCGCCGCCGACATCGCGCTGAGCGACGAGGAATTCGGCCTGAGCGTGGCCGGCACCGGCGACCTGCTGAAAAGCGGCGCCACCCTGTACCGTCTGGCGCAGGAAGGCGCCAAGCCGGACGCCGAACGTGAAACCGGCTACCAGCAGCGCGACCTGGCCTTCATCAAGGCGCGCCTGAACCGGCTGGAGCAGTCGTATGTGGGCGCGGTCGACCAGGCGCGCTTCACCGCCGCGCTGCAACGCTACGCCAGGCTGCCGAAATCGATGCACGTGACCGGCCTGGACGCGCTGCTGCCGGCGGTCGACGCCGTGCCGGCGCTGTACGCCCAGTCGCAGTTGGGCGACACCGCCAAGCGCATCGCCTGGGTGGGCAAGGACGCCGCCGCCATCGGCGCCTCGGACGACGCCTTCCTCAAGCTGGCGGTCAAGCTGGATGGCGTGACGCAGGCGCTGAAGGAACGCCGCAAGGAACTGGACGGCAACCTGGAACGGGTGATCCCGCAATACATGGCCGCCGTGATCGCGTGGAAGAAATCGCAGGGCAAGCCGGTCTACCCGGACGCGAATTCGACGCTGCGCGTCACCTACGGCACGGTGTCGCCGTACTCGCCGAAGGACGGCATCGTCAAGGGGCCGTTCACCACCATCGAAGGCATCGTCGAGAAGAACACCGGCAAGGAGCCGTTCAACGCGCCGGACAAGCTGCTGTCGGCGATCAAGGCCAAGCGCTACGGCCAGTTCAAGGATCCGGTGCTGGGCACGGTGCCGGTCGACTTCCTGACCAGCGCCGACACCACCGGCGGCAATTCCGGTTCCGCCGTGATGAACGGCAAGGGCGAGTTGATCGGCCTGAATTTCGATTCGACCTACGAGTCGATCACCAAGGACTGGTACTTCGACACCGACATCACCCGCGCCATCCATCTGGATATCCGTTATATGCTGTGGGTCATGGCGGAAGTCGACCACGCCGATAACCTGCTCAAAGAAATGACCATCAAGTATCCAGCGGCGAAGAAATAATGGACGGCCTGTCGGTTCTGATGGGCTACCTGAACCTGCCATTGCACCTGGCGGGCTTCGTCACGACCCCGTTGGAGCTGATGTCCTTCCTGCTGTCGGTGGCCACGGTGTGGCTGAACATCCGCCAGAGCCACTGGGCCTGGCTGTTCGCCATCATCTCGTCGGCCATGTACGGGCTGGTGTTCTACGGCTCGCGCCTGTACGGCGACATGGGTCTGCAGCTGGTGTTCATCACCGTCTCGTTCTGGGGCTGGTACCAGTGGCTGCATGGCGACGCCACCCACGACCGGCTGCCGGTCACCGCGCTGGACGCGCGCCGGCGCTGGATCGCCGTCGCCGGCTGGGCGGTCGGTTTCGTGCTGCTGGCCTGGTTCCTCAAGAACTGGACCGACACCGACGTTCCGCTGTCGGACGGCTTCCTGACCGCCGGCAGCCTGGTGGGCCAGCTGCTGTTGTCGCGTAAGAAGGTCGAGAACTGGCATGTATGGATCATCGTCGATGTGCTGTACGTGGCGCTGTACCTGCACAAGCATCTGATGCTGACGGCGATCCTGTACGCGGTGTTCGTCGGCATGGCGGTGATCGGGTTGCGCGCCTGGCAGCAGTCCGCGGGCACCGCCGGCGGCGAATCCGGCGATTCGGGCGGCACCGGCGGCCGCCTGGCGCTGGAATGAACGCGGCGCCGCTGCGAATCGCCATCGTCGGCGCCGCATCGTCCGGCAAGTCGACGCTGGCCGAAGGGCTGGCGCGGCGCCACCACACGCTGTGGGTGCCGGAATACCTGCGCGAGTTCGTCGACGTCGAAGGCCGGGTGCCGGTGGCCGGCGACCAGTTCCATATCGCCTCGACACAGCGCGCACGCGAAGACGCGGCCGCGCCGAACGCCGAACAGTATCTTTTCTGCGACACCACGCCGTTGATGACGGCGATCTACAGCCGGCTGTACTTCGGCGGCATCGACACGCAACTGGCGCCGCTGGCCGACGCCCATGCGCGCGACTACGCCCATACGCTGGTGACCGCGCCGGATATCCCCTGGGTGGCGGACGCGCAGCGCGAAAGCGCCGAAGTCTGCGCCATCGTCCACCGCATGCTGCTGGACGAACTGGCCGTGCGTGGGATACCCTATCTGTTGGTGTCGGGCGATCCCGGGCAGCGCCTGGCACTAGTGGAGCACCATTTATCTCGTTAAAAGGGCAGTTATGACAAAGCGCTTGGCCTGTACGATCCTTGCACTGATTCTTTCTTCCCCGGCCCTGGCCGATACCGGCTACTACCTGGTCACCACCTACGATGTGGAGGGCCAGGCATCCATCGATTACAAATACTGGCACGCGCAATACAAGGACCGCACCACCGCCTCGCCCGAGATCGGCGTCGGCTATGGCGTGACCTCGCGCTGGTACACCGAGGTCTATGAGCAGTGGTTCACACGAAACGGCGGCGGCACGCGCCGGGTGTCGACGGCTTGGCAGAACGACTACATGCTGACGCAGGGGCAGTACGCCTTCGACCTGGCGCTGCACACCAAGCTGGAACGGTCGCACGACCACGAGGACGGCTATATGCTGGAATGGGGGCCGGTGCTGCAAACCGAAATCGGCCGCACGCAGTTCAACGCCAACCTGTTCTTTCAGCGCGACTACCGTGTGGCGCCGGGCAACGGCGAGCATCCGATGGAGCTGACCTATCAGCTGCAGGTCAAGCATAACTGGAAGCCGTGGTTGCAGCCCGGCTTGCAGGCCTTCGGCGAGGTGGGGACGTGGAACGACTGGCTGCCGTACAAGCAGCAGTCGCATCGCGCCGGTCCGATGATCTACGGCCACCGCGACATCGGCAGGCAGGAAGTGAAGTACGAATTCGCCTATCTGATCGGCAGGAATTCGGCACGCGCAGCGAAGAGCTTCTCGATGCGCGTGCAATACATCTTTTAGAAGTCCAGCTGCGCCGAGATACGGAAGGTGCGTGAAGCACCCGGCATCAGGTAGCCGCCCAGGTCCGGCGTGACATCGCGCCAGTAGAACTTGTCCAGCGCGTTGTCCAGGCCCGCGCGGAAGGTGGCGCCCATGCCGCCGACGCGGGTGGCGTAGGAGGCGCTCAGGTTCAGCACATGGTAGCTCGGCACGAACACGGTGTTGGCCGCGTCGAAGGCTTTCTTGCCCGAGTACTGCCAGTTGGCGCCGACCTTCAGGCCCTGCACCTGCGGCAGCGCGTAGTCCGCATACACCGACGACTTGAACGCGGCGACGTCGGTGACCCGCTTGCCATCCAGCTCCGCGCTGCCGGTGTCGCTTTGCTGCGTATTGAGCGCGGTGGCCGAGACGCCCACCGTCAGGTCGCGTGTGGCGCGGCCGTTCAAGGCCAGTTCCAGGCCGCGATTCTGCGCTTCGCCGTTACGCACGTAGACGTTCTGCGCGTCGGTGTATTCCAGCCCTTTACGGATCTGGAACAGCGCCACGGTGGCGCTCAGGTCCTGGCGGATGTCGGCCTTGATGCCCAGCTCCACCTGTTTCGACTTGCCCGGCTCCAGCGCGCGGTGCTGGTTCCCGGTGCCCATCGGCGCCACGCCGCCATGCTCCAGGCCTTGCGCGTACGACGCGTACATCGAAACATTTGGACGCACGCTGTAGACCAGCGCCACGTTCGGCAGCCAGAAGCCGACGTCGGTGTGCGCGTATGGCAGCACCACGCCGTCGTCGTCGGCGCCGACGTATTCGTCGCGCCGGACCTGCACGTAGCGCGCGCCGGCGTGCAGCTTGAGTTGATCGTTCAGGTTCAGGATGTCCTGCGCGAACAGCGCGCGTTCGTTGTCGCGGCGGCGTTCCGAAGTCGGACCGCTGGTGCCGGGCGCGGGCGCGACGGCCACCGGATGATAGATGTTGCTGACGCCCGAATAGTCGTACAGGTAGTCGCCCCATTTCTCGCTGTTCTTGAACAGCGACGCGCCGCCGGTGAACTCATGCTTGAGCGAGCCGGTGGTGAAGCGGCCTTGCACCAGCGCCTGCACCGTCAGCGGCGATTTCTTCTCGCCCAGGCTGATGTAGTTGTAGACATCGTAGTCGCCGTTGCCGCAGTAGCCGGGGAACAGCTCTTGCGCGCTGCAACCGTAAGGGAAGGCGGTGTAGTCGTCGCGCTTGAAGCGGTGCTGGTTGGCGCTGACGGTGGTGCTCCAGTCGGACGAGAACTTGTATTCGAAGCGCGCGCCCAGGTTGCTGCTGGTGGTTTCCACCGGACGGCTCCACGGCTGGTCGTTGAGCATCACATCGGCGTCGACGTTGGGCAGCGTCAGATTGTTCAGCAGCTGGTAGCCGGGCGCGGTGGCTTGCGACTTGCGCTGGTAGTCGGCGTCGACCTGCAACAGCGCCTGCGGCGAGATGCGCCAGTCGAAGGCGGCCGAGACGAATTTTCGGTTGCCGTCCGCGCCCTTGATGTAGGAACGCAGCCGTTCGGCGGCGACGTTGACGCGGTAGCCGAAGCGCGTGTCCTCGAACCGGCCGCCGAGGTCGACGGCGCCGTACAGCGTGCCGCGTTCGCGTTCCTCCAGCACCACCGAACGCAGCGGCGTGTCGGTAGGGCGCTTGGTGACGTAGTTGACGATGCCGCCCGGTGCCGAGACGCCGGCTTGCAGGCCGGACAGGCCTTTCAGGACTTCCAGACGCTCTTTGTTTTCCAGCGGAATCTGCGTGTCGCCGGGAATGGCCATGCCGTCCTTGCGGTAGCTGGAGGCGTTGTCCAGCTTGAAGCCGCGGATGGAGAACTGCTCGGCGTAGCCGACCGCGTTGTACGAATCGCTGAGGCTGGCGTCGAACTTGGCGGCGTCGGTGGTGGAGCGGATTTGCAGGTCCAGCATCTGCTGCGCCGTCAGCACGCTGACCGAGGCCGGCGTTTCCAGCAGCGGTGCGTTGGAGAAACCGGCCACCGAAGCGTTGGCGGCGCGGGTCTTGGCGGCGGTGACGACGACTTCCGGCATCGGTTGGTCGGCGCCAGTCTCGTCGGCGGCTTGGGCGTGCGGGAACGCCTGGAGCATCGCCAGCGCGATGACGGTTACTGCGAAGTTTGGTGTGGGCATATCTGCTCTCTACTTATACGGTTGTGCGCCGCGAAAGAGAGCCATCAAAGGAGGGGAGAACCACATTTGCGCTTTCCTTCGCTGGCATTATCCAGATCAGGTACGAAGGGTATCTCTCACCCGGAACTACGTTCCAGGACCCCTAGCGAAGCCGCAGTGTAGCACACATCGCGCGCGCCGCCACGGCCCGCCGCCGCTTGCGAAGGCGTGCGCCGCGATCCGCGCCGCGCCGCTACACTGCTGCTTCGTGGTAGTGAAAGGATAGGAATGAGGCAGTCGTATCAAGAGGGAAGCTGGTTTGCCGTGCCGTTGCTGGACGGCGGCTATGGCTGGGGTTTGGTGGCGCGGATGACGCCGGGCAGCAAGATCATGCTCGCGTACCTGTTCGGTCCCAAGCTGGCGCGCCTGCCGTCGGTGGAAGAGTTGAACACCTTGCAGCCGCAGGACGCGGTCAAGATCTTGCGCTGCGGCGACATGGCCTTGGCCAGCGGCCACTGGCGCGTGCTGGGTGAAGTTGTCGAATGGAACCCGGCGCATTGGCCGGTGCCGCAGTTCCTGCGCCGCGCCGACGCCTTGCAGCGCGCCTGGCGCGTGACGTATTCCGATGCCGATCCGGGCCGCTCGGAGCGCGAGGAGTCCGTGCCCTACGATACGCAGGGGCTGGACGCGGATTCGCTGTACGGCTACGGTTCGGTGGAATTGCTGCTGACCAAGCTGCTGGAGCCTACCGACCACCCTATCAATCGCAAGGCCTGAACGGCGCCTATCCGGCGTTACAGCTGACGTTCCACGCCGTGTACTCGCCGCGATCCCTGCGCACGGCCACCTTGGCCACGGTATCGCGGTCGCTTTCGAACACCAGGCCGAACATCACCGGCGCGCCATCTCTCGGCGCCGATGGTTCGATCGCGACCAGGCGGAAGGTCAGCGCGCGCTGGCGCGCGCAGTCGGAACTGCCGGCGAACAACAGGCGCGCGCGCAGCAGCAGGTCGCGGTGCTGGCGCAGCAGCGCGGCGACGTCGGGCTTCGGCACGGCCGGGTGCATCAGCACCGGGTAGCGCGTGGCGGTGCAGACGACGTCGGGCCGCGTCAGCCACACATGCCATTCCGGCTCGGCCGCCGACGGCCCCCAACTTTTCGCCTTGCCATCGTAGATGAAACTGGAGCGCACTTGCCGGCATAGATCCGACGCGAAGTGGCGCGGCGCCGAATCGACGCGGGCGATCACCTGCCACGGCTCGCCGCGCCGGCGCGAGATGTCGAACGTCGGCGCGAACAAGGATGCGGCGCCGTTCAATCCGGCGGGCAGGCGCTCGCGGTAAAAGCTGTCGAAGGAGTCGCGTTCTTCCGGCGTGGCGTCGCGCTGCTGGACCGGCGCCGGCGCGGGCGCTTTTCCTGCCGTCGTTCCTCCGGCCGCCGCCTTCCCGGCGGGCGCGCCCTGGCCGACGGCCGCCGCATGGCCAGCGGCCAGTACGGCGGCGCCGAGCAGCAGGCGGCGTAATGTTCTGCCGGCCATCACAGTCCCTTCATCGCGATCTGGATCAGCAGCCCGCCGCCGTCGCGATTGCTGACATTCAATTCGGCGCCGTGGCGTTGCAGCACGCGCTCGACGATCGCCAGTCCCAGCCCGGCGCCGTTGGCCTGGCCGCGCGCCGTGTCCAGCCGCGTGAACGGCTTGAGCAGCTGGTCGATCTGGTCGTCCGGCACGCCGCTGCCGTGGTCCTGCACTTCGATCACCACCCGCTTGTTGGCGTGCGTGCCCTTGACGGCGCACTTGATGTCGATCTCGGTGGCGTCGCCGCCCGGCGTGCGGCCGTAGCGGCGCGCGTTCTCGATCAGGTTGTTGATCACCCGCTTCAGATCGGTGGCGTTGCCCATGACGTGGGCGTCGTCGGCGATGTCGGTGCTGACGCGCAATTCCGGTATCCGGCCCGCCTCGTGCGCCGTGTCGCGCAGCAGTTCGCTGACGTCGACGTTGACGAAGCTGGAGGCCTCGGTCGGCCGCGCGTAGTCGAGGAACTGGCCGATGATGGCGTCCATCTGGCCGATGTCGGACTGGATGCCTTCGCGCGCGTCGTTGGACAGGTTGGCCATCTCCACTTCCAGCTGCATGCGCGCCAGCGGCGTGCGCAGGTCGTGCGAGATGCCGGCCAGGATCACGGCGCGGTCGGATTCGACCTGTTGCAGATCATCGACCATCTGGTTGAAGCTGCGGTTGGCCTCCATGATTTCGATCGGGCCCTTTTCCGGCAACGGGTCCGGGCGCTTGCCCTGCGCGAAGGCGCGCGTGGCCTGCGTCAGGCGGCGCAGCGGCAGGTTGATCAGGCTGGAGATGAAGGCCGCGCCCAGCAGCGACACCACCGACACCACGCTGGCCCATCCCACCCACTGGATCCCGGTCAGGCCGCGGATGCGTTCGCGCTCCAGCATCAGCCAGTAGTCGTCGTCGTCGATCTTGAAGCTGACCCAGAAGCCGGAGACGCCGTTGACCTTGGACGAGAAGCGGGTATCCTCGCCCAGCTTGGCCTTGACCAGCTTTTCGATGTCGGGCATCAACGCGTTGTCGGCCGGCGGATCGACCAGGTCGTCGTCCTCCAGCGTCAGGACGCGGATGCCTTCGTTCGACACCAGGTCGAGCAGCAGCTCGCGCCGCAGTTCCGGCGCGGAGTGGGTCAGGGCGGCGTGGGTGATGGTGACCACCGAGATCACCTGCGACGAGATCTGCTGCACCTGCGGCTCGTGCTGCACCACGCTGATCATGCCGACCCAGGCGGTCATGCTGGTCGTGGTGAGGGCACCGAGCAGGAAAAAGGTGCGCCAGAACAAGCCGCTTTTCAGGCTGGCGATACGGAAGGAGAACGGCAACGGAAACGGAAACTTCATGCGCGCGTCCGCGCCTTAGCGCGGCTGCCCCTCCGGAATGAAGACATAGCCCAGGCCCCAGACGGTCTGGATGTACAGCGGGCTCGACGGGTCCGGCTCGATCAGCTTGCGCAGGCGCGAGATCTGCACGTCCAGGCTGCGGTCGAAGACTTCGTATTCGCGGCCGCGCGCCAGCTCCATCAGCTTCTCGCGCGATAGCGGCTGGCGCGCGTGGCGGGCGAATACTTTTAGTACCGAAAACTCGCCGGTGGTCAGCGGCACCGTCTCGCCATTTTTCTTCAGCGTGCGGGTGCCCAGGTCCAGCACGAACTGGCCGAACTCGAACGATTGCGGGGTCTCGGAAGGGGCGCCCGGAATCTCGTCCGGACCGCGCCTGCGCAGCACCGCGCCGATGCGCGCCACCAGCTCGCGCGGGTTGAACGGCTTGGGCAGGTAATCGTCGGCGCCCATCTCCAGGCCGACGATGCGGTCGACGTCTTCGCCTTTGGCGGTCAGCATGATGATCGGGGTCTGGTCGCCGGCGCCGCGCAGGCGGCGGCAGATCGACAGGCCGTCTTCGCCGGGCAGCATCAGGTCCAGCACCAGCAGGTCGTAGCGCTCGCGCAGCCACAGCTTGTTCATGGCGGTGGCGCTTTCGGCGGTGAAGACGTTGAAGCCTTGTTCAGTTAAATAGCGTCGCAGCAGATCGCGCAGTCGGACGTCGTCGTCCACTACCATAATCTTGGCCTGGTGGCCATGCTGGTTGACGGTGGTGTTGCCGGATTCTGTCGTTGTGCTAGTCATTTGCCTGCCAGATTTGGTATTTTCATGTTGCTATGGTAACGTCATATTCGTCCTGCGAAAACGTCCGGGACGACCCATTACAAAGTGTTACAAACTTTACCCAATTAGCCTTACCCCCTCAGTTAAAGCATCATACACTGCGGGCATAGATTGAGTTTTTTAGGAACGCCATGTTCATCGACCACAAAAAAATACACGCGGCAGCAAGCGCATCTTTTTGCGTTCGATCCCTCATGGGTTCGGTTTTGCTGTGCGGTGTGTTGGGCGCAGCCATGGCGCATGCCGATGGCGGCGATGGTCCGCAACGGCGCGATCAACAGGGCCAGCAGCAAAACGGTCCGCGCGACCGCCAGGATGCGCGCCAGTCCGACCAATCGCGCCAGGCGCCGGAGCGCAACTACGAGGCGCGCGCCGAGGAACAGCGCCGCGCCATGCAGGAGGCCAGCCGCAACGCGGAAATGAGCCGCCGCGTCGGCCGCATGACGCCTGACGAGCGGCGCGACCTGCGTCGCCAGATCAACGAAGTGGGCGCGGATATCTATTCGAATCCGCCGCGCCGCTGATCGATCCATATCAAAAACACACGATTGTTATTTAATTATTATTGATCTGTATCAATATCTTCACAGTTGTGTGGTTTTCTGTATTGAATCCCCTTATTTTTCCTTAGTGCGCGTGTAATATAAATTAATTACACGCAACGCCTTTCGGCCCAAGCGTGCCGTTTGGAGGAAGATCGTGGTTGATGATGTTGCACCGGCAGAGCTACCCATCGGCTTGCTCAAGCGCGCGGACGGTATTTATATCGATCTGGGCATGGCCAAGCCGGCGTTGATCGCCGCGGTCGGACATGTCTTCCAGTCCGGCTATTATTTCACCGGTCTCAATTACCCCGTGTTGATCAAGGCGCTGTATGACGTCGGCCCGGAGCTGGGCGCGGTCGAAGCGCTGCGGCTGGCCGGCGACGTGCGGCTGTTCGACGCCGCCCGCCGCGCCCTGTACAAGAATCCTAAGATGGGCAGCGGCTATGCCGAATACTATTTCGAGCTGCTGTACATCGAGGAGACCACGCTGCCCGACGGCACCGTGATTCCCGAGCGCCAGACCCGCCTCGACATCGACGAATTCGTCGCCGACATGTGGAACAAGGGGATCCACTTCGGCATCGACGTGGCGGCGGTATCTACCGCCATCGCCGCCGCCAAGCCGGATCGCATCACCTTCGCTTCCGACCTGGAGCCGGAGCCGGGTCAGGACGCCACCGTGGTGGAAGTCGCGTCCGAGCTGCATCGCAGCGATGCGCCCAAGGCGCGCGCCGACGGCCGCGTCGACCTGCAAAGCTTCGAGAACCGCTTCCCGCAAATCAAGGAGAATATGCGGCTGCTGAAAAAGCAGCCGGCCGTGCCCGGCCTGCCGGGCTTCGACCTGAGCGGCCGCATGACCGCGCCGCAGCCGCCCAAGGATTTGACGCTGCGTTTCTATGCCGGCGACGGCACCGAGGCGCGCGAGCTGGAGGACGGCGAATATCTGGTCTCCACGCGCGAGGGTTTTCTCAGCGTGGACGCCAAGTCCAGCCGCATCTCCATCACCGACAAGATCGTCAGCACGGAAGGCGTCAGCGGCCGCACCACCGGCAACCTGGAACTGGCCGGCGCCTACGAGGAGTACGGCGACGTGCAGGAGCAGCGCGACGTCACCGGCAGCGACATCACGGTGCATGGCAACGTCTACGGCAATATCACGTCACGCGGCGGCACAGTGGTGCTGGACCGGAACCTGGTCAGCGGCAGCATCACCAACGCCGACGGTTCTATCAGCATCGCCGGCGTGGCATCGAATTCGGTGATCCATACCGGGAAAGGCAGGATCACCATCACGCGCGCCGAGAACTGCGTGATTTCCGGCGGCAGCGTCAAGATCGAGGAGGCGTCGAATTGCGAGATCATCGCCGACGAGATCGTGATCTCGGTGGCGGAGGGCTGCGCCGTGGCCGGCCGTAACGTGGACATCGAAAGCGCCGGTCCGCGTCGCCGCACCGAGATGATCATCTATGTGCTGGTCAAGGATGTGGCCCAGTTCGACCAGGAGATCGCGGACCTCGATGTGCGCCTGGCCGCCTTCGACCAGTCCAACCAGGCGTGCGTCGCGGAGATGGAGCGCATCGCCGCGCTGCCGGACGTGCGCCGCTATCTGGCGCTGGCGGCCAAGCTGCGCACGCAGGAGCTGACGCTGACGGCGGAACAGGGCCAGGTCCTGCGCAAGATCGCCGGCGCGGTGGCGAGCGATCTGCAAGCCATCAACAAGTTGAAGCTGGAGCTGCAGGCGGGTCATACGCAGCACAAGCTGTTGTCGGACCGGCTGGCGCGGGTGATCGAGCAGAAGGTGGAAGCGGCGGGCATCGCGCGCTGCGGCTTGCATATGGTGAGCGGCGAGACGCTGGTGCGC
The DNA here is from genome assembly GCF_011090165.1 of Duganella aceris. Classification (GTDB taxonomy): domain Bacteria; phylum Pseudomonadota; class Gammaproteobacteria; order Burkholderiales; family Burkholderiaceae_D; genus Rugamonas; species Rugamonas aceris. Next base: position 306,957 of record NZ_JAADJT010000006.1, read on the forward strand.
ACCATGCTGTTCGGCGCCGACACCACGGCGCTGACGCAGCTGCCGCCCAAGGATATCAAGCAGCGCCTGCGCGGCACGCCGAGCGGCGGCGAACTGCTGTTCGCCGAGAGCGCGGGTTCGCTGGACTGGCACTTGAATTCGCGCCTTCGTCCGGCGCCGGTTTAGGCATGGCGCAAGCGGCGCCGTTCATGCTAATCTTGAGCTAAGATCAAAAATGTGAAGGGGCTCGGCCCCGACGTACGTATTCATGGGGATAGACTGTGTCAGACGACGCGACGGCGCTGGAACAAACTGCGGAAGGTGATCTGCCTGCAGCGATCGTCAAGCGCGCGGACGGCATCTACTTCGAGGCGGACGCCTCGGCGGTGTCGTGCCTGTCGGCGGTCAGCCAGATCTTCCTCAGCAGCGCCTATTTCGCCGGTCTCGATTATGCCGTCTTCACCAAGATGCTGTACAACTGCGGCCCGGACCTGCCGGAGAGCCTGCGCGGCAAGCCGCTGCTGCGCTTCGCCGACAGCATCGAGCCTTTCCATGCGCCGCGCCGCGGCCTGTATAAAACCTTCAAGGTGATCAACGGCGAGGCCGAATACTATTTCGAGCCGGTGTTCTTCGAGGTGCCCGACATGCCGCCGCAGCCCGCGCGCCTGAACTTCGACGAATTCGTCTCCGACATGTGGGTCAAGGGCATCCGCTTCGGCATCGACGCGCCGGCGGTGCGCGACGTGATCGCCACCGGGCGGCTGGCGCGCATCATCGTGGCGCGGCGGCTGAACGCGATGCCGGGGCGCGACGCCGCCATCGTCGAGGTGTCGCAGGATATCCACCGCAGCAACGCGCCGCGCGAAATGTCGGATGGGCGGCTCGATCTTCAGGCGTTCCAGAACCGCTTCCCGCAGGTGAAGCCGCACGTCAAACTGCTGCGCAAGGTGCCGCGCGCGCCGGGTGTGCGCGGCTTCGAGTTGTCCGGCCTGGTGCTGGAGCCGCCGGTGCCCAAGGATATCGAGTTGACCAGCGTCGCCGGCGAGGGTACGGTAATCGAGAGCCTGCGCGACGGCGAGTTCCTGTTGTCGGCGGTGGAAGGCTTCCTCAGCGTGGACCCGGGCAGTAAGCGCATCTCCATCGGCCCCAAGATCATCAGCCGCGAGGGCGTGAGCGCGCGCACCACCGGCAATCTGCAGCTGACCGGCGAGTACGAGGAATTCGGCGACGTGCAGGAGCAGCGTTCGGTCGAGGGTGGCAACATCACCATCCACGGCAACGTGTTCGGCAATATCAACTCGCGCGGCGGCGACATCGTTTTAAGCCGCAACCTGATGGGCGGCTCGGCCGTCAACGTCGACGGCGGCATACGGGTGCAGGGCGTGGCGTCCGGCGCGGTGCTGCAAACGAAGAAAGGCGAGGTGGCGCTGGCGCGCGCCGAAAGCTGCATCATCTCCGGCACGCGGGTGGTGATCGGCGAGGCGAGCAACTGCGAGATCATGGCGGAGGAAGTCGTCATCAAGGTGGCGGAAGGCTGCGCCATCGCCGCGCGCCGCATCGAGATCGTGCATGCCGGTCCGCGCAAGAACAGCGAGATGCTGCTTTACACGCTGGTGCCGGATACGTCCAAGTTCGACAAGAAGATCGCGGAGCTGCAGCCTAAAGTGGCGCAGGCGCTGCGCGAGGCCAAGTCGCGCAAGGAGGAGATGGACGAGATCACCGGCCAGACCGAGGTGCGCAATTACCTGACGCTGGCGACCCGCGTGCGCAAGCGCGAGGTGACGCTGACGCCGGAGCAGGAACCCTTGTTCCATAAGATGGCGGAGGCGGTCGGGCCGTCGCTGCGGGCGGTGGCCAAGATCTCGCTGGCGATGAAGGCGGCGCAGGTGCAGCAGGAGCAGGCGGAGGAGGAGGTCACCAAGGTGCAGCGGCAGAAGACGGCGGTGATGCGCGGCTCGCGCTGTTCGGTGCAGCTGCTGACCGGCGATGTGCTGCTGCGGACCATGAGCTTCGTGCCGGATGGTCCGGCGGCGCACGATCGTCCTGCCAAGGAGGTCAAGGCCAAGGTGCGCACCGCCGTGCCGGGCATGGAGAAGCTGTTCTCGGGCCATGTCGGGCCGATCGACTGGCACCTCGAATCGGATTAGATTCTTCTTAGCGCGGCGATCAGCTCGCGCGTGTGGGCGGGCAGGGCGTCGTGGTCGCGCACGCAGATCAGCAGCTTGCGGTCGGCCCAGGCATCATTCAACTTCACTATGCGCAGACGGTCGTCGCCGTTGTGGCGGATCGCCGCCGCTTCCGGCAGCAGCGCCAGTCCGGCGCCGCTGGCCGCCATGCGGCACATCGCTTCGAAGCTGCGCAGCCTGATCTTGCAGTGCAGCCGCAGTCCCAGCCTGGCCGCCTGTTCGGCCGCGTGCCGCTGCAGCGCGCTGTCGCCGGCCATGCCGATGAAGTCGTGGCTGAGCGCGTCGGCGAAGGAGATGTGGCGCTTCTTGCCCAACTGCCGTGCCAGCGGATGATCGCGCGCCATCGCCAGCACCAGCGGGTCGTCGCGGAAGGGGAAGGTTTGCAGGGCGGAGCTGTCGACGGCGTCGGTGGCGATGCCGATGTCGGCGGCGCCGTCGATGACCGCTTGCACGATCTCGCGACTGAGCTTTTCCTCCAGGTCGATGCTCAGTTGCGGGTGGGTGGCGAGGAAGGCCGCCAGGGCGTCGGGCAGGAACTCGGTCATGGCGGAGGTGTTGCAGAGCAGGCGCACCTGGCCTTTGAGGCCGGTGGCGAATTCCGCCAGGTCGGCGCGCATGTCGTCCACCTGACGGGCGATGGCGCGGGCATGGTGCAGAAGAGTGCGGCCCGCTTCGGTGGGCTCGGCGCCGCGCCGGCCGCGTTGCAGCAGCGGCACCTTGAGCGCTTCTTCCATGCCGCGTATGCGGGCGCTGGCCGAGGGCAGCGCCAGGTTCGCCAGTTGCGCGCCGGCCGTGATGCTGCCGCTTTCCGCGATATGGACGAACAGTTTCAGGTCGGTCAGGTCGAAGCGCATGGAAGCAGCCTATGGATAATGCGAAGTCTGGCTCAGTATATTCCAGATTTTCAGATGGGGCGCGGGCGGGCAGAATGGTGGGTATGGATACTTCAATATTGTTTATCGGGCTGGTTTTCGTGCTGGCGGGGCTGGTCAAAGGCGTGACCGGGATGGGGTTGCCGACGGTGGCCGTGGCGCTGCTGACCTTGCGCATGCCACCCTTGGAGGCAGCGGCGCTGCTCATCGTGCCTTCGTCTGTAACGAATGTCTGGCAACTGGCGGCCGGGCCGGCGCTCTACCCGTTATGGCTGCGTTTCAGGGGGCTGCTGGTCGGCGTCTGCGTCGGCACCGCCATCGTCGGCGCCGCAGCGGCCTGGATGGCCGGTGGCGGGGAGGGCGGAGCGGCACTCGGCAGCGCGCCCATTGCGGGCAGCGCGGCGCGTGCCGCCGGCCCGGCCAGTACCCCAGGCGCGGTCGGGGGCGGCGCAGCGGATGGCATGGCGCGCGCGCGCGGGGCGGAGGAAGATGCGCTTGCGGGGATGGCGGGAGCTGTGCTCGGTCTGGCGCTGGTGGCTTACGGTTTGCTGGGACTGACCGGCTGGCGGATGCGGGTCGCGGCGCGGCATCAGCGCTGGGCGGGGCCGTTGGCCGGGGCGGCGACGGGCGCCATGTCCGCCGTCACCGGCGTGTTCGTGATGCCGGTCGCGCCCTACCTGCAAGCGCTGGACCTCGACAAGGACGATCTGGTGCAAGCGCTCGGCATGACCTTCACCGTCGGCACGCTGGCGCTGGCGGTGATGCTGGCGTGCCGCGGCCAGTGGCACGCATCGGCGGCCGGCGGCTCGTTCCTGGCGCTGCTGCCGGCCGCCTGCGGCATGCTGCTCGGCCAATGGCTGCGCGACCGCATGCACCCGGCCCTGTTCCGCCGCTGCTTCTTCGCCGGCCTGGTGATCCTCGGCGCGCACCAGCTGCTGCGCATCGCTACAGGCTGACCTTGCCCCGCAACTGCTTGCGCTCACCATCCTTGGTCTTGCCGTCCAAACGCTTGCGCTGCGAACTACGCGTCGGCTTGGTCGCGCGACGCACGGCGGGCAGCACCTTCACGCTGTCGACCAGCTCCTGCAAACGGCGCAAGGCCTCTTCCTTATTGGCCTCCTGACTGCGCGACTGCTGCGCCTTCAGCACCACCACGCCATCCTTGGTGATGCGCTGGTCGCGCATGGCCAGCATGCGCTCCTTGATATGCTCCGGCAGCGAAGAGTTGGCGATATCGAAGCGCAGGTGCACCGCGCTGGACACCTTGTTGACGTTCTGCCCACCCGGTCCCTGCGCGCGGATGGCATTGAACTCCACCTCATTAATATCGATCACGACGAAAACCTCACCGCCGGCAGCAGCGCCCAATACTCGCCTTCCGTCTCATGCGAACGGCGCGCGACCATGTCGCGGAACAGCGGATGCGCCAGCGCCTCATCGGTGCGCAGCACCGGCGACACGCAGCAATCCACGTCCGCGAACGCCTCGGTCCACTGCGTCAAGGTACGCGTGGCAAAGAGCGCATCCAGTTCCGTCCTGACGGCCATCGCATCCTCGCCCCCGACCTGCTGGCCGGATTGCCAATGGCGGCCCTTCAAATCGGGGCGTCCGAGCACATCGCAGCAGGCTTGCCAGAACTTGAGCTCCAGCGCGCCGACCGCCATGTGACGACCATCGGCGGTGCGATACGCGCCGTAGCAAGGCACGCCGCCGGTCAACAGATCGCGTCCCGGCGCGGCGGGCGCGCCGTTGTTGAGCGCCACCAGCGGCATCAGATTATGCGCCAGCACCGCATCGGCCATCGACACATCGACCAAGCGGCCCGCGCCGCCCATCTTCACCGCCACCAGCGTCGCCAGGATGCCCTGCAACGCCGATTGCGCGCCGCCCAGCAGATCGCCCAGCTGCAGATTGGGCAGCACCGGCGCACCGTCCGCACCGGCGTTCTGCTCAAGCATGCCGGCGTAAGCGATGAAGTTGATATCGTGCCCGGCCCGCTGCGCAAACGGCCCAAGCTGCCCATAGCCCGAGATCGCGCACATCACCAGCTTCGGATTGCGCGCGCGCAGCGTGTCCCAGCCCAGGCCCAGTTTATCCATCACGCCGGGCCGGAAACTTTCGACCAGCACATCGGCCGTTTCCACCATCGCCAGCAACTGTTCGCGCTGCGCGGCATCCTTCAGATCCATGCGCAACAAGCGCTTGCCGCGATTGACTGCGACGAAAAACTGCGACACCTCGGCGCGCACCGGCCCCATGACCCGCGCGTAGTCTCCCGCGCCGGGGTCTTCGATCTTGGTCACGTCCGCCCCCATATCCGCCAGATGCATGGTGGCGACGGGACCGGGCAGCAAGCGTGTCAGATCGAGGACGCGGATGCCGGCGAGAGGAAAGTCTGGATTCATCGGGACATTGTAGCAAACGCGCCTCACCGTGCCGGCGTTGCTTGACAACTATCAACGCCGGCGGCGAAGGGCGCGGGTACGATGTCACATGCCCGTCACCGCACGTCCCGGACGAAAGGATCATCATGTCTTCTTCGATCACCCAAGCCGCGAGCCAGTCGAGCCAGTATCTGGCGTTCCGGCTCGGCGGACTCGATTACGCGCTGGACTTCAGCAAGGTGCAGGAGCTGCGGCCGTTGCAGGCGCTGGAGCGGCTGACATCGGACGGCGAGATCGTCAGCGGCGTGGTGGTGTCGCGCGGCGTGATCATGCCGATCGTCGACATGCGCATCGCGTTCGGCCCGCGCCCGCCGGCGCACGATCCGCTGACGGACGTGATCATCCTCAAGCTATCGAGCTGCGTGATGGGGATGGTGGTGGATGGCGTGACGGATATCGTGTCGCTGACGCTGGACGAGATCCAGCCGATAGCGGGCGCCGGCGCGGTGGATTACCTGCTCGGCCTGGGGGAGGTGGACGGGCGCCGGCTGATCGTGGTCGACATCGATAAGCTGATGTCGATCCGAAAAATACCGTTCGGCGCCCGCCAGGCTGCTTAAGCCAGCGCTTCCAACTGTTCCTGCAATTCCAACCACTCCGCTTCCAGCTGACCCAGATCCTTGGTGAAGAAACTCTGGTCCGCCAGCAGCTGTTTCAGCTTGGCCTTGTTGGCGGCGTCGTAGATCGACGAGTCGCCCAGCTTCTCATCCACTTCGGCTTTCTGCGCGGCGCGCTTGGCGATTTGATCGTCCAGGCGCTTGATCTTCTGTTCCAGCGGCTTGCGCAGCGTGGCCAGGCGCTGGCGGTCTTCCGCCTGCTGGCGCTTCTGGTCCTTGCTGACCGCGGCCGGCGCGGCAGCCACCGGCGGCGCGACCGGCGAGGTCACCGGGAAGTCGGTCTTGTTGGCCTTTCCGGCGGCCGGCAGCACGTCGGTGCCTTTACCCAGCTTGGTCTTGAACAGCCAGTCCTTGTAGTCGTCCAGATCGCCGTCGAACGGCTGCAGCTTGCCGTCGGCGACGATGATGAATTCATCGGTGGTGGCGCGCAGCAGATGGCGATCGTGGGATACCACCACCAGCGTGCCCTCGAACTGCGCCAGCGCCTCGGTCAGCGCCTCGCGGGTTTCCAGATCCAGGTGATTGGTCGGTTCATCGAGCAGCAGCAGGTTGGGACGCTGCCAGACGATCAGCGCCAACGCCAGGCGCGCCTTCTCGCCGCCGGAGAACGGCGCGATCGAGCTGGTGACCATGGTGCCCGGGAAGTTGAAGCCGCCCAGGAAGTTGCGCAGCTCCTGCTCGCGCACCGTCGGCGCGATCTTGGCCAGGTGCCACAGCGGCGATTCGTCGTGACGCAGCATCTCCACCTGGTGCTGGGCGAAGTAGCCGATGTTCAGGCCCTTGCCGAGCGTGGCGTCGCCGGTCAGCGGCGCCAGTTCGCCGGCGATGGTCTTGATCAGCGTCGACTTGCCGGCGCCGTTCACGCCCAGCAGGCCGATACGCTGGCCGATCTGCAAGGAGAACTTGATCTTGTTGACGATGGTCTTGTGGGTGATCTCGCCGGTCGCTTCGTCTTCGATCGCGTAGCCGGCGTTGACGTCTTCCATCACCAGCAGCGGATTCGGTGCGCTCAGCGGCTCGCGGAATTCGAACGAGAATTCGGCGGCGGCGCGCAACGGCGCCAGTTCTTCCATCTTGGCCAGCGCCTTCATGCGGCTCTGTGCCTGGCGGGCCTTGGAGGCCTGCGCCTTGAAGCGGTTGACGAAGGATTCTAGGTGGGCGCGTTTGCGCTGCTGCTTTTCCAGCGCGCCGGCGGCCAGGATCATCTGCGCCGCGCGCTGACGTTCGAAGGACGAGTAGTTGCCCGAGTAGCGTTTCAGTTTGCGTTCATCGATGTGCACCACCACATTCACCACTTCATCCAGGAAGTCGCGATCGTGGGAGATGATCAGCAGCGTGCCGGCGTAGCGTTTCAGCCAATCTTCCAGCCAGATGATCGCGTCCAGATCCAAGTGGTTGGTCGGTTCATCGAGCAGCAGCAGGTCGGATGGGCACATCAGCGCCTGCGCCAGGTTCAGGCGCATGCGCCAGCCGCCGGAGAAGCTGGCGACCGGTTGCTGCATCTGGTCGATGGTGAAGCCGAGGCCGAGCAGCAGCTGCTCGCCGCGCGACTGCACGGTGTAGGCGTCGGCGTCGGCCAGGGCGCTGTAGATTTCGCCGATGGCGATGCCGTTCTCGGTCGATTCGGGTTCCGATTCCAGTCGTACCAGTTCCGCTTCCAGCTTGCGCAGGGTGACGTCGCCGTCGATGGCGTAGTCGAGCGCCGCGCGGTCCAGCGGCGGGGTTTCCTGTGCTACGTAAGCGACGCGCCATTTGGCCGGAAAGTCGATCTCGCCCTGGTCCGGGTGCAGCTCGCCGCGCATCATCGCGAACAGGCTGGATTTGCCGGCGCCGTTGGCGCCGATCAGGCCGATCTTGTCGCCTGGGTTGAGGGTGACATCGACCTGTTCCAGCAGCGGCTTAATACCGCGCATCAGGCTTACTTGAATAAAGCGAATCATATTGCTCTTCTACGGTGAACCCGGCAAACCGGGGTCGGACCCCGCACGGGGTCCGACCCCAGCGTGCGGGGTGCGGGGTTGTTTACAGCTTAAGTTGGTCGGCGGTCAGCAGGAAGACCATGTCGTCGCCGTTGCTGGTGGTGAGCCAGGTCAGGCCCAGTTCACCGAATGCGGCTTCGGCGAATTCACGCTCGTTGCCGATTTCGACGATCAGGATGCCGTCGTCGGTCAGTCGTTCGGCGGCGCCGGCGACGATCTTGCGCACCAGGTCCATGCCGTCCTTGCCGCCGTCGAGCGCCAGTTCAGGCTCGGCGCGGTATTCCATCGGCAGCTTGCTCATCGACGACGAGTTCACGTATGGCGGGTTGGTGATGATCAGATCGTACTTCTTGTCCGGCACATTGGCGTACAGGTCGGACTGGATCAGCGTCAGGCGGTCTTCCAGCTTGTAGGTGGCGACGTTTTTCTTCGCCACTTCCAGCGCATCGGCCGAGATGTCGACCGCGTCCACGTGCGCGTCCGGGAAGGCGTCGGCCAGCATGATTGCCAGGCAGCCGGAGCCCGTGCACAGTTCCAGCACATTGGCGATGTTTTCAGGCTCGTTGACCCACGGAGCGAAGTATTCCGGAATCAGCTCCGCGATGAAGGAACGCGGCACGATGGTGCGCTCGTCGACGTAGAAGCTGTAAGTCCCCAGCCACGCCTCGTTGGTGATGTAGGCGGCCGGCACGCGTTCGTCGGTGCGGCGCGCGATCACCGCCAGCACCGCCTCGATTTCCTCCGGCAGCAGCTTGGCGTCCAGGAACGGCTCCAGGCGGTCCAGCGGCAGCTTGAGGGTGTGCAGGATCAGGTAGGCGGCTTCGTCGAAAGCCTCAACGCTGCCGTGGCCGAAAAACAGCTTGGCGGTGTTGAAGCGGGTGACGGCGTGGCGCAACAGGTCGCGCGGCGTGGTGAAAGGAGTCGTGTTCATGGCTATCTCGGTAAAACAGTAATCGGTTTGCGCACGCCGCGCCGCTGAGGCCTCGGTACTCAGGCCAGCAGGTTTTCCAGGGTTCGGCGGTAGATATTCTTCAGCGGATCGACAAAACGCAGCTCGATATGCTCGTCGATCTTGTGGATACTTGCGTTGGGAGGCCCGAATTCTATCACTTGAGGGCAGATCTGAGCGATAAAGCGTCCGTCCGAGGTGCCGCCGGTGGTGGAAAGCTCGGTCTCGACGCCGGTTTCGGACTTGATCGCAGCCGACAGCGCATCGCTCAGCGTGCCGCGCGGGGTCAGGAACGGCAGGCCGCTCAGCGCCCATTTCAGGTCGTAGTGCAGCTGGTGCTTGTCCAGGATGGCGTGGACGCGGCGTTTCAGTTCCTCGTGCGTGCTGGCGGTCGAGAAGCGGAAGTTGAAGTCGATGACCATCTCGCCCGGGATCACGTTGTTGGCGCCGGTGCCGGCGTTGATGTTGGACATCTGCCAGGAAGTGGGCAGGTAATACTCGTTGCCGTTGTCCCAAACCTCGGCCACCAGCTCGGCCAGCGCCGGCGCGGCCAGGTGGATCGGGTTGCGCGCCAGCTGCGGATAGGCGATATGGCCTTGCACGCCCTTGATCGTCAGTTTGCCGGACAGCGAGCCGCGACGGCCGTTCTTGATGATGTCGCCCAGCGTCTCGTCGGAGGTCGGTTCGCCGACGATGCAGTAGTCCAGCGTCTCGCCGCGTTCCTTGAGCAGATTGCAGACGATGACGGTGCCGTCGGTGGCCGGGCCTTCCTCGTCGCTGGTGATCAGGAAGGCGATCGAGCCTTTGTGGTCGGCGTGGGCGGCGATGAACTCCTCGCAGGCGACGACGAAGGCGGCGATCGAGGTCTTCATGTCGGCGGCGCCGCGGCCATACAGTTTGCCGTCGCGGTGGGTCGGGATGAAGGGGGCGGACTGCCATTTTTCGGCGGGGCCGGTCGGCACTACGTCGGTATGGCCGGCGAACACCAGCACCGGCGAGGTAGTGCCTTTGCGCGCCCACAGATTGGTCACGCCGTTCGACTCGATGGTCTCGCAGACGAAGCCCAGCGGCGACAGCAGATCGATCAGGTGCTGCTGGCAGCCTTTATCGTCGGGGGTGACGGAGGAGAGGGCGATCAGCTTTTCGGTCAGCGCCAGGGTCTTGGATGGGGTCATATTATTTGTTGAAGATTTGTTGGTACTGGGCGTCGGAGAAGGAGACGGCGAAAGTGCCGTCCTTGTCGAGCACCGGGCGTTTGATGACGGAAGGGTTCTCCAGCATCAGCGCGATGGCCGCGTCGTCGTCGACGATGGAGGCCTTGCGCTCATCGGACAGCGCGCGCCAGGTGGTGCCCTTGCGGTTCACCAGCACATCGCGCGGCAGATGCTTGAGCCAACCGGCGACGATCTCGCGCGTCAGGCCCTGCTTTTTAAAATCGTGGAAAGTGAATTCCTGCTGCTGGGCCGCCAGCCACACGCGGGCCTTCTTGACGGTGTCGCAGTTGGGGATGCCGTAGAGAGTAGTAGTCATGATGATCGGAAGCGTAGTAACCCTATAGGATAGCATGGCGTCAGCCCGACGCGGGCTGGTCCCAGCGCCAGGCTTGTTGCAGGCGTACTTGCAGATAGTCGACGAAGGCGCGCACGCGCGGTGCCATATTACGGTTGTGGGCGAAGATCGCCTGCAGCGGGGCGGTGGGCATGGAGTGGGCCGGCAGTACGCGTTGCAGGCGGCCGGACAGGATGTCGTCGCCGACGTCCCAGATCGATTTGACGACGATGCCGGCGCCCTGCAAGGCCAGCGCGTGCGCGGCCTGGCCGTCGTTGGTGATCAGGGCGCCGGTCACCCGCACCGTCACCTTTTCTTCGCCGAAGCGCCAGTCGGCGCGGCGCTGGTCGCCGATCAGGATGCAGCGGTGGTGGACCAGGTCCGCCGGATCGCTGGGCGTGCCGTATTGCGCCAGATACGCCGGTGCGGCGCAGGCGACGCGGTAGTTCGGCGCCAGCCGGCGCGCGATCGTCGTCGCCGTTTCCACATTGCCGAAGCGGATCGCCATGTCATGGCCGCTTTCAAGCAAATTCAGCACCGCGTCGCTGAGGTCCAGTTGCACCGTCAGTTGCGGATGCTGGCGCTGGAAGTCGGCGACGATGGGGACGATGTGCTGGCGGCCGAATTCACCCGGCGCCGTCACCCTCAGCAGGCCGCTCACTTCGCTGCGGCTCTGCGACAGCATCGACTCGGCATGTTCGATCTCTTCCAGGATGCGCAGCACCCGCGCGTGAAACAGCGCGCCTTCTTCGGTCAGCGCCTGGCGCCGTGTCGTGCGTTGCAACAGCCGCACGCCGATGCTCTTCTCCAGCTGCGCCAGCCGCTTGCTGACCACCGACAGCGGCAGGTCCAGTTCACGGGCGGCGGCAGACATGCTGCCCGCGCTGACGATGCGGGCGAAGGCGGCGAGGGCGGGAAGGTCGTCGATCATGGCTTCATTCTTCGTGAAATGGAGAATATCTTTCTCCGGGCCTGGGCTATATCCGGCGTCGTAAGGCTCCTATTATAGCCACATCGACCACCAAACTATTGCTGAAGGAGAGATGATGAACCACGAGCACACCACAACTCGCCGCAACTTCCTGGGCCAGGCAGGCGCTTTGGCGGCCGGCGGCCTGCTGGCGCAAGCCTTGCCGGCTTCCGCAGCGGCCCCCGCGACCGGCGCCGGCGCCGGAGCCGGTGAGTTCTGGCCGGGCGGCGCGCGACTGGCGATTTCGATCTCGATGCAGTTCGAGGCCGGTGGTCAGCCACCGAAAGGTACGGACAGCCCGTTCCCCAAAGTCGACTTCCCGGCCAGCGTGCCGGCCGACCTGGTCACCAACACCTGGTTCGCCTACGGCTACCGCGAAGGCATCCCGCGCATGCTGGATCTGTGGGACAAGCACGGCATCAAGGTGACGTCGCACATGATCGGTGAGGCGGTGCGCCGCCATCCGCAGCTGGCGCAGGAGATCGTGCGCCGTGGCCATGAGGCGGCTGGCCATGGCCCGCGCTGGAGTTCACAGTATGCGATGAGCCGCGCCCAGGAGCGCCAGTTCCTGATCGAGGGCGCCGACATGGTGGAGCAGGTCACGGGCCAGCGTCCGACCGGCTACAACTGCAACTGGCTGCGGCGCGGCCCGAACACGCTGCCGCTGTTGCAGGAGCTGGGCTACACCTACCACATCGATGACCTGAGCCGCGACGAGCCGTTCATCGAACAGGTCAACGGCAAGGATTTCGTCGTGGTGCCTTACACGCTGCGCAACAACGACATCCTGCTGATCGAAGGCCGCAATTATTCGCCGAGCCAGTTCCTGGAACAGATCAAGCTGGACTTCGACCAGCTGTACGAAGAGGGCGCGACGCGCCGCCGCATGATGTCGGTCAGCGCGCATGATCGCATCAGCGGTTCGCCCCAGATGGTGAAAGTGTGGGACGAGTTCCTGCGCTACGCCAAATCGCATCCAGGCGTAGTCTTTATGCGCAAAGACGAAATCGCACGTTATGCATCGAGCGCCCGCAACACGCTGCGCGAAACCGAAACCATTTAACTAAGGAGTCCATCATGAGCAAACTCGAAGGCAAAAAAGTACTGGTCGTCGGCGGCAGCTCCGGCATCGGCGCGGCGGCGGCCAAGGCGCTGGCGGAATTGGGCGCGGACGTCACCATCGCTTCGCGCGATCCGGCCAAGTTGCAGGCGGCTGCGGCGCAGATCGGTGGCACGGTCCGCACCGCCGTCCTCGATACGACCAACGATGCGGGACTGGAGGCGTTCTTCGCTGCGCAGGGCGAATACGATCACGTTGTGATCTCCGCCGCGCAAACGGCGTCCGGCCCGGTGCGGCAACTGCCGCTGGTCGATGCGTATGCGGCGATGAACAGCAAGTTCTGGGGCGCCTACCGCGTGGCGCGGGCCGCGAGGATCGTTCCCGGCGGTTCGCTGACGCTGGTGTCGGGCTTTCTCGCCGAGCGGCCCAGCAAGACGTCGGTGCTGCAGGGAGCGATCAACGCGGCGCTGGATGCGTTGGGACGCGGCCTGGCGCTGGAGCTGTCGCCGGTGCGCGTGAATACGGTGTCGCCGGGATTGATCGCCACGGAGCTTTGGTCGCGCATGAGCGAGGAGGCGCGCAACAGCATGTTCGAAGGCGCGGCGGCGCGCTTGCCAGCGAAGCGCGTCGGCCAACCGGAGGATATCGCCAACGCCATCGTGTATCTGGTGACGACGCCGTTCGCCACCGGTTCCACCGTGCTGGTGGACGGTGGTGGCGTGATCGCCTAGTGAGCGCCGAGTGATCGGCTGGGCGTCAGGTATTGAGGGTGAACTCGGTGAAGGACGCCTCGTCGGCGGGCTTGGCCGGGGCTTGCGGCTCGGCCTGGGCGGTTTTGCTGTCCGGGCCATTATTCAAGAGCCACAGCAGATTGGTGGCGGAATCGGCGTTGGCCAGGGCTTCGTCCTGGCTGATCAAACCGTCCTGCACCAGCTTGAGCAAGGCCAGTTCGAACGATTGCGAGCCGGGCGACATGCTCTTTTCCATCGCTTCCTTGATCTGGCCGATTTCGCCTTTTTCGATCAGGTCGGAGATGTAGCGCGTGTTGACCATCACTTCGACCGCCGCCGTGCGCGTACCGCCGTTGATCGAGCGGACCAGCCGCTGCGAGACGATGGCCTTGACCGTCGACGACAGATCCTGCAACAGCGCGGCGCGGTTTTCGATCGGGTAGAAACTGATAATACGGTTTAGCGCGTTATAGCTGTTGTTGGCGTGTAGCGTCGCCAGCACCAGATGGCCCGACTGCGCGTAGGCCAGCGCCGCCGCCATGGTTTCCTTGTCGCGGATCTCGCCGATCAGGATGCAGTCCGGCGCCTGGCGCATCGAGTTGCGCAGCGCGGTGTAGAAGTCCTTGGCGTCGCTGCCGATCTCGCGCTGGTTGACGATGGATTTCTTGTTCTTGAACAGATACTCGATCGGATCTTCCAGCGTCAGGATATGGCCCGAGCGCAGTTCGTTGCGGTGATCCAGCATCGAGGCGATGGTGGTCGACTTGCCGGAGCCGGTCGAGCCGACCAGCAGCAGCAGGCCGCGCTTTTCCATGATCAGGTCCGCCAGGATGGGCGGCAGCTGCAAATCCGCCAGCACCGGGACATTGGCCGGCACGAAGCGGAACACGGCGGAGATGCTGCCGCGCTGCTTGAACGCGGACAGGCGGAAGCGGCCCAGGTTCGGCACCGATACGCCCATGTTCAGCTCATTGGTCGTGGCCAGTTCCTCCATCTGCGCCGGGGTGGCGATTTCGGCCAGCAGCGATTGGATGTTGTCCGGTTCGAGCTTTTGCTGGTTGATGGGGATCAGGTTGCCGTTGATTTTGATGTGTACCGGCGAGTTCACCGCGAAGAACATGTCCGACGCGTTTTTTTCCTTCATCAGCTGGAACAGGCGGTCCATTGCCATGGCACTCTCCTCAGTTTTACCCCAGAACCTTGATGCCGGGGTCGGACCCGAAGGGTCCGACTCCCTGCCCATGCGTTTGCCGCCGGCCATAGATATGCCGCAGGGTCAGACCCTTCATGGGTCTGACCCAGCTTGGCCGTGCGGGTTTAGATACCGCGCAGCAGTTCGTTGATGCCGGTCTTGGAGCGGGTCTGCGCGTCGACGCGCTTGACGATCACCGCGCAGTACAGCGAGTACTTGCCGTCTTCCGATGGCAGGTTGCCGGAGACGACCACCGAACCGGCAGGCACGCGGCCGTATGTCACTTCGCCGGTGGCGCGGTCGTAGATCTTGGTCGACTGGCCGATGTACACGCCCATCGAGATCACCGAGTTCTCTTCGACGATCACGCCTTCGACGATCTCCGAACGGGCGCCAATGAAGCAGTTGTCTTCGATAATGGTCGGATTGGCTTGCATTGGTTCCAGCACGCCGCCGATGCCGACGCCGCCGGACAGGTGGACGTTCTTGCCGATCTGGGCGCAGGAACCGACGGTGGCCCAGGTGTCGACCATCGCGCCCTCATCGACATAGGCGCCGATGTTGACGTAGGAAGGCATCAGCACCACGTTCTTGGCGATGAAGGAGCCGCGACGCGCGACGGCAGGCGGCACCACGCGGAAGCCGCCCTTGGCGAAATCTTCGGCGGTGTAGTTGGCGAACTTGGTCGGGACCTTGTCGTAGAACTGCATGGTGCCGTCGGACGGCATCTGCACGTTGTTTTCGAGGCGGAAGGACAGCAGCACGGCTTTCTTGACCCACTGGTTGACCACCCAGTCGCCGCTGGTTTTTTCGGCCACGCGGATGGTGCCCGCGTCCAGGCCGGCGATCACGTGCGACACGGCGTCGCGCAGTTCGGCGGCGCCGTTGGCCGGGTTGATGTTGGCGCGGTCGTCCCAGGCCTGGTCGATGATGTTCTGGAGTTGTTGGGTCATGATGTACTCTTATTTGTTGAGGGTTTTGCAGAATTGGACGATGCGGCGCGCGGCTTCCAGGCCTTCTTCCGTCTCGGCGACCAGCGCCATGCGGATGCGGTTGCGGCCCGGATTCAGCCCATGGGCTTCGCGCGCCAGGTAGCTGCCCGGCAGCACCGTGACATTATATTCGGCGTACAGGCGCTGGGCGAATTCGGTGTCCGACAAGCCGGTCTGGCTGACATCGGCCCACAGGTAGAAGCCGGCGTCCGGCAATTCGACCTGCATGACTTCCTGCAGCAGCGGCGTGATGGCGCTGAATTTGGCGCGGTATTGTTCGCGGTTCTGTTCGACATGGGTCTCGTCGTTCCAGGCCGCGATCGACGCAGCTTGCACGGAAGGGCTCATGGCGCCGCCGTGATAGGTGCGGTACAACAGGAATTTTTTCAGCACGTCGGCGTCGCCGGCGACGAAGCCGGAGCGCATGCCGGGCACATTGGAGCGCTTGGACAGGCTGCTGAACACCACCAGCCGCGCATACGGCTTGTCGATGGTCGACAGGCCGAGCGTGTGCGCCGCTTCCAGCGCGCCCAGCGGCGCCTGCTCGCCGTGATAGATCTCGGAGTAGCACTCGTCGGCGGCGATGATGAAGTTGTAGCGCTCGGACAGGGCGAACAGGTTCTCCCAGTCGGTCAGCGTCAGCACGGCGCCGGTTGGATTGCCCGGGGAGCACAGGAACAGCAGCGAGACGCGCTCCCACACCGAGGCGGGGATGCTGTCGTAGTCGCAGCCGAAATTGCGGGCCGGGTCGGAATTGACGAAGTACGGCTCGGCGCCGGCCAGGTAGGCCGCGCCTTCGTAGATCTGGTAGAACGGATTCGGGCACACCACCAGCGATTTGGCCGCCGGATCGATCACGGTCTGGGCCAGCGCGAACAGCGCCTCGCGCGAGCCGTTCACCGGCAGCACCTGGGTGGCGGGGTTCAATGGCGGGATGCCGTAACGGCGTTCCAGCCAGCCGGCGATCGCGCCACGCAGCGCTTCCGAGCCGATGGTGGTCGGATACGAGGCCAGGCCGTCGACGTTGTCGATCAGCGCCTGCTGGATAAACTTCGGCGTCGGGTGCTTGGGTTCACCCATGCCCAGGCTGATGGCTTTATGCTGTGGGCTGGCGGTCACCTGCGCGAACAGCTGGCGCAGTTTTTCGAACGGATAGGGTTGCAGCTTGTCGAGATGTGGATTCACGTGGCGGGACCGGGTGCGGATCGTTGAAAAAGAGTGCGGCTAAGGCGGTGATTATAGCGCCTCCACCCTGTCAGGTCATCCATGCTAAATTATTAAAATAATTGAAATGCCAATTGCGAGGGCTGTACATGGAACAAAACGACACGGGACTGGGCGAGCAGGTCAGCCGGCGGGTGATGGCGCTGCGGCTGTTGACTGGGTTGGTACAGGGCGCGCTGCTGTATTGGCTCTACCGCGCCGGCAAGGACGGTTTCTGGCCTGCCTCGGCGCCGTATGTCATGACGCCGCTGTTCCTGCTGGCCCTGATGGTGCCGGCGGTGCTGATCTCCAGCCTGGGTCACATGGCGCCGAAAAGGACCGCGCAGTGGACGCTGGCGGTCGCCGCCGTGTTGCTGCTGCTGTCGCTGCACGACGCGTGGCGCTCGGCGGGCGCCGGCTTGCTCGACACCGGTCTTTACGGCAGGCCGGAGCGCTTCATGCCGTCCTGGCCCCTGCTGCAGTTCGGCGCGGTGTTCGTCTACATCGCGCATTCGCTGGCGATGGCGGCGGCGCTGGACCGGCGCCGTATCGCGAGCTACTCCAGCTATTTCGAGATGGCGTGGAAGCTGGCGGTGCAGCTGATGTTTTCGGTTTTCTTCGTCGGCGCGCTGTGGCTGGTACTGTGGATGGGGGCCGGCTTGTTCTCCATGGTCAAGCTGGACTTCTTCAAGGAGTTGCTGCAAAAGGCCTGGTTCGTGGTGCCGGTCATCTGCTTCGCCTGGTCCTGCGCGATGCATGTCACCGACGTGCGGCCTTCCATCGTGCGCGGCATCCGTACGCTGTTGCTGGTGCTGGCGTCGTGGATACTGCCGGTGGCGACGCTGATCATCTGCGGCTTCCTGTGCAGCCTTCCGTTCACCGGTCTGGACGCGCTGTGGGGCACCCGCCATGCGACCTCGCTGCTGCTGACCGCGATCGCGATGCTGGTGGTGCTGATCAACGCCGCCTTCCAGAACGGCGAGGCCAAGGCGGCGCTGGCGATCCGCGTCAGCGCGCGCACGGCGGCGATCGTGATCCTGCCGCTGACCGGCATCGCCATTTATGCGCTGGGCTTGCGGGTGCACGACTACGGCTGGACCACGGACCGCATCGTCGCTGCGGCGTGCCTGGTGGTGGCCAGCTGCTACGCGGGCGGTTACCAGTGGGCGGCGCACCGCTACGACACCTGGCTGTGCCCCATCGCCAAGGTCAATATCGCGACCGCGTTCGTGGTGCTGGCGGTGCTGCTGGCGTTGTTCACGCCGATCGCCGACCCGGCGCGGATCTCGGTCAACAATCAGATGGCGCGCCTCGCCAGCGGCCGCACGACGCCGGAGAAATTCGATTTCCGCTATCTGCGCTTCGAGGGCCAGCGGTATGGACAGGAGGCGCTGGCACAGCTGGCGCGCTCCGATGTGAAGCTGGTCGCCGAGAAGGCCACGGCGGCGCTGAAGACGACCAACCGCTGGCAGAGCGGCAAGGTGGTCATCACCGCCGCTTCGATCGTCGACAACGTCACCGTCTGGCCGGCATCGGCCAAGCTGCCGGCCAGTTTCGTCGCGCAGAAGTGGTCGGACTTACCGGAGCCTCAGCAGCCGCAATGCCTGAGCGGCGCGGATCAGAAATGCGAGGCTTTGCTGCTGGATGCCGACGGCGACGGCAAGCAGGAAGTGATGCTGTTCGGCGCCGGATATGGGAACGGTGTGCTGTATGCCGAGGACCAGACGGGCAAGTGGTCGCTGGTGGCACACCTGGCCGGAGGATGCGGCGAGGTGCGGGCCAGGCTGAGGGCGGGGCAGTTCGCGCTGGCGGCTTCGCGCTGGAAGGCGCTGGACATCGGCAGTGTGCGGCTTCAGTTCCTGCCCGAGTTCGCGCCGGAGGACTGCAAGACGCTCAAGGCGGCGCAGTAGGCGCGGCGGCCTGTAGCGGGCAGGTAGCCATATTCTCGCCCAGGCGGCGGGCGAGTTCGCCGCGCAGGGACTGCAGGCCTTCGATGCGCTGGTCGATATCGGTCAGCTTGCGTTCCAGCGCGGCGCGCAGCTGCGGCGCAGAGGCGTCCGGCTCCGCCAGCAGCGGCAGGTCGGCTTCGATCTCGCTCAAGGTGAAGCCCAGGGTCTGCGCCAGCCGGATGTAGCGCAGCCAGTCCACCGCTTCCGGCGGATAGTCGCGGTAGCCGTTGGCGCTGCGGCGCGCGCGCAGCAGTCCGCGCTTCTCATAGAAGCGCAAGGTGTCGCGGCTTAGTCCCGTGGCGTCAGCGATTTCTCCGATTTGCATGCATGCTCTCCAAATATCGCTTGACCCTGGAGTTTACTCCAGGCTTTAGCATGGCTGCACCATATCTCAGGAGACGTCATGCTCAACCCTTCAACCTTCCGCAAAATTGTCCTCGGCAGCGCGGTCTACGACTTGCTTGTGACTGCGCCATTCGCCACGCCGTGGAGTTTCGCCTTCGTGCACGCGCAACTGGACGGCGTCAATCAGCAGCTGGGCGGCGCCGCGCTGCCGGCTTTTGCGCCGTTCCATGTGCTGTTCGCCTGCCTGCTGGGCAGCGTGGTGCTGGTGTGGGCGCTGCTGCGCATCAGCGATCCGCAACAGCGCTTCGGCCGTTTCGACGGCGTGGCGCGGTTGTTGTTCTCGACCTGGATGGTGTGGGCGCTGGCGGTCACCGGCTCGCCGCTGCTTTGGCTGTTTATCGTGCCGGAGGTGGCGTTCGGCGTGGCGCAATGGCTGCCGGTCAGGCGGCTTTGAGCAGCGCCTGCGGCTTGCTCCAGACCTGCTGCGCGACGCGCATCATGTTGCGGCCCAGGACTTGCGCGACATCCGATTCGCTCATGCCGACCCTGCGCAGCGCTGCCGGCAGTTCGCGCCAGACCTCCGGCGCGGTGAAGGTAGGCGGCTTGTCCATGTTGTAGCCGGCGGCGGCGGGCCACCAGTGGCCGGGATCGAAGTCGCCGGGCGGCGTGTCGTCCAGGTCCGGCTGGCTGAAGCAGATATCGAGGCCGATGCCGGCGTGCGCGACGCCCACCAGGTCGGCGATGTAGGCCGCATGGCGCGCGACGTCGTCGGCGCCCGGCCGCTCGCTGCCGATGAAGAACGACAGACCGGATACGCACACCACGCCGCCGGTGGCGGAGCAGGCGCGGATCTGTTCATCGGTGACGTTGCGGCCGTGCTGCACCAGCGTGTACGGGTTGGCGTGGCTGAAGATCACCGGCTGCGACGAGGCTTCCATGATTTCGAGGCTGCACAGGCGGCCGGTGTGCGAGCAGTCCATCAGGATGCCGGCGCCGTTGACCGCTTCCACCATGCGCTGGCCCAGTGCGGTCAGGCCGCGCGGTTCGTCGTGGCAGCCGTCGGCGACGCTGTTGTTGCGGTTGTAGGCGAAGTGGATCTGGCGCACGCCCAGTTGTGCGTACAGGTCGACCATGTCCGGCTGGTCGAGCAGCGGCGCCGAGCCTTCCAGGTCGAAGGTGATGGCGATACGGCCGTCGGCCGCAGCCTGGATGATGTCGTCGACGCTGGAGACCAGCGCGTAACGCTCAGGATCGGCGGCGATGGTGGCGCGGTAGCCTGCGATCACCGACATCACTTGCGACAGCGGATTCATGTCGGCGCCGACGTTGAGCGATACATAGTTCACCCCCGCGGCGTGCAGCCGGCGGACGGGCGTGAAATCGGCCTGTGGGTGTTGTGGCAGGCAGGCGTGGGCGTCCCAGTTGATCATGGCATTTTTCTTTATCAAATAAGCTATTTTGCATCATAATGAAGGCAGTGTCTAACCAGGGGTAGTCACATGCGCGCATTGTTGTTGATAATGTCCGTTTTGTCCGTTGCGGCCTTCGCCGGTGAAGCGAAGAAGGATGCTTTTTTGGACGCTCCGCTCGACGCCGGGGCCTTGCAGGGCCGCGTCGATCCGGCGGTCAGCAAAGCCATTGCCGAGGTGTTGGCGGCCGAGGCGCAGCCGCTGCCGACTTATACAACCAGCGTTGCGTTCAGCGCGCCACGGTCCGATACCATGACCGCCGCCTTCATCGAGGCGAAGGTGCCGGACTGTCTGCATTCGGAGGGATTGAAGCGGCAGCCGACGTTTTTCCTGACCGGTTATCTGGCGCTGCCGTTCATCCCCATCGCCAAGCTGCGGGGGAAATGCATCTAGCATGCTTTATACTGTGGGCTTCTACCAATAATTAAGGCCGACATGTCTTTTTCTTCGCTGGGCCTTGCACCCTCACTGATCAACGCCGTGACCGAAATCGGTTACCTGGAGCCGACCGCCATTCAGAGCGCGGCGATTCCCGCCATCCTGCGCGGCGAGGATGTGCTGGGCGCGGCGCAGACCGGCTCCGGCAAGACCGCCGCTTTCGCGCTGCCGCTGCTGCAGGCGCTGCTCGACAACCGCAGCGGCGCGCGCCAGTTGCATGGCTTGATCCTGGTGCCGACGCGCGAGCTGGCGGCGCAGGTCGGCGAGTCGGTGCGCAAGCTGGCGTCGCATCTGCCGATGCAGATCAAGGTGTCCATCGTGTTCGGCGGCGTGTCGATCAATCCGCAGATGATGGCGCTGCGCGGCGGCGCCGACATCGTCATCGCGACGCCGGGCCGGCTGCTGGATCTGATCGATCACAATGCGCTGAAGATTTCGCGCACGGCGATGCTGGTGCTGGACGAGGCGGACCGTTTGCTCGATCTCGGCTTCAGCGAGGAATTGAACCGCATCCTGGAGTTGCTGCCGACGCAGCGTCAGAATCTGTTTTTCTCGGCGACTTTCCCGCCGGCGGTGCAGGCGCTGGCGGACAGCATGCTGCATCAGCCGACGCGCATCGAGGTGTTGTCGGAGCCGGCCAGCAAGCCGGACATCGTGCAGCGCGCGATCAAGGTGGATGTGCCGCGTCGTACCATGCTGCTCAAGCATCTGATCCAGGAGAACCAGTGGAGCCGGGTGCTGGTGTTCGTCGCGACCAAGTATGCGGCGGAGCATGTGGCGGATAAGCTGAATCGCAATGGTATTCGCGCCGGTGCCTTCCATGGTGAGTTCAGCCAGGGCGCGCGCACCGAGGTGCTGGGCGATTTCAAGGCGAGTCGTTTGCAGGTGCTGGTGGCGACCGATGTTGCGGCGCGCGGTATCGATATCGCGCGCTTGCCTGCGGTGGTCAATTATGATTTGCCGCGGTCGGCGGTCGATTACACGCACCGCATCGGCCGCACCGGCCGCGCCGGGGAGAGCGGCGTGGCGATCAGTTTTGTCAGCGCGGAGACGGAGCAGCATTTCCGCCTGATCGAGAAGCGCCAGGATATCCTGCTGCCGCGCGAGGAGATCGTCGGCTTCGAGCCGGTGGAGACGCTGCCGCCGACGCCGGCCAATTCGGTCACCGATACCGTCAACGGCGGCATCAAGGGCGCGCGCAAGAGCAAGAAGGACAAGCTGCGCGAGGCCGCCGCCGCTGCCGCCGACGACGAGTAATCGCCGCGCCGCCGCCACACCTCCTTTCCGAGCCTAGCCGCTTGCGGCGGGCCGGTACAGCTTGCGGTAGGCGGATGGCGAGGTGCGCAGCGCGGCGCGGAAGTGCTGGCGCAGCGACAGCGCCGAGCCGAAGCCGGCTTCCTGCGCCACCATCTCGATCGATACCTCGCTGCTCTCCAGCAGATGCTGCGCGTGCGCCACGCGCTGATTCAACAGCCATTGCTTGAACGAGATGCCGGTGGCGTCGCGGAAGTGACGCGTGAAATTGCGGCGGCTCATCAGCGCGCGCTCGGCCAGCGCGTCGATGCTGTGGTGGTCCGCCAGATGGCCGTTGACCCACGCCAGCACCTGCGAGAAGCGGTCGTCGCTGCTGTTGACCGGCAGCGGGCGTTCGATGAACTGCGCCTGTCCGCCCTGACGGTGCGGCGCGATCACCATGTAGCGCGCGACGCGGTTGGCGATCTCCGCCCCGGACAACTGGCGCAGCAGATGCAGGCAGCAATCCAGTCCAGCCGCCACGCCGGCCGACGTCACCACATTCCCGCCATCGACATACAGCACATCGCGGTCGACGCTGACCTTCGGGTGGCGTTGGCACAGGATGTCGGCGCTGGCCCAATGCGTGGTGGCGGTCTGGCCGTCGAGCAGGCCGGCTTCGGCCAGGGGGAAGGCGCCGAGGCACAGCCCGACCACGCGCGCGCCGCGCTTGTGCGCCTTGCGCAGCGCCTGCAACAGCGTCTCCGGCGCCGGCCGGCAGTCGTCGTGCCAGGATGGCATGATGACGATATCGGCGTGGTTGAGCGCTTTCAGACTGAAGGCGGGCACGATGTCGAAGCCCGCTGTCGTGCGCAGCGGCGTAACGCCTTCGCCGCAGACCTGAAGCTCGAAATGCGCCGCGTCGGAGCTGGCGTGCTTTGAGCCGAACACCAGGCAGGGCACCGACAGGTGAAACGGCGTGATGCCGTCGAAGGCAATGACGGCGACTTTCAGGCGGCGGATGGCGGTGGTTTTCGACATGGCCCGATTATATCGCATGGTGACCTTCAGGCCACTGTTGGCCGGCGGGGCGGGAGCGGACAATGGCTTCATTCACTTCACTTACCAGGAGAATGCCATGTCCACTACCCCACGCCGTGCCTTGATCGTCATCGATGTACAGAATGAATACATCACCGGCAACCTGCCGATCGAATATCCTCCGGTCGCGGTCTCGCTGCCGAACATCCTGCTGGCGATGGACGCGGCACGCGAGGCCGGCGTGCCGGTGGTGGTGGTGCAGCATGAAACGCCGGTGGGGGCGCCGATCTTCGCCAAAGGCTCGCCGGGCTGGGAGCTGCACGACAGCGTGGCGCGGCGTCCGCGCGATCACTACATCAGCAAGACCTGGGCCAGTACCTACACCGGAACCGACCTGGCCGAGTGGCTGGCGGCGAACGCCATCGACACCATCGCCATCGCCGGCTACATGACGCACAACTGCAACGCGGCGACCATCTACGAGGCGGCGCACAAGGGAATGGGCGTGGAGTTCCTGTCCGACGCCACCGGTTCGCCTTCGTACCAGAACGCGGCGGGCAAGGCCAGCGCGGAGGAGATCCATCGGGTGTACAGCACGGTGTTTCATTCCAACTTCGCGGCGGTGGCCAGCACCGGCGACTGGGTGGCGGCAATGCGCGAGGGGCGGGCGCTGGAGAAGGACGATATCTATCTGTCCAATCTGCGCACGCGCTGTTAACCGCCGGTGCGTTTGGGGTTGTGGCCTTGCTTCTTCAGCTCTTCCATCACGCGCTCGCAATGGTCGCCCTGGATTTCGATGACGCCGTCCTTGACGGTGCCGCCGGAACCCACGGCGCCGCGCAGCTGCTTGCCCAGCAGGGCCAGCGCGATCGCGTCCAGTGCCAGGCCGCGCACCAGGGTGACGGTCTTGCCGCCGCGTCCTTTCGATTCGCGCGAGACCTTGACGTTGCCGTCGCCGGCCGGCTTGGCCTTGGCGGCTGATTTACAGGCGCAATCGCTCAGCGGCTTGCGGCAGTCGGGGCACATGCGGCCGGTTTCGGTGGAGTAGACGAGGCTCATGGTCGGTCTTTCAGCAGTCGGCTCATCAGGATATCGAAGAAGCGTTTTTGGTCGGAGGCGAGGCAGACGGCGGAATTCGGTGCGCCGGCTTGTTCGCGGGTGTAGCCGTCGTTGTCGACGACGATGCGCAGCGGCGTGGTCGGGCAGGATTGCGGGTCGATCAGCCAGGTCACCGGGACCACGTCGAATAATGACGGCATGTTGCTGGACCATGGCTGGTAGGCGTCGATCCATTGGTGGTACAGCAGGGCCAGCGCGTCGGTGACCGGCGAGCCGTGGCCGAGCAGGGCGTTGCGTTCCACTTCATCGAGGCGGATCTGGGTCGAGTCCAGCGGCATCATCACGATCGGAACGCCAGAGGTGAACAGCTCTTGCGCGCCGGCGATGTCGGAGACGATGTTGTATTCCTTGTCGGCCGGGCGCGACGGCACGTATTGGGATTTGCGGTAGCCGGCGCGCACCGAGCCGCCCATCATCGCGACCTGTTTCAGCTTGCCGAAGGTGGCGGCGTCGCGCTGGATGGCGGCGCCGATGTTGGTCAGCGGGCCGAGGGCCAGCAGTGTGATCTGGCCGGGCTGGCGTTTGATCTGGTCCAGCATGAAGTCGATGGCCTCGATGCGGGCCGGCAGTTTGCCGCGCTGGGCGTAGCGGGCTTGCGTGAACGGTTGCGGGTTGCCGCTGCTGGCGATTCCCTGTGCGATCGGGATCCGGGTGTGGCCGGTTTCGCGCAGCATGCGCTCCAGCAGTTGCGCGCGCAGCGCGGTGTCGCCCCAGGCGGTGGTGATGCCGACGATTTCGATCTCGGGGCTTTGCAGCAGCAGCGCCAGCGCGAAGGCGTCGTCGATGTCGTCACCGATGTCCATGTCGACGATGACTTTTTGCGGCGCGGCTTGCGCCAGCATGGCGCAGGAAAGCGCGAGGATGGTGAACAGTCCGCGCAGCCGGCGGGAGATTGGGAAGGTCATGCGGTGCCTCGATTCGTCGAAGGCGAGATTCTAGCAGACCCTCTATTGGCTTTTGAGCTGCCGCAGGGTGGCGGGGACGATGCGGCGGTGCAGCGGGGCGACAAACAGCATGTAAAAGCGCCCCAGCATATTGTGCGTGTGGACAATGGTGCTGACCGCGACCCGGCCATTTAGCTTGCAGACCGAGACTTCAACGTTGAGGTGCTTGTCGGAGTCGCCCAGTATGACTTCTTCGTCGCTGAGGTAGCGGATGGAGAAGATGCCTACGCGGTCGCCGATGCGGTACGCGTCGGCGGGCTTGGAGGTTGTGAAGTCTCCCAGATGGCCAAGGTTCTTCAGGCCGACCAGGCTGACGATGCGGTTGCGCAGCGCCATCAGCGTGTTGACCCATGCCGGGGTGGTGGCGGCGACTTGCAGGTAGAGCGACAGCGCGGATTTATCGGTTGGCGCGATGGCTGTCTGGTAGCAGTCGTGGAAATCGGCGCCGGGCAGGCGCTTGGCGATTTCGCTTTGCGGTGGGATCGCGATGGCGGATATCGATGTGGCCATGGCGGGTCAGGGCTTGTCGCCGACCAGGGCGATGCGGCGTTTGATGCGTTGGGCTTCGGCGTCGTCGCCGGACTTTTCGGCGCGCATCGCTTGCACGCCCAGCCAGGCCAGCAGCGGTCGGCGCCAGCCCTGGGCGGAGGCGGTGTCGACCGCATCGGCCAGTGTTTGTGGGCTGGCTTTGCCGGCGCGTAGCAGCACGCCGCTGGCGACCAGCTTTGACAACGGGTCGGCGATCGCGTGCGCCGCGTTGGCCGCCGCGACATCGGCGCCGCTATCGAACGGCGCGCCGGACGACGCGGCGAGGCCCGTGCCAGCAGCGGGGACGGCACCGGCGCTGGGGGGCGTGGCGGCGATGGCGGCGGCGACGGCTCTGTGCTGCTCCGGCAGCAGCGCGGCGTCGGCGGCGGTGGCGCGGCCGGCGAGGTAGTCGGCGTAGGCGCGGTCGGCCGGGCTGGCGTCTTGCGCCAGCTTGGCGTAGCCGGGGCAGTCATCATAGGCCAACGCGGCGACATGGGCGGCGCAGCGGATCAGCTCTGCGCGGATCATCAGATCGACCTTGCCGGTGCTGGCCAGCGCTTCGCGGGCGCGCTGGTATTCGGCTGCCTCGATGCGGGCGTTGCCAGACATGTAGGCCGCCGTCGAACGTTCGATGGAGCTTTGCGCGTTCATCTGCCAGTCCGGCACCGGCGGGTTGTTGCCGCAGGCGGCCAGCAGCAGGGCGGGGACAAGCAAGCTAATTTTTTTCATGGCAGTTTGATCTCCGTGTCGCGCTTGAACGGCCATTTACGATTGATCTCGTTGACCAGTTGCTCAACGCGGCGCAAGCTGCTTTCCACTTCCGCCCGCAAGGTGCCTAGGTCGGCGGTGGCCTCCTTGGCATTGGCGCCGACGGCTTGCGCCTCGACCAGCACCGCGTCCATTTTCTTCAAGCTGTTGCGGGCGTCCGCCAGCAGGCCGTTGAGCTGCTGGATGGTGGCCTGCGCATCGGTCATCACGCCCTGCTTGCCGAAGACCTGCGTGTCGGCGTGGCCGATCAGGCTGTCGGCCTTGACCGCCAGCGCGTTCACCGTGACCAGCAGCTTGTTGGCGCGTTCGGTCAGCTCCTGCGCGTTCTTGTCGTCGCCGGCGATCAAACCCATGGCGCCGCGCGGGCCGTTGAGTTTCCCGGTCACCCCCTGCACGTTGGCCAGGCTGGCGGCCAGGGCGGAATTCTCCGCCGTCAGGTCGTTGAGGTTTTGCAGCAGGTCCTTGGCGGCGGCCAGCAGGCGGGGGATCTCGGCGGCGGCGTCGCCGACCAGCAGCGTGCGCGCGGCGCCGTCCTCCAGCGGCGGATCGGTGGGAATGCCGCTGAAGGCGCGCAGCTTGGCGCCGCCCACCAGCCCGCGCTCCAGCGTGAAGATGCTGGATTTGCGCAGCCAGTGCGCATCGGTGCGCGGCACGTCGACCACCACGCGCGCCCGGCCATCCTTGCCCAGTTCGATGCGCCGAACGCGCCCGATCGGGAAACCGGCGAAGGTGACGTCCATGCCGACGCTGACGCCTTCCGAATCGTCGACCTCCAGCACCAGCGTCTGTGTCGACTCGAACGCGCCGCGCGCGTACATCAGGTAGATCGCCGATCCGGCGACCAGCACCACCATCAGTATCAGCAGCAGCGCCGCCTTGAATTCCGCGTTGCGCACCGGGGCGGCTTGAGTGGTTTGTTCTGTCATATCAGTAGTAATTACCCATGAGCGATGCGACTTCGATGAGGAGTATCACGGCGAACAAGCGCACCATATCGGACAAGCTATGCCTGACCTTGTCGCGGTAGTTGGCGCCGAAATAGAATGAGGAGGCCATCGGGATCAGGCCGACGGCAAAACTGACGAAGACGATCTTCATCACCAGGATCAGCGTGACGGCGGGATTGAACACCTGGCCGACCACGCGCGTATAGCCGCCCAGCGCCCACGGCGTGAAGCCATACAGCGACAGGTAGGCCAGGATCAGCGCCAGCACACAGCTGACGGCGGCCAGCATCCAGACCGCGAAGATGCCGGCGGCGACGCGCGGGAAGAATTCGCGATGCAGCACTTCCTCGTCGATGACGTCGTCCCGGCTGCGGCTTTGCGAAAATTCCAGGCCGGCCGGCAGCGTGGTGCGCAACGCGACAAAGGCGGCGGCGGTGAGCGGGATCAGTTCCAGCACCAGCACCCGCACCACCATTTCCAGCGCGAAGCGCGACAGGCCGTAGCTTTGCGAGGTGACCACGACGATGCGGATCAGCACCAGGCTGACCAGCGCCGACAACACGCCATACCAGGCCAGATTGGGCGCGGTGTCGCTGACGATGTGGCGCGCCAGCACCTGGCGCCGCTCGCTGCGATAGCCCGACGGCGTCAGGGCGATCGACAGCATCAGCACCGAGAACAACAGCAGCCGCCACCAGCTGTGCAGCCAGGCGACGGTGCCTTGGTGCAGCCGTAGCAGTACGGGTGGGATCGATGCTTGTGGGTTCATGTTGGCATCTTAGCACTGCGCGGGCGGCGGCTGGCGTACGACATGAAGGTTCGGCATGCGTCAGGTCGCGGGGAAGCTGTCGATGATGGCGTCGGCGGCGGCGCGCACGCGGGCGCTGCGACTCAGGTCGCTGTGCATCACCAGCCAGACGTCGTAGTGGTCGACCCGTTCCGGCCAGACGCGGACCAGACGTGGATCAACGTCGGCCATGTGGCACGGCAGCTCGGTCACGCCCATGCCCTGGCGCGCCGCCTCCTGCAAGGCCAGGCCGTTATTCACTTCGATCGCCACGCGCGCGTTGTTGACCGGCTCCAGGCAGATTTTCTCCTGGTGGCGGAAAGCCACCGCCGCCTGGTAGATGACGATGTCGTGGCCGGCCAGGCCGTTGCCCGGCGTCGGCATGCCGCGCTGCTTCAGGTACTCGGGCGTGGCGTACAGGCCCATGCTGCGCCGGGTCAGGTGGCGCGTGATCAGGTCCGGGCTGGTGGGCTTGAGGGTGCGCACCGCCAGGTCGGCCTCGCGCCGCGTCAGGCTGGTGATCTCGGTGCTGGTGCTGAGGACGATGCGGATCTCGGGGTGGCGTTCGTGCAGCCGCCGCATGGCGCCGATGACGAAGTGGTGCGCCATCGTGTCCGAGGTGGTGACGCGCACGCTGCCGGACAGGCGGTTGTCGATGCCCTGCATCTCGCGCTGGAATTGCAGCGCGGCGTGCTCCATCGCCTCGGCGGCGGTGACGGCCAGTTCGCCGGCGGGCGTGGCGAGGTAGCCGGACGGCGTGCGCAGGAACAGCCGCGCGCCCAGCGATTTCTCCAGCGCGTTGAGGCGCCGGCCCACGGTGGCCTGGTCGATCTCCAGCATTCCGGCGGCGGCGCGCAGCGTACCTTTGCGGTAGATGGCGAGGAAGATCCGGGCGTTGTCCCAGTCCATGAGCGGCTCCAGCGGCATGCATTGATGATGCATTTTTGCATCAGAGTGCCGATGTTATGCGTATTTACTGCATCACGCAAGAGGCCTAACATCGCGTCATGAATACGCCAACCACCGCCACCGCCGCCGCGCCTGTCCGTCAGGTGCCTCCCTTGTTGATGCTGATGACGCTCGCCATCGGCTTCGTCATGGCGATGATCGACGTCACAGCCGTCAATACCGCCTTGTCCGATATCTCGGTCAGCCTGCAGGTGCCGCTGACCGGCCTGGTGTGGGTGGTGGACGGCTACACGCTGACCTTCGCCGCGCTGCTGATGGCGGGCGGTGCGCTGGCCGACCGTTTCGGCCCCAAGACCGTGTACCAGGGCGGCTTGAGCGTCTTCATTCTCGGCTCTGTGCTGTGCGCCCTGGCGCCGAGCGGCAACGCGCTGATCGCCGCGCGGTTGTTGCAGGGGGCGGGCGCGGCGCTGTTCATGCCCAGCTCTTTGAGCCTGCTGACGCACGCCTATGAAGACCAGGCCACCCGGGCGCGCATGCTGGGCACCTGGTCGGCCATCGTCGGCTGTTCGTCGGCGGCGGGTCCGTTGGTGGGCGGGATCCTGGTGCACGAATTCGGCTGGCGCAGCGTGTTCTGGGTGAACGTGCCGATCGGCCTGGCCGGCATCGTGTTGACGCAGATGCTGGCGCCGGCCACGGCACGTCACGAACGGGCGCTGTCGATGCTGAGCCATGCATTGGGCGTGGCCGCGCTGGCCGGGCTGAGTTTCGTGCTGATCGAAGGGCCGGCGTTGGGCTGGACGTCGATGCCGGTGCTGGCCGCCGCCGCCGCGACGGTGCTGGTGGCCGGGTTGCTGGTGCAGCGCGAGCGCGCCGGCGCCCATCCCTTGCTGCCGCGCGCCTTGTTCGAGACGCCGGCGTTCGCGGCGGCCAACGGCGTCGGCTTCCTGATCAATTTCGCGGTGTTCGGCCAGCTGTTCCTGCTCAGCCTTTATATACAGCAGGGCGGCGCCGATGCGCTGCACACCGGCTTGAAGCTGATCCCGATGATGGCCGCTTTCGCCATCGGCAACCTGACTTCGGGACGGATCACGGCGAAGGTCGGCACGCGGCCGCCGATGATGTATGGACTGATGGTGGGATTGGGCGCGGCGCTGGTGATGCTGCTCGGCCTGCGGCCGGACACGCCGTACTGGCTGCTGGTGATCGCGACCATTGTGATGAACGTGGCGATCGGCATCGCGATTCCGGGGATGACGGCAACGGTGATGCTGGTGGCCGGCAAGGCGCACGCCAACAGCGCCGCCGCCGCGCTCAACGCCAATCGGCAGATCGGCGCGCTGGTCGGCGTGGCGGCGATGGGCGCCGTGCTGCATATGGCGCCCGACTGGGCGTGGCGCTTGCCGTCGGCGTTCGGCCTGATCACGGCGGCATACGCGGGCGCCTTGTGCCTGGTGTACCGCTACGTCAAGCTGGGCAAGCCGGTTTAGATACCTTGCTGCTTACGCCACTCGATCATCTCGGCGATGGTCAGGATAGGCATCCGGTGCAGTTCGGCGAAGCGTTCGATCTCGGCGCCGCGCATCATGGTGCCGTCGGGGTTCATCAACTCGCATAACACCGCCGCCGGATTCAGGCCCGCCATCGTCGCCAGGTCCACCGAGCCTTCGGTGTGGCCTTTGCGGGCCAATACGCCGCCCGGCGTGGCGCGCAGCGGAAACACGTGGCCGGGATGGACCAGGTCCGCCGGCCTGGCGTCCGCCGCGATGGCGGTGCGGATGGTGGTGACCCGGTCGGCGGCGGAAACGCCGGTGGTCACGCCCTCGCGCGCTTCGATCGATACCGTGAACGGGGTGCCGTAACGGCTGCCGTTTTCCGAAGCCATCATCGGCAGCTCCAGCGCGCGCACCTTGTCGGCGCTCAGGCAGAGGCAGACGATGCCGCTGCATTCGCGGATCATCAGCGCCATCGACTGCACGGTGATCTTCTCGGCGGCGACGATCAGGTCCGCTTCGTTCTCGCGGTCGAAATCGTCGAGCAGGATCACCGGCACGCCGGCGCGCATGGCTTCCAGGGCGGCGGCGATGCGGCCTTCCAGGTCGCCGGAAATCAGGGAGTAGGGGGATGCTGCGTTTTGGTCAAGCTGGTCAAACATGGTGGAACGCTCCTCGCATAGGCGAAAAACGCGACAGGGCAAGCGAATACGCGCGGCCGGCCGCGCCGAGGATTCGGCGGCGACAGGCTGCGATACAGCGCACATCTTCTTTCATCCGGACTTTAACCGTCGGCCCTGGAGTTACACCAGATCTGCGCGTTGCCGCGCTCGCGGGCTTGCCCTTCGCAGGACTTACCGCCGGTGGGGAATTACACCCCGCCCCGAAGACGTTGTTGTTCGCGCCTGCCGGACGGCAAGCGCACGAGGATTCTAGCCCAAATCGGAGAATTCAGTGTAAGGTAGCCCTGTTCTTAAATTTTATGCATCCCGAATGAAGCTGACTCCCCTGCGTACCCTGTCCGGCGCTGCACTTCTGGCGTGTTGTTTACTGGCCCAAGCCGGCGACCTCAAACTGAGCGATGCCATTCCCGTGGGACCGCAGGTCAAGGTGGGCAAGCTGGCCAACGGCCTGACTTTCTACGTGCAGAAGAACGCCCGCCCGGAGAAGAAGCTGGAGCTGCGGCTGGTGGTGAAGGCCGGCTCGATCCTGGAGGACGAGGATCAACTGGGGTTGGCGCACTTCACCGAGCATATGGCCTTCAACGGCTCGACCAATTTCAAACGCAACGAACTGGTGTCCTACCTGCAGTCGATCGGCGTGAAGTTCGGCGCGGATTTGAACGCCTACACCAGCTTCGATGAAACCGTTTATATCCTTCCGCTGCCGACCGACAGGAAGGAAATCGTCGACCAGGGCTTCCAGGTGCTGGAAGACTGGGCCCACGGCCTGTCCTTCAACGACGAGGATATCGACAGCGAACGCGGCATCGTGCTGGAAGAGCTGCGCCTCGGCAAGGGCGTGGACGACCGCATGAACAAGGTGGTGCTGCCGAAGGTGCTGAACGGTTCGCGCTACGCGCAGCGCATGCCGATCGGTAAAGAAGAGATCCTCAAGAACTTCAAGTACGACGCCATCAAACGCTTCTACCGCGATTGGTATCGCCCGGACCTGATGGCGGTGGTGGTGGTCGGCGATATCGAACCGGCCGAGGCACAGCGCCTGATCGAGCAGCATTTCGGCAAGCTGAAAAATCCGCAGAACCCGCGTCCGCGCGAGTATGCGCGGATCCCGGAGCGGCAGGAGTCGGAGGGCATCGTCTTCACCGACAAGGAAGTCAGCGCCAACACGGTCTATATCCGCTATCCGATCCAGGCCTGGCCGGCCGGCGACACCATCGCGGATTACCGCCAGAAGCTGATCGAGGGGATGTACAGCTTTATCCTCAGCCAGCGCATGTACGAGTTGACGCAGCAGGTCAATCCGCCGTTCCTGCAAGGCGGCAGCGGCATGAACCGCATCGTGCGCGGCTACCGGTCGTTCGGCGCCGGCGCGGTGCTGGGCAAGGGCGGCGCGGCGCCGGCCATCAACGCGCTGGTGCAGGAAGACCAGCGCGCGCGCCAGTACGGTTTCACCGCGTCGGAAGTGGAGCGGGCCAAGAAGGGCATGCTGCGCAACTACGAGCGTCTGTACAACGAGCGTGAGAAATCCGATTCGGCCGGCTATGCGTCGGAGTACATCCGCAACTTCCTGGAACAGGAAAGCATTCCCGGCATCGAGATCGAATACCGCTACGCCAACGAGCTGATTCCGGGTATTTCGCTGGCGGAGGTGAACGCCGCCGCGCGGGTGGCGATACCGCAAGGCCAGAGCAAGCTGGTGGTCTACACCGGCGTCGACAAGGCCGGCATGGCGCAGCCCAAGGCCGCCGAGCTGGTGGCCATCGCCAACGCGGCGGAAAAGGTGGCCGTCAAGCCGCATGAGGAAAAGGTCTACGCCAGCCAGCTGATGCCGGTGTTGCCGAAGCCGGGCCGCATCGTCGGCGAAAGCGTCAACGCCAGGATCGGCACCACGGAGCTGGTGCTGAGCAACGGCGTCAAGGTGGTGCTGAAGCCGACCGACTTCAATAACGATCAGGTGATGCTGGGCGGCTTGCGCTACGGCGGCTGGTCGCTGTTCGGCGACCGCGATGTCTTCGCGGCGCATTACGCCAGCAGCATCGTCGGCCAGATGGGAGTGCTAAATTATTCGCCCAACGACCTGGGTAAGGTCCTGGCCGGGAAGGCGGTCAGCTCCAGCGCCAGCGTCAGTTCGATCAATGAATCGGTGGGCGGCAGCTCGGGCAGTTCGGATATCGAGTCGATGCTGCAGCTGGTCTATCTGCAGATGACGCAGCCGCGCAAGGATGCGGCGATCTACAGCGCCTACGTCGACCGTCAACGCGAGCTGGCGCAGAACAATCTCGCGCGTCCGGAGTCGGTGTTCTACGATACCGTGACGGCGACGCTCTACAACAACAGTCCGCGCGTGCTGCGCGCCGCCAAGCCGGCCGATTTCGATCAGCTGGCGCTGGACCGCGTGATGGCGATCTACAAGAGCCGTCTGTCCAGCGCGCGCGACTTCACCTTCTTCATCGTCGGCAGCTTCGATGTGGAGAAAATCAAGCCGCTGCTGGCGACCTATCTCGCCAGCCTGCCGGTGGGCGAGATTCCGGTCGCCTACAAGGACGAGGGCGTGCGGCCGATCAAGGGCGTGGTCAAGAAGGAAGTGCATGCGGGTTCTGAACCGAAGAGCACCATCTCGCTGTCGTTCACCGGCGAGGTGCAGTATTCGCGCGCCGAGCGCATGCGCTTGCAGGCCTTGGTCGAGGTGTTGAACATCAAGCTGATCGAAACGCTGCGCGAGAAGATGGGGGCGATGTACAGCGGCGGCATGAGCGCCAGCATGAACCGCATCCCTTACGGGAATTACTCGATCAGCGCCAACCTGCCGTGCGCGCCGGAGAACGTGGACAAGGTGCTGGCCGCGACCTTCGCCGAAATCGACAAGATCCGCCAGAACGGCGCGGACGAGGCGGACCTGAACAAGGTCAAGGCGTCATGGATGAAGAGCTACCGCAAGGGCATGCGCGAGAACGGCTACTGGATGTCGTCGCTGCAAAATGCCTTCTTCAACAATAACAATCCCGAGGATATCCTGAGTTACGAGTCGCGCGTCGATGCGCTGACCACGGCGGACCTGAAGGAGGCGGCCAAGCGCTACTTCGACATGAACAACTACCTTCAGGTGGTGCTGTATCCGGAGACTTGAGCCGTCCGCCTGTTACACTGACGACTTGTAATCACCCGATGTATGAGGCAATCATGGCAAAGAAAAAAGAAGAGCTGGACCCGGAGACCCTGGCGTTGATCAACTGGTGTATCGAAGTCGAAGGCTTCCTGGTCAAGGGCGGCGCCACGCAGGAAGAAGCGCAGGAGCATATCGAAGAGCAGGTCGAATGGTTCACCGATCAGTTCTACGACGGCCTCACGCCGGAGGAAGCGGCCAAGGAAGCGCTGGCCTGAGCCTCCTCCGCATCGTGACAGACGATGCATAGTTTGTTCCCGTCCGGGTCGCGGAAGTAGGCGCCATAGTAGTTGGCGTGATACTGCGGCCGCAATCCCGGCGCGCCTTCACAGCTGCCTCCGTGCTTCAGCGCAAGTGCGTGGGCGCGGTCCACCGCGCCGCGCGACGGCGCCATCAGCGCGATCATCTGGCCGTTGCCGCATCCCGCCGCCTCGCCATCGAACGGTTTTCCGATCACGAACAGGGGCCGCGCCGCCTCGGCCGGCTGCCACGCCGCCCAGGGCTTGGCCGGATCGCTGAAGCGCAGGCGCGTGCCCAACTCCGCCATCAGCGCGGTGTAGAACGCCAGCGCGGCTTCGAAGTCGTTAATTCCCACATAGACATGCGACAGCATTCTGCTTCCTCCGACGGGTGAATATATCAAAAAAACATGATAGGCTAGTTCCTATAATGATAAAACAGGGAGGAAGACATGCTGAAGAAAATCTCGCTTGCTGTTGTTGTACTGATCCTGATCGTCGTGGCGCTGGCCGCGATGCAACCGGACAGTTTCCGCGTGCAGCGCGCGATCGCGATCAAGGCGCCGCCTGAGAAGATCATGCCGCTGATCAGCGACTTCCACCAATGGCCGCAGTGGTCGCCGTGGGAAAAGCTGGATCCGGCGATGAACCGCGTCTTCAGCGGCGCGCCGAAGGACGTCGGCGCGGTCTACGCGTGGAACGGCAATAAGGAAGTGGGCGCCGGCCGCATGGAGATCACCAGCATGACGCCGCCGAACCAGGTCGGCATCAAGCTGGTGTTCCTGGAACCGTTCGAGTCGCACTGCGTGACCGATTTCGCGCTCGACAGCAAGGGCGAATCGACCACGGTGACCTGGACCATGTCCGGCCCTAGCAATTTCATGACCAAGGTGATGGGACTGTTCAGCAGCATGGACAAGATGATCGGCAAGGACTTCGAGGCCGGCCTGGCCAGCATGAAGGCGGCGGCCGAAAAATAGCATGGTGGAGGTGGGCGATGAAGACGCGTGTGGTTCAGGCGGTGCTGGCGATGCTGCTGGCGGTGGCGGGCGTGACGGCCGGCGCCGCGCAGCTGCGCAGCGATCATCCCATCATCGGCACCTGGCGCATCACGCTGCCCGACGGTTCGTGCAGCGAGACCTACCGCATCCGCGCCGACGGCACCACGCTGGTGTTCAGCCATGAGGAGGTGGCCGAGTCCACCTTCGTCATCACCGACCAGCCGGATAAAAACGGTTTCTACAAAGAGGTCGACACCATCGTCAAGGACAACGGCAAATCCGATTGCACCGGCGAGATCACCCAGCCCGGACGGGCCGTCACCAACTACCTGCAATTCCATCCCAGCGGCGACATGTTCCTGATGTGCGTCGAGCGCAGCCTGGATCGCTGCATCGGTCCCTTCGTGCGGGTGCGCGGCAGCGCGATTTAAATCCGATAGGCGCCGGGATTGACGCCGGCCCATTCCTTGAAGGCGTGGTTGAACGCGCTCTGTTCCTGGTAGCCGAGCAGGAAGGCGATATCGACCAGGCTCAGTTCCGGTTGCCGCAGATAGTCCTTGGCCAGCGCGAAGCGGGCCTGGTCCAGCACCTGCTGGAAGCTGGCGCCGGATTCGTTCAATTTTCGTTGCAGCGTGCGCGGCGACAGCTTCAATTCCTCGGCCACGGAGGCCAAGCGCAGCGAGCCGCGCGACAGATTCTTGACGATGGCGGCGTGCACCTGCTGCGCGATGTCGGGCTGGCCGCCGTGGGCGTCGATCGCGCGCTGGCGCAGCAGCTGCTCGGCGTGCTGGCGCAGCACCGGGTACAGGCTGACATCGGCGTTCGGCACCGGCCATGCCAGCAACTGCGCGTCGAAGGTGGCGACGTTGGCCGGCGCGTTGAAGGTCGGCATGGCGCCGATCAGGCGGGCGTATTCGGCGCGGTCGGCCGGCGCGCCGCCGTCGTGGGTCAGCGTCAGTTGCGCCGCCGGAAGCGTCATCCCGGCCAGCCAGTTGCCGAACGTGCGTATGCCGGCGAACACGCTGTCGGCCAGGTGGCGCTGCGAGGCGTCGTAGTTGCTGTGCCAGGTGTAGTGGGCCAGGCCGTCCTTGATCGTCAGCGTCGACCGGCCCAGGTCGTGCGCCAGCTGCTCGTAGCGCATGGTCTGTTCGAAGGCCTGGCCGAAATCGCGGCAGCTCAGCAGGATCAGGCCATACACGCTGTAGGTGCCGAGTTTGACGCGCTCGCCGACGTGCAGGCCGAAATGCGGATCGTCGGCCAGCGCGGCGCCGATGTCGAGCAGGCGCACGTAGTCGTCGGCGGGCAGGGTTTCGGGCAGCGGCGCCAGCGCGCCGGGGCGCAGGCCGGCGGCGCTTTCCAGCGCCTGCGCGCCGATACCGCGCGCCGCCGCCGCTTCCAGCAGCGGTTGCAGGTAGGAGCCGGCGACGCGGCGCGGCTTGGCGTGATCGAACAAGGCGGGTGTCATGAAAGCGCAATACCGGCGGGCGGCGTTATTTTATTCTTATGTCATCAATTATCGGTGCGCGCCAGTATAGCAAGCGCCCCGTCACGAAGACAGGAAAACAATGAGACGCTGGAACGGTTGGGGCGACGAGTCGGTCGCATTTGCGCTGAACGAAGATGCGCTGGCGTTCCTGGCGCGGCGCATCGGCGCCGGCACGCCGGTGGTGGACGCTGCGTTCGGACAGGCGTGCGCGCGGATCGGGGCGTCGCGGCTGCCGGCGCATCGCTTGATCGACAGGGGCTTGATCGATACGTCGCCCGAGGTCCGGTTGCGCAATGCGCTGGGTCAGAGTCTGCCGGATTGGCTGCGCTTGCGCTATGGCGTGATCGAGACGGCGCCGGATGGCGTGGCGTATCCGGAGAGCGCGCAGGATGTGCGCGAGCTGTTCGACTACGCGCGGGCGTGCGGTGCGTCGGTGATCGCGCAGGGCGGCGGCACCAGCGTGGCGGGACACCTGACGGCGCCGCACGGTGTGCAGCCGGTGCTGGCGGTGAATATGACGCGCTTTCGGCAGCTGCATTTTCTGGATACCGAGTCGCAGCTGGCGACCTTCGGCGCCGGCGTGTTCGGGCCTGACCTGGAGGCGCAGTTGCGCGCGCGGGGCTATACGCTGGGGCACTTTCCGCAGTCTTTCGAGTATTCGACGCTGGGCGGCTGGATCGCGACGCGGTCGTCGGGGCAGCAGTCCTTGCGCTACGGGCGCATCGAGCAGCTGTTCCGTGGCGGTTCGGTGGAGACGCCGGCCGGAACGCTGGATATTCCGACCTTTCCGGCGTCGGCGGCGGGGACCGATCTGCGCGAAATGGTGCTGGGCTCCGAGGGACGGCTCGGCATCCTGACCGAGGCGACGGTGCGCGTGACGCCGCTGCCGCAGTATGAGGCGTTCCATGCGGTGTTCTTTCCCGACTGGACGGAGGCCGAGACGGCGGTGCGCTTGGTGGTGCAGGCGGGTTTGTCGCTGTCGATGCTGCGGTTGTCGAACGCGCTGGAGACCACCACCATGCTGGCGCTGGCCGGCCACAAGAAAATGATCTCGCTGCTGGAGGGCTATCTGTCGCTGCGCGGCTGCAAGGACGGCAAGTGCATGCTGATGGTTGGGGTGAGCGGCCACAAGTCGCTGGCCAGGGCGGCGTTGCGGGAGGCGCTGGCGTTGACCTTGCCGCATGGTGGCGTGCATGTCGGTCGCTACATGGGGGAGAAGTGGAAGCAGAACCGGTTCCGCAATGTCTATCTGCGCAATGCGGCCTGGGAGCACGGCTATGCCATCGATACGGTGGAGACGGCGGTCGACTGGCCGCGCGTCGAGGCGATGATGCACGCGGTGGAGGCGGCGGCCGTCGGCGCGCTGGCGTTGCATGGGGAGCGGGTGCATACCTATACGCATCTGTCGCATCTGTATGCGCAGGGGGCGAGTGTTTATACGACCTTTGTGTACCGGTTGGCCGGCGATTATGCGTCGGACCTGGCGCGCTGGCGGGCGTTGAAGCGGGCGGCCAGCCTGGCGATCGTGGAGAGCGGTGGGACCATCAGTCATCAGCACGGCGTGGGCAGCGATCATGCGCCGTATCTGGCGGCGGAGAAGGGTGAGCTGGGGATTTCGGCGATGCGGGCCTTGTTCGCGCATTTCGATCCGACGCAGATGATGAATCCAGGGAAGCTGCTGCCATGAACGGGCGGGCGGCGTTGCCGGATCTGTTCGCGCGTCGGTGGGATCTGGTGGTGATCGGTGGCGGCATCAGCGGTGCGGGCATCTTGCTGGAGGCGGCGCGGCGTGGGTTGTCGGTGCTGCTGGTGGAGCAGCGTGATTTCGCCTGGGGGACGTCGAGCAGGTCGTCGAAGTTGGTGCATGGGGGCTTGCGGTATCTGAAGCAGGGACAATTTGCGTTGACCCGCGAGTCGGTGCATGAGCGCGAGCATTTGCTGCGGCAGGCGGCTGGCTTGGTGGAGCCGCAGAGTTTTGCGTTCGGTGATTATGTGGGGCGCAAGCCGGGCAAACGGGCGTTTTTGGTCGGGCTGGCGATCTATGACCGGATGGCGGGGCAGAGGTCGCGGCATTATTTCGGACAGGCGGAGTTCGCGGCGCTGGCGCCGAATCTGGCGGTCGAGGGGCTTCAGGGTGGGATGGTCTATATGGACGCCAAGACGGATGACGCGCGGTTGGTGTTGCGCGTGCTGCAAGAGGCGCGCGCGCATGATGGTGTCGCTGTCAACTACATGGCGGTCGAGTCGCTGCTGCGCGAGGGCGGCGGGACGAAGAGTGTTTGCGGTGTGCTGCTGCGGGATGGATTGACCGGGGAGCGGCATGAGGTGCGGGCGCGGCTGGTCGTCAACGCGACCGGCGCCTGGGCCGACCGTTTGCGCGCGCGGGAGGGCGGCGCGCCACGGCTCCGGCCTTTGCGCGGCAGCCATCTGGTGCTGCCGGCCTGGCGTCTGCCGCTGGCGCAGGCCATCAGCTTGATGCATCCGGCCGACGGCCGCCCGGTGTTCGCCTTCCCGTGGGAGGGCGTGACCCTGGTCGGCACCACGGACGTCGACCACAAAGAAGACCTCGCGCGCGAAGCGGCCATCACCCGCGGCGAATTCGATTACCTGATGGCCGCCTTGCGCGACCAGTTCCCGCAACTGGATCTACA
The DNA here is from genome assembly GCF_011090165.1 of Duganella aceris. Classification (GTDB taxonomy): domain Bacteria; phylum Pseudomonadota; class Gammaproteobacteria; order Burkholderiales; family Burkholderiaceae_D; genus Rugamonas; species Rugamonas aceris. Next base: position 346,869 of record NZ_JAADJT010000006.1, read on the forward strand.
GGAGCAAGACGTCATCGCCACCTACGCCGGCGTACGGCCCGTCATCGACAGCGGCAAGGCCGATCCATCGAAGGAAGGCCGCGACCATGCGTTCTGGCTGGAAGGCGGCCTGCTGACCGTCACCGGCGGCAAGCTGACCACCTTCCGCGTGATCGCACTGGACGCGCTGAAGCTGGCGTCAACGCTGCTGCCGGAGCTGAAGGACCGACTGGCGCCGCAACCGCTCTTCGGCACCGGCGCAACGCGGCCGCTGCATTACAGCCGCACGCTGCCGGCCGGGCAGGCCGTACGCCTGCAAGGCCGTTACGGCACGCTGGCGCAACAGCTGGTCGACGCGGCCAACCCGGGCGAGCTGGAGACAATCACCGGCACCCAGACCATCTGGGCGCAACTGCGCTGGGCCGCGCGCCGCGAGTCGGTCTGCAAGCTGGAAGACCTGCTGCTGCGCCGCAGCCGTCTCGGCATCCAGCTGCGCGGCGGCGGCATCGACATCCTGCCGCGCATCCGCGCCATCTGCCAGCCGGAACTCGGCTGGACCGACCAACGCTGGGAGGCTGAGCAAACCGCCTACCTGGCGCTATGGCACACCCACTACAGTTTGCCGACACAATAACTATACGAGACCCCATGGCGGACCAATACATCCTCTCCATCGACAACGGCACACAAAGCGTGCGCGCGCTGTTGTTCGACCTGGACGGCAACCTCGCGGCGAAAGCGCAAATCCACCTGGAAGCCTACTTCTCCACGCATCCCGGCTGGGCCGAACATGACGCCGACGGCTACTGGAACGCGGTGGCAAAAGCCTGCCAGCAGCTGTGGGCCTCCACGACGATCCCGCGCAGCGCGGTCCAAGGCGTGGCGGTGACGACCCAGCGCGGCACGGTGGTTAACCTGGACCGCGACGGCAAGCCGCTGCGGCCCGCGATCACCTGGCTGGACCAGCGCCGCGTCGGCAAGCGCAAACCTCTGGGCCTGTTGTGGCGCACCGCGTTCAGACTGGCGCGCGTGTCCGGCACCATCGAATACTTCCGGCGCGAAGCGGAGGTCAACTGGATCGCCGAACACCAGCCGGAGATCTGGGCCCGGACCGACAAGGTGCTGTTGCTGTCCGGCTTCCTGAATTACCGCCTGTGCGGCCGCCACGTCGATTCGACCGGCTCGCAGGTGGCCTACCTGCCGTTCGATTACAAGCGCCACAGGTGGGCCGGCGCGCGCGACTGGAAATGGCAGGCGTTGGCGGTGCGGCCGGAGATGTTGCCCGAGCTGGTGGCGCCGGGCACCGTGATCGGCGCCATCACGGCCGCCGCCGCCGCGGCGACCGGCATCCCGGAAGGCACGCCGCTGGTGGCCGCCGCCGCCGACAAGGCCTGTGAAGTGATCGGCGCCGGCGCGCTGGCGCCGCACATCGCCTGCCTGAGCTACGGTACCACCGCCACCATCAACACCACCAGCAAGAAGTACATCGAAGTGACGCCGTTGATACCGCCGTACCCGGCGGCCGTTCCTGGCGCCTACAGCACCGAGGTGCAGATCTTCCGTGGCTACTGGATGGTCAACTGGTTCAAGGAGCAGTTCGGGCATCTGGAGCAAATGGCCGGTGCGCGGCAAGGCATGGCGCCGGAAGCCATGTTCGACCAGTTGGTGAACACGGTGCCGCCGGGTTCCATGGGGCTGATGCTGCAACCGTACTGGAGTCCGGGAATCAAGACGCCGGGACCGGAGGCGAAGGGTGCGATGATCGGCTTCGGCGACGTGCACACCCGCGCGCACATGTACCGGGCCATTCTCGAAGGGCTGGCGTATGCGCTACGCGAAGGCAAGGAGCGGATCGAAAAGCGCAGCGGCGTGGCGGTGACTGAGTTGCGGGTGGCCGGCGGCGGCTCGCAGAGCGACGCCGCGATGCAGCTGACCGCCGACATCTTCGGGCTGCCGGCGGCGAGGGCGCATCTGTACGAGACGTCGGGCTTGGGCGCGGCGATCGCGGTGGCGGCGGGCCTCGGCCTGTACCGCGACTTCGACACCGCGACGCGGGCGATGACGCGGCCGGGCCGGGTGTTCCAGCCGATCGCCGCCAACCAGCGCATCTACGAGCAACTGTATCGGCGCGTGTACTTGAACATGTACCGGCGCTTGCAGCCGCTGTACCAGGACATCGCCGACATCACCGGCTATCCCGAACAGCTGTAGCCCCCAAGGTTGTTTAGCGCATCACCAGGGCTTTGACCGCGTCCAGCGAGGCGCTGCCGGTCTTGGTGGCTTGTACCTGGTTGCGGCCGCCCTCCTTGGCGACGTACATCGCGCGGTCGGCGGCGACGAACAGCGATTCGGTGTTGTCCAGCTGATGCGGGTGGATCGTGGCGACACCGATGCTCACCGTCAGCCAGGCCGACGTCGTCGAGCGCGGATGCGGGATCTGCAACGCTTCGATGTGGGCGCGGATCGATTCGGCCAGCAGGTAGGCCGAGTCGCCGTCGGTTTCGGCGAACAGCAGCACGAATTCCTCGCCGCCGTAGCGCGCCGCCAGGTCGGTCGGCCGCAGCGCGTGCGAGGCGATCGCCTGCGCCACCTGCTGCAGACAGGCGTCGCCGGCCGGATGGCCCAGCGTGTCGTTGTACAGCTTGAAGTGGTCGACGTCCAGCACCACCAGCGACAGCGGCTGGTTGCTGCGCATCGCGCGCTGCCATTCCTTTTCCAGGAAGCTGTCGAAGTGGCGCCGGTTGGCGATCTTGGTCAGCGGGTCGACCATCGCGGCGCGTTGCAGCGCGTCCTCCGATTGCTTGTGGTGCGTGATGTCGTGCAGCAGGCCGATGAACAGCGGCTGGCGCAGATACATCGGCGTCAAGGTCAGGTCCATGCACACCGAGCTGCCGTTGCGGTGGCGGATGATCACCTCGCGCGTGCCGTGGTTGTGCGCGGTCTCCGGCGCGGCGGCGTAGCGTTCGAAGTAGTCGAGATATTCCTGCGCCACCAGGGGATTGAGCAGATCCTCGATGGCGCGTCCCGCGAGTTCGTTTTCCTGGTAGCCGAGGTATTTGTCGCAAGCCGGATTGGTGAACTGGATGCGGCCGTCGGCCTCGATGATCAGCAGACCTTCGGCCATGTTGTTGACGATGGTGCGCAGGCGCTCGGCCTGTTCCTCCTGGGTTTCGCTGCGGCTGCGGATCTGCAGCTGCGTGCGCACCCGCGCGCACACCTCGGCCATGCGCAACGGCTTGCCGATGTAGTCGACCGCGCCGATGTCGAAGCCGGCCACCACGTCTTCGGTGTCGGTGCGGGCGCTCATGAAGATCACCGGGATGCGCTGGGTGGCGCTGTGGCTCTTGAGCTGGCGGCAGGTTTCGAAACCGTCCATGCCGGGCATCATGACGTCGAGCAGGATCAGGTCGGGGTGGACCCGGCGCGCGATCTTCAGCGCCCGCTCGCCGGACGTGGCGACGAAGGTCTGGTAACCCTGTTCGACCATCAGCTTGCGCAGCGCGCCGAGGTTTTCCGGGGCGTCGTCAACGATCAGGATCGCGGCATCGCGCCGCGTCGCAAAACTCAAACTTCCAGGATTCATTGCGTTTCGCCTTTGACCTGGTGGGCTGTATAGGCGTGTAAGGTCGGTTGCGCGGGTCGGCAACGTTGGGGACGGGCTACGATGATTTGTGCGCGGATCAACAAGGGCTTGGCCTGTCTGAAGGTGACTATCCGTTCAAATCATACCGCTTTGCAATGGGTCTTGGTGAAAAAAAATAAGCGGATTTTGGAGTGTTGTCTCGGTTGCATCGGCCGCAGCGGCGCTGGCGCCAGCTGGTGTAAGTAATGTTGATGCTATGTTATTTGTTTTGCCGTTTTCCGTGACTATTGGTGATAAAGTCGCGGCGGCGGTGTTGTATTTGTGGCAGGAGGATCGTGGGCGACGGACGCCGCCCACGGAGGTACGACGTGGTCAGATCTTGGCGGCGATCAGCTTGCCCAGGATCTCGATGCCGGCGCGGATGCGTTCCGGCGGCACGGTGACGAACGACAGGCGCAGTGTATTGGTCTGCGCCTCGTTGGCGTAGAACGGCGAGCCCGGGACGAAGGCGACCTTCTGCACCAGCGCTTCTTCCAGCAGTTTCATGGCGTCGATGTGCTTAGGCAGTTCGACCCAGATGAACATGCCGCCTTCCGGCTTGGTCCATTCGACACCGGCCGGGAAGTGCTGCGCCATCGCGTCCAGCATGACCTGGCACTGGTCGCCGTACAGCGTGCGGATTTTCGGGATGTGGCGGTCGAGGAAACCGTCCTTGATCACTTCATGCACCACCATCTGCGTCAGCTGCGAAGTGTGCAGGTCGGCGGCCTGCTTGGCCAGTTCCAGGCGGCGCACCAGCGGCAGCGGGGCGACCACGTAGCCGAGGCGGATGCCCGGCGTCAGCACCTTGGAGAAGGAGCCCATGTAGATCACGCCGTCCGGGTTCATCGCCACCATCTTCGGCAGCGGCGCGCCCTTGTAGCTCAAGGCGCCGTACGGATCGTCCTCGATCAGCGGCAGGCCGAGACGGGCGCAGGTCTCGACCAGCTCGACGCGGCGCTCGGTCGACAGCGTGCGGCCGGTCGGGTTCTGGAAGTTCGGCAGCGCGTACAGCAGGCGCGCGCCTTCGGCGACGGCGTCCAGCGACGACGGCACCAGGCCGTGTTCGTCGGTGTCGACCGATTTGAATTCGGGACGGTACACCGAGAACGCTTGCAGCGCCCCCAGGTAGGACGGGGTCTCGACCAGTACGCGGCTGCCTTCGTCGATCAGCACTTTGCCCAGCAGGTCCAGCGCTTGCTGCGAACCGGAGGTCATCAGCACCTGTTCCGGCGTGATGCGGGCGCCGCTGGTCGACAGCGAGTCGGCGATCCATTGACGCAGCGGCAGGTAGCCGTCGGTCGGGCCGTATTGCAGCGCGACCTTGCCGTTCTCGCTCAGCACCTTGTCGAAGGCGACCTTCATTTCATCGACCGGGAAGGTCAGCGGCGACGGCAGGCCGCCGGCGAAGGAGATGATCTCGGGCTGTTGCGTGATCTTCAGGATCTCGCGGATGAAGGACGATTGCAACTGGTCGGCGCGCTCGGAGAAGCGCCACTGGATCGGATTCGGGTTTTCGATTTTCATACTGGTCTCATTCAATAAATAGACGGCTTACGCGACTTCGGCGATCAGTTCGATTTCGACGCAGGCGCCGAGCGGGATCTGGGCCACGCCGAAGGCGGAGCGGGCGTGCTTGCCGGCGTCGCCGAAGACTTCGCCCAGCAGCTCGGAGGCGCCGTTGGTGACCAGATGCTGTTCGGTGAAGTCGGGCGTGGAGTTCACCAGGCTCATGACCTTGACGATGCGCTTGACCCGGGTCAGGTCGCCGCCGACGGCCGCTTGCAGCGTGCCGATCAGGTCGATGGCGATGGCGCGCGCGGCGGCCTTGCCTTCGGCGGTGTCGATGTTTTTGCCCAGCTGGCCCACCCACACGCTGCCGTCGGCGCGCTTGGCGATGTGCCCGGACAGGAACACCAGATTGCCGGTTTGGGCGTACATGACGTAGGCGGCGGCAGGGACGGCCGGTGCCGCCAGGGTGATATCAAGCGCTTTCAGTTTTTCGTAAACAGACATGTGGTTATCCAAAAAATAAGTGGGTGAGGCAAAGTCAAGACCGATATTGTACGTCGTGCCGCAGGGGTTGCCCACAATTGAGGCAAAATCAAGATACTGTATGGTGTTAGCGCCGTTTCACCTGCATTTTGCGTCCGGTACCCACCACGGCGATGACGGCGATTGCAAATAATACGGTTTGCCATTCCAGCGCTTCACCCAATATCACGGTCGCGCCGAGCAGCGTCAGGAACGGTTGCACCAGTTGCACCTGGCCGACCCGCGCCACGCCGCCCAAGGCCATGCCGCGATACCAGAAGAAGAATCCGATGAACATGGAGAATACGCAGACGTAGGCGAAGCCGGTCCAGGCGGCGGCATTGGCGTGGCTTATTTGCGCGGCCTGCTCCCAGCACAGCCAGCCGACCACCGGCAGCAGCAGCGGCGCGGACAGCACCAGCGCCCAGCAGATGGTTTGCTGGCCGCCCAGCGTTTGCGACAGCCGGCCGCCGGCGGCGTAGCCCATGGCGGCCAGCACCACGGCCAGGAACACCGCGAGGTCGGCGAGGTGCAGGCTGCCGCCGCTCTGGCGCAGCGCAAAGCCGGCCACCAGCAGCGAGCCTATGATGGCCATGATCCAGAAGCCGGTCGAGGGTTTCTCGCCGCCGAGCAGGGCGGCGAAGACGGCGGTGGCCAGCGGCAGGATGCCGACCAGGACGGCGCCGTGGGCGGCGGGCAGGGTTTGCATGGCGATCGAGGTCAGCCAGGGGAAGCCGATGACGCAGCCGGCGGCGACCAGCCCCAGCGCGGGCAGGGCGGAGCGGGGTGGCAGCGGGGCGCGTTTCCAGTACAGCCAGCCGCCGGCCAGCACGGCGGCCACCAGCGCGCGGCCGAGGGCGACGAACACCGGGGACAGGCCGGCGGCGCCGCCGACGGCGAGGCGGGTGAAGGGCAGCGTCAGGCTGAAGATGGCGACGCCCACCAGGCCAAGCAGCATGCCGGCGGTTTCGTCGCTGAGGCGGCGTGCGGTCGGGATGGCTGAAACGATGGGCGATGTCGGTTGGGTCATGCAGCTATCGTACGTGACAAAACCAGTACAGTGCCAGTACACTTGACAATATAATTTCTTATACTGTGACGGTAATATGACCAATACACGCAAGCGCACTTCGTTGTTGGGGGCTGCGGCCACGGCCGCCGCCGAGGCGGTGGCGGACGCGCTCGAAGCCCAGGCGCGCGCGATGGCGGCGCCGGCGCCCGGCCCGGCGGTGACGTCGGTGCCGGCGCGGCCGAAATCCCCTGTGCCCGTCGGAGCGACACCCGAGCGGGCAGGGCGGGCACAGGCCAAGGTTCGGGCTGCGGCCGGCACGCCGTCTGACGCGGCGGGGCGGGCGTCGGCCGAGGCGCCAGCGCGCGCGCGGGATGGTGTGCGCGCACCGGTCAGCCCGCCGCCGGCGACTGTCGGCCGGGCGCAGGTCGGGGGCTTGGTGGGCTTGCTGTCGCGCGAATCGGGCGAGACCTTGATCGACCAGATCGTGCGCTCGGTGGTGGCGCGCATCGATGACCGGTTGCTGCGCGGCGGCGCGCGCATGCCGTCGATCCGCGCCTTCGCGGCGGCGCACGGCGTCTCGGCCTTCACCGTGGTCGCCAGCTACGACAAGCTGGTGGCGACCGGCTATCTGGACTCGCGCCGTGGCGCCGGCTTCTTCGTGCGCGAGCGGCCGTCGATGGCGCTGCACGCCCACGACGCCGCAGCGTCGGCGACCGGCGGCTGGGCGCACGGCGGCTTGGGCGGTGGCGCGGACAGCGGCAGCGGAGCGGGCGGCACGGGCGGGAGGGCTGGCGCGACGACGGCCGGCCGGCGCGCGCTGTCGGCCTTCGACGCCAAGCCGATCGACGTGGTCTGGCTGGTGCGGAACATGTTCCGCCAGATGCCGTACCAGCAGATGCCCGGCTCCGGGGTGCTGCCGTCCGAGTGGCTGGACGGCGCCGCCATCGCCAACGCGCTGCGCGCCGTCAGCCGGCAGAATCCCGCGCTGCTGCTGAATTACGGCGTGCCGCAAGGCTTCCTGCCGCTGCGCCAGCAATTGCAGCACAAGCTCGGCGAACTGGAGATCGCCGCCGCACCGGAGCAGATCGTCACCACCGCCGGCGTGACCCAGGCGCTGGACCTGGTGGCGCGCGAGTTCACCCGCCCCGGCGACACCATCTTCGTCGACGATCCGGCCTGGTTCCTGATGTTCGGCTCCTTCGCCGCGCTGGGCGCCAAGGTGGTCGGCATCCCGCGCCTGGCCGACGGCCCGGACATCGCCCAACTGGCGGAACTGGCGGCGCTGCACAAGCCCAAGCTGTATATCATCAACTCGGTGCTGCACAACCCGAGTTCGACCTCGCTGTCGGCCGCCAAGGCGTTTCAGGTGCTGCGGCTGTCGGAGGAGCACGACTTCATCATCGTTGAAGACGACATCTATTGCGACCTGCACCCCGGCAGCGCGGTGCAGCCGGCGACCCGGCTGGCGGCGCTGGACCAGCTGCAACGGGTGATCTACCTGAGCGGCTTCTCCAAGACCATGGCAGCCAACCTGCGGGTCGGCTTCATCGCCACCTCGCTGGAACGCGCCGAGCGGCTGGCCGACCGCAAGATGCTGACCATGCTGACCAGCAGCGACATCGGCGAGCGGGTGGTGTACAAGGTGCTGTCCGAAGGCTCGTTCCGCAAGCACGCCGACCGCATGCGCGGGCGGCTGGACGGCATCCGCGCCAAGACTATCCGCCAGATGGAGCGGGTGGGGCTGAAGGTGGACCAGGCCGCGCCGGCAGGCATGTTCGTCTGGGCCGACGCCGGCTGCGACACCAACGTGCTGACCGAGAAGGCGATGGCGCACGACCTGCTGCTGGCGCCGGGCAGCCTGTTCTCGCCCAAGCAGCTGCCGTCGACCCGGATGCGGCTCAACGTGGCGGCGATGCAGGAGCCGGCGGTATGGCGCTTCTTCGAACGGGAATTGGGCAAGTCTTGAAATCGCTCTTATAATCCCCACTTTCGTCAGACCTTTGCATTAACCACAAGACTATTATTAGAGGCTCTTAAAATGGCAAACACCGAAAAGCAGACCCTTGGCTTCCAGGCCGAAGTGAAACAGCTGTTGCAGCTGATGATCCACTCGCTGTACTCGAACAAAGAGATTTTCCTGCGCGAGCTGATTTCCAACGCCTCCGACGCGTCCGACAAGCTGCGCTTCGAAGCGATCAACAACGACGCCCTGTACGGCAACGACCATGAACTGAAGATCAAGGTCTCGTTCGACAAGGCCGCGCGCACCATCACCATCTCCGACAACGGCATCGGCATGAGCCGCGACGAAGCGATCTCGCACCTGGGCACCATCGCCAAGTCGGGCACCAAGGAATTCTTCGGTAAGTTGTCCGGCGACCAGCAGCAGGATGCGGCGCTGATCGGCCAGTTCGGCGTGGGCTTCTACTCCGGCTTCATCGTCGCCGACAAGATCACCGTCGAGACCCGCCGCGCCGGCGCCGATGCGTCCGAAGGCGTGCGCTGGGAATCCGAAGGCCAGGGCGACTACTCGGTCGAGCAGATCGAGAAGACCGGCCGGGGCACCGACATCATCCTGCACCTGCGCGAAGGCGAGGACGAACTGCTGTCGTCGTGGAAGATCAAGTCCATCATCCGCAAATACTCCGACCACATCTCGCTGCCGATCGTGATGGCGAAAGAGGAATGGGACGAGGAGAAGAAGGAAACCGTCGTCAAGGACGAGCTGGAGACGGTCAACCAGGCCAGCGCACTGTGGGCGCGCAGCAAATCCGACATCACGCCGGAGCAGTACGAGGAATTCTACAAGCACGTCTCGCACGACTTCCAGGCGCCGCTGACGCATACCCACAACCGCGTCGAGGGCCGCAGCGAATACACGCAGCTGCTGTACATCCCGGCCAAGGCGCCGTTCGACCTGTGGGACCGCAACAAGCGCGGCGGCATCAAGCTGTACGTCAAGCGCGTCTTCATCATGGACGACGCCGAGCAGCTGATGCCGGCCTACCTGCGCATGGTCAAGGGCGTGATCGATTCGGCCGACCTGCCGCTGAACGTGTCGCGCGAGATCCTGCAGGAGTCGCGCGATGTGAAGGTGATCCGCGAAGGCTCGACCAAGCGGGTGATCGGCATGCTGGAGGAACTGGCCAACGCCGACGAGCAGGAAAAGAAGGACAAGTACCAGACCTTCTGGACCGAATTCGGCCAGGTGCTGAAAGAGGGCATCGGCGAGGACGCGGCCAACAAGGACCGTCTGGCCAAGCTGCTGCGCTTCGCCTCGACCGCCAACGAGAACGACGAGCAGACCACGTCGCTGGAACAGTACGTGGCGCGCCTGAAGGAAGGCCAGGACAAGATCTATTACGTCACGGCCGATAACTACGTCGCCGCGAAGAACAGCCCGCACCTGGAGATCTTCCGCAAGAAGGGCGTCGAAGTGCTGCTGCTGACCGACCGCGTCGACGAGTGGATGCTGTCGTTCCTGGCCGAGTTCGAAGGCAAGGAGCTGGTCTCCGTCGCCAAGGGCGGCCTGGATCTGGGCGCGCTGGAAGACGAAGCCGAGAAGAAGGAACACGAAGAGACCGAGACCTCCTACAAGGAACTGGTCGGCAAGATGAAGGACGCCCTGACCGACAAGGCCAAGGACGTGCGCGTGACGTTCCGCCTGACCGATTCGCCGGCCTGTCTGGTGGCGGACGAGCATGAGCTGTCGGGCAACCTGCTGCGCATGCTGAAGGCCGCCGGCCAGAGCGCGCCGGAATCGAAGCCTATCCTGGAAATCAATCCGAACCACCCGCTGGTGACGCGCCTGAAGTACCAGGACGCCGGCGCGCAGTTCAGCGACTGGGCGCACATCCTGTTCGATCAGGCGCTGCTGGCCGAAGGCGGTTCGCTGAGCGATCCGGCCACCTTCGTCAAGCGCCTGAATGAAATGCTGCTGAGCGGCGCGGCGAAGTAAACCGCGCCGACCCACGGCCCCAAGGCCAGCGCCGGCTCGCGATGCGAGTCCGGCGCTGGCCTTTTTTATTGGTTCCGGCCGGAATGACTGTTATGTCATAATCAATAGATTCTTGACACCGGAGTATATTGATGACACTTTCCAAGCCTCGCCGTCTGGCGCTTGCTCTTGCCGTGGCCAGCGCCACGTTCGCCAACGCGATGGCCGCCGATGTCATCTACACGGCCGATAAACTGCTTGATGTCCGCAGCGGCAAAATGCTGAACAAGCCGCAGGTGCTGGTGCGCGATGGCCGCATCGTCGCGGTCAAGCAGGCGCCCGAGAGCTTCCCCGCCGACGCCGTGCCGCGCATCGACCTGCCGGGCATGACCTTGCTGCCCGGCCTGATCGACATGCACGTCCACCTCGATTCCGATCCGCTGTACAGCGGCTATACCGGACTGGAATACAGCGACCGTTTCTGGTCGATGCTGACCGTGCCGCACGCCGCGCGCACGCTGGACGCCGGCTTCACCACGGTACGCAACGTCGGCTCGGGCGACTTCAACGACGTCGGCTTGAGCGAGGCCACCCGCGAGGGCAAGGTGCGCGGTCCGCGCGTGATCCCGGCCGGACCGGCGCTGGGCGCCACCGGCGGCCATTGCGACATCACCGGTTTCCCGGCGTCGATGGCGCAGAAAAGTCCGTACAACATCGACAGCCCGGACGAGGCGCGCAAGCGGGTGCGCGAGGTGCGCAAGTATGGCGCGCAGGTGATCAAGCTGTGCGCGACGGGCGGTGTGTTTTCGCATAACACCGAACCGGGGCAGCAGCAGATGACGCTGGCCGAGATGACCGCCGCCGTCGACGAGGCGCACCAGTGGGGCTTGCAGGTGGCGGCGCACGCGCATGGCACCTCGGGTATCAAGGCGGCGATCCTGGCCGGCGTCAACACCATCGAACACGCCAGCCTGATCGACGACGAGGGCATCGCGCTGGCCAAGAAGCATGGCGCGTGGCTGTCGATGGACATCTACAACACCGACTACACGCAGTCCGAAGGCAAGAAGAACGGTGTGCTGGAGGATAACCTGCGCAAGGACCGCGACATCGCCGAGCTGCAAAGGCAGAACTTCCGCCGCGCGAACAAGGCCGGCGTGAAGATGGTGTTCGGCACCGACGCCGGCATCTATCCGCACGGCGACAACGCCAAACAGTTCGCGGTCATGGTGCGCTACGGCATGACGCCTTTGCAGGCGATCCAGGCCGCCACGCTGAACGCGTCGGAAGCGTTGGCCAGCAAGGACGTCGGCGTGATCGAGGCCGGCCGCTACGCCGACATGATCGCCGTCGCCGGCGACCCGACCAGCGATGTCACTGTACTGGAACACGTCGCGGTGGTGATCAAGGGTGGTGAGGTGGTCAAGCAGGTCAAGCCGTAACGCCGCTGTCATATCAATCAGATTGGAATGCTCATGAAGAATTTCTGCCTGTCGCTTGGACTGCTATCCGCCGTCCTGGTTTCCGTTCACGCGCAGGACGCGCTGCCGGCGTCGACGCCGGGCGTGGCCGCCGTGCCGCAATACCCTGCGCTGCCTAGCGAGACGCCGGACGAATTCAAGGCGCCCGAGGGCGACTTCGACTACGTCAAGCGCACCGTGATGATCCCGATGCGCGATGGGGTCAAGCTCAACACCGTGATCATCGTGCCGCGCAAGGCGCGCAACGCGCCGATGCTGCTGACCCGCACGCCGTACAGCGCAGCCGAGCTGACCAGCCACGCCGAGAGCTCGCAGATGGCGTCGATCCTGGAAGGCTACGACAACGCCACCGACACCATCATCGAGGGCGGCTACATCCGCGTGGTGCAGGACGTGCGCGGCAAGTACGGCTCAGAGGGCGATTACGTGATGAACCGGCCGCTGGCCAACACCGCGCTCAACCCGACCCCGGTCGACCATTCGACCGACACCTGGGACACCATCGAGTGGCTGACCAAGAACGTGCCGGAGTCGAACGCCAAAGTCGGCATCATCGGCATTTCCTACGACGGCTTCCTGCCGCTGATGGCGCTGGTCAATCCGCATCCGGCGCTGAAGGTGTCGGTGCCGATGAACCCGATGGTGGACGGCTGGCGCGGCGACGACTGGTTCCACAACGGCGCATTCCGCCAGATCAATCTGTCGTATGTACTGGAACAGGTGGTCACACGGCGCAACGAGGCGCACTGGTACACCAGCCACTACGACGACTACGATATGTTCATGCGTGCCGGTTCGGCCGGCGAGCTGGCGCGCCAGCGCGGCGCGGAGCAGAGCGGCTTCTGGCGCAAGATGGTCGCGCATCCGGCCTATGACGATTTCTGGCGCGCGCAGGCGATGGACCAGTTGCTGGCCAAGCAGCCGGTCACCGTGCCGACGCTGCTGGTGCACAGCCTGTGGGACGCGGAGGATATCTACGGCGCGATCGCGGTGTACAAGGCGATCAAGCCGCTCGACAAGGACGGCAAGGTGTTCCTGGCGATGGGGCCGTGGAACCACGGCGGCGCCATCGGCGACGGCAGCCGGCTCGGCGCGCTGCGCTTCAACAGCGATACCGCGCTGCATTTCCGCCAGGAGATTCTGCGGCCGTTCCTGGACCGTTATCTGAAGGACGACGAGTCGGCGGCCAGGATCGCGCCGGTGTCGGCGTTCGAGACCGGCACCAACAAATGGCGCGCGTTGAATGCGTGGCCGAGCGGTTGCGTCAGCGGCTGCGCGATCGCGCCGGCGACGTTGCGCTTGGCGGCCAACGCCAAGCTGAATCTGAGCAACGCCGCGCCGGTGCAGGTGTCGGCGCCGGCGCAGAAGGCGGCGTTCGACGAGTACGTGTCCGATCCGGGCAAGCCGGTGCCGTTCCGCGCCCGGCCGATCCCGACCCATGGCTATGACGAGGCCAAGGGCCAGACCTGGCCGCGTTGGCTGACCGACGACCAGCGCGAGGCATCGGGCCGCACCGATGTGCTGAGCTATACCACCGGCGTGCTGACGGCGCCGGTCAAGATCAGCGGCGAGCCGATCGCGCATCTGCTGGCGTCGACCAGCGGCACGGATGCGGATTGGGTGGTCAAGCTGATCGATGTGTATCCGGACCAGGTCGCGGCGCAGCCGGAGATGGGCGGTTATCAGTTGATGGTATCGGCCGACATCTTCCGTGGCCGTTATCGTGAGAGCTTCGCGACCGCCAAGCCGATCGCGGCCGGCGCGGTGTTGCCGTACCGTTTTGCGATGCCGACCGCGAACCACGTGTTCCTGCCTGGGCATCGCATCATGGTGCAGATCCAGTCCAGCTGGTTCCCCTTGTATGATCGGAATCCGCAGACCTTCGTGCCGAACATCTTCTTCGCGCAGCCTGCGGATTATAAGAAGGCCACTCAGCGCATCTACCACGACAGCTTTATCGAGCTGCCGTTGGTGGGCGCCAGCGCCGTGAAGTAGTCAGGCGCGGCGACGCCGCGCCATCAACAGCACCGCCGGCAGGCCCAGGCCCAGCATGGCGATGCTGCTGGGTTCCGGCACCGCCGCGATCGGCGTCAGGAAGCCGCGAATTTCCCCTGCGGGATAAAGGCTGCTGTGGATGTTGAGGTAGGCCTTGCCGCTGTTCAGTCCTGCGGCGAATGCGGCCTCCGCTCCGGCGGCGGTGCCGCCGTTCGCCGTCACGAAGGCGCTGTTCCAGCTCGCCAATAGCGTGGTGTCGTAGGTGTTGGAATAGCCGCCGGCGTGGACGCCGAGCGGGAAGCCGCCGAAGGTCGGCGTTTCGGTCGCCACGCCGCCCGTGCCGGTGCCGGCGGTCGGCGTGCAGCAGTGGATGTGGGCGGCGCTGCTGTCGCCCATCAGGCTGCCGAAGGCGACGTTCACCTGCAGGATGTGCGAGCTGGCATCGAAGCTGACGATGGCCGCGCCGACACCGGGCGAGTTGTTGGATGGCGATTCGTTCTGGCCATTTAGAAACACCGAGTAGTTGGCGGCGCTGGCGGCCGTCATTGTCAATAGCAGCAGGCACGCTGCCGCCGCGATGGTTGTGGTGCGCATTTTCATATGTTCTCCTCCCTCCACGTTAAACAGATCCCTCCGATATGAAAACCTCGGTAGCATCCAGTTCAATGTAGTACATATCAGGAGGGATTTCAGCGGATTCGCCACAACGTGTGCGAAACGTCACCTTCGATGCATATTTCTACAGCGCGGTGCGCAGTTCGAACAGTTCGGGGAACAGCACCACGTCGAGCATCTTGCGCAGGTAGCTGACGCCGGCCGTGCCGCCGGTGCCGGTCTTGAAGCCGATGATGCGCTCGACCGTGGTGACGTGGCGGAAGCGCCAGAAGCGGAACGCGGTCTCCAGGTCGACCAGCTTTTCCGCCAGCTCGTACAGCGCCCAGTATTTGGTGGGGTCGCGGTACACCTCCAGCCAGGCGTTCTTGACCGACTCGTCGGCGACGGTCGGCAAGCTCCAGTCGGCGTCGAGGCGGGCGGCGGAGACCGGCAAGCCATTGCGTGCCAGCAGCTTGATCGCCTCGTCGTAGACCGACGGTGCGCGCAGCGCCTTGTCCAGCACGGTGTAGGCGTCCGGCGCGGTGGTGTGCACATTCAGCAGCGCCGCATTCTTGTTGCCGAGGATGAATTCGATCTCGCGGTATTGATACGACTGGAAGCCCGACGATGCGCCGAGGTAAGGGCGAATCGCGGTGTACTCCGGCGGCGTCATCGTGGCCAGCACATCCCACGCATGCACCAGCTGGTCCATGATGCGGGCGACGCGCGCCAGCATCTTGAAGGCCGGCGCCAGATCGTCCGATTGCAGGTGCGCGCGCACCGCGTGCATTTCGTGCAGCATCAGCTTCATCCACAATTCGCTGGTCTGGTGCTGGACGATGAACAACATCTCATTGTGGTTGGGCGATAGCGGGTGCTGGGCGTTGAGGATCTGGCCCAGGCCCAGGTAATCGCCGTAGCTCATCGCATTGCTGAAATCCATCTGCGCGCCGTGCCACTCGGCATCGGCGGCGTGCATCGGGCAGCCGCTGGCGGTCGGTTTTTGTTCGCTCATATATATAGTTTATCTCGTTATCAGGTCACGGCGTCGCGCTTGGCGTCGACGTTGTAGTCTTGGCGGTCGAGGATGTCGCGCAGGATTTCCACCGCATCCCACACATCGGTGAAGCTGGTGTACAGCGGCGTGAAGCCGAAGCGCATGATGGCCGGTTCGCGGTAGTCGCCGATGACGCCGCGCGCGATCAGCGCCGCCATCACCGCGTAGCCGTGCGGATGGGTGAAGCTGACCTGGCTGCCGCGCCGCGCGTGCTCGCGCGGCGTGACCAGGCCCAGCGGATGATGGCCGCAGCGTTGCTCGACCAGCTCGATGAACAGGTCGGTCAAGGCCAGCGACTTGTCGCGGATGGCCGCCATCGAGGTCTGCGCGAACACGTCCAGGCCGCACTCGACCATCGCCAGCGAGACGATCGGCTGGGTGCCGCACAGCGCGCGGCCGATGCCGTCGGTGGGAACGAAGCCGGGCGCCATCTCGAACGGTGCGGCGTGGCCCCACCAGCCCGACAGCGGCTGCCGGAAGCGCACCTGGTGCTTTTGCGGCACCCAGATGAAGGCCGGCGCGCCGGGGCCGCCGTTCAGGTATTTATAGGTGCAGCCGACGGCCAGGTCGGCGCCGTCCGCCTGCAGCGCCACCGGCACTGCGCCGGCCGAGTGCGCCAGATCCCAGACGATCAGCGCGCCGGCGGCGCGGGCGAGGGCGCTGGTGGCGCGCATGTCGTGCTGGTAGCCGGTGCGGTAGTTGACATGGGTCAGCATGACCACGGCGGTGTCGGCGCCGACGGCGGCCGGCAGTTCGTCGACGCTGTCGATCAGCTGGATGCTGTAGCCGCGATCCAGCCAGGAGCTCAGGCCCTGGGCCATGTAGATGTCGGTCGGGAAGTTGGAGCGTTCGGTGACGATCACGCGGCGGCCGGCGCTGGCCGGGTCGGCGGCCTGCATCGACAGCGCGGCGGCCAAGGCCTTGAACAGGTTGACGGAGGTGGTGTCGGTGACCACGACTTCGCCGGCGGCGGCGCCGATCAGCGGCGCCAGCCGGTCGCCGAGGCGCTTGGGCAGGTCGAACCAGCCGGCGCTGTTCCAGCTGCGGATCAGGTCATGCCCCCATTCGTGGGCGATGACGTGCTGGGCGCGGGTGAGGGACGCCTTCGGCCGCGCGCCCAGGGAGTTGCCATCCAGATAAATCACGCCGGGCGGCAGGTCGAACTGGTCGCGCAGATCGGCGAGCGGATCTTGCGCGTCGCGTTCCAGGCAGTGGTTGCGAGTTGTCATTGTGTAACTTTCTTGCAGGTGAATTGACCGGATGCGCGAGTGTAGCAGACCGATTTTCAAAATATTTTCGATTTTTTTTAAAAAAACCCTAAAGTTCCCCAAAACCGCGCCGTTACCAGATTCATGAAACGCGGAAAAGCGCGTTCAGGTGGGGATGGGTAGCAAGAAGGTAGCCGAAAATAAATGAAAAATATTTTGCGGAAACCCTAAAGTTCTCGAAATCGCTGCCGTAACCGGGTTAGATGTAGCAAAAAAGAGTCGCTTTGAAGCACTATTTTTAGTCTCCCGACAGGACTTTTTTGAAGATTCAGGACCTCAAAAATCCTACGCCGCAAGGGCGTAGATGATCGACTTGGGTGTGTTTGTCAGACAAACACCGACAGGTCGCGCCCGCTATTTCCCGACGAAAAATACGGAGAGTTACCTCTTCTCGGTTTTTTGTTGCTCCCGCAGAATGTATCTCACTGGAAACGCAAATGTGTTCCACAGTGCAGACAACGAAGGAGAGATGGAAATGACCGCAAACGATATGATGGCTGAAATTCGCGACGCAAACCTGAGCTACTTGATGCTGGCTCAGCAGATGATTCGCGCCGACAAAGTCACCGCGATCTTCCGCCTCGGCATCGCCGCCGAAATCGCCGAACTGATCGAAGGCATGAGCAACGCCCAGATCCTGAAGCTCGCTGGCGGCAACATGATGCTGGCCCGCTTCCGCTTCGACGACGGCGCCATCCTGTCGATGTTGACCAACTATAACAAGGACCGCGTGCTGGCCCAGTCGCACGCCGCCATCCTGATGGCCGGTCAGCCAGTCGAAGAAATCGCTTAATCACCTGGAGCGCAGATCATGGCCACGAAGAAAAGCGTCGTATCGGAAGCCCAGGAAATCCAGCTGGCCATCGAACTGATCCAGTTGGGCGCCCGCCTGCAACTGCTGGAGTCGGAAGTGTCGCTGTCGCGCGAACGCCTGCTCAAGCTGTACAAGGAGCTGAAGGGCGTGTCGCCGCCGAAGGGCATGTTGCCGTTCTCGACCGACTGGTTCCTGACCTGGCAACCGAACATCCATTCTTCGCTGTTCATCAACATCCACAGTTTCCTGGTGACCCACGCCGGCGCCACCGGTGTCGAAGCGGTGATGAAGGCGTATAAACTGTATCTGGAACAAATGCCGCCGGAACCGGGCGAAGAGCCGCTGTTGTCGCTGACCCGCGCCTGGACCCTGGTGCGCTTCTTCAGCAGCAAGATGCTGGAAACCGCGCCCTGCGGCAAATGCCAGGGCAAGTTCGTGGTCAACTGCATGGACCTGAACGGCAGCTACGTCTGCGGCCTGTGCCACATGCCTTCGCGCGCCGGCAAGACCAAGAAAGCCCGCGACGCCGACGCGCTGGCGGCATAATGCCGAAGTGACCCGGTCCATCGCCCCCGAATCCTATCTCCGACGCATCGTCCGCGCGCCCGCCGTGCGGGCCATGCTGATCCAATGCGGCGCCGCGCCGCTGACGCTGGCCATCATCTATATGATGGCCAGTTTTCGTTTCCCCGTCGATTACCTGACCGTGGCCGTGGTGCAGGGCCTGCTGGCGGCCGCCATCACCTGGAAATTCCGCCTGGCCGCCTGGTGGCGCGCGATCCAGCTGCTGTTCCCGTTGGCGGTGCTGGCCGCGCTGGCCTTGCAGTTGCCGTCGTGGCTGTTCCTGCTGGTGTTCCTGATTCTGCTGGGCCTGTACTGGTCGACCTTCCGCACCCAGGTGCCGTACTACCCGTCGCATCCGGCGGTGTGGGACGCGGTGCGGCAGCAATTGCCGCCGCCCGCCGACGATCCGGCGCGGCCGCTGCGCCTGATCGACATCGGCAGCGGCCTGGGCGGGCTGGTGCTGTATCTGTCCCGCGTCCGTCCCGACGCCGCCTGCGAAGGCATCGAGCTGGCGCCGCTGCCCTGGTTGTATAGCTGGCTGCGGGCGCGGCTGGTCGGCGGCGCGGCGCGCTTCCGCCTCGGCGACTACGAAAAACTCGATTTCGCCGCCTACGACGTGGTGTTCGCCTATCTGTCGCCGGCCGCGATGGCCGGGCTGTGGCGCAAGGCGGCGGGCGAAATGCGTCCCGGGGCCATGCTGATCAGCTACGAATTCGCTATCCACGCCCGCGCGCCGGATCGAACCATTCATGCCACAGAGGGGGGCGTTCCCCTGTACATATGGTACTTTTAAGCATCATTTGGCGTTAATCACTTGCCCGCCCACCCCGACTCACGCTATTGTAGTTCTACACGTAAATTTATTGAAAACCGGCCCCCGTTAGTTTGCGTTTGGCCGGTTTTAGCTCTGGGGAGTCAGCGCACTTGTTAGTCATCATCGGATATGTAGTGGTCTGCGTCGGCGTCTTCGGCGGCTATGCCATGAACGGCGGTCATCTGGCCGCGCTGTTGCAGCCGCTCGAGCTGGTCATGATCGGCGGCGGCGCGTTCGGCGCTTTCCTGGTCGGCAATAATGGCAAGACCATCAAGGCCACACTGGCCTCGATCCCGACCTTGTTCAAGGGGTCGCGCTACACCAAGGACCTGTACATGGAAATGATGTCGCTGCTGTTCGACGTCCTGTCCAAGGTGCGCAAGGAAGGCCTGATGTCGATCGAAGGCGATATCGACAGCCCGGAGCAAAGCCCGCTGTTCAGCAAGTACCCGAGCGTGCTGGAAGACCACCACATCGTGGAATTCATGACCGATTACCTGCGCCTGATGGTGTCGGGCAATATGGATGCGTTCCAGATCGAGAACCTGATGGACAACGAGATCGAGACCCACCACCACGAAGGCGCCGCGCCGGGCCACGCCATCGCCAAGCTGGGCGACGGCCTGCCGGCCTTTGGTATCGTAGCGGCGGTGATGGGCGTGGTGCACACGATGGAATCGGTGGGCCTGCCGCCGGCCGAGCTGGGCATCCTGATCGCGCACGCGCTGGTCGGCACCTTCCTCGGCATCTTGCTGGCCTACGGCTTCGTCGGCCCGCTGGCCAGCCTGCTGGAGCAGAAGCTGGAAGAGTCGACCAAGATGTACCAATGCGTCAAGGTCACGCTGCTGGCCAGCCTGAACGGCTACGCGCCGGCGCTGGCGGTGGAATTCGGCCGCAAGGTGCTGTACTCGACCGAACGTCCATCGTTCTCCGAGCTGGAAGACCATATCAAGAAATCGAAATCCAAGTAAGCCATGCGGTTCATTGTTAAAAAGGTAGGGAATCATCATGGCTGAAGAAGGCTTACGGCCAATCATCGTCAAGCGCATCAAGAAGGGCGGCGGCGGCCACCACGGCGGCGCCTGGAAGATCGCGTACGCCGACTTCGTGACCGCGATGATGGCCTTCTTCCTGCTGATGTGGCTGCTCGGCTCGACCACCAAGGGCGACCTCAACGGCATCTCCGAATTCTTCAAGACGCCGCTCAAGGTGGCGATGCAGGGCGGCTCGGGCAGCGGCGACAGCTCGTCGGTGATCCAGGGCGGCGGCAAGGACCTGACCCGGCGCGACGGCCAGGTCAAGGCCAGCGACGACCCGGTGGTCAAGAAGACCTTCAACCTGACCGCCGCCAAGGCCGCGCTCGAGGCCGAAGAGTCGCAGCGCCTGAAGGCGCTGAAGGACAAGATCGAGGCCAAGATCGAGGCCAACCCGCTGCTGAAGAAATTCAAGGAGCAGCTGCTGCTCGACATCACCAGCGAAGGCTTGCGGATCCAGATCGTCGACGAGCAGAACCGTCCGATGTTCGCGCTGGCCAAGGCCGAGCTGCAATCCTACACCAAGGAAATCCTGCACGAGATCGGCTTCGTGCTGAACGACGTGCCCAACAAGATCGGCCTGTCCGGCCACACCGACTCGACCCCGTACCTGAGCGACGCCGGCTACAGCAACTGGGAATTGTCGGCCGACCGCGCCAACGCCTCGCGCCGCGAGCTGATCGCCGGCGGCATGAGCGACGCCAAGGTGCTGCGGGTGGTGGGGCTGGCCTCGGCCGCCAACCTCGACAAGGCCGATCCGTTCAACCCGATCAACCGCCGCATCAGCATCATCGTCATGAACAAGCGCACCGAGGAAAGCGTGATGCGCGACGGCGCCAAGCAGCTGGAGGTCGGCGCCGACGAAGCCCCGCCGCCGGCCGCGCCGCCGTCCGGTCCGCCGGTAAGGAAATAGAGTAAGTGAAGCACGGAACGAGACTGTTATGACGAGAAAAAAAATCCTGGGGTCCCACGTCAAGCGCCT
Organism: Duganella aceris; assembly: GCF_011090165.1. GTDB lineage: Bacteria > Pseudomonadota > Gammaproteobacteria > Burkholderiales > Burkholderiaceae_D > Rugamonas > Rugamonas aceris. The sequence continues at coordinate 368,056 of NZ_JAADJT010000006.1, forward strand.
GCTGTCGGGTGTGTCGGACCACGGCCGCAAACATTTGACCGAGGTCGAGACCGACCTGATCCAGACCGGCCTGCTGCTGGAGGAAGCGATTGAAAAGCTGTCCTTCAACTTCATGGCCATCCATCAGGCGGTCGCGGCCGAGCAGGCCACGATCCAGCTGCTGCTCGACGGCGGCAGCGCCACGCCCGAGCAGCGCGCCCAACTGGAAGCGCTGCAGGGCAACGTCGGCGGCTATGTCAACGCCGCCATCACCAGCATGCAATTCCAGGACATGACCAGCCAGCTGATCGACCGCACGCTGAAGCGCGTCACCGGCTTGCGCGAATTCCTCGGCACGCTGGGCGCGCACGGCGCCGAGATGCTGCCCGAGAGCGACAACGAGGAAATCGTCGCGCTGCTCGGCAAGGTCAGCATGGCGCTGGCGATACAGAGTTTGGAACTGCGCAGCGTGTTGCGCAAAGCAGTCAGTCAGCAACACCTGGAGAGCGGCGACATCGAATTATTCTAAACGCCGCCCGCAACCGATAGAACCCATACAAATTTAGAGTGAGAGTAAAGATGGCCAAGACAATACTTGCAGTTGATGATTCCAGTTCCCTGCGCCAGATGGTGGCCTTCAGCCTGAAGGCCGCCGGCTATCAGGTGGTGGAAGCGGTGGACGGCCAGGACGGCCTGGAAAAAGCCAAGCTGCAAAGCGTCGACCTGGTGCTGACCGACCAGAACATGCCGCGCATGGACGGGCTGCAGCTGATCAAGCTGCTGCGCGAGCTGCCGACCTATCAGAAAACCCCGATCCTGATGCTGACCACCGAATCGTCCGACGAGATGAAGGCCAAGGGCCGCGCCGCCGGCGCCAACGGCTGGCTGGTCAAGCCCTTCGATCCGCAGCGGCTCATCGAGGTAGTGAAAAAGGTCATCGGCTGATAAGGCGGGCAAAGATGCTGAGCGAACTGTACGGAGTATCACCATGACCATCGACATAAGCCAGTTCTTCCAGGTCTTCTTCGATGAGGCCGAGGAACTGCTGGCTGAAATGGAACGGCTGCTGCTGGCCGTCAACGTCGACGCCCCGGACGCCGAGGATCTGAACGCGATCTTCCGCACCGCCCATTCGGTCAAGGGCGGCGCCTCCACGTTCGGCGTCAACGACATGACGGAGGTGACCCACATCCTGGAGACCTTGCTCGACCGCATCCGCAAGGGCGAGATGGCGCTGACCTCGGAGCACGTCGACGCCTTCCTGGCCGCCAAGGACATCCTCAAGATGCAGCTGGACGGACACCGCCACGGCGCCACGGTCGACCAGGACGCGGTGGGCGACGTGCGCATGATGCTGCAATCGCTGACCCAGGACGTGCCGGTGGTGGCGCTGTCGCCGCTGGCGCCGGCGTTCAACGCGCCGGAGGCCAAGGTGGTCGACCACAGCGGCGGCCGCCGCTACCGGCTCGAGCTGCCGGCGATGGCGCACCGCGAGGTGACCGCGCTGGGCGCCGAGCTGGGCCTGATGGGCCACGTCTCGATCACGCCGCTCGACAAGGACCGCAACGCGATGGTGGTCACCACGCATGAAAGCCTGGACGACATCATCGCCATCTGCTCCTTCGTGCTCAATCCGGAGGACATGACCGTCGCCGAGCTGCCGGCGCTGGACGCGCGCCAGGCGCGCCAGGAAAAAGCCGAACGCTCCAAGGTCGAGCAAGACCTCGGCTATGGTTTCTTCGACGAGACCGAACTGCATCCGGCGGCCCCGGCCGGCGCGGCCGGCGCCGGCTACGGCTTCTTCCAGCCGCTGGACGAAATCCGCGCCAACGCCGAAGCGGGCGCCGACGACGCGCGCGGCTACGGCTTCTTCCAGCCGGTCGAGCAGATCCGCGCCGCCGCCGGCATCGTGATCGAAGCGCCGACCCCGGCCGAAGAAGAGAAAAAGGCCGCCAAGAAGGAAGAAAAGGAAAAAGCCGACAAGGGCCACGGCCCCGGCGCCGAATCGTCGTCGATCCGGGTCTCGATCGAAAAGGTCGATCAGTTGATCAACCTGGTCGGCGAACTGGTGATCACGCAGGCGATGATCGAGCAGCGCGTCGACACGCTGGACCCGATGGCGCACGAACGCCTGTTGAACAGCGTCAGCCAGCTGACCCGCAACACCCGCGACCTGCAGGAAGCGGTGATGTCGATCCGCATGATGCCGATGGACTTCGTGTTCTCGCGCTTCCCGCGCATGGTGCGCGACCTCGCGGCCAAGCTGGGCAAGAAGGTCGACTTCATCACCAACGGCGCCGCGACCGAACTGGACAAGGGCCTGATCGAACGCATCGTCGATCCGCTGACGCACCTGGTGCGCAACTCGATCGACCACGGCATCGAAATGCCGGACGTGCGCCGCGCCGCCGGCAAGACCGACGCCGGCCGCCTGTTCCTGTCGGCGGCCCACCAGGGCGGCAACATCGTCATCGAAGTTTCCGACGACGGCGGCGGCTTGAACCGCGAGAAAATCCTCGCCAAGGCGCAGCAGAACGGCCTGCCGCTGACCGAGAACATGAGCGACGGCGAGGTGTGGCAACTGATCTTCGCGCCCGGCTTCTCGACCGCCGACGTGGTCACCGACGTCTCCGGCCGCGGCGTCGGCATGGACGTGGTCAAGCGCAACATCACCGCCATGGGCGGCGTGGTCGACATCCGCTCGGCCAAGGGCTTCGGCACCACCATCTCGATCTCGCTGCCGCTGACCTTGGCGATCCTGGACGGCATGTCGATCCGGGTCGGCGAAGAGGTGTATATTTTGCCGCTGGGCTTCGTCATCGAATCGCTGCAGCCGGCGCCGGAAGACGTCAAGGAAATCAGCGGCAAGGGCCGGGTCATCAAGGTGCGCGGCGAATACCTGCCGCTGGTGCCGCTGTACCAGATGTTCGACATCGCGCCGCGCTTCACCGATCCGACCCAGGGCATCGTGGTCATCATCGAGACCGACGGCCGCAAGGCCGGCCTGTTCATCGACGACCTGGTCGGCCAGCAGCAGGTGGTGGTCAAGAATCTGGAATCGAATTACCGCAAGGTGGCCGGCATCTCGGGCGCCACCATCCTCGGCGACGGCGGCGTGTCGCTGATCCTCGATGTCGCCGCATTAATCCGCTCGTCGCGCCAGCTGGCGGACGAATCGATCTTTTCTTCATAGGGAGCCATCATGGCAGAGGTACTGACCACCGGAGCAAACGAAATCGCCGGCCACGAATACCTGGCGTTCACGCTGGGCTCCGAGGAATACGGCATCGACATCCTCAAGGTGCAGGAGATCCGCGGCTACGAGACCGTGACCCGCATCGCCAACGCGCCGGAATTCATCAAGGGCGTGATCAACCTGCGCGGCATCATCATTCCGGTGGTGGACATGCGCATCAAGTTCAACCTCGGTTCGCCGGTGTACGACCAGTTCACCGTGGTGATCATCCTCAACATCAACGGCCGCATCGTCGGCATGGTGGTCGACTCGGTGTCCGACGTCACCACCTTGACGCCGGAGCAGGTCAAGCCGGCGCCGGAAATGGGCACCGCCTTCAGCACCGACTACATGATCGGCCTGGGCACCATCGACGAGCGCATGCTGATCCTGGTGAACATCGACAAATTGATGTCCAGCTCGGAAATGGGCTTGATGGAACAACTGGCGGCCTGATCCAGGTTCGCCCCTGCTTTCGTGCCCCCAAATTTCGGGCACGCTCTGAGCACGAATGCGGTAGCGCCTCCATAGAAGGCGCGCCCAACCACGACACATTACGTGACGCGCCCGCGCGTCGCGGTGAGCAACAGCACAAAGCATAGGGGAGAACCACATGAATTTACGCGACTTCAACATCGGCGCGCGCCTGCGCATCGGCTTCGGCGCCATCCTGCTGATCCTGGTCGCCATCGTCCTGCTGACCAACTACCTCAATTACAGCAACAAGTCGCAGCTGACCAGGGGCCTGGAGCTCTCGACCGCCAAGAACCTGCAGGCCGGCGCGATGAAGAGCGCGATGCTGGAGACCGGCATCGCGATGCGCAACATCGGCCTGCAATCGGACGTTAGCCTGATGCAGAAGGAAGAGCAAAAGGTCAAGGACCAGCGCCAGCGCTACGACAAGGCGCAGGCCGACCTGAAGGCGCTGGGCCTGAACGAGGCCGAGAATAAAACCCTGGGCGAACTGGCGGCGCTGGAGGCCGACATCGACAAGGCCTTCAAGGAAGCGATCGGCCAGATCCTGGCCTTCAACAGCGAGGGCGGCGCCAAGGTCATTTCCGGCCGCATCGATCCGCTCAACACGCAGACGCTGGCGCTGATCAACAAGCTGGTCGACATGCAGGTCGCCAACGCCAAGGATGTCATGGACGGCTCGGTCAAGTCCGACCGCAACCTGATGATGATGCTGTTCGTGCTCGGCGGCGTCGCCGTCGCGCTGGGCGTGGTGTGCGCGGCCGTCATCACCCGCTCGATCACGCTGCCGCTGGCGGGCGCGGTCGCGGTGGCGCAGAAGGTCGCCGCCGGCGAGCTGACCTCGCAGGTGACGGTCGAGGGCAAGGATGAAACCAGCGAACTGCTGCAGGCGCTGAAGGACATGAACGAAAGCCTGGCCAAGACCGTCGGCGACGTGCGCAATGGTACCGAGCTGATCTCGACCGCGTCGCAGGAAATCGCCTCCGGCAACGCCGACCTGTCGGCCCGCACCGAATCGCAGGCCAGCTCGCTGGAGGAGACCGCCTCGTCGATGGAGGAACTGACCTCCACCGTGAAGCAGAACGCCGACAACGCGCGTCAGGCCAACCAGCTGGCCGTGTCGGCCTCGTCGGTGGCGGAAAAGGGCGGCACCGTGGTGGCGCAGGTGGTCGAGACCATGGGCTCGATCAAGGCCAGCTCCAGCAAGATCGTCGACATCATCGGCGTCATCGACGGCATCGCCTTCCAGACCAACATCCTGGCGCTGAACGCGGCGGTCGAAGCGGCGCGCGCCGGCGAGCAGGGCAGGGGCTTCGCGGTGGTGGCGACCGAGGTGCGCAATCTGGCGCAGCGCTCGGCCGGCGCCGCCAAGGAAATCAAGGAACTGATCGGCGACTCGGTCGGCAAGGTCGACGCCGGCAGCAAGCTGGTCGACGAGGCCGGACAGACGATGGACCTGATCGTCACCTCGATCCGCCAGGTGGCCGACATCATGGGCGAGATCACCGCCGCCACCCAGGAACAGAGCAACGGCATCGAGGAAGTCAACCAGGCCATCACCCAGATGGACGAGATGACGCAGCAGAACGCGGCGCTGGTCGAAGAGGCCGCCGCCGCCGCCGAGAGCATGCAGGAGCAGGCGCAGATGCTGGCGCAGGCGGTCAGCATCTTCAAGCTGTCGCATGACGAGACGATGCGCCGGCCGGCGCCGGCGCCGCGCCGCGCTTCGGTCGCGCCGACCGTCGCCGCCCCGGCCGCAGCGATCGCGGCGCCGCGCCCTGCGGCGCGTCCGGCCCCGGCCGCCGCCAAGCCCGCCCCGGCCAGGAAGGCCGGCGCCGCCGCGCCGTCCGGCGACGACTGGGAAGAATTTTAAGCTGTAGCCGTCGCGTGCGCCGGTGCGCGCGCGGCGGATGGCATAGTTAGTGCAGTCAAATAAAGGTTTAACATATGCCGCAATCCAAAGACACGGTCAAAGAGTTCGACTTCAACCCCAAGGACTTCGAACGGGTGCGGGGCCTGATCTACAAGCGCGCCGGCATCTCGCTGGCCGACAGCAAGCAGGAGATGGTCTACAGCCGGCTGGCGCGGCGGCTGCGCGCCACCGGCATCGGCTCGTTCGCCAAGTACCTGGACGATCTGGAGGCCGGCCGCCTGGGCGAGGAATGGGAGTCGTTCACCAACGCGCTGACCACCAACCTGACCTCGTTCTTCCGCGAAGCGCACCACTTCCCGCTGCTGGCCGACCACATCAAGGGCAAGCGCGAGCCGCTGACCATCTGGTGCTCCGCCAGCTCCACCGGCGAGGAACCGTACTCGATCGCCATGACCGTCTGCGAGGCGTTCAACACGCTGACGCCGAACTGCCAGATCATCGCTACCGACATCGACACCAACGTGCTGGCCACCGCCGAACTGGGCGTCTACAACATGGACCGGCTGGACAAGATGTCGCCCGAGCGCTCGCGCCGCTTTTTCCTCAAGGGCAAAGGCGACCGCGAAGGCCAGGCGCGGGTGCGGCCGGAACTGCGCAACATGATCACCTTCAAGCAATTGAACCTGCTGGCCGACCAATGGCCGATCAGCGGCCAGTTCGACGTGATCTTCTGCCGCAACGTGATGATTTACTTCGACAAGGCGACACAGCGTAAAATACTGTCCCGCTTCGTCCCGTTGATGAAGCCCGACGCGCTGCTGTTCGCCGGGCACTCGGAAAACTTCCTGTATGTCTCGGAGTCGTTGAAACTGCGCGGCAAGACCGTCTACGAACTGGACGACAACGCCGCAGGCCGAAAAGCACCGTCGCAACGCACATGAGAATAAGCCATGGACCTCGAACAATTTGCCACGAACGTTTATTACGATAGAACGTTCGACTGCGAAGCCGCCAAGATACTGCCCGGCGAGTACTACTTCACCAACAAGGACATGTTGATCGTGACCGTGCTCGGCTCCTGCGTCTCGGCGTGCATCCGCGACCGCGTCACCGGCCTCGGCGGCATGAACCACTTCATGCTGCCGGACGGCGGCGGCGACAACGGCAGCCCGGTGTCGGCCTCGGCGCGCTACGGCACCTACGCCATGGAAATCCTGATCAACGATCTGCTCAAGGCCGGCGCCCGCCGGGAAAACCTGGAAGCGAAAGTGTTCGGCGGCGGCGCCGTGCTCAAGGGCTTCACCGCGATCAACGTCGGCGAGCGCAACGCCGCCTTCGTGCTGAACTTCCTCAAGGTCGAAAAGATCCGGGTGGTGGCCGAAGACCTGAACGACATCCACCCGCGCAAGGTGTATTTCTTCCCGCGCACCGGCAAGGTGCTGGTCAAGAAGCTGATGCAAACCCATAACGACACGCTGGTCAAGCGTGAAACCGAGTATGCCAGCCGCCTCAAAGTGGCGCCGGTGGGTGGCGAGATCGATTTGTTTTGACAGGGCATAGCCCGGAAAGTAGCGTTTTATGAAGATCAAAGTCCTGGTCTGCGACGACTCCGCGTTGATCCGCAGCGTGATGAGCGAGATCATCAACTCCCAGCCCGACATGGAAGTGGTCGGCGCCGCGCCCGATCCGCTGGTCGCCCGTGAGTTGATCAAACAAACCAACCCCGACGTGCTGACGCTGGACGTCGAGATGCCGAAGATGGACGGCCTCGACTTCCTGGAAAAACTGATGCGGCTGCGACCGATGCCGGTGGTGATGGTGTCCTCGCTGACCGAGCGCGGCTCCGAGATCACCATGCGCGCGCTGGAGCTGGGCGCGGTCGACTTCGTCACCAAGCCGAAGATCTCGATCCAGGCCGGCATGCGCGAATACACCGAACTGATCACCGACAAGATCCGCGCCGCCTCCAAGGCGCGGGTGCGCGCCCGCACGCTGCCGCAGCCGGGTGCCGACGGCCACGCGCCATTGCCGCAGCTGCGCAATCCGCTGACCTCGTCGGAAAAGCTGATCATCATCGGCGCCTCCACCGGCGGCACCGAGGCGATCCGAGAATTCCTGATGCAGATGCCGTCCGACTGTCCCGGCATCCTGATCACCCAGCACATGCCGGAAGGGTTCACACGCTCGTTCGCCAAGCGGCTCGACTCGCTGTGCAAGATCTCGGTGCAGGAGGCGGCCGGCAACGAACGCGTGCTGCCGGGCCACGCCTACATCGCCCCCGGCCACTCGCACCTGTACCTGACCCGCAGCGGCGCCAACTACATGACCAAGATCGACCAGGCCGAGCCGGTCAACCGCCACCGGCCGTCGGTCGACGTGCTGTTCCGTTCGGCCGCGCAGGCGGCCGGCAAGAACGCGGTCGGCGTGATCCTGACCGGCATGGGCAAGGACGGCGCGGCCGGCATGCTGGAGATGAAGAACGCCGGGGCGTATAATTTCGCCCAGGACGAAGCCAGCTGCGTGGTGTTCGGCATGCCGCGCGAAGCGATCGCGGTGGGCGCGGCGCACGAGGTCGGTGCTTTGCAGGCGCTGCCCGGCATGGTGCTCGGCCATCTGGCGCAGCACGGCATGCGCGCCTTGCGCGTATAAATTCGCCAAGTGTGACGTTTTACTGCGACTTTGTTCGCCTTAGAGCAACGAAAATGCTATCCTACAACTTGCTGGCAAATGTAGGCACTATTAACAACCGCGTAGAGAAACAACGGAGTAATTCATGGCTGATCCAAAGATGAAATTTTTAGTTGTTGACGATTTTTCGACGATGCGCCGCATCGTCCGGAATCTGTTAAAAGAACTGGGTTATGCCAATGTCGATGAGGCGGAAGACGGTGTGATGGCGCTGGCGAAACTGCGCGCGGAATCGTTCGACTTCGTGGTGTCCGACTGGAACATGCCGAACATGGACGGCTTGACGATGTTGCAAAACATTCGCGCCGATCCGGCCCTGGCCAAGCTGCCGGTGCTGATGGTGACCGCCGAAGCCAAGAAAGAAAACATCATCGCCGCGGCCCAGGCCGGCGCGAATGGTTATGTGGTCAAGCCGTTCACGGCCGCCACGCTGGATGAAAAACTCAACAAGATCTTCGAAAAACTCGGAGCTTGATGATGTCTGAGCAACACAGCACCGCCGCCGCGAACGCGGCGGTGGAGCCGAACGAGGAGTTTTTGTCGCGTATCGGTCACATGACCCGGGCCCTACATGACAGCTTGCGCGGTCTGGGCCTGGACAAATTGATAGAAAAAGCCGCGTCGGACATTCCCGACGCGCGCGACCGGCTCGATTATGTGGCGCGTCTGAGCGAAGACGCGGCGCAGAAAGTCTTGAACGCCACCGATGCCGCCGGTCCGCTGCAGGACCGCATCGCCGGCGACGCCAGGCAACTGAGCGCCGGCTGGCAGGCGCTGCTGGCGTCCGGCGCCGGCGCCGATCCGGCGTGGCAAGCGCTGGCGCGCCAGACCGTGGCCGCGCTGGACGGCGCCACCGCCGACACCGGCGCCACCAAGGCGCATCTGATGGACATCATGATGGCGCAGGATTTCCAGGACTTGACCGGGCAGGTGATCAAAAAGGTCACCTCGATCGCGCAAAACCTGGAACAGCAGCTGGTACAGATGCTGATCGACTTCGCGCCGGAACAGATGAAGAAGGAAATCGACAACGGCTTGCTGAACGGACCGCAAATCGATCCAAGCCGCGAGAACGTGGTGGCTGACCAGGGTCAGGTGGACGATCTGCTGGACAGCCTGGGCTTCTGATCTTTTGTATCTCCTTGCGATAAGCCATGCATCAAACCAATTTTCTCGTCCGTGAGCCGTTGCTGGACGCCCAGCAGCGGGTGGTCGGCTACGAACTCTGCTGGCAACAGCCCAGCGTGTCGGCGCCGGCCGCGTCCAGCGCCGACGCGCTGGAATCGCTGATCGGCTTCGTCGCCGAGCAAGTGGTCGACGACGACGACGGCTGGCGGCTGCGCGACAAAACCCTGTTCCTTGAAGCGGTCCCGGCCATGCTGTCGACCGACGCGCTGTATCGGCTGCCGCCGGAACGCACGGTGCTGTCGATCAAGGCGGCCGAGCTGGCCAATCCCGACACCTTGTCGGCGGTGCAGGGGCTGCGCGCCGGCGGCGTCGGCATCTTGCTGCGCGACGCCGACCTGGCGCGCATCGGCACCCGTCTGCCGAGCATCGCCTCGTATGTGGAAGTCCGTTTTTCCGGCGCCGACGTCGGCGCGCAGGCGCGCACCTATGCCGCGCTGAAGCAATCGACGGTCGGCATGGTGGCGCGGCCGGTCAGCAACTGGGCCGACTTCGACGCCTGCGCCGCGCTGGGCCTGAACGCCTTCGTCGGCAAGCTGCACCTGACGCCGCGTCCGAGCCGCGACACCAAGGGCTTGAACCCGGCGCAAACCATCATCATGCAGCTGATGCAGATGGTGCGGCAGAACGCCGACCTGCCACAGCTGGAAGCGGTGCTGAAGCGCGACGCCACGCTGTCGTACAAGCTGCTGCGCTTCATCAACTCGGCCGGTTTCGGCGCCGGGCGCGAGATCCAGTCGCTGAAGCAGGCGCTGACGCTGCTCGGCTACACGCCGCTGTACCGCTGGCTGACCTTGCTGCTGGCCACGGCCAGCACCTCCGGTTACTCGCCGGTGCTGCTGGAGACGGCGGTGGTGCGCGGCCGCCTGGCCGAACTGCTCGGGCAGGGCGCGATGGGCAAGAGCGAGGCGGAGAACATCTTCGTCGCCGGCATGTTCTCGCTGCTGGACCGCTTGCTGGGCATTTCGATGGAGGAAGTGCTGGCCAACGTGCAACTGACCGACGACGTGGTCGCGGCGCTGCTGACGCGCAGCGGCAAGTACGGCCCGTACCTGGCGCTGGCCGAGGCCTGCGAACTGAATTCCGACCTGGTGGCCTCGCTGGCCGCGACCCTGAAGCTGAGCCCGCTGGACGTCAACAAAGCCCACCTCTCCGCCCTGGCCTGGGCCCAAAACGTCGCCGCTTGAGCCGCCGCAAGCGGCACCTGTGCACCTGTTGACATGCCCTGTTGCGAGGCAGAAGATAGGCGCATGAACGCCAATTCCGACAAAGACTATATCGACGCCAAGGTCGAGACCATGTACACGCTGCTGGATGAGCGGCTAGGTTCGTTTCAGGCGACGATGGACGGTCGTTTTGCCGAGATGCGCGCTTACACGGACGGTCGTTTTGCCGAGATGCGTGCTTACATGGATGGCCGTTTTGCAGAAATGCGTGCTTACATGGATGGACGGTTTGCGGCGATGGATGCGAAAATTGATCGAGTGGTTGCCGAATTGCGCGCCGAAATGGCGCAAAACACCGCACAGATCATTAAATGGATGATAGGCATCTGGATCGCCAGCAGCGTACTGTTCATTACCGTGATGACTTTTATGGTGAACAATGTCGCCGCAGAGGCTCGCGCCGGTGTCGCCGCGATCGCAGCCGAAGTGCGTGCCTCCAAGGCGATAGCGCCGGCGGCTCAGCCGCCCATCATCATCCAGTTACCGCCGCAGGGCTGGACGCAGCAGCCGGCCTCGCCGGCGGCGTCCACGCAGCCCAAGCCTTAAATTTCCAGATTGTCGATCAAGCGGGTCGAGCCCAGCTTGGCGGCGGCCAGCACCACCAGCGGCGCGCCCTGCGCCAGGTCGCCGGCGCTCGGCGGTTGCAGGTCGGAGCGCTTGCGGATCGACACATAGTCCGGTTTCCATCCGCGCTTGGCCAGATCCTCCATCGCCTTATGCTCGACCTGGAAAATATCCAGATGGCCGGCGCGCATTTCATTGGCCACATAGTTCAGACTCTGGAACAACGCCGGCGCCTCGGCCCGCTCCGCTTCCGACAAATACATATTGCGCGACGACAGCGCCAGGCCATCCTCGGCGCGATACGTCTCGGCGCCGATGATCTCGGTCGGCAGCGCGAACTGGCGGCTCATATTGCGCACCATCATCAGCTGCTGGTAATCCTTCTTGCCGAACACCGCCACCTTCGGCTGCACGCACGAGAACAGCTTCAGCACGATGGTGGTCACGCCGGTGAAGAAGCCCGGGCGGAACTCGCCCTCCAGCGTGTTGCCCAGGTCCGAGGGCGGATTGACGCGGAACTCCTGCGGCTCCGGATACAGATCCTTCTCGGTTGGCGCGAACAGCACATACACGCCTTCCTTCTCCAGCTTCTCGACGTCGGCCTGGAAGGTGCGCGGATATTTGTCGAAATCCTCGTTTGGCCCGAATTGCAGGCGGTTGACGAAGATCGACGCGACCACCGGGTCGCCATGCTTGCGCGCCAGCCGCATCAGCGACAGATGGCCCTCGTGCAGATTGCCCATGGTCGGGACGAAGGCGGTGCGCAGTTGGCCGCTGAGTTGGTCGCGCAGTTCTTCAATGGTGGTGATGATTTTCATAACGTAGGTTCGCGATGAGCGTAAAGGGAAGTCGGAAGTGCGGCGGCATGCCGGTCAGGCCGGCGAATAGGCCAGCCGCACGTAAATCGGCGCGAACGGCTCGGCCTGGGTAATTTCAATCAGCGTCTCTTTGGCCAGTTCCAGCAGCGCGACGAAGTTCACCACCACCACCGGCACGCCGCCGGCGATGTCGAACAGGTCGGCGAACTCGACGAAGCGGCTCGATTGCAGGCGGCGCAGGATGCCGGTCATGTGCTCGCGCACCGACAGCTCCTCGCGGCTGATCTTGTGGTGCTGGGTCAGCTTGGCGCGTTTTATCACGTCCAGCCAGGCCTGCTGCAGATCGATCGGCTCCACCTCCGGCCAGGTCGGCGCCAGGCTTTGCTCGATGAAGATCTGGGTGCGCACGAAATCGCGGTCCAGCTGCGGAATCGTGTTCAGGTCGTAGGCGGCCAGCTTGATTTGTTCGTATTCCAGCAGCCGGCGCACCAGCTCGGCGCGCGGATCGTCCGACTCGGCGTCCAGTTCGACATGACGCTGCGGCAGCAGCATGCGCGACTTGATCTCGATCAGCATCGCCGCCATCAGCAGATACTCGGCCGCCAGCTCCAGGTTGGACAGGCGGATCTGGTCGACATATTTCAGGTATTGCAGCGTCAGCTGCGCCATCGGGATGTCGAGGATGTTGAAGTTTTGCTTGCGGATCAGGTACAGCAGCAAGTCCAGCGGGCCTTCGAAGGCGTCGAGGAAGATTTCCAGCGCGTCCGGCGGGATGTACAGATCGGTGGGCAGCTTGAGCAGCGGTTCGCCGTACAGGCGGGCGAGGGCGGAGACTTCGGTGGTGACGGCGGCGGCCTCGGCCACCACCGCATCGGGCACCACAGGATCAACCACCACAGGATCGGCCACTACATCGGGCGCCTTCAGCGACGCCGAAGCCGCCGCCTCGGCCGCGTCGTCGGCGGCTACAGGCAGCTGGTCATCCGCCGCGTCGGCGTCCATATCGTGTGGCAACATCCGTGCCGCCCAGAAGATTTAGACTTTGTTCTGGTAAACGTAAGCTTGTTGCTTGATGGCCGATTTGAGCTGACGCTCCTGCTCATCCAGCGACACCGGCGGACGATCCCACAGCAGCGCGCGGCCCGCTTGCTGGCCCGCCTCCATGCCCGGATTCTTTTCCTTCAGCGCCTTGATGAACAGGGTGTGATCGGATTCGTACATCGAGTGTTGTTTAGAAAGTTTCATATTGTCTAAGTAGGTGAATCAGCAGCGTGTATTTTACCGCGCCGCAGCGCTCGGGCGCTAATCCTATCGCGCCGCGCCGGCCGTAACCGGCGGAATCGGTTATGCTCGCTGAAGTAATGTTGCATAGTTATCACGGAAACCGCCGCATGAGCACACGCCTCGCCCCGAAAACCATCTTTTTACTGACCCTGCCGCCGCTGCTGTGGGCCGGCAACGCCATCGTCGGCCGGCTGGTGCACGATCTGTTGCCGCCGGTGCTGCTCAACTTTCTGCGCTGGCTGATCGCCTTTTTCGTCCTGCTGGCGCTGGCCGGACCGGTGTTCCGGCCGCAGGCGGGGTTGTGGCGGCACTGGAAGCGGTATGCGATGCTGGGCCTGCTCGGCATCGGCCTGTACAACGCGCTGCAATACTTGGCGCTGCAAAGTTCGACGCCGATCAACGTCACGCTGGTCGCCTCCGGCATGCCGGTGTGGATGATGCTGACCGGCCGGCTGTTCTTCGCCGTGCGGGTGACGCGGCGCCAAGTGGCTGGCGCCGTGCTGTCGATCGCCGGCGTGCTGGTGGTGCTGGCGCGCGGCGAATGGCGCCACGTGCTGGAATTGCGGCTGGTGGCGGGCGACCTGTTCATGATCCTCGCCACCATCGCCTGGTCGCTGTATAGCTGGATGCTGACGCGGACCCAGGAGCCGGTCGCGCTGCGCGCCGACTGGGCCGGCTTCCTGCTGGCGCAGGTCGGCTTCGGCGTGTTGTGGTCGGGCGGTTTTGCGCTCGGCGAGCAGGCGCTGGGCGCGATCCCGGTGCAATGGAGCTGGACGCTGGCGGCGGCGCTGGCCTACGTCGCGATCGGGCCGGCGGTGATCGCGTTCCGCTGCTGGGGCGCGGGCGTGCAGCAGGCCGGCCCGTCGGTCGGCGCGTTCTTCGTCAACCTGACGCCGCTGTTCACCGCGCTGCTGTCGTCGGCCTTCCTCGGCGAAGCGCCGCACGGCTACCACGCGATCGCCTTTGCGCTGATCGTCGCCGGCATTGTCGTCTCGGCGCGGCGCAGCTAGCCGCCGCCACTGCCGCCGTCGCCACCGTGGCCTCCATCGCGTTGACGCTGGTTAATATGCTCGGGGGCAGGCGGCCATACACTGACACGCTCCGGCGCAATGCGCCTGTTTCCTGGAGCGAAAAACATGCGAGCAAGTGGATTCGTGATTGCGTGCGCCTTAGCTGCGGGTGCGGTCGTGGCGGGCAGCGGCGGCGCGGCCAAGGCGATTAACCCGGCCGACGCGGCCAAGGCGATTAACCCGGCCGACGCGGCGAAGGCGATTAACTCGGCCGACGCGGCGAAGGCGGCGGGCGTGCGGGAGGGCAAAGGCGGGGGCGAGGGCGAGGGCGAGGCCGGGGCGAGCGAAGCCGGCAACGTCGGCGAGCGCGGCCTACGCGACGCGCTCGCGCCCGGCCTGCTCGGCCTCTATCCCAGCGAGCGCTTCAAGCTGGCCACCGGCCGCTGCAAGGACTGCGCCGCGTCGCCGCAAGCACTCTGGTACTTCAACGACGACATGATCGCCGTACCGATGTCCAACGCCACGGCCTACGATCCGCGCTTGCGCGCACAGGACGACCTCAAGGCCTGGCTGGCCGCCAGCAACGGCAAGGCGCGCGACCAGGCACCACCGTTGCTGTGGATCGGCTCGCCGCATGTGGCCGAAGGTCATCTGGAAGCCGGCGGCACGCTGCTCCGCCAAGGCGACACGCCATTCCGCACGGTCACCCTGACGCCGAAGCTGTCCACCAACCGATCCTACGCCAACGACGAAAGCATGGCCTATTTCGCCAACGGCGAGGTCAAGTCCCGAGGCGTGTGGCGCGACGACCGCTTCGTGATGCGCACGCTGTGGCCGAAGCGTTACGCCATCGCCAGCGCCGCAGCGAGCAAGCCCTTGGCCGGCGGCGAGACGATCGAGCAACTGGTGCGCGCCGGTCAGGGTGGCGCCACCGCCGCCTATGCCAGCCGCACCTTGTGGCGCCGCGACGGCGGCAATGATCCGCTGCCACTGGCCGGCAAGCCGGTGCTGGCCTTTATGCTGAATGGCGCCCAGGGCGACGACGATGAATCCTACGGCGGCCACTTCGCCGTCGCCACCGGCCGCTTCGGACCGGCGGGGGAGTGGGACGATTGGCTGGTCAACAATTTCTACAGCCTGGCGTCGATCAGCGAAAAAGGCATCGTCGCCTCCATCCTGCCGATGGACGCTTATATGGGCGACCTGAACAGCGGCCAAGCCTGGTATCGGCCTTCGTACATGCTGGTCGCGGTGTTGAAGGACCAACGGGCGCCGGCGTTGTACCAGGAGGCCATCGGCCGCGTCTTCAACCATTTCTACCGGCAGGATTTCCATTATCGCCACGCCAGCACCAACTGCGCCGGCATCAACGTTGAAACGCTGCGCACGCTGGGCTGGAAGATTCCGCGCGTCGGCGGCGAAAGTCCGCTGAAGGCGGCGGTGGCGCTGCCTTATGTGGCGCTCAAGGAAGTGAGCCTGGCCAGCGGCCAGAGCGCCTATGACTATCTGAAAACCGAGCGCACCGAGCTGATGCCCTTCGTCGCCTTCAACAGCATCGCCGGCGATCTGCTGGAGCGCCTGGCGCGGCAAGGCGGCGAGGGCGGCCTGGAGGCGCAACTGAGCGCCGACCTTGAAGCTTTGCTGTTCGTGCGGATTCCCTAGTTTCCCTCCTCGCGCGCGTTCGGCAGCGACCCGGTGCTGTCGCTGCGTGAATACCAGCAGCGCGCGCCGGCCAATCGGGCCGACTGGAAGATCGTGCCGGTTGAGCCGCGACCATTTCCCGTCGCCCTCAAGGACACGGCGGCGCCAAAGGAGCGCAAGCCGCCATCGGCGACGGCGACCTGGCTCTGGGGCGGATTCGCTGCGTTCGCGCTGTCCGTCCCGCTGCTGCGGCGCCGCCGCAAACGAATCCGCTAACCGCCCGCCGCCACCTTCAGCGCATCGATAAACACCCGCACTTTCTGCGGCATATGCGCCGACGCCGGGAACACCGCGTGGATGTGGCTCTGCTTCAACGACCACGCCGGCGCCAGGCGCACCAGCCGCCCGGCCGCTACATCGTCGCGCACCGAGAACACGGTCGCGCGCAGCACGCCGTCGCCAGCCAGCGCCACCGCGCGGCATACCGGTGCGGTATTGGTGGTGAACACGGTATTGCGCATGTGTACCTCGCGCACGTCGCCCGCCGCGTTTTCCAGCGTGAACACGCCGGGTTGCGCCAATACGGACAGGCCGATGTACGGCAACTGCGGCAGCTCGTCCGGCGCGGCGGGCATGCCGTGCCGTTCGACGAAGGCGGGACTGGCCACCAGCCAGTGTTCCAGCCTGCCGACCCGCGCCGCCATGTGGCCGGAATCGGCCAGCTTGCCCAGCCTGACCGTGACGTCGATGCCTTCGGCGATCAGGTCGTTCAGGTGGTCGCCGCAGATCAGTTCCGCCTTCAGCGCCGGATAGCGAGCGCGCAACTGCGACAACAGCGGCGCCACCACCAGCACGCCGTAATCGATCGGCGCCCCGACGCGCAGCGTGCCTTGCGGCGTATCGCGTCCGGTGCGCGCCTGCTCGACCGCTTGCTCGGCCGATTGCAGCAACTGCCGGCTGGCCTCGTAGAAAGTGCGCCCGGCTTCGGTCAGGCTCAGCTTGCGCGTCGAGCGCAGCAGCAGGCCGACACCGATTTCCGCCTCCAGCAGTTGCATGTGCTTGCTGACCATGGACTTGGCCAGTCCGAGCCGCTCGGCGGCGGCCGTCAGCGAACCGGCTTCCACCACGGCGACGAAGGTGATCAGGCGGTTCAGGTTGATGGTGTTGAGATCGGCCATGGTTGATTGTCCACTTTAAATGAACTGAGATTCCATCATTGTACGGCTTATCGGTACGACACATGCTGCCTATACTGGGCGCATTCACTCAAAAAGGACGCATCATGAAACTCTACGGTTCCCCACTGTCCGGCCACACCCACCGCGTGCAGCTGTTCCTCAGCCTGCTGAACCTGCCGTACGAATTCGTCACCATCGACATGGCCAACCGTCAGAACCGCTCGGCCGAATACCTGGCGATGAACGCCTTCGGCGAAGTGCCGGTGCTGCGCGACGGCGACGTGTTGCTGGCCGATTCGACCGCGATCCTGGTCTACTTGGCCGCCAAGTATGACGACAGCGGCAAGTGGATGCCGCGCGAGCCGCTGGCCGCCGCCACGGTGCAGCGCTGGCTGTCGACCGCTTCCGGCAAGATCGCCTACGGCCCGTGCGCCGCGCGGCTGGTGACGGTGTTCGGCGCGCCGCTGAATCACGACAACGCGATCGGCATCGCGACCCGATTGTTCGATGTGCTGGAGCAGGAACTCGTTGGCCGCCGCTACCTGGTCGGCGAGCAGGCGACCATCGCCGACATCGCGGCGTTCAGCTACATCGAGCATGCGCCGGAAGGCGGCGTGTCGTTGAAGCCTTATCCGAACATCCGCGCCTGGCTGGCCAATGTGCGGGCGTTGCCTGGTTATGTCGCCATGCGCGCCACCAAGGCCGGCGTCGCGCCCGAGGAGGTGTAAGTCATGGACACCGCCATCTCCCCGTTCCACGCCGACGAACTGGCGATCCAGCAGCGTCTCGGCGTGCGCGAGCAGATGGTCGAGGCCAATCCCTATGTGCGCGATCATATGCCGGAGCAGCATCGGCAATTCTATGCGGAGCTGCCGTTCTTCTTCCTCGGCGCGACCGACGCCTCCGGGCAGCCTTGGGCGACCATGCTGGCCGGCGGGGCGGGCTTCATCGCGTCGCCGGATGCGCGCACGCTGGATATCGCCGGCGGTCTGCTGGCGGGCGATCCGCTGGAAGGGCAGTTGCGCGTTGGCGGCTTTGTCGGCGGCTTGGGCTTGGCGCCGACGACGCGCCGGCGCAATCGCGTCAACGGGGTGATCGCTTCGGTGGACGAGGGCGTCACGCGGATCGCGGTGTCGCAGAGCTTTGGCAACTGCCCGCAGTATATCCAGCATCGGCAGCATAGTGCGGCGCCGGATGCGACGTCGCGCAAGGTCAAGGTGGTGCGCGGTACGGCGTTGAGCGCGGCCGATCGTGAGCTGATCGCGCGCGCCGATACGTTTTTTATCGCCAGTGCGAATCTGGATGAGGATGTCGGCGTCGGGCGCGGTGTCGACATGTCGCATCGCGGCGGCCGGCCGGGCTTTGTGCGTATCGACGATGACCGCACGCTGACGTCGCCCGAGTTTGTCGGCAACTTCTTCTTCAATACGATGGGCAATCTGTTGCGGCATCCGCGCGCGGGCTTGTTGTTCATCGATTTCGAGCGCGGCGACATGCTGCATGTCGCGGTCGAGGGGGAGATCATTTGGGAGGGCCCGCAGGTCAAGGCTTTTGCGGGCGCGGAGCGGTTGCTGCGGTTTCATATTCGCGAGGTGGTGCGCAATGTCGGCGCGTTGCCGTTCCGCTGGACCGCGCCGCAGCCGGCGGTGCAGAATGCGCGCACCGGGAATTGGGACGAGGCGGATCGGGTGTTGGCCGCTGCCGGCTTGCGCTCGGCTTGGCGGCCTTTCACCGTCAAGGACGTTGTGCAGGAAAGCGATGGTGTGCGCTCGTTTTACCTTGAGCCGGGCGACGGCATGGGCGTCGCGGCGCATCTGCCGGGGCAGTTCATTTCGGTGCGGGCGCCGGCGGGCGCGGGAGCAGGGCCAGCGGGCGCGGGTGGAGGGTCAGCGGAAGCGGAGGCTGGGCCAGCGAGCGCGGGTGGAGGGGCAGCGGGAGCGGGGGCTGGGCCAGCGAGCGCGGGCGGAGGGGCAGCGGGAGCGGAGACTGGGCCAGCGGGCGCGGGCATGGGGCCATCGGGCAGCGGCGCTTTGTCGGCCGCCGGCGGCGACGGCGGGGTGGGCGACGCGGCGCGGCTGCTGGTGCGCAGCTACACGTTGTCCGATGCGCCGGATGGGCGTCGTTATCGCATCAGCGTCAAGCGGGATGGCGCTGTCTCCGGCTGGTTGCACGACCACCTGGTGCCCGGTGCGACGCTTGAACTGATGGGGCCTGGCGGCGACTTCACCTTTGAAGAGGGCACGCAGCGTCCGGTGGTGATGCTGTCGGCCGGCATCGGCATCACGCCGATGATCGCAATGCTGAACGGTTTGCTGGTCAACGGCAGCCGCACGCGGCACAAGCATGCGATCCATTTCATCCACGGCGCGCGCAGTCGCGGCGAGCACGCATTCGACGAGCATCTGCGGGCGATGGCGGCCGGTCATCGCAACCTGAACGTGCATGTGCGCTACAGCGGCGGAGATGTCCCCGACAGCGATATCGTCAACTGGCAAGCGAGCGCCGGCCGCATCGACATGGATTTGCTGAAGGCCTTGCTGCCGTTCGACGACTACGATTTCTATCTGTGCGGCCCGGCCGAGTTCATGCAGCAGATGTACGACGGACTGCGCAAGCTTAACGTGGCCGATGCGCGGATTCGCTTCGAAGCCTTCGGGCCGGCCAGTGTGCGTCGCAGCGTCAAGGCTGCGGCCGCAACGGCGGAGCAGGGGCCGGCCACCGCCGTCGCCGTGCGCTTCGCAGCGTCGGGCGTCTCCGCCACCTGGAATGGCGAGAGCAGCCTGCTGGCGCTGGCCGAAGCCAACGGCGTGTCCGCGCCGTCGGGCTGCCGCTCGGGCATGTGCGGCGCCTGCGCCGTCGGACTGGAAGCGGGCGCGGTGCGCTACACCCGCGAATGCGCCGCGCAGCCGGAAGCGGGCCAAGTGTTGATGTGCTCCGCCGTGCCGCAAGCCGGCGCCGGCGCGGTCACCCTAGCGATTTGATATAACGCGGATCGACCTGCGCGCAATACCCCGCGCAGGCCTGCCGCGCCGCATTCGCCGCCGCGTGCACCAGCATCTCCGCGTTGGAATGAAAGCACATCGAGACGATGATCGACGGCGGCTCCGGCTGCACCGGCAGCTCGATGAACTCACCATTCTCCAGCGAGCTGACGACGAACAGGCTCGGAATCGCCGCCACGCCATAACCATCCTTCACCAGCTGCACGATCGCCGCCACCGACGGCGAACAGGTGATGCGCGTCTGTTCCAGCGGGATCATCGCCAGGTTGGCCATCTTGCTGACGATCTCCTCCAGCATGCGCTGCGGCGCCGTGCCGCGCCCGAAGGTCAGGATCGGCAACTGCAACAGGCGCTGGTTCAGCCCCTCCTTGCGCGTATCGACCAGGCCGCGCCGCGCGATCCAATGCAGCGGATACACCGCCAGCGCCTCCGAGACGATATCGCTGCTCTCCACCCCCTCCACCTGAATCACCAGATCCAGCTCGCGCGCGCGCAAACGCCGCTCCAGCACATTGCTCATATCGACCGCCAGATCGACTTCCAGCTCCGGATACAACACATTGAGCTCGCGGATGTACTGCGCCAGCCAACTGTGCACCACCGATTCGATCACTCCGAGCCGCAGCCTGCCACGGATTGCACTATCTTTGTGCGCCGCCGCCTGCAGCCGCCGGGTCGCGTCGACCACCGCTTTCGCGTGCCCGAGCAGGTACTCCGCGTTGGCCGTCAGGCGGAAATCCTTGCTGCTACGATCGATCAATTCCGTCTGCAATTCCTCTTCCAAGGTCTTGATACGTAAGGAGATCGCGGCCGGCGTGGCGTGCAGCGCGCGGGCCGTGGCACGGAAGCTGCGTAGCTGCGCCAGGGTGACTAAGGTTTCGAGGAAGCGAGTATTCATGAGTCAAGAATACCTTAACCTCATGCACCGGTATAGCGCACAGTGGTAAGAAAAACTAAACAACAACAGCAAAAATAACTAGATGGCATGGTGGGTTATTCAAGTTTATTCTTAACTCATGCAGTTTTTTCATCATTATCGAGACAGCGAGAGACAGAAGATGACCCCACTCCAACTCAGGCACCAGGTTCGCAGCGGCGAATTCCGGTTGCCGACGGCAGGCTACTGTGGTGGCTACGCGCAGGCCAACCTGGTGATCCTGCCGCAGGCGCACGCCGACCAGTTCCTGCTGTTCTGCCAGCGCAACCAGCGCGCCTGTCCCTTGCTGGCGGTCGGCGAGCCCGGACAATGGAACGTGTCCCGCCTCGGCGAGGACATGGACCTGCGCAGCGACACGCCAGGCTACAACGTCTATCGCGGCGGCGAGCTGGCGTCGCAGACCCACGCGCTGCACGATCTGTGGCGCGACGACCTGGTGGTGTTCGCCATCGGCTGTTCGTTCTCGTTCGAGCAGATGCTGATGGACGCCGGCATCAAGCTGCGCCACATCGAGCAGCGCCGCAACGTCGCCATGTACCGCACCAATATCCGCAACCAGGGCGCCGGCCCGTTCGGCGGCGAGATGGTGGTGTCGATGCGGCCGATGAAGGCGGCCGACGCCATCCGCGCGATCCAGATCACCAGCCGCTTCCCGGCGGTGCACGGCGCGCCGGTGCACCTCGGCGATCCCGCGCTGATCGGCATCGCCGACATCGCCCATCCCGAATACGGCGATCCGGTCGAGATCATGCCGGACGAAATCCCAGTGTTCTGGGCCTGCGGCGTCACACCGCAGGAAGCCATACGCCACGCGCGCCTGCCGCTGGTGATCACCCACCAGCCGGGCTACATGCTGGTGACGGACATACGCAACGCCTCGTTAGCCGCATTCTGATTTAAAACCAAGGCAGCACCCGCAGCGGACCCGCACAGCGCGCCCGCCGGGGAAGCGCTGCGCCAAAAAAAGGGAGAGCACGATGAACACCAAAGCACTAGGCACCACCCAGCAGGAGGGATTTTTCTCCTGGTTCCACGCCTTGACCGGCAAGGAGCGCCGCACCTTCTGGAGCTGCAAGATCGGCTACGCGCTGGACGCGATGGACACCCAGTTCCTCAGCTTCGTCATTCCGACGCTGATCGCCGCCTGGGGCCTGTCGAAAGGCGACGCCGGCTTGATCGGCACTGTCACGTTGCTGACCTCCGCCGCCGGCGGCTGGATCGCCGGCATCCTGTCGGACCGCATCGGCCGCGTCAAGACGCTGCAACTGACCATCCTGTGGTTCGCCTTCTTCACCGTGTTGTGCGGCTTCGCGCAGAGTTTCCAGCAGCTGTTGTGGGCGCGCGGCCTGATGGGCTTCGGCATGGGCGGCGAGTGGACCGCCGGCGCGATCCTGATCGGTGAAGTGATTCGCGCCAGGGATCGCGGCAAGGCGGTCGGCATGGTGCAGGCGGGATGGGCGATCGGCTGGGGCGTGTCGGCGCTGCTGTACGCGCTGATGTTCTCGCTGCTGCCGCCGGAATGGGCGTGGCGCTCGCTGTTCCTGCTGGGGATCCTGCCGGCGCTGTTCGTGATCTTCATCCGCCGCTTCGTCGACGAGCCGGAAGTGTTCGTCGCCCAGCAGCAGAAAATCGCGGCCACCGAGGAACGCGCATCGTTCACCCAGATCTTCGCGCCGAAGATGCTCAGCACCACGCTGCGCGCCGTGCTGCTGACCACCGGTGCACAGGGCGGCTACTACGCCATCACCACCTGGCTGCCGACCTTCCTCAAGACCGAGCGTCATCTGACGGTACTGGGCACCGGCGGCTACCTGGCGATGGTTATCGTCGGCTCCTACGTCGGCTACATCGTCAGCGCCTTCCTGACCGACTACCTGGGCCGCAAGAAGAACTTCATCCTGTTCGCCACCGGCTCGATGTGCATCGCCCTGGCCTACACCCGCTTGCCGGTGACGGACGGCGTGATGCTGTTCCTCGGCTTCCCGCTGGGCTTCTGCGTGTCCGGCGTGTTCAGCGGCATGGGCGCCTTCCTGACCGAGTTGTTCCCGACTTCGATACGCGGCTCCGGCCAGGGCTTCAGCTACAACATGGGCCGCGCCATCGGTTCGCTGTTCCCGCTGATGATCGGCATGAGCAGCCAGTCGATGGCGCTGGGCGAGGCGATCGGCGTGTTCGCCGGCACCGCCTACGGTGTGATGATCCTCGCCGCATTGACCCTGCCTGAAACGGCCGGTAAGAAACTTGAATCCTGATCTCAAAGGCACCACCATGAAAAACGACATCCCCGCTCAACAACTTCGCTGGCAGTTCTGGGTCGACCGAGGCGGCACCTTCACCGACATCGTCGCGCGCCGTCCCGACGGCAAACTGGTGACGCACAAGCTGCTGTCGGAATACCCGGAGCGCTACGACGACGCGGTCACGCAAGGCATGCGCGACATGCTGGGTCTGAAGGCCGGCGATCCGCTGCCGGCCGATCAGATCGAAGTGATCAAGATGGGCACCACCGTCGCCACCAACGCGCTGTTGGAGCGCAAGGGCGCGCGCACCGCGCTGGCGATCACGCGCGGCTTCGCCGACCAGCTGCGCATCGGCTACCAGGACCGGCCAGACATCTTCGCCATGCGCATCGATCTGCCGGACCTGATCTACGAGGAAGTGATCGAGATCGATGAGCGCATCGGCGCGCACGGCGAGGTGCTCGAAGCCCCGGACGACGCGCTGCTGCGGCGCCAGTTCGCCGGCCTGCGCGACAAGGGCATCGCCGCGATCGCGATCGTGCTGATGCACGCCTATCGCTATCCGCAGCACGAGCAGCGGCTCCGGGCGCTGGCCGAGGAGGCGGGCTTCACGCAGATTTCGGTTAGCCACCAGGTCAGTCCGTTGATGAAGATCGTCGGCCGTGGCGACACCACCGTGGTCGATGCCTATCTGTCGCCGGTGCTGCGCGATTACGTCTCACGGGTCTCGGCCGACACGGGCGACGTGCGCATCATGTTCATGCAGTCCAACGGCGGCCTGACGGACGCCGGCCGCTTCCAGGGCAAGGACGCGATCCTGTCCGGCCCCGCCGGCGGCATCGTCGGCGCGGTCAAGAGCTGCGAGGCGATCGGCCTGAAACAGGTGATCGGCTTCGACATGGGCGGCACCTCGACCGACGTCGCGCACTACGACGGCGCCTATGAGCGAGTGTTTGAAACCGTGGTGGCCGGCGTGCGCGTGCGGGCGCCGATGATGCACATCCATACCGTGGCGGCGGGCGGCGGCTCCATTTGCAGCTTCGAGAACGGCCGCTTCAAGGTCGGGCCGGAATCGGCCGGCGCCAATCCTGGCCCGGCCAGCTATCGCAAGGGCGGTCCGCTCACCGTCACCGACTGTAACGTCATGTTGGGACGGATCCAACCGGAGCACTTCCCGCGCGTGTTCGGTCCCAACGGCGATCTGCCGCTGGATCGTGATGTGGTGGTGCGCGCCTTCGGCGAGCTGGCAGACAAGATCGCCGGCGAGACCGGCACCCGCTTGTCGCCATCCGCCGTGGCCGACGGCTTCCTGGCGGTGGCGGTCGACAATATGGCGCAGGCGATCAAATCGATCTCGGTGGAGCGCGGCTATGACGTCAGCCGCTACGCGATGTGCTGCTTCGGCGGCGCGGGTGGGCAGCACGCCTGCCGTGTGGCGGATGTGCTGGGCATGACCAAGATCGTGATCCATCCGTTCGCCGGTGTGCTATCGGCGTTCGGCATGGGTCTGGCCGATATCCGCGCCATGCGTGAAGGCGCGGTAGAGCAGCCGCTGAGCGCAGCTGCGCTGGACGCGCTGCAACCGCAACTGGCGGCGCTGGCGCGCGATGCCGGCGACGATCTGCTGGCGCAGCAGGTGGCGGCGGACGATATCCGTATCGAGTTGTGCGCGCGCCTGAAGTACCAGGACAGCGACTCGGCGTTCGTGATTCCGCTCGGCGACGTGGCCGGTATGTCGGCGGCGTTTGCCGCGCTGTATCGGGGCCGTTTTGGCTTTGTGATGGAAGGTCAACCGCTGGTGATCGAATCTGTATCGGCGGAGGCGGTCGGCGCCGGCGACGGCGCCGACTTTGTGATCGAAGTCCCGGCGGGCGGCGGCGACGATGCGCCGGCCCGGGTCTACAGCTATGTCGACGGCCACACGGTGCCGATCGCATTGCATGTGCGCTCCGAACTGCCGGTCGGCAGCCGCGTCGCCGGTCCCGCCCTGATCCGCGAGCAGATCGCCACCACCGTGGTGGACTCCGGTTGGACCGCGCGCGTGTTGCCGGACCACTCGCTGATGCTGGAGCGGACCATGGCCGCAGGCAGCATGCACAAGATGACCACCGCTGTGCATCCCATCCATCTGGAGATCTTCAACAACCTGTTCATGGCCATCGCGCGGCAGATGGGCACGACGCTGGAGAACACCGCCTACTCGGTCAACATGAAGGAGCGTCTCGACTTCTCGTGCGCGATCTTCGACCGCCACGGCAACCTGATCGCCAATGCGCCGCACATCCCGGTGCATCTGGGATCGATGAGCGACAGCGTGTTGTGCGTGATCCGCCAGCATGCGGCGACCATGGCGCCCGGCGACGCCTACGTGCTCAATGTGCCCTACAACGGCGGCACGCACCTGCCGGACATCACGGTGGTATGCCCGGTGTACGGCGGCGGCGCCGAGCCGCTGTTCTATGTCGCCGCGCGTGGCCATCACGGCGACGTGGGCGGCATCACGCCCGGTTCGATGCCGCCGAACAGCACCACCATCGAGGAAGAGGGCGTCCTGCTCGACAACATCAAGATCGTCGACAAGGGCGTGTTCCTGGAGTCGCTGGTGCGCGGGCTGTTCGCCGCCGGGCCCTGGCCGAGCCGTAACATCGATCAGAACATCTCCGACCTGATCGCGCAATTGGGCGCCTGCGAGACCGGCGCCAACGAGCTGCTGAAGGCGGTCGCCACGCACGGCGAGGACGTGGTGCTGGCCTACATGGGTCACGTGCAGGACAACGCCGAGGCGGCGGTGCGCAAGGCCATCGGCGGCCTGCGCGACGCCAGCTTCGCCTACGAGATGGACGACGGCGCCGTCCTCAAGGTCAAGCTGACGATCGATCATGCGAGCCGCAGCGCCACGGTGGACTTCAGCGGCACCAGCGAGCAGCGGCCGACCAACTTCAACGCGCCGCTGTCGGTCTGCAAGGCGGCCGTGCTGTACGTGTTCCGCACGCTGATCGACAGCGACATCCCGATGAACGAGGGCGTGCTCAAGCCGCTCAAGCTGATCATACCGGAAGGCTCGATGCTCAATCCGTGTTATCCGGCGGCGGTCGTCGCGGGCAACGTGGAAGTGTCGCAGTACGTCACCGATGCGCTGTACGGCGCGCTGGGCGTGATGTCAGCCTCGCAGGGGACGATGAACAACTTCACCTTCGGGAACGACGAGCATCAGTACTACGAAACCATCGCCGGCGGTTCCGGCGCCGGTCCCGGCTTCGACGGCACGGCGGCGGTGCAGACGCACATGACCAATTCGCGCATGACCGATCCGGAGGTGCTGGAGTGGCGCTTCCCGGTGCTGGTCGAAACGCATGCGATCCGGCGCGGCAGCGGCGGCGAGGGCACGCAGCGGGGCGGCGACGGGGCGCTGCGGCGCATCCGCTTCCTGGAATCGATGACGGCCAACATCCTGGCCGGCCACCGCCGCATCGCGCCGTTCGGGTTGGAGGGCGCGCAGCCCGGCGCGCTGGGGCGCAACTGGGTCGAGCGCGTGGATGGCTCGGTCGAGCGCTTCGGCGCCACGCACACCGCCGAGATGCATGCCGGCGACGTGTTCGCCATCGAAACGCCGGGCGGCGGCGGCTTCGGATCTTAATACGCAATCAGGCGGGATAGTCAGGGCTCGTTGTCCCGCCGCCTACATCAGAGCCTGCACAACTGGGGATATAAAAATGAACAAGACTATGCTTGCGCTCATGCTGGGCGCCTTGGCAGGGACGGCTGCGGCCCAATCGAACGTGACGGTGTACGGCATCGTCGACATGGCGCTGGTGCGCGAGAGCGGCGGCGTCGCCACGACCACCAAATTGACCAGCGGCGTGGAGGCGGGTTCGCGCCTCGGCTTCAAGGGCTCGGAGGATCTGGGCGGCGGCTTGTCCGCGATCTTCCTGGTGGAGAACGGCTTCCAGTCGGATACCGGCGCGCTGGGGCAGGGTGGCTTGCTGTTCGGCCGTCAGGCGTATGTGGGCTTGCAGAGCAAGAGCGTCGGCACGCTGAGCCTCGGGCGCCAGTACACGCCGCAGTACCTGGCGGTGGCGGCGGTCGATCCGTTCGGTTCCGGCACGGCGGGCGACACCAAGAATCTGATGGCGTCCACCGGCAACAGCGCCAGCCGCATGGACAACGCCGTCAAGTACACTTCGCCGGTGCTGAACGGCTTCAATGCGGAGCTGGTGTACGGGGCGGGCGAGGTGGCGGGCGACAGCACCGCCGGCCGCCAGTTCGGCGGCGCGCTGGCATATGTCAGCGGGCCGCTGCTGGTGCGGCTGGCGCATCACAACCGCAACAACGACACGGCCACGGTCAAGAACACTAGCGCGGCGAAGAATGCGGTGCTGACGGCGCTGTACGATTTTGGTGTCGCCAAGGCGCACTTCGCGTATGGCGTCGACAAGGGCGTCAACAGCGCGCTGCCGCGCAACCTGGCCAACCCGTTCGGCTACGCGGTGGCGCCGACGCCGAGCACCGACAGCGACGTGGTGCTGGTTGGCGTGACGGTGCCGCAGGGCGTCGCGACCTGGATCGCTTCCTACATCCGCAAGAACGACAAGACCGCGTTCAACCAGGATGCGCAGCAGCTGGCGGCGGGTTATCGCTACTACCTGTCCAAGCGTACCGACCTGTACGCGGTGTACGCGTACATCCGCAACAGGAACGGCGCCGGCTACACAGCCGGCAGCGCGATCGAAGGCGGCACCGGCAATCGCGGCCTGAACCTGGGCATTCGCCATATCTTTTAAGGAGCGCTTTCCTCGCCAACGGCGATGGCATCGTGCAGGCCAACGGCGCCAACGTCAGGCTGGTGGGCAAAAGCCTGAAGGAGATGAAAGACGCCGACGGCAATTACCTGATCAAGGACATCCTCGCGCCCCAGCACCGGCACCATCGACGCCAAGCGAACCTACGTGGAGCGGGTGGATGGCGTGATCATCGGCTGCGGCATCTACAAGTAGAGGCTTAGCGGGTGGGGGTGGTCGGGTTGCAGTCGGCGCTTGCCATCTGGCTGTCGGCTGCGGTCGCGGCGGTGGTGGAGTGACCGTCGGTGTGCGCCGTCGTGCAGTCAGCCTTTTTTGTCTTGGAAGACTTGGCGGACTTGTCTTTCATCGCCTTGTTCTTTTGCGGCATGTTCTGCATGTTGCTGTTGTTCTGCATGCCGGTGGCATTCTGTTCGCCGCTGTTGGCGGCGCTCTGGCCAGCCGTCGGCGTGCCGGTATTGCTCGTGCCCGAACTTTGCGTTTGAGCCATAACGCTTGCACTCAGGCACATAGCGGCGATCAGTGCGGTTAATTTGGTATTCATATTGGTCTCCTGATGGATGAAGTGAAAGAAGCTTCATTTTTCCATGAAGGAGTTGAACAGTTCGTAGGAGCACTTCCCGAGTCAGTGCCGGAGCGAGCGCCGCATGACCAGCGGCGGCGGTTCCATCGGGTTGGCGTCGGAGTACTCGAGTTCCTCGGCCAGTTCGAACTCGTAGGCGGTGTAGAAGTCGATCAGCTTGGGCTGGTCGGCGCGCACCGCGAGCCGGACTTCCTCGATGCCGCTCGACAGGCCGTGGTGGATCACCGCCTCCAGCAGATGCTGGGAGATGTTGCTGCCGCGATACTCGGGCAGCACGCCCATGCGGCGCACTTCCCACACGTCCTGCTCGGCGTCCAGCGGCAGCCAGCGCACCGAGCCGACCGGGCGGTCGTCGACCAATAAAACAAAACCGCCGCCATCGCGCAGGTGTTCTGCGACGAGGACGGCGGTTTCGCGATGGCCGCTGGAGGTGACGCTGACCTTGCCGGCCCACGCGGCGCGCGTGAGCTCGGCAATCAACTTGGCATCGTCATTCGTTGCTTCTCGGACCACGATGTTCATGCAGGGACCTTAGCGGATACGCATGCCCGGCTCAGCGCCAGGCCACGGGTTGAGGATGTAAATGCCTGGATTGGCCTTCTCGTCCTTGGCCGAACCGGCCAGCACCATGCCTTCGGACACGCCGAACTTC
The DNA here is from genome assembly GCF_011090165.1 of Duganella aceris. GTDB lineage: Bacteria > Pseudomonadota > Gammaproteobacteria > Burkholderiales > Burkholderiaceae_D > Rugamonas > Rugamonas aceris. The sequence goes on from NZ_JAADJT010000006.1 coordinate 397,421, forward strand.
ATCTTGCGCGGCGCCAGGTTGGCGACCATCACGGTCAGCTTGCCGACCAGTTCTTCCGGCTGATACATCGACTTGATGCCGGAGAAGACATTGCGCAGGCGGCCTTCGCCGACGTCCAGCGTCAGGCGCAGCAGCTTGTCGGAGCCGTCGACGTGCTCGCAGTTGACGATCCTGGCCACGCGCAGGTCGATCTTGACGAAGTCGTCGATGCTGATCTGCGGCGCCAATTCCTCCACGCCTTCCGGCATCGGCAGGGCCGGCGCGGCGGCGACCGGCGCGGCTTGCCTGGCCGGTTTGGCTGCCGGCGCCGGTGCGGCGGCCGCTGCAGCTTGCTGCGACGGCGCGTCGAACAAGTCCTCGATCATCTTGGCGTCGACGCGGGTCATCAGGTGGGTGTAGGCGCCGATGGTGCGGCCCAGCATCGCGGTCGAGACCACGCCGCTGGCGACATCGGTATCGGCCCACACCAGCTGCTCGTCGTTGAGGAACTTGGCGACGTTGGCGGCCACGCCCGGCAGCACCGGCGACAGCAGGATGGTCAGCTGGCGGAACAGGATCAGCGCGGCGGTGCAGACGTCATGCAGTTCGGCCACTTTGGCCTCGTCCTTGGCCAGGATCCAAGGCTTGTTCTCGTCGACGTACTGGTTGGTGATGTCGGCGATTTCCATGATTTCGCGCAGCGCCTTGCCGAACTCGCGCGCCTCGAAGTTGGCGCCGATGCTGGCCTGGCGTTCGACGCCCTCGGCCGTCACCAGCGCGCGCTTGATCCAGCCCTGCGCGTTTTCGGACAGCGACGACGCCAGCTTGCCGTCGAATTTCTTGGCGATGAAGCCGGCGCAGCGCGAGGCGATGTTGACGTACTTGCCGATCAGGTCGGAATTGACGCGGGCGACGAAGTCCTCACCGGTGAAGTCCAGATCCTCGACCTTGGAGTTGAGCTTGAAGGCAATGTAGTAGCGCAGCCATTCCGGGTTCATGCCCAGGTTCAGGTAGCGCAGCGGCGAGATGCCGGTGCCGCGCGACTTGGACATCTTCTCGTTGTTGACGGTCAGGTGGCCGTGCACGTTGACCTTCAGCTTGTCGATCACCGGGTGACCTGCGAACTTCAGCATCGCCGGCCAGAACAGCAGGTGGAACGACACGATGTCCTTGCCGATGAAGTGGATCTGCTCGGCGGCCGGGTCGTTGAGGAAGGCGTTGAAGTCCAGGCCCTTCTTCTCGAAGTAGTTCTTCAGGCTGGCCAGGTAGCCGACCGGCGCGTCCAGCCAGACGTAGAAGAACTTGCCCGGCGCGTCAGGAATCGGGATGCCGAAGTACGGCGCGTCGCGTGAGATATCCCAGTCTGCCAGCTTCTCGCCGGCTTCGCCCAGCCATTCGCTGACCTTGTTGACCATCTCCGGCTGCAAGCGGCCCGGCGTGTTCAGCCAGTCCTTCAAGAACTGGTAGCAGCGCGGGTCGGACAGCTTGAAGAAGTACTGCTCCGAATCCTTGAGGATGGGCGTGGCGTTGGTGAACACCGAGAACGGGTTGATCAGCTCGGTCGGCTGGTAGGCCGCGCCGCAGACTTCGCAGTTGTCGCCGTACTGGTCCTTGGCGTGGCACACCGGGCACTCGCCCTTGATGTTGCGGTCGGCCAGGAACATGCCTTTGACCGGGTCGTAGAAGCGGGGCACGATCTTGGTCTGGATCAGGCCGGCGTCGCGCAGCTTGCGGTAGATGCCCTGCGACAGCTCGACGTTTTCCGGCGAGTCGGTCGAATACCAGTTGTCGAAGGCGATATGGAAGCCGTCCAGGTACTGGGCGCGGCCGGCGGCGATCTTGGCGACGAACTCCTGCGGCGTGATGCCTTCCTTTTCGGCTGCGATCATGATCGGCGTGCCGTGGGTGTCGTCGGCGCCGACAAAGTGCACTTCGCGCGCAGCACCGCCGTCGCGCTGCATTCGCTGGAACCGGACCCAGATGTCGGCCTGGATGTACTCCATCATGTGGCCAATATGGAAAGCGGCGTTTGCGTAGGGCAGGGCAGTGGTGACGAACAGCTTGCGAGTCATGGTTAATGCACTTTGTGGATGGAAAAGGAGCATTTTAACAGTGGAAGCGGCAAGCGCGCACTATGCGCTAGAATGGGCGCACATTTTACGGAGAGTTCCATGAGCATCACAGTCGAAGACGTCAAAGCCGCATTGTCCAAAATCGTTGATCCAAATACAACGAAAGATTACGTCAGCGGCAAAGCCGTGAAGAATTTGAAGGTCGATGGCGGCGATATCTCGCTCGACATCGAGCTGGGTTATCCGGCCAAGAGCCAGTTCGACAAGGTGCGTTCCAGCATCATCGCCGGTCTGAAGGCGCTGCCCGGCGCCGGCAACATCAGCGTCGGCGTGACCAGCAAGATCATTCCGCACACCGTGCAGCGCGGCCTGAAGCTGATGCCGAACGTGAAGAACATCATCGCCGTGGCCTCCGGCAAGGGCGGCGTCGGCAAATCGACCACCGCCGTCAACCTGGCGCTGGCGCTGTCGGCCGAGGGCGCCTCGGTCGGCCTGCTGGACGCCGACATCTACGGTCCGTCGCAGCCGATGATGCTGGGCGTGAGCGGTCGTCCGGAGACCAAGGACGGCAAGAGCATGGAGCCGATGGAAAACCACGGCGTGCAGGTGTCGTCGATCGGCTTCCTGATCGATCCGGACGAGCCGATGGTGTGGCGCGGCCCGATGGTCACGCAGGCGCTGCAACAGCTGCTGGAGCAGACCAACTGGCGCGACCTGGACTATCTGATCGTCGACATGCCGCCGGGCACCGGCGACATCCAGCTGACGCTGTCGCAAAAAGTGCCGGTGACCGGCGCCGTGATCGTCACCACGCCGCAGGACATCGCGCTGCTGGACGCGCGCAAGGGCTTGAAGATGTTCGAGAAGGTCGGCATCCCGATCCTGGGCATCGTGGAAAACATGAGCACGCATATCTGCTCGAACTGCGGGCACGCCGAGGAAATCTTCGGCGCCGGCGGCGGCGCCAAGATGTGCAAGGACTTCAACGTCGAATTCCTCGGCGCGCTGCCGTTGACGATGGCGATCCGGGAACAGGCCGATTCCGGCAAGCCGACCGTGGTCGCCGATCCGGACGGTCCGGTGGCGGCGATCTATAAAGAGATCGCGCGCAAGATCGCGGTGCAGGTGTCCGAGAAGGCCAAGGACATGACCAGCAAGTTCCCTAGCATCGTCATCAAGAACGACTGACGCCAGGGCGCGATGGGCGATTCTCCGACCCTGCGTGCGCGCAAGGCGCCGCGCCAGCAACGTTCGGTCCACACCGTGGACGCGTTGCTGGAGGCGGCGGCCCAGGTGCTGGAGGCCGACGGCCTGGAAGGCTACAACACCAACGCCGTGGCGCGGCGTGCCGGCGCCAGCATCGGCACCCTGTATCAATATTTTCCCGGCAAGGACGCGCTGACGCTGGCGCTATTGCTGCGCGAGGATAAGCTGTTCCACGAGGCGGCCAGCGCGACGCTGGACTTGCCCGGCTATCGCGAGTCCTTGACCGCGTTCATCGGCGTGGCCGTCGGCCAGCAGCTGAACCGTCCCAATCTGGCCCGCTTGCTCGACGAGCAGGAAGGGCGTCCCGAGATCCGCGCCGCGCTCAGCGGCAAATTCCGTTTCCATGAATTGCTTGAGGCCATCCTGCACAAGCCGGACGCGCCGGCGCATCTGCGCGATGCCGTCCGGCGCAAGCTGGCGGGCGACGATCTGCTGGCGCTGATGCGCGCCATGACCGACGCCGCCGGGGAGCGCGGCGAGCGCGACGCGGCCGATCTGGCGCACCGTATCGGCGCCGCCGTGTTCGGTTATTTGTCGGTGCCGCCGCGCGAAATGTGAGCAGCGCCTCTGGTTTTGGTCGTGCTTGCGAGGGGGCGGCAAAGCGAGTTGATGGCGGCTGGCGCGGGCCGTATTCTGTTGTCTTCACAACAGGAGAAACACCATGCAATTCAATCACCTCAGCTTCCCATCCACCGACGTCGCCGCCACCGTGGCGTTCTTTGTCGAGCAGCTTGGCTGCAGCGCCGAGCGCTTCGGCGGCAGCGCCATCCTCAAGCGCGCCGGCTTCGACATCGTGATCGAGGACGCCACCGACCGCCTTGAGCAGGTGGTGTGGCCGGACAACTTCCATCTCGGCTTCGAGCTGCCGTCGCTCGATGAGTTGCGCGCGCTGCATGCCCGCTTCAAGCAGCAGGGCGTGCCGATGAAGACCGAACTGATCGCCCACGCGCGCGGCTCGCGCTTCTTTTGCGAGGCGCCGGGCGGCCTGCTGTTCGAGATGAATACCCGCGCCGACGCCGAGGAACGCTACCGCGCCGGCTTCGCACAGCCGACCGCCGCGTGACGCGGCCGGCTCACATCCCCAGCAGCGCCCGCAACGCCGCCACATGGCCGGCGTAGGCGGCGCGGCCGGCGGGTGTCGGCCGGATGCGGGTCAGCGGCTTCTTGCCGACGATTTGCTTGCTGCTCTCTATATAGCCGGCCTTCGACAGCGTCTCCAGATGCGCGCCGAGATTGCCGTCGCTGGCGCCGATCAGCGCCTTCAGGTGCATGAATTCGATCCATTCGTCTTTCTTCATCACCTGCAGGGCCGCCATGATGCGCAGCCGCGTGCTCTGGTGGATGATTTCGTCCAGTCCGCTCATGATCGATGCCTAGCGTGCGCCGCGCAGCCAGGTGCCGGCCAGCAGCAGTCCGCCGCCCAACGCGGCAGCCATGGCGACGTGGTACCAGCTGCCCAGATAGAGATAGGCCAGGACGCTGGTGGCGCAGGCGACGCCGCCCAACACGATCCAGCGCGTACCCGTCAACAGTCCGCGCAGCATGATGGCGCCCATGATCATGCAGGTCCACAGCACTTCGATGGCGCGCAGGTCGGGCCCGATCAGGTAGGAGGCGAGCGCGCCGAACCCGATCACGATCGCGGCGGCGGCCCACAAGCGGCGGTCGGTGCGGCGTCGCGGCGAGACGTCGAACCGGCGCAGCAAGGGCATCAGCAACGCGGTGACGATGTCGCAGCTGACCAGCACCATCGGCTCGTTGCCCGGGCAGAAAAAGCAGATCGCATGACCGACCACCAGGATCGCTCCCCACAGCTGCGCGTAGCGGCCGTACTGCGCCAGGTTGAAATACTGCGCGCTGCGGTGTTCGGTGCGCTCTATGCTGGCGAGCATGTCCTGCGCTTGTTCCTTGGTGATCATGTGGCATCCATAGAGTACTCTGTAGTGCAGAGTATACTAGGCCGGGGCCGGGGCGGCGTCAATCAAAATCGGGCACGGCTGGGGCGTCTTGTCCGCGCCGCACTGCCGACGCGGTAAAATGGCTGTTTTTACACACCAGCATTCCTAATTCAATGACTACTGCATCCGCCAAGCCCGTCCGCACCCGTTTCGCTCCCAGCCCGACCGGCTACCTCCACCTGGGCGGCGCCCGCACGGCGCTGTACTCGTGGGCCTTCGCCCGTCACTTCGGCGGCACCTTCGTGCTGCGCATCGAAGACACCGACCTCGAACGCTCGACCCCGGAAGCGGTGCAGGCCATCATCGAAGGCATGGAGTGGCTGGGCCTGAGCCACGACGAAGGCCCGTTCTACCAGATGCAGCGCATGGACCGTTACCGCGAGGTGGTGGCGCAGATGCTGGAGGCGGGCAGCGCCTACCATTGCTACTCGTCGCCGGAAGAAGTCGAAGCGATGCGCGAGCGCATGCGCGAGGCCGGCGAGAAGCCGCGCTACGACGGCACCTGGCGCCCTGAATCGGGCAAGACCTTGCCGGCGATCCCGGCCGACCGCAAGCCGGTGGTGCGCTTCAAGAATCCGCTCGACGGCGAAGTGACCTGGGACGACTTCGTCAAAGGCACGATCACCATCGGCAACAAGGAGCTGGACGATCTGGTCATCGCCCGTCCGGACGGCACGCCGACCTATAACTTCTGCGTCGCCGTCGACGACTGGGATATGCAGATCAGCCACGTGCTGCGCGGCGACGACCACGTCAACAACACGCCGCGCCAGATCAACATCCTGCGCGCGATCGGCGCGCCGCTGCCGCTGTACGGCCATCTGCCGATGATCCTCGGCGCCGACGGCCAGAAGATGTCGAAGCGCAAGGACGCGGTCAACGTCATGGAATATCCGGCGCAAGGCTATCTGCCGGAAGCGATCCTGAACTACCTGGCGCGCCTGGGCTGGAGCCATGGCGACGACGAAGTGTTCTCGATGGAGCAGGTGACCGGGTGGTTCGACGGCACTCACCTGTCGAACTCGGCGGCGCAATTCAACATCGAAAAACTGAACTGGCTGAACAACCACTATATCAAGCAGGCCGACAACGCCCGCCTGGCCGAGCTGGCCAAGCCGCGCATGCTGGAAGCCGGCGCGGTGTTCGAGGGCGCGCCCGATCTGCCGTCGGTGCTGGCGCTGATGAAGGAACGCAGCAACACCGTCAACGAACTGGCCGACGCCGCGATGCTGTTCTTCCGCGCGCCGCAGCCGGACGAGGCCTTGCTGGCGCAACACCTGACCGACGCGGTCAAGCCGGCGCTGGCGCAATTCGCCGACCGCTGCAAGACGGTGGAGTGGACCAAGGAAGCGCTGGCCGCGATGATCAAGGAAGTGCTGGCCGCCAACACGCTGAAGATGCCGCAGATCGCCATGCCGCTGCGCCTGATCGTCACCGGTCAATTGCAAACGCCGGCCATCGACGCGGTGTTGCAGATCTTCGGCCGCGAAGCGATCCTGGCGCGTCTGGCGAAGTTTTTATAAGCGTGAATTCCGCGCTATGCAAAGTTGCAAAAGGGTATTTGCATAGTGTGGAATCGCTGCTATAATCTTGTCTCTCGCGCAAACGGGGGTATAGCTCAGCTGGGAGAGCGCTTGCATGGCATGCAAGAGGTCATCGGTTCGATCCCGTTTACCTCCACCAGTTTGCAGAGGTTGTAGTGCCGTAGTTCCAGGGTCCCCATCGTCTAGAGGCCTAGGACATCACCCTTTCACGGTGAGTACGGGGGTTCGAATCCCCCTGGGGACGCCAGCTTCGCCAAAGCTGTCGAGTAGTAAAAATGTTTTTGCGCCCGGGGGGGTATAGCTCAGCTGGGAGAGCGCTTGCATGGCATGCAAGAGGTCAGCGGTTCGATCCCGCTTACCTCCACCACTGCGCAGAAACAAGTAGTGCCGTAGTTCCAAGGTCCCCATCGTCTAGAGGCCTAGGACATCACCCTTTCACGGTGAGTACGGGGGTTCGAATCCCCCTGGGGACGCCAGCTTGCCACGCTGATGAGTAGTAAAACGTAGTACGACAGAAGACTTTCTGCGCCCGGGGGGTATAGCTCAGCTGGGAGAGCGCTTGCATGGCATGCAAGAGGTCAGCGGTTCGATCCCGCTTACCTCCACCATTAGCGCAGGAAGCACCGATATGTCCCCATCGTCTAGAGGCCTAGGACATCACCCTTTCACGGTGAGTACGGGGGTTCGAATCCCCCTGGGGACGCCAGGACATCGCAGAAGCCGCCCTTGAGCGGCTTTTTTGTCGCCTTTTTTTCGCCCGCGCCGGATGCGCCGCCATTCGGATTTTCGATTTTCTCGATGATAGGGCGTCAAACTTTCCGTTTTGTCGCCGATCGTCGCGGCTTCATACTCGCGCCTTTCCGATTCCATTGGCGCCATCATGAAACTCCGCTTGAAACTTCCGCTTGCCTTCGTCTCCGCCGTGCTGATCGCGCTGGCGGCCGGCCTGGCCGGCATCTTCAGCCTTCACGGCTCGCTGCTCGATTCCGGCAGGGCGGTGCAGGACAGCTTCGCGCGCGAGCGCGCGGTCGGCTACGTCGCGGTGGCGTTCAAGGCGGAGGTGCTGCACTGGAAAAATGCGCTGCTGCGCGCCGCCGATCCGGCCGCGCGGGAAGCGCAGTGGCGCGAGCATCAGGGCGCCGCGAGCGAAGTCGATGCCAAGGTGCGCGCGTTGCTTCCCACATTGGACGGCGAGGCGCGCGGCAAGATGGAGCGCTTTCTGACCCTGCATGATCAACTGCGCAAGCATTACGCCGAGGCGCATGCGCTGATCGCGACCGCCGGCGTGACCGAAGCCGACGCCAGCGTGCGCGGCATCGACGCCGAACCGGCGCAGCTGCTGGTTGATTCCATCGGCCTGTTGATGGCGTCCAGCGCCGACATCACCAGTGCGGCGGTCGACGGCGGCAGCCGCACGGTGAAGATCATCACCGTATTGATGCTGACCGTGGCGGCCGGGGCGATCGCCGCCGGATTGACGTTAAGCCGTTCCATCATCCGTCCGCTGACCGAGGCGGTGGCGGTGGCGCAAGCGATTTCGCAGGGCGACCTGAGCGCCGAAATCCAGCCGCGCAGCCGTTGCGAACTGGGTGATCTGATGCGCGCGCTGGGCGACATGAACGCCAGCTTGAGCCGCATCGTCGGCGACGTGCGCGGCGGCACCGACACCATCGCCACCGCCTCGTCGCAGATCGAAGCCGGCAACGCCGACTTGTCGTCGCGCACCGAGCAGCAGGCCGGTGCGCTGGAGGAAACCGCGGCGTCGATGGAGCAGTTGACGGCCACCGTGCGGCAGAACGCCGACAATGCGCGCCAGGCCAGGCAGCTGGCGATCGGCGCATCGGATGTGGCGCAACGCGGCGGCGCCGTGGTGTCGCAGGTGGTGGAGACGATGGCGGCGATCCAGGAATCGGGCCGGCGCATCGGCGCCATCATCGGCGTGATCGACGGCATCGCCTTCCAGACCAACATCCTGGCGCTGAATGCGGCGGTGGAGGCGGCCCGCGCCGGCGACCAGGGGCGCGGCTTCGCGGTGGTGGCGACCGAAGTGCGCAGTCTGGCGCAGCGCAGCCACGACGCCGCCAAGCAGATCAAGCAATTGATCGAGGCGTCGAGCGCGCGCGTGGAGCAGGGCGGCTTGCTGGTGGTTCAGGCGGGCAGCACCATGGGCGAGGTGGTCGACAGCGTGCGGCGCGTCAGCGACATCGTCGGCGAGATCAGTCATGCCAGCCAGGAGCAGCGCGCCGGCATCGAGCAGGTGAATCAGGCGGTGGCCGAGATGGACCGCGTGACGCAGCAAAACGCCGCGCTGGTGGAGCAGGCCGCCGCCGCCGCGAGCGCGATGCGCGACGAGGCGTCCGTCCTGGCGCGCACGGTCGGCATCTTCCGCCTGGCGCCGGCAACGTTGTCCGGATACCAATCTTGAGGTGAAAATCCAGCAAAAACAAGGGTTTGCTATTGCCTTCGGCGAATTTCACTGCTATGATTCGCGCCTTGGAAAAGTCCCCATCGTCTAGAGGCCTAGGACATCACCCTTTCACGGTGAGTACGGGGGTTCGAATCCCCCTGGGGACGCCACGATTTTTCCGGTATCATTGAAACACAGGTCAGTACGGACAGATTTCTGTCCCCATCGTCTAGAGGCCTAGGACATCACCCTTTCACGGTGAGTACGGGGGTTCGAATCCCCCTGGGGACGCCAGTTGAAGCAGTATGCAAAAAGCCGCCTTGTGCGGCTTTTTGCATTTCCGGGCCTACCAGACCACACCGCCGAACGGCATCCCGCCCAAGGGGCGCTGCTGATACCACGGCGCATAGGCCGCGTACGCCGCGCGCGCCGCCGCCGTTGCCGGATCCATGGCGAACGGATCGTAGACGGTGCCGCCGGCCAGCGACTGCGGCGTCATTTGCGTTGCCATCAACGGCGTTATCATCGGCGCCATCATCGGCGCGATCAGGCCCGCCGCCTGCGGCGCCACCGCGCGTGGCGGCGGCTGCTGGCCGGGCTGCCCTTGCAGTCCCACCGCCATCAGCACATCCGGCAAACCAAAACCGGTGCGGCTCTGGTCGCCCAGGCTGACGCGGTGCGCGCTGGCGCGGATGATCTGGAACAGCCGCTCGACCCGCTCCGGCCCGCGCGTCTTGTACAGCCCCGTCTGGAAGTCCGGATGATGCGCGAAGCTCAGCGCGGCCAGGCCGGTGATGTGCGGCGTCGCCATCGAGGTGCCGTCCCACGCCGCGAAATTATTCGGCGGCACGCACGAGGTGATCGCCACGCCCGGCCCGCACACCGCGACCTGCGGCCCGAAGCAGCTGAACTTGGCGGTGAAGAAGCCGTAGGCGTCGACGTTGGCGTCAAGCGTCTGCGCGTGATAGCTGTCGGCCGGGAACTCGTCGAGCTTGCCGATCGCCGCCACCGCCAGCACGTTGGGCGACGATGCCGGATATTGCACCGGTCCGCCCGAATTGCCCGCCGCGACGATGCACGCGATGCCGGCCCGCTTGGCGCGGACGATCTGCTGCTCCAGCGCCTCCGACACCTCCGCCCCGCCCAGGCTCAGGTTGACCACGTCGATCTGCTTGTCGATGCAGTATTCCAGCGCGTCGATCAACTGACTGACCTGGCCGCCGGGGAACAGCTTGCAGGCGTGGACCTCCGCGTCCGGCGCGAAGCCGCGGATGCCGGAGGTGATGTCGGCCGCCGCGATCACGCCGGCGCAATGCGAGCCGTGGCCGAGCGTGTCCTGGTCCCAGCTGTCGGGATTGGTCTTCTTGTTGATCACGTCGAAGCCGAAGCGGATGTCGTGCAGGTTGTCGTGCGTGGTGGCGGCGCCGGAATCGATGATGGCGATCTTGATGCCCTGGCCGCGATACGCGCCGGGCAGTTGATCGAGCCGCATCGCCTTCTGGCCCCAGCCATAGGCGCGCTGGCGCGGGAAGCCCGCCAGCGACGGCCAGTCCGACAGCGCGCGCAGCGCCACCACGTTGACCTCGTCGCTACTGATGTCGGGATCGCGCTGGTAGAAGCTCCAGTAGTCCGCCTTGGGTTTGACGTACAGGCCTTGCACCGTCTGCGCGGTTTCACCGAACAGCGACAAGGTTACGCGGCCGTTGGCGTCGGTGGTGCCGCTGGCCGGCAACAGGCTGCCGAACAGCGACACCTCGGCGTCGGCCTGCGGCGCGCCGTCCTTGCCGAGCACGCTGATGACGGCGTTCAGCACCGGGCCGTTGCCGGCGGTCGGCGTGACGCCGGTGACCAGGCCGGGCTGGCGCAGCGACGGCTCCATCAGGCTCAGGTTCTGGTCGCGCTCGACCAGCAGCCGGCCCGCGCCTTGCTGATGCAGCGCGGCCGCTTTCTGCTCGGTCATGCGCGCCACCAGCACCCCCTGCGAGCCGCCCATGCCGTCGGCCAGCGCGCTGACCACGGACTTGGGACCGACCGTGTCGACCACCTCGATGTCGCTGCTGTTGCGCAGCGCCGATTCCAGCGTCGAGAATTGCAGCGGCTGGAAGCTCATCGCCTGCAGGCCTTCGGGCGGATGGCGCGGCGCGATCACGAATTGCTTCTTGCGCGAGCCGATGGCGCGGCCGGCGCCGGTGCCGTCGCCGCGCGATGCGGCATCGCCGCCAGCGCTATCGGCGCCGCCGGTGTGGTCGCCGAAACGCGCCTCGCCGGTCGTGCCGACGCTGCCGGCGCCGGAGCTGGAGCCGGTGCGGCGGCCGGTGCTTTCAGTAGGTGGCGCGGCCGACTCGCCGTCGCTGGAAAAGCTGGGGTCCGACGGCATCGACGCGCCGCCGTTGGGATTCTTGGGCATGGAGGGATTCCTTTCAAAAAGGATCGGCCGGGCCGCCGTCGAACATCGACAATGGGCGGTCCGGCTCGATGGATAAGTGGTGTGTCGGCGTGCTGGTGCTGCGGAAGTGCTGGTCCAGCACGCGCGCCTTGTCGAGGCTGATTTCAACGATGGCCGTGTGCGGCCGGTCGCGCGGGCCGATGGTGTCGACCACCGCGATCTCGGGATCGGTGGCGGCCAGCGCCAGGAAATCGTTCAGCGCGGCGCCGCCCCGGGAATGGACCAGAAACCGGCCGGTGCTGTTTGCATCGTGTTGGAAGGACATGTGGCTCTCCTTAAAGCAGCGCCCTCCGGCGGCCGCAGCCGTCGGAGGGCAAGGTCAAACCTGAGGTTGCGGCGTCAATGCAGGGTTTGCGCGCCATACAGCGCGTTGGCCTGGTTGGCCATCTGCGCTTGTTGCGCCAGTTGCGCAAGTTGCGCCAGCTGCGCTTGCTGCGCATAGGCCGCCGTCACCGGATCGGTGGCGAACGGCAGCATGCCGCCCAGCTGCCCGGCGATGCCGCCGATGGTGTTGCCCAGGCCGGCGTTGCCGAACGCACCGCCGATGGCGCCGCCCAGCGGCTGCGCCACGCTCTTGATGATGTTGCCGAGCCAGCCCTGCGGCGCCAGCTGCGCCAGCCCTTGCGCCTGCGCGTCCTGTTGGCCCTGGGCGTAAGCCAGAGCCATCGGATCGGCCGAGAACGGCAGCATGCCGCCCAGATGCCCGGCGATGCCGCCGATGGTGTTGCCCAGGCCGGCGTTACCGAACGCGCCGCCGATGGCGCCGCCCAGCGGCCGCGCCACGCTCTTGATGATATTGCCGAACCAACCCTGGGGAGCCAGGCCTTGTTGCTGCAGCTGCTGCAGCTGTTGCAACTGCGCTTCTTGTTGTGCTTGTTGCGCATAGGCCGCGGTGATGGGATCGGCCGCGAACGGCAGGAAGGAACCGCCGATGCCGCCGGCCGCCTGGCCGATCTGGCGGCCCAGGTTGGCGTTGCCGAACAGACCGCCGATGCCGCGTCCGATCAGGCCGCCGAGCGGCGCGCCGAGGAGGCCGCCCAGGAAGCCTTGCGGCGCGAGTTGCTGCGGCGCCATTTGCTGTGCCAATTGTTGTGCATAGTATTGTTGATACTCATTCATGACATCTCCTTGTTGTGGTTGAGGCCAGCGGGCCGTCGGCCTGCGCTGGTGGGATTTGGACCGGCTAGCGGCGTGGAAGTTTTGGTATTCTTGGTTCCTCGATCGCGTTAATCAGGTATCATCCAGCCTCGTGTTTTCCCCACCTCATACGCCATGACCTTCCGCCGCCTCGATCTGTTTTGCCGTGTTGTCGACAACTACGGCGATATCGGCATTTGTTGGCGCCTGGCGCGGCAATGGGCGCGCGAACACGGCCTGGCCGTGACGCTGTGGGTCGACGACCTGGCCAGCTTCCAGCGCATCTGCCCGGAGGTCGAGGTCGACACCGAGACGCAGCAGCTGGCCGGCGTCACCGTGCGCCACTGGCGCAGCCAGGACGGCGGGTTCACGCCCGCCGACGTGGCCGACATCGTGATCGAATTTTTCGCGGTCGATATTCCGCCCGGCTACATCGAGGCGATGGCGCAGTGCGAGCCGCGTCCGGTCTGGTTCAATTTGGAGGGCTTGACGGCGGAGGAGTGGGTCGAGGGTTGCCATCGCCTGACGTCGCCGCATCCGCGCCTCAAGCTGACCAAGCATTTCTTCTTTCCCGGCTTCACCGCCAGAACCGGCGGGCTGCTGCGCGAAGCGGATCTGGAGCCGCAGCGTCTGGCGTTTCAGTCGCAGGCATCGGAAGCGGCGGCCTTCCTGGCGCGCTTCGGCGTCACGCCGGCCGAGATGGCGGCGACCAAGGTGTCGCTGTTCTGCTATCCGCACGCGCCGGTGTCGGCGCTGTTCGAGGTCTGGCAGAACGCCGCCGCGCCCATCGTCTGCCTGGTGCCGGAAGGCGTCGCGGCGGAGGCGGTGCACGCCTTCACCGGCGGCCAGGCTTCGGCCACGCGCGGCGCGCTGACGGTGCGTGTGCTGCCCTTCGTAGCGCAGCCGGATTACGACAAGCTGCTGTGGGCCTGCGACCTGAACTTCGTGCGCGGCGAGGATTCCTTCGTGCGCGCGCAATGGGCCGGCAAGCCCTTCGTCTGGCACATCTATCCGCAGGACGAGAACCTGCACCACAAGAAATTGCGCGCCTTCCTGCAACGCTACGCGACCGACTTGCCCAACCTGACCGCCTTCTCGCTGTACTGGAACGGCGCCGCCGCGATGGACGACTGGACGGCCGGCTGGTCCGCCTTCGAGCGCGAGATGCCGCAAATGACGCTGCGCGCCGCCGAGTGGCAGCAACAAATGTTGGCCCACGGCGACCTGGCCGGCAACATGCTGGCCTTCGCCGCCACGCTGAGATAGGCGGGGCGGGAAAAACAGGGTACAATGCCGGGTTAATTTACAGCGCATTTTTACCCGATCAAACGTAAGCCGAAGGCTTTTGCCTGGCAACAGATGATTTTTACGCAACCTACTTTTTACGTACATTCTCTATGAAACCTGCAAAAGAAATTCGTGTTGGCAATATCATTATGGTTGAGGGCAAGCCATTCATCGTGCTGCGCTCCGACGTCAACGGTTCGAGCCGCACGGGCTTCACGTACAAATGGAAGATGAAGAATCTTCTGACCAACAGCCCGCTGGAAAACGTCTTCCGTGGCGACGACAAGTTCGACGTCGTGGTCCTGGACAAGAAGCCGGTCACCTACTCGTACTTCGCCGATCCTCTGTACGTCTTCATGGACGCTGAGTACGAACAGTACGAAATCGAAGAAGAAAACCTGGGCGACGCCCTGAACTACCTGAAAGACGGCATGGAATGCGAAGCTGTCTTCTACGACGGCAAAGCGATCTCGGTTGAACTGCCAACCACCATCGCACGCCAGATCGTGTACTCGGAGCCAGCCGTCAAGGGCAACACTTCGGGCAACGTCCTGAAAGACGCGAAGATCGAAAACGCCATTGAATCGAAACAGTTCACCGTTCAAGTGCCACTGTTCGTGAGCCAGGACGACGTCATCGAAATCGACACCCGCACCAACGAATACAAGAAAATCGTCCGCAACTAAGTCGATTTCCTCCTTAAAAAAGCACGCCCGCATCGCCGGCGTGCTTTTTTTTTTGCCCAAAATGGCAATTTTTGTGGTGTAGCTGTCAACACGCTGATATATTTATGCAACGCAACAAACCAACGACAAGGATGGGCATGGACCGCAGGGACTTCGTACGGATCGGTTTGGCGGCTGGGGCCGCCGTGAGCGGCAATCGCGTGCTGGCGGCGCCGGCGACGGCGGGGGCCAAACTTGGCCCGGGCGGCATCCTCGACGCCGGTGTGTTGGAGCAGCAGCAGATGATGGAGGCCGGCAAGCTGACCTCGCACGCGCTGACGTCGCAATACCTGGCCCGCATCAAGAGCATCGACAAGTCCGGTCCGCGTCTCAACGCCATCATCGAAATCAATCCCGAAGCGCTGAAGATCGCGCTGGAGATGGACCGCGAGCGCAATCTGAAGCGCGTGCGCGGTCCGCTGCACGGCATCCCGGTCCTATTGAAGGACAACATCGCCACCGCCGACCGCATGAGCACCACCGCCGGTTCGCTGGCGCTGTCCGGCGTGCGCGCCGCGCGCGACGCGCATGTGACGGCGCAGTTGCGCGCGGCCGGCGCCGTCATCATCGGCAAGACCAACCTGAGCGAGTGGGCCAATATGCGCTCCACCCATTCCGTCAGCGGCTGGAGCGGGCGTGGCGGTCTGACCTTGAATCCGTATGCGCTGGACCGCAACTGCAGCGGCTCCAGTTCCGGCTCGGGCGCGGCGATCGCCGCCGGCCTGGCTACGCTGGCGGTCGGCACCGAGACCGACGGCTCCATCGTTTCGCCGGCCTCGATCTGCGGCCTGGTCGGCATCAAGCCGACCCTGGGCTTGGTCAGCCGCAGCGGCATCATCCCGATCGCGCACTCGCAGGACACCGCCGGCCCGATGGCGCGCAGCGTCGCCGACGCCGCGCTGATGTTGTCGGCGATGGCGGGCGTCGATGCCAACGATCCGGTGACGAAGGAAAGCGCGGGCAAGGGCGGCGACTATCGCGCGGCGCTGGAGAAGGGCGGCCTGAAAGGCAAGCGTATCGGCGTGGCGCGCAATTTCTTCGGCCGCAACGACGATCTGGACGCGGTGATCGAAAAAGCGCTGCTGGCATTGAAGGCGCAGGGCGCGGTGCTGGTCGATACCGAAGTGCCCAACGTCGGCAAGTACGACGACAGCGAGACCGAAGTGCTGCTGTACGAATTCAAGGCCGATCTGGCGGCCTATCTGAAGGAATATGCGCCCAACGCGCCGGTCTCCAACATGGCCGACGTGATCGCGTTCAACGAGAAGAACAAGCAGCGGGAATTGCCGTACTTCGGGCAGGAGTACCTGGTGCGCTCGCAGGAAAAGGGCGGTCTCGATACGCCGGCCTACCGCGAGGCGCTGGCCAACAACCACCGCTATTCGCGCGCCGAGGGTATCGATCAGGTGATGAAGGAGCACCGGCTCGATGCGCTGGTGGCGCCGACCGGCGGCCCGGCGTGGCTGACCGACTTTATCAACGGCGACCATTACACCGGCAGCTTCTCGTCACCGGCGGCGGTGGCGGGTTATCCGCACATCACGGTGCCGGCTGGGTATGTGCACGGCTTGCCGGTCGGGCTGTCGTTCGTCGGCGCGGCGTATAGCGAAGCGTCGTTGATCCGCATGGCTTACTCGTACGAGCAGGCCACGCTGCACCGCCGCGCGCCGCAGTTCCCGGCCAGCGTGTCGCTGGCGGCGCGCTAGCCTTTCAGCAGGTGGCGGAAGGTCGGCTCGATGTTCATCGCGTGCAGGTGGGCGATGATGTCTTCCAGCGTGGCGTCTTTCAGTAGCAGGCCTTCGGTTGGCGGGATCGCCGTCGCCGCGCGTGGGGCGGCCGCGGGCGCCGGCGCCGGCGCGGCCGCCTGCTTCTGCTGAAGCAGGTTGAGCGCCTTGGCGAATTCCGCGTCGCCGATGCTTTGCAAGCCTTCCAGGAACGCCGTCTGCGCGGCGATTGGCGGCTGCATTTCCAGGCCAAGTTCGTCGGCGAACGAAGCGCCCATGCCCGGATTGATGAACGCGCCCCACAATCCGGTCGCATGGTGCAGGCACGGCGGCAGCTCGACCGCCGTCCGGTTCAAATCAATTTGCTCGTCTTTAAAGTAAGCCATATGCAGCAAGGCCAGGAACGCGCGCGCCTGCTCGGTCGGTATCGGCGATGCGAGCGACAGCCACAGGCCGTAGCTGGTGCCGCCGGAGACGCTGACCGCCGGCGCCGGCAAGCCGAGCTCCGTTTGCAGCGCGTTGGCGACCTCGCACAAGCGCGTCCAATGCTGCTCGTTCGGCGTCTTGTGGAAGTCGATGACCAGCGCGCGCGTCATGCCGGCGGCGTTGGCCAGGTCGACGGACAGCGTGGTCTCGCCGCTCAAGTGCCAGCCCAGGCTCTCGTCGTCATAACGCTGGTCGTTAAGCAGATAGAGTCTTCTCAGTTCCGAAATTAATTTATGCATGTCCGCATTATCGCTCAACGCGATTTGATAATGATGGTTTATTATGCAACATGGCAGCCGTGGCGCTGCTTCACCTGAGATGGAACTATCGCGATGACTAAAGCTGTCTATGGTTTTGCCGTGCTGGCGCTGGCCGCCGGCGTGATGCCTTCCGCGTTTGCTGCCGCGCAGCCCGATGCGGGCGCCGTGTTCGCGGTGCCGCATCAGCTGGTCGACGTCGGCGGCCGCAAGATGAACATCTATTGCAGCGGGCAGGGCGCCACCACGGTGGTCTTCGATTCTCCGTCCGGCGACGCCGGGTGGGGCTGGTATCGCGTGCAGCCGGAAGTGGCCAGGCACACCCGCGCTTGCGTCTACGACCGTGCGGGCCTTGGCTTCAGCGATCCGGCCAAGCGGCCCAACACCTCCGAAAACGTGGTGGAGGATCTGCACAAGCTGCTGGCGGCGGCCGGCGAGAAGGCTCCGTATGTCCTGGTCGGCAATTCGCTCGGCGGCGCCAATGTGCAGGTCTTCACCTATCGCTATCCGAAAGAGGTCAAGGGGCTGGTGCTGGTCGAGGCGCAGCACGAGGATGAAACCAGTCGCCTGGACAAGGTCACGCAAGGAAAAATCAAGCAGGTCTACACGATGATCGCCGCGCAGAACAAGTACTGCCTGGCCGCCGCCGAAAAAGGCTTCAAGGCCGGTAGCGAGGAACAGACCAATTGCGTCGACAACGAGGCGGCGATCGCGAAAGTGTTCGGTCCCAAGCTGGCCGCTGCGATATCGGCGTCCACGGCGAAGCCCGGCTTCTGGCGCGCCAACGTCGCCGAATACGACGGCATCGCCGCCAGCGATGAACAGCTGCGCAAGCTGCGGCGTCCGTTCGGCGACCTGCCGGTCGTGGTGCTGACCCGAGGCGTCAGCCCGTATGCGATACCCGGCCAGCCGCAAAGCGCGATGAACAAGGCGACGGAAGATGAGAATTTCGCGGTGCAGAAGGAATATCTGAAGCTGACCACGCGCGGCACGCAGCGCGTGGTGGCCGGCGCCGGCCACGTGATTCAGGCGGAGAAGCCCGAAGCCGTGGTCGCGGCGGTGCTGGAAGTGCTGAAGCAGGTCAAGTAATCACATCGCCTTGCGGACCAGGACCGCGTCGGCCCGGTACAGCTCCGGGATGACGCGCTTCAGGTTCGCCACCTTCGGCAAATCGTTGTAGACGATGTACGGATCGTTCGGATGCAACGTCAGGTAGTTCTGGTGATAGCTCTCGGCCGGATAGAATTTTTTATCCGATTCGATCCTGGTCGCCAGCGGTTTCTTGAACACGTGGGCGGCGTCCAGCTGCGCGATGTATTTTTCTGCCACACTGCGCTGCACCGGCGATTGCGGGAAGATCGCCGAGCGGTATTGCGTGCCGGTGTCCGGCCCCTGGCGATTCAGCTCGGTCGGATTGTGCGCCACCGAGAAGAAGATCTGCAGCAGCTTGCCGTAGCTGATCTGCGTCGGGTCGTAGGTGATCTTCACCGATTCCGCATGGCCGGTGTCGCCGGAGCTGACCGTGTCGTAGGACGCGGTGCGCGCATCGCCGCCGATGTAGCCGGAGACCGCGTTGCTGACGCCTTTGACGTGCTGGAACACGCCCTGTACGCCCCAGAAACAGCCGCCGGAAAAGATCGCGGTGGCGGTGTGCTCTGTACTGGCCGGTTCATCGACCGCCGGCGGCGCGATGACCACGGCGACTTCCGCCGATACCGCCGGTTGCTGCAACAGGAACAGGCCGACGACGCCTGCACCGATCAAGGCCGCCGGAGCGCCCCAGTTTTTCAAGATGCTTTTCATGTAAATCTCCGTTTCAACCAAAGGTGAAGGCGTAGGCTTGTACGCCTGGATCGAGGAACTCAATGCTGAAGGTGCGGTCGCCGACGCCGCCGGCCTGGCGCACCAGCTGATACAAACGCTGGCCGTCGATCACGCCGCTGCCGTCGGCCGCGACGTCGGTACCGTGATCCTTGCCCGGCGCGGCGCCGTCGATGGTGACGCGGAAGCGTACCGGCTTGCCGTCCTTGCCCGGTCCGAGCACCAGATGCACATCACGCGCATGGAAGCGGTAGACGATGCTGCCCTTGCCCTGGTTCAGCGTGATCTGGTCCGGTTGCGACAGCCAGTTGCCGGCCAGGCCCCACTGGTTCAGCGCCGGCTTGGCCGGAGCGGTGTAGCTGCGGGCGGCGTTGGCCGCCTGCTTTTCCGGCGAGGCGAAGTTCTCGGCGCGCTCGTAACCGAGATAGGTCTCCGGCGACGCCACCTGGCCCATGTCCGCCTGCTGCTGCACGCCTTGCGCATCTTCGGCGCTGACCACGGTGTTGGTGACGTCCTTGCGGCCGGCTTCTTCCAGCAGCTGCTGGATCGCCTGTTCCGATTTGGCGTAGTCGCCTTCGCCGAAGTGGTGGTGGCGGATCTGGCCCTTGGCGTCGATCAGGTAGTGCGCCGGCCAGTATTGGTTCTTGAACGCGCGCCAGATCGCGAAGTTGTTATCGATCGCCACCGGGAAGTTGATGCCCAGGTCCTTGGTGGCCTTGCGGACGTTGCCGATGTCGCGTTCGAAGGCGAATTCCGGAGCGTGCACGCCGATCACCACCAGGCCCTGGTCGCGGTACTTCTCGGCCCATGCCTTGGTATAGGGCAGGCTGCGCAGGCAGTTGATGCAGGAGTAGGTCCAGAAATCGATCAGCACCACCTTGCCTTTGAGCTGCTGCGCGGTCAGCGGGGCGGAGTTCAGCCACTGCACGGCGCCGTCCAGCGGAGGCAGCGTGCCTTCGACGTTGAGCGTGTCGGCGGCCGGCGCCATGGCGCGGCGCGCCATCATCGCCGGACCGGCGGCCATCGCGGTGCGCGACATCATCGCGCCGGAGCCGGTGTCCTCGGTGGTCGCGTCGCTGGCAGCGGCCCTGCGCATCATCGCGCCGCCGGCGGGAGCTTCGTCGCGCGGCGCCAGGCTATCGATCAGTTTCTGCTCGATGCCTGCCGTCGCCACCGAAGACACCTTGGTCAGCAAGCCGGTATCCAGACCGGTCGCGATGGCGACCACGCCGGCCAGCATCGCGACGCCGAGGCCACGGCGCACCCACTCACCGGCGCCGAGGGAGCGCTTCATCGCTCCGAACACCTTGCCGCCGACCAGCAGCGCCAGAGCCAGCGAAGTCGCGGCGCCGGCGGCGTAGGCCAACAGCAGCAGCGTGGTGCCGACGCTGGCGCCGTTCAACGCCGCGCCGGTCAGCACCAGGCCGAGCACCGGGCCGGCGCAGGGCGCCCACAGCAGGCCGGTCGCGACGCCGAGCAGGAAGGACGAACGTGCGCCCGAACCCGCGCCGTTGTCGGACTGCGCCTTGTTGGACAGCTTGTCGCCCAAGGCGACCAGCGGCTTGGTCAAACGGTCCGCGAGGTGCGGCAGCATCAGCGTAACGCCGAAGAAGGCCATCAAGGCCAGCGCCAGCCAGCGGCCGTATTGGTTGGCCTGCACCACCCAGCCGCCACCGACGGCGGCCAGCGTCGCCACGAGCGCGAAGGTCAGCGCCATGCCGGCCAGCAGCGGCAGGCCGCTGCGCACGAACGGTTGCCCGGTGCGGGCGAATACAAACGGCAGCACCGGCAGGATGCACGGGCTCAGGATGGTCAGGGCGCCGCCCAGGTAGGAGAGTAGAATCAGTAACATGGTGCGCTCCCGTCAAGCTTCGCCGGGCGTGAAGCTCAACGCCAGGCCATCGATGCAATACCGCAGGCCGGTCGGTTCCGGGCCGTCGTCGAACACGTCGCCGAGGTGGCTGCCGCAGCGGCGGCATTTCACTTCCGCGCCCATCATGCCCAGCGAGGTGGTGCGGCTGGTGTAGACGCCGCGATCCAGCGGTTTCCAGAAACTCGGCCAGCCGGTGCCGCTATCGAACTTGTTTTTCGACGAGAACAGCGGATTCTGGCAGCCGGCGCAGAAGAATTTGCCGGCGCGGTGCTCGTTGTACAGCGGGCTGGAAAACGGCCGCTCGGTGCCGCCCTTGCGCAGGATCTCGTATTGGGATGGGCTCAGCAGGGCGCGCCATTCGGCGTCGCTATGAGTCACTTCCCAGGCCGGGGCGGGGGCGGCGTCAACGGCGCGCCAGTTGAAAGCTGCGGCGCCTGCGATCAGGGCGGCGCCGCCGGTAAAGATGAAACTGCGTCGGGATGTCATATTTCCTCCAAGAGTGGAATAACCATGGAGCCATTCTGCTCCCCGGGCGCTGACGAAATCCTCACGTAAACTTAAATTAAATGTGATACTTTCCGAGACGGGAATCCCGCACAATGGCGGCTTTCCGACTTTTCCGGCCCCGACTGACCATGGAACTACCAAAACGCGTCCTGATCGTAGAAGATGATATGCCGATCGCCGACCTGCTGCGCATGCACCTGCAGGACGAAGGTTATCAGGTCACCCATTGCGCCGACGGCAACCAGGGCCTGGCCCAGCTGCGCACCGGCGGCTGGGACGCGCTGATCCTGGATCTGATGCTGCCCGGCGTGGATGGGCTGGAGATCTGCCGCCAGGCGAGGGCGATGGAAACCTACACGCCGATCATCATCACCAGCGCGCGATCCAGCGAGGTGCACCGCATCCTCGGGCTGGAGCTGGGCGCCGACGATTACCTGGTCAAGCCGTTCTCGGTGCTGGAGCTGGTGGCGCGCGTCAAGGCGCTGCTGCGCCGCGCCGACGCCATGGGCCGCAACCAGCGCAACGAGGCCGGCGCGCTGGAGCTGAACGGCGTGCGGCTCGATCCGCTGACGCGCCAAGCCTATGTCGAAGGCCGCGCGCTGGATCTGACGCCGCGCGAATTCGACCTGCTGTACTTCTTCGTCAAGCATCCGGAGAAAGTGTTCTCGCGGCTGGATCTGCTGAACCAGGTCTGGGGCTATCAGCACGACGGCTATGAGCATACGGTCAACACCCACATCAACCGCCTGCGCGCCAAGATCGAGGCCGATCCGGCCGAGCCGACCCGCATCCTGACCGTGTGGGGCAAGGGCTATCGCTTCACGAGCGGCGCCGCATGAAACTGACGTTGTCGCAGCGCTTGTCGCTGGTGTTCGCCATCCTGCTGCTGGCCTGCTGCGGCGCGTCGGCGTGGCTGCAGATCCGCGCCGCCATCATGCACGAGATGGAAGTGGTGCAGGGCTTGTCGCGCGGGCTGGCGCGCAGCATCGCATTGGACGCGCAGCTGATGCACGCGGATGCGGACGCTGCTCCGGAGGCCGCCGCGACAGACCCCGCCGACGCTTCCGGCGCCACCGGCGGAGCGCCGCCCAGCGAAGGCCTCGGCCCGGAAGCGGTACGCCGCCTGTTCAGCAAGCTGATGGTGGTAAATCCCAGCGTCGAAGTCTATCTGCTGGACATGGAAGGTCGCGTCGTCGGCCACGCCGCGCCGGCCGGAAGCCTGAAACGCGACCGCGTCGATCTCGAACCGGTGCGCCGCCTGCTCGACAACCAACCCTTGCCGATCCAGGGCGACGACCCGCGCAGCACCAACGGCCGCAAGGTATTCAGCGCGGCGGTGCTGCGCATGGGCGAGCAGAAGGTCGGCTACATCTACGTGATCCTGCAAAGCGTGGAGCACGACCGCCTGGCCGCGCGCGCCACCGCCAGCTCGGTGCTGCGCACCACCTTGTGGTCGATGGCCTTGGTGGCGCTGCTGGGCCTGATCGCCGGCTTGATCGCATTCCGTCTGATCACCCGCCCACTGGGCCGTCTGACCGCCAATATGCGGCAGCTCGACACCAAGGCCGACCAGTTGGTGCTGCCGGCGCCGGTCTCCGGCGGCTCGCGCGACGAGATCGCGATCCTGGAGCAAGCCTTCAGCGAGATGGCGGCGCGCATCAACGAACAATGGCAAACCATGCGCCAGCTGGACCAGGACCGGCGCGAAGTGGTGGCGAATATCTCGCACGACCTGCGCACGCCGCTAGGTTCCCTGCACGGCTACCTGGAGACGCTGTCGCTGAAGGACGGCACACTGGACGCGGCCGAACGGCAGCGTTATCTCGGCATCGCGCTGGCGCAGAGCCGCAAGGTGGGCGGACTGGCGCAGGCGCTGTTCGAGCTGGCGCGGCTGGAGCATGGCGCGGTGGAGCCGGAACTGGAGGCTTTCTCCATCAGCGATTTGATCCAGGACGTGTTTCAGAAATTCGAGCTGAAGGCGCAGGAGCGCAACGTGCGGCTGATGGCGACGTTGCCGCATCCGGCGCCGATGGTGCGTGCGGACCTGGGCATGATCGAGCGTGTGCTGACCAATCTGTTCGACAACGCGATCCGCCACACGCCGGCCGGCGGCGAGGTGGAAATCGTGGTCGAGCCGGCGCGCGACGGCAAGGTGCAGCTGATCGTCGCCGACACCGGGCCGGGCATTCCGCCGGAGATGCGGGATGTGCTGTTCCGCCGGCCGTTCGCGCTGCGCGGCGAGCGCAGGGAAGGCGGCCTGGGCCTGCTGATCGTCAACCGCATCATGCAACTGCACGGCGGCGGCATCGAACTGCTCGGCGCCGATGACCTGGCGCGCCAGCAGCGGCAAGGCGCGGTGTTTCGCTTCGCGCTGCCGGCGGGGTGAGCTCCGCGCCGTCGGTATTTATACTTCGATGAAGCGCATCTTGAAGTTGCGGCCCTTGATGGCGCCGAAGTCGCCGCCCAGCGGGTTGTTCTTGCTCAGGCGGTCGAAGGCTTCATAGGCGATGCGGCGGTCCAGCGCGACGTAGGTCTGGAACTCGAACACGTTGATCTTGCCGACCTGTTCCTTGCTCAGGCCCGCGTCGCCGGTCAGGGCGCCCAGCAGGTCGCCCGGACGCAGCTTGTCCTTTTTGCCGCCGGAGATCACCAGCGTCATCATCGGCGCCGGATCGACGCCGTAGTCGCCGTCGTCCAGGCTGGCCAGGTCGAACCACTCGACCGACGCGCCCTGGTATTCCTCGATCAGCTTGACCCACTTCTTCTCGTTCGGCGCGCACAGCGACAGCGCCAGGCCCTGTTCCGTGCCACGGCCGGTACGGCCGATGCGGTGGATATGCACTTCGGTGTCCTTGGAGACGTCGACGTTGATCACCGCTTCCAGATTGTGGATGTCCAGGCCGCGCGCGGCGACGTCGGTCGCCACCAGTACGGAGCAGCTACGGTTGGCGAACAGCACCAGTATCTCGTCGCGCTCACGCTGCTCCAGTTCACCGTACAGCGCCAGTGCGGAGAAGCCCTTGGCGCGCAGGTCGTCGACCAGTTCGCGGCATTGCACCTTGGTGTTGCAGAAGGCGATCGCCGACACCGGCTTGTAATGGCCGAGCAGGCGCGCCACCGCTTCGGTACGCTGGTCGAAGCCGATCTCGAAGAACAGCTGTTCGATCTGGCTGTTGTCGTGCTGCGCCTCGACCGTCACTTCGACCGGATCGGCCAGGAAGGAGTCGGTGGCACGGCGGATGTCGTCCGGGTAGGTGGCCGAGAACAGCAAGGTCTGGCGACGTTTCGGGCAGGCGCTGACGATACCGGCGATTTCGTCGTAGAAGCCCATGTCGGTCATGCGGTCGGCCTCGTCCAGCACCAGCGTCTCGACCTTGGACAGGTCCAGCGTGGCGCGGCCCAGGTGGTCGCGCACGCGGCCGGGGGTGCCGACCACGATGTGGGCGCCGTGTTCCAGCGAGGCGATCTGCGGCCGCATCGGCGAGCCGCCGGTCAGCACCAGCACCTTGACGTTGCCGGTGGCGCGCGCCAGGCGGCGCAGCTCATTGGCCACCTGGTCGGCCAGTTCGCGGGTCGGGCACAGCACCAATGCCTGCACCGCGAACCAGGCCGGATTCAGCTTGGCCAGGATGCCGATGCCGAAGGCGGCGGTCTTGCCGCTGCCGGTCTTGGCCTGGGCGATCAGGTCGCGGCCCGCCAGCACCGACGGCAGGCTTTGCGCCTGGATGGTCGTCATCTCCTTGTAGCCGAGCGAGTCGAGGTTCTCCAGGAATGGAGTGGTCAGCGGCAGGCTGGCGAAGGCGGTGGATTCGGCGGTGTAAGCGTCGGAGGATGTCATGGTGGCGGACCTGTTCAAAAAGTACGTGGGCACAGTCTAACAGGGGCGGGCCCGGCGCTGTGCGTTGTGGGTGATGTGTTGCTACAGTGTGTTGCTGCTGTGCCGTATCAGTTCGGCGCCCATACCGGCAAACCGGTCAGGTCGAGATTCTCGTCGCGCACCCAGACCGGCAGGCCGGAGTTGTCGGTGGCCTCCAGCAGTTCCAGCTGCTCTTGCTTGAGCGCGGAACGTTTGCCGCGGGGCGGTGGTGGGCGCTTGGCTTCGGGTTCGAGCGGTGCGGCTGGGCCGAAACCGGGTAGGTCGAACGTCGCGTTATCTTTTTTATCTCTCATCTGAAAAAACAAAAGCCCGGCTGCAGCAGTCGGGCTCAGTAAGCTAATTCGCGCAGTGTAACACAAAGCGCAAACTCAACGGAAGCTCAGCGCCCCGGTCAGGTCGCCCGGCGGCAGCGCATTGCGTGCCGCGAAGGCGTCGTTGCGCAGCTTCAGGCCTTCCAGCAGCGGCAGGTCGTGCAGGCGGGTGATGAAGCGCATGATCGACGTGGTGTCGTAGAAGGTGTGGTCGACCTGGCCTTTTTTCGCATACGGCGAGATCACGATGGCCGGGATGCGCGAGCCCGGCCCCCAGCGGTCGCCCTTCGGCGGCGCCACGTGGTCCCACCAGCCGCCGTTTTCGTCGAAGGTGATCACGACGACCATATCCTTCCACTGCGGCGACTTCTTGAGGTGCTCGATCACGTTGGCGATGTGGGCGTCGCCGGACTCGATGTCGGAGTAGCCGGCGTGCAGGTTGAGGTTACCCTGCGGCTTGTAGAAGGTCACGGCCGGCAGCTTGCCGGCGATCGCGTCGGCGATGAACTTGTTGGAGATCGGGCTATCGCCCAGGCCACCGTCGCGCAGGTGCTCGGCGCGGGCGGCGGTGCCGGGCGCGAACTGCTTGAAGTAGTTGAACGGCTGGTGGTGGTACTGGAAGTTGGGCTTGGCGCCGGCGCCGCGCGCGTCCAGCGCCGCCTGCCACGCGCCGCCGTACCACGCCCAGCTGACCTTCTTGGCCGACAGCAGGTCGCCGATGGTGTTGTAGCTTTGCGGCGGCAGGGTGCCGGCGTCGTTGGGATCGGCCAGCAAAGGATCGCCGTCGAAGGCGGGGCGGATGTAGCTCGGCTGATAGGGCGGGGCCATGGTGTTGACCGCATAGCCGTCTGGCGTGATCGCGCCGTTGTTGACGAAGTGCGGGTGGCCGTCCAGCGCGGAGGCCGGGCTGTCCGTGGCCACCGACAGGCGGAAGCCGGTCGGACCGTCGTCCAGCACCGCGATTTTCTTCTTGGCCGCCGTGTCCTTGGCGTTGAAGTATTCGGGCGTGCGGCCGGAGATCAGGAACTGGTGGTTCAGGTAGGAGCCGCCGAAGGCCGCCATGAAGAAGTTATCGCACAGGGTGTACTGTTCGGCGATCTTCCACAGGCCGAGGTTTTGATTGGTCTCGCCGTAGTAGCCCATCACCATGCCGCCGGTGTTGCCCCAGGCCGCGAAGCCGTCGTTCTTGCCGCCGTTGATCTGCATCTGGTTGTGATAGAACAGGTGCCACAGGTCGCGCGTGATCACGGCTTCCGGCAGCGGCTTGCC
The DNA here is from genome assembly GCF_011090165.1 of Duganella aceris. GTDB lineage: Bacteria > Pseudomonadota > Gammaproteobacteria > Burkholderiales > Burkholderiaceae_D > Rugamonas > Rugamonas aceris. The sequence goes on from NZ_JAADJT010000006.1 coordinate 424,367, forward strand.
TTCGGTGTCGACCAATTTGAACGGCGCGTTCGGCAGGCCTTTGATGTCGTCTTCCTTGATCGCGTATTTTTTACCGCCGATGTCCTGGGTGTTCGGCACCATGCCACCCCAGACTTTCGGCAGTGTCGGCAGCACCGAGCCGTCGCGGTCGCGCTGAAGGCAGGCCGCCGGAGGCACGGCCGACAGCGGATTGGCGGTGCCGGGGAAGTTGGCGAACAGGTTGTTGAAGCTGCGGTTTTCCAGGTAAATCACCACCACATGCTTGACGCTGGCCTTGAGCTTGGCGTCGAGCGAACCCTTGACCGCCTTGCTGGACGCCGCCTCGGCGATCGCGGGCAGGGCGGCGGTAACGCCGGTCGCGGCGGCCGCCTGGAAAATGCGGCGGCGCGAAGGATTGGCCAGAGCGTCCTGCTGTTGCGGATTTGATACCTTAGCTTGATCCTTCACGCCTGCCCCTTGAGAAATCTAAAAGGTCAATTGTGACAGCTTGTTCACAGGCTGAAAAGTGTGGGCGTGTGACAGTATGTAGATGGCTTAGGATATATCAGTGCAAAGCGCTGTCTGGAGAATAAAGTCTTCCGTTAAAAGGCACTCCTTGAAATCCGTAACGCTACGCTATACACTCATGATACGAACGTTCAAGCACAAGGGTTTAGAGGCGTTCTTTAAGACCGGCAGCAAGGCAGGCATCCGGCCGAGCCACGCGTCGCGCTTAAGGAGCCAGTTGACGAGACTGGATGTTTGTTCCGAAATCCAAGACATGAACGTTGCAGGATGGCGGTTTCATGCACTCTCCGGCGGGTTGGCCGACCACTGTTCAGTCACAGTTAGTGGTAATTGGCGGCTGACGTTCAAGTTTGAAAATGGCGATGCATTTTTAGTTAATTACCAGGATTATCATTAGAGGCTGTCATGGCGACAATTTCAAAGATATTCGATCCCCCACACCCGGGAGGTACGCTTCGGGACGATGTGCTGCCAGCGTTGGGGCTGAGTGTGACTGAAGCGGCAAAGCAGTTGGGGGTGACGCGTGCAGCGTTGTCGCGAGTCTTGAATGAGCGCGCTGCGATATCTCCAATGATGGCACTCAGGTTGGAGGCGTGGCTTGGTCTTGAGAACGGCGGAAGCGCGGAGGTATGGGTCGCGCATCAGGCATCTTACGATCTCTGGCAAGCGAGAAAGACTGGGGTGCCCCAAACGATAAAGCCAATCAAACCGCAGGTCGCATAGGCGAAAGTCCTAGGATTCTTCCGTTCAAAGTTTCCTCATTCATAATTCCGCGTTTGCTTAAATTATGGCTCGGGAGTGTCTACAATGATCGTGGCGATTCAATCTCCGTGCGGAGATGGTGGAGCCAGCCTACCCGGAGAGGCGTGGCGCAAGCGCCATCGACAAATACGCCTTCCAGCTCGCCGCTCTGCTCAAAACCGAGGCCAGCAAGAGTCGCAAGCAGCGACGTACTCTAAAACAGATACACGAAGACCTGAAGGAGCTTGGGTTTGAAGGGTCTTATGGCCGCGTCGCAGCTTTCGCGAGGGTCTGGAGAGAGGGTCAAATTGACAGGGTCAATTCAACGAGCAAACGAACATCATGGTGGTTCACTAAGTGTGACACACCCGTAAAGCAAAAAGCCGTTGAGTCCTTTTGGATTCAACGGCTTGCCGTATTCTGGTTGCGGGGACAGGATTTGAACCTGTGACCTTCGGGTTATGAGCCCGACGAGCTGCCAGACTGCTCCACCCCGCGTCTGAGGCCCGAATTATACATAGCCTTGTCGAGATCCGCAAGGGCCAAAATAAGAGCCACTTATATTTCGATGATTTCCTTAAGTGGCGCTTATGTTTATCGCATCATTTACGCGGCGGCCAGGCGCCACAGCGAGGTGACTTCGGCTGCGCGGGCGGCGTGCAGGGGATCGGTGGCGTCGGCGGCGCGCGGGTGGGTCGGGCGCACGTCGTGGCGGTCGATCACTTTCAGGCCGGCGGCGGCGATCCATGCCGTCAGCTCTTCGCGCGGTCGCAGGCCCAGGTGCTCGGCCAGATCGGACAGAATCAACCAGCCTTCGCCGCCCGGCGTCAGATGGTCCACCAAGCCGGCGAGGAAGCCGCGCAGCATGCGGCTCTCCGGGTCGTAGACCGCGTATTCGATCGGCGAACTCGGACGCGCCGGCACCCACGGTGGATTACACACCACCAGCGGTGCGCGGCCTTCGGGGAACAAGTCCGCTTCCAGCAGTTCGACCTGACCGTCCAGATCCAGGCGCGCCAGGTTCTCGCGGGCGCAGCTCAGCGCGCGCTGATCCTGGTCGGTGGCGATCACGCGGGCGACGCCGCGCTTGGCCAGCACCGCCGACAGCACGCCGGTGCCGGCGCCGATGTCGAACGCCAGCTTGACGCCGGCCGGCAGCGGCGTGTCCGCCACCAGCTGCACGTATTCGCCGCGCACCGGCGAGAACACGCCGTAGTGCGGGTGGATGCGCGCGTCCAGCGCCGGGATCTCGACCCCGGTGCGGCGCCATTCATGCGCGCCGATCAGGCCGAGCAGCTCGCGCAACGAGGCGATGAACGGTTCTTCGAAGCGGCCGTAAGCTTCGTTGCAGGCCAGCTGTACTTCCGGCGCGCGGCGCAGCGGGATGGTGTAACCGTCTTCGAAGGGAATCAGTAGCATCGCCAAGGTGCGTGCGCGTTGCGACTGTGCCTGGCGGTGCAGGTGGAACGCTTCGGTCGGCGTGGCGGGCGCCTTGGCGGGCTTGGCTTTCTTGGCCGGCTTGCTTTTGTGGTCGGCGCGCCGCGCCAGCGCTTGCAGCAGCTGGCGGGCGTTCTGGAAGTCGCCGCGCCACAGGAGGGCAGTGCCTTCGCAGGCCAAGCGGTAGGCGACATCGGCGTTGGTGCGGTCGTCGGCGATCACCACCCGCTTCGGCGGCGGCATGCCGGCTTCGGAGCGCCAGCGCGCGGAGCAGGCGACGCCGTTCTCCTCCCAGTGGATTTGCTGCGGCATCGGGACGGAGGAGATTTGTACAGGCATGGGGAATCAATCGACGGAAAATAGTGACGCGCTGACGCGGGACCGCGTAGCGGAGAGTGTCGCTATTATACCGGTCGCCGGCCGGGCGGCCGGCTTGGGGTCAGGACGATGCCTTTTCGGCCGGGACGGCGTCGGCGGCCGTCGGCGCGGGAGCGACTTCCGGCTCGGCGGCCGGCGTCGCGGCGGAGGCTTGCGCGTCGTAGGCCGATTTGGCTTTGTCGGCGACATTCAGGTCGGCGTAGGTGTTGGTGTCCTTGCTGTCGACCAGATTGAGCAGGCGCAGCGACAGGCTGCGCAACGTGTTGCGGTCGATGCCGTCGCTGGTCTGGCTGTCGCCGTCGCTGCTGGCGAGCGCGCTTTGCAGATCGACGCCGATCAATTTGAACAGATCCGCCAACGTGCCCGGGAAGTCGATGTTCGGCAACTGCACGTTCGGCAGGTCCTTGGTGGTGGCGGCTTTCGGCTTGTCGTCCGCCTGCTGCGGCGCGGTGGTCTGGCTGGCCGCCGCATTGAGCTCGTAGTTGTACTGGACTTCGACTTCGAAATCGAACTTGCGGCCGTCGGCCGTGGTGATGGTGCCTTTGCCTATGAAGTGCGAGCTGTCGCTCAGCTGGAGAGCTGCGACGTCGGTCGTGCCTTGCGCGCCTTGGCTGTGCAGCGCGCCCAGCGCGTAGCTGGACGAGGTCTCCAGGCTGGCCGAATCGAAATCGATCACCGCGCCTTTGGCGGCGTCGCCGAACAGCGCCTGGGTGAAGCTGCTGACGAAGTCCTGCGCGAAATCCACCGTCGCATTGCCGACCGACGCCACCCGCTTTTGCAGATCCAGCCCGTCGTCGGACAGCGAGATCGGCGACGCGCTGAAGCCCTTGGTCTTCTGCAGCGCGGTGGCGCCGTCGGTTTTGCCGTCGTTGCGCGGGTTGGCGGTATAAAGGGACGCCGGCTGGGAGCGGGCGCCGAGGGCGGGGATGGTCGACATGGCGGATTCCGTTTTCGATAATACTTCTACAACTCTATAACGGTCTCGCAGCGGATTACTTGAGGGCCCGGCGCGAATTAGTGGTGATGCGTCCAGCCTTCCGGGGCGGCGAGGTAGGATTCGACCGCGTCTTTCTGGCCGATGGCGTGGTGTTTGACTTCGCCGCACTGGCAAACGCCGAAGTATGGCTGGATGTGCGAGCAGGCCGAGACCTTTTGCAGCCGGACTTGCACGGCTTTGGCGCACTTGGTGCATTTGAACGTGAGGCTGCGTGGTGCTTTTAACATGGTTTCAATCGGTGGAGAGGCAAAGGCGGGATTTTATCATTCAAGCATAGACGTCGAGCTGGGGCGCTTGTTGTGGGGCGGTGCCGTAGCCGCGTTGCACCTTGCCGGTCGCGTCCTGCGTCTGCTGCTGCGCCAACTCGGCGCGGGCCTGTGCTTCCATCTGCTGCGCCTGGGCCGCCACCGAGCGGTCCGCGCCCGATGGCTCGGCCGGCGCCAGCGCGGCGGCCTGGATGGTGCGGGCGCGGGCGATGGTTTCTTCGGGCGTGCCGCCGGGCGAGGTGTCAATATTGACTTCGCCGCCGATGGCGTAGGAAACGCCGTTCGGTCCGCGCTGATAAGTGTAGGAGGCGCCGGAGACGGCCAGGCCGCCCGCCGTCGCCAGGTGCGCCTGTTCGTGCTGGCGCACTTCGGTGTCGCGGGATTTCAGCTGGTCGACCAGCTTGAGCGCTTCAGGCGTCAGGTTGGTGGTGGAGGCGGGTGTTGTCGTCGCGGGCTTGGTGGGCGCGGCCGCTTGCGCCGGCGGCGTGTCGCGCGCCGGTGTGGTACTGGCTAAACTCGGTGAGATGGCGCCGATGCTCATGATTGTGCCTCGCTGGAGACTGAATCATAGCAAAATTGTAGCAAATCGGGCGCGTCTACTCGGCGACGGTCGCGATCAGTGTGTGCAGCAGTTGGTTGACCTTCGCGGCCATCGGCGTGGAGCCATAGTCGCCGGCGGTCACGACGACGGTCAGATCCAGCTCCGGCACCACGAAGATGCGCTGGCCGCCGTTGCCGAAAGCGGCGTTCCAGGCGATGCGGCGGCCTTTCCATGCCGCCGTGCCGGCCCACCATTGGTAGCCGTAGTGGATCTCGTCCGGCTGGTTGGCGGGGCTTTTGAATCCGGCGCTCAGGCGCGGCCGCATCGATTCCGCGACCCATTCTTCCGTCACGACCTGACGGCCATTCCATCTGCCGTGGTTCAGCATCAGTCGTCCCAGCTTGGCCATGTCGCGCGGCCGAAGGCGTAGTCCGGCGAACGATGCGGGCCTGCCGCGCAAATCGGTCACCCATTCCCAGTGTGTGATGCCGAGAGGCGCAAACAATTCGGTCTTCGCCACGTCGAGCCAGGGTTTGCCGCTGACGCGGGTGACGATGTCGGCCAGGATCACGGTGCCGCCGCCGTTGTAGTTCCACACGGTGCCTGGCGCCGCTTCGATCGGCTGTTCCAGCACGTAGCGCACGGGGTCGGACTTCCAGAAAAGGCGCGACTCGTTGTTGGGCTGTGCTGCTTCGTCCCATTTCCAGCCGCCGCTCATGGTGAGCAGATGTTCCAGGTGGATGGCGTCCAGCGCGGGCGAGCGCAAGTCCTTGTGCTCCGGGTAGTAATCCAGCACCGGCTTCGCCAGGCTGGCGATCTTGCCTTGCTGTTTCTCGATGCCGACCAGCAGATCGATCACGCTTTTGCCGATCGAGCGGGCGTCGTGCAGGGTGTCGGGGCCGAAGTCCACCGTCGGCGTCAACGGCGGCCAGAAACCGAGGCTTCGTGCCATCGAACGGTCCTTGCCGCTGCGGTATAGCTCCGCGACCAGCTTGCCGTGGCGTTCGATGACGATGCCGTGGATGTTGTCCTTGCCCTGCGCGATGGCGGTCAGCGATGCGCACAGGGCGCTTGCGTTGAAGCCGGCGGTTTCCGGGGTGCTCAGTTCCCAGCCGTCGGTTTGAGCGGTGGGCGCGGCGCAGGGTGCGGCGTTGGCCAGGATTGGCGCCAGCATGCAGATGCAAATGCCGATGGCGATGGCGCGGAACGGCGTTCGCATGGGCGGTCCTATTGCACAGTGACGGCGCTCTTGCCGCCGGCCGATGGTTGCACCAGGATCTTGGTGGAGATCCGTTCGGTCATCTCCTGGACGTGGGAGATGACGCCAACCTTGCGGCCCATCGCTTGCAGCCCGTCCAGCGCGTCCATGGCGACGCGCAGCGTTTCCGCATCCAGGCTGCCGAAGCCTTCGTCGATGAACAGCGATTCGACCCGCACCCGGTTGGAGGACAGCGAGGCAAGTCCCAGCGCCAGCGCGAGCGAGACCAGGAACGATTCGCCGCCGGAGAGCGAGTGCACCGAGCGCATTTCGCCGCCCATGTCCTGGTCGCGCACCAGCAGCGCGAGCGAGGGATTGGCGGGGTTGTTGATGCGTTCCAGCTGATAGCGGCGGGCGAGGTGGTTGAGGTGGGCGTTGGCGTAGCCCAGCAGGACGTCCAGCGTGAATTGCTGGGCGTAGTTGCGGAATTTCTTGCCGTCGGCGGAGCCTATCAGGTCGCTCATGCGCGACCAGCGTTGTTCGATCGCTTCCTGGCGTTCGATTTCGGCCAGCATGGATTTCGATTGGTGGCGCTTGGCGTTGTCCTGGGCTAGCGTCAGTTGCAGCGCGGTCGAGGCGTCGTGGGCGGTTTTGCGTTCGGCCAGCAGGGCGTTCAGGGCGGCGGCCACCAGGGCGATTTGCTCGGCGGCGGACGGAGGTGTGCTTGCTGCGTCGCCGCTAGCGGCAGGCTGCGGGCCATCGGCGGCTGCGTCGGCTGGTTGCGCGTCGCCTGCGGCTGCCGCGTTGTCTGTTTGCGTGTTGGCGGTCGGGGCGGCGTCGGAGGGCGCGCGGGTTGGTGGCGCGGAGCGTTGGTGTTGGGCGCGTTGGCGTTGGCGCTCGGTCAGCACCGTGGCGGCGTTGTCGGCGGCGCGGGCGATGGCCTGGAGGGCGTTGCGCTCGGCGTCGATGTCGTCGACGGAGCGGGCCAGCAGCGCTTGCAGTTGTTCCAGGTCCTGCAGGCCGGTTTCGGGCTGGCGCTGCTGGAATGCGGCCAGCCAATCGGACAGCCTGGTCGCCGCCGTCGCCGCTGCGGCTTGCAGCGACACCAGGCGATTGCCGGCCTGCGCCAGTGCTTCGTCCAGCCGTGTGCGCGTTTGCGCCGCTTGTTGCGCTGCGGTCTGGCGCGTGGCCATCAGCGCGCGGGCGGTGTCGATGGCGGCCAGCAGTGCGCGTTCGACGTCGCGCACCTCTTTGCCGCCCCACATGTCCATGCGTCGCTGCTGGTTGTCCTTCAGCGCGGCTTCGGCGGCGCTGTGCGCGTTGCCGGCGTTGAGCGCGTCGAGGCTGGTGCGGGCCAGCGTTTCATTCAGCGCGTTCAACTCGGTGTCGAAGGCCGCCAACGACGCGGCGCGCACGTCGTAGGCCGCGCGTTGCGTCAGCCATTGCTTGCTCTCCGCCTGGCGCGCTTCGTAGAATCGGGCCGGGCCGGCTTTCCAGTCGTCTTTCCAGTCTTCGCTCGGAATGTCGCCGCCGCTGAAGGCCGCGTCGAGGTCGGACAGCAGGCCGCTCAGGGTCAGCGCCACTTCGATGCGCTGCTCTTCGAGCGATTTGTGCTCGGTGTTGGACAAGGCCAGCGCGGTCTGCGCTGCGGAGGCCACGCCTTGCAGGCGCGTGTGCTCCGCGGACGCCGCGTCGTAGGCCGTTTGCGCCTGATCGCGCTTGACGCGGGCGGCGTGCAACGCGCGCTCCTGCCGTTCGACGCTTTGCAACGCGGCCTGCGTCTCGTTCAGCTGCGCGATGAACCATGCGGCGCGCTCCGGCTCCGGCGGCAGCGGACCTGCCGCCAGCGCTTGGCCGCTCCATGCCGTCGCGGCGCGTTCCAGCGCTTGCTGCACGGCGCGATTTTCGATCGCCAATATGTTCTGTTGTTCCAGGCTGGCCTGCATCGTTGCGCGATGCGTGGCCTGCAGTTTGAAGTTGTTCTCCATCTGCGCGCGGCAGCGGGCGACTTCGGATTGCAGCTCGCCCAGCATCGCTTGCAGCCCGCCGTCGTTGTGGCGGTACGGATGATCCTTTGCGCCGCAGACCGGGCAGGGCGTGTCGTCCTCCAGTGTCTCGCGCAGCGATTCGACGCTGGCGGCACACGCGGCTTCCGCCAGCTTGAGCGAACGTTCGGCTTGCGACAACGAGGCGGTGGCGGCGATGCCTTCCTGCTGCGCCGTCGCCAATTGCGTCTCGGCCGATGCGGTGGTCTGCCGCAGCTGCGCAGATTGCGTCGCTATCTGGTCGCTGCGGTGCTGGCGCGATTCCAGCTCCAGCCATATTTTCTCCGCGCCGGCGAGCAGGTCGCGGCGCTGTTCGAGGCTGCTGCGCGATGCCTGCAACTGTTCGGCGGAATAGGCCGCCATTTCCTGCGTCGCCTGCTGGCGCTGGTGAGCCAGGGTTTGCAGCGCGGCGGCGGCGGCGGCCAATCGCGCGCTGGCGTCGGCCTCGTCGTCGCGATGCGCCTTGGCGTTGCGTTGCACCCGCGCCAGCGCGGACGCCAGCTTCTCGGCCTTGGCCGATTCCTGGCCGGCCTGCACGAACAGCACGTCCCAGCGATCCCACGATTGCGCCAGCGTCTTCCACTGCTTGTGCTGTTTCAGCCAGTTGATGCCGGCCTCCTGTTGCGCCGCCAGCTTGCGGTGCTCGTCCTGACGCGCTTGCAGCGCGGCCTTGGCGTCGGCGTCCGCGTGGTCCGCTTTTTCAAGCGCGGCGGCGGTTTGACGGTAGGCCGGCAGCATCGCTTCGATGCGCGCGTCCAGCGCCTTGGCCTGGTCCAGCAACGGCGCCGCCGCGCGTTGGGCCGCTTCCGCTTCCTGCACGCCGGTGGCGGCTTGCGTTTGCGCGGTGTGGGCCTGATCCAGCGCCAGCGCGGCTTGCTGCGCGGCCTCCGTGCTGGCGATGATCGCCGCCTGCGTCTGCGCGATGTCGGCGTCGATGCGGCGGATGTCTTCAGCCAGCTGGCGCGCCGGTTGCACCGCGTCGTTCAGCGCCAGCGCTGCGCGGCGCGGTGCGGCGGCGTCGATGTCGGCCAATGCGGCCTGGCTGGCCTGGTGCGCGGCCTGTTCTTCCTGCGCCAGTCTTTCCGCTTGCTGGTGCCAGCGCAGCTCCTGTTCCAGCTCCGCCTTGCGCTGCTCCAGCGCTTGCAGCGCGTCGGCGGCGGCGGCGTTTTGCGCTTCCAGTTCGGCGCGCTGTTCGCCGCTGAGTGGTTTCTGGTCGGCCAGGCGCAGGTTCAGTCGTTGCAGCGCCGCTTGTTCCAGCTTGGCGCGCTCGAAGGCGCGGACCGAGATCTCGGAATAGATGGTGCTGCCGGTCAGCGTCTCCAGCAGTTCGCCGCGCTCGTTGTCTTCGGATTTGAGGAAGGCCGAGAACTCGTTCTGCGCCAGCAGCACCGCGCGTGTGAACTGCTCGAACGACAGTCCGATGCGTTTTTCGATTTCGGCTTTCACTTCGGTCTTGGTGCCGCCCAGCGGTTGCAGCGCGGGCAGCAGGAGCAGCGACATTTGTGTCGGCTGCAGCGCGCCTTCGGCCTTGGTGCGCGAGCGGCGTACGCTCCAGCGCGCGCGGTATGAAGCGCCGTCGTTGCCGACGAAGTCCACCTCCGCATAGCCTTCGGCCGTGCCCCGGCGCAGCAGTGTGCGCGGGTCTTGCGCGGAGATGGTTTCGTTGCCGACGTCGGCGAGGTAGCTGCGGCCGGCCACGCGCAACAGGCGCGGCGTGTCGTCGTACAGCGCCAGGCACAGGGCATCCAGCAAGGTGCTCTTGCCGGCGCCGGTCGGGCCGCTGATGGCGAACAGGCCGGTGGAGGCCAAGGGCTCCTGTTCGAAGTCCACGCTGAATTCGTCCGCCAGCGAGGCCAGGTTTTTACCGCCGATTTTCAGGATTCTCATGGCAGCATCAACTCCGCAAAGGCGGTCAGCGTGTCGGCCGGCGCGTCGTTGCCGAAGCGCTGCTGATATAGCTGCCGGAAGATGTCGTCCGGCTTGAGCTTTTCCAGTTGGTCGAGCGTCATCACGTCGGTGTCGATGGACGAGGCGCGCGCCGGGCTGGAGGTTTCGATTTTCGCCAGCCGTACCGGCTTGCCGTCCAGCGCCGTTTCGATGCGCGAGCGCAGGCCCGGCTCGGGCGCGTCGAGCAGCACCCGCACTTCGAGGAATGGTTGCTGTTCGTGCGGAGATTCGGGCACCAGCAGCAGCGCCAGTTCCTCCAGCACCTGCGCCAGCGGCGCCGGCCTGGCCGGAATCCGCAGCAGCTCGACCGCGCGCGGCACCATCAGCGGCGTGATCTCGCGCACGGCGGCACCGTCGATGTCGATGCGCAGGATCTGGTGCTGGTAGCCCACCTCGGCGAACGACAGCGGAATCGGGCTGCCGCAGTAGCGGATGTGCTGCTGCTTGCCGACCGCCTGCGCCAGGTGCAAATGGCCCAGCGCGGCGTAGGCGATGGCCGGATCGAAGATCCCGGCCGGCAGCATCTCGGTGCCGCCGATGACGATGCGGCGTTCGGAGTCGTTGGACATCTGGCCGTCCACCATGTGGCAGTGGCCCATCGCCAGGATCGCCTGTCCGTCCTGGCGCTTGCTCAAGGCCAGTTCCAGCGCCTGTTTATACAGCAGGGCGATGCCGGCCAGGTAGGGATCGGCGCCTTCCTCGACCTCCGCGCGCGGCACGTCGCCGGGACGCAGGAAGGGCACGGCCAGGCACCAGGCTTCGATCGCGCCACCGCGGCCGGTCAACGGCAGCACCAGCGATGCGACATCGATCTCGCCGTCGGCGTTGCGCTGCACCGCGCCGACCACGCGCGTGCCGTGCGCCTCCAGCAGCGGTCCCGGCGCCTCCAGCCGGCCCGGCGAATCGTGGTTGCCGGCGATGACGATCAGGTTCAGATGCGGCGCGCGCTCCCTGGCCTGCTGTAAAAAGCGGTACAACTGCCGTTGCGAGGCCGACGAGGGATTGGCGTTGTCGAAGATGTCGCCGGCGATCAGCAGCGCGTCGGCCTGTTCGGCGGCGACGGTGTCGAGCAGCCAGTCGAGGAAGCGCTGGTGTTCGTAGTGACGCTCGAAATTATGCAGGGATTGGCCGAGATGCCAGTCGGAGGTGTGCAGCAGACGCATGAAGATAATGTAAAACAGCCGGGAAGCGCTCAATATAGCGCAAACCGGCTCCGCGCGAGTTGATTAAAAACGATCAGGCGGCATTGCTGGCGTGCTGCGGCTGCTGTTTCAGCGCCGCGCCGGCGCGGAAGGTGTTGCGGCCAGCCTGCTTGGCCTCGTACAGCAGCACGTCGGCGCGGTTCAGCAGCTCGGCCGGGCTGACGTCCTCGCCGCGATAGTAGGTCAGGCCGATGCTGGCCGAGATCGACACCACCGTGCCGTCCAGATCGAATTCGGTTTGCATCGCGGCGACGATCTTGGCCGCCAGCGCCGCCGCGTCGTCGATGCGGTGCATGCGCTCCATGATGATGGTGAACTCGTCGCCGCCGAGACGGGCGATGGTGTCGCTGGCGCGCATGGTGTGCGTCAGGCGCGCCGAGAAGGCCTTCAGCAGCGAGTCGCCGACGCTGTGGCCGTAGGTGTCGTTGACCGGCTTGAAGCGGTCGATATCCATGTACATCACCGCCATCAGGCCGCCGCTCTCGCGGGTGGCCGCCATGGTGTCGTGCAGTTTTTGCAGGAAGCCGGCACGGTTGGTCAGCCCGGTCAGCGCGTCGAGCTGCGACAGCCGCAGCAGCCGCAGCTTTTCACGCTTTTGCGCCGTGATGTCCTGCCGCATGACGTGGAAGCCGATCACCGGGCCGCCTTCCTCATCCAGTTGCGGAATGTAGACCACTTCGAAGGTGCGTTCGATGTCGGCGCTGGTGTCGTCCTCTTCGAAGGTCAATGTCTCGCCGGCCAGCGCGCGCAGGATGTAGGGTTCGAGGAAGGCGTGGCGGGCGTCGCCGACGGTGTCGCGGATGGTATGGCCCAGCACAGCGGCGCCGCTGCTGTGGAATTCACGTTCGTAGGCGAGGTTGTGGAAGCGGTACACCTGTTCGGCATCGATGTAGGCCACCATCGCCGGCAGCGTGTCGGCGATGGTGCGCAGCCGCGCCTCGCTCTCACGCAGCGCATTGACGGATTTGCGGATGTGCGTGATGTCGTCGACGGTGCCGACGTAGCCGTAGACCTTACCGTCGACCATCATCGCGGCGATCTTGAACGAGACCCAGATGATCATTCCGTCCGGGTGCACGCATCGCAGCGTGTCCTGGTAGGGCAGGCGGGTCTGCGCCATATGGCTCAGGGCCGCCTTGAGCACGGCGCGGTCGCTCGGATGGACGGCGCGCATCCAGGCGTCGCCCAGCGCCTCCTCGCGCGTCAGGCCGGTGATGAATTCGAAGGTGCGGTTGACGTAGGTGCAGTGGCCGGTGGCGTCGGCGCGCAGCAGGCCCAGTGGCGATGCGTCGTTGACGGCGGCCAGCTCCGCCTGGTTCTTGCGCATCGCCAGCTCGGCCTCCTTGCGCGGCGTGATGTCGCGCACCGTCACGGCCACGCCGTCGGTGATCGGCACCACCTGCTGCCGCAGCCAGTGGACATCGCGGTCGGGCAGGAAGTCGACCGGGAACTCATCCTCCTCCGGCAGGCCGGTGGCCAGCACCTGCTTGTACTTTTCGAGGAATCCGCTGCCGTGCAAATTCGGCATGACCTCGATCATGCGCTTGCCGTGGATCTCGTCGCGGCTGGCGCCGAGCAGCGAGGCGCCGCGCTCGTTCAGGTCGGCGATGGTGAAATCGACGACCTCGCTGCTGGTCCCGCGTAAGCGGCAGGCCTTGAACAGATAGACCGCGTCCAGGCTGGCGTCGGTGGCGGCGCGCAGCATCAGCTGCGCCTCGATGATCATGCGCGCGCTGCGGCGCAGGCGGTACGCCTGCTGCATCAGCAGGCCGACGAACAGGATCACCACCAGCGAGGCCACCATCACCGCCGCGTAGTACAGCATGCGCCGGTGCTGGAAGCGCGCCATCGCGACGGCGGTCGGATCGCCCACCACCGCCATCAGCTGGAAGCGCGGCATGTCGGCGTAGCCGTAGACGCGGTCGATGGCGTCGAACGGCCGCTTCAGCAGCAGTTCGTCGGCCGGTTGCGTGGAGCTGGCCTGGGCCACGTTGAAGTCGATCGCGTCGCTGATGATCAACTGGTCGTCGATGCGGGCGGTGGACATGCCGTTCTCGCGGCTGAGCAGCATCACCGCGCCGCCGGCGTCGACCGTCAGCCGGTCGTAGTCGTCGACGAAGTAGGCCGGGTCCATCCACACCACGATCACGCCGGCGAATCCGCCGTCGGCGCGGTTCAGCCGGCGCGAGATCTGGATATGCCATTTCTTGGTGCGGCTGTCGACCACCGGCGTGGCCACCAGCGCGCGGTCGACCGGATGGGCGGCGTGGCTCTGGAAGAAGGCGGCCTGCCGCATGTCCGGCGCGAAGTAGCCATTCAGGCTGTCGATGACGCGGCCGTCGGGGCCGAGGATGGCCAGCGGCAGATCGAGCTTGGTCGGCAGCAGCGAATCGAGCAGGCCGTTCTTGCGGGTGAATTCGGCCAGCCGCAGCGCGCCGCCGGTCTCTTCGAATTTGAGTTTGAACAGCTGCGTGGCGTGGTCGGTCTGGCGCAGCAGATGGTTGGCGTGTTCGGCCAGCGTGCGCGCCAGCGACTGGCTGCGCTGCACCGCTTCGTGGCGGGCGGTCATCTTCTCCTGCCGCACCTGGTAGGTGACGGCGGCCCACATGATGGCCAGCAGCGCCACTCCGAACGACGGCAGCAGCATGGCACGGTATAGTCGGCGTAGGATATCCAGCATCGGCAATGTCCAAGGATCATCGGAGTTGATGTGTGGATATTCTGCACGGTTTGCGACTGGCCGGGTAAAAAATCATACTTCATACACAGACAATGTTGATTTCCTTATTAGAATAGCGGTCATGACCGAATTGACCCTGAGCCTGACCGCCGCGCGGGCCTTGCACCTCGCCGCGCAAGGGCTGTTGCAGCCGCGCCGCCGCAAGGCGCGCCAACCCGATGTGCTGGACGCGATCCGCCAGATGGGCGTGCTGCAAATCGATACCATTCATGTCGTCGCGCGCAGCCCCTACCTGGTGCTATGGAGCCGGCTGGGCGATTATCCGCAGCCGTGGCTGGAGCAGGCGCTGGCCGAAGGTGAATTATTTGAATACTGGGCGCACGAGGCCTGCTTCGTGCCGATCGAGGACTACGGCCTGTATCGCCACCGCATGCTCAATCCGGAGGCGATGGGCTGGAAGTATTCGGCCACCTGGATGAAGGAGCGCCGCGTCGAAGTCGATGCGGTGCTGGAGCACATCCGCGTCAACGGGCCGACCCGCTCGTCGGACTTCGAGCGCACCGACGGCCAGGCCGGAGGCTGGTGGAGCTGGAAGCCGGAGAAGCGTTCGCTGGAGGTGCTGTTCACCACCGGTGCGCTGATGATCGCGGCGCGCCACAACTTCCAGCGCATCTACGATCTGGCCGAACGGGTGCTGCCGGATTGGCACGACAGCCGCATGCCGGCCGACGACGAGATGCGGCGCGCGCTGGTGCTGAAGGCCGTCAAGGCGATGGGCTGCGCGCGCGGCGCCTGGATCAGCGACTACTTCCGCACCCGGCCGCCGCGCCTGGACCCGGAGACGCTGGTCGACGAGGGCCTGCTGCTGCGCGCCTGGGTCGACGATTGGGACGATCCGATCTACGTCCATCCCGACCACGCCGCGCTGCTGGACAGCGCCGCCGCCGGCGCGCTGGCGCCGACGCTGACCACCATCCTGTCGCCGTTCGATCCGGTGGTGTGGGACCGGCGTCGCGCCCTGGAGCTGTTCGGCTTCGACTACCGGCTTGAATGCTACACGCCGGCCGACAAGCGCCGCTACGGCTACTTCACACTGCCCATCCTGCGGCGCGGCGCGCTGGTGGGCCGGGTCGACGCCAAGGCGCACCGCCGCGAAGGCGTATTCGAATTGAAGTCGCTGGTGCTGGAGCCGGGCGTGCGGGTCAGCGACCGCTTCACGCGCGACATCGCCGGTGCGCTGCAACGGCTGGCCAACTGGCACGCCTGCCCGCAGATCCAGATCACGCAGGCGACGCCCGCCGGTTTCGCGCCGCTGTTGCAGGCCGCCCTCGGCGCGGCGGAACAGGATGCCGCATGACGCTGCCCGCAGCCCCCGCCAGCCTGCTCGGCCCCGACGGCCAGCCGCTGTTCGGCCGCTACGCCGGCCAGGTCGGCCGCATCGACTGGAGCGGACTGGCGGCGCCGTTCGCGCGCAGCCGCTTGTGGCGGCGCTTTCACCACAAGCGCTGGCACTACGTGGCGCTGGGCACCGAGCGCATCTTCTGCGCGGTGGCCATCGTCGATCTGGGCTGGACCAGCACCGCCTTCGCCTACGCCTTCGATCGCGGCGACGGCGACATGCTGGCCAACTTTTCGCAGGACGGCTTGCCGGGCATGTCGGCCAAGCTGGCCAACCACGCCGGCGAATCGAGCCTGTTCAAGACCCGCAAGAGCCGTATCGACATCGCCAGCCGGGGCGACGGCAGCTTCGCGCTGTCGCTGCGCTGCGACTACCTGGAGATCGACGCCGAATTCGGCCCCGGCGCCTCGCCGCTGCTGCTGGCGACCGGACCGGTGGCCAAAGGCTCGGTGCACGCGACGCAGAAATCGTCCGGCCTGCCGTTGAGCGGCGAGGTGCGCACCTGGCGCGAGGACTACGACCTGTCCGGCGGCGTCGCCAGCTTCGACTACTCCAACGGCCTGCTGGCGCGGAACACCGCCTGGCGCTGGGCTTCGGCGCATAATCTGGAGATGGGCTTCAATCTGCAGGCCGGCTATTTCGGCGGCCACGAGAACGCGCTGTGGCTCGACGGCGAGGTGCATGCGCTGGCGCCGGCCCATTTCTTGTACGATAACAGCGATCCGTTGGCGCCCTGGCATATCTTCACCGAGGACGATTTGCTGGAGCTGCACTTCACGCCGGAGGGCGCGCGCCGCGAGAACAAGAAGATGATGGTGGCGGCCAGCCGCTACCTGCAACCGATCGGCACCTTTTCGGGTTGGGTGCGCAGCGCGCCGGATCAGCCGAAACGCATCGTCACGCAGATGATCGGCGTGACCGAGGACCATTCATCACGCTGGTAGTTTGGAGAAGCAGGCAATGAGCATCAGGAATCTCGACCGTTTGTTTCAACCGCGCTCGGTGGCCGTGATCGGCGCATCGGACAACCCGCAGCGCATCGGCACACGCGTGCTGGCCAACCTGGCCGAGACCAGCTATATCAGCCAGGGCGGCATCGTCTGGCCGCTCAATCCCAAGCACCAGAGCTTGCGCGGCATGCCGTGCTACGCCAGGGTGTCGGCGCTGCCGGCCGCGCCGGACCTGGCGATCCTGTGCACGCCGCCGGGCACCATCCCCGGCCTGATCGCCGAACTGGGCGCGCGCGGCACCAAGGCCGCCATCGTCATGACGGCCGATCCCGATCCGGGCGCGGTCGGCGGGCGCGGCCTGCGCCAGGCCATGCTGGACGCGGCCAAACCGCACTTGCTGCGCATCCTCGGGCCGGGCAGCGTCGGGCTGCAATCGCCGGCGCTGGGCCTGAACGCCAGCTTCACCCATCTGGCGGCGGGCAGCGGCAAGCTGGCCTTCGTCTCGCAATCGGGCGCGCTGGCCACGGCGGTGCTGGACTGGGCCGGCATGCGCGGCATCGGCTTCTCGCGCGTGGTGGCGATGGGCGACACCGCCGACATCGACTTCGGCGACCTGCTCGATTACCTGGCCGCCGACGCCAACACCGAAGCGATCCTGCTCTGCATCGAAAACCTCAGCGGCGCGCGCAAGTTCATGTCGGCCGGACGGCTGGCGGCGCGCGGCAAGCCGGTGATCGTGCTGAAGGTCGGACGCGACGCGGCGCCCGGCGCCGACCTGGTGTTCGACGCCGCGATCCGCCGCGCCGGCATGTTGCGGGTCTACGCCACCGAGGATTTGTTCGACGCGGTCGAGACGCTGGCGCGGCGCCGTCCGCAGCGCGGCGAGCGGCTGGCGGTGCTGACCAACGGCGGCGGCCTGGGGCTGATCGCGGCCGATGCGCTGGAATGCAGCGGCGCGCAACTGGCGCCGCTGGCGGCCGACACCTTGCGCCGGCTGGCGCGCGCCGGCGCGCCGCAAGCCAATCCGGCCGACCTGCTGGCCGACGCGCCGGTCGAGCGCTACACCGCCGCCGTCGAGGCGCTGCTGCGCGAGCCGCAGGCCGACGCATTGCTGTTCCTGCACGCGCCGACGGCGATGGTGCCCAGCAGTCTGATCGCCGAAGCGGTGGCGCCGCTGATGCGCGCCGCGAACAAGAACGTGCTGTCCTGCTGGCTGGGCGGCAGCTCGGTGGCGGCGGCGCGCCAGGTGTTCGCCGACGCCGGCTTGCCGACCTACGACACGCCGGAAAAAGCGGTGCATGGTTTCCTGCAGATCGCCCAGTACCGCCGCAACCAGGATCTGCTGATGGAGGTGCCGGCCGGCTTGCCGACCACCGCCGCGCCGGGACGCGCCGCCGCCCGGGCGCTGGTGCAGGCGGCGCTGGCCGCCGGCCGCGTCGACCTGTCCGACGGCGACACGCGCGCGCTGCTGGCCGCCTACGGCATCGCGCTGGCGACGCCGCAACAGGCGGCGCTGACCGGCCAGACGCTGGCGGCGGCGCGGATCCAGATCGCCGCCGATCCGGTGTTCGGACCGGTGGTGTTCTTCGGCCAGGGCGGCATCGCGGCCGAGGTGGCGGCCGACCGCGCCGCCGGCCTGCCGCCGCTGAACATGACGCTGGCGCGCGACCTGGTCGGCCGCACCCGCGTGTCGCGCCTGATGGCGCAGGGCCAGACCGCCGCCGACGCCGACGCGGTCAGCCGCACGCTGGTGCAGGTGGCCGACATGGCGGCCGACCTGCCGGAGCTGGCCGAACTCGATCTCAATCCGCTGATCGCCATCGGCGGCGGCGTGGTGGCGCTGGGCGCGCGCCTGCAACTGGCGAAAGTGCAAAAGTACAGCAAAGGCGGCCGCCAGCTGGCGATCCGGCCGTATCCGCAGGAACTGGAGCAGACCGTGGACTGGCGCGGCGGCAAGATCCTGCTGCGTCCGATCCGGCCGGAGGATGGCGCGCAGCATCAGGTGTTCTTCAGCGCGCTGGATCCGGACGATATCCGGCTGCGCTTTTTCTCCGCCATGCGCGAGCTGCCGCCGGCGCAGCTGGCGCGGCTGACGCAGATCGATTACGACCGCGCCATGGCCTTCATCGCCACCCGTCCCGGCCCCGATGGCCAGCCGGAGACGCTGGGCGTGGTGCGCGCGGTGGCCGATCCGGACAACCAATCGGCCGAGTTCGCGATCATCGTGCGATCCGATCTGAAAGGGCAGGGACTGGGCTATGTGTTGTTCCAGAAACTGGTGGATTATTTCCGTGGCCACGGCACCGGCGAAATTATCGGCGATGCCTTGTCGGAAAACCTGGGGGTGCAAAAGCTGGTGCGCCATTTCGGCGGCGTGGTGTTGCCGCACCCGGAAGCGGGAATGGTGCGTTTGCAGCTGCCTTTGCGATAGCAATCCGGGCGCACTTGATATATATTTAACCCATAATTAAACAACATCTACGCTGGGCCGGTTTGTTCTAGCTCAAAGCGCGTCTGTCGGCTTTATTTACACTTTTACTTCCGCTTGCCGCCCCACGGGGCGTGCACAACTTCAGCTTGGGGAGTCAGAATGTTAACTGCGACATATACATTGGTGGCCCTGTCGGTAGAGCAGTCCAGCATTCGCTTGAGTTTGCTATCTTTTCAGAAATATGTGCGCTCGACGCTGATGCAGCAGAACACCATGACCCTGTCGCAGCTGGAATATGCCTGCGAGAACCTCGACAGCCTGTACGAAGCGTGCCGCTGGCGCAAGACCGAGATGTATCTGATCCCGGCGCTGGTGGGCGTGACCGAACGCGCCGATCAATTGTTGGAAGAACTCAATCGTCTGAACCAGTCGGCGCTGATGTCGATCCGGCTGCTGCAGGAAAAGCTGGGCATGCTGGCCGACGTGCGCGACGAGCAGGTGCGCCTGATCTGCGACAGCATTGAAAACTTTTGCGCCGCGCTGCTGAAGCGGCTGGAAAAAGAGGAGCAGGAATTGTTTGCGATCGCGCGCGCCGCGATCGCCGGGGAAACCTGGTTCTCGATCGCCAACCAGCTGATGATGCACGATAAGCACCTGGTTGAAATGAAGCGCTCGGCCCAGGACTCGGCCGACGGGGCGCGCTCGCCGGTGCGGCGGCGCGCCGCCGCCATGCCGGCGCCTGACGACGCACAGATTTCCATTCCCGGCTTGCAGGTTTTGCCGATAGTAAGCATCGAAGACGCCGCCACGCCGGCCGTGTCGCGCAGCGCGCGGCAACAGGCGCACGGCGATGCCATGTTGAAATAACCGCTCGAATAGCAGACGCCTCGGGCAAAATCCCCTCGCTTTGCTATGATGGTGGTTTTAGCCATCTCATAGCGCACAATGTTCGATTTCCTCTTTAAGCGTGCCGCCGACCAGCAGCCCGATCCGCAAGCAGCACCGGCGACCCCGGACACGGGCGCCGCGGCCGCCGCATCGGCCAGCCGTCGCGATGAACAGACGCGGGTCGCCAACGGCCTGGCCGGCAACGAGGCGGGCGCCGTCGAGCTGATCCTGCGCAGCGAATTCGCTGGCGTGCGCTTGGCCGCCGCCGAGCATGTGGTGTCGCAGCCCTATCTGGAACAGGTGCAGCAGGCGATGCGCAACACGGACCGCCGCGTTGCCAAGCTGATGCAGGGCCGCCTGGATGCGATCCGCTATCAGCAGACGGAGCAACAAAAAGCACAGGCGTGCCTGGATCATGCGCAACGGTTGTTGCAGGATGAAAAGCTGACGCCGAACCAGGTGGCGGAATTGGATCGCGAGTGGAAGCTGGTCGCGGATGCGCCGTCGCTGATCGCGCCGTTCGAGGCGGCGCGCGCGGCGCTGGCGGCGCGGCTGGAGGCGCAGGTCAAGTTACAGCGCACGATCATCGATGCGATGGCGGCGGTGCGTCAGTTGCCGGGCTCGGCATCGCGCGAAGAGGCTGGGCAGGCGCTGGAGCGTTATACCGCAGCGCATGCCGATTATCAGCAGGCGCCGGAACACAATGCCTTGCCGCGCCACTTGCTGCGGGATTATGCCGAGGCGCTGGAACAGGCGCGCGCCGCGCTGGCGGCTCCGGTCAAGCCGGCGGTCGAGGCGGCAGGAGCCGTCGCCGCCGCCGCCGGGCCTGGTCCGGCAGTTGCGTCGGCGGCGACCAATGCCGACGATTCGGTTGGTGCGGTCGATGCGGCGCATCCCGCTGGCTCGGCCGCGGCTGATCCGGCGGCGGCCCTCGCAACCGGCGCAGCGACGGCGTCCGACGCCGAGTCCGCATCCGCGCCGGGCGCGCCCGCTCGCGCGCCGCAGAAGCCCGCCAAGCAAGCCGCCGCGCCCAAGGAAACCGACAAGAAATTCCTGGAAACCCTGGACGCGCTGGAAGCCGCTTTGGAGCACGGCCTGCTGCACGCCGCCGCCGAACACGACAAATGGCTGAAGGAACACAAAACCCGTCTGACGCACGCCCAGACCGAGCGCCTGACCCACGTCCGCGCCGAGCTGAAGCGCCTGGGCGACTGGGCGCGCTGGGGCGGCAACGTCTCGCGCGAGGAATTGGTCAAGGCGGTGGAGGAACTGCCGGCGCTGGGCCTGGCGATGAGCGAGCTGGCCAAGAAGGTCGGCAGCATGCGCGAGCGCTGGAAGTCGCTGGACGCGGTCTCCGGTCACGCGCCGAAGAGCCTGTGGGAACGCTTCGACACGGCCTGCACCACCGCCTACGCGCCGGCCGCCGCTCACTTCAAGCAACTGGCCGATGAACGTCATGCCAACGCCGCCAAGGCGCAAGCCTTGCTGGCCGAGACCCAGGCCATGGCCGCCGCCGCCGCGACCAGTGAGGCCGATCTGAAGAACGTGGCCGCCGCCGGCCAGCGTTTGCGCCAGGTGTGGGGCCGACTTGGCACCATCGACCGCAAGGAGAAGCGCAAGCTGGACCAGGCGTTCGACAAGGCCTTGTCGCAGATGCTGGCGCCGCTGTCCGAGCAGCGCAAGATCGAGACCGCCAAGCGCGAGCAATTGATCGCCGAGGCGGAGGCCTTGCAGCCGTCCGAGCGGCATACGCTGGACAAGTTGCGTCATCTGCAGGAGCGTTGGCAGGAGCAGGCCAAGGCGCTGCCGCTGGAGCGCAAGGCTGAGCAGGCGCTGTGGCAACGGTTCCGCGCGGCTTGCGACGCAATTTTCGCGAAGCGCAAGGAAACTGCGCATGCCGCCGATCATGAGCGCAAGTCGCATCTGCATGCGCGTGAGGCGTTGTGCAAGGAGTTGGAAGAGGCGGTCTTCAGCGGCGACGACAAGGCGCAGCTGGCCGGCATCGCGCAGAAGCTGCGGGATGCGGCGACTGCCTGGCACGCCATCGGTGCTGTGCCGCGCGCGGCGGAGCCCAAGATTAATCAGCGGTATCACAACGCCGTCGCCGCCGTGCAGGCGCAGGCCGATACGATCAAGCGTCGCGCCGGCGCCGCGCAAGCGAACGCGCTGCGCGACAAGCTGCGGCTGTGCCAGGCGCTGGAAAGCGCGATCGGCGCCAAGCCGTTCGGCGCTGCGACCGGCACCGCAGCCGGCAACGGCGCCGCCGATGCGATCGGCACTGACGCGGCTGGCACGGCAGCCGACGTCGCAGCCGGCAACGGCGCCGCCGGCGCAGCTGCTGACGGCGCGACCGGCAAAGGCGCCGGCTTGTCCGCCACAGCGGCCGACGCCGCGGTCGGCGAAGGGGCGGCTGGCGCGGCAAGCGACGGCGCCGCCGTTGGTGCGGCAACGGATGCCGCCGGCTGGCTGGCGCGCTGGGCGGCACTGCCGGTGCTCGGCGGCGAGTATGAGCGCGCGCTGAAGGGCCGCTTCGATGCCGCACTGGCCGCGCTGGACGGCGCGGACGGCAAGCGCGTCGCCTACGCCGAGCAACTGGAGCGCAACCGCGCCAAGCTGCTGGACGAAGTGTTGCGTCTGGAAATCGTGGCCGGCGTCGACAGCGGCGCCGAGTTCGCCCGGGAACGCCTGAAGATGCAGGTCGAAGTGCTGCAATCGTCGCTGAAATCCGGCCAGAAGCCGCAGACCGCCAGCGCCGCCTACCTGCAACTGTGCGCGATGCCGGCCCTGGCCGACGCCCGCACCACCAGCCGCATCGAGCAGCTGTTCCGTCGTATCGGCGCCGCGGAGCGGGCATGAGCGTCCGCATCCAGGCTGAAGACTTCGACTTGAGCACCGAAGTCGCCCAGTTGCGCGCCGCCAACCCCAAGGTTGGCGCCATCGTCACCTTCCTGGGCACGGTGCGCGACCTGAACGACGGCACCAGCGTGGCCGAAATGGAACTGGAGCACTATCCCGGCATGACCGAGCAATCGATCGGCGCCATCATCGAGCAGGCCAAACAGCGCTGGCCGGTGTCCGGCGCGCTGGTGATCCACCGTATCGGCCCGCTCAAGCCGATGGAGCAGATCGTGCTGGTGGCGGTGATGGGCGCACATCGCGGCGAAACCTTCGCCGCCTGCGAGTTCATCATCGATTACCTGAAGACCGAAGCCCCGTTCTGGAAAAAAGAGCACACCCCGGCCGGCGCGCGCTGGGTCGACGCCCGCGTCAGCGACGACGCGGCGTTGCAAAAGTGGAACGCTCCTTGAAAAACTGCCCGCTTGGCACTATGTATGCGATAAGTTAAATCTATCGGAGCAACACCATGCGGCAAGACAAACTCACCACCAAACTCCAGGAAGCCCTGTCGGACTCGCAGAGTCTGGCAGTGGGCAACGACAACCAATATATCGAACCGGTGCACCTGCTGACCGCCCTGATCGACCAGGAAGACGGCAGCGCGCGCTCGCTATTACAGCGCGCCGGCGTCAACGTCGGCGGCTTGAGCAAGGCCCTGAAAGGCGCGCTGGAAAGATTGCCTAAAGTCTCAGGCACCGGCGGCGACACCCAGGCCAGCCGCGAGCTGGTCAATGTGCTGAACCTGGCCGACAAGGAAGCGCAAAAGCGCGTCGACCAGTTCATCTCCAGCGAAATGGTGCTGCTGGCGCTGGCCGACGACAAGTCGGAAGCCGGCAAGCTGTCGCGTGAAAACGGCCTGTCCCGCAAGTCGCTGGAGTCGGCCATCGACACCGTGCGCGGCGGCGCCAAGGTCGACACGCAGGAGGCCGAAGGCCAACGCGAAGCCCTGAAGAAATACACGCTGGACCTGACCGAGCGCGCCCGCGCCGGCAAGCTCGACCCGGTCATCGGCCGCGACGACGAGATCCGCCGCGCCATCCAGGTGTTGCAGCGCCGCTCCAAGAACAATCCCGTGCTGATCGGCGAACCCGGCGTCGGCAAGACCGCCATCGTCGAAGGCCTGGCGCAGCGCATCGTCAACGGCGAGGTGCCGGAGTCGCTCAAGGGCAAGCGCGTGCTGGCGCTGGACATGGCGGCGCTGGTCGCCGGCGCCAAGTATCGCGGCGAGTTCGAGGAGCGCCTGAAATCGGTGCTGAAAGAGCTGGCCATGGACGAAGGCCAGACCATCGTCTTCATCGACGAGATGCATACAATGGTCGGCGCCGGCAAGGCCGAGGGCGCGATGGACGCGGGCAATATGCTGAAGCCGGCGCTGGCGCGCGGCGAACTGCACTGCGTCGGGGCCACCACCCTCGACGAATACCGCAAATACATCGAGAAGGACGCCGCGCTGGAGCGCCGCTTCCAGAAAATCATCGTCGACGAGCCGACCGTGGAGGCGACCATCGCCATCCTGCGCGGCTTGCAGGACAAGTATGAGCTGCACCACAAGGTCGCCATCTCCGACGCCGCCATCATCGCGGCGGCCGAGCTGTCGCACCGCTACATCACCGACCGCTTCCTGCCGGACAAGGCGATCGACCTGATCGACGAGGCGGCGGCCAAGATCAAGATCGAGATCGATTCCAAGCCCGAGGTCATGGACAAGCTGGAACGCCGGCTGATCCAGCTGAAGATCGAGAAGGAAGCCGTCAAGAAGGAAAAGGACGAGGGCTCGCGCCGTCGCCTGGAACTGATCGACGAGGAGATCGTGCGCCTGCAACGCGAGCTGAACGACTTCGAGGAAATCCTCAAGGCCGAGAAAGCGGTGGTGCAGGGCAGTACCCACATCAAGGAAGAGATCGAACGCATCAAGCTGCAAATGGAGCAGGCCACGCGCGAAAGCAATTGGCAGCGCGTGTCTGAGCTGCAATACGGCCGCCTGCCCGAGCTGGAGGCCGAGCTGAAGCAGGCCGAGACCGCGTCGGCCAACGGCGTGTCGCTGGAAAAGAACACGCCGCCGAAGCAGCGCCTGCTGCGCACCGAAGTCGGCGCTGAGGAAATCGCCGAAGTGGTGTCGCGCGCGACCGGGATTCCGGTGTCGCGCATGATGCAGGGCGAGCGCGACAAGCTGCTGCATATCGAGGAGAAGCTGCATGAGCGGGTGGTCGGCCAGGATGAGGCGATCGCCGCCGTGTCGGACGCGATCCGCCGTTCGCGCGCCGGGCTGTCGGATCCGAATCGTCCGTATGGTTCCTTCATGTTCCTCGGGCCTACGGGCGTCGGCAAGACCGAGTTGTCGAAGGCCCTGGCCGGTTTCCTGTTCGATACCGAGGAGTCGATGATCCGCATCGACATGAGCGAATTCATGGAGAAGCATTCGGTGGCCCGCCTGATCGGCGCGCCGCCGGGCTATGTCGGTTACGACGAGGGCGGCTACCTGACCGAGGCGGTGCGCCGCAAGCCGTACAGCGTGATCCTGCTCGACGAGGTGGAGAAGGCGCATCCGGACGTGTTCAACGTGCTGTTGCAGGCGCTGGACGATGGCCGCATGACCGACGGCCAGGGCCGCACGGTGGACTTCAAGAACACCGTCATCATCATGACCTCCAACCTCGGCTCGCACAAGATCCAGGCGATGGAGGAGTCGGATCCGGGCGTGGTCAAGCTGGCGGTGATGGCCGAGGTGCGCAACCACTTCCGGCCGGAATTCATCAACCGCATCGATGAAATCGTCGTGTTCCACGGCCTCGATGAGAAGAACATCGGCGCCATCGCCAAGATCCAGCTGGCGATCCTGGAGCAACGCCTGGCCAAGATGGAGATGACGCTGACGATGACCGACGCGGCGCTGCACAAGATCGCCGAGGCGGGCTACGATCCGGTGTATGGCGCGCGGCCGTTGAAGCGGGCGATCCAGCAGCAGATCGAAAATCCGCTGTCCAAGCTGATCTTGTCGGGCCGCTTCGGGCCGAAGGACACCATTCAGGTGGACACCGGCGCCAACGGCGAGTTGACCTTCGGCTAGCTAGCAGTGGTGGACGATGCGGTTGCGCCCGTCGTGTTTGGCGCGGTACAGCGCGTCGTCCGCCCGTTTCAGCACATCTTCGTAGGACCGGTCGTCCGGTTCCATTTCGCTCAGGCCGCCGCTGATGGTGGCGCCGTCGCCCAGCGTGCCCAGTGCGCGCAGATGGTCGGCGATGCGCTGGCGCAGCCGCTCGGCGATCGGCAGCGCGTGCTCGCAGCTGGTGTGCGGCATCAGGATCACGAACTCATCGCCGCCCAGCCGCGCCGGGAAATCGGTGATGCGCAATTCATCGCGGCACACCTCGGCGGTGGCGATGATCGCCTTGTCGCCGGCCAGATGGCCGTAGACGTCGTTGATGTTCTTGAAGTTGTCGATGTCGAAGATCAGCACCGAGGTCGGCGTCTTGTAGCGGGCGTACAGATCGTAGTGTTCGGTCAGCGCCGCCATCAGCTTGCGCCGGTTGGCCAGGCTGGTCAGCGAATCGGTCTCGCTCTGCGTGCGCAGCAAGGTTTCCAGTTTTTTGCTGGCGGTGATGTTGCTGGCCACCCATAACACCGCATCCTCGCCCTGCACCGGGTAGCCCAGCGCCTGCACCCGGCCTTCGAACCAGATCGTCTCGTCCGGTCCTTCGCCGTCTTCCATGCCTTTAATATCATTGCGATGCAGCGCGTACTCGACCACGTGCAGGCGGTCGGCCGTCAGCGCGGCGGCGATTTGCTGGCCGAACCAGGCGGCCTTGTCCGCATTGAGCACGTCGCCGATGGATTTGCCGACCAGACCGCTGCCATCGTGGTAGTAGCGCGAGTCGGTGCCGCCGAAGATGGCCGCATAACGGCCGCTGCGCGTGAGGATGAATGCCGGGTCGGGCAGGGCCGCCAGCAATGCCGCGATTTGTTCAGTTGAAAAAAGCGACAGGTCCGTCATGCGATATCGTTGTTCTGTTTGATGAGTTTCCACTAATGTACCGTACTTTCGTCCAAGACAACGTTAACGGCACAAATTTCAGAAACTTAACGAACTATCACTGTTGCTGTCCAAAAAACATTGATGGCGAGCAGCCGAAGGTCTTCTTGAACATCGCCGAGAAAGCCGACTGGCTGGCGTAACCGAGCTGCGCCGCCACCTGCGACAGTGGCAGGCCGCGCGAGATCAGCGGCGCCGCGTGCGCCAGGCGCACCTGCTGGCGCCAGTGGCCGAAGCTCATGCCAAGCTCGCGCTCGAACAGCCGCGCCAACGTGCGCTCCGAGGCGCCGACCTGGCCGGCCCAGTGCGCCAGCGTCTGCTCGGCGCCGGGATCGGCGATCAAGGCGTCGCACAGCGCCTTGAGGCGCTTGTCCGCTGGCAGCGGTACGCGGATCGGGCGCACCGCGCAGCGCGGCACCTCGTCCAGGATCATTTCCACCAGCAGTTGTTCGCGGTTGGATTGCTCGTTCTGGTCGTGCTGTTCCAGCGTGGCGACCAGCTCGCGCAGCAGCGCCGACACCTGCAACACCTTGCAGTCGGTGCCGGGGAAGGGCGATCGGCTGGCGTGCACCCACACCGGCCTCAGCCGGACATTCTCCAGCATCGTCACCTCGTGCTCCACCTCCGGCGGGATCCAGATCGCCCGCTGCGGCGGCACGATCCAGCTGCTGCGGTTGGCGGTGACGCGGATGACGCCCTGCTTGATATAAGTAAACTGGCCATAAGGATGGTGGTGCGATAGCAACGTCGCGTCGGCCGGCAAGTCGCGTCCGGACATCGTCAGCGGACGCGACGGCGACGGGTGATTGGCGTGGGCGTTGATCTGCGTATGCGTGACGACGGGAATGGACATGGCGTGAAATCGATAAATTATGTCGTTCTATCTTAAATCAGACGGCCCGAAATTGCTTACACTTCCGGAAACAACAGGAGAAAGCATGAACGACAAGTCTTTGCTGCGCCAGGACGCCAAGGTGATTTCGCTGGTCGGGCTGGCGCACGGCACATCCCATTTTTACCACGTGATCCTGGCCGCGCTGATCCCGTGGCTGAAGCCGGAGTTTCATTTGAGTTATTCGGAGCTGGGGCTGCTGATGACGGTGTTCTTCGTCGTCTCCGGCGTCGGCCAGGCGATGGCCGGCTTCGTGGTCGACCGGCTCGGCGCGCGCACCGTGCTGTTCAGCGGCATCGCGCTGCTGGGGGTATCGGCGGTGCTGCTGTCGAGCGCGCATAGTTATTTGCAGTTGATGCTGGGCGCGTTCGTCGCCGGCTGCGGCAACTGCGTGTTCCACCCGGCCGACTACACCTTGCTGAACCAGCGCGTGTCCAAGGCGCGGCTGGCGCACGGCTTCTCGGTGCACGGCATCAGCGGCAATATCGGCTGGGCCATGTCGCCGCTGTTCCTGACCTTCGTCGCGGCGCGCACCGACTGGCGCACCGCATTGCTGAGCGCGGCCTTGCTGCCGCTGGCGGTGCTGGCGCTGATGCTGTGGAACCGCCACGCGCTGCGGCCCGAGCCGGCGGTGGTGCCGGTCACGGGCGCGGCGCAGGTCGCGGCCGACAGTCCGTTCGGCTTCCTGCGGCTGAAAGTGGTGTGGATGTGCTTTGCCTTCTTCCTGATCTCGGCGGTGGCGCTGGCCGGCATCCAGACTTTCGCCGCGACCAGCCTGGTCAGCCTGTACGGCATGTCGCTGGCGTGGGCCACCTCGGCCTACACCTGCTACATGATGGCGTCGGCGGTCGGCATGCTGTACGGCGGCTTCCTCGGCGCGGGCAGCCGCAACCACGACCGCATCATCATGATCGCCTTCGGCACGGCGGCAGTGCTGGCGCTGGTGCTGGCCGCCGCCGTGGTGCCGGCCTGGATGGCGGTGGTGCTGATGGGGCTGATCGGCCTGGTGACCGGCATCTCCGGCCCGTCGCGCGACCTGATGATCCGGGGCGCCGCGCCGGCCAACGCCACCGGCCGGGTGTTCGGCGTGGTGTATTCGGGCCTGGACAGCGGCCTGGCGCTGGGCCCGCTGATGTTCGGCGCGCTGATGGACGCCAACCACCCGTCGGGCGTGTTCATCGGCATCGGCATCTTCCAGGCGCTGGTGATCCTGACGGCGGTGGGCGTGGGCAGCAATACGCGCGTGGCCGGCGTGCCGAAAACGGCATAGAATCAAGCTGTCCTGATCACTCTGCATGGAACCACGATGAGCTTTGCCACCACCGATTTATGCGACGACCACGCCAATCTGCTGGAGGACGGCCGCCTGGCCGTGCTGCCGCCGGTGTTTCGTCAATACGGCCTGCGGGTGCAGTTTTCCGGGCGGGTGACCACGATCAAGGTGCACGAGGACAACGCGCTGGTGCGCGCGGTGCTGGAGACGCCCGGCGACGGCAACGTGCTGGTGGTCGACGGCGGCGGCAGCCTGCGCCGGGCCCTGGTCGGCGGCCAGCTTGGCTTGCTGGCGCAGGACAACGGCTGGGCCGGCATCATCGTCGACGGCTGCATCCGCGACTCCGAGGAGCTCAACGCCTGCGACATCGGCGTGCGCGCGCTGGCCGCGCATCCGCAACGGAGCGCCAGAAAGGGCGCGGGCGAGCGAAATCTCCGGGTGCATATCGCCGGCGTGCCCGTCAGCCCCGGCGACTGGATCTACGCCGACGCCGACGGCATCCTGGTGGCGCAGCAAAAGCTGATCTGAGGCCGGGTTTTTCATCTGGCGAGAGCGCCATTTCATATCGTGGGATCTCATGTGTTACCGCAGCATGATTTTATTCCACGGATAGAAATTTCGTTTTGCATCATGAAAAATTAAGTGTAAGTCTTTGATATTTATAAAATTTAATTTAGTCATCTGTCTTATATAAGAGTGGTGGTGCGGGGCACAAAAGGGTCTACTATTTGTCTAACGGATTTCGTTTTTCAACATGTAGGAACTTAAGGAGAACTCACCATGGCAACTCGTGAACAGCAAATCGCAGCCCTGCAAAAAGACTGGGACACCAATCCACGCTGGAAGGGCGTCACCCGCACCTACACCGCCGAGGACGTGGTACGCCTGCGCGGCTCGCTGCAGATCGAGCACACGCTGGCGCAGCGCGGCGCGGAAAAACTGTGGGATCTGGTCAACAACGAACCGTTCGTCAATGCGCTGGGCGCGCTGACCGGCAACCAGGCCATGCAGCAAGTCAAAGCCGGCCTGAAAGCGATCTACCTGTCCGGCTGGCAAGTCGCCGGCGACGCCAACATGGCCGGTGAAATGTATCCCGACCAGTCGCTGTATCCGGCCAACTCGGTGCCGATGGTCGTCAAGCGCATCAACAACACCTTCCAGCGCGCCGACCAGATCCAATGGTCGGAAGGCAAGGACGACATCGACTTCTTCGCGCCGATCGTGGCCGACGCCGAAGCCGGTTTCGGCGGCGTGCTGAACGCCTACGAACTGATGAAATCGATGATCGATGCCGGCGCCGCCGGTGTGCACTTCGAAGATCAGCTGGCGTCGGTCAAGAAATGCGGCCACATGGGCGGCAAGGTGCTGGTGCCGTCGCGTGAAGCGGTGGAAAAACTGACGGCGGCCCGCCTGGCGGCCGACGTCATGGGCACCTCGACGCTGGTGATCGCCCGCACCGACGCCGAAGCGGCCGACCTGCTGACCTCGGACGTGGACGAGAACGACCGTCCGTTCTGCACCGGCGAGCGCACCGTCGAAGGCTTCTACAAGGTCAAGCCGGGCATCGAGCAGGCGATCTCGCGCGCGCTGGCATACTCGCCGTTCGCCGATCTGGTCTGGTGCGAGACCGGCAAGCCGGACCTGGCCTTCGCCAAGCAGTTCGCCGACGCGGTGCACGCCAAGTTCCCGGGCAAGATGCTGGCTTATAACTGCTCGCCATCGTTCAACTGGAAGAAAAACCTGGACGACGCCACCATCGCCAAGTTCCAGAAAGAACTGGGCGCGATGGGCTACAAGTTCCAGTTCATCACGCTGGCCGGTTTCCACGCGCTGAACTACGGCATGTTCAACCTGGCGCACGGTTATGCGCGCCGCCAGATGTCGGCCTTCGTGGAATTGCAGGAAGCGGAATTCGCCGCCGCCGACAAGGGCTTCACCGCGGTCAAGCACCAGCGCGAAGTCGGCACCGGTTACTTCGACGCCGTGACCCAGACCATCCAGAACGGCCAGTCCTCGACCACGGCGCTGCACGGCTCGACCGAGGACGAACAGTTCTTCGATAAAAAAGTAGCGTAAGGAACGGTGAGGGCGGGGATCCCCGCCTTTGACGAGAGGCCGCAGCGACACAATCGCTGCGGCCTTGCCGTTTTCAGGGCTGCTGTTGCTGATGTTGTTGCTGATGTTGCTGCAGGTGCTTGCGCAGGCGCGCCTGGAATTCGTCGACATCGTCGACCGTGGCCAGGTCGTCGTCGACTTCGATCATGTGGGTGCTGTGCCCGGGCGCGAACGACACGGTGGCTTCCACGCCATCCCTGGTTTCGGATAGCGCATGGCCCTGGATCGCGCCAAGCACATTGCCGTTGCTGTCGGTGACGATGGTCATTTTCATTTCATCCCCCCGCCTTGCAGGTTGTGGAAGCAGCCGCCGACGCCCTGGTTGTGGATGTTGACGAAATAGGTGGCGTTGCCGTTGTTGTCCTTGCGCTTGCGCTGCTGGTCGGCCATGTGCACCGCCCCCTGGTTGGGCGTCTTGACGTCCGCCGACGCGAACTGGGTGCCGTGATCGGCGCCATAGGTGTAGCTCCAGAACGCCGTTTGCCCGGGCGCCAGGAAGGTCAGCGGCCCTACGTTGTTGAAAGCCATAATCTCCTCCGTGAAAGTTCGCCGCGCCTGCGGATGCCGGCGCGGAAGTTCCATCGTAGTCTCCATAAATGAGCACGCTTTGATGCAAACGAAGCTCGGGCTTTTTTGGCGGGTGCGGCTTTCTAGTGGATAATGCGGGATTGACTGCGTCACTCCTTTAGGAAATCCCAAGCTTATGTTTAGTTACCGCCACGCCTTTCACGCGGGTAATCACGCCGATGTGCTCAAGCACTTCATCACCATCCAGCTGATGCAGTACATGAATCAGAAGGACGCCGCCTACAGCTACATCGACACCCACGCCGGCGCCGGCGTGTATGCGCTGGACAGCGCCTTCGCCTCCAAGAACGCCGAATACGACACCGGCATCGGCCCGCTGTGGGACCGTACCGACTTGCCGGCGCCGATCAAGGAATACGTCGACCTGGTCAAGGGCCTGAATCCGAGCGGCAAGATGCGCTACTACCCGGGCTCGCCGTTCGTCGCCGACCTGGTGGGCCGCGAACACGACCGCCTGCGCCTGTTCGAGATGCACCCGGCCGACGCCAAGATCCTGGCCGACAACTTCCGCAAGCTGGACGACCACGCCGCGCAGCAGGGCATCCGCCCGACCACGCGCGGCAAGCGGGTGCTGGTCACGCGCGGCGACGGCTTCGCCGCGCTGAAGGCGCTGCTGCCGCCGCCGTCGCGCCGCGCGCTGGTGCTGATCGATCCGCCTTATGAAGACAAGACCGACTACAAAAAAGTCAAAGACACGCTGGCCGAAGCGCTGGTGCGCTTCCCGACCGGCACCTACGCGGTCTGGTATCCGCTGCTGGTGCGGATGGAATCGCGCCAGTTCGCCGACAAGCTCAAGCAACTGCAGTGCAGCGACTGGCTCAACGTGGTGCTGACCACCCACACTCCGATGCCGGACGGCTTCGGCCTGCACAGCAGCGGCATGTTCATCCTGAACCCGCCGTACACGTTGGAGCCGATGCTGAAGGAAGTGATGCCGTGGCTGGTCAAGGCCCTGGGCAAGGACGCCGGCGCCAAGTTCGTGCTGGAGAGCGGCAAGCCGACCACTGTGCGCAACAGTCCGGCGCGGCGCCCGGTCGCACGCTAGAAAAATGTTGTCAGGAGAGCATACTCAGGTATAGTCTGGCATATAGCAGGGGGCCGCAAGAGACGACTGCCTGCCGCACAGCAGATTGCAGATTGGGAGCTTCCCATGATGATAGCAGCGTCACCTGCGCCGTCCAAACTTGCCGACAACTTCTTTCTGGCACGCCAGCCCATCCTTAATCGGGGGCAGCGGCTGGTGGCCTACGAACTGCTGTTCCGCGACGCCGGCGCGCACAACGCCGCCCACATCACCGACGACGCCGAAGCCACGGCCACCGTCATCGCCCACGCCTCCGAGCTGGGCATGGCGCAGGTGGTGGGCGACCAGATGGCCTTCGTCAACGTCGACGCGGTCGGCCTGATGAGCGACTTTATCCGTTTCCTCCCGCACGACAAAGTCATCCTCGAAATTCTCGAAAGCGTCAAAGCGACGCCGGAAATGCTGGAGCGGGTGCGCGAGCTCAAGCAAGCCGGCTTCCGCTTCGCGCTGGACGACGTCATCGGCCACTCGGACGATGTGCAAAAGTTCATGCCGTTGTGCGACGTGATCAAGGTCGACATCAAGGATATGCAGCCCGGCACCTTGCCGGCGCTGGCGCGGGTGTTGAAGAATTCCAAGCAAAAGCTGCTGGCCGAAAAGGTCGAAACCATCGAAGAATTCCAACAATGCATGTCGTTGGGATTCGAATACTTCCAGGGTTATTACTTCGCGCGGCCGGTCATCCTGAGCGGCAAGAAGATCTCGCCGTCGCAGCTGAGCGTGCTGCATCTGCTGGATTTGCTCGACACCGACGCCAGCAACCAGGACGTCGAGCGCAGCGTCAAGCACGACGCGCTGATCACCTTGAACCTGCTGCGGCTGGTGAACACGCCGGCGGTGGGGGCGCGTTACCGCATCAATTCGGTGGGGCACGCGCTGATGGTGCTGGGGCGACGGCAATTGCGGCGCTGGCTGCAGATCCTGCTGTACGTCAAGAACGGCGGCACGGCCGAATTCACCTCGCCGCTGTTGCAGCTGGCGACCACGCGCGGCAAGACGATGGAATTGATGGTCGAGCATTTGCGGCCGGGGCAGCGGGTCAGCGCCGACATCGGCTTCACGGTGGGGGTGATGTCGCTGATGGACACGCTGTTCTCGATCCAGATGCGCGACGTGCTGGAAAGCGTCAACGTGCTGGACGAAGTGCGCGCCGCGCTGTTGCACCGTGGCGGCGACTACGGCAGCATGCTCAACCTGATCGAGCACCTGGAGCAGGGCCGCGACGGCAAGACGCTGGCGACGCTGCTGCACCAGCTGGCGCTGAAACCGGCCGAGCTCTACACGATCCAGCTGGCCGCGATCGAATGGGTCACCGACTACACCCGCACCATCTAAACTCCGGGGTCAGAGCTAAAAACTGGACACGGGCTCTACCGTAGCGGTCGCTACGGTAGAGCCCGTGTCCAGTTTTTAGCTCTGACCCCGGAGTAGGAC
>NZ_JAADJT010000007.1 GCF_011090165.1 Duganella aceris
TCCGGGGTCAGAGCTAAAAACTGGACACGGGCTCTACCGTAGCGGTCGCTACGGTAGAGCCCGTGTCCAGTTTTTAGCTCTGACCCCGGAGTTAGGAGAACGGGCCGCTGTGCACTGTCGATAGAATCGCTTCGATCGCCGGATGCCTGATCTTGCGGGCGTTGGAGATGGCGTAGAAGTGCTCGCGCAATTCCGGCGCGTCGCCCACCAGCACCGCGCCCAGCTGGTCTTCCAGGTCGTGCGCCAGCGCCGACGGGGCGAAGAACAGCCCCAGCCCGTTGCGGCCGAAGGTGTTCAGCATGGCGTTGTCCTCGAACTCGCCCACGATGTCCGGCCGCACTTCGTGCTGCACCAGCCAGGCGTCGATGCGGCCGCGCAGCGCGTTGTTGCGCGTCGGTAGCAGCAGCGGCGCGCCGTGCAGGCTGGCCGGGAAGTTGCGCCGGTATTTCTTCGCCAGCTTCGGCACGCCGAACAACTTCATATCGCTTTCGCCCAGCAAGTGGCTGAACACCTTCAGACTGCCGCCGGCGTGCACCGCGCGGTCGGTCAGCACCACGTCCAGCTTGCCCAGCGCGAGATCGGCCAGCAGGTTTTCGAATTCGTCCTCCATGCACACCAGCCGCACCTGCGTCGCCATCGTCTGCGTCGCTTGCAGCAGCCGGAACGCGATCAGCTTCGGCAGCGAGTCGGAGATGCCGACCGTGAGCCGCATCTTGCCCTTGTCGGCCTCTTCCAGCGCGTCCTGCAACTGGTCGCCCAGCAGGAAGATCTGGTCGCAATAGGTCAGCGCTAGCCGGCCGGCCTCGGTCGGCACCAGCCGCCGTCCCTGCGGTTCCAGCAGCTGCTTGCCCACCGATTGCTCCAGCGAGGCCAGCTGCATGCTGACGGTTTGCACCGCCAGCCCGAGCCGCTCGGCGGCGCGCGTGACGCCGCCTTCCTTGGCCACCATCCAGAAGAAATACAGGTGCCGGAAATTCAATCCGCTGGTTTTCATCGCATTAACCCTTCGAGTTTTCGGAAGTAATACTTCAATTATCTTCTATTTTTTAAATCACGGTTTATCTCTACACTGCATGACATTGATTCATAACCATGAGAGAAAAAGATGAAACACTTCAGAGTGTCATTCCTCGTCAGCATCGTCTGCCTTGCGGTGGCCGGCTGGTGGGGCTACGAGCTGGGCGGTTGGAGCGGTGCGCTGTCGGCCTTCGGCGTGGCGTTGATTCTTGCGGCCATGGAAGTTTCGCTGTCTTTCGACAACGCGGTGGTGAACGCTTCCGTGCTGAAGAACTGGAATGAATTCTGGCAGAAGCTGTTCCTCGGCGTCGGCATCATCATCGCGGTGTTCGGCATGCGGCTGTTGTTCCCGCTGGTGATCGTGGCGGTCGCGGCCGACATCGGCATCATGGATGTGTGGACGCTGGCGCTGAACGATCCGAAGACGTATTCGATGCACCTGACCAACCACCACGCGGAAGTGGCGGCCTTCGGCGGCATGTTCCTGCTGCTGGTGTTCCTCAACTTCCTGCTGGACGATGAGAAGGAAACGCATTGGCTGGGCAACTTCGAGAAGAAACTCGGCGCGCTGGGCAAGGTTTCCTCGATCGCGGTGATGATCGCCCTCGGCGTGCTGCTCGGCAGCCTGTCGCTGGTGACCGAAGCGCAGAAGCTGGTGGTGCTGATCTCCGGTCTGTGGGGCATCCTGGTCTACGTCGGCGTCGATTCGATCAGCAGCTTCCTGGAGAAGGAGGAGGAGGGCGGCAGCGGTGTCGGCGACATGGTCAAGAAGGGCGGTATCGGCGGTTTCCTGTACCTGGAAGTGCTCGATGCGTCGTTCAGCTTCGACGGCGTGATCGGCGCGTTCGCCATCACCACCGACGTCGTGATCATCATGCTGGGCCTGGCGATCGGTGCGATGTTCGTCCGCTCGATGACCATCTACCTGGTGCGCAAGGGCACGCTGGACCAGTTCGTCTACCTGGAGCACGGCGCGCACTATGCGATCGGTATCCTGGCCGCGATCATGTTGGCGAGCATGAAGTACCACGTACCGGAAATCTTCACCGGCCTGATTGGCGTAGCCTTCATCGGTGCCTCGGTGTGGTCGTCGGTACGCCATCGCCGCAAGCAGGAGACGGTGGCCGCCATCGCGGCGTAAGGCAAGTCAGCAAAGAACACGGCGCGCCGTTTTATACGGACACGGCGCGCCGCTCGGTAGTACCAAGTCCGGTTCTCTAGATAGGAGTATCACATCATGGCAATCAGTCTGCAAAAAGGCGGTAACGTTAATCTGAGCAAGGAAGCTCCGGGCCTGTCGAAAATCGTGGTCGGCCTGGGCTGGGACGTCCGCACCACCGACGGCAACGCCTTCGACCTGGACGGCTCGGCCTTCCTGTTGAAAGCCGACGGCAAAGTGCGCGCCGATAACGACTTCATCTTCTACAACAACCTGAAGTCGTCCGACCAGTCGGTCAGCCATTCCGGCGACAACCGCACCGGCGACGGCGACGGCGACGATGAAAGCATCACCATCGACCTGACCAAGGTGCCGGCCGACGTCGAACGCATCGCGATCTGCGTCACCATCCACGAAGGCGAAAGCCGCAAGCAAAACTTCGGTATGGTGCAGAAGGCCTTCATCCGCACCGTCAACGCCGGCGGCAACGCCGAGATCGCCCGCTACGATTTGTCCGAAGACGGTTCGACCGAATCGGCGATGGTGTTCGGCGAGGTGTATCGTAACGGTAGCGATTGGAAGTTCAAGGCCGTCGGCCAGGGCTTCAAAGGCGGTCTCGGCCCGCTCGCCGCGTCGTTTGGCGTAGGCGTTTAACCCACTAAAAAAGGACTCATATCATGCCTAAATTTTCGATCACCGGTGACGTCGATCCCTTCCTGCATGTTTCGTTGGCGCAGGGAGAAAAAATCTACTGCGAATCGGATGCGATGGTGATGATGGAAGCGGCGCTCGATCTGAAGGGCAAGGTCACCGGCGGCATCGGCGCGGCGATCATGCGCCGCTTCGCCAACGGCGAGTCCTTCTTCCAGCAGCACATCGAGGCGGTGCGCGGCGGCGGCGATTGCCTGCTGGCGCCGACGCTGCCCGGCGCGATGCAGGTGCTCGACGTCGGCCAGCAGCAGTACATGCTGAGCGACGGCGCCTTCGTCGCCGCCACCTCCAGCGTCGAGCTGAAGGTGCGCACCCAAAGCCTGGGCAACGCGCTGTTCGCGCAGAGCGGCGGCTTCTTCATCACCGAGACCAGCGGCATCGGCCAGGTCGCGGTGTCGGGCTTCGGTTCGATGTCGCAACTGGATGTGACGCCGGGTAACGACGTGATCATCGATAACTCGCATGTGGTGGCGTGGGACAACCGGCTGCGCTATGAAATCTCGGTCACCACCGGCGGTAGCAGCGGCTTTCTGAGCAATCTGGTCAACAGCCAGACCAGCGGCGAAGGCATGGTGCTGCGTTTTTCCGGCAGCGGAAAAATCCTGGTGTGCTCGCGCAACGGCGCGGCATTCAAGGCCTGGGCCCAGCGCCCGGGGGCACAATAACCAACAAGGAGCAAGCATATGTCAGTTAATTTGAGCAAGGGCCAGAAAATCTCTCTGGAAAAAGAAGCCGGCGGCGCACTGGGTCGCGTGACCATGGGCCTGGGCTGGGATGCGATCAAGACCAAGGGCTTCCTCGGCTTCGGTTCCAAGACCGAGGCGGTCGACCTGGACGCCTCGTGCGTGATGTTCAACGAGTCCGGCGCGCCGGTCGACGTGATCTATTTCCGCCAGCTGAAAAGCAAGGACGGCAGCATCGTGCACACCGGCGACAACCGCACCGGCGCCGGCGACGGCGACGATGAACAGATCAACGTCGATCTGAACGCGGTGCCGGCGCAGGTCAAGAGCCTGGTGTTCACGGTGAACAGCTTCACCGGCCAGACCTTCGCGCAGGTGGAGAACGCCTACTGCCGCCTGGTCGACGCCGGCAGCGGCAAGGAAGTGGCGCGTTTCAACCTGTCGGTGCAGGGTCCGCACTCGGCGCAGATCATGGCCAAGGTGTACCGCCATAACGGCGAATGGAAGATGCATGCGATCGGCGAAAACGGCAATGGCCGCACCTTCGACGACCTGCTGCCGCAGATCGCCCAGCACCTGTAACAAGTTTCAAGCGTAGTGGAAAAGCGGAGCACCGTACCGGCGGTGTTCCGCTTTTTTTTCGTCAGAAGGCGTGGCGCACGCCGAGGCTGACGATGGTGGTGCGGGCGTCGACGTTCTGCCCGGCGCCGGAGAACAGCGGCACTTCCTGCGAGCCCAGCGGTACCAGGATCGCACCCGGACCGCCGGCGAACGGCAGCGGCGTGACGCTGCCGGCGATGATGTTGCCGCGCTTGTCGTTGACGCCGCCGACCCGCGAGTAGAACGCCGTACGCTTGGAGAAGTTGTAGTCGGCGCCCAGCATGATGCCGCGGTCGCGGCCACGGGTGAAGTTGGTGAAGCGGGTGTCCAGCAGCACCAGGCTCAGGTCGACCAGGCCGACCGCTTGCTTGAGCGTGGCGGTCCAGGTACGCACCTTCGGATCGGCGTTGCCGCGCAGGTCGAACTTGCCCTGGTGGCCGGCCACCGCCAGCGTGGTGCCGGTGCCCGGCACGATGTACTTGACCGAGGCCATGTAGGAGCGGAAGCTTTCCGCCACATACAGCGGCACCAGCGTGGTGCCCGACACCACGCCCACCGGCACGTCGCCGAAGTTATTGCGGTGGAACGAGCCCAGCGCCGTCAGGTTGTCGCTGCGGTAGGCCAGCATCGCGCCGGCGGCCTTGCCGCGTCCATCGGCGGTCTCTGCGCCGGCGGTGGCGCCGCCGATGATCTGGCCGGTGGTGCCGCTGGCCACCGGGGTCGAAGCGGTGGCGGCGGCGCGCGCGGCGCTGATGCCGCTGCCGACGCCGGCGTTGGTGGCGTACGACAGGATCGCGGTCCACGGGCCTTGCTTGACGGCGTAGCTGATCTGGTTGTCCTGGAAGGTTTGCAAGGTGTTGACCACCAGCCCGGCGCCGAACAGGTCGGTGCTGCCAAGCGCTTCCGGCGTGACCAGGTAGTAGGCGATCAGCATCGGGCTGGCCTGGCGCCCGAGCTTGACTTCGCCGACCGGCGTGGTCAGGCCGACATACGCCTGGCGGCCGAACAGGCGGCCGTCGTTGGCGAGACCGCCGTTGTCCAGCGTGATGCCACCTTCCAGCACGAACAAGCCGCGATACCCGCCGCCCAGATCCTCGACGCCCTTGAAGCCGATATTGCTCTGCCGCGTATGCGACGGGCTGACCCGCACCGAGGTGCTCTCCGGCGAAGCGATGGCGTTCGGGATCGGGGTGGTGCCGCGCACGCCGAACAGGGTGCCTTGTACATTGCCTTCGCCTTTTTCAACGCGGTCGATGCCGACGTCCAGCGTGCCGTAGATGGTGACCGAGGATTGGGCGCAGGCGTGGCCGGCGATGAGGGCGAGCGCGGACAAGCACGCTGCGGATGCGGCGGTTCTCTTCATCTGATGTGTCTCCTGATTTTATAGTGGGTGCTGCATGTGCCGATGGCCGTCTACGCGGCTGTGTTCGGTGATTCGAGTGTAAATCAGTGTCGCGGGCGCAACGTGAAGTTTGTTACCGAGCGCGCGTTCTGTTGGCGATAACGCGGCGTGGCGTACCCAAATTGCAACAGTTGCACGATGCTATTGTGGCCGGGCTAGAATGGCGGCTATGCACAGCACGCCTCAAGCGCAGGCCGGCAGCAAGTGGATCGCACTGCTGGTGGCCGGCGCCTTCTTCATGGAAAACCTGGACGGTACCGTCATCACCACGGCGGTGCCGGATATCGCGCGTTCCTTCGGCGTCGCACCGCTGGCGCTCAACATCGGCGTCAGCGCCTACCTGCTGACGCTGGGCGTGCTGATCCCGATCAGCGGCTGGGTGGCCGAACGCTTCGGCGCGCGCCGCGTGTTCGCCGCCGCGCTGGCGCTGTTCACCCTGGCCTCGGTGTTGTGCGGCCTGGCCGACAGCCTGGCCGAATTTGTCGCGCTGCGCATGCTGCAAGGGGCGGGCGGGGCGATGATGGTGCCGGTCGGCCGGCTGGTGGTGCTCAACAGCACGCCGAAGGAAAAGCTGATCTCGGTGATCGCCACCCTGACCTGGCCGGCGCTGGTGGCGCCGGTGCTGGGACCGCCGGTCGGCGGCTTCATCACCAGCTACGCGTCGTGGCGCTGGATCTTTTATCTGAACCTGCCGCTGGGCCTGGTCGCGCTGCTGCTGGCGTGGCGGCTGATCCCGGACCAGCGCGCCACGTCCAGGCGGCCGTTCGACTTGCCGGGCTTCCTGCTCAGCGGCGGCGCCTTGCTGTTGCTGACCTGGGGCGCCGAGGTGTGCGGCGGCCAGGATCCGGACTGGACCGAGGCGGTAGCCTGCATCGCCGCCGGCGCCGCGCTGCTGTGGGCGCTGGGCCGCCACCTGAAGCGCGCCGCGCATCCGCTGATCGACCTGGCGGCGTTCGCGATCCCGACGTTTTCCATCACCATCATCGGCGGCTCGCTTTTCCGCATGGCGATCGGCGCCGTGCCCTTCCTGCTGCCGCTGATGTTCCAGCTCGGCTTCGGGCTCGACGCCTTCCACTCCGGCCTGCTGGTGATCGCCGTCTTCGCCGGCAACCTGATGATGAAGCCGGCCACCACGCCGATCCTGCGCCGCTTCGGCTTCAAGCCGGTGCTGCTGGTGAACGGCCTGACCAACGTGGCCTCGCTGGCGGCGTGCGCGCTGCTGTCGCCGGCCACGCCGGTGTGGCTGATCGCCGCCGTGCTGTTTGTCGGCGGCCTGACCCGCTCGATGCAGTTCAGCGCGCTCAACACCATCGCCTTCGCCGACGTGCCGCAGCCGCGCATGGCGGCGGCCAACACCCTGTTCAGCACCGCCTTCCAGGTCGCGCTCGGACTGGGCATCGCGCTGGGCGCCACCGGGGTGCGGCTGGGACACTGGAGCGCGCGCCAACTCGGCATCGCCGATTGGCCGGCGATCGACTACCGCCTGGCGTTTCTGCTGGTGGCGCTGGTCAGCCTGTTGGGATTAGCCGACGCTTTACGGCTCGATCCGGCAGCCGGCGCGCAGGTCAGCAAGGCTTGAGGCTATAATGTTGCAATGGAAAAACTCAAAGACCTCTCGCTGATAGTGACGCAAGCCGCGCGCGGCGAGTTGGTCTTTCCCACCAGCGTCAACGCCGCGTTGCGGCTGCAACTGGCGCTGGCCGATCCCGATTGCGAAACCGACGACGTGATCCGCAAGGTGCTGGCCGAGCCGCTGCTGGCGGCGCGCACCGTGGCGCTGGCCAACACGGCGGTGTTCAACCGCGGCGGCACCCCGGTCACCAGCGTGCGCGCGGCGGTGGCGCGGGTCGGCTACCGCAACCTGTATTCGATGGCGGCGGCGATGGTGGTGCGCCAGTTCGGCAGCCGCATCCGCGACGCCGCGCTGCGCGCCCAGGCCGAGCAGCTGTG
Organism: Duganella aceris; assembly: GCF_011090165.1. Lineage (GTDB taxonomy): Bacteria > Pseudomonadota > Gammaproteobacteria > Burkholderiales > Burkholderiaceae_D > Rugamonas > Rugamonas aceris. The sequence goes on from NZ_JAADJT010000007.1 coordinate 7,523, forward strand.
GCGCCACACCGCCCACGTCGCGGCGCTGGCCCATGTGATCGCCCGCAAGCTGACCGCCACCGACCCCGACACCGCGCTGTTCGCCGGCATCGTGCACGAAGCCGGCGGCTTTTACCTGCTGTCGCGCGCCGACGAGATCCCGGGACTGCTGGACGGCGCGGGCGAGTGGCTGGGCGCGGCGCAGGAAATCCTCTCGCGCGAAATGATGAAGAAGCTGGCGATCCCGGAGCCGGTCAGCCTGGCCATCGTCTCGCTGCGCGGCGCCACGCTGACGCCGCCGCCGCTGGGCCTGCGCGACACGCTGCTGATCGCCAAGCATCTGGCGCCGGTGGCCTCGCCGCTGGCGTGCGGCGCCGACAGCCCCAGCCTGGCCGGTTTCATCGACGACAACGCGGCGCTGCAGCAGATGCTGGCCGAGTCGGCCGAGGAAGCCGCCTCCATGAGCGCCGCGCTTTTAGTCTGACAAGTCTGATAAGATGCTGTGAGACGTCATACAACAACATACCTGCCATGAATCAAACCGTTTCCGCCGCCGCCGCCCCCGTCCTGATGCCGAAGAAAAAGCACCGCAACCTCGCCCAAGGCGTGGTCGAGGGCTTCACCACCAGCATCCAGGCCGGCACGCTGAAGCCGGGCGAAAAACTGCCGACCGAGTCGGTCATCATGGAAATGCACGGCGTCAGCCGCACCGTGGTGCGCGAGGCGATCTCGCATCTGCAGGCGGCCGGGCTGGTGCAGACGCGCCACGGCATCGGCACCTTCGTGCTGGAGCCGCAGCCGGCCAACCTGCGCATCTCATCCGACACCATCCGCACCATCGGCGACGTGCTGGCTATCCTGGAGCTGCGCATCAGCCTGGAGACCGAGGCGGCCTGGCTGGCGGCCACCCGCCGCAGCGACGAGCAGGCGCGCGAAATGGGCGCGGTGCTCAAGCGCATCCAGGATTCGCAGACCCGTCCCGGCTCGGTGGAGTCGGACGTCGCCTTCCATCTGCTGATCGCGCAGGCGACCGGCAACCGTTATTTCGTCGACATCCTCAGCGACCTGGGCAACACCATCATTCCGCGCGCGCGCGTCGATTCGGCGCAGCTGGCGCACGACGACCCGATCGCCTACCAGGAACGCGTCAACCGCGAGCACGACGATATCTACCACGCCATCCTGCGCAAGGACGCCGAGGCGGCGCGCGCCGCGATGCGCACCCACCTCAGCAACAGCCGCGAGCGCCTGCGCCGCGCGCAAGAGGGCATCGCCGCCGGCGGCTGACTTAAAAGCAACAGTCAAGCGGCCGACGCCGGCGATTCGCGGCTTTTCGCTAAATCGCTTGCCCTCATCCGGATATGGTTGTACGATGTCATACAACAGGCGGCGATAAGCAGCCGGTGTTTTCCCATTCACATATCAGACATCGATTATTGGAGACAATATGCACCCGAATGACCTTAAAAAAATCCTTTCCTCCGGCCTGCTGTCGTTCCCGATCACGGACTTCGACGCTGAAGGCAATTTCCGCAAATCGTCCTATATCGAACGTCTGGAATGGCTGTCGCCGTACGGCGCGACCGCGCTGTTCGCCGCCGGCGGCACCGGCGAATTCTTCTCGCTGACCCCGCAGGAATACCCTGAAATCATCAAGACCGCCGTCGACACCTGCCGCGGCCAGGTGCCGATCCTGGCCGGCGTCGGTGGTCCGACCCGCATGGCCGCCGCCTACGCCAAAGAAGCCGAGAAAGCCGGCGCGCAAGGCTTGTTGCTGCTGCCGCACTACCTGACCGAAGCGTCGCAGGACGGCCTGATCGAACACGTGGCCGAAGTCTGCAAGGCCACCAACCTGGGCGTGGTCGTGTACAACCGCGCCAACTGCCGCCTGACCCCGGACTCGCTGGCCAAGCTGGCCGACCGTTGCCCTAACCTGATCGGTTTCAAGGACGGCATCGGCGACATCGAACTGATGGTGTCGATCTGGCGCAAAATGGGCGACCGCTTCAGCTACCTGGGCGGCCTGCCGACCGCCGAAGTCTACGCCGCAGCGTACAAAGCGCTGGGCACTCCGGTGTACTCGTCGGCCGTGTTCAACTTCATGCCGAAACTGGCGATGGACTTCTACCACGCCGTCGCCTCGGACAACCACGCCGAACAGAACCGCATGCTGGACGAGTTCTTCCTGCCGTACCTGGAGATTCGCAACCGCAAGGCCGGCTACTCGGTATCGATCGTCAAGGCCGGCGCACGCCTGGTCGGTCACGACGGTGGTCCGGTGCGCGCACCGCTGACCGATTTGACCGAAGCCGAATGCGACATGCTCAATACGCTGATCCTCAAGCAAGGCGCGCAGTAATCCGCTAAGCTGTCGGTCACAAAATACAAGCGCGGCTGGTCCGCGCTTTTCACACATCTAAGGAGTTCATATGCAAGTAGCTGGCGAAATGATCATCGGCCGCAGCGCGGTCGTCGGTAAAGAAGGCACGATGAAAGCGATCGATCCATCGCGCAACGTGGAAATCGAACCGGCGTTCGGCCTGGCCGGCGCCGCCGACCTGCAACGCGCCGCCGAGCTGGCCGATGCGGCCTTCGACGTCTACCGCGCCACCGGCCTGGAAGCCCGCGCCAAGTTCCTGGAAACCATCGCCGACCGCATCATGGACCTGGGTCCGGCGCTGATCGAACGCGCGATGCAGGAAACCGGCCTGCCGCAAGCCCGCCTCGAAGGCGAGCGCGGTCGCACCTGCAACCAGCTGAAGTTGTTCGCAAAAGTCGTGCGCGACGGCCGCTGGCAGTCCGCCACGCTGGACAGCGCGCTGCCTGAGCGCACCCCGCCGCGCAGCGACCTGCGCCTGCGTAAAATCGGCCTCGGCCCGGTCGCCGTGTTCGGCGCTTCCAACTTCCCGCTGGCGTTCTCGGTGGCCGGCGGCGATACCGCCTCGGCCCTGGCCGCCGGTTGCCCGGTGATCGTCAAGGCCCACTCGGCCCACCTGGGTACCTCGGAACTGGTCGGCAAGGCCGTCGCCAAGGCCGCGCAAGAGTGTGATATGCCTGAAGGCGTGTTCTCGATGCTGATCGGCTCCGGCCAGACCATCGGCCAGAATCTGGTCAGCCATCCTGCGATCAAAGCGGTGGGCTTCACCGGTTCGCGCGCCGGCGGCATCGCCCTGATGAAAACCGCCGCCGCACGCAAGGAGCCTATCCCTGTGTACGCCGAAATGAGCTCGATCAATCCGGTGTTCCTGCTGCCGGGCTCGCTGGACAACGCCAAGCTGCCGCAATCGTTCGCCGATTCGCTGACCCTGGGCGCCGGCCAGTTCTGCACCAATCCAGGCCTGCTGATCGCGCTGAAAAGCGACAAGCTGCAAGCCTTCGTCGACGCCGCCGCCGGCACCATCGGCGGCAAGGGCGCATCGACCATGCTGACCCCTGGCATCCATAAAGCCTATGTCAACGGCGTTGGCAGCCTGGCCGGCGTCGAAGGCGTCACGCAAGTGGCCGCGGGCCAGACCACCGACGCGCCATGCGCCGCGCAAGCCTTCCTGTACCAGGTCGACGCGCAGCGCTTCCTGACCGACGCCGCGCTGGAAGGCGAGATCTTCGGACCAACCTCGCTGCTGGTGGTATGCGACGACGTGGCGCAGATGCTGGCCGTGGCCGAGCACCTGGAAGGCCAGCTGACCGCCGCCGTCCACGCCACCGAGGCAGACCGCGAAACCGCCGCCCGCCTGTTGCCTGTGCTGGAACGCAAAGTGGGCCGCATCCTGTTCAACGGCTTCGGCACCGGCGTCGAAGTCTCGCACGCGATGGTGCACGGCGGCCCGTTCCCATCGACGTCGGACAGCCGTTCGACCTCGGTCGGCGCCTCGGCCATCGACCGCTTCGTGCGCCCGGTTTGCTACCAAGACGTGCCGGCGTATCTGCTGCCTGAATCGCTGAGCGACGCCAATCCGCAAAACATTCCGCGCGTCGTCAACGGCGACCTGGCATGGAAGGCGTAACTCGCGTCGATGGCGTCAGCTGCACGGTGGGCGAAAGCCCGACGTGGAGCGCGCAGGAAGGCGCCTGGTATTGGGTCGACATTCCGGCCAAGCGTGTCTGGCGCCTGGATGGTTCGACCGGCGCTTCCCGTTATTGGGAGCAGTCCGAGATGGTCGCCTGTGTGGCGGCCAAGCAGGGCGGCGGCCTGATCGCGGGCATGGAGACCGGCATCTTCAGCCTGGAACTGGGCGCGGCGCAAGCTTCGGTCCAGACCCGGCTGGCGGCGCCGGCGTCCGGCCTGGGTGAAGGCATGCGCTTCAACGACGGCCGTTGCGACCGTCAGGGACGCTTCTGGAGCGGCACCATGTTCATGGACATGGGCGCGGCGCGTCCGGTCGGGCAGCTGTATCGCTACGACGCGGCGCGCGGCATTTCGGCGCCGATGGTGTCGGACCTGATCACGCAGAACGGCACGGCGTTTTCGCCGGATGGCCGCACCATGTACCTGTCGGACTCGCATCCGTCGCGGCGCATGGTGTGGGCGTTCGACTACGACATCGCCGACGGCGTGCCGTCGGGCCGGCGCGTGTTCGCCGATCTGACCACCCAGGTGGGCCGTCCCGACGGCGCGGCGGTCGATGCCGATGGCTGCTATTGGGTCTGCGGTAACGACGGCGGCTACATCATGCGCTTCACGCCGGACGGCAAGCTGGATCGCCGCGTCGACGTGCCGATGCTGAAGCCATCCATGTGCGCCTTCGGCGGCAAGGATCTGGACACGCTGCTGGTGACCTCCATCGTCTCCGGCAAGTCGGAGGACGCGGAGTGGGGCGGTACGGTGGTGATGCTGCGTCCCGGCGTCAAGGGACTGGCGGAAACGCCGTTCGGCGCGTGATGAGAGGGCGGATGCTGATCAGGTGTCTGCCCTTTTTCTTTGCGGCCCTGCTGGCCGCGTGCGGCGTCGCGCCGACCGCCGACGACGAGTATCGCAATCCGATACTGCACGCCGATTATTCCGATCCCGATGCGATCCGTGTCGGCGACAAATACTATCTGGTTTCATCGAGTTTCAATAGCGCGCCCGGCTTGCCTCTGCTGGAGTCGCCGGACATGGTCAACTGGACGCTGGTTGGCCACGCCCTGCCGCAGCAGGTGCCATTGGACGTGTTCGCGTTGCCGCAGCATGGCAAGGGCGTGTGGGCGCCTTGCCTGCGCTACCACGACGGCAAGTTCTGGATCTTCTATCCCGATCCGGATTTCGGCATCTATGTGATCACCGCGACTTCGTTCGCCGGTCCGTGGAGCGCGCCGCGCCTGCTGCTGGCGGGGAAAGGCCTGATCGATCCGACGCCGCTGTGGGACGACGACGGCCAGGCTTATCTACTTCACGCCTTAGCCAAGAGCCGCGCGGGCTTCAACAATGTACTGACGCTGCGGCGCATGAAGCCGGACGCCAGCGGCATGCTGGACGATGCTGGCCGCGTGGTCATCGACGCCAACAAGCTGCCCGGCTACACGACGCTGGAAGGGCCGAAGTTCTACAAGCGCGACGGTTACTACTACGTGTTCGCGCCGGCCGGCGGCGTGGAGCAGGGCTGGCAGTCGGTGTTCCGTTCGCGCAGCATCGACGGGCCGTACGAGGTGCGCATCGTGCTGGCCCAGGGCGCGTCGGCGGTGAACGGTCCGCACCAGGGCGCGTGGGTGCAGACGCCGCAAGGCGAGGATTGGTTCTTCCACTTCCAGGACAAGCGCGCGTATGGCCGCGTGGTGCATTTGCAGCCGATGCGCTGGCGCGATGGTTGGCCGGTGATCGGCGAGGATGTCGCAGGCAGCGGCACCGGGCAGCCGGTGGCGCGGCATCGCAAGCCGGTGGCCGGCTACGCATCGACGGCGCCCGCCACCAGCGATGAATTCGACGGCGCGGCGCTTGGCCTGCAATGGCAGTGGAACGCCAACTGGCGGCCGGAGTGGTATGCGCTTGATGGCGGCCGATTACGCTTGTTCGGCCAGCCCCGCGCCGGCAATCTGTGGGACGTGCCGTCGCTGCTGCTGCAAAAGCTGCCGGCGGAATCCTTCACGGTGACGACGAAGCTAGACGTGTCGGGCATGGCCGATGGCGGCGATGCGGGCCTGGTTATGTACGGCCTCGATTACGCATGGCTGGGCGTGCGCCGCGCCGACGGCAAGTCGCGGCTCGCGCTGGTCAACTGCCACAAGGCGAACGCCAAGTGCCGCGAGAACGAGGAGGCCGGCGTGGCGCTGACATCGCCGCAAGTCTGGCTGCGCATGCAAGTGCGCGTCGGCGGCGTGACGCGCTTCTCCTACAGCTACGACGACCGTGCCTACACGCCGATCGGCGCGCCGTTCACCGCCGCCATGGGCCGCTGGGTCGGCGCGCAAATGGGCCTGTTCAGTGCATCGAACGGCGCCGCCGCCGTAGGCCACATTGACATCGACCACTTCCGCGTCACGCCCGATTGACGGCTGGTTTGATTGGCCTGCATCAAACGAATTGCCGATCCCGCAGCAGTATAATTTTGCCAGGCAAGTGGTGCTTGGCTTGGCGATCATCAGCTCGGCCGTCATGGCAGGCTATGCCTGCTACCCGGACAATAAGGCGCTGGTCGCGCTGACCGAAATGATTAAGATCGGCGCGCTGCCGCTGGCGACCTTGGTGATCTCGTTCTATTTTTCCAACGGCACTCGGAAGTGATCACTGCCTCTTCAACAGTAGCTTGAACTGGGTGACCCATTTCTCTTTGAGGTACATTTCGCTGAGGGCTTCGTAGGCATCGGGGCCGGAGGGTGTCCAGCGGCTGCGGTAGGTGAGGGGTTTGCCGTCGGCGACGTATTGCGTCTCCGGGAAATCCAGGCCGGTGGCGGTCGGCGTCATCGTGCCGCGGCTGTAGCCGCCGCCGTTTTCCACATACAGATACGCGACCGTCTTCGCCGCCGAATCGTAGTAGTAGATGGTCTCGCCGACATAGTCAGGCTTGCCCGGCGAGCGCACCGTGTGCACGTCGCGCAGCACATTGCCTTCGTAAGCCCATTGGAAGCAATGCTCGTCGCTCTGCTTCCCACCCGGGAAATCACCCTTCCAGCAATGCCCCGCCAGAAAAGCCATCGGCTTCAAGGCGTCAATCGGCGCGGCCTGTGCGGCAGCGGAACAAAGCAGCAACGACAAGATCAACGGACGCATGACGGACCTCCCTGAATATGTGTCGTCAGTATATGCCAACTAAGGCTGCCAGCCGTTGAGGATGAACGACGGCTTGCGGTAGTTTTCGATGGTCTCCGCGTCCTTCACCTTGTCCAGTTGTCGCGACGCGGGATGGCGCTGTGCGGCGTCGATCGGCGTGCCGTCGGCGTTGCGGCTGTTGTATTCCCAGAAGCGCACGTGCGTCGCGTCGCCGTCGACGGGCCCCCAGCCGGCTGGGCTGATGCCGTTTAACGTGGCGTTGATCAGCACCGCTTCGGCATGCGGATAGTTCTTGCCCTTGTTGGCCGGCAGGCGCGCCAGTTCGGTCTGTCCGCCGCCCAGGGTCTTGAAGCTGCAATCGACAAACACGTTGCCGTGGTTGGTGGATGGATTGCGTATCCACATGAAGGCGCCCACAGACTGGATCTCGCAGCGCTCGAAGAAGGCCGGCCCCCGGCCCAGTATCGTGTCGCCGTGGCCGATCACCTTCACGTCCGGCAGATAGGTGCTGCCGTTGACTTGCAGCGCGTCGCCGGAGCCGATCACCGTCACCTTGCTGACGATGTTTTCCTCGCCGGTGATCAGCAGGCCCTCGGCCTGGCCTTGCAGTGTGGTCTCCAGCGCCAGGTCGCGCAGGTGTACGGCTTTGACGTTGTCGGCGGCGAAGGCGGCGCGGCGTGAGGGGAAGGTGCCCGGTTGCTCGTTGGTGCTGATGTTGGGCGGGTGCGGATTGAAGGCTTCATTGTTCGCGTAGTGAATGCGTACCTTGTCGCGCTGCTCGCCCTGTATCGTCAGGTTCGACTTGTTGCGGAAGTAGACGATCTCCTCGTAGTCGCCGTTGTGCACGTAGATGGTGGTGCGCTTGGCCGGATGGTCCGGCACGAAGTCGAGCGCGCCTTGGACGGTGTTGAAATCGCCCGTGCCGTCAGCGCTGACCACGACGCGCTCGGCATCCGCGCGCGGCGCTTTCGGCTTGGTGCTGAAGCGCCAACCCTGCTTGCCGCTGATGCCCTCGAAGCCGGTGATGACGCCGGGGTCGATCTGCACGTAATAGCGCTTGCCGTAGTCGAGCAGGTTGTTGTGCGGGTAGATTGTCGCGGTCTTGTCGCGCACGATCACCGGGTGGAAGTGGAAGCCGTCCGTGAAGCCGCCAATGATGGTGAGTTGGAACTTGTTGCCGCCTGCTTCCGCGCCGGCCGATGGCGTGCCGGGCTTGGTGTCGGCGTTGGTCGCGCGCGGACCGTCGGCGTACGCGTAGGGCGTCGACAAGTAAGGTGCGGCCGGCAGCTTGGTGCGTTCGGTCGGGCCGGCGGGAATGCTCATATCCAGCGTGTCGACCAGGCGGTCGGTGGCCGCGTCGTAGATGCGGATCTGGCCGGAGCTGCCGAGCACCGGCGGCTGGTCGAAGCGCAGCACTAGATGCGCGTCCGGATTGACGCGCTGCGCCCCGCTGGCGGGCAGCAGCGCCACCGCGCCACGCGCTGCGCTGACCGGGGCCGTTGCGCCGTGCGCCGCGCTGGCCGGGACCGACGCGGTAAGGGCGACGAGCGCGGCGACGGCTGCGAGGCCCGTAAGCGGGAGCGCGCGCATATCAGGCATCCAGCTTGGTATCGTGCACCTTACCTGCGATGGTGACGTTCTTCAGCGTCAGCCCCTTGACGTTGTAGAGGAACCAAGGCTGCGCCGCGTTCACCGGCGTGCCGAAGTCGCAATCGGTGATGAACACGTCGGTCACCGGCACCACCGGCGGCATCGGCTGCGGACCATTGTAGTCCGACGCCACCGGCCCCAGAATCACAATCGCCTGATAGCACGACGCCGTCTTGCCATCCTTGGTGATATTGCCGACCTTGATGTTGGAGATGTGAATATTGCTGACCACCGGCGGCCGCGTGCGCACGTTGTCGCTGATCGGCGTGTAATCGCAATCGAAGGTCACGATGGCGCCGGCCGCCGTGGCCACCGTCTTCGACTGAATCGGCGATCCAGGCAGCGACGCATAGAACGACGGCGAAATCTGAACCCCGTTCGGCACCGTGCAATTACGCACGTAGAAATTACGCAGGTAGCCACCGCGATTCATATTGGTCTTCATGCGAATCGCCGTATTCAGCGGATTGGTGGCCCAGTTGGCGTTCTCGAACACCAGGTTCTGCGCAAACACGTTCTGAATGCCGCCCGCCATCTCGCTGCCCAAGGTCACCCCGCCATGACCGCTATGCATGGTGCAGTTCTGGATCACGATGTTCTGCGAAGGACCGTACTGCGTATCCAGATCCTTGCCCGCCTTGATGGCGATGCAATCGTCTCCGGTATCGAACACGCAACCGTCGACCAGCACATGATCGCAGGCTTCCGGATCGAAGCCGTCGCTGTTCGGGCCATGGCTCTCGCAGTGAACCTTGCGGATCACGATATTGCGGCAATGGACCGGGTGGTGCATCCAGAACGGCGTGCGCTTGACGTGATAGCCCTGCAACAGCACATTGGTGCAGCCGATAATCTGGATCATCGGCGGACGCAAATAGTGACCGATGCCGAACACGCGCTTCGACAGCGGCACGCCCGCTTCCGACAGCGCCGGCAGATACTGCGCATCCGCGCGCCAGCGCTGGCCTTCGCCCTGGATCAGCAGACGTTCCGCTTCGGTCAGTTGCGGCGACACGGTCGCCAGCGACATCGCGTTGAGCGGGTTCTCGGTGTTCTCCGACATCTTGCCGGCCTTGAAGTTGGGCGTCGTGCCCTGGCCGATGGAGTTGATGGTCTTCTGCTTGCCCTTCCAGGTCCACCAGCAATCGCCTTCCTCGTTGAACGGCAGGCCGCCCTGGCCGTCCACGATCGCGGTCCAGTCGTCGCCGGTGAGGGCGATGTTGTCCTGGCCGTAGGCGTAGATCATCGACGAGTAGTTCAGGCAGTCGTTGCTCTGCCAGCGCGAGATCGACAGCTTGCCGGCCTTGCCGCAATCGATGTCGCCGTACTTGGCGTAGTCGGCCGGGTTGTTGCTGAAGTAGACATGCGCGCCGGCGCTCAGGTGCACATTCACGTTCGACAGCAGCACGATAGGGCCGGCGCAGTACCAGTCGCCCTTCGGAATCACGACGCGGCCGCCGCCCGCGTCGCTGCACGCCTTGATGGCGGCCTTGATCGCGGCGTAGCAGTCCGGCGAACCCGCGACCGGGGTATCGATGGTGTCCTGTTCTTCGAACGAGATCCAGGCCTTGACCTTGGTCAGCTTGCAGGTCTTGGCGCCGTAAGTGGTGACCACGAAATCCTGCTTGCGGAATTTCAGCGGCTTCGACACATGGTCGATGATCGCCTGCGCTTGCAGCCACGGATCGGGCGCGGTGGCGGCGAGGGCGGGAACACTGAACGACAGGCCGGCGGCCGGCAGGGCTTTCATCAGGCTGCGGCGCTGGGAATTGATGGTCATGCGGTGCTCCTTAATCATTTGAATTATTGAACTCGCCGACAAAGATGTCCGGCGGCGATGGTCGTTTGGTGTAGCCGAGATCCTTGACGGGATCGATGCCGGCCTTGGTCAGGTTGTTCCAGTAGTCGTCGGAGTTATATTGCGCGGGACGGAACGACAGCACGCCCTTGCGGTTCCAGTCCGACCATGGACTCTTCTTGTTGATATGCGCGCCGATGCGCGAGTTGAGCACGACCATCTTGCCGACCGCCTCCAGCGACACGCGCGCCACCGTCCCTGTCGGCGCCTTGTAGCCGTTTTCCGGCCCGTAGGTGCAGCTGTAGCCGTCGACCAGGACGGGAGCGTAGGGCGTGCAGCGCGAGCTGTGGAACCATTGACGCATCAGCGAGAACGTCTCGCCCAAAGCGTTGGCCGAGCCGTCGTGCGTGAAGCGGACCTGGTCGAAGACGAAGCCGTACTTCGACTTGACGTGCGTATCCGGCGCGGCGACGTAGGACAGGCCGCGATCGCCCAGCGACTTGATCTCGCTGCGATAAAAGTAGGCGGTGCTGTCGCCGAAGATGAAGTCGACATCGCCTTCGATGTAGACGCGGTTGAAGAAGCTGCGCGAGCTGCTGCCGATTTGCGGCGACTTCAGGTACAGCGTGTCCTGGAAGCCGATCAGGCGGATGTTCTCGAACTGCGCCTTGTCGGCCCCGTCGACCTGCAGCGCCAACGCCTGGTGGTGCACATTGTTGACGTTCGGGAGGGCCTCGGCGCGCGCGTTGCCGATGTCCTTGTTATAGCCGTTTTCGAAGGTCAGGTTGCGCGCCTGGAAGCCGTTGTTTTGCACCCAGACGGTGGCGGTGCCGAAGGTGCCGATCTGCGCGCGATCCTTGATGGTGGCGTACATCGCTTGCGCGTCCGGCGCGGCGTTGGCGAATTGCGCGCCATGCAGCGCGTCGTACTGGGCGCCGGTGGTGGAGGCGTCCAGCTTGGCGGTGACCTTGGTGGCGGCGGCATCCTTGCCTTCGCCATACATGGTGATCGGCGCGGAGGAGGCCGGGATGTAAACCAGCTCCTTGTAGATGCCCGGCTTCAGCAACAGGTACAGGCGCTTGGCGGGTGCCGCCGCGCTGTCCGCGACGGCGCGGTCGACGGCCTGCTGGATGGTGTTGAAGACGCGTACGCCATCGGCCTTGGCCGCCGTGTCGACGATGTAATCGGGCGCGAAGGCGACGCCCTTGGCCAGCGGGTCCGACAGCGGATCCCACGGATCGACGGTTTCCTTGCCGGCCGCGCCGACATACTTCAGCACTTCGCCGTACGAGAATTGCCTGGCCTGTTCCGCCGTCAGTTGCTGCGCGTGGGCGACACCGACGGCCGCCAGCAGCGCCAGGGCTGCGATGCGTTTCACTGTTCGCTCTCCGGCTTGAACTGGCCGGCGACTTCCGGAATTGCGCGCTTCATCTCTTCCATCACCATGCGCGAGAAGAAGGCCGCGCCCTTGGCGCCCAGGTGAGTGCGGTCGAACGCGGACTTGGCGGCGCCGGCCACTTCCACCTTGCCGGCGGCGATCGCGGCCTCGGTGGCCTTGTCGGGACGCGGCGCCATCGCCAGCGTATCGGCTTCGTCCTCGCCCATGGCCTGCACGGCGGCGTAGCTCTCCGCGTTCAGGTCCAGCAGCGGCGTCTTTTGCGCGGCGGCGGTGGCGCGGATCACGTCGACCCATGGCAGCAGGGTGTTTTCAACCACCTTGTCCTTGAAGGTGCGGCGGGTCAGCGGCGTGATCAGCACCGGCACGCCGCCGAGCGCTTTCACTTCCTGCGCGTAGCGCGCCATGTTGACGGGGAATTCGGTTTTCAGATCGGTCGAGCGGCCCGGCTTGCCCGGCTGGTCGTTGTGGCCGAACTGGATCAGGACATAGGTGGCGCGGTAGGCGGCGGCGCCGCGCAGCAGGCCTTCGACTTCGTCCCAGCGGCCCTCGGCGCGGAAGCTGCCGGAGCTGCGGCCGCCCTTGGCCAGGTTGATGCAGGTGTTGGCGCGGTTGACGCGGGCGCAGAAGGCGTCGCCGTAGCCGCTGCTGTTGGCCATGGTCGAGTCGCCGACCAGGATGAAGCGCACCGGTTTGACGGGCACCGCGTCTGCGGCTTGCGCGGCATGCGCGGCCATCGATAACGCCGTCGCGGCGATCAGGCTGATGATAGGTTTCATGAGAGTGTCCCGGCAAAAAAATGGCGCCGGCCGCATTGCTGCGGTCCGGCGCCGTGGATCAAGCGTCAGTTGGCATCGACAAATTCATCAATAGAACTTGTAGGTGGCGCGGACGTTGAAGGCGCGGCCGATCGGGCTGGCGGCGCTGCTCAGATAACCGAAGCTGTACTGGCTGCTGTTGGTCACCGGCGGCTTGGAATCGAACAGATTGGTCACGCCAGCGGTGATCTGCATGTTCTTGATGCCGCTGTAGGTCGTGGTCCAGGCCCAGTTCTTGTACGAGTTGATGTCGCGCCAGTACTGCTGCGCCACCAGGTTCTGGTCTTCGTACTTCGAGGTGAAGTTCTGGGTCAGTGTGCTGTTCCAGTTGCCCATCGCCCAGTTCAACTTGGCCGTACCCTTCCAGCGATAGGTGATGATCGGGAAGCTGCTGGTGGTGCCGTTCGACGCCAGGCCGAAGCGGCCCACGTTCGAGACGTACGGGCTGCCGTTGTCGAGCTGATTGTCGAACTGCGTCAGGTAGGTGGTGTCGAGCGACAGCTTGAAATCGCCGTAGCTGCTGCGCGGGAAGGCATACGACGCCGAGATGTCGATACCGGCCGCTTTCTGGCCACCCAGGTTTTCGATGGTGTTGCGGATGTAGTTGATGGTGCCGTCCGCGTTACGCACGAAGTCCGCCGCATACTTGACCGGATCGAGGAAGTAGACCTGCTCCGGCAAGTTCGCCAGCATGTCGGTCATGCGGATGTTCCAGTAGTCGATCGACACCATCGAGGACTTGGTCGGCTCGAACACGGTACCGAAGGTGTAGCCCTTCGATTTTTCCGGCTGCACGTCGGCGTTGGAGCCGGTCTGCTTCGGCAGCTGCACATTGCAGACGGCGGAAGAGACATAGCCCGGCAGCGCGGTGCCGCTGCCGGCGACGCCTGGACGGCCGCCTGGACACAGTACCGGATCATCCCATTTGGCCGAGGTCAGGCCGGTGGCGCCCGGCAGGCGGTAGCCGTAACGGTCGAACAGCGTCGGCGCGCGGAAGCCGGTGTTGGCCGAGCCGCGGAACATCAGCTGCTTGGTCGCCTCGTAGCGGAAGCTGACCTTCGGATTGATGGTGTTGCCGAAGTCGCTGAAATGGTCGTCCCGCACGGCGACGTTGATGTCCAGCTTTTTGGTGATCGGGACATCCAGCTCGGCGAACAGCGCGGCGACGTTGCGGCCGCCTTCGCCGAACGACGGGCTGGCGTTGGCGTAGGTCACCTGGCTCACGATCGCCAGTTTACGGTCTTCGGTGGTGTCGCGGTGGAAGTCGGCGCCGACCGCCAGGGCCAGCGAACCGCCGGCCAGTTCCATCAGCGGACGGCTGGCGGTGAAGTCGATACCGGTGTAGGTGCTCTTCGATTCGCGGTTCTTCTGGCCGTCGACGTTGATGCTCTTCAGGTAGGCCAGGCCGGCGGCGTCCTGCAGGCCGAATGGATTGAGCTGGCCGTTTTTCAAACCGTCCAGCAGACCCTGGCCGGTGAAGTAACCGTTGTCGTAGTAGTTGTCGCGGTTGGAGATGCCGATCACCAGGCCGGTCTTGTAGTCCCAGCCTTGCGCCACACCTTCGAGCGAGATGGCGACACGCTGGTTCAGCTGCACGTCCTTGGTGGCGGCCGCGCCGTAGTCGGCGACCGCCCAGGTCGGGATCAGCGTCGCGCCGTTCAGGCCCGACATGGCCGGCACGCCGCCGGCGTTACCCGGATACCATTTGCTGGTCGACGGCAGTGCCGGCTGGACGCCGTTGACCGCCAGCGCGTTGGTCGGGTTGCGGGTGCCGATGATGTGCTCTTCGCCGCGCGAGTAGTCGATCGAGACCGTGTGGTCCTCGCCCAGCTTCTTCGAAGCGCGGGCGTAGAAGGTCACCTGCTGGTTTTCGTACAGCGCGTTGCCGTATTCATTCGCGTCCAGCACGCAGGTGCTGGCTTTGCCCACGATCGAGTACGGCGCCTGGCAACCGGTGGCGGCGTAGGGATTGCGCGCGGTCTTGTTGGCGGCGGTGGTGAAGTTGGCCGGGGTGGCGTTGCCGCCGGTGCCCAGGGTCGGCGAGCGGCCGATGCTGGTCAGCAGTTCGTTCGAGCTCAGATTGGCGCGGTCGCGCGCGGCCAGCGCCGAGCGTTGGTGCGCGTCGAGCGTGCCCCATACGCTCCAGCCGTCGCGTTCGAGGTTTCCCTTGCCCCAGGTGACGGTGGCGCGCTGCTCGTCGCCGCCGCCGCGACGGCCGACTTCGACCGCCTGCGCGGTCAATTCCAGGCCTTCGTACGAAGTGCGGGTGATGAAGTTGACCACGCCGCCGATGGCGTCGGAGCCGTAGATCGACGACGCGCCGTCGCGCAGGATCTCGACGCGCGAGATCGCGCTCATCGGAATCACGTCCAGGTTGGCGTAGCCGTCGGCGATCGCCTCGTTGGCCAGGCGGCGGCCGTTCAGCAGCACCAGGGTGCGGTTGACGCCCAGGCCGCGCAGGTTGATGTTGGTGCCCGAGCCGGCGTTGGACGGCAGCAGCGAGGCCGATTGCGGCAGCGCCATCATCAGGTCGGCCAGCGTGGTCATGCCCTGCTTGACCAGGTCCTCGGCCTTGACGGTGCTGACCGGCAGCGACGCTTCGGTGGCCAGGCGCTTGATGCTGGAACCGGTCACCTCGATGCGGGTCATCGGGGCTTCTTCCGCCTGTTGTGCGGCCGCCTGGTTGGCCAGCGTCATCACGGCGATCGTGATGGCGGTCAGCAGCAGGCGGGGTTGGGCGGAACGGTGCTCGACCGAGCGTTCGGACTTGTTCATGCGTGTCTCCTTCGTCTTTTTGAATAAAGTTATACGCCGTGCTGGAACAGCACTGGACGTGAGTGGAGCACCTCGCGTACTCCGTGCCGCTGAGACGAGGGTCGCTGTGCGTGCACAGGCCGAGGTCGCAGACGGTCAATAACTTGATTGTTTTATTCGCGGACCGGCATCAAGGCCGATCCTGCGGCACTATGTACTACATATGTTTATTGTTTGCTTATCCTCGGGAGAAGGTGCGGGTCACGCGTTCAAGGTGGGCGCGCATGGCCTTGCGCGCGCCGGCCGGATCGTGGGCGGCGATCGCCTCCAGGATGCGGCGGTGGTCCTTCAGCGTTTCCTGACGCAGTTCCTCGGTCTGGAAGTGTTCTTTGAGCTTGTGCCACAGGCGGCCGCGCTGGTTCCACAGATAATCCAGCGAACCGACCAGGGCGCTGTTGCCGGTGGCGCGCGCGATGGCCAGGTGGAAGTTGCGGTCGGCCTGCTCGTTGCTCGAATAGTTGGCGTGGTTCTGTTCCATCTCGACCACCGCCTGCAGGATCGCGTCGACGGCGCTGTCGGTGGCGACGCGGGCGGCGATGGCGGCGATCTCGGATTCGATCAGGCGGCGCGCGGACAGCACTTCAAACGGACCCGGTCCGGCTTCCGGCAGGTCGGCGGCGGCCGGTTCCGGCAGTTCGCTGACATAGACGCCGGAGCCGCCGCGCACTTCGATCACGCCGCCCAGTTCCAGCGCGATCAGCGCCTCGCGCAACGAGGCGCGGCTGACACTGAGCTTGGTGGCCAGATCGCGCTCGGACGGCAGGCGCTCGCCGGCGGCGATGTGTTCGTTGCGGATCAGTTCCTGGATGCGGTCGGCCACGACGCGGTACAAACGCGGTTCGTGGGCCTGGCCGTCGACAGGACCGGAGGATTTTTTCAGCATAGGTCTGGTGCGTGTCTCGTATTATTTTATGGTGGCTTTGCTATGGCCATCTGGTCAGGCCATTCTAAGGTGGTCAGACCAAATACGCAATGTGGACTAGCCAAATTAATTTTTAGCTGTCATACTAAAATCGTCGAGCAGCCGTCCGCAGACAAGGTTTTCAGGGGAGACACCACGGAAACATGCGGGTTACGGGCTGTGGCGCGCAGGCCACAAACTGGATTGGCCGACCAGATAACAGAAGTGGCCTGACCACTTTGAAGCACCAAAAAAACAACGTTTGCCGGGCCCCGAACCCGGAAAAGGACAGCCAGATGAGCACACCAGCCAGCGCCAACACACCGCGCTACATCCTCATGCACGACAACGACAACGTCGCGATCGTCGTCAACGACGGCGGCTTGCCGGCCGGCGCGGTCTTCGCCAGCGGCCTGACGCTGCTGGAAGCGGTCCCGCAAGGCCACAAGGTGGCGCTGGTCGCGCTGGCCAAGGGCGATCCGGTCACCCGCTACAACGTCACCATCGGCTTCGCCGCGACCGATATCGCCGCCGGCAGCTGGGTCAACGAACAAAACGTCGAGATGCCGGCCGCGCGCGAGCTGGTCGGCCTGCCGATCGCCACCATCAAGCCGCCGCCGGCCGAGCCGCTGGAAGGCTACACCTTCCAGGGTTACCGCAATCCGGACGGCAGCGTCGGCACCCGCAACATCCTCGGCATCACCACCACCGTGCAGTGCGTATCGGGCGTGGTCGAATTCGCGGTGGACCGCATCAAGAAGGAACTGCTGCCGAAGTATCCCAACGTCGACGACGTGGTCTGCCTGGAGCATACCTATGGCTGCGGCGTGGCGATCGACGCGCCGGGCGCCAACATCCCGATCCGCACCGTGCGCAACATCGCCCTGAACCCGAACTTCGGCGGCCAGGCGATGACCGTCAGCCTCGGTTGCGAGAAGCTGCAGCCGACCCGCCTGTTCCCGAAAGGCTCGATCCCGATCCAGAACGGCGGCGGGGCCGATCCGGCGCTGGTGTGCCTGCAGGATGCGCAACACGTCGGCTTCATGTCGATGATCGATTCGATCATGAAGCAGGCCGAGATCAACCTGATCGCGCTGGACAAGCGCCGCCGTGAAACCGTGCCGGCCTCGGAGCTGGTGGTCGGCGTGCAGTGCGGCGGCAGCGACGCCTTCTCCGGCGTCACCGCCAACCCGGCCGTGGGCTTCGCCACCGACCTGCTGGTGCGCGCCGGCGGCACCGTGATGTTCTCGGAGACCACCGAAGTGCGCGACGGTATCGATCAACTGACCTCGCGCGCCTCGACGCCGGAAGTGGCCGAGGCCATGATCCGCGAGATGGCCTGGTACGACGAATACCTGACGCGCGGCGGCGTCGACCGCAGCGCCAACACCACGCCCGGCAACAAGAAGGGCGGCCTGTCGAACATCGTCGAGAAGGCGATGGGCTCCATCGTCAAGTCGGGCAGCAGCCAGATCTCCGGCGTGCTGTCGCCGGGCGACAAGCTGAAACAGAAAGGCCTGATCTACGCCGCCACGCCGGCCAGCGATTTCATTTGCGGCACGCTGCAAGTGGCGGCCGGCATGAACCTGCACATCTTCACCACCGGCCGCGGCACGCCGTACGGCCTGGCCGAAGTGCCGGTGATTAAAGTCGCCACCCGCAACGACCTGGCCGCGCGCTGGCACGATCTGATGGACATCAACGCCGGCCGCATTGCCAGCGGCGAAGCCACGATCGCCGATGTCGGCTGGGAGATGTTCCAGCTGATGCTGGACGTCGCCAGCGGCCGCGAGACCTGGGCCGAAAAATGGAAACTGCATAACGCACTGGTACTGTTCAATCCGGCGCCGGTGACCTGAGAATAAATAAAGAGACGAATATGACCAAGCCATTCAAACGTTTGCTGCTGACCGGCGCCGCCGGCGGCCTGGGTAAAATTCTGCGCGACCGCATCAAGCCGTGGGCCGATGTGGTGGTGCTGTCCGATATCGCCGACATGGGCGAGGCGCGCGAGGGCGAAGAGATCGTCCAATGCGACCTGGCCGACAAGGCGGCGGTCATGAAGCTGCTGGAAGGCGTGGAGGCGGTGCTGCACTTCGGCGGCATCTCGACCGAAAACACTTTCGAGAATATCGTGCAGGCCAACATCATCGGCACCGCCAACCTGTACGAGGCGGCGCACAAGCACGGCGCCAAGCGCATCGTGTTCGCCAGTTCGAACCACACCGTCGGCTTCTACCGCAACACCGATTACATCGACGCCGATGCGCGCACGCGTCCGGACAGCTTCTACGGCGTCAGCAAGTGCTTCGGCGAGCAGCTGGCCAGCTATTACTACGACCGCACCGGTCTGGAGACGGTGTGCCTGCGCATCGGTTCCTCGTTCCCGGAGCCGGCCAACGCGCGCATGATGGTGACGTGGCTCAGCTACGACGATCTGGTCGAGGCGCTGCGCTGCTCGCTGTTCACGCCGCGCGTCGGCTTCACCATCTTGTTCGGCGCCTCGAACAACGAGGCCAAGTGGTGGAACAACAGCAAGGCGTCGCACCTGGGTTTCAATCCGAAGGACAGCTCGAAGCAATTCGCCGCCATGTTCCCGGACACCGGCGCCTATCCGCCGCCGAACGACGCCGTCACCTATCACGGCGGCGCCTTCGCGCTGGCCGACATCCGCTACAAGGACTGAGCCTGCCAGGCCAGCACCGCCGCGTTATACACCGCATGCACCAGCATCGGCGCCAGCAGGGTTTTGCTGCGCTCATAGGTCCATGCGGTGCACAGCCCCAGCACGAACACCGGCAGCATCGATAGCGGGGGATGGATCACCGCGAAGATCGCGGCGCTGGCCAGCATGGCCGGCAGCGCGGGCATCGAGCGCCGCAGCCCGCCGTAGATCAATCCCCTGAATATGAATTCCTCGCACAGCGGCGCGGCCACCACGGCCAGTGCGACCACCCAGCCGCGCTGGTGCGCCGCCACCGTCGCGGCCTTGGCGATCTCGGTCCACAGAGACGAGTGCTGCAAGGCGGTGATGTAAGCCAGGCCCGCCGCACAGGCGACGAGCGCCGCCGGCGCCGCCGCGCGCAGCGACAGCCATGGATCGACGCCGCGCAGGATCGCCGGCACGCCGCTGGTCTTGGCGCGCCAGTAGACCCATCGCATCAGGCCATACACCAGCAGTCCGGCAAGGCCGAAGGCGATGGTCACCGCCGGCATGTCGATCTTCTTCGGATCGCCGCTGAGGATCAGCGTCGCGATGCCTTGCAAAATAAAGAAGGCGGTGGCGGCGATCAGGCCGTCCGAGGTGGAGACGCGCGCCGGCGGCGCGGTGGCCGGATCGAGCAGGTAGGGCAGGGCGTCGCGCGCCTTCTGCCACAGCGCCAGCGACAGCGATGCGGTCAGCACCACCACCACCAGTTTCTGCGACCATGCGTTGGCGTAGATCGACCAGGTGTAGAAGCTGGCCAGCAGCATGTAGAGATAGACGTAGGTGGGCTTCACTCGGCTGCGCGCTTCGACCGCCAGCGGGTCGCAGGCGAATACGCCGAGCGAGACCGCGATCATCGAGTAGATCGGTATGCCGGCGGCGACCGACAGCAGCAGCACCAGCATGCTCCAGTCGAAGTTCACCGTGTACCAGGCGCTGATGCCGATCACGATCAGCGGGTAGGCCATCGTCAGCACGCCCCATAGCTGCGCCTTTTCCTTCAACACGCTGTCGATCGAGCGCGGCACCGTGTACAGCAGCCACAGCGCCTGGCCTTCGTTGTTCAGCGTCTGAAAGGCGGACAGCATCAGCACGTAGACGCCGATGCCGAAGGCGATGGCCGCCGCCATCGCGTGGTGCTCGCCCAGCTCGGCCAGGCTATTCAGCTTGCCGTTGAAGACCATCTGGCTGCCGACGATAATCACCGGCAGCAGCAGCGTTTGAAACAGGAAGTTGCGGTCGCGGCTCAGCAGCCGCAGCTCGCGGCGCTTGACCGGCGACAGAGCGGAGGACAGCCAGCCGCTGTGCTTCGTGCTGGCGGCCGCGTTGGCCGTCGGCCTGCGCCGCGCGCTCTCGCGCACGCCGGAACCGACCACGCCGTTGCGCAGCTGGTGGCGCAGCAGCGCGACGCCGCCCCACAGCAGCAACGCGGTCTGCGCCAGCAACAGGCCGGCCGCCGTCAGCAACTGCCGCGCATCCTGCGCCTGTATCGCTTGCAGCACCAGGCCGGGCGGCGTCCAGCCGACCCACGCCGGGAAGCCACGTGCCCATTCCATCGCGAAGCTGCTGGCCTGCGGCATGCCGAGCGCCATGACGAAGTAGATCAGCGGCAGATTGAACAGGCCGGCGACCGCTTGCAGATTGCGCAGCTGCGACGCCGGCAGCCACATGCGCAAGCCGGTGTCGGTCAGCGTGTGCAGCAGCGCGGCCAGCGGCAGCAGCACGACAGCGGCCAGCAGCGCGATCGGCGGCGCGCTCCAGGCGAAGCCGGAATGCCAGGCGATCATGCCGTAGGCCGGCGCCAGCGCGAACATGCCGGTGATGTTGCTGGCGCTGCGTTCCAGCACGCGTCCCCACAACAGCGTCGAGCGCCGCACCGGCATCGTGACCAGCCACTCCAGGTCCCAGTCCGGCTGCGCCAATTCCTTGCTGCCCAAGGGCAGCAGCACCGCGATGACGAACAGGATCGACAGCTCCATCGTCAGGCCCTGCACCAGCGCCGGCGTGAAGGGCGCGGTCGCCAGCTCGTCGGCCGCCGTTTCGAGATCGGTGCGCAGCTCGCCGTGCTTGTCGCTCCACCGGCATTCGCTGGCGGGATCGAGCTGGCACTGCATGTTGAGCACCACGCCGTTCGACAGGCTGGCCACCGAGAACAGCATGAACAGCGCCACCACCATGGTCAGGATCCACTGGCTGCCGCCCTTGCCGGCGCCGCCGTCGCGCGCTTTCTTCTTGCGGGACTTCCGGAACAAGCCGTTGCTCAGCAGGTTGTACTGGCGCGTCAGCCGCATCCGGGTCATCAGCCAGATGGCGCGGATGGGCGTCGGCTGCCGCATCATTGCTCGGTCTCGCGCTCGGCTTCGCTGGTGATCTTCAGGAACACATCCTCCAGCGAGCCGCTGGCCGATGCATCGGCGCGCAGCTGGTCCAGCGTGCCGGTGGCGACCAGCTGGCCATGATGGATGATGCCGACGCGGTCGCACAGCTTTTCCGCCATGGCCAGCAGGTGGGTGGAGACGAAGATGGTGACGCCGCGCGCGGCCGCCGCCAGCAGGCGTTCCTGCACCTCGCGCGAGGCGCGCGGATCGAGGCCGTTGATCGGCTCATCGAGGATCAGCACCGCCGGGTCGTGGATCAGCGCGCAGGCCAGGCCGAGGCGCTTCTTCATGCCCAGCGAGTAGTTGACGGCGTAGTCCTCGGCCGCTTCCTCCAGGCCGAATTCCGCCAGCAGGCGCGCGCCGCGTTCGGCCGCTTCGGCGCGCGGATAGCCGTGCATCTCGGCGACGAATTGCAGGATCTCGCGGCCGCGCAGGTAGTCGTAGAAGATCGGGGTGTCGGGCAGGTAGCCGACGCGGCGCTTGACCTCGGCCGGCTCGGCGTGGCAATCGAGGCCGTCGATCAGCACCTGCCCGGCGCTGGGCACCAGGATGCCCATCATCATGCGGATGGTGGTGGTCTTGCCGGCGCCGTTGGGGCCGAGGAAGCCGAACACCTCGCCGCGCCGCACCGACAAGGTCAGCGGCTTGACGGCCTTAAAGCCGCCATAGACTTTGGACAGTCCCTGGAATTCGATCATGGTTGGCGCCGGAAATGTTATGAATTGTGCCAGTCATCATAGCATCGCCGGCGCCGTAAATCACGGGTAAAGGCTCATGCCGAAACGCTCGGTGCGCGGCGCCCAGTTGCCCATGATGTCGGCCGACGCCAGCACGCGCTCGGCGCGGCCGATCAGCAGCGCGCGCGGCACCATGCCGATGTAGCGCGAGTCTTCGCTGTTGTCGCGGTTATCGCCCAACATCATGTACTGGCCGGGCGGCACGGTGAGCTCGGCGAAATCGCGGCGCGCCTGCAACTGCGGCATCACCTGGATGGCGTGGCTGCGGTCGCCCAGCGATTCGCCGAGGCGCACCGCCGCGATGTCGCCGACGCCCTTGATGGATTCGGTGGCACGGTCGATGGTGGCGTAGCCGGCCTGCTTGCCGTTGATGATGAGCTGCTCGTTGCGCATTTCGACGCGGTCGCCCGGCAGCGCGATGACGCGCTTGATCAGCCGCATGCCGTTGGCGGGCGAGGAGAAGGTGACGATGTCGCCGCGCTGCGGTTCGCCGGTCTGGCCGAGCACGATGTCGGTCAACGGCACCTTGACGTTGTAAGCCAGGCGGTTGACGAACACCACGTCACCCTCCAGCAGGTTGGGGTGCATCGACGCCGACGGGATGGGATTCCAGTCGGCGACGGCGGTGCGGAAGATCCCGAACAGCATCAGGAACATCAAGAAGCCCTTGTTGGCGCGCATCCAGTTTTTCATTTTATCTCCCATGTGAGTGATGGCGGGGCCGTTTGGCCAACTGTATATTGTGAGCAGATTCTTAATCATGGCTTAGCCGCGGAGCGACGATGAAACCCTACGATCTGCCTTTGCCGCTGACGCATCCAGGTCCGGGACATCCAGTGGCCGCCGTCAGCCATGCGGATCCGTATGGCTACTACGACCAGCTGGCCGCAAGGCGTGGCTGGCATTTCGACGCATGCCTGCAGATGTGGGTCGCGGCCAGCGCGGCCGGCGTTGATGAGGTGATGCGGCATCCATGCTGCCGCGCGCCGGCGACCGCCGCCGCCGGCGCGGCCGGCGTCGACGCATCCAAGGCGCGCGCGTTGGCGCAGCTGATCGGCCGCCGCCTATGGCGCCGCGACAGGCTGGCGCAGTGGATGATCTGTGTACCCGAGCTGACCATGGTGAGCCTGGCCGGCGCTGGCCACGCGGCCTTGCCGACGCTGGTCTATGAAGCGGCCAGCGCCCTGATCGGCAACGGCGTGCTGGCGCTGCTGCGCGAACCCGAGGATGAACGCTGCGGCCCCGAAGACGCCGACGCGCTGGTGCAGGCGGTCAGCCGTTTCGATCCGCCGGTGCAAAACACGCGCCGCGTCGTCATGCGCGACTGCGAGCTCGGCGGCGCATCGTTAAAGACGGGACAGGAAATACTGCTGGTGCTGGCCGCCGCCAGCCGCGACCTGCGCGGCGGCCGCGCGTACGGCCTGGGGTACGGGCATGGGCAAGGGCACGGGGCCGGCGCGGCGGACTGCCCGCACTACGCGCTGGCCTGCGCACTGGCCGCCGGCGCGCTGGAGGCGTTGCTATCGCTGATGCGCGACCAGCACAAGGCGCTGTCGCTGCAAACCTGGCTGCAGCAGCTGACATGGACCTATCGCGATTCCCCCGACGTGCGCATGCCGCTGTTCAGCCACCGCCTTGGCGTCTAGTGCGCGCTCTTCTGCACCAGCGCGCTGCCGACACCGTGGCGCTTGCCCTCGCTGACCGCCGTGACGGTGCCGTCCGGGTTGAACACCAGCGCATTGGCAGCGCCGATCTCCTCCGGATTCTGATCCCAATGCTGACCGGTTTTCTCCAGCGCCCTGGCCTGCGCGCTGCCGACGAATCCCGGCTCCACATCGGTCGCCATGCCGTTGCGCTCCGACAGGCGCGGCGCGTTGACCGCATCCGCCATCGACATGCCCAGGTCGACGTAGTTGAAGATCGTCTGCAGCACGGTGGTGATGATGGTCGCGCCGCCTGGGCTGCCGACCGAGAACGCCGGCTTGCCGTCCTTGAAGGCCAGCGTCGGCGACATGCTGCTGCGTGGGCGCTTGCCGGCTTCCGGCACGTTCGGATGCGGGCCGGAGAAATCGAAGTCGGTCATCTCGTTATTCAGCAGGAAGCCGTAGCCCGGCACCACGATGCCGCTGCCGCCCCACGATTCGATGGTGTAGGTGTAGGAGACGATATTGCCGTCCTTGTCCGACACCGTCAGGTGGGTGGTGTGCGCGCCTTCGGCCAGCAGCTTGTTGGCGTTGGGGCGCAATGGATAGCTGACGTCGTTCTGGAACGGATAAGGATCGCCGGCCGGCGCCTGCACGCTGGCCTGGGCCGGATTGATCAACTCGCGGCGGCGCGCGGCGTATTCCTTGCTGATCAGGCCCGCCACCGGCGCTTCGACGTATTCCGGGTCTGCCAGATAAGCGTTGCGGTCGGCGAAGGCGAGGCGGCTGGCCTCCAGGTACAGGTGTTCCGCTTTCTCGCGCGGCATGGACTTGAGATCGTAGCCTTCGAGGATGTTGAGCGCCTCGGCCACCGCCACGCCGCCGCTGCTCGGCAGCGGCATACCGTATAAATCATATCCGCGATAGGTGCTGTGCACCGGCTGGCGCAGACGCGCTTCGTAGTTGGACAGATCGGCCAGCGTGACCTTGCCGCCGTTGGCCTGCACCGCGTCGGCCACCGCCTTCGCCATCTTGCCCTGATAGAAGGCCTTGACGCCGCCGGCCGCCAAATCGCGATACGCCTTGGCCAGATCGGGATTGCGCAAGGTGGTGCCTGCCGCGATCGCCTTGCCGTTCTTCAGATACAGCGCGGCGGTGGCGGGGAACTTGCTGAACTTGCCGACGTTGCCTTCGACCAGATGCGAGAAATTATCGTTGACCTTGAAGCCGTCGCTGGCGACCGCGATCGCCGGCGCCAGCACCTGTTTGAACGACATCGAGCCGTAGCGGTCCAGCGCCTCGTGCCAGCCGCGCACCGTGCCCGGCACGCCGACCGAGCGGCCGCTGGCGACCGCCGTCTCGAAATCCATAGCCTTGCCGTTTTCCTGGAACACGGCCGGCGTGAACGCGGCCGGCGCGGTTTCGCGGTGATCGATGGTGATCACGCGCTTGTCCTTGGCCAGGTAGATCACCATGAAACCGCCGCCGCCGATGCCGCAGCTGAACGGATCGGTCACGCCCAGCGTGGCCGCCGCCGCGACCGCCGCGTCGATGGCGTTGCCGCCTTTGTTGAGGATGGCCAGCGCGGCTTTCGAGGCCGGCTCGCTGATGGTCGCGACCGCGCCGCCGGTGCCGGTGGCGACCGGTGTCTTGGCGTAAGCGGGGAAGGACAGCGAGAGGATGATGGAGGAGACGAGGACGGTGCGGGCGGAGCGGATCGGTGTCATGTGGGCGTCTATTTAAGGTGATGAAATATTGCTCACCTTTAAGCTTACCCGATAATCCGGCGCAGGTTGATTTTTTGCCGGCACTTCTTGCGGTTCGACGCCGGCCAAGGTGAAGGTCAGTCCTTCCAGCGTGACGCTGGGTTTGCCGTTTGGCATGCTGTCGGACAGCACGAAGCTGCTGTTGGCGCCGTCGGGCTTGGTCAGCGTGAAGCTGTAGCTGATATAGCCGGCCCAGACGCAGACATCGCCGGTGCGGCAGCGGCTGTCGTTGACGCGTTCCAGCCGCACCACCGGCGCGGTCGCCGCCAGGGCGGGTGCTGCGGGTGACGTGGTGGCCGGCGTGATGGCGACGCTGCCGCCCTGGCGCAACACGTAGTTATTGCTGAAGCGCACAGGCGCGACACTGGCCTGGCGACCGGCGCCGGTGGCGGCGCCGCAGGCGTACAGCATGGCCATGATGGCGGCTAGCAAGGGCAGCACGATCAGTTGCCGCAATATTGTTTTTTTCACGATAGTCCTCCCTCGAAGTGGAAGCAAGCTTAACAAAAAGATCACGTCGGCGGCGCACGAACCGCGTGCTTGCAGCGCCGCATCAAACTAAGTCCGCGCACCTTGCCCAAGCTGCGTAGAATGTCTGCTTTGAATCAACCAGGACATATCATGAAAAAAACCGGCATGGCGAAAAGTGACGCCAAGAAACTGATGGGCAAGATGATCGCCCCAGGAGCGGGTTTCGGCAAGGCGGCCGACGTCGTCGACAAAAAAGAGCAACGCAAGCGTGATCAGGAATTGGGATTGGTGCCGTTCGCGGTCAAGCTGAACGGCGATCTGGTGCAGCAACTGCACACGCAATCCAAAGAGCGCGAGCTGGATATGAACCAGCTGGTAGCCGAGCTGCTGGCCAAGGGCCTGGCAACCTAAAACAAAATAAACCGGGGTCAGTTCCGGCATCGTGCCACGGGCTCTGCTGTAGCGCATCTACAGCAGAGCCCGTGGCACGATGCCGGAACTGACCCCGGTTTTTAAACGAACGCTGCCAGCGAACCCTTCATTTTCTTCAGCGCGGCCGATTCGATCTGGCGAATGCGCTCGGCCGATACGCCGAACTCGTCCGCCAGCGTGTGCAGCGTCGCGCCGGAGCCGTCGTCGTTGGCCAGCCAGCGCGCTTCGACGATGCGACGCGAACGTGGATCCAGCTTGCCCAACGCCTGCTCCAAGCCTTCCGATTGCAGACGGGTCACCTGTTCGGCTTCCAGCACGCGGGTCGGCTCGCTCAGATCCGACGACAGGTAGGCGATCGGGGCGAACTTGTCGTCTTCATCGTCGTTCGGCGATTCCAGGGCGATGTCGCGGCCGCTCAGACGGGTTTCCATTTCGATCACTTCTTCGCGTTTGACGTCCAGCGTCTTGGCCAATTGGTCGATTTGTGCAGGCGTCATCGCGTCCAGGCCGGTCTTGTGACTGCGCAGGTTGAAGAACAGCTTGCGCTGTGCCTTCGTGGTCGCCACTTTGACCAGACGCCAGTTTTTCAAGATGTATTCATGCATCTCGGCCTTGATCCAGTGCATCGCGTACGACACCAGGCGCACGCCCTGGTCCGGGTCGAAACGCTTGACGGCTTTCATCAGGCCGATATTGCCTTCCTGGATCAGATCGGCGTGCGGCAGGCCATAGCCCAGGTAACCGCGGGCGATCGACACCACCAGGCGCAGGTGCGACAGCACCATTTCCTGGGCGGCGCCCAGATCGTTGTTTTCTTTCAGACGCTTCGCCAGCGACATTTCATCGGCGTGCGTCAGCATCGGCAGGCGGTTGACGGCCGAAATGTAGGCGTCCAGGTTGCCCAGGTTGCCAGTGAACCCGAGTCCCAAAGCACTATTGTTGCTAGGTACCAGCGCGGTCGGTGCGTTCATTATCATTCCTTCGCTCGATGTATGACTGTTGCTGCAGAGAACTCTATTGCTCTTCAGTTCAAGTATATTAGCACTCTCCTTCGTTGAGTGCCAATCACCAAAAATCTATAGGCCCGATAGTGAAAATACTATGGGGTTTCTAGGCATCATGGCTTCTTTTAAACAGCATGCGCGCCGGAGCTTAGGCCTGACTTAATCTTAGGCCGGGGAAGGGAGCCCTTCCGTGCGTGGACGCACCGAAGGGTGGAGGGGACTAGTTCAGTTTGGACAGGTGGCGTTGCACGGACAGCAAGGCGCCGATCAGGCCGAGGCCGGCGGACAGCGCCAGCAGGCCGCCCATCGCCAGCGGCGGCAGCGGCGCCAGCTGGAATTCGGAGGCGTACAATCTTGCAAATTCGGCAATCGCCGTGTTCAGCGGGCGCAGCGCCAGCGTCACCGCGCCCAGCGCCAGGCCGCCGGCGCACAGGCCCAGCAGCGCGCCGGTGTAATAGAACGGGCGGTGGATGAAACTGTCGGTGGCGCCGATCAGCTTGGATACCAGGATTTCCTCGCGCTGCGTCATCACCTGCAGGCGGATGGTGTTGAAGATGACGGCGATCACCACCGTGCCCAAGGTCGCCGCCAGCAGCAACAGCGCCAGCCGCAGCACATTGATCAGCGCGGCCAGGCGCTTGACCCAGGCCGAATCGACCTGCACCGTGTCGACGCCGGGCAGGGCGCGGATCTCTTCGGCCAACTGGTCGACGTCGCCGCCGGCCTGGGCGTTGCGGAAGGCGTCCAGCTTCAGCACGTAGCTGTCCGGCAGCGGGTTCTCGCCCAGCGTGGTCAGCACGTCGGCCAGGCCGCTTTTGGTTTTCAGGTTGTCCAGCGCTTTTTCGCGCGGCGTGAAGACGATCTTGGCCTGCTTGTCCTTGACTGTCTGGCGCAGCAGCACGGCCATGCCTTCGGCCTGCTCGCGCGGCGTGTCCTGCTTCAGGAACACGCTGATCTCGGGATCGACCGACAGCTGCTCCGACATCGGCCGCACGTTGTCGAGCAGCGTCACGCCGGTGAACGGCAACGCCAGCGCGATCGCCACCACCAGGATATTGAACAGGAAACCGCCCGGCGAGCGGCGCAGGTGGACCAGCGCGGCGGCCAGCGCGTAGCGGTGTTGGCGGAACCAGTACGTCATGCCGCCACCTCCAGTTGGCCGTGCTTGAGATGGATGACGCGCGCGGCGGCGTCCAGCATCTGCTCGTCGTGACTGGAGATCAGGCAGGTGACGCCGACCGAGTGGAAGGCCTTCAGCGCGTCGAGCACCTTGTTGGCGCTGGCGCGGTCGAGGTTGGCGGTCGGCTCGTCGGCCAGGATCACTTGCGGCCGGTTGACGATGGCGCGCGCGATCGACACGCGCTGCTGCTCGCCGCCCGACAGGGCCAGCGGCTGCGAGTCGGCGCGGTCGAGCAGGCCGACCTTGTCGAGCGCGGCGCGGGCGCGCTGCTCGGCCTGGTGACGCGAGGCGCCGGTCACCAGCAGCGGCATCATGACGTTGGCCAGGATGTTGCGGTCGGTGAGCAGGCGCTGCTGCTGGAAGATCAGGCCGAGGTTGCGGCGCAGGAAGGGCACGGCGCTGGACTTGATCTTGGCGATGTCCTGGCCGTTGACGATCACCTGGCCGGCGCTGGGGCGCTCCATGGCGGCGATCATTTTCAACAGCGTGGATTTGCCGGCGCCGGATGGGCCGGCAAGGAAGACCAGTTCGCCTTTCTCCACCGTGAACGAGACGTCGCGCAGCGCCATCGCGTCGGGGGAGTATTGTTTCGAGACGTTCCGGAATTCAATCATAGAGGGCTTATCCGAGCAGGGCTTCAACAAATTCGGCAGCCACGAAAGGCTGCAGGTCTTCAATCTTTTCACCGATGCCGATGAAGTACACCGGTACCGGCCGCACGCGCGCGATCGCCGCCAGCACGCCGCCCTTGGCGGTGCCGTCAAGCTTGGTGATGATCAGGCCGGTCAGCTTGAGGGCGTCGTCGAAGGCTTTCACCTGCGCCAGCGCATTTTGCCCGGTATTGCCGTCGATCACCAGCAGCGTTTCGTGCGGTGCGCCGTCCATGCCCTTGCCGATGACGCGCTGGACTTTCTTCAGCTCTTCCATCAGGTGCAATTGGGTCGGCAGGCGGCCGGCGGTGTCGATCATGACCACGTCCAGGCCCTTGGCCTTGCCGGACTGCACCGCATCGAACGAGACAGCGGCCGGGTCGCCGGACGCTTGCGAGATCACGGTGATGTTGTTGCGCTGGCCCCAGACCATCAATTGCTCGCGGGCGGCGGCGCGGAAGGTGTCGCCGGCGGCCAGCAGCACCGATTGGCCGTGCGACTGCATGTGCTTGGCGAGCTTGCCGATGGTGGTGGTCTTGCCGGCGCCGTTGACGCCGGAGATCATCATCACCGTCGGCTGGTGGCGGCCCAGCTCGAACTTGCGTTCCAGCGGCGACAGCAGGTCGATCATCAGTTGCTTCAGCGCGGCCTTGACGGCGGCGGCGTCGAGCAGCTTGTCGTCCTTGACCTTTTGCCGCAGCGCGTCGAGCAGGTATTCGGTGGCGTCGATGCCGGCGTCGGACATCAGCAGCGCCGCTTCCAGTTCCTCGTACAGCGCCTCGTCGATCTTGGCGCCGACGAACAGGATCGACAGGTTGCTGGAGGTTTTCGACAGGCCGGCCTTCAGGCGCGACATCCACGATTGCTTCTGCGCCGGCTCTTCGATGGCGAACAGCGGCTCGGGATCGGACGAAGCGGGCAGCGCGGGAGTGGGGGCGGACGCCGGGGCGATGACCTCGGGCACTTCGGGGGCGACGGGTTTTTTCTTGAAGAAACTAAACATGGATGTGTGGTTGGGGGCGCTTCAAGCTGATGCCCGGCAGCGCCGGACACGGGGAAAGATTGGTATTTTACCAGAGCGCTAACCCGCACCCCCAACCGGAAGGGTCAGACCCCGTACGGGGTCTGACCCTGGGCTGAGCGCCGTGCGGGGTGGTCAGCCGGCGGCGGCGTTCACATGGCGCATGCGCCATTCGGCGATGGCGCCGGAGATGTCGGCCAGCGCGAACACCCGCACGAACGGCGGACGCCGCCGCTTCAGCGCGGCGTTGCCGCCGCCGGCCCACAGTTCGGCGCCGCCGGCCAGCCGCGTGTGCAGCTCGGCCAGCCCGTCCAGCGCCTGGCGCGGATTCATCGCCACCGAGAACGACAGCGCGATGATGTCGACCCGCTGCACCCGCGCCGCTTCGACGATGTCGAGCAGCGGCGTCTGCACGCCCAGCGAGATGCAGTGCGCGCCTTCGGCCACGCACATCGCCTCGGCCATCAGCAGGCCCAGGCCGTGACGCTCCTGCGGCAGGGTGGTCAGCATGATGCGCGGCGCGCCGGCGTTGCTGCTGCTCGCTTGCGGCATGGCGAAGATCGCGCTGCGCATCACCACCGTCAGCGACTCCGTATATAAATGCTCTTCGAACGTGGCCAGCGCGCCGCTGGCCCAGGCTTCGCCGACCAGCGCGGTCAGCGGCGCCACCAGCTCGGTGACGAAACTCTTCAAGCCCATCATCAGCAAGGCCTGCGACAGCTTGCGGCGCAGCGCTTCCATTTGATGGCTTTTGCACAATTCCAGATAAGTTTGCAGCTCGGGCGCGGCCGCCGTCGTGCCGTTGGCGGCGCCGGTGGCCTTGCCGGTCAGCGCCTGCAATTCGTCGGCGCTGTACTTGATCACCTTGCCGGGACGGAAGCCGAGGTCGATCAGCCGCTTGACCAGGCGCAGCTTGTGGACCTGGTCGATGGGATAGACGCGCTCGCCATTCGGATCGCGCAGCGGTTGCGGGAAGTCGTAGCGACGCTCCCAGACGCGCAGCGTTTCCTTGGCCACGCCGGTATCGCGCTCGACGTCGCTGATCGTGCTGGATACTGGTTGTAAGGAAGCTTTAGTTGTCATCAGGCATTAAACGGCTGCTGTTTTGGGCAGTCGCGAGGGGTTGGCACGGGGTCCGGGTGCACATGCGTTTTCGACCATTGCGTCTTGGCGCGACCTGCATTTTACATTCGTTTCGACTGTGAAAGTTACTGCATCCGATACCGACTTTGTTGCGTATAACTTTCGGTTAGGAGCTTGTCCACGACACACAGTTGACATCTAGAACTAATTAACTGATTATCGTCTTTGCCCTAGTTTTGTCCAGGACAAAATTATTTCAACCAGGTGAAAAATAATGAAGATAGCTGTTGTAGGTAGCGGAATTTCGGGTTTGTCCTGCGCTTATCGTCTGGTGGAGGCGGGCCATCAGGTCAGCCTGTTCGAGTCCGGCAGCTACTTCGGTGGCCACAGCAATACCGTCGACGTGACTTTCGATGGCATCACGCATGGGGTCGACACCGGATTCCTGGTGTTCAACCACCAAACGTATCCGCGCCTGACCGCCTTGTTCGAGGAACTGGATGTCAGCACGGCGCCCAGTGATATGGGCTTCTCCGTCAAGTTGCCGACGGGCGGGCGCATGCTGGAGTGGGCCGGCGGCAATCTGGACCAGGTGTTCTGCCAACGCGGCAATCTGTTCCGTCCGGCTTTCCTGCGCATGCTGCGCGATATTCTTCGGTTCAACCAGGCCGCCACCGCGCTGGCGCGGGGCCGGACGCCGAAGATGAGCCTGGGTGCTTATCTGCTGGAACAAGGATACAGCAGCCAGTTCCGCGATTGGTATTTATTACCGATGGCGGCGTGCATTTGGTCTTGCCCCTCCGAGCAGATGCTCGCTTTTCCGTTGGCCAGCTTCGTGCAATTCTGCCATAACCATGGCCTGCTGCAAGTGAACGACCGGCCGCAGTGGCATACGGTGCTCGGCGGTTCGCGCCGCTATGTCGAACGTATGCTGCAGGCGATACCGGATCGTCATCTGAATACGCCGGTGCTGGCGCTGGCGCGCGGCCCGCAGGGCGTGCTGCTGACCACCGCCTACGGCGAACAGCGCTTCGATGAAGTGGTGCTGGCCTGTCACAGCGACCAGTCGCTGGCCTTGCTGGCCGACGCCAACGGCTTCGAGCGCGGCGTGCTGGGATCGGTGCGCTACCAGACCAACCGCGCGGTGCTGCACACCGACACCGGCTGCCTGCCGGCCGAGCGCAAGGCGTGGTCGGCGTGGAACTACCAGGGCAGCGGCGACGGCGACGGACCGCAGCGCGTGTGCGTGCACTACCTGTTGAACAAGTTGCAGCCCTTGCCGTTCGAGCAGCCGGTGATCGTGTCGTTGAATCCCTTGACCGAGCCGGCGCCGGGCAGCGTGCTGCGCGAGTTTTCGTATGCGCATCCAGTGTTCGATGCGGCGGCGGTGGCGGCGCAACAGCGCCTGCACGATATCCAGGGCCGCAACAAGATCTGGTTCGCCGGCGCATGGACCGGTTACGGCTTCCACGAGGACGGCCTGCGTTCCGGCCTGGCGGTGGCCGACGCCATCGCCGCGCGTCAGCGGGTGGCCCGTGCGGCCTGACGCCATCGCGTCTTCGCCTGCGCCGCAGCTGTGCTTCGGCCAGGTGCGGCATCTGCGTCTGCGGCCGGTGCGGCACGGCTTCCGCTATGGGATGTATTTCATCCGGCTACCGTTGCGCAGCCTGGGCGCCGGCGATTTCGGCTGCCGTTTTTTTTCGCGCAACCGCCGCAACCTGCTGTCCTTCCACGACAGCGATCATGGCGACGGCCGCCAGCCTTTGCTGCAATGGATAGACGGCCTGCTGGCGGCGCAAGGCGTGCACGACGCCGACGGCGAAATCTGGCTGCAGACCATGCCGCGCGTGCTGGGCTATGTGTTCAATCCGGTGTCGTTCTGGTTTTGCCACCGCCGCGACGGCGCGCTGCGCGCCATCGTCGCCGATGTGCACAACACCTTCGGCGAACGCCATTGCTATCTGCTGGAGACGGGCGGCGCGATCGGCGTCGCCGAGGAGCTTGCGGCGCGCAAGATTTTTCATGTGTCGCCGTTTTGCGAAGTGCGTGGCGGCTATCGCTTCCGTTTCTTCGCCGGCCGGCGCAGCGCAGGGCCGCACGCCGGCAGCGAGCAGACGCTGGCCTGCATCGACTACGACGACGGCGACGGGCCGCTGCTGGAGACCAGCCTGTCCGGCCGCGCCACGCCGCTCAACGACCGCAATGCGATGCGCGCTTTCTTCACGTTCCCGCTGATGACGTTCGGCGTGATGGCGCGCATCCACTGGCAGGCGCTCAAGCTGTGGCTGCGCCGCGTGCCGTTCTTTTCCAAACCTGTACCGCCTGAACAGAAGGTGTCACGATGAATACCAAATCCCTGGGCGCCATGACGCCGATGGCGAACCACACAGCGGCCAAGCCGCCCGCCTCCGCGCGCTTGATCATCAAGATGCTGCAAGGCTTGAAGCATGGCGCGCTGCTGCTGCAACGGCCGGACGGCGCGTATCAGCTGTTCGGCGACGGTTCGTTTCCGATCGTGCTGGAGCTGAAGAACTGGAAGCTGTGCGGCGCGGCGATGCGTTCGGGCGATATCGGTTTCGCCGAATCGTTCATCGCGGGCGACTGGAAGACCGATAACCTGGTGGGGCTGATCGAGCTGTTGATCCGCAACCGCGACGAGATCGAGCAACTGGTCTATGGCAGCTGGTGGGGCAGCCTGCTGTATCGGCTGAAGCATCTGATGAACCGCAATTCGCGCGCCGGCAGCCGCAAGAACATCCATGCACACTACGATATCGGCAATGCGTTCTATCAGCTATGGCTGGATCCGACGATGACGTATTCCAGCGCGATCTTCCGCCACGGCGACGGCGGCGACCTGGCGGCGGCGCAGATGGCGAAGTATCGCCGCATCGTCGGCCAGCTGGATTTGCAGCCGGGTGCGCGGGTGCTGGAGATCGGTTGCGGCTGGGGCGGTTTCGCGGAGACGGCGGCGGGCGAGGCGGGGGCGCATGTGACGGGGTTGACCTTGTCGACCGAGCAGCTGGCGTATGCGCAGCAGCGGCTGGCGAAAGCCGGCTTGGCCGCGTCGGCCGATCTGCGGCTGTGCGATTACCGCGATTGCGAGGGGCAGTTCGATGCCGTCGCGTCGATCGAGATGTTCGAGGCGGTTGGCGAGAGTTATTGGCCGAGCTATTTCGAGTGCGTGGCGCGCAACCTGAAGCAGGGCGGGCGCGCCTGCATCCAGACCATCACCATCGACGATGGTTTGTTCGAGCGCTATCGGAAGGGGACCGACTTCATACAGCAATACATCTTCCCGGGCGGGATGCTGCCGTCGCCGTCGGAGTTCCGCCGCATGGCGGGCCTGCACGGTTTGCGCGTGGCAGATGAGTTCCGCTTCGGGATCGATTACGCGGACACGCTGCTGCAATGGCGCCGCAGTTTCCTGGCGCAGCGCGAGGCGGTGGCGGAGCAGGGCTTCGATCAGGGCTTCATGCTGACCTGGGAGTTCTATCTGGCGTATTGCGAGGCGGCTTTCCGCGCCGGGAATACCGATGTGATGCAGTTCACCCTGGTCAAGGACTAGCCGTGCGCGCGTTGCTGCGGTGGTGTCTGTGCGCGTTGCTGCTGGCTTCGGGGCCATTGCATGCTGCGCCGGATTACGTGACGCAGGAGTTGGGCAATCCGCGTTTGTCGGGACAGGGTACTTTTACCTGGTTCGGCTTGACGATTTATTCGGCCGAGTTGTGGGTGGGGCCGCAGGGGTACAGCGCGACCGCGCCGCTGGTGCTGGACCTGCGCTATGCGCGCTCGCTGAGCGGCCGCAAGATCGCCGAGGCCAGCGTCGATCAGATGGAGAAGACCGGCGCCGGCAGCGAGGCGCAGCGCGCCGCGTGGTTGCAGAAGATGAAGGCGATTTTCCCGGATGTGCAGGAGGGCAGTCGCTTGAGCGGTGTGTTCCTGCCGGGGCAGGGCATGCGCTTCTACCGTGACGGCAAGGAGTTGGCGATGGTGGCCGATCCGGCCTTCGCGCAGGCCTTCGTCGGCATCTGGCTCGATCCCGCGACCAGCGCGCCGAAGCTGCGCGCGGCGCTGTTGCGCGACGCGGCGCCCAGGCCGTGAGGCCGCTGGCGCGGGCTGCGATGTTTTTTTACGGCGTGTTCGGCATGCCGTTGGCGATGCTGGCGCTGCCGATCTATGTGTATGTTCCGCAGTTTTACGCGCAGCGCGGCGGGCTGACGCTGGCCGTGATCGGTGCGGCGCTGCTGGCGGCGCGCACGGCGGCGGCGTTCGTCGATCCGTTGTTGGGGTGGTGGATCACGCGGTCGGGTGGGGCGTATCCGAGGTTTGTGCTGATCGCGTTGCCGTTGCTGCTTGCAGGGTATGCGGCGCTGTTTCATCCGCCGGTGCTGGCTGGCGGGCTTGCGCTGGGTTGGTTTCTGGGGGCGCTGATGTTGGTGTACACGGGCTTTAGCCTGGCAACCATCGCGCATCAAAGTTGGGGTGCGGCGCTGACGCAGCAACCGGGAGAACGCGCGCGCGTGGCGGCGGTGCGCGAGAGCTGCGGCCTGCTCGGGGTGATGACGGCGGCCGCGGTGCCGGCCGTCTTCGGCTACGACGTATTGAGCGTGACCTTCGCCGTCGTGCTGCTGGCCGCCGCCGCGCTCCTGCTGCGCAAGGCCCCGCGCCCACCGCGCGCCTTCGCCACTCCCGCCGCCCACGCCGCCGCCGCCGCCGCTGCCGCCGCCCGCGTCGTTGCGGGCCCCGCCGCCGTCGCCGCCGCCCACGCCGACGCCGACGCGAACGCGGCCGACCACGCAGCCGCCGGCGTGCGACTTGGCTTCTCCGCCGCGCTGGCGCCGTTCAGTCAGCGCCGCTTTCGCGTGCTGTTCCTGGTCCTGATGATCAACGGCGTCGCCGCCTCCATCCCGGCCACGCTGTTCCTGTTCTTCGCTGAAGACCGCCTGAAACTGGGCGCAAACGCCGGCTTGTTCCTGCTGGCGTACTTCGCCAGCGCCGCCGCCTCGATGGCCGCATGGCCAGCGATCGCGCAGCGCGTCGGCGAAGCGCGCGCCTGGGCAGGCAGCATGCTGCTGACCGCCGTGGTCTTCATCTGGGCCTGGGGCCTGGGCCCTGGCGACGCGATCTCCTACGCCATCATCTGCCTGCTCTCCGGCCTGGCGCTGGGCGCCGATCTCGCACTGCCGCCGGCGCTGCTGGCCGGCGTCATCGCCCGCGCCGGCGACAGCGGCCAGCGCGAAGCCGCCTATTTCGGCGTCTGGAACTGGGGCGTGCAAATGACGCTGGCGCTGGCCGCCGGCGTCGTGCTGCCCACGCTTGAATGGCTGGGCTACGTGCCCGGCACCGGGCAAGGACTGGGCGCGCTATCGTTCGCCTACGCCTTGCTGCCCTGCTGTCTGAAACTGCTGGCCGCCGCACTGCTGTGGCGCGCCCCCTTGCGCGATTGTTGAACAGGAGCCGACCATGAACCCACCACGCCTTTGCGCCGCCATATTGATCGCCGCAGCATTGCTGACCGGCTGCGCAACCCCGGTGCAACCGGAACACTACGCGCAGCAATCGCCCAAGCTGGATATCCAGCGCTACTTCAACGGCACGCTCGACGTGCACGGCATGTTCCAGGATCGCAGCGGCACGGTGCAAAAGCGCTTCACGGTCCTGATGCGCTGCCATTGGGACGGCGACGTCGGCACGCTGGACGAAGAATTCAGCTACTCCGACGGCAGCAAACAGCGCCGCGTCTGGACCTTGCGTAAAACCGCCCCCGGCCGCTACACCGGCACCGCGCCCGACGTGGTGGGCGAAGCCAGCGTGGACGTCGCCGGCAACGCCATGCGCTTGCGCTACGTGCTGGCGCTGCCGGTCGACGACAAGGTGTACAACGTCGACTTCGACGACTGGCTGTACCTGATCGACGACCGCGTGATGCTCAACCGCGCCTCGATGAGCAAGTTCGGCTTCGGCCTCGGCAGCCTGACGGTCGCCTTCAACCGCCGCGAAGCGCAGGTGCCGCAATGAGCATGAATCCCGTCGTCGGCAGCTGGGCCGGCAAATACGTATGGATCATCGGCGCCTCCACCGGCATCGGCGCCGCCACCGCGAACGAGTTGCAGAGCAAAGGCGCGCAGGTGGCGATATCGGCGCGGCGCCAGGCGGCATTGGAGGAACTGTCCCAGTCACGCATGCTACCGCTGGCGCTCGACGTGACCGACCACGCCAGCGTGCTCGCGGCGCGCGACGCCATTCTGGCCGCATGGCCGCGCATCGACCTGGTGCTGCTGGTGGCCGGCGGCTACAACGAAATGCGCGCCGACAGCTTCGACCTGGCCGCCGCCAACCGGCTGATCGACCTGAATCTGCGCGGCGTCTTCAACTGCCTCGACGCGGTGTTGCCGATGCTGCTGAAGCGGGGCAGCGGCGGCATCGGCATCGTCGGCTCGGTGGCCGGCTACGGCGGCTTGCCGAAAGCGCTGGTGTACGGCCCGACCAAGGCCGCCCTGATCAACCTGACCGAATCGCTGTACTTCGACCTGCGGCCCAAAGGCATCGCGGTGTATCAGATCAACCCCGGCTTCGTCGACACGCCGCTCACCAAGGGCAACGACTTTCCGATGCCGGAATTGATGACGGCCCCGGACGCCGCGCACCAACTGATACGCGGCATGGAGCGCGGCGAGTTCCACATCCACTTCCCAAGGAAATTCACCAACAGCCTGCGGCTGGCGCGATTGCTGCCGTACCGGCTGTACTTCTGGCTGATCGCCAAGGTCACACGGCTGTAATCAGGCCAGCCACCGCATGAAGCCGAGGCTGAGCGGCACCGTCAGCGCCGCCAACCCCGTTTGCAGCGTGATCAGCGCCGCCATCAGACGCGTATCGCCGCCCATCTGCCGCGCCATGATGTAGGCGTTGGGCGCGGTCGGCAGCGCGCAGTAGAAGCAGGCGGCCAGCGCCACCGGCGCCGATACCGCAAACATCAGGCACACCTTGGCCGCGAACAGCGGCAGCGCCAACAGCTTGAGCACCGAGGTGAAGCCCAGCGCCACCGGCCGCAGCCCCTGCATCGAAAACACCAGACCGCTGCCGACGCAGATCAGGCCCAGGCACAGCGCCGCGCGGCCGAGGATGTCGAGAGTGTTCATCAACGGCGCCGGCAGCGCCAGCCCGGACAGGCTGAACCCCACGCCGGCCAACGTCGACTGGATGATCGGATTGCGCGCCAGCGTGGCGGCGACGCGCGCCGCGTTGACCGGCGTGCCGCTCCACCACGACAGCGCGATCACCGAGATCACGTTCACCGCCGGCAGGCACAAGGCCAGCGACAGCATCACCAGCGCCGCCGTCGGCGGCTCGAACAGCAGCGCCGACACAGCGACGCCGAAATAGGTGTTGGGCCGCACCGCGCCTTGTACCACCGACGACCGAGAAGCGTCGGGCAGGGCGCGGGTCAGCAGCAGGCCAAGCACCGAGGCGACGGTCACCAGCGCCGTCGGCAGCAGCGTCGCCAGCGCCAGCTCGCCGACCTTGGCCGAGTGGAAATCGAGCCGCGCGGTGCCGGCGAACAGCAGCGCCGGAAAGGCGATGTTGTACGAGAACTTCTCGATCGACGGGAAGAATTCTTCCGGCAGCCACTGGTAGCGGCGGATCGCCACGCCCAGCACGATGATCAGGAAGACGGGGAGGATGGCGGCCAGCATGCTCAATCCGCCGCGATGCCGGATGGGCCGATGCGCTCCGCGTTCGGCGCGTCCGAGATGCGGATGCGGATCAGGTGGCGCTGCGGATCGGTGTACTTGGCGCGGCCGTGCAGCGTGCGCTGGTTGTCGGCCCACAGCAGCGTGTCGTCCGGCAGCTGGCGCTTGAAGCGCGGGGCGCGCAGCTCGATCACCTCGTTGAGCAGCTCGACCGCGGCGCGCACCGGCGCGGTGTCGAGGTCCGGGCGCGCGGTCAGGCCCTTGAGGATGGAATCGTAGCGCCAGCGCATCGCCAGGCCGCTGTCGAATTGCGCCGGGCGGTGGAAAACGGTCGCCAGCTGGACTTCGATCTGGTCGTCGTTGGCGGCGTACACCGACGGCACGCGGAACGGCAGCGGCGTCGCGCTCAGCAGCGCATAGGCGGCGCGGCCGGCGTCGCTGGCGTGCAGGGCGCGGTAGATGTCGTCGACGTCGATCAGCAGCGATTCGCCGCCGCCGCAGCGGGCGGCCGCCACCACGTACAGCAGAAACTGCTCTTCAGGCATCGGATAGAACGAAGAGTCGGTATGCATGTCGGCGCCGCCGACGCGCTCGGAAAAGGTCACGAAGCGCGATTGCTGGCCGCTGTCCGGCCGGGCACGCACATCCCAGGCGACACGTTTGGTGCGCTGGTCGGTCGAGGTCGGGAAGCCGAGGCATAGCGCGATCGCGTACAGCACCGCGTTGCGTCGCGCTTCATCGAGGCCGGCCAGGCCGAGGTTGGTGATGGCCATGCCGCGCGCGTCGCGGCGGCCGATCATGCGGACCAGCTTGCCGAGCGCGGGCACCGCCTGCAGCTCCTGTTGCAGACGCACCTCGTGCGGGTGCGGATAAAAGCCGTTGCCATTGAAGTCGCTGAAGTAGCGTGCCACGAGCGCGACGATGGCGGCCAGGTCGTCGCCCCAGGCGAAATCGCGTGCCGCCACGACGACGGCGGGTTGCGGGTGGTTGAGCATTGCAAGCATGGTGCGTTCCTTGAAAATATTGCCGTATGGAAAAATAGTTGCGCATAGTTACCCAACTCGGCCAAGGAATCAATAGGAAATATTGCAATGCAGCATTACGGTTTTGGTTAAGAAGTAAGGTATTCGTCTATGAAAACCATGGACTTTTGACAGGTTTATGAAACTTCTTTAACACCAAAGAATCTTTCGCCTGACGTTCTTATAACAAATATGTCTCTAAGGAAACTACGTAGATGTTCCGTAAAGTGTGTGCAAGATGGCAAAGAAGATGCTGTTTATTCGGCAATGCCAATTCCCGGTTTTCCCTGTGCAGACGCGGCCCCGGGAAGCGCCGGACGGGGCGGATAAGCGATATTTAGTCACCGCCAGCAAAAAATATTGCAATGCATTAGTATTCGTTTCCTTGTGGAAACTACATACCACTTGCATTTCCGGCAATCCCCTTGAGGGCTCGCACACGGATGCGCCCAGCCCTTGCTCAACTGAGCGCCCTCTTTATAGGAATAGTTATCATGAAATGGTTACAACAGCTGAAGCTGGCGACCAAGCTCGGCTTGGCTTTTACCGTAGTACTACTGCTGACCGCGATCGTCGGTCTGTTTTCGATCGCCAAGCTGGCCCAAGTCAATGCCACCGCGACCGAACTCAGCGAACGCTGGATGCCGGCCACCCGCGTGGTGCAGGATCTGAAATCGCAAATCGCCCGGGTACGCACCCGCGAATTCCAATACATCATTTCCAGCGATCCACTGGAAATGGACAAGTACGACAAGGTCATCGCCAACGACTTGGTGGATTTGGCCAGGATGCAGGCCGAATACACCAAACTGATTCGCACGCCGGAAGAGCGCGCGATGTACGACGAGTTTCTGAGCATGTGGGACCGCTACATGGCGGAGGACGCCAAGATCCGCAAAGCCGCGCGCGATGACGACGACGCGGCCGCCAAGGCGCTGATCCGTGGCGAATCGAACAAGCTGATCGTGTCGCTGCGCGGCCAGGTCGACAAGCTGGTCAAACTGTACGGCGACGGCGGCATCGCCGCCGCCGCCGCCGGCAACGCCACCTATGCGTCGGCCCGCGTTTGGATCATCGGCCTGCTGGCCGGCAGCGTGGTGCTCGGCGCGCTCGGGGCCGCGCTGATCACCAACTGGCTGGTCAAGCGCCTCGGCGGCGAACCCGACTACGCGGTCGAGATCGCCAACCAGATCGCCGCCGGCCAGTTGTCGGTCGATGTGCGCACCGCGCCGAACGACCGCAGCAGCGTGCTGTTCGCGATGAAATCGATGCGCGGCAGCCTGGCCCAGATCGTCGGCCAGGTGCGCGCCGGCACCGACACCATCGCCAGCGCCTCGGAACAGATCGCCGCCGGCAACACCGATTTGTCGGTCCGCACCGAGCAGCAGGCCAGTTCGCTGGAGGAAACCGCCGCCTCGATGGAGCAGCTGACCAGCACCGTCAAGCAGAACTCGGCCAGCGCCGGCGAAGCCAACCGGCTGGCGCTGAACGCCTCCGCCATCGCCCAGAAGGGCGGCGCGGTGGTGTCGCAGGTGGTCGACACCATGGGCTCGATCAATGACTCGTCGCGCAAGATCGTCGACATCATCGGCGTCATCGACGGCATCGCTTTCCAGACCAATATCCTGGCGCTGAACGCGGCGGTCGAGGCGGCCCGCGCCGGCGAACAGGGACGCGGCTTCGCGGTGGTGGCGACCGAAGTGCGCAGCCTGGCCCAGCGCTCGGCGGCGGCGGCCAAGGAAATCAAGGGCTTGATCGACGATTCGGTCAGCCAGGTCGCGACCGGCAGCAAGCTGGTCGCGCAGGCCGGCACCACCATGGAGGAAGTGGTGGTCAGCGTGCGCCGCGTGACCGATATCATGGGCGAGATCACCTCGGCCGGCCACGAGCAGAGCGCCGGCATCGAGCAGGTCAACGCCGCCATGGCCGATATGGATGCCGTCACCCAGCAGAACGCCGCGCTGGTGGAAGAGGCCACCGCCGCTTCGCACAGCATGCAGGAGCAGGCCGCCGCGCTGGCGCAATTGGTGTCGGTGTTTCAGCTGGGCGGCCAGCAGGCCAGGCCGCTCCGCGTGGTCGCCGGCGGCGCCCGCCAGGTGACGGCGATCGCGCCGCCGCGCGTGGAGATACGCCGCCGGGCCTGATTTATTAGTTGAATTCATGCGATGCAAGCGAACGCAGCGCGTCCGTTCGACCGGATCTTGCCGGGATTTGCAATATTATTTGTGTAAAATGTGGCCAAAAAACCACAGGTAGCATTTTCTTACAAATGCGTAATGCGAGGCAACACCTTGCATGCGACGCCAAATTTATTGCACAAATTAGGGGCCCTCACTAGGGGCAAAGTTGGTTTAAGCCCGCTTTTGGTGCGAAAAAGGAAGAGCCCCACGCGCGTAGTTGTAAGCTTATTACCATTTGGTAGAGGCGGGGTTCCCGGAGGTTCGATATACAATGGCGTCAGAAATAGCAATGTGGCTATTTTTACTTGGTCCGACGACGGTGTGGCAGAGCGAACAAAAATCGGTCGCACCGTTCGGAAACTTGAGCTGGTTTTCGCTTGATCGGCAGGAAATATTGCGATGCGGTAAAATGCCGCTGTTTTGAAAATCTAACAAGCGCAAGCGCGGTCAACATGAACGCTTTTACACTTGATGGAGACGCGAAGCATCAGTATAGTGCCGCCTCCGACGCTCACGAAGCGTCGCGATAAAGCCGGCGACGATGAAATCGGCCGCAACTTAAGTGAATGCGTCCCAAGGTTGGGATCGCAACGTGGCAGCTGGGGAGTTTGCCCTCACGCACAGACGGCGCCTTGATGGCGCCGATAAGCACCGAATTAAGCCGCCATACTAGCTTTACTTTTTAGCATTACAAACTGAAGGAAATACATAATGAAAAAATCCCTTATCGCTGTTGCCGTACTGGGCGCAATGAGCTCCGCAGCGTTCGCGCAATCGAACGTAACGATCTACGGTATCCTGGACGCCGGTATCGTTAGCGAGCGCGGCGGCGCAGCCGGCACCACCACCAAAGTAACGAGCGGCGCGGCTTCGGCTTCCCGTATCGGCTTCAAAGGCACCGAAGATCTGGGTGGCGGTCTGAGCGCAATCTTCAAACTGGAAACCGGCGCGCGTATCGACACCGGCGCCCTGGACAACACCAACAACGTGCTGTTCAACCGTGAAGCCTATGTCGGTCTGTCGTCGAAGACCGCTGGTACCCTGACCCTGGGTCGTCAGTACACTCCGTACTACGAAACCCTGCGCGACGTGGGTGACCCGTTCGCCATGGGCTATGCCGGTACCGCCAAGAATCTGTTCCCAGTGGCCAGCTTCATGACCCGTAACGACAACGCTGTTGTCTACAAAACCCCTAACCTGCAAGGCTTCACCGGCGCTGTTTCGTACAGCCTGGGCGAAACCGCTGGCGACACCACCGCTAACCGTCAAGTCGGCGCATCGCTGGGTTACAACAACGGTCCTCTGAACGTTGCAGTTGCTTACAACAGCAAAAACAACGACACCGCCACCGTGAAAACCAACGGCATCGGCCACAACGCTCTGATCGCCGCTAACTACGACTTCAAAGTCGTTAAAGTGTTCGGCGCTTACAGCAAAGACAAAGGCCTGAACAGCGCGCCGCTGAACGGTCCAGCTACCGCCTACAGCACCACCCCGTTCATCGCCAGCAAAGACAGCAGCGACGCGCTGCTGGGTCTGACCGCACCAGTTGGCGACACCGCCGGCACCGTGATGGCTTCTTACATCCGCAAGGACGACAAAGAATTCAACCGCGATGCTGACCAGTGGGCAATCGGCTACTCGTACGCGCTGTCGAAGCGTACCAGCACCTACGTTGCTTACGCCAAGATCAAGAACAAGAACGGCGCCGGCTACACTGTTGGTAACAACAGCGAAGGCGGTACGGGCGACAAGGCCTTCAACTTGGGTC
Organism: Duganella aceris; assembly: GCF_011090165.1. GTDB lineage: Bacteria > Pseudomonadota > Gammaproteobacteria > Burkholderiales > Burkholderiaceae_D > Rugamonas > Rugamonas aceris. Next base: position 51,804 of record NZ_JAADJT010000007.1, read on the forward strand.
TGAAGCACTCGTTCTAATCTGATCATTCAGAGTTAGAATCAACAACGGCTGCCTGGTGCAGCCGTTGTTCATTTCTGAAAGCCGACATCCATGACGAAGACACGACATGCCCTGTTTGCAGGCGCGATCCTGCTGATATCCTGCGCCGTGCTGGCCGCGCCCAAGAAGACGGTGCGCAAGCCCGCCAGCCTGCCGCGCTATGGCATGGTGGTGTTTTCGGATCTCTGCATCCACAACGACAGCGGCGAATACGGCGGCCAGCGCATCACGCTGCAGCGCTTCGCCGAAGTCGACACGGTGTTGTATGAATACACGGCCGGCGGCTTGAGCTGGCCGGTGGTGGCCAGCGACGTGAACATCGATCCGCGCGGGCAGCAGCTGTATTTCACGGTGCGTCCGCCGGACGAGGATGAGCGCACCATCAGCGGCAAGCTGGCCGACGGCGGCAAAACGCTGGTGCTCGATGGCGGTTATTGCGGCGACGAGGCGGTGCCGATGCGGCTGCCGCTGGTGGTCGACTACGGCCGCAAGGCCGGCACCTGCCGCGCCTGCCCCGAGCCGAAACAGAAAAAAGAAGAAAAGACGGACAAGCCGCTGCTCGACAACGAACCGAATACGACCGCCAGCCTGTAGGCCGGCGGCCGCCGCGCCTTATCTGGCGGCCTTCGCCGCCAGCGCGTTATCGCGGATGGTGTCCAGCGTGGCGCCGGGCGTGATCAGGTTGCCGTCATAGCGCAGCTCGATCAGTGCCGGCAAATTCTTGCCGTTGGCGTGCGCCAGCGCGCGTTCCAGCGCCGGGCCGAATTGTTCGGTCGCGGTCACCACCTCGCCATGCGCGCCATACGCCGCCGCCAGCGCGGCGAAATCCGGATTATGCAGCTCCGTGCCGGAGACACGGCCGGGATAGTCGCGCTCCTGGTGCATGCGGATGGTGCCGAACATGCCGTTGTTGAACACGATGATGACCACGCCGGCCTGGTACTGCACGGCGGTGGCCAGCTCCTGGCCGTTCATCATGTACTCGCCGTCGCCGGCGAAGGTGATCACGGTGCGCTGCGGCGCGATGATCTTGGCGGCGACGCCGGCCGGCACGCTGTAGCCCATCGCGCCGCTGGTCGGCGCCAGCTGCGTGCGCATGCCGCCGTAGCTGTGGAAGCGGTGCGCCCAGGTGGCGTAGTTGCCGGCGCCGTTGGTGATGATAGTGTCGTGCGGCGCGATCTTGTCGATCTGCCGCACCACCTGCCACAAGTCCAGCGGCGCCTTGCCGTCCTTGAAGATGGCCGGCTGTTCCCGCCATGCCGCGTACTCGGCGCGCGCTTCGGCGATGGCGCCGGCCCAGGCCGACGCGTCGACCGGTTCCATCGCCGCCAGCATCGCCACCACTTGCGGCATGCCGCTGTTGATCATCACCTCCGCCTGATACACGCTGCCCAGTTCCTCGGCGTCCGCGTGGACGTGGATCAGGCGTTGCGCCGGCACCGGCGCGGCGATCAGCGTGTAGCCGCCGGTGGTCATCTCGCCCAGGCGCGGGCCGATGGCCAGGATCACGTCGGCGTCGCGCACGCGCGCGGCCAGCTTCGGATTGATGCCGATGCCGACATCGCCGATGTAGTTCGGGTGCGCGTTGTCCAGCAGATCCTGGAAGCGGAAGGCGCAGGCGACCGGCAGCTGGTTGGCTTCGGCGAAGCGCTGCAGGTCGGCGCAGGCCTGTTCGTTCCAGCCGCCGCCGCCCAGCAGGACCAGCGGGCGTTTCGCGCCGGCCAGCATGGCGCGCACGGTGTCGATCTGCGCGGCGGCCGGCGAAGCTTGCACCGCCTGGTAGCGGCGCGTGTCGGCCACCGTTGCCTGCTCGATCAGCATGTCCTCCGGCAGCGCCAGCACCACCGGGCCGGGCCGGCCGCTGGTGGCGACCTGGAATGCGCGCGCCAGGTATTCGGGAATGCGGTCGGCGCGGTCGATCTGCGCCACCCACTTGGCCATCTGGCCGTACATGCGGCGGTAGTCGATTTCCTGGAACGCCTCGCGGTCGGTGAAGTCGTTGCCGACCTGGCCGATGAACAGGATCAGCGGCGACGAGTCCTGGTAGGCGGTGTGCACGCCGATCGATGCGTTGGTGGCGCCGGGGCCGCGGGTGACGAAGCAGATGCCGGGCTTGCCGGTCATCTTGCCGTAGGCGTCGGCCATGAAGGCGGCGCCGCCTTCCTGGCGGTTGATGATGAAGCGAATGTCGGAATCGTGCAGCGCGTCGAGCACGTCCAGGTAGCTCTCGCCGGGCACGCCAAAGGCGGTGTCGACGCCGTGGATCTTCAGGGCGTCGACCAGGATCTGGCCGCCGGAGCGGGATGGTTGCGTCATGGTGCAGGCCTTATCGGGTGAGGTATGCGTCATTCTAAGGCGGGGGCGAAGGTGGAGCTTTTCAAATGGCGACACCAAATTACAGATTTAGCGGGCGCGCCACCCCGCAAACCGGAGACGTGGGGTCGGACCCAAAGGGTCCGACCCCTGCGGCCGCCTTGCGGGTGAGGGCATCTGTTACAATACCGCCTGAAGCAAGCCAGACAGCCGCTGGCCAGCGCGTAATGCCTGGCGGGAGGAAGGTCCGGACTCCATAGAGCGGGGTGACGGTTAACGGCCGTCCGCTGAAAGCCTTTCGGGGTATAAGGCGAGGAATAGGGCCACAGAGACGAGCGTATTAAGTTACGGTGAAACGCGGTAACCTCCACCTGGTGCAATTCCAAATAGGCACGCGATGATGCTGCTCGCGGAGCGTGCGGGTAGGAAGCTTGAGCGCTGGAGTAATCCAGCGCCTAGAGGAATGGCTGTCATAGCGCAGGTTCGCCTGCGCCGTAACAAAATCCGGCCTATCGGCTTGCTTCAACTAATAATGATTTCGCGGCGGCCGCCGGATCGAAGCGCACGCTGCGTCGACCGGGGACTTCGCCGATGAAAAAATACATACTGGCCTTGGATCAAGGCACCACCAGTTCGCGCGCCATCCTGTTCGATCATCAGGGACGGATCCTCGGCAGCGCGGCGCAAGAGTTCCCCCAATATTTCCCGCAGCCCGGCTGGGTCGAGCACGACCCGGATGAGATCTGGCACAGCCAGCTCGCCGTGGCGCGCAAAGTCCTGCTGGACCACCATATAGAGAGCAACCAGATCCTCGCCATCGGCATCGCCAACCAGCGCGAGACCACCGTGGTGTGGGACCGCGCGACCGGCGAGGCGATCGCGCCGGCCATCGTCTGGCAGGACCGCCGCACCGCCGACACCTGCGAAGCGCTGCGCGCCGCCGGCAAGGCCAAAAAAATCACCGACATCACCGGCCTGGAGCTGGACGCCTACTTTTCCGCCACCAAGCTGCAATGGCTGCTGGACCACGTGCCCGGCGCGCGCGAACGGGCGCGCAAGGGCGAGCTGGCCTTCGGCACCGTCGACAGCTGGCTGGTGTTCAAGCTGACCGGCGAGCACGTCACCGACGTCAGCAACGCCTCGCGCACCATGCTGTTCAACATACACCTGATGCGCTGGGACATCGACCTGCTGCATCTGTTCGACATCCCCGAGGAGATGCTGCCGACGGTGGTGTCGTCGAGCGAGGAGGTGGGCACCACCAGGGCGTCGCTGTTCGGCGCGGCGATTCCGGTGGCGGGCATCGCCGGCGACCAGCAGGCGGCCACCTTCGGCCAGGCTTGCCTGAAGCCGGGCATGGCCAAGAACACCTACGGCACCGGCTGTTTCATGCTGATGCAGCTGGGCGGCCATCCGGTGGCGTCGCACAACCGGCTGCTGACCACGGTGGGCTGGCGGGTCGACGGCGCCACCGGTTACCTGCTCGAAGGCAGCGTGTTCATGGGCGGCGCCACGGTGCAATGGCTGCGCGACGGACTGGGCATCATCGCCAAGTCCAGCGACGTCGAGGCGCTGGCCGCCAGCGTGCCGGACAGCGGCGGCGTCTTCATGGTGCCGGCCTTCGTCGGCCTTGGCGCGCCGCACTGGGATCCGTACGCGCGCGGTTCGCTGACGGGACTGAGCCGGGGCAGCAACCGCGCCCACATCGCGCGCGCCGCGCTGGAGGCGATCGCCTACCAGAGCGCCGAGCTGATGGCGGCGATGCAGAAGGATGTCGAGGCGTCGCACCGCTCGCTGCCGCTGATCGAGATGCGCGCCGACGGCGGCGCCGCCCGCAACGACCTGCTGATGCAATTCCAGGCCGATCTGCTGGGCGTGCCGGTGCTGCGGCCGCAGGTGACCGAAACCACCGCGCTGGGCGCCGCCTACCTGGCCGGGCTGGCGGTGGGCTTCTGGGACAGTCAGGAGGAAATCGCCGCCCAATGGGCCTGCGAGCGCCGCTTCGAACCCGCCATGGGCCCCGACCAGCGCGCCGCGCTGCTGGAGCGATGGGCGCGCGCCGTCGAACGCTCGAAATCCTAGTTTTGATGGGCGTATAATAGTGGCTTCAGTGCGGGCGATGGCCTATAATTTGTATAGACAAGTCGTCCGCCGCAGCATTAAAGCAGGTGAAGTTAGGCATGGTTGTTAAAGGTTTTCTGAAGGTTCTCATTCCGCGTAATTGCGCTATCGGCGCGACATACTGGCACTATCCTCCCCAAAATCCCGATTTTTCGCTCCCCGCACCAGCGACCTCGACCGTTGTCGATTTGCTACTGCAATGTTGGCGATCTGCAACTATATGCTTTTATTTCACTATTTTATTTAAGTCATTTTCATGGCTAAACACATGTGCATAGATGAGGTTGCACATTCATAGTCTGACATAAGTACTTAATTTATCGGACTATTTTATTTCTACCCGGCTTCAAGGAATCACGCTAAGTCCTTAATTTCATTAATAAAATCCCCGTTTCGATTGGCTGAAACCGCTTGACCACTATTCTTGCATCCACTAAAGTGGGCATCTGTGTGAAAAAGTGTCTTTTTGTGGGAAATTTCACCCGACTTAGCGGCGGGGGAGATGAAACAGGGAAGTCGGTTTTCATGCTCCGCTAATCATACTGAGGTCAAAGGTAATCCCGTGTTTCAAGGCGCGTCCGCACTCAATCTCGATGCCAAAGGCAGGATGTCTATCCCCGCCAAGCACCGTGACGCGCTTTCGATCCAATGCGAAGGCCGCCTCACCCTGACGCGCCATCCCGACGGCTGCGTCATGCTGTTCCCCCGTCCCGTGTGGGAACAACACCGTCAACAGATTTCCAGCTGGCCGATGCAGGCCCGCGCCTGGCAACGTATTTTCCTTGGCTACGCCACCGACGTCGAAATGGACACCGCCGGCCGCATCCTGGTCTCGCCGGAACTGCGCGCCGCCGCAGGCATCGAGCGCGAGGTCATGATGATGGGCATGGGCTCCCACTTCGAAATCTGGGACGCCGCCAAGATGGCGGAAAAAGAGCAGCAGGCGATGGATGCCGGCACCCCTGATGTACTCGCCAATTTCTCTTTCTAAGGTCCCGCCATGACAACAACAGCGGTGCCGGAATTTCAGCATCGTACGGTGCTGCTAGACGAAGCGGTCGATGCGCTGGCGCTGGCCGGCGCGCGCGCCGACGGCGTCTACGTCGACGGCACCTTCGGCCGCGGCGGCCATTCGCGCCTGATCCTGTCGAAGCTGGGCGCCAAGGCGCGCCTGATCGCCTTCGACAAGGACCTGCAGGCGATCGCCACCGCCGAGCAGATCGACGACCCGCGCTTCACCATCGTGCACGACAGCTTCGCCACCATGCGCGCGGCGCTGGCCGAGCGCGACGCGTCCAAGGTGGACGGCATCCTGCTCGACCTGGGCATCTCGTCGCCGCAGGTGGACGACGCCGCGCGCGGCTTCAGCTTCCGCAACGATGGCCCGCTCGACATGCGCATGGATACCACGCGCGGCATGTCGGCGGCGGAGTGGCTTGCCACGGAAACCGAACAGACACTGGAAAAGGTGATTAAAGAATATGGGGAAGAACGGTTTGCTTTTCAGATTGCAAAGGCGATTGTTGCTCGCAGGGCAGTCGAGCCAATTTCAACCACACGACAGCTTGCCGGCATCGTGGCAGGCGCGGTCAAGACTCGGGAAAAGGGCAAGGATCCGGCAACCCGCACTTTTCAGGCTATCCGGATTTTCATCAATAAAGAGCTTGAAGACCTCGAAGCCGTACTGACCCAGGCCTACGACAGCCTGGCGCCGGGCGGCATCATCGCCATCATCAGCTTCCATTCACTGGAAGACCGCATGGTCAAGCGCTTCTTCGCGTCCAAGGCCAATGTCGAACAGCCGGACCGGCGCCTGCCGATCCGCGCGGTCGACCTGCCGCAGCCGGAGCTCAAGCTGATCTCGAAGATGAAGCCGTCCGACGCCGAGATCGACGCCAATCCGCGTTCCCGCTCGGCGGTGATGCGCGTGGCGCGCCGGCTACCGATTCCGGAGGGCGCGTGAGCGGCAAGATCAACGCGGTGTTGACGGCGTTGCTGGTCGCTTGCGGCCTGTCGCTGGTTAACGCGCAATACCAGGCGCGCCATCTGTTCATCGAACTGGAACGCACGCAGTCGCAGGCACGCCAGCTCGATATCGAATGGGCGCAGCTGCAGCTCGACCAGTCGACGCTGGGCAAGCACGCGCGCATCGAAGAGATCGCGCGCCGCGACCTGAACATGACGCCGCTGACCTCCGCGCGCACGCAGTACCTGACGCCGGAGGCATCGAAATGAGCCGTGGCGGCAATGTGAACACCTCGCGCGTGGCCCGCTCCAAGGGCGTGCCGTTCTCGAAGAACCCCGTATTGGCGGTGCGTCTGCCGGTATGGCGTTCGCGCGTCGTGCTGTTCGTCATGTTCGCCGCCTTCGCCGGACTGGCCGCGCGCGCGCTGTGGCTGCAAGGCTTGTCGACCCAGTTCCTGCAAAAGCAGGGCGAGATCCGTTATGCGCGCACGCTGGACCTGCCGGCCACGCGCGGCAAGATCACCGATCGCGACGGTCAGGTGCTGGCGTCGTCGGTGCCGGTCAAGGCCATCTGGGCGATTCCCGACGACGTGCAGGAAGCCGCGCCGGCCAAGCTGAAACAGCTGGCGAAACTGCTGGGCATGAGCGACGCCGACCTGCAGAAAAAACTCGATTCGGACCGTGGCTTCGTCTACCTCAAGCGGCAGGTCGAGCAGGATGTCGCCGACCAGATCACCAAGCTGGGGATCGAGGGCATCCAGACCCGCAAGGAATACAAGCGCTTCTACCCGCAGGGCGAAGTGACGACCCACGTGGTCGGCTTCACCAACGTCGAGGACATGGGCCAGGAATCGATGGAGCTGGCGCAGCAGAAGACCCTGGTCGGCCAGCCGGGCAGCCGCCGCGTGATCAAGGATCGCTTGGGCCACATCGTCGAGGACATCGAATCGGTGCGCGAGCCGCACGACGGCAAGGACCTGGCGCTGTCGATCGACAGCAAGATCCAGTACATCGCCTTCACCCAGATCAAGGACGCGGTGGAGAAGTTCCACGCCAAGGCCGGCGCCGCCGTGGTGCTGGACGTGCACACCGGCGAAGTGCTGGCGCTGGCCAACTGGCCGACCTACAATCCGAACGACCGCTCCAAGCTGACCGGCGAGCAGCTGCGTAACCGCGTCATGACCGATACCTTCGAGCCGGGTTCCTCGCTGAAGCCGTTCACGGTCGGCCTGGCGCTGGACGAGAAGCGTGTCACGCCGCACACCATGTTCGATACCGGCGCCGGCGCCATGGTGATCGCCGACCGTGTGATTCACGACACCCATCCGCATTACCTGATCGACGTGCAGACCATCATCCAGAAGTCGTCCAACATCGGCACCTCGAAGATCGCGCTGGGCATGCCGGCCGAGGACATGTGGGAAATGTTCACCAAGGTCGGCTTCGGCCAGCAGCCTAAATGGGGCTTCCCCGGCGCGGTGGCCGGCCGCGTGCGTCCGTACAAATCGTGGCGTCCGATCGAGCAGGCCAACATGAGCTTCGGCCAGGGGATCTCGGTCTCGCTGATCCAGCTGGCGCGCGCCTACATGATCTACGCCCGCGACGGCGACATCATTCCGCTGTCGTTCCAGAAGCTGCACGAGGCGCCGCACGGCACCCAGGTGGTCAGCGCCAAGACCGCCGCCGAGATGCGCGAGATGCTGGAGATGGTCACGCTGCCGGGCGGCTCCGCCGTCAAGGCGCAGGTGCCGGGCTACCGCGTCGGCGGCAAGACCGGGACCGCGCAGAAGTTCCTCAACGGCCGCTACTCGCAAACCAAATACATCGGTAACTTCGTCGGCATGGCGCCGATGTCGGATCCGCGCTTCATCATCGCCGTCATGATCGACGAACCGGGTGGTCCGGTGCACGTCGGCGGCGACGTGGCCGGTCCGGTGTTCTCGGCGCTGGCCGCCCAGGCGCTGCGCGCCAAGAACATCGCTCCGGACTCGGACCTGACCCATATCATCATTCCTGAATCAGCAGCACAGGGGAACATGTGACGACTTCTCAATTCGACCCAATGGCTGATGTTCCAACGATAGCAGCCGCAATCCGCAAGCTGGCGCCGACGGCGCACCTGGCTTCGGATTCGCGCCGCATCAAGCCGGGCGATGTTTTCTTTGCGTTTGCAGCCGACGCTGGCGCCGCCGGCGATGGGCGCAGCTTTATCGACGGCGCCATCGAGCAGGGCGCGGCGCTGGTGGTGCTCGATCCTACGGACTTCAGCTGGAACGACGGCTGGACCGTGCCTTACCTGACGGTAGCGAGCCTGAAGCAGAACGCCGGCGCCATCGCGCACGCTTTCTATCAGCAGCCGGATGCGGCGATGTTCACCGTCGGCGTGACCGGCACCAATGGCAAGACCTCCAGCGCCGTGTGGCTGGGTCAGGCGCTGTCGCGCGGCACCGAAGCGGCCGCCGTGATCGGCACGCTGGGCGTCGGCGTGTTCCGCGCGCGCGGCGACGTGGAATACAACGTCACCGGCTACACCACGCCGGACGCGGTGCTGCTGGCGCGCACGCTGGCCGATCTGCGCGAGCAGGGCGCTGCCTCGCTGGCGATCGAGGTCTCGTCGATCGGCCTGGAACAGGGCCGCGTGGCGGGCATGCATTTCGACGTGGCGCTGTTCACCAACCTGACGCGCGACCATCTGGACTACCACGGCACGATGGAGGCCTACGAGGCCGCCAAGACCAAGCTGTTCGACTGGCCCGGCCTGAAGACGGCGGTGGTCAATCTGGACGATCCGATGGGCGCGCGCCTGATCGCGCACCTGCAAGCCAAGCCGGCGCTGGCCGGCGCGATTCCGCTGATCGGCTACACGCTGCACGACGCGGCCGCGCGGCCCGACATCGCCGGCGTGCTGATGCTGCGCGCCAGCCAGATCCGCAGCAGCCGCAACACCGGCACCGAATTCCATCTGGAGTGCGCGCTCGGCGTGGCGCAGGTCAAGACGCAGTTGGTCGGCAACTTCAACATCAGCAACGCGCTGGGCGTGATGGGCGCGATGCTGGCCAAGGGCCTGCGCCTGCGCGCCGCCATCGACGCGGTCGAAGCGCTGCACCCGGCGCCGGGCCGCATGCAGCAGGTCGGCGGCCAGGATGCGCCGATGATCGTCATCGATTACGCGCACACGCCGGACGCGCTGGAAAAAACCCTGGCCGCGCTGCGCCAGGTCGCGACCGATCGCGGCGGCCAGCTGTGGTGCGTATTCGGCTGCGGCGGCGACCGCGATCCGGGCAAGCGTCCGCAGATGGGCAAGATCGCGCAGGCGGCCGACCATGTGCTGGTCACCAGCGACAATCCACGCAGCGAGGAGCCGCATTCGATCATCGAGCAGATCCTGGCCGGCATGGACCGCGCCAATCCGGCATCGACGGTGCAGGCGCTGGACGACCGCGCCGCCGCCATCCTGTCGGCGATCAAGCATGCCGCCAAGCCGGACGTGATCCTGCTGGCCGGTAAAGGCCATGAGCCATACCAGGAAATCAAGGGCAAGAAGCTGCCGTTCTCCGACGCCGATCACGCGCAACTGGCGCTGTCGGCCCGTTTAACCATGATGAGGACGAATTGATGCGCGCTGCACTCGCACAAATTCTGCCTTCGATCACCGGCGCCACATTGATTGGCGACGGTGACGCTGTATTTAATGGCGTGTCGACCGACAGCCGCAATGTCTTCGCAGGTTCGCTGTTCGTCGCGCTGCGCGGCGAGGTGTTCGACGCCCACGACTTCCTGGCGCAAGTCGCGGAGAAGGGCGCCGCCGCCGTCGTGGTGGAAGAGCTGCCCGAGGGTTGGACCTTGCCTGCGATCGTCGTGCCGAACACGCTGGTCGCGCTGGGCCAGATCGCCAATTACTGGCGCCGCCAGTTCGCGATGCCGGTGATCGGCGTCACGGGCAGCAACGGCAAGACCACGGTCAAGGAAATGATCGCCGCGATCCTGGCCGCCGCCCACGGCGACGAAGGCCGCCTGGCCACGCGCGGCAACCTGAATAACGAAATCGGCGTGCCGCTGACGCTGTTCCGCATGGAAGCGAAACAGGAAGCGGCCGTGATCGAGATGGGCATGAACCATCCGGGCGAGATCGGCCGCCTGGCCGCGATCGCCGAAGCGGGCATCGCCATGGTCAACAACGCCCAGCGCGAACACCAGGAATTCATGCACACGGTGGAAGCGGTGGCGCGCGAAAACGGCGCCGTGCTGGCCGCGCTGCCGGGCGACGGCGTCGCCGTGTTCCCGCATGGCGACGAGTTCACGCCGGTGTGGGAAGAACTGTCCGCCGGCCGCCGCGCGCTGCGCTTCGGGCTGACCAAGGATGCGGAAGTGAGCTGCACCTTCCGCGCCGGCGACTTCGGCAGCGAGATGTTCGTCACCATCGGCGAAGCCGAGGCCGATGTGCAGCAGTTCTTCGTCAACCTGCAAGCGGCGGGCGAACATAATGTGCGCAACGCGCTGGCCGCCGTGGCTTGCACGTACGCGGCGGGCATCGCGCTCGAAAAAATCAAGCTGGGACTCGACACCTTCGCGCCGGTCAGCGGCCGTCTGCAGAAGAAGGCCGCGACCAACGGCGCGGTCGTCATCGACGACAGCTACAACGCCAATCCGGATTCGGTGCGCGCCGCCATCGACGTGCTGGCCAAGGCCGCCGCGCCGCGCGTGCTGGTGCTGGGCGACATGGGCGAAGTCGGCACGCAGGGCCGCGAGTTCCACGAAGAGATCGGCGCTTACGCGCAGAGCAAAGGCATCGAACAGGTGCTGGTCACCGGCGAACTGGCCGCGCACATGGTGGGCGCGTCGGTTCGTCATTTTGAAAACTTCGGCGATCTGCTGGCTGCTGTCGATGCAGCCGTGACGCCGGATGCAACCGTATTAATCAAGGGCTCCCGCTTCATGAAAATGGAACGGGTCGTGCAGCATTTGATTGGATCGCAACAAGCTAACAAGGAAAGTCACTAATCATGCTGCTTTGGCTCGCACACTATTTTCAACAAGACGTCGGACCGCTCCGCGTGTTCAGTTTCATCACCTTCCGCGCGGTGTTCGCGACGATCACCGCGCTGGTGATCGGCCTGGCCGCCGGCCCGGCCGTGATCCGCAAGCTGACCGCCATGAAGTACGGCCAGGCCGTGCGCACCGACGGTCCGCAGACCCACTTGAAAAAACACGGTACCCCAACCATGGGCGGCGTGCTGCTGCTGATCTCCATCGGCGTTTCCACGCTGCTGTGGTGCGACCTGTCGAACCGCCTGATCTGGCCGGTGCTGGTGGTGACGCTGGGCTTCGGCGCGGTCGGCTGGGTCGACGACTACCGCAAGGTGGTGCGCCAGGATCCCGAGGGCATGCGTTCGGCGGAAAAATACTTCTGGCAGTCGCTGGTCGGCCTGTCCGCCGCGCTGTACCTGGCGTTCTCGGTGTCGGTGTCGGAGCCGAGCGCCGGCAAGGTGTTCGAGCTGTTCTTTGCCTGGGTGCAGTCGGGCTTCGAGCTGGATCTGCCGCCGAAGGCCGACTTGATCGTGCCGTTCTTCAAGACCATCAGCTATCCGCTGGGCGTGTGGGGCTTCATCGCGTTGACCTACTGCGTCATCGTCGGCACCAGCAACGCGGTCAACTTCACCGACGGCCTGGATGGCCTGGCGATCATGCCGACCATCCTGGTCGGTTCGGCGCTCGGCCTGTTCGCCTACCTGACCGGTAGCGCCACCTATTCGCGTTACCTGTTCATTCCGCACATTCCCGGCGCGGGCGAACTCATTATCTTCTGCGGCGCGTTGGCCGGCGCTGGCCTGGCCTTCCTGTGGTTTAACACGCACCCGGCGCAAGTGTTTATGGGCGACGTCGGCGCGTTGGCGCTGGGCGGCGCGCTGGGCACCATCGCCGTGATCGTGCGCCAGGAAATCGTCCTGTTCATCATGGGCGGCATCTTCGTCGCGGAGACGCTGTCGGTGATCATCCAGGTGGGCTGGTTCAAGATCACCAAGAAACGCTTCGGCGTCGGCCGCCGCGTGTTCCTGATGGCGCCTTTGCACCACCACTTTGAACAAAAAGGCTGGAAAGAGACCCAGGTCGTCGTGCGCTTCTGGATCATCACGATGATGCTGGTACTGGTCGGACTCTCTACTTTGAAACTGCGCTGATGATCTACGACGGCAAAAACGCATTGGTACTTGGACTGGGTGAATCCGGTCTGGCGATGGCGCTGTGGCTCGCCCGCAGCGGCGCGCGCGTGCGCGTTGCCGATACCCGTGAATCGCCGGACCGTCTGCCGGCCCTGCGCGCGTCGCTGCCGGAGGCCGAGTTCATCGCCGGCCCGCTGACGGCGGCGCTGCTGGATGGCGTCGACTTCGTCGCTGTCAGCCCGGGCCTGGCGCCGTACCGCGAGCTGGCCGAGATCAACCCGGCCGCCAGCGCCGCCGGCATCCCGGTCTGGGGCGAAATCGAACTGTTCGCGCAGGCGCTGGAAGCGCTGAAGAATGAGCGCGGCTATGAGCCGAAGCTGATCGCCATCACCGGCACCAACGGCAAGACCACCGTCACCACGCTGGTCGGCCAGCTGTGCGAGCGCGCCGGCAAGTCGGTGCGCGTGGCCGGCAATATCAGCCCCGCCGCGCTAGACGTGCTGCGCGACGTGCTGGATGCCCCCGCCGCGCCCGAAGGCACGGAAGAACAGCCGGCGCGCCTGCCGGAGATCTGGGTGCTGGAGCTGTCCTCCTTCCAGCTGCAGACCACCTTCACGCTGGAGGCGCACGCCGCCACGGTGCTGAACGTGACCCAGGATCACCTGGACTGGCACGGCGACATGCCGTCCTACGCCGCCGCCAAGCACCGCATCTTCGCGGCCGACACCGTGCGCGTGTTGAACCGCGACGATGCGACCGTGATGCGCATGGCCAGCGCCACCGGCCACAACGTCACCTTCGGCACCGATGCGCCGAGCGTGCGCGACGACCTGGGCCTGAACAACGAGCGCGGCGTACTGTGGCTGGCCACCGCCATCCCGGCCGAGGAAGAAGCCGAACCGAAGAAACGCAAGAAGAACGATCCGCCTCCGCCGCCGGTCGAGTGCATGGTCAAGAACCTGATGCCGGCCGACGCCTTGCAGATTCGCGGCGTGCACAACGCCGCCAACGCGCTGGCCGCGCTGGCGCTGTGCCGCGCCATCGACCTGCCGCTGGCGCCGCTGCTGCACGGCCTGCGCGAGTATCGCGGCCAGCCGCACCGGGTGGAGCTGGTCAGCGCGATCAATGAAGTCGAATACTACGACGACAGCAAGGGCACCAACGTCGGCGCCACCGTGGCCGCGCTGTACGGCCTGGGCAAGGCCTTCACCGGCGCCAACCAGCGCCTGGTGGTGATCATGGGCGGCGACGGCAAGGGCCAGGACTTCACGCCGCTGGCCGAGCCGGTGTCGCGCCACGTGCGCGCGGTGCTGCTGATCGGCCGCGACGCGGCGCTGATCCGCGCCGCACTGGAGCCATCCGGCGCGCAGTTGTCCTATGCGCTCGAAGACTGCGGCACCGACCTGCCGCAGGCCGTCAAGCGCGCCAGCGAACTGGCGCAAGCCGGCGACGCCGTGCTGCTGTCGCCTGCCTGCGCCAGCATGGACATGTTCAAGAACTACGCGCATCGCGCCCAGGTGTTCATCGACACCGTGCGCGATATCGCGCTCGACGCGGGACAGGAGCTCTGATGGCCTTCCAGATGCCGTTCCGCTTTGGCTCGAAATCGACGACACCGTCGATGGACAGCCGCGCGCGGCAGTCGAAGATGATGGAGTACGACCAGCCGCTGGTCTGGGTCACGCTGCTGCTGATGCTGCTCGGGATGGTGATGGTGTACTCGGCCTCGATCTCGCTGCCGGATTCGCCGAAGTACGTCAACTACGTCCGCTGGCAGAACACCTATTTCGTGCAGCGCCAGGCGATGTTCATCGGCATCTCGCTCATCGCCGGCCTGTTCGTGTTCCGCATCCGCATCGCGGATTTGCAGAAGGCCGCGCCGTATCTGTTCACCGCCACCCTGGTGATGCTGTTCCTGGTGCTGGTGCCGGGCCTGGGCTCGGTGGTCAACGGCAGCCGTCGCTGGTTGTCGCTGGTGGTGATCAAGATCCAGCCGTCGGAACTGATGAAGGTGGTCGCGGTGCTGTACGCCGCCGACTACACCGTGCGCAAGCAGGAATACATGCACAAGCTGACCAAGGGCTTCATGCCGATGGCGGCGGCGGTCGGCGTGGTCGGCTTGCTGCTGCTGCTGGAGCCCGACCTCGGCGCCTTCGGCGTGATCGTCTGCATCGCGATGGGCATCCTGTTCCTGGGCGGGATCAACGCCATCTGGTTCGGCGGCATCGGCCTGGTGCTGGTGGCGATCTTCGGTTCGATCATCGCGCTGTCGAAGTTCCGCCGCGAGCGCTACTTCGCCTACCTGAATCCGTGGGAAGAGGACAACGCATTGAACAAGGCTTACCAGCTGACGCACTCGCTGATCGCATTCGGACGCGGCGAGATCTTCGGCGTCGGCCTGGGCGGCAGCGTGGAAAAGCTGCACTACCTGCCGGAAGCGCACACCGACTTCCTGATGGCGGTGATCGGCGAGGAACTCGGCCTGGCCGGCGTGCTGGTGGTGATCGCGCTGTTCTACTGGCTGGTCAAGCGCGCCTTCGACATCGGCCGCCAGGCGATCGCCATCGACCAGACCTTCGCCGGCCTGACGGCCAAGGGCATCGGCATCTGGATCGGGGTGCAGACGTTTATTAATATGGGTGTCAACCTTGGCCTGCTGCCGACCAAGGGTTTGACCTTGCCGCTGATGAGCTATGGCGGTACGGGTGTTGTAATTAACTGCATCGGCCTCGCGATCCTGCTCCGGATCGACTACGAGAACCGGGTGCTGATGCGTGGTGGCAGACTATGAAACGACTAATGATCATGGCGGCCGGCACCGGCGGTCATATTTTCCCCGGCCTGGCGATCGCGCAAACCATGCGCGCGCGCGGCTGGGATGTCAGCTGGCTGGGCACCTCCTCCGGCATGGAACAGGAGCTGGTGCCGAAACACGGCATCGCGATGGACAGCATCGACTTCACCGGCATGCGCGGCAAGGGCTTGAAGCACTCGCTCGGCGGCGCGCTGAAGATGGTCAAGGCGTTCGCCGCCTGTTTCGGCTACATCGGCAGCCGCAAGCCGGACGTCATCATGGGCATGGGCGGTTACGTCACCGTGCCGGGCGGCTTGATGGCGCGCATGCGCGGCGTGCCGCTGATGCTGGTCAACGCCGACGCGGCGCTGCTGTTGTCGAACAAGACGCTGGTGCCGTTCGCGGACCGGGTGTGCTTCGGCTTCCCGGCGGACTTCGGCGGCGCGGCCGGCAAGGCGGTGGTCACCGGCAATCCGGTGCGCAAGGAGATCCTGGACGTGCCCGAGCCGGCGCTGCGTTTCGCCGGCCGCGAAGGTCCGCTGCGCATCCTGGTGGTCGGCGGCAGCCTGGGCGCCAAGGCGCTCAACGACAGCCTGCCGGCGGCGCTGGCGCTGATCCCGGCGGCGCAGCGTCCGCTGGTGACGCACCAGTCGGGCAAGAAGAATATCGATGCGCTGCGCGCGGCGTATGCGCAAGCCGGCGTGGAGGCGAACGTGGTCGACTTCATCGACGACATGGCCGCCGCCTACAGCGCGGCCGACCTGGTGATCTGCCGCGCCGGCGCGATCACGGTGTCGGAGCTGACCGCCGCCGGCGTGGCCAGCGTGCTGGTGCCGTTCGTGGCCAGCACCACCAGCCACCAGCGCGACAACGCGCAGTGGATGGCGAAACAGAACGCGGCGATCCACATGCCGCAAACGGAATTGAGCGCGCAGAGTGTGGCGACGCTGCTGGAAACGCTGACCCGCACCGCCTGCCTGACGATGGCCAAGGCCGCGCGCGGCGTCGGCAAGCGCGATTCGAACGACGCCATCGCGGGCGTATTGGAACAACTGGCAAAGGTTAAGCCGTGAAGCATAAAGTACAAAACATACACTTCGTCGGCATCGGCGGCAGCGGCATGAGCGGGATCGCGGAAGTGTTGCTGACGCTGGGCTATAGCGTGTCCGGCTCGGACCTGGGCAGCAATGCCGTCACCCAGCGTCTGGTCGACATGGGCGCGCAAGTGTTCCAGGGCCACGCGGCGGAAAACATCGGCAAGGCCGACGCGGTCGTGACCTCGACCGCCGTGCAGCAGGACAATCCCGAAGTGGTGGCGGCGCGCAGCCGCAAGATTCCGATCGTTCCGCGCGCGGTGATGCTGGGCGAGTTGATGCGCCTGAAGCGCGGCATCGCCATCGCCGGCACCCACGGCAAGACCACCACCACCAGCCTGGTGGCGTCGGTGCTGGCGCAGGGCGGGCTGGATCCGACCTTCGTCATCGGTGGCCGCCTGACCAGCGCCGGCGCCAACGCCAAGCTGGGCACCGGCGAGTACCTGGTGGCGGAAGCCGACGAGTCGGACGCTTCGTTCCTGAACCTGACGCCGATGATCGAAGTCATCACCAACATCGACGCCGATCACATGGAAACCTACGAGCACGATTTCGAGAAGCTCAAGCAGGCCTTCGTCCACTTCACGCACCGCCTGCCGTTCTACGGCCGCGCCATGCTGTGCATCGACGATCCGCATGTGCGCTCGATCATCCCACAGGTGACCAAGCCGGTGACCACCTACGGCTTCGCCGAAGATGCCGAAGTCCGCGCGGTCAACGCGCGCGCGGTCGGCGTCGAGATGCATTTCACCGTCATACAGGAAGGCTATCCGGACCTGGACGTGGTGCTGAACCAGCCGGGCCTGCACAACGTGCAGAACGCCTGCTCGGCGGTCGCCATCGCGCGCGAAATCGGCATCGCCGACAGCGCGACCCAGGCCGGTCTGGCCGGTTTTGCCGGCGTGGGACGCCGCTTCACCAAATACGGCGAAGTCGCCATTCCCGACAGCGCCGGCGGCGGCACCTTTACGCTGGTGGACGATTTCGGCCACCACCCGCTGGAGATGGACGTGACCATGGCCGCCGCGCGCGCCGCCTATCCGGGCCGGCGCCTGCTGCTGGCGTTCCAGCCGCACCGTTACAGCCGCACCCGCGACCTGTTCGAGGACTTCGTCAAGGTGCTGGGCGCGCCGGACGTGCTGGTGCTGGCGGAAGTCTACGCCGCCGGCGAAGCGCCGGTGGTGGCGGCCGACGGCCGCGCGCTGGCGCATGCGCTGCGCGCGCGCGGCAAGACGGAACCGATTTTTGTCGAGGCGATCGGCGATATGCCGGAAACCATCATGAACGTGGTGCGCGACGGCGACGTCGTGATGACCATGGGGGCGGGCTCGATCAGCGGCGTCCCTGCAAAACTGACTAATTACCCAAAGGTCTGAACGTGAATCACCTTACTCCTCCTGACGCAAAAGCTTTCGGCAAGGTCGGCGTGCTGCTCGGCGGCCGTTCCGCCGAACGCGATGTTTCGCTGATGTCCGGCACCGGCGTGCTGCAGGCGCTGCAGAGCCAGGGCATCGACGCCCACGCCTTCGATACCGGACTGCGCTCGCTGGCCGAACTGGCCGACGAAAAATTCGACCGCGTGTTCATCGCGCTGCACGGCCGCTTCGGCGAAGACGGCAGCCTGCAGGGCGCGCTGGAACTGCTGGGCATTCCCTACACCGGCAGCGGCGTGATGCCAAGCTCGGTGGCGATGGACAAGATCACCACCAAGATCCTGTGGCTGGCCGCCGGCCTGCCGACGCCGAACTACGCGGTGCTGGATGCGCAGTCCGACCTGGCGCAAGTCGCCGCCGGCCTGGGCCTGCCGCTGATCGTCAAGCCGCCGCATGAGGGGTCGACCATCGGCATCACCAAGGTCAACGCCGCCGGCGAGTTCAAGGCCGCCTACGATATCGCCGCCGCGCTGGACGACTCGGTGCTGGCCGAGGAATTCGTCACCGGCCGCGAGTTCACGGTCGCCATCCTCGGCACCGGCGCGACCGCGCGCGCGCTGCCGATCGTGGAGATCGTGGCGCCGCAGGGCAATTACGACTACCAGAACAAGTACTTCACCGACGACGTCAAATACCACTGCCCGGCGGTGCTGCCGGACGCGCTGAGCGAAGAGATGCGCCGCATCGCGGTGCAGGCCTACCGCACGCTGGGTTGCCAGGGCTGGGGGCGGGTCGACGTGCTGCTGCGCGAGCGCGACCAGAAGCCGTTCCTGCTGGAGGCGAACACCTCGCCCGGCATGACCACCCATTCGCTGGTGCCGATGGCGGCGCGCGCGGAGGGCATGAGCTACGAGGAACTGTGCGTGGAAATCCTGCGCACGGCGAGTTTGAAGATGAAGGGTTGAGCGGTACATGTGGCAAGACGTTAAAGCCTTGAACGCGAGCGCCAGCGGCATCTTTGTGCTGACGCTGTTGGCGTGCATCGCGGCCGGCGTCTGGTGGGTGGCGCAGCGGCCGATGTTCAACCTGCGCACCATCCGCATCGAGAGCATCGCGCAGGAAGAGTTGAAGCATGTGAACCACCTGACCCTGCGTAACAACGCGCTGTATCGCATCAAGGGCAACTTCTTCACCACCAACCTGGACGCGGTGCGCCAGGCGTTCGAATCGGTGCCTTGGGTGCGGCGCGCGACGGTGCGGCGCGAATGGCCGGACCAGCTGATCGTGGCGCTGGAGGAGCATGAGGCGCTGGGCACGTGGGGCGAGGACGGTCGATTGTTGTCGACCAAG
This sequence comes from Duganella aceris, assembly GCF_011090165.1. Classification (GTDB taxonomy): domain Bacteria; phylum Pseudomonadota; class Gammaproteobacteria; order Burkholderiales; family Burkholderiaceae_D; genus Rugamonas; species Rugamonas aceris. The sequence continues at coordinate 71,014 of NZ_JAADJT010000007.1, forward strand.
GGCGATGTGTTCACCGCCAACCTGGCCGAGGCGGAAGAGGATCACGCGCTGCCGGAGTTCGATGGACCGGACGGCAGCGAGAAGGAAGTGCTGTCGCGTTACGACGAGCTGCGCGCGTGGTTCGCGCCGCTGAAGCTGGTGCCGCAGTCGCTGTCGCTGTCGAGCCGCTATGCGTGGACGGTAGGGCTGGACAACGGCATGAGCGTGGCGCTGGGGCGGGAACAGACCAGCACCACGTTGAAGGAAAGGGTGGACCGGCTGACCGGGATTTATCCGCAGCTGGTGGAACATTTGCAGAACATCGACACGATAGACATGCGTTACCAGAACGGGCTGGCACTGAGTTCGGCGGGATTGAAGATTCCGGCCGAGGGAGCCAAGCCAAAAAAGAAACCAGCGGCCGTTAAACCGATCAAGAAAATACAGTAGGCAGAGAAAGACATGACTAAAGACGCGAAAAACCTGATCGTCGGCCTCGACATCGGCACCTCGAAAGTGGTGGCCGTGGTGGCCGAGGTGATGGGCGATGGACGCCACGAAGTGATCGGCCTGGGCCAGCACGAGTCGAAAGGCCTGAAGAAGGGCGTGGTGGTCAACATCGAAGCGACCGTCGAATCGATACAGCGCGCGCTGGAAGAAGCGGAGCTGATGGCCGACTGCAAGATCCGCAATGTCTACGCCGGCATCGCGGGCAGCCATATCCGCAGCTTCAACTCCAGCGGCATGGTGGCGATCAAGGACAAGGAAGTGACGGCGACCGACGTGGCGCGCGTCATTGAAACGGCAAAGGCGGTTAACATTCCGACCGACCAGCAATTGCTGCATACGGTGCCGCAGGAATTCATCGTCGACAGCCAGGAGGATGTGCGCGAGCCGATCGGCATGAGCGGCATCCGCCTCGAAGTCAAGGTGCACATCGTGACCGGCGCGGTGTCGGCGGTGCAGAACATCGTCAAGTGCGTGCGCCGCTGCGGACTGGAAGTGTCGGACCTGATCCTGCAGCCGATGGCCTCGGCCGACGCGGTGCTGACGCCGGACGAGAAGGAACTCGGCGTGGTGCTGATCGACATCGGCGGCGGCACCACCGACGTGGCGGTGTTCTCGGACGGCGCGATCCGCCACACGGCGGTGATCCCGATCGCCGGCGACCAGATCACCAACGATATCGCGATGGCGTTGCGCACGCCGACCTCGGAAGCCGAAGAAATCAAGATCCGCTACGGGGTCGCCAAGCAGGTGCTGGCCGATCCGGGCGAGACGCTGGAAGTGCCGGGCCTGGGCGACCGCGGTCCGCGCAACCTGTCGCGCCAGGCGCTGGCGGCGGTGATCGAGCCGCGCGTCGAGGAGCTGTTCGCGATGGTGCACCAGGTGGTGCGCGAGTCCGGCTACGAAGGCGTGCTGTCGTCGGGCATCGTGCTGACCGGCGGCACCGCGATCATGCCGGGCATGGTCGAGATGGCGGAAGACATATTCCTCAAGCCGGCGCGCCTCGGCACGCCGGACTACCGTGGCCAGCTGGCCGACGTGGTGCGCAGTCCGCGCTACGCGACCGTGCTTGGCCTGTTGTTGGAAGCGAAAAAGCAGTACCTGCGTGGCCACATCGTCACGCGGCAGGATGGTTCGGTGAAGGCGGTATGGCAGCGCATGAAGGAATGGTTCCTCGGTAATTTCTGAAATTCTGAAGTACAAACGCGACGTTTTTTTTAATATTGAAACCGCAGTTTTCAATCCCCAGTTCTTCTAAAAATATGAGGACTGGCGCTTGAAAACCGCATTCTGATAGGGAGTACATCATGGAGTTTGATATGGTCGATAACGCAGCTTTGGGTACCGTCATCAAGGTCGTCGGAGTCGGCGGAGCAGGTGGCAACGCAGTTCAACACATGATCAACAAGGGCATGGTCGGCGTCGAGTTCATCGCCGCCAACACCGACGCGCAGGCGCTGGCGACCTCCAAGGCCGACAACGTGATCCAGATCGGCGAGACCGGTCTGGGCGCCGGCATGAAACCTGAAGTCGGCCGCAAGCTGGCCGAGGAATCGCGCCAGCGCATCGAAGACTCGCTGCGCGGCGCGCACATGGTGTTCATCGCCGCCGGCATGGGCGGCGGCACCGGCACCGGCGCGGCGCCGATCGTGGCGGAAATCGCCAAGTCGCTGGGCGCGCTGACGGTGGCGGTGGTGTCGAAGCCGTTCTCGCACGAAGGCCAGAAGTGCATGGACATCGCCGATGAGGGCCTGGAGCAGCTGTCGGCCAACGTTGATTCGCTGATCGTGATCCTGAACGAGAAGCTGGAAGAGATCTACGAAGACGAATCGCTGATCGAGTGGCTGCAGCACGCCGATGATGTGCTCAACAACGCGGTGGCCGGTATCGCCGAGATCATCAACGTGCCGGGCCACATCAACGTCGACTTCAACGACGTCAAGACCATCATGGGCGAGCAGGGCAAGGCCATGATGGGCACCGCGACCGCCGCCGGCGTCGACCGCGCGCGCATCGCGGCCGAGCAGGCGGTGGCGTCGCCGCTGCTGGACGGCGTCGACCTGTCGGGCGCGCGCGGCGTGCTGGTCAACGTGACCGCGTCGCGTGGCCTGAAGGGTAAGGAGATCAAGGAAGTCATGGCCGCCGTGCGCGCGTTCGCGGCGCCGGACGCCTCGATCGCCCAGGGCATCGCCTACGACGACAGCATGGGCGACGCGATCCGCGTCACCGTGGTGGCGACCGGCCTGGGCAAGGCCAAGAAGCACGTGCAGCTGGTGCCGCAGCAGATGCTGCGCACCGGCACCCACAACGGCCCGATGACCCCATCGGCGGCGTTGGGCGGCGCGGCGGCGGCGGCGGGCATGTCGATGGGCGCGACCGGCGGCATGGGCGGCGGCGCGTCGCCGGCGTTCGACGGCATGAAGGCGCCGGCGGTATGGCGTCGCGAGTCGGCCTCGGAGCAGGTGCGCGCGATGGAAAAGAACGGCATGGAGACCTACGACATTCCGGCATTCCTGCGCAAGCAAGCCGATTAAGGCATACTTCCGGTTCATATCCGGGGAAGGCCGCGCCTCGGCGCGGCTTTTTTACATTCGTATTTTTAAAAGGAGTCATCCATGACCATCAAGATCGGCGATACCCTGCCGGAAGGCAGCCTGTCGGAATTCATCGAAACCGAAACCGAAGGCTGCTCGCTCGGCCCGAACACGTTCAAAGTGGAAGACCTGGTCAAGGGCAAGAAGATCGCGATCTTCGGCCTGCCGGGCGCCTACACCCCGACCTGCTCGGCGCAGCATGTGCCGGGCTACGTCAAGCACGCGGCCGATCTGAAAGCCAAGGGCGTCGATGAAATCTGGTGCATCTCGGTCAATGACGCGTTCGTCATGGGCGCGTGGGGCCGCGACCAGAAAGCCACCGGCGTGGTGCGCATGATGGCCGACGGTAACGCCGCGTATTCGAAGGCCTTGGGACTGGACGCCGACTTCAGCAAGTTCGGCATGGGCACCCGCTCGCAGCGCTACTCGCTGATCGTCGACAACGGCGTGGTCACGCAGCTGAACGTCGAGCAGGGCGGCAAGTTCGAAGTCTCGAACGCCGAGACGCTGCTGGGCCAGCTGTAATCATCAGCGCAGTTTGATGCACTACAAAACGGCGCTTCGGCGCCGTTTTGCATTGCAAGGCAAGCAAGGTATCATGGGTGGAACTTGACGCGGAGGCGAATATGAAACTTCTCGATACAGCGACGTTGCAGGCAAGTTATCTGGCTGGAGATGTCTCATCGGTTGCGTTGCACGCCGTTGATGCGGCGTTCGAGGTGCGCTGGACTTCCGCACAAGGCGTCGCCAGACTTGCGGACGGCGGGGGCACCAATGGCCGCCGCTTCAGGGACTCGGGGGAAGCGTTGTTGCTGCTGAAGGAACTGGGAGTCCATTCTGTTCAGGTGGATATCTCTGGATGGCAACCGGAGAGCGAATCGGCATATGACGAATGGGTTAAGGCAAAAGTAGCGGCCTCATTAGCCGGCCTGCGTGATGGTACAAATAAGACCTATTCGCCAGACGAGTGGGCGGAAATTCGAGCTCAGAGAGGTTGGAGCAGGAAAAAAATATGAAGCCGGTGGTCCGGACGATGAGTTATCTCGCTGATCTGGACGACATTGAACGCTTCATCGCCCGCAATAATCCTCAAGCCGCAGCGAGTCTTTGCCTACATGTGGACGATCAGGTCGAGCAACTCGGCGATCCTTATTTCCCCCGTCGCCGTGGCCGCGTAAGCGGCACTTTTGAACTGGTGGCGCATAAGAACTACGTGGTTATTTTTTTGGAGAGCGCGACGGAGATAACAGCGCTAAATATCATTCATACGCGAAAGCGTTATCCGTAATTTTCGTTCAGTAGATCTCGCCGAAATCGTGCTTGGCTTTGAACAGCGTCGAGTCGATGATGAACGAGTCGTCGCCTTGGACCGCGAAGTAGTTGCGGGTTTCTTCCGGGGCGCTGCGCAGCAGGCTGCGGATCGCGGTGATGCGCTCGGGCGGCGTGCGCATGCGGGCGGTCCATTCGTCGAATTTCATTTCCAGTTTCCAGTCGCTGACGCGCTCGCTTTTAAAGCCGGCGCCCGCCAGCATCGTGCTCCATTCCGTTGGGCGGTAGTCGCGCACGTGCGAGCCGTCGCGCAGCAGTTCGACCGCTTGCAGCGTGGTGTCGTGCAGCGGGACTTCCGGCGCGGTGATGTCGATCACGATGAACACGCCGCGCGGCTTGAGCACGCGCTTGACTTCGCGCAGCGCGGCCGGCACGTCGAGCCAATGGTGCGCCGAGAAGCGCGTGACGACCATGCAGAACGATGCGTCTCCGAACGGCAGCCGACCGACGTCGCCTTGCCGCGTGCTGATGTTGTTCAGGCCGCGTTCGCGTGCCGCGCCGGCCACCACCTCCAGCATCTGCGGCGACAGGTCGAGGGCGGTCACCGATTCCGCCACCGGCGCCACCGCGAAGCTGGCGTGGCCGGCGCCGCAACCCAGGTCCAGCACCACCGGCGGCTTGCCGAGCGCGGCGGCGATATCGCGCAGCGCGCTCAGGTCCGCGCCCTGCGCGTGCACGGCACTGGTCAGGTAGGTGCTGGCGGTATTGCCGAACTGCTTGGCGACGACGGCTTGTTGCTGCATGATTTTCTCCAAAAGAGCGGCGGGTCAGGGCAGAATAGGCGGGTTTATATCCTGTAACAAGACCATAATTTATCCTGGTATAAGAACTGCCATGCAAAGCAAACTCGGTGAATTCATCCGCGCGCATCGCGAGCGCGTCAGCCCTGACAGCGTCGGCCTGCCCGGCGGCGGACGGCGCCGCACGCCCGGCCTGCGGCGCGAGGAGCTGGCGCAGTTGTGCGACGTCAGTCCGACCTGGCTGACGTGGCTGGAGCAGGGCAGGGACGTGTCGGCGTCGGGCAAGATGCTGGCGCGGCTGGCCGAGGTGCTGCGGCTCAGCTCGGCCGAGCGCGCTTATCTGTTCAGCCTGGCGGAGCGGCTCGATCCGCATCATGCCGACGACGACGGTGGCGCCGGGGAGGCGCTGGAGTCGATGGTCGCGGCGATCGACGCGCCGGCCTATGTGCTTGACCGGCAGTGGAACGCGGTGGCGTGGAACGCGCCGGCGGCGACGCTGTTCGGCGGCTGGCTGGATGTGGACAGCGAGGCGGCGGTCAAGCCCAACCTGCTGCGCTTCATGTTCCGCTCGGCGGCGGCGCGCGGACTGATCGTCGGCTGGGAAGACCGCGCCCAGCGATTGGCGGCGGAGTTCCGCGCCGACATCGGCAAGCACGCCGGCGACCAGGCGCTGGCCAGCCTGATCGCCGAACTGTCCGCCGGCAGCGACGAGTTCCGCCGGCTGTGGAGCTTGCAGGATGTGGTCGGCCGCGAAGGCGGACTGCGCCGCTTTCAGCATCCCCGCCTGGGCGAACTGAGCTTCAATCAAGTGACGCTGCATCTGGCCAAGCGCCACGACCTGAAGCTGGTGATGTTGCTTTCCGCGTCAGCGGCATGAGATGGCGTGAGGGTATACGGCTCACGCCTATTTTGTACTGGTTATGCCTATGGTATGCCTATAATTTCAGGCCGTGTAGCCTTGGGAGGCCCCGAAAAAATAGGCATCATATAGGCGAGATCAGTACAAAATAGGCGAGGGACGTATACCCTCACCCGCTCCACGTGTCCTCCCGCTTGCTGGTGCTGCGGGGAAATTATCAGCTTGCTATAATGACGCTCGATGGCGCCGCGCGCCGTCCTGGCTCCGGACGTCGCCATGATGACGTTCCCAGCGGTCCACCCCGGACCTGTCGTCAAGGAGCTTCTTCTGACTTCCATTTCCAGACAAGAAAACCTGCGCAGCATTTATGCGATGCTGGTCGCCGTCGCCATGTTCTCGCTGATGGACACCAGCATGAAACTGCTGTCGGCCCACTATCCCGCCACCCAGGTCACCGCCATGCGCGCGCTCAGTTCGCTGCCGCTGCTGATCTGCTACATGCTGTATCGCGGCGCGTTCAAAGGCATCTTCCGCGTGCGCTGGCCGCTGCACCTGTTCCGCAGCGCGCTCGGGATCGCGATGCTGACCTCGTTCGCTTTCGGCCTCAAGGCGCTGTCGCTGGCCGAGGCGTATTCGATTTTCTTCATCGCGCCGGCGCTGATCACCGCGCTGTCGGTGTTCGTGCTGAAGGAGAAAGTCGGCGCCGGCCAGTGGATCGCGATCGCGGTGGCGCTGGCCGGGGTGCTGGTGGTGCTGCGGCCGACAGGCGCCGGCATGCTGTCGCTCGGCGGGCTGGCCATCCTCGGCTCGGCCTGCTGCTACGCCGGCGCGGCGATCACCAGCCGCGTGCTGGCGCGCGCCGACAGCAATGAGTCGATGATGTTCTGGTACCTGCTGCTGATGGCGCTGATCGGCCTGGCGATGTCGGCCCAGGGCTGGGTGGCGGTGCGCGCCGAGGACGGCTGGGTGCTGCTGGCGCTGGCGCTGACCGGCTTCTTCGGCCAGCTGGCGATCACCCGCGCCTTCAGCTCCGGCAAGGCCTCGGTGGTGGCGCCGTTCGAGTATTCGGCGCTGGCCTGGGGCGTCGCGATCGACTGGCTGCTGTGGCAGGTGCTGCCGGACGGCTACACACTGCTCGGCGCCGGCATCATCATCGCCAGCGGCATCTACCTGGTGCGGCGTGAAGCGGTCCATGCCGAAGCCGAGCACCCTTGACCACACTTCGCTATAATCGCCGGATGTTAAAACAACGCACTATTAAAGAACTGGTCCGCACCACCGGTGTGGGCCTGCACTCCGGCACCAAGGTCGAACTGACCCTGCGCCCGGCCGCGCCGGATACCGGCATCGTGTTCCGCCGGGTCGACCTGTCGCCGATGGTCGAGTTTCCGTCCAGCGCGATGGCGGTCGGCGACACCCGCATGGCCTCGGTGCTGGTCAAGGACGGCGCCCGCGTCTCCACCGTCGAGCACCTGATGTCGGCCTGCGCCGGCCTCGGCATCGACAACCTGTACATCGAGGTCAGCGCCGAGGAAATCCCGATCATGGACGGCTCGGCCTCGTCCTTCGTATATTTGTTGCAACAGTCGGGCGTGCTGGAACAGCCGGCGGCGAAGAAATTCATCCGCGTGCTGAAGCCGGTCGAGATCCGCGAAGGTACGGGCGACAAGGAAAAATGGGCGCGCCTGCTGCCGCACGACGGTTTCAAGCTCGACTTCTTCATCGAGTTCAACCACCCGGCGGTCGACGGCACGCAGCAGCGCGCGCATGTCGACTTCGGCGACGTCTCGTATGTGCACGACGTGGCGCGCGCGCGCACCTTTGGCTTCATGCAGGACGTGGAAATGTTGCGCGGCATCGGCCTGGCGCGCGGCGGTTCGCTGGAAAACGCCATCGTGATGGACGAGTACCGCATCCTCAACTCGGACGGTCTGCGCTACGACGACGAGTTCGTGCGCCACAAGATCCTCGACGCGATCGGCGACCTGTACCTGGTCGGCCATCCGCTGCTGGCCAGCTACGAGGCGCACAAGTCCGGCCACGCGCTGAACAACCAGCTGCTGCTGGAATTGCTCAAGCATCCGGACGCCTACGAAATCGTCACCTTCGAGGACAACGACCTCGCCCCGCAATCGTATGTGCGCCAGATGGCGCGCGAGTGGGCGCTAACTTAGGTCTGCTCGGGCGGCTTGCGGCGGCGCGCCACCATGGCCTGCAGCGCCGCGATCAGGGTGGCGTTCTGCGGCGTCTGCTCCAGGTCGGCCCCCAGCTGGTCGAAGGCCGCGACCGCCGCTTCCGATAGCGCCAGGACCCGCATCGGCTCCCTGATCTCGGCCGGCTTGGTCATCTGCACCTTCAATTTCACGCCCGCGACCTGCCAGCCGCGCCGCGCCAGCGTCTCCTGCAGCTTGGGGATCTGCTGCTTGAGCTTGGCCGCCAGCGCCGCGTTGGGCAGCGACAAGGTCAGCTGGCCGTCCTCGAACGCCAGGATCTCGCAATACTTGAACATGGCCGGCAAGGCCGCCGCGCAGTCTTTCTGCAGCGACGCCATGCGCTGGATCGCCGGCAGCAGCGCCGCCATCTTGGCGTCGCGGCGCAGGAAGTCGGTGGCGCCGACCGCCGTGCGGCGCGTGATCGAGATGTTGGAGGAGTTGAATCGCATGCGCGAACCATAGCACAGCGGAAAAAAAACGTCAGCAACGGGTAAAATAGGTTGGTTTTGTGACATTGTTCACGCTACGGCTATTGTTAAACCGGCCAATAACCCAATGTAGACCCGGGCGCGTGATAAAATCACCGTCTTTTGCCATAGTCGAACTCCGTGCGGTAAGGCGTTTCGCCCCTACAGAGGCTTTTTTTAACGGCGTTTTTTCAAGAATTCAAGCATGTCATTACTGACCCAGATTTTCGGCAGCCGCAACCAGCGGCTGCTCAAGCAATACCAAAAAACGGTACGCGAGATCAATGCGCTCGAGCCGGCGATGGAAAAACTGTCGGATGCCGAGCTGCAAGCAAAGACGCCCGCCTTCAAGGAGCGCATCGCCAACGGCGAAGAGATCGACGCGCTGTTGCCGGAAGCGTTCGCCGTCTGCCGCGAAGCCAGCAAGCGCGTATTCAAGATGCGCCACTTCGACGTGCAGATGATCGGCGGCATGGTTCTGCACTACGGCAAGATCGCCGAAATGGGCACCGGCGAGGGCAAGACCCTGACCGCGACCCTGCCGGCCTATCTGAACGCGCTGTCGGGCAAGGGCGTGCACATCGTCACCGTCAACGATTATCTGGCGCAGCGCGACGCCGAGACCATGTCCAAGCTGTACGGCTGGCTGGGCCTGACCTGCGGCGTGAACCTGTCGCAGATGGAGCACGGCGCCAAGCAGCAGGCGTACGCGTCCGACATCACCTACGGCACCAACAACGAATTCGGCTTCGACTACCTGCGCGACAACATGGTGTTCGAAGCCCGCGACCGCGTGCAGCGCGCGCTGAACTTCGGCATCGTCGATGAAGTCGACTCGATCCTGATCGACGAAGCCCGCACCCCGCTGATCATCTCCGGCCAGGCCGAGAATCATACCGACCTGTACTACAAGATCAACGAAGTGCCGCGCCTGCTGACGCAGCAGGTCGGCGAAGAAACCCCGGACGGCAAAGGCAAGGTCGACGTCCCGGGCGACTACACCAAGGACGAAAAAGCCCATCAGGTGCTGCTGACCGAAGCCGGCCACGAAAAGGCCGAGGCCATCCTCACCAAGATGGGCCTGCTGCCGGAAGGCGCCTCGCTGTACGACTCGGCCAACATCACGCTGGTGCACCACCTGTACGCCGCGCTGCGCGCGCACGCGCTCTACTTCAAGGACCAGCACTACGTGGTGCAGAACAATGAAGTGGTGATCGTCGACGAATTCACCGGCCGCCTGATGACGGGCCGCCGCTGGTCGGACGGCCTGCACCAGGCGGTCGAAGCGAAAGAGGGCGTCAAGATCCAGAACGAGAACCAGACGCTGGCCTCGATCACCTTCCAGAACTACTTCCGCATGTACGCCAAGCTGGCGGGCATGACCGGCACCGCCGACACCGAAGCCTACGAATTCCAGGAAATCTACGGCCTCGAAACCGTGGTGATCCCGCCCAACCGTCCGTTGCAGCGCAAGGACCGCCAGGATCAGGTCTACAAATCGTCGGCCGAGAAGTACAACGCCATGATGCTGGAAATCCGCGAATGCTACGAGCGCGGCCAACCGGTGCTGGTCGGCACCACCTCGATTGAAAACTCGGAACTGCTGTCGTCCATCCTGACCAAGGGCGGCCTGCCGCACAACGTCCTGAACGCGAAACAGCACGCCCGCGAAGCGGAAATCATCGCCCAGGCCGGTTCGCCGAAAGCGATCACCATCGCCACCAACATGGCCGGTCGCGGTACCGACATCGTGTTGGGCGGTAACGTCGAAAGCCAGATCAAGTTCATCGACGCCGATCCGGCGCTGAGCGACGCTGAAAAAGCCGCCAAGGCGCAGGCGCTGCGCGACGGCTGGCAGGCGCTGCACGAGCAGGTGGTCGCCGCCGGCGGCCTGCATATCGTCGGCACCGAGCGCCACGAATCGCGCCGCGTCGACAACCAGCTGCGCGGCCGCGCCGCGCGCCAGGGCGATCCGGGCATGTCGCGCTTCTTCCTGTCGCTGGACGACCAGCTGCTGCGCATCTTCGCCGGCGACCGCGTGCGCGCCGTCATGGACCGCCTGAAGATGCCGGAAGGCGAACCGATCGAAGCGGGCATCGTCTCGCGCTCGATCGAGTCGGCGCAGCGCAAAGTGGAAGCGCGCAACTTCGACATCCGCAAGCAGTTGCTGGAATACGACGACGTCGCCAACGACCAGCGCAAAGTGATCTACCAGCAGCGTAACGAGCTGCTGGAAGCGACCGATATTTCGGAGCTGATCCAGTCGCTGCGCCACGGCGCCTTCACCGACCTGGTGCGCGAATACGTGCCGGCCGAATCGGTCGAGGAACAGTGGAACATCAAGGGCCTGGAAGCGGCGCTGGCCGCCGAGTGGCAAATCGACCTGCCGCTGCGCGCGATGCTGGAGTCGGAGCAGAACCTGAACGACGAAGACATCCTGGAACGCGTGATCGCCGCGGCGGACGCGCTGTACCAGACCAAGATCGACATCGTCGGCAAGGAATCGTTCGGCGGCTTCGAGCGCAACGTGATGCTGCAAAGCGTCGACAGCCACTGGCGCGAGCACCTGGCGGCGCTGGACCACCTGCGCCAGGGTATCCACCTGCGCGGCTATGCGCAGAAGAATCCGAAGCAGGAGTACAAGCGCGAAGCGTTCGAGCTGTTCGGCCAGATGCTGGACATGATCAAGAACGAAGTGGTCAAGCTGATCATGACGGTGCGCATCCAGTCGCGCGAAGAGATCGACGCGGCCGAAGCGGCGATGCAGCAGTCGCACGTCGAGAACGTCAGCTACCAGCACGCCGACTTCAACCCGAACGCGGCGCCGGAAGAATTGCTGGCGCCGGCGCAAGGCTCGGGCCTGCCGCCGGAGCTGCAAGGCTTGAGCGGCGAGCAGCTGATGGAGCTGGGCCTGAAGGTCGGCCGCAACGATCCATGCCCTTGCGGCAGCGGCAAGAAGTACAAAGCCTGCCACGGCAAGCTGGCATAAAAACCGGGGTCAGTTCCGGCATCGCGTCACGAGCTCAACCGTAGCAATCGCTACGGTTGAGCTCGTGACGCGATGCCGGAACTGACCCCGGTTTCATGTGCGCTGCGGCGCGCTGCGCGGCAGCAGCATGCGCACCGTGGTGCCGTCGCCCGGCGCCGACTCGATGCTGATGCGTCCGCCCAGCACGCCGGTGACGATGTTGTAGACGATGTTCATCCCCAACCCGGTGCCGCCCTGGCCCATCTTGGTGGTGAAGAAGGGATCGAACACCCGCCGCAGCACATCCTCCGCCATGCCGACGCCGTTGTCGCTGAAGGTCAGCTCCACCGTCGCCTCGTCCACCGTCTCGGCGCACACCGTGATCACGCCGCCCTTGCCTTGCTCGAATGCGTGGCTCAGCGTGTTGTTCACCAGGTTGTTGAGGATCTGGTACAAGCCGCCCGGATACGAATCGAAGGTCAGTCCGGCGGGAATCTTCAGCACCGTCTCGCACTGCGCGCGCTTCAGACGCGGGGTGTAGGTCGACACCGTGTCCTGCACCGCAGCCAACAGGTCGAACTGGCGGCGCTGGTCGTTGGTCTGGTCGACCGCGATCTGCTTGAACGAGGAAATCAACTCGGCCGCCTTGTGCAGCGAACCGGAAATCAGCTCGCTGACCAGGCGCACCTCCTCCAGATGCGCCATCAGCTCCGAGCGCCGCAGCGCGCCGGCCGCGACGTGGCGGTCGAACTCCACCACCCGGTCGCGCAGCGAGGTCGAGGCCAGCAGGCTGTTGCCGATCGGCGTGTTGAGCTCGTGTGCGATGCCCGCCACCAGCGAGCCCAGCGACGCCATCTTCTCCGACGCCAGCAGCTCGTCCTGGGTGCGCTGCAAGGTCTCCAGCGCCGCGCTGAGGTCGGCGTTGGCGCGTTCCAGCGCCGCCGAGCGCTCGCTGACCCGGCTCTCCAGCGACACGTTCAAATCCTTCAGCTCGCGCTTGGCGTTGAGCTCCTCGGTCAGGTCGAGGAACGCCCAGATGATGGCGTCGTGGCCGTCCAAGGTCAGCGACGAGGTCCAGATCGACGCGCTGCCGACGCTGCCGTCGTGCATCAGCACGCCGGCGATCGAGCCGTGCACGCCGCCTTCGGTCTGGTAGATGCGCCAGATGCGGTCGCACTCCAGCCGGCTGGCCCAGAACGGCACCTGGTCGCTGCGCTTGCCGATCAGGCCGGTGGCGGAGACGCCGAAGGCGTAGGTCACGGCGCGGTTGGCGGCGATGATGCGGCCGTCGCGGTCCGACACCGTCAGCGGCAGCGGCGCCATGTCGAACAGCGTCTTGAAGCGCGCCTCCGATTCCGACAGCAGCCGCTGCGATTGCTCCAGCTGGCCGATGCGGTCGCACAGCGCGCGGCTCATCGAGTTCAGCGCGCGCGCGAACACGGCGATCTCGTCGTCGCCCTGCACCGGCAAGGTCTGGCTGTAGTCGCCCAGCGCCATCTGTTGCGACTGCTCGGTCAGCGCCTCCAGGCGGCGGCCGATGCCGTGGGTAAACGCATAGAACAGCAGCAAGCCGATGGCGAAGCCGAACAGCGAAATCACGCCGCCCTGCCACATCACCTCGTCGCGCGCCTGCTTCAGGTCCTTGGTGGTGAGGCCGAAGTTGATCGAGCCGATCTGGTTGTCGCGTAGCAGCAGCGGCGAGCGCGCGTGCAGCGTCGAATCGCTGATGATGGTGCGCACGCCGCGGAAGCTGGCGACGCCGGCCTTGCCGCTTTGCCGCAGCACGGCCGGCAGCGGCTTGTCGCGCTTGCCGACGGCAATGATCGGTTGTTCGTTTTGGTCGAGGATGGTCAGATAGCGCAGGAAGCTGTCGTCCGGGTCGGACAGCATCTCGGCCAGGTAGCTGTTCAATTCGGGCAGGCGGCCGCGCGTGGCGTAGGGGCTGAGCGACACGTTCAGCGTGACCGCGTATTCCTGCGCCACGCGCTCGGCGTTGGTGCTGACGGCGTGGTCCATCAGGCGCAGGCTGTTCCAGATCAGCAAGCCGATCATCAGCGCCTGGATCACGGCGCTCAGCAGCAGAAACTTCGCGCGTAGCGATAAGCTCAAAACGTGCACTCCTTGTGGCGATGCGGGGAGCGCATGCGCCAACCGCCCGGATAGGGCGGTTGGCGGTCAGGGCTACCGGAGGATTACGGCAGGGTAAGTATGACCTTGACGGTGTCGTCGACGGCCGACTTGTCAATATACCCGATCGCCTTCGGATCGGCAGCAACTGCTTTCTTCACCTCGGCGTTGCCGGCGTATTCCTTCGGCGGCGTGGCCTTGCCGGTGAACACCAGCTTGGACCAGAGCGCCTTTACCTGCGCCGGATCCTTGTCGGCGACCTTGCGGTAGAAGTCGGCGCGGATGGGCGAACTTTCCGGCTGGTCGACCGGCGTGAACAGGTTGGATTTGCCGAGGAAAAATTGCGACGCCTGTTCCGAGAACATGCGCGTGGCCGGATTCTTCTGGCTGACGATGACGACGGTTTCGGCCGAGGCGCGGGTGGTGACGGTGGCGGCGGCGATGGCGGCCAGGGCCAGTGCCAGGGTGGACATCGGATGTTTCATGCTGTCTCCCGGATCAGAATACGAAGTCGAGGCCGGCGGCCACGACGGTGACATTACTCTTGACGCCGGCGGCCGGCGCGAAGATCAGCGCGCCCGACTTGGCGCCCGGCTTGATGCGGTCGACCTGCACCTTCAGCGCCACCGACTTGGCGAAGTCCCAGCGCACGCCGATCAGGTCCGAGGTCTGCTCGGCCGAGGCCAGCACGTTGTTGACGGTGGCCGCCAGCACGCCGGTTTTCGGGAAGGCGGCCGGCAGCGCGATCGAATGGCCGGCGTCGCTGTACGAGGCGTGCGAATAGTAGGGCAGCACCTTGCCGATGCGGTAGCCGACCATCGTGTACCAGGCGTTGGTGTCCGGAATGTAGACCGCCTCCTTGGCGCGGCGCTGGGCGTACTCGGCCTGGGCCACGATGTTGTTCCAGTCCATGGTGGCGCCGATCGAGGTGAAGGCGATCTTCTTGCCGTCGACCAGGCTGATGTCGTTGGCCAGCTGGGCGAAGCCGACCGTCTTCAGCGTCGTGGTCAGGCTGTTGATCGGCGTGATGTCGTTGCTTTTCAGATCGGCGCGGGCGTGCGCCACGCGCAGCGTGAACGGGCCGTATTCGCCGCCGACGCTGATGCCGGCCGCCGGCGCGCGATAGGTCGCGACCGAACCGCCGCCGGTCGGAATGAACAGCTTGCCGCGGCTGACGCCGACGAAGGCCTGGGTGGTGAAGTTGAAATCGCCGAAGGCGCGCTGGAAGTTGATGTCGGCGCCGTCGACGTTTTCAATCGGCGCCTGGGCGTACATCTCGATCGGTGGCCGCATCATGGTGTTGGCGTAGCCGACGTTCTGGTAATCGGAGATCAGGAAGATCGGCATCACCACGCGGCCGACGCGCACGCTGGTCTCGTCGTTGATGCGCGCCTTGAGGAAGGCCCAGGTCAGGTCGGTGGTGAAGGTCGGGCTGGTGTTCTTGCGGGTCAGCACCTGCGCGGTGCCGGACAGCCAGTCGTTGAACTTGTAGGTGGCCTGCAGGCCGAGGTTGGTGTCGAGGCCGATGCGGGCCTTGTCGGCCACGCCTTCGGCCTGGTTGTAGCGGGCGAACTGCGCCTGCTCGCTGTTGCTCTTGGCCACGCCCAGCGTGCCGAAACCGCTGATGCTGAGGTCGCCGTCGTCCATGATGCCGGCCCGCGCCGGCATCGCGGCCGTGGCCGCCAGCACGGCAGCTACTAAAAGTTGCTTTTTCATATGTGGAGAGTCCTGAGTTTATTCTAAGTGTAATGGGGGAGTTGTCTACGACATGCGGGGCTGGGGCATATGGCTTCACCTTAGACTAATTTCCAAGCGGCATGAAATACAAAAGTTTAATGTGTGGCTTTTATACAAAAAACTCCATGAATTCAGGGGCTTGTACGACTTCCTTGCGGTAGTTTTTAAGCAAATTTGTGGATTGATACAGCAACTACAAGTCACCGCAAGTCCGGCAGCGCCGGGCCGCGCCAAGTGGGCGTTGAGGTATTACAATAGCGGCTCCCACTTTCCACCCACGAGATCACTACTATGGCCGTCAATTCCCCTCTGCCCGTCGCCTCCGCCCTGAAGCCAGTCGCGGGCATCGAAATCGGTTTCGCCGAAGCCGGCATCAAGAAACCGAACCGCAAGGACGTGCTGGTCATGAAACTCGCGCCGACCGCCACCGTGGCCGGCGTATTCACGCTGAACCGCTTCTGCGCCGCGCCGGTGCAGGTCGCCAAGGCGCACCTGGCCGCCGCCAAGACCAGCGGCAAGCCGATCGCCGCGCTGCTGGTCAACACCGGCAACGCCAACGCCGGCACCGGCGAGCTGGGCCTGGCGCTGGCCAACGAGACCTGCGTCGCGCTGGCCGCGCAGCTGGGCTGCGACGCGGCGCAGATCCTGCCGTTCTCGACCGGCGTGATCCTTGAACCGCTGCCGGCCGCCAAGGTCATCGCCGGCTTGCCGCAAGCCATCGCCGGCCTCAAGGCCGACAACTGGTTCAACGCCGCCGAAGCCATCATGACCACCGACACCCAGCCGAAGGCCGGCTCGCGCACGGTCAGCATCGGCGGCCACGCGGTCACCATGAGCGGCATCAGCAAAGGCGCCGGCATGATCAAGCCTAACATGGCGACCATGCTTGGCTACCTGGCGTTCGACGCCAAGGTGGCGCAGCCGGTGCTGGACGTGCTGGTCAAGCAGGTGGCGGACCAGACCTTCAACTGCATCACCATCGACGGCGACACCTCGACCAACGATTCCTTCATGCTGATCGCCACCGGCGCCGGCGGGCTGGAAGTGAACTCGGTCGATTCGCCGGAGTACGCCGAACTGGCGGCCGCCGTCACCGAACTGTCGCTGTTCCTGGCGCAGGCCATCGTGCGCGATGGCGAGGGCGCCACCAAGTTCATCACCATCACCGTCGAAGACGGCGCCAGCGTCGAAGAGTGCCGCAAGATCGCCTACTCGATCGGCCATTCGCCGCTGGTCAAGACCGCGTTCTTCGCGTCCGACCCGAACCTGGGCCGCATCCTGGCGGCGATCGGCTACGCCGGCGTCGACGACCTCGACGTCAGCAAGCTGAACCTGTACCTGGACGATGTGTGGGTGGCGAAGAACGGCGGCCGCAATCCGGACTACAAGGAAGAAGACGGCCAGCGCGTGATGCAGCAGAGCGAAATCGGCGTACGCGTCAAGCTGGCGCGCGGCGACGCCTCCGCCACCATCTACACCTGCGACCTGTCGCATGAGTACGTGACCATCAACGCCGACTACCGTTCGTAACATGGCGACGCCACTCGAACAATTCCTGGTGCGCGCCGAGGCCCTGCTGGCGCGCGTGGAAGCGGTGCTGCCGCAGGCGCCGCGCGAGCCGGACTGGAAGCTGGGCTTCGCGTTCCGTTGGCGCAAGCGCAACGGCGGCGGCGCCAGCTATCTGCAAGCGGTGGCGCACGTCTCGCCGATCGCGCTGGACGACTTGCAGCACATCGGTCCGCAGAAGGAGCAGATCGAACAGAACACGCGCCAGTTCGTGCAGGGCAAGCCGGCCAACAACGTGCTGCTGACCGGCGCGCGCGGCACCGGCAAGTCGTCGCTGATCAAGGCTTGCCTGAACCAGTTCGGCAAGGACGGGCTGCGCCTGATCGAAGTCGACAAGGCCGACCTGGCCGAGTTGCCGGACATCGTGGACATCGTCGCCGGGCGGCCGGAGCGCTTCATCATCTTCTGCGACGACCTGTCGTTCGAAGAAGGCGAGAGCGGCTACAAGGCGCTGAAGGTGGCGCTGGACGGCAGCATCTCGGCGCAGTCGGACAATGTGCTGATCTACGCCACCTCCAACCGCCGCCATCTGATGCCGGAGCGGATGTCCGACAACATGAGCTACAAGCACGACGAGGACGGCGACCTGCATCCGGGCGAGACGGTGGAAGAGAAGATTTCGTTGTCGGAGCGCTTCGGCCTGTGGCTGACGTTCTACCCGTTCAAGCAGGACGATTATGTGGCGATTGTCGGCCACTGGCTGTCGTCGCTCGGTTGCAGCGAGGCGCAGATCGAAGCGGCGCGCGCCGACGCCTTGCGCTGGGCCTTGCAGCGCGGCTCGCGCTCGGGCCGCGTGGCCTGGCAGTTCGCCAAGGATTACGCGGGAAAGCAGCTGTGACCGCGCCGGTCAATGTCGCGGTGGGCATCCTGATGAAGCCGAACGGCGACGTGCTGCTGGGCCAGCGTCCGGCCGGCAAGCCGTACGACGGCTATTGGGAATTCCCGGGCGGTAAGGTCGATCCGGGCGAGACCATCCTGGAAGCGCTGAAGCGCGAATTCGTCGAAGAGCTGGGTCTGACCATCAACAGCGCCGAGGAATGGTGCGGCGTCGAATACGTGTATCCGCACGCGCATGTGCGGCTGCACTTTTACATCAGCCGCGATTGGAGCGGCGAGCCGCAAAGCCTGGAGGGGCAGGCCTTCGCCTGGCAGGGCGCGGTCGGCGTCGAGCCGCTGCTGCCGGCCACCATCCCGCTGCTGGAGTGGCTGGACCTGGTGCGCTACGGCGATTAAAGGCGGGGTCAGTTCCGGCATCGTGCCACGAGCTCTGCCGTAGCGTACGCTACGGCAGAGCTCGTGGCACGATGCCGGAACTGACCCCGCCGTAAAATATTTGCATCGCGCTGCATCCAAACGGCGCGCTGGCGGGTAGTACAGGTATCGGCAGCCATTTCGCTGTCCGATCCCTTACCACCGACCAGGAGCCCGTCATGCAAATCATCCCATCCGCCGTAGTCGTCGCCGGCGCCGTCATGTTGTCCGCCTGCGCCAGCGCGCCCATGTTCAGCCAGCAAGCGTTGCCGGCCGCCGTGCAGGTGCCCGCCGGCCACAGCGTCGCCATGGAAACCGTCGGCGCCGGCGACATCACCTATGAATGCAAGCTGAAGAAGGACAGCGCCGACCAGTTCGAATGGACCTTCATCGGCCCGGACGCGGTGTTGAGCGATCGCGGCGGCAAGGCCGTCGGCAAATACTTCGGCCCACCGGCCACCTGGCAGAACAACGACGGCTCCAAGGTCACCGCCACCCAGGTCGCGGTCGCGCCGGCCGGCGCCGGCAATATCCCGAGCCAGCTGGTCAAGGCCAATCCGGCCATGGGCAGCGGCGCCATGAGCGGCGTCAGCTACATCCAGCGCGTCGCCACCAAGGGCGGCGTCGCGCCGGCCTCGGCCTGTGCGGCGGCCAATGCCGGCAGCAAGCAGAAGGTCCAGTACCAGGCCGACTACATCTTCTGGAAAGCAGCCTGAGGGCAGGCCGGCACGGCAGGGCGATCGGCTATAATCGGCCGGACGCTCATCCGGGCGCGGCCCTACCCACCCACCTGCCGATGCCCAACGCTTCCGACGGATTTGATTACGATGCTGTGCTGCGCGCCTGCGCCCAGGGCGAGCAGCAGGCTTTGCATCGCCTGTATCAACAGGACGGGCGGCATTTGCTGGGCGTCGCGCTGCGCATCGTGCGGCGGCGCGACATGGCCGAAGACGTGTTGCACGACGCCTTCGTCAGCATCTGGCAAAAGGCCGCCAGCTTCGACGCCGCACGCGGCGCGGCGCGCGGCTGGATCTTCAGCGTGGTGCGGCACCAGGCGTTGAACGCGCTGCGCGGCAGCGAACGCGAAGTACAGGCCGACGCCGATACGCTCGACGCGCTGCAGGAAGCGCAGGCGGGCAACACCGCCGATACGGTGGCCGAACAATTCGAACTGCAGGCCAGTATGGGGCGCTTGCAGGACTGCCTTGAAAACCTGGATAGCGCCAAGCGCAACAGCATCATCTGCGCCTATGTCGATGGTTGCAGCCACAGCGAAATCGCGGCGCGGCTGAACGCGCCGCTCGGCTCGGTTAAGGCCTGGCTCAAGCGCGGCCTCGCCGCTTTGCGGGAGTGCATGGGATGAATGAATCGCTGGAACAATTGCAGCAGCTGGCCGGCGAATACGTGCTGGGCACCTTGCCGGCCGCCATGCGGCGCGAGGTTGAACAGCGTTTGGCAAACGAGCCGCAACTGCGCGCCGAGGTCGACGCGTGGGAGCGCCGCTTGCTGCCGTTGACCGAGCTGGCGCCGCCGGTCGAGCCGTCAGCCCGACTATGGCCGCGCATCGACGGCAGCATGCAGCGCGCGGCCGCAGTGGGCGGCGCGCCGGCCGTCGCGGTGGACACGGTCGACGCCTGGCGCCGCTGGTGGGACGATCTGCGGCTGTGGCGCGGCCTTGCCGGCGGCGCGGTGGCGGCCAGCCTGGTGCTGGCGGCCTTGCTGCTGGTGAAACCGGAAACGCCGGGCCCGGCCTACATGGTGGTGCTGTCCGCGCCGCAGGACCAGGGCGCCGGCTGGGTGGTGCAGGCCAGCCTCGACCGCAAGCTGACGCTGACCCCGCTGCACGGCACCATCGTGCCCGACCGCAAAGCCTTGCAATTCTGGACCAAGGGGACGAACTGGAATGGCCCGGTATCGCTCGGGCTGGTGGCGCCCGACCGCGCGCGCAAGCTGGCACTGGACCAGCTGCCGCCGGTGGAGCCGGATCAATTATTTGAAATCACGCTGGAACCGGCGACCGGCTCTCCGACCGGCAGACCGACCGGGCCGGTGCTCTACATCGGCAAAGCGGTCAAGGTGATGTAACAACCAGCGGTGTCAGTGCCGACATTCGGACACGAGCTCAACCGTAGCGTACGCTACGGTTGAGCTCGTGTCCGAATGTCGGCACTGACACCGATGTGGGTTATTCTTCTTCGAGCGGATCTTTCGGCGGCGCGGCGGGGATCGCGTATTTTTCCTCGGCCCAGGCGCCGAGGTCGATCTGTTTGCAGCGTTCCGAGCAGAACGGGCGGTATTTATTTTCTTCCTTCCACTCCACTTTCTTGGAGCAGGTAGGGCAGTCAACTACGGTGGCCATAATTTGAATCTTAGAAGTTACAAAGCGTGAGCTCGAATGGTACATCATCTTCCAGCGGCTTGGGTTTCAGGTCGCCGCCCTGGGTCGTGAAGCGCACCCACAGCATGTACTTGTTGGCCGAAATTTCGGGAATCGCGCCCATCGACTCGTCCAGCGTCAAACGCAGCATCTGATAGACCTTGCCCTGCAACATCTGCTGATAGCTGCCCGCCGCCGCGATCATCTTGACCGGGCCGCCGGAATCGCGCAGCAGCCGCAGCACCAGGCCCAGCGCGTCGAACAGCGGCGCCAGCGGCGCGAACCAGGTCGCGATATCGTTGAAACGCTGCTCCGCCGGGCGCTTCTGCCAGGCGTAATACGACGGCAAATCGAATTCGCAGGCGCCGCCCGGAATGATGGTGCGGCCGCGGATGCTCATCAGCCATTCGTTGTCGCGCACGTTCTGGCCGGTCTTGCCCTGGGCCGCGACCAGCGCGCTGCTGACGCCGTCGAGTTCGGCCAGGATGGCGTCCAGCGTTTCCGCCTGGACGTTGGGATTCATGCGATAGCCGAGCAGGCTTTGGCGCTGGCGTTCCAGTTCCTGCAGCAGATCGGATTTCAGATCGGCGCGGCCGGCCACTTCCAGCATGTCGAAGATGGTCGCCAGCGCGACATGGTGCTGCATAGGATGTTCTTGATGCACAAAGAACTTGAATTTCTCGTACAGATCCTCTAATCGCAACAACGTGCGTATGCGCTCGTTGAAAGGATATTCGTAGACAATCAAAATAACATCCCTCTATTTGTAGACCCGCGATTAATTCTCGTGATTTTGAAGCAAGCCAAGCAAAATTACAAACGTTGCGAAGGTATTGTCGCCGTTCTTTTTGAAAATGCCAGATATAAATTGTGTAAACGGTCGATTTGGGGCGTCAAGGCCTCGATTCCGGCGCTGTTTTCAATCACGTCGTCGGCCGCGTCGAGCCGCGCCTGGCGGCCGACCTGCGCCGCCATGATGGCTTTGACCTGGCTTTCCGGTAAATTGTTGCGCGCCATGACGCGCGCGATTTGCACTTCCTCCGGGCAGTCTACCGCAAGAATGCGCGTGACCCGCTCACGCCAGGTACCGGATTCGATCAGCAGCGGCACCGCATAGATCACATAGCTGCCGGTGGCGGCGGCGGCGGCGGCCAGCGCGGCGTCGCGGATGCGCGGATGCAGGATGGCTTCCAGCCTGGCCTTGGCGCCGGTGTCGGCGAACACCAGGCTGCGCATGCGGGCGCGGTCCAGCGCGCCGGCGGCGTCGGCGAACGCCGGGCCGAAGGCGGCGACGATGGCCGGCATCGCCGCGCCGTGCGGCGCGGTCAGGCTGTGGGCGATCAGGTCGGTGTCGACGATGCTGGCGCCGCGCGCGGCGAACAGGTCGGCCACGGTGCTCTTGCCGCTGCCGATGCCGCCGGTGAGGCCGATGGAGAAGGGCGGAAGCGGCGCTGCAGCGGTCATGTTATCGGCTGAAACTCAGGGTGAAGGCGGACAGCGGCGCGCCATACAGCATGGCGATCAGCCCGGCCGCCGCCAAGTAGGGACCGAACGGGATCGGGTTGTTGCGGCCATGCTTGGCGAACACGATCAGCGCGATGCCGACCACGGCGCCCACCACCGACGACAGCAGGATGATGGTCGGCAGCATGGTCCAGCCCATCCACGCGCCCAACGCGGCCAGCAATTTGAAGTCACCATAGCCCATGCCCTCCTTGCCTGTCGCCAGCTTGAACAGCCAATAGATGGACCATAGCACCAGATAGCCGGCCGCCGCGCCGATCACCGCCTCCTGCAACGGCACGTAGGTGCCGTTGACGTTCATCAGCAATCCGGCCCACAGCAGCGGGTAGGTCAGATCGTCCGGCAACAGCTGGGTGTCGAAGTCGATGAAGGTCATCGCGATCAGCGCATACAGGAAGAACAGCGCGGCCAGCCCGGCCCAGCCGCTGCCGAGCTTCCACACCACCAGCGCCGACAAGACGCCGGTCAGCGCCTCGACCGCCGGATAGCGCGCCGAGATCGGCGCCTTGCAGTTGCTGCAGCGGCCGCGCAGCACCAGGTAGCTGACCACCGGGATGTTCTCCAGCGCCGTGATCTGGTGCTTGCAGTGCGGACAGGCCGAGCGCGGCACCATCAGGTTGTAGCGGTCGGTGTGCGGCAGCGGCTTGCCGCTTTCCTCGGCGACGTAGTTGTCCGATTCGCGCTGCATCATTTTCGGCAGGCGGTGGATCACGACGTTGAGGAAGCTGCCGAAGAGCAAGCCGAACAAGCCGGCGATCAGGGCGATGGGCAGGTCGCCGGCGGCGGCGAACAGCAGGGTCGATTGCGACATAGAGGAATCAGCACAGGTGGATGGTCACGGGCCCATATTAAAGCATTACAGCAACATTGCGGGATGGTTTTTCGGACCTTCTCTCTCGTCGGGGAGATTGGAAGCGTATTGAGTTTATGACAAGATGAACCCATTGCTTTCCGCTCGGAGACCGCTCTTGTCGTCTTATTCGCCAATGCCGCTGTATCTGATGCTGGGCTTGCTCACCGCCTGTGCCTTGTTCGCCAGTGTATTTTTTGTTGCTTTGCGCCGCGTCCGGCACCGCTACGAATTCCGCTTGCGGCAACTGGCCGAGCGTGAGCGCGTGGCCACCGGCCTGCACGACACCTTGTTGCAAAGCATGCAGGGCATGATCCTGCGCTTCCAGGGCGTCAGCCACCGCCTGCCGCAGGGCAGCCCGGAGCGCGCCACCATCGAAGCCATCCTCGACCAGGCCGACGAGGTGCTGGCCGAAGGCCGGCACCAGATCCTGGCGCTGCGCATGCCGGTGGTTTACGGCGACAACCTGAGCCAGGCCCTGGCGGCGGTCGGCCAGTCGCTGGAGGAAAGTTTCAACACACCGTTCCGCATGATCGTCACGGCGCGGCCGGTGGCGGTCGACGGCGACCGCAGCGAAGAGATCTACGGCATCGCGCGCGAGGCGCTGTACAACGCCTTCCAGCACGCGCAGGCCGGACATATCGAGCTGGAGTTGGTGTACGGCTGCGAGTTCCTCACGCTGTACGTGCGCGACGACGGCCGTGGCATGGCCGACGCGCCGGCGGCCGGAGGCGCCGGCTATCGCGGCCTGGCCGGCATGCGCGAACGCGCCGAGCGCATGGGCGGCAACATCGAAGTGTTGAGCCTGCCGGAGCGCGGCACCGAGGTGATCCTGAAAGTGCCCGGCGAGCTGGTTTACCAGGCGCCGAGCCGGGGCCGCTGGCGCCGCCTGAGCGCCTGGCTGGCGCGCACCGAGGTCGGCGACTAGCGGGCTTGCGACCTACACCACCGCGCCCAGTTTGAAGATCGGCAGGTACATGGCGACCACCAGGCCGCCGATCAGCACGCCCAGGATGACCATGATCGCCGGTTCCATCAGGCTGGCCAGCGCGCCGACCGCCTCGTCGACTTCCTCCTCGTAGAAGTCGGCCACCTTGCCCAGCATCGCGTCCAGCGAACCGGACTCCTCGCCGATGGCGACCATCTGCGTCACCATGTTGGGGAACACGTCGGCGTTCTGCATCGCCACCGTCAGGCTGGTGCCGGTGCTGACCTCGTTCTGGATCTTGCGCGTGGCGTCGAGGTAGACCGCGTTGCCGGCCGCGCCGCCCACCGAGTCGAGCGACTCGACCAGCGGCACGCCGGCGGCGAACATGGTCGCCAGCGTGCGGGTCCAGCGGGCGATGGTGGCCTTGCGGATCACGTCGCCGAACACCGGCAACTTGAGCAGCAGCTTGTCCATGAAGCGCTGCATTTGCAGCGAGCGCTGCCAGGCGCGGAAGAAGAAGTAGATCGAGGAGAACAAGCCGAGGAAGATCACGTACCACCACTTGACGAAGAATTCCGAGATCGCCATCACGAACAGCGTCGGCGCCGGCAGGTCGGCGCCGAAGCTGGTGAATACTTCCTTGAACGCCGGCACCACCCAGATCATGATCACCGCCGTGACGATGAAGGCCACCGCCAGGATCGACACCGGATACATCAGCGCCGACTTGATCTTGGCCTTCATCGCCAGCGTCTTTTCCTTGTAGATGGCAAGCCGGGTCAGCAAGTCCTCCAGGATGCCGGCCTGCTCGCCGGCGCCGACCAGGTTGCAGAACAGCGGATCGAAGTACAGCGGGAACTTGCGGAACGCCTGGTTCAGGCTGGTGCCGGTCTCGATGTCGGCGCGCAGGTCCATCACCAGCTTGGAGACCGACGGGTTGGAGTGGCCCTTGCCGACGATGTCGAACGATTGCAGCAGCGGCACGCCGGCTTTCATCATGGTCGCCAGCTGGCGCGTGAACAGCGAGATATCCTTGTCGGTGACCTTCTTGCCGGAGCGGTAGGCCTTCTTCTTGACCTTGGTGACCATGATGCCCTGGCGGCGCAGGGTGACGTTGACCACCGCCTCGCCGCCGGCGCGCAGTTCGCCGCGCACCGTCTTGCCGGTCTTGTCCTTGCCTTCCCAGGCGAAGATCGATTCCTTGACCTGGTGGCCCGCGTTGCCGGATGTAGCCATGAGTGTATGTCCTATTCGTTGGTGCAGCCGAGCACTTCTTCCAGGCTGGTCAGGCCGTTCTTGACCTTCACCAGGCCGGACTGGCGCAGCGATTTGACGCCCTCCGCCTCGGACTGGGCGGCGATCTGCATGGCGTTGCCGTGCGCCAGGATCAGCGCCTCGATCGCCGGCGTGATCGGCATGATCTGGTAGATGCCGACCCGGCCCTTGTAGCCGCCGCCGTTGCAGCGCTCGCAGCCGACCGGGCCGTAGGGTTTCCAGCCGCCGTCGAGTTCATCTTCCTTGAAGCCGGCCTTGAGCAGCAGCTCGCGCGAGATGTCGACCGGCTGCTTGCAAGTGCACAGCCGCCGCGCCAGCCGCTGCGCCGTGATCAGGATCACCGACGAGGCGATGTTGAACGGCGCCACGCCCATGTTCATCAGCCGCGTCAGCGTCGACGGCGCGTCGTTGGTGTGCAGCGTGGAGAACACCATGTGCCCGGTCTGCGCCGCCTTGATCGCGATGTCGGCGGTCTCCAGGTCGCGGATCTCGCCGACCATGATGATGTCCGGATCCTGGCGCAGGAACGATTTCAGCGCCACCGGGAAGGTCAGGCCGGCCTTGTCGTTGACGTTGACCTGGTTCACGCCCGGCAGGTTGATCTCGGCCGGATCCTCGGCGGTGGAGATGTTGATGCCGGGCTTGTTGATCACGTTCAGGCAGGTGTACAGCGACACCGTCTTGCCCGAACCGGTCGGGCCGGTCACCAGCACCATGCCGTACGGGCGCTGGATGGCGTCGAGCAGCAATTCCTTCTGGTCCGGATCGTAGCCGAGCGCGTCGATGCCCATCTGCGCCTGGGTGGCGTCCAGAATCCGCATCACGGTCTTTTCGCCGAACAGCGTCGGCAGCGTCGAGATGCGCAGGTCGATGGTCTTGGTCGGCGACACGATCAGGCGCATGCGGCCGTCCTGCGGCACGCGTTTTTCCGAGATGTCCAGCTTGGCCAGCACCTTGATCCGCGACACCAGCTTTTCCTTGATCGAGATCGGCGGCTGGGCGTGCTCCATCAGCACGCCGTCGACGCGGAAGCGTACCCGGTAGAATTTCTCGAACGGTTCGAAGTGCAAGTCGGAGGCGCCCATGTTGACCGCGTCCATCAGCATCTTGTTGAGGAAGCGCACCACCGGCGCGTCCTCGACCTCGTTGGCGCCGGCCTCGGCCGCCGCCGCGTTGGCCGCCGCGTTGGCGTCCTCCTCCTCGGCGAACTGGATGTCGGATTCGTCGCCGGCCAGGTCGCTGACGCTCTGCTCGCTGCTCTTGTTGATGCGCGCCAGCAGCGCCAGCAGCGCGTCGTGCGCCACCACCACCGGCTCGACGCTGGACTCGGTCTGGAACTTGATCTGGTCCAGCGCCTGCAGATTGGTCGGATCGGAAATCGCCACCGACATCTTGTTGCCGCGCTTGGCCAGCGCGATCACGCGCTGCGCCTGCATCAGCTTGTTGTCGATGATCTTGGCCGGCAGCGCGTCGATGTTGAGCGCGCCGACGTCCAGCAGCGGATAGGCGAAGGTCTCGGCGCAGAACGCGGCCAGCGCCCTGGAATCGATGGCGCCGCTGGCCAGCAGCACGTCGATGAAGGCTTGTTTGTCGGCGATGGATTTTTTTTGCAGCGTGTCGGCCTGGGCCGCGGAGAGCCGGCCGGCTTGCATCAATGCCCGTGCCAGCCCCGGCATCGGGGCGCCTGGCGCGGCGTTGGGTAGGACAGCTGCCATAAAAGCGTCAATCACGAGGGAGGAGGGCGGATCCCGGAATAATGCTCTCAGGCACTATTTTTGTAAAGCCGTTTGTCGCCGCCAAGAAACGATTGTACCCCGCAATGTTGCGTAAGCACACGCGATTGCAGTGTATCAGGCGCTGCGTTTGCTGCCCGGGCGTATCAATTTGACGACTTTGATGGCCTGGTCGTGGACTTGCACCACTTCGATGATGCACTGGCCGACCTTGAGGCTGATCGGCGCGTCTGGAATTTCCTGCAACAATTCCAGCAGCATGCCGTTCAGCGTCTTCGGGCCGTCCAGCGGGAAGCTCAGGCCGAGGCGCTTGTTGACGTCGCGCAGCGCGGTCGCGCCCTCCAGCAGGCATTCGCCCTGGTCGGTCCAGTCGAAGGTGTCGGCGCGGGCGGCGGCCGGGGTCGAGGTGGTGAATTCGCCGATCATCTCCTCGATGATGTCGTCCAGCGTCACCAGGCCCTGCACCTCGCCGTATTCGTCGACGATGATGCCCAGGCGTTCCTTGTTTTCCTGGAAGTACTGCAACTGGGTGAACAAGCGCGTGTCCTGCGGAATGAAGTAGGGCGTGGTCAGCAGCGCGCGGAAGTGGTCGATGGTGATCTCCTCTTCCTGATGCAACAGCGCCATCGCCTTGCGCACGTGCAGGATGCCGATGATGCGGTTGATCTCGCCCTCGTAGACCGGCAGCTTGTTGTGGTAGCAGGTGGTCAGCTCGCGCGTCAGTTCCTCGACCGTCAGTTCCAGGTTCAGCGCCTCGACCTGCGAGCGCGGCGTCATGATGTCCTCGACCGTGATGGTTTCCAGGTCGAACAGGTTGAGCAGGATGCTCTTGTGCTTTTGCGGGATGAAGTTGCCGCCCTCGAGCACGATCGAACGCAGTTCCTCGGGCGACAGGCGGGCCTCGTGGACGTGGGCGCCGGCCTTGATGCGGAACAGCTTGAGCACCAGCGTGACGAACAGGTTGACGAACCAGATCATCGGCTTGGACAGCGCCATCAGCGGTTTCAGCACGACGGCGGTCGGCAGCGCGATCTTTTCCGGGAAGGTGGCGCCGATGACCTTCGGCGAGATTTCCGCGAAGACGATCAGCAGGAAGGCCACGGCGCCGGTGGAGACGGTGATCACGTTGTCGTCGTGGCCGAAGGTCTGGATCGCGATCGAGGTGACCAGCGCGGTGGCGGCGGCGTTGAACAGCGTGTTGGCGATCAGCACCAGCGACAGCAGTTTATCCGTGCGATCGAGCAGCCACAGCGTGGTGATCGCGCCACGGCTGCCGCGTTTGGCCAGGTGGCGCAGCCGATAGCGATTGGCCGCCATCAGGGCGGTTTCCGCCATCGCGAAGAAGGCCGAACAGAGGATCAGCAGGGCGAGTGCAAGAAATTGCACCCAAAAAGGCACGGTATCCAAGGGTCACCGTAAAGAATCTTGCGTGGGAAACTGGTCGGCCATCACGGCGCCGGCGCAGAGCGACAGCCTTGAATTCTAAGGCAATGATGAGCTACATGCAAGTTTGGCCCAGGTGTCAGTGCCGACATTCGGACACGAGCTGAGCCGTAATGGCCATTACGGCTCAGCTCGTGTCCGAATGTCGGCACTGACACCTGGGGTGAGCAGGTAGGCCGCCATGTCGCGCGCGTCGGACTCGGTGACGTTCATCTTCGGCATGGCGGTGAGCGGGTGGACGCTGGCCGGGTCGCGGATCCAGCGCGCCAGATTGTCCGCGTTGTTGGACAGGCTGCCGGCGATGAACTTGCGGCCGGCCAGGTCCTTCAACGGCGGCCCGACATAGGTCTCCGGTCCGGTCACGCCGGGAATCAGATGGCAGGCCTGGCAGGCGTATTGCGTCAGCGCGCGCTGGCCGCGCCGCGCGTCGGCGTCGATCCGCGACGGCATCGCGGCCGGAGCTTGCGCACCCGCTTCCTCGGCCAACGCGGCGTAGGCCGGCGGCGACAACTGCGGCAGCTTGCCGACGAAGCCCGCCACCGCCCACAGGTCGGCGTCGCTCAGGCGATACTCCCACGCCGGCATGCCGCTCATCTTGATGCCGTGGCGGGTGATCCAATACAGCTCGCGCGGCGACCAGTGACGCGCCGCGTCCACCAGCGGCCCGGGCACCGGCTGCATGCTCTTGCCGATGTCCGATGGCGCCACGCCCGGCGCGCCGTGGCAGGCGACGCAATGGTCGCGATACAGCCCGGCGCCGCGCCGCAGCAACTGCGGCGTCGGTTGCTCGAAGCCGGCCGGCGGCGTCACCTCGCGCGCGTGGCGCAGCACCGATTGGTGCATGCCTTTCTCCAGCAGCGTGTGCACAATCTGGAAGTGCTGCTTGGTGGCGCCGATGTGATAGTAGCCGCCCTCCAGCACGATCGCGCCCACGACCGCCGCCCCCAGCGCCAGCACCGCCAGCGTGGCGGCGACGGTCTTGACGACGAGGCGGGTGGAGTGTGTGGACATGCGTTCTATTGAAAATTAACGAATAAATGTTTCAAGTATTATATCGATTCAACCAGTTTGAACAGGTTCAATCGTGCGCGTGTTCCCCCGTTCCCAGCAGGCCCCGGTCCTAGCCCGCAGATGCGCGGCGTGGTGGCTGTTCGCGTGCGCGGCGGCGCTGGGCGGCTGCGTCGATTCGGACGCGCCGGTGCAGCCTCGGGTCGCGGGCGGCGACGTCGCGCGCGGCCGCCTGCTGCTCGCTCAGTACCAGTGCGGCGCCTGTCATCGTATCCCCGGTGTGGACAACGCGCGCGGCATGGTTGGTCCGGGCCTCGATGTCTTTGGCCGGCGCAGCTATGTCGCGGGCTTTCTGCCGAACTATCCCGATGCGCTGGTGCGCTGGATCGTCGATCCGCCGGCGCTCAAGCCGGGGACGGCGATGCCGGCCATGGGCGTGTCGGCGGAGGACGCGCGGCATATGGCGGCTTATCTGTACTCGCTCAAATGACGAGCATCGTTACGGTCACTTCTCAATCGGCCTTGCATCCCGCCGGGCCGGATGCGGCGATCATCGCGCAGTTGGGCTGGATCTTGTTCATCGGTGGCGGGGTGGTGTTCGTCGGCGTGATGCTGGCCTGCGCGCTGGCGCTGCGGCAGGGCAGGCCGGTGCGGACCAGGGTGTGGATCGTCGGCGCCGGCGTGCTGCTGCCGCTGGTGGTGCTGGGCGCCTTGCTGGCGTTCGGCATCTGGCGCAGCGCGCAACTCAGCCAGCCTTCGTCGCGGCATACGCTGAAGGTGGCGGTGATCGCGCGCATGTGGTGGTGGGAGGTGCGCTATACCAATCCCGACGGCGGCGAGGACATCGTGCTGGCCAATGAGATCCGCTTGCCGGTCGGGCAGCCGGTTTATCTGGGCTTGAGCAGTGGGGATGTGATTCACGCTTTCTGGGTGCCGGCGTTGGCGGGCAAGGTGGACATGGTGCCGGGGCGTCTGCATGGCATGACGTTGCAGGCGGATCGCGCCGGTGTCTATCGCGCCCAGTGCGCCGAATACTGCGGCGAGCAGCATGCGCGGATGGCGCTGCACGTGGTGGCGCAGCCGCCGGCCGAATTCCGCGCCTGGCTCGCGGCGCAGGCGCGGCCGGCGCGCGACGTCGCCGCCGCCGATCCCGTCATCGCGCAAGGCCGCCGCGCCTTCGCCGAACAGCGCTGCGCCGCGTGTCACACGATACGCGACGCGAGCGCCGCCGCCGCCATCGAGGCGATGCCCGCCGGGATTGCGCCGGACCTGACGCATGTCGGCAGCCGCCTGTATCTGGGCGCCGGCACGCTGCGCAACCAGCCGGGCGCGCTGGAAGCCTGGATCGCCAATCCGCATGCCGTCAAGCCCGGCGTCCGCATGCCGGCCAGCGCCGACATGGACGGCGCCACCCTGCGCGCGCTGGCCGCCTATCTGGAGCAGCTCAAATGACGCCCGCCTCGCCACATCCGCTGCCCGACCCATCGCCGCGCGGGCCGCAGCCGCCACCGCAGCCCGCGCAGCCGCAATCGCAACCGCAGCCGCAGCCGCAGCCCGCGCAGCCGCAACCGCAACCGCAACCGCAGCCGCAGCCGCAGCCGCAGCCCGCGCAGCCGCAGCCGCAGCCGCAACCGCAACCGCAGCCGCAGCCCGCGCAGCCGCTGCCAAGTTCCCTGCCGCGTCCCGCCGACGAACTGCCGCAACTGGAGCGCATCTGGCGCACGCCGCGCGGGCTGGCTTTCCTCACCACGGTCAACAACACCAACATCGGCCTGCTGTACATCGGCACCGCGCTGCTGTTCTTTCTGCTGGCCGGCATCCTCGGCCTGATGATCCGCGCCCAGCTCGCGCTGCCGGACAACACCCTGCTCAGCGCCTCGACCTACAACCAGGTATTCACCATGCACGGCACGGTGATGATGTTCCTGTTCGCGATCCCGGTGGTGGAAGCGATCTCCGTGTTTCTGCTGCCCGGCATGCTGGGCGCGCGCGACCTGCCGTTCCCGCGCCTGTCCGCCTACGCCTTCTGGGCCTACGCCATCGGCGGCATCGGCTTCTTTCTCAGCCTGTTCGCCGGACTGGCGCCGGACGGCGGCTGGTTCATGTACCCGCCGCTGACCGGCAAGGAATACTCGCCCGGCCTGAACGCCGACTTCTGGCTGCTCGGCATCGGCTTCATCGAAATCTCCGCCATCGCCGGCGCGATCGAACTGATCGTCGGCATCCTGTTCACCCGCGCTCCCGGCATGACGCTGGCCCGCATGCCGGTCTACGCCTGGGCGATGCTGATCGTCGCGGTGATGATCGTGTTCGCCTTCCCCGCGATCATCGCCGGCACCGCGCTGCTGGAACTGGAGCGCGCCTACGACTGGCCGTTCTTCATCGCCGCACGTGGCGGCGATCCGATACTGTGGCAGCACCTGTTCTGGTTCTTCGGCCATCCCGAGGTGTACATCATCTTCCTGCCGGCGGCCGGACTGGTGTCGACCATGATTCCCGCGCTGGCCGGCACGCCGCTGGTGGGGCGGCGCGCGCTGATCGTGGCGCTGGCGCTGGTCGGCTTCATCAGCTTCGCCTTGTGGGCGCACCATATGTTCACCGCCGGACTGGGGCTGCTGGAAACCAGCCTGGTATCGGCGGCCAGCATGGCGGTGGCGATACCCACCTCGGTGCAGGTGTTCGCCTGGATCGCGACGCTGTGGCGCGGCCAGGTGCGCATCGTCGCGCCGACCTTGTTCCTGCTCGGCTTCATGTTCATCTTCGTGCTGGGCGGCCTGACCGGCGTGATGGTCGCGGTGCTGCCGTTCGACTGGCAGGTGCACGACACCTACTTCATCGTCGCCCACCTGCACTATGTGCTGATCGGCGGCCTGGTGTTCCCGATGTTCGCCGCGATGTACTACTGGATGCCGCTGGTGAAGGGGCACAAGATGTCGGAGCGGCTGGCGCGCTGGATCTTCGGCCTGATGTTCGGCGGCTTCAACGTCGCCTTCTTCCCGATGCACCTCACCGGCCTGCTCGGCATGCCGCGCCGCGTCTACACCTACGATAGCGAAATGGGCTGGGATCTGCTCAACCTGATCTCCAGCGTCGGCTCGTTCGTGCTGGCGCTCGGCATCCTGCTGTTCCTGGTGGACGCGGTGCGCGTGCTGCGCCTGGCCAAGCGCGAAGCCGGCAATCCATGGCGCGCGTCGACATTGGAATGGCTGCCGGCCGAAGACTACGCCACGCGCAGCATCCCCAACGTGGCGTCGGTCGATCCGCTGTGGGACCATCCGCAATTGTCGGAGGAAGTGGAGCAGGGCAGACACTGGTTGCCGGGCAGCGCGACCGGGCGGCGCGAAACCATCGTCACCAGCCCGGTGCTGGCGCGCCCGCTGTATCTGCAAGTGCTGCCGGGCGACAGCTGGTGGCCGTTCGTCGCCGCCGTCGGCACCGCCGGCTTCTTCCTGCTGCTGACGATCAAGCTGACGCTGATCGCCTGGGTGTGCGGCATCGTATCGGTGGCGGCGGTGCTGGCGTGGATGTGGCAGACCGACCAGGCGCCGTTGCAGCGCACCGCCAAGGTATCGGACCAGGTCACGCTGCCGGTCGGCGCCACCGGCCCGGCGTCGCACTCGTGGTGGGCCACCATCATCATGCTGGTGGTCGACGCCAGCATCTTCCTGGCGTTCATGTTCGCCTACATCCACACCGCGATGCGGCTGGAGATCTGCCCGCCGCCCGGCAGCCGCCTGCCGGAGGCTAGCTGGCCGCTGCTGTCATGCGCGCTGCTGCTGGCGGGATCGATGCTGGTGGAATGGGTACGTCGCCGCAAGCAATGGGTCGGCCCGCAGCGGCTGGCGATCCTGATCGCGATGACCTGCATGCTGCTCTCGTTCGGGGCCGACCTGTACGGCCAGCGGTTGGCCGGGCTGGACCCGACCGCGCACGCCTGGGGTGCGACGGTCGCCGCGATGCTGGCCTATCAAGGCTTGCACGTGGTGGTGTTGACGATCCTGGCGCTGTATCTGTGCGCGCGCTCATGGAGCGGCAAACTGACCCCGGCCAGCCGCGCCACGCTGGACAACTGCGCGATGATTTGGCACTACACCACGTTGCAAGGACTGGCGGCCGCCGCTGCGGTCCACCTGCTGTAGGGCCGGATCCAGCACAAACCTGCCGACCACCTCGGCCAGCTGCGTCGCCTGGCCCTGCAGCGATTCGGCGGCGGCCGCCGACTCTTCGACCAGCGCGGCGTTCTGCTGCGTCACGCTGTCCATCTGCATGATGGCCTGGTTGATTTGCTCGATGCCCATGCTCTGTTCCCGGCTGGCGGCGGTGATCTCGCTGATGATGTCGCTGACGCGGCGCACGCTGTCGACCACTTCGCTCATGGTCGTCCCGGCCTGATCGACCAGCTGCGTTCCCGATTCGACCTTGGCCACCGAATCGCCGATCAGCGTCTTGATTTCCTTGGCTGCGGCGGCGCTGCGGTGCGCCAGGTTGCGCACTTCGGTGGCGACCACCGCGAAGCCGCGACCCTGTTCGCCGGCGCGCGCCGCTTCGACCGCCGCGTTCAAGGCAAGGATGTTGGTCTGGAAGGCGATGCCGTCGATGACGCCGATGATCTCGACGATCTTCTTCGATGATTCCTGGATCGCGCCCATGGTGCCGACCACGTCGGCGATCACCGCGCCACCCTTGCCGGCGATCTCGGACGCCGACGCCGCCAGGCTGTTGGCTTGCCGCGCGTTGTCGGCGTTCTGCTTGACGGTGCTGGTCATTTCTTCCATCGACGACGCGGTTTCCTCCAGCGAGCTGGCCTGCTCCTCCGTGCGCGACGACAAATCCAGATTGCCGGCCGCGATTTCCTGCGATGCGGTGGACATCGTATCGGTGCCCGCGCGTACCTGGCCGACGATCTGCGCCAGGCTGGCGTTCATGCTGCGCAGCGCGGTCAGCAGCATGCTGGTCTCGTCCTTGCCATGCACCTCGATGCGGCTGGTCAGATCGCCCGCCGCGACGGTCTGCGCGATGGCCACGGCGCGGTTGATCGGCCGCGTGATGCTGCGGGTGATGACCAGCGCGAGGGCGACCCCGAACACCACGGCGGCGGCGCTCATGCCGAGCATCAGGTTGCGCGCGAAGACGTAGGTCGCATCGGCGGCGATGGTGGCTTCTTCGTTCTGCTTCTTCTCGCTGGCGCTCAGCGCCGCAAGACCGGCCTGCCATTTACGCTGCACGGCGCGCAGTTCGCCCATCAGCACTTTGCTCGCCGCTGCATTGTTGTTTTCCAGCCCAAGCGACTGGATCCGTTCGATCAGCGGCTGGGCCAGCGCGCTTTGCTGCTGGATGTCGGCCAGCAGCTTGCTCTCATCGTCCTGAATGCCGTAGGCGGCGAAGGTGGCGCGCAACTGCTTTTCCGCATCGGCGTAGTTTTGCGCCTGGACGCGGACCCGCTCGACCTGCTCGCGCATCTGCGCGGCATCGTCCAAAAGAACGATGTTGCGCAGCGCGATCATCCGGTCGTCGACGCTGACCCGCATGTCGGACGCCAGGCCCGATTCCACGTTGTTGCCTTTTGTGATGTCGACCATGGCGGCCTGGATCGCGGCCATGCGGCTGACGCCGACCGTTGCCACCACCGCCAGCATCAACAGCACGATGCCGAACGCCGCGATCAGGCGCGAGCCAATTTTAAAGTTATCGATTTTCATTGCATGCTCCTGGATGGTAAAACCTGTTCGGTTTCAGGCGGCAGAGGCTAGGGCGCTTGAGGGGATGCGATAAATTCTATCTAATTTCCACACAGAAATATCATCCTATCCAAAAGGATAGGAAAACATTGCGTGTTTAGAAAGGTTTGGACAGGATCAGCGCCAGGGCGGCGATGGGCGCGCCGTTTTCCTGACGGGCTTCCACGGCGTCGACGGCCAGGATGGCGAAACCGCAGTCGGCGGCCAGCCGTTCCAGATAGCTGCTGGAATGGGCGTAGCGGTTGGAAGGGCGCAGCGTGTAGTCGGCGCCATCGCCCGCCTCCACCGAGAAGCAGAAGCGGCCGCCCGGCCGCAAGGCGCGCCACACGCCGGCGAACACCGGCGCCAGGTCGCCGATGTAGACGAAGACGTCGGCCGCCACCGCCAGATCCCAGACTTCGTTTCGGCCGTCCAGATAGGCGGTCAGGTCGGCGCACGCCAGCTGGTCGTACAGGCCGCGTTCCGCCGCCTTGTCCAGCATCAGCTGCGACAGGTCGACGCCCGCCAGGCTGCGCGAGTAAGCCTTCAGGTAGGACGCGCACAGCCCGGTGCCGCAGCCCAGGTCCAGCGTATCCAGATCCGACGCCGGCGCCACGCGGCGCAGCATGGCGTCCAGATAGGCCGGGGTCTGGTAGCCCAGCACTTCCGTCAGATGCCGGTCGAAGTGATTGGCGTATTGGTCGAACAGCGAGCGCACATATTCCGCCGGCAGCACGGCCGGCGTCTCGCCCACGCCCAGCGACGCCAGCGCGAAGGCGATGGTCTCCGGATTGTCGCCATGCGCCAGCGCGGCGCGGTAGGCGGCGATGGCTTCGTCGTTGCGCGCCATCGAGCGCAGCGCGTTGCCGCGATAGTAGTGCGCCAGCGCGTAGCCGGGCTTGAGCCGCAAGGCGTGGTCGTAGCTGTCCAGCGCCGCGTCGAATTCGCCCAGCCGCTGCAAGGACGAACCCTGCGCGCTGTAGGCTTCGGCCCATTGCGGCCGCAGATGGATGGCGCGGTCGAAGCTCTCCACCGCATCCGGCAGCAGCCGCAGGCAGTGCAGCGCGTTGCCGCGTGCGAACCAGGCGTCGGCGTAGCGGTCCTTGATGTTCAGCGCATCCTCGGCCGCGCCGAGCGCGTCGAGATAGCGGCCCTGGTCCTGCAGCACGATGGCGCGGTTGCAGTGTGCCTCGGCGTAATTCGGCTGGATCTCCAGCGCGCGGCGATAGCTGAGCAGCGCCTCGTCCGGCCGCGCCAGCGCGCGCAGGGCGTTGCCGCGATTGCTCCAGGCGAGCGCGTAGGCCGGATTGCGTTCGATCGCGCGTTCGTGGCTGGTCAGCGCGTCCTCGGCGCGGCCGGCGTCCAGCAGCGCGACGCCGAGATTGCAGTGGGCGTTGGCCTGCGCGCCGTCGACCGCGATCGCCTGCGAGATCAATCCGATGGCCGCGGTCACGTCGCCTTGCTGGCGCGCGATCACGCCCAGCAGATGCAGCGCGTCGAATTGGCGCGGGTCGAGTTCCAGCACCTGGCGATACAGCGCCTGCGCGGGTTCGAGCCGGCCCTGTTGGTGCAGTTCCACCGCCTGCTGCAAAAAGGATGCTGTAAGTGTCGCGCTCATAGTGTACTCATCGTGTGCGCATCTTAGCCGATGCGCGCCGTGCTTGCCGAATTCTCTCCAAATGTTGCAATTGAGGATAGCGGCTGAACGTGTTAATGTTCCTACAACATCACTATACGAGCCGCCATGCGCCTACCACTGATTGCTCCATTGCTGCTGGCTGCCTTGCCCTTGCCGCTCCTGGCACAGCTTGCCACGCCGCCGCTGGTTCCGATTGCCAGCTTCGCCAAGGCCGACCAGTATTACAACCCGCTGATGTCGCCGGACGGCAAGCACCTGGCGGTGACGGTGCGCACCCCGGTCGGCCCGCGCACGGTGCCGATGGTCTCCTTCTTCAGCTTGCCCGATCTGAAGCTGGAAAGCACGGTGCGCATGAAGGCGTTCGAAGTGCCGGCCGATTACGTCTGGGTCAGCAACCGGCGCCTGGTGGTGCAAAAGGGCATCGAGGTCGGCTCGCGCGAGAAGCCGCAGCTGACCGGCGAACTGCTGGCGATGGATTTCGACGGCACGCGCCAGGACTACCTGTTCGGCTGGGATATCGCGGCCTACGGCGCCAGGGGCGCGCGTTACGGGCGCGATGAGGGTTACGCCTATCCGGTCTACGTGTACAAGGAGGGCAACGACCATCTGTTGGTCGGTACCTTCCAGTGGGACCTGGACCAGAGCGCGTTGTACGATTTCGATACCCGCAGCGGCGTGCGCAAGCTGGTGACCAATCTGAAGTCGCCGCACGCCACCTTCGTCATGGATAACGACGGCAAGCCGCGCTTCGCCAAGGGCACCGACGAGGAAGGCTACAGTTCGACGTGGCGCTTCAATGCCGCCACGACGTCCTGGGATCTGTTCAGCCAGGGAAAGGAAGGCGCGCTCTTTGCGCCATACGGCTTCTCCACCGACAACAGCAAGGCTTATGCCTGGTCGGCGAAGGATGGTGGAAAGGTCTCGCTGATCAGCCATGATATGGCGACCGGCGAACGCAAAGTACTGGCCGAGGACGCGCTCGGCGATGTGGGCACGGTGCTGGACAGCCTTCCCGGGTCCGCGCCGTTCGCCGTTTTCTCCCAGGTCGGACGGCCGCGGATCACCTATCTGGACCAGGCCAATCCGGATACGGCCCTGCTCCAGGATCTGAGCCGCCAGTTCCCCGAGCATACCGTCTCGCTGATCAACCAGACCACCGACCGCAGCAAGATCATGTTCTGGGTGCTCAGCGACAGCGATCCCGGCGCCTATTATCTGTACGACCGCAAGACCAACAAGGCCGACATGCTGTTCGCGTCGATGGACGAAATCGAACCGGAGCACATGGCCAAGCGTCGTCCGATCAGCTTTACATCACGCGACGGCTTGACCATCGACGGCTACCTGACCCTGCCGCCTTTCAAGACGGCGCAGAAGCCGCCGCTGATCCTGATCCCGCATGGCGGCCCTTACGGCTTCCGGGATACCTGGTATTTCGACTCGGACGTGCAATTCCTGGCCAACCGCGGCTATGCCGTGCTGCAGGTGAATTTCCGCAGTTCGAGCGGACGCGGCAGCGCTTTCCAGAAAGCCGGCTATCGCCAGTGGGGCGGCAAGATCATGGACGACCTGGTCGACGGCGTGAAATGGGCGGCCGCGCAGGGCGAAGTCGACGGCTCGCGCATGTGCGTGTACGGCGTCAGTTTCGGCGGGTATTCGGCGTTGATGCTGGCCTCGCGCGAACCGGAGTTGTTCAAGTGCGCGGTCGGCTACGCCGGCGTGTACGACATCGCGCTGATGCAGACCGAGGAGGGCGTGGCCGGCAACAGCCGCAGGATCGCATGGAACAAGCGTGCGTTCGGCGAGGACAAGGCGGAATGGGCGCGCTACTCGCCGCACCTGCACGCCGACAGCATCAAGGCCGGCGTGCTGCTGATCCACGGCGGCAAGGATAAAACCGCGCCGAAGGAGCACGCGTTTCTGATGAAGGAAGCGCTGGAAAAAGCCAGGCATCCGCCGGAGTGGTACTACGTCGACTACGAAGGCCATGGCTTCTACGACACCGAAAACCAGGCCGAAGTCTACCGCCGGCTGGAAACCTTCTTCGCCAAATACCTGGGCAAGCCGCGCTGATCAGCTGCCGCGATAGGTCGAATACGCCCACGGCGAGACGACCAGCGGCACATGATAATTCTGCTCCGCGCTGGCGATGCCGAAGGCGAGCGTGACCTCGTCGATGAAGCGCGGCTCCGGCAACTCCACGCCCTGCGCGGCGAAATAGTCGCCGGCGCTGAACACCAGCTCGTATTTGCCGGCTTGCATGCTGTCGCCCTCCAGCAGCGGCGCGGCGCAGCGGCCGTCGGCGTTGGTGACGTCGGTTTTCAGCAGGACGCGGCCCGCCGGGCCCACCGCATACAACGCCAGCCTGACCCCGGCCCCCGGCTTGCCGGCGGTGATGTCAAGAACGTGGGTACTGAGCTTGCCCATGGTTGGTCCTATATCTGTGGGTGATAAGTATCTATTGTACAAATCATATACCGGCGCGGCCCGACGCATATATGATTACAGATATATTCCCCATAGACCGCTCTTCCATAGACACCGCGCCCATGACCACTTACGACAACTACCCGCGCGACATGATCGGTTACGGCCCGAAGCCGCCCCACGCCCAGTGGCCGAACCAGGCCCGCGTGGCGCTGCAGTTCGTCCTCAACTACGAGGAGGGCGGCGAAAACAGCGTGCTGCACGGCGACGCCGGCTCGGAAACCTTCCTGTCCGAGATCATCGGTGCGGCCTCGTTCAGCAACCGCCACATGAGCATGGAGTCGCTGTACGAATACGGCTCCCGCGCCGGTTTGTGGCGGCTGCTGCGCATGTTCGAGGAGCGCAAGCTGCCGTTGACGGTGTTCGGCGTGTCGATGGCGCTGAAGCGGCATCCGGAGGCGGTGGCCGCCTTCCAGCAGCTGGGCCACGAAATCGCCTGCCACGGCCTGCGCTGGATCACCTACCAGAACATGGACGAGGCCACCGAGCGCGCCCACATGCAGGAAGCGGTCGAGATCATCCGCGAGCTGACCGGGTCCGCGCCGCAAGGCTGGTACACCGGCCGCGACTCGCCGCAGACGCGCCGGCTGGTGATGGAGCACGGCGGCTTCCGCTACGACGCCGATCATTACGGCGACGACCTGCCGTTCTGGCAAAAGGTCGAACACGCCGACGCCGACGGCAAGCCGGTCGTCACGCCGCAGCTGATCGTGCCGTACACGCTGGACACCAACGACATGCGCTTCGCCGCCGCCCAGGGCTTCAACTCCGGCACGCAGTTCTTCGATTACCTGAAGGACGCCTTCGACGTGCTGTACGCCGAGGGCGATCCGGATGGCCTGAACCAGCCGAAGATGCTGTCGGTCGGACTGCACTGCCGCATCGTCGGCCGGCCGGCGCGCGCCGCCGCGCTGGCGCGCTTCCT
This sequence comes from Duganella aceris, assembly GCF_011090165.1. Classification (GTDB taxonomy): domain Bacteria; phylum Pseudomonadota; class Gammaproteobacteria; order Burkholderiales; family Burkholderiaceae_D; genus Rugamonas; species Rugamonas aceris. Next base: position 111,257 of record NZ_JAADJT010000007.1, read on the forward strand.
CGACTACGTGCAACAGCACGACAAGGTCTGGATCACCCGCCGCGTCGATATCGCCGAACACTGGCGCACGACGCACCCGTTTGCAGATTGAGGCCACGATGTCCGAACCTATACGCTTTTACTACCGTGGCGCGGTGCAGGAAATCTCCGCCGCCGCGCCGACCCGCACCGTGCTGCAGCACCTGCGCGAAGACCTGCATTGCACCGGCACCAAGGAAGGCTGCGCCGAAGGCGATTGCGGCGCCTGCACGGTGGTGGTAGGCAGCCTGAACGCGCACGGCGAACTGGAAATGAAGGCGGTCAATTCCTGCATCCAGTTCGCGCCCACGCTGGACGGCAAGGCGCTGTTCACCGTCGAAGACCTGCAACAGCCGGACGGCGCGCTGCACCCGGTGCAGCAGGCGATGGTGGAATGCCACGGCTCGCAATGCGGCTTCTGTACGCCGGGCTTCGTCATGTCGCTGTGGGGCATGTATCTCGACAAGGAAGGCCAACCCGCGCAGCGCAAGGAGGTCGACGACTGCCTGTCCGGCAACCTGTGCCGCTGCACCGGCTACCGTCCGATCATCGACGCCGCGCACCGCATGACCGAATTGCCGAAGGTCGGCTTCGACCGCGCCGGCTTGACCAGCCAGCTGCAGGCATTGCGGCGCACCGAAGGCGCGACCTATACGGCGCAAGGCGCATCGTTCCACGCGCCGCGCACGCTGGAGGAGCTGGTGGCGCTGCGCGCCGCCCATCCGAAGGCGACGCTGCTGGCCGGCTCCACCGACATCGGCCTGTGGGTCACCAAGCAGATGCGCGAACTGGGCGACATCATTTATCTCGGCCACGTCGCCGCGCTGCAGACCATGCGCGAGCAGGACGGCATGCTGGAAATCGGCGCCGGCGTATCGCTCGATGAGGCATACCAGGCCTTGTGCGGCCACTATCCATCGCAGCTGGGCGAGATGCGCCAGCGCTTCGCGTCGCTGCCGATCCGTCACGCCGGCACGCTGGGCGGCAACGTCGCCAACGGCTCGCCGATCGGCGACTCGATGCCGTGGATGATCGCGCTGGGCAGCGAGGTGGTGCTGCAATCGGCCGCCGGCCGGCGCGTGCTGCCGCTGGAAGCGTTCTACCTCGATTATCAGAAGAAGGATATGCGGCCGGACGAATTCGTCGCCGCCGTGCGCGTGCCGCTGCCGCGCGCCGACGTGCAGTTCCGGACCTACAAACTGGCCAAGCGCTTCGATCAGGATATCTCGGCGGTGTGCGCGGCGTTCGCGTTCACGCTGGACGGCGACACCGTCGTCGACGCGCGCATCGCCTTCGGCGGCATGGCGGCCACGTCACGCCGCGCACCGCGCGCGGAGTCCGCGTTGACCGGCTTGCGCTGGAGCGAAGCCAATCTGCGCACCGCGATGGACCTGCTGGCGCAGGACTTCGCGCCGCTGTCGGACATGCGCGCCTCCAGCGGCTACCGCATGCAGACCGCGCAAAACCTGCTGCGCCGCTTCTGGTTCGAAACCCGCGCCGACGCGCCGCTCGCGGCCGATGCCGTCAACGCCTTCGCTTGCCGCGTTTAAAGGAGCCGTCATGAATCAGCCTATCGCTCCCGCAACCGTCGCCGCCCAGGAATGGAAGGCGGTCGGCGTCTGCCGCAAGCATGAATCGGCCGAGCTGCACGTGCTGGGCCAAGCCACCTACACCGACGACATCCCGGAACTGCAAGGCACGCTGCACGCCGCGCTGGGGCTGTCGTCGAAGGCGCACGCGCGCATCACTTCGATGGACCTGGCGCCGGTGCGCAACGCGCCCGGCGTGGTCGCGGTGTACACCGCCGAGGATATCGTCGGCACCAACGATTGCGGTCCCATCATCCACGACGATCCGATCCTGTCCGAGGGCGAGGTGCTGTACGTCGGCCAGCCGATCTTCATCGTCGTCGCGGACAGCCATGACAACGCGCGCCGCGCCGCGCGCCGCGCCGTCATCGCCTACGACGAGCTGCCGGCGATCTTCACGCCGCAGGAAGCCAAGGCGGCGCAGTCGTATGTGCTGCCGCCGATGCAGCTCAAGCGCGGCGACTACCAGACCGCGTTCGACATGGCGCCGCGCGTGCTCAAGGGCCAGCTGTTCGTCGGCGGCCAGGAGCAGTTCTACCTCGAAGGCCAGATCGCCTATGCGACGCCGAAGGAGGACAACGGCATGCTGGTGCAGTGCTCGACCCAGCATCCGAGCGAGATGCAGCACGTGGTGGCGCATGCGATCGGGGTGCACTCGCACAAGGTGCAGGTGGAGTGCCGCCGCATGGGCGGCGGCTTCGGCGGCAAGGAATCGCAGTCGGCGTTGTGGGCGGCGTCGGCCGGCATCGCGGCGGCCAAGCTGCGGCGTCCGGTCAAGCTGCGCGCGGACCGCGATGACGACATGCTGGTCACCGGCAAGCGCCATTGCTTCTTCTATGAGTATGAAGTCGGCTACGACGACAGCGGCAGGATCCTGGCCGCCAAGGTCGACATGACGCTGCGCGCGGGCTACTCGGCCGACCTGTCCGGCCCGGTGGCGACGCGCGCGGTCTGCCACTTCGACAACACCTATTATTTGTCGGACGTGGATATCCGCGCCGGCTGCGGCAAGACCAATACCCAGTCGAATACGGCTTTCCGTGGCTTCGGTGGTCCGCAGGGCGCGATCGCGATCGAGTACATCGTCGATGAAATCGCCCGCAACCTGGGGCGCGATGCGCTGGATATCCGCCGCCTGAATTTCTACGGCAAGACCGAGCGCAATGTCACGCCTTACGGCCAGGAGATCGTCGACAACGTGATCGAGGCGCTGACGGCGGAGCTGGAGCTGACCAGCGCCTACCGCACGCGCCGCGCCGCCGTCGAGGCGTTCAACCTGAACAGCCCGGTGCTGAAGAAGGGGCTGGCGCTGACGCCGCTGAAGTTCGGCATCGCCTTCAACGTCACGCACTTGAACCAGGCCGGCGCGCTGGTGCATGTGTATGTCGATGGTTCGGTGCTGGTCAATCACGGCGGCACCGAGATGGGGCAGGGCATCAACACCAAGGTGATGCAGGTGGTGGCGCATGAACTGGGGGTGGACATGGAACACGTCCGCGCCACGGCGACCGATACCAGCAAGGTGTCGAACACGTCGGCCACGGCGGCGTCGACCGGTGCGGATTTGAACGGCAAGGCGGCGCAGGATGCGGCGCGCCAGATCCGCGAGCGCTTGACGGCCTTCGCCATCAAGCAGTACGGCGACGACGACGGCCAGCCGGTGCGTTTCTTCGACAACGCGGTGCACGTCAACGGGCATATCGTTCCGTTCCCGGTGATGGTGCAGAAGGCTTATCTGGCGCGGGTGCAGTTGTGGTCCGATGGTTTCTACGCCACGCCGGGCCTGCATTGGGATCCGAAGACGATGAACGGGCATCCGTTCTCATACTACGCCTATGGCGCGGCGGTGTCGGAAGTGGTGGTCGATACGCTGACCGGCGAGTGGAAGCTGCTGCGCGCGGATGCGCTGTACGATGCCGGCCGTTCGCTCAATCCTGCCATCGATATCGGGCAGGTCGAAGGGGCGTTCATACAGGGCATGGGCTGGTTGACCACCGAGCAGCTTTGGTGGAACCCGGCCGGCAAGCTGATGACGCATGCGCCGTCCACCTACAAAATCCCGGGTGTGTCGGATTGTCCGGAGGATTTCAGGATCAAGCTTTACGACAACGGTAATGTGGAGGACAGCATTCATCGTTCGAAGGCGGTGGGCGAGCCGCCGTTGCTGTTGCCGTTTTCGGTGTTCTTTGCGATCCGGGATGCGATTTCCGCCGTGGGCGGGCATCGCGTCAATCCGCCGCTGAACGCGCCGGCGACCAGTGAAGAGATACTGCGGGCGATCTCCGCGGTGGAAATGGCTGCGTAATGAACGAGTGGCTGACAGCGCGGATGGCGGAACCGGCGGTGCTGGTGACCGTGGCGATCGTCGAAGGCTCCGGCCCGCGCGAGCCCGGCGCCAAGATGCTCGTCACCGCGAGCGGCCAGCATGACACCATCGGCGGTGGACATCTGGAGCTGTGCGCGGTCGAGCTGGCGCGCGGCATGCTGTCCGCCGCCGGCGCCACCGCGCGCCTCGAGCGTTACGCGCTCGGTCCGACGCTGGGCCAGTGCTGCGGCGGCGTGGTGCATCTCGCCTTCGAGCTGGTGGATGCGCAACTCGCCGCCGTGCTGGCAAGCCTGCGCGCCCGCCGCCGCGAAGACAGCTGGCGCCTGAGCGCCATCGACGGCCCCGCCGCCTCACTGCTGCTGGACGCCACCGGCGTGCTCGCCGCCGCACCGGTCGCCCCAGCGCCGGCCCTCGCCACGCCTGCCGCAGCGTCGCCCCTGGCCACGCCGGCCGCAGCCATTGCCGCCGCGTCCGCCGGCCCGCCGCCGGTCGACCGCCAACGCGGCACGCACATCCTGCGCGACGCTGCCGGCCGCCGTTGGCTTGCCGACCCATGCCTCGCTCCGCGCGCGCATTTGCTGCTGTTCGGCGCCGGCCACGTCGGCGCCGCCATCGTCCGCATGCTGGGCGAACTGCCGTGCACCGTCACCTGGATCGACGAACGCGAGGACATGTTCCCGCCATCGATCCCGGCCAACGTCACCATCGAAGCGACCGACCTGCCGGAAGCCCTGGTGGCCACCGCGCCGCCCGATGCCAGCTACCTCGTCATGACCCACAGCCACACTCTGGACCAGCGCCTGAGCGAAACCATCCTCGCCCGCGCCGACGTCGGCTGGTTCGGCCTGATCGGCTCCAAAACCAAGCGCGTGCAGTTCGAGCGCCGCATGGCCGCGCGCGGTCTGCCGCAAGACCGCATCGACGCCATGGTGTGCCCGATCGGCCTGGCCGGCATCACCAACAAACTGCCCGCCGCGATCGCCGCCTCGGTCTGCGCCCAATTGCTGATGGTATGGGAAGCGCAACAGATCGCCGCCCTCGACAGCACCGTCAAGATCCGAATTCAAGCATAAGAAAGCCCCTCATGACCACCAACCTGCAAGCCTACCGAGGCAGCTTGCTGCACTTTCTCGCCGATCCCGCCTTCAGCGACCGCTCCCACGCGTGGCACGAGGACGGCCTGCTGATCGTCGCCGACGGCAAAGTCCAGGCGGCGGGCGACTACACCACGCTGCACGCCGCGCTGCCGCCCGGCACCCCGCTGCACGACTACAGCGGCAAGCTGCTGATGCCCGGCTTCATCGACACCCACGTGCACTACCCGCAGACCGACATGATCGCCTCGCCGGCGGAAGGCCTGCTGCCATGGCTGGAGACCTACACCTTCCCGGTCGAGCGCCAGTTCGAGGATCCCGCGCATGGCGCCGACGTCGCCGAATTCTTCCTCGACGAGCTGCTGCGGTGCGGCACCACCACCGCCATGGTCTACTGCACCGTGCATCCGCAATCGGTGGACGCCTTCTTCACCGCCAGCGAGCGGCGCGGCCTGCGCATGGTCGCGGGCAAGGTGATGATGGACCGGAACTGCCCCGAGTTCCTGCGCGACACCGCCGAATCCGGCGCGCGCGACACCGAGACGCTGATCCAGCGCTGGCACAAGCGCGGCCGCTCGCTGTACGCGATCACGCCGCGCTTCGCACCCACCTCGACCCCGCGCCAGCTGCAACTGGCCGGCGAACTGGCGGCAGCCTACCCGGACACCTTCATCCAGACCCACGTCTCGGAGAACGAAGCCGAATGCGCCTGGGTGCGCGAACTGTTCCCCAACTCGCGCAGCTACATCGACGTCTACGACAGCTACGGCATGCTGCGTCCGCGCGCCATGTATGGCCACTGCATCTGGCTCGATGAGCGCGACCGCCAGCGCATGGCCGAAACGCAGTCGGCCGCCGCCATCTGCCCGACCTCCAACCTGTTCCTCGGCAGCGGCCTGTTCGACTTCGAGCGCGCCGACGACGCCGGCGTGCTGCTGTCGCTGGCGACCGATGTCGGCGGCGGCACCTCGTTCTCGATGTTGCAAACCATGAATGAAGCCTATAAAGTAGCGCGCTTGAAAGGCAGTTATTTGCCGGCCTTGCGGATGTTCTACCTGGCCACGCTCGGCGCGGCGCGCAGCATGCAGCTCGAAGGCGTGATCGGTAATTTTGCGCCGGGCGCCGAGGCCGACTTCATCGTCGTCGATCCGCAGGCCACGCCGCTGCTGCAACGGCGCACCGCGCGGCGCGAGAGCCTGGAAGAACTGCTGTTCGCGCTGGCCCTGCTGGGCGACGACCGCGCGATCGCGGCGACGTATTCCGCCGGACGCCAGGTGCACACTCGCGAAACAACTTAAATCACATTGGGATCACACATGCAAAAGAATATCGCCAGCCTGAAGGCCGTCGCACTCGCCGCTTCCCTGTTATGCGCCTTGCCGCACGGCGCGCAGGCGGCCAGCAAGGACGAGGAGATCACCAGGCGCCACTTCGCCTCGCTGGTCAAAGGCCCGGAGCCGAAGCTGGCCGAGCTGACGATGTTCATGACCATGATGCCCAAGGGCGGCGACCTGCATCACCACTATTCGGGCGCGCTGTACGCCGAGCAGTATCTGGAGTGGGTCGACAAGGAAGGCTTCTGCGTCAACAAGACCAGCTACCAGATCGACGTCGCCAAGGACGTGGCCAAGGCGGAGCAGGGCAAGCCGCTGGCGGAGCGGGCCTGCCTGTCCGGCCAGGACGTCATGAACAACAACACCGTGCTGGCCAACCTGCTGCAGCGCTGGTCGGACAAGGACTTCCATAACCACAGCGGCATCCAGTCGCCGCCGGACCGCCAGTTCTTCGACACCTTCGCCTACTTCAATCCGGTGGCGTCGACCAACGCCGCCGATGGCCTGAAGCGCCTGAAGCAGCGCGCGATCCAGGAAAATCTCAGCTACATCGAGACCATCTACGAGATCGCCCCGATCGCGCAGGACGCAGATTTCGACAAGAAGGCCGCCGCCGGCGCCGTCACCGACGCCGACCTGGCCGCGCTGAGCGCCCGGCTGGATCAGAATCCGGCCTTCCAGGGCTGGATCGCCGCGTATCTGGACAACGTCAAGACCGCCGGCGCCGGCATCGACGACGCCGACTTCACGCTGCGCTACCAGCCGTTCGCGCTGCGCTTCCTGTCGCCGTCGCAGGTGTTTTCGCAGATCGTGTCCAGCTTCAAGCTGGCCAGCTCCAGCCCGATGATCGTCGGCGCCAACATCGTCGGCCAGGAAAGCGTCAACGTCGCCATGCGCGACTATGCGCTGCACATGCAGATGTATAAATTCCTCAAGGCCAAGTATCCGACCGTGAAACTGGCGCTGCACGCCGGCGAGCTGTCGCTGGGCATGGTCGAGCCGGAAGGCCTGACCTTCCACATCAAGGACGCCATCGACGTCGCCGGCGCCAGCCGCATCGGCCACGGCATGGACATCGCGCATGAGACCAATCCGCTGGCCATCATGAAAAAAATGCGTGAGAAAGACATCGCGGTCGAGGTCAACCTGAGCAGCAACGACTTCATCCTGGGCATCAAGGGCGCGGCCCATCCGGTCACCCTGTACCGCAAATATGGCGTGCCCTACGTGTTGTCGACCGACGACGCCGGCGTATCGCGTAATAATCTGTCCGGCGAGTACGTGCTGTACGCCGCCCGCTACCAGCCGGATTACGCCGAAGTCAAAAAACTGTCATATGACAGCATCCGCTATTCCTTCCTGGCTGACGCGGATAAACAACGCTTGTTGAAGGCTTTGGCGCTCAAGTTCGGCAAATTCGAAGCCGAGATCGCCGCATCGCAAGGCAAGCCGGGCCGCTGATCGCGGCCTGCGACACCGGGCGCTGTGGCATGTATCCCACAGACGCCCGGGTTTGTTACAAATTTATCTTCCGTACAACAGCATTCGCCTTGTTGTCATAAATCCCAGCACTTATCAGAAGCCAATCTTTTTCTGCCAACTCTGTGGCGACCCCGCGACACATTAGCGTGTCCAGCCCGCATCTTTTTGCTTTTAACCAATGAAAAGATTTCACGCAACAGTTGCCGACTTATAATTCCGCCTGAACGCCCTCAACGGGCGACGCTACCTGGAAATTGCTGTCCGACCGCGCCTGATTTATATATTTATCGTCTAAATTCGTAAATTAAATCGTATTTGTCATACATTTTTCCTTAATGCATAGTTGGACGAGATGATCCAAAAAAGCAAGTTTATTGCTTTTCTCACAGTCCAGTACGTAGGTAGCAAAACCGCCAGACGCGGCGCTTTCAGCGCCATCTTTTGTGTCACAAAGTTGTCATAAAGACGTCACGGCCCTGACATATTAAGCCGTTACACTCACCCGCTGCCCTAGGCGCGCCGGGCATTGTTCGGCAAACAAGTTGCAATACAGTAAAGAGGAAATACCTGCTTTATCGCAAGGGTTTCAAATAACTATTAGTCTTTTTTGGGGTTATACAATGATCAATCATAAACGGCTCAAGCTGACGCAAATCGCCTTCAGCCTGTCCATCGCCCTGGCGGCGCCTGCGTTCGCGCAGAACACCACGTCGGCGATCGGCGGCCGCATTTCCGGCGGCGACGGTAAACCGGCTGCCGGCGCAGTCGTTTCCATCATTCACGCCGAATCCGGTTCGGTCACCAAGGTCGTGACCGACGCGGAAGGCCGTTATGTCCAGCGCGGTCTGCGTACCGGCGGTCCGTACACCATCACCATCACCAAAGATGGCGTCACCGAAACCCGCGACGGCGTGTTCATCCAGCTGGCCGAAACCGCCAACGTGGACGCCACCCTGGGCGCGCCTGCCGCCTCGATGCAGACCGTGACCATCGCCGGCACCGGCGGCCGTTCCGACAAGTTCTCGAAGACCGCCATGGGCGCCGGCACCAGCATCACCGCGACCGAACTGGCGATCCAGGGTTCGATCAACCGCAACCTGCAAGACTATGCCCGTTCCGATCCGCGCGTTTCGCAGACCGACAAAGAGCGCGGCGAAATGTCCGTCGCCGGCCAGAACTCGCGCTACAACTCGCTGACCATCGACGGCGTCTCGGTCAACGACACCTTCGGCCTGGAAGCGAGCGGCTCGCCGACCGCCAAGCAGCCGATCTCGATCGACGCGATCCAGTCGGTGCAGATCAACGTCGCCAACTACGACGTGACCCAGAAGGGCTACACCGGCGGTAACATCAACGCGGTGACCAAGTCCGGCACCAACACCGTCAAGGGCAGCGTCTACTACGTGTTCCGTAACGACAGCATGGCCGGCGACCGCTTCAACGCCTCGTCCAACACCTACGCGCCACCAGCGCCGTTCAAGGAAACCACCAAGGGCGGCACCATCGGCCTGCCGCTGATCAAGGACAAGCTGTTCCTGTTCGCGAACTGGGAAAAACTGGAATCGACCCGTACCGCGCCATCGTTCGGCCCGCTGGGCAGCTCGATGACCAACGTCGGCGTGACCCCGTCGTCCATCGCCGCCGCGCAAGCGATCGCCAAGAACACCTACGGCGTCGACATCGGCACCCAGGAAGTTCCTTCCGGCACCGCACTGAACGTGACCGACAAACTGTTCAAGGTCGACTGGAACATCAACGAGAACCACCGCGCGATGTTCCGCTACTCGAAGACCGACCAGACCGAGCCGTTCTTCACCGGCATCTCGGCCACCGGCGTCTCGCTGAACTCCGAGTGGTACCAGCAGGGCAAGACCATCGAGACCAAAGTCGGCCAGATCCTGTCGGACTGGACGCCTAACTTCTCGACCGAATTCAAGCTGTCCTCGCGCGACTACGATTCCGTGCCAGTGGTGAACGCCAAGCTGCCGCTGGTCGGCCTGCGCTTCTCCGGCGCGCTGCCTGCCGGCACGCCAACTACCGTGTCGTCGGCCGACCGTTTCCTGAACTTCGGTACCGACAACAGCCGTCAACGTAACATCCTGGGCACCAAGACCACCGACGCCTACCTGGGCGCCAACTGGTCGGTCGGCGACCACGAAATCAAATTCGGCGGCGACTACAGCAAGAACGAGATCTACAACGCGTTCCTGCAAAACGTCTGGGGTAACTACACCTTCGGCTGTATCAACAACATCAACTACCAGTTCCTGAACAGCAGCACGTTCAACTGCTCGACCGCGACCAACGCGCAGGTCGAAGCGGCGGTGCTGGAAAACTTCCGCCGTGGCCGTCCAACCGCCTACAGCGTGCAAGTGGCTAACGCCGGTCTGACCCTGGACGACGCGGTATCGGTCTTCAACATGAAGAACTACGGCGGCTTCGCCCAGGACACCTGGACCATCAACCCGCGCCTGAGCGTCAGCTACGGCGTGCGCGTCGACCGCACCGCAGTCGGCGGCCGTCCGCTGCGCAACAACACGGTCGCTCTGGCCGCCGTGCCGGGCAACCCCGCCACCAACACCCGCGCCACCGGTGGTTTCGGTATCGACAACACCAACACCTTCGACGGCGAGCAACTGATCCAGCCGCGCGCAGGCTTCAACTACACGCTCGACACCGCGCGTCAGACCCAGATCCGCGGCGGCGCCGGCCTGTTCCAAGGCTCGGCCCTGACCGTCTGGCTGTCGAACCCGTTCTCGAACACCGGCGTGCAGACCAAGACCGTCGGTTGCGGTATCTCCGGCTACGCGGCTTGCCCGACCACCGACGGCTTGTACAGCCCGGACATCAACAAGCAAGTCACCAGCTTCACCGGCTCGATCCCTGCCGCCAACGTCGACGCGCTGGCGCCTGGCCTGAAACAGCCTGCGGTGTGGAAGTCCAACATCGCGGTGGAACATGAACTGCCATGGTACAACCTGGTCCTGGGCGTGGAATTCCTGAAGTTCAAGTCGAAAGACGCGATCTACTATCAGAACGCCAACCTGGGTGTCCCGACCAAGACCGGTACCGACGGCCGTCCGCTGTACTACAACGCGCAGGGTTACAACACCGCCTGCTGGAGCGCCACCGGTGGCTCGATCACCAATGGCACGGCTTGCACCGGCTTCACCGCCAAGGCACTGAGCAACTCCGCGTTCAACAACGTGCTGGTCGCGACCAAAACCGACCAGGGCACCAGCAACGTCGCCACCATGTCGTTGTCGCGTCCGATGATGAACGGCTGGAACTGGTCGCTGGCTTACACCTACACCAGCGCCAAGGAAGTGTCGCCGCTGACTTCGTCGACCTCGTCGTCGAACTACGCCAGCCGCGCCATCTTCAATCCTAACGAAGATGTCAGCGCCAACTCGAACTACCTGGTGAAAGACCGTATCAGCGCGCTGATCAACTTCCGCAAGCGTCTGTTCGGCGCCTACAACACCACCTTCGGCGTGTTCTATGAAGGCCGTTCGGGCAAGCCATACAGCTGGACCATCAACAACGACTTGAACGGTGACGGCCTGGCCGGTAACGACCTGATGTTCATCCCTTCGGCGCCGGGTTCGGGCCAGGTGGTGTTCTACGGCGATACCGCCACCAACCACGCCAACGAAGACAAGTTCTGGAGCATCGTCAACGGCAATCCTAAGCTGAAGAAAGCCATCGGCGGCGTGACCGGTCGTAACACCGACTTCGCACCATGGACCAACAGCTTCGACCTGCGCATCGCTCAGGAAGTTCCTGGCCTGTTCACCGGCAACAAGGGCACCCTGTCGTTCGACATCTTCAACGTCGGCAATCTGCTGAACAAGAAGTGGGGCCGTATCAATGAAGTCGGCTTCCAGACCAACGGCGGTACCGCTCGCAGCTTCGTCGATTACCAAGGTTTGGATTCGACCGGCAAATACATCTACCGTGTACGCGACGTGGAAACCGTCGACATCCGTCAGGTAAAAGGCGAGTCGCAATGGGCTGTCCAGGCTACCGTGAAGTACGAGTTCTAACATCGTAGTTTCGTAGCGGGATACAAGAACGGCTGGTGGCGACACCGGCCGTTTTTTTTCGTCCGCCGCTTTGTAACGTAACGTTTTAGACGCCGTCGCGGCGCGATCGGCGGCGGCTTTGGGCTGTACAATATTCGATTACTTCCAAGCTCCACATCCATGAAAAAATATCCGAGCCCGGTCGCCGGCCTGACCTTGTCGCTGCTGGCGGCGTTGCTGGCCGGTTGCGCGACGCGACCGCCACCAGGCACCCAGCAAATCCAGCTGGTCACGCTGAACGATTTCCACGGCAATATCGAAGCGAGCAAATACGTCTGGGCCAGCGCCTACGCGCCGGGCGAGCGCACCATCCAGGCCGGCGGCATCGACACCATCGGCGCCGCCTTGCAGGCGTGGCGCAAGCAGGATCCGGAGCTGCTGCTGGTCGGCGCCGGCGACTTGATCGGCGCCAGTCCCGCCATCTCGTCGATGTGGGCCGACGAGCCGACCATCGGCGCGATGAACCTGCTGGGCCTGCGCGCCAGCTCGGTCGGCAATCATGAATTCGACCAGGGCCGCATGGAGCTGCTGCGCCAGCAGAAGGGCGGCTGCAATTCGCCACGGCCCGACAAGGCCTGCAAATTCGAAGGCACGTATGAAGGCGCGAAGTTCCAGTACCTGGCCGCCAACGTGATCGACATGGTGACCCGCAAGCCGGTGCTGCCGGCGTACCGCATCGAGACCTCGCACGGCGTCAAGGTCGGGTTCATCGGCACCGTGCTGCGCGACACCGCCGAATCGGCGCTGGCCTCCGGCATCGCCGGGCTGGATTTCGGCGACGAGGCGGAAGCCATCAACCGCCAACTGCCGGAACTGCGCAAGCAGGGCGTCGGCGTGTTCGTGGTGCTGATCCACCAGGGCGGCCGCACCATCGACAAGTTCGACCAGCAGGATTGCGCCAACCTGACCGGCCCCATCGTCGACGTGGTCAAGCGCCTCGATCCGGCGATCCGGCTGGTGGTCAGCGGCCATTCGCACAAGGGTTATCTGTGCAAGGTCGACGGCCGTCTGGTGACGCAGTCGGACATGGGCGGCCACGTCATGTCGCGCATTAAGCTGACGGTGGATACCAACACCAACACGCTGCGCGACGTCAGCGCCACGCAGGAGGTGATGGTGCCGGGCGCCTGGCCCGCCGATCCGGCGATCGATGCTTATCTGAAGAAGACCCGCGACCGCAGCAACGCCGCGCTGGCGCGCCCGGTGGCGACGCTGGCGGTGCCCAGCGTCAAGCGCGAAAAAGAACACGACCGCGAGTCCGCGCTGGGCGACCTGGTGGCCGACTCGATGCTGGCGACCGGCCGCCGCTTCGGCGCGCAGATCGCCTTGCAGAATCCGGGCGGCATCCGCCAGGATCTGGAGAGCGGCCCGGGCAACCGCGTGACGGCGGGCCAGGTGCTGGTGGTGCTGCCGTTCGGGAATACGCTGGTGGCGATGAACCTGCGCGGCGCGCAGATCGTCGAGCTGCTGGAAGAGCAGTGGATCGGCGAGCGCGATGCGACGCGCGGCCTGCTGCAGGTGTCGGAAGGCTTCAGCTACGAGTGGGACGCCAGGCAGCCGCCGGGCAGCCGCGTGGTGCCGGGCAGCGTGAAGCTGAACGGCGTGCCGCTGGACATGGGCAGCTCCTACCGCGTGGTGACCAACAATTTCCTGGCCGAGGGCGGCGACGGCTTCCCGACCTTCGCCAAGGGCGGCAACCGCGCCGCCACCGAGATCCGCGATATCGACGCGCTGACCGATTACCTGGTCAAGCGCGAGCAGGACCGCAAGCCGGCCGGCGTCGCCGCGCCGCTCACGCGCTACAAGCGCGTGCAATAACTTACTGGAGCATCCATGCGTCGTGTATTAATGTCCTTTGTCGTATCGGCCGCGTTCATCGCCGGCGCTCCCGCGCATGCCGAGTTTTCGATTCCCGGTTTCGAACTGGTGCAAACCGCGCCGGTGGAAACGCCGCTGCACAGCGACGACTTGCGCAGCGCCGCCGCGGTCTGGACCGAGTTGTTCGACAACGCCAGGAGCGAGATCGTCATCGGCCAGTTCTATGCCGTCAACAAGCCTGGCAGCGTGTTCGAAAAAGTGTTCGAGCATCTGGCGGCCGCCGGCAAGCGTGGCGTCAAGATCCGCTTCCTGCTCGACCAGAAAGGCGTCGGCCTGTCCGAGAAGTCCACCATCGACCAGCTGAAGGCCATCCCCAACCTGGAACTGCGCATCCTCGATTACAGCAAGCTGACCGGCAACGGCATCATCCACGCCAAGTACCTGGTGGTGGACGGCGCCACGGCCTACGTCGGCAGCCAGAACTTCGACTGGCGCTCGTTCGAGCATATCCACGAAACCGGCTTGCGCATCACCGACGCCAAGGTGGCGGGCCAGGTGCTGGCGATCTTCAACCAGGACTGGCGCGCGCAGGCGTTGACCGCGCAGGGCCTGAAGGCTCCGGCGCTGAACGTCAAGACCGAGGCTGGCGACATCCGCCAGAACGCCTTTCTGCTGGCCAGCCCGAATCAATACAACCCGTCCGGCGTCGGCGATTCCGAGACCGGGTTGCCGGCGCTGCTGGCCGACGCCAAGAGCGAGGTACGCATCCAGTTGCTCGACTACGCGCCGCTGAGCTACGGCCCGAAAGGTACGCGTCCCTACTACGCGGTGATCGACAACGCGGTGCGCGCCGCCGCCAACCGTGGCGTCAAGATCAAGCTGATGGTGTCGAACTGGAACCTGGAACAGCCTGCGCTGGTCTACCTGAAAAGCCTGGCGATCCTGCCCAACGTCGAGATCCGCGTGGTGACGCTGCCGGTGGCGTCGACCGGCTTTATTCCGTTCGCGCGCGTCATCCACAGCAAGACAATGGTGATCGACAATCAGGTGGCGTGGGTCGGCACCAGCAACTGGGCCGGCGGCTATATGGATTTGTCGCGCAACCTGGAGGTCGTGATGCGCAACGAGAAAATGGCGCAGCGCCTGGCCGCGATGCAGGAACAGACCTGGAGCTCGCCGTACGCGCAAGCGTTGGACATCAACAAACAATACGCCAAACCGGCGAAAGGCACTCCTGAATGAACAAGCTCACATTGGTCCTGGCGCTCAGCGGCGCCGTCGTCTCCTTCAACGCGCAGGCATGGGGCAACGACGGCCATCGCGCGGTCGGCGCCATCGCCGACCAGCTGATCAAGGGCAGCAACGCCGAGAAGCAGGTCAAGGCCCTGCTGCTGCCGGGCGAGAACCTGGCCAAGATCGCCAGCTGGGCGGACTGCGTCAAGGGCACCTACTGCGGTCCGCAGACGGAGGAGATGGTGGCCTACACCACCGCCAATCCGAAACACGGCGAGTACCACTACACCGACGTGCCGTTCCAGCTGTCGCACTACGAGGACAAGGGCGTCGGCACGCACGACCACGACATCGTGCAGACGCTGAAGCAGTGCATCGCGGTGCTGCAAGGGAAAAGCGACAAGAACACCAATCCGCACGGCTTCACGCCGCGCCAGGCGTTGCTGATGCTGACCCACCTGACCGGCGACATCGCGCAGCCGCTGCATGTGGGCGAAGGCTATGTCGACAAGAGCGGCGCCTTCGTGGTGCCGACCCAGAAACAGCTGGACGCCAAGGAAGCCTTCGCCACGCAGGGCGGCAACAATCTGCAACTGGATGATCTCAAGCTGAGCGCCAACAGCGGTCAGCTGATTCCGGCCGCGCCGGTCGAAGAAAAGCCGGCCGGCACGCCGGCCACGCCGCCGCGTCCGCCGCAGGCCACGCGCGCCTTCCACTCGTACTGGGACACCACGGTGGTCAACTACGCGTTCCGCCGCATCGGCGCGCGCACGCCGGAGCAGTTCGCGCAGACGGTGATCGCCGATAATCCGGTGGTGTCGCCGAACAGCGGCGAGCTGTCGACCTGGCCGTATCAATGGGCCGACCAGGCGCTGGTGGTGGCCAAGCTGGCCTACACCGACGTGGTGCCGGGCGTGATGTACCAGCAGACCAGCAAGACCACCGGTGAAACCTACAACGTGTGGCCGCTGGCGGTGCCGGACAACTACCCGGTGCCGACATCCGCCGCCGCCAAGACGCAGCTGATCCAGGGCGGCTACCACCTGGCCTCGATACTGAAGGCCATCTGGCCCTGATTATTTCCCGGTGGCGGGATTGAACCAGAGTTCGCCGCGCGACAGCGGCGTCTCGGGCGTGATGTGCGGATTGTCGAGGTGGATCACGCGGCGCTTCTGCAGCGCGCCGGACTTGATGCTCTCGCCTTTGTATTTCTGGAACAGGACGTTCAGCGAACCGTCCTTGATCATCATCTCCATGCCGGCTTCGATGCGCTGCGCCAGCAGCTTGCCCTCGGCGTCGCGGCGCAGGAAGAAGTACAGCGGCAGCGGATACTGCAGCAGCAAGGTCGGCTCCACCGCCATGTTCGGATAGGCGGCGCGCCGCTCCTGGTATTCGCGTCCCGCCTCGTCGATGCCGCGCGAGAAAAAATCGAAGCGCCCCGCGTCGAGCATCGCGAACAAGCCCCGGTAGGTGCCGCCTTCCACCACGGTGAGCCCGCCACCGCGCAGGATCGGCACGTCGATCCAGTCCTTGCCCTGTCCAGCGCGGAACTTGCGCAGATCTTCCAGCGTGCGAACGGCGGCGAAGCGCGGCAGGTCGGCCTCGCGCACCAGGAACATGCGGTAACCCAGCAGGCCGCGATCGATCGGCAGGCGGATCGGGATGAATTGTTTTTCCAGCTCGGGCGACGTGGCGCGGGCAAGGATGTTGATGCCGCCTCCCGACCGCGCCAATTCCTGCGCGATGCGCTGCCACGACATCACATGCGCCGACTGCTTGATCTCGAAGGGGCCGAAACGCGGCACGGTCTTTTCCAGCGCGGCGCGCAGCACCGCCCAGTCGTAGTCGTAGCGGCTGTCGATATCGTCAAGGCTGGTCAGCGGATAGACCAGCCGGTCGGTCGCGCCGGCTCCGCCCGCAGGCAGGCAAAGCGCGGCCGCCAGCAGCAGTCGCGCGGTGCGGTAACCATGTCGCCAGACTTTTATCATGCACCCAGTGTGCCACGCCTGGCTGCTGTTCATCAAGCGCCTTCTACGCGCGGACGACGCCTATGCCCATGGCGCTGTACGGCTGCAGCAGCGCTTCCGGCACGTCCCGGTTGACGACAATGGCGCTGACCTGCGACAACGGCGCGATCTGGTAGGGCGAGGCGGTGTCCAGTTTCTCCGGCGACGCCAGCACCACGGTGCGCCGCGCCATGGCGCTGATGGCGCGCTTGATGCCCGCCTCGTCGAAATCGCCGGTGCTGATGCCGGTCTGCGGATGCAGGCTGCACACGCCCATAAAGTAGATGTCGGTGCGGATCTGCGCGATCGCTTCCAGCGCACTCGGCCCCATTGCCACGATGGAGTGCTTGAACAGGCGGCCGCCGATCAGGATCACATCGATCGACGGATGCTCCGCCAGCTCCACCGCCACCGAGGGACTGTGGGTGACGACCGTGCAGCGCAGCGTGTGCGGCAGCGCGCGCGCCAGCTGCACGGCGGTGGTGCCGCCGTCGATGAACACGACCTGTCCCGGTTCGATCATCGCGGCGGCGGCGCGGGCGATGGCGGGCTTGGCGTCGCTGGAGATCCGCTGGCGCTCGGCGAAGTTGCCCATCGCCGGCGACGGCGGCAGTTCCAGCGGCAGCGCGCCGCCGTGCACGCGTTGCAGCAAGCCTTCCGCAGCCAGCTCGCGCAGGTCGCGGCGGATGGTGTCTTCGGATAGCGCCAACTCTTCGCTGAGCGATTTGGCGATGATCTGGCCGTCCTGCCTGAGGCGGGCGAGCAGGAGTTCCTTGCGTTGGCGTGTCAGCATGTTTGCATGAATTATCTTGATATTGCACGATATTGCATGATATCGTAAAAATACGCATCCGGGAGAACAGCATGGCCGAGGACCGCATCCGCATCCACAAGGTGGAGACTTTGTCGCACGACTGGTTTCTGCTGCAAAAAACCACCTTCGATTATCGCCGCAGCGACGGCAGCTGGCAGCGCCAGACGCGCGAGACCTATGATCGCGGCCACGGCGCCACCATCCTGCTGTACAACCTGGAGCGGCGCACGGTGGTGCTGGTGCGGCAGTTCCGCTTCCCGACCTGGGGCGATGGCCACGACGGCTTCCTGATCGAAGCGGCGGCCGGCCTGCTGGACAAGGCCAGCCCGGAGGAGCGCATCAAGGCCGAGGTGGAAGAGGAAACCGGCTACCGCATCAGCGAGGTGCGCAAGGTGTTCGAAGCTTTCATGAGTCCCGGCTCGGTGACGGAGCGGCTGTACTTCTTCGTCGCCGAATACGACGCCGCCTCGCGCGCTGGCGACGGCGGCGGCATCGAAGAGGAGGGCGAGGACATCGAGGTGCTGGAACTGGACATGGATGAAGCCATGCGCATGATGGCCGACGGCCGCATCGCCGACGGCAAGACCATCATGCTGCTGCAATACGCCGCGCTGCACTTGCTGCCCGTCGCGCGCGTGATGTCCATATCCGAACACTGGTGATGTTCGCATCTGGACAGCGGCGCCGCGCCACGCGGTAGAATCGGCGCAAACGCGCGCTTGCCGTTCTTGGCACGGCGTTTGCTCTAAGTCTGGCATGAACTTCGAAAAACTGAACCTGCGCGATTTCCGTATCGGCTGGCGCCTGCTGTTGCTGCACCCCGCTTATTCACTGGTCATCACCGGCGGGCTGGCGGTGGGATTCGCCGCCTGTTTTCTGCTGTTCGGATTTGTCGATTTCTGCCTGAACTACAACAGCGCCATCCCGGACAACGACCGCGTGGTGGTGGTCAAGCAGCGCAACAATATATTCCCACGTCCCGAATGGGAGGCCTGGGCCTATCTGCCGTTGCGCGATGTCGCGCTGGCCAGCGGCATGGTCGAGGCGGCGGGCATCGCCAAGTCGATCGATGCGCCGCTGCGTGCCGGGAATACGCTGCGCGCGTTGGACCTGCAAGCGGTCGATCCGGCGTTCGGCGCCATGTTCGCGGTCGTCGCGCTGCAAGGCGATTTGCATGCGGCGCTGACGCAGCCGGACGGCATCGCGCTCACCAGCACCGGCGCGCGCAAACTGTTTGGCGCCGACGCCGGCTCTGCGCTGGGCCGCACCGGCAACATCGGCGGCACCGCGCTGCAAGTGCGCGCGCTGTTGCCCGATCCTCCGGCCAACAGCACCCAGTTGTACGAAGCGCTGGTCGGCACCGGCAGCAGCGCGTGGCGCGAGCGTGAAACCGCGTTCAGCGAATGGAACCGGGGCAGCGTCTACCTGAAGCTCAAACCGGGCGTGTCGATGCCCGCGCTGACCGCGCTGCTTCAGCAGGCGAGCGAAAATTCCGCGCAGAGCCAGCGCATGAGATCAGTGGGCGCCAACACGCTGAAAGGACGCAACGTCTCCGATATCAGCCTGCTTCCGCTGCGCGATGCCTACTTCGACGAAGATCTGGCAAACACCCGCAACGCCGAGCGATACGGCCAGCGCGCCAGCGTCTACGGTCTTGCGGCGGGCGGTGCGCTGATCCTGCTGCTGGCGGTGATCAACTACGTCAATCTGGCGACGGTGCTGACCTTGCAGCGGCAGCGCGAGATCGGCATCCGCAAGCTGCTGGGCGCGAGCGCCGGACGTCTGGCGCGGCAATTCCTCAGCGAGGCCATACTGACCACCGTGCTCGCGGCGGTCGCGGGCCTGGTGCTGGCGTGGCTGCTGCTGCCGGTGTTTTCCGATCTGGTGAACCGCCCGCTGGACGGCATGTTCACCGTCAAGCGTTGCGCGGCGGCGCTGGCGTTCAGCGTCTTCATCGGCCTGTGCGCCGGCGCCTATCCGACCTGGCTGGCGCAACACGCGCTGCCGGGAGCCGCGATGGCGGGGCGCGGCAACAGCGAAACCGCCGCCGGCCTGTGGCTGCGGCGCGTGCTCACCGTGCTGCAATTCTCCAGCGCGATGGCGCTCAGCGCGACGGCGTTGGCGGTCGGCTGGCAGACGTCGTTCGCCATGCACGCATCGCCCGGCTTCGATCCGGCCAGGCTGCTGGTGCTGGTCCTGCCATCCTATGCGCAGGACACGCCGCCCGATGCCTCGTTCATCGAACAGCTGCGGCGCTTGCCCGGTATCGACGGCGTGTCCACCATCTCCGAAGCGGTAGGCCGCGATGGCTTCAAGAACACCAGAAAGATCAGGACCAGCGATGGCCAGGAAATTCCGATGGAGGCCAAGAACGTTAGCGCCGGCTGGTTCGAGATGCACCGGCTGCACGCGGACTACGGGCAGTCCTTCGATCCGTCGCGCGATCCGGGAGGCGACGGCGACACCGGCAGCGTGATGGTGAACGCCGCCGGCGCGCTGGCGCTCGGCTATGCGACGCCGCAGGAGGCGGTCGGCAAGTCGATCGCCACCGGCTACCGGATCATCGGCATCGCGCCGGAGCTGCGCTTCCAGGGGCTGCGCACGGCGCCCAAGGCTGTCATCTACTTCATCGCGCCGGCATCGGTGCTGAACATCCGTACCGCCGACGGCCTGCAAACGGCCTACGACAACATCGAGCCGCTGTGGCGCCGCCACTTCCCGAACGACATCCTGGAACTCAAGACCCAGGAAGCGGTGCTGGCGGAGCGCTACGCCACCGACGCGCGGCTGATGCGCATCCTCGCCGCGTCCAGCGCGATCGCGATCGCGCTGGCGACATTCGGCATCTATGTGCTGTCGGCCTACAGCGTCGAGCGGCGCCGGCGCGAAATCGTCATGCGCAAACTGTACGGCGCCGGCCGCGCCGACATCGCGCTGATGATGACGCGCGAGATGCTGGCGCTGGTCGGTGCCGGCGCGGCGGTCGGCCTGCCGCCGGCGTGGCTGGCGATCCAGCGCTACCTCGCCGGCTACGTCGAGCAGGCGCCGATGGGCGTCTGGACCCTGGCCGCGTCGCTGGCGCTGGCCTTGCTGGTCGCGCTGCTGGCCACCGCCCGCCACACGCTGGCCGCGCTGCGCATGCCGCCGGCGCAGGCGCTGCGCAACTGATTTCAACAACGGAGTAAAGCTATGCGTTTGTATCAAAGAATCGCCGGCGGCCTGCTGCTCGGCTTGTCCCTGTACGCCCATGCCCAGGACAGCGATCCCTATCTCTGGCTCGAGGACGTGAAGGGCGACCGGCAGATGGAGTGGGTCGACCGGCAGAATGCGGTGACGTTGAAGGAGCTGCATGCACGCCCTGAATTTCCGGTCATCGAGACCAACGTCCGGGCGATGTTCAACACCATGGCGCGTGTGCCAGAGGTGGTCGCGCAGGGCGGCTTCCTGTACAACTTCTGGACCGACGCGCAGCATCAGCGCGGCATCTGGCGCCGCACGACGATGGCGCAGTACCAGCGTCCCGAGCCCGAGTGGGAAACCGTGCTCGATCTGGACCAGCTGTCCGCCGATGAAAATGAACAGTGGGTATGGCACGGCGCGCAATGCCTGTATCCGAAGGAGCAGCGCTGCCTGCTGTCGCTGTCGCGCGGCGGCGGCGATGCCAACGTTGTGCGCGAGTTCGACACCGCCAGCCGCAGCTTCGTGCGCGACGGCTTCACGCTGCCGGAGGCGAAGAGCAGCGTGGCGTGGATCGACGCCGACACCATCTTCGTCGCCAGCGATTTCGGCACCGGCACGCTGACCGCTTCCGGCTATGCGCGCGTGGTCAAGGAGTGGACGCGCGGCACGCCGCTGGACGCGGCGCGCACGGTGTTCGAGGGCAGGGCAGAGGACATGAGCGTCTCGGCGCAAAAGAACTTCACGCCGGGCCATGAGTTCCAGCTGGTCTCGCGCACGGTCGACTTCTATCGCACCGAGCTGTTCTTGCGCCGGGACGGCAAGCTGGCCAGGGTCGACGTACCCGGCGACGCCAAGGCTTACACGATGGGCGCGCAGCTGATCGTCGAGTTGAACTCGGAGTGGACAGTGAACGGCAAGCGCTATCCACAGGGCGCCTTGCTGGGGACCGACTTCCGCCGCTTCATGGCGGGCGAGCGGCGCTTCGACGTGCTATTCACGCCGACGCCAAGCAGTTCGCTGGACGGCGTAAGCATCACGCGCGGCGCGCTGCTGCTCAACATCCTGGACAACGTGAGAAACCGTCTGGTCGAAGTCAGTCCAGCGCGCGGCAAATGGCGGCAACGCAAAGTCGATGCGCCCGCGTTCGGCGTGTTCAGCGTGACCGCGCTCGATCCGGTGGCTTCCGACGAATACATCCTGAGGGTCACCGATTTCCTGACGCCGTCCACCACCTACCTGGCGCGCATCGGCAGCGACCAGCGCACGCCGCTCAAATCGATGCCGGCGTATTTCGACGCGGCGAAGTACACGGTCAAGCAGTTCCACGCCGTCTCCAAGGACGGGACGCGGGTGCCGTACTTCGTGGTCATGGCCAAGCAGGCCAAGCTGGATGGCGCGAACCCGACGCTGCTGAATGCCTATGGCGGCTTCCAGGTGTCGATGAAGCCGTACTATCTTGGTCCGATGGGCGAAGCGTGGCTGAAGAACGACGGCGTCTACGTGCTGGCCAATATCCGTGGCGGCGGCGAGTTCGGGCCAGCCTGGCACCAGGCGGCGGTGAAGGAACATCGCCAGCGCGCCTTCGACGACTTCCTGGCCGTGGCCGAGGATCTCATCCAGCGCAAGATCACCAGCCCGCGCCACCTCGGCATCTCGGGCGGCAGCAACGGCGGCCTGTTGATGGGCGCCGCCTTCACCCAGCGTCCGGAGCTGTTCAACGCCGTGGTCTGCCGCGTGCCGCTGCTGGACATGCGGCGCTACAGCAAGCTGCTGGCGGGCGCGTCGTGGATGGCGGAATACGGCGATCCCGACGATCCGGCGCAATGGGCCTACATCGGCAAGTATTCGCCGTATCAGAACGTGGTGAAGGACAAGCGCTACCCGCGCGTGCTGTTCACCACCGCCACCAGCGACGACCGCGTCCACCCCGGCCACGCGCGCAAGATGGCGGCCAGGATGCAGGACCAGGGCCACGACGTGCTGTACTGGGAAAACACCGAAGGCGGCCACTCCCCGGCCGCCTCGATCGAGCAGGAAGTGCAATGGTGGGCCACCACCTACAGCTTCCTGCTGGAGCAGCTCAAGTAAGCGGTGCGCATCTAAAAGCGGTAACATCGACGCATGAGAAGATTCCTCTTACTCGCGCTTTTGGCGGCGGGGCACGCCACGGCGGCGGGCGATGTCAAGAACGGCGCCTTCCTGTTCCAGCGCTGCGCCTCCTGCCACGCCGTCGGGCCGTATGCGCGCGCCGGCTTCGGGCCGCAGCTGCAGAACATCATCGGCCGCAAGGCGGCCAGCACCACCGACTACAAGTACTCGGAGGCGATGAAGAAGTCGGGATTGGTGTGGGACGAGAAAACCCTGGCCGCGTTCATGCGCGCGCCGCACGACGTGGTGCCGGGGACGAGCATGCGGTTCTGGGGGATCAAGGATGAACAGCAGGTCGCCGACCTGCTGTCCTATATGCGCACGCTGAAGTGATCAGCGCGATTTGACGAACGGCGTGCCCAGCGCTTTCGGCGCCACCGACTTGGCCATCAGGCCCGCCAGCACGATCACGGTGACCACGTAAGGCACCATCTGGATCAGCGAACCAGGCAGGCGGCCGACCACCGGCAGGTCGACGCCTTCGATCTGGATCTGCACCGCGCCGAAGAAACCGAACATCAGGCAGCCGAGGAAGGTGTACACAGGACGCCAGTTCCCGAACACCATCGCGGTCAGCGCCAGGTAGCCGGCGCCGGCCGACATGTCGCGCAGGAAGAAGCCGCTCTGCACGATCGCCAGGTACGCGCCCGAGAATGAGCACAAGACGCCGGCGATCAGCATCGCCATGTAGCGCTGCCGCTCGACGCTGATGCCCGCCGCGTCGGCCGCGTGCGGGTTCTCGCCGCAGGCGCGCAGGCGCAGGCCGAAGCGGCTGTGGTACACCACCCAGTGCACGATCGGCACCAGCGCGAACGCCAGGTACACCAGCACCGAATGGCCGCCGATCAGATGCGCGTAGACCCAGCCGATGAAGGGGATGCCCTCGACGGCGGCGCTGCCCGGCAGCACCACGTCGAACAAGCGCGCCGAACCCAGGTCCGGCGTGCGGCCGCCCTGCTGGAACAGGTACTGCGCCACCACGAAGGTAAGGCCGCTCATGGCGATATTGATGGCGATGCCGGCCACCAGCTGGTTGCCTTTTTGCGAGATGGCGACATAGCCTTGCAGCGTCGCCAGCAGCACCGACACCAGCATGCCGGCCAGGATGCCGTACCACGGATTCTGCGTGGTGAAGGCGACGGCGGCCGAGACGAAGGCCGAGGCCAGGATCTTGCCTTCCAGGCCGATGTCGATCACGCCCGAACGTTCGGCGAACAGGCCGGCCATGCCGGCGAAAATCAGCACCGGCGCGTTGCGCACGGTCGATACCAGGATGCTGCCGATATGGAGGTCGTCAAAAGTCATATTGTCCTCACTTCTTCAATTTGAGCAGTTTGGCGATGGCCGGCGCGTAGAAGTTCTCCATCGCGCCGCAGAACAGGATGATCAAGCCCTGGATGAAGATGAAGGTCTCCGGCGGGATGTTCTGCTTTTCCAGCGACAGGTCGAAGCCGCCCTGGATCAGCGCGCCGAACAGCACCGCCGACAGGAAGATCCCGACCGGATGCTGGCGGCCCATCAGCGCGATGGCGATGCCGACGAAGCCGGCGCCGCCGACGAAGTTCAGCGACAGGTAGTGGGTCGAACCCATGATCGAGTTGACCGAGCCCAGGCCCGCCAGCGCGCCCGAGATCAGCATGACGATGATGATCATCTTGCTGATGCGGATGCCGGCATAGTGCGCGGCGTGCTTGTTCAAGCCGGTGGCGCGCAGCTTGAAGCCCCACGACGATCGCGACACCATCACGCCATAAATCACCAGCGCGATGATGGCCAGGAAGAAGCTGATGTTGAGCGGCGTCTCGCCCAGGATCGGGAACCACTGGTTCAGGCGCGGCATCTCGGCGGCGGCGCTGAAGGCGCGGCTGGCGGTGTTCTGCTCGCCGGCCGGGATCAGGTATTTGACGATCACGAAGTTCATCAGCGAGGCCGCGATGAAGTTGAACATGATGGTGGTGACCACGACGTGACTGCCGCGTTTCGCTTGCAGGTAGCCGGGCAGGAAAGCCCACAGGCCGCCAAACAGCGCGGCGCCGACGATGCCGGCAGGGATCAGCGCCCACGTCGGCAGCGAGCTGTCGAAGGCCAGCATGGCCAGCGTGAGGCCAAGGCCGCCGAGATACATCTGGCCTTCCGAACCGATGTTGAACAGGCCGGCCTGCATCGCGATCGACACCGACAGACCGGTGAAGATGAAGGTCGACGCATAGAACAGCGTGTAGCTCAAGCCCTCCGGATTGATGACGGCGCTGTTGATCAGGATCGCCATCGATTCGGTCGGGCTTTCGCCGAGCAGGTGGATCACCAGCGCGGCGACCAACAGCGCCGACAGCAGGTTCAGGATGGGCATTACAAACGCGGTCGCCCAGCGTGGCAGGTCGTGGTTATTCATGCAATTTTTGCTTCTAAAAAAATGGAACTAGTTCTAACTCTATAGGTCAAACTAGCATGAGACTTGTCTATAGATATCGAGTGAAATCTTTTACAGGCCTGCTGAACAAGCAGGCTAGGGCGGTCAACTTCGTTTGGAATTATTGTAACGACAGGCAGAAGGACGCATTGCGTTTCAATCGCCGCTGGCACTCTGGTTTTGATCTGATAAGGCTGACCACCGGCTGCAGTAAAGAACTCGGATTGCATTCTGGCACGGTAAATGACGTGTGTCAGCAATATGCCCGATCGCGGCGACAATCGCACAGACCGTATCTGCGTTACCGCGGACGTAAATCCCTGGGTTGGGTGCCAATCAAAGGCCGCGAGCTTAAACGGGAAGGCAATGCCTTTCGCTTTTCTGGCAATACTTTCAGGGTATTTTTCTCTCGGCCTCTTCCCGAGGGAAAGATCACAGACGGCACGAATTTTTCCCGTGATCGCCGGGGCAATTGGTTCTTGAACATCGTGATCGAAATAGCCGAGCCTTCCGCAAGGATGCCGATAAGAGGTGTTGGCATCGATCTCGGTTTGAAAGATCTTGCTACGATGTCGAACGGATGCAAGATTGCGGCGCCGCGTATTTATCGAGACGCCGAAGCTGCGCTTGCCGTGGCGCAGCGCGCTAGAAAACAGAGGAGGGTCAAAGTGATCCACCGGAGGATAGCCAACCACAGGCAGGATTTTATTCACAAGTGGACAACGGCCATCGTACACGAATATGACTACATTGCTGTTGGCAATGCTAACGTCACTAAACTGGCTAGAACCAGCATGGCCAAGTCGGTCCTCGATGCTGGCTGGTCGTCCTTCAGAACTCAATTGGCGTACAAGGCTGTTAAGCATGGTGCCTGGTTTGAGGAAGTTGACGAACGTTTCACCACCCAAGTCTGCTCGAATTGTGGCAATCTGCCCGATACGAGGCCGAAAGGTATCGCAGACCTTGGAATAAGAGAGTGGCGATGCAGTAATTGTGGTGCGGTACATGATCGTGATCTCAATGCTGCATTAAACATTCTCCGTCGCGGACGTGCGACGCTGGCTGTAGGAATCTCCGCTCTTTAGTAGAGTGCAGAGGACGTCAAGATTTGTGCATCCCGCCCATCAGCAAGCCGATGCGGGTGGTGTCGAATTCTTCAATTTTCAGTTCGCCGGTGATGCGGCCGCCGCACATGACCAGGATACGGTCAGCCAGCGCGCGCACTTCCTCCAGCTCCACGGAGACCAGCAGGATCGCTACGCCGGCGTCGCGCAGGGCGAGCAGTTGCGTGTGGATGCTTTCGATGGTGCCGATGTCGACGCCGCGCGTCGGCTGGCCGACCAGCATCAGCTTCGGCTGCGCCAGCACTTCGCGCGCGATCACCACCTTCTGCTGGTTGCCGCCCGAGAGCAGGCCGATACGCAGGTCGTGGTTGTTGGGACGGACGTCGAAGTTCTGCATCAGCTGCGCGCAGCGCGCGGCGATGGCCTTGAAGTCGAACAGGCCCCAGCGGTTCTTCAGTTTGTCCTGGTAGCCCAGGATGGTGTTGTGCATCACCGAGAAGTTCTTCACCACGCCGTCGCGCAAGCGGTCTTCCGGAATGTGGGCGATGCCCATGTCGCGGAAGGTGCGCGGCAGGCCGTCGGCGTCGGAGCGGCCGGCGTAGGGCAGCGCCTTGCCCTTGAAGTCGACCTGGCCGGAGGTCGGCAAGCGCATGCCCGACAGGATCTCCATCAACTCGCTCTGGCCGTTGCCGGAGACGCCGGCGATGGCGACGATCTCGCCGGCGCGCAGCGTGAAGCCGATGTCGGCCAGCAGCTTGACCTGCTGATCGTCCATCAGTTGCAGGTTCTCGACGTGCAGCACCGGCTCGCCCGGATTGTACGGCGCGCGCGGCAGGTTGTTCTCGATCGGACGGCCGACCATCATATTGGCCAGTTCTTCCTTGGTGGTGCCGGCGGTCGGCACGGCGCCGATCACGCGGCCGCCGCGCATCACGGTGACGGTGTCGGTGATGTCGAGGATCTCCTGCAGCTTGTGGGTGATCAGGATGATGGTCTTGCCCTGTTCCTTGAACAGGCGCAGGATCTCGAACAGCGACGCGGTCTCCTGCGCGGTCAGCACGGCGGTCGGCTCGTCCAGGATCAGGATGTTGGCGCTGCGGTAGATCTGCTTGAGGATCTCGACCCGCTGCTGCGCGCCCACCGACAGGTCGTGGATGGTGGCCAGCGGATCGACGTCGAGGCGGTAGCGGGTGCAGATCTCGCGCAGCTGCGCTTCGACGATGGCGCGCTGGGCCTTCAGCTTGAAGCCGCCCTCGCTGCCCAGCATGACGTTGTCGAGCACCGTCATGTTCTCGACCAGCATGAAGTGCTGGTGCACCATGCCGATGCCCAGCTCGATCGCTTCCTGGCTGTTGCGGATGTGGCGCGCCTGGCCATCGAGCAGGATCTCGCCGCCGTCGGCGCGGTAGTATCCGTACAGGATGCTCATCAGGGTCGATTTACCGGCGCCGTTCTCGCCCACCAGGCCGTGGATCGAACCCTTGGCGATGGTGAAGCTGACGTCCGTGTTCGCTTTGACGGCTCCAAAATGCTTGGAGATGCCGCGAAATTCTACAGCTGGCTGCATAGGATCGTTTTCATTTAAGTAAAACGCGCCGCGCGGGGAAAGCCCCGGCGGCGCGCTCAATGTTCAAACAGATATCAGGCCGGGCAGGCTGCGCCCGAACGAATGTCGAATACCTTGACCTTGCCGTCGATGATGTCCTTGCGCGCACCCAGTACGCGCTTCTCGATCTCCGGCGTGATCAGCTTGCGGTTGTTCTCGTCCAGCGCCCAGTCGACGCCGTTTTCCTTCAGGCCCTTGGCGGTGACGCCGGCCTTCCAGGTGCCGGCCTTCATCTGCATGAAGGCGTCGTAGACGGCGTTGTCGACGCGCTTGACCATCGAGGTCAGCATCGTGCCCGGGTACAGGTGGTTCTGGTTCGAATCGACGCCGATCGCCAGCTTGCCTTTTTCCTTGGCCGTCTGCAGCGTGCCCATGCCGGAACCGCCGGCCACGGCGAACACCACGTCGACGCCGCGGTCGAACTGCGAACGCGCCAGCTCGCCGCCCTTGGCCGGATCGTTCCAGGCGGCCGAGGTGGTGCCGACCATGTTCGAGGTCACGTCGATCTTCGGATTGACCGACTTCGCGCCCTGCGAGTAGCCGCAGGCGAAAGTGCGGATCAGCGGAATGTCGATGCCGCCGATGAAGCCCAGCTTCTTCGACTTGGAGGCCATGGCGGCGGCGACGCCGACCAGGTACGAGCCTTCTTCTTCCTTGAAGGTGATCGAATTGACGTTGGCGCCTTGCGCGACGCCGTCGATCAGCACGAAGCGCACTTTCGGGAATTCCTTGGCGACCTTCTGCACCGCCTGCTGCTGGGCGAAGCCGATCGAGGCGATCAGGTCCAGGTTCTTGCGGGCCAGGCCGCGCAGCACCTGTTCGGCCTGGGTGTCGCTGGAGGCTTGCACCTCGATGAAATTGATGTTGGTTTCCTTCTTGAAGCGCGAGGCGCCTTCAAACGCGGACTGGTTGAACGACTTGTCGAATTTGCCGCCCGCGTCATACACGATGCCCAGCTTTGGGTCAGCCGCGGACGCGCTGGCAGCGATGAACAGTGCTGCAACCGTCAAACTAAGTTGTGAAAGTTTCATGAATAGGCTCCTGGAAGATCGATATTGTATATTTTTATTGGACGAAACATGTAATCCGGTGCCGTTTTATGCGGCAAATCCCTGATTTCTAGAGCTTTCTCTCTGGGATTCAGGCGGCCAGCGCCGGCCGTTCGTCAAAATCTTGCTCAAATTGCAGCAGGCCGGCGGCCAGCAATTGCTGGCCGACGATGTCCAGATCGATACCATGATGGGCCAGTTGCGCCAGCACCGCGCGCGCCGACTCGATCTCGGCTTCGTCCGGGGCGTCGGCGGGCGCCGTGGCGCCCAGCCAATGCAGTGCTTGCGGCGTCGCGCCGAAGGCGGCGAACACGGCGAAGGCGGTCTCGTTATCGTGCCGCCACTCGCGCTGGGCCATGCGCGCGGCGGCCAGAGCCGCCTGGCCGCGCACCGCGACGGCGGTGGCGTCGGCCGAATTGGCCAGCAGCGCGTCGACGGCGGCGTCGATGCGGGCCAGGTCGATGCTGACCGCGCTGGCGATGCGCTGCACCGGCAGCTTGTCGTGCAGACGCCGCGCCAGGCCGCGCCGATGCGCCGCGCGCGCCGCCCGGATCTGGCCGGCGCCGAACATCAAGGTCAGATGGGTTGGGATGCCGGCGTGGACCAGGTGTTCCAGCGCTTCGATGCCGGCCGGCGTGGCCGCGACGCCGATCGCGGCGTCCGCGCGGGCGAGGGCGGCCCACAGCCGTTTGGCTTCCGCGACGATGGCGGCGGCGTCGTGCGCCAGGTGGGCCGGAAGGTCGAAGGCGACCAGGCCGGCCGGGTTGTGTTCGAGGATGTTGTTCATCTACCGTTCCAAGTGTGTGGTGCGACGCATCAACGCGACAGTTGGTCACCGCAACCGGCCCCGTCGCTTGGAGCAAGGGGGCTATGTCGCACTGCCGCAACAGTTCGCGCCGAATTAAATATTTTTATAGCGTTGCTTTTTTGTCCGTTTGGAAAAAATTCCTGCCTAAAGGATAGGCCCGGCGGGGCTGGGCCGGGTTCGTCGGCCGCGTCTCAAAACGGCTTTTTCCCTGCAAGTCAGGTGGTACGACCCTGCGAAAAGACATGCTTTTCAGGCAGCTCACTACTATGCATCAGCGTCAATATGTACGACAAATTCGATTTTCTTTAGCTATTTATATAAAATAGATATGAATCGAAACATTGAAAAAGTGAGTTTCTGTCATTTTTTTCCGTGCTAGCATGATTATTAATTTGTATATCGATATATCAAAACCTAGGGTTTTGATGCAAATATATAAACAAAAAGAGAATTCAACAACACAAAAAGGGAGCAGGACAAATGAGCAAAAACAGTAGTGGTTTCGCAGTGCGATCGTTGATCGCCCTGGCCGTCGCAAGCGCCTTCCCGCTGCATTCGGCTCTGGCCACCGAAACCGAGGCGGTCGCCTTGGCGGCAGCCGCTGAGGGACAAGACACTGCGGCGGTACCGGAGGCCACCACCAAGGGCCAGCTGGAAACCGTGATCGTGACCGCGCAACGCCGCGCCGAGAACATCAAGGACGTGCCGATGTCGATCGCCACGCTCAAGGGCGACAAGCTGGACGCCATCACCGCCGGCGCCGCCGACATCCGCTTCCTGAACGGCCGCTCGCCGTCGGTCAGCGTCGAATCGGACTACGGCCGCACCTTCCCGCGCTTCTACATTCGCGGCCTGGGCAACACCGACTTCGATCTGAACGCTTCGCAGCCGGTCGGCCTGGTGATGGACGACATCGTCCAGGAAAACGCCATGCTCAAGGGCTTCCCGGTGTTCGACGTGGACCAGGTCGAAGTGCTGCGCGGCCCGCAGGGCACGCTGTTCGGCCGTAACTCCCCGGCCGGCGTGATCAAGTTCGACTCCGCCAAGCCGGTCTTCAAGACCGAAGGCTATCTGCAACTGGGCCTGGGCAACTTCTCGGCCAAGACCGCCGAAGGCATGTTCAACCTCCCGGTCAGCGACACCGTGGCGCTGCGCTTCTCCGGCACCAGCCAGCACCGCGACGACCGCGTGCACAACACCAATCCGAGCGGCAAGGGCACCCAGGACTTCGAAGGCTACGGCGACAACGCCTTCCGCCTGCAAGCCCTGGTGCAGCCGAACAAGGACCTGAGCGTGCTGTTCAACTACCATGAGCGCAACTACCACGGCAACGCCACGCTGTTCCGCGCCAACATCATCAAGCGCGGCACCAACGACCTGGTCGATGGCTTCGACTACGGTTCCTACGCTTCGGACGGCATCAACAGCCAGAAGCTGGAAACCAAGGGCGGCAGCGTTCGCGTCAAGTACAACGCCGGCGACATCACCTTCAACTCGATCACCGGCTACGAGAAGCTGGACTTCTACAGCCGCGCCGACGTCGACGGCGGCTATGGCGCGGTCTACGCTCCGCCATATGGCCCAGGCTACATCCCGTTCGCGGTCGAAACCGCCGACGTGCTGCCGAACCACAAGCAGTTCTCGCAAGAGTTCCGCGCCGAGTCGAACTACAAGGGTCCGCTGCAGTGGATCGGCGGCCTGTTCTTCTTCAACGAGAAGATCCAGATCGACAGCATCAGCTTCAACACCTTCGCGCCGGGCAACCCGCAGAACGCCAACTACGCCGTGCAGTTCCAGGACACCAAGTCGTGGGCGGCGTTCGGTTCGCTGAACTACGCCGTGTCCGACGCGTTCAAAGTGCGCGGCGGTGTGCGCTATACCAACGACAAGAAGGAATTCGCCGCGTCGCGCGTCCAGACCGACGGCAGCACCCTGTTCAACATCGACAACACCTCGCACAACGTCAGCTGGGATTTGAGCGGCAACTACGTGGTCACGCCGTCGACCAACGTGTTCGCCCGCGTCGCCACCGGCTACCGCGCACCGTCGATGCAGGGCCGCCTGGACGACCTGACCAGCAAGCCATCGTTCGCCGGCGCCGAAAAAGCGCTGTCGTATGAAGCCGGCGTCAAGCAGGATCTGTTCGACAAGCGCGCCCGTCTGAGCGCGTCGGTGTTCCATTACCGCGTCAAGGACAAGCAGCTGACCGCGGGTAGCGGCTCGGTCAACATGAACCAGCTGATCAACGCCGACAAGGTCGTCGGTCAAGGCTTCGAGCTGGACATGCAGGCCAACCTGAGCGACGAGTTCAGCGCGACCTTCGGCTACAGCTACAACGACACCGAGATCAAGGACAAGAACCTGTTCGTGCAGTACTGCGGCAACTACGGCAACAACCCGACCCACCTCAGCGGTTGCACCCCGACCAATGCTGCGGGTCCGTTCGCCGGCACGTCCAAGATCGACGGCAATCCGCTGCCGCGCGCGCCGAAGAACCAGTTGAACTTCACGCTGAAGTACGCCACCGAAATCGCCAACGGCGAGTTCTACGCGATGACCGACTGGACCTACCGTACCAGCTACAACTTCTTCCTGTACGAAGCGCCTGAGTACAAGGCCAAGTCGCTGACCGAAGGCGGCGTGCGCGCCGGCTACAAATGGGGCGGCGGCAAGTACGAAGTCGCTCTGTTCGGCCGCAACATCACCGACAAGCAAGTCATCCTCGGCGCCATCGACTTCGACAACCTGACCGGTATGTTGAACGAGCCGCGCACCTGGGGCGGTACCTTCAAGATCAATTTCTAATCTGATCTGATCTTGTTTTAGAATTCCCCGCACGTCCGAAAGGAGTGCGGGGATTTTTACATTGGAGGACTGTTCGTGAACACCGTCGTCAATCTATGGCCGCTGCTGGGCGTGGCCGTCATCATTCTTGGTTTCGCCCTGCGCGCGCATCCGGTGCTGGTGGTGATCGCCGCCTGCGCCGTCACCGGCTTCGCCGCCGCGATGCCGGTCGAGCATTTGCTGGCGTCGCTGGGCGCGGCCTTCATCAAGACCCGCAACCTGCCGCTGATCCTGCTGCTGCCGCTGGCCGCGATCGGCCTGCTGGAGCGCTACGGCCTGAAGGAGCACGCGCAGGCGTCGATCG
This sequence comes from Duganella aceris, assembly GCF_011090165.1. Taxonomy (GTDB): domain Bacteria; phylum Pseudomonadota; class Gammaproteobacteria; order Burkholderiales; family Burkholderiaceae_D; genus Rugamonas; species Rugamonas aceris. Next base: position 144,469 of record NZ_JAADJT010000007.1, read on the forward strand.
CCCGCATCAAGTCGGCCACCACCGGCCGCCTGCTGATCGTCTACCTGGCGATCCGCGAGATCAGCGCCGCCTTCGGCCTGACCAGCATCGGCGGCCATCCGAACATGGTGCGGCCGCTGATCGCACCGATGGCCGAAGGCGCGGCCGAAACCCGCTATCCGGGGCTGACCACGGAACTGCGCTACCGCATCCGCGCCATGTCCGCCGCCACCGACAACGTCGGCTTGTTCTTCGGCGAGGATGTCTTCGTCGCCTTCGGCGCGATCCTGCTGATGCAGACCATTTTGCGCGGCGAGGGGATCGAGGTCGATCCGCTGCACATGGCGTTGTGGGGCATCCCGACGGCGGTGACGGCCTTCGTCATCCACGCCTGGCGGCTGCGCCGGCTCGACGCGCACATCGCCCGCGCCATGCTGGGCAAGGGCGCGGCATGATCCTCAAGCTTGATTACTTCTACTACGTGCTGGGCGCGATGCTGCTGCTGGTCGCCGTGATGGCGCTGCGCGACCAGCACAATCCGAAGCGTTTTTCCAGCGCCTTGTTCTGGGCGCTGTACGCGCTGGTCTACCTGGCCGGCGAGCAGCTGCCGCCGGTGGCCGCCGGCGTGCTGATGGTGGTGATGGCGCTGATCGCCGGCTTCGGCGGCGTCACGCTGGGCCGCTACGGCGACCGCTCGGCGGAGCAGCGGCGCGACAGCGCGCAGCGGCTCGGCCACAAGCTGCTGATTCCTGCGCTGCTGATCCCGATCACCACCGTGATCGGCTCCACGCTGTTCAAGGACGTCAAGCTCGACGGCCTGTTCCTGCTCGATCCGAAGAACTCCACCCTGGTCAGTCTCGGTTGCGGTTCGCTGTTCGCGGTCGCCACCGCGTGCTGGCTGACGCGCTCCACGCCCCTGCAGGCGATGCGCGAATCGCGCCGCCTGATCGACCACCTGGGCTGGGCGGTGGTGCTGCCCCACATGCTGGCGGTGCTGGGGCTGTTGTTCACCGAGGCCGGCATGGGCAAGGCGGTGGCGCACGTGGTCACCTCGTATATCAACCTCGACATCCGGCTGGTGGCGGTGGCGGTGTTCTGCGTCGGCATGGCGCTGTTCACCATCATCATGGGCAACGGCTTCGCCGCGTTTCCGGTGATGGCGGGCGGGGTCGGCATCCCGGTGCTGGTCGGCGTCTATCACGCCAACCCGGCGGTGATGGCGGCGATCGGCATGTTCAGCGCCTACTGCGGCACGCTGATGACGCCGATGGCGGCCAACTTCAATATCGTGCCCGCCGCGCTGCTGGAACTGCCCGACAAGAACGCGGTGGTGAAGATCCAGATCGCGACGGCATTGCCGCTGCTGCTTGCAAATATTGCACTTCTTTATTTTCTGATGAACCTGTGAGATGCAGAAAGTTGGAGTAGAGTAATGCGCACGCAGCAAAGCAATTGGAGTCGAGATGAAAAAGATAATATTGTTGACGGGCTTCGAGCCCTTCAACCAGGAGACCATCAATCCCTCGTGGGAAGCGGTGCGTAGCCTGCAAGGTTGGCATGAAGGTGATTTTGTGGTGCATGCGCGGCAACTGCCGTGCGTCTTCGGGCACGCCAACAAGGTGATGCACCGGGCGGTGGAGGAACTGCAGCCAAGTATCGTGATCGCGGTCGGCCAGGCCGGCGGCCGTCCGGATTTGTCGATCGAGCGGATCGCCATCAATATCGACGACGCGCCGATCGCCGACAACCAGATGCGCCAGATCGTCGACCAGCCCATCGTCAACAGCGGCCCCGCCGCCTATTTCTCTACCTTGCCGATCAAGGCCATCGTGCACGCGCTGCGCGAGGCGGGCTTGCCGGCGTCGGTGTCGCAGAGCGCCGGCACTTTCGTTTGCAACCATGTGTTCTATGGCCTGATGCACCAGGCGCACGAGTGGGGCACCACCATGCGCGCCGGCTTCATTCACATTCCGTATCTGCCGCAGCAGGCGGCCGCGCATCCGGGCTTCGCCAGCATGAAGCTGGAGGACATGGTCGAAGGACTGCGTATCGCCATCCGCACCACGCTCGCCCACACCGTCGATCTGCGCGAAGCGGGCGGCCTTACCCACTAAGGCGTTCGCTTCAATCGGCGCGCGCCGGCGGATTCAGGATATTCAGGAAGGCCCGCACCACCGGCGCATCGTCCAGCGTGGTGTAGGTGATGTACAGGTTCGCCGACGGCGGATTGCTGCGGATCGGCAGGAACACCACGCCCGGCCAGCCGATGCGGCTGGTGGTCTCGGGCAGCAGCGTCACGCCCAGGCCCGCGCCCACCATCGCCAGCAATGTCTGCGGCTCGGACGCTTCCTGGAAGATGGTCGGCTGGAAGCCGGCCTTGACGCAGCACTGCACCAGATAGCGCGGGAACGAGGAGCGCTCCAGGGTCAGCGTCAGCATCGGCTCGTCGGCGATGTCGATCAATTCGATCGCCTCCTGCTTGGCCAGCGGGTGATGTTCGTTGATGGCCACGCACACGTCCTCGCGGAAGCACAGTTCCTGGCGCAGGTTGTCGGCCTTCAGGTCGTCCTCGTCCAGCCTCGGCTCGCGCCAGAATCCGACGTCGACCTGCTTGGCGCGCAGCGCTTCGTACTGCTGCGTCGGACCCAGTTCGTGCAGGGTCCAGGTCACGCGCGGGAACTTGGTCTGGAACTCTTCCAGCAGACTCGGGATCGGCCCCCACATCGCCGAGCCGACGATGCCCACCCGCAGCCGTCCCACTTCGCCGCGGTCGATCTGGCGGATGGTGTCGATCGTCATGCGCATCTTGGCCAGCAGGTCGGACGCCTCGGCCATCAAGGCCTTGCCGGCCACCGTCAGCTCGAAAGTGCGGGTGGTGCGGGCGAACAGTTTGACGCCCAGTTCACTTTCCAGCTTCATGATCTGCTGGCTGAGCGGCGGCTGTGAAATATGCAGCCGCTCGGCGGCACGGCTGAAACTCTTTTCTTCTGCGACGGCGAGGAAGTACTTTAGTTGTTTCAGATCGATGGACATGGCGGCGGCCTTGTTTTTTTACTGCGTTTGCATGGCGACGGCCAGCGCGGCGCCGCAGCGTGCATTATTCTTCACCAGCGCGATGTTGGTCGCCAGGCTGCGGCCCTCGGTCAGCTGCTTGATCCGTCCCAGCAGGAACGGCGTGACGCGCTTGCCGGTGACGCCCTGCGCATCGGCTTCCTGCAAGGCCTGCGCGGTGATGGCGTCGATTTCTTCCTTCGGCATGGCGTCGGCCGCCGGCACCGGATTGCTGACCACCACGCCGCCCTTCAAGCCCAGCTGCCACTTGGCGCGGATGAAGGCGGCCTGCTGCACCGCGCTGTCCAACTGGAAGTCGGCGTCGAAGCCGCTCTCGCGGGTGAAGAAGGCGGGGAAGCCGCGCTGGCCGACGCTGATCACCGGCACGCCGAAGGTCTCCAGGTATTCCAGCGTCAGGCCGATGTCGAGGATGGACTTGACGCCGGCGCACACCACCGCCACCGACGTCTGCGCCAGCTCCTGCAGGTCGGCCGAGATGTCGAAGCTGGTCTCGGCGCCGCGATGCACGCCGCCGATGCCGCCGGTGACGAACACCTGGATCCCGGCCAGTTCGGCGCAGATCATGGTGGCGGCCACGGTGGTGGCGCCCAGCTTGTCCTGCGACAGCACATACGCCAGGTCGCGCCGGCTGACCTTCATCGCGTCCGGCGAGGTGGCCAGCAGCTCCAGCTGCTCGTCCGACAAGCCGATGCAGATCTTGCCGCCGATGATGGCGATGGTGGCCGGCACGGCGCCGCCGTCGCGGATGATCTGCTCGACCTCGCGCGCCATCTGCACGTTCTGCGGATAGGGCATGCCGTGCGAAATGATGGTCGATTCCAGCGCAACCACGGGTTTGCCGGCGGCGCGGGCGGCGGCCACTTCCGGCGAAAACAGCAGGTATTGATGCATATTGTTTATCCTTTAAATGGGAACAGCGGAGCGTTCAGGTCGAAGTCGTGGATCTCGTCGAGCACGTCGGCGGCCAGCATCGGCGACACGGTGTCAGGGCTTTCCAGCGTCATGGCGGCGACCTTCAGGCCGCGCCGGCAGGCCAGCGTCAGGTCGGTGCTGCCCTGGTGCAGCGACCAGCAGACGGCGGCCGAGAAAGCGTCGCCGGCGCCGGTGACGTCGACCACGTCCACCTGGTGCGCGGCCAGCCAGACCAGTTCGCCGGCCTTGGTGTGGAACACGCCCTGGCTGCCGCAGGTGACGATCACGTCCTGCGCGCCCTGGGCCTGCAGGTCGCGGCAGGCGGCGCGCACGTCGGCCTCGGTGGGCAGGGCGCGGCCGGCGCGGGTTTCCAGTTCGCCGCGATTCAGGATCAGCAGCCGCAGGCCGGCCAGGTCGGCCGGCAGCCGCGCCATCTTCGGCTGCGACACGGCGACGATCACCAGCGGCACCTGGTCGGCGTGCGCGCCGGCCAGCAGCGCGGCGATGCTGTCGGCCGGCAGGTTCAGGTCGGCCACGGTCATCGCGGCGGCGGAGCGCTGCGGCAGGCGGCCGGCCAGGAACTCCGGCGTGATGCGGTCGTACAGCGCCATGTCGGCCAGCGCCACCACCAGTTCGCCGTGGTCGTCGAGGATGGCGGTGTAGGTGCCGGTGGGGCTGTCGAGCAGCTTCAGGCTGCCGCGCGTGTCGATGCCGTTCCGTTCCGCGTGCTCTTGCAGGGCGCGCCCGGCGCTGTCGTCGCCCAGCGCGGTCAGCAGCGCGGTCGGCAGGTTCAGCCGGGCCAGGTTCTCGGCGATGTTGCGCGCCACGCCGCCGTACACTTCCTCGGCGGTGGCGGGGTTGGAGGTGCCCAGTTGCATTGCCGCGATGGTGCGCAGCTTGCGGTCGAGGTTGGCGGCGCCGATGCACATCACCGGACGCTTGTCCGGCATGACGTAGGCGCGGCCCAGCAGGCGGCGCTCGCGGATCAGTCCGGCGATGTGGCCGGCCACGGCGGAGCGCGACAGGCGCAGCTCCACCGCCAGGTCTTGCTGGGAGATGAAGGGGTTGGCGCGGATCAGCTGGTAGAGCTGTTCCTTCTTGGAGGAGTCGGTCACGGTCGTGGCCCTTTTGAACAATTGTCCATCATGGTAAACATTTGTTTTAATCCGGTCAACAGCGCGCTGCAGCTAAGTTTTCATTGATTTATAATACCGCCGATTTATATCGCTTTAGTATAAATGCTGAAGAAAAATGGTATTTGCCATACATATGGAGGATGATGCATAGTGTCAGCTTCCCCAGCCACAACACAAAAAACAGAGGATATCCATGTCTAATAATTCCCCATTCCAGGCAGCCGACATCATCCGCGCCCGCATTCCCGCCGGCTTCAAGCCGCGCGTCGCGATGATCCTCGGTTCCGGCCTCGGTGTGCTGGCGGAACAGATGACCGACGCGGTCACCATCAGCTTCAACGAACTGCCGGGCTTCCCGATCTCCACCGTGCACGGCCACGCCGGCGAGCTGGTGGTCGGTACGCTGTCGGGCGTGCAGGTGGTGTGCATGAAGGGCCGCGGCCACGTCTACGAAGGCTACGGCCTCGGCGTGATGACCAGCGCCGTACGCACCATGAAGCTGCTGGGTTGCGAGATGCTGTTCGTGACCAACGCCGCCGGTTCGCTGCGCACCGAAGTCGACGCCGGCGCGCTGGTCGCGCTGACCGACCATATCAACTACCTGCCGGGCACGCCGATGATGGGTCCGAACGACGAGCGTTTCGGTCCGCGCTTCTTCAGCATGGCCAACGCCTACGACGCCGACCTGCGCGCGCTGCTGAAGTCCTCCGCCGCCGAGAAGAACGTGCCGCTGCATGAAGGCGTGTACATCGCCTACGCCGGTCCGAACTTCGAGACCCCGGCCGAGATCCGCGCCTTCAAGACGCTGGGCGCCGACGTGGTCGGCATGTCGGTGGTGCCGGAAGTCGTGTCGGCGCGCCACTGCGGTTTGAAGGTGGTCGGCGTGTCGGCGATCACCAACCTGGCCGAAGGCCTGTCGCCGTTCCCGCTGTCGCACGAGCAGACGCTGAAGTACGCGGCCATCGCCGCCACCTCGCTGATCGAAGTCATCCTCGGCTTCCTGGCCAACGTGGCCAAAACGCCGCAGGCGTAACATCCCAAGGGGCGGCTGAGCCGCCCTTTTTGCTTTTCTGGAGCACATTATGAAACGCGCATTTATCCTGCTGCTGGATTCCTTCGGCCTCGGCGCCACGCCGGACGCGGCCAAGTACAACGACGTCGGCGCCAACACCTTCGGCCACATCGCCGAGTGGGCCGCCAAGGCCGGCAAGCCGATGTCGCTGCCGACCATGGAAAAACTGGGCCTTGCCGCCGCCGCCCACACCGCCAGCGGCCAGTGGGCCGAAGGCTTCGCGCAGCGCGACGGCTTCAGCGCCGCCTACGGCGCCGCGCGCGAACGCTCGACCGGCAAGGACACCCAGTCCGGCCACTGGGAAATCGCCGGCGTGCCGGTGGAATTCGACTGGGGCTACTTCCCGAAAACCGTGCCGTCGTTCCCGGCCGAGCTGACCGCCAAACTGCAGCAGCTGACCGGCGTGCCGGGCTTCCTCGGCGACTGCCACGCCTCCGGCACCGACATCATCAACAAGCACGGCGACGAGCATGTCGCCACCGGCAAGCTGATTATCTACACCTCCGGCGACTCGGTGATGCAGATCGCCGCGCACGAGGAATCGTTCGGCCTGGAGCGCCTGTATGAAGTGTGCGAGATCGCCTTCAAGCTGGTGGAACCGTACAACATCGGCCGCGTCATCGCGCGCCCGTTCACCGGCGCCAACGGCAACTACACCCGCACCACCAACCGCCACGACTACGCGGTCGCGCCGCCGGCGCCGACGCTGCTGGACCACGTCAAGAACGACGGCGGCGAAGTCATCGCGCTCGGCAAGATCAGCGACATCTTCGCCACCCAGGGCGTGTCGCGCGTGGTCAAGGGCAAGGACAACATGGCGCTGTTCGACGCGCTGCTGAAGGTTGAAGCGGAAGCCGGCGACAAGTCGCTCACCTTCGTTAACTTCGTCGACTTCGACCAGGCCTTCGGCCATCGCCGCGACGTCGTCGGCTACTCGAACGCGCTGCACGAGATGGACGCGCGCCTGCCGGAGTTCATCGCCAAACTGAAAGAGGGCGACCTGGTGGTGATCACCGCCGATCACGGCTGCGACCCGACCTGGCCCGGCTCCGACCACACCCGCGAACATATCCCGATGATCTTCTTCGGCCCGGGCGTGAAGGCGCAGCAGCTGCCGATTTCCGAAACCTTCTCCGACATCGGCCAGACCCTGGCCCATCACCTCGGCGTCAAACCACTTTCCCACGGAAGCAATCTGTTATGAGCACTGATTTCAAGCGCAACGAGGCGGTCCCCCTGGACCTGGGCTGGATCAACCACATCCACATCAACAAGAACGCCGCCGACCGCCGCGCCGCCAGCCTGGCGAACCGCCGCACGGTGAAGAAGGAATATCAGGCCGCATGGCTGGTCAAGGCCATCGGCCTGATCGACCTGACCACGCTGTCCGGCGACGACACCCCGGGCCGTGTCGAGCGCCTGTGCATGAAGGCGATGCGTCCGCTGCGTTCCGACCTGGTCGAGGCGCTGGGCCTGCAGGACACCACGCTGACCACCGGCGCGGTCTGCGTCTACCACGAGATGATCCAGCCGGCGGTGCAGGTGCTGCAAGGCCGTCTGCCGATCGCCGCCGTGTCGACCGGCTTCCCGGCCGGCCTGACCAGCATGGAGACCAAGGTGCGCGAGATCGAACTGTCGGTGGCCGCAGGTGCGACCGAGATCGATATCGTCATCACCCGCCAGCACGTCCTGACCGGCAACTGGCAGGCGCTGTACGACGAGATGGTCGCCTACCGCAAGGCTTGCGGCGACGCGCACGTCAAGGCCATCCTGGCCACCGGCGAACTGGCCACGCTGGAAAACGTCGCCAAGGCGTCGTGGGTGTGCATGATGGCCGGCGCGGACTTCATCAAGACCTCGACCGGCAAGGAGCCTGTCAACGCCACGATCCCGGTATCGCTGACGATGGTGCGCGCGATTCGCGACTACCACGAGCAGACCGGCTTCAAGATCGGCTACAAGCCGGCCGGCGGCGTCGGCACGGCCAAGGCCGCGTTGCAGTATCTGACGCTGATGAAGGAAGAACTGGGCAACGAGTGGCTGGAGCCGCATCTGTTCCGCATCGGCGCATCCAGCCTGCTGACCGACATCGAACGCCAGCTTGAGCATTACGTCACCGGGAACTACTCGGCCGCTCACCGCCACGCGCAACCTTAAGAACACGGACACGTCATGCCATCAATTAAAGAGATCCTCAACACCATGGAATACGGCCCAGCACCCGAAAGCCAAAAAGAAGCGCAAGCGTGGCTGGAACAGCACGGCCGCGCCTTCGGCCTGTTCATCGACAACCAGTGGAGCGAGCCGGGCGAGCTGTTCGCCTCGACCAATCCGGCCGACGGCGCCAAGCTGGCCGACCTGACGCAAGCGACCGGCGACGACGTCGACCGCGCCGTGGCCGCCGCGCGCGCCGCGCAGCCGGGCTGGCAGGCGCTGGGCGGCCATGGCCGCGCCAAGGTCATGTACTCGATCGCGCGCCTGATGCAAAAGCACGCGCGCCTGTTCGCCGTGCTGGAGACGCTGGACAACGGCAAGACCATCCGCGAAACCCGCGACATCGACCTGCCGCTGGTGGCGCGTCACTTCTACTACCATGCCGGTTGGGCGCAACTGCAGGCCGAGGAATTCGCCGACTACCGCGCCGTCGGCGTGGTCGGCCAGATCGTGCCGTGGAATTTCCCGCTGCTGATGCTGTCGTGGAAAATCGCGCCGGCCATGGCCGCCGGTAACACCATCGTCTTCAAGCCGGCCGAATTCACCTCGCTGACCGCGATGCTGTTCGCATGGATCTGCGTGCAGGCCGGCGTGCCGGCGGGCGTGGTCAACATCGTCACGGGCGACGGCCGCGTCGGCGAAGCCATCGTCAACCATCCCGGCATCGACAAGCTGGCCTTCACCGGTTCGACCGAAGTGGGCCGCCTGATCCGCGTCGCCACCGCCGGCAGCGGCAAGAAGCTGTCGCTGGAACTGGGCGGCAAGTCGCCGTTCATCGTCTTCGACGACGCCGACTTGGACGCCGCCGTCGAAGGCCTGGTCGATTCGATCTGGTTCAACCAGGGCCAGGTCTGCTGCGCCGGTTCGCGCCTGCTGGTGCAGGAATCGGTGCAGGAGAAATTCCTTGCCAAGCTGCGCGCCCGCATGGACAAGCTGACCCTCGGTTCGCCGCTGGACAAGTCGATGGACATCGGCGCGCTGGTCGATCCGATCCAGCAGCAGCGCATCGCCGGCCTGGTGGAATCGGCCCGCGCCGAAGGCTGCACCGTGTACCAGCCGGCGTGCGAGATCCCGGCCAACGGCTCGTGGTTCCCGCCGACGCTGATCACCGGCGCCTCGACCTCGGCCGCCGTGGCGCAGGCCGAGATCTTCGGACCAGTGCTGGTGGCGATGAGCTTCCGCACTCCGGCGGAAGCGGTGCAGCTGGCGAACAACACCGTCTACGGCCTGGCGGCCTGCGTCTGGAGCGAGAACATCTCGCTGGCGCTGGACGTCGCGCCGCAGATCAAGGCCGGCGTGGTGTGGATTAACACCGCCAACCAGTTCGACGCCGCGTGCGGCTTCGGCGGCTACCGCGAGTCCGGCTTCGGCCGCGAGGGCGGTCGCGAAGGCATGTACGAATACCTGACCGCGAAATCGGAAGACGCGCGTCCTGCGGCGCCGCTGCGCGAAGCCCAGGCCAAGGCCAAGCAGGCCGCTCCCGCCAGCGGCGGCGCGTTCGCCATCGACCGCACCGCCAAGATGTACATCGGCGGCAAGCAGGCACGCCCGGACGGCGCCTACAGCCGTCCGGTGCACGGCGCCGACGGCTCGTTCATCGCCGAAGTGGGCGAGGGCAGCCGCAAGGACATCCGCAACGCGGTGGAAGCGGCGCACAAGGCCGGCGGCTGGGCGAAAGCCACGTCGCACAACCGCGCGCAGGTGCTGTACTACATCGCCGAGAACCTGGCCGCGCGCGGCGAGGAATTCGCGGCGCGCATCGCCGCCATGACCGGCTCCAGGAACGCGCAGAAGGAAGTCGAGGCTTCGATCGAGCGCCTGTTCTACTATGCGGCGTGGGCCGACAAGTACGACGGTCTGGCGCATCAGCCGCCGATGCATGGCATCACTGTGGCGCTGAACGAGCCGGTCGGCGTGATCGGCATCGTTTGCCCGAACGAGGCGCCGTTGTTGGGCTTCATCTCGCTGGTGGCGCCGGCGATTGCGCTGGGTAATCGCGTGGTGGTGGTGCCGTCGGAAGCGCATCCGCTGTCGGCGACCGATCTGTATCAGGTGTTCGATACGTCGGATTTGCCGGGCGGTGTGGTCAACATCGTCACCGGTTCGGCGGACGAGCTGGCGCGCACGCTGGCGACGCACTCGGACATCGATGCGGTGTGGCGTCATGACGGTTCGGCCGAAGGTTGCGCCGAAGTGGAGCGTCTGTCGGCGGCTTCGCTGAAGCGTACCTGGGTTGGTGGCGCCAAGGGCCGCGACTGGTACAGCACCGCCCAATCCGGCGGCCGCGCGGTGCTGGCGCACGCGTCGCAAGTGAAAAACGTCTGGATCCCCTACGGCGTTTAAAGCTACCCCTAACAGAAGGGGTCAGACCCCATAAAGGGGTCTGACCCCGAGCGCCGCCGCAGTGCGGGGTTCGCGGGTGCCGCGAGCTCCACTGCGGCGTTATCAATTTAGAGAAAGCGAGCATTCCATGTTTCTACCCCAGGAAATCATCCGCAAGAAACGTGACGGCGGCGTGCTGTCGGCCGAAGAAATCCAGTTCTTCGTCGGCGGCATCACCTCCAACCGCGTCACCGAAGGCCAGATCGCCGCGCTGGCGATGGCCGTCTACTTCAACGACATGACCATGGATGAACGCGTCGCCTTCACGCTGGCCATGCGCGACTCCGGCGAGGTGCTGGACTGGCGCGCGCTGGACCTGAACGGCCCGGTGGTCGACAAGCACTCCACCGGCGGCGTCGGCGACGTGGTCTCGCTGCTGCTCGGCCCCATGGTCGCGGCCTGCGGCGGCTATGTGCCGATGATCTCCGGCCGTGGCCTGGGCCACACCGGCGGCACGCTGGACAAATTCGACTCCATCCCCGGCTACACCACCGTGCCGACCAACGAACAGTTCCGCAAAGTGGTCAAGGAAGTCGGCGTCGCCATCATCGGCCAGACCGCGTCGCTGGCGCCGTCGGACAAGATCTTCTACGGCGTGCGCGACGTCACCGCCACCGTGGAATCGGTCGCCATGATCACCGGCTCCATCCTGTCGAAAAAGCTGTCGGCCGGCCTGGACGCGCTGGCCATGGACGTGAAGGTGGGCAGCGGCGCCTTCATGCCGAGCTACGACAAATCGGTGGAGCTGGCCGACAGCATCGTCAAGGTCGGCAACGGCGCCGGCATGATGACCTCGGCCATTCTGACCGACATGAACGAATCGCTGGCGCCATACGCCGGCAACGCGCTGGAAGTACGCGGCGCGATGGATTACCTGACCGGCAAATCGCGTCCCGCGCGTCTGCACGAAGTGACGATGGCGCTGTGCGCCGAGATGCTGGTGCTGGGCAAGCTGGCCGCCGATGAAAACGAAGCGCGCGCCAAGTTGCAGGCGTCGCTGGACAGCGGCGAAGCCGCCGAGCGCTTCTCGCGCATGGTGGTGGCGCTGGGCGGCCCGGCTGACCTGATGGACAATCCGGACAAGTACCTGGAACGTTCTCCGATCATCGTGCCGGCGCCGGCGCTGGTGTCGGGTTATGCGTCGACGGCCAACTGCCGCGAGATCGGTCTGGCGGTGGTGTCGCTGGGCGGCGGTCGTCGCCGCGCCGCCGATCCGATCGACTTCGCCGTCGGCCTGACCGGGCTGGTGGGCCTGGGCGACAGGATCGAAGCCGGCCAGCCGCTGGCGATGGTCCATGCGCGCACGCAGGAAGCCGCCGAGCAGGCGATCCGCGAAATCCAGGCGTCCTACCAGATCGCCGACGCCGCGCCGACCGCGAATCCGGTCATCTACCGCACTATTCGCCCGTAACCCCGGCAAGGCGGGGTCGGACCCCGTACGGGGTCCGACCCCAGGGTGGCAGTGCGGGTTAAGCCAGCCGCGCCACCCACCGGCAAAAAGAACAGCAGCCCCACAAGGAGCAGTATGAACAAACAAGAACTGATCGCCGAAGCCGCCGCCGCGCGGCTGAAGGCTTACACGCCGTACTCCAACTTCAAGGTCGGCGCCGCGCTGCTGACCAACGACGGCAAGGTGTTCCACGGCTGTAACGTGGAAAACGCCTCCTACGGCTTGTGCAACTGCGCCGAGCGCACCGCCTTCTTCAGCGCCTTCGCGCACGGCTACAAGCAGGGCGACTTCGAGCAACTGGTCGTCATCGGCGAAACCGACGGCCCGATCGCCCCGTGTGGCGCCTGCCGCCAGGTGATCCTGGAACTGGGCGGCAACGAGTTGCCGGTGCTGCTGACCAATCTCAAAGGCGACATCCACGAGACCACGGCGGCCGATCAACTGCCGAACGCCTTCGGCGGCGCCGACCTGAAAAAGAAGTAATACCTTGGCCTTCAAGAAGACGATAGATGTGCAGGCGGCCGTCGCCATCGCGGCGGCCGAGGCGATCGCCGCCAAGACGCAGGGCACCTTCGGTGTCGGCGGCCTGATGCTCGACCAGCACGGCAACGTGCTGCAGTCGCTGCACAACAACGTCATCAAGCAGGGCCTGATCTTCGACCCGACCGCGCACGGTGAGCGCCAGTTGATCGACTGGTACTACGCCGAACGCGCCAAGGGCCGCGAGCTGCCGGCGCCGGAGGACATCACCCTCGTCACCTCGCTCGATCCCTGCTGCATGTGCAGCGGCGCGATCCTGGCCGGCGGCTTCAATGTCGTGGTGGCCGCGCCGGATAAAAACGCGGGTATCAATTTCGACCAGGCCGCGACTTTCGATGCGCTGCCGGCATCGCTGCGCGCACAGGCCGGCGCCAGCTTCGGCTATCCGGCGGTGCTGGGCTCCTCGCAATATTCGCGCGCCGGCAGCGGCGCGGCGCCGAAGTCCTTCTTCATCGGAAAAACCATCGCCGAACCGACACAGGCCTTGTGCTCATTGGTGTTCGAGGCCACGTCGGCCGAGGTGATGGAGAAGTTCAGCACCGATCCGTCGCAGGAGCTGTTGCGGGATCCGGCCACGCTGGCGCCGGACCATGCCATCGTGCGCGCGCTCAAGCAGTTGTATCCCGATGCGTTGGCCTATCGCTGTGCGCCGCGCCTGCCCGACGCCGGCCTCGCGCCGTTCCTGACGCAGGCGATGGCGCGCGACCGTGAACATGGCGGGGCGGGGGATGCGGTGGCGTTGCTGGATTCGTTCGGCAATCTGCTGCTCTGCATGCCGGGGCGGATGTCGCAATCGGGCATCCGCAGCGCCTTCATGGAGACCACGCGCGCCTATGCGCAACTGCGCTACAAGTTGATGAACGGCGCCACGCTGGCGCAGCAGGACGAGGTGCGCAAATTCCTCGGCCATCCCAAGGACGGCACCTTCGTCTTCGCCCACGGGCCGGACGGCGGCGCGGTCAGCTTCATGAACCTCGGCGCTTACGGCTCGACGATGGAGGGCCCGCTGCCGGCGGCGAATCCGACGCAATTCCAGTATGTGCTGTCTGCCATGCCCGAGGCGGACCTGGCCGCCATCTGCGCCGCCATGCCGCCGCTGTATCGCGACGTGATCCGCATTCGGCCGACGCCGGTCGCCGACCATGCCTTGATCGCTGCGCTGACTTAGATCAGCCGCAGCGTCGACGCCTTCAGCGTGGCGGCGGCGCGCGAGGTGCAGCCCAGTTTGCGGAACACGTTTTCGACGTGGGTGCGCACGGTGCTCGGGCTGATCGCCAGCGCGCGCGCCACTTCCTTGTTGGTCTGTCCCAGGCTGATGCCCTTGAAGACTTCGATCTCGCGTTCGGTCAGCAGCACCTTGTCCGGTGCTTCCGCAGGCCGCGCGGCGCCGCTGACGGCGCGCACGGCTGCCGCGTCGAAGCGGCCGGCATCGGCTTCCGCCTGCAACAGCGCGCGCGCTTCGTCGGCCGACATCGCCGCTCGCCACGGCCGCGCCGACTGCAACGCCACCCACGCGGTCGCGGCGGCGACGATTTTTCCTTCGAGCGGGATCGCGGTATCGCCGCAGGCGCGGAAGGCGCCGCTGCCGTCCAGCCGTTCGCCGGCGTAGGAGCCGATGTCGGCATCGCCGGCCAGCGCGCCGATGCGGGCGCCGGCGCGGCAGGTCCAGTAGGGCGCCAGCCGCAGCTGTTCACGCGCGGCGGCGGACAATCTGCCGATCGTGTTCCACACTGTGTTCGGCACGGCGGCCCGGCCGATGCCGTGCACCAGTCCCGCGCGGTAGCAGCGCAGTTGCGCTTCGGCGGCCATGCCCATCGCCGCCGCCGCGCCGTGCGCGGTCTGCGCGACGCTGCGTGAATAGCCGGTCATCCAGGGCAGCTTCAGGTCGATCACGTCGGCCAGCAGTTCCAGCGGCACGGCGTCGCTGCCGGCCAGGGCGCCGAAACTGAGCGATGCGTGCCAGTCTTCGTCGTGGTCCAGCTGTTCCAGCCAGCCGGCGGCATGGCGCGGCGCGATGTCGGCCAGCGCCGGAGGATACGTCTTGCCGCTCTTGTGCGCGATGCGCGCCAGCGCGCGCGGCAGCCCTTGCTCGCGGCCGAAGATTTCGATATCGCTGGCCATGGCGACGATGTACACGCTGTCCGGCACGCCGCCTTGCGCCGCGTGATTCGGGCCGGCGCCGTCGTAGGTGGCGAAGATGGCGCGCAGCGCGTGCTCGACTTCGGCCGGCACTTGCAGCATGCGGGCGATTTCGCCGGATACTTCGCAGTGTATCTGCGATAGCGGCTGCATCTCGGGGAAGACCAACGCGCCGGCGCGGCGGAGCTCGGGATCGTCCGGATTCTGCGACAGCAGTTTCGCCCGCACGCCGACGTCGTCGCCGATCAGGGCGCTGAATTCCGCCGCGTTGGCGGTGCAGCCGGACCAGCGCAGCAGCGCGACCTGCTGTACGGCGGCGATATCGGCGCCGCTGTGGCCCATCGCTTCGGCGATGCGGGCGGCCAGCCAGGCGGTGCGCAGCGAGTGGTCGGTGGGCTGGCCCATACTCAGGTCGCCGACGTAGGCCAGCGTGTGCATGGCGTCGGTGATGGATGCGGTGGTGGCGGGGTACATGGGGCGATTATAGCGATATGCGCGGTTTTACGTTCGCATCGGTTGTTTGACCGATAGCCGGGGGGGCGGCGCTGCGCCATAGTGCAGGCTCCTGTTCCGACTGCGAACATCAATCCAAGGACTGCCATGAAAATGCTTAAAGTACTGATCGCCGGTGCCGCTCTGTTCACCGCCACCTCCGGCTTTGCCGCCGACCGCCCGGTTCATCTGCGCGGCGAGGTCACCGCCGTTACCGCCACCGATCTGACCATCACCGACCGCAAGGGTGTGAAGACCGTCGTCAAGTTGCCGGAGCAGGCGCAGGTGCTGGATGTGTCGCGCAGCAGTGTCGATGCGATCAAGGAGAATAGTTATCTGGGCGTGGCTGCGGCGCCGGCGCCGGAGGGCAAGGTGCGTGCGCTGGGTGTGATGGTGTTCCCGGAGCCGGCGCGCGGTTTGAACGAGGGGCACTTCCCTTGGGACATGGGCGACAAGAGCACGATGACCAACGCCACCGTCGCCAAGGTGAGCAAGAAGTCCAGCGCGACCGAGCTGGAAATGCGCTTCGGCGGCAAGACGCAGGTGGTGGTGTTGGACAAGGCCACCGTGTATGGTCAGTTCGTGCCGGGCAAGCGTGAGCTGATCGTGGTCGGCGCCAAGGTGCTGGTCATCGGTGCCCCGACCGCCGACGGCGCCACCGCCGCCAACGCGGTGCTGGTGGGCCGCGACGGCTTCCTGCCACCGATCTAAGCCCAGCGTGACCGGAGCAGCCGCATGACACCGAGCCCCCAGCCCGCCACCCCGGCCGCTCCGCCCGCAGCCGCCGCGTCGCCCACCGCGCCCGTCGCACCGCCTGCCGCCGACGTCGCGCCGCCTGCCGCCGATGTCGCGCCGCCCGTCGCTCGTGCCGCGCCGCCTGCCGCGCACGTCGCATCGCCCACTGCGCACGTCGCGCCGCCGCTGTGGGTGCGGCTGTGCCACTGGACCAATGCCGTGGTCTTCGCGGTGATGTTGACCAGCGGCTGGCAAATCTATAACGCCGCTCCGTTCTGGATCGCCGGGTTTAAAAGCTACCTGACGCTTGGTGGCTCGCTGCCCGGCGCCTTGATGTGGCATTTCGCCGGCATGTGGCTGCTGGCCGCCAACGGCCTGGTCGCCTTGACCCTGCTGCTGACCACCGGCCGGTTGCGGCGGCAGTACCTGTCGCTCGGCGCGACGCACAAGGGCAGCGATCGCAGCCGCGTACAAAAGATCGCCTACCTCGGCGTGCTGTCGCTGCTGGCGTTGATCGTGCTGTCCGGCCTGTCGATCTGGAAGCCGGTGCAGCTGCAATGGCTGACGCAAGCCTTCGGCGGTTACCAAACCGCCCGCCAAGCCCATTTCATCTGTATGAGTTTGCTGGCGATGTTCGTCGCCGGCCACATCTGCCTCGCGCTGCTGTCGCCGCGTCTGCTGCTGGCGATGCTGGGCCTGAAACGGAACGCATCATGACAAAAGAAATCTGGACACCCGACCCCGGCCGCCGCCGCCTGCTGCGCCTGTCGCTGGGCGCCGCGGCGGCAGCGCTGCTGCCCGCCTGTAGCATCACGGAAAACGAAACCGTCGAAGCCGCCCTGAAGCGCGTCTCACGCTTCAACGACGCCGCCCAGGCGGCCCTGTTCCGCCCGCAAACGCTGGCGCCGCTGTTCCACAAAAACGAGCTGACGCTGCCATTCCGCTTCAACGCCTTCTACTCCGAAGCCTCGGTCCCCGAGATCGACGAACAGACCTGGCGCTTCAAGGTCGACGGCCTGGTGCGCAAACCCGGCGAATGGACGCTGCCCGAACTGAAGGCCCTGCCGCCGCTGACCGAAATCACCCGCCTGGTCTGCATCGAAGGCTGGAGCGCCATCGGACTATGGACCGGCGTGCCGCTGCATCACTTCCTCAAGCTGATCGGCGCCGACACCAGCGCCAAATATGTCGCCTTCACCTGCGCCGACGGCTACTTCACCAGCATCGACATGGCGAGCGCGCTGCACCCGCAGACCATGCTGGCGTTCAGCTTCAACGGCGCCGCCAGCCTGCCGGACGAATTCGGCTTCCCGCTGCGGCTGCGCATCCCCACCAAGCTCGGATTCAAGAACCCCAAGCACCTGACCGGCATGACCGTCTCCAACAGCTTCACCAGCGGCTACTGGGAAGACCTGCACGGCTACAACTGGTTCGCCGGCCTGTAACGCCATCAGGCCTGCGGATCGTAGGTGCCGATGCTCCAGACATGCCCCTCCGGATCGCGGCACGTGAAGCCGCGCCCGCCGTACTCCTCGTCCTTGATGTCGAGCAGGATCTTGCCCCCGCCCTCCAGCACGCGGCCGTACACCAGGTCCGCGTTGTTGACGACCAGGTAGGCGCTCTGCGTGACGAAATCGCCGATCTCGGAAGGCTGCTTCAACAGCCGCCCGTACTCGGTGTCGAACGCCGAGCCCAGCATGATCATGCCGTTGCCGAACGCGAGCTGGGCGTGGGCGATGCTGCCGTCCTCGTTGGGCACCACCAGCTGGGTTTCGAAACCGAAGGTATCGCACAGCCACTCGATCGCGGCTGGCGCATCCCGGTAGCGCATGCACGGGATGACATTGGTGAGAGTCTGCTTGGGTATGCTGGACATCATTCCCTCCTTGAGTTGGAACGCCGAGTATACCCGCGTGCGCGCGCGGACCACGTTACATTTGCTGGAATAAATGTGCGTGGCCGCGGCTCACTTCCAGCTGCTCCGGGAAGTTGCGGATCTTGACCATCTGCCGCCCGCGCAAGTCGCGCGTCACTTCCTCGATCGCATCGACCCGCACCAGCGTCGAACGGTGGATGCGCCAGAATTCGTCCGGATCCAGCTCGTCGGCCAGCTCCTTCAGCGTCTTGCGGATCAGCACCTCGGACTGCTCGGTCTGCACCCGCGTGTACTTTTCATCGGCGCGAAAAAACAACACCTCGCGCGTGCTGATCATGCGCAGGTTGCTGCCGACCACCGCCTGGATCCAGCGCAGGTAATCCGGCTTGGCGGCCGGCTTGGCCTGGCTCGACAGCAGCTGCGTCAGCTGCCGCTCGATGTCGGACGGCTGCTGGCCGATCAGCGTCTGCAAGCGCGCACAGGTGGTCTTCAGCCGCTCGCCGCCGGCCGGCTTCAGCAGGTAGTCCAGCGCGCCCTGTTCGAACGCCTCGATCGCATACTGGTCGTAGGCGGTGACGAACACCAGGTGACAGCGGTTGAACAGCATGCGCGCCGCCTCGATGCCGGACAGGCCAGGCATGCGGATGTCGAGGAAGACGATGTCCGGCTGATGCTGGCCCGCCAGCGCCACGGCCTCGATGCCGTTGGCCGCTTCGGCCACGATCTCCAGACCCGGCCAGGCTTCCAATAAACGGCTGCGCAACTGCTGGCGCATCGGCTCCTCGTCGTCGGCGATCAGCGCGGTGGCGCGGCGTTGGCCGCCCGGTTTGTTCAGGTTCATTTGCCGCTCCCGGCGAAGATGTCCGGCGCATACGGGATGCGGATGCTGGCCTGCGTGCCGCCGATCAGCGGTTTTTCGATCACCAGCTGCGCGCGGTTGCCGTACAGGATGCGCAGCCGTTCACGCACATTGGCCAGGCCGACACCATCGCCGGCGTGGATGTTGAAGCCGATGCCGTCGTCGATCACGTCCACTTGCAGCATGCGGCCTTCGACCGAGGCGCGGATGTCGATGCGGCCGCCCTCGATCTTCGGCTCCAGCCCGTGCTTGATGGCGTTCTCGATCAGGATCTGCAGCATCATCACCGGGAAGGTGGCGCTCAGCATTTCCTCCGGCACGTCGACCGACACCGCCAACCGCGAGCGCATGCGCGCCTGCATGATGGCCAGGTAGGCGCGCGACATCTCGATCTGCCGGCCCAGCGTGCCGGCGCCCTTGGCGCGCATCTGCGGCAGCGTGGCGCGCAGGTAGTCGATCAGGTTCTGGTGGATCAGCGCCGCTTGCGGCGGATCGGTTTCGATCAACTGGCCGATCAGGGCCAGCGTGTTGAACAAAAAGTGCGGCTCGACCTGCGCCTGCAAGGCCGCCATGCGCGCTTCGACCAGGCGCCGCTCCAGGCCTTCCTCGTCGGCGTGCGAGGTGGCGTCGCGCGCCTCCAGCTCTGCCTTGCGCTTGCCGCCGGCCAGCACCTTCAGGCCGAACGACAGCAGGATCAGCGCGCCGGTCTGCTTCGGCAAGCCGAACGGGGTCAGGCCGAGGATCAACAGCAGCAGCCAGATGATGATCAGCTTGCGCCACTCGACCTGGGCCAGCCAGTCGAAGAAGCGCCACCACAAGCCAGCCGCGGTCTCGCCGACCTCGCGCACGATGTCGAGCAGGCTCTTGGCGTTGTCGTAGCCGGCCTTGGCCAGCCGCTTCTTCATTTACCCGGCTCCTGCCGCACCGCCTGACGGCGCTTGCCGATGACGCAGGCGCCGACCGCGATCTTGATCAGCATGAACACCACGAACAGCACCAGCGCCAGCGGCAGGATGCTCAGGATGAAGGCCAGGATCAGTGCCGCGCCGAGCAGCGCCTGCGGCGACATGCGTCCGACCAGGCGCACGCAGTGGCGCGCCAGTTGCGCGAAGGCGCGGAAGATTTCGTCGAACAGGTCCAGCACCGATTGCATCGTCAGTTTGCTCATGTTGTGTCTCCATCAAAACGTGTTGCGATGAGATCACTGTATCAAAGCGCCACCGGGGACCGTAGTGGATTCCGATCAACTGCGGTTTGGCGGGGATGGCCGGTTATTGCGCCGGATGAATGGGGCCGATCCAGTCGCGGCGCAGCAGGCCGTAGATGATGCTGTCCGAGATTTCGCCGCCGACGAACCAGCGCTCGCGCAGATGGCCTTCCTGGCGGAATTGCAAACCTTCCAGGATGCGGCCGGAGGCGATATTGTCGGGATGAATATCGGCCTCGATGCGGTGCAGCTCCAGCGCGCCGAAGCCGTAGCCGATCAGCGCCGCCAGCGCCTCCTGCATGTAACGCTGGCCCCAGTACGGGCGCGCCAGCATGTAGCCGATCTCGCAGCGATGGTTGCGGCGGTCGAAGGCGTACAGGGTGGCGGTCCCGATCAATTCGCCGTCCGGCAGCACCAGCGCCAGGCGCAGCGCGGCGCCGTCCTGGTAACCCTTGAGCGTTTGCTCGATGTTGTCGGCCGCCTGCGCCATGTGCAGCCACGGGCCGCTGCTCCAGTAGCGCAGCGCTTGCGGATCGGAGAACAGTCGGAACAGGGCGTCGGCATCGCCGCCATCGATGAAGCGCAAGGTCAGGCGCTCGGTGTGCAGCTCGCAGGGAGAAAAGCTCGGCATAGGGATTCCGTTGCTGAAATAATTCGTAAATGTACTAAACGAAACAAAGCATGATACACTAAACACAATAGTTGTTATTTAAATGCAATAACTTAAGGACGAACCATGATGATTCACCGTTTCGCACTCACGACCCTGGCCGCCGCAGCGATGTTGTCCGGTTCCGTCCATGCCGCCACCACGCCGTTGACCGGCCTGGAAGTATTGCAGCAGTTTAGCCAGGTCACCCTGGGCAGCGCCACCTCTACCACCGAAACCATCGGCCGCGCCTGGATCGGCGGCACCGTCGCCGGCGGCCAGTATGCCATGTCGTCCTCGCTGCCGGCGTCGTCGTATGCCGGCCTGACCGTCATCGGCAGCGCCAGCGGTTTCCGTGGCGGCTACAACGGCGTCAACATCGGCGGCAGCGCCTCCAACGGTGATGTGCAGCACAGCGTCGGCGCCAGTTTCGTCGGCGGCAATTCGGCCAACACGAATTACCAGAATCCGACCTACATCACCGGCACCATCACCAACGGCAATCTGAACGGCGGCGGACATGTCGGCTTGCTGGGCGACAGCGCTTCGCACGTCAATGGCAGCGGCTTGTCGAGCGCTTCGCAGACGCTGATCGCCACCAATACCGAAGCGGCCACCTCGACCAACTTCGCCACTGTGCTGGGTGGACTGTCGACCGACCTGTCCAAGCTGCAGGGCAACAGCAGCGTGGAATTCAACAGCCAGGGCGTGGTGTTCAACGCGGTGTCGAACAACGGCGTCGCGGTGTTCGACCTGACCGCGCTGGCCCATCCGGGCGGCAGCGACCTGACGCAGCTGGACGACCTGGTGTTCGCCGCATCCAGCATCACGTTCAATCTGAACGGCGCCACCTCGGTGATCATCAATACCGACAACACCAGCATCAGCACCGCCGCCAATTTCAAAGACCCGACCGTGGTCGGCTCCAGCCTGATCTGGAATATGTACAAGGCCGGCAGCGTCAGCATCGGCACCGAATGGGGTGGTTCGGTGCTGGCCATCGGCGCCTCGTTCACCAACGGGAATTCGATCGACGGCGGCGTGTATTCGGCGTCGATCACCCAGCGCGGCGAGATCCACCAGTACAATTACAGCGGCGCTATTCCAACCGCCGTGCCGGAAGCCGACACCTACGCCATGCTGCTCGCCGGCCTGGGCCTGATGGGCTTTATCGCGCGTCGCCGCAAACAGGCTGCGGCACGCTGATCGCGGCCAGCACCATGTCGACGATGACCTTCTCGGCATCGTCGAAGTCTTTCTTGGTCAGCTGCTTGCGGTTCAACACCAGCGCCATCTGGGCGGAGAAGTCCGCATAGGACTGCGTCATCGCCCAGATCGCGAACAGCAGATGCGTCGCGTTGATCGGCGCGATCCTGCCATCGCTGATCCACTTCTCGAACACCTCGATATCCTTGCGCACCAGCGGCACCACGCGGTTCTGGATCTGCGCGCCGTACAGCTGCGCGCCGCTGATCACCTCCATCGCATACACGCGCGACGCCCACGGCTGCTCGCGCGAGAACTTCAGCTTCGCCTGCACATAGGTGCGCAGCACTTCGCGCGGCTCCTGGTCGCCGGCGGCCAGGTTCTCCATCCGGTCCAGCCACTCGTCCAGCACATCGTCCAGCACGCGCTGGTACAGCGCCTGCTTGGTGGGGAAGTAGTACATCAGGTTCTGCTTCGACAGCCCGGCGTTCTCCGCCACCGTCGCGATCGAGGTGCCCTCGTAGCCGCATTCGGCGAAGACGCGCACCGCTTCGGCGGCGATCTCCGCCTCCAGCTTGTCGCGGTTGAGGACGCGCCGTTTGATTTTCGGCGCCGGTTCCGCATTCAGTTTGGCTGTCGGCATAGGTCTCTCAGGAAGGTCAGTAGTTGCGGGTGGTCGGTGTAGGCGACGTTGAAGCGGAACCAGATCGATTCCGGCGCGCGCAGCATGAAGAAGTCGCACGGCGACAGCAGGATGCCGGACTTCAGCGCCAGGTCGGCGATGGTCTTGCCGTTCCAGTCGGCCGACGGCGGCGTGCTCCAGCCGGCGCTGACGAACATGCCGCCGCGCGGCCGCGCCAGTGGCGTCAAGCCGATGCCGCGCAGGCTGTCGATGGCGCGCTCGCGGCCGTCCTCCAGTTGCGAGATCAGCTTCTCCACCATGCGCTTGTAGGGGCGGGCGGTGATGGCGTGGTAGACGGCGCGCTCGTTGATCTCGGAGGTGGTCAGCCCGGCCAGCATCTTCACCCGCAACAGCTCGGGAATCAGCGAGGCCGAGGCGCAGATCGAGCCGACCCGCAGCACCGGCGACAAGGTCTTGGAGAAGCTGCCGACGCGGATCACGCGCCGCAAGCCGTCCATCGCCGCCAGCGAGGCTTCGCCGCGCGGCGCCAGTTCGCGGTAGATGTCGTCCTCCACCAGCCAGAAGTCGAACTGTTCGGCCAGCGCGAGCAGCCGGTGCGCCTGTGCCGCGCTCAAGGACGTCCCGAGCGGATTTTGCAGCACCGTGTTGACGAACATGAGCTTGGGCTGCAGCTGCGCCGCCTGCTGCGCCAGCGTGTCCAGGTCCAGCCCCTGTTCGCCGCGCGGCAGGCCGACCGGAATGCAGCCGTGGTGGCGGATCAGCGACAGCAGGTTGCTGTAGCCGGGATCCTCGACCAGCACCGTGTCGCCCGGCTTGGTCAGCGTGCGCAGGATCAGGTCGAAGGCGTGGGTGGCGCCATGGGTCAGCAGGATCTGCTCCGGCTCGACCGGGAACAGCTCCTCGCTCAGCGTCGCCGCCATGTGCTGGCGCAGCGTCGGGAAGCCGAGCGGGTGGCCGTAGCCGCGCAGGCGGTTGGCTGGGATGCGCATCGCCTGGCGCACGGCGTCGAGGATGGTGTCCTCGCCGTACCACTCGGGCGGCAGCCAGCCGGCGCCCACCGGCAGCGCGTCGGAGACGCCGGAATACAGGTCGGGGGTGAGGGCGTCGATGGCGGTGGGCGTCGCCTGCAGGGCCAGCGGCAGCAGCGTCGCCGGCACGTCCTGGCGCGCGACGAAGTAGCCGGAACCGCGGCGCGACGACAACAGTCCCAGCGTGACGAGGCGGTCGTAGGACTCGACAACTGTAAAGGTGCTGATGCCATTACACTTCGCAAACTGTCGCACCGAAGGCATTTTAGTGCCGATGCGCAACTCCCTGCGGCCCACCATGGCGCTGATGGCGGAGACGATCTGGTCGACCAGGCCGCCCTTGCGGCTGCGCTCGATGGCGAGCACCGGCCAGCCCGCGCCGCCGGGTGGGCAGTCGGTTTGATCGATCGCAGGACTCGCTTGTTCCATCCTTGACTCCATAAACGCCGCAAACCCAAACTGTAGTGTTTTTATCGCCAGTACGGTTGGACAGTTTTGATATTTGTGTATCTGTGCCATAGTTGTTGCGCTGTCTATTATTGCATCATCATTTTGCCAACTGGTAAATTTTTTTTCCGGCGCGTTGAAAATCCGCGAGTGTTGCCACAGGAGATATGCATGAACGAATCCCGACCTGAATCGATGGCGTCCTTCTGGATGCCCTTCACCAATAACCGCGACTTCAAGGCCAATCCGCGCCTGCTGGTGTCGGCGGAAGGCATGTACTACAAGGACGTCGACGGCAACAGCATCCTGGACGGCACCGCCGGCCTGTGGTGCGTGCCGTGCGGCCACGCGCAGCCGAAGATCGTCGCCGCCGTGCGCGAGATGGTCGGCCAGCTGGACTTCGCGCCGACCTTCCAGATGGGCCACCCGGCCGCCTTCGACCTGGCTGAAAAGCTGATGGAGTACACCAATCACAAATACGGCCATGTGTTCTACACCAACTCCGGTTCCGAAGCGGTGGACACGGCGCTGAAGATCGCGCTGGCGTACCACAAGGCGCGCGGCGAGGCGAGCCGCACCCGCTTGATCGGCCGCGAACGCGGCTACCACGGCGTCGGCTTCGGCGGC
Organism: Duganella aceris; assembly: GCF_011090165.1. Classification (GTDB taxonomy): domain Bacteria; phylum Pseudomonadota; class Gammaproteobacteria; order Burkholderiales; family Burkholderiaceae_D; genus Rugamonas; species Rugamonas aceris. The sequence continues at coordinate 169,134 of NZ_JAADJT010000007.1, forward strand.
ATCTCGGTCGGCGGCATCGCCGGCAACCGCAAGCCTTACGGCGTGATGCTGCCCGGCGTCGACCACCTGCCGCACACGCACAATCTGGAGAAGAACGCCTACACGCGCGGCGAGCCGGAATACGGCACCGAGCTGGCCGACGAGCTGGAACGCATCGTCGCGCTGCACGATGCGTCGACCATCGCGGCGGTGATCGTCGAGCCGGTCGCCGGCTCCACCGGTGTGCTGATTCCGCCGAAGGGTTATTTGAAGCGCCTGCGAGAGCTGTGCACCAAGCACGGCATCCTGCTGATCTTCGATGAGGTGATCACGGGCTTCGGCCGGTTGACGACGCCATTCGCCGCCGACTACTTCGACGTCGAACCGGACATGATGACCGTCGCCAAGGGGCTGACCAACGGCACCATTCCGATGGGCGCGGTGTTCAGCAAGAAGCACATCCACGATGCCTTCATGGAGGCGCCGGCCGGCATCGAGTTGTTCCACGGTTACACCTACTCGGGCCATCCGGTGGCGTGCGCCGCGTCGCTGGCGACGCTGGAAGTGTTCAAGGAACAGAAGATCCTCGAGCATGCCGCAGGTATGGCCGCTTATTGGGCCGACGCTGTGCATTCGCTGAAAGGCCTGCCGCATGTGATCGACATCCGCACCATCGGCCTGATCGCCGGCATCGAGCTGGCGCCGATCGCGGGCAAGCCGGGCGCGCGCGCTTTCGCCGCGTTCAAGCAGGCCTTTGCCGACGGGGTGTTGATCCGTACGACGGGCGACATCATCGCGTTGTCGCCGCCGCTGGTGCTGGAGAAAAAACACATCGACGAGTTATTCGGAAAGCTAACGAAGGTCCTGCAGAACCTCGCTTGAGCCGCGCAGTACCCCTAACCGAAAGGGTCAGACCCGTACGGGGTCTGACCCTTGCCCGCCGCAGTGCGGGGTTGAACTGTGCCGCACAAGTCCGTGAAAAGGAGAACACCATGCTGGTAGGCGTCCCAAAAGAGATCAAAAACCAGGAGTCCCGCGTCGGCCTCACCCCGGCCAGCGTGAAGGAACTCGTTTTGCGTGGCCATCAAGTTTTAGTGCAACAAAACGCCGGCGCCGCCATCGGCCTGACCGATGCGATGTATGTCGGCGCCGGCGCCACCATCATCGAGGACGCGGCGGAGATCTTCGCCCGCGCCGAAATGATCGTGAAAGTGAAAGAACCGCAGCCGGAGGAATGCGCGATGCTGCGCAAAGGCCAGATCCTCTACACCTATCTGCACCTGGCACCCGACCCGGAACAGACCAAGGCGCTGGTTGCATCCGGCGCGGTCTGCATCGCGTATGAAACCATCACCGGCGCCAACGGCGGCTTGCCGTTGCTGGCGCCGATGAGCGAAGTGGCTGGACGGATGTCGATCCAGGCCGGCGCCGCGCACCTGGAGAAATCCAAAGGCGGCATGGGCTTGCTGCTGGGCGGCGTGCCGGGCGTGGCGCCGGGACATATCGCCATCATCGGCGCCGGCGTGGTCGGCACCAACGCCCTGCAGATGGCGGTCGGCATCGGCGCGCGCGTGACGATTTTGGACAAGAACATCGACCGCCTGCGCCAGCTCGATCTGGTCTACGGCAACCGCATCGCCACCATGTATTCCAACGCGCACTCGATCGAGGAAGCGGTGCTGGACGCGGACCTGGTGATCGGCGGCGTGCTGGTGCCCGGCGCCGCCGCGCCGAAGCTGGTGACCAAGGCCATGATCGCGCGCATGAAGCCGGGCGCGGTGGTGGTCGACGTGGCGATCGACCAGGGCGGCTGCTTCGAAACCTCGCACGCCACCACGCACGAGAAGCCGACCTATGTGGTCGACGGCGTGGTGCACTACTGCGTGGCCAACATGCCGGGCGCGGTCGCGCGTACTTCGACCTTCGCATTGAACAACGCAACGATAGGCCATGCGCTGGCGCTGGCCGACAAAGGTTGGCAGAAAGCGCTGAAAGCCAATCCGCATTTGAAGAACGGTTTGAATGTCTGCCTCGGCCACGTCACCTACGAAGCGGTGGCGCACGGCCTGGGCTACCCCTATGTGGACGCGGACAGCCTGTTGGGCTGACCCAATTTTGAGAGAACACCATGAGCAACCTTGACACCATCACCCATTTCATCAACGGCGTAAAAGTCGATACGCAAAGCGGCCGCTATGCGGACGTATTCAATCCCGCGATGGGCGAGCCGGTGGCCCGCGTTGCGCTGGGCACCACCGAGGAAGTCGACGTCGCAGTGCGCGCGGCCGAAGCGGCATTCCCCGCATGGGCGGCGACGCCGCCGCTGACGCGCGCGCGGGTGCTGTTCAAGTATCTGCAACTGTGCCAGCAGCACACCGACGAATTCGCGGCGATGCTGACGCGCGAACACGGCAAGACCTTCGCCGATGCGCAGGGCGAGGTCGCGCGCGGCATCGAGATGGTGGAATTCGCGGTCGGCATTCCGCAGTTGCTGAAGGGCGAATTCACCGACCAGATCTCGCGCGGCATCGACGCCTGGTCGATGCGCCAGGCGTTGGGCGTGGTGGCCGGCATCACGCCGTTCAACTTCCCGGTGATGGTGCCGATGTGGATGTTCCCGGTGGCTATCGCCTGCGGCAACACCTTTATCCTGAAGCCTTCCGAGCGCGATCCGTCGCCGTCGCTGCTGCATGCGCGCTTGTTGAAGGAAGCCGGTTTGCCGGACGGCGTGTTCAACGTCATCCAGGGCGACAAGGTCACCGTCGATGCGCTGCTGGATCATCCGGTGGTGCAGGCGGTGAGCTTCGTCGGCTCGACGCCGATCGCCGAATACATCTACGCGCGCGGCTGCGCGGCAGGAAAGCGCGTGCAGGCTTTGGGCGGTGCGAAGAACCACATGGTGGTGATGCCGGATGCGGATATGGAGATGACCGTCGATGCCTTGATGGGCGCGGCCTATGGTTCCGCCGGCGAGCGTTGCATGGCGATCTCGGTGGTGGTCGCGGTCGGCGATGCGGGCGACAAGATCGTCGACGCACTGGCAAAGCGCACCGCCGCACTGAAAGTGCGCGACGGGATGGCGTCGGACGCCGAAATGGGGCCGGTCGTATCAAGCGCGGCCAAGCAGCGCATAGAGCGCTTGATCGGCGAGGGCGTCGAGCAGGGCGCGACGCTGGTGGTCGATGGACGCAATCATGTGGTGGCCGGACGCGAGAACGGCTTCTTCATCGGCGGCACGTTGTTCGATCACGTGACGCCGGATATGACCATCTACAAGGAAGAGATTTTCGGGCCGGTGCTGTGCATGCTGCGCTCGCCGGACGTGGGCAGCGCGGTGGAGCTGATCAACCGCAACGAGTACGGCAATGGCGTCGCGATCTACACCCGCGATGGCGGCGTGGCTCGCGAATTCGTGCGGCAGATCCAGGTCGGCATGGTGGGCGTCAACGTGCCGTTGCCGGTGCCGATGGCCTTCAATAGTTTCGGCGGATGGAAGCGCAGTTTGTTCGGCGACCATCACGCCTATGGTCCGGAAGGCGTGCGCTTCTACACGCGGCATAAAGCGGTGATGCAGCGTTGGCCGAACACCGCCAGCGCTGGCGCGGAATTTGCATTCCCACAGATGAAGTAACTCCCGAATTCTCAGCCAGGAAAAAGTATGATGATCGAATCGCTCAACTACATGCCCCAGCCGAAGGAAGCCAATGATTCGTTGGCCAAACACTTCACTGATCTCGCGCCCGCGCTCAACGCCCGCCAGGCCGCGATTGAAAGTTCGCGCTGCCTGTATTGCTACGACGCGCCGTGCACGCGCATCTGCCCATCGGACATCGACGTCGCGAGCTTCATCCGCAACATCCACGACGAGAACATCAACGGCGCGGCGGTCGGCATCCTGAAACAGAACATCCTCGGCGGCAGCTGCTCGCGCGTCTGTCCGACCGAAATCCTGTGCGAGGACGCCTGCGTGCGCAATCACGACGCCGAAGGCCAGCCGGTGAAAATCGGCCTGCTGCAGCGCTACGCCATCGACAACATGAAGCTGGACGCGCATCCGTTCAAGCGCTTCGCATCGACCGGCAAGAAGATCGCCGTGGTCGGCGCCGGCCCCGCCGGCCTGTCCTGCGCGCACCGCCTGGCGATGCTTGGCAACGACGTGGTCATCTACGAAGCGAAAGAAAAATCCGGTGGCCTGAATGAATACGGCATCGCCAAGTACAAGCTGACCGACAACTTCGCGCAGAAGGAAGTCGACTTCCTGCTGCAAATCGGCGGCATCGACATCAAGCATGGCCAGACCCTGGGCGGCAACCTGCAACTGAAGGATCTACACGCGCAATACGACGCCGTGTTCCTGGGCCTCGGCCTCGGCGCCAGCAAGCAATTGGGCCTGACCGGCGAGGACGCGCCAGGCCTGCTGGCCGCCGTCGACTACATCGCCGCGCTGCGCCAGGCCGATGACCTGAGCAAACTGCCGCTGCCTTCGCGCGCCATCGTCATCGGCGCCGGCAACACCGCGATCGATATGGCGGTGCAGATCCAGCGCCTCGGCGCGGAGGAAGTCACGCTGGTCTATCGTCGCGGCTTCGAGGCGATGAGCGCGACCGAGCACGAACAGCACATCGCGAAAGAGAACCAGGTCCGCATGCGCACCTGGGCCCAGCCGCAGCAAGTGCTGCTGGACGACGCGGGCCGCGTGCGCGGCATGCGCTTCGAGAAGACCGCCATCGTCAACGGTCGCTTGGCCGGCACCGGCGAGACCTTCGAGATCGCGGCCGACGCCATCTTCAAAGCCATCGGCCAAAGCATGGACGAAAGCGGCATCAGCGATCCGCTGGCGAAGACGCTGAAACGCGACGGCGACAAGATCCATGTCGACGACCAGTTCCGTACCGTCCTGCCGGGCATCTACGCCGGCGGCGACTGCGTGGCGCCGGGGCAGGATCTGACGGTGCAGGCGGTACAACACGGTAAGCTGGCGGCGCACGCCATTCATGAAGACATCAACGTCAAGAAAGTGGAGGCTGCATAATGGCTGACCTGAGCATAGAATTCTGCGGCATCAAATCGGTCAACCCGTTCTGGCTGGCGTCCGCGCCGCCGACCGACAAGGCCTACAACGTGGTGCGCGCCTTTGAAGCCGGTTGGGGCGGCGTGGTGTGGAAAACGCTGGGCGAGGATCCGGCCGCCGTCAATGTCTCGTCGCGCTACTCCGCGCACTACGGCAAGAACCGCGAAGTCCTCGGCTTCAACAACATCGAACTGATCACCGACCGTTCGCTGGCGATCAATCTGGAAGAGATCACGCAGGTCAAGAAGGATTGGCCGGACCGCGTCATCATCGTCTCGCTGATGCTGCCGTGCGAAGAGCAGCTGTGGGCCGATATCCTGCCGCTGGTGGAAGCCACCGGCGCCGACGGCATCGAACTGAATTTCGGTTGCCCGCACGGCATGCCGGAGCGCGGCATGGGCGCGGCGGTCGGGCAGGTGCCGGAGTATGTGGAGATGGTCACGCGCTGGTGCAAGACGCACAGCAAGCTGCCGGTGATCGTCAAGCTGACGCCGAACATCACCGACGTGCGCGCGCCGGCGCGCGCGGCCAAGGCCGGCGGCGCCGATGCGGTTTCGCTGATCAACACCATCAACTCGATCACGCATCTGGACCTGGATCAGATGGTGGCGTTTCCGATTGTCGGTGGCGCCAGCACGCACGGCGGCTACTGCGGTTCCGCGGTCAAGCCGATCGCGCTGAACATGGTGGCCGAAATCGCGCGCGATCCGCAGACCAAGGACTTGCCGATTTCCGGCATCGGCGGCATCGGCAACTGGCGCGACGCGGCGGAGTTCATGGCGCTGGGTTCGGGCTGCGTGCAGGTTTGCACGGCGGCCATGCTGCACGGTTTCCGCATCGTCGAGGAAATGAAGGATGGCCTGTCGCGCTGGATGGACGAGAAGGGCTACCAGAGCGTGAGCGAATTCGTCGGCAAGGCGGTGCCGAATACGACTGACTGGAAATACCTGAACATGAACTATCAGGTCATCGCGCAGATCAACCAGGACGACTGTATCAAGTGCGGCCGCTGCTACGTGGCTTGCGAAGATACTTCGCACCAGTCGATCGCGCAGCTGATCGACGCGGCCACCGGCACGCGCACGTATGAGGTGATCAAGGAGGAGTGCGTTGGGTGTAATCTGTGCGAAATCACTTGTCCGGTGCAGGGTTGCATCACGATGGTGCCGCAGGATACCGGCAAGCCGTATATGAACTGGACCCAGGACCCGCGCAACCCGCGCGCCGAAAAGGTCACCGAGACGGCATGATTGAGCGCCACGGCCACCCCCAGCCACATGGGGTCAGACCCCGTACGGGGTCTGACCCCGGCGGAGCGCAGTGCGGGGTGAACGCAAGCATCAAGGTACGGAACTTGCAGCGATAAGAGGATACATCAACCCTTGGAGAACGCCCCGTGAGCAAAGAACTGTCTGGCAGCACGCAACTCTGGAACGAAGACCTGGCTCCGACCACCGAGGCGCAACGCACCTGGCGCTGGTATCACTTCGCCGCGCTGTGGGTCGGGATGGTGATGTGCATCCCGGCCTACACGCTGTCCGCCAGCTTGATCGAGGGCGGCATGTCCGGCTACCAGGCGGTGCTGACGGTGTTCCTCGCCAACGCGATCGTGCTGCTGCCGATGCTGTTGATCGGCCACGCCGGCACCAAGTACGGCATCCCCTACGCGGTGCTGGCGCGCGCTTCCTTCGGCACGTCCGGCGCGCGGCTGCCGGCGCTGATGCGCGCCATCGTCGCCTGCGGCTGGTACGGCATTCAGACCTGGTTCGGCGGTTCGATGATCTACACGCTGCTGGGCGTGATGATGGGCGGCGAGATCGGCGGCGACAAGCTCGCGGGCCTCGGCATCAATCTGGCGCAGCTGCTTTGCTTCCTGGCTTTCTGGGCGATCCAGTTCTGGTACATCGTGCACGGCATGGATGCGATCCGCAAGCTGGAGACCTACACCGCGCCGCTGAAGATCCTGATCTGCTTCGTGCTGCTCGGCTGGGTCCACAGCAAGGCCGGCGGCTTCGGCGACCTGCTGTCGGCGCCTTCGCAGTTCGTCGAAGGCGGCAAGAAGGCCGGCCAGTTCTGGACCGTTTTCTGGCCATCGCTGACGGCGATGGTCGGCTTCTGGGCCACGCTGGCGCTGAACATTCCCGACTTCACCCGCTTCGCCAAATCGCAGCGCGACCAGGTCATCGGCCAGTCGGTCGGCCTGCCGCTGCCTATGGGCCTGCTGGCGGCGATGGCGGTGATCGTCACCTCGGCCACGGTGGTCTTGTACGGCAAGGCGATCTGGGATCCTGTCGAGCTGTCGAGCCGCATGACCGGCGCGGCGGTGCTGGTGGCGCTGCTGATCCTGTTGATCGACACTGTCTCGGTCAACCTGGCCGCCAACCTGGTCGGCCCGGCCTACGATTTCTCGTCGCTGGCGCCGAAGCAGATCTCGTATAAAACCGGCGGCTACATCACCGCCGGCATCGCCATCGTCATGATGCCGTGGAAGATACTGGAATCGACCCAGGGCTACATCTTCACCTGGCTGATCGGCTATTCGGCGCTGCTCGGCCCCATCGCCGGCATCCTGATCGTCGACTACTACCTGGTGCGCAAAACCGAATTGAACGTCGGCGAGCTGTATCGCGAGGGTGGTCAGTATTCATATGGAAGCGGCTGGAACATGGCGGCGCTGATCGCTTTCGTGATCGGCGTGGCGCCGAACATTCCCGGTTTCCTCAATGCCGCCTTCCCCGCGTCCTTCCCGGACGTGGCGGACGGCTTCAAAACAATTTATACCTATGCCTGGTTTGTCGGAATCGCTATTTCGGCCGTGGTGTATGGGATTATGATGAAGGGCAAAACCGTGCCCGCGATCAGGGCGCCGGCCCACCCATAGAGATTCAGGAGACGTTATGACAACTATCATTCGCGGCGGGACGGTGGTCAACGCCGACCGCGCCTTTCGCGCCGATGTGCTGTGCTACGGCGACAAGATCGTCGCCGTCGGCGAAAACCTCGAAGCGCCGCCCTCGGCCAAGGTGATCGACGCCGGCGGGCAGTATGTGATGCCGGGCGGGATAGATCCGCACACCCATATGAACCTGCCCTTCATGGGCACCGTGACGCAGGACGATTTCTACACCGGCACGGCGGCCGGCCTGGCCGGCGGCACCACCACCATCATCGATTTCGTTATCCCGGCGCCGAAGCAGAATCTGATCGAGGCCTATCACCAGTGGCGCGGCTGGGCGCAGAAGGCGGCCGGCGATTACACCTTCCACGTCGCGATCACATGGTGGGACGAGACCGTGCACCGCGACATGGGCATCCTGGTGCGCGACCATGGCGTCAACAGCTTCAAGCACTTCATGGCGTACAAGAACGCCATCATGGCCGACGACGAGACGCTGGTGAAAAGCTTCCGCCGCTCGCTGGAGCTGGGCGCGATTCCGACCGTGCATGCGGAGAACGGCGAGCTGGTTTATCAGCTGCAGCAGGATCTGTTGAAGAAAGGCCTGACAGGACCGAGTTCGCATCCGTTGTCGCGTCCTCCGGCGGTGGAGGCGGAGGCGGCCAACCGTGCCATCGCCATCGCCGATGTGCTGAATACGCCGGTGTACATCGTCCATGTCTCGTGCGCGGAATCGCTGGAGGCCATCACCCGCGCCCGCGCCAATGGGCAGCGCGTGTACGGCGAGGCGCTGGCGGGGCATCTGATCATCGACGACAGCGTCTATCAGAGCGACGATCTGGAATTCGCGGCGGCCCATGTGATGAGTCCTCCGTTCCGCAGCAAGCATCATCAGGCGGCGCTGTGGCATGGGCTGCAGAGCGGTAACCTGCACACCACGGCCACCGATCACTGCACCTTCTGCGCCGAGCAGAAGGCGGCGGGCAAGGACGATTTCACCAGGATCCCGAACGGCTGCGGCGGGGTCGAAGATCGCATGTCGGTGATCTGGGACGCGGGCGTCAACAGCGGCATGCTGACGCCGTCGGAATTCGTCAAGGTGACGTCGACCAACACGGCGCAGATTTTCAATATGTATCCGCGCAAGGGCGTGATCGCGGTCGGCGCAGATGCCGACATCGTGGTCTGGGATCCGGAAGGCACGCGCACCATTTCGTCGCTGACCCAGTTCGCCAAGGGCGGCTTCAATGTGTTCGAAGGACGGACCGTGCGCGGCATCCCGAGCACCACGCTGGCCGCCGGCAACGTCGTGTTCCATCGCGGCGTGCTGATGGCCGTTGAGGGCGCGGGCCGCCACATCGACCGTCCGGCGTTCAAGCCGACTTCGGCGCGTTAATTCATCGCGGCCGCAGCGTCCGTTTGGCGCCGGCCGCATCAACAGGAGAAGTGGCATGACCGATATGCGCATTAATGGCGACCGCCTGTGGGCGGCGCTGATGGAACTGGCCCAGATCGGCGCGACCGCCAAGGGCGGCGTCAAGCGCCTGGCGCTGACGGATCTGGACAAGCAGGGCCGCGACCTGGTGGTCGGCTGGGCCAGGGACGCCGGCATGTCGATCACCATCGACCAGATCGGCAACGTCTTCATGCGCCGCGACGGCACCAACAACGCGCTGCCGCCGGTGATGACCGGCAGCCATATCGACACCCAGCCTACCGGCGGCAAATTCGACGGCAACTACGGCGTGCTGGCCGGCCTGGAAGTGGTGCGCACGCTGAACGACTTGCAGATCAAGACCGAGGCGCCGATCGAAGTCGCCTTCTGGACCAACGAGGAAGGCTCGCGCTTCGTGCCGGTGATGATGGGCTCCGGCGTGTTCTGCGGCGCCTTCAGCCTGGAGACCGCCTACGCCGCCAAGGACACCGAAGGCAAGACCGTCGGCGAGGAGCTGGCGCGCATCGGCTACAAGGGCGACCAGGTGCCAGGCGACCACCCGATCGGCGCCTACTTCGAAACCCATATCGAACAAGGCCCGGTGCTGGAAGACGCCGACAAGGTGATCGGCGTGGTGCCGGCGGTGATGGGACTGTCGTGGTACGACTGCGTGGTCAACGGCATGGAGGCCCACGCCGGTCCGACGCCGATGGGCCTGCGCAAGGACGCGCTGCAAGTGTCGACGAAGATCATGCAGGAAGTGGTGGCCATCGCCAACCGCTATCCGCCGTATGGACGCGGCACGGTCGGCATGGTGCAGGTATTCCCGAACAGCCGCAACGTGATCCCGGGCGAAGTCAAATTCAGCATCGACCTGCGCAATGTGAACGACGAACTGCTCAACACCATGCACGAGGAAATGCTGGCCTTTATCGAGAAGACCCGCGTCGAAACCGGCCTGGCGATTTCGATCGAGCGCGTCTCCTACTACCCGCCATGCCCGTTCCATCCCGAATGCGTGGACGCGGTGCGCAGCGCCACCGCCAAGCTGGGATATTCGACCATGGACGTGGTCTCCGGCGCCGGCCACGATGCGATCTACGCCGCGCGCCTGGCGCCGGCCGGCATGATCTTCGTCCCTTGCAAGGACGGCATCAGCCACAATGAAATCGAGGACGCCAAGTCCGAACATCTGGAAGCCGGCTGCAACGTCCTGTTGCACGCGATGCTGGAGCGCGCGCGCATCGTTTGACCGCCGCGCGGACGGGGTGCATACTGGTCCGATTTTGAACCGGACCAGGCCCCGCCTGCTATCGATATGCAAGGATCGCATCAACCGCAGACCGAAGCGCTGCATGTCATCTCCCTGACGGCGACGCTGGAGAGCATCTCGGATGCCGTCATGATGCTGGGTCACGATTGGGAGATCCTCTACTTGAACGGCAACGCCGCGCGACTGCTGCAAGTGACGCTCGACGACGTGGTCGGCACCAACTTGTGGGAGGTCTTTCCGGAAGCGGTCGGCGGCCCGTATTATCGCTGCTACCATCAAGCCGTCGATACCGGCAGCCCGGTGTCGTTCGAGGAGCACTACGCGCCGCTGGACTTGTGGACCGAAGTCCGCGCCTATCCGTCGGAGCAGGGCCTCACCGTCTACTTCCGCGACATCAGCGAGCGCCGCGCCATCGAAGCCGAGATCCACAGCATGGCTTACTACGACAAGCTCACCGGGCTGCCGAATCGACAACTGCTGCTGAACCGTCTGGAGGATGCGTTGGGCATCGCCCACGGTTCCGGCCTCCCCGGCGCGGTGCTGTTCATCGACCTGGATAACTTCAAGAGCATCAACGACACGCGCGGCCACGCCAAGGGCGACCTGCTGCTGCAAATGGTGGCGGACCGTCTGAATAACGCCGTGCGCAGCTGCGATACGGTGGCGCGCTTCGGCGGCGATGAATTCGTCGTGCTGCTGGAGGACTTGGGCCTCATCGAGGAGGCGGCGGTGCAGGCGGCGCAAGAATGTGCGGCCAAGCTGCTGCGGGCCTTCGACGCGCCGTTCCAGATCGCCGGCATGGACCATTACAGCACGCCGAGCATCGGCGTCGCCATTTTCAATCGGGAGCCGCTCAGCGTGGACGAGGTGCTGCGGCGCGCGGACCTGGCGATGTACCAGGCCAAGGCGGCGGGGCGCAACGGCATGTCGCTGTTCGACGCGGCGATGCATGCGCGTGTCTCCGCGCGCGCGACGCTGGAAGCCGACCTGCGGCTGGCGTTGAACCGCGGCGAGTTCGTGCTGTACTACCAGCCGCAATTGCATGTGGACGGTCGCGTCATGGGCGTCGAGGCGCTGGTGCGCTGGAATCACCCGCTGCGCGGGCTGGTGTCGCCGATGGAGTTCATCGCGGTGGCCGAGGAAACCAATATGATCCTGCCGTTGGGCGCCTGGGTGATGGAGGAGGCCTGCCGCCTGTTGGCGCGCTGGGCGAGCGATCCGCGCACGGAGATGTTGGAAATGGCGGTCAACGTCAGTACGGCGCAGTTCCATCGTCCGGACTTCGTCGAGCAGGTGCTGGAAGCGCTGGCGCGGACCGGCGCTCGGCCCGACCGGCTGCGGCTGGAATTGACGGAGAGCTTGCTGTTGACGGATGTCGAGGGCACGGCGAAGAAAATGCAGCGGTTGCGCGAGGCCGGCGTCAGCTTTTCGCTGGACGATTTCGGTACCGGTTATTCGTCGCTGTCCTATCTGCACCGGTTGCCGTTGGATCAGTTGAAGATCGACCGTTCCTTCATCCGCGAGGCGTTCATGGAGGGGCATGGCGCGGCCATCGTGCGCATCATCGTCGCGCTGGGCAAGGCGCTGAAGATGTCGGTGCTGGCCGAGGGCGTGGAGACGGCGGAGCAGTTGTCCTTTATCCGTTCCGAGGGTTGCGGATATTATCAGGGCTACCTGTTCAGCAAGCCGGTTCCCGAAGCGGAATTGGCGTCGTTATTTTGATGCATACCGATCCGCAGCAAGCCTACCTCGATGGAAATCACCGCATGGCGGACGGCGATGATGCCGGCGCCGAGGCGTGCTATCTGCGCGCGCTTGCGCTGGAGCCTCTGCATGGGCCGGCGCGCGCCAATCTCGGTTATCTGAAGGAGCGGCAGGGCGCGCTGGCGGAGGCGGAGTTCCATTATCTGCAAGCGATCGCGCTGATGCCGGATCATGCGCAGCTGTATCAGAACCTGGGCGTGCTGCTGTGGCGCGAGAAGCGCTTTGCCGACGCCGAACCGGCGATGCGCGCGGCGGTGGAATTGGCGCCGGAGTCGGCATCGGCATGGAGTCAGTTGGGCATGCTGCTGGTGTGTACGCATCGCGAGGCGGACGGCGAGGCTTGCTACCGCGAGGCGCTTGCGCTGGATCCGCAGCATGCGCGGGCGCGCTTCAATCTGAGCTATCTGCTGCTGCGTCAGGCGCGGTTCGCGGAGGGTTGGCGGATGCTGGATGCGCGCTGGGATTTCGATCAGGTGCCGCAGGCGGTCGATTGTCCTTTGTGGGAGGGGCAGTCGCTGGATGGGCGGTCGGTGGTCGTCATGCAGGAGGCGGGCAATGGCGACACCATACATTTTTTCCGCTATGCGGCGTTGTTGAAGGAGCGCGGCGCGGCGCGGGTTGCGGTGGTGTGTCATCCGTCGCTGGTGCGCCTGTTCGTCACGCTGCCGGGCGTGGATGAGGTGTATGCGCTCGGGGCGCCGATGCCGGCCGAGGGGTGGGATTTCTGGACGCGGGCCATGCGCTTGCCAGGTTTGTTCGGCACGCAGATGGACGGTATTCCGGCTGCGGTGCCTTATCTGTCGGCGCGGCCGGAGCTGGTGCGGCAGTGGGGCGGGCGCTTGCCGCAGCGGGGCTTGCGCGTTGGTTTGGCATGGAAGGGCAATCCCAATTTCGAGAACGATGCGGATCGTTCGCTGCCGTCAGTGATGACGCTGGCGCCGCTGGCGACCGTGCCGGCGCACTTCGTCAGCTTGCAGAAAGGGGCGGGCGAGGAGGAGGCGTTGCAGCCGCCGGCGGGCATGTCGTTGCACGCGATCGGCCCGCTGCTCGGGGATTTTGCCGACACGGCGGCGGTGATGGCGAATCTGGATCTGGTGATCAGCGTCGATACGGCGGTGGCGCATCTGGCGGGGGCGCTGGGCAAGCCGTGCTGGCTGCTGTTGCCCGACTATCGTTGCGACTGGCGATGGATGACGGAGCGCGATGACAGCCCATGGTATCCATCGATGCGCCTGTTCCGCCAGCGGCCCGGCGGCGGCTGGGCACCGGTCATCACGGAAGTGGCGGCGGCGCTGGCGCAACTGGCGTCGTCGTCGCCGCCGGCTCAGGCCTGGTAGCTGCGCAGGAAGTCGAGCAGGACGTGGGCGGCGATGTCGGCGTCGTCGGCGGTCATGGTTTCCAGCGGGTTGTGGCTGATGCCGCCGTTGCCGCAGCGCGTGAACAGCATCGCCACTTCGGTGATGGCGGCCATCGCCATGGCGTCATGCCCCGCGCCGGACAGCAGGTCGAAACGTGGAAGACCCGCCCGCATGACGGCGTCGCCGAACTGCCGCATCAAACGCGGCGAACACGGTGCGGCCGAGGCGTCGACAATCTGCTGAAGCGAGAACTCGACCTGCCGGCGCGCGCAAATCGCGGCGATGCCGTCCAATACATCCTTGACCGCCGCCAGCCGTACCGCATCGTCGGCGGCGCGGATATCCAGCGACAGCTTGCACGCCCCCGGAATCACATTGACCGAACCGCCAGGCACCTGCAACTGCCCAACCGTTCCGACCAGCGCTTCACCCTGCGCGCAACGCCGCTCCACCAGCAGCACGATTTCCGCCGCCGCCGCCGCCGCATCCTTACGCATGGTCATCGGCGTGGTGCCGGCATGGCTGGCAAGCCCGGTCAACTCCACCAGATATCGCGAGCTGCCGGCGATGGCGGTGACCACGCCCAGCGCCAGATCGCGCTCCAGCAGCACCGGTCCCTGCTCGATATGCACCTCCACGAAACCAAGCAACTCCGCAGGATCGCGCGCGATGGCGGGAATGCGGCTGACGTCATGACCGGCCGCCAGCAAAGCCTCGCGCATGCTGACGCCATCGGCATCCGTCTGATCCAGCAGCGACAGATCGAAACGCCCCGTCACCGCATTACTGCCCAGGAAAGTGCTCTTGAAGCGCACACCTTCCTCCTCCGCGAAACCGACGATCTCGAAATGGAACGGCAGCTTCTCGCCGCGCTGGTGCAGATGGCGCACGATGGCGATCGGCAGCAGGATGCCGAGACGGCCGTCGTACTTGCCGCCATTGCGCACCGTGTCGTAATGCGAGCCGGTCATCAAGGTCTTGGCGCCGTCGACATCGGAGCGGTAGACGCCGACCACGTTGCCGACCGCATCGATATGCGCGTCCATTCCCGCCTCGCGCATCCAGTCCGCCAGCTGCGCGGCGGTCCGGCGGTGGGCCGGCGTCATGTAGGCGCAGGTCAGGTCGAAGTCGGCGGCGCCGGTGTTGTCCGCATCGCTCCAGGCGCCGAGCGTCTCGCACCACTGCATGATGGCCGGACCGAAGTCCAGCGTCACGCCCAGCAGATCGTTGAGACGGATCTCGGCGATGCGCTTGATCTGGCGAAGACACTCGGCGATTTCGTCCGCGCGCTGGTTTTTCAGGCGGCGCGTGAAGGTGGCGATGATGGCGCGCCGCGTCAGCCCCTGGCCATCCGGGCCCTTGACCGCGAGGATGAACGGGAAGCCGAACTTCGCGTTGTAGTCCGCGTTCAGCTGGTGCAGCACGGCGAATTCGTCCGCGCTGCAAAGATGCAGGCCGGACTTGGCTTGTTCGCTGGTCGATTCCGCCGTCAGCTGGCCGGCGACGGCGGCCTTGCCCGCCAGCTCGGGGTGGGCGCGGATCAAGCCCAGTTGCTCGTCCAGCGCAGCGGCGCTGACCACCGACTGCAAGGCCAGCTTCAAGGCGGTGGCGTTGACGAAGGGCCGCTGCGCCGCAGCCCGTTCCGGTATCCACGGCGAATGCTCGTAGATGCCGCGCAGGTGGTCGGTGAAGGTGGCGGTGTCGCAGCTGTTTAATTCGGAGAGTGTCATCATGGTCACCATCATAGCTTGCAAGCGCCACCGCGATATATGCGGTATGCGGTAAGGTTTATATGACTGCGCTTACTTCTGCGTCGCCAGTCCCTTGGCGGCGGCCGAGACCTGCTCGCGCAGCCACTTGTGTTCCGGCGCCTGGTGCACGCGCTCGTGCCACAGCTGGTAGAAGCGCATCGCCGGGAATTTCACCGGCACCGAATAGGTCTTCAGCGACATCTGCTTTTCGTAGTGGCGCACAAACTGGCGGCCGGTGGTCAGCACCAGGTCGGTCTGCGCCAGCATGTTGGGGATCAGGCCGAAGTAAGCCGATTCCACCATGACGTTGCGCTGCATGCCCTGTCGTTCCAGGTAGTCGTCGATGACGCCGTGGTAGCCTGGCAAGATCTGGGTCGGCGCCACGTGCGGCAGCGTGAGGTAATCGTTGAGCGTCATTTCGTCGCCGGCGGTGCGCAGCGCGTAGGGACAGTCCGCGCGCATCACGCAGATGATCGGATCCTCGAATAGCTTGGACATGTGCAGATGTTCGGGCGGCTCGTCCCAGTTGGCGATGACCAGGTCCATGTCGCCGTCCGACAGCAAGCGAACATAGTCCACGCCCGGTCCCAGGCTGTGGATCTTGATGCGGCTGTTGGGCGAACCGCGCCGCAGCAGCGCCACGAGATTCGGCAGGAACTGGCTGTCCAGGTAATCCGGCGCGGCGACGTGGAAGGTGCGCGCCTCTTCCTGCGGAATGAAGGGCGACTTTTTCAGGAACAGGTTCTCGGTCTCGTCGAGGATGCGCTTGGCCGGGATCAGCAGGCTCTCGCCGTGCTGGGTCGGCACCATGCCGCGCGCGCCGCGCACCAGCAGCGGATCGCCGGTCAGCTCGCGCAGCTTGCGCAGCGAGGCGGAGATCGAGGGCTGCGGCTGATTCAGTTTGAGGGCGACGCGTGAGACGTTTTTTTCCACCAGTAGCAGGTAGAGAATGCGGATAAGGTGCAGGTCCAGGTGTTGCGGCAAGGCGGCCATGAGGTGCGTTTGGTCTTCGGTATATGGGATCGGATATGTTTAATATACTCTAATGTTCATGTGCTCGGAACCGATTCCGTTTATCTTCTGTAAATTAGCCACATCTTTGACCTGAAAGCACACATGGAATACCTGATCCCCTATGGCCTCGAGTGGTTGAACCTGATTGTGCGCTGGCTGCATGTCATCACCGGCATCGCCTGGATAGGCGCCTCGTTCTACTTCGTCTGGCTGGATAACTCGATCCGCCCGCCCGCCGCCGGATCGGAGCTGGCGAAGAAGGGCGTGTCGGGCGAATTGTGGGCGGTGCATGGCGGGGGCTTCTACAACCCGCAAAAATACCTGGTGGCGCCGGCCGAACTGCCGAAGGAGCTGCACTGGTTTAAGTGGGAGGCTTATTCCACCTGGCTGTCCGGCATCGCGCTGCTGACCATCGCCTACTACTTCAACGCGCAGGCGATGATGATCGATAAATCGGTGGCCGACATTAGCAGCCTTCAGGCGATCGGCATCGGCGTCGGCACGCTGGTGGTCGGCTGGACCGTGTACGACCTGCTGTGCCGCTCGCCGCTGGGCAAGCGCGACCTGTGGTTCGGCATCGTGGTGTTCGTGCTGATCGTCGCGGCGGCGTACGGCCTGACGCATGTGCTGAGCGGACGCGCGGCCTACATCCACGTCGGCGCGCTGATCGGCACCATCATGGTCGGCAATGTGCTGATGCTGATCATTCCCGGCCAGCGCAAGATGGTCGAGGCCATGTCGGCCGGCCGCATGCCCGATCCGATCCACGGCCAGAAGGCCAAGCAGCGCAGCGTGCACAATAACTACTTCACGCTGCCGGTGCTGTTCATCATGATCAGCAACCACTACGCGATGACCTATCGTCACGATCATGCCTGGCTGGTGCTGGCGTTCATCATGGCGGCCGGGGTCTTCATCCGCCACTTCTTCAACCTGCGCCACAAGGGCCGCGTCGAGTGGCGCTATCCGGCCATCGGCGTCGCGCTGCTGGCCGGCGTGGCGGTGGCGATCGCGCCGGCGCGTCCGGTCGCGGTGGCTGCCGCCGCCGATCCGGCGGCGGAATTCGCCAAAGTCAAGTCGGTCATCGATCAGCGCTGCGTGGCCTGCCACTCGGCGCATCCGACCCAGGCCGGCTTCGCCACCGCGCCGGCCGGCATCGCGTTGGACAACGCCGACCAGATCCACCAGAACGCGGAAAAAATCTACAAGCAGGCGGTCGAGCTGAAAGCCATGCCGCTGGCGAACCTGACCAATATGACGGACGCCGAACGCGCCCAACTCGCGGCCTGGTTCCACGCCGGCGCAAAATGAAGGAACACGATATGAGCACTCCAAAAGAACAACTGGCGCAGTGGATCGACGCGCACTTTGACGAGGAAGTCGCCTTCCTGCAGCAGGTGCTGCGCGTCCCGACCGATACGCCGCCCGGCAACAACGCGCCGCACGCGGAACTGGTGGCCGGGTTGGTGCAGGCCTACGGCTGGACCGCCGAGAAGCACGCCGTGCCGGCGCAGGCGGTGCAGGACTACGGCATGGAATCGATCACCAACCTGATCGTGCGCCGGCTGTATCAGCCGGGCGGCCCGACCGTGGCGCTCAACGCGCACGGCGACGTGGTGCCGCCGGGCGACAACTGGACCTATCCGCCGTATGGCGGCGTGATCGCCGACGGCTATATCTACGGCCGTGCCGCCGCCGTCTCCAAGTGCGACTTCGCCACCTACATCTTCGCCGCGCGCGCGCTGGAGGCGCTGGGCGTGCCGCTCAAGGGCGGCTTGGAACTGCACTTCACCTACGACGAGGAATTCGGCGGCCTGCTCGGGCCGGGCTGGCTGCTGGAGCAGGGGTTGACCAGGCCGGACTACGTGATCGCGGCGGGCTTCAGCTACAACATCGTCACCGCGCACAACGCATGCCTGCAACTGGAGATCACGGTCAACGGCAAGTCCGGCCACGGCGCGATGCCGGAGACCGGCCACGACGCCTTGCAGGCGGCCACGCGCATCCTCAACGCGATCTACGACCAGCTGCCGAAGCTAAAGAAGATCAAGTCCAAGGTGGCCGGCATCGACTCGCCGACCATGCTGGTGGGCCGCATCGACGGCGGCACCAACACCAACGTGGTGCCGGGCAAGGTGGTGCTGAAGATGGACCGCCGCATGATCCCGGAAGAGGATCCGGCCGCGGTGGAGGCGCAGGTGCGCGCGCTGATCGAGGACGCGGTGCGCGGCCAGCCCGGCATCACGCTGGATATCAAGCGCCTGCTGCTGTCGCACGCGCTGCGCGAGTTGCCTGGCACGCAAAAGCTGGTCGACAGCCTGCAACGCAACGCGCAAAGCGTCATCGGCGAGACCATCCCGGCGCAGGGCACGCCGCTGTATGCGGACGCGCGCCTGTACGGCGAACATGGCATTCCAGCGGTGCTGTACGGCGCCGGCCCGCGCACCGTGCCGGAGTCGAACGCCAAGAAAGCAGACGAGCGGCTGCTGCTGGAGGATTTGAGGAAGGCCACCAAAATCGTCGCCGCCACGCTGCTGGATTTCCTGGGCTGAGCGACATCGCCCGGCTTCGGGCGAATGTGTCCGAGCGTACACAGTCGTTTCGCCCGAGTGTCGTATCATAGGGTCATTATTGACCCTATGGCCGGCCTGTGCATCGATACGACTTGATCACCTGTCACGACTGCGGCGTGCTGCATCTGCGCCGCCCGGTGCGCCCGCGCGAAAAAGCGCGCTGCGTGCGCTGCCAGGCCATCCTGTATCGCGGCATTCATTCCGACGCCAGCCGTATGGCCGCCATCACGCTGGCCGCCATCTTCACCTTCCTGATCGCGCAGTGCTTCCCCATCGTCGAGCTGGAGATCAACGGCTACAGCACCAGCGCCACGCTGCTGGGCGCCATCCGCGTCATGTGGCTGGAGCAGATGCAGCTGGTGGCGATCGTCGTCTTCCTGTTCACGATCCTGCTGCCGGCGGTGGAGCTGGGCTCTCTGCTGTATGTGACGCTGGCGCTGCGCGGCGGCTACCGTCCGCCCGGCTTCGACCATCTGCTGCGCGCGGTGGGCGCCGCGCGACGCTGGGGCATGACCGAGGTGCTGATGATCGGCATCCTGATCACCATCGTCAAGATGACCAGCCTGGCGCAGGTGCTGGTGCAACCGGGCCTGTTCGCCTTCGGCGCGCTGACGCTGATGCTGGCCATCGTGACGGCCTTCGATCCGAAAATCCTGTGGAATATCGGCGAGCACCTGCCGGGACCGCGCCGCGCCGCGCAGCAGACCTTCAACTATCAGGCGCTGGCCGGCAAGCCGCTGATCGACTGCCCCGCCTGCGGCCTGGTCGCGGCGCGCGAGTTCGGCAAGCAGCGCCAGTACTGCCAACGCTGCGGCGCCAGGCTGCACCGCCGTCGCCGGCAGAGCGTCGGCCGCACCTGGGCCTTCCTGCTGGCGGCCACCATCCTTTACATCCCCGCCAACCTGCTGCCGGTGATGTACACCTCCTCTCTGTTCGGCAAGGAGGACGACACCATCATCAGCGGCGTGGTCTACTTCTGGACCAGCGGCTCGCCCGCGCTGGCGGTGATCATCTTCATCGCCAGCATCGTGGTGCCGGTGCTGAAGCTGGCCTCGTTGTCGCTGCTGGCCTACACCGCGCAGCGGCGCTCGCGCTGGCAGCCCTTGCAACGCACGGTGTTATACCGGATCGTTGAATTCGTCGGCCGCTGGTCGATGCTCGATATTTTCGTCATTACGCTGACGGTGGCGCTGGTGCGCTTCCAGTCGCTGGCCGTGATCACGGCCGGACCGGGAGCGATGGCGTTTTGCGCGGTGGTGGTGCTGACCATGATCGCGTCCATGCAGTTCGATCCGCGCCTGATCTGGGATCCCATCGATACATCTGGAGAGAAGCATGTCTGAAAACGAGAACGGCGCGCCGCCGCCGCTGCCGCAACCGCACGTGGAAAAGGCCAGCCGCTGGCTGCCGTCGCTGGTGTGGCTGATACCGCTGCTGGCGGCGCTGATCGGCGTGGCGCTGGTGGCCAAGTCCATCATCGACCAGGGCGAGACGGTCACGGTCAGCTTCCGCACCGGCGATGGGCTGGAGCCGGGCAAGACCAAGGTCAAGTACAAGGACGTCGACATTGGTCTGGTGCGCACCATATCGCTGTCGCGCGACCTGTCCAAGGTGCTGGTGACGATCGAGATGAGCAAGGGCGCCAGCCGCTTCACCGCCGCCGATTCGCGCTTCTGGGTGGTGCGGCCGCGCGTCGGCGCCAGCGGCGTATCGGGGCTGGGCACCTTGCTGTCCGGCGCCTACATCGGCGTCGACGCCGGCAAGTCCGAAGAGACCAGCAAGGAATTCGTCGGGCTGGAAAAGCCGGCGCAGGTCGCGGGCGACGAGAAGGGCAGCGCCTACACGCTCCACAGCGACAACCTCGGCTCGGTCGATGTCGGCTCGCCGATCTTCTACCGCCGCATCCAGGTGGGGCAGGTGACCAGCTTCGACCTCGACGACAAGGGGCGCGGCGTGAAGATCGGGGTATTCGTCACCGCGCCGTACGACCAGTATGTCGGCAAGAACACGCGCTGGTGGCATGCCAGCGGCGTCGACGTGCGGCTCGACTCCAGCGGCTTCAAGGTCAACACGCAATCGCTGGCGGCGGTGCTGGTGGGCGGCATCGCCTTCGAATCGATGACCGGGCAGAAGCCGGACGCGGTGGCGGCGGCCGGCAGCAACTTCCTGCTGGCGGCCGACCAGGCCAGCGCGCTGCGCGAACCGGACGGCACGCCGATCACCACGGTGCTGTACTTCGATCAATCGCTGCGCGGCTTGTCTCCGGGCGCGCCGGTGGACTTCCGCGGCATCGTCATGGGTGAAGTACGCTCGGTGGGCGTCGAATTCGACCCGGTCAAGAAAAGCTTCCGCATGCCGGTCACGGTCGACATGTATCCGGCGCGGCTGGGACGCAGCTTCCAGAAGACGCTGGCCGACGACCAGGATCGCAACGCCGGCCCGCTGGTGCTGGAGCGGATGGTGGAACGCGGGCTGCGCGGCCAGCTGCGCACCGGGAACCTGCTGACCGGGCAGTTGTACGTGGCGCTGGACTTCTTCCCCAACGCGGCCAAGGTCAAGGTCGACGTGACGCAGTATCCGATGGAGGTGCCGACGGTGCCGAACAGTCTGGACGAGTTACAGACGCAGCTCTCCAGCATCGCGCGCAAATTGGACAAGGTGCCGTTTGAAGAAATCGGCAACAACCTGCGCGACACGCTGAAGACCGCCAACGTGCTGTTCAAGCAGCTCGATACGCAGGTGGTGCCGGAGATGAAGGACACGCTGGGCGCGGCACGCAAGACCTTCAGCACCGCCGACCAGCTGTTGCAGAAGGATTCGCCGGTGCAGTCGGACCTGCGCGAAGCGTTGCAGCAGCTGACGCAGACGATGCAATCGCTGAACGCGCTGTCGGATTATCTGGAGCGTCATCCCGAGTCGCTGATACGCGGCAAGCAGGAGAAAAAAGGAGAACAGAAATGATGCGACCAATGAATGCCGCCGCCGGCGCCGTAGCGCTGGCGTTGCTGGCCGGCTGCGCCAGCGCGCCGCCGGAGCGCTTCTACAGCTTGAGTAACGGCATGGGCGTCACGGAAGCCAAGGCCCCGCGCGCCGCCTACTACATCGAAGTGCCGGCGGTGACGGTGCCGCAGCAGGTGGCGCGCAACCAGCTGGTGGTGAGCACCGGCGCGGGGAGGATCGATCTGCTGGAGCAGGAGCGCTGGTCGTCGCCGCCGGCGTCGGAGATCGGGCAGGCCTTGTCGCTGGCGATATCGGGCGAGCTGGGGACGATCGACGTGTTCCGCACGCCGACGCCGGACAGCGCGCCGGTGTACCGCATCAGCACCAACGTGCAGCGTTTCGAATCCGCGCCGGGGCAGTACGCCTTGATCGACGCGGTATGGAGCGTGCGGCTGGTGGGCAGCAGCAAGGTGCTGACCTGCCGCAGCGTCGCCAACGAGCAGGTCGCCGCCGGCTACGACGCGCTGGTGGCCGGCCACCGCCGCGCCGTCGCCCGGATCGCCGCCGACATCTCGAAAGCCGTCCTCGCCATCGCCGCCGGTACCCCGCCAACCTGCTGAGTGCGTGTCCCAATAATCCGGGGTCAGAGCTAAAAACTGGACACAGGCTCAACCGTAGCGGCCGCTACGGTTGAGCCTGTGTCCAGTTTTTAGCTCTGACCCCGGAGTTTTTAGGTCACGAGCACAGCGTCGTTGATCTGCCCGCGCAGCCAGAGGCTGGCCGGGTCGGCGTCGACGTTGGCGTGCCAGTAGAGGTAGATGTCGAGCGACGGCATCTGCAGCGGCACCCCCAGGATCTGGTTGCCGAACTGCTGATTGACCACGCGCGCCAGCCGCTCCGGCATCGTCAGCGCCAGGTCGGTCTGGCTCACGACACGGCATGCGGCGAAGTAGTGCTGGCAGCGCAGGCGTATCCGCCGCTGCAATCCCAACCGGCTCAACTCGAAATCCTCCAGCCCCGGCCCGCGCCGGCGTGAACTGGTCTGGATGTGCTCCAGTGTCAGATAACCGTCCAGATCCAGCGTGCCCCTTACCGCCGGATGATCGCGCCGCACCAGCACCACCGTCTGATCGGTCGCCAGCAGCGTGCGGCGGATGTCGTTCGACAGCGGCAGCAGGATGTCGATCGCGGCGTCCAGCGTGCCCGCCGCCAGTTCGCTTTCCAGTTCGCGCCGTCCGACCTGCAAGGTGTTCAGCCCGACCAGCGGCGCTTCCCGCGCCACCCGCGCCATCAGCGGCGGCAGCACGCTCGCTTCCAGCACGTCGCGCAGCGCCAGCGAGAAACTGCGCTCGCTGCCGGCCGCTTCAAACCGCTCGACGCCGTTCAACGTCACTTCAAAGCCGCGCAGCGATTGCCGCACCGGGTCTATGATGGAGCGTGCCAGCGGCGTCGGCACCATCACGTGACCCTGCCGTTCGAACAGCGGGTCGTCGAACAGTTGCCGCAGCCGGTTCAGCGCGTGGCTGATGGCCGGCTGCGTCAGGTTCATCTTCAGACTGGCGCGCGTGATGCTGCCCTCGGCGTAGATCGCTTCGAACACGATGAACAGATTGAGATCGACTTTCGATATATGCATGGGATTTATGCGGGTGAATTAATACTATTCATTTGATGAATTATAGGCCGGCCGTTAAGCTGGTGCCTGTTTATGAGGGAATGAAAACGATATGGGACAAATTTTCCTGGTGCGTCACGGCCAGGCGTCGTTCGGCGCCGTCAATTACGACCAGCTGTCGGAGCTCGGCTACGAGCAGGCCCGCCTGCTGGGCCAGTGGTATGCCAACGGCCGCCAGTCGTTTCAGCGGGTGGTCACCGGCGGCATGGCGCGCCATCGCCAGACCGCCGACACCTGCCTGGCCGAGCTGCCGAAGCCACAACTGGCGGAGGCGGACTGGATCACCGACCAGGGCTTCGCCGAATTCGATCATCACGAGGTGCTGCTGCGCCATTGCCCCGAGTTCGCCGACGCGGTCGCGTTCAAGGCGCTGCTGGCGCGCCACGTCGATCCGCCGCGCGCGCTGGAGCATCTGTTCCGCGCCGCGATGCAGCGCTGGATGGGCGGCTGGCATGACGACGACTACAAGGAAACCTGGCCGGCGTTCCGGCGCCGCTGCGTCGCCGCGCTGGAGCGCCTCGACACCGACAGCAGCAAGCAGGCCACCATCGTGTTCACCTCCGGCGGCGTGATCTCGACGCTGATGCAGCACCTGCTCGGCCTGCAGGACTATCAGGTGATGGAGATGAACTGGACGCTGGCCAATTGCGCCGTCACCAAGCTGCTGCAACGCCCCGGCCAGTTCACCTTGAGCTACCTGAACAACTACGCGCACCTGGAATGGCTGGGCCAACCCGGCGCCGTCACCTACCGATAAGGAACCACCATGGACTTCGACTACAGCCCGAAAGTACAGGCGCTGCAAGCCCGCCTGACCGCCTTCATGGAACAGCACATCTATCCGAACGAGGCGCGCTTCCACGCCGAGATCGAGACCAACCGCGCCGCCGGCAACGCCTGGCTGCCGACCCGGATCATGGAGGACTTGAAGCGCGAGGCGCGCGCCGCCGGCCTGTGGAACCTGTTCCTGCCCGACTCCGAACACGGCGCCGGCCTGACCAACCTCGAATACGCGCCGCTGTGCGAGATCATGGGCCGCGCGCACTTCGCGCCGGAGGTGTTCAACTGCGCGGCGCCGGACACCGGCAACATGGAGGTGCTGGCGCGCTACGGCACGCCCGAGCAGCAGCGCGACTGGCTGGAACCGCTGCTCGACGGCCGCATCCGCTCCTGCTTCGGCATGACCGAGCCGGACGTCGCCTCGTCCGACGCCACCAACATCGCCAGCTCCATCGTCCGCGACGGCGACGACTACGTGATCAACGGCCGCAAATGGTGGTCGTCCGGCGCCAACGATCCGCGCTGCGCGGTGTTCATCTTCATGGGCAAGAGCGATCCCGATAACCCCAGCCGCCACAAGCAGCAGTCGATGATCCTGGTGCCGCGCGACACACCGGGCGTCAACATCCTGCGCCACCTGCCGGTGTTCGGTTTCGACGACGCGCCGCACGGCCACGCCGAAATCGTGTTCGACAACGTACGCGTGCCGGCGACCAATCTGCTGCTGGGCGAGGGACGCGGCTTCGAGATCGCGCAAGGCCGCCTCGGACCGGGACGCATCCACCACTGCATGCGCCTGATCGGCCTGGCCGAGCGTGCGCTGGAGCAGATGTGCCGCCGCAGCCTGTCGCGGGTCGCCTTCGGCAAGCCGGTGGCGGAGCAGGGCGTGACGCTGGAGCGCATCGCCGAGGCGCGCATCATGATCGACCAGGCGCGCCTGCTGGTGCTCAACGCCGCGCACATGATGGACACGGTCGGCAACAAGGTCGCGGCCAAGGAGATCGCGATGATCAAGGTGGCCGCGCCGAGCATGGCCTGCCGGGTCATCGACTGGGCGATCCAGGTGCAGGGCGGCGGCGGCATGGCCGACCCGTTCCTGGCGCACGCCTACGCCAGCGCGCGTTCGCTGCGCCTGGCCGACGGTCCGGACGAGGTGCACCGCAGCCAGATCGGCAAGATGGAGCTGGCGCGCTACAAATAGGCGGCCGCAAAATCGGATGTTAGAATCGCCGCATGGACGATACCCCGGCAACCAAAAAAGACCTCATCCTTCCACCGCCGCGCCGCAGCCGCCGTAAAAGCGGCGGCACCACCTTGCGCGACGTGGCGGCGCTGGCGGGCGTGGCGCCGATCACCGCGTCGCGCGCGCTCAACACGCCGAACGCGGTGTCGGAACAAATCCTCAAGCGCGTGCGCAGCGCCGTCGAGCAGACCGGCTACGTGCCGAACATGCTGGCCGGCGGCCTGGCCTCGCGCAAGAGCCGGCTGGTGGCGGCGGTGATCCCTACCATCTCCGGCAACGTGTTCCTGGAGATGGTGCAGTCGCTCACCGCGTCGCTGGCGGCCTATGGCTACCAGCTGATGCTGGGCCAGTCCGGCTACGAGGATTCGCGCGAGGACGAGCTGCTGGAGACCATCATCGGCCGCCGTCCCGACGGCGTGGTGCTGACCGGGATCATGCGCTCGCCGCAGGGCCGCCAGCGGCTGCTGACCAGCGGCATCCCGGTGGTCGAGACCTGGGACCTGACGCCGAATCCGATCGACATGCTGGTCGGCTTCTCGCACGAGAAGGTGGGCGAGGCGGTGGCGCGCTACCTGCATAGCAAGGGCAAGCGCCGCGTCGCCACGCTGAGCGCCAACGACCAGCGTGCGCAGCGCCGCATGAAAGCCTTCTCCGACACCGCGATCGAACTCGGCATGGCCGCGCCCGGCGCGACCGAGGTGCCGGGCTGGCTGGTGCCGGCGCCGACCAACGTCGGCATGGGCCGCGCCGGCCTGCGCGAGCTGCTGGCGCGCCATCCCGACATCGACGCGCTGTTCTGCAGTTCCGACATGGTGGCGCTGGGCGTGCTGACCGAGGCCCAAGCGCAGGGCATCGCCGTGCCGGGGCGGCTGGCCGTCGTCGGCCTGGGCGACCTCAGTTTCGCGCGCGATCTGCATCCGGCGCTGACCACGGTGCGCATCGACGGCGCCCGCATCGGCGCCACGGCGGCGCGCTTCATCGTCGAGCGTTCCGAGGAACGCGAAGTACGCGACGGCATCGTCGACATCGGCTTTTCCATCGTCGAACGCGACAGCGCCTGACGCGCCTGTAAACATGTCATTACGGCATGTTTATGTTGCGCAGCGCACGCCATTTACAAATCTCATAGCTGTCATTTCCAAAAATTATTGACATCCAAAATAGCTTGGA
The DNA here is from genome assembly GCF_011090165.1 of Duganella aceris. Lineage (GTDB taxonomy): Bacteria > Pseudomonadota > Gammaproteobacteria > Burkholderiales > Burkholderiaceae_D > Rugamonas > Rugamonas aceris. The sequence continues at coordinate 196,056 of NZ_JAADJT010000007.1, forward strand.
TTAACCTAAGTCATCATACAACTGGTACCGGTACCAGAAACCGTTTAACTTGGCATTAAACCTCGTATAATGGCGCTGATTACAGATTTTTTGGTAATGCTTTAACTTAACTAAATCGCAACTCAGGAGGCCGACGCGGCATCGCAGTTTTCATCTCTGTTCATTAGGGGACAATAGTGTTTAACAACAATTACAAGCAGCAGACGACCATGATCAAAACCATCAAAATGACGCCGATGGCGTCCGCCCTGGCGCTGGCGTTGTTCGCGCACGGCGCGCAGGCGCAGGAAGAATCGACCACCAAGCCCGGCACGCTGGAAACCGTGGTGGTGACCGCCAACAAGCGCGTGGAAAAACTGGAAAACGTTCCGATGGCCATCTCGGTCATGAGCGAGCAGGAAATCCAGCGCACCAACATCCGCGAGATCGAAGACGTGGTGGCCTTGATGCCGTCGCTGACGCTGAACTCCGGCACCACCGCCGCCAACAACGCGATCTTCATGCGCGGCATCGGCACCGTCTCGGTCGGCATCGGCGTCGAATCCGACGTGGCCGTGATCATCGACGACATCCCGATCGCCACCCAGTTCCAGGCGTTCAAAGACCTGGCCGACGTGGCGCGCATCGAGGTGCTGAAAGGCCCGCAGAGCACGCTGTTCGGCAAATCCGCCGTGGCCGGCGCGGTCAACATCGTCACCAAGCCGCTGGCCGGGCCGATGGTGTATCGCGCCAGCACCTACCTGACCGACGACAAGGAATGGCGCGTCAACGCCTCGATGGGCGGCCGCATCAACGACGAGTTCGCGATGCGCCTGTACGCCAGCAAGACCCGCCTGCCGGGCACCTTCCACAACCTGACCGACGGCAAGGACGTCAACGGTTCGGGCGGCAAGACCTTCATGGCCAAGCTGCAATGGAATCCAACCGAGAACATCTCGGTCGACCTGACGCCGCGCTACAACGCCCAGGACAACACCCGTGGCGTGACCGCCGTTAACGGCTTCTTCCTGCGCACCGGTTCGCTGGCGGCGGGTAACCAGGTGTCGACCCCGATCGGCCTCGACAACGTCTACCTGAACGGTAATCCGCTGCTGCCGGCCAGCACCATCCTGAAGGGCATCAACGTCAACGATCCGGGCAACCGCAACGTGCGCCGCGACTTCCCGACCGGCCTGATCTCGACCGACCGCGGCGTCGGCCTGAAGGTGTCGTGGACGCTGCCGAACGACGCCCAACTGATGTCGATCACCTCGTACAGCAAGTACCTGGCCAACGACTTCCGCGACCAGGACTTCGCCGACGTGCCGACCATCGCCCCGTCCGGCCAGACCGTCCCGACCATCGACAACAACCAGTTCGGCACCTACGACATCCGCTCCAAGACGCAGGAGATCCGCTACGTCTCGCCGGACACCGGCACCTTCAAATACGTGGCCGGCCTGTGGGTGGCGCACAACGAGATCTACCGCCACTTCATCCGCGGCTATTGCGTCGCGCCGGTGGCCTGCAACGCCAACTCGCCGTCGAGCCCGACCAACTACTACACCGACATCTACAACACCAACAAGGCGGTGTTCGGCCAGGCGTCGTGGGAATTCCTGCCGACCTGGACCCTGACGGCCGGCTTGCGCGTCAACGAGGAAATCTCCGGCTACCACTACAAGCGCAACTACTTCACCGACCAGCTGACGGTGGCCTCGTTCAAGCCGGGTCCGGTCGGCGTGGACCAGTTCCAGAGCATCGGCAACTCCGACGTCGCCACCACCGGCAAGGTCAGCCTGCAGAAACAGATCACGCCGGAATGGATGGTCTACTCGCAGGTGTCGACCGGCTACAAGGGCGAGGCCTACGACGTGACGTCGGGCCTGAAGGCGGTGGCGGCGTTCCCGATTCGTCCGGAAACCAGCCAGAGCTTCGAGATCGGCACCAAGGCCAACCTGTTCAACAACCGCATGTCGGTGGCGGCCACGTACTACAACTCGGACTTCTTCAACTACCAGCAGAACATCACCTATGTGCTGCCGAACGACCCGACCATCTACAGCCAGCTGAACTCGATCCCGAACATCCGCACCCACGGTTTCGAGATCGACGCCAACGCCTTGCTGGCCAAGGATCTGACGGTCAACGCGGCGCTGGCGTTCACGCTGCCGACGATCGAAAAATGGAAAAATGGTCCATGCTATAGCGACTCGACCAACGTCGCGGTGGGCGGCACCAAGCTGGCCGCCAACGGCTCGATCGCCGGCCAGAACGCGGCCTGTTTCCCGATCGTGGCCGGATCGACCACGGGTGTGCAGGACCTGAGCGGCGGCGTGTTTCCGGGCACGCCGAAGATCAAGGCCAACATCGGCGCCAACTACGACTTCCTGATTCCGACCATGCCGTTCAAGGGATTCGTGAATCTGAACGTGCGCTACCAGAGCAAGTACAACACCAACATCAACAACGATCCATTCTCGGTCAACAAGCCGTACAGCATCACCGACCTGGGCTTTGGTATCCGCGATGCGCAGGACAAGTACAAGCTGAGCTTCCGGGTCAACAACCTGTTCGACCGGTTCTACATCCCGAATGCGAACTCGAGTGGTCCATCGTCGTTCCGCGCCGGCCCGACCGCGACCTCGCCGCAAGTCTCGGCCAGCAGCTGGGTCCCGCCGCGCGACGTGTTCCGCTACTTCAGCGTCAAGCTGGACGTGAAATACTAAGCCAGCAAATGTCCCCCTCACTCCGGGGTCAGAGCTAAAAACTGGACACGGGCTCTACCGTAGCGGTCGCTACGGTAGAGCCCGTGTCCAGTTTTTAGCTCTGACCCCGGAGTTTTTTACCGGGCAGGCTGTATGCGCGTACAGTATAATTCGCGCATGACGCACACCTCCCACAATGGCTTTATTCTGACCCGCCACTGGCGCGATACGGCCCAGGGGACGGAGATCGAGTTCTGGCTGGCGACCGACGACGGTCCGCGCAAGATCCGCCTCACCGCGCAAACGTCCGTGGCCTTCGCCGAAGCCTCGCTGCGCGACGCCATCGAGGCCCAGCTGCCCGACGGCGGCTTCGAGCTGCGCGCGCTGGAGCTCAAGACCTTCGAGCAGCAGCCGGTGATCGGCATCTATGCGTCACGCTACAAGCAGCTGACCGCGCTGGAGCGCACGCTGCGCGACCACGGCATCAAACTGTACGAGGCCGATATCCGCCCGCCCGAGCGCTATCTGATGGAACGCTTCATCACCGCCGGCGTGCAGATCGACGGCGGCCACGTCAGCGGCGCCGTGATCCACAACTGCAAGCTCAAGCCCGCGCCCGACTACCGCCCCACGCTGAAGATGGTGTCGCTCGACATCGAGACCAGCGCCTACGGCGACCTGTATTCGATCGCGCTGGAAGGCTGCGGCCAGCGTCAGGTCTACATGCTCGGCGAGCCGCCGGCCGCCTCGTCGCAGCAGATCGACTTCGACCTCGAATACTGCGCCACCCCGCGCCAGCTGATCGAACGCCTCAACAGCTGGTTCGCGCGCCACGATCCCGATGTGCTGATCGGCTGGAACGTGGTGCAGTTCGACCTGCACGTGCTGCAAAAGAACGCCGACAAGCACCGCATTCCGCTGACCCTCGGCCGCGAGGGCAAGACCATCGAGTGGCGCGAGCATCCGGGCAAGCAGGGCTACCTGTTCGCGCCGCTGGTCGGCCGCATCGTCCTCGACGGCATCGATGCGCTCAAGGCGGCGTCGTGGACCTTCCCATCCTTCAGCCTGGAGAACGTGGCCCAGTCCATGCTGGGCGAGGGCAAGGACATCGGCGACGTCTACGACAAGATGGCCGAGATCGAGCGCCGCTTCCAGGAAGACAAGCCGGCGCTGGCGCACTACAACCTGAAGGATTGCGAACTGGTCACGCGCATCTTCGACAAGGCCAACCTGCTGGCTTTCATGATCGAACGCGCCACCGTCACCGGCTTGCAAGCCGACCACCTCGGCGGCTCGATCGCCGCCTTTGGCCACCACTATCTGCCGCGCATGCACCGCGAAGGCTACGTCGCGCCCAGCGTCGGCGACATCTCCGGCGGCGCTTCGCCGGGCGGCTTCGTCATGGATTCCAAGCCGGGGCTGTACGATTCGGTGGTGGTGCTCGACTACAAGAGCTTGTACCCGTCGATTATCCGCACCTTCCTGGTCGATCCGGTCGGGCTGGTCGAAGGCGAGCACGCCGACGATCCGGCCTCGGTGGTGGAGGGCGTCAACGGCACCGTGTTCTCGCGCACCCGCCATTGCCTGCCGGAGATCACCACCCAGATCTGGAAACAGCGCGACGCCGCCAAGCGCGCCAGGAACGAGCCGCTGTCGCAGGCGCTGAAGCTGCTGATGAATTCCTTCTGCGGCGTGCTGGGCGCGACCGAGTGCCGCTTCTTCAATCCGCGCCTGGTATCGTCGGTGACGCTGCGCGGTCACCAGATGATGAAGCAGACCCGCGAACTGGTCGAGGCCGAGGGCTACGACGTCATCTACGGCGACACCGATTCGATCTTCATCTGGCTGAAACAGGAATACGCCAACGACGCAGCGCTGGCCATTGGCCAAGGCCTGGCCGACCGCATCAACCAATGGTGGCGCACCACGCTGAAGGACAAGCTGGGCCTGGAATGCCACCTCGAGATCGAGTTCGACACCCACTACCAGAAATTCTTCATGCCGACCATCCGCGGCACCGACACCGGCAGCAAGAAACGCTACGCCGGCCTGACCATCAACGCCAAGGGCGAAGAGGAAGTGATCTATCGCGGCCTGGAAGTGGCGCGCAGCGACTGGACGCCGCTGGCGCAGCAGTTCCAGCAGGGGCTGTTCACGCGCATCTTCAAGGACCAGCCCTACCAGGACTTCGTGCGCGACTATGCGCAGAAGACGATGTCCGGCGATTTCGACGAGCTGCTGGTCTACCGCAAGCGCCTGCGCCAGCCGCTGGACGAGTACAAGGTCAACGTGCCGCCGCAGGTGCGCGCGGCGCGCCTGGCCGACGAATACAACCAGGCCCAGCGCCGCCCGCTGCGCTACCAGAACGGCGGCTGGATCAGCTACGTGATGACCACCGGCGGCCCGGAGCCGCTGGAGGCGATGCGCTCCCACATCGACTACGAACATTACCTGACGAAACAGCTGCAACCGATCGCCGATTCGATCCTGCTGCCGATGCACGACAGTTTTTCCAGCCTGACCACGTCGCAAGCCAGTTTGTTCTGAAGCTGGCGCATAATGCAGGATCAATCTTGCCACGGGGGATGACGATGTTAGCACCGCAGACGCCCACCAACGAAGCCCAGCGGATTCATGTGCTGCACTCGCTCGGCCTGCTCGACGCCTTGCCCGATGAACGCTTCGACCGCCTGACGCGGTTGGCCAAGCGGCTGTTCGGCGTTCCCGTGGCCAAGGTCACGCTGGTCGACGACGAGGCGGTGTTCGCGCTGTCCTGCGCCGGCCAGGCGTCCGGGCCGGTGCCGCGCGCACTGTCGTTCTGTGCCCACGCCATCGTCAACGACGGCGTGCTGCTGGTGCCGGAGACGCGCAACGATCCGCGCTTCCACGACAATCCATATGTGACGCAGGCGCCGTTCATCCGCTTCTACGCCGGCTGCCCGCTGGAGGTGCCGGGCGGCGCGCGGCTCGGCTCGCTGTGCCTGATCGACTTCGAACCGCGCCAGTTCAGCGCCGAGGACGTGTCGCTGTTGCGCGACCTGGCCGCGATGGTCGAACAGGAAATGGCCGCCGTGCAGATGGCCACCGTCGACGAGCTGACCACGCTGCTGAACCGGCGCGGCTTCGAGGCGGCCGCGCCGCAGGCGCTGCAACTGTGTGCGCGCATGGACAAGCCGGCCTCGCTGTTGTTTTTCGACCTGAACCGCTTCAAGCAGATCAACGACAATTTCGGCCACGCCGAAGGCGACCGCGCGCTGAAGGTATTTGCCGAGACGCTACGCAAGGTGCTGCGCAGCAGCGACTTGCCGGGACGCATGGGCGGCGATGAATTCGTCGCGTTGCTGATCAATTCCAGCCGCGACGAAACCGCGCTGGTGGTGAATCGCCTGCGCACCGCCATCAACGAACGCAACGAAGCGGACCGGCGCGGCTACGAGATCTGCTTCAGCGTCGGCCAGGTCGAATTGCCGCCCGACGGCGACGCCGACATCGCGCGTCTGCTGGCGCATGGCGACGCCGACATGTACAAGAACAAACACGCCATGAAGAACAATTCGCACCAGGAGGGAACATGAGTCCAGGTTTTACCGCATTCAAGCAACTGCACGATGGCAACAAACTGCTGCACCTGCCCAACGCCTGGGACGCCGGCAGCGCGCGCCTGTTTGAAAGCCTGGGCGCGCCGGCCATCGCCACCACCAGCGCCGGCGTGGCCTGGGCCATGGGCTATGCCGACGGCGACAGCATGCCGGCCGAGATCGCCATCGGCGTCGCGCTGAACATCGCGCGCGTGCTGACGGTGCCGCTGACGGTCGATCTGGAAAACGGCTACTCGGATGATGCCGCCGTGGTCGCGCAGCACGCGCAACGCCTGATCGACGCCGGCGTGGCCGGCATCAATCTGGAGGACGGCGGCGCCGCGCCGCAACTGCTGGCCGACAAGATCGCCGCCATCAAGCGGCTGGCGGCGCAAGCGGGCAAGGACCTCTTCATCAACACCCGCACCGACGTGTACTTGCGTGGCCTGGCGCCGGAAGGCGAGCGCGTGGCCGAGGTTCTGCGGCGCGCCGCGCTCTACAAGGCGGCCGGCGCCGACGGCCTGTTCGTGCCCGGCATCTGCAAGCCCGGAGAGATCGAAGCGGTGGCGGCCGGCGCCGGCTTGCCGCTCAACGTGATGGACTGGCCGGGCCTGCCGTCCGCCGATGCCTTGCACGGCCTGGGCGTGGCGCGCCTGAGCGCCGGTTCCGGCATTCCGCAAGCGCTGTGGGCCGTCGCCGCCGACATGGCCAAGGGCTTCCTGGCCACCGGCAACGCCGGCCCGCTGCTCGCCAACGCCATGGCTTATGGCGATCTGCAGGCGCTGTTCAGCAAGGGCTAGATCAGGTTCGCCGCGCGCAGTTGCTTGCCGATGCGCTCGATCTCGCGCTCGCCCTGCGCCAGCGCGGCCTCGCTGGTGTGCACCGAGTAGTAGCCGGTGACCAAGTCGTGCGGATGCTTGACCGCCGATCCCAGCACGAACTCGGTCGCGCCTTCGGCCACGAATTCGATCGCCGCGTTGCATTCTTCAAACACCGCCACCTCCTGGCCGATCACCGTACCGGCCGCCAGCAGCGCGCCGGCGCCGACCGATACCCAGGCCACATCGTGTCCCGCCGGCGGGGCGTAGGTCCAGCGCTCGCCGTCGGCCAGCTTCACATGCAGGTAGTTGATCGACGCGCGCGGCTGGATGGCGCTGACCGCGTCGCCGTAGGCGCCGATGATCACACGCGCCGGGCCGTAATGCGGCACCTGCTCGGCCGCCAGGTACTGGCTGTGCGACGGGCCGTTTTCATCTTCGGTTGGCAGCGCCAGCCACAGCTGGAAGCCGTGCACGCCCTGGCCTTCGACCGGTCCGCCGTCGTGCCAGACGCCGTTACCGGCCGCCATCCACTCCACGCCGCCGGTGCGCAGCACGCCGGCGCTGCCGGTGGTTTCGCTATACTCGACGGCGCCGTCGAAGATGACGGTGACGGTGGCGATGCCTGAATGCGGATGCATGCCCATCTTGCCGCCACGATCGGCCTCCATCTTGAAGTGGTCGAGGAAAACGAAAGGCTTGATCATCTGGCCGACATCGCCTGGGCTGACCAAGCGCGTGATGGCGCCATGGCGGCGGCCGCGGGTGCGATAGGTCAGTTTTCTTTGTGCTTGGATCATGACTGGCTCCTTGGTTGTTGAAGCGATATTAGATCTCCGTCATCTATCTGAATAGCCTATATAATTGGATGGATAGTATTCAGGAAGTAGATATATATGCTTGACGCCATGTCGATGGACCAGTTGCGCACCTTTATCGCCGCCGCCGACGAGGGCAGTTTTTCGGCCGCCGGCCGCAAGCTGCGCCGGGCGCAGTCGGTGGTCAGCACCACGCTCGCGAACCTGGAGCAGCAGGTCGGTTTCGCGCTGTTCGACCGTACCGGCCGCTATCCGCAACTGACCGAGGCGGGCAGGGCGCTGCTGGAGCAGGCGCGCCAGGCCGCCGCCGGCATGGATGCCTTCAAGGCCAAGGCGCGCACGCTGGCCGAAGGGCTGGAACCGGAACTGGCGGTCGCGGTCGATGTGATGTTCCCCATCGCCACGCTGACGGCGGCGGTGCAGTCCTTCCACCGAGCCTTTCCCGGCACGCCGCTGCGCCTGTACGTCGAAGCGCTGGGCGCGGTGGTGCAGCCGCTGGTCGAAGGCCATTGCCGGGTCGCGATCATCGGTTCGCTGCCGGAAATTCCGTCCGGCTGCGCCTCCGAATTTCTGCTCAGCGTCGCCGCCGTGGCGGTAGTCGCGCCGGGCCATCCGCTGGCCGCCGTGGCGACGCCGGTTTCGCAACAGGAAGCCGGCAAGCACGTGCAACTGGTGCTGACCGACCGCTCCTCGCTGACGGCCGGACGCAACTTTGGCGTGATGTCGCCGCAGACCTGGCGGCTGGCCGACCTCGGCGCCAAGCACGCCTTCCTGCGCGCCGGTCTGGGCTGGGGCTACATGCCGCTGCACATGGTCGACGACGACCTGCGTACGGGCAAGCTGGTGCGCATCGCGCTGGAGCCGCACGCCGCGCTGGGGCCGGGTTTCTCCATGCACGCCATCCACATGAAGGACCATCCGCCCGGACCGGCCGGACGCTGGTTCGTCAACCGGCTCAAGCTCGCCTAGCATCACAGTGGTGAGTTATACGCACCAATCGGGATTTTCCGCGCTGTCATACTGCAACGTCACGTTGAAAGCTGACCATGCACATCGGAAAATCCTACGCGCTGACGGAATTTGTCCGTTGGACACGACGCAAATCGTACATCCTGCTTGCGGTCGCGACCGCGCAGGTGGCGGCCTATCAGCTGCTGGGCTGGCACTGGATCGCGATGCCGTGGGCGGTGGCCGCCTTGCTGGGCACGGCGGCCTCGTTCATCGTCGGCTTCAAGAACGCTCAAACCTATGCGCGCACCACCGAAGCGCAGCAGATCTGGAGCAGCATCTCCAGCAGCAGCCGCTATTGGGGCTTGATCTGCCGCGACTTTCCCAAGAACGGCGAGCAGACCCGCGCACTGATCCAGCGCCATCTGGCCTGGCTGACCGCCGTGCGCTATCAACTGCGACTGAGCAAGGTGTGGGAAGCGGCGGCCAACCGCTACAACTTCGAATACCGCGCGCGCAGCTATAACGTCGCCGAGCACGAGGTCGCACTGGACGCCGCGCTGCGTCCCTATCTCGATGCGGAACAATCGGCCGCGGTGGCGCATGCCGCCAGTCCGGCCAACGCCTTGCTGGCGCTGCAAAGCGCGGCGATCAAGCAACTGTTCGCAGGCGACCAGGTGCCGGTGCTGCACCACATGGAAATGCAGAAGACGCTGAAGGAATTCATCGACCTGCACAGCCGCGCCGAGCGCATCAAGAATTTCCCGTATCCACGGCAGTACGCCATCATCCACACCATCTTTGTATGGTCGTTCGCCTTGCTGCTGCCGCTCGGCGTGGTCAAGGAATTCGACAGGCTGAATGACGTCGTCTCCGGCGTGTTGGCGGGGAATATGGCCTGGCTGGCGGTGCCGTTCAGCGTGCTGATCGCGTGGATGTACGTCTCGCTGGACCAGGTCGGCGAAAGCACCGAGAACCCGTTCGAAGGCGGCGCCAACGACGTGCCGATCACGCACATCTGCCACGGCATCGAATGCGACCTGCGCCAACTGCTGGGCGACCCGCCGCCGACGGCCACGCCGCAAATCAACCACCACCTCATCCTGTAACCGGAGAAAATCAGATGAAACTTTACTATATGCAGGGCGCCTGTTCCTTGGCCGACATGATCGTGCTGGCCTGGCTGGACGTGCCTTACACGCCGGTGCGCATGAGCCTGGACAGCATGAAGGAGCCGGACTATCTGGCGATCTGTGCCGGCGGCACGGTGCCGCTGCTGGAGCACGACGGTTATCTGTTGACCGAGAACGTCGCCATCCTCGGCTATCTGTGCGACCTCCATCCCGCCGCCAAGCTGGTCGGCGATGGCACGCCGCGCGGACGTGCCGAAGTGATGCGCTGGCTCGGCTTCCTCAACTCCGACGTGCACAAGGCGTTCAAGCCGATCTTCTCGCCGTCACGCTTCCTGGAGCAGCGCGACCTCGACGACCTGCTGCACGCCAACGCCCGCCATCACATCCGCACCTACCTGGAGCGGCTGGACCGTCAGCTGTCGGGCCGCGACTGGCTGGTCGACAACCGCTCGGTTGCCGATGCCTACCTGTTCGTGGTCACGCGCTGGGCCATCGCCAAGCAGGTCGACCAGAAGGGGCTCAACAACCTGGCCGCCTTCATGGCCCGCATGGCCGACGACGCCGGCGTGAGGGCGGCGTTGGCCGTCGAAGAGTCGCACTGATCAGCGTCCCGGCTGGCCGCGCGTGCCGGTCCACACCCGCGCGATCAGATACGGCGGCTGCCCCTGGTCGCCGGCGCCGGAAAAGATCGGATTGCGGTGCAGCTGGTTGACCGCGACGTAGAGCCACGAGTCCGGCCCGAAGTGCGCGTTGTCCGGCCACAGGAAGCGCGCGTCGCGCACCAGCGGACGCAGCTCGCCTTGCGCGGTCAGCATGTCGATGCCGTTGTCGGGCAGATTGGTGAAGAAGTGATTGCCCTCGGCATCGGTGGCCGCGCCGTCCGAGATCGGTTTCGAGCCGGCACGCTGGATGGCGGCGGCGATCTGCGCGTCCGGGGCGTTGTCGCGGAACAGCCGCGCCGGCACGGAGTACCACGCGGTGCCGTTCATCGGTCCGAAGTACAGCGTTTCGCCATCGGCCGATAGTGTGATCGGATTGATGCCGACCCGTGCCGGACCCATGACGCCGCCGGCGCCGGGGAACAGCAACGGCTTGCCTTCCACCACCAGCTCGACATTCTCGGCCGCCAGCGACGGATGTTTGCTGAAACGGCGCGCCGTGTTCTTGTTGATGTCAACCACGACGATGGCCGGATCGAGGCCGCAATCGGCGATGTACACGAAGCCGCGCTCGCCGTCGACCGCGAGGTCTTGCAGGATCTGGTCGGCCGGCGCGATGGTCTTGTTGAAATCGTGGCGATAGGCCAGCTTGCGCGTGGCGATGTCGAAGGCCAGCAGCTTCGGCGGCTGCGGCTGGTCCATCCAGTTGCCGTGGTCGATTACCCACAGCCGCTCCTTGCTGTCGATCAGCACGCCGTGCGGCGTATTCAGGACATCCGGTCCCGAGCCCGGCTTGCCGTTCCAGCTGGCGTCGGGGAAGGGCACATAGGTATTCTTGCCGGTCACTTCGATCAATTGCACCGGACCCCGGCGCATGCCGTGGATGCTGGCGAACACCCTGCCGTCCTTGGAGGCGGTGACGTTGCCCGGCGTGATATCGAGTTCGGCGATGATTTCAACTTTGCCGACGGCCGGTTTGTCCGCCAGCTCAGGCTTGGCGGCGCACGCGGCGAGCAATATTGTCGCTAACATCACTGGAAATAGTTTGTACGGCATTGCAGACTCCTTGATGGATATTCAAAGAGTCAGTCTAGTATTCAGCGCTGTGATTTGACGGTTAATCGTTGTCAATTTTGACGCCGCGCGGCGGCCGCCGTCTTACCAAAATTAACCATAATTTACTCGCCCCGGCGCTGGCTGGTCGGTGATGATGGGCCTTTGCATTAACAATTTTGCGAAGGAAAACAAATGGATCTGGATGAATTGAACAACCCGCGTCGCCGCGAACTGATGCGCGTGGCGGGCGCCGCGACCCTGACCGGCATTGCCGCTTCGGCCATGGCCGTCGCCGCGCCGGCGGTGGCGCAGGGTCCCGCATCGACGTCGACGGCACGCAATCGCGGCGCGGTCGGGGCCAGGCTGCAGGGCGTGCAGCACTTCGGCGTCACGGTGCAGAACATGGACCGCGCTTTCGAGTTCTACACGCAGGTGCTGGGCGGCACGGAGATCATGCGCGACGGCGATTTCCAGGGCGACGTCATCCACAACACCTTGCTGCTCACCGAGGAGCTGGAGGCCAAGCGGCGCAAGGTCAATCCGCGCACACTGGGGGTGCCGGACCTGCGCGGCGGAGCACAGCGGCTGGACGTACGCTTCGTGCAGTTCGACAATGTGGTGATCGAGTTGCTGCAATACCGCGACAGCAACCAGCCGCAGGGCAGCGGCGCCAGCTTCGCGCCGCCGCACGAGCACACCAGCCCCGCCTTTCCGAAATCGATGCACATCTGTTTCTATGTGCGCGACGATGTCGACTTCAACCAGTTCATCCATGATCTGGAGGAGGAATCGGCCAGGCGCGGCATGGACAATGTGAGGGCGAATCGCATCGTCGCCGCAGGCAGCGAGCAGGAGCGGAAGCAGGCGCCGCTTGATACGCTGACCAACCGCATCACCAGCGGTAAGTCCGACGGGTGGTCGCTGATCTACGCCAAGGGTCCGGAAGGCGAGCAGCTGGAGTTCGTGCAAGTGCGCGGCCAGGCCAAGCAAGTCTTCGGCGACGCCTACGAAACGCGCCGCCGCGCAAAATAAAGGAGGAATGGCATGACGCATAGCGCACTCGATGAAGAACCGGTAGCGTCACGCCGCCGCACGCTGCTGGCACTGGCCGCCATGGCCGCCTCAGCCGCCACCTCTGGCGCCACTGCCGCTTTCGAGCGGGCCCCAGCCGCCGTCACGCAGGCCAACGCCGTCCTCGCGCAGGCCAACGCCGCTGTCGCGCAGGCCACCGCCGCCCGCGCGCAGGCCAACGCCGCTGTCGCGCAGGCCACCGCCGCCCCCGCGCAGGCCAACGCCGCCCCCGCGCAGGCCAAAGCCGCCCTCGCGCAGGCCAACGCCGCACCCGCGCGGGCCAACGCCGCCGTCGCGCAGGCCCCAGCCGCCCCCGCGCAGGCCCCAGCCGCCCACGCGCCCGCTGCCGCCACCGGCACGACTGCCGCCACGCCGGCAGAGGCAGCGTCGGCCGGCGCTGAGACGTCGGCGGCGGGCAGGGTGGTGCTGGGCCAGGTCGGCCTCAGCTTCTACGCGGTGACCGGCGCGGTGATCCAGGAAGTGCTGGAACGCCTGGGCCACACGGTCGTGGTGCGCCAGGGGCCGCATGAGGAAATGTTTCCCCTGCTGGCCGACGGCACGCTCGACCTGATGGCCGCCGCATGGCTCCCCGAAGGCCACGCCGCCTACTGGACCCGCTACGGCAACGACGCCGAAGAGGTCGCGAAACTCTACGACGGCGCCCGCTTCTTCTGGGCCGTGCCCGACTATGTCCCGCCCGGCGAAGTCCACACCATCGCCGACCTGGCCAAGCCGGCGGTGGCCGCGCGCATGGCCAAGCAAATCCAGGGCATCGGCACCGGCGCCGCCATCACCACGCTATCGCAAAAAGCCATCCCCGCCTACGGCCTGGACGCCGCCGGCTACAGCCTGCGCCCCGGCACCGCAGCCGAATGGATCGCCACCTACGACGCCGCGCGCGCCGCAGGCAAGTGGGTCGTGTTTCCCACCTGGGCGCCGCAATACCTGAACCGCGACGGCAAGCTGCGCCCCTTGCAGGATCCGAAGGGTGTGCTCGGCGGCGTCAACCACGCCTCGCTGGTGGCGCCGCGCGACAAGCTGCGCGCGCTGCCGGCGAAGACGCGCGCCGCCCTGGCCAAAGTCGAGCTGGGCCTGGACGGCGTCACCGAGATGGATTACCTGGTGAACGTCGGCAAGCACACGCCGCGTGAAGCGGCGCGCATCTGGATGCGCCAGAACGAAAGCAGGGTAGCCGGCTGGCTCAAGAGCTAAGCCGGCACTGCGGGATTTAACCGGGCGGGCCTGGCCGTCGAATGGTTGACGCCGGATCAGCCAAGCCTGACCAGGTTCAGCGTCGGCAGCGGGCCGCCGGGGAACTGCGCCAGGCGTCCGCCGCCGTCGAGCGTGCCAAGGTCGATGTCGGCAAAGCCGAGCTGCCGCACCAGCGCCATCACCGCGCCCTTGGCGGCGGCGTCGTCGCCGGACACGAACAACACCCGCTTGCCGCCCTGCGCGGCGGGATCGCTGGACAGCAGCCCCGCCTGCAGATGATTGAACGCCTTGACCACATGCGCGCCCGGCACCAGTTGCTGGATCACGCTGCTCGACGCCTGGCCGCCGAGGTCGATCGGCTGGAACGCCGGCGCCTCGATCGGATTGTTGGCATCGACCACGATGCGGCCTTCCCACGGGCCGAGGCCGGCGACCGCCGCCGGGATCTTCGACCAAGGCACGGCCAGGAACACCAGCTCCGCCCGCGCCGCCTCGGCGACGTCGACCGCCTGCAAGCGCGGCCCAAGTTCAGTGGTCAGCGCCGTCAGCGATTGCGGCCCACGGCTGTTGGCGATCGCGGCGGGGATGCCGGCGCGGATCAGGATGCGGGCGATGGCGGAACCGATGGCGCCGGCGCCGATGATGGCGATTTTCATGATCTCGTCTCCTGGAAAATCAAGCGGTGAAGCCGCCGTCGACCCGCATGTCCAGGCCGGTGACGAACGACGCTTCCGGGCCGGCCAGATACGCCACCGCAGCGGCCACATCCTCTCCGACGCCATAACGTCCGACGGCGATGCCCGGCTTGACGAAATCGGCGATCGGACCATCGGCCGGGTTCATATCGCTGTCGGTCGGGCCGGGGTGGACCACGTTGACCGTGATGCCGCGCGGACCGAGGTCGCGCACCAGGCCGCGCGTGTAGCCGGACAGCGCGCCCTTGGTTAGCGTGTAGGCCGAGGCGGTGCCGAAGGCGGCGTACTGCGTCATCGAACTGCCGATGTGGATGATGCGGCCGCCCTGGCCCATGTGGCGCAGCGCCTCCTGGGTGGCGACGAAGGCGCCGGTGACGTTGACCGCCAGGATGCGCTCGAAGTCCTCGAACTTGATCTCCTCCGGCGCGCCGAGCACGCTGATGCCGGCGTTGTTGACCAGGATGTCGATCTTGCCGAAGCGCGCGGCGACCTGCGCCACCGCGTCGCGCACCGCCTGCGGCGAGCCGGCGTCGGCCCGGATCGCGATGGCGCTGCCGCCGTCCGCCTCGATGGCGGCCACGACCGCTTGCGCCTTCTCCGGCGAGGCGTGATAGGTGATGGCGACGCTGGCGCCGTCGGCGGCCAGGCGCTTGGCGATGGCGGCGCCGATGCTGCGCGACGCGCCGGTGACGATGGCGACTTTGCCTTGCAGTTGTTTGCTGGTGTTCATGGTTAGCTTCGTAAAGTAGTGGGATGACGAACCCAGTATGGGCGCGCGCCTTCACCAGCAGTAGTCGGAACTGGCTATAATCAGTTTCAAGCAATGCTTGAAATGAAAGCCATGGAAACCCTGTCCAATCTCGAATCCTTCGTGCGCAGCGCCGAGTCGGCCAGCTTCTCGGCCGCCGCCCGCCGGCTGGCGTTGACGCCGGCGGCGGTCAGCCGCAACGTCGCCCAGCTGGAGCGTAACCTCGGCGTGCGCCTGTTCCAGCGCAGCACGCGCGGCCTGAAGCTGACGGAGGAGGGCGAACGCTTCCTGCTCGCCGTCGGCGGCGGGCTGGACAGCATTCAGGGCGCGATCGCCGAAGCCACCGCCAACAAAGGCGAACCGGCCGGCGTGCTGACGCTGTCGATGCCGCCGCGCTTCGGCCGCCTGCACATCCTGCCGCTGTTGCGGCACTACGCGCAGCGTTTTCCAGCGGTGACGCTCGACTGCAGCTTCGACAACCGCGCGGTCGACCTGATCGCCGAGCGGGTCGACGCGGCCATCGGCGGCGGCTTCGAGCTGACGCCGGGCGTGGTGGCGCGCGAGCTGGCGCGGGCGCACATCGTCGCGGTGGCGGCGCCGGCGTATGTGGCGCGCGCCTGTGCCACGGCGCCGCGCACGCCCGCCGACCTGGCCGGCCTGGACGGCATCGTGATGCGCTCGCCGCAGACGCGGCGGCTGCGCGTCGCCAACCTGCGCGACCGTAAAGGCGTGGAGATGGAGGCCGCGCTGCGGCCGGCGCTGCTGGTCAACGACCCCGACGCGATCTGCGCGGCCGCCTTGATGGGCATGGGCGTCGCGCTGCTGGCGCTGGCCGACGTGGTCGAACACATCGAGCGCGGCGACCTGGTGCGGCTGCTGCCGGACTGGTATCTGGACGCGGGCCCGGTCTCGCTGTACTTCGCCAGCCAGAAACTGCTGCCCGCCAAGACGCGCACCTTCGTCGATTTCCTTACCGCCGCGTTCCGCGACCAGCGCCTGGCGCAGCGCTTTTCAGCAGCGTAGTGATTTGGTCGCCGTTGAACCTTTAGTCATTGTCTTTTGTTTTAATGCAATTTTTTTGACATAGTCAGATTTCAACCTATACTTTTCTTGGCCTCGCTCTGCAAGAGGATGAAGAAAATGGAATTTGAACAAAAAGTTCGGCCTGATGAACTCGGTGGTCGAGTGCGGGCGGTTCGCGTCGCCGCACGAATGACGCAAGAGGTAGCAGCAACCCGGTTGGGGATGTCGCGAACCACGATGGTTGCCATCGAAGCCGGCAAGCGGGCCATCAGCTCAAGCGAACTGAGAAAAATTGCCGAGCTCTTTGACGTCCATGAGAGCGAACTGCTCGATGTGACGACGCCCATGCTGGATATGGCGGTTGAGTTTCGCAGCAATGTCACGGAAGCGGAGTCCGCTGATGAGGTGATGGTGGCGTCGATGCTCAACCGAATGGCGCGCTCAGTTGTGCAGCTGGAGACGCTTGTGGGATTCCCGTCGTCGCCGCTGGATATGCCTGGAGTTATGCTGTCGCGAGACGAACCTCTGGAACAGCAGGCTGAGGATGCCGCTTTGGCGCTGCGTGCGCGCCTCGGCTTGGGTATCGGCTCGATTCAGGATCTCAACGGCTTGATGGAATCTGAACTCGGCGTGCGTATTTTTGAGCGTGCGCTACCTTCCAAGGTCAGCGGGGCGAAGGCGTTCTCCGACTCCGCCGGCGGTTTCGTGCTGCTTAACGCGAAACACCCGAACTATCGCAGACGGGTAACGGCCGCACATGAACTTGCCCATATCTTACTCAGGCAACAAGGAGTGAGCGTGCATTTTGCTAACCAGTCGTTCGATAGCAGAGAAGAGAAATTCTGTGATGTTTTCGCTTGTTGTTTGTTGATGCCCGCTGCTGCCGTTCGAAAAAAGGCCAATGAATTAAAGAAGATCGTTGGCAAGTTTACGGTTCGTGAATTGTTAACCATGACGTTGTACTTCAACGTTTCAATGGAGGCGCTGGTGCGCCGTATGGTTGCACTCAACCTTGTGCCGAACGGTATGTACGAACGGTTGAAAGCTGACGGCTTCGCTCTGAAACATCAGGATATCGTTCGAGAAGAGTTAGGTTTGTCGCCTGAACCTCCTGCCTTCACCGCGCGCACGATGCTGCTTGCGATGGCAGCGCACAAAAAAGAATTGTTGAGCGAGCAGCAGATTGCTTCCATGTTGGAGCTTGATCTAGTCAGCGCCCGCAGGGCGCTGGAGGATCATGGCGAGAGCGAACATGAGAGCGCGCTTGAGCTGGTTCCATGATTACCTGCCAGAGGCGCAGGCCAGTCCCATGCCGAAGAGCTCGGTGCGCTGGAGAAGGCTGGACTTATCAAAAAAATCGCGATGAGCGATGAAGAGTATGAGCGGTATCTTTCGATCGTTCAGGCGCCATTAGGGCAGCGGCTCGATGCCGGAGAGTCTGCCACTATTGCGGTCGCCGAAGCACGCCAACTGGTTGCGGTCATTGACGAAAACAAGGCCCGTTCCTAACCAGGCGCGTCGCCCCTAAATACCATCAGCCTCGCAATGCTCTAATCACGGTCGTAAGCCAGCCGGGCCGGCAGTTTGACGGTGACCGTCGTGCCCTTGCCGGCCTCGCTGGCGATATCGAATTGTGCGCCGACGCGCTTGGCGCGTTCCTTCATGCCGGTCAAGCCCCAGTGACGCTCCGCTTGCCGTCGCTTCACTTCCTCCGCATCCAGGCCGCGCCCGTTGTCGCTGACGCTCAGGATCAAGCTGTCGGCGGCGTATTCGA
This sequence comes from Duganella aceris, assembly GCF_011090165.1. Classification (GTDB taxonomy): domain Bacteria; phylum Pseudomonadota; class Gammaproteobacteria; order Burkholderiales; family Burkholderiaceae_D; genus Rugamonas; species Rugamonas aceris. The sequence continues at coordinate 214,276 of NZ_JAADJT010000007.1, forward strand.
TGCGCGCCGTCACGTCGCTCGCCTTGGCGTGGGCGAAGGCGTTGCGCAGCGCTTCCTGGCCGATCTCGGCGAACTCGTCCTGCACCGGCGCCTGAAGGCTGCGGCGCACGCCGGCCACCACCACCGCGAACGCGGTCGCCGGGTGCGTCGCCGCGAGTATCTCGCCGGTCTCGTTCAGCGCCGCTTCGATGTCCTGTCCGCTGCGCAGGTTGTGCACCTGGTCGCGGCCTTCGGTGATGGCGCGGTCGGCGTCGCTCAGGATGTTCTCCAGCTTGTCGCGCGTGGCGCTATCGTGCGGCAGCTTGTGCGACACCGAGGACACCCGCAGGATCAGCGATTGCACGCTTTGCAGGAAGGTGTCGTGCAGGGTGCGGGCGATGCGCTCGCGTTCGTCCAGCCGGGCCTGCATCTGGCGCGCGATGGCGCTGGTCGCCACCTTGATCCGATAGCGGTACGCCGCGTAGATCGCCAGCAGCAGCGCCAATACGCACAGCAGACGGAACCACCAGGTCTGCATCACGGTCGGCGTGATCTCGATGCTTTGTGTGGCGATGGTGTCGCCCACCATGCCGTCCTCGTTGACCGCGCGCACATGGAAGCGGTAGTGGCCCGGCCCGACGTTGGTGTAGTAGGCCGCGCGGCGTGTGCCGGCTTGCTGCCAGCCCTGGTCCAGGCCTTCCAGCTGGTATTCGAAACGCATGCCTTCGGGCTTGCGCAAACCCGGCGCGGTGTACTCGATGGAGAAGTTGCTGGAGCCCGGCGGCAGCACCGCCGGCGCCAGCAGCGGATAGCTCGCCTTGCCGGTGGCCACCGCGAGCAGTTGCACCAGTGGCTTGACGGTGTTCAGCTTCAGCTCGGCCGTCTCCAGCCGCACCAGGCCGCCGGTGGCGCGGAACCACAGGCGGCCGTTGCCGGCGTTGAAGATGGTCGGCAGCCGGTTGTCCATCGCCGCCCGGCCGGGGTAGCCTTCCAGTACGTTGATGACCGCGTATTTCAACGGCAGCGCCGGTTGCGCGATCGACGCTTCCCAGTCCTCGCGGCGGATGTGCACCACGCCCTTGCTGCCGTTCAGCCAGCGGTCGCCGTCGGCGGTGACGGCCATGCCGGTGACGTTGCGCAGAGGTTCGGCGTCGCGCGGTTGCAGCTGCACGAAGTGCTGCTCGCGCTTGAAGGCGATGCCGTCGCGGCCGCCGACCACCAACTGCGGCCCGGGGAATATCCCCGACTCGGCGCCGATCATGCCGATGTCGAATTCGCTCAGCTTGCCGTCGTCGTACAGCGTCAGCTTGCCGTCGTTGTGGCTCAGCCATAACTGGCCGACGCCGCCGGCCGCCGACATGAAAATGCGCTTCGGCAGATTGAAGCTGGCGCGCGGCAGCCATTTGCCATCGACCAAACCCATCAGGCCGGTCTGCAGCGACGCCATCCACAATATCTTGCCGTCGTCCAGCATGCCGATGACGGTCAGGTCCGGCGGCTGCGTGCCCGGTGGCAAAGGCAGGGCGATCCGGGTCGAGCGGCCGTGGTAGATGCGTTCGATATCGCGTTTGCCCGCGATCAGCAATGCGCCATCGCGGTCGTTGGCCAGCACCCAGCCGCTGCGCAGCGGATCGCGTTCCGGCGGCACGCCGGGCGACACCCGCCACACCGCGCGGTTGAGCATTTCGACCACCCACAGCTGGCCTTCGGTATCGCTGGCGGTGCTGTAGATCGCGGTGGGGCCGGGGATGCGCGCCGGGATCAGTTTGTTTTCACGGAAGCGATCAAGGCCGGATTGGGTGGACACCCAGATATTGCCCTCCCGGTCTTCCAGCACCACGTTGGTGGACAGCGCGCTGAGTTGCCACTGCTGGTCCAGCCGGTCGTCGGCCTGTCGCGATGGAATGATGACGCTGGCGGTGGAGGCGCCGGCGTTGGCGACGCGGCAAATGCCGTACGGGCATTTCAGCGCCCACAGATTGCCGTCGCGGTCGAACTGCCCGCCCGACCGGGACTCGCTTTGCGTGGCGTTCGGGTCGCGCGGCAGTTGTTGGCCGGTCGGCGGCGTCGGGACCAGACGCACCATGTCGGCGCGCGCCACCCACAAGCGTCCGTCCGGCGACTGCAGCAGGCTGCCGTGCAAGTCGGCGTCGGGCAGGCGTTGCAGCTTCTTGCTGGCGCGATCGTACATGTAGACGAATTTTTCGTTCGATGCCCATACCCGGCCATATTGGTCGATCAGCACGCTGAAGCTCCGGCCCGCCCACTCGGGGCCGGACGACATCGTTTCCCATTTGCCGTCGCGGTACCGGTACAAGCCGGTGACGCAGACCGCCCAGATGACGCCGTCCTTGTCCCGCGCCATCGAGGCGATCGGCCCCATCGTGGTGGCCTTGGTGTCGATCAGCTCTTCGGTTTTGCCGTCGGGATGCAGGATGGTCAGGCCTTCGAGGTCGTAACTGACCAGCAGGTCGCCGTTGTCGAGCGCATGCAGGTTAAAGATGCGATCGCGCGGCATCGGCCGCTTTTCGAAACGCACGCCGTCGAAGCGGTACAGGCCGTCGGAGGTGCCGAGCCATAGCCAGCCGTCGCGGCTTTGCGCCATGCTCTGGATGTCGCCCGGCACGCCGTCTTTCTCGCTCCACGAAACGTGGTTCAGGTCTTGCAGGCGGATCTTGGGATTCAGCGCCGACGCGTGTTGAGCAACCAGAATGACGGCGGCGCTAAGCGCCAGCTTGAAATAACGTGCGAGCATGCGGCGCTCCATGACAGGGAATCCGCCATTGTAGATTGCAAGTCAACAATGGCGTCTCTTATTTTTCGTCGTACCTGTTCTGAGAGGCGCGTACCTGCTCGGCGTTCGTATTCACCCAGTTAAGGAGATTCTGCAAAGGATCGAGCAGGCTTTCGCCAAGCTCGGTTAGCTGGTATTCGACCCGTGGCGGGATCTCCGGAAACACCTCCCTCGATACCAGGCCGTCGCGCTCCAGGTTGCGCAAGGTCACGGTGAGCATCTTCTGCGAAATGCCCGGGATGCATTTCTCGATCTCGGAAAACCGGGCGCGCCAGTCCGGAAACATCTCCAGTGTGAGCAAAATGAAGATGCTCCATTTGTCGCCCACCTTGGTCAGGATCTCGCGGATCGCGCCGGGGTCTTTGCTTTTGCAAAGATTGGCGGGATCGGGCGGCGCGGTTCTTTTCTCTCTGGTGCTCAAGACTTACCTCCAGGTTAGTGACTGACGAAAAAGTGCCTCCTTCCGGAGACTTACAAACCACTATATCCTTACTTACCTAAGGAGAGCTACTTTTTTCGTTGATTACTTTAAAGGATGCACAGCATGGCAAAGAACAACTATCAGGGCGCCTTGCAGCGGCCCATAGGCTCGGGATTCGGCGCCGCGTCGACGACCTCCGATGTCATCAAGGGCATCGATTTGGCGGGAACAACCGCCATCGTCACTGGCGGCTATGCGGGGATCGGCCTGGAGACCGTGAAGGCGCTGACGGCGGCGGGGGCGCGTGTGATTGTCCCGGCGAGAAATCGCGAGAAGGCCACGCGCAGCCTGGCGGGCATCGCCAACGTCGAGATCGAGGAGATGGATCTGGCGGACGCGGGTTCCATCGATGCATTCGCCGACAGATTCCTGGCGTCGGGCCGCGCCCTGCATGTGCTGATCAACAATGCGGGCATCATGTGGGCGCCGCTGCGACGCGATGAGCGTGGCAACGAATCGCAACTGTCGACCAATTACCTCGGCCATTTCCAGTTGACCGCAAGGCTCTGGAGCGCATTGGTGATGGCGCGGGGTGCGCGTGTCGTCAATGTCTCATCGTGGGGGCATCACTATTCGCCCGTGGTATTTGACGATCCGAATTTTCTCGCCAGAGAGTACGACACCTTGTCGGCCTACGGGCAATCGAAGACCGCCAGTACGCTGTTCTCGCTGGAATTAGATGTGCGAGGAAAAGGCGCCGGCGTGCGGGCCTATGCCGTCCATCCGGGAATCATCGCTGGAACCGAGCTGAGCCGGGATCTTCCCCGGGAAGCGCTGCAAAAATTCGGCGCGCTCGACGCAGACCACAATCCGATCCATGACTTGTCGAAGGGCCTCAAGACTCTGTCGCAGGGAGCGTCTACCACCGTGTGGTGCGCGACCAGTCCGGCGTTGGCCGATATTGGCGGTGTCTACTGCGAAGACGCGGACATCGCGCAACTGGACCGGCTCGACGCGGGCGACGCCGCCGGTGTGATCGATACCGCGCTCATGCGCGGCGTGGCGCCGCATGCATTGGACGAGCAGGCCGCACAGCGTCTCTGGGTGCTGAGCGAACAACTGTCGGGAATGAAATTTCAGGTAACAAACGAGGAGAAAACGCGATGATGGACCACATTATTCTGAGTGTAAGCGACGTGCAGCGGTCGTTGAAGTTTTACGAAGCGGCGCTGGCGCCGCTCAATATATCCATGTTCATGCCGTTCAAAGGCGAGGACGGACATGCCGATCTGTGGGGCTTCGGCGACGGCAAGCGCGCGTTCTTCTGGCTCAAGCAGGGCACGCCCTTTCCGGACGCGATCCACTGGGGCTTCGAGGCGGCGGGCAACCAGGAAGTCGACGCCTTCTACCAGGCCGCCATGGCCGCCGGCGCCAAGGACCGCATCTCGCCGCGCGCCAGGCTGGAGTACTACCCCGGCTATTACGCCGCCGATGTCATCGATCCCGATGGCTACCACTTCGAGGTCGTTCACAAGAGTTAACGGAGACTGAGGGATGACGGTGAAGATCAATGCGTGGCAACTGGTCAACAGGATTCATGACCTTTTGGGCGAACGGCACAAGGAGGGCATGTACGAGGGCAGGCTCACACGCAGCCTGTACGAGCCTGTTTCCGGAATATTGGTGGCCAACGAACCATCGATCGACGCGGTACGCCTCGCCATCGCGACAGGGCGAAACTGCATACTCTGTCGTGATCATCCCTACTACCTCTTCGGCGAGCATTGGTCGCGGGGCGTTGAGACGGAATTGGCGAACGACCCGGTGTTGAAAGCCAAGCGCGCGCTCATCGAAGACAACGGCATCCTGATCATCCGTCTGGCCAGCCTGTGGGATGACGCGCGGCCGAAGTGGTTTTCAGGCGCTCTGGCCAGGGCGCTGGGGTGGAAGACCGACGCGGAAATTCCTGGCGATCAGCGGAGCGCGGTGTATTGCACCGTGCCGGAAACGTCGCTCTTGGCGCTGTCCGAATTTACCGCCAAACGTCTGAGCGCGAAAACGCTGCGCAACGTGGGCGACCCGGATTTGTCGGTGAAGCGTGTCGCCGTGATTCACGGCCTCGCTTTTCCCACGCTGGTGTTTTCCCACGTGCTGCGGGATCAAACCGTCGATCTCATCGTGACCGGAACCACGCCCGAGGTTGATTTCAATACCAGCTATATTCGCGATGCCATCACAGCCGGTCGCAAGGTCGGCCTGATGCAAATTGGCTACGAAAAATCCGAATATCCCGGTGCGGTGGAAATCGGAGCCTGGTTGCGGACGGCTTTTCCGGGAATCCCGGTCGATGTCCAACCCGCGCTACCGGAACAGTCCTGGCTGGCGTAACGAGAGGAGAGTTCGTATGCGACACCCGATATCCCGACGTGAATTCGGCACGCAACTGGGCGCCACTTTGCTGCTTGGCAGCGGCTTTGCGAACGCCGCCATGAAAACGGCGGCGCGGCCGAGCGCTGCGGAGGTCGTCGAGCGCATCAGGAAGAAACTCGCCCAGGAAGGAATCGCTTGGTCCGGCGGCGGCGTGGACACGTTCAAAATTGGCGATTCTGGCGCGCCCGTGACCGGCATCGTCAGTACGTTTCAAGTCACGTTCGACGTTCTCCAGCGCGCAGCCGCGGCCAAAAAGAATTTCATCATTTCCCATGAACGACTGTTTTGGGATTTCATCGATGAAGTCGGCACTCTCAAGCAGGATGCGCCCTATGAGGTCGCCGGCTCATTGGAAAGAGATCCCGTCTTCGTCGCGAAACGCCGGTTCTGCGAAGACCATGGGCTGGTCGTATGGCGATTTCATGACCATTGGCATAGGCATCAACCGGATCCAATTTTCGCGGGCTTGGCCAAGAAGCTGGAGTGGGAAAAATATTTCGCGCCCGATGGACCGACGTCGTACGACATTGCCTACCGATTGCCGAATATCTCGCTGAGAAATCTGGCGAAGCATATACAAGAGAAACTAGGATCGCGCGACGTTCGCGTCATCGGCGATCCGGCGATCCTGGTCAGCCATGTCGGCGTGACTGCGCACAATCTCAGGGAAATGCATCCGGTCCTGCTCCGTACCGACGTGGTGGTGGTCGGGGAAACTGAAGAGTTCGATGTCTTTCAGTATGTGAGGGACGCCATCAGCCTTGGGATGCCCCGGCCCAAGGGCCTGATCATCATCAGCCACGAGCGATTCGAGGAGGCCGGCATGGAGTTGCTGCCAGCGTGGCTCGCCCCGCTGGTGCCGGAAGTTCCCGTCGAATTCATGTCGGCGGAAAATCCATATTGGGTGCTGCCGGAATTTCGCTAAGTGCGGTTAAATTGCGCGCTGGTCGAACTCCGCTTGCGACTGCAAGACCTGGGGCGAGTAATCGACGGTCCAGGCAAACAAGGCGGTGAACGGTCCTTCCAGAGTCCGGCCCAGCGGCGTGATGCTGTATTCGACCGCGATCTGCGATGAAGGGATCACCCGCCGCGCGAGGATGCCGCTGCGCTCCAGGCGGCGCAGGCTTTGCGTCAGCGCCTTTTGCGTGACGCCGTCCAGGCAGCGTTTGATTTCGTTGAAGCGCAGCGGCCGGTCGCAAAGCGCCATCAGGATCAGCACCGACCATTTGTCGGTGATCTGGTCCAGCAGCAAACGACTGGAATGATTGGATGTGTCATGCCCCATGCGGTTTCCTTTTATATACCTGATAGCTTTAAAGTGCCTAATTGACACCAAGTATATAACGTATACCATGAGGCCTCGTTAAATGAGGAGTAACCATGATGAATTCGAATGACACCGCCGACAAGTTCGCTGTGATTGAAACCCTGTACCGCTTCGCCGCCGGCATCGATTTGCGCGACCGGGAATTGCTGGCGTCCGCGTTTGTGGAGAACGCGGTATCGGATTTCGGCCCGGCCGCGGCAAAGGCCGGTTTCGAGTATCCGCTGTTGCAGGGCAGGGAGGTGATCGTCGCCGCGCTGTCGGATTCGCTGAGCGGATTCGATACCACGCACTCGGTCAGCAATCCCCGCGTCAGTCTTGACGGCGACAAGGCGAGGCTGGAGGCGATCGTCGAAGCGCAGCACTTGCCTTCGAACGATCACTCGCGCCACTACCTGATGAAGAACCGCTACGACGTCCAGCTGGCGCGGCAAGGAGAGGTCTGGCGCATCGAGCGCGTCACGGTCGACAACGTCTGGCGCACCGGCGACCTTGCCGTGCTTGCCGTTGTTTAACTACAGCGCGTCAGGCGCCGCGTGGCCGGCGAAGACGGCAGCCACATTGTCCAGCGCACGGTGGCCCATGGCGTCTCGCGTCTCGACGGTGGCGGTGCCCATGTGCGGCATCATGAACACATTGGGCAAATCCTTCAGCCGCAGATCGAAGTCCGGTTCGCTGCGGAATACGTCCAGTCCGGCGGCAGCCAGTTGCCCACTTTGCAGCGCCGCGACCAGGTCGTCCTCGTTGACCAGCATGCCGCGCGAGGTGTTGACCAGCACCGCGCCGCGCGGCAGCAGCGCCAGCTTTTCGGCATTGATGAAGCCATCGAGCTCGCGGCCGCCCGGCGTGTGCAGCGACAGGATCTGACAATGCGGCAGCATGGCGTGCAGGTCGTCGAAGTACCGCGCGCCGTTTTCCAGTTCGGGCGCGAGGCGGCGGCGATTGTGGTACAGGATCTTGACGCCGAAGCCGCGCGCGCGTTGCGCCACCGCCTGGCCGATCCGGCCCATGCCGACGATGCCCAGCGTCTTGCCGTGGAAGTCCAGCCCCAGCATGTCGCCCAGGCCGAAGCGTTGGCGCCAGCCCTGGTCCATGACGGCGGCGTATTCGCGGCCGCGCCGCATCGCGCCCAGCATCAGCAGCAGCGCCATGTCGGCGGTGGCTTCGCTGACCACATCCGGCGTGTTGGTGACGATGATGCCGCGCTCGGTGGCGGCGGCGATGTCGATGTGCTCGTAGCCGGCGCTGCACGTCGCGATCAGGCGCAGGTGCACAGGCAGGGTGGCGATCGCGGCGGCGTCGAGGCGGATGCGGCTGGAGATCAGCACCGCGCGCAAGGACGGATCGGCGTGCAGCGCGGCGATGGTTTCGGCCGTGCTCAGCTGGCTTTCCTGCGACGTGACGGCGCCGAACTCGGCGCAGGCGCGGCCGGCGATGGCCGGCGGCAGCGGGGCGGCGCACAACAGACGCGAGCTCATTTGGCCCCCCCTGCGGTCGCCACCGCGTCGACCACGCACAGCGCGGTCATGTTGACGATGCGGCGCACCGTGGCCGACGGCGTCAGGATGTGCACCGCCTGCGAGCAACCGAGCAGGATCGGGCCGACCGCGATGCCGTTGCCGGCCGCCGTCTTGACCAGGTTGTAGGCGATGTTGGCGGCGTCGATGTTCGGCGCCACCAGCAGGTTGGCGTCGCCGGTCAGGGTCGAGTCCGGCATCATGGCGTGGCGCAGCTTGGAGTCCAGCGCGGTGTCGCCGTGCATCTCGCCGTCGATCTCCAGGCTCGGATCGAGCTGGTTGACCAGTTTCAGCACGGCGCGCATTTTTTGCGCCGATTCGCTGTTGGACGAGCCGAAGTTCGAGTGCGACAGCAGCGCGGCGCGCGGCGACAGGCCGAAGCGGCGCATCTCTTCGGCCGCCATCACGGTGATCGCCGCCAGCTCGTTGGCGTTCGGATTCTCGTTGACGTGGGTGTCGACCATCACCAGCTGGCGTTCCGGCAGGATCAGCACGTTCATCGCGGCGTAGACGCAGGCGCCTTCGCGCTTGCCCAGCACCTGGTCGATGTAGTGCAGGTGCAGCTGGGTGGTGCCGAAGGTGCCGCAGATCATGCCGTCGGCGTCGCCCTTCTTGATCATCATGGCGCCGATCAGCGTGTGGCGGCGGCGCATTTCCAGCTTGGCGTACTCCTGCGTGACGCCCTTGCGCGCGGTCAGCTCGTAATAGGACTGCCAGTAGTCGCGGTAGCGCTCGTCGTGGTCCGGGTTGATCACGTCGAAGTCGACGCCGTGCTTGAGGCGCAGGCCGAACTTGGTGATGCGGGTCTCCAGCACGGCCGGACGGCCGACCAGGATCGGACGCGCCAGCTTCTCGTCGACGATGACCTGCACCGCGCGCAGCACGCGCTCTTCTTCGCCTTCGGCGTAGACGATGCGCTTCAGGTCGGCGTGGGTCTTCTTGGCCATCTGGAACAGCGGCTTCATGAAGGTGCCGCTGCGGTAGACGAACTGTTGCAGGCTGTCGGCGTACGCTTGCAGATCCTTGATCGGACGGGTGGCGACGCCCGAATCCTCGGCCGCCTTGGCCACCGCCGGCGCGATCTTGATCAGCAGGCGCGGATCGAACGGCATCGGGATCAGGTATTCCGGACCGAACGACAGGTTGGTGAAACCGTAGGTGGTGGCGACGATGTCCGACTGCTCGGCGTGGGCCAGCTCGGCGATCGCGTGCACCACGGCGATTTCCATTTCGCGCGTGATGGTGGTGGCGCCGCAGTCGAGCGCGCCACGGAAGATGTACGGGAAGCACAGCACATTGTTGACCTGGTTCGGGAAGTCCGAACGGCCGGTGCAGATGATGGCGTCGTCGCGCACCGCCTTGACTTCCTCCGGCAGGATTTCCGGATTCGGATTGGCCAGCGCCAGGATCAGCGGATTCGGCGCCATCGCCTTGACCATGTCCTGCTTCAGCACGCCGCCGGCCGAGACGCCGAGGAAGATGTCGGCGCCGGGGATGACTTCAGCCAGGGTGCGGGCGTCGGTGACGCGGGCGAAGCGTTCCTTGTCCGGATCCATCAGCTCGGCGCGGCCCTTGTAGACCACGCCGGCCAGGTCGGTGACGTAGATGTTTTCCAGCGGGAAGCCGAGGTCGACGATCAGGTCCAGGCAGGCCAGCGCGGCCGCGCCGGCGCCCGACACCACCAGCTTGCAGTTGGCGATGTCCTTGCCGACCAGCTGGATGCCGTTCAGGATGGCGGCGCCGACGATGATCGCGGTGCCGTGCTGGTCGTCGTGGAACACCGGGATCTTCATGCGATCGCGCAGCTGGCGCTCGATGTAGAAGCACTCCGGCGCCTTGATGTCTTCCAGGTTGACGCCGCCGAAGGTCGGTTCCAGCGCGGCGATGATGTCGACCAGCTTGTCCGGATCCTGCTCGTTGATTTCGATGTCGAACACGTCGATGCCGGCGAACTTCTTGAACAGCACGCCCTTGCCTTCCATCACCGGCTTGGCGGCCAGCGGACCGATGTTGCCCAGGCCCAGCACGGCGGTGCCGTTGGTGATGACGGCGACCAGATTGCCGCGCGCGGTATATTTATAGGCGTTGGCCGGATCGAGAACGATCTCTTCGCATGGCGCTGCCACGCCGGGCGTGTAGGCCAGTGCCAGGTCGCGCTGGTTCAGCATCGGCTTGGTGGCGGTGACGCTGATCTTGCCGGGCGTTGGCAACTGATGGTATTCAAGCGCCGCCAGGCGATGGCGTTCGCGTTCGGTCGGCGGAGTGGGAGGCTGTTGCATATGGTTGTCGATTCAAGTGATGGGAAATCGCAGCGGCAGGGCCGCTGCGTGGGCGATGCGTGTCAGAACGTGCCGCTGCGCGGTTGGGCGCCGACCGGCGGCGTCGTGTCCTTGCTGAGCACTAGCTGTGGCTCGGCCGGCGACACCGGCAGCTCGCGTCCCTCGGCCGAGGCGGCGAAGGCGCGTTTCATCTGTTCGATGTCCAGCGCGCCTTCCCACTTCGAAATGGCGATGGTGGCGACGCCGTTGCCGATCAGGTTGGTGATGGCGCGCGCCTCGTTGAGGAAGCGGTCGATCCCGACCAGCAGCACCAGGCCCGACAACGGAATCTTGTGCATCGACGCCAGGCTGGCCGCCAGCGCCACGAAGCCGGCCCCGGCCACGCCGGCCGAACCCTTGGAGGTCAGCAGCATCACGCTCAGGATCACCAGCTGATCCCAGATCGTCATATCCACATTGGTGGCCTGGGCGATGAAGATCGCCGCCATGGTCAGGTAGATCGCGGTGCCATCGGCGTTGAAGGTGTAGCCGGTGGGCAGCACCAGACCGACCACTTTCTTCTGGCAGCCCATGGCTTCCATCTTCATCAGCATCTGCGGCAGCACCGCCTCGGTCGAGGCCGTGCCCATGACGATCAGCAATTCATCCTTGATGTATTTGAGGAAGCCCCACAACGGCACGCCGCAATAGCGCATCACCGCGCCCAGCACGATCACCACGAACAGGAAACAGGTGAGGTAGACCGCGATCATCAGCTCGGCGAACGAGTTCAGCGTGCCGATGCCGTACTTGGCGATGGTGAACGCGATGCCGCCGAAGGCGCCGATCGGCGCCAAGTGCATGACGATGCGCACCACGCCGAACATGCCGTGCAAGAACATGTCGAGGCCGTCGACCAGCGGCGCGACGCGCTTGCCCAACCGGTTCAGCGCGAACGAGAACAGCAGCGAGAACAGAATGATCTGCAACATGTCGCCCTGCGCGAAGGCGCCGACCACGCTGTTGGGCACGATGTTCATCAGGAATTCCATCGCGGTCTTGTGTTCCGCCGCCGCCGTGTAGGTCTTGATGGAGGCGGTGTCGATGGTGCTGGCGTCGATGTTCATGCCGACGCCGGGCTTGAGCACGTTCACCACGATCAGCCCGAACACCAGCGCGATGGTCGAGCAGATCTCGAAGTAGAGCATTGCCTTGGCGCCGACCCGGCCGGTCTCCTTGACGCTGCCCATGCGGGCGATGCCGACCACCACCGAGGCGAAAATGATCGGCGCCAGCAGCATCTTGATCAGCTTGATGAACAGGTCGCCGAGCGGTTTCAGCTCGACGCCGATAGTGGGGTAGAAATGACCGAGCAGGATGCCGGCCGCCAGGCCGACGATGACCTGGATGTAGAGTGTGGAAGCCAGTTTCTTGAAGCGTTGCGTATTCATGGGGTCTCCTCCCGCGAAACAAAACTATGGGCGAGCGCCAGCCGAGAGCAGGCGGGCCGGGATGCCCGCGCCCTTTGCGGCGCTCTGTCTGATGTGCTGCGTGGGGCCATGCCCGGCTCTGCGGCCGCTTTGCATGGCGGCGGCGAATTAGTCGGCCAGTTTGATCATCTCGGCGTACAGGTCGGCCTTGCCTTCGAAGCCGATGCCCGGCAGTTCCGGCAGCATGATGTGACCGTTCTCGACCTTGACGCCGTCCGGGAAACCACCGTACGGCTGGAACAGGTCAGGATACGATTCGTTGCCGCCCAGGCCCAGGCCGGCCGCGATGTTCAGCGACATCTGATGGCCGCCGTGCGGGATGCAGCGCTTGGCCGACCAGCCGTGTTCCTTCAGCATGTCCAGCGTGCGCAGGTACTCGACCAGGCCATAGCTCAGCGCGCAATCGAATTGCAGCCAGTCGCGGTCGGAGCGCATGCCGCCGTAGCGGATCAGGTTGCGCGCGTCCTGCATCGAGAACAAGTCCTCGCCGGTCGCCATCGGATTCTTGTAGTAGTTGCGCAGCGTCGCTTGCAGTTCGAAGTCCAGCGGATCGCCCGGTTCCTCGTACCAGAACAGGTCGTACTGCGACAGCGCTTTCGCGTATTGAATCGCCGTGTCGAGGTCGAAGCGGCCGTTGGCGTCGACCGCCAGTTTCTGGCCGTCGCCCAGCACGCTCAGGATCGAATCGATGCGGCGCAGGTCCTCGTCCAGCGAGGCGCCGCCGATCTTCTTCTTGACCACCGTGTAGCCGCGGTCGATGTAGCTGCGCATCTCGTCCTTCAGCTTGGTGTGGTCCTGGCCCGGGTAGTAGTAGCCGCCGGCGGCGTAAACGAAGATGTTGCGGTCGGCCTTGCCGTCGCCGTAGCGGTCGGCCAGCAGCTGGAACAGCGGCTTGCCTTCGATCTTGGCGACCGCGTCCCAGATCGCCATGTCGATGGTGCCGATCGCCACCGAGCGCTCGCCGTGGCCGCCCGGTTTTTCGTTGGTGAACATGCAGTTCCAGATCTTGTGCGGATCGAGGTTGGTGCCGGCGTCGTCGACCAGGCTGTCCGGATCGGCTTCGAGCACGCGCGGGATGAAGCGTTCGCGCATCAGCTTGCCCTGGCCGTAGCGGCCGTTCGAGTTGAAGCCGTAGCCGATCACCGGCTTGCCGTCGCGGATGACATCGGTCACCACGGCGACCAGGCTCAGCGTCATTTTGCTGAAGTCGATGTAGGCGTTGCGGATCGGGGAGCTGATCGGAACGGTTTTTTCGCGGATTTCTACGATTTTCATGAGGGTCTCCTGGTTGGAATGACGACAGATTACTCTTGAATCGATCGATTATAATTAACCGTAATTAAAACCATTCTTCACTTTAAATGAAAACTGACACCGCGCCGGACCTGGCTTTCTTCGTTCTGCTGGCCAGGCTGGGCAACATGACCGCCACCGCGCGCGAGCTCGGCGTGACGCCGCCGGCGATCACCAAGCGGCTGAACCTGATGGAGCAGCGGCTCGGCGTGCGGCTGATCAACCGCACCACGCGCCGCATCAGCCTGACCAACGAGGGCGAGCTGTACCTGACCCAGGCGGCGCAGATCCTGAACCGCATCCGCGACATGGAGGAGTCGGTGTCCAGCGGCCGCGCCGCGCCCAAGGGCTTGCTGCGGGTGAACGCGACGCCGGGTTTCGGCCGCACGCGGATCGCGCCGCTGGTGTCGCGCTTCGCGCATGCGTATCCGGAGGTGGAGGTGGAGCTGCACCTGACCGACCGGCCGATCAGCCTGGTGGAGGAGGCCTACGATCTGGCGATCCGCTTCGGCGAATTGCCTGACACGCGGCTGACCGCGCGCAAGCTGATGTCGAACAGGCGCTTCCTGTGCGCCTCGCCGGCGTACCTGAAAGAGGCGGGCGAACCGAAGACGCCCGAGGATCTGCACCACCACCGCTGCATCCTGCACCGCCAGAACGACGACGTGTACGGCACCTGGCGCTTGCAGAAGGGGCGCTCGGAAGAAATGGTCAAGGTGCGCGGCGCGGTGTCGAGCAACGACGGCGACATCGTGCTGAACTGGGCGCTGGAAGGACACGGCATCGTGCAGCGCTCGGAGTGGGACGTGGCCAAGTATCTCGACAGCGGCCGGCTCAGGGAGGTCATGCCCGGCTATACCCTGCCTTCGGCCGACCTGTATCTGTACTACCTTAGCCGCAGCAATCTGCCGGCGAAGATGCGCGCCTTCATTGATTTTCTGGTCGCGGAATTCAATCCTTGAGCGGAGCGCGCTATGGCGCCCAGATCCCGACCAATTGCACCAGCAGGATCTTCAGCACCGTCATCGATGGAAAGATCATGGCGTAGCCGATATCGGGCCGGTCGGTCGGCGCGATGCGGTTGGCGAACGCCAGGATCGCCGGGTTGCCGGTTGCGCCGGCGACAATGCCGGCCACGCTGTCGAACGGCAGGCGGAACACCAACAGCGCCACCAGCATGGTGACGATCACCAGCACCGCGACGATGGCGCTGCCCAGCAACAGGTACAGCAGGCCGTTGTTGGCGAAGGTGGCGGCGAAGGTCGCGCCGGACGAGATGCCCACCACCGCCAGGAACAAGGTCAGGCCGAAGTTGCGCAGCACCAGATTGGCCGAGACCGGCATCGCCCACTGCAATTTGCCGGTACGGCGGCGTTGCCCGAGCAGCAGCGCCACTAGCAGCAGGCCGGCGAAGCCCAGCGAAAAATGCCCCAGCAGCGGCAGCGGCCAGTGGATCGCGCCAAAGGCCAGGCCCAGCGTCACACCGACGCCGATGCCGATGTAGCTGACTTCGCCGGTGCCGCGCACCGAGTCGCCGAACAGCTTGCGCAGCGCCGGGAAGCTGGCGCGCGGCGCCAGCACGCCGATGCGGTCGCCGAATTCCAGCATGCGTTGCGGCGTCAGGACCAGGTCGGCGTCGTTGCGGCGCAGGTGCAGGATGCGCGCCTGCAGCGCTTGCGGCAGCTTCAGCTGCGCCAGCTGCAGGCCGGCGATGGCGGGGCTGGAGATGAAGAAGCGCTCGTAGTCCAGATCGCTGCGGTCGTGCAGCATGCGGCCTGGGTTGGCGGGGCCGAAGCGGGTCGCCGCGTCATGCAGTTCGACGCAGTCGTTGCCGGCGACCAGCAGCACGTCGTCGCGCTCCAGGCGGAAGGCGTCGTCGGTCACCAGGTTGTGGTGACCGCGCCGCACGGCGGCGATGGAGACCCCGGCCGGCAGGTTGCGCGCGGCTTCGGCCAGCGTCATGCCGATCACGTAGAACTCGGTGACCTGGATTTCCTCCAGGTGCAGGCTGGCCGGGATCGCGTTCGACAGGCGCGGCTTGAACCAGGCGTTGTACAAGCCCAGCAGCAAGATCGGCAGCGCGACGCCGACCGGGTAGGCCATCGAATAGCCGGTGGCGGGCGCGCCGCCGAACACCGCCAGCGCCGCCTGCAACGCCGCCGTGCTGGTGCCGGCGCCGGCGAAGGCGCCCAGCGCGTGCGGCAGGTCGATCGCCGGCAGCCAGCGGGCGGCGGCCAGCGTCACGGCCAGCGCGGCGCCGACCGCGATCAGCGCGGCCAGATTGGCCTTGACGCCCTCGGCGGTGCTGAGGCCGCGAAAGAATTGCGCGCCGTAGGCGATCCCGACGCCGTACAGGAACAGCAGCAGGCCGAGGTTGCCCAGCATCGCCGGCAGCGCCAGCTTCGGCGCCGCCGCGCCCACCGCCAGCCCGACGAACAGCACCGCGCCGGAGCCCAGCGATAGTCCCTTGATGGCGACCGCGCCCAGCAGATAGCCGAGCGCGATGGTGAGAAACAGGGCCAACATCGGCTGACCGCTGAGGAATGCGCCGAGTGCGGTCATGTTTTCACGCTTTCGAGTAAAGTATTATTTACACGATATTAGTTGATTGTCGACCAAAGGCGGGAAAAATGAAGACAGCGGTATTCAGTGCGCGCCGATACGACAAAACCATGCTGACGCGGGCCAACGCGACGGCCGGCCATGAACTGTTATTCCTCGAAGACCGCCTGACGCCGGCCAGCGCGGCGCTGGCGGCCGGCTGCGAAGCGGTGTGCGTGTTCGTCAACGACACGGTCGACGCGGCGGTGCTGGCGACGCTGGCGGCCCAGGGTACGCGTCTGGTGGCGACCCGCTCCACCGGCTACAACCAGATCGACGCCGCCGCCGCCGAGCGGCTGGGCATCGCCGTGGTGCGGGTCACCGACTATTCGCCGTATTCGGTGGCAGAGTTCGCGGTCGGCCTGCTGCTGGCGGTCAACCGCAAGATCGCCCGCGCCAGCGTCCGCACGCGCGAGGGCAATTTCGACCTGGATGGCTTGATGGGCTTCGACCTGCACGGCAAGACGGTGGGCGTGATCGGCACCGGCAAGATCGGCACCATCTTCGCCCGCATCATGACCGGCTTCGGCTGCACCGTGCTGGGCTACGACCGCTATCCCTCGACCGCCTTCGAAGCGCTCGGCGGCCGCTACGTCCCGGTCGACGAGCTGCTGGCGCGCAGCGACGTGGTGTCGCTGCACTGTCCGCTGACCGACGAGACCCGCCATATCGTCAACGCCGGCTCGCTGGCGCGCTCCAAGCGCGGCAGCGTCCTGGTCAACACCAGCCGGGGCGGGCTGGTCGACACCGAGGCGGCCACCGAGGCGCTCAAGACCGGGCAGTTGGGCGGCCTGGCGATCGATGTCTACGAGCAGGAGGCTGCGCTGTTTTTCCAGGACCTTTCGTCGACCATCATTTGCGACGACGTGATCCAGCGGCTGGTGTCGTTTCCGAATGTGATCGTCACCGGGCATCAGGCCTTCTTCACGGAAGAGGCCATCGGCCAGATCATGCAAACCACCATCGACAGCATCAGCGCCTTCGAGCGCGGCGAGGCGTTGGTGAACCGCATCCCGCCGGCTTGAGGCAAGCTTACGGCAGCACCTGCGGATGATTCTTGAACAGCTCCACCAGCCAATCGACGAAGGCGCGGACGCGCACGCTCAGGTGGCGGTTGGGCATGTAGACCACCGAGATGGTGTTGGCGTCGGCCGACCAGTCCTCCAGCACCGGCACCAGCAGGCCGGCGTCGATGTGCGGCTGCGCCATGAAGCGCAGCGTGTGGATCAGTCCCAGCCCGGCGATGCCGGCGGCGAGAAACGCGTTGCTGTCGTTGACCGCGACCACGTAATCTCCCTCGACCGTCACCCGTTCGCCGTCCCTGGAGAAGGCGATGGTGCTGGGCTTGCCGGAGCTGGTGAAGAAGTAGCGCACCAGCGTATGGCCTTGCTCGATCTGCGCCGGATGCGTCAGTTCCTCGTGCGCGCTCAGGTAAGCCGGCGCCGCGCAGGTGACGAACTCCAGGCTGCCCAGCCGGCGCGCGATCAGCGCGGAGTCCTGCAATGTGCCGCCACGGATCACGCAATCGATGCCTTCGGTGGCCAGGTCCGCCGTGCGGTCGCTGGCGCCGATGTCGATCTTCACGTGCGGATAGCGCGCATGGAAATCCGGCAGCGCCGGAATCACCAGATGCGTGGCGATGGTGGTGCCCATGTCGACCCGCACCTTGCCGCGCGGCGCGGCGTGTGACACGGCGATCTCCGATTCGACCTCCAGCCACTGATCCATCACGCGGCTCATGCGCTCGTGGTAGACGCCGCCTTCGCTGGTCAGCGTGACGCGGCGCGTGGTCCGGTTCAACAGTTTGACGCGCAGGTGCGACTCCAGCGTCTGCACCAGTTTCGTGACCACGTTGGGATGCAGGTTCAGCTGGGCGGCCGCCTTGACGAAGCTGCCGGTTTCAACGATCCGGTTGAACGCTTGTACGGCGAGGAAGTAATCCATGGAGTCGCACGCTTGGCTTGAAGAAGAGTCATTGTAACGAATTCAGGGATACTCGATCACGATCTTCGCTGTTTATCGGTTGATTTGGTGAGATTAGCATGGCTGCACTCGTTAAGTAACGAGCCACCTCCACTCATCACCAAGGAACATCATGAACACACTCTCCCTCAAAGGTAAGGTCGCATTGGTCACCGGCGCATCGCGCGGTATCGGCGCCGCCATCGCGCAACGTCTGGCCGCCGAAGGCGCCGACGTGGCATTCAGCTACGCCAACTCGCCGCAGCGCGCCGAGGCCGTGGTCGGCGCTATCGAAGCCTCCGGCGTGCGTGCGCTGGCGATCGTCGCCGACCAGGCCGATCCCGTCGCCGTGGCGGCGATGGTCAACACCGTCCACGCCCACTTCGGCCGGCTCGACATTCTGGTCAACAGCGCCGGGGTCTTCGCCACCGGCATGATCGGTGATCCGCAGGCCGATCTCGACGCGCTGGCGCGCCAGCAGGCGATCAACGTCGGTGGCGTGGTCGCGGCGGTGCGGGCCGCCGTGCCGCTGCTGTCGGATGGCGGCCGCATCGTCTCGATCGGCACCATGTTCGCCAGCCGCGTGCCGTTTCCCGGCATCGGCGACTACGCCGCCAGCAAGGCGGCGGTCGCCGCCTACTCGCGCGCCTGGGCACGCGACCTGGGAGCGCGCGGCATCACCGTCAACACCATCCAACCCGGTCCGATCAACACCGAGATGAATCCCGAAACCAGCGATGTCGCGACGATGGTCAAGCAGATGACGGCGCTGGGCCGCTACGGCCAACCGGAAGAAATCGCCGGCGCGGTGGCGTTCCTGGCCGGCCCCGACGCCGCCTACATCACCGGCGCCACGTTGAACATCGACGGCGGCCAGAATAGCTGACAGCCTTGTGCCGTTATAATCCCCGCTGACCTGAACGTCAGCGGAGAGGGCATGAAAAAACTACAGATGTGGTGGATCGCATTGCTGCTGTGCGGAGGCGCCGCCGCCGCGCCAGCGCCGGAGACGGCGCCGTTCGCCAAGGGCGCCGACGTCGGCTGGCTGGCGCAGATGGAAGCCACCGGGTACAAGTTCTACGACCGGCAGGGCCGGCCGGACGACTGCCTGAAGATCCTGAAGCAGTATGGCGTCAATACCATCCGGCTGCGCACCTGGGTGCATCCCTCCGACGACCGCGCCAGCGGCCATAACAGCCGCGATGAAACCGTCGCGATGGCGGTGCGGGCGCAGCGGCAGGGCATGCGGATCATGATCGACTTCCATTACAGCGACAGCTGGGCCGATCCGCAGCAGCAGCGCAAGCCGGCGGCCTGGGTCGGCCATTCCTTCGATGAATTGCGGCGGGACGTCTACAGCTATACCTACGATGTCATGCGCGCGTTGAAGCAGGCGGGCGTGACGCCGGAGTGGGTGCAGGTGGGGAACGAGATACGGACCGGCATGATCTATCCGGAAGGGCATACCGACAACTGGCCGCAACTGGCGCAGCTGATCAATCAGGGTTACGACGCGGTCAAGGCCATCAGTCCCGGCTCGAAGGTGATCCTGCATGTGGACCGGGGCAACGACAATCAATTGTTCCGCAACTGGTTCGACCAGGCGGCGGCGCACGGCGCCCGCTACGACGTCATCGGCATGTCCTATTACCCCTATTGGCTCGACGGCCGCCCCGACTACATCGCGTCGATCGACGACCTGGGAAACAACCTCAATGACATGGCAGCGCGCCACGGCAAGGAGGTGATGGTGGTGGAAGTAGGCGGCGAGGATGACAAGCCGCGAAATACCTTCGACATGCTGGTCGCGGTGCAGCGCAAGGTGAAAGCCGTGCCGGGCCACAAGGGGCTAGGCGTCGTGTATTGGGAACCACAGGGCGCCCGCAGCTGGAGCAAATATGCGTTGAGCGCCTGGGGTGACGACGGCCGGGCGACGAAAGCGATGGAGGCCTTCCTCGCGGATTAGTCAGCGCCCGGCATACCATGCGCCGTGTGCTTACAGATCGCTGATGGCGGTATCGGCGATGCTTTCGGCGAAGGCCGCGCCGAACAGCGTGGCCGGCGTCTGGAAGCCGGCGCGGTGCTCGCCCGCCAGCACGCGCCGCGCCGCTTCGACCGCCGACAGCGGCGTGTACGAATAGCCGTTGACGGTGTCGATGCGGGCGCGGAAGATCGCGCCGTCGGCGCCGGTGACCTCGGCCACCACGCTGGCCCGATGCGCGTCGCGCTCGGCCGCCGACGGGCCGTCCGGCATCGCCGCCAGGTCGCCGGCCGGGAAGCCGTCGCCCTTCACGTGCACGAACATCTCGATATTCGGAATCCGGGTCGACTTCCATGCGGTGATCAAATCGCCGAACGACAAGGGGAAGCAATCCACATCGCCGTCGCCGAAATCGAAGCGCGCGGCTTGCGCGTCAGGCGTCGCCAGGATCGCGCCGTCCGCGCGGACCAGCAGGCCGACGCCGAGGATTTCGGCAACGCTGGTGGCCGAGCCGCGCGACACCGATCCCGCCACCTGCAAGGCCATGCGCAGGCGCTGCGGCTGGTCGACTTTGGCGGCGACATACATGGCCAGGCAATCGCTCGGCACCACGTCCCAGCCGACGCCGGGCAGCAGCATCACGCCGGCATCGGCCGCGCGCTGCGACCATTCCTCGGCCAGCTCATAGACTTTGAATTCGGCGGTGATGTCCAGATAGTGCGCGCCGACAGCGATGCAGGCCTCCATCATCGGCCGCGCGGTGCGGGCGAAAGGGCCGGCGCAATTGAGCACAGCCGTCATGCCTTCGAGGCCGGCGCGCAGCGCCGAGGCGTCTTCGACGCCGAACACGCGGTATGGAACGCCAAGCTCGCGCGCCAGCGCCGCGACCTTGGCTTCATTGCGTCCGGCGATCTCGAAATCCAGGCCGGCTTCGCGCGCGCGTTCGCTGATAAGTTTGCCGGTGTAGCCGGCCGCGCCGTAAATCAGAATCTTTGTCATGGTGGAGCTTTCGTTGGGATTGGGAGTGCGTCGAGTATGCCGGCGATGCCTGTTCCGCGCCTCCCCGATCTTCTCCCATTCTTGCCTATTCCTGCTCCGATGCCACCTTGAAGCGCGCCACGTCGCGCATCGGCGGCATGCCGAACATGCGCGCATATTCGCGGCTGAAATGCGATGCGCTCTCATAGCCGACCGAGAAGGCCACCGACGCCGCGTCATGCGGTTCGAACAGCAGCTGACGGCGCGCCTTCAGCAGCCGCAGGCGTTTCTGATACTGGATCGGCGTCATCGCGGTCACCGCCTTGAAGTGGCGATAGAAGGCGGCGACGCTCATGCCCGCCATCGACGCCAGCGGCTCGACGCGGAACGGTTCGGTGAAATGCGCGCGGATCCAGTCGATCGCGCGCCGCACCTGCGACAGGCGGCTGTCGGCGCGCGCGATCTGCCGCAGCGTATCGCCGTGCGGTCCCTGCAGCGCACGGAACAGGATCTCGCGCTCGATCATTGGCGCCAGCAGCGGCGCCTCGTCCGGGCGGTCGATCAGGCGCATCATGCGCAGCCAGGCGTCGATCAATTCCGGCGCGGCGGCGGTGACGGAAAAATCCGCGTCGCCCTGCGCCTGGCGCGTATCGCCGAGATCGGCCAGCAGCGAGGCGATGACGGCAGGGTCCAGCGTCAGGCTGAGCGCGAGGTATGGGCAATCGGCGATGTCCAGTCCCTCGGAGCACACTTGGCCGAGCACCGGTATCTCGACCGGGATCAGGAAGTAGGTCGCGGGCTCGAAGCGCATGATGCGGTCGCCGATCGACAGGATCTTGTTCCCTTGCAGGACCAGGTGCAGCGTCGGCTCGTACACTTGGTCGGAGCAGGCCTCGGCGCGCACCATCGCCACCCGGGGCAGACCGGTCGCGGTCCATTTGTCTTCGGCGCGCATGACGATGGCGCGCAATTCGTTCATCGCAGTGTTCATGCCGTCCAATATAGCAGCGTTTGCGGGCGCGAAACGCCATTGAGAAGAATGGGCAAGGATACGCGAGGAACCGGCATGTGATTCGCCGACCAGTGCCCTAACATCATTCAGGTCGACGAAGCCAACCGGCTTTGTCCATCAAGAGGATATCAAATGAAATTACAAGGAAAAGTCGCCATCGTCACCGGCGCATCGAGCGGCATCGGCGCCGGCATCGCCAAGGCGCTGGGCGCCGCGGGCGCCACCGTCATCGTCAACTACGCCACTAGCAAGAGCGGCGCCGACGCTGTGGTCTCGGCGATCAAGCAAGCCGGCGGCGCGGCGCTCGCGGTGCAGGCGGACATGAGCAAGGCTGCCGACGTGGCCCGCTTGTTCGACGCGGTGAAGCCCTTCGGCCAGCTGGACGTACTGGTCAACAATGCCGGCTTCGCCATCTTCGAGATGGTCGCCGACCTGACCGAGGAAGCCTTCCACAAGCAGTTCAACGTCAACGTGCTGGGCTACTTCCTGGCGATCCGCGAAGCGGTCAAGCATTTCGGCGAGAGCGGCGGCAGCATCATCAACATCAGCTCGATCCTTAGCACCGATCCGTATCTGGCATCCAGCGTCTACGCGGCCACCAAGGGCGCGGTCGACACGATGACCTTCGCACTCGCGCGCGAGCTCGGACCGCGCCGGATCCGTGTCAACTCGATCCTGCCGGGCCATACCAACACCCCCGCCACCGACGGCAACTTCGCCGGCGAATTCGGCGAGAAGCTGATTGCCGGCACACCGCTCGGCCGCTTCGGCGAGCCGGAAGATATCGCGCCGGTCGCGGTGTTCCTGGCGTCGGACGACGCGCACTGGGTGACCGGCGAATCGCTGCGCGCATCGGGTGGCGTGCGCGGCGTCGGCTACTAAGCGGCGCGGATTGAATATGGCTAGCCTGACTCTCGGAAGCGTCGCTTCCACACCGGGGCGTCGCGCGCTCGCGTTGGCGACCGTTCTCACCGCCCAATGCATGTTCGCCATGGACTTGCTGATCGTGGTGGTCGCACTGCCGCGCATCCAGCAGGATCTGGGCTTCAACCCGGCTTCGCTGACGTGGGTGCTCAACGCCTTCGGGCTGGCGTTCGGCGGCCTGCTGTTATTGGGCGGGCGGCTCGGCGACATGGTGGGGCAGGTGCGCGCCTTCCGCGTCGGGCTGGCCGTATTCGTACTGGGGTCGCTGCTGGGCGGCCTGGCGCAGACGCCGGGGCTGCTGGTGGGCGCCCGCGTGCTGCAAGGGATGGGCGCGGCGTTGGCCGGTCCGAGCCTGCTGGCGCTGGTGATGGTGATGGCGCGCGACGCCGCCGAACAGGCGCGCGGCATGTCGCTGTTCATCGCGGTGTCGTCGGTGGGCGCGTCGGCGGGATTGATCCTGGGTGGCGTGCTTACCGAATATCTGTCGTGGCGCTGGGCGTTGCTGATCAACGTTCCGGTCGGCGTGCTGGTGTTGCTGGCGATCGGACGTCTGGTGGCCGAGACCCATCCGAAACCGGCGCGGCTCGACGTGGTCGGCGCGCTGACCGCGACGCTCGGCTCGGTCGCGCTGGTGTATGGTTTCATCAGCGCCGCCGATGATGGCTGGCGCGCGCCCGGGACCTTGCTGTCGTTCGCGCTGGTGCTGCCGATGTTCGTTGTCTTCGTCCGGACCGAGCGGCGGCACCGCGAGCCGCTGCTCGACCTGCGGCTGCTGCACGACCGCTCGCGCGTGGCGGGGCTGGTGGTGATGGCACTGATCGTGGGAATGCACTTCTCGTTGCTGTTCATGCTGGTGCAATACCTGCAGCGCGTGATGGGCTACACGCCGCTGGTGGCCGGGATCGCGTACCTGCCGCTGACCGCCACGGTGTTCGCGATCAGCCATTTCGTGCCGCGCTTGATCGTCCGCTTCGGCGCCCGCATTCTGCTTGCCGCCGGGAGTTTGCTGGTCGCCTTCAGTCTGGTGGGCTTCGCGCTGCTGGGTGAGCATGATGCTTACTTGCCGGCGGTGCTGGTGCCGTTGCTGGTGCACGCGGTGGGCATCGCGCTGGTGTTCGCGCCGGGCACAGTGGCGATCATGGACGGCGTTCCGGAGGAGCACGCCGGCGCCGCCTCGGGACTGCTACAGATGGATCAGCAGATCGGCGGCGCGCTGGGCATCGCGATGATCACTTCCATCTACGCGCTCAACGCCGACCATGCGCACTATGCGTCCGGCTTGCCGGCGGCCTTCATCGGCGCCGCCGTGATCGCGCTGGTCGCTGCGTTGATCGCTGCAAGGGGAATTGTTTCTAAGAGGTCGACATGCGCGGCGGACTGACGCGTCAGGCGGCAGTCGCGCGCGCCTGCGGTCCATCAGCGTCGGCGCAGGCAGCAGCGGAAAGGCTTGAGCAGCATATCGTCGCTGATCGACATGTACAGCCGCGTTGATGTACCAGCTGCTCCGGCACGCGGCTGTCGTCCAGCAGAAAGGCGTTTAGGGAACCCGCACCACCATTTCAATCTCGACCAGGATATCCGGCGAATAAAGCGCCTGAACGCCAATCGTCGTGATGCTGGGCATTCCGTCCCCTTTCAGTTCGTCCAGGAAGGTCTGGACCTGCTGGAACTTTTCCGTAGTCGCATCCACGACGTAGACGCGCAGCATGACAATATCTTTCCCCGATGCGTTAAGTTCTTTCAGCGCGGAAGCGAGGTTGACAGCCACAACCTTTGCCTGGCCAGCAAGGTCTTTGGGCGCTTCCCCTCCGTTGGGCAGCCAGGCCACCTGGCCGGACAAAAACGCGATGCGGCCGGGTTCCGCGACGCTGATCTGCGAGTACCCGAGCGATCCCATGTCCCAAATTGTCGGAGGGTTGTAGCGGCTCACCGACGTTGATGGAATGCGCGCGGTTACCTTGATCTCGAAGTCGAAGCCGGCAAGCCAGGTGACGCCGACCCCGGTCACATTGGGGTACGGCGCCTGGCCCCAGTACTCCGGCGCCACCTCGTTCCAGATCGTGTCGAAGGTCTCGGCCGGATTCACCATGAAGATGGTGACGTCGACCACGTCATCAAAGGTGCAGTCGGCGGCGGCCAGCACAGCGTTCAGGTTCTGGAACGCCTTCCGCACCTGCGCCTTCAGTTCCGGCTCCGGCGAGCCATCCTCACGGCTGCCCACCTGACCCGACACGAACAGCATGCCGTTGGAGCGTACCGCTGGCGAATAACGATGCATTTCATTCAGCGCCTGGCGGCCGGGCGCGAAAACCACGTCACGAATTGTCATGTTTAACTCCTTGTAGATTAGATGAAGTCAGTCTACTTGCATTAAAAATTAAGATAAACGCGTAAAATAGATCATCACTGTTTGTGCTAGCCAAACAATAAAAAGGGAGACGAGATGGACCGGTTTGAGGCAATGACGGCGTTCGCGCGGGTGGTCGAGACTGGCAGCTTCACCAAGGCGGCGGAGACGCTCCAGATCAGCCGCACCAGCGCCACGCAGCTGGTGCAACAGCTGGAGGCGCGCCTGCGCGTCAAGCTGCTCAACCGTACCACGCGCAAGGTCAACGTGACGGCGGACGGCGCGGCCTACTACGAGCGCGTGG
Organism: Duganella aceris; assembly: GCF_011090165.1. Taxonomy (GTDB): domain Bacteria; phylum Pseudomonadota; class Gammaproteobacteria; order Burkholderiales; family Burkholderiaceae_D; genus Rugamonas; species Rugamonas aceris. The sequence continues at coordinate 239,891 of NZ_JAADJT010000007.1, forward strand.
TGCGCCTGCTGGCCGACCTCGATGATACCGAGTCGGGCCTGTCCCAGGCGTCGGCGCAGCCCAAGGGCAAGCTCAAGGTCGACGTGCCCAGTCCGCTGGCGCGCATCATCCTGATGCCGGCGCTGCCGGCCTTCCACGCCAGGTATCCCGAGCTGCAGATCGACATGGGCGTCAGCGACCGCACTATCGACCTCATCGGGGAAAGCGTCGATTGCGTGGTGCGCGGCGGCGAACTCACCGACCAATCGCTGCGGGCGCGCCACGTGGGCGACCTGCAGCTCGGGCTGTACGCGGCGCCGGCGTACCTGGCACGCATGCCGGCGCCGACCCATCCGGCCGAGCTGGAAAACAGCGCGCACCGCATCGTCGGCTTTTTATGGGGAAGGACGGGAAAGACCTATCCGGCGGTGCTGCGGCGCGACGGCGCGGCCATGACGATACAGGGTCGCTACGTGATCGCAGTCGACGACGGCAACGCCTATCTGGCGGCCGGCCTGGCCGGCATGGGGGTGCTGTGGCTGCCGCAATACATGGCCAGGCAGCATGTGGCCGACGGGGAACTGTTGCCACTGCTGCAGGACTGGCATCTCGATCCAATGCCGCTGCATGTGGCGTATCCGCAGAACCGCTACGTCAGCAGCAGGCTGCGGGTGTTCATCGATTGGATCGCCGAGCTGATGGAGGAACATGCGCCCATCGACAGGCATTGATTTGACGTCAAACCGAAATGGTTTTGGTCGGGGTGAGAGGATTCGAACCTCCGGCCTCTGCGTCCCGAACGCAGCGCTCTACCGGGCTGAGCCACACCCCGACGGTGGTGCTGTGGCGGCATTCATTACAGCAGAATTCCGCGCGCGTTTCAACCAGCGCGCGGGCGGTTTTACAGGTCGGCGATCTTCAGATAGGCCTTGAGCGTCGCCACCACCAGCGCGTGATCGTCCGACCCCGGCAAGCCGGTGACGGTGATGGTGCCGATGCGTCCCTTGCCTTTGACTACCAGCGGGAACGAGCCGCCCTGCGCGGCGAAGTCGCGCGCGTCCAGTCCCGGCAGCGCGTCGATGTCGCCGCCAGCGTTCTTCACCTCATTGTGGATGTAGAACGAGCTGTGGCCGGTGCGGTTGACCAGGTTGCTCTTGCGGCGGATCCAGTTGTCGTGGTCGGCCGTCATGCCCTGCATGCCGTGGTAGAACTGCACCAGGCCGTCGCGCGTAACGTTGACCGCGACCTTCTGGCCGGCGGCGCGCGCCAGTTCGACCGCCTTCAGGCCCAGCGCCAGCGCGGTCTCGTTGTCGAAGCTGTCGAATTGCAGCAGCTGCTCCTGGCGCAGCAGCACGGCGAGGTCGACTTTCTGTTTGCTCAGCTCGTCCAGCGCGCCCGAGACGTAGACCAGCGGCGCGTTCCAGTTGATCGCCACTTCGTTGCTGGCGTAGCTGCACACGTTATCGAGATAGGAGGTGGCGGGCAGCTTGGCCGGGTAGGGCGGGCAGTCGGCCTGGTCTTGCTGGCCGGCCTGCGGGCCGCCGACCAGGAAGCCGGGCACGGGGGCGTCAATCTTGTCGGCTTGCGATGGGCGGTGGTGCGGGTGCAGCGGGGGCCTTGCGCCGAAGCCGGTGACGAACGAGTACGTGGTGGCGTTGCGGCCCAAGACGTAGTCGAGGCCGGACTGCGCCGCGTCCAGGTACTCGACCTTGCCGTTCAGGCGGTAGCCTTGCAGCAGCATCATCGATTGATTCAGCACCACGGCGTTGCTGCCCCACACGAAGTCCTTGTCTTTCATCGCGACGCGGTAGGGCGAGCTTTTCCACGTCGACGCCAGCGCGGCCGCCAGGCCGTCGATGCGGCTGGCGATCAGCTTGCGGTCGGCCAGCGGCGTCAGGCGCGCGCGGTGATGCGCCAGCGACATCCAGGCCAGGCCGTTGACGTCGCCCCAGTTCGGAACCGTGGCCGGTGTTTGCTCGGCCTTCATGGCGCGGTAGTAGTCGTCGTTGCGGGTGCTGATATACAGCTCGGCGGCGGCCCAGGCGAATTCGTCGTCGAGGTGCTGGTCGCCGTATTCGCCGGTGCGCACGTCGGGCGGATTGCGGAAGGTGGCCGTCGGGTGGGCGGCGGCCCATGTCCAGGCCGCTTCGGCCGCCGCCAGCATGCGCGCCGACAGGCCGGGGCGTTGCTGCTCGTAGGCCTTGAACACGCGGCTGGCGGCGGCCATGGTGGCGGCGAAGTCGAGCGCGGCGGCGGTGCTTTTCTGCACCACGTAACGCGGCGCTTTCATCGCCTGGTCCGGCATTACCATGGCGTCGAAGGTTTTGTTGGTCAGCTTGTGGTAGACGCCGCCGTCGTGCGGGTCTTGCATGGTCAGCATCCAGTCGAGGTTCCACAGCGCTTCGTTGAGGATGTCGGGCAGGCCGTTGCCGGATTCGGGGAGGTTGAGGTTTTGCTTGGCATAGTAGGCGGGGAAGTGCTCGAACGCGGCCAGCAGCGTGTAGGTCGAGATGCCGGAGTTGACCACGTATTCGTTGTAGTCGCCGGCGTCGTACCAGCCTTTGGCGCTGGTGATGGTGCTGCCTTCCGGGCGGTCCTTCGACGCGGCCGAGGCGTGCACCAGCACCTTGTCGTCCATGTGTCCGGCGGGGCGGGCGTAGACCCCGGCGTAGCGGGTTTCCAGCGCGATGCCGGCGCGGTTCATGTAGTAGGCCTTGAGCGCGGCGGCGTTCAGCTTGCGGTAGGTGTCGGCGCCGATGACGAAGCGGTCGGATGGCGCCGCGCCGTCCACCTTGATGCGGTATTCGCCGGGCGCGGTCAGCGTCGAGAAGTCGGCCAGCTTGACCGTTTCCGCCGAGGCCTTCCACGCGGCGGCGGCGCCGAGTTCGCCGCGATATACGCTCTGGCCGTTGTCGGCGCGCAGCACTTCGAAGCTGGTGGCGGTGCTGTCGGTCACCACGGCCAGCTTGTCAGCCTGCGGCGCGAAGCCGAGCTGGTTGACGTGGATCGCCGTCGCCGCCGTCGCCTGGACGCCGATCAGCAGGCCGAGCAAGGGAACGATGCGCTTGATAGCGCTAACACGAGGCTGGGATGCGGTCGCCGTGGCGGCGTCGATGCCGGCGTTCTCCCGCAGTGCAGAATTCTTCACATGGTCTCCGTTTTTATAATGAAAGCGTTTTCATGATACAGGATCCGGCATGCGGCCCGACGCTAGCCGGGTGTAATATCGGCACAAGGAGGCGACATGACCTTGCACGAAATCGATGCGCTCAAGCAGCGGCTGGATGGCTTGCGCCCACTGCCGCCCGAGGCCGTGCGCAACCTGCGCGAAGAGCTGGTGCTGAACTGGACCTATCATTCCAATGCGATCGAGGGCAACACGCTGACGCTGCTTGAAACCAAGGTAGTGCTGGAGGGGATCACGGTCGGCGGCAAGCTGTTGCGCGAGCATGTGGAGGCGGTCAACCACCGCGATGCCATCCACTACATGGAAGACGTGGTGCACAAGGAGGAGCCGCTCAGCGAATGGCAGATCCGCAGCCTGCACCGCCTGGTGCTCAAACATATCGACGACGCCAATGCCGGCGTCTACCGCAAGACTAATGTCATCATCGCCGGCGCGCGGCATGTGCCGCCGGATACGCTGCATGTGCCTGAACGGATGGCCGCGTTGATGCGCTGGTACGGCGAGGGCTCCGCGCCGTTGCATCCGATCATGCGGGCGGTGCGGCTGCACGTGGATTTCGTCGGGATCCATCCTTTCGTCGACGGCAACGGGCGCACCGCGCGGCTGCTGTTGAACCTGGAACTCATCAAGGCCGGCTACCCGGCCGTCGTGCTGCCCGTGCAGCGCCGCTTGGCGTATTACGAGGCGCTCGATGCCGCCCATGTGGAGGGCGACATCGCCCCTTTCCTTGACCTCGTCGCCGAATGCCTGCGTGAGGCGTTTGCGCGCTACTGGTACGTGCTGGGCCTCGCCTGACATCTCCTTTTTGTGGCCGGATTCCAACGCCTTTGAAAATTGGCAGGTTTCTTGCTTTGCAAAAAGAATAAGATGTCGAATAAATAAAATTGCATCATTTTAGGGCGGCGACCCTCACTGACCGGAGAAGATCAGGCATGAACAACACTCGAAAAATAATGTGCACTTCCGTCGCCGCCGCATTGGCGGTGTTGGCGACGCCGGCTGGCGCGCAGCAGTTCAAGCCCTCCGACGAACTGGAGGTGGTCACCGTGACGGCGCAAAAGCGCAAGGAAGATCCGGCCAAGGTGGCGATGAGCATCAGCGCCGTCACCGGCGCCCAGCTCCAGGCCGAGCACATCCGCGACATCACCGACCTGACGCGGGTGGTGCCCAATATCTCCTTCACCGCCGCCAGCGGCAACGGCGGCGCAGGTCCCGGCACGTCGAACATCGAGATTCGCGGCATCAGCTCCACCGCCGGCGCGGCCACGGTCGGCGTGTACCTGGGCGATACGCCGGTCACGGTCGGCAACGTCTACACGATGGGCAACATCGAGCCCAAGTTCTTCGACATCGACCGGGTCGAAGTGCTGCGCGGCCCGCAGGCGACGCTGTACGGCGCCAGCTCGATGGGCGGCACCATCAAGTTCGTGCCGAACGAGCCGGATCTGAAGGAGCGCGAGTTCACCACCTACACCGAGGCCTCCAACACCAAGGGCGGCAGCGCCAACTACGCCGCCAACGTGGTCGCCAACCTGCCGCTGATCCCCGACGAACTGGCGCTGCGCATCGGCGTGCAGGCGCAGCACACCGGCGGCTATATCGATCAGGTCGACGGCAACGGCGCGGTGCTGGCCAATAACATCAACAAGATCAACGACCAGGAACTGCGCGCCGCGCTGAAATGGAAGCCGACGCGCGGGCTGACCATCACCCCGTCGGTCTACTACCAGCGCATCGACGCCAAGGACATCGCCGCCTTCAACCTGGAGCTGCCGAACTACCAGGCGCAGAAGCAGATCCGCGAACCTTCGACGGACACGCTGCTGTCGCCGAGCGTCACCATCAACTGGGACCTGGGCGGCGCCGACCTGACCTCGGCCACCAGCTACTTCGAGCGCAAGTTCGACCGCACGCAGAACGGCTCGGCCTACAACAGCTATTCGCTGTCGACCTTCCTGACCTCGACCGAGGACGGCGGCAAGGCGCCGCCGGAACTGATCGAAGCGATCGCCGGCCTGCCGTCGGCGGTCTACCTGAACAACCAGGTACGCCAGGTGTCGCAGGAATTCCGCCTCGCCTCGCGCCCGTACGACGCGGCGGTGTCGCCGTGGACCTGGCTGGCCGGCACCTACTTCTCGCGCCAGCACACCAATGTGGTCGAGAACGATCCGATCTTCGGCGTCACCGCCTTGTTCAATCAATTCGGCTTCGACATCGCCGATCCCGAGCTGCTGCCGGACGCGCGGCCCGGCCAGTTCCCGAACGATAACTCGTTCGCCGGTGCCTTCCACTACCGCGAGAAACAGGCGTCGGTGTTCGGCGAGGTCAATTACTACTTCTCGCCGGCGCTGCACGCCACGGTCGGCGCGCGCTACCTCAAGGCCGACACCACGCTGGAGCAACGCAACGGCAACTACCTGGCCGGCGCCGGCAACAACAGCAACGCCGCCACCTCGTCGCACGCGTTCACGCCGAAGTACGCGCTGACGTGGGAGGTCAGCCCGACCAACACCGTCTACACCAGCATCGCCAAAGGCTTCCGCCTGGGCGGCAACAACATCTTCGTACCGCCAACCACCTGCGGCCCGGATCTGGAAGCGCAGGGACTCGAAGCCGGCCCGCCCGACTACCAGCCGGACAGCCTGTGGAGCTATGAGGTGGGCAGCAAATCGCGCTTCCTCAACAACCGGCTGTCGATCAACGCCGACGTGTTCTACGTGAAGTGGAAGAACATCCAGCAGGGCGTGTATCTGCCGACCTGCGCCTACACCTACAACGCCAACGCCGGCGACGCCACCAGCAAGGGCTTCGAGTTCGACATCAAGGCCAAGCCGATACCGGGGCTGACGCTGAGCGCGTCGGGCGGCTACGTCAAGGCCGAGCTGTCCAACGACGTCGGCATCGAGAACGGCGTGGTCGGCGCGGTGGCCGGGGCGCGGATCCAGGGCGTGCCGAAATATAACGCCGCCATCAACGCGGTCTACAACTTCGCCGCCTTCGGCGACAAGAGCGCCTTCGTCATGGCCGGCATGCAGTGGGTGGGATCGAGCAAGGGCTCGCTGGATCCGGAGCAGACCGACCATGACCGACCCGGCTATCACACCACCGACTTCAGCGCCGGCATGTCGTTCGACCGCTACAACGTCAGCGTGTTCATGAAGAACGCCTTCGACACCGACACGGTGATCCAGCATCCGCAGGTGGCGTCGATCGTGCAGGGTTACCGACTGGCGCCGCGCAGCATCGGCCTGACTCTGGCGACCAGGTTTTAGGCGATAATGCTGCCTTTGGATATCCTTCAAAGGCAGCGTCATGACCATCACGATTTATCACAACAACGCCTGCGGCACGTCGCGCAAAACGCTGGAGGCGATCCGCGCCAGCGGCGTCGAGCCGGAGATCGTCGACTACGTCAAGAACCCGCCGACGCGGGCGGTGTTGGCATCGATGATCGCCAAGGCCGGCCTGAGCACGCGCGCCGCGATGCGCGACAAGGGCGACCTGTATGTGGAGCTGGGGCTGGCCGACGTCTCGCTGACGGACGACGCGCTGCTGGACGCGATGATGGCGCATCCGATCCTGATCAATCGCCCGTTCGTGGTGACGCCGAAGGGCGTGCGCCTGTGCCGCCCGTCCGAACTGGTCCAGGAACTGCTCTGATGTTCAATCCGGACGCGTTGATACGGCGCGCCGACATCGGCGACGGCCGCTATTGCATCGTGGTCGATGATCTGTTGCTGGAGCCGCGCAAGATGGCGGCGGAAGCGGTGGCGCGGCGGGCGCTGTTCGCGGCGGCGCCGGTCAACTGCTATCCGGGCATGGAGCAGGCAATGCCGGCGGAGTTCAATACCCAGCTGGCAGCGTTCTTCACGCGGCATCTGCTGCCGGCGTTCGGCGCGACGCAGACGTTGGGCATGGCGACGCGGATGTCGATGGTCACCTTGAAGCCGGAGCAGCTGATGCCGCAGCAGCGCATCTGCCACCGCGACGCGCGCGAATGCCCGCCGGGCGAGGGCGCGGCGGCGTCGGTGCTGTATCTGTTCGAGGATGCGCGGATGGGAGGCACCAGTTTCTACCGGCCGTTGCGGCATCCGGAGGAGATCGACTTCCTGCTGCACCAGGCGCGCTTGATGGACAACGATGCGTTCAGCAAAGTGATCGGCGCCGCGCCGGCGTACTACAACGGCGACGGGCGCTACTTCGAAAAAATCTGCACCGTGCCGGCGGCGTGGAACCGCGCGATCTTCTACGACGCCACCACCTTCCACAGCGGCCAGATCGACGCCCCCGAACTGCTCGACACCGACCCGGCGCGCGGCCGGCTGACGATGAACGCCTTCATTCGCTACAGATAATCCGGGGTCAGAGCTAAAAACTGGACACGGTCTCTACCGTAGCGTCCTCTACGGTAGAGGTCGTGTCCAGTTTTTAGCTCTGACCCCGGAGTTTAGCCATGGAAGACCGGCAGCACGTGCTCGGCGATTTCCTCCATCGCTTCGGCCACCGGCCGCTGGTTGCGGCGGAAGTGCAGGCCTATGTGGTGCACGCCGGCCGCTTTCATCGCATGCAGCTCGGCGATCAGTCCGTGGCGGCCGACCGTGGCGCCGAAGCGGTGGCGGCGCAGCGGGGCGTCCGGGTCTTCGGCCAGGTCCAGATGGATGAAGCTGATGTAGGGCTTGCCGGCGCCTGCCACCTCGCGCCACAGCGCCGAGCGCTGTGCATGGTCTTCCGGCGTGCCGGGATAGGCCAGCCAGCCGTCCATGTGTTGCCCCACCCATTGCGGCGACTGCTGCGCCAGACCCGCCACCAGCAGCGGTATCGGCTGCGCCGGTCGCGGCTGCAGCTGGATGCCGTCCGGCCACGCGGGATCGCGCCCCGCGCGCAGCATGGCGATCTGGTCGCGGAAGGCGGCGCCGCGTGTGTCGAAGTCGCGGCCGAAGATCGGGTATTCGCGCGGCCGGTCGCCGCTGGCGGTGCCCAGCAGCAGGCGGCCGTTGCTCAGGCGGTCGACGGTGGCGGCAGATTTCATCGTCAGCACCGGTTCCCGCAGCGGCAGCACCACGGCGGCGGTGCCGAGCAGGATGTGTTGCGTCGCGCCGGCCAGGTAGCCCAGATAGCTGAACACTTCGAACACCTGCGCGGCGTCGCCGAACGATGGGTCGTACAGCGGCACGTCGCGCATCCACAGCGCGCGGAAGCCGAGGCGGTCAGCCAGGGTCGCGAGTCGGGCGTGGTGTTGCAGGTCCGGCTCGCCGGGCAGACGGCCCGCTTCGCGGCGGGCGCGTTCGCCGGACGGCGACCAGTCGTTATCCAGCGGCAGCTCCAGGCCGATCGAGAAACCGCCGCGCTTTAGTTGTTCCAATGCTGATTGCATGATTCTTCCTTGATCCATCGAAGACCGCAGTCTAGGCGGTGTCGCGGCAAAGAAAAATCCGTGCCATCACAAATCAATCTTGATGTGGGCGCAGCAATGCAAATCCGGGGTCAGAGCTAAAAACTGGACACGAGCTCTACCGTAGCGTTCGCTACGGTAGAGCTCGTGTCCAGTTTTTAGCTCTGACCCCGGAGTTTTGGGTCAGTGCGTGCGGTTGACCGAGAAGTCGGCCAGCTGCAGCAGCGATTCTTTGTAGATGCTGTCGGGCAGGTCGGCGATGGCGTCGGCGGCGCGCTTGGCGGCCGTCACCGCTTGCTGTCGTGTGTATTCCAGCGCGCCGCTGCTGGTGATCGCGGCCAGGATGGCGTCGAAGTGCTGTTCGTCGCCTTGCTCGATGCACGAGCGCACCAGCTCGCGCTGCTCCGGCGTGCCATTTTCCATCAGGTAGATCAGCGGCAGCGTCGGCTTGCCTTCGCGTAGGTCGTCGCCGACGTTCTTGCCGATTTCATTGGCGTCGCCGGCGTAGTCCAGCACGTCGTCGATCAGCTGGAACGCGGTGCCCAGCGAGCGGCCGTATTCGCCCGCCGCTTCGATCTGCGTATCGTCGCAGCCGGAAATCAGCGCGCCCAGCTCGGCCGCCGCTTCGAACAGCTTGGCGGTCTTGGAGCGGATCACTTGCAGGTAACGCTCCTGGCTGACGTCCGGGTCGTGCATATTCAGCAGCTGCAGCACTTCGCCTTCGGCGATGATGTTGGTGGCGTCCGACAGGATCTGCATCACGCGCATATTGTTCAGGCCGACCATCATCTGGAACGAGCGCGAATACAGGAAGTCGCCCACCAGCACCGAGGCGGCGTTGCCGAACAGCGCGTTGGCGGTGGCGCGGCCGCGGCGCAGCGACGATTCGTCGACCACGTCGTCGTGCAGCAAGGTGGCGGTGTGGATGAATTCGACCACCGCCGCCAATTCATGGTGCGCTGTTCCTTTGTAGGAATAGGCGTTGGCCACCAGCAGCACCAGGACCGGGCGGATGCGTTTGCCGCCGGCGCTGATGATATATTCAGCGATCTGATTGACGAGGCTGACCTCGGAATGCAGTTTCTGGCGGATCACCGTGTTGACCGCGTCCATGTCGGCGGCGATCGTGTGGGCGATGTTGTTCTGTGTAGCGGTGTGGGTAGCGGCAGACAAGACGAACCTGTGCGGTAGACTATTGGTGCCGAGATTATACGCCATGGCCCCGTCCGTAGGGGCGTCGCCCCCCGGTTTGGGGCAACTGAATTGACCATTGATCAAGCCTGCCAACGCCGAAAGATTGTCGACATACCACGCCGCCGGCCGTTTGTGAATAGTTTTTGACGCGAAAACCCTTCCCATGTATAATCAGCGGTTCCCCGGTTTCCATGCAGCTGTTTTGCGGACGCCGGCAGGACTTTTCTTAACATTTGATGAGGTTTCAAATCATGTACGCGGTCATAAAAACCGGTGGCAAACAATACAAAGTTGTCGCTGGCGAAAAACTTAAAGTAGAACAGATACCGGCAGACATTGGTTCCGAACTCACCATCGATCAGGTCCTCGCCGTTGGCGAAGGCGAGAGCATCAAGTTTGGCGCTCCTCTGGTTGAAGGTGCAAAGGTACTGGTTACTGTTGTGGCACACGGTCGTCACGATAAAGTGAAGATTTTCAAGATGCGTCGTCGTAAGCACTACCAGAAGCATCAAGGCCATCGCCAAAATTACACCGAAATCCAAATCGTATCGATCAACGGCTAATCGCCGTTTGCCCGAGAATTAGTATCCAAGGAGTCTTAAATGGCACACAAAAAAGGCGGCGGCACAACGCGAAATGGTCGTGACTCAGAATCAAAGCGCCTCGGCGTTAAGGTTTACGGCGGTCAATCGATCAATGCTGGTGGCATCATCATTCGTCAACGCGGCACGCCAGTGCGCGCCGGCGAAGGTGTTGGCATGGGCAAAGACCACACCCTGTTCGCTCTGGTGGACGGCAAGGTCAAGTTCGTAGTCAAGGGCGAAGGCTCGAAGCAGTTCGTCACCGTAGTTCCAGCGTAAATCACGCTCACGGCCCAGCGCGCCTGCCGCGCGGGCCGTTCTCTTTGTAAGGCGCAAGCCTTCAATCGAAAGGCTCTGCCCACGGTAGAGCCTTTTTAGTTTTATGGCGGTACATCATGAAGTTTATCGACGAAGCAAAAATTGAAGTGATCGGTGGTGACGGCGGCAATGGTTGCGCCTCGTTTTGCCGTGAAAAATTCCGCCCGTTCGGCGGCCCTGACGGCGGCGACGGCGGCAAGGGTGGCTCGATCTGGGCCGTAGCGGACCGTAACATCAACACCTTGGTCGATTTCCGCTTCTCCAAGATGCACCGCGGTAAAGACGGCGAGTCCGGCCGTGGCGCCGATTGCTACGGCAAGGGCGCGGATGACATCCACCTGCGCATGCCGGTCGGCACGCTGATCATCGACGACGCCTCCGGCGAAATCCTGGCCGATCTGACCGAACACGGCCAGATGGAAATGCTGGCCAAGGGCGGCGAAGGCGGCTGGGGCAACATCCACTTCAAGACCTCGACCAACCGCGCCCCGCGTCAAAAGACCGAAGGCAAGGAAGGCGAACGCCGCGAACTGCGACTGGAACTGAAGGTGCTGGCCGACGTCGGTCTGCTGGGCATGCCGAACGCCGGCAAGTCGACCTTTATTTCGGCCGTGTCGAACGCGCGCCCGAAGATCGCCGACTACCCGTTCACCACGCTGCACCCGAACCTGGGCGTGGTCCGCGTCTCGCACGAGAAGAGCTTTGTGATCGCCGATATTCCCGGCTTGATCGAAGGCGCTTCCGAAGGCGCCGGCCTGGGCCATCAGTTCCTGCGTCACCTGCAGCGCACCGGTCTGCTGCTGCACATCGTCGACCTGGCGCCGTTCGAAACCAACGTCGATCCGGTCAAGGAAGCCAAGGCCCTGGTCAACGAGCTGAAGAAGTACGACGAGGCGCTGATCGACAAGCCGCGCTGGCTGGTGCTCAACAAGCTGGACATGGTGCCGGAAGCGGACCGCAAGAAAACGGTCAAGGACTTCATCAAGAAATTCGGCTGGAAGGGTCCGGTGTTCGAGATCTCCGCGCTGAGCCACGACGGCACGCAGGAGCTGGTCAACGCGATCCAGATGCACCTGGAAGAGAAACGCCACAACGAGCAGCGCTCGGAAGAAACGCAGATGACCGAAGAAGCGCGCGGCATTTCGTCGATCGATCCGGACGATCCGCGTTTCAAAATCCTGGACTAAAATCCTCGACTAACCCCAGGCATCACCGGCATAATCACTGATCAGCTGATTATGCCTTTCCATCTCGGCGCCCGTCCTGCCATCGCAGGGCCGGCGACTGTTAGCGGCAAGCAGGGCGAACCGCCCGCCAAATCACAGCACTGAACCCACTTTCATACGCTTGTTTGGAGTAGTGTCGCACCCATGAATTCCGTCATTCAAAAATCCACCCGCATCATCATCAAGGTCGGCTCGTCGCTGGTCACCAACGACGGACGCGGCCTCGACCACGCCGCCATCGCGCGCTGGGCGGCGCAGATCGCCGGCCTGCGGGCGCTGGGCAAGGAAGTGGTGCTGGTGTCGTCCGGCGCGATCGCCGAGGGCATGCTGCGGCTGGGCTTCGAACAGCGTCCCACCGACATCCATGAGTTGCAGGCCTGCGCGGCGGTCGGCCAGATGGGCCTGGCGCAGATCTACGAAACCAGCTTCCGCGCCCACCAACTGGGCACGGCGCAAGTGCTGCTGACGCACGCCGACCTGGCCGACCGCGAACGCTACCTGAACGCGCGCTCGACGCTGACCACCTTGCTGCGGCTGGGCGTGGTGCCGATCATCAACGAGAACGACACCGTGGTCACCGACGAGATCAAGTTCGGCGACAACGACACCTTGGGCGCGCTGGTGGCCAACCTGATCGAGGCCGATGCGCTGATCATCCTGACCGACCAGCACGGCCTGTACAGCGCCGATCCGCGCAAGGATCCGGCGGCGGTGCTGATCGCGCAGGGCCGCGCCGGCGATCCGGCGCTGGAGGCGATGGCCGGCGGCGCCGGCACCAGCATCGGGCGCGGCGGCATGCTGACCAAGATCCTGGCGGCGAAGCGCGCGGCCAAGTCGGGCGCGCACACCATCATCGCCTGGGGCCGCGACAGCGACGTGCTGGCGCGCCTGGCCAACGGCGAGGCGATCGGCACCGAGCTGGTGGCGCAGACCGGCCACCTGACCGCGCGCAAGCAGTGGATGGCCGATCATCTGCACACGGCGGGGCAGGTGGTGCTGGACGCGGGCGCGGTGCAGAAGCTGACCGGCGAGGGCAAGTCGCTGCTGCCGATCGGCGTGGTGGAGGTGAAGGGGGAGTTCGGGCGCGGCGCGGTGATCACCTGCGTCGGCCAGGACGGTGTGCCGGTCGCGCGCGGGCTGTCGAACTACACCAGCGCCGAGACGCGGCGCATCATGCGCAAGCCGTCGAGCGAGATCGAGTCCATCCTCGGTTTCGTCGAAGGCCGCGAGTTGATTCACCGCGACAATCTGGTGCTGGTCTAAGGCGCGAGCTGTTGCAAGATCGCGTGCGCGGCTTTGATGCGGTCCGGGATCGGGTAGTTTTTATTTGCCAGGATCACGATGCCGATCTTCTGCGCCGGCACGAAGGCGACGTAGGCGCCGAAGCGGTTGGTCGAGCCGGTCTTGTTGAACCAGGTCGGCGCCGACGGCGTCTGCGGCGGCGTCAGCTGCTGCGCCGCATTGGCTTCCCAGATCATCGCCCTGGAATTGCCGGCCTGAAGCTGTTGCAGCGACACCGGATACGGATACTGCTCCCAGCCCAGCCCCTGCACCATGCCGCCTATCCTGAAGTAGCCGACGTGGGTGCCGTCGACCGCGCGCCGCAGCGTCGGCTCCAGCCGGGTCGGATCGATGTTTGCCTGCACGTAGCGGATCATGTCGGCGCTCGATGATTTGATACCGTACGTTTCGTCGGCGAAGACGTCCGGGCTCATGCGGCCCGGCTGGTTCTTCTCGTCGTATCCCATCGCATAACTGGCCATCGCGCCTGGCGGCACGTGCACGTAGCTGTGACGCATGCCCAGGCCGGGGAAGATCTTGTTGTCCATCGAGTCACTGAAGCGGCTGTGCAGCGCCAGGCCGGCGACATGGCCGAACAGCCCGAGGCTGGGGTTCGAGTAGCGCCGCTGTGCGCCCGGCGCGGCGTCCGGCTTCCATTGCTTGAAATAGTCGATCGCCTTGTCGTCCGAGACGTCGTCCGGAAATTGCAGCGGCAAGCCGCCGGCGGTGTAGGTGCCGAGATTGAGCAGCGTGGCCTTGTCGATGGCGCTGCCTTTCAGCTGCGGCACATATTTGCCGGGATGATCGTCCAGCGACAGCTTGCCTTGCACCTGCGCATACGAGACCAGCGTGGCGACGAAGGTTTTGGTCACGGAACCCAGTTCGAACAGCGTGGTTTCGCTGACCGGCGTGTTGTCCTCTTTCGACGCCAGGCCGTAGTTGAAGAAGCTGGCCTTGCCGTCGACCGTCACCGCGACGGCGATCCCGGGTACGTTGTACTCGGCCATGACAGGGCGGATCGCCTGGTCGACGATGGCGCGCAGCTTGGCGTCGTCGGCGGCGTGGGCGGCAAGCGGCGCTAGGCCGCACGAGAGCATGGCAAGGGCCATGCCCTTGCTGAGTTGAGGCAGGAGGCGCAAGACGATTTCCTTTTTTGTTGGGGGTTTTACAGCGAGTCGAGACGTGCGGTCAGGTCGAGCAGGAAGGCCTCCTTGACGCGGCCGCCGGCGAATCCTTCTTGCCGGCGGTCCAGAACCATGCGGGCGAACACGATCGTGCGTTGACCCTTGCTGGCCCAGCCGACGTACCAGCCGTACTGGTGCTGCGGGTCGTCGTGGCCATCGGCCAGGACCGGCGCGGCGGTGCCGGTCTTGCCGTGTACGCGCCAGCCGTTGGCCAGGGTTTCCGTCGGCATGATGCGGATGGTCATGTCGTAGGCTCGCGGCGACAAGCCGAGCTGCCGGTTCACCACGCCGCGCAGGAAGGTCACCTGCTCGGCCGGCGATATCTTCAACGACGAACTGATCCACGACATCGACAGGCCGTTGTCCTTGCCCGGATCGCCGGACACGTCGCGGTTGCCGTAGCCGAAGCGCTGGATGTAATCCTGGAAACGTGCCGCGCCCAGCTTGGCGGTCACCTGCTGCGCGTACCAGACCACCGAGTATTTGAGCCAGCTGCTGGGGTCGGTGGCCGCCCGCCATTCTGGATTCCAATCGATATAGCCGGCCTGGAACGGCAGCAGTGGCGCATGCTCGTCCTGCAGGATGCCGCTGTCATAGCCCATCAGGCTGACGGCGAGGTTGAAGGTCGATGCCGGCGTGACGCGGTCGTCGCACTGGCCGTCATGGACCAGGCGCTTGCCGCTGGCGGCGTCGCTCATCGTGGTGCAGCTGGCCATCGCCTGCGCGCTTGGCGCGGCGTGCGCGGCCGCATGGTCGACCTGCGCGGTCGGCTGCGTCGCGGGCTGGGTCGCCGGTATCTGGTCCGCGCGCCAGGCCAGCGCCGGTTGCAAGGCCAGGCTGGCGCCAAGTACGCCGGCCAACGCGCCGATCGCGGCCAGCCGGGTCCACGGCCCGCGCGCTGTGGCGCCGGGTTCGCGGATCAGCGAGATCCTGCCGGCCAGCGTGCTGGCGCTGGCGCCGCCGAAGGCGAGCGCGCCGAGGTCCGGACAAGGCCGCAATCTGAGCTGTGCGACCAGCGCCGCCGCGTAGGCTTTGCGTTGCGCCGCAGGACGGCCGCTGAGCACCTCGCGGTCGCAGCCCAGCTCCTGCGCCCACGACAGCCTGGCGCGCAGCAGCCGCATGATGGGGTTGAACCAGAACAGCGTTTGCAGCAGCACGCCGGCGCCGGCCCAGTGCAGGTCGTGGCGGCGTAGGTGCGTCAGTTCGTGCGCGACGATCATTTGCTGTTGTGCGATGTCGAAGCCGCGCAGGTGGGCGGGCAGTAGCAGCCGGGGGTGGAGCAGGCCGAACAGCATCGGCGAAATCGGCGCATCGACTTCAATCACCTCCGCGTCCGGCGCCGGCGCATCGGCGAAACCCGGATGGCGGTCCTGCGCCGACAGACGCCCGCCGGCGGCGGCCAGGCCGCGCAGCACGCGGCGCGCCAGCATCAGCTTGAGACTCGAATGGCCGAGGCCGAGCAGGTAGACGATCAGCCAGGCTTGCGCGCCGACCGCCAGCCAGGGGCGCGCGGCCGTGGCCTTGGCCGGCGCGTCCGTCGCCGTGGCGACGGCCGCCGGCGCGGCGGTCTGGCCGGGCGCGACAGCGTGCGTTGATACGCCGCCGTCCATTTCGATCGGCGGTAGCAGGCGCAGCCGCTCGCTGTGCGGCAGCAGGATCAGCAGGAAGGCGGCGACGATCGTGCATTGCGCCAGCAGCCACGGCGTGCGCTGCGAGCAGACGCCAGGCAGACAGCGGCGGCACAGCAGCATCACCGACCACACGCCAAGGCCGGCGGCCACGCAGCCGACGCAGGCTAGCAGGAAGCGCAACAGCAGCAGATCGGTGGGACTCATTTTGCTTCGCCGTCGTCTTCGGGCCAGTCTTGCAGCAGCTGTTCCAGCTGCGCCAGTTCGGCGTCATCGACCAGCTTACTGCCGGTGAACATATTGACCGGCAACGGGCTGTCGATTTCCATCACGCGCTTGCCAAAGTCGTGCGCGAACGCGGCCAGGGTGTCGACCTTTTCCAGCGCGGCCTCGTACACCTGCACGCCGTGGACGCTGGATTGGCGCACCGAGCCCTTGTCCAGCATGCGCTCCAGCGTCTTGCGGGTCGACGAATACGACCAGCCGAGTTCGCCTTCGACCTGTTGATGGATTTCGCGCGCGCTGAGCGGCTGTTGCCGCCACAGCGCCTTCAGCACGGTGAGTTCGGTGATAGAGGGAATGGCCATGCGATGCTCCGTATGTGACGATTGCCACCATTATGTGACAAGTGTCGCATGGCCGTCAAGCGCTAAAGGTCGGGCGGCGCGGGCGTCTTGGCGCGGTAGTCGCACAGGTCGATTTGCATGCAGTTCCAGCATTCGGGCTTGCGCGCCTTGCAGGTGTAGCGGCCGTGCAGGATCAGCCAGTGGTGGGCGTCGTGCAGGAATTCCTTCGGCACGAACTTGATCAGCTTTTGCTCGACAATGTCGACGTTCTTGCCCGGCGCCAGGCCGGTGCGGTTGGAGACGCGGAAGATGTGCGTATCGACCGCCATGGCCGGTTCGCCGAACGCGGTGTTCATCACCACGTTGGCGGTCTTGCGGCCGACGCCGGGCAGGGCTTCCAGCGATGCGCGGTCGCGCGGTACTTCGCCGCCGTGCAGCTCGACCAGCATGCGGCAGGTCGAGATCACATTCTTGGCCTTGGTCTTGTACAGGCCGATGGTCTGGATGTAGCCCTTCAGTTCCTCTTCGCCCAGGTCGAGGATCGCCTGCGGCGTATTCGCCACGGGATACAGCTTGCGCGTGGCCTTGTTGACGCCGACGTCGGTGGCCTGCGCCGACAGCAGCACCGCGATCAGCAGTTCAAACGGTGAGGTGTATTCAAGTTCGGTTTCCGGCTTGGGATTGGCGGCGCGGAAGCGCACGAACATTTCGTAGCGTTTGGCTGGATTCATTAGTTTCCATCAGGGTTGGCGTCGGAAGCTGCCCGCGCCGCTTCCTCCTTCTTCAGGCGCGCCCGCTCCATCGCGGCGGCGATGATGGCGCGCTTGCGTTCCTTCTCCGCTTCGCCGGCGGCGTCGGCCGGATCGAGCGCCTGCACGGCGGCCATCTTGGCTTCGGCCTTGGCGGCCAGGCGGGCGTCGTTCTCGTCTTTTTCGCGCTTGAGGCGGACGGCGCGGAAGTCGTGCCGCGCACGCGCGGCGTCGGCGTCGGCCTGCCGCCACGCATCCCAGCCGGTGGTCTCGGTGATAGGGTACATGACGATGCAGTCAACCGGGCAGGGGGCGACGCACAGGTCGCAGCCGGTGCACAGGTCGGGCACGATGGTGTGCATCAGCTTGGCGGCGCCGACAATGGCATCGACCGGGCAGGCCTGGATGCACAGCGTGCAACCGATGCACAGCGATTCGTCGATGTAGGCCACCGCGCGCGGCCGCTCGAGGCCGTTGACGGGATTCAGTGGAATGACCTTGCGGCCGGTGACCGACGACAAGCGGGAGATGCCTTCAGCGCCGCCCGGCGGACATTGGTTGATGTCGGCCGCGCCGGCGGCGATCGCCTCGGCATACGGCCGGCAGCCGTCAAAGCCGCACTTGGTGCATTGCGTTTGCGGCAGTACGTCTTCGATGCGGTCGGCGAGGGATTGATTGGTGGGCACGGCGTGGCTAAAAGCGGTAAAACGCCATTATCCGATAAAACCCGGGGTCAAGTCTGACATTCGTACACGGGCTCTGCCGTAGCGTGCGCTACGGCAGAGCCCGTGTACGAATGTCAGACTTGACCCCGGGTTTTAACCGTGCTGCTTGATGAACTCGGTGATCTTCGGGCACACCACTTCGCGCCAGCGGCGGCCGGAGAAGATGCCGTAGTGGCCGGCGCCCTGGGCGACGAAGTCCTGCTGCATGTCGGCCGGGATGCCGCTGCACAGGTCGTGCGCGGCCTGGGTCTGGCCGGCGCCGGAGATGTCGTCCAGCTCGCCCTCGACGGTGAACAAGGCCACCGTGGTGATGTCCTGCGGACGCACCAGCTTGCCGCCGACGATCCATTCGCCCTTCGGCAGCGAGAAGTCCTGGAACACGGTCTTGATGGTGTCGAGGTAGTACTCGGCCGGCATGTCCAGCACGGCATTGTATTCGTCGTAGAACTTGCGGTGGCTTTCCGCCGGCTCGTCGTCGCCTTCGACCAGATGGGCGTAGAACTCGCGGTGGCTCTGCGCGTGGCGGCCCGGGTTCATGGCGATGAAGCCGGCGTGCTGCAGGAAGCCCGGATACACCTTGCGGCCGAAGCCAGGATAGTTCGGCGGCACCGCGTAGATCACGGTGTTCTCGAACCACGAGAATTTCTTTTCGGTGGCCAGGTTGTTGACCTGCGTCGGCGAGCGGCGCGGGTCGATCGGGCCGCCCATCATGGTCATGGTCTTCGGCAGCTTCGGATCTTTTTCCGTCGCCATCAGCGAGATCGCGGCCAGCACCGGCACGGTCGGCTGGCACACCGAGATCACGTGCAGCTCCGGGCCGAGCAGGCGGATGAAGTCCTGCACGTAGAAAATGTAATCGTCCAGGTGGAACGCGCCTTCCGACAGCGGCACCATGCGGGCGTCGGTCCAGTCGGTGATGAAGACGTCGTGGTCGACCAGCAGCCCGCGCACGGTGTCGCGCAGCAGCGTCGAGTGGTGGCCGGACAGCGGCGCGACCAGCAGCACGGTCGGCTGTTTCAGCGCCTTGATCTTCTTGTCGTCCAGGTCCTTCTTGAAGTGGATCAGGCGGCAGAACGGTTTGTTGACCACCACGTGTTCGATGATGCCCACCGTTTCGCCCTTGACCAGGGTGCTGTCGATTTCAAACGCCGGCTTTTCGTAATCCTTGCCCAATCGGTACATCAGCTCGTAACCGGCGGCGATCCGTTGCGAGAACGGCGTATGGGCCAGCGGCGAGACCGGATTGGTGAACAGTTTGGAGGAGGCGTCGGCCCATTGCATCAGGGGCGTCAACAGCGAACGCTGCATTTCGTGGAGTTGGTAGAGCATAGGTCTTCCTGTGTCAAAAGGCGTTGGTGCGGTGCACCAATACTTCACATCATATGCCAAATTATAGATCAATGGTTTGTGACGTAAAGCATTTCAAAGTACCTCGGGGCAAGCGTACGTAGTATCCACAGTAAACGCTTACCAGCATCATAATACTGCTCCGGACGTAAAAAAAGCAGCGTTTCCGCTGCTTCTGTGTAGGACAACAACTTACTGTTGTTTAATCGAAGACCGGGGTCTCCACGCCGAGCACCTTGTGCAGTTTCGGCGAGGTGGTGGTGTACTGCATGTGGATCTTCTTGTCCGGGAAGATGTACGGCGCGGCGCCGAAGGCGGCCAGCGCGGCTTCGTGGAAACCCGACAGGATCAGCTTTTTCTTGCCCGGATAGGTGTTGATGTCGCCCACCGCGAAGATGCCCGGAACGTTGGTCTCGAACTTCTCGGTGTTCTGCACCTTCAGCTGGCGGCGTTCGATGTCCAGGCCCCATTCGGCGATCGGGCCCAGCTTCGGCGACAGGCCGAAGAACACCAGCAGCATGTCCAGCGGCACGCGGCGGGTGACGCCGTCGGCGCCGGTGACCTTCAGGTGCGCCAGCTTGCCGTCGGCGTCGGCTTCATAGCCGGTGGCCTGGCCGATGATCAGTTGCATCTCGTATTCGTCGCACAGCGCTTTCATCTTGGAGACCGATGCCGGCGCGGCGCGGAAGTCTTCGCGGCGGTGCAGCAAAACCACCGATTCGGCCTTGCCGACGAAGTTCAGCGCCCAGTCCAGCGCGGAGTCGCCGCCGCCGCAGATGACCAGGTTCTTGCCTTCGAATTGCGCCGGATCCTTGACCTTGTAGTGCAGCTGCGAACCTTCGAACACATCGATGCCGTCGACCTTGATGGTGCGCGCCTGGAACGAGCCGACGCCGGCCGCGATGAAGATGGTCTTGGTGATGAACTCGGTGCCGGCGGTGGTGGCGACGTCGAAACGGCCGTCGTCGCGGCGCGCGACCTTGGTCACTTCCTGGCCCAGGTGGAAGGTCGGCTCGAACGGCTCGATCTGCTTGAGCAGCGCGTCGGTCAATTCCTGGCCGGTGCACGACGGCACGGCCGGGATGTCGTAGATCGGCTTGTCGGGATACAGTTCGACGCACTGTCCGCCCACGGCGCCCAGCGAATCGATCACGTGCGCCTTGATTTCCAGCAGGCCGAGTTCGAAGACCTGGAACAGGCCTACCGGGCCGGCGCCGATGATGACGGCATCGGCTTCGATGACGCCTGGAGGAGTGACAGTGCTATTCATACTTGGATTCCTGTTATTTCAGAGTGTGGTTGGGCGGCACGGAGCTGCGCGGCCCCATGCGGCCTGGCCAGACGGGTCCGTCTCAGCGCACCAGCAGGTGCAGTTTTTCCTTGACGTCCTTGAACTGGTCGGCTTCCGGCAGCGGAGCGACGGTCTTGGTGATCGAAGGCCAGTGGCGGGCGAGATCGACGTTGATCTTGATGAATTGCTGCTGGTCGCCCGGCACATCTTCCTCGGCGAAGATCGCGTTGACCGGGCATTCGGCCACGCAGACGGCGCAGTCGATGCACTCGTCCGGATCGATGGTGAGGAAATTCGGGCCTTGGCGGAAACAATCTACCGGGCAAACATCGACGCAGTCCGTATAACGGCAGCTGATGCAAGATTCGGTGACAACGTGGGTCATAACAGTCCTATCAATGTTGGTGTGCTGCAGCGTCGGCGGCGGTGGGATGGCCCGGCTAACCTCAGCAAAGCACTGTATTTTAAGGTAATTCGCTATTTCTCACAAACTGCGCTTATATACAATACATATAAGCAAATACGGTTGAGACACGCGACACGCCCCGTGGCGGTCTGCGCCGATGGGCTGGCGCGTCCGTGGCGCAACTGGCATCATGTCGCCTTTGTGATATTGCAGAGGAAGCGGCATGGCCGACATCAACCTGATTCAAGAGCATAAGCTGGCGCCGCAACAGGCCCGCGAGGCGGCGCAACAAGTGGCCGACAAGCTGGCCGAACAATTCGAACTGGACTGCCGCTGGGACGGCGATGTGTTGCGCTTCGAGCGCAGCGGCGTCAACGGTTCGCTGACCTTGCGTCCGAACCAGGCCCAGCTGCAGATCGCGCTGGGCTTCCTGTTCAGCGCCTTCTCGGCGCAGATCGAAGCCAAGGTGGCGGCCAAGATGCGCCAGGTTTTCGTTCCATAATGGAAACAATAGTTGTTTTATGAAAAATTAAATTGCAAATAACCATCGGATTGGTATAATTCGTCCATTCGATGCAATTTCTTTAATTCAACTTCAGCCATCTTCAGGATACCCGCCATGCGCACCTTGTTCGCCATCACCGCCATCGCCGCCGCCGCTTTCAGTGTTTCCGCTTCCGCCGCAACCATCGATCTGTCGTCGTTGACGCTGGCCGGCACCGCCGCGCAAGTCGGCAATGGCGTGCAGCTGACCAATTTCAATGGCCCGAACTACCAGTCCGGCGCGGCCTGGCTGGCGCAAGGTATTTCGACCACCACGTCGTTCAGCACCTCGTTCTCATTCTCGCTGAAGGGCGACGACAGCGGCAAGATGGCCGACGGTATCGCGCTGGTGTTCCAGAACATCGGCAGCAACGTCACCGGCAACGCCGGCGGCGATGTCGGCTACTGGAACCTGGGCGGTCACTCCGGTTCGGCCGCCGTCGGTTCGGTGATCCGCAGCTGGGACAACAACGAATACGGCATCAGCACCGACGGTGTGGTGCAGGGCCTGAACAAGGCGAGCTGGAATTTCGGCGCGCTGAACGACGTGACCGGCACCCAGACCATCACCTACAACGCGACCACCCACGTGCTGAGCATGACCGGTTCGTTCAGCGACGCCCTCGGCCACACCCTCAACGTCAGCGACAGCGACACGGTCGACCTCAGCGCCAAGTTCGGCAGCACCATGTATGTCGGCTTCACCGGCGCCACCGGCGGCGCGGACGCCGACCAGCGCATCACCGGCTTCTCGGTCTCGGCCGTGCCGGAACCGGAAACCTACGCCATGCTGATGGCCGGTCTGGGCCTGGTGGGCTTCGCCGTGCGCCGCCGCAAAGCAGCGTAAGCGCATCGCGCGATCAAAGAAAAAGGCCCTTGCGGGCCTTTTTTTATTTCAGCTCTTCGATCAGATCGATGTACTGCTGCTTCGCCTCGTCCTGGCTGGTGCCTTTCAGCGCATCCCAGGCGTCGAACTTGGCGCGGCCGACGAAGTCGGTCATGCCGGGACGGTCGCCGCTGGCGTCGCCGCTGGAGGCCTGCTTGAACAGCGCGTAAATCTTCAGCAGCGTCATGTTGTCCGGACGCTCGGGCAGGTTCTTCGAATCGGCCTGGGCCTGGTCAAATTGTTCTTGCAAACTCATGCTGCATCTCCTGGTTGTGATGGGGTGGCTACGCGCCATCATAACCGCAGCCGTCGCCAAAGCCGCTAGAGGACATCCTCAAAAGGACATCCTCAAAAGCAGAACGGCGGCGCCACCGGATCGTTGATCCGGCATGCGCCGCCGTTTCCGCCGCCCTTCCGGGCGGGGCCGAACCTGCGAATTACTTCTTCTTGGTCGGGTTGACCGCTGCCTTCAGGGTAGCGCCAGCCGAGAATTTCGGGGTCTTCGACGCGGCGATCTTGATCGCTTCGCCGGTTGCAGGATTGCGGCCCTTGCGAGCGGCGCGCTTAGCGACGGAGAAGGTGCCGAAGCCGGTGATGCCTACCGTGTCGCCCTTTTTCAGACGCTCGGTGATGATGGCGATCAGAGTATTCACTGCACCGTTGGCGGCAGCAGCGGACACTTCAGTGCGTTTCGCAAATTCTGCAATCAATTCGCCTTTTTTCATTACTACCTCCTTGGTTATTAGAGCGCGCAGATTAGCATAAATATTGTCAAATGTAATGGTTTCTGTACGAAGTAACCCTTACAGTAGCTGCCGCGCCACGCTGCGGCGCAATAAAACCCCCGTGTTTACAGGCGCTACACGGGATCGCCGTCGCCGCATGGCGGCGAAAAAAGGTTTATGATGGAATGCACAAGGACAGGACTATGAGCTTTTCAGACGAGACACTGATGGCATACGCCGACGGCGAGCTGGACGAGGCGACCCGGCTCGCGGTCGAGGCCGCGATGCATCGCGACAGCAGCATCGCCCGCCGCGTCGCGCGGCTGCGCGCCGCGCGCGACGAGGTGTACGCCGATCAGGGTCCGTCCGGCGGGCGCTCGCGCCAGGCCGCCAAGGTGGTGCAGCTGGCGTCGGTGCGGGCGCAGCGCGTGGCGACGCAGCAGGCCGCGCGCAAGGCGGTCAGGCGCCGCTGGGGCTGGCGCGAATGGAGCGCGCTGGCGCTGGTGATGGTGCTGGGCTTGGCCGCCGGCAAATTCGGCTTGGCGCATTGGCAGCCGCGCTGGCTCGGCGCGCCGGCCACGGTGCCGAGCGAAGTCGCCAGCCGCGACGGCATGCTGCTCGCGCAGGGCAAGCTGGAGGCGATTCTGAACCAACAGCTGGGCGGCGCCGCGCCGTCCGAGGGCAATGTGCGGGTCGGCTTGAGCTTCCTGTCGAAAGAGGGTGGTTACTGCCGCAGCTTCACGCTGGTCGGCGCGGATCAGGATCTGGTGGGGCTGGCTTGCCGCGCCGGCGAGGAATGGCGCGTGCCGGTGCTGGTGCAGAGCGCGCGGCCGCAGCCGGCGATGGGCGCGTACCGGATGGCCGGCACGGAAATGCCGACGGCGGTGCTGGAAGCGATCGACCAGCGCATCGTCGGCGGCATGCTCGACACGCGAGCGGAAGTGGAAGCCTTGCGCCGCAACTGGCAGCGCTAAGGCCGGTTTGCTTTAAACGCCCAGCAGTTCGACGTCGAAGATCAGCGTCGCGTTCGGTGGAATCACGCCGCCGGCGCCGCGCGAGCCGTAGCCCAGTTCGGCCGGGATGATCAGCTGGCGCACGCCGCCGATCTTCATGCCCTGCACGCCTTCGTCCCAGCCGCGAATGACCATGCCCGCGCCCAGCGCGAACTCGAATGGATCGTTGCGGTCTTTGCTCGAATCGAATTTGGCGCCCTTGGTGCCGTCGTCGTTGCGCAGCCAGCCGGTGTAGTGCACGGTGACGTTCTGGCCGGCTTTGGCTTCTTCGCCTTCGCCCACGGTCAGTTCAATGTATTGCAGGCCGGAGTCGGTGGTAATGGTGGTCATGGTATTCCTTCATCATTCGTTATTAAACACAGCACCGAATTGTAGCAGGGCGTTCCACGGCATGAATAATTCTGGGCATTTGTCTCGTCCCCGCGCTGTTTGCACGTAAAATAAACGTTTTGCTCTTTCAAGCGATTTCTTCATGCTCCGCAGTTTCCGCCGTATCGTTTTCTCCAGTGTCTGCGCCATGACCGCCATCGGCGCCCAGGCCAATGTCGTGGTCGTGCTCAACTCGCGTGACGCCACCGTGCAATTGCTGGACCAGGCCACCTACAAGGACCTGGCCACGTTCCCGGTCGGGAAGGAGCCGCACCACCTGATGTCGACGCCGGACAACAAGTCGCTGATCGTCGCCAGCTCGGTCGGCAACGAGCTGATCTTCCTGGATCCGAAGTCGGGCCAGGTGCAGCGCACCGTCAAGGACATCCTCGATCCGTACCAGATCGGCTTCTCGCCGGACCAGAAGTGGTTCGTCTCGAACTCGCTGCGGCTGGACCGCGTCGACCTGTACAAGTACGACGGCGCCAATATGACGCTGGCCAAGCGCATCCCGCTGGCCAAGCTGCCGAGCCACATGGCGTTCAACGCCGCCAGCAACATGGTGTTCATCACCCAGCAGGGCAGCGACCAGGTCAGCGGCATCGACCTGACCACGCAGACGCTGAAATGGACCATGTCGGTCGGCAAGCTGCCGGCCGGGATCGCCATGACGCCGGACGACAAGTATCTGCTGGTCGGCATCATGGGCAGCGACTACGTCGAGGTGATCGACTGGAAGACCCAGAAGACCGTCAAGCGCATCAAGGCCGGGCAGGGCGCGCACAACTTCCGCTCGGCAGGCGACGGCCGCTACACCTACGTCTCCAACCGCGTCTCGAACTCGATCAACATCATCGACCTGAAGACGCTGGAAAACGTCGGCATGATCAACGTGCCCGGCGGCCCGGACTGCATGGAGATCACCGCCGACGGCAAGACCATGTGGGTCACGCTGCGCTGGATCAAGAAGGTCGCCGTGATCGACCTGGCCACGCGCAAGATCACCAAGATGATTCCGGTGGGGCGCTCGCCGCACGGCGTGTTCTTCTTTAACTCCGCGCAGCGCTGATGCAGGCCGCCGCCGCCCTGACCTTGTTGGCGCTGGCGGTGTCGCCGGCGGTCCTGGCGGCCGCGCCGGCCGCGACCTGCAAGGGCACCATCTACCTCACCTTCGACACCGGCAGTCAATCGCAGGCCGAGCTGATCGCCGAGACGCTAAAACGCCACCGCATCAAGGCCACCTTCTTCCTGGCCAACGAAAAGACCGTGCGCGGCGACTATTCGCTCGACCCGTCGTGGTCGGGCTACTGGAAGGCGCGCGTGGCCGAGGGCCATGCGATCGGTTCCCACACCTTCGACCACATCGTGCTGGCCGGCGACGGCGCCAACGGCGGGCTCAAGGTCAAGCCCGGCTTCGGCCCGCAGGCCGGCAACATCCAGAGCCTCAGCGCCGCGCAGTATTGCGACCAGATCCGGCGCGTCGACCAGCGCTTCGTCGAGCTGACCGGCAGCCACCTCGATCCGATCTGGCGCGCCCCGGCCGGCCGCACCTCGCCGCGCGCGCTGGCGGCCGCCAAGGCCTGCGGCTACAGCCACGTCGGCTGGGCCACGCCGGCCGGCTTCTCCGGCGACGAGCTGTCGAGCGCGGCCTACCCGAATGCGGTATTGTTGCAAAAGTCGCTGCGCGCGCTGCGGGACGGCGATATCTTCGTGGCCCACATGGGCATCTGGTCGCGCAAGGACGCGTGGGCGCCGGCCAACCTGGAGCCGCTGATCGGCGGGCTGGAGCAAAAGGGCTTTTGCTTCGCCACGCTGCGCGAACATCCCGACTACACTTCTTTGTTTAAACGATGATCCAATTATTTTCTGACTGGCTGGGCGTGGCCCAAGGCTGGTTGTTCGAGACGGTGATCCAGCCGTTGGTGTTCCAGCTCGGCTTCGGCGAATTCATCGAGGAAGCCTTCGAGGGCACCGAATGGCTGCTGATCGGCGGCCTGGAGTTGCTGCTGCTGTTCCTGGTGCTGCGTCCGCTGGAGGCGCTGATCCCGGTGCACAAGTTCAACGATCCGCGCGCGCGCTGGAACGATTTCATTTATACGGTATTGCACCGCATCGGCCTGTTCTCGGTGCTGATCTTCTTCACGCTCGATCCGCTGATGGACACGGTGGCGGGCTGGCTGCGCTTCGAAAGCTTCCAGCCGCTGAACCTGGAGTCGCTGCTGCCGGGGATTAGTCCGCTCGGCAGCTTCCTGGTCTACTTCGTCGTGCTCGACTTCTTCGATTACTGGTACCACCGCGCCTCGCACCAGTTCAACTGGTGGTGGGCGCTGCACGGCCTGCACCACAGCCAGCAGAACATGAACCTGTGGAGCGACAACCGCAACCACGTGCTGGACGACCTGCTGCGCGACGTCTACATGGGCGTGATCGCGCTGTGCATCGGCGTCGAGCCGTCGCAATACGTGATGCTGGTGTCGGTGTCGCGCATCCTGCAAAGCCTGCAGCACGCCAACGTGCGCATCCACTTCGGCCGCATCGGCGAGCGGCTGCTGGTGTCGCCGCGCTATCACCGCATGCACCATGCGATCGGCGTCGGCCATGAATCGCACGGCCAGGGCACGCTGGGCGGCTGCAACTTCGCCGTGTTGCTGCCGGTATGGGACATCATCTTCCGCACCGCCAACTTCACGCCGCAATTCGTCGCCACCGGCATCCGCGACCAGCTGCCGCGGACCGGCGCCGACGGCGCCGTCACGCCGGGCCGCGAATACGGCCGCGGCTTCTGGTCGCAGCACTGGCTGGCGCTGAAGCGCATGGTCGAGTACGCGCGCAAGGACGTGGTCTGATGGGCGCCGTGCTGCGCGCCTGGGGCCGCGCCTTCCTGTCGCAATGGCACGGCAAGATGCTGATGATGAGCGTGGTGCCGTTCCTGCTGGCGCTGGGCGTCTGGGCGGTGCTGCTGTATTTCGGCCTGCAGCCGCTGATCGACTACCTGCACGCGCTGTTCACCGAACACAACCTGTTCCCGACCAGCACCAGCTGGCTGCGCCAGGTGGGCCTCGGCACGCTGACGGCGGTGGTGCCGCCGCTGATCGCGATGCTGGCGCTGCTGCCGCTGATGATCCTGACCGCGCTGATCTTCATCGGCGTGGTGGCGATGCCGATGATCGGCCGCCATGTCGGCCTGCGCCACTATCCGCAACTGGAGCAGCGCAAGGGCGGCACCATCCTGGGCAGCGCGGGCGTGGCGCTGGGCGGCATGGCGGTGTTCATCGCCTGCTGGATCCTGACGCTGCCGCTGTACGTGTTCCCGCCGCTGGCGGTGCTGGTGCAGGCGCTGCTGTGGGGCTGGCTGACCACCCGCGTCATGGTCTACGACGCGCTGGCCGACTACGCCAGCGCCGACGAGCGGCGCCAGATCCTGGCCGAGCACCGCTGGCGCTTGCTGGTGATCGGCGTGGTGTCCGGCGCGGCCGGCGCCTTGCCGGGCGCGATCTGGCTGGGCGGCGTGATGGCGGTGGTGTTCTTCCCGTTCCTGGCGGCGGCGTCGATCTGGCTGTATGTGCTGATATTTATCTTCACCGGCTTGTGGTTTGCGTATTATTGCCTGGATGCGCTGGCGCGCTTGCGCGCCGACGCGTCGGCGATGGCGCTGGCACCGCAGGAAATCACACTCTGAAAGAAAGCAGGCAATCATGGCGATCGGACTCATCATCATTGGCGACGAAATCCTGTCCGGCAGGCGCGTCGACCAGCATTTCCCCAAGGTCGTGCAGCTGCTGGCGGCGCGCGGGCTGCAACTGAGCTGGGCCGAGGTGCTGGCCGACGATCCGGCCCGCATCACGGCCACGCTGAAGCGCACGCTGGCCAGCGACGACATCGTGTTCTGCTGCGGCGGCATCGGCGCCACCCCGGACGACCACACGCGCCAGGCGGCCGCCGACGCGCTCGGCCTGCCGCTGGTGATGCACCCGCAGGGCAAGCTCAACATCCAGGCGCGCATCGTCCAGATGGGCATCGACGCCGGCCAGCCGGCCGACCTGGCGTCGGCCGAGAACCAGCACCGCCTCAAGATGGCCGAGTTCGCCCAGGGCGCGGCGCTGATCCCGAACCCGTACAACAACATCGCCGGCTTCTCGCTGCACAAGCACTACTTCGTGCCGGGCTTCCCGGTGATGGCGTGGCCGATGATCGAGTGGGTGCTGGACCATCATTACGCCGACCTGTTCAACCGCGAGCCGCGCATGGAGCAATCGGTGCTGGTGTACGAAGCGGCCGAATCGGCGCTGACGCCGCTAATGGTGGCGATCGAGGCGCAATTCCCTCGCGTCAAAGTGTTCAGCCTGCCGAGCGTCGGCGACGCCAACACGCGCCGGCATATCGAGCTGGGCGTCAAGGGCGAACCGGTGCAGACCTCGACCGCCTTCATCCAACTGTGCGCCGAGCTGAAGCGCCTCAATGTAGAGTTCGACAAGATAGCTTAAGCAACTGTTAATGCATGCCGGCATTAACGGCGTAGACGGCGTTCATCCCTATGGGAGAACGCCGTTGTTTTTATGCGAAAAATAAACGGCGCGGTAAAATTATTCCACGTTCGCGCCGATGGGCACGGCCGTGTTGTGGTGCAATGGTACCTAGTAAGTTTCACTGAACAGCTGACCGGTTTGAATCATATGTTAAGCAATCGTCGTTTCCGCCGGCCCCGTATCGTTGTGCGCGCAGCACGCAAAATGCGTGGCGCCTTCGCCGCACTTGGCTTCCGCCGCAAGCGCCACCTGCATGTGGTGCCGCCATCCCCCATCGAAGAAAGCGAGGCGCATCTGGCGCACGCGCAAATGGATCCGCCACCGCCGACGGACACGCCGAAAAAAAGCAAGCGTTCGCGCAACGCCTTTTTGCTGGTGGTGCTGATCGGGGTCTCGTTCGCCGTCTACTGGGGCGTCCAGGAGACCCGTACCTCCAGCATGCAGGCGCGCTTCTTCAGCGGCCTGGCGGACAAGATGAGCTATCGGATGGAAAAGGGGCCGAGCAAGTTGATCCGCTTCCCGCACGACAGCCCGTACGACGAGCGGCTCGGCTACGCCGGCCTGCCGGACTACCTGGCCAAGCTGCGCACGCGCGACTACCAGGTCGCGGCGCAGGCGCGCATCTCGCCGAAGATGGCGGAACTGGCCGACATGGGCATCTTCGCCACCTATCCGGAAAAGACCAAGACCGGCTTGTCGATCGTCGACTGCCGCGCGCAGGAACTGTTCGCCGCCAGCTATCCGGAGCGGATCTACACCAGGTTCGAGCAGGCGCCGATGGCGCTGATCAACAGCCTGCTGTTCATCGAGAACCGCGAGCTGCTGGACAATAAATATCCGAAGCGGAATCCGGCCGTCGAATGGGACCGCCTGGCCAAGGCGGTGCTGGAGAAGGGCGTGGCCTCGGTCGCCGGCGGTCATCGCGCGGCGGGCGGCAGCACGCTGGCGACGCAGATTGAAAAATACCGCCACTCGCCGGAAGGCCGCACCAGCTCGATGACCGACAAGCTGCAACAGATGGTCTCGGCCAGCCTGCGCTCCTACCAGGACGGGCCGGACACCACCAAGGCGCGGCGCCGCATCGTCATCGATTACCTGAACACGGTGCCGCTGTCGGCCAAGCCCGGCTACGGCGAAGTGAACGGCATCGGCGACGGCATGTGGGTCTGGTACGGCCGCGACTTCGCCGAGGTCAACCGCCTGCTGGCCGGTCCGCTGGACAAGCCGAGCGCCGACACCGCGCTGGTGTTCAAGGAAGCGCTGAGCCTGATGATCGCGCAGCGCCGTCCGAGTTACTACCTCGGCGACGGCGCCGCCGACCTGGAAGTGCTGGCCAACAGCCACCTGCGCATCTTGGTGCAGGACGGCGCCATCACGCCGGCGATGCGCGACATGGCCTTGCAGCAGAAGCTGCATCCGGCCACCGGCAACGGCGTGCAGTCGGCGCCGGCGATGACCTTCGTCACCCGCAAGGCCTCGAACGCGATCCGCAACCATCTGGCGAATCTGCTGGGCGACAACCGCATGTACAACCTCGACCGGCTCGACCTGAGCGTGGTCAGCACGCTGGACGCGCAGGCGCAGACGGCGGTGACGCAGGTGCTGCGCGACCTGCGCGATCCGGAGAAGGCCAAGGCCGCCGGCCTGACCGGCAAGGGCATGCTGGGCAACGGCGATCCGGCCAACGTGGTGTACAGCTTCACCTTGCTGGAAAAGGGCGAGCAGAACAACCTGCTGCGACTGCAGACCGACAACTTCGACCAGCCGCTGGACATCAACGAAGGCGCCAAGCTGGACCTCGGCTCGACCGCCAAGCTGCGCACGCTGGTGACCTATCTGGACATCGTCGACCAGCTGCACAAGAAGCTGGGCGGCATGGACGCGGCGGCGCTGGGCAAGGTGGTGGTCGATCCGCAGGACAAGCTGTCGGCGTGGGGCGTGGAATACTTCAAGGCGCTGCCGATCGAGAAGGGTGGGCGCGAACTGACGCCGATGCTGAAGGCGGCGATGGAGCGCAAGTACTCCGGCAATCCGGGTGAAGGCTTCTTCACCGGCGGCGGCCTGCATCACTTCGGCAATTTCTCGAAGGAAGACAATTCGAAGATCCTGACCGTGACCGAGGCGCTGCGCCACTCCACCAATCTGGTGTTCGTGCGGCTGATGCGCGACGTCGCCAAGTTCTACATGTTCCAGACGCCCGGCTCGTCGGCCTCGCTGCTGGCCGACGCCGACGACCCGCGCCGCGCCGACTACCTGGCGCGCTTCGCCGACAAGGAGGGCAAGGAATTCCTGGGCCGCTTCTATGCCAAGTACAAGGGCAAGCCGCAGGACGAGCTGGACAAGATCCTGCTGGCCAACATCCGCAGCACGCCGGTGCGCCTGGCGGTGATTTACCGCACCGTGTATCCGCTGGCGACGCAGGACCAGTTCGCCGCGTTCCTGAAGGCCAACCTGTCGTCGCAGAACGAAGTGCCGGAAGAGCGCGTCGCCAAGCTGTACGATCAGTACGCGATCGGCAACTGGTCGCTGGCCGATCGCGGCTACCTGGCCAGCGTGCACCCGCTGGAGCTGTGGATGGCGGCCTATCTGCGCCTGCATCCGGGCGCGACCCTGTCGGAGATGACGGCGGCCAGCGAAGACGAGCGGCAGGAAGTGTATCAATGGCTGTTCAAGACCCACCGCAAGCACGCGCAGGACCGCCGTATCGCCGGGCTGCTGGAGGTGGAGGGCTTCATGGAGATCCACAAGCAGTGGAAGAAGATGGGCTATCCGTTCGAATCGCTGGTGCCGTCGTATGCGACCACCTTGGGCGCGTCGGCGGACCGTCCGGCGGCGCTGGCGGAGCTGATGGGGATCATCGTCAACGGCGGCATACGCAAGAGCAGCCAGCGCATCAGTTCGCTGCACTTCGCCAAGGACACGCCGTATGAAACCCTGGTGACCAAGGCCAATCCGACCACCAACGAACAGGTGTTGTCGCCGGAAGTGGCGCGCGTGGTGGCCGATGCGATCCGGGGCGTGGTGTCGGACGGCACGGCCAAGCGGGCACGCACGGCGTTCGTGCAATCGGACGGCACGGTGATTCCGGTCGGCGGCAAGACCGGTACCGGCGACCAGCGCTTCGACGTGTATGGCGGCGGCGGACGCTTGATCGAGTCGCGTTATGTGAACCGCTCGGCGACGTTCGTGTTCAATATCGGCGAGCGTTTCTTCGGATCGATGACGGCGTATGTGCACGGACCGGAATCGAAGAACTACGACTTCACCAGCGCGCTGCCGGTGCAATTGCTGGTGGTGCTGGCGCCGAGCCTGATGCCGCTGATCGAGCCGCACCCGGTCGCCAAGCCCGGCGCGACGCCGCCGGTGGTGGCGCAGGCGGGCGCGGCCGCGCCGAAGCCGCAGCTTCAGGCCTGCGGCGGCTGAGCACAGCCGGGGGCGCCGTCCCCCGGTGTCGTGTTTCCCTTGCATAGTTGCTCATTTGTTGGCAATGTAGCTGCCCATGAAACCTATGCGCCATCACATGTCCAAAATCCTCAAGTTCACGCAATTCTCGGTGCGGGACTTGATCGTCACCGCCGCGCCCACCATCCTGCTGATCGTCGGCGCCTGCCTGCTGGCCTACTGGCTGGTCGACCCGGCGCCGCCGCGCACCGTGCGCCTGGCCACCGGCCAGGAAAACAGCGCTTATGAAGAGTTCGGCAAGAAGTACGCCACCGCGCTGGCCAAGCACGGCATCAAGGTCGAGCTGATTCCGTCCGCCGGCTCCGGCGACAACCTGCGGCTGCTGAAGGACGGCAAGGCCGATATCGCCTTCGTGCAAAGCGGCTCCACCAACGAGGAGGCGGCCGAGCGCGAGGGCCTGAGCTCGCTGGGCAGCCTGTTCGTCGAACCGCTGTGGCTGTTCCTGCGCGAGACCAAGGGCCAGCCGCCGATCACCCAACTGACGCAATTGCGCGGCAAGAAAATCAATTACGGCCCCCGGGGCGCCGGCGCGCCGCGCCTGTTCCGCCAGGTGCTGGAACTGAACGGCGTGGAGAAGGGCGAAGTCGAGCGCTTCTCGCTGGCCAACACCCCGGCCACGGTCGAGCTGCTGGAGGGCCGCATCGACGGCCTGGTGTTCACCTCGGCGCCGGAGGCGCCGCTGATCCAGATGCTGCTGCAAACGCCCGGCATCAAGCTGTTCAACTTCAGCCAGGCCGAGGCCTACGCGCGCAAGCTGCCGTTCCTGACCCATGTGGTGCTGCCGCAGGGGATCGTCGACCTGGGCCGCAACATCCCGGCCGAAAACTACAACCTGATCGCGCCGACCGCGACGCTGGTGGCGCGCGACAACCTGCATCCGGCGCTGATGGATTTGTTCGTGCAGTCGGCCAGCGCCATCCACAGCGGCGCCGGCTGGTTCCAGCAGCAGGGCCAGTTCCCGTCGGCCAAGTACACCGAGATTCCGGTCGACGAGGACGCGGCCAAGTTCTACAAGAACGGTCCACCGTTCCTGCAGCGTTACATGACCTTCTGGCTGGCCAATTTCTTCGACCGCATGTGGGTGGTGGTGGTGGCGCTGGGCGCGCTGATCCTGCCGTTGTCCAAGGTGGTGCCGCCGCTGTACGTGTGGCGTATCCGTTCGCGCGTGTACCGCTGGTACGGCCAGCTGCGCGCGGTCGAGCAGCGGGTGGAGGAGGCACCCGAGGCCACCCGCATGCAGGTGTACGAGGAGCAGCTGACCCGGCTCAACCAGATCGAGGAGCTGGTCAACCAGGTGTCGATCCCGCTGTCGTTCGCCGACGGCTTGTACGGCTTGCGCAGCCACATCCAGTTCGTGCGCAAGCGGATCCAGTTCCTGACGGCCGAGGCGGCGCCGTCGGAGGCGGTGCCGGTTTAGGCGGCCGCTACGCGCCGGTCCACGGCAGGCCGGCCTTGCACCAGCCGCCGATGTTCTTGCGGTGACTGTGCTCGTCCTTTTCGCCCTCGAAACCTTCCAGGATGTCGTAGCAGTGCTGGTAGCCGTGCTCGGTGGCCAGCTTGGCCGCGCCGCGCGAGCGCACGCCGGAACGGCACAGGAACAACAACACCTGGTCCTTGCGCGCGATCGAGTTCAACTGCTCGATGAATGCATGGTTGGCGATGCCGCCCGGATAGATGCTCCACTGGACCGCACCATGTTGGGCTTCCGGTATCGCCACCCGGCCGACCCAGTCGCGCTCGGCGTTGGTGCGCACGTCGATCAGCTTGACCGCGTTGTCGGCGCCCAGCAGCTCGTGCGCCTCCTGCGGCGTCACCGCGCCGGCATAGGGCCAATCCTTGCTGCGGCTGCGCGCAACGGCCAGAATCTCGTCTATTTTGCTCATGGCATGTTCCAAGAATAAGTTTGAGTTTATTATAGGCCTCCTGTGCAAGCCGGAGTCTGTGGCGCACCAAAAGCGTGCCTTTTTCAAGAAATATCGCAAAATGCACCTATAAAGTGCAAAATGACGGATGTGCACATCGTTGGTGCAGTATTGATCTGCTGTAAAAAGTGGCAATGTGGTGGCCCGGCCAATTTTAGATTCAATTGGCTGCAAATTCAAAGACGCTACCGACATATGAATATGATTTTTAGGCTGGCATAGATACTGCTTAGTAGGCCTCACGAGTTCCAAACATTCCTTTAGGAGATACGCATGGCAATGACAGCCGCAGAAGTTCTGAAAATGGTCCAGGAAAACGAAGTGAAATTCGTTGATTTCCGTTTCGCCGACACCCGTGGTAAAGAACAGCACGTCACCGTGCCGGTTTCCGCTTTCGATATCGACAAGTTCGAATCGGGTCACGCATTCGACGGTTCCTCGATCGCCGGCTGGAAGGGTATTGAAGCATCGGACATGATTCTGCTGCCGGATCCAAACACCGCGAACATCGACCCGTTCATGGAAGAGACCACGCTGTTCATGCAGTGCGACGTCATCGAACCAGCCGACGGCAAGGGTTACGACCGCGACCCACGCTCCATCGCCAAGCGCGCTGAAGCCTACCTGAAATCGTCGGGCATGGGCGACACCGCCTACTTCGGCCCTGAGCCGGAATTCTTCATCTTCGACAGCGTGCGCTGGAAGATCGACATGTCGGGCTGCTTCGTCAAGATCGATTCCGAAGAAGCGTCGTGGACCACCGGCGAGAAGCTGGAAGGCGGCAACACCGGCCACCGTCCGACCGTCAAGGGCGGCTACTTCCCGGTGCCACCGGTCGACAGCTTCCAGGACATGCGTTCGGAAATGTGCCTGATCCTGGAATCGCTGGGCATCCCGGTCGAAGTGCACCACCACGAAGTGGCCGGCGCCGGCCAGAACGAAATCGGCACCAAGTTCTCGACCCTGGTCGAGCGCGCCGACTGGACCCAGAACCTGAAATACGTGGTCTGGAACGTCGCCCACAGCTATGGCAAAACCGCCACCTTCATGCCGAAACCTATCGTTGGCGACAACGGTTCGGGCATGCACGTGCACCAGTCGATCTGGAAAGACGGCGTCAACCTGTTCGCCGGCGACGGCTATGCCGGCCTGTCCGACACCGCGCTGTACTACATCGGCGGCATCATCAAGCACGCCAAGGCGCTGAACGCGATCACCAACCCGGGCACCAACTCGTACAAGCGTCTGGTTCCAGGCTTTGAAGCGCCGGTGAAACTGGCGTACTCGGCCAAGAACCGTTCGGCGTCGATCCGTATTCCACACGTGGCCAATCCAAAAGGCCGTCGTATCGAAACCCGCTTCCCGGATCCATTGGCGAACGTGTACCTGTGCTTCTCGGCGCTGCTGATGGCCGGTCTGGACGGTATCGCCAACAAGATCCACCCGGGCGAAGCCGCATCGAAAGATCTGTACCACCTGCCGCCGGAAGAAGACGCGCTGATCCCGACCGTGTGCGCCTCGCTGGAAGAAGCGCTGGACGCACTGAACAAAGACCGCGAGTTCCTGACCCGTGGCGGCGTGTTCAGCGATTCCATGATCGACGCTTACATCGAACTGAAAATGCAGGACGTCCAGCGCATGCGCATGACGACTCACCCTGCCGAGTTCGACATGTACTACTCGCTGTAATACAAGGCGCCGGCCGGTCCGGCGCTTGTCGTCAAGGACGCGGGGAAAGCGAAAGCTTTCCCCGCGTTTTACTTTGGATGTTGTATTCTGGAGGGAATGTTCCACCCACGGATTACGAATGACAACTAGTTTGCAACGAAGTTTTTGGTTGGCGCTGTTGGCCTGCGGCGCGGTCCATGGCCAGGGCGTGATCTACAAGTGCACGCCGCCCAACGGCAGTACCGAGTACACCGACGTTTATCGGGGCAGCTATTGCAAGTCGATGGATTTGCCGGGCATCGTGGTGCCGGCGCCGCCGAAACGGCAGGCTCCCTCGCCGCGCGCCGCGACCGCCGCGCCGGCGACCGCGCCGGGCGCTTTCCCGCGCGTCGACAGCGCCGAGCAGCGTTCGCGCGACGCCGACCGCCGCGCCATCCTGGAAGACGAGCTGAAGACCGAAAGCCAGAAGTTGACCGAGCTGCGCAAAGAGTTCAACGGCGGCGAGCCGGAACGGCGCGGCGACGAACGCAACTACGCCAAATACCAGGAACGGGTGGCCGCCATGCGCGACAGCATCAGCCGCTCGGAAAAAAATGTCGATGCATTGAAACGTGAGATTGCGAATATCCGATGAGCCTAGTAAGTAATATCGCCGCCCGCGCGGCGGCCGCGATCAACCGCCCGCCGGCGCTGGCGGGCCTGGAACTGCTGGCCTCGGCCGTGGTGCTGCTCGATGCCGAGGGCAAGATCGCCTACGCCAACGCCGCCGCCGAGAATCTGCTGGAGAGCTCGCTCAAAGCGATGTCGCGCCAGCGGCTCAGCGCGCAGTTCCTCAATCCCGACGAGCTGGACCACATCTGCGCCCAGGCGCGCGAGCACAAATTCTCCGACCTGCGCCAGGACCTGGCGCTGGAGCGGGCCGGGCGCGATCCCTTGCATGTGCACAGCATCGTTTCGGCGCTGGACGAGCCGGCCGGCCACGTGCTGATCGAGCTGCGCGAGCACCTGCAGCACCTCAAGCTGGACCGCGAGGAGCGCATCCTCGACCAGAGCCAGGTCAACAAAGAGCTGATCCGCAACCTGGCGCACGAGATCAAGAATCCGCTGGGCGGCATCCGCGGCGCGGCGCAGCTGCTGGAGATGGAGTTGCCGGCGCTGCACGCCGGCCAGCTGCGCGAATACACCC
This sequence comes from Duganella aceris, assembly GCF_011090165.1. GTDB lineage: Bacteria > Pseudomonadota > Gammaproteobacteria > Burkholderiales > Burkholderiaceae_D > Rugamonas > Rugamonas aceris. The sequence continues at coordinate 277,245 of NZ_JAADJT010000007.1, forward strand.
AGGTCATCATCAAGGAGGCCGACCGCCTGCAGACGCTGGTCGACCGCCTGCTGGCGCCGCACCGCCGGCCGCACATCGTCGGCGACGTCAACATCCACGAAGTGCTGGAGCGGGTGCGCAGCCTGATGCTGGCCGAGTTCCCGTCCGGGCTGACCATCGCGCGCGACTACGACGCCTCGATTCCCGAGTTCCGGGGCGACAAGGAACAGCTGATCCAGACCGTGCTCAACATCGCGCACAACGCGGCGCAGGCGCTGGCCGCGCGCATCGACGAGGGCGACGCGCAGATCGTTTTCAAGACCCGGGTGGCGCGCCAGGTGACCTTGGCCAAGGTTCGCTACGGGCTGGCATTAGACTTGCATATCATCGACAATGGACCGGGAATCGCACCCCAGATCCGCGACCGAATTTTCTACCCGCTGGTGTCGGGGCGGGAGGGCGGCAGCGGCCTGGGCTTGACCCTCGCGCAAACCTTCGTGCAACAGCACATGGGCGTGATCGAGTGCGAGAGCCGGCCTGGATTTACGGATTTCCGTATTCTGCTGCCGTTGCCATAAGCCGAGGCAGGCAGGAGCCGGTACCGAGTCCCTTGATTGACGATCCATATTGCGGGATACATACACACACATGAAGCCAATCTGGATAGTAGACGACGACGAATCGATCCGCTGGGTACTGGAAAAAGCGCTGGCGCGGGAAAACCTGGCCACCAAGAGTTTTGCCAATGCGCGCGACGCCATCGCGGCACTGGAGTTCGAGACGCCGCAAGTGCTGGTGTCCGACATCCGCATGCCGGGCGACTCCGGCCTCGACCTGTTGCAGCTGGTGAAGTCGCGTCACCCCGGCCTGCCGGTTATCATCATCACCGCCTTCTCCGACCTGGACTCCGCCGTGGCGGCGTTCCAGGGCGGCGCCTTCGAGTACCTGGCCAAGCCGTTCGACATCGACAAGGCCGTCGAGCTGATCCGCCGCGCGCTGGACGAAAGCCTGCGCGAGACCAGCGTCGAATCGGGGCCGTCGGAGACGCCGGAAATCCTCGGCCAGGCGCCGGCGATGCAGGAAGTGTTCCGCGCCATCGGCCGCCTGTCGCAGTCGAACGTGACGGTGCTGATCACCGGCGAATCGGGCTCGGGCAAGGAGCTGGTGGCGCGCGCGCTGCACAAGCACAGCCCGCGCGCGGCGCAGCCCTTCATCGCGCTGAACACGGCGGCGATCCCCAAGGATCTGCTGGAGTCGGAATTGTTCGGCCACGAGCGCGGCGCCTTCACCGGCGCGCAGACCACGCGCCGCGGCCGCTTCGAGCAGGCCGAGAACGGCACGCTGTTCCTCGATGAAATCGGCGACATGCCGTTCGATCTGCAGACCCGCCTGCTGCGCGTGCTGTCGGACGGCCACTTCTATCGCGTCGGCGGCCATCAGCCGCTGAAGGCGAATGTGCGGGTGATCACGGCGACGCACCAGAATCTGGAGCAGCGCGTGCGCGAAGGCTTGTTCCGCGAAGACTTGTATCACCGCCTCAACGTGATCCGCCTGCGCCTGCCCAGTTTAAGGGAGCGGCGCGAAGATATCCCTATTTTGGTGCGTCACTTCCTGGTGCAGAGCGCCAAGCAGCTCGGCGTCGAAGCCAAGCGCATGAGCGACGCCACCGTGCAGTTCCTCAGCGGCCTGGATTTGCCGGGCAATGTGCGCCAGCTGGAAAACCTGTGCAACTGGATCACGGTGATGGCGCCGGGCCAGACCGTCGAGGTCAAGGATCTGCCGCTGGAGCTGACCCAGGAGCAGGGCGGTGGCGGCGGCGCCGCGCCGTCGGCGATGTCGACCTCGGCCACCGAGGGCTTCGGCGCGCCGCAGCATCACGGCACGGTGACGGCGGTGCCGGTGGCCGACGCCGCCGGCGTGGCCGGTTCGCCGGATGCGTGGCTGAGCTTGCTGGAGATGCAGGCCGCCAGCATGTTGAGCGGCGGGCAGCAGGAGGTGATGGCGGTGCTGGGGCGGCAGTTCGAGTCGGCGCTGATCAAGACCGCGCTCAAGCATACGCACGGCCGCAAGAACGACGCGGCGGTGCGGCTGGGGATCGGCCGCAACACCATCACCCGCAAGATCGCCGAGTTGGGGATCGACGGCGCCAAGGACGATTAAGCTGCCGCGCGCGCGGCGCGTTTGACGGCTTGCGGCGGGATGCCGTAGGCGCGGATGAACGCCCGCCGCATCCGTTCCGGATCGTCGAAGCCGCTCTCGCGCGCCACCACGTCGATGGCGTGGTTGCCATCCTCGATCATCGCGCGCGCCGCCTCCACCCTTAAAGTCTCCACCGCCTTGGCCGGCGACTGCCCGGTCTCCAGCCGGAACGCGCGGCTGAACTGGCGCCGGCTCAGGTTGGCCGCGTCGGCCAGCTCGTCCACCGACAGCGGCTTGCGCAGATTGCGCTTGGCGTAGGTCAGCGCGGTCTGGATCCGGTCCGACTTCGGCTCCAGTTCCAGCAGCGCCGAGAACTGCGACTGGCCGCCGCTGCGGCGGTGATACACCACCATCTTCTTCGCCACCGCGCGCGCCACCTCCACCCCCAGATCCTGCTCCACCAGCGCCAGCGCCAGGTCGATGCAGGCGGTCATGCCGGCCGAACTCCAGACGTTGTCGTGTTCAATGAAGATGCGGTCTTCCTCCACCTTCGACCTGGGATAGCGCCGCTGCAGCTCGCGCGCGCCGGCCCAGTGCGTGGTCACGCGCCGGCCCTCCAGCAATCCCGCTTCGCCGAGGATGAAGGCGCCGGTGCAAATGCTGGCGGTGCGGCGCGACGCCTTGCTGGCCGCGCGCAGGAAGGCGATCAGCGCCGGCGACGACGCGGCCGCCGGCTCCAGCGTGCCGGCCACCATGATGGTGTCGTGGCCGGGCGCGTCGAAGCGCTCGGTGACGACCGGCACCCCGGCCGAACTGGTCACCGGGCCGCCGTGCTCCGACAGCATGGTCATGCTGTAGAACGGACCGCCCGGCATCAGGTTGGCGACCTCGAACACGGTGACCGCCACCATGTCGACGATCTGGAAACCGGGAAACAGCAGCAAGCCGATGGATTTTTTCATGATGTCCCAAAATGAGGTATCTACGTCACATGGGCCTCAGTCTGCGCCCCTACACTGGGTCCTGTCAACTCAACTTTTAAAGGACCACACCATGAAAACCGCATTGATCACTGGCGCATCCACCGGCATCGGCGCCGTCTACGCCGAGCGTCTGGCCGGTCGCGGCTACGACCTGATCCTGGTGGCGCGCGACGCCGCCAAGCTGTCCGCGCTGGCGGCCCGGTTGCAGGCATCGACCGGGCGCAAGGTCGACACGCTGCGCGCCGACCTCAGCGTGACCGCCGACCTGCGCGCGGTCGAACAGCGCCTGGCGACCGACGCCAGCATCAGCCTGCTGGTCAACAATGCCGGCCTGGGCGCGGTCAAGACGCTGGTCGATTCGACGCCGGAAGAACTGGACTACATGATCGCCGTGAACGTCACCGCCTTGACCCGCCTGACCCGCGCCGTGGCGCCCGGGCTGGTCGCGCGCGGCGGCGGCGCCATCATCAACATCGCCTCCATCGTCGCGCTGGCGCCGGAGCTGCTGAACGGCACCTACGGCGGCAGCAAGGCCTTCGTACTGGCGCTGACCCAGTCGCTGCACCACGAACTGGCCGACAAGGGCGTGCAGGTGCAGGCGGTGCTGCCGGGCGCGATCGGCACCCCGTTCTGGGACCGTTTCGGCGTACCGATCGACCAGCTGCCGGCCGCCATCGTGATGACGCCGGAAGACCTGGTCGACGCGGCGCTGGCCGGCTTCGACCAGCGCGAACTGGTGACGCTGCCGTCGCTGCCGGACGTGGCCGAGTTCACCCGCATGGACGAGGCGCGCAAGGCGCTCGGTCCGAACCTGTCGCATACCAAGCCCGCCGCGCGCTATCTAACCGCTGCGTAAGCTGCGGCAACGCCGGTTTGAGGTAAGCTCTTGGCTGACGAAGCCAGGGGCTTTTTTTTTATGGATTGCGTATGCTGATTAATTGTGTGGCCTATCAGGACGGGCAAAAACTGGACGACATCCCGGTCGAGGAAATCAGCGAGTATGTCGCCCGGCCGGACACCTTCGTCTGGGTCGCGCTGCGCGACGCCCAGCCGGAGGAGCTGGCGGTGATGCAGGAGGAATTCGGTCTGCACGAACTGGCGGTGGAGGATGCCAGCCGCGGCCATCAACGGCCGAAGATCGAGGAGTACGGCGATTCGCTGTTCGTGGTGGTCAAGACCATCGAGTGCCGCGACCACGAGGTGGCGATCGGCGAAGTGGACATCTTCGTCGGCCGCGACTACATCCTGTCCGCGCGCGACGGCAACAGCAAGCAGGGCTTCCAGGATGTGCGCACCCGCGCCGAAAAGGAGCCGCACATGCTGCGCCTGGGCCCGGCCTTCGTGCTGTACGCGCTGATGGACGCGGTGGTCGACCGCTACTTCCCGGTGCTGGACATGCTGGAGACCGAGCTGGAAAAAATCGAGGAGCTGATCTTCACCCAGGGCCGGCAGCGCGACAACATCCAGCGCCTGTACGAGCTGAAGGGCAAGGTGACGCTGGTGCGCCACGTGGTGGCGCCGCTGATGGAGGCGGTGGGGCGCTTGCACGGCGGCCGTGTGCCGTCGATGTGCATGGAGACCCAGGAATATTTCCGCGACGTGCACGATCACCTGCACCGCATCGCCGCCTCGCTGGACGGCATCCGCGACACCATCGCCACCGCGATCCAGGTCAACCTGTCGATGGTGGCGATCGATGAGAGCGAGGTGAACAAGCGGCTGGCGGCGTGGGCGGCGATCTTCGCCATCGTCACCGCGTTCGCCGGACTATGGGGCATGAATTTCAAGTACATGCCGGAGCTGGACTGGAAGTACGGCTATCCGATGGCGGTCGCCATCATGGTCGGCGTCTGCCTGTACCTGCACCGGCGCTTCAAGAAAGCCGGCTGGCTATAAAAAAACCCGGCGGAGCCGGGTTTTCGTTGCTGCTTAGAAGTTGTAGGTCGCGCGCAGGTACATCGTGCGTCCCGCCGGATCCGTGTAGCGTGGATCGTAGCCGGCCTGGAAGGTCGTGGTCTGGTACGACAGCGGCGGTTCGCGGTCGAACAAATTGCGCACGCCGAAGGTCAGGTTCAGGCCCTTGAGCGCTTCCCACGACGCATACGTATCCCAGGTGGTGTACGAAGCGACATGGTTTTCCGGATCCTGGTCCAGGTAGCCCGACTTGAAGTGACCGGTCACGCCGGCGCTGAGCTTGTTCTGGCTCCAGTTCATGTTGAGCGTGTTCTGCCAGCGGAAGATCGGACCGGTGCCGGAGTAGACGCCCACGTTCTGGTGCATCTCGTCGCCGACGAAGTTCTGGTACTCGTACTTGTGCACCCAGGTGCCGTTGTACGCGAAGTTGAACTGGCCGTAACCCTTGGTGCGCAGCTTGTAGCTGGCCGACAGGTCGACACCGTTGGTGTTCATGTCGCCCAGATTCTGCGTGCGCAGATCGAGGTAGCCGCAGGTGATCGGGTTAGGACATTGCGAACCGTCCACCGCCAGGTCGCCCGACGGATTGCGATGGTAGTAAGGCGCGAAGGTGACCGGATCGCTCAGCACGTCGAACGAACCCAGGTTGCTGATCTGTTGCGTCAGACGGATCGACCAGTAGTCGGCCGTGATCGACAGATCCTTGGCCGGCTCCAGCACGATACCGACGGTGCCGTTTTTCGAACGCTCAGGGCTCAGGCTGGTGTTACCACCGTTCAGCACCTGGAACTGCTGGCCGCAGTTGGCCGCCGCCGACTTGCCTGGGATCGGCGTACCGCCCGGGCAGTTGATCGGATCGTCCATGGTGTCGCCGGCGTTGGTGTAGGTGTTCGCGGCGTTGATTTCATACAGCGACGGCGCGCGGAAACCCTTCGAGTACGAACCGCGCAGCAGCACGGTGTCGGTCGGACGGTAGGTGAACGAGAACTTCGGATTGGTGGTGTGGCCGAAGTCGCTGTAACGGTCATAACGGAAGGCGCCGGTCACGTCCAGGTTCTTCAGCAGCGGCACGTTCAGTTCCGAGAAGAAGGCGGACACGTTGCGCTTGCCTTCGTTCAGCGTGTTCGGATCGATACCGGTGGAGGCGATCACTTTTTCCGCGAAATCAGGATTGGCCGCGCTGCGGAATTCCTGGTGTTCGTACTGGGCGCCGACCGCCAGGCCAGCCTGGTGGCCGGTGTTGAGCCAGTCGCCGACTTCGCGGCTCAGCTTGATGTCGGCGGTTTTGTTGGTGCCCTTGGCGTTCATGATGTTGCCATCCAGCGCGGCGCTGTTCAGCAGCGCGGTGCCGGCGGCGTCCTGCGCGCCGAAGACGTTGATCACGCCGTTCAGTACGCCTTTGGAGATGATGCCGCCATCGCTATAGCCGTGCAGGAATTCCTGCACCTTGTTTTCGTTGTAGGACAGGGCGGTCTCGTAATCCCAGCCGACCACGGTGCCCTTCAGCGATACCACCAGGCGGCGCTGCTTGTTGATGTTTTCATCGGCGCGCGAGCCGTTCGGCAGATCGCGCCAGCGCGCGTGCACGAAACCTGGCTGGACGCCCGGGGTGATCGAGCCGCCCAGATCCATATAGGTCGGGTCCAGCGCCAGTGCGTTCGGCACGCCGGCGTTGCCCGGGTAGTAAGGATTGAGCGAACCGTCCGGACGCAGGCGGTTGACGTACAGGCCGCCGTACGGCACCGGTGCGATCGCGCTCTCGACCTTGCTGCGGGTCGACAGCAGTTCGACGCCCAGTTCATGGTCGTTGCTGATCTTGAAGGTACCCTTGACCAGGCCGGTGGTGCGCTCGCTCTTCGGAACGTAGTCGACGAACGACGAGGTGGTCATCTGGCACGAGCCGGTCGCGCCCGGGATCAGGTTCGGGCTGCTGGTGCAATCCGGACCGGCCGGGTTGGCGCTGTTACCGCCCTGGAAGTAGTTGGCCGGGCTGGTCGATGGCGACAGGCCGCCGGCGTAACGGGTGTTGAAGTCACGGTCCAGACCGCCGATGCGGTTCTGCGACTGATGGTCGACCATCGCAAAGATGTTGAAACCGTTGGTGTCCAGATCGCCCCAGCCGTAGCCGATGTTGGCGTTCTTGGAGAAGCCGCCGCGATGCTGCGGGGTGTCGCCGCCGATGGTGACGGTGCCGCCTTGCCAGTCTTTTTTGGTGATGAAGTTGATCACGCCGCCGACCGCGTCGGAGCCGTACAACGACGAGGCGCCGTCGCGCAGCACTTCGACGCGCTCCAGCGCGGCGAATGGAATCATGTTCAGATCGGGCGCCGAGCTGTCGAAGGCATTGTTCGCCAGGCGGCGGCCGTTCAGCAGGATCAGCGTCTTGTTGGCGCCGACGCCGCGCAGGTCGGCGAACGAGGCGCCGCCGGTACCCAGACCGACCACCTGGCTGGTGCCCTGGCTGGCTTGCGAGACGCTCAGGTTGGACAACACCTGTTCGATGGTGGTGATGCCTTCTTTCTTCAGGTCCGCCATGCGGACCACGGTCACCGGAACGGCGGTTTCAGCGTCGATACGCTTGATGGCCGAGCCGGTAATTTCCACGCGCTGGATAGGCGCGTCTTGAGCGAATGCCGGTTGTGCCAGCATCAGTGCGGCGCTGCCCGCGAACATCACGCGCAGCGAACGCGAGATAACAGTTTCCATCATCATTGATCAAACTCCTTGGGTGTTTCGTAGCGATGTTTTTGATTTGGCTTACACTATGAACAATCTTTAATAGATCGAATCAGTGCCGCTATGAAAACATCCGAGCTCAACAGGGTCAATTGGCACACTGTAACAAGTTTGACATAAACAACATTTATGACGGTTTTTTCGTGAAATAGCGCAATTTTTACATGTATATACAAAATTCCAATCGTGCGTTCCGCAGGATGTGCTAAGCGTTTCACTTACGTGAAACAGCGTTCATACTTTTTTGCAAAACAAAATAAAGCCCGCACGGCCTTTCGGCGGTGCGGGCTGGCTTACGTGCGGCGGATTACTTGAACTTGTAGCCGGCCGTCACATACACCAGACGGCCGCGAGGATCGTACTGGTTGATGTCGTAGCCGGACTGGAACTGATTGGTCACCGCGGTGCCGATCGGGTCGGGCTGCTTGTCGAACAGGTTTTTCACGCCCAGCGCCAGGGTCAGGTTCTTGATGCCGCGGAAGGTGACGTTGGCGTCGTAGGTGGCGTCGGCCGAAATGAACACTTTGTTGTCGTTCAGGTCGTGGCCCACCTGGTAGCCGCTGCGGTAGTTCTGGATCAGCGTGGTCGACCATGGACCCTTGCTCCAGGTGCCGGCCAGCTGGTGTTTCCAACGCAGCACCACGCCGCCGTTCTGCGCGCCGATCACCGGGTTGCCGTCGCCGTCGACGATGGTGCCGACCTTGTGCGAGATGTCGCCGCCCGGGCTGGTCTGGTCGAAGGTATCCATGTAGGTACCGTTCAGGTTGGCTTCCAGTTTGCCGAAGCTGAAGTTGTCCTTCCAGTTGGCGAACAGGTCGACGCCGCGCACCACGGCGTCGCCGGTGTTCGACAGCGTCTGGCGGATGCTGACGATGTCGTTGCCGTTCAGCGTCACCAGGCCGGCGTAGGCCGGATCGCCGGCGCGGAAGCGCGACACCACTTCCTGCGCCGACGGGGTCGCCAGCAGGTCGCGGATGTTGATGCGGAAGAAGTCGACGCCGATGCTGGCGGTCGACACCGGCTGCCAGACGGTGCCGAACGAATACTGCTTGGACTTTTCAGGCTTCAGGTTCGGGTTGCCGCCGGTCAGCGCGTTGACCTGGATGCCGGTCTGGTGGGTCGCGGTGTCGTTGAACTGTTCCGACGTGCCCAGCGTCTGCGGGGTCCACAGGTCGACCAGCGACGGCGCGCGGAAGCCGGTGCCGTAGGAGGCGCGCAGCAGGAAGGACTTGGTCGGCTGCCAGCGGACGTTGCCTTTCCAGTTGGCCGAATTGCCGACGTCGTCGTAGTGGTCGTCGCGCGCCGCCAGGTTGACTTCGACGGTCTTCATCAGCGGAATGCTCAGTTCGCCGAAGGCCGAGTTGACGGTGCGGTCGCGGTCGATCGGCACCACCGAGCCGCCGAGGCCGGAGATGTCGCCGGACTCGTAGGCCGCGCTCGGCGAGGTCGAGTACTTTTCCTTGCGTGACTGCACGCCCACCGCGTATTGCGGGGTGATGCCGCCCAGGGTCCAGAAGTCGCCGGTGATCTTGGCGTCCAGCGCATCGCTGGTCGACTTGGCGTCCAGGAAGTCGCCGGAGAAGGCCGCGCCTTTCAGCTGTTCGGCCAGCGCGCCGGTTTGCACGCCGCCGGCGGCCCACGGATTCCAGTTGCTGTTGTTGATGATCTTGGCGTAGGCCACTTGCGAGAAGTAGCCGGTAGTGACCGCGCTGGTCAGCTTGGATTCGTTGTGGCTCAGCGCCACTTCGTAGTCGACCGCGCCGACGGTGCCCTTGGCGCCGACCACGATGCGGCCCTGCTTGGCGGTGTCGACGTTCTGGCGCGGACCGTAGTCGAACACGCGCGAGGTGATCGACAGCGGCTTGCCGATCAGCGAGGTGTAGCCCATGCTTTGCAGGTAGGGCACGGCGATCGACTGGTACACCGGGTTGCTCGGGTACAGCAGCAGCGCCTGCTCGACGCCTTGCTTGTCGAATTCGCCGTCGGTGCCGAAGAAGCTGGAACGGGCCGGCGACGGCTGGTAGGTCTGGGTGACCTTGCTCTGCGAATACAGCACATCGGCGAACAGCTGGTGGTCGGCGTTGAGCTGGTAGGTCAGGTTGCCGGTGACGTTGTACAGTTCACGATCCGGGGTCAGGCCGACGTCCGGGCCGCTGTCGTAGTAGCAATATGGCGCGCCGGCGGCGGTGGTCAGCTTGCCCATCTTGATGTCGCCGCACTTGCCGTTGGCGGCCAGCGGGTTGCCGTAGCCGCCGCCGCTGCTCTGGAAGCCCGCATCCTGGCCTTTGCCCGGCGTGTAGCTGCCCTCGATGTTGCCCTGGCCGGTGGCGGTGCCGCTGTAGTACGGCAGGCGGGTGGCGCTGGCGGCGTAGTCGCGGTCGCGGCCGAACAGCGCTTTTTCTTTTTCGAAGGAGCCGGACACCACCAGGTTCAGCTTGTCGGTGTTGTAGCCGCCGGTGATCGAGGCCTTGGAGTTCTGGCCGCCGCCGCTTTCGCTCGGCGAGCCGTAGCCGCCGGTGATTTCGACGCCGTCGGTCTTTTTGGCCAGGATGAAGTTGACCACGCCGGCTACCGCATCGCTGCCGTAGACGCCGGAGGCGCCGTCCTTCAGCACTTCGACCCGCTCGATGGCGGCCAGCGGGATCACGTTGACGTTGACCGAGGCGCCGTCGCTGCCGGCGAACGCCGCCAGGCGGCGGCCGTTGACCAGCACCAGGGTGCGGGTCGAGCCCAGGCCGCGCAGCGAGATCGACGACAGGCCGCCGGTCGAGGTGCCGGCGCCGGTGGCGTTGCTGGTGCCGCCGGCCGAGGAGAACGCTGAAATCGATTGCAAGAGTTCTTCAGTGCTGGTCGCGCCGGTACGGGCGATATCCGCCTTGGTGACCACTTGCACCGGCAGCGCGGTTTCGGCGTCGACCCGCTTGACCGACGAACCGGTGATTTCCACGCGTTGCATGGAGGCGGCGTCCTGGGCGAACGCCGGCTGGGCCAGCAGGCCGGCACCGACCAGTACGGCGCTGCCCGAGAACATCAGACGCAGCGAACGCGAGATTACAGTTTCCATCATCATTGCTATATCACTCCTGGCGAGATATGAATTGGTGCGTTGTTATCAACAATCACAATATGAACAATCTTCTTTGGTTGTTCAAGACCGCCATAAGACCACTTGGGTTGACCATGGTCAATTACAGCTAAGTAATAATCGGCATGGAAACAACGAAAATTTCGAATTATTCAAAAAATGAGCGAATATTTACACAAAAATACAAAGTTTTTGGAATTTTAATGCGGATTTATGCTAGTCGGTATTGAGGGGTGGTGCGGCCGTGCCGTGGCGGCCGAAGCGGCCACGGCAGGTAACTGATGGTTACTGCGAGGGGAGGGGGATCAGGCGTTGTCGGCGGCCATCGACAGGGCCACCGCCTCCGCTACCTTGATGCCGTCGACGCCGGCCGACAGGATGCCGCCGGCGTAACCTGCGCCTTCGCCGGCCGGGAACAGGCCGCGCGTATTCAGGCTCTGCAGCGTGTCGTCGCGGCGCTTGATGCGGATCGGCGACGAGGTGCGCGTTTCCAGCCCGGTCAGCAGCGCGTCGTGCTTGAAGTAGCCCTTGATCTGCTTGTCGAACGCGGGGAAGGCTTCGCGCAGCGCGGTCACGGCGAACTCCGGCAGCGCCTGCGCCAGGTCGGTCAGGTGCACGCCCGGCTTGTACGACGGCACCACCGTGCCGAACGCGGTCGAGGCGCGGCCGGCGACGAAGTCGCCCATCAGCTGGCCCGGCGCATTGTAGGTGCCGCCGCCCAGCTCGAAGGCCTTTTCTTCGAGGCGGCGCTGGAACTCGATGCCGGCCAGCGGATGGCCCGGATAATCGACTTCCGGCGAGATGCTGACCACGATCGCGCTGTTGGCGTTGCGTTCATTGCGCGAGTACTGGCTCATGCCGTTGGTGACCACGCGGCCCGGTTCCGACGCGGCCGCCACCACCGTGCCGCCGGGGCACATGCAGAAGCTGTACACGGCGCGGCCGTTGGAGGCGTGGTGCACCAGCTTGTAGTCGGCGGCGCCGAGGATCGGATGGCCGGCGTTGGGGCCGAAGCGGCAGGCGTCGATCAGCGATTGCGGGTGTTCGACGCGGAAGCCGATCGAGAACGGCTTGGCCTCGATGTAGACGCCGCGCGCGTACAGCATTTCAAACGTGTCGCGGGCGCTGTGGCCGATCGCCAGCACCACGTGGTTGGTGACGATCTTCTCGCCGCTCTCCAGCGTCAGGCCGCGCACCTGGCCGCCGCCTTCGCGCTGTTCGATCTCGATGTCGACCACCTTGCTGCTGAAGCGGTATTCGCCGCCCATGGCCTCGATGTTGGCGCGCATCTGCTCGACCATCTTGACCAGGCGGAAGGTGCCGATGTGCGGCTTGCTGACGTAGATGATCTCTTCCGGCGCGCCGGCCTTGACGAACTCGGTCAGCACCTTGCGGCCGTAGTGCTTGGGATCCTTGATCTGGCTGTACAGCTTGCCGTCCGAGAAGGTGCCGGCGCCGCCTTCGCCGAACTGCACGTTCGACTCCGGATTGAGTTCGCGCTTGCGCCAGAAGCCGAAGGTGTCGACGGTGCGCTCGCGCACTTCCTTGCCGCGCTCCAGGATGATGGGACGCAGGCCCATCTGCGCCAGGATCAGCGCGGCGAACAGGCCGCACGGCCCGGTGCCGATCACCACCGGACGCGGGTTCTGGTCGTGGCCTTGCAGTTGCTCGCCGTGGGCGACGAATTTGTACGAGGTGTCGGGCGACGGCATCAGGTGCGCGTCGTGCTTGAGGCGCTGGAGCAGGGCGGCCTCGTCCTTGACTTCGATGTCGAGCGAATAAATGAGCACGATCGCGGATTTCTTGCGCGCGTCGTAACTGCGTTTGAAGACGGTGAAACCGATCAGCTCGGCGGCCGGGATGTCCAGCCGCGCCAGGATGGCGGCCGGCAGCGCGTCCTCGGTGTGGTTCAGCGGGAGTTTGACTTCATTTAATCGCAACATGTGATGATTTCCGAAAATTGCAGGGCTCCGTAGCTAGCGGAGATTGACGCGGCCGACCGTCTGCTGAAGCGGCCGCAGGCGCTATTTTACCTGCACCGGACGGTCTTGCGCCAAGCCCGCCGCGCGCCCGGCGCCGGGGGCGCGGATATTCTGATCCGGGGTTGGCGCGGTTTTATCCGCGCCGGGAATTTATTTAATACTGAATTAATCGCGTTGATTTAAAAATCCGCCATTTTGGCGATGCACCATCGGGCGCCCCGAATTGGATCGCCGTGCGCCAAAACAGCGCGTTGCGCGCAAACAACGAATTGTATTAAAGCAACTTCGTTGAGCGGCTGCTATTTTGTCGCGCAGCACAAAGAAAGTGTGTCGCTGTGCTTATAAAGACACACTTTTCATGCTGCACTGCACAATCGCCGGCCGTCGGCGAATCGGCGCAGGCTGATATTTGCATTGGCAAATCCCGGTTGGGACAATATTTAATTTCACTCTGTTAGCGACTATCAAAATAAAAGTACGGCGATATCGGATATTGACAGATCATTAAGAAAAATTGCTGCAATGCGGCAAAAATCCCGGCGCAAAGAGCTTGCTTTGTTTCACGACATGATTTTCGTTGTTTTTGCGAAACATTGGCTAGCTGCGGTTGACAGTTTTAGCATGCAAATGGTTTCATGCAATGCGCCTGCGAAATGAGATTTTTGACAGGCACACATAAGCGAGATTCCGCATCCTGATAATCCTCCCGGCGCTTCACGGCGTCGGACGATATCGCAACAGGTTAAAAGAATCCTTCAGGCTGGCCGATTAAATACCCCTCTTTATAAAGTATTTAAAACGGTTAGGTTTCTCTTCCTTCGGGGGAGTTCAATAATGGGAGTTTTACAATGATTCAAGAGAAAATGATGTCGCGTACCTTGCGCACCGTGTTCGCCGGCTCGATGCTGGTCGGCATGAGCGCGATGATGCACAACGCCATGGCGCAAGAAGCGGCGCCGGCGAAGATCGAACAAGTGCAAGTGACCGGTACCCGCATCACGACCCCGGGAACCACCTCGATCAGCCCGATCACCTCGATCTCGGCCGAAGAGATCAAACAATCCCAGCCGATCGCTGTGGAAGAATTCATCAAGAGCCTGCCGGCGGCGCTGCCGTCGATCGGCCCTGGCACCAACAACGGCACCGGCGGCGGCGCGACCGTCGACCTGCGCGGTCTGGGCGCCAACCGTACCCTGGTGCTGATCAACGGCCGCCGCATGGTGCCGTTCAACCTGAACGGCACGGTCGACACCAACGCGATCCCGATCGCCCTGCTGAGCCGCGTCGATCTGCTGACCGGCGGCGCATCGGTGGCCTACGGCGCCGACGCCGTGGCCGGCGTGGTCAACTTCAACCTGAAGAAAAACTTCACCGGTATCGACGTCTCGACCTCGTACGGCGCCACCACCAGCGACCGCGACGGCAAGCGCAAGCGTACCGACCTGACCATGGGCGCCAACCTCGATGACGGCCGCGGCAACGTGGTGCTGAGCATCGGCAAGACCACCTCCGATCCGGTGACCCAGGGTTCGCGTCCTTACGGCGTGACCAGCCTGAGCTCGACCACCGGCAAGGGCACCGGCTCCGACACCGCGATTCCAGCCACCTTCATCATCAACCAGGCCACCGGCGTGGTCGGCGGCATCAACGGCACCACCCAGATCGACCCGACCACCGGTCGTCTGTCGAGCACGGTCACCCCGTACAACACCAATCCGCTGAACTACTACGCGACCGGTCTGGACCGTACCCAGGCGACCTCGCTGGCCAACTACAAGGTCAACGACTACGCCAACGTCTACGCCGAAGTGTTCTACACCACCAGCAAAGTGGCGTCGACGCTGGCCGAATCGGGCACCTTCCAGAACTCGTACAACGTGCCGATCGGTAACCCGTACATCCCTGAACCGGCGCGTCAGCAGATCTGCCAACAGCGCGGCATCAGCGCCGCCAACTGCGTGGTCGGCAACACCACCGTGGTGCCGATGACCATCGGTCGCCGCTTCGTCGAGCTGGGCCCGCGTATCAACTCGTTCGACAACAAGACGCTGCAGTACACCATCGGCACCAAGGGCGACGTCGCCTTCGACTGGACCTACGATGCGTCGTGGACCCGTGGCGCGTCCGACCAGGTGCAGATCAAGCAGAACTGGGGTTCGCTGGCGAAAGTACAGCAAGCGCTGAACGCGCTGAACACCACCACCTGCGTCAACACCGCCAACAAGTGCGTACCGTTGAACGTGTTCGGCGCCGCCGGTTCGATCACGCCAGCCCAATTGGCGTTCATCAACTCCAGCGCGATCTCGATGCAGCACGTGCAGCAGGACGTGGCGTCGCTGTCGTTCCAGGGTGATTTCGGCGAGAAGTTCGTCAGCCCGTTCGCAGGCCTGCCGATCTCGATGGCGGTCACCGGCGAACAGCGTAAAGTTCAGGCCGGCAACCAGTCCGACGCGGCGACCCAGATCCAGGGCGAAGTCCTGGGTTCGGGCGCACCGACCCCGGATCGTACCGGTACCTTCACGCTGCGCGAGCTGGCGGTGGAAACCTCGATCCCGCTGGTCAAGGACAAGCCATTCATGCGCGCGCTGAACGCCGACCTCGGCTACCGCGAAACGGAATTCAAGACCGCCACCACGTCGCAGAACTACAGCAGCTGGAAAGTCGGCGGCGAGTGGGAACCTGTGAAGGCGTTCCGTATCCGCGCGATGTTGCAAAAAGCCACCCGCGCACCGAACGTCAACGAACTGTTCGCACCGCAAGTGACCAACCTGTCGAATCTGTCGGCTGACCCATGCGCCGGCACCGCCATCAACGCGGCGCAGGCCAACACCGCCGGCACGCTGTCGAATCTGTGCCGTCTGACCGGCGTACCGGTCAGCAACATCGGCGTGCTGTCGCAGCCATCGTCGGGCCAGATCAACAATCTGACCGGCGGCAACACCGCGCTGGGCCCTGAGGCGGCCAAGACCAAGACCCTGGGCTTCGTCTGGGAACCGCTGCCGAAGCTGGCGATCTCGCTGGATTACTACCAGATCAAGATCGTTGACGCGGTATCGAGCCTGAGCACCTCCGACATCATCAACGGCTGCTACAGCGCCGCCAGCAATCCTTCGTTCGTCGTGAACGAGTATTGCGCGATCGTCGGCCGCGATCCAGCGACCGGCGGTTTCAATGGCGTCGGTTCGAAAGGCGTGCAAACGCCGCTGTCGAACGCCGGCAAGCAAAGCACCAGCGGCTACGACCTGGGCGTGGCGTACAAGCTGCAAGCGAAGAGCCTGAACCTCGATCCTAAGTACGGCAACCTCGACCTGGGCTTCAACTACACCCAAGTCCAGAGCTTCCAGTTCCAGGCCACGCCGACCTCGATCGACCGTGACTGCCTGGGTTACTACTCGGTCGCTTGCGGCAACGTCGCCAACGCTCCGGTGTTCAAGCGTAAGTTCGTCCAGCGCAGCACCTGGAACGTGGGCGACTTCGCCCTGGGCTACAACTGGCGTTACACCAGCGCGGTCGACTACGAGCCAGCGTCGCAACAGGCTGCACTCGTGAAGATCCTGCCGCAGTTCACCCACATCAAGGCATTTAACTATGTCGACCTGTCGGGCGTGTACAACTACTCGAAGAACCTGCGTCTGAGCCTGAGCGTCAACAACGTGGCGAACAAGAAACCGCCTATCGTCGGCGCCAACGTCGGCACCACCTCGATGGATAGCGGCAACACCTTCCCGCAAACCTACGATGCGATCGGCCGTTACGTGACCTTCGGTGCGAACGTCAAGTTCTAATCCGGTGTCGCAATAAAAAACCCGCGCGGCTGCAAGGCCGCGCGGGTTTTTTTTTATGCCGGCCGGCGCGCCTAGAGGCCGCCCCACAGCGCGCTCAGGGCGGCCACCGCCGCCAGCGCCGCCGTTTCGGTGCGCAGGATGCGCGGGCCCATCGACAGCGCCAGCGCGCCCTGGCGGACCGCCGCGTCCTCTTCCTGCTCGGTCAGGCCGCCTTCGGGGCCGATCACCAGGGTCACCGCCTGCGGTCCCTGGTGACGCGCCCAGTCCGGCAGCGACTGTTCCGCGCGCGGCGACAGGATGATGCGGCGGTGCATGTCCTGCTGGGTGATCCACTGTTTGTAGTCCTGCGGCGGCGCCAGCCTGGCCAGGCGGTTGCGGCCGCTCTGTTCGGACGCCGATTCGATGATGCCCTGCCAGTGCGCCATCTTTTTCTCGGCGCGCTCGGCCGACAGCCGCACCACGCAGCGCTGCGCCGCCAGCGGCTGGAAGCCGCTGACGCCGAGCTCGATCGCTTTCTCGATGATCCAGTCCATCTTGCTGCCTTCCGGCAGCGCCTGCGCCAGCGTCACCGCGAACGGCAGCTCCACCTCGCGCGGATGGTGGGCCTTGATCTCGGCGCTGACGCTGCGCCGCTCGATCTGCGCCAGCGTGGCGCTGTATTCGCCGCCGTCGCCGTTGAACACCGTGATCAGCGCGCCGGGGGCGAGCCGCAGCACCTGGATATGGTGGGCGACGGCCTCGGGCAGGGTGATGATTTGGCCGATGGCCAGGGTGTGGGGGCAAAAGAAACGTGGCATGCGGCGGTCCGGTGTGAGTGTTTGCGCAATTTTAATCGCTGCACCGGCCGGCGGGGAAATTACCAACGGTTAACGACTAAGAGTTACCGCGATGTCTGGTCGTGGTGCACGCGACTTTCAGTTGTGGTGCACACACGATAGTTGCGCACCAAAAAGGCGCGTCGTAGCAAAAAGACAGGTCTGGAAATTATGCTGAAATTTTGTGCAAGTGCCATATTCGAAAATTTAATATCGTTATGAGGATCTCTATCGATATAAAAATTGGCGGGGCTTGAATCCGTAGATGGAATGTGCGTCTCCATAATAAAGTATAGATGACGTAAATGTCATTGATTTATACCATTTCCTACCGATTATTTTGTATCACGTTGTTTTCTTGTATAAGCAAAAGTTGCGTTGTTGACAGCGTTGCCGGGGGCGTGGTTTTATGAGGTTAGGGCTGAGCAATGCAGCCTGTGAGTTTTGGTAAACAGATCTCCAAGAGAGATGGGGACATTGTTGCCTACAAGGCAAATCTTTTTAATCGGGAAAAACCATATGTTCAGGAAAACAGTTTTAGTTAATGCGCTCTCCATTGCCTTCGGTACAGCAGCGCTGACCGCAGCGGTGATGCAGCCGGCAATGGCACAATCGAACGCGTCCGGTTCCATCTACGGCGCGATCGATTCGCCGGCCGGCGCTTCGATTTTGGTTGAAAACAAAGAGACCGGCTTCAAGCGTACCGCTCAGCCGGAATCCGGTGGTCGTTTCCAACTGTCCGCGCTGCCAGTGGGCCACTACACCGTTCAGCTGATCCGTGACGGCAAAGTCGCCGGCACCACCGAAGTCGACGTACAAATCGGCCAGGGTGCCAGCGCCTCGTTCACCGCCGCGGTGCAAGCCGTGCAAGTGACCGGCCGCCGCAGCCGCATCGACCTTTCCAGCACCAATAGCGGTGCGACCTTCACGGCGAAAGAACTGGCCAAGCTGCCAATCACCCCGTCGGTCGCTTCGATCATCCAGCTGGCTCCTAACACTACCCGCGGCGATTCCCGCTACGGCGATGGCAACGCACCGAGCTTCGGCGGTTCCGCCGCGTCGGAAAACGCGTTCTACATCAACGGTTTCCCTGTCACCAACGTGCTGTTCCAGGTCGGTACCTCCGAACTGCCGTTCGGCGCCATCGGCGGCGCGCAAATCCTGACCGGCGGCTTCGGCGCCGAGTTCGGCCGCTCGACCGGTGGTGTGATCAACATCTCCACCAAGTCCGGCACCAACACCTGGGAAGTCGGCGGCAGCATCAGCACCGAGCCTGACTCGCTGCGCGGCACCGCAAAAAATATCTATTACGGCAAAAACGGTCTGCCGACCGATGGCAAGCTGTATAAGTACAACAAAGACAACACCCAAGATACCAAAATTGCAAACTTGTTCGTCGGTGGTCCGATCATCAAGGACACGCTGTTCTTGTACGCTAACATCGAGCGCACCAAGACCGACATCGACAACACCCGTGTGAACGCCGACAGCGCCGCGCTGAACACCGGTTGGGAAGAGCGTCGCGACACCATCAACCGCGGTCTGGTGAAAGTCGACTGGAACATCAACGACAACCACCGCCTGGAAGCGACCTACATCAACGACGATCCGAAGTCGGAACGCTCGTACTACAGCTACAACTACGACACCAACGTCAAGGGCACCACCAAGACCGGCGGCGCGCACTATGAAAGCTACGGTCCTACTCCGGTGGCGGCTCGCGTCGGCGCTGAAATCAAGATCCTGAACTACACCGGCAATCTGTCCGACGACGTGACCCTGACGGCCATGATCGGCAACAGCACCACCGAGCACAAGTTCATTCCGTTCAACTACAACCCGAACGTGCTCCAGGTGTCGGCCCCGGCCAACGCGCGTATTCCTGGTTTGAACTACAGCTCCACGCAGACCACCGGCGGCAACATCCTGACCGACGGCGCGCAAGACAAGCAGAAGGTGATGAACCTCAACTTGCAATACAAAGTTGGCGATCACACCATCCGCGCCGGTATGGACCAGAACAAGATCAGCTCCGTGGCCGGCACCAGCCGCGCCGGTGGCGGTACCTGGACCTACGCTTTCGCGACCAATCCTAACCTGCCGATCAATGGCTCGGTTCCTGCGCCTGCCACCAACGGCGGCAACGGCGCCAAGGGTTACTATGTAAGCAAAGTGCTGTCGTCGGGCGTTTCGACTCCGTCGGTCGACCAGGATGCGCAATACATCGAGGACACCTGGCAAGTCACGCCGAAGATCATCTTGAAGGGCGGTCTGCGTAACGAACAGTTCACCAACTACAACGGCGATGGCGAGCCATACGTCTCGATGCGTCACCAGCTGGCACCACGTCTGGGCGCCACCTGGGATGCGCTGGGCGACTCCTCGCTGAAAGTGTTCGCGAATGCCGGTCGTTATCACCTGCAAATGCCTACCAACGTGGCCGTTCGTGCCGCTGGCGCTTCGCTGAATACCCAGCAGTACTACACCTACACCGGCACCGATGCCGTGACCGGCGCGCCTACCGGCCTGACCCCACTGGGTGGCCTGTTCTCCGCCAACAACGAGTTCGGCCAGTCGAAAGACCCACGCCAAGTTGCTGCTCAGAACATGGACTCGCTGTATCAGGACGAGCTGATCCTGGGCTTCGAGCGTGCTTTCTCGCAGAACTTGAACTTCGGCGCCAAAGTCACCTATCGCAAACTGAAATCGACCATCGATGACTTCTGCGATCAGCGTCCGTTCGACAAGTACGCCGCCGACCACGGCATCACCAACAACTTCGTGTTCGGTTGCGCGCTGTTCAATCCAGGCAAGGACAACGACTTCCTGGTCGACTACGCCGGCGATGGCCTGAAACTGACCAAGGTCCACCTGACCGCCGCCGAGCTGGGCTATCCGGAAGTCAAGCGTAGCTACGCCGCGCTGGACCTGTTCGCCGAGCACCCGCTGCGCAACGGCTGGTACGGTAAAGTGAACTACACGCTGTCGCGCAACGCCGGTAACACCGAAGGCCAAACCCGTTCCGATTCGGGCCAGGCTGACGTGTCGACCACCGCCGTGTTCGATTACCCAGAGCTGACCCTGAACTCGAACGGCCTGCTGCCGAACGATCGCAAGCATCAGCTGAAAGCGTATGGCTTCTACCAGTTCACCGATGAATTCAGCGTTGGCGGCAACCTGCTGGTCGCTTCCGGTCGTCCGAAGAACTGTATCGGCAACCTGCCTGACTCGTACTACGCAGCGAACAACACCGCAACCGACTACGGTTCGGAGTTCTTCTTCTGCAACAACGAAGCGTCGACCCGTGGTACCCGTGGCCGTATGCCTTGGGACACCCGTCTGGATCTGAACATCGCTTACCAGCCGCGTATCGTCAAAGGCCTGGTACTGAAGGCCGACGTGTTCAACGTCTTCGACCGTCAGACCGCACAGAACCAGACCGAAGCTTACAACGTCGGCAAGGCAGTCAACGCCCTGTACGGCAACGTGATCAGCTACACCGCACCACGTTCGATCAAGCTGACTGCAGAGTACAGCTACAAGTTCTAATCGACTTGCGCGCCGCCGGCATGCCGGCGGCGCCGAACGCGAATGCCGCCCGGTGCGAACCGGGCGGCATTTTTCATTTGGACCTCAAAATCGGCCCGGTATAGGCCCCATAGGCATGCTCTGATAGAATAGTGGGTTCAGCAGCATGGCACCGGCAGCTCCCGAATTCCCAACCTCCCTGAAAAAAAACCATGAACACTACGCTCCCGCACACCCAAATGGCCAACGCGATCCGCGCGCTGGCGATGGACGCCGTCCAGAAGGCCAATTCCGGCCACCCAGGCATGCCGATGGGTATGGCCGAAATCGCCGTTGCGCTGTGGAGTGGCCATTACAGCCACAACCCGGCCAATCCGAAATGGGTGAACCGCGACCGCTTCCTGTTGTCGAACGGCCACGGCTCGATGCTGCACTACGCGCTGCTGCACCTGAGCGGTTACGCCGTGACCATGGACGACATCAAGTCCTTCCGCCAGATGCACTCGAAGACCCCGGGCCATCCGGAAGTCGACGTCACCCCGGGCGTGGAAACCACCACCGGCCCGCTGGGCCAGGGCATCGCCAACGCGGTCGGCATGGCGCTGTCCGAGTACCTGCTGGCGGCTGAATTCAACAAGCCGGGCTTCGATGTGGTCGACCATTACACCTACGCCTTCCTGGGCGACGGCTGCCTGATGGAAGGCATTTCGCACGAAGTGTGCGCGCTGGCCGGCACGCTGGGCCTGAACAAGCTGATCGCGCTGTATGACGATAACGGCATCTCGATCGACGGCAAGGTCGAAGGCTGGTTCACCGACGACACCCCGGCCCGCTTCGAAGCGTATAACTGGAACGTGATCCGCGCCGTCGACGGCCACGATGTCGCCGCCGTCGCCGCCGCGATCGCCGCCGCCAAGACCTCCAGCAAGCCGACCCTGATCTGCTGCAAGACCGTGATCGGCAAGGGTTCGCCGAATCTGCAAGGCGGCGACAAGGTGCACGGCGCCGCGCTGGGCGACAAGGAAGTCGCCGCCGTCCGCGAATACATCGGCTGGAGCGCCGCGCCGTTCGACGTGCCGGCCGAGATCTACAGCGCCTGGGACGCCAAGGCCGCCGGCGCCAAGCTGGAAGCCGACTGGAGCGCGAAGTTCGCCGAGTACAGCGCCCAGTTCCCGGCCGAAGCCGCCGAATTGAGCCGCCGCATGGCGGGCGACCTGCCGGCCTCGTTCGAAGCGACGCTGGCCGCCGGCATCGCCGCCACGGTGGAGAAGAAAGAGAACATCGCCACCCGCAAGGCCAGCCAGAACGCGATCCAGGCGCTGGCGCCGGTGCTGCCGGAATTCCTGGGCGGCTCGGCCGACCTGACCGGCTCCAACCTGACCAACTGGAAGGAAATCGTGCCGCTGCGTTCCGGCCAGCCGGGCAACCACATCAACTACGGCGTGCGCGAGTTCGGCATGTCGGCGATCATGAACGGCATCACGCTGCACGGCGGCTACATCCCGTTCGGCGCCACCTTCCTGACCTTCTCCGACTACAGCCGCAACGCGCTGCGCATGGCCGCGCTGATGAAGCTGCGCTCGATCTTCGTGTTCACTCACGATTCGATCGGCCTGGGCGAAGACGGCCCGACCCACCAGTCGGTCGAGCACATCTCGTCGATGCGCCTGATCCCGAACCTGGACAACTGGCGTCCATGCGACACCACCGAATCGATGGTGGCGTGGGGCGAAGCGGTCAAGCGCAAGAACGGCCCGTCGACCTTGATTTTCTCGCGCCAGAACCTGCCGTACCAGGAGCGTTCGGCCGAGCAGATCGCCGACATCGCGCGCGGCGGCTACGTGCTGGCCGACGCCGCCGACGCCAAGGTGATCCTGATCGCCACCGGTTCCGAGATCGAGCTGGCGCAAGCCGCCGCGTCCGCGCTGGCCGCTGAAGGCATCGCCGCGCGCGTGGTGTCGATGCCGTCGACCGATGTATTTGACCGTCAGGACGCCGCCTACAAGGCGAGCGTATTGACCAAAGGCGTGCCACGTGTGGCGATCGAAGCCGGCGTGACCGATTTCTGGTACAAATACGTCGGCCTGGAAGGCGCTGTTGTCGGCATCGATACCTTCGGTGAGTCGGCTCCGGCAGGCGTGCTGTTCAAGCACTTCGGCTTCACGGTGGAAAACGTGGTGGCGAAAGTCAAATCTGTCATTGCTTAATCTATAATTGCTTGTTGCGTTACCTATATTTCTAATCAGGAGCAAAGTATGACGATCAAAGTTGCAATCAACGGTTATGGCCGCATCGGCCGCAATGTGCTGCGCGCTTTCTACGAAGGCGGCAAGAAACAGGACATCCAGATCGTGGCCATCAACGATCTGGGCGACGCCAAGTCGAACGCGCACTTGACCCGTTACGACACCGCCCACGGCAAGTTCCCGGGCACCGTCACGGTCGACGGCGACAACATGATCGTGAACGGCGATGTGATCCGCGTGTTCGCGCAGCGCAACCCGGCGGAAATCCCTTGGGGCGACCTGGGCGTGGACGTGGTGCTAGAGTGCACCGGCTTCTTCACCACCAAAGAGAAGGCTTCTGCCCACCTGAAGGGCGGCGCCAAGAAAGTCATCATCTCCGCACCGGGCGGCAAGGATGTCGACGCGACCATCGTCTACGGCGTCAACCAGCATGTGCTGAAGTCGACCGACACCGTGATCTCGAACGCATCGTGCACCACCAACTGCCTGGCGCCGCTGGTCAAGCCGCTGAACGACGCCATCGGCGTCGAGACCGGCCTGATGACGACGATTCACGCTTATACCAACGACCAGGTATTGTCCGACGTGATGCATGAAGATCTGCGCCGCGCCCGTTCCGCCACCATGAGCATGATTCCAACCAAAACCGGCGCCGCCGCCGCGGTTGGTCTGGTATTGCCGGAATTGAATGGCAAGCTGGATGGTTTCGCGATTCGCGTGCCGACCATTAATGTATCGCTGGTCGACCTGTCGTTTATCGCCAAGCGCGATACCACGGTCGACGAAGTGAATGCGCTGATGAAGGCCGCCGCCGAAGGCGCATTGAAAGAAGTGCTGACTTATCAGACCGAACCGCTGGTCTCGATCGACTTCAATCATAATCCGGCGTCGTCGAATTTCGATTCGACCCTGACCAAAGTGTCGGGCCGTCTGGTGAAAGTCTCGTCGTGGTACGACAATGAATGGGGTTTCTCGAACCGCATGCTGGATACCACCGTCGCACTGATGACCGCGAAATAATCGTTCGCTATCCGATAAAACCTCGCGGCCCGTGCCGCGAGGTTTTTTTTCGCCTGGACCAAGCTGGTTTTTGGCATTTACGTGCCAATTTTTGGCTTATTTCCCGGGCATGGACGAAAAAAAGCCGGGACGCATCCCGGCCTGATCGATATAGCAGCGACTTATTTGTAGATGCCGGAGCCGACGAAGAAATCGTCGACCTTCTCGACATAACCGGATTTTGATTCAACGGTTTTGGTCACGGGATTCGGCCATTTAAAATCGACCCAGCCGCTGCCCTTGGTTTTTGCGAGCTCGACCATTTCTTTTATCATCAGCTTGCCTTCATTATCCTTTAACCCAATCAAAGGCTTGCCGACCATTTTGGGATTATTACCGTGCGCCAAAGCGACGCCATTAAAATCGTAAATATAAACATATAAATCGCGGTCGTGGAATGTCGCATTGCCCGGATCGGCGATCGCGGCGAATGCTTTTTCCTTGCCGTCGGATTTAATCAGCGCGACCGCTTTCTTAACCATTGCGACGGCTTCTTCTTTGCTGCCCTTGTCCGCCGCCCAAACATTGGCCGACGCGGCAAACAAGCCCAGGCTGATCGCCGCGGCGCCGAATAATGCTTTCATATCCACCTCCTTGGTTATTGTTATCGACAAGAGTACTGCAATTCGATGGCTGAAAATCGTCCTGTTGTAGTCAGGCAACGCCGGCGCCGAAGATGGCCTGCCACAGGATGGACACCTGGGCCGCCTCGTCCGCCACCAGCGCCGGGTCCACCCGCGCCAGGTCCTGGCCCTGCAGCCGCAACTGGTGTTGTAACTTGCGCAACTTGCGGTAGGCGTCGCCGACCTTGGCCGCCAGCCCCGCGTCGATCAATCCCAACTCGGCGCACAGCTTGAGCAACGCGATGTTGCCGGTGTTGAGCGTCAACTGCGGCCATGCCGCCGAATATTGCAGCACCAGGAACTGGACGATGAACTCGATGTCGATCATGCCGCCCGGGTCCTGCTTCAGGTCGAACAGCGCAGTATGGTTGGGCTTGGCATCGACCATGCGTTTCCGCATGGCAAGCACCTCCTGCTTCAGCGGACCGTCGGCCGGCCGTTCCTTGCGCAGCACCGTGTCGCGGATCTGCTCGAAGCGCTGGCCGATGGCGGCGTCGCCGGCGCAGAAGCGGGCGCGGGTCAGCGCCTGATGCTCCCACACCCAGGCCGAGTTGCTCTGGTACTTCTCGAACGCCGCCACGCTCGACACCAGCATGCCGCTGGCGCCGTCCGGCCGCAGCGCGGTGTCGATGTCGAACAGGATGCCGGCCGAGGTGTGCGAGGTCATCCACGTGATGAAGCGCTGCGCCAGCTTGGCGTACTGGGCGGGCGCTTCCTGGTCGGCATCGTCGTACAGGAAGATCACGTCCAGGTCGGACACATAGCCCAGTTCCTTGCCGCCCAGCTTGCCGTAGGCGATGACGGCGAATTGCGGCACCTCGCGGTGGCGCGTGGCCACCGTCTGCCATACCGCCTTGATCGCGGCGGCGACGATGGTGTCGGCCAGCGCCGACAGGTAGTCCGCCAGCTTTTCCACCGTCAGGTCGCCGGCCAGGTCTTGCGCCAGCAGGTGGAACAGCTGGGCGTGGTGGATTTCGCGCAGGATGTCCATCTGCCGCTCGGTGTCGCCCGGCGCCGAGGCCAGTTGCAGCTCCAGGTCGGCGGCCACCGCCACCGGGTCGAACACGGCGTTGCGGACCCGGTCGTCCAGCAGTTCGTCCAGCAGGATCGGATGCTGGCTGAGGAATTGCGCCGCCCAGCCGCTGGCGTGCACCATGCGGATCACCCGCGCCAGCGTGTGCGGATATTCGGTCAGCAGCGACAGATAGGCGGAACGGCGCGCGATGGCTTCGAAGAAATCCAGTAGCCGGCCCAGCGTGGCCTGCTGGTTGCCGCCGCTCGACTCCTGCGACGCCTGGACGATCAGCGGCAGCGCCGCGTTGACCAGTCCCAGCAGGCGATTGCGGCTGGCTTCCGGCAACGATTGCAGGCGCGGCGCCTGCCAGGTGGCGATCAGGCGCTTGGCCGCGCCCTCGGCATCGTCGAAGCCCAGGGCGGCGAAGCGCGCCACCATCGCTTCACGGTTGTCCGGATCGGCGCATTCGTTGCTCGATTGCGGGTTGATGTCGCCCTCGCCGCCGGTGGTTTTATCGGAAAACATCTCGTCGAATTGCCCGGCGACGAACTGGCGGTGCGCCTCCAGCTGGGTCAGCAAGGTCGCCGCGTCGGGCAGGCCCATCATCTGCGCCACGGTCAGGCGGTCGGCGTCGTTGGCCGGCAGGGTATGGGTCTGGGCGTCGTCCAGGTATTGCAGACGGTGTTCCAGGTTGCGCAGGAAGGTGTAGGAAGCCAGCAGTTGATAGACGATAGCGTGACTTAGCAAACCTTTCTCGGCGATGATGCGCAGCGTGGTGCGGGTCGAGCGGTCGCGCAGCGCGGCGTCGCGGCCGCCCCGGATCAGCTGAAACACCTGCGCCAGGAACTCGATCTCGCGGATGCCGCCGCGCCCCAGCTTGACGTTGTTGCTGCGGTCCGGGTGCAGCCGCTCCTGGCGGTTCACCTCGGCGCGGATTTGCGCGTGCATGTTGCGGATGGCGTCGATGACGCCGAAGTCCAGGTAGCGGCGGAACACGAACGGCCGCACGATCGCGTCCAGCGCGGCGATATCCTCCGGGCGGCCGGTGACGGCGCGCGCCTTGACCCAGGCGTAGCGCTCCCATTCGCGCCCCTGCACGATCAGGTATTGCTCCACCATGCTGAGGCTGGCGGCCAGCGGGCCGGAACCGCCGTTCGGCCGCAGCGCCATGTCGACCCGGAAGGTGAAACCGTCCTCGGTGATCTCGGCCAGCGCGGCGATCAGCTTCTTGCCCAGGCGGATGAAGAATTCATGGTTGGACAGGCCGCGCTGGCCGGGCCCGGCGGCGGTGTCGCCGTCCTCGGGGTAGACGAAGATCAGGTCGATGTCGGACGAGACGTTCAGCTCGCCGCCGCCCTGTTTGCCCATTGCCAGCACCATCAGCTCCTGCGGCAGGCCGGAATCGCGGCCGACCGGCACGCCGTGCGCGGCCTCCATTTCCATCTTCAGCTCGGCCATGTGGCGCTGGATGGCGAAATCGGCGAAGCGGGTCATGGTCTCCACCACCTCGGCCAGGTTGGCCTTGCCTTCGAGGTCGCGCCGGATCAGGCCGCAAACCAGCAGGTTGCGCAGCCGGCGCATCGAGCGCATCAGCGGCAGCGGCGGGGCGCCTTCCGGCACGGCGTGGGATTCTTTTGTTAAAAATGCAGCCAGATCGAGCTGGGCGAGGGATAATTGCGTCAGCTCGTCGGCCTTGGCGGCGCGGTCGGGCGCTGCGGCCAACCAGCGCTGGTAGTAACGGGAGGCGGACGGTGATACGGACGGTGCGCTCATGGGTGATATTGTTTCCTCGTAACGGCGTGTAAAGCATGTAAAACCAGCGTCAAGCGGCCATTGGTGGCGCGGTTTGGCGCATGCCTTGGGGTAGAATTGCTCCGCAGGCAGAAAAGCTTGAAAACCGAGTTTAGCGATTTATTTGACGCATGGCCTGATTTATTAGCTTATTGATGCAAAAACAAGATGAGGAGACCGTGACAGCCGAGGGCCCGTTGGCCGCGCGCTGGCACCGGCTCCGTGCCGCCTATCGCCTCTGCAACCTCGCCACCCATCATGTGCTGGGCTTCACGCTCAAGCTGGTGCTGCTGTTGTATTTCGCCTTCGCCATCCTGTTCCTGACGCTGCGCTACCTCGTGTTGCCGAATATCGACCACTACAAGGGCGATATCGAGCGCGCCGCCAGCCGCGCGGTCGGCAACCCGGTCACCATTTCCCGCATCTACGCCTCGTGGAACGGCTTTCGTCCCAACCTGTTTCTGGGCGACGTGGTGCTGCACGACCAGCAGGGCCGCGCGGCGCTGAGCCTGCCGAGCGTGTCGGCCACGCTGTCGTGGTGGACCATGGCGGCGGCCGAGGTGCGCTTCCATACGCTGGAGTTGTCGCGTCCCGACCTGAACGTGCTGCGCGATACCGACGGCCGCTTGTACGCGGCCGGCGTCTACATCGACCTCAACAAGCCGAGCGACGGCAAGGGCCTGGAATGGTTGCTGAAGCAGCGCCAGATCGTGATCCGCGAAGGCCGGCTGCAATGGACCGACAAGCTGCGCGGCGCGCCGCCGCTGGCGCTGGACAACGTCAACATCGCGCTGCGCAACCAGTGGTTGCGGCACCAGTTGGCGCTCAAGGCGACGCCGCCGGCCGCGCTGGCCGCGCCGCTCGACCTGCGCGCCGACTTCGGCCATCCGGCCTTCGGCAGCCGCGTTTCCAATGTCTCGATGTGGAAGGGCGAGGTCTACGCCGACATCCGCAACACCGACCTGGCGGCCTGGAAGACCTGGGTCGATTATCCGTTTGAACTGCAACGCGGCAGCGGCTCGCTGCGCGCCTGGATCGACGTCGACCAGTCGCGCCTGAGCGGCTTCACCGCCGACGTCGGCCTGAGCGACATTTCCGCCGTGCTGGGCAAGGAATTGCCGCTGCTGGACCTGCAACAGCTGAGCGGCCGCATCGCCGCCCGCGAAGACGTGCGGCCGGTGCTGGCGGCGGCCAAGAGTGTGCGCGCGCCGGCCTTCGGCGCGCGCGGCCACAGCGTCGAGCTGAGCAACCTGACCCTGACCACGCGCGACGGCCTGGCGATGGCGCCGACCTCGCTGTCGGAAACCTATGTGGCGGCGGCCGGCGCCAAGCCGGAAAAATTCGAGATCCGCGCGCCGCAGCTGGACTTGCGCACCATGGCCGGCCTGGCCGAGCGCCTGCCGCTGACCGAACGCCAGCGCAAGCTGCTGAGCGACCTGGCGCCGAGCGGCATGCTGCGCAATTTCCAAGCCGAATGGCAGGGCGCCTATCCGGCCTTGCAGTCCTACCGCGTCAAGGGCGACCTGATCGGGCTGGGCCTGAAGCCGCAGCCGGCGCGCCTGGCGCAAGCGAAGACCGCCAAGTCGCCGGCCACCGCCGCCGTGCCGGCGATTCCCGGCTTCGACAACCTGACCGGGTCGATCGACGCGACCGACAAGGGCGGCAGCTTCAACCTCAATTCCGAGCAGCTGGTATTGCAGATGCCGGACTACTTCAGCGACGCCGCGATGCCCTTCGACCGCCTGAACCTGAAGGCGCGCTGGTCGTTCGAGGCCGAGCAGCAACTGCTGCTGCACATCGACGCGATGGACTTCCTGCAGGAGGGCCTGAGCGGCACCTTGCAGGGCACGCACAGCATGCCGATGAACGGCAAGGGCCCCGGCAAGGCCGACCTGAGCGGCACGCTGGACGGCTTCCAGATCAACCGCATCGGCCGCTACCTGCCGATGCAGACCCCGCCCGACTTGCAGCACTGGCTGACCGGCGCGCTGGAGGGCGGCGTCGCCAGCGAGGTCAGCGTGCGGCTGCGCGGCGACCTGGCGCATTTCCCGTTCAAGGACGGCGACAAGGCGCACGGCGAATTCCGCATCGCCGGCAAGCTGACCGAAGGCAAGCTGAATTACTCGCCCGGCCACTACCACCTCGACGGCAAGGAGCTGGGCAAGGACGGCAAGCCGCTGCCGCTGTGGCCGCAGGCCGAGCACATCAAGGGCAGCTTCGTGTTCGAGCGCGCCCGCATGGAAATCCGCGGCGACACCGCCACCACCGGCGGCGCCGCGCTGACCGGCGTCAAGGCGGTGATCCCCGACCTGACCGTCCACGACTCGATGCTGGAAATCGACGGCAACGCCGCCGCGCCGATGCAGGAATTCCTCAAGTACGTGACGGTCAGTCCGGTATTGGAATGGATCTCGCGCTTCACCGAGGAAACGCAAGCGACCGGCAACGCCAAGCTGGCGCTGAGCCTGCGGCTGCCGCTGTCGCACATGATCGACGCCAAGGTGCAGGGCACGCTGCAATTGCAGAACAACGACATCACGCTGATGAACGACTTGCCGGTGGTGCAAGCGTCGCAGGGCAAGATCGAATTCAACGAGCACGGCGTCAACCTGAACCAGCTGTCCGGCAGCTTCCTCGGCGGCCCGGTGTCGATCACCGGCGGCAGCCTGAAGGACAACTCGATCGTGGTCAAGCTGGGCGGCATGCTGACCGCCGACGGCTTCCGCAAGAATTACCAGATGCCGGTGATGCAGCGCCTCGGCGCGCAGTTCGCCGGTTCGGCCCGCTACAACGGCACGGTGACGGTGCGCGACCACCAGGTGGTGGTTGCGGTGGATTCCAGCTTGACCGGCCTCAGCCTTGACCTGCCGGATCCGGTGCGCAAGGCGCCGGGCGACGCCATGCCGCTGCGCTTCGTGCTGACCAGCGGCCTGGTCGCCGACGGCGCCGGCGCGCTGCACGACGAGATGCGCATCAACCTCGGCAACAACATCGCGGCGCGCTACCAGCGCCAGAAGATCGGCAAGACCCACTGGAAGCTGGTGCGCGGCGGCATCGGCGTCAACACGCCTGCGCCGGAACCGGACAGCGGCCTGGCGTTCAACGTCAACCTGCGCACGCTCAACATCGACAACTGGCTCGACTTCGGCGGCGCCATCGCCGGCAAGGACGACGGCGCGCCGGCCCCGGCGGCGGACGCGGTCGACATCGGCCAATACGTGCTGCCGGACGCCATCGCCGCCCGCAGCAGCGAGCTGGTGGTCGGCGGCCGCAAGCTGGAGAACGTGGTGATCGGCGTATCGCGGCAAAAAAGCATGTGGCAAGCCAGCATCGATTCGACCCAGGCCAATGGCTACCTGACCTGGAGCGAACCATCCACCGGCCAGGGACTGGGCAAGGTGACGGCGCGCCTGTCGTCGCTGGTGATTCCGGAGTCGGCGTCGAACGACGTGGTCGAACTACTCGACGGCAAGAGCGCCGCCACCACCATCCCGGCGCTGGACGTGGTGGTCGACCGTTTCGAATTGTTCAACAAGCCGCTGGGCCGGCTGGAACTGCAGGCCAGCAACGCGCAGATCGGCAGCGCGCGCGAATGGCGCGTCAACAAGCTGGCGCTGGCCAACGCCGACGGCGAGTTCGCCGGCACCGGGCGCTGGGTCAGCAAGAACGGCGTGCACGACACCAGCCTCAACTTCAAGCTCGACATCGCCGACGCCGGCAAGCTGCTGGACCGCTTCGGCTTCATCGGCACGGTCAAGGGCGGCAAGGGCACGCTCAACGGCGACATCGCCTGGAAGGGCCTGCCGTACTCGCTGGACTTGCCGAGCCTGTCCGGCCAGCTGACGATGAATATCGAAAAAGGCCAGTTCCTCAAGCAGGATCCGGGCGCGGCCAAGCTGCTTGGCGTGCTCAGCCTGCAAGCCTTGCCGCGCCTGCTGAAGCTGGACTTCCACGACGTCTTCTCGGAAGGGCTGGCGTTCGACGGCATCACCGCCAACGCCGCCATCCAGCGAGGCATTGTCAAGACCGACAACCTGAAGATGCACGGCGTCGCCGCGACCGTGCTGATGGACGGCAGCGCCGACATCGCCAACGAAACCACCAACCTGCACGTGGTGGTGATACCGGAGGTCAACCTCGGCACCGCGCCGCTGGTGTACGCGCTGGCGGTCAATCCGGTGATCGGGCTGGGCAGCTTCCTGGCGCAGCTGTTCCTCAGTGCGCCGGTGATGAAGGCGCTGACCTATCATATGCAGGTCACCGGGCCGTGGAAGGCGCCGGTGGTCGCCAAGCTGGACGCATCCAAGGTGGAGCCGCCCGGCGCGCCGAAGGGTATGCACTAATTGATTACGGAGTTTTCATGAACAGCACCGTCGCCGCAGTACAAATGATTTCCTCGCCGTCCGTGACGGAAAATATCGCCACCGCGCGCCGCCTGGTGACGCAGGCCGCCGCCACCGGCGCGCAGCTGGTGCTGCTGCCGGAATACTGGGCCATCATGGGCGTGCACGACAGCGACAAGGTCGCGGTCGCCGAGCCGCTGGGCACGGGGCCGATCCAGGACTTCATGTCCGGGCTGGCGCGCGAGCTGGGCATCTGGCTGATCGGCGGCACCTTGCCGCTGGCCTCCGACGACGCGGAGAAGGTGGTCAACACCACGCTGGTCTACAACCCGCAGGGGGAGCACGTCGGCCGCTACGACAAGATCCACCTGTTCGGCTTCACCAAGGGCACGGAATCGTACAACGAATCGAAGACCATCGTGCCGGGCAAGAACATCGGCGTGATCGAAGCGCCGTTCGGCAAGGTCGGCATGTCGGTGTGCTACGACCTGCGCTTCCCGGAACTGTTCCGCGCCATGGGGCCGGTGTCGCTGATCGTGCTGCCGGCCGCGTTCACCTACACCACCGGCATGGCGCACTGGGAAATCCTGCTGCGCGCGCGCGCCATCGAAAACCAGTGCTACGTGCTGGCGGCGGCGCAGGGCGGCATCCATCCGAACGGCCGCCGCACCTGGGGCCACAGCATGCTGATCGACCCGTGGGGCACGGTCAAGACGGTGCTGGCCGAAGGCGAGGGCGTGGTGCACGGCGAGATCGACCCGACCTTCATGGAAGGCGTGCGCCAGAGCCTGCCGGCGCTCAAGCACCGCACCATGTGAATCACTGAAGAGAAGACATCATCATGAAGCCATTCGAACCCAACCTGTCCACCCTGGCGGTCGCGCGCGACATCCTGCTGACGCCGTTCGGGCTGGACGAAGGCAAGTTGCTGAAGACCCTGGGCGCGATGTTCACCCACAAGGTCGACTACGCCGACCTGTATTTCCAGTTCACCAAGAACGAAGGCTGGAGCCTGGAAGAAGGCATCGTCAAGACCGGCAGTTTCTCGATCGACCAGGGCGTCGGCGTGCGCGCCATCTCCGGCGACAAGACCGCCTTCGCCTACTCGGACGAGATCTCCGAAGCGGCGCTGATGGACGCCGCCGGCGCCACCCGCACCATCGCCCGCGCCGGCGCCGGCAAGATCAAGGTGGCGGGCGCGATGACGCCGACCGGCGGCCGCTCGCTGTACCTGCCGAACGACCCGCTGGCCTCGCTGGACGCGACCGCCAAGGTGCAGCTGCTGGAGCGCATTGAAAAGATGGCGCGCGCCAAGGACCCGCGTGTGGTGCAGGTGATGGCCAGCCTGGCCGGCGAATACGACGTGGTGCTGGTGGTGCGCAGCGACGGCGTGCTGGCGGCCGACATCCGGCCGCTGGTGCGGGTGTCGCTGACGGTGATCGTCGAGCAGAACGGCCGGCGCGAGGTCGGCTCGTCCGGCGGCGGCGGGCGTTACGACTATGGCTACTTCAGCGACGCGTTGCTGGAGGAGTATGCGAGCGAAGCGGTGGCGTCGGCGGTGGTCAACCTGGATGCGCGTCCGGCGCCGGCGGGGCCGATGACGGTGGTGCTGGGGCCGGGCTGGCCGGGCATCCTGCTGCACGAAGCGATCGGCCACGGCCTGGAGGGCGACTTCAACCGCAAGGGCTCGTCGACCTTCTCCGGCATGATCGGCGAGCGGGTCGCGGCCAAGGGCGTGACGGTGGTGGACGACGGCACGCTGGCCGACCGCCGTGGCTCGCTCAACATCGACGACGAAGGCAATCCGACCCAGTGCACCACGCTGATCGAGGACGGCATCCTGAAGGGCTACATCCAGGACACGATGAACGCGCGGCTGATGAAGATGCCGGTGACCGGCAACGCGCGGCGCGAATCGTTCGCGCATTTGCCGATGCCGCGCATGACCAACACCTACATGCTGGGCGGCGACAAGGATCCGGCGGAGATTTTGGCGTCGGTGAAGAACGGCTTGTACGCGGTCAATTTCGGCGGCGGCCAGGTCGACATTACCAACGGCAAGTTCGTGTTCTCGGCCAGCGAGGCGTACATGATCGAGGATGGCAAGGTCACCTATCCGGTCAAGGGCGCGACGCTGATCGGCAACGGTCCCGAGGTGCTGAACCGGGTCTCGATGATCGGCAACGACATGCGGCTCGACCCCGGCATCGGCGTGTGCGGCAAGGAAGGCCAGAGCGTGCCGGTCGGCGTGGGCCAACCGACACTGCGGATCGACGGGGTAACGGTTGGCGGCACGGCGTAGCAACGAGTCTGCGTGCCCCGGCTCCATTTTTACCCCGCACCCCGCATGCCGGGGTCAGACCCCATGCGGGGTCTGACCCCTTCGGACTGGGGTTAGAACTTGTACGACGCCTTGACGTAGAAGGTGCGGCCCAGCGGATCCGTGTAGCGTGGATCGTAGCCGCTCTGGAACGTCGTGCCCTGGTTGGTGTACGGCGGCGCGGTGTCGAACAGGTTCTTGATGCCGACCGTGATGTCGGTGTTCTTGATCCCCGCATAGGTGCTCGACAATGAGTACGTCGAATACGCCCGCACATGGTGCTTGTAGGCGTCGTCGACGTCGTTCTCATCCTCGTAGCCGCTCAGGTACTTGTTGGCGAAGCTGGCGCTCCACGGCCCCCGCTTCCAGTTGATCGCGGCATTGTGCTTCCAGCGGAACACCGGCGACGAGTCGCCATACACACCGACGTTCTCGACAAACTCTCCCCCCGTCTCGTTCTGGTACTTGTAGCTGTGCACCCAGGTGCCGTCGAACTGCAACGTGAAGTCGCCCGCCGCCGTGCGCGGCAGTTTCCAGCGCAGGCTGGTGTCGATGCCCGAGGTCTTCACCTCGCCCAGATTGTCCAGCACCGCGTTCACATATTGCAGCGTCTTGCCGTCCGCCGAGTAGACGAAGTAGCTGGCGTATTTTTCGTAGTTCTCGAAGATCGTCGATTCCGACACGGTGCCGATCTTGTCGCGGATCTTGATGTTGAAGTAGTCCAGCGAGACGCTGAACGCGTTCGTCGGTTCGAACACCAGCCCCAGCGCGAAGGTCTTGGACTTCTCCGGGTTCAGGTTGACGTTGCCGCCGCTGCGGATGTATTGCTGCTGGTTGCAGGCGATGTTCGGATTGGCGCCGCCCACCGCCACGCCGCCCGGACACAGCGTCGGATCGTCGTACGAATTACTGGTGAAGGTCGACGTCGCCGGGCCGTGCAAATCGTACAGCGTCGGCGCGCGGAAGCCGGTGTTGTACGAGGTGCGCAGCATCAGCTGTCTGGTCGGTTGCCAGCGCAGCCCGAGTTTCGGGTTGAAGCTGCCGCCGACGTCGTTGTAGTGGTCGTAGCGCGCGGCCGCCGACAGTTCCAGCTCCTTGGCCAGCGGCACGCTCAGCTCCGAATACAGCGCGGCGATGTTGCGCTGGCCGGCCTGGTCCTGCGCATCGGCGTAGCCCGAGCTCGACGCCTGCGAGGCCAGTGCGGTGTTGACGTCGTAGCTCGCCTTGTCGTGGCGGAACTCGCTGCCGATGGCGAAGCCGACGCCGCCGGCCGGCAGTTGATAGATCTCGCGGCTGACCTTGGCGTCGACGCCGAGGCTGGTCATCTTGGCCGCCAGGTATTCGCCGCGCAGCTGCGCCGCGTCGATATAGGCCGTGCCTTCGGCCGATTGCGCGCCGAAGGGATTCAGCACGCCGCTCAGCACGCCCGCCTGCATCAGCGAGTCGTTGGTGTAGCCGCCGATGAAGGCGCTGGCGGCCTTGCTCACGCCCCAGGTCAGGCCGACGTTGTAGTCCCAGCCCGCCACCAGGCCTTCCGACGCCAGCACCAGCCGGTCGGAGATCGAGGTGTCGTAGCCCATGCGGTTGCCGGCGGCGACGGTGCGCCAGTTGATGCTCAGGTCTTCGCCGCTCAGGCCGGCCACCGCCGGCACGCCGCCGCTGCCGCCCGGATAGTAGGGACTGGCCGATGTCATCGTCAACCCGGTCAGCGGCGACGGCGCGATGCTGCTGGTGTTGGTGCTGCGGCTGTGCAGGTATTCAATCGTCGCGATATTGTCTTCGCTGAGCTTGAACGTGGCCTTGCCGAGGAAGGATTCCTGCTGCGTCTTCGGGATCGCCTGGATGTAGGCCACGGTGTCGGTGCGGCAGGTGCCGTTGGCGGCGTTGGCCACCAGTCCTTTGCCGACGCAGCCGCCGGCGTAGTACGGATTGCCGGTGATGCCGTTGTCCGAGTAGAAGTTGCCCGGCTGCGAGGTGCCGCTGCTGTTGTTGATGCCCCGGTCCGGCCGCACGCTGGTGCTGGCGAAGTCGCGGTCGGCTGCGGCCAGCGCGGTCTGCTTGTGCAGGTCGATCACGCCGAACAGGTTGTAGCCGTCCTTGTCGAGGTCGCCGATGCCGCCGGACAGGTTGAGCCGCGATTCGGCGCCGGCGCCGCTGGCCTGCGGCTGGAAGCGTTCGACGCTGACCGTGCCGCCGGTCACCGAGCGCTTGGTGATGAAGTTGATCACGCCGCCGATGGCGTCGGTGCCGTAGATCGCCGAGGCGCCGTCGCGCAGCACTTCGACCCGTTCCAGCGCCGACAGCGGAATCACGTTCAGGTCGACGCTGGAGCCGTTGAACGGATGGCTGGCGATGCGGCGGCCGTTCAACAGCACCAGCGTCTTGTTGCTGCCGAGACCGCGCAGGTCGGCGGTGGCGATGCCGCCGGTGCCGGAGCCGACCGACTGGCTGCTGCCGGTCGAGCTTTGGTTCATCGAGATGGTGTTCATCACCTCGGCGGCGGTGGTCAGGCCTTGCTTTTCGAAATCCGAGGCCTTGATGGTGGTGATCGGCAATGCCGTTTCCGACGCCAGACGTTTGATGCTGGAACCGGTCACTTCAACCCGCTGGATAGGCGCGTCGTCGCTGGACTGGGCGATGGCGGCGTGCATGCCGACGACGAGTCCGCCGGCGAACATCACGCGCAAGGAACGGGATAGCGCTCTTTCAATCATCATTGTTGTAACTCCTGCTGTGTTGGGATGGGTGCGTTGTGAAGGCAGGCCATCAGAACATCGGCGGGAGGGCGGAACAATGACGCTTCGCTAACTGTGCGGATATGCCACAGTAAGCAAACGCTCACAGCTGTAAAGGCGGTTTTGCGGCATATTGATGTGCAACGCGCCTTGCCGCGGCAAGGCGCGCTTACATCCGGTCACATGCGCTAAGAACTTAACGCCGTGCCGCGTGGTGTAAATTTTTGCCGTTGTCAAAACTTGTACGTCAGCCGCGCGTAATAGGTGCGGCCCAGCGGATCGGTGTAGCGCGGATCGTAACCCTGCTGGAAGGTGGTGCTCTGGTTGGAGAACGGCGGATCCTCGTCGAACAGGTTGCGCACGCCGAGCGTGAAGTCGACGTTCTTGATGCCGGTGTAGTTGCCCGACAGCGACCAGGTCGAGTATTCCTTGACCTTGTTGGTGAACTCGGGATCGACGCCGTTCTGGTCGGTGTAGCCGGACATGTAGCGGTTGGTCAGCGACGCGCCCCACGGCCCCAGGTTCCAGTTGACGGTGGCGTTGTGGCGCCAGCGGAACACCGGCGTGGCGTCGGCGTAGCGGCCGACGTTCTCGATGAACTCGCCGCCCGGCTCGTTCTGGTAATCGTACTTGCGCACCCAGGTGCCGTCGAACTGCAGGCTGAGCCCGCCCCAGCGCTGGCGCGGCAGCCGCCACAGCACGCTGGCGTCGATGCCGGCGGTCTTGACCTCGCCGAGGTTGTTGGTGATCAGCGAGACATAGTCGAGCCGGGTGCCGGCGGCGTTGTACTGGAACAGCGACTGGTACTTCGGATAGTTGTTGAACACCGACTGTTCCGCCAGCGAATTGATCTGGTTCTTCAGCTCGATGTTCCAGTAGTCGAGCGACAGCGTCACCTCCTTGAGCGGCTCGAACACCACGCCGGCGCTGTAGGTCTTGGAGCGCTCCGGCCGCACGTCCGGGTTGCCGCCCTGGCGCACGTTCTGCTGCTGGTCGCAGGTCAGGTTGGGGTTGGCGCCGGGCACCGGCACGCCGCCGGGACACAGCACCGGATCGTTCCACGGGTCGGACGAATTGGTCACCGTCTGCGGCCCGCGCAGGTCGAACAGGGTCGGCGCGCGGAAGCCGCGGTTCCACGAGGCGCGCAACAGCAGCGGCGTCACCGGCTGGTAGCGCACGCTGATCTTCGGCGTGAAGCTGTGGCCGACGTCGTCGTAATGGTCGTAGCGGCCGGCCGCGTTCAGCTCCAGGCCCTTGATGACCGGCACGTTGATCTCGCTGAAGATCGCGTAGATCTTGCGTTGCCCGGTCTGGTCCTGGGCGTCGGCGTAGCCGGAGCTGGAGGCTTGCGACGCCAGCTCGCGGTTGACGGTGTAGATCGCCTTTTCCTTGCGCGCCTCGGCGCCCAGCGCGAAGCCGACGCCGCCGGCCGGCAGCGTATAGATGTCGCTGCGGCTGGCGCGCAGGTCGAGCGAGGTGGCGCGCATGCGCGCGCGCAGGTACTCGCCGATCAGCAGCGAGTTCTGCAGGTAGGCCAGGCCGGCCGGGCTTTGCTCGCCGAAGGGATTGAGCAGGCCGCTGCCGACGCCGTCGATCATGCGCTGGTCGATCACGTAGCCGCCGCTGAAGGCGCCGGTGGCCTGGCTGATCGAATGGTTCAGGCCGGCGCTATAGTCCCAGCCGTACAGCACGCCCTCGGCGCTGAGCACCAGCCGGTCCGAGGTGCTGGTCGCGTAGTCGACGCGGCGCCCGGTCACCAGCGGCCGCCAGCTGACGTCGAGGTCTTCGCCGGTCAGGCCGTCCACCGCCGGCACGCCGGCGCTGCCGCCCGGATAGTAGGGACTGGTGGAGTGCATGATCAGGCCGATGCCGGCCAGCGGCGGCGGCGCCACCCGCGCTTCGTTGGTGCTGCGCGCGTGCAGCGCCTCGACCGCCAGCGTGTGGTCGGGGGTGAGCTGGAAGGTCAGCCGGCCCATGTACGATTCCTGCTTGGCGTACGGAATGTCGTCGACCTCGCGCGTGTAGTCGTAGCGGCAGGTCGGCGAGCCGGTGGTGTTGGGGATCGAGGCCGGCGGCAGGCAGCCGGTGGCGAACGAGGGGTTGCCGCTGATGCCTTCGTCGGAAAAGAAGTTGGCGGGGAAGGGCGTGCCGCTGGTCTGGCTGACGCCGCGGCTGGGGATCACGCCGCTGGCCGAGAACGGCCGCGCGGTGGCCGCCAGCGCCTGTTGCCTGTGCACGTCGGCCACGCCGAACAGGTTGAAGCCGTCGGTGGCCAGGTCGCCGAAGCCGCCGCTGAGATTGACGCGCCGCTCGGCGCCGCCGCCGCTCTCTTCGGGCTGGTAGGCTTCGACCGTCACCGCGCCGCCCTTGACCTGGCGCTTGGTGATGAAGTTGACCACGCCGCCGATGGCGTCGCTGCCGTACACCGCCGAAGCGCCGTCGCGCAGGATCTCGACCCGGTCCAGCGCCGACAGCGGAATCACGTTCAGGTCGACGCTGTCGCCGTTGAACGGATGCGAGGCGATGCGGCGGCCGTTGAGCAGCACCAGCGTGCGTTGCCCGCCGAGGCCGCGCAAATCGGCCTGCGACTGGCCGCCGGTGCCGAGCCCGACCGACTGGCTGCTCGACACCGAGGTCTGGTTCATCGGTATCGTGTTGAGCACCTGCTGCGCCGTGGTCAGGCCCTGGCGCGCGAAGTCCTCGGCGCGCACCGAGGTGATCGGCAACGAGGTTTCGCTGGCCAGGCGGCGGATCGACGAGCCGGTGATTTCCACCCGCTGCAGCGTCTCCGCCGGCGCGTCCGGCGGCGGGTTGTCCTGCGCGCCGGCGTGCGCCGCCGCCAGCGCGCCGCCGAGGGCCAGCCAGCGTATCAGTTGCGATAAGGGTCGTTCGCTCATCATGATCTCCGGTAAGGTGTGCAAGGTTGCAGTCTTGCGGGGATCATCCGCAGCAAATATGATATTCGTCACGTGTGCGCGCTTGACCTTGAAAATAGCGTGGCCGGGCTCGCTCGTTATGTGGCGGTCGCGCCACAGCTTGCGGCGCGGCTATTTCCCCGGCGCAGCGATAAATGACTTGCCAAGCGGCGCGGGTTGTTGTTATAGTCGTTCGACACTTACGGAACTTCCATGACCCACTTCTTCTTTACCGGCTATTTTTACTTTAGCGATTCCAACCCAAAGGCGGTGGAGTAGCGGCCGGTGCACGTAGAAGCAAAGACGAGTTCCAGCAAATTCCTGAAAAACCGCCTCCCCCGAGGCGGTTTTTTTTTACCCCATCATTTTGGAGAACAGCATGCCCCGTACCGATGATTTGCGCATCCGCGAGATGAAGGAATTGACCCCGCCGTCCCACCTGATCCGCGAGTTCGCCTGCACCGAGGCGGCCGAGCAGACGGCGGCCAACGCCCGCATCGCGCTGCACCGCATCCTGCACGGCCAGGACGACCGCTTGATGGTGGTGATCGGCCCGTGCTCGATCCACGATCCGAAGGCGGCGATGGAATACGCCAACCGCCTGATCCAGCTGCGCCGCGAGCTGGCCGGCGACCTCGAGATCGTGATGCGGGTCTACTTCGAGAAACCGCGCACCACGGTCGGCTGGAAAGGCATGATCAACGACCCGTACATGGACAACAGCTTCCGCATCAACGACGGCCTGCGCATGGCGCGCGAGCTGCTGCGCGACATCAACGAGCTGGGCCTGCCGGCCGGCACCGAATTCCTCGACGTCATCAGCCCGCAATACATCGCCGACCTGATCAGCTGGGGCGCGATCGGCGCCCGCACCACCGAATCGCAGGTGCACCGCGAGCTGGCGTCCGGCCTGTCGTGCCCGGTCGGCTTCAAGAACGGCACCGACGGCAACGTCAAGATCGCGGTGGAAGCGATCAAGGCCGCGTCGCAGCCGCACCATTTCCTGTCGGTCACCAAGGGCGGCCACTCGGCCATCGTCTCGACCAACGGCAACGAGGATTGCCACATCATCCTGCGCGGCGGCAAGGCGCCGAACTACGACGCCGCCAGCGTCGAGGAAGCCTGCAAGGCCATCGCCGCGCAAGGCCTGGCGGCGCGCCTGATGATCGACGCCTCGCACGCCAACAGCTCGAAGAAACCGGAGAACCAGGTGCCGGTGTGCGCCGACATCGCGACCCAGGTGGCGGGCGGCGACAACCGCATCGTCGGCGTCATGGTGGAGTCGCACCTGGTCGCCGGGCGCCAGGATTTGGTGCCGGGCAAGGAACTGACCTACGGGCAATCCGTCACCGACGGCTGCATCGATTGGGACAGCAGCGTGCAGGTGTTGCATGGCCTGGCGGCCGCCGTGCGCCAGCGCCGCCTGTCGACGCAGGCGGCCGAAGCTGCCTGCAAGTAATCAAACGGCCCCAATGGCTGATTGGGGCCGTTTCTTTTTGCATCCGACTAGCAAGGCTGTTGTAAGCGCGCCAAAATAGCGCGCGCTTCGATTGACAGTTAATTCCTGCACATGTTTTTATATAAAACATGGCCGGTGTCGTTGAACACCTTCCTCAGAGAAATCACCACTTCACGCAAGAACCCCGCTCCGCTGCCGGCCCGGCAACGGACGTTGGACCGGTGCATTTAAAAAATGGAGGTTTGAGATGATTCAAGAAAAAATGTTGTCCCGTTCGCTGCGTCTGCTGTTCGCCGGCGGCCTCGGCCTCGCGGCGCTGCCGGCGCTGGCGCAGGACGCGACCGTGCAGGCGGAACAGGCCGCGCCGGCCACGCCGGCCGAGGCGCAGCCGGTGGCGCGGGTCGAGATCACCGGCTCGTCGATCAAGCGCATCGCCAAGGAGGGCGCGCTGCCGGTGCAGGTGCTGACCCAGGCCGAGATCAAACAGACCGGCGCCACCTCGGCCACCGAACTGATCCAGATGCTGCCGTCGATGCAGGGCTTCGTGCCATCGTCAAGCTCGGTCAACGGCGGCGGCGCCGGCGTCACCACGGCGGCCTTGCACTCGCTGCCGTCGAAATACACGCTGGTGCTGCTCGACGGCCAGCGCGTGGCGCCGAGCGCGATCGGCTCGGGGCAGGGCGGCGGCTACGCGGTCAACATCTCCAGCATTCCGCTGGAGGCGGTGGAGCGGATCGAGATCCTCGGCGACGGCGCCTCGGCGCTGTACGGCTCGGACGCGATCGCCGGCGTGGTCAACTTCATCCTGAAAAAGAACCTGACCACCGGCGAAGCCTACGCCACCTACGGCCAGCCGAAGAAGAACGGCGGCGAGTGGAGCAGCGCCGGCGTCACCAAGGGCTGGGGCGACCTCGAGACCGACGGCTGGAACGTGCTGGCCTCGTACAGCCACGACGAGCAGCAGCGCCTGACCGCGCTGCAGCGCGACTTCTCGGCGCCGGGCGCGTTCTTCAGGTTCAGCAGCGGCGGCAAACAGTACTACTTCGACCAGCGCACCGGCAACACCGAGCCGGCCAACATCACCTTCAACGCGCGCCCGATCGGCTCGACCGCCGACACCGCCGGCTACGCCATCAATCCCTACCTGGCCGCCAACGGCAATTG
This sequence comes from Duganella aceris, assembly GCF_011090165.1. GTDB lineage: Bacteria > Pseudomonadota > Gammaproteobacteria > Burkholderiales > Burkholderiaceae_D > Rugamonas > Rugamonas aceris. The sequence continues at coordinate 319,861 of NZ_JAADJT010000007.1, forward strand.
CGGCGGTCCGCTGGCCGGGCCGCTGGGCACGCAGTGCCGCTTCAACTACGCGGCGACGGTGGAGAACGTCCCCGGCAGCCACCGCGACAGCGGCCTGCTGAAGGGCAGCCTGAAGCTCAACGACAGCACCACCGCCTGGGCCGAGCTGGTGCTGTCGAGCTATTCGATGACCGCGCAGTACGCGCCGTCGGCGCAGCCGATGGGCGTCAACGCCACCACCCGCTTCCCGGCGCTGTATGCGCGCTACGTCACGCCCTACCTGGCCGCGAACGGCCTGGAGAACCCGACCGGCGACGCCACGCTGGGCTACCGTTCGGTGCTGATCGGCGGCCGCGCCGACGAGTACAAGACCGACGCGCGCCACTTCGCCACCGGCATCGACGGCAACGCCTTCGGCTGGGGCTACAACGCCAGCCTGATCCTGTCGGAAACCGAGATCAAGGACAAGGCCGCCGGTGGCTACGCCGACTTCGAGAAGCTGGAGGCGCTGGTCTCGGCCGGGCAGTACGATCCGGTCACCGGTGTCGGCGCCGAGCTGCTGGTGCCGACACTGCTCAACGGCACCACCTTCTCCAAGACCACCTCCAAGCTCAACACCATCCACGTCGGCGCCCAGCACGACCTGTTCGTGCTGCCGGGCGGCACCTCGATCATCTCGCTGGGCGGCGACTATTCGAAGACCCGCTACGAGATCGACTACAACCCGCTGATCCTGGCCAACTCCGGCTATGCGACCCAGCCGGCGTCGCCCAACTATCCGGTCGGCGGCAACTACGGCCAGGTGCCGTTCGACGCCAAGCGCGACAACTGGGGCGTGTTCACCGAGCTGCTGTTCCCGATCCATAAAACCTTCGAAGCCACCGTCTCCGGCCGCTACGACAAATACGACAACGTCAAGAGCAACTACGTGTTCGCCACCCAGCCGGACGCCAGCGGGCTGATCCCGCGCCTGGCCGGCGGCGAACTGGGCAACAGCTCCAACGCCGGCACCTACAAGGTCAGCGCGCGCTGGACCCCGATCGACACGGTGCTGGTGCGCGGCGCCTATGGGCGCGGCTTCAAGGCGCCGAACCTGAACGACATCGCCGGCTCCAACACCTTCTTCGGCAGTACCGCCGGCAGCTACGCCTGCCCGTTCCCGGGTTCCCCCGGCTGCCAGGTGGGCCAGGCGCAGTATGACCTGCTGACCGGCCCCAACGGCCAGAGCGGCGACGCCGGCCTGCAACCCGAGAAGTCCAAACAATGGACCTTCGGCGGCCGCGTCGAGCCGCTGACCGGGCTGTCGCTGGGCCTCGACCTGTGGAACGTGCAGATCCGCAACCAGGTGCTGTCGGCCGGCGTGCCGGAGCAGGTCGGTTTCGCCAACGCGCAGCAGTACCGCAACCTGTTCGTCAATCCGTATCCGGATCCGGCCGGCTACACCACCATCGCCTACCTGCTGGCGCCGATCAACGGCGGGGTCGCCAACTACCGTGGCGTCGACTGGGACTTCAGCTACCGCAAGCGCACCGGCTTCGGCGATGTGCGCGGCTCGTGGAACGGCACCTACATGCTCAAGCAGAACTACACGCTGCAGGCCGGCGGCGAGGTCAACAGCGACCTCGGCCAGTTCGGTCCGGACAACGCGGTGGTGTTCCGGGTGCAGAGCAACCTGACGCTGAGCCTGACCAACGGCAAGCTGAGCAACGCGCTGACGGTGCATTACAAGTCCGGCTACCACGACCAGAAATACCCGATCGACACGGCGGTGTTCGCCGTCAACCCGGACGGCAGCCGGGGCGACACGGTGGCCTTCGACGGCCTGTGGACGCCGTCGTACACCACCTTCGACTGGCAGGGCAAGTATGACTTCGGCCGGGTGGTGCTGACCGCCGGCATCAAGAACCTGTTCGACCGCGACCCGCCGTTCACGCTGCAGAACGCCGGCGGCGGCAACCAGATCGGCTACGACGGCCGCTACGCCGATCCGGCCGGCCGCTCCTTCTACATCACCGGCAACCTCAAGTTCTGAGCGTAACGCCGGACGAAAAAAAGGGGCCTCCGAGGAGGCCCCTTTTCATGCGTGCCGACTGATCAGAACTTGTAGTTGGCGGTCAGGTAGAACTGGCGGCCCAGCGGGTCGGTGTAGCGGCCATCGTAACCGGCCTGGTTGCCGCCGCCGACGTTGCGGACGGTGAACGGCGGATCGCGGTCGAACAGGTTCTTGATGCCGGCGGTCAGCGTGAACTGCTTGCTCAGCTGGGCGCGGGTCTGCCAATCGAACGTGGTGTACGAGCTGACCTTGCGCGAGAACGGCACGTAGTCGCCCAGCGAACCGTCGGCCAGCACTTCACGCACCACCGAGTCGTCCTCGGTGTACACCTGGTCCAGATAGCCGGAACGGTAGTTGGCGGTCAGCGAGTGCATGAACATGCTGGTGCGCAGCGACGCGGTCAGCTTCGAGATCCAGCGGAAGTTCACGTCCGAGTAGGAGTTGAAGCGGCCGATGTTTTTCTCGACGCCGCTTTCCGGCGTTTCCTGTTCCGACTTGCTCAGGTAGGTACCGGTCCACTGCACCGCGACCTTGCCGAAGGCGGTCGAGGTCTTGTAGGTATGATCCCAGTCGATGCCCTGGAAGTGCGAGCTGGCCAGGTTGAACGGGGTCAGCGCGGCGACCAGCACGTTCTGCTTCTGGATCGGATCGAAGTAGACGCGGATCAGGCTGTCGTACAGCGCTGGATTGTTGAACACCAGGTCTTCCGACAGGGTCTGGATCTGGTTGGTCAGCTTGACATCCCACACGTCGAAACCGAACGACAGGCTGGCGGTCGGTTCGAAGCGGAAGCCCAGCGTGGCTTGCTTCGATTCTTCCGGACGCAGCGAGCCTTCGCCGGTCGAAGCGTTGCCGCCGGTCAGCAGGCCGTATTCCGACGAGCCGCTCACGCACAATGGATAGCGTGGGTCGCTGGTGACCTTGATCGGGCAGGCGTGGAACGCCGACGAACCGTTGTTGACCAGCGGCTTGACGATGTTGGCCATGGTCGGCGCCTTGAAGCCGGTGCCGTAGGAACCGCGGATCAGCAGCGATTCCACCGGATTCCAGCGCAGCGCCAGCTTGTAGGTGGCCTTGCTGGCCGATTCGCCCTGCTTGCCCGGTGCGATCAGGTTGCCGGCGGAGTCGAAGTTCTTGTCGTTCTTGACGGCCTGGAAATCATCGTAGCGGGTCGACGCGGTCAGGTCCATGTTCTTCAGGACCGGCACCAGCAACTCGCCGTAGGCGCCCCAGCTCTTGCGGCTGGCGTCGATCGGCAAGGCGCCGGCGCTGCCGCCGACGATGGCGTCGGTGAAGTTCGGCTGTTGCTTGTTGGTGCCTTGCGAGAACGCGTCCGGCGCTTCCGAGTATTTCTGCTCGGTCAAGTCGGCGCCCAGCGCCAGTTGCGCCGGGCCGGCCGGCAGCTTGAACACCTCGGTCACCGCGCTGGCCTGCAGCATGTTGATGGTGGACTTGGTTTCGTTGAACTGGTTGTGCAGCACGGCCGGGGCCAGCACCGCTTTGGCGGCGTCGCTTGGCGGCGCGAACGGATCGAACTTGCCGGAGGTGACCAGGGCGTCGAAGGCGTCCAGGCTCATGTAGCCGCCGGCGGCGGTGTCGGTCTGTTTGTTGTCCGAGTGGGTGAACGCGGCGTGGTAGTCGAAGTTCTTGTAGCTGCCGTCGACGCCGAAGGCGAGGTGGCGCGCTTCGGTCTTGTATTCGTCGGCGCGGCCGCCGGCGTCCACCAGACGCAGGTTCATGGTCACGCCGGTGACGGAGGCCGGATTGGTGATGCCGAGGCGGGCCAGGTAGGGCGCGATCGATTTGGCGTACAGCGCGCTGGTCAGCGGCACGCCCAGCGGTTGCGCCGGCGCGGCGTATTGCGCGGTGTTGCTGAACGACGAACCCAGCGCTTCGGCGAAGAAGTTGGTGCTTTCGTTGATCTTGTAGTTCAGCGAGGCGAACACGCTGTCGCGTTTCAGCGACGGGGTGTTCTGCACCGTCGCGGCGTAGTCGTACAGGCAGCGGTTGCCGACCTTGAACAGGTTGGCGCCGTTGCAGGCGCCGGTGGCGAACAGGTTGGGGCTGAACGCGGCGCTGCTGGCGGTGCCGGCGGCGTTGGTGTAGCGCACGGTGGCGGTGCCCGGGATCGAGTTCGAGCTCAGCTGGTACAAGCTGTATTTCTTGCCGTCCGAGGTGAACGGAATCACGCCGCTCTTGGAAAAGTCGAAGTCGCGCGCCCACGAGGCGGTGGTCTCGTCGTGCGAGCCCGACACCAGGATGTTGTAGCCGTCCTTGTCGAGGTCGCCCCAGCCCTTGGAAATGGTGGCGGTCGAGGTCTGGCCGGCGCTGCGTTTCGGCTGCTGGTAGGACGCTTCGATGATGGCGTCGGTCTGGTTTTTCTTGAGGATGAAGTTGACCACGCCGGCGATGGCGTCGGAGCCGTACAGCGTGTTGGCGCCGTCGGTCAGGATCTCGACGCGCTCGACCGCCGCCAGCGGGATGCTGGCCAGGTTGACGGTGGCGCCGGAATTGGCGGGCGCCAGACGGCGGCCGTTCAGCAGCACCAGCGTGTAGCCTTCGCCGATGCCGTGGATCGACGCGGTCTGCAGACCGCCGCCGCCGCCGTTGACCGACATCGACGAGGTGGTGAAACCTTGCATCGACGGCAGCGTGGCGATCAGGTCGGCGACGTTGGAGGCGCCGGTCTGTTCGATCTGCGCCTTCGACAGCGTCTGCACCGGCAGCGCGCCTTCGGCGGTGATGCGCTTGATGCTCGAACCGGTGATCTCCACGCGCTGGACCGGCGCGTCGGTGGTTTGCGCCACGGCGGCATGCATGCCCAGGACCAGTCCACTGGCGCAGATCAGGCGTACCGATCGCGCCAATACAGTTTCAACCATCATTATGTAGCTCCCAAAATTTGAACACGGCTGGATGTGATTTTTATGTAGTCGATTTCAGCGGCTGGACCGGCACCGCAAAAAAAGCATGAAAGTTCTTTTCATTTCTGCATCAAAGCATTCGCCGTTCTTCGCTGTCAACGTTAAAACATCTATACAACTTGCGCCAAATTCGCCCGAAATCCGCTCTAATTTGGTGCGAGTGGGTGTGTTTCCGTTGGAAAAATTGGTTTACTATCAAAAATTAAGTGATTTGTATTGAAAAAGTGCAACATGGTGGTGCAAGCATGTTGTGTGAAACTGCATCAATGCTGAAACATAACGTTACATTTTTGCGACAAAGCGCCCGGCGTAAAAAAACCCGGACGCGCCCAAGGGCGGGTCCGGGTCGACGTCACCGCCGGGCTATCAGAACTTGTAAGAACCGCTCAGATAGAAGGTGCGGCCCAGCGCGCTGGAGTACGACGGGTTGTAGCCGATCTGGTGCGAACCGGTGTTGCGCAGCGAGAACGGCGGATTGCGGTCGAACAGATTGATCGCGCCGGCCGTGATCTCCACGTTCTTCAGCGGACGGTAGGCCGTCTGCAGGTCGAAGGTGGTGTAGCTCGGCACTTCCAGCGTGATGTCGTAGCACGACTGCGCCGCGTCGGCCGTGGTCACCGCGCAATCGTCGGCGTTCTGGTGCTTGTCGGTGTAGCCATTGCGGTAGTTGGCGATCAGCGTATGGGTCCACTGCGCGTTTTCCCACGAGCTGCTGGCCTTGATGATGTTGCGGAAGCTGACCTTGTCGTTCGAACCGTAACGGTTCAGGCTGGTCTCCCACTGGTCGTCGGTGCCCGGCGTGGTGTAGCGCGAGCGCAGCAGGTAGGTGCCGGCCAGACGGTTGGTCAGGCGGCCGTCGAACAGCTTGGTCTTCTGCGTGAAGTCGTAGTCGATGCCACGGTTTTCCACCTTGCCGATGTTAATCGGCAGCAGCTTGATCGCCAGCACGTCCAGCCCGGTCGAGCCGATGTGCTTGGTGGTGAACAGGTTGGCGTACTTGGCCGGGTTCTGGAAGATCAGGCCTTCGGACACCGAAGTCACCTGGTCGCGGATCTCGACGTTCCACAGGTCCAGCGCGACGCTGGTGCTGCTGGTCGGCTCCCACACGGCGCCGATCGACCATTGCTTGGATTTCTCCGGCTTCAGGTCCGGGTTGCCGCCCTGGAACACTTCGAACTGCCCACGGCCGCTTTCGCAGAACTTGGCCAGTGGGTGGTTGGCCAGGCCGTTGGCGGCGGTCAGCGGGCAGCCGTAGGTGCCGCCGGTGACGCCGAACTCTTCCAGCGGACCGGCGATCTCGGTCATGCTGGCGGCGCGGAAGCCGGAGCCGGTGGCGGCGCGCAGCATCAGGTTGCTGGCGGCCGAGTACTTGGCCGATACTTTATACGTGCCCGCGCTGGCGGAGTCGCCGACGTCGTGGCCGGCCAGCTGGTCCTTGACCGCGCCGATGTGGTCCCAGCGGCCGGAGGCCGTCAGTTCCAGCTTTTTGCTGATCGGCATCAGCAGCTCGGCGAAGGCGCCGCCGTTGGCGCGCTGGTAGCTGTTGTCGAACACCGGGCTGTCGAACAGGATCAGCGCGTTCTTGGCCACGCTTTCCTGGTCGGTGTTGAAGCTGGTGACGCGGTAGTCGGCGCCGACCGCCAGGATGGCGCTGCCGCCGCCCAGCTGGAACACCGGACGCGAGGCGTGCGCGTCGGCGCTCTTCATGACCACGGTCTGGGTGTTGTACAGGCCGCTGAAGCCGGTGCTGTTGAGCTTGTCGCGCATCGCTTGCGGCATCCCGCCCTGGGCGTAGGCGAACGGGTCGAACTCGCCGCTGTCGAGCAGGGTCTGGAACTTGTCGGCCAGCGGGAAGCCGCCCAGGTACTTCTGTTCCTGCTTGTTGCGCGACCAGGTCAGCGCCGAATTGACGTCCCAGCCGAAAGCGGTGCCGTCGACGCCGCCGACCAGGTGTGCGGCCTTGGTGCCGTATTCGTAGCCACGGTTGCCCATTTCATACAGGCGGTACTTGACCGCCACCGAGGTGACGCCGGCGCGCTGCTCCGGGGTCAGGTAGGGCGAAACGTACTTGTTGTACAGCGGCGAGCCGGCCGCCAGCGAGAAGTCGGCCGGGTAGGGCGCGATGCGGGCGGTGATCTTGGCTTCGGTGTAGGCGGCGTCGAAGAAGCCCTTGAAGCCGCTGTTGCCCAGCTTCAGGCTGCCCGAGCTGAAGATCGAATCGCGGCTCGATTCCGGATTGATCTCGATGGTCGAGGTGTAATCGTAGTAGCACTGGCCGTCGCCGAAGGCGTCGACGTTGACCGGCGCGCACTTGCCGTTGATCAGCGCGTACGGGTTCAGGTTGACGGTCTGCGCGTCGCCCTTGGCGTCCTTGTACTTGACGGCGGCGTTGGCCGGGATTGCGCGCGACGAACCGTTAAGGAATTGCAGCGCCTTGCCGTTCTTCGGATCGGTGAAGTTGATCATGCCGGTCTTGGCGAAATCGCGGTCCGACGCCTTCAGGCGTTTCTGCTCGTCGTGGCTGAGCGAGACGAACACGCTGTAGCCGTCTTCCTCGTAGTCGCCGAAGCCCTTGCTCAGGCTGACCGAATTGGAGCGGCCGCCTTTTTCCTCAGGGGCGGAATACTTGGCGTTGATTTCCCACGGCGCCGCGCCCTTTTTCAGGATGAAGTTGATGACGCCGGCGATCGCGTCGGCGCCGTACAGCGCCGAGGCGCCGTCGGTCAGCACTTCAACCCGCTCGATGGCCGACAGGGGAATCGAATTCAGGTCGATCACGGTGCCGGAGTTGGCCGGCGCGATGCGGCGGCCGTTCAGCAGCACCAGCGTGTAGGACGCGCCGATATCGTGGATCGAGGCGGTGGTGACGCCACCGCCGCCGCCGCCGACCGAGTCGGCCGCGACCGAGAAGCCCTGCATCGCCGGCAGTTGCTGGATGAAGTCGGTCACGGTGGTGACGCCGGACTTCTTGATGTCTTTCTGGCTGAACGATTGCACCGGCAGCGAGGACTCGGCGGCGATGCGCTTGATGCTGGAGCCGGTGATTTCAACGCGTTGCATCGCCGGTTCCGCGGCGTCCTGGGCGAAGGCTTGGCCCAGGGTCATGGCCAGTCCGCCGGCAAACATCGCGCGCAGCGAACGGGACAGGATTGTTTCTTTGATCATCTTGCTCTTACTCTCTTCTTAAAGTGAAAAAAGGACAGCGATCGCTCGCCGTCCTTTCGGTGCCATTCAACTAACAGTGATTAGTCGAACTTGTACTGCAGGCCTACCTTGACGTAGCGACCGGTGGCGCCGGAAGCGTCCATCGGGTTGAAGCTCATGCCGCCGTAGGTCAGCGCGTCCAGCGGCGCGACCTTGTCCAGCACGTTGTTCATCGACGCGAACAGCTGCAGCGATTTGCTCCAGGTGTAGCGGGTCGACATGTCCAGCGTGGTGAACGATGGCAGACGGCAAGCACCGTTCGGCGCATTGCTGCCGTCGGCGAAGGTCACGGCGCATTTGGCGCCTTCGTAGCGGATGTTTTTCAGGTCCGAACGATAGTTGACGTTGGCCGAAACGTTCCAGTCGCCCTTGTCCCACGACGTGATCAGATTGATCTTGTCTTTCGGCGTGCCGGCGCAGTCGGACGTATCGCAGTTGCCGTGGGTGCCGGCGAACTGGAAGGTCTGGCTCTTGTCGGCGCGTTCCCACGAAGCGGTGTGCGACCAGACCAGGTTGATGGTGGCCTTGCCGTAGGCGCCCAGACGCAGGCGCTGTTTGACGTCCAGGTCCACACCCTTGACTTCGGTGTAGCTGGAGTTCTGGTACGGCGCCTTCGACAGCAGCAGGGTGCCGGTGCCAGGAATCACGACGCCGTTGACCACCAGGTTGTTGTCGGCGCGGATCGCGGTCGGCAGGGCCGCCGCTTCAACATACGACAGCGGGTTGATTTCGTTGCTACGCTTGATTTTCCACGCGTCCAGCGACAGGTTGGTGTCGTTCAGCGGATCCCAGACCAGGCCCAGGGTGTAGCCTTTCGACTTTTCCGGTTGCAGGTTAGGGTTGCCCAGCTTGACCGCGCCGATGGTGATGTTGCAATCGAGCGAGGTCGCGCCGCCGGCCGCCGGCTTGCCGCCAGGGCAACGGACAGGATCGACCACCGACGAATTGCCGGTCGACTGGCTGGCCGGATTCGATTCCGCCACGCCTGGCGCACGGAAGCCTTCGGTGTAGGTGCCGCGCAGCGCGAAGCTCTTCACCGGGGTCCATTTCGCGCCCAGTTTCGGCGTGGTCGAGTTGAAGTTGGAGTAGTGGTCGTAACGCAGCGCGCCCGACAACTCAACCGTCTTCAGCACCGGCGCCAGCACCTCGGCGTAGATCGCCGAGACGTTGGTGTCGCCCTTGGCGGCCACGTAGGAGATGTTCGACGAACCGTCTTCGGAACCGGTCAGCGATGGGTTGTCCAGCTTCTCGCGGCGGTGTTCGGCGCCGATCGCCAGGCCCAGGTTACCGCCCGGCAGCGCGAACAGTTCACGCGTGGCCTTGACGTCGACGATGTTCAGCTCGGTGCTCGAGTTGGAGATCGCGTTCAAGCGCAGCGCGTCGTACAGCGATTGCGGGTTCTTCGATGCTTGCGCGCCGATGTAGTACGGGAAGTACTTGCTCTTCGGATCGCCCAGCGCCGACTTCAGCACGTTCATGTTCAGCTGGTTGGTCCACTCCAGGTACAGCTTGGAGCGCGAGTGGGTGAAACCGGCATCCCAGTCCCAGCCCAGGTTGCTGCCCTTGGCGCCCAGCACCACGCGGGTGAAGTCGTTGTTGGCGATGTGGTTGCTCGGGCCCAGGTCGAACATCGAGTAGCGCACGCGGGTGTCGACGCCGTAGATGTTTTGCGGGTGCGAACCGGCCATCAGCAGGTCGTTCGAGTACAGCGTCACGCCGGCCGGGTTGGCGGCGCTGGCAGGGAACACCACGTTCGGCGTGGCCGACACCGGCGCCAGCATGAACGAGCTGTTGCGCTTCGAGTAGCCCAGTTCGGTGTAGATCTGCAGGTCGGAGTTCACCTGCAGCGTGCCGCGGGTGTACAGGTTCAGCGATTCCACTTGCGGCTGGATGTCGCGGAACTGGTCCTGCGACCACAGGCAGCCGCCGGCGGCGTCCTGCTTGACGGTCTGCGAGAACTGCTGGCAACCGCCCAGCGAGGTGTAGTTGCCGGTCTTCGGATCGCGCAGCGCGCCGGTCGGCGTCGGCGACGAGGCGCCAGGGGTGATGAAGCCGCCCATGTACTGGGTGTTCTGCAGGTAGCCCCAAGGACGGATGTCGCCGTGGCCGATCCAGTTGCGGTCCTTGCGGTCGGACGCGGCCAGCGAGTCGGACTGCTTGTATTCGATGTTGAACACGACGTTGTACTTGTCGTCGTCCAGGTTGCCCTTGCCGACGGTGACGGCCAGGTTGTTCTGGTTCATGTCGCTGTAGCGCGAGGTGCCGGTGTCGGCCTTGACGGTGACGCCTTCGAAGTCCTTGCGCAGGATGATGTTGACCACGCCGGCGATGGCGTCGGCGCCGTAGGTCGACGAAGCGCCGTCCTTCAGCACTTCGATGCGTTCGACGATCTGCATCGGGATGGTCGACAGGTCGGTGAAGCTCTTCTGGCCGTCGTCGGCGCGCGCGAACGGCGCCATGCGGCGGCCGTTCAGCAGCACCAGGGTCGAGGTGGCGCCCAGGCCGCGCAGCGAGATCGCGGTCGAGCCGGCGGCGAAACCGCTGCCGAAGCCGGTCGGCAGGGAGCCGGCGCCGTCAACGGTCAGGGTTTGCAGGAATTCGGCGACGGTGGTCTTGCCGGACTTCATCAGTTCGTCGCGGGTGATCATTTGCACCGGCGAGGCGGTCTCGGCGGACGCGCGTTTGATGCTCGAACCCGTGATTTCCACGCGCTGGATGGCGGCGCCCGAAGTGGCGGCGTCTTGTGCGAAGGCTGGCGTGGCCAGGATGCTGACTGCTGCTACGCTGCCCGAGAACATCAGGCGCACGGAGCGGGATAAAACCGTTTCCATCATCATGAACAAAAACTCCAAAGAAAAACACAAACTCCAGGCTGGCCGCGCGGGAATGGGGGAAACCGCTGGGTCAGTCCATATCTTTCCGAAATATCCACAAATAAAGTATTTTCGGAAGGGCCGCATATAAACACCTTAGCAAGTTGCCTGTCAAACAAATTCGAAATTTATGACGCGTAAAAACAACGAAATGTGTAAAATTTACATTGCCTTTAGCAATTAAATGCTGCACTGCATGAATTATTCAGAATTTAAGTTTGTTCGCGGCATCGACCGTATGCGGTGCGCGGCGGGGTTTCTTCATGTGGATTCATAAATCGCATGCTGCGTTGCAGCATAAAAAGTGCTGGACAGCGACAACGGCGCCACTTCGGGCGACATAAATTGACATTCCTGCGAGGCAAAAAGTGCGCTATTGTTAAGCCATTTTGCTGTGTGAGGATGTGCTATGCAGGACTCTACATGGATCGCCGCGATGACCGTCGCCACGGCCGCCGCGTGCTGGCCGGCGACCGCGCCGGCGGCCGAGGCGGTCAAGACGCTGCGCTACATCCTGCCGGCCGCCGAGGCCAGTTTCGATCCGGCGCTCGGGCGCGACCTCTACACCGGCCACATCATCGAGGCCATCTTCGAGACGCTGTACACCTACGATTACCTGGCGCGGCCGGTCAAGCTGGCGCCATCGACGGCGGCCGCGCTGCCGGAAGTGTCGGCCGACGGCAAGAGCTACCTGATCCGGCTGAAGCCCGGCACCTACTTCACCCCCGACCCGGCCTTCGGCGGCAAGCCGCGCGAACTGACCGTGGCCGACTACATGTATTCATGGAAGCGGCTGTTCGATCCGAAACTGGCGTCGCCGAACAGCTGGCTGTTGGAGGGCAAGGTGGTCGGCCTGGACGCGCTGGCCGAGCAGGCCAGGCGGAGCGGCCGCTTCGACTACGACCAGGCGGTGGCGGGGCTGGAGCAGGTCGACCGCTATACGCTGCGCATCCACCTGACGCACACCGATTTCAACCTCGGCATGATCCTCGCCTATGAGCCGTTGTCGGCGGTGGCGCGCGAGGTGGTGGAGAAGTATGGCGACAGCAAGGGTGAAGTGGCCGGGCATCCGGTCGGCACCGGCGCTTACAAGCTGGGGCAGTGGATCCGTGGCAGCCGCATCGTGCTGGATGAAAACACCGGCCATCGCGCCGAGGTGTGGAACTTCCAGCCGGGCGGCGACGCCGACGACGAGCGCATCGTGCGCCAGATGAAGGGCAAGAAGATCCCGCAGATCGGCCGCGTCGAGATCAGCGTGCAGCTGGAGGATCAGTCGCGCTGGCTGTCCTTCACCAGCGGCGAAGCCGACCTGTTCTGGCTGGACGGCCCGCTGGCGCCGAAGGCGCTGTTGGACGGCAAGCTGCGGCCGGAGCTGGCGGCGCGCGGCGTGCAGCTGTCGCGCATCGTCGACCCGGAGCTCAGCTACTATTACTGGAACATGCAGGACCCGGTGGTCGGCGGCGTCGGCAAGGACAAGATCGCGCTGCGCCGCGCCATCGCCATGGCGCACGACGTCGACGAGGAAATCCGGCTGGTGCTCAATGGCGAGGCGCAGCGGCTGAATTACCCGATCCCGCCGGGCGTGGTCGGGCACGACCCGCGCTATCAGCCCTTGCTGCGCTACGATCCGGTGCTGGCCAACAAGCTGCTGGACCGCTACGGCTACAAGAAGGGCGCGGACGGCTGGCGCACGCTGCCGGACGGCAAACCGCTGAGCGTCACCTACACCTCGCGCAACGAGGCGGCCGGCGTGCTGATGGCCGAGCTGTGGCGCAAGACCTACAACCGGCTCGGCATCCGCATGGACAACCAGCGCAAGATCTTCAGCGATATCCAGAAGGCCGAGACGCTGTGCAAGGTGCAGACGCGCAGCTATCAATGGCTGGCGGATTATCCGGACGGCGACAATTTCATGCAGCTGTTCTACGGCGCCAACGTCGGCCAGAACAACAACGGCTGCCTCAAGGACGCGCAGTTCGACCAGTGGTTCGAGGCCAGCCACCGCATGCCGCCGGGACCGGAGCGCGACGCGCTGTACCGCCGCATGGCGCGCCGGCTGGAAGTGCTGGGCGCGGCGATGCCGGCGTATTCGCGCTATCGCAACATGCTGGCGCAGCCGGGCGTGATCGGGTATAAAAAGCACCCCATCCTGCATCAGGAATGGAAGTACATGGACATCGAACGCAAGGATCCGAAATAAATGTTTGCATACATAGTGCGGCGCTTGTGGCAGATGCTGCCGACCATGCTGGGCGTGGTGCTGCTGGTGTTTTTCCTGTTTAATTGGGTCGGCGGCGATCCCGCCTACATCCTGGCCGGCAAGATGGCCAACGCCGAGAGCATCGCCAACATCCGCCACCAGTTGGGCGTCGACCAGCCGTACTACGTGCAGCTGTGGATCTTCATCAAGCAGATCGCCAGCTTCGACTTCGGCCTGAGCTGGGCCACCGGCGAGCCGGTGTCCAACATCATCGCCACGCGGCTGGGGCCGTCGCTGACGGTGCTGATTCCGCTGACCTTGCTCGAGACCGTGATCGGCATCGCGCTGGCGCTGGCCGTCGCCTTCGTGCGCGGCTCGCTGACCGACCGGGTGGTGATGATCGCCTGCACCGTCGGCATGTCGGTCAGCATCCTGGTCTACATCATCGTGTTCCAGTACGGCCTGGCGTACAAGCTGGGCTGGTTCCCGGTGCAGGGCTGGGGCGAGAGCTTCTGGGAAAACCTGCTGCGCTACTCGACCTTGCCGATCGTGATCGGGCTGGCGGTGTCGATCGCGCCGACCTTGCGCCTGTTCCGCAGCTTCGTGCTGGACGAGGCGGGCCAGGACTATGTGCGCACCGCGCGCGCCAAGGGCCTGAGCGAACGGCGCGTGATGTGGGTGCACGTGCTGCGCAACGCGGCGATTCCGATCATCACCTATGTGATGTCGAACCTGCCGGCGCTGCTGATCGGCGCGTTCCTGCTGGAGCGTTTCTTCGGCATCCCGGGTATCGGGCGTGAAGTGATCCTGGCGGTGGAGCGCAGCGATTTCCCGGTGATTAAAGCGATTACCGTGTACGTGGCGGCCGCGACCATGTTGTTCAATCTGTTGACCGACCTGATGTACCAGGCGGTCGACCCACGGGTGCAGCTGACATGACGGCGCACGCTTCGGTGGGACTGTGGGGCCTGGCGTGGCGGCGTTTGCGCGCCGACCGGGTGGCGATGCTGTCGCTGGCGGTGGTGGCGGCGTTCCTGGCGATGCTGGTGTTGTCGGCGAGCGGGTTGATCGTCGCCGATTGGGAGGACGAGGTCGGGGTCAACTACGCGCCGCCAGGCTTCGTCGGCGCTGCCGCCGGCTCCGCCGCGTCTGCCGTCATGCCCGCCGCTGCGGCGCAGGCGCTGCCGGAGAACCTGTTCGATCCGCTGGCCGACGACATCCGCGCGCTGCGCGCGCCGGCGATCGACATGTATGGCGTGGCCGATCCGCTGGCGGACGACCTGGCGCAGCTGGGCGCCTCCGGCGTCGCGGCGGCCGGCGCCGGCAAGCGCGCGACGCTGCCGTTCGGCGCCGACAAATGGGGTCACGACATCATCAAGAAAACCATCAAGGGCGCCGAGACCTCGATCGTGGTCGGGCTGGTGTCGGCCTTGGTCGCGGTCGGGCTGGGCACCTTGTTCGGCGCGCTGTCCGGCTACTGCGGCGGCGTGGTGGACGACTTCTTCAACTGGTTCTACAGCATCTTCACCGCGATCCCGTCGGTGCTGATGATCCTGGCCGTGGCCGCCGTGCTGCAACAGAAGGGCGTGGTGACCATCGTACTGATCCTCGGCCTGACCGGCTGGACCGGCCCGTACCGCCTGATCCGCGCCGAATACATCAAGCACAAGGCGCGCGAATATGTGCTGGCCGCCGACGCCATCGGCGCCTCGCACTGGCGCCGCATGTTCGGCCACATCTTCCCCAACGTCAGCCACGTGGCGCTGGTGCAGATGTCGATCCTGGTGGTCGGCTTCATCAAGGCCGAGGTGATCCTGAGCTTCCTCGGCTTCGGCGTGCCGGTCGGCGTGGTGTCGTGGGGCAGCATGCTCAACGAGGCGCAGAACGAATTGATCCTCGGCCGCTGGTGGCAACTGACCGCCGCCGCCATCGCCATGGCGGTGCTGGTGACGGCGTTCTCGCTGTTCACCGACGCGCTGCGCGACGCACTCGATCCGAAGGTAAAGTGATGAACAATCTTCTCGAAGTCAGCAACCTGCGCATCGCCTTCCGCGTCGACCGCAAGACCACCGCCGAAGCCGTTAAAGGCATCTCGTTCGTGGTGCCGCGCAACGCCACGGTGGCGCTGGTCGGCGAATCCGGCAGTGGCAAGTCGGTCAGCTCACTGGCGGTGATGGGCCTGCTGCCGCCGGACACCACCGTCATCGATCCGGCCAGCAGCATCCGTTTCGACGGCCGCGAGATCCTGGGCATGTCGGCCGCCGAGCGGCGCGCCATGTGCGGCAAGGACGTGGCGATGATCTTCCAGGAGCCGATGTCGTCGCTCAACCCGGTGTTCACGGTCGGCGCGCAGATCGCCGAGGTGCTGCGGCTGCACATGCACATGAGTGCGGCCCAGGCGCGGCGCCGCACGCTGGAGTTGCTGGAGGAGGTCGGCATTCCCGATCCCGCCACCAAGATCGACGCCTACCCGAGCCAGATGTCCGGCGGCCAGCAGCAGCGGGTGATGATCGCGATGGCGATCGCCTGCGAGCCCAAGCTCCTGATCGCCGACGAGCCGACCACCGCGCTCGACGTCACGATCCAGAAGCAGATCATGGAGCTGATCGCGCGGCTGCAAAAGCGGCACGCGATGGCGGTGCTGTTCATCACCCACGACCTGGGACTGGTGGCCGAGATCGCCGACCATGTGATCGTCATGCGTCACGGCGAGGTGCGCGAGGCCGGCACCGCGCAGCAAGTGTTCGGCCAGCCGGCCGACGCCTACACCAGGGCGCTGCTGCATTGCCGCCCGACGTTGGACGCGCGGCCGTGGCGGCTGCCGGTGATCGCCGACTACCTGGACGCGCCGGACGCGCACCGTCCCGCCGGTGGCGACATCGCCGAAGGGCAGGGCGTGCGGTTGCTGCATCCGCTGGAACGCCAGCGCGGCAGCGCGCCGGACGACGAGCCGGTGCTGGTGGTGAAGAACCTCAGCAAGAGTTTCCATCTGCGCGAGGGCTGGTTCGGCAAGCGCGAGTTCAAGGCGGTCAAGGACGTCTCGTTCACGCTGGCGCGCGGCAAGACGCTGGGCGTGGTGGGCGAGTCCGGCTCCGGCAAGACCACGGTCGGGCTGACGCTGCTGCGGCTGCACCAGGCCACGGGCGGCACCGCGATGTTCGAGGGCCGCGACCTGATCGGCATGAGCGCGCGCGAGTTTCAGTCGTACAAACGGCGCATCCAGATCATTTTCCAGAATCCGTATGCGTCGCTGAACCCGCGCTTCACGGTCGGCGACATCCTGCTGGAGCCGATGCGCATCCACCGCATCGGCGCCGACGACCGCGAGCGCACCGCCGCAGCGTATTTACTCTTGGAAAAAGTTGGATTGCCCGCATCTGCCTTTCAGCGTTACCCGCACGAATTCTCGGGCGGCCAGCGGCAACGCATCGCCATCGCGCGTTGCCTGACGATGAAGCCGGAGATCCTGGTGTGCGACGAATCGGTGTCCGCGCTGGACGTGTCGGTGCAGGCGCAGGTGCTGAACCTGCTGCAGGATTTGCAGGATGAGTTCGGGCTGTCGTACATCTTCATCTCGCACGACCTGTCGGTGGTGAAATACATCGCCGATCAGGTGATGGTGATGCATCAGGGCGCGGTGATGGAGCTGGCGGACTCGGACCAGCTGTACCGCGATCCGCAACACCCCTACACGCGCGCGCTGCTGGCGGCGATCCCGCGTCACGGTTAAGCGTTTCCACCCAGGCGCGCGCCGTTCGCGCCGAACCTGCATCACGGTTAAGGCGTTTTTAAGTTAAGATATCCCTATGGCGAACTTAATCCTTCTGTTGCAAGAGTACGGCGTGCTGATCGTGTTTGCGGTCGTGCTGATCGAACAGATCGGCATGCCCATTCCTGCGTTCCCGCTGCTCATCGTCGCCGGCGCCCTGTCGGTCGACGGCGACACCAGCGCGCTCATGGTGCTGGCCGCCGCCATGTGCGCTTGCTTCATCAGCGACTCGTTCTGGTTCCGTGCCGGCCGCCATTACGGCAAGCGCATCCTCAAGCTGCTGTGCAAGATTTCCCTGTCGCCCGATTACTGCGTCAGCCAGACCGAAGACAATTTCCGCCGCTGGGGTCCGAAGGCCCTGATCGTCGCCAAGTTCATTCCAGGCTTCAACACCATCGCACCCCCGCTGTCGGGCGCGCTCGGTACCCGCGCCGTGACCTTCTACACCTTCAGCACCATGGGCGGCTTGCTGTGGGGCGCCACCGGCATCGGCATCGGCGTGTTCTTCCATTCCAGCGTCGACCAGGTGCTGGACATCCTCAGCACCATGGGCACCACCGCGCTGATCGTGCTGGGCACCTTGCTGCTGATGTTCGTGCTGTTCAAATATGTCGAGCGGCGCCGCTTCCGCCAGTCGGTGGAAATCGAACGCATCACCATCGACGACTTGAAGGCCTTGCTGGAGCAGGGCAAGGATCCGGTCCTGGTCGACGCGCGCAGCACCACCGCGCAGCTGCTGGAACCGGCGATTCCCGGCGCGCTGCTGTTCAACGGCGGCGAGACGATGCCGAACCTGGTGGCTGGACTGGACAAGAAACGCCACATCATCGTGTATTGCAGCTGTCCCAACGACGTCACCGCCGCCCATGTGGCCAAGCAACTGATCGGCTATGGCTACAACTATGCCAAGCCGCTGCACGGCGGGCTGGATGCATGGAACGCCGAATTCGGCGAACGCCAACAGCCGGTGCCGGTCGACAACCACGCCTCCGCGTAAGCGTCTGCCACCGCTCGCCGCCCCGACCGGGCGGTTTTTAAGCGTCAATCATGGAAGCGCTTCCACATCAGCATCTGGTAGCTATACTACGTAGAAAATATTTCGCAATACAGTTTCGTGTAGCAAACCTGCTTCAACTGTACTAAAACTACAAACTTCGCTTGCCTGCTGCGGTGAAAATACTTTAAGCTTAGACTTCAACTATTTTCGATCTATCATGACAGCCCAGTCCCTACAAACGCCTCCCTCCCTGACCACCGCATTCCCTGGTGGCCCGCGTCTGCTGGCGGATATCGGCGGAACCAATGCGCGCTTCGCGCTGGAAACCGCCCCGGGCAAGATTGAGGCGATCGAAGTATTGGCTTGCGCCGCGTATCCGACCCTGGCCGCCGCCCTGGTCGCTTACCTGGCCTCGCCGACCGTCGCCCAGGCCGGCGTCACCGGGATCAGGAATGGCGCGATCGCGATCGCCAATCCTGTCACCGGCGACATGGTGCGCATGACCAACCACCACTGGGAATTCTCGATCGAGGCGCTGCGCCGCGAAGTCAACTTCGACGTGTTGGTCGTGGTCAACGACTTCACCGCGCTGGCCAGTTCGCTGCCGCACCTGTCGGCGAACCAGAAGCACCAGGTCGGCGGCGGCGTCGGCATCGACGGCACCCCGCTGGGCCTGATCGGCGCCGGTACCGGCCTCGGCGTCTCCGGCCTGATCCCGGGCAAGGATGGCTGGACCGCGCTGCAGAGCGAGGGCGGCCACGTCACCTTCTCGCCGGCCAATGCCCTGGAAGTCGCGATCCTGCAATTCGCCTGGAAAGAATTCGACCACGTGTCCGCCGAGCGCCTGATGTCCGGCGCCGGCATCGAGCTGATCTACCGCGCGCTGGCCGACCACACCGGCGTGCCGGCCGAGCAGCTGACGCCGTCCGACATCTCGCGCCGCGCGCTGTCGGGCGAGTGCCCGCTGTGCGACGCCGCCATCGAAGCCTTCTGCTGCATGCTGGGCACGATCGCCGGCAATATCGCCGTGACCCTGGGCGCGCAGGGCGGCATCTACATCGGCGGCGGCATCGTGCCGAAGCTGGGCGCGCGTTTCGACCGCTCCGGCTTCCGCGAGCGCTTCGAAGCCAAGAACCGCTTCAAGCAATACCTGTCCGCCGTGCCGGTGTGGGTGATCACCGCTGAATACCCGGCATTTGTTGGTGTTTCGGCAATCTTGTCGGATCGGCTTGCCGCTGCGTAAGCCTCGTTACATTTCGATGAACTCGAAACGCGCGTTTTGCGGTTTTATCAGGTACAATTCGGCTGGTTGGATGAAACGTCTGGCTTCCTGCCCACGTTTCACGTAGAAAGCAACGGTTTTGGCCGTTGCCGGCATGTCTCTCTCTCCCGCCTGGTGTGCATCGGCCCTGGCGTCGGAAAAACAGCTTCAGCGAGTATTTCCAGCAGGCGGCATCTTTGGTGCCGGCCACAGCCTCACTGAATGTGATTGATTTCTTTCTTGCATGAATATGCAACCACAAGATTGCTATGGATACAGCTGAGGCTAAAAGAGTCCTCGAAACCGCCTTGCTATGCGCTCGTGAGCCCTTGTCGATCCACAGCCTGAAAAAGCTGTTTGTCGAAGTGGACGATCAAGACCGGCCGCGCGGCCCCGGAGTGGGTTCCGACACGATCAAGGAATTGCTGGAAGAGTTAAGGCTGGACTGGAGCGGCAAGGGCGTGGAAGTGATCAGCCTGTCGACCGGTTGGCGCTTCCAGAGCCGTCCCGAGATGAAGTTGTATCTCGACCGGATGAATCCGGAAAAACCGCCCAAGTATTCGCGGGCCACGCTGGAGACGCTGGCGATCATCGCCTACCGCCAGCCGGTGACGCGGGGCGACATTGAAGAAATACGCGGCGTCGCCGTCAATTCGCAGACGATCAAAATGCTGGAGGACCGTGGTTGGGTGGACGCCATCGGTTACCGCGATGTCGTCGGCCGCCCGGCTTTGCTGGGCACCACCAAGCAGTTTTTGGATGACCTGGGTTTGAATTCGCTGTCCCAGCTGCCGCCGTTGCAGCAAATCAGCGAGATGCAGGGTGGCGGTATGGAAGCGCTGGAAGCGGCCCTGCAGGAAAACTTTGACAAAGCGGCGCACAGCGCCGAGCAACAACACGATGGTACGGAGAGCGAGTTGCGTGCGGCTGAAACACAAGCCGCGACTAGCCCGGAAGCCGGCCAAGAAGCACTTACTACTCACGACCCTGCGCCAGATTTAACGGTTGACGCTGAGCACAACCAAGAAACGAACAATGAACAAATCTAATTCCCCAGAGACAGTCAACGACGCAGTGCCGGCCGAAGTCGCCGCCAAGCCTAAACGCCGCACCAAAGCCCAGATCGAAGCCGACACCGCCGCTGCCGCAGCCGCCGCGCCGGCCGTCAAGGCCAAGCGCAAGCCGAAGGCGGAAGCCGACGGCGAGTCGCCAGCGCCAGCCGCCACGGCCGCCGCTCCAGCCGCAGCCGCCAGCGCCCCGGCCCCAGCCGACGCCGTCGCCGCAGTGAAGAAGCCGCGCGCCAAACCGGCCGCCAAAGCAGCTGACGCGAGCGCCGCCGCCGACAAGCCGGCCGCCGCCGCACCAGCCGCCGCCGCGCCAGCGAAAGCCGCATCGGCCAAGCCTGCCGTCGCCACGCCAGCTGACGCAGCACCAACCGCCGCCGCGCCAGCGAAGGCCGCATCGGCCAAGCCAGCCGTCGCGACGCCAGCCGACGCAGCACCATCGGCACCAGCCGCCGCGCCAGCCGCCGCCGCAACTTCGGCCAAGCCGGCCGCCGCGCCGACCGCCGCCGCACCGTCGGCCGCGCCAGCCGCAGCCGTAGCCGCCGATGGCGCCGCCCCGGCCGCGCCAGCCCCGCGTCCGCCACGCGCCCGCAAAGCCGCCGCCTTGAAGGCTGAAGCCTCCGCCGGCGAAGCATCGCCGACCGACGCGATGGACGGCGCCCCGAGCGCCGCCCAAGCCGACGCCGGCCCACGCGCCCCGCGCGGCCCACGCCAGATGCGCGAAATCCGCGCCGCCCGCGAAGCCTCGAAGCCGCGTCCTGAACCCGTGGTGGCCGCCGAAGGCGAAGCAGCGCCGGCAGTCGAAGGCGCCGCGCCGACCGAAGGCAAGCCACGCCACGAGCGCGGCCCACGCCCTGAAGGCCAGCGCAACGGCAAAAACGGCAAGAACGGTAAAAACGGCAAACCACGCAACGGCCAGGGCGGCCAAGGCGGCCAGAACGCCGGCGGCAAGCCGAACGACGCCGATGCCGCATTCTCCTTCGTCACCTCCGACGCCTTCGACAGCGAAGACGGCGGCAAAGGCCGTCACGCGCCGAAAGCCGTGCGCCGCGACCTGACCTCGGACGACGACGCACCGAAGCTGCACAAAGTCCTGGCCGAAGCCGGCCTCGGCTCGCGCCGCGACATGGAAGACCTGATCGTTGCCGGCCGCGTCTCGGTCAACGGCGAGCCGGCCCACATCGGCCAGCGCATCCTGCCGACCGACGCGGTCCGCATCAATGGCAAGCTGATCCAGCGTCGCGTCAGCAAGAAGCCGCCGCGCGTGCTGGTGTACCACAAGCCGGCCGGCGAAATCGTCAGCCACGACGACCCGGACGGCCGCCCATCGGTGTTCGACCGCCTGCCGACCATGAAAGCCGGCAAATGGCTGGCCATCGGCCGCCTCGACTTCAACACCGAAGGCTTGCTGCTGTTCACCACCTCCGGTGACCTGGCCAACCGCCTGATGCACCCGCGCTACAGCATCGACCGCGAATACGCGGTGCGCACGCTGGGCGTGCTGGAAGAAGGCATGCGCCAGAAACTGCTGGCCGGCGTCGAGCTGGAAGACGGCCTGGCGCAGTTCTCCAAGATCGCCGACGGCGGCGGCGAAGGCATCAACAAATGGTACCGCGTGATCATCGGCGAAGGCCGTAACCGCGAAGTGCGCCGCATGTTCGAAGCGATCGGCCTGACCGTGTCGCGCCTGATCCGTACCCGCTACGGCGCCATGACCCTGCCAAGCAGCCTGAAACGCGGCCGCTGGGAAGAGATGGAAGAAAACACCGTGCGCGACCTGCTGGCCGCCTACGGCGTCGAGAAAAAAGGCGGCGCCGACGCGCCGGCGCCGGCACGCGGCGCCAAGCCTGCCGCGCAAGGCGCCAAGCCGGCCCAGAACAAGGGTCCGGAAAAGCGTCCGCAGCGCGGCGGTCCGCAGGTCGAACGTGGCAACGAGCGCCTCGATGACCGCGATTTCGACGACGATGACGACGACAGCGACGAACCGAACTTCAACCGCGCCGATGTCAGCAACGACAACGCCATGCCATTCGCCAAGTCGCCACGCGGCAACGGCGGCCGGGGTGGTTTCGGCGGCGGCCAGGGCCGCCCGGGCGGTAACGGCGGCCAAGGCGGCATGGGCGGCCAAGGCGGCGGCCAGGGGCGTCCAGGCGCCGGCGCCGGCGGCAAGGGCCGTCCAGGCGGCGCCCAGGGCTCCGGCCGTCCAGGCGGTCGCCCGACCGGCATCGGCGGCTATGCCGGCGGTCGTCCGCTGGGTGAAGGTCCGGCGCGTCCGCAAGGGCAGGGCGGTCGTCCGCAAGGCCAGGGTCGTCCGCAGGGCGGCGGCCAGGGCGGAGCAGGCGGCCAGGGACAGGGCGGTGGCCAGCAGGCCAAGGGTCCAAGCCGTGGTCCGCGCCAGCCGGATCCGCTGCAGACGACTTTCGGCTTCGGCAACAGCAGCGCGCCGCGCCGCAACCAGCCGCCGCGCGGCGGCGCCATCGACCACGGCATGCCGCGGCGCCGGAAAGGTTGAAAAGACCTCTTGTAGCCTCATTTAAACTGTTGTTACGCTGCTTTTCGTGGTATGTCGATTGCAGCAAAGTTCATATAAGGTTATAATAACCAGCCTAGTAAAAGTTCTTCAGAGGGTAATTCCTTCAGGACGCTTTCATCTGGCTGGTATTACAAGAAGATGGGCACTTGCCCATTTTTTTTTTGTTGAACCGTTTTGAACGGTCCGTTTTTATTGAAAGAAACGGGCCTTGAATTGGAGAATTTTCTTGCAGCTGCCGGATTTAATTGAAAAGACCGTCGCCGGTCTGGGCTATGAGCTGGTTGATGTCGAACGGGCCGAGCGCGGAGTGCTGCGCGTGTTTATCGATTTCACCGCTGCCGACGCCGAAGAAAAAGGCCCGATCACCGTAGAGGATTGCGCTACGGTCAGTCATCAGCTGTCGCACGTGCTGACGGTCGAGAACGTGAACTACGAGCGTCTCGAAATCTCGTCGCCAGGGCTGGATCGCCCGGTGCGCAAGCTGGAAGACTTCGTTCGTTTCGCCGGGAGCGAAGCGATCGTCAAACTGAACATCGCGATGCCGGGTACGAACAACCGGAAATCGTTCCAGGGGATTTTGCAAGCACCCCAGGGCGACAAATTGTCGTTGGAATTTGAAGGTACTGATGGTCCGGCGCTGTTGGAGTTTACGCTCGCCGATATGGATAAGGCACGCTTGGTGCCGCAGGTGGTTTTTAAGGGACGCAAAGCATGAGTCGCGAAGTTTTGTTATTGGTAGACGCGCTGGCGCGTGAAAAAAACGTCGATAAGGATGTCGTATTCGGCGCGCTGGAATTCGCGTTGGCGCAAGCCACGAAGAAACGCTATGAAGGTGAAGTCGACATTCGCGTTTCGATCGATCGCGAATCGGGCGAATTCGAATCCTTCCGCCGCTGGCACGTTGTGCCCGACGAGGCCGGCCTGCAACTGCCGGACCAGGAAATCCTGCATTTCGAAGCCAAAGAGCAGATCTCCGATATCGAAGTGGACGACCACATCGAAGAACCGATCGAATCCGTCGAGTTCGGCCGCCGCTTCGCCCAGGACACCAAACAGGTGGTCCTGCAGCGCGTGCGTGACGCCGAGCGCGAACAGATCCTGGTCGACTTCCTGGAGCGCGGCGACTCGCTCGTGACCGGCACCATCAAGCGCATGGAACGCGGCGACGCGATCGTCGAATCCGGCAAGATCGAAGCCCGCCTGCCGCGCGACCAGATGATCCCGAAAGAGAATCTGCGCATCGGCGACCGCGTCCGCGCCTTCATCCTGCGCATCGACCGCAATATGCGCGGCCCGCAGGTGATCCTGTCGCGCACCGCGCCGGACTTCATCATGAAGCTGTTCGAGCTGGAAGTGCCGGAAATCGAGCAAGGCATGCTGGAAATTAAATCGGCCGCCCGCGACGCCGGCGTCCGCGCCAAGATCGCCGTCTACACCGCCGACAAGCGCATCGACCCGATCGGTACTTGCGTCGGCATGCGCGGTTCGCGCGTCCAGGCCGTCACCGGCGAGCTGGGCGGCGAACGCGTCGACATCGTGTTGTGGTCGGAAGATCCGGCGCAGTTCGTCATCGGCGCGCTGGCCCCGGCCAACGTTTCGTCGATCATGGTCGATGAAGAGAAGCACGCGATGGACGTCGTGGTCGACGAAGAAAACCTGGCGATCGCGATCGGCCGCTCCGGCCAGAACGTCCGCCTGGCGTCCGACCTGACCGGCTGGAAGATCAACATCATGACGGCCGAGGAATCGGCCGACAAGGCAGCCCAGGAAACCGCGGCGGTGCGTGCACTGTTCATGGAAAAACTGGACGTCGATCAGGAAGTCGCCGACATCCTGGTGGAAGAGGGCTTTGCCAGCCTGGAAGAAATCGCCTACGTGCCGATCTCCGAAATGCTGGAAATCGAATCGTTCGACGAAGATACCGTCAACGAACTGCGCACCCGCGCCCGTGACGCCCTGGTCACCGAAGCGATCGCTTCGGAAGAAGGCCTGGAAGGCATGGACGAGGCGCTGGTCGGTCTGGAAGGCATGGACCGCGTCACCGCCGGCAAGCTGGGCCTGGCTGGTATCAAGACTGTAGAAGCATTTGCTGCACTGGCCTACGACGAATTCGGCGCCATCCTGGCGCTGTCCGCCGACCGTGCACGAGAACTGATTAAGAGTGAATTTGAAGATGTGACCGACGATGAGATGAAGTTGGTTGACTCAAAGTACGACGATCGTGCCAAAGGCTTGCAAGCCAAGGCATGGAGTCTTGCCGAATCCGCAAAGGCTTAATTTGAGTATCTTTATCATCTCCGCGACACATAGAAAAGAGGACTGAATGGCGAGTAACAACGTAGCCCAATTTGCCACCGAACTGAAGATGCCTGCAGATTTGCTGCTGACGCAGCTGCGTTCTGCCGGCGTCGAAAAAAGTTCGACGTCAGATCCATTGTCGAAAGATGATAAGGATAAGCTGCTGGATCACCTGCGCCGTACCCACGGCGCATCGGCGGACACGGAAAAAAAGAAGATCACGCTGACGCGCAAAGAAACCACTGAAATCAAGCAGGCCGACGCCAATGGCAAGGCCCGCACGATTCAGGTCGCTGTGAAGAAGGTGCGTACCTTCGTCCAGCGCGACGAGCCGGTCACCGCCGCGCCGGCGGCGCCTGCCGCCCCGGTCGTGGACCCGGCCGAAGTCGCCCGTCGTGAAGAGGAAGCCCGCAAGCAAGCGGAACTGATCGCACGTCAGGAAGCGGATCTGCGCGAGAAGCAGGAACATCTGGCCAAGCTGGAGTCGGAGAAGGAAGCGCAAGCACGCGCCACCGCCGCCGCCGAAGCCGAAGCCAAGAAGGAAGCCGACGCGGAAGCCAAGAAAGCCGCCGCCAAGGCAGCCGCCGCCGCGACCGCCGCGGCCTCCGGCGCCGCGCCGGTAGCCGATACCGCCGCCGAGGAAAAGAAAAAAGCCGCCGCCGAGGAAGCCAAGAAGAAGGCCGCCGCCGCCGCCAAGGAAGCCGCCGAAAAAGCGGCCGCCACCGAGCTGGCGCGCAAAGCCGTGGCCGACGAAGTGGCCCAGATCAAGGCCATGATGAACGCGCCGCGTCGCGCCATCAAAGCCCCTGAACCAGCGCCCGCGCCGGTCAAGGCCAAGGTCGCCGAAGGCACGCTGCACAAGCCGGCCACCGGCGCCGTCGCCAAACCGGGCGACAAGCCTGGCGACAAGAAGCCGGTCACCGCCGACAAGAAGTCGATCAAGTCGGCCAATGTCTCGTCGACCTGGCAGGACGACGCCAAGAAACGTGGCGCGCCTGGCGCGGCCAACAAAGGCCGTGGCAACACCGGTTCGACCGGCGGCCGCGACGGCTGGCGCAGTGGTGGCAAAGGTGGCGGCCGTCGTGGCTCGCACGCCGATGACCGCGAAACCAACTTCCAGGCCCCGACCGAAGCCGTCATCAAAGACGTCTACGTGCCGGAGACCATCACCGTCGCCGAACTGGCGCACAAGATGTCGGTCAAGGCTTCCGAAGTCATCAAGCAATTGATGAAACTGGGCCAGATGTGCACCATCAACCAGGTGCTGGATCAGGAAACCGCGATGATTCTGGTCGAGGAGATGGGCCACAAAGCCTTCGCCGCCGAACAGGACGATCCGGAAGCGCTGCTGGCGGACCAGGGTGAGCATGCTCACTTCGAAGCCGTCGCCCGCGCGCCGGTGGTGACCGTCATGGGTCACGTCGACCACGGTAAGACCTCGCTGCTGGATTACATCCGCCGCGCCAAAGTGGCGTCGGGCGAAGCCGGCGGCATTACCCAGCACATCGGCGCATACCACGTGGACACCCCGCGCGGCATGATCACCTTCCTGGATACCCCGGGTCACGAAGCCTTTACGGCGATGCGTGCCCGCGGCGCCAAAGCGACCGACATCGTCATCCTGGTGGTGGCGGCGGACGACGGCGTGATGCCGCAAACGAAGGAAGCGATCGCCCACGCCAAAGCGGCCGGCGTGCCGCTGGTTGTCGCGATCAACAAGGTCGACAAACCGGGCGGCAACGTGGACCGCGTGACGCAGGAACTGGTCGCGGAACAAGTGGTGCCGGAAGAATACGGTGGCGAATCGCCATTCGTGCCGGTGTCGGCGAAAACCGGCCAGGGCATCGACGCGCTGCTGGAGCAAGTGCTGCTGCAAGCCGAGGTGCTGGAACTGAAAGCGCCGATCGATTCGCCGGCCCGTGGCCTGGTGGTCGAGGGTCGTCTGGACAAGGGCAAGGGCCCGGTCGCGACCATCCTGGTGCAGTCCGGTACGCTGAAGCGCGGCGACGTGATCCTGGCCGGTTCCTCCTTCGGCCGCGTCCGCGCGATGCTGGACGAGAACGGCAAGCCGATCAACGAAGCCGGTCCGTCGATCCCGGTCGAAATCCAGGGCCTGACCGAAGTGCCGCAAGCCGGTGAAGAAGTCATGGTCATGGCCGACGAACGCAAGGCGCGCGAAATCGGTCTGTTCCGTCAAGGTAAGTTCCGCGACGTGAAACTGGCCAAGCAGCAAGCCGCGAAGCTGGAAAACATGTTCGACCAGATGGCCGAAGGCGAAGTCAAAAACCTGCCGTTGATCATCAAGACCGACGTGCAGGGTTCGCAAGAAGCGCTGGTGTCGTCGTTGCAGAAACTGTCGACCTCGGAAGTTCGCGTCCAGATCGTGCACGCGGCGGTCGGCGGCATCACCGAGTCGGACGTCAATCTGGCGGTGGCCTCGAAAGCGGTCATCATCGGCTTCAACGCCCGTGCCGATGCACAGGCGCGCAAGCTGGCCGAGTCGAACGGTGTGGACATTCGCTACTACAACATCATTTACGATGCGATCGACGAGATCAAATCGGCGTTGTCGGGCATGTTGGCGCCGGAGAAGCGCGAGACCGTCATCGGTCAGGTCGAGATTCGCCAGGTCATCCTGGTCTCGAAAGTCGGCGCCATCGCCGGTTGCCTGGTCACCGATGGCGTGGTCAAGCGTTCCTCGTCGGTACGCCTGCTGCGCAACAACATCGTGGTGTGGACCGGCGAGATCGATTCGCTCAAACGCTTCAAGGACGACGCGAAAGAAGTGCGCGCCGGTCTGGAGTGCGGCCTGTCGCTGAAGAACTACAACGACATCCAGGTGGGCGACTCCCTGGAAGTGTTCGAAGTTCAGGAAATCGCCCGTACGCTGTAATCGCTGGCGATCAGAGCAGTAACTGGTGAAGTGGACGGGGGCATCAGCTCCCGTCCACTTGCCGTTTTAGGGAAAGCAGTACGCATCATGGCAAAACATAGCAAAAACATTCCACAGCGCGGTCAGCGCGTGGCGGACCAGATCCAGCGCGACCTGTCCGAAATCATCGCCTACGAATTGAAGGATCCGCGCGTCGGCATGATCACCATCACCGAAGTGCAGGTGACCCCGGATTACGCGCACGCCAAGATCTTCTTCACCATGCTGAAAGACAGCAAGGAGCAGGTCAAGAACACCGTCGACGGTCTGAGCGCGGCGGCCGGCTACATGCGCGGCCAGCTGGGCAAGCGCCTGCACATCCACACGCTGCCGGCGCTGCACTTCGTGCACGACACCTCGACCGCGCGCGGCATGGAACTGTCGCTGCTGATCGACCAGGCCAACAGCACCCGTTCGCTGGACGACGAGGGCGACGCGCCCGCCACCGAAGGCAAGGCCGAAGAATAAGCCGTCGCGGCCGCACCTATGAAGCAAAACCATCCTAAAAAAGTCCGCGACCTGGTCGACGGCGTGCTGCTGCTCGACAAGCCGGTCGGCTTTTCCAGCAACGATGCACTGATCAAGGCCAAGCGCGTGCTGAACGCCAAGAAGGCGGGCCACACCGGCACGCTGGACCCGTTCGCCACCGGCTTGCTGCCGCTGTGCTTTGGCGAGGCCACCAAGTTCTCGCAGGACTTGCTGGAATCCGACAAGACCTACGAGACCACGGTCCACCTCGGCCAGACCACCGACACCGGCGACACCGAAGGCGAAGTGATCGACAGCCGCGCGGTCGACGTCACGCTGGAGCAGATCCACGCCGTGCTGGCACAATTCCGCGGCCCGATCGCGCAAGTGCCGCCGATGTACTCGGCCCTGAAGCGCGACGGCAAGCCGCTGTACGAATACGCCCGCGCCGGCATCACGCTGGAGCGCGAAGCGCGCAACGTGGTGATCCACAAGCTGGAGCTGGTGGCGTACGAGGCGCCGTTCCTCAAGCTGTCGGTCACCTGCAGCAAGGGCACCTACATCCGCGTGCTGGGCCAGGACATCGGCGAAGCGCTCGGCTGCGGCGCCCACCTGAACGCGCTGCGCCGCACGCAAGTCGGGCCGCTGACGATGGACAACATGATCACGCTGGAGGCGCTGTCCGCGCACGCCGAACCGTTGAGCCTGCTGGCCCCGGTCGACGCGCTGCTGGCCAGCTTCCCGGCGGTGCAACTGAGCGCCGATCTGGCGAAACGTTTCCTGAACGGTCAGCGCCTGGCGCTGGGCAAAGAAGCAATCACCGTTCCGGCGGAGCAGGGCAGGGTGCGCGTCTATCTCGACGCCAAGCTGCTGGGCACCGCTATTCTTGGCGAGTACAGCATCTTGGCGCCGGAGCGATTAATCGCCTTTGCCGCGCAATAAAGCGTTAGAGTTGCAACGCAACATGCTATACTAGCCGGCTACCCGTACAGTTCGTACGTACCCGCAGTTTCTCAGCAAATATAACCACCATGTCTACTACTAAACGCGCAATTCGCAACATCGCCATCATCGCTCACGTTGACCACGGTAAAACTACCCTCGTGGACCAACTGCTGCGCCAGTCCGGCACCTTCCGTGAAAACCAGGCGGTCGATACCCGTGTCATGGACTCGAACGACCTCGAAAAAGAGCGCGGCATTACGATTCTGTCGAAGAACTGCGCTGTTGAGTACGAAGGCACCCACATCAACATCGTCGACACCCCAGGCCACGCCGACTTCGGCGGCGAAGTCGAGCGCGTGCTGTCGATGGTGGACTCGGTTCTGCTGCTGATCGATGCGCAGGAAGGCCCGATGCCACAGACCCGCTTCGTGACGCGTAAAGCGCTGGCGCTGGGCCTGAAGCCTATCGTCGTGGTCAACAAGGTCGACCGTCCAGGCGCGCGTCCTGAGTGGGCGATCAACCAGACTTTCGAACTGTTCGACAAGCTGGGCGCGACCGATGAGCAACTGGACTTCCCAGTGGTCTACGCTTCGGGCCTGAACGGTTACGCCGGCCTGACCGAAGACGTGCGCGAAGGCGACATGAAGCCGCTGTTCGACGCCATCCTGGAACACGTGCCAGTCCGCGACGACAATCCGGAAGGCCCGCTGCAGATGCAAATCACCTCGCTGGACTACTCGTCCTACGTCGGCAAGATCGGCATTGGCCGCGTCAACCGCGGCACCGTCAAGGTCGGCCAGGACGTTCTGGTCATCAATGGCCCAGGCGCCACCCCGATCAAGGGCCGCATCAACCAGGTGCTGAACTTCAAGGGCCTGGAGCGCGTGCTGGTCGACGAAGCCGTCGCCGGCGACATCTGCCTGATCAACGGTATCGATGAAATCGGCATCGGTTCGACGCTGTGCGCGACCGACACCCCTGACCCGCTGCCGATGCTGACCGTCGACGAGCCGACGCTGACCATGAACTTCATGGTCAACAACTCGCCGCTGGCCGGCCGCGAAGGCAAGTTCGTCACCTCGCGCCAGCTGCGCGATCGTCTGGACAAGGAACTGAAAGCCAACGTCGCGCTGCGCGTCGCGCAAACCGACGACGACACGATCTTCGAAGTATCGGGTCGCGGCGAGCTGCACCTGACCATCCTGATCGAAAACATGCGTCGCGAAGGCTTCGAGCTGGCCGTATCGCGTCCACGCGTGGTGTTCAAAATGGTGGATGGCGTGCGCCACGAGCCGTTCGAGCAACTGTCGGTCGACGTTGAAGAAGCCAACCAGGGCGGCGTCATGGAAGAACTGGGCCGTCGTCGCGGCGACCTGCAGAACATGGAATCGGACGGCAAAGGCCGTGTGCGTCTGGAATACCGTATTCCTGCGCGTGGCCTGATCGGCTTCCAGGGCGAGTTCATGACCCTGACCCGTGGTACCGGTCTGATGTCGCACGTGTTCGATGCCTACGCTCCGGTCGACAACACCAAGGGCGAACTGGGCGGCCGTCGCAACGGCGTGCTGATTTCGCAGGACGACGGCGCCGCCGTGGCCTACGCCATCTGGAAACTGCAGGATCGCGGCCGCATGTTCGTGGTCCACAACGACCCGGTCTACGAAGGCATGATCATCGGCATCCACTCGCGCGACAACGATCTGGTTGTGAACCCGATCAAGGGCAAGCAGCTGACCAACGTGCGTTCGTCGGGTACCGACGAAGCCGTGCGCCTGGTGCCGCCGATCCAGATGTCGCTGGAATACGCCGTGGAATTCATCGACGACGACGAACTGGTGGAAATCACCCCGAAATCGATCCGTCTGCGCAAGCGCTTCCTGAAAGAGCACGAGCGTAAGAAAGCATCGCGCGACGCGTAATCGCTCAGCGATACAGAGAAGCCGCCCTCCGGGGCGGTTTTTTTTTGGCCATCATCTGTTTGGAGGATGAGTCCCGGTGGAAATGTCGATATGCTAAGTTTTGCCCGCCTTGGGCTGACCTACACTGGGGATACATCATGCATCTGATCACTTCACGCCTGTTAAAGACGCTATGCGGACTGGCCATGCTGGCGACATTCCAGGCAAGGGCCGACACCGCCTACACGGCGGACTTCAGCACCGCCGCGCTGGATCCGGGTTTGGCCGCCAGCATGTATAAAAACGGCGCCTGGTCGCCGGGCGTGGTGATGCCATGGATCGTCAGCACCGGCAGCGGCTATTTGTTGCTGGCCAAGACCGTCTCCTTGCCGGGCCAGCCGTTTGCCGACGGTCCGCACGTGCAAACCCAGGTCGGCGTCACCGGCGATTTCGTCGCCACCGTCACGGCGGACTCGTCCTACAACGGCGCCGGCGGCGCCGGCTTCTTCATGGACTCGGCGGCAGGCTACACCGGTATCTCGTTCGGCACCAGCTGGCTCAACGACTCCGCCGGCGACGGCTATGCCAGCAACGGCTTCAGCGCCGTCAGCACCGCGCTGGTGACCTTGCAGATCAAGCGGGTCGGCGACACGCTGACCAAGAGCTACAAGCTGGACGGCCAGTCGGACTTTTCACTGATCTCCAGCCTGACCGCCACTACCGTGCCGGGTTGGGCGATCTTCGACCTGACCAATTATTCCGACCAGCCGGGCGCGGTGATGTTCAACAGCTTCAGCGTCATGCCGCTGGCGGCCGTGCCGGAAGCGGAGACCTGGGCCATGCTGCTGCTTGGTCTGGCGCTGGTCGGCGCGCGCGCTCAATCGTCGCGTCGCGGCGACAGAAAGTAAGCCGGCCATGGCCGGCAAGGGCAGGGAACTGTTGCGTATTAGTTTGCCTTTTCCGGTCCGCTGCGGTACTTTGATGCATGGCAGCATAAACGCATTGGAGGACGACGGTGAGCGACGACAAGAGCAATCCCTGGCTGAATTGGCCGGGCAATCCCTTCAACCTGGCCCAGCAGGCGACCGATTATTGGGTCGATGCCGCCCAGCGCTCGGTGCTGTTTTTGGACGTGCTGCGCCAGCGCGGCGACGAGCGCAACCACCGCGCCGAGCAGACCGCGCCGCACGTGCTCAGCTTCGCCTTCGACGTGGTGATGGACGGCCGCCATCTGGAGCGTCCGGTCAACTACGGCCTGTGCCACATCGCCCCGCCGGACGGCAAGGCGCCCGATGCCTCCAAGCGCCCCTTCATCGTGTTCGATCCGCGCGCCGGCCACGGCCCCGGCATCGGCGGCATGAAGCAGGACAGCGAAATCGGCGTGGTGCTGAAAGCCGGCCATCCCTGTTATTTCGTCGGCTTCCTGCCGAACCCGGTGCCGGGCCAGACCATCGAGGACGTGTGCCGCGCCGAAGCGCAATTCATCGCCAAGGTGGCCGAGCTGCATCCGCACGCCGACGGCAAGCCGGCCCTGATCG
This sequence comes from Duganella aceris, assembly GCF_011090165.1. Lineage (GTDB taxonomy): Bacteria > Pseudomonadota > Gammaproteobacteria > Burkholderiales > Burkholderiaceae_D > Rugamonas > Rugamonas aceris. Next base: position 352,797 of record NZ_JAADJT010000007.1, read on the forward strand.
GCAATTGCCAGGCCGGCTGGCAGATCATGATGACCAGCGCGCTCAATCCCGACCTGGTCGGCCCGCTGGTGCTGGCCGGCGCGCCGCTGTCGTACTGGGCCGGCGTGCGCGGCAAGAATCCGATGCGCTACCTCGGCGGCGCGCTCGGCGGCACCTGGATGACGGCGCTGGCCGGCGACCTCGGCAACGGCATTTTCGACGGCGCGCAGCTGGTCGAGAATTTCGAGAAGATGAATCCGTCGAACACGCTGTGGAGCAAGAACTACAACGTGTATTCCAAGATCGACACCGAGGCGCAGCGCTTCCTCGACTTTGAAAAGTGGTGGGGCAATCCGGTGCTGCTGAACGCCGGCGAGATGCAGTACATCGCCGACTCGCTGTTCGTCGGCAACCGCCTCAGCGACGCCGCGCTGCTCGACAGCGACGGCCACCGCATCGACCTGCGCAACATCAAGTCGCCGATCGTGGTGTTCTGCTCGTGGGGCGACGACATCACGCCGCCGCAGCAGGCGCTGGGCTGGGTGCTGGACCTGTACGAGAGCGACGCCGAACTGGTGGCGGGCGGCCAGACCATCATCTACTCGATGCACCAGAGCATAGGCCACCTGGGCATCTTCGTTTCCGCATCGGTGGCCAACAAGGAACACGAGGAATTCACGGCGGCGATGGACATGATCGACATCATGCCGCCCGGCCTGTACGAGGCGGTGTTCCTCGACAAGGATGAGGAAATGCTGCAGGCGGAAATCGCCGCCGGCGATCTGATGGGCGGCGACTACGTGATGCGCTTCGAACGGCGCGGCCTGGACGCGCTGCGCGCGCTGGGCGGCAACGACGTCGAGGACGAGCGCCGCTTCGCCACCGTGGCGCGGGTGTCGGAAATCAACAAGAACCTGTACAACACCTTCGGCAGCCCGCTGGTGAAGAAACTGGTGACCGAGGCCAGCGCCGAGAAGCTGCGCGAATCGCATCCGCTGCGCCGGCGCTACACGGCGTTCTCCAGCAAGAACCCGCTGCTGAACACGATTCCGCAGCTGGCCGAGCAGGTGCGCGCCCAGCGCCGGCCGGTGGCCAAGGACAACGTCTTCATGCAGATGCAGGAGACGATGTCGCAGCAGATCGTCGAAGCGCTGGACCGCTACCGCGACGCGCGCGACCAGGCCACCGAGCAGATGTTCCTCAACGTCTACGGCTCGCCGATGTTGCAGGCCCTGGTCGGCTTGAACAGCGACGGCGGCAAGCCGCGCCGCATCGGCCGCGACATCGCGCGCGAGGCGGCCGGCACCGCGCACCGCGCCGCGCTGGCGCTGAAGACGGCGGAGGGCGGCGTCACCGAGGCCATCGTGCGCGGCCTGCTGTACATCTATCGCAGCCCGGAAATGAGCGCGGCCGACGAGCGCGCCTTCGCGACGATCCGCCAGCTCAAGCTGCGCACCTCGGACGACAAGGCGATGAGCGTGACGCTGTTCAAGACCATCCTGCGCGAGCAGTATCTGATGTTGCAGGTGGACGAGGCGGCGGCGATGCGCGACCTGCCGTTGCTGCTGCCGGACGAGCCGGAAGCGCGCGCCACGGCGCTGGCCATCGTGCGCCAGGTGGCGGGCGCCACCGGCACGCTGACCGGCGACGGCGCGGCGCGGCTGGACCGCGTGGCCGAGATGTTCGGCCCGCAGGCGCCCAAGCTGGCGGTGGTGCGCAAACGGAAGAAAGAGGGCTGATCAGGCCAGCGGCTTGTGCATGAAGACGCTGAGCGGATCGTCGCCGTAGTCGCCGTACGGTCCGCAGGGGGTGAAGCCGTGGCGCTGGTACAGGCCCAGCGCTTCCGGTTGCGCCGGGCCGGTCTCCAGCACCATGCGCGCCACGCCGGCGTCGCGCGCCGCTTGTTCCAGCTTGTCCAGCAGGCGTTTGGCGGCGCCCTTGCCGCGACAGGACGGCTGCACGTACATGCGCTTGATCTCGCCGTACTCCGGCGTCAATACCACGGCGGCGCAGCCGGCCACCGTGCCGACCTCGTCGCGCAGCACCGCGAACTTGACCTGCGGCTGCATCAGCGCCTGCAAGTCCAGTGCGTACACCGACTCCGGCGGATACAGCGTCAGCTGGTAGGCGTCGAGGTCGGCGATCAGGGCGATGACTTCGGGCTGGTTGGGCGATTCGAAGGCGATGTGCATGGCGGACAGTTTGGTGGATGATTAAATCCAGTATAATGGATTCCATGGATATTAACAAACTCATCGCCGGCCGGGTCGCCGCGCTGCGCGAAGCGAGCGGCTTGTCGCTGACGGCGCTGGCCGAGCGCAGCGGCGTCAGCCGCTCGAATATTTCACTGATCGAACGCGGCGAAAGCAGCGCCACCGCCACCGTGCTCGACAAACTGGCCGGCGCGCTGGGCGTGACGCTGGCGTCGCTGTTCGAAGCGGGCGGGGACGCGCCGACGCCGCCGTCGCCGCTGAATCCGGCCGCCGCGCAGGTGGTGTGGACCGACCCCATGTCCGGCTACGTGCGGCGGCAGTTGTCGCCGGCGCTGCGTTCGCCGATGCAGCTGGTGGAGGTGGTGTTCCCGCCCGGCCAACGGGTCGCCTACGACCAGGTGCGGCGCGAGGCCGACGTTCACCAGCAAGTCTGGCTGCTGGAAGGCGAGATGGAGATCACGGTCGGCGAACAGCACTGGCGCCTGGCTCCCGGCGACTGCCTGGCGCTGCGCGAAGACCAGCAAATCGTCTACGCCAACCCCGGCCGCCAACCCGCCCGCTACCTGGTCGGCCTGGTGACGCTGCCGTTTGCGATATAATGTCGACCCTTTCGCGATTCCTGTAGCGTAGCCGCCATGACCATCATCCAATTGCCGACCACCGACCCAGCGCCAGCCCCCGCAGTCCCGGGCCGCCGCCTGTCCGTCGCGCCGATGATGGACTGGACCGACCGCCACTGCCGCGTGTTCCACCGCGAGATCAGCAAGCACACTTGGCTGTACACCGAGATGGTCACCACCGGCGCGCTGGTCTACGGCGACGTCGAACGCCATCTGCGCTTCAACGAGGAAGAGCATCCGGTCGCGCTGCAGCTGGGCGGCAGCGATCCGGCCGACCTCGCCACCAGCGCCAAGCTGGGCGAGAAGTGGGGCTACGACGAGATCAACCTGAACTGCGGCTGCCCGTCGGAACGCGTGCAGAAGGGCGCTTTCGGCGCCTGCCTGATGGCCGAGCCGCAACTGGTGGCCGACTGCGTCAAGGCGATGCGCGACGCGGTGCAGATCGACGTCACGGTCAAACACCGCATCGGCATCGATAAAACCGAAAGCTACGACTTCGTCCGCGATTTCGTCGGCACCGTGGCCGAGGCCGGCTGCACGACGTTTATCGTGCACGCCCGCAACGCCATCCTGAAGGGCTTGTCGCCGAAGGAAAACCGGGAAATCCCGCCGCTGAAGTACGACTTCGCCTACCAGCTGAAAAAAGATTTCCCTGACTTCGAAATCATTATCAACGGCGGCATCAAGACCGAAGCCGAGATCGACGAGCATCTGAAGCACCTGGACGGGGTGATGCTGGGCCGCGAGGCCTATCACAATCCGTTCGTGATGGCCGGTTTCGACCAGCGCTACTACGGCGCCACGACCAGCGCCAAGACCCGCGAACAAGTCCTGGAAGCCATGATTCCCTACATTCAGGCCGAACTGGCGCGCTACGGCCATCATGGCTTGAAACTCAACTCCATCACCCGCCACATGCTGGGCCTGATGACCGGCTTGCCGGGCGCGCGCGCGTTCCGTCAGGTTTTGTCCGACTCCAAAAAGCTCGCCGCCGGCGACGCCAACCTCCTCCTCGAAGCCGCAGCCCGCCTGCGTATCGCAGCGTAACCACACAATTTCGGCGTAGAAACAACGGGACTGTTGGTATTTCCACGCAGAAAGTTCGTTTGCGTATTTTTGAGGCAGGTTTTGCTTGCTTTGAAGCAAAATTTGCATCTATAATTCCTGAATATACACACATATCCACCGTCTTCCGGTTGTGTATTCGGCTCAAAAAACTACATGCAAGCGCCGGTGGAGCCGCAAATTTTGCATTCGCAGTCATTGTTTGCTACTGTCACATATTATTACTTAGCAGCAAGGGCCAGGTGGATCGTGGCGTTCAAAAGACGTGCCATCCAGGGCAACTTCTCATCAACAGTGTCATTAAAGAAGAAGACGAAATGAATTTAGCAAAAATGAAAGTCGGTACGCGCCTGGGCCTGGGATTCGCGCTGGTTCTCTTGTTCCTGGTGGCCGTCACCACGGTCGGCATCTTCCGCATGGCGCAGATCCAGGATCGCCTGGATCACGTGATCAGCGTCAACAACGTGGTGTCGCGCCTGGTGGTCGACATGCGCGCCAACGTCAGCGATCGCGTCACTTCGCTGCGCATCCTGACCCTGATGACCGATGCCGGCGACATGGAACCGGAAATGAACCGCATCAAGGAACTGGGCGGCAAATACGCCGAGGCACAGAACAAATTGAGCGCGCAGTTCGCGCTGGAAGCCCTGCCGGAAGAAAAGGCATTGCTGGCGACCATCAAGGAGCAGGAAGCCATCGCCATGCCGGCGGTCGCCAAAGCGTCCGAACTGTGGCTGGCCAACAAGGCCGAAGAAGCAACCAAGGTGCTGATCAAGGAAATCCGTCCGGCACAGAAAAAATGGATGGCCGCGCTGGATCAACTGGCATCGCTGGAAGACAAGCTGAATGCGCAAGTGCAGGTCGACGCCGCCGCCGGCTTCTCCAGCGGTCGCAATTTCATGATCCTGATGGGCGTGCTGGCCGTGGCGATCTCGGTGGTCGCCGCCTACGTCATCACCCGTGGCCTGCTGAAGCAGCTGGGCGGCGAACCGGACTACACCGCTTCGATCGCCGGCAGCATCGCCAACGGCGACCTGTCGATCTACATCGACACCACCGGCAACGCCAAGGACAGCCTGCTGTCCGAGATGAAGGAAATGCGCGACAGCCTGGTCGACATCGTGGGCCAGGTCCGCTCCGGCACCGAAACCATCGGCACCGCCTCGCGTGAAATCGCCGCCGGCAATATCGATCTGTCGTCGCGTACCGAAATGCAAGCCAGCTCGCTGGAGAAAACCGCGTCGGCCATGGAAGAGCTGACCTCGACCGTGAAACAGAACGCCGACAACGCTCGTGAAGCCAATCAACTGGCGTCGGCCGCATCGGACGTCGCGATCAAGGGCGGCAAAGTGGTGTCGGAAGTGGTCAACACCATGAGCTCGATCGACGCATCGGCCAAGAAGATTGTGGACATCATCGGTGTGATCGATGGCATCGCCTTCCAGACCAACATCCTGGCGCTGAACGCCGCTGTTGAAGCGGCCCGTGCCGGCGAACAGGGCCGCGGCTTCGCCGTGGTGGCGTCGGAAGTGCGCAACCTGGCCCAGCGTTCCGCTGGCGCCGCCAAGGAAATCAAGATGCTGATCGATGACTCGGTCGAAAAAGTCGGCGCCGGCACCAAGCTGGTCGGCCAGGCCGGCGTGACGATGGACGAAGTGGTCGCTTCGGTCCGCCGCGTGACCGACATCATGAGCGAAATCGCCAACGCCAGCCAGGAACAGAGCGCTGGTATCGAACAGGTCAACGTGTCGATCATCGAGATGGACAGCATGACCCAACAAAATGCCGCGCTGGTGGAAGAAGCCGCCGCCGCAGCACAAAGCTTGCAAGACCAGGCCGCCGAGTTGTCCCGCGTGGTCAGCATCTTCAAGCTGGTGGAAGGTGAGGAGCGCGTCACGGCTCCGGTGTATCAACCAGCCGCCAAGGCAGTGGTCAAACCGATCGTTGCCCGCGCTCCAGTGAAGAAACTGGCGTCCTCGCCAGCGCCGGCACCGGCAGCCAAACCGAAAAAAGTCGCCTCGGCAGCCAGCACCGCCGGCAGCGACGAGTGGGAAGAGTTCTAAAACTTTGCCGCAGTCTGCCGCCGCGCTGTTGCGCGGCACGTAGGTCCGCTGTGGGATTCGATAAACCAGTGTTTAAAAATAATTAGTTGGGAAATTGCATTATGAACAAGTTTGTTTTCGCCGCCGTCATCCTGTCCGCCTCCACCGCCGCTTTCGCCGGTGAAGTGCCAGCCTCGCTGGACTCGAAAAACTGCAAAGCAGAATACCCTAAAGCATCGCTGATCAACGAAGAGCAGGGCGACGTGTCCATGGCCTTCCTGGTCGCCGCCGACGGCAACGTCGTTGAATCGAAAGTGGAAAAGTCGAGTGGTTACAAAAACCTGGACAAGGCCGCGATCAAGGCCCTGAGCGCCTGCAAGTTCAAGCCGGGCACCAAGGATGGTTCCGTGGCCCAGACCTGGACCAAAGTCGACTATAGCTGGAAGCTGTAAGACGCGTCAGCATCAAGATGGGTCGGGCCTGGCGCCCGGCCTGCGTGCCGGATTCTAAACACTTGGGGAAATCAGATGTCTACAAATAAGCGTTGGTTGAGTGTTATCGCAGCAGTGCTCGTATCGAGCGCACCGGCGGTGTTCGCCGCTGAAGTTCCGGCCAGTTTTGATGCTAAAACCTGCAAGGCCGAATACCCGAAAGCTTCGCTGATGAACGAAGAGCAGGGCACGGTGTCGATGTCCTTCCTGGTCAAGCCGGACGGCTCGGTGGTCGACTCCAAGGTCGACAAGAGCAGCGGTTTCAAGAATCTGGACAAGGCCGCCATCAAGGCGCTGAGCGCCTGCAAATTCAAGCCGGGCAGCAAGGACGGCGCCCCCGCCGAGACCTGGACCAAGGTCGACTACGCCTGGAAGCTGGATTGATCGGTATTGCAGTCAAAAAAGGAATCGCGTGCGATTCCTTTTTTTTCGCCTGCGGCATCGAGTGTAACAAGCTGTAATGGCAAGCGGGCGATGCCCAAGTTCCTTATATAGTACTATCTGGAACAAGGAGAAATGCCATGAAATCGATCATCGCTATCGCCGCGCTGGCGGCATTGACAGGTTGCGCGGTGCAGCAGCCGGGTTATTACGCCGCCACCCAGGTGCAGGACCCGTACCAGTGGCACACCGTCGCGGTGATGCCGTCGGGCGGTAGCGCGCCGTCGGGCACGTGGACTGAAGAATTGCCGCCGCAACGCAGCACCAGCTACGTCGCCAGCCAGCCGGTGTACACCACCAGCTACGTCGCCGCGCCGGTGTATTACGCCCCGGCGCCCGTGTACTACGCGCCGTCGCCGTCGTATTACTATCCGCCGGTGTCGATCGGCCTCGACTTCGTGTTCAGCAACCGTGGTTGGGGTGGCGGACGCGGCTGGGGTGGACGCGGCGGTTATCACCGTCGTTGACCGCTGCCGGCGCGCCGGCATGCAATCCGTCGCCGCGCCATCCCCCGGCGCGGCCGCTCAGGCGGCGATCAGATTCGGCTGGGTCGCCGACTGGGCTCTGCGCACCAGGTCCTGATACGACGCCGCCGTCGAACCGCTCTGCAGGTCCGCAATATTGGCCGGCGTGATCTTGAAGTTGCATTCGCCAAACAGCCGCTTCGCTTCCTCTTTCAGCGTGAACACATGGACGGCCGCGCGCGCCACGTCCTCGTCGCTCCTCGGCGTCGCCGCATGGAACACGTCCCGCTCGTCGATCAAACCCGAATTCATCACGATCGCCGCCATCACCGGGCTCGCCTTGACCATCGAGTACAAGAAATTCAGGTAGGTGCCGCGCCAATCGTCCATGAATTGGTCGCCGGTGTAGTGGGCCGCCGCGAAGGCCGGCATGGTGCCCCGCGCCACCATCGGCATTTCCTGTTCGGTAATCGGGGCGCCCTTGGCGGCCGCCTTGGGCTTGGCGCTGCCTTTGTGCTGGCCACGGGTGCGCACTTTCTGGAACATGGTCCGCGCTTCCAGCATGAAGGCCTGGATGCGGCGGTCTTCCAGCGCGTTGTAGACCATCTTGAAGACGAATTCGAAGCCGGCCAGCAGCAGATCGGCGATTTTCGACACCGTGCCGGCGCTGACCACGGTGAGCGTGGTGGAAATCGCGCCCTTGGCCATGGTCCAGGCCGAAACAGCCTGGCGCAGCGCGATGCCGCGATCGATGCCGCTGCGCAGGATGGCGAACGCGCCGTCGCTGGTGACCAGCTCGGTCTGCTGCACGGTGATCGTATGGCGGGTCCAGGCATCCTTGGCCAGGCCGGTCAGGCCGGACACGATGTCGCCGGCGCCGCCGACGAAGGTCGACGCCGCCTTCCACACCTGCGTGAACACCGGCTTGAGTGCCTTGGCCGCCATGGCGACGATGTCGCGCAGATCGCCGCCGAGTATCCGTTGCAAGGTGGTGCCTATCCAGTTGGCGAAGTTATTGCACTGCTCCTGCAGGAACTTGAACAGCTTGGCCTTGGCATCGGTGGTGGTGGCCGCCGTGTAGGCGCCGTAGCCGATGCCGCCGGCCGCCGCCGCGCCGGCCACGCTGCCGGTGACGATCTGGCCGGTGCCGTTTTTCAGCACGCCGATGACGCCGTTGGCGATGGCGTCGCTGGCGCCGGGAATCACGTCGATGATGCCGGGCGCCAGCGCCAGGCCGCCGAGCGCGTCCTTGTGCCATTCCCACTCGACGCGGATGTTGGCCATCAGCGTCACCATCATCTCGCGCGTGGCGCGGCGGTCTTCATCGTTGTTGCGGAATTTCTTGTCCAGCAGCGCCATCAGCGTGGCCACCGCCATCACGTCGTCCATCACATTGTTCTTGTTGCGCGCGCTGCGGTGGTCGGTGCTGACGCCGGAAAACGCTTCGTTCCTGGTCATCTTGTAGGCGAAGCCGCGATAGTTCTCCAGCGCCGCCTGCAGGTTGGCGGCGTTGCCGCCGTTGGTGATGTCCTTGATCCATGCGTCGTAGGCGCGGTCGACGATTTGCAGCGTCGGGCCGCGCGCCCTGGCGGTCTTGGTGCCGAAGAAGCTGCTGGTCAACAGGCCGTCGACATCGGTGGCGGCCTTCCACGCCTCCAGCGTTTGCGGCAGCTCGATTTTGCTCATCTCGGCCAAGCGCGTCGGATCGTCGAACTTCCTGGCCTGGATCTCGGTGGTGATCTCGGCCGCCTTCTCGCGGCTAAGGGCGCTGAAGTCTGCCGTATTTGCTTTGAGCATCGAGGTGACGTAAGCGAGGTCGAGTTTTTGCACGGGCATGATGGTAAGTCTCTTCAATGAAAAGGTTTGCCGAACTACCTAATAGAATTTTCCGTTAGGAAATTGCATCTATCTTATACCAGCGCCAACGCGCGGTCATCTTATATCAGCCCCGCGCCGCGCTCAGCGCGTAGGCGTGGCGCATGCGCTGGTCGATGCGCGCCATCAGCATCGAGCTCTTGAATTTCTTGATCAGCGCCGTGAACAGCAGCGAGGTGACGACGAAGTAGAAGCTGCAATAAATGTACACCGGCACCATGACGCTGGTGCCGGTGGCGGCGATCACGGTGTTGCAGCGGCTCACCAGCTCGCTCACGCCAACCAGCGACGAGGCGCTCGAGGCGACGAAGGAAATCAGGAACACATTGATCCAGGTCGGGATGAACAGCAGCGCGGCGCCGATGTCGCCGCGCGACCAGGCGCGGTAGGCCACCACCAGGCTCTCCGAGGTGAACGACAGCGGCGCCGCCGACAGGCCGATCACCGCCTTGACCCACTGCGGGATGTGCACGGTCCAGCCGGTGCCGATCACGGTGAATTCGCTGGGCAGCACGAACACCGCGTAAAAGATCAGCGCCAAGGTCGGCACGCCGCGCAGGAAGTGCGACAGCTGCTCGGCGAACGCGCCCAGCTTGCCGCCTTTCCTGACCCGCATCCAGGCCAGGCCGGCGCCGATCAGCGAGCCCAGCGTCACGGCGCAGATGGCGATGAAGATATTCCACATGAAGCCCTGCAGCAGGAACGGCGTCCAGGTCAGCAGGAAGGAGAAAGTGTCCATCATGATTGTCCCGCCACCGGCAGCAAGGCCTTTTCCATGTAATTGAAGATCCTGGTCCACAAGCTGGTGATCAGGAAGAAGGTAATCAGCAGCACCGTCATGGTCAGGAAAATATTGCCCTTTTCCGCGATCAGCAGGCTGCTGGCGCTCAGCAGTTCCGGGATGGCGATGGCCGAGGCGATCATGGTCTGCTTGGTCAGGTTGATCAGCGCCTGCTTGACTGGCCAGTTGGCGTAGCTGGCGGTGCGGCCCAGGTTGTTCAGCCGCAGCAGATAGCCGTCGTCGTAGGTGCGGATGTGCTTGGCCGCCTCCAGCAGCGCGCGCATCACCAGGCCCGCCGTGTAGTAGCCGGAGCAGAACGCCGCCACCGCGAACGCCGACAGCTTGATGCCGAAGTCGCGCATCAGCCAGCCGCCCATGCCGAAGAAGATCAGGTACATCATCAGCAGCGGTGGCGTCAGCCGTCCATAGGCCATCACGCCGTGCACCGCCGCGATGCCCAGGCCGCGCTTGCCGTCCACCAGCACCGAGACGCCGATGCCCAGCGTCAGGCTGATGGCGATGCTGCTGGCGATCAGCAGCATGGTGTAGACGATGCCGGTGACGAACTGGGTGCGGTCATAGGGGTCGTAGATGAAATTCAGGTCGACCCCCAGCTGTTCCTTGATCCACAGGCCGACTTTCTGCACCCCGCTGACTTCGTCGCTCGACACATACTCGACGCTGCGGCAGGCGGCGGTCCAGTGGCCGCTGGTGTTGCGCGCGCACACGTATTCGCCTTGCTCGTCTTTTTCCGACCAGAGGTGTTGCTGGGTCGTCAGCCAGCCGGTCGAGGCGATGCCCCATTTGTTGTTGGCCTCCAGCAGCCAGCCGCTGCGGTGCAGCTCGGCCAGGATGTCGCCCAGCGCCCGGTCCAGCGCGCCGCCCAGCTCGTTGCGGGCGATGAAGATCGCCATCGGCGTGATCAGCGCGTTCGGCAGCGGCATCGTGTAGCCGCTGAACAGCGCCTGCTGACGGGTGTTGTGCAGCGCCGCGGTGGCGTACAGGAAGCCGGTGCACTGGCCGTCCTGCAGCGCCAGATGCGCGTCGCGCACGGTCTTGTAGGTTTGCAGCGACAGTAGGTAGCGTTCGCTCATCGGCTTGTTGAAGTAGCTGCCCTGCACGGCGCAGATGGTGGATTGGCGCAGCATGCTCCAGGTTTCGACCGCCTGGCCCGGCCGGAACAGCACGTTGACGCTGGTTTCGTTGTAGCCCGGCTCGACGGCGGTGGCGATCTTGCGCCGCGCGGCGGTGTCGCCGACAGTGGCGAGCAGGATGTCGACCTCGCCCAGTTCCAGCTTCTGGAAGCGGTTTTCGGTGGTGATGCTGACTTTTTTGAGATTGACGTTCAGCTGCTTGGCGATCAGCTCGGCCACGTCGCTTTCGAAGCCGACGATTTCGTTGTTGGAATTGATCGAGTTGTACGGGCTGAAGTCGGTCTTGACGCCGATCCGGATGACATTCTTCTTGAGGATGTTGTCGAGCGCGGGGCTGTCGGAGGCGCGGGCGGCGCCGGCGATCAGGGTCAGCAAACACAAACCGATCAGGCCCAGCGTTTTCAAAAAATCTTTGTTGAGCATTTGTGCATGTTTTTCTGTGCCGGCATCGGGCGCCGGATGTTTCCCAATGCTAACTGACGCGCCCCCATCATGCAACGCCGGGATGCCCAGGTGTCGCATCCAGGGCCGATTGCCGGGGCTGGTCCGGGTTTGCCTTATCAAGCCGGCCATGTTAATGTTTCCCGACCGTCAGTTGATCCCTGTCATCTCAAGTTACCCATGCTGCATCCCCTGGCCAGTTTATGGCGTCATTCCAGCCGCGTCACATTTTACGAATCTGGAGGCCAGGTCGGACAGGTGTTGCTGCAAGGCGGCGGCCTGGGCGACCAGAGCCACATGCCGGGCGCGCGCCGGCGCTTCGTCTCCACCGACGAGGCGCACCAATATCTGCGCTACTGGCTGGGTGAACCGGCCGCGCGCGCCGAGCTGCGCTGGTTGCTGCAGCGTTCCGGGCCGTCGCTGGCCACCGCCGCCGCCGGCGTCGACGGCTGGCTGCATGCGCTGGCCGGGCGCCTGATGAGCGGCGCCATCCTGGTGATGGAGGAAATGAGCCGGCAGGCGCGGCCGGGCCGGTTGGTGGCGCCGCCGGCGGCCGCCATGGCCGCCGCCGCGCTGTCGGCCTTGCCCGCGCTCAGCTCGCTGCCGGCGATCCCGGCGCTGGAGAACCTGCTGCCGGCGCTGGAGGATATCCGTATCGAGGGCGCCGAAGTGCTGCCCGAGCTGAACCAATCGCTGGAACAGGTGCAGGCCACCATCGCCACCATCGGCAGAGCCTCGTTGTCGCTGGACCCGGCGCCGAGCAAGGTGGCGGCGATCAAGGAAGCACTCAGCGCGGCCAGCGCCAAAACCACGACCACGCTGGGCGACCTGTAGATGAAGGTGATCGACCACGCGCTGGAGGTCCTGCCGCAAAGTCCCGTGCGCATCGCCGACGCCATGAAGACCGCCGCCGACACGGTGGTCGAGCAGGGCGAGACCTTTGTCGCCGAGGTGAGCGCCTGCGCCGAGTCGCTGAAGGCCGAGGTGCTCAAGGTCGCCGAGCAGATCAAGGCGATCCCGGACCTGCTCAACCCGCAACCCATCATCGATTGCTGTACCGGCGTGCTGGAAACGGCCGCCAGCGATTTGCGCCGGCTGGCCAGCGACGCGGCCGCGATCCCGCAGCGCCTGCTGGCGCAGGCGGCCGAGGTGCAGACCGTGATCGACTCCGCCAACGAGGCGGTGCAGTCGATGAGCAATCTGCTGCCCGAGCTGTCGAATCTGGTGCCGGACTTCAGCGGCCAGATGGCGTTCTTCAACAGCCTGCCGTCGCGCGGCCAGGCGCTGGCCGACCTGGCCGTGCGCAGCGGCGCGATGTTCGAGCAATACGGACGCGACCTGCTGCCGCTGTCGGCGCAGCTGGAGCAGTTGGGCACGCTGCAGGGCGGCGCGGGCGCCGGGGCCGCGCTGACGCAGACGTTGCTGGCCAAGGCGGAACAATTGCAAAGCGACAGCCTGGCCCAGGCGCAGGCCTTGCGCGACACGCTGAGCGGCAACGTCGACGACGTGCAGGAGCAGATGGCGCTGGCCACCGGCCAGGCGCTGGACGTGATCGGCGGCGTGTCGGACCTGATACGCAGCAAGGGCGACGATTTGCTGGCGCCGCTGCAGGCCGCGATCGACCTGGTCGACGACAGCAGCGATACGCTGGCCGACGAGGGGCGTGCCGTCGACGCGCTGTTCGATGAAAGTTCGCGCCAGCTCAGCCATGTGGCCGACATCCTGTTCAAGCCGATCGCCGCCGCCCGCGCCCAGGCCGACCTCGTGTTCGACGCGCTGGCCTCGGCCGGCGCCAATGTCGACGCACTGGTGCGCAAGGTCATGCAACCGCTCGACATGCTCGACGTGCGGGTCGACGCGATCGCCCAAGCCTTGCAGGATGTCATCACGGTGATCCGCGAGGAGGTCGACAAGGTGCGGCAATTGCTGGCCGAGCTGGACGAGGAGGCCGAGCACGCCAAGACCATCCTGCGCCAGCTGCCGGAGAATTTCGAACCGGTGCGCACCATGATCGCCGAGGCGGTCGCGATGCTGGTGCAGGTCAAGGGCAATATTCCGGTGTTCGTCGCGCAGGCCAACAGCGCGCTGGATGCCGCCGCCAGCGAGCTCGACCAGGCCGACGCCTTGTGCACCGGCGCGATTGAAATCTGCACCCGCTACATGATGAAGGCGCCGCCGCTGATGCTGGCGCGCGGCCTGTTCGTCGGCATCAAGGCGATGATCCCCGGCGTCAAGACTGCGATCGCCGGCGCGCGCGCGGCGGTCAAGACGGCGGGCGACACGGCGACCGGGCTGATGGACCAGGCGATCGGCCTGGTCGAGGCGCTGAACCCGCTGCTGGACCAGGCCATCGCCCAGGTGCAGGTGGCGATCGATGCGCTGCTGGGCTTGCTGGAGCAGATGCAGGCGGCGATGGTGCTGGTCGGCGACGCCGCGCAAAAAATCCCGCCGTTGCTGCAGGAGCAGGTCGACAAGGCGTGCGCGATGGCGCATCAGGTGCTGGACCGGGTGCGGGCGGCGGCCGAGCAGTGTCTGGCGCAGTTGCAGTGCGAACCCTTGGTGCGGCGCTTGCAGGATGAGTTGTCGGCCTTGCTGGACCGTACGCTGGCGCCGCTGGAGGCGCAGATCCAGGCGGCCGGCGCGCCGTTGCAGAAGGCGCTGATGCAGGGCAAGGAGGAGGTGGCGCAGGCGGTGGTGCTGGCGCGCGACGGCCTGGCGACGCTGAGCCGGGCGATGAACTCGGCCAGGGAGCAGGCGCAGGCGCCGATCACCAGGCTGGCCGACACGGTCGACGGCGCCAAGGTCCAGGTGCAATCGGTCAGCGACATGGCGCGCCAGCAGGTGCGACAGGCCACCGGCCAGGCGCTCGGCTATGTCGACCAGGTGATGGATGCGATCCGCGCGCTGAATATCGGCGCGGCGGCGGAGCAGGTGGCGCCGTACGCGGCGTTCTATGACGCGACCGCCGCGACCTATCAGCAGGTGCGGGGCGACGTCGAGCGCGCCGGCGATCTGGCGGCGCAGGTGGCGAGCTGGCAGGCCGATGCGCAGCAGATGGGCGGCGATTTGCTGGCGCGGGTGACGCAGGCGTCGTCGCAGGCCAGCGAGTGTGCGACGGAAGTGCAAACGGCCGGCGAGACGGCGCAGTCGGGCGCGCAGGAGGCCGGCGATTCGATGCAGGAATCGGAGTCGATCGCCGCGCAGGTGCAGACGTCGTTCGACGGCATGCGGGCGGACGCGCAGGGCGTGGCCGATGGTGCCGATGGGGCGTTGGAGGAGATGTCCGGTTCGCTGGACGAGGCGCGGGCGCAGTCGGAGTCGGTGACGGCGGGCTATGGCGAGGGGGGCGATGCGGCGTTGGCTGACGTCGAGGCGCAGGCGGAGCAGGCGACTGCGGCGGCCGAGGCGGCCAAGGAATCGGAGCAGGCGCTGGCGGCGCAAATCGTCGCCGCCGAGGCCGATGTCGGCGCGGCGGCGGAGCAGGCCACGGCCGACACCGAGGCCAGGAAGGATGAGGCTCAGGCCGGCATCAAGCTGACGCTGGCGGAGGTGGAGGCGGTGCAGGCGCAAGTCAACACGGCGCGCGCCGAGGCGATCAAGGCCGAGGCGATCGTCGATGCGGAAGTGGTCAAGCATGGCGGCGAGACGGCCTTGGCCGACGCCGGCGCCGGCGCCGAGGCGACTGCGGAAACCGCCGCCGCTGCCGCCAATGCAGCCACAGCAGCCACCGCTGCTGCCACCGCCACCGCCACCGCCACCGCCGCTGCTGCCGGCTCGGCCGGAGCGGCCGCCAGTACTGCGGCTCCCGCCGACTCGGATGGAGCAAATTCCCCCGCAGCGTCCGGCGACTCGGCGGGGGATGCGGCCGGCGCGGACAATGCTGCGGCCACCGACGGCGCCGCCGCCGGCCGCAGCGGTGCGGGAGATGGGGCAGAAGATGGCGACGCCGCAAACGGCGCTGGCGGCGATGGCGGCGATGGCGGCGGCGACGGCGTGGCAAACGGCGATACGGCGGCCGGCGACGGCATAGCGAACGGCGATACGGCGGCCGGCGGCGGTGCGAACGACGCAGGCAGCGCCGCATCCGCCAATGGCGCGGCAGCCGCTTCGGCGGATTCGACCGCGAGCGGCGAGGGCAGCGATGCCGACAATGTCAGCTCGGCAGTCGACGTCGCGGCGGGCGACAGCGGGGCAGACGCCGCTGCCAATGCCAACATCAACGCCGATGCCAGCTCCGACGAGACCAAGCAGCCACGAACCTTGCCCGGCGACGCCGCACCGCCAGCCGAAGAGCAAGCGGATCAGCTTGACGGCTGCCCAGAACTGCCTGGTGATGCCCCGCAAGACGGCGCAGGCAATCCGCCGGATGTCGCCACCGGCTCCAATGATGCCGGCCAGCCCGATGATGCGAACTCGCCTCCGGGACTGCCGGCTAAACGCCTCAAAGCCGGAGCCGCCGCAACTGCCGGCGACACCGCTGCCCCCGCCGGCGCCGCCGCCGAACCTGCCTTGGAAGCGGCTACGCTGCCCAACGCCGGTGCGCTCCCCCGCAAGATGGGCGGCAATCGATTGGCGGCTGGCCAGGCCCTCGGCAACACGCCGGCCGACACCGCATCCGCCGCCCCCGCCGACACGCCAACGCCATCAGCCAACGCACTTCAGCCGCCCGCGACTGCGACGAAGGCGGACTCCGCGTCGGCACCATCCGTGGACGCCAGCGCTCCACCTGCCGCAGCCAATCCAGCCGCCGCGACCGACCCAGCCGCAGCGGATCCAGCCGACGCAGACGTCGCGACGCCAAGCCCTGCGTCGGCGACCGGCGCGCCGTCCAGCGCCGACGAGGCCAAAGAGCTTGCCGCCGCCGAACTCGCTCCCGCGACGGAGGCCGCCGCCGCAGCTGCGGCGGAACCAGCCGCAACTGAATTGGCCGCAACTGAATCGGCTGCCGGCGCGAGCAAGGCGATGAAGGCCGGCGGCGCACGCCCGGCGCAAGGCGGTGATGGTGCCGATGCCGGTGCTGACGGATCGAACGGCGCCACTGCGGATGCTAATGTGTCGCCAGTAAATGAAGGCGATGGGCCGACGGCCTCAAGCGATGACGCAGACGGCGATGCGGTGCACAACCCTGCAAACGACGAACCGGACGGCGCGGCTGGAGATGGCACGGCATCCAGTGGCGATGAGGCAAAATCGACAGCAGCTGCTGACCAAGATGGCGCAACCGGCACCGGCGTGGAACGAGCCACTCAGAGCGGCAACGACGCAGGCGCTGAGGCTGGCGCTGAGAGCGACAATCACGCCGGCGCCGAAGCGGACGCGGGACACAGCAACGGCAAGGGCTCGGAAGCCGGCACGGCGAGCGGCAACGACGCCCACGCCGGCGAGCCGCCAGACGGCCAGCTTGGTGGTCACGACGCGACTGCCGACGGAGACGGTGGCGCGAACGCGGAAGCCGATGCGGCCGGTGGTGCAGCAGGGCGCGTCAAATCCGGCTCGGCCATGTTGGATAGCGCAAATGCGTCCGATGTCGCCGGCGCGCCAATCGGCGCCAGCCATGCATCCGATACGCTTGGCGGCGCTGGCGCGACGTCTTCGACGGGCTCGCCGTGGCCTGCCGGCTCCGCGCCAGCCGCCACAACCGCCACAGCCACCACAGCCACCACAGCCACCACAGCCACCACAGCCACCACAGCCGCCACGGGCGCAACAGCCACCACAGCCACCACAGCCGCCACGGGCGCAACAGCCGCCACAGCCGTCGCCGCCACAGCCACCGCAGCCACCACGTTCCCCTTGGCGGCCCGTTTTGGCGGCGCGCGCTGGAACGGCGTCAAGCTCTCCTACTCGTCAAGCCGGCTGGGCGGTCAAGCGCTCCGACCGTCCCAAATCCCTCCATCGCCGATCACATCCAGCAGCATCAACAGCTTGCACGCCGCAAGCGCAACGCCCCCACCAGCCACTGTTGTCACTCACACAAAAGACACAATTTGACAACCCCATTAGCGTGAAAACCACGCTGATTCTGCTATGTCACAGAGGGGTCATATAAAACATCGTAAAGCTGGAAAAAAAGCTTGTTGCCAACAGAATTTACATTTAATATCAATTGAGCACCGGAAACTATTGTACCTTTCTAATATGTTGCGGCGCAGCGAAAAGGTCGGTGGCGATAGGTTATGTACTGGCCTTCACTCATCCGCTCTGTATCCCTCCGTCGTCCGTGAATTACCAGAAATGTGAGGATGTGAATGTCAGACAGCTTACAAAAATGGGTGGGGCGTAATCGTCCTCCTCGGGTCCAGATCACCTACGACGTCGAAATCGGTGGTGCCATCGAGAAAAAAGAGCTGCCCCTGGTGGTGGGTCTGCTGGCCGATCTCTCCGGCCAACCGCTGGTTCCGCCAGCGAAGCTGAAGTCCCGTCGCCTGATCGAAATCGATCGCGACAACTTCAACGAAGTCATGGGCAAGATCGCCCCGCGCCTCGACCTGTCCGTACCGGACACGCTCAAAGGCGAAGGCAACCTCAAAGTCGAACTCAATTTCACCGAATTCGAACACTTCCATCCGGAATCGATCGTCACGCAAATCCCACGTCTGGCCAAGTTGCTGGAAGTGCGTCAGCAATTGCGCGACCTGCTCGGCAAACTGGACGGCAACGATGAACTCGACGCCCTGCTGGAAAACATCGTCCAGAACACCCAGGAGCTGAAGACACTCAAGGACCAGGACGCCGGCGCACCTGCGGCCGAAGGCGCGGCAGAAGCCACCCCTTCCTGACAGCGGGCGCCACGCGCTCCTTCCAAACATTTGTTTACAGAGAGTTAAATCATGGCCACCAATCAAGCCGCCAAGAGCGGTGCTGGTAAGTCCGTTGAAACCGGAGAACTGAGCCTGCTGGACCGTATCGTCCAGGAAGGCAAGATGGCGATCGAGCCATCGCAAAACGCGTACGCCAAAAAACTGCTGGGCCAATTCGCCACCCAGGTGCTGGACGAAGGCATGAAGACGGCGCCGAACAAGGGCGTGGTCGCCACCATCAACGAACGCGTCGCCGAAATCGACCGCATCCTGAGCGACCAGCTGAACGCCATCATGCACCACGAAGACTTCCAGAAGCTGGAAGGTTCGTGGCGCGGCCTGCACGACATGGTCTACGGCACCGAAACCGGCACCAACCTGAAGCTGCGCCTGCTGAACGTGTCGAAGAAAGAGCTGCTGAAAGACCTGGAAAACGCGGTCGACCACGACATGAGCGTGCTGTTCAAAAAAGTGTACGAAGAAGAGTACGGCACCTTCGGCGGCAATCCGTATTCGCTGCTGATCGGCGATTACTACTTCGGCCGTCACCCGCAAGACATCGCCCTGCTGGAGCGCCTGTCCAAGGTCGCCGCCGCCGCGCACGCGCCGTTCATCACCGCCGCCGCGCCGTCGCTGTTCGACATGGGCGAGTTCACCGACCTCGGCGTGCCGCGCGACCTGTCGAAAATCTTTGAAAGCGCCGAGCTGGCCTCGTGGCGCGGCTTCCGCGATTCGGAAGATTCGCGTTACGTCGCCATGGTGCTGCCGCGCTACGCCGCCCGTCTGCCGTACGGCGCCAAGACCAATCCGGTCGAAAGCTTCAGCTACGAGGAAGACGTCGACGGCCGCGACCACAGCAAATACCTGTGGGCCAACTCGGCTTACCAGCTGGGGCTGCGCATCACCGACGCCTACGCCAAGCACAGCTGGACCACCGCGATTCGCGGCGTCGAAGGCGGCGGCAAGGTCAGCGGCATGACCGCGCACACCTTCAAGACCGACGAAGGCGACACCGTCCTCAAGTGCCCGACCGAAGTGGCGATCACCGACCGCCGCGAGAAGGAATTGAACGACCTGGGCTTCATCTCGGTGGTCAATTCCAAGGGTTCGGACTTCGCCGCGTTCTTCGGCGGCCAGACCGTCAACAAGCCGAAGATGTACAACCTGGACGCGGCCAACGCCAACGCCGCGTTGTCGGCGCGCCTGCCGTACGTGCTGGCCGCTTCGCGCTTCGCGCACTACATCAAAGTCATCATGCGCGACAAGATCGGCAGCTTCCAGAACCGCGCCGGCGTGGAGAACTTCCTGAACGCATGGCTGAGCTCCTACGTGCTGCTGAGCGCCAACGCGACGCAGGGCGAAAAAGCCCGCTTCCCGCTGGCCGAAGGCCGTGTCGACGTGACCGAGGTGGCGGGCAAGCCCGGCGCCTACTCGGCCACCGTGTTCCTGCGTCCGCACTTCCAGATGGAAGAACTGACCACCTCGATCCGCCTGGTCGCCGAACTGCCGGCCGCTGCGGCTTGATCGCGCGCACTACACACTGATGTTTTCGCAAGGCCGGGCGCCACGCCCGGTCTTGCTTATCAAATTTGGAGCCAGCAATGTCTGACGTACTTATTTTAGATTTGGGCACGACCATCAAGGGCAACAGCCAGATCACCGGCTATACCGACAAGATCATCGTGCTGTCGTACTCGCACAGCGCCTCGATTCCGCTGCAGATGGATTCGTCGAACACCGAGCGTACCTCGGGCCGTCCGGTGTTTTCCGAGATCTCGTTCTCGAAGATGTCCGACCTGTCGACTACCGAAATGTACAAGGCCTGCACCCAGGGCAGCAAGATCGGCACCGCCACGCTGTACGTCGGCCGCGTCGAAAACGGCAAGTACATGAGCTTCTTCAAGTACGAGATGACCAACGCCATGATCTCCAACATCTCCACCTCGGGCGGTGGCGGGATCCCGTCGGACTCGTTCTCGATCAGCTTCACCAAGATCAAGTGCGACTACACCCAGCAGCAGTCGGATTCGACCGCCAAAGGCACCGGTACCTGGAACTGGAACCTGGAGACGATGAAAGCGGATTGATGCCTGTCGGAGGCGGCGCCCGCCGCCTCTTTGTTGATCTCGCCGAGCGTTCTGAAATTATGTCTAAAGCCATCACGGCGTCGCTGGTTCCGTTGTTCGACCGGCTGACCGGCATGTCCCACGCCGCGCCGGACGGCCGTCTGCTCGATGGCGGCGGCCTGCAGCATTCGCTGCGGCTCGATCTGATGCGCTTGTTCAATGTGCGCAATTCCCTGTCCATCCCCCAATTCCTCAACGGCGAACCGACGGTGCGCGATTACGGCCTGCCGGACATGCTGGCGTTGTCGCCGCAATCCGACCAGGACCTGGCCACCTGGTCCGCCGTGCTGTGCCGCTGCGTGGCGTTGTACGAGCCGCGCATGTCCCATGTGCGGGTACAGGTGCAACCCGACCCGGTGCGGCCGTACGCGGCGCACGCGGCGATCTCCGCCGTCGTGGCGCTGGGCGAGCAACTGTGCCGCGTCAATTTCGATGTCGCGCTGGACGCCCGTTCCGCGACCTTGATGGCGGCCGCATGACGGCGGGAGTGCGGGCGTGAGCGACGACATTCTCGAATACTACCGGCGCGAGCTGTCCTACCTGCGCACCCAGTCGGCCGACTTCGCCGCGCGCTATCCGAAGGTGGCGCAGCGGCTGGTGTTGTCCGGCGGCGAATCGGCCGACCCGCACACCGAGCGGCTGATCGAGTCGGTGGCGTTTCTGACGGCGCGCGTGCACCGCGACCTCGACCGCGACTTCCCGACCATCGCCGGCGCCATGCTGGACAATCTGTGCCCCAGCCTGACGCAGCCGGTACCGGCCATGACGGTGGTGCAGATGACGCTCGACGCCACCCAGGGCAAGGTGATGGCCGGCATGCCGGTGGCGCGCGGCACGATGTTGTCGACCACCGCCGCCAGCGGCGAGAACTGCCGCTTCCAGGTGGCGTGGAACACCACGCTGTGGCCGCTGAAGGTGGCGGCGATCAAGATGGAGGACACCCGCACGCTGCGGCTGGACCTGCGCTGCGACGAGGGCCTCGACGTCTCCGAGCTGGAGCTCGACACGCTGCGGCTGCACCTGTCCGGCGACCTGCTGACCACCATGCCGTTGCACGAGCTGCTGATCAGCGGCCTGGAGCGCATCGAGCTGGCGGCCGGCGGCGGCGCGCTGCACCGGCTGGGTCCAAATAACCTGAGCGAAGTCGGTTTCGCGGAGGACGAGGCGATCCTGGCGCAGCCGGCGCACGCCCATCCGGCCTACGCGCTGTTGCAGGAATATTTCGCCTTCCCGCGCAAGTTCCAGTTCTTCGACCTGAAGGGCTTGCGCGGCTTGCTGGGCACGGGGCAGGGCTTCTCGGTGCGGCTGGTGTTCAACCGCAGCGCCCGCGTGCTGTCGCTGCTGAGCGCGGAAAATTTCCTGCTCGGCTGCGTGCCGGCGGTCAACCTGTTCCCGGTTACCAGCGAGCCGATCCGGCTGGACCGGCGCCATTACGAATACCTGCTGGTGCCCGACTACCAGCGCGAGGCGATCACCGAGGTGCATTCGGTGGTGTCGGTGACGGCCTCCGATCCGCGCGCCGACCGGCCGGAAATCATCCCCAGCGTGTTCGCCGAGACGGCCGACGGGTCCGGTTCCGGCGCGTCGGTGTTCTGGTCGCTGCGGCGCGAGATGAGCCTGCGCAAGGGCATCAATGGCACCGACGTGTATCTGAGTTTTATCGATCGCAGCGACGTGCGCGCGGTGCCGAGCGAGCCGGTGGTGTATGCCCAGCTGCTGTGCACCAACCGCATGCTGGCCGAACAGATTTCGCCGGGCACCCGGTTTTATGGCGACGGCGTGTCGACCTCCACCCGGATCCGCTCGTTGTACCAGCCCAGCGCGCAACGCACGCCGGTGATGGACGCCAAGGCGCTGTGGTCGCTGGTGGCGCTGCTGCGGCTGAATCACCGTTCGCTGGTCGACGGCACCAACGGCGTGCAGACGCTGCAGCAGATGTTGATGCTGTTCGCCGGCGACAGCGCGCGCGACCAGGCGCAGGTGCGCGGCGTCAAGAGCATGGCGGCCAGCGTCGCCACCGCCCGGCTCGGCAACGATATCTGGCGCGGCCATTGCCGGGGCACCGACATCGTGCTTGAGTTCGATGCCGATGCCTTTGTCGGCACTTCGCCGCTGGTGCTGGCCGGCGTGCTGTCGCGCTTTTTCGCCTTGTACACTTCCGCTAACTCCTTCGTCCGGCTGGCCGTCACGCGCGGCGGCGAACCTTGGATGCAGTGGCCTGCGATGACTGGACGCCAATGTCTGATCTGATGTCGCTGTTGCGGGACGAGCCGCACGCCTTCAATCTGTTCCAGGCGATCAGCATCCTGGAGCGCGGCG
This sequence comes from Duganella aceris, assembly GCF_011090165.1. Taxonomy (GTDB): domain Bacteria; phylum Pseudomonadota; class Gammaproteobacteria; order Burkholderiales; family Burkholderiaceae_D; genus Rugamonas; species Rugamonas aceris. The sequence continues at coordinate 375,608 of NZ_JAADJT010000007.1, forward strand.
AGCCCGAGCTGGCGCCGGTCGGCACTTCGGTCGGCATGGATGAGGCCTTGCGGCTGTCTTCGCAGGTCGATCTGGCGTTCGCGCCCAGCGATATCACCAGTCTTGCCGACAGCACGCAGACCGGTCCGGCGCTGACGCTGAAATCGCCGGCGTTGTCGCTGGCCGGTGTGCACGGTCCGTTGCCGATGCCGTTCACCGAGCTGCTGATGGAGCGGCGCCGTGTGCGCGATGTTTCGGGTCTGGATTTTCTTGATATTTTCAATCAGCGCTTGTTGGGATTCCTGTACCGCAGCCGTCGTAAGCATCATCTGGCGCTGAGCGCGGGCGAGGTTGACCGGGCGCCGTTGGTGCGTAGTCTGGATGCGTTGTCGGGGCTGGGGCGGGCCGAGGGTGCGCGTAGTCCGGATGGCGACCAGGCCTGGTTGCGTCACGCCGGCGTGCAGGGTGCTGCGCCGCGTTCGATGGCGTCGTTGTTGGCGGTGCTGCGGGATCGCATGGGTGTTCATTTTTCTGGCCGGCAGTTCGTCGGTGGTTGGCATCCGCTGGCGCTGTGCGATCGTGCTCGCTTGCACGACCAGGGGCGGCCGGCCAGCGTTCAGGCGCGGCTGGGCATGGGGGCTTGTCTTGGGGCGCGGGCGTGGGACCAGGGCGCCGGCATGGCGCTGAGCACGCCGCCGTTGGCGCCGGCGCGGTTCGCGTCGCTGCTGCCGGGCGGACGTGACAATACCTTGCTGGGGTGGCTGGTGGCGCGGCATTTGCAAAGCGCTATCCAGATCGAATTGACGCTGGTGCTGGCGGCGCGGCCGGAGACGCGGCTGACGTCGGCGCCGGCCTCGTCAGCGATGGCCACTGCTGCTGCGGCGCCGGGGGCGGCGTCGGCGTCGGCGACGAGCTCGGCCCCGGCGTCGGCCCCCGGCCCGCAGTCGGCATCGGCATCGGCGTCGGGGGAGGCGTTGGCGCCACGGTTGGGCCTGAGCGCCTGGCTGTGCGGCCAGCCCGGCGCGGCAAGCGCCGCCGCGCCCGCGCACTACCAGCAACCACGCTTCCTGCTGGCGACCGACGCTGAGCCGGAAAGGAATTAAGGCCCATGGAAATCGATATCCGCACCTTGTTGTCCAAGCTGAATCCCGAGTGCAAGCGCGCGATGGGCCAGGCCGCCGAACTCTGTGTCAAACAGACGCAGTACAACGTCGAACTGGAACACTTGCTGTTCACGCTGATCGACAACGGCGCACCCGACCTGGTGCAGATACTGCGCCGCTTCGGCATCGCCGACAGCGCGGTCACCGCCCAACTGCAACGCAGCATGGACGGCTTCAAGCGCGGCAACGGCCGCACGCCGGCGCTGTCGCCGCATTTCATGCCGCTGTTCCAGGAGGCCTGGCTGCTCAGTTCGATGCTGCTGGGTAGCCAGCAGGTGCGCTCCGGCACGGTGCTGCTGGCGATGCTGGAAGTCGACAGCCTGCGCGGCATGCTGATCGAGACCGCGCCGGAATTGCTGAAGATCCCGCGCGACCAGTTCAAGCAGGAACTGCCGTCGCTGCTGGCCGGTTCGTCCGAGGATGGCGGCGGCGCCGGCATCGTCGCCGCGCCCGGCGGCCACGGCGGCGCCGCACAGCCTGGCGCGCATGGCGGCCCGCACACCGGCTCCCACGGCGGCCACAGCGGCTCCCACAGCGGCGCACACGGCGGCCCGCAAACCGGCGTGATGCCGGCGCAAACGCCATCCGGCGCCAGCCCGGCGCTGGAACAGTACACGGTCGACATGACCGCGCAGGCGCGCGCCGGCCACATCGATCCGATCCGCGGCCGCGACGCCGAGATCCGCCAGATCATCGACGTGCTGCTGCGCCGCCGCCAGAACAACCCGATCCTGACCGGCGAAGCCGGCGTCGGCAAGACCGCCGTGGTGGAAGGCTTCGCCCAGCGCATCGCCGCCGGTACGGTGCCGCCTGCGCTGGCCAACGTCGTGGTGCGCAGCCTCGACCTGGCGCTGTTGCAGGCCGGCGCCGGCATCAAGGGCGAATTTGAAAACCGTCTCAAATCGGTGATCGCCGAAGTGCGCGCCTCGGCCGTGCCGATCGTGCTGTTCATCGACGAGGCACACCAGCTGATCGGCGCCGGCGGCAGCGAAGGCCAGGGCGACGCCGCCAACCTGCTCAAGCCGGCGTTGGCGCGCGGCGAGCTGCGCACCATCGCCGCCACCACCTGGGCTGAGTACAAAAAATACGTCGAGCGCGATCCGGCCTTGGCGCGCCGCTTCCAGGTGGTCAAGGTCGAGGAGCCGGCGCCGGACGCCGCCGTCTCGATGTTGCGCGGCATGGTGGCGACGCTGGAAAAACACCATGGCGTCGAGATCCTCGACGAGGCGGTGCAGGACGCCGTGCGGCTGTCGCACCGCTACATCTCCGGCCGGCAACTGCCGGACAAGGCGATCAGCGTGCTCGACACCGCCTGCGCGCGGGTGGCGATCGGCCACGCCGGCTCGCCGCCGCAGATCGAATCGTTGGAGCATGAAATCATGCTGGCGGCCGAAGAGCTACGCATCTCGCGCCAGCAGCATGCGCGCGGCGAGGAACCATCCAGCCCGATCGCGCGGCTGGAAAGCAAGCTGCAAACCCTGCGCACGCGGCAGGCGGCGGTCAAGGAAAAGCTGGCCGACGAATTGCGCGCGGTCGAGGAAATCCTGGCGCTGCGGCGCCAGATCAGCGAGACCGCCGACCACGGCGGCGCGGCCGACGAGGACGAGCGCCGTTCGCGCGGCGACCAGTTGCAGCGCCTGCAAAAAGGACTGGAGGCGATCCAGGACGACGAGGCGCTGGTGCCGGTCTGCGTCGACTCCAAGATCGTCGCGGGCGTCATTTCCGGCTGGACCGGCATCCCGGTCGGCAAGATGCTGGCCGATGAAATCCACACCGTGCTGCAGCTCAAGGACCGGCTGTCGGACCGCGTGGTCGGCCAGGACCAGGCGCTGGACGCGATCGCGCGCCGGGTGCGCACCTTCCGCGCCGAGCTCGACGATCCGGACAAGCCGGTCGGCGTGTTCATGCTGGTCGGCCCGAGCGGCGTCGGCAAGACCGAGACCGCGTTCGCGCTGGCCGACATGCTGTACGGCGGCGAGCGCAACATGGTCACCATCAATATGTCGGAGTTCCAGGAAGCCCATTCGATCTCCAGCCTGAAGGGCGCGCCGCCCGGCTATGTCGGCTACGGCAAGGGCGGCGTGCTGACCGAAGCGGTGCGCCGCCGGCCGTACTGCGTGGTGCTGCTGGATGAAATGGAAAAGGCCCATCCGGACGTGCTGGAGCTGTTCTTCCAGGTGTTCGACAAGGGCAATATGGAAGACGGCGAGGGCATCTCGATCGACTTCAAGAACACGCTGATCCTGCTGACCTCGAACGCGGCGCAGGACGTCATCACCCAGGCTTGCGCCAACGGCAAGCGGCCGGACCCGGCCGAGCTGATCGAACAGCTGCGGCCGGCGTTGCTGCGCCAGTTCAGCACCGCCTTCCTGGGCCGGCTGGTGCTGGTGCCGTACTACCCGCTGGGCGACGAGCAGATCAGCAACATCGTCGACCTCAAGCTGGCCAAGCTGGCGGCGCGCTTCCTGGAAAACCACAACGCCAAGTTCAGCTGGGACGACCGCGTCACCGAGATCATCACCGCACGCTGCACCGAGGTCGACAGCGGTGCCCGCAACATTGATTTCATCCTGACGCAGACGGTGTTGCCGTTGCTGTCGTCGCTGGTGCTGGAGCGAATGTCGATGCTGAAACCGTTCACCGCGATCCACATGGGCGTGGGCGCCGACGCGCAGTTCACCTATGTGTTCCGCGACCATCCGCTGCGGGCGCCGGCATGAAGACCGATTTCGTTCAGCCTGGCGGCTTGTTGTCGGTGTCGTCGCCGTTCGGCGACAACGACCTGCTGCTGGACGCGATGGAGGGCAGCGAGGGGATTTCCGAACTGTTCAAGTTCAATCTGCACATGCGTTCCGGCAGCACCAGCCTGGCGGCCGACAGCGTGGTCGGCAAGACCATGACGGTGACCATGGCGGTCGATGGCGGCGCCACGCGCTACATCAGCGGCATGGTGTCGCGCTTCATCCATAGCGGCTACGACCAGGACTTCGCCAATTACCAGGCCGAGCTGGTGCCGATGCTGTGGCTGCTGACGCTGTCGCGCGACCGCAAGATCTACCAGGCCAAATCGGTGGCCGTCATCATCAAGGCGGTGCTGGGCGATTTCGGCATCACCTTCAAGGACAGCCTGACGCAAACCTACGATCCGGTCGACTATGTGGTGCAGTACGACGAGACGGCGTTCGACTTCATCAGCCGGCTGATGGAGCAGGCCGGCATCTTTTATTTCTTCACCCACGCCAGCGGCGCGCACACCATGGTACTGGGCGACGCCTCGACCAATTTCGCCGTGTGCGCCGGCGCCGCGACGGCGCGCTTCTTCCCGCGCACCGGCATGAACAACGCGATCGACACCGTCTCGCGCTTCGCCTACGAGAACACCATCGCGGTCAAGAAAGCCACCGTCAACGATTACGATTTCATCCATCCCAGCACGTCGCTGGAGGGTTCGCACACGGCCACCAGCGGCAGCGGTGCGGTGTACGAGTTCGCCACCGGCCACCTGGCGGTCGACGCCGCCACCGCGCTGGCCAAGCTGCGGGTCGAGGCCAGCCAGGTCAACGCCGAAGTGCTGCGCGGCGACAGCTTCTGCTATCCGTTTTCCGCCGGCGCGAAGTTCACGCTGGCCGACCATTTCGTCTCGTCGCTCAACGCGTCCTTCGTGCTGCGCCGCGTGCACCACACGGCGCGCGACGATCTCTACACCAATTCCTTCGAGGCGTTTCCGGCCGCGACGCCGTTCCGTCCGCCGGTGCAGACCGCCCGGCCACGCGCGGTGGGTTGCGAGACGGCGCTGGTGTGCGGTCCGAGCGGTGAGGAAATCTGGACCGACCAGTACGGCCGCATCAAGGTGCAATTTCCGTGGGACCGCGACGGCGTCAAGGACGATAAGAGCACGATCTGGATCCGGGTGGCGCAATCGGTGGCCGGCAAGGGCTTCGGTGCGCTGTTCCTGCCGCGCGTGGGGCAGGAGGTGGTGATCACTTATCTGAACGGGGATCCCGAGCGGCCGCTGGTGACTGGTTGCGTCTACAACGGCGAGAACGCGACGCCGGCGACCTTGCCGGCCAACCAGACCCAGACCATCATGCGCACCTGGTCGTCCAAGCAGGGCGCGGCCGGCAACGAGCTGCGCTTCGAGGACAAGAAGGATTCGGAGCAGTTGTACATGCACGCGCAGAAGGACATGCTGACCGAGATTGAAAACGCGCTGACGACCACCATCAAGAAGGGTGCGGAGATCCACACGCTGGAGGAGGGCGACCGGACCGTCGATGTGCAGAAGGGTAAGGAGATCCACAAGGTCAAGGGCACGCGCGCGCTGACAGTGACTGGTGACGAGACGCATACCAATAGCGGCAAGTTCACCCACAAGGTTACCGGCGACTATGCGCTGACCATCGATGGCAAGCTGAATATCACGGTGACCGGAGCGATTAACATTACGTCCAGCGCTGGTGTGACGCAGGAGTCCGGCACCACCTTCGAGGTGACGGCCGGGACCGCGCTGACGGCCAAGTCCGGCACCGAGCTGATGGCCGATGCCGGCACCAATTTGACCAACAAGGCCGGCATGAAGATGCTGAACCAGGCGGGCGTGCAGATGGACAGCAAGGCGCCGATGATCAACAGCAAGGCCGACGCCACCCAGAACGTCGAAGCCGGCGCGATGCTGACGCTCAAGGGCGCGCTGGCCAAGGTGAACTGACATGAACACGCACCCGCACCCCGCCGAAGCCGACCTCGCCACCGCCGCCCCGCCATCGTCGTCGGCCGCCACCGCCACCGCCACCGCCACCGCCACCGCCGCCACCGCCGCCGCCGCGCCGCCACCGTCGTCGGCCACCGCCGCCGCCGCGTCACTTCCGCCGTCGGCCGCCGCCGCCGCGTCACTGCCGCAGTCCGCCACCGCCTCCGCCGCTGCCGCGTCACTGCCTCCGTCCGCCGCCGCCACCGCTGGCGCGTCACTGCCGCCGCCCGCCACCGCCTCCGCCGGCGTGTCACTGCCGCCGTCCACCGCCGCCACGCCACTGCCGTCGGCGCCGCTGCTGCTGGAGGAACACGGCGAGGCTGGCCAGGTGATGCAGCGCTGCTGGATGCGCGACGGCGTGCTGCACGGCCCGCTGGAACAATTCAGCGAACAGGGCCGCACGCTGATGAAGACGCATTTTGAAGACGGCAAAATGCACGGCACGATGACCGTCTACGCCGACGACGGCAAACTGGTGCAGCAGTCGGAATTCCGCCACGGCGTGCCGCACGGCGTGATGGACACCTACGCCAACGGCCGCTGCATCTCGCGCCAGCTGATGGTCGACGGCGTGCCGACCGGCCAATCGCTGTCCTACGACGAGGCCGGCCAACTGACCGCCAAGCTGTTCATGTTCGACGGCCAGGTGCACGGCCCGGCGGAGTTTTACCACCAGAGCCTGCTGGTGCGCAAATCGACCTACAAGGCCGGCCTGATGGAAGGCGAATCGATCGACTTCGACCCGCAGGGCGGCGTGGTGCAGACCTGCACCTACCGCGACAATCTGCTGCACGGCCCACTGCGCCGCTACTGGCCCGACGGCGAGCTGATGGAAGAGGTGCTGTACCGCGACGGTAAACCGGTCGGAGCGCCATCGCGCTACGACCAGAAAGGCCGCCGCACCGACAACGCCAAGGCCACGCCCGATGTGCTGGAGCGGCTGCGGCAACTGATGAGGGGAAACTGATGGCGCAACAAGTCTGCATGGGCGCGATGCTCAAATGTACCTTCGGCGTCGCGCCAGGCACGCTGATGGTGCTGCCGGCCAACCTGGTGCTGACGGCGGTGCCGGACGCAAACATCATGGACAACAAGCCGATGATGAACATCCTGCCGTTCGGCATGTGCCAGTCGATGGCCAATCCGATGGTGGCCGGCGCCACCGCCGCCGCGCTGGGCGTGCTGACGCCGATGCCGTGCGTCCCGATGACGGTGGCGCCGTGGGTGCCGGGATCGCCGACCGTATTGATCGGCAATATGCCGGCGTTGAACAATTCCTCCAAGCTGATGTGCATGTGGGGCGGAGTGATCGGCATCAACATGGCGGGACAGGCGACGGTGGCCATCCCTTGAACTGAGGGGTAAGCACCCGCTATGAACACATTTACAAGTATTGCGTATATGAATTACCCTAACCCTCTCACGACTCTCTAGATACGGCGACCGCAAACCATGGAATACCGATTCAGCCTGACACCGCGCCTGATCGCACTGGCGATATTTTCCGGCGTGGCCCTGATGGTGTTGTTGTTCGCGCTGGGCTACCAGGTCGGGCAGGGCATGGCGCGCGAAGCGCGGCCGGTCGCGCTGGACGCCGCCGGCAATCCGGTTCCCACCACGGCCGACAAGCTGGCCGACGACGCCGAGCGGCGCGGCGTCAACAAGCTGCGGGCGGGCGTCAACGCCGCCGTGCCGCCGGCCATGCACAGCGTGCAGAAGGCCGCCCAATGATGCGCGCCGCCTTGGCCGCCGTCGCCACCGTCGCCACCATGGCCGCGATGCTGTGCCTGGCCGTCCCGGCCGCCGCCCAGGTCAAGCCGCCGGCCGTCGCCGCGCAAGCGACCGAAAGCCGTTTCGCGATGGTGCAGATGGCCGACGGCCGCCTGCTGGCGCCGGACATCGCGCGCATCGTCAACCATGGCGAACTGGTGGTGTCGATGCTGAGCAGCGACAACCCGCCGTTCTTCTCGGTGAATAAAAAAGGCGAGCTGGTCGGCACCGACGTCGACCTGGCGAAACTGATCGCCAAGGAACTCGGCGTGCCGGTGCGCTTCGACCGCAGCGCCAAGACCTTCGACGCGGTGGCCGAGGTGGTGGCCGCCGGCCAGGCCGACCTCGGCATCAGCCGCCTGGCGCGCACGCTCAAGCGCGGCCAGATGGTGCATTTCTCCAGCACCTATATGCGGCTCGGACACGCGCTGCTGATCAACCGCATCCGCTTCGCCGAGCTGGCCGGCGACCGGCCGCTGGCCCAGGTGGTGCGCAACTTCACCGGCACCATCGGCGTGATCGCCAACTCCTCGTGGGTTGAATTCGGCCGGCGCAACTTCCCCAACGCCCAGCTGGTCGCCTTCCCGACCTGGGCCGAGGTGGTCAACGCCGCCAAGACCGGCCAGGTGGTGGCGGCCTACCGCGACGAGATGGAGGTGCTGCAATACGTCAACAACGATCCCAGCCTGGCGCTGACCTTGCGCACCGTCACCTTCAACGACCTGGAATCGCCGCTGAGCGCGATGGTCGGCGTGCGCGACCTGACCTTGCTGTCTTTCGTCAACGAAGTGATCGCGCAGCGGGCCGACAAGCCGACCGTCAGCAGCGTCCTCAAGTCCATCAAATAAGGGAACACCGTGGAGATGCCTACCCGCATGCAGCAGTTCCAGCACTGGGCCCTGAACCCGTGGACCGTGCTGGGCTGCGTACTGGCCGGCGGCACGCTGGGCTGGGCCGCGCCCGAGCTGTCGAGCCGGCTCAGCGTGGTTGGTGTGGTGTATGTCGACCTGCTGAAGATGATCGTGCTGCCGTTCATGATCTCGGCCGTCATCTTCAGCCTGCAGAATCTGTACCGCGACGGCGGCGCCGCCCGCATCTTCAAGCGGGTGGTGGTGGTGTTCCTGGCGTTCTCGCTGATGGCGGCGGTGCTGGCGGCGGCCGGTTCGCTGCTGGTGCGCCCCGGCGGCAACCTGGCGCCGGACACCCGTGCCGCGCTGGGCAAGATCGTCAGCTCGGACGAGGAACGCAGCAACACCGAAATGACCATGCGCGAGCCCGACCAGGTGGTGCCGGAGACCAGCCTGCGCGACGTGGTGCAATCGCTGATCCCGCAAAACATCTTCGCCTCGCTGGCCAACGGCGAAACCCTGAAGGCGCTGGTGTTCGCGCTGCTGTTCGGCTTTGCCGCCGGCCAGGTGCCGAGCCGCATCTCGACCGGATTGCACCAGGCGCTGGAGACCATTTATCACGCCTGCCAGACGCTGACGCGCTGGGTCAACCTGCCGGTGCCGCTGGTGCTGGTGTGCATGGCCGCCAGCCAGGTGGCGCTGACCGGGCTGCAACCGATGCGGGCCATGGCCGGCTTCGTGGTCGCGTTCCTGTGCATCTGCGTGCTGCTGCTGGGCCTGGCCATCGAACTGATCAGCCGGCGCGCCGGCGTGCCCTACGGCGAAGTGATGCGCGCCATGCGCGAACCGTTCGCGCTGGGCGTGGCCACCAACAACAGCGCCACCTGCATGCCGGCCATGGTCAGCGGCCTGGTCGGCCAGTTGAAATTCGCCCGCGCCCGGGTCGAGCTGCTGGTGCCGCTGAGTATCTCGCTGCTGCGCGTCGGCGCGGTCGCGTATTTCGTCTGCGGCACGTTGTTCATCGCCGCGCTGTACGGCCGCGCGCTGTCGCCGCTGGACCTGGGCGTGCTGCTGCTGGTGTCGGCGCTGGCCGGCTTCGCCTCGGCCGGCATGGCCGGCATCGTCACCGTGTCGCTGGTCGGCACCGTCTGCAATTATTTGTCGCTGCCGTTCGAGGCCGCGTTCGTGCTGCTGGTGGCGGTCGATCCGATCTGCGCCATGGGCCGCACCGCCGTCACCGTGATCGCCAGCTGCGCCGCTGTCGCCACCATCTGCGCCAAGCCGGTGAAGCTATGAAGGTGCGCGCGTGAATCCGCTCGACGCCCCGGCCGCGCTGCAAGCGATGGTGCGGCAGACCATCGTCAAGCCGGCGATGGTCCAGCTTCGCGAGGTGTTCCACCATCCGGCCGCGCTGCTGGGGGCGATGCTGCTGGGCGGCTGGGTCGGCACGCTGTTTCCGCGCAGCGCGCCGCTGCTGGCGGCGGTCTCGACGCTGTATCTGTCGCTGATCCACATGGCGGCGTTCCCGTTCGTGATCCTGGCGGTGTATTTCGGCTTGCAGCGGCTGCCGCAGGTGCCCGGGGTCGGCAAGCGGCTGGTGCAGATGGCGCTGCTGTCGCTGCTGGCGATGCTGCTGTGCGCGGTGGTCGGCGTGGTGGTCGCCAGCGTCACCTCGGCCGGCGGCGGCATGACCGCCGAGCAGAACGCCGTGCTGGGACGGCTGGCGCTGCGTTCGGAATCGCAATTCATGATGGCGATGCGCGGCAGCGGTGACGGCGGCAGCGTGTTGTGGAACGTCGGCGCGCTGGTGCCGGACAACCTGTTCGCGGTGCTGGCCTACGGTTCGCTGCCGTCGGTGCTGATCGGCGTGCTGTGCTTCGGCGCGGCGGTGGCGGTGCAGCCGGGCGAGGCCTCGGCCTCGCTCAACGCCATCTTCGAGGGCGTGTACCGGGCGCTGGAGTCGCTGGTGCAGCGCTTCAACACCATGCTGCCGGTGGCCTCCTTCGTGCTGGCGGCGGCCGCCACCGCCACCGCCGGAGTCGAGGCGATCGTGTTGCTGGGCAGTTTCCTGCTGGCGTTTTTCGTCTCGGTGCTGGCGGTCAGCGCGGCGGCGATCGGCATCATCTGCTGGCGCTTGAAGAAGTCGCCGTGGCCGGTGCTGCTGGCGCTGCGCGACCCGATCACGGTGTGCCTGTTCTCGCCGGTGGCGGTGGCCGCCGTGCCCGGCTTCATCCAGGGCATGAGCGCGCGGCTGGGCTTCAGCCGCGGTCTGGTGGAGTTGTGCTCGCCGATCGCACCGGTGTTCATCAAGGCCGGCGAAGCCATGTTTTTCGCGGTGCTGGCGGTGTTCATCGCCAACCTGTACGGACGCGCGCTGACCGCCTCCGAAGTGGCGCTGATCTGCCTGCTGTCGTGGACCGCCGCGCTGTGGTCGGTCGGCATCACCGGGGTCAAGTCGGTGATACTCGGTTCCTTTGTATTGGCGACCGTGGGTCTGCCTTTGGAGGCGGTGCTGCCGGTGTTCATGCTGGTCGAAGTGTTGTGCGAAGGACCTCGGAATTTGCTTTCCTTTCTTATCTCATCGGCACTGATTGCACTGGTCGCTGATGGTCTGTATATTAATAGCGAGCAAGATTCCGAGGTGTGGCATCCGTCGACGTTGAAGCTGGCGTTCAGCCGCAAGCAAGCGCTGTTTGGTTGCGTGTTGTTGGCGCTCGCCCTGTTTACCGTGTTTTGCGCCGGCGTAGGTTACGGCATGCGCAAGGCGTTTTGAAACCCGTGTGTGAAACCGATGTATTTAATGATGACTCCTCCCTTGCTTGCCGCCGTCTGGATCCCTGCATGACGCGCCGCGCCGTGCTCAAGCTGGCGCTCGGCCTGCCGCTGGCGCTCGCCGTCGCCGGTTGCGGCGTGGTGGCCGGCACCCGCTCGATGCTGGGCCTGGATCCGAAGCCGGTCACGCCGGACTGGAAATCGCTGACGCTGAGCACCGCCGACGACGCCAACGCCAACAGCGCGGTGGCGGTCGACGTGGTGCTGGTCAAGGACACCGCCGTACTGGAATCGCTGATGGCGATGCCGGCCGCCAAGTGGTTCGCCTCGCGCGCCGACCTGCGGCGCGGCTTTCCCGAGGCGCTGACCGTGTTCAGCTATGAATTGACGCCGGCGCAGACGGTGCGCGTCCCGCCCGAACAATGGAGCGGGCAGCGCGCCTGGGCGGCGCTGGTGTTCGCCCACTACCTGAGTCCGGGCGAACACCGCGCCCGGCTGATGCTCAACACGCCCGGTTATGTGGTGCGCCTGAACGCCCAGGGCATGAGCGTCAACGACCTCAAGTCCGGCACCGCCCAGTAGACATGGAAACTATTCAATGACCCACCCGCAACTTTCCAACCGCATCCAGTGGCACGAGGGCATGCTGCTGACGCCGCAGCACTTCCAGCAGGAGGGCGCGCGCATCGATGCGCTGCTGGCCTGGCAATCGCTGGCGGCCCAACCCTACGGCTGGGGCGTGCGCACGCTTGAGATCGACGAGGCGCTGCTGACCACAGGCTTGCTGCGGGTGCGCCGGCTGGAGGCGATTTTACCCAACGGCATGGCGGTCAGCTACGACGCCGGCCAGGCCCAGGGGCAGGCGCTGGAACTGGATTTGTCGGCCTGGTCCGAAGCGATGGCGCAGCAGGACCTCGCCATCTACATCGTGCTGGGCAATACCCGCTCGCTGCGCCAGGCCGGCCAGCCGGCCATGTTCCGTGGCGTCGAGAGCGCGCCGGTCGAGGACGAGGTGTCGCAGGCGCTGGCCGCCGATCTGCCGCGCATGGCGCTGAACCTGGCGCTGGCCGCCGGACCGGTGCCGTCGGCCGCCTACGTCAGCCTGAAGCTGATGACGGTGCACAAGGGGAACGAGATCGTGCGCCGTGGCGCCTACATGCCGGCGCTGCTGGAAGTGCCGGCCGACGCCGCCGTCCGCCAGCGCGCCCAGTTGCTGGCGACGCAGATGCGCAACAAGGCGGTGTTCCTGGCGCGCCAGACCGCGCAGCCATCGTCGCGGCTGGAAGACCGCCTGAATCTGCTGGAGCAGAAGGCCCGCCTGTCGAGCCTGATCCTCAACCTGCCGCCGCTGGAGGCGCTGCTGCGCTGCCCGGTGGTGCAGCCGCTGCCGCTGTACCTGGCGCTGTGCGCACAGCTGGGGCCGCTGGCCACGCTGCGCGCGGGCGCGGTGCCGCTGCTGCCGCCGGCCTACGACCACGCCGACGCCTGGGCCGGCTTCGACGCCGTGCTGGGCGCGCTGACCGAGCTGGTGGCCGAGGTCAGCCAGGATTGGAAAACCTGCACCTTCGGCTACGACGGCCAGGTGTTCTCGCTGGCGATGCAGCCGGACTGGGTCGGCGCGCGGCTGGTGATCGGCCTGCGCGGGCAACCGGAGCGCGAAGCGACGCAATGGATGATGGGCGCGGTGATCGGCTCGAAGACGGTGTGGACCTCGCTCAGCGACCGCCGCGTGCTCGGCGCGCAGCGCACCCGCATCGACGAGGCGCCGGAGCTGGGCCTGCGCGCCAGCGCCGGCTACACGCTGTTCAGCGTCGAGGTGTCCGACAGTTTCATCGTGGCCGACCAGGCCCTGTTGATCAGCAACGCCAACGAAAGCCTGGTGGCCCAGCGCCCGCAGGAAGTGGTGTTGTTCATAAAAGGATGATCCAGTGAGCATACCAACCAGTCCCTCAGCGGCGAGCTGGAGCGGCGCCGGCATCGGCGAAGGCGTCGACCTGGCGTCGGTGCAGTTCCGCGACTTCTACGATGTGCTGTCGCGCTCGGCGCAGGCCGCCACCCGGGTCGGCGACGGCGACGCCAAGTCGGCCGCCGAGGCGCTCAGCCGCCAGCTGTGCCAGCTGATCGAACTGCAATCGCTGGAGGCGCGCCGCGTCGGCGGCAAGGCCGGCATCGAGGCCGAGGTGCAGGGCCGCTTCCTGAAGGCGGCGCTGGCCGACGAAGTGCTGCTCAACACCGAATGGGCCGGGCGCGGCTACTGGCGCCATGTGCTGATCGAAGCCACGCTGTTCAAGTCCAGCTATGCCGGCGAGCGCGTGTTCGACGACCTCGACCAGTTGCTGCGCGAGCGCGAACCGTCGCGCCGCAACCTGGGCCGGCTGTACCTGTATTTGCTGTCGCTGGGCTTCCAGGGCCGCTACCGTGGCCAGAAGCAGGACAAGATCGCCGAATACCGGCGCGAATTGTTCCAGTTCGTGTATGCGCGGCCGGCCGATCTGCAGGGCCGCGACCGCACGCTGTCGGAGCAGGCGTACGCCAGCACGCTGTCGCACCTGGGCGCGCACCGGCTGCCTAAATTCAATCGCAGCGGCATGATCTTCGTGTTGCTGCTGCTGGTGCTGCTCGGCTTGTCCGAACTGCTGTGGCTGTGGCAATCGTGGCCGGTGCGCAGCGCGCTCGGCGCCACGGTGGCGCAAACGGCGCCGCCGGCGGCCATCCGTCATTTGACCTAGGAACCTTATAGTGCTGAATTTCCTGTCGGATAATATGGCGATCGCCACCTTGCTGCTGCTGACCTTGCTGGTCATGCTGCTGTTCGCGGTGGTGATCTGGGCCGCCATGAAGGGCGCGGAAAAGGCCGAGCGGCCGGCCGACCAGCAGCCGCGCCTGATCAGCGCCGATTCGCTCAAGCAATCGTTCCGTGTCGCGGTCGAACTGATCGAGGGCAATATCGCGGCGCGCGCCGAACGCTACAACCTGAGCTGGACGCTGATCCTCAACGAGGGCAAGCAGGGGCGCGAACTGCCGCTGGTGCAATCCGGACTGCAAAGTGCGCTCAGCGCGGACAGCACGCTGACCGCCGGCGCCCAGGGCATCAGCTGGAACTTTTTCGACCAGGGCGTGGCGGTGCAGCTGCAAGCCGATTACCTGGGCGCGCCCGATCCGGAAAAGGATGGCGGCGGCAACAACACCTGGGACGATTTCCTCGGCCTGTGCCGCAACTACCGGCCCGACCGGCCGTTCGACGGCATCGTGCTGTCGATTCCGGCCAGCGTATTCCTCAACAACGAAGGCCAGGGCCTGCTGGACCTGGGCGCGCGCGCCAAGGCCATCCACCGCCGCCTGTGGCTGGCGCAGAACCGGCTGGCGCTGCGCTTCCCGATTTACATCGCGATCGCCGATTGCGAAACCATCCCCGGCTTCGCGCGCTTCGCGGCGGCGCTGCCGGAGCCGCTGCGCCGCTCGATGCTGGGCTGGTCGTCGCCGTACGAGCTGGGCGCGCCGTTCCAGGCGCAGTGGGTCGATGCGGCGATGAACGACGTGGTGCGCACGCTGTCCGACAGCTGCGCCGAACTGTGCGCGCTGGAGCCGGCCGGCTCCGACAGCAGCGATTACTTCATGCTGCCGAACCAGGTCGAGCGCCTGCGCGCCGGCCTCAAGCTGTTCGCCGAAGAATTGATGCGGCCAAGCGCCTACCACGAGCCGTTCCTGCTGCGCGGCATCTACCTGACCGGCGATTGCAGCGAGGCCGCGACGCTGATCGGCCAGGGCGCGGCGCTCGACGGCGGCCACGCCGGCGAAGTGGCGGAACGCGTCGAGCCCATCGTGCCGAGCTGGATGGACGCCGAGGTCGAGGCCATCGCGCCGGCCTTCGCCGCCGCCCAGGGCAGCGCGGTGCCGGCCTTCCTGCGCGACATTTTCGAACGCAAGATTTTCGCCGAGACCGGCCTGGTGCGCTCGTCGTCGGTGCAGCGCATGCGCCGTCCGGCCATCAGCCGGGTGGCGCGCTGGAGCGCCGTGGCGCTGGTGGCGGTATGGGGCATCGGCCTGTGCGTCGCCACCGCGCGCCTGCACCGGCTCACGCCCGAGGTCGAGGTCTACCTGCAAAAGCTGGACCGCGATTCGCGCGACAGCCTGCACGACAGCATGCGCAACGTGGTCGACCCGATCCAGAGCCGGCAGCGCGCGATGGAGGCGCTGCAGAATATCGAACAGATGGGCTCGGCCCGCATCGGCGCGCTCGCCATGCCCGGCTCCTGGCCGTGGTTCGACAACCTGCACCAGCGGGTCCAGCTGCGGATGGAAAAAGGCTTCGCCGACAACGCCTTCGAACCGCTGCGGCGCGGCGCCTACACCCATATCAGCGAGCTGACCGGAGTGCCGATCGATCCGATCTCGGGCAGCCTGATCATCGGCGCCCATTGCACCTTGCCGGCGCGCTGGACCGAGCAGACCGGCGGCGCCAACAGCGCGCTCAACGTCGAAGACTTGCCGGAGTTCGCCGCGCTGTCGCAGTACGTGGCGCGCATGGAGGAAATGGACCGCGTGTTGCGGGCGATGATGCGCTTGAAGACGCCGAACTCGGGTCCGGCCTCCGGCGACGACCTGGCGCTGGTGGTGCGGGTGCTGCTGGGCGCCGAGCTGAACGGCAATCTGTCGCGCACGGCCGAGCTGTTCCGCCAGGTGGCGCAACGGGTGCCGTCGCTGACCATCGAGCCGTTGCAGGAAGCGGCCGGCTGCTCGCTGAAGCTGGCGATGAAGGCCACCAGCAAGCGCCTGTTCGCCAACAACGGCTTGCTCAAGGCCGAGCAGACCATCGGCGAAAGCTCGACCGCGCTGTACGGCATCGAGCCGAAGTCGTCCGACGCCGCCTCGACCATGGCGGTGTGGCAAGCGCTGCGTACCGCGCTGAAGGCGCAGGAAGCCTACCTGGTGGCGGGCAAGGGCGGCTGGATGCGCCAGAGCGGGTTGGAACTGGGCCCGGCCTGGGACAATCTGCTGCAGAAAATCCAGACCGTGTCGCTGCTCGGCAAGAGCTCGGTCGACGACGCGCACCAGCAAATGGAAGAAGGCTTCACCCAGTTCGTTTCGTCGTGGGACGCCACGCTGGCGGCCGACAGCCACAGCCTGGGCCTGAGCTCGGGCCTGGAATGGTCCGACACCACCAATTCGTGGGCCTTCGCGCCGGACCGCAAGGCGCTGCTGGAAGCCTTGAACGGTCTGCTGTCGCAGCCGTTCATGAAATTCAACACGCTGAGCCGCTTCCCGGACGTGCCGGCCGGCGCCACCGTCAGCTGGGACCGGACCAAGCTGGACCAGATCCTGGCGCTGGCCGACGCCCGCAAGCGTTTCCAGACCGAGGCGCTGCCGAAGTTCCCGACCCAGATGCAGAACGCCGCCGCCGCGCTGGCCGACGCCGGCCTGACGGAAACCGCGCGCGACCTGCTGTCGCAGGCCTACATCGTCTCGTCGCGCGAAGTGCAGGCGCCGACCTCCGACGCCGACCGGTCGCGCGCGCTGCGGGTGCGCGGCTGGCTGCAGGACCTGGGCGCGGCCGGCACCGCCGACACGCTGTCGTCGGTGCTGGCCAAGGACGCCCTGTCGCGCTTGCAGATGCTGGATGAAACCTTCACCCGCGCCGAAGTGTTCGTGCCGCGCGAGCGTTCGTTCCGCTCCTGGGTCGGCGGCAAGGCGCCGCTGCTGGACGCGTTCGGCGCCGCCGACGCCGGCGCGCTGGCCGGCTACGTGTCGCAGCAACAGTCGTTCATCGAAGCCACCGGCAAGGACGCCGAAGGCTTGCTGATGCAGCTGGGCAGCGCGCCTTCGAACAACGCGCTGGTGGCGCGCTGGCAGTCCACCGTGGCCGACCTGAACCGCTATCGGCTGAAGAGCCCGACCAGCAGCCTGACCGCGCTGGAAAGCTTCGTGCTGTCCGGCGCGGCCGAGCTCGACATCGGCAACTGCCTCGACAAACTGTCGGCGCGCGCCGCCCAGCGCCGCGCCACCGACGTGTTCTCCGAGCGCATGCAGCTGTTGCAGGCCGGCCTGTATTCGCGCTGCCGCGATTTGCTGCAGACCGGCTACCAGGACGCCTGGACCCGCTTCGCCGACGCCTTCAACCGCGACCTGGCCAACCGCGCGCCGTTCCGCAGCCTGGCCGCCGAAGCCGCGCGCAGCCCGGTCGACTACACGCCGGCGGCCGACGTCGACGAAGTCGGCGCGACGCTCAAGCTGTTCGACCGGGTGCACGCGCTGGCGCTGGCCGCCGACCGCGATCCGACCCGGCCGTCGGCCGCCACCAACGTGCGCAAGGTCGACGACCAGATGCAGAAGGTGCGCGACTTCCTGGCGCCGCTGTACCCGTCCGACGAGGGACAACCGGCCGGCATGGACGTCAGCGTCGAGTTCCGCGCCAACCCCGCCGCCGAAATCGACGGCAACAAGATCATCGACTGGGCGCTGACCATCGGTAACCAGACCCAGCGCCAGCGCGACGCCGCGCGGCCGCTGCGCTGGGAACCGGGCCTGCCGGTCACGCTGACGCTGCGCCTGGCGCAGGACGGGCCGGCGGTGCCGAAGGCCGAGGCCGGCCATCCGGGCATGAAGGTGGAGGAACGCACCGTCAGCTACCGCTTCGACGATCCGTGGTCGCTGTTCACGCTGGTGTCGACCTACCGCGAGGCCGACGGTCCGGCGTCCGGCGCGCGCTCGCAGCTGCTGCGGCTGGAGTTCCCGATCACGGTGGTCGGCGACAAGGCCATCGCCACCCGCGAGTCGCGCGCCCGGGTGTTCGTGCGGCTGACCGTCAGCGCGCCCGGCAAGCGCACGCCGCTGGTCTGGCCCGGGGTGTTCCCGGCCAAGGCGCCGGCCTGGTGACCCGCAAGATGATGAATAGGATGCCCGCCATGACCACTCCCACTGAGGAACTGCGCATCGCCGTGTTCGGTAGTTTCTACCGCGGCTTCCATGTGCTGAGCGAACTGCTCAAGGGGCCGCTGGCCGGCCGCGTCAAGGTGGTCGGCGTCGCCACCGACGATGTCGGCTCCGGCTTCGTCAGCCGCGAGCGCCGCGTCTGGGCCTATCCCCACACCCACGACGAGGAGCTGATGGTCGAGCGCCTGGCCGCCGCGCACGGCATCGAAACCTACAAGGGCCGGGTCAAGTCGCCCGAGTTCTACCGCCTGTACGAAGAGCAGTGGCGGCCCGACATCTGCATCGCCGCCACATTCGGCCAGCGCATCGACGCCCGCCTGTTCGAGCGGCCGGCGCTGGGCTTCTACAACCTGCATCCGTGCATCGACGACGGCTGGCCGTCGCACTATGCCGGCCCGAACCCGTTCCAGGTGCTGCTCGACCATGGTTCCGACCACGTGGTGATCGCCATGCACGAGGTCGATGACGGCTTCGACACCGGCAAGCTGCTGGCGCTGTCGGACAAGGTGTATGTGCCGGCCGGCGCCACCGTGGTCGACCTGCACAAGCAGACCTCGCCGGTGGCGGCCAGGTTCTTCGTCGACCAGCTGGGCAAGATGCTGGCGATGCCGCACAGCGCGGTCGCGTAGCGGGAAACAGCGATGAGCAATTCCAAATCCGGCGCCGGCATCACCGGCAATCTGCGCAACCTGTACGACAAGGCGCGCCTGTTGGTCTCCGACGACCGTCCCCCCCGATTTCCCACCCCGATGGCACCCATGAACCCACCCAGCCTGCCGATACCGCTCTCCCTGATGAGCATGGAGCACCAGGAAACGCTGGAACTGCTGCTCAAGCCGATCGCCGAGGACATGCCCTGCGGTCCGGCGCTGCGCTACGACCCGATCTTCACCGAGATCCGCCTGGCGCGCGAGGAAGACGACCCCAGCCTGCCGATGGGCGAGTGGGAGCGGCCGCTGAAGCGCGCCGACTGGCCGCTGATCGAATCGCGCTGCAAGGCGATGCTGGGCAGCCGCTCCAAGGATTTGCAGATCGCGGTGTGGCTGCTGGAGGCGTGGACGCGGCAGGACGCCTTCGACGGCCTGTACCGGGGGCTGAGCCTGGTCGACCGGCTGGTGCGGCAGTTCTGGGAACCGCTGCACCCGACCATCCAGGACGACGACGCCGACGCCCGCGTGGCGCCGCTGGAGTGGCTGAACGGCGCGTTCGCGACGACGGTGCGGCTGCACATGCCGCTAATCAGGATCGCCAACCGCAAGCCGCCCGGCCTGACCCTGGCCGACTGGGAGGCCATGACGGCGCGCGAGCTGGCGGCCGGCGGCCATGTGATCGAGAACGCCGAGGCGGGCGAGGCGCCGATGACGCGCCAGGAAGTGATCGGCTACGCGCAGCAGCGGCTGGGCCGGGACCTGGCGCTCAAGCAGCAGATTCTGCGGCGCTGTATCAACTGCCTGGAAACCATGCTGGCGTTCCTCGACCTGCAACTGGGGTCGCAGTCGCCGAATTTATCCAAGCTGAAGGCGGTGCTGGTCGCGATCGAACGGGTGCTGGTGCAGCTGGCGCCGGAACAAGAGGAAGAAGAGATGCCGATGATTCAGGAGATGCGTGAGGAAGAGGTCGGCGTCGCGGCCGGGGCGGCGGAGCCGGTGGTGGCGCTGTCGGGCTGGAAAAACCGCCACGAAGCCTATGCCACGCTGAGCGCGCTGGCCGATTATCTGAGCCTGGTGGAACCGCACAGTCCGACGCCGTATCTGCTGCGGCGCGCCGTCAACTGGGGCCGCATGCCGCTGCCCGAACTGATGGCGGAAATCATCCGCGAAGAAGGCGATTTGAACCGGCTGGTGAATATGCTGGGGCTGAAGGAGTGATCAGCGCAGGTGGTAGACAGAGGTCTGCTGCAGCACTGTGTTGTTCTCCAGGCACAGCACATAAGTCGAGGCCGCAGCCAGACTGAGTAATAATGCGCCGACGGCGAAGTGGACATAGCGTGCCATGAGAGGCTCCCGGTAGTGTTGGACTTGCAATGAATACAGAATAGTCCACAGGCACCACCGGGGGGATCAGCCAAATGTCCGACAATTTGTAGGACAACACGCCGTCTTTAGCTTCTAGGAAATGTTACTTCGTTTTCCACAGGGTGATCGGCGCGGCCGGCGCGGTGTCCAGCGTGCCCGAAATTTCCAGCCAATGTTGCAGGCCTTCCGGCGTTTTCAGGTGGATGCCGGTGCCGTCGACAATGCCGATCTGGTCCAGCATATTGGCGTTGAGCTTGGCCTTGGACACGGTCGGCGCGCCCATGACCAGGCGGTCGTAGGCCTTGCGCACCTTGTGTTCCCACTTGTGCAGGCTGCTTTCATCGAAACGGTTGGCTTCGAAATACACGGTCAGGGTGCCGTCCGGGTTGCCGTAGCCGACGATGCCGGCGCCCTTGCGGATGGCGGTGTTGGCGTTGGCGTCGAAGGTTTCGGACGGGACGAACACGCCGGCGCGGCCATCGGTGTCGGGACGGCCAACCGGCGTGTCTTTGCTGTAGGTGCTGACTTCGTAGAGCGGATTTTGTTCGGACATGACTATCTAGTATTCGGGGGCGGTGGCATGGACATGCAAGGAGATAGTTATTGTAGCCCTAATCTAGTTCTGACGGGAAACAGCGGTCGGGAAATATTGTAACGGCATGAACTGCGTTATAGTTTCGGAATCAACATCGCTCATGGAGGAATGCATGCCTGCCCATTCGGGACTGCGAGTCTTTATCATCGACGACAACGAGATGACGCGCGCGCTGCTGCGGGTGATCATCCAGGGCGACAAATACGACGTGGTGGGCGACGCCGGCTCGGCCGAATCGGCCCAGGCCCGGCTGCGCTCGCTCAAGGTCGACATCATCTGCCTCGACGTGGTGATGCCGGACGGCGACGGCCTGACGCTGCTGCAATGGATCAGCGAGAAACTGCCGCAGACGGCGGTGCTGATGGTCACCGCCAGCAACGACCGCAGCACGGTCGAGCAATCGCTGCGCAACGGCGCCAAGGGCTACATCGTCAAACCGTTCAACCCTGGCACCGTGATGGACACGCTGGACCATATCGCGGGGCAATTGCGCCGCACCGTATCCCGCGCTTGATGGCCAGGAGCCGCCGTTGCCGATGACGTTGATCATGCTGTCGAAACGCGACGTGCGGCGCACATTGATGGGCTGCGCGCTGCTGGCGCTGATGAGCATGGCGGTGGTGCTGGTGGTGGGGCGCTTCGAGCGCCAGCGCGGCATGGCCGAGCTGGGCGCGCGGCTGGGCGAGCAGGCCGGCGCCAGCGCCGAGATGCTGAACCGCGACATCGCGCAGATGCGGCGCCAGGTGAGTTTCCTGGCGACCGTGCCGCCGGTGTGGGGGCTGGTGCGCGCCGCCGGCGGCGCCATGGACGTGGCGGAAAACACCTCGGCCGCGCGCTGGAACGAGCGCCTGGCCAGCATCTTCGAAGCATTCGCGGTCGCCAATCCGGACGTGTTCCAGGTGCGCCTGATCGGCGTCGCCGACGGCGGCCGGGAGCTGGTGCGGGTCGACCGCCGCGACGGCCAGGTCAAGGTGGTGCCGGCGGCGCAGCTGCAACGCAAGGGCGATACCGACTACATGCAGGGCGTGGCCGGCTTGCCGGCCGGCCGGGTCTACGTTTCCGACATCAATCTGAACCGCGAGCACGGCCAGGTCGAGTTGCCGCAGGTGCCGACGCTGCGCGTCGCCACGCCGCTGATCCACCAGGGCCGGCTGTTCGGCGCGGTGGTGCTGAACTACCATGCCGGACCGCTGCTGAAGCAGTTGGCCGGCGAGCTGCCGCCCGGCCAGCGCGCCTACCTGATCAACGGGGAGGGCGACTTCCTGCTGCATCAGGATCCACAGCGCGGCTTCGGCTTCGATCTGGGGCGGCGCTGGCGCTGGCAGGACGAGTTCGGCGCGCCGGTGGGCGGCGGCGGGCTGCAATCGTTCGGCCACGGCGCACTGCACGCGGTGCAGCGCGCCGTAGCGCTGGAGCCGGGCCATCCGCAACGCGACCTGCATTACATCGCCGCCGCGCCCGACGCGGCGGTCGAGGACGAGGTGCGGCGCGCCCAGCGCAACGTGCTGGCGGCGATGCTGGCCAGCGGCGCGGTGGTGGCCGCCGCCGCCTTCCTGTACCAGGGGCAGCGGCGGCGCGCCGACGCCCGCGTCCGCGCGCTCAACGCCACGCTGGAACAGCAGGTGCGCGAGCGCACCGGACGCATCGCCGCGTATTCCACGCTGCAGCGCGCCATCCTCGCGCACGCGTCGTACGCCATCATCGCCACCGACGTCGAAGGCCGCATCACGCTGTTCAATCCGGCGGCCGAGCGCTTGCTGGGCTATGCGCCCGATGAAGTGCTGGGCCGCTCGCCCGGCATCTGGCACGACCCGGCCGAGATGGAGGCGCACGCGCGGGCGCTGTCGCGGGAGCTGGGCTACCGGATCGAGCCCGGCTTCGATGGCTTCGCCGCGCACGCCAGGCTGGGCCTGCCGGACGAGCGCGAATGGACCTATATGCGCAAGGACGGTGGCCGCTGTCCGGTGATGCTGTCGATCAGCGCGATTCGCGACGAGGACGGTGAGATCACCGGCTTCCTCGGCATCGCCTCCGACATCTCTGCGCGCAAGCAGGCCGAGGACAGCCTGCGCGCCGCCACGCTGGCGGCCGACGCCGCCAACCGCTCCAAGTCCGAGTTCCTCGCCAATATGAGCCACGAGATCCGCTCGCCGATGCACGCGGTGCTGGGCATGCTGATGCTGCTGAAGCAGACCGCGCTCGACGCGCGCCAGTTCGACTACACCGCCAAGGCCGAGGCCGCAGGGCGGGCGTTGTTGGGCATCCTCAACGACATCCTGGATTTCTCGCGGGTGGAGGCGGGCAAGATGACGCTCGATCCGCAGCCGTTCAGCTTGGACCAGCTGCTGCGCGACGTGGCGGTGATCCTGGCCGCCAACGTCGGCGAGCGCGAGGTCGAGGTGTTGTACCGCATCGACCCGGCGCTGCCGGCATGGGCGGTGGGCGATTCGATGCGCTTGCAGCAGGTGCTGATCAACCTGGCCGGCAACGCCATCAAGTTCACCGCGCGCGGCGAAGTGGTGGTGTCGGTGCAGCGGCTGCCGGCCGATCCGGAGCAGCCGGACACGCTGTGGCTGGGCTTCGCCATCCGCGACACCGGCATCGGCATCTCGGCCGAGCAGCGGCAGCGGATCTTCGACGGCTTCTCGCAGGCGGAAGCGTCGACCGCGCGGCGTTTCGGCGGCTCCGGGCTGGGGCTGGCGATCAGCCAGCGGCTGGTGCAATTGATGGGCGGCGCGCTGACGGTCGACAGCGAGGTCGGGCAGGGCAGCACCTTCCGCTTCAGCGTCGCCTGCCGCACCGCACCGCAGGAGGCCTTGCCGCTGCTGCAGGAGTTGCGGCCGGGCGCCGGCGCCCACCTCGACCCGCAGCGGCTCACCGGCTTGCGCTGTCTGGTGGTCGACGATCACGACACCGCGCGCGAACTGCTGGCCGGCATGCTGGAGACCTTCGGCTGGCGGGTCGATGTCGCCGCCGGCGGCGAGCAGGCGCTAGAGCTGGTGCGCGCATGCGGCGAGCCGGGCTACGACGTGGTGTTCCTCGATTGGCGCATGCCGGACATGGATGGCTGGCGGGTGAGCGAGCGCATCGCCGCGATGCTGCCGCCGGCGCGCTTGCCGTTGCTGCTGATGGTGACCGCGCATGGGCGCGAGATGCTGGTCGAGCATGGCGGCGGGGCGCTGCGCAAGGCGCTGGACGGCTTCCTGGTCAAGCCGGTGACGGCGTCAATGCTGTTCGACGCGGTGGCCGACGCGGCCGCCGTGCGCGATCAGGCGCGCGAGCGGGATGCGGTGGCGGCGGCGTACGACGCGGCCGAGATGGCTGGCGTGGCGGATGTGGCGGGCGGCGCGCAGGTATCGGACGCGGCGGAGGACGCGCCATCGTCGTCGGCATCCGAGCCGCCGGCGCAGCGGCTGCAAGGCTTGCGTCTGCTGCTGGTGGAGGACAACCTGATCAACCAGCAAGTGGCGCGCGAGCTGTTGAGCTACCAGGGCGCGGTGGTGACGGTGGCCGAGAATGGCCGGGTGGCGATCGAAACCTTGCGCGCGTCGGCGGCGTTCGACTGCGTGCTGATGGACATCCAGATGCCGGAGATGGACGGCTATGAAGCGACGCGGGTGATCCGGGGCGAGCTGGGCATGGCGGACCTGCCGATCATCGCGATGACCGCCAACGCCATGGTCAGCGACCGCGAGGCGGCGCTGGAGGCCGGCATGGACGACCACGTCGGCAAACCCTTCGACCTGGACGAGTTGATCGAAGCCATCCTGCGCCAAACCGCCGCCGCGCCGGCGACGCAGCGCCGCTAAACATAACGCGCGATCGCAAAGCAGCTGCTGACCAGCAGGCTGCCGAAGGCCATCATGCGCCAAGTGAGCTGATAAAGCGCATTCGAGAGGTCGGCCTTGGTGACGTAATTGGAAGCGATGATTTCTACTTTTGCGTTGAGTTCGCCAAGCCGGGTGTCAAACGTGCTCATTCGTGTATCGAATTTGTCCATTCGAGCATTCAATTTCTCCATTTGAACACTGAGTGACTTTAGTTCCTCGTTAATCAAATCCACTTCGGTTTGTAACGCCGCCACGTCTTTACTCAACGCCCCGACTGCAACCGTCAGCGCTTCGACCTTCTGGTCGAGCATGTCCACTTTTATTTTTAATGAAATCAATTCCGGGTTCATGCCATCGACCCTCAGGCGTAAAGACGCGAGCTCGTTTTGAACAGTCGCCAGCTTTTCTTCGAGGATGTCGATTGACGTAGCCATGATTCGATCATCCGACTACATTGTTTTATTGTCAAGCAAGCTCAAGTAGGAAACGCGTATCCAACGTCGTCATTATGGTGCGTACCCGAAAACCTCCTTCGCTGCGAACAGGCCGTTGAGCGCGGCGGGAAAGCCCGCGTAGACTGCCATCTGCATGATGACCTCAACGATTTCCTGTTCGGAGCAGCCGACGTTCCTGGCGCCGTGAATATGCACTCTGAGCTGGGGCGCGGCGTTGCCCAAGGCGGTCAGCGCCGCCACCACGGCGAGCTCCCGCGTTTTGAGATCCAGACCAGGCCTCGAATAGATGTCGCCAAAGGGAAATTCAATCAACAGCCGCGCGAAATCCGGAGCGATATCGCGCAAGCTTGCAACGACATGCTCGCCCGCCTCACCATCAACCTCCTTGAGCTTTGCCCAGCCTCGATCATAGCGTTCGTTATCCATGCCTTCCTCCTGAATCGTGGGTAGTAAGCGGACTGTATATTTTCTCCGGCGAGGCCTCCAATACCTTTTTCGTGATACCTTTTTGGTATGAGTGATTCCATCGACCTACGGCAGTTTCGCTATTTCCTCGCGGTGAGCGAAGAACTGCATTTCGGACGCGCGGCGCTCCGACTGCACATCTCGCAGCCGCCGCTAAGCCGGCAAATCCGCCAATTGGAGGAACAACTTGGCGTCGAATTATTCGTGAGGGGCAAGGCCGGAGTAAGCCTGACCAAGGCGGGATCGGCGTTTCTTCCCGAAGCGCGGCGGACCGTGGCCCAGGCGGAAAAAGCGGTGGCGACTGCGAAGGCGGCACGCGGCGCCGAGGGTGGACGCTTCGCCATCGGCTACACGACGGTGTTCGACCGCAGCGTCATTCCCGATGTGGCCCATCTGCTGCAAGAAAAATACCCGGGCTGGCGGATCGCCACCAAGGGCAAACATTCGATCAGCCTGGTTCGGGAGATCAAAAACGGATCCATCGACGCCGCCTTCATTGGCCTCTTCACAGACAGTCAGGGCCTGACGACGGACGTGGTGCTGGAAGAACCCTTGCTGGTGGCCCTGCCCGCCGGGCATCGACTTGCCAAAAAACGCCGGATCGGCTTCGACGACCTTCGCGACGAGCCCATGTTCTGGTTCGAACGCCGACTGAATCCCGGTTTCTACGACCACTGCCAGACTATTTTTGAGCGGATCGGCTTCAAGCCTAACGTCATACCGGAGCCGGCGGAGCATCACATCATGCTGGGATTGATCGCGGAAGGGCAGGGCATTGCCCTGATCGCCGCATCGATGCAGAGTATAAAACGGCGCGGCGTGGTGTTCAGGCCGCTGAAGGAGGCGGGGCTGACCATGGGCATCGCGGTCGCCTATTTGAAGAGCAACCCGTCACCGCTGCTGCGCCCGTTCCTGGAACTGGTGCGGAAAAAGCAAAAGGCCGCATGAGCGGCCTTTTACAGTATTTTTTGGGGTGGCTGATGGGGCTCGAACCCACGACAACAGGAATCACAATCCTGGACTCTACCAACTGAGCTACAGCCACCACTGTCTTACTTCACATATTTAGCTTATCGCTGAACAGGTGCCGAATTATACAAGCCTGTTTTGAATCCTGCAAATCTAAATGCCAAATTTTTTCAAATTGCCTAAACGGCCACTTTTTCCACCACCGGGTGCAGACCCAGCAGATTGGCGAAGGCCGGCGCCAGCGCGCTGACCTCGGCCGTGGTGTAGCCGCGCAGCGTGGCCGCCGCCGCGCCGCCCAGCGACGTCGGCCGCAACAGGCCGGCGCCTTCCAGCAATCGCCCCAGCTGGCGCGCCACCGCGTCGCCGGTATCGATCAAGGTCACGTCGCCGCGCGCGTGCGCCTGCAACACGCGCTCGATGCCGGTTTTGACGAAAGGATAGTGGGTGCAGCCCAGCACCAGCGTATCGGCGCCCTGGTCGAGCAGCGGCGCGATGTATTTCTCCAGCATGGCGGCGATGGCCGGCGCCTCCAGGTCGCCCAGTTCGATCTGATCGACCAGGCCCACCGCCGGCTGCAAGAGGAACTCGGCCTTGCTGGCGTCGCTGATCTGCTGGCGCAGCTCCAGGAACTTCTGGCCCTGCAAAGTGCGCGCCGTCGCCAGCACCCCGACCTTGCCGTTGCGCGACGCCGCCGCCGCCGGCTTCAAGCCTGGCTCGACGCCGACCACCGGCAACTCCGGATAACGCGCCCGCACCGCCTTGATCGCGGCCACGGTGGCGGTATTGCAGGCCACCACCAGCGCCTTGGCGCCCCGCGACAACAAAAAATCCGTCACGGCCAGCGCGCGGTCGACGACGAACTGCTCGGTCTTGTCGCCATACGGCGCATGGCCGGAATCGGCGAAGTACATCAGATGCTCGTGCGGCAGCTGCGCGCGGATATGGCGCAGCACCGACAGTCCGCCCACGCCGGAATCGAAGACGCCGATCGGAGACTCGGCCGGGTCGGGGCGGACGCTGTGCATCAGGCAGTGACGATGGACACGTTCAACTGCTCGATCTTGGCCTTCCATTCCGCAGGGCCGGTGTTGTGCACCGACGTGCCCTTGGAATCGACCGCCACCGTTACCGGCATGTCGACCACGTCGAACTCGTAGATCGCTTCCATGCCCATGTCGGCAAAGCCCAGCACCTTGGCGCCCTTGATCGCCTTCGACACCAGGTAGGCCGAGCCGCCGACCGCCATCAGGTAGGCCGACTGGTGCTTCTGGATCGATTCGATCGCCACCGGACCGCGCTCGGCCTTGCCGATCATCGCGATCAGACCGGTTTTCTCCAGCATCATGTCGGTGAACTTGTCCATGCGGGTCGCGGTGGTCGGGCCGGCCGGGCCGACCACTTCATCGCGCACCGGATCGACCGGGCCGACGTAGTAGATCACGCGGTTCTTGAAATCGACCGGCAATTCCTCGCCCTTGGCCAGCATGTCCTGGATGCGCTTGTGCGCGGCATCGCGGCCGGTCAGCATCTTGCCGTTCAACAGCAGGGTCTGGCCCGGGGTCCACGAGGCGACTTCTTCCTTGGTCAGCGTGTTCAGGTCGACACGCTTGGATTTTTCGGTGTCCGGCGCCCAGCTGACGTCCGGCCAGGTCGACATCGGCGGCGGCGTCATGTAGGCCGGGCCGGAGCCGTCCAGCACGAAGTGGCCGTGGCGGGTCGCGGCGCAGTTCGGGATCATCGCCACAGGCTTGGACGC
Source organism: Duganella aceris (assembly GCF_011090165.1). GTDB lineage: Bacteria > Pseudomonadota > Gammaproteobacteria > Burkholderiales > Burkholderiaceae_D > Rugamonas > Rugamonas aceris. The sequence goes on from NZ_JAADJT010000007.1 coordinate 403,905, forward strand.
GGCGTGGGTCGGATAGGTCATGATCTTCACGTCCAGCACGGTCGTCAGGCCGCCCAGGCCCTGCGCGCCGATGCCCAGCGCATTGATCTTGTCGCACAGCTCGATGCGCAGTTCTTCCAGCTTGTTCTGCGGGCCGCGCTGCTTCAGTTCGAACATGTCGATGTCTTCCATCAGCACTTCCTTCGCCATCAGCATCGCCTTCTCGGCGGTGCCGCCGATGCCGATGCCCAGCATGCCCGGCGGGCACCAGCCGGCGCCCATGGTCGGCACGGTCTTCAGCACCCAGTCGATCAGCGAATCGGAAGGATTCATCATGATCATCTTGGATTTGTTTTCCGAGCCGCCGCCCTTGGCCGCGACCTTGACGTCGACGGTGTTGCCCTCGACCAGTTCCATGTGCACCACGGCCGGGGTGTTGTCCTTGGTGTTCTTGCGGTCGAAATGCGGATCGGCCACGATCGACGCGCGCAGCTTGTTGTCGTCGAAGTTGTAGGCGCGGCGCACGCCTTCGTTGACGGCGTCGGTGACGGTGCCGCTGAAACCTTCGAAGCGCACGCCCATGCCGATCTTCAGGAACACGTTGACGATGCCGGTGTCCTGGCAGATCGGACGCTTGCCCTCGGCGCACATGCGCGAGTTGGTCAGGATCTGCGCGATCGCATCTTTAGCGGCCGGACTCTGTTCGTGTTCGTAGGCGCGCGCCAGGTGTTCGATATAGTCGGCGGGATGGTAATAGCTGATGTATTGGAGCGCGGCGGCGACGGATTCGATCAGGTCTTCTTGCTTTATGATGGTCATGGTGTTCTCGCGAAGGTTAATGGGATTTGGAGTCGTGGTGGGTCATCGTGGTGATGCGGTCGGTGTAGGCGATCGCCAGCGCCGACAGCAGGAACACCACATGGATGCCGGTTTGCGCCAGCAGCGTCTTCTCGGTGTAGACGCCGGCGTTGATGAAGGTCTTCAGCAGATGGATCGACGAGATGCCGATGATCGCCATCGCCAGCTTGGTCTTGAGCACGGCCGCGTTCACGTGCGACAGCCACTCCGGCTGGTCCGGATGGCCATCGAGGTTCATGCGCGAGATGAAGGTTTCGTAGCCGCCGATGATCACCATCACCAGCAGGTTGGAGATCATCACCACGTCGATCAGGCCGAGCACCACCAGCATGATGGTGGTCTCGTTGAGTTTGCTTGGAAGGGCGGCGTCCGGCACGGCCACGGCCTGGAAGATATGCTGCAGCGACGCCTCGTTGCCGAGCACGGCGCCGATCAGGTCCTTGAGCTCGACCCAGAAATGGAAAACGTAGACGCATTGCGCCAGGATCAAGCCCAGGTACAGCGGCAACTGCAACCAGCGCGTCATGAAGATAAAGGCGGGGAGGGGACGCAGTTTGGCGTTAGGCTCGGTCATTACAGCAGGACTCCTTAAAATGAGGCAGTATGAAGACTGCCGACATTTTACACGTGCAGCGCAGCAAATCGCAGCATCATGTGGATACCGCTTAGGGTCGATGAAAAATTGGTAAAATTGACGAGAGCACCATCCTCCGCCGGGGAGTGCGGGCCTGTAAGGGCACAGTAAGCGACAAAGTTTATGTTTGTGGCAAACGAATACAACAACACTGGAGACATGTATGAGCAGCACTACCACCCAACAAGGACCACAGGAGTCCCGCATCTTCACGCCCCCGGCCGCGTTCACCGCCCAAGCCAACATCGCCGGCATGGACGCCTACAACGCGCTGTGCGCCGAAGCGGAAGCCGACTATGAAGGCTTCTGGGCGCGGCTGGCGAAGGAAAACCTGGTCTGGCAAAAGCCGTTCACGCGCACGCTGAACGAAGACGACGCCCCGTTCTACAAATGGTTCGAAGGCGGCCACCTGAACGTCTCGTACAACTGCCTGGACCGCAATCTGGAGAACGGCAACGGCGACAAGACCGCCATCATCTTCGAAGCGGACGACGGCAAATCGGTCAACGTCAGCTACAAGGAATTGCACGAGAAGGTCTGCAAATTCGCCAACGGTTTGAAATCGCGCGGCATCAAGAAGGGTGACCGCGTCATCATCTACATGTCGATGTCGGTGGAAGGCGTGGCCGCGATGCAAGCGTGCGCACGGATCGGCGCCACCCACTCGGTGGTGTTCGGCGGCTTCTCGGCCAAATCGCTGCAGGAGCGCATCATCGACGCCGGCGCGGTCGCCGTCATCACCGCCGACGAGCAACTGCGCGGCGGCAAGCACCTGCCGCTGAAAGCCATCGTCGACGAAGCGCTGGCGCTGGGCGGCTGCGACACCATCAAGGACGTGATCGTCTACCAACGCACCGGCGGCGACATCGGCTTCAAGGAAGGGCGCGACATCTGGCTGCACGAGCTGGTCGCCAATCAGCCGGCCGAATGCGAACCGGAATGGGTCGACGCCGAGCACCCGCTGTTCATCCTGTACACCTCCGGTTCGACCGGCACGCCGAAGGGCGTGCAGCATTCGAGCGGCGGCTACCTGCTGTGGGCCGCGCTGACGATGAAATGGTCGTTCGACATCAAGCCGAGCGACGTCTACTGGTGCACCGCCGACATCGGCTGGGTGACCGGCCACAGCTACATCGCCTACGGCCCGACGGCGGTGGGCGCGACGCAGGTGGTGTTCGAAGGCGTGCCGACCTACCCGAACGCCGGCCGCTTCTGGGACACCATCGCCAAGCACAAGGTCAGCATCTTTTACACCGCGCCGACCGCGATCCGATCGCTGATCAAGGCGTCGGACGTGGACCCGAAGGTGCATCCGAAGAACTACGACCTGTCGTCGCTGCGGCTGCTGGGCACGGTGGGCGAGCCGATCAATCCGGAAGCGTGGATGTGGTACTACACCCAGGTCGGCGGCGAGAAATGCCCGATCGTCGACACCTTCTGGCAGACCGAGACCGGCGGCCACATGATCACCCCGCTGCCGGGCGCAACGCCGATGGTGCCAGGCTCGTGCACCTTGCCGCTGCCGGGCATCATGGCCGCGATCGTGGACGAGGCTGGTGTCGACGTGCCGAACGGGCAGGGCGGGATACTGGTGGTCAAGCGTCCGTGGCCGTCGATGATCCGCACGATCTGGAACAATCCGGACCGGTTCAAGTCGAGCTACTTCCCGGATGAGCTGGGCGGCAAGATGTACCTGGCCGGCGACGGCGCGATCCGCAACAAGGATACTGGCTACTTCACGATCACCGGGCGTATCGATGACGTGTTGAACGTGTCGGGTCACCGCATGGGCACGATGGAGATCGAATCGGCGCTGGTGGCGAATCCGCTGGTGGCCGAGGCTGCGGTGGTGGGCAAGCCGGACGATACGACCGGTGAGTCGATCTGCGCGTTCGTCGTGCTGAAGCAGGCGCGGCCGACGGGTGAAGACGCCAAGCGCATCGCGCTGGAGCTGCGCAATTGGGTGGCCAAGGAGATTGGCCCGATCGCCAAGCCGAAAGAGATTCGGTTTGGGGATAATCTGCCGAAGACGCGCTCGGGCAAGATCATGCGTCGCCTGCTGCGCGTGTTGGCCAAGGGCGAGACGATTACGCAGGATGTCTCCACGCTGGAAAATCCAGCGATCCTGGAGCAGCTGAAAGAAGCCTCCTAAGCCAACCCACCGTCATTCCCGCGAAAGCGGGAATCCATACGGAGTTCGCTATAAGGTACGCGTTGGAGCAGTTAAGAGGCCGGAGAGGCAAATAATGTTGGTACTCCCCGGAATCTTTGCTATAATTCGCGGCTTCTCCGGAAGGGGAAGAATGCAGGAGAGGTGGATGAGTGGTTGAAGTCGCACGCCTGGAAAGCGTGTATAGGTTCATAGCCTATCGGGGGTTCGAATCCCCCTCTCTCCGCCAAGATTAGTACCGGAAGGTACAAAGAAGCATAAAAAACCGCAGTTCTCATAGGAGACTGCGGTTTTTTTTGTCCTCAGATGTGCGCCAATGTCCGAGGAAATCCGATACTTCATTCTCTATTGCGGAGCTCCTTATAAGCAGGACTCTTTTGCCTATGGAGTTTCGGTGCATGTCGGACCCGTCTTGGGCTGGCAGCCGCCACAAGCAGATTGAATGCGGCAAAGGCACAACCGATATGCCATTTCAATCGACTAGCGCTGGCATAGCGGCCGCAGGTAGTGGACCTCGATGGCAACGTTCCCTGCGAATCGGCTTAGCACCGGCCATCGAACCTAGCGTTGTTAAAGTGCGTGCCTGCAATCCTTCAACTGTAGTGATCGCGACTTGATCTGACAGTTACCCGGTTTGAAGCCTGCGACTGTCAGGTCAAATTCAGCTGTTCAGTGTGGTGATTTTATCGCGCCACGCCTCCTTTCCGTCAACTAGAGTTT
>NZ_JAADJT010000008.1 GCF_011090165.1 Duganella aceris
CGGCGCTCTTCGCTTACCGTTACAACCTCGATTGTTTGCTTGTTCCTAGTCATATGCACAGTCCTATTCCTATCCGTAAGAATAGCGCATAGGCCGTGTACGGTGAATCAGGGGGCTATCTCATCCCGTAGCTTCATTATTTCGCTCTTGAGACGTCGTTAGCCCAGATTGGAATCTCGGTCGCAGGCGTACTTTGGAGCAGATGCCGGAGCGAGGAAAGTGTCAATGGCGGATGTAATCCGGCTCTTCAGTTGTTCGCTGCCTTCATCTTGCATATCGTTGTGGCGCGAGCCTTCAATGTGAACCACGCAGCTGCCATATCGGCTCCGCTCTTCCTCGGTTGGCAAAACGCCCGAGTCCGCCGTGGTATCGCTGGCGCGGATCGTGAGGACGTGGGTCTTGGACGAACGGGGAAGCGCGAGCCGCCGGTTATCCAGTGTGATCAAACCGAAAACGCGTTCGGTGTTCTCGGTAGCGAACAAGGCCGAGCTATCGCCCCCGAGCGAGTGACCGACAAGCAGCAACTGCCGCCAATTAAATTGCGGATATCTCACCGAGGTTGCATCGAGCGCGGTCGCGAGAGACTGGGCCCCCAATCGGGCCAGCGCGTGCAGTTGCGTCACGCGATCGGCATCCGGATCCATCATCTTGCCGCCACCGGATTGCTCCAACGCGACGACCATGTAACCCATTGCGGTCAGTCGGGTAGTGATGAAAGAATAGTCGGCGCCCTTGAGTCCATACCCAGGACTGAGGACCGCGACTGGGCAGGGCGCGGCGCTGGTGCAGGTCCTGTCATTGGCTGGAAGGTGAATATCGACCGGGACTGCTGCAATCGCCATAGGCATAGCCAGGAGCAGTGACGACAGGGCGAGCAGGCGGCGCATGGTATCGGTCTGGTGATTGAAAACCTGTTAATTATATTACTGTTGAGACTGGATAATGGTGGCTATAGTGCGTATCTCATCGAGACCTATCACCTCAGCCACTTTGGCCCGGCCAAACCGTACGTTTTCGCCTGTGTTGGTCGCTTCAGATTCCAATATGAGAATGTCGTCAGGTATGCCCAGCCTCACTAATTCCTCTGCTATGACGTCTGCCTCAGATCGAGAAAGGTTCGCCGTTTGACCACCAGACACTAGCAGGTGCCGGAACATACCTTCCTGCCAGAGCTTATATGTCGCCTCGCAGAACCTTTTACGCCATGCCTTACTTTAATGTCTCTCGTTCTTACAGCGAACGGCAGCTACTGGTCTGTTGGCGTCTAAACCAAAGAGCGAACCGAAGGCTTCACGCCCTCTGCTTCGCACCGGAATCGATATAGACTCTGGACAAGGGAATGTTCCCCAACGGGATTGAACAATTCCAAGCGGCGCTTACCATATCGAGCATCAACAACTGCCAAGCCACGAATCACAGGATTTCGATGTTCTAGCATTTCCTCAATGGTTTGACTTAAGCTGCAAAACAGGTCCTTGTTGATTTCTTCCAGCAGCATGACGCCCTTATTTTCCAAGACCGGCCAAGCTTGTTTGTATGCTTCGGCTAACGGTGCACCAGTTGCACGATTGTCGCTTACTACTTGTCCTAGTGTGGACAGGTAAGTCAGCGATCCTGCGCTAAAAATGCGCTCCTTGCCGAAGGTGATCCAGAACTCGCCTTCCTGATCATGCGAATGACGATATCGCGTCTGATTTATTTCGATGCGACTAGCAAGGCTTTCGGCGATACGATCCTTGACATGCTTTTTAAGCTTTGACCATTGCATACATTTCTCAAAATTCTCTTAGTACAAGCGACGGCTTATGGCCGAACTCTGGCAGCGTTATTCAGGATAACATCTCGTCAAAGAGGAAGACTCACTCTTTGTAACGACAGCGCTACCAATGATAGTGGAAGTTGAGACAGACAACGCGCTTAGACTCGCTTGGTCGCGCAGAGTTTTTCAGCGACAGCAGAATCTGCTGGTAAAAATTTAAGGCACGGTTATAATCGACGGGCTGCCGCAAGGCGGCAAACGCTAGGGGTCCTGCAAGTCGCAACGCGATGCGCGGGTGAGAAATACCCTCCGAACCTGATCTGGATAATGCCAGCGAAGGGAAGCTTAGGATAACGCCGCCGCCCATCCATTCCGGGCGCGGTGCCGTCCAACCTCCTTTGCTGGCTCCTGTAGCCACCCAAGGAGCCAAAATGAACGCCAACCCGAAATTCCTGTCCGCCACCGCCACCGTGGACGAGGCAGCGATCAAGCCACTACCCAATTCCCGCAAGGTCTACGTCGAAGGCAGCCGCCCCGATATCCGCGTGCCGATGCGCGAAATCACGCAGTCCGACACGCCGGCGTCGTTCGGCTTCGAAGCCAATCCGCCGATCTACGTCTACGACACCTCCGGCCCATACACCGACCCGGACGCCGAGATCGACATCCGCTCCGGCCTGGCCGCAACGCCGCGCCTGCCGTGGATCCTGGAGCGCGACGACACCGAGGAACTCGACGGCCCGACCTCCGACTACGGCAAGCAACGCCTGGCCGATCCAGCCCTGGCCGAGCTGCGTTTCAACCTGCACCGCAAGCCACGCCGCGCCCGCGCCGGCAAGAACGTCACCCAGATGCACTACGCCCGCCAGGGCATCATCACGCCGGAAATGGAATTCGTCGCGATCCGCGAAAACCTGCGCCGCCAGGAATACCTGGAAAACCTGAAGACCTCCGGCCCGATGGGCCAGCGCCTGGCCGAGCTGATGGGCCGCCAACATCCAGGCCAATCGTTCGGCGCCAGCATCCCCGCCACCATCACGGCCGAATTTGTGCGCGAGGAAATCGCCCGTGGCCGCGCCATCATCCCGGCCAACATCAACCACCCGGAAATCGAACCGATGATCATCGGCCGCAACTTCCTGGTCAAGATCAACGCCAACATCGGCAACTCCGCCGTCACCTCGTCGATCGGCGAAGAGGTCGAGAAGATGACCTGGGCCATCCGCTGGGGCGGCGACAACGTCATGGACCTGTCGACCGGCAAGCATATCCACGAAACCCGCGAATGGATCATCCGCAACAGCCCCGTACCTATCGGCACCGTGCCGATCTACCAGGCGCTGGAAAAGGTCAACGGCAAGGCCGAGGACCTGACCTGGGAAATCTACCGCGACACGCTGATCGAACAGGCGGAGCAGGGCGTCGACTACTTCACCATCCACGCCGGCGTGCTGCTGCGCTACGTGCCGCTGACGGCCAAGCGGCTGACCGGCATCGTCTCGCGCGGCGGCTCGATCATGGCCAAGTGGTGCCTGGCGCATCACAAGGAATCGTTCCTGTACACGCACTTCGAAGAGATCTGCCAGATCATGAAGGCCTACGACGTCTCGTTCTCGCTGGGCGACGGCCTGCGCCCCGGCTCGATCTACGACGCCAACGACGAGGCGCAGCTGGGCGAACTGAAGACCCTCGGCGAACTGACCCAGATCGCCTGGAAGCACGACGTGCAGGTGATGATCGAAGGCCCCGGCCACGTGCCGATGCAGCTCATCAAAGAGAACATGGACCTGCAACTGGAACAATGCCACGAAGCGCCGTTCTACACGCTGGGCCCTTTGACCACCGACATCGCCCCCGGCTACGACCACATCACCTCCGGCATCGGCGCGGCGCAGATCGGCTGGTACGGCACCGCGATGCTGTGCTACGTGACGCCGAAGGAGCACCTCGGCCTGCCGGACAAGAACGACGTCAAGGACGGCATCATCACGTACAAGATCGCCGCCCACGCGGCCGACCTGGCCAAGGGCCATCCCGGCGCGCAGATCCGCGACAACGCACTGTCCAAGGCGCGCTTCGAGTTCCGCTGGGACGACCAGTTCAACATCGGCCTCGATCCCGATAAGGCGCGCGAGTTCCACGACGAGACCCTGCCCAAGGACTCGGCCAAGGTGGCGCATTTCTGTTCGATGTGCGGCCCGCATTTCTGCTCGATGAAGATCACGCAGGAGGTGCGCGAGTACGCGGCGGCCAACGGCATGTCGGACGGCGCGGCGCTGCAGCAGGGCATGCAGGTCAAGGCGGTGGAGTTCATCAAGAACGGCGCCGAGCTGTATCGCAAGCTGTGAGGCCGGCATGATCAGCATCGAATTGAACGGCGCGCCGCACCAGGTGCCGCCGCAGCAAACGCTGGATCAGCTGGTGGACGCGCTGGCGTTGACGGGGCAGGCGCTGGCGCTGGCGGTCAACCGCTCGGTGGTGCCGCGCCAGCAGTGGCCGCAGCGCGTGCTGCAGCCGCAGGACAAGGTCGACATCGTGCGCGCCATCGGCGGCGGTTAAACATATCAGGAGACATTATGAGCAATACGGATTTACTCACCATCGCGGGCAAGAGCTACACATCGCGGCTGCTGGTCGGCAGCGGCAAGTACAAGGACTTGCCGCAAACGCGCGAGGCCACCGATGCCGCCGAGGCGGAGATCATCACGGTGGCGATCCGCCGCGTCAACATCGGCCAGGATCCGAAGGCGCCAAGCCTGCTGGACTTCCTGCCGCCGTCGCAGTACACCATCCTGCCCAACACGGCCGGCTGCTACACCGCCAAGGACGCGGTCTACACCTTGCAGATGGCGCGCGAGCTGTTGAACGGCCATAAGCTGGTCAAGCTGGAGGTGCTGGGCGACGAGAGGACGCTGTTCCCGCACATGCCGGAAACGCTGGTCGCGGCCGAGGCGCTGGTCAAGGATGGCTTCGACGTCATGGTGTATTGCAGCGACGATCCGATCCAGGCCAAGATTTTGGAGGACATCGGTTGCGTCGCGGTGATGCCGCTGGCGTCGCTGATCGGCTCCGGCATGGGCATCCTCAATCCGTGGAACCTGTCGCTGATCATCGAGCAGGCCAGGGTGCCGGTGCTGGTGGATGCCGGCGTCGGCACCGCGTCGGATGCGGCCATCGCGATGGAGCTGGGCTGCGACGGCGTGCTGATGAACACCGCCATCGCCGGCGCGCGCGATCCGGTGCGCATGGCGCGCGCCATGAAGCTGGGCGTGCAAGCCGGCAGGGAGGCATACCTGGCCGGCCGCATCGCCCGCAAGTTCGCCGCCTCGCCATCGTCGCCGATGGCGGGCCGGTTGGCATGACGGCGCCGGCCACAAGCTCGCGTCCCTGCGTGCTGGTGTTCGCCGGGCTGGATCCGTCGGGCGGCGCCGGCATCGTCGCCGATGCGCAGGCGGTGGCGGCGCAGGGCGCGCATGCGCTCACCGTCGCCACCGCGTTGACGGCGCAGGACAACGATCGCGTCTACGGCGTGTGGCCGGTCGATCCCGAGCTGCTGCTGCGGCAGGCGCAGGCGCTGATCGACAAGATGCACATCGGCGCGGTCAAGATCGGCATCACCGGCAGCGCCGCCAACGCGCAGATGATCGCACAGGTGATCGCCGGTTTGCGCCGGCGCCAGCCGGAGCTGCCGGTGGTGCTGGACCCGGTGCTGGCCAGCGGCCACGGCGACCTGCTGTCGCGCGACGACGCGGCGCAAGCCCTGTCGCCGCTGCTACCGCTGACGACCGTGCTGACGCCCAACGGCCCCGAAGCGCTGGCACTCGCCGGCGCTCGGCCGCACGCCGCGCCGTCCGACGCCCAGGCGCAAATCCTGCGCGCGCGCGGCTGCCGCCATGTGCTGATCACCGGCGGCCATGGCGACGGCAACGAGGTGGTCAACCGCTGGTTCGGCCCCGGCGCCGGCCCCGCCTTTGCCGACCCGGCGGCGTCCGGCCAGCGCGTCTGGCGCTGGATGCGGCTGGACGGTGCCTTCCACGGCAGCGGCTGCACGTTGGCGTCCGCCATCGCCGGCCAACTGGCCCTGGGCCTGCCGACCGCCGCCGCGCTTGAGCAGGCGCAGCACTACGTCTACGCCGCCTTGCGCGACGCCTACACCGTCGCGCCGGGACAACGCATCCCGCTGCGCTAACCGTTAGAAAAGGAGCACACCATGCAAGGACTCTACCTGGTCACCCCCAACTGGGACGACACCGCCCGCCTGCTCGACCTGAGCGAACAGGCGCTGGCCGCCGGTCCCGGCATCGCCATGCTGCAATACCGCCACAAGGAAGCCGCGCCGGCGCTGCGCGAGGAACAAGCCGGCGCGCTGCTGGCCTTGTGCCGGCGCTACCGCGTCCCCTTCATCGTCAACGACCACCTCGACCTGTGCGCGCAGCTCGACGCCGACGGCGTCCACGTCGGCGGCACCGGCACCGACGTCGCCGAAGTGCGCGCCCGCCTCGGCCCGGACAAGATCGTCGGCGCCTCCTGCTACGGCGACCTGCAACTGGCGCTGGACGCCCAGGCCGCCGGCGCCAGCTACGTCGCCTTCGGCGGCTTCTACCCGTCGCGGGTGAAAAAATACGCAGTGACTACCAAGTTGGAACTCCTCGACCACGCCCGCGCCGCGATCCGCGTCCCGAGCGTGGCGATCGGCGGCATGACCCCGGACAACGCCGCCCCGCTGGTGGCGCGGGGCGTGGACATGGTGGCCGCGATCAGCAGTGTCTATCAGGCTGAAAGTGTGGCGGCCGCGGTGCGGCGTTTTCAGGCTCTTTTTGCAAAGCAATAAAACGCTTGAAGTGCGGAGGGTTTTCCGCTTTATAATTGGGGCGTTAGTAATAGCCAAAGGTTGCCGCCCCCATGCCCTTAACTTCCAGCCCGAAGCGTCTGATCCTTATCGTCGACGACGATCAACTGCTGCTCGACTTCCTCGGTGAAGTCCTCGGCCACGCCGGTTACGACGTGCTCAAAGCCGCATCGGCGGAACAAGCGCTGCAACTGATCGCGCAGCGCGAGCCCGACCTGGCCCTGCTGGACATCCACATGCCGGGCATGACCGGCCTGGAACTGGCCAAGCAACTGCACGCCACCAGCTCGGTGCCGTTCATGTTCCTGTCCGGCCGCGGCGACGCCGACGCCGGCAAGCAAGCCGCCTCCTATGGCGCGGTCGGCTTCCTGGTCAAACCGGTCGACGAAAAGCACCTGATGCCGGCGTTCGCCGCCGGTCTGGCGCGCGCCGACGAAATCCGCCAGCTGCGCCGCACCGAACTGAATCTGAACGCCGCGCTGGCCGCCGGCCGCGAGACCAGCCTGGCCGTCGGCCTATTGATGTGCAAGTTCCAAACCGACCGCAACACCGCCTTCGAGGTGCTGCGCGACCACGCCCGTTCCAACCGGCGCAAGGTCAACGAAGTGGCCGATCAGCTGCTGGCCGCCGAGGAAACCCTGAACAGTTTGCACACCGCGTTCAGCCAGCGTCTCAAAAAGTAAACGCCGTCGGCAATTTTTCTTGTTCTCCGGCATTTTTGTTATACACTTCTCTCTGTCGGCGGCGGATACACAATATCCGCCGGCCCGATAAAGCGGCGGGGCCTCCAACCTGCACCTGCCGCCTCCCGGCTGCCTTTCCCCTGCGCCACCCCCGATTCCTTCGGCCCAACTCCGCCGAGCTTGTATTTTGTGCGGAGAGCTCCCATGACCAATGATTTCACCACTAGCACCTATCGTCCCTTCAGCGACCAAGAAGGCGGCGCCATCGGATTTTCCATCTTCGCGGCCGCGCCGCGCGTGTTGCACATCGATAGCGACCACGACGCGGCGCTGGTGCTGGCCGCGCTGCTGGTGCCGGAAACCCAGGTGACCCACGTGCCGACCATGGCCGCCGCGCTGGAACTGCTGGAAAAAGAGCAGTTCGCGCTGGTGGTGATGGACCCCGACCTGCCCGATGGCGACGGCGCCGAGCTGCTGCCGCAGCTGCGCACCCAGCAGTCCGAGGCCCGCTTGCTGGTGTATTCGGCGCGTCATCCGGACCAGCACAACGCCGGCAGCGCTTTCCTGCCGAAGCCGTGGACTTCGCCGCGCCAGCTGTGGCGCACCGTGTCCGAGCTGCTGGGCATCGGCCCGACCATGCCGCTGGAACCGCAGTAACCGCGCAGGGCCGACACGCCCACAGATCGTCCCCGGCTTGCTATCATGGCGGATCACCGGAACGGCCCGCCGTTCCGGATTCCCCGAATAACGCAGCCACAGGACGAACAATGAAAACCAAAGCAGCCGTAGCATGGCAGGCGGGCAAGCCGCTGACGATCGAAGAAGTCGAGCTGGGCGGTCCGCGCGAAGGCGAAGTGCTGGTCGAGATCAAGGCCACCGGCATTTGCCACACCGATTACTACACGCTGTCCGGCGCCGATCCGGAAGGCATCTTCCCGGCCATTCTCGGCCATGAAGGCGCGGGCGTCGTGGTCGACGTCGGTCCCGGCGTCAAGACGCTGAAGAAGGACGACCACGTCATTCCGCTGTACACGCCGGAATGCCGGCAGTGCAAATTCTGCCTGTCGCAAAAGACCAACCTGTGCCAGTCGATCCGCTCGACCCAGGGACGCGGCCTGATGCCGGACGCCACCAGCCGCTTCTCCATCGACGGCAAGCCGATCTTCCACTACATGGGCACGTCGACCTTTTCGAACTATATCGTCGTGCCGGAGATCGCGCTGGCCAAGATCCGCGAGGATGCGCCGTTCGACAAGGTTTGCTACATCGGTTGCGGCGTCACCACCGGCGTCGGCGCGGTGCTGTTCACCGCCAAGGTGGAGGCGGGCGCCAACGTGGTCGTGTTCGGCCTGGGCGGTATCGGCCTGAACGTGATTCAGGCGGCCAAGATGGTCGGCGCCGACAAGATCATCGGCGTCGACATCAACCCGGCGCGCCAGGAAATGGCGCGCAAGTTCGGCATGACCCACTTCATCAACCCGAACGAAGTGGAAAACGTGGTCGACACCATCATCCAGCTGACCGACGGCGGCGCCGATTACTCGTTCGAGTGTGTCGGCAACACCACACTGATGCGCCAGGCGCTGGAGTGCTGCCACAAAGGGTGGGGCAAGTCGATCATCATCGGCGTGGCGGCGGCCGGGCAGGAAATCTCCACCCGTCCGTTCCAGCTGGTGACCGGGCGCGAGTGGAAGGGTTCGGCCTTCGGCGGCGCGCGCGGCCGCACCGACGTGCCGAAGATCGTCGACTGGTACATGGAGGGCAAGCTCAACATCGACGACCTGATCACCCATCGCCTGAAGCTGGAAGACATCAACCAGGGCTTCGATCTGATGAAGAGCGGCGAGTCGATCCGCTCCGTGGTCCTTTACTAACGGTCCGTCGCGACGACCTGCGCTTTGGTGCGCCAAAGCTGCAGTTCGTCGCAATCCGCGCGCGTTGCGCGGGGTGTTTGTCTACAGTGGAGTCATCGAAACAAGGCCCACCACTGAAGGAGAAACATCATGAACGTACTGAAAAACATGGAAGTCATCTTCATCGCCAGCGCCGTCATCCTGTGCGCCACCAGCTACGCCAGCGCCGCGGTGCGCGCCACTCCGGCCATCGATGCCGGCTCGGTCAAGATGGCGGTGGTCGACGGTGTCAAGATGCCGGTCGTGACCATCAGCGCCAAGCGCCCGCGTTAAACCATGATCGCCGCCGCCGCATGGATGTAGAAAAAAAGTTCTAGACAACGCAATCTAGATAATTTATTCTACATCCATCGACTGGGAGTGCGGCATGAAACCACCACGCATCAACAACAACACACGGCGGGCGGGCGCTCATGAGTAGCCTGCTATCCGCCCTGGTGCCCGCCATCGGCTGGGCGCTGTTGCACTTCGTCTGGCAAGGTCTGCTGATCGGCTGGGGCGTGACGCTGGCGATGTACCTGCTGCGCGGCGCCCGTCCGCAGACGCGCTACGCCGTCTGCTGCGCCGCCATGCTGCTGTGCGCCGCGCTGCCGCTGAGCGCGATCCTGATGTCGCTGGCCGACACCGGCGGCGGCGCCGCCGCGAGCGCCGCCAACGCCGCCGGAGTTGCCGGCAGCGCCGCCAACGCCGCCAACGCCGCCAGCAATGCCGCCAACGCCAACGCCGCCGTCGGCGCTTCCGCCGCCGGGCAAGGCATCGCCGCCTCGCTGTGGCAAGGCGCGGCCGCGATCATCCCCGTCATGTTCGACGACGACACGCTGGCCGCCGCCGAAAGCGTGCTGCGCCGCCAATTGCCGTGGGTGGTCGGCCTGTGGCTGGCCGGCGCCGCGCTGATGTCGCTGCGGCTGGCGATCGGCCTGAAGTGGGTGGCCGAGCGCACCCGTCCCGACGAATACACGGTCAATCATTACTGGCAGCGCCGTTTGTCCGAACTGGCGCGCCGTTTCGACATCGAGACCCACGTGCGGCTCGGCGTGGCAGACAAGCTGGACAGCCCGATCACCGCCGGCTGCTGGCGCCCGATCGTGCTGGTGCCGACCGCGCTGGTGACCGGCATGCCGCCGGAGCTGCTGGAAGCGCTGCTGGCGCACGAGCTGGCGCACATCAAGCGGAACGACTATCTGGTCAATCTCATACAAAGCGCGATCGAGATCGTGCTGTTCTATCACCCTAGTGTTTGGGCCTTGTCGCGCAGGATACGGATCGAGCGGGAACAAATCGCCGACGACCTCGCAGTCGCCAAGCTGGGCCAGCCGCAAAGGCTGGCGCAAGCCCTGTCGGAACTGGATCGTTTCCAGTTCGCCACCACACAACTAGCCCACGCGGCTCATGGAGGAAATCTCATGTCACGAATCAAACGCCTGCTGCGTCCCGATGTCGAACCGGTGAGCTGGAAGATGGCGATGCCGCTGCTCGGCCTGTTCGCCGCCGGCGCCGTGTTCTACGCCCACGCCGCGCCGCCACCGCCGGCCGTGCCCGAGCCGCCCGAAGCGCCGGCCATGATGGAAGTCGCCGAACCGCCGGCGCCACCGGCCGCACCCGAAGCGGCCGAAATGCGCGCCATGCCCGAACCGCCCGCCGCACCGGCACCCGTTGCACCAGTCGCACCGGCTGCTCCGGCCGCTCCGGCCGCCGCATCCGCAGCCATCGCCCCGGCCGCGCCAGCCGCCCCAGTGGCCGCCGAAGCCGCACCGGCGGCCCCCGCAGCCCCGGCCGCCCCGGCGGTGCCTGCGCTCCCCGCCGTCCCGTCCACCCCGGCCGCTCCCGCGATTGCCGCCGCCCCTGCCATGCCAGCGATATCCCCCGCGCCGACGGTGCGCGTGATCTCGACGGTCAGCGCCACGCCGGCCATTCCCGCCAGCCGCACCATGCGTTTCGAACGCTTGAGCGTGAATCAGCGCGATGCCGGCCTGACCTACGCGCTGGTGCCGCACGACAGCGACCGCATGATCGTCTCCGTCAACCACAAAGACCTGCCGGTGATCGAAGACATGCGCCGCACGCTGAAGAGCGACTTCATCTGGTTCCGCGAAGGCGAAAAGTCCTACGTCATCCGCGACCCGGCGGTGCTGGCCAAGGCCAACGAAGCGTGGGCCGAATCGAACCGCATCAG
This sequence comes from Duganella aceris, assembly GCF_011090165.1. Lineage (GTDB taxonomy): Bacteria > Pseudomonadota > Gammaproteobacteria > Burkholderiales > Burkholderiaceae_D > Rugamonas > Rugamonas aceris. The sequence continues at coordinate 11,378 of NZ_JAADJT010000008.1, forward strand.
CGCGGCGATGGACGAGCAGGGCAAGAAAATGGACGTGCACGGCAAAGTGATGGAAGCGATCGGCGCCGAGATGGAAGCCAAAACCCGCGTCACCGACATCGGCCAGAACCGCGAAATCGAGCGCGTGCAGCGCAAGATGGAGGAAGTGGGGCGCCAGCAGGAATCGATCGGCCGCCGCATCGAGCAAGCGGTGCGCGAGATGGAGCGTGACGGTAGTCAAGAGCGCATCGCCAAATTCCGCGAAAAGCAAGAAAAGCTGATGGCCGACATGGAGCCGCTGAAGCAGCAGATGGCGCAATACAGCCGCGAGATGTCGGCGCAGCACGCGCAACTGGCGGCGGCGCAAGGCCCGCTGCGCGAGCTGAGCGCCAGGATGTCCGAAGCCAGCAAGCCGATGGCCGAGCTCAGCAAGCGGATGCAAGAGCTGGGCCGCGAGCAGGGCCGCGCCAGCCGCGAAGCCGAGCGCGCCCTCAAAGAGCTGATCCGCGACTCGGTCAAAAACGGCAAAGCCACCCCGGCCCCGGCCCCCGCCTAAGTCCTAAACTCCGGGGTCAGAGCTAAAAACTGGACACGGGCTCAACCGTAGCGGCCGCTACGGTTGAGCCCGTGTCCAGTTTTTAGCTCTGACCCCGGAGTGCGTATAATCACGGGATGCAAAATCTTCTTCATAATCTCAACGACGAACAACTCGCTGCCGTGACCCTGCCGGCCCAGAGCGCCCTGATTCTCGCCGGCGCCGGCTCCGGCAAAACCCGCGTTCTGACCACCCGCATCGCTTGGCTGATCCAGACCGGCCAGGTGTCGCCGTCCGGCATCCTGGCGGTGACCTTCACCAATAAAGCCGCCAAGGAAATGCTGACGCGTTTGTCGGCGATGTTGCCGATTAATACGCGCGGCATGTGGATCGGTACCTTCCACGGCCTGTGCAATCGCTTGCTGCGCACCCACCATCGCGACGCGGCCCTGCCGCAAACCTTCCAGATCCTCGATTCGCAGGATCAGTTGTCGGCGATTAAGCGCTTGCTGAAGGCGAACAATGTCGATGATGAGAAGTTTCCGCCGAAAGAGGTGATGTACTTCATCAACGGCGCCAAGGACCAGGGCCTGCGCGCCAACAAGATCGAGCCCTACAACGCTGATGAGCGCAAGAAGTGCGAGCTGTACCAGATGTACGACGATCAGTGCCAGCGCGAAGGCGTGGTCGATTTCGCCGAGCTGCTGCTGCGCACCTATGAATTGTTGAGCCGTAACCAGCCGCTGCGCGAACACTACCAGCAACGCTTCCAGCACATCCTGGTCGACGAGTTCCAGGACACCAACGATCTGCAATACAAGTGGCTGAAGCTGCTGGCCGGCCACGGCGAACGCGGCGGCGGCGTGCTGTTCGCGGTCGGCGACGATGACCAGAGCATCTACGCCTTCCGTGGCGCCAACGTCGGCAACATGAGCGCCTTCGAGCGCGAGTTCAACGTCAAGAATCTGATCAAGCTGGAGCAGAACTACCGCTCGCACGGCCACATCCTCGACGCCGCCAACGTGCTGATCGCCAACAACAGCAAGCGCCTGGGCAAGAACCTGCGCACCGACGCCGGCCACGGCGAGCCGGTCCGCATCTTCGAGGCCAGCTCCGACCTGGCCGAGGCGCAGTGGATCATCGAGGAAACCAAGAACCTGATCGCCGACGGCGCCGCCCGCAGCGAGATCGCGGTGCTGTACCGTTCCAACGCGCAATCCCGCGTGATCGAGCATGCGCTGTTCTCGGCCGGCATTCCGTACCACGTCTACGGCGGCCTGCGCTACTTCCAGCGCGCCGAGGTCAAGCATGCGATCGCCTATCTCCAGTTGATGGACAATCCGCACAACGATTCGGCCTTCCTGCGCGTGGTCAATTTCCCGACCCGTGGCATCGGCCTGCGTTCGATCGAGGCCTTGCAGGCGGCCGCCGACCAGCACCGCATCTCGCTGTACGCGGCGGTGCCGTATGTGGCCGGCAAAGCCGGCTCGTCGCTGGGCGGCTTCGTCAAGCTGATCGAGGGTGCGCGTTTCGAGACCCAGCAGATGGCCTTGCCGGAACTGGTGCGCGTGGTGCTGGAATCCAGCGGCCTGCTGACGCATTATCAAACCGAAAAAGAAGGCGCCGACCGCATCGAGAACTTGGAGCAGATGGTCAGCGCGGCCACCCAGTTCGTCTCGGAGGAGGGCTTCGGCCATGGCGCGCCGGCGCATCTGGGACCGCAGTCGCAGGCCCAGTCCGGCGTGCCGATCGTCAACGAGGATGGCTTCGAGATCATCGACGCCGACGCGCCGCTGGCCACCGTGATGTCGCCGCTGTCGGCCTTCCTGTCGCACGCGTCGCTGGAGGCGGGCGACAACCAGGCCACCGTCGGCCAGCAGGCGGTGCAGATGATGACGGTGCACTCGGCCAAGGGGCTGGAGTTCAACAATGTCTTCATCACCGGGCTGGAGGAGGGCTTGTTCCCGCACGAGTCGAGCTCGCGCGAGCATGACGGCGTCGAAGAGGAGCGCCGCCTGATGTACGTGGCGATCACCCGCGCGCGCCAGCGCCTGTACATGTGCTTCGCGCAGACCCGCATGCTGCACGGCCAGACCCGCTACAACATGAAGTCGCGCTTCTTCGATGAGTTGCCGGAGGAGTCGCTGAAGTGGCTGTCGCCGAAGGTGCAGTCGCACTGGTCCGGCAACAAGAAGTCGGCCTGGGACGCGGCGCCGCTGGTCGGCTCGGACAACGCCATCGCGCAGAAGATCGCGCAAAAGTCGCCGGCCGGCGCCGGCTGGCGCATCGGCGAGTCGGTCGAGCACGGCAAGTTCGGCGAGGGCGTGATCGTCAATATCGAGGGCAGCGGCAGCAACGCCCGCGCCCAGATCAACTTCGGCAGCGCCGGCATGAAGGTGCTCGACCTGAGCATCGCCAAGCTGGAGCGGCTGGGCCGCTAACGCTTATTCGGGTTTGCTCAGATCCACCGCCGCCGGCTGCTCCGCCTGCGGCGGTCCGAAGATCTGGCGGTAGCTGGCGTACAGCGTGCAGTGCATCAGCACGATCATCATCAGGAAGATGGTGAAGATGGCCGTCACTTCGATCTGCGGCGAGTCGAACAGCAGCACCGGGATTGCGGTCAACACCTGGAACATCAGGAACAGCAGCACCGCCGTGGTCAGGAAGGCCTTCAGGTCGCGCGTCACCGTGACCACGCTAAAGAACAGCGCCTTGGCCAGCGTCATCTTCTGCCAGTAGATCAGCGGTGCGGCCAGGCAGGTCAGCATCCACCCCACCATGTACACCGCCGACGAGACGAACAGCGCGCTGCGCGAGTTCTCCAGCATGCCCTGGTCCATCGGGATCTGGCGTGTGGCCATCTGCACCAGCACGCCGCCGTCCAGCATGCTCAGCACAGCGACCGACACCATCATCACCAGCAGGTACAGCACGCCCAGCAGCAGCAACGGCTTGCGCACCGGCTTGCGGAAGCCGATGAACACCAGCCCCGGCATGGCGCGCTTGCCCTGGTCGATGTCGGCGCAGGCCTGCAGCAGCGCGACGCTGAACATCGGCGCCATCAGCAGCGGCGCCATGCCGCCGACCAGCGGGATGAACAGGGAAAACAGCGACAGGAACATGCAGCTGAAGAACAGCGCCATCAGCGCGCCCGGCTGCTTGCGGAACACCTCCAGCCCTTGCTTGACCCAGTGCCAGCCGACGCGTGCGGGAATATTGGCCATCAGAACAGCTCCGGCGCCGGCTTGGCGATGCGTTCGCGCAGGATGCGCTCAAAGTGGGTGGGATCGTGCGGCGTCAGCATTTCGGCCTCGCGCGGCAGGTAGAAGTCGTACAGCCGCGACAGCCAGAAGCGCAGCGCGCCGGCGCGCAGCATCGGTTGCCAGGCGGTCTGCTCGGCGGCGGTGAACGGCCGCACCGCGTGGTAGGCGTCCAGCAGCGCGCGCACACGGGCCTCGTCCAGCACGCCGGTGTCGACGTCGATGCACCAGTCGTTGACGGTGACGGCGACGTCGAACAGCCAGGTGTCGCAGCCGGCGAAGTAGAAGTCGAAGAAGCCGGTCAGGCGCTCGCCGTCGAACATCACGTTGTTGCGGAACAGGTCGGCGTGCACCGGGCCGCTTTGCAGCTGCTGGTAGGTGTCGCAACCGGCGAAGGTTTCCTGGAAGTGCATCTCGGCCCGCAGCAAATGCGCCTTGTCGTCGGACAGGAAGGGCAGCACCAGCGGCGTGGTCTGGTTCCACCACGCCAGGCCGCGCAGGTTCGGCTGCTCCAGTTCGTAGTCGACGCCGGCCAGGTGCATGCGCGCCAGCATCGCGCCCACTTCGGCGCAGTGCGCCGGCCGCGGCGACATTTGCGAACTGCCTTCCAGCTTGGTGACGATGGACGCCGGCTTGCCGTGCAGGGCGACGATCAGCTCGCCCTGGTCGTTGGCGACCGGCGCCGGCACCGCCACGCCGCGATCGGCGAGGTGGCGCATCAGGTTGAGGTAAAACGGCAGCTGCTCGAAGGACAGGTTCTCGAAGATCGTCAGCACGAACTCGCCGCGTTCGGTCGTCAGGAAGAAGTTGCTGTTCTCGATGCCGGAACTGATGCCTTTGAGCTCCAGCGCTGATCCGAGGGGGAATTGCTTGATCCACTGGGTGACATCGTCCAGGGTGACCGGGGTAAAGACTGCCATGTGCAAGCTTGAATGGGTTCGGTGGGCCGGCGCCGCCTTCAGTCAGGCGCGCGCCGCAGGTGCCTGCCGGAGCAGGCGCGTTTGGGTTACTTCGCGGTCGGCGGTGGCGGCGTATTGGTGTCCGGCGCGCTGTCCTCGTCCACGGTCTTCTTTTTCTTCTTGCCGAGGTCGAATTCCATCACCGTCCATTGCGGACCGCGGTTGTTACCGCTGGTCATATCGCCCGGCAGCGAGGTGCCCGGCGGCCGGTTCGGCTTCAGGGTGTAGGTGCTGGGACCGCTTTTGACGGTCGCTTCGGTCACATTGCCGCTGTTGTCGCGCTTTTCGGTGATTTTGCTTTCCGGCGCCGGCTTGGCCGTGACGGTGATCGGATCGTCGGCGACTTCCTCGATCCGCTCCAGTTTCGGCGGCGCCTGGCTCGGGGTCGACTGCGCGAACGCGGTATGCGACACCAGCGTCAGCAGGAGGGCGGGCCAGAGGGGGGAAAGACGCGTCATGATGGATCACCTAAGAGGTAAGTAGCCGTGAAATTTTTATGTATGATCCATTGTAACAAACAGACACCCATCGCTGTGTTTAATGGGCTGTTTCCTTAGGGAGAGTGTGGGAATTGTCATTTTGAAAATGCTCCCCGGCCAGGCGGACGCGGGGTCAAAACCTGCGATAATGCGGCATTCGTGGCAAAGCGGTCACTGTTTTGTCCTCACCATTATTTCGTTCCTATGCAAAATACCCTGTTGTTAGTAGACGGCTCCAGCTACCTTTACCGCGCCTTCCACGCGCTGCCCGACCTGCGCAGCCCGGACGGCCATCCGACCGGCGCCATGCACGGCATGGTCAACATGCTGCGCCGCTTGCGCATGGATTACCCGGCCGCCTACATCGCCTGCGTGTTCGACGCCAAGGGCAAGACCTTCCGCGACGACATGTATCCCGAATACAAGGCCACCCGCGCCTCGATGCCGGACGACCTGCGCCTGCAGATCGAGCCCATCCATGAGGCGGTCAAGGCCATGGGCTGGCCGATCCTGATGGTCGACGGCGTCGAGGCCGACGATGTGATCGGCACGCTGTCGCTGTCGGCGGCGCAGGCCGGCATGAACGTGGTGGTGTCGACCGGCGACAAGGATCTGGCGCAGCTGGTCAACCCGCAGGTCATGCTGATCAACACCATGACCAACGAGAAGATGGACGAGGCCGGCGTGCTGGCCAAGTTCGGCGTGCCGCCGAACCGCATCATCGATTACCTGACTCTGATCGGCGATACCGTCGACAATGTGCCGGGCGTGTCCAAGTGCGGCCCGAAGACGGCGCTGAAGTGGCTGACCCAGTACGATACGCTGGACGGCGTGATGGCCAACGCCGACAAGATCACCGGCGCGGTCGGCCAGAACCTGCGCGATGCGCTGGAATGGCTGCCGAAGGGCCGCGAGCTGATCACCGTGAAGCTCGATTGCGACCTGACCGAACACATGGCGTCGATCGGCGAATCGCTGGTGGCGCGCGCCGAGGACAAGGAGACCTTGCAGGCCTTCTTCGCCAAGTACGGCTTCAAGACGCTGCTGCGCGAGCTGGGCGCGACCACGCCGCAGGCGCCGGTCGGTTTCAAGGCGCCTGCCGCCGAGCCTGCCGCCGGCGGCGCGGTCTCCGCCAACGGCGACCTGTTCGGCGAGCCGGCCAAGGTCAGCACCAACTACGAAACCGTGCTCACCGACGAACAGCTGGACAAGTGGATCGCGCTGATCAGCGCCGCGCCGTTGACCGCCGTCGACACCGAAACCACTTCGCTGGAGCCGATGAACGCGCAGATGGTCGGCATTTCGCTGTCGGTCGAGCCGGGCGTGGCCTGTTACATCCCGGTGGCGCACTCCTACCAGGGCGCGCCGCAGCAGCTGGAGCGCGAATACGTGCTGGCGAAGCTGAAGCCGTGGCTGGAGGATGCCGCCAAGCTCAAGGTCGGACAGAACCTGAAGTACGACAGCCACATCTTCGCCAACCACGGCGTCAGCCTGCAGGGCATCCACCACGACACGCTGCTGGAATCGTATGTGTTCGAGTCGCACCGTCCGCACGACATGGACAGCCTGGCGCTGCGCCACCTGAACCACACCACCATCCCGTTCGTCGACGTGTGCGGCAAGGGCGCCAGCATGATCACTTTCGACAAGGTCGAGATCGGCCGCGCCACCGAGTACGCGGCGGAGGACGCCGACATCACGCTGCGCCTGCACCAGGCGATGATAGCCTCGGTCGAAGACGACGCCAGGCTGAACTTCATCTACCGTAACATCGAGCTGCCGACCGCCGTGGTGCTGCAAAAGATCGAACGCAACGGCGTGCACATCGACGCCAATCTGCTGGAGATCCAGTCGGCCGAGCTGGGCGCGCGCATCATCGAACTGGAGGCCAAGGCGCACGAGCTGGCCGAGCAACCGTTCAACCTCGGCTCGCCGAAGCAGATCGGCGAGATCTTCTTCGAGAAGCTGAAGCTGCCGGTGGTGAAGAAGACCCCGAGCGGCGCGCCGTCCACCGACGAGGAAGTGCTGCAAAAGCTGGCCGAGGATTATCCGCTGCCGAAGGTGCTGCTGGAATACCGCAGCCTGTCCAAGCTGAAGTCGACTTACACCGACAAGCTGCCGAAGGGCATCAACAAGGACACCGGCCGCGTCCACACCAACTACGCGCAGGCGGTGGCGGTGACCGGGCGTCTGGCGTCCAACGATCCGAACCTGCAGAACATCCCGATCCGCACCAAGGAAGGCCGCCGCATCCGCGAAGCCTTCATCGCGCCGCCGGGCAGCCACATCGTCTCGGCCGACTATTCGCAGATCGAGCTGCGCATCATGGCGCACATCTCGGAGGACGAGAACATGCTGCGCGCCTTCGCCGAAGGCGTCGACATTCACCGCGCCACCGCCGCCGAGATCTTCGGCGTCGCGCCGGAGAGCGTCGAGAGCGAGCAGCGCCGCTACGCCAAGGTGATCAACTTCGGCCTGATCTACGGCATGAGCGCGTTCGGGCTGGCCGCCAACCTGGGCATCGAGCGCGGCGCGGCGCAAAGCTATATCGAGCGCTATTTCGCGCGCTTCTCGGGCGTCAAGCAGTATATGGACGACACGCGCCTGCAGGCCAAGGCGCGCGGCTATGTGGAGACGGTGTTCGGCCGCCGCCTGTGGCTGCCGGAGATCAATTCGCCGAACGGCCCGCGCCGCCAGGGCGCCGAACGCGCCGCGATCAACGCGCCGATGCAGGGCACGGCGGCCGACCTGATCAAGCTGGCGATGGTGGCGGTGCAGGGCTGGCTCGAAGAAGCCAAGCTCGGCACGCGCATGATCATGCAGGTGCACGATGAACTGGTGCTGGAAGTGCCGGACGCGGAGCTGGAACTGGTCAAGCAAAAACTGCCGGAGCTGATGGCCGGCGTGGCGCAATTGAAAGTACCGCTGACGGCGGAAGTCGGCGTGGGTAAAAATTGGGAGGAAGCACATTGAGAATGTGCTTCCGCACACCTAACTAAGGAGGTTGCATGGATGATTTGAAACGGGATGCTGAAAGCTTGCTGACGAAAACCTCGCTGTCGGACGGCGTCGACCGCCGCGACTTCCTCAAGGTCGCCTTGGGCACCGGCTTCGCCGCCGCCGCGATGCCGGTGGTGGCGCAGGGCGTGGTCAAGACCGACAGCGCCGGCCTGACCGCCGGCACCATCACCATCAGCGTCAACGGCCAGACCGTGCCGGTGTATCGCGCCCAGCCGGAAGGCGGGAAGAACCTGCCGGTGGTGCTGGTGATCTCGGAAATCTTCGGCGTCCACGAACACATCGCCGACGTCGCGCGCCGCTTCGCCAAGCTGGGCTATCTGGCGCTGGCGCCGGACCTGTTCGTGCGCCAGGGCGATCCGCAAAAGGTCTCCTCGATCGCCGACCTGCAAAAGGACATCATCGCCAAGACCCCGGACGCGCAAGTGATGACCGACCTCGACGCGGTGGTCGCCTGGGCCAAGGCCAACGGCGGCGACGGCGACAAGATCGCCATCACCGGCTTCTGCTGGGGCGGCCGCATCACCTGGCTGTACGCCGCGCACAACCCGGCCATCAAGGCCGGCGTGGCTTGGTACGGCCGCCTGATGGGGGAATCGAACGCCAACTTCCCCAGGCATCCGATCGATATCGCTGGCACTCTGACGGTGCCGGTACTCGGCCTGTACGGCTTGAAGGATACCGGCATCAGCCAGGAATCGATCGAGATCATGAAGGCGGCCCTGGCCAAGGGACCGAACAAGTCCACCTTCGTGATTTACCCGAACTCCGGCCACGCCTTCCACGCCGACTACCGCCCGAGCTACGTCGAAGCGGACGCCAAGGACGGCTGGGGCCGTTTGCAGGCCTGGTTCAAGCAAAACGGCGTCTTTTGACCTGAAATAGCCATAAATAAGCAGAAATGCGGGCTGGGCGGTAAAATAGCGCCCCCGGCCTGCGCGCGGCACGGCTCCAGGTACAAGAGGCTATAACATCGATCCCATACTCATCTCCATTTTATTGGCGACCACGCTTGCCGGCGTCGTCAGCATCACCGCTGCCGCCGTGTTCTCGTTTACGCTGCTGTCGAAGGTGGTGGAGCGCATGGTCAGCCTGTCGGTCGGCATCATGCTGTCGACGTCGTTGCTGCACGCCCTGCCGGAAGCGTTCGAATCGCAGGCCAGCGCGCGCAGCCTGTTCGCCACCTTGCTGGCCGGCTTGCTGGCCTTCTTCCTGCTTGAAAAACTGGCCATCTTGCGCCATTCGCATCACCACGAGGGCGACGGCCACCACCACCATCACGGCCACGACAAGCACGAGGCGGGCAAGGCCGGCTGGATGATCCTGGTCGGCGACGGCATGCACAACTTCACCGACGGCATCCTGATCGCGGCCGCCTTCCTGGCCAACCCGGAGCTGGGCCTGGTGACCGGCCTGGCCATCATCGCGCACGAGATTCCGCAGGAGATCGGCGACTTCATCGTGCTGCTGAACGCCGGCTTCTCGCGCACGCGGGCCTACATCTACAATTTGCTGTGCAGCCTGTTGGCGATCGCCGGCGGTTTGCTGGGTTACTACACGCTGGACCGCGCCAGCAGCCTGATCCCGTATGTGCTGGTGTTCGCCTCGTCGGGCTTCATCTACATCGCCGTCAGCGACCTGATGCCGCAAATGCAGCGCCGCGCCACGATGCGCGAAACCATCCCCCAGGTGCTGCTGATCGCCGCCGGCGTCGTCATCGTCCTGTTCCTCACGCACGGCCACTGATAAAAAAAAGCCGCGTTCCCGAAGGAGCGCGGCTCTTGTCGCGGCCGGTTGCAGTTATTGCGCGGCGCTGAGGCGCTTGCGCGCGGCGGTCGCGGCTGGCGGCGTGACGTCGCGGGTATCGATGCCGATTTCGGTCAGCGACACCGCGCGGCCGGCCGGATTCAGCAACTGCAGGCCGCCCAGGTAGCGCTTGCCTTGCTCCAGGCCGCTCCAGCTGACGCCCACGCTGCTCGAACCGCCTTGCTTGACCACGCCCGGCAACGCCACCTTCAGATTACCCTTGGTATCGTTCGGTATCGCGGTGGCGTACGACATCGTGTAGCTGGTCGACGCGCCGTTCTTCAACTGGTAGCCCAGCACGCAGACTTTCACCACGCCCATCGGCGGCGTGGTCAAGGTCACGCTTTCGTTGGCGCCGCCGTGGCCGCTGTAGGCGATCAGGTTGTTGCGCTGGTCCAGCAGCGCCAGATCCAGGTCGTCGTCCTCGCCGCCCGCCGTGTCGCGGTTGGACAGTTCGAAACGCGCGATCATGGTCTGGTTCGGAATCCCCAGCGTGACCGCCTTGACCCCGGCGCCGCGCGCGACGCAGGCGTTGACCACGCCCTCCAGCGTGTCGAGCGAGCCCGGCGCGGCCTGGGTCACGGTCTGCGCCAGCCGCGTGTACTCGCGCATGCCGGCCTTGACCGCGCCCATGGCGCCGTCGAAGCCGGTGAACACGTCCAGCTGGCGGCTGCCGCTGACGGTGGTGGCCGACACCAGCGCCGGTGCCTCGGCGCCGCTGTTGTAGCGCGCCTGCAGCGGGCTGCGCACCTTGTGCTCGCCGTCGTTCCACACCAGCTCGCCGAATTTCCATACGCCGTCCACCGCGTCGGTGCGCGACAGCGTCACGGTGTAGCTCTGGGTTTCGCCCGGCGCCAGGTTCAGCGTCGACGGCGCGACCGTGACGGCGAAGCCGTCGATGCCGGCGCTGGCGTTATAGATAGCCGTGCGTTCGCCGACGTTGGTGACGCTGCGGCGGATGGTCTGGTTGCCGACCACGCCCGGCAGCGAGATCGACGCCAGGTTCAGCGCATAACCCTTCAGCGCGCCGCCGGCGCAATCGCTGGTTTCGCCGGTGATGCCGCACAGGTATTGCTGATAGTCGGACGCGGCGATGTCGTACACCAGGCCCGGATCGGCGGCGAGGTTCGGCGCCACATGGCCGGCGCCCTGGCCCCATGGCAGCGTGCCGTCCTCGTCGCCGGCCAGCGCGGTCGGCAGCACCGAAGTGGTGCTGGTCATCAGCGCCGACTTGACGGCGGCCGGCGTCCAGAGCGGATGCCGCTGTTTCAGCAGCGCGGCCAGGCCGGCCACATGCGGTGTCGCCATCGACGTGCCCGACATATACGACGACGTGCTGTAGCTCGGCCCGGTGCCGGCGATGACCGCCTGGTGCTGCGCGGCGCTCAGGCTCGGCGCGACGCCGGCCAGGATGTCGACGCCGGGCGCGGCCAGGTCGGGCTTCAGCACGCCCATGTCGAAGTTGTTCGGACCGCGCGACGAGAAGTCGGCCAGCACCGGACCGGTCATCGGCGTCAGCGCGCTGGCCGACAGCGCGGCGGTGGCGCCGGGCGCGGCGGCGTAGGCGTCGATCGCCTCGCCGTCGGCCTGGTTGACGTGGACGGTCGGCAGGTTGTAGATGTCGACCACCGGACCGTTGCCGTCGTCCAGCATGATCATGCCGATGCCGCCGGCCGCCTTGACCGCGTTGGCCTTGTCGGTGCGGGCGGTGCTGCCGCGCTTGCAGGCGACGATCTTGCCGGCCACCTTGGCCGGGTCGAGCTGGGCGATCGGATGCACCGCGATCACGTCCTCCAGCCGGTAGCAATACGCCGCCTGGCTGGCGTCGGCGCCGGGCGCGACCGCGTCCTCGCCACGGATCACCGCCGCCGCCGGCAGCAGCGCCGGATTCAGCGAGGCGCCGCTGTAGTGCTGGCCGTTGCCCAGCGTGACGGTGGCGCTGTGGGTCTTGTCGTGGGTCGACGCCGCCACCGTGGTCAGCCACGGGCTGATGTGGGCCACGGCGTTGGCCGGACCGGAATTGCCGGCGGCGGCGGCCACGAATACGCCGGCCTCGACCGCATGGCGGAACGCCTGCTCGACCGGATCGAGCGGGCTGCCGCCGCCGCTGATCGAGTAGTTCAGCACGTCGACGCCGTCCGCCACCGCCGCCTCGATCGCCGCCAGGCTGTCGCTGTTGTAGCAGGTGTTGGCGACGCCGGTGGTGCTGGGGAAGCCCTCGTTGTAGCTCCAGCAGATCTTGTACATGGCGACGCGGGCGCGCGGCGCCATGCCGCTGCGGCTGCCGAGCAGGTTGCCGTTGCCGGCGCGCGCCGGCACGCCGCTGTTGCCGGCGGCGGTGGACGAGGTGTGGGTGCCGTGGCCGCCATCGCCGGACGGGGCGCCGAGCGAATCGCGCGGCGAACGGAATTCGCTCCAGTGGATGGTGCTGCCGCCGGCGCGGAAGCCGTCGTCGAAGTAGCGCGCGCCGATCAGCTTGTTGTTGCAGTCGGCGGCGGTGAAGCCTTCGCCGGTTTGGCACACGCCTTTCCAGCGCGCCGGCGGCGGACCGTAGGCCAGCGTGCCGGCGGGGTCGAAGGTCGGCACGCCGGCGCCGTCGACGCGGTCGGCGTACGACAGGTTTTCCGGCCAGATGCCGGTGTCGATGACGCCGACGATGATGTCGTCGCCCGCGTGCGCCTTGCCGCCGAGCTGCTCCCACAGGCCGCCCGGCTGGTCCAAGCCGAGGAAGGTCGGGGTGTAGTTGGTCACCACGTGCTGGCGTTCGTCGGGCGTGATGCTGACGGCTTTGCCGCTGGCCTTGAGGGCGCGCACTTCGGCGTCGGTCAGGCGCGCGGCGAAGCCGTTGAACACCACCTGGTACTGGCGGGTGACGGCGGTGGCCGACAGCAGCGCCTTGGCCTGGTTCTGTTGCGCACCCAGGTAGTTGCGGTACTGCAGCGCGGCGCCGCTGGTCAGGTCGAGACGCTGGCCGGCGCCGGCCTTGGTGGCGCGCAGGCCGCTGAGGTTGCCGGTGTAGGCGGCGACCGGCTTGTCGGCCAATTGCACGATGTAGGGCCGGCGAAGGTCGTCGGCATGGACCGGATTCAGGGCGGAAAACAGCGGTATCGCCGCCATCAGCAGCAAGGTGTGACAGCGGAGTTTCGGTACTCTGTTCTTTGCCATAAAAGCGCTCCCATTAGTGGTTGGTGATGCTTGTTGCTCGAAAGTAGCGCCAAAAACTATAGCAATTTAATTACGAAATATGGAAATAAATTCAATTAAATTTGTAACATCGTTGAGAAAATACAACGAATAAATTTTTCTTTTTCTCAATAAATGAATAATAAAAACATACGAAATTTTCCGGTTCTCATAGGAGGAATTGTATGGAAACGTTAATTCAACTTGACTTGAATTTTTTACCATTGGAAAAATAATAAATAAGCAATTGTCTAGACGAACTTAATCGTGCTGTGCATACTTGGTTACTTGTTAACTCAAGGGAGGAACGATGAAACTCGCCGCACTCAACGCGTTGGCAGTCGCTTGTCTGGCAGCATTTGCCAGCCCGGCATACGCCGACGCCTACAGCACCGCCACCTTCGGCAACGTCACGGTGACGCTGATCGACCTGGATCCGAACGACGGCGTCGCCGCCAGCATTTCATTCCTGCCCAACCCGAACAAATTTGCCGGCGGCGCCTACGTCTACGGCGAGGCCGAGACCGGCCAGGTCGGCGGCTACGATCCCGGCCACCAGCTGGGCCGCTTCGATAAAAGCGGCGCCTGGCAGACCACCAACGTCAGCGGCAGCACCAGCACCAATCTGGCGACCTCGTCCGCCAGCGTCACCGGCGCGGCCGACGGCGTCGGCTTCAGCGGGCTCAGCCTGTCAGGCGCGGCCCACAGCACCAGCGACCAGCATTCGCGTTTCTATGCCTACGCCGGGGTGCCGAACACGCACGACAACAAGGGCTTCACGCTGTCGGCCAACACCATGGTCAGCTTTTCGGTCAACACCACGATGAGCGCCAGCACCACCATCGGCTATACCCCCGGCGCGCTGGAAGGCGAGGCCGCTTCCGTGCTGATGTCGCTGTATGCCGGCGGACTGAGCCCGGACGGCGGTTCGATGGTCGACGACCTGCAGCAACACAGCGTCAGCGTGTATTACGTCGACGGCGATCCGCTCGGCGGCGCCTCCGACAGCTGGAGCGGCATCATGACCGCGAGTTTCAGCAACCTGAGCAATCACTCCACGCAGGGCGAATTCTTTGCCGACGCCAGCATCGGCGGCCGCTCGGTGATCTCGGCCGTGCCGGAGCCGGGCACCTACGGCATGCTGCTGGGCGGGCTGGGACTGATGGGCGCGCTGGCGCGCCGCCGCCGCAATCGCGGCCAATAACGTGATCCGTTGCTTACCATTGGAGATTTCATGAAGCGCTATGTAATGCATACCCTGGCGGCGGCCTGCCTGGCCGCCGCAGTCGGCCCGGTGTTCGCCAACGCCAGCAGCAGTGCGACCTTCGGCAACCTGGTCATCACGCTGACCGATCTGAATACCGGCGACGGCGTCGCGCCGACGCTGTCGTTCAGCGCCAACGGCCATGCCTATGTGCTGGGCGAGACCCTGGGCTGGGGCGACACCGCCGATGACAATCTATACGCCTACACCGCGCCGCAGCAGCAAGGCGTGCTGTCCGGTCAGACGCATACCGACTGGTCGTCGGCCAGTTCCAGCGTGACGGCGGCCAACACTGTGGCGGGCTTCACCGCCTTGTCGGCCAGCGGCGCGGCCGCCAGCGGACTGGATGGCTACGGCGCCTACCGCAGCTACGCCACCGGCGCCGATCCCTTCTTCAACACCTTCACCTTGTCGGCCAACACCAAGGTCACCTTCAGCACCATCGCCTCGGCGCAGGTGGCGACCAGCATGGGCTATAACCTTGATGCCGACCAGGATGAGTATGCGTATGCGCACATGCTGCTGGCTGTGAGCGGCAGCGTGGCGGGGCAGGAGCAGTTCGATGGTCAGGAGCGCGAGCTGTTCGCCACCTTCAATGTGCGCGACGACGGCACCACCGAGGGCGTGCGCGACAGCTGGAGCGGGTTGCTGTCGGCCAGCTTCAGCAACACCAGCGGGGTGAACGCGTTCGGCGAGATGCAGGCCTTCGTTTCCACCGAGGGTTACTCGGCGGTGTGGGATGGCGTGACGCCGGTGCCGGAGCCGGAAACCTACGCGATGCTGCTGGCCGGGCTGGCGTTGGTGGGCGGCGTGGCGCGCCGCCGCAAGACGGCAGGCGATCAGGCCTGAGCCGAAGCCCCAGCCCCGCCGGCGCCTTGAATCAGGCGCCGGTCGCCACCGGGCGCGCCGGGTCGGCGACCCATTCGCTCCACGAGCCGGGGTACAGCGCCGCGCCGGGCAGGCCGGCGATTTCCAGGGCCAGCAGGTTGTGGCAGGCGGTCACGCCGGAGCCGCATTGCATGATGGCCTTGGCCGCGCTGTCGAACAGCGGCGCGAAGTCGGCCTTCAACTCTTCGGCGTTCTTGAAGCGGCCGTCGACGCTCAGATTGTCCTTGAAGAAGCGGTTCTTCGCGCCGGGAATGTGGCCGCCGACCGGGTCGATGGTCTCGTTCTCGCCGCGATAGCGGTCGGCCGCGCGGGCGTCGACCACGGTGCGCGCCTGCGACTGCAGATTCGCCACCACGTCCTCGGCCGACACCGTCGCCACCAGCGATGCATGCTCGGCGATGGCGCCCGGCGTGCGGCGCTCGGCGTGCGTCACCATCGGCAGGCCTTGCGACTGCCAGGCCACCAGGCCACCGTCCAGCACCGCCACCGCCGGATGGCCGACCCAGCGCAGCAGCCACCACACGCGCGCCGCGAACATGCCGCCGTGCGCGTCGTAGGCCACCACTTGGGTGTCGTCGTTGATGCCCCAGCCGCGCAGCGTGTCGATCAGCGCGGCGCGTCCCGGCAGCGGATGACGGCCCTGGAACTTGCCGTCCGGCCCGATCTTCGCGCCGGACAAATCCGTATCCACATTGGCGAACTGGGCGCCGGCGATATGGCCGATGGCGAAGCCGTCGCTGCCCGCGTTCGGATTCATCAGGTCATGGCGGCAATCGAGGATGACCCAGTCGGGATCGTCCAGATGGCGGGACAGGGTGGTGGCGTCGATCAGGGTGGTGTGCATGTTCGGGCTCCTTAAACTTCGCTGGCGATCGGATCGGTGGTGGCGATGGCCTTGCCACGTTCGGTGTTGCGCGTATTGTAGAACGTCGCGGCGATGCCGGACGCGAGAATGATGGCGATGCCCGCCCAGCTGTGCCAGCTGAACACGTCGCCGAACACGAACACGCCCCAGATACTGGAAAACACGATGCCGGTGTACTGAAGATTGGCCACCACCAGCGTGTTGCCGAGGCGGTAGGCGCGCGTCATCGCGATCTGCGCGCTGGTGGCGCAGACGCCGATGCCCAGCAGCAGCATGATGCTGCGCGGGTTGTCGATCGGATGCCACACCGGGCCGCCGCTGCCGGCGGTCAGGTAGACGCCGACGATGCCGGCCAGCAGGTTCATCACGGTGAAATAAAACACCACGCGGTTTTCCGGCTCGCCGGCCAGGCCCAGCTTGCGCACCTGCATATAGGCCATGGCGGTGATCATGCTGGAACTGAGCGCGATCAGCGCCGGCGTCAGCTGGTTGGCGTGGAAGGCCGGCCGCAGCAGCAGCGTGACGCCGACGAAGCTGAAGCCCACCGCCAGCATCAGCGGCCACTTGACGTCGCCCTTGGCGTGCCACCAGCCGATGGCGAACAGCCACACCGCGATCCAGATCGGCGACATGTAGTTGAGCGTCATCGCGGTTGCCAGCGGCAGCTGGCCGATCGAGTAATACCACAGCCACAGCGAAATCACGCCGATCACGCCGCGCCACAGGTGGGCGCCGGGCATGGTGGTGCGGAACGAGCCACCCTGCAATTTGATCACCGTGGCGAGCACGGTCACGCCGACCACCCCACGGTACATCACCAGCTCAGATGTTGAAAACTCTTCCGAGGCCAGCTTCACGCACACCCCCATGACGGCGAACATGAAACTTGCGAACAACATCCAAAGTGATTGCATTCCGTACCTTATAAGTCGATGTTGGCTCTATACCATTCGTGGAAGTGCTGCATCCCGTCTTCCATCGGCGATTGATAGGGGCCGGCGTCGCTGGTGCCGCGTTGCATCAGCACCTTGCGGCCGGCATCCATGCGCAGGGCGATCTCGTCGTCCTCGGCGCAGGTTTCCATGTAGGCCGCGCGCTCCGCCTCGATGAACTCGCGCTCGAACAGCACGATCTCCTCGGGGTAATAGAACTCGACCACGTTGCGGGTGCGCTGCGGGCCGTCCGGCCACAGCGTCGAGACGATCAGCACATGCGGATACCACTCGACCATGATGTTCGGATACAGCGTCAGCCAGATGGCGCCGTACGGCGGCGGCTCGCCGCCACGGAACTTGAGCACCTGCTCCTGCCAGCGCTGGTAGATCTCGGAGCCCGACTTGAGCAGGCCCTTGTTGACGCCCACCGTCTGCACGCTGTAGTCGCGGCCGAATTCCCAGCGCAGGTCGTCGCAGCTGACGAAGCCGCCCAGGCCCGGATGGAACGGCTCGACGTGATAGTCCTCCAGATAGACCTCGATGAAGGTCTTCCAGTTGTAGTTGCAGGTCTGGACCACGGCGTGGTCGAACATATAGCCGGAGAAATCCAGGTCCTTGGTCACCGACAGATTGTTCAGCGACTCCATGACGTTGTAGCCGTTTTGCTCGAACAGCAGGCCGTTCCAGCTTTGCAGCCGGGTCTTGGGCAGGTTCAGGCAAGGCGTCTCGGGGAAGTGCGGCGCGCCGATCAGCTCTCCCTTGAGGTCATAGGTCCAGCGATGCAGCGGGCAGACGATGTTGTTGGCGTTGCCGCGACCGTTGAACATCAGCGCCTGGCGGTGGCGGCAGACGTTGGACAGCAGCTCCAGGCCGTTCGCGTTACGCACCAGCATACGCCCTTCGTTTTCGGAAACGAGGGTCGCGAAGTCGCCGACATTCGGCACCATCAGTTCATGACCCACGTACTGCGGGCCCGCCTGGAATAATTGCTTCATTTCGCGCTGCAACAGCGCTTCGTCGAAGTAGACGTTAACCGGAAGTTGCGCGTTCGGACGCGCCAGCTTGGCGTGGGTACCCAGATCGGACATCCCAACCCCCCTTAATATGTACATCAAACCAAAGAGAGACAGAATCCGTAAAGACCCGCATTCGAATGCGTTGAGGTGGTATTTCGGACGGAACCGGCGATTATACCGGGTTTTACCTCTGCCATGCGGACCGCTGTGCTGGTTTTCTGTGCGAAAAATTGTATAAATCATATGACTTGATGGAAAATGGCGATGATTGCGATAAAATCCATAGTCCGCCGCGCAGGTGGCCGGTCATCGACCGCTATAGTTCCACCGGATAAGGTGGTTTGTTCTAAAATATCGGACTACACTGCGCTGGCACGTGTTTTTTGCCTTGAAACCTGAGTGACTATGTCTAAGAAATTAACTGCCGACGCGACCGCCGCCGCCCTCGCTCCCGCTTCGTTCGAAGAAGCGATGGCGGAGTTGGCACAACTGGTCGCGCAAATGGAGGCAGGACAGCTGCCGCTGGAGGCTTCGGTCGCCGCCTACGCGCGCGGCTCGGAGCTGGTGAAGTTCTGCGCCGCCCAGCTGGAAAAAGTGGAATCCCAGGTCAAGGTGCTGGAGGGCGAGATGCTCAAGCCCTTCGTCGACACCGGCGAGGCGCAGCAATGAGCGCCGCCTTCGACGACTGGATGAAGACCGTGCAGGCCGGATCCGAAAACGATTTATCCGCTTTCCTGCCGCCGGCCACCGCGATCCCGACCAAGCTGCACGCGGCGATGCGCTATGCGCTGCTGGGCGGCGGCAAGCGGGTGCGCCCGCTGCTGGTGTACGCCGCCGGCGCGCTGTTCGGCGCCGACGCCGCCATCCTGGCGCGCGCGGCGGCGGCGGTGGAAATGATCCACGCCTATTCGCTGGTACACGACGACATGCCATGCATGGACGACGACGAACTGCGCCGCGGCAAGCCGACGGTGCACGTGGCCTACGACGAAGCGACCGCGCTGCTGGTCGGCGACGCGCTGCAATCGCAGGCCTTTTTGGTGCTGGCGGAAGCGGCGGCCGACGCCAACCCGGTGCCGCTGGCGCGGCTGGTGGCGATGCTGCGGCTGCTGGCGCACGCCTCCGGCTCGGCCGGCATGTGCGGCGGCCAGGCGATCGACCTCGATAGCGTCGGCATCAGCCTGACGCTGGAGCAGCTGGAACAGATGCATCAACTGAAGACCGGTGCGCTGCTGCGCGCGTCGGTGGTGCTGGGCGCGCTGGCCGGCAAGCAGCTGGAGCAGGATGAGCTGGACGCGCTGAATGTCTACGCGCGCGCCATCGGCCTGGCGTTCCAGGTGGTGGACGACGTGCTCGACGCGACGGCCGATTCGGCCACGCTGGGCAAGACCGCCGGCAAGGACGCCGCCGACAACAAGCCGACCTATGTTTCGATACTGGGGCTGGAACCGTCGCGCGCGCTGGCGGAAAAATTGCGGCTCGACGCGCACGCAGCGCTCGCGCCGTTTGGAGATAAAGCTCTGCGGTTACGCGAACTCGCGGACTTGATCGTGCAGCGGAAGGCATAAATGAACTTGCTCGAAAAAATAGAATCCCCGGCCGATGTACGCAAGCTGGCGTACACCCAACTGACGCCGCTGGCGAACGAACTGCGCGCCTACCTGCTCGATTCGGTGTCGAAGACCGGCGGCCATCTGTCGTCCAACCTGGGCACGGTCGAGCTGACGGTGGCGCTGCACTACGTGTTCAACACGCCGCACGACCGCATCGTCTGGGACGTGGGCCACCAGACCTACTCGCACAAGATCCTGACCGGCCGGCGCGACCGCATGCACACGCTGCGCCAGCTGAACGGCATCTCCGGCTTCCCCAAGCGCGACGAAAGCGAATACGACACCTTCGGCACCGCGCACTCGTCGACCTCGATCTCGGCGGCGCTGGGCATGGCGCAGGCGGCCAAGATCAAGGGCGAGCATCGCCACGCCATCGCCGTCATCGGCGACGGCTCGATGACCGCCGGCATGGCGTTCGAAGCGTTGAACAACGCCGGCGTGCAGGAAGACGTGAACCTGCTGGTGATCCTGAACGACAACGACATGTCGATCTCGCCGCCGGTCGGCGCCTTGAACCGCTACCTGGCGCGCCTGATGTCGGGGCAGTTCTACGCCGCCGCCAAGAACGTCGGCAAGTCGGTGCTGCCGGGTCCCGTGCTGGAACTGGCGAAGCGGCTGGAGGAACACGCCAAGGGCATGGTGGTGCCGGCCACGATGTTCGAGGAATTCGGCTTCAACTACATCGGCCCGATCGACGGCCACGATCTCGATTCGCTGATCCCGACGCTGCAGAACATCAAGCAGCTCAAGGGACCGCAGTTCCTGCACGTGGTGACCAAGAAAGGCCAGGGCTACAAGCTGGCCGAGGCCGAGCCTATCCTGTACCACGGCACCGGCAAGTTCAACCCGGCCGAAGGCATCAAACCGGCGGTCGCGCCGGGCAAGAAGACCTACACCGAAGTGTTCGGCGACTGGCTGTGCGACATGGCCGCCGCCGACAAGAAGCTGGTCGGCATCACGCCGGCGATGCGCGAAGGTTCGGGCATGGTGCGTTTCGAACAGGAATATCCGGAGCGCTACTTCGACGTCGGCATCGCCGAGCAGCACGCGGTGACCTTCGGCGCCGGCCTGGCGTGCGAGGATCTGAAACCGGTGGTGGCGATCTACTCGACCTTCCTGCAACGCGGCTACGATCAGCTGATCCACGACGTCGCGCTGCAAAACCTGGACGTCACGTTCGCGCTGGACCGCGCCGGCCTGGTCGGCGCCGACGGCGCCACCCACGCCGGCAACTACGACCTGGCATATCTGCGCTGCATCCCGAACATGGTGGTCATGGCCGCCTCGGATGAGAATGAGTGCCGGCAGATGCTGACCACCGGCTACCGCCACAACGGACCGGCGGCGATCCGCTATCCGCGCGGCGCCGGCATCGGCGCGGCGATCAAGCAGGAGCTGACCAGCATCGAAATCGGCAAGGGCGAGATCAAGCGCAAGGGCCAGAAGATCGCGATCCTGGCGTTCGGCTCGATGGTCGCGCCGTCGCTGACGGCCGGCGAGGCGCTGGACGCCACCGTCGCCAACATGCGCTTCGTCAAGCCGTTGGACGTGGAACTGGTCAAGCAGCTGGCCGCCGACCACGATTATTTCGTGACGGTGGAAGAGGGCGCGATCATGGGCGGCGCCGGCGCCGCCGTGGCCGAAGCGATGGCCGCCGAGGGCATCGTCAAGCCGCTGCTGATGATCGGCCTGCCCGACAAATTCATCGACCACGGCGACCCGGCCAAGCTGCTGGCCGGCGTGGGCCTGGACGGCGCCGGCATCACGGCGTCGATCAAGAAGCGCTTCGGCAGCGAGGAGCCGCGACTGGTCGTGGTGAATAAAGGCTGATAATCGTCGTTTTTTTGATCAAAGCCGCCTTCGGGCGGCTTTTTTCTTGCCTATCGAACGGGTGCGTCCTATATTGGTATAAACAGTTTATGCCATTTATATGCCATGAATGCCGCCGCCTCCCTGCTTGCCGGTTTGCTGTTCCTCTGCGGGACGGCGTGGGCGCAGGTGCCGGAGTCCGGCCGGGCGCAGGAGTTGCGCTTCAGCGCGGAGGAGGTCGACGCCCGCATGGAGGACCGCTATATCGACCGCACGGTCGATCTGGCGGCGGCCGGCAAGCTGGATGAGGATCGCGCCCTGCTGGCGCGGTTGCAGCGCATCGGCGATGGCCTGATCCGCGCCGCCGTGGCGTTGAAGCCGGAGGCGGCGCAATGGCAATGGGAGGTGCACACCACCGGCGATGCCGAGGTGGACGCGATCTGCATGGCCGGCGGCAAAATCCTGGTCGGCAGCGTCTTCGTGCATCAGCTGGCGCTGAGCGACGGCGAGCTGGCGACGCTGCTGGCGCACGAAGTCGCGCACGCGGTGGCCGAGCATCATCGCGAGACGTTCTCGGAGGCGCTGTTCCTGAATCGTTTTCCTGCGGTGCCGCTGGAGGTGGTGATGGAGCGGCTGGACAGCGACCTGTCGCTGCAAATCCGCCTGTCGACCTTATCCAGCCTGCAGGAGTCCGAGGCCGATCAACTGGGCATGGTGCTGGCGCACCGCGCCGGATGGCCGCCGGCCGCGATGGTCAGCTTCTACGGCAAACTGGCGGGCGCGGAGCAGGGCGGGCTGATCTCCAGCGCCTATCCGGCGACCGCCTCGCGGCTCAGCATGGCCAAGGGCATGGCGCGGCTGTTCGGAGAGAATTAGCCGCGCTTGCGCTCATGCTGCCACAGCACATCGCTGCCGCCGCCGAAGCGGTTCAACACGCGCGACAGCACGAACATCAGGTCCGACAGGCGGTTCACATACTGGCGCGGATGCTCGTGGATGGTTTCGGTCTTGCCTAAGGTGACGATGGCGCGTTCGGCGCGGCGGCACACGGTGCGGCAGATGTGCGCCTGCGACGCCGCGCGCGAGCCGGCCGGCAGGATGAATTCCGTCAGCGCCGGCAGCGTGGCGTTGTACTTGGCCAGCAGCGTGTCCAGACGCTCGACGTGCGCCTCGGTGATCATCTGGTAGCCGGGGATGCACAACTCGCCGCCCAGGTCGAACAGGTCGTGCTGGATCGTCACCAGCTCCTCGCGCAGATCGGGCGGCATCTCTTCGCACAACAGCAGGCCGATATGCGAATTGAGCTCGTCGACTTCGCCGATCGAGTGGATACGCACGCTGTCCTTGTCGGTGCGGCTGCCGTCACCGAGGCCGGTGGTGCCGCCGTCGCCGGTGCGGGTGGCGATTTTCGAGAGTCGGTTGCCCATGGTGGCTCCTGGTTATTTGCCGGCGATGCTGGCGCGGGTCGGATCGTAAGGGTGGAAGCCGGGCGTGTTCCAGAACTCCTTCAAACCCTTGGCCTCGTACATGGCCACTTCCTCGTCGTACATCGGGAACAGGCCGGCCAGGTAGATGGTGCGGTCCGGCAGCTCGAACTTGATCTGCTCGTCGTCCATGAATTGCGGGCGGTAGACGAAGCAGGCGTTCATCGCGCTGTCTTTCGACATCGGCACATCCAGCTTGAACGAGGCCTGGTAGTTGAACGGGCTGTCGCCGTAGAACGATTGCGCGATGTAGGCGGCCGCGCTGCCCCAGCCGGTGTCCTTGGTCTTGAGCGTGAAGCTCAGTTCCGGCTTGCCGTGCTTCCAGACCGGATGCTCGGCGTTGGACAGCCCGGCGGTCACCGCCGTCAGCATGTCCTTCTCCGGAAAGTCGGGGAAGTAATAGATCAACATGCGCGGACGATTCTCCAGCGCCACCTCGGCGATCTGCGCCGGCACGCCGAAGCGCTGCTCCAGCGCCTCCAGCCAAGCCTGTTCAAATTTGTATTCCATACCTGTTCCAATGAAGTGATGATGCTTTGCCCGGAAGATTATACGCTGCGGGTTTACCAAAGATGTCGCCGCCGCTGGCGTTTGTGCTTACAATCGAAGCTCATTCGTGTTTTCAGGCGCCGGTCCCATGAACACTGCCATTCCCGAAGCGGCCTTGCTGGCCGATCTCGCCGCCCGCCGCGCGCAGGTCGCTGCTGCGTTGCACCATGTGCTGCCGGCGCGCGCCGTGTTGTCGGCGCCGGAAGATACCCGCCCATATGAGTGCGACGGCCTGGCCGCGTACCGGCAGATGCCGATGATCGTCGTGCTGCCCGACAGCGAGGCGCAGATCGTCGCGGTGCTGCAGGTGTGCCGCGAGCTGAAGGTGCCGGTGGTGCCGCGCGGCGCCGGCACCGGCCTGTCCGGCGGCGCGATGCCGATCGCCGACGGCGTGGTGTTGTCGACCGCGCGCCTGAACCGCATCGTGCGCATGGACGCGTACTCGCGGACGGCGGTGGTGCAGCCGGGCGTGCGCAACCTGGCGATCTCGGAGGCGGCGGCGCAGCATGGCTTGTACTACGCGCCCGATCCGTCGTCGCAGATCGCCTGCACCATCGGCGGCAACGTGGCCGAGAACTCCGGCGGCGTGCATTGCCTGAAGTACGGCCTGACGGTGCACAACGTGCTGCGCGTGCGCATGGTCACGATCGACGGCGACGTGGTGGAACTGGGCAGCGAGGCGCTCGACGCGCCGGGGCTGGACCTGCTGTCGGTGTTCATCGGCTCCGAGGGCATGCTCGGCATCGTCACCGAGGTGACGGTCAAGCTGGTGCCCAAGCCGGCGACGGCGCGCGTCATCATGGCCTCGTTCAACGAGGTGGTCTCCGGTTGCCACGCGGTGGCGGCGTTGATCGCCGCCGGCATCATCCCGGCCGGACTGGAGATGATGGATCAGACTTCGTCGCGCATGGTCGAGCCGTTCGTCAAGGCCGGCTACGATACCGACGCCGCCGCGATCCTGCTGTGCGAGGCCGACGGCACCATCGAGGAGGTGGAGGAAGAGATCGCGCGCATGTCTGCGGTGCTGAACCTGGCCGGCGCCAGCGCGATCGCGGTGTCGCAGTCGGAGGCGGAGCGGCTGAAGTTCTGGTCCGGCCGCAAGAACGCGTTTCCGGCGGCGGGCCGCATCTCGCCCGATTACTACTGCATGGACGGCACCATCCCGCGCAAGCGCCTGGGCGAAGTCCTGGCCGGCATCGCGGCGATGGAGGTCAAGTACGGCCTGCGCTGCGCCAACGTGTTCCATGCCGGCGACGGCAACCTGCATCCGCTGATCCTGTTCAACGCCAACATCCCGGACGAGTTCCATCGCGCCGAAGCCTTCGGCGCCGAGATCCTGGCGCTGTGCGTCGCGGTGGGCGGCACCATCACCGGCGAGCATGGCGTCGGCATCGAGAAGATCGACTCGATGTGCGTGCAGTTCGCGCCGGCCGAGCTGGAGGCCTTCTTCTCGGTCAAGCGCAGCTTCGACACGCATGGCCTGCTCAATCCCGACAAGGCCATCCCCACGCTGAACCGCTGCGCCGAATTCGGCAAGATGCGCGTCAGCGGCGGCGCGCTGCCGTTTGCCCATCTTCCGCGTTTTTGACATGACCGATTCCCATACCGACATCGCCACGCAGTTCAGCGCGCGCATCCGCGCCGCCACCGCCGCCAATACGCCGCTGCGCATACGCGGCGGGGGCACCAAGGAATGGTACGGCCAGGCGCTCGATGGCGAGGTGCTCGACACGCGCGCCTACGCCGGCATCGTGTCGTATGAGCCGACCGAACTGGTGGTGACGGCGCGTTGCGGCACGCCGCTGGCCGAGATCGAGGCCTTGCTGGCGCGGCATAACCAGATGCTGGCGTTCGAGCCCCCGCGCTTCGGGCCGGAATCGACCATCGGCGGGGTGGTGGCCAGTGCCTTGTCCGGGCCACGTCGCGCCAGCGCCGGGGCGGTGCGCGATTTCGTGCTGGGCGCGGTGCTGATGGACGGCCACGGCGAGGCGCTGCGCTTCGGCGGGCAGGTGATGAAGAATGTCGCGGGCTACGATGTGTCGCGGTTGCTGGCTGGGTCGCTTGGCACGCTGGGCTTGATCCTTGAAGTGTCGCTAAAGGTGCTGCCGGTGCCGCTCGGTGGCGCCAGCCTGCGCTTCGAGATGAGCGAGATCGACGCGCTGCGTCGGCTCAACGAATGGGGCGGCCAGCCCTTGCCGATATCGGCCAGCTGCTGGCACCAGGGCGTGCTGTCGCTGCGCCTGTCCGGCGCCGAGGCGGCGGTGGTGGCGGCGCGGCGCAAGCTGGGCGGCGAGTCGTTCGGCGACGCGGAGGCAAGTGCCAGCGGCACCATGGCCGGCGGCGCGGGGACCAACGCCAACAGCGCTGCGGCGGAGGGCACGGGCGGGGGAGGGCTCGCCACGCATCGGACGACGGATCAGGCCGACGACGGCCCGGACGACCACGCGGCGGGGCGAGCGGACGATGGCGCCGCGTTCTGGGCCGCGCTGCGCGACCAGACGCACCCGTATTTCAGCGGCGGCAGCTTGTGGCGGCTATCGGTGCCGTCGGCCGCCAGCGCCATCATTCTGCGCGGCGAGCAGCTGATCGAGTGGGGCGGCGCGCAGCGCTGGCTCAAGGTCGACGGCGGCGACGCCGCGCAGGCGGAAGGCATCCGCCGCACGGTGTCGGCGGCCGGCGGCCACGCCACGCTATTCCGTGGCGGAGACAAAAGCGTCGGCGTGTTCCACCCGCTGGCGCCGGCCGTGATGAAAATCCATGAGCGCCTGAAACACTCCTTCGATCCCGCCGGGATCTTCAACCCCGGCCGCATGTACTGACCGACGCCATGCAAACCAATCTCGCTGACTTCATCAAGAACACACCCGAGGGCGAAGAGGCCGACGCCATCCTGCGCGCCTGCGTGCACTGCGGCTTCTGCACCGCCACTTGCCCGACCTACCAGCTGCTGGGCGACGAGCTGGATGGCCCTCGCGGCCGCATCTACCTGATCAAGCAAGTGCTGGAAGGCGCGCCGGTCACGGTCAAGACGCAGACCCACCTGGACCGCTGCCTGACCTGCCGCAATTGCGAGACCACCTGTCCGTCCGGCGTCAAATACGGCCGCCTGATCGACATCGGCCGCAAGGTGGTCGAGCAGCGGGTACAGCGCCCGCTGGCGGAGCGCCTGAAACGGCTGGTGCTGAAGGAAGCCTTGCCGCGCAAGGCGGTGTTCACGCCGGCGCTGCGCGCGGGGCAGCTGTTTCGTCCCTTGCTGTCTCCCGCCTTGCAGGACAAGATCCCGGCCCGTAAAAGCGCCGGCGCCTGGCCGTCACGCCAGCACGCCCGCAAGATGCTGGTGCTGGAAGGCTGCGCGCAGCCGGGCATGGCGCCCAACATCAACGCCGCCGCCGCGCGCGTGCTCGACGCATTGGGCGTGCAGCTGATGGTCGCGCCCAGGGCCGGCTGCTGCGGCGCGGTGCGGCACCACCTCAACGACCAGGACGCGGCGCTGGACGACATGCGCCGCAACATCGACGCCTGGTGGCCGCAAGTCAGCGACGGCGCTGTGGAGGCGATCGTCATGACGGCCTCCGGTTGCGGGGTGATGGTCAAGGAATACGGCCACCTGCTGGCGCACGACGCCGGGTACGCCGACAAGGCACAACGCATCTCCGCGCTGACACGCGACCTGAGCGAAATCATGCCGGAATTCGAAACGGAGCTGGCGCGCAAGGCCAGCATCACCGAGCGTGTCGCCTACCATCCGCCATGCACGCTGCAACACGGCCAGCAGATACGCGGCAAAGTGGAGGGCGTGCTGCGCGCGGTCGGCGTCGACGTGGTGCTGTGCGCCGAGAGCCACCTGTGCTGCGGCTCGGCCGGCACCTATTCGCTGCTGCAGCCGGAACTGTCGCTGCAACTGCGCGACCGCAAGCTGGCCAACCTGGCCGACACCGGCGCCACCACCATCGTCTCGGCCAACGTCGGCTGCAGCGCGCATCTGCAATCGGGCACCGAGACGCCGGTGATGCACTGGATCGAACTGGTGGACCGCGCGCTGCTCTAAGTTTGCACGAACAAGGGCATCTGCGACGTGCCCGCCGCGGGCTCCTCGTGCAGGCTGACGATCGGCGGCAGGCTGGCGGCCGCCTGCCATACCGGCGCCGCGTCGAAGCCCGCGACCCATGACAGCACATCCTCCGCCGGCATCGGCCGCGCGATGCCATAGCCCTGCGCCAGGTCGCAACCGAGGCGCATCAGCATGGCGCCGTGTTCCATCGTCTCCACGCCCTCGGCGATGACGCCCAGGCCGAAAGCCTTGGCCAGGCCGATGACGGCGCTGACCAGATGCAGGTCGTCGCGGTCCACCAGCATATTGCGCACGAAGCTCTGGTCGATCTTGAGGATGTCGGCCGGCAGCCGCTTCAGGTAGGACATCGACGAATAGCCGGTGCCAAAATCGTCCAGCGCGAAGCTGATGCCCAGCGCCTGGCAATCGAGCATGATGGCGCGTACCTGGCTGATATCGCTCAGCGCCGACGATTCCAGGATCTCCAGCTCCAGCATATGCGGCGGCACGTCCTCGAATTCCGATAGCATGGTCTTCAAGCGCGCCACGAAATCGGCACGCTGGAAGTGACGCGCCGCGATGTTGACGCTGATGACCCAGCGCGGATCGAAGACGCGCCACGACTGCAGCTGGCGCAGCGCCTCACGGATCACCCACTCGCCGATGTCGACGATGACGTCGCTGTGTTCGACGATGGGCAGGAAGTCCATCGGCCCGACGATGCCGCGCTGTGGATGCTGCCAGCGCAGCAGCGCCTCCATGCCGACGATGTGGCCCTTGCGCATGTCCAGCTTGGGCTGGTAGTACAGCCGCAGCTCGCCATCGCGCAGCGCCGCGCGCACCTCGGTGCGGCGGTTGTGGTGGGTGCGCACCTGTTCATCCAGGTCGGCGTCGAAGAAGTGATAGCGGTTGCGGCCCGTGATCTTGGCCTGGTACAGCGCCTGGTCGGCGTGGCGCAGCAGGCTGTCGGCGCTGACGTCGGTGCCGGTATAGACCGCGATGCCGACGCTGGCCGACATGGCGACCGCCTCGCCTTCGCAGATGTAGGTGCGCGACAGCGCCGCCATCAGGCGTTCCAGCGCGTGCTCGATGGCGCCGCGATGATTCAGGTCCGGCAGCAGCAGCACGAACTCGTCGCCGCCAAGACGCGCCACGTAATGGCGCTGGCCGGCGAAGTCGTGCAGGCGGCTGGCGACCTGCTTGAGGATCTCGTCACCGACGGCCTGGCCCCGGCTCTGGTTCACATGCTGGAAATGATCGAGGTCGAACAGGCACACCGCCAGCAGATAGCCCTCGTTCCTGGCGCGCGTCACTTCCTGTTCGAAGCGCGAGGCCAGCGCGGCGCGGTTGGGCAAGCCGGTCAGGATGTCGTGGTTGCTCTGCCACGAGATCTGCTGCATCAACTGGCGGCGTTCGGTCACGTCGCGGAACACCAGCACCGAGCCTTGCACCTCGCCGCGCGCGGTGCGGATGGCGTTGGCGGTGTACTCGACGGTGCAGGTGGCGCCGAGGCGGTTGCGCAGGCTCTGGTTGCCGACCTTGATCACATCGCCGCCGGCGTAGATCGCGCTCATCGACTTGAGCAGCGAGTGCTGGCCGAAGTTATTCGCCAACACGAACACCTGGTGCAGCTCCATGCCGCGCGCGCGCGACTCGGACCAGCCGGTGAGCTGCTGCGCGACTTCGTTGATGGTCGCGATTTTTCCGGTCAGGTCGGTGGTGATGACCGCATCGCCGATCGACGCCAGCGTGACTTCGATGCGCTCCTTCTCGGCTTGCAGCTGCTGCTGCGCCAGCAGCGTGCGCTCCAGCTGCGCGCTCAATTGCGACTGGCTCTGTTGCAGCTTGTGCACCAGCGCCTGCACCCGCTGCGCCATGTTGTTGAAGGTGGAGGCCAGCATGCGCGCCTCCAGCGTGCCGCGCAGCGGCAGGCGCACATCGTGGTCGCCGGCCTGGAATCGGTTGGTGGCGTCGGCCAGGCGGCCCAGCATGCGCTTGTTGGCGAAGATGATGATGCCGAGTAGCGTGTAGATGATCAGCACATTCAGCGCCGAGATCACGCCTTGCTGGTGCACGGTGCGCCAGACCTGGGCCAGCGGCAGTGCCGGTTCGAACGTCAGCGCGATGCTGGCGTCGCCGATGGCGATGGCGCGTTGCAGCGGCGCCAGCGTGACCAGCTTGGCGAACCAGGCCGGCGCCGGTTGCGCCGCGGGCGCGGTGCGCAGCGCTTCGAGGTGGCCGCCGGCGTAATCGAGCCGCGCCGCAGACAGGTCGGCGTTGAGCAGCAAGGCGCCGGACAGCGCGCTATCGATGCCGGCGCGGTCGCGCGCGGCCAGCGCCGGTTGCAGCGCCTTGCGCAGATGGACGGCCAGATCGGCGGCATCTTGCTGATAGCGCGTCTGGGCGTACGAGGTTTCCGATTGCAGCAGCAGGCTGTAACGCACGCCGACCACCAGCGCGATGATCACGAAGATGGGCAGGAATAAACGCGAGTAGATTCCCATCCGCATCCAGGGCGACAGCAGTTTTCCAAATAATGACATAGGTAACTAATTCGATTTGGAAATGACCAAAGGGCATTATTACCGAAAAGTCAAGCCAAAGCACGGCTTTTGGAAATCGTTTTCAGATATTTACTCGGCCAACAACTTTTCGATGTCGGCGATGAGTTCCTCCGGCTTGGTGGCCGGGGCGTAGCGGTTGAACACGGTGCCGTCCTTGCGGATCAGGAACTTGGTGAAATTCCACTTGATCGCCTCGGTGCCGAGGATGCCGGGCGCATCCTTTTTGAGTTGCTTGAACAGCGGATGGGCCTGGTCGCCGTTGACATCGATCTTGGCGAACAGCGGGAAGGTGACGCCGTAGTTTTTCTCGCAGAAGGCGCCGATCTCCTCGGCCTGGCCCGGCTCCTGGGCGCCGAACTGGTTGCAGGGGAAGCCCAGCACCGTCACGCCCTGGTCCTTGAACTGCTGGTAGACCGCCTCCAGCCCCTTGTACTGCGGGGTGAAGCCGCACTTGCTGGCGGTATTGACGATCAACAGCACCTGACCCTGGTACTGGCTCAGATTGACGGGCTGGCCCGACAGGCTGTCGGCGCTGATGTCGAAGATAGTGTTTGCCATTAGACGATTCCTAAATGTTCGGTTCCGGCCGAGAGATCCCGGTTCTTGGCGTCCTTGCCTTCGAGCTTGATGGCCAGGCGCAGATCGTTGACGGAGTCGGCGTTGCGCAGCGCGTCCTCGTAGGTGATCATATCAGCCTCGTGCAGTTCGAACAGCGACTGGTCGAAGGTTTGCATGCCCAGCTCGCGCGATTTCTTCATCAGCTCCTTGATCTCGTGCACCTGGCCCTTGAAGATCAGGTCGGAGATCAGCGGCGAGTTCAGCAGGATCTCGATCGCCACCGCGCGGCCCTTGGACTCCTTCTTCGGAATCAGGCGCTGCGAAATCATGCCCTTCAGGTTCAGCGACAAGTCCATCAGCAGCTGCTGGCGGCGTTCCTCGGGGAAGAAGTTGATGATGCGGTCGAGCGCCTGGTTGGCGCTGTTGGCGTGCAGCGTGGCCAGGCACAGGTGGCCGGTTTCGGCGAAGGCGATGGCGTGGTCCATGGTCTGGCGGTCGCGGATCTCGCCGATCTGGATCACGTCGGGCGCCTGGCGCAGCGTGTTCTTCAGCGCCACTTCCCAATCGTCGGTGTCGACGCCGACCTCGCGCTGGGTGACGATGCAATTCCTGTGCGGATGGACGTACTCGACCGGATCCTCGATGGTGATGATATGGCCGTAGCTGTGCTCGTTGCGATAGCCGACCATGGCCGCCAGCGTGGTCGACTTGCCGGAGCCGGTGGCGCCGACCATGATCACCAGGCCGCGCTTGGACATGACCACATCCTTGAGCACCTCGGGCAGGCCGAGGTCTTCGAGCTTGGGGATTTCGCTGGTGATGGTGCGCAACACCATGCCGACCGAGCTCATCTGCACAAACGCCGACACGCGGAAGCGGCCCAGGTCGCCGGGACTGATGGCGAAGTTGGCCTCCTTGGTCAGTTCGAACGACGCGGTCTGCTTGTCGTTCATGATGGAGCGGGCGAGGTCGGTGGTATGGGCGGCGGTCAGCACCTGCGACGACACCGGCGTCATCTTTCCGTCAATCTTGATAGCCGGCGGAAAGCCGGCGGTGATGAACAAGTCCGAGCCCTTCTTGGCGGTCATCAACCGCAGCAGGTCGAACATGAACTTGGAGGCCTGGTCGCGTTCCATGAGATTCCTTTGAAATGTCCTACTCCGGGGTCAGAGCTCAAATCTGGACACGGGCTCTACCGTAGCGACTGCTAAGGTAGAGCCCGTGTCCAGATTTGAGCTCTGACCCCGGAGTTTTGGGTCACGGGCTCAGCCGGGGAAGTTGTCGGGCGTCTTGGCGGCGCTGCGGGCGGCGCCGGCGCTGATGACGTTGCGCCGCACCAGGTCGGTCAGGTTCTGGTCCAGCGTCTGCATGCCGACGTTGCTGCCGGTCTGGATCGCCGAATACATCTGCGCGATCTTGGCTTCGCGGATCAGGTTGCGGATCGCCGGCGTCGCCACCATGATCTCGTGCGCGGCGACGCGGCCGGCGCCATCCTTGGTCTTCAGCAGCGTCTGCGAAATCACCGCCTGCAGCGATTCCGACAGCATCGCCCGCACCATCTCCTTTTCATCGGCCGGGAATACGTCGACGATACGGTCGATGGTCTTGGCCGCCGACGAGGTGTGCAGCGTGCCGAACACCAGGTGGCCCGTCTCCGCCGCCGACAGGGCCAGGCGGATCGTCTCCAGGTCGCGCAGCTCGCCGACCAAAATGCAGTCCGGATCCTCGCGCAACGCCGAACGCAGCGCGTTGTTGAACGACAGCGTGTGCGGTCCGACTTCGCGCTGGTTGATCAGGCATTTCTTCGATTCGTGCACGAACTCGATCGGATCTTCGATCGTCAGGATGTGGCCGTACTCGCTTTCGTTGAGGTGGTTGACCATCGCCGCCAAGGTGGTCGACTTGCCGGAGCCGGTCGGGCCCGTCACCAGCACCAGCCCGCGCGGCTTCAGCGCGAAGTCGGCGAAGATCTTCGGTGCGTTCAGGTCTTCCAGGCTGAGTATCTTGGACGGAATCGTGCGCAGCACCGCCGACGCGCCGCGCTCCTGGTTGAAGGCGTTGACGCGGAAACGCGCCAGCCCGGGAATCGCGAACGAGAAGTCGACCTCCAGCATCTCCTCGTAGGCTTTGCGCTGGCCGTCGTTCATGATGTCATAAATCATGCCGTGCACGTCCTTGTGCTCCAGCGGCGGCAGGTTGATGCGGCGCACGTCGCCGTGCACCCGTATCATCGGCGGCAACCCTGCCGACAGGTGCAAGTCCGAAGCCTTGTTCTTGACCGAGAATGCGAGAAGTTCGGAGATGTCCATTTATAATCCCTGTGCCTGCGTTGAGGTAGACGCTGTTTTGATGTTTTTTACTCGATGATTATGTCCCTGATCCCCCAAAACTTGCAAGCAATCACCGCGACAATTGTTGCCGCAGCCCAAGAAGCGGGCCGTCCGCCACAATCCGTGCAACTGCTGGCCGTGTCCAAGACCTTCGGGCCGGAGGCGGTGCTGGAGGCGGTCGAGGCCGGCCAGCGCGCCTTCGGCGAGAATTACCTCCAGGAGGGCCTGGACAAGATCCGCAGCCTGCAGGAGGCCGGTGCGCCGGCGCTGGAGTGGCATTTCATCGGTCCTATCCAGAGCAACAAGACCCGTCCGATCGCCGAGCACTTTTCTTGGGTGCACACGGTCGAGCGGGAAAAGATCGCGCAGCGCCTGTCCGAGCAGCGGCCGGCCGGCATGGCGCCGTTGCAGATCTGCCTGCAAGTGAACATCAGCGGTGAGGCCAGCAAGAGCGGCGTCGCCCCCGAGGAACTGGCGGCGCTGGCCCACAAGGTCGCCGCGCTGCCCAACCTGACCCTGCGCGGCCTGATGGCGATCCCCGAGCCGGCCGTGGAATTCGAGCAGCAGCGCGCGGCCTTCGCCCGGCTGCGGAGTTTGTACGAGCAACTGCGCGCCGACGGCCTGGCGCTCGATACGCTGTCGATGGGCATGTCGGCCGACCTGCGCGCGGCGGTGGTCGAGGGCGCCACCATCGTGCGCGTCGGCAGCGCTATTTTTGGATCACGGCACTATTCCTGAAGGACATTATGAAGATTGCATTTATCGGAGGCGGCAACATGGCCGCCGCGCTGATCGCGGGACTGGCCAACAAGCTGACGCCGGGGGCCGACATCCATGTGGTCGATCCCAACGCGGACGCGCTGGCGCGCCTGCACAAGCAGTTCGGTGTGACCACGGCCAACGCGATCGATGCGCCGGTGTCGGCCGCCGACGTGATCGTGCTGGCGGTCAAGCCGCAGAGCATGCGTGAAGTGGCGGCGCAGCTGGCGCCGTTCGTGGTCGCGGCCAGGCAGCCGCTGATCGTGTCGATCGCGGCCGGCATCCGTGGCGCCGACCTGTCGCGCTGGCTGGGCGGCTACGGCGCCATCGTGCGCTGCATGCCGAATACGCCGGCGTTGATCGGTCTCGGCGTCACCGGCATGGTGGCGATGGCCGGCGTCGGCGAGCAGCAGCGCGCGCTGGCCGACGATATCCTGCGCGCGGTCGGCGCCACCGTGTGGCTGGACGATGAGGCGAAGATCGATGCGGTGACGGCGGTGTCGGGCAGCGGTCCGGCCTATGTGTTTTACTTCATCGAGGCGATGCAGCAGGCGGCGGCCGAGCTGGGCTTGAGCGAGGAGCAGGGCAAGCAGCTGGCGCTGGCGACCTTCAACGGCGCGGCGCAACTGGCGACCCGCTCGGTGGAGCCGGTGTCGCTGCTGCGCGAGCGCGTCACGTCGAAGGGCGGCACCACCTACGCCGCGCTGACCAGCATGGAGGTCGGCGGCGTCAAGGCGGCGATCGTCAAGGCGGTGCACGCCGCCGCCCGGCGCGGCAAGGAGATGGGCGACGAGCTGGGCGCGGCGGACTAGGCATCGCAGCCCTGTTGCATCGCCGCGATCCAGGCGCGGATCAGCGCCACGCCTTCCTTGTGCACCGATCCGCGCCCCAGTTCCGGCATCATCACGCCGGGCTCGGCCGACATCAGACGGTACAACATGATCGACTGGTCCGGCTTGCCCGGGGCGATGTCGTAGCCGTGGCCGCCGGTGCCGGCGCCGGCGGCGACCGGCGGTTTGCACAAGCCCAGATGCAGATCGGCCGGCGCGCCCAGATTCAGGTGTAGCGCCGTGGTGTTGGCCGCGCCCTTGTCGTTGTGGCAGTGGGCGCAGTTGACGTCCAGATAGGCGCGGGCGCGCGCGTCCAATGGCTGCGACGGATCGCGCCAGTCGGCGTTGCGCGGCGCGGTCCTTGCGGCGTCGGCCGGCGCACCGCTCAGGTAGCCGATGCGCGCCAGATAATCCAGCTGGTTGACGCTGACTCCTTCATACCCGTAACTGCGGTTCATATGCCGCGCCTTGGTTCCGATCGGCTCGAACTTGCGCGACTTGACGTCGGCCACATGGCAGGAGGCGCACTGATTTACGTTCGGCACCACATAGGTCAGCGGCTTGACCGACTTGTCCTCATGGATGACCTTGAGCGGCACCTGGTCGCCGGTGCGCGCCAGCACCGCCTCGGTCTGGTCCGCGTTCCACACATAGGGCAGGGCGATCCAGCCGTCGGCACGCCGCACCAGCAGGCGGGTTTCGATCAGGCGCACGGTGGCCAGGTCCAGCTTGTCGCCGCCGTTCTTGCTGCTGTCGTAGGTGGCCAGCACCGCGCGGTCGGTGCCGGCGGCCTTGGGAAAGTAGAAGGTCTTGCTGATGATGGTGCCGACCGGGAAATCGAACGCGGTCTCGCCGTTGTAGACGGCGCCGTGACCTTTCGGCATCCAGATCGTGCGCAACTTCTGCGCGTAGTCGGAGAACAGCGGCGTGTTCAGCTCGTAGGGCACCACCTCCTTGTTGAGTTTGAGACGGCCGCCGGCGACGGCCATCAGATGCCAGTCGCTGAGTTTCTCGGGATTGCCTTCGGCGATAAAGGTGACTGGGGCCGGGCGCTGCGTGCACGCCGCCAGGGCGAGCACGCACGCGAACATGGCCGCCGCCCGCAGCGGACGGTAAGCGGTTGACGACATCATCGGAACTACCTTTTCAAGACGTTCAGGTTTGCGCGGCCAGCTGGGCGATCGTCACGGGCGGCAGCTTGGCCAGCGCGCAGCGGAACGGCGCCGCATCCTTGCTCGGATTCTTGTATTTGTTCGGCCCGTCGGCGTTCAGCACTTCGACGCCGTCCTGGATACAGATGCGCTGCTCGGCCGGCAGCTGTCCCTTGACCATCAGCTTGGTGTCGACATAGCCGTCCCACAGCACGTCCGGCAGGTGGCCGCTGATGCCGTACATCGCGATCTTCAGCGCCTTCAGGTCGAGGCCGTCCGGCGAATCACCGCCGCCCTTGAAGCGGTTGCCGTAGACGTAGATCGCCTTCGGATACGGATCGTAGTTCGCCGCCACGCCTTTTTCGGTGAAGTAGCCGGTCGAGTGGTAGCTGGAGATGATGACGTTGGCGGTCTTGTTGTCGGCGACGTCGTTGTCGAAAATCTCCACCTTGGAGTTGGAATTGATGATGATGCCGGACCCGGCCGGCACGCTCGCCACCGCCGTGCCCTTGGCGGCGAAGTTGCCGAGGTTGTTCTTCTCCACCTTGTTCTGGTAGACGCGGGTGCTGTGCCCCGGCTGCGACAGGTTGGGCATGTTGAACACCAGGATGCCGCCGGTATTGTTGGTGGCGACGTTGTCGTAGACGTCGGCGTTGATGGTGTTCTCGATCTCGATGCCGGCCACGTTGGCCTCGGCGCGCGAGCGGCGCACCACCACGCCGTTGGACTGGCCGACATAGATGCCGGCGTCGGAGGCGGCGAGCGCCACGCAGTCCTCGATCAGCACGTTCCTGGTCTTGACCGGGTAGATGCCGTAGGCGCCGTTGCTGACCTTGGAGCCGCCGGTCCATTGCACCTTGACCTTGCGGATGGTGACGTGGTCGCCGTCGTTGATCTTCAGCCCGTCGCCCTTGGAATCCTCGATGGTCAGGCCTTCGATGGTGAAGTTGTTGCCATAGACCAGCATGCCTTCCGGTCCGGTGATCTGGTTCTTGAACGACAGCACGGTCTGCTCCATGCCGGCGCCACGGATGGTGACGCCGTCGCCGCGCAGCGTCAGGCCCGAGGTCAGGTGATAGGTGCCGGCCGGAATCTCGACCACGCTGCCGGGTTTAGCGTCCAGCAATTGCTCCTGGAGTTTCTTCTGGAACGCGGCGTCGGCGGCGTATTTCTCCCGCGTCACCGGCGCCTCGGTCCTGCCGCAGGCGCCCAGCAGGGCGCAGACGGTGCCGCATACCGCCATCGTTTTTATTGCCTTGTACATGTACTTGTCCCCTCATTTTTATTTTATGTAGAGTGTCTGGCAAGATTGAGTATATCTTTCACTTGTTGTTTTATAACATCGAATTTCGGCCAAAATTACTGCTACTATCGGCCGCATGATCAAGGTCGCCGTGTATATCGATGACAACTGCTGGGCCGGGCTGGCGATGCTGGTCAAGGAGGCGTTCGCCGTCGCCGGCACGCTGCACGCGCGCAATGCCGACCTGAAGGCGTCGGCCTTGTTCGAGGTGCGGCTGGCGGCGCGCGGCAAGCGTCCGGTGCGCAGTTTCACCGGACCGGCGCTGCTGCCGGAAGCCACGCTGGACGAGGCGGCCGGGTCGGACATCGTGGTGGTGCCGCCGTTCTTTTTCGCCGATGAGCAGCGCAAGACGATAACGCCGCGTCTGCGGCGCTGGCTGATCGACGCCTACGACAACGGCGCCACCTTGCTGAGCATGGCCAGCGGCGTGCGGCTGCTGGCCGAGACCGGCCTGCTCGACGGCCACGAAGTCACCGGCAATCCGTCGGACCAGCGGGTGTTCGCGCGGCACTATCCGCAGATCCGTTTCACGCCGGAGGCGCCGCTGGTGATCGACGGCCGCATCCTCAGCGCCGCCTCGATCAATCCCTGCATCGACGCCTGCGCCTACCTGGTCGGGCAATTCGTCGGCGACGGTGCGGCGCGCAAGTTCTCGCGCTACACCAACTCGGTGCGGCATCCGACCTATGAGCGGATGGCGCTGAAGAACGCGGCGCACAAGCAGCACGCGGACCAGCGCATCAAGCAGGCGCAGGAGTTCATCGAACGGCATTTCAAGCGGGAGATTTCGGTGGAGGAGGCGGCGCGGTGTTCGGCGATGAGCCTGCGGAATTTTTCAAGGCGCTTCCAGCAGGCGGTGGGGATGGCGCCGCACAGCTACATCGCCCGCTGCCGCGCCGAGTACGCCAAGGATCTGCTGGCGCGGCCGGGCATGTCGATTCTGGAAGTGGCGCAGCAGTCAGGCTTCCGCAACGAAGTCACGCTGCGGCGCGCCTTCGATCAATTGCTGGGGACGACGCCGACCGCCTACCGCAGCGCCAACGGCAGCGCCCTGGCCCAGCGGTTGGAGGACAGCGAGAAAGTCAGCGCGCGCACCTGGTGATACCAGCCGGCCGGCACGTACAGCATGTCGCCTGGATGGACGATGACTTCGATCATCGTCGCCTGGCGGGCCAGCGGGAATTGCGCGAAGTCCGGCGCCTCGGGATCGAACGGCGAGCCGAACAGGATGGCGTTGGCTTCGCGCGGATACAGGAATTCATCGTGGTGCGGCGGCGACAGGAAGATGCGCTTGGTGCCCCAGATCTGCGCGAAGATATTGTCGTCGTAGTCGCAATGCAGCGGCGTCACCGTGCCGGCCGGGCCGATCCAGAAGCGGGGCGGGCCCATCTTGTCGAACCAGGTGGGCCAGTGGCACAGGCTGTTCAGTTCGCGTAGCTCCAGGTTGCCGAGGTAGGGCGGCAGGTCGTGCCGGCCGGAGTCGGCCAGTTCAAGATACTCCAGCATCGACATGTCCTGCATCGCGCGGTCGGGGGCGAAGGCGGTGTTGATGTAATCGCCGACGCGGGCGCGGACTTGCAGGTGGCTGTAGCGTTCGCGCAGCGTTTGCGGCGTGAGCGAGGTCAGCGGCCAGCGCTTGACCAGGCCGCTGGTCAGGAAGGGCAGGCCATGCGCGGCGCGGGCGCGGAAGGCGGCGGCGTCGAGCAGACCGAGGCGCGGTACTTCGGAAATGGCGGGAAGATCGCGCGCGGCGAGCTTGATCGCGTCGCGCATTTCATGGATGGAGCTGACGCCGCGCACCAGCGCATCCCGCTCCTCGCGCGCCTGCTTCTTGGCGACAACCTCCTCCGGCGACAACCGAGGCGGCAATCGCGGCGCCGTACTTTTCTCTTTTGACATCGTGCTTTAACTATCTTCTTATTACCATCGGGCAGTTTACCATTTAACGCTATGAGCACGGTCAAGCGACCGCCGAGCTGCGACGTCATATCGGAGGCGTAATGGTAGACTGGCGAACTCAAAGGAGTACATCATGAAAGATGATTTACTGCATCAAGTAGCTGAGTTGACGGTCGAGGATCAGCTCGCACTAGTGGAAGCAATCTGGGACGGCATCGTTCACGACGATGCGGCATCTCTGCCGACAGAGGCGCACAAAGCTGAATTGGATCAGCTGCTCGCGGAGCATGAGGCGAACGCGGATCATGTTTTAAGTTGGGATGAAGTGGAAGCCGCCGCGCTTGCCCGCATGCGGCAATGACGCTCCCCGTCACATTCACCACCGCCGCAAGCGGCCACATCGCCGACGCCGCGCGTTGGTATGAGCAGAAACGAAAAGGGCTCGGCAGCGAGTTTTTAGCTGAGGTGAAGCGTCGAACCTCGCTTGCCGCTACCCATCCACTTCAATGTCCTTACTTTCACAAAGACATTCGTCGAATTCCTTTGAAGCGCTTTCCCTACCTGATTTATTTTCGACTAAGCGCAGATCGGCTGCTTGTCGTGGCTGTACTGCACGTTCGAAGAAATCAGGCTTCCGTAGTTCCCTAAGCTTATTCGCGTTGAATTTTTCTTAGCCACGTGTCCCATGATGCGACTCGTCTTGGAGGATGGGTAGATCGGCAAATGCCATCTCGGCGGTACCGCGTGCTGTGGGAAAACGATGGATGAAGTCGCTGATTTTCATGATGTCGACAATCGATATCGGACGCGCGAAAAATGTGGGTTATTTCCGTGAGATCAGCATGCCGACGATAATGCCTACCGCTGCGCCGAGGCTGACGGCTTTCCATGGGTTTTCGTGGACGTATGCGTCGGTGGCTTTGGCGGC
The DNA here is from genome assembly GCF_011090165.1 of Duganella aceris. GTDB lineage: Bacteria > Pseudomonadota > Gammaproteobacteria > Burkholderiales > Burkholderiaceae_D > Rugamonas > Rugamonas aceris. The sequence continues at coordinate 51,393 of NZ_JAADJT010000008.1, forward strand.
GTCGCGGCTGCGGCCGATGATGCTGTCCTCCAGCTTGCGCAGGTCGATCCGGGCGGTGCGCAGCGTGTCGTCGAAGCGCGCCCGCGTCTCCGACGGGACGATGCTTTCCTGCGAGGCCGCGTCCTTGAGCCAGGTCTCCGCTTCGCCGATGGCGTTCTTTAATTCATCCATCAGCTTGTCGCGCGCGGCGCCGCTGGCGGCCTGGCTGCCGGCGATCTCGTCTTTGCCATTCTGTTGCGTGTGATCCATGATGAGGTCCTCTGGTTGGGGATGAAGGTTAGTTAGTGTAAGTATCCCTCATGCCCCCGCTTTGCGCGCGCTCAATTGTGCTAGCGCAGAGCGTAGTCCAGCGCCACCCCGGCGAACACCGCCGCGCCCAGCCAGTTGTTGTGGCGGAAGGCGTAGAAGCAGGCGTCGCGCTCGCGGTTGCGGATCAGCGTGTAGTGGTAGACGGCGATCCCGGCCGCCACCGCCAGTCCGGCGACGAACCAGAGACGCAGCCCCTGCTGCCAGCCGCACAGCAGCAGCAAGGTCAAATGCATGGCGTAGCAGAACATGACGATCGCGACGTCGTAGCGGCCGAAGGTGATGGCCGAGGTGCGGATGCCGATCTTCAGATCGTCGTCGCGGTCGACCATGGCGTATTCGGTGTCGTAGGCCAGGGTCCAGAACACGTTGCTGATCAACAGCACCCAGGCCAGCAGCGGCACCGTGCCCTGGATCGCGGCGAACGCCATCGGGATGCCGAAGCCGAAGGCGATGCCGAGATACGCTTGCGGAATCGCGAAGAAGCGCTTGAAGTACGGATAGGTGCCGGCGATGACCACGGCGGCGATCGACATCTGCTTGGTCAGCGTATTCAGCGGCAGGATCAGGCAGAACGCCAGAATCGCCAGCACGGCGGCGATCGCCAGCGCTTCCTTGCCGCTGACGCGGCCGCTGGTGATCGGACGCTGTTCGGTGCGCTTGACGAATTTGTCGATGTCCTGGTCGGCATAGTCGTTGATGGCGCAGCCGGCCGAGCGCATCAGCAGCGTCCCCAGCGAGAAGATCAGCAGCAGCTTCCAGTCCGGCACGCCGTTCGAGGCCAGCCACATGGCGCTCAACGTCGGCCACAGCAGCAGCACGGTGCCGATCGGTTTGTCCAGCCTGACCAGGCGAAAATAGAGCGCCAGCTTGTTCATGGGATGCGTCGCGTAGAAGGAAAGAGGGGATTATCGCAAATCCTGCGCCGGCCCGTGCGGCGGCGTCGGCACGGCGCCGGTCAGGCGTCGCTGGCGCAGAGCGTGGTGATGCCGGGCAGGTTGCAGGCCGAGACCACCTCGCACACGGCGTCGATGGCGGCCTTGCGGGTGAAGCTCTTGCGCCACAGGATCACCACCCGGCGCGACGGCACCGGCGCGTCGAACGGGCGGAATTGCAGCATGCCTTCCTTGGGATCCATGTCCGGCACCGAGGCGCGCGGCAGCACGGTCAAGCCGATGCCGCTGGCGACCATGTGGCGGATGGTTTCCAGCGACGAACCTTCGAAAGTGCGCTGCATGCCGTTGCCCGGCGCCGAGAAGCGCGCCATTTCCGGGCAGACTTCCAGCACCTGGTCGCGGAAGCAGTGGCCGTTGCCGAGCAACAGCATGTTTTCGGTCTTCAGGTCGTCGGCGGCGATGCTCTGGCGCTTGGTCCACGGATGCTGGGCCGGCATCGCGACCACGAACGGTTCGTCGTACAGGACTTGCATCGCCATGCCGTGTTCCGGCAGCGGCAGCGCCATGATGGCGGCGTCGAGCTCGCCCTGGCGCAGCATCTCCAGCAGCCGCACGGTGAAGTTTTCCTGCAGAATCAGCGGCATTTGCGGCACTTTGGCTATCATGCCCTTGACCAGCGGCGGCAGCAGATACGGGCCGATGGTGTAGATCACGCCCAGCCGCAACGGGCCGGCCAGCGGATCCTTGTTCTGTTTGGCGAGTTCCTTGATGGCGGCGGTCTGCTCCAGCACGCGCTCGGCCTGGGCGACGATCTGCGCGCCCAGCGGCGTGACCGAGATTTCGGCGCCGCCCCGTTCGAACAAGACCACGCCCAGCTCGTCCTCAAGTTTCTTGATGGCGACCGACAGCGTCGGCTGCGCGACGTAACAGGCTTCGGCCGCGTGCCCGAAGTGTTTCGCTCTAGCAACGGCGACGATGTATTTCAGTTCGGTCAGAGTCATGAATGTATTTGAACACAGGCGATGCTGGGATGCAATAATTGTGGACCAAGTTGAGCTATTGTAGCGGAATGATGTCGATATAATGCGGCATATCCAACGAAAGGCGCGTATGTCCTCCACTTTTGGTCCCGAAGAAGCGCAAGCCTACCTGCACAAGCTGCTGAAGGTGATGCACCACACCGGCGGTTCGGATTTGTTCATTTCCGCCGATTTTCCGCCCAGTATGAAGTCGCAGGGCGCGATGAAGCCGCTGAGCCAGCAGAAGCTGACCGGTGCGGTGACGCGGGCGCTGGCGCTGTCGATCATGAACGACAAGCAGAAACGCGAGTTCGAGACTGAGCTGGAATGCAACTTCGCCATCTCGCTGCCCGACGTGTGCCGTTTCCGCGTCAACGTCTACGTGCAGCAGCAGAACGTGGCGATGGTGATCCGCACCATCGCCTCGGAAATCCCCAACTTCGAAAAGCTCGACCTGCCCGAGGTGCTGAAGGAAGTGATCATGACCAAGCGCGGACTGGTGCTGGTGGTGGGCGGCACCGGCTCCGGCAAGTCGACCACGCTGGCGGCGATGATCGATTACCGCAACGCCAACTCGGCCGGCCACATCATCACGGTCGAGGATCCGGTCGAGTACGTGCACAAGAACAAGGGCTGCCTGATCACCCACCGCGAAGTCGGCGTCGACACGCTGTCGTGGCACAACGCGCTGAAGAACACGCTGCGCCAGGCGCCCGACGTGATCCTGATCGGCGAGATCCGCGACACCGAAACCATGGAGCACGCGATCGCGTTCGCCGAGACCGGTCACCTGTGCCTGGGCACGCTGCACGCGAACAACTCCAACCAGACCATGGACCGCATCATCAACTTCTTCCCGGAGGAGCGGCGCAACCAGCTGCTGATGGACCTGTCGTCGAACCTGCGCGCCATCGTCTCGCAGCGGCTGGTGCGCACCGAGGACGGCAAGGGCCGCAAGGCGGCGATCGAGATCCTGCTGAACACGCCGACCATCGCCGAGATGATCTTCAAGGGCAATTTCCAGGCGATCAAGGAAATCATGCACAAGTCGCGCGAGCTGGGCATGTGCACCTTCGACCAGGCGCTGTACGAACTTTATAATAAGGGCTACATCGCCTACGAAGAGGCGATCCGCAACGCCGACTCGGCCAACGGCCTGCGGCTGCAGATCAAACTGCGCGGCGACCGCCGCGAGCCGGGCGATACCGCCGGCTCGGCTTCCGATGCGCTCAGCATGCAGATCGACGACGAAGCCGAAGACGAACAATCCAAATAAACCGAAAAGACCGCCATGCCTCAATTTGAAGACAAGCTCTGCACCCGTGAACAACTGGCCGCGCGCGTGGCCGCGCTGCCCAAGCCGGTGGTGCTGACCAACGGCGTGTTCGACATCCTGCATCGCGGCCATGTCACCTATCTGGCGCAGGCGCGCGCGCTCGGCGCCTCGCTGGTGGTGGCCGCCAACACCGACGCCTCGGTCAAGCGGTTGGGCAAGGGCGACGACCGGCCGCTGAACCAGTGCGCCGACCGCATGGCGGTGCTGGCCGCGCTGGAATCGGTGAGCCTGGTGGTCGACTTCGACGAGGACACCGCGCTGGAAGTGGTGCAGCAGGCGCGCCCGGAAATCTACGCCAAGGGCGGCGACTACCAGATGGACGCGATCCCGGAAGGCAAGGCGGTGCTGGCCTACGGCGGCCAGGCGATCGCCATCGATTTCGAGCACGACCGCTCGACCACCAAACTGCTGACCAAGGTGCGCGCGCAGCGTCCCGCATGAGGATACTGCTGATCCTGGTCGCGACGCTGGTGTTCCTCGGCGTCTTGTGGGGGCCGGCCTTCATGGTCGCGCTGCGCTACTGGCGGCGCGGCGACGCCGGCGCGTTCCGCCAACTGCGCTATTTATATCCGGCGCAGCTGATCGTCGCGGTGGCGCTGGCGTTCACCGCCGATCTGCTGGGCTTGCGTCAACCGGCCGCGCTGCTGGCCGGCTCGACCGTGTGCGCCGGCGCCTGCGGCGCGCTGTTCGTCTGGCTGTATCAACTGCTGAGCAGCAAACGCCGATAATCAAAGCCCGGCCGCGACAGCCATCAAGATCCTGTCGTTTTCCATTCGTGCGCGCTGGCGGCGCGCAAAAAAAACTCCTAGACTGAATACCCTGCGGGACTCTTTGGGAGGCGATCATGGAGCTGCATCTGCAATCACATCATTGGCAGGCGCGCGTGCCCGACTGGGCCGCCGCCGCGGTGGCGGGCTTCGGCGCGGGCGGCGTGCTGATGCTGCTGGAACTGGCGTGGTCGGCCTTCATCGCCGGCGGCGATCCGTGGCTGACCTCGCGCCTGATCGCGGCGATGGCGATGAGCGGCGAGGTGCTGCAGACCAGCGGCTACAGCCTGACCGTGCTGGTGGTCGCGTTGCTGGTGCACTACGCGCTGGGGGTGGTGTTCGGCGTGCTGCTGGCGGCGATCATGGCGCCGTTCAATCTCGACTCGAGCAGCGCCATGGCGCTGACGGCGGGCGCGCTGTTCGGCCTGCTGCTATATGTGCTGAACTTTTATGGCATGACCGGGGTCTACGTATGGTTTGTCGAACTGCGTAGCTGGCCCACCGCGATTGCCCATGTCATCTTCGGGATGGCGGCGGCCTTCATTTACCTGAAGCTCGAAAGGCCGGCCAGGCCGCGCTGAACCCGGATCCCGACATGGTGCTAGCACTGGCATTGATCCTGATCGTTGTCGCCGCGCTCGAATTTCATTACATGAGTCCGTGGTGGCTGACGCCCATCGCCTCCAACTGGCAACAGATGGACGATGCGCTGTTGCTGACGTTCGTCATCACCGGCGTCGCCTTCGTGGTCATCAACCTGTTCGTCGCCTATGCGGTGGTCAGGTTCCGGCATCGCGACGGCGTGCGCGCGTCCGCCGACCACGGCAGCAGCAAGCTGGAGTGGTCGCTGGTGATCGCCACCAGCATCGGCATCATCGCCATGCTGGCGCCGGGCTTGTCGGTGTACGCCAAGCTGATCAGTCCGCCGCCGAACGCGATGCTGTTCGAGGTCATGGGGCAGCAATGGCAATGGCATTACCGGCTGCCGGGCAAGGACGGCAAGCTGGGCAGCACCGACGTGCGCTTCATCGGCAACAGCAACCGCTTCGGCATCAACCCGGCCGATCCGGACGGGCAGGACGACCTGCTGGTCGACGGGCAGGAAATCCATGTGCCGCTGCAGCGGCCGGTGCGGGTGATGCTGCGCGCGCAGGACGTGCTGCATGATTTTTACGTGCCGCAGTTCCGCACCCGGATGAACATGGTGCCGGGCATGGTGACCTCGTTCTGGTTCACGCCGACCGCCATCGGCCGCTACGAGGTGATGTGCGCGCAGTTGTGCGGCATCGGGCATTTCAATATGCGCAGTTATGTGGTGGTGGACGAGGCGGCCGACTATGCGCGCTGGCTGGCGGCGCAGCCGACCTTCGCCGCGACGCTGGCGGCGCCGCCCGAGCCGGGCCGGCAGGGACGGCTGCTGGCGCAGTCGCGCGGCTGCGTCGCCTGCCACAGCATCGACGGCAGCGCCAGCGCCGGTCCGACCTGGAAGGGCTTGTACGGCAAGAACGAGATCATGAGCGACGGCAGCGCGATCAAGGTCGACGACGCCTATCTGCGCGAGTCGATCAACAATCCGAAGGCGCACATCGTCAAGGGTTTTGCGCCGATCATGCCGGAGCAACAGTTCAACGCGGCCGACCTGGCGGCGCTGGTGGATTACATCAAGAAGCTGTGAGCGGAGGACGGCATGAGCTACGGCAGCGCGCATGAGCAGAGTTTCTGGACCCGTTACGTGTGGAGCCAGGACCACAAGGTGATCGCCATCCAGTACACCATCACCGCCATCGTGGTTGGCCTGGTGGGGCTGGTGCTGTCCGACCTGATGCGCTTGCAGCTGGGCTTCCCGGGCAAGTTCAGCTTCATCGACGCCAGCGTCTATTACCAGTACATCACCATGCACGGCATGATCATGGTGGTCTACCTGCTGACCGCGCTGTTCCTCGGCGGCTTCGGCAATTACCTGATCCCGCTGATGGTCGGCGCGCGCGACATGGTGTTTCCGTTCCTGAACATGCTCAGCTACTGGTGCTACCTGCTGGCGGTGCTGATCCTGCTGGCCAGCTTCTTCGTGCCGGGCGGGCCGACCGGCGCCGGCTGGACGCTGTATCCGCCGCAGGCGATCCTGCCGGGCACGCCGGGTATGCAGTGGGGCATCATCACCATGCTGGTGTCGCTGGTGGTGTTCATCGTCGCCGCCACCATGGGCGGCTTGAACTATGTGACCACGGTGTTGCAGGCGCGCACGCGCGGCATGACCTTGATGCGCATGCCGCTGACGGTGTGGGGCATCTTCACCGCCACCGTGCTGGCGTTGCTGGCCTTCCCGGCGTTGTTCGTCAGCGGCGTGATGATGTTGTTCGACAAGACGCTCGGCACCAGCTTCTTCATGCCGGCCATCGTCTCGATGGGGCAGCACCTGAACCACCAGGGCGGCAGTCCGCTGCTGTTCCAGCACCTGTTCTGGTTCTTCGGCCATCCGGAGGTGTACATCGTGGCGCTGCCGGCGTTCGGCATCATCTCCGACCTGATCAGCGTGCACGCGCGCAAGCGCATCTTCGGCTACCGCATGATGGTGTGGGCCATCGTCGGCATCGGCGGCCTGAGCTTCGTGGTGTGGGCGCATCATATGTACGTCAGCGGCATGCATCCGTATTTCGGCTTCTTCTTCGCCACCACCACGCTGATCATCGCCGTGCCCACCGCGCTCAAGGTCTACAACTGGACGCTGACGCTGTGGCGCGGCGACATTCATCTGACGGTGCCGATGCTGTTCGCGGTCGGCTTCATCAGCACCTTCGTCATCGGCGGCTTGACCGGACTGTTCCTCGGCAATGTCAGCGTGGACATCCCCTTGTCGAACACGTACTTTGTGGTGGCGCATTTTCATATGGTGATGGGAGTGTCGCCGGTGCTGGCGGTGTTCGGCGGCCTGTATCACTGGTTCCCCAAGGTCACCGGGCGCATGTACGATCCGCTGCTGGGCAAGCTGCATTTCTGGATCACCTTCCTCGGCGCCTACCTGATCTTCTTTCCGATGCATTATCTCGGCTTGCTGGGCATGCCGCGCCGCTACTATGCGTACGACAACTACGCCTTCATTCCGGAATCGGCGCATACGCTGAACGAGTTCATCAGCATTGTCGCGCTGTTCGTCGGCGCGATGCAGTTCCTGTTCCTGCTCAACCTGGCGTGGAGCGCGTTTCGCGGCGAGGCGGCCGGCGGCAACCCGTGGGACGCGGCCAGCCTGGAATGGTTCACGCCGCACACCCCGCCGGGCCACGGCAACTGGGGCGAGGAAACGCCGGTGGTGTATCGCGGCGCCTACGAATACGGCATCCAGGATGGCGACAGCGATTATCTGCCGCAGAACAGTCCGCCGGAGCAGGCGCGCGGTGCGCCGGCCGGCTTGGCGCCCTTGCCGGGCGGAGGAGGGAAATGATGAGCACATCGTTGTATCTGGTGCCGGACCAGGCGGACGACAACGCGGCCAACCGGCGCACCGGCCTGTGGGTGTTCATGGGCGTGGTGGGCATGCTGTTCTTCCTGTTCAGCTGTGCGTATGTGATGCGCATGGGCTTGCCCGATTGGCGGCCGCTGCCGTTCGTGCCGTGGCAATTGTGGCTCAGCACCGCCTTGCTGGCGGCGGCCGGCGTGGCGTGGCGGCGCGGCGCGGTCGGCTGGGGTTGCGTGTTGTCGCTGGCGTTCCTGGCGTCGCAGCTGTGGGCGTGGCGCGCGGCGGATTTCGCGCTGGGCGCCAATCCGGCCAACAGCTTCTTTTACCTGATCACCGGCTTGCACGCACTGCATGTGGCGGGCGGACTGGTGGTGGCCGCCGGGGCGCGGCGCAGCCGCAGCATGGTGCAGCTGTGCGCGCGCTATTGGCACTTCATGCTGGTGCTGTGGCTGGCGATGTTCGGCCTGCTGTTCCGCGTGACGCCGGAACTGGTGCGGCAAGTGTGCGACGCGTTCTGACGGAGGCGGCGATGGACAAGATACCCGCTGGCTGGTCCGGCATGGTGGCCGACTGGGCCGGCGACCGCGAGGCGTTCCGCGTGCCGTGGGGCAAGGCGATGATGTGGATCTTCCTGCTCAGCGACACCTTCATCTTCGGCAGCTTCCTGACCGGCTACATGTCGGTGCGCATCGCGGCGACCGCCGGCTGGCCCAATCCCAGCGAGGTGTTCGCGCTGACGATCGGCGGCGCCAAGCTGCCGCTGATCCTGATCGCGATCATGACCTTCATCCTGATCACCAGCAGCGGCACGATGGCGATGGCGGTCAACTACGCCTACCGCCGCGAACGCGCCGTCTGCGCGCGGCTGATGCTGGCGACCGCGGCGCTGGGGGCGACCTTCGTCTGCATGCAGGCCTTCGAGTGGAGCAAGCTGATCGCGGAGGGCGTGCGGCCGTGGGGCAACCCGGAGGGCGCGGCCCAGTTCGGCGCGTGTTTCTTCATGATCACCGGCTTCCACGGCCTGCACGTGACGGCCGGCGTGATTTACCTGTCGATCGTCGCGGCGCGGGTGCGGCGCGGTTATTACGAACAGGACGGCAATTACGACATCGTCGAGATCGCCGGCTTGTACTGGCACTTCGTCGACCTGGTGTGGGTCTTCATCTTCGCGCTGTTTTATCTGTGGTAGGAGGGCGTCATGGAACAGCAACAGCATCCGATCGGCTTGTATCTGAAAGTGTGGCTGCTGCTGTTTGTGCTGAGCGCGCTGTCGTACATGGTCGACCTGTTCCACCTGCACGGCTATCTGCGCTGGACGCTGATCCTGCTGCTGATGATGGCCAAGGCCGGCCTGATCGTGGCGGTGTTCATGCACCTACGCTGGGAGCGCGCGGCCTTGATGTACGCGATCCTGGCGCCGCCGGCCTGCCTGCTGGTGCTGGCCTGGCTGATGTGGATGGAGTCGGACTACACCTTCCTGACCCGGATGGAATATTTCCGCTGACCTCAGCCTTACGCCTGTTCGGCGGTGCTGGGATCGATGATGGTGCGCACGCGCGCGATGCTGTTGGCGGGGAAGCCGCCCAGCTCCGCGTGGCGCCGCACGGTCGCTTCGTCCGGGGCTTGATAGATGCAGTAGACCTTGTCGTCGGTGACGTAGCTGTGGATCCATTGAATGCTCGGACCCAGTTCATTCAACACATCGCAGGATTTTTGCGAAATCGCCTGCAATTCGGCGGCGGCCAGGATACCCGCGCCGGGTATCTCGCGCTCGATGACAAACTTCGGCATGATGTTCTCCTTGGACCGGTAGGTATCGTTGCAGTCTAGTGCAAATGATCGCGATTGCAATCATGCCGAAAGCGACAGCTCAGCCGCCGCCGGCGTAACCGTTCTGGCGCCAGGCTTCGAACACGACGACAGAGACGGTGCTAGCGAAGTTCAGGTTTAGACGACCGAGGTCGATACCCAGCGTCTGACCGTTTTCCCGCTTGAGTCCTCGGTCTTAATCCACTGGCCTTGATAAGGTGTGTGATGAGTGACCATCTTGAAGTCTTGGGAGTTGCGAGTGAGTACCGTTCGACCGGTGATGAAGCAGTCGCGGCGATAATCGAGTCAGGCAGACGCTTTCTTCCATGTCCGTGGCCGCTGGTCGGATTCTTGTTGAACGCCGCAGTCAGCTTGAATCGACATGGCTTTCAAGCACAGAGACTGCGTCAGGAACCCCACCCAGCGCATCGATCCAAATGTTGGTATCGATGATGACTGGTTTGTCGATTACCATGTTTCACGTATCTGAGTTTGGTACTCAACGCCGTCTACAGGGCCGCCTTCGCGATCCTTCCACAGGCCTGCAATCATTCTTACTGCCTTGTGGTGCATCGCCAGGCGTTCCGTCCTCAGTTGGGCTTTGGATTTGGCGGGTTGCATTGAATCGGAAGTTGGTGGCTTCTTATTATTTCGACGCGACGTCAAGCCCAATTTTTTTGCTTTTGCTGTCATATCCATAATTTACTCCAATGCTCTCACTGCACCGCTATGGTCTATACATTACCACCGACTTAAAAAATTAGCACAGGCATCGCATCTTTCAGGCGCCGCCGTCGTAGCCGTTCTGGCGCCAGGCTTCGAACACCACCACGGCGACGGTGTTGGACAGGTTCAGGCTGCGGTTGTCGGGACGCATCGGCAGGCGGATGCGTTGCGCCGGCGGGAAATTTTCGCGCAATGCCGGAGGCAGGCCGCTGGTCTCGGAGCCGAACACGAACACGTCGCCCGGCTGGAAGCTGGCTTGCGCGAACGGCGACGAGCCGTGCGTGGTCATCGCGAACATGCGCGCCGGGTCCGGTTGCAGCTCGGTCAGGAAGGCTTGCCAGTCGGCGTGCACTTTCATCTTGGCGTACTCGTGGTAGTCGAGGCCGGCGCGTTTGAGTTTCGAGTCCTCCAGCGGGAAGCCCAGCGGTTCGATCAGATGCAGCTGGGCGCCGGTGTTGGCGCACAGGCGGATGACGTTGCCGGTGTTGGGCGGGATTTCCGGGTGGACCAGGACGACGTGGAACAAGGCGATTCTCCTCAGATGAATGTATTCAATGCGTTCAATGCGGCGGCGTGCGGGCGAACACCAGGTTGCTCACGCGCGCGGCGCCGTGGCGCTTCAATGTTGCCGCCAGTTCGTTCAGGGTGCGGCCGCTGGTCATGACGTCGTCGACGACGCCGATGTGGCGGCCCTGCACCAGCGCCGGATCCGCGATGGCGAAGGCGCCGGCGATGTTTTGCTGGCGCAGCTCCGGCGCGACGCTGCTTTGCGCCGCCGTTTCGCGTACCCGGCTGATCAGGCGCGGATGCAGTGCGACGCCAAGTCCGCGCGCCAGCGGTTTGGCGATTTCCAGCGACTGGTTGTAGCCGCGTTCGGCCAGCCGGCGCGGGCCCAGCGGCACCGGGCAGAGCAGGGCGGGCAGCACGAAGCCGGGCTGCAGCAGCACGGCGTCGCGCAGCAGGCGGGCGAACAGCGCCGCCAGCGCCAGCCTGTGGCCGAATTTCAGTTGCAGCACCAGCTGGTCGATCGGCAGCGCGTAATCCGCCGCGACCAGCGTGACGTCGAACGCCGGCGGATGGACGCGGCATGCGCCGCACAGCTGGCTTGCAACCGCGCCGCGCAGCGCCAAGGCGTTGTCCAGCGGCGAACCGGCGGCCGGCAAGTCCGTCGCGGCGGCCAGCGACGAACCGGTGGCCAGCGAGGAACCGGTGGCAGGCGACGAACCGGTGGCAGGCGACGATCCGGTGGCAGGCGGCGATCCGGCGGCGGCGGCGACCAGCGGCGAAGCTGCGGCGGCCGGCGAGCCCGTCACCGCGCCCGGCAGCGGGTTGGCGCAGCGGGGACAGCGGGGCGCAGCGTCGCGCTGGCTGCCGAAAAACTGGGCGGCGCAGCCGGCGCACAACAGCTCGTCGCTGTCGCCGGCGTCCTGCGCCCTGTGCAGCTGGCCGCACAGGGCGCAGGACGCCGGCAGCAGGCCGCGCAACAGCGCCGCGCCGCTCGCGTGCAACACGCCGCGCAGCGCGCCGTGCGCGGAAACGGCCATCGCGCCGCGTCTTGCATACCCAGCCAGCTTGCCATTCATGCCACGCTCCCGGCCAAAAAACGCGGCGGTCGGCGTCGCGTTCGCGTTCAACCATGTACACTGCCGACATTATCGCATTTCACCAGACCGTACTATGGAAGTCCCCGCAAATCCCCCCAAATTGAGCGCCCCGATCGACCTGGAACGCGTGCGCCGCCTGTTTTCCCGTCCCGACCGGATCGCCGCCGCCGATTTCCTGCGCCGCGAAATCTCCTCGCGCATGTTCGACCGGCTGGAATTGATCAAAATCGCCCCGCAGCGCGTGCTGGATGCCGGCTGCGGCGTCGGCGCCGACCTGGCGCCGCTGCAAAAATCCTATCCGGCCGCCCAGATCCTGGGCCTGGACGCCGCCGAGCCGATGATCCGCGCGGCGCGGGGGCCGGCGGCGGCCAGGCAATCGTCGCTGAACCAGTTGCTGAGCAAGCTGCTGCCGGCCAAGACCGGCGTCGACCTGATCTGCGGCGATTTTTCCGATCTGCCGCTGGCGCCGAACTCGGTCGACCTGGTCTGGTCCAACCTGGCGCTGCATTGGCACCCGCAGCCGCACCGCGTGTTCGCCGAATGGCGCCGCGTACTGCGCGTCAACAGCCTGCTGATGTTTTCGTGCTTCGGCCCGGACACCTTCCGCGAACTGCGCGCCGCCTTCGCCGAGGCCGACCTGGCCGAGCACGTGCTGCCCTTCGTCGACATGCACGACTTCGGCGACCAGCTGGTGCAGGTCGGATTCTCGACCCCGGTGCTGGACATGGAAGTCATCACCGTCACCTACGACACGCCCGAGGCGCTGCTGGCCGACGTGCGCGCCATGGGCGGCAATCCGCTGTCGACGCTGCGCCGCAGCCTGATGGGCAAGCAAGCCTGGCGCCGCATGCTGGCCGCGCTGGAGCGCGGACGCCGTCCCGACGGCAAACTGGGCCTGAGTTTCGAGGTGATCTACGGTCACGCCTTCCGGCCGGCGCCGAAAGTGACGTCCAAGGGCGAGGCCATCATCCGCTTCGATTTGCCCCGCAAGCCGCGCCAGTAGCGGGTTTGCGGAAATGGTGCGTTGCACACTGTGGTAAAGCTGAGTGCGCCCGGCGACACACAATAGTTGTGAAATGGATTATTTCTTGATGCTCGTCGTTGTTGTTCTATATAATCATTCACTAATTTTGCCAGCCTGTCATTTCGCCAGCTATAAACCAGCGAGTGGAAGGCGGTGTCGGCAAATACGAGCACGAACGAGCATTTGAATTAAGCAGAATCGAGCGTTGGCGTTGTTCCTGAGCAGTATGTAGGGGCGGCGCGGATGTTCTCAAGGTCCCGCAGCGGCCCGCGTTGAAAAAACCGGGCAGCATGGGGCCTGAAGTTGTTTAAGGAGCGGCGCCGGTTCAGTTCACCGAAATCCGGAGTCGTTAAAAAAATAAATTTTTTAATTTCTTGGGTGGTTGGGGAAAACATGAAACATGCGAAGCGACTTCAATCGTTGATGCTCGGGCTGGCCATCCTGGCAGCCGGAATCCCAGCGTGGGCAGCTGACACCGCAGCAGGTACCTATGCCGCAGCGACCGGCGGCACCGGCGGCCCCGTCGCCGGCCAGATCAACCTGCAACCCCCAGCGACGCAGATCGCGACCGAAATCTACAGCCTGCACAACTGGATGATGATCGTCTGCCTGGTCATCTTCTTCGCCGTGTTCGGCGTGATGTTCTACTCCATCTTCAAGCACCGCAAATCGCTGGGCCACAAGCCGGCCACCTTCCACGAATCGACCGCCGTTGAAATCGCCTGGACCGTGGTGCCGTTCCTGATCGTGATCGGCATGGCGCTGCCCGCCACCCGCACCGTGGTCGGCATGAAGGACACCTCCAACGCCGACATCACCATCAAGGCCACCGGCATGCAGTGGAAGTGGGGCTACGACTACCTGAAGGGCGAGGGCGAGGGCATTTCCTTCCTGTCCAACCTGTCGACCCCGCGTTCGCAAGTGGGCGCGCCCGGCTTCGAGCCGACCGAGAAGCGCGGCGACAACTACCTGATGGAAGTCGACAACGAGATCGTGGTGCCGGTGAAGAAGAAAATCCGCGTGGTCACCACCGCCAACGACGTGATCCACTCGTGGTCGATCCCGGCCTTCGGCGTCAAGCAGGATGCGATTCCCGGCTTCGTGCGCGACACCTGGTTCCGCGCCGAACACACCGGCACCTATCGCGGCTACTGCTCCGAGCTGTGCGGCAAGGAACACGCGTTCATGCCGATCGTGGTCAAGGTCGTCACCGACGCCGAGTACACCGCCTGGGTCGACGGCAAGAAAAAGGAAATGGCCGCGCTGGCCGACGATCCGAACAAGACCTGGACCATCGACGAGCTGAAAACCAAGGGCGAAAAAGTCTACACCACCAATTGCGTGGTCTGCCACCAGGCCAACGGCAAGGGCGTACCGGGCGCGTTCGCGCCGCTGGACGGCTCCGAAGTGGTCAATGGCCCCAAAGCCGAACAGATCAACGTTCTGCTGCACGGCAAGAAGAGCGGCAAGTACTCCGCCGAGATGCCGGGCTGGAAACAGCTGTCGGACACCGACATCGCCGCCGTCATCACCTATACCCGTAACAGCTGGTCGAACAAGGCCGCCGAAAACATCGTTCAACCAGCCGAAGTTGTGGCTGCACGTAAGTAATCAGGAGCGTTACAAATGAGCACAAGCACCCTGGATCACGCACACGATCACGCCCATGACCATGCGCACGACCATCCGCATGGATTGTCGCGCTGGCTGTTCGCCACCAACCATAAAGACATCGGTACGCTGTACCTGTGGTTCGCCTTCGTCATGCTGCTGTCCGGCGGCGTGCTGGCGCTGATGATCCGCACCGAGCTGTTCCAGCCCGGCCTGCAGTTCTTCCAGCCGGAGTTCTTCAACCAGCTGACCACCATGCACGGCCTGGTGATGGTGTTCGGCGCCATCATGCCGGCCTTCGTCGGCTTCGCCAACTGGATGATCCCGCTGCAGATCGGCGCCTCCGACATGGCGTTCGCCCGCATGAACAACTTCTCGTTCTGGCTGCTGCCGCCGGCCGCGCTGCTGCTGGCGACCTCGTTCCTGGTGCCGGGCGGCGCCACCGCCGCCGGCTGGACGCTGTACGCGCCGCTGTCGACCCAGATGGGACCGGGCATGGACATGGCGATCTTCGCCATGCACCTGATGGGCGCCTCGTCGATCATGGGCTCGATCAACATCATCGTCACCATCCTCAACATGCGCGCGCCGGGCATGACGCTGATGCGCATGCCGATGTTCTGCTGGACCTGGCTGATCACCGCCTACCTGCTGATCGCCGTGATGCCGGTGCTGGCCGGCGCCATCACCATGACGCTGACCGACCGCCACTTCGGCACCACCTTCTTTAACGCGGCCGCCGGCGGCGACCCGGTCATGTACCAGCACATCTTCTGGTTCTTCGGCCACCCCGAGGTGTACATCATGATTCTGCCGGCGTTCGGCATCGTCTCGCAGATCCTGCCGGCCTTCGCCCGCAAGCAGCTGTTCGGCTACGCCTCGATGGTGTACGCCACCGCCTCGATCGCGATCCTGTCGTTCATCGTCTGGGCCCACCACATGTTCACCACCGGCATGCCGGTGACCTCGCAGCTGTTCTTCATGTACGCCACCATGCTGATCGCGGTGCCGACCGGCGTCAAAGTGTTCAACTGGATCGCCACCATGTGGAAGGGCTCGATGACCTTTGAAACCCCGATGCTGTTCTCGGTCGGCTTCATCTTCGTGTTCACCATCGGCGGTTTCACCGGCCTGATCCTGGCCGTGACCCCGATCGACATCCAGCTGCAAGATACGTATTACGTGGTCGCCCACTTCCACTACGTGCTGGTGGCCGGCTCGCTGTTCGCGCTGTTCGCCGGCTTCTACTACTGGTCGCCGAAATGGACCGGCCACATGTACAACGAAACCATGGGCAAGACCCACTTCTGGCTGTCGCTGATCAGCTTCAACGTCACCTTCTTCCCGATGCACTTCCTGGGGCTGGCCGGCATGCCGCGCCGCTACGCCGACTACTCGGCGCAGTTCACCGACTACAACATGGTCGCCACCATCGGCGCCTTCGGTTTCGGCCTGTCGCAAGTGTTCTTCCTGTTCTGCGTGGTGCTGCCGACCATTCGCGGCGGCAAGAAGGCGGAAGCCAAGCCATGGGAAGGCGCCGAAGGGCTGGAGTGGACCGTGCCGTCGCCGGCGCCGTTCCACACCTTTGAAACGCCACCGCAGTTCAAATAACCATGGCCGAACAAAAGAAACCGAACAACCTCAAGACCGCCCTGTTGCTGGGCGGGCTGGTGCTGTTCTTCTTCGCCTCGGTGTTCGTCAAGCGCATCTGGCTGAGCTGACGTGAGCGAAGAACAGGAAACACGCGGCTTGAACCGCACGCTGCTGGGCAAGCTGATCGTCATCGCCATCCTGATGTTCGGCTTCGCCTACGCCTTGAACCCGTTCTACCGCCAGATCTGCGAAGCGCTGGGGCTGAACGTGTTGACGCAGCAGGATGGCACGGTCGCGCTGGACCAGAACACCCAGGTCGACAAGAGCCGCGACGTGGTCATCGAGTTCGACGGCAATGCGCAAGGCCCGTGGCGCTTCCGGCCGACGGTCAACACCATGACCGTCCACCCGGGCGAGCTGAACACGGTGATGTACGAGGTGGTCAATACGCAGAACCGCGAGATGAACGCGCAGGCCATTCCGAGCTACGCGCCGCAGAACGCGATGCAGCACTTCAAGAAAGTCGAATGCTTCTGCTTCAAGCAGCAGACGCTGAAACCGAACGAGGCGCGGCAGATGCCGGTGGTATTCTTCATCGATCCGAAGCTGCCGAGGGATGTGAAGACCATCACGCTGTCGTACACCTTCTTTGAAGTCGGCGGCGGCCTGGTCAAGACCGCGGCAAACGAAAGCGCAGGGAATGGAACCGCCAAAAGATAAACCGCAGCAAGCGTCTTTCATGTATGCGATGAAGGCGGTGATCTGGTCGTTCTTCGGCCTGCGCCGCAAAAGCGATTTCGAGACGGATTCGGCCAAGCTGAACCCGCTGCACATCGTGATCGCCGCCGTGCTGGCCGTGGCCCTGTTCATCGGGTTGCTGATTACAATCGTCAAATTAGTCGTGTCTAAGTAACGTGTCTAAGTAAATTAGGGAGATGAAGATGAGTTCGCATAACGCCACGGCGCCGTATTACTTTGTACCAGGTCCATCCAAATGGCCGCTGTTCGCCGGCATCTCGCTGCTGGTGACGATGATCGGCGCCTCGGCGTGGGTCAACGACGCCTCCTGGGGCCCGGCGGTCAACTTCGTCGGCCTGGCCGCCGTCATCGCCGTGCTGTACTTCTGGTTCGGCGACGCCATCAAGGAATCCGAATCCGGCCAGTACAGCCAGCGCATCGACCACTCGTACCGCTGGTCGATGGCCTGGTTCATCTTCTCCGAGGTGATGTTCTTCGGCGCCTTCTTCGGCGCGCTGTTCTACGCCCGCACCATCACCATGCCGTGGCTGGGCGACCTGGACCACAAGTTCATCTGGCCGGACTTCGCCGCGCACTGGGGCAACACCGGCCCGGCCGGCGTGGTCGAGTCGTTCAAGACCATGGGCCCGTTCCCGATCCCGACCATCAACACCGCGCTGCTGCTGACCTCGGGCCTGACGCTGACCATCTCGCACCACGCGCTGCGTGCCGGCCACCGCGCGCAGACCGCGATCTGGCTGTTCGCCACCGTGCTGCTGGGCGCCGTCTTCATGGGCTTCCAGGCCTACGAATACATGCACGCCTACAGCGAGCTGAATCTGAAGCTGACCTCGGGCGTGTACGGTTCGACCTTCTTCATGCTGACCGGCTTCCACGGTTTCCACGTGACGATGGGCGCGATCATGCTGTCGGTGGTGCTGTACCGCGTGCTCAAGGGTCACTTCACGCCGGAGAATCACTTCGCGTTCGAAGGCGCGGCCTGGTATTGGCACTTCGTCGACGTGGTCTGGCTGGGTCTGTACGTCGTGGTGTACTGGCTGTAAGCCAGCCGTAACGGCGCTATAATCCGCTGTAAGAAAGCCGCATACGGGGCGTTCCCGGATGCGGCTTTTTTCATGCGCTTCAGGTACGGATGCCGGTCGGGTGGATGTAGCCCAGCTTGTAGGCGACCAGGATCAGCACGAACAGCGTGATCGACAGGCCGACCCGCAGCGCCAGCGCGTTGACGGTGTTGCTGCTCTTGCCCTTGTCGCGCATCAGGAAAAAGAATGCCGCGCCCAGGCTGCCGAGGATCAGGATGAACGCAACGATGGCGACGGCAATTTTCATAATCGGACCGGACGGGTGGATGGACAGGATTCTATTGTAATGCGTATCAGCTTCCGCTTTAAATTGATTCCCTTCATCGCCACGGTGCTGGTGGTGGCGCTCGGCATTTCGCTGGGCAACTGGCAGGAACGCCGCGCCGCGCAAAAGCTGGCCTTGCAGGCGCGGCTGGCCGACGGCAACGCCGCCGCGCCGCTGACCCTGGACGGCAAGCCGATCGCGGCCGAGGCGGTCGAGTTCCGCCGCGTCGCCATGCGCGGCGAGTTCGTGCGCGACTGGCCGCTGTACCTGGAAAACCGTCCTTACCAGGGCCGCGCCGGGTTTTATTTGCTGATGCCGTTTAAAATTACGGGATCCGGCATGCACGTGCTGGTCGAGCGCGGCTGGTTGCCGCGCGATCCGGCGGCGCGCGACAAGTTGCCGGACTACGCCACGCCGCAGGGCGAGGTGGCGCTGCAAGGCGTGGCGCGGCTGAACGCCGGCCGCGTCATGCAGCTGGGCACGGTGCCGGTGCTGACGCCAAGCGCGATCGTGCTCAACGCCGATCCGCTGCAGCTGGCCAAGGACAGCGGCATGACCATGCAGCCGTTCGTGGTCGAGCAGGGTGCCGCGCCGCTGCCGGCCGGCGACGACGCGCGCATCGTGCGCGACTGGCCGGCGCCGTCGCTGGGCGTGGAAAAACATCAGGGCTACGCCTTCCAGTGGTACGCGCTGGCGGCGATGGCGGTTATCTTCTTTGTAGTGAATGGATGCAGACGTGGAAAAACATAGCAATTCCGCAGGACGCTGGAAACTGTTGGCCGTGCTGGCCGTATGCGCCGCGCCGTTGATCGCGTCCTACTTCACCTATTACGTCGTCAAGCCGAAAGGCGGCGTGACCAACTACGGCGCGCTGATCGATCCGCGCGCGCATCCGATCCCGGCCATGGCCAGCACCACGCTGGACGGCAAGCCGGCCACGCTGGACGACTACAAGGGCAAGTGGATCATGCTCAAGGTCGGCCCGTCCGAGTGTCTGCAGGAATGCCAGGACCAGCTGTTCGCGATGCGCCAGCTGCGCACCATGCAGGGCAAGGGCATGGAACGCATCGAGCGGGTGTGGATGATCACCGACCAGCAGCCGCTGGAAACGCTGCTGCTGCGCGTCAACGACGGCACCCGCATGCTGCGCGCGCCGGCCGGCGTGATCGACAAGTGGCTGCCGCTGGAAGGCGGCGCCGGCGACCGCGCCGCCGACCACGTCTACCTGATCGACCCGCTGGGCAACCTGATGATGCGCTTCCCGAAAGGCGCGGTCTCCAGCGATGTCGAGAAGGTCAAGAAGGTCAACAAGGACATCGCCAAACTGCTGAAGGCTTCCGCGATAGGGTAATCATGCACCTCACACTCGCTCAAATGGCCGTCACGGCGCTGCTGGTGGCGCTGCTGCCGGCGGCCATCGTCTGGACCTCGTCGGACGCCAACAAATACCGCAAGCTGGTGTGGGTCAGCGTGTTCCTGACCTTCGACCTGATCGTGTTCGGCGCCTTCACCCGGCTCACCGATTCCGGCCTCGGCTGTCCCGACTGGCCGGGCTGCTACGGCCTGGCCAATCCCTTCCTGGCGCACGATGAAATCAAGGCCGCCGAGGCGCTGATGCCGAGCGGACCGGTGACGCTGGTCAAGGCCTGGATCGAGATGATCCACCGCTACCTGGCGATGGCGATCGGGGTGCTGATCGTGGCGATGATGGCGCAAGCCTGGTATCAATGGAACAAGTCCAAGGGCGCGCGCGCCGAGTACGCGCCGGGTCTGCCGACCTTGCTGTTCTTCTTCGTCTGCCTGCAGGGCGCGTTCGGCGCCTGGACCGTGACCTTGAAGCTGCAACCGGTGATCGTCACCATGCACCTGCTGCTGGGCATGGGCTTGCTGGCGCTGCTGGTCTGGTACGGCGGCCGGCAAGACCAGTTGAGCGCGACCACGCGCGCGGTGGTCAGCGCCTCGCCGCCGGCGATGCGCAAGATCCGGTTGCTGGCCGGCGCCTCGGCCGCGCTGTTGCTGCTGCAGCTGGCGCTGGGCGGCTGGACCAGCACCAACTACGCCACGCTGGCCTGTACCGATTTCCCGCTGTGCGGCGGCAAGCTGGTGCCGGAGATGGACTTCGAGCACGGCTTCAGCCTGTGGCGCGAGCTGGGCAAGACCGCCGCCGGCCACTATCTGCCGTTCTCGGCGCTGACCGCGATCCACTGGGTGCACCGCAACGTCGGCCTGCTGGTGGCGCTGGTGGCCGGCTACACCGCCTGGCGCGCGTGGGACCACGCCGCGCTGCACAAGACCGCCCGCTATCTCGCCATCACGCTGGGGGTGCAGATCGCCAGCGGCGTCGCCACCATCTACCTGAGCTTCCCGCTGACCATCGCGGTGTTGCACAACGCCGGTGCGGCGATGCTGGTACTTTTGCTGACCATGTTAAACTACAAGGCTAAGCACCAATACGATATTGCAAAAAAGGCAGCCTCCAGCGCCGCATTTCCGCCCGGCTCGCCTATCCGGCAAGCCGGCAACCATAAGCACCAATGACCACTCACACCGCCACATCCAAATCCGCCAGCCGCGCCTCCGAATTCTGGGCGCTGACCAAGCCGCGCGTCACCTTGATGGCCGTCTTCTGCGCCGTGATCGGCATGTTCCTGGCCGTGGACGGCATCCCGGACTGGCGCATCCTGGTGTTCGGCACCGTCGGCATCTGGCTGCTGACCGGCGCCGCGTTCGCCGTCAACTGCCTGGCCGAGCGCGAAATCGACGCCCGCATGGCGCGCACCGCGCGTCGTCCGATGGCGCTGGGCAGCATCACCGTCACGCAGACGGTGATCTTCGCCCTCGTCATCGGCGGCGCCGGCATGTGGATACTGCATACGCTGGTGAACCCGCTGACGATGTGGCTGACCTTCGTCACCTTCCTCGGCTACGCCATCATCTACACCATGATCCTGAAGCCGTCGACGCCGCAGAACATCGTCATCGGCGGCCTGTCGGGCGCGATGCCGCCGGCGCTCGGCTGGGCGGCGGTCGCCAACGAAGTGCCGATGCAGGCCTGGCTGCTGGTGATGATCATCTTCGTCTGGACCCCGCCGCATTTTTGGGCGCTGGCGCTGTACCGCCGCGACGATTACGCCAAGTCCGGCCTGCCGATGCTGCCGGTCACGCACGGCATGCAGTTCACGCAATTCCACGTCTGGCTGTACTCGATCGCGCTGGCCGCCACCACCTTGCTGCCGTGGATCGTGCGCATGAGCGGGCTGATCTACCTGGTCAGCGCCATCATCCTGAACGCCGTGTTCCTGAACCACGCCTGGAAAATCTACCGCCACTACACCGACCTGATCGCCCGCAAGGCCTTCACCTGGTCGATCATCTACCTGACGCTGCTGTTCATCGCGCTGCTGGTGGACCACTACATCAAGCTATGAAAAAACTTCTCGCGCTGGCCCTGACATTCCTGTTGCTGGCCGCCTGCGGCGAGAAGCCCTCGGTTCAATTCCAGAACACCGACCTGACCGGTGCCTCGTTCGGCCGCGACTTCGCGCTGACCGACCACACCGGCAAGCCGCGCACCATGGCCGATTTCAAGGGCAAGGTGGTGATCATGTTCTTCGGCTATACGCAATGCCCGGACGTGTGCCCGACCACCATGGCCGAGATGTCGGCGGTGATGAAGGAACTGGGTCCGCAGGCCGGGCAGGTGCAGGTGCTGTTCGTCACCGTCGACCCGGAGCGCGACACGCAGCAGTTGCTGGCCGAGTACGTGCCGGCCTTCGACCAGCGTTTCCTCGGCCTGCGCGGCACGGCCGAACAGACCGCCGCCGTCGGCAAGGAATTCAAGGTTTTGTACAGCAAGGTGCCGGGCAAGGAGCCGGGCAGCTATTCGATGGACCATACCGCCGCCAGCTATGTGTTCGACAAGCAGGGCAAGATCCGGCTGCTGATCCGTCCGGGCCAGGGACCGGCGTCGACGGTGCATGACCTGAAGCTGTTGTTGTCCTGAGCGGGGGCCGCATGCAACAGCGGTTCCAGCCTTTCACCCGCCTCGCCGCCATCATCCTGCTGGTGATCGGCTGCCTGATCGTCTTGCGGCCGTTCATCGCGGCGATCCTGTTCGCCACCGCCATCACCATTTCCAGCTGGCCGCTGTACCTGCGGCTGTTGACGCGCGTCAAGCGGCGCTGGCTGGCGGCGCTGATCATGAGCGTCGGCCTGACCTTGCTGATCGTGGTGCCGCTGACCCTGGTCACCTGGAACATCGCCGACAACGCGTCCGACTTCTATGAACAACTCAAGGCCAGCGTCGGCAGCGGCACGCTGGAACCGCCGTTGTGGCTGAAGGATATCCCGCTGCTGGGCGAGATGGTCGATACTTATCTACGCCGCCTGCTGAGCAGCCGCGAGGAATTGCTCAACGCCGCCAAGGGCTTGCTCGATCCGGCGCGCCACCTGCTGCTGGGCGGCGGGGTGGTGCTCGGCAGCGGCGTGGCGCAGGTCAGCCTGGCGGTGTTCGTCAGCTTCTTCCTGTACCGCGACGGACTGACCTTGCTGGCGGCGCTGTCCACCGCGCTGGACAAGCTGATCGGCGAACAAAGCCTGACCGTGGCCGACACCGTCAGCCGCACCGTGCGCGGCGTCATGTACGGCCTGCTCGGCACCGCGCTGGCGCAGGCGGTGGTGGCGGCGGTCGGCTTCCTGATCGCCGGCGTGCCGGCGGTGGCGCTGCTGTCGGTGGCCACCTTCCTGTTCTCGCTGATCCCGGTCGGCCCGCCGCTGATCTGGGGCGGCGCCACCATCTGGCTGTTCAACCAGGGCAGCACCGGCTGGGCCATCTTCATGTTCGTGTGGGGGATGTTCGTCATCAGCGGCGTCGACAACGTGGTCAAGCCGATGCTGATCAGCCGCGGCAGCAGCCTGCCGTTCATCCTGGTGCTGCTGGGGGTGATGGGCGGCGTGCTGGCGTTCGGCTTCGTCGGCCTGTTCATCGGCCCGACGCTGCTGGCGGTCGGCCTCGGCCTGATGCGCAAGTGGACCGGCGACGCGCTCTAGAAATTCAGCAACCTGGCCGCCAGCTCGGCGTCGAGATGGCGCTCGAAAATGCGCTTCAGCGTGCCGTCGTCGCGCATCGCCTGGATGGTCTTGCCGAAGCGCGCCGCCATCGCCGCATCGACCCGCTGGCGCGACAGGATCAAGCCGCCGACCACGGCGTCCTTGGGCGGCGCCCAATCCATGATGCGGTAGGTGCCGGCCATCCGCTCCTGCTTGAGCAGCGGATACCAGCCCGACGTGATCGCCATGATCGCATGCACCCGCCCCACCTTGAACAGCCGCAGCAGCGCGGCGTAGTCGGGCGCCTCGTAGACCCGGCCCTTGGCGCGCAGCCGCTCCAACCAGGCGTCGTAGGCCTTGCCGTGCTTGAAGGACTTGATGACGCCGATCTTGATGTCGGGCGTGGCCAGGAACTGCTCCATGCTGCCGATGTGGGCGTCGACCTCCTTGCCCACCAAGACGTAGTTGCGTTCCGCGATATACGGCACGACGCGGCCGAATTTCTCGCGCTCGGGAGTGGAGACGGCCGACACCGACAGATCGAGATTGCCGCCGTTCAGGCCGGCCCAGATGCGGACCCGCGACTCGGTGCTGGCCTCGATGGTGCAGCCCATGCGGCGCGCCACTTCGTCCACCACGTCCTTGTCGATGCCGGCCCAGCCGCCGTCGGCGGTCTGGTAGTAGAGCGCGCCGTATTCGTAAAAGGCGCTGCGTAGATGGCCGCACGGGGCGGATTCGGCCGCGCCGGCGCAAGCGGCCACCCACAGCAGGGCACTGGCAAACAGGATACGCCGGGAAAACATGTCTCCTCCGCCGGCGCCTGGTTGGCGCCTGTCTAGGTCAAGCTCTGGGTCAATCCTGGTCGGCGTTGTCCTCGGTGTCGTCCCGTGGGATCACCTTGACCAGCAGGATACGCGGGCCGTTCATTTTCTTGGCGACGATGTCGAATCCGCGGAAACTGATGCGTTGCCCCTGTTTCGGGATATCGCCCAGCTTCAGCATGATCAGGCCGCCCACCGATTCTACCTCTTCCAGGCCCAGCTCTTCATTTTCGATATCGATGCCCAGCGTACGCTCGAGCGAGAAGATCGGCAGGCTGGCCTTGCCGATCAGCGTACCGTCGGCCTGCTTGAGCCAATCGTTCTCGTTGAGGCGGAACTCGTCGTGGATCTCGCCGACCATCGCGCCGAGCAGGTTGTCGAGCGTGATGAAACCGACCGGGCGCTTGCCTTTTTCGCCGATCAGCGCGAAGTGCGGCGCGCCGTCGCGGAAGCGGCGGAACTGCTCCAGCGCCGGGGTACGGGCGGAAATCGTCTCCACCGGGCGCAGGAAGGGCGCCAGGTCGGTCACCGGCTTGCCCGACTGCTGGGCGAAGAACAGATCCTTCAGGTGCACCACGCCGAGCACCGTCTCGCCGTCCTTGTCGTAGTAGGGATAGCGGCTGAAGCGGTTGCGCAGCATCGCGGCCAGGTTGTCGTTGAGCGGGCGGGCGGCGTGCAGGCTGATCACCTCGTTGATCGGGCGCATCAGGTCGGACACCGCCAGATCGCTGAAATCGAGCGAATGGGCCAGGATATTGCGTTCATCCTCGTTGAATTTCTCGCCGGGCTGGCTGGTGCGCAGGATCAGCTTGAGCTCCTCGACCGAATAATGGCTGTCGTGGCCGCCCTTGCCGGACAGGCCGGCCAGGCGCAGCACCATGTTGGCGCTGGCGTTGAGCAGGTAGATGAACGGATACATGGCCCAATAGAAGGCGTACAGCGGCGGCGCCGACCACAGGCCGACCACTTCCGGCATGCGGATCGCCAGCGACTTCGGCGCCAGCTCGCCGACCACGATGTGCAGGAAGGAGATCACGCAGAAGGCGAAGACGAAGGCGATGCCGTGGATCAACTCGGGCGAGGTGACGCCGATCGCGGTCAGCAGCGGCTCCAGCAAGCTGGCGAAGGCCGGCTCGCCGACCCAGCCCAGGCCCAGCGACGCCAGCGTGATGCCGAGTTGGCAGGCGGACAGGTAGGCGTCGAGTTGGCCGTGCACTTTGCCGAGGATGCGGCCCCGTAGTCCCTGTGTCTTGGCGATGGCGCGCACGCGCGTTTTTCGCAGTGTGACGATGCCGAATTCGGCCGCCACGAAGAAACCGTTCAGCGCGACCAGGAACACGGCGAGCACGACAAGCAGGAAGTTTTGCATAGGGGCCGAGCGGCTTTTGGGTAGTTTAAAACGAACATCTTAAACGACTGCGGCCGAAACCACCTAAAACCGGGGTCAGTTCCGGCAACCGGACACGGGCT
This sequence comes from Duganella aceris, assembly GCF_011090165.1. Classification (GTDB taxonomy): domain Bacteria; phylum Pseudomonadota; class Gammaproteobacteria; order Burkholderiales; family Burkholderiaceae_D; genus Rugamonas; species Rugamonas aceris. The sequence goes on from NZ_JAADJT010000008.1 coordinate 76,984, forward strand.
CTACCGTAGCGGACGCTACGGTAGAGCCCGTGTCCGGTTGCCGGAACTGACCCCGGTTTTAAGATCAGCGTACCGGATTGAGCAGCGCCGGCTGGCCGAATTCGACCAGCCTGGCGTTCGATCTGGTGAAATATTCATCCCAGAAAGCGTGCAGCGCTTGCATGGTCTGGGGATCGCGATAGCTGTGCTTGAAAGCGGCCTCGCCGGCCAGCAACCCGGCGCCGATGACGTAGACGCGCGCGCCGCCGAAATCCGCCAGCAGCCGCTTATCCTCCACGCCGCGGAGTTCTTTGGCGGCCGCCAGCTTGCGCACCGCGCGCCCCCGGTCGGCGTAGAAGTTGGCCACCGATGAGTTCTCCAGCATGTCCGAAGCGATCAGCACGATCTTCTCCGGCGCCGTCGATCGCCCGATGACGCTGGAAAGCGCCTTCAGGCTGGCCAGGATATCGGATCTGGCGATCTCGCCGCTGGTGCCCAGGTAGGCGGCGCGCAGCGCCTGGCCCGCCGCCTGCGCCGCCTGTTGCGGCTGGCGCCGCCGGCACAGGTCCAGCTTGAGCAACAGCGGCTTGGCGACGTCGTCGCGCGCCTCGGACGGCAATCCGGCCTCCAGCGTGCCGGCGGCCAGGACGTCGGCGTAGTGGTCCTGCGTATAAGCGGAAAACACCGCGATGCTGAAGCTGCTGCCGGCCACCAGCAAAGGCCTGATGCTGTCGGCCACCAGCTGTTGCAGCGCCGGACTGAGCGGCGTGGTCTGGTCGATGATCACCAACAGTTCCCGCGTGCTGGGCGGGAAGGGCGGCAGCATCTTGTCGCGGCAACTGCGGACCGCGTCGATATTGGCGGCCAGCGTCGTCCCGCAAAGGCACAGGTGCAGCAGCAGCATCGCGCGCCATTTCACAACAGGTCCTCCAGTTCCGCATTGCGGACCTGCCGCGCCCTTTGCTGTTTTTGCCGCTTCAAGGCTGCGAGCACCTGCGCGTTCAATTCTTCGTCCAGCGTGGCCATCAGCGTCAGCTTGGCCGGCTTGTCCTCGCCCAGCGCATTCAGTTGGGCGAGGACGGCGGCGACCGCTGCGCTGTCGTGGACGGCGATGGTCGCGGCGTGCCGGCGCTCATGCTCACGCTCGGCTTGATCGGCGAGGCGGATTTCCTGCACATAGTCGCGGAAAGTCTTGCTCAGGTGCTGGCCCGACGTGCCGGAGGCGCTGTTCCTGGCCATGCTCTTTTGCTGCAACACCGCCAGCCGCGTCTGCGCGGTGTCGGCGACGCGGCGATAGGCTTCGCGCACGGCCGCATAGCTGGAGTAGCGCCCGCCGCCGATGTCGCGGAAGGCCAGGGCGCTGTTCTCGCCGGCGAAGCCCCAGCTGTAGCCGAAGATCACCCCCAGCAGTTGCAGGAACAGGAAGACAAAGGCCAGCATGATGAAGGTGGCCCAGCCGCCATGGCGGTCGAGGTCGGCCTCGTCGACGGCGACTTTCTTGTCGGCGTCGTGATCGGAGGCGACGTCGGCGTCGGGCAGGCGCACGGCGGACGGGCTCAAGTCCCACCGGTCGAGGGCGGCGCGGTCGCCGCCGTCGATCTGCCGACCGGCCTGGGTGACGCGCACCACCAGTTCTTTTTCCAGCACCTGGCCGCGGACATAGGTGGCGGCGCCGGCGATCAGCAGCACCATCGCCAGCGTGGCGATGGAGACCATATAGGTCGGATGGGCGCCGACGCGATTGCACAGCTGGGTGTAGGTCGGCTGGCCGTCATCGCTGTGCTGCGGGCGCGCCAGCGGGATGGTGCCGGTCGACAGCTTGGCGCGGCGCCTATCCTCCACCCACTCGCGGCGGGCGTTCTTGATGCGGCCCGACTTATACAGCTCATGGCCGGCGAAATGCGTGAACGCCACCAGGATCGCGGCGATCAGGAAAGCGATGCCGTAGGCGCCGGCCTGCTGCAGGTTTTCGCTGGCGCCGGGAATGGTGTAGCCGGCCAGCACATAGGAAAAACCCAAGGCCTCGACAAACACCATCGACACCGTCAGCAGCCAGATCCAGCCAGGGGTGTCGCGGCGTCCGTTGTCGCCGGCCTTGGTCAGGTAGGTGATTTTTTCGTTGAAGTCGTGCTCGTCCTGCACCGGTACGAAATTCTTGTATTCCTGGCACAGCGTGCGCTCGCCGCAGAACCAGCCGGGATAGGCCACGTCTTCATTGGCGTCGCGCGCCAGCGTGGCGATGCGGCCGATCACAGGAAAGCAGACCCAGGTATTGAACCACCACCATTTGATCTTTTGCCAGAGGGTCGCCACGACGGTCAGCGCCAACAGGATGCCGACGATGCCCCAGACCAGCGCGGTGGAAGTGGACATGAACTCCTTCATGAAAGCACCTTTTATTGTTGATGGATGGTGGGTTTGAAGTCGGCGGACATCAACCGCGCGCCGCGTGTGTAGATCAGGCGCCCGGTTTTGGCGCGGCCGGCGCCGTCGCTGCCGAACACCACGTCGACGCAGGACAAGCCGCCGGCGCCGTTGAGAAACATGCGGTACAACACGCCTTTGTCGCCCAGATAGGTGTTGACCTCCGGCGTGGCGCTCACCGCCGGCGCGGCGCGGGCGCTGGCGGCCGGGTCGTAGCCGGTGTAGACCTTGAACTCCGGTGGATTGGCGGCCGCGCCGTTGCTCGCCAGTACCGCAACCTTGTTCAGCACCACCAGATGGCCGTTCACCTGCTCGGCCCAGGTCTTGCCGTACAGGCCGGGCAGGTATTCGCTGGTCTTGTAGAGTTTGCCGTCTGCCAGCGTTTTGACGCCGTGGGCCACGCGTGGACGATCGCGCGTGCAATCGGCGATGACCACCGGCTCGTTGGCGAAGGCGCGGCTGATCAGTGAAAATAGCGGGCGGCTGTGGGCGTTCGGCTGGCCGATGTCGATCGCTGTCGACGCCGACAGCGGGTTGCCGCCGAAGTCGATGCCGTCTGCGACCGCGACCGTTGCCGGCCTGGCGGCGGTGGCCGGCTTGGACGGCGCTGGCGCTGGCGCCGCCGCCGGGGCGTTCTGCGGGCGCGCCGGCACGTGCGTCCCTGCCGGACGGTAGAGCTCGTAGCGTGGCTTGCGGCCGGCGAGATAGCGATTCAAGCCCGCCGCGTTGGCGACTTCGACGATTTCCACCCGACGGTTTTGCGCGCGGCCTTCCTCGCTGGCGTTGTCGGCGATCGGATAGGCCTCGCCGGCGCCCTGGAAATGCAGCGCATCGACGGGAATGCCGCGCTTTTCCATGTAGGCAGCGACGGCGCGGGCCCGGCGTTCGGATAAGTCGGCATTGGAACGGGAATCGCCGGTGTCGTCGGTGTGACCGATCAGCAGGATTTTCCGTTGGCTGATCTGGGCGATATAGTCGGCTTTTTGCGCCGGGTCGCCGAGATGGCTGGCGATAATGCGCGCGTTGTAAGCGTCGGCGATCGCCGAGAAGTAGCGTTGCGCATGCTCGGTCAATTGGTCTGAATCGGTGTTGAAATGGCCGCCGCGTCCGGCCTGCTCGCGGACCTCGACCGCCATGCCGACCGCGTCCTGCTGCTGACCGGCTTCGATCACTTCACCGCTTGCGCTGATGAGCGAGGTCTTCAGGTTCAGGTCGTATTGTTTGGCGATGTTCGCCAGTTCGCAACGCCGCTGGTCCATGTCGCGCCCGATCAGGCCGCCGATAGTCGCGCCGGCCAGGGCGCCGATGATGCGTCCCCGGTCCGAGTGCCGGGACTGGTTGCCCAGGATGGCGCCGGCGAGCGCACCGATGGCGATGCCGGTGTTGCGGGCGGTGTCCGCGCACGGATCGCCGCCGCCGAAGGATTGCTGGAGCGACGGCTGTCCGGTGCGCGGATCGGTGGCGCAGGCGCCGATCAGCGCGCCGCAAACGGCGACGCCGAGAAACTTCAGGGAAAGTGGTGGCTTCAAGGGAGGCTCGCTGATCAACCGTTGATCGGAATCGGCATGTGGTCTTAATTTTAATTTTCGACCGGCGCATCCATTTGAGCTAATTCAGTTTATACGCATTTATCAAACGAGCTCGACTGCTAAAACTCCGGGGTCAGAGCTAAAAACTGGACACGGGCTCTACCGTAGCGGTCGCTACGGTAGAGCCCGTGTCCAGTTTTTAGCTCTGACCCCGGAGTAGGACATTACTGGCCGAGCAGCAGGAAGACGGTCGGCTTTTTGTGGAAGTCCGGGGCGCTGGCTTTCTTCCATTGGGCCGCCGTCATCGTGCGGATGGTTTCCGATGGCAGGCTGAGGTCGGTCGCGACGCAGATCAGTGTGCCCGCGCCGCACGCGCCCACCAGCGCTTCCAGCATCGCGGCGTTGCGGTACGGTGTTTCGATGAACAGCTGCGTCTGCTTTTCCTTGCGCGAGCGCTGCTCCAGCTCCTTGATGCGGGTGACGCGCTGCGCGGCGTCGGTCGGCAGGTAGCCGTTGAAGGCGAAGCTTTGGCCGTTCAGACCGCTCGCCATCACCGCCAGCAACAGCGACGACGGGCCGACCAGCGGCCGCACCGGGATGTTGTGCTGGTGCGCCAGCCGTACCAGGTCGGCGCCGGGATCGGCCACCGCCGGTACGCCGGCTTCCGACACCAGTCCGCCGTCGCGGCCCGCCAGCAGCGGCGCCAGCAGGCCCGCCAGCGCGCCGGCCGGGGTGTTGACGTTGAGCTCGGCGATCTGGATCTCTTGCAGCGCCTTGGCCAGCGGATGGCCGGCGTTGACCAGTTTCAGGAAGGCGCGCGCGGTCTTGGCGTTCTCCGCGACAAAGTAGTCCAGCTGCGCGGTGATCCGCTGCACCTGCTCGGGCAGCACGTTGGCGAGCGCTTCGGTCTCGCCCAGGGTGTTCGGTATTAAATAGAGGGTGCCGGGCATAAAATTCTTTAGGTGTTGAAAAAGGTGACGCCGATCTTGCGCAGCATGCCCGTCAGGGCGATCAATGGCAAGCCGGTGAGGGCGGTCGGGTCGCTGCTGTCGATGCGCTCCAGGATGGCGATGCCGAGCGCTTCGTTCTTGGCGCTGCCGGCGCAGTCGTACGGCTGCTCGATGCGCAGGTAGGCGTCCAGCTCGGCATCCGGCAGGTCGCGGAACTTGACCACGGTCCGGATGTCTTCGACCTGCGACGTGTTGTCGCGGCCGTCATAGACGCACAGCGCGGTGTGGAAGATCACTTCGCGGCCGCGCATCGTTTGCAGCTGCGCCAGCGCGTTGGCGTGGTTGCCGGGCTTGCCGATCTGCGCGCCGTCCAGCGTGGCGACCTGGTCGGAGCCGATGACGATGTGACCCGGCATCCTGGCGGCGACGGCGGCGGCTTTTTCGCGCGCCAGCCGCAGCGCGGTGGCGCTCGGCGTTTCGCCGGGCTGCGGGGTTTCGTCGAGGTCCGGCACCGCCACCGTGAACGGTAGCTGCAGGCGCGACAGTAATTCCTTGCGGTAGGCGGAACTGGAGGCGAGTACGAGTAAACTTGATGTCATGAGGGGAATGTTATATGCTCTGTCGCCGGTAATGTCAGCGGCAAAAGAGCGAAAAAATCGCTTAGGCTTTGACTTGATGTCGAAAACCCTGCTATTATCGCAGGTTTTCCGGGGAAATTTTCTGTAATGAATGCTCTTGTGATCGACGCTTTTGATTTTTGTCGGGGCAACGGCAGCAAAGAAGGCGTGACGCCTGTTGCCGAAATGACCCGTTTGACCAAGGATTGCGCCGATAATTCCGGTACGATCGCCTGGAAGGTGGTAGGGAGCACCAGCAAGATGGGCTTCCCGCAGATGACGCTGTCGGTCGCCGGCACCGTGCAACTGGTCTGCCAACGCTGCCTGACCCCTTATGCTCACGAGATCGACGCTTCAACGCTGTTGATGCTCGGTAAAGATGATGAGCAGGCGGATGAAATTGAACAAATGCTCGACGACGAGACGATCGATGTGATCGTCGGCAGCCGCAGTATGGATGTGATGGATCTGGTGGAAGACGAAGCGCTGCTGGCCCTGCCGCATACGCCGAAACACGATGTCTGCCCCGATTCAGCCCTGCTGGACAAGGCGAAAAGCGAGAAACTGTCGCCGTTCGACGCCCTCAAGGGCCTCAAATCCGAATAAAGAATAAGTAGTGTTGTAAAGAACGTGTCAAACGCGTGTAGTAAATCGAGTATGGCAAGTCAGCAGTGAAATGTAGTAAATCTCAGTTTAACTATGCCGGTTCAGTTTTGCCGGCAGGATACTCGATTCGCATGTATTTGCTGGTCGAATGTGTTAAAATTTTAGAACTTATGTATTAGGAGTCATTAACATGGCAGTTCAACAGAACAAGAAGTCCCCTTCGAAGCGCGGTATGCACCGTTCGCACGATTTCCTGGTAGCTCCACAACTGGGTATCGAGCCAACCACCGGTGAAACCCACCTGCGTCACCACATCAGCCCTAACGGCTTCTACCGTGGTCGTAAAGTCCTGAAAACCAAAAACGACGAGTAATCGACGCTTTTGCTGGACCCGGAAATAGGCGGTGCTACGTGTCTTATTCGCGAAGCATCGCTTTTTCTTTTTTCATCGGCTGCAATCCTCTTTTGCACACCGTCATTTTGAAACGCGTCGACCTGGAAACTGTGGGTCCGCAGCTTGCCGCAGCTTGCCCCGGAAGGGCTGGAGCGTGGTACTGAATCAAAACAAATGACAATCAAAATTTCTATCGACTGCATGGGCGGAGATCACGGCCCGTCGGTCACCATCCCCGCAGCAATTTCCTTCGTCAAGCGCGAACCAGATGCTGAACTGATCCTGGTCGGTCTGGAAGACGTCATCCGCGCCGAGTTGAAGAAGCATCACGCCGACGCGCATCCGCGCCTGAGCATCGTGCATGCCTCCGAGCAAGTCACCATGGACGATCCGCTCGAAGTGGCGCTGCGCCGCAAGAAGGATTCCTCGATGCGCGTCGCCATCGAGCAGGTCAAGGACGGCAAGGCGCAAGCCTCGGTCTCGGCCGGCAACACCGGCGCGCTGATGGCGGTCGCCCGCTACGTGCTCAAGACCATGACCGGCGTCGACCGTCCGGCCATCTGCAGCATCATGCCGAACCAGAAGGGCGGGCCGACCTATATGCTGGATCTGGGCGCCAACGTCGATTGCGAACCGCATCACCTGCACCAGTTCGCCATCATGGGTTCGGTGCTGGTGTCGGCGATGGAGAACATCGAGCGTCCGACGCTGGGCCTGCTCAACGTCGGCACCGAAGACATCAAGGGCAACGACGTGGTCAAGGCGACCAGCAAGCTGCTGCAGGCCGACCACGAGCGCGGCGCGCTGAACTTCTACGGCAACGTCGAGGGCAACGATATCTTCAAGGGCACCACCGACATCGTCGTCTGCGACGGTTTCGTCGGCAACGTGACGCTGAAGGCGGTCGAGGGCGTGGCGCGCTTCTTCGCCGACACCGTCAAGACCGAATTCACCCGCAATCCGCTGACCATGCTGAGCGCCCTGATCGGCCGTGGCGCCTTGAAGGCGATCAAGAACCGCCTCTCGCCGTCGCGTTACAACGGCGCCAGCCTGCTGGGCCTGCGCGGCCTGGTGTTCAAGAGCCATGGCGGCGCCGACGCGTATTCCTTTGAATGGGCGATCAAGCGGGCGTATGATGCTGCAAAAAATGATGTGTTGCCGCACATTTCGACGTTGATCGCCGAGCTGATGCCGCGTAACACCGAAACTCCGGAAGTACCAAGCTCAACTATTTAGTGGACGGTGGCATGACCTTGTACAGCAAAATTATCGGCACCGGCAGTTATCTGCCGGAAAAGCGGGTGACCAACCAGGAACTGGCTGACCAACTCGCCGCCAAAGGCATCGAGACTTCGGACGAATGGATCGTCAGCCGCAGCGGTATCGCGGCGCGCCATTTCGCCGCGCCCGATCAGAATTCGTCGGACCTGGCGGTGAACGCCTCCAAAAAGGCGCTGGAAATGGCCGGCCTGCAGCCCAACGATATCGACCTGATCATCGTCGCCAGTTCGACCCCCGATTTCTTCGGCAGCTTCCCCAGCACCGCCTGCGTGGTGCAGCAAAAGCTCGGCATTACCAACCACGGCGGCGCGGTCGACGTGCAAGCGGTCTGCAGCGGCTTCGTCTATGCGCTGACCACCGCCGACGCCTTCATCCGCGCCGGCATGAACAAGAACGTGCTGGTGATCGGCGCCGAAGTGTTCTCCCGCATCCTCGACTTCAACGACCGCACCACCTGCGTGCTGTTCGGCGACGGCGCCGGCGCCGTGGTGCTGACCGCGTCCGAGGAGCCGGGCATCCTGGCCACCGCGCTGCACGCGGACGGCCGCCATGGCAACATCCTGTGCATGCCGAGCTCCTTCGGCGGCGCTATCGCCGGCGAGGCCTATCTGTACATGGACGGTCCGGCGGTGTTCAAGCTGGCGGTGTCGGTGCTGGAAAAAGTGGCGCACGAGGCGCTGGAAAAAGCCGACATGACGTCCGACCAGGTCGACTGGCTGATTCCGCACCAGGCCAACCTGCGCATCATGAGCAGCACCGCCAAGAAGCTGGGCCTGCCGCTGGAGAAGATGGTGGTCACGGTCGATCAGCACGGCAACACCTCCGCCGCGTCGATTCCGCTGGCGCTGGACGTCGCGGTACGCGATGGCCGCGTCAAGAAGGGCCAGACCATCATGATGGAAGGTGTTGGAGGTGGGTTTACGTGGGGCGCGGTGCTGGCGCGTTTTTGATGTCGGATTAGAATTAGAGTTCTAAGGATTCAAGCATGACTAAATTTGCATTTGTATTCCCTGGCCAAGGTTCGCAAGCGATCGCGATGATGGACGGCTTCGCCGGCAATCCGGTGGTGGCGCAGACCATCGCCGAAGCCTCCGACGCCTTGCAGTTCGACCTCGGCAAGCTGATGGCCGAAGGTCCGAAGGAAGAACTGGACCTGACCACCAACACCCAACCGGTGATGCTGACCGCCGCCGTGGCCGTGTACCGCGCATGGATCGCCGCCGGCGGTCCGCTGCCGTCGGTGGTCGCCGGCCACAGCCTGGGCGAATATTCGGCGCTGGTCGCCGCCGGCGTGATCTCGTTCAAGGACGCCGTGCCGCTGGTGCGCTTCCGCGCCCAGGCGATGCAGGAAGCGGTGCCGGTCGGGCAGGGCACGATGGCCGTGGTGCTGGGCCTGTCCGACGATGACGTGCGCGCAGCGTGCGCCGAAGCGCTGGCCGAACATCCGGCGCTGGTGGTCGAGGCGGTCAACTTCAACGCTCCGGCGCAAGTGGTGATCGCCGGCCACACCGCCGCCGTCGAGCGCGCCTGTGAAATCGCCAAGGCCAAGGGCGCCAAGCGCGCCATGAGGCTGCCGGTGTCGGCGCCGTTCCACTCGTCGCTGCTGAAGCCGGCGTCGGACCGCCTGCGCGACTACATGGCCGGCCTGACTTTCTCGGCGCCGCAAATCGCCCTGATCAACAACGTCGACGTCGCCGTCATCAACGATCCGGCCAGCATCAAGGATGCGCTGGTGCGCCAGGCCGCCGCGCCGGTGCGCTGGGTCGAAACCATGCAGCAGGTCGCCGCCGACGGCATCACCCAGGTGGTCGAGTGCGGTCCGGGCAAGGTGCTGATGGGCCTGGCCAAGCGGATCGACGCCAACCTGGTCGGCGACGCGATCACCGATCAAGCCTCTTTGGAACGCGTATTGAGCTTGCTCAAATAAGTTGTCGCGACTTCAGGCACACTCCCTATTTACCGTAGAAGGACTTACATGAATTTAGCAAATCAAGTCGCCCTGGTCACGGGCGCATCGCGCGGCATCGGCAAGGCCATCGCGCAGGAACTGGCGCGCCAGGGCGCGCGCGTGGTCGGCACCGCCACCACCGAAGCCGGCGCCGAGGCGATCTCCGCCTACCTGGCCGAGATCGGCGCGGAAGCCGGCAAGGGCATGGTCCTGAACGTCACCGACGCGGAACGCTGCGCCGCCGTCATCGATGAAATCGGCAAGACCTTCGGCGCCGTCGGCATCCTGGTCAACAACGCCGGCATCACCCAGGACCAGCTGGCGATGCGCATGAAGGATGAGGAATGGGACAACGTCATCGCCACCAACCTGTCGTCGGTGGGGCGTTTGTCGCGCGCCGTCCTGCGGGGCATGATGAAAGCGAAAACTGGGCGTATTATCAACATCACGTCGGTGGTGGCGTCCTCCGGCAATCCGGGGCAGATGAACTACGCGGCGGCCAAGGCCGGCGTCGAGGGCATGGGCCGCGCGCTGGCGCGTGAAATCGGCAGCCGCAACATCACCGTCAACAGCGTCGCGCCGGGCTTCATCGATACTGACATGACCAAGTCGCTGGGCGACGAGCAGCACGCCGCCTTGCTGACGCAGATTCCACTGGCGCGCCTCGGCAAGCCGGAGGATATCGCGGCGGCGGTGGCCTTCCTGGCGTCGCCGCAGGCGGCCTATATTACCGGTACCACCCTGCACGTCAACGGTGGTATGTATATGAACTGATGAGTTCCGGCGGTCTCAAAACCGCCGGTTCTTGTCTTTTACCAGCGATTTCGGGAGAGTTGTCGGCAAATTCGCAGCAGACACCGAAATTAGTTTTTCAGTGCGCAAACCTGATAAAATGCGCGCTTTCCGTAACAAACAAATGGAGCCATAACATGTCGGATATCGAACAACGCGTTAAGAAAATCGTCGCTGAGCAACTGGGCGTCGCAGAAGCAGACATCAAGATCGAATCCTCGTTCGTCGACGACCTCGGCGCTGACTCCCTGGACACCGTGGAACTGGTGATGGCCCTGGAAGACGAATTCGAAATGGAAATCCCTGACGAACAAGCAGAAAAAATCACCACCGTGCAGCAAGCGATCGACTACGCTACCGCTCACGTCAAGGCGTAATTTCTGCCCGATCGACTTTAGGAGAATCGCTTGAGAGGTTCTAAAAACCGTCGTGTTGTCATTACCGGCCTTGGCGCCGTCACCCCGATCGGCAACAACATCGCCGACACCTGGGCTGCGGCTGTCGAGGGCAAATCCGGTATTGCCACCATCACCAAGTTTGACGCAACAGCTTTCAGCACCCGCTTTGCCGGTGAAGTCAAAGGCTTCAATATCGAGGACTACATCTCGGCCAAGGAAGCCCGCCACATGGATACCTTCATCCATTACGGCATGGCGGCCGGCATCCAGGCTGTCCAGGACTCCGGCGTGGTCGTCACCGAAGAGAACGCCGACCGCATCGGTGTCATCATCGGTTCCGGTATCGGCGGCTTGCCGATGATCGAAGAACAGAAGGAAGACTACGACAAGCGCGGTCCGCGCCGTATCTCCCCGTTCTTCGTGCCCGCCTCGATCATCAACATGATCTCGGGTAACCTGTCGATCAAGTACGGCATGCGTGGTCCTAACCTGTCGATCGTGACGGCTTGCACCACCGGCCTGCATTGCATCGGCGCGGCCGCCCGCATGATCGAGTACGGCGATGCCGACGTCATGGTGGCCGGCGGTGCGGAATCGACCGTGTCGCCGCTGGGCCTGGGCGGCTTCGCCTCGGCCAAGGCGCTGTCGTCGCGCAACGACGATCCGGCCACCGCGTCCCGTCCATGGGATACGGACCGCGACGGCTTCGTGCTGGGCGAAGGCGCGGGTGTGATGGTGCTCGAAGAGTACGAACACGCGAAGGCGCGCGGCGCCAAGATCTACGCGGAAGTGCTCGGTTTCGGCATGAGCGCGGATGCGTATCACATGACCTCGCCTCTGGAAGATGGCAGCGGCGGCAGCAAGTCGGCGCAAGCCGCGTTGCACGACGCCGGCATCAACCCGGACCAGGTGCAGTACGTGAACGCGCACGGCACCTCGACGCCGCAAGGCGACGTGGCGGAAGTGCAGGGCATCAAGCGCACCTTCGGCGATCACGCCAGGAAGCTGGTGGTCAATTCGACCAAGTCGATGACCGGCCACTTGCTGGGCGGCGCCGGCGGTCTGGAAGCGGTGTTTACGGTTCTGGCGATCCACCATCAGGTGTCGCCTCCGACCATCAACATCTTCAACCAGGATCCGGCGTGCGACCTGGACTTCTGCGCCAATGTGGCCCGTCCGATGAAGATCGAGTATGCGTTGAAAAACTCGTTCGGCTTCGGCGGCACCAACGGTTCGCTGCTGTTCGGTCGCGCCTAGTAAAAAATTCCGCCTCCGGGCGGAACTTCGTCCCGCGTCATCTTGTCAAAGCAAGGTGAGCGAGGATTCGGCGCCGGCATTCTCGCCGGCGCCTGCATACATCCCCCAAATTTTTTAACGTGTTTGTGCTGCTGCCGTCATGTCGATCGCGGTGTCCGTCATCGTTCGTCCCTCGCCGGGCTTGCGCCTTGCGCATGCCGGCCTGTGTTGCTGCGTGATGCTCAGCGCCGCTGCATGTCCCGGCGTGCTCGCGCCGCTGCTGTGCGTGCTGGCGGGCCTGCTCGGCTGGGTGTGCGGGCGCCCGCGCGGTATCGCATGCGGGCTTGATATATCGGGTGTCGGCCAAGTAAGGCTGACGGTATACCAACAGACGGGAGCGGTGGTGCGCCTGCTGGACGGCTCGACCTTGTGGCCGGGTTTGCTGTTGTTGCGCCTGCGCGGCGACGGCGACCGCGTGCGCGTGCTGGCGGTGTTGCCGGACAGCGTGGCGCCGGCCGAACGGCGCGCGTTGGCGCTGGCTTGCCGCGCCGCGTCGCAAATAAACATGCCGGCACTGTGAACTTCTTGCAGCGGGCTAACTCTATAGCATATGGCTATAAGAATCGGCAGCGCTGCAGGCCACCGAGGAATGCAGGAGTGACGACAGAACGTGAGTGTGACCAGTTGCTGGTCGATCGGGTCCATGCCGGTGACAAGCAGGCGTTCGATTTGCTGGTGGCGAAGTACCAACGCCGGCTGATGCGCCTGCTGTCGCGTATCGTCCACGATCCGGCCGAAGCGGAGGACGTGGTGCAGGAAACCTTTATCAAGGCCTACCGGGCGTTGCGGCACTTCCGCGGCGACTCGGCCTTCTACACCTGGCTGTACCGCATCGGCATCAACACCGCCAAGAATTTCCTGGCCAATCAGGGGCGGCGCACGCCCACGTCGACCGAAGCGGATGCCGAACAAGCCGAAGCCTTCAACGATGGCGAGTATTTGCGCGACATCAATACGCCGGAGTCCATGCTGGCCAGCAAGCAGATCGCCCAGACCGTCAACGCGGCGATGGATGCCTTGCCGGTGGATTTGCGCACCGCGATCGCGTTGCGCGAGATCGAGGGCTTGAGCTATGAGGAGATTTCCGACATCATGGCCTGTCCGATCGGTACCGTGCGCAGCCGTATTTACCGCGCCCGCGAAGTCATCGCGGAGAAATTGAAGCCCTTGCTGGACATGCCGGTTGACAAGCGCTGGTAGGGCGGGAATGATGGCGCACGGCGGCGGAGTTGTTTTACATGGCGAGATACGCGATGGATACCCAGAAAAGACTGCACGAAAACATCTCGGCACTGGTCGACGGCGAGTTGCCGGACAGCGAGCGCGAGCTAGCCTTCGCCGCGCTCGGCACCGTGGAAGGGCAGGCGGCCTGGCGCGCCTATCATCTGACCGGCGACGTGCTGCGCAGCGCCCCTGGCGGCGAACTCAGCGCCGGTTTCGAAGCGGCGTTGGCGGCCCGTCTCGCGGCCGAGCCGGACCAGGCGCCGGCGTCCGCCCCATCGGCCGGGCCGGCGGACCCGGCCGCCGCGCAGCGCCAGGACCAGGCCGAATCGCCGGCCGACGTCATCCTGCCTTAAGGCTCTTATAATAGTTTGCGCATACCGGCACGCGACTTTTCGCTTACCATGTGCTAGCCTCACGTCGGGCGTCGGGCGTCGTGCGCCGGCGCCATGGGCGCTCGCATCCCGGAACTTTTAAAGAACGATACTTTCCATGAAAAACAATATCTCTGCTGGTGGTAAAACTCTTTCCGCGCTGGTCCTCGGCGCGAGCGTATGGATGTCGCTGGGCCTGGCCCCGGCCACGGCGGCCGCGCCGGTCACCGGCGCCGTTATCGGCCTGCCGGACTTCGCCGACCTGGTCGACCGCGTCGGCCCGGCCGTGGTGAATATCCGCACCACCGAGCGCCTCAAGCAAAGCGGACGCGGCGGCAGCGCCGACGGCCTGCCGGGCGATGAAGAAATGCAAGAATTCCTGCGCCGCTTCTTCGGCGGCGCGATCCCGCAGCCGGGCAATCCCGGCGGCAAGGGCACGCCGCGCGGCCGCCGCCAGGCGCCGTCCGACGAGCCGGTGCAGCGCGGCGTCGGCTCCGGCTTCATCCTGTCGGCCGACGGCTATGTGATGACCAACGCCCACGTGGTCGACGGCGCCGACGAGGTGTTCGTCACGCTGACCGACAAGCGCGAGTTCAAGGCCAAGGTGCTGGGCGCCGACGCCCGCACCGACGTCGCGGTGCTGAAGATCGAGGGCGACAAGCTGCCGTTCCTGGTGATGGGTGACTCGGACAAGATCCGCGTCGGCGAATGGGTGATCGCCATCGGCTCGCCGTTCAACCTGGAAAATACCGTCACCGCCGGCATCATCTCGGCCAAGCAGCGCGACACCGGCGACTACCTGGCGTTGATCCAGAGCGATGTCGCGGTCAATCCGGGCAACTCGGGCGGTCCGCTGATCAATATGCGCGGCGAGGTGATCGGGATTAACTCGCAGATCGCGACGCTGTCCGGCGGCTACAACGGCATCTCGTTCGCGGTGCCGATCGACGAGGCGATCCGTGTCTCGGAGCAGTTGAAGAAGAGCGGCAAGGTCACGCGCGGCCGCATCGGCGTGCAGATCGGCGAAGTCAACAAGGACGTCGCCGAATCGCTGGGCCTGAAGAACGCGCAGGGCGCGGAAGTGTCGCTGGTGGAGCCGGGCGGTCCCGCCGACAAGGCCGGCATCAAGGCGGGCGATATCATCCTGAAATTCAACGGCGTGACGGTGACCCGTTCGTCGGACCTGCCGCGTCTGGTCGGCGGCACCGCGCTGGACAGCAAGGCCACCGTGACCGTATGGCGCAAGGGTCAGCAGCTGGACTTGCCGGTGACCGTGGCCGAGCTGGAATCGGACAAGCCGGCCAAGGCGGCCAAGGGCAAGGGCGGCAAGGCCGAGCCGGAAGTGGCCAAGGCCAACGCGCTGGGCCTGAAGGTCAGCGACCTGAGCGCCGAGCAGAAGAAGGAATTGGGCGTCGACGGCGGCGTGGTGGTGGATTCGGCCGAAGGCGTGGCCGGCAAGGCCGCGCTGGACGAGGGCGATGTGCTGCTGCAGCTGAATAACACCGAGATCAAGGACGCCAAGCAGTTCAACGCGCTGGTGGCCAAGCTCGATCCGAAGAAGCCGTCGGTGCTGCTGGTGCGCCGTGGCGACGTGACGCAGTTCATCTCGCTGCGCCCGAGCGCCAAGTAACAGGCTGATTGAGCCGCAAAGTCACCCCGCAACGGCGGGGTCAGACCCCGTACGGGGTCTGACCCCTATGTGCCGCAGTGCGGGGTAAACGGTTCCCGCATACGATGCACTTCACCCTTTACTCCCGCAGCTACTGCCACCTGTGCCAGGACATGCTGGACGCGCTGATGCGCCTGCAGACCCCGGACCAGCCCATCACCGTCGACGTCATCGATGTCGACGCCGATCAGGCCCTGGTCGACCGCTTCGACGAGCTGGTCCCGGTGCTGTACGCCGACCTGTCGCAACCCGAACTCTGCCATTACTTCCTGGACGAGTCCAAAGTGCGCGAAGTGCTCAATAAATAAGCACCGCCACCGCAGAAATGCATTTCGCAGTGCATAAGTCGGGCTTTCCCCTCTGAAATCCGGTAAAATGCGGGGGTAGAAAAGCATCAAGGCGCTCGCCAGGGCATTCAACGCCCCGTTCGGAGCGCTTTTTTTGTATTGCGCGCAGCAGTTCGACCCGCGCCCCTGTCGTTTCAAACCCGTTTTTGAATATTTGTTAATGAACAACATACGCAATTTTTCCATCATCGCCCACATCGACCACGGCAAATCGACCCTGGCTGACCGCATCATCCAATTGTGCGGCGGCCTGTCCGACCGCGAGATGGAGGCGCAAGTGCTCGATTCGATGGATCTGGAGCGCGAACGCGGCATCACGATCAAAGCCCAGACCGCGGCCCTGCAATACAAGGCCCGCGACGGCCAAATCTATAACCTGAACCTGATCGATACGCCGGGCCACGTCGACTTCTCGTACGAAGTGTCTCGCTCGCTGTCGGCCTGCGAAGGCGCGCTGCTGGTGGTCGATGCCTCGCAAGGCGTGGAAGCCCAGACCGTGGCCAACTGCTACACCGCGCTCGACCTGGGCGTGGAAGTGGTGCCGGTGCTCAACAAGATCGACTTGCCGAACGCCGATCCCGCCAACGCGATCGCCGAAATCGAAGACGTGATCGGCATCGAAGCCGGCGACGCCGTGCATTGCTCGGCCAAGACCGGCCTCGGCGTGGAAGACGTGCTGGAATCGATCATCGCCAAGGTCCCGCCGCCGAAGGGCGATCCGGACGCGCCGCTGCAGGCGCTGATCGTCGACTCCTGGTACGACCCGTACGTCGGTGTGGTGATGCTGGTGCGCGTGGTCAACGGCACGCTGAAGCCGAAGGACAAGATCAAGCTGATGGCCACCGATTCGCTGCAACTGGTGGAAGACGTCGGCATTTTCGCGCCGCGTTCGGTCTCGCTGAAAGAGTTGTCGGCCGGCCAGGTGGGCTTCATCATCGCCGGCATCAAGGAATTGAAGGCCGCCAAGGTCGGCGACACCGTCACCCTGGCCAACCGTCCGGCCGCCGCGCCGCTGCCGGGCTTCAAGGAAGTCCAGCCGCAGGTGTTCGCCGGCCTGTTCCCGGTCGAGGCCAACCAGTACGACGCGCTGCGCGACTCGCTGGAAAAGCTGAAGCTGAACGACGCCGCGCTGATGTACGAGCCGGAAGTGTCGCAGGCGCTGGGCTTCGGCTTCCGCTGCGGCTTCCTCGGCCTGCTGCACATGGAAATCGTCCAGGAACGCCTGGAACGCGAATTCGACATGGACCTGATCACCACCGCGCCGACCGTGGTGTACGAGGTGGTGATGCGCGACAACAGCATCCTCAAGGTGGATAATCCATCGAAGATGCCGGAGCCGACCAAGATCAACGAGATCCGCGAACCGATCGTCACGGTCAACCTGTACATGCCGCAAGAATACGTCGGCTCGGTGATCACGCTGTGCATCGGCAAGCGCGGCGTGCAGATGGACATGGCCTACCACGGCCGCCAGGTCAAGCTGGTGTACGAGATGCCGATGGGCGAGATCGTGCTCGACTTCTTCGACAAGCTGAAGTCGACCTCGCGCGGTTATGCCTCGATGGACTACGAGTTCAAGGAATACCGCGCCTCCGACGTGGTCAAGGTCGACATGCTGATCAACGGCGAGAAGGTCGACGCGCTGGCCATCATCGTGCACCGATCCAACTCCGCCTATCGCGGCCGCCAGGTGGCCGCCAAGATGCGCGAACTGATTCCGCGCCAGATGTTCGACGTCGCGATCCAGGCCGCCATCGGCGTCAACGTGATCTCGCGTGAAAACGTCAAGGCGCTGCGCAAGAACGTGCTGGCCAAGTGCTACGGCGGCGACATCAGCCGTAAGAAGAAACTGTTGGAAAAGCAAAAAGCGGGTAAAAAACGCATGAAGCAAGTGGGCTCGGTAGAGATCCCACAAGAAGCGTTCCTGGCAATCTTACAAGTGGACGACAAATGAACCTGCAAGTGATCTTGGGTAATTTCGCTTTAATCCTGTTCGTGCTGATGGTGATCACGGGCGTGATCTGGTTCCTGGATGTGTTTTACCTGGCCAAGCAACGCCGCGCCGCAGCCGACCGCGCGCTGGCCGAGTTCGACGCCCGCAACGCCAAGCTGACCGCCGACGGCATCAAGGTCGACAGCAACATCAGCCGCGCCGCGATCGAATCCGGCCTGCTGCGCCAGCCGACCTGGATCGAATACTCGGGCAGCTTCTTCCCGGTCATCGCGCTGGTGTTCTTCCTGCGCTCGTTCCTGTACGAGCCGTTCAAGATCCCGTCGTCGTCGATGGTGCCGACCTTGCTGGTGGGCGATCTGATCCTGGTGAACAAGTTCACCTACGGCATCCGCCTGCCGGTGCTGAACAAGAAAGTCATCCAGATCAACGACCCGCAGCGCGGCGACGTGATGGTGTTCAAGTATCCGCTGGACATGAGCCAGGATTACATCAAACGCGTGGTCGGCGTGCCGGGTGATAAAATCACGTATGAAAACAAGCGCTTAACGGTGAACGACGTCGAAGTGAAGTACACCGCGCTGGACGATTACCTGGAAGAGGACCGTCTGGTCTACAACAAGCAGTTCCAGGAAAACCTGACCGGCACCAGCCACCGCATTCTCAACAATGAGAAGGCGCCGCCGGTGAACCTGTCCGACGTGAAACAGTTCCCGCACAGCGAGGCATGCACCTATCGCTACGAAGGCTTCACCTGTGTTGTTCCGCAAGGCAACTACTTCATGATGGGCGACAATCGCGACAACAGCGCGGACAGCCGCTACTGGGGCTTCGTGCCGGACAAGAATATTGTTGGAAAAGCATTCTTTGTATGGATGAACCTGGGCAACCTGCGCCGCATCGGCAGCATCCAATAAGTCATGCACTCATCGCGCAGCGCCTCGAAAGGGACTAAGATGGACTCAGTATTGAATTTACGTCCCTCGCGGCAGGACGGTATTTCGCTGATCGGACTGATCGTGGTGCTGGCGGCGCTGGGCTTTATCGGCGTGCTGGGCATGAAGATCGTGCCGACCTACACCGAATACCGTTCGATCCAGAACGCCATCGTGACCGCCAAGGCCACCGGCGGTTCGGTGGTCGAGATGCAAAAATCGTTCGACGCCAGCGCGACCGCCGGCTATATCAGTTCCATCTCCGGCCGTGACCTGATCATCGGCAAGGAGAACGGCGAAACGGAAATCAGCTTCGCCTACGAAAAGAAAATCCCGCTGGTCGGACCGGCCAGCTTGCTGCTTGAATATGAAGGCTCCACCGCCAAGGCTGGCGCCAAACCCGCGAAAACCGACTAAATAAAGCATCGTACAGACAATGAATCTTCAGTTATTGCAAACCCGTTTAGGCTATACGTTCCAGGATGCTGGCCTGTTGCAGCAAGCCTTGACGCATCGTAGCCATAGCAGTTTGCATAACGAACGGCTGGAATTCCTCGGCGACTCCGTGCTCAACTGCGTGGTGGCCTCGATTCTGTACGAACGCTATCTGGCGATCGACGAGGGCGACCTGTCGCGCCTGCGCGCCAATCTGGTCAAGCAGCAATCGCTGTACGAAATCGCCCAGAAGCTGGAGCTGTCGCAGTTCCTGCGGCTTGGGGAAGGGGAGTTGAAGTCGGGCGGTTTCCGCCGTCCTTCGATCCTGGCCGACACGCTTGAGGCGCTGCTAGGCGCCATTTTTTTGGATGGCGGCTTCAACCCTGCGCGCGACGTGATCCGCGCCTTCTACATCCCGATCCTCGACACGGTCGACCCGCAGACCTTGGGCAAGGACGCCAAGACGCTGCTGCAGGAATTCCTGCAAAGTAAGAAGATCTCCCTGCCGCTGTACAATGTGGTGGCCACGCACGGCGCCGCGCACAGCCAGGAATTCGAGATCGAATGCCTGGTGCCCAAGCTGGGCATCCAGGTCTACGGACGCGGCGGCAGCCGCCGCGCCGGCGAACAGGCCGCCGCCAAGCTGGCGTTGGAAGTGGCCGAACAAGCGCTGCTGAAATCGCCGGCAGCCGGCCGCAAAACCAAGCCGCGCGCCGCCCAGCTCAAGCTGGCCGGCATCGCCACCGTGCAGACCAGCGAGGCGAAGGATGTGACCGACAGCGAACCGTCGCCTCCGCCCGCCAAAGCAGCACACAAGTAAAAAGAGAACAGCATGACTACCGAAACGACCTCCGCCAATTACCGTTGTGGCTATATCGCCATTGTCGGCCGCCCGAACGTGGGCAAATCGACCCTGATGAATACCCTCATCGGCGCCAAGGTCAGCATCACCTCGCGCAAGGCGCAGACCACGCGCCACCGCATCACCGGCATCCAGACCTACGACGACGCGCAACTGATCTACGTCGATACACCGGGCTTCCAGACCCGTCACGCCAACGCGCTCAACAAGACGCTCAACAAGACCGTCACCAACACGCTGATCTCGTCGGACTTGATCCTGTTCGTCATCGAAGCGGGCACCTTCGGCCCGGCCGACCAGCAAGTGCTGGACCTGCTGCCGACCGAAGTGCCGGTGCTGCTGGTGATTAACAAGTCCGACCGCGTCAAGGACAAGGCGGTGCTGTTGCCGTTCGCGCAGCAGGTCGCGGCCAAGTTCAATTTCGCCGCCATCGTACCGGTGTCGGCCAAGCTGCGCTTCCAGTTGGACGGCCTGGAAAAAGAGATCAAGAAATTCCTGCCGGAGAACGATCCGATGTTCGGCCCGGACGACATCACCGACCGCAGCGAAAAGTTCATGGCGTCGGAAATTGTGCGCGAAAAACTGTTCCGCTTCGTCGGCGACGAGCTACCGTACACCAGCACCGTGCTGATCGAGAAGTTCGAGCAGGAGGGCGATCTTCGCCGAGTGTTCGCCGCCATCCTGGTCGAGCGCGACACGCACAAGTCGATGATCATCGGTAACAAGGGCGCGCGCCTGAAGGATGTCTCGACGCAGGCGCGGCTGGACATGGAACGCCTGTTCGGCGGCCCGGTGTACCTGGAGATCTGGGTCAAGGTCAAGTCCGGCTGGGCCGACAACGAAGCGGGTCTGCGCGCCTACGGCTACGAGTAAGCGGCAGGACGCCACCACCAGCATGTCCACCACGCTCGCCGACGACACCATCACGGCACCGCCACCGGCGGCGCCTGCGGAGGCGAGCGTGCCGGCGGAACCTGCGGCACCGGCCGCCCCGGCCGCCCCGGCCAGCGCCGCACCCGCCGCCAAGCGCCCCCGCGCACCATCGCGCGAGCGCACCTTCGGCACCAAGGTCGCCGGCCAGCCGGCCTTCGTGCTGCACAGCTACCCCTACAAAGAAACCAGCCTGATCATCGACCTGTTCACGCGCGACTTCGGCCGCGTGGCCTTGATCGCCAAAGGCGCCAAGCGGCCGCACTCGCAACTGCGCGGCGTGCTGCAAACCTTCCAGCCGCTGTCGTCGAGCTGGGTCGGCAAATCCGAACTGCGCACGCTGACCGACGCCGAATGGGTCGGCGGCATGCTGCCGCTGGAAAAGACCGCGCTGCTGTGCGGCTTCTACCTGAACGAACTGCTGGTCAAGCTGCTGGCGCGCGACGACGCGCATCCCAAACTGTTCGACCACTACGTCGCCACACTGAACCAGCTGGCGCACAACGAACCCGCGTCCATCGTCTTGAGAAAATTCGAACGGGCCTTACTTAAAGAGACGGGCGTCTCCGCCGACCTGACCCGCTGCACCGCCACCCGCGCCCCGGTGCGGGCCGACGTGATCTACGTCGTCGACCCCGAGCGCGGCCCGCGTCCCGAACGCGCCTCGGACGTCTCGCCGCGCGTGGCCGGCAAGACGCTGCTCGACATGGAGCGCGAAGACTACCAGGACGCCGCCACGCAATCGCAAAGCAAGCACTTGATGCGCTACCTGCTGGCGCACCACCTGGGCGGCGCGCCGCTGAACACCCGCCAGATCCTGATCGACCTGTCGCAGTTATAAACGAGATAAACGGTATAGACCAATGAGCTTCCTGCAACCAAGCGGCACCATCATCGACCTCGGCGTCAATATCGACCACGTCGCCACCCTGCGCAACGCGCGCGGCACGCAGTACCCGGACCCGATCCGCGCCGCGCTGCTGGCCGAGCAGGCCGGCGCCGACTGCATCACGCTGCACCTGCGCGAAGACCGCCGCCACATCAAGGACGCCGACGTGATCGCGCTGGCGCCGCAGCTGATCACCCGCATGAACCTGGAAGCCGCCGTGACGCAGGAGATGATCGACTTCGCCTGCCGCATCAAGCCGGCCGACGTCTGTCTGGTGCCGGAAAAGCGCACCGAAGTCACCACCGAAGGCGGCCTCGATGTCGCCGGCAACTTCAACGCCGTGCAAGCCGCCGTCAAGCAGCTGCAGGCCGAAGGCATCCGCGTCAGCCTGTTCATCGACGCCGACGAACGGCAGATGGACGCCACCGCCGAACTGGGCGCCCCGGTGATCGAACTGCACACCGGCCGCTACGCCGACACCGAAGGCGCCGAGCAGGCGGCTGAACTGGAACGCATCCATCGCGGCGTGCTGTACGGCGTCGGCAAGGGATTGAAGGTCAACGCCGGCCACGGCCTGCACTACACCAACGTGCAAGCCATTGCCGCAATTCCGGAAATCGCCGAACTGAACATCGGCCACGCCATCGTCGCGCACGCGGTGTTCGTCGGCTGGGAAAACGCCGTGCGCGAAATGAAGGCCATCATGGTCTCGACCCGGCTGGGCGCGCGCCGATGATCTACGGGATCGGCACCGACATCTGCAAGATCCCGCGCATCGAAGCCGCGCTGGCGCGCCACGGCGACCGCTTCGCGAAAAAGATCCTCGGCCCGCAGGAGATGGCGAAGTACCTGGCGCGCAAGGCCAAGAACCCGGTGCGCGGCATCCGCTTCGTGGCGACGCGCTTCGCCGCCAAGGAGGCCTTCGCCAAGGCCATCGGCCTGGGCATCCGCATGCCGATGACCTGGCCCGCCGCGCAGATGCTGAATCATCCGAGCGGCAAGCCGATGATCGTCTGCAGCGGCGTGCTGAAGGAATTCATGGACAAGAACAGGCTGACGACGCAGGTGACGGTCAGCGACGAAGCGGAATACGCGGTCGCCTTCGTCATCGTGGAACAAGAGACCAAGTAATGACCGAACTGGAAGCAAAGCCGGACCCGCGCGAGCAGGTGCTGGCCACCGTCGCCAAGCTGCCCAACCTGCCCGGCGTGTACCGTTATTTCGACGCCGAGGACAAGGTGCTCTACGTCGGCAAGGCGCGCGACCTGAAGAAGCGCGTCTCCAGCTACTTCCAGAAGAACCTGGCCAGCCCGCGCATCGCCATGATGGTCGAGCGCATCGCGCGGCTGGAGACCACCGTCACCCACAGCGAAGCCGAAGCGCTGATCCTTGAGAATAACCTGATCAAGGCGCTGAGCCCGCGCTTCAACATCCTGTTCCGCGACGATAAATCTTACCCCTACCTGAAGATCACCGGCGGCGACGCGCCGCGCATGGTCTACTATCGCGGCGCGGTGGATAAGAAGAACCAGTACTTCGGACCGTTCCCCAGCTCGTGGGCGGTCAAGGAATCGATGCAGATTTTGCAGAAGGTGTTCCGCATCCGCACCTGCGAGGAAAGCGTCTACGCCAACCGCACGCGTCCCTGCCTGCTGCACCAGATCGGCCGTTGCAGCGCGCCGTGCGTCGACTTGATCAGCAAGGAAGACTACAAGCTGGATGTGGAAAACGCCGCGCGCTTCCTGCGCGGCCGCCAGTCCGAAGTGATGGCGGACCTCGACAAGAAGATGCACGCCTACGCCGGCGAACTCAAATTCGAGCAGGCGGCGTCGGTGCGCAACCAGATCCAGTCGCTGTCGCGCGTGCTGCACCAGCAAAGCATGGAGACCACCGGCGACGCCGACGTCGACATCATCGCGGTGCTGGTGCAGGGCGGACGCGCCTGCGTGAACCTGGCGATGGTGCGCGGCGGCCGCCACCTCGGCGACCGCGCCTATTTCCCCACCCACCTCGGCGACGCCGAAGCGATCGCGGAGAACGCCATCGAAGTCGAAGTGCTGGCCGCCTTCCTGGCGCAGCACTACACCGAGAAGTTCATCCCCGGCACGCTGATCCTGAACATCGAATTCAACCACCCGGCGCTGATGCAGGCCTTGCAGGAGCAGTGCGGCCACCGCATCAACCTGATCTTCCAGCCGCAGGACCAGCGCCGCAAATGGCTGGAGCTGGCGCAGAAGGGCGCCGAAATCTCGCTGGCGCGGCTGCTGCAGGAGCAGGGCTCGCAGCAATCGCGCACACGCGCGCTGGTCGACGCCTTGCAGCTGGAGCCGGAAGACATCGAGACGCTGCGCGTCGAATGCTTCGACATCTCGCACACGCAGGGCGAGGCGACCCAGGCCTCGTGCGTGGTGTTCCATCACCACCAGATGCAGAACGGCGAATACCGCCGCTACAACATCAACGACATCACGCCGGGCGACGATTACGCCGCGATGCGGCAAGTGCTGTTCCGCCGCTACGAGAAGGTGGCCAACGGCGACGGCGTGATGCCCGATGTGGTGCTGATCGACGGCGGCAAAGGGCAGATCGAAATGGCGCGCCAGGTGTTCGCCGAGCTGGGACTCGACATCAGCCTGATCGTCGGCGTGGCGAAAGGGGAAGGGCGCCGCGTCGGCCTGGAGACCTTGATGTTCGTCGACGGCCGCCCGGCGCAGGAATTGGGCAAGGAATCGGCCGCGCTGATGCTGGTGGCGCAGATCCGCGACGAGGCGCACCGCTTCGCCATCACCGGCATGCGCGCCAAGCGCGCCAAGACACGTCAGACCTCGCGGCTGGAAGAGATCGAAGGCATCGGCGCCAAGCGCCGCCAGCGCCTGCTGGCGCGCTTCGGCGGCCTGCGCGGCGTGGTCGACGCCAGCGTCGAGGATCTGAAGCAGGTCGAAGGCATTTCCAGCGCGCTGGCGGAAGAGATTTACAAGCAGTTACATTGAGTCATAGTTTCGTACACGGCAACTGTGCGCTGGTTTAATGTGCCTTGGCAAGGTAGACTAGCGGCGCATTACAAATTTTCACGGCCGCACCTTAACTACGAGCTTATGCCCTTCAATATACCGATACTGTTGACCTGGTTGCGCGTCGCGCTGATCCCGCTGGTGGTGGGCGTCTACTACCTCCCGACCACGATGCTGCCGGTGGTGGATCAGAATCTGGCGGCCACGGCGGTGTTCATCGTCGCCGCCGTCACCGACTGGTTCGACGGTTTCCTGGCGCGGCGCTGGAACCAGACCTCGGCCTTCGGCGCCTTCCTCGACCCGGTGGCCGACAAGTTGATGGTGGCCGGCGCCTTACTGGTGCTGGTCCAGCTGGACCGCGCCAACGCCGTGCTGTCGTTCATCATCATCGGCCGCGAGATCGCCATCTCCGCGCTGCGCGAATGGATGGCGCAGATCGGCGCCTCGAAGTCGGTCGCGGTCAGCTCGCTGGGCAAGATCAAGACCACCGCGCAGATGACCGCCATCCCGCTGCTGCTGTTCCACGACGTGCTGTTCGGCGCGGTCGACACCCAGTTCTGGGGCGCGCGTTTGCTGGAAATAGCGGCGCTGCTGACGGTGTGGTCGATGTTCTACTACCTGCGCCTGGCGTGGCCGCTGATCAAGGAAAAATCCGGTCAGCTGTAATCGCGGGGTAGAAACCAGATATACAATATTTTTTATTCGGCAAAGTTTTGACCATTGACAGGCGGCACAGTTCATCTATAATGCTGGCCTGTTGTTGATGACGAACGAAGCGGGAGTAGCTCAGTTGGTAGAGCGCAACCTTGCCAAGGTTGAGGTCGAGAGTTCGAGACTCTTCTCCCGCTCCAAGTAATCGACGACACGTAGTACTGGCAAAAACAGCGGCTTGCTGCTATGATGCTGGACTCCAATGCGGGAGTAGCTCAGTTGGTAGAGCGCAACCTTGCCAAGGTTGAGGTCGAGAGTTCGAGACTCTTCTCCCGCTCCAGTTCTTCGGGACTTGGTTGGCGTAGTAAAAACAGTAACTCCAATGCGGGAGTAGCTCAGTTGGTAGAGCGCAACCTTGCCAAGGTTGAGGTCGAGAGTTCGAGACTCTTCTCCCGCTCCAGAATTCCGGATCGCAGCGCGTAACCCGCTGTCGTCTTAGTCAACAGTTTCCTCTGGCGAGGTAGCAAAGCGGTTATGCAGCGGCCTGCAAAGCCGTCTAGGTCGGTTCGACTCCGATCCTCGCCTCCAGACAATTTGAACTCCAAGCGGGAGTAGCTCAGTTGGTAGAGCGCAACCTTGCCAAGGTTGAGGTCGAGAGTTCGAGACTCTTCTCCCGCTCCAGTATGTAGAAGGGCAGCCGATGTGGCTGCCCTTTTTGCATTGGCGGCGAGGATTGTCACCACTGCTAGTTCGCCTACCCAAAGCGCCGCGCTCCCGCCATTTATAGTTTTGTCGTGTGCTATGATTTACTCTAGTCTGCCGGCACGTTCCGCCACCCTTGGCTACTTCCACTTTTGTCGGATAAAAATAGGATTTCCATGCGACCGTCAACTGCGCTTGCACTGAATCGAGTTGCCGTGCGTGAAGCGGCAAGTCGTTTCCGTACCGTGAATCTCCGTATTTTCGGTTCGGTGCTGCATGGCACCGACATGGATGGTAGCGACCTTGACCTACTGGTCGACACGCTGCCAAACGCGACGTTATTTGACCTTGGAGGGCTGCAGGACGAGCTGGAGTCCTTGCTCGGGATACCTGTTGATCTGCTCACTCCGGCGGATTTGCCGTCGAAATTCCGAGCTGAAGTGCTCGCCGAAGCACAACCGGTATGAGCAGGACTAGACTGCCCGATTACCTCGATCATATGCAACAGGCGGCAGAGGACGCGTGCAGCTTCGTGGAGGGTATGGAAAAAGACGCGTTCTTCAAGGATAAGCGCACCCAGCAGGCTGTGATCATGAGTGTCATTATCATCGGGGAAGCCGCGACGAAAGTAATGGATAGCTACGCTGAGTTTTCACTTGCGCATCCACAGGTGCCTTGGCGCAGCATGCGAGGAATGCGTAACCGGATCGCCCACGGCTATTTCGACATCAATCTGGACGTGGTATGGGATACCGTGCGGTTTGCACTCCCGGACCTGCTAAAGCAACTGTCCGTTATACGCTTGGATGCCGACCATGACAGTGGAACCGTTGCCGGACGGCTCGGCCAGTTCGGCGATCTCGCCTTGCGCCATCAGGCTGATGTCGGTGGCGATCTTGCCCAGGCTGCCGGTCAGCACCGCCACATCCAGTCCGAGCCGCACCCATTCGTCGCGCTGCGTGTGCCACGCCGGCCCGGCCGGACGCAGGCCCAGCCCGGCGGCGACGCGCGCCGCCACCGCCGGCGCCTGCTCGCCCATCACGGCCAGCGTGCCGACCGCGCCGCCCAGTTGCAGTTGCAGCGCGCGCGCCGCGCAGTCGCGCAGCCGCCAGGCGCTTCGACCTTGACCACCTCCGCGCCCATCAGCCCCAGCTGATAGGTGGCGAACGGCCCGGCGTAGGCGTGGGTCAGGTCGATCACGCGGATGCCGGCCAGCGGCGCGTGGGCAGGGTTGCTCATGGTTGTTTCTCCTTGATTTGACAGACGAAATTGGCGGCATCGTCGCTGGAGCCGGTACCGAGGTAGACGGCCTGGCGCGGATACGGGCACAGCGGAGGGGTGCGCGTGAGGCGGCCGGCCTCGATCCGGGAGGCGACGATGCGCTCCGGCGCGCGGCCTTGTTCACCTATGTCGCCCGCCAACTGGCGCCCTTTCTGCCCGTGGTGAAGCGCTGGCCGCATAGCCGCTGAAGGTTGCGGAGCGCCTCCGGCCACGTTTTTGGTATGATCCCTGCATGGGAAGAACAAAACTTTATGACCGGGATGCGCTGCTCGACGCGGCCATGCGCGTGTTCTGGCAACGCGGCTTCGCCGACACCAGCGTTCAACAACTGGAACGCGCCACCGGCGTGAATAAATCCGGGCTGTACGCGGAATTCAAGGGCAAGGAAGACTTGTATCTGGCGTCGCTACGGCACTACGTCACCCAGCGCGGCGCGGAGGGCTTGCTGACCGCGGAGCCACCCGGCTGGAGCAACGCCGAGTCGTTGCTCCAGCTGGGACCGGTCTGTGGCGCGGACCGCAAGGGCTGCTTCGCCATCAACGCGATGCGCGAAGTGGAGTCGCTGCCGGAAGAGGCCGCGCAGATCGTTGCCTCCTCCCAGGCGGCGATGCTGGCGCTGCTGCTGAAAAACATCAGCGTCGAAGAAACGCGGATGCCCCCCAAAGCCGTCGCGGAAATCGTCCTGATCTTCTTCTCCGGGCTTTGCATCGAAATGAATCTCTCGCCGTCACCGGCGAGCGTGAAGCGCAAGGTCAAGAACTTCATGGCGATGCTGAAAACGCTCTAATTGCGGTTGTTTTTGTCCTGTATGTCAGGAACTGCGGCCTCTTTATCCGCTGCGGACACGTCCCTATCATTGGTTGCATCAACAACCAACGAAAGATCGTCATGTCGCACCAGCTCTTTTCGCCGTTCAAGATCGGCCCGTACACACTCTCCCATCGCGTCGTGCACGCGCCGACCACGCGGTTACGCGCCAACGCCGACGACAGCCCGAGCGAGATGATGGTCGACTATTACCGCCAGCGCGCCTCGCAAGGCGGGTTGATCATCAGCGAGTCGACGCATATGTCGTTTGATAGCCGGGGCTATCTCGGCGCGCCCGGCATCTACGAAGACCGGCATATTCCCGGCTGGCGCAAGATCGCCGACGCGGTGCACGCCAAAGGCGGCGTGCTGTTCATGCAGTTGGGCCACGATGGCCGTCAGTCGCACGTCGACCTGACCGGCGGCGCGCTGCCGATCGCGCCATCCGTGGTGCCGTTCGAAGGCGAATCGCTGACAGCCAATGGTTGGGTGCCGGTCTCACCGCACCGCGAAGTCGGCATCGCCGAAATCAAGCAAGTCGTCGAGAATTATCGTCAGGCCGCGATCCGCGCCAAGGAAGCGGGGCTGGATGGTGTCGAACTCCATTCGGCCAACGGCTATCTGGCCGATACCTTTCTGCAGGATGGTACCAATAAGCGCACCGACGAATACGGCGGCTCGCTGATGAACCGTACCCGCCTGTTGCGGGAACTGGTGGAGGCGCTGGCGTCGGTGTTCGGCGCCGACCGCGTGGGCGTTCGCCTGTCGCCGCGCGGGCAATGGGGGTCGATCTCGGATTCCGATCCCGAAGCGACCTTCAGCTACGCGGCGCAAGTGCTGAACCAATATGGCCTGGCCTATTTGCATATCATCGAGCCGCGCGTCAAAGGCGTCGAGACACTGGACGAGCACCAGCATCCGGCGGCGTCGGAATTCCTGCGCAAAGTGTTCACCGGGCCGATCATCGCCGCCGGCGGATTCAACGGCGAAGGCGCGGAAACGATACTGCAAAAGGGTGACGCCGATTTGGTGGCGTTTGGCCGCTTCTTCGCGTCCAATCCGGATCTGCCTTACCGCCTTCAGCAAAAACTGCCGTTGAATCACTACAACCGCGACGCCTTCTGGGGCGGCAACGAAGCGGGTTACACGGATTATCCGGTTTACCAGGATTCCGAATTCGCCCGGCGGGCATGAGCGATGGCGCGATGGATAGCCTTCTACGGCGGCAGCTTGACGGTGCGTCAAACTTAAAAGAACTGAATGGTTCAAAAATGGCTTGTGATTCCCCTGGGCTTGCTTCATTATTGAACTGTTCGGTTCAATAAATATTCCACTATTCCGTACAAAGGATGTAACATGAAACTCAGCGGAAACACTATCCTCATCACCGGTGGCACCTCGGGCATCGGCCGCGCCTTGGCCGAAGCACTGCACAAGCTGGACAATCAGGTCATCATCTCCGGCCGCCGCAAGGCGCTGCTGGACGAGGTGACGGCCGCCAATCCGGGCATGAAGTCGATCGAGTTCGACGTCGGCAGCGCCGCCGCCATCAAGGTCGCCGGCGCCAGGCTGATCGCCGATTTCCCCAAACTGAACGTGTTGATCAACAACGCCGGCATCATGCATATCGATAATGCCGCCGCCGAAGTCGATGAGGAGATGATGCAAAACACCATCACCACCAACCTGATGGGACCGATCCGCATGACCGGTGCGCTGATCGAGCACCTGAAGGCGCAGCCGTCGGCCACGGTGATCAATGTCTCTTCGGTGCTGGCGTTCGTGCCGATGGCGATGACCGCCGTCTACTCGTCGACCAAGGCGGCGCTGCACTCATACACGATGTCGTTGCGCTGGAACTTGAAGGACACGCCGGTCAAGGTGCTGGAGCTGTCGCCGCCGTGGGTGCAGACCGACCTGCTGAACAGCAAGGAGGAGCCGCGCGCCATGCCGTTGCAACAGTTCATCGATGAGACCATCGCCGTATTGGGCACCGACGTGACGGAGGTGCTGGTGGAGGGCGCCAAGCAGATGCGCGCCAATCCGGGGCCGAATGAATATGAATGGGTGAACCAGTTCAACGACATCCTGTCGCAGCCGGCGTAATGCGGCAGCATTTTGCAGGCTTGCAGAATCCAGTCGGCATATGCGCCCGACAGTTCGCGTAGACGGGCAGCGCTGCTTGGGCTGCCCCGCTTGCGTTGGCCTCCATGATCGCCCGGTCAGGTTGCCGATGGATTGAGTTCCTGCCTTACTTCGCGCTGGATCTCTGTGGCGATGTCGTCCGCTACATCATCCCGCACTTCATAGTCCACCGCATCGTCTGCCTGTCGCGTCGCCGCTTCGGCGGCCAAGGCCGGATGATTGAGGATGGCCATCGCGGCATTCAATGGCACCGGCTCCTCGGCTGCGGAAGTCTCCATGTCCGGCTGATCCTCCTCCGGTTCGGCCTCAGCAGCACTGTCGTCGGGCGCTGGCGCTTCATCAAGGTCGGTTGCCTGATCGTCACCAGCGGCTGCGAAACTTGCCTGTTCCACGTTGGCTTCATCGACGACCGAGGCCGTGTAACGCTTGATGATCTCGCGCTGGACTTCTCCCCAATAATGAATCATGGAGAGGTGAATTTCAGCAAGCGCGTCGCTCGCCGAGACGAGGCTCGTGCCCCAAGGCCTCAAGGAAGCCGAATACATTTCCGAATAATTCCACACGTTTTTCTCCGGTTGAAAGTTGCGATTCTTCGAAGCACAATTGCCTGGAAGTGCGAAACTGATGCCCGGCTGTGACTTTCTCTATGCATGCCAGGAATGGACAGAATGCAGTGCCGATGGGGCGGGGACGGTGCGATACCTCACACCAGAAAATCATCGGCTTAGAAAATGTTTTTATAAATCTGTAGACGACTGGTCTAATGGTTGATATAGTGGTGTCCATGAACAGCACAGCACACGCCGAAACCAGCGATGTACGGGGAAACATCCTCGCCACGGGCCAGCGCCTGATGGCAGGAAAAGGTTACTCGGCAGTCGGTCTGAACGAAATCTTGACCGATGCCGGCGTGCCGAAGGGTTCCTTCTACCATTATTTCGGTTCGAAGGATGCGTTCGGCGAGGCGCTGCTGGAGAGTTATTTCGAGGACTACCTGGCGGAGCTGGATGCCACAATGGCCCAACCGGGTCTGAGCATGGCGCAACGTCTGGTGAGTTACTTCGAGGCCTGGCGTCAGACCCAGTCGTTCTTCGATTGCCAGGGCAAGTGCCTGGCCGTGAAGATGGCGGCGGAGGTGGCGGACCTGTCGGAGGCGATGCGCCTGGCGATGAAGCGCGGCACCTCGGGTATCGTTACTCGTCTGGCGCGCGCGATCGAAGCCGGCGTGGCCGAGGGTTCGCTGGTCGTCCACGGCGACGCCGACGGCACGGCGCAGAGCCTGTATCAGTTATGGCTCGGTACCAGCGTGATGGTAAAAATAGAACGCGACGTCGCACCGTTCGAAACGGCAATGACGACGACGCGCCAGATCCTTCATCTCCCTGTTGTTTGAGGGTGGATGACCGTGCATTTCAATAGAGATGCTTTTTTTGACCCGCTTCTAGACGACCAGTCTAATAGTGGTTGTGATTGCTAACTACCTTCGGAGAACGACATGAAAAAAGTATTGATGGTCCTGACCTCGCACGACACCCTGGGCAACACCGGCCGCAAGACCGGTTTCTGGCTGGAAGAATTGGCCGCGCCTTACTACACCTTCAAGGACGCCGGCGTCGAGGTGGTACTGGCGTCGCCGGCCGGCGGCCAGCCGCCGCTGGACCCGAAGAGCAACGAGCCGTCGTTCCAGACCGACCTGACGCGCCGTTTCGAAGCCGATGCCGCAGCGAACGCGCAACTGGCGTCCACCGTGCGTCTCGACAGTGTGACTCAGGCAGACTTCGACACCGTGTTTTATCCGGGCGGCCACGGCCCGCTGTGGGACCTGGCCGAAGACCCGCATTCGATCGCGCTGATCGAGTCCTTCATCGGCGCCGGCAAGCCGGTGGCGCTGGTCTGCCATGCGCCGGGCGTGCTGCGCCATGTGAAGGCGGCGTCCGGACGTCCGCTGGTCGAGGGCAAGAAAGTGACCGGCTTCACCAACACCGAAGAGGAAGCGGTCGGCCTGACCGACGTGGTGCCGTTCCTGGTTGAGGACGAGCTCAAGGCCAAGGGCGGCGTGTACTCCAAGGGCGAAGATTGGGGCTCGTACGTCGTCACCGACGGCCTGTTGATCACCGGCCAAAACCCGGGCTCCTCGTCGGCCGCCGCCGCCGTGCTGCTCAAGCAAATCGGCTGACGTTTCGTCTCGCGGCAGTACCGGCTCGACGGCGCGGTAGTCCGGCTTGCAACATTGCTCCTTCCGCGCCGCCGAGAGGCCTGACACTGTCTACTCCGCCTTCACAGGCAATGACAAGGGTAGACAATCATGCGTTTCATTCAAACCGCCGCCGGCCTGTTGCTGGGCGCGGCGCTGTTATCGGCCGCGGCCAAGCCGGTCGACCTGCGCGCCGATGGCTGGCAGGCCACAGGCGATGTCCAGTTCTCCCGCGACGCCGCGCATCCGCAGGGCGTGATCTCGGTCAGGGGCGGCGGCGCCGTGCTGAAAGGGATGACTTTCGGCGACGGCACCATCGAATACGATATCAACCAATACGCCGACAGCAGGGGCGTCGAAGGCATCTGGTTCCGCCAGCTGGGCGAGTCCGCCGAGAGCTTTTACCTACGCCCGGATTCGGACTGTCCGGCCTCGGTCGAATGCATCCAGTATTCGCCGGTCAGTCATGGCAATGAGGAGTGGGATGTGTATCCGGAATTCCAGGCCCGCGCGCCGGTCAAGGCCAGCGGGTGGAACCACGTCAAGCTGGTGATTTCCGGGAAGCGCATGAACGTCTACATCAACGGTGAGCAACGGCCTTCGCTGGCGGTGGCGAGGCTGGCGGGCGATGCCCTGAGCGGCCAGGTGCAGCTGCGCGGCGACGCCATGTTCGCCAATCTCGATATCACGCCGGATGCGGTCGAGGGCCTTGCGCCCGAGGCGCTGATCACCGCCGCCGATACCGACCGCCGCTTTCTGCGGTTCTGGCAGGTGTCGGCGGCGACGACGCTGGCGCGCGGCGCCGAGGTCGATTATGCGCAGCGGCCGGCCGCCGACTCGCCATGGCATGCGATCAGTGCAGAGAGCAAAGGCTTCGTCAACATCGGCCGCCGCCTCGGCACCGCGCGCGGCGTGCCGGACCTGGTGTGGCTGAAGACCACCTTGCGATCGGACCGGGCGCAGGCCAAGCACGTGGCGCTGGGTTGGGCGCGGCAGATCTGGGTCTTCGTCAACGGGCACCAGGTCTACGCGGACCGCAACGGCTATTATCCGGCGTCCGCGCGCAAGCCGCCGCTGGGACGGATGGCGCTGGAGAACAGCGGCGGCGGCTTCGACCTGCCGCTGGCCGCCGGCGATAACCAGATCGAGATCGCCATCAGCAACGACCTGGGCGCAACGCGGCACTGGGGCTGGGGCTTCGAATTTCGCCTGGACGATGTCGATGGGGTTACCATGCCAGCTCCGCGATCGGCGATGTAAAAAAAACCTCATGAAAAATCTCCGCCACCGTTGGCACTGGATCGTGCCGGCGTTTTTCCTGTTCTGGACCTGCATCGGGGTGGTGTTCGCGCTGCCGTTGATGGACGGCGACGCCGGCTGGCGCCGGCCTTTGCTGGCGTCGCTGACCAACTGGTGGGCGTGGGGCGCGATGACGCCGCTGATCGTCGCGCTGGACCGCCGGCTGCCGTTCGGCAGCGCGGCGGCGGGGCGGCGCCTGTGCGCGCAGCTGGCGCTGGGTCTCGCCGCCAGCGCGTTGCACGTGTACCTGCGCGCGCTGCTGGCGGCGTCGCTAGGCGCAGCGCCATGGTCGGCGCTGGCCGATATCCATCTGCTGACGCGCGCCGCCGGGGAGGGCATGCTGTGGTCGATGCTGGTGTACGGCCTGATCGTGGGCGGCTGGTGGGCCTATCAATCGCATCACCGCTACGCCGAAGCCGAGTTGCGCATGGAGCGAATGGAGCGCAACTACACCGAGGCGCGCCTGAACGCGCTGCGCTTGCAGCTGGATCCGCATTTCCTGTTCAATACCCTCAACACGATCTCGGCGCAGGTGCAGGCCGAGCCGAAGCTGGCGCGGCAGATGATCGAACACTTGGGCGATCTGCTGCGGCTGTCGCTGGATCCGAAAAGCCGCGACGAGTTCACTCTGTCGGATGAACTGGATTTCCTCGACCTGTACTTGTCGATCCAGAAAATCCGCTTCGGCGATAAGCTGCGCGTGACGCTGGACGTCGCGCCCGAGGTGCGGCGCGCGGCGGTGCCAAGCCTGTTCATCCAGCCGCTGGTGGAGAACGCGATCCGGCACGGCATTTCGCGCCGCGCCGCCGGGGGAACGGTCGCACTCTCTGCGCGCCGCGTGGACGAGATGCTGGAGATCACAGTGCGCGACGATGGCGTCGGACTGCCGGCCGATTGGCAGCAGCGGCCGGCGGGACTCGGCCTGCGGCTGACGCGCGAGCGCATCGCCGGTTTTCATCCGGACGGAGCGACGCAGCTGACCATCGCCAACCATCCCGAAGGCGGAGCGCAGGTGACGCTGCGCTTCCCACTACAACTATTGGAGAATGTCGATGCCGCCTCATGAAAAAATGCGCGTGCTGATCGCCGATGACGAAGCGCCGGCGCGCCAGCGGCTGACCGAGCTGCTGCGCGAGGATCCGGACGTCGGCGAGATCCAGCAGGCCAGCGATGGCGCCATGGCGCTGCGCATGATCCTGGAGCGGCGCCCGGATCTGCTGCTGCTTGACGTGCAGATGCCGGAGCTGACCGGCATGGAACTGATCGCGGCGCTGGGGCCAGAGCGCCTGCCGCTGACGATCTTCGTGACGGCCTACGACCAGCATGCGATCAATGCCTTCCAGGCCAACGCGCTGGACTATCTGCTCAAGCCTTTCAGCGACGAACGCATGCAGGCCGCGATGGCGCGCGCCAGGCTGCGTCTGGCGGACCGGCAGCTGCGTGAATTCGGCGAGAACGTCATGCGCATGCTCGGTAGCGGGCAGCATCAAGCGCAGCAGCCGGCGCAGGCGGCACGGCCGGATCGCTTGATCGTCAAATCGGCGCGCGCCACGCAGTTGGTGCGGATCGCCGATATCGACTGGATCGAAAGCGCCGGCGTGCATGTGATCCTGCATGTGGGCGGCAAGGAGGTGCTGCACCGCATGTCACTCAGCGAGCTGGCGGCGCAGCTCGATCCGCTGCGCTACGTGCGGGTGCACCGCTCGGTGATCGTCAACATCGACAGCATCGCGCAGCTGGAACCGCTGTCGCATGGCGAGTTC
The DNA here is from genome assembly GCF_011090165.1 of Duganella aceris. GTDB lineage: Bacteria > Pseudomonadota > Gammaproteobacteria > Burkholderiales > Burkholderiaceae_D > Rugamonas > Rugamonas aceris. Next base: position 112,664 of record NZ_JAADJT010000008.1, read on the forward strand.
GACGTGGTGATGACGGATGGCGCGCGGCGCCGCGTCAGCCGCACTTACCGGGCCGCGCTGGAGCAGCGCCTCGGCCATTCACTTTAATCTGGAGAAATAAACTATGAAACGCATTTTCCTGGCGCTGACGCTCGCCGTCACGAGTCTGACCGGCCATGCAAGCGTCGACAGCGATACCGTCGACGTGCGGCACCTGATGGACGCTTATCACGAAGCGGTGCTTGGCCATGACGGCGAGCGGCTCGCTTCCTTGTTCCTGCCGAAAGGCGGCGTCTGGCTCAACGTGCTGTCGGAGCAGGCGTATGCCGCCGCCAGGGCGAAGTCGCCCGATGCGGTCAAGGTCAGGGTGGGCAGCTTTGCCGATTTCGCCAAGCTGGTGTCGACGTCGAAAAGCAGCTTTAATCCGATCCACAGCGATCTCAAATTGAGCAGCGATGGCACCATCGCTTCGGTGTATTTCGACTTTGTCTTCCTGATCGACGGCAAGGAGCAGAACCGGGGCAGCGAAGCGTGGCAGCTGGTGAAGGGCGCCGATGGGTGGCGCATCGCCGCGCTCATTTACTCATCCTCTCCGGCGACGAAATAAACCGACACCGCCGGCGCGCGTCATGATCGCATTGTCATTTTTTCTGAAATAGCATACATTTCAAATATGGAATAAATTTCATATTCAGAAAATAATGATTGAGGCGCCCATGAATTACCGAAATGGATACAACACCCTGCTGGTGGCGTTGGGCTTGGCCCTGCTTGCTCCGGCTGCGGCGCAACAAGGTACGCCGGCCGGTGCGGAAGCGCCGGCCGGGCAACGCGCCAAGGCGTGGACGATCAGCGACGCCATGATTCCCATGCGCGACGGCGCCAAGCTGCACACGCGGGTCTTCGTCCCGGCCAGGCCAGGGCCGGCATTGCCGTTCCTGCTGCTGCGGACGCCTTACGGCGTGGATGATTCGGAGGAGGCGCTCAATTCCCGCTACAGGGAACTGGCGGAGGACGGCTACATCTTCGCCTTCCAGGACATACGCGGCAAATTCGCTTCTGAAGGAAAGTTCGAGATGTTGCGCGCCCGGCGTGCGGCCGGCGACGCGAACGCCATCGACGAAGCCACCGATGCCTATGACAGCATCGAGTGGCTGATCAAGAACGTGCCGTCGAACAATGGGCGCGTCGGCATGCTGGGGAACTCCTATCTCGGCTGGACCACGGTCATGGCCAGCCTCGATCCCCATCCGGCGCTGAAGGCGGTCGCGCCGATGGCGTCGCCGGCGGACATGTGGATGGGCGACGATTTTCATCACAACGGCGCGTTTCGTCTCAGCTATGGCTTCGAGTATGCGTACATGATGGAGAGCGGCAAGGGCAGCGCTCAGTTCCCGTTCGACCGCTACGACACCTACAGCTGGTATCTCGCGCTCGGCGCGTTGGGCAACGTCAACCGGCGCCTGTTCAAGGACCAGATCACAAGCTGGAACGACTTCGCGGCGCATCCGGACTATGACGCCTTCTGGAAACGGCAGGCATTCTCCGCCCACGGACGGGAAACCAAGGTGCCGACGCTGAGTGTCGCGGGATGGTGGGACCAGGAGGATTTCTATGGCCCGCTGACGATCTACCGGGAGCTGGAAAAGGGCGATCGTCGGGGCTTGAATCATCTGGTGGTGGGGCCGTGGCGGCATGGCGGCGCCCGCTTCGGGCCGGGAGACGCGCTGGGTGCGATTCAGTTCGACAGCGCCACGGCCAAATACTTCCGCGAGCAGATCGAGGTGCCGTGGTTCGGCTTTTACCTGAAGGATAGGGGCGCGTTGGACCTGCCCGAGGCGCTGACCTTCGAGTCGGGCAGCAACCGCTGGCGGCGCTGGGATGCATGGCCGCCGAAGACGGGTGTCGAGCAGCGCAATCTGTATCTCGGTGCGGCGCGCTCGCTGTCGTTCTCGGCGTCGAAGAACGACGACGGCGGCCAGTTCGACAGCTACTTGTCCGATCCGGCGCATCCGGTCCCGTACCGTCACCGCCCGATCCAGGCGACCTATTTTCCGGGCGGCTCGGGCTGGTCGACCTGGCTGACCGAGGACCAGCGCTTCGTCGACGGACGGCCGGACGTGCTCAGCTGGGAGAGCCCGCCGCTGGAAGCGGATCTGACCATCGCCGGCGACATCACGGCCCATCTGTTCGCCTCGACCAGCGGCAGCGACGCCGACTGGATCGTCAAGCTGATCGATGTCTATCCGGAACATCTGAGCAGCAACTGGGCGCTGTCGGGGTATCAGCTGATGGTCGCCAATGAGATCTTCCGGGGACGTTACCGCAGGAGCTTCGAGACGCCGGAGGCGATCGCGCCGGGCGCCGTGGTCGAGTATCCATTCAGTCTGCACGCGCAGAACTACACCTTCCGCCAGGGCCACCGGCTGATGGTGCAGGTACAAAGCAGCTGGTTCCCGCTGATCGACCGCAACCCGCAGACCTTCGTGCGGAACATCTTCGAGGCCGGCGATGGCGACTTCCGGCCGGCGACGCAGCGGATCTACCGCTCGGCGTCGCACCCCTCTCACGTGACCCTTCCGGTGGTGGTATCTCCGCAGCAATGACTTGGGTCGTGATTTTCTACAACAGAAAATAATTAATAAAATTTTCTGATTGATTAATATACTGAAAAGAATATACTAATTTGAAAATTCGTTGACCGACGTGCCATTTCCAGGAGTGCATCATGTACCGAAGCGTTTTGCAACTGTCCCAGACCACGACACCCCACCGCGTGAGCGGGCAGTCGTCCGCCGGTGCGGCTCCGCGCCGCAGGGCGGTGGCGCTGGCCGTCGCCTCGCTCGTCGCGCTGACCTGCGCCCATGTCGCCGCACAGGAGACCGTCGCCGCCAGCGCCGAACAGCAGCCGGCGCTCGCCGCGACCGTCGCCGTCAGCGCCGAGCAGCAGCCGTCACCCGCCGCGACCGTCGCCGTCAGCGCCGAGCAGCAGCCGTCGGCCTCCGCGACCATCGCCGTCAGCGCCGAGCAGCAGCCGTCGGCCTCCGCGACCGTCGCCGTCAGCGCCGAACAGCAGCCGCCAGCCTCCGCGACCGTCGCCGGCAGGGCCGAGCAGCAGCCGGCCGCAGCCAGCGCCGCCCCTGCAGCCAGCGCGGCCCCCGGCGTCGGCGCCGCGATGCGGACGGACGTGGTCACGGTCACCGCCACCCGCCGCCGCGAGCCGGTGCGCGACGTGCCGTTGCGTGTTGAAACGCTGGGCGCGGAAGCGCTTGAGCGCTCCGGCGCTGCCTCGCTGACCGATTACGTCGGCACCTTGCCGGGCGTGCACGTCTCCAGCGACGGCGGTCCCGGACGCGGCCAGGTCGAGATCCGTGGCGTCGGCGTGGGCAGCGGCGGGGCGCCGACGGTCGGCACCTATGTCGACGACGTCGCCTTCGGCTCCAGCACCGGCCTGGTGGGCGAGGCGGTCGCATCGCTGGACCTCGCGCTGCTGGACCTGCACCATGTCGAGCTGTTGCGCGGTCCCCAGGGCACCCTGTACGGCGCCGGCGCGATGGGCGGCTTGCTCAAGTATGTGACCAACGATCCGGATTCATCCGGGTTCTCCGGCAAGGCCGGCCTGGCGCTTCGCCAGAGCAAAAACGGGGCGCTCGGACATGTCGAGAACGCCGTCATCAATGTACCCCTCAGCGAGGGCGTGGCGGCGATGCGGGTGGCGGCCTTCAACGAGCATGACGGCGGCTACATCAAGGCGGTCGGCCGCGCCAGCGGCGACAACGTCAACGACGGCGATACGCGCGGCGGCCGGATCTCGATGCTGTTCGATCCGAGCAAGGACCTGCGGGTGCAACTGACCGCGACCCAGCAGAACATCGAACGCAACGGCACCGGCATCGTGCAATACGACGTCGCCACCGGCCAGCCGCTGCACGGCGACCTGACCCACATGCTGTACCGCGATGAACCGTATTCGATCAAGACCGGGCTGGTGTCGGCCACCGTCGAATACAACCTGGGCTGGGCGCGGCTGAACGTGATCGGTTCGGCCCAGCGCTTCAGGGCGCAGACGCTGCTCGACGCCACCGACATCGTCGGCAGCGACGGCTTGAATTTCGGCGCGTTGGCAAACCAGACCAAGCTTGATAAACGCACTGCGGAAGTCCGGCTGACTTCCGATCGCGGCCTGGTCGAATGGCTGGTCGGCTATTACCATACCAAGGAAACCGGTATGCGCGATCAGCGCCTGTACGCCCAGCTGGTCGACAACACGGAGATGGACTTCGTGCGCTCCGGTCAACCGTCGCGTTTCGTCGAGAACGCGGTGTATGGTGACCTGACCTGGAATCCGCTGCGGGATTGGTCGTTCACGGCCGGCGCCCGCGTGGCGCGCAACAGCCAGACCTATGGCACGCTGACCAACGGCGTCAAGGACTTCGAATCCAGCGGCAAGGACAGTTCCCGGACATACCTGGCGACCGCGCGCTATGCGATCGACAAGGTCAGCAACGTGTACTTCCGCGCCGCCAGCGGCTACCGTCCGGGCGGTCCGAACCCGCCGGCCATCGATCAGAACGGCCAGGTGGTGCCGGGCGCGCCGCTGCAGTTCGATCCGGACAAGCTGTGGAGCTATGAGCTGGGCTACAAGGCGGATCTGCTGGACAAGCGGCTGTCGGTCGAGGTGGCGCTGTTCGAGATCCGCTGGGACAAGCTGCAGCAGCCGATTGCGGTTGGCGCCACTACCTTGACCGGCAATGCCGGCAAGGCCGAGTCGAAAGGGCTGGAGCTGGCGTTGCGCTACAAGCTGGATGACAATTTCACCATCGACGGCAGCCTCGCTTATACGGACGCCAAGCTGACCGAGGATGCGCCGGCGCTGGGCCTGTCCGGTTCGCGCTTGCCTAACAGCGCCAGGCTGTCCAGCAATATCGGGGCGCGCTACACGTTTGAGGCGGCCGGCAAGCCTTCCTATGCGGGCCTGACGCTGCGCCAGGTCGGCGAGCGCAACGCCGGTTTCGATTCGCCGGGGACGTCGGTGCCGAATTTCCGTTTGCCGGGGTATGCGATGGTAGATCTGCAGGCGGGTGTCGAGATTGATGGATGGGAGTTGGGGGCCTTCGTGCGTAACGTGGCCGACAAGCTGGCGCTGAGCAGCGCCGACACCGCCTTGACGGCATTCGGCGGGCCGCTGCGCGCCACCCCGTTGCAGCCGCGCACCGTCGGCATCAACCTGTCGCGGTCGTTCTGATGACGACGGCGACCGCGCGCCCGCCGGCGATCGCCGCCTGGCCGGCATGGCGGCGCGGCGTGGCGGCGGCGCTGTGCGCGGGCATGCTGTTGCCGGCGTTGGCGCAGACGCCGTCTCACGCGCCGGCCCCCGCGCCTGCCGCCGCCGCCGTGCCGTCGGCCCCTGGGCCTGCGGCCGCCACCGTGCCACCGTCTCGCGCGCCCACCACTGCCGCCTTGCCGCCGGTCCCCGCGCCTGCGGTCGCCGCAGCGCCGTCCGTTCCCGCGCCTGCGGCCTCCACCGTGCCGTCGTCTCCCGCGCTCGCCGCCGCCGTGCCGCCGTCTCGCGCGCCCGCCGCCGCTGGTCCGCCGCCGCCTGCGGCAGCTGCCGTGCCGTCGTCTCGCGCGCCTGCCGCCGCCGCTGTGTCGCCGCCGTCGAGGGCTGCGGTGGCGCTGACCGCCGCTGACGCTGAAACCTGGCTCGACGGCCTGATGCCCACCGCGTTGCGGATCGCCGGCGTGCCCGGCGCCGTGGTGGTGCTGGTCAAGGACGGCAAGCCGTTGCTGCAAAAGGGCTACGGCTACGCCGACTGGGACAAATCCACGCCGGTCGATCCCGAGTCCACCTTGTTCCGGCCGGGCTCTATCTCCAAGCTGTTCACCTGGACGGCGGTGATGCAGCTGGTCGAGCAGGGCAAACTGAACCTGGACACCGACCTCAACCGCTATCTGGATTTCAAAGTGCCTGCCTACAAAGGCAAAGCGCTGACGCTGCGCCACGTGATGACCCATACCACCGGCCTGGAGGAAGCGGGACGCGGCTTGATCGTCTACGATGCGCCCACCCCGGACCTTGGCCAGGTCCTGCAGCGCTACATTCCGCCGTATCTGTACGAGCCGGGCACCACGCAGGGCTATTCGAACTGGGCCTCCGCATTGGCAGGCTACATCGTGCAGCGGGTCAGCGGCCAATCCTTCGACGACTACATCGAACAACACATCTTCGTCCCGCTGGGCATGAAGCATTCCACGTTCCGTCAACCGCTGCCTGCGGCGCTGCGCGGCCAGATGTCGCAGGGCTATGGCAGCGTCGACGAGCAGCCCAAAGGCTATGAGGTGGTCAACCTGGCGCCGGCCGGCAGTCTGGCGGCACCCGGTGCCGACATGGGCAGATTTATGCTTGCCTACCTGGGGCAGGGCAGCCTGGACGGCCAGCAAATTCTCAAGCCGGAGACGGTCCGGCTGATGCATACGCAAATCACGCGCGGCATGCCGGACCTGAACGGCATCGGCCTCGGTTTCTACCAGCAGGACACGAACGGCCACCGCGCGCTCGGCCACGGCGGTGATGTGAACATGTTCCACTCGGAGCTGTATCTGCTGCCCGACGACGGCATCGGCCTGTACGTGTCGGTGAATTCGCCCGGCCGTCACGACCAGGGGAAATGGCTGCGCGAACGGCTGTACCAGGGATTCACCGACCGCTACCTGCCCGACCAACGTCAGGGCGCCGGCGCCGGCGTCGACATGGCCACCGCCGAAGCGCACGCTCGGATGATGGCCGGCGCCTACCGCAACACGCGGCGCGAAGACTCGACCTTCATGTCGGCGCTGCAGCTACTGAGCCCGGTACGGGTCAAGGTCGCCGAACGAGGCCAGGTCGCGATCGAGATCGGCGGCGGCCGCAATGTCTTCCGCGAGGTCAAGCCCTTCCTGTGGGAAGAGGTGCATGGCAAGCGACGCCTGCAAGCGATCGTCGAAGACGGCAAGGTCAAGCGCTGGGGCCTGGAGCCGTATGTGTTTGCCTTCGTGTTCGAGCCGGTGCCGTTCATGGCCAGCACCCCGGTGCTGCTGCTGACGCTTGGCGCGCTCGGCGTCGCAGTGCTGACGGCGCTGGCGTGGCCGGTCGCGGCGCGGGTGCGGCGCAAGCATGGCCTGGCGCGTCCCGCCCGCCCACTGACGCTGGTGCGGGTGGCGGCCTGCCTGGTGCCGGTCAGCCTCCTGCTGTGGATGCTGGCGCTGGAGGCGACCGATGGCAGCGATCCCGGCTGGCTGCTGATGCTGGCCCAAGGCGTCACCATCGTCGCTTTTGTCGGCGGACTGCTGGCCAGCGCATGGCATGTGCGCAGCGTGTTCGCCGGCGCCGGCGCCGATGCCGGCGGCGGCAGGGCGGCGCGAGCGCTGGCGGCGCTTTGGCTGCTGTCCTTCGTGGTACTGGTGGCGGTGGGTGCCTGGCACCACCTGCTGAGCTTCAATCCCAATTATTGATATGGACCGAAAGATCACCCGATGAACGCACGCAGCCAACTCTTGTCCCTGTTCACCACCGCCGCCGTACTCTGCGCGTGCGCGGTCCCCGCCGCGTCGGCGCAGAAGGCGCCCACCGACCTGGTCGCCGCGCCCGTCCCCGGCGCCGCCGTCCCGGCCAACGTCGCGCCTGCGGTCGCGGCGCACCCGCTGGAGGCCGCCGACCTGACGGCCTGGCTCGATGGCCGCGTGCCCTATGCGCTGAAGACCGGCGACATCGCCGGCCTGACGCTGGTCGTGGTCAAGGACGGCAAGGTGCTGCTGCAGAAAGGCTACGGCTACGCCGACGTCGCGGCCAAGGTGAAGATGGATCCGGAACAAAGCCTGGTGCGTCCCGGCTCCACCTCCAAGCCGTTCACCTGGACCGCCGTGATGCAGCTGGTCGAGAAGGGCAAGATCGACCTGGACCGCAACGTCAACGACTATCTCGATTTCAAGATCGAGGAGAAGTTCGGCAAGCCGATCACCATGCGCCACTTGATGAACCACCGCGCCGGCTTCGAAGAAGGCCTGAAGGACTTGCTCAGCTACGACCCGGCCCGTTCGCCGACCACCGAGCGCTACCTGAAGGACCATCCGCGCCCGATGCTGTTCGAACCGGGCAAGGTGCCGGGCTATTCCAACTACGGCGTGGCGCTGGCCGGCTACATCGTGCAGCGCGTGTCGGGCGAGCCTTTCGAGGCCTACGTCGACCGCCATATCTTCCAGCCGCTGGGAATGCGTCATTCGACCTTCGCACAGCCGGTGCCGAAGAACCTGCCCGGCCTGATGTCCAAGGGCTACGACACCGCCAGCGGACCGCCGTCGGAATTTGAAATGGTCATCACCGCGCCCGCCGGCTCGCTCACCACGACGGCGGCCGATATGTCGCGCTTCATGCTGGCCCACTTGCAGCAGGGCAGCCTGGACGGCGCGCAGATCCTGACGCCGGCCACCACGGCGCTGATGCACAGTCCCACCGAAGACGCGGACCCCGGCTTCGGCGTGATGGCGCATGGCTTGTTCCACGAGTCACGCAACGGCCACAAGGTGATCGGCCATGGCGGCGACACCATCGTCTACCACACCGAGATGCAACTGCTGCCCGACGATGGCGTCGGCATCTTCTTCACCTACAACAGCCGTGGCAAGGACGCGGCAGTGTACGCGGCGCGCAAGGAACTGTTCGACGGCTTCATGGACCGCTACTTCCCGGCGCCGCCGAGCGTGCAGCCACCCACGCTGGCCTCCGCCGCCACCGACGCCCGGCGCATCGCCGGCCGCTATGAAGGTTCACGCCGCGTCGAACACGGTTTCCTGACCGTGCTGTACCTGCTGCAGCAGACGGTGATCACCGCCAATCCGGACGGCACCGTCAGCGCGCCCGAGCCGACCGGCGGCAGCGCGACCTACCACGAAGTCGGTCCGCAGCTATGGCGCGAGGTCGGCGGCACGCAGTTGATGGCATTGAAGGAGATCGATGGCGTCAAGACCGTGATCAACAGCGACAACCCGATTTCGGTGTTGCAGGAAGCGTCGTTCGCACGCTCGGCGCCGCTGAACCTGACCCTGCTGGTGTTCTCGACGCTGGTGTTGCTGGCGACGCTGGCGGCGTGGCCGCTCGGCGCGCTGATGCGCCGCGCCGACCGCGCCACCAGCGGCGCCTCGGTCGAGCAGCGGCGCCTGCGCCGCGTGCAACGCATCGCCGTCGCCGTCAGCGTGGTTTATTTGCTGGCCTGGTTCCTGCTGATCAAGCCGGTGCTCAGCACCGACGTCGGCGTCTACAGCTACGCCATCGACTGGCTGGTCGGCCTGCTGGAAGTGAGCGGCTTGCTGGCGCTGGCCTCGGCCGGAGCCGGCGTATGGGCCGCCTGGCGCATGTTCCGCATCGACGCCTCCGGGCTGGCGCGCTGCTGGAGCGTGGTGGCGGCGCTGGCGCTGCTCGGTGTGGTCTGGCTGGGCGTGGTGGGCCAGCTGATCACCTGGAACCTGAACTACTAAGGCGGCCATGCAGCCCATGCAGCTTGCCCAGGTCGCGCCGCGCAGTGAGGGCCGCGTCCGCAACACGGCCATCGGCCTGATCGCCCTTGCGGTATTCACCGGCACGGCGGCGCGCTACGCGCTGAGCCCGATGCAGGAACTGGTCAAGGCCGACCTCGGACTTGGCGACAACCAGGTGGCGCTGCTGCAGGGCATGGCGATCGCGCTGCCCACGGCGCTGATGTCGATTCCCATCGGCCGGCTGGTCGACCGCGCCAACCGTACCCGCCTGCTGGTCGTGCTGGCGCTGCTGTGCGCGCTGGGCAGCCTGATGACCGCGCTGGCGCATGGCTTCGGCGCCACCTTCGCCGCGCGCATGCTGGTCGGCGCGGCGGTGGTGGCGGCCCAGCCGGCGGCGCTGTCTCTGGTGTCGGACCTGACCGAGCCGGCCCAGCGCGGGCGCATGATCACCGTGGTGTCGCTGGGCCAGGCGTTCGGCGGCACCGCCGCCTACATGTCGGCCGGCGCGCTGCTGGAATGGCTGCCGCGACAGGTGGCGGCCGGTGGCCTGCTGGCCGGCCTGGCGCCGTGGCGGCTGGTGCAGCTGGCGTTCGCGCTGGCCGTGCTGGCCGCGACCGTTGCGCTACTGGCGATGCGCGAACCTGTGCGGCGCGAGGCCGGTTCCGGCGCCGGCGCCGCGTCCGAGGGGCTGGGCATGACGCTGCGCGCGCTGGCGGCACATCGCCGGCTGCTGCTGCCGCTGGCGGTCGGCATGGTCAGCATCGGCATGGCGGATGCGGCGGCCGGTATCTGGGCGGTGCCGATCCTGACCCGCGTGTTTCACCAGAACCCGGCCGACTTCGGCGCCTGGCTGGGCATGCTCAATCTGGGTTCGGGCATCGTCGGCGCCATCGTCGGCGGGCTGGCGGCCGACCTCGGCCAGCGCGGCCGGGGGCCGGGCGGCGCGCTGTTGGGAGCGGCGTTCGGCGCCGCGCTGTCGGTGCCGGCCGCGCTGTTTCCGGTCATGCCGAGCGTGGGCTGGTTCGCCTTTCTGCTCGGGGTGCTGCTTGCGGCCGGCGCCTGCGTCAACATCGCGGCCACCTCGGCGGTGATGGTGTTGCTGCCGAACCGCTTGCGCGGCATCTGCATGAGCATGCTGGTCGCCATCATCGGCCTGGTCGCCTTCGGCATCGCCCCGTTGTTGGTGAGCTTTTCCGCGCATTGGTCGGCGCGCGGCGGCGATCTCACCGCGCCGCTCGCGGTGGTCGGGGTCGCAACCAGCCTGGCCGCCGTCGCGGCCTTCGTGCGGGCGATGGCGGTGGTCCGTGATTTCAAACAGGAAGAATCGACATGACTGATCAAGATTTCGATAGCGCCAGCCTTGCCGCGCTGTTCGCACCGTTCAATCGCGGCGACGCGCCGGGCATGGTGGTCGGGGTGGCGCGGCATGGCGCCACCTTGTTCCGGCGCGCCTTCGGTTTGGCCAGTGTGGAACACGGCGTCGCCAACAGCGTGCGCACGCGCATGCGCATCGGCTCGACCAGCAAGCACTTCGCCTGCCTGGCCGCGCTGCTGCTGGCCGAGGAGGGCAGGCTGGACCTCGACGTCGGCGTCCGCCGCTACCTGCCCGAATTGCCGCAACGCCGGGACGACGGGCAGGAGCCGACGCTGCGGCAACTGATGACCCATACCGGCGGCATGCGCGACAGTCTCGACGTCGGCTTCCTGGCGTCCGGGATGACGATCAAGCCGAAAGGCGAGTCGATGGCGGTGCAGCTGCGGCAGCAGGATATCAACTTCGCCCCCGGCGACAAGACCGTCTACAACAACGGCGGCTATCACATGCTGTCGCACGTGATCGCGCGGGTGGCCGGCATGCCCTTCGAGCGCTTCCTGGCCGAGCGTATCTTCACGCCGCTGGGCATGGTGGACAGCGCATCGGTGCCCAGCGATTTCATGATCCTGCCCGGCGTCGCCACGCTGCACGTGCCGCAGCCGGACGGCGGCTGGCGGCGCGGCATGTTCCCCAGCGAGGAAGTGCTGGGCGAAGGCGGTATCGTGTCGACCGTCGACGACATGTTGCGCTGGCTGGCCCACCTGCGCGCGCCCGGCATTGTCGGCGGCGCGCACAGCTGGGAGCAGATGCTGGCGCCGGCGCGGCTGAACAACGGCCTGCTCACCACCTATGCGCTCGGCCTCATGGTGGAGCAATACCGGGGCGTCGATGTGATCCATCATGGCGGCACCGTCATCGGCGGACACTGCCAGATGCTGACCGTGCCCGGCCATGGGCTGGACGTGATCATCATCTCCAACGGCGCCCAGGTCAGCTTGTTCGACCTCGCCAACCAGGTGATCGAGGCCGTGTTGGGCGAGGAGACGTTCGCGACGGCGCCGCACACGCCGGCCGCGACGGCCGATTTCGCGCCGCTGGCCGGCGCTGTCTATGCTTCGCCGTCCGGCGACCTGGTGGTCGGCTTCGCCGACGCCGACGGCAAGCTGGGACTGCTGGTCCACAATTCGCCGCCGCTCGCGTTGCGGGTGGAGCCGGGCGCACTGCAGCTGGATTTCAATCGCAGCGCGACTGGTCCGTACCGCATCGCCATCGAGCCCTCGCGGCAGGGCGACGCCGCGCCCGCGACATTGATGTTCGAAGACGCCGGTACGCCGCATCAGCTGGAACGCCTGCCGCCTCCGCCCGCGTTGGCGCAGGCGGGCGAGGCGCTGCTGGGACGCTACCTGTCGCCGGACCTGAACGCGACCGCCGCGATTGTGGCCGACGGCGAGCGCCTGTTGCTCAGGATCGCCGGCGAGTTCGGTTCCAATGTGCTCGACCTGACGCCGTATTCGGCGGAGCTGTTCGGCTGGAAGTTCGTCGGCGACCTGGCGCCGCTGGGCGGCACCTTGCGCGTCGAACGCGATGGCGGCACGGTCACCGGCGTGCGCCTGAACACCTTGCGCACCCGTCATATGTACCTGCAACGCATCGGAAGCTGACATGAAATTTTTCATCGCCCACCTGGCCACGGAAACCAACACCTTCGCCGCCGCGCCGACCGGGTGGGGCGCATTCGAGGAAGTGGGCATCTTCCACGGCGACGCCAGCGTGCGCGAGCCCGAGGGCGCGGGCGCGTTCCTGCATTTCCTGCGCGGCCTGATCGAGGCCGACGGCAACGAGGTGGTGGAAAGCCTGTGTACGCTGGCGCAACCGGCCGGCCGCACCGTGCGCGCGGTGTACGAGGCCCTGCGCGACGAGATCCTGGCCGACCTGCGCGCGGCGCTGCCGGTCGATGCGGTGCAACTGCTGCTGCACGGCGCGATGGCGGCCGATGGTTATGACGACTGCGAGGGTGACCTGGCGGCGCGGATCCGCGCGCTGGTCGGGCCTGACGTGCCGATCGGCCTGGAGCTCGACCTGCATTGCCATTTCACCGAACTGATGCAGCGGTCCGCCGACGTGATCGTCGCCTTCAAGGAGTACCCGCACATCGACACCGACGAGCGCGGGCGCGAGCTGTATCGGCTGCTGGTCGCTACGGCGGCCGGCCGCGTCAAGCCGGTCACCGCGGTGTTCGACTGCAAGATGGCCGGCCTGTGGCACACCACGCGCGAGCCGATGCAAGGCTTCGTGCGGCGCATGCAGGCGGCCGAGCGCGAGCCCGGCGTGCTGTCGGTCTCGCTCGGCCATGGCTTCCCCTGGGGCGACGTGCCGCAGGCGGGAGCCAAGCTGTGGGTGGTCAGCGACAACGACCCGGCGCTGGCGCGCGCGGTGGCGGACAGGCTGGGCGCGGAGTTCTGGGCGCTGCGAGAGCGCATCGGCGCGCAACCGATCGGCATCGACGAGGCGCTGGACGGCACGTGGGCGGGGCAGGGGCCGGTGGTGCTGGCCGATATCGCCGACAATCCCGGCGGCGGCGCGGCCGGCGATTCCACCTTCATCCTGCGCCGTCTGGTCGAACGCGGCATCGGCGACGTCGCGCTCGGCGCGCTGTGGGATCCGGGCGCCATCCATATCTGCAAGAGCGCGGGCGTGGGGGCGCAACTGGCGCTGCGCATCGGCGGCAAGTGCGGGCCGGCGTCCGGCCAGCCGGTCGACCTGCGGGTCAGCGTGCGCGCCATCGTTGAGAACCATAGCCAGCGGGCGCTCGGCACGCGCGAGCGGCTGGGCGATTGCGTCTGGGTCGAGGCGGCGAATGGCCTGCACATTTTGCTGGCGTCGATCCGCACCCAGACCTACGGCGCCGACGCCTTCACCGGCGCCGGCATCACGCTTGCGGACAAATCCTTCGTAGTGGTCAAGTCGACCCAGCACTTCCATGCCGAATTCGCGCCGCTGGCGAGAAAAGTGCTGTACGTGTCGACGCCGGGGGCGATGAACTTCGACTTCGCCGCCATTCCGTACGCGCTGCGTTCGCCCGACTACTGGCCGCGCGTCGCCGCGCCGCACGGCGCAGGAATTTAGCGTCCTGGAAATTAGACCATGTCTGGTTTTCAATTTCCGCAAGCCCGATCTATAATAGCGGTTCTTGAGAGGACTAGCATGGCGACAAAGCGCGCGATCAATCACGGAGCGGAACGGGACGGAAACCTGGGCGAATCGCTCAAGCGGATCCGTAAGGAACGCGGCATGACGCTGATCGAGGCGGGCGAGAAGAGCGGCATGCCGATGTCCACCATCTCCAAGATCGAAAACAACAAGATGTCGCTCAGCTACGACAAGCTGCTGCGCATCTGCACCGCGCTCGACATCGACATCTCCGAGTTGTTCAGCGGCGCGCCGGCGGCTGAAAAAACGCCGCCGCGCGCATCGACCGGACGCAGGAGCATCAACCGGCGCGGCACCGGCTACGCCATCGACACCCCCAACTATTCGCACCTGTACCCTGCGGCCGACTTGCTGAACAAACGCTCGGTGCCCATCTTCGCCCAGATCCACGCGCGCTCGCTGGCCGAGTTCGGCGAGATGATCCGCCATCCCGGCGAGGAGTTCGCCGTCGTCCTCGAAGGCACGGTCGACCTGTACACCGACCTGTACGCGCCGGCGCGGCTGCAGACCGGCGATTCCATCTACTTCGACAGCGGCATGGCGCACGCCTACATCGCGGTCGGCGACGCGCCGTGCCGGATACTCTCGGTCTGCACCTCCGACGAGCCGAATTCCGAAGTGATGTTCGGGTCGCTGGCCGACCAGCCGGCGGCCGAAACGGCACCCGCCGCCGAGGCGCCCGCCGCGCCCGCCCGGAAAAAAGCCAGGAAGTAAGTCGCCCATCCCGCACGGTCGTCCTGACCAATGTGGAAAAATTTTCTAATTCGGAAATTATAAGCATAAAGTCCTTGCCTGCGCGTTCGCAGTCGCATATCTTTCATGTACAGAATAATTTTCTTAATTTGAAAATATGGGAATTCCATGGGTCACAAGACTGCAGACTTCATCGTCATCGGCGCAGGCATAGGCGGCGCGTCGGTCGCCTACTGGCTGTCGCAGCAGGCGCGCGTCATCGTGCTGGAAGGCGAGGCCCAGCCGGGCTATCACAGCACCGGACGGTCTGCGGCGTTGTTCATGGAAAGCTATGGGCCGGCGCAGGTGCGGGCGCTGACCCGGGCCAGCCTGGACTTCTTCAGGAATCCCCCGGCCGGGTTCTGCGACCAGGCACTGATGTCGCCGCGCGGCGCGTTCGTGTTCGCGGGACCCGGCCAGGAGCGGGAACTCGACGCACACGAGGCGTCGGCGCGCCTGACCTCGTCGATGGTGGAGCGGCTGGACGCGCAGTCCGCGCTGGCATTCCTGCCGGTGTTGCGGCCTGGTGAGGTGATCGGCGGCGTGCTGGAAAAGGATGCCGCCGACATCGACGTCGACGCCCTGTTGCAGGGCTTCCTGCGCGGCGCCCGGCGGCACGGCGGCCTGACGGTCAACGATGCCGCCGTGACCGGCATGCGGCACAGCGCCGGCGTCTGGACCGTGGCCACCGCCAAGGGCAGCTACCAGGCACCGGTGGTGGTGAACGCGGCCGGCGCCTGGGCCGACGAGGTGGCGCGCCTGGCCGGCGCCGATCCGGTGGGACTGGTGCCGAAGCGCCGCTCGGCCTTCATCTTCGCGCCGCCGGAGCACATCGCCAGCGCCCACTGGCCGCTGTTCCTCGACGTGCTCGAATCCTTCTACATCAAGCCGGACGCCGGCATGCTGCTCGGCTCGCCCTGCAACGCCGATCCGGCGCCGCCGCACGACGTGCAGGCGGAGGATCTCGACATCGCGATCGCGATCGACAACATCGAGCGCCTGACGACATTGCGCATCCGCCGTCCGAGCCACGTGTGGGCGGGTTTGCGCAGCTTCGTGGCCGACGGCGAGCTGGTGGGCGGTTTCGACAGCAAGTTGCCGGGTTTCTTCTGGGCCGCCGCGCAGGGCGGCTACGGCATCCAGTCGGCGCCGGGTGCGGGGCGCTGTTATGCTTCAGTGCTGCTGGAGCAGGGCATCCCCGCCGGGATGAGCGCGTTCGGCTTCGATCCGGCGCTGATCAGTCCCGCGCGCTTCCAACCCTGAGGGGGAGTAATGCAAATAAATCGAGAACGAGCTTGCACCGCCATTCCGGCCCCGCCGAGCCTGGCCGCCGTGCTGGCCGAATATGCATGGGCGCGCGACACGGTTGGCGAATCCGGCGCCGCAGTGTATCGGCTGCACGGCAAGCCTGCCGCGCCGGAGTTATTTCTGAAGCACGGCCGGGACGCTGTTGCCGACGACATCGGCCAGGAGGAGTCGAGACTGCGGTGGCTGGCGCAACATGTCGGCGCGCCGACGGTCGTACAATTCCATCGCACGCACAATGAAGCCTGGCTATTGATGACGGCGATGGCGGGCCAATCGGCGTATCAGCTTTTGACGGCACGTCCAGAAATGTCCGTCGCCGTTGTCGATGCGCTCGCGGCGTTCCTGCGCCGGCTGCACGCGATTCCAGTCAGCGCATGCCCATTCAGCGCCGATCATACCCTCCGGCTGGCGGTCGCCCGGGCACGAATCGATGCAGGTCTGGTTGACGAAGACGACTTCGATGAAGCGCGGGACGGCTGGACCGCCGAACAGGTATGGGACGCCATGCAGCGCCTGCTGCCGCTTGTGCCCGACCCGGTCGTCACGCATGGCGACTATTCGCTGGACAATCTGTTTCTCCGCGACGGGGAAATGGTCGGCTGCATCGATGCCGGGCGGGTCGGCATCGCCGATCGTTACCAGGACCTGGCCATCATGTGGAATTGCCTCGGCGAGTTCGACGCTTCACTCCAACAGCGATTCTTCACGCAATACGGCATCGACACACTTGACCAACGCAAGCTGCAATTCCACCTGATGCTGGACGAATTGTTTTAATTCGTCGGCTCCTGCGATATCGATTGTGGTATCGGCGGCGACAAATAAGTTATTGGTGCGAGCGGCGGTCGGTGCGCTCATGGTGGCGGCCGTGTTTCCGCTGGCCGCCCATGGCGCCGATCCGCAGGCCGAGGCCGAAGCGCTGGCGCGCGGACTGGTCGCGCAAATGTCGCTGGACGAAAAAATCGATCAACTGCTGAACGTGGCGCCGGCCTTGCCGCGTCTCGGCGTTCCAGCATACAACTGGTGGACCGAGTCGCTGCACGGCGCGCTCGGGCCGCTGCCCACCACCAATTTCCCCGAACCGATCGGCCTTGCCGCCAGCTTCGACGCGCCCTTGCTGCAACAGGTGGCCGCTGCGATCAGCGTCGAAGTGCGCGCGCTGCACACGCTGGGACGCGAGACCGGCCACCTGGGCCGCATCGGCACCGGCCTGGACACATGGTCGCCCAACATCAATATCTTCCGCGACCCGCGCTGGGGAAGGGGCCAGGAAACCTATGGCGAAGATCCGCACCTGACGGCGGCGCTGGGCGTCGCCTTCATTCGCGGCATGCAGGGGCCGAACCCGGACCTGCCGGACGTGGTCGCCACGCCCAAGCACTTCGCGGTGCACAGCGGCCCGGAGTCCACCCGCCACACGGCCGATGTGTTCGTCTCCGCGCACGATCTGGAAGACACCTATCTGCCGGCCTTCCGCGCGGCGATCGTCGACGCCAGGGCCGGCTCGATCATGTGCGCCTACAACCGCATCAACGGCCAGCCGGCCTGCGGCAGCGATCTGCTGATGAAGCAGCATCTGCGCGGCGCCTGGGGTTTCAAGGGCTATGTGGTGTCCGACTGCGATGCGGTGACCGATATCGCGGAGCAGCACAAGTACGCGCCCGATCCCGCCGCCGCCGTGGCGGTGGCGCTGAAGGCCGGCACCGACAACGAGTGCAACACCAGGACGCTGAACGAGACCCCGGGCCTGGGCGCGCGCTATCGCGAAGCCTGGCAGCGCGGCCTGATCGGCATGGGCGACATCGACCAGGCGCTGGTGCGGCTGTTCTCGGCGCGCTACCGCAACGGCGACCTGGCCGGCCTGCCGCAGCGCGAGCGCAAGGCGGTGCCGGTCAGCGCGATCGGCACGCCGGCGCACCAGGCGCTGGCGCTGCAGGCGGCGACCCGCAGCCTGGTGATGCTGAAGAACGATGGCGTGCTGCCGTTCAAGCCCGGCCTGAAGCTGGCCGTGATCGGCCCGCTGGCCGACGCCACCCGCGTCCTGCGCGGTAATTATTCGTCGACCTTGTCGGCGCCGCCGGTGTCGGTGGTGGACGGCCTGCGCCAGTTGCTGCCGAAGGCGCAGATCACGCTGGTGCCGGCCGGCCCGTCGATCACCGACGGCGACCCGGTGCCGGCGACCGCGCTGCGCACGCCGGACGGCCGACCGGGCCTGCGCGCCGAGTACTATAACCGCAACGGCGAGCAGTACGACGGCAAGCCGGCCGTGACCCGCGTCGAACCGGGGATGGCGTCGCGCGGGCTGGAATTCAAGGCGGTGGCGGACCATCACAAGATCGTCTGGAGCGGTTACCTGCTGGCGCCGGAGACCGGCTTGTACCGGCTGGGCGTCAGCGGCGTGAAGGGCGCGCTGAGCTCCGGCGCCGAGCGCCTTGTGGAAGCCAGCGCGTATTCGCAATGGGCCGAACCGCTGCAACTGCGTGACGTGCGGCTGGAGAAGGGACAACGCTACCCGCTGCGCTTCGAGGCGGAAAGCGGCAACAGCGGCGTGCCCGGCCTGTTTTGGAAACGCATCGCGGCCGACGCCGACGCCGAGCTCCGGCAGCGGACCGCCAATGCCGACGCCATCGTGGCCGTGGTCGGCCTGACCTCGGACCTGGAAGGCGAGGAGATGGCGCTGAAGGTCGACGGCTTCGCCGGCGGCGACAAGACGTCGCTGGACCTGCCCGCCGACCAGCGGCGCCTGCTGGAGCGCGCCAAGGCGCTGGGCAAGCCGCTGGTGGTGGTGCTGATGAACGGCAGCGCGCTCGATCTGTCGTGGGCCAGGGACAACGCCTCGGCCATCCTGGAAGCCTGGTATCCCGGGCAGGCGGGTGGGCTGGCGGTCGCCAATGTCCTGACCGGCCGCGCAGATCCGGGCGGGCGCTTGCCGCTGACCTTCTACCGCAGCCTGGCGGACCTGCCGCCGTTCGACGACTACGGCATGCGCGGCCGAACCTATCGTTACTACACCGGCACGCCGGTATATCCCTTCGGCGCCGGCCTGAGCTACACCAGCTTCCGCTATACGCCGTTGCGGATCGTGCCATTGGACGCCGCGGCGGAAAACGGAGTCGAGGTCAGCACCGAGATCAGCAACACCGGCGGGCGCGACGGCGACGAGGTGGCGCAGCTGTACCTGACGCCGCCGCAGTCCGAGGGCGCGCCACGATTGGCGCTGCGCGGTTTCCAGCGGGTGACGCTGAAGGCGGGCGAGCAGCGCCGCATCAGCTTCCGCCTGTCGCCGCGCGACCTGAGTTTCGTCAGCCGCGATGGTGTGCGGCAGCTGACGCCGGGACAGTACGGCGTCAGCGTCGGCTCCGGCCAGCCGGGCACCGGCGTGGCGGGACAGCAGGCGCAACTGGTGCTGAACCAGGGCGCGACATTGGAACTCGGGCGCTAGCCGCCACTGCAATTCTCAACACCGATGGCTGCCTGTGGTTAAACGGCAACCTTAAACGCGCGAATCGGTGAGATTATTTGTTAACGCTAACATCATTTGGAGGAAGACCGCCCACATACCCCGTAGCACCCAGAAGCATCAGCGCGCCGGCTCACCGCCGGACGACGCCGCTCTTAAATAAAATAACAGGAGATTTCACCATGCAGACACCATTTCAGCGCAGCATAATCAACCTCGCCGTGGCCAGCGCCTGCGGCATCCTGGCGATGTCCGCCCACGCCCAGCAAGCGCCGACCGACGCCGCCGCCGCGCCCGCCGCCGCACCGGTCGCCGCACCGGTCGCCGCCGCGCCGGAGGCCGACGAGGCGGTCAAGACCGTCGTCGTGTCCGGCTCGCGCATCGCCGCGCGCGGCTTCTCGCAGCCGACGCCCACCACGACCCTGTCGTCCGCCGACCTCGACAAGGCCGCCAAACCCAACATCTTCGAATCGCTGATCGAACTGCCGGCGTTGCAGGGCAGCACCGGCCGCACCACCAACACCTTCAGCACCTCCAGCGGCATCCAGGGCCTGAGCTCGCTGAGCCTGCGCGGCCTGGGCACGCTGCGCACACTGACGCTGCTCGACGGCCAGCGCGTGGTCGGCGCCAACGTCACCGGCGTCACCGACGTCAGCCAGTTCCCGCAGCTGCTGGTCAAGCGCGTCGACGTGGTCACCGGCGGCGCCTCGGCGTCCTACGGTTCGGACGCGATCGGCGGCGTGGTCAACTTCATCACCGACAAGAAATTCGAAGGCTTCAAGGCCAACATCGCCGGCGGCGAGACCAAATACCACGACGACAAGAGCGGCACGCTGCAGGCCGCCTGGGGCAAGGGCTTCGCCGACGACCGCCTGCATGTGACCGTCAGCGGCGAATTCACCAAGCAGAACGGCATCGACTCGCCCGGCTTCGGCCAGGTGGGCGCGGGCGGACGCACCTGGTACAACAATCCGGCCCTGCAGGAGTCGACCAAGGAGATGCAGGCCGCCGGCGCGCCGCGCTACAAGAGCATCGTCAACGCGCAGCACATCCAGTACGCCAAGTACGGCCTGATCGTCAACGGTCCGCTCAAAGGCACGGCCTTCGGTCCCGGCGGCACGCCGTATCCGTTCCAGTACGGCACCGATTGCGTCGGCAACTTCTGCATCGGCGGTGACCGCGACGGCAGCGTCGGCGCCGGCACCAACCTGGCGATGAACTTCAAGCGACAAGTGGCCTACAGCCGCGTGTCGTGGGATCTCGACGCCGACAATGAAATCTACGTCACCGGCAACTGGGCGCAGGTCACCTCGGTGTTCTCGCCGAATCCTGGCGCGGCCAAGCAGGGCAATCTATCGATCAAGTGCGACAACGCCTATCTGCCGGCGTCGGTGGCGGCCGGTTGCGTCTCCGGCTATCCGAGCGGTCTGATGTCGGTCGGCACCTCCAACGGTGAGTTCCCGGCCAACATCAACGTGCATCCGACCCGCACCCAGCGCCGCGTGGTGGTCGGCGCCGACGGCAAGTTCACGCTGTTCGGCAAGGACTGGTCGTACGACGCCTACGCCGAGCACGGCGAGAACAAGACCGTGATCCACGTGCAGGACATCACGCTCAATCCGCGCTACAACTTCGCCATCGACGCGATCAAGGACGCCAACGGCCTGATCGTCTGCCGCAGCGTCGCCGCCCGCGCCGCCGGCTGCCAGCCGATCAATATCTTCGGCAACGTGCCGATCAACATGGCCGGATGGAACTACATCGCGCCGAGCAACGGGCCGATGCAGCACACCGATTCGACGCAGAATGTTGTTAGCGCTAACATCAATGGCGAACTGGCGCAGGGGTGGGCCGGTCCGATCTCGATCGCGTTCGGCGCCGAATGGCGGCGCGAGGATTACTCGGTGTTCGGCGATCCGTACGGCGCCGGCGTGGCCTACGAGTCGCCGTACACGCCCGCCTATCCTGCCGATCCGACCTTGTCGGTCACCGGTGACAACTGGTTCGCGGGCAACTACCACAACGGCAAGGGTGCGTTCAACGTCAAGGAAGCGTATGTCGAACTCAACATCCCGTTCCTGAAGTCTGACACGCTGGGTGAAGCCAACCTCAACATCGCCGACCGCGAGGAGAAGTACAGCACCGCCGGCAAGGCGCGCGCCTGGAAGCTCGGCGCCACCTGGAAGACCCCGATCGACGGCCTGCGCCTGCGCGCGGTCAGCTCGAAGGATGTGCGCGCGCCGAATCTGTCCGAGCTGTATGCGGCGACCACGGTGACCAACCAGGCGGTCAACAACAACACCGGCACCTCGGTGCAGATCCAGCAGCGCAACGTCGGCAACCCGGCGCTGAGGACGGAGGACGCGCGCAACAACTCGTTCGGCCTGGTGCTGAGCCAGCCGAGCTGGGCGCGCAACTTCAACTTCTCGGTCGACTACTACGACATCAAGGTGCAGAACGTGATCAGCTCGCTGAGCGCGCAGCAGGAAGTCGACCTGTGCTACGGCGGCAACCAGGCGGTGTGCTCGGCGGTCTCGATCAACGGTCCGACCGGCACCAACTATGTGCTGGCGCAGAGCTTCAACTTCGCGTCGCTGCACACGCGCGGCGTCGATTTCGAGCTGGCCTATCGCAAGAACATGAACGACTAC
This sequence comes from Duganella aceris, assembly GCF_011090165.1. Classification (GTDB taxonomy): domain Bacteria; phylum Pseudomonadota; class Gammaproteobacteria; order Burkholderiales; family Burkholderiaceae_D; genus Rugamonas; species Rugamonas aceris. Next base: position 134,829 of record NZ_JAADJT010000008.1, read on the forward strand.
GGCTTGCCGGGCAGCGTGACGCTGCGCGGCCTGGCCTCGCGCATGATTCATTCGATCTCCGATCCAGGCGTGCCGGGCACCACCCCGATCGAAGGCGCTGGCGCCATGACGGGCGCCACGCCGAAGTGGAAGGCGCTGGTGTCGCAGTCGTGGGATGGCCTGCTGGGCAACAAGCTGGGCCTGACCTTGACCGAGCGCTGGATCGGCGCCGGCGTGTTCAATAACGAATACATCGAGTGCCAGACCAACTGCCCGTTGCCGACGGCGGCGCATCCGACCATCTTCGACAACCACATGCCCGGCGCGGTGTACTTCGATCTGGGCGGCACCTACAACGTATCGAAACAGGTATCGGCCTACTTCAAGGTCGACAACCTGGCCGACCGCGCGCCGGTGCTGGTGCCGCAAACCAATCTGAGCCTCGCCCTCAATCCCGCTGTGTATGACTCGGTGGGCCGTACCTACCGCGTCGGCGTCCGCGTGAACTATTAAGGGAGCGCCGGCTGTGTGGAGTTTATTTTCCGTACTGCTGGCGGTCGGCCTGCTGACCATCATGATCGCCTGGGGCAAGGTTCAGCCCCTTCTGGCGTTCGTGGTGGCGGCCATGGTCGCCGCCCTGATGCTCGGCATGCCGCTGGCGAAGATTCCCGGCGCCATCGAGAAGGGCATCGGCGATTTGCTCGGCTCGCTGGTGGTGGTGATCTGCCTGGGCGCCGTGTTCGGCAAGCTGATCGCCGACAGCGGCGCGGCGCGCCGCATCGCCGTCAGCCTGATCGGCACGCTGGGACCGGGCCGGATGCCGATCGCCATGACCGTCACCGGTTTCGTGGTCGGCCTGCCGCTGTACTACAACGTCGGCTTCGTGCTGATGATTCCGCTGATCTTCTCGCTGGTGTACCAGTCGGGACGGCCGGCGGTGGCGCTCGGCATGCCCTTGCTGGCCGGCCTGTCGATCGCGCACGGCTTCCTGCCGCCGCATCCGTCGCCCACCGCGCTGGTGGCGGCGGTGCACGCGGACATGGGCAAGACGCTGCTGTACGGCATGTTGGTGGCGATCCCGACGCTGATCATCGCCGGTCCGATCTTCGCCATGACGCTGAAGAACATCCGCGCCCAACCGGCCGCCATCTTCCGTGGAGAGCCTAAGCCGGATCATGAGTTGCCGGGTACCTTCGCCAGCTTCTTCACCGCGCTGTTGCCGGTGGCCCTGCTGGGCGCGCTGACCTTGATCACCCTGCTGCGGCCCGAGCTGAGCCACGCGCTGGCGTTCTACGCCAATCCGATGGTGGTGATGCTGGTGTCGTACGTGGTGGCGATCTATACGCTGGGCCTGAACCGGGGGCAGAGCCTGCCGCAGGTGATGGGCTCGGCGCAGGAGGCGCTGCGCGAGATCGCGCCCATCCTGCTGATCATCGCCGGCGCCGGCGGGCTGAAGCAGGTGCTGACCGAATCCGGCGTCAGCGCCCAGCTCGGCACGCAGCTGGCCAGCCTGCCGGTGCCGCCGCTGTTGCTGGGCTGGGCGGTGGCGACCCTGATCCGGGTCTGCCTCGGATCGGCGACCGTGGCCGGTGTGACGGCGGCGGGCGTGGTCGGGCCGCTGGCGCAAACCTCGGGCGTCGATCCCAACCTGATGGTGCTGGCGGTCGGCGCGGGCAGCCTGATGTTCAGCCACGTCAACGACTCGGCCTTCTGGATGTTCAAGGAGTATTTCGGCCTGTCGCTGAAGGATACCTTCCGTTCATGGACGCTGATGGAAACCCTGGTCGGCAGCTTCGGCATCGTCTTCGTGCTGCTGCTGTCGCTGTTTGTCTAAAGAATTTTGGAGACTATATTGTATAAATTATTTACCAGATTGCGCTGGTTGGCGCTAGCCATGTTCGGCGCGCACGCCGTCGTGGTCCAGGCGGCCGCGCCGCCGTCCATCTCGGCGTATCAAAGCGCGCCGGACGATCCGCGCGCGGTGACCGTGCGCGCCAAGGGCGATGGCGTGGCCGACGACAGCGACGCCATCCAGCGCGCCATCGACGACGCCGCGAACAAGGGAGCGGGCGGGCTGGTGTTCCTGCCGTCGGGCCGGTATCGCATCAGCCGCAGCATCCTGGTCCCGATCGCGGTGCGGGTCTATGGCGTCGGCAAGACGCGGCCGGTGCTGCTGCTGGCGGCTAATACGCCCGGCTTCCAGAAGGGCGTGGCCAATATGGTGATCTTCACCGGCACCGACACCTACAACATCGGCAAGGTGGCGATGCCGGTGCCGAGCGCGGTGCCGTTCAGCACCGAGTCGGGCAAGGCGGTGCGGGACGCGAACTCGTCGACGTTCTACTCGGCGTTGTCCAACGTCGACTTCGAGGTCGGCGACGGCAATCCGGCGGCCAGCGGGGTGCGCATGCATACCGCGCAGCATTCCAATTTGTCGCACATCGATTTTCATATGGGGTCCGGGTTGGCGGGCGTTTATCAGGTCGGCAATATCGCTTACAACCTGCGCTTCTACGGCGGGCGCTACGGTATCCTGGCGGAGAAGACGTCGCCGGCCTGGCAGTTCACGCTGCTCGATTCGGTGTTCGATGGCCAGCGCGATGCGGCCATCCGCGAGCATGAGGCGGCGCTGACCTTGGCCAATACCGAGATTCGCAATACGCCGGTCGGCATCGAGATCGATCGGGGGTATGGCGATTGGTTGTGGGGGCATGATGTGCGCTTCGAGAACGTCTCCAGGGCGGCGGTTGTCATCAGCAATGAGAACAATGTCTATACGCAGGTGGGGTTCGAGCGCATCAGCGCGCGCAATGTGCCGGTGTTTGCGCACTTCCGCGACAGCGGCAAGCAGCTGGCGGGCAAGGGGGGCGAGTATCAGGTGGCGGAGTTCAACCATGGGTTGAAGCTGCCGGGGCTGGGGGAGCCGGGGCGCTTCGACACCAACTACCGCGCCGTGGCGGGGGCGGCCAACGGCGGCGCGCAGCGCGTGATGCGGGCATTGCCGCCGACCGGCGACTGGGCCAGCGTGCGCGCCTTCGGCGCCAAGGGCGACGGCGTCAGCGACGACACCGCCGCGATCCAGAAGGCGATCGACAGCCGCCGCGTGGTCTATCTGCCGCTGGGCTTCTACGCGGTCAACGACACCATCCGCCTGAAGCCGGACACGGTGCTGATCTCGCTGCACCCGGGCCTGACCCGGCTGGTGCTGCCGAACGGCTCGCCGCTGTACCAGGGCACCGACACGCCGAAGGCGCTGCTGGAAAGCGCGCGCGGCGGGGACGCCATCGTGACCGGGCTTGGCCTGGCCACCGGCGAAGTCAATCCGCGCGCGGTGGCGCTGCTGTGGCGCGCCGGCGAGCAATCGCTGGTGGACGACATCCGCATCCAGTGGGGCTACGGCTCGTCCACCGACCCGTACCGCAAGGGCGAGCGCTTCGACACCTCCGATTGGTGGGATCGCCAATACCCGAGCATCTGGGTGACCGACAACGGTGGCGGCACCTTCACCGGCGTCTGGTCGCCGGCCGGGCACGCGCAGGCCGCCTTCCTGGTGACCGACACCCGGACCCCGGGCCGCGTGTATGAGCTCTCGGCCGAGCACCACATCCGCAACGAGATCGTGCTCGACGGCGTGGAGAACTGGTCGTTCTACGCGCCGCAGACCGAGGAAGAAGTGCGCGACGGCGCCGACTCGGTGTCGCTGGATATCCGCAACTCGAAGAACATCCTGCTGGCCAATTATCACGCCTACCGCGTGACCCGCTCGATGAAGCCGGCGCCGACCGCCGTCAAGCTGACCAATTCGAGCGACATCCGCTTCCGCAACGTCGCCGTCAACGGCGAGAGCGGCTTCCCCACCTGCGACGAGCAGGGGTGCGTGGCCGACGTGCGCGCCTCCAAGTACGCCTACGAGAACGCGATCACCGACGTCACCAACCGGCTGGAAGTACGCGAGCGCATGTTCTCGGTGTTGGACTACAGCGGCAAGCAGCACACCGCCCCGTCCGCGCCGCCGGCCAAGGTAACCAAGCTGGAAGAGGGCTTTTACTCCATCGCCGGCGGCGCCGTCGATTCGAAGGGCAAACTGTACTTCATCGACCGCCACTTCCAGCGCATCTTCAGCTACGCGCAGGGCGCGGGCTTGAAGACGGTCAGCGATTTTCCGGTGGATCCGGTCAACCTGGCGGTGGACGGCAGCGACAATCTGATGGTGTTGTCGTCCAGCGGCAAGGAAGGCAGCGTGTACGCGCTCAAGCCGGACGCGCCGGGCGCCGTGATCTCGCTGATCAAGCCGACGCCGCTGGCGGCGAACGCCAAGGCCCGCATCGCGCTGCCGGTGAACTACTGGAACAACGGCGAGTTCCAGGACCAGCTGAACTTCGACACCTACGAGTTCACCACGCTGGCGGAGATGTTCGCGCGCGACGCGGCGACGCCGAAGCGGCGCGAGTACGTCTCGCCGGACGGCAGCCTGGTGCTGCCGGCGTTCCGCGTCACCCGCCACGGTTCGCTCGACCATCTGGGCCACCGCTGGTCGGACACGCTCGACACCCACGGCTTCGTCTACGGACGGTTGGGCCAGCGGGTGGTGTTCACCAACAGCTCGCGCAATCTGACCTTCAGCGGACTGGTGGGCGAGGGCGGCGCGATCACCGATCTGAAACAGGTGGCCGACCGTGGCGGCGAAAGCGCGGCGCTGGGTCCAGACGGCAAGGTGTACGTGGCCAACGGCCAGGTCTTCATCTACGGCGCCGACGGCAAGCAGAGCGGCCGCATCGACGTGCCGGCGCGTCCGTTGCAGCTGATCTTCGGCGGCCCGGACCGGCGCACGCTGTACATCCTGACGCATCACGCGCTGTTCTCGACGCGCATCTGACATGTGCTCCCCGGCCTCCCCGAGGCCGTTCGCCGCTCGCCATCCGGCGTAGCGGTTTTTTTTGGGTTCATCGCGGATCGGCGGGAATTTTCCTGCCCGCGCGGCGCTTGCGGCGCGCACTGCGTCCCGAGGCTTTTTTGCGTTGAACCTGATTGCCATGCGTCGCACCCGCCGCTCCACTTGGATCGACTTCGCCTGGTTCCGGCCGGGATCGGCGCAATGGGGGTTGCGCTACCGCTCTGGCGACTGCGCCGTCACCGGCTCGCTTGGCATCTGTTCGGCGCGGCGGCGGGTGTTTGCCTTGCTGGCTGGCGGTTTGTTTGTCCGGCTGTTTGCAGGCATCTTGCGGCCCAGCCGGAACGGCTGGCATCGATTGGCCTCCCTGGTCCGCATCGCCTGCCATCAGGCGCGCGATCGCGGCTTTGCGCGCCGAGCGGCAGACATCGGCCAGCAACCATTCAGTGCTTCCCGGCAGGCGCAGCCACACGGCTTTCCACGCGTTGCGGTTGCCGCTGCCGAACAAATTCGCAAAGCACGACGGCGAGATGGCGTGCTCGCCGTATTTGATTTCCGCGCCCGCCACCACGGCGAAGTACTGCTTGCGATCGAAGCTCGCGCGCAGCCTGGTTCCCTCCGGCAGAAACACCTCCTTCCATTGGTAGCCGGACTCGGTCGGCGCCACCGCTTGCTCCTGAGCGGCAGGCGCGGGATTCATGTAGTTGCGGAGCGCTTCGCAGACGAAGGGCTCCATCGAGAACGTGTCGTTCCAATGAAGGCCGGTGAATTTCCCGAATTCCACCAGCAAATTGTCTGGAACACGAATGGGGAAAGCGAAAGGAAGGTCAGTACACATGGTGGGGGCTCCTGAAAATCGGTTTTTACTAGGTGCTGATAACCACTGCGAAGCATTACTACCGCACGCTACCGCTTACTAAAAGTTCTACAGCCTATAAACGTTAGAGCCAGATATCGCCGTTTAGTTCCCCAATTAGTGGCCACTCTGATGAAATATCGGCGGTTATCTCAAGTAAGCATGAAATCGTAAGCTTTAGAGAAAACCGAAAAAACGACACCCCTTCCACATATACTCCTCCCCCCTCCAAAAAAAGGTTCATCGCGGATTATTGCGCCTGATTGCCGATCCGGCGTGCCCGCTGATTTGCTCGCATTGTGACGCCCAGGGGGCCAGCATCCATGAAGCTTGTTGCCGCCTCGTGCGTGACTTGCCGATGGCCGGCATGGCGGTATTTCTGCATGTACAGGTTAGCCGCCTGCGCTGTGCAAATTGCTGCCGTTGCTGTATCCAACGTATTAGCCGGCTGGACCGCCATGCGCGGGTAACGCGTCGCTCGGCCGAATTCGCGGCGCGCTGGAGCGAGCATACGGCGTTCGATCTGGAGGTGAAGCGCCATTGTCGGAAGGCCAAAGTTGTCTATGACCTGTTCCATGTCATCGCCAAATATGGCCGCGAGGTGATTGACCGGGTACGGGTGGATGCGGCGAACCGGCTGCGGCACGACAAGACCAGCAGTCCATATGTGAAGCGGGCAGGTTGGCTGTTGCTGCGCAGCCCAGCCAATGTGCCGGCGGAACAAGCGCCCAAACTTGCCGAGCTATTAGCAGCAAACCAAGCTTTGATGGCAGTCCACGTGATGAGGGCGAGCTTGAGGAACTCTGGCAGCCGACGGCTCCACGGTGCTGGCGCGCGTGGCAGAACATGGCATTGAGCAGTGCCATTGAGCCACTGGTCCGCTTTGCCAAACGCCTTAAATTGTACTGGAGGGGCATCCTCCCCCGCATGCGCTGGCCCATGCATATCGGGCAGCTCGAAGGTATCAATAACCGTATCAAGGTTATGAAGTGCATGGCCTATGGGTATCGCGACTCTGATTTCTTCTTCCTGAAGATCAAAGCCGCGTTTCCCGGTAATCCGCGATGAACCTTTTTTTTAACGATCAACCGTATCCTGTGATGAAAAAAATACTTCAGCTCGTAGGGTGCCTGGCGCTGTCGGTGGCGGTGACCGCCGCCGCGGCGGAACAGGTCACCGTCCAGCATCGCCGCCGGCGCCGCCGGTCCCACCTTCGACCGGCATATCTTCGGCCGGTTCGCCGAGCATTTGGGCCACGGCGTGTATGGCGGCGTCCGGGTCGGCGGCGATTCCACCATCCCCAACACGCGCGGCATCCGCAACGATGTGGTGGCGGCGCTTCAGCCGCGACTACAATCCGCATCAGCAGATGCGGCAGATCGCGGTCGGGCCGGACGGCGCCAAGACCGAGTACACCGAGACCATCATGCGCGCCTGGAAGAACAAGGTGTGGAGCTGGAACATCGACGGTTTGTCGCTGCACTCGAACACGCTGAACGGCTGGCCGCCGTCGGTCAAGGCCACCCGCTTCGGCGAAGCGGAGTATGCCCGCTTCATCCAGCAGACGCTGGGCATGGATGGACTGATCCGCAAGCATGCGGCCATCATGGACCGCTACGATCCGCAGAAGAAGGTGGCGCTGGTGGTCGATGAATGGGGCTAGTGGCTGGCGCCGACGCCGGGCACCGATCCGGGCTTCCCGATGCAGCAGAATTCGCAGCGCGACGCCATCGTCGCCGCGCTCAACCTGAACATCTTCGCGCGCCGCGCGGCGCGGGTGCGGATGGCCAACATCGCGCAGATGATCAACGTGCTGCAGGCGATGATCCGACCGACCAGGAGAAGATGGTGCTGACGCCGACCTATCACGTGTTCCGCATGTATCTGCCGTTCCAGGACGCGACGCTGGTGCCGGCCAGCTTCAGCGCCGGCACCTACCGCCACGGCAAGCACGCGATGCCGCGCGTGGATGCGATGGCGGCGCGCGACGCCAGCGGCAAGTTGTGGGTCGCGCTGACCAACATCGACTACAACCTTCCGTTGGAGATCGCGCTGGCGGTCAAGGGTGGGGCGGTGAGCGAGGTGTCGGGCCAGGTGTTGTCCGCGCCGCGTGCCGACAGCGTCAACACCTTCGCCGCGCCGGACGTGGTGACGCCGGCCGCGCTGGACGTCAAGCTGGTGCGCGGCAAGCCGGTGCTGACGCTGGCGCCGCGCCCGTTGGCGGTGATCGCCGTGAGCCAATAAGGCTGGTGGGCGAGGTGGTGTTCTGACTTCCATCCTTAGAAAAGGATCATCGCTGATCGGCGGGTATGTGCTGCCGGGCACGGCGCTTGCGTTGCGCGCCGCGCGGCAGACATCGGCCAGCAGCCAGGTATCAGTTCCCGGCACGCGCAGGCACACGGCTTTCCAAGCGTTGCGGTTGCCACTACCAAACAGATTTGCGAAGCACGACGGCGAGATGGCATGCTCGCCATATTTTGATTTCCGCCCCGGCCACCACGGCGAAATACTGCTGGCGGCCGACAGCCGCCGCCGCTGGTGCCGTTCCCGACGATGTGATTGGCGTAGCCTCAACTCTCCCAGTATCCCCGCCGCAAGGCTTTCATCACCGCGTGGGTGCGGTCGCGGGCGTCGAGTTTCATCAAGATCGTTTTCATGTGGGCCTTGATGGTGTCCTCGCGCAAGCCGAGTTCGATGCCCACGCGCTGGTTCGACCTGCCGCCGGCGACCAGCCGCAGCACTTCGATTTCCCGCTTGCTCAGCGAGTCGGACTGGAAGCTGCGGGCCAGGCTGCAGGCCACCTGCGGCGGCAACTCGCGCTTGCCGGCATGAATGGCGATGATGTAGTCGCTCAGATCGGTGCGGGCCAGGTTCTTGAGGATGTAGCCGCTGGCGCCCGCCTGCAGGCTGCGGGTCACCTGCACATCGCCGTCGAAGGTCGACAGAATGATGATCAGCGCCTGCGGATCGAGATGGCGTATGGCCTTGGTCGCCTCGATGCCGTTGACGCCGGGCATTTGCAGATCCATCAGCGTGACGCTGGGCCGGCGCTGCTGGAACAGTTCCACGGCGGCGGCGCCGTCGTTCGCCTCGGCCACCACGCAGAAGCGCGGATCGGACGCCAGCACGGCGGCGATTCCGCTGCGCAGCAGGGGGTGATCGTCGGCGATCATCACGCTAATCGGCAGGTCTCTTTTCATATCGTCCCATCCTTTCCCCGCAACTTTACCATTCGCCGCCCGGGCCGGCATCACTCTATGGGGTGTAACCCGAAAGTGCATTGTTGCCCGATATTTTGTGCGGAATAATGATCTCCGCACAATCATGTGCGGACTGTAAGGTATCTCGTCAGGAGCAGGCCATGGATCAGATTCACCTAATGAATGTGTTTGTCAGTGTCGGCGAGGGCAAGAGCTTTGCGGCGGCCGCGCGCCGGCTCGATCTGTCCCCGGCGGCCGTCACCCGCGCCATCTCGGGGCTGGAGGATCAGCTGGGCGTGGAATTACTGTTGCGCACGACCCGCAACGTCCGGCTGACCGAGGCCGGCACCCGCTACCTCGACGACTGCCGCGGCATCCTGGCCAGCATCGCCGACGCGAACGAGGCCGCCGCCGCCGTCAACTCCGAGCTGAAGGGGAATTTGTCGGTGGCGGCGTCCGACGCGTTCGGCAAGGACTTCATCATGCCGTGCATCGTCAAATTCCTCAACCGCTATCCGGAAGTGGAGGTGTCGGCGTATTTCCTGGACCGGGTGGTGAATCTGGTGGAGGAGGGGATGGATGTGGCGGTGCGCATCGGCCACCAGCCGGACTCCAGCCTGAAGGCGCTCAGGGTGGGGCAGGTGCGGCCGGTGTTGTGCGCCTCGCCCGGCTACCTGGCGCGGAACGGCCTGCCGCTGCACCCGGCGGACTTGCTGCGGCACACGATGATCGCGGCCAGCGGCGTGTCGCCGCGTGTCGAGTGGAAGTTCGGCGCGCAGGATGATCCCACCGTGGTGCGCATCAAGCCGCGCCTGACCATCACCAGCAGCGAGGCGGCGATCGACGCGGCGGTGGCCGGCCTGGGGATATGCCGGCTGCTGTCATGCCAGGTGGGCAACGAGGTCGGCGACGGCCGCCTCCAGCTCATCCTGGCGAATTACGAAGAGGCGCCGCTGCCGGTGTACGTGCTGCACCGGGGGAACAAGTTCGGCGCATCCAAGGTGCGCAAATTCATCGACCTGCTGGTCGAGCACCTGCGCACGCATGCCTCGCTCAACGCCGGCCAGGCCATGCAAGAGCGCAAGCATGAATTGATCTGCGCGTGAGCCCTAGGCCAGGGCCTCGAAGTAAGCCAGGTTATTGTTGAGCGTCAGCTCCATCGTCGTGCCCTTGCCGCTCTTGCCGCTGATGCTCAATCGGGCGCCGATGCGCAGGGCGCGCTCGCGCAGGCCGATGATGCCCCAGTGCTGCGCCTTGATGCGGTCCGCCACTTCGGCGTCGTCGATGCCGCGTCCGTTGTCGACCACGCGCAGCACCAGCACGGCGCTGCCGTAGTCCAGGCTGACCATGACCGCGCTGGCCTGCGCGTGCTGGAAGGCGTTGTGCATCGCCTCCTGGCCGATCGCGCACATATCCTCCAGGATGCTCGGCTCCAGCGCGTGGCGCTTGCCGCTCACCGCCAGCGTGAAGGCGGTGCCGGTGTAGATGGCCGACAGCATCTCGCCGGTGCGGGTCAGGCATTGCTCGATATCGGGACCGTTGCGCAGCTGTTGCACCTGGCGCCGCCCCTCATCGATCGCATGGTCGGCGTTCTGCAGGATTTTCTCCAGCCGCTCGCGCGGCTCGCTGCCTCCCGGCAGCTTGAGCGCGACATGGTGCACATGCAGAATCAGCGCCTGCACCGTTTGCAGGATGGTGTCGTGCAAGGTGCGCGCGATGCGTTCCCGTTCGTCCTGGCGCACCTGCAACTGGTGCGAGATGGCGTCGGTGGCGTTCTTCAGCCGGTATTTATACACGCTGTACAGGACCAGCAGGCCGGCGCCGACGCAGGCCAGCTTGAACCACCAGGTTTGCGTCACGGTGGGGGCGACCTCCAGTTCCATCGCGGCGACGGCGTCGCTGACGATGCCGTCTTCGTTCACCGCGCGCGCCTGGAACACGTAGCGGCCGGGCTCGATGTTGTTGTAGTAGGCGGCGCGGCGCGTGCCGGCGTCCTGCCATTGCTGGTCGACGCCCTGCAATTGGTACTGGAAGCGAATCGCCTCCGGCTTGCGCAATCCCGGCGCCGTGTACTGGATATTGAAGTTGCGCGAATCCGGCGGCAACAGCAGCCGGCCGCCGGCGGGATGGCTGCCGGCGTCCGTGTTCACGCGCAGCAGCCGCACCGTGGGCTTGACCGTATTGGGCCGCAGCGCCTTGGTGTCCAGCCGCACCGTGCCGCCGGTGGCGCGGAACCATAGTTGGCCGTTGCCGGCGTTGAACACCGAGGGCAGGCGGTTGACGATCGCGGCCCGGCCCGGATAGCCTTCCAGCGCGTCGATCACCTCGTACACCAGCGGCGTGGACGGCTGGCGCACCGACGCTTCCCACGCATCGCGGCGGATGTGCACCACGCCGCGCGCGCCGTTGAGCCAGCGGTCGCCTTCCGGCGTGATCGCCATGCCGGTCACGTTGCGCAGGACTTCCGCATCATGCGGCGCCAGCGCTTCGAATTTCTGGCCGCGCAGCACGGCGATGCCGCGGTCGCCGCCGATCACCATCTGCGGCCCGGGGAAGATGCCCGATTCCTGGCCCACCATGCCGATGTCGTAGCGGGTCAGCTTGTCGTTGTCGTACAGGCTGAGGAAACCGTCGCTGTGGCTCAGCCACATCTGTCCGGTGCCGCCCGCCGCCGTCATATTGATGCGCTTGGGCAGCTTGAACGCCGAGCGCGGCTTCCACTCGCCGTTGACCCGGCCCATCAGGCCGGTCTGGGCCGAGGCCATCCACAGCACCTTGCCGTCGTCGGTGATGCCGAGCACGTGCAGGTCGGCCGGCTTGCCGCCCGGCGCGGGCAGGGGAATGCGGCTGGAGCGGCCCTGGTAAATCCGTTCGATGTCGCGTTTTCCCGCCAGCAGCAAGGCGCCGTCGCGGTCGGTGATGAGCGCGCTGACGTCGCGCCGGGGATCGGCCACCGCCGTGCCGTCCTCCGCGAGATGCCAGAGCCGGTTGTGCTCCTCTTCGCGCATCCACAGCCGGCCTTCGCTGTCCTTGACCATGGTGGAGATCACCGAGGGCGCGGCCAGCGGCAAGGGCAGCAGCTTGTTTTCGCGGAAGCGGTCCAGGCCGGACGCGGTCATCACCCAGATATTGCCTTCGCGGTCTTCCATGACTTCCGTGGTCGGCATGGCGCTCAGCTGCCAGCTTTGATCCAGGCGGTCGGTCGCCAGCCCGGCGACGTTGATCGGCTGGCTGGGCAAGTCGCCGGCGCGCGCGATGCGGCACAGGCCGCGCGGACAATGCGGCGCCCAGAAATTGCCGTCGCGGTCGAATTGTCCGGAGGAGCGGGATTGCAGGTGGTTGAACTCCGGCGAACGCGGCAGGGCGGCGCCGGCCGCCGGCGCCGCCACCGGATACAGCGTGCCGTCGGCGCTGGTCCAGATGCGGCCGTCCGGGGACTGGATCAGCGGCCCGCGCTTGCCGCGATCCGGCATCCGCATCAATTTCCCGCTGTTGCGGTCGTAGCGGTACAACCCTTGCCCGTCGGCGTACCAGACCCGGTCGTACTGGTCGACCAGCACCTGGGAGGCCAGCGTTGCCCAGTCCGGGCTGCTGCCGATGTTTTCCCACTGGCCCTTGCGGTGGCGGAACAGCCCCTTCATGCTGACCGCCCAGATCGCACCCTCGCGGTCGGCCATCATGCCGCTGAAGTTGCCCATGCGGTAGGTGTCTTCATTGCCGGCCAGTTCGGTGGTGCTGCCGTCGGGATGCAGCGCGATCAGGCCGTCCCACACGAAGGCGATCAGCAGATCGCCGTTGGCCAGCGCGCTCAGGGAATTGATGCGGCTGGACTTGAGCGGCACGCGTTCGAAGCTGATGCCGTCGAAACGGTACAAGCCGTCGGTGGTGCCGAGCCACAGCCAGCCGTCGACGGTCTGCGCCATGCAGCGGACGTCGGAGGGGATGCCGTCCTTCTCGCTCCAGCTGGCGTGGTTGAGATTGCCGAGCTTGATGGCCGGATTCAGCGCCAGCGCGCATTGGCACCATAGCGTCAGCACCAGTCCAACCGTCAGCCTTCTCAAACGCTTGGACATGTACCGGTCCTCTGTGATCAAAAAGCTATTTTACTTCACCTCCTCAAGCGTTGTTGATGAATCCCTCGACGTTATCGGTGCGTATCGCTTGTTCCAGCAGCTTCGTCACTTTGATGTTGGCGAGCGAGACATTCTTCACGGGCATGTCCTTCTCCGCCTTGATGCGGCAGACGAAGGCCGCCTCGCCGATCTCGATATTGCTGACATGCAGACCCTCGATCGGCGTCAGGCGGCGTTCGTAGGTCGGCACCAGGTCGCGCCACTGGTAGAGCACATCGGTCTCGACGCTGAGCGCGCCGCCGGCGATCCGGGTGGCGCTGACGTTGGAGACGAAGATGTTCTTGACGTAGCCGCCGCGCCGCTCGTTGGTCTTGACGAACAGGATGTTGTTGATTTCGCTGCGCCGGGTGGAGTTCTCCTGATCGAAATGGCAGTTGTCGACGAAGACGTTTTCCACGCCGCCCGACAGCTCGCTGCCGATCGCCATCAGCTGATGGCCGTTCTTGATCCGGCAGTTGCGCATGACGATATTCCGCGAAGGCATGCCGATGCGCCAGGCATCCTGGTCGCGTCCGGACTTGACCGAGATCGCATCGTCGCCCTGGTCGAAGACGCAGTCCTCGATCAACACGTTCTGGCTCATCTCCGGATCGACGCCGTCGTTGTTGTGGCCGTTCGCCGTGATCTTGACGCGGCGGATGACGACGTCGCGGCACAGATACGGATGCAGCACCCAGAACGGGCTGTCGACGATGCTGATGTCTTCGATCAGCACATTGCGGCAGCGGTTGAACTGCACGAACTGCGGCCGCAGGTTCGCGTTGTCGCCGACCATCCGGCGCTCGCCCACCGGAACGCTTTTGGCGGCCATGTGATACAGGCGCACCAGCGCGTCCATGTGCGGCTTGGGACGCGCGTACCAGATTTTCCAGACGTCGAGCTTGGCGGTCAGCGTGCCCTCGCCGGTGAGCGCCACGTTGTCGCAGTCGTAGGCGTACACCAGTGGCGAGTAGTTGTAGCACTCCAGACCCTCCCAGCTGGTGAAGACCGCCGGCAGATACTCTTCAGGGCGCTCGGAAAACAGCAAGGTCGCGCCGCGCGCGACATGCAGGTTGACGTTGCTCTTCAAATGTATTTTGCCGGTCAGCCAGACCCCGGCCGGGACCACCACGATGCCGGCCCCGGCCTGATTGGCGGCCGCGATCGCCTGCGCGATCGCCGCGCTGGTCTTGCGCAGGTCGCCCTGCACGGCGCCGAAGTCGGTGATGAGGAAGCTCGGGCTGGACGAGAAATCCGGCACGTCGATGCCGGGCATGTCGAAAGGCGCCGTGGCGCGGACCCGTTTGTAGCTCAGTTTGTTCGCCGCAGGCGCCCGCAGCGGCGCGCAGCCGACCAGCAGCGGCGCCGCCAAACCGGCCAGCACGGCCTTTCTGCGGGAGAGGGAGATGGTAGCCATGGATTTTTTCCTGTGTCACATGTAAAAAAAGAGTCCGATGCGCGGCACCGGACTCAAACAAGAACGCAGGCGCTGGAGGCGCATGCGTTCCGCCTGGAGGGAGACTCCGCCAGGTCAAAACAATTTTTTGAGGCCGAGGAAGAAGCTGCGGCCGTACAGTTCATAGACGCCCGGCGCCGTGCCCACGCCCCAGGTCGTGGAGCCGGAGCCGAGGATAGGCGGGGCCTTGTCGAACATATTGTTGACGCCGCCGTGGATTTCGATCTGCTGCGGCAGGTTCAGCGCGAACGACAGGTCGAAGTATTGCTGCGCCTTGATCTTGGCCGCGCTGATGTCCGCCGGGTTCGGCGCCGTGGCGCCCTGGCGCAGCGGGATCAGATAAGTGTCGCGCATGACTTCGCCGGTGTAGCGGTCATGCAGCGACAGGGTCAGCGGGCCGGTGCGCCAGCTGATGCGCGCCACGCCTTTCCATTTCGGCGCCGGCGCGCCGCAGATGGTGCCGAACGCGCCGACGCAGTAGTTCTTCAGGTTCGGCAGATCCTGCACCGGGGTGAAGGTGTATTCGCGGGTGTAGCTCCAGTTGGTGCCCAGGTCGACGCGGCTGGCGCCGCCCAACGGCGCATAGCCGACGTTGAGGGAGTAGGCCGCGTTCAGGTCGACGCCGGAAGTCTTGATGCCGCCGGTGTTGGCCAGGAATTGGTCGACATAGGCGCTGCCGCCGGTCAATGCGCCGGTGATCGGATCGCGGTGGATCGCTTTGCAATACGCGCTGCCGGCGTCGGCGAACACCTTGTAGCACAGGTCGAACACGTTCTGCAGATTGCCGCCGAAGGCCGCGACCGCGCCGTCCAGCTTGATCTTGTAGAAGTCGGCGCTGAAGGCCAGGTTGGGGATGCTCTGCGGCGTATACACCAGGCCCACCGTGGTGGTGTCGGCGGTTTCCGCCGACAGCTTGGGATTGCCGCCGGTGAGCGTGGCGATCTGCGGATTCGGCTGCACGCCGGAGCTGAACACTGCGCCGGCCGGCACGCCGGTGGCGACGCACAGCGCGCGGATCGCCGGGGTCTGGGCCGAGGAGGCGACGCGGCTGGAGCACGGATCGTTCAGCACCGGGGTGGACGGATTCTGCGCGCCGTAGAGTTCGCCGATATTCGGCGCGCGGATCGCTTTCTGCACCTGGGTGCGGATCGTGAAGTCGCGTACCGGCTGCCATTGCAGGCCCACCGAATGGGTCCACACGGCGCCGATGCCGGACAGGCTGTAGTCGGAATAGCGGGCCGCGCCGTTCAAGGCCAGCTGCTTGACGAACGGCAGGTCCTTCAGCAGCGGCACGCGGACCTCGGCGAACAGCTCCTTGACGTTGGTGCTGCCCGCGACCGGCAGGATGATGCCCTGGCCGGAGACGTCGCCGCTGGCGTTGAGCGCGTCGGGCGTCAGCACGATTTTATTCGAGCGCCATTCGAAGCCGGTGTTGAAGTCGACCGGGCCGGCCGGCAGCTCGAAGGCCGAGCCGCTGATATTGCCCGCCGCGACCTGCTGCTCGTTGGTCGAGGTGTTGGTCGAAGTCACCGTCACCGCCTGCAACGCGGCCGCCGACAGCGTGTTGGGACCGAACGGATTCAGCACCGGCGCGGCGCCGCCGACGGACAGCATGGCGTTTTGCCAGCGGCTCAGCGAGAAGTTGCCCGTTTGGGTTTCGTTTTGCGTGGTGCGGGCGTAGGAGTAATACACGTCGTAGCTGAGGCTGTCGAACAGGTCGCCGCGCACGCCGAGCACGGTGCGGAAGGCGTTGCGCTCCAGTACCGAGGCGCGCGGGCCGGCTTCGAGCGCGCGGCGGTTGATGCCGAGGATCGCCAGTCCGTCGCCGGGCGTGGTGGAGTAGGACGAGGTGCCCTGCTTGAAGCTGGTGGTGCCGGTTTCGGCCAGGTCCATCTGGCGCAGCACTTCCTGGTCGGCGGCGGACAGGTAGGGATTGTTGGTGTTGACCAGCACGTTGTTGGCCATGCCGCCCGGGGCGATCGCGATCTCGGCACGGTTGTTGGAGAAGTGGGTTTCGATGTAACCGGTGGCGCGCTCGTTGAATTTATAGTTGACGAAGCTGTTGGCCATCACGCGCCGCAACGGCGTTTGCATGAAGTTGGCCGGCGTATTGTTGTAGCGGTCGGCGGGGTCGAGCGCCGCGCGCGCCGCGTTGCTGCCCGGGTCGAAGGTGGTGCCGAAGCTGGTCATGTTGCGCAAGCCGGCCGCCGCCAGGGCCGCGTTCAGTCCCGGCGTCGATTGCGCCGAGCCGTAGGTCGGGATGTTGAAGAAACGGCCGGCGGCGGTGGAGGCGGAATTCGACGCCACGAAGCCGGCGCGGCCGCCGGCGCTGGAACAGGTCTGGCCGGCCGGCACCGCCAGCGGCACGCCGGCGGCGCTGTTGCTGAACGACGCCGGGGTGACGCAACCGTCGGCCAGGCCGGTGGCGGCCCACGGGAATTGGCCGCGGGTGATCGCGCCCCGGTTGTAATAGTCGAGCGAGACCACCGCGTTGCCCCGGTCGTCGGCGAAGTTGCTGCCCATGGTCAGCGTGGCCTGGTTGGCCGAGGTCCTGGTCTGCTGGTCGCGCTTGGTTTCCGAGGTGATCTCGACGCCCTTGAAGTCGTTGCGCATGATGAAGTTGACCACGCCCGCCACCGCGTCCGATCCATACACGGCGGACGAGCCGCCGGTCACGATCTCGACCCGCTTGATCAGCGCGGCCGGAATGGTGTTCAGGTCGGTCAGCGAGTCGGTGCCGGTCACGGTGTAGCGGCGGCCGTTGACCAGCGTCAGGTTGCGCTGCTCGCCCAGGCCGCGCATATTGAGCGCGGAGACGCCCAGGTTGCCGCCGTTGCCGGCGGCGTTGTAGGTGTTGCCGACGAATTGGGGACTCTGCACCAGCAGCGTCTCCACCGTCTGCGCGCCGGACAGCTTCAAATCCTGCGCATCCACCACCGACACCGGCGACGGCGCCTGGTAGCCGCGATTGACCAGGCGCGAGCCGGTGACGATCACTTTCGTGCCTTCATCCGTCGGCGCCGCGCCGGCGGCCGGGGCGTCGGCATTGGTGATGACGGGTTGTTCGGCGGTCTGGGCAAACGCCGTGCCGATCGACAGCGCCATCGCGGTGAGCCCCACGCCCGTTGCGAGGCTGATCGCCCGCAGGGTTTTCATTTCAGTCATGCTAATCTCCATTTGTAATTTTTTTGGCAACACGGGCAAGCTCCCCGTTATGGATAAGATGATTCGCCGGTTTTTTTCCTAGGCGTAAAATCAGCGGTCGGCGCAATCGATCACCGATCTGATCGTTTGGAATTTATTTTGTCTGCGGCCGTAGGAAATTCGCGCGCCAAGCATCTTATTCATCAGGAGGATGCGAGAGCTGTTATGGATCCAGAAATAGTTGAGTGGGTGACATCGAATTTCCTGCCGTTCGAAGCCGAGCTTCGCCGGCTGCTGCGGCGTGTCTGCAACGGATCGGCGGAGATCGACGACGTGATCCAGGAGGTGTATTACAAGGTCCTGACCATGGGCAGCATGGATCACGTCCGCGACGCGCGCCCGTTCCTGGTGCGGATGGCGAAAAACGTGGTGCTGATGCGGATCCGGCGCGACGCCATCGTCGACATCGAAGCGGTGGCCAATCTGGAGGAGCTGCAGATCGCCGACGCCTCGCCGTCCCCGGAACGGGTGGCGCTGGCCCGCGCCGAGCTGAAATGGGTGCTGGGCTTGATGGCGAACCTGCCGGACCGTTGCAAGGAAGTGTTCAACGCCCGCCGGATCGAAGGGCTGTCGCAGCGCGAAACCGCCGAGAGCCTGGGGATTTCGGAAGGCATCGTGGAACAGGAGACCATCCGGGGCATTAAATTAATTCAGAAAATGGTGGCGAACATCGGAGTCAACGACGAACTATTCCAGTCCAGGGCGCATGCCGGGAAATTCCCTCTAAGGAAAAATCATGGCTACGATTGATGATCAGGCGGCGACCTGGATGGTGCTGCGATCGGAGCGGGAACTCGGCGCCGCCGAGCTTCAGGAATTCGAGGCGTGGTACCAGGCCGACATCCGCCACCAGGGCGCCTATCTGCGCGCCATGGCGGTGAACAACGCGCTGAACCGGGCGACGATGCAGCACGACCTGCGGCCGCAGGCGTCGAGCGCCGTGCCATCCTACGACGCGCCGCGCCGGTGGCGCAGTGCGATGGCCGCCGTCGGCGGCGTCGCCGCGGCCTTGCTGGTGGCGGTCGCCGTGTTCCTGGCGCCGAAGGGCGCCACCAAGGTCGAGCTGGCGACGGCGAAGGGCGAGCTGCGCCAGTTCCAGCTCGCCGACCAATCCGTCGCCAGCCTCAACAGCGGTAGCGAGGTCGAGGTGACCTTGACCGACACCGCGCGCCAGGTGCGTCTGAAGCAGGGCGAAGCCTGGTTCCAGGTGGCCAAGGACAAGCGCAAGCCTTTCGTGGTGGAAGCGGGGGAAATCCGCGTGCGCGCGGTCGGCACGGCATTTTCCGTGCGGCGCTACAAGCAAGGGGCCGATGTGCTGGTCACCGAGGGCGTGGTCGAAGTGTGGAGTAACAAGGGGGCCGGCTATCGCACCCTGGTGTCGCAGGGGGAGCAGATCTTCATTCCGGAATCGGCGTCCGACATCAAGGCGATGCGCCTGCCGGGCGAGATCGAGCGCAAGCTCGCCTGGCGCACCGGCAAGGTCGTCTTCACCAACCAGACCCTGGGCGAGGCGGTCGCCGATTTCAATCGCTACAGCCCGCGCAAGATCATCATCGTCGACCCGGAACTGATGCGCATGAAGTTCATCGGCCAGTACTCGGTGGATGCGCCCGAGATCTTCGCCAAGGATGTCAGCACCTACCTCAATGTTCCGTTGGTCATCACGGCCGATGCTATTATGATCGGGCAAGCCAAACCGGCGCCGGGCCGCCCGCAGAGCAAGGAAATACGATGACGCGCAGCTGATAGGACGACGATCGTCGGGAGATTCTGTGAGTGACAGGGCAATATAGCCCTGCGGATACAATCAAGGAGACACGCGTGCCGGCATCATTTGGACGCAGTACGACGCTGGCATTGGTCGTCGGAGCGGGCTTGTTCGCCTGCTCTCGGCCGGCCAGCGCGCAGGAAAGCCGGAGGCCGTTCAACGTCGCGCGCGGCGCGGCGGAGCAGTCGATCGCGGAATTCGCCCGGCAGGCGGACGTCAACGTGCTGGCGTCGACGCGCAACCTCGCCGGCGTCGTGACCAACGAGGTCGCCGGCAACCTGTCGGTGAACGAGGCGCTGGCCAGGCTGATCAAAGGCACCGGGCTCTCCAGCCGGGTGAACGCCAACGGCGGTATCTTCATCATGGCGCCGCCCGCCGCTGCGGGCGAGCGCGTCCTTGCTCCCGTCCATGCTCCCGCGCATGCCGAACCGGCGCCGCCGCCCGACGAGGACGCGGAGGCGACGCAAATCGTGGTGACCGGCTCGCGCCTGGTGAGCCGGGGCTATCAGGCGCCGTCGCCGGTGTCGGTGGTCGACGGCGAGGAGCTGCGCTTGTCCGGCGCGCAGACGGTCGAGACGCTGCTGGTTCAAAGTCCTCAATTTTCCGGCAACATCTACAACGCCGCCGGCAACGGCGGCAGCCTGGGCGTGGTCGCGCTGAACATGCGCGGCCTGGGCGAGCAACGCAGCCTGACCCTGGTCAACGGGCGCCGCTACACGGTGACCGGCGCCGACGCACTCACCGACCTGAACACCATTCCCGCCGCGCTGGTCAAGCGGGTCGAGATCGTGACCGGCGGTTCCTCCGCCGTGTACGGGTCCGATGCGATCGCAGGCGTGATCAACTTCATCCTGCGCGACGACTTCAAGGGTGTGGAGCTCAGCTCCGAAACCAGGCGCGACCTGCACACCAACACGCCCGCCAACCAGCTGACCTTGACCGCCGGCGGCAACTTCGCCGGCGACAAGGGCAACGCGGTGATATCGGTCGACTACTTCAACCGTGGCGGGATGCTGCGCCAGCAGGTCGGCTGGGCCAGGGTCGGCTTCGCCGACGGTTGCGTGACGCCGGCGTCGTTCAGCGACCGCGCCGCCGGCGTGCCGTTGCCGGTTCCCGCCGGGCAGACCTGCTCCGGCGCGGGCGGACGCGCCGGCCTGATCGTGGCGAATTCCGCCGCCACGCCGGCCGGCCGCTTCTTTAACATCCCGACCTACGGCGCCGCCGAATCGAATCCGGCCTTGAACGGCGCGCTTGCCGCCGCCGGCTTGCGGAATATGTCGAGCTTTGGCGTCACGTTCGACCCCGGCAGCGATGCGGCGCGCGCGGCCATCGACCCGGACGACCGCTACAACAATACCGCCGCCAACTATATGCAAACGCCGCTGCGGCGGGCCATGGTCAACAGCTTCGTCAACTACAAATTCGACGACCGCAGCACCGGCTACATCGAGGCGCATTATTCCAGCAATCGCGCCGACACGGCCATCGCGCCGGGCGGGGTGGCCAACAACGTCCTGGTCGACACCAACAATCCTTATTTGTCGGCGCCGGACCGGGAGGTTTTGCGGCAAATGGACTTGGCCGAAAGCGGCACGACGACGATCGCACAAGGGACCGCAAGCTACAGCACCACCCCGGGCGACGGCCTGGCGGTCCTCGGCATCAATCGGCGCAACGCGGAGGCGGGGCCGAGGGTGTCGGCCTACGAGCGCAATGTGTTTCGCAGCGTGATCGGCGCCCGGGGCACGCTGCTGGAGGATCTGCGCTACGACGTCTATTACTCCTACGCCCGCACCATGCTGACGGAAAGGCAAACCGGAAATTTCTCACTGAGCGGATGGCAGAACGCCATGCTCTCGGTCGGCGGCGCCGCGCCGCTGCTGAATCCCTTCGGCGCCAATACTCTGTCGCCGCAGGCTTTGCAGGCGGTGACGGTATCCTCGAAAAACACCTCCGTGTACGAGCAGCAGGTAGCCGCCGGCAACCTCGCCGGTTCGCCGCTCGATTTGCCGGCCGGGCCGGTCGACGTCAACACCGGCTTCGAATTGCGCTCCAACCGGATCGCGTTGACGCCCGATGCGCTCAACGTCACCGGCGATATCTCGGGGCAGGGCATCATCCTGCCGGTGGCCGGCAGCACCAATGTCAAGGAGCTGTACGCCGAGATGCGCGTGCCGGTGCTGCGCGACGCGCCGTTCGCCAGGCAACTGTCGCTGAACGGCGCGCTGCGCTATTCGGACTACAGCATGAAGGGCAGCGGCGGCGTCTGGACCCACTCGCTCGGCGCGCAATGGGAACCGGTGCACGACGTCACGGTGCGGGCGCAGATACAACGTGCGATCCGCGCACCGAATATCGGCGAGCTGTATGGGCCTCGCAATCCGCTGACCCCGGTCGCCAACGATTCCTGCTCCAACCGCGTATCGGCCGCCGCGCAGACGGCCGCGTTGCGCGCGCTGTGCGTGGCGAGCGGCGTGCCGAACGCGGCGGTGTTCACGGCCGGCGTGCAACCGAACGCGCAGGTGGCCACGCTGGCCGGCGGCAACCCCAGCCTCGCGCCGGAAACCGCCGACACCACCACGTTCGGCCTGGTCTACACGCCGCACAGCATCCCCAATCTGGCCTTCAGCGCCGACTTCTACAAGATCAATGTGGACGGCGCGGTCGCTTCGCTCGGGGGAACCCTGCAGAACCTGTTCGACCTTTGCTACAAAGTGTTTGCCGATGCGAACAGCGTCTATTGCAAGGCCATCCATCGCGATCCGGTCACCGGCGCGATGGGCGGCGGCAACGCCTACGTCGATCAATCCTTGTCCAACACCGGCGGCATCAAGACTTCCGGCATCGACCTGAACGCGGTGTACTCGCGCGATATCGGCTATGGGCCGTGGCCCGGCGCCAGCCGCATCGAGATCGGCGGCAACTGGACCTACACGCGGGAATACACGTTTACGCCGGTGCAGGAATTTCCCAACCTGAAGAATTTCTGCGTGGGTTCGTTCGGCGCGATTTGCGGCGCGCCGGCGCCGAAGTGGAAAGGCATAGGCCGGATCAACTGGCGCAATGGCCCGCTGACCTTGTTGCTGCGCGGCCGCTACACCGGCGAGGTCCTGCGCGACACCTACCTGCTTCCGCTGCGCCAGGGCAGCGCGGCGCCCGCCATGGAAGATGTCAGCGTCGCCAGGATCAAGGCGCAACAATATGTCGATCTGTCGCTGTCGCTCAAGCTTGCCGACCAGATGGTGGTCCACTTCGGCATCAACAATCTGTTCAACCGCGATCCGCCGTTGCTGGGGTCCGGCGCCGTGACCTGGGCGCTGGGCACGGCGCCTGGTACCTACGAGCTGTATGGCCGCAGCATGTTCTTCGGGCTGGCCAAAAGCTGGTGATCAGCAACATGACTATTTGCGTGCGGCGCATAGGAAAGCTCAAGCCGGATCATCTTATCAATGACGTATAACTATTGATTGGAGACCGCACGTGCGTACCAGCCTGTTCCTGCTGTCTGTCGTGATCCCGGCCGCCGTTTGCTGCGCCGCCGAAGTGCAGACGGTGCAAGTCAACGGCGATGCCGGCGGCAAGCGCTTCGACGGCATCGGCGTCGTCGATGGCGGCGGCGCCACCTCGGTGCTGCTGAAGGATTATCCCGAACCCCAGCGCAGCCAGATCCTCGATCTGATGTACAAGCCGAAATTCGGCGCCTCGGTCAGCGCGCTGTACGTCGAGATTCCGGGCGATGGAAACTCCACCCAGGGTTCCATGCCCAGCCATATGCACAGCCGCGACGATGTGAATTACTCGCGCGGCTACACATGGTGGCTGATGAACGAAGCGCGCCGGCGCAACCCGGTCTTGTCGCTGGACGGCGCGGCGTGGAGCGCGCCCGGATGGATAGGCGACCAGGGCAAGCTGTACGCCGGCAGCGACGGCGACGCCAGATTCTTTTCTCCCGACACCACGGAATACTATGTCAAGTGGCTGCAAGGGCTGCGCGCGGTCTACGGCCTGGAGCTCGATGCGATCGGCATGCGCAACGAAAAGGGCGTGAGCTACGATCTGGTCAAGGCGCTGCGGTCGCGCCTGAACGCGCAGGGTTTTTCCGGCGTCAGGCTGCATGCGTTCGACAACTGGCCGGATGCGTGGAAATTCGACTTCGTTAAAGACCTGCAAGCCGACGCGGCGCTGCGCGACGCCGTCGATATCATCGGCGCCCACATCAATTCCGACAAATCCGTGGTGCCGGCGAGCGTGCGCGCAACCGCCGAACGGCTGGGCAAGCCGATCTGGAATACCGAAGGCCATGTCTACAAGGCCGGCTACGACGGCTTGATCGGCGTGGTCGAGTCGTTCAACGAAAACTATATCCGCAGCGGCGTCACCAGGATCATCAACTGGTACGGCATCGCCGGCGTCTACACGATGGAGCCGTACTCTGGCGAGAAGGAGGCCGCCGTGCGCGCCAACTGGCCGTGGAGCGGGCATTTCGAATCCAACCCCAGCCTGTGGGGCTACGCCCACTACGGCCAGTTCACCGGCATCGGCTGGACCTATCTGAATGGCGCCAGCGGCGATCTGGGCGGCGGCGGGACCTTCGTCACGCTCAAGTCGCCGCAAGACGATTACAGCATCATTGTCGAAACCAGCAAGGCTTCGGCGCCGCAACAGGTGCGCTTCCAGGTGGGCGGCGGCTTGTCGACGAACGCGGTCGCCGTCTGGCGCAGCGATGCGCGGGAATATTTCATCCGCCAGCCGGACATCAGCGCCGTCGATGGCGCCGTGACGCTGACGCTCGCTCCCAACGCCGTCTATTCACTGACCACCACGCGCGGGCAGCAAAAAGGCGAATTTTCCGATGTGCCCGCGTTGAAGGCATTTCCCTTCCCGTATCGGGAAGACTTCGAACGATATGCGGAACCCGCCCGCTGGGGCTATCTGCCGCGCTATTTCGCCGACATCTCCGGCGCCTTCGAGCTGGCGGACTGCCCGGCCGCCAAGGGCAAGTGCCTGCGTCAGGCCGTACCGGTGCCGACCATCTCCTGGGCGCCGGACTGGAAACCCTACACGATCATCGGCGACGATGGCTGGTCGGATTATGAGGTCAGCGCGGATCTGTACCTGGCCGCAGGGGAGTCCGCCGCGGTGATGGGGCGCATCAACCATGTCGGCACCGGTTACGGCATCATCCCCAAGGGCTATTACCTTCAGCTCGACAGCGCAGGGCAACTCAGCCTGGTCGTCGCGCGCGGCAAGGCGGACAAGAAGGCGCTGGTGGGCGACGCCGAGCAGCAAGCCCTGATCAAGCTGCGCAACGATGCGGGCGAGGGCGGCGAAAAAGTGCTGGCCACGACGGTGGCGCCGGGCATCACCGCGAACAGCTGGCACAAGCTGACACTGCGTTTCAACGGCGCCCGCATCACCGGCCATCTCGACGGCAAGCAGATGCTGGCCGCGACCGACACCCTCTACGGGCGCGGCATGGCCGGCCTGATGGCGGGTCCGTCGGGCAAGGGATTGAGCATGCCGTACTTCGATAACGTTCAAGTCGGCGCGATCGGCGCCGCGCCGTCGGACACGCGGGAAGCGCCGGCGGCGCAAAGTCCGCTGTATCCGTCCTATGGCAGCGCCCGGTAGCGGAAATTCCGGAAGCGTACCTCGCCCCGGCCGGCGGCATAGATGGCGGGGCGCAGGCTGATGAAGCCGTCGGCCACGTTGTGGTGGTAGCCGGACACCTCGATGGCGTTGCTGAAGCGCGTCCACTGCTTGCCGTCGGTGCTGGAGAACAGCGTGACGACATTGCGGTCATTGACCAGCCGCAGATGCAGCTTGCGCGGCACGGCGGCCCGCTGCGGCCGCTCCGTGCCGTAGCGGTGCATGATTAGGCCATCGCGGTCGAAGCCTAGGCCGGCGTACAGCTTCTCGTTGTAGAACACCAGCAGACCGGCCTTGGCGTCTTCGCCGATCTCGACTTCCACCTCAAGCTGGTAAGCCTGGTCGCCGGCCTGGAACGTCATCGGCGACGCATTCCGTGGTGAATCCCCTTTGGCCTGCAGCACCAGCGCGCCGTGGTCGTAGCGGTAGCGCGCGGCGTCGGCGTCGTCACCCTGATGGAAGCTCCATTGCACGCCCATTTTGTTGGTGCTGAAATCGTCCGACAGCGCCATGCCATGCGGAACGGTGTCATTGCCCGGTTTGGGAATCGGTTGGCCGACGTCATAGCCGGCCGACTTGAACCAGCCGTCGCTGGTCCATTCCACCGGTTCAAGCAGCGTCTGGCGGCCCAGCGTCCAGAAGCCGTTTTCATAGGCGTGGTACATCAGGTACCACTTGCCGTCCGGCCCCTCGACCAACGTGCCGTGCCCCTTGGACCACCAACGCTCATCCTTGCTGCGCGTATGCACGATCGGATTGTAGGGCGAGTTTTCCCATGGGCCGCGCAAGGTCCTGGCCCTGGCGGAGACCACCATGTGGCTGGTCGGCGGGCCGGCGGTGCCGCCCTCCGCGACCACCATGTAGTAGTAACCGTCGCGCTTCAACAACTTCGGCCCTTCGAGGGAAAAGCTGCCGACCACCCAGTCGGACGGATATTTCCAGCCGTCGTAGACCTTGCTCATCGCGCCTTGCACCGACAAACCGTCGTCGGCCAGCGGCACCATGTTGCCGCCGTCGAGGAACAGATAGCGCTTGCCGTTTTCATCCACCGCGTGGCCGGGATCGATCTGGCCCAGGATGTTCAGGTCGATCGGATCGCTCCACGGCCCCTGGATCCGGTCGGCGTGGATGACGTAGTTGGTGGTGCGGCCGTCCTTCAATCCCGGGAAATAGATGTAGTAGCGTCCCTTGTGCTTGATGAGATCGGGCGCCCAGACGCTGCCGACGTTTTTCTTCAGCGCCGGCAGGAGAGGCTGCCAGTTGACCAAATCCTTCGAATGCCAGATCAGCAGCCCGGGATAGGAAAAGAATGAGGAATGCGTCATGTAGTAGTCGGCGCCGTCCTTGAGGACCGACGGGTCGGGCCGGTCGCCGGACAGGACCGGGTTCAGGTAGCTGCCGTTGTTCTGGTCCGGGACGCGCTGGTTCTCGATTCCGCGCAGCCAGGGGTGCTCGCCGGCGTCCGCCGCCCAGGTGGTGGATGCGCAATAGAGAAGGACTGCGGAGGCGAGGCGAGTGAGGTACATGGCGGGCGATCCTTCGTTGTGTTGGTCTATAACGAAGATGATCGCCTGACGCTTTTCCTATGCCGAAATGCCGCGCTGGCCGAAGTAGTCAAATAATTGACTAGATGAACGCAGCCAGTTCGTCCGGCGTCCCGTTGGGAAAGGCCTCCTTCAGATAGCCGAGGAAGGCCGACACGCGCGCGCTCAGCAGGCGCCGCGACGGATACAGCGCCCACAGCGCGGTCTCCGGGCCGTCGACGTCGCCCCAGCTGACCAGCGTGCCGGCGGCCAGATCGGGACTCACCAGCGACAACGGCAACCGCGCGGCGCCGATGCCGAGCCGCACCGCGTCGCGCACCATGAAGTGCGAGGACAGCGACAGCACCGGTTCGACTTCGATTTCGGATGTTCCGGCGGCGGCCAGCACGCGCCATACCGCCGGCTGGGCGCCGGTGTCGCGCACGACCGCCGGCGCCGCCGCACCGCCGGCGGGTCGCGGCAGGGCGGGGCTGGCCGCGACCACCATGCTATCCCGGAGGAATATGCGCCCGATCAGGCTCTCGTCGGGAGCCGGGTTGACCCGGATCACCAGGTCGTAGCCTTCCTCGACCATGTCCACCGGGCGATCCTCGGTGGTCACCTCCAGCCGGATCTCGGGATATTTCAACGCGAAGCCGGCGGCCAGCTTCCCCATCGCCGCCTGCGAGAACAGCAACGGCGCGCTGATGCGCAGCCGGCCGCGCGGCCGGTCGCCGCCCAGCGACAGCGCGGCGGCCGTCTCGTCGATCTCGGTGAGCAGCACCGTGGTCCGCTCGTAGAGCGCCTTGCCTTCCTCGGTGAGCTTGAGCACCCGCGCGCCCCGTTCGAACAGCCGCAAACCGAGGCTGCCCTCCAGTTCCACCACGCGGCGCGACAGCGTCGCCTTGGGACGCCCGGTGGCGCGCGCGGCCCGTCCGACCCCTCCGTGCCGGGCGACGAGATTGAAATCGACCAACGCCAGCAAATCCATGTGTTCCACCCTTGAGACAGTATGTCTAAATATACCGTCTTTCGGACCAGCTGTGGGATGACTATCATACGAAGTACCTTAACCCACAACGGAGAAACACCATGACCATCCTAGTTACCGGAGCAAGCGGCACCATCGGCCGTCAAGTGATCGAACAACTCGTCCAGCGCGGCGTCGCGGTGCGCGCGCTGGTCCGCGATCCCGCCAAGGCCGATTTTCCGGCCGGCGTCAGCGTCGTCCAGGGCGACCTGATGGACCCGGATTCGCTGCGCGGCGCGTTCGCCGGCGTTTCCTCGCTGTTCCTGCTGAACGCCGTGGTGCCGGACGAGTTCACCCAGGCGCTGATCGCGCTCAACCTCGCCCGGGAGGCCGGCGTCGACCGCCTGGTCTATCTGTCGGTGATCCACAGCGACCGCTTTGTCAACGTGCCTCACTTCGCCGGCAAGTTCGGCGTCGAGCGCATGATCGAGCAGATGGGCTTCAACGCCACCATCCTGCGCCCGGCCTATTTCATGAACAATGAGCTGACCATCAAGGACGCGGTGCAGGCCTACGGCGTCTATCCGATGCCGATCGGCGGCAAGGGACTGGCGATGATCGACGCACGTGACATCGGTGAGATCGCCGCGATCCAGCTGATCCGGCGCGACGACGCCGGCGCGCCGCAGCCGCTGGAACGCATCAACCTGGTCGGCCCGGATACGCTGACCGGCGCGGACGCCGCCGCCATCTGGTCGGAAGTGCTGGGGCGCCCGATCGCGTACGCCGGCGACGACACGGCCGCTTTCGAGCAGAATCTGCGGCAGTTCATGCCGAGCTGGATGGCCTACGACATGCGCCTGATGAGCGAGCGCTTCCTCAGCGACGGCATGATCCCGGAAGCGGGCGACGTCGAACGCCTCACCGCGATGCTGGGGCGGCCGCTGCGCAGCTACCGCGACTACATCGCCGAAATCGCACCTCAAACCCAGGCATAAGGAGTGACATCATGATTTATTCGACTGCGACCGTTCCGGTCAATCCGCAAGGCGAAGTGACGCTGACCCGCGCCCAGGCATGGGCCGGTCTGGTCATGAAAGCCCGTGACGCGCGGCTATTCCTGCCGCCGGGCCTGTGCACGCGCTGCGACGTGGTGGAGGAAAGCGCCACGCACATCGTGCGCGAAGCGACGATCGCCGGTGACGATCTGCGCGAGATCATCGCCTTCGACGCGGAAAACAAGGTGTCCTTCTTCCAGGCCACGGGCCCGCGCGAAGGCGTGATCATCAACGAGCTGTTCGAGGATGAGGCCGGGGCGCTGCAACTCAAGTTCTATTGCTACACCGGGCTGCGCGGCAAGACCCCGAACGGCCCGGAAGAGCAAGCCGAACAAGCCTGGATGGACGGTGACAAGGGCTACAAGAGCGCCTTGCTGTCGACACTGAAGCGCACGCGCGAACTGCTCGCCGAAGGCAAGCTTGCGTAATCGCCGTGGTTTCGGTCAGGTAAGACCGCTTACTTGGTGCGGAATACGATCCGCGCCTTGCTCAGGTCATACGGGGTGAGTTCCACGTTGACCTTGTCGCCAGGGAGAATGCGGATGTAGTTTTTTCGCATTTTTCCCGAAATATGACCGAGTACCAGGTGGCCATTTTCGAGTTTGACGCGAAACGTAGCATTGGGGAGATTCTCCAGAATCTCGCCCTGCATTGCGATGACATCATCTTTTGCCATTGAATTCCTATAGTGATGCGGCTGCGCGGCGGCAGCCGAAGTTTGCCGGATGGGGACGACAGGATACCAGCAACGCGGCATTTTGGCTTGAAATGATGGATTTCAGCGCCTTCAGCACGATTTTGCGTTTGATGCTAATATTTAGCATCCTATGTAAAACCGAGCGCGCCGATGACCAGTTACGATAAAACCCTGATGTCCCTGACCCACACGCTGATCCACGTGGCGCGCGCCTACAAGGCGGCGGCGGACCAGGTGGCGGGCGACTTCGGCCTGTCGCACGCCAGCGCCTGGCCGGTGCTGATGATCTCACGGCTGGGCGACGGTTCGCGTCCCGGCGTGGTGGCCGACGCGGTCGGCATCGAGGCGCCGTCGCTGGTGCGCATCGTCGATCAGCTGGTCGGCGCCGGCCTGGTGCTGCGCCAGGACGACCCCAGCGACCGACGCGCCAAGACCTTGTCGCTGACGGCCGAGGGCCGCCGCATCGCCGATCTGCTGGAGCGCGCGCTGGAGCCGTTCCGCCGCGCGCTGTTCAAGGACACGCCGCAGGCCGACGTCGAAGCCTGCCTGCGCGTGTTGACCCGGCTGGACCAGCAACTGGCCGGCGAGGACCGGGCGCCGCAATGAAGCTGCCCAGTTCCAGCGACCTGCTATTTTCCGGCAAGTGCTTCATCGCCTCGATGCTGGCGCTGTACGTCTCGCTGGCCGCCGGTCTGCCACGCCCGTTCTGGGCGATGATGACGGCGTATATCGTCGCCAGTCCGTTTTCCGGCGCGGTGCGTTCCAAGGCGCTGTTCCGCGTCTGCGGCACGCTGATCGGCTCCGCCGCGACCATCTTCATCGTGCCGCGCATGGCCAACGCGCCGGAGCTGCTGTCGCTGGCGCTGGCGTGCTGGGTCGCCGTATGCCTGTACGTGTCGCTGCTTGACCGCACGCCGCGCTCCTATGTGTTCATGCTGGCCGGTTATACGGCGGGCCTGATCGGCTTCCCCGCCGTGACCGACCCGTCGGCGATTTTCGATACCGGCCTGGCGCGCGTGGAAGAAATCACCATCGGTATCCTGGCCGCGACCGTGGTGCATTCGCTGGTGTTCCCGCAGGGTGTGGGGCCGGTGCTGCTGGCCCGTCTGGACCGCGCGCTGGCCGACGCGCAGCGTTGGGTGGCCGAGGCGCTGGCGCCCGCCGCCGACGGCGCGCGGCCCACGCACACCC
Source organism: Duganella aceris (assembly GCF_011090165.1). Classification (GTDB taxonomy): domain Bacteria; phylum Pseudomonadota; class Gammaproteobacteria; order Burkholderiales; family Burkholderiaceae_D; genus Rugamonas; species Rugamonas aceris. The sequence goes on from NZ_JAADJT010000008.1 coordinate 165,383, forward strand.
GGCTGGCGCTGGCCGGCGAGATCAGCGAATTGCGGGTGATGTCGACCCATCTGCCTTTCGACACCTCGCACCTGCGCTGGACCTCCGGCATGGTGCACGGCCTGCATGACCGCTTGACCTTGATGGTGCCGTTGCTGCTGGCGGTCGAGGACCGCTTGCGCGCGTTGCGCGAAGTCGATCCGGCCAGTCTGACGCCGCGCTGGGAACGGCTGCTGGCCGATATCGTCGCTTGGGTGGAGGCCGGCCAGGACGCCGATCCGGCGCGCGCCGCCCAGCTGCGGGCGGAACTGACCCAACTGACGCCGGCGCTGCCGTCCGACGCCGATTGGAGCGCGATCCTGCGCCTGAATCTGGCGCAGCGCCTGGATGCGCTGATCGCGGCCTGCGAAGAGGGCCTGGAGTTGCGCACCAACGTCGATGCAGTGATGCGGGGCGGGACGGCGGTCTACACGCCGCACCTGACGCCGTCGGTGCTGCATCGCGACCACGGCATGGCGCTGCGCTCGGCGCTGGCGGCGGTGCTGGCGATTCTGGTCTGCTGCGGCTTCTGGATCGCCACCGGCTGGCCTTCGGGCGCGGCGGCGCCGATGATGGCCGGCGTCTTCTGCTGCTTCTTCGCGACGCAGGACGATCCCACTCCGGCCATCAGGATGTTCATCAAGTGGACGCTGATTTCGGCGCCGGTGGGGGCGCTGTATATCTTGTGTGTGCTGCCGGCGGTGCACAGTTACGAGATGCTGGTGTTGACCATCGCGCCGGTGTTCCTGCTCGCCGGCGCCTATATGCCGCGTCCGGCGACGGCAGGGCAGGCGCTGGCTTTCCTGATCGGTATCGCCGGCACCTTGTCGTTGCAGGATACCGGCACGCTGGATATTCCGAGTTTCCTGAACGGGATGGTGGCGCAGCTGTTCGGCTATATCGCGGCGGGCGCCATCACCGCCGTGGTGCGCACCGTCGGCGGCGACTGGATGGCGCGGCGCATGCTGCGCATCGCCCGCAAGGATGTGGCGCAGATGGCGCAATCGGCGACGCCGGCGTCGCTGTTGCATATCTCGGCGCGCATGGTGGACCGTATCGGCCTGCTGATGCCGCGTCTGGCGATGGCGCAGCCGGCGCCGGAGGCGCACGCCGTCGCGCTGGAGGCGCTGCGCGAATTGCGCGTCGGCCTGCACATCGCACAACTGCGCGGCATGCAGTGGCAATTGGAGCAGGCCGGCGTGGCGCTGCGGCCGCTGCTGCAAAAGCTCGCCGGCTACTTCGGCCACGGCGCGTCCGATGCCGCCGCCACTGCGTCATCAGCGCCGCCAGTGCCATCAGCGCCTCCGACGTCGGCGTCGCCAGCGGCTCCGGCGTCGCCAGCGGCAGCGGCTTCGCCAGCGGCACCGGGTTCGCCAGCGGCTCCGGCTTCGCCAGTGGCGGCGGCATCGGCGGCATCGGCCGCATCGACGGCCCTGCTGGCGCAGTTGGACGCCACGCTGCGCGCGGTCTGCGGCGCCGCCGGCGACACCCGGCCGCTGGCCGCCGCCGCCCTGGCCAGCATGCGGCGCGACCTGTTCCCGGGCGCCGCCCTCTATCAACCCACCGCCGTGGAGCAACCCGCATGACCGCCGAACTGAGTCTGTACGGACTATACATCCCCACGCTGCTGCTGCTCGCCATCGTCGCGCTGATCTGCACCCGGGTGCTGGGCCGCTTCCTGATGCGGATCGGCTTCTATCGCCTGGTATGGCATCCCGCGCTGTTTGAATTCGCGCTGTTCTTTATCCTGCTGGGCGGCTTCTCCATGCTGCTGACCAGCCGCGGCTACTAATCGGAGCTATCGCATGAACCTCACCTCCCTGAAAACACCCCTGATGGCCACCGGCCGTCTGATCGTCACCCTGGCCGCCGTCGCCGTGGCGGCCGCGCTGGCCTGGCGCCTGTGGCAGCACTACGAAGTCGAACCCTGGACCCGCGACGGCCGCGTCAAAGCCGACGTGGTGCAGGTCGCCCCGGACCTCACCGGCCAGGTGACCGAAGTGCTGGTGCGCGACAACCAGCAGGTCAAGATCGGCCAGGTACTGTTCGAGATCGACCGCGCCCGCTTCGAGCTGGCGCTGCGCCAGGCCGAAGCCGCCGAACAGGCGCAGCGCGCCGCGCTGGACCAGGCCATCAAGGAATCGCGCCGCAACACCGAACTGCGCGACCTGGTCGCCGCCGAGACGCGCGAGCAGGGCGTCTCGCACGTCGACCAGTTGCGCGCCGCGCTGGCGCAGGCGGTGGTCAACCGCGACGTGGCCAAGCTCAATCTGGCGCGCACGCGGGTGGTGTCGGCGGTGAACGGCATGGTCTCCAACCTCGACCTGCGCGCCGGCTCCTACGTCAGCGCCGGCCACGCGGTGATGGCGCTGATCGACACCGACTCGTACTACGTCGAAGGCTATTTCGAAGAAACCAAGCTGCCGAAGATCGCCCTCGGCGACGCCGCCACCGTGCTGCCGATGGGCGGCAAGCAGCGCCTGATGGGGCACGTCGAAAGCCTGTCCGGCGGCATCGCCGACCGCGACCGCACCACTTCCGCCAATCTGCTGTCCAGCGTGAACCCGACCTTCAACTGGGTGCGCCTGGCGCAGCGCATCCCGGTGCGCATCAAGCTCGATCCCTTGCCGGCCGGCGCGCGCCTGGTCGCGGGGCAGACCGTGACGGTCGATGTGCGCAACGGACATTCGTGAGATGGAGGACCAGATGAGGACCACACTTTTACGCCGCTTCGCGCCGCTGGCGCTGGTGGCCGCCTTGAGCGCCTGCGGCACCGTCGGCCCGGAATACCGCGTGCCCGAGCAGGCTGCGGTCAAGCGCCCGGAGGCCGCCGCGCCTTTCCTCGGCACGGACGAACCGGCCTACAGCGCCGCAGCGCTGCCTGAACATTGGTGGCGCCTGTACGACGATCCGGTGCTGGACCGCCTGATCAAACAGGCACTGGAAGCCAACACCGACCTGCGCGTCGCCGCCGCCAACCTGGCGCGCAGCCGCGCCGTGTTGCAGGAAGCCGATGGCGCCGGCAAGCCGGCGATCGGCGTCTCCGCCGTGCCGTCGGTGGGACGCTCGTCGGGCGCGGCGAAAGGTTCGCCGAGCGCGTTGCCGGACGTGTGGAGCTACGACGCCGGCGTCAGCGTCTCGTACCAGGTCGACATGTTCGGCAAGATCGCGCGCGCGGTGGAATCCGCGCGCGCCGACACGCAGGCGGCGCAGGCCGGCGTCGACCTGGTGCGCGTCACCGTGGCCGCCGACACCGCGCGCGCCTACGCCGACGCCTGTTCGGCGGTGCGGCAGATGACGGTGGCGCAGCAGTCGGTCGACTTGCAGCAGAAATTCGTCGCGCTGACCGACGAACGCACGCGCGGCGGACGTGGCACCGCCATCGACGGCGCGCGGGCGCGCAGCCAGCTGGCGCAATTGCAGGCGGCGCTGCCGCCGCTGCAGGCGCAGCACCGCACCGCGCACTACCGCCTGGCCGCGCTGACCGGGCTGACGCCGGCCGAGATGAATATGCACCTGCTGACCTGTGAAGCCGCGCCGCGCCTGACCACGCAGATCCCGGTCGGCGACGGCGCGGCGCTGCTGCGCCGCCGTCCCGACATCCGCCAGGCCGAACGCAGCCTGGCCTCGTCCACCGCGCGCATCGGCGTCGCCACCGCCGATCTGTACCCGAGCATCAGCCTGGGCCTGTCCGCCGGCAGCACCGGCCTGCTGGACCACTTCGGCGCCGGCAATACCGCGCGCTGGAGCTTGGGCCCGTTGATTTCATGGAGCGTGCCGTCGAACGGCGTCGCCCGCAGCCGGATCGCGCAGGCCGAGGCGGGCGCCGACGGCGCGCTGGCGCATTTCGACGGCGTGGTGTTGAACGCGCTGAAGGAAGTGGAAAGCGCGATGACGGTATACGCGCGCGAGCTGGATCGCAACGCGGCGCTGAAGACCGCGCGCGACCAGAGCGCGCTGGTGTCGCAGCAGTCGCACCAGCTGTACCAGTACGGCCGCACCGACTTCCTGTCGGTGCTGGACGCCGACCGCACGCTGGCCGCCACCGATGCGGCGTGGGCGGCGTCGGACGCCCAGCTGGCGGGCGATCAGATCACGCTATTCCTGGCGCTGGGCGGCGGCTGGCAAAGCCCGGAGCGCAAGGCTCAATAACGTTCGAGCCAATGCGCGTAAGGCGCCGGCAAGGTCCACGAAGCGCGTTCGACGCCGAGTTCCTTGGCGGCGAAATACGCCCAGTGCGGATTGGCCAGGTGCGCGCGGCCGACCATCACCAGGTCGAGCTGCTGCTCGCGCACCACGCGCTCCGCGATCTCCGGCGTGCCGAAGCCCCAGGCCGACGACACCGGCACGCCGGCTTCGCGCCGCACCCGTTCCGCCACCGGTCCCATGAAGGCCGGGCCCCATGGAATCGACGTGTCCGGAATCGTGAAGCCGACGCTGACGCTGATCATGTCCATGCCGGCGTCCTTGAACTGGCGCACCAGGCCGATCGAATCGAGCAGCGTCTGTTCGTCGCGGCCATCGTATTCGATCACGCCGAAACGCACCGTCAGCGGCAGGTGCTCGGGCCATACTTCGCGCACCGCCTTGAGCGTCTCCAGCAGGAAGCGCGAGCGGTTTTCCACGCTGCCGCCATAAATGTCGTCGCGCTGGTTCGAGTGCGCCGAGAAGAAACTCTGCGCCAGGTAACCGTGGGCGAAGTGCAGCTCCAGCCATTCAAAGCCCGCCTCCAGCGCGCGGCGCGCGGTGTCGACGAAGTTCTGGCGCACGCGGGCGATGTCGTCCAGCGTCATCGCGCGCGGGGTTTTCGGCAGGTTGCCGCCGTAGGCGATGGCCGACGGAGCGATGGTCTGCCAGCCGCGCGCGTCGCCTTCGGCGATATGGTCGTCGCCCTCCCATGGACGGTTGGCGCTGGCCTTGCGGCCGGCGTGGCCGATCTGGATCCCCGGCACCGCGCCGGCGGCCTTGATCGCGCGCACGATCGGCACGAAGGCCTGCGCCTGCTCGTTGTTCCACAAGCCGGTGCAGCCCGGCGTGATGCGGCCCTCCGGCGCGACGGCGGTCGCTTCGACGATCACCAGCCCGGCGCCGCCGCGCGCGATGCTGGCGTAGTGCGACAGGTGCCAGTCGTTGGCGACGCCGTCGACGGCCGAGTACTGGCACATCGGCGGCACCGCGATACGGTTACGCAGCGTGACATCTTTCAATTTGTAGGGCTGGAATAAAGCGGACATGGGTTTCCTTTGCAGAGGAGAGAGAAGGATATAGTTCGAAAATATACGAACAATGGAACAAGTATAACCCAAGGTGTATGATGTTGCTTATGCGCCCTTATAAACATCCTCCCGCCAGCGATCTGGTGCTCGAACGCGTGCTGTACGCGCTCAGCGATTCGATTCGTCTGGAAATCGTCCGGCACCTGGCCGGCGTGGACAACGCCACTTGCGGCGAGCTCGATGGCGGCCGGCCGAAATCGACCGTGTCGCATCACTTCAAGGTGTTAAGGGAATCGGGGCTGGTGCTGACGGAAGGCGTCGGCACCGCCCATATCAACACGCTGCGGCGCGATGACATCGACCGCCGCTTCCCTGGCCTGCTGGCGGCGATCCTGGCGCAGCCGGCGTAACCCAGTCGCGTGGATCAGCCGGCGCGGCTGTTGGAACGTGCCGGCGGCGTCGCGCCGGTTTGTAGCACTTCGTTCAGCCGGGCCACCAGGTTTTCCCGCGCGACCGTCGAATGCGCGTCCGACAGCGACGCGGCCAGTTGGGCGTCGCCGGCCGCGATGGCGTTGACGATGCGTTCGTGCTCGTCCCAGATCGCTTCCCGCTGCGCCGATTGCAGCACCGCGCCCATCACGCGCCGCAGGTGCACCCAGTGCAGCTGCGTGGTCTGGAAGATCAGCGGATTATTCGACGCCATGTAGATGGCCGTGTGAAATGCGATGTCGGCCTCGATCATCGCCTTGACGTCCTTGCCGCGCGCGGCGACGCGGCCGGCCTTGATGATGGCCGGATCGATCACCGCCTTGCGTTCGGCGGCAAGCCGGGCCGCCAGCGCGTCGAGCGCGCCGCGCACCTGGTACAGGTTGCCGATCCATTCCGCATCCATCTCGGCGATCAGCACGCCGCGGCCGGGCGCGTCCTGCACCAGCCCGTCCTTCTTCAGCAAGCGTAGCGCCTGCAACACCGGCGAGCGTGAGACGTTCATCTGTTCCGCGATCTCTTCCTGCGTCACGCGCGTGCCGGGCGGCAGGGTGCCCGCGCTGATCGCATCCAGCAGCGATTGATAAACCTGATCCACCAGATCCGGCGTGCTTTGTATTTTTGAGAGTCCGCTGAGCATCATGTATTCAGTATACGTTTAATAAGCGCAAAGTCAATTTGAGCGGAACGCCGCTGCAAAAAGCGCTTGACTTACGCCCGATAACTGACAATACTGAACTCTGTATACAGAACACAGAACACAAAATAACCGCCAGGAGACCTCATGAAAGTGTTTTACGATAAAGACTGCGACCTCTCGCTCATCCGCGACAAGAAGGTCGCCATCATCGGTTACGGCTCGCAGGGCCACGCCCACGCGCAGAACCTGTCGGAGTCCGGCGTCAACGTGGTCGTCGGCCTGCGCAAAGACGGCGCCTCCTGGGGCAAGGTGGAAAAGGCCGGCCTCAAGGTGGCGGAAGTGAACGAGGCCGTGCGCGGCGCCGACATCGTCATGATCCTGCTGCCGGACGAGCATATCGCCCAGGTCTACAACGAGAACGTGGCGCCGCACATTCGCCAGGACGCGGCATTGGCCTTCGCCCACGGCTTCAACATCCATTACGGCCAGGTGGTGCCGCGCGCCGACCTGGACGTGTTCATGGTGGCGCCGAAAGCGCCGGGCCACACCGTACGCAATACCTACCAGCAGGGTGGCGGCGTGCCGACGCTGATCGCCGTCCACCAGGACCGATCGGGCATCGCCCGCGAGCTGGCGCTGTCGTACGCGGCGGCGAACGGCGGCGGCAAGGCCGGGATCATCGAGACCAACTTCCGCGAAGAGACCGAGACCGACCTGTTCGGCGAGCAGGCGGTGTTGTGCGGCGGCGCGGTGGAGCTGATCAAGGCCGGCTTCGAGACGCTGGTCGAGGCGGGCTATGCGCCGGAGATGGCGTACTTCGAATGCCTGCATGAGCTGAAGCTGATCGTCGACCTGATCTACGAGGGCGGCATCGCCAATATGAACTACGGCATCTCCAACAACGCCGAATTCGGCGAGTATCTGACCGGTCCGAAGATCGTCACGGCCGAAACCAAAGAGGCGATGCGCGAGTGTCTGCGCTACATCCAGACCGGCGAGTACGCCAAGAGCTTCATCCTGGAAAACAAGGCCGGCGCGCCGACGCTGCTGTCGCGCCGCCGCCTGAACGCCGAACACCAGATCGAGCAAGTAGGCGAAAAACTGCGCGCGATGATGCCGTGGATCGCCGCCGGCAAGCTGGTCGACAAGTCGCGCAATTGAAACTCAGTAATTCATTAGAGGAGACCCATCATGAACACCCGCGATAAAACCATCGAGGCCGGCCAGCCCGTCATCAAGAAACTGATCCCGTTCGGCGGCTATCACACCAACAAGGTGCCGGGCCACGATCCGGAGCTGACCGAAGTCGGCCCCGGCACGCCGATGGGCGAATACATGCGGCGCTTCTGGCATCCGGTGTGCATGTCGCTGGAATTGACCGATACGCCGCACTTCCTCAAGATCCTCGGCGAAGAGCTGGTGGCCTTCCGCGACGGCTCCGGCCGCATCGGCCTGCTGCATGCGCACTGCGTGCACCGTGGCGCGTCGCTGGAGTACGGCGCGATCCAGGAGAAGGGCATCATGTGCTGTTACCACGGCATGGTGTTCGACATCGACGGCACCTGCCTGCACGTGCCGTTCCCGAAGGGCGAGGAAAAGGAAGGCGAGAAGTACGCCTGTTCCATCAAGCAGGGCGCCTACAAGGCCTTCGAGCGCAACGGCCTGGTGTTCGCCTACATGGGACCGCCGGAAGAGGAACCGCCGTTCCCCGAGTGGGAAGGCAACTTCACCGTGGCCGAAGGCGATGAGCTGGTCCCGTACAGCAATTTCCAGCACTGTAACTGGTTGCAGGTGCAGGACAACGCGGCCGACAACTTCCACCCGACCGCGCTGCACTCGGCGAAGAACGTCGTCAACGGCAATTACCAGGGCACGACCTTCGATGAAGTCGGGGCGGCATCGATGGAGGTGGCGCCGGACATGCAGTTCATCCCTATCCACCAGGGGCGCGGCCTGGCCTGCGCCGGCGCGCGCCGCGTCAACAAGGACAAGCTGTTCGTCCGGGTCCAGCACCAGGTGCTGCCGAATCTGAGCCTGCATGCCTACACTTCCGAGGACGGTTCGCAGAAAAAACTGTTCAGCCGCTTCCACATCGTGCGCTGGACGGTGCCGGTCGACGACGTCAACGCCAAGATGATCGGCTGGCGCGTCATGGGCCCCGGCATCGACACGCGCGGCGTCGGCGACAAGAACATGGTCGGCTACGAGACCATCGACTTCCTCGAAGGCCAGGTGGCGATGCGCCGGCCGGAACGCTTCGGCAAGTACAAGCTGGAAGACCTGCCGCCGATTCCATCCGACCACCGCGCCCGCGAGAACTACAAGGACTGCCAGTACGCGCCGGGCGATTACGAGGCCATCATCAGCCAGCGGCCGATCGCGGTGCACGCGCTGGAAAACCCTACCAAGTTCGACGCCGGCGTATTTTTGTTCCGCAAGCTGCTGCGCGACGCGGTGCGCGGCACCAATCCGGCCGCCGGCCCGCAGCAGTTCGCCGCCTGGCTGCGCGACAACGCCGCCGCGCCGAACAGCTACTGCACCGGCAACGTGCTCGAAGTGCCGGAAGGCGCGACCACCGAGGAAGAAGTGGCGCGGCGTCGTCACGTCACGCGCCAGATCGTCGCCATCCTGACCGAGAGCGAAGGCCTGAAGGGCGAGCAGCGCGACGGCTTCGTGCGCGAACGTTTCGACGCGCTGGAAAAATCGACGCAGGGTTGAGGTGTGCATAAGCCCGGCCGCAGAGCCGGGCGTTTCAGGAGACTGCAATGGAAATGAGCCAACAATTCATCGACACCGCGCGCCAGCCGACATCGTTGTCGCTGCTGGTGCGCCAGGTGCGCTACGAGGCGGAGGGCATCAATTCGTATGAGCTGGTGCATCCGCTGGGCGAGCAACTGCCGCCGTTCACGGCCGGCGCCCACATCGACATCCACCTGCCGAACGGGATGACGCGCCAATACTCACTGTGCAATGCGCCGCACGAACGGCACCGCTATGTCATCGCGGTGCTGCGCGACGAAGCGGGGCGCGGCGGTTCCAAAGCGCTGCACGACACGCTGCAGGTGCAGGGCCTGACGACCGTCGGCGCGCCGCGCAACAACTTCCACCTCGCCGCCGACGCGAAGAAGGTGATCCTGCTGGCCGGCGGCATCGGCGTGACGCCGATGAAGTCGATGGCGCACGCGCTGGAGGCGGCCGGCGTGCCGTTCGAGCTGCATTACTGTGCACGCAACGAGGGCTGTGTCGCCTTCCGCGAGCAGTTCGACACCGACTGGGCGCACGGACAACTGCACTTCCACCACGATCGCGGCGTGCCGTCGGACGGGCTGGATATCGCCGGACTGCTGCGCGAGCCGGAAGCGGGCACGCACGTGTACTACTGCGGCCCGTCCGGCTTTATGAAGGCCTGCGCCGCCGCGACCAGCCATTGGGCGCGCGGCACCGTCCACTTCGAGCACTTCAAGGCGCCCGAGCCGGAGCCGGCGTCCGTCAGTCCGGCCCCGGCGCCGGGCAGCTTCCAGCTGAAGATCGCCAGCAGCGGCGTCATGCTCGACGTGCCGCCGGATAAAAGCATCGCCGAAGTGCTCGACGAGGCCGGTATCCACATCGAGACCTCGTGCCAGGCCGGCCTGTGCGCCACCTGCAAGATCCGCTACCTCGAAGGCGAGGTCGATCACCGCGACTACATCCTCGACGAGGCCGAACACGGCCAATGGCTGACCGCCTGCGTGTCGCGCGCGACGTCCGGCGTGCTGGTGCTCGACCTGTAACCCATTAACCCAAGGAGTCATCATGCTAGACAAAGTCAAAACGACGCTGTCGCCCCAACAACAGGCGGCCGCCATCTCCATCTATCAACCCAAGCAAGCGGGCCTGATTTTCCCGCAGATCCCGTCCTTCGACAACCACGCCGAGGAACGCCAGCACCGCAAGGAACGGCTGGTGGCGGCCTGCCGCGCCTTCGCCCAGCAGGGCTACGACTACGGCTTCGCCGGCCACCTGACGGTGCGCGATCCGGAGTTCCCGGAACTGTACTGGACCAATCCGATGTGCGTGCATTTCTCGCAGGTGCGGGTGTCCAACCTGATCCTGGCGGACCACAAGGGCAAGGTGGTCGAAGGCGACTATGCGATCAACCGTGCCGGCTTCGTGCTGCACGCGGCGGTCCACGAGGCGCATCCGGACATCATGGCGATGTGCCATGCCCACACCGTGTACGGCACCGCCTTCGCCGCGCTGGGCAAGCCGCTGGAGCCGATCAGCCAGGACGCGGCCGCGTTCTTCGAAGACCACGTGGTGATCAGGGACGAGGCGGGGCAGGTGGCGGTCGAGGAGAAAGCCGGGCTGGCCGTGTGCGACTGGTTCAAGGACGTCAAGGCGGCAATCCACCAGAACCACGGCCTGCTGACGGCGAGCCGCCACAGCATCGAATCCGCCGCGTTCTGGTTCATCGCGCTGGAGCGCTGCTGCCAGCAGCAGCTGATGGTGGAGGCCACCGGGCAGACGCCGCTGCTGGTGTCGCCGGACCGTGCGCGCTACAGCCGCGAGCACGTGGGCAGCGACTACATCGGCTGGCTGCATTTCCAGCCGATCTGGGACCAGTTGTCGAAGACCCAGCCCGACATGTTCGACTAAGACAAAACGCATTATCCAGGCTTCCGCCTCACGGCGGACATTCCGGGCGCCAGACTTCGGGAGCGGCAGCATGCCGCTCAAACCGGGCACGTCCGAATCAAATCTCAGGAGACAAGTAATGCTTAATTCAACCACCACCATCGGTGGCGCCTATCTATCCGACGACAAGGCGCAAGCGGTATACGCCAAAGTCACCTGGCGCCTCCTTCCTTTCCTGTTCCTCTGCTACGTGTTCGCCTATCTCGATCGCGTCAACGTCGGTTTTGCCAAGTTGCAGATGATGAGCGACCTCGGTTTCAGTGAAGCCGTCTACGGCCTCGGTGCCGGCGTGTTCTTCGTCGGCTACCTGGCGTTCGAAGTGCCCAGCAACCTGATCATGCTGAAGGTCGGCGCCCGCGTCTGGATCGCCCGCATCATGGTCACCTGGGGCCTGATTTCATGTTCGATGATCTTCGTCACGACCCCGACCTCGTTCTACATCCTGCGCTTCCTGCTCGGCGTGGCGGAGGCGGGCTTCATCCCGGCCATCGTGCTGTACCTGACGTACTTCTTCCCGGCCACGCGCTGCGGCAAGGTGACCGCGCTGTTCTTCACCGGGATACCGATGTCGGGCGTGCTGGGTGGCCCGGTGTCCGGCTGGATCATGAGTTCGATGGACCAGGTCAACGGCCTGGCCTCCTGGCAGTGGCTGTTCGTGCTCGAATCGATACCCACCGTGATTCTGGGCGTGACCGCCTGGTTCTACCTGAGCGACAAGATCGGCGACGCGAAGTGGCTGACCAGCGACGAGAAGGCGCTGCTGGAATATAACCTGAACCAGGACCAGCACGGCAAGCATCTGCACTCGCTGCGCGACGGCTTCGTCAATCCGCGCGTCTGGATGCTGAGCTTCCTCTACCTGTTCTTTACCATGGGCCTGTACGGCATCAGCTTCTGGCTGCCCACCATCGTCAAGGACAGCGGCGTCAAGAACCCGCTCGACATCGGCCTGTTGACGGTGATCCCGTACGCGGCGGCGACCGCCGCGATGATCCTGGTCGGCCGCAGTTCCGACGCGCGGCACGAACGCCGCTGGCACCTGGCGCTGGCCGGCATCGTCGGCGCGGTGGGCCTGGCCGGCAGCGTCGCCTACGCCCATGACACCGCGATCGCCATGTTCGCCTTGACGCTGGCGACGATGGGGATCATGACCACGATCTCGCAATTCTGGACCTTGCCGCCGATGATACTCAGCGGCGCGGCGGCGGCCGCCGGCCTGGCCGTCGCCAACTCGGTGGGCAGCGTCTCCGGGCTGATCGCGCCTTACCTGCTCGGCATCGTCAAGACGGTGACCAACAGCACCAACAGCGGTGTACTGGTGCTGGCTGGGTGCCTGCTGATCGGCAGCTGCATGGTGTTCGCCATTCCGGCAAAACTGGTCAACCGAAAGTAAGGCGATCCGATGAAAAAAACAATCATGATTGCGGCGCTGGGCGCCGGTTGCTCCGGCGTCGCCTGCGCGCAAAGCGCGGTCACCGTCTATGGCCTGATCGACATGGCGGTGGTGCGGGAAGGCGGCGCCGCCGCCGGCTCGGTGACCAAGTTGAGCAGCGGCGTCACCGCCGGCTCGCGCATCGGCTTCAAGGGCACGGAAGACCTGGGCGACGGCTTGTCGGCCGTGTTCCTGCTGGAGAGCGGCTTCCAGGCCGACACCGGCGCCATGGGACAGGGCGGGTTGCTGTTCGGGCGGCAGGCGTATGTCGGCTTGCAGGGCAAGTTCGGCTCCGTACTGGTCGGCCGCCAGTACACGCCGGAATACCTGGCGGTGGTGATGGCCGATCCGTTCGGCTCCGGCTACGTGGGCGACACCAAGAACATGGTGGCCACCACCGGCAACTCGTTCAGCCGGATGGACAACACGGTGAAATATATCTCGCCGAAAATCGGCGCGGTGACGGTGGAACTGGTGGCGGCGCCGGGCGAAGTGGCCGGCGACAGCGCCGCCGGCCGGCAGCTGGGCGGCTCCGTCGACTACACCGCCGGCCCGCTGCGCCTGCGCTACGGCTACCACAACCGCGACAACGACAGCGCCACCACGCACGGCGTGTCGAGCGCGCGCAACCACGTGCTGGCGGCGGTCTACGACTTCGGCCCGTTGATGGTGCATGCTCTGTACGGCGTCAATCGCGGCTTCAACAGCGCGGTCTGGCGCAACACCGCCAATCCGTTCGGCTATGCGTCGATGCCGGCCGCGTCGACCGACAGCAGGGACGCCATGCTGGGTGTAACGGTGCCGTTCGGGCCGCACGCGCTGATGGCGTCCTGGATCCACAAGGACGACCGCGACGCCGCCAACCGCGACGCCAACCAATGGGCGCTCGGTTACCGCTACCGGCTGTCGAAGCGTACCGACCTGTATGCCGCCTACGCGCGGATCGACAACCGCAACGGCGCCAGCTACACCGTCGGCAGCGCGATCGAATCCGGCTCGGGCGACCGCGCGGCCAGCGCAGGCATCCGGCACACGTTTTAAGACGGGGGGCTACCGTGCGCGCGTGGCGCACGGGAATGTTATACTTTGCTAATATTAACGCTTGGCAAACAAGGATGGCGCCGTGTCTCAACTTTTCCATCCTGATATCCCTTCCGGGAGCCTGAGCGATTTCGCCATCGTCGGCCTTGGCGCTTCCGCAGGCGGCCTGCAAGCGCTGATAAAGTTTTTCGAGCAGATGCCGGCCGATTGCGACATGGCCTTCGTCGTGATCCTGCACCTGTCGCCCAGCCACGCCAGCAACGTCTCCTCAATCCTGCGGCGGGCGACCCGCATGCCGGTGTCCGAAGTAACCGAGGACCGGCGCGTCGAGACCGGCCACGTATATGTCATCGCCCCCAATCGCCAGCTGTCGATGAGCGACGGCATGCTCCATGTGACCGCGTCAGAGAAAAAGCCCGGCTCGCACGTCACCATCAACCATTTTTTCCGTACCATGGCCGACGCACACAGGCAGCGCTGCTTGGGCGTGTTGCTTTCCGGAACCGGATCCGATGGCGCCCTAGGCATGGCCGACATCCGTGCCCAGGGCGGTTTGACCATCGCCCAGCATCCCGCCGACGCCGAGCATGGCGCGATGCCAGCGGCGGCGATCCGAGCCGAAGCGGTCGATTTCATCCTGCCGGTGGCGGAGATCCCGCAAAAGCTGCTGCAATTGCGCGACAACGCCCGCCGCATCAGCATTTCCGGTCTCAGCGACTCGGAGGTGATCGAAACCGCGCACCAGAACGCGGAACGTAATCCGAACGAAGAGGCCGCACTGCGCGAGATCATCGCGACCTTGCACGAGCGCACCGGGCATGATTTCAGCCAATACAAGCGCGCCACCGTGATGCGCCGTCTGCAACGGCGGCTCCAGGTCCGCACCGTGCCCGACCTGCCGTCCTACCGCGACCTGATCAAGACCGATCCCGCCGAGAGCGAGACGCTGCTCAAGGACTTGCTGATCGGGGTGACGCAGTTCTTCCGCGACCGCGAGATTTTCGAGGTGCTGGAGCGCGACATCATGCCCTCGCTGTTCGCAGAACGCGATCCGGCGCATCCGGTGCGGCTGTGGGTGGCCGCCAGCTCCACCGGCGAGGAAGCGTATTCGCTGGCGATGTTGTTGAATCAGCAGGCCGGCCTCGGCGCCACGCCCATCGCGGTGCAGATCTTCGCCACCGATATCGACGAGCGCGCGATCGCCATCGCCCGTGCCGGGCTGTACCCGGAGGAGAGCGCCGGCGACCTGCCGCCCGGCATGCTGCAACGCTATTTCGATCCGAGCGGCCAGGTCTACCGGATCAAGAAGCACCTGCGCGAGAGCGTTTCGTTCGCGCTGCACAACTTGCTGCGCGATCCGCCGTTTTCCAAGCTGGACATGATCAGTTGCCGCAATTTGCTGATTTACCTCGACCGCGAGGCCCAGACCAGGATCCTGGAGACCTTCCACTTCGCGCTGAAACCCGACGGCATCCTGCTGCTGGGAAGCTCCGAGTCGGCGGACATGCTGGCGGAGCATTTCGCTCCGATCGATAAGAAGAACCGCATTTACCGCGCGAAAGCCAGCCGAGTGAACATCCGAGTCCCCGCCGTGATTCCCGCGTTTAATCCGCTACGCCAACCGGTCCGGCTGCGCGACAACGCCACCGAGCGGCGCCAGTCCGCCTACGCCGACCTGCACGACCGCGCGTTGGCGAGCACCGCCGCGCCCAGCCTGATCGTCAACGCCGGCGCCGACATCATCCATATGTCGCCGGAGGCGGGGAAATTCCTGCGCCTTACCGGCGGCGAACCTTCGCGCAACGCGCTGAACCTGGTGATTCCCGAATTGCGGCTGGATTTGCGCACCGTGCTGTTCCAGGTGGAGCAGAACGGCGTCCGCGCCCGCATCTTCGTGCCGTCGGTGGTGCGGGACGGAAAAATGTGGGATGTCGAAATCTGCGCCACGCCCTACCAGGATGAGGCTTCCGGCGAACGTATCGTGGTGGTGATGTTCGAGGAGCGGCAGTCGGTTGCGCGCGTCGCCGACAAGCCGGAACAATCCGTGGAACCGAACGACGCGGTGCTGCTCAGCCTGGAAAAGAATCTGCAGCGCACCGCCGCGCGTCTGCAGGATACGATAGAACAGGCGGAGGCCTCGGCCGAGGAGCTGAAGGCGTCCAACGAGGAACTGCAGGCGATTAACGAGGAACTGCGCTCCGCCAGCGAGGAGCTGGAAACCGGCAAGGAGGAGCTGCTGGCGCTCAACAGCGAACTGCAGCGCGTCAACAACGAAATGCAGAACAAGGTCGACGAGACCACAAGGGCCAACGACGACTTGCAGAACCTGATCGTCTCCAGCGACGTCGCCACGCTGTTTGTCGACCGCGAGATGCGGGTGCAGCGCTACACGCCGCGCACCACCGACATCTTCAACATCATCCCCGGCGACCTGGGGCGACTGCTGGGCCACATCACGCACAACCTGGAGTTCGACGAGCTGGCCAGCGACGCCGCCAGAACCTTCGAGACCTTGCGCCTGGTCGAGCGCGAAGTGCGCAGCCTCAACGGCAGGCATTACCTGGCGCGCATGCTGCCGTACCGCACGCTGTCGGACCGGATCGAAGGCGCGTTGCTGACGTTTATCGACGTCACCGAGCTACGGCGCGCGGAGGAACGCCTGCGCGCGGCCGATGCCCGCATGCGGCTGGTGGCGGCCAGCACCATGGACTACGCCATCATCACGCTCGATACGCACGGCGTGATCACTAGCTTCAACAAGGGCGCCGAGCGCATGTACGGCTACCACGAGGGCGAGGTGATCGGCCAGCTGGTCGACCTGCTGTACACGCCCGAGGACAGGGAGGCCGATGCGCCCGGCGCGGAACGCCAGCGCGCGCAGGCGAGCGGCCGGGCCGAGGACGAGCGCTGGCACGTCAGGAAAGACGGCGGCCGCTTCTTCTGCAGCGGGGTCATCACGCCGTTGCTGGAGGGGCAGTTCCAGGGATACGCCAAGATCGGCCGCGATCTGACCGGACGGGTCGAGGCGGAGAAGCTGCGCAGCAGGCAGCTCGGCGACGAACAGCGCAAACGCGCCGAGGCCCAGGCCGCGAACAATCTCAAGGATGAATTCCTGGCGATCATGTCGCACGAGCTGAAGCACCCGTTGAACCTGATCCACCTTAACGCCGAGCTGCTGCGCCGGCTCGCGGGGCCGAACGCCAATCCTGCGATTCCGAAGGCGGCCAGCGCCATTCTCGCGGCGTCGGTCAGCCAGGCGAAGATCATTGATGACCTGCTGGACTTTTCGCGCATCAATACGGGCAAGCTCAGGCTGGCGATGAGCGAGGTGAATCTGTGCGAGTTGGTAAAGTTGCTGGTGCCGACCTTCGAAGCCGATCCCACCGCCAAGGGGCTCAAGATCATCTGCGATCCCGAGCATGAAGTCTGGGCGGTCGCGGACGCGGTCCGGGTTAGTCAGATGGTCGCCAACCTGCTCAGCAACGCCATCAAATTCTCGCGTCCCGACGGTTGCATCGTCATCCGCATCGAGGAAGACGGCGGGGCCGCGCGGATCGAGGTGATCGACGACGGCCAAGGCATCGCGCCGGAGGCGATCGCCACCATATTCGATATGTTCAAGCAGAGCCAGCTCAGCACGACCCGTAGCGCCACCGGCCTTGGCATAGGCCTGGCGCTGGTGAAGCAGATCGTCGATCTGCATGGCGGCAGCGTGGATGCGCGTTCGAACGGCCTGGGCAGCGGAGCGCATTTCACCATCCGCTTGCCACTGGGACGCGGGCCGGCGGCGGCCCGCGCGCCGGGCGGCGCCCTCACGGCCGGCCTGCGCGTGCTGATCGTCGACGACAGCCCGGATGTGGTCGAGTCCTTTCAGATACTGCTGGAGATGGAAGGGGTGATCGTCAGCACGGCGCTCTCTGGCCGCGAGGCGCTGAAGCTGATCGACGCGCAGGTGTTCGACATCATCATCTCGGACATCGGCATGCCAGAGATGGATGGCTACAGCTTTATGCGGCAGGTGCGGGCCAGGCCGGCTGCGGCGGGCATTCCAGCGATCGCGCTGACGGGATTCGGCAGGTCGAAGGATGTCGAGCTGGCGCGCGGCGCCGGATTCACCAGCCACCTCAGCAAGCCGGCATCGGTGGAACAGCTAATGCAACTGATGGTCTCGATCGCGAACGACGGCGCCCGCGCGCGGCCGGGCGACTAGCTGTCGGGTCAGCCGGATCGCTCGACTTGGCGCGAGGCGGCGGCGGCCAGCAGGTTTTTCAGGCGGTCCAGGTTCAGCGGCTTGTGGATATAGTCGTCGAATCCCGCGCTCAGGGCCTGCGCCTCGCCGTTCGGCGATCCGCCCGTCACCGCGATGACCAGGGCGCGCTCGCCGCCCGGCCCGGCTTTCAACGATCGGCCCAGGGTAATACCGTCCAGCCCCGGCAAGCCGACGTCGAGCAGGAACAGGTCCACGTCATCGAGATCGCGATACATCCACACCGATTCGGCGTTGGCGAAGGTAACCGCTTCGTGGTCGAGCGCGCCGAGTAGCTCGGCCATCAAATGACGCGCTTCGGCGTCGTCGTCGACCACCACGATCCGCATTGGACGCGTGGGCGCATGAACATCCAGATCCATAAAATAGCTCCGTCATAGGAATCAAGAGAGACGTAGCACAGGGTTTAGGTGCGGGGAGGGCGCGGCCAATATAACGGCGCCAGCGTAAACATATCATATTTCCATGGCGAAATGAGTGTAATTATTTGCACATGTTTAGGTCCGACGTCCACACCGCTGCGTCTCCTACGCGCGCCAAGGCGCGTCTCCTACGCGATACGCCCGGCGCTTCGCTTAAGATGTCTTTCAGACATCGCCTAGCGAACCGGGAATAACATTGAGAACGATATTAATCATAGACGACAACCAGGATGCCGCCGACATGTTGCGCGAGCTGCTGCAGCTCGAAGGCCATCAGGTCACGGTGGCGTATGGCGCGCGGCATGGTCTGGAGAAGCTGCGCGCGCTGTCGCCGGAAATCGTCTTCATCGATATCGGCATGCCGGAAATGAACGGGTACGAATTGGCGGCGGTGATCCGCCGTGATGAGGGGTTGCAACAGCCGTATCTGATTGCCTTCACCGCCTGGGACGACATGCTCTCGATCAGCAGCGCTATAAAAGCCGGCTTCGATCGTCACCTCAAAAAAACATCCAGCTTCGAACAACTGATGTCCGCCGTCCGGGAGATCGGCAATACGCCGTTGGCGACGGTGTGACGCATCAATAGGTGAGCGCGCGCGCGACCAGGTGTCTGTGCTGCAAACTCAGGAACAGAAGGTTTTCCGCGGTCTCGTTCCCATCGTCGGGTTCGTCGTTGAAGCTCAGAAAAAATACCGATTCAGCCACCGACAGGCCGGCAAGCACTTCTTCGCCTTCCCTGTCGACCGCCAGAGCGCCCATCAGGCGCAACCTCGATCGCGCTATTTCTTGTAGTGCCAGCATGGTGATAGCTCCTATACGGCGCAGGGCAGCCGGGGGCTGCCCCGGTCGCGTTATTTAACGGCCGCGTTCAGGGTCTTTGCCATCTCGCCGTGATGCGCGACGATAGGCTCCAGCTTGGTGGCCAGCGCTTTGACGTCTGCGTCCTTGGCGTTGGCGATATCGCTCTTCAGCGCCGCGTGCACCTTGGCATGGTCGGCCACGCCGGCCTTGCTGACGTATTCCTTGTCGAAGGCGGCGCCGGACAGCTTGGTCAGATCGGCGGCCATTTTCTTGTGCGCGGCATCCGGTTCGGTCGGCAGCGTCACGTTCTTTGCGGCGGCGACCTTTTTGGTCTCGTCCAGGCCCTTGCCGTGATCGTCGATCATGTTCTGCGCGAATTGTTTGACCGAGGCGTTGGAGCTTTTTTCGACCGCCATCTTGCCGGCTTCCACCTCGGCGAGGTTGGCCTGCGCGATCGCGACCAGGCGGTTCGCATCGGCCTTGTCGATGGTGGCGGTTTGCGCGCCGGCGTGCTGCGCGAACGACGCGCCGACGGCCAGGATGGCCAGCAAGTGGGATGTTTTCATTTGTAATCTCCAGGAATTGAAAGTATGAAGGGCAGCACATGGCTGCCCCGGCTGCTGGCCCAGGCTGGGCTTAGGTCGGTACGCTGGCTTCCGAGGTCGAACGGATGTCGTCGGCCTTGGCGTCCTCGAAGATCTGCTTGGCGGCCTTGACCTGGTCCGAGTTCTCGGTGTGGACCGAAATCAGGATGTTGCCGCTGCGGACTTTGCCGTCGTACAGCTTGGCTTCATACTCAGGGATGCCCATGCCGACCAGCGCGCCGATGATGCCGCCGGCCGCGCCGCCGACAGCGGCGCCACCCAGCGCCGCCAGGATAGGACCGGCCGCGATGAACGGACCGACGCCCGGAATCGCCAGCGTGCCGATGCCGGCCAGCCAGCCCAGGATGGCGCCGGTGCCCATGCCGGCGACGCCGCCGGTGGCCGCGCCTTCAGGCATCTTGGTGTTTTGCTCGTGCGCGAAGTCGCGCGTGCCGCCCTTGTCCGGGAACAGCACGGAAATGTCGCTCGGTGCGAAACCGGCATCCTTCAGGCGGGAGACGATGGTCTCGGCGTGTGGGTGGTCGAGGGCGATGCAGTAGACGGCGTTGCTCATATGAACTCCTGTTTAATTGGTTTTGATGTCGAGATTGTTCTGCACGGACGTCACGCCCGCGACCTGCTTGGCCAATGCTTCGACCTTGGTCTTCTCTTCTTCGCTGGTCACCGGACCGCGCAAGGTGACCACGCCATTGGCGGCCAGGATCTTGACGTTATGGGCGCTGATCGACAGCGATTTGTCCTTGACCACGGTGCGGCGCACGGCGGCCAGCAATTCGCGGTCGCCCTTGGCGTTCGATTGCGATTGCGCGGTGTCGCCGGTGCTGCCTTGATCGCGGTTGTTCATGCGGGTGTTGTCCGCCGACGGGGTCACCTGTCCTGCGGGGGCGACGGGCGTGGTCTGGGCCAGCGCCGAACCACCCGCCAACGCCATTGCCCAGGCTGTGGCTATTGCTACTTGTCGCATAAGATCTCCTTGGTTGAATTCGACGCCTTGTTGCCATCGATGAGACATCCTCGCTTAATTTTCGGCGTGGCTCTGTACGATGGCTTACGTTCGCTCAAATGGTTTGCTCGCCACCAGCGCCACCGCCGCGATGCGGTCGGTGCGTTCATGACCGCTCTCGCTCAACTCGCCGCCGAACACGTCGGGATCGATTTCGCGGTAGTCGCAGGTCAGCCCGGCCGCGCCCAACACCGTTTCGACATGTTCACGGAACAGGTCGACGCCGTCGACCACTGCGACGCAGGTGTACATCACCAGCCGCCCGCCGGGCGCCAGCCGTTCCAGCGCGGCATTGACGATGGCCACCGACAAGCCCTCGCCAAGCACGCCGCCGCCGTCGCAATACAGGCGGTTGCCGACGCCGATCATGAACGGCGGGTTGGCGACGATCAGGTCGAACCAGCCGTCGACGCCTTGCAGCAGGTCGCTGTGGGCGATGTGCAGGTTGCCGATGCCGGCCAGCGCCGCATTGCAGGCGGTCAGCTCCAGCGCCTTGGGATTGATGTCGACCGCCCAGACTTCGGTCTGCGGCAATTTCAGGGCGATGGTGATCGCGCCGGGGCCGGCGCCGCAGCCGATGTCGACCGCGCGCCGTACCTGGCGTGACGGCGCGAGCAAGGTTTGCTCGGTCAGTTCGGCGTGCAGCACCTGCACGTAGCGATAGGTGTCCGGGCCGAAGAACACCGAGTCGGGGTCGCGGGTGGGGAAGGCGGAGTGGAAATACAGTTGGCCGTCCAGCGTGGAGGCGCGCAGCGTGCTGCGGTGCACGCCGTTGTGGTCGTCGACGATGCCCGCCTCGCGCATCGCCGTCAGGGTGTCCGCGTCGAGCACGCCGTCGCCGAAGGGGCGGCTCCAGCCGAACACGCCGCGCGCGTCGCTCGCGGTCTCGTTGCCGTCGCGGCCGTTGACGCGGCGGTGGCTCGGCGTGGAAATGGTGACGAAGGCGTAGCCGGCGCTCTTGAGCAGCGCGCCGAGTCGCAGCAGGGCCGGCTGCGAGCGCCCCGTGTTGGGAGTAGGGAACAATTCGTTGTCCTTGTCGAGGTGTCGGGGCAGGCTGCCCGCTGTGCACGCATTATGTTGTATCGGACCTGACGCAAGGGTGTGCCGCCGCACATTGCGGCGTTCATCCGGCGTGCAAGATGGAAGCTTGTCGCATCGCACATCAAGCCAAGGAGAACAGCATGTCGGACGATCTGAATAATCGCGGAGCGCAGGACCTCAGTCGCATCAGCCTGAACGCGCCGCGCGCGCTGGGCGTCGGCGCGCAAGCCGCCAGGAAGGCCTTGACGAAATGAACGCTCCCATCCAAGTTCCGCCTGCCGGCGCGGCCATTCGCACCTACCCGGTCAAGCTGCGCATCAACGGTCAGGATCTGCAACTCCATGTAGAGGCCTGGGTCACGCTGCTCGACCTGCTGCGCGAACGGGTCGGCTTGACCGGCTCCAAGAAAGGCTGCGACCACGGCCAGTGCGGCGCCTGCACGGTGCTGGTCGACGGCCGGCGCATCAATTCCTGCCTGACGCTGGCGGTCATGCAAAACGGCAAGGAGATCACGACGGTCGAAGGCCTGGCCGACGGCGCGCAACTGCATCCGCTGCAGCAGGCCTTCATCGAACATGATGCGTTCCAGTGCGGCTACTGCACGCCGGGCCAACTGTGCTCGGCGATGGGACTGATCAACGAAGGGCAGGCCGGCAGCGCCGCCGAGGTGCGCGAGCTCATGAGCGGCAACATCTGCCGCTGCGGCGCCTATCCAGGCATCGTCGCCGCCGTCACGCAGGTGATGGCGCTGCCGGAGCGCGGAGACCATCCGGATCGTCCCTATCTGCCCGGCACGGTGCCCGCATGAACCCGGTCGCCTATCTTCCCGCCGCCGACATCGGCGCCGCGCTGGCGCATGCGGCGCCGGCTTACGACCTCGACGCCGCCGGCGGCGAGGCCCGCTTCATCGCCGGCGGCACCAATCTGATCGACCTGATGAAGGCGCACGTCGTGCATCCGCAGGCGCTGGTCGACATCAACGCGCTGCCGCTGGACGACATCGCCGCCACCGATGACGGTGGCCTGCGGCTCGGCGCCACCGCGCGCAACGCCGACACCGCCTACCATCCGCTGGTGCGGCGCGACTATCCGCTGCTGACCGCCGCGATCCTGGCCGGCGCCTCGCCGCAGATCCGCAACATGGCCAGCAACGGCGGCAACCTGCTGCAGCGCACGCGCTGCCATTACTTCTACGATCCGGCGGCGCCATGCAACAAGCGCACGCCCGGCGCCGGCTGCTCCGCCCTCGGCGGCCTGACGCGGCAACATGCCATCCTCGGCGCCAGCGCGCATTGCATCGCCACCCATCCGTCGGACATGTGCGTGGCGCTGGCGGCGCTGGAGGCGGTGGTCGAGGTGCGCTCGGCCAACGGCACGCGCCGCATCGACTTCGCCGACTTCCACCGCCTGCCCGGCGAGCATCCCGAGCAGGACAGCACGCTGGCGGAAGGCGAGTTGATCACCCATATCGAACTGCCCCCGGCCGCGCATTTCGCCGCACACTCGGCCTACCTGAAATTCCGCGACCGCGCCTCGTACGCCTTCGCGCTGGTGTCGGTGGCGGCGCTGCTCGACATCGACGCCGACGGCGTGATCCGCGAAGCCCGGCTGGCGCTGGGCAGCGTGGCACACAAGCCGTGGCGCGTGCCGGCCGCTGAAGCGCTGCTGGCTGGCCATCGTGTCGGCAGCGCCGGCGCGGTGGACGTGTTCGCCCAGGCGGCGGACCTGATGCTGTCCGGCGCGCAAGGGCAGGGCGCGAACGACTTCAAGATCGCGATGGCGCGCCGGGCCGTGATCCGCGCGCTGAAGCAGGCCTCCGAAGGCACGCACGACAATTCCCATGACTATGCAGCACCCGGCGGCAAGGAGCCAACGTGACAGATCTCATCCCAGCACTCCGCACCCCGGTCGCGGACGAAGGCACCGGCCCGGTCTCGATCGGCATGGCGGTATCGCGCGTGGATGGCCGCGACAAGGTGACCGGCCAGGCGCGCTACGCGGCCGAATATTTCCCCGAACCCGATCATGAAGCGCTGTTGTACGGCGTGGTGGTCAGCGGCGCGATCGCCAAGGGCCGCATCGCGGCGCTGGATGCCAGCGCGGCGCTGGCCGTTCCCGGCGTGGTCGAAGTGATCTGGCACGGCAACCGGCCGCGCATCCGTTCCTTCGACATCTTTTACAAGGACATGACCGCGCCGGGCGGCTCGCCGTTCCGGCCGCTATACGACGACAAGATCGTCTACAGTGGCCAGCCGGTGGCGCTGGTGGTGGCCGAGACTTTCGAGGCGGCGCGCTATGCGGCGGCGCTGGTCCAGGTCGATTATGAGGTCGAACCGCACGAGACCAGCCTGTTGCAGCATCGCGGCCGCGCCCACAAGCCGAGCCGGCTCAAGGCCGGCTACACGCCGCCGCCGGACCAGAAGGGCCACGCCGATGAAATGTGGGACAAGGCGGCGATCAGGATCGAGGGCGAGTACTACAGCGGCGTCGAGCACCATAATCCGCTGGAGCTGTTCGCCTCCACCGTGATCCGCGACGCCGACGGCCACCTGACCATCTACGACAAGACCCAGAGTTCGCAGAACAGCCGCTGGTATGTGTCGCACGTGTTCGGGCTGTCGAAGGACAAGGTCACGGTGCGCAATCCGTATGTGGGCGGCGCGTTTGGTTCCGGATTGCGTCCGCAGTACCAGCTGCCGCTGGCGGTGATGGCGGCGCTCAAGCTGGAGCGCTCGGTGCGGGTGGTGCTGACGCGCCAGCAGATGTTCACCTTCGGCCACCGGCCCGAGACGCAGCAACGGGTGCGGCTGGCGGCGGAGCCGGACGGCACGCTGAGCGCGATCATCCACGAAGCCGTCGCCGAAACCTCACGCATCGAAGACTACGTCGAAGTGGTGGTGAACTGGTCGGGCGAGTTGTATGCGTGTGAACACATCCGCCTCGGCTACAAGTTGGTCGCGCTGGACCATGCCAGCCCGATGGACATGCGCGCGCCCGGCGCCGCGCACGGCGTGCACGCGCTGGAGGTGGCGATGGATGAATTGTCGTATGAACTGGGCATGGATCCGCTGGCGCTGCGCCTCAAGAATTACGCCGAGATCGATCCGACCCATGGCTTGCCGTATTCGACCAAGGAACTGCGCGCCTGCTATATGCAGGGCGCGGAGCGCTTCGGCTGGCACAACCGTCCGCTGCAACCGGGCAGCATGCGCGAAGGGCGCGAGCTGATCGGCTGGGGCATGGCGACCGGCATGTGGGACGCGATGCAGATGTTCGCCCGCGCCAGCGCCGTGCTGCACGCCGACGGCAGCCTGGTGGTCAGCAGCGCCGCCACCGACATCGGCACCGGCACCTATACCGCGATGAGCATCATCGCCGCCGAGGCGATGGGGCTGCCGCTGGAGAAGGTGCGCTTCCAGCTGGGCGATTCGACCTTGCCGGTGGCGCCGATCGAAGGCGGTTCGTCGCATGTGGCCACGGTCGGCTCGGCGGTGCAGGGCGTCTGCGAGAAGCTGCGGAAGACCTTGTTCAAGCTGGCGAAGAACCTGCCGGACTCGCCGCTGGCGAAGGCCGCCTTCGCCGACGTGGAGTTCGCCGGCGGCGCGCTGCGGCTGACCACGCGGCCCGAGGCGCAGGTCACGCTGGCGCAGGTCTTGGACGGCAGCGGCAAGCGGCGCGTGGAAGAAAAATACATGATGCTGCCGAATATGCTCAAGCAGATGAAGTATCAGCGCGCCACCCACTCGGCGGTGTTCTGCGAGGTGCGGGTCGATCCGGAATTCGGCACGGTGCGGGTGACGCGCGTGGTCAGCGCGGTCGCGGCCGGGCGCATCATCAACGCCAAGACCGCGCGCAGCCAGATCATCGGCGGCGTGGTGTGGGGCATCGGCCAGGCGATGCACGAGGAGACCCATTGCGATCATCGTCTGGGCCGCTTCATGAACCACGACCTGGGCGAGTACCACGTCTCGGTCAACGCCGACATCCACGATATCGACGTCATCTTCGTGCAGGAGGACGACCGCATCGTCAGCCGCCTCGGCGCCAAGGGCGTCGGCGAGATCGGGCAGGTCGGCGTCGCGGCGGCGATCAGCAATGCGATCTTTCACGCCACCGGCCGCCGCGTACGCAGCACGCCGATGACGCCGGATAAGGTGATGCGGCCTTAGTCGGCGGTACCGACAGTCTCCGGCGCTGCCGTTGCCTCCGGCGGCTTCGCCGGGATGCGCAGGACGATGCTGGTCCCGTCGTGTTTGGTCGAGGTGACGTGGATCTTGCCGCCATGGGCCACCACGATTTCGCGCGTGATGTAGAGTCCCAGGCCAAGGTTGCTGGTCTGGCTCGCGCTGCGTTCGCTGGGGGTGCGGATGGCGAAGCTGCGCGCCGGATCGAACATGTTCCGGAGCATGCTCGGCGGAATGATGTCGCCTTCGTTGCGGATCACCATGATCACATCCTCTTGCACGCGGTTGACCGACACCCACAACGGACTGGTCGCCGAGCCGTGCTGGATCGCGTTCGCCATCAGGTTCGACAGCCCCTGGCTCATGCGCGCGCGGTCCCAGACCACGCTGATGTCGTCTTCTATGTCCACCCTGAAATTGCGTTCGGGGTGGAACAGCTTCATTTCCTGCACCACCGAGCGGCACTCCGGCGACAGATCGTATTCGGCCGGCGTCACCGGGATGCCGCCGCCGAGGTGGCTGGTGGAGTAGTCCAACAGGTCGGCGACGATGTCGGTCACTCGTTGCGTGCTGCGCAGCACCTGCGCCGCCACCTTCAGATGCCTGGGCGGCAGCGTGGTGTCGTGCATGATCAGCTGCGTGCCCATGATGATGGCGCCGAGCGGATTCCTGACGTCGTGGCCGAGGATGGCGAGGAACACGTTTTGCGAGTCGCGCAACATGGCGGAAAAGCGCGCGATCGATTCCGCCAGCGATTGATCGATGGCCTCGTTGAAGCGGATCACATCCTGCAGATCGGCGTGGCTGGCGGCCTGCACGCTGGCTTGCCATAACCGCAGCACGCTGGCGCGCAGCGCCCGGTATTCGGCGGTCAATTCCTCGACGGTGAAGCCGGCCTGAAGCCGGTCGATGGCGTGCGCTTCGGCGGCCGTGTCGTCGGCGGCGTCGGGCGCGTTGCCCTTGGATTTTTCAATGCTTTCCTGGATGCTCTGGTCTGAATCGAGGTCCAGGCAGATCACCGCCAGCATGGCCTTGGCGTGGTCGCGCAGCTGCACCTTGTTGGCGCTGTCAAGAACTTCCAGCGTGCCGGCGAAGTCCTCCCACTCCTGCAAGATAATTTCGATGTTCTCGCTAATAAATTTAGATAGACGCATGGATTCCTTTATCGATCCGGTGCAGTCTACGCTCATTTCCCGATCTGCCGGATTCGCCACAAAAAATGTAGAATTGACGCTCCCCCACGCAGCCAA
The DNA here is from genome assembly GCF_011090165.1 of Duganella aceris. Taxonomy (GTDB): domain Bacteria; phylum Pseudomonadota; class Gammaproteobacteria; order Burkholderiales; family Burkholderiaceae_D; genus Rugamonas; species Rugamonas aceris. The sequence continues at coordinate 192,465 of NZ_JAADJT010000008.1, forward strand.
CCAAGGAGAGTGACCATGAACAAGAACACGATCTGCCTGTGGTACAACAAGGATGCGGAAGAAGCCGCGCGTTTTTACGCCGGCGTCTTTCCGGACAGCGCAGTCGGCGCGGTTCATCGCGCGCCGTCCGATTTCCCCGGCGGTAAGAAGGATGCCGTGCTGATCGTCGAATTCACGGTCTGCGGCATTCCGTGCCTGGGCCTCAACGGCGGCGACGCCTTCAAGCAGAGCGAAGCGTTCTCGTTCCAGATCGCCACCGACGATCAGGCCGAGACCGACCGGTATTGGAACGCCATCATCGACAACGGCGGCACCCCGAGCGCCTGCGGCTGGTGCAAGGACAAGTGGGGCTTGTCGTGGCAAATCACGCCGCGCGTGCTGAGCGAAGCGATGTCCAAGGGCGGCGACGTGGCCAAGCGCGCCTTCGAGGTGATGATGACGATGGGGAAAATCGATGTCGCCAGGATCGAAGCGGCGGTGCGCGGCGAGGCCGGGCCGGCATGAGGTCGCGGCTGCCTGCTTGCTTCCTGGCGTTGATCTGCTGCGCCGTCGACGCGGCGACGCCCGCGCGCCCGGCGTCGACTGCCGCGCTGGCGGCGGTCATCGCCCCGGCGCCGGCCGGCGCGCAGTTCGACGTGGCCGCGCTGGACCGTCAGCGGATACTGGCCGCCGCCGGGCAGGCCCTGGGCGAGACGCCGCTGACGATCACCGCGTCGCGCAGCCCGCGCAGCGCCGGCGGCCCGCATGATTTCTACTCCGAAGGCGATTACTGGTGGCCGGACCCTGCCCATCCCGGCGGCCCCTACGTGCAGCGCGACGGCCTGTCCAACCCCGACAACTTCAACGACCACCGCCGCGCGCTGATGCGCTTCAGCGTGCAGGTCCCGACGCTGACGGCCGCCTGGAAAATCACCGGTGACCGGCGCTACGCCGACCACGCCGTCGCCCACCTGCGCGCCTGGTTCATCGACGACGCGACACGGCTCAACCCCAACCTCGAATACGCGCAAGCCATCTTCGGCCGCAGCACCGGTCGCGGCATCGGCATCATCGACACCATTCATTTAGTGGAAGTCGCGCGCTCGATCGAAGTCCTGCACGCCTCGGGCGCGCTGCCGGCCGCCGACGAGGCGCGCATCAAGCAGTGGTTCGCCGACTACCTGCAATGGCTCACCCACAGCAGGAACGGCATGGAGGAACGCGACGCGCGCAACAACCACGGCACCTGCTGGCTGATGCAGGTGGCCGCGTTCGCACACCTGACCGGCGACCAGGCCCTGCTGGCCTACAGCCGCGACAGGTTCAAGACCGTGCTGCTGCCCAACCAGGTGGCGGCCGACGGCAGCTTCCCGCTGGAGCTGAAGCGCACCAAGCCCTATGGCTACGCCCTGTTCAACCTGGAAGCGATGGCGGCGCTGAGCGAGATCCTGTCGACGCCGTCGGACAATCTGTGGACCTACACCACCCCCGACGGCAAAGGCATGCGCCAGGCGATGGCCTACATGACGCCCTATATCCGCGACAAGAAGACCTGGCCACTGCCGCCGGACGTGATGTACGACGGCGAGTGGCCAATGCGCCAGAGCAGCCTGCTGTTCGCCGGCCGCGCCCTGAGCCAGCCCGACTACATCGCGCTGTGGCGCACCTTGCGCGCCGATTCCACGGTCGATGAAGTGGTGCGCAACTTCTTCATCCGCCAGCCGGCGCTGTGGTAGAAAATCAATCCTTCAGATCGGCCGGCACCTTGCCGCCGTTCTGCGCCAGCTTGGTCATCACCTGACGATGCAGCCAGACGTTCATCGAGGCTGAATCGTTGGTGTCGCCGCTGTAGTGCAGCTCCTGCGCCAGTTCCTTGCGCGATTGCAGGCTGCTGTCCAGCTCCAGCAGCTTCAGCAGGTCGACGATCGAGGTACGCCAGTTCAACGGCTGGCCGGATTGTTGCGCCTTGGCGTTGAGGATGGCCTCGACATCGACCTCGCTGAGTGCGGCGGCGGGTGCGGCGGCCGGCGCCGGTGCTGCGGCGGTGCCCGCGGGCATCGCTGGTGGCGGGGTCGTGCCTTGCGGCGCCGTGGCGACGGCAGGGTGCGACGAAGGGAAGATCTTGTGGAAGATATTGCTCAGAATGCCCATGTGTGTTCTCCAGAAAAATTAGTTACGGTTCGAATCGGCCATCTTGCTCATGACGATGGCCAGCGCGATGCCGCCCAGCGCCTTCACCAGCGTCGGATGCTCGGCGTAGAAAGACCCGATGCGGTCGACGATGCCGGGATTGTGCTGCTCGGCCGTGGCGGCGATCTCCTCCACCTGCGCCGGCGTGATCTGCTCCGCCTGCTCCGGCGTCACCTGCGGCTGCGAACCCTGGTTGAGGAAGCTGCCGACGCTGCCGGCCAGCGAGGTCAGCATCGCGGGACTCACATGCGCCAGCAGTTGGTTCAGCAGGCCGGCGCGCTGGTTGGGATCGCTGCGTCCGAACAGCTGGCTGACCATTTGCGCGAACGGCGGCGTCTGATCGGAGCGGAACGCTTCGGTCACGCCCTGCGCCACGGCGGCCGACGGCGCGTGCTGCCCCACCTGCGCGAAGTCCTCCTCCGCCTTGGCCGGATCAGCCTCCAGCCCGCTCGCATATTGCTTCAATAAACTTCCAAAATCGAATGCCATGACATGCCCCTCGTTAGATGCGAACAGCCAGCGTAGCGCGTTTTGGCGGAGGACTCTGTTCGCGCGCTAACGTGCGGCGTGTAGTCCTGCATGCGGTAGGACCGTTCCTACCATTATTGAAGGTTAAATCCCACCGTTGCAATCGTAAAACTTTTGATAAAATAATTATAACAATTTGCCGCCGGCGAATTCTTTCAGAGAGGAACGAATGCGCCAGTTCGAATATCCCCGGCCGCAACTGGTGCGACCCGAGTGGACCTCGCTGAACGGTGAATGGGAGTTCGCGTTCGACGACGCGCTGCGCCATGCCGGCCCGCACGACGACATCGATTGGCGCCAGCGTATCGAGGTGCCGTTCGCGCCGGAAGCGGCGGCCAGCGGCATCGGCGACGAGGGCTTCCATCCCTGCGTCTGGTATCGGCGCCGCTTCGAGGCGCCGGCGGGCGGCGGACGCACGCTGCTGCACTTCGGCGCCGTCGACTACGCCGCCAGCGTCTGGCTCAATGGCCAACTGGTGGCGACGCATGAAGGCGGCCATACGCCGTTCAGCGCCGACATCACCGGCGCGCTGGTCGCCGACGCGCCGCAGTCGCTGGTGGTGCGCGCCGAGGACGATCCGGCCGACCTGCACAAACCGCGCGGCAAGCAGGACTGGCAGCGCGAACCGCATTCGATCTGGTACCCGCGCACCACCGGCATCTGGCAGACCGTCTGGCTGGAAGCGGTGGGCGATACCTATATCAAGACGCTGCGCTGGACGCCGCTGTTCGATGGCTTCGAAATCGGCTGCGAAGTGCTGGCGGCCGGCACGCAGAAATCCGGGCTGTCGGTCGAAGTACGGCTGTGGCACGGCGACAAGCTGCTGGCGGACGATGTCTACATGCTGGTCGGCCAGGAAGCCAACCGCAAGATCGCGCTGTCCGATCCCGGCATCGACGATTCGCGCAACGAACTGCTGTGGTGCCCGGAGCGGCCGACGCTGCTGGACGCCGAACTGGTGCTGCGCGACGGCGCGCGCATCCTCGACACCGTACGCTCCTACACCGCGCTGCGCTCGGTCTCGCTGAACCGCGACCGCTTCATGCTGAACGGCCGCCCCTACCAGTTGCGGCTGGTGCTGGACCAGGGCTATTGGCCGCAATCGCTGATGACCGCGCCGTCCGACGACGCGCTGCGGCGCGACGTCGAACTGGCCAAGGCGATGGGCTTCAACGGCGTGCGCAAGCATCAGAAGATCGAAGACCCGCGCTATCTGTACTGGGCCGACCGACTCGGTCTGATGGTGTTCGAGGAAATGCCTTCGGCCTATGCCTTCAGCCCGCTGGCGGTGTCGCGGCTGGTCAAGGAATGGACCGAGGCGATCGAGCGCGACTACAGCCACCCGTGCGTCATCGTCTGGGTGCCGTTCAACGAATCGTGGGGCGTACCCAACCTGACGGCGATGCAGGCGCACCGCAACGCGGTCGAAGCCTTGTACCACCTGACGCTGGTGCTGGACGCCACCCGCCCGGTGATCGGCAACGACGGCTGGGAGGCCTCGGCCACCGACATCCTCGGCATCCACGACTACGACAGCGATCCGCAGCGCCTGCGCGCGCGCTATGAATTGAACGGCTCGGCCCACACGCTGTTCGATCGCCGCCGTCCCGGCGGGCGCATCCTGACGCTGGACGGCTTTCCGCATCGCGGCCAGCCCATCGTGCTGACCGAGTTCGGCGGCGTCGCCTACGACCCGCGCGCGCCGGAGCACCACACCTGGGGCTATTCGCGCGCCAACACGGCGGCCGCGTTCCATGAGCTGTACCGGGCCTTGCTGCAAGTGGCCAACGAGAGCGCGATGTTCAGCGGTTTCTGCTACACCCAGTTCGCCGACACCTTCCAGGAAACCAACGGCCTGCTGAACGCCGACCGGACGCCCAAGCTGCCGCTGGAGCAGATCAGCGCCGCCACCCGCAACGCCCAACCATGAGAAAGATCCCGATGCCAGTCCCGCACAGCGTCCCCGCGTCCGCAGCGTCGCCGCCGACCCCGCACTTCGCCACCTTCTGGCAGGCCGGCTACGAAGGCGCCGACCACGTCAACCGCGCCGGCCGCGCGCTGGACATGAACGCGGCCAACGGCCACGTCGACCGCGCCGCCGCCGACTATGCGCTGCTGGCCGAATTCGGCATCCGCACGGTGCGCGAGACGATCGGCTGGCGCCTGGTCGAGCGCGACGGCGTGTTCGACTTCAGCATCCTCGACGCGCGGCTCGACGCGGCGCGCGCGCTGGGCCTGGAAATCTGCTGGACCTTCTGCCACTACGGCTGGCCGGAGGAGATCGATGTCTACGGCCCGGAATTCGTGCCGCGCTTCGCGCGCTTTTGCCGCGCCGCCGCCGAATACCTGGCGCCGTACGTCGGGCCGGCGCCGGTATATTCGCCGATCAACGAAATTTCCTATACCGGCTGGGGCCTGTCGGTGCACATGTTCCAGACCCGGAACATGGAGCGACAGCACGACGCCAGCGAAGCGAAACGGCAGCTGGTGCGCGCCACCATCGCCGGCTGCGACGCCATCTGGGCGGTGACGCCGGGGGCGCGCATGTTGCAATGCGACCCGTTGATCCATGTGGTGCCGCCGTCCGCAGGCGCCGCCTGGAGCGCGCAAGCCGCCGGCTGGACCGAGGCGCAGTACGAAGCCTGGGACATGCTGTGCGGCCGGCGCGAACCCGAATTGGGAGGCGCGCCGCGCTATCTGGATCTGATGGGCGCCAACTATTACCAATCGAGCCAGTGGGAGACCGGCAGCGAAACCTGCCTGTGGTGGCACCTGGCCGATCCGCGCCGCCGGCCGCTGCACCTGATGCTGCTCGACCTGTGGCAACGCTATCGCCGCCCGCTGCTGCTGGCCGAAACCAGCCATGTCGGCAGCGGCCGCGGCGCCTGGATCCGCGAGATGGCCGCCGAGACCGCGCTGGCGATGCAGCACGGCGCCGAGCTGACCGGCATCTGTCTGTATCCGGCCATCGACCGCCCGGACTGGGAACAGGAACATCACTGGCACCGCAGCGGCCTGTGGGACCTCGACCGCGAGGGCGCCGATCCGCTGGCGCGCCACCTGGTGCGGCCGTACGCGGCGGCGCTGAAGCTGGCGCAACGTCTTACCGACCAATTATGCACAACCAACGCCCCACAAGGGCATAACCAGGAGAGAGCCATGGAAACCGTCGTCGTCTTTTGTCATCTGCGCTGGGATTTTGTATTTCAACGTCCGCAGCAGCTGTTGACCCGTTTGGCTCACCATTACAAAGTGCTGTTCGTCGAAGAGCCGATATACGATGCCGGCCCGGCGCGCATGGAAACGTATAGCCCCGCGCCCAACCTCACCGTCTATCAGCCGCATACCCCGGTTCCCGCCACCGGCTTCCACGACGACCAGTTGCCGGTGCTGCAAACCCTGCTGGAATCGCTGGTGCCGGACGGCGAGGATCCCATCGTCTGGTTCTACACGCCGATGGCCTTGCCGCTGCTGGCGCAACTGCATCCGTCGCTGGTGGTGTACGACTGCATGGACGAACTGTCCGCTTTCAAGAATCCGCCGAAGCAGCTGCTGCAGCGCGAAGCCGGCCTGCTCAACATCGCCGACCTGGTGTTCACCGGCGGTCCGAGCCTGTACGAGGCCAAGCGCAGTCGCCACGACAACGCGCATTGCTTCTCCAGCAGCGTCGACGCGATCCACTTCGAGCAGGCGCTGGACCGCAGCAACGGCCATCCGCTGCAACAAGGCATCGCGCGGCCGCGCCTCGGCTTCTACGGCGTCATCGACGAGCGCTTCGACATCGGGCTGATCGCCGCCATGGCCGACGCCCATCCGGAATGGCAGATCGTGCTGGTGGGGCCGGTGGTCAAGATCAATCCGGCCACGCTGCCGCAACGGGCGAACATTCATTACCTGGGCCAGCAGTCCTACCAGGTGCTGCCGCAGTTCCTGGCAGGCTGGGACGTCTGCCTGCTGCCGTTCGCGCTGAACGAATCGACCCGCTTCATCAGCCCGACCAAGGTGCTGGAATACATGGCGGCGGCGCTGCCGATCGTCAGCACCGCGATCACCGACGTCGAGAAGCCATACGGCGGCATCGTCGCCATCGGTCACAATCATGCCGAATTCATCGCCTGCTGCGAAGCGGCGCTGACGCAGACCGCCGGGCAGAAAGCCGCCATGGCCGCCGCGATGCGCGAAGTGATCGCCGCCACCTCGTGGGACACCACCGCCGACGCCATGCGCGCGCTGATCGACGGCGCCGAGCGCAATCCGTCCAGCCGCGTGCCGGCCGCGCAGGCGCCGCTGGACAGCACGGTCGCCGCCAGCTATGCCGAACCTGGCAAGATCAATCCCTTGCGCGGCGGCGCGGCGGTGCAGGGCACCGGCTGCCTGATCATCGGCGGCGGCCCGACCGGCCTGTCGGCCGCCTACCATGGCGACGCCGACACCATGCTGTTGGAGCGTAATTCCACCGTCGGCGGCTGGTGCCGTTCGATCGAGGACGCCGGCTTCACCTTCGACTACGCCGGCCATATCATGTTCTCCAACGATCCCTACGTGCTGAAACTGTACGACATCCTGTTGGGCGACAACCAGCACTGGCAGATGCGCGAGGCCTGGATCTACAGCAAGCAGGTGTTCACGCGTTATCCGTTCCAGGGTGCGTTGTACGGCCTGCCGCCGGACGTGATCAAGGAGTGCATCGTCGGCGCCATCGACGCCCGCTACGGCGAGACGCCGGCCAACGACGCCGCGCCGGCCTGCGCCGCCGAAGCGGTCGAGGATTGCTGCGCCGACGGCACCGCCGACGCGGCCAATGCCGGCGCCAGCGCGCGCCAGCAGAAAACCCAGAGCTTCGAGGAGTTCATCTACAAGGTCTGGGGCGCCGGCATCGCCAAGCACTTCGCGATCCCTTACAACAAGAAGATCTGGACCGTGCCGCTGAGCGAGATGGAAACCTCGTGGCTGGGCGGCCGGGTGCCGCTGCCGGACCTGGGCGAGATCATCGACGGCGCCTTGCAGCCGGTGGCCAAGCCGCAGGGACCGAACGCGCGCTTCGGCTATCCGCGCAAGGGCGGTTTCCAGGCGCTGGTGTCGGGCTTCCTGCCGCACATCCGGGGCAAGGTCGAGCTCAACGCCGACGTGGTGCAGGTGCTGCCGGGCGAGCACGCGGTGGCGCTGGCCGACGGCCGCCGCATCCAGTACGAGCATTTGATCAGCACCATGCCGCTGCCGGAGCTGGTCAAGCTGATCGGCCCGGAGGCGCCGGAAGAGGTGAGGGCGGCCGCGCGCGGCCTGCGCCATATCTCCATCCGCTGCGTCAACATCGGCATCGCCCGCACCGACGTCACCGACAAGCACTGGATCTACTATCCGGAGGACAGCATCTTCCACCGCATCTTCGTGCAGGGGAACGCCAGCCCGGAATGCAACGCCCCCGGCGGCTTCGGCTTCACCTGCGAGATTTCCTACTCGCCGTGGAAGCCGCTGCCGCTGGACGGCGACGCGCTGATCCAGCGCTGCATCGCCGATTGCATCAAGGTGGGCATGATGAACGCCGACGACAAGATCATGGTCGCCAACCAGGTCGACATGCCGTATGCCTACGTGGTCTACGACCACGCCCGCGCGCGGAATGTGGCCACGGTGCGCGACTGGATGGAGCAGCACGACATCGTGCTGGCCGGCCGCTACAGCGAGTGGGAGTACTACAACTCCGACCACGCCTTCCTGGCCGGCCGCAAGGCGGCGGACAAGGTGCGCGCGCTGCAGTCCGGCGGCACCCCGAACCAGGCGGCGGAATCATGAAACCGGCCGACGCAGGCAAGACGCCGCATTTGCCGCATATCCTGGTCGTGGGCGGCGCCGGCTATATCGGCTCGCACATGGTCAAGCGGTTGCGGCGCGCCGGTTACCAGCCGGTGGTGCTGGACAACCTGTCGCAGGGCCGGCGCGACGCCGTCGGCCCGGCGCAGCTGATTGTCGGTGAACTGGGCGACGACAGCGTGCTGGACGTGATCTTCCAGGCCTGGCCGATCGCCGCCGTGATGCATTTCGCCAGCTATATCCAGGTCGGCGAGTCGGTGGCGCAGCCGGCCACCTACTATGAGAACAACGTCAGCAACACGGTGGCGCTGCTGCGGGCGATGGTGCGCCACAACGTGCCGCGCTTTATCTTCTCGTCGACGGCGGCGGTGTTCGGCAATCCCGATTACGTCCCGATCGACGAACGGCATCCGAAGGCGCCGATCAATCCCTACGGCCATTCGAAGCTGATGGTGGAGCAGATCCTTGGCGATTTCGACGCCGCCTATGCCTTGCGTTCGTGCTGCCTGCGGTATTTCAACGCCGCCGGCGCCGATCCGGAGGGGGAGCTGGGCGAGTGCCACGAGCCGGAGACCCATCTGATTCCGCTGGTGTTGCAGGCGGCCTCCGGCCGGCGCGCCGCCATCACCGTCTACGGGCGCGACTACGATACGCCGGACGGCACCTGCATCCGCGACTACATCCACGTCCAGGATCTGTGCGACGCCCACCTGCTGGCGCTGGAGGGCTTGCTGGACGGCGCCGGCAGTTCGCGCTTCAACCTCGGCAACGGCGCCGGCTATTCGATCGATCAGGTGATCGCGGCCGCGCGCCGCGTCACCGGGCGCGACATCGTGGTGCTGGACGGTCCGAGGCGCCCCGGCGATCCGGCGCGGCTGGTGGCCGATCCGCAGCTGGCGCGCGATGTGTTGGGATGGACGCCGCAATACGGCGACCTGGACGCCATCATCGCCCACGCCTGGGCGTGGGAGCAGCAATATCAGCGCTGGGGACGCGGGTTGCTGCCGCATGCCGGCCCGGCGGCCAACGCGGCGTCGATGCTGGCCAGTGACGGCGGCGAGCGGCGCCGCCAGGACCGGCGCGCATGACACGGCACAGCGACGCGGGATTGCCGATGCAGCCGCCGTGGCCTGCGCGGCGCGGCATTCGCGTCCGCTCGTGCGAGAATCGGACATGATGAATCTCACCCACTACCAGGCGCTGCTGCGCGCTTCGCCTTACCCGTATCTGGTGATGACGCCGGACCTCACGATCGTCGGCGCCAGCGGGGCCTATCTGCGCTCGGTGCGGCGCAGCGAGGAGGATATCGTCGGGCGCTACGTCTTCGACGCCTTCCCGCCGGATCCCGACAAGCCCGACGCGACCGACGTCGCCGAGGTGAAAGCCTCGCTGCTGCGCGCGCTGGCCAAGCGCGAGCCGGACACCACCGCCTTCGTGCGCTACGCGGTGCCGGTCGAAACCGCGCAGGGCACGCGGTTCGAGGAGCGCTACTGGAGCACCGTGCACACGCCGGTTCTGGGCGACGACGGCGAACCGATTCTGGTGGTGCAGAACCCGGTCGACGTCACCGAACTGTATCTGTTCGACGAGCAGTCGGCGACGGCGAAACTGCAGCTGAACGCGGTCGGCGATACCGGACACTTCAACCGGGCGCAGATGCACGAGGCCCTGACCCGCATCCTGAACAACGAGCGCGAGCACTTGCGCAGCCTGTTCAACCAGGCGCCTGGCTTCGTCGCGGTGCTGATGGGGCCCAAGCAGGTGTTCGAGATGGTCAACGAAGCCTACTACCAGCTGGTCGGCCACCGGGAACTGATCGGCAGGGCCCTGTGGGAAGCGCTGCCCGAGGTGGCCGGCCAGGGTTTCGAGGAGCACCTGGACCGGGTCTACCGCACCGGCGAGCAGTGGGCGGCGCGCGCCATGCCGATCGCGGTGCAGGTCGACCCCAGCGGTCCGGTGGTGCAGCGCTACATCGATCTGGTGTATCAGCCCTACAAGAACCAGTACGGCACCACCATCGGCATCTTCGCCCAGGGTTACGACGTCACCGAGAGCGTCGAGGCGCAGGCCGCCAAGCGCGAAAGCGACGAGCGGCTGCGCGACGGCATGGACGCCGCCAGGATGGTGGTCTGGGATTGGAACATCGCCAGCGGCGAGTTGGCGTATTCCGACAACATGCTGCTGGTGCTCGGCTGCTCGCCCGAGGTAATGCCGGCGCTGAACCAGTTCGTGCACGCCGAGGACCGGCCGCAAGTGGCGAGCGCACACCTGCGCGCCTTGTCCGAGACCGGTTCGTACCACGAGGTGGTGCGCTTCATCCGGCCGGACAACAACAAGGAAATATGGGTCGACAGCCGTGGCAGGGTGCAGTACGGCCCGGACGGCAAGCCGGCCAGCATGCGCGGCGTGACGATGGACGTGACCGAACGCTATCGCGCCGAAATCGAGCTGCGCGAAGCCAGTCGCAAGAAGGACGAATTCCTCGCCATGCTGGCGCACGAGCTGCGCAATCCGCTGGCGCCGATCGCGACGGCGGCCGAGATGCTCAAGCTGACCGCCGCCGACGACCCGCGCACCCGGCGCGCCAGCGAGGTGATCAACCGCCAGGTCAAGCACATGACGACGCTGATCGACGACCTGCTCGACGTTTCGCGCGTCACGCGCGGGCTGGTCGAGCTGGAGCGGCAGCTGGTGGACGTCAAGGGCGCGGTGGCCAGCGCGGTGGAACAGGTTCGGCCGCTGATCGAAGCGCGCCGCCACACGCTGACCGTGCGCACCGACGGCGCGGCGGCCATCGTCAACGGCGACCACACGCGGCTGGTGCAGGTGATCACGAACCTGCTCAACAACGCCGCCAAATACACGCCGCAGGGCGGTGCCATCACGCTGGACGTCGGCGTCGCTGGCACGCAGGTCAAGCTCTGCGTCATCGACAACGGCATCGGCATCGAAGCGGCGCTGCTGCCGCACGTGTTCGACCTGTTCACGCAGGCCGAGCGCACGCCGGACCGGGCGCAGGGCGGGCTGGGCATCGGCCTGGCGCTGGTGAAGACCATCGTCGCGCTGCATGGCGGCGACGTGGTGGCGCGCAGCGAAGGGCCGGGCAGCGGCAGCACGTTCAGCATCGCGCTGCCGGCCGCCGCGCCGGGCGAGGTGGCCGCGCTGCGTCAGCGGAATCTGGCTGGCGAGGCCGACGCGGCGCCGCTGTCGATCATGATCGTCGACGATAATCTGGATGCGGCGGAGTCGCTGGCGTCGTTGCTGGAGGCGCAGGGGCACAAGGTGGCGGTGCTGGCGCACCCGCTGCAAGCGCTGGAGGCGGCGGAACGCGATCAGCCGCGCGTGTACATCCTGGACATCGGCTTGCCCGGCATGGACGGCTACGAGCTGGCGCGGCGCCTGCGCGCCAAGGCCGACGGCAGGCCCGCGCTGTTCATGGCGCTGACCGGCTACGGCCAGGCGCACGACCGCATCCTGTCGCGGTCGGCGGGCTTCGAACATCATTTCGTCAAGCCGATGGATATCGAGAAGCTGAACATGGTGTTGCGCGGGGTGCTGCCATGAGCCGCTTTTGCGTCGGAGAGTGGCTGGAAAGCGATCAAGCGGTGTTCGCGGACTGGATGAAAAGCCTGGGCGAGCACGCGGCGGCCCATCCAGCGCCGCTGCTGCCGCCGGTCAAGGCGCTCGAGGAATGCGTGGCGCGCAGCCCGCGACTGAGCGCGCTGGTGGCGCAGATGTTCGTGCAACTGCCGGTGGGATCGCCGCCGTGCGACCGCGATCCCACCGGCAGGCCGCAGGCGGGCAGCTTCGCGCAGGCGCTGCACATGATCAGCGTGGCGCTGGGGCGGCCGCCCGAATTCAACAAGACCGGCCTGACCGGCCTGCCGATCAACGCCATCCTGGACTGGCTGCTGCCGACCGAGGCCGGCCACGCATTCTTCCTGGACGACGATGTCAACCGCTGCCTGAAGGACATCCTGGACTACTGGGGCGAGTTCCTGCGCTCGGCGGCGTCGCTGCCGGCGTTGACCGACCGGCCGCGCAAGGGCTGGTTCAGCCTCGACGCCATGGCGCGCATGCCGGACTTCGACCGCGAATTCGAGTGCGATCCGGCGCTGCCGCATCGCGGCTTCACCTCGTGGGACGATTTCTTCACGCGCCGCTTCTGGCCGGGCCAGCGCCCGGTCGAGGCCATCGACGACGACGCGGTGATCGTCAACGCCTGCGAATCGGCGCCGTACCGGCTGGCGCGCGAGGTCAAGCTGAACGACCGGTTCTGGATCAAGGCCCAGCCCTACGCGCTGGAGCGCATGCTGGCCGGTGACGAATTGGCGCCGCGCTTCGACGGCGGCACCGTATATCAGGCGTTCCTGAGTTCCTTCAGCTATCACCGCTGGCACAGTCCCGTCGCCGGCCGCATCGTCAAGGCGTACGTGGTGGAGGGCAGCTATTATTCCTCGTGCATCGAGGAGGGCCTGGACCCGTGCGGGCCGCGCCGGTCGCAAGCCTATATCACGCAGGTGGCGACGCGGGCGCTGGTGTTCATCGAGGCCGATCATCCCGGCATCGGCCTGATGTGCTTCATGGCGGTCGGCATGGCCGAGGTGTCCGCCTGCGAGATCACGGTGCGCGCGGGCGACCGCGTCGGCAAGGGCCAGCAGATCGGCATGTTCCACTTCGGCGGCTCGACGCACTGCCTGATCTTCCGTCCCGAGACGGAGCTGGACTTCGACCTGCGCGGCCAGACGCCGGGCTTGGACGCCGAAAAAATCAAGCTGGGTGAACGCATCGCCACCGTGCGCCGGCGCACCGACGTATCGGACGAGGTGTGAGATAGTGCATCATGAACACTAAAATCATTCCCCGTTCCGATGCGCAGCAGGCGTCGGTCATCCGCCAGGGCATCGAGTGGTACCGCACCTATGGGCAGCGCAGCGCCGCCGCCTTCATGGTGTACCGCAACGTGCCGCGCCCGGTGATCGAGCGCGTGCTCGCCGCCGCCTGCCGTCGCGAAGACCTGGCGGCGTGAACGCCATCCCGCTGGACGCTGAAACGCTGGCCGACGCCCGCCGTTTCAACCGCAAGCTCGCCTGGGCGCCGCGCTTCAAGATCAGCAACCGTGTCGTCCCCATATTGATTCAATCGCTGCTGCGGCTGTCGCAGATCGGCGGCGGCCTGCGCGCGGCCCGCTCCGGCCTGCGCGTCGAACGGCGCGTGGCCGAAGTGGATTGCATGCGGGTGCGTGTGCGCATTCTGCGCGGCGCCAGGCCGCCGCGCGGCGTGGTGCTGGATTTCCACGGCGGCGGCTGGGTGATCGGCAACGCGCAGATGAACGACCAGCTCAACGCCGCCATGATCGCGGCCTGCGATGTGGCCGTGGTCTCGGTCGACTACCGGCTGGCCGGTGCGACACTCATCTCTTGCATCATGGACGACTGCCTGGCGGCGGCGCGCTGGCTGCTGGAGGGCGGACTGCCGGAATTTGAAGGACTGCCGGTCTACGTGCTGGGCGAATCGGCCGGCGGCCACCTGGCCGCCGCCACGCTGCTGCGGCTGAAAGCCTGGCCGCGACTGCTGCGCCGCATCGACGGCGCGGTGCTGTATTACGGCGTCTACGACCTGGCCGGCACGCCGAGCGTGCGCGAAGCCGGCGCCGAGACGCTGGTGCTGCACGGCCCCAGCATGCTCGATTCGCTGCGCCTGCTGACGCCGGGTCTGACCGACGAACAGCGCCGCCGGCCTCCGCTTTCTCCGCTATACGGCGATCTGGCGCAGCTGCCGCCCGCGCTGCTGATCGCCGGCGAGCGCGATCCGCTGCGCGACGACAGCATCGAGCTGGCGCGGCGCTGGCGCGAGTTCGCCGACGTGGAACTGCACCTGCTGCCGGAGGCGCCGCATGGCTTCATCCGCTTCCCGACCCGCATGGCGGCGGGCGCGCTGGCCCGCGTCCACCAGTGGCTGCGGGAGCGGATCGCCGCGTCATCCCTTGCGCCGGCTGCCCAGGGTGGTCGCGTATTCGTGGGTGAACAGCGCGCCAAAGAAGAAGATCTGCGCTGAATAATAAATCCAGGTGATCAGCGCCACGATCGATCCCGCCGCGCCATAGGAGGTGCTGAAGTCGCCGTGGCCGAGGTAAAGGCCGATCAGCACCTTGCCGCCCATGAACAGGATCGCGGTCAGGATCGAGCCGACGATCACGTCGCCCCAGGCGATGCGGGTCGCCGGCAGGAACTTGTAGATGAAGGCGAAGATGACGGTGACGATCACCATCGACAAGGCGGCGAACGCATACTGCAGCAGCTTGCCCGGATCGGTCGGATCGACCCAGCTGCCCTGGAACGCGGCCAGCCCGGCGTTGATCGCCAGCGACATCATCAGCATCAGCGCCAGCACCATCACCAGGCCGAACGACAGCATCCGCTCCTTGATGAACAGCCACGCGCCCGAACCCTTGTAGGGCGGGATCTGCCACAACTCGTCCAGGCTTTCCTTGAGTTCCGCGAAGGCGCTGGTGGCCGTCACCAGCACGATCATGCCGGAGATCAGGCTGGCCGCCAGGCTGTCGTTTTCCTGCTTGGCGCCGGCCAGGATGGCCTTCAGCGCCTCGCCGCCCTGGGCGCCGGTCAGCGCGCCGAGTTGGCTCAGGATGGCGCCGCGCACGGTTTCCTCGTCGAAGATCAGGCTGGCCAGCGCCACCACCAGCATCAGCATCGGCGCCAGCGAAAACAGGACGTACAGCGTCAGCGCCGCGCCCTTGCTGGCGGCGCGGCGGCTGAGCCACGCGTTGGCGGCGGCGCCGGCCAGCTTCGGCAACGCCGCCAGGTAGAGGCGCCAGCCGCCGCGCTGGACGCTGGCGCCGATATTCTCCCTGCGTTGTGCGGTGGCGTGGCGTTCGATTTCGGGGATCGGTTTCAATGGCTGCTCTCTTTAGGGGACGTGACCGCAACGATGAGGGTTTTCAATTGATTCTTCGGTGCGCGGGCGTACGGTGGAGTGGTGATGTCCCTAGCAAACTGGATGCCTACCATAAAGGGGCACACATGCGACTCATTCTTCCAGCGCTGATCGGCGGCATCGCACTTTCCATCTCCGGCGCCGGCCAGGCGCAGCAAGGGGACGGGACGCGGGTGGCCATCGCGACCGCCATCGTCAAGCCGGACAAGGTGGCGGCGACGCCGGAGCGCATCGCCGCGCTGAAAGCGCCGCCGGGCTTCGCGGTGTCGGCGTTCGCCACCGGACTGAAAAACATCCGCATCATCGCGGTGGCGCCGGACGGCACCATCTACGTCAGCCGCCGCGACCAGGGCGATGTGCTGATGCTGCGCGACGTCGACGGCGACGGCCGCGCCGACGGCCCGCCGGTGACGGTGGCCAGCCGCGCCGGCGCGCACGGCCTGGCGATCCGCGACGGCAAGCTGTATCTGGCCACGGTCAAGGAAGTCTTCGTCGCCGACATCCTGAAGGACGGCCGGCTGTCGCCGCTGAAGCTGATCATCGGCGACCTGCCGGACGCCGGCCAGCATCCGAACCGCACCCTGGCCTTCGGCCCTGACGGCATGCTGTATATCAGCGCCGGCTCGACCTGCAACGACTGCAACGAGAGCAATCCGGAAAACGCCACGCTGCTGCGCGCTTCGCCCGACGGCAAGCAGCGCGGCATCTTCGCCACCGGCCTGCGCAACACCATCGGCTTCGACTGGCAGCCGCGCACCGGCGAGTTGTGGGGCATGGACCACGGCATCGACTTCCTCGGCGACGACGAGCAGCAGGAGGAGCTCAACAAGCTGGAACTGGGCAAGATGTATGGCTGGCCGCACGTCTACGGCAACGGCACGATCTACCCGCAAAGCACGCCGGTGGGGGATATCACCAAGACCGAGTGGCGCGAGCGCAGCGAACCGATGAAGCTTGGCTACACCGCGCACGCGGCGCCGATGCAGCTGCTGTTCTATCGCGGCGGCAGCTTCCCGGCCGAATTCCAGGGCGACGCTTTCGTCACGATGCGCGGCTCGTGGAACCGCAGTACCCCCTCCGGCTATGAAATCGTCCGGGTGCGCTTCGACGGCGGCCAGGCCAAATCGATGGAGCCGTTCGTCACCGGCTTCCTGACCGACGGCGGCAAGACCCATATCGCGCGGCCGGTGGGGCTGGCGGTGAACAAGGATGGCTCGCTGCTGATGGCGGACGACGCCAACGGCGTGCTGTATCGGGTCGCCTACACCGGCGCCACCGGTACGGCGTCCGCGCTGGTGGCGCCGCCGGCCGGGCCGATGCAACAGCAGGCGGCCAAGGGCAGCAACGTGCCGCTGGCGCTGGCGCGTCCGGAATCGAGCGGCGGCGCCAGGCTGGCGGTGCAAAGCGCCGGCTTCGGCAACGGCGCAGTGATGGCGGCCAAATACAGCGAATACGCGGACGGCGTGTCGCCGCCGCTGTCGTGGGCGGCGGTGCCGGGCGCGAAATCGTACGCGATCCTCATGGAGGACCCGGATGCGCCGCAAAAGCCTTTTGTCCACTGGCTGGCCTGGAACGTGCCGGCCTCGGTGACCGGTTTGCCGGAGGGCTTGCAGGAACAGCCGCGCCTGACCGAGCCGGAAGGCGTGCTGCAAGGCCGTAACACGCGCGGTTCGGTGGGCTATTACGGACCGCGTCCGCCGGTCGGCGATCCGGCGCACCATTATCACTTCCAGGTCTACGCGCTGGACGCGGTGCTGGCGCTGCCGTTCGGCTCCGACCGCGACCAGCTGCTGAAGGCGGTCCAGGGTCACGTGCTGGCCAAGGGCGAAGTGGTGGGCCGTTACGCGCAATCGCAGCAACCGCAAAAATAAGGAATGACAATGACGGAAGCCAGTATCGCCGATCCCTATCCGCATCCGTCCGGCGGCTGGGGCTCGGTCAAGGAGGTCGGCACCGCGCTGCTGAAGGAGCACGTGTTGTTCAAGGGCGGCGGCGTGCTGCTGCACCAGAATAAGACCGAGGGCTACGCCTGCGTCAGCTGCGCCTGGGCCAAGCCGGCCAATCCGCATCCGTTCGAATTCTGCGAAAGCGGCGCCAAGGCCACCGCGTGGGAGATCACCAACAAGCGCATCGACGCCGATTTCTTCCTGAAGCATTCGGTGGCGGAGCTGCGCACGTGGAGCGATCACCATCTGGAGGCGGCCGGCCGTTTGACCGTGCCGCTGCGCTGGGATGCGGCCAGCGACTGCTATCTGGAAGTAACCTGGCAGTCGGCGTTCGACGAGATCGGCGCCGAGCTGCGGGCGCAGCACGGGCAGGATCCCGCCGGCGTGGTGTTTTACAGCTCCGGCCGCGCCTCGCTGGAGACTTCGTATATGTACCAGCTGGCGGCGCGCATGTACGGCAACAACAACCTGCCGGACAGCTCGAACATGTGCCACGAAAGCACCTCGGTGGCGCTGCCGCCGGCCATCGGCGTACCGATAGGCACCGTGGTGCTGGACGATTTCGAGCAGACCGATTGCATCCTGTTCTTCGGCCAGAACGTCGGCACCAACAGTCCGCGCATGCTGCACCAGTTGCAGGCGGCGCGCAAGCGCGGCGTGCCGGTGATCACCTTCAATCCGCTGCGCGAGACCGGGCTGCTGCACTTCGCCAATCCGCAGTCGCCGGCGGAGATGCTGAGCCCCGCCGAGACGCAGATCACCACGCAGTATCTGCAGCTCAAGGCCGGCGGCGACAGCGCCGCGCTGATGGGCCTGTGCAAGGCGCTGATCGAGGCCGACGACGCGCAACTGGCCGCCGGCGGCCCACGCGTGCTGGACTCCGACTTCATTGTCGAACACACCTCGGGCCTGGACGGCTTTGCTGATGCCGCGCGCGCCACCGGCTGGGCGGCGATCGAGGCGGAATCGGGCCTGACGCGCACCGCGCTGGTGGAGGCGGCCGCCACCTACGCCAACGCCGACAAGGTGATCGGCATCTTCGGCATGGGCATGACGCAGCACCGCAACGGCGTGCAGAACGTGCAGATGCTGTCCAATTTGCTGCTCTTGCGCGGCAATATCGGCAAGCCCGGCGCCGGCATATGTCCGGTGCGC
This sequence comes from Duganella aceris, assembly GCF_011090165.1. Classification (GTDB taxonomy): domain Bacteria; phylum Pseudomonadota; class Gammaproteobacteria; order Burkholderiales; family Burkholderiaceae_D; genus Rugamonas; species Rugamonas aceris. The sequence continues at coordinate 211,028 of NZ_JAADJT010000008.1, forward strand.
GGTCATTCGAACGTGCAGGGCCAACGCACCGTCGGCATCACCGAAAAACCGGAGCTGGCGCCGCTGGACAAGCTGAAGGAACAATATCGTTTCGAGCCGCCGCGCGAAAAGGGCCTGAATACGGTCACGGCCTGTCGCGGCATCCTCGACGGATCGGTGCGCGCCTTCATCGGCCTGGGCGGCAATTTCGTCCGCGCCGCGCCGGATACCGACCGGCTGGAGCCGGCGTGGGAGAAGCTGCGCCTCAGCGTGCAGATCTCCACCAAGCTGAATCGCAATCACCTGGTGCATGGCGCGGTGTCGTACATCCTGCCTTGCCTGGGCCGGATCGAGATCGACCGCCAGGCCGGCGGCGAGCAATCGGTCTCGGTCGAGGACAGCACCGGCTGCATGCACGGCTCGCGCGGGCGGGTCGAGCCGGCGGCCGACTCGCTGCTGTCCGAGCCGGCCATCGTCGCCGCGCTGGCGAAGGCGATGCTGGCGCCGGAACAAGCGGCGCTGGCGCCGTGGGACGCGTGGGTCGCCGATTACGCCAAGGTGCGCGACGCGATCGCGGTCACCTACCCGGAGATCTTCCACGATTTCAATGCACGCATGTGGACGCCGGGCGGCTTCCGCCGGCCGGTGCCGGCCGCGCGGCGCGAGTGGAAGACGCCCAATGGCCGCGCCAATTTCATCACGCCGCCGACGCTGGTGGCGGACCCGGACCAGGCGCCGGTCGGCGGCGAGGTGCTGCGCCTGTTCACGCTGCGCAGCGACAGCCAGTTCAACACCACCATCTACAACGAGGACGACCGCTTCCGTGGCATCTATGGCGGCCGCCGCGTATTGCTGGTCAACCCCGCCGACATCACGCGTCTGGGCTTCGCCGAAGGCGACGAGGTCGATGTGCGCGGCGTGTCTGGCGACGGCGACGGCGTCACCCGCCGGGTGAGCGGCCTGCGGCTGGTGGCCTACGACGTGCCGCGCGGTTGCATCGGCGGCTACTACCCCGAATGCAATCCCTTGCTGCCGCTGGAACACCACGCGGTGGGCAGCATGGTACCTGCGGCGAAATCGATCTCGGTGGTACTGGAACAGCGAAACAAGGAGATGTGATGGAAACCAACCACGGCCACGGCCACCTTGTCATTATCGGCGGTCATGAAGACCGCACCCACGACAAGGCTGTATTGCAGCGCTTTGTCGAGCTGGCGGGCGGCCCGGAAAAGAAGATCGTGGTGATCTCGGCGGCCAGTGGCGTCGCCGAAAAGATGTGGGCAATCTACGACCAGGCTTTCGCCGACCTTGGCGTGGCCAGGCGTGCCCACCTTCGCATCGAATCGCGCGAAGACGCCAACGCCGACACGGTGCTGCGCGAACTGGCCGACGCCGGCGGCATCTTCATGACCGGCGGCGACCAGAAGCGCCTGATGGCCAATATCGGCGGCACCGCCTTCGACCGCGAGCTGCACGCCGCCTACCTGAAGCGCGGCGTCTGCATCGGCGGCACCAGCGCCGGCGCCTCGGCCATGTCCGGCCATATGCTGGCCACCGGCCACGCCGGGACCACGCCGGAGAAGGGCGCCGTCAATCTCGGCGCCGGCCTTGGCCTGGTGCGCGGCGTGGTCATCGACCAGCATTTCTCGGAACGCCACCGGCTGTCGCGGCTATTGACCGTGGTGGCGCAAAACCCCTATCTGCAAGGCGCCGGCATCGACGAGGACACCGCGCTGGTGATCGAGCGCGGCGTCGGCATCGAGGTGATCGGCCAGGGCGCGGTCACCATCGTCGACGGCCGCACCATGCACTCCAACATGGCGTCGGCCGCCAGCGGCGAATGTCCGCGCCTGGTCGACGTGCGCCTGCACCTGCTGCCGACCGGCACCCGCTACGCGCTGTCCGGCCCCGGCGAGGACGGCGACGTCCCGGCCGCGCTGCGGGACTTCATCAACACAGTCACCAAACGGATCGATTACCATGAAAATCACTAAGCTGCGCTATCTGCGCGGCGCCAACCTGTATGCCGCCCATCCATGCCTGCTGGCGACCATCGACCTGCAACAGCTGAAGAACGCATCGACCGCGGACCTGCCGGACTTTGGCGGCGGCCTGCTGGCGCTGATGCCGTCGCTGCGCAAGCGGGAGCGCGCCGGAGGCCGTCCGGGCGGCTTCGTCGAGCGGCTGGAACAGGGCGCGCACTTCGCCGATGTGGTCAAGCACGTGACAATGGAGCTGCAACAGCTGGCCGGCCACCAGGTCGTCTTCAGCCACGTCGGAGAAGTGCGCGGACAGGACAGCTGCTATAACGTGGTCTGTGCCTATGTTTCCGAGCGTACGGTGACCGCCGCGCTGGAGATGGCGCTGGAACTGGTGCCGGCGCTGGCGAGTCGCCAGCCCTACGCCTACGCCGACAAGCTGGCGCAGTTGCGCCGCCTGGCGCAGCGCAGCGCGGTCGGCACCAGCACCGGCGCGGTGGTGGGCGCGGCGCAGCGGCGCGGCATCCCGGCGCACCGCATCACAGAAAGCGCCAATCTGTTCCAGCTTGGCTGGGGCAGCAAGCAGAAACGCCTGCAGGCGACCATGACCGGCGCCACCAGCCACATCGCGGTCGGCCTGGCCAGCGACAAGCACCTGACCAAGGCGCTGCTGGAGGAGGCGGGACTGCCGGTGCCGCAGGGTGAAACCGTCACCGACATCGAGGAGGCGCGGCAGGTGGCGCGCCGGCTGCACTGCGCGGTCACCATCAAGCCGCTGGACGCCAACCAGGGCAAGGGCGTGACCACCATCTGCAACAGCGACGAGGAAATCGCCGCCGCCTTCGAGCACGCGCGCCAGTACAGCCGCCATGTGATCGTGGAGCGCCATCTGAAAGGCCGCGATTATCGCGTGCTGGTCGCCGGCGGGGCCATCGCCGCCGCCTCGTACCGCCGTCCGCCGCTGGTGACGGGCGACGGCGCCAGCACCATCCGCGAGCTGGTCGAGGTGGAGAACCGGAACCCGGCGCGCGGCGAGGGCCACAGCAATATCCTGACCAGGATAACGCTCGACGATCACGCGCTGGCCGCGGCGAGCAAGCAAGGCTTCGATTTCGATTCGGTGCCGCCGGCCGGCGTCGAAGTTGAATTGCGCGGCAACGCCAATTTGTCCACCGGCGGCACCGCCGAAGACGTGACCGACCTGCTGCCGGCGTCCACCGCCCGCATCTGCATCCGCGCCGCCAGCAGCATCGGGCTGGATGTGGCGGGCATCGACATCATCTGCGAGGACATCTCGCAGCCGCTGGCGGAGCAGGGCGGCGGCATCATCGAAGTCAACGCGGCGCCGGGCATCCGCATGCACCAGTACCCGAGCCGGGGCACGCCGCGCGATGCAGGCGACGCCATCGTCGAAGCGATGTTCGGCGACAGCGATGGCCGCATTCCGGTCGTCGCCATCACCGGCACCAACGGCAAGACCACCACCACCCGCCTGATCGCGCACGCGGCCGGATTGACCGGCCTGCATACCGGAATGAGCACCACCGAAGGCGTCTACATCGACGGCGTGCTGCTGGAGCAGGGCGACTGCACCGGCTACCACTCGGCGCGCATGGTGCTGAGCGCGCCGGAGGTGGAATTCGCGGTGCTGGAGACGGCGCGCGGCGGCATTCTCAAGCGCGGCCTGGCGTTCGACCGTTGCGACGTCGGCGTGGTGCTCAACGTGACCGAGGACCATCTGGGCATGGACGGCGTCGATACGCTGCAAGACCTGGCGCGGGTCAAGCAGGTGGTGGCCAACGCCGCCGCCGGCGCGGTGGTGCTGAACGCGGAAGATCCGTTGTGCGTGGCGATGGCGGCGCAACTGCGCAGCGGGGTGGAGTTGCTGTATTTTTCCCTCGACGCCGAAAACCCCGAGCTGCTGCGCCACCTGGAACAGGGCGGCCGAGCGGTCTATCTGCAGGACAGCATGGCGATCCTGGCCGACGGCGAACGGCACCAGATGCTGCTCGACGTGCGCCGGATGCCGGTGACCCTGAGCGGCGCGGCGCGCTACAACGTCGCCAACGCGCTGGCCGCCGCCGCCGCGCTGACGGCAGCCGGCTTCACGCCGGAACAAGTGGTGCAGGGCCTGGCGTCGTTCGTGTCCGACGGCCGCAGCAACCCGCTGCGTTCCAACATCTTCGATGTCAACGGCATCAAGGTGGTGGTCGATTTCGCCCACAACGGCGCGGCCTACATGGCGCTGTCCGAGATGGCGCGCGGCATGACGGCGGGGAAGGTGGTCGGGGTGGTCTCGGTGCCCGGCGACCGCCGCGACGAGGACCTGGTGCAGATCGGCAAGGTCTGCGCCGCCGGCTTCGACGATCTGGTGATCTACGAGTCGGAAAATCGCGGCCGCGCCCAGGGCGAGACGGCGCGGCTGCTGACCAATGGGGCGCGCAGCGCCGACGTCGACACCGGGCGCCTGCACTGCAAGCTGGACGTGCACCGCGCGATCCGCTTCGGCTTGGGCATGTGCAAGCCGGGCGACGTGCTGGTGTTCGGCTGTGGCTCGTCGATGAGCGAATTGATCGAGGCGCTGCGTCCGGAGATGCCGGCCATCGCCGAACGCATCGCCAGCGAGACCGAGACGCCGGCGTGAGCGTGTAAGCGTGTTCTTACGTCAACACAGGGGGCGCACTGATTCGTTGCCGCCCCCGCGCCGCCCATAATGAGGTATCAGCATCGCCCGGCGACTTCGCCGCATGCTTCACCTTTTTTGGGAATACACCATGTCCAATGTGGCGCAAGCCTTCCCCGTCACCACCGCCGCCGCCGAAGCGGCCGCGCCGATGACGGCACAACACCTGTATATGTCATTGAGCCAGGGCGCCGGCGATGAGGACACCCGCCAGTCGGCGCGCGCCAGCCTGGAAGATTATCTGGACCAGGCGCGCGGCCTGCCGGACGATCTGCCGGCCGATATCGGCGACATGGCGGCGTGGATCACCGCGCGGTCGGAGGCCGTCGGGGCCGAGTACCACGCCTATCTGCAAAGCCGCCGCGCCGGCGCGCCGCGCCGCTATTTCACCAGCAAGGCGCATGCGCTGTACTTCATCCGCGCCGCCGCGCCGACCAAGCTGGCCGACGGGTCCTGGCTATTCGGCCTGCTGGCGCGCTGGGACGATCCCGATTTCCGGCCGCTGATCCAGACTTACCTGGAGGAGCTGGGCGACGGCGTCGCGGAAAAAAACCACGTGGTGCTGTATAAGAAACTGCTGGCCGCGCACGGCTGCGACCAGTGGCACGACCTGCCGGACGACCACTACACCCAGGGCGCGATCCAACTGGCGCTGGGCTACGACGCCGAGCGCTTCCTGCCGGAGATCATCGGCTACAACCTCGGTTACGAACAGTTGCCGCTGCACTTGCTGATCACCGCCTATGAACTCAATGAGCTGGGCATCGATCCATATTATTTCACGCTGCACATCACCGTCGACAACGGCGGCACCGGCCACGCCTTCAAGGCGGTGCAGGGACTGGAGCAATTGCTGCCGCGCTGCGGCGACGCCGCTGCCTTCATGCGCCGGGTGCGCGACGGCTACCGGCTCAATGAACTGGGCGCTTGCACCACGTCGATGATCGCGGAATTCGACCTGCAAACGGAGCTGGTGCGCATCCTGGCCGCCAAGAGCGTCGTGGGCAAGAACATGCATTCGGACTATTGCCGCGTCGGTGGCCGCAGTATCAACGACTGGCTGGCGGAGCCGGAACAGATTCCCGCCATGTTGACGGCGCTGGAAAGCGCGGGCTGGATCAAGCGCGGCGAACCGGCCGAGAACAGCCGCTTCTGGAAACTGATCCAGAGCGAGCGGGCGGAGATGTTCGGCGTGTTCAGCGATTATGAGCAGCAGGTGCTCAGCGACTGGATCGCCACCGCGCCAGCCGCCGCAGCCGCCAACCCTGCCGCCGCGCCGCGCGTGTTGAGCCACCGCGCCAAGCATCGTGCGCTGGACGCGCTGGGGCTGCACCACAGCCCGCGTCCGCAGGGCGGCGGTGTGCGCGGGGTGTTCCGTCACCATCTGCAAACCGAGGACAGCGCCAACGACGCCGGCTTCGGCAACGCGCTGCGCGAGCTGGAACAGCGCCTGGCCAATCTCGGCAGCAAGCAGGCGGCGATGACTCTGCTGCAATCGCATATGACGCCGGCCGCGCACCACAGCGCGCTGGGCCTGATGGCGACCCGCATGTTCTGCCGGCTGATCGATTGATATGGCGCTCCAGACTCCATTCCAACCCTGTGTGCTGGTGCACGGCGGCGCCGGCTCGCCACTCGCCTACCGCGATGGCTGCATCGCCGCCGCTGAGCAAGGGCTGAACGCGCTGCGCGCCGGCGGCGATGCGCTGGCGGCCGCCGTCGCCGCCGTCGTGATGCTGGAGGACGACCCGCGCTTCAACGCCGGCACCGGCTCCGCCCTGCGCATGGACGGCCGCACCATCGAGATGGACGCCGCCGTCATGGACTCGCTGGGCGCGCTGGGCGCCGTCGCTTGCCTGCAGCGGGTGCGCAATCCGGTGCTGGTGGCGAAGGCCGTCACGCACACGCCGCACTGGCTGCTGTGCGGCAGCGGCGCGCAGCGCTTCGCCCACGACATCGGCGCGGCGGAACACGATGTGGCCACGCCGCAGGCGCGCGCCCGCCACGAGGAAATGCTGCAACAGCTACGCCATGGCGAACCTGTGCGCCACGGCAGCGACAACGCCGATTTTCTCGACTACTGGAATTTCGCCATGCCGCCGCCGTCGCTCCATGATGCCGCTGCGGTAGCCGGCGCTGCGGCCACCGACGGATCCGGGCAGGGCGGCACGGCGCCGCCCACGCGGCGGGATGCCGCATGCGACACCGTCGGCGCGGTGGTGCGCGACGGCGCGGGACATTTCGCCGTCGCCGGCTCCACCGGCGGCGCCACGCCGTCGCTGCTGGGGCGTGTCGGCGACACGCCCATCATCGGCGCCGGCTTCTACGCCGGCCCGCAAGCGGCGATCGCGGTCACCGGCATCGGCGAGCAGATCGTGCGCCATCTGCTGGCGCGCACGGTGTACGACTGGCTGGCCGGCGGCATGCCGCTGGCGCTGGCGCTGGAACGCGCCGTGGCGCTGTTCGACCCGGCCGTCGCCATCGGCGTGATCGCGGTGAGCCGCGACGACAGCGGCAGCCGCAGCAACAATCCGATGCCGACCGCGCTCGCCTGCTACGCGGAATAACAATCCAGAGACAAGAACATGCACATCATCGAGCAGCGGTTTTTACGCGGCCCTAACCTGTACAACTCCAGCCGGTCGCTGATGACGGTGCTGGAATTCGCCGCCGACGCCCCGGCGCCGCTGCACGCGCGCCTGGTGCGGCTGCTGCCGGAGCTGGAGACGCATGCGGTCGACGCCATGGCCGGCGCCTTGCTGCGGCGGCTGCGCGCTGGCGCGACAACCGGCGTGTCGTCCGATCTGCCCTACATCCTGACGCTGGTCCAGCGCGAGCTGCAACGCCTCGCCGGCGCGCCCACCGCGACCGACCGCACCCACGCCGTGCGCGGCATGCCCGGCCGCTATCGGCTGGTCTGCGGCTACCACTGCGAAGCCGTGGCGGCGGAAGCGATGACACTGGCGATCGCGCTGCTCGAAGCGCTGCTGACCAACCGCCCGTTCGAGCTGTCCGCGCCGCTGGCCGCGCTGCGCGCGACCGCCGCGCGCCAGGCTCCGGATCCACAGATGGCGGAGGCGCTGGAAGCGGCGGCGCAGGCCGACATCCCCGTGTTCAAGGTCGGCGACGACGCCAACGAATACCAGCTGGGCTGGGGCAGCCGGCAGCGCCGTCTGCGCGCCGAGGACGCGGCGAGCATCGGCCCGGACGCGCTGTACGCGCTGGGCGACGGCCGCATCCCGGTGATCGCCGTCACCGGCACCAACGGCAAGACCACCACCGCGCTGATTCTGGCGCACGGCATCCGGCAAAGCGGGCTGCGTTGCGGCCTGACCACCACCGAGGGCGTGTTCGTCAACGGTGAGCGGCTGAGCAAGGGCGATTGCTCCGGCTACTGGTCGGCGCGCAAGGTGCTGATGTCGCCCGAGGTCGATGTCGCGGTACTGGAGACGGCGCGCGGCGGCATTCTCAAGCGCGGCCTGGCCTTCGACCGCTGCGACATCGCCATCGTGCTCAACGTCAGCGCCGACCATCTCGGCCTGGACGGCATCGACACCGTGCGCGACCTGGCGCGGGTCAAGGCGGTGGTGGCGCGCACCGCGGCTGGCGCGGTGGTGCTTAACGCCGAAGACCCGCATTGCGCGGCGGTGCGGCGGCGGGTGCGGCCCGGCGTCGAACTGCTGTATTTTTCGCTGGACCCGGAACATCCGGTGCTGCTGCGCCACCTTGACCAGGGCGGCCGCGCCGCCTACCTGCAGGACGGCGCGCTGGTGCTGGCCGACGGCACGCGGCGTCACGCTTTGCTGCGCGCCGACGCGATGCCGGCCGCGCTGGGCGGCCACGCCCGCTACAACATCGCCAACGGGCTGGCGGTGGCGGCGGCGATGCTGGCCGGAGGCTTCACACGCGCGCAGATGGCGGCGGGGCTGGCGAGCTTTGTCTCCGATAACCGCAGCAATCCGCTGCGCTCCAATGTTTTCCAGTTGCCCGATAGCGGCATCACGCTGATCGTCGATTATGCCCATAACCCGGCGGCGTACACGGCGCTGGGCCAGGCGGCGCGGTCGCTGGCTGGCGGGCGTGTGCTGGGCGTGATCACCGCGCCGGGCGATCGCCGCGACGTGGACCTGCGCGATGTCGGGCGGGTTTGCGCGGCGTATTTCGATGGACTGATCGTTTATGAATCGGCGCGGCGTGGCCGTGATGCTGGCGAGACCGGCGCGCTGATAGTCGACGGCATCGCGCGCGCGGGTGGAGTGTGCCGGCAGTGGCGGCAGATCGACGATGTGCGCGCAGCGCTCGACCAGGCGCTGGCACAGTGTCAGCCGGGCGATGTGCTGGTCTATGCCTGCCCGTCGACGCTGGAGATGCTGGCGGCGGCGCTGCAGACGCGCGATCCCGGCGGCGCCGCGCTCGTCGCCCTTGCGGCCGGGCTGGAACTGGCGGCCCCATAGCCCATAGCCCATAGCGCATAGCGCCGCCAGTCACACGCCTCCGCCGCGCCCCCTAATTGGCGCCGCGCACCCGCAGCAACCGTTCCGCGCCGACGCGGTTGACCGCGAAGCCGTTGCGCCCCGCCGCCTTGACGCCATACAGCGCCTGGTCCGCCGCCCGCATCACGTCGTCCATGGCGACGTTGGCGTTGGTGGTCATCGCGATGCCGACGCTGGTGGTGACCGTGCATTGCGCCTCGCCGGCCGCGAACGGCGCGCGCATCTCGTCCAGTATCTTCCTGCCCAGCAGATCGGCTTCCGCGCCGGAGGCCAGTTGTTCGAACACGATCACGAATTCGTCTCCGGCCAGGCGGGCCACGGTGTCGGTGCAGCGCACGGCGGCGGTTAGCCGGCGCGCGAACTCGCGCAGCACCGCGTCGCCGGCGGCGTGGCCCAGTGTGTCGTTGATCTGCTTGAAGTGATCGATGTCGAGGAAGGCCAGGCCGACTTGTTGACCGGACCGCGCCGCCCGCGCCAGCGCCTTGGGGAAAAAGTCGTCGAACATGCGGCGGTTGTTGATGCCGGTGAGGACATCGGTGGTGGCCAGCTGATGCAACTCCAGCTCGGCCTGGGCGCGCCGTTGCGACAAGGCGAAGAAGGCGCGGCTCAAGTGGCCGAATTCGTCGGCGCGGGTGACGTCGAACACGCCGATGTCGGCGCTGCCGGCGCTGAGATTTTCCACATGCTGCCGCAGCTTGCCCAGCGGCCGCAGCAGTTTGGCGGTCACCACCCAGCCGAACACGCCGGCCAGCAGGGTCAGCACGGCCGCGCCGATGAACGCCCGCAGCCGCACGCTTTGCATCGGCGCGAACGCGCTGCGGACCGGATACGACAGGCCGATGGTCCAGTCCACCAGCCGCAGGTGCTTGTGCACCAGCAGCGTCGGCACGCCGTCGTCGAGCAGGTCGTCCTGCCAGCCTTCGCCGCCCTTCAGCGCGGCCTCGCCGAGGGTGCCGGCGCCGTCGTCGATCTTGCTCAGGATCAGGCTTTTGTTGGGATGGTGGATCACGGTGCCGTCGTCGGTGACCATGAACAGATAGCCGTCCGCGCTGGTGCGCAGCGCGTCGAGCTGGTCGGAGAACGACGGCCGCTGCAGGTCGATCGCGCCGAGGATGATGCCGATGACGTTGCCGCCGGCGTCGCGCAGCGGCTGGGTCAGCACCACCACCGGCCGGCCCGACAGCGCGCTCTTGAACGGCGCCGAGATCAGCCCCTCGCGCGTGGCGAGGGTTTGCTGGAAGTAAGTTCGCTCCGCAACGTTGATGCGCTTGGCGTTCTTGTCGCGCAGGCTGGCGACCAGATTGCCGGCGGTGTCGAAGGCATTGACGTTGAAAAACTCGTCGCGCAACGTTTCGTGCGCCTCCAGCAGTTCCTGAAGTTGGCCCAAGCCGAGCTGCTGGCCGGGCGGCTGCTCGGTCAGCGCGCGCAGGAGTTGCCGCTTGTGTTGCAAGTCGTTGTCGATCAAGGCAGCCGCGCTGTTGAGCAGCGACAGCTCCTGGCGCGCGATCACATGCCGCAGCTCGGATTCGGCGATGAGTAGCGATATGCCACCCGTGCCGATACCCGACACCAGCACCAGCGCGATCACCAGCGCGGTGATCTTGAATTTGAAACTCAATAGCAAGCCAAGCAATGGCCGCATGCGGACACTCCCGTCGCGCCGGGCGGACCCGGCTGATTGATTGGTTCTGCGCGCCAATTATATGCTCAACCGGCGAAAACGTAAGATCATATCGAAGCGGCGATTTGCGTGGCACAATCCACCCATATCTTTGACGAGGGCGGGGCCCATGAATACTTTCGTACGCGGACAAAAAAGCAAATTATCGGACCTGGGATGCGGCACCGTTTTCGAGGTCGTTGTCGCGCTGCCGTCCTCCGGCGTGACGCTTGACCTGTCCTGCTTCGGGCTGGACGCGGCGGACCGGCTGGCCGACGACCGCTACATGATTTTCTACAACCAGCTGGCCAGTCCCGAGGGCGCCATCAGGCTCGAATTGTCGGCGGGGCGCGCGGTGTTCCAGGTCAACCTGGACGCCTTGCCGGCGACCGTCGCCAAGCTGGTCTTCACCGGCGCCATCGACGGCGCCGGCACCATGCGCGACATCGGCAGCGGCAGCCTGAGCGTCGGCAACGCCGCCAGCTTCCCGTTCGCCGGGCCGGACTTCGCCGACGAAAAGGCCATCATCCTGGGCGAGCTGTATCGGCGCGACGGCGTATGGCGCTTCGGCGCCGTGGGGCAGGGCTTCAACGGCGGGCTGTCGGCGTTGCTGAGCCACTTCGGCGGGACCGAGGCGGCGCCCACGCCGGCGCCGGCCCCCGCTCCCGCGCCCGAAAAGAAAGTCTCGCTGTCGAAAGTCACGCTGGAGAAGCGCGGCGACAAGGTGTCGCTGGAGAAAAAACAGGCGCAGGGCTTCGGCAAGATCCGCGTCAACCTGAACTGGAACCAGCGTCCGGTGGCGGCCGAGAAGACTGGCTTCTTCAGCAAAATGGGCGGCGGCAAAACCGACGCCATCGACCTCGACCTCGACCTCGGTTGCCTGTATGAGATGGCAAACGGGCAAAAGGGCGTGGTGCAGGCGCTGGGCGACTGCTGGGGCAAGTACGAGCAGCGCCCCTTCATCCATCTGGCCGGGGACGACCGCAGCGGCGCGGTGAGCGAGGGCGAGAACCTGTTCATCAACGGCGATTCGTTCGACCAGATCCGGCGCGTGCTGGTCTACACCTTCATCTATCGCGGCGCGCCGAACTGGGCCGCGACCGACGGCGTGGTCACCATCGAGCTGCCGAACCAGCCGTCGGTCGAAGTACGGCTGGACCAGGGCGGCGGGCAATCGATGTGCGCCATCGCCATGATCGAGAACGTGGGCGGCAAGCTGCAAGTGACCAAGCTGGTCGACTACATTCCCAACCAGGGCAAGGTCAGCAGCCACGAAGAGATGGACAAGAAGTACGGCTTCGGCTTGCGCTGGCGCACCGGCTCCAAGGACTAAGCCTACTCTCCGGCGTGCTGCGACAACAGCGCGTCGGCGTGCTCCTCTTCGCCGCTGGACATGACGGTCAGCAGCAACGCCTCCTCGCAGCCCTCGGCCGTCAGGTAGGCGTGTCCCATGCTTGAATCGAAATAGATCGACTGCCCCTCGTGCAGCACCACCGGGTCGTAGAACTCGGTGTTGATCAGCACACTCCCTTTCAGCACGTATGAAAACTCCTCGCCCGAGTGATGGGTCAGGCTGCCGAACTGCCGGGCGGTCTTGGCGCGCACCTTGGCGATGACCGGAATCATGCGCTTGCGGCGCAACTCCGCGCACAGGTAGTGATAGTCGTAGTTGGGCGTCTCGACCCGCACCGCGTTCTTCAGGTCGCCCAGGCTGCGGCGCGCAGTTACCGCCGGCGCCGCGTCCTCGCTCTCTTCGGCGAACAGTTCCGACATGCGCATCCCCAGCCTTTGGCTTAATTGATACAGCTTGTCGTAACTTAACGTCAGCCGGTCATGCTCGACCTTCGACAGCGTCGAGACCGGAATCCCGCTTTCCACACTCATTTGCTTCAGGGTCCAGCCCTTGCGCGCGCGCAGGCCGGCGATCAGTGCGCCCAATGTAGGCGAATTTACAGACATATTAAATTTTCCATATGTTGACAAATTATCCGTTTGAGATAATTATGTCCTGATTAGAGAAAAATTATTCGAATTAGCAAACCGCATTCTAAAGCTTGCATTAGTCAATAGCAAACACGTCAAGAGGGAGAGTCCATGGAATTCCGTAAGGTATTACTGTTGGGGGCATTGTGCCTGACCGCGATCTGCACCACAGGCATGGTGGCGGCCCAAGCGGTCAAACCGGCGCCGCTGGCGCAGGGCTTGACCAAGACCGATGTCGACAGCTGGCTCGACGGCTACATGCCGTACGCCTTGCAGACCGGCGACATTCCCGGCGCCGTGGTGGTGGTGGTCAAGGATGGCCAGATCCTGACCGCGCGCGGCTTCGGTTACGCCGACGTGGAAAAACGCAAGCCGGTCGACCCGGAGCGCACCTTGTTCCGGCCCGGCTCGGTATCCAAGCTGGTGACCTGGACCGCCGTGATGCAGATGGTCGAGAAGAACAAACTTGACCTCGACGCCGACGTCAACACCTATCTCGACTTCAAGATCCCGCCGTTCGAAGGCGCGCCGGTCACGCTGCGCCAGATCATGACCCATACCGCCGGCTTCGAAGAGGCGGCCAAGGAGATCATCGACTACGTCCCGGCCAAGACGCCGAAGCTGGGCGACCTGCTGAAGGCCTGGACCCCGCACCGCATCTATCGCGCCGGCACCACGCCGGCCTATTCCAACTACGCGACCGCCGTGGCCGGCTACATCGTCGAGCGCGTGTCCGGCCAGCCGTTCGAAGTCTACGTCGAGAAGAACATCTTCGCGCCGCTGGGCATGCGCGGCGCCAGCTTCCGTCAGCCCTTGCCGCCTGAACTGGAGCCGCATATGTCGCGCGGCTACGGCAAGCCCGGCGAGCCGGCCGAACCATTCGAGATCGTCGGCCCCGGCCCGGCCGGCGGACTGTCGGCGTCCGGCACCGACATGGGACGCTTCATGCTGGCGCAACTGGCGTATGGCGAGCTGGACGGCCAGCGCATCCTGTCGGCCGCCACCGCCGCCACCATGCTGAACAGCCCGCTGGACAAGATCAATCCGAAATCGCTGGTCGGTCCGCTGAACCGGATGGAGCTGGGCTTCTTCGAAACCAACATCAACGGCCGCGCCGTGGTCGGCCACCTCGGCGACACCGAAGCCTTCCACACCTCGCTGCATCTGTACATGAAGGAGGGCGTCGGCTTCTACGTGTCCTTCAACAGCCCGGGCAAGCACGGCGCGGTGGGCGTGCTGCGCACCGCCTTGTTCCATGATTTCTCCGACCGCTACTTCCCCTACGCCGGCGCCGCCGACGGCAAGGTCGACGCCAAAACCGCCGAAGAACACGCCCGCCTGATGGGCGGCAGCTGGGAAAACAGCCGCCGCTCCGATTCGAGCTTCTTCGCCGTGCTGGGCTTGATGGGCCAGACCAAGGTCGGCCTCACCGACAAAGGCGCGCTGTCGATCCCCGATCTGCTGGGCCGCAACGGCCGGCCGCGCGAGTGGGTCGAGATCGCGCCCTTCATCTGGCGCGACGTCAACGGCCACGACCGCATCGCGGCGCAGGTGGTCGACGGCAAACCGGTGCGCTGGAGCATGGACTTCATGTCGCCGTTCATGGTGTTCGACCGCGTCCCGGCGGGCAAGTCCGGCGCCTGGCTGATGCCGGCGCTGTGCCTCGGCCTGCCGGTGCTGCTGCTGACCTTCCTGGCGCTGCCGGTGGGCTGGTTCTGCCGCCGCAAATACGGCGCCGCGCCGCTGCCTGCCGGCAAAGCCCGCAGCGCGTCCCGCGCCACGCAGATCGCCGCCGGCCTCAGCATCGGCGTGCTGCTGGGCTGGACCGGCATGTTCTCGGCCATGCTGAGCAGCCTGAAATACGCGACCGCATTAAGCGATCCCTATCTGTGGCTGCTGCAAGTGGTGGGCGTGCTGGTGTTCGTCGCCACCATCGTCATCAGCGCACGCAATCTGCAACTGGCGCTGACCGACGGCCGTGGCTGGCTGCGCAAGCTGTGGAGCGTGCTGGTGCTGGCCTCGGCGCTGCTGCTGTTCTATGTCGCGCTGCGCTTCGGCCTGGTCGCTTTCACGGTGAACTACTAATGGGCCGCCTGACACTCAGCGTCGCCACCGAATCGCTGCGGCTGGCGCAACCGTTCCGCATCTCCGGCTACCTGTTCGAGCGCTTCGACGTGGTGGTGGTCACCCTCAGCGACGGCCGCTTCCTGGGCAGGGGCGAAGGCGACGGCGTGTATTACCTGAAGGACGACGCGCCGCACATGCTGGCCGAGCTGGAGCGCTTCCGCGACGTCATCGAAGCCGATCCCAGCCGCGAAGAGCTGCGTGCGCTGATGCCGCCCGGCGGCGCCCGCAACGCGGTCGACTGCGCGCTGTGGGATCTGGAGGCGGCACGCCACGGCATGCCGGTCTGGCGTCTGGCCGGGCAGGCCGCGCCGCGCGCGCTGCGCACCACTTTCACGCTCGGCGCCGACGAGCCGCAATTGATGGCCCAGGCCGCGCTGCGCTGCGTCCAGGCGCGCGCCATCAAGGTCAAGCTGACCGGCGATACCGAGCTGGACCTGGCTCGGGTGGCGGCGATCCGCGCCGCGCGGCCCGAGGTGTGGCTGGGCGTCGACGGCAACCAGGGCTTCGGCATCGGACAGATGGATGCGCTGGTGGCGGGGTTGGTAACGCACAACGTGTCGCTGCTGGAGCAGCCGCTGGCGCGCGGCAAGGAGGCCGATCTGGAAGGCTACCAGTCGCCGATCCCGATCGCCGGCGACGAGAGCATCCTGACCCTGGCCGATGTGCCGTCGGCGGTGGGCCGCTACGACGTCATCAACATCAAGCTCGACAAGTGCGGCGGCCTGACCGAGGGCTTGCTGATGGCGGCGGAAGCGCGCCGTCTTGGACTGGATGTGATGGTCGGTAATATGGGCGGCTCCAGCCTGGCGATGGCGCCCAGCTTCGTGCTGGGCCAGCTGTGCGACATCGTCGATCTCGACGGTCCGACCTTCCTCAGCGCCGACCGCCAACCCAGCGTCGACTATGTGCATGGCAACGTCTGGTCCTCGGCCGAGGTCTGGGGCGTCGGCGCCAAGGTGGCGCCATGAGCGACGAGCGCAGCTGGTTCGGCCACCCGCGCGGCCTGACGGTGCTGTTCCTGACCAATATGTGGGAACAGTTTTCCTATTACGGCATGCGCGCGCTGCTGGTCTATTTCATGACCAAGCAGCTGCTGCTGGGGCAGGCGCAAGCCTCCTTCATCTACGGCGCCTACACCGCCTGCGCTTATTTCACGCCCATCATCGGCGGCATCATGGTGGATCGCTTCCTCGGCAAACGGCGCGCGGTCATCATCGGCGCGTCGGTGATGGCGGCCGGCCATTTCATGATGGCGTTCGAACCGCTGTTCTACCTGGCGCTGGCCACCATCGCGCTGGGCAACGGCCTGTTCCTGCCGACCTTGCCGAGCCAGGTCGGCGACCTGTACCGCCGCGACGATCCGCGCCGTGGCTGGGCCTATAACGTCTACTACGTCGGCGTCAACATCGGCGGCTTCCTGGCGCCGTTGCTGTGCGGCACCATCGGCGAGGTCTACGGCTGGCACTACGGCTTCGGCCTGGCCGGCGTCGGCATGCTGGTTGGCTTGGCGATCTATCTGAGCGGACAGCGCCACCTGCCGCCGGAACCGGCGCGGCCGGCCAAGTCGGACGCGGCCACGCCCAAGGGCGGCTTCGACCGCCAGACCTTGCTGGTGCTGGTCGGCATCGGCGTCGCGGTGACGGTGTTCCGCTCCGCCTACGAGCAGGTGGGCAACACCGTGGCGCTGTGGGCCGACACCGGACTGGACCGCCAGGCCGGCGGCTTCCTGATTCCGATGACCTGGTTCCAGTCGCTCAATCCCTTGTTCGTCATGCTGATGACGCCGCCGTTGCTGGCCTGGTGGCGCCGCCGCGCCGACGCCGGCCACGACCAGCCGCCGGCGCGCCGCATGGCGCTGGGCGCGCTGATCATTTCCGCTTCCTACCTGCTGCTGGCCGGGCTGGCCTGGAGCGCCGGCGGACACACCACCTCGTGGGTGTGGCTGGCGCTGTTCTTCGTCGCCTTCACCTTCGGCGAGCTGTTCATCCTGCCGACCGGCCTCGGCCTGTTCGCCAGGCTGGCGCCGCTCAACCTGGGCACCACCACCGTGGCGGCCTGGTTCCTGATCACCTTCACCGGCAGCCTCAGCGCCGGCCTGGTCGGCAGCCTGTGGAGCCGCTTCGAGCACGGCAGCTTCTTCGCGCTGCTGGCGGCGCTGGCGGCGATCGCCGCAGGGCTGCTGTGGCTGCTGAATCCTGCAACTGAAAACATCAATAAATCCAAAACCAAGCACATCCAACCGGGAGAAGCACATGTTGAAGCTATCTAGCAGTTTGTTGTTGACGTCGATGGCGCTAGCCGTCACGGGGGCCTACGCGGCCGACGAACCGGAAGTGCAGCAGGTGATGGTGACCGCGCAAAAGCGTCCGCAATCGACGCTCGACGTGGCGCAGTCGGTGTCGGTGATCAGCGGTGAAACGCTGGAACGCGAACAGGCCAGCACCTTCGCCGACTATCTGAAGCTGGTGCCGAGCCTGCAACTGGTGCAGAGTACGCCTGGCGAAGGGCGGCTGGTGATGCGCGGCCTCGACACCGGCGGCGTCGCGTCGACGGTGGCGGTGTACATGGATGAAACGCCGTTCGGCTCCAGCAGCGGCCTGGTCAACGGCGCCGTGCTGGCCGGCGACTTCGATACCTTCGACATGGCGCGGGTGGAAGTGCTGCGCGGTCCGCAGGGCGCGTTGTATGGCGCCAGCTCGCTGGGCGGCCTGCTCAAATTCGTCACCAACGCGCCGGAGACCGATCACTTCCTGATGCGGGTGCGCGCCGGCGCGGCGGCGGTCGACGGCGGCAAGGTGGCCTACCGTTCCAACCTGGTGGTCAACACGCCGATCAGCGATACGCTGGCGTTCCGCGCCTCCGGTTCGTACACCAAGGAGCCGGGCTTCATCGATTCGATCGGCACCGAGGGCTCGGACCGCGCCAACGACATCAACAAATCGCGCAACTACGGCGGCCGCGCTTCGCTGCTGTACACGCCGAGCAAGGATTTTTCTGTGCGGCTGTCGACGGTGGCGCAGAACATCGAGGTCGACGCGCCGAGCACGGTGGAAAGCGATCCCCAGACGCTGGCCACGCTGTACGGCCGTCCGACCCAATCGCAATTCGTGCCGCAGTTCCACAACGTCAAATACCGCGTCTACAACGCCACGCTGAACTGGAACATGGGCTGGGCCAACCTGACCTCGTCGACCAGTTCCAGCACGCAGAAGCAGACCTACCGGGACGACGCCACCTACAATCTGAGCGGCCTGATCGAGGGCGCCTTCGGTCCGGCCAACGAGCTGTATCTGGGCCAGAACACCAATCTGAAGAAGTTCACGCAGGAGCTGCGGCTCAGTTCCAACCAGTCCGGCATGGTCGACTGGCTGGCAGGCGTCTACTACACCAACGAGGACGGCCTGATCAAGCAGCGTTACGTGGCGGTCGCGCCCGGTACGCTGACGCCGCTGACCGGCTTGCCGACGCTGGCCGAATTGTCGCTGGACTCCAAGTACAAGGAGTATGCCGCCTTCGCCAACACCACCATCCACCTCGGCGCGCGTTACGACCTCGACCTCGGCGGGCGCTACAGCCACAACA
Source organism: Duganella aceris (assembly GCF_011090165.1). Lineage (GTDB taxonomy): Bacteria > Pseudomonadota > Gammaproteobacteria > Burkholderiales > Burkholderiaceae_D > Rugamonas > Rugamonas aceris. The sequence goes on from NZ_JAADJT010000008.1 coordinate 229,514, forward strand.
AGCAGGACGCGTTGCAGACTCAGGACGGCGCGCTGGCCGGCGGCGCCTCCACCAATACCGCCGCGTCGTCCGAGCACGTGTACACCTACGCGGTGGCGCCGAAGTTCAAGATCGACGACCGCAATTCGTTGTACGCGCGCGTGGCCAAGGGCTTCCGTCCCGGCGGCCCGAACGTGCTGCCGCCGAATCCGCCGGCCGGCACGCCGACCACCTACGGTTCGGATTCGGTGATCAGCTATGAGGTTGGCTTCAAGTCCCTGAGCCGCGACGGTATGCTGTCCTTCGACGTGGCCGCCTTCCATATCGATTGGAAGGACATCCAGCTGCTGGCCATCGTCAACGGCTTCGGCGTCAACACCAATGGCGTCGGCGCCACCTCGGACGGCCTGGAGTTCAGCGCCACCTTGCGGCCGATGACCGGCTTGCGTTTGTCGGCGAATGGCGCCTACAACAACGCGCGCCTGGACGGCAGCACCAGTCCGCTGGTCGGCGGCGTCGAGGGCGACAAGTTGCCGTTTTCGCCCAAGCTCAGCATCGGTGTCGGCGCGGATTACCGCTGGAGTCTGGGCGCGACCACGCCGGCCTATGCCGGGGTATCGCTGCGTCATCTGGCGCACCAGTCTGGCGCCTTCGACGCCGACTTCCGCACCGCCAACGGTCGCCAGCGCGAGCTGCCGTCGTACAACGTGGTCGATGCGCATTTCGGTGTCGAGCTGGGTTCGTGGACGCTTGAGGCCTATGGCAAGAACCTCGGCAACAGCAAGGGCAAGTTGTCGACCTCGCCGCAGACCGGCAACGGCGCCAACCTGTATCCGGGCGGCGCCATCGCCACCGGCATCATCGCACCGCGCACGCTGGGCGTGACGCTGACCAAGGAGTATTGAACTTGATGCTGAATCCGACTGCGGACAACACACTGGGCCGGTATCTGCTGTTTCTCGGCGATACCGTCGAGCCGGGCTACGCCAAGACCGCCTTCGGTTTGCGCGATTGGGCCGGCGAGCGTTGCGTCGGCGAGCTGGCGCTGCCGGCCGCCACCGTCAGCACCGGCCTGACGCCGATGACCGCGCGGCAGGCGCATGACCTTGGCGCGACCGCGCTGGTGATCGGCGTCGCCGCGCCGGGCGGCATGATCCCGGAGGCCTGGGTGCCGGCGCTGCTGGAGGCGCTGGAGGCCGGGCTGGATCTGGTGTCCGGCATGCACGTCAAGCTGGCGCAGTTGCCGCCGTTGCGCGAGGCGGCAGGGCGGCTGGGGCGGCGCCTGATCGATATCCGCACGCCGCCGGCCGATATTCCGGTCGCCAGCGGGGTGAAGCGGCCCGGCCGGCGGCTGCTGACGGTCGGCACCGATTGCGCGCTGGGCAAGAAGTACACGGCGCTGGCGCTGACGCGGGCGTTGCGCGCACGCGGCGTGGCGGTCGATTTTCGCGCCAGCGGCCAGACCGGCATCCTGATCGCCGGCGGCGGCATGCCGATCGACGCGGTGGTGGCCGACTTCGTGGCCGGCGCGGCGGAGATGCTCAGCCCGGCCGCCGCGCCGGATCATCTGGACGTGATCGAGGGGCAGGGCTCCTTGTTCCATCCGGCGTATGCCGGCGTGTCGCTGGGGCTGTTGCATGGCAGCCAGCCGGACCTGTTCGTGGTGTGCCACGATCCGGGGCGCAGCCATATCCTCGGCTTTCCGGCCAAGCCGCTGCCGACGATCGAAGCGGTGATCGCGCAGACCGTGGCGCTGGGGCGCGTCACCAATCCCGACATCGCATGCGCCGGCGTCGCACTGAACACGTCGGCCATGACGCCGGAGGCGGCGCAGGCCGAGATCGACGCGCTGTCGCAGCGGCTGGGCCTGCCGGTCGCCGATCCCATCCGAGGCGGCGCCGCCTTCGAGCGGCTGCTGGACGCCTGCCTTGCCAACCAGGAGCAAGCATGAACAAGCCGATCCCCCCGCTCGCACACCCGACAACGCCGCCGCTCCACGCCCGGCCGCTGCCGCACACACCGCGCCCGGCCCAGCCGCTGCCGCACGCGTCCCCAGTAGCCCGGCCCTTGCCGCAAGCACCACGCCCGGCCCAGCCGCTGCCGCATGCGTCCCCCGTGGCCCGGCCGTTGCCGCAGGCATCACGCCCGGCCCAGCCGCTGCCGCATGCGTCCCCCGTGGCCGGGCCGCTGCCGCATGCGTCCCCCGTGGCCGGGCCGCTGCCGCAGACGCCGCGCTCGGCCCGGCCGCTGCCGCAAACGTCGCGCCTGGGCCAGCCGCTGCCGCATGCGTCCCCCGTGGCCGGGCCGCTGCAGCAAACGCCGCGCTCGGCCCAGCCGCTGCAGCAGCCGTCCCCCGTAGCCCGGCCGCTGCAGCAAACGCCGCGCCTGGCCCAGCCGCTGCAGCAGACGCCGCGCCCGGCCCAGCCGCTGCCGCAGCCGTCCCCCGTGGCCCGGCCGCTGCCGCAGACGCCGCGCTCGGCCCAGCCGCTGCCGCAGACGCCGCGCCCGCCTCAGCCGCTGGCCCGGATGCCACGCCTGACCTTGATGCTCCCTCTGGCCAGGCCGCTAACGCGGGCGCTGGCCATGACCCTCACCTTGATGGCCGCAGCCGGCACATGCGCCGCCGCACCGCCTGCCCATTTCGACGCCCGCGTCGAAGCCCTGCGCAAACAGATCGGCGTCCCCGGCATGGCGATCGCCATCGTCGAAGACGGCAAGACCACCCTGGCGCGCGGCTACGGCATCCGCCAGCTGGGCGCCCCGGCGACGGTCGACGCCGACACCCTGTTCCCGATCGGCTCCACCAGCAAAGCCTTCACCACCGCCGCCCTGGCGACCCTGGTAGACGCCGGAAAAATCGGCTGGGACGACCCAGTGATCGACCACCTGCCGGACTTCCGCATGGCCGACCCCTGGGTCACGCGCGAACTGACGATCCGCGACCTGCTGGTCCACCGCAGCGGCCTCGGCTACGGCACCGGCGACCTGCTGTTCGTCCCGCGCAGCAACGTCTCGCGCGCCGAAGCCGTGCGCCGCCTGCGCTACCTGAAACCCACCACCAGCTTCCGCACCACCTTCGCCTACTCCAACCTGATGTACGTGGTGGCGGGCCAACTGATCGAAGCCGTCAGCGGCCAGCGCTGGGAAGACTACGTGCGCGATCACGTGCTGCTGCCGGCCGGCATGCGCACCTCGACCGCCGACAACGAACGCAACTTCGCCACCGAAGACCGCGCCTACCCACACGCCCGCATGAACGGCGGCCTGCGCGGCGCCGGCGACCAGGAACGCCTCGACGAGCGCGACGACCTGGGTCGCAACGCCGCGCCGGCCGGCGGCATCGCCAGCAGCGCCAACGACCTGGCGCGCTGGCTGCAAGTGCAGCTGGCGGCCGGCAAGACCGCCGACGGCCAGCGCGTGTTCAGCGACAAGGCGCACCAGCAGATGTGGGCGCCGGTGGTGCAGATGCCGATCAGCCAGATGCCGCCCGAACTCAAGCCGCTGCAATCGCAATTTTCCAGCTACGCCCTCGGCTGGGACGTGGTCGACTATCGCGGCGTGCGGGTGATCTGGCACGGCGGCGCGGTGTTCGGCTTCAAGACCGCCGTGGTGATCCTGCCGGAGAAAAAGGTTGGTTTCGCCATCACCATCAACAGCGAGGACGGCGCCCTCATTCGCGGCCTGATGTACGAGCTGATGGACCACTACTTGGGCTTCGCGGCCGCCGACTGGCCGGCCAAGTTCCAGGCCTTCAGCAAACAACAGGTGACGCAGGGACTCGACCTGCTGAAATCCGCGCAAGCCAGCCCGGCCAAGGTCGGACCGTCGGTGACGCCAGCCTCGCTGGCCGGGACGTACAAGGATCCGTGGTACGGCGATATCGAAATCGCCGCCACGCCGGCCGGGCTGGGCATCGACTTCAAGTCGACCCCGCGCATGGGCGGCAAGCTGGAGCACTGGCAGTACGACACCTACATCACGCGCTTCGATGACAAGACTATCGAGCCCGCGTATGTTACCTTTGCGCTGGACCAGGACGGCAAGGTCGCGCGCATGACGATGAAGGCCGCGTCGCCGATCGCCGACTTCAGCTGGGATTATCATGACTTGAACTTCACGCCGGTAAAGGGCAAACAATGATGCGACGTATGACTTGTGGCGCGGCGGCGGCCGCGTTGTTGACCCTGGCGGGCTGCGCCGCCACGCCAACCGGCCAGACCGGCGCCGACGCTGGCCACGCAACGCCTGCGGCCTCGACCCGCGCCGCCGCGCCTGGGCCGACGCTCGCCGACGCGAACCACGCAACGCCGGCCGGCCCGATCCGCTCCCCCGCGCCCGGCTCGGCCCTCGCAGATGCGGGCCACGCCAGGCTGCTGACGCTGGACACGCACCTGGACAGCCCGGTCCACTTCGGCCGCGCCGGCTGGAGCTTCGCCGACCGCCACGATCCGGCCACCGAGATGGCGCAGGTCGACCTGGCGCGCATGGCCGACGGCAATCTGGACGGCGGCTTCTTCGCCATCTTCACCCCGCAAGGCCCGCTGACACCGGAAGGCTACGCCGCCGCCAATACCTGGGCGCAGACCCGTTCAAAAGAAATCGACGCGATGGTCGTCCGCTTCGGCGACCGCATCGGCGCCGCCCGCAGCGCCGACGACGCGCTGGCGCTGGATGCCAAAGGCAAGCTGATCGCCTTCAAGAGCATCGAAAACAGCTACCCGCTGGGCGAGAGCGTGGCCGGCCTGGCCGACTACCAACGCCAGGGCGTACGCCTGGCCGGCATCGTCCACACCGAGAACAACCAGTTCGCCGACTCCGCCACGGACAAGCCGCGCTGGAACGGCCTGAGTCCGCTGGGCCGCGCCTGGGTCAGCGAGATGAACCGGCTCGGCATGGTCATCGACGCCAGCCACGCTTCCGATGCCAGCTTCGATCAACTGCTGGCGCAATCGACCGCGCCGATCCTGCTGTCGCACTCCGGCTCGCGCGCGATGTTCGACCACCCGCGCAACCTCGACGACGCGCGCCTGCGCAAGCTGGCCGCATCCGGCGGCGCGCTGTGCTTCAGCACCATCTACCTGGGCAAGGCGGAGATGGGCGAGGAGCGCCTGGCCTTGTTCGACCAAAGCGAGCACATCTCGTCGCTGAATCCCGCCAGCCAGGCCGAGTTGAGCGCACGCTGGATCGCAATGGACAAAACCGCGCCGATCTGGAACGCCACCTTCGACCAATACATGACAGCGCTGCTGCACGTGATCGCCGTGGCGGGTCCGGAGCACGTTTGCTTCGGCGCCGACTTCGACGGCGGCGGCGGCATCGCCGGCCTGCAAAACGTCACCGACCTGCCGCGCATCACCGCCCGCCTGAAAGCGGCCGGCTACGCCGACGCCGACCTGCAGAAAATGTGGAGCGGCAACGTGCTCCGCATCCTGCGCGCCGCGCAGGCCCAGGCCGCCGCCGCACCGCGCTAGTCGTTGAGGATCTCGGCCAACCGTTCGCCGATGATGACGCACGGCGCCTGCGTATTGCCGGTGGTGATGCGCGGCATCACCGAGCCATCGGCGATGCGCAGGTTCTTCACTCCATAGACGCGCAGCTTCGCATCCACCACCGACATATCGTCCCTTCCCATCTTGGCGGTGCAGGTTGGATGGTGCATCGACATCGCGCCGTTGCGGATCAGGTCGTCCAAGGCCTCGCCTTCGACCGGCCCCGGCAGGATCTCGCGCTTGACGAAGGGCTTCATCGCCTCGGAGTTGCCGATCTCGCGCGCGATCCGCATGCCTTCGCGCAAGGCGATCAGATCGCGCGCATCGCCGAGCATATTGGCGTGGATCTCGACCGCGTCATAGGGGTTCGCCGATTTCAGGCGCAGGAAGCCACGACTCTCCGGCCGCGCCAGTCCGGGGCTGATCGACCACACGTTCTCGCTGGCGTATTGCATGGTCACCTCGGACAGATACGGCGCCTCGACCTGCCAGAGATGCAGGTCCGGCGTGGCGAGGCCGGGGCGGCTCTTGGTGAACAGATTGGCTTCGGCCGCGTTGTTGCGCGTCGGCAGTGGACCGGGCGCCTCCCACAAGCCGCCGCCGATGATCGGATGGTCCTGGAAATTCTGCCCGACGCCGGGCAAGGCGGACAGTACCGGGATGCCGAAGCGGTCCAGCTGCGCCTGGTCGCCTATGCCCGACAGCATCAGCAGCTTGGGCGTCTGGATCGCGCCGGCCGACAGCACCACCTCGGCCGATGCGGCGACGCTGTGGATGCTGCCGCGCCACTCGAATTCCACGCCGGTGATGGTGTCGCCGTCGCTGGTCAGGCGGCGCACATGGGCGTTGCGCAGCACGGTCAAATTGTCCTGGTCCATCACCGGGTACAGGTAGCTGGCCGGCATGTTCAGCCGCCGCCCGTCGCGGATGCGGACGTTGGTGATGGCGCCGCCGCCGGGGCCTTCCTGCATGGCGCCATTCTGGTCGGCGAAGGTCGGAATCCCCAGGCCGGCCGCGCCGGCCAGGAAGGCCGAGGCGATCGGCGCGGCGTCCGGGGCCGGCTGTACGAACACTTCGCCGCCGCTGCCGCGCCGCGCCGGATCGGGTGCGCCGTGCCAGTCCTCGATGCGGCGGTAGATGTCGAGCACATGGCGATAGCCCCAGGCGCTGTCGTCCGCCGCCCGTTCCCAATAATCGAAATCATGCTGGTGGCCGCGCGCCCACACCATGCCGTTGATGCTGGTGCCGCCGCCCAGCGCCTTGCCCATCGCCTGCGCGATCGAACGCTGGTTGACGTGCGCGTCGGGTTCCGCAGAGAAGGCCCAGTCGAACTCGCCGCCCTGACTGTAGAACCAGGTTTCGGTGACCAGGATGCTGGCGTGCAGATCGTTGCCGCCCGCTTCGAGCAGCAGCACGCGCGTATCGCGCTTCTCGGCGAGGCGGCGCGCCACCACCGAGCCGGCGGCGCCGGAACCGACCACGATGTAGTCGTAGCTGGCGCGCAGGTCGGCGGAGCGGACGGCCTGGTTGACGGCGATGGCGATGAACTTGTCGGCGGCGTCGGCGATGTCGGCGCGCGGCAGGCCGAGCTCGGTGGCCTGCGCGATGAAGCCGGCTTTGTCGATGTCGCCTGCAAGCAGCCGGCCTTCCAGTAACGCGAATTGCACGCCTTTCGAGGCGGTGGTGGTGGACATGGAGATCTCCTGAGTGGGCGCTGCGATGAGGTGTGATTCATCGTAGGCTTGTCTCCCCGCCGCCGCTAGCCCGCTGGCGGGCATTACCATGGTGCGCAGCGCGCACCAATGCTCGCGATTGGTGGCAACTAGGGAGTTTTCATGCCCCACGCCCGCGCTTCTAATATTCGGGCACGGGTGTAGGGCGCATTCTTCAGGCTATTGACGCACCTGTAGCCGTGGAGGCAGCAAGGCATTAGCATCCAATAGCGTATGCGTGACTCCGCCTGGCGACAGTGGGTGATGAGGTGCCATTTCAGGCGTGGCGGCGCTTGTTCGCTTTTATGAAGGCAGTTTCTGGAATATCGTACATTCCGCTTTCTTCGGCCGCCGCGTGATAATCGGCGTTTGTGGCTTTGGCGTCGCGCTCTTCGATCCAGGCGCGGACCGACGATTCCGGCACGAGCCATTGACCCGCCGCGCTGCGAGAGGCGTTGGCCAACTTTTTGTTGTCGATCATCATGCTGAGATATGAACGGCTGCATTGCATCAGCCCAGCCGCAGCTTCGGTCGTCAACATGGTTTCCCCCGGTTCGAAAAACGGCCAGCGTCTGAGACGCTGGCCGTTTAAATTTCGACAGACGCTACTCTAGAATCAGATCGATTCCAGCGCCGCGTTGAAGCTGGCGCTTGGACGCATCACGGCTTCGGTCTTGGCTGGATCCGGGTAGTAGTAACCGCCGATGTCCATCGCCTTGCCTTGAACGTCCTTCAGCTCGCCAACGATCTTGCCTTCGTTGTCGGCCAGCGCCTTGGCCAGCGGCGCGAAGTGCGCCTTCAGCTCGGCGTCGTCCGATTGCGCTGCCAAGGCCTGCGCCCAGTACAGCGACAGGTAGAAGTGGCTGCCGCGATTGTCCAGCTCGCCGGTGCGTGGCGATGGCGACTGGTTGTTGTCCAGCAGCTTGCCGGTCGCTTCGTCCAGCGTCTTGGCCAGGATCTTGGCCTTGGCGTTGCCGGTCTTGATGCCCATGTCTTCCAGCGACACGGCCAAGGCCAGGAACTCGCCCAGCGAATCCCAACGCAGGTGGTTCTCTTCGACCAGCTGCTTGACGTGCTTCGGTGCCGAACCGCCGGCACCGGTCTCGTACATGCCGCCACCGGCCATCAGCGGCACGATCGACAGCATCTTGGCCGAGGTGCCCAGTTCCAGGATCGGGAACAGGTCGGTCAGGTAGTCGCGCAGGATGTTGCCGGTCACCGAGATGGTGTCCAGGCCGCGCGCGACGCGCTCCAGCGTGTAGCGCATGGCGCGCACTTGCGACATGATCTGGATGTCCAGGCCCTTGGTGTCGTGGTCCTTCAGGTACAGCTGGACCTTCTTGATGACTTCGTTCTCGTGCGGACGGTACGGGTCGAGCCAGAACACGGCCGGCATGCCGGAGTTGCGGGCGCGGGTCACGGCCAGCTTGACCCAGTCGCGGATCGGTGCGTCCTTGACCTGGCACATGCGCCAGATGTCGCCTTCTTCGACGCTCTGCGACAGCAGCACTTCGCCGGTGGCGAGGTCGACGATGTTGGCGATGCCGGCTTCGGCCACTTCAAAGGTCTTGTCGTGCGAACCGTATTCCTCGGCTTGCTGCGCCATCAGGCCGACGTTCGGCACCGTGCCCATGGTCTTCGGATCGAAGTTGCCATGCCATTTGCAGAAGTTGATCATTTCCTGGTAGATGCGGGCGAAGGTCGACTCCGGCATCACGGCCTTGACATCCTTCGGACGGCCGTCGGCGCCCCACATCTTGCCGCCGATGCGGATCATGGCCGGCATCGACGCGTCGACGATGATGTCGTTCGGCGAGTGGAAGTTGGTGATACCCTTGGCCGAATCGACCATCGCCAGTTCCGGACGGTGTTCGTGGCAGGCGTGCAGGTCCTTCAGGATTTCGTCCTTCTGCGATGCCGGCAGGGTGTCGATTTTCTCGTACAGGTTGGCCATGCCGTTGTTGACGTTGACGCCCAGTTCATCGAACAGTTTGGCGTGCTTGGCGAACGCGTCCTTGTAGAAGATGCGCACGCAGTGGCCGAACACGATCGGGTGCGACACCTTCATCATGGTCGCCTTGACGTGCAGCGAGAACATCACGCCGGTCTTGTAGGCGTCGTCCAGTTCCTTCTCGTAGAACTCCAGCAGCGCTTTTTTGCTCATGAACATGCTGTCGATGATTTCGCCGGCTTGCAGCGAGACCTTCGGTTTCAGCACGATGGTTTTGCCGGAAGCGGTTTGCAGTTCCATCTTGACGTCGCGCGGCTTGTCCAGGGTCAGCGATTTTTCGCCGTGGTAGAAGTCGCCGGCATGCATGTGCGAGACGTGGGTGCGGGAGGCCTGGCTCCATTCGCCCATCGAGTGCGGGTTCTTGCGGGCGAACTCTTTGACCGCCTTCGGCGCGCGGCGGTCGGAGTTACCTTCGCGCAGGACCGGGTTGACCGAGCTGCCGATGCACTTGCCGTAGCGGGCTTTCAGCGCCTTGTCTTCGTCGGTTTTCGCGTCTTCCGGGTAGTCCGGCAGCTTGTAGCCGCGGCTTTGCAGTTCGCGCACGCAGGCGACCAGCTGCGACACGGAGGCGCTGATGTTCGGCAGTTTGATGATGTTGGTGTCCGACAGCTGGGTCAGGGCGCCCAGTTCGGCCAGGGTGTTCGGGACTTTTTGGTCGTCGCTCAGGAATTCCGGGAACTCGGCCAGCACGCGGGCGGCGACCGAGATGTCGCTGGCGACCACGTCCACGCCGGCCGGCGCGGTGAACTTCTGGATAATCGGTAGCAGGGAATACGTCGCCAGCAGCGGCGCCTCGTCAGTCAGTGTGTAGATGATTTTTGACTTTGGTGTTGACATGGTCATTCCCTTGTATACGTAGTGTTTGGAAAAGTGTTCGACGGGGCCAGCACGGTTGCTTCCTCGCCAAAGTGCTTATTTTAGACTGTCCTACGCTTCTTTGGCGAAAACCCTCTCGTGGAATGGGTTTCGTTTTCATAATGTGAAAAATACGGCAACATGCCGGCTTGGTCTGATCAAGCTCAAAATCGAATTTTTCAAATCTATCACTTTGAAGTCAGTAAAAAATTTGTAAAACCTAACTGTTAGGTTATTATGAAAATCTGTAGGTATAGAGGGCTAGACATTATCGTGATGACACGGGACGAGCATTGTCCGCCACATGCACACGTCGCCACGGAGAAGTGGCGTGCGCGCTTCGAGTTTAGCTTCCTGCATCATCGAGTGCGTTTGCTGGATGTCGTGCCGACTGGGAGTCGGCAGAGCATCCGGGTGTTGGAGAATGTCAGACTCACGTTGGGGCAACCTGCGAATTTGCGCGGCGCTCGCATAGCTTGGTGGTATAGCATGCATTCGACTTGTCTGGAAAATCAAGGTTGGACTGCGGCTGGCAATGTAATTTATCTCATCGAATCTGCGCAGTTCGACGTGGACAGGAATCGTACGACGCTCCGCTTGAAAGGGCGGCCCGACACGGTGGAGATAGAACTATGAAAGCGGTAAGTGCGGCGATCGACGTGGATGAGCCGGTCAGTCAAAAGATACTTAAGCGGGCCGTCGCTCGCGGGCGACTTCAGGAAAAGCGGCAGGTATTAGCTATCGCCGTGCAATACTTACCAGCACTGGAACTATTGCTCATTACCCTGGAAGATCAGAGCGCGGTGGCGCTACCGGTCCAGCGATATCCTGAATTAAACAGCTTGAGCCACGCGGAACGAATGCGTCTGAGGCTTGGTTTAGGCGGAATAGCCATCTGTCTTGACGAAAATGATTTGCATATCTCGATCGTCGGGCTGGTGGCGGCAAGCGAGTCATTGATGAGGCTCGCCGTTGCTGTCGCGGCGAGCCGCAATGGCAGCCGCAGCAGCACGGTCAAGACCAACACCTCGCGCGAGAATGGCATGAAGGGTGGGCGTCCGCGCAAGCTGGCGGGTGGTTAGCCGTTAAATCCGGTCCAGCAGCTGTTGCTCGGCCCGCTCGCTGAGGACCAGCACCAGTTTCAGCCGCGCCCGGGTCATGCCGACGAACAGTTTGCGCAGCACCAGCTGGTCGATTTCGGCGAAGTCGATCTCGGTGAAGATGATCGCCGGCGCCGACTGACCCTTGAAGCGGTACACTGATTCCGCCAGCAGCCCACCGTCGCGGTACTGCGGATTGCCGAACAGGTCGTACTCGCCGGTGAACGACTTCAGCGTATGCACCTCGCTCAACTGGTCCAGGTGCAGGATCTCAGACTTTTCCCGGCCTCGGAATGAGGCGATCGCGATGTCGTGCCGCGCGAAGCCGGCGCCCAGGCACAACGTCACCGCGCGCCGCGTCTGCGCCAGCATCGCTTCGGTGTCGCCCTCCGGATAGGTCAGCTCCTCGATGTCGGCGCCCTTGAACGGGCTGCCGGCCTCCACCGGCGACTGCGTCGCGCCGATCGAGGCCAGGATCTTGACGATCTGGCGCGGGCTGCGGTAGTTGGTGTCCGAGTGCAGCTTGACCCAGCCCGGCAGCGGCACGCTGTCGCGGCCGTACAGGTTCTGGTTCGGATCCTCCAGCCAGATCGCGCGGCCCTCGTCGCGCAGCATGCGCAGCAGGATGTCGCGCCAGGCCACCGAGAAATCCTGCCCCTCGTCGATGATCAGCACGTCGTATTTCCAGCTTTCCGGCAGCGGCGAGGCGGTCATCTGCGCTTCAATGTCCTCCCACACGTTGGGCGAGGCGTAGTTGGGCGTCTGCCCCCGTTCGCGGGCGAAGGCGTCGCTGAGCATGTGAAAGCTGGTGACCCGGCCGCCGCGCGGCACCAGGCTTTCGATATGATCGGCCAGCGGCCGGTTGTAGCACACGTACAGCGGACACAGGCCGGCGTCGAGCGCGGCGGAGAACTCGGCCAGCGCCAACTGGGTCTTGCCGCTGCCGGCCGTGCCCACCACGTGCAGGCGGAACGGCTCGAACTCCAGCCGCCGCGCCCAGGTCGCCAAGCCGCCGGACAGCCGCGCCACCATCTCGGCGGCGTTGCCGATCATCGAGCTGGGATCGGGCCGCAGGCTCAGCATGTTGCCGAGGAAGCGCGTGACCTTGTCGTGCTGCTCGTTCGGCACGGCGTCGGTCACCGGCAATGTCTCGCGGATCACCTCGGCCAGGCGCTGCTTGCTGTTGGCGTCGATGATGTGGCGCGGGTCGATGCCGGCCAGGTGCGGGTCGCGCACGATGTAGTCGGGACAGTACAGCAGGTAGTCGATCGACAGCTCGCTGCCGAAGCGCTCGGTCAGCCCCTTGATCGAGCGCATGATGTGGTTGGCCACCTTGCGCGGCTTGCCGGCGTAATGCTTCACCAGCCCGTCCGGCGTTTCGTTGAGGAAGCCCGACTTCTGCTCCATCAACAGCACGCGGCCGTTCGGCGCGACGATGATGAAGTCGATCTCGTCGTAGGCGGAGAAACCCTTCTCGACGTTGGTCCAGTGGACGCCGTGGTAGATGCGGTAGGGCGCCTCGGCCAACGCGGCACTGAGGTAAGTCAGCGTCTCGATCTCGCGCGCCGCGCTGCCGGTGGCCGACATTTCCTGCCAGCCGGTGGGATAGATTTGTGCCATGTTATTGCTTGACCAGTTCCACGCGACGGTTCAACTGTCGACCGGCATCGGCGTCGTTCGACGCCACCGGAGCGTACGAGGCCACGCCCTTGGCGCTGAGGCGCTTGGCGTCCACCTTGTAGTCGGCCGCCAGCGCCTTGATCACCGCTTCGGCGCGTTTCTGCGACAGATCGACGTTCTGCGCCAGCACGCCCTGGTTGTCGGTATGCCCGACCACGTACACTTTCAGCTTGCCGTCCTGCTGCAGCAGCTTGGCCATTTCGCCCAGCGCCGCCTTCGATTCCGGCTTGACGTCGGACTTGCCGGTGTCGAAGTAGACGCCGTACACCGCCACCTTGCCTTCGGCCGCGATGCCTTTGGCCATGGCGGCCGCGTCCAGGTTGGCGCTGACCTTGCCGCCCTCCATCGCCTTGCCTTCGACCACCTCCAGGTACAGGCCGCCGTTCTTGTCCTGCACCGGCGCCACCGTGTACACCAGCGCGTGGACCGGGCGGCCGTCCTTGGTCGCGCCCTTGGCCAGCAGATAGCGCGGCTCCATGCGGCCGTAGTTGAACGGCGCATACGCGATCTCGCCGCCCTGGATGAAGTTATCGCTGACGCGTTTTTCATTCCAGAACTCGCCGAAGGCGCTACCGCAATTCTCCTTGGCGCAGGCGAAGACGGTCTTGAAGCCCGCCTTGTCGAGCGCGGCCTGGTAGTTGCGCATCACTTCCAGCGACGAGCGTTCCTTGGGAAAGACATAGGCGATGCGGGTATGCTTGCCTTCCAGCGTCAGCGTCTGTTCGAACGCCGGCTGGCCGTTCTTGTCGGCGACCCGTTTGCCGGCGGGCAGTACCGCCTCGTCGAATTCCTTGACCTGGTAGCCGACCAGCTTGGCGCCTTCGAAGCGCGACAGCAGCGGATGGTCCTTGGCGCCGGACACGGTGTCCTTGGGCGGCATCTGGCTGAAGGCGAACGGCGCGGCGGCGCACAGCAGCAAGGCGAATAGCGGGCGAGCGGTCATGTCCATCCCTTCGGTGTTTGTAGTGACATCATATTATCCAATATCCGCCGCGCCATATGATATGTAGCGAACATTACGTGCGGAAATATCGCCATACAATGCGGACATCACTGAATAGGTACCCCAAATGAAAAAACTGATGTTGGCCTTCGGCCTGGTGCACGCGCTGATCGCGCTGCTGTTCACGGCCGGCGCGCTGTTCCTGATCGTCATCGGCGCCCGCATGGGCTGGGAGGCGGCGGGCCTCGACCTCGGGCTGGCCGCCGCGCAGGAGGTGATCGAAGCGATCGGCATCCTGGCCGCCGCCGTGGTGGCCTTGCAGATCGCCGAGACCATCGTCGAGGAGGAGGTGGTGCGCGACGCCGACATCAGCGCACCGACCCGCGTGCGGCGCTTCCTGTCACGCTTCTTCGTGGTGATCGTGGTGGCGCTGGGCATCGAGGGGCTGGTCGCGACCTTCCACGCGGTGCACAACGATCTCACCGAGCTGCTGTACGTGGGGGCGCTGGTGTGCAGCGTCGGCGTGCTGCTGGCGGCGTGGGGTGTGTTCATCCACCTGAACCGCTCGGCCGAGGAGCTGGAGCCGGCGGCGATGGAGGAGGCGCAGGCGGAGGATCACAAAGTTCAGCCCTGAACCTGATGCGGCGCGCGGGCGGCTGGGTTAGAATACCGCCATTCGTCATCGTCGGTTAAGTCATGTACCTGCGCCAGCATTCCATTGTCGTCATCGCCCGCATCGCCTTGTTCGCGATGCTGATGCTCGCGCTGGCGCCGGCGGTGTCGCGGTGGCTCGCGTCGGCGCCCGACAATATCGCGATCCCGTTCTGCCATGCGGCCGGCGAGGGCATGTCGCATGTGCATACGCACGCGTCGGGCGATAGCCTGGCGCTGCAGCTCGATGACTGCGGCTACTGCTCGATGCAGGCCGACCTGCCGGCGCTGCCGCCGGCGCCGGCCTACACCAGCGCCGTGCTGCATCTGGTGCGCTGGGCGCCGCGACTGTTCTATCACGCGCCGCAGCCGCTGTTCGCCTGGCATGGCGTGCAGTCGCGCGGCCCGCCTGCGTTCTAAGCTCGCCGCGCTCACGGCCTGTCTCTCCCTTTCCCTGATGTCTTGAAGTGCTTTGCCGTGCGTGGCGGGCTTTCGCCTGTACGGCTCTTTTGAGTAAGCCACTATGTCCGATCACGTTTCCCCGACCGCCACCGGCGGCGGTTTGTATCGCCGCGTCTGGCGATGGCATTTCTTCGCCGGCCTGATTTGCCTGCCGCTGATCTTTTCGCTTGCCACCACCGGCGCGCTGTACTTGTTCCATCGCCAGATCGATGATCTGGTGTATGCGGATGTGTTGCTGCGTGCCGGCGACGGGCCGGCGTCGCTGCCGGCGTCCCTGCTGATCCGCAACGCGCTGCAAGCGCATCCGGGGCATGTCAAGGCGCTGACGTTGCCGGACGACCGCCGTTACACCGCGCAGGTCGATATCGTCGCGGCCGATGGCGTCACGTTGCAGGTCTTTGTCGATCCGGCGACCGGCGTGGTGGCCGGCGCGCTGGACGAGTCGTCGCGCCTCATGACCACCATTAAACATCTGCACTCGCTGGCGCTGGTCGGCGATGGCGGCAAGGTGGTGATCGAGATCGTCGCCGGCTGGGTGGTGGTGCTGGTGCTGAGCGGCGCTTATCTGTGGTGGCCGCGCGGCCGGCGTCAGGGCGTGCTCGCCATCCGCGGCAAGGCGGCGGGGCGCGTCTGGTGGCGCGATTTGCACGCAGTATCGGGCGCGTATGCCGGCGTGGTGATCCTGTTCCTGGCGCTGACCGGGCTGCCGTGGTCGATCTTCTGGGGCCAGCAGATGAACCGCTGGATGAGCGACCACGGACTCGGTGTCCCGGACGGCATGTGGCGCAACGTGCCGAAGTCCACCCAGCCGGCCGCAGACCTGGGCGCGCTGCCTTGGAATCTGCAGCAGCAGCCGGTGCCGGCGTCGGATCCCTCGGCCGCCGATCCGCACGCGGAGCACAAGGCGGCGTCGCGCAGGGCGATGGCCGGTGCGCGCTACAACGCGCTCGACAACCCGGCCGCCATCGGCGTCGACCAGGCGGTGGCGACGCTGCGCGCCGCAGGTCTGGCCTCGGAGCTGGGCACCGGCTACCGGCTGGCATTGCCGCGCGATGAACGCGGCGTCTACAGCGCGATCCGTACGCCGGGTCAGCTGGACGGTCAGCGCGTGGTCCACCTCGACCAGTACAGCGGCAAAGTGCTGATGGACCTCGGCGCCGCGCGTTTCGGCCCGCTCGGCCGTGTCACCGAATGGGGCGTCAGCGTGCACCAGGGAGGCGAATACGGCTGGCCGAACCTGCTGCTGATGCTGGCGGGTTGCGTGGCGACGATGGTGTTGTGCGTCAGCGGTGTGGTGATGTGGTGGCGCCGCCGCCCATCCGGACGCCTGGCCGCGCCAGCGCGCCGCGACGGCGACCGGCTGGCGCGCGGCGTGGTCGCCATCGCCGTCGGCGCCGGTGTGATCTTCCCTTTGCTGGGCGCGTCGATGCTGGCGGTCTGGCTGCTCGACAGCGCCATCGGCGCGATCAAATCCAAATAACGGGAATACGATGAAAACGATGATGAGCAAGAAGCGGTTGTTGATGGCGTCCACGCTGGCGCTGTCGGTCCACGCCGCGTGGGCGGAAGATTCGCTGCCGGTGGTCGAAGTCAAGGCCGCCGCGCAGGCGGGCTTGAACCGCGCTCTGGGCACCGGTTCCTACCTCGGCCTGACGTCGATGGAGACGCCGGCCAGCGTGGAAAGCATCAGCCGCGCGCAACTGGTGGACCGGGGCGACGCGCGCGTCATGGATGCGCTGGGGAAGGCGGCCGGCCTGAGTGTGTTTCCGCATCCGGGCAACGGCGGCTCGGCCATCGCGGCGCGCGGCTTCACCGACCTGTCTTCGGTGACGCAGCTGTACGACGGGGTGAAGCAGTACGGCGCCGGCGCCTTGACCTTCCCGTTCGACACCTGGTCGGTGGAGAGCGTCGAAGTGCTGCGTGGCCCGGCTTCGGTGGTGTACGGCGAGGGCGCCATCGGCGGCGTGGTCAACGTGATTCCGAAGAAGCCGACCCGTGGCGCGGTCCAGAACGAGATACAGTTCGGCGTCGGCAGCGAGCGGACCGCGCGCGCGGCGTTCGGCAGCGGCGGCGCTATCGATGAGCGCTGGTCGTATCGCGTCGACGTCAGCGCCAACCGCAGCGACAACTGGGTCGATCGCGGGGATTCGAAAGACGCTACGTTTTCCGGCGCCTTGCGTTTCGACGTGTCGCCGTCGCTGTACCTGACGCTGTCGCATGCGCAGAGCGCGCAGAAGCCGATGCGCTATTTCGGCGTGCCGCTGGTCGACGGCAAGTTCGATCCTGTCACCTACGACAAGAACTACAATGTCGGCGACGGCATCATCACCTATCGTGACCAGCAGTCGTCGCTGGCGGCGCACTGGTCGCCGCAGGCCGGCGTGACGGTCGACAGCACGCTGTACCGCATCAACAGCCGCCGCCATTGGCGCAACGTCGAGGCTTATGAGTGGTTGCCGGCGTCAGGTCTGATTCAGCGCGGCGACTATACCGAGATCCTGCATCATCAGGAGCAGGTCGGCAACGCGACCAGGGTCGGCGTCGATGGCCGGCTGTTCGGGTTGGCCAACACCTTCGCGGCCGGTGTTGAGTTCAACCGCACAAGCTTCAAGCACACCAACAACGCCGGTTACTCGGGAAGCAGCGTGGTCGATGTCGATAACAGCGATCCGGGGCTGTTCTTCAATCTGGACGGCACCGCGCCGAAGTATCGCGTCAAGGCGCGCCAGTACGCGGTCTTCATGGAGGACAATCTGAAGTTGACTCCGCAATGGTCGCTGATCGGCGGCCTGCGTTACGATCATGATGATATCGAGCGCCGCGACCTGGTTGTGCCGAGTCGGTCGTTCGACAAGACTTTCGATAATGTCGGTTATCGTCTCGGTACGGTGTACGACATCGCGCCGCAGACAGCGGTGTACGGGCAGTATTCGGTGGCGCACGATCCGCTTGGGGCGCTGCTGTTCACCAGCACGTCGAAGGCGGCGTTCGATCTGGCCAGGGGGCGGCAGGTCGAGGTCGGGATCAAGCAGGGCTTCTGGCAGGGTGCAGGGGATTGGACTTTATCGGCGTACCGCATCGTCAAGTCGGATCTGTTGACGCGGGATCCGGCTAATGTGGGGCAGAGCATCCAGGTTGGCCGGCAATCGTCGCGGGGGGTGGAGGCGACGTTCTCCTTCTTGCCGACGCCGGACTGGAAGCTGGAGTCCAATCTGGCATTGGTGCGCGCGCGCTACGATGACTTCGCGGAGGCCAGCGGCGGCCAGCTGGTTTCGCGCGATGGCAATACGCCGACCGATGTGCCCAAGCGCTTGGCGAATTTGTTCGCCAACTATCGCGTCGCCGCCGATTGGACCTTGATCGCGGGCCTGCATCATGTCGGCGAGCGCAACGCCGACATCGCCAACACGCTGAAGATGCCGGCCTACACCACCACCGATCTGGCGCTGCGCTGGCGGCCGAGCGCGTCGACCACAGTGACGGCGCGGGGCTACAACATCTTCGACAAGCGCTATGCGCAAACGGCGTACTACAACCAGACCCAGTGGCTGCTCGGCGCCGACCGCCGCGCCGAATTGACCGTCAACCACACGTTCTGAGGCGTGCAGACGGCAGCCTTAGCGCGCAGACAGTCCCAACCGCCATCGCCGCCACGGCCGTCGCCGGCGCCGCCGCAATCGCCGCCGCAGCGCGATCAACGTCAGGCCGTCGCGACGCTGCCGCAATTGCCGCCGCAGCGCGATCGCCGCCACGGCCGTCGCCAGCGCTGCCGCAATCGTCGCCACAGCGTGATCGACACCACGCCCATCGCCGACTCTGCCGCAATCGTCGCCGCAGCGTGATCGACGCCACGCCCATCGCCGACGCTGCCGCAATTGGCGCCGCGGCGCGATCGATGTCAGGCCGTTGCGGCGCGGCCGCAATCGCCGCCGCAGCGCGATCGACGCCACGGCCGTCGCCAGCGCCGCCGCAATCGTCGCCGCAGCGTGATCGACGCCACGCCTATCGCCGACGCTGCCGCAATCGTCGCTGCGGCGCGATGGACGCCACGACCGTCGCCAGCGCCGCCGCAATCGTCGTCGCAGCGCGACCCACGCCACGACCGTCGCCAGCGCCGCCGCAATCGTCGTCGCAGCGCGACCCACGCCACGGCCGTCGCCGGCGCTGCGGCAATCGTCGCTGCGGCGCGATCGACGCGACGGCAGTCTCCGGCGCTGCCGCATTCGTCGTTGCAGCGCGATCGACGCCACGGCCGTCTCCGGCGCTGCTGCATTTGTCGGCGCAGCGTGATCGACGTCACGCCCATCGCCGACGCTGCCGCAATCGTCGCTGCGGCGCGATCGCCGCTAGGGCCGTCGCCGGCGCTGCTGCAATCGTCGTCGCAACGCGATCGACCCCACGGCGCCGATGCGGCTGGCACTGCGGCGTTTGGGAGAGGTCCGGCGACGTTGGCGGTGTTCTAGGCGGCCCGCCAGCGTGGTGTGGTGCGCGGCAGCAGTAGCGCGGCGAGCGTCAGCATGATGGCGATCCACACCGGCAGCGGCAGCAACCGGGATCGCCATGCCGACAATCCCGCCAAGCCCGGCGACGGCGCGAACACCGGCACCTGATCGAAATCGCGGAAGCCGTAGCCGCCCAGGCAGGTCGCGGGACAAGGCCGCCGCTGGTCGCCCAGCGCCGACAGTTGTATCGTGCGCTGGAAATAGTCGCGCAATCCTTGCTGGTGCTGCTGAACCTCGGCCAAAAAGCGCTGATGACGCTCGCCATCGTTGCCTGCGATGGTCGCGAGCACCTGATAAGTCAGCGTGACCGGGCTAAAGGCCAATGCCCGATCGAACCAGCGCTGCTGCCGCTGCCTGGCCTGCTCGAACCGGCGGTCCACGTCAGCCATGACCCGCTCCAGCTCCTGCGCACGCTGCAAGCGCGTCACGCTGGACGACACCTTGTCGAGCGAGCCCGCTGGCCGCCAATCGGGATGGCTGTCGTAGAAGCGCGCCAGGCTATCCAGCTTGTTGGCCGCCACCTGGTCGCCGGCATCGCGCATCGCCTGAACGTAGCGCTCGCGCTGCGGCACCGGTGCGCCGATCTGGACCAGCGCCGTGATCGCGCCGGGCACCAGGATCGCCAACGCAA
Organism: Duganella aceris; assembly: GCF_011090165.1. Classification (GTDB taxonomy): domain Bacteria; phylum Pseudomonadota; class Gammaproteobacteria; order Burkholderiales; family Burkholderiaceae_D; genus Rugamonas; species Rugamonas aceris. The sequence goes on from NZ_JAADJT010000008.1 coordinate 249,529, forward strand.
GCCAGGCGCCGAAACCGGCGAAGGCGGCGCTCATGCGATTGCCGCACACCGCGCAGATGGCAACCGCCACCGCCGCCCAGAACAGCGAATACAACAACACCACGCCACCCCACTTGAGCAATGCCGCGACGCCGGCGCCGTCCAACCCGACCGCGCCCAGCGCGAGTGCGCCCGCGACGCAGACCGCCAGCAACACTGCGGTCGCCACGAGCGCACGCGCCCCGATCTGCGCCGCCAGCATCCGCCCCAGCCGCACACCTTGCAGCTGCAAGGCTCGCAGACGCAGGCTCTCGCGGTCCTGGGTCAACACGGAGGTGGTCAAGGCCAGCAGAATCAGCGGCCACAAATACACCACGAAGAACATCAGGTCGAAACGGCCCGCCGCCAGCAACGCCGGGTGCTCGATCTCCAGCGCGGTGCGCACCGACTCCATCGACTCAGCGCGTACCCGCACGTAGGCCGGCAGCAGATCCGCCTGGCCGATGGCCAGCGCGGCGCCCGGCACGGCCGGCTTGCCGGCGAAGCCGACATGCTCGCGAAAGGCGTAGCCGCGCACGTCCACCGGCGTCTTGTACCATTGCAGGCCGGCGAATTCCACCGCCGCCGGATCGGCGAAATAGCGTTGCGCCAGGTCCTTGGCCCCGGCTTTGGCCTGCGCCTGTTGCGCGGCGGCCGCCGCCACCGCGTCACGGCCGTGACGGTCGAAACGCACGCCTTCATACAGTCCGAATACCGCCAGCAACAGGCCGGCCAGCATCAGCAGGATGGTGCCGCGCTCGCGCAATTGGCTGCGCAGATCGTAGGCGATCAAGGTATATATCTGTTTCATCGTAGGTTTCCGTTGCGTAGATGGCGCAAACCGGCGCCGCACAGCGCCAGGCTCGCGACGAAGAGCGTCAATAAGGGCAGCAGATGGCGCGCCAGCAGCCCGCCCATCTCCAGCGCGTCGAACACGAAGCGGAACGGCGGTACCTGGTCCCACAGATCGCGGTCGCCGTCGTGGCGCGCGCCGTTCACTTCGCGATGCCCGGTGATCGCCTGGTTCATCACCCGCTGTATCGCCCGGCGCTGCTGCTCGGCACCCTGGATGAACTGGATGTGATGCCCGGTGTCGCTGCCGGCGACGGCGCTCGACAAGCCGGCCACCGCCACCGACGGGGAGAACCATCCCGCCAGCGCCGCCGCGGCCGATTGCCCGCGCATGGCATCGAACAGACGGCCGTAGTGCTGGTCGAAGATCCGGTCGCCATGCTGCTCACCGCGTTGCAGGCTGATGCCCGCCCAGTTGACCGGCAAGTCCTTGACGTCGCCGACGCCATAGTCGCGCAGCACCTGCTCCTTGTCGCGCCGGGCCTGTTCCGGATCGTCCGGCATGCCGAGCGCGCCATCGAGTCCGGCGCGGAACTGCTGCATGGTCGGCAGCGGCGCCGCCAGTTGCGCCAGCTCGACGGCGGTGCGCGGAATCACCAACGCGGTCAGCGCCCATAGCCCGATCAACACCGCCAGGCTGGTACGCAGGCTGGCCGCCCATGCCGAGACGCCGGCGATCAGCGCCGCCCACGTCGCCAGATAAACGAGATAGCCCAGCGCGAACAGCGCGGCGCGCGTTCCGCCGTCGCTGAAGGGGCTGCGATTGTCGAGCGTCCACTCCAGGATGCCGACCGCCACGCAGGCCGGCAGCACCAGCGTCAGCGCGAGGCACAACAGCACCGCACCGCGCGCACAGGCGAGGGCGCTCAGCGGCGCGGCGTTGATGCGCAACGCCGCCAGCGTGCCGCGCTCGCGCTCCGCCGCGAACATACCGAAGCCGAGAAAGATCATCGCCATCGGCGCCAGCACCTGCAGCACCAGCGCGGGATTGAGGCGGAACTGGCGATTGACGCCCGGCTCGTCGTTGGCCGGACGGTACACCAGCTCATTCTGCTTATGCGCCTCTAGCCACACGCTGGCGCCGACATAATGTTCGACGCCGGGATCGAGCGCCGCCAGCGCCGACAAGGGCTTGAAGACGTATACGCCGTAGTGCGCCGCCGCGTGCGGATATTTTTTACCCTGCTGCGACCAGCGTTGTTGCTCCGCCAGTTGCGCGTCGGCGCGCGCATCCAGCGTGGCGCGCAGCTCCAGCGACGACAGCAGCGCCGCGCAGGCGGCCAGCGCCAGGCCGACGCCGATCACCAGCCATACGCGCCAGTCGCGCCGGCGTTCGCGCCAGTCGGCCTGCCAGGCGCCGGCGCAGGCCAGCAGCCAGCGCCGCATTCCCGCGCGCCGTTCAAGCACGGCGCGCGAGGATGTCGAGATAGTTGCGTTCAAGTTCGCCTGCATTCAGTTCTCCCAGTTTCCATTCACCGGCCAGTTGGCCGCCCACCAGCATGCCGCAGCGGTCCGCCAGTTCCTGCGCGCGAAACAGGTCGTGCGTCGCCATCAGCACCGCCGCGCCCTGGTCCGCGAGATCGCGCACCAGATCGCCGAAGGCCACGCTGGCTTCCGGATCGAGGCCGGAGGTCGGTTCGTCCAGCACCAGCACCTTCGCTCCTTTGGCCAGCGCCATCACGATGCCGACCTTTTGCCGCATGCCCTTCGAGTAGCCGTAGGCCATGCGGTGCCAGGCGTGCTGCGGCAGGCCGGCGCGCTCCAGCAGGACTTCGATCGCGCGCCGGTCCGGTTTGATGCCGAGCAGTTTCATGAAGAATTCGACGTTCTCGACGCCGGTGAGGCGCTCGTACAGCGCCACATTCTCAGCGATGTAGGCGGCGTGTTCGACCGCCGCTTGCGCCGGCAGCAGCGGCGATCCGGCCAGCTGGATGTTGCCGCCGTCCGCTTCGACAAAGCCCAGCAGGCAGCCGATGGTGGTGGACTTGCCGGCCCCGTTAGGACCCAGCAGCGCGTAGATTTCACCGCCGGAGACGTGCAGGTCGAGGCCGTCGACCACGGTGCGGCCGTCATAGCGTTTACTTAGTTTTTCGATGCGTATCACGGCTGCTCCTTAAAAGGCATAGCGCACTTCGCCGAACAGCGTGCGGCCCGGATACGGGTGCAGCTGGTAGGCGCGGTTGTCGTTCAGGTTATCGATGCCGATCGCGACCTCGGTGCCGCGCGCGGGCTTGAGCAGCAGACGGACGTCGAGCTGGCTGACGCGCGAAACGCCGCCATACACGTCGGTGTTGTAGTCGCTGTTGGTGATCTCGTTGAACTGCGCGCCGGAATAGCGGTAGGTCGCCGATGCGCTCCAGGTGTCGGCGGGGGCGTAGATCAAGGTGGCGGCCGAGCGGACGCGCGGTACCCGCGTCCAGTTCTTGCCCAGCGACGGCTGATAGTTATCGTTCTCCAGGATGGTCGATTTGCTGAAGGCGATATTGGCCTCCGCGCTCAGGCCCTGTATGCCGAGGCGGTCGATCTGTCCCACCAGTTCCAGGCCGCGCGTGCGCACGCGGCCGATGTTCTGCACATTGGTCACGTTCGGCAGCACGTTGAGGTTCAGCTGACTCCAGATGGTGTTGCGCACATCGTCCTGGAACAGCGAGGTGCGCAGGCTGCCCAGTTGGTAACGCTGTTCGGCCATCAGTTCCAGCGCGGTGGAGCGCTCCGGCTTCAGGTTCGGATCGTTGACGATGATGCTGCTGCCGGCCGCCGTGCCCTGGAATAGTTCCGACACAGTCGCGAAGCGCGTACCGCGTCCGGCCGACAGGCGTAGCGTGGTATCGTCTGCCGCATCCCAGGCCAGCGAGAATTTTGGCGACCACGCTTGCTCGCTGCGGTCCGGATAATATTGCGCCGTCCCCGGCGCCACGCGTTGCAGGCCGTTCTCGGCGCGCCAGGATTCGGCGCGCAGACCGAGCGTCGCCTGCCAGCGCGGCGCGAAGCGCCATGCATCCTGCGCGTACAGAGCCAGCGTGCGTGTTTCGCCGCCGACGAACTGGCTCTCGGCGCCGTCGGCGTTGCGCCAGTCGGTGGTGAGGCGGGTTGCCTGTTTCAGCTTGTAGTCGTCGGCATGCAGGCCGATGCTCAGCGCGTGCGGGCCGCCGTTGCGCGTCGCTTGCAGGTCGATGGTGTTGAAGCCGCTGCCGTCGCGTACCACGGCGTTGCCGGCGCCGCCGTTGGCCGCCAGCGGATCGGCGGCGCCGGCGTTGCGCTGCACGTCCTCCACGATGCGGTAGCCGCTGATCGAAGCGCTGCCGTTCCATCCGTTCTGGTTCCTGGTCTTGACGGTCAGGCCGGCTTGCGCGTGGCGCTCGTCGCGGGTGTAGGGGATGAACGCGGTCGCCGGCAGCACGAAGACATTGGCGCCGTCGCTGACGCGGCCGGACCACACGGCCTTGCCGGCGGCGTCGCGCAGGAAGGTCTGGTTGCGGGTGACGCTTTCATTCGACCACCAGGCGACGAAGCCTTCGGCGCTGACGGTGGGGCTGAAGTCGTAGCCGAAGCTGGCCTTGGCGGTGTTTTGCAGTGTGTGGTCGATGGCGCCGGCGTTGGCGCCGAAGATGGCGCGGCGGGTGCCGAACGGGCCGGTGTCGTAGACCACGCCGGTGACCGGGGTCGCCGGTGCGCCGCCGGCCGGCGCGGTGAATGCGCCGGCCGCGTTGGCGGTGGCGGTGTAGTAGCCCATCGGCTGGCTGGTGCTGTCCTGGTGGTTGAGCATCAGCTTGTACCACAGGCCGGATGCGAGCTTGTCGCCGATCAGCGCCGAGCTTTGGTAGTTGCGGTAGTGGTCCTTCTGGCCGTACTGGTCGAAGGATTGGTCCTGCATCGCCAGCCTGACCGAACCCGAGAAAGTGGCGGGGCGGGTGGTGGTGACGGCGATCGTGGTGCCGATCGAGTTGCCGGCATAGAGCGCGGAGAAGGGGCCGTAGAACACGTCGATGCGCGCGATCTCTTCCGGCGCGATCATGTTCCAGCGCGGCGCGTCGAAGCGGCCGAGGAAATTCGACAGCAGGTAGCCGTCCATCGTCACCAGCGCACGTGGCGCCTGCGTGGTGGAGAAGCTGCGGCCGCCGACCAGCGCGTTGCGGTCGCCGCTGTAGCGCTTGCGGATCGTCATGCTGGGCATATTGCGCAGGGCGTCTTCGGGATTGAAGATGTTTTGCTGCTGCCGCAGTTCGTCCTGCGTCTTGACGATGCTGTTGGCGGGCAGGTCCGGCGCGGCGGCGGTGCGCGTGTTGCTGATGGTGACGGTTTGCAGCGGGGCGTCGTCTTCGGCGTGGGCGGGGACGTCCGCCGTCAGGGCGAGCGCGATTGCTGCGGCCATGGGCCGTATCGTTGTTTTCATTGGAGTTGAAGTGGGCACGGTGGGGCGCGTCAGCGCCGGAGTTATTATTGCAACTGACTTGCATAATAAGTCCATATGAAACTTAATGCAATAAGCTTGCATTAAGTTTTCACGGTGCCGATTTTCAGGTGGCGGCGATTTGTCGCAGCGCGGCGACCAGTTGGTCCAGTTGCGGCTTGGTGGTGAACAGCGCCGGCGTGACGCGGATGCAGCTGCCGCCGACCGGACCGTGGCGCACCACGGTGAAGATCTTGAACTGGTCCATCAGGCGGTTGGCGAGCGCGCTGTTCTGCTCCGGCGTGGTCAGGCCTTTGATGCGGAACGAGGTGACGGCGCCGTACATGCCGGGCGTGTCCGGCGTCAGGATTTCGACCTTGTCGATGCCGCGCGCCTGGCGCACCCAGTGGTCGCGCAGGTGGCGCAGCCGTGCGCCCTTGGCGGCGGCGCCGATCTGCGCGTGCATTTGCAGCGCCTTCGGTATCGTCATGATGCTGGCCGCGTTGAGCGTGCCGGAATGGACGCGCGAGCGGATGTCGTCGGCGGCGAAATCGCGGTCGCCCATATGCACGCCGATGTCCGCCAGCCGCGTCTTGCGGATGTAGATGAAGCCCAGTCCCAGCGGCGCGCCTATCCATTTATGCAGGTTGCCGCCGATGAAATCGGCCTGCAGGTCGGACATGCGGTAATTTAGCTGGCCCCACGATTGGGCGACGTCGAGGATCACGTCGACGCCGCGCTGCCTGGCCATGCGCGTGATCTCGTCCACCGGGAACACCAGGCCGGTGCGGTGGGTGATGTGGGTCAGCAGCAGCAGGCGCGCGCGCGGGTTGTCGCGCAGCGCCTGTTCGTAGGTGTCCAGCACCGACTGGCGTGTCGCCGGTTCGGGGATGCGGATCACGCCGATCCGTGCGCCCCGGCGCTCGGCCAGGTCGTTGATGGCGTAGATCATGGCGTCGTAATCGAGGTCGGCGTGCAGGATGGTGTCGCCGGGCTTCAGCAGTTTGTAGTTGGAGATCAGGTTTTGCAGCGATTCGGTGGCGCCGCGTGTGATGGCGATTTCGTCGACCGGCGCGCCCAGGTGCCGCGCCAGCTGGACCCGGATCGCCTCGATGCCGTCGCGGTCGAACTCGCGTCGCAGCAGGCGCGAGTTGTCGCGGTTCAGAATGTCGATGTTGCGCTTGAAGTCCTCGGCCACCGGCTTGGACATGATGCCGTAGTAGGCGTTCTCCAGATTGGTGAAGTCGGGGCTGACCTCGTAGTGCGCGGCGACCTTGCGCCAGTAGGCTTCATCGTCGGCGTCCGCCGGCGCCGCCGGCAGCGGGTCGGCGGTGGCGGCCTGCGCCCCCATGCCGTGGGTGGCGGTCAGTGCGGCAACGGCAGAGCCGTGCAGGAAGGCGCGGCGGGTCAGCAGGTCTGGCATGGTCGGTCCGGGCAGTGGAGGGAAGGCCCATTGTAGCCATGCTTTGCCCCGCCCATCTCATTTTGATATCTGTCCCGCGATAAAAGTGATTGGTGTTGCGGCGCCGGCGCGCTTAGCATACGGTGGCGCAAACTCATTTATGGAAGAACCAAGATGTCAGCTATCAAACTCGCCATCGTCGGCGTCGGCAAGATCGTGCACGACCAGCACCTGCCGGCCATCGCCGCCAATCCCGATTTCGCGCTGCTCGCCTCGGCCAGCCGCAACAACACCATCGACGGCCTGCCGGGCTTCAAGACCATCGAAGAGATGCTGGCCGCCGCGCCGGAGATCGAAGCGGTCTCGCTGTGCATGCCGCCGCAATACCGCTACGCCGCCGCGCATGCCGCGCTCACCGCCGGCAAGCACGTGTTCCTCGAAAAGCCGCCCGGCGCCACGCTGTCCGAAGTGGCCGACCTGGAGGCGCTGGCCGCGTCCAAGGGCCTGACCCTGTTCACCAGCTGGCACTCGCGCTACGCGCCGGCGGTGCAGCCGGCCAAGGCCTATCTGGCCGCGCACGCGCCGACCGCGATGCACGTGATCTGGAAAGAGGACGTGCGCCACTGGCATCCGAACCAGGACTGGATCTGGCAGGCCGGCGGCCTGGGCGTGTTCGATCCTGGCATCAACGCGCTGTCGATCGTCACCGAGATCCTGCCGTCGCAGGTGTTCCTCACCAGCGCCAGCCTGGAGTTCCCGGAGAACCGCGACGCGCCGATCGCCGCCGAGCTGCACTTCCAGGATGCCGGCGCGTTGCGCGTGCTCGCGGAATTCGACTGGCGCCAGACCGGCAAGCAAAGCTGGGACATCATCGTCGACACCGCCGACGGCCAGGTCAAACTCAGCGACGGCGGCGCGCGGCTGTGGATCGCCGGCGAAGAGCAGCCGCTGGACAAGGAGGCTGAGTACCCGTCGCTGTACCGCCGGTTCGCCGCCTTGGTCAAGGCCGGCCGCTCCGACGTCGACGTCGCGCCGCTGCGCCACGTCGCCGACGCCTTCATGCTGGGCCGGCGCAAGGTGGTCGAGGCCTTCCACGACTGATCATTGATGAGGATGGCTCATAAGGTCATGCCGGCGTAGCCGTCTATTCATGAATGTGGTCATGCCTTACATTGGCGTCATGACTACATCGAATAAACGCGCGATCCTCGCCATCATCCTCACCAGCTACGTCATGATCGTGCTGGACGCCTCGGTGGTCCTCACCGGGCTGCCGAAAATCCATCAGGAGCTGGGCTTCAGCGACACCGGCCTGGCCTGGGTGCAGAGCGCCTACACGCTAACCTTCGGCGGCTTGCTGCTGCTGGCGGCGCGCGCCGGCGACATCCTAGGGCGGCGCCGCATGCTGAGCGCCGGCTTGGCGATCTTCACGGCGGCGTCGGTGGCGATCGGCATGGCGGGCTCGCCGATGATGCTGGTCGCGGCACGCGCCGTGCAGGGGCTGGGCGCGGCGATCCTGGCGCCGTCCACGCTGGCGCTGCTGCAAACCACCTTCACCGACAGCGGCGAACGCATGAAGGCGGTGTCGTGGTACAGCGCGGTGGCCGGCGTGGCCGCCAGCGTCGGCATGGTGCTGGGCGGTGTGCTGGCCGAATGGCTGTCGTGGCGCGCCGGCTTCTTCATCAACCTGCCGATCGGGCTGGCGTTGATGTGGGCGGCGCGGCGCTACATCGTGGAGAGCCCGCGCGCTTCGGCGCAGTTCGACGCGGCCGGCGCCGTTGCCTCCACGCTGGGCATGGGCGCGCTGGTCTATGGCTTCATCCGCTCCGCGTCCGCCGGCTGGGGCGATGCCGCCACGCTGGGCGCGATCGGCGCCGGCCTGGTGCTGCTGGCGCTGTTCGTTTTCAATGAGGCGCGCGTGGCGCAGCCTATCATGCCGCTGCGGCTGTTCGCCAATCGCGAGCGGGTCGCCGCCTATGTGGCGCGCATGCTGTTCCTCGGCGCGATGATCGGCTTCTTTTTCTTCACCACGCAGTACCTGCAAGTGGTCGGCCATTACAGCCCGGCCGCGACCGGACTGGCCTTCCTGCCGATGACGCTGGTGAACTTCGCGGTGGCGATGACGGTGCCGTCGCTGAGCCGGCGCCACGGTAACGCGCGCCTGCTGGCGGTCGGGTTGGCGGTGTGTCTGGCCGGTATGGCGTGGTTGAGCCGCGTGTCGGTGGACAGCGGCTACCTGTTCGGCGTGGCGTTGCCGATGGTGTTGATCGGCGCAGGGCAGGGCATGGCTTTGAGTCCGCTGACCGCGTTCGGCATCGCCGGCGTGGCGCCGCAGGACGCGGGCGCCGCTTCGGGCGTGGTCAATGTCGCGCACCAGTTGGGTAACTCGCTGGGGCTGGCGATACTGGTGGCGGTGGCCGCCGCCGGCGCCGGAGGCTTGCAGGGCGCGGCCTTGCTGTCGCATCGCGTCACCGCCGCGCTGAGCACCGGCGCCGGCTGGCTGGCGTTGGCGCTGCTGCTGGTGTGGATGTTGATCGTCCGGCCGCAGGCGGCGCGGCGCGCCATCGAGGCCCGGACGGTGTAGATCATCCCTGGTGGCGCAGCGCGTCCACCACCAGCTGGAATGCCGGCGACGACTGGCGCCGGCTTGGAAAATATAGATGGTAGCCGGGGAAGGTCTGGCACCAGTCCTGCAACACCCGCACCAGCGCGCCCTGGGCGATGTGTTCGGCCACCATGTCCTCCGGCAGATAGGCCACGCCGTGGCCGGCCAGCGCCGCCCGCACGCGCGGCGTGCTGCTGTTGAACACCCATTGGCCGTCGACCCGCACGTTGACGGCGTCGCCGTCCTTTTCAAAATCCCATACCAGCAGGTTGCCGTGCGTCGGCAGGCGCAGGTTGATGCAGTTGTGGTCCTGCAGATCGCGCGGCGTCAGCGGCTTGGCGCGTCGCGCGAAGTACGACGGCGCGGCCACCACCGCCATCCGCATGTCGGCGCCGATGCGCACCGCAATCATGTCCTTCTCCACCTGGTCGCCGAGCCGCACGCCGGCGTCGTAGCGCTGCTCGACGATGTTGGTCATGCCGTAGTCGACGTTGATGTCGATCTTGATGTCGGGGTATTGCGCCAGCAGCGGCGCCAGCTTGGGCCACAGCACGCCGTTGGCGGCGTGTTCGGCGCAGGTGATGCGGATGGTGCCGGCCGGCTTGTCGCGCAACTCGGTCAGCGCGGCCAGTTCGATGTCGATCTCTTCGAAGCGTGGCGCCAGTGTTTGCAGCAGGCGCTGGCCGGCGTCGGTGGGGCTGACGCTGCGCGTGGTACGGGTCAGCAGGCGGATTCCGAGCCGCGTCTCAAGCGCGCGGATGGTGTGGCTGAGCGCCGATTGCGACACGCCCATCTGCTTGGCCGCCTTGGTGAAGCTGCCCTCGCGCGCCACCGCGACGAAGGCCAGCAGGTCGTTGTAGTTCTCGGTCATTCATGAGTCCTCTTCATAAGCTCATGCCGATTATAGCGGCTTATCAGTAGCGTCATCGCTGGCTACACTGGAGGCAATCGCAAAGGAGAAATCATGAAACAACTATCCGCAACGGCGGCGCTGGTCGGCGGCTTGATGTCGGCGGCGGCGGCCCAGGAGGCCACGGCGCCGGTCAAGGTCACGCAGGCCGGATCGCAACCGTCGGCGGCCGGGCCGGCCGCCAATTTCACCGGCACGGTGAGGGTCGATGCGCCGTTCAAGGGCAGCGGCGCGGCACGCGTCGGCGGCGCGCTGGTGACCTTCGAGCCGGGCGCGCGCACGGCGTGGCATACGCACCCGTTGGGGCAGACGCTGATCGTCACCGCCGGCGCGGGACGGGTGCAACGTTGGGGCGGGCCGGTACAGGAGATCAAGCCCGGCGACACCGTGTGGATACCGCCCAACGTCAAGCACTGGCACGGCGCCGCGCCGACCACGGCGATGTCGCACATCGCCATCGCCGAGAACCTCGACGGCAAGGTCGTGGAGTGGCTGGAAAAGGTCAGCGACCTGCAATACCTTTCCGGCTCTTGATGCACAGCGCGGTCAGCATGCCGACCGCGCACACGCCGATCACGTAGTACGCCGGTCCGAGCTTGTCGCTCTTGAGCATCAGCGTGACGAAGATCGGCGTCAGTCCGCCGAAGATGGCGTAGGAAAGGTTGTACGAGAACGACAGCCCTGAGAAGCGGACCTGCGCCGGGAAGGCTTGCACCAGCACGCACGGCACCGCGCCGACCACGCCGACCAGCAGTCCGGTCAGCGCGTACAGCGGCAGCAGCAGCTCCGGCTGCGTGGCGATGGTGGTGTAGAAAACGTACAGGCACACCGCCAGCAGCGGGCTGCCGATCAGGATCACGCGGCGCGCGCTGAAGCGGTCGGCCAGCACGCCGGCGATGATGCAGCCGAAGGCCAGGCACAAGGTGGCGGCGGTATTCGCCACCAGCGAGGTGCGGGCGTCGATGTGATAAATCTTTTGCAGCAGCGCCGGCGTCATCAGGATCACCACCACGATGCAGGCCGACAGCATCCAGGTCAGCAGCATCGACACCGCCACCGCGCCGCGATGGCTGCGCAGCACTGCCTTCAGCGGCATCTCGGCCGCCAGCGCCTTCCGTTGCTGCATCTCGGCGAACACCGGCGTCTCGTGCAGCCAGCGGCGCAGGTACATCGCGCCCAGGCCGAACACGCCGCCCAGCAGGAACGGGTAGCGCCAGGCGCCGTCGGTCACTTCGGCCGGCGTGTAGACGGTATTGAGGCCGGTGGCCACCAGCGAACCAAGCAGGATGCCGACCGTCAGGCCGGCGGTCAGCGTGCCGCAGGCGTAGCCGGTGCGGTTGGCCGGCACGTGCTCGGAGACGAACACCCAGGCGCCCGGCACCTCGCCGCCGACCGCCGCGCCTTGCAGCACGCGCATCAGCAACAGCAGCAGCGGGGCGGCCAGGCCGATGCTGGCGTAGGTCGGCAGCAGGCCGATCATCAGCGTCGGCAGCGCCATCAACAGGATCGACAGCGTGAACATGCGCTTGCGCCCCAGCAGGTCGCCGAAGTGCGCCATGACGATGCCGCCCAGCGGCCGCACCACGTAACCGGCGGCGAAGATGCCGAAGGTTTGCAGCAGCCGCAGCCAGTCCGGCATCTCCGGAGGAAAGAACAACTGGCCGATGGCGTTGGCGAAGAAAACGAAGATGATGAAGTCGTAGAATTCCAGCGCGCCGCCGAGCGCGGCCAGCGACAGTGTCTTGTAATCTTCTTTGGTCAGCGGGCGGGCGGCGGAGATGTCGGAGTTGTGCATGCGGTTATTTTTCTCAGGTGGAGGCGCAGGCGTAGCATACGCAATTCCACCTGTTCGGTAAACGCCGCCGGCGACTCACAGTTCGTCGAACTGCGCTCCGGCGCCGGAGATGATGATTTCGCCGGCGCCGTTGAAGATCGCGTGGATGCACATCACCAGCGGGCCGGAGGCCGGGCGGCTGCCGAGGTTGAAGTTGAGCTGCGTGCCGCCTTCACTCACGTTCAGCGCGCCGCTGTCGTGGAATTCCTTGGATTCGGCGCCCGGTCCGGTGGCCTCGTGGATGCGCACCCGGTCCACCATCGGGCCGCCCTTGGCCGACAGCCGCAGCCACGCGCTCCGGATCCGGACCGCGTCGCCATCCAGCTTGGTGCCGGACGGGATGGCCAGATGAAACCAGTTGTCGGTGCCGCGGTTTTGCTTGATCGAGGTGCCATACCCCATCGGCCTCAGGACGAGTCCGTTGTTAGTGCCGGTCAATTCTTTGGTGAATTCCGGCACCACGTTGACGCCGTGGGTCCAGAAATGGAACATTTCAGCCATGATGGTTCTCCTAGCTTGGGTTTGAACGGGAGTGATCGTTGAAGCGATCGCCTCCAGTATCGAGCCCGAACGCTGCCGTGGCTTGATGGCGCTCAAAGGTGCGCCTTGCGGGAAAGCGTTGCGCGCCCGCCACGTTCATGCTGCGCCGCCGTAGAACCGCCCGCGCGCACCGTGGCGCGGCGTTCCCGGCCCAGCTTTATGCTGCGTTGCAATACGAATATCTCTTTACAAATTCCTACGGTGCGTTAAAGTCACTACCAAATGATAACGCTAACTTCGCGGTATCGGCTAACTCCCCCATTTCAGAAATGCAGCGGCGCAAGCAAACGGCCCGGTTCTTCAGAAATGTGATGTTAGCGCTAACTTTAATTCGGAGCGGTGGATGGAGAGTATTCGTTGGGTGGTGATGGGCGTCAGCGGCTGCGGCAAGAGCACGGTCGGTCAGGCGTTGGCGTCCGAACTGGACGTGCCCTACATCGAGGGCGATCTGTTCCACCCGGACGCCAACGTCGCCAAGATGTCGGCCGGGATGCCGCTCAACGATGACGACCGCGCCGGCTGGCTGCTGGCCTTGCAGGCGCAGATCCGGGCCGCGCGCCAGGACGACGCCGGCCTGGTGCTGTCCTGCTCGGCGCTGAAACGGCGCTACCGCGACCTGCTGCGCCAGGGCGACCCGGCGCTGCGTTTCGCCCATCTGGCCGGGGCCAAGGAATTGATTTCGGCGCGCATGCAGGCGCGCGTCAACCATTACATGCCGCCATCGCTGCTCGACAGCCAGTTCCGCGACCTGGAACCGCTGCAGGACGACGAAGCCGGCGTCACGCTCGATATCGGCATCGCCCCGGAACTGCTGGTGGCGCAGATCTTGGGGGAGGTACAACGCCAGGCTTGACGGGCAGGGCACGGCAGCAAATTCGCAGGAAAGCTTCATCGCAGCGGGCCGTCAGCAGTACCGCGCGCAATCAATAAAAATTTGGAGACTCACATGACTACACTGACTACCCGTAACACCATCATGCGCCTGGCCGTGGCCAGCGCTTGCAGCTGGATCGCGATTTCCGCCCAGGCCCAGCAGACCGCCGAACCGGCGCCGGCCCCGGCCGCCGCCCAGGACGCCGCCGCGCCCGCCGTCGCCCAGGACGCGGCGCCGGAAGTCGCGCCGACCACCAACGTGGTGACCGTCTCCGGTTCGCGCATCGCCGCACGCGGTTTCAGCGCGCCGACGCCGACCACCAGCCTGGGGTCGGAAGACCTGGCCAAGAGCGCCCAGCCGAATCTGTTCAACACCATCGCCGAATTGCCGGCGCTGCAGGGCAGCACCGGCCGCACCACCAGCACCAACAGCACCTCCAGCGGCATCCAGGGCCTGAGCTCGCTGAGCCTGCGCGGCCTCGGCCCGATCCGCACCCTGACCCTGCTCGACGGCCAGCGCGTGGTCGGCGCCAATGTCACCGGCGTCACCGACGTCAGCCAGTTCCCGCAACTGCTGGTCAAGCGCGTCGACGTGGTCACCGGCGGCGCCTCGGCCTCGTACGGCTCGGACGCGATCGGCGGCGTGGTCAACTTCGTCACCGACAAGAAGTTCGAAGGCTTCAAGGCCAACGTCGAAGGCGGCATGACCAAGTACCACGACGACAAGAACGGCACGCTGCAAGCGGCGTGGGGCAAGTCCTTCATGGACGACCGCCTGCACGTGACCGCCAGCGGCGAGTATGGCCGCGAGAAGGGCATCGACGCGCCGGGCTTCGGCGAAGTCGGCCCGAACGGCCGCACCTGGTACAAGAACACCGCCTACCAGGTCCGCCCGATCGCCCAGACCAACGACGGCAAACCGCAATACACGGTCATCGACCACGCCCAGCAATTCCAGTACGCCAAATACGGCCTGATCACCAACGGACCGCTGCAAGGCACGGCCTTCGGCGTGGGCGGCGTGCCTTACCAGTTCAACTACGGCTCCAACGGCAAGCCGACCGGCACCGGCTCGGTCACCGGCTGCGTCAACCCGTTCTGCGTCGGCGGCGACTTGAGCGGCAGCGTCGGCGCCGGCACCAACCTGGCGATGGACCTGACGCGCCAGGTGGGCTACACCCGCGTCGGCTTCGACCTGAATCCGGACCATGAAATCTACATGACCGCCAACTTCGGCAAGGTCAAGTCCGAGTTCACGCCGAATCCGGGCGCGGCCAAGAACGCCAACCTGACCATCCAGTGCGACAACGCCTTCCTGCCGCCGTCGATCGTCGCCGCGTGCGCCGCCAACAAGATCACCAGCTTCCAGTACGGCACGGCCAACGCCGAATTCCCGCGCAACATCAACGTCCACCCGACCCGCGAGATGCAACGCCTGGTGCTGGGCGCCGACGGCAAGTTCCAGCTGGGCGGCAAGGAATGGTCGTACGACACCTACGCTGAATACGGCCAGAACAAGACCGACATCATCGTCCACGACATCACGCTGAACAGCCGCTACAACGCCGCCATCGACGCCATCCGCGGCCCGAACGGCAACATCATCTGCCGCAATCCGGTCGCCGCCGCCTCCGGTTGCGTGCCGCTCAACATCATCGGCAACGTCGCGATCGATCCGGCCGCGTTCGCCTACATCGCGCCGCTGAACGGTCCGCAGCAGCACACCAAGCAAACCCAGCAGGTGGCCAGCTTCAACATCAACGGCGAAGCGTTCGAATCGTGGGCCGGCCCGATCGCGATCGCCACCGGCGCCGAATACCGTCGCGAGCACTACAGCGTGACCGGCGACCCGTACGGCAACGGCGTTTCGGCGTCCAGCCCGAACACCACCGAATATCCGGCCGATCCGCTGTTGAACACGGCTGTTGGCAACAACTGGTACGCGGGTAACTATCACAGCGGTTCGGGCACCTACGACGTCAAGGAAGCGTACCTGGAGCTGAACGTGCCGGTGCTGAAATCGGCGACCTGGGGCGAGGCCAACCTGAACGTGGCCGGCCGCGAGACCGTCTACAGCACCTCCGGCAACGCCAAGACCTGGAAACTGGGCGGCACCTGGAAGACCGGCGTCGACGGCCTGCGCCTGCGCGCCGTGACCTCGCACGACGTGCGCGCACCCAACCTGAGCGAGCTGTACGCCGCGCCGGTGGTGGTCAACAACGTGGCGAACTTCAACGGCGCCGCCGTCTCGTTCCAGCAGCGCACCGTCGGCAACACCAACTTGCGTCCGGAAGATGCGCGCAACACCGTGGTCGGCATTGTCTTGACCCAGCCAAGCTGGGCCCCTGGCTTCAGCGCCTCGGTCGACTACTTCGACATCAAGGTCAACGGCGTGATCTCGGCCCTGTCGGCGCAGCAGGAAATCGACCTGTGCTCGGCCGGCAACCAGGAAATCTGCGGCGCGATGTCGCTCAACAACGCCAACGCCGCCAATAACTTCGTGACGGTGCAGGCGTTCAACCTGGCGTCGCTGCGCAACAAGGGCGTCGACCTGGAGGCGTCGTACCGCATGAACCTGAAGGACTACAGCCTGCCGGGCCGTCTGACCTTCCGCGCGCTGGCGACCCGTACGCTGAGCTTCCTGACCGATCCGGGCGTGGTGGGCACCATCCCGTCCGAAGCGGCCGGTAACAACCTGGGCGGCACGCCGAAGTGGAAGGGCCTGGCGACGCAATCGTGGGACACCGACAAGTACAGCCTGACCCTGAGCGAGCGCTGGATCAGCAAAGGCGTCTACAGCAACGAGTTCATCGAGTGCCAGACCAACTGCCCGGTCTCGACGATCACCCACGCCACCATCTTCAACAACCAGATGAAGGGCGCGTTCTACGTCGACCTGGGCGGCAGCATGAAGATCGCCGACAAAACCACGGCCTACTTCAAGATCGACAACATCGGCAACCGCGATCCCGTCGCCGCGCCGCAGACCAACCTGAGCTTCGCGATCAACCCGACCCTGTACGATGTGCTGGGCCGTGTCTACCGCGCTGGTGTGCGCTACAACTTCTAAGCGCACACTCCGATGAGTATCTCTCCGTTGGCGGCGCTCTTCGGAGCGACGCCGGCTGCGTGGGCGCTGATCGCCGTCGCCTTGTCGGTCGGCCTGCTGACCTTGTTGATCGCCTGGGCCAAGGTCCAGCCGCTGCTGGCCTTCGTGGCGGCGGCGCTGGCCGCAGCGCTGCTGCTCGGGATGCCGCTGGAGAGCATCCCGAAATCGATCGACAAGGGCATCGGCGACCTGCTTGGGTCGTTGATCGTCATCGTCTGCCTGGGCGCCGTGTTCGGCAAGCTGATCGCCGACAGCGGCGCCGCCCAGCGCATCGCCAGCTACCTGATCGGCGTGTTCGGCTCCGCACGGATGCCGGTCGCGCTGACCCTGACCGGCTTCGTCGCCGGTATTCCCCTCTACTACAACGTCGGCTTCGTGCTGCTGGTGCCGCTGGTGTTCTCGCTGGTGTACCAGAGCGGACGGCCGGCGGTGGCGCTGGCGATTCCGCTGCTGGCCGGGCTGTCGATCGCGCACGGCTTCCTGCCGCCGCATCCGTCGCCGACCGCGCTGGTGGCGCAATTCCACGCCGACATGGGCCGCACGCTGTTCTATGGCCTGATCGTCGCCGTCCCCACGCTGATCCTGGCCGGGCCGGTGTTCGCCATGACGCTCAAGCGCATCAAGAGCGAACCGGCGCCGCTGTTCCGCACCGGACTGCGCGACGAGGCCGAGCTGCCGGGCGTGTTCAACAGCTTCGCCACGGCGCTGCTGCCGGTGTGGCTGCTGGCCGCCGCCACCGGATTGACGATGCTGCCGATCGCCGATCCGGCCATGAAATCGCTGGTGGTGTTCCTCGCCAATCCGATGATCGTGATGCTGATCGCGCTGGCGGTGGCGGTGGTGACGCTGGGACTGGCGCGCGGCCACAAGGTGCAGGTCTTGATGGCCGGCGCCCAGGACGCGCTGCGCGACATCGCCCCGATCCTGCTGGTGATCGCCGGCGCCGGCGCGTTGAAGCAGGTGCTGGTCGATTCCGGCGTCAGCGCGCAACTAGGCACCCAGCTGGGCGCCTTGCCGGTGCCGCCGCTGGTGCTGGGCTGGCTGGTGGCGACGCTGATTCGCATCTGTCTCGGCTCGGCCACGGTGGCGGGTCTCACCGCCGCCGGCATCGTCGCGCCGGTGGTGCAGAGTTCCGGCATCGATCCCAGCCTGATGGTGCTGGCGATCGGCGCCGGCAGCTTGATGTGCAGCCATGTGAACGATTCCGGCTTCTGGATGTTCAAGGAATATTTCGGGCTGTCGTTGAAGGACACCTTCCGTTCGTGGACGCTGATGGAAACCCTGGTCGGCGTGTTTGGACTCATATTCGTATTGCTTCTTTCTGTCTTGATTTAACTTCGGGATAACTCAGATGAAAATATTTTTGACTCGCGCCGTCCTCACGGCGGCGGTGTTGTGCGCGCCGTTTTCGCTGCAGGCGGCACCCGCCGCCTCGGTCTCGGCCTACCAGAGCATGCCGGACGATCCGCGCGCGGTGACGGTGAAGGCGGTCGGCGACGGCCGCACCGACGATACGACGGTGATCCAGGAAGCCATCAACAAGGCCTCCAACGGCGGCGAGGGCGGGGTGGTGTTCCTGCCATCCGGCCGTTACCGCATCACGCGGACCATTTTGGTACCGCTAGCAGTGCGGGTTTACGGCGTCGGCTCGACCCGGCCGGTGTTCGTGCTGGCGGCAAACACGCCGGGCTACCAGAAGGGCGTGGCCAATATGGTGGTGTTCACCGGCGGCGACCAGTACACGGTCGGCAAGGTGCCGGTGCCGGTGGCCAGCGCGGTGCCGTTCAGCGAGAACGTGCGCGACGCGAATTCGGCCACCTTCTATTCGGCGATGAGCAATATCGACTTTGAAATCGGCGACGGCAATCCGGCCGCGGCGGCGGTGCGCCTGCGCACCGCGCAGCACTCCTACCTGAGCCACATGGACTTCCACATCGGCTCCGGCCTGGCGGGCGTCTACATGGTCGGCAACGAGAGCTTCGACCTGAAATTCTACGGCGGCCGTTACGGCATCCTGTCGGAGAAGACCTCGCCGGCCTGGCCGTTCACGCTGATGGATTCGACCTTCGAAGGCCAGCGCGACGCCGCCATCCGCGAGCACGAGGCGGGCCTGACGCTGGTCAACGTCGCCATCCGCAACACGCCGGTCGGCATCGAGATCGATCGCGGCTACGGTGACTGGTTGTGGGGCAAGAACGTGCGCTTCGAGAACGTCTCGAAGGCGGCGGTCGTGATCAGCAACGAGGACAACGTCTACACCCAGGTCGGCTTCGACAACGCGCTGCTGCGCAACGTGCCGACCTTCGCCCGCTTCCGCGACAGCGGCAAGACCATCGCCGGCAGCGGCCCGCTGTACCAGGTCAGCGAATTCAACTACGGCCTGATGCTGCCGGGCCTGGGCCAGGTCGGCAAGTTCGGCACCAACTTCAAGTCCGCCGCGATCAAGGCCATGCCGGCCGCCACGGCGCCGGTGATGCGCACGCTGCCCTCGACCAAACAGTGGGCCAGCGTGCGCTCCTACGGCGCGGTCGGCGACGGCCAGACCGACGACACGGCGGCGGTGCAGAAAGCCATCGACAGCAACCGCGTGGTCTACCTGCCGCTGGGCTTTTACCTGGTCAGCGACACCATCCGCCTGAAGCCGGACACGGTGCTGATCGCGCTGCACCCGGGCGTGACGCAGCTGGTGCTGCCGAACGGCGCCCCGGCCTACGCCGGCGCCGCCGGACCGAAAGCGCTGCTGGAAAGCGCCAAGGGCGGCGACGCCATCGTCACCGGCCTGGGGCTGGCGACCGGCGAAGTCAATCCGCGCGCGGTGGCCTTGCTGTGGAAGGCGGGCGCCGACTCGCTGGTGGACGACATCCGCATCCAGGGCGGCCACGGCACCCGTCTGTACGACGGCAAGCGCCGCGACCCGTATCAGAAGAACGGCAACTTCGACCCGACCGCGCACTGGGACCGCCAGTATCCTAGCATCTGGGTCACCGACGGCGGCGGCGGCACCTTCATCGCGCTGTGGACCCCGAGCACCTTCGCGCAGGCGGGCTTCTACGTCTCCAACACCAAGACGCCGGGCAAGGTCTACGAGCTGTCGGCCGAACACCATATCCGCGCCGAGATCGTGCTGGATAATGTCGAGAACTGGGAATTCCTGGCGCCGCAAACCGAGCAGGAAGTCCGCGACGGCATGGACGCCATCTCGCTGGAGATCCGCAACTCGCGCAATCTGCTGTTCGCCAACTACCACTCGTACCGCGTGACGCGCTCGATCAAGCCGGCCGTGTCGGCGGTGAAGATCACCAACTCCAGCGACATCCGCTTCCGCAACGTCCACGTCAACGCCGAAAGCGGCTACGCCACCTGCGACGACAACGGCTGCGACACCTATCTGCGCGCCAGCAAATTCCCGTTCGACAACACGCTGCAGGACCTGACCCACAAGCAGGAGGTGCGCGAGCACGAATTCGCGGTGCTGGACATCGGCGCGACGCCGCCGGCGCCGCTGGCCGCGCCGACGCACCGCATCGACAAGCTGGAAGAGGGCTTCTACTCGATCGCCGGCGGCGTGGTCGACGCCAAGGGCAAGCTGTACTTCGTAGACCGCCGCTTCAACCGCATCTACAGCTGGTCGAAAGACGCCGGGCTGGTGGTGGTGCGCGACGCGCCGCTGGATCCGGTCAACCTCGCCATCGACAAGAGCGGCGCGTTGATGGTGCTGTCGTCGCACGGCTTCGAAGGCACGGTGTACTCGTTCCATCCCGACCAGCCGGCCGGCGAGATCACGCTGATCAAGCCGACCCCGGTGCAGGCCCATGCCGGCGCGCGCACCGTGGTGCCGGTCAACTTCTGGCAGAACGGCGAGTTCCGCGACCAGATCAACCCGGCCACGTATGAATTCACCACGCTGGCCGAGATGTTCGCCCGCGACGTCGCGCTGCCGAAGAAGCGCGAATACGTGTCGCCGGACGGCAGCCTGGTGCTGCCGGCCTACCGCGCCTTCAAGCAAGGCCCGAACGATCATCTGGGCTGGCGCTTCTCCGACACGCTCGACACCCATGGCCTGGTCACGGCCGGCGCCAACGGGCGCGTGGTGTTCACCAACGGCTCCGAGAACCGCACCTTCAGCGGCATGATCGGGCAGGGCGGCGCCATCACCGACCTGAAACAGGTCGCCAATCGCGGCGGCGAAGGCGCGGCGGTCGACGCGGCCGGCAACGTCTACGTCGCCAACGGCCAGGTGTTCGTCTACGCCCCGGACGGCAAGGAGATCAGCCGCATCGACGTGCCGGAACGTCCGCTGCAACTGCTGTTCGGCGGCGCAGACGGCAAGACGCTGTTCGTGCTGACCCACCATTCCCTTTACGCGACGCGAGGCCTCAATGCGAATTAAATCGATAGCACTATTGCTTCTGGCGCTGGGGGCGCAGGCCGGCACACACGCGCTGGCGCAACAGGCGCAGCAGGCGCCGGCCACGGTGGCGCTGTGGCCGGACGGCGCCCCCGGCGCGGAATCCCGCCGCGCCGAGGCGGAAAAGGTGGAGAACACCTACGTCAGCAACATCCATAACCCGTCGCTGACGGTGGTCAAGGCCAATCCGCGCCACGCCAACGGCGCGGCGGTGATCATCGTGCCGGGTGGCGGGCACCGCATGCTGGTGTGGATGAATGAAGGCATGGTCGCGGCGAAGTCGCTGAACCGGGTCGGCGTCACCGCCTTCGTATTGAAGTACCGGCTAGCGCGCGACCAGGGGTCGACTTACAGCATCGAAAACGACGCCGCCGCCGACCTGCGGCGCGCGGTGCGCTGGGTGCGCGCGCACGCCGCCGATTACGGCATCGACCCGCATCGCCTCGGCGTCATGGGCTTCTCGGCCGGCGGCGAGCTGGTATCGCTGGTGGCCGACAATCCGGAGCCGGCGGCGCCGGCCAAGCCGGACGCGGTGGACAAGCAAAGCGCGCGGCCGGACTTCCAGGTGCTGGTGTATCCGGGACCGCTGGGCGTGCCGGCCAAAGCGGCGCAAAGCGCGCCGCCGGCCTTCATCGTCGCCGGCTCGGTGGACAAATGCTGCATGCCGCCGGCGCTGGGCCTGTATCAGCAGCTGGTGGGCGCCGGCGTCTCGGCCGAACTGCACCTGTATGCCGACACCGATCATGCCTTCAACATGGGGCAACGGTCGGAGCGGCTATCGGACGTGCACTGGCCGGATCGTCTGGCCGACTGGCTCAGCGACGGCGGCTGGCTGATTCCGCACGACGGCAAGGCGCCGCTGGGCGTGCCGTCGCCGGCGCAGTAGATCAGTGTTCGAAGCGTCGGCGGATTTCGCCGATGTTGCGGCCGACTTCGCGCATCACCTGAATCAATTTGGACGGCGGGACATCGAACTCGCCGGCCCAGTAGCGCACCTGGCGGGCTTGTTGTGGATCGATGGTGCGGAGGCTGCGGAAATCGGGGTTCGTGGTCTGAACTTGCATGATGGTATCTGTAAAATTTGCTCGGGACCGTCATGCTGCCAGCTTCCGCCATAGAGGACTGTGCCCTGGCGCACATGCCGGAAGCATTGGATGTTGCGTGGGATAACGCACGGTGCCGGCTGCTATACAATCGCAGAATGGCGTTCTACATTTCCCACAGGCCAGGAGGCTACGATGTCCACCACCCATACCTTTCGCCCGGATTACGTCGGCGCGGAAGTTGTCGAAGCCGGTATTGAAGTCGCCGACCGCAAAGGCGCCGACAGCGCCGCCGCCTACCTGGCGCAGCGCGGCGTGACGGAGGACGTGATCAACCGCGTCGTCTCCGAGCCCGGCCAGCGCCGCAATCCCGGCCGCCTGCGCAGCCGCGACGAACGCCTGATCGAAGAAGGCAGCCGCTTCAAATACAAACTGTAACGTAGGACTGGGACCACAGGGGCTTATGTTCGTAGCCTACATAAGGCTTGTAGGTGCTCCTATAAGCCAGCGCACATAGCGGGGATATAGTGTTGTTCATCAGGTCGCCATTGACCACAACACTAAAACCAGAGGCCCGCCATGTTCCAAGCTACCCAGACCACCGTTTCCGCCAACGTCCTGCGTGCCATGGCGCCAGAAGCGCCGGTCATCAGCCTGACGGGCTGCCAGCAAAACGAACTGCTGCGCGCTTTGTCCCGCGAAGAGCTGATCGGCCTGTTCGTCCATCTGGACCTGGTGCCGCTGGAAGCCGGCAAGCGCCTGTTCGACTTCGGCGACAAAATGGAATACGCCTACTTCCCGACCAACGCCATCGTCTCGCTTCAGTACATCTCCGAAGATGGCGGCGCGGCCGAAATCGCGGTGGTCGGCCGTGAAGGCGTGGTCGGCGTCTCGATGTACGAAACCGAACGGGCCAACTGCACCGCCGTCGTGCAAACCGCCGGCTACGGCTACCGCATCAAGGCGTCGGTGCTGCGCGAAGCGTTCTTCAGCGGCGGCGCCCTGGCGCAGCAACTGATGCGTCACACCAGCGCGCTGTTCGCCCAACTGGCGCAGACCGTCGCCGGTGTCCGTCACGGCAGCATCGAACAGCGCCTGTGCCGCTGGTTGCTGGAACGCCTGGACCGCTCGCTGTCCAACGAACTCAAAGTGACCCAGGAAATGATTGCCAACATGCTGGGCGTGCGCCGCGAAAGCATTACCTGCTGCGCCGGCAAGCTGCAGGAAGAGGGCTTGATCGAATACCGTCGCGGTACCGTCACCGTCATCGACCGCGATGCCATGGTGCGCCGCGCCGGCGGTTGCTACTCGCAAGCCTAATGTAAGTACCTTGGCGCTTGCTGGACCTGATCCAGCTTGCGCTGAACCAGCATGTACCACGCATGCGCCCATCTTGATGCCCGCTCCGACTCCCTTACCGTTCCCGCCGCCATGGTTCGCTGCACGGCCATCATCTGCCGATGCAGGGCATAGGCGGCGGGGTGCGGTTTTTTGAGGGGTGTGAGTGAGGTATCCATGACTGCATTCTGCGCCCCGTCTCCATCCCCCGCTGTACGTTGCCACACCTAACAAGGTAGGCAAAATCCATATAAGCAAGCGTGTTTATATTCGTTTTATCGTCAGTTACCCATCCGTATACTTGGCTCACATAGTCACGATACAGGGATCATCGATGGGGAAGCATGTGTTTTATGCGCTGGCGGCGTTGTCGGCCGGCGCGGTCGCAACGGCGCAGGCGCAGTCCGACTCGACGCAGATCGAACGCGTCGAAGTCACCGCCACCCGGGCCGCCGGCGCCGTCGACGTGCAAAAAGTGCCTTCCGCGATCACGGTGCTGAAGCCGGACAGCCTGACCCGTTATGGACAAGGCAATCTTGCCGATATCGCCAACCTGGTGCCGGCGATGTCGCTGCAGGAGCAAGGGCCGGGCGTCAACAACATCACCATGCGCGGCCTGATCGTGCGCGGCATCGTGCCGTCGGAGGTGCAGGATTCCTCGCTGGTCGCGGTGTACATCGACGACATGCCGGTCACGCTGAAATCCTCCAATCCCGATCTGAAGGTGCTGGACCTGGAACGGGTCGAAGTGCTGCAAGGTCCGCAGGGGACATTGTTCGGCGCCGGCGCCATGGCCGGCGCGGTGCGGCAGATCACGCAGAAGCCCGACCTGACCGATTGGTTCGGCACGGTGGAAGCGGTCGGCTCCAACACGTCCGGCTTCGGCGGCGGCAATCACAACCTGCGCGGCATGGTCAACCTGCCGCTGAAGGCCGATGTGCTCGGCCTGCGCCTGACCGCCTACACCGGCAAGGACTCCGGCTACATCCGCAACCAGGTCAACGGCGCCACCACCAACGCCGCGTCGACCAACCAGGCGCGCGCCGCGCTGCGCTTGCGAGCCTCGCGCGATCTCGTGGTGGACGCCAGCATCACCGCTTCCAACATCAAGGCCGGCATCAACGACGCATACGGCGGACTGGCACCGTTCACCACCTTTGCGCTGATACCGCAGCACAGCAACGACCAGCTGCAGCTGGCTAATCTGGGCGTCAGCTACGATCTCGGCGCCGCGCAGCTGGTGTCATCGACCTCCTACCTGCACCGCGAAACGCTGTACGTGACCTCGGCCCAGTACCCGGCCACCGCCTTCATCTTCGGCGGCCGGAATCCTTTGATGAAAGCCGCCTACGTCATCGGCAACGAAGTGGGCGACTTCGCGCAGGAGTTCCGCCTTAACTCCAAGGGCGACGGACCGCTGAAATGGACCGCCGGCGCTTTCTTCGAACGCGGCAGGCGCGATACGCGCCAGGACGAGCCGACCGAAGGCTTCGACCAGCGCTATGCCGAGACCCGCAACTTCCCCGGCTACAGTTCGCAGACCAACGAACTGGCCTTCAACCCGGACGATTTCTTCTCCGGCCAGCAGAACACCCGTTCGCGCCAGGTCGCGCTGTTCAGCGAAGCCACCTACACCGTGTTCGACCAGCTGGACCTGACCGCCGGCGTGCGCCTGTTCCGCGGCACGCAGGACTTCGACCTGCGCTTCAGCGGCTTGTTCGGCAACCTGGCCAACGCCACGCCGGCGTCGCCGGTCGGCACGCCGACCGTCAGCAACAGCAGCGCCACCTCGCACGGCGCCAACCCGCGCTTCGCCGCCGCCTACCGCATCGATGCGGAGCGGATGCTGTACGCCTCGGTGGGCAAGGGCTTCCGCTACGGCGGCAATAATCAGCCGGTGCCGTTCAACTTCTGCGGCATCAACGCGCCGGCCACCTTCGCGCCGGACAGCCTTTGGAACTACGAGGTCGGCTCGAAGAACACGCTGTTCGACCGCCGCGTCACGCTGAACGCCAACGTCTACCGCATCGACTGGAAGGACGTGCAGGTGTTCAACCGCCTGCCATGCACCTACTACTTCACGCAGAACGCCGGCAAGATCCGCAGCGAAGGGCTGGAACTGGAGACCGCCGTCAAGCTGACGCGCCGCGCCTCGGTCGGCGTGAGCGCGGCCTACAACCATGCCTATGCCGCACGCACCGTGGTCACCGGCATCGCCGCGCAGAATATCCCCGAAGGCAGCCGCGCGCCGTATGCGCCGCGCATCGCCGCCACCGCCACCGCCAGCTACAGCATTCCAGTGGGCGGCAGCGACGAAATCGGACTGTTCGCCAGTTACGCCTATCGCGGCAAGGCCTACACCAACTTCGCGCCGGAGCAGGGCGCTTACGCCGAGATCCCTTCGTCGAACACGGTCAACGCCACCGCCGTCTACAAGACCGGCGCCTATGAATTCGGCCTGTTCGGCACCAATCTGACCAACAACGCCAAGATCAGCGACGTCACGCCGAACACCATCGCCATCCAACCGGGAGACCTGCTTTACATGGTCCGCCCGCGCACCGTGGGCTTGCGCGTCAAGGCGCGCTTCTGACGGAGGCGCCATGAGCTCGGAATACGTCGATCCGCGACAGCGGGAGGAAATCGCGGCCGAGCGCGGACGGCTGCTGTGGTTCGGCGAGTGGCCGACCTGGCTGCTGATCGCGCTGATCCACGGCGGCTGGCTGCTGACGCTGGGCTTCTGGCGCGAACTCGGCGCCGTCGCCGGCACGCTGCTGATGATCTGGTGGTGCGCCTGGTATATGTCGCTGCAACATGAGCTGATCCACGGCCATCCCACGCCGTGGCCGTGGGTGAACCGCCTGTTCGGCTACCTTCCGCTGGCGGTCTGGTATCCCTACGGCTTGTACCGTGAAAGCCATCTGCGCCACCACAACGACTTTCATCTGACGATGCCGGCGCTGGACACCGAGAGCAATTACGTCTCGCCGGCCGCGTGGGCGGGCATGGGCAAGCCGCTGCGCGCGCTGCTGTGGTTTAACAAGACGTTCTGGGGCCGGCTGCTGGTCGGTCCGGCGATCGCCATCGCCGGCGCCTGGGCCGAAGCGCTGCGCCAGCCGCTGCGCGGCGACTGGCGCCACGTGCCGATGTGGCTCGGCCATTTCGCCATGCTGGCGGCGCTGCTGTGGTGGGTGCGGTCGGCGTTCGGCATGTCGCCGCTCTACTACGTGCTGGCGATCTCGTATCCGGCGCAGTCGCTGGCGATGGTGCGCTCGTATTACGAACATCGTCCGGCATCGGACCACAAGCAGCGCATCGTTCTCAATGAGGCGGGGTTTGTGTTTCGCCTGCTTTTCCTGAATAATAATCTGCATCTGGTGCACCACGATTTGCCGTCGCTGCCGTGGTACCTGCTGCCGCGCGTCTACCGCGCGCGCAAGGCGTCGTATACTTCCCGCAGCGGCGGCTTTTATGTCGGAGGTTACGGAGAACTGATGCGCCGCTTCGGTTTCCGCGCCATCGACGCGCCGGTGCACCCGCATATGCCCGAGTAGATCATGATCTGGAAAGTCGCACTGCCGATGTATAACCTGTCACCGCGCCTGCAACAGGCGTGGGAGGGGCTGCTCGGCGATTTGCTCGACAATCTGGACTTGCATGCGGAGGTCGAGCTGGTGCGCGCGCCGCCGTTGCCGGAGTTCTGGCTGCGGCCGGACCTGCTGCTCAGCCAGACCTGCGGCTATCCTTACATGACGTTGCTGCGCGAGCAGGTGACGCTGATCGCCACGCCGGCCTTCGATTTTCCCGGCTGTTCGGGCAGCGATTATTCCAGCGTGATCGTGGCGCCCGCCGGTGCCGGCATCGCCAGCCTGGCCGACGCGCGCGGCGGCATCGCGGCGGTCAACGACGCGCATTCCAACAGCGGCATGAACGCGCTGCGGCTCGCGGTCGCGCCGCTGGCGCGGGAGGGACGTTTCTTCGACAAGGTGGTGTACTCCGGCAGCCATGCGGCCAGCCTGCGCCTGGTGCGCGAGGGCGATGCGGACATCGCCGCCATCGACTGCGTCACTTACGGGTATTTGAAGGAAGAGGATCCGGTCAGCCTGCTCGGCATCAAGGAGTTGGGATATTCGGCGACGTCGCCCGGACTGCCGCTGGTCGCCGGCAAGGCGGTGCCGCCACAACTGCTGGCGCGCTTGCGCTCGGGCCTGACCGAGCCGGGGCCGCAGGTGGCCGGCCATATGCGCGACCTGCGCATCCTGGCCTTCCACCACCGGCCCGACGCCGATTACCGGCGCATCATACAACTGGAAGCCGAGGCCTGTGCCGCCGGCTATCCCTTGCTCGCCTAGTTCTTGCGCCACAGCGGCACGGCGGTCGCGTCCAGCTTGCGCGGCAGCAGTCCCTCGGCGAAGAAGGCGTCGGCGATCTTTTGTTGCTCGCCCAGCGCTTCCTTCAGCACCGGCCGTACCTCGTAGCTGCGGCGGCCATTGGCCAGTTCCACCGTCTTCGCATCCAGGCCCCAGGCCGGCGCCAGCAGCTCGGCCGCTTCCTTCGGCGACTGCTTGACCCATTTGCCGGTCTTGTTGAGCGCCTCGAACACCACCGCCAGCACATCCGGCCGCGCCTTGGCGTAGGCGGTGGAGGCGAGGTAATAGCGCTGGTAGTCGGCCACGTTGCGGCCGTCGGCCAGGATGCGCACCTCGGACTGGCGCTGCACGCCGGCCAGGAACGGATCCCAGGTGACCCACGCGGCGACGCTGCCGCGCTCAAAGGCGGCGCGGCCGTCGGCCGGCGTCAGGTAGGCCGCTTCAATGTCCTTGAAGCGCAGGCCGGCCTTTTCCAGCGATGCGATCAGCAGGTAGTGGCTGCCGGCGGCCTTGGTCACGGCGATCTTCTTGCCCTTCAAATCCGCCACCGTCTTGTACGGCGAGTCGGTGCGCACTACGATGGCCTGCGCCGACGGCGACGGCGCCTCCTGCGCGAAGTAGGTCAGTTGCGCGCCCGCCGCCTGGGCGAACACCGGCACCGTGTCGGCCACGTCGGCGCTGAGGTCGACGCCGTCGACGTTCAGCGCTTCCAGCAACGGCAGGCCGCTGGAGAATTCGTGCCAGCTGATCTTGACGCCCAGCGGCGCCAGCTCCTGTTCCAGCTGGCCGCGCAGTTTCAGCACGGTCAGCAGCGTCGAGGATTTCTGGTAGCCGATGCGCAGCGTGGTGCTGGGGTTCTGCGCCAGCGAGGTCAATGGCAGCAAGGCGAACAGGGCGAGGAGGGTGCGGCGGCGCAGCTGGGGCATGGTAACTCCGGTGGGTGGATATCGGACGATTGTATGGCGCCGCCCCGGCAGCGGGAACGAATGGTTTCGCACTTGCATATAGCGTTTACGGATAACCGTTGCCGCCTTTTCTGCGGGATAATCGAGGCTTGGACGCGCCGGATTTGACCACGGAGGAAATATGGCTGAGGACAACGCCAACATCGCAGAACTGCCTGTGCCGCCCCGACTGCGCAGCCTGATCGAAGGGCTGGAAAGCATGCTGGCCGAAGGCGCGGACGAGGCGCATATCGTCAGGCACGGCTCGGCACTGCTGCGCGAGCTGGTCGCGCACGACGACTGGCTGCCGCAGCAGGCGGCGCGGCCGGACCCGCAGTACTACCGCCAATACCTGCTGTACCGCGACCCCACCGCGCGCTTCTCGGTGGTGAGCTTCGTCTGGGGGCCGGGCCAGTCCACGCCCATCCACGACCACACCGTCTGGGGCTTGATCGGGCTGTTGCGCGGCGCCGAAATCTCGCAGGACTTCAAGCGCCGCGCCGACGGGGTGCTGGAAAAATCCGGCCCGCCGCAGCGGCTTGAGACCGGCGTGGTCACGGCGGTGTCGCCTACTCTGGGCGACATCCATCAGGTATTCAATGCCTACGACGATCGCATCTCGATCGGCATCCACGTCTACGGCGCCGACATCGGAGCGGTGGACCGCAGCGTTTTCACCCTGGAAGGCGCTGTTAAACCTTTTCGCTCCGGCTATGCCGCACTGACATGACTACATTCACCACCCGAAGCTATCAACAAGTACGCGCGGCGCTACTGGCGCGTAAAGAAATCGCCCTGCTGGACGTGCGCGAAGAGGATCCGCACGCGCAGGAACATCCGCTGTTCGCCGCCAATTTCCCGTTCGGCCGCATCGAGGCCGACGCCTGGACCAAGCTGCCGCGCCGCGACGTCGCCATCGTGCTGCTGGACGGCGGCGAAGGCTTGGCGCAGGCCTCGGCGGAACGCCTGCGGGAGTTGGGCTACACCGACGTCGCGCTGCTCGAAGGCGGCATCGAAGGCTGGCGCGCGGCCGGCGGCGAATTGTTCCGCGACGTGAATGTGCCCAGCAAGGCCTTTGGCGAACTGGTGGAGGAACAGCGCCACACGCCGTCGCTGTCGGCGCCGCAGGTGCAGGCGCTGATCGACGGCGGCGACGACATCGTCATTCTCGACGCGCGGCGCTACGACGAATACCAGACCATGAGCATCCCCGGCAGCGTCAGTGTGCCCGGGGCCGAGCTGGCGCTGCGCGCGCGCGAGCTGGCGCCGAATCCGTCCACCCGCATCGTGGTTAACTGCGCCGGACGCACCCGCAGCATCATCGGCACCCAATCGCTGATCAATGCCCGCATTCCGAATCCGGTCGCCGCGCTGCGCAACGGCACCATCGGCTGGACGTTGGCCCAACAACAGCTGGAGCACGGGCAGTCGCGCAGCTATCCGCCGGTGTCGGAAGCCAACCGCGAACTGGCGGCGCTGGACGCGCGCGCGCTGGCCGACCGCGCCGGCGTGCTGCGCATCGATCGCGCCGCATTGGATGGGCTGCATGCCGACGCCACCCGCAGCACCTACTTCTTCGACGTGCGCAGCCCGGCGGAGTTCAACGACGGCCGCCTGCCGCACTTCCGTTCCGCGCCCGGCGGGCAGCTGGTGCAGGAGACGGAACAATTCGCACCGGTGCGCGGCGCGCGCATCGTGCTGGCCGATAGCGACGGCGTGCGCGCCAACCTGAGCGCGCACTGGCTGCGCCAGATGAATCACGAAGTGTATGTGGTCGACGGCTTGCAGCCATCGGACTTCCACGTGACCGGCGCCTGGTCGCCCGAGCTGCCGGCCCATGCGCCGGTTGACGAAATCGACGCCGCCACGCTGTCGCAATGGCTGGCCGACGATGCGGCGACCACGGCGATCCTGGACTTCACCACCGGCGTCAACTACCAGAAGCGCCACATTCCGGGTGCGTGGTTCGCGCTGCGCTCAGACCTGAGGCGGGCGTTGACCCAGCTGCCGCAAGGCGTCCAGCGCTACGTGCTCACCTGCGGCAGCAGCCTGCTGGCGCGTTACGCGGCTGCCGACCTGCGCAAGCTGACCACGCTGCCGGTAGCGGTGCTTGACGGCGGTACCTCGGCATGGGCCGCAGCCGGCCTGCCGGTGGAAGCCGGCGCGACGCGCTTGGCCTCGCCGCTGATCGATCGCTATCGCCGTCCGTACGAGGGCACCGACAATCGCGCCGAGGCGATGCAGGCCTATCTCGATTGGGAATTCGGACTGGTGGCGCAGCTGGGGCGCGACGCTACGCACGGTTTTAGCGTTGTCTGAATAACTACTGAAATGCATGCGTTGCATTTTTGGGTGCGACGCAGCATAAATTTTCGCTTAGTTGTAATACGGTAACATTACTCGTTTATACTGGGTTCAGGCCACAGAGAGGGCCGGTTTCATTCCCACTTCTATGAGAAAAGTCACCATGACGATTACCAAGCGCTTGATCTTGACCCTGTCGTTGGCGTTGCTGGCGCTGATATTTGTAGGCATCACCGGGTTGACCCAGCTGTCGCGCGCGCAGCAGCGCCTCGACATGGTGCAGACCCGCTTAATCCCGAGTATCGCCGGCCTGAATCTGGCCAAGAACTACATGGACGCCAGCCGCCTGGCCGGCTACCGTCTGTCGGTGTTCTCCAACCTGGAAGACAAATCGGCGCTGGACAAGGCCTACAACGATGCCCACGCCAAGTTCGACGAGGTGCTGGCCGCCTACGAAAAAGAACGCATCTTCGACGACACCGACCGCAAGATGCTGGAGGCCGACAAGGCCGGCATGGCGGCGTATCGCCAGGCGCTGATTCCCTTCCTGGCCGGCGCCCACGCGGGCGACATGGACGCGGTGCGCGCGACGCTGCAAGCCGGCACGCCGCTGGCGCTGTCGGCCGGCGCGGTCAAGAAAAGCTTCGACGACCATATCGCCTACAACAATAAGCTGATCAACGATGTGCGCGACGAGAGCATGGCCGCGTACAGCTTCGCCTTCCGCCTGCTGGTCAGCGTGGTGGTGCTGGGTGTGCTGATCACCGCCGTGCTGGCGTGGCAGCTGTTCGTCACCATCACCGGCAGCCTCGGTTCGATCCGCGAGACGCTGGAGGAAGTCAGCCAGTCGCTGGACCTGACCAAGAAGATCAAGGTCGAACGCATGGACGAAGTCGGCCACACGGCGCTCGCCTTCAACAAGCTGCTGGAGCAGATCGCCGGCGTGATCGACACCGTGCGCGCCTCGACCAGCGCGGTCGGCGCCGCGTCGCAGCAGATCGCGGCCGGCACCGGCGACCTGTCGCAGCGCACTTCGTCGCAAGCGGCGGCGCTCGAAGAGACGGCGGCCAGCATGGAGCAGCTGACCTCAACCGTTGGACAGAACGCCGACAACGCGCGCCAGGCCAACCAGCTGGCCCGTTCGGCATCGGACGTAGCGGCGCAGGGTGGTTCGGTGGTGGAGCAGGTGGTGGTGACGATGGGATCGATCAATGAATCGTCGCGCAAGATCGTGGACATTATTTCGGTCATCGACGGCATCGCCTTCCAGACCAACATCCTGGCGTTGAACGCGGCGGTTGAAGCGGCGCGCGCCGGTGAGCAGGGCCGTGGTTTCGCGGTGGTGGCGACCGAGGTGCGCAATCTGGCGCAGCGTTCGGCGGCGGCGGCCAAGGAGATCAAGGCGCTGATCGACGATTCGGTGGAGAAGGTCGGCTCGGGCACCAAGCTGGTGGAGCAGGCCGGCACGACGATGCAGGAAGTCGTCTCCAGCATCAAGCAGGTGACCGACATCGTCGGCGAGATCAGCGCCGCGACGCAGGAGCAGAACGACGGCATCTCGCAGGTGCACCGCGCGGTGACGCAGATGGACGAAACCACGCAGCAGAACGCCGCGCTGGTGGAGCAGACCGCCGCCGCCGCGCACACCATGCGCGAGCAGGCAGATGTGCTGGAACGCGCGGTCAGCGCCTTCAAGATCAATGCGTCGCAGGCGGTGTATGCCGCAGCGGCCGCTCCGGCGCCGCGTCCAGCGCGCAGCGCGGCTGTCGCGGTGTTGCCGAAGACGCCGCGCGCCAAGCCCGCCATCGCCAAGCCGGCTGCCCGGCCTGCGCCGCAAAAGGCCAAGGCCGCCGCATCCGCCGACGAGTGGGAAGAGTTCTAAACGCCGGGGCGCGGGTCAGAAGTTCTTGATCAGCGTCGCGCGCAGCGAGCGCGATTCGATGGGATGGAAGTGGATGTCGTCGACCGGCGCCGCTTCGCCCTTCAGTTGCGAAGCGTAGTAGTAATCGATCGCCGAATCGCGGCGGTTGGTGATGTTGAAGGCCTCCAGCTCCAGCGCGAGGCCTTTTTTGATTTTCCAGCCCAGGCGGCCGTTCAGCGTCATGCTGGATTTCGAGCGCACGCTGTTGTCCTCGATCAGTGGACGCGGTCCGAAATAGCGCAGCTTCAGCGATGCTGAATACGGACCGCCGTCATCCAACGTCACCGCCAGCTGGCCGGTGCCTTCGATGGCGCCGGCGATGTAGCGGCCTTCCTCCACATCGCCGCGCGAGCGCGCCCGCGCATAGGCCAGGTCCAGGTCGACCGACAGCCACTTCAACGGCTTGTAGTAGTTGGACAGCTCGACGCCGTAGCGACGGCTCGGCGGGCCGGCCTCGGTGGTGCCGGCGTCGCCGGCGTAGGTCAGCTCCGAATCGAAATCCAGGCGATACAGCGACAGCGAGGTTTGCAGGCCCGGCAGCCAGGTGCTGCGCGCGCCCAGCTCCATGCCGCGCGACCGCACCAGCGGCGACACCTTGTCGGCCGCGTCGCCGCTCTTCGGATCGATGCTGATGGTGGCGCCGCGCGCGTCGTTGCTGTGGAAGCCGTTGCCGATGTTGGCGTACAGTTCCGCCGTGCGCCATGGTCCGTAGATCAGACTCAGGCTCGGACTGGCGAGCGTGTCGTTGGCCTTGCCGCTGTTGGCGGCCAGGTCGCTGCGCACGTCGATACGGTAGTTGTCGACGCGGGCCCCGACCACGGTGCGGAATGCCGGCGTCCAGCGGGTGTTGTTCTCGACGTACAAGGCGGCGCTGGATTCGACGATATGGTCCTCGCGCGTGGTCGACAGCCGCCGGCGCGCCTGCGTGTTGTACAAGCCGTTGAAGATATTATCGTTCTGCAGTTGCAGGCCGATGGTGGTTTCGCTGTTGCCGGTCTCGGTGTGATGGTGCCAGCTGTGGCTCGCATTCAGGCCGCTGGTGACGCGCTTGTCCGGCTGCGCGAACTGGTCGCCATGCTCTGGGTCGTGCATGAAGTAGGTGAAGTTCGAGTACAGGTCCAGCTGGTTGGCGATGATGTAGGCGTTGACCTTGGACGAGCCGTCGTCCTGCGTGCGGCGCCATCCGCCGGACAGGCTGTAACGGTGCGACTTGCCGCCGTCGGTGGTGTCGATGGCGTCGTTGCGGCCGATCCGGCCGTCCTGCACCGCGCGCAGCGGAATCTGGTCGGTGGAGTTCCAGTCCGCCTTGTAGGCCATCAGGCTGACATGGAAGCCGTTGTTGGCATAGCCTTCGCTGTAGCGCAACACCGCGTTCAGCTTGCGGTAGTCGTCCGGATTGGTGAACGGGCCGTCGTTGTGCAGCGCCTCGAGCGCGTACAGCAGGCTGCCGCGCGCGGTGTCGACGGAATCGGCCAGCAGCGCGCGGCCATAGCCGTTCTGTCCCGCCGACACCGGCGCCACGCCTTGCAGCAGGCGGTTGGCGTATACCACCGACGCCGTGCCGGCCGAGGCGAAGTCGCCTTCCTCGGCGGAGTAGGGGCCTTTTTTATAATCGAGCCGCACCGCCAGTTCGGGGATCATGAAATTCAGGTCGGTCCACCCCTGGCCGTGCGCGTGGCTGCGCTGGTTGACCGGCATGTCGTCGACGGTGGTGCGGAGGTCGGTGCCGTGATCGAGATTGAAGCCGCGCAGGTAGAACTGATTGGCCTTGCCCTCGCCGCTATGCTGGCTGACGATCAGGCCCGGTGTCGCCTCCAGCAGCTCGGCCGGGCGGTAGACGGTGCGGCCGGCCAGCTCCTGCTGCGTCACGCTGCCGGCGCTGGCCGCGTCGGCCACGCCCATCTGGTTGCCGCGCGAGCCGTCCACCAGCACCCTTTGCAGGATCTGGTCGTCGGCATGCGCCGAACCGACGGCAAGCAGTAGATATTTAACGAGTGGTTTGATCGATGCTGCTTTGATCGAAGATGAAAGTCTGGAGAGGGCCATCGGCTTGCAGATTTACGGTGTTCTTTTGGGATGGCAGGAAGTCTATCAGCAAAGCGTTGTGGATACGCGTGCCTTTGGCGAGTTTGGTGTGTTCGATTTCCTGCAGGATGACGACGCTGTCGGCATCGGCCTTGACGCCGACCCAGCTGACGCGCAGGCGCTGGCCATCCGGGCCATCGAGGTAAAACTGCTTTTCAACGTAGCGCCGCAGCGGCGCTTCGCTGTCCGGCTGGCCGAGATCGAACTGGCGGCCGTAGAGATTCGTCAGCAGCGTGGCGAGATCGTGCGCGGTGTAGGTGTGCACGATCTCGGTGCTGCCGGTGCGCTCGTTGTAGCTGATGTCGGCTATGCCCATGTGAAAATTATGGGCATGAGCCGCCGTGCCGGCCAAGGCCAGCACGGTCGCCACGCAGAGGCGCAGATGCTTGAACATCATTCCGACGCCGCGTCCTTGGCACCCTTGGCTTTGAGCGGGGTGTTGAAGTCGCGCATCAGGTTGACCTTGTCACGCTCGGTCTTGAACAGCTCGACGCGGGACTTGGTGACCTTGCGCGGCCAGGCGTTGTTGCTGGTGTCGATGTCGGCGGTTTCCCAGTACGGGTCCTGCACCAGGCCGACCATCGGCTCGTCGGTGACGATCAACTTGGTGATCTTCTTCGGCGAGTAGCGCCATACTTCGGCCGGAATGCGTTCGATGTACTTCTTGCCGCTCTTGAGTTCAATCTCCAGGATCAACGGCATCACCAGCCCGCCGACGTTGGAGAAGTCCACCAGATACAGGTGCTTGCCCTGGTCCAGCAGCTTTTTCTCCCACGGCTCCAGCTTCTCGATCGCTTCGGCGTAGGCGTTGCGGTCCTTGTTGGTGACGGTGAACTCGTCATGCTCGTTGTAGAAGTCCTTCAGCTCCGGATGGGTGTCCAGGCGCTTCGGCAGGTCCTTGTTGCGCTGCTCGGACACGGAGATCGGTTGCGCGTCCTTCTGCGCTTTTTTCCAGGCCTTTTCGGTTTCCGGATTCTTGGTGCTCACGCCGTATTCGTTGATGCCGTCGATGCTGATGTCGACCGCGTCGGTGGTGTAGAACCAGCCGCGCCAGAACCAGTCAAGGTCGGTGCCGGAGGCGTCTTCCATGGTGCGGAAGAAGTCGGCCGGAGTAGGACGCTTGAATTTCCAGCGCTGGCCGTATTCACGGAAGGCGTAGTCGAACAGTTCGCGGCCCAGGATGGTTTCGCGCAGGATGTTCAGCGCGGTGGCCGGCTTGGCATAGGCGTTGTTCCCGAACTGCAGCAGCGATTCGGAGTTGGTCATGATCGGCACCTGGTTCTGGCTGCGCATGTAATCGACGATGTTGCGCGCTTCGCCGCGACGCGACGGATAGTCCTTCTCCCATGCCTGCTCGGCCAGGTACTGGACGAAGGTGTTCAGGCCTTCATCCATCCAGGTCCACTGGCGTTCGTCCGAGTTGATGATCATCGGGTAGTAGTTGTGGCCCACTTCGTGGATGATCACGCCGATCAGGCCGTACTTGGTCTGCTGCGACCAGGTCAGCGCGCCGGTCTTCTTGTCCTTGGAAGGACGCGGGCCGTTGAAGGAGATCATCGGGTATTCCATGCCGCCGACCGGGCCGTTGACCGAGATCGCGGTTGGGTACGGGTAGTCGAAACTGTACTTGTTGTACTGGTCGATGGTGTGGATGATGGCCTGGGTACTGTACTTGCCCCACAGCGGATTGCCTTCCTTCGGATAGTAGGACATCGCCATCACGTCGGTGGAATCCTTCTTGAAGCCCTGTGCGTCCCAGATGAACTTGCGGCTGGAGGCCCAGGCGAAGTCGCGCACGTTGTTGGCCTTGAAGTGCCAGGTCTTGGAGGCCTTGCTGATCGACTTCTCAGCCGCTTCGGCTTCGGCCTGGGTCACGATGACGACCGGCGTGGTCGAGGTCTTGGCTTTCGCAAGGCGGTCGCGCTGGGCGGCGCTCAGCACGTCGTTGGCGTTTTGCAGTTCGCCGGTGGAGGCCACCACGTGGTCGGCCGGGACGGTCAGCTGCACGTCGTAGTCGCCGAATTCCAGCGTGAATTCGCCGGAGCCCAGGAACTGCTTGTGCTGCCAGCCCGCCACGTCGTAGTAGGCCGCCATGCGCGGGAACCATTGGGCGATCTCGAACAGGTCGTTCTTGTCCTGGTCGAAGTGTTCGTAGCCGGAACGGCCGCCGAGCACCAGTTGCTCGTTGATGTTGTAGGACCAGTCGATGTTGAAAGCGAAGCTCTGGCCCGGCTTCAGCGGCGTCGGCAGGTCGATGCGCATCATGGTGCGGTTGATGACGTACTTCAGCGGCTGGCCGCCGGCGGCCACGGTGGCGATCTTGAAGCCGCCGTCGAATTCACGGCCGGCCAGGATGCCGCGCATGCCTTCGAACTTGTAGCCGTCTTCCGGCGAACGCGGTTTCGCCCACGCTTCGCGCGAAGGCTGGGTCAACATCATGCGCGCGTCGGAGTCTTTTTTGTAGATGTTCTGGTCCAGCTGCACCCACAGGTAGCTCAGCGTGTCGGGCGAGTTGTTGTGGTAGGTGATTTGCTCGCTGCCGGTGAGGGCGCGCTTGGCCTCGTCCAGCGTGGCGCGGATCTGGTAGTCGGCGCGCTGCTGCCAGTAGGCGGAGCCTGGTGCGCCGGAGGCGGTGCGGTAGGCGGTGGCGGTGGGGAGAACTTCATCCAGTTGGCGGAACTTGTCATCGAAGGGTTCCGCCGCGTAGGCGGACACCGTGAGGCAAAGAGCCATGAAGCCGATAGACTTACGCATAGAGTTTGTATCCTGTTGACCCGAAGAAAGAGGATAAATTGTATAGCAGCTTTCGCAAGGAAATCTGGCGGATACAATAAAATACAAACTCGGCGCAGCCCGTGCGGCTCCGGTTTGGTGCGGTCATGGGGAGGTTTGCGCCATCGGCGGGATGTCTGCTCGGCCCGCGATGGCGGCGCGCGCGTGCCTGCGCCGCGCATAACGCTGATCGGCCATGTTGGTGCGCATCGGCGTTTGTCGCGACAATTTGGTGAGCGGGGCGTCGCGTCCATCAACTGAGGTAGATCGGAGACTGTTGTATAAAAGCCTCCAGCAATGGCTACGCCGGTACGACGGTGAAGCGCTAGGGGGAGATGACTTATCTCTGCGTCGCCGCGCGCCAGCGCCGCCGCTGCGCAAAGCACCTCCTGACGCCGGCATCTGATCGTGGCACAATTGAGCGCTATGATTTTGTCGACCCATGTTACCTATGCCCGCAAAGCTGTTTTTTCTTCCCGGCGCCCTCGGCCGGATGGATTTTTGGGTGCGGCCGCCGAACTTATTCGGCACCCCGCAGAAAAAATTCACTTCGGATGGCCAGGCTTCGGACCTACTCCGGCCACGCCCGATGTGCAAGGCATTGACGATCTGGTGAACAAGGTCATTGCCGAACTTGATGTGCCGTGCGCACTGATTGCCCAATCGATGGGTGGCATCATCGCCATTCGGGTGGCGTTGGCCCGGCCCGACCTCGTGACACATCTGGTGCTGGCAGAAACGTCCGGCGGGATATCACGAGGACCTGACGGAGCGCCTCGCTGAACTTCATATGTCGGCCTTGTTACTATGGGGAGATGCCGATCCTGTCAGTCCGGTAAAAGTAGGCGAGAAGTTGGCCGCGTGCCTGCCGCACGCCGACTTACAGATCTTCAAAGGTGCGGACCACGATTTGGCGTATACGCACGCGGCGCAGGTCGCGGGACTCATCGATCGACACTTGAGCGCAAGCGATTTTTGAAAAACCAGGTTCCCGCGCGCTCGTACACAAACCTTCAAGTCACGGTGCGAGAGCGCGCCGGATGGAATCCACGGCGATATCCCGAAGCTCGGGCACCAGCTTGTCTTGGTTCCCGATCAGGGCTGGCGCTTGACGAAGTTGTCCTGGAACTCGTGGTGCGCGTCGTCGGTGGCGCTGATCGCGGCCGACGGCACGTCGAGCTTCATCAGCTGCGAACCCTTGCCGTTGCTGGCTTTCGGCCATTCCGGCAGGCCCGCGCCGTTGGGATTGCCGGTCTTGATGAAGTTGGCGAAGTAGGCCTGCATCTGCGCCGACAGCGCGCGGTCGTCGTCGGTCCAGGCATACACTTTGTTACCCGCCAGGTTGCCCATCGCGTATTCGATCTCCACCGAATGTCCGGCGCCGGTCTCGCCCGGACGCGGACGCGCATAGTAATAGCGGTACACCGGCTTGCCGCTGGTGCGGGCGTGGCTGTCCAG
This sequence comes from Duganella aceris, assembly GCF_011090165.1. Classification (GTDB taxonomy): domain Bacteria; phylum Pseudomonadota; class Gammaproteobacteria; order Burkholderiales; family Burkholderiaceae_D; genus Rugamonas; species Rugamonas aceris. Next base: position 288,705 of record NZ_JAADJT010000008.1, read on the forward strand.
CCATTTCCAGGTGCCGTAGGCGATGAATCGGTCGCCGGACAGGTCGGTCGCCGCTTGCGTCACGTCGCCGCTGTAGGCCAGCCGCGCGGCGTCGGCCTGGTCGCCGTAGATCTCCCGCAGCGCGGCGTTGAAGTTTTCATCGGTAGGCGCTCGCTCGCCAAGGATGCGCTTGTAATGGCTTTCCTGCGAATTCCAGCCCGCCAGCAGCGGCACGCGCGCCTGTTCGCCGGCGGCGTAGATCGCGGCGGGAGAGCGCGGCAGCACGTAGCCGTCTTGCGTGGCGCCGAACCACGGCGCACCCGGCGTCTTGGTCGATTCCAGCAGCTGCTGGGCGGGCAGGGCGCGCAGCGCGGCCAGGGTCGGCGCGTTGATCGCCGTGGCGAAGGCGGCGCCGTTCTTTTCCGCTTCCGCCAACGGCGGCGGGGCGTTCAGACCAAGCAGCGAGCCGCTCTCGCCGATGGCGCCGGCGATCAGGCCCTTGGCCATCGGATTGATCATCTGCGCGCTGACCGAGAACGAGCCGGCCGATTCGCCGGCGATGGTGACGCGCGCCGGATCGCCGCCGAAGGCCGCGATATTCTTGCGCACCCATTGCAGCGCCGCCGCCTGGTCCATCAGGCCGTAGTTGCCGGAGGCGTGTTGCGGCGATTCCCTGGTCAGTTCCGGATGGGCCAGGAAGCCGAACACGTTGAGCCGATAGTTGACGGTTAGCGTCACCACGCCCTTGGCCGCCATGCTCTCGCCGTCGTAGCGCGGCTCGGAACCGTCGCCGGCCGCGAAGCCGCCGCCGTAGAAGTAGACCAGCACCGGCAGCTTTTCCTTGGCCGATTTGGCCGGGGTCCAGACGTTCAGGTACAGGCAATCCTCGCTGACGCCGTCGGACCGGAACACCATGTCGCCGAACAGCGGCAGCTGCATGGCGCGCGGACCGAAATGATCGGCCTTGCGCACGCCCTTCCATTTTTGCGCCGGCTGCGGCGCCTTCCAGCGCAGACCGCCGACCGGCGGCGCTGCGAACGGGATGCCTTTGTACGATTTGACGCCCGAGGCTTCCAGCGTGCCCTCCACCACGCCGGTGGCGGTGGTGGCGCGGGGCGCGGTGGCGGCATGGGCGGCGAAGGCGAACAGGCTGGAGGTGACGATGAGCAGACCGATTTTTTTCATGGTGTGAGCGTATAGGTTGGTCGGACGGTTTACAAGCGCTGTTTGGCGGCGGTCCTGGATGAAGGCCGGAGTCGCGGCGCGGCGTCCGACTGGCGGCGGATCAGCGCGTGCTCCATCACCAGGTGTTCCGGGGCGTCCGGCGCGCCGCTGCGGCGGGCGCGGATTTGGCGCACCAGGAACTGCACCGCCGCTTCGGCCATCTCGGTGATCGGCTGGCGCACGGTGGTCAGTTCCGGCCAGATGGTGCTGGCCAGTGCGGTGTCATCGAAGCCGGCCACGGTCAGGTCGCCCGGCACATCGAGACCGAGGCGGTGGGCGATCGCCACCACGGCGGCGGCCATGTCGTCGTTGCTGGCGAAGATGGCGGTGGGCCGCTGCTCCAGCCCGAGCAAGGTCTCCGCCGCGTCCAGGCCGGAACGATAGGTGAACATGCCCTGAACCACCAGCTCCGGCGAGGCCTGCGCGTTCTTCTCCGCGATGGCGGCCTTGAAGCCGGCCAGCCGGCGCGCGCTGGCGCTCTGGTTCGGATGGCCGATGACGAAGCCGATGCGCTGGTGGCCCAGCGAGATCAGATGGCAGGTCATCGCGTGCGCCGCGACATAGTCGTCGATGCTGACGCCGCTGAGGCGCGCGTCCGGCTCGCCGCAGGCGACGGTGACGGCAGGCGTGCCGGAGGCCGCGATCAGGTCGATCAGGTGCGCGGTGTCGCACAGCGGTGGCGGCAGGATGATGCCGTCGACGCCGTTGGCGATCAGGCGGCGCGCCTGCTCGACGCCATGCTCGTCGGCCTCGCACTTCTCGACCACCAGCTGCACGTTGTTCTGGCTGGCCTGGTTCAGCAGGCCGACCAGGAATTCGCTCAGGTAGCCCGCGCTTGGATTGCTGTACAAGAAACCGACGCGGATCGGCGGCGAGCCGGCCAGGCGGCGCGCGGCCTGGTTGGGGACGTAGTTGAGTGCGGCGACCGCCGCGTCGACGCGGCTGCGGGTCTTTTCGCGGACGTTGGTGTCGCCGTTCATCACGCGCGACACCGTCATCGGCGATACGCCGGCCAGTTTCGCCACGTCGGACATGGTAGGCGCCTGCGAGCGGACTTCAACCGCCGGCACCGGCTCCGGTTTCACCTTATTTCTTGTCATCTGCCTGGCTAACCTCGAATGAATATTGATCCTGTCTTGAGTCCCGGACTTTACCACATACGCATGTTGACTTGATCACATAAATCCTTCACACTGGCCAAATGTTAGCGCTATTCATTTTATGGTATGAAAATGATATAAGCAAACAAAAGAGCCCAAAACAAAGGCATAGGAGACAAAAATGAAGAACAATCTGAAGCATGCGCCGGCAGCGGCGCACCTGCCGTCCGACCTCGCGGACGCCCTGCTGGTGGGCCGCGTCTGGCGCGCCGGCGACATCAACGGCCCGTGCGTGGTGGCGGTGCGCGGCGGCGAGGTGTTCGACATCACCGCCGGCGCCAACACCGTGGCCGATCTGCTGGACCAGCACGACGTCGCCGCCTTCGTCCGCGCCGCGCCGGGCGAGTCGCTGGGCCGGGTCGAGACGCTGATCGAAACCGCCCTGAATCCCGACGCCGACCCGCAGGCCCCGCGCCTGCTGGCGCCGTGCGACGTGCAGGCGATCAAGGCCTGCGGCGTGACCTTCGCGGTCAGCCTGCTGGAACGGGTGATCGAAGAACAGGCCGGCGGCGACGCCTCGCGCGCCGACGCGCTGCGCACCGCGCTGCTGAAGGATATCGGCGCCGACCTGTCGGCCATCAAGCCCGGTTCCCCGGAAGCGGAACAGCTCAAGCAGCAGTTCATCGCGCGCGGCGCCTGGTCGCAGTACATGGAGGTCGGCATCGGCCCCTACGCCGAAGTGTTCTCCAAATCGCAGCCGATGTCGGCGGTCGGCTTCGGCGCCGACGTCGGCCTGCACCCGGCATCCAAATGGAACAACCCGGAACCGGAGATCGTGCTGGCGGTGAACAGCCGCGCCGAGACGGTCGGCGCCACGCTGGGCAACGACGTCAACCTGCGCGACATCGAAGGCCGCAGCGCGCTGTTGCTGGGTAAGGCCAAGGACAACAACGCCTCCTGCGGCATCGGCCCGTTCATCCGCGTGTTCGACGAACGCTTCACCATCGACACCGTGCGCGCCGCCGAGCTGCGGATGGCGATCGAAGGCGCCGAAGACGGCTTCCGCCTGGACGGCGCCAGCTACATGCGCGAGATCAGCCGCGATCCGCTGGACCTGGTGGCGCAGACCTGCGGTCCGCACCACCAGTATCCGGACGGCTTCATGCTCTTCCTCGGCACCATGTTCTCGCCGATCAAGGATCGCGGCGCGCCGGGCGCGGGCTTCACCCACGACCTGGGCGACCGCGTCACCATCAGCAGTCCTTCGCTGGGCGCGCTGGTCAACCACGTACAACTGAGCGACGCCATCACGCCCTGGACTTTCGGCGTGCGTGCGCTGTATCGCAACCTGGCGCAGCGCGGCTTGCTGCGCTGAGCCACCTATGAATCAAATGGAGAGTGACAAGATGGGGCAAAAAATGGTCTACGCCACCTATCCCAGCCTGGCTGAGAAGCGTGTGCTGATCACCGGCGGCGGCACCGGCATCGGCGCCGCGATCGTCGACGCGTTCGTCAAACAGGGCGCGCAGGTGTACTTCATCGATATCGCGCTAGACGCCTCGCGCGAACTGGCCGACAGCCTGAAGGACGCCAGGTATCCGCCGCTGTTCTACCCCTGCGACCTGACCGACCTGGACGCGCTGGCCCAGGTGTTCGCCGAGATCGAACGTGATCACGGCGCGGTGGAGGTGATGATCAACAACGCCGCCAACGACAACCGACATGTGATCCAGGACGTCACGCCCGAGTATTGGGACAACAGCCTGGCGGTCAACCTGCGCCACCAGTTCTTCTGCGCGCAGGCGGTGGCGCCGGGCATGAAGGCGGCCGGCGGCGGCGTGATCCTGAACTTCGGTTCGATCTCGTGGCACCTCGCGCTGGGCAACCTGACCTTGTACATGACCGCCAAGGCGGCCATCGAAGGCATGACGCGCGGCCTGGCGCGCGACCTGGGCGGCGACGGCATCCGCGTCAATTGCGTGATCCCGGGCTCGGTGCGCACGCCGCGCCAGATGGCGCTATGGCACACGCCGCAGGGTGAGCAGGACATCCTCAACGCGCAGTGCCTGCCGCAGCGCGTGGAACCGGAGGACATCGCCGCGATGGCGCTGTTCCTGGCCTCTGACAATGCGGGCCGCTGCTCGGGCCGCGATTACTTCGTAGACGCCGGATGGTATGGAGCATGAACTTGTATCAGCCTGAGTGCATCTGGTCGCTGGGCGCGACCCTGGGTGAAGGCCCCGTATGGCATGCCGAGGACAAGGCGCTGTACTTCGTCGACATCAAGCAGCACGCGGTCCACCGCTGCGCCGAAGACGGCAGCCGGCGCCAGAGCTGGACGCTGCCGGACGAAGTGGGCTTCGCGCTGCCGATCCGTGGCGGCGATTTCGTCTGCGGCCTGCCGGGCCGCCTGGCGCGCTTCTCGTTCGAGACCGGCGCGCTGACCACGTTGCAGGAGCTGGAAGCGGACCTGCCGGGCAACCGCATGAACGACGGCTACGTCGACCGCCACGGCTGCCTGTGGTTCGGATCGATGGACAACGCGGAAGCGGCGCACAGCGGCTCGCTGTACCGCCTGTCCGAGGACGGCGTTCTGCAGAACCAGGACAGCGGCTACGTGATCACCAACGGTCCGTGCGTCAGTCCCGACGGCCGCACCTTCTACCATACCGACACGCTGGAAAAGACGCTGTACGCCTATGATCTCGACGAGCAGGGCGGGCTATCCAACAAGCGCGTCTTCATCCGCACCGAGGGCGATGGCTACCCGGACGGCACGGCGGTCGACGCCGACGGCGCGCTGTGGGTCGCCATGTTCGGCGGCGCGCGCATCGACCGCTACGCCGCTTCGGGGGAATTGCTGGACTCGATCCAGATGCCGTGTTCGAATATCACCAAGGTCGCATTCGGCGGCGCCGACCTGCGCACCGTGTTCGTCACCACCGCCCGCAAGGGCCTGAACGTCGAAGAACTGAGCCGGCAGCCGCTGGCGGGAGGCTTGTTCAGCTTCCGCGTGGCGTCGCCGGGACAACTGCAACATCACTACTCACCAGGACAGGCAAAATGACCACCCAACCGCGCCGCTTCCGCTCGCAGGACTGGTTCGATAACCCAGACCACATCGACATGACCGCGCTGTATCTCGAGCGCTTCATGAACTACGGTATCACCCCGGACGAACTGCGTTCCGGCCGCCCGATCATCGGCATCGCCCAATCGGGCAGCGACATCAGCCCGTGCAACCGCATCCATCTGGAGCTGGCCAAGCGCGTGCGCGACGGCATCCGCGACGCCGGCGGCATCGCGATGGAATTCCCGCTGCATCCGATCTTCGAGAACTGCCGCCGCCCGACCGCCGCCATCGACCGCAACCTGGCGTATATGGGCCTGGTCGAGATCCTGCACGGCTATCCGATCGACGCGGTGGTGCTGACCACCGGCTGCGACAAGACCACGCCGTCGCAGCTGATGGCCGCCGCCACGGTCGACATCCCGGCCATCGTGCTGTCCGGCGGTCCGATGCTGGACGGTTGGCTGGACGGAGAACTGGTCGGCTCCGGCGCCGCGATCTGGAAGGGCCGGCGCCAGCTGGCCGCCGGCGCCATCAACGAAGAGAAGTTCCTGCAGATCGCCGCCGCCTCGGCGCCGTCGGCGGGCCACTGCAACACCATGGGCACCGCATCGACCATGAACGCCATCGCCGAAGCGCTGGGCATGTCGCTGACCGGCTGTTCGGCGATTCCGGCGCCGTACCGCGAGCGCGGCCAGATGGCCTATGAAACCGGCAAGCGCATCGTCGAGATGGCGCACCAGGACCTGCGCCCATCGGCGGTGCTGACGCGCGAAGCCTTCCTCGACGCGATCGTGGTCAACGCCGCCATCGGCGGTTCCACCAACGCCCAGCAGCACATCGTGGCGATGGCGCGCCACGCCGGCGTCGAACTGCACTCCAGCGACTGGATGGAATACGGCCACAAGGTGCCGCTGCTGCTGAACATGCAGCCGTCCGGGAAATTCCTCGGCGAGCGCTTCCACCGCGCCGGCGGCGTGCCGGCCATCATGTGGGAGCTGGAACAGCAGGGCAAGCTGCGTTCGAACCGCATGACCGTCACCGGCGCCAGCATGGCCGACAACCTGAAGGGCAAAGAAACCAACGACCGCGAAGTGATCTACCCGTACGCCGCGCCGTTGAAGGAGGACGCCGGTTTCTTCGTCCTGAAGGGCAACCTGTTCGACTTCGCCATCATGAAGACCAGCGTGATCTCGCCGGCCTTCCGCGCGCGCTACCTGAGCAAGCCGGGCGCCGAGAACATCTTCGAATGCCGCGCCGTCGTGTTTGAAGGTTCGGGCGACTACCATGACCGCATCAACGATCCGTCGCTGAACATCGACGAGGACAGCATCCTGGTGATACGCGGCGCCGGCCCGGTCGGCTGGCCCGGTTCCGCCGAGGTGGTCAACATGCAACCGCCGGATGCGCTGATCAAGCGCGGCATCACCAATCTGCCGACGCTGGGCGACGGCCGCCAGTCCGGCACCTCGGACAGCCCGTCGATCCTGAACGCCTCGCCGGAGAGCGCGGTCGGCGGCGGGCTGGCCTACATCCGCACCGGCGACATCATCCGCGTCGACCTGAACGCGGGCAGCTGCGACATGCTGGTCGGCGACGAGGAACTGGCGGCGCGCAAGGCGGAAGGCATTCCGGCTTACCCCGCGAGCCAGACGCCGTGGCAGGAGCTGTACCGCTCCACCGTCGGCCAGATGGAGACCGGCGCCTGCATGGAGCTGGCGGTCGAGTACCGGGGAGTAGGGCACACGCTCGCACGGCACAACCACTGACACCGGATCCTAAAACTATAAATCAACGGAGACAAAGACAATGAACAAGACCATCGCCGCCGCCGTCCTGGGCGCCATGCTGGCACTGGGCGGCGGCGCCGCCCAGGCCGACGCCAAGAACCCGAAGATCGGCTTTTCCATCGACGACCTGCGCCTTGAGCGCTGGGTGCGCGACCGCGACTACTTCACCGCCGAGGCGGAGAAGCTGGGCGCCAAGGTCTACGTGCAGTCGGCCGACGCCAGCGAGCAGCGCCAGATCTCGCAGATCGAAAACCTGATCTCGCGCGGCGTCGACGTGCTGGTGATCGTTCCCTACAACGCCACGGTGCTGAACAACGCGGTCAAGGAGGCGAAGAAGGCCAAGATCAAGGTGGTCTCCTACGACCGCCTGATCCTCAACGCCGACATCGACGCCTACATCTCGTTCGACAACGCCAAGGTCGGCGAGCTGCAGGCTTCCAGCCTGGTGGCGTTGAAACCGAAGGGCAACTACTACCTGCTGGGCGGCGCGCCGACCGACAACAACGCCAAGGTGCTGCGCGAGGGCCAGCTGAAGGTGCTGCAACCGCTGATCGACAAGGGCGACATCAAGGTGGTCGGCAGGCAGTGGACCAAGGACTGGAGCGCGTCCGAAGCGCTGTCCATCGTGGAGAACGCGCTGACCGCCAACGGCAACAAGATCGACGCCGTGGTCGCATCCAACGACGCCACCGCCGGCGGCGCGATCCAGGCGCTGGCGGCGCAAAAGCTGAGCGGCAAGGTGCCGGTGTCCGGCCAGGACGCCGATCTGGCGGCGGTCAAGCGCGTCATCGCCGGCACCCAGGCGATGACGGTGTACAAGCCGCTGAAATTGATCGCGACCGAAGCGGCGCGCCTGTCGGTGCAGCTGGTGCGCAACCAGGCGCCGGCCTACAACTCGACCTACCCGAACGGCATGAAAAGCGTAAACACGCTGTTGTTGGCGCCGATTGCGCTGACCAAGGCCAACGTCAATGTGCTGACCGACGACGGCTTCTACACCAAGGCCCAGTTGTCCGCGAATTAAGGAAACCGCATGGCCGAATATCTGCTTGAAATGAAAAACATCGTCAAGGAATTTGGCGGTGTGCGCGCGTTGAACGGCATCGACATCAAGCTCAAGGCTGGCGAGTGCGCCGGCCTGTGCGGCGAGAACGGCGCCGGCAAGTCGACCCTGATGAAGGTGCTGTCGGCCGTCTACCCGCACGGCACCTGGGACGGCGAGATCCTGTGGGACGGCAAACCCTTGCAGGCGCAGTCGATCCGCGAAACCGAGGCCGCCGGCATCGTCATCATCCATCAGGAGCTGATGCTGGTGCCGGAGCTGTCGGTGGCGGAGAATATCTTCCTCGGCAACGAGATCACGCTGCCCGGCGGCCGCATGGACTACGCGGCCATGAACCGCCGCGCCGAAGAGCTGCTCAAGGAACTCGATATCAACGACGTCAACGTGGTGCTGCCGGTGAAGCAGTACGGCGGCGGCCACCAGCAGCTGATCGAGATCGCCAAGGCGCTGAACAAGAACGCGCGCCTGCTGATCCTCGACGAGCCGTCGTCGTCGCTGACGGCGTCCGAGATCAAGGTGCTGCTGAATATCATCCATTCGCTGAAAGCCAAGGGCGTCACCTGCGTCTACATCTCGCACAAGCTGGACGAGGTGGCGGACATCTGCGACACCATCGTGGTGATCCGCGACGGCCAGCACATCGCCACCACGCCGATGACGGAGATGAACATCGACCGCATCATCGCGCAGATGGTGGGCCGCGAGATGAACCAGCTTTATCCCGAGCGCACCCACACGCCGGGCGAGGTGATCTTCGAAGCGCGCAACATCAGCTGCTACGACGCCGACAACCCGGAACGCAAGCGCGTCGACAACATCTCGTTTACGCTGCGCCAGGGCGAGATCCTCGGCATCGCGGGCCTGGTGGGGGCGGGGCGCACCGAACTGGTGTCGGCCATCTTCGGCGCCTATCCCGGCCCGAGCGAGGCCGAGGTCTGGCTCAACGGCCAAAAGCTCGACACCAGCACGCCGCTGAAGGCGATCCGCGCCGGCCTGGCGATGGTGCCGGAGGACCGTAAGCATCACGGCATCGTGCCGGACCTCGGTGTCGGACACAACATGACGCTGACGGTGCTGAACGACTTCGCGCGCGCCACCCGCATCGACCAGCAGGCCGAACTGGCGGCGATCCGGCGCGAGATCAAGAGCGTGAAGCTGAAGACCGCCAGTCCCTTCTTGCCGATCACCAGCCTCTCCGGCGGCAACCAGCAGAAGGCGGTGCTGTCGAAGATGTTGATGACCAGGCCGAAGATCCTGATCCTGGACGAGCCGACGCGCGGCGTCGACGTCGGCGCCAAGTTCGAGATCTACCAGCTGATGTTCGACCTGGCCAGGGAGGGCATGTCCATCATCATGGTGTCGTCGGAACTGGCGGAGGTGCTGGGCATCTCGGACCGCGTGCTGGTGATCGGCGAGGGCAAGCTGCGCGGCGATTTCGTCAACGACAACCTGAGCCAGGAAACCGTGCTGGCCGCCGCGCTGGATGCGCATTGAATCTAATCTGGATCATCTATGAAAAGTAACAACATCAAACAACTGTTCACCCAATATAAGATGCTGGCGCTGCTGATCGCGGTGGCCTTGATATGGGGCTTCTTCAGCTACCACACGGACGGTGGCTTCATGACGCCGCGTAACCTGTCCAACCTGATGCGCCAGATGGCCATCACCGGCATCGTCGCCTGCGGCATGTCGCTGGTGATCATCGCCGGCGAGATCGACCTCTCGGTCGGTTCGCTGCTTGGCCTGTTGGGCGGCATCGCGGCGGTGCTGGACGTGACGCACCACCTGCCGCTGCCCGCGACCATCGCCGTGGTGCTGGCGGTGGGCCTGGTCATCGGCCTGTTCAACGGCTACCTGACGGCCTACCTGAGCATCCCGTCGTTCATCGTCGGCCTGGGCGGCATGCTGGCGTATCGCGGCATCGTGCTCGGCGTGACCGGCGGCACCACGGTGGCGCCGGTGTCCGACGACCTGGTATACATCGGCCAGGCCTATTTGTCGCCGCAACTGGGCGCGGGACTGGGCGTGGTGCTGTTCGCGGTCGGCGTGTACCTGGTCTGGCAGCAGCGCCGCAGCCGCGCGGCCTACGGCCTGGAAGTGGCGCCGCTGTGGCGCGACGGCGCCAAGATCGCCGCGCTGGGCGCGGTGCTGGCGGCTTTCGTCACCACCTTCAACTCCTACGAAGGCATTCCGCTGCCGGTGCTGCTGCTGCTGGCGCTGTTGGGCATCTTCAGCTACGTGACCACGCAGACGGTGTTCGGCCGCCGCGTCTACTCGGTCGGCAGCAATATGGAGGCCACGCGACTGTCCGGCATCAACGTCAAGTCGATCAAGCTCTGGATCTTCGGCATCATGGGCCTGATGTGCGCCCTGGCCGGCATCGTCAACACGGCGCGTCTGGCGGCGGGCTCGCCGTCGGCCGGCACCTCCGGCGAACTGGATGCGATCGCGGCCTGCTTCATCGGCGGCACCTCGATGCGCGGCGGCTCCGGCACCGTGCACGGCGCGCTGATCGGCGCGCTGGTCATGGCCAGCCTGGATAACGGCATGTCGATGCTGGACGTGGATACTTATTGGCAGATGATCGTCAAGGGTTGCATTCTGACTCTCGCGGTATGGGTGGACGTCAGCACCCGCGCAGGCAAGCGGTAAAAATAAAATAAAATTACAGGAGACTTTGCATGACCAACAACCGTAGGCAGTTCCTCACTTCCATGACCGGCCTGGCCGGCATCACCATGCTGCCGGCAATCGCAGCCGCAGCGCAGGCGCCGTACAAGGACGCCGCGCTGCCGGTGGAAAAGCGGGTCGACGACCTGCTGGGCCGCATGACGCTGGAAGAGAAGATCATGCAGATGCAGTGCACCTGGCAGGCCAAGACCGAGATCCAGGACGCCAAGGGCTCGTTTTCGGCGGCGAAGGCGCAGAAAGCCTATCCGCACGGGCTTGGCATGATCGCGCGTCCGTCGGACCGCCAGCTGGGCCAGGCCGCCGGCGCCGGCGACACCGGCGCCACCAAAAACCGCAACGCCTTCGACACCGCCACCTACGTCAACGCGATCCAGAAGTGGGCGGTCGAGCAGACCCGCCTCGGCATCCCGCTGTTCATGCACGAAGAGGCGCTGCACGGCTACGTCGCGCCGGACGCCACCTGTTTCCCGCAATCGATCGGGCTGGCGTCGTCGTTCGATCCCGAGATGACGCAGAAGATCTTCAGCGTCGCCGCGCGCGAGATGCGTGCGCGCGGCGCCAACCTGGCGCTGGCGCCGGTGGTGGACGTGGCGCGCGAACCGCGCTGGGGACGCATCGAGGAAACCTACGGCGAAGACCCGTACCTGTGCGGAGAGATGGGCCGCGCGGCGGTGAACGGCTTCGCCGGCACCGACAAGAAGCTGGCCAGGGACAAGGTGTTCGTCACGTTGAAGCACATGACCGGCCACGGTCAGCCGGAAAGCGGCACCAACATCGGCCCGGCCGAAGTCGGCGAGCGCACGCTACGCGAGGAGTTCTTCCCGCCGTTCGAGAAACTGATCAAGGAAGCCAACGTCGGCTGCGTCATGCCGTCGTATAACGAGATCGGCGGCATCCCGTCGCACGCCAACCACTGGCTGCTGCACAAGGTGCTGCGCGAGGAGTGGGGTTTCAAGGGACTGACGGTATCGGACTATTTCGGCATCAATGAGCTGGTCACGCGCCACAAGCTGGCCGCGACGCCGAAGGAGGCCGCGTACCGCGCCTTCAAAGCCGGCGTCGATGTCGAGACTCCGGACGGCCTGGCCTACAAGACGCTGGCGGAACTGGTCAAGGAAAAGCGCATCGCCGAAAGCGAGATCGATGTCGTGGTGCGCCGCGTGCTGGAGATGAAGTTCCAGGCCGGCCTGTTCGAGCAGCCTTACGTGGACGCGAAGATCGCCGACCGCCTGACCGCAGCGCCGGACGCGGTCGCGCTGGCGCGCCTGGCCGCGACCCGAACGCCGGTGCTGCTGAAGAACGACAAGGGCCTGCTGCCGCTGGACGGCAAGAAGGTCGGCAAGGTGCTGCTGCTCGGCACCCACGCCAAGGATTGTCCGATCGGCGGCTATTCGGACATCCCGCGCCATGTGGTGTCGATCCACGAGGGGCTGGAGGCGGAGGCCAAGGCGCAGGGCTTTACGCTGACCTATTCCGAAGGCGTGCGCATCACCGAGAGCCGCGTCTGGGGCGCGGACGAGATCAAGTTCACGCCGCCGGAAGTGAACGCGAAGCTGATCGCCGCCGCCGTCGAAGCGGCCAAGTCGGCCGACACCATCATCATGGTCCTGGGCGACAACGAGCAGACCAGCCGCGAGGCCTGGGCCGACAACCATCTGGGCGACCGCGAAAGCCTGGACCTGATGGGGCAGCAGAACGACCTGGCCAAGGCGATTTTCGCGCTCGGCAAGCCGACCGTGGTGTTCCTGTTGAACGGGCGGCCGCTGTCGGTCAACCTGCTGGCGGAGAAGGCCGACGCGCTGGTGGAAGGCTGGTACATGGGCCAGGAGACCGGCCACGCGGTGGCGGACCTGCTGTTCGGCCGCGCCAACCCGGGCGGCAAGCTGCCGGTGTCGATCGCGCGCAGCGTCGGCCAGCTGCCGGTGTTCTACAACCACAAGCCATCGGCGCGGCGCGGCTACATCGACGGTTCGACCAAGCCGTTGTATCCGTTCGGCTTCGGCTTGAGCTACACCAGCTTCGCGATCTCCGAGCCGCGCCTGACCAAAGCCGGCATCGCGGTGGGCGAATCGACCAAGGTGGAGGTCGACGTGACCAACACCGGCAAGCTAGCGGGCGACGAAGTAGTGCAGATCTACATCCGCGACGACGTCAGCTCGGTAACGCGGCCGGTGCTGGAACTGAAGGCGTTCAAGCGCGTCACGCTGCAACCGGGCGAGAAGCGCACGCTGTCGTTCGACATCAAGCCATCGGACCTGTGGTTCTACAACACCGAGATGGTGCGCGTGGTGGAGCCGGGCAGCTTCACCATCCACGCCGGCCCGGACAGCGTCAACCTGAAGTCGGTCAAGCTGATGGTCGGCTAAACCGGTACAGCACCCACGCCGCCGACAGATACCAAGCGGAGTGGGTGGCGAATATCGCTATCAGGCTGCGCGGCACAAGCAGCAGGTCGCCGAACAGGATCCACGCTGCCGGCGCGATAGCTGCCACGAGGCCCACGACAGCAAACCAGCGCACGCGCCGCCATGCCGTGCATGACCATAGCAGTATGGCTGCGCTCTGCGCGATAAATCCCGCTTTGCTGAATACCTGTATCGTCACGCCGATCGGACGCAGCGCCGTCGCCGCATCCGCAAGCTGCGGCGTCACAAATCCATCCAGCAGCATCGCCACGCCTAGCAATGCGCAGCCGAGGCGGTAGACATAGAGCGCGCCGGAGCGCTCGTTCAGCGCTTCACTCAATACCGCAAGGGTGCTTGCCAGCACGGCCAGCAGTAAGATCAAGGTGCCGTGTACCTGATTGTCCCTGGTGGCCTGCTGCGCCAACTCGACATTCGAGGTGGCGATGGGATGATGAAACAACGCCAGCGTGATCAACAGGACCACGCCAACAATGCCGAATGCGGCTACGCGCGATAACAATTTCATACTGTTCCTTTACACGTTGTTGGGAGTGACATTAATATCAGTGGCAGGGCCGCAGTTGGCGGCATGTTGGCGTTCGGAGTCCGTTAGCGGACAAAAGGGCGCAATTGTCCATGAGGGGAAGGTATGGCGGCGGCACCTGACAGGCGACAGATCAAGACCCGCGCCGCCCTGCATAGCGCATTTCGTTCGCTGGTGCTGGGACAGGGCTACGATGCGCTGACGGTAGGGGCGGTGGCGGACATGGCGAACGTGGGCCGCTCCACCTTCTATGAGCATTACCGGACCATGGATGATCTTCTGAGCGCGAGCATTCAAGGCCCGTTCGCGACGCTGGCGGATTTGGTGGACAAGCCGGCGGATGGCGATGCGCTGCTCAATCTGCTGCTGCACTTCCGCGAAAACCAGCAGGTTGCGCGCGTGCTGCTGGGATGGCCGACCAGGCCTGTGCTGGCGTCCACGCTGGCGCAGTTGATTGCCGACCGGCTGCGCGCTTCGTCGCTGGCGGCCCCGCTGGTGCCCGCCGAAGTGGTCGCCCGGCAGGTCGCCGAGATGCAACTGGCCCTTGTCGACGCCTGGATTGCCGGCCGGCCCGCGATGCTGCCCGATGCCGTGGCGCGGGCGCTGGTGGCTGGTACGGACGCACTGATGAGCGCCTTGGCGGGCAGGGTGCGCTAGCGAACATACGCTGCGCACCCGCCTTGCTACAGTGCCTTACCGACTAAATAAAGACGAGGCATCCAAAATGGCAAGCGCACAACAAGTACTGGTGGTGGACGATAACGTCGACGTGGTGGAATCGCTGTCCGCCTTATTGCAATGCCACGGCTACGAAACGGCGTCCGCGCACAACGGCTACGAAGCCTGCGACTGGGTGCGCGATGCGATGCCGAAGGCGATCATCATGGACCTGGGCATGCCCTGGATGGACGGCTTCGGCGCGGTGCGCGCAATCCGCCGCATGCCGGGCGCTCAGGCACTGCCGATCATCGCGCTGTCCGGCTCCGCCGACAGCGATTCGGCCAAGAAGGCCGTCGCCGCGGGCTTCACGCACCACTTCTCCAAGCCGCTGAACTTCGACCACCTGAATCAGTACCTGAACAGCCTGAATTAATCCGTCGCCGGCAGCGCGGCGTTATCCTGCGCGGCGCTGCCGGCGAACACCATCAGCAGGCCTGCCGCCGCCAGCACCGCGCCGGCGACCGGAATCGCGGCGTAGCCCAGGCCCGCCGAAATCACACCACTGCCCACCGCCGCGCCCAGCGCGTTGCCCAGATTGAAGGCGCCGACATTGACCGACGAGGCCAATCCCGGCGCTTCCGCCGCCGCGTGCATGACGCGGATCTGCACCGGCGGCACGATGGCGAAGGCCGCCGCTCCCCACAGCACCACCCCGATCAAGGCGCCGGCATGGCTGGCGAACAGCAGTGGCAAGGCCAGCATGATGACAGCCAGCGCACCGAGGAAGATCTTGGTGGCGCCGTCCAGCGACCAGTCGGCGAGCTTGCCGCCGATGCCGTTGCCGATGGTGAAACCGACGCCGATCAGCATCAGCGCCAGCGTGATGAACAGCGCCGAGGCGCCGGTCAGCGTGGTCAGCACCGGTGCGATAAACGTATACAAGGTGAACATCGAAGCGGAGCCCATCACCGTGGTGGCCATCGCCATCAGCACGGCGGGGCGGGTCAGAACGCGCAGTTCCTTGCGGATGTTTGGCATGGCGCCGGCTTCGCCGCGCGGCAGCGCGAGCACCAGCGCCGCCATCGCCAGCAGGCCGAGAGCGGCGGTGCCGCCGAAGGCCATGCGCCAGCCGATCTGCTGGCCGATCCAGGTGGCGGCAGGCACGCCGCCGATATTGGCGATCGTCAGGCCCATGAACATGGTGGCGACCGCGCTGGCGCGCTTGTCCGGCGCGACCAGGTTGGCCGCGACCACCGAGCCGATGCCGAAGAAGGCGCCGTGATTCAGGCTGGTCACCAGCCGCGAGGCGAGCAGCGTCCAGTAGCCGGGCGCCATCGCCGACAGCAAATTACCGACCACGAAAATGGAGAGCAGCGCGAGCAGCGCATGCTTGGCGCGCAGCCGCGACAGCAGCAGCGTCATGATCGGTGCGCCGACCATGACGCCCAGCGCGTAGGCGCTGATCAGCAGCCCGGCGCTGGGGATGGAGACGTTGACGCCTTCTGCGATCACCGGCAGCAGGCCCATAGGCGCGAACTCCGTGGTGCCGATTCCAAATGCGCCAACCGCGAGCGCCAGCAGTGCCCAAACAGGCTTCATCGTCTTATCCTTCACGTCGTACTTTCAGTGGGCAAAAGAGGTCCACTATAGTAGATTTCCGGATTCGCCGCTTTGGCCCTTTGGGAGATCAGCGCGGTGTTTGCACCAGCGATTCGGTCAGCACGCGGCCTTCGGCGCCGGCCGGAGGACGCACGCGCAGCAGGTTGGCCAGCGTCGGCGCGATGTCGACCACTTCTGCGTACTGGCCGTAGTAGCCTGGCTTGATCCAGCGTTTACCCATGATCATCAGCGGCACGTTGGTGTCGTAGGCGTACGGCGAGCCGTGCGAGGTGCCGCTGTTGCCGCTGCCGAAATACCAGAACGGCTTGGTGATGACCATCAGGTCGCCCGAGGCTTCGCGGTTCCAGGCGCGGCGCATCAGGGTGGCGATGTGCGTGCCTTGCACCGCGCCGCTCTCGAACTGGGTGCGGGTGTAGGCGTCGGCGATGCCGTTCTGCGCCAGCAGGAAGGCGGCGGCGGCGTTTTCCACATCCGCGCGCTTGGCGCCCAGCTTGTCGATCTGCGCGTAGTCGAGGTGGATGTTCGGCAGCGAGTAGGCCTGCAGCAGCTTGCTGCCGCCGAATTTGTCCGACAGGTGCTTGTCCAGCGCCGCCATCAGCTTGGCGCCGTCCAGGCGCTGCGCGTCCAGGTGCTGCGTCTGCGCGAATTCGGGCGTGTTCGGGAAGCCGTGATCGGCGGTCAGCACCACCAGCACGTTGTCCATGCCGATGCGCTTGTCCAGGTAGTTGAAGAAATCGGCCACCATGCGGTCCAGGCGCTGCAGGTGGTCGTGCGACAGCTTGCTTTCCGGGCCGAAGGCGTGGTTGACGTAGTCGTGCGCCGACAGGCTGACGCCCAGCAGGTCCGGTACGCCGGCCGGATTGCGGCCCAGGTTCTCGCCTTCGACGGCGGCGCGCGCGAAGTCCAGCGTCAGCTGATCCAGATACGGGCCGGTCTTGAGCAGGTTGTAGTAGCCGGCGTCGATCTCGCCGCTCTCGCTGTAGTAGGCGAACGGCAGGCGGTTGTGCGAACCCGGTTTCGGCGGATTCAGGTCTTCGCTGGCGTCGCCGGCGTAGGCGGCTTCCGGCAGCAGCGGCGCCCAGGTCTTGCCGTAGTAGCGGTCCTGCGGCTTGCCGGCCTGGTATTTCTGCACCCATTCCGGATGGTTCTTCATGTAGTAGGTGGTGCTGGCGAAGTTGCCGGTCTTGTCCATGTACATATAGGCGGTGCCGGTTTTACCCGCCAGCAGGATCGCACCGCGGTCCTTGCCGGAGATGGCGACCACCTTGCTGCGGCTGCCGGTGGCGTAACGCAGCTCGTCGCCCAGCGTGTTGACCTTCAGCCGCGCCGGCGAGGTGCCGTCGCTCGGCTGGGTCTCTTCGCCGATATAAGTATAGTTGGTGTCCTCGGTGCAGTAGACCGATTTTTTCGTCACCGGGTCGATCCAGTTGTTGCCGATGATGCCGTGGACGTAAGGGTAGGCGCCGGTCAGGATGGCGCTGTGGCCGATCGCGGTGACGGTCACGCCGTGCGCCTGGTGCGCGTTGCCGAAAGCCGCGCCCTGGTCCAGCATGCGGCGCAGGCCGCCCTGGCCGAACTGGTCGCGATAGCGCTGCACCTGCTCGTTCGGCAGGCCGTCCACCACCAGCACCACCACCAGCTTGGGCGGCGCGACGGCGGCGGCCGGCGCCGGCGCGGCCGCGTGGGCCCAGTCGGCGGCCACGCACAAGGCTAAACAGGTGGCCAGGAGTCGCAGGGCGGGCAGGCTTGCCGGTACATTCTTTGTCATAGATGCTCGTGTCGGTGAGTGAAAAGGGACCGCGTAATGCGGGCGGCGTCCATCTTACCCGAGCAGTGTGACTGAAATGTGACGGAACATTGTTTTTATTGAGCTCAGGAAACCTATCGTGCGCCTATTTGGGCAATAAAGGCGTACCTTGAATCAACTCCTTCCCCGCCCAGTACTGGCCCTGAAGTCCGATCAATACTGCGGCCCTGCGTTCCCTCATTCGCGCGGCGTCCCCACCTGAAGAGCGTCCCATGAACGATCAACCCGGTCTGCACATCCTGTTGCTGGACGATGAACCTTTTATGCTCAAACTGCTGGGGCGCATGCTGGCCCGGCAGGGCTGCGCCAATATCACGCTGGCTGAAGGCGGCGCGGCCGGCCTGGCCGTGGTGCACGGCGATTCGCCGCCGGACTTGATCCTCTGCGACCTGAACATGCCGGAGATGGATGGCATCGAGTTTATCCGCAGGCTGGTCGAACACAATTATCGCGGCAGCCTGATTCTGGTCAGCGGCGAGGATAGCCGCATGTTGCAGGCGGCCTCGCAACTGGCGCTGGCCCACGGCCTGCGCCTGCTGGGCCACCTGGCCAAGCCGGTGCTGCCCGATCAGCTGGCGCAGCTGCTGGATAAATGGTGCGATGCGCGCTGGCGCAGCCTGTCGCTGTCCGCCGCGTCGGGCGCCGGCGGCGCGTCGCAGCCGGCCCCCTACACCAAGGAAGAACTGGCCGCCGCGCTGCGCGATGGCCAGCTGATGAACTACTACCAGCCCAAGGTGTCGATCGCCAGCGGCCGCATGGTCGGCGTCGAGGCGCTGGTGCGCTGGCAGCATCCGCGCGACGGCATCGTCTATCCGGACAACTTCATCCCGCTGGCCGAGGAGAGTGGCCTGATCGACCAGCTGACGCGGGTGGTGTTCAGCAGCGCGATGAAGCATGCCCGCACCTGGCACGAGGGCGGATTGGACCTGTCGATGTCGGTCAACGTCTCGATGGACAACCTGCATTCGCTGGGCTTCGTCGACTTCATCGTTGCCGAGGCCGCCGCCGCCGAAGTCGCGCCGCGCAAGATCATCCTGGAGGTGACCGAGAGCCGCCTGATGCAGGATCTGCGCACGCCGCTGGAAGTGCTGGCGCGTCTGCGGCTGCGGCGCTTCCGGCTGTCGGTCGATGATTTCGGCACCGGCTACTCGTCGCTGGTGCAGTTGCGCGACATCCCATTCGATGAATTGAAGATCGACCGCAGCTTCGTGCACGGCGCCGGCGAGGATCCGACCAAGCGCGCCATCTGCTCGGCCAGCATCGGCCTGGCGCGGCAGATGGGCCTGGACGCGGTGGCCGAGGGTGTCGAGGACAGCGCCGACTGGCGCTTCCTGCAGGCGATCGGCTGCGACCTGGCGCAAGGCTACTTCATCGCCCGGCCGATGCCGGCGGATGCGGTGCTGGCCTGGGCCGCGCACTGGCAGGCCACCTGCAGCCATGAGCTGGAGCGATTGTCGTGAACGTGCAGCGGGGCGCCACGCCCGGCGCGATCCTGATCGCCAGCGACAACCACGCCGACGCCGCGCTGATCCAGCAGATGCTGGGCGCGGAATTCGTTTCGGTGCACATCTCGACCGATCCGGACAAGGTGCAGCAGGATTTCGCCGGTTGCGCGCCGCAGGTGCTGGTGCTGGCCTTCCATCGCATCGAGCAGGCCAGCGCCTATCGGCTTGCGTTGTTCCCGCTGCCCGGACAGGCCGCCGCGCAGCCGCACCGCGCCATCCTGTTGTGCCGCCGCGAGGACGTCAAGCAGGCCTACCAGCTGTGCCAGCGCGGCCAGTTCGACGACTACAACCTGTTCTGGCCGATGACCAACGACGTGGCGCGGCTGCCGATGTCGATCCACCTGGCCTTGCGCGAGCTGACCGCGTCCGTGGCGGCGCCGGCGGCCGCGCCGGTGGAGCTGCCGGTGGTGTTGGTGGTGGACGACGACGAGATGGTGCTCAAGCTGGTCGGCACCATCCTGAAGGACGAGCCGTACCGGCTGGTCTGCGTCGGCAGCGCGCTGGAGGCGATGGCGGCGCTGCGCCTGGTGCGCCCCGACGTGATCCTGATGGACATCGAAATGCCCGGCATGGACGGCATGCAGGCGACGCGCCACATCAAGGCCGATGCGCGCTTCGCCGATGTGCCGGTGATCATGATCACCGGGCATAGCGGCGCCGCCACGGTGCGCGACAGCTTCCGCAGCGGCGCCGCCGATTTCATCGTCAAGCCCTTCGACCGCGAGAAGATGATCGCCAAGGTCGCGGCGGCGGCCGGGCGCGAGGTGGCGCCATGCCTATGAATTCCGAAGCCTGGCCCGGCAGCCTGGAATTCCGCCGCCAGGAGACCCTGCTCAAGGCCGGCGCGCTGCAGGACGCGATTTTCAACAGCGCCAACTTCTCCAGCATCGCCACCGACGAAAAGGGCGTGATCCAGATCTTCAACGTCGGCGCCGAGCGCATGCTGGGCTACGAAGCGTCCGAGGTGGTCAACAAGGTGACGCCGGCCGACATTTCCGATCCCGGCGAACTGCTGGCGCGCGCCGCCACATTGAGCGCGGAGCTGGACCGGCCGATCACCCCGGGCTTCGAGGCGCTGGTGTTCAAGGCCTCGCGCGGCATCGAGGACATCTATGAGCTGACCTATATCCGCAAGGGCGGCAGCCGCTTCCCGGCGATGGTCTCGGTGACCGCGCTGCGCGACGACCGCAACGCCATCATCGGCTATCTGCTGATCGGCACCGACAACACCATGCGCAAGCTGGCCGAGGCCGAGCGGGCCAGCGAGCGCCATCTGTTCGAGCTGATGCTGGAGCGGCAGAACATTGCGCTGCAGCACGCCAGCCGCATGAAATCCGAATTCCTGGCCACCATGTCGCACGAGCTGCGCACCCCGCTCAACGCCATCATCGGCTTTTCCGAAGCGCTCAAGGACGGCATGATCGGCCCGGTCAGCGCGCAGCAGGCCGAGTACATCGGCGACATCTTCACCAGCGGCCAGCACCTGCTGTCGCTGATCAACGACATCCTCGACCTGTCGAAGGTGGAGGCGGGCATGATGACGCTGGAGCTGGAGGCGGTCGACCTGGGCTGGCTGCTGGCGGCCAGCCTGTCGATCGTGCGCGACAAGGCCGCCGCCACCGGCATCGAGGTGGTGCTGGAGACCGACGGCTACCTCGGCACGCCGCTGCTGGACATGCGCAAGACCCGGCAGATCGTCTACAACCTGCTGTCGAACGCGGTCAAGTTCAGCGACAAGGGCGGCCGCGTCACGTTGAGCGCGCGGCGGGTCTGGCGCGACGCCGTGGGCCGTCTGCCGCGCCGCGCCGGCGAGCCGGACTGGCCGGTGCAGGCGTTTCCGCTGGCGCCCAGCGACTATCAGGAATTCCTGGAACTGAGCGTCAGCGACAGCGGCATCGGCATCGCGCCCAGCGACATGGGCAAGCTGTTCCAGGCGTTCAAGCAGATCGACAGCAGCCTGGCGCGCAAATTCGAGGGCACGGGATTGGGACTGGCGATGGTCAAGCAATTGGCGGAACTGCACAGCGGCACCACCGCCGTGGCCAGCGCCGCCGGGGAAGGCGCGACGTTCGCGGTGTGGCTGCCATGGCGTTGATACTCGTGATCGAAGATAACGCGGCCAACATGAAGCTGGCCACGCTGCTGCTGGCCAACGACGGGCACGCGGTGCTGTGCGCGGCCGACGCCGAAACCGGGCTGACGCTGGCGCGCCAGCGCCACCCGCAGCTGATCCTGATGGACGTTCAGCTGCCGGACATGGACGGCCTGGCGGCGACCGCGCTGCTCAAGCGCGACCCGTTCACCGCCGACATCCCGGTGATCGCGCTGACGGCGATGGCCAGCCAGGCCGACCGCGAAAAAAGCCAGGCCGCCGGCTGCGACGCCTACATCGCCAAGCCGCTGCGCTACCGCGACCTTTATGCAACCATAGACGGCCTGCTTGCAGGCAGGAGCTTATGAACACCATCGCCAACCGCCGGCGCGACCGCTTGCAGGAACTGGAACGTTTTCGCGGCGCGCTCGACGCCACGGCCGACGCCATCATGCTGGTCGACCGCGCCAGCATGCGCTTCATCGACGCCAACGCCACCGCCTGCGCGCTGCTGGGATACACCCGCGATGAACTGTTCGTGCTCGGACCATCGCAACTGTGCTCGATTCCGGAGGTGTCGCTGGCGCGGGTCTACGACGCGCTGATCGCCGGCGGCGGCCGCGGCCTGACCGAGGCCAGCCTGCTGTGCAAGGACGGCTCGGGCCTGCAGGTCGAGATGCAGCGCCACGCGGTGGCCGACGGCGACGGCTGGATCATCGTGTTCCTGATGCGCGACATCGGCGAACGCATCCAGGCGCAGCTCGACCTGAACAACCACACCCAGATGCTGCTGGACGAGGCCACGCGCCAGGCCGCCATCCTCGATGCGCTGCCGGCGCATATCGCGATGCTCGACGCCCAAGGGACGGTGCTGTCGCTGAACGCCTCCTGGCGCCGCTTCGGCGAGCACCACGCCTTCGGCATGACCGGCGACGGGGTGGGCTTGAACTACGCCGAGATCTGCGCCGGCGTCAAGGGCGAAAGCGCGGCGCTGGCGCACCGCGCCTCGGCCGGCATCCGCTCGGTGCTGGACGGCGCGGCGCCGTGTTTCTCGATGGAGTATGCCTGCCTGGGGCGGCAGGGCCTGTGCTGGTTCCTGATGCAGGTCTCGCCGCTGCTGGCCGGCCAGCCCGGCGGCGCGGTGGTGATGCACATCGACGTCACGGCGGAGCGCGGCGCCAAGGAGGAGATCCTGCGCCTCAACGCCAGCCTGGAACAGCGCGTCGGCGAGCGTACCGTCGATCTGGAGCAGGCGCGCGCCGACGCCGACGCCGCCAACCGCGCCAAGTCCGACTTCCTGGCGGTGATGAGCCACGAGATCCGCACTCCGATGAACGGCGTGATCGGCATGATCGAGCTGCTGCAGCAGACCGGCCTGGCCGCGTCGCAGCTGGAGATGGTGGAGTTGATCCGCGAGTCGGCGTTCTCGCTGCTGGCGGTGATCGAGGACATCCTCGATTTCTCCAAGATCGAGGCGGGGCGGGTGGAAATCGAAGCGGCGCCGCTGGCGCTGGTGGAATTGGTCGGCAAGATCTGCCGCATGCTGGAGCCGCTGGCGACCGAGCAGGGCGTGCGCCTGACGCTGGTGGCCGATCCCGGCATCCCGGCGACGCTGCTGGGCGACGAGGCGCGCTTGCGCCAGGTGCTGGTCAACCTGATCAGCAACGCCATCAAATTCAGCGGCGGCGCCGCGCGCCGGGGCGAGGTGACGGTGCAGCTGCTGCGCCCCGCCGAGGCCGAGGCGGAGGGCCAGGCGCCGGGCGATACCATCACGCTCGACCTGCGCGTGGCCGACAACGGCATCGGCATGGACGACGCGACCCAGGACCGCCTGTTCAACGCCTTCAGCCAGGGCGACGCGTCGACCACGCGGCGCTTCGGCGGCACCGGCCTGGGGCTGGTGATTTCGCGCCGGCTGGTGGAACTGATGGGCGGCAGCCTGGCCTGCCGCAGTGTGTTCGGACATGGCGCCGAGTTCATCGTGCACTTGCCGCTGATGCGGGCGCCGGCGACGGCCGGCCGGCCGCTGGCCGCGCTGCCGCTGCCGCCGCCATCGCGCAGCCAGGCGGCACGCGACGGCCGCCTGATCCTGGTGGCGGAGGACAACGTCATCAACCAGCGCGTGATCCTGTTGCAGCTGTCGCTGCTCGGCTTCGCGGCGGATGTAGCGGACAACGGTTTGCTGGCGCTGGACCGCTGGCGCGGCGGCGGCTACGCCTTGCTGCTGTGCGATCTGCACATGCCGGAGATGGACGGCTACGAATTGAGCGCCGCGATCCGCGCCGAGCAGTCGGAAGACCAGCGCATGCCGATCCTGGCGCTGACCGCCAGCACCCTCAAGGGCGAGGCGGAGCGCTGCCAGGCCGCAGGCATGGACGACTACCTGAGCAAGCCGCTGCAGCTGGCGGTGCTGAAGGCGGCGCTGGAAAAATGGCTGCCGCCGCCGGCCGCGGTCAACGTGGCGGTGCTGGAGCAATTGATCGGCAACGATCAGGGCGTCATCGACGAATTCCTGTCCGCCTTCCGCGTCAGCCTGCGCGACCAGGGCGGCAAGCTGGTCGAGGCGCAGAACGACGACAAGCCGGCGCTGGTCGCCGGCTACGCGCACCAGATGAAATCGTCGGCGCGCTCGGTCGGCGCGATGGCGCTTGGCGAGTGGTGCGCGCAGATGGAAGCGGCCGGCAACACCGGCGACATTCTGGCGCTGGCCGGCCTGCTGCCGGGCTTCGTGGCGGAAGCCGCGCTGGTCGACGCCTGGCTGCACGCCAGGGCCGCGGCGGGCTAATTCCGGCTAGCCCCGGCTAGGCCGGCTTGCGCCGCACCGGCACCGGTCCGGCCGCGACCAGCTGCACCAGCACCGCCACCGCGATGTTCAGCAACAGCGCCAGCAAGCCGGTGTAGGCTGTGTAGCTGTCGCCGCCGATCACCAGCGTGTGGATCGGCTTGATGCCGTCGCTGAAGGCCAGCCAGCTGCCGGCGACGATGCCGACCGCCCAGCCGGACAACAGCGCGCGCGCACCGAACCAGCCGAAGAACAGGCCGAACACCACCGACGGGAAGGTCTGCAGGATCCACACGCCGCCCAGCAATTGCAGGTCCAGCGCGAATTTGGTCGGCAGGAACAGGATGAACACCAGCGCCCCGATCTTGACCACCAGCGACACCAGCTTGGCCACCTTGGCCTCGCCGGCCGGCGTCACCGCCGGATTCACATACGGCTTCCAGAAATTGCGGGTGAACAGATTGGCCGCGCCGATCGACATCACCGCCGCCGGCACCAGCGCGCCGATGGCGATCGCGGCGAAGGCGAAGCCGGAGAACCAGCTCGGGAACAGCGCGTTGAACAGCGCCGGCACCACGTCGTTGTTGTTCTTGACGGTCAGGTTGGCGGCGTAGGCCATGAAGCCCAGCAGCGCGATCAGGCCGAGCAGGATGGTGTAGGCCGGCAGGAACACCGCGTTCTTGCGGATGGTGTCCGCGCTCCTGGCGGCGAAGATGCCGGTCAGTGTGTGCGGATACATGAAGGCGGCCATCGCCGAGCCCAGGGCCAGCGTGGCGAACGGCAGTATCTGCGCGTCCTTCAGGGTCAGGCCGGTGTTGCCGCCCTTGGCCGCGAAAGCCTCGCCGGCCTTGGCGAACACCACGCCGTAGCCGCCCAGTTTCATCGGCACCAGCACCACCGCGACGATCACCACGATGTAGATCATCAGGTCCTTGACGAAGGCGATCAGCGCCGGCGCGCGCAGGCCGGCGGAGTAAGTGTACAGCGCCAGGATCACGAAGGCGGCCGCCAGCGGCAGTTCGCCGGTCAGGCCGAGCGCCTTGATCACCACCTCCATACCGACCAGCTGCAAGGCGATATAGGGCATGGTGGCGACCACGCCGGTGATGGCGATGGCGAATTCCAATGGCCGCGACGAGTAGCGGCCGTAGACCACGTCGGCCGCCGTCACGTGGCCGGCCTTCTGCGCCGCGTGCCACAGCTTGGGCATCACCAGGAACACGATCGGATACACCAGGATGGTGTAGGGCAGCGCGAAGAAGCCGTAGGCGCCGACCGCGTACACCAGCGCCGGCACCGCGATCACGGTGTAGGCGGTGTAGAAATCGCCGCCGACCAGGAACCAGGTGATCCAGGTGCCGAAGTTGCGGCCGCCCAGTCCCCATTCATCGAGGTGGGCGCCCTTGTTGGCTTTGCCGCTTTGCCAGCGCGAGGCCAGGAAGCCCATCACCGTCACCAGCGCGAAGAAGAAGATGAACACGCTCAGGGCGGTCCAGTTGATGTGGCCGTCCATCATTCTTCTCCCTTTTTCAAACCATCCTGATACACCAGCCAGATGATGAGCGCGGTCAGCGGCACCCACGCGAACTGATACCAATAGAAGAACGGGAAACCGAACAGCGACGGCAGCTCGTGGTTGTAGAACGGCAGCCAGAGCAGGCCGATGAAGGGAAGGGCGAGTAGGTAGCGCATCAGGAGGGCCTCCGCGATAGAGCGTCGATCATAGGGGAAGCGCGCCGGCGGCGCCCCTCCCATTCGGGCTAGTGCGGATTTATGATGGCACAATGCTATCGGAACCTCAACTCGATTAAAATTGCCAATTAAAAATGTTCTTGAAAGAAAGTTTTTCGTGGGAAAAAGACATTTTTTAATGCTGAGAGCCGCATTACTTGGTGACTATTGCCAAAACACTGATAGAATTTAGGGGTGAGGAATCTTCCTGCAGGAGTCGATGATGAGTATGGTGAACAACATTGGTGGTGCTACGCTTTCCGCAGCGGTCGTTGCGGAGAAGTCGGTCGAACTGAAAAAAACCGTCTCCTCCAGCGACAGCACAAGTAGCGACCTGAACGCATCGGTCGCCACGTATTTCTCCCTGCCGGGCTTCAACGCCCCGAGTCCTCTGCAGACCGACAACAGCGTCAGCAACGCCGATCGCGCCAACGCCGTGGTCAAGGCGGTGGCGGAATCCAACGACGACGGCCTCAAGCTGGCGCTCAAGCAATTCGACGACGGCCTGAAAAAGCTGGCCGAACGTCCTGAAACCCAGATCTTCCGCGCCACCTTCGGCCTCGATGGCGCTGATGCGAACGCGCCGGCGCCGCTGCGCGTGCCGGGCGTGGGCGAGGACGGCCTGCTGGGCAAGGTCAGCAAGGAAGAATTCGCCGCCGACACCAACAAGGACGGCAAGATCAGCGAAGACGAACGCCGCCGCTATCAATTGCCGATCACCTACCGCGTCAGCGCCCACGCGGCCGAGTCGCTGGTCGATGGTCCCTCCGCTTTCTCGCTGACCGAAGCCAACCGCGCCTACGGCGTCGTGGCCACCGCCGAAGCCGCCTGAGCCGTCATCATTTCCCGCTAAAAAAAGCTTTGCCCCGACGGCAAAGCTTTTTTTTCGTCCCTGTTCCCGCTGATCTACACGGCGCGCCGCATTCGTAAAAAATGCGAGGATGGCCGCTGCTGTGCATGGATTATCGGGAGTACGCCGGTGATAAACCGCAACTTCAGGCGACGCGCCGCCGCCATCGCTATCGCCGTCATCGCCGCCGGGCTGGCGGGCTGCACGCTCGGTCCGGATTTCAAGCCGCCTCCCGCGCCCGCCGTCGCGGGCGACCGATACACCCCCACGCCGCTGCCGCCGCTGACCGACGCCGCCCCCGGCACGGGCGGCGCGGCGCAGCGCTTCGCCTGGGGCGAGGAGATTCCGGCGCAATGGTGGTCGGTGTTCCGTTCGCCGCCGCTGGACCAGCTGATTCGCGCCGCGCTGGCGCAGAATCCGACCATGGCTGCCGCCGACGCGGCGCTGCGCCAGGCGCAGGAAAACTATAACGCGCAGGCCGGCGGCCTGGTGTATCCGCAGGTGAACGGCCAGGCCGGCGCGGCGCGGCAGAAGGCGGCCGCCTCCGCCCCCGGCGCCGAATCCAGCGTGTTCAATCTGTATAACGCCTCGGTCAGCGTGTTCTACACGCCCGATGTATTCGGCGCCACCCGGCGCGCGCTGGAGGGCGCGCGCGCGGTGGTCGAGTACCAGCGTTACCAGATCGAGGCGACCTATCTGGCCTTGAGCGCCAACGTGGTGACCACCGCGATCCGGCAGGCGTCGCTGCGCGCGCAGCTGCAGGCCACGCGCGAAGTGCTGGACGCGCTCGGGCGGCAGCTGGGCGTGATCGAAAAGCAGTTTGAATACGGCGCGATTCCGCGTACCACGGTGCTGAGCCAGCGCAACCAGCTGGCGCAGATCGCCGCCACCGTCGCGCCGCTGGAGAAGGCGCTGGCGCAAAGCACGCATCAGCTGTCGGTGCTGGCCGGACGGCTGCCGGGCGAGGGCGGCATGCCCGCGTTCACGCTGGAGTCGCTGGCCTTGCCGGAGCGGCTGCCGGTGTCGCTGCCGTCGGCGCTGGTGCGGCAGCGGCCCGACATCCGCGCCAGCGAGGCACTGCTGCACCAGGCCAGCGCCTTGATCGGCGTGGCGACGGCGGCGCAGTATCCGCAGTTCACGCTGAGCGGCGCCTCCGGCGTGGCCAGTCCCAGCTTCGGCAGCCTGTTCGATTCCAACAGCAGCGTATGGAACCTGGCGGCCGGCCTGACGGCGCCGATCTACAACGGCGGCGCGCTGAAGGCGCGGCGCCGCGCCGCCGAAGCGGCCTACGACGCCGCCGCCGCGCAGTACCGCGCCACGCTGCTGACGGCGTTCCAGAACGTGGCCGACAGCCTACGCGCGCTGGACGCCGACGCCGCCGCGCTGAAATCGCAGGCGGAGGCGGAGGCGCTGGCGGCGGAGACGCTGGCGCTGGCCGAGCAGCAGTACCAGCTGGGCGGCATCAGCTACCTGGTGCTGCTCGACGCGCAGCGCAACTACCAGCAGACGCACATCGCGCTGGTGCAGGCGCAGGCGGCGCGTTATGCCGACACGGCGGCGCTGTTCCAGGCGCTGGGCGGCGGCTGGTGGAACCGGGAACGATAACGACAATCGCGGGAGGTGGCGTCATGACCAAGCGTATGCTCATCATGGTAGGGTGCGTGCTGTTGCTGGTCGTCGCGCTCGCCCTCGGCAAGTACCTGCAAATCCAGAAGATGATCGCCGCCTCGCCCAAGCCGGGCGCGCAGGTGGTCACCGCGATCAAGGCCCAGGTCGCCGAATGGCAGCCGCAACTGACCTCGGTCGGCACGCTGGCGCCGGTGCGCGGGGTCGATGTGACCACCGAGATCGCGGGACTGGTGCGCGAGGTGCGCTTCAAGTCCGGCGACGAGGTCAAGGCCGGCCAGGTGCTGTTCGAGCTGAACGCCGACGCAGATCTCGCCCAGCTGCGCGCCCTGCAGGCCGCCGCCGAGCTGTCGGCCACCACGCTCAGGCGCGACAAGCTGCAGTTCGCGGCGCAGGCCATCAGCCGGGCCCAGGTCGACAACGACGAGGCCGACCTGAAGAGCCGCCAGGCGCTGGTGGCGCAGCAAAAGGCGCTGGTCGACAAGAAGACCATCCGCGCGCCGTTCGCCGGCAAGCTGGGAATCACCGCCGTCAATCCGGGCCAGTACCTGAATCCCGGCGACAAGCTGGTGACGCTGCAAACCATCGATACCGTTTATGTCGATTTCTTCGTGCCGCAAAAGCAGCTGGCCGGCCTGTCGATCGGGCAGAAGCTGAACCTTGCCAGCGACGCCTGGCCCGGCGTCGCCTTCCCGGCCAAGGTGACCTCGATCAGCCCCAAGGTCGACGCGTCCACGCGCAACGTGCAGGTGCAGGCGACCGTGCCGAACGCCAGGCGCCAGCTGCTGCCCGGCATGTTCGCCAACGTCAGCCTGGACCAGGGCGGCCGCAAAAAATACCTGACCCTGCCGCAGACCGCCATCACCTACAACCCCTACGGCTCGACGGTGTTCGTGCTGGCGCCGGCGGTCGCCGGCAGGAGCGGGCTGGAGGCGCGCCAGGTGTTCGTCACCACCGGTCCCACGCGCGGCGACCAGGTGGCGGTGCTCACCGGAGTCAAGGAGGGCCAGACGGTGGTCACCAGCGGCCAGCTGAAACTGAAGAACGGCACCCCGGCGGTGATCGACAACAAGGTCCAGCCGGCCGACAATCCGAAGCCGACGCCGCAGGAACAGTGAGGGCGGACGCCATGAACTTCACCGACATCTTCATCCGGCGCCCGGTGCTGGCCAGCGTCGTCAGCCTGCTGATCGTGGTGCTCGGCCTGCGTTCGCTGTTCAGCCTTCCGATCAACCAGTATCCGAAGACGCAGAACGCGGTGGTGACCATCTCCACCACCTACTACGGCGCCGACGCCGCCACCGTGGCCGGCTTCATCACCCAGCCGCTGGAATCGTCGATCGCGCAGGCGCAGGGCATCGACTACCTGTCCTCGGCCAGCACCAGCGGCGTGTCGGTGATCACCGCCACGCTGCGGCTGAACTACGATTCCAACCGCGCACTGACCGAGATCACCACCCAGGTCAACGCGGTGCGCAACCAGCTGCCGCAACAGGCGCAGCAACCGGTGCTGACGGTGCAGACCGGCCAGACCACGGACGCGATGTACATGGGCTTCTACAGCGACACGCTGCCGACCAACAACGTCACCGATTTCCTGGCGCGCGTGGTCAAGCCCAAGCTCGATGCGGTGCAGGGCGTGCAGACCGCCGAGCTGCTGGGCGCGCGCCAGTTCGCGTTGCGCGCCTGGCTGGACGCGGGCAAGATGGCGGCGCACGGCGTCACCGCCGCCGAGGTCAGCGCGGCGCTGGCCGCCAACAACTACCTGACCGGACTCGGCGCCACCAAGGGCCAGATGGTGACCGTGCCGCTGACCGCCGGCACCGACCTGCACACGGTGGAGGAATTCAAGGCGCTGGCGGTCAAGCAGCAGGGCGGCGCCATCGTCCACCTGGAGGACATCGCCAGCGTCACGCTGGGATCGGAGAACTACGATTTCAACGTCGCCTTCAGCGGCGTGCGTTCGGTGTTCATCGGCATCAAGGTGGCGCCGGAGGCTAACATCCTGGATGTGGCCAAGCGCGTGCGCGAGGCCTTCCCGCCGATCCGCGAGCAGCTGCCGGCCGGCCTGACCGGCGAGATCGTCTACGATTCGACGGAGTTCATCAACACCTCGATCGGCGAAGTGGTGAAGACGCTGGTCGAGGCGCTGATCATCGTCACGCTGGTGATCTACCTGTTTCTCGGCAGCCTGCGCGCGGTGATCGTGCCGGCGGTGGCGATGCCGCTGTCGCTGGTCGGCACCTTCTTCGTGATGCTGATGCTCGGTTACTCGATCAACCTGCTGACGCTGCTGGCCATCGTGCTGGCGATCGGGCTGGTGGTGGACGACGCCATCATCGTGGTGGAAAACGTCGACCGCCACATGAAGGCCGGCATGCGTCCCTTCGATTCGGCCATCGTCGCCGCGCGCGAACTGGGCAGCCCGATCCTGGCGATGACGGTGGTGCTGATCGCGGTCTACGTGCCGATCGGCTTCCAGGGCGGGTTGACCGGCGCGCTGTTCACCGAGTTCGCGTTCACGCTGGCGGGCGCGGTGGCGGTGTCCGGGGTGGTGGCGCTGACCTTGTCGCCGATGATGTGCGGCTGGTTCTTCGACGCCAGGCAGGACCAGGGCCGGTTCGTCAAGGCCATCGACCGCGTGTTCGACAAGGTCCACAACGGCTATCTGCGGCTGCTACATGAGTTGCTCAACACCTGGGCGGTGCTGATCGTGTTCGGCGTGATCGTGTTCGTGCTGCTGACGCTGATGTTCAAGATGTCGCAGTCCGAGCTGGCGCCGGAGGAGGACCAGGGCATCGTGCTGTCGCAGGTGGTCGGCGCGCCGACCGCCACCTCGGAGCAGATGCAGACCTATGCCAGGCAGATCTTCGAAGTCGCCAGGACGCTGCCGGAGTACGAGCAGATGTTCCAGATCACCGGCGTGCCGACGGTGAACTCGGGCATCGGCGGGGTGCTGTTCAAGTCCTGGGAGCTGCGCAATCGTTCCGCGCACGAGATCCAGCAGGAGTTGCAGGCCAAGTGGAACAACATCGCCGGCGGTCGCGTGGCGGCGTTCCAGTTCCCGGCGCTGCCGGGCAGTTCCGGCCTGCCGGTGCAGTTCGTGATCACCACCACCGAGCCGTTCGAGAACCTGAACACGGTGGCGCAGGCGGTGCTGGACAAGGCCAACAAGGAGCAGAAATTCTACTTCGCCGACGTCGACCTGAAGATCGATTCGCCGCAGGCGCGGGTCGAGGTGGACCGCGACCAGTTGGCCACGCTGGGCCTGACGCAGCAGGACTTCGGCAACGCCATGGGCGCGGCGCTGGGCGGCGGCTACGTCAACTACTTCTCGATCGCCGGCCGTTCCTACAAGGTGATCCCGCAGGTGCTGCAGGTGGACCGGCTCAATCCCGACGATGTGCTGAACTTCTACATCAAGACGCCGGACGGCGGCATGATCCCGGCCGGCACCGTCGCCAGCATCAGGTACAGCGTGCAGCCGGCGTCGATCACGCGCTTCCAGCAGCTCAATTCGGCCACCATCTCCGGCGTGACCGGCGCCTCGCAGGGCGAGATCCAGCAGTACCTGCGCGACACGCTGAAGGAGGTCGCGCCGTCCGGCTACACGGCGGATTTTTCCGGCGAATCGCGCCAGTACATGCAGGAGTCGGGCGGCTTCCTGGTAACCATGCTGTTCGCGGTCGTCATCGTGTTCCTGGCGCTGGCGGCGCAGTTCGAGAGCTTCCGCGATCCGGTGGTGATCCTGTTCTCGGTGCCGATGGCGCTGTTCGGCGCGATGACCTTCATCTTCCTCGGCTTCGCCTCGGTCAACATCTACACGCAGGTGGGGCTGGTGACGCTGATGGGACTGATCTCCAAGCACGGCATCCTGATCGTCGAAGTGGCCAACCATCTGCGCGCGGCCGGCAAGAGCAAGCGCGAAGCGATCGAGGAGGCGGCCGCCACCCGTCTGCGTCCGATCCTGATGACGACGGCGGCGATGGTGTTCGGCGTGGTGCCGCTGGTGATCGCGTCCGGCGCCGGGGCGGCGGGGCGGCATGCGATGGGACTGGTGATTTTCACCGGGCTGTCGATCGGCACCCTGTTCACGCTGTTCGTTGTGCCGGCGATGTATATGTTCCTGGCCGGCGAGCACAAGGCGGAAACCAGGCCCACCGCCGCCACCGGCGCATCGCCGGCGCCCGAAGCGCAGGGTGTACACTGATCGCTGAACGGAGGATCGATGATATACACAATGCTTGCCGGCCTGCTGGCGGCCGCCGCGCCGCAACCGGAGCCGCCACCGTCACCGCCACCGCCACCGCCGCCGGCGCTGACCGACGAGATGATCAAGAAGGCGGTGCGCGAGATCGTCGCCGAGGATCCGCGTCCGGTGGACGCCGCGAACCGGAGTGCCGGCGCGTACGGCGCCGTGACGCCGCACGGCAGGATCAGCGCGGCCTTCGAGCAGGCCAGGGTGCCGGATTGCCTGCACGACGACGCGCTGAAGCACCAGCCGGCCACGATCGGCCCGATCAACGTGGTGGGGCCGTATTCGCTGCCGTGGGTGATCGCCGCCGCGCTGCGCGGCAAGTGCAACTGAGGCCTAGAACGGCCGCACGCCGATCAACGGCGCGTGCAGCCACAACGCGAAGATGAGCGCGCCCGCCACGCCGGCGACGAT
This sequence comes from Duganella aceris, assembly GCF_011090165.1. GTDB lineage: Bacteria > Pseudomonadota > Gammaproteobacteria > Burkholderiales > Burkholderiaceae_D > Rugamonas > Rugamonas aceris. The sequence continues at coordinate 321,916 of NZ_JAADJT010000008.1, forward strand.
GGTCAGCGCGGTGGCGCCGCCGCTGCCGGCCGGGTAGGCCGTGCCGGCCGCCGCGTCGCGTCGGCGCGCGGAGCGGAACAGCAGCACGGCCCACAGCAGGAAGGCGCCGAACAGGATGATGTCGTGCAGCGTGCCGTTGGCCAGCAGGTGCGCCAGCGCCCAGGTCTTGACGCCCAGTGTCATCGGATGATGCAGCCGCGCCTTGATGCCGTTGCGCGGCACGTAGGCGGCCGCGATGAAGACGAAGGCGATGCACACCAGCAGCGCCGCGAGGTGGCGCGTGAACGGCGGCGGCGTCCACACCGCGAGCGGCGTCTGGCGCGCCAGCCCGTAGCCCCAGACGATCAGCGCGAGGCCGATCAGCGAGATCAGCGAGTACAAGCCTTTCCAGGTTTTTTCGCCGAGCCGCGCGCGCATTTGCGTGCGCCAGCCATCGGCGAAGATGCGGACCGAATGCAGTCCGAGGAAGATGATCAGGCCCAGTATCAGTATCGTCATTGCGGTATCCTCGTCAGGTTTGCGGCGTCGGGTCGGCGGCGTCGGTCGGTGCCGTCCCGCAGTGCAAGCGCAGGCGCCCGGCCAGGTGGACGGCGTCGCCGGCGCCGGCCAGCCGCACGGCGCGCCAGCCGTCGGCGTCCGCGTCGCCCTCCGGCGCGACCTGCACCGACAACGCGGCGCAGGGCAGCGGCACCGGGCGCACGAAGCGCACGTCGATTTCATTGAAACTGCCCGGTTGCAGCGCCTCGTAGCTGCGCACCAGGCTGCCGAAGCCGTGCAGCACCTTGCCGCCGAACACCGAACGCCGCGCCAGCGGACCGCACCAGTGTATCGGATTGAAGTCGCCGGTCAACAGTGCGAAGCGCAGGCCGTCGTCGGCGTCGGCGTGCCACAGGCCGGCGGTGCGCCATTGGGTTGGTGGCGGCCGCTCCCGCACCGCTTTCGGGGCGCGCGGGCCGGGCAGCAGGAAGCTCATATGCAGCTTGGCTTCCAATAGATTGGCGTGGCGTTCGGTGCCGGTGGTGATGGCCACCACCACCCGGACCCGGTCGGCGGTCTGGTCGATCCGTTCCAGCGCCGCGCGCACGATCAGCGGCGTATCGCGCGGCAGCGGGCCGTGCACGCGCAGCGACGCGCCCTGGTTGATCACGCCGGTCAGCCGGTAGGGCAATCGCAGCAGCAATTCGCCGACCAGCGGCAAGCTCCATTGCGACACCATGTGCGGCGGCAGTTGGCCCGCATAGCGGCCGGCCGTGCCGGCCCAGGCGCAGGACCAGTCGACATAATGCCCGACCAGCTCCGCCGGCGGCGCCGCGATCGCGCGCGTGATCGGCGCGATGTCGGCCGCGCCGGGAGACGGCCGCAGCGCGCGCCGCGCCGTGTGCAGCACGATCCGGCCGCCCATGCGCAACATCTCATCCTGATGGCGCAGCAGGCTCCAGGGGACACCGGCCTTCGCGGTCATTCGACAGCCTTGAGCACCGCCGCCAGCAAAGCCTGCGGCTGATACAGCAGCCGATGCGGCGTCAGGCCGAGCCGCACCACCACCAGCTGCCGCGAAGGCACCACCGCGATGCTCTGGCCGTCGTGTCCCTCCATCCAATACGTATCGGCCGGAAGCTGGAAGCGCAGGTCCGGATTCTGCCCCTCCGGCGTATCGCCGGACGGCCCCCAGCGCCACAGCTGCCCCTGGCCGTACTGGCCACGGGACGCCGGCGCCGGCTGCCGCATCGCATCGACGAAGCCTGACGGCAGCATGCGCTTGCCCTGCCAAACGCCGTCCTGCAACAGGAACTGCCCGAACCGCGCCCAATCATGCGTGGTCGCATACATATAGCTGGACCCGACCAGATTGCCGCGCGCATCGGCCTCGATCAGCGCACTGCTCATGCCCAGCGGCGCGAACAACCGGTCATGCGGCAGCGACAGCACCGCCGCCGAAGCCGCGTCGTGTCCATCGCCGGCCGCCGCGCGCTGCCAGATGCGCGACAACAGCAAGGTGGTGCCGCTCGAATAATTCCACACGCTGCCCGGCGCCTGCGCCAATGGCTGGCCGGCGCTGTAGCCCGCCATGTCCGGCTCCAGGTACAGCATGCGCGTGACGTCGGACACGTCGCCATAGCCCTCGTTGAATTGCAAGCCGCTGCTCATCGCCATCAACTGCGCCAGCGTGATGCTGGAACGCGGATCGCCCTTGTCCGGCCAGAAGCCGTTCTGCTGCAGCGATAATTTGCCGTCGCCGATCTGCATGCCGACCAGCGCCGCGCTGACGGTCTTGGCCATCGACCAGCCCAAAAGCGGCGTGGCCGCGCTGAAGCCCTCGCCGTAGCGCTGTGCGATCAGCCGGCCGTTGTGAATGACCGCGATGCCGCGCATGCCCGGTCCGGCCAGCGCCTGCTGTTCCAGCAGCGCCTGCACCGCTTTCTCGGTCTCCGGCTGCGAACCGGTGGGCCACGGCACGTTGGGCGAGGGTGCCCAGATCTTCAGCGGATTGAATTGATATTGCGCGGCGCGGGCGACGTCGCCGTCCGGCGCCACCGCGCAGCCGGTGCCGGGGCGGTACACCGCCAAGCCATCACCGATAAAACCGAGGAACTGCGTGCGCACGATCTTGCGCTGCTGGTCGACGCGCACGCTCAGGTACTTCAGCACCGGATGGCCCGGCGCCTGCACATCGTCGGCCAACACCGCCTGCGCGTCGCGCTCGGCCACGAATACGTTCGAGCAAACGATCTTGGCGCCGTAGTTGGCGCCGACGCGCAGCAGCTCCGGCGGCCGCACCGCCAACGCCAGCGTGGCGCCGGCGCCGACGATCACGACCGCCGCCGCGCCGATGGCGAGCTTGCGCGCCACGCCCATCACATGCTGGCCCGGAACTCGACCCCGATCGCGCGCGGCGGCGTGATGCTGGCATACGGCGCGCCGTATTGCTCGGTCTGACCGGCCAGCGTTTGGATATAACGCTGGTCGAACACATTGTTGACGATCAGCGCGACGCCGTAGCGCGAGCTCGGGCTGTCCCAACCGACGCGCAGGTCGAACTTGCTGGTGGCGGTGCCGGTCTTCAGCTTCGCGGTGCGCAGGCAATCGAGATCCGCCGTGTCGCTGTTGCAGCGGGTGGCGGTGGCGTGCGTGCCCTGGAAGTTGACGCTGGCGCGGCCTTCGGCCGCTTCCCAGTTGAGATTGACCCCGGCCATCCCCGTCAGGCGCGGCGTGCCGACCGGCTGGCCGCCCAGATCCAGCGTGACGTTGCCGTTGGCGTCCAGCCGCTGGTAGCGGGTGTAGCTCTGGTCGATGTATTCGAGGCCGCCGAACAGCGTCACGCGCGGCGTGACGCGGATGCGGCCATCGAGATCCAGGCCGTGCGCCTTCTGGTCGCTGGAGACCACGTTATAGGTCGGCAGCGTGCCCACGCTGTACAGCTGGATGTCCTGCAGGTTCTTGAACTTGTAGCCGAACAGCGAGGCGTTCAGCGTGGCGTTGTAGCGCGGCAGCGCCAGTTTCACGCCGGCCTCGATATTGGTCATCTTCTCCGGCGCGAAGCTCGGATCCTTGCCGGTGCTGGTGGCGGAGGCCGGATTCGGCGGCGTGAAGATGTTGAAGCCGCCGGCCTGGTAACCGCGCGAGACGGACGTGAACAGCATCGTATCCGCGTTCAGCTTATGATCCAGCACCAGGCGCGGACTGACATCGGTCCAGTCCTTGTCGCGCGTGACCGGCGTGGCCGCCAGCCGCGACGCCGTGTCGAAGATGACATTGGACGGGAACGAGGCCGCGTTCAGGCCGGCCAACGGGCCGAACATGTTGAGGAAGTCGTCCAGCTTGGGCGAGACGCGGCCCGGCACGTACCAGGTCATGCGCTTCTTGTCCCTGGTGTAGCGCAGGCCGACGGTGACATTGGTGCTCGGCGTCAGGTGCCAGATGGTGTCGCCGTAGATCGAGGCCGACCTGGTCCTGACGTCGCTGTAGTGGGTCTCGTCCCACGAGAACACCGAGTTCGGGCCGATGCCGGGCAGCCCGGCGGCGGCCAGGCCGCCGAACAGCCGCGCGAAGTTGGGCTGGCCGCCGGAGAATTGACTCAGCGTGTCCAGTGTGCCGGTGGTGACGTAGGCGCCGGCGTCCTGGTGCTCGTTGTTGTGATAGAAGCTCAGGCCCGCGATCCAGTCCAGGCGATCGTTTTTGCCGGACAGCTTGAACTCCTGCTGGAAGCTGTGCGCCTTCTTGGCGTCCTGGGTGGTCAGGTACAGATCGGGGCGCGCGCCGCCGTCGTTGTCGGTCAGGTTGTAAGTCTCGAAGCGGCGGTAGGCGGTGGTCGCGTTGAAGGTCATGCCGGCCAGCGGCGCTTCGACGCGCAGCGTGGCGCCGTCGAACTTGCGGCCCTCGCTGCCTTGCTGGTCGTTGGCCAGCGGCGCGTCGAACGGATTGACGAAGTTGGCGGTATAGGCGGCGTCGTACACGCCGCGATAGCCGCCCAGCGGCAGCCGTGGATCCTTGATCACGCCGAAGGCGGGGCGTCCGTCCTGGTCCATGTCCTCGTGCTCCAGCGACAGCACCACCTTGGCCGCGTCGAAGTCCTTGCGCAGCGAGACGCGCGCCGCCCAATCCTCGTCGCCGCCGGACTTGATGCCGGTGGCGCTGTTCCTGATCCAGCCGTCGCTCTTGGCGCGCACCAGCACCAGGCGCGCGGCCATGCTGTCGCTGATCGGCAGGTTCAGCATGGCGTCCGCGTTGACCCGGCCGAAGCGGCCGATCTTCAGGTGGCCGGCGGCATCGACGTCCTTGCCCGGCTCATTGGTGGTGATGGCGATCGCGCCGGCCGCGCTGTTGCGGCCGAACAGCGTGCCTTGCGGGCCCTTGACCACTTCGATGCGCTGCACATCGACGAAGTTCATCAGCGCGCCGCCGGTCTTGCCGGTGTAGACGCCATCGACGTAGATGCCGACCGGCGAATCGGTGGCGATGCCGAAGTCGCCCGCCTGCACGCCGCGAATGCCGAAGCTGGGTTGCGTCGGCTCGATCGCGTCCACCGTCAGGCCGGGGATGTAGCCGTTCAGGTCCGACAGATCCTTGGCGCCGACGTTGGCGATGTCCTTGGCGGTCAACACCTGCATGGTCATCGGCACGTCCCGCTCCAGTTGCTTGCGCGACTGCGCCGTGACCACCACCGACTGGATGTCGTCGTCGGCCCATGCCGGCGGCGCGAGGAAGGCGGCGCCCAGGCTGGCGGCGAGAATGGTGCGGGTAGTTTTCAAGTCATCCTCCAAGCGCGCAAGTCCGGGATCGTTCAAGTCTCAACGATTATGCCTGCAACCTTGAAAAATGCACAAGTGCTACCGCTGTGGGTGACGCGCAACCAACACATGGCGCCATGCGGCGACGCCGCCGGCGATGGCGCCCAGCAGGTGCGCCTGCCACGAGATCAGCACATCGGCCGGCATGTCGGACCAGCCGTGCGCCAGCAGCAGCGCCTCGGCGGCGATCTTGGCCGCCAGCGACAGCGCCATCGCCGCCAGCGCCATGCGTCCCGGGTTGCCGGCGCGCGGCCACAGCGCGGCGCCGGCCATCACGGCCAGCATCACGGCCAGGCCGGACGAGCCCCGGTAGTACAGGCAGTCCGGCGCGAACAGCAGCAGGCCGATGGAAATGCAGGGCGCCGCCAGCGCCAGCGCGGCCAGCAGCCGGCGCACGCCGTAGGCGCGGGCGGCGATCGATGCGGCGACCAACGCCACCGCGCCGTCGACCAGCGCCTGCTGCCACGAGTAGTGGACCAAATGGCCGCTCCACAGCCGCCAGATCTCGCCCGCCAGCAGCGCGTGGCGGTCGAATTCCAGCAGCTCAGGCGCGGCGTCGGCGAACGGCATAGGCGACGCCGCCCAGCAGCGCGGCCAGGGCGAGGCCGATCCAGCCGACGCTGCCGCCGCCTTTGTAGCCGGCCTTGTTCTCGACCTTGAAGTTGGCGTCGTTCTTGATCCGCTCGCGGAAGTTGTCCAGCTCCGCTTGCAGTTGCGGGATCAGCTGGTCGACGGCGGCGTTATAACCCTCGACCTGCGCGGCGCGCGCTTTCTCGCCGATGCTCACCATGGTGGCGCTGCCCTTGATCTGGCTGGTGCCGGGGGCGCGGAACAACAGCTTGCGGCTCTGGACGTCGAACACCGAGGCGTCCAGCATGGTCTGCACGTCGTACTTGTCGCCGTGGATCACGTAGGCGCCGATGATGGTCCAGTACAGCACGGACAGCGCGTTGTTGTCGGCGAAGCGGACCTGATCGTAAGACAGCAGCGCCACCACTTCGACATCGAACATGCGCGACACCTGGTCCAGGTTGGTGAAGCCGCCCTTGGCGCGCAGGTACTGCGACGGGATGATCTCGATCTTGCCGATGTAGGGATGCTTGGCGAACGATTCCTTGACACGCTCCAGCAGCTTGACCTTCTGCGCCTCGGGCAGGCCGTCGCCCCAGCCGGCGCCGGGCACGAAGGCGATGCCGACGCGCACCGGCGGCCGCAATCTGGTGACGGTCGGCGTCATGACCGGCGCCTCCTTGGCGTCGGGGTACAGATAGTCGACGATGCTGCCGGTCTGTTTGGTTCCGTGGGATCCGCTCCACGAGGCGCAGCCGGCCAACGCCGCTGTGGCGCATAAAACGATCAGGGCTTTAAGGATTCGCATGGCGTCGGTGGTGAGTTGTCGAAGCGGCGGATTATATCGCGATTGTTAACGAATTTGTAATCCGCCGCTGCGGCATCACCGGATGCTACGATCGGTATCGTCGCACGCCGCCGGCGTCAAAAACTGGTCGACAGACCGGCATAGAAGGAACGGCGCTCGGCGTACTGCGGCGCGCCGACGCCCACGCCCGAGCCGTCGCGCAGCAGGTAGGACTTGTCGAAGGCGTTGATCAGCGCCAGCCGGCCCTCCACCGTGCCGACGCCGGTGTTTTTCCAGGTGTGCGTCAGCGCCAGGTTGACGCTGGTGTAGTGCGGCAGGTGGCCGGAGTTCGGCGCGGCGCCGTCCGGCGTCATGCGCAGGCCGCTGCCGTACAGCACATCGCCGCTGATCTGCGAATCGCCCCAGTGGTAGTGGGCGCCGCCCGACACCGTCACCGTCTGGTCGTGGTCGACGTGGATGTAGTGGTTGGCGATGTACGCCAGCTCGTCCGTCCCGAACAGCGACTGGCCCGAGACGATGTTGCTGCCTTCCGCCTTCTGCGTGCTGAAGTTGAGGAAGCCGCCCCAGTTCTTGCGGCTGTAGACGGCCGACAGCTCCAGGCCCTTGGCATAGCCGCGCTCGTAATTGAACGGCGACAGGATCAGCGCCTGGCCGAACTGGCCTTCGTCCAGCATGTTGCGGATCTTCTTGTAGTAGGCGTCGGCGGTCAGGGTCAGCTCCTCGTTGACCTGGTGGCTGACGCCGACGTCGTAGTAGTGGGTGCGCTCGGACTTGACGTTGTCCGACACCGCGACTTCCGGCGCGTTGGAGGTGCCGGCGTATTTGTCGATGCTCGATTGCGCCGCCAGTTCCTGCGTCGGCGGCGTGAAGTAGCGCGAGTAGCCGGCGTGCAGCGCCGTGCCCTTGGCCAGCTGGTAGGCGAGGTTGACGCGCGGGCTCCATTGCTGTTCGTCGACGTAGGCCGCGACTTTGTCGAAGCGCACGCCGTAGTTCAGCGTCAGCGGCGCGGCCAGATGCCACTCGTCCTGCAGATAGACGCTGGAGGTCTTGCCGGTCTTGGCGGCGTTGTCGATGATGGTGCGCGGCGTGGCGCTCAGCTGCGTGCCGTCGTCGGCCAGGTCGAACACGCCGACGCTGTTGTCGCTGTGCGTGGTCTGGCGCGTGTAGGCCAGGCCGGCGCGCACGGTGTGGCTGTCGTTCAGCTTGTAGCTGGCGTCGAACTGCGTGCCGCTGGACGAATTCGAGCGCAGCGTGTTCGACGCCACGCCGTTGTAGATCAAGTCGCCGCCCAGGGCGTCCGGCGTGTAGTGCAGCTCCGAATACTGGTGGAACGCCGAGATCTGGTAATTCAGGTCGCCGATGCTCTTTTGCAGCGACAGCACCAGGAAGCGGTTGACCTCGCGCTGGTTCTCGTCGAGCTGCGACGACGCCACGCCCGGGCCGGCCAGCGCGTACGCCGGCGCCTGGTCCGGATTGTTGGGGATCTGGAAGCGGCCGTTGTAGGTGCCGAACATCAGGCCCAGACGCGTCTGGTCGTCGAGGAAGTAGGATAACGAGCCAAACGATTTATTCTGTTTGGTGCGGTCGTGCAGGGCGCCGCGGTCCGGCAGCGGATTTTCGATGCCAAGGTTGTTCGCCAGGTAGCTGCCGGACAGGTAGTAGTTGAACGCGCCCTGGGTGCCGAAGAATTCCGCGCTCGGTTCGACGTGGTCATGGCTGCCCACCAGCACGCCGACGCGGCCGCCCGACTTGGGCTGGCCTTCCTTGGTCTGGATGTCGACGATGCCGGAGGTGCGCAGGCCGAACTGCGCCGGCAGCGCGCCGGTGATGAAATCGGTCGATTCGACGAAGCGGGTGTCGATCGACTGGCCGAAGCCGCTGATACTCTCCGGCAGTTGCACGCCGTTGACGCGGTACTGCACGTTGCCGTGGTCGTCGCGCACGTGGATCGAGCCGGAGCCCTTGGAGTCCTGGCTCACACCCGGCAGGCGCAACAGGACTTCGTTGAACGGCGTGTTGTCGCCCTGGCCCAGCTGGTCGACCATGTGCTTGTCGATCGAATAGATGGTGGTGCCGATGTTGGGCGACAGGTCGATGCGCGCGCTTTTCAGGTGCGCGGCGGTGACTTCGACCTGCTGCATCGGCGCGGTGTCGGGCGCGGCGACATCGTCGGCATCGACGGCGCAGGCGTGTTGCGCGTAGAAAGCGGCTGCGATCAGCAGTGGCAGGGTGCGGAGTTGTGGCGTGTGCTGCATGTTATGTCCTTGAATGCGTGAACGGCATGCGGTCGCGGCGACAGGGTCGGCGCGACGCGCAAGCGATGAAAAGAAAATCAGAAGGAGTAAACAGCAGCGCCGGGCGGCGCCTGCGAAGGGGGAGTCAGGTAATCGGCATCGGCGGCGACGCGCCCGCCGGGCTGCGCGACCGGCAGCGGCAGGCCGGCCAGCGGCGCCACCGGCGCCACCACGGCGGCCGCCGGCGGCACGCCGGAAGGCATGTCCGCCACCAGGCAGGCGGCGCAATCGGGCTCGTGATCGGTGTAGGCGTGCTTGTGCGCGCCGGCGCCGATCAGCTGCAGCGCCAGGAACACCAGCACGAACAACATCACGACGCGCTGATAGCGCGTCTTGCGGTGTTGCGTGCCTGAGAACAGTGTCGGTGCGTACATGGCGCGATTCTACAGCGCTTCCGGCCTCACCGACAACGACTATCGCCGCTAATGCTGGCTGGCCGCGCCGTCGCCGACCAGGCCGCGCCGCGTCGCCAGCACCACGGCGTGGGTGCGTGCGGTGGCGCCAAGCTTGTCGAAAAGACCTTTCACGTGGGTCTTGACGGTGCCGACGCCGATCCCCAGTTCGCGCGCGATCGACTTGTTGCACTGTCCCTGCGCCAGCAGTTGCAGCACGTCGGTCTCGCGGCTGGTCAGGCCGATGCGGGTGAAGCTGTCGGCGACGCAGCGGCTCAGGTCCGCGCTCAGGTAGCGCATGCCACGGCTCAGCGTGCGCACCGCCGTCAGCAGCTGCTCCGGATCGGCGTTCTGCAGCAGGTAGCCGTGCACGCCGGCCATCATCGCCGTGCGCACCTCCCATTCGCGGTCGAGCTGGGTCACGATCAATACCCGCGCCGTGTGCTCGCCGTGGTGCGCGTTGGCGCAGCGGCGCATGTGTTCCAGGCCGCCGCGATGATCGACGATGATCACGTCGGCGCCGGGATGGAAGTCGGCGTCGGGGCCGGCCATGGTGACCTGCATATCGCCCTCGGCGCCCAGCAGCGCCGCCAGTCCGGCGCGGACGATGGCGTCGCTGTGCGCGATGACGAGGTGGATTTTGGCGCCCTGTGGGACGACGGCGCCTGTGTTACCGCTACCGTGAGCGGGGCTTGGGTTCCAGGTCCTGGTATCCAGTCGCATGTCATTCTCCCTTAAGTTAAGACTAAAATCGCTTGCCGTCCGAGGACATCGGCAGCACCAGCCGGCGGCGTCCGAACAGCCGGGCGTCCAGCGAGTAGGCGCCGGGCCCGATCAGCACCAGTGTGACCGCGGTCATCGCGGCCACCAGCAGCGGCGCGGCGTGGGCCCAGCCGGCGTGCGCCAGGCACGTCAGCTGGAACGCGGCGCTGAGCGCCGCCGCCGCCGGGGTCAGCACGCCCAGCAGCAGCGCCAGGCCGACCACGCTCACCAGCGCCGCCTGCCACCACGGCAGGGCGCCGGTGCAACGGCTCTCGAACAGCAATTGCAGGCCGACGGCCAGGCGCAGCATCAGCAGGCCGAAACCCGCGCTCCCGCGCGGAAAACTGGAGTGAAATCCCCGCATGATGGTCCGGCCTTTACGTTGTTACGCTATACTGTAACAAAGAGTAAGCTTTCCGCCGCCGTTTGCCACGCCCCGATACGGGGGGTGACCCATACCTAGATGGGGGTATGGCACAAAACTTGTGTATGTGTCATGCTGGAGCCGTCCGCCGACTTGAAACGAGAAATTTTATGAATCCGGCCCCGAACTCGCCGATTACCGTACTGAGCGTGGATGACCACCCGATGTTCCGCGAAGGCATCGCCAGCGTCATCGCCGACGAGGCCGATATGCTGCTGGTGGCCGAGGCGACCACCGGCCTGCAGGCGGTGGAGGCCTACCGCCGCGTGCTGCCCGACGTCACGCTGATGGACATCCAGATGCCGGACATGAACGGCATCGACGCGACCATCGCCATCCGCAAGGAATTTCCCAACGCCCGCATCGTGGTGCTGACCACCTACGAGGGCGACGTGCTGGCGCAGCGCGCGATCGCCGCCGGCGCCGCCGGTTATCTGTTGAAGAGCATGCTGCGCAAGGAATTGCTGGCGACGGTGCGCTGCGTGCACGAAGGCCGCCGCAGCATCCCGGCGTCGGTGGCCAGCGGCATCGCCGAGCACTGGCACGAGGGCGCGCTGAGCAAGCGCGAGATCGAAGTGCTGCAGCTGGTCGCAGGCGGCCAGAGCAACAAGCGCATCGGCATGCACCTGGCGATCTCGGAAGAGACGGTCAAGGTGCACATGAAGAGCATCCTCTCCAAGCTCAACGCCAGCGACCGCACCCACGCGGTGACCCAGGCCATCGAGCGCGGCATCATCGACCTGCACGCCTGCGGACAAGGGCTGTAGCGGCGCTCCGCTAGTCACCTAAATCAGCGGCGCCCCGCCCATTCGGGAGAGGTCGCAATCCGGTTTTGCCCCCATAGTTACATCAAATATTGAAGTAACGAACGGGAGCTTGCATGATCACCTTTAACCTGAACGGCGCGCCGCAGACCGTGGCCGCCACCGACGACATGCCCTTGCTGTGGGTGTTGCGCGACCTGGTCGGCATGACCGGCACCAAGTTCGGCTGCGGCATGGCCCAGTGCGGCGCCTGCACCGTGCACCTCGACGGCAAGGCGGTGCGCTCCTGCGTGCTGCCGATGGCGGCGGTGGGCCAGGCGCAGGTCACCACCATCGAAGCGGTCGGCGCCACGGCGGCCGGCAAGAAAATCCAGGACGCCTGGGTGGCGCTGGACGTGGTGCAGTGCGGTTACTGCCAGTCCGGCCAGGTGATGTCGGCCTGCGCGCTGCTGGCGGCAAATCCCAGGCCGAGCGACGCCGACATCGACGCCGCCATGGCCGGCAACATCTGCCGTTGCGGCACTTACAATCGGATCCGCGCCGGCGTCAAGCTGGCCGCCGGAGGCGCCAAATGATGCGCGCGCCGATACCTCAAGCCACGTCCGGCGCGGCACCGTCGCGGCGCGCCTTCCTGCGCCTGAGCGCCGCCGTCGGCGGCGGAATGCTGCTGGGCTTCGGCCTGCCCGGCGCCTCGCGGGCCGCGCGCGGCGCCGGCAAGGACGCCGGCTTCGAAGGCGGCGCTTTCATCCGCATCGATACCCAGGGCGTGGTCACGCTGGTGATGCCGAAGGTCGAAATGGGGCAGGGCATCTACACCGCGATCTCGATGCTGATCGCGGAAGAACTGGAGGTGCCGCTGTCGTCGCTGGCGCTGGCGCACGCGCCGCCGAACGAGGCGCTGTACCGCGACCCGCTGCTGGCCAGCCAGATGACCGGCGGCTCGACTTCGATCCGTTACGCCTGGGAGCCGATGCGGCGGGCCGGCGCCACCGCCCGCACCTTGCTGGTGACGGCGGCGGCGCAGCGCTGGAAGGTCGACGCCGCCGCCTGCCACGCCGAGCGCGGCGAGGTGGTGCACGCCGCCAGCGGGCGCCGCCTCGGCTACGGGCAGCTGGCCGCCGCCGCCGCGCTTTTGCCGGTGCCGCGCGACGTGGCGCTGAAGCCGCCGTCGCAGTTCAAGCTGATCGGCACTCCGGCCAAGCGCCTCGATTCGCGCGAGAAGGTCAACGGCGCCGCGCGGTTCGGCCTCGATGTGCGCCTGCCCGGCATGCTGTACGCGGCCATCGTCCAGAGTCCGGTGTTCGGCGGCAGGCTGGCCTCGGTCGACGACACGCACGCCAGAAAGGTGCCGGGCGTGCGCAACGTGGTCCGCATCGACAACGCGGTGGCGGTGATCGCCGAGCATACCTGGGCCGCCAGGTCCGGCGCGGCGGCGCTGCTGCTGCAATGGCACGAGGGACCCGGTGCCGCCTATACCACCGAGGCGGTGGTGCGCGAGCTGAAGGCTGCTTCGCTGGGGCCGGCCGGCGTCGCCCGCAAGGACGGCGACGCTGCGCAGGCCATGTCCAAGGCGGTGACGCGCGTCGAAGCGGTGTATGAACAGCCGTTCCTGGCGCACGCGCCGATGGAGCCGGTCAACTGCACCGTCCACGTGCGCGCCGACGCCTGCGAGCTGTGGGTCGGCACCCAGGTGCCGACGCGCGCGGTGGCGCTGGCGGCCGGCATCTCCGGCCTGCCGGAGTCGCGCGTCACGCTGCACAACTTCCTGCTGGGTGGCGGTTTCGGGCGCCGGCTGGAGGTCGACTTCATCGGCCAGGCGGTGCGCATCGGCCGCCTGGTCGATGCCCCGGTCAAGGTGTTCTGGACCCGCGAACAGGACATCCAGCAGGACATGTACCGCCCCTACTACTACGACACCATCGCCGCCGGCCTCGACGCCGCCGGCAAGCCGCAGGCCTGGACCCACCGCATCACCGGCTCGTCGATCATGGCGCGCTTCGCGCCGCCGCTGTACAGCAAGGGCGTCGACGCCGACGCGGTCGAAGTCGCGGCCGAGCTGCCGTACCGCCTGCCGAACCAGCTGATCGAGTTCGCCCGCAAGGAGCCGGGCGCGGTGCCGACCGCTTTCTGGCGCGGCGTCGGTCCGGGCCGCAGCACCTTCGTGGTCGAGAGCTTCATGGACGAACTGGCCGCCGCCGCCGGCGCCGATCCTGTGCGCTACCGCCTCGACCTGCTGGCCGGGTCGCCGCGCGCGCGCAGGGTGATCGAGACGGCGGCCCGGGCGGCCGGCTGGCCCGGACCCGCCGTCAAGGGACGCGGACGCGGCGTGGCGATGATGCAGGCCTTCGGCACCTTCATCGCGCTGGTGGTCGAAGTCACGGTGGACGGCGAGGGCGAGGTGCGCGTCAACCAGGTGACCTGCGCGGTGGACTGCGGCCTGGTGGTCAACCCGGACACGGTCACGGCGCAGATCGAGGGCGGCGTCATGTTCGGCATCACCGCCGCCTTGTACGGCGAGATCACCATCAAGGACGGCCGCGTCGAGCAGTCGAACTTCCACGATTACCGCATGCTGCGCATCGACCAGGCGCCGCCGGTCAAAGTGGTGATCGTCCACAGCGGCGAGGCGCCGGGCGGCATCGGCGAGCCGGGCACCGCCGCGTTGCCGCCGGCGCTGGCCAACGCCATTTACGCCGCCACCGGCAAGCGGCTGCGCAAGCTGCCGGTCGGCGATCAGTTGAAGCACGCATGAACAGGATACCCAAGATGATAAGAAGACTTTGCGTGGCGGCCCTGCTGTCCTGCTGCTGGATGCCGTCGGCGCACGCCGCCGACGCGGCCGGAGCGCTGATCGAGCGCGGCGCCTACCTGGCCAGGGTCGGCGACTGCGTGGCTTGCCACACCGCGCCGAAAGGCAAGCCGTACGCCGGCGGACTCGCCATGAGCACGCCGGTCGGCGCGGTCTACTCGACCAACATCACGCCCGATCCGCGCACCGGCATCGGCACCTGGACGCTGCGCGACTTCGAGCGCGCGCTGCGGCACGGCGTGTCCAGGGATGGCCACAACCTTTATCCGGCGATGCCGTATCCGTCCTACGCCAAGGTGCGCGACGAGGACGTCGCGGCCTTGTACGCCTACTTCATGCGCGCGGTGCCGGCGGTGAAACAGGCCAACCGCGAGAGCGACATCCGCTGGCCGCTGAACATGCGCTGGCCGCTCAAGCTGTGGAACCTGGCCTTCCTCGACCAGGAGGTGTTCCGCGACAACGCCGCCCAGAGCGCGACCTGGAATCGCGGCGCCTACCTGACCCAGGGCCTGGGCCATTGCGGCGCCTGTCATACCTCGCGCGGCGCGGCGTTCCAGGAAAAGGCGCTCGACGAGCGCGGCGACCAATACCTGCAAGGCGCGGCGCTGGAGGGCTGGTACGCCTCCAGCCTGGGCGGCGACCGCCGCGCCGGGCTGGGGCGCTGGAACGAGCAGGATCTGCGCAGCTTCCTGCGCACCGGCGCCAACCGCCACGCCACCGCGTTCGGCTCGATGACCGATGTGATCAACAACAGCACCCAGCATTTGACCGATGCCGATACGCAGGCCATCGCGCACTACCTGAAATCGCTGCCGACGCCGGACGGTGCGGGATTGTTCGCGGCGGTGCCGGTCGCCACGTCGGCGCAAGCGCTGTCCGGCGCTCGCGTCTACGGCAAATACTGCCTGCAATGTCACGGCGCCGACGGGCGCGGCGTGCCGCCGTTGCTGGCGCCGCTGGCGTTGAACCCGAACCTGGCCGCGCCCAGGACGGCGTCGCTGATCAACGTCACGCTGAACGGCACGCGCGAGCTGGTGATCGGCGGCTTGCCGGCGCCGTATCCGATGCCCGCCTTCGGCAAGGTGCTCAGCGACGCCGAGGTGGCCGACGTGGTCACCTACCTGCGTGGGCAATGGGGCCAGGGCGCCGACCCGATGTCGGTATCGGCCGACGAAGTGCGCAAGCTGCGCAAAACCACGCGGCGCTGACATTGTCGGCGTCCGCAACCCCTTCCTGAAAGAGAAAACATCATGGCTCATCCACAATATCCCACCTCCACCTCGGCGCTGCTGCTGGTCGATGTGCTCAACGATTTCCTGGCGCCGGACGGCAAGGTCCACGCCAACATCCGCGACCAGATCGAACAGGTCGGGCTGGTCGCCAACCTGACGCGCCTGATCGAAGGCGCGCGCGCCGCCGGCCTGCAGATCGCTTACGCGCCGCACGGCCTGCACGAACATAGTTTCGACGACGTCAAGTACGTCCCGGTGCGCATGCAGTATGCGATGGAGCACCATGTGTTCTGGGAGGGCGAGAAGGGTTCCGACTTCTTTGAGCTGTTTCGCCCGCAGGACGGCGACATCGTCTCCAGCCGGCATCGCACCTTCAACGGTTTCATGGGCACCGACCTCGACGCCAGGTTGAAGGCGCGCGGCATCGAGAAACTGATCTTCGCAGGCCTGACCTCGCAGACCTGCGTCGAAGGCACGGCGCGCCACGCCACCGAGGCGGGCTACCACGTCACCTTCCTGACCGACGCGGTGGCCGAGTTCACGCCCGAGGCGCACAAGGCCGCGCTGGAAATCTCCTACCCGACTTTCGGCCACGAAGTGCTGACGGTCGACCAGGTGCTGGCCGCGATCAGCTAGGGCTGATTGTCACTTCCGGGGAAGGGGGGACTTCTTCGGCTTCGGCGCGCCTTCGCGGAAGGCGGCGCTGCGTTGTTCGCGCTCGGCGGCGTAGGTCTTGCCGATGGTCGGTTCCACGTCGTCGAAAGTGAAATCGCGGCCGCCGCCGGGAATCTGCCACAGGTCGTCGAGCTCGATGCCGCTGGCCTTGTGCACCAGCTTCACGGCCGGCTCGCCGTGCGGGCAATCGTGCTCCCATTTGCGGCCCCAGGTGCGCAGCATCATCAGCACCGGATCGAGCTCGCGGCCTTTTTGTGTCTTGTGGTATTCGTAGCGCGGCGGGCGCTCGCTGTACTGCCGGCGTTCGATCACGCCGTCGCTTTCGAGACGTTTCAAACGCAAGGTCAGCAGGTGCGACGACATGCCGGTCTGGGCCTGCAGCGCGTCGAAGCGGTGCGAGCCCATGCCCAGTTCGCGCAAGATCAACATGGTCCAACGGTCGCCGACCAGCGCGAGCGATCGCGCGATCGGACAGACACTGTCACTGACTTCATCCCAACTCATGGTACTCCTCACTTAGTACCCACATTTTACACCGTTAACAACGTTTAACAGCGCAGGGACTAGAGCGGCAGGGCGGCCGGCGGGAACATCGGATCGTTGGCGGTGCGCAGTTTTTTCAGGGCGTGGGCGCGGATGGTGTGGTGCATGCGATAGCCGGCGTGATCGCCGCGCTGGTCGGTCAGCAGCAGCGACTTGTCGACCAGCGCCGGCAGGATCGTCAGCAGGCTGTCGAGCGAGATGTAGTGGCAGCAGGCCAGCGCCGCCGCGCTGCATGCGGTGAAGCCGTCGCGGAAGATGGCGAGCCGGCGCAGCACGATCTTTTCCTCGGGCGACAAGCGTTCGAAGCCCCATTCCAGCGCGGCCCACATGGTCTGGTGGCGCGCCACCGGGCTGCGGCGCGCGCTGGCCAGCAGTTGGAAGCGCTCTTGCAAGCGCGCCAGCACCTCCGAGGGACTGAGCAGGTCCATGCTCAACGCCGCCAGTTCCAGCGCCAGCGGGATGCCGTCCAATTCGCGGCAGATGGCGACGATGGTGTCGACCTCCCTGGCGTTGATGATGAAGTCCTGGCAGCGGGCGCGGGCACGGTCGCAGAACAGCCGCACCGCCGGCGCGGCGTAGGCGAGGGCCGGCGTCACGACGGCGTCGCGCGGCGGCAGCGCCAGCGGCGGCAGCGGGTACACGGATTCCTGCGCCAGGCGCAGCGGCCCCCGGCTGGTGGTCAGCAGCAGCATCTCGGGCAGGGCGGCGCGCAACCGCGCGATCAGCGCGGCGGCGGCTTGAGGCGCATGGTCGCAGCCGTCGAGCAGCAGCACCAGCCGGGCGGCGCGCAGACGGTGCGTCGGCTGCGCCGCGTCCTCTTCCTCGGCGTTCGGTAGCCGGCAGGCGGCGGCGATGGCGCGCAGCGCGGCGCCGGGATCGGCGCAGGCGGCGGCGTCGAGGAGGCAGCAGGGCAGATCGTACTGCGTTCCCAGCAGCGCGACGACGGCCGCCGCCAGCACGCTTTTGCCGACGCCGGCCGCGCCGGTGACGACCACATGGCGCCGCTCCAGCAGCAGCGCCGCGAGCTCGCGCAAGGCGCCGTCGCGGCCGACCAGCGCGCCATATGCCATCGGTGATTGCAGCGGGCCGCCCTCCGACCCGCGTACTGACCCGCGTACCGTCTCTTGCGGCTGTCCTTGCGCCGCGCCATGCATCGGCCGATGCGCCGGTCCTTGCGCCGATCCCGATACCGTGCGCGCCGCCACGGCGGGCGCCGCATCGGCGGCCGGCGACGCCGCGCCGTCGTGGCGCCGCACCGGCGCGGTGAAGACGTAGCCGCGCCTGGCCAGGTTTTCGATGCACAGCTGGCCGTGCTGCTCCTCGCGCAGCGCCTTGCGCAGCGCCGAGATCTGCACCCGCAGGTTGCCTTCCTCGACGATGGTGTCCGGCCAGACCACGCCGATCAGCTCCTCCTTGGTCACCAGCCGCCCGGCGCGTTCCACCAAGGCCAGCAGCACATCGTAGGCGCGGCTGCCCAGCGCCACCCGGCAGTCGCCATGCAACAGCGCGCGCTCGCACGGCAGCAGCTCGAAGTCGAGGAAGGTGTAGCGGGCGGCGTATCCGGGGGCGGGGGAGACGTCTGGTAGCGACATGGTCGGCAAGGTCGGGGCCTATCGGGGTCGGTGTCAGGGTTATAAGAGCAGATCGGGCAGCAGCAGCGGCGGCAAGTCGCGCAGGTTGGTCGGGTAGAGCGCCTGGCACTGCCGGCGGCGCGCGACATAGCGTTCCAGCGCGTAAGCCTTGGTGCTGTTGAGCAGCCGGTACAGCGTGAAGTCCGGTCCATGGTCGACCGTCACCAGGGACTTGGCGACCAGCGACTGCAAGGTCGGCAGCACCAGCGATTCCGGCAACCCGCAACCGGTGAGCGCGCAGCTGACCGAAATCATGCCGAAGCCGCTGCGGAACACCGACAGCCGGCACAAGGCCGTCTGCTCGCGCGCGCTGAGGCGCTGGAAATCCCAGTCCAGCGATTGCCACATCGATTGCTGGCGCAAAGCGCCTTGCGGATGCGCCGCCGGCGGGGGCTCGGGTGCCGGCGCCGCCGCCGCCGAGGGCAGCAGCTCGGCGTAGCGACGCCAGGCGGTGTCGCGGGCCGCCAGCTCCAACGCCAGCGGCAAGCCGTCGAGGGCTTGGCACAATTCGATCAGTTCCGGCACGTCGCCGTCGTCGACATGGAAATCCGGGCTGTGCATGCGGGCGCGCCGACAGAACAGCTGCACCGCCGCATAGCGGCACGCCTCGGCCAGTGTCAGTCCGGCGCCGCGCGGTGGCAGCGCCAGCGGCGGCAGGCGGAACACGGTTTCGCGGCTCAGTTGCAGCGATTCGCGGCTGACCGCCAGCACCGGCATGCCGGGATGGAGCCTCGGCAGCGCCTGCGCCAGCGCGGCCGCGAGATCGGTGTCGAACTCGCAGTTCTCGAGGATCAGCAGGGATGGCGCGGCGGCGAACGGCAACGCCGGGCCGGCGCCGGGCAAGGCCAGGTCCAGTGTGACCGCGCGCAGGCCGGCGCCGGCGAAGCGCGCCGCCACCGCCCGCGCCACCGCGCTCTTGCCGACGCCGCCGGTGCCGGCCAGCGTCACCAGCCCTTTTTCCTGCAGCAGCCCGGCGATGTGGACGACCGCGTCGTCGCGGCCCAGCGGCATGGAATGGTGGTCGGCCGGCGCCGGCGCGGCCGCGCGCCAGCGCACCTGGGCCACGAAGCAATAGCCCTTGCCGGGCACGCTGTCGATATGCCGGTCGCCGCCGCCGTGCTCGGCCAGCGCCTTGCGCAGGGTGGAGATCTGTACCCGCAGGTTGGCGTCGGTGACGTCGGCGCCATGCCACGCCGAGCGCAGCAGCGTCTCGCGCGGCAGCACGGTGCCGGCCGCCAGGACCAGCGCCAGCAGCAGGTCGAAGGCGCGCGGGTTCAGATCCACCGGCCGGCCATGGCGCGACAGCGTGCGCGCGGCCGGATCCAGCAGGTAGCCGTCGAATTCGCAGGCCGACCCGATCGGAGGGAGCGCGCCCGGGGCGCGGTTTGATGTTGAGGTATCCACGAGCGAATTGTAACACTTCAATATTTAAAGTAACTACCTCCCTCCAATTCGGGAGGGCATCGCCTGATTTCGATGCTAGAGTTTAGCTTCAAATATTGAAGTTTGCTTGCCGCCCGTGCGCGGGCGGCGTTTTCCACCTTTTCGAAAGAACCATCATGAACCTGCTCCGTACCCTGTTTGTCGCCGCCGCCGCCTCCTTGCTGGTGGGCCACGCCGGTGCCGCCGCGCCGGTCTACAGCGCCGCCAAGACCGCGCTGCTGATCGTCGATCCCTACAACGACTTCATGACCGAGGGCGGCAAGCTGTATCAGGCGATCAAGCCGACCGCCGACGCCTCCGGCATGTTCGACAATATGCGCAAGATCATTCCGGCGGCGCGCGCGGCCGGCATGCAGGTGTTCGTGCTGCCGCACCACCAATCCTCGCCCACCGGCGACGACTACGATGGCTGGCAGCACGTCAATATGTTCCAGGCCAAGAACCAGGGCTTGAAGGCGTTCGAAGTGGGCACCTGGGGCGCGCAGTACAACCCCGAGTTCGGTCCGAAAAAAGGCGACGTGATCGTGCGTCAGCACTTCGCCCAGAGCGGCTTCGCCAACACCGACCTGGATTTCCAGCTCAAGCAGCACGGCATCAGCCATATCATCCTGGTCGGTGTGATCGCCAACAGCTGCATCGAATCGACCGCGCGCTACGGCATGGAACTGGGCTACCACGTGACGCTGGTGCCGGACGCGCAAGCGGCATTCAGCCCTGAAGGCATGTCGGCCGCCGCCGAAAACGCGCCGCTGTTCGCGCACGCGATCCTGAAGACGGCCGATCTGCTGAAGCAATTCCCGGCCGCGCGCGCCGCCAGGTAAGGAGGGCGAACATGCAAGCCAAGGGATACTCCACCTGGCGCGGCAACTGGCGGCAGGGCGCCGGCACCATCTCCACCGCCAGCGACAGTGTGCGCGACCAGCCCTACAGCTACGCCAGCCGCTTCGATGGCGCGCCGGGCGCCAGCCCGGAAGAGTTGTTGGCGGCGGCGCACGCCGGCTGCTTCAACCAGGCGCTGGCCAACAACTTCGGCATGCAGTCGCTGATGGCCGGCAGCATCGCCACCAGCGTGACGATCGAGCTGGGCCAGGATGAGCTGGGTCGTCCGGCCATCCTCGGTTCGCACATCTCGGTCGAGGCCGAGGTGCCGGGCGCGACGCCGGAGCAGATGCTGCAATGCGCCACCCGCGCCAGCACCAACTGTTCGATCTCCAAGATCATGCGCTGCGATATCACGCTGGCGGCGCGCCTGCTGCCGTAAGCCTGCGGCATCCGTTGCAGGGCCGTGGGCGCGGCCTTGCAACGCTTAACAACGTTAAACATTCAGCGGCGGCGCCGGTTCGTATAATCGGATTTTCTTACCTGGATGCTGACTATGACAACCCTCTACACGCCCGGGACAGCCATCTGCGCGCAAGTGGCGCATGGCAATCCCCTGATCCGCGCCGGCCTCGCCACCTTCCTCGCCGCCTGCATCGACATCACCGTCGCCGCCACTCCCGATGAACGCCACGACGTCGTCGTCACCGACTACCAGGACGGCCTGCGCCGTCTGCAGCAGGCGCCGCCGGGATGGAAGGGGCGGGTGCTGATCGTCACCGAACAGGACCGCGAATGGAGCGTGCGCACCGCCGTCACCAGCGGCGTGCACGGTTACGTGCTGCAGCATTGCAGCCAGCGCGAGCTGGAGACGGCGGTGCGTTCGGTGGGGCGCGGCTTGCGCTATCTGACGCCAACGCTGGACCGCTGCCTGGCCGACGGCCTGTCGCGCGTCAGCCTGACAGGCCGCGAGAGCGACGTGCTGCGCCTGCTGGCGCGCGGCTTCTGCAACAAGCTGATCGCGCGCGAGCTGGGCATCGGCGTCGGCACCGTCAAGACCCATGTGAAGGGATTGTTCGACAAGCTGGGCGCCACCGCGCGCACGCAGGCGGTGGTGCTGGCCACGGAGCGCGGCCTGATCTGAAGCTCAGCGCGCTGGCGGCGCGGGGCGCTGCCAGCCGCCGCCCAGCGCGCGATACAGATCGACCGAGGCCACCAGCAGCCGCGTTTGCAATTGCAGCCGGCTGATCTCAACCGCGTACTGGGTGCGTTGCGCGTCCAGCTGTTCCAGATAGGAGTTGTAGCCGTTGCGGTAGCGGCTCTGCGCGATGCGCAAGGTGTCGGCGGCGGTGCGGCTGCGGGCCAGGTTGACTTCGGCCTGGGCGCGCAGCTTGGCCAACGCGGTCAGGCCGTTTTCGGTGTCGCGCAGCGCGTTGCGCACCACGTTTTCATATTGATGGAAAGCCTGGTCGCGCTGGGCCGCCGCGATGTCGGTCTGCGCTTGCAGCCGCTGGCCGTCGAACAGCGGTTCGCTGAGGCCGGCCGCCAGCCGCCACAGCTCGGCCGGAGCGTTGATGAATTGATGCCAGCCTGCCGCCTGCACGCCGCCGGCGGCGGTCAGCCGGAACGAAGGCAGCATCTGCTCCTGCGCCGCCTTCAGCGCGGCGCTTTGGGCCGCCAGCATTTGCTGCGCGCGATAGATGTCGGGTCGGCGGCGCAGCAGCGCGGACGGCAGGCCGGCCGGAATGTCGGGCGGGGCCAGCGCCGCCAGCGGCAGGCCGCGACGCACCGCGCCGGGCGCGGCGCCGGCCAGTACCGACAGGGTATTTTCCTGCTCCGCGATGGCCAGTTCCAGTTGCGGAATGGCTTCGCCGGCGGCTTCGTATTCGGCCTTGGCTTGCAGCCATTCCAGTTGCGAGGTGTAGCCGGCGTCGTAGCCCCGGCGCGCCAGATCCAGGCTGTCGCGGCGCAGTTGCAAGGTCTTTTGGGTCAGTTCCAGCTGCGCGTCCAGGCCGCGCAGATTCAGGTAGGCGCTGGCGGTGGTGGCGGCCACCGCCAGCCCCACGGCGTCGGCGTTGGCTTGTTCGGCGCGCTCGGCGGCCAGCGCAACGTCGGTCAGTGCGGCCAGGCGGCCCCAAAGATCGACCTCGTAGCTGGCCTCGACCTGGGCCGCCAGCACGGTGATGTCGATCGGCGTGTTGAAGGCGTTCATGGCGCGGGCGCGCTGCGGCGAAACCGATGCGCTCAGCGACGGCAGCTGGCCGGCGTGCGCTTGCGTGACGCGGGCGTGCGATTCCAGCACGCGGGCGCGGGCGGTGAGCAGGTCCGCATTGCGCGTCAGTGCTTGCGTCACCAGTTCGCTCAGCACCGGATCGCCGAAGGCCTGCCACCATTCCTGGTCGACGGCGCGGCCGATGCCGGCCAGCGACAGCGGTGCGGCGGTGCGCCATTGCTCCGGCAGCGTCAGTGCCGACATCGGCGGCGGCCCGGCGCGGCCGGCACAACCGGCCAGCAGGCAGAGCGCGATGGCGGCGAGGGCGCAGGCGGTTTTGGCGGGCCTGGTGGCGGCCATCATGGCTGGGCTCCCGGCGCCGGTGCGGCGTTGGTGTCGATGCTGGTCACCACCGACATGCCCGGCCCGAGGCGCGCGGCATCGGCCTGTCGTGGGTCGATGCGGATCCGCACCGGTATGCGCTGGGCGATCTTGACGTAGTTGCCGGTGGCGTTATCGGCCGGCAGCGCGCTGAATTCGGCGCCGGTGGCGGGCGAGATGCGTTCGACCACGCCGCTCAGCCGCGCGCCGTCCAGCGCGTCGGCGCGGAACCAGGCGCGCTGGCCGACGCGCACCCGGCTCATTTGCGTTTCCTTGTAGTTGGCGATCACCCACAGTTCGGTCGGCACCAGCGGCATCAGCAGCGCGCCGGCATTGACGTAGGCGCCGCGCCGCACCGCCACCTGGCCCAACCTGCCGTCGGCGGGCGCGGTGATGCGGGTGTTGTCGAAGTCGACCTCGGCGGCGTGCAGCGCCGCGCGCGCGCCGGCCACCGCCGCTTGCAGCGCGGCTCTGTTGACCAGCACCGCGCGCTGGTTTTGGCCGGCGATGTCGAGCGCGGCGCGCGCCTGCGCCACCGCCGCGCGGGCCTGGCTGTTGCCGGCGGTCGAGGCGTCTTGTTCGCGCAGCGACAGCGAGCCGTCGCCGGCCAGGCGGCGTACGCGACCCAGGTCGGCGTCGGCCTTGGTCGCCTGGGCCCTGGCGTTGTCCAGCATGGCCTGGGCCTGGACGATGCCGGCGGCGGCGCTGTGCTTTTGCTGTTCCCAGTTGTCCAGCGCGGCCTGGCTGGCGTCCAGCTGGGCTTGCGCCTGCTCGCGGCGGGCGCGGTAGCTGCGCTGGTCGATGACCGCCAGCAGATCGCCGGCGTGGACCTGCTGGAAGTCGGCGACGTCGACGCTGGTCACGTAGCCGGGCAGTTGGGTGCCGATCATGGTCACCTGGCCGCGCACCAGCGCGTTCTCGGTGCTGACGATGGCGTCGCTGAACGGCGGCAGGCGCCAGGCGTACAGCACCGCCAGCGCGCCGGCCACCGCGATGGCGCCGAAGCCGATGGCGGGCAGCCAGCGCGTCGCCGGGCCGCGTGCCGGCGCCATGGCGGACGCCGCTGGCGTCGTCGGCGGCGGGTTGGCGGCGGTTGATGGGACGGACGGCGGGGAAACGGGCGTTGCGGTGTCGGACATGGTATCGGCTCTAGTGGCTGCTGGTGGAGGTGGAAGGAGCGGCTGCGGCGCGCTGGCCGGCGCAGCCGAGGCAGAAGGTCCAGAATTCGCTGAGGAACAGCCAAGCCATCACCGCGATCGCGATCACGCCCAGGCTCATGAAGACATCGTTGTAGGCCAGCACGTTGGCCTGGCGCGTGGCGGCGCCGGCCAGCGTCGCCAGGCCCTGGCCGGCGCGCGCGGCCGGATCCGACAAGCCGCCGCTGAACGCGCCGGCCGCCGCCTGGACCCGCGCCGCCACCTGCGGATCGGCCAGCGACAAATGTTCGACCAGATAGCTGGAATGATATTTCTCGCGCACGATCTGGAAGGTGCCGACCAGCGCGTTGCCTAGCAAACCGCCCAGGTTCTGCGTGATGGCGAACATCACCGACAGGCTGACCAGGTAGCGCGGTTCCTGCAGCACCGGCCCGAAGCCGGCCAGCAGCGTCGGTCCGAAGAAGAAGGTGCTGCCGAAGGCCAGCATGAACTGGCTCAGGTACATCTGCTCCGGCCGCGTGTCGCTGGTGACGCCGGCGTCCATCAGCGCGCCGGTCGCGATCAACGCCAGCGCCACCAGCAGCGAGCGATTCAAATTGGTCGGCTTGATGGTGGCCGCGCTGACCACCAGGCCCAGCACGCTGCCCGCCAGCACGCAGCAGAACATCGTGTGCATCTGGTCGGTGTGCAGACCGAGCGCCTGGAACAGGCCGACCACGCCGACGCCTTCGGCCAGCACGATGCGGATCAACAGCACCGACAGCGCCAGCCTGGCGATCTGACCGCTGCCGAGCCAGCGCACGTCGAGCAGCGGCCGTTCGCGGCTGCGTTCGATCAGCAGTGCGGCGGCGATCAGCAGCAGCGCGCCGGCCAGGCTGGCGCCGACCCACGGCGCCTCCAGCCACCAGACGTAGCGCCCCAGCGCCAGGGCGGCGCACAGCAGCGCGACGCCGGGCGCGAACAGCGCGAAGGTGACGAAATCGATTTTCTCGAACGCCCGCGTGCGGTCGCCGCGCGGCAGCTTGAGCAGCAGCACGCAGCCGAGCGCCAGCAGCGACAGGCCGGCTTCGAACCAGACCAGTCCCTGCCACTCGCCGATTTCCAGCAGCTCCGACGAGATCACGCGCGCCAGCGGCAAGGCCAGTTGCGACGCGCCGAAGCCCAGCACCAGCGCCTTGATGCGGTGCACCGCCGGAAACGCCTGCACGCAGTAGTTGGCCGCCAACACCGTCAGTGCGGCGCCGACCAGACCGTGCGCGGCCCGCACCGCGATCGCGGTCGGCAGGTTGTGCGCGTACAGGTGGGCGAAGGCCACCAGCGCGTACAGCGCCAGGAACAATTCGGTGAACAGTTGCAAACCGTACTGCTGGCGGAACTTCACCAGCAGCAGATTCATCGACACATTGGCCATCACGTACGCCGCCGGCAGCCATTGCATCTCGGTGGCGTAGGCGCCGAACGAGCCTTGCAGGTTGAGCAGGTTGGCGATCACCAGGCCGTTGCTCAGGCCGCCCGCCATGGCCAGCACCAGCGCCACCAGGCCGAAGGCGACCCGGCGCGGCAGCGGATGATCCGGCGTCGATGGCGACCCCGGCAACTGCGGCCGTTCCTGCGGCGACCACTGATGCGGCGCGTATTCGTCCTGGTCTTCCATGCTCGCTCCGTGGGATGTCGAGCCGCGATTTTAGGCAAGAAGCGGCCGCCTCGCGGTTAAGCGTTGTTAGGCCGGCAGGCGCATGCGGTTTACATGTTTTAATAGCTTCAAAATATGAAGCTGGTGCTAAGATCGGCTCCCGCGACCCAACCACCCATGGAGATGTGATGCAGATCTTGTTTATCGTGACCAGCGCCGAACGCGGCTATTGGTTGCCCGAATTGACCCGCCCGTACTGGCACCTGACCGAGCGCGGACACAGCGTCACGCTGGCCAGCCCCGCCGGCGGCGCGGTGCGCCACGACCGCCTGAGCAATCCGCACAGCGAAGGTTCCTGGGAAGCCGGCTGCCTGGTCAGCAAAGGCTTCCTGGCGGATCCGGCGCTGGCCGCCGCGCTGGAGCAGACCACGCCGCTGGCGGGGCTGGACGCCGCAGGCTACGACGCGGTGCATGTGGTGGGCGGCACCGGCGCCGCCGTCGACCTGTATCCGAACCCGGAGGTGGCGCGCCTGCTCGCGGCGTTCTGGGACGCCGGCAAGTTGGTCGGCGCGATCTGCCACGGCGCCATCGCGCTGGGCAACCTGGCGACGCGGCTGGCCGGCCGCAGCGTCACCGGTTTTTCGCTGGCCGAGGATCTGGAAGCGGAAAAATTGTACGGCAAGGACTTCATTCCGCATTACCCGCAACCGGTGCTGGAGCAGGCCGGCATGCGCTTTTCGCACGTCGAACCGTGGGGCGTGCGCGCCGTGGTCGACGGCAAACTGGTGACCGGCCAGAACCAGCAATCGGCGTCCGAATATTCGCTCGCCTTGCTGCACGCGCTGCAAGGCGCCAACCCCGTCGTCAACCTCACCAAGGAATGAGCATGGCAAAGAATATCTTCAGTCTGGAAGGCAAAGTGGCGCTGGTCAGCGGCGGTTCACGCGGCATCGGCGCGGCGGTGGCGGCGATCCGCGCCGCCGCGCGCGTGATGGGCGAGGGCGGCCGCATCGTCTCGATGTCGTCCAGCCTGGCCAGCATCACCGTCAACGTGCTCGGCGTCGGCTCGGTCGACACCGACATGAATCCGCAGCACGGTCCATCGTCCGACTGGCAGAAGAGCGTCAACGCGGTGGGCCGCTTCGCCCGGCCCGAGGAGATCGCCGCCGCCGTGGCCTTCCTGGTCAGCCCCGCCGCCAGCTTCGTCACCGGTTCGGTGCTGGCGGTCGACGGCGGCCGCCGCGCCTGAGCGCGCGGCCGGCTTTCCCTATTGTATTATTCGTCTGGACCAAGGAAATCATGACTCGATTACATACCGCACCGGTGGCCGACGCCACCGGCTCCGCCGCGCAATTGTTCGCGGCCATCAAGGCCTCGGCCGGCATGGTGCCGCAGGCCTACATCGACATCGGCAGCAACAGCCCGGCGGCGCTGGAGGCCGCGCTGCACCTGGACGCCGCGCTGCGTCGCGGCACGCTGCCGGCGCAGGACGCCGAAATCGTCAAGCTGGTGGTCAGCGAAATCAACCGCTGCGACTACTGCCTGGCGGCGCACACGCTGTTGGGCAAGAAGACCGGCCTGACGGCGGCGCGCATACTCGCCATCCGTCACGGCCTCGACACCGGCGACGCCCGCATCGATGCGCTGGCCGCCTTCGTCCGCCAGCTGGCGGGCAGCAGCGGCACGCTGCCGGCGCACGCGCTGGCGGCGATCCAGGCGGCCGGCTACAGCGATGCGCAAATCGTCGACATCGTGCTGGCCATGACCGCCATCAGCCTGACCAATCTGTTCAACCGCGTCAACGACACCGCGATCGATTTTCCGCCCGCCGACTAATATTTTTTACGGAACCCCCACATGGAACATGGCTTTCTCCTGCACACCTTGTATTACCTGGTCGCCGCGCTGATCCTGGTGCCGCTGGCCAGGCGCGCCGGAATGGGCGCGGTGCTGGGGTATCTGGTGGCCGGCGCCGCCATCGGTCCGTGGGGGCTGGGCCTGATCGACAATGTCGAGGACATCCTGCATCTGTCCGAGTTCGGCGTGGTGCTGCTGCTGTTCCTGATCGGGCTGGAGCTGCAGCCTAAAAAACTGTGGTCGCTGCGGCGGCCGATCTTCGGCTGGGGCGGGGCGCAGGTATTGCTGGTGAGCGCGGCGCTGACCGGCGCCGCGATGGCGCTGGGCGTCGACTGGCATATCGCGCTGGTGGCCGGCATGGGGCTGTCGCTGTCGTCGACCGCGATCGTGCTGGCCACGCTGGGCGAGCGCAAGCTGTTGCCCAGCCCGGCCGGTTCGGCCAGCTTTTCGATCCTGCTGTTCCAGGACATCGCCGCGATCCCGATGATCGCGCTGGTGCCGCTGCTGGCCGGCGTGGCCTCGGCGCACGGCAACCACGGCTGGGCGGGCGTGGCGCGGCTGGTCGGCGTGCTGGCGGCGCTGATCTGCTTCGGCCGCTTCCTGGTCAATCCCGCCATGCGCTTCCTCGGGCAAACCAAGCTGCGCGAATTGTTCACCGCTTTTGCGCTGCTGCTGGTGATCGGCATCTGCATGCTGATGGAGTCGGTCGGCCTGTCGATGGCGCTCGGCACCTTCATGGCCGGCGTGCTGCTGGCCGACTCCGAATACCGGCACCAGCTCGAAAGCGACCTGGAACCGTTCAAGGGCTTGCTGCTGGGGCTGTTCTTCATGGCGGTCGGCATGTCGGCCGACTTCGGCGTGCTGCGCGCCCATCCGCTGCTGGTGCCGGCGCTGGCCTGCGGCCTGCTGCTGATCAAGGGCGCGATCCTGTACGGGCTGGCGTTCCGCTTCGACATCCCGCGCGGCCAGCGGCTGTTCTTCGCGCTGCTGATGTCGCAGGGCGGCGAGTTCGCCTTCGTGGTGTTCGGCGCGGCGGCCGGCGCCAGCGTGCTGGAGGCCGAGACGGCGGCGATGCTGGTGATGGTGGTGACCTTGTCGATGGTGGCCACGCCGCTGCTGTTGCTGCTGTACGACCGGGTGGCGGCGCCCCGGCTGCGCACGCCCAAGCGCGAGGCCGACGCGATCTCGGCCGACAATCCGGTGATCATCGCCGGCTTCGGCCGCTTCGGCCAGATCATCGGCCGGCTGCTGGTGGCCAACCGCATCGGCGTCACGGTGCTGGACCACGATCCGGACCAGATCGAGCTGCTGCGCCGCTTCGGCCTGAAGGTGTACTACGGCGACGCCACCCGCCTCGACCTGCTGCTGGCGGCCGGCCTGGCGCAGGCGCGCGCGCTGGTGGTGGCGATCGACAACGTCGACGACAGCCTGGCGCTGGTGGACGCGGTGCGCGGCCGCTTTCCCGAGCTGGCGATCCTGGTCCGGGCGCGCAACGTCAGCCACTACTATGCGCTGCTCGACCGGGGCGTGACGCTGATCGAACGCGAGACCTTCGAGGCCTCGCTGCAGCTGGGGGCCAAGTTGCTGGAATCGTTGGGCTTCGGCGCCGAGCGCGCCGGGCAGGCCGCGCAACTGTTCCGCCGGCATAACCTGAAGACGCTGATGGAGGTCTATCCGCACCAGCAGGACCAGGACAAGGTGGTGTCGCTGACGCGCAAGGCGCGCCAGGAGTTGGAGGAGATGTTCGCCGGCGACGCCGCCGCCTTCAAGGACACGCCGCCGGAGCAGGCGCGGACGGCCGAATAAGCGTCCGGCCTATTTCGCCGGCGGGTCTTTCTTGCGTTTGACTTTTTGCTGGAACACCGCGCCCTTGGCCTCGCGTTCCTGCAGGTAGCTGTCGTGCATGGTGGCTTCGATGTCGTCGAAGGTGAACGGCCGGCCGGTGTTCGGGATCTGCCAGTGGCCGTCGATGACCTCGCCGGTGGCCTTGTACACCATCGCGATCGACGGATCCGAGCCGAGCGCGCTCTGGCCCCAGCGTAGCCCCCAGGCGCGCAGCGTCAGCAGCACGGCGTCGAGTTCCTTGCCCTTGGCGGTGGCGTGGTATTCGTAGCGCGGCGGCCGCTCCAGATACCGGCGGCGCTCGATCAGGCCGTCCTCCTCCATGCGCTTGAGCCGCGTCGACAACAGGTGCGACGAGATGCCGGTCTGCGCCTGCAACTCGTCGAAACGCCGCGAGCCGATCGACAGCTCCAGCATGATCAGCAGCGTCCAGCGGTCGCCCACCTCCGACAAGGCGCAGGAGATCTGGCACACGCTTTCCGCAATTTCGTCCCAACCCATCTTTCTTCCTTTCGGGATAGGCCGCGCCTTATCCCCGATTGTCGCTTGACAGTCGTCCAGTATGCCTTCAATATTTGAAGCCTAATAACTTCTAATTTTGAAGTGATTACCCCGCCCCATAAGAGCTGGAGTATAGCCTGTCCGCCGTCATCCGAGGGCAGGCGGCTCCGCGTCCTTTACTTGAATAAGGAAACACCATGCAATCACTATCCGACAAAATCGCCCTGGTCACCGGCTCGTCCAAGGGGATCGGCGCCGGCATCGCCCGCGCGCTGGCCGCCGCCGGCGCCACCGTGGTGCTCAACTACGTCAGCGGCAAGGCCGACGCCGAGCGTGTCGTGGCCGAGATCGCCGCCGCCGGCGGCAAGGCCAGCGCGGTGCAGGGCGACTTCTCGCGCGAGGAAGACATCGTGCGCGTCTACGCCGGACTGAAACAGAGCCACGGCCGGCTCGACATCCTGGTCAACAACGCCGGCGTGTACGGGTTCGGCCCGATCGAGGAGCTGACCGGCGCCGAGTTCCACCGCCAGTTCAACCTCAACGTGCTGGGCATGCTGCTGTCGGTGCGCGAATCGCTGCCGTTGTTCGGCCCGCAAGGCGGCGCGATCATCAACATCGGCTCGATCGCCGGCAAGATGCCGGGCGCGATGGCGTCCATCTACGCCGCCACCAAGGGCGCGGTCGATTCGCTGAGCATGTCGCTGGCCAAGGAGCTGGGCGGGCGCATGATCCGCGTCAACAGCCTCAACCCCGGCCTGATCGAAACCGAGGGCACCGTCGCCGAGGGCCTGATCGACGGCGATTTCCACCAGGTGGTGCTGAACACCACGCCGCTGGGCCGGGTCGGCCAGCCGGCCGACATCGGCAAGCTGGCGGTGCTGCTGTCCTCCGACGACGCGTTCTGGATGACCGGCCAGCAGCTCGCCGCCAGCGGCGGCATGACGATGTAACACCACAACCACCGAAATGAAAGGCCACACCATGAGCTCCACTACTTACGCAGCCGACCGCACCGCGCTGTTGATCGTCGATCCGTACAACGACTTCATGAGCGAGGGCGGCAAGCTGTATAACGCCATCAAGGAGACCGCCGACGCGTCCGGCCTGTACGACAACCTGCGCAAGATCATCCCGACGGTGCGCGCCGCCGGCATCCAGGTCGTGATCGTGCCGCACCACCGTTCGCACCAGCACGGCGACGATTACGCCGGCTGGCGTCACGTCAACATGTTCCAGGCCAGGAATGCGCCGCTGAAGGCGTTCGAGGCCGGCACCTGGGGCGGCGAGTTCAATCCCGAGTTCGGCCCGCAACCTGGCGACATCGTGGCCAAGGAGCATTGGGCGCAGAACGGTTTCGCCAACACCGACCTGGATATGCAACTGAAACAGCGCGGCATCCAGAAGATCATCATGGTCGGCCTGATCGCCAACAGCTGCATCGAAGCGACCGCGCGCTATGGCATGGAGCTGGGCTACCACGTCACGCTGGTGCCCGACGCCACCGCCGCGTTCAGCCCGGCCGGCATGGAAGCGGCGGCGCAGAACGCGCCGATGTTCGCGCACGCCATCGTTAGCACCGCCGAACTGCTGGCGCAGCTGCCGCCGGCCAAGACCGCCGCGGTGTTCTGAGCATGGGCGCCATGACCGTTATGCGCGGCGCGCTGATCGGCGGCGTGTTCGGCGCCGCCGCGCTGCTGGCGCCATCCATCGCCTCGGCCCAGGTGCAGGCGCCGCAGGCCGTCAAGACCGTGGTGCTGGTGCACGGCGCCTGGGCCGACGGCTCCAGCTGGAACAAGGTGATTCCGCTGCTGGAGGCCACGGGCCTGCGCGTGGTCAGCGTACAGCATCCGCTGACCTCGATCGCCGACGACGTCGCCGCCACCAACCGTCTGATCGATGCGCAGGAGGGGCCGGTGCTGCTGGTCGGGCACTCGTACGGCGGGGTGGTGATCACCGAGGCCGGGGTCCATCCCAAGGTCGCCGGACTGGTCTACGTGGCGGCGTTCGCGCCGGACGCGGGCGAGACCGTCGGCGCCGTCTCCGCGCCGTACGGCAACACGCCGGCCATCGCCGAGATCTGTCCGCTCAAGGACGGCTTCCTGGTGTTGTCGCCGAAGGGCGTGGCGGAGGACTTCGCCCAGGACTTGCCGGCCGCCGAGCAAAGGCTGCTGGCGGCCACGCAAGGGCCGGTGCAGGGCGCCGTGCTGGGCACGCCGTTGAAGGCCGCCGCCTGGCGCGTCAAACCAAGCTGGGCGGTGATCGCCGCGAACGACCGCACCATCGCGCCGCAGCAGGAAATCGACGGCGCCCGGCGCATGGGCGCCAGGACGCTGACCCTCTCCAGCAGCCATGTGGCGATGCTGGCCAAGCCGAAGGAAGTGGCGGCCTTCATCGCCGAAGCGGCCGCCGGCAAGTAGTCCCGGGCCGGCGCGCGCCGGTGCGCGCCGGTTTGTCGTGACTACGGTTGCGCCGCGCCGAGGAAGTCCAGCATGGCCTTGAGCACCTGCGCCGGCTGTTCCTCCTGCACGAAGTGGCCGCTGTCCTCGATCTTCACGGCGCGCAGGCGCGGCGCCTTCTTCTCCATCACCGCCGTCAGCCGCTTGAAGCCCGGCGCGCCCAGCGCCAGCACCGGCATCGGCAGCGGTTGGTAATCGCGGTCGTCGATGATGTCCTGGGTGAAGGCCTGATACCAGCCGTTGCTGGCGCGGATCGCGTCGGCGCTGTTGTAGGCGGCCTCGTAGACGGCGCGGTCGCGCGCATCGATCGCTTCCTCGTGCAGCGCCATGTAGGTGTAGAACCATTCCTGTTCCAGCCGCACCCGTCCGGCCAGCAGCTTCTCCGGCAGGCCCTTGACCTGGTGGAAGGCGAACCACCACAGATAGGCGTGGTCGGGATCGATCTTGTCGTGGAAGGTGCCGTGCTGCGGCAGCATCGGCAGTTTCAGCAGGCTGTCGGTCGACGGCGCCACGTCCATCAGCACCAGTTTGCGGGTCGCCTGGGGGAAGTTGGCGGCGTAGCTGTAGGCCACCTGCGAGCCGATGTCGTGGCCGGCGATATGGGCCGAGCTGTAGCCCAGTTGGTGCACCAGGCCGAGGATATCGGCCGCCATGGTCTTCTTGTCGTAGCCGCCGTCCGGGCGGCCGGACGCGCCCTGGCCGCGCATGTCGACCGCGATCACGGTGTAGTGCTTGGCCAGCTCGGGCATGATCTTGTGGTAGCCCCACCAGGTTTCGGGCCAGCCCGGCAGCAGCACCAGCGGCTCGCCCTGGCCGCCCATCACGTAATGCAGGGCGATGCCGTTGACCACCGCCTGCGCGCTTTGGAAGCCGGGCAGGGTGCGCAGCAGCGCCTGGTCGGAGATGTCGGCCGCGCCGACGACGCTTTGGGCGGATGCATGCAGTGGCGTCAGCGCGGCCAGCGCGGCGATGGCGACCGCCTTCTTGGTCGTGAGTAGGAGATTTTTCATGGAAGCCTCAAGGTTGGCCTGCGGGATTGCAGGCGCGAACCATATTAGCTTCAATTATTGAAGTTTAAAAGTGGTCTAACAGGAGAGCGCGATCAGATCTGCCGCTGGCCGCCGTCGACAAACAATTCGATGCCGTTGACGAAGCTGGCATCGTCCGACGCCAAAAACACCGCCGCCTTGGCGATTTCGTCGGGGTCGCCGACCCGGCCCAGCGGAATCAGCGTCGCCAGATGGTCGAGGAAGCCTTGCTGTTGATCCGCGTCGGTGCCGACCAGTTCGACCAGTCCGGGCGTCTTGACCGGGCCCGGACTGAGGGTGTTGACGCGGATGCCGCGACCCTTCAGGTCGAGGATCCAGTTGCGGGCGAAGGCGCGCACCGCCGCCTTGGACGCCGCATACACGCTGAAGGCTTCGGTGCCGCCGCTGGCCGCGGTCGACCCGGTCAGGATCACCGACGACCCCCGGCCCAACAGCGGCAACGCGGTCTGCACGGTGAACAGCGTGCCTTTGACATTGCGCGCGAAGGTGTCGTCGAAGTGCGCCTCGGTGATCTGGCCCAGCGGCAGCAGCGAGCCGCCGCCGGCGTTGGCCACCAGGACGTCGAGCTTGCCGTGTTGCGCCTTGACGTGATCGAACAGCGCCTGCAGCTGCGCCAGGTCCGCCGAGTCGACGCGCGCCGCTTCGGCGCCGCCGCCGATGGTCCGCACCGCCGCATCCAGTTCCGCCTGGCGCCGGCCGGTGATGTAGACCTTGGCGCCTTCGCCGACGAAACGCCGGGCGATGGCCAGGCCGATGCCGGTGCTGCCGCCGGTGATCACAACTACTTTTTCCGCGAGTTTCATGATGTTCCTCTGGTGATTGAAAACGTGACGGCAGTGTGCGCCGCCGAGGCCGGTCCGATAAGACAGGCGGCGCTCATATCATCTATGCTTTAATTGCATGAATCGTGGATAAAGGTTGAGAAATGAATAAATTGCTATGGATGCATTGCTTTGTCCGCGCGGTCGAGACCGGGAGTTTTTCGGCGGTGGCGCGCGAGCTGGGCATCGGGCAGCCCAACGTCAGCCGTCATATCGCCTCACTGGAAAAGGAACTGGACACGCGCCTGATCCACCGTTCGACGCGCCAGCTGGTGCCGACTCCCGAGGGGCAGCGCTACTACACGCAGGCGCGCCAGGCGCTGGATGTCATCGCGCAAGCCGAGTCGGACGCGCGCGGGCAGGAGAACCCGCACGGACTGTTGCGCGTCGCTTGCGCGCCCGGCTTCGGAACGGAAAAGATCATCCCGGCGATGCCGGCGTTCGCGGCGCGCTATCCGGATGTGGAATTGGAGTTTCGCTTCGGCGACGAGTACATCGACCTGGTTGCTCAAGGCGTGGATGTCGCGCTACGCGGCGGGGCGCTCAAGGACAGCGCGCTGCGGGCGCGGCGCATCGGCACGTCCGAGCGCATCTGCGTCGCCAGCGCGGCGTATCTGGACCGGCATGGCGTGCCGCAGCATCCCGCCGAGCTGCTGCGGCACCAGTGCATCATCTACACCTTGATGGCGGGCGGCGGCGGTTGGCCGTTCCGCGACGGCGAGGTGCACGTGTCGGGGCGCTTGCGGCTCAACAGCCTGGAGGGCATCCGCCGGGCGGTGCTGGAGCACATCGGCATCGCCTACCTGCCTTCCTGGATGGTGGTGAAGGAGCTGCGCAGCGGCGAGCTGAGGGCGCTGCTTGGCGAACATGCGGCCGCGCGTTCGCCGCTGAATGCCGTGTATTCGGCGGAGCGCCTGTTGCCGCGTCGCGCGGCCGTCTTCATCGACTTTGTCGCGGAGCTGTGTGCCGCCACGCCGGGCCTCGATGGCGGAACGCTCAGGCCGCCTCTCGCGTCAGCCAGCGCCGCAGCGGACTGAGCTTGTGTTGCACCGCGTAGGCCGCCGCCGCCGAGGCCGTGATCCGCACCGCCGTGCCCAGGCTGGGCCGGCTCCACAGCTCCAGGGTCGTGCCCAGCTTGGCGGCGCGTTCGCGCATGCCGGTCAGGCCCCAGTGGCCGGGGCGCGAGCCGTCGGCCATGATCGTGTCGGCGATGCCGTTGCCGTTGTCGCGCACCTGCAAGGTGACGTGGTCGGCGCCGTAGCCCAGCTCCAGCTCGATGCGGCCGGCGCTGGCGTGGCGGAAGGCGTTGAGCAGCGCTTCGCGGCCGATGTGGTACAGGTGCTCGCCGGCGTCGTCCTTCAGCGCGGCCGGCTGGCCGGTGACGATCAGCACGAAGCTGGCCGCGT
The DNA here is from genome assembly GCF_011090165.1 of Duganella aceris. GTDB lineage: Bacteria > Pseudomonadota > Gammaproteobacteria > Burkholderiales > Burkholderiaceae_D > Rugamonas > Rugamonas aceris. The sequence goes on from NZ_JAADJT010000008.1 coordinate 357,685, forward strand.
GCTGCTCGCGCAGTTGCTGCCCCAGCTCGCCGAACAGCCGTTGCAGGTCGTGCTGGTACTGGTTGACGTTGCGCAGGCCGTTGACCTGGTTGCGCCCCTCGGCCAGCACCTGGTCCGACTGGTCGAGGATTTTTTCCACCAGCGCGCGCGCCTCGCCGTCCGGGGGCAGCCGCACCAGCAGCGTGTGCATGCGCAGCATCAGCCCCTGCACGCTTTGCAGGAAGGTGTCGTGCAGCGCGCGGGCGATGCGCTCGCGTTCGTCGGCCCGCTCCTCGATGCGCTGGCGCAGCTGGCGCGTCACCTCGCGCAGGCGCCAGCGGTACAGCAAGCCCAGCGCCGCCACCGCGCCGAGCGCGCACAGCAGCTTGAACCAGAGGGTTTGCACGAAGGTCGGCGGGATCACGAACGCCAGCTCGGCCTCGCGCGGGCTCCAGACGCCGTCCTCGTTGGCGGCCACCACGCGGAAGCGGTAGCTGCCCGGCGCCAGATTGGTGTAGAACGCCTGGCGCCGCGCGCCCGGATCCTGCCAGTCGAGGTCGACGCCGTCGAGCCGGTAGCGGAAGCGCACCCGCTCCGGCATGCTCAGGTTGAGCGCGGTGAAGTCGAGCCGCAGGCCGCTGGTGGACTTGGGCAGCTCCAGGCCGGGCAGGGGACTGTAGCGCTGCTCGCCCACCGCCACACCCTGCACCAGCACCTGCGGCGGCACCGGGTTGCGGCTGATGCGCGACGGGTCGATCCAGTTGATGCGGTTGGCGCTGGCCATCCACAGCAGGCCGTCGTCGGCCATCACCAGCGACGGCATCGGCCGCAGCTGCGAGGCCGCGCCCAGCAGGCCGTCGTGGGCGTCGAAGCGTTCGTAGTCGACCTCGACGCTCGGCTGCGGCCGCCGCAGCGCCGGCTCCAGCTGGTCGGCGCCGATCCGGCTCAGGCCTTCGGTGCCGAACAGCCACAGGTCGCCCAGCGCGGTGCGGGCGATGCCGGAGACGCCGCGGAACGCTTCGCCCTGGCGGCCGTGCAGCGTGACGAAGCGGCCGCCGTCGAACCAGGCGACGCCGCGCTCGCCGCCGACCCAGAGCCGCTCGCCGTCGCGGTACAGGGCCAGCACGATGCCGACCTCCAGCCCCTGCTCGGTGCCGTAGTGGGTGATCTGGCGGCTGCGGATGCGGGTGATGCGGTTGCGGATGTAGCCGGCCCACAGCGTGCCGTCCGCCTCGCCGGCCAGGCTGGTGGGGAATTCGCCGGGCAGGCCGCCCTGGTGCCGCCATTGCCCGTCCTTCAGCAGGTACAGCCCGGCGCGCACCACCGAGACCCACAGCCCGCCGTCCGGCGCGGCGCTCATCGCCTGCACCTCGTAGCTTTGCGCCTGCGGCGGCAGCGGGTAGCGGGTGGGGACGCCGGCGCCGGCGCGGCCGCCGACCCGCCACACGGCGTTGGCGTTGCCGGCCCATAGCACGCCGTGCGGATCGCGGTACAGTGCCGAGGCCTGGTCGTCCAGCACGCTGCCGCGCACGCCGTCCGGGCCGAGCGCGCGCAGCATGCCGACCCGGTCGCCGGCCCAGATGCCGCCGCCGGGCGCGGGCGCGATCGCCGGGTAGTTGAATTGCGCGTGCAGCGGCAGGGTCAGCAGGCGGTTGCGGCGGAAGCGGTCCAGCCCGGCCGAGGTGCCGATCCAGACATTGCCTTCGCGATCCTGCAGGAAGCTTTGCGCCAGTCCGCCGCCCAGCTCCAGCAGTTGCGGCGCGTCGTGGCCGGAGGCTGCGGTCGGGTTCGGCCTGCGCTCGACGTCGCCGCCGCGAAACAGCCACATATTGCCGTCGCGGTCGAAGTGCATGCCGTTGCCGTGCAGCGCCGGCCGGGCCGGCTGCTGGCCGGCCGGCGCCTGCGGCAGCATGCGGTAGATCTTGTCGGCGTCGCTGCCCCAGACCGTGCCGTCGGGCGCCAGCGCCAGGGCGCTGATGTCGCGCCGCGGCCACGCCGGCTGGAACGGCTCGTCGCCGTCCGGCCGGCTGTAGACGCCACCCTGCATCGCCACCCATTGCCGGCCGGTGCGGTCGAACAGCACTTGCCGCGCGCGCCGCTGCGGCAGCCCGGCCTCGGCGCCGACGATCTCGAAGCGGCCGCCGCCGCCGGCCAGGCGCGCCAGGCCGTCGCGCGCGGTCAGCCACAGCGTGCCGTCCGGCGCCCGCACCATGCTGTTGATGGCGCCGCCGGGCAAGCCTTCGCCGGCGCCGTAGTGCCGAGCGCGGCCGTTATAGAAATGGCTGAGGCCGCCTCCCATGCGGTAGCCGACCCACAGCCCGCCCTCGGGCGAGGCGTACAGCGTGCGCACGTTGGACGAAAGCAAGGTGTTGCCGTCGACGCTGTCCATCCGTTCGAAGCGCTTGCCGTCGAAGCGGTACAGGCCGGTGCCGGCGGCCAGCCACAGCCAGCCGTCGCTGGTCTGGGCGATGCCGAGCACGTCGGTGGGGCCGTTGTCGAGCGCGCTCCAGCCGGTATGGGTGAATTGTTCCTGCAGGCGGGGCGGCACCGACGGCGACGGCTGCGCCGATGCCGCTGGGCACAGCAAGCAGCCGCACAGCAAGGCGGCATACAGCAGCGACATGGCGCGAACAAGGTTCATGGTCTGGCCTGCGGGTGGGTTACATGCATTTTACCACCCATGATGTGCTCACAATGACAACTATCGCGGCCGCCGCCTCACTCGAAAGAGTGAGTCGCCGGCTGACCTTCCCAGTGATGGCAAGCGCGCGCGCCGGCCGTACACTGTGGCGTCACCATCGAGGGGAATACCATGAAGATGTATATTGTGTCGATAGCGGTGGGCCTGTTGGTCGGCCTGATCTACGGCTTTCTGAATGTACGGTCGCCGGCGCCGCCGGTGATCGCGCTGGTCGGCCTGCTGGGGATCCTGGTGGGCGAACAGTTGCCGCCGCTGCTGCGCCAGTTGTGGCAGCCGCAGGCCCCCAAAGTGTCGTGGATCGAAGACCACGTCAAACCGCATTGTTTCGGCCAGCTGCCCACCGCGCAGAAGTCCGATGAAACCAGGAGCACCTGATGTCCCAAATTCCCGATCTGATTCTGCATCGCGGCCTGTTCACCACGCTCGACCGCGCCAATCCGCACGCCGAAGCGGTGGCGATCAAGGATGGCCGCTTCACCCACGTCGGCCGCGCCAACGAGATCATGGCGCTGGCCGGTCCGGCCACCCAGGTGGTCGACCTGCACGGCAAGCGCGTGCTGCCCGGCCTGATCGATAACCACTGCCACATCATCCGTGGCGGCTTGAACTTCAACCTGGAGCTGCGCTGGGACGGCGTGCGCAGCCTGGCCGACGCGATGGCGATGCTGAAGGCGCAAGTGGCGATCACGCCGGCGCCGCAATGGGTGCGCGTGGTGGGCGGCTTCACCGAACATCAATTCGCCGAGAAGCGGCTGCCGACCATCGCCGAACTGAACGCGGTGGCGCCGGACACGCCGGTGTTCATCCTGCACCTGTACGACCGGGCGCTGTTGAACGGCGCCGCGCTGCGCGCGGTCGGCTACACCAAGGACACGCCGGAGCCGCACGGCGGCGAGATCCTGCGCGACGGCGCCGGCAATCCGACCGGCCTGCTGCTGGCCAAGCCGAACGCCGCCATCCTGTACCAGACGCTGGCCAAGGGGCCGAAGCTGCCGCTGGAATACCAGGTCAATTCGACCCGCCACTTCATGCGCGAGCTGAATCGCCTCGGCGTCACCGGCGCCATCGACGCCGGCGGCGGCTTCCAGAACTATCCCGAGGATTACCAGGTGATCCAGCAGCTGTCCGACGCCAATCAGCTGACCATCCGCCTGGCCTACAACCTGTTCACGCAAAAGCCGCAGCAGGAGAAGGAAGACTTCCTGAACTGGACCCAGAGCGTCAAGTACCAGCAGGGCGACGACTACTTCCGCCACAACGGCGCCGGCGAGATGCTGACCTTCTCGGCGGCCGACTTCGAGGACTTCCGCCAGCCGCGCCCGGACATGCCCGACACCATGGAGGACGACCTGGAAGGCGTGATCCGCGTGCTGGCGCAGAACCGCTGGCCGTGGCGCATGCACGCCACCTACGACGAGACCATCAGCCGCGCGCTGGACGTGTTCGAGCGCGTCAACCAGGAGATTCCGCTGGAAGGCCTGAACTGGTTCTTCGACCATGCCGAGACCATCTCGCCGGCGTCGATCGACCGCATCGCCGCGCTGGGCGGCGGCGTCGCCGTGCAGCACCGCATGGCCTACCAGGGCGAATACTTCGTCGAGCGCTACGGCCACGGCGCGGCCGAGGCGACGCCGCCGATCAAGAAAATTCTGGAGGCCGGCGTCAAGGTCTCGGCCGGCACCGACGCCACCCGCGTCGCCTCCTACAATCCGTGGGTGTCGCTGGCGTGGATGATCACCGGTAAAACCGTGGGCGGCATGCAGCTGTACCCGCGCGCCAATTGCCTGGACCGCGAAACCGCGCTGCGCATGTGGACCGAGAACACCACCTGGTTCTCGAACGAGGTCGGGAAGAAGGGCCGCATCGAGGTGGGGCAGCTGGCCGACCTGATCGTGCCGGACAAGGACTTCTACGCCTGCGCCGAGAGCGAGATCTCCGACATGAGCTCGCACCTGACCATCGTCGGCGGCAAGATCGTCTACGCCGCCGGGCAGTTCGCCGGCTTCGACCAGGCGCCGCCACCGGCGATGCCGGACTGGTCGCCGGTGCGGCGCTTCGGCGGCTACGCCGGCTGGGGCGAGCAGATCGGCAACAACCGCGCCGCGCTGAAGGAACTGGAACAGCGCAAACAGCAGCAGGCGGCGCTGCGGCAGCAGCAGGCCGCCTGCGGCTGCGCCAACTCGTGCGGCGTGCACGGCCACCAGCACGCCACCGCGTGGACCAGCAAGCTGCCGATCGCCGATCTGAAAAGCTTCTGGGGTGCGCTGGGCTGCGCCTGCTGGGCGGTCTGATGGCGCTGCATTTTCCCGCGCCGTTGCGCGCGCCCTGGATCCGCTGGGTGTGTCTGTTGTTGCTGTGCTCCGCGTATCTGCAGGGCGGCCTCAACAAGCTGACCGACTTCAATGCCGCCATCGGCGAGATGCAGCACTTCGGCCTGGCGCCGGCGGCGCCGTTGGCGGCGCTGGTGATCGCGCTGGAACTGGGCGCCTCGCTGCTGGTGCTGAGCGGCTATTACCGCTGGCTGGGCGCCGGCTTCCTCGGCGTGTTCACGCTGCTGGCCACCTTCGTCGCCAACCGCTTCTGGGAGATGGCGGGCATGGAGCGCTTCATGGCCGCCAACGGCTTCTTCGAGCATCTCGGCCTGACCGGCGCCTTCCTGCTGGTGGCCTGGCTCGATATTCAGAAAGGTACTGATGGAACGAAGTGATATCAAACTCGGCACCACGCTGGGTTTCCTCGCCGGCTATGTCGACACCCTGGGCTTCGTCGGCCTGTTCGGCCTGTTCACCGCCCACGTCACCGGCAACTTCGTGCTGATCGGCCGCGCGCTGGTGCAGCCGGCGGCGGAGATCATTCCCAAGCTGCTGGTGTTCCCGGTGTTTATCCTGGCGGTCGCGCTGGCGCGGCTGTTGATCCTGTACTGGGAACGCCACGGCGGCAAGCAGCTGCGCAACAGCCTGGTGGTGCAGTTGCTGCTGCTGATCGCCACCGTCGTCTGCGCCTACGCGGCCTTGCCGATGCTGCATGCGGACGCGCCGCTGAGCCTGTTGACCGGCATGCTGTGCGCCGCCGCGATGGCGGTGCAGAACGCGTACGGCAAGCTGCTGTTGGGGAAATCGGCCGCCACCACCGTCATGACCGGCAACGTCACCACGCTGGTGATCGAGCTGGTGGATTCGCTGCGCGGCGACCCGGACGCGATCGGCCGCTGCAAGAAGCTGGTGTGGCCGGTGCTGGCGTTCGGCGCCGGCTGCATCAGCGGCGCGCTGGCGTTCGGCGTGTTCGGCTTCTTCGGCCTGCTGCTGCCGTGCGTGCTGCTGGTGGTGCTGGCCGCGGCGGCGGCCGACTAGCCGACTAGATCGTGATGATGCCGCGCTTGAGGGCGATCGTCACCGCGTGGGTGCGGTCGTTCGCGGCCAGCTTGGCCAGCACGTTCTTCATGTGAGCCTTGACGGTTTCCTCGGAAATCGTCATGCGCTCGGCGATGCGGCGGTTGGAGTTGCCGCTCGCCGCATACATTAACACTTCCATCTCGCGCGCGCTCAATGGGCCCTGGCCCATGTGCTGGGCCAGTTCCATCGCGATCTCCGGCGGGATGCAGCGCTGCCCCAGATGCACGCCGCGCACCGTGTCCAGCAGGTCCTTGCGCAGTGTGCTTTTCAACAGGAACCCCTGCGCGCCGGCCTTCACCGCGCGCAGGATCTGCGCGTCGCCCTTGTAGGTGGTCAGCATGACGACGCGGGCGCCGCCATGCTCGCCGCGAATCTGCTCCAGCGCCTTGACGCCGCACAGCTGCGGCATGGCGATATCCATGATGGTGACGTCGGGCCGCAGCGCGGCGTAGCGTTCGACCGCCTCGTTGCCGTCGCTCGCTTCGCCGACCACGCGCATGTCGGCCTGGCTGGAGATCGCCTCCGTCAGGCCGGCGCGCATCAGCGGATGGTCGTCGACGACCATCACGGTGATCGGACGGGGTGTGGTGCTCATATCCATGCGCTTATTGTAGACCGTGGTAGCTGACTGCACGCTGACTAGCGCAACTGCGTGTAGTTCACCGGCACCCAGTCGAAGGCCTTGCCGGCGCTGCGCAGGTGGCCCAGGCCGGGGAAGGCCAGGTGGCTGGCGCCGACCAGCGTGCCGTCCTTGGCCACCGCCTGGAAGGTCTTCAGGCGCGCGGCGGCGGCGGTCTTGCTGTCGCTGTCGAAGCCGATGGTCACTTCCGGATGGTCGAACTGCACCGCGCCGACGTGGATCAGGTCGCCGATCAGCAGCAGCTTCTTGCCCTTGCTTTCGACCAGGTAGGTGGTGTGGCCCGGCGTGTGGCCGTAACCGGCGTTGGCGCGAATGCCCGGCGTCAGTTCGACGCCGGCGTTGAACGGTTGCAGCCGCTGGGCCGATGCATACGGCGCCACCGACGCCATCGCGCCCTGGAAGAAGCCCTTGCTGTCGGCCGGCGCCTGGTCCAGGTTGGCCTGGCTGAGCCAGAAGTCGGTGTCGTGCTGCTCGGCGCGCACGACGGCGTTGGGGAAGGTCGCCTTGCCGTTGGCCGCGAGGCCGCCGACGTGGTCCGGGTGCAAATGGGTGATATAGATTTCATCGACCTGCTCCGGCTGATAGCCCGAGGCTTTCAGGTTGGCCAGCAGCTTGCCCAAGGTCGGGCCGAACAGGTTGCCGGCGCCGGTGTCGATCAGCACCAGCTTGCCGCCGGTGTTGACCAGGTAGCCGGTGACCGAAGTCTCCAGCGGCACGTTCAGCCACGAGCGCGCCAGTTCCTTGCCGGTGGTGGCGGCCGGCTGGTGCAGCAGCTTGTCCATCGGCAGGTCGACGGTGCCGTCGCTGATCGCTGTCACTTCGAAGTCGCCCAGCATGATGCGGAAGAAACCGGGGGCGTTGGTGCCGGCCAGCGGCGCGGCGGCGTAGGCGGGGGCGGCGAAAGCGACGGCGAGGGCGGCGGCGATACTTGCGAGTTTCATGTTGTTCTCTTGAGATTGTTGCGATAAAGCGTAGTATGCAGCTTTGCAAAAAATGGCACAATATGGAAAAAGACAAACACTATTTGCAATATCTGCAAACCGCTCTGTCGATGGAGGGACCATGATTGACTGTTTGCAATGCTTCGTTGCCGTAGTGGAAACCGGTAGCCTGTCGCGCGCGGCGGCGCAGTTGAAGATCGCGGTGTCGTCGGTGTCGCGCAAGCTCGATTCGCTGGAGGCGGAGCTGGGCGCGCGGCTGCTGCTGCGCAGTTCGCGGCAAGTGATCCTGACCGACGCCGGCGAACGCTTCCTGCCGAGGGCGCGCAGCATATTGGCGGAGCTGGCCGACGGCAAGGCGGCGGTGCAGGAACTGGACAGCGAACCGCGCGGCCTGCTGACGGTGACGGCGCCGGCCGCCTTCGGCCGCCTGCACGTTGCGCCCGCCATCGCCGTGTTCCTGCAACGCCATCCGCTGCTGGAAGTGGAGCTGCATGTCAGCGACGATGTGGTGGACCTGGCGGCGCGGCGCGTCGATGTGGCGGTGCGCGCCGGCGTGCTGCCGGCCAGCGATCTGGTGGCCACCCGGCTGGCGGGGCTGAACCGTGTGCTCAGCGCCAGCCCGGCCTATCTGGCGCGGTGCGGTTGGCCGCAATCGCCGTTGGACCTGTTGCAGCATCAGTGCCTGACGGTGACCGGTCGTTCGGCGCCGCGCGGCTGGTGGCGTTTCGAGGGCGTCAACCAGAACCAGCCGCTGGCGGTGAAGGGCAAGCTGCGCTGCGACGATACCGACTCGCTGCTGCACGCGGCGATCGGCGGCGCCGGCATCGTGCACCTGGCGAACTGGCTGGTCAGCGACGCCATCGTCGCCGGCCAACTGGTGCCGGTGTTCCCGATGGACCCGGTGCGGCGCGACGCGGTGCCGCCGCGGCGCGATCCGGGCGAGTCGGCGATCCACGCGGTGCACATGCCGGGCCGCTCCAACCAGGCCAAGGCCCAGCTGCTGATACGTCATTTGAGGGAGTATTTCGGCGATCCGCCGTATTGGGATCTGGCGATGGAAGCTGCCGGGGCGGGCGAGCGCCGCGCCCCGTTGTAGAACCAGATGGTGCGATCAGTCCCAGTCGCCGCCACCGCCGCCGCTATCGCCGCCGCCGCCGCCGGAATCGTCCCAGCCGCCGTCGCTGACGCCGAAGTTGTTGCCGCCCATGTCGTCGCGGCGTAGCAGCTCGTCCGGATTATCGTAGACGATATCGTTGCGCGGCTGGTCATGGTTGCCCGAGCTGTCGCCATGGCTGCCGCCGGTGAACTGGCGTGCGATCGCTTCGCCCGCCACCAGCCCGGCGCCGAGCGCGGCGCCGGTCGCCAGGCCGCCCATGATGCGCGAACCCATGCCGCTGCCTTGCGGCTGGCCGTAGCCCGGCTGCGGATAACCCTGCTGCGGGAAGCCGCCTTGCTGCGGATAACCGCCGGGCGGATAACCCGGTTGCGGCGCGCCGGCGTTGTAGCCGGCCGGATCGAAGCCGCCGCCGCTCTGCTGCGCGCGGCGCTGCATGAAGCGCGTCGCCAGCCAGATGAAGCCGAGCAGGCCGCCGCCGACGATCAGGATGGTGCCCCAAGGGATGCCGCCGCCGGCCGACGTCCCGGCGTTGTTGGCGTAGCCGCCGCCGTTGCTGCTGCGGGCCGGCTGCCGCTGCGAATAGTCGGCGCGCGGCTTCTGGCCTTCGGCCAGCAGCGTGCGCAATTTGGCGACCGAGGTCGGATTGACCTTCGGCAGGCCGGGCGCGAGTTCCTCGGCCTTGGCCAGCGACACCTCGGCCGCCTTGAACTTGCCTTGCTTGGCCAGCAGCTCCGCTTCGACGAAGTGCGCGCTGGCGCTGTTCGGATGGGCTTTGAGCACCTGGTCCATCATGGCCTGCGCTTCGACGTAGTTGCCCGCCTGGGCCGCCGCGTAGACTTCCTTGACGGTCGGTTCGGCGGCGAACACCGGCGCCGCCAGCGCCATGGCGCCGGCCAGCAGGGTAATGCGTGCGTATGATTTAACCTTCATGATCAAGCTCCTAGTTGTTACAGGCAACAGATGAAGGCAGTTTACGCCAATTTCAAGGGCGCCGGCGTGCGTTGCACCACAGAGCCCATGGATGACGCGATGCGCTCGGCCACCAGCTCGGCCGTGGCGGCGGACAAGGTCCAGCCCAGGTGGCCGTGGCCGGTGTTGTAGAACACGCAGGGCGCCTTGCCCGGCCCGACGCGCGGCACCAGGTCCGGCATCATCGGCCGCAGCCCGGCCCACGGCGTGATGCCGCGCGTGCTGACGCCGGGGAAGCAGCGCTGCACCCAGTCCACCAGCGGCGCGATGCGGTCGGCGCGGATGTCGCGGTTGTAGCCGTTGAACTCCGCCGTGCCGGCCACGCGCAGCCGGTCCGCGCCGAGCCGGCTGCTGACCAGTTTGGTCGCGTCGTCGACCAGGCTGACGTTGGGGGCGGCGGCGCGGCTGGCGGCGTCGTTGAGTTGCAGCGTGATCGAATAGCCTTTGACCGGATACACGTTGACATGGTCGCCCAGCTGCGCCGCCAGCGCGCGGCTGGCGGCGCCGGCGCAGATCACCACCGCGTCGTAATGGCTGGTGTCGGCCTGTTCCTGATGCAGCGTGGTGACGCTGGCGCCGTCCGCGCCGGCGCTGACGTTGACCACCTGCCGCTCGAAGCGCAGCTGCGCGCCCAGCCGCTGCGCCGCCCGCGCCAGGCCGTCGGTGAACTTGTGGATGTCGCCGCTGCTGTCGCTGTCGGTGTAGTGGCCGCCGTAGAAGTCGCCGGCCAGCGTCGGCTCGATGGCGCGCATCTCCTGCGGCGTGACGGCGCGGCGCGGCAGGCCGCCGCGCGCCAGCAGCTTGGAGACCTCGGCCGCGCGTTCGAAGCTGTCGCGGTCACGGCAAATGTGCAGGATGCCGGCGCGCTTCAGGTCGAAATCGATCTGCTCGTCCTCGGCCCAGCGGAACAGGTGCTCGCGCGCCGCCACCGCCATCCTGGCGTTGGCGATGGTGTTGTCGCGGTAGTGCGGAATGGCGGCGATGAATTCGGCGAACCACGACACTTTGTGCCAGCTTGGCTTGGGGTTGATCAGCAGCGGCGCGTCGCTGCGCAGCATCCACTGCAAGCCCTTGACGATGGTGGCGCTGTGGTTCCACACCTCGGCGTTGCAGGCGGACAGCTGGCCGCCGTTGGCGTACGAGGTTTCCATCGCCGCGTAGCGATGGCGTTCGATCAGCGTGACGGCGAAGCCGCGCTGGGCGAGGGCGTAGGCGGTGGTGACACCGGTGATGCCGCCGCCGATGATAGCGATGGTTTTCATGGGCCACCCAGCTTACAACAAAAACATCATTACTTGAATGGATATTTAAGCACGCTGTTGTTTCACAATATAGCGGTCGATCAGCGTCGGCAGCACGGTCAGCGGCACGCCGCAGCTTTGCACCAGCGCGTCGTTGAAGCCGGCCAGGTCGAACTTGCCGCCCAGCGCCGCCTTGGCGCGCTCGCGCTGGCGCAGGATCTCGTTGTGGCCCATCTTGTAACCGCAGGCCTGGCCCGGCGACACCGTGTAGCGGTCGATTTCGCTGGTCATCGCCTGCACGCCGCGCCCGGTGTTCTCGACCAGGAAGTCGATCGCCTGGCGGCGCGACCACTTCATCGCGTGCATGCCGGTGTCCACCACCAGCCGGCAGGCGCGGAACTGCTGCGCCTGCAGGTAGCCGATCTGGCTGTACGGATCGTTGGCGTACAGGCCGAATTCGTCGACCAGCTGTTCCGCATACAGCGCCCAGCCTTCGACGAAGGCGTTGAAGCCGATCAGCGACGAGATCAGCGGCAGCTCGTGCTGGTGCTCGGCCAGGTAGGCGCCTTGCCAGGCGTGGCCCGGGATGCCTTCGTGCGCGGTCAGCGTGGCGATCTCCGACTTCGGCCACAGCGTGGTCGATTTCAGGTTGATGTAGTAGATCGCCGGGCGCTTGCCGTCCAGCGAGGCGAAATTCATATAGCCCAGCGGCGCGCCGGCTTCGATATCGGCCGGCACCCGCTTGATCAGCAGCGGCGCCTTCATGTCCAGGTGCGAGATGCGTGGCATCAGCTTGCGCATCGCGTCGACGCGGTCGTTGCAATAGGCGATCAGCTGGTCGCGGCCCTTGTCGTTGTCGGCGTAGAAGCGCGCCGGATCCTTGGACAGCGCCAGCATGCGCTGGCCGACCGAGCCCTTGGTCATGCCCTGCGACTTGAGGATGGCGTCGATGCGCGATTGCAGCATCTTGTTCTGTTCCAGGCCGATGGCGTGGATCTCCCTGGCGCTGCGGTCGGTCGAGGTGCCGAGCCGCAGCGCCCACTCGTAGTAGGCCGCGCCGTCGGGCAGGCGATGCACGCCGGCGACGTCGATGGCGCCGGCGGTGAGCTTGCCGAAGCTGACCAGCTGGCGTTGCAGCGCCGGATAGACCTCGCCCTGCACCAGTTTGGTGGCGCGCGCGTGCCAGTCGCCGTCCAGGCCCAGTTTGGCGGTGCGCTCGCTGATCGAGGTCACCAGCTTTTGTCCGGCCACCGGCGTCTTGAGGAAGTCGCTCATTTGCGTCATCGCGGTGCGGCAGATGAAGTTCGGCGGCATGATGCCTTTGGCCGACTGCTCGGCGATGCGGGCGGTTTCCTGGTCCAGCATGCGCGCCATCGCGGCCACGCGTTCCAGGTAGGCCTCGGCGTCGGCGGCGTTGGCGATCGCGTGTTGCGAGTCGAGGAATTCCGGGATGCGGGTCAGCGCGCCGTCCTGCTGCGTGACCGGGAACGGCGCGGTGCCGCCGTTGAAGCCGCTGGCGGCGCCGCCGAACGGGAAGCGCAGGCCGGCGATGCCTTCCTTGGCCGCGTAGGCGATGGTGTCGTAGCGGGTTTGCGCGGTGTCGCTGAGCGCGGCGCGGTCGACGCCGCGCAGGCGGGTCTGGATCGACTTGACTTGCGTCGCCCACGCGGCGTCGCCGTCGGGACCGACGTCCTCCAGCTGCGATTTGAGTCCGGCGCGCGCGTCTTTGTCCAGTCCCAGGCCGGTGGCGCCGGTCGGCGACAGGCGCAGGATTTCGTCGGCGATCTGGTCCAGCAGCGTGGTGAAGCCGGCGTCGGCGGGGCTGGCGGCGTTGGTGGTGGCCGCCAGCGCGAAGCCTGGCAGGGCGCCGACGGCGGTGGCGGAGAGGGCGGACAGCAGCAGGTCGCGGCGGGAGAAGGTACTCATGACATCCTTTGGGTATGGGGGGAAGAATCGGCGCGAGGCCGACCTTAGCGCGGCGCCCCCATGGATGTCAATGGCTTTAGGCTAGGCCAGGCCCTTCAGCCACTCCCGCAGCATCAGCGCGCCTTGCCGCGCCAGCTGCTCGCCGTGGCGGCGGGTGCCGGCGCGCAGGTCTTCCAGATGGGCGCCGGCGTGCACCAGTTCCACCGCGTGGCCGATCAGCCACTGCTCCAGCCGCGCCGGGTCGAATTCGGGATGGCACTGGAACGCCAGGCCGTGCTTGCCGATCGCGTAGGCCTGGTGGCGGCAGGCCGGGGTCGAGGCCAGCAGCTCCGCGCCGTAGGGCAGGTCGAAGGTGTCGCCGTGCCAGTGCAGCATCGAGGTCAGGTCCGGCGCCAGATGCCGCAGCGGCGAGGCGGCGCCGGTCGCGGTCAGGCGCAGCGGCTCCCAGCCAATCTCGCGGATGCCGGAATGGACCGAGGCGTCCAGCGCCCTGGCCATCAGCTGCGCGCCCAGGCACAGGCCCAGCGTCGGCCGGTCGGCGAACAGGCGCTTGCGCAGCAGCGCGATTTCGTCGGCGAGGCAAGGATAATGGCGCACGTCGTTGACGCCGACCGGGCCGCCCAGCACGATCAGCAGGTCGGCCTCGGCGGCGGGCGCCAGGTCGTCGACGCCGGCCTCCAGGTAGCGCAGGCCGTAGCCGGCGGCGGCCAGCGGTGCGGCAAAGCTGCCGACGTCTTCAAACATGACGTGGCGGATGGCGACCGCGATTTTTTTTGCGGTTCTGCTCATGGTGTCTCCTCCCAAATTTTGCCTAGAATAAACTAATTCAGGGCGACTCGGCGGAAAAACGCAGCGTGAAACGGTCGGCCAGTTCGCGCAGCGCGTCGGCCTCCTGGCGCGGCAGCGCCAGCGCCACGTGCATGTCGGGGCGCACCAGATAGGCGGCGTCCTGCAGCAGCCCGGCCTGCGCGGCCGCCTCGCTCCAGGGGTAGGCCTGCAGCGGCAGGCGCAGCGCCGATGCGGCCGCCGTCAGCGCGGGTGCGGGTTGGCCGTAGACGTGCAGCTGCCAGTCCAGCGTGTGCAGCGCGGCGAAATTGTCGTGGCCATCGGCCAGCGGCAGCCACGGCAACCGGTCGCCGCCGATGATCTCGCCGGCGCGGCCGCCGCTCAGCGGGCTGTCCGGATAATGGATCTGCACCTGCGACAGCGTCTTGAACAGCGTGCGCCGCGCGGCGGCGAAGCCGGCCAGCACCGGGAACACATGCGGCAGGAGCCAGCTGCGCAACAGCTGTCCGCCCGCGCCCTGCGACACGATCAGCTGGAAGGCGCGGTCGGTGGTCACCACCAGCTTGCGCGCGAAGACGATGCGCTCGGCTTCGTAGGTATCGAGCAGCGCGGCGTCGGCGCGGCCGCGCAGCACGTGCGCCAGCTTCCACGCCAGGTTGACGGCGTCGCCGATGCCGGTGTTCATGCCCTGGCCGCCGGCCGGGCTGTGGATGTGCGCGGCGTCGCCGGCGATGAAGCAGCGGCCGGCGCGGAAGTGCGCCGCCACGCGGTGGTGCACGCGGTAGGTCGAGAACCAGTTCAGCTGGGCCACCTCGATGCCGAGCAGCGCTTCGAGCATGGTCCGCACCGCGTCGAAGCCGGCGCCCGGCGGCGCCTGCGGCGGCATGATGCCGATCAGGCGCTGCATGCCGCGCGAGCGCACCGGCAGCATCAGCGCGAAGGTGTTGGCGCCGAGGTGGCCAACCAGGTCGCGGTTGGGCGGGCCGGCGGTCTGCACGTCGGCCACGTAGTACAGATGGTCGTAGGTGCCGCCGCTGAAATCGAGTTTCAGCGATTCGCGCACCCGGCTGCGGGCGCCGTCGCAGCCGCACAGGTAGACGCTGCTGCACGGCAGGCGTTCATCGTCGCGCTTCAGCACCGCGCGCACGCCCCATTCGTCCTGCGTGAACGACTCCAGTTCGGTGTTCCATTCGACCTCGACGCCGCCGGCGCGCAGCTGCTCGACCAGGAAGCGCTCGTGGTCGTCCTGCGCGAAGGCCAGCACAAAGGGGTAGGGACTGAGGCCGGCGCCGATGTCCTTCAGCGGCAGCTGGACGATGTCCTCGCCGGCCTCGCGCAGGTGGATGGTGTCGATCTTGATGCCGAGGTTGACCACCACGTCGGCGAAGCCCAGCTGGCGGTAGAACTCCAGCGTGCGCGCATGCACCGCCATCGCGCGCGACGCTTGTCCCGGACCGCTGTTCTGGTCGATGATGCGCACGGAGACGCCTTGCCGCGCCAGGCGGATGGCGAGTACCAGGCCGGTGGGCCCGGCGCCGACGATGAGCACTTGAGTAGCCATGATCCAGTCTACATCCGCGCCGGAATGCGGTGCGCGCAATTGGCGACGCATCGCGCCCACCGCTGGTATGATTCGAGCACATCATTGATCCCGTTTTCGCTGCGATGACCCATTCTCCGTTCCGCCGTTCCCTGCTGCTGGCGCTGGCCGCCGCCCCCTTGGCCCGCGCCGCCGAGCCACCGTCGCCGGAGGCGCGATTGGCGCGGCTGGAACAGGCGTCCGGCGGGCGGCTCGGCGTGGCGGCGATCCACACCGGCGACGGCCGCGTGCTGGCGCATCGCGGCGACGAGCGCTTCCCGTTCTGCAGCACTTTCAAGATGATGCTGGCGGCGGCGGTGCTGGCGCGCGATCCGGCGCTGCTGACAAAACGCATCCGCTACACGAAGGACGACCTGGTGCCGCACGCGCCGGTCACCGCCAGGCATCTGGACGACGGCATGACGGTGGCCGAGCTGTGTGCGGCGACGCTGCAATACAGCGACAACCCGGCCGCCAATCTGCTGATGAAGCAGATCGGCGGCCCGGCGGCGGTGACCGCCTACGCGCGCTCGATCGGCGACGCCGAGTTCCGCCAGGAGCGCTGGGAGACGGAGCTCAACTCCGCCATTCCCGGCGATCCGCGCGACACCACCACGCCGGCGGCGATGGCCCGCTCGCTGCACAAGCTGGTGCTGGGCGACGCGCTGCCGCCGCCGCAGCGCCAACAGCTGAAGGACTGGATGCTGGGGAACACCACCGGCGCCACCCGCATCCGCGCCGGCGTGCCGGCCGCATGGCCGCTGGCCGACAAGACCGGCGCCGGCGACTACGGCACGGTCAACGACATCGCCGTCGTCTGGCCGCCGGGCGCGGCGCCGATCGTGCTGGCGGTCTACCTCACGCAGCCGGGCAAGGACGACAAGATCCGCCCCGAATTCCACGGCGAGGTGGCGAAGATTGTCATCGAAGCCTTCAAGGTGGGATAAACTACGCCCCTTACACATCAGCGGCACATCCCATGAACACCAAAAAACAGCCTCCGAAGACTCCCGAGGCGCCAGCCGCCAGCGGCGTCAATCCCTTCCTCGATGCCGATTTTTATGGCCGCGTGCGCGACTACACCGAGCGCGACGCCACCTTTTCCAAGGAGCTGAAGGCGATCGGCGAGACCGGCGCCGGCAAGCAGGACACCGACGCGCGCTCGGCGCCGTCGCTGGAAACCCTGCGCGGCGTGGTCAAGAAGGGCCTGCGCCTGGAGGAGATGTTGAACCGCATCGTGCAGGGCGTCGAGGGCGGCCTGTGGGAACCGTGGCTGACCGCGTTCGGCTTCGAGCTGCGCGGCGTGAACTACGCCAAGACCGGTGCGCGCAACGCCCGCCTGGCGCTGGACATGAGCCTGGGCTCGAAGGCGCACGCGCTGTTCGCCAACGCCGGCGTCGGCAACTGGCGCAGCCAGGTTGCCCGCGACTGCGCCCAGGTGCAGATCGACAAGCCGACCGAAACCACGCCGGCCAAGGCCTATGCCATCTTCTTCCTCGACGCGCCCTGAGCGGTATCAGTCCGTCGCGGCCTTGGCCAGCTCCGCGCTCAAGGCCGCGAACAGGATGTTCATGCCCGACTGGTAGATAGCATCGAGTTCGGTGACGCGCAGATGCGGCGCCACCGCCGTGATGCGCGGGAAGGTCTCCGGCTGGTTGAAGTTTTCCAAAATGATGGGCGCGGCGTCGGGCTGCCTGGCGCGGCTGCCGACTTCCGCGATCCCGGCGCCGACGGTGAAATTGGCCATCAGGCGGTAGTAGCAGGCGCTTTGCTGCGGCGTCAGGCCGGCTTCGTGGAACAGCTGCAGCAGCTGCTCGTAGAATTGCAGCGACGGCTGCGTGCGGAAACGGCGCGAGACCATGCTGAGGAAGGCGTGCGGATGCACGATCGCGATGGTGCGCAGCGCGTCGAAGGTGCGGCGCACCCGTTCCAGCGGCGTGCCCTCGGGCGTCAGCCTGGCCGCGACTTCGCCCAGCACGATGTCGAGTATGCCGTCGAGCAGCTCGGCCTTGTTGCGGAAATAGTAGTACATCGCCATGGCTTCGACACCGAGCACGCCGCCCAGTTTGCGCATGCTCAGCTGGTCGATGCCATGTTCGTCGATCAGCGCCAGCGCGACTTGGGCGATGCGGACCCGATCCAGTGGCTCCCCTTTGATCTTCTTATGAATCATTGATTTTTTTATCCAGAGTTATGCAAACAGATTATCGCATTATCGCCGAGTCTATTGAAACCGGGGCACGCCGCGATTTTTTCGCGGCGGCGCCGCCGCAGCTCGGGTGCGCCGCGCTGGATGTGCCGGGAACCACGGCCACGCTGCTGCGCGTCCAGGCCATGCCGTCGCCGATGATGAACAGGGTGGTCGGCCTGCCCGACGGCGCGCGCACCGCCACCGACACGCTGGACTGGATCAGGCAAGCCTACGGTGAGGCCGGCGTCGAGCAATTCTGGCTGACCGACTGGGAGCCGGTGCAGCCTGCGCCGCAGCCGGCGTGGGTGCTGTTGCTGCGCGACCTGAGCGACGCGGTGCCGGCCGCGTCGCCGGATGCAACGCTGCGCGTGCGCCTCGCCCGCGACGACGAGCGCGAACTCGGCGCCGGCATCCTGTGCCGCAGCTTCGGCATGCCCGCCATCGTGATTCCCTGGATGGCCGCGCTGGTGGGCCGGCCCGGCTGGCGAATTTACTTCGCCTGCGACGCCGACGACGCGCCGGTCGCCACGGGCGCGCTGTACATCGACGGCGAACGCGCCTGGCTCGGCATGACCGCCACCTTGCCGCAGGCGCGGCGCCAGGGCGCGCAGCACCTGTTGCTGGCCGCCAGGCTGGCGGATGCCAGGGGCGCCGGCTGTGTGGTCGCCGGCATCGAGACTGAAGCGCCGGGTGAGGGCGAGGTCAAGCCGGCTTTGAACAATATCCTCCGCGCCGGCTTCCGCGAAGTGGGCTTGCGACAAAACCACCTGTTCCACAGCAGCCCGAGCTGACTTTACACTGTAATATTCATCGTGTATGCTGCGGTTTTTTACAACGCAAGGTGAGTGTTATGGATCGTCGACATTTTCTCAGCGCTAGCGCCGCCACCGTGGCCGCCGTTGGCGTCAATTCCACCGCGAACGCGGCCGGCACGTCCGGCGGCGCGACCGTCGTCAAGGCCGACGGCCTGAATCCGCCCGGCATCCGCACCGCCGGCGTCAAGATGGTGCCGGTGGTCGGCGGCAAATACAAAGTGTGGACCAAGAAGGTCGGCAGCGGCCCGATCAAGGTACTGCTGCTGCACGGCGGCCCCGGATTCACGCACGAATACCTGGAGGCGATGGAATCCTTCCTGCCGGAGGCCGGCATCGAGATGTACTACTACGACCAGCTGGGCTGCGGCAACTCGGACCAGCCGGAGGACCCGTCGTTGTGGACGCTGCCGCGTTACCTGGAGGAGGTGGAGGAAGTGCGCGTCGGCCTGGGACTCGACAACTTCGTCCTGTACGGCCACTCGTGGGGCGGCATACTGGGGATCGAGTACGCGCTGCGCCACCAGAAGCACCTGCGCGGCCTGGTCATCGCCAATATGACCGCCAGCATCGATTCGCTGCTGCGCCATCTGGACGTCATCAAGAAACAGCTGCCGCCGGCGACGCAGGTCAAGCTGCAGGCGCTGGAAGCCAAGGAAGCCTACGACTCGCCCGAGTACGAGCAGATCATGATGGAGGAGCTGTATCCGAAAGTGATCTGCCGGACCGACCCATGGCCGGACGCCGTCAACCGCGTGTTCCGTCACGCCAATCTGAAGATCTACAACCAGATGCAGGGCAAGAGCGAGTTCCTGGTCACCGGCAACCTGAAGGGCTGGGATCGCTGGGATCGCCTGCACGAAATCAAGGTGCGCACGCTGACGATCGGCGCCACGCATGACGAGATGGATCCGAAGGACATGCAAAAGATGGCCAGGCTGATGCCGCGCGGCAGTTCGATGATCTGCCCGAAAGGCAGCCATCTCTGCATGTGGGACGACCAGGCCTACCACTTCGAGCACCTGTTAAAATTCCTGAAGACCGTCTAATCCCAAGGAGCCCCGCATGTCCGCTTACGTTATCTTTATCCGCGAAAACACCACCGACGCTGCGGAGATGCAGTTGTATGCGCAGACTGCGCCGGCCGCCCGCGCCGGCCACGACATCACCCGGGTCGCCTTCTACGGCGCGCTCGACGTGCTGGAAGGGCCGCCGACCGAAGGCGTGGCCATCCTGCGCTTCAACGACATGGACGCGGCGCGCGCCTGGTACAACAGCCCGGCCTATCAGGAAGCGCGCGAGCATCGCTTCAAGGGCGCCGAGTACCGCCTGCTGCTGGTCGAAGGCAGCGACGTGACGCCGGCGTAAGCAGGCATCAGGTTTTTTGCACCCTCATCGCCGAGAAACGGTTGTAGCCGAAGCCGCCAACGATGATGAGGAGTATGAGCGCCTGCGCGGCCAGCGTCTCCATGGTCGGCAGCACGCCGAGCAGATCAACGCGCGGGAAGTTGACCGGGGTGACGCCGATCCAGCCGGCTTCCTGCAACGCGGCCACGCCTTTGCCGATCAGGATCACCGCCAGCACCGCGACGAAGCCCGACGTCAACGAGAAGAACTTCCCGATCGGCATGCGCGCGCTACTGCGCAGCAAGACCCAGGCGATCATCCCCAACAGCACGATGGCGGCGACGAAGCCGGCCAGCAGCGCGCCGCCGTTGCCGTCCGCCGCCAGCGCCGAGTAGAACAGCACCGTCTCGAACACCTCGCGATACACCGCGATGAACGACAGCGCGAACAAGCCCCATGCCGAGCGACGGCTCATGGCCGCCGTCAACTTCTCGGCCAGATATTCCTGCCAGCGGCCGGCGCTGCTCTTCTGGTGCATCCACAAGCCCACGCTGAGCAGGACCAGCGCCGCGAACACCGAGCCGATGCCTTCGCTGACTTCGCGGCTGGCGCCGCTGATCGTCACCAGATAGGTCGCCGCCAGCCAGGTCAGGCCGCCCGCGACCAGCGCGCCGATCCAGCCGCCATGGACATAGGGTAAAACATCCTTGCGCTGCGCCTTGCGCAGGAAGGCGATGATGCCGATCACGATCAGCAAGGCCTCGACGCCCTCGCGCAACAGGATGGTCAGCGCGCCGACGAAGGTGGTCAGCGGATCGGCCTTGGCCTCGCCGATTTCCTTTTCGACCAGTGTGAACAGCTTGCGCAGCTGCTCCGCCGATGCGTCCGCCTCAACAACGCTGCCCTTGGCGACGGCCGAGCGATAAGCCAGCATCGCGTTTTCCACCGCGATCAACAGTGACTTGTTGCGGGCGCCGACCACCGGCTCGATCGGCTCAAAGCCATCAAGGTAGGCCGACAGGCCGAGCGTGGTCGCGGTGGCGCGATCGCCGGCATGCAGCGCCGTCAGGCTTTCCGCGAGACGCAGGCGCGACAGAGCGAGGCCGGACGGCTTGCTCGCTTCGGCGTCGCCCGGTTTGGCGCGCAGGTGGGCGATAAGGTCGCGCGCGGCCGCCTCGCCGGTGGCGGCGGCGATGGCTTCCTGCGTCAGCGTGGTCACGGCGGACAGATCCGGGAACAGCTTCCTTACCTTGGGATCGTTCTTCCACAGTTTTTCGCCGCGCGCGCGCGCCGCGTCGTCAAACGACAGGCCGCCGATGAAGAACGCCAGGTCCCAGCGGTCCGCCTCCGGCAGCGCGGAGAAACTCGGCATGGAAGTGCCCGACACGCCTTGCGACACCACCTGGAACAGCGCCATGACGCTGCGCGATTGGGCGCGCTGGCCGTCGGTGAAGGCGATCGGCTTGGGATCCAGGGTCGCGGCCAGCGCTCCGTCGCCGCCGCCGATGGCGCCGTGGCACGAAGCGCATTGCGCCGCAAACAAGGATGCGCCATGCGCAAGATTCGGCAGCGCCTTCGGCGCCAGCGGAATCGGGTAGGCCGCGATCAACAGCTCATTGGAGCGATGCGCCAGCCGCTTCACTTCGGTGGCATCGGCCTTGCGCACGACCGCCGCGCGCAATTCGGCGATCGCCGCCGACACGGCCGGCTTGGCGGGGTGATCGGGGAGGGCGGCGATCTGCTTGATCGCGTTGTCCGAGAAGTCCAGCATTTCGGCGTACTCGCCGTCGCTGACGACCTTGCCGTTTTCGACGGCGCCGCCGTAGTCGACCGCCAGATAATCAATCAACTGCCACAACTGCTTGGCGCCAGCGTTCTGCTCGCCTCCCTGCGCCTGCGCGGCGGCGGCCAGCCAGAAAGAAACAAGCAGCAGAGCAAAACAACGGAGCGTAATTTTCAGCGGGTTGAACATGATTCTCATTCTCATCGGTTAACTACGCGACTATAGGTTCAGCCAGTCGCCATGTCAACTCAGGGTGGCGGCGAAAGCAAGAGGTCATTACGTAGCGCCGTCGCGGCCGTCGCGGCTTGTGCGGTCGCGCGGCTGATCTGGTTTAGGCCGGCAACCACGTCGCCGATGGCATACAGGCCCGGCACGCCGGTGCGCTGGTGTTCGTCGACATGAAGGTAGCCGTCCTCATTTACCTGGGCCCCCAGCTCCTGCGCGATCCGCGAGGCGACCTGCGCGCCCAAAGCAGGATAGACCGCGTCGAAGGCCAGCTCCCCGCAATCGGTGGCAAGAATCAGCTTGTCGTGCTGCATGCGCGCCGACGCCACCGCGCCATCGACCACCGCAATGCCCGCGCCCGCCAGGCCGGCCCGCTGCGTGACATCCAGGTTGGTGGTCCCGTCCCACGCCAGCAGCGTCACGTCGTCCGTGTAGCTGCGGATGAAGGCCGCCTCGCGGGCGCCGTGCGCGCCGCGACCGATCACCGCTACCCTTCGGCCGCTCACCTCGAAGCCGTCGCAGATCGGACAATAACGAATCAGCCCTGCCGCGAGCGCCGCAGCGTGCAATTCGTCGTCAAGGGGCGGGCGGACGTCGCGAATGCCGGTGGCGAGAATCACCGTCGACGCCTCGATCAGGCCGCTGCTGGTACGGCACTGAAAGATGTCGCCAGATCGCTCCACCGTCGCCACTTCGGCGGTGGTAATTCGGGCGCCGTAGCGGACCGCCTGCTCACCAATGCGCTGGACCAGTTCGCGGCCGCTGATGCCGTCGGGGAAGCCTGGATAATTCCGTGTCAGCGGGATCGAAGCGGCCCGTCCCGCGCCGCGATCGATGACCTGGACGGACAGCCGGAAGCGCGCCAGGTAGAGCGCCGCCGTCAGTCCGGCGGGACCGCCGCCAATGACCAGGCAATCGACGCGCTGGCGATCCTGCCATAGGCCGCCCGTCATTGCGGAAATCCGTCCGGCTCGCGTCGCGCGGCCTTTCCGCAGGCCTGCGCCTTGGCAGCGCATCGATCACCCTGAATCATGGAATCGCTCCAGTCCCATTCATCAGTCAAACTTGACCAGGTCCTTGAAGATCAAATGTCCCCAGGTATTGCTGCCCCCCTGCACCAGCAGTCCGCCTTCGGCAAGCGCGCCGAGTTTGATCGGCGCAAAACCGAGCTGCTCCGCCAGTGCCGCGATCTGGTCCGCTGCGCCGTCATCATCGCTGGAGAGGAACACGACCCGCCTGCCACCATGCACGGCCGGATCCTGGCCGAGCACGGGTGCGCCCAGATGGTTGAAGCCCTTGACCACTTTGCCACCGCTGAAGGCCTGGGCGACTACCGCAGCGGATGACCGTCCTATCAGCTCCTCGGCAGGCGCGCCGTAGGCATTGGTCACATCGACGATGGTCTTTCCCTGCCAGGACGGCAGCGCCTTCGCGACATCCGGGTGCGATTCGTAACGAACGGCCAAAAAGATGATGTCCGCCTTAATGGCTTGCGCCAGCGTGGTGGGAATAATCTGCGGCCCGATTGCGGCGGCATCCGCAGCGAAACTTTCCGGATCGCGCGTGGTGGCGACGGAAACTTCGATGCCGGATCTGGCGAACGCCTTGGCGAGCGCGTGGCCGATCTTGCCGAAGCCGATAATTGAATAAATCATCAATAGTCCTTGGTGGTTAGACTTGCGCCAGGCCGCCATCGACGGCGACCTCGCTGGCTGTCATGAAACTGCTGTCCGACGACGCGAGAAAAGCCGCCACTGCGCCGAGTTCGGCGGGATCGGCCATGCGCTGGAGCGGCGTCATCATGCCGTAGGCTTTCTGGCCTTCCTCGCCCAGCGCCGCCTTCGCCAGTTCGGTTGCCGTGGGACCGGGCGAGAGGACGTTGATCCGGATGCCGCTGCCTTTCAGGTCCAGCGCAAAGGTCTGCGCCAGGTTGCGCACGGCCGCTTTGCTCGCGCCGTAGGCGCCGAAACCCGGGGCACCCGTGGCGCCGGCGCTTGATCCGGTCAGGATGATCGAACCGCCCGGTTTCATCAGTGGCAGCGCCTTCTGCACCGTGAAAATGGTCCCTTTCACATTGGTGTCGAAGGTCTCGTCGATGTGCTCGGCGGTGATCTGGCCGAGGGGCAGCGGGCCACCCGCGCCGGCATTCGCCAGCACGATGTCGAGGGTGCCGCGCTCGGCCTGTACCGCGGCATAGAGCCGGTCCAGGTCGGCTTGGTTGGAGACCGAGCCCTTCACCGCGCGGGCATTGGGCCCGAGTTCAGCCAGCGCCGCGTCGAGCGCCTCCTGGCGGCGGCCGAAGATGAAAACGAAGGCGCCTTCCTCAATAAAGCGCTTTGCTGCGGCGAGGCCGATGCCGGTTGCGCCGCCGGTGATGACTGCGGTCTTTCCATTCAATCTGGTCATGGTGTATTCCTATAAGTTGTGGGGAGGCAGGGAGCTGCTCCTTGACTCCACTATGCGGTCCTGCTAACCTAAGGTCAAGTATGCACTTTTAGGTAAGTACCAAAAATAAGGATGGAAAAATGAGCACGCTTCCCCAAACCTGCGGCGCAGTCACCACCGCCGGCCCCGACTTTTCCTGTGGGCTCGACGCGACGCTGCGCATCATCTCGGGCAAATGGAAACCGCTGATCCTGTTTTTCCTGCGCGATGGCCCCAGGCGTTACGGCGAGCTCAAGCGCTTGATTCCGGGCGTCAGCGACAAGGTGCTGATACAGCAGTTGAAGGACCTGGAGGCCGATCGCGTGCTGGCGCGGACCGACTACAAGGAAGTGCCGCCGCGCGTGGACTACGCGCTGACTCCGCTCGGCCGCAGCCTGGCCGAGGCGATCGTCCCGCTATGTACCTGGGGCACCGAGCACATGTCGGAAATGGCCAGCATCTTCGCCGGGCGCTAAAAGACCGGTATGGACGCCCAGCCAGGCGCGTGCCGCGACCCGCCAAGTTCACAGCAGGCGCGTGTCGGCCGGCGCATGCTTGAGGTCGTCATGGCGGCCATCTTGATATTTCAGTGTCCTGGCGAGTACGTCGGCCTCTTCCTCGAAACCGTCCAGTGTGACGATCGCCACTGCGTAGAACGTGCCGTCGATACCCTTCGCGAAGGTGCGGACACCACATGTCTTGCAGAAGCGGTAGTAAAGGTGGGAGTCCGTTTTGCCAGCGGGTATCCACGTGTAGTCGGCCAGATGGTCTTCGCCTTGTCCCATCTTAAAATCTTCCGACGGCACGATCGCAAACCATAAGCGCGACTTGGTGCAGATCGAGCAGTTGCAGCGTGTCGTGCCTTTTTCGAAGTCGATGGCGGCCTCAAAGGTGACAGCGCCGCAATGGCACGCGCCGTGATACGTTTTCTTCGTCATGATATTTCCTTCCGTTCTAAGTAGGTCCCTCGCGACCCATCGCCGCAGGTAGATTCCTGACGATCTGGACGTTCGCCTGGGTGCTCATCGCTTCGGGCCGATATCGACGTGCATGGCGATGTCGAAGGTGCCGGCGCCGTTCTTGGCCAGTCCGATCATCAGCAAGCCGAGCGACTCGAGCGTCTGCGCCATGTGCAGGGCGCCGATATCCAGCGGCCGCAGCCCGAGACTTTCAAGGAAGGCCGCGACGCGCGCCTTGGCCCCGGCATCGTCGCCCGCCATGAACGCGTCGAGCTGCCCACCCTTGGCCAGGACCGGGCCGAACAGGGTGTTGAACGCCTTCACGACATGCGCGCCGGCGGCAAGGCCTTTCGCCGTTTCCTGCGCGCCGGAACTGCCGCTGGGCGTGACGAGGCCGGAGAGGTCGGATGCGACCGGGTTGGTGATGTCGATGACTACCTTGCCTGTCAAAGCTTCGCCGAAATCGGCGATCACAGGCGCGGCACCGCTGTACGGCACGGCGAGGATGACGATGTCGCCCGTGGGTGTGGCGCCGTAGGTCCCGGTGGTCGCGCCGGCACCCAGCTGGCCGGCAAACGCCTGCGCCTTGGCCGGGTCGCGGACGATGACCTCAACCGTCTGTCCTGCCTTGATGACGCGCCCTGCGATCGCCGTGGCCATGCCGCCGGCGCCGATGATGCTGATGATGTTGTTGGAAGTGCTCATGTGTCGTTTCCTCTTTAGTCGATGAGACAGTGCCGGTCAGGCAGGGAAGTAGTGGCCGTTGTCCATATCGGCGAACAGGCCGGGTTGCTTCGGCTCCCAGCCCAGGGCCTGGCGCGTAATCAGGTTCGATGCCGGGAGATCGAGCGTGACCAGGTTCGCCAGGAAACCGTAGTACCCCGGCAGCATCAGGACGTCCAACGGAATGCTCACGGCAGGCACGCCCAGACGAGTGCCTATGGCTTCGGCGATGGTACGGAATGGAACGCTTTCACCCTCGATCCCGTGCCAGGTTTTGCCAGCCTCCCCCTTTTCCAGCGCCAGGCGGAACAGGGTGGCGAGGTCGCGGGCATGCACGGCGGGCCACACGTTCGCACCATCTCCCGGATAACCGATGAGGCCCTTTTCCTTCGCCAACCCGATCAGCAAGGGGAGGAATGCGACGTCGGTCGTGCTGTGCGCGATGGTAGCAATGCGCACAACGGAAGAGCGCACGCCTCGTTTTGCGAGGTCGATGACGGCCCGCTCGACTTCGTTACGCACCCGCAGCGTCCCCTTGTACGCCGGGCCGCCTGGGACGGCCGGGTCGTCCTCCGTCGCGGGACGGCCCAGCTTGTCCCAGCCGGGCGAGCCGATGCTGCCCGACACGACCAGTGGCTTGCCGGTGCCGGCCAGCGCCTCGCCGTACGCGAGCATTACCTGAAGCTCGGCGGCGGCCACGGCGTCGAGCCCGCCGGTGGGCAGCAGGTCTTGCCGGTGCGCGACGTGAATCACGCCGTCCGCCGCCGCTGCCGCCGCCTTCAGTCCCTCAAGGTCGGAAATATCCCCGCGCCGAACCGTGGCGCCGAGTGCTGCCACCGCAGCTGCAGCTTTGTCCGAGCGGGCCAGGCCCGTTACTTCGTGTCCGGCCGCGATCAGGTCGGGGATGATGTACGAACCGATATGGCCGGTTCCGCCAGTAACTAAAACGCGCATGTGCTATTCCTTGTGAGTGATTGAGAAGGTGGTGCTACGGGGAGGCTGACCCCGATTGAGAAATTGGTGTGCTTGATAGCGTTGGCGAGCAGACCTAGTGACAGAAGGCAGACGTGCTCCAGTGTCCGCGCCATCGGCAGCGGTCCGATATCCATAGGGCGTAGTCCGAGGCTCTCGATGAACGCCGCGACGCGTGTCTTCGCCTGCGCGTCGTCTCCCGCGATGAACACATCCAACGGGCGGTTCTGGAATGAACCGGCAGCCAGGACGTGGGAGAACATCGTGTTAAAGGCCTTGACGACGACCGCATCGGCAGGCGCGGCCCTGGCGATTTCCAGCGCGCCGAAACTGTCGACGGGCGTTACAAAGCTCGTGAAGTCGGCCGCCACGGGGTTGGTGATGTCAACCAGGAGCTTGCCTGCCAGCGCGGCGCCATACTGCCTGACCACGTCCAGAACGGCGGCGTACGGCACCGCCAGGATCACGATTTCCCCGAGCGGGATGGCGCCGAAGTCGCCTGTCGTCGCGCCGGCGCCGACCTGTGCTGCCAGCGCCCGCGCCTTGGCCGCGTCGCGGGTGATCACCTCGACGCTGTGTCCGGCCTTGGCGGCAAGGCCTGCAAGCGCTGCGGCCATGCCACCCGCTCCGATAATGCTGATAGTGCTCATGTTTGATTCCTGGCCGTCACGGACGCGATCGGGTGACCGCGTTCAACTTGAGGCCATGGTATGCATTTCACTTGTAAAAAGCAAGTGAAATGGTGAAATTTTACTTGCGAGGAGCAAGTGATGTTAAGATCCGCTCATGAAGACGACGAGTAAGAAAGACCTTCGGTCGCATTGCGCGGTGAACTACGGCGTGGAGATTTTCGGCGACCGCTGGTCGCTGTTGATCATTCGCGACATCGTTTTTGTTGGCAAGAAGACGTATGGCGCGTTCCTGAAATCGGAAGAGGGGATCGCGACCAATGT
Source organism: Duganella aceris (assembly GCF_011090165.1). Classification (GTDB taxonomy): domain Bacteria; phylum Pseudomonadota; class Gammaproteobacteria; order Burkholderiales; family Burkholderiaceae_D; genus Rugamonas; species Rugamonas aceris. The sequence continues at coordinate 385,345 of NZ_JAADJT010000008.1, forward strand.
TCTGGCCTCCCGCCTGGCGTTCCTTGAGGAGCAGGGAATTTTGTCGCGGGCGCCCAGCCCCGATGGGCGTAAAGATTTTTACACGCTGACCGAAAAGGGCCTGGACCTGATACCTGTCATGCTGAGCATAGTCCTGTGGAGCGCGCAGCATGACGCGCAGTCGTACGTGCGCGGTCAGAAGGAATTCATCGCACGAATCAGTCAGCAGCCCGCGCAAGTAAGCGAAGAGGTGAAAGCGCTGGTTCGCAATGGAGGATGTATATTCCCCGATGGCGATTATGAGTAAGGGCGAGCCCCGTGTGAGAATGCCGCCGATGACTGAAAAAATTTCCCATATCATGGCTGGACTTATGTTGGCAGGCTTCAGCCAACTAGCAGCTTCCGTCGGACTCCCGACATCATCCGAGGAGCTGACGAAGCTCTACGAAGCACGCAAGCCAAAGAAATAAGCATGAGTTTTCAACGTCGCGCCATCCTTCACGCCGTGAGTCTGCTCGCGCTGTGGGGATCGGCATTATCAATTTTCGCTGCCCCGGTTGCTATTCCTATGGATGAAAAAAAATTTTGGCGTATTGTCGATGCCGTGAGAGCAGATGCCGGTGACGACTTCGAGTCACGGCCTTTGGTCTTGCAAAAGCACTTGGCGTTGTTTGAGCCCGAAGAGATTCAGCGCTTCCAGCAACGCTACGAAGCCCTGCTGCTCGAAGCGAACAGCTGGAGTCTATGGGGCGCCGCCTGGCTCATGAACGGAGGCTGTTCCGATGACGGATTCAAATACTTCCGCGACTGGCTGATTTCCGAAGGCGAGGAGACATTCAAGGCCGCGCTCGCGAAGCCGGATTTCCTCGCATCATTGCCGCGTCGCGAATATTTCGAGTTGGAAGCATTCGGTTATGCCGCCCTGAAGGCTTACGCCGCAAAGGGCGCGGGGGAATTAGACCGCGACTTTAAAGTAGAATACGCCGTCACAGCGGGAGAAGAATGGGAGGAGTCGGATCTGCCGACGTTGTTCCCCGCGCTGTCGGCCAAATATCCCCGGAATTAATCGATCTTGGAGCGCGAGTGAAAACTTACCATGGCAGCTGCCATTGCGGTGCCGTGCGAATTGAGGCGGACATCGACCTTAGCCAAGGCACCATCCGCTGCAACTGTTCCATCTGCGCGAAGATCAGATTCTGGCCTGCGATAGTAAAACCCGACGCGTTCCGATTGTTGTCCGGCGAGGCCGATCTCACCAAATATCAGTTCCTGACAAAGACCGACCAGCATTTGTTTTGCAAACACTGTGGTGTACGCCCGTTTGGAATCGGCCGCTCGCCGCGATGGGGCGAGTTCTACGCGGTCAATCTAAGCTGCCTGGACGACGTCACACCCGAAGAACTCGTGAACGCACCAATCACCTACCTGGACGGCAAAAACGATAATTGGGATACACCGCCGACTGAAGTGCGCCACCTGTAGACTTTTATTGATGACCTGCTACCCCAAATTAGTAAGATGCTGAGCTAGGCTCCGTCAATTGGGAGGCAGGCATGAAAAAGCGATTTACAGAAGAGCAGATCATTGCGGTAATCAAGGAGGCCGATGCCGGTACCGAGGTGTGTGATCTGAGTAGGAAGTACCCGCTATGTCGCAAGAGCTGGACTATAGCAGCGCTTAGAGTTCCTGGTGAAAGCTATATGCTAGTAGGAGGAGCTTCTGCTACGGGCGCTCTCGGCCGAGCGTGAGAATCAGTGAGTTTTTCAACTCAGCAAGCTGCTATTCTGAACGCCGTCGACCGGTTGAATCCGTGGCTCAAAGTGGCACTTTGCGGTTACGCGAGAAGAAGCGCTATTGTATATTTGACAAATGTGGGGATAAAACTCATGAATGCAATTTTCGTGAAGTATGTATATATCTTTTTTCTTTCAGCGCTCGCATCACTTCTACTTTTTTCGTTCGGCAAGATATCCCGTCCTGATATTTTAATGAGCCTCGTACTTCTTTTTATTTTCGGAAGCGTTTGCACACGTATCGAGAATTTTGCGAAGTTCATCGTTCGGAAAAATGATTAAAACAAAAAAATAACTAAAGATACGCTGCGTTTGGGAAAACGTACTTGCATTCAACACAGAGGAGATATGAGAAAAATGCTGGTTGCAGCGCTGCGAAAGTTAGCTCAAAATATTGGATTAGGACAGCTCTAGTTAGGGCTGTTGCCGCTCAGGCCGTAAGCGGTCAATTTCAGGCGGTGGAAACGCGAGGGTAAAGTGAGCAAAACAGGGTTTTCGCTTTGTGGAGGTTATGCTGCCATAATCGTCGGCTGCGTAAGCTATGCTTTCCTTGGCGGCTTAGATACGAAGAGCCGCTTTATGTTTTTGCAGATTCCAATTGTGCTTCAATCGGCGCTTGCCGACAAGCTTGGTTTGTTGGGAATGCTAGAAAATATTTCATGGATTTCTGCATATATTATTTTTGGCGGTCCGATTTTTGCCATACTGTACGTTATCGGAATCATGCTGGACTCGGCCCGTACAGCTAAAAATTCCACATAAATATTTCTAGAACGTCTGATATTGAGGAACTGAAATCGGCCAAGAACGGACACCCGAATAGCTAAATCAATACCATATGAACGATAAAAATATAGACCTGCCTTATCAAGTTGCAGAGAAGGCTAATTTGGCTCCAGCCCAATTCCAAGAGCGTGCCGGTGGACGACTCGATTACTCAGAACAGCGCATTGAGATGATTAATGAGATGCTTGCTGAGGCTTCTCTGCTCACTAGTTGTCAGATGACCGAAACGGACCAAAAGGAACTGGTCCAACTGTTCGGCTCATACATCCTTGAGGTCGCGAGGCGCGAATTTGGTGGATCCTACAAGTGGCATGAAGGTCGTGACCAGCCTGTGCTCGTAGTCGAAGAGCCGGAATTCAGTGTGGCAATCATTATTTTCGATAAAGCATTTGGGCGACTGTCTGGCGATACGGCCGACAACCTCGCATTCTTCTTCCGTGGATTCGTCGATAGGGTCGAGTCCGCAGTTCCGGGGGCAAATGCGCTCTATTGCTGACGAGCAATCTGCAATCGGCCAAAAGCAGCTGGTCAAAATAACCATGAGTTAAGACGAAAATGAAAAATATTCAGATTTTTGATGGTGCTGAAAATGCGGTGTACGATATCTTCGCTGCAACCGATGAAGAGTTCGCTCTCATTTTCTCCCCAAGTACCGATGTCGCATTTATAGATGAAGTGTACGAGCAGCAGTCTGCTGAGATTTTGGACACCATCTTCACAGCAATATGGCAACGTCGAGTACAAAAGAGTCAAGCGATGGGAATTCACGGAATTCTCTTCTACGAAAACGAGCACAAGAAGGTTTACTACCCTACTCGTCGCGATGAAGAAGCCGTCAATCCAGAGGGCTCCCAGCTGCGATGAGATGATGCTCCATGGACGGCACAAACCGGCCAAAGCCGCCGTTCAAAACGTGGTGCAGGCTTGACTTATTTGTCTTGTGAATTGGAATTGTCATTATGTGTTTTTGCGTGTAGTTCCATGATTTAGAGGTCCTTCGTGCGGCTGGAGCGAAAAGAATCAAAGACAGCCGCCAATTGAAGAAGTCGTTAGCCGTGGTTTCCAGGCATTTGGACGGTGAGCATAAACTCTATCATCTCACGACATGCCGTCAGCTCTGGCAAGGTAGTCGGGCGTGAAATCGGGGCAACGAGGAATATGTTTTCAGATATTCGTGAGAACATTGTTCCGGACTTATAGTACTGTTTGCCAACTTACGGTATGGACGAGAACGGCCACAAGCAGACGGAGCTCTTTGGTATGTCAACCAATCTAAGTTAATCCATTAGCCACATGTCAAATAATTCGTTAATCGCTCGTATTCAAGCCAGCTTGGAACTGCTGGAGGCGCATCAATCCTCTGCACGCGTCCTTGCTGATTCTATTAGAGGAAATGGAAAGGCATTAGAAGCGATGCCTTATGTCTTGATTAAGGAGATGGAAGATATGGCTATGGACCTCGACATCGTTCAATGGCAAGATGAGGACGGATTTTTACCGGAGCTTGGTCCCATTTTCATCCGGGTTCGAGACTGGCTATCGAAACTGCCCCGTGATGTTTGAGGGCTGCGTGTTGCGCGTATTCGGCGAACATCTTGATATTGATGGTCTCGTTCAAAGTCAAAAATTAGTGCCTGTTGTGGCCTGGAGGAAAGGACAAGAACGGATTTTGAGGGGCCGATTTCATAGCGATTCGGGCGCTAATTTTGATGTTAGCAGTGTCGAAGATGAAGATTTTTTTGGCTCAAGTTTCGGATGTAGAAGCTGAGATAGCCCCCTGATTCACCGTACACGGCCTATGCGCTATTCTTACGGATAGGAATAGGACTGTGCATATGACTAGGAACAAGCAAACAATCGAGGTTGTAACGGTAAGCGAAGAGCGCCG
>NZ_JAADJT010000009.1 GCF_011090165.1 Duganella aceris
GGCGCTCTTCGCTTACCGTTACAACCTCGATTGTTTGCTTGTTCCTAGTCATATGCACAGTCCTATTCCTATCCGTAAGAATAGCGCATAGGCCGTGTACGGTGAATCAGGGGGCTATCTCAATGCCCGGCCGGTAGGACGTAATAAACTACCCTTATGGAGACTCTTTGTCGCCCATAGGTGTTGATTTGCAGCGAAATCTGACCCACTTTGCCGCATAATTTGCAAACGAATCTGACCCACGTTTAAGACACAATCCTGCTCACGACATTGAGCGGGGAATCGGAGTGATCGACGTGGCATTACTAGGCATTATTCGACGCTGGCACATTCGTGACCAGATCCCATTGAGAGAGATTGCCAGGCGTCTGGGCATCTCGCGGAACACCGTCCGGCGCTACCTGCGCTCGGAAACCATAGAGCCGGCCTACGCTGAGCGGCGCTCCAAGCGGGCCATCGACCAATACGCTTTCCAACTTTCGGCGATGCTCAAGACCGAGGCGGCGCGATCCCGCAAGCAGCGGCGCACGCTGAAACAGATCCACGAGGATTTAAAGGAGTTGGGGTTCGAGGGGTCTTACGACAGGGTCGCGGCGTTCGCGAGGACCTGGAGGGAGGGTCAATTCGAGAGGGTCAATCCGGCCAGCAAACGAACAATGACTTCTTTCGCGTAGCCCATGCCGCGCAATGCGGCGTTGATGGTGTTCTCGCTCATACATGCATCGTCGGTGCGAAAACTCGGAAACACAAATTTTCCGTGGCCTGTCACCCGATGCAGTTCGCGCAGAATCTCCACCGCCTGCCGCGCCAGCGGCACCATGTGTTCGACCTTCATCTTCATTTTCGCTGCGGGGATGCGCCACTCCGCCGCGTCCAGATCGAATTCCAGCCATTCTGCGCTCCGCAATTCTCCCGGACGCACAAACAGAAGGGGCGAGAGCTTAAGCGCCGCCACTGCCACAAAATGGCCGTTATAGCCGTATATGGAACGCATTAGGGCCGCGACCTGCTTTGGCTCCGTGATCGCGGCAAAATTAGTTCGCGGCACAGAGATCAGCGCGCCCCTCAGATCCGCCGTGACATCGCGCTCCACCACGCCAATCGCCACACCATATCGCATGATCTGGCCGCAGACCTGCTTGATGCGATGGGCCGAATCAATTGCGCCTCGTGCCTCAACCTTCTGCACCACTGTAAGGATGTCACGCGGTTTGATCAACGCTACCGGCAGCTTGCCAAGGTAGGGAAACAGGTCATGCTTCAACCAGGCCGCCACCTTCTCCTGGGTGCCAGCTGAGCGGCTATGCGACATCATCGCCAGCCACGCCAGCGCCAGCCCTTCAAAAGTGTTGGCTGCCTCATGAACCTTGTTTGCTTTAGTCTCGCGTTTGAGTTGGCTTGGATCGATGCCAGCCGCCAGGGCCTCGCGAGCCTCAGTGCGAAGCTTGCGGGCCTGCGCCAGCGAAACTTCAGGATAAACACCAAGCGCCAGCGTCTTTTGCTTACCGAGCCATCTGTAGCTCATACGCCAGTACTTGTGCGTCTTTTTGACCAGCAAGAACATGCCCTGCCCGTCGGAATGCTTATCTCCCGCAGCCGCACCACTATGCTTGACGTGCCGGATAAAGGTGTCTGTCAGTGCCATAGTTGACTCCGGTGTTGGTACTTTTTTTACCTGCTGAGGTAAGTACCAACAAAAAGACCAACCAGATGTTGGTATTTCATGCTAATTCATTAAACGTCCGGGGACAGCAAAAAACCCGCTTCTCCTATGGGAAAAGCGGGTCTCGGTACTTCTTGGTATTTCTTAATGCTGAGTTCTGGTGCCGCTTGCCGGAAACGAAAAACCAATATAATCAAATAGTTATACTGCTCTTTACCATCTTCCCGCCAGAAAAATTTAGCCGTCCCCGCACAATGCGATTCCCCGATCTGGAACCGAATTCAGTGCCAGCGGTGTAAGCGCACAATCGCCATCATCACGGCTTCAAAAGTACGCCAGACCTATGTCCTTAAAAATATACCTACAAGCAAAAACTGCCCCCCTAAGTTCTTGTCACCAACTAGCTCCGGATTAGCTTATGCAACACGGCGTATTCCTTACCGGAAGACCTAATTCCTATCCTATTTAGAGAATCTCTAGCAAGTAAGCCTTGCTGCAAAGCTTCATCAATTGCGAAATCGAGCAGTATTCTGGATACCGGTGCGGCCTTCAAAACATGCGCGTAAAGTATCCACGTATCCGGCGTTTTCTCGAAGAGCGATACCACTACCTGCATCACCATCCGGACATTGTCGATTGTAGGTTCTGCAGGAGTCTGTGCAACTGGCTTGAACAGATCATGCGATATAGGCGGTTTTACGAATAAAGGCGCACCTACGAGAGTGCGGACAAGCTCATCATAGGCATATTCATTGTCCGCGCCGGAAAAATCAATGAAATATTTAGAAGAGAGGAACGTGGGAACCGTGCGTCCGCCATCCTGACGAATGATTGGAATTACTTTAGCAGACTCGATTGACTTCATGAGATCGGCTGTGACGATCATTTTTTCGTACCCGACCCCGCCGGCCCCCGAGTTCGCTTTTGCTACATATGCACCCGTGCATATCATCAGTACTCGATCGGCAGATGCCAAATTCTGTTCCATAAAGTGCGGTATGTCCCCACCAGGCTGTAACTCCCACTGGTCAAGAATCGCGTCAACACCAGAGTTACGCAAACGAATTGCAAAATTCATGGTCCACTCTTTATGAGCCTGCGAGTCATGCGAATACGAAATAAATACTTTAGGAATTTTCATGGAACTTGGACCATTGTCAAAAAAGATAGCTCGAGAATAACACCAATTTCTCTCAACCTAGACCGATATGCCTCGTACCGATGATGGCTTGGTGCTTTCCCCTATAAAGCTACCAGCTCGCTGAACCCAGTTACGCCGAAAGTTACGCCTCAACGCAGGTCACCGTTTTTGCGCCGGCGCCGGTCATCCTCCGGCTCCTCAATTTCGTATTCGCAGAGCCAGCCCTGGCGCACTAGCCGCGCCGGCCGGCTCTCATAGGCCTCGTGCTGCTGGAACCCGATCAGCGAGAACCGCTCTTCGGACATCCACCCCAGCTCGACGTCAACCAAGGCACCTCCAAAAGTCCTCTCCCGATCTTTCCCACGAGTCAGGTCGGCTCGCATCGTTTGGCGGCCGAGGGAGGTGGCGTGCGCACTGGCCACTACCAGCTTGCCCTTGGTGCTGGACGCGTAACGATCGAAGATCGCGCCCTTCCTGAGTTCCACACCGTCCTTGTGCGTGTGGCGCGCCAGAAAGCCGACGGCATACGGGGGCGGCGCGAGCCGGCAAATCCACGACTGCGCCACTCCGGCAATTCCGCCCTCGGCTTGCCCCTCCTCGGCACCGCTAAGCACTAGGTCCCAGCCGTTGCCCCATACCAGGCGCGGCGTGACCAGCTGCGCCAGCGGCACCCGCGAGCCGGCCAGAAAAAGGCGCGCGACTCTTGACGGGCGGCGCTTGCCCTGATCGGTTACCTCGACCACCAGCAGCTCCAGCAGCTCGGGCGACGCCGCGAATTGGATTGGCTCATCGAGCAGCGCGCCGCCCGACCGCCTTCTTGCTACCCACGCTTTCATTTATTTCACCTGATAAATACTGTATGCGCGTACAGTATATCAAAAAGGTGACGCGGGTTATGATAACTGCATGTGTGGACGCCTAGATCAGAACGACATTAGCCGCCTCCTCGTCAACTTCGACTGGGTGGACGAAGTATTGAATCGCAGTGAGGCGGCGGGCCGCTGGAACGTGCCGCCCGGCACGTACAGGCCGGTGCTGCACATGGACGGAGGCCGCCTGGTAGCTGACGACGTGTTCTGGAGCTACCGCCCTGCGTGGGCTGCGGCCGCGAAACCGGTCCCGCCGAGGAAAAAAATCCCGATCGCAGTCAATGCCAAGGTCGAGAAGCTCCTCGGCGCCTACTGGAAGCCGCTCACCCGGGCCGGGCGCGGCATCGTGTGCGCAAACGGTTGGTACGAGTGGACCGGAGAAAAGGGATCGAAGCAGCCGTGGCACATCCATCGGAGAGATCGTGAGCCGCTATTCCTCCTGGCGCTGGCCAACTTCGGGCCGTTCGTCGAGAACCGCGAAGAAGCGGGCTTCGTGCTTGTCACCGCCGATTCCCTGGGCGGCATGGTCGACGTGCACGACCGCCGCCCCGTCGCGGTCAGCGCCGAGGACGCGCGCCGCTGGCTGGATCCGGCGTTGACGCCCGAAGAAGCCGAGCACCTGGCGCGCACCGCGATGCTCGACGTCGAGCTCTTCGAATGGTTTCCGGTCACCCGTGCGCTAAACACCGGCGCAGACGGCCCGGAAATGGGCGAACCGATCGAGCTGGCCGCCTGAGGTCGCCAGCATCGCGCTATTTTCTCAGGCCTTTCAGCCATGCACGCACTACCGCGATATGCTGGTCAAGGTGCTGGTCCCCACCCTTCCAGTGCAAGGCCATGGCGCGCAAGAGATGTGCAACGGTCGCTGCTGCGGTGACCGGGACATCTTCCTTCTGGATCATCATCTCGACGGCCTGTGCGGCCCGCGTTAAACGCAGCCAATCGTCACCGTCTAGTTGCGGCGCAACCGTGGCATTCGCCAATCCGACCCAGTTGGACAAGATGTCGCGGAGGTCATTTGGCAGGGTAGGCGCACTTTTTACCATCGTTCGATTCCTTCAAAACGCACGATGATATGGCGAGCCTCTATCCTATGGTTTGCGATTTATCAAATTATCAATACTAGCTATAGGCATCCCGCAATCACCGCCTCTAGCTTTTGCTCGTAGGCACGACCTCGCGGCCAATCGCGCGCGAGCGCCAGGACCTTCTCGCCATCGGCATCGGAGATCGACATCTTCCCAAACTCATAATCGGGGCGCGGCGGCACCTCCTTTACACACGGAGCAAGAACGGGAATGTCGACCCGCTGGGTGGCCGGCGGCAGTGCGCCGCAGCCGGCCAGCAGCACGCTCAGCAAGATCCATTTTTTCATTTGATGTCCTTCAGCAACTGGTCGACGATGGGCATAGCTTCGGCACAGGTGGTCGCGCGCTTGCCGGCGGCCGCCGCCAAGGCAGCATCGAAGCGTTTGCCATTTGCTGCGGCGAGCTGCTGGGCGGCTAGGCCGCGCGCCTCAGCCTTCAGCTTCTCCTTGCCCAAGGCAATGATGGCTGTATTCTGGGTGTTGATGCCGGCGCGCAGCGCGGCGCTGGTACCCTGCTCCACCCGCAGCGCCACCTCGGCCTTGTCGCGGTCGTGCGCCGCCAACCACCAGCCGCCGCCCAGCGATCCGCCGGTAAGCACCAGCAGACCGGCAAGCACAATGGCGCCGACCTTCCACAAGCCGCCGGTCACTGCACCACCGGCGGCGCTGGCCATGTCGCCGAGCGCGCTCACAGTCGCACCCGTATAATTCCCGGCCGCGTGCCGTGGCGGTCGATGGTGATGATCCGGTTGACCGCCTTGGCGGGTACCGGCCGGCCGACGTGCACCCAGGTCAGTTCGTTGATGAGCTGGCCGATGCCCAACTCCGCCATCTTCGGCGCCAGCGCTTGGCAGACATCGTAGGGCGTCATGCCAGCTGCCTTGAAGTCGGCCGCCATCCCCTTGACGTGATCGCTGGTATCCGAACTGCCTACTGCTCGATTGACCTGCAGCGCGCGATAGCCGCTGATATCGGACAGCGGCGTATCGCGGTCCTGCAGCGTCGACAGGTAGTCGCGAATGCGCTGCATCATGTTAGCGGTACGCTGCAGTTCGGCGATCACGGTGACGGAAGGCGTATTGTCCAGCCCGTCGCGCACGGCCGTGGCTGAATAGGTCAGCTCCGCCAGCGTGAAGTTCTTCGTCAGGTTCATGGTTGAACTCCTTCAGTTTGTGGTTTGCCTGCGAGGCGGTCGACCTGCGCCAGGCCGGCGCCGAGGTAGCGATCCAGCACGCGCGAGCCGCCGAACGCCGCAATCGTGATGCAGCCCGGCTGCAACAGCAGCGGGAATTCCTGCCAGGCGATCACCGAATACGTGACCAAGCCGGCCACGACTGCCATCAACATGTCGCTGGCGACGACCCAGCGCATGTTGGTGATGACCACGTCAGGGCTGGCGATCTTGCGGAGCGTGGCGGCGGCACCGCCGATCAGGGACAGGCCAAGCGCCACGGCGACGGCCGCTGCTGGGATTTTCGAAAGGTCGCTGGCGAACGTCGTCGTGGCCGCCCACGCACTGGCGCTCCAAAACATCGCCAACCAAGTCCAGGCCGCTTTTTTTAGGAGGCCGTAATTTTGCATGCTTGATCCTTTGATCTCTGGGTGGCGTCGATAAAGGCGACGGCCATGATGACCGACGTGTGCCAGACGTAATAGACAAGCAGCGAAGCTGGGCGCGCGGTGCTGACCGCGATATAGAGCTGGGCAACGTAGCCGAACGCCATGCCCACCAGGATGAAGTGGCGCTGCGCCAGCGCCAGCGGCCACCGGAAGCGGCACGGCAGCACGTCGTTGATGATCGCGTCGGCCAGCGCCCAAGCGCCGATCAGCATCACCGCCCACGCGAGCACCATGCCTTCGGGCGTTGAGGCGATCAAGTGCAGCAGCGAACGCGGATCGGTCATCGCCACGTACCAGCTGACGATGGCGTTGCCTCCGATGTAGAATCGAAAAACCGAACCCGCGTGCGCCTGAATCGACTTGCGCCGGTGATGCGTGCGGCGCTCCGCCAGTGGCCGGGCGGCGGCGCGGCTCATTTTGCCGGCTCCGGTTCGGGTTGCGGATCCTCCGGCGGCGCCGGCCAGGTGGTCGGATCCTCGGGATCGATGCCCTCACGCCAGCGCCAGGTGTAGCCGTTGCTGGTGCAGTACCATTCAGCGTGGCAGCGCGAGGCTACGATCGTGGTGAAGTGCACACCGTCGGCGTTGATCAGTTCCGCATCGCCGGGCAGCTCGTCGCCGGCGCAAGTGTAAAGAATTCCGCTCATTTTTGCTCCTTAGGGCGAGATGATAGTTGCGAGCGCCACACCGCCATTACCCGAGATCAGGGTGGCACCTACGGTAGTGTTGGAGGCTAAAGCAACACCGCCTGTTCCGCCTGCGTAGTTTGAAGTACCGCTATTCAACACCGCACCGCTGGAAGCGGTAGTGCAAGCGATCCCCCCGGTGCCTCCCATCAAAGCTGCAATGCCTGTAGCCGCGCTGGACCCGGATGACAAAATCAAAGCACCACTGCCTGCGCCCGATACACCCCCTCCAGTGCTAGTGCCGCCCGCTACTGAAGGAGAACCAGCCCCCGTAAAGTTAAATGGCGCAGCGACGAGATTTCCCGCAAAATCGGGATCGACACCTGCCCCACCCACCCCAGGTGAAGAAGTAGTGGCATTAGGGGATGCCGAATCCGAGCCGCCGCCGCCGCTGGTCGCGGTTGAATTTACCGCCGTGGCGTCGCCGCTTTTGCCGCCAACACCGGCGCCGCCAGAGGCCGCCATCACCCCCCCGGTTCCGTTGCTAGTCACTTGTACATCTCCGCTTTTGTTGGCGACTCCCTTGTAAGGCGGTGCGGCGCCCCCCGATGCCCCAGCGGCACTGATTGCGGAACCCGTCAGCGTGACAGTGACCGTCCCCGAAGGGCTGCCCGGAAAATTGAAGTCGCCACCGGAAGCCGTGCCGCCGGCAGCGCCGGCTGCAACGGTGGAATTAGTTGAACCCACAGTGGCGTTGCCCTTCTTTCCGCCGCCGGCTGTGAGTGATACGGAACCGCCAACAAAGGTCGAATCGGCGGCGTCGTTGCCGTTGACAGCACCCGGAGCGGCGCCCGTGAGCGATACCGATGCCCCCCTCGACCCGAGATTGAGCACGAAAGTATCGCCTGCCACCGCGTAAAATGTTTTGATCACAATCCCGCCGGTCGAGGAACCACTGGCGGCGGCCCGGTCGTTATTGTGTGCCATAGCAACGGCGCCGGATCCAGAAGCCGCTTCTAAAATAATCGTGTGCCACCCGGTAACGGAGGCGGTGAAGACGGTGGAAGTCTTGTAGACCCGCACTACTCGGCCCGGCGAACCCGACCCGCCGCCGTTATTGCGGCGAACCGTGACACGGAACACTGAAACCGTGTCGGCTACCACGTCAAGTTCATCTCCGATATTGATCGTCGTTGAGCCCCCGTGCACGTCCAGAGTGGCGCTTGCCGTAATGGGAAACGATGCTTCCGCGCGCAAGGTGCGCTTGGCACCGGGCTGCGGCGCATTTGGGAACCCGGTGATCGCCGCCGTCTGCGTGATCGGGACGTAGTTGCCACCGGCGCCCCAGATGTCCGGCGTCGCACTGCTGGCCGGCGCGGTGCCCTTTTTCTCGTCGAGGGCGCCGGTCAGCTGGCCGCCGGCGGTGCCGCCGGTACCGCCCTGCGCGCCAGCGGGCGAAATGTTCCAGTCGGCATAGGTTCCGGCAGGTCCTTCCACGTGGGTGATCGTCAGCGTCAGCGTGGTGCCGACGTAGGACGCGACCACCCCGAACGCTTTTGCGGCCGGCGTGCTGGCGCTGACGGCCACCATCGGAACGCCCCCCAGGAACTGCTTGCCAGCGGGAACCGTAAATGCCTTGGTACCATTGGTGAGCGTCAGGGGCGTGGTGCTCGACGCGGTGACACCTGCGGACGAATTGGCGGACGCGACAGCACTCGCGGCGGCAGCCACCTCGCTGGCATGCGCGGCGGATGCACTCAAGGCCGCCGCGTCGGCGCTGTCGTCAGCGGCGCCTGCTGCGGCGCCGGCGGCTGTGGCACGCGTGCCGGCCAAGGCGGCGCTGTCTGCTGCCGCACCCTGCTTCGCGTTGACGTCGGCAGCGAGCGCGTTCGCCTCGGTACCCCAAGCGGGAAGGTCCGCCATGTATTTACCAGTCGCCTGGTCGAAGTCAGCCTGCGACATCGATTGATTCGGCAGGCCTTCCATCAGTTTTGTGATCGGCATTAAACAGTCCCTTCGATTTGCAGTGCCATTTTTGAGTGCTTGGGGCCTTCGATCACATTTTTGAACGAAGAGAACTTCCCGGCCAGCACAGTTGAGCCATATTCTTTGGAGCCTATGTAGACCAATGTGCGTTGGCGTGCGGCGGCGAGCTTTTCCTGAACGTAGTCGATCAGATCGTTGGCCAGCAACACATCGATCGTCATGCGCTTGGAGAAGCCACGCTCGGTTGTCTCGCTGGTGCCGTCGAAATTGAACCTGGTCGTCGAGTAGTCCTTGATGTCGGTTCCGAGCCCGTAATAAGTGCCACCGATATCCTCGACCGGCCCGATGCAGCACATGCCGCATTTGGCGACGCCGCCCGGCTTATTGATCGTGATTGAGACCGTCGCGTTGTAATAGAGCGGCAGGTCCAAGGTGAGGAAATAGCTCTTGCGGCGTCGGCGTCCGAAAAGCCACCGATAGAAGCTGCTGCCCGAGTTCGAGGTTTGCATGCTGGTTGCCTGGCTGTAGACAGTGCCGGCAACTGGATCCGTCGACGTAATCACAATCTCCGCGCCGTCGACGTTGCCCAGGAAGATGCCCTGCGCGATTGCCAGCGGCTTGACGTTAAGCACGATGGACTCAGCGCGCTCTGTCTGCGTGTTGTTGTAGGTGTCGAGCATCTTCCAGCGATTGGTCGCGCCGGCCGGTAGCCAATACGTCTTGTCTGTCAGCGGCCGGTTGAAGTTTTGGCCGGCCGTCACGTTGTGCACTCCGGACTGGCTGCCGGTGAACGCGATCGCCGCGCCGCCGACGGTGCCGCTCACCGAGTAGGCGTTCGTCGTCGGCGCCACCACGAAATAGACGACATTGGGAAGCAGGCCGGTCGGGAGCGCACCGGTGCTCGCGAACGAGACTGGAACGCCAGCGACCAGCCCGTGCGCGGCGCAGTTGATCACACCCGGTGACGCAATAGAGATAGTCACCGGCGCCCGCACACCCACCTTCGAGTCGTAGAGCATGTGCGCCGCCGGGTCCATGATCCGGTCGCCGGCGGCATACACCCGGGTCAGGCTCTGGATCGGCGCGTCATCTTCCGGAACATTAGAGCTGACGAACACGCCGGGGGCGGACACCGCGATTGGGTCCAGGATAATCATGCGGTTTCCACTTCTTTGGTTGCGATTGGCGTTTCGCCGTTGATGGCGCCGTCGAGCGAGTCGGCGGTGTTGAGTGTGTTTTTAGCGATCGCGTACAGCTCCCGGTTGCGCATTTCCTTCACCTCCGCGCGCAACAGGCGCAGCTCGGCAACCACCTCGCTGTTGTCGCCGCCATTCAGCATTGAGCGCGTTTGGCTGGCGTTGAAGATGCGCGATGGCCCCGTTGCCTCCAGCTCAGGTCCGTTCTCGCCGACGATGCGCAGGCCGCCCATGAAGTCACCACCTGCAGCGAAGCCTGGCGGATGCAGCTTTTTATACTCATCGCTGGCGATGAAGCCGGCCTTGATCGCATCCCACGACTGGCCAGCAGCCAGCGCAGCCTCCCAAGCATCGACGCCGGCAGCGTCGCCCGTGCGGCCCAGCAGGGACTTGTACAGCGCCTGGATCTTGGCCTCGTCCGACCCTTTGATGGCGCCCACAACATCCACGCCATTGCCGGCCTGGCCCTTCCAGTAATCGACCTCGCTTGTCGATGCCGCGCGACCCAAGAATTGCGAATACGCGTCTGCCGTTGTCGCGCCCACGTTGGCGACAGGGTTCGCCATAGCCGCTTTGATTGCGTTCGCGAACGCGGCCAGCATCGCCGGGATCGAAGCTACGCCGATGTTGATGCCGTTCAGCACGTCAAGCTGGGCCTTGGCGGTATCGATCAAGCCGTCCAGACGCAGCACTTCCGCGTCATACGCCAGCTGCGCTAGATCTTTCTGCTTTTCCAGCATGATCAGCGCACGCTCTTCTGTTCCCAGCTGGTCGTCGGTCAAGTCGGCCAACGCAGCCAGGTTGTTTTGCGTGCTGTATAGATCACGCTGGTAGTCCAGATAAGACGAAAACTGATCGGATGCATCCTTGCTAAGCGTAGACAGTGCGCCCTTCAACGAATCCGCATCCGGCATCACGCCACTCGCCCGAGCGACTGCAAGTGCAGCGGCGACCTGGGCTTGAGCTGACACACGGTCATCGACCGCCGAACCCGACTGCCCGCGAATGCTGTCGAGGGTGCCGTGCAGCGCGTCCGACAGCGAGGTCAATTTCGTCACCAGACCCGAGGTCCTATCGATCTGCGCCTGAATGGAGTCCATCACCGTTTTGTGTGCGGACTCCAGCAACTTCTTCTGCTCACCGACTGCGGCGGTCAAGCCGCTGAATGCGCTCTCGACCGCAGTCAACAGCGCCTTGCCCAGCGCCGCAGCCGCATCCCGTTGGGCCTTGGTCAGCGCCTCAGTCGCGGCCTTCGCATCCACCACAGCCTTGGCCTCCGCCTTCAGCGCCTCAAGGCGGTCGTACAGCGCCAGAGTGGTTGCATCCATTCCCCTCGTTTCGATCGCCCGTACCTCGACGACCGTCATGCTCGCCTTGAGCAGCGCGTCGATCTGCTGCTGATAGCCCTCATTCACGCTGGCCAGAGCGGCGGCTGAATCCTTCGCCGCCTGCGCCACCACCACTTGGTCGTACAGCGCCAGATTGTGGCCATCGATCGCCGCGCGCGCCTTTGCTGCCAGCTGCGCCTGCGTCATCGTCAACTCGTCCAACTGGTTGCGCAGGTCGACGCGCTCGTCGGCGATTGCCTGCTCCGACTTCGTCAGGTCGACCGTGGCGACATGCGTTTTTGCGTACGCTTCCGACAGGGCCAGCACCGACGCGTAACGCTGCGCGCCGGCCTCGGTGGCGAGCGCGCCCGAGTTCACCAGGCCAAGCGCGTATTCCTTGAACTTGTCGCGTGTGTCCAAGCTCTGCAGGCCCATAGCTGCCAACTGGTCGGTAACGTACTTTTGCACCGGTGCCAGCCGCTCGGCCTCCGTGAGAAAATTGTTCGCGAACGCCGACGTCTGGCTGGCCAGACCATCGATACCGCCCGTCAGTTCAATCAGCCGCTCACGCGCTGCAATGCTGGACGTGCCGGTGGCGCCGAATGACGTGCCGATCGATTCCATAATCGAGTTCAGATTTGCGTAGTTCGTCGCGACACGGGTCAGCGTCTCGAAATAACCTTCGCCTACCTGCTGGAATTGCTCCAGGCCGGCGACACCGAACTGCGCCATGTCATCACCGAGTTTGGCGAACACGGATTCGAGGGCGGACTGGATTTCCTCGCCTTTCAGATCCTTCAAGCTGATCTTGCCGATGTCGACAACGAACGAGTTCAAATGCCTGGTGAACTCGTCGCCGCCCACGCCCAGTAGCTCGGCAGCGGTCTTGACGCCAGTGGCCAGGCTCAGGATCACTTTTGAGAATTGGTCATTAGCCTCGGCTCCCAGTTCGGTCTTCGGCGAGTCGTATTTGTCGCTATGGAATAGCCCGCCCGACTTCTTGATGTCGGTGTATTGCTGCGCATTCAGGCCGCCGGCGGCGATGCTACCCAGAGACGCCGCGTTCGCCGTGAGGCCGGTGTCGAGCGTTGTGACTTTACCTCCGAAGACGGAACTTGCGATTTTCCCGGCCCAGCCGCCCAGGGCCTGATCTAATTTACTAAAGGCGAGGCCGATCACGCCGCCAAAAACCAATTGGAATTTGTCGTTGTTGACTAGGTTCTCGGCAGCGCTCTTGCTGCCCGCAGGCATTTCACCAGTCAGTCCCGAGCCGCGCACCAACAGGTTGCCCAGGCCGCCGATAGAGTTCTCGATGGCCTTCAGCGAGGCCAGCATACCGGCGGTGTGCGTGAGCTCGATGCTGGAGTTGGTCGCAGCCAATTCGATCGAGCGCGCGATAGAGTCGGATTTTGCCGATTTATCGCCGAAAACGGAACCGGTGCCTTGAGTCTCCTGACGCTGAGCAGAAGTCATTCCTCCGCCCCCGCCGCCTCCAGCGATCTTCACTCCCATGCCGGCCAGTAGCGCCACCACGGCGGCACCGGCCGCGACGTTGAATGGGAAAGGGATGGACGCCAGCGTCTTGGCGAATGCCGCCACACCGTCGGCGGCCGCACGGATTCCGGAGTTGACCACCGACGTACCTGTCGCCGCCGTGTCCACAGTGGTTTCGGTCGCCTTGCTCGCCACAAACAAGCCCGTGAACGCTTCGAGCAGACCGCTCTTGCGTACCGTATTCTCAATTGCCATCGCCATTTCAACAGCGCGGAACGCCTTCTCAGTGGTTTCGAGCGCCTTATAGCCTTTGCTGTTTTCCTTGAAGAATCCCCTCGCGGCGCCGGCCATGTCACCATACGACTTAATCTGCGCCTGCGCGCCCTGCTGCGCTGCTAGCGCCTGGGCCTGCGCAATCTTGGTCGGATCGCCTTTCGCATCCAGGATAGCGGCTGCCAGCTGCGCGGCCACCGTCGCTTGCGCACGCTGGTAGCCAGTCAACGCGGTTGTCAGGCTACCGATGGCCGATCCGATGCGCCCGAAGGATGCCTCCATACCAGCGGCGGCCTGGCGCGCAGCATCATCTACCGCCTCCATGATCTTCAACATTTCGGTAGCGCGTGTCAGGTCGACATCGACCAGCAGCTTCTTGGATTGGTTCCTGTACCAGGTGTTGTATTCGCCTTGCAGCGAACGCTGAGCTTCGGTCCCAGCGCCAGCAATAGCAATCCGCTCCTGCCACATGTCGACGTCGATCGCCAGCAGCGCGTCGGCACGAGCCTTCGGATCCGCCAGAGATTCGGCTGCGAACTTGGCATTCTCGGTCTTCAGTGAGCCGGCATATGCCAGCGCCTTGGACTGGGCTAAAGTCGCCTGTTCGACGGCAACCCGGGCCATAGCCTCGCCTTTCAGCTGAATGATCTGCTCATCACTGATGGCTCGACCCGCAATTTTTTGCTGGCTCAGGAATTGCTCCAAAGCGGCCTGCTCTTTGACCTCCACCATCGCAAGTTCACGCGCGTCGCTGGATTGTCCGTACGCCTGGTATTCCGCGGCCAGTTGGGCGGTCGACGCGGAGCGGGCAGTAGTGCTCTGATCGATGTACTTGGCGACCTCTTTCTCGGTCGCGCGCGTTTTCAGCAACAGTTCAACGGCCGCCTGCTCGTCGAGTACACCGCGCACGGTGGCCTGGTGCGCACTGCTCAGCTTGAGCTTGCCCGACGCCAGCTCCTGGTCGAGTTTGATACGGGCCTTCTGGCTCTCGGTCGCATTGGCATCGAGCGCCAATTCCAAGCGCCCTTCAGCAATCTTCGATTTGATTCCGGAGATAATGCCGGCGTATGCTTCGCGCTCAGCCTTGATGGCCTCGGTGTTGTCCTTGGTGGCCTTCAATAACTTTTTCTTATTCTCTTCGACGGTACCATCTGCTGCCGCCACGGCATTTGAGGACATCTCATATGCCATCATCTCGACGATGTTCCTGTCGATGGTGTCGATCTCCGCTTGATGTGCCGCATTGAGCGCGGCCGTGCGTGCAGTGAATGTGCCGACGGCGCCGCCGGCAGCGCGCAAGCTATCTGCATACGCATCCATCTCGGCGGCGCGATCATCCTGACCAATCAGCGAAAGTCCTTTTGCGACGGCGGAAACGAAGCCCGCGTGCGCGGCCTTCATCGTGCCAATGGCAGAATCCCAGGCGAAGCTGATTGCTTCGACCGCCATCGTGCCGCCGTATTTTAAGTTCTCCCAACCCTTGAGCATGACGCCCACGAAAGTCAGGCCGGCGAGCCGCGCCTCGACAAAGTTATCGCGCAGGTAAGTCCCGATCTGCCATCCAGCGAATGCCGCGAACAGCGCATTGCCAGCGAGCTGCATCTTCGTCAGCGCTCCGGATGCCAGTTCCGCCTGTACCGAAGTACCGAACAACGCAGTGTTGAGGCCGATGGTCGCGGTCTGGCCGATCAGCACATTCATCGCATAGGTTGCGATCACCCCGACCAAAGTGGAGACCACAGCAGCGACTGCCGTGTAGATCGCGGGCGCGGCAACGAAAAGCGCGAAGTAAGCCGCCGCAACTTTCACTGCTGGGCCAATCGCATTAACGATGTAACCGACACTGTCCGCGATGTCCTCGGCCCACTTGCGCAGTTCGCCGCTTTTGCCCAATGCATCCACGCGACCGGATAGTCGGCTGATGGCGCCGTCGCTGTCGAGCAGCCGGCCTGTGAAGGCGGCCAGCGCCGGCAGCAGGCTGTCGGTCAGCACATCGTACATTTCCGCCGTCCGGACCTTCATCAAACCCATGGCATCCTGGAAACCAGATGCCTGCGTGGCCGCCTGCTGGGTTCTGCCGGAGAACTTGTCGACGCTTTCGGCGACGTCGTTCATATACGGCATCAATTCCTCTGCTGACTTTTTGAACAGCGTGTTCATGACGGCGGACTTGCCAGCGCCGTCCTCGTAATTTTGCAGGCTTTTCGCGATCCGGATAAACGTCGCGGCCGTGTCCTCGCCCTGGATATCTTTCGCGGAGATACCGAGATCCGACAGCGCTTTGCGCGCCGCGTTGGATTCGTCACCAGCCGCGCCAAGGGTCTTCGCCAAATTGAAGACGGCCTTGTCGACGTTGCCGAATTCGACATTGGTCATCATCGCGACCTTCTGCAATTTCGACAAACTATCCACAACCGACGAACCGGTTTTTTGCGCCGAGTCGTCGAGCTGGGCGAGCCGGTCGATAGATTGGCTGACGCCGTTGATGATCCCGGCGAAGCTCAGGTAGGCGGCGCTGGCGGCGGCGACCGTGCCGGCGATGCCTGCCATCACTCTTGCAGTCGACCCACCGAGCGCGGAGATATTCTGCAGGGACCCGGTCGCCACGGCGAGCAAGCGCTGGAACTCACTCACCGCCTGGTTTGCATCGCCTGTGATAACTACCCGAGTCTCAGCCATCTTTTCTTTCTTCCCATGCGCGAAGAGTCGCGCGTTCCATTACTTGAATTTCACGAAATACTCGCTGCTCATCGCGGCGCTTGATGCGCCAGTTCCGCATCACCATCTCGACTCCCTGGTAGTTCAGACCGACGGCGCCATTAGCACCGATGTTCCACTGTGTACCCACCGCATGGAAGAGATTCCAAGACCGGACGTTCTCCGGCCAGAGATACAGTTCTTCGAGCTTAGTGACCGGCGTTACTGCCACAAGCCCGATAGCAGCTAGCGCCTCGTCCACCACCCTCTGCTCGCGGGCGAGTGCGCCTTCGGTTTCGATCAGGCCGAGCGCCGCGAAGCGCGCGACCTGTTCTAGTTTTTTTCTGTCGCCGCCTGCCCTTTGACGTACGCGTTGAAGCACACCGCCGCCATCCCGCTGATTTCAAGCAAAGCGGCGAACGAGTCTTCATTGAACGGCGCCGGCTTGTCGTCTTCGTCCAAAACCAAGGTCTGTTTTTCCCAACCCTTGGCCACTTCCTGGAGGACTTCCTGCATCAGTACCTCGCCGCCGACCAGACGGTCCTTCATCTCCTTCGCGCTCATGCGCGTGCAAATCAGGGCAAATTTAAACGGCACTGGATTGCCATCCGCATCGGAGATCGAGCCCTTTACAGGAATGCGGGCGGTGTTGCTGATAATCGTTTTGTACTTAGTGCTCATGTGTATTCCTTGAATGAGGGGCGCTGCGGCCCCAGGGTTTAATAGCAGGTGAGACGGAATTCGTCGTTGCCGGCAACCGGCACGGCGCGCAGGGCGTAGCCGATGAGGCGCTGGCCATTGAGCTCTTCCTTGGTCGGCGCGGTGAACTGGACGCCCGGCATGAAGACCATGATCTTGTTGGCGACCACGGTGCCGTGCTGCAGGCCGACGCTGGACAGCTGCGCCAGCAGTACCTTGCCCATGTATTCGACCTCTTGCGCGGCCGAAGCTTTCAACTTGATCGCGCCGGTGACAGCCCGGTCGGTTACCTCTACCGACTCCTCGCCCAGCAGTGGCTGGAACGTGGCGACGATGCCCAGGTCAATGGTCAGACCCTGGCTGACGACTGGCGTGCCACCGACCAAGGCCGGCGCGGTCGTTGGCGCATGCGTTGCACCCAAAGTCACGTCGCCGGACTGCGCGTCCACTACGATCTGCGGCACCTTCCATGCCGTCAGCGTCGTGGTCGGCGCCACCTGCTCGGCGATGCCGCCGTAGATGCCGATGAACTTGAACGAGATGACCGGCTTGACGCCGACCGACAGGTCCAGCGTCGCGGTGCCGCGCACTCCCAGCAGCTTGTGCAGGACGCCGTCGTCATACCAGTAGATGGTCGACGACTCGATGCCGTCGGAGATCGGCGTGTAGTCGACGCGCAACGCGGCGGTGATCGTTTCAGCAAAGCCGATGGAGCGCATCAGCGGGCCCCAGGCCGGCGCCGTGCCGGCGACGCCGGAACCTACCAGCTCGACGTCAAAGCCGCACTCCATGTAGCGAGTGCCGACCAGCTGCTCCGATGCGCCGAAGTACGCGCGGATCAGTGCGCGGTCGACATTGTTAGCGTTCAGCGGGTTGATGCTGAGGTTGCTGGCCAACATGGCGTTGGCGGCGCCGGTCGGCACTGCGTCTACGCCGTAGTTGGTTTCCAGCTTCGCCAAGATGGCGGTTTTCTTAATCAGGCGAGAGACCATGGTTTACTCCTGGGAGATTGGCGCTGCCGGCTCGGCTGGAACTTGCTCCAGCTCGCCGGTGTCGAGATTACGGGTGTAGCTGCCACCCCGTTGCGGTTCGGCGTGCTGCACGACCGGAACTGCGGCCGAAGGCACGGGAGCCTCTTTTTTTGGTTTCGTTGCGTCGGTCACGTCAGTGTCCTTCCGGTGGTTTGGTGTTTGATTTCAAAAATTGCGGTAATGCATTCCAGCTTCTCGTCCAGCTCTTCCGAATCCCAGTTCAAGGTGTCGCCCTCGTAAGGCACGCACTCCATCACCAGGCCTCCCAACGTCGGGTCGACAGCCAGCTTGGCGAAGACGTCATCCACGACCTGGTCGGCGGGGCTGTCGTCGGACGCCGCACGGCCGTAGCACTCGACGCTCACCAGCGTGGTCCAGTTGGTGGGGCCGCCGATGACCGATGCAAGCTGACAGACGCTGCGCCGCAACCGCACGACGATGGCGTTCGGCGAATCCACGCCGATCGAGCGGTCGCGATTCGCGAAGACGCGGCCGCCAACAAGAGCCGGCGCCGCCTTCAGCCGGTCGACCATCGCCTGGCGAATCGCGCGGTGCGCCGTGGTCATGGCCGCTCCAAAAAGATCAGCGTCAAGCCCGCATCAAGCTGGCCGTCCGGATGGCGGTCGGCAACCTTCCACGCCTTGCCGTTGATCGTGATGTCGGTGCCGATGAAGTCGGACGGCACATCGGCGCTGCTGATCACCATCTGCGGATCCGCCGCGCCCATGCCGACCGGGCCGACGTTTCCCTGCTTGTACTCCGCGTCGAAAATCACCGGCACATCCACGCCGCCGATCCGCGCCAGCGCGTTGGCCAGTTTCTTCATGGCGACCTGGTTGATTCGGGCTTCGAGCGCGCTGAACATGGTCAGGCGTTGATCTTGATGCTGACCGTGGTCACGCCGTTGCCGGCGGCGGCGGCGGCGTAGCCGGCCTTGGTGTTGCCGCCTGCCGTGGTGGTCAGCCGACTATTGGCCGCATCCCAGTACAGATCCGCGCCCTGGGCGACAACATCGGTCACCAGCTTGGCGATCTGCCAGACCTCGGTGACGGCGACGGTGCCGGTACCGTTGGCCGGAATGTCGCCCAGCGCGACGCCGATACGCGCGCCGATCAACACAACAGCGCCGCTGGCAATCGCCGCGCCGCCAGCGGTGTAGCTCAACACATCACCTTCTTGAACAAAGTTCTTTGCCATGAATGGCTCCTAAGGAAGTTAAGCCGCCCGCGAACGCGGACGGCAATGAAGCGATTACGCGCCTGGGTTGGCGACCATGGTGCGGAAGTCCAGCGGCGCGACGCCGGCGTCCATGCGCACCTTGAATTCGACACCGTCGACGTTCCAGCCGTTTTGCTGTTCCAGCGTCGGCGTCTCGACGCCGTCCAGGTAGCTCACTTCAACGGTGTCGGTGACGCTGGAGTTCGCGGTGCCGTACCAGCCGGTCGCGGACGCGGCGTCCAGGCGGGCGTCGGAGATCACTTCGAACGTATTGCGCACGAAGTTCGGCGTGGTGTTGTTCTTGGTCGCAGCGCCCACTTCGTATTCGCTGTCGCGCACGACATTGGCGGTGCCTTCCAGTGCCAGCGGCACCAGCAGCTGCGCCATGCGAATATTCAGGACGGCGTTGCCGTCGGTCTGCTTGCCCATCAGCACGCGCATCGCATCGACCGAGCCGGTGCTGATGCCCGAACCACCCATCAGGTTCTTGTGGTTCGCATGGAACAGGGCGACGTTGTCGCGCATCACCGGATTGCTGGTCAGAATCGCGTACACCAAGTCACCGATGGTGCGGATTGCCGCACGGCCCATGTAGCGCGGGATTTTCGAGAATGCGTCCAGATCGTCGTTGATGATCGTCTGACGGGTGATCGGGAACATTTTCCCGTAGGTGGCCAGTTGTACCGTCTCACCGCGATCGCCAACGGTCGCGTAGGTGTACTCGCCGCCATCTTGGATTTTAGCCAGCGCCGGGAACGAGTTCAGGTCGACGCGCTTGCCAGGCTTGAAGTCGCCCAGAGTACCCTTGGACGTCCATTTCTGGAACGTTTCCTCGGCTTCTTGGTAGCCCTTCAGCATGGCCTTGTCTGCGACATTCTGCAGCAGCAAAGGGAAGTCGCTGCCGGTATGGGTGAATGCCGCTGCAACCAGCGTCATTTTATCCATGCCGCGTGCGTTGACGCCGGCGTGGGCCAGGCATTCACGCGCCAAGTCCATCAGGCCGTAGCTGCGGAAGTTGTTGGCGCTGTCGTCCTTGCCCAGCTTGGCCTTCGCCATCAATGCGGCGGCAGCGCCCGCACGGAATTTGTCGCGCGAATCTTCCAGCGTGATGATGTGGGAGCCGGCGATGGGGCCCGAATCCTTACCCAGATGGGCCAGGATTTTGGCGTTGGCCTGATCCACCGTGCAGGCCTGGTCATCCAGGCAGGCGGCCTGTATGACCGACATGCCTTCGTGTGCCGAGAATTTTGCGAACGCGGTGGTGATGTCGGTACGGCGGGTCTTGTCCGCTGCCAGGGCTGCAACTACTGCGGCACTCGCTGCGGCCTGGGTGGCGTCGACGGCTGGAGCTGGAGCAGCTGCTGCCGCTGGAGCTGGAATGGTCATGGTGGTGCTCTCCTTCGAGGGGGTGGGTAAAGCTGCTGCGACGGGCGCCGCCGATTCCACTATTTCGGGGAACGAGGCATAGCGCGCTTGGATGAAAGGCTTGATATGGGCTGAGGCTGCGATCGGCAGACTGGCGACCACTTGGTCGATGAACTTAGCGGCCAGCGCCTCTTCGGCGGTGTACCAGTGATCCTTGCCGTCTTGTAGCAGGGCCAGGGTGCCGGCCTTGTCGTTCGAGCGCGAGGCGTAGCTGGTGGCCATCGCGTCGGAATAGGTATCGAGCATGTCCGCGTATTCGCGCAGATCGACCGCGTTGCCGGACACGTATTGCAGCCACGGCGCATGGATCATCAGCAGAGCGTTCTCGGCCATCTCGATCGTGTCGCCGGCCATGGCGATCAGGCTCGCGACCGACGCAGCGATCGCGTCGACCACGGTGGTGACGGTGGCCTTGTGGCGCTTGAGTGCGTTGAAGATGGCGATGCCGTCGGTGACGGAGCCACCGAAGCTGTTGATGCGGACCGTGATCGCATCGACGTCCAGCGCGCCGACTTCACGAACGAAGTCCTTGGCGGCGACGGTGTCGTCGTACCAGCTTTCGCCGATGTCGCCGTAGATCAGAATCTCGGCGCTGGTCGCGGCTTGAACGGCGCCGGCAACAGCTTTAGCCGATGCGCGGATCGTGTACCACTTGGCCGGTTCTTTCGTTTGTGCGGTGGGTGTTGGCATGTGCGTTCCTTATTGGGTACGCACAGTTTCCAGTTTGACGAGTCTCATTTCTACGTAAAGAGGAGACTGTTTTTTTACCAAACCCCACTCTTCGCGGGAATTAAAGGACAGGCCGAGAGCAATTGACAACGAACGCAGTGCGCACAGCATCTGCATGTGCTAAGTCGCCATAAGTTTATTTTCGGCCAAGTGATTGCCACTCACGCAATATCAGGTCATATTGTCGCTACTGAACAATTTGAGGAATTTATGGAAAAATTTTCGGAATTCGTTGACGCAGTTACTGCGCGAATAAGTAATCCGCTGTTCACTTCTTTTGTTATTTCCTGGCTGATTACAAACTATAAAGCTGTCTTGGTAGTGATCAGCAAAGAGCACTACTCGAACAAAATAAGCTTTCTTGAAACTACGCTCTACGGGCCAGACACTGCACCTCTATTGAGACTAATTGGATATCCACTGATTGGGGCCTTGCTATATTCGTTTGTACTGCCGGTACTATCGATTTTGACGACTGCGGCCACCGGCTATTTCGAGAACAAGCACGAATCTGCCAAAGCTTGGGCGCAAAACAAAAGGCGCTTTACGTTAGAACAATCGAACGCGCTTCGCCGACAAGTATCTGACAGCCTATCAAAGCAGATCGATGAGCTTCAGGTCAGCGCGACTGCGATAATTGATTCAAACAAGCGAGCCAGTGATTCGGTCGAACCTTTCCTCGCCAAACTTCCGGCAGCAATGCTCTACCAATTGGAGCAGGAGGCTCAGAGCTGGAACGAGGATGTGGTACGACCTGACCACGTCCGTGATACGCATGGCCCCTATCCACTGGAGCCGGAGTTTTGGTGGACGCACGGCGTACCAAAGCGCTGGCTGAAACTCCAAGATCCTTCGAATGCCATCAGTACTTTGAACCTACATACTACGTCGCGCCTTTTTGGGCTAAACGAGTCTGATACCATGGATATTCTTGCGAGACTCCTCGCGCTCCAGCTGGTAACTTATAGGTGGGTAGATAACCAAATAATATATGGACCAGTACACCATCGTTGGACCCAATCTATCTTCGGGCCAGTTGCCTGATGATGGCACTTTGAACGCGACGGCTATTACACCTAACGAGACGTATCTAAGGTATACGTGCGCTGGCGTAAACTAATCGCGCCAGCGCTTGCTTAGAGTTCTCTTTAGTTAAATTTCGTCATCACCGTTACTAAGGTTTCGCGTAGCGATTCAGGAACGCGATTATTTGCGGACAGTAAGGTGTAAGATCGAAGCCGTGACCTCCAGTAACGCCGGGAACGTCAATCACCTCGGCTGCCGTGGCCGCGACTTTGGCCTTTAGTGCCTCCGTATTAAATTGACGGGGAACCAGGGCGTCATCGGTGGCCGCGACAAACATCATCGGGACATCCTGGAAAGCGTGCGGGTCGGTTTGCAGTAGCGGATCATAGCCGTCCGTGCACAGCGCATAAGTCGCCTGTCCGATACCAGTGATCCCATATGAGGCATTAATCTTCGCCGTCCAAGTAGTCGCGTAGGCACGGGCCAAGTTTGCGGTTGGCGAATAGCCGGCCCACGCCACCACGCCGGGAATCCGTTTGGATGCGAGCACGTTGAGCGATTCAATACCGCCCATCGACTGCGCGAGCATCACCACCGGTCCGATTGTGTAACGGGCGCTGACATATTGATAGAGGCTCACGTACGCGTCGATCGAAGATGGCCCTCCCCAAGTCGACTTGTTCCCCGCGATACCTCCGGCGACGACCAAGAAACCGGCCGCGACCAACGCTTCCTTAAGGGGTAACACCCCCGCAGCAAGGAAGCTGTGCTCGTCGCCGCCGTCGCCATGAAAGAGAATCGCCAGGGGCACTGGCGTTCGCGGGTCATAGCCCGCGGGCCCCCAAATGTGATAATTGACGGTGCCGGCTGCGTCGCTGGCGGTGTACTGAGAAAAGCGGCCGGCATTGCTGGCGCCACCTGCAATGCCAGGTTGCAAAGCGGCGCGGGCGCTGCACGCATTGATCGAGGCGCCTGCAAGCTGCCGGCTGTCCGCATTAAACAAGAACAGGTTGTTAGTCACGATGGTGGAACGCAGCACGCGTCCGTAGTAGGACTCGGTGCCAGTGTCGTCGTTGAAAATAGCGTAGGAAAGCCAGTTGGCGTCACCGATGTAATGCACCGAATAGTTCCCGCCACCAGGGTAGCCGAATAGACCGCCCACTACGCCATTCAGATATCGCCGAATGCCGGTAGCCTGCGTCAGGTTGAACTCCAACCCAAATGACACGCTCGACGCTCCGTTGCTCGGGGCTACGCCGGGGGCGTTATTGTCGAAGCCAATGATCACCGAGCCGGTCCCTGCGGCGGCGGGCAGCATGAACGACACGGACCAACGCAGCGGGTCCGTCGCGGCAACCGCGAACGCGCGATTGCCGTTGGAGCCGCCGCCTTGAACCGGGCCGGCATACATCTTTCCGCCGCTTACCTGCCACGCCGCGTTTCCTTTCGTCCAGTTGACCGTATCTCCCCAAATTTCTACGAATCTTGCGGAGGCGTTGTAGGTATCGATCCCGGCTCGCAGGCTTGCCATCTGGTCGGCCAACGCTTTTTGTGCGAGTGCAGCGGCCGGACCAAAGATGGCCACGCTTCGTTTCCCACCTGCTTTGAATGTACTTCCTGTCAGCTTAGGCAAACCAACTTTAGCCGCCAGTTGACGAAACATGCCCGGCGTCATACCAGCACCCAGCCGCTATCACCCATCCAAACGCCATTCATCCACGTAGACGTCTGGCGGATCGACCGGCCGTTGCGATCTGGCCCATAGGTCACGTAGTCCATGTTGCCGGCCACGTCGTAGTGCGGCGCGCTCGCGAGCGAACTGAGATCAAAAGCGAACTGTCCTGTCGTGTCGGTTACCACGTTGGGCCCTGTGGGCATACCATCAGCGCCGACCACCGAAACCATGGGGATCTTTAACGTAGGATCGCTCGGGTGCGGCAGTCCGGCGGCGGTGTTGGCTACAACTGGCTGTATCATAATTTTTCCCTTTCTAGGAATCTGCGTTATTTTGTTCTGCGGCTGGCTCGGGCGGCGCCGCCGGTTGCTTCATGACGTTGGCAAAATCGGACGAGAAGTACAGGCCCATCTTCCCGATCGCCGTGCGATGCGCGTTGATCTGTTCCAGGACGTCGCGCGGGTTGGCGCCCCGCTTGCGCATCACTTCGACCTCGCTGGCGAAGCCAGCTTGCACCAGAGCCGTCCAGGCCATCGCCTCTTTCAGCGGATCGATCCATGGCATCGACTGACCGACGAACAGAGCATCTTCCATCGTGTCCGGATCGACGTCCTTGGGCGCTTTGATGACGCCGGAGATGTGCGCGATCTGGACGAAATCCTGCCAGACCGGCTGTACGTACTGGCCGACGAAATCGTCTGTGAGCACGGCGTAATTGATCCACTGCTCGACCAGTTCCTGACGCTGCGCGGAGTAGGTGCCGTTGTAGTCGCGTGCGACGCTGGAGTAGCTGGCGCCGATACCGGCGACGGCGGCGCGCAGCTGGCCGCTGCGGAACGTGATCAGGTTGGGGTTCGGGCGATTCGAATCGATCATGCCGATTTCCTCGCCAGGCAGAAGATCTTGGATAATCATGCCCGGCGACATGCCGATGTGCGGGGCGCCGCCGCGCTGCGGAGCTTCAACATTCACATCGCCATAGTTCTCCGGTCCGCCGCGCTTCACATACGCGGTCAGCGACGCGGCCACCTTCGCGGCGATGCGCTCAGATTCCTCGTAGTCCTTGATGTCCTCCAACCTCGTGATGACGCTGGCGAAGATCGACACGCCGCGCAGCTGGCCGATGCGATCGACCGATGCGATGTGGTGCATGTTGGCGGCGGCGACGCGCTTGACGTCGTAGTTCCGCTTCGACCAGCTGATACCATCTGGGAAGGCCTTGTAGCACCAGTAGCCGGTAGCGCGCCCCCACGTGTTGCGCTCTATGCCCTGCTGGATGCCCTTCGATTCGTCGAATAGATCCATCGGAACCAGATCAGGCTCCATCAACTCCAGGGAATACGGCACACGTGTGCCGTGATCGAGCGAAGGCACCGTGCCCTTCAGGCGCTGGTTGAAGCACTCACCGTCCCGGAACCAGGTGTTGCAGACCAGGCGCTGCACTTTGGCCCAGTGGTGCTTCTGCGTGACCTCAGGATTGAGGCACCAATTGCGCCAGCCCTCGCGCAGTGCGAGCGCATATTCTTCATGGATCGAGCCATCGCGACGGCGCGGCTGCGGCTCAATGCCGATGCCGCCGGGGCCGATCACGTTGTTGACCATCGTGCGTAGCGCGCCGCGCGCGATATCGTGGTTCTGCTCAAGGTTGCGCGCCAGGCCGCGCAGCGCGACGGCGCCCTGCTGCACTTGTGCGTCCGGAGAACGGTTGTCTCGCGCCGATTTTCGCAGACGAGATGGCTTGGCTGCCTCGTACTGGTTCAGCACATGTCGAGCGTGCAGGCGCCGCAGCCCCGCGTTCGGCGAGATGGCGGAAACGACGCGGTCCAGCAGGTTGAGCTGGATCGTGGGCGCTGCCGGCGTCATTGCTCACCCCGGAAATCAGCAAGCGAGTAGCCGAGGCCGCCGAAGGTTGGCCGGCCGGCGACCTGGCTCGCCCCGGCGGCAACGCGGCGCTCCCACTCGATACGGCCCGCGCGCACCTCGCTCAGATCCTCCATGCGTAGGGCGCGATCGCCGAAGCGCACCTCCTTGCCTTCGAGGATAGCGGCTTCGGCGGTCATGTACTTGGCGAGCATTTCGGCGGGGGTCATAGGTCATTCCTCGGTTTGGACGCCTGAAGTTACCGTGTGCCGAGTCTCTTTTCTACGGAAAGAGGAGACACCTGCAGCCTCGTCCGCGCTGCGTAGGTCCTTGTAAAACTGGCCGCGGCTAATCCCGAACTCCGCCTGCAGCTCGCGCCGGTTGGTCATGTTGTAGCGCGCGCGGATCGCCTGACGGCGGGCCTCGACATCGACGGCGATCTTCTTGACGTACACTGCCTGGCCGCCCCAATCCCGCCGCAAGCGCGCCTCCAGCTTGCAAACGACGTCGTCCGCCAACACCTCCGCGCCCAGCAAGGCACGCGCCTCCTGGATCATGGCGCTGACGATGTCGTACTGTTGTTCTTGATTCATTTAAATCCTCTACTTGACCAATCGTCGGATGCGAACGAACTGCTGGCGGACTGGGAGCGCAGCGGCGCTGCCGTCCGCGTGGCCACCGGCGTAGGTGCAGGTGGCGGCGTCGACGCGGCCGGCATGCTGATGGTCATCGGTGTGTTGAACAGGTCATCTATCGCCGGCTGAACTTCCGCCTCCAGCTGGTCCCAGAATTTCGCCGTTTTTTTCGCCAGCTCGAGGTGCGTTTCGAGCCATACCAGGTAGACGGTGCAATCCCAGGCCTCGACCCGTTTGCGCATCGCCGTCCAGCGCGATTCCTTTCCGTAGGCGGTAGCTCGCTCAACACGAGCCTCGCCCGCCATTTGCCTGAAGAATTCATCGCTCGCGTCCTTTGAAAAATGCATGTAGCCGGGCCCGGCGCGCTCGATACCGAGGCGGCCATAAATTAGATCTTTTGCCAAGTTGGTTCCGACGCGCCACAGCATCATCCCGCGCTTGCGGACCTTGCCGCGCCAGTCGATGTCGACGCGGGAGACACCATCCTTGATGTGCTTCTCTCGCCCGGAGCTGCCGCGCACGGCGAAGACTTTCCTGGCCGCGTGCGTGTGCACGAAGTTGTACACAGCCTGGGTGTGGTGGCCTTGGCTGTCGATTGAGCTGGCGTGGATCTTTAGCTTGGTGCCGGCGGCGTGTTGGAATTCCGTCTCGAACAGGTACTCGGCAACGTCCTGCCATACCTGGTCTTCCGACGGGTTGCCGTAAAAGATTTTGTAATCGACCTGCCAGGTCTCACAGCCGCGCCCGTAGGCGCGCACGGTAATCTCGATGCGATTGTCTTGGGTGTCGCCGCCGGCCAGCAGCAGCAGGCCGCCGCGCGGCACCGTGCCGAAGGTGTGCGGCTCGGCGCGCTCCTTCAACTGCTCGGCGTCGGTCTTCTCCATTTCCAGCGCCCAGGGCAGGCCCAGCGTGGTGTTGGTGAACGTCTTGAGCTTGGTGATGTCGCCGCTTTGCGCCTTCTCGAAGGCCTCCAGGAACTCGTCGACCAGGTTCGCCCAGGTCGCCGCAGGACTGTACGCGGTCCAGACATGGAAGGCGATGTGCTCTAGCGGCGCGATCACAGCGCCGGCGCCGTTGCGGAACACGCCGGCGGCGTCGATGGTGATGCTGCCGTCGGCGTTTTGCCAGCGCCCCTGCTCGGCCACCGCCAGGTATTCGGCCTGCGTGATCAACAGGCCGCATTCCTGGTTCGGGCAAAGGTGGCGCGCCGATGTCGGGTCGCCGTTCACCCACTTAAACCCTGTCGTCTCGTCTTTCTTCCCCCATACCAGCGGATGGAACAGACCGCAGCCCGGGCACGGAATGGCGTACTTGAAGCGCTCGTCGGCGCCGTTGTAGCGGTCCTCGATCAGCGAGAAGCCGGACAGCTTCGGCGTCGATCCGGTGACCATCTTGGGGAAGGTCGCGCCCTCGACGCGCTTGGCCGCCAGCTTATCGGGCGAGCCCTCCTTCTCGATGTCCCGCAGGAACGCATCAAGCTCGTCGAGGAAAGCGACGTCCACCGAGATACGGCGGTACGCGCGCGCTGCGGTGCCGCCGCGCGTGTGCAGCAGGCAGCCCAAGAACTTCTTCTGCGCCAGCGTGTTGTCCTTGTTGCGCGCCATGTGGGCCGGCATCGCCTTGGCCATCACCTTGACGTCGCGCAGCATGGTGTCCAGCTCGGTCTTGACGAACTCGTCGTTGTCACCGTCCGTCGGCTGCCACAGCACCTGGTTGCGGCGCTTGTGCTCGGCGAAGTAGCCGATCGCGGCCAGCAGGATTTTCGTGTAGCCGACCCGCGCCGACTTCATGAAGTCGATGAAACGGATATCGTCGTTGCTGATGCACGCCATGATGGCGCGCTGGAACGGCCATGGCCGCCAGTCCTGTTCGACGTACGACGATTCTTTCGACAGGTAAAAGTTCGCGCGTGACCACTCCTCCAGCGTCATCGGCTCGGGCACGCCGAAGGCGCCCAGCCCGCGCGCCAGCGTCGAGGCCAGCTCTTGCGATTTCCAGTTGACAACCTCGTACATGTTGCTCACGGATCGATCTCCTCTTCGGTCGACTCGTCAACGTCGTCGGTCGCCTCCTCATCCCGCAGATCGGCCAGCGACATGGCCGCCACGATGTTGCGCACGCGCGCGATCTCGGCGCCGATGGTCGAGATCTCCTCGGCCGACAGCGCCGGCACGCGGCGCCGCACGCCGCCGGGTATGGCGTCGAGCATGCCGGCGATGCGCGCGCCGGCTTTGGACAGCACTTCCTCCAGCAGCGCCACCGGCGCCAGCTCCTTCAGCGAGACCGCATTTTGCAGCGCCACGCGGATGCGCTGCTCGCGCGCCAGCCCGGCCCGCTCAGTCGCCAAGTCCAGATCGCCGCTGGCGGCGCGGCCGGCGGCCTGCTCGCGCAAGTGCGAGCAGTAGGCGTGCAGCACCTGCAAGCCCGGCGCGCTCGTATCCAACACGCCGCGTCCCACCAGGTTGCCGACAGCCTGCTGGCTGATGCCGACCAGCGAACCGAAATCCGCCTGAGTCATAGGCTTGGTCAGGTCACGATCTGACAATACAACCCCCTAGGAATGGGCCTGTGACTAGCGCGAAGTCAGGGTTCGAATTACCCCTGACAGCCAGTGCTGGGGAGTACCTTGGGGAAATATTTGATGTTGCCACTGATGCAACTTTCGACCCATCGGTCTGTTGCTCCTGACACATCAAAATGCCCCGGGCGCGGGGTTGACGGCTGGTCATCGGGCGGTCTCCTGCGCTTCGCGGAAGGCGCGCGTGAACTCGCCGTCGAAGTCGGTCTTGACCGTCTGCTCGACCACGTACTTGAAGTCGAAGATGGGCTGGTATAGGGCTGAGCGCACGAACAGCAGCACCGGCTTGATGGCCGTGCCGCCATTGAAGTTGATGCGCTGATAGACGCCAAACGGCAGCCGATCGCCTGGAGTGCCGACGAAGTAGACGAAGCCCTGCACGCGCTTGCTGCCGCGCGCGAGGCGGGCCTTGCCTTTGTCGGTCATGTTGGCCTTGTAGCCCATCTCGGGAAAGGCACGGAAGAAAGCCAGGATCTGCACAATCTGCCCTCGGCTCATGTTGCCGTAGTTGTCCACCTTGGCGCCCTGCCCCGGCACTGCGCGGTAGCCCACCGGCATCACGCCAGCAGCGGTCAGCGCCACCTCGAAGCGCTTGAGCTTTCGCTGACCGCCGCTCACTTGTGCGGCGAGGAACTTCGACGCCGGCACAGCCTTGGTCGAATCGTCCTTCAGCTTTACCTCGGCCTCCAGCCTGGTCGTCGTGGCAGGCCGCGTGAACGTGCTGCTGAGCGTGAAGGGCGTGGGGTTGCGGAACACATCCCGCATCTCGCGCACCTCCGCCAGCTCAGCCCTCTTCGCGGTGCGCGTCAGCGCCACCCTGGTGGCGAACCGCACCTGCTTCTGGCCCCCGACTACGGTCGAGGTCAGCCCGACGATTGCCTGTCGCACGTCAATGGCCATCAGCGCATCCCCAGCGCTTGCTGCGCTATCTTCACGCAGTGGATCGACGCCGCGTCGCCGCGCGCAAGCACGTCACGCGCCCATTTGCGGCCGTCGCCCTCGGGCTTCGTGTTCTGGTCCTTGAGCTTCATCCGCGCGAGCAGTTCCCTCGCCTTGGCCGGCGCCGTCGCGCTCTTCCCGGGCGCTGGCAGCTGCGGCGCCGGCGCCGGCACCTGCTCAATCTCAGCCTTCCCCAGCTCGGCGATCAGCGCGGCTTCCCAGCGAGTCCGCAGCACAGCGTACGGCTGCGTCGCAACCTCGCGCCGGCCGACACGGACCCAGGCCCAATAGATCGCTGGCGTTGACCACGTATCCGGTTCGCCGCGATCGCGCCGAGCACCCTGCTCCGCCGCCTCGTGAAACGCCACGATCGGATCTACCGGCGGCCTGCACATGGCGATAAATTCCGGCAGCGTGGGCGGCCATGGCCGGGTGTTCAGCGCGGCGACGCCAGCGCACAGCTGCGCGTTGGTAAGCGCACCGAGCTCAAGCGCCCAATGCTGCTTCACTCCAGCGGTGTCGGTGCCGCGCCACTGGTCGGCCAGCTTCGTGCCGTAGGTGAAAGCCATTTTCTTGAACAGGCTCTCGATCCAGTGCTTGGGTATGGCCTCAGCCGGCCACGGTGTTGATGTCGATAAATCGAGGCTGTCGTGCATGTTCGTCGTCTCCAGTCAATCCTTGCAGGGTTTCGCGTCGTTCGCGGTCTTTGGCCGATTCGCCGGACGGCGAGGCCCGCGCTGGCGGCAGCGCGCCGGTCACGCGCAGCTGCGCCGCCTCCGCGCACCAGCGCTGTAGAATCGCCACCAGGTAGCCCAGCTTGATCTCCTCGCCGCCCTTCGTCTTCTTCGCCTCGGTGTATGCCGAAATCGCGGTCTCCACCGTCAGGCCTTGCCGCGACAGCTCGAACAGCCGAGGATCCGCCGGCTGGCAGCGCATGCCTTGCTGGCGCAGCGCGATGCTCAACTCGGCCGGGGTTGCGCCGCGCGCGCAGTCTTCGATTTGTGTTGGCTGTGCTGCGGGGTTGTTCTGGTTCTGGTTCTGGTTCTGGTTCTGGTTCTGGTTAGCACCTTCGCGCATGCTGCTCGCATCCTGCGCGCACTGTTCGCGCACCGTGCGCGCAACCTGCTCGCTAGTTATCGGATCAAGGTCAAGCGGTGCCTGCGCGCCTTGCATCGGATCCGATGCCGGCGCCGCCTGACGTCTCGCCGCTCGGGCCTTGCCTCCAGCGCTCGCCTTCTCCAGACCCTCCTGATACTTCTTGATGTCGTCCTGGCAGCGCTGGTTGAACCAGCCCGGTTCAGTCAGTACGAAGAAGTCCGCCAGCACTTGGCGCGCCGCATCTTGCTCTTCAGGCGAAATGATGAGCAGGCGTCGGAACAGCTTCGACTCGTCGGCGGGCAACGGTGCTTCCAGCTCGAAATACAAGTCGCGCATGTCGCGATAGATGCTGCGCTCCAGGCGATTGCAATGCCTGGTCTCGCTATTGAAGTCGCCGATGTGATGGGGGTAATAATTCATTCGCTGGCGACCCCGTTCGGGCTTCCAGCAACCGCCGACCCAAGTGTGAGAAGATTGTTTGCTGTCACTTTATTAACGTCACCTGGAAAACGAATATGCAAAAGGAAATTTACGAGAACAAGCGTCGTTATCATGAAGCGTCCGGCGGCTTGAACTACGGCCTCGAAGTGTTCGGCGACGTTATCGCCGAACGCGAGGGCTATAGGTCCGTCAAAGGTATCGACGCGGTGCACTTCTACCTGATCCATAAATTCTCGTGGCTCCCGCGCGATGTCATTGGAATGAGCTTCGAGCACCTTCGATTTGTTCTATCCGAAGAGCTAGAAGGCTGGACTCTGCCTCCAGCCGCACGATAGAATCCGTCAGCTCGCCATCGCTGGCCACCAAAGCGGCCTTTAGATGGCACTGCAATACAGCGAGCCGGGCACGCCGCTCTGCAAGAACCAGATCGAGATACGCGCCTCCGCTTGAGCCAGGGACTGCGACAAGCACGCCCTGGCTCACTTCGCCACCTCACGCGCGGCCGCATCCGCAGGCCTGCGGCAATAAACGCGGAACATCGTCGTCATCAGCTCCTTCATCGTCTTGTGCATAGCACCCTCGATGCGTTGCAGCTTGACGCGCTCGCGCGCATCGATCTCTCCATCCTCAATGGCCGCGCGGTACTCGCGCGACAGGTCGCCGATCTCGCCGTACAGTTCGTGGAACTTACTTTCCAGTTCGACGCCATCCAGCGGGCCAGCAGTCGGCAATTCAATGAAGACTCCCCCCGACGCTGCGGCCACGGCCTGGGCGAACAAGGTCGTCCCGGAATATGCCTGCACCATCATCGCGGTCTCGACGCGCATGCCGTGCCCGTTCAGCTCGTACACACGGGCCTCCAGCGAAGATCGCTTCATGCCTAATGTGGCGGCAGTGCCATTCCAGCCGTGCACGGTGATCATGTCCTTAAAAGACTGCGTGAAATCGCTCACAGGTATTCCTTCCATTCCCTACGTTGTAAACCTGGCCACCGCGCTATACGATTGCCTCATTGATAATCGACAAACCCAAATCCCAATGCGCCCCTATTTGCTCTCCAAACCTGAATTCGGCTGCTACCCAATTCCGGGACCTATTCGCGATTTACCGTCCCACGTCAACCAATCCCCTAGCCGCATCCAGAGCGACCTCGGTGTGGGCGGCGCCAGCGGAGCACACAATGATTTGGAGCGCTTGGCTCGGCGCATGGACGTCCCACCGGGAAACTTCACGCGAGAGGTTTTGCCGCGCCAGGCGGCGGGCTTGTTGTTCTTATTCATGTCATTCCCTTGTGAAATCAATTTCCTAGAGGCAATCTCTTGGGCAAAAAAAGAGCCAGCGCTTCAGTGCCGGCGAAATACGTCGCGCTCTATTAACTTTGAAGAGGATTCGAAGCACACCCGGACGGGTTTTGCTGCATGTCTTCCAATGCAGACATCCCGTATATCTCATCAAAAGTGACGCGATGTCCCATTGATTGCGCGTACCGAATTAGCCGGGCCGCAACATCTGGAGGCATACGCTGCCCCCGCTCGTAATGGGAAACGTTACCTTGCGTCACGGCCAAAGCATCGGCCATCACCATTTGTGTCACGCCGAGTCGCGCTCGTATCGAAGAGATTGAGTTCATACGTCAAATATTAGTCTGACTGCTTATCTATGTCAACAGTCTGACTAATTGAATTTTATTAGTGTTCCTTATATTGTTGACAGATGCCAGCCCTTCCCCTATCCCAACAACAACTCACCGACGCCGCAAAGCTGAAGTCGTTATTTCTTCAGTGGCAACAAACACGTCGTGATGCCCGCCTGCCGCCGTCTCAAGAGGCCGCAGCCGAATATCTTGGTTTCGGTCAGAGCGCGCTAGCGCAATACCTCAACGGGAAAATCCCGCTGAACGTCGATGCCGCGCTCAAGCTTGCGCATTTACTTGGCGTGCAGGTCGGCGACTTCAGCACAACGCTGGCTCAACAAATCTCGCAACTTTCAGATGCAATCACAAACGTTGATGACTCCGGCGGCGCATTAGCATTCCCAGGCGCACGGGGCATTACCGATGACGACGACATGGCGCCAGAGACAGTCGGAATAAAAATGGTTGCCCTACACCTGCAGGCGGGAGTCACGGGCTTCGAGACGCAGGATGCGTTTGAAGATGGCGGTAAACTTCACGTGCCGAGACAATGGGTGGAGGAGAATGACCTCGACCCACAGTCACTCCTAGGCATAAAAGTTAAAGGTGATAGCATGGTGCCCCTGATGTATGAAGGAGACATCGCGGTCATCAATATTAATGACCGTGCGCGCGTGAATGGCGGCGTTTTTGCTTTAAATTACAATGGCCAAGCGGTAATTAAGCGTCTGAAGTACGAACGACGCGAATGGTGGCTGGCTTCAGAAAATCCCGAATTCAGGCCAGAACCTTGCAAACAAGGCGACTGTAACGTTGTCGGCCGTGTCGTGCGATTCGAACCGCGAAATTTCAGGGACCGCCTGTGAATCGTTTTACCATGCCATGCAAACACTAAGGGCTGCGACGGTAGTAGTGCGGGGCGTATCCCTTGCCGTCATTCTGGTGGAATCTGATCAAACTTATCCAGACAATGCGCGGCGAGTTATCAAAGACGCAGCGAGGATTTTTCCCACCCTACCAATCGTTTTGCTCTCACCGCGCGTGCACGGCTTTTCCAGAAGCTACGCGTATTTTGATCTCAATAATTTTATCTGTTTGCTAAACGCAGATGAACTGCCCTGGCGGGATCATCATAGGCCTCAGGTCGATAGACCCGTCCCGTTCTAGAAAAAACAACGGCAACAGCAAAACCTCATACTAAATTATTAGTCTGACTGTTGACAACAATAAGCAGTCCGACTAATATCCCTCCATTACAGCAACTTGCTGATGGAGAAGATATGCCACCCACGACCCGCCGAGCAGCACTGAACGCCCTGACCGAGGCGGACACGCAAGAAATTCTCGTCGCGCTACAACTGCAGATTTGGAAATTTCAGGCGTCGGTCGACGACGGCCTCGATCCTCAGTACTGGCAATCCAAACTCGAAGCGGGAAAGGCCACGTACGCACGCGTCATGACAATTCGGCTGGCCTCATGACCACCTTCGCTGTCACGGTCTGCCTGCCCGACCAAGCCCCCATCAAGTTTTACGCCATCGGCGCCGGCAGCGGCGACGTCGGCGACTTCATCGCCCTGCACTTCGATGCATGCGGCATTTCTGTCAAACCACTCTAATCAGCAGGAGCACCACCATGGCAAAGAAGAAAAACACGTCGGACAGGGCAGTAATAATTCACGGCCCCGCCGGCTGCGGCAAGACCAAAAACGCCCAGGCACTGTGCGCGCACTACGGCAAGGTCCAGGCGCTGGACTTCGACCACGACACGCAGCCGCTGCCGGCGGACGCGATCATCTTCCTGCGTGAGCCGAACCCCAACTTCCCGCAGGCGATCGCGTTCGACGACGCAATGCGCGCCGCAGGCCTCGCCGAATAAGCAGCGGCCGCCACGAATTGACCACTCAAGACTTTGACCATGGCCCGCATCGAACCCGACCGCGCCGCGCTGGAGATCGCGCACCGCAAGTGCCGCATCTCGATGTCGCTGGACGACATGCTGAAGGTGCCAAATTTGAAGGCGACGCTGTACGCGGCGGCCCGCAAGCACATGCGCAGCCGGGCCAGGTTCGATCCGAAGAAGCTGCAAGCGAACGACAACGATTAACCCTGTAGTACCCCACCACCATCCAAGAAGGATCGCTATGTTCAACGCATTGAAAGCGCTCGCGCAAAATGCCACGCTCATGCTCGTCGTCGCCGGCGAGGATGACGGCCAGCTGCGCGTCAGCATCACTCCGACCTATCCCGGCGACAAGCCGAAAGCGCATGCTCTTAAGCCCCTGGTGCTGACCGGCACCGCCGACGAGCTCGACGCCGATTTCGCCGCGGCCATCGGCATCTGGCACGCGCCGAAGCGTTCGCTGATCGAGCAGGCCCAGGCTGCCGCCGACACCAACGACGATGACGACGAAGAAGAGGTGGAGGGCAAGAGCAGCACCAACGGCAAACCCCGCAGCGCCGCAAACAAGTCGAAGGAGGACAAGGCGCCGCGCAAACCGCGCAACGCGCCCGCACCGATTTCGTCGCCGCCCAGCAGCCCGCCATCGCCAGCGCACGACGCCGCAGCACCCGCACCCGCGCCAACGCCCGCGCCGGCGCCCGTCGTCGACACCGTGACCCTCAACCTCTTCTAAGGTCGCCACATGAAAATCGAACAACTTGAACGCGAATTCAGCTACAACGGCGTGCGCCTGGCCGACCCGCTTCCGTCCATGCCGCTGGCCCAGGTGCGCGACTTCTACGCAAACGTCTATCCGGAGATCGTCAGCGCCGACATCGAAGGGCCCAAGCAGGTCGGCAACAAGACCATCTACACCTTCCGCCGCGCGGTGGGTACCAAGGGCGGCGCCAACCTGGCCGACATGATCAACGACGTCGCGGAGCTGCTGCACGCGAACTGGCTCGACGCCGGTGACGCCGAGTTCATCAAAGACCTGCAGGAATCGCTGGCGAAGAACGAAGTCATCAAGATCGACTGCGATTCGCGCATGCGCCTGCTGGGTCTGCACGGCAAGCATTGCACCGCATCGGCCGCCTAATCATGCTGACCCGCGAAACCGCCCTCGCCCGCCTGCGCGCAACGGGTACGCTCGCACCTGGGAAGAAGCGACTCAACGTGATCACGCGCGCCCAGGCAACCGACGCGACCGCGCGCGCTATCCAGCGCCTCGTCGCCACGGACAGCCATTTCGACGGCGCTCGCCTGCTCGCGCCGGCGGCAGCACACGGGGTGCTCCCATGATGTCGCATGCCCTGTCGCTCCCAACTATCAGCAGGGAGGTGCCGACGCGTTATCACATCCCCGGTGAAGCCATTTTGGCGGCGCCGCTGGCGATCGCTCTAATCGATGCCGAGCTGATCACCGACAGCATGCTGGCGGAGCCGGCCGCACACGAACACAAGCTGGTGGAGCAGGCGCTCGGCACCTGGTGGACCGAACTGAATGCAAGAAACCCGATGAAATATTTTCGGTGGACGTTGCATGTTCAGGAACTGGACGATCTCACCGGCCGCCACGAGCAGGAGGATTCGCCGCCAGTCGCATGGTTCTGCATCAGCCAGCAGAGCGATTTCGAGGTTCCGCGCTGGACGCTGCAGCGCCGCCTCCTCGAACTTGAGGCACTCCTGCCAGGCTTCGGTCAAGAAGTACTCGCGGTGTTGCTGCACACGTGCATGCATCTGCCAAACGCGCTGGACCCGTGGCGCGCCGTGGAATGGGCGGACTGGCTCTGGTGGAATCATTCGGAAAACGATGCGGATCTGATCGAACAATTCCGCGTGGACAACAATTACGAAACGGCCGACGACGTGCTGCGCGATAGCGACATTATGACCCGCGAACGATTCTATGAGCACATGCCACGTTGGGTAACCGCACCACGTCAGACTCTGCCGAAGGCCACCTTG
Organism: Duganella aceris; assembly: GCF_011090165.1. Taxonomy (GTDB): domain Bacteria; phylum Pseudomonadota; class Gammaproteobacteria; order Burkholderiales; family Burkholderiaceae_D; genus Rugamonas; species Rugamonas aceris. The sequence continues at coordinate 36,875 of NZ_JAADJT010000009.1, forward strand.
GTGGCGGCAGCGACGACACCGTTCGCCCGCGATGTAATTTCGGCGTGCGATGCCCTATCTGCCTTCGCGTCCAGCAGCACCTTCTTGCTTTGCCCATCAGATGTCGGGTCGCACCGCACCGGCCACGAGATGGTTGGAGGATGCATGGTGCTGCTCTGGACCTGCCCCGGAGTTGTCGGCCAAGCGATCGACGAAGCGGTTGATCTCGCCTATCAGGGTGGTGAATGCGTCGAATTCATCGATAGCTATCCGCTCGAACTTAACAGTGCCGCGTTTCATAACTACGCGGCGCGCACCGAGCAGATCCTCCAGCTGGCGGCGCTGGCCGAGCGACTTATTGAATTGATCGGAGAACCTGTATGAGTAACGTCCGCTTGCTATCTAGCAGCGATGAAACGCTGCAGTTGAAGACCGCCGTGCTGCTGTATGAATCGGGTCGCGGCAGCGTGTACGCAACGACACATATTGTGGAGGTCGACGCCGAAATGCCGAGCCGCTCGATCATCAGCGCCGGTACGCCGATGAGCCGCGCGAGCCTCAGCAAGTTCGCGAAAGCCGTCGAAGCGGCCACCGCCTACGCTGGCTTCGTGCCAGAAAACCTCCTGTACACCGCGCCGAACATGATGGCCTGGTGGGCGCCGGCGGTGGTGCGCAAAACGTGGTTCAAAGGCGACGACGGCGGCATCGGCAATCATGATGGACTGGCCGCTCACCCGGCGCTCGTATTCGTCGCACAGCCACACAGCTGGCACGTCTTCGCGCTCCGCGATTCGGTGCGCCCCGATTTGAGCACGCCCCTGTTCCACTCGCCGCATTTCAACGTCAGCCCTGACGGAAGGATCTGCGTCGGCAATATCAAAATGCCGGCGGCGCCGAGCAGCGACGCAATCGGGCAATACGAGGATGCGTTCTATCGCAGTCACTTCACGCATCCGAACCACGCTGGCGCCGTGAAGTATCGCGGCGGTATGCGCCAGCTGTGGCTCGATCAGCTTGAAAACGCCGATGCCGTGGCTATGCGCCGCGCGCTGAAGCAGGCTAAGGCCACCCTGAAAACGGCGATCGAACGGATCGCTTCATCCAACCGTAACGAAATTTAACCGAGGATCCAATATGAACGGCCAAGACCTGATTATCAAATTTGAAGAGCTGCTTGACATCACGCGCGCATCGTACGCCGCCTTTGCGGAACAGACCGAACGCGCGATCGCCGAACAGCGTCCGATGGTGCTGGCGGTCGACGAACAGAACATCGATGCCGACAAGTTCCAGCTGGACGTCGCGCTGCTGAAGGCGGCGCCGATCGCTGCGGTTCCGGCGCACAGTCCCTTCCACCCGCTGCAGGACGCTGGCCATCGCTTCCTGTTGGCCGCCGACGGCCTGTATCTGGAAGTGCGCCGGCCATGGCTCCACTTCATTCACCGTCTGGCGGAGCACACTTCGGTGCGCATCCCGTACGGCGCGCTTGCGAACAAAGTGGAACTGGCGTTTGGCCAGCTGGGCACGGCGCTCGAGCAGATGCGCGAGTTCGCTGTGCACGCCATGGAAGCGGCGCCGCTCGAGTCTGCCGCCAGCCTGATCTGGAACAGCGACCTGAAGCAGTGGTCGATCAAGATGCCCAAGATCATCGGCGAGGCGACCGCATCGCGGATCCAGTACGAACAGGTCGACCTGGCCGAAGACGGTAGCGAAAGCATCGCCATGGACCTGCACAGCCACGGCCACGCTGCCGCGTTCTTCAGCCCAACCGACGACGCGGACGACGCAGGCACGGTCAAGATCGCCGGCGTCTTCGGCAACCTGGACCAGAACATGCCGACGGTTGCGTTCCGCCTGTGCGTGCTGGGCCTGTACCTGCCTATCCAGGTGCCGGCGGAAAAGATCTTCGGCTAACCCACGCACCTACGGAATTTACATGCCCCACCTTATCCCCGCCAAGCTCCTGCAGCACCAGGTCAAGATCGCCCTGGTAGGCTGCGGCGGCAACGGCTCCCAAATGCTCACGGGCCTCGCGCGCCTGAACCATGCCATGGTCGCGCTAGACCACCCCGGCCTGACCGTATGCGCATTCGATCCGGACACGGTGAGCGAGGCCAACATCGGCCGCCAACTCTTCGGCGCGTTCGACATCGGCGCGAGCAAGGCGCACACCCTGATCAATCGCGTCAACGCGTATTTCGGCCTGAACTGGAAGGCGTACTTCGGGCGCTACGACTGGCAAAAGCTCAACGCGGACATCATCATCGTCTGCGTCGACAGCGCCAAATCCAGGCACGAGATCTCGCGCACGTTTAGCCGCAGCTGCCCGATGTATCTGATGGACCTGGGCAATCGCGCGGCCGACGGCCAGGTGCTGTTCGGCGAACTGCGCGCGGTCAGCGCCAGCCCGGCCGGCAGCGCGCGCCTGCCAAGCCCGTATGAGGTGCTACCTGAACTGGTCGACGCGAAAGCCATCGAGGACGACACACCGAGCTGCGGCCTGGCCGAGGCACTGGAGCGCCAGGAGCTGTTCGTCAATCAGTCGATCGTGACGCCGGCACTGCACATCCTGTGGGAGCTCTTCCGGCACGGCCAGCTCACCTGGCACGGCGCCTTCGTCAACCTGCGCACCGGCAGCATGCGGGCGATGCAGGTAAAGGAGCCGGCCGACCATCCGCCGGCAGAGCAAATTCGTATCTCCGTTTAAGGATAATCATGATCCAGTTCAATGCCACCTATCTGAAGCACCTGCTGCCCTTCAAGGCTCAGCAGCACGATATCCGGTATTACCTCAACGCCATCCACATCGCCCCACACGAGGATGGCGGCGCCGTCCTGATCGCCTGCAACGGCCACACCATGATGTGCGTGCGCGACGTTTCCGCCATATGCGAAGCACCGACGACGTTCAGCGTACATGCCGACGCTGCGCGGCACGGCGCGAAGAAACGTGGGAGTGTCGACGCGGTGGCCACCCTCGACGAGAAGACGCAACGCCTCACCATCTCCGAAGGCCAGACGTTCGAAGAGCTATACCTGCAGCCGGGAAAATGCATCGTGAACACTACCGGCCTGGCGAACAGCTACGTCGACTGGCGCAAGGTGATGCCTCCCTTCGACCGCCTGCTGCCCGGCGGCGCCGACGCAATCGACGTGCGCTATCACGAGTTGGCCGCTAAGGCACATCCGCTCGCCAAGGGAACCGCGCGCGCTATCCGCTTCTGGCAGGCCGGGCCAACCGCATCGTTGGTCGTAGAGTTTTGCAACGCGCAGGAATTCATGCTGATCATCATGCCGCTGATGTCCCACGCCAAAGACCCAGCACCACATGCCTACTGGGGCCAGGCCTTCGGCAAAAAGGAGGTGCCGCGCGCGCCAGCGGCCGAACGAAACTTGGAGGCCGCATGAACACCAACCAGGATCGAGCGCCTGGACCGCGTGGCAGCAACGAACAATGGAGATTAACATGAGCACCGACGAACTTCTCGAAAAACTGCTGGCGCGCCTGACCGCGCCGGCGCCGCAGCAACCGATCTCGATCGCGTTGTGGGATACCAACGACATCGCGGCATATTTGCACCGTTCCAGGGACCGTGTGTACAGCGACATCATCTCGCTCCCATCCTTCCCAAAGCCGATTCGCCTCCCTGTAAAAGGTCGAGCTCAAGCGCTTTATAAAGCGCGCGAGGTGGTCACGTGGGCAGAAAAACATCAGTGCTAGTTACCGGATTCGGCAGGACCTCAGTTAAAGTCCTGACGATCCAATTCAACTTCGGCGCGTTCCCGGACCCAAATCATAAAATCATTCAGAATGCCACTCACCATTTCCTGTGGCGCAGATGCAGTCAGGGAGTATTTTTGGATATTAAAATCTTGAGCATCTTCAGCCGAATAATCCCCCCAACCATTTTCCAAATAATTAACGAAAGCGTAAAAGAAGGTAATGTGGGTTTTCGACAATGCAAATGTAAGCCACATTCCATATTTCTTAAGATTCTCCAACAGCGGATTCATTTCCAGGGATGCCGCGACGAATGGTAGACCGTGTAGACCTGTTCTAAATCCGTGAACGACTGACCTAGTTCTCGTGCGTTTTTTACGAAAAATATGAACTAGCTCGAACTCAGAGATTGGAATTTCATATTCCTCTTCGTAATATTCAGGTAACATAAAATATTCACTAGCAGCATTATTATGCAGCCAAATTCCGACACCTTTTCTAAAAGGAACTTTATTGGGATCGACTTCGAATTCTATTTTGGCCTCATACATCCCGGCAAACTGACTGTCAATCTTAGCCCCGAGCAAGTCGCACTTGACTGCGTCTAATAGTACTTCCGCCGTATCACGAGACACATATTTTTTCGCATGTGCAGAAGCCCGTTCAAACAACGAAAGGGCTTTCACTTCTGCGGCTTCCCCGACTGTTTCCTCGATATAGACCACAGCCTCCGATGAAGGAGAATCGACAAATTTCGAAAGCTTATCACGCGCATCTTCACTATATTCGCCTAACGAATGTAACCCAGAACCCTGCGTAACAAACATTGGAGTTTGGCGTTGATTCTGGCTAAATGCATCAGTCAACGAGGAAATCAACTGCTGAAATCTAATTTCCGGAACTTCGGATTCTGAGATTGACTTAACAATATTTTTAGTAAAATCGCTCAAACCGATTTCAGCATACGAACGTTGGTCAGAATGTGAGCTGAATAAAAAATAGCAGTTCTTGAACAGGCCCTTATCAAATATATTTTCTCTCAACTGTTCGGAACTTTTTATGATTGGCGCGCCAGAATAGCAAGCATCTATCACTTTCACCATGGTCTCAGGATTTAGGGACCGGAACATCTGATCCAAATCACTCATCGCAAGAGACGTACTCGACGCTTTTTGCTTCGAGAAGTCCTTCAGAAGAAAGCGGAAACTATTTTCGGTAAACTCGCCGTGCCCACTGTAATAAAATAATAGAGTTTCCACGTCTTCGTGGGCGAATCGCTGAATAGTTCCCGCTAAAGCATTTTTCAAAACTGCGGCATCGGTGGATGGTAGACAAACTACGTCGGTAAAGCGCCCACCATACAAAACAACTTTTTCCATTAATTGCACATCGTTAACGCAAGGCGGCAAGTTTAGGGTGGTGTCGTCATATTCCGAGACACCTATTAAGATTGCTAAACTTTTTTTCATAAGTGGCACCTTCCATTCGATAAATTTTCAAAGGCGATTAGCAATGTCCGCTGCTGTCTCGTTGTAGTAAGTCTGCAATTGCCGAATATCGGAATGCCCCACCATTCTGGCTAGGTCAAGCACGTGCAGCTTCTTGGCCAACCTGGTTATCGCCTCATGCCGAGTATCGTGAAATGTCATATCGTTGATCCCCGCCCGCTTCCGCGCTACGCGGAACATCGCATCGAGCGTTGCGGCCGTCACTCCGAAGCCTTCCGGCACCATCTCCCAAATCTGAAGCGCGCGCGCTGACAGTGGCACGTCACGCGGCAAACCGTTCTTGGTCATATGCAGCCTGGCCACCCGGCCCGTGACATCGTCAGCCTTCAAGCCGCAGATCTCGCCGGCGCGCATCGCGGTCTCGATCGCGAACAGGAACGCCAGCGCGATCCGCTGCTGCTTCGTGGTCGGCGCCACGTCGACCACATCGTGCCGCCAACCGAGTGCGAGGCACATAGTCTCGATTTCTTGCTGCGAGATCAGGCGGTTGCGCGCCGGCGGCGCCTTCGGCCGTTTGACATCAGCGGTCGGGCTGGTGCTGATCCACTTCCATTCCTTCCGCGCCACCGAAAAGACGTTCGACAGCAGGTTCATCTCGCGCGTCACCGATCCTGGAGCGACCTGCTTGAGGCGCTGGTCGCGCCAGGCGGCGATGTGCGTGCTGTCCAAGTCGACCATCTTGACCTTGCCGAGGTCCGTCTCCGCCATGGCGGCCAGCCGAAGCGCCTCCCACCGATAGCCGCGCTTTTGCTTCGACACCTCCAGCTCGTACTTTTCGAACGCGTCGGCGCACGTCTTTGTGAGGCCCAATTTTCCTTTTGGCGTGGCCACCCGCTGCTCGGCTTCCCAGGCCAGCGCGGCCGCTTTGGTGTCAAACGTGCCGGATGTTCGAACGCCGGCCAACATTATGCGGTGCCGCCAGATAGTTCCCTCTTTTTTAGGTGCCGCCATTTTTGCCAAATCCGTTGGTAAATTTTGGCAAATGGTATCAGCATTTTGCCTAAAAATGCCGGTGTCTGCAAAATCGATGGACGTAAAAAAACCGCCGTCCCCCTATGAAAACGGGGTCTGGCGGTTTTTGCCTGCGTTCGCAGGTTTGTGTCTTGGTGCCGCTTGCCGGAATCGAACTGGCGACCTTTTCATTACGAATGAACTGCTCTACCAACTGAGCTAAAGCGGCGAAGTCGCACATTCTAACAAATATTTCTTGCTACACGCTAGTCCCAAAACGATAAATTTGAGTCATGATGCAAAAATATCATTGCCTTGTGCGTTTTATCAGCTAATCAGGCCTGATGATAGCCCGTCACCACCGCCACCTCGTCCCGCGAGCCCAAAAACACCGGCACGCGCTGGTGCAGTTTGTGCGGCTGGATCTCCATGATGCGGTTCTGGCCGTCGGTGGCCGCGCCGCCCGCCTGCTCGACGATGAAGGCCATCGGGTTCGCTTCGTACATCAGGCGCAGCTTGCCCGGCATCGAGGTGTCGCGGGTGTCGGCCGGGTACATGAAGATGCCGCCGCGATTCAGGATACGGTGCACGTCGGCGACCATCGAGGCGATCCAGCGCATGTTGAAGTTGGTGCCGCGCGGGCCGGTGTCGCCGGCCAGCAGTTCGCCGACGTAGCGCTGCACCGGCGCGTGCCAATGGCGCTGGTTCGACATGTTGATGGCGAATTCCTTGGTCGTGGCCGGGATCTGCATGTCGCGCTGCGTCAGCACCCACGACCCCATCTCGCGGTCCAGCGTGAAGCAGTTGACGCCGTTGCCGGTGGTGAGCACCAGCATCGTCTGCGGGCCGTACACGGCGTAGCCTGCGGCCACTTGCTTGGTGCCGGCCTGCATGAAGTCAGCTTCGGTCGGTTGACCCATGCCTTCCGGCGCTTTCAGCACCGAGAAGATGGTGCCGATCGAGACGTTGACGTCGATGTTCGACGAGCCGTCCAGCGGGTCGAACAGCAGCATGTATTCGCCCTTCGGATAGCGGTTCGGGATCGGGTGGATCGATTCCATTTCTTCCGACGCCATCGCGGCCAGGTGGCCGCCCCATTCGTTCGCTTCCAGCAGGATTTCGTTGGAGATGATGTCCAGCTTCTTCTGCACTTCGCCCTGGATGTTTTCGGTGTCGGCGGTGCCGAGCACTTCGCCCAGCGCGCCCTTGCCCACCGAGTGGCTGATGGTTTTGCAGGCGCGGGCGACCACTTCGATCAGCAGCCGCAGTTCGGCCGGGATCGTGTTGTTCTGGCGCTGTTCTTCGACCAGGTATTGTGTGAGGCTGACGCGTTTCATGGGTTCCCTTGTAGTGGATGTAAATTAATTGGCTAAGGCTTTGCTGATCACTTCCAGCACGTCGTTCGACAGCTTGGCACGCGCGGCGACTTTTTCCAGCGCTTGCTTCATCTTGGCCTGCAACGCGGGCGCGTAACGGCGCCAGCGGTCCATGGCGCGCGCCAGCCGTGCCGCGACCTGCGGGTTGATCGCGTCCAGCTTGATCACGTGCTCGGCCCAGAAATCATAGGCGCTGCCGTCCGCCGCGTGGAACTGCGACGGGTTGGCGTTGGTGAAGTTGAAGATCAGGCTGCGCGCGCGGTTCGGATTCTTCAGCGTGAACGCCGGATGCGCCATCAGCTGGCGCACCGCCGCGACGTTGGTGGTCGGCGCGGCTGCCTGCATGGCGAACCATTTGTCCACCACCAGCGCTTCGCCTTCGAAATCTTCGTAGAAGTTCTGCAGGTACGGGCCGGTCGCGGCGCCGCTGTGGATCATCGCCACCAGCGCGGCGGAGCGGTCGGTCATGTTGCCGGCTTTTTCAAACTGCTGCTGCGCCAGTTTGAGTTCGGCCATGTCCGGCGCCACCATCAGATACGACAGGCACAGGTTCTTCAACGCGCGCTTGCCGGCCGACAGGGCGTCCGGGCTGTAGTCGCCCGGCGTCTGGTTGGCGTGGTATTGCGCGATCAGTTCTTCCTTCAGCGCGGCGCCGATGGTGCGGCGCATGAACTGGCGCGCGGTGTGGATCGCTTGCGGATCGACCACGTCCATCTGCTCGGCGATGATGGTTTCCGACGGCAGGATCAGCGCCAGTTCGCGGAAGGCCGCGTCCAGCGTCTCGTCGGTCAGGACGGCCCGCTGGGCGTTGATGAAGGTCGGGTCGAGCTTCAGGTTGGCGTCGCTGCCGCCGGCCGCCGCCACTTGCGCGGTCAGCTTCAGCAGGCGTTCCATCGCCAGCCGCTGCCCGGCTTCCCAGCGGTTGACCGGGTCGCTGTCGTGACTGAACAGGTGCAGCAGTTCGTCGTCGGTGTAGTCGTATTCGAGCACCACCGGCGCCGAGAAATCGCGCAGGATCGATGGCGTCGGCCGTTCGTCGACATTGCGGAAGCGGAAAATCTGCTCCTGCTCGGTCAGCTCCAGCACGATGGTGGTGGCGCCCTTGGCGTGCTTGCCGCCCTCCAGGGTCAGCGGCAGGTCCTGGCCGCTGGCGCCCAGCAGTCCGACCGCGACCGGGATGTGGAACGGCAGCTTGTCCTGCTGCCCGGCGCTCGGCGCGCAGCGCTGGCTGAGGATGATGTCGAAGTTGCGCTTGACCGCGTCGTAGCGGGTGCGCGCGGTGACCACCGGCGTGCCGGCCTGCGAGTACCAGCGTTCGAACTGGCCCAGGTCGCGGCCGTTGGCGTCGGCCATCGCGGCGCGGAAGTCGTCGCATTCGACCGCTTGCCCGTCGTGGCGCTTGAAGTACAGGTCCATGCCCTTGCGGAAGCCGTCGCGGCCCAGCAGCGTCTGGTACATGCGCACCACTTCGGCACCCTTTTCGTACACGGTGACGGTGTAGAAGTTGTTGATCTCGACGAAGGAGTCGGGCCGCACCGGGTGCGACATCGGGCCGGCGTCCTCGGGGAACTGGGCCTGGCGCAGCGTCCGCACCTGGTCGATGCGGGTGACGGCGCGGCCGGTGTCGGTGCCGATCATGTCGGCGCTGAACTCCTGGTCGCGGAACACGGTCAGGCCTTCCTTCAGCGACAGCTGGAACCAGTCGCGGCAGGTGACGCGGTTGCCGGTCCAGTTGTGGAAGTATTCGTGGCCGACCACCGCTTCGATGCCGGCGTAGTCGATGTCGGTGGCGGTGCGCGGATTGGCCAGCACGAACTTGGTGTTGAAGATGTTCAGGCCCTTGTTCTCCATCGCGCCCATGTTGAAGTCGCCCACGGCGACGATCATGAAGCGGTCCAGGTCCAGCTCCAGGTTGAAGCGTTCCTCGTCCCAGCGGATCGAGTTCTTCAGCGATTGCATCGCATAGTCTGTCTTGTCGAGGTTGCCCTCTTCCACCCATACCTGCAACAGCACGTCGCGGCCGTCGGCCAGCGTGAAGGTCTCTTCCTGGCACACCAGCCTGGCGGCGACCAGCGCGAACAGGTAGGACGGCTTCTTGAACGGGTCTTCCCATTTGGCGTAGTGGCGGCCATCGTCGAGGTCGCCCTGTTCGATCAGGTTGCCGTTCGACAGCAGCACCGGGTAGCTGGCCTTGTCGGCGCGCAGCATCACGGTGTACTTGGCCATCACGTCCGGGCGGTCGGGGAAGAAGGTGATGCGGCGGAAGCCTTCGGCCTCGCACTGGGTGAAGAAGTTGCCGTTCGAGACGTACAGCCCGGACAGCGTGGTGTTCTGCACCGGCGCGCACAGCGTTTCGATTTCCAGCACCACCTGCGCCGGCGCCTTCTTGATGGTCAGCGTGGCGTGGTCGAGCAGGTAGTCGTCCTTGCCCAGCAGCTGGCCGTTCATGCGCAGCTGGACCAGTTCGATGTCCTCGCCGTGCAGCACGATGTCGCGCCGCTTCGACGCCGGGTTCTGGCGCAGCGTGATGCGATTGGCGACGATGGTGCGTTCCGGGTGCAGGTCGAAGCCGAGTTCAACGGTGTCCACCAGGAAGGCTGGCGGGGTGTAATCTTTGCGGAATATCGTCTGGGGACTGCTGTCTGTGCGCATTGGGGGCTCTGTGACGTAGGCAAAAACCTATTTTACCAATACCAGCGTCCGGGCGGACGCTTGAATGCCCTGCGGCGGCGCGGTAAAGTTGCTTGTTTCCACGCCGCCGTAACAATCTGTAATAATCATGCAAGCTCCAGGCGTGCGTCATACACTTAGCTCTGGAAAATACCGTCTTACCTGAGAGGGGCACCACCATGAAATATCTCGCCACCCTGGCGACCGCCGCCGTCCTGCTGCTGAGCGGCTGCGCCACCACCATCCATAGCGATGTCACCGCCTTCAACGACTGGCAGGGCGACATCCAGGACAAATCGTACGCCTTCGAGGCCCCGCAGGGCGCGTACGACACGCTGGAATTCCGCAACTATCAAGTGCTTGTGAGCAACGAATTGGGCAAGCTGGGCTTCACCCAGGCCGCCGAGGGCCAACAGCCGAAGTTGCTGGTTGGCATGAAATTCCTGACCATCGACCATCCGGTGCGGGTGATCGAGTCGGATGATCCGTTCATGGGCGGGTATTGGGGTCGGGGTTACGGCCGTTATGGCTGGGGCGGTTACGGGCGCTGGGGGTATAGCCCGTTCTACGATCCATGGCGCTTCGGCCCGCCGCTGATGCTGACCGAGCGCATCCGGCACCAATATCAGCGCGAATTGCGCGTGACCATCAACAGCACCAGCGGCCGCAAGCTGTACGACGTGACGGTGCAGAACACCAGCGGCGTCCAGGCCACGCCGCATGTGATGCCGGCGCTGGTGCAGAGCGCGTTCACCGGTTTCCCCGGCCAGAGCGGCGTGCCGCGCAAGATCGACATCAAGATCGAGCCGAAGACCGATACCTATGAAGCGCCGCCTGCCAAGGTCGCGGGCGAGGCGCCGGCCAAGGTCAACTGATTCCGGTCCAGGCAACGAAAAAGCCGAGCAATGCTCGGCTTTTTCATTTGCGGGGCGGCCAATTACTTGGTGGCGACGCGGGCGGCTTCTTTCAGGTCGCCGACTTTCTCTTGCAGCTTGCCTTCGGCCTGCTTCTGGAAGCCCTTGGCTTCTTGCTCAGGGGAGTCGATCAGATCGCCGACTTCTTCCTGGATCTTGCCGCCGATGTTTTTCAGCTTGCCTTCGATTTGGTCTTTGTTCATGGTAGTGCTCCTGAATAAGGGCTGGCCGGGATAGCCAGTCATTAAGGAACAGTGTACCCAGCGGCGGCGCAGCGTTCTGTACGCTTGCGTACCTAAACCCGATCATGGCGTTTCAGCCAGGCCGGCAGCAGCCACCAGAAGCACAGCACCAGCGCCGCCATGATCAGCGCCATCGCGATCCCGACCACCGGCCCGAACACTTCCGAGATCACCAGATCGGTGCCCAGCACCAGCGCCACCGCCAGCGAGAACGCGCCGGCGACGATCTGCCGCGTGGCGATGCGCTTGAAGCGGGCCCGGTCGCGCAGCGGCCGCATCAGCCGGTGCTGGATCGCCGGCGCGCTCAACAGCACCAGGCTGGTCAGCGACAGGAAGAAGGTGGCCAGGAACAGCAGCTTCTCCATGTGCACGATCTTGGCGAAGCCTTCGTTGAACGGCAGGATGATCAGGAACGCCGACAGCATCTGCGCACCCGGCAGCAGGATGCGCATCTCGCTCAGCATGTCGGAGAAATCGCCGTCGCCGTCCTTGTCGTCGTCGCGGTCGTCCGGCAAATCGTTCATGGCAGCAGGATCGACGAGCCGGTGGTCTTGCGCGCCTCCAGCTCGATGTGCGCCTGGGCCACGTCGGCCAGCGCGTAACGCTGGCGGATGTCGATCTTGACCTCGCCGCTGCCGACCACGCCGAACAGCGACTTGGCCGCCGCCTCCAGCTCCTCGCGGGTCGACATGTAGGCCATCATCGACGGCCGGGTGATGAATAGCGAACCACGGCTGGCCAGCTCGCCCAGGCTGAACGGCGGCACCGGCCCGGAGGCGTTGCCGAAGCTGACCATGGTGCCCAGCGGCCGCAGGCAATCGAGCGAGCCGGTGAAGGTGTCCTTGCCGATCGAGTCGTACACCGCCGACACGCCCTTGCCGCCGGTGATCTCTTTGACCCGCTCGGTGAAGTTCTCGGTGTTGTAGTTGATGACGTGGTGCGCGCCGTTCTCGGTGGCCAGCGCCGCCTTCTCTTCCGAGCCGACGGTGCCGATCAGGGTCACGCCCATCACCCGCGCCCACTGGCAGGCGATCAGGCCGACCCCGCCGGCGGCGGCGTGGAACAGGATGGTGTCGCCGGCCTTGAGCGGCACGGTGCGGTGGAACAGGTACTGCACCGTCAGGCCTTGCAGCATCATCGCGGCGGCGGTGTCGAAGCCGACCTTCTCCGGCAGCACCAGCAGCTGCGCGGCCGGCATGTTGCGCGCCTCGGCGTAGGCGCCGATCGGCCGCCCGGCATAGGCGACGCGGTCGCCGACCTTGACTTCGGTGACGCCCTCGCCGATCGCTTCGACCACGCCGGCGCCCTCCATGCCCAGGCCGCCAGGCAGCGGCTGCGGATACAGGCCGGTGCGGAAGTAGACGTCGATGAAATTGAGGCCGATGGCGTGCTGCCGCACCTGCGCCTCGCCGGGACCGGGCGGGCCCAGGTCGATGTCCACCAGTTCCATCACCTCCGGGCCGCCGACACGGCTCATGCGGATTGCCTTGACCATCACTGCCTCCGTAAATTGTTTAGATCGTTGTTTTCTGCGCCGCTTGCAGCTGCAGCTGCGACAGTACCAGATGCGCCGACGAGACGTTGGTCGCGCACGGCGTATTGTGCACGTCGCAGGCGCGCACCAGCGCGTTGATGTCCGGCTCGTGCGGCTGCGGCGTCATCGGGTCGCGCAGGAAGATCACGCAGTCGATCAAGCCCTCGACCAGCATGGCGCCGATCTGCAGGTCGCCGCCGAAGGGGCCGGAGTGCTTGCGGTCCACCTCCAGGCCGACTTCGGCGATCAGGCGGCCGCCGGTGGTGCCGGTGGCGACCAGCGCGCAGCCGGACAGGAAGGCCTTGTATTCGCCGGCCAGCGTGATCATGTCGTCTTTTTTCTTGTCGTGGGCGATCAGGGCAATGCGGAATTTCATCTCTCTATCTTTCTATTTTTTGGACAGCACATAGATCCCGGCCAGCACCAGCGCGGTGCCGCCCAACTGCCAGGAGGTGACCGGCTCGCCCAGCAGCAGCGCGCCGAGGAACAGCGTTGAGACGGGTCCGATCATACCAGCCTGCGAGGCGGTGCCGGCGCCGATGCGCTCGACGGCGGCCATGGTCATAAACACCGGCATCACCGTGCACAGGATGCCGTTCACCAGCGACAGGCCGTACACCGGCAGCGGCTGGATCAGGCCGGACACGGGGCGCAGCAGGAAGAACTGGCCGATGCAGGCCGCGCTGGAGACGCACATCGCGTACGCCACCAGCCGCAGCGCGCCGAGGCGCTTGACCATTTCGCCGGACAGCAGCAGGTAGACCGCGTAGGCGGCGGCCGAGCCGGTGACCAGCGTGGCGCCCAGCACCACGTTGCCGCCGCCGCGCAGGTCGTGCAGGAACACGAACACGATGCCGCAGTAGGAGGTCAGCAGCGCCAGCCACTGCTTGCGGCTGATGTGCTGCTTGAGCACGGTGGAGCTGATCAGCAGCACGAAGGTCGGCGTGAGGAACAGGATCAGCCGCTCCAGCCCGACCGAGATGTATTGCAGGCCGAGGAAGTCGAGAAAGCTGGACAGGTAGTAGCCGACCAGCCCGAGCCCGACCAGTCGCCAGCGGTCCGACGCGCTGAGCGGGGCGCCGGTGCGCATCTTCCAGAACGCCACGGCGGCGAACACCGGCAGCGAGAACATCATGCGGAAGGCGATCGCGGTGACGGCGTCAATCTGATAGCGGTACAGCAGCTTGGCGACGATGGCCTTGGTCGAAAATAGCACCGCGCCGCCGATGGCGAGTCCCAAGCCGCCCAGATAGGCGGCGCGCGCCGGGGCGTTGTCTGTGATGCTTTTATTCATGGACAAATTGTAAAGCCAAATGACGGCTGCCGCTTGGCAAGCCGATTTTTTGATATTCCGCGCGATGGGTGAGCCGTGTCAATCTGGCCGTGATAGGCTATGCAAATATCGGTGGATGATATTACGCGTGCCAAGATGCTGCACGAAGAATTTAAGCGACGAAAGAAAGCTGCGGAAGAGGGAATATTATGGAGCTGACTCAAGACTTCGAAGTCGGAATCAACGAACGGATTCAACGTGACCGGGCGTTGAGCGAGGCCTTGTTGGGTGAGATAGACGAAACCCTTGCTGAAGGGGAGGATAGCGTCGCGCAAGAATTATTGCGTATGCTGGTCGTCAACACGGTTGGCTTTGCTGCGCTGTCTCCCTCGCTATCGATGACAGGCGATGAGCTGAAAACCGCCCTGGCGCATGATGCGCAAACCAACCCGGCAAGCCTCAGCGACATAGCCAGCGCGCTTAAGCTCGCACTTGGCGTGTCCGCTAGCTGATCGTCACTGAAGCCACCTCGCCAACCACGGCGATATGAAAAGAATAAATATCGTCATCCGCATGTGACATGCGTCCTCTGGAGGACGAGGGAGACTTACACCTCCGGCGGCGGCGGTTTCCGGCCGTCCTCTTATGCTAAAATACCGCCCTCACCGCATACCAACAAAACCGCGCCGAAGGAAGACCGAACATGGCTGGACACAGCAAATGGGCCAACATCAAGCACAAAAAAGCAGCTACCGACGCTAAACGTGGCAAGATCTGGACCCGTCTGATCAAGGAAATCACCGTCGCCGCACGCATGGGCGGCGGCGACATCCAGACCAATCCGCGCCTGCGGCTGGCCGTGGACAAGGCCGCCGACGCCAATATGCCGAAGGATAACGTGCAGCGCGCGATCACCCGCGGCACCGGCGGCGAGGACGGCGCGGCCTACGAGGAAGTCCGCTACGAGGGCTACGGCATCGGCGGCGCGGCGATCATCGTCGACTGCATGACCGACAACCGCGTGCGCACCGTGGCCGAAGTCCGCAACGCCTTCAACAAAAACGGCGGCAACATGGGCAACGAGGGCTCGGTGGCCTTCATGTTCAAGCATTGCGGCCAGTTCCTGTTCGCGCCCGGCACCAACGAGGACGCGCTGATGGAAGTAGCGCTCGAAGCCGGCGCCGAGGACGTCGTGGCCGACGAGGAAGGCGGCTTCGAAGTGATCTGCGGTCCGCACGATTTCGCCACCGTCAAGGACGCGCTGGAAGCGGCCGGCTTCAAGGCCGAAGTGGCCGAGATCATCATGAAGCCGGACGCCGAAACCGTCATCACCGGCGACAACGCCGTCAAGATGCAAAAACTGCTGGACGCGCTGGAGGCGCTGGACGATGTCCAGGAGGTCTATTCCAACACGCTGATCGAAGACTGAGGAATTATGAAAATATTGGTGGTCGGCTCCGGCGGCCGTGAACACGCGCTGGCCTGGAAACTCGCGCAATCGGAACGCATCCAGGTGGTGTACGTCGCCCCCGGCAACGGTGGCACCGCGCGCGATTCGCGCCTGGTCAACGTCAACATCACCGACCTGCACGAACTGGCGAACTTCGTCGAGAGCGAAAACATCGGACTGACCGTGGTCGGCCCGGAGAGCCCGCTCGCCGGCGGCATCGTCAACCTGTTCCGCGCCCGTGGCCTGAAAGTGTTCGGCCCGACCAAGGAAGCGGCGCAACTGGAGTCGTCGAAGGACTTCGCCAAGGCCTTCATGCAGCGCCACGGCATCCCGACCGCCAAGTACCAGACCTTCTCCGACGTGGCGCAAGCGCACGCCTACATCGACGCCAACGGCGCGCCGATCGTCATCAAGGCCGACGGCCTGGCCGCCGGCAAGGGCGTGGTGGTGGCGCTGTCGCTGGACGAAGCGCACCAGGCGGTCGACGACATGCTGGCCGATAACCGCTTCGGCGACGCCGGCGCGCGCATCGTCATCGAGGAATTCCTGGCCGGCGAGGAGGCCAGCTTCATCGTCATGTGCGACGGCAAAAACATCCTGCCGCTGGCCACCAGCCAGGACCACAAGCGCCTCAAGGACAACGACGAAGGCCCGAACACCGGCGGCATGGGCGCCTATTCCCCGGCCCCGATCGTGACCCCGGCGATGCACGCCCGCGTCATGCGCGAGATCATCAACCCGACCATCGCCGGCATGGCGAAGGACGGCATCGTCTTCACCGGCTTCCTGTACGCCGGCCTGATGATCGACGCCCAGGGCAATCCGCGCACGCTGGAATTCAACTGCCGCATGGGCGATCCGGAAACGCAGCCGATCATGTCGCGCCTGAAGACCGACCTGGTGGCGGTGATGGAACACGCCGTCAACGGCACGCTGGACCAGATCGAGCTGGAATGGGACCGCCGCACCGCCGTCGGCGTGGTGCTGGCCGCCGCCGGCTATCCGGACGCGCCGCTAAAAGGCGCCGCGATCGACGGCATTCCGGCCGAGACGCCGGAAGCGGTGACCTTCCACGCCGGCACCGCCGACGTCGGCGGCCAGCTGCAGGTGACCGGCGGCCGCGTGCTGTGCGTGGTCGGCCTGGCCGACAGCGTCAAGCTGGCGCAAAAGCAGGCCTACGAAGTGGTCGACCAGATTTCGTTCGAAGGCATGCAGTGCCGCCGCGACATCGGCTGGCGCGGTCTGAAGCACTAAGTCATGTCCAGCGCGCCGAATCCCGCCGTCGTCAAGGCCTGGCTGCTTGCGCTCCAGGAGCGCATCGTCGCGTCGCTGGAAGCGCTCGACGGCAAGGCCTTCCTGCGCGACGCCTGGGATCGCGCGGAGGGCGGTGGCGGGATTTCGCGCCTGGTCGAGGAAGGCAATGTCATCGAACGTGGCGGCGTCAACTTCTCGCACGTGATGGGCGCCAAGCTGCCGCCGTCGGCGTCGGCGCATCGCCCGGACCTGGGCGGCAAGCCGTGGGAGGCGATGGGCGTGTCGCTGGTGATCCATCCGCGCAATCCGTACGCGCCGACGGTGCACATGAACGTGCGCTTCTTCAGCACCACCACCGACGACGGCGAGCCGGCGTGGTGGTTCGGCGGCGGCATGGACCTGACGCCGTATTACGGCGACGTGGCCGACGTCAGGCACTTCCACCAGACTTGCCACGATGCCCTCTCTCCTTTTGGAGAGAACCTGCACGCCCGCTTCAAGCAGTGGTGCGACGAATATTTTTACCTGAAACACCGCCAGGAGGCGCGCGGCGTCGGCGGCATCTTCTTCGATGATTTCAACGAAGCGGGCGCCGAGCAAAGCCTGGCCATGATGCAGAGCGTCGGCGACGCCTTCCTCAAGGCCTACCTGCCGATCCTGGAGCGGCGCAAGGACACGCCGTACGGCGAACGCGAACGCGACTTCCAGGCTTACCGGCGCGGGCGCTACGTCGAATTCAATCTGGTGTTCGATCGTGGTACCCTGTTCGGCCTGCAATCGGGCGGCCGCACCGAGGCGATCCTGATGTCGATGCCGCCGATCGTCAAATGGCGCTATCGCTGGGAACCCGAAGCGGGCAGCGCGGAAGCGGCCTTGTATTCCGACTTCCTGCCGCATCGCGACTGGCTGACCGAGTGACCGACGTGGGCTATCGCGTCGCACTGCTGGGAGGCAGCTACGATCCGGTGCATCACGGTCACGTCGCATTAGGCGCGCATTTCGCGCAGCTGCTGCAGGTGGACCAGTTGCGCGTGATCCCGACCGGACTGCCGTGGCAGCGCGCGACGCTGAAGGCGTCGCCGCAACAACGCGCCGAGATGGTGGCGCTGGCCTTCGCCGGCCAGCCGTTCGCGGTCGCGGTGGACCTGCAGGAAATCGAACGCGGCCAGCAGGGACTGCCGACTTATACGATAGACACACTGCGCCAGGTGCGCGCCGAGCTGGGTCCGTCCGCCTCCATCAGCTTCCTGATGGGCGCCGACCAGCTGCAACGGCTCGATACCTGGCACGAATGGCAGGCGCTGTTCGACTACGCCCACATCTGCGTAGCGGCCCGCCCCGGCTTCGACCTGGACGCCGCCGGCTTGCCGCCGGCGGTGGCCACCGCGTTCTCCAGCCGACTGGGAACGCCGCAACAAATCCGTACCACGCCGCACGGTCTGACTTATCTGGCACAAGACTTCGCGGTGGATATTTCCGCCACCCAAATACGTGCGGCATTACAACGGGGGGACAGCGCAAACTCGCTTATCCCGCCGCTAGTGCTAGACTATATTGAACAACATAATCTCTACAAAAGCTAAATGGACATCAAAAAACTGCAATCCCTCGTCGTTGACGCCCTCGAAGACGTCAAGGCCCAAGATATCGCCCTGTTCGATACCACCCACCTGACCAGCTTGTTCGACCGGATCGCCATCGCGTCCGGCACCTCGAACCGCCAGACCAAGGCGCTGGCCGCCTCGGTGCGCGACAAGGTCAAGGCCGCCGGCGGCGACGTCTACGGCATGGAAGGCGAGGACACCGGTGAATGGGTGCTGGTCGACCTGGGCGACATGATCGTCCACATCATGCAGGCGCCGATCCGCGCCTACTACCGCCTGGAAGAGCTGTGGGGCGACAAGCCGGTGAAGGTCGGCGCCGCCAAGCGCAAGTCCACCGACGAAGGCGAGGAAGCCGCCAAGCCGAAGAAGATCAGCAGCCACATGGCAGCCGGCAAGAAGGAAGCCGAAGTCAAGCCGGTGATCGAGAAGAAAACCCCGGCGCGCAAGGCCGCCGCCGCCAAACCGGCCGCCGTCAAGAAGCCTGCGGCCAAGAAGGCTGCCGCCGTCCCGGCCGGCAAAACCATCAAGGTCGGCAAGACCAAGTCGGCCGTCGCCGCCGCCGAAGTGCTGAAGGCGCTGCCGCCGAAGCGCAAGGTCGCCAAGCCTAAGGCTGATGAAGCGCCGGTCAAGACCGTCATCAAGCGCATCAAAAAAGTCGAAGAGTAATCCGTTATGCAGCTGATCATCGCTGCGGTCGGCCACAAGATGCCGGCCTGGATAGAGACCGGCTTCGCGGAGTATGCGAAGCGCATGCCGCCGGAACTGCGGATCGTGCTGAAGGAAATCAAGCCGGTAGACCGTTCCGGCAGCAAGACCGCCGCCACAGCGATGGCGCTGGAGCGCGAGCGCATCGAGGCGGCGCTGCCGAAATCGGTGCGCATCATCGCGCTCGACGAACGCGGCAAGGACCTGACCTCGGTCGGGCTGTCGCAGCAGCTGGAGACGTGGCAGCAGGACGGCCGCGACACCGCCTTCCTGATCGGCGGCGCCGACGGCCTCGATCCCGAGTTGAAGGCGCGCGCCGAAGGCTTGATCCGCATCTCCAGCATGACGCTGCCGCATGGCATGGTGCGGGTGATGCTGGCCGAGCAGCTGTACCGCGCCTGGTCGATCACCCAGAACCACCCCTACCATCGGGTCTGACCTATGAAACCGGTCGAAAAAAAGATTTACCTCGCTTCGAAGAGCCCGCGCCGGCGTGAATTGCTGCGCCAGGTGGGCATCGATTTCGAACTGCTGCTGTTGCGCAGCGACGGCCCGCGCGGCGAAGACGTCACCGAAGAAGTGCATCCCGGCGAAGCGCCGCTCGACTACGTGGCCCGCGTGGCGCGTGAAAAAGCCGCCTTCGCCGCCGAGCTGGTGGTCAAGCGCCGCATGGCGCCGCGCGCCGTGCTGTCGGCCGACACCACCGTCACCATCGACGGCGAGATCCTCGGCAAGCCGGCCAACGCCGCCGAAGCGATCGCGATGTTGAGCAAGCTGTCCGGCCGCACGCACCAGGTGCTGACCTCGATCGCGGTGCGGTCGGCCGAATTCACCGGCCAGGTGACGCAGGTGTCGGAGGTGCGCTTCGGCGTGCTGTCGCCGGCCGCCATCGCCGCCTACTGCGCCACCGCCGAACCGTACGACAAGGCTGGCGGCTATGGGATCCAGGGGCCGGCGGCGCAGTTCATCGAACACATCGCCGGCAGCCATTCCGGCATCATGGGCCTGCCGGTGTACGAGACGGTACAGCTGCTGCGCCAGGCCGGCCTGCCGCTCCCCTGAGATTGAGACGTGGACCCGCAAACCGGCCACGGGGGTCAGACACCGAGGGTCCGGGTAGGGGCTGCGCCCCGCCGGCCCAGTGGGCCGGCCCCCTTTTTGCCGCAGTGCGGGTTAGCGGCCAGCACGCCGCCACGGCACGCCTGATCGCGTGTATGATCATCCACACAGACAATAACGGCACGCCAGACCGCAGAGACATGAACGAAGACATCCTGATCAACATCACCCCGCAGGAAACCAGGGTCGCGCTGATCCTGCAAGGCGCGGTGCAAGAACTCCACATCGAACGCACGCTGACGCGCGGACTGGCCGGCAACGTCTACTCCGGCAAGGTGGTGCGGGTGCTGCCGGGCATGCAGTCGGCCTTCATCGACATCGGCCTGGAACGCGCCGCCTTCCTGCACGTCGCCGACATCTGGGAAGCTCGCCCGCACGACGGCAGCCAGAACGCGGTGCCGACGCCGATTGAAAAAATCCTGTTCGACGGCCAGGTGCTGACGGTGCAGGTCATCAAGGATCCGATCGGCACCAAGGGCGCGCGGCTGTCGACGCAGATCTCGATCGCCGGCCGCATGCTGGTCTACCTGCCGCAGGACGCCCACATCGGCATCTCGCAAAAAATCGAAAAGGAATCCGAGCGCGAAGCGCTGCGGGTGCGCTTGCAAAGCCTGCTGCCGGCCGACGAAAAAGGCGGCTACATCGTGCGCACCCAGGCCGAAGACGCCTCCGACTCCGATATCGCCGCCGACGTCGAATACCTGCGCAAGACCTGGGGCGCGATCGTCCACGGCGCCAAGACCAAACCCGCCACCACGCTGCTGCACCAGGACTTGAGCCTGGCCCAGCGCGTGCTGCGCGACTTCGTCCACGACGACACCGCCACCATCCAGGTCGACTCGCGCGAGAACTACGTCAACCTGCAGGAGTTCGGCCAGGCCTACACGCCGGGCGTGTTGCCGCGCCTGCAGCACTACACCGGCGAGCGGCCGCTGTTCGACCTGTACGGCGTCGAGGAAGAGATCCTGCGCGCGCTGGGCCGGCGCGTCGATCTGAAGTCCGGCGGCTACCTGATCGTCGACCAGACCGAGGCGATGACCACCATCGACGTCAACACCGGCGGCTTCGTCGGCGGACGCAATTTCGCCGATACGATTTTCAAGACCAACCTGGAGGCGGCGCACGCCATCGCGCGTCAGCTGCGGCTGCGCAACCTGGGCGGCATCATCATCCTCGACTTCATCGACATGGAGAACACCGAGCACCGCAACGCCGTGCTGACCGAGTTGAAGAAGACCTTGTCGCGCGACCGCACCAAGGTCTCGGTATCGAACTTCTCGGCGCTGGGGCTGGTGGAGATGACGCGCAAGCGCACCCGCGAATCGCTGGCGCATATTTTGTGCGAACCCTGCCCGGCCTGCGCCGGCAAGGGCCAGGTCAAGACCTCGCGCACCATCTGCTACGAAATCCTGCGCGAACTGCTGCGCGAAGCCAAGCAGTTCAACCCGCGCGAATTCCGCATCCTCGCGTCGCAGGAAGTGGTCGACATGTTCCTCGAAGAGGAATCGCAGCACCTGGCGATGCTGGGCGACTTCATCGGCAAGAAGATCTCGCTGCAGGTCGAGACGGCCTACCACCAGGAACAGTACGACGTCATTTTGATGTAACCGCGCGCGCCGGCCGCTTTGTCCTGCACAAAGCGCGCTAGCTCACACAGACTCTCCGCCTTGGTTGCTACAGTGGACCTTCGATGTTCCACCGGCACGGTTCGCCGTGCCCACCGTCAGGAGACGAATCTGTGACCACTTCCATCATCCGCACCACCCTCATGGCCGCCGCGCTGGCCGCCTCGTTCAACGCCGTCGCCGCCGACGCGCCGGCGAAGGCCGAACCGCATATGCAAAAGGTGCTCGACGCGCTGGCGTCCCTCGGCGGCAAGCCGATTGAAACCCTGACGCCCGAAGAAGCCCGCAAGCAGCCGACGCCCGCCGACGCGGTCATGAAGGTGCTGAAGGACATGAGCCAGAGCACGGCGCCGGAAGCCGGCGTCAGCGTCAAGGACATGACCATCACCGGCCCGCAAGGCAGCTTCCCGATCCATATCTACACGCCCGAGGGCAAGGGCCCGTTCCCGGTCATGGTCTACTTCCATGGCGGCGGCTTCGTGATCGCCGACACCAAGGTCTACGACGCGTCGCCGCGCGCCCTGGCCAAGATGGCGAAAACGATCATGGTGGCGGTCGACTACCATCGCGCGCCGGAAAACAAGTTCCCGGCCGCGCCGAACGATGCCTATGCGGCGTATGAATGGACGCTGGCCCATGCCAAGGAGATCAATGGCGATCCGGCCCGCGTCGCGGTCGGCGGCGAGAGCGCCGGCGGCAACCTGGCGACCGTGGTGTCGATGATGGCGCGCGATAAGAAAGCCCAGCTGCCGGTGATGCAGTTGCTGGTCTACCCGCTGGTCGACGCCGACATGACGACGCCGTCGTACGTCAAGAACGCCGACGCCAAGCCGCTGAACAAGCCGATGATGGCGTGGTTCTTCAAGCACTACGCCGGCGATCCGGCCAATCCCTACGCGCTGCCGATGAAGGCCGCGACGCTCAAGGGCCTGCCGCCGGCGACCATCATCGCCGCCGAGATCGACCCGCTGCTGTCCGAAGGCAAAGCCTATGCGGACCGTCTGAAGAAGGATGGCGTCACCGTGTCGTACAAGGAGTACAGCGGCGTGACGCATGAATTCTTCGGCATGGGCGCGGTGGTGCCGAAGGCGAAGGACGCGGAACAATTCGCGGCCGATGCGCTGACCAAGGCCTTCAACGCCAAAGGCAAGTAAGCGGCTTGCCGGCCATCGCCGACGGTACGGTCATCATGACGTGCCGCGCTGGTTGGCCGGCACCTGCACGGTGAACACGGCGTCGGCGGGCGACAGCAGCAGCGGTTCGGCCAGCCAGCTGACGCGCAGGTGCACCGCCGACGGCAGGCGCGGCTTCGCGCGCTGGCCCATGGCGTCGCTGCGCACGCGGCAGCGCAGCAGGCCCTGGCCGTCCAGCGCGTCGATCAGCAGCGAGAACGCTTCGCCGCCGCCCGCCGTGCGGGCATCGACGGTGGAGCTGTCGACCGCGTGCCAGCGGCCGTCGCGCCACAGATGCCAGACGCCGCCGCGCACCCGTTCTCCTTCCAGCAGCACGCCGCGCAAGGCGATGCAGTCGCCGTCGCGGCTTTCAAACACGTCGTCCAAGGACAGCACGTGGCGTCCGGTGTCGACGCCGTCCAGCAGCAGCATGTACGGTGCGCAGCCGAGCAGCGCGTGCGGATCGCGTGCGCCGCGCAGATCGGCCGGCAGCAACAGCCGCGCCTCCAGCAGCCGTCCGCGCGGCAGGCGCCGCTCCAGGCGTTCCGGCGCCGGCGGCAACTCGCGGTCCACCCACAGGCCGTACTGCTGGTGCAGCCACGTGGTATCCGCGCCCTGCCCCAGCGCGGCGCGCACCTTCAACGCCGCCTGCGCCGGATCGCGCGCGGCCAGATCGAAGATAGCCTCGGCGTCGAGATGCTCCACGCTGTCGATGCGCTGCGCCTGCGGCTGATACGCGATCAGCGCCATGCCGGATCGGCGGCGCAGCAAGGCGATCTGCAACGCGCCGTCGTCCAGCGCCAGCACCTCCGAGCAGACGCCATCGAGCTGCGCGCCGTCGGGCAGCAGCACCGACCAGAACTCCGGCCCGCCCATGGCGATCTCGCCCAGCGCGCCGACGTGGCGCGGCTCCGGTTGTTCATGGCCGTACAGGTCGGCGTCGGCCGGCGGCAGCGAATACCAGATGTCAGGGATCGGTTTGCGCCGGTCCAGCAGGGCCTGCACCAGATAGGCCGCCACCAGCCCGCCGACCAGGCCCGCCAACGGTCCCGCCCACAGCATCGCCAGCGGCACCATCGAGATGGGAAGCCAGCGCAACCAGCGCTGCTGTCGGGACAGGGAAAGCGGCGAAACCAGCATGGGGTTCTTTAACGAGTGGAAATAATGCCCATAGTAATCTTGATCGCCGCGACATGGCGCACGAAGATTTTTGTTGACTTCGGTACATTTTGGTTTAAGCTTCACTAAATCGATGCAGTAAAACGATGCAGTCGGCGTGGCCTGCGGCCGCCTTGACTGCGAAATAGCAATTAGATATTTTTTTACACCTTTACTGCAACGATACAGTAAATCGTTGCAGCTATTTTGCGGCAATGGTTGTACAGTTCAACTTACAAGAAAAACATAAATATAAATCGGAGACAAAGATGACTGGTCAAGGAAACCGGGAGGCCGTGCAGCACCGGCTCAGCCCTATCGCATCCGCAGTGGCTTTAATGATTTTCAGCGCCGGGCTGAGCGCCCAGGCGCAGGCGCAGCAAGCTCCAGCCGCCGACGGCGGCGACCTGAAACTGGAGACCGTGGTGGTGTCGGCCAACCGCCGCATCGAAAAACTGGAGGACGTGCCGGCCTCGATAACCGTGCTGGGCGAGGAAGACATCAAGCGCAACAACGTGCGCGAATTCGTCGACATCGTCAACCTGTCGCCGGCGCTGTCGATCTCGGTCGGCACCCAGGTCGGCACCAACAGCATCAACATGCGCGGCATCGGCACCACCTCCAACAACCTCGGCATCGAGGGCGACATCGCCGTCATCGTCGACGACCTGCCGTACGCCCAGGCGCAGCAGGCGTTCAAGGACATGTCCGACGTGTCGCGGGTGGAAGTGCTGAAGGGCCCGCAAAGCACGCTGTTCGGCAAGAGCGCGATCGCCGGCGCGGTGGTCATCACTACCAAGCCGATCGGCTCCGGGCCGATGCAGGGCCGGGTCAGCCTGTTCAACACCAGCGACCACGAATACCGCGTCGCCACCTCGCTCAGCGGCCGCCTCAGCGACGACGTCGGCCTGCGCCTGTTCGCCAGCAAAACCAACTTCCCCGGCCTGCTGCACAACCTGACCAACGACAGCATGCAGAACGGCTCCGGCGGCCGCAGCTTCATCGCCAAGCTGCAATGGAAGATCAACAACGACCTCGACGTGCTGATCTCGCCGCACTTCGACCACTCGCTGTCGACCGGGAACACCGCCGCGATCACCTCGATCGGTCCCGGCGTCGGCTACCTGTACAACAAGAACTACACCGCGCTGTCGAACACCGAGGTGCTGCGCGGCATCCATGTCAGCCCGTTCAACCGCGAGATCCGCAACGATTCGCCGTCCGGCCTGGAGTCGACCGACCGTGGCATCGGCCTGCGCATCAACTACGCGTTTCCGGAAGGCTCGCCGCTGGCCGGCCACGTGCTGACCTCGATCTCGTCGGTGGACAACAACCTGTCCAACGACTTCCGCGACAACGACAACATCGACCTGATCTCGACCTACTACCAGGTCGACGCCAGCGGCAAGCCGTCCGGCATCGCCGCCAAGGCGGAAATCAACGGCACCACCGACAGCAAGACCTCGACCCAGGAACTGCGCCTGGTGTCGCCGGACGACGGCCCGTTCCGCTACCTGGCCGGGCTGTGGATCGCGCGCAACTCGGTCGACCGCGGCTACTATCGCGGCAACCCCTTCGTCAAGGAAACCAGCTTCACCAACTACTACACCACGTCGTCCGCGCTGAACCATGCGATCTACGGCAACGCCAACTGGGACTTCGCGCCGAAGCAGAGCCTCAGCGCCGGCCTGCGCTTCAACCGCGAGACCAACGACTACATGTTCAACACCATCGACAGCCTGCTGTCGAGCGCGCCGAACAACATCCACACCGGCTACAACTACTACGACGCGCCGCAGCACAAGGAAAACGCCACCACCGGCAAGCTGGCCTACAGCTACCACTTCACGCCGGACGTGATGGCGTACGGCTCGGCGTCGACCGGCAGCAAGGGCGTGGCGTACGACATGACCAGCGGCGCCAACAACACCAATGTGTTCGCGCACTTGCCGCTGGCGCAGGAAAAGGCCACCAGCTTCGAGCTGGGCTTCAAGGCCAACCTGTGGAACAACCGCGCCACGCTGAACGCGGCGGTGTACCAGACCCGCTTCCGCGACTACCAGACCTCGGCCACCGAACGCTTCTCGGACGGCAGCCAGGCCAGCGTGTTGTACAGCATCCCGGCGTTGCAGACGCGCGGCTTCGAGATCGACGGCACGGCGCTGCTGACGCGCGCGCTGATGGTCAAGTCCAGCGTGGCCTACACCCGCGCCACCATCCTCGACTGGAACCAGGGCCCGTGCTACAGCGGCGCCACCGATTGCAACGTGCCGAACGTGCTGGTGCCGGGCGCCTTCGTGCGCGACGCCAGCGGCGGCAGCATGCCCAACGCGGCCAAGTGGAAGATGACGCTGGGCGGCGAGTACACCATGCCGCTCGGTTCCCTGCCCTACGTCGCCGCCATCAATATGCAGATGCGCGCGCAGACGCCGGTGACCGGCGCGATCAGCCAGGACCCGAGTTTGAACCGGCCGGGCTATGGTATCGTTGATCTCGGCGCATCGCTGAGCGACAACAAAGGCAAATACAAGCTCTCGGTCGGCTTCAAGAATCTGTTCGATCACCACTACGCATCGGGCAATATCGGCTCCTTCCTGAACTTCAAGCAGACTTCCGGGCCGGACATCAAGTCCTATGGCTGGCAGCCTGCGCGCGACGCCTTCCGCTACGCGACGATCCGTCTGGATGTGGCCTTCTGACCGATGAAATAAAAAAAGGAAACCAATGAGCGAACCCAAAATTCAGGACGTGGCACGGCTGGCCGGCGTGTCCCCGTCCAGCATCTCGAATTTTCTGAACAACCGGATGGAACAGATGCGGCCGGACACCCAGCGCAAGATCCAGCAGGCGATCGAGCAGCTGGGCTACCGGCCCAACAACGCGGCGCGCCAGCTCAAGACCGGCGTGGCCAAGATGGTCGGTCTGCTGGTGCCGTCGCTGGCGAACCAGTTCTTCGGTTCGCTCGCCTGCGCGGTGGAGACGGCCGCCGCGCGGCATCAATGCCACGTGATGACCTTCTCCACCTTCCGCGATCCCGATCGCGAACGGGCGGTGATGGCCGACCTGCTGGCCTATGGCGTGCAGGGCATCATCACCGGTTCGGCGCTGAACGACACCGACCACCTGGCGGCGATGACCTCGCGCTGTCCGGTGGTGGCGTTCGACATCAAGCGCTCGGAGGACAACCATGAGCGCATCATGACGATCTCGGTCGACAACGCCGCCGCGACGGCGATGGCGGTCGAGCACCTGGTGGCGCTGGGCCACCGCTCGATCGCGCTGGTGTCGCCGCCGCCGTACACGCTGAACCGGCAGGACCGGCTCAAGGGCTTCCAGCAGGCGATCGCGCAGGCCGGCATCGCCGGCGAGCTGGTGATCGCCGACGCCACCGACACTCCGCCCAGCGATCCGCACGGCGACACCCAGTTGTTCGAACTGGGACGCAGCGCGGCTGCGCGGATCCTGGCGGCGCCGGGCAAGCCGACGGCGGCGATCGCCATCAACGACATGATGGCGATCGGCATCGGCGTCGGCCTGAAGCAACTGGGGCTGCGCATTCCGGACGATTTTTCGCTGATCGGCATCGACGATATTTTCTTCTCGGCCGCGCACGACCCGCCGCTGACCACGCTGCGCCAGCCGATCCAGGCGATGGCCGACGCCGCCGTGCAACGCATCCTGGCGCCGGGCGCGGGCCAGGTGGCGGAGCTGTTCCCGCCCGAACTGATCGTGCGCGCCTCGACGGCCGCACCGAAGTAACCGACTTATCACCTCACTTTTTGAAAAGAGCATAGCTATGGAACTCATCGGAAAACGCGCGCTGGTCATGGGCGGCGCCTCGGGCATCGGCAAGGCCACCTCGCTGGCGCTGGCCAAGGCCGGCGCCGACGTGGTGCTGACCTACTGGAGCAGCAGCGACGAAGCGCAGCAGGTGGTGGCGGAGATCCGCGCCATGGGCCGCAAGGCGCAGGCGATCAAGGCCGACCTGACCGACAGCGCCATCGCCGAACAGGTCTTCGCCGAAGCCGAAGGCGCGATCGGCGACATCGACACGCTGTTCGCCAACATCGGTGGCCTGATCCAGCGCTGCCGCGTGGTCGACATGCCGCTGTCGCTGTGGAACGAGGCGATGAACCTGAACCTGACCAGCACCTTCCTGATCTGCCAGGCGGCGCTGAAGCGCATGGAGCCGCGCCAGCGCGGCGTGATCGTCACCATGTCGTCGCTGGCGGCGTTCGACGGCGGCGGTCCGGGTTCGGCGCACTACGCGTCGTCGAAGGCGGCGGTGGCCACCTTCACCCGCGCGCTGGCCAAGGAAGTCGGCCCGCTCGGCATCCGCGTCAACGGCGTCTCGCCTGGATTGATCGCAACCCGCTTCCACGACACCTTCAACACCCCGGCCAACCGCCAGGCGATCGCCGAGCGCACCCCGGCGCGGCGCGAAGGACAGCCGGAGGACGTCGCCAACGCGGTGGTGTTCCTCGCCTCCGACCGCGCCGCTTTCCTGGCCGGCGAAATCATCCAGGTCAACGGCGGCCTCGGTCTCTACTGATCCACACCGGAGAATCCATGAGTCATCACTTCTCACGACGCCAATTTGTTGGCGCCGCCGCCCTTGCTTTGCCCGTGCTCGGCGCGCGCCAGGTGCTGGCGCAGGACGCGCGCGAGGCGCTGGGCACCATGATCGGCAAGCCGCTGCCCGGCGCGCATCCGCTGGAAACGCTGATGCAGGCGCATCCGGCGGCCTTGCGCGCCGAGCTGCGCGGCGTGCATCCGCGCGTGTTCACCACCGCCGCCGGCCTGGACGAGTTGCGCCAGCGCGCCAAGGGCAGCCACCGCGCCATCTGGGAAAAAGCGCTGGCCGGATTGGTGGCGATGCGCGAGGAGCCGGCCGCCACGCCGGCGCAGACGCGGCGCGCGCAGAACACGGTCGCCATCGGCATGACCGGCGCGGCGCTGGCCTTCAAGATCGAAGGCGACGAGCGTTATCTGAAAGCGGCCAAGCGCTATATGGACGCGGCGGTCAGCTATCCAGTCTGGGGCTATACCTACAGCAAGCCGGACATCGACCTCGCCGCCGGCCATCTGCTGTACGGCATGGGCACCGCCTACGATCTGCTGTTCGACGTGTTGAGCGAAGCGGAGCGCACGCGCTACCGCGACAAGATCGTGCGCCAGGCGCGCCTGCTGGCGGCGCACTTTGCGCCGAAGCCGGGCAAGTCGTATTCGTATAGCCAGAACCACTGCTTCATTCCGATCGCCGGGTTGGCGATCGCGGCGTACGCGGTGTGGGACGAGGCGCCGGAGGCGGCCAACTGGGCGGCGCTGTCGCGCGCCATCTTCAGCCGCGTGCTGGACATCGCTTCGCCGGACGGCTACTTCTATGAGGGCGTCGAGTACTGGGTGTTTTCGATGCCGTGGATTATCCATGCGCTGGACGCCTTCGCCCACGCCGCCGACGACGATATGTACGACAAGCCGGCGCTGCGCAACGCGCACTTGTACATGGCGCACTCGCTGACGCCGAACGGGCAGGACGTGTTCGACTTCGGCGATGTGTTCGAAGGTCCGCTGACGCGCGCGCGGCACGGCGAGGAAGCGGCGCGCACGCATCCGAACGGCAAGCTGCATTCCAACTACAACCTGTTGTACCGACTGGCGGCGCGCTTCGGCGACAAGGATGCGCAGGGTGTGGCGGCGTGGATGGCGTCGCAGGGCCACGTTTGCGCCGAGGACTTCTGGAGCTTGCAGTGGTACGACCCTTCGTTGGCGGCGAGCCCGATGTCGGCGATCACGCCGCATCATCATTTCGAAGACCTGGGCACGATCTACTGGCGCAGCGACTGGAGCGCCAAGGCGACCGCCTTCGCCTTCCGCGCCGGGCCGCCGGAGGGGCATCACGTTGCCGGGCTGCTGGCGAAGATGCCGGACTGGCATCTGGAGATGGGCCACTCGCATCCGGACGCGGGCAGCTTCATGCTGTACGGCGGCGGCAGTTATCTGACCGGGCCGATGGGCTATGCGGGCATCCCTAGCAGCAAGTTGAGCAACACGTTGCTGATCGATGGTCAGGGACAGGCCAACGAAGGTGGCGGGCATGA
This sequence comes from Duganella aceris, assembly GCF_011090165.1. GTDB lineage: Bacteria > Pseudomonadota > Gammaproteobacteria > Burkholderiales > Burkholderiaceae_D > Rugamonas > Rugamonas aceris. Next base: position 67,231 of record NZ_JAADJT010000009.1, read on the forward strand.
TGCGTTCCGTGGTTATCCGTATGCGCGGCTGGACAGCATTCGCTTCACCAGCGTGACGCTGGGCGTGGACCATGCGGATATCGTCGCCGATCTGACCGGCGCCTATCGGCCGGAGCTGGGTGTCGAGCGGCTGGAGCGGCGCTTCAGCTTTGCGCGCGGCGGCTGGACCACCACCGATCGTCTGCGCGCCAGCAAGCCGGTGGTGCTGACGGCGCAGGTGCATGGCGATCATGCGATCACCAAGCAGGCGGAGGGCCGCTTTGTGGTCGCCGGTACGCCGTCGTCGTTGAAGGTCGAGGTGCGCGGCAAGGCGGCCAAGGCGGTCATCGAGCCGGGCGAGGTGATCGCGGCGGGGCCGCCGGGGAATGTCGACAAGGGGCCGCGCGAGGAGCGTGGCACGGTGTTGCGCGTATCGCTCCCGGCGGGCAAGGATGCCATGCTGGTCACCAGCATGAAGTTTTAAGGAGCGATGTCGATGTCGATACCTGATGTCGTCACTGTCGGTGAGGCGATGGCGCTGTTGATCGCGCGTCAGCCCGGGGCGTTGGACCGGGTGGGCGAATTCGAGCGCGCCACCGCCGGTGCGGAATTGAATGTGGCGGTGGGGTTGAGCCGGTTGGGCTTGCAGGTTGGGTATGTCAGCAGTCTTGGTGACGACAGTCTGGGGCGCAACCTGCTCGACTTCATGACGGCGGAGGGGATCGATACGCGGCATGTGCGCGTCGATGCGCGCTATCCGACGGGCTTCATGTTGAAGACCATGGTGGAGGATGGCAGCGATCCGGAGGTGGAATATTTCCGGCGCGGGTCGGCGGCCAGTCATTTGTCGCCGACCGATGTTCCGGATGGCGAGTTTCGGCAGGCGCGCTTGCTGCATCTGACCGGGATTTCGCCGGCGCTATCGTCGGGCTGCCGGGAGCTGGTGCTGATGATGGCGCGGCAGGCGCGCGCGGCGGGGCGTATCGTCACCTTCGATCCGAATCTGCGGCCGCGCCTTTGGGCGTCGCAGCAGGCGATGATCGCGGGGATCAATGAAGTGGCGGCGCTGGCGGATGTGGTGATGCCCGGCCTGGCCGAGGGGCGGCTGCTGACCGGCCGCCAGCATGCGGCCGACATCGCCGACTTCTACCTCGCGCTCGGCGCGCGCCAGGTGGTCGTCAAGCTCGGCGCCGAGGGCGCCTACTACGCCGACGGGCGCGCAAGCGGCGACGCAGGCATCGGCGGTCGCACTAGCGGCGGCGCTGGCGGCGCCGGCGGAGGCGGCGACAACGCGGGCGGCGGCGCTAGCGGCGGCGAGGGCCACGGCGGCGACGGCGGCGGCAGCGACGGCGGCAGCGCGGGTGGCGGTGGCAGCGCGGGCGGTGGCGGGCGGGCGGGCACTGGTGCCGGCCAACGCGGCATCGCGCCTGGCGTGGCGGTGGCGAGGGTCGTGGACACCGTCGGCGCGGGCGACGGCTTCGCGGTCGGCGTCATCAGCGCCTTGCTGGAAAACCTGCCTTTGGCGGCGGCCGCCGCGCGCGGCAATGCCATCGGCGCGCGCGTGATCCAGTATCGCGGCGATTGCGAGGGCCTGCCGAACCGCGCGCAACTCGGGGAAGCCTGACCACTTCCGATTCACAGCCTGACCAAGAATAAATCATAAAATTATCTGGAGACATGGGCATGAAAACAATGAAAGGTCTGCGCTGGCTAGTCATCACGCTGGTGGCCATCGCGACGATTATCAACTACATCGACCGCTCCGCACTGGCGGTGATGTGGCCCGGCATCGCGGCCGAACTGGGCATGGACAAACGCGACTACGCCAACATCATCACCGTCTTCCTGATCGGCTACGCGGTCGGCCAATCGCTGTTCGGCAAACTGTTCGACGCGCTCGGCACCCGGGTCGGCTTCCTGCTCTCGATCGCAGTCTGGTCGATCTCGATCGGCCTGCACTTCGTGGCCCGCTCGGCGCTGTCCTTCAGCCTGTTCCGAGTGATGCTGGGCGTCGGCGAAGCGGGCAACTGGCCCGGCGCCACCAAGGCCATCGCCGAATGGTTCCCGGTGCGCGAGCGCGCGCTGGGACAAGGCATCTTCGGCGCCGGCGCCTCGGTCGGCTCGATCATCGCCCCGCCGCTGGTGGCTTTCCTGTACGCCTACGTCGGCTGGAAGACCACCTTCATCCTGATCGGCGCGCTGGGCTTCATCTGGATCGTGCCATGGCTGATCATCTACAAATCCGGCCCGGACACCCACCCGTGGATCAGCGAAGAAGAACGCCAGTACATCCTCAGCGGACAACAGCGTCCGGCCGAAGCCAAGGCCGAATACGTGCCGACCTGGTCGCAGCTGCTGCGCCACCGCCAGAGCTGGAGCGTGATCGCCGCGCGCTTCTTCATCGACCCGATCTGGTGGCTGTTCGTCGGCTGGCTGCCGCTGTACCTGAACGAGAAGTTCCATTTCGACGTCAAGCAGATCGGCCTGTTCGCCTGGGTGCCGTATGTCGGCGCCGGCATCGGCGCGCTGGGCGGCGGCTGGCTGTGCGGCCTGCTGCTGCAGCGCGGCTGGAGCGTCAACGCCGCGCGCAAGCTGGTGATCGCGCTCGGACTGGCGGTGATGTTCCCGGCGTTGATCCTCAGCGCCATGGCCGCCACGCCACTGCTGGCGGTGATCTCGATCGGCGTGATCCTGTTCGGCTTCCAGGCCGCGATCACCAATATCCAAACGCTGCCCAGCGATTTCTACTCGGGCAAAACCGTCGGCTCGCTGGCCGGCATCAGCGGCACGTCGGCGGTGATCGGCGTGATCGTCTGCATGCAGCTGGTGCCCGAACTCACCGCCGGCGGGAATTACACGCCGTTCTTCGTTCTTGGGGCCGTGCTGGTGCCGCTGGTTTATCTGGCGATCTGGCTTGGTGGTCCCGTCGTACCCGTCAAGGAGAAACAAGCATGAACCAACATATCCGCAATCTGCTGATCGCCCTCGCCCTGATCGGCGGCCAGGTCCACGCGCAGGACGCGCCGCAGGCCAAGCCGAAACTGAGCGCATCAGAAGCGTTCGAGAAGCAGGACAAGGGCGTCTTCCTGCAGCACCACGAAGCCTTCCTGGCGCGCGCCAAGAGTGGTCCGATCGGCTTGCTGTTCCTCGGCGATTCCATCACCGAGCGCTGGAAGGTAGCGCCGCATATCTGGGAAACCTATTACGGCAAATACCAGCCGGCCAATTTCGGCATCGGCGGCGCGCGCACGCAGAACCTGATCTGGCAGATCGAGCACGGTGAACTGGACGGCATCGCGCCCAAGGTCGCGGTGCTGATGATGGGGACCAACAACAGCCTCGAATACAACGCGGAGGAAATCGCCGCCGCCGACCGCAAGATCGTCGCCATGGTGCGCGCCAAGCTGCCGCAGACCAAGCTACTGGTGCTGGGGATATTCCCGCGCGGTCCGCGCGAGGCCAAAGGAACCCCGGTGACGCAGGCCTCGGTCGACGACGCGGCCAAGCGCATGCAGACCATCAGCGCCGTCAACGCCGACCTGGCGAAACTGGATGACGGCAAGACCGTGCGTTTCCTCGACATCAGCGCGGTGTTCCTCGGCCAGGACGGCAAGATCCCCAACGCCATCATGCCGGACCAGCTGCACCCCGGCCCCGCCGGCTACCAGCTGTGGGCCGACGCGATGCAACCGCTGCTCGACAGCATGCTGAAATAAACGGGACCGCACATGAGACTTCTACGGGTCGGCGCGCCAGGCGCTGAGAAACCGGCGGCGCTGGACGCGCAAGGCGGCATCCGCGATCTGTCGGCTCTGGTGCCGGACCTGACGCCGGAGTGGCTGTCGCCGCAGCGCTTGCGCGCGCTGGCCGCCATCGATCTTGAGCAGCTGCCGCTGGTCGATGCCGAGGTGCGGATCGGGGTGCCGGTGGCCGGCATCCGCCAGTTCATCGGCATCGCGCTGAACTACCGCAAGCACGCCGAGGAATCCGGCCAGGCGCTGCCGGCGGAGCCCATCGTCTTCACCAAGGCGATCACCGCGTTGAGCGGGCCGAATGACGATATCGTGATGCCGCCTGGTTCGGAGCACAGCGATTGGGAGATCGAGCTGGGCGTCATCATCGGCAGCACCGCGCGCAGCGTGACGCAGCAGGATGCGCTGCGCCACGTGGCCGGCTACTGCATCGGCAACGACCTGTCGGAACGTCATTGGCAGAACCACCGCAACGGTCAGCTTTACAAGGGCAAGAGCTTCGATACCTTCGGCCCGATCGGGCCGTGGCTGGTGACCGCCGACGAGGTCCCCGATCCGCAGGCGCTGGACCTGGAGCTGCGCTTGAACGGCGCGGTCACGCAGTCCAGCAACACATCGGACATGATCTTCCCGGTGGCGTTCATCGTTTCCTATCTGAGCCAGTTCATGACGCTGCTGCCGGGCGATGTGATCGTGACCGGCACGCCGGGGGGCGTCGGCATCGGTTTGACGCCGCCGCGCTTTCTCAAGCATGGCGATGTGCTGCAACTCGCCATCGCGGGATTGGGCACGCAAACGCAGCACGTTATCGCCAAGGAGCTCGCATGAACCGCATGATATTTTTATTGGGTGCCGCCGTGCTGGCCGCCGCCGCGCAGGCGCAGACCGGTTTCACGCCGCAGCAGGAGTTGAGCCGGGTGTTCGAGCTGGAGGGCATCTCGCCGTATCCGTCGCCGTACACCGGGACGCTGAACTTCAGCGCCTTCAGCTCGCGCCACGATTCCGGCCACGGCCACGGCTACCGCAATGAATTGAAGGTCGCGGCCAAGCAAAGGCACACCGCCGATCAGACGCGCGAGCACTTCGCGGCCCGCGTCACGATCGATCTGCCGGACGGCGCCAAGACCATCGTCGCCCAGTATCACGGCGAGGGCCTGGACACACTGGTCAAAGTCTACGTGCAGGATACGGCGGACGCCAAGGGCCTGGACGGCAAGGCCGGCAACGGCGTGTTCGATGTGCTGGTGCGGATACTCGGCACCGACGGCAAGGAAGTGACGACCTCCATGGGCACGGTGCGCTCAGGCGAGAGCTTCGACCTGGATATCCGCTTTGTCAAACGTGAGGCGGTGGTCGCGGTCAAGACCGACAAGGGCGTCGTGCGGACCGCGCCGGTCATGGTGAAGGCGGACGAGCGCAATATCTACTTCAAGTTCGGCGACTATTTGCAGGCGCTCGATCCCGATACCAAGGCGCATACCATCGTTGCCGCGAAGTGGGATGCCTACTATCGGCAAAACCATATCGACCGTAGCCGCATCAGCTTCAGCAACACGCTGTTCGAGCGCGAGCAGGAGGCCAAATGAGCGATGACGCTACACTGGCGATGCTGAAGACGGTCAGCACCGCGACCTTGACTTCGCTGCTGTTCAAGCGCGGCTTCCGCAATGTGTTCATCCAGGGTGCGCGGCCGCTGAAGGCCGGACAGCGCTTGGCCGGGCCGGCCTATACGCTGCGCTACATTCCGTCGCGCGAGGACCTGGACGGCATCGAGGCCTTCCGCGATCCGCGTCATCCGCAGCGCGTGGCGGTGGAGGAGATTCCGCCCGGTGCGGTGCTGGTGATGGATTGTCGTGGCGACGCGTCGGTGGCGTCGGCCGGCAGCATTCTGGCGACGCGCATGCAGGTGCGCGGCGCGGCCGGCATCGTCAGCGATGGCGGCCTGCGCGACGCTTCGGGCATCGCGGCGCTGGAGATGCCGGCGTGGTGCGCCGGTCCGTCGGCGCCGACCAATCTGATTCGCCATCATGCGCTGGACATCAATGCGCCGATCGGCTGCGGTGGCGTGCCGGTCTATCCGGGCGATATCATGGTGGGCGACGATGACGGCGTGGTCTGCATCCCGGCGCATCTGGCCGGCGAGATCGCGGTCGACGCGGTCGAGATGGAGCGCTTCGAGCGGTTCGTGCTGGAGGAAGTGCAGCGCGGCGTCGCCATCATCGGCTTGTATCCGCCGACCGCGCCGGATACCCGCGAACGCTATCAGGCATGGCTGGCGCGCGGGCAGGCCTGAGCCCTTGAGCCACCAGGCGAACGCGCCTACGCGGCTGTCATCGTTCATCAAGGGCCTGCGGGGATTGTTTCATTGCGCGGCGCTTGCGTCGGGCGCTACGGCCGGCGCTTTTTTTGTGCCGAGCGCTGTCGCCAGGCCCTGCGCCGGGAGCCACGGGTGAACCGGTATCGCTTCGGCGCGGCCCACCTTGGCGCCCTGTGTGCGGAGCGGCGGCGCGGACGAATGGGCCATCGGTGATGCCGCTCCCGCCTGCCGGGCGCGGCGGCTGCTTCGCCGGCGCCGTGGCGGACGGCTTGGCTCGCTGCGGGGCTGACTGCTTGACGGGCTGGTTGGCCGGCTGCTTGCGTTCATCGCCCGCCGTGCCCGCCCCATCGCCTTCCATCAGGCGCGCTATCGCGGCCTTGCGCGCCGAGCGGCAGACATCGGCCAGCAGCCATTCAGTGCTACCAGGCAGGCGCAGCCAGACGGCTTTCCACGCGTTGCGATTGCCGCTGCCGAACAAATTCGCAAAACACGACGGCGAGATGGCGTGCTCGCCGTATTTGATTTCCGCGCCCGCTACCACGGCGAAATATTGCTGATGGTCGAAGCTCGCGCGCAGCCTGGTTCCCTCGGGAAGAAACACTTCTTTCCATTGGTAGCCGGACTCGGACGGCGACGCCACCTGCTCCTGTGGCGGCGGCGCAGGCTTCATATAATTGCGCAGCGCTTCGCAAACGTACGGCTCCATCCCGAACGAATCGTTCCAATGAAGACCAGTAAATTTCCCCATCTCGACCAGCAAATTGTCGGGGACGCGAATGGGGAATGCGAAAGGAAGATCAGTGCTAACCATTGCGAAGCTTTGCTACCTCACACTACCGCTTACTAAAAGCTACGTAGCTTTTACAGCCTATAAACGTTAGAGGCGTATGGCGCGGTTTAGTTCCCAAATTAGCGTCGGTTACGATGAAATATCAGCAGTCATCGCGAGGTAGCATTAGATCGCAAGTTTTAGTAAAACCCGAAAAAAAAGACACCCCATACCCATGTCCTCCACGAGGGGGTCCGTGTTGAACTAGAAATTGCGCGCGCAGCGATGCATGACCTGCTGCTGCGGCGGCGCGACCTGCTTTTTGCAGCGGCAGCCGTTCAGGCTCTCGATCCAGGTGGCGAAGAAGCGCTCCGCCGCCGCCTGCGATGGCGCGGCGTGGCGCGCGGTGGCGGCGCGCAGCCCGGCCGGGGTCACGCCCGGCGCGGCGGCGATTTCCAGGCAATGGCCGATCAGCCACTGCTCGAGCCTGGACGCATCGAACTCGGGATGGAATTGCACCGCAAGACAATGCGCGCCCCAGGCGAAGGCCTGGTTCTCATACAGCGCGCTGCTCGCCAGATGGCGCGCGCCGGACGGCAGATCATAAGTGTCGCCATGCCAGTGCAGCACTGAGCCCGCGCTCTCGATGTAGTCGATCCAGCCGGCGACGTCCTCGCCCTCCCTGCCGCGCGACAGTTCCGCCCAGCCGATTTCCTTGACGCCGCCGGCGTAGACCCTGGCGTTCAGCGCCCGCGCCATCAGCTGCGCGCCGAGGCAGATGCCCAAGGTCGGCCGATCGGCCAGCAAGCGCAGGCGGATCCAGTCGATCTGCGCCGCCAGCCACGGATAATCTTCGATGTCGTAGACCGAGATCGGACCGCCGAGGATGACCAGCAGGTCCGGCTCCAGCGGCGCGTGCGGCGCCAGCGCGTCGACGCCCGCCTCGATGTAGCGGATGGCGTAACCCGCCTGCTCCAGCACGGGCCGCAAACGGCCCAGGTCTTCGAACGCCAGATGGCGTAACACCAGCGCAGTCTTCATGGCCACCCTAATCGACGATCTGCCGCACTTCGACCGACTGCAGCCACTTGACGTGACGCGGCCCGGTGCGGATGTCCTTGCCCGAGATCAGCGCCAGCGGCCCTTCGGCGGCGGCGAGCGGCTTGCCGTCGCGTTCGAACACCACCAGCACCGAGTCGCCCAGCTCGGTGTTGAACAACTCGCTCCACGAAAACACCACCTTGTAGCCATCGCTGGCGGCGGCGATAATGGCCAGCTTCTTGACCGTGTTGTGGTCGGCCGTCACCACCTTGGCGCGCTCCAGCAGCGCCCGCAGCCGCACGCCTTTCAGCACGCTCGGCTGGCCGGCCGCGTCGCGCGCCGGCAAGCGGACCTCGACGATCTGGTCGGCCGGGAACTGGCGCAGATCGTCGACGCCCAGCGTCAGCGTTTGCTGCACCGCGCCGCCGACCGCGACACGTCCGGTCGGCGCGGCGGGCGGCGCGGTGTCGTGCGCCTGCGCCACGCCGCACGCCAAAACCCCGATCAGTACCAGGCGCTGCAATAAACCAGCCATTTTTCGATTCCCTAAAGAAAGACATTGAGCGTTATATACCAAATTATACTGCGCTTGTGGCGCGCGCCTGTGCGATACGCTATATTCTGGAATACATAGCGATTTTCACAAGGATAGCCCCATGCCCCACGCGCATGCCAACGCACTCAAGGTTCAACCGCCGCAGCATCCGGTATTCGGCACCCGCCTGGCCGAGGCGCCGCAGCCGCTGTGGGACGTCTGCTGCACGCCGGCGACGCGCGAGCCGGTCGCGCCGACGACGGCCAAACGCGCCAAGCTGTCCGAGCTGGACCCGAACATCCACTGCTCCATCGTCGGCACCTGCCTGACGACCGCCGAGCTGCGCCGTCTGATCCCGCGCTACGCCCCGCAGCTCGACCGCAAGCAGGCGACCGACCTGCAGATCCACCACACGGCGGTCGAGCTATCCACCGACGGCGGCGCCGTCGCCAAGGAACTGAACAAGGCGCTGGACACCCGCCATGCGCTGAGCATCCGCAAATTCCGCGGCGCCAACGACGAGCGGGCGCTGCACCTGCTATGGCAGGAAGCGCTGGCCAACGGCGACGTGCCCGGCGCCTACTGGGCGTTGATGACGCATCCGGCGTCGACCTTCGAAGTGCGCTCGCTGGCGTTCGGCGACGTGCACATGCTGTCGCACCTGGTGGGCGCCTCGAACCGCGCCGACATCCGCCGGCTGGTCGAACTGGAGGAGCAATGCGAACGCCTGAAGGAGCACAACGCCCGCCAGCAAAGCCGCCTGAACGAAATGGGCGCGCGCCAGACGGCGGTGGTCGGCGCGCTGGAGCAACGGCTCGACGACCTGACGTCGCAGTTGCAGCGGCAGGCACGGCTGCCGCCGGACCACGCGGCGCAAGAGCTGGCGCAGCTGCGCGCCGCGCTGGCGGACCGCGACCAGAAGCTGGCGCTGCACACCGCGCGCCGCAACGAGGCGGAACAAAGATTGTTGGCCGAACAGGAGCGCAACGAGATCCTGCAAGCGTCCGCGCGGCAGGCCGGCGACGAGGCCGACACCGCCAGGCTGGAGCTCAGGGTGCTGGAGCAGGCGCTGATGCAGGCGATGGAAGGCGACGCCGTCGCCGCCGCGCTGCCGCCGCTGGACGGCAAATGCGTGCTGTACGTCGGCGGCCGGCCCGCGTCGACCGCCACGCTGAGCAAGCTGGTGGCGGCGGCCGGCGGCGAACTGCTGGTGCACGACGGCGGCGTCGAGGACCGCCGGGGCTTGCTGGCGACCATGCTGCCGCGCGCGCAACTGGTGGTGTTCCCGGTCGACTTCATCAGCCACAACGCGATGCACGTCACCAAGCAGACCTGCGCCCGCCACGGCATCGACTGCCACCCGATCCGCAGCGCCAGCATCGCCAGCTTCGTCGAACTGATGCAGCGGCTGCACCGCTAAGGGCGCAGCCGTCAGCGCGCGGTCGCGGCGTTGATGCGCCGGACGCTTACGCCTTGACGCCGACGATCACGCTGGACGCCTTGAACGCGGCGCTGGCGGCGACGCCGGCCTTCAGACCCAGATTGGTGATGCTTTCGTTGGTGACGATGGCGGCGATGAGGTCGCCGCTGGCCAGCTTCAGCGTGACTTCGGCGTTGACCGCGCCGGGCGTGACTTTCTCGACCGTGCCGGACAACTGGTTGCGCGCCGACAGGCGGATGCCGGCGGTGTCGGTCAGCAGGATGATCCAGGACGCCTTGATCAGCGCGAACGCGTCGACGCCCGGCTTCAGGCCCAGCGACTCGGTGCTGCTGTGGGTCACGACCGCGACCACCTGCTGGCCGTCCGGCAAGGTGATTTCCACTTCATCGTTGACCGCGCCGCGTTGAATGGCCGAGACTTTTCCGCTGAGTTGATTACGCGCGCTGGTGAACATGGTTTGCTCCGAAAGATGATAGGGTGAAAGCGCATGGTACGGACCGATCGCCCCGGTGACAAGCGAAAAGCATCGCAGATAAGGAAACCTTGATGTTCATCCGACAGCTGGAATACCTGGTGGCACTGGCCGAACTGGGCCACTTCTCGCGCGCGGCCGACGCCTGCCACGTGTCGCAGCCGGCGCTGTCGAGCGCGATCGCCAAGCTGGAGCAGGAGCTCGACCTGCAACTGGTGCGGCGCGGCCGCAACTACGAAGGCCTGACCGACGAAGGCCGGCGCGTGGTCGGCTGGGCCCAGCACATGCTCTCCAGCTACGAAGCGATGCGGCAGGAGGCGGTCGACGCCAACCGCACCCCGACCGGCACGCTGCGCATCGGCGCCATCCCGACCGCGATGCCGGTGGTGCCCTTCCTCACCGCCGGCTGCCACGAGCGCTACCGCGGCATCAAGCTGACCATCCTGTCGCTGCCGTCGGACGAGATCGTGCGCCGGCTCGACAACTGCGACCTCGACCTCGGGCTGACCTTCTTGGACGGCAACGTGCTGGCCGGCTTCCAGGTGCACCCGCTGTTCCAGGAACGCTATGTGCTGGTGGCGCGCGACCCCGCCGTGTTCGGCGGCCGCAGCGCCCTGAGCTGGGCCCAGGCCGCCGAGCTGGACCTGTGCCTGCTGACGGCCAATATGCAAAGCCGGCAGATCATCGACGCCGCCTTCCGCAGCGTCGCCGCCAAGCCACGCATCCAGGTCGAGACCGACTCCATCTTCGCGCTGTACGCGCAGGTGCGCTTCAGCGACCTGTGCGCCGTGGTGCCGCACAGCGTCCTGAGCCTGATCGAGCTGCGCCAGGAGCTGAGCATCGTGCCGCTGCTGCCGCAGCTGTCGCGCCAGATCGGGCTGGTGCTGCGCGAACAGGATCCGCTGCCGGCGGTCACCGCCGCCGTGCTGCAGCTGGCGTTGCAGGTGCCGCTGCAGGCCCGCTTCGACGGTTTGATAAGCGACATCTATTGAGCGATCGTCCTCCGGTATTGGATCGCCGGCGCCGAAGCGGCCATGATCTCCGTACCGCCCGCCGCCAACCGGCGCGGGCCACAACAAGGAGACCAGCATGGCCAAAATTATCTGTGTTTTATACGACGACCCGGTCGACGGCTACCCGACCAGCTACGCCCGCGACGACCTGCCGCAACCGGCGCGCTATCCCGACGGCCAGACGCTGCCGACGCCGAGGGCGATCGACTTCACCCCCGGCGCGCTGCTGGGCAGCGTGTCCGGCGAACTGGGCCTGCGCAAATACCTGGAATCGAACGGCCACCAGCTGATCGTCACCTCCAGCAAGGACGGCGACGGCAGCGTGCTCGATCGCGAACTGCACGACGCCGAGATCGTCATCTCGCAGCCGTTCTGGCCGGCCTACATGACGGCCGAGCGCATCGCCAAGGCCAAGCAACTGAAGATGATCGTCACCGCCGGCATCGGCTCCGACCACACCGACCTGCAGGCGGCGATGGCGCACCGGGTCACCGTGGCCGAAGTCACCTACTGCAACAGCAACAGCGTCGCCGAGCATGTGCTGATGATGATCCTGGCGCAGGTGCGCAATTACATCCCTTCGTACAACTGGGTGGTCAACGGCGGCTGGAACATCGCCGACTGCGTGGCCCGCTCCTACGACCTGGAGGCGATGAACGTCGGCACGGTGGCGGCCGGCCGCATCGGCCTGCGCGTGCTGCGGCTGCTGCATCCGTTCGACGTCAAGCTGCACTACCTGGACCGCCACCGCCTGCCGCAGGCGGTCGAGCAGGAGCTGAACCTGACCTACCACAGCAGCCTGGAAAGCCTGGCCAAGGTGTGCGACGTGGTGACGCTGAATTGCCCGCTGCATCCCGAGACCGAGCACATGATCAACGCCGAGAGCCTGAAGCACTTCAAGCGCGGCGCCTACCTGATCAACACCGCGCGCGGCAAGCTGTGCGACCGCGACGCCATCGTCGCCGCGCTGGAGAGCGGCCAACTGGCGGGCTACGCCGGCGACGTCTGGTTCCCGCAGCCGGCGCCGAACGACCACCCGTGGCGCAGCATGCCGCACCACGGCATGACGCCGCACATCTCCGGTACCAGCCTGTCGGCGCAGACCCGCTACGCGGCCGGCACGCGCGAAATCCTGGAATGCTATTTCGAGCAAAGGCCGATCCGCGACGAATACCTGATCGTCCAGGATGGCCAGCTGGCCGGCGTCGGCGCGCACTCGTACAGCAAGGGCAACGCGACCGGCGGCTCGGAGGAGGCGGCCAGGTTCGAGAAGAAAGCCGCCTGAGTCAGGCGCCGCCGCCCGGCGCCTGGTCGGACAGTTCGTCCACCAGCGGCGCCAGATGGGCGGCGGCGGCCGTCAGCGCCGCATCCTCCATCACGCGGAACTGCGCCAGCACCCGGGCCCCGGCCTCGGTCAGCTGCGCGCCGCCGCCGCGCGTGCCGCCGACGGCGCTGCGCACCAGCGGCTCGCGGAAGCTGCGGTTCATCACGTCGACCAGCAGCCACGCGCGGCGATACGACATCTGCATCGCCCGCGCCGCCGCGCTGATCGAGCCGGTCTGGCCGATCGCCTCCAGCAGGTCGGCCTTGCCCGGCCCCATCGCCACCTCGTCCTCCCGCCACAAGCGCAGCTTTAACGCGATTCTCGCTGTCATCAAGCGTCTTCCGATGAAAAGATTCATTATATCGCCGGCATTTGGGCAGGCTATAATTCCCTCTCGTTATATCCTTACGAACATAGCGCAAAGGAATGCAGATGGAGTCACCGCCCGCCAACGCTGTAGAAATGCCGGTACTGTCGATCGACCGCCTGGACGCCGGCGTGCTGCTGCTGAAAATCGACGGCGCCGCGCACCCGATCCGCTACCGCGAGGGGCAGTTCGTCTCGATCGAACTGCCCAACGGCGATCTGCGCCCCTGCGCGCCGGCGCAGCCGTGCGACCCCGACGGACAGCTGGAACTGCACCTCCGGCTGCGTCCCGACGACGCCATGGCGCATTGGCTGGCGCGCGGCGTCGAACCGGGAGACCGGCTGCGGCTGCACGGCCCGTACGGCGACTGCGTCTGGCGGCCGGCGGCGAGCGACGAACCGGTGATCATGCTGGCCACCGGCACCGGCATCGCGCCGCTGCACGCGATGCTGATGCGCGAGCTGGCCAACTACGGCGACGCGCCGATCTCGCTGTATTGGGGCGGCCGCACGTTGAGCGACCTTTATCTGCTGGAGCATTTCGAGCGGCTGGCGCGGATCGCGCCGCGCTTCACGTTTATCCCGGTGCTGAGCCGCCCCGCCCCGCGCTGGCGCGGCGCGCGCGGCCATGTGCAGCAGGCGGCGGCGCAGCGCCACCCGGATTTGCGCAACGGCCGCGTCTACGCCTGCGGCGCGCCGGCGATGGTGCGCGACGCGCGCCTGCTGCTGCAAGGCCGCGGACTGCCCGACCACCGCTTCTCGGCCCTGGCCTTCGAACCCGCTTGCGCATCCAAAGCGGTGGCCTGATCGATCTATTTTTTATAACGATTCAGTCGAACGAAATGCCGGCTGCGCCGTCGTTCAGCATGGACTGATACCGCGCAAGAACCTGTTCCGTCGCCGCGACCACCTCGCGCGGCTCCGCCCTCGCAGCACGGTAATGGGCGGAAAGCGCGGCAAGGTAGGCGGCGTAGGCGCGTTCAATTTCCTCATCGCTTGCATGCACATGTTTTGGAGACCTGGCCGTCACGTCACACCCCACAATAAATTGATCTATTTTTTAGAGCAATTTACACGGAATCGGCCGTTCGCGCAAATACCGCTCAGTTTTGCTTGGCCGCCTGGACGAGGCAACGGGACAGCTTATCGAAGTGCATCAGCGCTGCCTGGGTGAGCTCGATCTGCTTGCGGCGGGTATCCTCGGTGTCGGACAACATGATCCAGCCCTTTTCCCGCATCGACGTCAGGCGGCTGTGCAGCGTGGCCGGCGAACCAAGCTCCTTCTTGCCCATCAGGTCGCGGACCGACAAGCGCTGCTCGTCCTGGCCGGCACGGGCGACGATCGCCAGAATGCGCTCTTCAAGCGGATCGAGCGAGGGCAACGACGGCAAGCCGCGCAGCGCCTCCGCCAGCTGCAGGAAGCGCAGGTAGATATCGGCAGGTCGTTTCGGAGTGGTCATGGCGGCGACGTTCGGGTGGGCGTGATTGCTATAAATTTTAGCACGACGCAGGCTTATTGACGAGCGCCGGATGGCGCCGGCACCAGCGCCAGCAGTCCCTTGGCCACATACACCACGATCAGCGTCCCGGCGAGATCGCCGATGAACATCACGGCGAAGCCGCTGGCGATGTGATCGCCGCCACGCAAGGCAAACCACATGTTGTGGAATAGCGGACTGGCGACGGAGCAACCGACGGCGCACAGCAGCAAACGACGCGGCGTGAGATTGGTCAGCGATGCGCGCAAGCCCAGCCGCCACTGCGCGATCAGATACACCAGATAGGGACCGATCGCGCCGGCGATGGCGCCCATCGTGGCCCGCAGCGGATCGCCGGGAAAATAATAGCAGTAGCAGGCGATCCATCCCATGATGAGCAATCCCACCGCGCCGGCGCGGCCGAACAACAAGGTGCACAACAAGCGGCTGCCGGCCGGCAGGTAAATCCACCCGATGCCTTGCAGGAATTCGGCCCGCATGAAGAACAACTCGTTCGCCAACATCATCAGTCCATGCAAGGCCATCGTGGCCAGCACCAGATAACAGTTCAAACGGAAGGACGACATGGGCTGATTCATAGTCTCAGGATACGCTGGCAGGTACATCATTAATTTTTACTGTCAGCACTATAACCCTTGGCAGCCCACGTCACCTCAATGCGCGTCGGCCGATGGCGCTTTGGGCGGCGCGACCTTGCGCATCAGCGGCACCATCGCGGTGGCGATGATGAAGCACGCCATCACGCACAGGAACACATCGCCGAAGGTCTGCGTCTGCGCCTCGCGCAAGGTCAGCGACCAGAGCTGCCGCAAGGCGCCGGTCTGCGCGCTGCCGGCGTCCAGCCCCCATGCCATCAGGTTGCCGCCGGCGCCGGCCAGCATCTGCGTCATCGCCTCGTTGCCGCTGTTGAGATGTTCGGCCAGCCGCAGGAAGTGCATATTGGTGCGGTCGTTGAGGATGGTGGCGCAGGCGGCGATGCCGATCGCGCCGCCCAGGTTGCGCATCAAATTGAACAGGCCCGAGGCCAGCTTGAGCCGGTCCGGCGCCAGCCCGCCCAAGGTCAGCGTCACGGTCGGCGGCACCGCGAACTGCTGCGCCATGCCGCGCAGCGCCTGCGGCAGCAGCAGCTCGTGCGCGCCCCAGTCGTGGGTGATCGGCGCGAAGTCCCACATCGACAGCGCGAACAGCGCCAGTCCGAACATCATCAGCCAGCGCAGGTCGACCCGGTTGGCGAGGAAGGCGTACAGCGGAATCGACAGGATCTGGAACACGCCGGTCGAGAATACCGCCAGCCCGATCTCCAGCGCGCTGTAGCCGCGCACCCGGCCGAGGAACAGCGGCGTCAGATAGATGGTGGCGAAGATGCCGATGCCGGTGACGAACGAGAAAAACGAGCCGAGCGCAAAGTTGCGGTCCTTCAGCGCGCGCAGGTCGACGATCGGATTGGCGAACACCAGGCTGCGCCAGATGAAGCCGATGCCGGCCAGGCCGGAGATCCAGGCGGTGGTCAGGATCACGTGGTCGCCGAACCAGTCCAGCCGCGGCCCCTCCTCCAGCGTGTATTCGAGGCAGCCGAGGAACAGCGCCATCAGCGTCATGCCGAAGTAGTCGGCGCCGCGCAGCAGCGACAGGTCGGGCTTGTCGATCTTGACCAGCATCGGCACCACCACAGTGACGAAGATGCCCGGAATCAGATTGATGAAGAACAGCCAATGCCAGTTGAAGTGATCGGTGATCCAGCCGCCCACCGATGGTCCCAGCGTCGGCGCCAACGAGGCCAGCGCGCCGATGGTGGCGGCGGCGATCACGCGCTGCTTGCCTTCGAAGAAGACGAAGGCGGTGGTGAACACCATCGGGATCATCGAGCCGCCGAGGAAGCCCTGCAAGGCGCGGAAGGCGATCATGCTTTCGATGTTCCAGGCCACGCCGCACAACATGCTGGCGACGGTGAAGCCGGCCGCCGACGCGGCGAACAGCCAGCGCGTCGAGAACACGCGCGACAGCCAGCCGGACATCGGGATGACGATGATCTCGGCGATCAGGTAGCTGGTCTGCACCCACACGGTTTCGTCGGCGCCGGCCGACAGCCCGCCGCCGATGTCGCGCAGCGAGGCCGAGACGATCTGGATGTCCAGCAGCGCGATGAACATGCCGACGCACATGGTGGCGAAGGCCAGCACCTTCTGCGCCGTGGTCAGGCCCATGTGGCCCGGCGCCGGCGCCGGCTTGGGCGCGGCGGCGGTGGCGGCGGCGCTGGAGTTGGCGGTGGCGGTGGCGGTGGCGGCGGTGGCCGTGGCGGCGCCGCTCATGGCTTGCCGCCCTCGCCGCGCACGTCCACCTCGGCCGTCACCGACAGGCCGGGACGCAGCAAGGCCACCGCCGCGTCGCGCTCGTCGAGCACGATGCGCACCGGCACGCGCTGAACGATCTTGGTGAAGTTGCCGGTGGCGTTCTCCGGCGGCAGCACGCTGAATTGCGCGCCGGTGGCCGGCGCCAAACTGGACACGGTGCCGTGATACACATGGCCCGGCATCAGATCGGCCTTGATGCTGGCGCGCTGGCCCGGCTTGAACTTGGCCAGCTGGCCTTCCTTGAAGTTGGCGTCGACCCACAGTCCGTGCGACGGCACGATCGCCAGCAACTGGTTGCCGACGGTGGCGTAAGCGCCAGCGCGCGCACGGCGGTTGCCGATGGTGCCGTCCAGCGGCGCGCGCAGCACCGTGTACTCCAGGTTGAGCCGGGCGATATCGCGTTCGGCGAGCGCCTGGTCCAGCGCCGCCTGCGCCTGCAGCTTGCGGGTGCCGATCACGTCCAGCTCGCGCTGCGCCGCCATCAATTGCGCCTGCGATTTCTGGTCGCCGGCCAACGCCTGCTTGTAGTCGGCGTCCGCCCGCTGCGAGCTTTGCAGCGACACCGCCGCCTTGGCCGACAGATTCCGATAACGGGTCTGGTCGTCGCGCGCGCGCGAGGTCTCGGCGCCGCTGGCGGCCACACCGGCGCGGGCCTGGCCGATCACCGCCTGCTGCAAGGCGCGGGTCGCATCCAGGTTGGCCAGCGCGGCCTGGCCGGCGGCTACCGCGCCTTCGGCCTTGGCCAGCGCGGCGCGGTAGTCGCGGTCGTCGAGGCGGGCCAGCACGTCGCCGGCGCGCACCAGCTGGTTGTCGGTCACCTCCAGCCTGGCGATGTAGCCGGCCACCTTGGGCGCGACCACGGTGACGTTGCCGCCGATGTAGGCGTCGTCGGTCTCTTCCAGGAAGCGGCCTTCGCTCCACCAGTGGTAGCCGAAGCCGGCCGCGCCGAGGGCGGCCAGCAGCAGCACGGCGCGCGTGATCAGGCGCTTGCGGCCGGCAGCGGGAGCCACCGGAACGACGGCGGCGACAGGGGTGGCGGTTGCGGATGCGGTGGTCATGTCATTCTCCATTGGACAAGTCGGGGGCCGGGGCGGCGGCGCGGCGTTCGGCCAGGCGGCTCATGCGGGTGCGGGTCGATTCGCCGGCGGCGGGACCGGCGACGGCCACGTGGCGCGCGCCGATGGCCAGGCCGGTGGCGGGATCCATCAGCACCGGATGCACTTCCGCGCCGCTGACGCTGTCGATCAAGATCACCGACTTGCCTTCCGGCGTGAAGTGCTTGTTGCCCCAGGCCAGCAGCGACAGCGTCACCTGGCGGAAATCGGCGCCGGCCTCGGTCAGCACATATTCAAAGCGCGGCGGCTTTTCGCAGTACGGGCGGCGCGCCAGCAGGCCGGCCTCCACCAGTTCGTTGAGACGGCGGGTCAGCATGTTCGGCGCGATGCCGAGACTTTTCTGGAAACCGTCGAAGCGCGTCTCGCCATACATGGCTTCCCGCAGGATCAGGATGCTCCACCACTCGCCCACCACGCCCAGGCCGCGCGCGATCGGGCACGGCAGGGTCGTCAAGTCCGTCTTGTGCATAAAAACTCCTTTCAATATTTATTCATTGCGATCATCATGAAAAGAGAATATATTAGTTACTATCAACTTGCAAGTAACTTTTTCGGAGAATGGCGAAATGTTTAAATCCATACAATTGACGGCGGGCGCGCTGGCGCTGGCGGCCCTGGCAGGCTGCGCGGTCGGCCCCGAATACCGGCGTCCCGAGGCGCCGCTGGCCGCCGCCTATCACACGGCCGGCGCGCTGGCCGAGCGCACGACAACGCTGCCGGCGCCGCCGCTGGACACGTGGTGGAACGGCTTCGACGACGCCGACCTGCGGCGCATCGTCGGCCGCGTGCTGGAGCAGAACCTGGATCTGGCGGCGGCGCTGGCGCGGGTCGAGCAGGCGCGCGCGGCGGCGCACCTGGCCGACGCACGGCGGCTGCCGGAGGGATCGGCGTCGGCCAGCGTCTTGCGGCAGCGGCAGTCGGTCAACAGCCCGGTGGGCAAGATCGCCAGCAGCTTCCCCGGCTATGAGCGCGAGCAATCGATTTACGACGCCGGCATCGGCGCCAGCTGGGAATTGGATGTCGCCGGCGGCTTGCGGCGCGGCGCGCAGGCGGCCGGCGCGGCGGCCGAGGCGGCGGAGGCGGACCGGCTGGGCGTGCGGGTGTCGGTGGCGGCCGAGGCGGCCGACGCCTACTTCCGCGTGCGCGGCGCGCAGCGGCGCATCGGCCTGGCTCAGGAACAAATCGCCACCAATGGCAGGTTGCTGGAACTGGTGCGGCTGCGGGTGGCGGACGGTTTGGCGTCCAGCCGCGAGGCGGCGCAGGCCGAAGCGCTGGTGGCGCAGGCGCGCGCCACCGTGCCGCCGCTGCGCACCGAACTGGCGCTGCAACTGAACCGCCTCGACGTGCTGATGGGCGCCGCGCCCGGCACCTATGCCGCCGAGCTGTCGGCGCCTGCCGTGGCGCAGGGATCCGGCGAACCGCCCGCACCGGCGTCTGGCGGCGCGGCACGGGTGGCGGCGCAGGGCGGCGCGGCGGGCGTGCCGGTCTCCGCGACTGCGGCGGGCGGCCTGACGGAAACGCGGGTGCCGGCGATCGAGCTGGCGCAGGGTCCGGCCGACCTGCTGCGCCGCCGGCCCGACGTGATCGCGGCCGAGCGCCGCCTGGCCGCGTCGAACGCGCAGATCGGGATCGCGATGGCCGAGTATTATCCCAAGCTGTCGCTGTCGGCGCTGGTCGGCCTGAGCAGCCTGGGCTCCGGCGGCCTGCTGAGCGCCGCCGCGCTGCAACCGCAAGCCGCGCTGGGCCTGCGCTGGCGGCTGTTCGACTTCGGCCGCATCGACGCCGACATCGCCCGCGCCCAGGGCGCCAACGCCGAAGCGCTGGCCCTCTACCGGCAAGCCGTGCTGCGCGCCGCCGAGGACGTCGAAAACGCGGTCGCCACCCTGACCGGCCTGGAAGCCCAGCACGGCGAACTGGCGCAGGAAGTCGACGCCCACCTGCGCGCCCGCGACGCCTCCGAGGACGCCTACCGGGGCGGCGCGGTCGGCCTGTATGAAGTATTGGAGGAACAACGCCAGCTGCTGACCGCGCGCGACCAGTTGGCCCGCGTCAACGCCGACAACGCCCGCGCCGCCGTGGCCACCTTCCGCGCCGCCGGCGGCGGCTGGTGACTGGACTTGTAGCAGAGTCGCAAACCGCGCGACCGGCGTATAGTCGATCTTCCGACCCACCTACGAAAGGACGCATCATGCAGATCAACCTGAGCGGCAAGACCGCCATCGTCACCGGCTCCACGCGCGGCATCGGCTACGCCATCGCCGCCGGCCTGGCCGGCGCCGGCGCCACCGTGGTCATCACCGGCCGCAAGCAGGCCGACGTCGACACCGCGCTGGCCTCGCTGCGCGCCGCCGTGCCGGGCGCCTCGGTACGCGGCGTGGCCGCCGACCTGGGCAACGCCGCCGGCTTCGACACGCTGAAGACCGCCGAGCCGCACGCCGACATCCTGGTCAACAACGTCGGCGTGTTCGAGCTGCAGCCGTTCGCCGAAATCCCTGACGCGGAATGGACCCGCTTCTTCGAGATCAACATCATGTCCGGCGTGCGCGCCAGCCGCGCCTACCTGCCGGGCATGCAGCAGAAGAACTGGGGCCGCATCGTGTTCATCTCGTCCGAGTCGGGGATCAGCATCCCGGCCGACATGATCCACTACGGCTTCACCAAGACCGGCAACCTGGCGATCTCGCGCGGGCTGGCCAAGAGTCTGGCCGGCACCGGGATCACGGTCAACGCCGTGCTGCCGGGGCCGACGCTGTCGGAAGGGGTGCGCGAGCTGGTGGCGCCGGGCGGCGACCACGCGGCGGCCGAGCGCGCCGCCAACGAGTTCGTCAAGCAGCACCGCAGCGGCTCGATCATCCAGCGCGTGGCCACGCCGGAGGAGGTGGCCAACATGGTGGTCTACGTCTGCTCGACGCAAGCCTCGGCCACCACCGGCGCCGCGCTGCGCGTCGACGGCGGGGTGGTTGACACCATCGCCTGATCAACCGGGTTGACTACTTGGAGATGCGGAAGATTGCCGAGGCCAGCTTGGAGAAACACGGCGTCAAGTCCGCCGCCGTGGCCGCATAGCAGTACAGCCCGACCGGCTTGCTCGCGTCAAAGCAGCGGCTGGGCGCGTCGGGCGAATTGGCCATGCATTTCAGCGTGTCCTCGCCCTTTTCGCCGTCGCTGCCGGTGCCCGCCTTCAGCTGCGAGCCCAAGCCCAGCGTGTACACGAAGATCCCTTCGTCGCGCGATTTCGACGCCATCGCCTCCGACAGGTTGCGCGCCGCGCGGTTGACGTTCGCATACGTCAGCGTATTGGTCACCACCCGCGGCGAGGTGGTAACGACCCGGTACTCCTGCGCGTCGTTGCGCGTCGCATACGAACTGTGTCCGTTGTACCAGTCCGGCAGCTTGGACGCCTTCGACGTCAGACTCGATGGCGTGCAGTCGCCCCCCAGGCTGCTATTGGTCTTGTCCAACTTGTACAGCCCCGTGGGCGCGCCGGAACCGTCGTCGTCGGTGGCGATGGTGCCCGCCGTGGCGCAGTTGCCGGAGGTCCAGGTCAGGTAGGTGCCGAACGAGTTCGGCGAGCCGTCCGAGAAAAACACGATCACGCGCAAATTCGATCGGTTCAGATTCGCCGCCGGCACGCTGTTGATCTGGTCGCGCGCGGCGTACATGCCTTCGGGCGACGCTGTCGACCCTTCAAAATCGAGGTTCTTGATGTGGGCGTTCATGCTGGTGCGGTCGAAGCCGCGCTGGATCGGGCGGATCGGGTCGTCGATCACGGCGCCGTAGGCGAAGTGCAGCAGGCCGACGCGGTCGCGGTCCGAATTGAATTGCTTCAGGAAGGTCGTGGCCGAACTGCGCACGTTCGCGGCGTTGCCGGAAAGCGAGCCGGAGGTATCGAGCACCAGCACCATGTCCAGCTGCTTGCGGATGACTTCGGTGGTCACGCCCGGCGTCAGCGCGCCGCCCTGCATCCCGCCCAGCAACGAGGCCGGCATGGTCGCCGAGGCGCTGACGCCGACCGTGACCTCGCCGCTGCTGCTGAAAGTCACCTGGGTGTCGCCCAGCGTCGCGGTCGATCCCAGATAGTTCGCCGGAAAATTGGCGTTGAAAAAGCGCACCGCCGCCGCCTTGGCGCTGGCGGTCTGCGCCGCCTGGTCGCCGCCGATGCTGACCGCGCGCGCCGCCGCCAGGCTGGCCGCGTCGGTCGCCGCGTTGAGCTTGGCCTTGATCATATAGCTCAGGCCGGCGCCGAACGCCAGGCCGATGACCGACAGCAGGGTGGCAAGCGAGACGGCGACCAGCACCGTGATCTGGCCGCGTTGTTGGGGAAGGTTAGCGCGCATCATCAGAATACCGTCATGGAGTAAAGGTTAGGCCCGACGGTGCTGGTGCTCGCCGTGCCCCATTTGAATATGCCGAAAAACATATCGAACTTGTAGAAGCTTTCGACCACGTAGATCTCTTCGCCGTCCGCCAGCGAGCCGCTCATCAGCGACACCGCCGGCGCGTTGCTGCCGCTCGGCACCGAACAGGTGCCGGCCGTGCCGCTGGCCCAGTTGCCGCAGGTCCAGACCCGGCTGGCCGGCGCATAGCCGCTAACCCGGAAGCCGCGGTTGTTCTTGCTGTCGTCCCAGCGGTATTGTTCCAGCACCAGGCTGCGACTGGCGCTGCCGGTGCCGGAGCCGATGATGCGGGTGATATAGATCATGCCGCGCTGGTTCATGTCCAGCGGCGGCGCCGAGGCCGCCACTTGACCGATGATCGCCTGGTTGTTGTCGGACAACGGCAGCTTGCCGCGCACCGTCAGGTTGGCCGCCTCGCGACTCAGGTTAATCAGGATCATATTGGCCTGGATGCCCCGGGCGATGTCGACCAGCGACAGAAACAAGACCACCAGGATCGGCGCCAACAGGGCGAATTCGACCGTGGCCAGGCCGGCGGCGCGGCGGCGCGGGAAGGAAGGCAGGCGCGTCATAATGGTGGGAAGTCCTCGTTGCGCATGGTGGCGGCCACGGCGAACTTATATTTGCCTCCGGGGAAGAACGCCGATATCAGCGGCGTCGACAGGTTCCAGGTGCAGTCGATCCGCAACACCACGATGTCCTCGGGTCCGCCGAACATATTCGCCGCGTAGGAGCTCGGTGCGGCGTAGCTGGTGCCATTCACCGTGATGACCGGGCTGAGCGAGTCGTACATGCCCATCGAATTACTCTTGATCGACGCCAGCACCGCCTTGTAGCGCTCCCGGTTGGCGGTGGCGGGATCCTTGTCGACGCGGCCGGTGATGGCGTAGCGCGCGCCCTCCCTGACGGCGTACTGCATGCTCAGCGTGACAAAAAATACGATGCTGAATTCGATGATGCCGATCAACAGCAACATCGCGACCGGCGCGATGATGGCCATCTCCACCGCCGCCGATCCGTTCTGGCGACGACGCAATAATCTATGTACTCTCATAATGGTGCGTCCGTGGTGGTGCGGGCAGTCGGGAGAAAAACGCGGTGGCGCAAGAGGCGCGGCACGGTGGTCCGGCGCCACGGCTGCAGTCCAGCGGCCGATGGCGGCGCCACATGATCGAGGTGGCGATGGAGCATTGTAGCGTGATTCATTTATTTCGTGCAGTTATTTAATGTTAATTAAAGGCATCAAAAACGCAAGAAGACAAATCTTGTCGGCTGGACAGGCCGCCGTTCTATGCGTAGACTCCGCGATTGCAACGAGGACAACTTTATTACGCAAATTTTAAGTTACTATTAGTATATTTTGAAACGAAATTTATCAACGTGTACACAAAACGGGTTGATAAGCGACGACAGGACGTGAAAACGCGGTGATAGCAGACAGCATACCCCCGGATGCGATGGAGACAGAGCGCGGCAACGCCAGGAATCGCGACGCCGCCGGCGCCTCCATGGTGTTCATCATGCGCTTGCTGCTGGCGCTGTCGGCGGTCATGACGCTGTTCATCGCGCCTGGCGACCTCGGCAAGGCCGGCGCCCAAGGCCTGCTGATCTGGCTGGTGTTCACCGCCTACCTGTTACATAGCGCGATCTTGCTGGTCGCGGCGCGACGCCACGGCAATCCGTTCTGGCATGGCAAGTTGGTGTACTGGCTGGACCTGGTCTGGTACGCGCTGATGGTCTACTGCAGCGGCGGCGGCAACAGCTTCTTCTTCCCGTTCTTCTTCTTTGTGATCCTCACCGCATCGTTCCAGTGGGGCTTCGACGAAGGCGCGCGCATCACGCTGGCCTCGACGCTGGCGCTGGCGGCCGCCACCTGGCTGGCCGACTACGACACCAACCAGGCGCACCTGTTGCTGCGCACCACCTTCCTGCTCGCGCTCGGGTACATGATCTCCTACTGGGGCGGGCTGGGCCTGATCCAGCGCCGCCGCCTCGCCCTGCTGCGCAAGGTCAGCCAGTTGTCCAATCCCCGCTTCGGCGTCGACCAGACCATCGCCTCCATGCTGCAGCAGACGCGACGCTTCTATCATGCCAGCAACTGCCTGCTGTTGATGCGCAACGGTCCTGACGAATTGTGGCAACTGCATTCGGCCGGCGCCCAGCACGGCGCGCGCGAAGCCACCCTGTCGCGCCTGCCGGAAGGCGCGGCGGCGCCGTTGCTGGTGTTTCAGCCGCACGCGCTGGTGCAGTACGCGCGCGCGCTGCACGTCCGCCTGCCGCGCACGCTGGAAGCGAGGACGCGCAGCGCCGGGCAGCCACGCTGGCAGCCGCTGCCGGAGGGCAGCTGCGAGCAACTGGTGGATCTGCTCGATGCCCATTCCTTCATCAGCGCGCCCCTGCCGTTGCGCAAAGGCGAAGGCCGCATCTATGTGGTCTCGGACCAGCACCGACTGAGCCGTGGCGATGCTGTTTTTTTACAACAGTTGGCGGCCCAGGTCTTCCCGGTGATCGAAAACATCGTGCTGCTGGACCGGCTGGCGTCCGATGCCGCCTTCCGCGAGCGCCAGAAAATCGCCCGAGACTTGCATGACAGCACCATCCAACCTTATATCGGATTACGCCACGGCATCAGCGCCGTGCGCCAGTCCTTGCAGGAAGAACACCCTTGCAGCGCAGAACTGGATAAACTGTTGCACATGACCAGCGAAGTGATCAACGATATGCGGCTGTTCGCCAAGAACGTGCGCCAGGGCGCCGCGCGACAGGAAGGCGAGTTGTTGGTCGCGCTGCGGCGCCAGGCCAACCAGGTGCGCGAGTTCTACGGCATCCAGATCGCGATCACCGCCGAAGCCGGCCTGACCGTCAGCGATCGCCTCGCGGCCGAAGTGTTTCAAATCGCCAATGAAGGCATGAGCAACATCCGTAAGCACACGCGCGCCCGCTACGGCAGCATCGACCTAAGCAACGTCGATGGCCAATTGCGGATCCGCATAGAAAACGATACCCCGGAAGGTCCCGTGGCCCCATTCCTGCCAGGATCGATCGCCGAGCGCACCGTCGCGCTGGGCGGCACGATCGAGATAGGCCGCACGGCGCAAGGCGCCACTGCGGTGCATATCGCCATTCCGGTCTAAACCAAGACTCGCAATGACCAATACCACCACCGCCCCGATCAGGATCATGCTGGTCGACGACCACAAGACCATGTTGTGGGGCCTGGAGAAGCTGATCGAGGGCGCCGGCCCGGCGCTGTCGCTGGTCGGCACCGCCCACAACAACGCCAGCGCCCTGCTGGAGGCGAGCCGGCTGCGGCCGGACCTGATCGTGCTCGACCTCGACCTGGAAGGCAGCAGTTCGATCGAAGTGCTGCCGCAGCTGCTGCGCGACAGCGGTGCGCGGGTGCTGATCCTCAGCGGCAACCGCGACCAGGCGCTGCTGGCGCAAGCCGTCAGGCTGGGCGCGCGCGGCGTGGTCGGCAAGGAGGCGCCGGCCGAGGTGCTGCTGCGCGCCATCGAACGCGTGCACGCCGGCGAGATGCATCTGGACGCCAGTCTGATGGGCGCGCTGCTGGGACAGCCCGCGCCTGCCAAGGCCGATCCCGAAGCGCAACGTATCGCTTCGTTGACGCCGAAGGAACGCAAGATCGTCACCATCGTGGTCGAAAGCAATGGCGCCCCCAACAAGGAACTGGCAGCCAAGCTGTTCATCGCCGAACCCACGCTGCGCAACAACCTCACCTCGATCTATCAAAAACTTGGCGTGGGCAACCGCCTCGAGCTGTACGTCTACGCCACCCGCCACGGCCTGTAAGCGCCGCCGCCATGGGGGAGCGTGACAAATGTCATGCTCCCTTTGCGGCAAATCATGATATTTCTCCTCCGCAAAAGTGACGGTTATCAGATGTGGCACTGGTAACTCTTCCGTATGATTCAACACATCAGCAGCGGTGTTGTACCAGCTGATGCCGGTAACGGCCCAGGATCATCAACAGGAGCGGAAATGCGCATAGCAAACAGGAAGGCAGACAGCAAGACCGGCTTTATCGGCGATGCGGAAGGCGCCACCCTGATGGAATATGCACTGCTCGCTGCACTGGCCTCGGTCGTAGCAATGATCGCGCTGCTTGCTCTTTTAGGACCTAAGACCTGAACCCCGTTTTAGTTGATGTGTAGTAGCGGTAAATAAATAGATAACTCACCCAACATAACCCAAGGATAAATATCATGAACGCCATCAAAAATTTCATCGCTGACGAAGCCGGCATCACCGCAATCGAATACGCACTGCTGGCAGCCGCCATCGCCGCCGCCGTGATCACCGCTGCAAGCGGCCTGGGCACCAAGATCGGCGCCGCTTTCACCGCTCTGGGCAACAAGCTGGCGTAATTCGGCATCACGTATGAAAATGCGGGGCGACTATCGCTCCGCATTTTTTTTTTGGGCGAACCAATAAAGGCGATCATGAACTATGTGCCCCTGACTCTGCTGTGTCTGCTGTTGGCGCTGGCGGTATGGAACGACTTGCGCACCCGGCGCATCCCCAACCAGTTGGTGTTCGCCGGGGCCCTGCTCGGCCTGGCGCTGAACGCCGCCGTGCCGGACGGCGCCGGCTTGTTCATCGCGCCGTTCGGCGGCATCGGCCTGCTGTGGTCGCTGGCCGGCCTCGGCCTCGGCCTGGCCTTGCTATTGCCGATGTATATGCTGCGCGCGCTCGGCGCCGGAGACGTCAAGATGATGGCGATGATCGGCGCCTTCGTCGGGCCGTCGGCGGTGCTCGATATCGTCCTGCTGACGCTGCTGGCCGGCGGCGTGCTGGCCCTGGCCGTGGCCGCCTGGACCGGGCGTTTGCGCGCCATGCTGCGCAACACTTATCATATGGGCATGTACTCGGTGCTACGCGGCCTGCACGGCGAATCGGCGCGCATCGAAGCACCGGCCACGCCCAGCGGGCGCCTGCCTTATGCGGTGGCGATCAGCGCCGGCACGCTGCCCTACCTGGTGATCGGCGCCTGCAGCGGCCGCGCGCTGGCGTTGTTTGGCTGAGCGTCATATTTACAACAAGAAGTTTTTATATAACAAACACCTGACGTCGCGATATAATTGTTTGCTCGGCAATATTCTTGAATCGCTCCACCGAAGGAAGTCATGCACGCAGACTCGGGCTCGTCAGTCGCCACCGTCGAAACCACTCTCCCCGCCGAGGCGCGCGCACCGCGCAGCCTCGATGAGACCGGCCTGCCTTTTTTGTTCCTGGTGGAGCTGGTGGCCAAAGTGCTGTTCCAGCGCGGCCAGGTCAGGTTGCCGGAACTGGCGACCCACCTGAAGCTGAGCATCAGCGTGATCACGCCGCTGGTCACCCACCTGCGCAATGAAAAGCTGTGCGAAGTCACGCGCAGCGGCCACAGTGGCACCGACGCCGACCTCACCTATCACCTCACCGACGCCGGCGCCCAGCGGGCCATCGCCTGCCTGAGCCGCAACTCCTACGCCGGCCCGGCGCCGGTGACGCTGGCGGCCTACGTGGCGCAGGTCGACGCGCAGAGCGTGCGCAATCTGCATGTCACGCGCGACCACGTACGGGCCGCCTACCACGACGTGGTGGCCAGCCCGGGCGTGCTGGACCAGATGGGCGCGGCGATGAACTCCGGCCGCGCCGTGTTCATCTACGGCCAGGCCGGCAGCGGCAAGACCTTCCTGGCCGAACGGCTGTGCGGCCTGCTGCATGGCGCCATCGCGGTGCCGTATGCGATCATGATCGACGGCGAAGTGGTGCCCTTCTACGATCCGGTGCAACATCGCCCGGCCGCCGGCGCCGACCCGACCGACACCGGCGACAGCCTGCGGGCGCTCGACGCGCGCTGGGTGCGCGGCCTGCAGCGCCCCACCGCGCTGACCGGCGGCGAGCTGACGCTGGAGATGCTGGACCTGCGCTTCGACGCCAACACCCGGCTGTATCAGGCGCCTCCCCATTTGAAAGCCAACAACGGCATCTTCATCATCGACGACCTGGGAAGGCAGCGCTGTTCGCCGCTGGAATTGATGAACCGCTGGATTGTGCCGATGGACCGTGGCGTGGATTATCTTTCGTTGCACACAGGCCTCGTTTTTCAGGTTCCTTTCGATGTGGTCGTGGTATTCTCGTCGAACTTCTTGCCTGAGAGATTGTCCGATGGCGCCTTCCTGCGCCGGCTTGGTTACAAGATCGAAGTCCCGCCCCAAACCCAGGCGGAATATGAACTGCTGTTCCGCCAGGCCTGCGCGCAATACGGCATGGCGTTCGACGCCGCCGCCTTCGCCTACTTGCTGAGCGAACACCACGCCAAGGAAGACACGCCGATGCTGGCCTGCTACCCGCGCGACCTGGTGCGCCAGGTGCGCGACCTGGCGCGCTACGAAAGCGCGCCGGCGCAATTGGACCGGCGCTCCATCGATTGGGCGTGGAACAATTATTTCGCCGGCGCCGGCGCCCGCCGCGTCGCCGACCAGCAAAAAAAAGAACGCGAACGCCGCGACCACACAACACCGGGATAACCGAGAAAGCAGAGCATGAGAAATACGCGGGCCTTGACGATGATAGGAGTGGCGCTGGTGATGGCGCTGGCGGCGGTGGTGCTGGCCGCGCAATGGATAGCGGGCCAATCGGCCAGCAACAGCAACAAGGTGGCGGTGGCGCTGCTCGATATCAGCATGGGCGCGCGCATCACGCCGGAACTGGTGCACATGGTCGACTGGCCGGTCAACTCGATGCCGCCCGGCGCCGTGCTGGATCTGAAAGCGCTGGACGGCCGCATCACCCGCAGCAACATCCAGCGCGGCGAGCCGCTGATGGAAAGCAAACTGGCGCCCGCCGGCACCACCGGCGGCCTGTCGGCCGTGGTCTCGGCCGGCAAGCGGGCGATGACGGTCCGCGTCAACGACGTGGTCGGCGTGGCCGGCTTCGCGCTGCCGGGCAACTTCGTCGACATCCTGGTCAACACCCAGAACGATTTTCATGGCGACACTGCGCCGCGCGAACAGGCGATCTCGAAGATCGTGCTGGAGCGCATCCTGGTGCTGGCCATCGCCCAGGAATCCAACCGCGACGACACCAAGCCGAAAGTGGTCAACGCCGTGACGCTGGAACTGACGCCGGAGCAGGTCGAGAAGCTGGACCTGGCGCGCAGCGTCGGCACCTTGTCGCTGGTGCTGCGCAACCAGATCGACCCGCAATCGGCCAACACCGAGGGCGCCACCAAGAGCAGCCTGCTGGACGACGGCAAGCCGCGTCCGGCCGCCGCGCCGATGCCCGCGCCGGCTGTGGCCGCCGCTCCGGCCGCGCCGCGTCCGCGTCCGGCGCCGCGCGCGCCCGAGGGCGACAAGGTTGAAGTGATCAAAGGCCTGGAGCGCAGCTCCCAGCAGTTTTAATCCTATCCACGGATAACCAGAGAGACCGACTTGATGACAGTATTTTCCCGCGCGGCCACGCCGGCGCCCTTCCGACTGACCTCGCTGACGGCGGCCTGTGGCGCCGCACTGCTGGCCCTGGCCGCCGCGCAGGCGCAAGCCGCCGCCAAGAACCCGCCGCCGGCGCCGGCCATCGCCGCCACCAGCGTCGCCGGCAGCGCCGGCCGGGTCGAACTGGCGGCGCAGATCAATCTGTCCGAAGGCAAGTCGACGCTGATGCACCTGCCTTACCCGGCCGCGCGGCTGGCGGTCGGCGACGCCAAGGTGGCCGACGTCATCCTGATCAATCCCAGCGAGGTGTACATGCTGGGCAAGTCCACCGGGTCGACCAATCTGATCCTGTGGAACAAGGCGAATCAAGCCACCATCATCGACATCGTGGTCGGCCTCGACACCGTCGCGCTGCGCCAGCAGTTCGACCAGCTGTTCCCCGATGAGAAAGATATTCGCGTCACCGTCTCCGGCAACGCGCTGATCCTGTCCGGCACCGTCACCGACTCGGTGCGGGCGGCGCAGATCGTCTCGGTGGCCGGCGCCTACCTGCAGCGCAACGGCCGCAATGGTGGCGCGCAGCCGGCGGGCGCGGCGCCGGCCGCGGCCGCCCCGGCGGACAACGCGGCGGCGGCGGCGGCGCCGTTGTCCGCCGGACAAGGCACCGGCGGTCGCATCATCAACATGCTGGCCGTTGCCGCGCCACAGCAGGTGATGCTGGAAGTGAAGATCGCGGAAGTCTCCAAGACGCTGGTCGACCAGCTAGGCGCCTCGGTCGGCGTCGCCGGCGCGCGCGGCAGCTGGACCTACACCATGCTGTCCAATCTGCTGAGCGGCAACCCCAACAAGCTCGACGCCTTCAACAAGAACGGCAACTTCCTCACCCTCGACGCGCAGAAGAACGACGGCCTGGTCAAGGTGCTGGCCGAACCGACCGTGATGGCCATCAGCGGCCAGGAAGCCAGCTTCCTGGCCGGCGGCAAGATCTTCATCCCGGTGGCGCAAACCAGCGGCTCCGGCACCCCCAGCATCACGCTGGAGGAAAAGGAATTCGGCATCGCCGTCAAGTTCACTCCGACCGTGCTCGAAGGCGGCCGCATCAACCTGCGCGTGGCGCCGGAAGTATCCGAGCTGAACCGGGAGGGCGTCGGCATCAGCACCAACGGCAGCAGCACCGCCATCCTGCCCTCGTTCACCACCCGCCGCGCCAGCACCACGGTGCAGCTGTTCGACGGCCAGAGCTTCGCCATCGGCGGCCTGATCAAGAATAACGTGACCACCAGCATCAAGGCTTTCCCCGGCCTGGGCGAGATCCCGGTGCTGGGCGCGCTGTTCCGCAGCAGCGACTTCCAGAGCGATCGCACCGAGCTGGTGTTCATCGTCACGCCGCATCTGGCGCGGCCGCTGCCGCCGAACCACAAGCTGCCGACCGATACCTATAGCGAGCCGAATCGTTTCGACTTCTTCCTGCGCGGCAAACTGGAGGGTAACGCTCCTTCGGTGCCGCCGGCGCCCGCCGCCACCGCCCCGGCCGCCGCCGGCTTCGACGTCAAATAGGAGTGCGCATGACACCAGCATCCCCCGCCATGCCATATTCCGTCGCGCGCCTGCTCATGCTGTGCGCGTCGGCCGCCGCCCTGAGCGCCTGTTCGGTGGCGCCGCGCGTCGAGCGCGACTTCGGCAACAGCCTGCGCCTGGCGCAGGCGCAGCAGACGCTGTACCCGGAGGCGCGGCGGAACCTGTCGCCGGTCAACGGGCTCGACGCGCAGGCGGCCAAGAGCGCCTACGACAATTACCAGAAATCCTACGCCGAGCCGGACAAGCAAGGCAACGGTTTCACCATCGGCGTCGGCGCCAAGTAAGCCGCGCCGGTCCGCCCCCACTTGATAGTGAGCAGGAATCAAATTGAAGATAGCCGTTATTTCCCGCGATGAACGACACTTGGCCGATGTGATGCGGTTGCTGCGCGCACGCGCGCCGTCCGACGAAATCGACCACCTGGTCGGCGGCGTCGCGCGCACCGCGACCCTGGCCGACGAACAGTTGCCCGACGTGCTGATCATCGACCGTCCAACGGCCGAGGACGGCGACCTGGAACAGCTGGAGCGCTTTTCGTCCCAGCATCCGCGCATCGCCTGCGTCGCGCTGAGCACCGAACGCGATCCGGAATTCCTGATGCAGGCGATGCGCGCCGGCGTGCGCGAGGTATTACCGTCGCCGGCCACCAGCGCCACGCTGTATCCGGCCATCGAGCGCATCAGCGAGAAGCTGGAGCGGCGCGCCCAGACCAACGGCCAAGTGCTGGCTTTCATCTCCTGCAAGGGCGGCAGCGGCGCCACTTTCCTCGCCACCAACCTCGGTTACGCGCTGGCCGCCAATGGCAGAAAAAAGGTGGCGCTGATCGACATGAACCTGCAGTTCGGCGACGCCTCGCTGTTCGTCTCCGATCAGAAGCCGCTGGCCACGCTGAGCGACGTGGCGCAGCAGATCCACCGGCTCGACCCGTCGTTCCTGGCGTCGAGCATGCTGAGCATCACGCCCAACTACGGCGTGCTGGCCGCGCCGTCCGACCCGGCGCACGCCAACGACGTCAAGCCCGACCATATCGACGCCATCCTCAAGCTGGCGCGGCGCCAATACGACTTCGTGCTGCTCGACGTCGGCCGCAGCCTGGACGCGGTCAGCATCCGCGCGCTCGACCACGCCGACCACATCTATCCGATCCTGCAGACCACGCTGCCGTACATCCGCGACAGCAAACGCCTGCTCAACGTGTTCCGCTCGCTGGAATACGGCAAGGACAAGATCCACCTGATCGTCAACCGCCACGACAAGGGCGGCGAGATCCGCCTGAAGGACTTGGAGGGCGCGTTCGACGCCGACGTGTCGATCACCATTCCCAACCACTACGATGCGGCCGCCGCTTCGGTCAACCAGGGCGTGCCGGTGATCCAGCTGTCGCCGGCCAGTCCGCTGAGCCTGGCGCTGGTCGAGCTGGCGGCCAAGCTCAGCGGCGAGACGACGGTCGCATCGAATAGCGGTGGCTGGCTCTCCAAGCTGCTGCCGCGCAAGAGTTGAACGGCAGCCGCCGCAAGCAGCAGCAACAGTAAGCAAGGAAAACCTCCATGAACATCAACGTTTCATTGCGTGAACGGCTCGAAAGCGGCGAAGCGCGCGGCTCGGGCCAGCGGGCGCCCGGCATCGACAACCGCGCCTATCAGAAGCTCAAGACGCGGCTGCACGCCGCGCTGCTCGATCGGGTCGATCTGGAGAGCATGCAGCGCCTGACCCAGGACCAGATCCGCACCGAGCTGCGCAACCTGGTCGAGAAGCTGCTGGAGGAAGACGCGGTGGTCATCAACGACGCCGAACGCAAGACGTTGACGCGCGACATCCAGAACGAGATGCTCGGCTTCGGTCCGCTCGAACCGCTGCTGGAGGACCCGACCGTCTCCGACATCCTGGTCAACACCTACAAGCAGATCTACGTCGAGCGGCGCGGCAAGCTGGAGCTGACCGACGTCACCTTCAGCGACGACGCCCACCTGATGAAGATCATCGACAAGATCGTGTCGCGGGTCGGCCGCCGCATCGACGAGTCCAGCCCGATGGTCGACGCCCGGTTGCCGGACGGCTCGCGGGTCAACGCCATCATCCCGCCGCTGGCGATCGACGGCCCGATCATGTCGATCCGGCGCTTTTCCGCCGATCCGCTGCGGCTGGCCGACCTGGTCGCCTACGGCAGCATGACGGCCGATATGGCCGAGGTGCTGCAAGGCCTGGGCAAGGCCAAGGTCAACATCCTGATCTCGGGCGGCACCGGCTCCGGCAAGACCACCATGCTGAACGTGATCTCCGGCTTCATCGGCCGCACCGAGCGCATCGTCACGGTGGAAGACGCAGCCGAGCTGCAGCTGCAGCAGCCACACGTGGTGCGGCTGGAAACCCGCCCCGCCAACATCGAGGGTAAAGGCGAAGTGTCGCAGCGGGCGCTGGTGCGCAACGCGCTGCGGATGCGCCCCGACCGCATCATCCTGGGCGAGGTGCGCGGCGCCGAGGCGCTCGACATGCTGGGCGCGATGAACACCGGCCACGAAGGCTCGATGGCCACCATCCACGCCAACACCCCGCGCGACGCGCTGACCCGGCTGGAGAACATGATCAGCATGGCGGCCGCCAACCTGCCGACCAAGGCCATGCGCCAGCAGATCAGTTCGGCCGTCGGCGTGGTAGTGCAGGTGTCGCGCCTGACCGACGGCAAGCGCAAGGTGATGTCGATCCAGGAAGTGACCGGCATGGAAGGCGAAATGATCACCATGCAGGAGATCTTCAGCTTCAAGCAGACCGGCCTCGGCGACGATGGCACCGTGCAGGGACACCACACCTCCAGCGGCGTGCGGCCGCGCTTTGTCGAGCGCTTGCGTAATTTCGGCATTACCGTCGGCGCCAATGTGTTTGAACCCGTGACGAGGTAGGTCGCCATGAACATCCGTCTGATTCTGCTCGCCCTACTGCTGTTCTGCGCCGTCCTGCTGCTGGTGTGGGGCATCTACACCGGTTGGAACAATAGTCGCGGCCCGGAAGCCGAGCGGGTGGCGCGGCGCCTGCGCAACGCGCTCGGCGACAGCGGCAGCGAGCTGGCGGTGTCGATCACCAAGGAGCGCGTGCTGAGCCGCGACGCCGGCCTGCAGCGTCTGTTGTTGGCCATTCCCGGCATCATGCGGCTGGACCGGCTGCTGCTGCAGGCTGGCCGCAGCATGAGCACCGCCCAGCTGTGCGCGCTGATGCTGGGTTGCGGCCTGGTGGCGCTAATACTGTTTTCCATGTTGCACCTGCCATGGTCGGCGCGGTTGGTGTTGGCGGCGCTGGGCACCACCCTGCCCCTGCTGGAGGCGATGCGCGCGCGCCGGAAGCGCATTTTGCGCATCGAACTGCTGTTGCCCGATGCGCTCGACATGATGAGCCGCGCCATGCGCGCCGGCCATGCCTTCCCCACAGCGCTGAAGATGGTGGGCGACGAGATTCCCGATCCGCTGGGCGTCGAATTCCGCACCGTGTTCGACGAGGTCAACTTCGGCGTCTCCATGCCGGACGCGCTGATGAACCTGGCCGTCCGCGTACCCAGCACCGACCTGCGCTACTTCGTCATCGCGGTGCTGATCCAGCGCGAAACCGGCGGCAACCTGACCGACCTGCTGACCTCGATCAGCGCCATCATCCGCGACCGCCTCAAGCTGCTCGGCCAGGTGAAGATCATGTCGGCCGAAGGGCGCATGTCGGCCTGGGTGCTCGGCGGGCTACCGTTCGTGGTGGGCGGCTTCACCATGATGACGAGCCCGGGTTCGCTGGACATCCTGTTCAACGACCCGACCGGTCAGAAACTGCTGATCGGCTCGTTCTCGCTGATGGTCGTCGGCATGTTCGCGATCCGCCGCATCACGCATATCCAGGTCTGAGGAATTCCCATGACGATCATACAAATCCTGTTCCTGGTGGTGTTGTTCATCGCCGTTTTCGGCGGCGTGGTGCTGGCCGCGCGCCTGCTGAGCGCCAATCCGGTCAAGGACCGGCTGGAAGCGCTGCAGGAACGCAGCCAGGTCACACGCGGCAACCTGCGCTGGGTCGAATACATGGTCAACCTGGCCGCGCCGCTGGCCAAGCTGTCGGTTCCCACCGAGGGCTGGGAAAATTCGCCGGTTCGCACCCGTTTCATCAACGCCGGCTGGCGCACTCCGTCGACCCCCGGCATGTTCTATGCCGGCAAGACGGGACTGGCGGTGCTGCTGCCGCTGATCGTGTTCCTGTACCTGAGCAGCACCGCCACCGGCGACGACGACAACCGGCTGATGTGGATGATCATGGCCGCCGGGCTGGGCTACTACCTGCCGAACATCGTGCTCAATCACGTGGTCAACAAGCGCCAGCGCGACATCTTTGAAAGTTTCCCCGACGCGCTGGACCTGATGACGGTGTGCGTCGAGGCAGGGTTGGCGATGGACGCCGCGCTGGCCCGCGTCGCCAACGAGATCGGGCTGAAAAGCCTGGTGCTGGCCGAGGAAATGCAGCTGGTGACGCTGGAATTACGCGCCGGCAGCGCGAAGGATAAAGCGCTGCGCAATCTCGCCCTGCGCACCGGGGTCGAAGACGTCGATTCGCTGGTCACGCTGTTGATCCAGGCCGACCGCTTCGGCACCAGCATCGCCGATTCGCTGCGCATCCAGTCCGAACTGCTGCGCACCAAGCGACGCCAGCGCGCCGAAGAAAAAGCCGCGAAGATTTCGTTGAAGTTGCTATTCCCGCTGATCTTCTTCATTTTCCCCAGTTTGTTCGTGGTTCTGCTGGGACCATCGATCCTGAACTTGACCCGCAACCTGCTGCCCACGATGGTCGGCAACTAAGGCGCTTCATGACCCCCTTGAACAAAAGCGTACCGGTGCTGCTCGCCGCCTGCCTGCTGCAAGCCTGCGGCGGCGCGCCCGTCAAGACCGAGCTGGCGATCGCGCCGGTGCTGCGGATCGAGGACAGCGCCGGCCTCGACGCCGCCTCGCTGTACCAGCTTGGCCGCTACCACCAACGGCGCGGCGAGGCGGCTGCCGCCGGCGCGGCGTTCGCCCGCTCGATCGCGCTGGCGCCGCGCCAGCTCGACGCGCGCAACGCCCAAGCCGCGCTGCTGGCCGGACAAGGCCAGGTGGACGCCGCCGTCGCCCTGCTGTTGCAGGTGGTCGGCGATTTCCCCGACCAGGTCCAACCGCTTAGCAACCTCGGCTATGCGTATCATCTTCAGGGCCAGGACGACTTGGCGCGGACCGTGCTGGAGCAGGCGCTGGCGCGCGATCCCGTGCACGCCCAGGCGCGCGCCAACCTGGCGTTGCTGGGACCGGCGCCGGTCTCAGCCGGCGCCCGCCTCGTTCGGAGCGCGACCGCCTCCCATGCGGCGCCAATCAGCAAGGCGTCCAGTGGCGCCGTCGCGCGGGAATCCGTGCCGCCCCGCATGGAAGTGGTGCAGATGGCGCCCAATGAATTCCGCCTGCAGCAGCGCAGCGTCGACCCGCTGGCGAGCCTGCAACCGGCGCCTGCCGCGGCGGCGCAAGACAGCGCGCCTCCGGCCGCCGACGAAGGCGCGCGGCTGCAAATCGTCAATGGCAACGGCGTGCGCGGCTTGGGCGAGCGAGTGCGCCGGCTGCTGGCGCGCCACGGCATCGACGCCGGCCGCGTGGTCAACCAGCGCGGCCACTACCAACGCACCACCATCATCGAATATTTGCCCGGCCAGCGGCCACGCGCCGACGCCATGCTGGCCGCGCTGCACGGCCGCGCCACGCTGCTGCCGGCGCGCGCGCTGCCCGGCGGCCTGTCGCTGCGGCTGGTGCTGGGCCGCGACCACGCCGCCAGCCTGGCCTTGACCGACCCCGACGACACGCCCGCGTCCACGCCCGCCCCGCTGCTGGCGGCGCTGGATCGCGCGGCCGTACCTCATTTCAACCAGGAGTAACCATGTTCAGAAACAAGCAGCCCCAGCGGTGGGTTAATTATGTCGCCAGCGCCGCGCTGGCGGCGGTGTTCGCGGCCGCGCTAGCCGCGTGCGGCGGCGGTGGCGGCGGCAGCTCCGGTTCCTGCACCGTCATCGACCCCACCCGCGACGCCAGCCTGCCCGGCTGCGGCACCGGCACCACCCCGCCCGCCAGCGCCGCACCGACGCTGACGCTCGCGATGACCGACGCCGCCGGCGCCGCCACCAATACCATCGCCGCCGACCGTCCGGCCACGCTGGTGGTGACGCTGAAGACCGCCGCCAACGCGGTCGCCGCCAACGTCCTGGTCAGTTTCAGCAGCACCGACAAGAGCGCGACCTTCTTCCCGGCCGCCGCCACCGCGCTGACCGACGGCGCCGGCGTGGCGCGCATCACGCTGCCGGTCGGCACCGTCTCCGGCGCCTTCACCGTCACCGCCAGCGCCACACTCGACAGCAAGACCGCGAGCGCCAGCGTCAACTACGTGATCAACCTGCCGCCGGCGGCCAGCAACGGCCTGACGCTGGTGCTCAACGACCTGAACGGCGCGGCCACCACCGCCATCACCCCGGCCAAGCCGGGCAGCCTGGCGGCCACGGTGCGCGACAGCAGCGGCGCCGCCGTCGCCAACACGCTGGTGACCTTCACCACCACGGACCGCACGGCGGTGCTGGTGCCGGCGATCGGCACCGCGCTCAGCAACGCCCAGGGTGTGGCCCAGGTCGCGCTGCCGGCCGGCAGCCAGCCGGGTGGCTTCACCGCCACCGCCAGCGCCAGCGTCGGCGGCAAGGCGACCATCGCCAGCACCAATTACCTGGTGACCCTGCCGACCGGTCCGACCACGCCGGTTCCGACGCTGACACTGACCCTGCTCAACGGCAGCGGCGGCGCCACCAGCAGCATCGCCCCCGACCGTCCGGGCACGCTGCTCGCGACCGTCAAGGACGGCGCCGGCACCGCAGTGGCCAACGCCTTGGTGACTTTCGCCACCAACGACAAGACCGGCGCGCTGACCCCGGCCACCGGCAGCGCCCTGACCAACGCCAGCGGCCAAGCCACTGCGGCGCTGGGCGCCGGCGCCGCCACCAGCGGCTATACCGCCAGCGCCAGCGTCAGCGTCGGCGGTGCCAGCCTGAATGCCACGGTCAATTACGCCGTCACGCTGCCGACGCTGACCCTGAGCGCGCCGGTGGTGAATCCCACCACGCTGGCCGCCGGCGGCACCGCCGGCCTGACGGTCACCGTTCTGAGCGGCGGCGTGCCCTACACGCCGGCGCAGCAGGTCAGCTTCAGCTCGCCTTGCACGCTGAACGGCAAGGCCAGCATCACCTCGCCGGTCACCACCGTTAGCGGCGTAGCCAGCACCTCCTACACCGACCTCGGATGCGGCGGCGTCGATCCGATCACCGCGTCGACCAGCTACAACGGCATCACCAGCACCAGCAGCGCCAACCTGACGGTGCAGCTGGCCACCGCCGGCCAGCTGGTGTTCGTCTCGGCGCTGCCGCAAAATATCGCGCTCAAGGGCACCGGCGGCGCCGGCCGCCAGGAAAGCTCGACCGTCACCTTTAAGGTGCTGGACCGTAACGGCAATCCGGTGTCCGGCCAGGCAGTCAACTTCGCACTCGACACCAGCGCCGGCGGCCTGTCGCTCAATCCCGCCAGCGCCACCACCGGCGCCGGCGGCCTGGTCACCACCACCGTCGCCTCGGGCACCGTCAACACCCCGGTGCGGGTGACAGCGACGCTGCCGGGCACCACGCTGAGCACCCTGTCCGACCAGCTGGTGGTGTCGACCGGCGTGCCGGAACAGAACAGCTTCACGCTGAGCGCGGTCACCAGAAACGTCGAAGGCGGCCAGTTCAACGGCTGCCCGGCGCCATCCGGCACCATCATCACCGCGCGCCTGTCCGACCACTTCCACAACCCGGCGCCGGATGGCACCGCCGTCAGCTTTACCGCCGAAGCCGGCACGATCGACGCCTCTTGCCTGACCGGCCTGGTCAACACCACCTTGACCGACGGCACCGTCATCACGCAAAAGGGCACCCCGGGCGAGTGCACGGTGCGCTACTGCGCCGGCAATCCGCGCCCGGCCGACAACCGCGTCACCATCCTCGCCTACGCGCTGGGCGAGGAAAGCTTCGTCGACGCCAACGGCAACAACCGTTATGAAGCCGGCGAAACCTTCACCGACCTCGGCGAGCCGTTCCGCAACGACCGCGCGGTCACCGACGTCAACGCCAACGGCGGCGACGATGCCTGGACCAGCGGCAACGCCGCCCGCGTCAGCGGCGAGCCGTTCATCGACTCCAACGGCAACGGCGCCTGGAATCCAACCGGCAACGGCGTCTACAACGGCGTGCTGCAAACGGTGCCGAACATCGGCAACGGCAACACCGTGCACGTGCGGCAATCGCTGGTGTTGGCGCTGTCGAACAGCGCGTCGACGATCTCGTTGCTGGAGCAGTCGCCGGTGACGGGTTTGGCGCTGTCCAGCTGCACCAACGGCACCACCTTCGTCAATGAAAGCAAGACCTTCCATTTTGCGATCCGCGACAATAACCCGACCGTGTTTGCCAACAACCGCCGCTCGGCTCATCTGGGCGATCCGCTGTGGCTGTTCGATCGTCCCGGCAATCCGCTGCCGGCCGGAAGCAAGATTACGTTCAGGACCTCCAACGGCATCCTGGGCAGCTTGGCCGAATTGACCGTGCCGAACACCATCGACGCCGATTCCAGCGCCTGGGTGTATACCGTACAGTTGGTCAGCGATGCGTTCCAATCGTCGGGCAGCCTGCTCTGCACCAACAACATCAGCAGCGGCGCGTTGACGATCACGGTCACCACCCCGAACGGCGTGGTCAGCAGCGCCAGCTTCCCGGTGACCGACTAAACCGGCACGGCGGCGGGTGACCTCATGCAGCCGCCCGCCGCGCCATCGCCCTACAGCGACGGCCGGCTGCACGCCCGTCCGATCCCGACCTCCCTGCGCACGCCGCACTCGCCGGCGCCGCCGCAGGGCGGTACCCACCAACTCACCTTCCCCGACGGCCGCCGCGCGCTGCTGCATGTGCCGCCGCCGCGCGCCGACGGCCTTCCCGCGCGCCTGCTGGTGCTGCTGCACGGCGCCGGCGGCCGGCATGGCGGCGGCGACATCGTCGCGCTGGCCGACGCGATGCATCGCGGCTCGCTGCTGCTGATCCCGGACGCGCTGTCGACCAGTTGGGACGTGCTGCGCGGCGGCTTCGGCGCCGACCTTTCCTTCATCGACCGCGCGCTGCTGTGGACCATGCAGCGCTACGACGTCGACCCGCGCCACATCGCCATCGCCGGCTTTTCCGACGGCGCCTCCTACGCGCTGTCGGTGGGCCTGATGAACGGCGCGCTGTTCTCCGACATCCTAGCGTTCTCGCCCGGCTTCATGGCGCCGCTGCGGCGCGAGGGCCGGCCGCGCGTGTTCGTCGCCCACGGCGACGCCGACCCGGTGCTGCCGGTGGCGCGCGGCCACGCCATCGCCCAGCGCCTGGCCGGCGAAGGCTACGAGGTGCGCTACGCGCAGTTCGACGGCGCCCACCTGGTCGAACCGGCGGTGGCGCGCGAGGCCCTGCGGCAGCTGGCGGCCCGCTGAGCCGCGCTGAGCCGCCAACGCGCGCAACTCGGCGCGCAACAAAGCGCGTATTTTCGCGCCCCTGCCGCGTGCTACATTGGTCAGCTGATCTTCCCTGTCACCCGCAAAAACGGAAGGGTATCAACATGCGATTCTCCGACTTCGGCATCAGCCGCAAACTGTATCTCGGCTTCGGCGCGGTGGTGTTCATCCTCGCCATCCTGCTCGGCAGCGCCTACACCAACTTCACGCGGCTGGCGCAGGCCAACGGCTGGAACAACCACACCCACGAAGTGATGGCCGAGACCCAGGCCCTGCTCGAAAGCCTGCTGAACATGGAGACCGGCGAACGCGGTTACGCGCTGACCGGCGAAGCGGCGTCGCTGGCGCCGCTGAAGACCGGACAAGCCGGCTTCGGCGCGCACCTGGCGCAGGCGCGCAAGCTCACGGCGGACAATCCCGCGCAGCAGGAACGCTTGCGCAAGCTGGGCGAGGCGCAGCAGGCGTGGTACGCCAAGGCGGTGGCGCCGGCGCTGGCGATGCGCGACAAGGCCAACGACGGCGCCAGCATCGATCCGCTGCTGTCGTTCGAGCGGGAAGGCCACGGCCGCGCCGGCATGGACAGCATGCGCGCGCTGCTGAAGGAGATCAGCGACGCCGAATCCGGCCTGCTGGCGCAGCGCGCCGCCGACGCCACCTCGCTGCAAAGCCTGACCGCCAACACCATCGTCATCGGCGGCCTGCTGACCATCACGCTGGCGGCGCTGCTGGCGTGGATCCTGAGCCGCAGCATCGTCGGCCCGCTGACGCATGCGGTGCGGATCGCGCGCAGCGTCGCCGCCGGCGATTTGAGCACCCACATCGCCTCGACCTCGCGCGACGAGACCGGACAGATGCTGCAGGCGCTGGGCGACATGAACCAAAGCCTGCTCAATATCGTCGGCGAGGTGCGGCGCGGCACCGACACCATCGCCACCGCCTCCGGCGAAATCGCGCGCGGCAACCAGGACCTGTCGTCGCGCACCGAACAGCAAGCCAGCTCGCTGGAGGAAACCGCGTCGTCGATGGAACAGCTGACCGGTACCGTCAAGCAAAACGCCGACCACGCGCGCCAGGCCAACACGCTGGCGCGCAGCGCCTCCGACGTGGCGACCAAGGGCGGCGCCATCGTCTCGCAGGTGGTCGACACCATGGGCAGCATCAACAACTCGTCGCGCAAGATCGTCGACATCATCTCGGTCATCGACGGCATCGCGTTCCAGACCAACATCCTGGCCTTGAACGCCGCCGTCGAGGCGGCGCGCGCCGGCGAGCAGGGACGCGGCTTCGCGGTGGTGGCCTCCGAGGTGCGCAACCTGGCGCAGCGCTCGGCCGCCGCCGCCAAGGAAATCAAGGAGCTGATCACCGCGTCGGTGGCCGATGTCGACGACGGTTCGCGCCTGGTCGCCGAGGCCGGACAGACCATGGGCGACATCGTCGACAGCATCCAGCGCGTGACCGACATCATGGCCGACATCACCTCCGCCAGCGACGAGCAGATCGCCGGCATCGAACAGATCAACCATGCGATCAGCCAGATGGACACGGTCACGCAGCAGAACGCGGCGCTGGTGGAGCAGGCCGCGGCGGCGGCGGAATCGTTGAAGGAGCAGGCGGCCAGTCAGGCGCAGGTGGTCAGCGTGTTCAAGCTCGACGCGCGCACGGCGGCGATGCTGGCGGCGCCGGCGGCGGGCGGGCCGCGCGCCGCGCCGCTGTTAGCCGACGATCGTGCCGGCCGGCGCGTCCTGGGCCGCTAGACACACGCGGTTGCGGCCCGCCGACTTGGCGGCGTACAGCGCCTTGTCGGCCGCCTCCACCAGCACCGGCGCCAAATGCATGCCGCGCTTGGGCGCGATGGTCGCTACGCCGGCGCTGATGCTGACGAAGCCGTAGCTGCTGCCGCTGTGCGGCATGCGCAGCTCCTCGATGGCGCGGCGGATGCGCTCCGCCACCGCGTGGGCGCCGTCGATGTCGGTGTTGGGCAGCAGGATGCCGATCTCCTCGCCGCCGTAGCGCGCGGTCAGGTCGCCCGGCCGCTTCGGCGTCAGCGCGCGGATCAATTTGCTGACCGCGCGCAGCACCTCGTCGCCGGCGCTGTGGCCGTAGACGTCGTTGTACTGCTTGAAGTAGTCGACGTCGATCATGATGAAGGCCAGCGTGGTCTCGTGGCGCATGGCGCGGCTGAACTCATTGCCCAGCGTGACGTCGAACTGGCGCCGGTTGGCCAGCCCGGTCAGGCCGTCCTGCATCGCCTGCCGCTCCAGCGTGCGGTTGACGCTTTCCAGCGCGTCGCGCGCCTTGCGCAATTCCGTCTCGGCCTGCTCGCGCAGCTTGATCTGGCCCACCAGCCGCTTGCCGAAATACCCCATCAGCGCCGCCAGCAGCACCACCCCGACCGAGCGCATGAAGGTGTCGCGCCGCCAGCGCTCCAGCATCTCCTCGCGCGACAGCGCCGCCGTCACGAACAGCGGATAGTGTTCCAGCGGGCGGAAGCTGTTGAGCCGCATCTCGCCGTCGTTGGACGAGGCGAAGTTGGCGCTGCCGACGCGCGCGTCGCCGCTGCGGCCGATGTATTCGCGGAACAGCGGCGTGTCGTTCATCCGCATGCCGACCCGGTTGCCGTCGTAGGGCTGGCGCAGCATCAGCGTGCCGCTGTTGGCGATCAGCGCCACCGCGCCGCGCCTGCCGATGTCGAAGCTTTGGTAAAAGCGGCGGAAGTAATCGATGTCCAGCGTCGCCAGCGCGACGCCGCCGAAGCTGCCGTCCGGCTTGTCGATGCGGCGCGACACCGGCATGATCCACTTGCCGCTGGAGCGGCTGATCACCGGATCGCCGACATGCGGGCCGCGCTCCGCGTGCGCGCTGTGGTAGATGAAGTATTCGCGGTCGGCGTTGTTGAAGGTCTGCTCGCCCGAGACCTCGCGCGAGTTGACGATCCACCGTCCCTGCTCGTCGTAGACGAACAATCCCACCAGCTGCGGCAGGTTGGCCACCTGCGCCTGCATCTGCCGGTGCACGCGGTCCAGCCGCAGCGGCGCCTTGCCTTCGGTCTCCAGGCGTTCGACGATATCGGCCAGCGCGGTGTCGGCCGCCTTGATGGTGTCGTCGGCCTGCTGCGCCATGGCGCGCGCGACGTTGGAGCTGAGCCGCTCCATTTCCTGCAACTGGCCGCTGCGCGCGTTGATGCTGCGCCAGACGTCGACCACGATCAGCGACAGGCACACCGCGCCGACAAAGACGGTAGCCCAGAAGGTGATGGAATATCGTTTAGTCATGCCGAAGTGGGCCGCGAGCGCCGGGACAAGGGATTACTGCTTTATACAGCAAAAACCGGCAGCATCGGTTGCAGGCTTTGCCACACCAATTGCGGCGTCATCTTGACCATGCAATCCTGATGCCCCAGCGGGCACTCGCGCTGCTTGCACGGCGAGCAGTCGAGACGCAAGGAGATCGACGCCGCCAGATCGGAAAACGGCGGCGCGTGATCCGGATCGGTGGGGCCGTACAAGGCCACCACCGGGCGGTTCAGCGCCGAGGCGATATGCAGCAGGCCGGAATCGTTGGCCACCACCGCCGCGCTGC
The DNA here is from genome assembly GCF_011090165.1 of Duganella aceris. GTDB lineage: Bacteria > Pseudomonadota > Gammaproteobacteria > Burkholderiales > Burkholderiaceae_D > Rugamonas > Rugamonas aceris. The sequence continues at coordinate 111,777 of NZ_JAADJT010000009.1, forward strand.
GGGCGATCAGCGCGAACGCCTCGGCCAGGCTGGTGACGCCGGCGAGATTGAACACCGCCGCCCCGGCCGGCAGCGCCGCCGCCACCTCGGCGCAGGCTTCCTGGTCCTTGGGGGAGCCGAGCAAGGCGATCTGGGTCGACGGATCGCGCGCCAAAATCGCCTGCGCCAGGCCGGCGAAGTGGCGCGCCGGCCAGCGCTTGGCGCCGCCGAATTCCGCGCCCGGCGCGAACGCCACCAGCGGCCGCGCGGCGGCGATGCCGGTGCGCTCGCCGACGGCGGCGATCTGCGCCGCGCTCACCACCAGTTTGGGACGCGGCAGCGCGGCGCGCGCGGCGGCGCCCTGCTCCGCCACCGGCGCCGCCGCCAGCGCCGCGTAGAACGCCACCATCGGCCGCGGCGGCGTTTCGTCGTGGTGCATGATGTTGATCAGGCCATGCCGGCTCTCGCCTTTGTAGCCGACGCGGCGCCGGATCCCGGCCAGCCAGGGGATCAGCGCGTACTTGATGGTGTTGGGCAGGATGTAGGCCGCCGCGTAGCCGCGCCGCTTCAGCAGGCGCGCGTACTTCCAGCGCTGCTTCAGCTGCAGCGCGCCGTGGCGGAACGGCGTCTCCAGCACCTCGGCCACCTCCGCCGCGTGGCGCCACACCGGCGACACCGCCGGCGGCGCCAGCACGTCGATCACGGCGTCGGGATGGTCCGCGCGCAGCAATTGCAGCAAGGGCTGCGCCATCACCGCGTCGCCGATCCAGTTGGGGGAAATCACCAGGATGCGTGGTGCGCTCATGGCTGCTCCTCCTTCGCGTTCAGGCACAATCCGGCCAGCAGGAACAGCATCATCGCGTAGAACATATTACTCAGCACCGACCAGAAGATCACCTCGGTCAGGCCGAAGCTGAAGTAACTCAGCACCAGCAGCATGCCGGCCAGCGCCGGCGCGTTGCGGGCGCATTTTTCCTTCCGCATCTGCTTGAGGAAAAACAGGAACGGCAGCAGCAGCGTCAGGCTCCAGGCGATCAGCCCGATCACGCCGCCGAACACCAGCGCCTGCAGGATGTCGTTGTGGAAGTGCTCGAACTCCAGCACGTAGGGGTGGGCCTGGCCGTCCGCCACCAGCTGCTCCATCTCCGCCCGCACCGTCGGTCCGCTGGCGCCCAGCAGCGGGTGGTGCCGGATCACCTTCGCCGCCGCGCGCCACAGCTCGAAGCGGATGCCGACGTTGGTGTAGGTTTCGCCGCCGCCGAGGTATTGCCGCACATCGCTGATGCCCTGGTCGATGCGGTCGCGGGCGCCCGTCTGCGGGACAAAGTAAGTGCTCACCAACAAGGCCAGACCCAGCAGCGCCAGACCCTTGCGCAGGCGGCCGCGCAGCACGTGGCCGTGGCGCAGCAGCAGCAGGCTGGACAACAGCACCGCGATCCAGCCGCCGCGGGTGCCGGTGGCGATCGAGCCGATCAGGCCGGCCAGCGCGCCGATGCCGGGCCAGATCGCGGCGCGGCCGGAGAAATCCAGCATGCCGGCCAGGCACATCAGGCCCATGCACAGCATGATGTCGCCGAAGGTGATGGAATTGATCAAGCCGCCCGGGCGATCGATGCCCATGCCCCAGCGCTGATAGACGATGAACACGCAGCCGGCGCAGGTGCCGGCGATCAGGCCCCACCACAGCGCCTTGCGGCTGGGCCGGCAGGCCAGCACCGTCAGCGTCACCGTGACGGCGGCGAACATGCGGATCGGCTTCTCGACGTCGCGCAGGCGGGCGTCGTCGCGCAGCGCCAGCACCACCAGCCCCAGCAGCAGCACCGCGCCGAAAGCTATCAATACGCCGCGAATCTCAGTAAGATGGCGCAGCAATGCCGGCCAGCCCTCGCGGCGGTGGACGATGGCGGCCAGTAAAAAGGCGAAACTGCACAGCCCCACCCCGAAATTGGTGATCAACACCAGGAAAGGAAGCAGGAAAATCAGGCTGTGGACAAGGACAGTACTGGCGGGGGACTTGGCTAGGGTATTATTCATTCACGATTATCTTTTATTGCAACATGTCATCCGCCAATATTTCTGTCATCATCACCACCTACAACCGGCCGGATGCGCTGATCGCCGTGGTCGAGGCGTGTTTTGCCCAGGACGACCAGAGGTTCGAAATCATTATCGCTGATGACGGCTCCGGCCACAACACACAGCAGGCGGTGGCCGCGCTGCAGGCGCGCTCGCCGCTGCCGCTGCGTCACGTCTGGCAGGAAGACCTCGGTTTCCGCGCCGCGCGCGCGCGCAACCTCGGCACCTTGGACGCGCGAGGCGACTACATCATCTTCCTTGACGGCGACTGCGTGCCGCAGCGCAATTTTATCAGCCAGCACCGCAAGCTGGCGCAACGCGGCTATCTGGTGCAGGGCAGCCGCATCTTGCTCAATGAACAAGCCACGCAGCGGGTGCTGAGCCGGCATCTGGACGTGCAATGCCTCGGCATGGCGGACAAGCTGGCGTGGCGCGGCAGGGGCGAGCTCAACAAAGTGCTGCCGCTGCTGCTGACCCTGCCCGACGTGGGCCGCACCAGCCGGCGCTTCAGCTGGCGCCGCATCAAGAGCTGCAATCTGGCGGTCTGGCGCAGCGACCTGGAGCTGGTGAACGGCTTCGACGAGAGTTTTCTGGGCTGGGGCCATGAGGATTCCGACCTGGTGGTCAGGCTGTTCAACGCCGGCGTGATGCGCAAGGACGGCGCCTACGCCACCGAAGTGCTGCACCTGTGGCACCGGGAGAACGCGCGCGACCAGGAAAACAGCAACCGCGCCATCGTGCTGCAACGCGCCGCCGACCGCACCGTGCGCGCGGTCAAGGGATTGCTGCGGCAATGCCGTCCACTCGCGGAGTGCAGCCCATGACGACCCGCGACCCGGCGTTCATGCCCGAACGCGGCAGCCCGTACTCCTCGACCCTGCTGTTCGCGCTGCCGGCGCTGGCGCTGACCAGCAAGGACGGGCTGGGCCTGGTCCAGTGCGTGATCCTGCTGATTTTCATGCGCTATTTGCGCACGGTGGTGCGCGGGCACTTGCAGCATTGGGGCGAACTGTCCGGCGTGACGCTGGCGTTTTTGCTGTATTTCCTGGTGTCGCTGGGGCGCATGCTGCTGGAGCACCAGCCGCTGCGCGCGCTGGACGGGCCGTCGCGGCTGCTGTTCGGCCTGACCTGCATCGGCGTCATGTATTGCCTGCGGCCGCGCATCCGGTATTTCTGGCTGGGCTTGTGCGTCACCACGCTGCTGGGCGCGGCGATCGCCGCCTGGCAGGTGCTCAGCGGCGACATGCGGCAGGCGGTCGGCTTCACCCACCACGACATCGCCTTCGGCGACCTGGCGCTGGCCTCGGGCCTGATGGCGGTGTGCGGCCTGTCGGCGTTCCGCGATCCGCGTCTGGCGCGGCTGCGCTGGCTGCCGGGCCTGGCCCTGCTGGCCGGCGCGCTGGCCTGGGTGTTGTCGGGCGCCAGCGGCGGCTGGCTGGCGCCGCCGCTGGCGCTGATCGCGCTGCTGCGCTACGGCCGGCGCCTGTACGGCAGACAGCTGCTGCTGCCGTGCGCCCTCATGCTGGCCCTGGTGGCGCTGGCGTTCGCGCTGCCGGCCACCGGCATGGCTTACCGCACCGCGCTGGCGCTGGCCGACATCCAGCGCTACCTGGACGGCGGCGTGGTCGCCAGCCCGATGGGGGTGCGGCTGGAACTGTGGCGCGCGTCGCTGCTGATGTTCGCCGAACATCCGTGGCTGGGCGTGGGGCGCGACAACTTCGCCGCCGCGCTGCAGGCGCTGGCCGCCGCGGGCCGCCTGCCGGCGTCGCCGGCGCTGGGCTACGGCAACGGCAACAACGACCTGCTGCACGCGCTGGCCACCGGCGGCGTGCTGGACGCGGCGCTGCTGCTGCTGATGTATGGCGCGCCGCTGCGCTACTTCACCAACGAGCTGCGCCGTCCGGACCAGGGCCAGCACGGCCTGGCGCTGGCCGGGGTGGTGCTGGTGGCGGCCTTCATCGGCTTCGGCCTGACCGAGGTGATGTTCTGGCCGATGATGCCGAAAATGTTTTACGTCATGATGGTGTGCAGCCTGATCGGCATGTGCCTGGCGCTGCGCCACCGCGCGCCGGCGCCGCGCCGCATCCTGATCACGCGCACCGACAACATCGGCGACGTGGTGCTGACGCTGCCGCTGGCCGGCTACCTGAAGCAGCTGTACCCGGAGGCCGAGATCGTCTTCCTGTGCCGCCGCTACGCCGCCGGCGTGGTGCAGCAGTGCCGCCATGTGGACCGGGTGCTGACCATCGAGGAACTGGGTCCGGACCTGGCGCGTGGCATGCGGAAGATTGATTGCGACATGGTGCTGTTCGCGTTCCCGCGGCGCGAGCTGGCGTACGCCGCGCGCCGCGCCGGCATCGAGCGCCGGGTCGGCAGCACGCGCCGTGTCTACCACTTGTTCACCTGCAACCGCCTGGTCAACCTGACCAGTACCGACGCGCTCGGCGCGCGGCTGCATGAGGCGCAGCTCGGCTTCAAGCTGCTGGTGCCGCTGGGTGTCGACCACATCCCGCCGCGCGGCGACATCTGGCCGCTGTACGGCCTGACGGCGCCGCGTCACGCCGAAGCCGACGCCATACTGGCGCGTCCCGGCTTCAAGCTGATCCTGCACACCAAGTCCAACGGCAGCGGCCGCGAATGGCCGCTGCAACACTATCTGACGCTGGCCAAGCTATTGGGCGAGATCGACGGTGTGCGGGTGCTGCTGACCGGCAGCGCGGCCGAGGGCGAGCTGCTGGCGCAACAAGCGCCGGCGCTGCTGGCGCTGCCGCACGTGGAGAACGTGTGTGGCAAGCTGGACTTGACCGGCCTGACCGCGCTGGTGGGCGGCTGCGACGGCCTGGTGGCGAGCGGCACCGGACCGCTGCATCTGGCGGCGGCGATGGGGCGGCCGGTGGTGGGCTTGTTCCCGCCGATCAAACCGATCGACCCGCCGCGCTGGGCGGCGCTGGGCGAGCGCGCCACCAATCTGGTGAGCGCCACGGCCTGCGGCCATTGCTCCGATCCGGCGCGCTGCGAGTGCATGCTGGCGATCACGCCGCAGCAGGTGCTGGACGTGATCCTCGGTTGGCAAGGCGGGGTCAGTTCCGGCATCGTGCCACGGGCTCAACCGTAGCATCCGCTACGGTTGAGCCCGTGGCACGATGCCGGAACTGACCCCGCCTTATTGCATGCTGATGCGCACCAGGTCGGCGACGTTGTCGACCCCCAGCTTGCTCATCAGCCGCGCCTTGTGCACCTCCACCGTGCGCACGCTGATGCCCAGCGCCGGCCCGATCTCGCGGTTGTGCCGGCCCACCACCACCAACTGCATCACCTCGCGCTCGCGCGGCGTCAGCTCGGCCAGCAGGCCGGCGCTGCGGTTGCGGCGCTGCTGCTCGCTGTAGTCGCTGCGCGCGCGCGACAAGGCTTCGTCGATGGCGCCGATCAGCTTGACGTCGTCGAACGGCTTTTCCAGGAAGTCCACCGCGTCCGCCTTGAACGCCGCCCGCGCCGTGCCGACGTCGCCGTGGCCGCTCATGACGATCACCGGGATGCGGCAGCCGCGCTCGCCCAGCTCGCGCTGCAAGGTCAGCCCGTCCATGCCGGACATGCGGATGTCGACCAGCAGGCAGCCGCTCCACGCCGGCTGCCAGCCCTGCAGGAAGGCCTCGCCGCTGGAGAACACGGCGGTGCGGTAGCCGCGGATGCCCAGCAACAGGCCCAGCGCGTCGCGCACGGCGGGATCGTCGTCGACGATGAATACGGTCAAATCATGCTGCAACATAGTTCTCCTGCCCCTCGAAGCGCGCCAGCGGCAACGCCATTCTGAAAATTCCGTGATCGCCCACCTCGGCCCAGAGCGAGCCGCCGTGCGCTTCCATAATCGCCCGGCTCAGCACCAGGCCCAGTCCCAATCCGCTCGCCTTGGACGAGACGAACGGTTCGAACAAGCGCGCCGCCAGCGCCTCCGACACGCCCTTGCCGCTGTCCTCGACGCTCAGTTGCAGGCAGCCGCCCCGGCCCTGCTTGCCGCGCCGCTTGCTGTCGAGCAGCTGCGCCGACAGCGTGATGCGGCGCGCGCCGGCCGGCTGCTCCTGCACCGCGTCCAGCGCGTTGGCCAGCAGGTTGCGCAGCACCAGCTCGATCTGCAGCCGGTCGGCCAGCATCGCCAGCGGCGGCATGTCCTCGACCTTCAGCTCCACCCCGTGCTCGCGCAGCTGGCTGAAAAACTGCTGGCTGATGCCCGACACCAGCTGCCCGGCGTCGACCGGCTCCAGCTTCATCGCGCCGGTGCGGAAGAAATCGCGCAGCCGCCGCACCACCTCCGCCGCCCGGCCCGACTCGGCGATCATGCGTTGCACCGCGCTCTTCAGCATCTCGCCGCCCTCGCCGCGCTCGACCAGGTACTCGCAGGCCTTGCCGTAGGCGCCCAGCGCCGTCAGCGGCTGGTTCAGCTCGTGCGCCAGCGCGGCCGCCATCTCGCCGGCCGCCGCCAGCCGCAGCGACTGCTTCAGGTCGCCGGCCACCCGGCGCAGCTCGTCGACCACGATGCCGATTGAAAAGCCGACCAGCGCCAGCACCGCGTCCAGCATCTGCAGTTCCGGCACCGCGATGTCGACCGCGTGGTTCCACTTGACCAGCGCGCCGATGCCGGCCTGCAGCACGAACACCATCAGCGCCGTGCCGTACAGTCCTTGCCGCGACGCGGCCCAGATCACCGGCAGGAACAGGAAGTAGAAATGCTTGAATTCCGAGGTGGCGATCGAGCCGAACACCAGCGTCAGCACGCAGATCGCCAGCCCCAGGTAGCCCAGCGTCTCCAGCCGCCACACCGTGGTGCGCAAGCGTTGCCGGCCGCGCGCGCTGGCCAGCATCCAGATCAGCGGCATCGACACCACCACGCCCACCATGTCGCCGATGCCGAAGCGCAGCACCACCGCGCCCCACTGCCCGGCCGGGATCAGCCCCGCCAGCGACAGCAGCGACATGTACACCACGTCGTTGAGCAGCGTGCCGGCGGCGACGATGCCGACCCATTGGAACAGCTGTGCCCGGTTGTCGAAGACGCCGTCGACGCCGAAGCGGCGCCGCAGCAGCGCGCCGGTCAGGCCGTAGCCGACCGTCAGCCACAGCGACAACAGCACGCTCAGCCCCGGCCCGGCCGGCATGCCGCGCACCAGCATCTCGCCGGCGCACAGCGCCACGAACCACGGCCCGGCGGCGCGCCAGCCGTAGCGCAGCCAGAACACCAGCCCCAGCGACGGATCGGGATTCCACGGCGTGATGTTCAGCCCGTACAGCGGATCGATATACGTCGCCCAGTCGAACAGCAGGTACAGCGCGACGAAGGCGGGAAACACCAGATAACGGGGCGGAGATAAGGACATACGGTTCGTTTTGTATCGTTATGTATCATTATGCATTGCCTGAATACATCGCGCATTTCTTTTTACCACTAGGGGCAACCCTTATGCCTGCACTATCTCCTCTATACAACAGTGGCGAATTCCGGCCCGCGATTATTAGGGGAAAAGCGTAAGCCTTTACCCCAATTTACATTACGTTACATGGACCTTAACATCGCGACTTGCCTGATGGGCACAACTCGGAAAGTTCACGATGTCGCAGTTAATCACCATACGCTCCGGCGCGGCGGGTTTCGCCGGCCTGAAACGGGTACGCGAAACGCTCAAGCTGACGCTGCGCTCGCGGCTGCACGGCCGCGCCACCGACAGCTGGCTGCAACTGCTGAACTCCCATCCGCTGTTCGCCGACCTGGCCAAGGCCAGTCCGCGCCTGATCTACAAGATTTACCGTCCCTACCTGAGCAACACCATGAGCTGCGCCCAGCGGGTGCAATTGCTGCGCGAGCACTATCGCCACGTCTTCAGCCTCGGCCTGGGGCCGCTGACGGTGCGCGCCGCGCGCGGCCCGGTGCCGCTCGGCGCCATCGACGGCAAGAACGGCCTGTGCTACCAGCTGCAGCTGCGCGCCATCGAGCCGATGGAGCGGGAAGGCGAACTGGTGCTGCAACTGCTGCAGGGCGGCGAGCTGGTGTACAGCTGCGCGTTTTCCTTCTTCGGCGGCGAGCAGGGCATGGTGCTGGGGGTCGGCTGCATGCAAGGTCCGCGCGGCGAACGCGGCCTGCAACTGATCAAGGACGCCACCCGCGAGCTGCACGGCCTGCGGCCGAAGAACCTGATGATCAAGCTGCTGAGCCGGATCGCCCACGACCACGGCTGCGTGCAGCTGCGCCTGGTCGGCAACGCCAACCGCGCGGTGTGCGGCGCGACGCGCCAGGGCAAGGTGCACGCGGACTACGACGCGCTGTGGCAGGAGATGGACGCGCAGCCGCGCGCCGACGGCGATTACCAGCTGGCGTGTGGCCCGATCGCCGCGCCGGACCTGGAGGTGATCGCGTCGAAGAAGCGTTCCGAGGCGCGCAAGCGGCACGAGACGCTGAGCGCGGTGTCGGACGCCATCGCCGCCGCGCTGCACGCGCCGCATTTCGCGGCGGTGCCGGGGCTGGCGGAACAGCCGTACCAAGACGTGCAGGAGTCGGCCGGCGAGCAGTACGCGCTCGGATAGCAAAATCCGCTACCATGGTCTTTTCGTTCAAGGAGAGTGCCATGCGTGTGGATATTTACTACCGAGATGAAGCGAAGGGCAAGCACAGCTATCTGGCCGTGCCCGAAGGTAAACCCATCCCAGAAGAAGCCACCAACACCGACTGGCATCCCGAAGCCCAGAAGGTGGAAGTCGACGACGACAGCGACGATCTGCCGCGCTATCACATCGTGCACCCGCTGGAACAGATCGGCGCCAAGGGTTACGCCATCACCGGCGTGAACGAACAGCTTTAATATTCGACCGCGATGTCCCTGGCGCCCAGTTGCTGGAGCGCCAGTGTCAGCTCATCCGACGGCGCCACGCGCCACGCCTCGCCCAGCTGCACGGTGCAGCCGACGCCCTGCGGCGTGATGCGCGCCGACACCGGCAGCCCGTCCGCATGACGGTGCGGCATCAACACCTCCGCCATCTTGCGCGCGTCGACCGTGGTCGGCAGCGCCAGCCCGAACTGCTTGCCGTAGCTGACCCGCGCGGCGGTGATGTCGAACACCTTCTCGGCCGAGATCCGCAAGCCGCCCGAGAAGCGATCCTCGGACACCTTGCCGACCACGGCCAGGAACTCGTCCTCCTTGAACATCTTCTTGTTCTCTTCGAACACCTCGGAATACACGGTCACCTCGACCACGGCGGTCTTGTCGTCCAGCGTGACGATCAGGATCTTGCCGCGTTGCGTCATCTGCGGCCGGATGCCGGTGATTACGCCGCACAGCATGCGCGGATCGCGCGACGGCTCCAGGTCGGACAGCTTGGTGCGGGCGAAGCGGCGCGCCTCCGGCGCATACGAATCGAACATGTGGCCCGACAGATAAAAGCCCAGCGCGATCTTTTCCTCGGCCAGCTTCTGCCGGTCGGTGAAGATCGGCGCCTTGACGTACTCCGGCGGCGCCACCAGATCGGAATCGTCGCCGCCGAACAGGCTGACCTGGTTGGCTGCCTTGGCTTCCTGGTCGGCGCACTCCATCGCGAAGCTGACCGAGGCCAGCAGAATGGCGCGGTCGATGTCGAGGCAATCGAAGGCGCCCGAGCGGATCAGCGATTCGATGGTGCGGCGGTTGATCTGCTTCTTGTCGACCCGCTTGCAGAAATCGAACAGGCTGACGAACGGCCCGCCGGCGGTGCGCGCGGCGATGATCGCCTCGATCGCGTTCTGGCCCGACCCCTTGACGGCGCCCAGGCCGTAACGGATCTGCATCACCTTCTTGTTGGTGACCGACGGCGGCGGGCCGTCCGGCGTGAAGCGGTAGTCGGACTTGTTGATGTCCGGCGGCAGGATGGTCAGGCCGCAGATGTCGATCGCGTCCTCGACCAGGATCTTGACCTTCTCGGTGTCGTCCATCGCCAGCGACATATTCGCCGCCATGAACGCGGCCGGATGGTGCGCCTTCAGGTAGGCGGTGTGGTACGACAGCAGCGCGTAGGCGGCGGCGTGCGACTTGTTGAAGCCGTAGCCGGCGAACTTTTCCATCAAGTCGAAAATCTCGTCGGCCTTCTGCGCGGTCAGGCCGTCCTTGGCGGCGCCGGCGCGGAAGATCTCGCGGTGCTCCGCCATCTCCTCGGCCTTCTTCTTACCCATCGCGCGGCGCAGCATGTCGGCGCCGCCCAGCGAGTAGCCGCCGACGATCTGCGCCATCTGCATCACCTGCTCCTGATACACCATGATGCCGTAGGTTTCGGACAGAATGGACTCGGTGCGCGGATCGGGATAGTCGAATTTTTCGCCGTGCTTGCGCTTGCAGAAGTCCGGGATCAGGTCCATCGGGCCCGGACGGTACAGCGCCACCAGCGCGATGATGTCCTCGAAGCGGTCGGGACGCGCATCCTTCAACATGCCCTGCATGCCGCGCGACTCCAGCTGGAACACGGCCACGGTCTTGGCCTTGGTCAGCAGCTCGTACGAAGGGCGGTCGTTCAGCGGCAGGCGCGCCAGGTCGAACTCGGACTCCTTCGGATCGAGCGCCTTGATGTAGCGCACCGCGCGGTCGAGGATGGTCAGGGTCGTCAGACCCAAAAAGTCGAACTTGACCAGGCCCACGGCCTCGACGTCGTCCTTGTCGTACTGCGACACCACGCCGCCGTCGCCGCCCTGCGTGTACAGCGGGCAGAAGTCGGTCAGCTTGCCCGGCGCGATCAACACGCCGCCGGCGTGCATGCCGATGTTACGGGTGATGCCTTCGACCTGCTGCGCCAGGTCGAGCAGCTGGCTGACTTCCTCCTCGTTCTGCTGGCGCTCCTTGAGCATCGGCTCTTCCTCGATCGCCTCGGCGATCGAGACCGGCTTGCCCGGCTTGAACGGAATCAGCTTCGACACGCCGTCGCAGAAGTTGTAGCCGAAGTCCATGACCCGGCCGACGTCGCGGATCGCGCCCTTGGCCGCCATGGTACCGAAGGTGGCGATCTGCGAGACCGCCTCCTTGCCGTACAAATCCTTGACGTGCTGGATGACGCGGTCGCGCCCTTCCTGGCAAAAGTCGATATCGAAGTCGGGCATCGAGACGCGTTCGGGATTGAGGAAGCGCTCGAACAGCAGGTTGTACTTCAGCGGATCCAGGTCGGTGATCAGCAGCGAATACGCCACCAGCGAACCCGCGCCCGAGCCCCGGCCCGGACCGACCGGCACGCCGTTCTCTTTCGCCCACTGGATGAACTCGGCCACGATCAGGAAGTAGCCGGGGAACTTCATGTTGCAGATGGTGTCGGTCTCGAACTTCAGCCGCGCCTCGTAGCGCGGGCGTTCCTTCTCGCGCTTCTCCTCGTTCGGATACAGCTCGATCAGGCGCTTCTCCAGGCCGGCCTTGGACTCGGCCACCAGGAATTCATCGATGGTCATGCCGGGCGGCGTCGGGAAGTTCGGCAGTTGCGGTTTGCCCAGCACCAGCGTCAGGTTGCAGCGCTTGGCGATCTCCACCGAGTTTTGCAGCGCGGCCGGCAGGTCATGGAACAGCTCGCGCATCTCCTGCTGCGACATGAAGCGCATCTGCTCGTTGAAGCGGCGCACGCGCTTGTTATTGGCCAGCATCTCGCCTTCGGCGATACAGGTGCGGGCTTCGTGCGCGATGAATTCGTCGGGCGAGATGAACTGCACCGGATGGGTCGCCACCACGGGCAGGCCCAGCTTGGCGGCCAGCGCCACCGCGTGACGCACCTGGGCTTCCTGGTTGGCCTGGCCGGCGCGCTGGATCTCGATGTAGAAATGGCCGGGGAATATCTTCGACCACTTCTCCGCGTTCTTTTCCGCCAGCGCCGGATTGCCGTTCTCGATCGCGATGCCGACGTCGCCGAAGTGGGCGCCGGACAGCGCGATCAGGCCGTTGGCCGGATTATCGTCGGGCAGCAGCGCGTAGGATTTCTGGGTCAGCTCGGCCAGCCACTCGGTGCGGATCTCGGCGCGGCCCTTGTATTGGTTGGTCAGCCAGGCGGTCGACAGCAGCTCGCACAGCTGCAGGTAGCCCATGCGGTTTTTCGCGAACAGCATCAGGCGCGACGGCTTGTCGCGGTTGTCGTCGTTGGTGATCCAGACATCGACGCCGACCACGGGCTTGATGCCCTTGCCGCGCGCGGACTTGTAGAACTTGACCATGCCGAACATATTGGACAGATCGGTGACCGCCAGCGCGGCCTGCTTGTCCTTGGCGGCGGCGCCGATCAGATCGTCGATGCGGACCAGGCCGTCGACGATCGAATACTCCGAGTGCACCCGCAGATGGACGAAGGCCGGACCCGCAGGGACCACGGCGCCGGCCGCCACTTCTTGTTCGTTTGCTACCATGTTCATACGCTGCTCGTTGCTGGTTCAATATCCGGCTATTTTACCGTGCATGAGCTCAAGCCGAGGAATCTGATTCGTCACGCGATCATTTGCCGGGCGTGAGAGCGGCGATGCCGCTGCTGGCCGCGACCAGCGCCGCGCGGCGGGGTTCGTCGGCGTGCGGGGCGATGCTCAGTAGTTGTTGGAAATAAGCCCGCGCCGTCGCGGCGTCGCCCGCGCGCTGCGCCGCCCGCGCCGCGCCGTACACCGACCAGAAGCGGTTGGGCTGCTTGGCCAGCGTCGCCTTGAACTGCGCCAGCGCTTGCCCCGGCTGCGACATCTCCAGCAACAGCTCGCCCAGCATCTCCCGCGCCGGCACGAACGGCCCCGGCGTGATCGACGCCAGCTCCGTCACGTCCTCCATCGCCGCCGCCCGGCTCAGCATCGCCACCGCCTGCGCGTTGTCGCCCTCCGCGACCGCCAGCTGCGCCGCCACCTCCTGCCGCTGGATCTCGGCCTGGTCGGCCCAGTAACCGTCCTTGGCCGCCGTCAAGCGATCGCGGATCGCCGCCAGCCCGGCCACCGACTGCCGCGCCAGCGCCACATTGTTCAGATGCGCCGCGCCCAGGCCCCGGGTGAACACCGTGATCGCGTCGGCGAACGGAAACGGGCTGGCGCGCGGCACCAGCGCCATCGCCGCCGCCCAGTCGCGCTGCTCAAGACAGTAGCGCGCCGGAATCGCAGCGTTGGCGAAGAACGCCGCCGAAGCCGGCGCCGCCCCGCTCGCATTGGCCGGATCGAAACGCTTGAACGTCTCGGCCGAAGCCAGCACCAGCTTGCGCGCCGCGTCGTCCTGCGCGGTCTGCAAATAGGCGTAGACCATGTAGTCGCTGGCATGCAGCTCGTCCGCCGGCTGACCGGCCTTGCGCGCCGCCGTCGCCGAGGCCATATTGGTGTCGATCGACGCCTGCCAGTCGCCGATGCGGGTGAAGGTGTGCGACGGCATGTGCAGGGCGTGCGGCGTCGACGGCGCGATGCCGCCATAGCGATGCGCCGCCTCCGCCGCGCGCGCCGCCAATTCCGGCTCGTCGTAAGCGTGGATGATGTAGTGCGCCAGGCCAGGATGATCGGGATATTTGACGAACAACGCCTCCAGCATCGCGCCGGCCTGCAGCTGCTTGGCGTAGGTCTTGTCGGCCGGATCGGCGGCCGCCGCCAGCGCCAGCGCGTCGAAGATGCGCGCTTCGACATCGTCCGGATAATCGCTGCGCACCTTGGCCATCGCCGCTTCATAGGCGTTCATGCGGGTCGCCTGCGCGATGCGCGCGCTGTCCACATACAGATGCGCCACCGCATCGAGATAAGCCCGCTCCCGCGCCGTCGCCGGCGGCTTGGCCCGCCCCGCCTCGACCGCCTTCAGGCCCTGCGCCAGCTGGCCGGGCGACCTGAATCCCGCGAACGGATTGCTCCAGCTGCTCAGCGCGATGCCCCAATAGGCGATCGTACAATCGGCGTCGCGCCCGAGGACGCCGCGAAACCCCTCGATCGCCGGACCGAACTGGAACGAGTGCATCAACGCCACCGCGCGATTGAAGTCGGCCCGCACGGCGGGCTGGCACGAGGTGCCGAAGTCGACCGTACCGAGCGCCTCGGCCGCATGGTGATGCTCCTGCCGCGCGGCGGCATCGAAGGGCGCGGCAAGCATCATCAAACACCCCGCAGCGGCGGCGATTCTACGCATGGCGACACTCCCTTGGCGACCGATAGTTGTCGATATTATCACACGGCGCCGCGCGCGGTGGCGGCATTCGCGCGTATAATGTCGGCTTTCCCGTTTTGATCCCACTCCATCATGCACGCTAATACTGCTTTACAAGCTGAAGCGCATGCCGCCGCCATCGCCGCCGCAGCTGCCGCTCACGTCAACATCGCCGCCTACAAATTCATCACCTTCGACAACACCGAAGAGATGCGTTCGCTGTACCAGGACATCTGCAAGCGCCTCGACCTGAAGGGCACCATCCTGCTGACGCCGGAAGGGATCAATATGTTCCTGTCCGGCCCGCGCGCGAAGATCGACGAGTTCCTGGCCTGGGTGCGCGCCGACGTCCGCTTCGCCGACCTGGAAGTGAAGGAAAGCTATTCCGCCGAGCAGTCGCACAAGCGCATGCTGGTCAAGATCAAAAAAGAAATCATCACCATGCGCATGCCGCTGATCAAGCCGGAGGAAGGCCGCGCGCCGTTCGTCGACGCCGTCACGCTCAAGCGCTGGCTCGACAACGGCGTCGACGACGCCGGCAAGCCGGTGGTGATGGTCGACACCCGCAACGATTTCGAGGTCGACGTCGGCACCTTCGACAACACCGTCGACTACCGCATCGCCAAGTTCACCGAATTCCCGCAAGTGATCGCCGAGCACAAGGCCGACTTCGACGGCAAGACCGTGGTCACCTTCTGCACCGGCGGCATCCGCTGCGAAAAGGCCGCGATCCACATGCAGAACATCGGCTATGAAAACGTCTACCAGCTCGAAGGCGGCATCCTCAAGTATTTCGAGGAAGTCGGCGGCGCGCACTACACCGGCGACTGCTTCGTGTTCGACTACCGCACCGCGCTCAATCCGAAACTGGAACCGACCGAGACCGTGCAATGCTTCGTCTGCCGCGCCGTGGTCACCCCGCGCCAGCAACTGGCGCCGGAATACGTGTACGAGAAATCCTGCCCGCATTGCTACGGCAAAGAGTAACCTCAGGCGTGGTCACTGCGGCGCGCGCGGCACCAACTGCTGCAGCGCCGCCTGGTAGGCGTTGCGCGCGGTCTGGTACACGGCCAGCTTGGCGTTTAGCTCAACGATCTGCGCATCGACAAATTGCAGATTGGTCACCTGGCCCTGCGCTTCCGCGCTCAGCTCGCTCACCTTGTAGCTGATCCCGTCCACCGTGACTTCCAGCTCTTCATTCATTATCGCGCCCTCAAAAATATCAGCGCAGATTATATAAAGCTAACAACCTCGACGCCAGTAGTCTATTACAGCATCTTTAGCTGTTTCCAGACAGGTAGTTTGTCGCGCAATATAGCTTCGACACGCGGACGCAATTCAGTAAGGTTCTCTGCCTCGTCGTCGAGCGCGACACCGTCCCGCATCATTCGACGCCCCAAAGCACTGACATGCTGCCATACTTGCCGCGTAAAATCGTCAAGCGTCACGGTACCTTTTGTTTGCGATAGCAAGCCGAAGGCAACTCGCTCAAAGAGATCTGCAAGGACGCCGTTTCCTGTCAAGGGCGAACACAATACTTGATACTCGTCGCTATAGCGTACCTGTTTGACCAGTGCCGCATTCATCTTCTGCGTGACGGCTGGTTCAGCCTTCCCTACGCCGGTCAGATATGTCATCGCTTGACCGCTGGATGTCAGCAAGACCGCTACCTGTATTAGGTTGACTACACTCTGTCCTTTCAAGCTCGGCAATGACAACAGCTCTCCCACAAAATGCGGGCGCACGGCCAAGGCGTCGCAAACTGCGGCGTATACTTCAGACATGCCGTTGAAGGTACCGATCGCGGTTTTCATCTCAAACTTGACCTCGCTACGTGGCACGGTCAACGCAACACCGACCTGTGCCAGCACCTCGGCATGGCGTACCGGACTCATTTTACGCAAGCCACGCACGAATACGTCCTTGCGGAAGCCCGTGTTCAGGATATAGTCCTTCAGCGTTTCTTGCATGACAGAATCTGGGAAAGTCTCCATTACCGCTTTTCGAGCTGGCGACAAATACAAAGCGGGATAAGCCATCGGGAGTAAAGCCGATCCTGCGAATTCCATTTTGGCCTGGGCAAAATCACGCGCCACATCGGCATGGTACAGAGGTTGCCAATGCTTGTGCATGTACTCATGCACAAGATAATTTCGACTGCCGGTTTTCAGTGTGTCAAGCCTAGGCTTGATTGAAGGGTTGTTCTCGACGTAACCCGATGATGCCTCGACCAAACGCTCGACAAACGCAGCAGCGCCGTCCATTTCCGCATTGCTCTTATTTGGGAAGGCGTCACCATACTCCACAAGCAAGCGCTGCAGCGGCTGTCCACTAGCCCAGCCCGGCATGGCATTGTAGCTGACGTATACGGCACCGCCAGGTTTCAGATAACGATTGACGAAGTCAATGATATGTTGGCGATTCTCGGCAGTGACCCAAGTGTAGATGCCGTGAAGAGTGATGTAATCGAACTGCGGAAGATCGCCGACTTTGCCCTTCGCTAGTTCTTCAAAACTATTTTCCAGTAATGTCAAGTTCTTGAGCTGAGCAGATGCAGCAAGTGCATTCGCGCCGGCAACGTGTGCAGGATTAAAATCCGCTGCGTAAAAACTGCCATTAGGATTGCTGGCGGCAAGCACGCTTGCAGTCAACCCCCGCCCGAATCCCAATTCAAAATACGTAAATGGCGTCCCAAGCGAGGGAGGTTCGTAGCCATTCAAGGCGCAAACCAAATTGATGTAGCCTGGGCCTTGCTCTGCGTAAAATCCTGCCGTGTATTCAATATCCGACGCGTATCCAGCGGTCCAGTCCATCTGCTCTCCTGGGTTAAGTTAAAAAAGGCGAGAGCAGTATGCCATTGTTTTAGCGAATCGGCAAAGCTAAGCCTAAGCATTCCGCGCCGCGCCGTAACGCCGTCGCATGTTTAAGAAAGGCTCTTCGACAACGTGGTAGCTAAGCGTTCCAAGCGCCCAAGTGGCTGCGTACAACATCACGCCGAACAGCAACGTGTCGAACAGTGGCTGCCCGCTAATGTGCAATGGTCCCACCGCGCGGAACATGAAATGAATAACGGCCATGTGGAGTAAGTAGAATGAAAAGCTGATCTTGCCCCCATGGCATAACATGCACTCTAGCCAAGCCGGCAAGAGACGGGGGAAGCTGACCCACGCAACAATCATGCAGGCCCACACTAAACTTTCCTGCATCGACCAGCTGATCCAGAATATTGACTTCGGCTGCACGTTGAATGGTGCGAGGTGCGCTTGCAAAGCGCTATTAGCGCAAGCCAGCATGAGCGCCAACGGCGCCAACCACAGGCTAAGTCGCCGCAGCAGTACTTGTCGCTGCTGATACAGCATCGCGGCAAGCATACCGATGATGAACTGGTCGAAACGTCCTACGAAGGTGCTGAAGTACATGATCGTACTATGTTCGTTTTCATTGTAAGAGACCAACTTGAAAAACATCATCAGGACTAGCAGTTTGAGTAGGTAACGTGGCCCTTGCTCAATGGCGAACCGACTTAAGAATGGAAACACAAGATAAAACAGGAACTCGAGCGAGATGCACCATGCTGCGCCCGTGACCACGCTAACGCTGGTAGGAGAACTGCCTAGATTAGTCGCGAGTAGATAAAAAATGTCTTGGCCTTGGAATTTATCCCGTCCGATGGATGTCGCTAGTAAAAATATCGTGAAAAACAATGGCACAATTCGTAACGTGCGATTGCGAACAAAATCACGGTACTCCAATTGTCCGTGGGCCAACGCGATCTGCATAAACAGAAACCCCGACAACGTAAAGAAAAGTCCGACTCCCGTATGCCCTTCTGTAATGATACCAGCCCAAACACTATCGAATGCAGCACCGCCGGCACCACAATACTCGACATAAAAATGGTAAAGGAAGACGATGGTCGCAGCCAACCAACGTAATTGGTCAATGCGAGGGTTGTACGGCAAATTCAACGATCGCATGCATTTCTTCCGAGGTAACAACGTGGGGGTCAGCAAAGCGCGTGCTTTATAATGGCAATGTTGACTGTACTAAATTATCTCGCTTTGCGCCATAAATTCCCTGTCGCAGGCGCCTTGTCGATGCGCTTACCCAACATCTATGAAAAAATTTATATTCGCCAATCAGTTGCGTGGGATTGCAGCATTGCTAGTTGTGATGACCCATTACTTTGGCACCTTTTTTGCCGAACAGGACCTGTTAGCGGCTCGCACCTTCTCGCCGAATCTGCATCTCTTCAAGGCGCCTTGGGTGCACATTTTTGAACTCGAATACCAAGGGCCGTTTGGTGTGGCTCTGTTCTTTCTAATCAGTGGCTTCGTCATCCCATTCAGCTTGCGCAAATTAAGTGTGGCAGGCTTCTTGGTAAATCGCTTGCTGAGAATTTTTCCCACTTATGCCTGCTGCCTGGGACTGGGCACGTTGATGATTTACCTGAGCTCGCGCTATTGGGGGCAGCCGTTCAGCTATGACTTAAAGGTGCTGATTGCAAACGCACTGCTGGTTTTTAACCTGACCGGCTTACCTTCTATGGACGCGGTCAACTGGACGCTGGCAATCGAGGTCAAATTCTACCTACTGATGGCTCTCGGCGGTGCCGCGCTGTTTCGTCCTGCTGTGCATTGGTTACTGGGATTTCTGGCCGCCGCAGCTGCCCTCACTTGGAACGGCACTCAAGGTGTCGCCCTCGCTGTCCCGCTTCTGATGGAATTGAACTATATCGTTTTCATGTTGGCCGGCTGCGTGTTTTATCAGCATGCTAGTGGACTGATCTCAACCCGCGCGCTGGTATCACGAACGCTGTTGACCATCGGCGTATTCAGCTGGACTTGGGCCAGCGGCCCACAGCAAGGACAATTTCCATCGGTGACAGTCTGGTACTACTGCGCATTCGCCTTATTTGCGCTGTGCTATGCTCTACGCGAGCGTTTTCGCCCGCTGCGCTTGCTGGACTTACTTGCGGCAATAAGCTATCCACTGTATTGCGTTCATGCCTTGTTCGGTTACTGTGCGCTTAAGATTTTGATCGATCAGGGATGCCGGTATGGCGTGGCGATGCTGATCACACTGCCGTGCACCATAGCGCTGGCATGGGCTGTCCACAAAACCGTCGAAAGCTGGAGCAACTCCCTGGGCCGGCGATGGGGTGAGTTACTGTCGCACGGTCGACCACAGGCGGCTACCGCGTAAAAAACGATTACTTTTCCCATCAGAACGAATGAAAATGGCAGCCAAAGCTGCCATTCAAATTAGCGAAAATATGACGACATTTCCTGAACATCGTCCGGGCCGGCGATACCCGCATCGGCACGCAATTTCATTCGTGCGACTAAATATGTGTAGCGTGCTTGCGCCAAGTCGCGCATGCTGGAATACAACTGCTGGCGTGCGTTCAGCAAATCGAGATTAATGCGTACGCCGCCTTTGATACTTTGCTCGGTCGCAGTTACCAGCAACTCTCCCGAACTAACCGCCTTTTCCAGCGCGCGAATTTTAGCAACGCTGCTGATCGCCGAGGAATATTGTTTACGCAAGTCGATTAAAATACGATCGGTGCGGACCTGCAGTTCGGACTTAGCTTTCTCTAACCCCGCCACCGACTGACGCGAGCTCGCGCTGACCGAACCACCTGAATACAGCGGCACAACCAATTGGATACCAATAGTGCGGTTAACCGTATTCTGGTTGTAGGTATTGATGGTCTCGGCATCGGCTTTGCTGTAGCTAGCGACGAAGTCGAGACGAGGAAGGTGACCGGCGCGCGACTTGGTCACCTCCTGACGCGACGCCTCAATCGCAAACTTTTGCGCGCGCAGGTCAGGATTTTCCTCCAATGCGATCTTACGCCAAGCTTCGAAGCCGCCTTCTGGCATCTCCGCAATGCGGAAGTTGGGCGCCAGTTCGTCGAGCGTCGTCACTTCTTGCCCGACGATGGTCGACAGCGCTGCCAATTGGGTCTGCTGATTGTCACTTGCCTCCAACAACTGGGCCTCCGACAAATCTAACCGCGATTGTGTTTCCAGCATGTCCGTCTTGGTGCCCTCGCCTTTAGCGAACAGCAAATCATTAACGGACTTCTGCTCCACATACATGTCACGCTGCGCTGTTGCAATGCGTACCTGCTCACTAGCAAACAATGCATCGATATAAGCGCCGATTACGCGGGTGATCAAGTCTTGGCCGCGACCGGCAAAATTCGCATCGCTATAGCCAACCTGAGCAATGCCTTGCTTGTAACGTGCCCATGCATCCATGTTGAATAATGTCTGCCGCAGCGTAACCGCAGCCGAACGGCTGACGTACTCTGGATGGGTGGTGGTCCTCTGCCCCAAGAAGTTCGGTGCTTCGAGATCGACGCGATTGCGGTTAGCGCTATAACTGGCTTGTACGTTAGGTAACAGGCCCGCCCGACCTAGCACTTTATATTCCTTACCACCAATGGCATCCTGTTCCGCTTGCTGATAAGTAGGGTCATTCGCGAGCGCAGCTTGGAATGCCTGCATCAAAGTCAGAGCATGAGCACTGCCGACCGGCAGTGTGCTGGCAACCGCGACCACCAGAGCAATGACACGCACCTTTGACTTCTTAGTGAAATTCATGCTCAATCCTCCGACAACGACGTCTTCGCGCGGTCATAGATAGGCTTGAGCAGATAGCTCATCAGCGTACGCTCACCCGTCTTGACGAACATTTCAACTGGCATGCCAGACTGAATCCCCAGCTTTTTGGCCTCGATGATTTTCAGCCCTTCAGGTGTAACTCTGGCGCGTACTTTATAAAAGGCGGCCCCCGTGCGCTCCTCAACTGTTCGGTCAGCGGAAACTTGCGTAACTACCCCAGGAATGTGGGGCGTACGATTGGAGTTGAACGCCGAGAACATAAGTTCAACCGGCATACCTGTGTGAACGCGATCAATCAAGTTGACGGGCAATTGCCCTTCCACCACCAACGGGTCATCGGTGGGAACCAAGTCCATCATTTTAGCGCCAGGACCTACCACCCCCCCTGGCGTGAACACAGCAAGACCGACCACCGTGCCGTCGACAGGAGCCTTTACGTCGGCATTGGCCATATCGTAATCTTGACCGGTAATACGGCTACTGAGCGCTTCCGCTTCGCGCTGCGTATCGGCCAGCAGAGAGCGCACTTCCTTCTGGAAATCTTGGGTGCGCTGCATGCGGCGCAGGGTCAGCTCGGTTACTTGGCGCTGCGAACGCCCAATAGTACCGAGGTCCTCCGAAATTTGGCCGTTGATTTGAGCATAGGTACGCTCCAGGTCCAGCAGGCGCGCACGTGCGACATAGCCCTCTTTGGAGAGCTCGCGCATATTGACGAGTTGTTCCTTGAGGATGTCGAGCTGAACCTTCTTACTGTCGCGCGACTCTTGCAATCCTTTGATTTGCAGCTTTAAGCCGGCGATATTTTCCTCAATAGCACCAAGCTCACTCTCCAGCGATGAGTGGCGCGACGTGAACAACTGCTTCTGCAAACTAAACCCGTCAATGACACGCGGGTCAGTCTTGAATTCATTAAGCGTCGGCGGGAATGTCAGCTCCTTCTTACCGTCGCGCTCCGCCAGTAAGCGTGCTTCCGCAAGGCGGCTAGTGATGTACTGAGCACGCGTGGTCTCGGCTTGGCTGGTGACCGCGACATTGTTCATGCGCACCAGCACTTGGCCTTTTTTGACGACATCGCCATCGCGGGCGAGAATCTCTTTGATCGTACCGCCGGACAAGTGCTGGATCGATTGGCGATTACTCTCCTTGGTGACCGTCGCCTGCATCGGCACCCCCTTGTCGAGGGGCGCGAATGAGGCCCACAGGCCGAAACCACCGACACCTACTAATATTAAAAGCCAGCCAAAACGGGCATAACCGCTTGAATCAGTCTTCACTTCCAGCGGTGTGACATCATGCGCAATCACTTCCGTTGCAGTGGTGTTTTTACTCAGCATATTTGCCATGATTACTCCTGTTCTGTATCTGCCATAGCAGCCTGTGGCTGCGGTGGCTCCGGTGGCTGTGGTGGCTGTGGTGCGGCTTGTGGCTGCGCCTTGGCTTGCTGCTGTGCTTGCAAAGCTTTTTGGTTAGATTCATTAATTGCCGCCAAAACGTCTTTGGTAGGGCCGTACATTGCAGCAGTACCATCACGCAGGACCAGCAGTTTGTTTGTAGCGCCGATAATGTTGGTGCGATGGGTTACCAATACAATGGTCTTACCACGTTGGCGCAAATCCATAATTGCTTGGACCAAAGCGTGTTCACCGATATCATCCAAGTTCGAATTTGGTTCATCGAGCACGATTACTGATGGGTCGCCGTACAGCGTACGAGCCAAACCTAGACGTTGGCGCTGACCGCCCGACAATCCCAGACCACCGTCGCCCAGTACTGTGTCGTAGCCTTTGGGCAGTTGCAGAACCATGTCATGCACCCCTGCGCGTTTCGCAGCCAGCACTACTTTTTCAGCATCAATGTCGCCAAAGCGGGCGATATTTTCACTAACGGTGCCACCGAACAATTCGATATCCTGAGGAAGGTAGCCAATATGCGGACCAAGTTCGGCTTTGTTCCACTGGTAAATATCCGCGCCATCCAAGCGCACTTTCCCCACAGCCGCTGGCCAGATACCGACCAGCAGCCGCGCCAGTGTCGACTTGCCGGAACCGCTAGGGCCAACGACACCTAAAACATCCCCTGCCGCAATGGCGAAGGATAACCCTCGAAGCACAGGCACAGTCGCCCCAGGTGGTGCTGCGGTAACAGTTTCGACCGTGATGGCACCGACCGGCTTGGGCAATTCCATGCCGGCCGAACGAGCGGGATTATCTGCTAAAAGCTTGGTCAAGCGTTCGTGGGCGCTACGGGTGCTGCTATATGTTTTCCAGACGCCGATAACCTGCTGAACCGGCTGCAGAGCACGACCGACCAGGATCGAGGCAGCAATCATCATGCCGGGTGTAATTTTTCCTTCAACGGCCAACAAAGCACCGTAGCCAAGCACCAGCGATTGCAACGATACCTGGACGAATTTGGTCACAGCAGCGACCTTGCCAGCCTTCTCGCTCGCTTCCGCCTGAAGACGCAGGAAGTTTCCATGAAGTTTGAGCCAGCGCCCCATCAGATTAGGCAGCATGCCCATCGACTCGATTACTTCAGCGTTACGCAAGTTGTTCGTTGCCAGATTGGTCGACGCGATTGCTGTGGTATTTGCTTCAGCCAGAGGCTTGTGTGTGACCCGCTCGTTGACATAGGCAAGCGTGATTAGCACCGCGGTGCCGCATAGCGCGAACACGCCGAGTGACGGTTCGAAAAGAAAAATAACTATCAAATAGATAGGGAACCATGGAGCGTCGAAAAACGCAAACAGCGCGTTACCGGTCAAGAACTGGCGGATGTTGGTGAGATCCATCAACGCCTGGCCAGCGTTGCCGCCGCCTTTCTTCAGATTCTGTTCGAACGCGGCGGTGTAGACGCGCTTGTTCATTTCCATGTCGAACTTGGCTCCCACACGCACCAGCACGAAACTGCGCACAAGTTCAAGCATGCTCATCAACAAATAGGCGCCCAGCATCATCACGGTCAGCATCAGCAGGGTGGTCTCGTTGCGGCTTGGCAGCACGCGGTCGTAGACCTGCAACATATACACAGACGGGACCAGCATCAGCAGATTAGTGACTGCGCTGAAGGCGCCGACGGTAAAGAACGCGCCCTTGAACTTGCTTAACGCCAGTTCAATCTCGTTCTTCGGTTTCATGGAATTTTTCATGGATGCATCACAGTGCAAGGTAAATACGTTGATGGCGGAGAGGACTGGTTTTCGCCGAGAACACACATTATCGCCCAAATAATACGAAATATGTGATGCACGTCACATTAAATTTACGTAATGAAAAAAAACCGCCGTTTTACAACGGCGGTTTTAGAGATCTGACAGCAGCGAAGCGCTGCCGCCAGAAAGCCTAATTACACTACGAATGCAGCTGCGGTCAGCGTGGTCACGCCTGTCAGCTGGATCACCGAGTCAACGGTGCCGTTTGCATCCAAGTCGATGTACAGCTTGCCGGTGGTCGAATCCAGCGCTGCGCCAACACTGGTCGAACCATTGTTGTTCTGCAGGAAGATCTGTGCATCGGACGAATTGGTGTACACGCCAACAACAACCGAGGTCAACGCGGTAGCAGCATTGAAGTCCAGAACGTCGCCGGTCCACTTGGTTGCATCAGCGCCAGCTTTCACGCCGGTTGCGCCATCGGTGCCGCTGCCGTAGGTGTTAGCCGCGAAGCCGGTGATGATGTCCAGCTTGACCAGAGTCGAATCGGTAGCAGCCAAGTACACGAAGGTGTCGTTACCAGCACCACCGTTCAGCAGGTCGGCGCCAGCGCCGCCGGTGATGGTGTCGCCTTTAGCGCCGCCGGTGATGGTGTCGGCATTGCCCGAACCAACCAGAACGTTAGCAGCGGTCAGCGAACCTTTGATGGTGATCGCCGAAGCGGTGCCATCGATAGCAGCAGCCGAAACGTTGATGCTTGCGCCACCGGTGTTAGCCGATGCATCGACCGAAGCCAGCTTGATCGAGCCAGCTTTCGAAGCGAAAGTGAAGCTTTGGTCGCCGGTCACGTTCAGGTTAACCAGTGCGGTGTCGGTCAGAACCAGGGTGTTTGCACCGATGTCGGTCTTGTCGCCAGCAGCAACGTCAGCGCTCAGGGTACCGGTGCTCTTCACGTTCAGGGTTTCAACGCCCGAGATCGTGGAGGTCACAGTTGCCGCAGTGGTGTTGACGGTGCCGTTGTTGCTCTGGGTGATCAGCGTGTCGATGGTCAGGTTGACCACGTCAGCCGCGCCAGTTGCATCTTTCAGCGTCACATTCAGCGCGCCGGTATTGGTGGCCAAGTCGCCCTTCAGGATAATGTCCGAAGCTGCGCCAACGTTAATCACGGAAGCAGAGGAACCCACGCCAGCAGCTACGCCAGCCGACTGGAAGCCGGTCAGGCCAGCAATTTTCGACAGATCGATAACGGTGGTGTCGGCGATTGCAGTATCGGTAACACTCAGGATTTCGAAGCCGGTGATCTTGGCCAGATCAGCAGGAACATAACCAGCAACAGTGTTGTAGTTGGTAACGCTCAGACCCAGGGTGTCTTTACCTGCGCCGCCGGTGATGGTGGCGCCGGTCGCTGGAGCAGCGCTGAAGTTAATGGTGTCGTCGCCTGCGCCCAGATCAATGGTAGCCGTGCCAACCAGAGCAGCAGTACCGATGTTCACTACGTCGTTACCTGCACCAGTGCTGATCGATTTAACAACAGCGCCGTCAACGGTCAGCTTGTCCACGCCAGCGCCAGTGGTGGCGGTGAACGAAGTAGCGGTCGAGTCACCGGTGGTGAAGGTGATGCCGCCGTCGCCAACGGTCAGGGTGTTGACTTTAACCAGGTCAACCGACGAAACGTTAACCGAACCAGCGCCGGTCACGGCCAGGGTGCCAATCGCTGCGCCGTCGCTCAGTTTAACGGTGTTTTTACCGGTTGCAGCGATGGTCAGTGCGGTCACAACGTTGGTGCCGCCAGTGTCTTTCAGTTCGAAGCTCGAACCGGTGGTGGCGATGTTGATGGTGGTGGCTTTCGAAGCAGCGACTGCGCCGATATCGATAACGACTTGCGAGGTAGCGCCTACGGTATCAACGTTCAGACCCAGGGTCGTAGCGGTCGAACCGTCAAAGCTAACAGTAGCAGCAGCAGTAGCAACGTTCGATACGCCCAGAGTGCCAACTGCGCCTACGCCGTTGATGACCGAAGCAGCGGTGCTGCCTTTGACGTTAATAGCGGTAACACCGGTTGCGTTCGACAGATTCAGCTTGCCGGCGGCGGTGAAGGTAGCATTGATGGTCTCAATGTTGGTCAGTGCTGGGGTAACGTCGGTGGCTGCGTTGGCGATGGTAACAGCCAGGATGTCTTGACCGGCGCCGCCGTTGATGGTGTCAACGACTTGCAACGAGTCAACGATTTTGGTTGCGCCGGTGTTATCGATGAACACGGTTGGAGCAGCGGTGAAGATGTCGTTGCCGCTGGTGCCGGTCAGGGTATCGGTACCGTTGGTCAGGTTGAAGTTGGTCGGCAGATTGATCGAACCAGTGTGAGCTACAGCAGCTGCGTCAGCAACGGTTTGCAGCGCGGCTGGGGTGGTCGCGGCGGTGAACGAAGCGGTGGTGGTGATGCCAGCCAGCCAAGCTTTGACAACTGCGTTGGCGGCGGCGCCGTCGTAACCCAGCAGGTCAGCAGCGGTATCCAGGCTGGTGGTGAATGCTTCAGCAGCGGCTACTTTATTGTTGATCGCGGTCAGGTCGTCGTTTTGTGCCGAATTAGCGATGGTTGCAACGATGGTGGCGAAGGTCTCAGCACCGGAGGTCAGCAGCAACGCCCAGTGGGTCAGGCCAGCGGCTTCTGCTGGACGACCGAACAGGTTCAGGTAGATCGAGTTAACCAAATCGAAAGGCGTTTTGCCAGCGTAGGTGGTGGTGTATTCGGCCGAAGCGGAGAATCCGGCGGCGATTTGGTCGACGGATGCGCCGGTTGCCAGCCACGATTGCAAGCCCAGTGGATCTGCTGGACGGTTGAAGTATGCAACGTACAGGGTTTGGATTTCGGTAGCGGTTGCAGCGGTAATGGTAGCCATTAATTAAACTCCTAAAGATTGATAAATTGTCTGCCGTGCAGCAATCAGCTGGATCAGCTTGCAGTACTACGGCAGCCATCATGGCAGAAGGTTGAACAGGAACATGTGACGGTCATCACACGAAACAGCGAAACCTCCCTTTTTTTATAAGTTTTTTCCTATAAAAGTCCGAGATGCATTATGGGAGAAGCTTATGGGGAAATCAATAGTGCTCACTGCTTAATATTTAAGCAGTAGCATATTTGTATCGAAAGGCGAATAAGAATTTTAGTATATTCAAAAATAGAATATGGCGGCGCTCCGATGGACCGGCGAAAAAAATGCCGCGATTGCGGCATTCCTATCTTCGACCTGATTGGCAGAGTTACTACTTGGTCCAGTAGGTAACCCCGTTGGCGGTGCGCTTGTCGTCCAGCCGAGAGGAGAATATATAAGCCGCGTTATCGCTGGCGCCCAGCGAACCGCTCACCGCCATATTGGTCGGGCGGACAAACTGGTTATTGCCACTTAAATCACCCTTGGTCCCGACATAACCTGTCGCTTGCAATTTAAATGTCTCACCGCTGCTAAGTAAATCGAATCCGGTGCTAAAAGTGCGCTTGTCAAAGTCGACTTGCAACTGCCCATTCTGTAGCGTCGCCGCCGTGGCCAACTGCGTGGCACTATTCATCACGAACGCTTCGCTGTCGCGCAACACGAATCCAACCGAGCCCTGAAGCGGGATTTCCCAATCCGCGCCTTTAGTGCGAACAATCGTGTAATAAGAGTTATATGCCACCCGCTTACCGCCCGCCGCCAGCAACGGCGTCGCGTCGATGGTTGCAGCCTGTTCGGCCAATGCAGCCCAGCGCCCCCATACAAGCTGACTAGCCGGCGCTGCCGGAATGATCACTTCCGGCGGTGGCAGCGTCGGCGTCGTCGGCGGACTGACCACCACGTCAGGCGGCGGCAGCGTCACCGGCGGCGACACGACTATCGGCGGCGACACCGCCGGAGGTGATATGTCATTTTTCTGTACGTTCCGCACTTGCTGGATCACCGCCGTGGCTTTTTGCGCATCCAAACCAGGCTCGTTCAGCGCCTGGCCGCCGCCGCTCTTGCCGGAAGGCTCATCGCTGCGCGGTGGCGACGCCGCGTCGGGCGCCGAGCTATTACTATTCAACAGTTGCGGGGTCGCGTCGCCGCGCTTGACGCGCAACATCTGGCCCGTCTGGCCGGCCGCCAGTTCACGGCTGGCGTTGTGTTCGCATGGGCCGCCGCCGGTCGGCAGGCAGGCGCCGCCGAAGCCGCTGACCACAATGGCGCCGGACAGCACCGTTACACTGGAGCTTTCCTGGTCGGTGAACACCGTGAAGTCGGTACCGCGCACGCCGATCGCCGCGACCGGGGTATTGAAACGGAAATTCTGGCGCGCTTGCTTGACGGCGGTGCCGGAGACGCTGCGCGCCACGCCCGACAGCAATTCCAGCTTGACATGGGTATTGGACGGAGTCTGGCGATCCACATGGTAGGCGACGATGCGGGCGCGGCTGGCCGGGCGCAGAATCAGCAGGCCGTCGTCGACGGTCTTCAGATAGACATAGCCGTCCTTGCCGGTGCTCAGCTCCTGGCCTTCCTGCACCGCGTCGTTGAGCGCGGCGCGGCGGCTGTCGGCGAACACTTCGCCGGCGACGAAGACGATGCGGCCCGCTTCGCCGGCATGCGCGAACGCGCCGCAACCCAGCAATGCCGCAGCCGCGACCAGGCGACGCCAGTTGCTCAGCTTATTGTTCGACGAAAATTGAGACCCCATAGCCATTACTCCTTTTAACGCATTGTGCGTGCGTCTTCAAATATTTCCTGTGATGCCCGTCACAATTTCACGCAGACACATTTCTCTGAGCTACACTGTAGCCTGTACGCAACCAACCAGCCACCGCTGTTACCGTTTCTCACCTTTTGTTACACTTCCGCCGCCGTTCGCCGCACACCGCGTCACGGCATGTTCGCCGCCTGACCCATAACACGCATCCTCGATTCCGTATGCTGTCTTTGCCTCGATGAAGTCGTTTTTCGTGCCACGAGCCGTCTCCCCCGCCGCGCTGCGCCGAGTGATCGCGTGCGCGGCGTTGCTGCTGGCCGTCTGTGGCCAGTGGCCGCAGAGCGGCCTGGCCTGGACCGGGGCAGACGAATGGCTGCGCGACCAGTTGATACGGCGGCAAGCATCCGTCCAAACAGAACAACGGCTGGCCGTGATCGACATCGACGAGACCAGCCTGGCGGCCGCCGGCCCGTGGCCGTGGCCGCGCGAGCGCATCGCCAGCATGATCGAACAGCTGCTGGGCGCGTACGGCGCGCGCGGCGTCGCGCTCGACCTGGTGTTGCCCGAACCGGCCGACGCCGGCGGCGACGCGCGTCTGGCGATGCTGAGCCAGCACGGCCCGCTGGTGCTGCCGCAGGCCTTCGACTACAACGGCAACATGCCGCTGCGGGTCGGCCGGCTCAGCGGCGGCAACGCGGCGCGCCGCAGCGACGACGCGGTCGCGGCCAGCGGCTACATCGCCAACCACGCCGGCCTGGCGCGCGCCGCCCACATCGGCAACATCGGCTTCGTGCCCGACCCGGACGGTGTGATCCGGCGCCTGCCGATGCAAACCGGCTTCGCCGGCCGCGACTATCCCACGCTGTCGCTGGCCCTGCTCGACTGTTGCGGCGGGACCGCCAGCGGCGCCGCCGACGGCCCGACCGGTGGCATGCAGCACGGCGGCGGCTTGCGCCGCCTGCCCTACCGCCTGCAATGGGACGCTTACAAGGTCATCCCGGCCAGCATGATCCTCGACCAGTCGGCCCCGGACGAGCTGTTGCGCGACAAGCTGGTGCTGATCGGCTCCTCCTCGCTGGGACTGGCCGACCGGGTCGCCACGCCGCTGTCGGCCTCGACCAGCGGCCTGCTGGTGCACGCCGCCGCCCTCACCGCCCAGCTCGACGCGCGCGCCGGCCTGGCGCCGGCGCCGTGGCCGGGCCGCCCGATCGCGGTGCTGTTCGCCGCCGCCACCATCGCCTTGTGCGCCTGGACGCTGCCGCGCAAGTCGGCGCTGGTCAACGTCGCCGTGCTGGCCGCCGCCTCGGCGCTGTGGCTGACACTGGCCTGGCACATGGCGCCGCACGACGCCCTGTTCGGCATCAGCGGCCCGCTGCTGGGCAACCTGTTCATGCTGGCGGTCGGCGTGCCGTTCGCCTGGCAGCTGTCGCAGCGCCAGTCGCGCCGCCTGCTCGACACGCTGCGCCAGTACGTGGCCGACGCCGTGGTCGACGAGCTGTTGCGCAGCAACCTGGTCGATCCGCTCAAACCCAGCCATTGCGAGGTCACCACGCTGATCGCCGACATGCAGGGCTACACCACCCACGTCGCGGCGCTGCCGCTGGAACAGGCGGCCGAGCTGACCCGCGCCTTCCTCGACTGCCTGACCGGGCCGGTGCTGGCCGCGCATGGCACGCTGGACAAGTTCACCGGCGACGGCCTGGTGGCGTTCTGGGGCGCGCCGCTGCCGGTGCCGGACCACGCCGACCAGGCGCTTGACGCCGCCGAGGCGATCCAGGCGGCGATGCTGGTGTTCAACGCCGAGCGCGCGCGCCGCGGCCTGGCGCGGATCCGGGTGCGCATCGGCATCGAGAGCGGGCGCGCCATGGCCGGCGATTTCGGCTCGGCCGCGCGCAGCATTTACACCGCGGTCGGCGACAGCGTCAACGTGGCGTCGCGGCTGGAGACGGCGGCGCGCGACCTGCCGCACGACGTGATCGTCGGCCCCGGCACCGCCGCGTTGTGCCGCCGCCACCGGCTGCTGAACATCGGCGCGCTGACCTTGCGCGGCAAAGAGCATCCGACTACCCTGTACACCCTGCTGGCGCACGCGCCGCAACAAGGAGTATTGTGAAGAAATACCTGTTCGCCCTGCTGGCGGGACTGGCGCTGAGCGCCGCCGTCGCCCAAGAGACGCCGGTCGACGAGGACCTGTACATGGCGGCCATGCAGTCGATCGCCGACGGCCGCCGCGCCGACGCCAGCCTGGTGCTGGAACGCCTGATCGCGCGCGGCCCGCAGCACGCCGGCGAGTGGCTCGACCTGGCGATGATCCAGTGCGCGCTGGGCCAGGACGCCGACGCCGAATCGCTGTTCCAGCGCATCGAGCGCGAATTCCAGCCGCCGCAGGGCATCCGCGACATCATCGCCCAGCAGCGGCTGCAGGGCTGCTACAGCTGGAAGGCGCAGGCGCTGTGGGGCGTCAACGCCGCGCGCGGCTACGACAGCAACGTCAACCAGGGCGCCAGCGTCCCCTTCTTCACCGACAGCAACGGCGTGCCGCTGGAACTGCTGCCGCAGTACAAGCCGCGCAGCGACCACTACAGTGTGGTCTCCGGCGACTACCTGCGCGACCTCAGCGCCGACGGCGACCTGGCCTATGCCCAGGTCCACCTGCGCCAGTACGACCGCCAGTCGGACTATAATTCGGCATCGCTGTTCGTCGGCGCCGAGCATCCGTGGCGGCTGGCGGACTGGCAGATGCGCAGCTCCGGCCTGCTCGGCGCGCTGACCCTCGGCGGCGTGCTGTACCAGGAACAGGCGCAGCTGCAGATGCGCGCGGCGCCGCCGTGGAAACTGCCGAAGGGCTACGATCTGAGCCTGCTCGGCAGCGTCTCGCGCACCAGCTACAAGACGCTGGCCAATTTCGATTCGACCACCTACGAGCTGCGCAACGTGCTGGGCTATCACAACGCCAACAGCCAGGCGCAGGCGGCGCTCGGCTACCAGCGCGACCTCGGCAGCGCGGAACGCCCGGGCGGCGACCGCAGCGGCTGGTCGGCGCGGCTGTACGGCCGGCGTATGCTGCTGCCGTCGCTGCAGGGCGAGCTGGAGTTCGTGGGCCAGCGCTGGCGCGGCCAGAACGCGTACTCGCCGGGCGTGATCGACCTGACGCGGCGGCAAAACAACCTGGTGCTGCGCGCGGTGCTGAGTTATCCGCTGCAACGCGACCAGGCCCTGCAACTGGAATGGCGCGAGGTGCGCAACCGGGAAAACATCTCGATCTTCCAGTACGATGCGCGCCAGATCCAGTTCAGCTGGCGCTGGTCCAATCTGTGACAGCTGCAACAAACTGCAACAATTCGCCGCAACCGCCCCAAAATTAAGTATAAGTAACGTTTTAGGCGTACCGATGACCAACCCGACCCACCCGACCGACACCGAACAGCCGGCTCCGGCCCCCGCCGCCGGCAACGAGGCGTCTGCGCAAAACGTGCAGGTGCACCTGCGGCGCATTCCCCTGCTCGCCGGCCTCAGCGACGAAGAAGTGCAGCGCCTCAAGGCCGAGCTGCGTTTCCGCCAGCACGCCAAGCGCGACGTGGTGCTGCAGAAGGGCGCGGCCGGCGACGGCCTGCTGTTTCTGCTGTCGGGCCAGCTGCAGGTGATCGACGTCACCGAGGACGGGCGCGCGATCGGCCTGCGCATGCTGGCGCCGGGCGACTTCTTCGGCGAGATCGCGGTCATCAACGATTCCCAGCGCACCGCCTCGGTGGTGGCGATGAGCCCTGTGCTGGTGGCGTTCCTGCCGGCGCCCGCCGCGCTGCACCTGTTTTCGCACTCGCCGTCGGTGGCCAAGCTGATGCTGCGCCACCTGGCGGCCAAGATCCAGCGCGACTCCGAATTCCGCTCGCTGCTGAGCATCAACAACACCACGCGCCGCATCTACACCTTCCTGGTGCAGATGAAATCGCCGTCCGAGGCGCCGGGCCAGCCGGAGATGGTGAAGAACCTGCCGACCCACCAGGACATCGCCAACATGATCAACACCAGCCGCGAGACGGTGACCCGGGCGCTGACCGCGCTGGTGCAGCAGGGCATCATCCAGAAGGACAGCAAGGGGCTGCTGATCGTCGATCCGCAAGGCCTGCAAAAGCTGGTCGAAGGCCCTTGAGGCGCAAGGTATAATTGCGCGTTTTTTTCCCATGCCGCCGATGCGGCGCATCATCACCGACACTATGACACCAGCCATTCCCCACCACCGCGCGCCGGGAGCCCGCCCATGATCATCCTGGGCCGCCTGCGCAACCTCGCCAGCTACCGCGGCTTCATCCTGGGCAGCGTGCAGCGCGAATTCCAGTCCAAGTACCGCAACTCCATCCTCGGCGCCGCCTGGACCGTGCTCAATCCGCTGGCGATGATCGTGGTCTACACCGTGATCTTTTCGCAGGTGATGCACAACCGCCTGCCCGGCGTCAGCTCGACCTTCGCCTACAGCATCTACCTGTGCGCCGGCGTGCTGACCTGGAATTTCTTCGCGGAAATCACGACCAAGGCGCAGACGGTGTTCCTCGACAACGCCGGCCTGATCAAGAAGATCAACTTCCCGCGCCTGTGCCTGCCGATCATCGTGCTGTGCAACGCCGGCGTCAACTTCGGCATCATCTTCGGCCTGTTCACCGCCTTCCTGCTGGTCTCCGGCAACTTCCCCGGCTGGGTGTTCCTGGCCGTGTTCCCGGTGCTGGCGCTGCAGATCATGCTGGCGCTCGGCCTGGGCATGATCCTCGGCGTGCTCAACGTGTTTTTCCGCGACGTCGGCCAGGCCTTCAGCATCGCGCTGCAGTTCTGGTTCTGGTTCACGCCGGTGGTGTACCCGGTCGCGGTGCTGCCGCCCGAGGCGCAGCGGCTGCTGGCCTTCAACCCGATGGCGCCGGTGATCCAGGCCTACCAGGACATCCTGGTGGCGGCGGTCGCGCCGAACTGGGCCAGCCTGCTGCCGGCCGCCGCGCTGGCGGCGCTCCTGTGCCTGCTGGGCATGCAACTTTTCCGCCGCCGCGCGGGTGAAATGGTGGACGAACTGTGAACGGCAGCATACACGTAACGAACCTGGGCAAGGCCTACAAGCGCTATCCGACCCACCGCGCCCGCCTGCTCGAATGGCTGCTGCCGTCCAAGCCCAGGCACCAGCAGATCTGGGTGCTGAAGGACATCAACTTCAGCGTCCGCCCCGGCCAGGCGCTGGGCATCATCGGCATCAACGGCGCCGGCAAGAGCACGCTGCTGAAGCTGATCACCGGCACCGCCGCGCCGTCGGTCGGCAGCGTCGCCATGCACGGCCGGGTGGCGGCGATGCTGGAGCTGGGCATGGGCTTCCACCCCGACTTCAGCGGCCGCCAGAACGCCTACATGGCCGGCCAGCTGATCGGCCTGAGCGCCGACGACATCACCACGCTGATGCCGGAGATCGAAGCGTTCGCCGAAATCGGCGAATACATCGACCAGCCGGTGCGCGTGTACTCCAGCGGCATGCAGATGCGGCTGGCGTTCGCGGTGGCCACCGCGCGCCGCCCCGACGTGCTGATCGTCGACGAGGCGCTGTCGGTCGGCGACGCCTACTTCCAGCACAAGAGCTTCGAACGCATCCGCGCCTTCCGCGCCGAGGGCACCACGTTGCTGATCGTCTCGCACGACAAGGGCGCGATCCAGTCGATCTGCGACCGCGCCATCCTGCTCGACAAGGGCCGCGTCAGCAAGGAAGGCACGCCGGAAGAGATCATGGACCTGTACAACGCCATGCTGGCCGAGCGTGAAACCGCCGCCGATTCGGTGCGCCAGGAAACCCTCGACAACGGCAAGGTGCAGACCATCTCCGGCACCGGCGAGGCCAGCGTGCGCTCGGTGGCGCTGCTGAAGGACGACGGCACGCCGGCCGAGGTGCACGGCGTCGGCGGCGACGTCGACCTGTGCGTCGAGATCGACATCCACGCCGACATCCCGGAACTGACGCTGGGCTTCCGCATCAAGGACCGGCTGGGCCAGAACATCTTCGGCACCAACACCTACCACAAGCTCAAGCCGATGAGCGGGCTGAAGGCCGGCCAGCGCCTGCGCGCGCACTGGCGCTTCCCGCTCAACCTGGGACCGGGCAGCTACTCGGTGGCGACCGCGCTGCACAGCAGCGACAACCACCTGGGCCAGAACTACGAATGGCGCGACCTGGCGCTGGTGTTCGAGGTGATGAACCTCAAGCACGCCTACTTCGAGGGCAGCACCTGGCTGAACCCCGACATCGAGATCGAATACGGAGTTGCGCAACCATGAGCCTGACGTCCTACGCCCCCAATTTCGAAGACGTGCTGCTGATGCGCGCGCTGCGCCATGTCGAGCGCGGCTTCTACATCGACGCCGCCGCCGGCGCGCCGCTGCAGGGCAACGCCACCCAGGCGTTCTATCAGCACGGTTGGCGCGGCGTCAACCTGGAGCCGGCGCCGGCGCCGCTGCGCGACCTGCGGATCGCCCGCCCGGCCGACGTCAACCTGGCGCTGGCGGCCGCCGCCGCGCCGGACCGGCGCGACTGGTACGACATCGAGGGCGAGGACGGCACCTTCGACGCCGACCTGGCGCTTCAGCGGCGCGCCGCCGGCCGCGAGGTAGTGCGGCGCAGCGTCGAACTGCAAACGCTGGACGCCGTCTGCGCGCAACACGCGCCGGCGCAAATCCATTTTCTCAAGCTGGGCGAGCGCGCCGCGCTGGACGGGCTGGACCTGCAACGCCGTCGGCCGTGGATCATCCTGCTGCGCGACGCCGGCACGACGGCGCTGCCGGCGCTGGAGGCGCAGGGCTACCGCCTGGCGCACGCCGGCGGCCTGCACCAGTTCTACGTCGCCGCCGAGCACGCGACGCTGGCCGCCGCGCTGGCGCTGCCGCCGCATCCGGCCGACGCGTTCCTGTTGTGCGAAGACCATCCCTACGCCCAGCCGCTGGCCAAGTGGCGGCAGGCGGTCGCCGCCGCCGAACAGGAAGCGGCGAGCGCGCGCGACTGGGCCCAGGCCCACGTGCGCGAATGGCGCGAAAAATTCGACCGCCTCGAAACCGAACAGCGGCGCGGCGACACCGCCGAGCGGCAACTGGAGGAGATGGCGCTGCGCGCCTACGCGGCCGAGGCCGAGCTGCCGCTGCAACAGCAACAGCAGCACGAGCGCGAGCACGTGCTGCAGCAACAGCGGCACGAACTGGAGCAAACGCTGCAGCAACGCGAGCAAGCGCTGCAGCAGCAACAGCAACAGACGGAGCAGCAGCGTGCGCGCGCCGACGCCGCCGAAGCCCAGCTGCCGCCGCTGCGCCAGCACGCCACGTATATGGAGCAGACGCTGCACGGCGTCTACGCCAGCCTGTCGTGGCGCCTGACCTATCCACTGCGCTGGGGCAAGTTGACGCTGTCGCGCCTGCGCGCCTTCGCGCGCGCGCTGCCGGGCCGCGCGGTGCGCGCCACGCGCCGCCGCGTCAAGGGCCTGGCCGGCGCCGCGCTGCGCTATGTCACCGCGCGGCCGAGGCTGTCGTTCTTCCTGCGCCGGAACATCTCGCGGCTGCCGTTCATGGTGCCGGTGATGCGCGCGCTCAAGCTGCGGCTCCAACTCAACAACGCCCACGCGCCGTCGCCGGAGGCCGCGCCGCCCCCCGCCCCCACCAACCTGGACGGCCTGCCGGAAGCGGCGCGCCAGGTGTTCGACGACCTGCGCCGCGCCCGCCGCCAGTCCCCCCATTCCTGACCGGACCACCGACCCATTATGCGTATCGTAATCGACCTGCAAGCTTGCCAGGGCTCCAGCACCAACCGCGGCATCGGCCGCTATTCGATGGCCCTGCTGCAAGGCATGCTGCGCCAGGCCGGCGGCCATGAGCTGCACGTCGCCGTCAACAACCACTTCCCGGACGCCGTGGCCGACCTGCGCCGCACGCTGGGCGAATTCCTGCCGCAAAGCCAGATCGGCGGCTACACGCTGCCGGCGCAGATCTGGGAGCACCAGCCGCTCAACAGCTGGCGCGTGCGCGCCGCCGAGCAATTGCGCGAGCATTACCTGGCCGGGCTGAAGCCGGACGTGGTGCACATGTCGAGCCTGTTCGAAGGCCTGGGCGAGGACGCTTGCACCTCGGCGCTGCACAGCCGCGGCGACTTCGATACCGCCGTCACGCTGTACGACCTGATTCCGCTGATCCGCAAGGAAACCTACCTGACCGACCCCAACGTCGCCAACTGGTACTACCGCAAGCTGCAAAGCCTGAAGAACGCCGAACTGCTGCTGGCGATCTCCGGCTACTCGCGGCAAGAGGCGATGGAGGCGCTGCAGCTGCCGGACGAGCAAGTGGTCAACATCTCGTCGGCGGTCGACACCATCTTCGTGCCGCGCGCCATGAGCGCCGAGGCGGAACTGGCGCTGCGCGGAAAATACAAGCTGACCCGCCCGTTCATCATGTACACCGGCGGCATCGACTACCGCAAGAACATCGACGGCCTGATCGCCGCCTACGCCAAGCTGCCGGCCGAGCAACGCCGCCAGTACCAGCTGGCGGTGGTGTGCAGCGTCAAGCAGGAGGACCGGCTGCGGCTGCTGGCGATCGCCGCCAGGCACGGCGTGCCGGAAGGCGATGTGGTGCTGACCGGCTTCGTCTCCGACGACGAGCTGGTGTCGCTGTACAACCTGACCTCGCTGTTCGTGTTCCCGTCGCTGCAGGAAGGCTTCGGCCTGCCGGCGCTGGAGGCCATGTCCTGCGGCGTGCCGGTGATCGGCTCCAACAACAGCAGCATTCCGGAAGTGATCGGCCGCGCCGACGCGCTGTTCGATCCCAACCACATCGAGCAGATCACCGCCAAGATGCAGGAGGTGCTGAGCACGCCGGCCTTCGGCGCTGCGCTGCGCGCGCACGGCCTGGAGCAGGCCAAGCTGTTCTCGTGGGACGCCAGCGCCAAGACCGCGTTGGGCGCCTTCGAGCAGGTGCACCAGCGCCGCCTGGACAGCCGCCGCGTCGCCGTGACCGTCGGCGGCACGCTGACGCAGACGCCCGGCACGCGCCGGCCGCGCCTGGCCTATGTGTCGCCGCTGCCGCCGGAACGCAGCGGCATCGCCGACCAGAGCGTCGAGCTGCTGCCGGAACTGGCGCGCTATTACGACATCGAAGTGGTGGTCAACCAGCACGAGGTCGGCGAGCGCTGGATCGCGGCCAACTTCCCGGTGCGCGACAGCGCCTGGTTCGACGCCAACGCCGAGCGTTACGACCGCGTGCTGTACCACTTCGGCAACTCCGGCTTCCACGCCCATATGTTCGGCCTGCTGGCGCGCCATCCGGGCGTGGTGGTGCTGCACGACTTCTACCTCAGCGGCGCGGCGCACTACCTGTCGTCGCTGAACCGCGAAAGCAACGCCTACGCCCGCATGCTGTATCAATCGCACGGCTACGCCGCGCTGATGCATGAAAAGGCCGAGGGCCGTGAAGCCTCGTATTACCACTACCCGTGCAACAAGCCGGTGCTGGACCAGGCCGCCGGCGTGATCGTCCACTCCAGCTATTCGCAGCAACTGGCCAAGCGCTGGTACGGCGCCGACCAGTACCGCGACTGGCGCTACATCCCGCTGCTGCGCTCGCAACCGGGCACGCTCGACCGCGCCGCCGCGCGCGCCGCGCTGGGCCTGGGCGACGACGATTTCCTGGTGTGTTCGTTCGGCCTGCTGGCGGTCACCAAGTGCAACGACAAGATCCTTGAAGCGTGGCTGAACTCGGACCTGGCCAAGGCCAAGAACTGCCATCTGGTGTTCGTCGGCGAAAACCATGTCGGTCCGTTCGGCAACGCGCTGGCGGCGCGCATGGCCGGCCACGCCAACGTCAAGATCACCGGTTTCGTTTCGCAGGAGACTTTCCGTACCTACCTGGCGGCCGCCGATTGCGGCGTGCAGCTGCGCAGCCGCTCGCGCGGCGAAACCTCGCTCACCATCCTCGACAGCCTGGCCTACGGCCTGCCGACCATCATCAACGCGCACGGCTCGGCGGTGGAAATTCCCGACCACGTGGCCATCAAACTGCCGGACGAGTTCACCGACGCCGAACTGAGCGGCGCGATCCTGCGCCTGCGCGACGAGGCCGGCCTGGCCGAGCGGCTGATCGCCGACAGCGCCGAGTACATGCACCGGGTGCACCACCCGGCCGCCGTCGGCGCCGCCTACCATGCCGCCATCGAGGACTTCGCGCGCCACAGCCCGCGCGCCCAATACCAACAGGTGCTGGCGGCGCTGGGCGAGATCACCGCCGTGGCCGAGCCGGACGAACAGGATTGGGTGCAGGTGGCGGCCAGCCTGGCGGCCAACGCGCCGCCGCGCAACGTACCGCAACTACTGGTCGACATCGGCGGCACCGAGAGCGACCCGGCGGCACGCGCCCGGCTGCTGCGGCTGCTGGCCGCGCCGCCCGAAGGCTACCGGGTCGAACCGGTGCGTCATGAAGAAGACGGCTACCACTACGCGCGCCGCTACACGCTGGCGCTGATCGGCCGCGAGGAACTGACGCTGGCCGACGCCGTGGCCGACGTCAGCCCGCGCGACGCGCTGCTGGTGCTGGGCGCGGCCGGCAGCGGCGCCCCGGCGACCGCCGCCGCCGCGCTGCACAACCGCGGCGTCACCCTGTTCGACGGCGCCGAAGGAAGCCTGCATGCAGCCTGACGCCACGCCGCAACTGCTGCTCGACCTGTCTGAGCTGGTCCGGCACGACGCCCGCTCCGGCGTGCAGCGCGTCACGCGCGGCATTCTGACCGCGCTGCTGGCGGCGCCGCCGGCCGGCTTCCGGGTGCGGCCGGTGTACGACGCCGGCGGCTACTACGCCTATGCCGTCGCCGGCGGCGACCAGGACGGCGCGCCGCGCCAGCAGCCGGCGCCGGCCGGCGAGGAGGAGCCGCTGCGGGTGGCCGAGGGCGACGTCTTCCTCGGCCTCGACCTGACGCTGGAGGCGGCGGTGCGCAACCGCGCCATGCTCGACGACCTGCGGCGGCACGGCGTGCTGCTGCACTTCGTGGTGTACGACCTGCTGCCGCTGCGCCATCCCGAATGGTTCCACGCGCCGGTGGCGGCCGCCTTCGGCGCCTGGCTGGAGACCATCGCCGCGCTGGCGGACGGCCTGGTGTGCATCTCGCGCGCCACCGCCGACGAACTGCTCGACTGGCTGGACCTGCATCCGCCGACGCGCACCGCGCCATTACAGGTCGGCTACGCCCACCTGGGCGCGGACATCGCGGCCAGCGCCCCGAGCGGCGGCATCGGCGCCGACGAACTGGCGCTGCTGGCGCTGCTGCGACAGCGGCCGACGCTGCTGATGGTCGGCACGCTGGAGCCGCGCAAGATGCACACCCAGGCGCTGCGCGCGCTGGAGCGGCTGTGGCGCGACGGCGTCGACGTCAACCTGGTCATCGCCGGCAAGGCCGGCTGGCTGCTGGACCAGCTGGGCCCGTCCTTGCGCGCCCACGCCGAAGCCGGCAAACGCCTGTTCTGGCTGGAGCGCGCCAGCGACGAAATGTTGCTGCGCCTGTACCAGGACAGCACCGCGCTGCTGGCGCCGTCGATGGGCGAGGGTTTCGGCCTGCCGCTGATCGAGGCGGCCCAGCATGGGCTGCCGGTGATCGCCCGCGACCTGCCGGTGTTCCGCGAAGTGGGCGGCGAACACGTCTGGTATTTCAGCGCCGACGACGACGCCGAATTGGCCGCCGCGTTGACGCGCTGGCTGGCCCTGCACACGGCCGGCGAGGCGCCGGCGTCGGCCGCCATGCCCTATCTGGATTGGGCGACCAGCGCCGAGCGGCTCGGCGATTGCGTGCTGCGCCGCCGCTGGTACCGCGCTGCGACCGTCAAATTACCCTAGGCTTACAAATTATCACAATTTAGCGCCCGCGCCGGACTCCCGGCCGGGCCGCGCCGCATTGCTGATTTCGCAATAGCCCGATATACTAAACGACACTTTTACCTTTATTTACACGCTGCTATGCTCCCACGCCTATTCCAATCTGGGATGCTGACCAGACGCTGGTTACCGATTTTCCTCTGCATCAATATTCTATTGCTGGCGTTCTACCTGCTGGTGGACTACCAGCTGATGTTCCACTCCGACTCCGCCGTCAAGAACCTGCTGGCGCAGGAAATCATCGAAACCGGCCGTTACTTCCCGCCCGACTGGAACTACGCCAACAACGATTTGTGGGTGTTCTACACCCAGACCTTCGTGCTCCCGCTGCTGCTGTTCATGCACAACGGCTTCCTGGCGCACGCCGGTTCCGACCTGGTGTCGGCGGCGCTGATCCTGCACGGCACCTGGTTGCTGACCGGGCTGCTGGAGCAAAGCCGGCTGGCGCGGCTGCTGGGCATGCTGGTGCTGTCGGCGGGCATGTCGCTGATCATGGCCGAGCACATCTACGGCCAGGCCGCCTACGGCTCGATGTATTACATGGCCTGCTACCTGATCTGCGCCTACTGGCATCTGAGCCAGGCCAAGGGCGGCCGCCGGCTGCTGCTGTCGGCCGCCGCCACCGTGGCGCTGACGGCGCTGGTGTTCTGGGCCAATCCGCAACGGGCGCTGTTGTTCTACGGCCTGCCGCTGTTGTGCGCCGGCGCCTGCCAGCAGTGGCTGGAATACCAGGCCGCGCGTGGCGAGCGGCGTCCGGCGTCGCGGCGCCAGCTGCTGGCGCTGGCGCTGACCGTGGCCGGCATCGCGCTCGGTGTGCTGCTGAGCAAATACACGCTGCAGAAGGTGCACAACACCGCCGGCCTGACCGCGATGCAGTGGCTGGATTTCGACCACATGAGCAAGCAGGGGGCCGGCGTGGTGGCCGGCGTGGTCGGCCTGTTCGACGGCGTGCCGCGCGCCAACTCGACGGTGGTGTCGCTGTTCGGCGCCTACCAGATGCTGCGCCTGGTGGGCGCCTTCGTGCTGTTGCTGATGTTGCCGTGGGCGCTGTACAAGGCGGTCCAGCCGCGCCGCACCTCGCGCCAGCTGGTGGTGGTGTTCGCCGCCGTCTCGCTCGGCCTGAACCTGCTGATCGTGCTCACCACCGACCTGGCCGACATGGGCTATGCGCCCGGCGGCGTACGCTACCTGGTGCCGTCGCTGCTGATCATGCTGCTGATCCTGATCGGCGTGGTGGTCGACCGGCGCGCGCTGCCGCCGCTGTTGCGCGCGGCCGGCCTGGCCGGTGTGCTGTTGCTGGCCTCCAGCGCGCCGGCCTCCTACTTGTATCCCTACAGCAGCTTCCTGCATCTGCCGCGCCAGGGCGTGATGCTGCAGACGCCGGACCAGCAGCTGAGTCATTTCCTGCAACAGCAGGGCCTGCGCTACGGCTACGCCAGCTTCTGGAACGCCGGCAAGCTGTCGGTGCTCAGCGGCGGCGCGTTGCGGGTGCGCCAGGTCAGCATCGAGCGCGGCCTGCCGCAGCCGGTGCGCAAGCTGAGCTCCAACCGCTGGTACCAACCGTCGTACTGGCAGGGCGAAACCTTCCTGATGCTGCGCGACGA
Source organism: Duganella aceris (assembly GCF_011090165.1). GTDB lineage: Bacteria > Pseudomonadota > Gammaproteobacteria > Burkholderiales > Burkholderiaceae_D > Rugamonas > Rugamonas aceris. The sequence goes on from NZ_JAADJT010000009.1 coordinate 153,949, forward strand.
TGAACTGCAGGCGCTGAACCAGCCGCTGCTCGACAGCTACGCCGGCGCGCAGCGCCGCCTGCGCTTCCAGGACTACACCATCCTGGTGTTCCCGGCCAACCTGGCCGCCAGCCTGCCGTCGTGGGACCTCGCCGTCGACAATCCGGTGCACTACCGCATCGACGCGCAATCGATGCACCTGATCGGCCGGCTCGAGGGCGGGCCGGAGCAGCCGGGCGCGCTGACCGCACAGCCCGGCGAATCGGGCGCCCTGCACTTCGGACCGATGCGCGCGCTCAACGGCGGCGACTACACGGTCCAGTTCGCGCTCGACGCCGGCGGCGACGGCGTGCATGATTTCGGCTTCGTCGACATCGTCGACGGCGGCGGCGTCACCATCCTGGCGCGCCGCCAGCTCACCGACGCCGGCCCGCAACGCATCGCGCTGCGCTTCCGCAGCGACCAACCGCTGTCGACGGTCGAGTTCCGCGTCTTCAGCAGCGGCCAGGGGCGCTTGACGCTGCGCGGCATCGACATCGCGCGCACCCCACCCAACAGCATCGCCGCGGCCCCGGCCGCGCAGGAGAAATAGAAATGCAGGCAACACCTTTGATCTCGGTCGTGATCCCGGTCTACAAGGCCGAAAAAATGCTCGACGAGCTGTACACCCGCTTGCGCGACGCGCTGGAGACGGTCAGCACCAACTTCGAAATCGTGCTGGTCGAGGACTGCGGCGGCGACCGCTCGTGGCAGGTGATCGAGCGCCTGGCCGAGGCCGATCCGCGCGTGGTCGGGCTGCAGTTCTCGCGCAACTTCGGCCAGCACTACGGCATCACCGCCGGCCTCGACCAGTGTCGCGGCGACTGGGTGGTGGTCATGGACTGCGACCTGCAGGACGCGCCGGAGGAAATCCCGCGCCTGTACCACAAGGCCCAGGAAGGCTACGACGTGGTGCTGGCGCTGCGCGGCCAGCGCCAGGATCCGCCGCTGAAGCGCTTCACCTCGTGGCTGTTCTACCGCCTGTTCAGCTATCTGGCCGACATCGACTTCAGCGGCGACAGCGGCAACTTCCGCATCATGTCGCGCCAGGTGGTGAAGAACTTCAACCGCATGCGCGAGCAGCTGCGCTTCTTCGGCGGCCATGTGCAGTGGATGGGCTTCCCCACCACCGGGCTGCAGGTGCAGCACGCCGAGCGCGCCGAAGGCAAGTCGACCTACACCTTCGCCAAGCTGTGGAAGCTGGCGGCCGACACCATCATCGCCTACTCCGACAAGCCGTTGCGCATCGCGGCGCGGCTGGGCCTGTCGATGGCGGCGGTGTCGCTCGGCTTCGGCGCCTTCCTCCTGATCCGTTCCATGATCCACAGCTCGCCGATTCCCGGCTGGTCCAGCCTGATCGTCTCGCTGTACTTCATCGGCGGCCTGATCATCGGCATCCTCGGCATCATGGGCGTCTACCTGGGCAAGGCCTTCGACGAGACCAAGAAGCGTCCGCTGTACATCGTGCGCCGGCTGACGCCGAACGCGCAGGAGATGGCCGATGAGTGATTTGCTGAAGGCCGCGCCATGGGACCAGGCCGCCTTCGGCATGCCGGCCTGGGAATTGACCGAATACAGCACGGCGGCGCTGGACGCGGCCGACGCCACGCCCGGCCACCAGACCATCAAGCTCGATCCGCTGGCCGACAAGCGCGCGCTGCACGAGCGCGGCTTCTACTACACCGACACGCTGCTGGAAACCGTGGCCGGACGCGAGCAGCTGCGTCCGCTCAAGCCGCTGGACGGCCACAATATGTCGACCGCCGCCAAAATCGTCGCCATCGGCCGCGAGTTCGAGCTCGACGCCGCGCTGGCGATCTGCCACGGCGCCTTCGCGCACGGCCGTTTCCACCGCGACTTCCAGATCGATCCGGCCGGCGCCACGCTGCGCTACGACAACTGGCTGCGCCAGCTGGCCGCCGCCGGCCAGGTCTACGGCCTGTTCGCCGAGGGCGCGCTGGCCGGCTTCATCGGCTACCACGGCAACGCGCTGGTGCTGCACGCGGTGGCGCCGGCCTACCGCGGCCGCGGCCTGGCCAAGTACTGGTGGCGCCAGGTGATCGTCGAGCTGTTCAACGCCGGCCACCCGACGGTCACCAGTTCCATCTCGGCCGGCAACATGGCGGTGCTGAACTTGTACGCCACCCAGGGCTTCTCGTTCCGCCATCCGCAAGATATCTATCACCGCATCGTAAAGTGAGCGCACCATGAATTACCTGTACATCGCCATGACCATTTTCCTCACCGTGTTCGGCCAGATCGCCATCAAGATGCAGGTGGCCAAGGCCGGCGCGCTGCCGGACGCCGGCGGCGACAAGCTGATGTTCCTGGTGCGCCTGCTGCTCAACCCGTGGATCGTGGCCGCCTTCGCCGCCGCCTTCCTGGCCTCGATTTCGTGGATGGGCGCGATGACCAAATTCGAACTGAGCCACGCCTATCCGTTCATGGCGCTGAATTTCGTCATCGTGCTGCTGCTGAGCGCGTGGCTGTTCAATGAACCGCTGTCCGTCACCCGCATGGCCGGGGTGGCGCTGATCTGTATCGGCACCATCGTCGCCGCCCAAGGCTAAGGAGATCCCGCATGAATCCCATTCCGTTCAACAAACCCTTCATGACCGGCCGCGAGCTGTGGTACATCGCCCAGGCGCACACCAACGGCCACCTGTCCGGCGACGGCCAGTTCACCAAGAAATGTCACGCCTGGATCGAGCGCAGCACCGGCACCCGGCGCGCGCTGCTGACCCACTCCTGCACCGCCGCGCTGGAGATGTCGGCGCTGCTGGCCGAGCTGCAGCCGGGCGACGAGGTGATCATGCCGTCGTACACCTTCGTCTCCACCGCCAACGCCTTCGTTATGCGCGGCGCGGTGCCGGTGTTCGTCGACATCCGCCCGGACACGCTCAACATCGACGAGAGCAAGATCGAAGCCGCGATTACGCCGCGCACCAAGGTGATCCTGCCGGTGCACTACGCCGGCGTGGCCTGCGAGATGGACACCATCATGGAGATCGCCGCGCGCCACCAGCTGATCGTCATCGAGGACGCGGCGCAGGGCATCATGTCGACCTACAAGGGCCGGGCGCTGGGCACCATCGGCCACATGGGCGCGTATTCCTTCCACGAGACCAAGAACATCATCGCCGGCGAAGGCGGCGCGCTGCTGGTCAACGACCCGGCGCTGGCCGAGCGCGCCGAGATCATCCGCGAAAAGGGCACCAACCGCAGTCAGTTCTTCCGCGGCCAGGTCGACAAGTACACCTGGGTCGACATCGGCTCGTCCTACCTGCCGGGCGAAGTGATCGCCGCCTTCCTGTGGGCGCAGATGGAGGAGGCCGACAACATCACCGCGCGCCGGCTGGCGCTGTGGGACCGTTATCACGCGGCGCTGGCGCCGCTGGAGGCCGACGGTCTGCTGCGCTGTCCGGTGGTGCCGGCCGACTGCAGCCACAACGCGCACATGTACTACATCCTGCTCGACTCGCTGGAGCAGCGCACCAAGGTGATCGCCGCCATGAAGCAACAGGGTGTCAGCTGCGTGTTCCACTACGTGCCGCTGCACAGCGCGCCGTACGGGGTCAAGCACAGCCGCCACGTCGGCGACATGACGCACACCAACACGCTGTCGGACCGCCTGCTGCGCCTGCCGCTGTGGGTCGGGCTGGAAGAGGAACAGGAGCGCGTGCTGAACGCGCTGCGCGCAGCGCTGTGATCGAGCCGGCTCCGGTGCCGGATCCGGTGCCGCTGGTCGTCGACCTCGACGGCACGCTGCTGCGCTCCGACCTGCTGGTGGAATCGGCGCTGGCCCACGCCCGCGCCAAGCCGTTGCGGGCGCTGGCGCCGCTGGCCTGGCTGGGCGGCGGCAAGGCCGCGCTGAAGCAGCGTCTGGCCGAGGCGGCCGACATCGACGTCGCCGCCCTGCCTTACGATGGCCGCGTGCTGGAGCTGATCGCGCGCGAACGCGCGCTGGGCCGGCGCATCGTGCTGGCCACCGCCAGCCACCGGCTGTACGCCGAGCGGGTCGCCGCGCATTTGCAACTATTCGATGAAGTGCTGGCCACCGAGAACGGCGTCAACCTGTCGGCCGGACGCAAGCGCGACAGCCTGCTGCAGCGCTACGGCCACCAGGGCTACGACTATGCCGGCAATTCGGCCGACGACCTGGCGGTGTGGGCCACGGCGCGCCGCGCCTACGTGGTGAACGCCGGCGCCGCGCTGCAACGGCGCGCCGAGGCGCACGGCAACGTCGCCGAGCTATTGCCGCCCCCGTCCGGCGGCGCACGCCTGCGCGCGCTGTTCCAGGCGCTGCGCGCCCACCAGTGGGCCAAGAACCTGCTGCTGTTCCTGCCGCTGCTGGCGGCCCACGTGCTCGACCATCCGGCCAGGCTGGCGGCCGGCGCGCTGGCGTTCCTGTGCTTCAGCCTGTGCGCCTCCAGCGTCTATCTGCTCAACGATCTGCTCGACGTCGGCGACGACCGCCACCATCGCAGCAAGCGGCGGCGTCCGTTCGCCGCCGGCACGCTGCCGCTGCTGGCCGGGGTGGCGCTGGCGCCGCTGCTGCTGGCGGTCGCGTTCGCCATCGCGCTGTGGCTGCTGCCGTGGAAATTCAGCGCCGTGCTGCTCGGCTACTACGCGCTGACGCTGGCGTATTCGCTGACGCTGAAGCGGGTGATGGCGCTCGACGCGATCACGCTGGCGGGGCTGTACACGCTGCGCCTGATCGCCGGCGCCGCCGCCTTCGCGGTGCCGCTGACGTTCTGGATGCTGGCGTTCTCGATGTTCATGTTCCTCAGCCTGGCGCTGGTCAAGCGCTACGCCGAACTGCGCGAGGCGCGCCATCGCGGCGACCAGGGCCAGGCGCGCGGCCGCGGCTATTTCCCCGGCGACCTGGAGATGATCGCCTCGCTGGGCGCGGCGTCCGGCTATCTGGCGGTGCTGGTGCTGGCGCTGTACACCCAGGACCGCGCCACGGTGTCGCTGTACCGCCAGCCGCAGCTGATCTGGCTGGCCTGCCCGCTGCTGCTGTTCTGGGTCACCCGCACCTGGATGCTGACCCATCGCGGCCAGATGCATGACGATCCGGTGGTGTTCGCGCTCAAGGACCGCGCCAGCCTGGTGGTCGGCGCGCTGTTCGCGGCCATTTTCTGGGCCGCGACCTGACGCCGCTCAGGGCATGAAACCGCGCCGCAAGCCACCGCCGGGAAACACCGCCACCTCGAAGATGCCGCAATCGACGCGTGCCGCCGGCGTGCCGTTAAGCCGGATCAGCGTGTCGAGGTCCAGCCCTTCGGCGTGGCGCACCAGCGCGAAGTCGTAGTTGGCGCGGAACACCTTCTCGCTGGTGATCCAGTGGAACGCCCGCAGTTGCTGGTCGTACGGCGCGATCTGCGGGCGATGGCGGCTCAACATGCCGACCCGCTTGGCGTCCCAATAGCTCGCCACACCATGCCGCAAGCCGTAGTGCGCGATCACCTGGTCCATGCACGCCACCTCAGGCGGATAATACGCCGGCTGCACCAGCGCGACATCGCGCAGCGCCGGCCGCAGCATCGCCTGCGTCGGCCATACCGTGGCCGCCAGCAACGCCAGCGTCAGCCAAACCCGCCGGCGCTCGGGCAGCAGCAGGTACAGCAGCGCCGGGCCGGCCAGCAACGGCAACACGTAGGCCGGAATGAAATAGCGCACCGTGAACAGATTGGTCGACACCAGCGTCGCCGCCAGGCAGGCGGCGGCCGACAGCCAGCTGAACAGCGCCAGGCGCGCCGCCGCCGGATCGGCGATACGCCAGCCGCGCCCCAGCAGCGTGCCCGGCAACAGCAGCGTCAGCGCCGTGTAGTAGGCCGCCAGCCCCAGCGTGCCGGCGCGCGACTCGCGCCAGGATTCGCCCAGCATCTGCGCCAGCGCCGGCAGGTTCTGCGCCAGCGCCGCCGGCGACACGCCCCAAGGCAGCCGCAGCGGATGCGCCACCAGCCACTTGACCTTGTACAGCAGGATTCCCGCCAGCGCGCCAAGCACGATGGCGGCGCACGCCGCCTTCCACGGCCGGCCGCCGCGCCGGTCCAGCAGCCACAGCGTGGCCAGCGCGGGCAGCGCGAACTGCAGCAGGTACAGCCGGTCCGATACGGTGGCCAGCAGCGCCACCAGCGCCAGCGGCCAGTGCACGCGGCGCGCGCGGTCGTGGCCGTGGTCCTGGTCGAGCAGGCGCAGCGACAGCAACAGCAGCAGGAACACGCCGCAATGGAAGCCGCTCAGATAAAAATAGTTGTACGGCACCATGCCGTCCATCGCCCAGCTGAACAGCAGCACGCAGGCCCAGCCGGCCGCCACCATCGCCTGGTGCGTCGCCATGCCACGGCGCAGCAGCGCCAGCGACAGCAGGAACAACAACAGGCCTTGCAGCACGAAGAACAGCGGCAGCGCATGGAAGAAGTCGCCGCCGACATAGTTCGCCAGAAAGAACAGCGGCCAGTCCGGGAAGAACGACGGCGCCGGCGTCAGGTTCCAGTGCGACAGCTTGCCGCCCTGCTCCACCAGGTCGCGGTACAGCGCCGGCAGGAAGTCGGTGTCGGAGTGGAACAGCAGCGCCAGGTCGCCCTTCAGCTGCAGATACCACAGCGCCGACGCCAGCAGCGTCAGCCCGAGGCATAGCGCCGCCAGCGCGGCGCCGGCGATGCGCAGCGGGCGCGCCGGCGTCATGGCGCGCCGCCCTGCAGCCGCAGGCCGCCGCTCGGATAGGCCAGCACCTGCAACGGTCCGCAGGTGACCGCCGCCTGCGGCGCGCCGCTGCGTGCGGTGACGAGGGACGGTTGCGGCCGCTCGCCGTCGGCCGCGTCGGCGGCCACCAGCGCGAAATCGTAGTTGTCGCGGAAGTTGTCCAGGGTGGTGATCCACTTCAACGGCGCCAGGTCGGCCTTGACCGGCGCCACCGTCGGCCGCTGCCGGCTGTGCATCGCCAGCCAGCCGGCGTCCCAGTAACCACCGTAGCCGTGCTGCAGCGAATACAGCGCCAGCACCCGGTCGACGCAGGCCACGGTCTCCGGATAGTAGGCCTGGCGCAGCGGGCCGGACGCGGCCACCTTGCCGGCCAGCGGCCACAGCGCCAGCAGCGCGGCCAGCGTCAGCGGAAGATAGCCGTGCGCGGCGGCGCGGCGCGGCCATTGCGCCGCCAGCAGCAGCGGCCCCAGCACCAGCGGCAGCAGCGCCGCCGGGATCAGGTAGCGGGTGGTGGCCGGCGCCGACGAGATCGCCATCACCAGCAGCAGGCCGGCGGTGCCGCACAGGCTGAACATGCCGAGCCACGCCGCTTCAAGGCCGGCCAGGCGCCAGCGGCCTCGGTTCAGCAGCGTACCCGGCGCCAGCGTCAGCAGCAGCGCGTAATACAACGCGCAATACCAGGCCAGCGGCGCGCACTGCGCGCGCAGCGTGTCGAACATGGCCAGCAGGTCGCCCAGGTTGACGCCCAGCCGCGCCGGCGCCAGCTTCCACGGCATGCTGACGCTGTTCGGCACCAGCAGCTTGAATTTGTACAGCAGCACGCCGGCCACGCAACCGGCCAGCAGCGCCGCGCACAGCCGGCGCCAGTGCGGCACGCGCGCGCGCATCAGCACCAGCAGACCCAGCGATGGCAGCACGAACTGCAAGCCGTACAGGCGGTCCGATAGCACCGTGACCGCGACCAGCAGCGCCAGTCCGGCCTGCGCGCCGCGCGTCACGGGGCGCTCGGCCAACAGCGGCAACAGCATCAGCAACCCGGCCAGCACCAGCAGGAAAGTGCCGAAGTGATAGGAGCCCAGCATGACGTAGGCGTACGGGAAGGCGCCGCCGGCGGCGGCGGCGCATACCGCGACCGTGGCCAGCGTGGCGCCGGCCAGCGCCGGCGTCCACGCCATGGCGCGGCGCGCCAGCAGCGCCGCCAGTCCCCACAACGCCAGCGCCTGCACCGCCATCAGCGCCGCCATCGCGTGGAAGGTGGTGCCGGCCAGCCAGCGCAGGCCGAAGTACAGCGGCCAGTCCGGGAAGAAGTACGGCGCCGGCGTCAGGTACCAGCGCTTCAGCCGGCCGCCCTGCTCGATCACGTTGTCGTACAGTGTCGGCAGGTACAGCGCGTCCGAGCTGAAGAAAAATTCGGTGTCGACCGCCAGTTGCAGATAGACCACGGTCATGCCGGCGACACCCAGCAGCGCCAGCAGCACGGCCAGCGCCGATTGCATGCCCGGCCGCATCACAGGCTCAGTTTTTTGAAGATGGCCTCGGGGACGGCGCGGATGATGGCCATGATGCCCCACCAAAAGAACGGCGTGTACAGCACGTTGCGGCGCTGGTCCATGGCCTTGACGATGGCCTGCGCCACCTGCTCCGGCGTGGCCCACAGCGGCCCCTTGGGAAAGGCCGCCGTCATCGGCGTGTCGACGAAGCCGGGCTTGATGGTCAGCACGTGCACGCCGCTTTTTTGCAGCCGGTTGCGCAGGCCCTGCAGGAAGATCGCCAGCATGCCCTTGGCGCTGCCGTACACATAGTTGGACTGGCGGCCGCGATCGCCCGCCACCGAGCCGATCACGGCGATGACGCCGGCGCGCTGCGCCTCGAAGCGGTTGGCGACGTGCGTCAGCAGGCCGATCACGCTGAGCGCGTTGGTGCCGATCTCGCGCAGCGCCAGCGCGGCGTCGGCCTGGCAGGCTTGCTGGTCGGGCAGCGTGCCGTGCGCGATTAGCACCGCGTCCAGCCCGCCCATGGCGGCGGCGGCCTGCTCGATGACGGCGGCGTGACGTTCATGGTCGTTGGCGTCGAAGCGCGCGCCGGCGGTGGCGGCGGCGCCGCGCAGCTTGAGGTCGGCCAGCAGCGCGTCCAGCCGCTCGCCGTTGCGGGCCAGCAGGTACAGGCTGTCGCCGCGCTGGGCGAAGCGGCGCGCGGTCGCTTCGGCGATGGCGGAGGTGGCGCCGATGATGAGGATTTTTTGCATGAAGTCAGAGTCCGAGTCGGTTGGATTGGTGGGAGGCGAACGCCCCCAGGGCGCCGTACTGGCGCCGCACGTGCTGGAATGCGGTGTGCAGCGGATAGCTGCGTTGGAAGGTGGCGCCGCTCATGCGCGCGTCCTTGGCCAGGTAGAGCCGGCCGCCGGCGGCCAGCACCATGGCGTCGAGCTCGTCGAGCATGGCGAACAGGCCGGGCTCCAGCTTGAAGTCCAGCGCCAGCGTATAGCCTTCGAGCGGGAAGGACAGGTAGTTGTCGTTGGCCGGCCCGAAGCTTTTCAGCACCGCCAGGAACGAGCCGCGCCCGGCCGCCGCGATGCGTTCCAGGATCGCCGCCAGCGGCGCGGCGCCGGCCGCGCGCGGAATGACGAACTGATATTGCACGAAGCCGGCCTTGCCGTACAGCCGGTTCCAGTGCAGCAGGCCGTCGAGCGGATAGAAGTACGGCGCGTAATGCACCCGCTGGCGCGCCTGGCGCGGCAGGTAATAGTACAGCGCGTTGAAGGCGCCGATCGAATGACGGTTCAGCAGTTGCGGCGGCAGGTCGACCGGCAGCGTGCGGCTGCGCCCGGGCAGCGGCGCCAGCCCGCCATCGGCCGCGTGCTCGCCCAGCATCAGCAGCGAGCGGCCCAGGCTGGCGCCGCGCGCCAGGCAATCGATCCAGGCCACCGAATAGCTGGCGCCGCGATGCCGCTCGAACAGTTCCAGCACCTCGGCCAGCGAACCGGCGCGCAAGGTGGTCTGCTCGATATAGGCGCTGGCGACGCGCCGCATGCGCAGCGTGACGGTGAGGATGACGCCGGTCAGGCCCATGCCGCCGCAGGTGGCGCGGAACAGTTCCGGATGTTCGAGCGGCGAGCAGCGCAGCACCCGGCCGTCGGCCAGCATCAGCTCCAGTTCCTGCACGTGCCGGCTGAAGCAGCCGTCGATGTGGTGGTTCTTGCCGTGCACGTCGCTGGCGACGGCGCCGCCGACGGTGACGAAGCGGGTGCCCGGCGTCACCGGCGGGAACCAGCCGCGCGGCAGCAGCACCGCGATCAGGTCGGCCAGCGTGGCGCCGGCTTCGCAGCGCAGCACGCCGCTGTGCTCGTCAAAGCCCAGCAGCAGGTGGCGCGGCGCGCTGTCGAGCACCAGCGGCGCCAGCGCGCTGTCGCCGTAGCTGCGGCCGAGGCCGCGCGCGATCAGCGGCTCGCCGGCGCCCGCCAGCGCGCCGGCCAGTTGCGTCGCGGTGGCCGGCGCCAGCACGCGCGCTTCGGCCACCGGATAGCGTCCCCAGCCGTGAATGCGCATCAGGCCGCCGCGAGAAACACGTAACGCCGGTCCAGCTGGTATTTGCACAGATAGCCGATGGCCAGGCCCAGCACGGCGCCGGTGTAGCGCGCCGTGCGGCTGTCGAACAGGTAGTCGAAGCCGAACTCGAAGCTCCAGAAGATCACGGTGGTGGCCAGGCCGGCCACGGTGTACAGCAGGAACACCCGGCCTTCGTGGCTGACGCTGTCGGCGCGGAAGCGGAAGATGTAGCGCTTGTCCAACAGATACTTGAGCACCAGGCCGGCGCCGGTGCCGCCGCAGGCCGCCAGCAGCACGCCGTAGGGGCCGTCGTAGACGCGGATGCACAGATCCTGCACCGCGATGTTGAACAGCGTGGCGATCAGGGCCAGCAGCAGGTAGGTGGGCGCCAGTTTCATGGTTAATAAATAAATGTTAGCGAATCGCATAATACAGCATCGCCGGCGCCGATGTGGGCTCAGGCCCGCCGCGCCACCATCGATGCCGGCCGCCAGCGAATGCGGCGCTCGAACACGCGGGCGAAGGCGTAGGCGGAGGCGATGCAGGCAGGCGCCGCCAGCAAGGCCAGCGCGGCGAATTGCCGCAGCGCGCCCAGGCCGGCGTAGGCCGGCAATTGCTGCAGGCCGGTGTACACCGCGGCGACGATGGGCACGTGGATCAGGTACAGCGAATACGAGAAGCCGCCGATGCCGACCAGCCAGCGCCGCTCGAGCACGGCGCGCGGACGCCGGCCCGGCGCCAGTCCGCTCAGCACCACCAGCAGCGCCGCCGTGAAGGCGCCGGCCAGCGGATCGATCAGCGGATAATGTTGGCCGAAGCGGATCGCCCCCGCCACATCGACGATGCGGTAGTGGTGCAGCACGCCGCCCAGCAGCGCCAGCAACAGCGCCGCGATCAGCCAGGCGCCGCGCCGGCAGCGCGCGCGCAGCGCGGCGAACGCCGCACCATGCGCCAGCGCGGCGGCCGCGATGCCCATCGCGAACAGCGCGATGAAGAACGGCGGTTGCGGCACCGAGGCGTCCAGCGGCAGCCGAGGGAAGCGCGACGACAGCTCCGTCAAGCCCCAGGCGGCGGCCAGGCTCAAGGCCATCAGCGCGCCCAGGCCGAAGCGGCGCAGCAGCCAGATCAGCAAGGGGAAGACGAAATACAAATGCCATTCGCAGGCGATGCTCCAGAACGGGCCGTTGATGGTGTTGTACTGGCCGTACAGGTCTTGCAGCAGCAGCAGATTGCTCCACCAGACCTGGCTGGAGATGGTGGCGGTCAGGCCCAGGTCGTTGCGTCCCCAGGCCGCCAGCGGCACGAAGCAGTTGACCAGCAGGATCAGGAACAGCGTGGCCAGGTAGGGCGGCAGGATGCGCAAGGCGCGCGCCACGAAGAACGATGGCAGGCCGGCGCCGATGCGGTCGCCATTGCGGACCACCGGCAGCGCCAGGCAATAGCCGGACAGCACCAGGAAGGCATCGACCCCCAGGTGCATATACATCAGCAGGTTGAGCGGCAAGGCGGCCCATGCGGTCTGGGCTTGCCAGCCGATCGCGAACAGGTAGATGTGGCCGAACAGCACCCACAGCGCGGCGAGCGCCCTCAGGCCATCAAGGAACAGCAGGCGGTCGGCGTCGACCGTCCGGCCCGCGTCCGGACTCAAGATTTAGGCGCGCCGCCCAGCAGGAAGGCGATTTTCTGCTTCGGCTTGGTGGAAGCGGCGCCCAGCGCGGCCGGCGCCGGCGCGGCGGCCTTGGCCGGCTCGTACGGCTTGAGGAACCACGGGTCGACTTTTTCGCGACGGCCGCCGCCGTACGACGACGGTGCGCCGGCCGCGCGCGGCGGACGTTCGCCGCGTTCGCTGCGATCGCGTTCGCCGGAACGGGCCGGCGGCGCGGAGCGGCCGGGCGCCGCGTCTTCGGTGCGGCGCGGACGGCGTTCGCCGCGCTCGTCGGCGAAGCTCGGCGCCGGGTTGAAGTTGCCCAGCTCGCCACGGGTGATGGTTTGCTTGATCAGCTTCTCGATGTCGACCAGCAGCCGCTCGTCCTTGTCGGAGTAGATCGACAGCGCGTCGCCGGAGGCGCCGGCGCGGCCGGTGCGGCCGATGCGGTGCACATAATCTTCGGCGTTGTACGGCAGGTCGTAGTTGATCACGCACGGCAGGTCGGTGATGTCGAGGCCGCGCGCGGCGACGTCGGTGGCGACCAGGATGTCGATCTCGCCCTTCTTGAACGCGTCCAGTGCGGCCATGCGTTCCTGCTGCGTCTTGTCGCCGTGGATCGCGACCGCCTTCATGCCCTCCTGCTCCAGCCCCTTGGCCAGGCGCGAGGCGCCGATCTTGGTGTTGGAGAAGATGATCACCTGCTTCAGCTCGCGCTGGCGCAGCAGGTGCGCGGTCAGCGCATGTTTTTGATTCTCCGCCACCTTGTAGACGATCTGCGTGACCTTGTCGGCGGTCTGGTTGCTGCGCGCGACTTCGATCGTGATCGGATCGTTGAGGAAGGTGTTGGCCAGCTTCTTGATCTCCGGCGAGAACGTGGCCGAGAACATCAGGTTCTGGCGCTGCTTCGGCAGCAGGTTGATGATGCGCTGCAGGTCAGGCAGGAAGCCCATGTCCAGCATGCGGTCGGCTTCATCCATGACCAGCATCTGCACCTGGCCGAGGCTGATGTTCTTTTGTTCGATATGGTCCAGCAAACGGCCCGGGGTGGCGATGACGATCTCGACGCCGGCCTTGAGGATGATGGTCTGGCCCTTCATGTCCATGCCGCCGAACACCACGGTCGACCGCAGCGGCGTATGCTGGGCGTAGGCCTTGACGTTCTCGGCCACCTGCACCGCCAGTTCGCGGGTCGGGGTCAGGATCAGCGCGCGCACCGGATGCCGCGCCGGCGAGGTGCTGGCGCTGGCGTGGGCCAGCAGCATCTGGATGATCGGCAGCGAGAAGCCGGCGGTCTTGCCGGTGCCGGTCTGGGCCGCGCCCATGACGTCGCGCCCCTGCAGCAGCACGGGAATCGCTTGCGCCTGGATCGGCGTCGGATGCACATAGCCCTGGTCGTCCAGCGCGCGCAGGATGGCCGGCGACAGGCCGAAATCGGCGAAACGGACTTGGGCCGGAGCGGCGGCGACGGGCTCGGCGGCGACCTGCTCGGGAATGGACGGGGTAATGATCTCGGTGTCGGACATAGTGTTTGCTGAAGAGTGACGGGGCTGAAAAAAGTACGCCGTCACAGAAAGAGAGACAATGAAGCGCCGTAAACTATACCCTAATTTACGGCAACTGCGCTAAAAACCAGCAGCTTTAATATGGAAACCATTGCATCATTGGCATGTATAATAGCCGATCTGTCATCGGATACTCCCTCATGCACCTGCTTTCGCCGGTAATACGCCGCTTTCTGTCGATCCTCCCTCTGCTGGCCCTGCTGCTGACGCTGCTGGACGCGTCCGCCGCGCCGGCGCCGTCGCTGCGCTTCAAGAAGCTCGGGCCGCTGGGCGGCGACGAACCGTCGATGCTGTCGCTGCTGCAGGACCGCAAGGGCTACGTCTGGGTCGGCACCCACACCAACGGCCTGTACCGCTACAACGGCTACCAGGCGGTCAAGTACATCAACAATCCCAACGACGAGCACAGCCTGCCGCACGACCGCGTCTCGGCCATCTTCGAGGACCAGCAGGGCCGCATCTGGGCCGGCACCCAGAACGGGCTGGCGCGCTTCAACCCGGAGAGCAACAACTTCACCGTGTTCGCGCCGCCCGGCAAACCGCCGAAGAACCACCGCATCATCAAGAACATCATTTCCGACGGCAAGAGCGGGATGTGGGTCGGCAGTTGGGGCGGCCTGCAGCACTTCGATCCGGCCAGCGGCAAGTTCACCGTCTACGCCCACGACGACGCCGATCCCGGCAGCCTGGCCAGCAACGACCTGAACGCGCTGGCGCTGGACGCCGGAGGCGGCGTCTGGGTCGGCACCTGGCCCGGCGGCCTGGACTATCTGGCGCCCGGCGCCAAGGTGTTCAAGCACCACCAGGTCGATCCGGCGCCGAAGCCGGACGCGCGCGTCAACATCGTGCGCGCGCTGCAATTCGACAACGGCGGCGCGCTGTGGATCGGCACCGAGTCGGGCGTGATCCGCTGGGACGGCAAGAGCGACTGGGACACGCGCAAGGCCATCGTCTCGCCGTACAGCCGCATCACCAACTTCAACATCGACAACAAGGGCGTGCTGTGGTGTACCACGCTGTCGGCCGGCCTGTTGCGCTGGAACGAGGCCGGCGGCGAGTTCGACCAGTTCGTGCACGCCGCCGACGATCCGTACAGCCTGCCGGGCGACAATCTGCGCGCGGTGATGCAGGATCGCGGCGGCATGTTGTGGATCGCCTCCTTCACCGACGGCATCAGCCTGGCCAACCTGTCGAGCGAGGGCTTCACCCGCCACGTGCCGTTCCGCATCGACAGCCGCTCGGCGCCGGCCAGCAACGCGCTGCTGAGCCTGGCCCGCGCGCCGAACGGCCGCGTCTGGTTGGGCGGCAACGTCGGCATGAGCTTGTACGATCCGGCCAGCGGCAGCGTCATCAAGAGCTACCGCGCCGACGACAAGACGCCGGGCAAGCTGTCGCATTCGATCGTCTACAGCATGTACCAGGACGACGACGGCAAGGGGCCGCTGTGGCTGGGCACGTCGAACGGCTTGAACCGGCTGGACACGCCGGACTCGCCGTTCCAGGCCATCCACTTCGGCAACACCGCCAGCGACTACATCAACGCCATCGCGCCCGGCGCCGGCGGCGTGCTGTGGCTGGCCACCGGCAACAGCCTGATCCGCTACGAGATCAAGAGCGACGCCCGCAAGATCTTCTACAACGATCCGCAGGATCCGGGCAGCCGCAGCGTCAACGGCAGCTCGGCGGTGCTGGAGGACCGCCAGGGCCGGGTCTGGGTCGGCTCGGAATGGAACGGCGGCGGGCTCGACCTGCTGGACCAGGCCAGCGGCAAGTTCCGCCACTTCCGCCACCTCAACAACGACGTCGCCAGCCTCAGCGACGACAACGTTGCCAGCCTGCACGAGGATGCGCAGGGCCGGATCTGGGTCGGCACCAGCAAGGGCCTGAACCTGGTGCAGTTCGGGCCGGACGGCGCGGTCAGCTTCAAGTCGTACGCGGCGCCGATGCGGGCGCCGAAGATCCTGTCGATCCAGCACGACGCCGACGGCAAGATCTGGTGCAGCACCATCGCCGGCCTGTACCGGCTGGATCCGGCCACCGGCAAGGTCAGCCACTTCACCTCGTCGGACGGCTTGACCGAGGGCTTCACCGTCAACTCGGCGGCGGCGGCCGACGGCGTGCTGTACTTCGGCGGCGTGCACGGCATGACGGCGGTGCTGCCGGCGGCCGTGAAGACCAGCTCGGTCGCGCCGCAGGTGGCGATCACCGACATCACCGTGTTCAACCATTCGCTGCAGGACGGCAAGCCCAGCGCCAACGTCAAGGCCGAGGGCCCGGTGACGGCGCCGACCGCGCTGACCCTGTCGTCGCAGGCCTCGGTGTTCTCGCTGGAGTTCGCCGCGCTGCACTACACCGAACCGTCGGAGAACCGTTATTCCTACCAATTGCAGGGCTTCGACCGCGACTGGGTCGAGACCGACGCCGCGCACCGCAGCGCCAGCTACACCAACCTGAATCCGGGCCAGTACGTGTTCCGCGTCAAGGCCGCCAACCACCTCGGCGTGTGGAACGAGGAACCGGCGACGCTGAAGATCACCATCACGCCGCCGTTCTGGCAGCGCTGGTGGTTCCGCGCCGGCATCGCGGCGCTGGTGCTGGGCGCGCTGGTGCTGGCGTACAAGACCCGCATCCGCCGGCTGACCCGCCACCAGGCCCAGCTGGAACGCACGGTGGCGGCGCGCACCGCCGAGCTGGAGGAATCGAACCGCAAGCTGGCCGCGCTCAGCACCACCGACGGCTTGACCGGGGTCGGCAACCGGCGCGGTTTCGACCTGGCGCTGGAGGCCGAATGGCGCCGCGCCGCGCGCACCGGCCAGACGCTGGCGCTGTTGATGCTGGACGTGGATTTCTTCAAGAAGTACAACGATTTCTACGGCCACCAGGCCGGCGACGCGACGCTGCGCACGGTGGCCGAGCTGATCACCACGCACGGCCGCCGCACCAGCGATCTGGTGGCGCGCTACGGCGGCGAGGAGTTCGCGCTGCTGGCGGCCGCCACCGACGCCACCGATGCCTTCGGCGTGGCCGAGGAAATCTGCGCCGAGCTGGCGCGGCGCGCGCTGCCGCATGCCGAGTCGCCGTTCAGGATCTTGACCATCAGTATCGGCGTGGCGGTGATGGTGCCGGCCGAGGACACCTCGCCCGAGCTGCTGGTGCAGATGGCCGACCGCGCCTTGTACCGCGCCAAGGAAAAAGGCCGTAACATGGCCTTGCTGGCGCTGCCGCCTATCGATGGTGAGTAAGATGGATGTCCGGACCGATGACGATCCGCAGCCGGTGCCGCCGCAGCCGCCGGCGCCCGGCGACTGTTGCAGCAGCGGCTGCACCTTCTGCGTGGAAGACATGTACCAGGATGAGCTGGAGCGCTACCGCGCGGCGCTGAAGGCGTGGCGCGAGCGCCATCCCGAGCACACGGATCCGGCCGGCTGAGCCGAACGGCGTGAATGCCGCGATCGGCGCGGATGGGCGTTGCCGGCGCTGACCTAGAATTCTTCCCACTCGTCGCTGGCCGCCTGCCTGGCCGGCGACTTCAAGGCCTGCGGCGCGGCCGCGCGTGCGGCCACGGCGGGACGCGCGCCGGCGCGGACCGGTGCCGTCATCTTCGGCGCCATCGCCGGGCGCCGCGCCACCGGCCGCGACGCCGGCGCCGCGCCCGTCGCCAGCAACTTGAACACGCTGACCACCTCGCTCAACTTGCTCGCCTGCTCCTGCATCGATTCCGCCGCGGCGGCCGCCTCCTCGACCAGCGCCGCGTTCTGCTGCGTCACCTGATCCATCTGCACGATCGCGGTGTTGACCTGCTCGATGCCCGCGCTCTGCTCCACGCTGGCCGAAGTGATCTCGCTCATGATGTCGGTCACCCGGGTGATGCTGGCGACGATCTCGTTCATGGTGTTGCCGGCCTCGTTGACCAGCGACGAGCCGGCCTCCACCTTCTCCACCGAATCGTTGATCAGCGCCTTGATGTCCTTGGCCGCCGCCGCCGAGCGCTGCGCCAGGTTGCGCACCTCGGACGCGACCACCGCGAAACCCCGGCCCTGCTCGCCCGCGCGCGCCGCCTCGACCGCCGCGTTCAGCGCCAAAATATTGGTCTGGAACGCGATGCCGTCGATGACCGAAATGATGTCCACGATCTTGCGCGACGATTCATTGATCGACGCCATGGTGCCGACCACCTGTCCCACCACATCGCCGCCCTTGACCGCGATGCCGGACGCCGATTGCGCCAGCTGGTTGGCCTGGCGCGCGTTGTCGGCGTTCTGCTTGACGGTCGAGGTCAGCTCCTCCATCGACGACGCCGTCTCCTCCAGCGAACTGGCCTGCTCCTCGGTGCGCGAGGACAGGTCCTGGTTGCCGCTGGCGATCTCCGCCGACGCGGTGGCGATGGTGTCGGTGCCGTGACGCACCTGGCTGACCAGGGTCTGCAGGTTGCCGGTCATGTCCTTCAGCGCCTGCATCAGCTGCCCGGTTTCGCACGCGGTCTTGACGTCGATGTCGCGGGTCAGGTCGCCGCCGGCCACGTCGCGCGCCAGCGACAGCGCTTCCTGCAACGGCGCCGAGACGATGCGGGCGATCCACAGCGCCAGCGCCATGCCGATGCCGATGTTCAGCGCCAGCAGGATGACGGCGGTCATGCGCGCGCTGTTGTAGGTGACGGTGGCGGCGTCGCTGGCGGCGTCGCCGCCGTCGGTGTTGAGCGTGACCAGCTTGTTGACGATGGTGTTGATGTCGCCCAGCGTCTTGGCCGAACTGCCGCTGGCCAGCGCGCGCGCCTCGGCCACCTGGTTGGCGCGCGACAGCGCCATCATCTTGGCGTGATCGGCCATGAAGACGGTCCAGTTCTTGTCGAATTCCGCCGCCAGGTTTTTTTCTTCCGCGCTGGAGATCAGCTTGTCGTAGACCTCGCGGTGGGATTTCATGGTGGCCAGCGAGGCCTCCATGCGTTTCTCGTAATCGGCCTTGGCCTGCTCGCCCTCGTTGAGCATGTGCGCCAGCTCCCAGCGGCGCAGCTCGCCCACGTCGGTGCGCAGGTCCATGACGGCGCGCACGCTCGGCATCCAGTTTTCCGCGATGTCGGTGGAGGCCTGGTTGACCTTGCTCATCGAATAAATGCTGCTGACGCCCATTGCAAGCGTCAGCAGTAGCACTACACCAAAGGAAACGATCAGTTTTGTGGCGATTTTCAGATCATAAAACCATTTCATGGCGGTGCTCCTGAGAGTTGCTCTGGGCTAGCCAGTATGCAACTATCAGGAGCGCGGAGCTAGGGCGCCATGAGAGGGTGTGTGATCCGTGCAACAGGCGCTTACAGCTTGCCGTTCAGCGTGACGAAGAACTGGCGCGGCGCGCCGGTCAGCAGCGTTTGCGCGGTGCCGGCCACGTCGCTGGCCTGGAAGCCGTTGGTGCCGATCGAGCTGATGTACTGCTTGTCGAACAGGTTGGTGACGTTCACCTGCAGCGTCAGGTCCTTGACGAAGCCGATCGATTTCAGCTTGTAGCCGCCCGACAGGTTGGCCAGCCAGAACGATGGCACGCCGCCGTCGTTCAGGTAGGTGTAGTAGCGCTTGGCGGTGTGCTTGCCGCCGACGCGCGCGAACCAGGCGCCGCTGTCGTACGACAGCTCGGTGTTGAACAGCGTGCGCGGCGCGTCGACCACTTCCTTGCCGCTGACCGCGACCAGCGTGGTGCCGTCCATGTAGTTCGACTTGTACTTGGAATCGTTGAAGGTGGCCGAGTTGAACCAGCTGATTTCACGGTTGAACTTCCACACCGCGATCGCTTCCACGCCCTTGGTCGACACCTTGCCGACGTTGACGAAGGTCGAGGCGCAGCCAACGATGCCGGCACAGGTCGCCACGCTCAGCTGGCGGTCGTCGAAGTCGGCGTTGTACACCGCCAGCGAACCCTGGATGTTGGCGCGCTTGAAGCGGTAGCCAAGGTCGACGTTGGTCGAGGTTTCCGGCTTCAGGTTGGCGACGCCGGCGTTGTAGGCCGCCTGGGTCTGCGAGAACGGACCGGTCACGCCCGGCTGGTGCGCGCGCATGTTTTTCGACGCCGAAGCGAATACTTCGTCGTCGCTGGTGATGGCGTAGTTGAAGCCGGCCTGCGGCAGGAATTTCTTCTCGGCGGTCAGCTCGCCGGCGGCGCGGGTGCCGACGATGTTGGTGGCCTTGATGTTGACTTCCATCGACTTGAAGCCGGCGTTGATCTTCAGCTTGCCGTCCATCAGGCTCATCGTGTCCTGCAGGTAGTATTGCGAGGTGGTGGTGATGAAGTTCTGCTTCCAGTCGGTGGCGAATGGATTGGTCAGGTAGTACATCGTGTCGGCCGGGCCGGTGACCGCGTAGTAGTTGCGGCTGGCGGTGTGGTTGTTGCGCTCGCCCCACAGACCGGCGTTGACGGTGTGGCTGCCCAGGTCCCAGGTCAGGTCGCTGGTGACGCCGTCGCGGCCGATGGTGTACTCGGTGGTGCGCAGCGAGATCGGGTTGGCGGCGTTGGTCGCGACGTACGGCGTGTACCAGTGGCCCTGGCCCTTGTTGTCGTGGTGGTAGATGGTGGTCTTCAGGCCGAAGCTCGGCGTCAGGGCCAGGTCCAGCGTCAGGCCGCCCAGCGTGTCCTTGCGCAGGCCGCCGGCCGAGTAGTAGGCGTCGTCCAGGCTGTTGACGCCGCCGGTGTAGATGCCCTTGGCGGCGTTGACCGCGCGCTGCCAGTCCGGCTGGTAGTTGTCCCAGTCGTAGCCCAGGCGGCGCACCATTTCCAGCGACACGTCCTGGTAATCGACTTCCTTGCGGTCGGAATGGTTGAAGAAGCCGGTCAGGCTGTTGTTTTCGCCGAAATTGAAGACGAAGCGCGAGTTGATCTGGTCCTGGTCCTGCGCGCCTGCGCCCTTGGTCTTGTCGGTGCGCTGGCGGGTGCCGCTGAGGTAGGCCTTGACCACGCCGTTCAGCAGGCCGGTGTCGACGCGGGCGAAGGTGCGCGAGGTCGAATCGCTGCCGAAGGTTTGCGCGAAGGTCAGGCCGCGCTCGTCGGAAGGCGCCAGCGTGAAGAACTGCACCGTGCCGCCGAGGTTGCTGGTCGAAGCGGTGCCCAGCGATCCGGCGCCTTGCGACACCGACACGCTGCCGATGTTTTCCGACGAGATGGCGCGGCTGATGTGCAGGCCGTTGTTGTTACCGTAGGTCATGTCGCCGAGCGGGATGCCGTCTAGCGTGAAGCCCAGCTGGTTCTGGTTGAAGCCGCGGATGCTGAAGCGGGTCGACCACTCGTAGGCGCCGAACGGGTCGGCGGACTGGAAGTTCACACCCGGCAGTTTTTCCAGCACCTTCAGCGGGCTGGTGCCCGGCAGCGCTTCGGCCAGATCGGCCTTGCTGATGTTCTGCACCTGGCGCGACTGGCCACGGCCGGTGACTTCGACCGTCTGGATAGGGCCGACGGCGGCGCCGGCGACACTGCTGTCGTCGGCCGCATCGCTGGCGTCGGCCGGCGCGGCGTAGGCGTGCATGGCCAGTGCTTGCAGGACGACCAGGCACAAAGGTTTCAGTGGGAAGCGCTGTTGCATGATTGTTCTTCTTTCTTGCAGGGTTGGTGGAATTTCAACTAGCAAGATTGTAGAAACAGCATGTGACCCGGCGATGACGCGACCATGACAACTTGGTGACATGACAACAGTACGTCAGCGCACGGACCGCGCCGGCGCAAGTCCATAGCATGGGGGTAACAAGGAGATTCCATGAACAACATGCACACCAGCACCCAAGCAGCGCAGCGGCCCGGCCTTCCCTATCGCCAGCTGCGCGCGCTCGAGTGGCTGGCGCTGGCCTTGCTGGCCTACGCCGCCATCGTGGTGGTACACAAGTTGCCTTGGCTGCGGCTGCTGAACGAAGCGCTGCCGAAACTCTCGTGGCAGACGATGTACATCACCGCCGTGGTGGCGGTGTTCGGCACCGCCGTGATTCCTTATGTGTTTTTCTGGCGCAATACTCCCGAGGCGCGGCAGTTGCGGTAAGCTGGCGTTTTTCGCTACGGAGTCGCCATGCCGTCTCGCTGGATCGCGCTGTTTTTTGCCGCCCTGACCGCCCTCCCCGCGCTGGCCATCGACCGGCCGTTCCCGCCGCAGGCGTTGCGCGGCAAGATGACGCCCGGCTATGCGCCGGATATCACGATCGACGGCAAGGCGCGGCAATTGTCGCCGGCCTCGCGCATCTTCAACCAGGACAATATGATCGAGATGCCGGCCGCGCTGCGCGGCAAGGATATCGTGGTCAATTACACGGTGGATGCGATGGGCTATGTCGACCGCATCTGGATCCTCGACAGCGACGAGGCGGCGGTGAAGCGGCCGACGGCGGCCGAGGCCGCTGCCGCCACCGCTAAATAACCGAGGCGGCCGGCGCGGGCCGCTCGATGGCGAAGCGCAGCAGCTCGTCCGGCGGAATCGGCCGGGAGATGTGGTAACCCTGCAGGTAGTGGCAACCCATGCGCTCCAGGATCGCGGCCTGGCCCGCCGTCTCCACGCCCTCCGCCACCAGTTGCAGGCCCAGACTGTGGCCCATCGCGATGATGGCGTGCACCAGGTTGTGGCTGCGCTCGCTATGCTCGATGTTCATGACGAAGGCGCGGTCGATCTTCAGCGTATTCAGGTGGAACTGGGTCAGGTAGCTCAGCGACGAATAGCCGGTGCCGAAGTCGTCCAGCGAAATGCCGACACCCAGCTCGCGCAGCTGCTCCAGCATCGCGTGCACGCCGCCGGCGTCGTCGATCAACACCCGTTCCGTCAATTCCAGCTCCAGCTGGTGTGGCTCCAGCCCGTTGTCGGCCAGCGCCTGGCGCACCAGCGCGACGAATCCCGGATCCGCCAACTGCAAGGCCGACACGTTGATACTAATGGTGACTTCACCCAATACCCCGTCGCGCCACAACGCCACCTGCCGGCATGCCTGCCGCAGCACCCAGGTGCCGATCGGGACGATCATGCCGCTGTCCTCCGCCACCGCGATGAAGCGGTCGGGGGGAACCTGGCCCAGCAGCGCGCTTTTCCAGCGCAGCAGCGCCTCCACCTTGGTCAGCTTACCGGTATGGGCGTCGGTGATCGCCTGGTACACCAGCCGGAACTCGCGGTCTTCGATGGCGCAGCGCAAGGCGCCGTCGATCGCCAGCGCGTCCTTGGCGGCGGCGTTCATGGCGTCGTTGAAGAAGCGCCAGTCGCCGCGTCCGCCCTTCTTGGCCTCGTACATGGCGATGTCGGCGTTGCGCAACAGCGCGTCGCCATCGCCGCCGTGCAGCGGATAACAGGCGATGCCGATGCTGGCGGAGATCGTGATCGCGTGACGGGACAGCTCGAAGCCCTCGCCCATGGCGGCGATGACCTCCCTGGCGCAATCGCCGGCCGCCCGCGCGCCGGTGCCGGGCGCCAGGTCGGGCAGGACGATGATGAATTCGTCGCCGCCGAAGCGGCCCAGGATATCGGCATGCAGCAGCAAGCTGTGCAGCCGATGCGCGGCGTCGCGCAGCAATTCGTCGCCGGCGGCGTGGCCGAAGGAGTCGTTGACCCGCTTGAACTTGTCCAGGTCGATGAACAGCACCGCGCATTCGCGCCCGCTCGCCGCCGCCCGCGCCACCTCCTCGGCCAGCCCCGCGGCCAGCGCGTGGCGATTGCAGTAGCCGGTGATGGGATCGATGCGGGCCGCCTGGCGCAGCAAGTCATCCTTCCGCTTGCGTTCGGTGATGTCCAGTAGTTGTACCATGCAGTACATCCGGCCGCGCTCGATATACGGCGATCCCAGCAACTCCACCGGCAGTTCAGTACCGTTATGTAATTTGAACAGGGCGGTGTCGCTGATCGGGAATTTGACGCCGGGAGCGTCGAAACGGCTGAAATATTCGTCGGCCATTTCCCGGCTCAGGCCGGGCAGCAAATCGCTGACGTGGCGGCCGATCAGGTCGGCGGGACTGTGAAGGCCCAACAATTTCGCGCAGCGCTCGTTGGCGACATGTACAAACCCGCGCCGGTCGCGAATTAAAAATCCGTGACTCAGGCTATCGATGGTGTTGATATAACGCTGACGGATTTCATCCTGCACCGCATAGATTAATCCCACCATCGACAATGCTTTCAAGATGGTGGTTCCGGCGAACCAAAACAAATATGAATTCTCATCCAGAGCGATCGCGCTGAGGATATTAAATCCGCCCCGCAACATTAAAGTCACGCCCAGCAAGCGATAACGTTTTTGCTCGTCGAATAAACGCTTTCCGGCCCAAGCCATGACGACGCCCAGCGCAATGGCGCTGCCTGGCACCAGCCAAGCCTGATTCCAATACCATAATAAAGAAAAACCGGCGCTCATTAATATGAGGACCGGCATTATCCAGCGCATATGATATCGGCGCAATGCGCCTGTAAAGAATTGGGTGCCGCTCCAATAACCCGCCATGCCGATGGAGAGCAGGGTCGCGCATGCCGGCAAACGTATCAGATCGGGGATTTGACCAGCGCCTAAAAACCACACTATTCCACCGGCCATGACCGCGAATTGTCCCAGACCCCAGAATAAAGCGTGCTTTTCCTTCGGCTGCATCAGCCAAAGAAAAACCAGCAACGCGCTCAAGAGGGCATCCGCTGAAAACGCAGCCGTCATTACTGAGATATTGATTCCGAGACCCGGGGCTATGCTCATTGATATCCGCCGCGATGCGGCGCTGTGTCAAGTGACTATCCGCATTGTATGCTGAACGCGCCAAGAATTGGCATGTACTTGCCAAATTTCAGCTTGGACCGGCGGCGGGAGCGCCATGGACCGCTGATGCAAGGGGTTCAGCAAGCGGCGGCCGGGCGCCGCCGCTTTAAATATTTTTGGAATAAGTATTTGAATTGCGCTCGCGAATTTAAAATAGGGATATAGCCAGCGCAAACATGACCAGCGCTATTATCCCGTCCAATATCTGCCATGCGCGCGGTTTGGCGAAAACCGGCGTCAGATAACGTGCGCCCAATCCCAAACTGGTAAACCAAAGCAGCGAAGCCAGCATTGCACCAAATGCGAAATACCATCGGCCATTACCCGCTTGCTGCCCGCCTATCGATCCCAAGAGAACAACGGTATCCAGATAAACATGCGGATTCAGCAAACTAAAAGCCAACATCGCGGCAATCACGGTGCGCCGATCAATAGCCGGCGCGGCGCCATCGACAGTCGCCACCGCTGCCGGATTCAACGCCGAGCGCGCCGCCCGCAAGCCGTACCAGAATAGAAATCCGGCGCCGGCGATTTTAATCCAAAGCAATAACGCCGGCGCGCCGACGATTAATTGCCCCATCCCGGCGACACCGGCGCCGATCAGCACCACATCGCAAATGACGCAGATGGCGATGCAGGTCAGCACGAATTCGCGCTTGAGCGCCTGCCGCAACAGATAAGCGTTTTGCGAACCGATGGCGATGATCAAGCCGCCGCCCAACCCCATACCCTTCAAAAAAGCACTGACTTCCATGTTTTCTCCCCTGAACAAGAACGCCAGCTTAAATCCCGCCACAACATAAGTATAATTAATATTATTTGCCAAATATTAGGAGAGCTAATGAGCCGAGTCGACTACCGGGGACTGGCGGCGCTGGACGCCGTGATCGACCACGGCAGCTTCGACAAGGCCGCCGCCGCGCTGTCGATCACCCAATCGGCGGTGTCACAGCGCATCCGCATGCTGGAAAACAGCGCCGGCGAGCTGCTGATCGTCCGCAGCCAGCCGCCCTCGCCCACCGAGGCGGGGCAGAAACTGATCGCCCACTATCGCCAGGTGCGCTTGCTGGAAGCGGCCTTGTCCCAGCGTCCCGGCGAAGGCGAAGCACGGCCCGAAATCGCCATCGGCGTCAACGCCGACAGCGCCGCCACTTGGCTACAGGAAGCCGTGACGCCATTGATGAGCAGCGGCGACTGCATGCTGCACATCCGCATGGACGACCAGGACCACACCCTGACCATGCTGCGCGAAGGCCGCGTGTTCGGCTGCGTTACCAGCGAATCGGCACAGGTTGCCGGCACCACGGCGACGCCGCTTGGCGTCATGCGCTATCTTTGCGTAGCCAGCCCCGAGTTTGCGGCGCGCTGGTTCCCGGACGGCATGACTGCGCAGGCGGTGCAATACGCGCCGGTACTGGAATTCGACCGCAAGGACGCGCTGCAATCACGCTTCATCGCCCAGCAAACCGGCTACTCCGGACGCTATCCGCATCACTCCTTCGCCAGCTCGGACGGCTTTGTACGCTTTGTCGCCGCCGGATTCGGCTACGGCATGCTGCCGACCCTGCAATGCGAGCAGCAATTGGCGGCCGGCACGCTGGTCGACTTGACGCCGGGAGCATGGCTGGACGTGCCTCTGGTGTGGCACATGTGGGATATTCAGACACCCTTTACGCGGGCATTGTCGGACAACGTGGTCGCTACGGCGCGTAAATGGTTGCGGCAGCCTTAGTTGCGAGATCCATGGCGTCGAAGTCCCGGCGCACGCGCGCTTCCCATGCGACCGGATCGGGTTGATACAACGCGGCGGTTTCCGCCGGCGTCAGCGAGGCCAGCGGACCGCTGCGCTGGTACACCATCACATTGGTCCAGGCGACCGTGCCCGCCGGGAAGTAATGCACCAGCTGGAAGGCCGGATGCTTCAGCGCATAGGTAGTGGTGCTGACCAGCGCGCCTACCGGCAGCTCGCGCGCAAGCTTTTCACCCAGCGCATCCATCAACGGACCGAAGCAAGTGCTGTACAGGAACACCAGGCTGGCACCGCGCACGTCGACCTTGAACATATCGCTTTCGATGAAGGCGATACGCGCGGCCAGATCGTGCAGATGCCGCCCCGTCGCCGGCGCACCGACCGGCAACGTCAGCGGCGTCTCGGGCGCCAGCGGCGCCGGCAGCGAGGCCAGGCCCTGTTGCGCCAGTGCCAGCAACTGCCGCAATCGCTCCTGCGCCATGCGATGCCGATAACCCAGCAGCTCGACGCCGATGCAGCGCGTGAACGGCAAGGTCAACGCGGCCGACATCACCACCTTGCCCAGCCCGCTGCCGAGGTCGACCATGACGCCGCCGGGACGAATCAGCGGCGCGATCGCGTCGAAGTAGTTGTCCAGTTCATAGCGCTGCATTTCGCCGTAGATCAGGCCGCCGTCCTGGATCAGCCAGGCGTGCAGCTCGGCGTCGCCGATGTCTTCCAGCGCGCGCCAACCGGGCAGCGGCGCGCCGTCCGGCAACATCCCGTGCGGCAGGATGCTGGTCGGCAGCGTGCCGATGATGACGCCCAGATGCGGCCGCAAGCGCTGCAGCAGATAATCGCGGCGCGCCGGATCGCGCAGACAGGCGCGCAAGGCGTAGCCGATTTCAATAAATGGCAGGAAGGGCGAATCCGGCGTCAGCGCCAACGGCGGGCGCACATGCTTTTCGCCGCCCTGGATGCTCTGGAACAGCGCCTCGAACACATCCGACGGCTGTTCAAAGCGCGCGACCGGGTCGGCCGGTCGATCCGCGGTGCGGAAAATCGGCGGCGTGGATGCGCTCTCCATAGGCGGCGGGCGGCGTCAGGCGGCCCGCAGCGAAACCAGCATCTTCACCACGCCGTCATGCCCCGCCTGCCAGCCGGACGTGGCCAGCGCCGGCGCGCACACCGGGCAGGATTCGAACGGATTGCAGTCATGCGGCAACTCCTGGTACAGCTTGCCGATCACCGACTTGCCGACATAGGAATCGACCGACGCCGGCTTGGCTTTCGGCGCGGCGGCCGCCTTGGCCGGCATGAAATCGGCGCCGCCTGGCGCCAGCCAGCGCTCGAACGGCTCGGTCGGCTTACCGTCCGGCACGTACCAGGATTTGCGCTCGCCGTTCCAACGCGCGCCCAGCGCCTTGGCTTCATCTTTTTCCGCAAACGGAACTTTAAGAAACATCATCTTCGGATACTCCGCGACAGGAAGCCTGCATTTTACCGCCTGCCATCGGCGCCCGGTTGACCACATCGCCAGACCGGGATATAGTTGCCAAAAGCAACCAATAAGGATTCGTGATGGACAGGGACATGCAACAGCAGGCCGACGTGGTTCGCCAATTCAACCGTTTTTACACCGTGCATCTCGGCTTGCTGCGCGGGCGCTATCTGGAGACCGACTATTCGCTCAGTGAAGGCCGCATCATGTATGAGCTGTCGCAAAATCCGGGCTGCACCGCCAACAAGCTGCGTAACAAACTCGATCTCGACGCCGGCTACATGAGCCGCCTGCTGCGCTCGCTGACCGAACGCGGCCTGGTGCAAGGCGCGCGCTCCGAGCACGACAAGCGCGCCACCCTGCTCAGCCTGACCGCGCTGGGCAAGACCACGGTGGCCGACATCAACCGGCAGGCGTCGGCGGAGACGGTGCGCATGCTGAACCAGCTGGGCCAATCGCAGCGCGCCGAACTGCTGGACGCCATGCGCAAGGTGCAGGACATCCTGTCGCCGCCGCCGGTGCGCGTGCTTCGCGCCGGCGCCGCGCAGCTCGCCGACGCGCGGCATTTGCTGTACGAATACTTCGACGTCATCGGCGTGGTGCTGCGCGATGACGATGCCGCCATTCGCGCCTTCCTCAACGATGCCAGCTCGGCCATGTGGATCGCCTACGTCGACGGCGCGCCGGCCGCCTGCGTGGCGATGCGTCCGCTACCGGAAGTGCCCGGCGCCGCCGAGTGCAAGCGCCTGTACGTGGCCGACAGATACCGCCGGCGCGGCCTGGCCGAAGCGCTGATGCAGGCGCTGGAAACGCACGCCGCGCAGGCCGGCCACGACGCTGTCTACCTCGACACCAAGGACGATCTGATCGGCGCGATCAAGCTCTACGACAGCCTCGGCTACGAGCGCTGCGAACGCTACAACGACAACCCGCAGGCCACCATCTTCATGCGCAAGCGTTTGCGTTGAGATAGTCGGTATGGTCCGGCATCGCGCTGACCGCGTCGATGATGCCGGCCCGCACGCGCGCCATGTGCGCCTGCAAGCGGTCGCGGTCGATGGCGGCGACGAAAGGATCGTCGCTCTGCGGCACCACGCCCAGCCCCAGCAGCATCGACACGAAGGACGGCTCGCTGAAACCCTCGTGATCGTAGATCACCACCCGGCCGCTCTCGCGGAACAATTCGATCTGGTGCTGCAGGCTGTCCGGGATCTTCATGTTGGCGCAGTAGCGCCAGAACTCGCTATCGCTGCGGTTGGTCAGCTTGTAATGCATGATGATGAAATCGCGCACCGACTCGTAGCGCGAGCCCATGTAGCGGTTGAATTCGTAGGCCAGCTCCGGCTTGAAATCGCGGTTCGGGAAATACTGGATCAGCATGCCGACCGCGTTCTCGATCAGGTTGATGCTGGTTGATTCCAGCGGCTCGACAAAGCCGGCCGACAGGCCGATGGCCACGCAATTTTTCAGCCACGATTTGCGCCGGCGGCCGGTGACGAAGCGCAGCTGGCGCGGATCGTCGAGCGGCTTGCCGTCCAGTCCCTCCAGCAGCACGCGGCGCGCCTCGCCGTCGGTGGTGAAGGCATTGCTGTAGACGTGGCCGTTGCCGGTGCGATGCTGCAACGGGATGCGCCACTGCCAGCCGGCGGCCTTGGCGGTGGAGGTGGTGTACGGCGTCAGCTTCGGCACTTTTTCGCACGGCACCGCCAGCGCGCTGTTGCATGGCAGCTGGTCGCTCCAGTCGTCGTAGCCGGCCTGTAAAGCGCCCTCGATCAGCAAACCGCGAAAGCCCGAGCAGTCGATGAACAGGTCGCCGTCGATGCGGCGGCCGTCGTTGAGCTTGACCGCCGCGATGTGGCCATCGTCGGCGCGCAGCTCGACCTCGTTGATGGTCGCCTCGATGCGTTGCACGCCACGCTTCAGCGCGTACTCGCGCAGATAGGCGGCGTACAGGCCGGCGTCGAACTGGTAGGCGTAGGAATACGAGGCGTTGTCGGCCGGCGGCGAGAAGCGGTTGTTGCGCGCCATCAGCGTCGCCATCGACCAGTTTTCGTAGGAAGGGATATTGCGGTCGGCGCGCGCCAGATGCAGCCAGTGCATATGCGGCGAACGCTTGTCGATCTTCGGCCCGAAATCGCCGAAGCCGTGGAAGAAGCGATTGCCGACATGGCCCCAATCCTTGAACTCGATGCCGAGCTTGATGGTGGCCTGGGTCTTGCGGATGAAGTCGGCCGGATCGAGGCCGAGCGAGGCGTTGTAGTAGCGGATGGTCGGCAAGGTCGCCTCGCCGACGCCGACGGTGCCGATCTCGGGCGACTCGACCAACACGATCTCGCAGCCCGCGCCCAGGCGCTGCGCCAACGGCGCCGCCGTCATCCAGCCGGCCGTGCCGCCGCCGACGATCACTATCTTGCGTATGGTCCGGTCGGCCATCGTCTGTCTCCCCCCGCTATTATTTTGAAGAAGTATAGCAACGGCGTACGCGCGCCAAACCGGTTCCGGCAAAAACGGAACACGGAGGCGTCAAAAACATAATCGGCGGCGCAACACGCACACATCATGAGAAAATAGCGGCTAATCTTTTTGCGACAGAAATTTTATGATTGAACCTCTCACCCTGACCGTGGCCGAACTCGCCGCGCGTTGGAACCAGACCACCCGCCAGGTGCTTGAGCACGGCCTGCCGATGTATTTCTATTTCGACGGCCTGGTCTTCGACTTCAGCGACAAATGGCATCGCGCCAACGGTGACGTCAAGGAAGCGCAGGATCTTGAAGCGCACCGCGCGCGCCTGTCGACGCTGGAAATCGACCTGGAACGGCAGAGCCTGCACAAGCGCGGCCTGCTGAAGCTGACCCAATGGGAAGAAGCGCTCAGCGACGACGAACTGCACAGCCATCGCGCCGAGGCCGATCGGCTGGGCAAGGATATCGCGCACTTGACGGCGCTGCTGAAGGAGCGCGCCGACGAACGGCAGCGCCGCGTCCGCAACGGCCTGCTGCGCGCCGCGCCGCGCACGGTGCACGAGATCGCGCAGAACGGCAAGACCAAGTTCCCGCACTTCGCCTACATGCCGCACAGCCCCGGCAACGACGGCAAGGGCTCCATCCCCGAAGGCGCCGTCGTCGCGCTGGAAGACGGCTTCCCGCTGAAGGAATGGCTGGACGAGGCGGACGTCGTGGTGTCGATGCTGGACGTCAAGGTCGCCGAAGCGTCGGCGCAATAACTAGCGCAGCGCGATCCGCTTCTGCTCGCGCGCCGACTTGTAGATCGCTTCGATGATGCGCATGTCGCGCAGCCCTTCCTCGCCGGCGACGATCGGTTGCCGATCCTGGATCACGCACTGTGCCATGTGATCCAGTTGGCCCGCCCACTGCGTCGCGCCCGGGCCGGGCGGCGGCGTGATCTCGTTGCTGCGGCCGTTGCCCACCCATAAGCGGTTGCCGTTGTAGCTGGTGCCGGGCTCCAGCTCGATGCGTCCTTTGTCGCCCATCAGCAGGATGTGGTTCTGGTTGGCGCTGTACATCGACATGCACGACGCGATCACGCCGGACGGGAACTCCAGCTGGAACTCGATCATGTCCTCGACTTCGCGGAAGCGCGGATCGGACTTGTCGGTAGTCTCGCGTGCGTAGACCGAGATCGGTTCCTCAGCCGTCATGTAGCGCGCCGCCTGCAGCGCGTAGATGCCCATGTCCATCAGCGAACCGCCGCCCGACATCGCCTTCTTCAAGCGCCAGGCGGTGGGGTTGTTGAAGTTGAAGCCGTGCTCGGATCGGAAATAGCGCAGCTTGCCGATCTCGCCGGCGCGGGCGCGGCGGCGCGCCTCCAGGTTGTAGGGCTCGAAGTGGCAGCGGTAGCCGATCATCAGCTTCTTGCCCGCCTGCTTGCAGGCCGCGATCATCGACTCGCACTCGGCCGACGACAGCGCCATCGGCTTCTCGCACAGCACGTGCTTGCCGGCCTTGGCGGCGCGGATCGTGTATTCGGCGTGCATGGAAACCGGCAGGCAGACGTAGACGATGTCGATGTCCGGATTGTTCTTGATGCTGTCGTAGTTGTTGTAATCGTAGATGCCGGTCTCGGGCACGCCGTACTCCGCCGCCACCTTTTTGGCCTTGACCGGATCACCGCTGACCACCGCCACCAGCTTGCTGTGCTGGCAGTTCTTGAATTGCGGGATGATGATCCCGAGTCCATAGCCGCCGAGGCCGACGATGGCGTAGCCCAGCTTGCGCTCGGGCGCGGCGGCCCAGACGGATGAACCCACGGCGGAAGCCGCCAGCGCACCGCCGGCGGCAAGCACCAGACCACGTCGATTTAAATCGATCATTTCAATGTCTCCTTGTATTGGTCGTCAAGATTGCCTGACAATTTTAATCCGAATACAAGACATTGGTTGAACGGTTGAACTAATTAATTTTTCGACTTCGTGCTGTGCACCAAGGCGTTCGAAGTAACAGCGGGCTATCGGGTACTCCGGTACAAGCGCGTGCCGGATGTTGATGTGCTGCTGAAGGACATTCCAGTTCAATAAGCGTCGGTGAAGATCTATCGGAATGGGCGTATATTCATCATTCCATGCGCACAAAGGAGTTGTCATTCATGAGCCATTTCGTCAGGGCAGTCGGGATTGCCATCGTTTGCCTGATTACCGCTACCGGTGCATCGGCCGCCGCCACGGTCAGCTTCGTCAATCCCGAAAAGATGACCGACGTGCCGCACTTCTCCTCCGACCTGGAATCGATGGAGATGATCTTTCGCGAGCACATTGATGAGCTGGCCGCCAAGCTGCCGGCCGGCCAGGAATTGAAGGTCGAATTTTTGGACATCGACCTCGCCGGCGATGTGTTTCCACGCGTCGCCGTGCGCGATATCCGGGTGATGAAAGGCATGGCCGATTGGCCCAGGATGCATCTGCGCTACACCATCGAACAGGACGGCAAAGTACTGCGCAGCGGCGACCTCGAGCTGTCCGATCCCAACTACCTGATGAGCTCAAGCAGCTTCAGGAACGAAATCTATGTCCACGAGAAAAAACTGCTCGATGACTGGTTCCGCAAAGATGTGCTGGCGAACCGCTGAGGTATTTGAGCGCCTCAGATGACACTATCAGGAAGTTCAAAACTGTTGATTTTCACGGAGCCCTCCGGAAATCTGGCGACGATCTCCAACGCGCCGCCCATCGCTTCGATGTGGGACCGCAAGGTCGAGATGTACATGTCTGTCCGCCGTTCCATTTTTGCAATGGCCGGTTGCTCGACATTCAAGCGTGCGGCAAGCGCCTTTTGAGACAAGCCCCGAGCCTGGCGCAACTCGTTCAACGGCATCTCTTCGCGCATGGCAAGAGTCGATTTTTGTGCCCGAAGAATGGACTCCGGCGACATAGTTGAGGCAACGAGTGCGGAAAATTTCTTAGCCATTTTTTGACTGCTCCTTCTTCAGCGTTTCCAAATGCGTGTCATAAAGACGATCCGCAATGGGCACGTTTTCCTCATACCATCGATCATTTCCAGTCTTATCGCCACCAAGCAGCAGTATCGCGCTGCGCCTTGGGTCAAAGGCGAAAAGCACGCGATACGGTCTACCCGCATGCTGGATTCGTAGCTCACGCATACGGCTATGCTTAGAACCGCTCACACCGCTCGTATGCGGAAATCTTAAATTCGGACCAAGGCTTTCAAGAAGCCCAACGCTGGCGGCCACCGACTCGCGCTCGGGCTCAACCAGGTCAGCCCACCAGATGCCAAACTCGTCGGTGTACTCAACGTCCCAGGTCATAGCTAATTATTCCATTCAAGGCATATGCCGTCAAAGGAATATTATGAGTAACTTCCTGAGAGAAGATTTGATGAACAACAAAGGCTGCACAAAACAAAAAAGGACTTAGGTTTTCACCTAAGTCCTTGATTTTGTCTGGTGGGCCTCCCGTGAGTCGAACACGGCACCAACGGATTATGAGTCCGCTGCTCTAACCAAGCATGAGCTAGAGGCCCGGAGTGTTGCTGATGCGCTGGAGTCTGGCTAGCCCCTCTTACGCGCGCTCGCTTTTAAACGAACTCGCGAGCATAAGGGCTAGCACAGGCTACCGTCAAGCCTTAGTTGCCTTCCAAGAAGCTTTTCAGCTTGTCGGAACGGCTAGGATGACGCAGTTTGCGCAGGGCCTTGGCTTCGATCTGGCGGATCCGTTCGCGCGTGACGTCGAACTGCTTGCCGACCTCTTCCAGCGTGTGGTCGGTCGACATCTCGATGCCGAAACGCATGCGCAGCACCTTGGCTTCGCGTGGCGTCAGCGAGTCGAGCACGTCCTTGACCACGCCGCGCATCGAGGCGTGCAGCGCGGCGTCCGACGGCGCCAGCGTGTTGTTGTCCTCGATGAAGTCGCCCAGATGCGAGTCGTCGTCGTCGCCGATTGGCGTCTCCATCGAGATCGGTTCCTTGGCGATCTTCATGATCTTGCGGATCTTGTCCTCGGGCATCTCCATCTTGATGGCCAGCGTCGCCGGGTCCGGCTCGGCGCCGGTTTCCTGCAGAATCTGGCGGGAAATCCGGTTCATCTTGTTGATGGTTTCGATCATGTGCACCGGAATCCGGATGGTGCGCGCCTGATCGGCGATCGAGCGGGTGATGGCCTGGCGGATCCACCACGTCGCGTAAGTCGAGAACTTGTAGCCACGGCGGTATTCGAACTTGTCCACCGCCTTCATCAGGCCGATATTGCCTTCCTGGATCAGGTCGAGGAATTGCAGGCCGCGATTGGTGTATTTCTTGGCGATCGAGATCACCAGGCGCAAGTTGGCCTCGGTCATTTCGCGCTTGGCCTTGCGCGCCTTCATTTCGCCGGCAGCCATCTGGCGGTTGATGTTGCGCAGGTCCGGCAGCGGCAGCACAACGCGCGCTTGCAGGTCGATCAGGCGCTGTTGCAGCTCCTTGATCGTCGGAATGTTGCGGCCCAGGATGGCGCTGTAGGCGTGGCCGGCCGACACTTCGCCATCCACCCATTCCAGGTTGGTTTCATTGCCCGGGAAGACCTTGATGAAGTGGGCGCGCGGCATGCCGCACTTGTTCACCGCGACGTCGAGGATCTGCTTCTCGATGTGGCGCACTTCGTCGACCTGGCCGCGCAGCGTGTCGCACAGCTTCTCGACCACCTTGGCGGTGAAGCGGATGCCCAGCAGCTCGTACGATATCGCTTCCTGCGCCTTGATGTAGGCCTTGGAGTTGTAGCCTTCCTTCTCGAAGGCGCGGCGCATCTTGTCGAATTGCAGCGAGATGGTGTCGAATTTTTCCAGCGCGGCGTTTTTCAACGCTTCCAGCTGCTCGGCCGAGAAACCGGCGGCGCCCGAGGCGCTCGCTTCTTCCTCTTCCTCCTCTTCCTCTTCTTCCTCTTCCTCTTCTTCCTCTTCCTCTTCGGCCGGCGGCGGCGCGACCGGCGCGGCCACGTCTTCGCTCTCGTCGACCAGGCCGTCGACGATTTCATCGATCTTGATTTCGTCGGCGCGGATGCGGTCGGAGGCGGCGATGATCTCGGCGATCGTCACCGGGCAGGCGGAGATCGCCTGGATCATGTCCTTCAGGCCGTCTTCGATGCGCTTGGCGATTTCGATCTCGCCCTCGCGCGTCAGCAGCTCGACCGAGCCCATTTCGCGCATATACATGCGCACCGGGTCGGTGGTGCGGCCGAAATCGGAGTCGACCGTCGACAGCGCCGCCTCGGCGGCGGCCTCGGCTTCGTCGTCGCTGGTGACGGTGGCGACGTTATCCGACAGCAGCAAGGTCTCGGCGTCCGGCGCGTGCTCGTAGACCGCGATGCCCATGTCGTTGAAGGTGCCGATGATGCCTTCGATCGCTTCCGGATCGACGATGTTCTCGGGCAGATGGTCGTTGATCTCGGCGTACGTGAGGAAGCCGCGTTCCTTGCCGAACTTGATCAGGGTCTTGAGTTTCTGGCGGCGGCGTTCGAGCTCTTCCTCGGTGGCTTCGGTGTCCGACGAGAACGCGTCCTTCAGCAAGGCCTTTTCCTTGGCCTTGCGGTCCTTGGCCTTGGCCTTGTCGACGGCTTTCAGTTCGGCGCGCTCGACCGCGTTCAGCGCGGCGACTTCGTCGTTTTCCGGCTGGAATTCTTTCGGCTTGCGGCCACGGCGGCCCGGCACTTTGACCGACGGCAGCACGTAGCCCGAGGTATCGATCGCGGCCAGCGTGGCGGCGTCCGTGGTCTGGCTGACCGCGGGCGGGTTGCTGGCGACGCGCGTTTCCGGCTTATCCGCTGTCTTGGCGGGTTTGGCGGCCACTTTGCTCGGCTTTGCAGCCGCTTTGGATTCAGGTTTCTTGATTGGCACAGGCGCTTTCGATTACACAACGACTTGCTTATTTAGGATAAAGTTTCTTGCGATCCTTGTGGGATCCTACGTCTTCGAACATGCCGACCACACAAGTCCGACAATACTACGACTTACTTACACCTGGTCGGGCCGATCGACCTCGACAGAACTTCCCCCTCGTTGGCGGAAATTCTACTGCATCAGACACGTGCGTGGGGGCAAGAAACCGTGACTAGGTTAGAAAGCAAACAGAACGTCCGCCAAACAGCGACGGTAATCATCCGCTGACTAAACCAAAGCTGGCCCTGGCCGCCGACACCCGTCCTTCCGCGTCGATCAAGAGCCTAACTCACTGAAAACAAACACACTCTGAACAGAAAAACCATGCCAAAACATACAACACTTAGCGTTTTATTATAGCACGTCACTTTTCAATTTCCAGAGGGGATAGCCCCGTATCCCGCGCTGGAAGGATGTCAGAAACATTACGTCACAAAACGCGCTGCAATCTTACCGGTTTGCCAACTCCGCCTGCGCCTCGCGCAACAGCTGATCCTGCTGCGCGGTCAGCTCGCGGTAGCGTACGCCGATCTCGTCGGACGACAGGCCGGCCGCGAACAACTGGCTCAACTCCTGCTTCAACGCGTCGTTCTTGACCTGACGGATGAAGCCGCGCAGTTCCAGCCGGCCGGCGTCGGCATCGACCTCGGCATCCTTGACGATGTCGGAAATGATGCCGTCGTACTCCTCGCCCTGCGACTTCAGATGCTGGGCCAGCGACGCGAATCCGCCGTTCGGCCCCAGCGACTGCGCCGCCGCCACCAGTTGCGCCAAGCGCTCGGCCGGTTCGGCGCCGAAGTACTGGAACGCGGCCAGCGCCGAGGCGTCGATGTCCAGCGCCAGCGGCGGATGCGCCACCACCAGCCGCACGATCTGCAACTCCAGCCCGACCGGCACCGGACGCCCGGTCCGCGGCGGCGCCTTGCGCACGGCGGCGACCGGCTTGGCCAGTTCGAACAGCAGTTCGATCTCCGACGGCGTGCTCTGCGTCAACTGCGCCAGGCCGCGCACGATCTGCAGCCGCAAGGCGGTCGGCGTCATCGCCTGCAACATCGGCTTGGCGTCGAACTGGGCGCGGGCCCGGCCTTCGGGGCTCTGCAAATCATGTTCGCCGACCGCTTCCTTGACCAGGAACTGCGACAGCGGCATCGCTTCGTGGATTTCCTGTTCGAACGCTTCCTTGCCGTAGGTGCGGACGTAGCTGTCCGGATCGTGCTCGGTCGGCAGGAACAGGAACTTGATGGTCTTGTTGTCCGTCACGTGCGGCAGACAGGCTTCCAGCGCGCGCCTTGCGGCGCGGCGGCCGGCCTTGTCGCCGTCGAAACTGAAAATGACGGTGTCGGTCTGACGCAACAGTTTCTGCACATGGTTGGTGGTGCAGGCGGTGCCCAGGGTCGCCACGGCTTGCGGGAACCCCATTTGCGCCAGCGCCACCACATCCATATAGCCTTCCGTCACCAGCACATAACCCGCGTCGCGGATCGCCTGGCGCGCTTCGAACAAGCCATACAGCTCGAATCCCTTTGAAAATAAAGGCGTTTCGGGAGAATTCAAGTACTTCGGTTCGCCATGATCCAGCACCCGGCCGCCGAAGGCGATGACCTGGCCCTTGGTGTTTTTGATCGGAAACATGATGCGTTCGCGGAAGCGGTCATAGCGCTTGCGGTTGCCGCCGTCCTCGTCGACCTTGTCGATCACCAGGCCGGCCTCGGCCAGCGCGGTCGCGTCGTAGTCGGGGAAGATGCTCTTCAGGCCGTCCCAGCCGGCCGGCGCGTAGCCGAGGCCGAAGCGGGCGGCGATCTCGCCGGTCAGGCCGCGATTTTTCAGGTAGGCGATGGCGTCGGTGGCGCCGCGCAACTGGCCGCGGTAAAAGTCGCAGGCCTTGGTCATCGCCTCGCTCAGCGCCATGCTTTGCGCCTGGATCTGGGCGCGCTGGGCCGGCGGAATCTTGTCGTCCTGCTCGGGCACCACCATGCCGACGTTTTGCGCCAGGTCCTTGACGGCATCGACGAAGCCCATGCCGGAGTATTCGATCAGGAAACCGATCGAGGTGCCGTGCGCGCCGCAGCCGAAGCAATGATAAAACTGCTTGGTCGGACTGACGGTGAAACTCGGCGATTTTTCGTTATGGAAGGGGCACAAACCCATGAAGTTCGCGCCGCCTTTTTTCAGCTGCACGTAACGTCCGACAACGTCGACGATATCGACGCGGTTCAGCAAATCGGCGATAAAAGATTGTGGGATCACTGGGCTGGGCGGTCTTGTTGTTAATCAGACTATACCGCCTTCCCGATCCGGTGTTGATCCGGATCAAGGAAGGCGCGGGGAACTACACGACTCAGGCCGGCGACAGCGCCTTCTTGACCAGCGCGGACACCACCGTCATGTCGGCGCGGCCGGCCAGCTTCGGCTTGACGATGGCCATGACCTTACCCATGTCCTGCGGACCGGCGGCGCCCGAGGCGGCCACGGCGGCGGTCACTTCGGCGGCGATTTCCTCGTCGGACAGGCCGGCCGGCATGTAGGCGGTCAGCACCACCAGCTCGGCTTTTTCGATGTCGGCCAGGTCGGCGCGGCCGCCGGCTTCGAACTGGGTGATCGAGTCCTTGCGCTGCTTGATCATTTTTTCCACGATCGCCACCACGGTCTGGTCGTCGGTGATCTCGATGCGCTCGTCGACTTCCTTGCGCTTGATTTCGGCGATGACCAGGCGGATGGTGTTCAGCTTGCCGGTTTCCTTGGCGCGCATCGCGGCTTTCATGTCGTCGGTGATTTGTTCTCTCAAGCCCATGGCGTTTCTTTCAGAAAATTTGTGGAGTAAAAATGCGAAAACCCGCTGCGGCAAGCCGGAGCGGGTGTTCTCTCAGATGCCGCAAAACACAACCCGCATACGCCAGGTTGAGCTGCGTAAGCAGTCTTAGAAGAGTTTTTTCGGCAGCTGTTGGCTGCGGATGCGCTTGTAGTGACGCTTGACGGCAGCTGCCAGCTTGCGCTTGCGCTCAGCCGTTGGCTTTTCGTAGAACTCGCGTGCGCGCAGTTCGGTCAGCAGACCGGTTTTTTCGATGGTGCGTTTGAAGCGACGCATTGCGACTTCGAACGGCTCGTTTTCTTTAAGGCGAATAGTGGTCATGTAAAAATTCAAACCGTTGAGGTTATAGGGAGAAAGAGACTATAGCAGCTTTTGCCGGAAAATGGAAGACGCATGACCATCGGAATGGCCTTGGCAGCGGCTTTCATGGCAAAAACAACGCGGCGTATTAGACAATCTTTCAACAAACTCAACGATTGCACGAACACCGCTACAGCGAGAAAAAAGATTATATCAGACTGCCTGCCCAGCGGCCACACCGGACGCCCACGCCCACTGGAAATTGTAGCCGCCGAGCCAGCCGGTGACGTCGACCGCCTCGCCGATGAAGTACAAGCCCGGCACCTTGGTCACCATCATGCTCTGCTGCGACAGCTCGCGGGTATCGACGCCGCCGCGCGTGACTTCGGCTTTCTTGTAGCCTTCGGAACCGTTCGGGGTGATGGTCCACTGGTTGACCGCCGCGCCCAGCTTGCGCAGTTGCGCGTCCGGCAGGTCGGCCAAGCGGGCTTCCAGATCGAAGCCGTGCGCCAGCAGCAGGCCCTCGGCCAGGCGCGCCGGCAGCCATTGCGACAGCACATTGCCCAGCTGCTTCTTGATCGTGCCCTTGCCTTCGATCAGCGTGGCGGCCAGATCCAGCTCCGGCAGCAAGTTGATGACGATCGGCGTGCCCGGCATCCAGTACGAGGAAATCTGCAGGATCGCCGGGCCGGACAGGCCGCGATGGGTGAACAGCAAGTCTTCGCGGAAGCGGCCGCCGGTAGGATTGCGGCCCTTCAGCGAGCCGGTCTCGACGTCGACCTCCAGCGCGATGCCGGCCATCTCGACGAACGGCGCCCACTGCTGCGGGTCGAAGGTCAGCGGCACCAGCGCCGGGCGCGGCTCGACCATGCGCAGCTCGAACTGGCTGGCGATGCGGTAGGCGAAGTCGGTGGCGCCGATCTTGGCGATCGACAGGCCGCCGGTGGCGATCACCACCGCGTCGGCCTCGATCTCGCCGCTGTCGGTGTGCAGCACGAAGCCGCCGTCGACCTGTTCCAGGCTGTCGACCTTGCACGGCATGCGCCAGTGCACGTCGCCGCCGGCGCATTCGTCCTTCAGCATGTCGATGATCTGTTCGGCCGAATCGTCGCAGAACAGCTGGCCGCGATGCTTCTCGTGATAGCCGATGCGGTGTTTCTTGACCAGCGCGACGAAGTCGGCGGCGGTGTAGCGCGACAGCGCGCTCTTGCAGAAGTGCGGATTCTCGGACAGGAAGTTGGCCGGCCCGGCGTTGATGTTGGTGAAGTTGCAGCGGCCGCCGCCGGAGATGCGGATTTTCTCGGCCAGCTTGGTGGCGTGGTCGATCAGCACCACGCGCTTGCCGCGCTGCGCCGCCGTCGCCGCACACATCATGCCGGCCGCGCCCGCCCCGATTACCGCCACATCAAACTTTGCCATCATCAAATCCTGTCGCTCAAAGATGCAATTGTACAGGTCTACTCGATGGGTTCGGAAACATGCTGACGCGACTGCACCGTGCGCGACACCAACAAACATTGCGCCACCTGCTCGGCGATCGACGGCGGCACCGGCACTTCGCCCGCCAGCACCGACGCGATCCAGGCCGCCGTGGCGGCCGCGCTCTTGTCCTCCGGCAGCAGCGGCAACTCGCCGACCTGCACCTGC
This sequence comes from Duganella aceris, assembly GCF_011090165.1. GTDB lineage: Bacteria > Pseudomonadota > Gammaproteobacteria > Burkholderiales > Burkholderiaceae_D > Rugamonas > Rugamonas aceris. The sequence goes on from NZ_JAADJT010000009.1 coordinate 194,536, forward strand.
TTCGGCACCAGCGTCGTGCGCAGGCCGCCGTGGAACCAGTCGATCTGCTGTGCCTTGTTGGCGTTGGCCACGGTCTCGCCCTCGGTGCCGCGCATCAGGAAGGCGTCGCCGCGCTCGTGCAGCGCCGCCGTGGTGAAGTATTCGCCCAGCATCTCCAGGTACTCGGGGTGGGTGTACGACACCAGCCGCAGCGCCGCGCCGGCGAACGGCTGCATGATCTTGACCAGCGTATGGGTCGAATTGCGCACGCCCAGCCGGCGCCGCAGCGACAGCATATAGGCCAGCTTGGGCGCCAGCGCGTCGATGGTGATGAAGGCGACCCGGCCCTGCGACATCGCCTCCTCCGCCTCGGCGCGGTGGCGCGACGCGGTCACGCCCAGCGCCTCGAACACCTCGGCGGTGGCGACCCGGCCCAGGTCGTGGGCGACGCCGTGCACCAGCACCGGCACGCCTTCGCGCGCCAGCAGCATCGCCAGCAGCGGCGTCAGGTTGGCCATCTTGCGCGCGCCGTTGTAGGTCGGGATCACCACCGGCGCGAACTGGCCCGGCGGCGCTGCCAACGGCTCGAAGGCGGCCTCGGCCGCATCGAGGAAACCGGCGATCTCCTCCACCGACTCGCCCTTGATGCGCATCGACAACAAGATGCCGCCCAGCTCCAGGTCGGAGACGCGGCCGTCCAGCATCGCCTGATACAGGTCGTGGGCGTCGTCGCGGTTCATGCTGCGGGCGCCGTTTTTGCCGCGCCCGATCTCTTTGATGAAGCGGGCGGCCAGGAATGGTTCGGTGTTTGATGTCGTCATGGCATCAAGCTTAAACCACTCCGCCGCATTTCGGCTACACTATCCCTCCCCCGCAATAAATATACGTAGAGAATCATGATCTCCCCAGACATCGAAAACATCAACATCACCTCGTTCGCGCCGATGCCGTCGCCGGAAGCCTTGCACAGCAAGCTGCCGCTGACCGACAGCGCCTCGGACACCGTGATGAAGGGCCGCGAAGCCCTGCGCAACATCATCGACCGCCAGGACAAGCGTCTGTTCGTGGTCGTCGGTCCATGCTCGATCCACGACCCGGTGGCCGGCCTGGATTACGCGCGCCGCCTGAAGGCGCTGCAAGCCGAAGTGGCCGACACCATGCTGCTGGTGATGCGCGTGTATTTCGAAAAGCCGCGCACCACCACCGGCTGGAAGGGCTACATCAACGATCCGGACATGGACGATTCCTTCCGCGTCAACGTCGGCATGGAAAAGGCGCGCCAGTTCCTGCTGGACGTCTGCGAGCTGGGCCTGCCGACCGCGACCGAGGCGCTGGATCCGATCTCGCCGCAGTACCTGGGCGACTTGATCGCCTGGACCGCGATCGGCGCCCGCACCACCGAATCGCAGACGCACCGCGAAATGTCGTCGGGCCTGTCGACGCCGGTGGGCTTCAAGAACGGCACCGACGGCGACATCAGCATCGCCATCAATGCCATCCTGTCGTCGGCGCATCCGCACGCCTTCCTGGGCATCAACGCCCAGGGCAATGTGGCGATCGTGCGCACCCGCGGCAACGCCTACGGCCACGTGGTGCTGCGCGGCGGCGACGGCCGTCCCAATTATGATTCGGTATCGATCGCGATCGCCGAGCAGGCGCTGGCCAAGGCCAAGCTGCCGGCCAACCTGGTGGTCGACTGCTCGCACGCCAACAGCTACAAGAAGCCGGAACTGCAACCGCTGGTGATGGCGGACGTGATCCATCAAATCACCCAGGGCAACAAGTCGCTGGTGGGTGTGATGATCGAATCGAACATCGTCGGCGGCAACCAGAAGATTCCGGCCGACCTGAGCGAGCTGAAGTACGGCTGCTCGGTGACCGACGGCTGCATCGACTGGGACACCACCGAGCAGATGCTGCGCGACGCGCACAAGCAACTGAAACAGCGCCCGTAACCCCTCGGTGTCAGTGCCGACATTCGGACACGAGCTCTACCGTAGCGCGCTACGGTAGAGCTCGTGTCCGAATGTCGGCACTGACACCGGTGTTTTAGCCGAAGGCCATCACGCGCGTTGCCACGCCGAACGCCCCCGCCAGCGCCGCTTCGGCCTTGCTGGCCGGGGCGCTCAGTTCGGCGAGGTCGAGGTAGACCTTGCAATTGTCCACCTGTACCGAATACCGGCGCGCATTGCTGTGGCGCGGATCGACGCCGCGCGTCTCCAGCACCGCGTACACGCTCTCCTCATCGGTACGGAACAGCGCGACGCCCGGCAACTCCTGCCAAGCCAGTCCGCGCGGCACCATGCGCGCGCCATCCAGCGGCACATCTTTTACTTTGCAAATCTGCTTCCATTGTTCCGACATCGCGCCCTCCCTACGTTTCCATCTACTTCCCTATAAGCAAGAGCGATGCCACGAAAAAGCCGCTGAAATCCTGTCCATTCGGCAAAATTCCGCACTCGCGCAGTGCGGCCCGGACCCGCGCTGGTGCATGCTGCGGCGCACTTTCCTTTACAATGGCGGATTCCCCTTTCAGTTTGTACTCCTTTCATGATCGTTCTCGGCGTCGAATCCTCCTGTGACGAAACCGGCCTTGCGCTGTACGACACGCAACACGGCCTGCTCTCCCACGCCCTGTACTCGCAGGTGGCGATGCACGAGGAATACGGCGGCGTGGTGCCGGAACTGGCGTCGCGCGACCATATCCGCCGCGCCATCCCGCTGCTGACGCAGACGCTGGAAGGCGCCGGCAAGTCGCTGGCCGACATCGACGCCATCGCCTACACCCAGGGCCCCGGCCTGGCCGGCGCGCTGCTGGTCGGCTCCTCGGTCGCGTGCAGCCTCGGCCTGGCGCTGGACAAGCCGGTGCTCGGCGTGCACCACCTGGAAGGCCATCTGCTGTCGCCGCTGCTGGCGACGCAGCCGCCGGAATTCCCTTTCATCGCGCTGCTGGTGTCGGGCGGCCACACGCAGCTGATGCGGGTCGACGGCGTCGGCCAGTACACATTGCTGGGCGAGACGCTCGACGATGCCGCCGGCGAGGCCTTCGACAAGTCGGCCAAGCTGCTGGGCCTGGGCTATCCGGGCGGTCCGGCGATTTCGCGCCTGGCCGAATTCGGCGATCCGGCCGCGTACAAGCTGCCGCGCCCGATGTTGCATACCAAGGATTTCAATTTCAGCTTCTCCGGCCTGAAAACGGCGGTGCTGACGGTGGTGAAGAACCACGAGCAAAAAGTCGTCGCCAATATCTGCGAGCAGGACAAGGCGAATATCGCGCGCGGTTTCATCGACGCGATCGTCGAGGTATTGACGGCCAAGTGTGTGTCCGCGCTCAAGCACACCGGCCTGAAGCGGCTGGTGATCGCCGGCGGCGTCGGCGCCAACGCGCAGTTGCGAGCGTCGCTGAACGAGGCGGCGGCCAAGAAGAAGTTCAAGGTGTTTTACCCAGAACTGGAATTCTGCACCGACAATGGCGCCATGATCGCCTTCGCCGGCGCCATGCGCCTGATGATCAATCCGGACGCGGCGAAAAAAGACTATTCGTTCAACGTGCGGCCGCGCTGGCCGCTGGACGAGATCAAGGTCGTCTGATCAACCCTGGGCGAAAGCCACCGAGGCCAGCACGGCCAGGCCGACCAGCGGGATCAGATATTTCGCCTTGCCCTTGCCGAGACTGACGCCGCGCGCGGCGATGCGCTCGCTGCGCAGACGGTGTTCATCGGCGGACGACTCGTGGGTCACGATGGGGCTGGCTTTTGGTTCAGTTGCGGTATTCATAACTTCCTCCATGTATTCCGATCATCTTCCTTTCTGGAGGGCAATGCAATTGTCGTGCCAACCAAACAGGCACAAAATGGCCTGGAAAGCCTGATTCTAGGCGCTTTTGTGGTGAACACGCCACACGATACGGCCTGGAAAGCACCATGTCGGGGCACGCCGGCACTTATCTTCCCTTGGAGGCATTGACAGCCTTGCGCTGCGCCTGCAGCCGCCCCGGCGCGCGCTCGGCGACGAAGTCGATGAAATGCCGCACCCGCATCGGCATCTGCGTGCGTTGCTGGTAGTACATGAAAACGCCGTTGTTTTCGGTGATGGTACTGGTCAGCAAGGGCACCAGCGCGCCGCTGGCCAGTTCGCGCTCGATCATGAACACCGGTATCTGGCCGATGCCGACGCCGTTCAGCACCGCCGTCAACTCCCCCTCCACCGTATTGAAACTGGCCACCGCCGGCGCGTCCAGGTAGACGGTGGCGCTGTCGACCTGCAATTCCCAAGGCAGCAGGCGGCCGGTGTTCGGCTGGCGGAAGCCGGTGCAGCGGTGGTTGCCCAGATCCGCCACCTTCTTCGGCATGCCGTGGCGATCGATGTAGGACGGCGCGGCGCAGGTCAGCAGCATGATCTCACCCAGCTTGCGCGACACCAGATTGCGCTCCGGCGGGCTGCCGGCGCGGAAGCCGACGTCGATCTTGCTCTCCACCAGATCGGTGAAATGGTCGTCCAGCTGCATGTCGAAGTGGGCGCCGGGGTAGCGCTCCTGGAACTCGCGCAGCAGCGGCACGATGATCGAGATGCCGATCGACATCGGCGCGGCGACGCGGATCAGGCCGTCGACCTCCAGCTTGCTGTTCTGGATCTGGTCCAGCGCCTCGTCCAGCAGGCGCAGGCCGGGATTGGCCAGCTCGAACAGGCGGCTGCCTTCGTCCGTCAGGCTGAGGCTGCGCGTGGTGCGGTGGAACAGCCGCACGCCCAGGTGATCCTCCAGCTGCCGCACCGCCTTGCTGACCGCCTGCGGCGTCAGGCCGGCATCGACCGCCGCCTGGCTGAAGCTCTTGGCGCGTACCACGCCGATAAACAAACTGATGACCCGGGCTTTATCCATGATTTCTATTAACAACTGACAGGTGAAAATCAAACAGCTTTCCTATGGCTAGTGTAGCAGTTAAAGGCGGCCTAAACTTGGCCCCATCAACTCACCAACCTTCAAAGGAAACGATCATGACTGGCACAGCACAAAAAGTATGGTTCATCACCGGCGCATCCCGTGGCTTCGGCGTCCTGACGGCGAAAAAAGCGCTCGAGCGCGGCGACTTCGTGGTCGCCACCGCCCGCGATCCGAACTCGGTCATCGCCGCCCTGGGCGAGCATCCGAACCTGCTGGCGGTACGCCTCGACGTGACGCTGGAAGCCCAGGCCGTCAGCGCAGCGCAACAGGCGGTGGCGCGCTTCGGCCGCATCGACGTACTGGTCAACAACGCCGGCTACGGCCTGCTGGGCGCGGTCGAGGAATCCAGCGCCGACGAGGTGCGCGCTCTGTATGAAACCAATGTCTTCGGCCTGCTCAACGTCACCCGCGCCGTGCTGCCGGTGATGCGCAAGCAGGGTAGCGGCCATGTCATCAACATCTCGTCGGTGGGTGGCTACTCGGCGTATGCCGGCTGGGGCGTGTACGGCTCGACCAAGTTCGCGGTCGAAGGCTTGAGCGAGGCGCTGTCGATGGAACTGGCGCCGCTGGGGATTTATTCGACCGTGGTCGAGCCGGGCTTCTTCCGCACCGACTTCCTCGATGCCTCGTCGCTGGTGGCGACCCGTGACCGCATCGGCGACTACGCCGCCACCGTCGGCGCGATGCGCGACTTCGCCGACGGCGCCAACCATCAGCAACCCGGCGATCCGGTCAAGTTCGCCGCCGCCCTGATGCAGCTGGCCGACAACGAACATCCACCGGTGCGGCTGCAACTGGGTTCGGATACCGTGGCCCGCGTGCGCGCCAAGAACCTGTCGGTCGAGAAAGAGATGAACGACTGGTTGGAGCTGGCGGTGTCGACCGACCACGTCGCGGTCGAGGTCGCGGCTTAAGCCTGCCGCTATGGTTGGGGCGTCAGCAGATCCGCGCGCGGATAGCCCCAGCCCGGCACGCCGTCGCCGCACTTCGCGGCCTGCGTGATGCGCAAGGCGGTGAAGTTGCCGCGCGGCGTGGCGGCGAAGCGGTAGTCCGACAGTTCGCCCACATCGAGCTTCGGCATGCGCGAGAAGCGCAGCCACGCATCGACGTCACAGCGCGTGTCCTTCAACGCGCGCAGCATGTGCAGGCCGGCCTGCGCCGTCGCGAACTGCGTCACGCCGGGAGACAGCGCCAGCGCGGGCAGCTGCTCCACCAGCCCGGCCGGGCAAGCCAACGGCGCCAGCCACTCCGGCGCGATGCTGGCCACGCCGCGCCGCAGCCGGTAGCGGTCCGCCGCCTCGTTGCTCTCGACACTGACGAACGCCCAGCACAACGGCTGCGACGGAAACGCCGTCATCGCCACATCCAGCACCCGCGACGCCGGATCGACCTGCTGCAACACGGCGCTGATGCGCGCCCTGCCCACCGAAGACGCCGCACCCTGCAAGCCGATGAAGACCAAGCCGACGCCCAGCGCCAGCCACAAACCGCCGCGACCGCGCAATCCCGCCCGCCACTGCGCCGCGCCGCACGCCACGCCGACCGCCAGCAATCCGGCGAACGAAGTCCAGCCCAGATATCCCTTGGCGGCGAAAATCACAAGCGCCGCGAACAGGCAAGCCAGCCCCGCGATGCGCAGCGAACGCCAGCGCATGATCAACGCCATCGGCACCCCGATCGCCACCCAGAACAAGGGCTCGACGATGAACACCATGTCGCCGTAGAACCAGCGCGCATCGAGCGGATACCACGGATGGATGCCGTACGAATTGGTGTAGTCCATCAGCAGATGCAGCGCGAAACCGACACCGACGCTGAGCGCCAGTCCAAGCCGCGCCGGCCGGCTGCCCTTGAGCAGCGCCCGCGCCGACGGCCAGCACAGCCACAGCAAGGCCGCCAGCAGCAAGGCCTGGGGCAACGCCCACAACACCGTATGCGTGTGGCCGCGATGATTGAGCAGATAGCCGAGCGGATCCGGCAGCAGCCGGGTCAGGAACAGGTCGAGATCGGGGAAGTTGCTGGCCAGCGCGCAGGACACCAGCAACAGCCGGTGCCGCACCCGCTGCGAGCGCTCATCGGCTTCGTCCGGCAAACTGCGATGCACCAGCTCGCCGACGCCGAAACCGATGATGCTGTGGGTGAGATTATCCAACTAGCGCTGCACGTCCACGCCGCGCCAGAAGGCCAGGTGGTCTTTGATGTGCGCCGCTTTTTCCAGCGGCGCCGGGTAGTACCAGACCGCGTTGTCATTGACCTTGCCGTCGACTTCCAGGCTGTAGTAGCTGGCCAGGCCCTTCCACGGGCAGCGCGAGGTGTGCTCGCTGGGCCGCAGGTATTCCTGCTTCACGCTCGATGGCGGGAAGTAGACATTGTTCTCGACGATTTCGACTTCGTCGTCGTTCGCTTGCGCGATGACGACGCCGTTCCAGGTGGCGGTAGGCATGATGACGATCCTTTCAGGGTGCGCCGCATTCGACGCGATTGCGGCCGGCGTGCTTGGCGCGGTACAGGGCGGTGTCGGCCTGGCGCAGCAGGCTTTCGGCATCGGCGATTTCCATATGGTCGAACGAGCCGACGCCGAAGCTGGCCGTCACCGGCAGCAGGCGCGGGCCGGCGTAGTGCAATTGCGCCTCCAGCTTGGCGCGCAGCGTCTCGGCGAACTTGCAGGCGCCTTCCAGCGGCGTGTTCGGCAGGATCACGCACAACTCCTCGCCGCCGTAGCGGCCGGGGATGTCGATCACGCGCACGCTCTCGCGCAGCAGGCGGCCGACGTTGGCCAGCACCTGGTCGCCGACCGCGTGGCCGTGGTCGTCGTTGATCTGCTTGAAGTGATCCAGGTCGATCATCACCGCCGACAGCGGCGAGCGGAAACGCTTGGCGCGCGCGGTCTCGAATTTCAAACGGTGCAGCAGCGAGCGGCGGTTGTGCAGGCCGGTCAGCTCGTCGGTGGTGGCCAGCTCTTCCAGCTCGCGCACGGTGGCGGTCAGCGTCTGGGCGTTGGCGCGCAGCTCGATCAGCGCCATCACCTGACGCGCCAGCTTGACCAGCATGGCGCGCTGCACTTCGCCCAGCCGGCCCGGCTTGGTGTCCATCACGCACAGCGTGCCGATGGCGAAGCCGTCGGCCGAGGTCAGCGCGACGCCGGTGTACATGCGCACGAACGGCGCCTCGACCGCCAGCGTCATGCGGGCGGTGCGGAAGTCCTGGCTCAGGTCGGGGATCTCGGTGATGGCTTCGCCCAGCACCGCCAGCGAGCAGACGCTGTCGCCGCGCGGCAGTTCGCCCATGCGCATGCCGGCGCAGGCCTTGATCCACACCCGTTCGGCGTCGACCAGCGAAATGACGGCGTAGGGAACGCCGCAGATCTGCGTCGCCAGTTCGGTGAGGAAGCTGAAGTCTTCGCAGGCGGGGGTGTCGAGAATATGGTAGCGGTGCAGCGCGGCCAGCCGGAACTGGTCTGCCTGTGGACGGGCGATGGACAGCGTATGTATTTTTTCTGCGGCCAGCATGGGCCTCCCTGTGAGCGACGATGATCTTTTCTTATCAGTTTATCGCAAAACAGGAGTGACGGGAGCCGCGGCCCCCGCCGATGATGGCATTTTTTTATGCCTTCGCCATAATCTCGCGCAGCGCTTTTTCAAACACGGCGGCCGGCTGGCCGCCGGAAATCAGGTGGCGCTCGTTGATGATCACGGCCGGCACCGAGTTGATGCCGTGGCGCTGGAAGAACTGCTCGTGCTGGCGCACCTCTTCGGCGTACTGGTTCGATTTCAGCACTTCGGCGGCGGCCACTGTGTCCAGCCCCACTTCGCCGGCCACGCGCAGCAGCACCGGATGCGCGCTCGGGTCGTCGCCCAGCGTGAAGTAGGCGGCGAACAGCGCTTCCTTCAATTCCCGCTGCTTGCCCTCGATGCCGGCCCAGTGCAGCAGGCGGTGCGCGTCGAAGGTGTTGTAGATGCGGTCGCGCTTGCCCATGGCGAAGTCGAAGCCGACTTCGGCGCCGCGGGCGCGGATCATCTCGCGCGCCTGTTCCTGCTGGGCCGGGGTCGAACCGTATTTCTCGGTCAGGTGCTCGACGATGTCCTGGCCTTCCGGGACCATGTTCGGATTCAGTTCGAACGGCTGGAAGTGCAGTTCCACCTCGGCCGCGTCGCCGATGGCGTCCAGCGCCTTTTGCAGCGACTTCAGGCCGATCGCGCACCACGGGCACGACACGTCGGAGACGAAATCGATTTTGACAGGAGTAGCCATTATTTACCTTTCGTTTTGACCGCGTCTTTGCTCTTGCTGCCGAGACGGCTTTCCTTGCCGGCGATCAGGTTGGAGATATTCTTGCTATGACGGAAAACCAACAGCGCGCTCATGACGAACACGGCCAGCAACTGCGGCTCCATACCGAACAATAAACCATAATAGAAAGGCGCGAACAATGCCGCCACCAACGCGGCCAGCGACGAGTAGCGGAACGCGAACGCCACCGCCAGCCAGGTGACGAAGGTGGCCAGGCCCAGCCAAGGATTCAGGCCCAGCAGCACGCCCAGCGCGGTGGCCACGCCCTTGCCGCCGACGAAGCGGAAGAACACCGGCCACAGGTGGCCGAGGAACACCGCGATCGCGACCAGCGCGATGGTGGCGTCGCCGATGTTCAACTTTTCCTGGTAGCGTATCGCCAGCCACACCGCCAGCCAACCCTTGGCGCCGTCGCCCAGCAAGGTGACGATCGCCGCCGCTTTATTTCCACTACGCAACACATTGGTGGCGCCCGGGTTTTTCGAGCCATAGGTGCGCGGATCGGCGATGCCGAACAACCGGCTGGTGATGACGGCAAACGAAATCGAGCCGATCAGGTAGGCGGCCACGGTCATCCAAACTGTATTCATTGTTTCCTCAAAGTTGTAACGCCCCTGGGCAGGGGCCGTCGAATATACACTGTCGCGCCCTACTCTGCCAGAGCGCAGTGCACCGGCCGGGCGTTCAGCAGCTCGACCAGCACCTGCGGCTTGATGCCGACCAGGTAGCCCTTCCTCCCGCCATTGATATAAATCGTTTCCAGCGCAAGGATGCTATCCTCGACGTACACCGGCATCGCCTTGCGGGTGCCGAACGGCGAGGTGCCGCCGATCTGGTAGCCGCTGTGGCGCGTGGCCACGTCCGGCTTGCATGGCTCGACCGACTTGCAGCCGATGCCGCGCGCCAGGTTTTTGGTGGAGACCTTGCAATCGCCGTGCATGAGCACAATTAAAGGTTTGGCGGCCTCGTCCTGCATCACCAGGGTCTTGACCACGTGATGTTCGTCGACGCCGAGTTCGCGCGAGGACACGCTGGTGCCGCCGTGCTCCTCGTAGTCGTAGGGGTGCTCGGAAAACGCCACCTTGTGCTTGCGCAGCAGCTGGGTGGCCGGAGTTTCGGAGATGTGCTCTTTTTTCGCCATGCGTGATACGCTGCTTGTGAAGTAAGTTCTATCGGGAGTTTCTCATTATGCAGCAGGAAATTCGCTTTGCCACTTTCAATGTTTGCAATCTTTCCCAGCCTGGGGCGAAATTGTACGACAATCTGTCGCCGCTGACCGAGGCGGAGTACCGGGCCAAGGTGGCCTGGACCGCGCGCCAGCTGGACCAGCTGGACGCCGACGTGATCGGCCTGCAGGAAATCTTCTCGATGGCGGCGCTGCGCGACGTGCTGGCCCGCAGCGAACGCTACCGCGACGCCGCGCTGGCCGGCTTCGATCCGCCGGCCGATCCGATCACCGGCGACACCCGCCTGACGCCGCAGGTGGCGCTGATCTCGCGCCTGCCGCTGGCGGCGCCGGCCACCGCGTATCAATTGTTCCCCGAAGGCGTGGCGCTGCCGGCCGGCAGCCGCGACGCCGACCGCTTCGCCCGCGCGCCGCTGCACGCGCAGGTGGTGCTGCCGGATCAGCGCATCGTCGACGTGATCGTCATCCACCTCAAATCCAAGCGCCCCGACTACCACAGCGGCGACCACGGCGACGACGCCATGCTGTACGCCCAGGCCAACCTGCGCTCGCTGATCCGGCGCGGCACCGAGGCGGTGGCGCTGCGTGCGCTGCTCAGCTATATGGACCGCGACGGGCGCCGGCCGCGCGTGGTGCTGGGCGACTTCAACGACACCGCCGACGCCGTCACCACCGCCATCGTCATGGGTTCCGGCGCCGCCGGGGTCGAGGGCGAGCAGCTGAACGGCCGCATGTTCGACTGCAACCAGATCCAGCTCGGCCGCGACAGCCTGCGCAACGTCGGCTACACCATCCTGCACGAAGGTCATCACATGACCATCGACCATGTGCTGGTGTCGGAGGAATTCAATCCGGCCTCGCGCTTCGCGGTCGGCGAGGTGCTGGACGTGACCTACCTGAACGACCATCTGATGCAGGAAAAGCCGGAAGCCTCGGACCACGGCCAGGTGCTGGTGCGGCTGCGGCTGTACCCGGCGACGCCGGCCTAGCCCGCCCTCCCCCACCGCCAGCCGGGCTCGGACGCGTTCGACCCCGGCTTTTTGCATTTCAGCGGTGTTTTTCTGCCGCTTGTCGCACTGCGGTAGCAGTCGCTCTTTAAACTTCGTAGAGTGTCACCATGCGCAACCCTCACCAGAAAAACTACGATGAAACTTGAGACCCTGCCCCCGTCCGCCCCATCCCTGCCGACCGCGCGCGGCAAACGCTGGCGCGCTCCGGCCGCCGCCCTGATCGTCATCGGCCTGGCCGGCGGCGGCTGGGCCGTGATGCAGAAAAAAGCGGCACCGCCGCCGGCGCAGGCGGCGGCCGACAAGAAGGAAAAGAAAGAAGTCTTCGAACTGTCCAGCGGTGATATCGCGGCGGTCGGAGCACGATCATTGGCGGTCAGCTTGCCCTTATCCGGCTCGCTGGCGCCCCTAAGTTCGGCCACCATCAAGTCCAAGATCTCGGGCGTGGTGGAGGTCACTACCGTGCAGGAAGGCATGGCGGTCAGCGCCGGCCAGGTGCTGGCGCGCATCGACCAGGCCGACCTGCGCGCGCGCCTGCAACAGCAGCAGGCGATGCTCGACGAAGCCCAGGCCAAGCTGGCGATGGCGAGCAAGAACGAAGGCAACAGCCAGGCGCTGCTCAAGCAGAAATACATTTCGCAGAACGCCTACGACGCGACCCAGAACACGGTCGACCTGGCGCGCGCCAACGTCAAGTCGGCGGCGGCGATGGTCGACATCGCCCGCATCGCCCTCAACGACGGCGTGATCAAGGCGCCGATCGGCGGCGTGGTCAGCAAGCGCCACGTGCAGGCCGGCGAGAAACTGGCGCCGGACATGCCGATCTTCAGCATCGTCAACCTGTCCGAGCTGACGCTGGAGGCCCAGGTGCCGGCGTCGGAAATCCCGCGGGTCAAGGTGGGCCAGGACGTCAGCTTCAAGGTCGACGGTTTCGCGCAGCGCGATTTCCACGGCAAGGTGGCGCGCATCAATCCGGCCACGGAAATAGGCTCGCGCGCGATGCTGGTCTACATCTCGGTCAAGAACGACGACAGCGCGCTGCGCGCCGGCATGTTCGCCAAGGGCAGCATCGTCACCGATCGCTCGGCCGTGGCGCCGATCGTGCCGCTGGCGGCGCTGCGCGGCGGCGCCGGCGAGCAGGTGGTGTACAAGATCGAACAGGGCAAGGTGGTCTCGCAGCCGGTCAAGCTGGGCCTGCGCAACGAGGACGAGGGCTATGTCGAAGTGGTCGACGGTCTCGACGCCGGCGCCAACGTCATCGTCTCCAAGCTCGGCAGCGTCAAGCCGGGCAGCCAGGTCAGGCTGCCGGCCAACCTCGCCGCGCCGACGCCGTCCCAGCCGCCGAAAGCGGCGATGCTGGCGAAGGGCTGATCATGTGGATCACTAAAACCAGTATCCAGAATCCGGTCTTCGCCACCATGGTGATGGTGGCGCTGGTCGTGCTCGGCCTGTTCTCGTACCGGGGACTGGGGCTGGAGGCGATGCCCAACGTCGACATCCCGGGCGCGATGATCGAAGTAAACTATCCGGGCGCGTCGCCGGAGGCGGTCGAGAACGACATCACCCGTCCGATCGAGGATGTGGTCAACACCGTCAGCGGCATCAAGACCTTGCGCGCCAACTCGTGGGAAGGCCGCGCCGGCGTCTACGTCGACTTCGAGCTGTCGACCAATATGGACAAGGCGATGCAGGACTTGCGCGACAAGGTCGCCCAGGTGCGCCCGCGCTTCCCGAAGGAAGCCAAGGATCCGTTCATCGTCCGCTTCGAGGGCGAGAACAGCCGCCCGATCGCACAGATCGGCCTGACCGCCACCGAGCATACGCTGCGCGAACTGTCGACCATGGCCGACCAGGTCATCGGCAAGCGCTTCCAGGGCGTGGCCGGGGTCGGCCAGGTGCGGCTGAACGGCACCACCTCGCGTCAAATCTTAATCAGCCTGCGCCCCAACGACCTGACCGCGCAGGCGGTCGGCGTCGACGAGGTGATCGCCGCGATCCAGGCCACCAACACCAATCTGCCGGCCGGCTCGCTGGCGCACGGCGCCACCGAGCAGCTGGTGCGGGTCGAAGGAAAAATGAAGGACGCGCGCGAATTCAACAAGATCATCGTCGCGCGCCGCGCCAACGGCCCGGTCTACCTGGAACAGGTGGCCACCGTCATCGACGGCGCCCAAGAGGAGATGTCGATCTCGCGCCTGAACGGGCAGCGCGCGGTCTCGATCGACATCACCAAGGTGCAGGACGCCAACGTGGTCGAAGTCGGCAAGCGCATCCAGCAGGCGGCGGCCGAGCTGCAAAAATCGCTGCCGCCGGACGTCACGCTGACCATCCTCAACGATGAATCGGTCAAGGTGCAAAGCCAGCTCGACAACGTGAAGCACACCATCATCGAAGGCGCGGTGCTGACCATGGTGATCGTGTTCTTCTTCCTGCACTCGTGGCGCTCGACCATCATCACCGGTGTGACCCTGCCGATCGCGGTGATGGCCAGCTTCATCGCGATGAAGGCCTTCGGCTTCACGCTGAACTTCCTGACGCTGATGGCGCTGTCCCTATGCATCGGCCTGTTGATCGACGACGCCATCGTGGTGCGCGAAAACATCGTGCGCCACCTCGGCATGGGCAAGAGCCACCGCAAGGCGGCCGACGACGGCACCAACGAAATCGGCCTGGCGGTGATGGCCACCACCTTCGCCATCGTCGCGGTGTTCGTGCCGGTGGCCTTCATGCAGGGCATCATCGGCCGCTTCTTCCTGCAGTTCGGCATCACGGTCGCGGTGGCGGTGCTGGTGTCGCTGTTCGTCTCGTTCACGCTGGATCCGATGCTGTCGTCGGTGTGGCCGGATCCGGTCAAGGACCGCTTCAAATACGTGCCGTGGCTGGGCCGCTTCATGCACTGGCTGGAGGGCGGCGTCGAGTGGCTGCACGTGGTGTACGGCAAGGTGCTGGCGCTCGCGCTGCGCTGGCGCAAGATGACGCTGGCGGCGGCGTTCGCGCTGTTCGCCGGCAGCCTGCTGCTGGTGCCGATGATCGGCGGCGAGATGATGCCGGAGCAGGACAACGGCTGGGTCAACCTGCTGATGAAGACCCCGGTCGGCTCCAGCCTCGACTACACCGACAACAAGGTGCAGCAGGTCGAGGAAGCGCTGAAGGCCTTCCCGGAAATCGCCAGCGTGGTGGCGGTGGTCGGCACCCAGGACGGCCGCAACACGGCGCAGATCGACATGAAGCTGCTGGACCGCAAGCTGCACCAGCGCCGCTCGCAGAAGGAGATGGAGATCGCGATCCGCGAACGGCTGGGCAAGATCGCCGGCATCACCTTGACCGTGGGCTGGAAGCCGATTTTCATCGCCATCCTCGGCACCGATGAGGGCAAGCTGGACGACGTGGCGCACCGCCTGATGGACAAGATGCGCAAGATCAGGGGCATCGCCGACCTGGAATACAGCCAGGAAGGCGCCAACCCGTCGACCAACGTCAAGATCAACAACGAGCTGGCCAGCGACCTGGGCCTGACGACGCAGCAGATCGGCATCGCGCTGCGGCCGTTCGTGGCCGGCGACACCACCAGCCACTTCCTCGCCGCCGACGGCCAGAACTACGACGTCAACGTGCAGTTGCCGAAATCCGGCCGGCAGAAGATCGCCGACCTGGCCGACCTGTCGCTGGCGTCCAGCAAGCTGGGGCCGGACGGCCGTCCGGTGATGGTGCCGCTGCGCCAGGTGGTGGAATTCGTGCCGGGCTTCAGCCCGCAGGTGCTGAAGCGCCAGGCGCTGCAACGCCGGGTCGCGGTGTACGCCGGCATCGAGGGCCGTCCGGGCGGCGACGTCGACGCCGACGTCAAGAAGGTGATGAAGGAGATTGATCTGCCGGCCGGCGTGCGTTTCGACGTCGGCGGCAACGCGCAGGAGATGGAGGAAAGCATGGGATCGGCGATGATCGCGCTGGGCATCGCGGTGATCTTCATCTACCTGGTGCTGGCGTCGCAGTTCGGCAGCTTCCTGCAACCGGTGGCGATCATGATGTCCTTGCCGCTGTCGCTGATCGGCGTGCTGGTGGCGCTGCTGGCGACCGGCAGCACCCTGAACATCTTCTCGGTGATCGGTTTCATCATGCTGATGGGGCTGGTGACCAAGAATGCGATCCTGCTGGTGGACTTCACCAACCATGCTCAGAAGGAAGGCATGAATCAGATCGACGCCCTGATGAGCGCCGGCCAGGTGCGCTTGCGTCCCATCGTGATGACCACGCTGGCGATGGTGTTCGGCATGCTGCCGATGGCGATCGGCATGGGCGACGGCGGCGAGACGCAGGCGCCGATGGGCCGGGCGGTGATCGGCGGGGTAATCACGTCAACCCTGCTGACCTTGGTGGTGGTACCGGTGGCCTACACCTACCTGGACAGCCTGGGCAAGCGCTGCGCGCGCTTCTTCAAGGCCAACCATGAAGAAGAGCGGCTGCACGAGGCCAAGCAGGAAGTCGCCTGACCTGGAATGTTATTCCTTGGTGGCGTCGGCGGCGGGTTCGTCGTCGTCGTCGCCGTCCTGCGCCTCCAGCTCACCCGGCTCGGCCAGGTGGGGATTCTGCTTCAGCTCGGCCTTGCGGCGGGCTTTTTCCTCGTTCTTTTTCTTCTTTTCCAACTCACGCTGCCGTTTTTCGTACGCGAAGTTTGTCTTTGCCATTTGCTACCTCTTCTTTATCCGGTTCGATTACCTGCTCACATTATGACGCAGTTACGGCCGACGCAAGTTTTTCAGCCTCGGGGATGATGTTGCGCATGCAAATGCTTCAGACGCTCGCGCGCCACGTGGGTGTAGATTTGTGTGGTGGATATGTCCGAATGACCAAGCAAAAGCTGCACCACCCGCAAATCCGCGCCGTGGTTCAGCAAGTGGGTGGCGAAGGCGTGGCGCAGCGTGTGCGGCGACAGCGGCGTCTCGATGCCGGCGGTCTTGGCGTGCTTTTTGATCAAGATCCAGAACATTTGCCGCGTCATCGGTCCGCCGCGCCCGGTGACGAACAGCGCATCGTCCTGCTGGCCGTTCAGGATCACCCCACGCGCCTCTTTCAGATAGCGCTCGATCCAGATGCGCGCCTGCTGGCCGAACGGCACCAGCCGCGTCTTGGCCCCCTTGCCGGTGATGCGCAGCACGCCGTCGTTCAGGCTCAGCTCCAGGATCTTCAGCGCCACCAGCTCCGACACCCGCAGGCCGCTGGCGTACATCAGCTCCAACATGGTGCGTTCGCGCAGCCCCAACGGCATATTCACGTCGGGCGCGCCCAGCAAGGATTCCACTTGAATCTCGCTCAAGGTGTGGACGAAGCGCTGCGGCTGCTTGGCGGACAGTAGCTTGAGGCTGGGATCGGCCGTGATGCGGCGCTGCCGCAGCAGCATCTGGTAGAAGCGCTTGATCACCGACAGCCGCCGGTTGGACGAGGTGGCCTTGCCGCTGTCGCCGTGGCGCGCCGCGATATAGCCCTGGATATCGTGCCCGGCCACGGCGATCAGGCCGCCGACGTCCGGCCGCATCTTCTCCAGCCAGGCGGCGAACAGGCGCATGTCGCGCCGGTAGGCGTCCAGCGAGTTCTTCGACAGCCCGTCCTCCAGCCACAGGCTGTCGCAGAACTCGTCGATCAGAGCAAGGTTGTCTGTTGCCATGCGTATTCGCTTTGCCCTTCGTGCGCCAGCAGCCAGCGCTTGACGCCCAGCAGGTAGCCATTCGGGTCGTCGCTGTTGGAGAAGCCGCCCAGGCCGCTCGCGGCGGTGACGCGATGGCACGGGATCACCACCGGGAACCAGTTGGCGCCGCAGGCCTGACCCACCGCGCGCGGCGCCGAGCCGAGGTGTTTGGCCAGCTCGCCGTAGGTGCGCACGCTGCCGCGCGGGATCGAGCTGATCGCACCCCACACCTTTTGCTGGAACTCGGTGCCGGCGCGTTGCAGCGGCAGATCGAAGGCGAAATCGGCGTCGTCGCAGTACCGCGTCAGCTGCTCGGCCGCCACAGCGGCCGCCGCGTCCCGCGGCGCCTTTGCATCAAAATGGGGCGGCAGGTAGCACAGCTCGGTAATCAGACCTGCGGCCGTCCGAACCCCCAGCTTTCCAAACGGGAGCTCCAGAATGGCTGAAAAAATTTCACTCCCCTGTTGTATTATCGTCACAGTTTCCGCACCAAAAAAGTACTTCATTTATGTCCTAATGCACCAACATGTTGCATGCAAGCGACAACAAAAAAAACCACATGACTTGCATTGTAGATCGCACGGCCAAAAAAAAACGCACCGTTAGGTGCGTTTTCAAATGCTGCTTCACGTTCCCGGTCGTTTGCCTGTCCCCGTAGCACGCTTATGGCGGCTTGCAGCGACTATCACAACGACATTCTGTAAAACGTGTGTCTCCTCGATCTATTGGCGGCATTGATACCGTCTAATACACACTCCCCACTTACAATTCTTTGCTCCTGCTACAACACGCATATCGTTATGCGTTTATCCCTGAGAGCGACGCCATCATAACTTATGTTTTTGGCTTTTTCCCAGTTTTTTTTGCAGCAGGAACGCAGGGTAGTTTAAGAGTAAATTAAATTTGGAAGCCACAGAGAAATTTGTGGTACATATGTGACCAAGATCAAAAAGCCCAGCATGGTCAGCAGCCAAGGCCACACGGCGACGGTCAATTCCGTGATGCCCATCTTGGTGATTCCAGACGCCACGTACAGATTCAGGCCGACCGGCGGGTGGCACATGCCCACTTCCATGTTGACCACGATCAAAATACCGAAGTGCACCGGATCGATCCCCAGCTTCATCGCCACCGGGAACAGGATCGGCGCCATAATCAGCACGATCGACGACGGTTCCATGACGTTGCCGGCCAATAGCAGCAGCACGTTGACCACCAGCAGGAAGCTGATCACGCCCAGGCCCTGGCCGGTGATCCATTCCGCCATCGCTTGCGGAATGTTTTCACTGGTCATCAGGAACGAGAACAAAATGGCGTTGGTGATGATGTACAGCAGCATCGCCGACATCGCCGCCGAGTCGAGCAAGACCTTGCCGACTTGCTTGATCTTCAAGTCCTTGTAGACGAACACCGCGATGAAGAAGGCGTACACCGCCGCCATCGCCGCCGCCTCGGTCGGCGTGAACGAACCGGAATAGATCCCGCCCATCACGATGACGATCAGCAGCAGGCCCCAGGCGCTCTTGCGGAAGGTGCTCCAGCGCTCGCCCCAGCTGGCCTTGGCCATGCGCGGGTAGTTGTGCTTGCGCGCCAGGTACCAGGTGGTCAGGCCGAGGAAGAACGCCAGCAAGACGCCGGGCACCACGCCAGCCATGAACAACTTGCCGACCGAGGTGTTGGTGGTGACCGAATACATCACCATCACGATCGACGGCGGGATCAGGATGCCCAGCGCGCCGGAGGTGGTGACCACGCCGGCGCCGAACGACTTCGGATAGCCCTGGCGCACCATGGCCGGCAGGATGATCGAGCCGATCGCCACCACGGTGGCCGGCGACGAGCCCGACACCGCCGCGAACAGCGCGCACGCCAGCACGCCGGCCAGCGCCAGACCGCCGTGCCAGTGGCCGACCATCGAGCTGGCGAAGTTGATCATCCGTCGCGCGACCCCGCCATGGGTGAGGAAGTTGCCCGCCAAGATAAAGAACGGGATCGCCATGATCTCGAATTTCTCGATGCCGGTGAACAGCTTCAGCGCCACCGTGTCGATCGGCACCTGGGTCATGGTGAACAGGAAGGTCAGCACCGTCAGGCCGAGCGAGATGGAGATCGGCATGCCGGTCAACATCAGCCCCAGCAGCAGCACGAAAATAATCAAGGCGTTCATGCTTTGGCTCCTTTTTCTTCAGCCGACAATTCGTCTTCCAGGCCCTCGACGTGCGAGTGGTCGTGCTTCGGCAGCGAGCCGGTTTTCACGAACGCGACCAGCACCTGCAGGAAGCGGAAGCACATCAAATACGAGCCCAGCGGCACCGCCAGGTAGACGATCCACATCGGCATCTCCAGGTCGGCCGAGGTCTGGTCGGTCTGCGACATGTGGTGCACGAAGTTGGCGCCCAGCGTGCCGATGATGGCGGTGAAGGTGGCGCCGGCCAGCAGGCCGAAGACGATGAATTTGTTGCGCCAAGGCGTGTTCATGCGGTTGATCAGCACATCGACGCCGACGTGGATGCCGGTGCGCACGCCGTAGGCTGCGCCGAACTTGGCCATCCAGACGAACATGTAGATACAGGCTTCCTGCGCCCAGCTGGTGTTGAGCGTGATCAGGTAATCCTGCAGGCCGGGTATGGGCAATCCGGACAGGTAGCGGTGCAGCACCGCGACGAAGATCAGGATGGTCGCCGCGGCCATGAGGGACGCGATCAGCCATTCTTCGAGCTTATCGAGGAATTTCATGGGGTAACCTTTAGAGAGGAGGAGAACGGGACGACATGGCGCCGTCCCGTGGCAGACTGCTTACTTGGCTGCTTCTTTGTTGATCGCGGAGATCAGGTCTTTGCCGATGCGGCTTTCCATCGACTGTTGTACCGGCAGCAGGGCCTTGCGCCACTCCGCCTGTTCTTTCACGCTGAGCGTGTAGATGTCGGTCTTGCCGGTTTTCTTGATGGCGTCCAGCGCCAGGTCGTTGTCGCGCTGGGCGATGGCTTTCTCGAACGTGGTCGCGTCCTTCATCGCCTTGTCCAGCGCGGTGCGGATGTCAGGCGGCAGGCCGTCCCAGAACTTCTTGTTGACGATCACCGCATAGCCCAGGTAGCCGTGGTTGGACACGGTCACATACTTCTGCACCTCGTGCATCTTCTGCGTGTACATATTCGACGGCGGGTTCTCGGTGCCGTCCACTACGCCGGTCTGCAGCGCTTGGTAGACCTCGGAGAAGGCCAGCACCTGCGGGTTGGCGCCCAGCGCGCGCATCTGCGCGTCCAGCACCTTGGACGACTGGATGCGCAGCTTCAGGCCCTTGAAATCGGCCGGGGTGCGCAACGGCTTGTTGGCCGACATCACCTTGAAGCCGTTGTCCCAGAACGCCAGGCCGGTGATGCCCTTCGGTTCCAGTTTCTTCAGCAGGCCCTTGCCGATTTCACCTTCGGTGACGTTGTACAGCGCGGTTTTCGACGGGAAGATGTACGGCAGGTCGAAGGCTTCGAATTCCTTCACGCCCAGCGGGCCGAACTTGGCCAGCGATGGCGCCAGCATCTGCACCGCGCCCAATTGCAGCGCTTCCAGTTCTTCCTTGTCCTTGTACAGTTGGCTGTTCGGGTAGACCTCGACCTTGACGCGGCCGTTGGTGGCTTTTTCGGCCAGCTGCTTGAAGCGTTCGGCGGCCTGACCTTTCGGCGTATCGGTGGCCACCACGTGGCTGAATTTGATGACGATAGGTGCTTGGGCGTACGCGTTGAAGCTTAGGGCGGCGCTCAGGACGAGCAGAACGGATTTCAGTTTCATGGAGTCTCCTGGGGGTGAAATTGCAACATTATTCTAGTTTGGATCAAACTTACCACACGTGGCAAGGCTGGCAACTGTGGAAAACCACAATGCCCGACCCGCAATCGGCTCCCACCACCGCCGCAGCCCGCGCCACTGCTCGCGCCGTCGCTTGCGCCTTCGTCCGCCGAAATCGATGCTGCGCCGCAGCGCCCGGTCGCGCCGCTGTTGTTTTCCCGGCGACAACGCAGGCCACGCCGCGATGCGGCGATCACTGCGGCGGCACGATGGTGATCGGCCGGGTGCCGATCCGCGCCCCGGTCACCTGGTCCACCGCCACGGCCTGGATCTCGGTGCCGGTTTGCGCGTCGAGGAAGCGTATCAGCTTGCCGCCGCCGCGATGTTGCCGCCCCCAGGCGCCGAGCACGAACAGCACCGGCAGGAAATCCTGCCCCGCCGCCGTCAGCAGGTATTCCTCGCGCGGCGGGTGCTCCGAGTAGCGGCGTTTTTCCAGCACGCCCTCCTCGGTCAGCGTCGCCAGCCGCCTGGTCAGGATGGTGGGCGCGATGCCCAGGCTTTTGCGGAACTGGTCGAACCGGGTCAGGCCGGCATGCGCGTCGCGCAGGATCAGCATGCTCCAGGCGTCGCCGAGGAAGGCCAGGCTGCGCGCGATCGGGCATGGGTTATCGCAAGAATCTTGGTTGTTCATATCGTTTCGATAGTGACATTCGTGACGCGGGATGCTAGAGTTACTACGCAATCGATACTAACATCGCGGCGCCCGCCGATCAACCTCACGTGGAGATCCGACTCATGAACAAACAAGAAATGCCCGTCGCCCTGGTCACCGGCGCCTCGTCCGGCATCGGCCTGGTCACCGCGCTGACGCTGGTCGGCGCCGGCTACCGCGTGTTCGGCACCAGCCGCCGGCCGGCCAACCTGGACAACGGTGTCGTCATGCTGGTCTGCGACGTGACCGACGACGCCTCGGTGCAGGCCATGGTGGCGCAGGTGCTGGCGCAGGCCGGCCGCATCGACCTGCTGGTCAACAACGCCGGCATCGGCTTGCTGGGCGGCGCCGACGAATCCTCGGCGGCGCAGGCGCAGGCGCTGTTCGACGTCAACGTGTTCGGCTTGCTGCGCGTGACCAACGCCGTGCTGCCCGCGATGCGCCGCCGCCGGCAGGGCCGCATCGTCAACCTGAGCTCGATCCTGGGGCTGATCCCGTCGCCGTACAACGCGCTGTACGCCGCCACCAAACATGCGGTGGAAGGGTATTCCGAATCGCTGGACCACGAGCTGCGCGCGGCGGGGATCCGGGTGGTGCTGGTCGAACCGGGCGTAACCCGCACCGCGTTCGACGACAATCTGAGCCGCCCGGACCGGCCGCTGCCGCTGCACGACGCCGAGCGCAGCCGCATGGAGGCGCTGATGCGCGGCTGGATCGCCCAGGGTGACGCGCCCGAAGTGGTGGCGGCTGCCGTGCTCAAGGCGGCCAGCGCACGCGTGCCGAAACTGCGCTACGCCGCCGGCAGGCAGGCGCGTCAGGTCAGCTGGCTGCGCCGCTTCCTGCCCGAGGCTATGGTCGACCGAAGCCTGAGGAAGTTCAACGGGCTGCCGGTTTAAAGTTACACTATGGGTCCAGCCGGTTCACCGGATCCACGCACCGCGATAGCCCGACCGCATGACCGCTCCGCCCCTCACGCCCGCCGCCCGCCGCCCGCAGACCAGCTATGTGTTGCGCTGGCTGCTGCCCATCGTGCTGGTGCTGTTCTTTCTGGCGATCCTGATCTGGCTGCCGTGGCAGGCGCGCCAGATGGAGAGCAACGAGCGCCAGGAACAGCTGATCGCCGACACGCTGTGGGTCGAGCAGACCATCCGCTTCCAGCTCGGCCGCGATGAGGAAAGCCTGCGCAGCCTGGCGCTGGAGATCAGCGCCGACCGCCTGTCGCCGGCGCTGCTGCACGAGCATATGGCGCGCATCCTGAAGAACGGCCACGAACTGCTGCGCGTGGTCTGGCTCAAGCCGGACGGCGCGCTGGCCGGCAGCAGCGACCCGCTGCCGGCGCCGGTGCAGCTGACCGAGGCGTCGCGCGCCACCGCCGAACTGACCCGCCGCACCCGGCGCCCGATGTACACCCAGCCGGAGGCGCAGACCCGCAACCCGTCGGCCGCCCCCGCCGCCGTGCTGATGGACTACCACGTGCCGCTGTTCCGCGGCGACGAGTACCTCGGCGACCTGGTCGCCACCTATCAAACCAGCGCGCTGCTGGACGAAATGGTGCCGTGGTGGTTCGCCCAGGACAACCAGGTGACGCTGGTCGACCGCGACGACAAGGTGCTGGCGCGGCGCGCCGCGGCCGGTCCTGGCCACGGCGTCTACACCCACAAGCGCGCGCTCGACCTGCCCGGCGCCACCGTCACGCTGGTCACCGACAGCGTCAAGAGCGAGCCGCAGCTGCTGCCCAACCTGCTGGTCGGCTCGGTGATCGTGCTGTCGCTGGGATTGTTGTGGAGCCTGTTGGCCTTGTGGGGCCACATTTCGCGCCGGCTGGCGGCCGAAGGCGCGCTGCGCCAGCAGATGTCGTTCCGCACCGCGATGGAAAACTCGCTGGTCACCGGCCTGCGCGCGCGCGACCTCGAAGGCCGCATCACCTACGTCAATCCGGCCTTCTGCCAGATCGTCGGCTACCCGGCCGACGACATCGTCGGCAAGCTGCCGCCGATGCCCTACTGGGCGCCGGAGGCGATGAGCGAATACCAGACCCGCTTCGCCAACGTCCTGGCGGGCAAGGTCACGCCGCAGTTCGAGACCGTGTTCCAGCGGCCCGACGGGGAACGGGTGCCGGTGCTGGTGTTCGAGGCGCCGCTGGTGGACAAGGACGGCAAGCAGACCGGCTGGATGGGCTCCATCCTGGATATCTCGGACCGCAAGCGGATCGAAGAACTCAACCGCCAGCAGCACGAGAAGCTGCAGGCGTCGGCGCGGCTGGCGACCATGGGCGAAATCGCCTCGATGCTGGCGCACGAACTGAACCAGCCGCTGGCCGCGATCTCCAGCTACACCACCGGCGCGCTCAATCTGCTGGGGCGGGCCCAGAGCAGCGGCGACGCGGTCGACTGCGGCGTGCTGAAGCCGGCGCTGGAGCAGGCCAGCGCGCAGGCGCAGCGGGCCGGTCAGATCATCCGCAGCGTGCACGAATTCGTCAAGAAGCGCGAACCGTTGCGGCAGGAGATCGCCATTCCCTCGCTGCTGGACGGCATCCGCGCGCTGATCGACCTGCAGGCGCGCCAGAGCTACGTCTCGTTCCGCGCCGAACTGCCGGCAGACCTGCCGATGGTGCGCGCCGACCGGGTGATGATCGAACAGGTGCTGCTCAACCTGACCCGCAACGCGATCGAAGCGATGCAGCACATCCCGCCGCAGCGCCGCATGCTCGACGTGGTGGCCGAATACGACGCCGCCACGGCGCAGGTCAGCGTCGCCGTCATCGACCAGGGTCACGGCATTCCGCAGGAAGTGGCGGAGCGGCTGTTCTCGCCGTTCTTCTCGACCAAGGCCGAAGGCATGGGGATGGGACTCAACATCTGCCGGACTGCGATAGAATTCCACGGCGGCGCACTCACCTACCGCGCCAATCCGCAAGGCGGAACCATATTCACGTTCGTGCTGCCGGCGGTGCCGGCGGCGGCGACACAGGAGACCTGAACACATGCTGCACATCGTCGATGACGAAGCGGTCGTACGCGACTCGCTGACCTGGCTGGCCACCTCGCGGGCGATCGCCTCCCGCGCCTACGACTCGGGGGCCCAGTTCCTCAAGCAGGCGGAGGCGGGCCAGTTCGACATCGGCGGCGACTGTGTGCTGCTCGACGTGCGCATGCCGGACATGAACGGGGTGGCGGTGTTCGACCAGCTCAGCGCGCGCGGCCTGATTCAGCGCATGCCGGTGATCTTCCTGACCGGCCACGGCGACGTGCCGATGGCGGTGGATACGCTGAAGCGCGGCGCCTTCGACTTCTTCGAGAAGCCGTTCAACGACAACCAGCTGATGGACAGGGTGCAGGAAGGCCTGGCCAACTCGCGCCAGGCGGGCGAGATGGCGGCGGTGCACGCGCGCCTGGCGACGCTGTCGAGCCGCGAACGCGAAGTGCTGGACCTGATCCTGGCCGGCAAGATGAACAAGGTGGTGGCCGACCAGCTAGGCATCAGCATGCGCACGGTGGAAGTCCACCGCGCGCACATCTTCGACAAGATGCAAGTCAAAACCGCCGTCGAACTGGCCGGCCTGTTGAAGTAACCTCCACCCCACTCCGCTTGATTCCGCTCAAGCGAATGCCTACCATGAAGTGACAAGATCGTCCCATGCTTACCTGGGACGAAAACAAGCGACGCAAAAACCTACAAGATCACGGCATCGACTTCGCCGACCTGGAAGCCATTTTTGACCTTCCCTTGCATTCTGAAGAGGACAGAACGGAAAACCATTACGAGTTACGTCTCCGCAGCTTGGGCCTATTGCGAGGAGAGATCGTTCTGATGATTTGGGCGCCAGCCAGCGATGGAGGGCGCATTATTTCTTGCAGATATGGAGACAAATATGAAACGCGAAAATATTTCAAATCCGTACTTCACTCAAGAACAAATTGATGCCGCAATCGCAGCGGCTCCGGATCATGTGGACGATCCTGATAGCCCATATGACCCCAACAACGAAGCCGAAGTGGAGGCTTACTGGTCAAGGGCAACACTGACGTTCCCCGGCAAACATCCACATCAAAGACCATTCAGGAAAGCCAAGAAGTGAAAGCCGGGGACGTTGGCGGACAACTCAGTTCTTCTGCTTGGCGATCCACTCGTCGACCATCTGCTCCAGCACCGGCAGCGGCACGTTGCCGGTTTCCAGCACAGTGTTGTGGAAGCCCTTGATGTTGAACTTGTCGCCCAGCGCCGCCTTGGCCTTGGCGCGCAGGTCGAGGATGCGCATCATGCCGATCTTGTAGGCGCAGGCCTGGCCCGGCATCACCACGTAACGATCCACCTCCGCCGGCGGGATGCCGTAGTCGATGCCCTGCTGGCGCGTCCACTTCATCGCGTGCAGGCCGGTGTCCACCACCAGCCGGCGGGCGCGGAACAGTTCCGCGTCTAGCTGGCCCAGGCGGCCGACCACGTCGTCGCCGTACCAGTTGTTCTCCGACGCCAGCTGCTCCGCATACAGCGCCCATCCCTCGCCATACGCCGAACCGACGCCGAACACGCGGTCGCGGCGATAGCGCGGCAGGCCGGTGTTTTCCTGCTGCAGCGCGACCTGGAAGTGGTGGCCCGGCACGCCCTCATGGTAGACCAGCGTGCGCATGCCGACGATGCGGAAATCAGGCCCCGGCATCGGCGCCCAGAAGATGCCGGGACGCGTGCCGTCCTTGGCCGGACCGGTGTAGTGCGCCGCCGCCGTCTTCTCGGTGAACGGCGGTTCGCGCTTGACCACCACCGGCGCCTTCGGTGTGCTATCGAACAGCTCTTTCGCGCGCGCCTCGGCGTCGCGCAGCACCTCGTCGTAGCGCGCCAGCAGCTGCGGACGCGGATCGGCGTCCTTCGGCTTCTGATCCTTCTCCAGCCTGGCGATGCGCTCCTTGATCGAACCCTCTTTGTAGCCGATCGACACCAGCAGGCCGTCCATTTCCTTCTCGATGCGCGCCACTTCCTTCAGGCCGATGTTGTGGATCTGCTCCGGCGTGTAATCGGTCGACGTCATCTGGCGCAGCACCACCGCATAGGCCTTGTCGCCATTGGGCAGGCGCCACAGGCCAGCATCGGCGGTGGTGCGCGGCAGCTGCTCCTTGAGCAAGGCGCGCGTCTTCTCGAACGCCGGAATCACCGACTTCCTGACGATGGCGGTCGCATCGGCCGCGAACTTCGCCTGCTCCTCCGCCGAGACATCCTTCAAGCCGCTCATGCGCTGCGTCAGCGTGGCGATGAATACGTTCTGCTCCGGCGCGCCGTCGAGGAAACGGTCCAGCTGCCCGATCGACGCCTGCGTGATAAAGGTCGGCATCAGGATGCCGCGCAACGCTGCGCCGCGCGATTGCATGATGCCGGTCTCGATCTTGCCGGCCACCGCGTCCAGCCGCACCAGGTAGTTTTCCACGTCGCGGCGATTGCGGATCGGATGCGCCTGGGTCAGGAAGTTCACGATCTGCACGTGCACGCCGGTGAACTGGTTGAACACGAAGTTGTAGTCCATGTAGGGATAGGCATCGACGGTGCCCTGCAGATTCCACGCGATGGTGGCGGCGCTGGCGCGCTGCTGCGGCGTCAGGGCCTTCTGGTCGATCCGCGCCAGCTGCGCCAGCGACTTCTTGGCGGCGGCCACTTCGCCGGCGCGGAACACGATGGTGTTCGGCGTCAGCTTGCGGTCCAGCGCATCCTGCTCCTTGGCGTCGAAGTACTGCTTCTGCGTCGCCTGCTCCGGATCGCTGCGCACCTTGGCGTTGGCGACCTTGTCGGCCCAGTCGTCGAAGCGCACCGCTTGCGCGGCGATGGAGACGGATGCGCCGGCGAGCAGCGCGATGAATTTGATGGAAGTCTGCACATGGGCCTCTATGAGAAAGAACCCAGCGAGTGTAGCCCAGTCAGGCGTGGCAGGCCAGCGCCCATTCGACATGCTCGCGCACCAGCGGCGAAGGATCGTCGCGCCGCGCCAACAACGCGGCGACGATGGCCGCGTCGCCCCTGGCGCCGGCCGCCGCCGCGTTGCCCAGGCCGACCGCCAGGTTGCGCAGCCAGCGCTCGTGGCCGATGCGGCGTATCGGACTGCCTTCCATCTTGCGATTGAACTCGTCCTCGCTCCAGCCGAACAGCTCCACCATCGACGCCGAGCCGAGGCCGTGGCGCTCGTCGAAGTCCGGCAGCACCGCGCGCTGGGCGAACTTATTCCATGGGCACGCGGTCTGGCAATCGTCGCAGCCGTAGACGCGGTTGCCGATCAAGGGCCGCATCTCCAGCGGAATCGCGCTTTTCAGTTCGATGGTGAGATAGGAAACGCAGCGCCGCGCGTCGAGCCGGCCCGGCCCGAGGATGGCCTGGGTCGGGCAGATGTCGATACAGGCGCTGCACTGGCCGCAGTGCGCGCCGGTCGGCGCATCGATCGGCAGCGGCAGGTCGACCAGGAACTCGCCCATGAAGAACATCGAGCCGGCGCTGCGGCTGAGCAGCAAGGTGTGCTTGCCGCGCCAGCCCAGGCCAGCCTTCTCCGCCAGCGGCAGCTCCATCACCGGCGCCGAGTCGGTGAACACGCGGTAGCCGAAGTCGCCGATCTCCGCCTTGACCTTGTCGGCCAGCTGTTGCAGCCGCGCGCGCAGCACCTTGTGGTAGTCGCGGCCGCGCGCATACACCGAGATCACGGCCGCGCCGGGATCGGCCAGCCGCGCCGCCTCGCGCGCGCGCCAGTCGCGCGGGCCTTCGGTTTCGGTGTCCCTCGGCAGATAGTTCATGCGCGCGCTGACCACCCGCACCGTGCCCGGCACCAGCTCGGCCGGGCGGGCGCGTTTCATGCCGTGGGCGGCCATGTAGTCCATTTCACCGTGCATGCCGGCATCCAGCCACGCCTGCAGGCCCGCCTCGGCGTGACTCAGGTCGATATCGGTGATGCGGATTTCGGCGAAGCCCAGCTCCACACCCCAGCGCTTGATGCTGAGGGCGAGTTCGGCGAGATTGGATACTGACAGAGACATCGGCGGGGAACTAAGAGGTTACAATGGCTGGCGACACCACCAACACGATATTCTATTCGATGCAGCACTTTACAGCCCATCTCCACGACGAGGAAGCCACCGCCGCCCTGGGCGCGGCGCTGGCGCGCGCGCTCGCGCCCGGCCTGGCGATCCACCTGCACGGCGACCTGGGGGCCGGCAAGACCGCCCTCACCCGCGCCCTGCTGCACGCGGCCGGCCACGTCGGCACGGTCAAGAGCCCGACCTACACCTTGTCCGAACCGTACCGCATCCAGCTCGGCGGGCGCGCGGTCGAAGTCATCCATTTCGACCTGTACCGCATGGGCAGCGCCGAGGAATTCCTCGACGCCGGTTTCCGCGAGGACTTCAACGGCGACAACATCTGCATCGTCGAATGGCCGGAAAAGGCCGACGGCGTGCTGCCGCCGCCCGATCTGAACCTGTTTTTGACCGTGGCGGGCCACGGTCGTGATGTAGAATTGCAGGCGTCCACCGCCCTGGGTCATTCATGCCTTCAACGCCTCAAATTCGCTCCCAACATGTGAGCGGCCAAGCCGACTCCGGACCGGTCTCCCGGCGCACCGTGCTGAAGGCCGGCGCCACGCTGCTGCTGTCGGTGGTCGCGCCGATGCGCGCCTACGCCGCGCAAATCCTCGCCGTGCGCGTCTGGCCGGCCGAGGACTACACCCGCGTCACGCTGGAAAACGACGCCGTGCTCAAGGCCACCCACTTTATCGTCAAGGATCCGGAGCGGATGGTGGTCGACATCGAGGGCCTGGAGCTGAACCCGACGCTGAAAAGCCTGGTGGCCAAGATCCAGTCCAACGACCCGTACATCAAGCAGGTGCGCGTGGGCCAGAACCGGCCCAACGTGGTGCGGCTGGTGTTCGACCTGAAGGAAGAGATCACGCCGCAGGTGTTCACGCTGCCGCCGGCCGGCAGCTACAAGCACCGCCTGATCTTCGACCTGTACCCGGTCAAGGCGGTCGACCCGATCGCCGCGATGATCGAAAAGGGCGACTGGTCCAGCGACGGCAAGGACGCCGCCAAGACCGAGATGGCGCCGCTGAAGCCGGGCGAGGCCGACGTCGCCGCCGCCGCGCCGCAGCCGCCGAAGGAGCAGCTGGAAGCGCTCAAGCCGGACCTGAAGGCCGAGCCGCGCGCGGAACTCAAGGAACAGCTGAAAACCGCCGAGTCGCAGGCCAAGAGCGACAAGCCGGGCAAGCTGGTACGCATGCTGACGGTGGTGCTGGACCCCGGCCACGGCGGCGAGGACCCCGGCGCCTCCGGCAAGAACGGCAGCCGCGAGAAGGATATCGTGCTGGCCATCGCCAAGCGCCTCAAGGCCAAGATCGAGGAATTCCCCAACATGCGCGTGATGCTGACCCGCGACGGCGACTACTTCGTCCCGCTCGGCACGCGCGTGGAAAAGGCCCGCAAGGTGCAGGCCGACCTGTTCGTCTCGATCCACGCCGACGCCTTCGTGCAGGCTTCGGCGCGCGGCTCGTCGGTATTCGTGCTGTCGGAAAAAGGCGCGACATCGACGGCGGCGCGCTGGCTGGCGGACAAGGAAAACCTGGCCGACACCATCGGCGGCGTCAACGTCAAGAGCCACGACCGGCAACTGGCCAGCGTGCTGTTCGACCTGTCCACCACGGCGCAGATCAACGACAGCATGAAACTGGGCCGCTCGGTGCTGGGCGAGATCGGCGGCATCAACCGGCTGCACAAAGGCTCGGTCGAACAAGCCGGCTTCGCGGTGCTGAAGGCGCCGGACATCCCGTCGATCCTGATCGAGACCGCCTTCATCTCCAATCCGGAGGAAGAGGCCAAGCTGCTCGACGACGGCTACCAGAATCAAATGGCCGATGCCATCGTCAAGGGCATACGGCGTTATTTCGCGAAGAACCCACCGCTGGCGAAGAACCGGCTGACCTAACCGAATGGAAGAGACATGGCTGTTGTAACGATGACGGAATACGGCGCGCTGCCGGCAGTACAAATCACCGCGGCCGATGGCGCGCAGGCGACGGTGTCGCTGTTCGGCGCGCATCTGCTGTCATGGAAAACCGCCGACGGCCAGGAGCGCCTGTTCGTCAGCTCGCGGACGCCGCTCGACGGCAGCAAGGCGATACGCGGCGGCGTGCCGGTCATCTTCCCGCAGTTTAATGTGCGCGGCCCCGGCCTGCGCCACGGCTTCGCGCGCGTCAGCACCTGGCGCCTGAGCGGCAGCGGCGGCGACGGCGGCCGGTCCTTCCTGGAATTCAGCCTGGATCAGAACGACCTGCCGCCGGAACACGCGCAAGCCTGGCCGCACGCCTTCGCGCTGACGCTGCGCTTCACGTTGCACGGCGACGCGCTCGACGCCGAGTTCAAGGTCGCCAACACCGGCGCGCAGGCGTTCGCGTTCGGCGTCGCGCTGCATACCTACTACGACGTCGGCCAGCTGGCCGCGACCAGCATCAGCGGACTGCAACACCAGCAGTACACCGACCATCATCTGAACACGCTGACGCAGGAGCATCCGGCGCTGCACTTCACCGAGAAGCACGACCGGCTGTACAAGTCGACGCCGGCGCTGACGCTGAACACGGCCAACGCCACGCTGCGCCTGGAGCAGCAAGGGTTCAGCGAATGGGTGGTGTGGAATCCGGGCCAGGCCGACGCGGCGGCGCTGGTGGATCTGGCGGACGACGAGTATCTGCGCTTCGTCTGCATCGAGCCGGCGCGCATCGACCAGCAGCCGCTGGAAGCGGGCGCCAGCTGGACCGGCCAACACAAGATCTGTGTTTAGTTCGACTCTTTGATGATGCGGCCGGAACTCGGCTGGATCGGCCGCGCATTCAATGGATAGAGACGGCTGAACAACGCCATCTGCGCCGGCGACGCCTGCACCGGCTCCTTCATCACCAGCCACAGCACGCCCTCCTGGCACGGCGGCGTGGTCATCGATCCCATGAAGGTGAAGTAATCGCGCCGCGCCGGCAGCAGATCCATCGGATCGAGCGCGATCGACGGCGCCATCGTCTCCAGCTTCTCCAGCGGCAGGTTGTTCCACACCGTCTGGATCACCGGCTGCGGCTTGCCGCGTTCCAGCAGCAACGCCAGCATCGCGATGCGGCCCTCGCCGTCCTTGTGCACCAGGTGCACCACCATCTCGTAACCCTTGCCGTTGATGCGCTCCTCCGACGGCCGGTGGAAATGGAACTGGATCAGCTCATAGGTGCGGTTGCCGACGGTGATGAAATTGCCGCTGCCGACCATCACCTGCACGGTCTTGCCGTTGTCCGTCACGTTGAACGAGGACGGATGGTAATCGAAGGTGATCTGCTCCAGCTCCACCTTCATGCCGTCGCGGATATCGATCGGCGACTGGCGGTTGCCGTCGCCGCACTTGGCCCACGCCGGATTGATCTTGCCCCAATAGGCCGGGCCGTTCTCGCCCTCGTACGACCAGACATTGCTGATCCTCGGCGGCGGCGGCGCGGCGGCCACCACGGCGGCGACGGCGGCGGCCTTCTTGGCCTTGGCCGCGGCCGCGATCCGGGCCTGCTGGTTGGCGCGCATGATGGCCAGGCGCGCCGCGATCTTGGCCGACAAATCCGCCTCCGCCTCGGCCTCGCGTTCGCGTTCGCTCAACTTGCGCACCGGCCCGGACGACGCTTTGGCGGCGGCGGCCGGTGGTGCCGACGAAGACAACGAAGCAGCGGATGCGGACGCCTCGCTCGCGCCCGCGACTCCGCCCAGCGGCGATTTCGTCGACGGCGAAATGAGCGGATCTTTGGTCGTCGCGGCGGTGGCGGTGGCCACGCAGCAGCAGGCGATCAGGGTGAGCAGAGTACGCATGGGTGTCCAGAAGTAAGAAGCTTTACCTACTGGTTTACGGATGCATTTGGGCAAAACTTGAGACATGCCGGCCTGGCAGAGGGAATTTATTTCCACAACAACACACCGCGCGGCCTGCGCGGCGTGCATTCATGCGGGTTTCAGCGGCCTTGCAAGCGACGCGACAATTTCCAAACGCCGCCCAGCGCCATCGGCACGATGGCCACGCCGACGCCCACCAGCACGATCTCGGTCAGGTGGTCGCGCACGATCGGCATGTTGCCGAAGAAGTAGCCGGCCGTGGTCAGCAGCGCCACCCACAGCACCGCGCCGGAGATGTTGTACAGCTGGAAGCGGGTATGCGTCATGTCGGACACGCCGGCCACGAACGGCGCGAAGGTGCGCACCACCGGCACGAAACGCGCCAGCACGATGGTCTTGCCGCCGTGTTTTTCAAAGAACTCGTGGGTGCGGGTCAGCGCCGCCTTGTTCAGCCAGCGATAGTCATGGGTGAACACCCGCTGCCCCACCGCCTCGCCGATCCAGTAATTGACCGTGTTGCCGCTGATCGCCGCGACGCTCAGCAGCACCATCAGGAACGGCAGGTTCAGTTCACCGACCGCGCACAGCGCGCCGGCGATGAACAACAGGGTGTCTCCAGGGAAGAAAAACAGCACCACCAAGCCGGTTTCGCAGAAGATGATGGCGAACAGCACGACATAGATCAGCGTACCGTATTGCTGGATCAGCACTTCCAGTGTCTTGTCGACATGAAGGATCATGTCAAAAAATTGCATAAAATCCATATTCTTCCCATAAAGTGTGCGCCGGAATCATACACCACCGGCGACGGCGCGGCGGAAGTTTCCAAGCCCATGATAACCAGTTTACAATCGTCTGAGCCCGCGCAGCAAGCGGATGTGATCAACCTAGGAGATTCCGGATGTCTTTGACTTACCTGTTACGCGCCCTGCCCCTCTCCGCCCTGGCCCTCGGCCTGGGCGCGGCGGCCACCCTGGCCACCGCCGCCGACCTGCCGATACGTCCCGCCGCCGGCGACATCGTCAAGAAATCGCAGCCTTCCGACTGGCGTCCGCTGGATCCGAACAACACCATTTACATGGACCTGCCGACCGGCCGCGTGGTGATCGAGCTGGCGCCGCAGTTCGCGCCGCTGGGCATCGCCAATATCAAGACCATGATCAAGGAACGCTACTTCGACGGCCTGACGCTGCTGCGCTCGCAGGAAAACTACGTGGCGCAATGGGGCGATCCGAACGCCGAGAAGACTCCCAAGCCGCTGGGCACGGCCAAGGCCAAGGTGCCGGGCGAGTTCACGGTGCCGATGTCGAACGATAAGAACTTCGTGCAGCAGAAGGACTTCGACGGCTACGCGCCGCAGGTCGGCCACTCCAACGGCTTCCCGGTCGGCCGCGATCCGAAGGCCAACACCACCTGGATCGCGCACTGCTACGCCACCGTCGGCGTGGGCCGCGACAACGATACCGACAGCGGCAGCGGCGCCGAGCTGTACGCGGTGACCGGCCACGCGCCGCGTCACCTGGACCGCAACATCACCGCCATCGGCCGCGTGGTGTGGGGCATGGAGCTGTTGAGCACTCTGCCGCGCGGCAGCCAGGCCATGGGCTTCTACGGCGACAACGACACGCGCCTGCCGATCAAATCGGTGCGGCTGGCGGCCGACGTGCCGGAGTCCGAGCGCAGCAACCTGGAGGTGATGCGCAGCGAAGCGCCGATCTACCAGCAGGTGATCGACGCCCAGCGCAATCGCGGCGGACCGTGGAACAAATACACGGCCAACTATATAGAGCTGTGCAACGCCATGATTCCGGTGCGCGAGCGGCCCAAGTTATAATCTGGGGATGAACGCCCCCGACACCACCTCCGCCCGCACCCCACGCCCTATCCAGGCCCTGCCCGACCAGCTGATCTCGCAAATCGCCGCTGGAGAAGTGGTCGAGCGGCCATCGGCGGTGGTCAAGGAACTGCTGGAAAACGCGCTCGACGCGGGTTCCACCCAGATCACGGTGCGGCTGGAGGAAGGGGGCGTCAAACGCATCGCCATCACCGACAACGGCCGGGGCATTCCGCCCGAGCAGATGCCGCTCGCGCTGGCGCGCCACGCCACCTCCAAGATCGCCTCGCTGAGCGACCTGGAAAACGTCGGCACGCTGGGCTTCCGCGGCGAGGCGCTGGCGTCGATCGCCTCGGTGGCCGCCGTCACGCTGACCTCGCGCACCGCCGACGCGGCCCATGCCTGGGAAATCGTCGGCTCGCACAACGCCACGCCCGCGCCGTCGTCGGGCGCGCAGGGCACCACGGTGGATGTGCAGGATCTGTATTTCAATACGCCGGCGCGGCGCAAATTCCTCAAGTCCGAGCAGACCGAATTCGGCCACTGCGCGGAGGTCGTGCGCCGCATCGCGCTGGCGCGGCCGGACGTGTCGTTCTCGCTGAGCCATAACGGCCGCACCATCGATCACTGGAACGTCAGCGAAATGGCCAAGCGCAGCGCGCACATTCTCGGCGACGGTTTCGCCGAGGCGCGGCTGGCGATCGACGAATCGGCCGGGCCGCTGCGCATCCACGGCTTCGCCGGCTTGCCGACCGCCTCCAAGGCGCGCGCCGACGGCCAGTTCTTCTACGTGAACGGGCGCTTCGTGCGCGACAAGGTGCTGGTGCACGCGGTCAAGGCGGCTTACCAGGATGTGCTGCATGGCGACCGCTTCCCGTCGTATGTGCTGGCGCTCGATCTCGATCCGGCGCTGGTCGACGTCAACGTCCATCCGTCCAAGATCGAGGTGCGGTTCCGCGACAGCCGCGCGGTGCATCAATTCGTTTTCCACGCGGTGCAGCGCGCGCTGGCGCTGACCTCGGCCACGTCGCACGGCAGCGTGCCGTCGCCGCTGCCGGCGGCCGAAAGCCTCGGCAGCTCGACCTGGCGCGGCGAGCAGACTTCGTTCGGACCATTGCTGGCGCCGGACTATGCGCCGACCTTCTCGCCGTCGCCGTTCGGACCGCGCAACGCTGACGGTTCCGCCGGCGACGCGCGCGGCGGCTTTGGCGGCGGCGCAGCCGGTGGCTTCGGCGGCGCCCCTGGCGCGGCGGGCGGCGCGAACGCGGGCGGCTTCGGCGCGGGCGGCTATGGCGCGCCACGCTTTGGCGGCAACGAAGGCGGCGTCGCGCAGAGCACCGAAAAATACGGCGCCCTGTTCGGCGGCGCCGGCCCGGTCACCGGCTACCGCGCCGAATCGGACATGGCGCTGCCGCAAGCCAGCCCGTTCACCGTCTCCGGCGCCGCGATGGCGCAGGAAGAATTCCCGCTCGGCTTCGCGCTGGCGCAACTGCACGGCATCTACATCCTGGCGCAGAACGCCAAGGGCCTGGTACTGGTCGACATGCACGCCGCGCACGAACGCATCCTGTACGAACAACTGAAGACCGCATTGGAAAGCCGCGTCGCCGGCGAAGAGATGCAAGTGCAACCGCTGCTGATCCCGGTCACCTTCTACGCCGACGCGGTGGAAGTCGGCACCGCCGAAGAACACCGGGAGACCTTGCAGTCACTGGGCTTCGACATCGCCGTACTGTCGCCGACCACGCTGGCGGTGCGCTCGGTGCCGGTGCTGCTGAAGAACGCCGACGCACAAACGCTGGCGCGCGACGTGCTGCGCGACGTGCGCGAATTCGGCGGCTCGCGGGTGCTGATCGAACGCCAGAACGAACTGCTCGGCACCCTCGCCTGCCACACGGCGGTGCGCGCCAACCGCATCCTCGCGACGCAGGAAATGAACGCCCTGCTGCGCCAGATGGAAATCACCGAACGCGCCGACCAGTGCAACCACGGCCGCCCGACCTGGGTGCAGGTCGAAATCGGCGCGCTCGACAAGCTGTTCCTGCGCGGCCAATAACATGGAGCCGATGAACAAGCCGCTGGCGGTCGCCATCATGGGCCCGACGGCATCGGGCAAGACCGCGTCCGCGCTGGCGATCGCCGCGCGCATCCCGTCGGAGATCATCTCGGTCGATTCCGCGCTGGTGTATCGCGGCATGGACATCGGCACCGCCAAGCCGACGCGCGAAGAACTGGCCGCCGCGCCGCACCACCTGATCGACATCATCGACCCGCTGGACTCGTACTCGGTGGCGCAGTTCCGCGCCGACACGCTGCGGCTGGTGGACGACATCGTCGCACGCGGCAAGCTGCCGTTACTGGTCGGCGGCACGATGCTGTACTTCAAAGGCCTGGCCGACGGCCTGGATGACTTGCCCGGCGCCGATCCCGTACTTCGCGCGCAACTGGAAGATGAAGCGGCCGCCATCGGCTGGCCGGCGATGCACGCCCGGCTCGCCGTGCTCGATCCGGAGACCGCCGCGCGGCTCGCGCCCAACGACGCGCAGCGCATCCAGCGCGCGCTGGAGATCTGCACGCTGAGCGGCAAGCCGATGTCGGAACTGCTGGCGCTGCGCGAAAAGACCGAGCTGCCGTTCGAGCTGCTGT
Source organism: Duganella aceris (assembly GCF_011090165.1). Taxonomy (GTDB): domain Bacteria; phylum Pseudomonadota; class Gammaproteobacteria; order Burkholderiales; family Burkholderiaceae_D; genus Rugamonas; species Rugamonas aceris. The sequence continues at coordinate 231,460 of NZ_JAADJT010000009.1, forward strand.
CGTTCGCGCTGGAGCCGTCGGACCGCGCCGTGCTACACCAGCGCATCGTGCGCCGCTTCGACATCATGCTGGAAGAAACGCCGTCCGGTAACCTGATCAGCGAAGTGGAAACGCTGCGCCGCCGGGGCGACCTGCATCCCGGGCTGCCGTCGATGCGCTGCGTCGGCTACCGCCAGGCGTGGGAATACCTCGACGGCAGCATCGACTACAAGACCATGCGCGAGACCGGCATCATCGCCACGCGCCAGCTGGCTAAGCGCCAGCTGACGTGGCTGCGCTCGATGCCGGACCGCGTGGTGCTCGACTGCCTCGCGCCCGATCCGGCCGGCGCCATGCTGGCGCGCATCGCCGACCAGCTGGGCTGATCGCCGACTCAGGTCTTCGGCGGCTCGCCGCTCATGTAGACCAGTTCCCACAGATGACCGTCGAGGTCCTGGTAACCGTGGCCGTACATGAAGCCATGGTCCTGCGGCTCCTTGTAGGCGCTGCCGCCGGCCTCGATGGCCTTGTTGACCAGCGCCGTCACCGCCTCGCGCGACTCCACCTGAAGGCAGACCAGCACCTCGGTCGAAGTGTGCGCATCGGCGATCGGTTTCGGCGTAAACTCCTTGAAGCGGGCTTCGGTCAGCAGCATGACGAAGATGTTCTCGGCCACCATCATGCAGGTGGCGCTATCGTCGGTGTAATGCTGATTGAAGCTGTAGCCCAAGTGCGTGAAGAACTTGACCGACGCCTGTAGATCGCGCACCGGCAAGTTGACATAGATATTGGTCGCCATGTTATCCCCGTTAAAAAAATAATCACACCCCGGGGACCAGAATACCAATATGCCAATGTTTTGACGACCACCGCGCGATCCCGCGCACTTTTTTCAAAAAATTTTTGGACCGGTCTTGACAGTCCAAGCCCCAACCCCGATAATGCTGGGCGTTGCAGGTGATATAGCTCAGTTGGTTAGAGCACAGCATTCATAATGCTGGGGTCGGTGGTTCAAGTCCACCTATCACCACCAAGATTCCGAAAGCCGCTGATCCGAAAGGTTCAGCGGCTTTTTTGTTGTCGGTCTAGTCGCTGGTGTCGCACAAAGGCGCTACACATTGCAGCAAATCCCTAACTAGATCAAGGGACGGGGCCATCTGCTATTTTTGACGACGAGAGTTCGTTTGCCCGCAGAATTTATAATCATCTAGTCGTCCTCCTCGACAAGGGCCATAAGGCTCGGGAACTAGTCTCTGTCGAATTCTCCAGGATGATGGGCCACTTGGAGAACCTGCGCAAATGCACGAGCTTGAAAGCGATTGCCGCCCATCAGAATCAGCTGGGCGGGCCGACAATCGGGGACATGAGTGGACGGCGAAAGCACCAAGCCAAGTTCAAGAATGAGCCGCCTGACCGATAACTAGCGTCAGCATCCAAGGGGATGTGCGTGTATGCGGCCAATCGCGTTGCGCTGGTAGAGATGCTTATTCAATCAAAGTCCCTCATTTCTGCGATAACTTGATCCTCTAACGGCGCGATGAGCTGGATCTTCTCGTAGATGGCGGCGGCTGAGTATTCGCCCTTTTTTAGAACAACAATACTACCGCAAACCCCGGCGCCCTGCGGATCGCCCAACGGCAAATCTGCTTGCCAAGCTCGCCACATTCTGCTCGACTGCGCGCACGGTGCAAGCAAGCCCTGACAAGAGGCAGAAGCTATATATGCTACCGAACGACGTGATATAACCACGAAGATACCCTCGTACAAATTGACCCCAAAAAACGGAGATACGATGAATTTGATAAATGACACTCAGATCAAAAAAGCTTTACACGCAGTTCGATCGAAACACATCGCCGTGGCCTATGTCGGCGCCGATTGGAAGAGCTTTGTAGATGAGAATACTCTCGACGAAATCATTGTATCGCCAACAGCAGGAAGCTCCGCAGACGCGATAAAAGAGTTGGTACAGTGCCTTGGCTGGAAAAATGTACATTTTCTCGACGAACTGCATGCAAAGATTTATTTGGGCGAGACTTCGGCTGCGATGGGTAGTTTCAACTTAACAGCCAATGGTTTGTCCGGTCACGCGTTGATTGAAGCCGGTTACCTAATCCAAGACCCTGCTCAGTTGAAATTTTTACGAAAATTTTACGCAGATTTGAAAGGTCGAGCCGTCCAACAATATGACTCACAAATAAAAAAAGAACAGCAACTTTCCCGACTTATCGAGATCAACGCAAAGGCACGCGAAGTGGGATTCGGCGCCCCCGCATCCTCACGGACTCGAACTTTGGAAGAGTACAACCCGGTAACTGACACCGACTTCTATTGCGCGTTCTATACCAACGAGAAATTGAAGTACAACGAACAGGCGCTTCGCAAACAACATCCGGCCAAGTTTAATTCAGAAGTATTCAATCCAGACGAACTGATAAAGGCGAACCTCCCATTTTTGTCAAAAGATAAAATATTAAGTGGCCACTGGGTGCTGATGTGGAAAGCGTGGATCGATGAACCAGCTCCGCTGAAGATGGAGGCGCAGTGGATGTACATTCAAGCGATTGTTCCGAACGGAGCAGAAGATCGTGAATATGGCTACACAAAACTCGCAATACAGTGGGAAGGTGCGCGTGGCATAGGTTCACCACCGTTCACACTTAAGCAAAAACAAAAAGCGGCACTTAAGGAACTCCTCGTTAGCGGAAAATTTCCCGAATTTTTCCCCGATTCGAGTGGTAAGGCATGGTCTCTAAATCGGACATTCCCCAATTTCAAGGCTTTTGTCGCCGAATGGAAACGCTTAGCCACGGCGTAATTAGCGTAGCCGAGGTGAGGAACAGGTCTGGTAGACCGACTCGACCTGATTCCCTGTTTGAGTTTCTACATGACCTAAAGATTAAGTGAACGCCTCAAACATTCCGGCATCGTAGTAAGGCCGGTGCTAGTTCGGGTCCGCTATCGGGTTATAGACAGGGAAATTGTTGTTGGGGTAGGTGCCGAAGTAGTTGGCTTGCTGGATCACCGTTTGCGCCCAGGCGCGGTGGGTGGCGACTTCGCACATCGAATTGCCCATCTTGAAGACCGCCGGGCTGTCCTGGTCCATGATCTTCTCAGCCACCGCCACGTCGATCGGCTGCACCCGGTAGTGGCTCTCGATCAGCGCCAGCTGGTCCGGGTGGATCGCGGTCTTGCCGACCAGGCCGTGCGCCAGATCCTCCAGCACTTCGGCGTCCAGCAGCGCGTCGTTGTCCAGATGCTCGAACACCGGCGCGGTCAGGCGGAAGCCATACGGCGCGAAGGTGGTCACCAGCCGCGCGATCACCTGCCCCAGCGGCGTGCGGTAGATCGTCATCGTGCGCGGACGGCGTATGCCCAGCAGCGCCAGCAAGTCGTTGCCGCCGATGCGCAGCGCCAGGATGCGCCCTACCACGCCCGGCGCGCGCAGCACGTCGCGGAAGCGCGCCATCTCGAGATCATCGAACACTTCGGCGGTTTCCAGCGTCGGCATCAGCAGGTGGCCGGTATTTTTCACCAGCCTGAAATAGCTGTCGAAATTGGCGCTGGTGGCCTTGGGGATGACGAAGCCGGTCAGGTTCTCCGCGCCCTTCATCGCCAGCACCCGCTCCAGTACTTCCGGATTGCGCACGCGGACGAAGCGATCCAGCACGCCGACCGCGTCCATGTTCTCCAACATCATCGACAGGTTGAACAGCGCGTAACTGAGCTCGCGATCAGCGACCGCGTCCTCGGTGCAGAAAATCACCGAGCGCAGTTTCGGCATCTTCTCGCCGTTGGCGATCTCCAGCAGATCCTTGTGGGTGGTCGGCACATACAGCGATGCGCCCAGCGGCTTGTTAACCATCCAACGCACTCCTAATCAGCGACACCGCCTGGTAAGGCAGATCTGGGTCGATCACAACCGGCACCTGTTTTTCCTGTGCCAGCAACTTGAGGTGACGCACGTCCGGCGCATCGGCGTCGCGCAGGATCAGCAGCCGTGCCACGCGGCGCAACAGCACCCGCGTGGCTTCGCCGATACCGGGCTTGACCAGATTCGCATCGCTGATGCCGTGAGCGGCCAGCAGCTGCGCCATGCAGTCGCGCGAGACGCGGGCCGAGGCCTGCGCATCCTGCGCCACCGGCGGCGGCATGCCGTCGCTGCCGATCGCCAGCGCGGCTTGCACCACCTGGTCGGCGAACTGGCGCGAGCGGTCGTGCGGGGCGAACGCTTCATAGTAGACGCATCCGTGGAAATCCCCCGCACCAATGGCGTCGTTCAGGATCGAGCGGCTGATCAAGCCGGACACGGTGGCGTTCAGAATGCTCGACGGGATCAGGTAGTCGGCCGAGGAGCTGGCGCAGGCGGCGGTGCCGGCCAGGTCGGCCAGCACGTGCAGGCCGGGGTCGATGCGGACGCCGTGCTCCGCGTTGTATTTGCCAATCCAGTGCGTCAGCTCGCGCGAGATCACGCCCTTGCCGGTCCAGCCGTCGACGAAGACGATCGATTCCGGTGCGTGACCGCTGTCGAGGATGAAGCGCAGCGCCGCTTCGTCGATGCCGCGGTCGCGGATGATCGACACCGAGTAGTGGCTGACGCGGCGGCCGAACACCTGGTCCAGCAGTCGCTTGAGGATCACGCCGACCGGGGTGCCGGCGCGCGCCAGCGACACCAGCGTGATGTCGCCGTCGCGACGGGCGGCGATCAGGCCGGCCAGCAGCAGGCAGTCGCGCGCCATCTGCTGCAGGTTGGCGGCGCAGGCGTCTTCGAAGATTTGCAGGTAGCGCGCCGACGGCAGCGATTCCGGCGACAGCATTTCGCTGTAGTGCTTCTGCTTCGACTGGATCAGAACTTCCTTGTCCTCGACGCTGACGAACTGCTGCAGCGGCAGGCGCTTGAGCAGGATCCGCACATCGTCCGCGCGGTAGCTGCCCGAGAAGTGCGGTAGCTGCGTCATAAGGCGCCCACCGTCAGCGCCGCCAACTGGGTGCCGTTCGGGACGATGGCGTAGTCGCAGGCGGCCATAAAGCGCGCGTCGGAGCGGCTGTCGCCCATGCCCATGGTCAGAATCTCGCCGTGCTGCTCGCGCAGTTTGCGCGTCAGGTATTCCACCGCGCGCGCCTTGTTCAAGGCGTTCGGCAGCAGCGCCAGGTTGTTGCCGTTGCGGTGGATGTAGTAGCCACTGCCGGCATCGGCGACCCACGGCGCCAGCACCTCGCTGTCGAACGGCGCCAGGCGGTCGCCGATCTTGTCCGGATCCTTGGCGACCACGTAGAACGGCAGGCCGCAATCCTCGATCAGGCGCGCGCGCGTCTTCAGGCCGACGCTGTCGGCGTAGCCGTCGATCAGCGCCATCGCCTGCTGCAGGCCGGGCAGCGCCGCCGCCATTTCGGCACGCATGTGTTCCATCCACCAGGCATCCGGCTCGCCGTCCGGCTGCAGAATCAGGCCGCCGTAGTTGAGGATCTTGTAGCCGCTGAACGGCAGGTCGACCCGGCTGAACGCGTCGCGGTTGCGCGCCGTGGCCGGGATCAGCGTCATCGATTGATCCATCATGCCGAAGAACGCGCGCTGTTTGGCGGTCGTGAAGGAAATCGCCGAACGGTCCTTCAGATAGGCGGCCGGCCGCAGTTCAGCGTCGCTGCCGCATTTGGCGAGAGAGCTGAACAGGGTATCGTCAAGGTCAACGAACAGGTATTTCTTCAACGAGATTCTCCGGCTGATAGTGAAACAATCGACCCCGCACCTTGTCCGCCAGCGCATACAGCGCGGCGGTGGGCGGCGTCTCGTGGCAGACAAAGACATGATCGTACTGGCCCGGCGCGACGTTGTAGACGAAGTTGGCGATGCCTTCGCCGTAGTTGTCCGGGAAGGTCAGCGCGCAGGTCACCGCGCCCCATTCCAGGATCGGGGAACGGGTGGTCGACTGCACCGCCACGTCCGCGCCGTGCGCCTCCAGCGCGCGGCCGAGCAGGAAGGCCGGATGCATGAACTCTCCGGTGCCCAGCACCAGCACACGCTCGCCCGGCGCGATGGCTGACGCCAGCTCCGCCGCCAGCGCGCGCGGCAGCGGCAAGGGCGCGGCGACGCCCAGGCGTCCGAAGGCGGGGCTGGCGCCGCGATCCGCCGCGCCATCATAGCGCTGCGCCGGCGACTCGCCGGCTTTCAATTGGCCGGCCTCGAACGCGAACTCGCCGTTCAGCGCCGCGCTATGGCTGGCCGGTACGCCGAAGCGGCCCATCAGGCGCTCGCTGCCCTCCTGGCCCATGAAATTGGTGATCGTCACCAGGTGCACGTGATGGATCGCCGGATTGACCGAGCGGCAGGCCGCCGCCAGGTTGACGAAGGTATTGCCGGTGCTGGCCTCGTCGTCGATCAGCACGATGGAGCGCGCGCGCGCGAAACGCTCTGCGATCGCCGGATCCTCCGGCATGTGCAGGAACTGGCGCGGCGCGTGACTGTGCGCTTCTTCGAACTCGATCAGCGCGCCGTCGCCGACGCGGTAACGCGTCGTATGCAGAAACACCGCCTCGCGTTCAGCGTCCGCATCGAGCCAGGCTTCGAACACGCCCTGGCCGAGTCCCACCGCCGTTTCCGCCATGGCGATAAACACCACGGGGCCGGGCAGCTCCGCCGGCAGATCGCGCGCCAGCGACACGTGCAGCTCGCGCATCACGCTCGGGCGCACCGGCCAGTGCTTGCCCAGCACCTTGCTGACGAACAGGAAGCCGCGCTTGGCGTTGGCGCGCGCGGCGAAGCCCACCAGCGCATCAAGCGTGTAGCGCCCAGGTTGCGCCCTGACCGTCAGCCGGCCGGTCGGCAGTAGCACCTCGCGCAGCTCGTCGCGTTCCGCGAGCAGTTCCATCAAAATACCTCGACCGCATTGGAGACTTCGGCCACGCGCATGCCCTCGCGAATGGCCGGGATCTCGATGTGTCCGAAGCCACGATCGAAACCGGCCAGCGCGATGTAAGGCAGATTCGGACCGGCCATGCAAGCCATGCCGATCCCGCCCGACATGCGCGGATTAATTTCCAGCAGCCGCACCACGCCGCCGGTTTCGCGGAACTGCACGTTGAACACGCCGTTCAGTCCATAGGCCCGGGCCAGCGCCGCACTGGCCTCCAGGATCCGCGGATTCAGGTCGATGGTCTGGCCGACGCCGGCCGCCAGCGGCTTCTTCCTCGGCACCGCGCAGACCAGACGGCCGTTCTCGCCGACGCAGTCGACGCTGTACTCGTGCCCCTCCAGATACTCCATCACCAGCATGGTGCGGAACTCCGGCAGCCGCGCCAGCCCGCCGCGCAGATCGGCCAGGCCGATGGTGTACTGCGCGCCGGCCAGCAGCAGCTCGGCGCAGCTGCGCTGTTCGTCGATGACGCTGAAGCCCAGGCCATACACCGACTCGGACGGCTTGATGCAAAGCTGCGGATACAGCGCACGCAGCTCGGCGTAGGCCGCGTCGAACTGCGCCACGTTGTTGACCGCGATCGAATGCGGCGGCGGCGCGGCGGCGCAATCGACGGTGGCATAGAAGCGCGCCTTGTCGTGCAACAGTTGCAGCGACTCGGCCGGCGCCACCGACAGCACGCGCGTGCCGATGTCGGCGAAGCGCTGGCGCGCGGCGCTGATCAGGCGCGCCTCTTTGCCGGGCACTAAAATCCCGACGTCATGCCGGCGGCAGAAGTCGAGGCACCAGGCGACGTAGTCTTCGCCTTTCACGCCGATCGGCTCCAGCTCGAACTGATGCGCCGCGCGCCCCGCCGGGACCGGCGAGGTGCTGGTGTAGATCAGGTGATAGCGGTGCGCCTGGTCCGCTTCACGGATCAAGCGCATGGCCGTGTAGACGGAGGAGAAAGTTCGGTTGAACCAGACGCGCATGGACATCCTTACGATTAAGCGTCGACGCCGAACGAGCGCGCGAGCGGACCGAGGCCGCCCTTGAAGCCCTGGCCGATGGCGCGGAACTTCCACTCGGCGCCGGCGCGATAGACTTCGCCGAAAATCATCGCGGTTTCGGTGGAACCGTCTTCCGACAGATCGAAGCGGGCGATTTCCATGTTGTTGTCGGCGTTGACGCAGCGGATGTAGGCTTTCGCGACCATGCCGAAATTCTGGCGGCGGGCGTCGGCTTCGTGGATGGTGACGCTGACCGCCAGACGCTCGACGGCGGCCGGCACGGCGGCCAGGTCGACGGTCAGTTTCTCGTCGTCGCCGTCGCCTTGGCCGTCGCGGTTGTCGCCGGCGTGGACCACCGAGCCCTCGACCGATTTGAGGTTGTTATAGAAGATAAAATCGCTATCGCTGCGGACTTTGCCGTCAGTCTTGAGCAGGAAGGCGCTGCCGTCCAGATCGAAAGCCGCGCCGTCGCTGGAACGCGGGTCCCAGCCCAGGCCGATGACGATTTTTTTCAGGCCCGGGGCCTCTTTGCTCAGGTTGACGTTGCCGCCTTTTTGCAAACTGATTGCCATGTTCTCGCTCCTTGTGGTCGTTAATGTCTCGGGGCAACAGTATCCCCATTGGAATTAAGACACGCTTAATTCGATATGAATGAGTTAACAAGAATACGCTATCCGGCTGCGGCGGGTAGCGCGAGCTGTCACAACTCTTGCATTTATTGTGCCGTCACAAGGCACAGCGCGAACCGCCCCGCTAACGTTGAGACTTTCTGCCCTCAGCGGGAATCTCATGAAACGCTACCACATCACCATAGGCGCCAAGACCACGGCCGGTGGAATCGTCATCACGGCCAGCAGTTGCTGCTCGATTAATGGCGTGAAAGTCGCGGTCGAGGGCGACTCCATTGTCTGTCCCGCCTGTCGTTCCAAAGGCGTCATCAAGATCTTCGGCCCGCGCATTCCGGAGAGTTGGGACGGCAAGCAGGTCGCGTTGCAGGACGACTTGTGCGTCTGCGCGTGCCCGTCGCCGCCACGGCTGGTGGCAATCAAAGCCTGAAATGCCAGGTGGTAGGCGGTGGTGTGGCCGCAGCACATGGCGAGGCCGCAGCCGTCAGCGTAGCTTCCGCCGCGCGCGAGCAAGCCCAGGCGGCGGCAATAACCGAGCAAGTCGATCAAGTCGCGCTCCGCTTCGTGGATGAATTCACCCAAGCGCCGATTGCATCGAAGCGCTATCGGCTGGAACTGCCCGAGCGCGTGATCGAAGGAATGACCGATGCGGATGGCTATACCCAGGCGATCGACGCGGCCGACCGCACGCGCCTGACCGCATGGCGCATCATTGATTAGCGGAGGCTGACCATGCCGAATGAAGTCTTCACCGAGCACCAGCAAGATCCCGTTCCACTGCACCGCAACACAATGCCGGTCGCCGAGTGCGGCGTGCACAACGCGACCGTCGGCGGCAAGCCGTGCAAAGCGATCGACGTGCCGATACTGAGCTGCGCGAGTGTCTGGCTGCGGGTGCAGAAGGAGGCGGAGGCGTGGATCACATCAGGCGGCAAACTGATCGCGGACCCCATCCAGCGCAATCGCCAGATCAACAAAGCCTACGCCCAGCTATGGCTGGCGGACAAACGTTTCCAGTGGGCCGGCTTGGCCGCGTTCGCCTCCAAACAAGTCGGCTGCGGCCTGCTGCATGCGGCCGGCAATATCGAGAAGGCGCAAGATGAGATGCGGCAAAACCACGCTCGGACCGACATCCTGAACAGCAGCGATGGCGCGGCCATCGACATCATGCCAAGCGGGATCAGCGGAAGCTCGGCATACATGTTCCAACAACTCGCGCTGGGAAATACGACACTGTTCCTCGACATCTATCCACTGCACCGCTTCTACATGCTGCGTGGAGCCGAACACCTGGCAAATTGCCTTCCGGAGCGCATCGCAATTACCCAGCAGGTCTTATGGCCTGTTATGAAGAATAAGCTTGAATTTGGCAAGCCCTTTAACGTGATCGTCAACGCTTTCAATCTGATCGACACAAATCAGATTGCAAAAAGCGTGGAAAGATTGGCTTACCATGAGCAAATTAACATACTACAGGCGGCGATCTATAACGACGTCGCGATGCGCCGCGCCCTCGACGCCAATCAATTTTCTTGGGCGACCGGCTTTCCCAATGGCGCAGCCGCAGAGATCGAACTAACACTTTCCTCGGAGTGTCGAGCAAAAAATGATTCGTACAACATCTGGTTTTCAAAGAACAAAACAGCCAAGCTGTACCATCAGGACCAACGTATGGCTTTTGTGTACGCGGCAGCGGCTCGCTTTAATGCGATGTTAAACAGCGATAATCGCGAAGCCTTGGAAGCATCGATTCAGCGAATCGCGCTAGACGGCGGGCTGAAATGAATAGTCGTTATATCGCCATAGCCGCGTTACTAGGATTTGTGGCATGGAGCTATATTCGAATTCCGGCATCAGCTATCCTGTCTGTGCGAATTGGGCAGACTTTCGATGAGGTGGTACGTTCATCGACCTTCCCGGTCATCGCCTCTTCGAACATCCCGAACCATCCAAATGGATCAGGCGCGACTTGGGTCCAAGAGCCTGCTGTCGTCATTAAATTTAATGATCCCATACATGGTTTCACTCTGCCGGCGACGACATTCGCAGCGATTGGATACATGGACCAAAAGGTCGATGACATTTCTACTTCACCCATGTTAAAGAAAGTGACGTTCGATCAGGCTATGACGACGCTTGAAATATTGCAGCACCAGTTCCAAGCCGGCGGGTGGCAACCGGAACTCAACACACAGTGGTTTGACCTCACTTCACAAGGGCGCAAACAATTACGCGAACACGTTCGAAACGGAAGCAATAACTTCATGAAGACAGCAATGCTTGTTGTTCCGGAAAAATATGAGATGACATTTCGTCTCTGGTGCGCCGACAGTTGCGATAGCACAATTGGTCTGGATCGCTACCTTATAGATATCGGAATCAGCGCAGATATTAAATCGGAAATTAGGAAAAGAAATGCCTTTGAGTCTCGAAAATAATCACATTAGGTAACGCGTCCGTAGAGTTCAACACCGTCAAAAAAAAGGCCAGCTTCACGCTGGCCTTTCCATTCTTACTTGCCGATCACCTTGACCAGCTTCGCCGCCGATCCGGCCAGCGCCTTGTCGCCGCCGCTGGCGCTCAGGGTTTGCTTGGCGTCGTCCCAGCGCAGCGTGGTGGTGGTCGCGCCTTTGCCTTTTTCGTAGTCGTAGCTCGACCCGTCGTCGTCGTACAGCGCGAACTCGCCGTCCTTGCCCGGGTAGACGTGAATCGCGGCGATCGCTTGCTTGCCCACCGTCGACTGCACATCCGCGCCCACCGGCACGATCGAGCCGGCCTTGACGAACACCGGTATCTGCTGGATCGGCGCCGCGACCTTGATCCACTGGCCGCCGCTGAACTTCTCGTTGGTCCAGTAGTTGTACCAGTCCGCGCCGGCCGGCAGGTAGACATCCTTCTGCGTCTGGCCCTGCTCCGTCACCGGCGCCACCAGGAAGGCCGGGCCGAACATGTATTGGTTGCCGATGTTGGCGACGTTGGCATCGCCGCCGAAGTCCATCCACAACGGACGCATGAACGGCGCGCCGGTGTCGTAGGTGCCCTTGGCGCTCGAATACAGATACGGAATCAAACGATAACGCAGACGGTCGTAATCGGCCAGGATGGTTTCCGCCGCGCGGCCGAAGGCCCACAGCTCGGCGCCTTTGCGGTCGCCGTGCACGCGCAGCGTCGGCAGGAAGGTCCCGTACTGGAACCAGCGCGTGAACAGCTCGGGATAGTCGTGATACTGGCCGACCACGTCGCGCGCGTCGGAAGGATCGAGCAACGGCGCTTTGGTCGCCTGCGTGGTCGGCGACAGCTTCTGCCAGCCGCCGATGTCGTTGCCCCAGTAGGCGATGCCGGACGCGGTCATGTTCAAGCCGGACGGCACCTGGCGCGTCAGCGCTTCCCACGTCGGCTGGATGTCCGACGACCAGAACAACGCGCCGGTGCGCTGCGATCCCAGATACGCCGCGCGCGACAGGATCAGCACCCGCTTGCTCGGCTTCCAGGCGCGCAGGTTCTGCGCCACGCCTTCGACGTGCATCAGCGGGAACAGGTTGTGATAGCGGTCGCCCGAGCCGATCGAGTAGAAGAAGCCGTCCGGCACCAGATCCGGCTCGGTCTCGTCCAGCCACGGATAGTCGAAGCCGTGCGACAGGATGTTGTCGCGCGCCTTTTCCCAGAACCACGCGCGCGCGGCCGGATTGGTCGGGTCGATCAAACCGCCGGTGCGGTCGGAGCGGAACGGCAGGCCGTCGACGCTCTTGCCCTCCTTGTCCTTCAGCAGATAGCCCTTGGTATCGAGCTCGTTGAAGTAGCGCCCCGCCGTCTCAAAGCGCGGCCAGATCGAGATGATCGACTGCATGCCCATGTCGTGCAGCTGCTTGTTCATGCCGTCCGGATCCGGGAACTCGGCCGGGTTGATGTCCATCTGGCCCATGCGGGTCCAGTAGAACCAGTCCAGCACCATGACGTCGAGCGGGTACTTCTTCTCGCGGTAGGTCTTGGCCACCGTCAGCAGCGATTCCTGGCTGTCGTAGCGCGCCTTGGACTGGATCAGGCCGAAGGCGGCCTTCGGCGGGATCGGCGTCTTGCCGGTCAGCCGCGCATAGCCCGAGTACAGCGCGTCCGGCTTGTCGCCGGTGATGACGAAGAAGCTGACCCGCTCCCCCACCTTGGACTGGAACATGGTGCGGCCATTGATGCCGGCGACAAAGCGCGTGGCCGAGGCGTTGTCCCAGACGATGCCGTACGACTTGGAGCTGACCATGAACGGCACGCACACCGTCTCGCCGGCCGGCGCGTCGTACCAGTGGGCGCAGTCGATGGTGCGGCCGCGCAGGTCCAGCGGGCCGAGCGATTCCTGGTTCTGGCCCATGCCATAGTAATGCTCGTCGGCCGGCGCGGCGAAGCTGGCGCCGACCTGGTAGGTCTTCTCGGTGTTGACGGTCTGCGGCGACATCTCCCAGCCGTTCATGCGCAGCACCGTCTCGCCCTTGGCGTTCTTGACCTGCAGGCCGACCGGCGCCAGCGACGGCGCGAAGTATTTCTGTCCCATGGTCGGCACGCGCGGCGCCGGCGCCGGATCGACGTGCAGCGTCATCCCGGCCGAGGCGAACGTGTCGCCGTCGGCGCCGGCGCTGTGCTTGAAGGCGCTGGCGTCCGCATGCTCGGCGATGATGCCGTAGCCGGGCGCCTTGAGCGCCTCCGCCTTGTCGGCGGCGATGCTGACGTGGACGATGTTCGGGCCGTAGGCCTGGATCGAGACCCAGGCGCCGTTGCGGTCCAGGGTGACCAGCGGCGCGGCCTGCGCCAGCGAGGCCGAGGCCAGGGCAGCCGCGATGGCCACGAGTGAAAGTGATTTCATTAAGCATCTGCCGCAGAGTGTCGGGGCGCCAAGTTTCCTCCTTCTCCGGTTTACAGGCAATTATGAAAATCACCAAGTTGGAAAACGATTTTCTGCTGGCGTAGGTTTTTTTCCACAACTTCGTATAGAAAATTTGCGTTCGCCTATACGAAGTGGGAATACCACGCTAGTAAATAATCAGTAATTTGATTGTTTCGACCATTTTTGCGCCCTGGTCAAGACTGGTTTTTGCGCGTTTTCACAGTGCGGCGGGCAAAAACGGCCGCCAGACGGCGTCGAATTCGGCCCGGTTGCCGGGTGCCTAGTAAATGCTTAGTCTGACCGTACTGAGGAGACTACTCAGAGATCCCGAATGAGACTGAGGACGATATGAAAAAGAAAATACTGGAGACAATGGTACCGCTAGCATTGGCGGCGATGTACAACCAAGCGGCGCTGGCCCAGGAAGCGCCGGCGCAACTGCCGGCCGCCCCGACCACCGCCCCGGCCGCCGCCGACGCCGACATCGCGGCGCAGGCGCTGGCCTCGCCGGAAAACACCGTGACCGTGACCGGCTTCCGCTCCAGCCTGCAAAAAGCGCTGAACCTGAAGCAGCAGGCCATCGGCGTGCGCGACTCCATCGTCGCCGAGGACATCGGCAAATTCCCCGAGGCGAACGTGGCCGAATCGCTGCAGCGCGTGCCGGGCGTGATCCTGAACCGCGACGAATCGTCCGGCGAAGGCCAGCGCATCTCGATCCGCGGCCTGCCGACCGAGTACTCGGTCACCACGCTGAACGGCGCGCCGGTCAACACCACCTCGACCGCCACCATCGGCTCGGCCGCGCGCGGCTTCAACTACGACGTGTTCGCGTCCGAACTGTTCGGCCGCGTCGACTTCTACAAATCGCCGCTGGCCGAGCTGACCGAGGGCGGCCTCGGTGGCGTGGTCGATCTACAGACCCCGCGTCCGTTCGACAATCCGAAGCGCACCATCCGCTACGGCCTGACCGACACCTACAACACCAGCTCCAAGCACAACGACCCGAACGGCTTCGCGCTGTTCTCCAACACCTGGGACAATCTGGGCTTCCTGGTCGGCGTGTCGCATTCTGGCAGCATCAACACCCGCTCCGGCTTCGAGGCCACCGGCGGCTACAACAGCTCCTTCAACGGCAGCCAGAGCCCGGTCAAAGGCAACTTCGCCTACACGCTGGACTTCGACGATCCGCGCGCCAACCTGGGCGGCTACACCCGCGACCAGATCGCCAAGGCCTTCCTGCCGCGCATCTACCGCTTCTACGGTTCGGAAAACGAGCGTACGCGTGACGGCCTGGTCTCGTCCGTGCAGTGGAAGACGCCGACGCTGAACGTCAGTTTCGACACCATGTACTCCAAGCTGGAGAACACCCGCAAGGAGCAGCTGTTCGGCATCCTGATCCGCAGCACCAGCACCACCAACCGCAATCTGGCGGAGGGCGCCACCGGCCACAACGGCCTGATTCCGGTCAACGTGCAGATCGACCCGACCACCAACCTGCTGACCGGCACCTTCGCCAACACCACCTACAACGCCGGCGCGGCATACACCGAGGACGAAACCAAGTTCGGCTACGGCGCACTGAACGCCAGCTGGAAAGCCAGCCCGAAACTGACGCTGTCCGGCCAGGCCAGCCTGAATCAGAGCACCGCCACCAGCGCCACCGGCCAGCTGTCCGGCTACATCTACGGCGCCACGTCGACCATCGGCTACGGCGACGACCACGTCTACCCGTCGCTGTCGTCGCCGACCAGCTACACCGATCCGAACAACTGGTCCGGCTTCACCATCGGCACCGGCTGGACCAAGGAAACCGACAAGGGCAAGCAGGCGCGCGTGATGGCCGACTGGGACTACGATCTGCCCGGCGAATGGACCGGCCACCTGAAGACCGGCCTGACCTACGTCGCCACCATCAAGGGCGTCAACAAGCGCAACGGCACCTCGCTGGCGACGGCCAAGTTGAACAGCATCGGCGCGGCCGGCTTGCGCAGCGCGATGACCAGCCAGCTGCCGATCGATAACCTGGACTTCGGCGCCGGCTGGCCGCACAGCTGGGCGACGTGGAACAGCAACTACTTCTACTCGCAGTTCGATCCGAACACTTACAACCCGGCGTCGGCGTTCACGCCGTCGCAAAGCTTCGAGGCGGAAGAGGATGTGAAGACCGCCTTCGTGCAGTCGGACTTCAAGGGATCGGTCGGCGGCCACGAGCTGCGCTTCAACGCCGGCGTGCGCTTCTCCGACACCGAGACCAAGATCGACAACTTCAAGCAGAAGGGCACCAGCCTGGTGTACTCGCCGAACCATGAGCAAGGCTCGTACAACAATCTGCTGCCGGCCGTCAGCGGCGCGCTGGACCTGACCGACAACCTGATGTGGCGCGCCTCGTGGGGCAAGACCATCACCCGCGCCTCGCTGTCGATCATCGCGGCGCAGACGGTGATCCCGAACCAGTTCGACAACTCGGCCACGTCGGGCAATCCGAACCTGCGTCCGCAGCAGTCGAAGAACCTGGACACCAGCCTGGAATGGTACTTCCAGCCGGGCAGCCTGCTGTCGGCCGCCGTGTTCCAGAAAAAGCTGACCGACGCCACCGTCGCCAACACCCAGGTGGTGCCGTTCTCCTCGCTCGGCTTGCCGGACACCGCGCTCGGCCCGTTGTTCCAGGATGCGAACGGCCACGTCGATCCGAACCTGGCGATGACGCTGCGCACCTACACCAACGCCGGCGAACAGACGCTGAAAGGCTACGAGCTGGCTTACCAACAGGCCTTCAGCTTCCTGCCGGCGCCGTTCAATGGCTTGGGTGCGCTGGGCAGCTACACCCACATCAGCCCCTTCAACAGCGCGGCGTGGATCACCAACGCGGGCAAGGTCATCGATGTCAACTCGGTGCCGAAGTATGCCTACAGCGCCACCATCTACTTCGAGCAGGGGCCGCTGGCGTTGCGCATGTCCTACAACTACAAGGACAAGTCGCTGCACCCGGATAACCCGCGCAACCTGGGCGATGACCTGATCCGCTGGCGCGCGGGACGCGGCTACCTCGACGCCAACATCAGCTACAAGATCAGCGACAGCCTCGAGTTCCGCATCGATGCGCTCAACCTGAGCAACACGCTGGCGCAGGATTACTTCGAGGACGCCAGCGGCCAGTACGGCAGCGGCAAGAAGACGCGCATGGACTATGCCAAGTATGATGGTCGCACGATCAAATTCGGCATCCGGGGAAAACTGTAATCCATGATGAAACGACTCTTTGCGACCGGCGCCCTGGCGCTGGGTTTGGCCGGCTGCAGCACGCTGCAGCCGGCAGTCGACACGTCCGAGCAGGAGGTGGTCGGCATCATCAACAAG
This sequence comes from Duganella aceris, assembly GCF_011090165.1. Taxonomy (GTDB): domain Bacteria; phylum Pseudomonadota; class Gammaproteobacteria; order Burkholderiales; family Burkholderiaceae_D; genus Rugamonas; species Rugamonas aceris. Next base: position 248,192 of record NZ_JAADJT010000009.1, read on the forward strand.
GTCAACGGCTACTGGCAGCAGCGCGAAGCCCCGCAGAAATGGGCGTTCTGGGATATCGCCGCCTACCACACCGGGAATATGGAGGCTTACCAGATCACCGGCAACGCCGCCTACCGCAAGTACTCGGAGGACTGGGCCAGGCACAATCAGTGGCAAGGCGCCAAGGCCACCGACAAGTCCACATGGAAGTACCAGTACGGCGAGACCGACGACCATGTAATGTTCGGCGACTGGCAGATCTGCTTCCAGACCTACGCCGACCTGTATCAGCTGGATAAGGATCCGCAAAAGATCGCCCGCGCCCGCGAGGTGATGGAATACCAGATGAGCACCGCCAACAAGGATTACTGGTGGTGGTCGGATGGCTTGTACATGGTGATGCCGGTGATGACCAAGATGTACAACATCACCGGAAACCGCCTGTACCTGGACAAGCTGCACGAATATTTCCAGTACTCGAACAGCATCATGTTCGACGACGCCGAGCAGCTGTATTACCGCGACGCGCGCTACGTCTATCCCAAGCACCAGAGCGTCAACGGCAAGAAGGACTTCTGGTCGCGCGGCGACGGCTGGGTGTTCGCCGGCCTGGCCAAGGTGCTGAAGGATCTGCCGAAGGACGATCCCTACCGCGCCGAATACGTGGCCAAGTTCAAGGGCATGGCGCAGACGCTGAAGAAAGCGCAATCGGCCGACGGCTACTGGACCCGCAGCCTGCTCGATCCGCAGCACGCGCCGGGACCGGAGACCAGCGGCACCGCTTTCTTCGTCTACGGCTACCTGTGGGGCATCAACAACGGCGTGCTCGATCGCGACGAGTACCTGCCGACGGTGCGCAAGGGCTGGCACTACCTGAGCAAGACCGCGCTGCAAGCGGACGGCAAGATCGGCTACGTGCAGCCGATCGGCGACCGCGCGATCCCTGGCCAGGTGGTGGATCAGAACTCGACCACGGCGTTCGGCGTCGGCGCCTACCTGTTGGCGTCGTCGGAGCTGGTGCGCCTGCTGCGTCAATAAACAACGGAGACTCAATGGAACGACGTAATTTCATCCAGGCGATGGTGGCCGGATCGGCCGCCGGCGGCATGCTGGCGGCGCAAGGCGCCGCCGCGGCGACGGCCGCCGCCAAGACCGGGCCGGCCGGCAACGGCCGCGCCGAGCTGGCGGCGCTGGCGCAGAAGATGTCCGAACCGGTGCTGGTCAACATGGCGGCCGGCACGCTGAAGAAGAACTTCGCGCTGGAAGTCAGCCCGACCTGGGATGGCCGCGACAAGAACGTCGCGTATCTGGAATGCTTCGGCCGCCTGATCGCCGGCATCGCGCCGTGGCTGGCCCTGGCCGACGACGGCACGCCGGAAGGCGCCACCCGCAAGCGTCTGCATCAACTGGCGCTGCAAAGCTATACCAACTCGGTCGATCCGGCCAGTCCGGACTACCTGCAATGGAAGGCGCCGGGCCAGACGCTGGTCGATTCGGCCTACTACACCAACGCGCTGATGCGCGCGCCGAAAGCGCTGTGGGAGCCGCTGGACGCCAGGACCAAGCAACGCATCATCGCCGAGATCAAGTCGCTGCGCCGCATTGAACCGCCGTACATCAACTGGATGCTGTTCGCCGCGATGAACGAGGCCTGGCTGATGTCGATCGGCGAGGAGTTCGATCCGCTGCGCATGAACGTCGCGATCCGCAAGCTCAACGAATGGTATGTCGGCGACGGCTGGTACAAGGACGGCGACGCCTTCCACTTCGACTACTACAACGCCTTCGTCATGCATCCGATGCTGGTCGAAATCCTCGACGTGCTCGATGAGCGCAAGGGCGAATTCTGGAAGGGCAAGCCGAGCGAACTGCGGGCGCAGGCGGTCAAGCGCATGCAGCGCTATGGCGAGCACCTGGAGCGTTTCATCGGCACGGACGGCACCTTTGCGCCGATCGGCCGCTCGCTGACCTATCGCACCGCCGCGTTCCAGCCGCTGGCCTTGCTGGCCTTGCGCAAGCAGCTGCCGGCCAGCCTGCCCGAGGGCCAGGTGCGCGCCGCGCTGCAAGCGGTGCACCGGGCGGTGTGGACGGAGCCGAGCAATTTCACCAAGGACGGCTACCTGACCATCGGCTTCGTCGGCCATCATCCGGAGCTGGGCGACTGGTACTCCAACAACGGCAGCATGTACATCGCCTCGGCCAGCCTGCTGCCGCTGGGCCTCGCGCCGACCGACAGCTACTGGACCGCGCCGGCGCAGGACTGGACGCAGAAGAAAGCCTTCGCAGGCGCCAAATTCCCCAAAGACTACCCGGTGGACTATTAATGAGCAAACCCCTGGAATCACGGCGCCGCGTGCTGCGCGGCGCCGGCGCGGCGATGGGCGGCATGCTGCTGCCTGCGGGCGCAGCCTCCGCGGCCACGCCGCGCTTCGCCATCGGCGACAACGACTTCCTGCTCGACGGCCAGCGCTTGCAAATCCGCTGCGGCGAAATGCACTTCGCCCGCGTCCCGCGCGAATACTGGACCCATCGGCTGAAAGCCATCAAGGCGATGGGCCTGAACACCGTCTGCGCCTACCTGTTCTGGAACTACCACGAATGGCGCGAAGGTAAATACGACTGGCGCGGGCAGCGCGACGCCGCCGAATTCTGCCGCCTGGCGCAGCAGGAGGGCTTGTGGGTGATCCTGCGTCCCGGTCCCTACGCCTGCGCCGAATGGGAAATGGGCGGCCTGCCATGGTGGCTGCTGAAAAGTCCCGGCGACGCCTTCCTGCGCACGCGCGAGGCCAGCTTCGTGCAGCCGGCGCGGCGCTGGATGGCCGAAGTGGGCCGCGTGCTCGGGGCGCAGCAAATCACAAAAGGCGGCCCGATACTGATGGTGCAGGTCGAGAACGAATACGGCTTCTTCGGCGAAGACCTCGACTACATGCGCGAGATGCGCGCCATGCTGCTCGGCGCCGGCTTCGACGTGCCGCTATTCCAGTGCAACCCGACCAACGCCGTGGTCAAGTCGCACATCGACGGCCTGTTCGACGTGGTCAACTTCGGCAGCGATCCGGCGGCCGGCTTCAAGGAACTGGACAAGGTGCAGAAGGGGCCGCGCATGTGCGGCGAATACTACTCCGGCTGGTTCGACACCTGGGGCGCGCCGCACCGTCGCGGCTCGGCCAACGGCGCCGTCGCCGACATCCAGACCATGCTGAAGGCGAACGGCTCGTTCAGCCTGTACATGGCGCACGGCGGCACCACCTTCGGTCTGTGGGGCGGCTGCGACCGCCCCTTCCGCCCCGACACCAGCAGCTACGACTACGACGCCCCGATCAGCGAGGCTGGATGGACCGGCGAGAAGTTCCAGGCCTACCGCGACGGCATCAAGCCGCATTTGATGACCGGCGAAACGCTGCCCGCCGCGCCGCCGCAGAACGCGCTGATCGCCATCGCGCCGTTCGCGTTCAAGGAATCGTCGCCGGTGCTCGCGGCGATGGCGGCGATGGCGCCCAATGCCGTCATCAAGGCCGTCTCGCCGCAGCCGATCGAACAGTACGATATCAGCCGTGGCCTGGTGTCGTACCGCGTCACGCTGCCCGCCGGCCCGGCCGCCACGCTGGAGGCGGCCAAGGTGCGCGACCTGGCCTGGGTCCACCTCGACGGCAAGCAGGTCGGTACGATGGACACGCGCCACCGCCGCTTCAGCGTCGACCTGCCGGCGCGCGACCAGCCGGCGACGCTGGAGATCCTGTTGTACACCATCGCCCGCGTCAACTTCGGCGTCGAGATCCACGACCGCAAGGGCCTGCACGGCCCGGTGCTGCTGGGCGGGAAACCGCTGGAAAACTGGGAAATCCGCGCCATCGACTTCGACGCCGACGGCGTGCTTCCGGCGCTGACATGGAAGACCGGCCGCAGCGCCGGCCCGGCCTTCTGGCGCGGCGGCTTCGACGCGGCGCAAACCGGCGACACCTTCCTCGACATGTCGGGCTGGGGCCAGGGCATCGTCTGGGTCAACGGCCGCTGCCTGGGGCGCTACTGGAGCATCGGCCCGACGCAGACCATGTACCTGCCCGGCCCATGGATCAAGCGCGGACGCAACGAGGTGGTGGTGCTGGACCTGACCGGGCCGCAAAGCGCGCGCATCGCCGGCCTGAAGATGCCGATCCTGGACCGGCTGCGTCCCGACCGCGATCTGCCTCGCCCGCCGAGCAAGGTCAAGCCGCGGCTGGACGGCGTCAAGCCGGTGCACGAAGGCGAGTTCGCGCGCGGCGCGGCGACGCAGGATGTGCTGTTCGCCCAGCCAGCCAGCGGCCGCCAGTTCTGCCTCGAATCGCTGGACGCCTTCGACGGCAAAGGCTACGCCGCCGTGGCCGAACTGGCCTTGCTCGGGGTCGACGGCAAGCCGCTGAACCAGTCCAACTGGACCATCGCCTACGCCAGCAGCGAGGAAGCCACCAAGGAGGACGGCTCCGCGCTCAATGCCATCAATGGCCAGAACACCGACCATTGGCACACGGCTTACAGCGGCAAGGCGCCGCATCCGGCCCACCCGCATCGCCTGATCATCGACCTGGGCAAGCCCGCGATCGTGGCCGGCATGCGCTACACGCCGCGCCAGGGCGCGGAGGGCGTCACCGGCCGCATCCGCCATTACCGCGTTTATGTAGGTGAAAGCCTGACCAATGGATAGGTGAACCGCCGATACCCGGGGATTGACAGGCCCCGGGTTGTCGGGAATCATCTGTCAATGATAAAACGCCACAAATTCTGGGAACGACCGAACTGGTTGTTTTGCCTGCTGCTTCCCCTGTTTCACTTCGCCAGCGTCAAACTCACTTTCTTCTGCGCCGTCACGCCGGAAAATTCGGTGGTGGTCTGGCTGCCCAACGCGGTGCTGCTGGCGGCGCTGCTGCGCTTTCGCGGCCAGCGCGCGCCCTTGCTGGCCTGCCTCACCTTCAGTTCCGACGTGCTGGCCAACCTGGTGCCCTTCCCCTGGTACGAGGCGGTGCTGCTGAGCGTCGTCAATCTGCTGGAGATCTTCTTCACCTATTACCTGATGCGGCGCAGCGGCGCCTCGTTCCGGCTGCAGCGGGTGCAGGACCTGGTCAAGTTCATCCTCGCCGGACCGTTGTTCGGCGCGATGCTGGCCGGCCTGCTGGCGGCGGTGGTGCTGCAGCAGTTCGGCGGCGCCACCACGTCCTACCTCACGCTGGCGCGGGTGTGGTGGTTCGGCGACGGTCTCGGATTATTGATCTACACGCCGCTGCTGCTGGCCTTCACCCAGCGCCAGCACCAGCGCGTGCGCCTGACCCGCTGGGACGACATGGCGCTGGTGCTGACGCTATTGCTGGCGACCGCCATCCTGTCGGCCCACGGCGGCGAGATCGACGGCGTCTCCGTCACGCCGACGCTGTTGCTGCCGGCGGTGGCGGTGATCGCCTTCCGCTTCGGCACGCGTCTGACCACGCTGTTCGTGGCGCTGATCTCGCTGGCCACGGCGATGATGATGAGCACCGGCCTCAAACCCTTCGGCGAGGTGGCGGCGCACCTGGAGGTGGTGCGCGCGCAGGAGTTCATCCTGACGCTGTGCATCGTCGGCATCGGCTTCGCGGTGCTGCTGAGCGAATTGCAGGCGCGCGAACGGGAACTGGAAAGCCGCGTGCGCGACCGCACCCGCGAGCTGGAACAATCGAACGACCGGCTGGCGGCGATCAGCGCCACCGACGGCCTGACCGGCATCGCCAACCGGCGCCGCTTCGACGAAACGCTGGCGACCGAATGGAGCCGCGCCCGCCGCGGCAAGCAGGCGCTGATGCTGGCGATGCTGGACGTCGACCTGTTCAAGCAATACAACGACCACTACGGCCACCAGGCCGGCGACGACGTGCTGCGCGCGGTGGCGTGCGAGCTGACCGCGCGCATCCGCCGCAGCGGCGATTTCGTGGCGCGCTACGGCGGCGAGGAGTTCGCACTGATCGCGCAAGCGGGCAGCGAGGAACAGGCTTTGGCCACCGCATCCAATATTTGCCGCGCCATCGAGGCGATGAAGACGCCGCATCTCACCTCCCCCGTCGGCGTGCTGACGGTGAGCGTCGGGGTGGCGATGGTGGTCCCGGGCGAGCACGATTCCGTGGTCGCCTTCCTCAAGGCGGCCGACGCGGCGCTGTATCGCGCCAAGCAGCTGGGCCGCAACCGGGTCGAAGTGGCCGATATCGAACGCCGCGCCACCCAGCAGTCGGCCTAAGGCCGGCCGGTCGACAGCTGGCGGTACTGGCTGGGCGTGAGCCCGGTGGTGGCCTTGAACTGGCGGGTGAAGGCGGAGTGGTCGCCGTAGCCGCAGGCTTGCGCGATCTCCGCCACGCTGGCGTCGCCGGCCAGCATGCGCGAGGCGGCGTCGACGCGGGTCTGGATGATCATCTGGCGCGGTGTCAGGTGGAAGATGCGCAGGAAGTAGCGCTCGATCTGCGCCACCGACATATTCGCGGTGCGCGCCAGGTCCGGCAGATGCAGCGGCTGGCCGTACTGCTCATGAATCAGCGTCACCGCCGCCGCCACCTTGCGGTAGGCCGGGTTCTTCTTGTCCGCCATCGCCAGGTCGCGCGAGACGCCGGTCAGGCCGACGATGCGGCCGTGCGCGTCGCGCAGCGCGGTCTTGCGCGTCAGGCACCAGCCCGGGTCGCGGTTGGGATACAGGTGCAGCTCCAGCTGGTCCTCGATGTCGCTGTCGCCGGCCAGCACCGCCATGTCCTGCGCCATGTAGGTCTGGCCGAACGGATGGGCGAAAACCTCGGCCGGGGTGCGCCCGATCAGCGCCGACTTGTGCCGCTGGCCGCAGCGCTGCACCAGCGTCTGGTTCACCACCACGTAGCGCGCCTGCTCATCCTTGACGAAAAACACCACGTCCGGCAGCGCGTCGAACAGCGCCTCGGCGAAGAAAGGATCGGCGATGCCGGCGCCCAGGGCGCGGCGCGCGTCGTCGTGCGGGGAGTCGGTTTCCATGCCGCCGATTGTAGCGAGGTTTTTTGCGGTTGTGCAGATTTCGTCATTCATCGTGCGCAGACGGTGCAAGACAGCGGCGCCCGGGAAGCCTAAGATTCGAGCATGAAAACCATCTCCATCATCGACTCCCACACCGGCGGCGAACCCACCCGCCTGGTCACCGACGGCGGCCCGGACCTGGGCGCCGGCCCCTTGAGCGAACGCGTGGCCATGCTGCGCGCCGCGCACGACAACTTCCGTTCCGCCGTGGTGTGCGAACCGCGCGGCTCGGACGTGCTGGTCGGCGCGCTGCTGTGCGAACCGCATGCGGCCGACTGCGTGGCCGGCGTCATCTTCTTCAACAACGTCGGCTACCTCGGCATGTGCGGCCACGGCACCATCGGCTTGATCGCGTCGCTGGCGTTCATGGGACGCATCGGGCCGGGACGGCACCGCATCGATACGCCGGTCGGCGTGGTCGAGGCGGAACTGCACGCCGACGGCGGCGTCACCGTGGACAACGTGGCCTCGTACCGCAGCCGCGCGCAGGTCGCGGTCGAGGTGCCGGGCTACGGCACGGTCACCGGCGATGTGGCCTACGGCGGCAACTGGTTCTTCCTGGTCGCCGACCATGGCCTGGAGTTGGGCGTGCACAACGTCGAAGCGCTGACGGCCTGCAGCGCGGCCATCGGCGCGGCGCTGGTCCGCGACGGCGTCACCGGCGACGACGGCGCGCTGATCGACCATATCGAATTGTTCGCGCCATCGCGCACCGGCGCCGACAGCCAGAGTTTCGTGCTCTGCCCCGGCAAGGCCTACGACCGCTCGCCGTGCGGCACCGGCACCAGCGCCAAGCTGGCCTGCCTGGCGGCCGACGGCAAGCTGGCCGAGGGCGCGCTGTGGAAGCAGGAGAGTGTGATCGGCAGCGTGTTCGAAGCGTCGTACAAATACCAGGGCGAGAAACTGATTCCCAGCATACGCGGCAAGGCCTGGGTCAACGCGCAGGCCCAGTTGATCCTCGATCCCACCGATCCTTTCGTGTGGGGCATCCGGTGAACAATCCGGACGTGATCGTCATCGGCGCCGGCATCGTCGGCGCCGCCTGTGCGGACGCGCTCAGCGAGCGCGGGCTGCGGGTGACGGTCGTGGAGCAGGACATCGCCGGCGGCGGCGCCACCGCCGCCGGCATGGGCCACCTGGTGGTCATGGACGACAACGCGGCGGAGCTGGCGCTGTCGTCGTATTCGGTCGCGCTATGGAAGGATCTGGTGGGCGACCGGCCGCAGCGGCATGAGTACAGCGGCTGCGGCACCATCTGGGTCGCCGCCGACGAGGAGGAACTGGAGGCCGCGCGCGTCAAGGCGCAAACGCTGTCGGCGCATGGTCTCGATTGCGAGCTGTTGTCGCCGGCGCGCCTGTATGAGCGCGAGCCGCAGTTACGGGCCGGCTTGGCTGGCGGGCTGCTGGTCGGCGGCGATGGGCTGGTGTATCCGCCCAAGAGCGCGCGCATCTTGCTGGACCGCGCCATGCGGCGCGGCGCCGTGTCCCGTCGCGCCACGGTCGCGGCGATCGAAGACCACGGCGTGCTGCTGGCCGACGGCACGCGACACCAGGCGCAGCACATCGTGCTGGCCGCCGGCGCGCGCTCGACCGCGCTGCTGCCGGAGCTGCCGATGCAGCCGAAAAAAGGACACCTGGCGATCACCGATCGCTATCCGGGCTTCGTCCGGCATCAGCTGGTGGAGCTGGGCTATATCAAGAGCGCCCATGCGGCCAGCGGCGATTCGGTGGCGTTCAATTTGCAACCGCGTCCCACCGGACAAATCCTGATCGGCTCCTCGCGCCAGTTCGACACGGTCGATCCGGAGGTCGAGCCGGACATGCTGCGGCGCATGCTGCGTCATGCCGCCACCTTCACGCCGCAGTTGGCGCAGCTGAACGTGCTGCGCTGCTGGACCGGCCTGCGCGCCGCCACGCCGGACGGCCTGCCACTGATCGGCCCCAGCGCGGCGCGGCGCGGGCTGTGGCTGGCCACCGGCCACGAAGGATTGGGCATCACCACCTCGCTGGCGACGGCGCAGCTGCTGGCCGCCCAGGTGCAAGGCGAAACCACGCGCATCCCCACCACGCCTTACCTTCCAGGGCGCTTCCATGAATAGCATCGACATCGGCGATGGCGCCGGCATCGGCGCGGGCGGTGGCGTGACGCTTCGCATCGACGCGCGCGAGATTCGCGTCGACGCCGGCGTCAGCGTCGCCGCCGCGATCGCGATGTCTAGCAGCGGGGTGACGCGCCGCTCGGTCGGCGGCGCACCGCGTGCCCCCTTGTGCGGCATGGGCATCTGCCAGGAGTGCCGCGTCACCATCGACGGCCGCATGCACCAGTTGTCCTGCCAAACGCTCTGCACCGAAGGCATGCAAGTGGTAACCGGAGCGGTATCATGAAGCGCCACGACATCATCATCATCGGCGCCGGTCCGGCCGGACTGGCGGCTGCCCACGCGGCGGCCACGCATGGCGCACAAGTCGCCATCATCGACGACAACCCACTGGCCGGCGGCCAGATCTGGCGCGGCGGCCCGGAGCGACAAGCCGACCCGCGCGCGCAACAGCTGTGGCGCGAACTGCAAGCGGCGGAACACGTCCAATGGTTGCGGCAGACGCGCGTCCTGTATTCGCCGGAAGCCGGGCGGCTGCTGGTGCAAACGCCCACCGCATCTGAAACGCTGCGTTACAGCCAGCTGATCGTGGCGACCGGCGCCCGCGAAAGACTGTTGCCCTTCCCCGGCTGGACGCTGCCCGGCGTCACCGGCGCCGGCGGCCTGCAGGCGCTGGCCAAGGGCGGCTACCCGCTGCAAGGCAAACGCGTGGTGGTGGCCGGCAGCGGCCCGCTGCTGCTGGCGGTGGCCGCCACGCTGCGGGACAAGGGCGCGCACATCGTCGCCATCGTCGAGCAGGCCGCCACGCCGGCGCTGGCGCGCTTCGTTCTGAGCCTGGCGGCGACACCATCCAAGATCGCGCAAGCGCTGCAACTGGCCCGCCAACTGAAAGGCGTTCCCTACTTGCGCGACAGCTACGTGCGTTCCGCACACGGCGACCAGGCGCTGCGATCGGTGCAAGTGCAACGCGGCGGCCGGCCCGAACCGGCATCGCTGGAATGCGACTACCTGGCCTGCGGCTACGGCCTGCTGCCCAACCTGGAACTGGCGCAAGCACTGGGCTGCACGACCACGGACGGCGCGGTCCACGTGGACGAATGGCAGCACAGCACCGTGCCCGGCATCTACTGCGCCGGCGAAAGCACGGGTGTCGGCGGCGTCGACCTCGCACTGGCCGAAGGCCGCATCGCAGGCCTGGCCGCCAGCGGCCACGTCGGGCAAGCGCAGGAGGCTTTCGGCCGCCGCGCCCACTGGAAAAAATTCGCCGCGCGGCTGACGCGCACCTTCGCGCTGCGGCCGGAGCTGGCCACGCTGGCCGACGACGACACCATCGTCTGCCGCTGCGAAGACGTGCGCCACGGCGAACTGCGCACGCACACCGCATGGCGCGACGCCAAGCTGCAAACGCGCTGCGGCATGGGTCCGTGCCAGGGCCGCATCTGCGGCGGCGCCACCGACATTCTGTACGGCTGGCGTCCCGACGCCGTCCGCTTGCCGATATCGCCCGCACGGGTTTCAAGCATCATCGATTAGCACTCACCAAGGAGAACAGCATGACGGCAGCAAAATGGGAAGGGGTCTTCCCCGCAGTAACCACCAAGTTCAAGGAGAACGAGGATCTCGACCACGCCGCGATGGAAAAACACTTCGCGTTCCAGATCGACAGCGGCGTCGACGCACTGATGACCTGCGGCTCGCTGGGCGAAGCCAGCACGCTGTCGTTCGACGAAAAGCTGGAAGTGACCAGGACCGCGCTGAACGTCGCCGCCGGCCGCGTGCCGGTACTGGTCAACGTCAGCGAAACGCGCACCGCGACCGCCTGCCGCTTTGTCGAAAAAGCGCATGAACTGGGCGTGCAGGGCCTGATGGTGATGCCGTCGGTGCTGTACGCGGCCGACGCACGCGAAGCGATGGACAACCTGCGCACCATCGCCAAGGCGGCGCAGCTGCCGATCATGGTCTACAACAATCCGGTGTCGTACAAGGTCGACCTGACGCCGGACGACTTCAAGGAACTGGCCGATTGCGAATGGATCGTCGCGATCAAGGAATCGACCGACAACGTGCGCCGCATCACCGACCTGCGCAACGCCGTCGGTCACCGCTATCAGCTGTTCATGGGCGTCGACGATTTGTCGTTCGAAGGCCTGGCGGTTGGCGCCGACGGCCTGCTGGCCGGGCTGGTGGTCGCGTTCCCGAAAGAGACGGTCGCGCTGTACAAGCTGATGAAGGCCAAGCGCTGGGACGAAGCGCTCAAGCTGTATCAGTGGTTCATGCCGCTGATGCACCTGGACGTCTCGAACAAGCTGGTACAGAACCTGAAGCTGGTGGAGACGCTGGCCGGCGTCGGCAACGAAAACGTGCGCCGTCCGCGACAGCCGCTGCAAGGCGCCGACCGCGCCCGCGTCACCGCCATCGTCCAGCAGGCGCTGGCGACCCGCCCGGACGTCGGCAACTTCTTCTAACCCCAGCGGTGTCAGTGCCGACATTCGGACACGAGCTCAACCGTAACTGACCATTACGGTTGAGCTCGTGTCCGAATGTCGGCACTGACACCGAAGGAGGCTAGCTGCGCTTGGCGACCGAGCCGCGCAGGATCAGTTGCGGCTCGATCGTGGTGGTGTTCGGCGGCGTCTTGCCGTCGATCGCGGCCAGCAGCTTTTCCATCGCGGCCGATCCCATCCGCTCGCTCTGCAGATCCACCGTGGTCAGCGGCGGTGAAGTGTATAAACCGTATTGAATATTATCGAAGCCGGCCACCGAGATATCCTCCGGCAGCTTGAAACCCAGCGTCTGCGCCGATTTCATGAAGCCCAGCGCCATCAGGTCGTTGTAGCAGATCAGCGCTTCGGGATGCTCGGCGCCCAGCATGATGGCCGAACATACCCGCTCCCCTTCCGCCGACGTCGGCGCGCTGCCTTCGTGCACCTCCAGCTCCAGCCCGTGCGCGGCCAGGCATTCGCGGATGCCGCCCAGCCGTTCCTCGTCGCGCCGCGAACGCGGAAAACCCAGGTAGGCGATGCGCTTGTGTCCCAGCGACACCAGGTGCCGCGTCAGCATGTAGGCGCCGCGATGGTCGTCGCTGATCACCCACGGGATGTCGAGCCGCGTCAGGCGGCCGAAGAACACCAGCGGCTTGCCCAGCTCCGTCATCCAGTCCATTTCCGCCTCGACCATGCGCGAGAACACGATGATGCCGTCCACGCGCCGGCTCAGCGCCTCCAGCAAGGGCCGTTCGCGGCCGGGATTCTCCTCGGTGTCGACCAGCAGCACCGTGTAGCCGTGCGCCTGCGCGACCCGGTTGGCGCCCTTGACGATGCTGGTGAAGTGGGGATTGCTGACGTCCAGCACCGACAGGCCGATGCTCTTGGTGCGGCCGGTGATCATCGAGGCGGCCAGCGGATTGGAACGGTAGCCCAGCTTGGCGATCACTTCCTTGATGGTCGCTTCGACGGCGGGCGAGAAGCGCTGCGCGCCGTTGACGAACTTGGAGACGGTAGCGGTCGAGACCCCGGCCGCCGCCGCGACATCGCGGATGGTTGCTACGTTTTTTTTCATGATCGGATGGTCGGAAAGCGTGGCGGTTGCTGCGCTAAAGCGACAATCTTATCATGTCGGTATGCGCCGTCTAGCGTCGCGGCGCGGTGGCGGAAAAACGAAAACTGGTGGTCGACTCGAAACGCTGCCCCGGATACAGCGCCGTGCTGGGAAACTCGGGATGATTCGGGCTGTCCGGCAGGTGCTGGGTTTCGAAGGCGAAGGCGCCATAACGCTGGTAGCCGACGCCTTCGCTGCCGACCTCCTTGCCGTCGAAACCATTCACGCTGTACAGCTGCACCGACGGCTCCGACGTCCACACCTCCATGCGCGTGCCGCTGGCCGTATCGGCGATGGTCGCCACCCTGGCGTAGGCCCCGTCCTTCTTGCTGAACAGCAGACTGTGATCGTAGCCCGCCAAGCCGCCGTTCGGCGCCTGCAACGGCGTGTCCTGCGGCGCCCGCAAGCGCGCGCTGACGCTGCCGCCGGCGCGGAAATCGAGCGGCGTGCCGGCCACGCCGCGCAACACGCCGGTCGGCACACGCAGCGCGTCGGTTTCGGCGTAGCGGTCGGCGTCGATCTGGAAGCGGTGCGTCTGCATGCCTTCGACGCCGGCGGCGGCGCCGCCCAGGTTGAAGTAGACGTGGTTGGTCAGGTTGAGCACCGTCGGCGCGCTGGAGACGGCACGGTATTCGATGCGGAATTCGTCGCTGTCGCGCAGCAGCCGGTAGGTGACGCTGATGTCCATCGCGCCGGGGAAGTTCTGGTCGCCGTCGGGACTGTGCAAGCGGTAGATCGAGCCGATCGACGCGCGGTCGGCGAAGTCCTGGCGCCGCCATACGCGCTTGTCGTACGGATCGGGATCGCCGTGGATGAAGACGCCCCGGCTGTTGGCGTGGAGGCTGACGCGTTTGCCGTCCAGCGTATAACCCGCGTTGCCGATGCGGCCGGCGTAGCGGCCGATGATGGCGCCGTAGCGCCCCCTGGTTTTCTCGAACGCGGCAAGATCGGGCAGGCTCAGGACCACGTTGCGGCGCTTGCCGTGGCGGTCGGCCACGTCGGCGGCGACCAGCGTGGCGCCGTAGTCGATATACACCAGCCGCATGCCGCGCGCGTTTTCCAGCACGACCCGCTCCACCGGCTCACCTTTGGCGGTGACGCCGTACGGCTGGACGCGGATGCCGGTGGCGGCCGCCGCCGTGCCCACGGCCAGCAACGACACCAGCATCCATATGGCGCGCTTACAGATCGGTGATTTCCTTATGACGCGGCACCAGGGCCTTCATCACGCCCCACGCCACCAGATAGGCCAGCGCGCAGATGCCGAACATGATCATGTAGCCGGTGTGGATGTCGTTGATCGATTTGTAGTAGTCGAACACCCAGCCGCCCAGCTTGGTCAGCAGCACGCCGCCGATGCCGCCGGCCATGCCGCCGATGCCGATCACCGAGGCCACCGATTTTTGCGGGAACATGTCCGACACGGTGGTGAAGATATTCGCCGACCACGCCTGGTGCGCCGAGGCGCCGACGCCGATCAGCAGCACCGGGATCCAGTAGCTGATCGAACCGAGCGGCTGCGCCAGCAGCACCACCAGCGGGAAGAAGGCGATCATCAACATGGCTTTCATGCGGCCGTCATACGGCGCGTAACCACGCGCCATGAAGTAGCTCGGGAACCAGCCGCCGCCGATCGAGCCGATCATCGTCATGCTGTACAACACGGCCAGCGGCAGCACGATGGCCTCGCCCTTCATGCCGTACTGCGCCGACAGATAGGTCGGCAGCCAGAACAGGAAGAACCACCACACGCCGTCGGTCATGAATTTGCCGAAGGCGAAGGCCCAGGTCTGGCGATAGCTCAACAGCTGGAACCACGACACCTTCTTGGCGGCGGCGATCGACGCTTCTTCCGTGGTCTCCACCGGCGCCACCGAGTCGCTGCGGATGTAGGCCAGCTCCTGCTTGGACAGCCGCGTTTGCTGCTCCGGCTTTTCGTACAGCCACAGCCACACGCTCATCCAGATGAAGCCCAGCATGCCGATCATGATGAAGGCGGCCTGCCAGCCCCACACGGCGGCGATCAGCGGCACCGTGATCGGGGCCAGGATGGCGCCGACGTTGGCGCCGGAGTTGAAGATGCCGGTGGCGAAGGAGCGCTCTTTTTTCGGGAAGTATTCGGCGGTGGCCTTGATCGCGGCCGGGAAGTTGCCCGCCTCGCCGACCGCCAGCACCGCGCGCGAAATCATGAAGCCGACGATGGACGGCACGGCGACCACGCCGAACAGGCCCAGCACCTTGGCGCCGGCCTCGCCCATCGGCACCGAGGCCGCGTGCATCAGCGCGCCGATCGACCAGACGCAGATCGCGACCACATAGGCCGCCTTGGTGCCGATCTTGTCGACCACGCGGCCGGCGAACAGCATCGAAATCGCGTAGACGAATTGGAAGGCGGCGGCGATGTTGGCGTAGTCGGTATTACTCCAGCCAAATTCCGTCGACAGCGAGGGGGCCAGCAGACTCAATACCTGGCGGTCCAGATAATTGACGGTGGTGGCAAAAAACAACAGTGCACAGATGGTCCAGCGGTATTTACCGACGGATTGACCCACCGCACTCACAGGCTCGCTCAGGTTCATGGCATCACTTTATATTATGGTTTTTGGTGATGATCTCTCGGTCTCCACGAGATCATTCAAGTCGTATGTCATCGTACAACCATAAAACAGGATAAGCAAGCGGAAAGATGCGCGGTTGTATGACAACCGCGCCGGTCGGCCTATTTGGCCGATTTCGCCATCACCAGCGCCACCAGGCTGATCACCGCTGCGCCCGACAGGTAGTAACCGACGTACTGCAAGCCGTAGTTGGTCGCCAGCCAGGTGGCGGCGTACGGCGCCAGCGAGGCGCCGAGGATGCCGGCCAGGTTGAAGGTGAGCGAGGCGCCGGTGTAGCGCACCTCGGCCGGGAACAGCTCGGACAGGATGGTGCCCAGCGGGCCGTAGGTCATGCCCATCAGACCCAGGCCGACCGACAGGAAGACGGTGACCTGCACCGCGCTGCCGGAGCCGAACAGCGGCGCCAGCGCCAACCCGAATACGGCAATCGCGGCCGAGACCCAGATCAGCGTGCGGCGGCGGCCGTAGCGGTCGGCCCACACCGCCGCGAGCGGGATGGTGGCGCCGAAGAAGATCACGGCGAACAATTGCTGGATCAGGAAGTCCTTGCGCGAGAATTTCAGCGCGGTGGTGCCCCAGCTGAGCGCGAACACCGTCATCAGGTAGAACAGCACGAAGGTGCACAGCGCGATCAGCGTGCCCAGCACCAGCACCCGGCGGTGCTCGCGCCAGACGGTGATGACCGGCACCTTGACCCGCTCGTTCTTTTCCAGCACCTTCTGGAAGTCCGGCGTTTCATGGATCTTCAGACGGATGTACAAGCCGACGATCACCAGCAGCGAGCTGGCCAGGAACGGGATGCGCCAGCCGTAGCTGAAGAACTCGGCGTCGCTCAGCGTCTGGCTCAGCAGCAGGAAGATGCCGCCCGACAGGAAGAAGCCGATCGGCGCGCCCAGCTGCGGGAACATGCCGTACCAGGCGCGCTTGCCCGGCGGCGCGTTCTCGGTCGCCAGCAGCACCGCGCCGCCCCACTCGCCGCCCAGGCCCAGGCCCTGGCCGAAGCGGCACAGCGCCAGCAGCGCCGGCGCCAGCGTGCCGATCGACGCATAGGTCGGCAGCATGCCGATCACCACGGTCGAGATGCCCATCGTCAGCAGCGCCGCGACCAGGGTCGCCTTACGCCCGATGCGGTCGCCGAAGTGGCCGAACACGGCCGAACCGACCGGCCGCGCGAAGAAGGCGATGGCGAACGTGGCCAGCGATTGCAGCGTGGCGGCGGCCGGGTCGCTGGCGGGGAAGAATAGCTTGGGGAACACCAGCACGGCGGCGGTGGCGTAGATGTAGAAATCGAAGAATTCGATGGTGGTGCCGATCAGGCTGGCGAACAGCACGGTGGCCGGCGAATTGGTCTTCGGCGATCCCGGGTGAGGCTGACTCATACATGCTCCTGCGGATGGGTGTGCGGGCCATCATACACACCGTTTCCGCAGGTTGCCAAGCAGATATGATTAACCTTTGATATCGATTTGCGCGAAAGCCGCGGCGATGTCGTCCGGCGCCAACGGCCGTACCACCCGCGCCACTTCCTGGCCGTCGCGCAGGAAGATCATGGTCGGCCACAACTTGACGCGGAACGAGCGCCCCAGCGGCCGGCCGGGACCGTCCTCGACCTTGTAATGGGCCACGCCGTCGTGGCCGGCGTAAGCCTCGGCCAGCGGCGCCTGCGCGGCCATGCAGTGGCCGCACCAGTTGGCGCCGAACTCCAGCATCACGGCGCCCTTCAGCGCATCGATTTCGGCGCGCTGCGGCGCCTCGGCGGTATAGCGGGTCTTCATTTATTTCGCTTTCACTTGTTTGCAGGGATCGCTGCGCTGCTGCGGCGCCACCGTCTGGACGCTGTCGTATCGGCCGCCGTTGTCGCCGTTTTCAATGAAGCCGATGCTGCGCACCGTCAGTGTAGGCGCGGTCTGGTTTATCCAGCGCGCGACTCCGATGTCCTTGCGCACGTGGCCGTTGCCGGCGATCAGCACCACGTCGCGCGGCCGCTGCTCGCGCACGATCTTGGCCATCCAGATATCGCGCGCCACCTGGGCGTCGACCATGCCGCCGACCATCATCTCCGGCAGCATATTGCAGTGGCCGACGACGATCTCCTGCTGCTGCGCGCTGCGGATGTCGGCCGGCAGCGGCTGGTCCAGATGGTAGTCCTGGATGCTCTTCGGATCGAAGGTGGCGCGCACGCCGTCGCGCACCACGCGCGAGGCGTCGGCGCGCGACAGGTTGGCCGCGACCAGCGGCAGCTGGTAGGTCAGCGCCAGCTGGATCACCGGGTAATACAGCTGCCAGTCCCAGCGCGGGCCGCCGACCACGCGGATCACGCATTGCGCGTCCAGGCAACCTTTCTGCGCCTGGGTCAGCGCATCCTGGTTCTCGCGGTCGAACTGCTCCATGACGATGGCCGGGCGCCAGCCCGCCTCCACCCGCCGCCGCAGCAACTCATAACGCAGCTTGTGGCCTTCGGCGTTGTCGTGCACTTCGCCCAGCAGCAGCACTTGCGGATTGTCGGCGACGGCGGCGACGACCGGGGCGGCCACCGGCTTGCCGCCGCTGGCGCAGCCGGTCGCCATCACCACGGCCGCCAGCGCAGCGGCCAGTGCCGCTTTCTGGAAAATCATCTGATATGCGGAAGTAGACATCGTCTCTCAATCGTAAAAGTGTTGTTGCTGCAGCGCAAAATTTAATTGCACACAGAGAAATATCAATGGCATTATGTTATTAAACGTGGTTTAATATCAAATCGGTAGCGTTTGCTGCCCCGCAATGTAGGTTTTTCTAATTAAATACAGCTTAACGCCCTGTTCATGCCGTAACGCCAGGAGTGCACCGTGAAATCCCCAACCTTGATTTCGATTGTTTTACTCGCCGTGAGTCTCGCCGGCGCCGCCCACGCCGGCAGCGACGTGCCCGCGACTCGCAATATTGCACCTGCAACAATTGAACTCGCCTCATGCGACGCCAACAGCCCTGCGCCGTGCGGCATCGGCGCCAGCGACGCCAAGACCACGGACGCCGACGATCTGCACGCCTTGCCGCCGTCGGACCCGAAGCATCGGCCGAACGCCGAGCCGGCCTCGCCGGTGCCGGAACCGCAGACTTTTGTGATGTTGATGCTGGGATTGGTGGTGCTGGGTTTCGCCTCGCGCCGCAGCAACGCATCGGAAAAATTCAAGGACTGAGCCAGCCGCCAGCCACCGAACCAGCCCGCGCCATGCGGGCTTTTTTTATAGGCAGATCGAACGGATGTTGCTGAGCGCTACACCGTGCAGGATGGCGCGAAACACGCATCCCACCTTTTGCCAGCCGTTGTCGGTGGCGATCACCGCAAACAAGGCCACCGCCACCACTATGCCGGCCAGAATCAGCAGGCCTTTGATCGTCTCTTTATTCATGCCGGCATTCTAGCCTGCCGGTCCACGCTTAAGCAACGGCCTCCAGCGTGTAATCGAAGTCGTAGTAGTGCTTGCCGCCCTCGATGCGGATGTTCAGCGTGCCGGCCAGCCCGGCCAGTTGGCCGCCGCCCGAATCGGGCACCACCTTCACCGCCAGCCCGGGCGCGCCGCGCGTCATGACGCCGCTGTGATGCAGCAGGAAGGTGCCGTCGCGGCCTTCCAGCGTGCCGCGCACCAGTTCCATCGCCACATAGGCGCCGGATCCCAGCGCGCGATCCATATACGCCAGCATCTCGCCCTTGCCGCTGGCCTGCAGCGCGCCGTGGTACTGCTTGTCCAGCGACATCCGGCCGATGCCGCTGTCGGCGGCGACGGCGGACATGGCTTCGGGCTGCATCTTGACCTCGAATTCTCCGGTAATCATGGGCATGGCGTTCTCCTTTAAGCGTGCAGACGGGCGTCGGCGTGCAGCGTGGCGTCGTCGACCGGCGTCACGCACGGCATGCGCAGCACGAAGCTGGCGCCCTGCCCCAGCACGCTGGAAACGGTGATGCTGCCGCCGAACTGCTTGGCGATCAGGTTGAAGACGATGTTCAGCCCCAGTCCGGTGCCGCCCTGGCCGCGCCGGGTGGTGACGAAGGGGTCGAACACCTTGTCCAGCATGTCCGGCGGAATGCCCTTGCCGTTGTCGGTGACCTGCATCTCGATCCAGTCGCCCTGCTGCGCCACGCCGATCATGATGCGGCCCTCGTCCTCGGGGTCGAAGGCGTGCTCGACGCAGTTCAAGGTCAGGTTGGTGATCACCTGCGCCAGCGCGCCCGGATAGCTGTCGAGCATGACGTCCGGCGGGCAGGCGATGCTGACCGTGATGCGGGTCTTCTTCAGCTTGGGCTGCAGGCTGGACACCACTTCGTTGATATAGTCGCGCAATTCGAAGCGGCGGCGCGCCTCGCTGACCTGGTCCACCGCGATCTGCTTGAAACTGTGGATCAGGTGCGCGGCGCGGTAGGCGTTGTTCATGATCAGGCGCGTGCTTTCGGCGGCCGTCTCCAGGTAGCGGGTGATGTCGGATTTCTTGATGTTGCCGTCCTGCACCGCCAGCTGCACCTTCTCGGTGGCCTCCATCAGCACCGAGGCGCTGGTCAGCGCGATGCCGACCGGGGTGTTGATCTCGTGCGCCACGCCGGCCACCAGTCCGCCCAGCGACGCCAGCCGCTCGGCCTGCAGCAGCGATTCCTGCGTGCGCCGCAGGTCGTCGAGCGCCTTGGTGGTGGTCTGGGCCGATTTGCGCGCCTCGTCCTCGGCCTCGCGGATGCGCTGGATATTCGATTTCACCTTGCGCTGGATGGCGTTGAAGCCGCGGATCACCTCGCCCAGCTCGTCGTGGCGGTTGTCCGGCAACTCCTCCACCTCGTCGCTGCCGCGCGTGGCCAGGTCGAACAGGCCGTCGCGCAGTTGCTTGAGCGGGTCGAACACGATGCGCAGCGACAAGGCCAGCGCCGCCACCAGGATCAGGTCCAGCAGCAGCACTTCGGTGACTTTGCGCCGCACCTCGGCGGCCAGCGTGGCGTCGATCTGGGCGCGGCTGAAGTTGACCACCACGCGGCCGACGATCACCGGCTTGAGCGAGGCGCCGGCGGCGCCGGAATCGCGGTAGGCCAGGTCGGCCACCACCGGGGTGCCGCCGACGGCGGCATCGTTCTCGATCGCGCTGACGCTGCCGTTTTCATTGCGCAGCTTGCCGGAAAACAGGCCCACCGAAGTGTCGTAGACGCGGATCGAGACCAGCTCGGGCGGCATCATCTCGGCGGCGACGATGTTGTCGACCTTGGCCTTGTCCAGATCCCACAGCGCCGACGGCAGGCTGGTTTGCAGCCGGGTCAGCACGCCCTGGCGCAGGCGCTGGCTGCTGACTTCGAGTTCATGGCCGAGGCTGTATTGCGCATAGGTGCCGGAAATGCCCAGCACCAGGGTCACGATGACCACAAACAGCAGCGTCAACCGGCCTTGAATACCAAACATCTACACCCTCCCCGGCAATATGGATTTCACGGCAACATCCCAATGTACGGTATGGGCCGCGACTTGGCAAGAAATAGGCTGTGGCCCGATGCCAACCACGTTGATCCAGAGCGCAGACTTTGCCCGCCCGCAATGGTAAGATCGGGAAATATAGTTCAGGATGCAACCGGGAGGCAGCATGGCAAGCAATTATCATCAACTGGCGCTGGCGGAGGTGCGGCCGGGCATGGTCCTGTCCGACGTGCTGCTCGACGTGCAGGGCCACGTGCTGTTGCCGCAAGGCACGGTGCTGACCGAGGCGATGCTGGCGCTGATGCCGCGCCACGGCATCGCCGTGCTGCCGATCGTCAAGGACGAGGTGTCGCCGGAGCAGGCGGCGGCGACGCTGGACCACCACGAGGCGCGCATCGCCCACTTGTTTCGCAAGAACGACGCCGACAGCGACAACGACTGGGCCACGGCCACGCTGCGCCGCTTCGTCACCGACTTCCGGCTGGGCGTAGAGGAGACTCCCGAGCATGAGTAATACACTGAGTTACGACGACGTGGTGCGCAACCTGGACGACCTGCCGTCGCTGCCGGCGGTGGTGATGGAGCTGCTCAACAGCATCGACCAGGACGATGTCGACATCTCGGTGCTGGCCAAGAAGGTCTCATACGACCAGGCGCTGACCGCCAAGACGCTGCGGCTGGCCAACTCCTCGCTGTACGGCCTGCAGGTCAAGGTCACCACCATCCAGCAGGCGATCACCTACCTGGGCTTCCAGACCACGCGCAACCTGATCACGGCGGCCGCCGTCACCGGCTGCTTCGCCGAGGGCCATTGCCCCGGCTTCGACCACAAGGCCTTCTGGCGCCACTCGATCGCCACCGCCGCCTGCGCCAAGGTGCTGGCGCGGCAGATGCGCTTCAACCAGGATTACGCCTTCACGGCCGGGCTGCTGCACGACATCGGCCGGCTGGTGCTGGTGGCGTGCTTCCCCAACCAATACTCCGAGACCATCGCCTGGCGCGAGCAACAGGATTGCTACCTGCTGGAAGCGGAACGCACGGTGCTCGGCGTCGATCACGTCGACGCCGGGCTCGCCTTGGCGGAACATTGGAATTTTTCGGATACGATGCGCTTGGCCATCGGCGGCCACCACGACCCGGAAGCGCCGGGCGCAGGGTTCCTGGCGGCCATCATCCATGTGGCCGACGCGATCGTACATGCGCTCGATCTGGCGCAGGTGCAGGACGATCTGGTCCCGCCTGTTTCCACCGTGGCCTGGAACGCACTGGGCCTCGATGAAGAAATCTATCTGCAGCTGTTCCGTGAAACGGAGTTGCAGTATGAAGAAATTTCTATGGTGCTGCTAAGCTGAACTGGCTACCTGCCGGGCCGGGTTGTCACACCGGCGCGGCAAGTGCGGGCCCCGCGGGCACATCAGTGACGCGCGTAGTTGCCTGCTTCGGCCTTTTCGGTGCGGTCTTCCGGCTTCGGGCGGCCTTGGGCGTCGGACAGACGATATTTGGTGCGGCGGTCGCCCATCAGGTCGCGCAGGTCGCGGATGCTCATGCCGGTCACTTCGTGCATGCGGATCAGCAGCGAGGCGCCGACCGGCAGGCGGTGGTGACGGATCTTGCTGATGACGGGCGGCGCGACTTCCAGCAGGCGCGACAGCGCGGCGTCGTTTTTCAGCTGCATCTTGCCCAGCAAGATATCCAGCAGATGATTGGGGTTGTAGCTTTCTTGGGAAGCGAGAGCGTGGTGTGCCATGATATTCCTCGTTGGTTGGGTGAAGAGATAGTGCTGGTTCGAACTTAAAAATAACTTAGGTTGCATGAATAAGTTCGCCGGCCCCATGATTGCCATTCGAGCAAGATAATTTTATGCTCAAAGGGGCCATTCCCGCCAACGTGCGTCGAGCGAAGATTGTTCAACATCAATCGCTGGCGAGAAACCTTAACAACAATGCTATTTCAACATATGGGGCGAGAGTGTGTCGCACGCAAGAACTTGTAGGAAACAAGTTCCGAAATAGGGCGCGCACCAGCGCCGGAAGGGACGATCGCGGCCCACGCCGATAAATTACGTTAAACTATCGCCTGTGCCGGCACGGCCGGCCTCTTCTCATAAAGCAGCCCATTGAAAACCAACACTCCAGTCCAGCCGCACTACTTCGTCCCGGAGCCGCTCGATAACGCGCGCCTGGCCCACTTGTGCGGCCCCCTCGACGAAAACCTGCGCCAGATTTCGGCCGCGCTGGACGTCACCATCTTCCGCCGTGGCGAGAAGTTCATCGTCAGCGGCCACAACGCCGAACGCGCGGTGCAGATTCTTGAACAATTCTATGCCGTCGCCAACAAGGTGGTGCCGATCGAGGAAGTGCAACTGGCGCTGGTCGAACAGCGTGCCAACGTCAACGCCGCCGCCGGCGCTGCGGCCGCCGCGATCGGCGCCGCCGCCAGCGACAAGGCGCGGGTCGTGGTCGACGCCATCGCCCCGTTCAACGAGCCGGAAATCAACAGCCCGGTGCTGAAGACCCGCCGCAGCGACCTGCGCGGCCGCACGCCGCACCAGATCCGCTACCTGCGCAACATCCTGGAGCACGACATCAGCTTCGGCGTCGGCCCGGCCGGCACCGGCAAGACCTATCTGGCGGTGGCCTGCGCGGTCGACGCGCTGGAACGCGACGCGGTCAAGCGCATCATCCTGACCCGCCCGGCGGTGGAGGCCGGCGAACGCCTCGGCTTCCTGCCGGGCGACCTGGCGCAAAAGGTCGATCCCTACCTGCGTCCGCTGTACGACGCGCTGTACGACCTGCTCGGTTTCGACCGGACGCAGAAAATGTTCGAGAAACAAATCATCGAGATCGCGCCGCTGGCGTACATGCGCGGCCGCACCTTGAACCACGCCTTCGTCATCCTCGACGAGGCGCAGAACACCACCGTCGAGCAGATGAAGATGTTCCTGACCCGCATCGGCTTCGGCAGCAAGGCCGTGGTCACCGGCGACGTCACCCAGGTCGACCTGCACAAGAGCCAGAAGAGCGGCCTGGTCGACGCGGTGCAGGTGCTGAAAGACGTGCGCGGCATCGCCTTCAGCCACTTCAACAGCGAAGACGTGGTGCGCCATCCGCTGGTCGCACGCATCGTCGACGCCTACGAAACCGCGCACAACCACGAAGCCGAGATCGCTCCCCTCCTCAAAGCCACCGCACTGAAAAATGTCCGTAAAAAATAAATTGACGCTGTCGGTGCAATATCCCGACGCGCGCCTGCAGGAAAGCATCACCCGTCCGAAAATCCGCCGCTGGGTGCAAGCCGCGCTGTTCGCGCCGGCCGAACTGACCATCCGCTTCGTCGACGCCGAGGAAGGCCGCAGCCTGAACCGCGAATACCGGGGCAAGGACTACGCCACCAACGTGCTGACCTTCGCCTACAACGAAGGCGAAGAGCTCGACGACGACGCGCCGACCCAGGCCGACATCATCCTCTGCACCGACGTGCTGGAACAGGAAGCCGCCGAGCAAAAGAAAACCGTCGAGGAACACGCCGCCCACCTGATCGTCCACGGCGTGCTGCACGCTCAGGGCTACGACCACATGGACGACGAGGAAGCGACCGAAATGGAAGGCATCGAAACCGAACTGCTGGCCAGGCTCGGCTACGCCGATCCCTACGCCGACTAGGCGCCGTTGTGGGATGAACGGGGCTGTCTTTTTGACAAAAACGGCCCCGCCTGCCCATTTGGTGTATCCTATGCGTCTTCGAAACAACGGCTCACGCCTCCTATGCAAGAGCACTCTAGTAGCGTCAAGACTGACGCTAAACCCCATCGGTCACTGTTTGAACGCCTGACCGCACTGATTTCCCCCGAGCCAGAGAACCGTGCTGAACTGCTCGAAGTTCTGCACGACGCCCACGAACGCAACCTGATCGACGCCGACGCCTTGTCGATGATCGAAGGCGTGTTCCAGGTCTCCGACTTGTCCGCCCGTGACATCATGATTCCCCGCTCGCAAATGGATGTCATCGACATCTCCAAGCCGATCGAGGAGTGGATGCCTGCGGTGCTGCAGACCGCCCACTCGCGTTTCCCCGCCATCGAAGGCGAACGCGACAAGGTGATCGGCATCCTGCTGGCCAAGGACTTGCTGCGCTACTACGCCGAAGAATCGTTCGACGTCCGCGACATGCTGCGCCCGGCCATCTTCATTCCCGAATCGAAACGCCTGAATGTGCTGCTGCGCGATTTCCGCGCCAACCACAATCACATGGCGATCGTGGTCGACGAGTACAGCGGCGTGGCCGGCCTGATCACCATCGAGGACGTGCTGGAGCAGATCGTCGGCGACATCGAGGACGAGTACGACTTCGACGAGGAAGAGGACAACATCCTCTCGATCAAGGAAGGCGTGCACGGCCCGCGCTGGCGCATCAAGGCGCTGACCGAGATCGAACAGTTCAACGAGGAACTCGACACCGCGCTGCCCGACGACGACGCCGACACCATCGGCGGTCTGGTCTCCAAGCACCTGGGCCGCATGGCGCACAAGGGCGACACCTTCGACATGGACGGCATGCGCTTTGAAGTGCTGCGCGCCGACGCCCGCCAGATCCACGTGCTGCTGGTGGAAAAACTGCCGCCCGCCGCCGCCGAAGGCGACGACGCATAATGCGTTTTCGCCGCGCCAATCCGAACGATCCCCCCAAGCCGCAACGTTCCACCCGGGGCCGGATGCTGATCACCGGCCTGGCCGGCGCGCTGTGCGTGTTCGCCTTCGCCCCGTTCGGCTGGTGGCCGCTGGAGATCCTCGGCCTGGCGACCTTGTTCTATCAGGTGCTGCGCAGCGCCGACGTCAAGTCCGCCGCGCTGATCGGCTGGGCCTTCGGCTTCGGCTGGACCGCCGCCGGCACCCACTGGCTCTACGTTTCGCTGCATACCTACGGCGCCATGCCGGCGCCGCTGGCGGTGGCCGCCGTGCTGCTGCTGGCCGCCTGCATGGCGATCTACGTCGCGCTGGCGATGGGCGGCGCGGCCTGGCTGCGCAAGCGTTGGACCCTGCCGCTGCCGGCCGCCAACCTGCTGGTGCTGCCGGCGATGTGGGCGCTGTTCGAATGGATACGCGGCTGGCTGTTCACCGGTTTCCCGTGGCTGTCGGCCGGCTACGCCCACAACCACAGCCCGCTGGCCGGCTACGCGCCGATCATCGGCATGTACGGCCTCGGCTGGCTGGCGGCGGTGATCGCCGGCGCGCTGCTGTTGCTGTTGCACCGCACGCGCCTGCAGGCGGGCGGCCTGATCGTCGCGATCTCGGCGGCCGGCGTCGGCCTGAGCTTCCTGCAATGGACCTACCCGGAAGGCAAGCCGATCTCGGTGCGTCTGTTGCAAGGCAATATCCCGCAGGAAGAAAAATTCAACGGCGCCAAGGTGATGGCGACCATGAAGCTGTACCAGGACGCCATCATGGCCGCCCCGGCCGACCTGATCGCCACGCCGGAGACGGCGGTGGTGATGCTGCCGCAGCAGCTGCCGCCGGACTACCTGTCCGGCATCGCGCAATTCCTCAACAAGACCAACAGCAATCTGATCCTCGGCATCCCGCTGGCGGACAGCCAGACCGCCTACTTCAACAGCGTGATCGGCATCCCGTCCAGGCTGGGGTCGAGCTACTACCGCTACGACAAGCACCACCTGGTGCCGTACGGCGAATTCATCCCGCTCGGCTTCCGCTGGTTCGTCAACCTGATGTCGATCCCGCTGGGCGACATGACCAGCGGCCGCGACATCCAGCCGGCGTTCCCGATCAAGGACCAGCGCGTGCTGCCGAACATCTGCTACGAAGACTTGTTCGGCGAAGAGATCGCCGAGCAGCTGAACAATCCGGCGCAGGGCCAGAAGCCCGCCACCATGCTGCTCAACACCTCCAACCTGGCCTGGTTCGGCGACACCATCGCCATCCCGCAGCACTTGCAGATCTCGCAGATGCGCACGCTGGAGACCGGCCGCCCGATGCTGCGCGCGACCAACACCGGCGCCACCGCCATCATCAACGGCGCGGGCGTGATCGTCGAACAGCTGCCGGTCAACACCTACGGCGTGCTGGCGGCGCAGGTGCAAGGCACGGCCGGCAGCACCCCGTATATCCTGTGGGGGAACAAGCTGTTCCTGGCCTTGGCCGCGCTGTCGCTGGCAGGCGCCTGGTTTTGGGCGCGCCGCGCAAAAAACCGGCCAAAAGCCGCTTAATCTCTACAGCCTCCCAGTAAAACCCGCTAAAATTGCCGCTTTAGCGAAACCGCAACCGCGCGCTTTTTTTGGCGCGCCACCGACCACACAAGATGCTGACATTTCAACAAATTATCCTGACCTTGCAAACCTACTGGGACAAGCAAGGCTGCGCCCTGCTCCAGCCGTACGACATGGAAGTCGGCGCCGGCACCTTCCACACCGGCACCTTCCTGCGCGCGATCGGCCCGGAGCCTTGGCGCGCCGCCTACGTGCAACCGTCGCGCCGCCCGAAGGATGGCCGCTACGGCGAGAACCCGAACCGTGGCCAGCACTACTACCAGTACCAGGTGGTGATGAAGCCGGCGCCGGAAAACATCCTCGACCTGTATCTGGGTTCGCTGGAAGCGCTGGGCCTGGACCTGAAGCAGAACGACGTCCGTTTCGTCGAGGATGACTGGGAATCGCCGACGCTGGGCGCCTGGGGCCTGGGTTGGGAAGTCTGGCTGAACGGCATGGAGGTGACGCAGTTCACCTACTTCCAGCAGGTCGGCGGCCTGGATTGCAAGCCGGTGCTGGGCGAGATCACCTACGGCATCGAGCGCCTGGCGATGTACCTGCAGGGCGTCGAGAATATGTACGACCTGGTCTGGACCACGTGGGAAGAGAATGGCGTCACCAAATCGCTGAAGTACGGCGACGTGTTCCATCAAAACGAAGTGGAGCAGTCGGCCTACAACTTCGAGCATTCGAACACCGAACTGCTGTTCGCGCAGTTCAACAACCACGAATCGGAAGCCAAGCGCCTGATCGAGCTGCAACTGACGCTGCCGGCCTATGAGCAGATCATGAAGGCCTCGCACAGCTTCAACCTGCTGGACGCGCGCGGCGCGATCTCGGTGACCGAGCGCGCCGCCTACATCGGCCGCGTGCGCACCTTGTCGCGCCTGGTCGCGCAGGCCTACTACGATTCGCGTGAGCGCCTGGGCTTCCCTATGGCACCTACGGCTGCCGCTGAACAAACTGTATAAATAATATGACTCAAACTCTGCTCATCGAACTGCTGACCGAAGAACTGCCGCCGAAGGCGCTCGCCAAACTGGGCACCGCCTTCGCCGACGGCATCGTCAAAGGCCTGAAATCGCGCGACTTCCTGGAAGACGACAGCGTCGCCACGTCGTACGCCACACCACGCCGCCTGGCCGTGTCGATCACCAAGGTGCGCGCTACCTCGCCGGACAAGGCGATCCGCGAAAAAGTGCTGCCGGTGTCGGTCGCGCTGGACGCCGCCGGCAACGGCACGCCGCCGCTGGCCAAGAAACTGGCCGCGCTGGGCTTCCCCGACCTGACCGTGGCCGATCTGGAACGCGCGCAGGACGGCAAGGCCGAAAGCTTCTTCTACACCTACACGGCGGCCGGCAGCGCGCTGCAAGCCGGCCTGCAAACGGCGCTGGAGGAATCCGTCGCCAAGCTGCCGATTCCTAAAGTGATGAGCTACCAGCGCCCAGACGGCGCCACGGTGCAATTCGTGCGTCCGGCGCACAGCCTGATCGCGCTGCACGGCGCGACGGTGCTGCCACTGACGCTGCTGGGCCTGACCGCGTCCAACGTCAGCGAAGGCCATCGCTTCCTGACCGCGCCGGGCCAGCGCGCCGTCACCATCGCCAACGCCGACAGCTACGCCGCCACGCTGGCAAGCGAAGGCAAGGTACTGGCCGGCGTCGAACAGCGCAAGGAACAGATCCGCGCCGAGCTGCTGGCCAAGGCCGGCGCCGACCAGGTCCTGATGCCTGAAGCGCTGCTGGACGAAGTGGCCGCGCTGGTCGAATGGCCGGTGGTCTACGAATGCAATTTCGAGGAAGAGTTCCTGGCCGTGCCGCAGGAATGCCTGATCCTGACCATGCAGACCAACCAAAAATACTTCGCGCTGACCGACGCCAGCGGCAAGCTGCGCTCGCGCTTCCTGATCGTCTCCAACATCGCCACCGACACGCCGGCCGCCATCATCGACGGCAACGAGCGCGTGGTGCGTCCGCGCCTGTCGGACGCCAAGTTCTTCTTCGAGCAGGACAAGAAGAAGACGCTGGAATCGCGTCTGCCGCTGCTGGACAAGATCGTCTACCACAACAAGCTGGGCACCCAGGCCGCGCGCGGCGAACGCGTCGCAGCATTGGCCGGATACATCGCCACCGCCATCGGCGGCGACGCCACACTGGCGATGCGCGCCGCCAAGCTCTCGAAGGCCGACCTGGTCACCGAGATGGTCGGCGAGTTCCCTGAGCTGCAAGGCATCATGGGCACCTACTACGCCCGCAACGACGGCGAGCCGGAAGATGTGGCCTTGGCCGCGTCCGAGCACTACCAGCCGCGCTTCGCCGGCGACGCGCTGCCGTCGACCGTCACCGGCACCGCCGTGGCGCTGGCCGACAAGCTGGAAACCCTGGTCGGCATCTGGGCCATCGGCCTGGCGCCGACCGGCGACAAGGATCCGTTCGCGCTGCGCCGCCACGCGCTGGGCGTGCTGCGCATGCTGATCGAGAAGCGTTTGCCGCTGTCGATCAGCGCCCTGCTGGCGCAGGCCGCGCAGCTGTTCACCTTCGTGGCAGGCTTCAAGGACCCGAGCGCCGACGTCACCACCTTCATGATCGACCGCCTGCGCGGCATCCTGCGCGAGCGCGGCTTCTCGCCGAACGAGATCGAAGCGGTGGTGGCGCAGAACCCGGACCGCCTGGACGACATCGTGCAGCGCCTGGAAGCGGTGCAAGCCTTCGCCGCGCTGGCCGAATCGGCCTCGCTGGCCGCCGCCAACAAGCGCATCACCAACATCCTGAAGAAGAACGAGGAAGCCTTGGCCGCTGCCGGCGAATCCGGCGTCAACGTCTCGCTGCTGCAGGACGCGGCCGAGATCAACCTCAACGCCGCCGTGATCCGCGTGCTGCCGGAGATCGACGCGGCGTTCAACCGCGGCGACTTCGCCGGCACGCTGAAAACGCTGGCGCAGTTGCGCGACGACGTCGACGCCTTCTTCAACGACGTCATGGTCATGGCCGAGGATGTCGCGCTGCGCAACAACCGTCTGGCGCTGCTGTCGTCCCTGCACGGCATGATGAACCGCGTCGCCGACATCTCGAAACTGGCGGCGTAAATGGGTGCGCCGTCCATGAAACTGATCATCCTCGATCGCGACGGCGTCATCAACCATGATTCGCCGGACTTCATCAAATCGCCGGCCGAGTGGATCCCGATCCCCGGCTCGATGGAAGCGATCGCGCGGCTGAACCAGGCCGGCTACCGGGTGGTGGTGGCGTCGAACCAGTCTGGCATCGCCCGCGAGTTCTTCGACATGACCATCCTCAACGCGATCCACCAGAAGATGCACAACCTGGCGCAGCAGGTCGGCGCCGACATCGACGCGGTGTTCTTCTGCCCGCACGCGGCGGCCGACAATTGCGACTGCCGCAAGCCGAAACCGGGCATGTTCACCGAAATCTCGCAGCGCTACAAGGTCAGCCTGAAAGGCGTGCCGGTGGTGGGCGACTCGCTGCGCGACCTGCAGGCCGGCTATGTCAGCGGCTGCGTGCCTTATCTGGTCCTGACCGGCAAAGGCGAGAAAACGCAAACCACGGGTGGCCTGCCGCCCGGTACAATGACTTTCCCGGATCTGGCGGCGATGGTCACCCACCTGCTGAAAACCAGCGCCCCGCCGGCGCTGCACATCGTTAGCTAATACAAGTTTTTTGGAGTCTGCATTGGGTCATCCCGTTCTGTTCTTACGTTCCCTGGTGTTCACCATCATCATGGTGATCTCGACCATCATCTGGGCCTGCGTCTGCTTTTTGGCGGCGCCGCTGCCGTACAACAAGCGCTTCTGGGTCACCGCGCGCTGGAACGTGTTCATGATCTGGTGCCTCAAGGTCATCTGCGGCATCCGCTACGAAATCAAGGGCGCCGAGAATTTCCCGGACGCGCCGGCGGTGGTGCTGTCCAAGCACCAGTCGGCGTGGGAGACCATCTTCCTGTTGCCGAACATGCCGCGCCCATTGGTGTTCGTGTTCAAGAAGGAGATCCTGTACATTCCCTTCTTCGGCTGGGCGATGGCGCTGCTGCGCATGATCCCGATCGACCGCTCGCAGGGCAAGAACGCGTTCAAGCACGTGGTCAACCACGGCAAGCGCCGCCTCGCGGACGGCCAGTGGATTATCATGTTCCCGGAGGGGACGCGGATCCCGGTCGGCCAGGCCGGCAAGTACAAGAGCGGCGGCACCCGCCTCGCCATCGAGACCGGCGCGGTGGTGGTGCCGATTGCCCACAACTCCGGCGAGTGCTGGCCAAAAAACTCTTTCATCAAACGGCCCGGCCTTGTTACAGTATCGATAGGTAAGCCAATTTCGCCGGAAGGCCAGACGCCGGACGGCATGATGCAACAGGTGGAAAATTGGATAGAATCAGAAATGCGCGTCATTTCGCCCCACGCCTACAGCGCTGGCTAGACGACCTCGCGACGCTGGTGAAGCCGGCGTCGCCCGATGTCAACCAGCTTGACCTGTTCGGACGGGAGGCACAGTCGCCGGCTGCTGTGAAGCCGGTGTATACCGCCCCTGTCTGGACGGTGCCCGCGCCATCCGCATCGAATTCCCCTCCTCCCGTTTCTCCCTATGTCGCGCCACCCGCGACCGCCGTGCCGGTCAAGCCGCGCGCGCTGGTGGTGCCGCCGTCGGACCAGCCGCCCAAGCGCCAGCTGATGGTCGGCGAATTCATCCTCGAATACGAACTGCGTCGCTCGACGCGGCGCTCGATCGGCTTCATGATCGACGACGACGGTCTGCGCGTGACCGCGCCCAAGCGCATCAGCATCGCCGAAATCGACAACGCCATACGCACCAAGCAGCACTGGATCCTCAGCAAGCTGAAAGAACGGCGCGAACGCCGCGCCGCGCGGCTGGAAAAGCCGCCGATCGAATGGATCGACGGCGCGCAACTGCCCTATCTCGGCGCCGACATCACGCTGCGGCTGCTGGTCGGCGGCCGTAATCGCAGCAGCTACAATCCGGCGACGCGCGAACTGTCGATGGTGCTGGTGCCCGGCGCCACCGAGACGCTGCTGCGCGAGCGCGTCAAGGCCTGGTATCAGCAGGAGGCCAAGGTGCTGTTCGAGCAGCGGCTGGACGTCTACGCCGAGCGGCTTGGGGTGCGCTATCACTCTTTCGGCCTGTCGTCGGCCGGCACCCGCTGGGGCTCGTGCACGGCCGACCGCAAGATCCGCCTGAACTGGAAACTGATCCACTTCTCGCAACCGCTGATCGATTACGTCATCGCCCACGAACTATCGCACATCCTGGAGATGAACCACAGCGCGCAGTTCTGGAACACGGTCGGCAGCATCTACCCCGAATACGAAGAAGCCAAGAACCTGCTGCGCAAGCGCGCGCAGGAGCTTCCGGTCCTGTTCTAACTCCACGAAAGTCGTCATGACACTGTTTACCCGCCTTGCGCAGGCGTCGCTGCTGCTTGCCTTCTGCCTCAGCGCCAGCGCCGCCGCGCCCCGATACACCGCCTCCCCGTGCATCGGCGACTTTTCCGGCGTCGCGCAGAAAGTCGAATGCGGCACGCTCAGCGTCGATGAAACCGCCGGCAAATCGAACGGACGACGGGTAGCGATGCCGGTCGCGGTGGTGCGCGCCGCGCATCCGCGCGCCGGCCAGCCGCCGGTGATCTACCTGCACGGTGGGCCGGGCAGCAGCGCGCTGGCCAACCTGCCGGACATGCTGCGCGGACCGGTCGGCCGCGAGCTGGTGGCGCAGGACCAGGACTGGATCTTCTTCGACCAGCGCGGCGGCCACCTGACCGCGCCGGTGCTCGATTGCGGCGACGCCGCGCTGAACGACCTCGGGCCGCTGTCCGACGTATCGGCGCGCCAGCTGAGCGCCTGCGGCGCGCGCCACGCGGCGGCCGGCGTCGACCTGGGCAGCTACAACTCGACGGCGGTGGCGCGCGACGTGCAGGATCTGCGCCGCGCGCTGAAGCTGGAGCGCTTCGACCTGTTCGGCGTGTCGTACGGCACCCGGGTGGGCTTCGCGGTGCTGAGCCACGCGCCGCAGGGCGTGCGCGCGGCGGTGCTGGATTCGGTATGGTCGCCGGACGCCACCTGGACCGAAGGCTCGCCGCTGGTGGTGTCGCGCGCGGTGGCGCTGATCTTCCGCTTGTGCGGCGCCGACCCGGCCTGCCACGCGGCCTATCCGGATCCGGCCGCGCTGTTGCGGCAGACGGCGCAGCGTTTCCTGGATGCGCCGCAGAAATCTGCCTCGGGCCAGAGCTACAGCGCGACCGACCTGGGCGCCTTCCTGATGGACGCGGTCTACGATCCGGACGGCGCGCGCAGCCTGCCGCGCGACGTCGCGGCGATCGCCGCCGGCGACTTCAGCGCCATCGACGCGCAAGCGTTCACGCGCGGCTACGCCAAGGCGCAGCACATGGCCTTCCTGTGCAAGGAAGAGATCCCGTTCGAGCGGCGCGACCACGTCGCCGACGGCACCGCCGGCGATCCGGTGGCGCAACTGGCGGTGGCGTCGTTGCAGCGCTATTTCGACGTCTGCCCGTCGTACCCGGTCGGCGCCATCGACCCGGGCGAGGCCAAACCGCTGCGCAGCGCGGTGCCGACGCTGTTCATCGCGCCCGAGATCGATCCCGGCTGCCCGCCCGAAATGGCGGCCGCCACCGCCAAATTGTTCAGCCACGGCCAGCTGGCGCAGATCCCGAACGTCACCCACGGCGCCTTCCGCACCAGCGCCTGCACCCGCAGCCTGGTGCGCGCCTACCTGCGCGATCCGTCGGCGGCGCCGGACCTGTCCTGCCTCTCGCCGGAACATGACAAGTTCGTCTTCACGCTGAAGTAGGCGCGCCGCTCACGTCCAAGCCCATGTCCGAATGTCGGCACTGACACCGGGGGTTATTAGAGGAGCGGGGGCAGCAGCGCGAGGGTGCGGCTGGTGGCGCCGCGATACTGGTTGGCGAAGGTCAGCGCATTGCGGCCCATCGCTGCGCGCGCGGCGTCGTCGCGCAGCAGGCGCGAGGTCGCGGTGATCAAGCCGGCGGCGTCGGCGACGCGCTCGGCGCCGCCCACCTTCAGCGCATCTTCCGTCGATTCGGCGAAGTTGAAGGTGTGCTGCCCGATCAGCACCGGCTTGCCCAGCGCCGCCGGCTCGATCAGATTCTGCCCGCCCAACGGCATCAGGCTGCCGCCGACAAAGGCCACGTCACAGGCCGCGTAGTAGGCGAACATCTCGCCCATCGAATCGCCCAGCAGCACATCCACATGCCCGGCCAGCGGGCTGCCGTCCAAGGCCAGCTTGCTGCGCCGCTGCACGTTCAGCCCGTGCGCGCCGATCATGGTTTCCACTTCGCCGAAGCGCTGCGGATGGCGCGGCACGATCAGCAGCAGCAGCCGCGCCGGCAACGACGACCGGTCCTGTCGATAAGCATCCAGGATCAGCTCCTCCTCGCCCTCGCGCGTGCTGGCGCACAGCAGCACCGGACGGGTGCCGATGCTGGCGCGCAGCGATGCGCCGATGGCCAGCGCCGCTTCCGGCACCACCACGTCGAACTTGATGCTGCCGGTGACCTCGACGCGCGGCACGCCCAGCGAACGTATGCGCTGCGCGTCGGCCTCGGTCTGCGCGGCGACCAGCGAGATGCCGCGCGCCGCGTTCAGCATCAGCGATCCGAGACGCACGGCCTTGCGCAGCGAGCGTTCAGACAAGCGCGCGTTGGCCAGCACCACCGGCACACCGCGCGCATTGCAGCCGGCGATCAGGTTGGGCCAGACCTCGGTCTCCATCAGGATGCAGACCGACGGTTTGAAATGCTTGATGAAGCTGCTGACCATGAAGCCGGTGTCGTACGGCAGGTAGGACTGCACCAGCCGTGCACCGTGGCGGGCGAACAGCGACTTGCCGGTGGCGCGGCCGGTCGGCGTCATGTGCGTCAGGACGACGCGCGCCGACGGATACTCGGCCAGCAGCGCATCGATCAGCGGCTCGGCGGCGCGGGTCTCGCCGACCGAGACGGCGTGCACCCACAAAGTCTGCGCGGCGGAAGCGGCGCCACCATAGAAACCCAGCCGCTCGCCCCAATGCTGGCGATAGCCCGGTTCCTTGCGGCCGCGCAGCCACAGGCGCGTCAGCACCAGCGGCAAGGCCAGCCACCAGGCGAAAGAATAAAGTAGGCGCATCATGAGGCCAGCAAGCTCTTGGCGGCGGCCAGCACTTCGGGCACCGACGGCGGCGCGCCACGGTCGCCGAGGTTGATGATGCGCGGCGACCAGTTGCCTTCGGTCTTCCAGCGCGGCGAATCGGCGTAGATCTCCACCGTCGGCCGCACGAAGGCGGCGGCGATGTGGGTCAGGCCGGTGTCGACGCCGATCACCAGCGAGGCGTGGCGCGCCAGCAGCATCGCGTCCGCCATCGACAGCTTGGGCAGCACGCGCGCGTTCGGCAATGCGGCGGCGACATGCTCCGCCTCCGCCTTCTCTTTCGGCGAGCCCCATGGCAGCAGGATGGTCATCGGCGCCAGCTCGCGCCCGAGCGCGATCCAGTTGTCGGGCGCCCACTTCTTCGGATCGCGCGCGGTGCCGTGGAAGTAGACCGCATAAGGCTCGGCCGGCATCCACGCCGGACGCGCCTCGTCGGCGGACACCGGCGGCAGCCCGAAATCGGCCGGCGTATCGACCGCGTAACCCAGCGCAGCGCCGGCGACGATGCGGCCGCGCGCCACCGCGTGGGTGCGCGGATCGGTCGAAATGCTCAAATTATGGAAGACGCGCGAGATGCCCTCATAGCCCGAACCCTCGCTGCCGTTGGCCAGGCCGACCTTGCGGCCGCCCTTCACCACGCGCGCCGCGCCCATGATGACGCCGGTCTTGAGCAGGCCCTGGGTGTCGAATACATAGTCGTACTGCTGCGCGCGCAGGGTGCGGAAGAAGCCCTTGATCTCGGCCCGCGTTTCCGGCTTGCCGAGGCTCTTGCGCCAGCGCCGCAGCGCGAACGGGATGATGTTGCGCACGCGCGGATTCAGGCGCACCAGGCTGACATAGCCCTCCTCCACCACCCAGTCGATATTCGCGTCCGGGAAATGGCGGGCGATGTCGGCCACCATCGGCAGGTTGTGCAGCACGTCGCCCAGCGAGGAGACGCGCACCAGCAAGATGTTCAACGGCTTGCCGCCGCCCGCCCGCGTCGCCATCTTAGAACGGCAGTTCCGCGTCCGGCTTGGCGGCCAGGATCACGCGCTTGAACTCGCCCTGGATGCGCGCCAGCGCTTCCGGCGTCTCCGCTTCGAAGCGCATCACGATCACCGGCGTGGTGTTGGACGAACGAGCCAGGCCAAAGCCGTCCTCGTATTCCACGCGCAGGCCGTCGATGGTGATGATCTGCTTGTGGCCCGGGAATTCGGCGTTCGCGCGCAGGTGGTCCATCACGATGAAATTCTCGCCTTCCTTCAGGTGCAGATGCAGCTCGGGCGTGCTGTCCGATTGCGGCAGCGCGTTCAGCAGCGCCGATGGATCCGTTTCCTTGGTCAGGATCTCCAGCATGCGCGCGCCGGCGTACAAGCCGTCGTCGAAACCGTACCAGCGGTCCTTGAAGAAGATATGGCCGCTCATCTCGCCGCCCAACGGCGCGCCGGTTTCCTTCAGCTTGGCCTTGACCAGCGAGTGGCCGGTCTTGTACATCAGCGGCACGCCGCCCGATTTCTCGATGTACGGCGCCAGGTGGCGGGTGCACTTCACGTCGTACAGGATCTGCGCGCCCTGGTTGCGCGACAGGACATCGGCCGCGAACAACATCATCTGGCGGTCCGGATAGATGATCTGGCCATCCTTGGTGACCAGGCCCAGACGATCGCCGTCGCCGTCGAAGGCCAGGCCGATCTCGGCGTCGGTCTCCTGCAGGCAGCGGATCAGGTCCTGCAGGTTTTCCGGATGCGCCGGATCGGGATGGTGGTTCGGGAAATTGCCGTCCACTTCGCAGAACAGCTCAATCACTTCGCAGCCCATGCCGCGATACAGGTCGCCCGCGAACGCGCCGGCCACGCCGTTGCCGCAGTCGACCGCGATCTTGATCGGGCGCGAGACCTTGACGTCGCCGATGATGCGCTCCAGGTATTGGGCGCGGATGTCATGGGTGCTGTAGGCGCCCAGCGTGGCCGCCGACGAACCGTCGTGCGCGACGATGCTGTCGTACAGGCCGGTGATCGAGTCGCCGTGGATCGCCTCGCCCGCCAGCACCATCTTGAAGCCGTTATAGTCCGGTGGATTGTGGCTGCCGGTGACCATGATGCCGGACGCGGCGCCCAGCACGTTGGTGCCGAAATAGACCATCGGCGTGGCGACCACACCCAGGTCGATCACGTCGACGCCGGCGGCCTGCAGGCCTTCGGCCAGCGCGGCGGCCAGGTAGGGGCCGGACAGGCGTCCGTCACGGCCGATCACCACTTTGTTTTCGCCCTTGGCCAAGGCGGCCCGGCCGAACGCCTGGCCGATCTGGCGCGCCACGCCGGCATCCAGGGTTTTATCGATGATGCCGCGGATATCGTAAGCTTTGAAAATCGTTTTGGATAAGGTGACCATATTGGAATGTGCGAGATGCGCGACAAAGCGCGATTGAAGGGAGAAGACGAGTCAATATTATATCGTTTGATACCGGATTAATCTTTCTTGTGGCGGATCATCCAGCGCGGCGATTTGAAGCGCACGATGCGCACGTAAATCCAGATATAGCTGCCGATGAAAAGCAGGCACGAAATCATCAGCACCCAGGTATAGCGCCAGAATACGGTGGCCGGAATCACCGCCATCAGCGAAAACATCCACAGGTAGGGCGAGGTTAGCGAATTGCGGCGGATCAGCGCGCGCGCCTCCTTGCGCCCCACCGCCCATTGCACGATGCGGCGGAAGATCAGGCTGTGCAGGTGGATACCGTCCGGCATCGCCGGCGATTTACCGCGCACGAACATGCGGCGGTAGACCGAGAACAGGGTTTCGAAGGTCGGGTAAATCAGCAGCAGCGCGGCATACCAGGTCGACACCTGCGGATTGCGCATCACCAGCAGCAGCGCCAGTTCGCCCAGCATGAAGCCGATGAAGTACGCGCCGCCGTCGCCGAGAAAGATCATGCCGACCGGGTAGTTCCAGATCAGGAAGCCGGCGGTGGCGCCGGCCACCATCAGCGCCGCGATCAGCACGAACATATCGTTGACCTGCAAGGCCACATAGCCGAGCGACAGCAGCATGCAGATGCACACCACGCTGGCCAGGCCGTTGAAGCCGTCGATGATGTTGATGGCGTTGGCGATGCCGGCCACCGCCAGCACCGTCAGCGGCAGCGTGATCCACACGTATTGGATCGGCCAGACGGAAAAGGCCCAGTCGATGCGGTCGACCCGGGCGTCGAGCAGAAAATAGCCGAGGGCGGCGGCGGCCATGGTCAGGATCAGGCGGCGGGCGGCGCTGACGCGGCCGGTGTAATCTTCGACGATGCCGCCGATGAAGGCGACCGCCGAGCAGGCCAGCAGCGACAGCAACCACTGGCTCATGGCCGGCACGCGCCAGATGGAGATGCAGGAACTGAGCGCCACGGAAAGGAAGATCGACAGGCCGCCGATGCGGGCGACGCGATGCTTGTGCACTTTTTGCACACCTTGGAAGTCGGAATCCAGCGCTGGACCGTGCAATCGCGCTTCTTTAATCACCAGCAGGGTTAGCAGCGCGGAAGCGACAAAGCTCAGTAGGAAGGAAAACATATTTTATTTGGTTTTTTTGCGTTGCATCGCAACATGAAGCATTGTCAGCGCGCCAATTGGCGATTGTACCGGATTAAGAATGGCTGACTTCAATTGATCGCCAGGAATGCTGCGTCAGCGGCAAAAATAACGCATTTGCAACGGCGACGGCATGATACCAGTAGTGGTTTGGCTTGGTGGGATTGCTTACCAATCGATACAAGTCCGGGGTCAGTTCCGGCATCGTGCCACGAACTCTGCCGTAGCGCATGCTACCGCAGAGTTCGTGGCACGATGCCGGAACTGACCCCGGTTATTGCATGCACAGATGCAGCGCTTCCTTCCACTCCGGCAAGCGGCAGAAGCGCGCGGTCAGCCGTTCCGACGACATCACCGAGTAGTGCGGCCGCTTGGCCGGGGTCGGATAGTCGGCGGTGGAGATCGGCAGCACGCGGCATTCGAGCCCCGCCGCTTCGACGATGGCCTGGGTGAATTCGAACCACGTGGTCTGTCCCTGCGCGCTCAGGTGGTAGACGCCGCTATTCTGCACCCACCATTCGCGTCCGCCGGCGTGCGCCTGCGACAGCACCTGCGCCGAAACGTCGGCGATGGTCCGGCTCCAGGTCGGCGCGCCGACCTGGTCGGCCACCACTTTCAGTTCGTCGCGTTCCTTGGCCAGGCGCAGCATGGTCAGCAGGAAGTTCTTGCCGCGCATGCCGTACACCCAGCTGGTGCGGAAGATCAGGTGCGGAATCCCGGCCGCCGCGATCGCCCGCTCGCCGGCCAGCTTGCTGGCGCCGTAGACGTTGAGCGGCCCGGTCGCATCGTCCTCGACGCGCGGCGCCGGCTGCGAGCCGTCGAACACGTAGTCGGTCGAATAGTGCACCATCGCCGCGCCCAGCAGCTTGGCTTCCTGCGCCATCAGGCCCGGCGCTTCGGCGTTGACGCGGTACGCCAGCTCCGGCTCGCTCTCGGCCTTGTCGACCGCCGTGTAGGCGGCCGGATTGACGATCAGGCCCGGCTTGACGCGGCGGATCACGTCGCGCACCTGGTCCAGGTCGGACAGGTCCATCACCTCGCGGTCCACCGCCACCACTTCGCCCACACCCTGCAGGCTGCGCGCCAGCTCATAGCCCACCTGGCCGGTACCGCCGGTCAGCAGGATCTTCATGCGAACACCTCGGCGTCGGCCAGCAACGCGGCGGCCTGGTCCTTGCCGGACAACAGCGGCGTGCCCAGCTCGGCGGGCCACTCGATGCCGATCGCCGGGTCGTTCCACAAGATGGCGCGTTCGTGCTCGGGGGCCCAATAGTCGGTGGTCTTGTACAGGAACTCGGCGTGCTCGGAGGTGACCACGAAGCCGTGCGCGAAGCCCGGCGGGATCCACAACTGGCGCTTGTTCTCGGCCGACAGCTCGACGCCGTGCCATAGTCCGAAGGTCGGCGAGCTCTTGCGCAAATCGACGGCGACGTCGAACACCGAGCCGACGGTGGCGCGCACCAGCTTGCCCTGCGCTTGCTGGATCTGGTAATGCAGGCCGCGCAGCACGCCCTTGCTGGAGCGCGAATGGTTGTCCTGCACGAAGTCGGCGGCCACGCCGGTCAGCTCGGCGAAGCGGCGCGCGTTGAAGCTCTCGAAGAAAAAGCCGCGGTCGTCGCCGAACACGCGCGGCTCCAGCACCAGCAGGCCTTCCAGCTGCGTAGCAATCACGTTCATCGTGGCACGACCTTATCTTCCAGTATCTGCAGCAGGTATTGGCCGTAGTTGTTTTTCTTCAGCGGCTCGGCCAGCTTGCGCAACTGCGCGGCATCGATATAGCCCTTGCGATAAGCGATCTCTTCCGGGCACGCCACTTTCAGGCCCTGGCGTTTTTCGATGGTGGCGATGAATTGCGACGCATCCAGCAAGGACTCGTGGGTGCCGGTGTCCAGCCACGCCATGCCGCGCCCCATCACCTCGACGTTGAGCTGCTGCTTTTCCAGGTAGACGCGGTTGACGTCGGTGATCTCCAGCTCGCCGCGCGCGGACGGCTTGATCGACGCAGCGATGTCGCACACCTGGCTGTCGTAGAAGTACAGGCCGGTCACGGCGTAGTTTGACTTCGGCTTCAGCGGTTTTTCTTCGATCGACACGGCGCTGCGGCTAGCGTCGAACTCGACCACGCCGTAGCGCTCCGGATCCTGCACATGGTAGGCGAACACGGTGGCGCCGTCGGTCTGTTCGGTCGCATGGCGCAGCAAGCCGTCGAGGTCGTTTCCGTAGTAGATGTTATCGCCGAGGATCAGCGCCGACGGCGCATCCCCGATGAATTCCTTGCCGATGATGAAGGCTTGCGCCAGGCCGTCCGGCGACGGTTGCACCGCGTAGCTGATGCTCAAGCCCCACTGACTACCGTCGCCCAGCAAATCCTGGAAACGCGGCGTGTCCTGCGGCGTCGAGATGATCAGAATCTCGCGCATGCCGGCCAGCATCAGCGTGGTCAGCGGATGGTAGATCATCGGCTTGTCGTAGATCGGCAGCAGCTGCTTGGAGACGCTCATCGTCACCGGATACAGCCGGGTGCCGGAACCGCCCGCCAGAATGATGCCTTTGCGTTGTGGAGTGCTCATGCCTGGCCTTCGCGATTAAAGTAATTGGTTTCCACCCATTTGGCGTAGCCGCCCGACTGCACGTCGGCCACCCAGGCCTGGTTGTCCAGGTACCACTGCACCGTCTTGGCGATGCCGGTCTGGAAGGTCTCGGCCGGCTTCCAGCCCAGCTCGCGCTCCAGCTTGCGGGCGTCGATGGCGTAGCGGCGGTCGTGGCCGGGACGGTCTTTGACGTAAGTGATCTGCGCGCGGTAGCTGGCGCCGTCGGCCTTCGGCTTGAGCGTGTCGAGCATGTCGCACAGCGTGTGCACCACGTCCAGGTTGGCCATTTCGTTCCAGCCGCCGACGTTGTAGGTCTCGCCGAGGCGGCCCGCTTCCAGCACGCGACGGATCGCGGCGCAGTGGTCGCTGACGTACAGCCAGTCGCGCACCTGCTGGCCGTCGCCGTAGATCGGCAGCGGCTTGCCGGCCTGCGCGTTGGCGATGATCAGCGGGATCAGCTTTTCCGGGAAGTGGTAGGGACCGTAGTTGTTGGAGCAGTTGGTGGTCAGCACCGGCAGGCCGTAGGTGTGGAAGTACGAGCGCACCAGATGGTCGGAGGCGGCCTTCGATGCCGAATACGGGCTGTTCGGCGCGAACGCGGTGGTTTCGCTGAACGGCGCGTCGTCCGGGCCGAGCGTGCCGTAGACCTCGTCGGTCGACACGTGCAGGAAGCGGAACGCGGCCTTGTCGTCGTCGCCCAGCGCGGTCCAGTAGGCGCGCGCCGCTTCGAGCAGGCTGAAGGTGCCGTTGATGTTGGTGTTGATGAATTCGCCCGGACCGACGATGGAGCGGTCGACGTGACTTTCGGCGGCGAAGTGCACCACCGCGCGCGGCTTGTGCTGCTGGAACAGCGCCAGCACCTGGGCCTGATCGCAGATATCGCCGCGCACGAAGGTGTGGCGCGGGTCCTGCTTCAGCGATGCCAGGTTGTTCAGATTGCCGGCGTACGTCAGCTTGTCGAAATTGATAACAGGCTCATCCGACTGGGCCAGCCAGTCGAGCACGAAATTCGAACCTATGAAACCAGCACCACCTGTCACAAAAATCATTTAGTATCCCGCTGCAAGCGTCAAATTAGTCTTAAGCATGATTTTATGTGAAACTGCCCGTCTACCGGGCAAAAATCGACATCGCTCACTCTGATTTCAGGGTATTGCAGATTCCAAAGCAACGAACCAGTGAGCATCCATATGAAAACCTATGTAATCGGGGATTTGCAGGGTTGTCACGAGCAGGCCCTGGCCATGCTCGACCGCATCCGCGAGCACGCGGCCGAGGACGGCGTGGCCGAGCCCGCCATCCTGTTCGCAGGCGACCTGATCAACCGTGGCCCGGATTCGCTGGCGACGCTGCGCCATGTGCGCAAGCTGGCCATGGCCAGCGGCGGCCTGATCGATAGCGTGCTCGGCAATCACGACCTGCACTTGCTGGCGGTCGCCTACGGCATCCGCCCCGAGCACAAATCCGACACCTTGGCCGAGATTCTGCACGCGCCGGACCGCGACGAGCTGATCGACTGGGTGCGGCACCGGCCGCTGGCGATCCGGCTGCCGGGCCATGTGCTGGTGCACGCCGGCCTGCTGCCGCAATGGACGCCGGCGCAGGCGGTCGCGCTGGCGGGCGAGGTGCACGAGATGCTGCGCGGCGACGGACTGGAGGAGTTCCTGGCCGAGATGTACGGCAATCTGCCGGATCAGTGGTCGGACGATTTGCAGGGCGCGGACCGGCTGCGCTGCATCATCAATGCGATGACACGGCTGCGCTTCTGCAGCGCCGACGGGGTGATGGATTTCAAGATGAAGGAAAGCGGCACGGCGGACGAAGCTTCCGGCCTGATGCCGTGGTTCGACGTGCCGGGCCGGCGCAGCGCGCGCGAGACGGTGGTGTTCGGTCACTGGTCGGCGTTGGGGCTGACCATCAAGCCGCATTTGATCGGGCTCGACAGCGGTTGCGTGTGGGGCGGCCAATTGTCGGCGGTGTGCCTGGAAGACCGCAGCCTGTTGCAGGTGCAGTGCCCGGAATTCCAGACGCCCGGCGGCAAAAAGTAGCTAGTGCGCGGCGGCCGTCACGCCCAGCGCGGCGGCCACGGCCTGGTGCGTGACCTCGGCCAGATCGCGCCGGTGCGCGCCCACAGTGTCGAC
The DNA here is from genome assembly GCF_011090165.1 of Duganella aceris. Classification (GTDB taxonomy): domain Bacteria; phylum Pseudomonadota; class Gammaproteobacteria; order Burkholderiales; family Burkholderiaceae_D; genus Rugamonas; species Rugamonas aceris. The sequence continues at coordinate 291,679 of NZ_JAADJT010000009.1, forward strand.
CGGCGCCAGGATCGCCAGCCGGGCCTTGACCGGCGGCCCGCCGAGGATCGCGACGATGCTGGCGGCGAACGTCATCTCGCCGATGAAATCCACCGACGCGTGCAAGCGCCCGGCCTCATCCTCGTAACGCAAGGCGAACGGCTGCACCGGCACTTGCGCGTCGATCGCCGCCTCGAACAGATTGGCATGGAACGGCAGCAGATTGCCCTGCGCCGAGGTGGTCCCCTCCGGGAAGAAGGCCACCCGCTCGCCACGTTCCAGGCTACTGACCAGTCCCTTGAAGATATGCCGCAGATCGCGCCGGTTACCGCGCGCGATGAACACGGTGCCCGCCTTCTCCGCCAGCCAGCCGGCCAGCGGCCAGGCGCGGATCTCGGCCTTGGCCACGAAATGGCTCGGATGCAGGCTGTGGATGACGAAGATGTCCAGCCACGACACGTGGTTGGCCACCACCATCGCCCGCTCCAGCACCGGCGCGCCGCCGGCCCGCTGCTCCACCGTCACGTTACACATGCGCAGCAGCCGGGTCGACCAACGGCGGATGTGGCCGTTACGCTTTTCCTGCCCGATCCACGGAAACACCGTGGCGCAAATCGCCATGCCCCAGAACACGTGCAACATCACCCGCGCCAGGCGGAAAATCATCGATGATTTCATGCGGCCTGATCAACGCTGATAAGCAACGTGGCCGGCCACGATGGTGGTTTGCACCTGGCCCGCCAGGTTGTAGCCCAGGAACGGCGTGTGCTTGCCCTGGCTGGCCAAGGCCGACGCTTCCACCGTCCAGCGCGCCTCCGGATCGAACAGGCAGACGTCGGCGATGGCGCCGACCGACAGCGTGCCGGCGTCCAGCCCGGCGACGCGTGCCGCGTCCGAGGTGATGCGCGCCACGGCGCGCGCCAATGGCCGCACCTTGCCGGTGTCCTGGGTGCTGGCGTAGTCGTCGGCCCATTTCAGGCTCAGCGACAGCAGCAGCTCCAGCCCGGTGGCGCCCGGCGAGGCTTCGCCGAACGGCAGCAGCTTCTCGTCGTCGTCGACCGGCGTGTGGTCCGAGCACAAGGCGTCGACCGTGCCGTCCAGCAGGCCGAAGCGGATCGCGTCGCGGTCGCGCTGGCTGCGGAACGGCGGCGTGACGCGCGCGTTCGAATCGAAGAAGCCGATGTCGGCGTCGGTCAGGTGGATGTGGTGGGCGCCGACGTCGCAGGTGACCGGCAAGCCTTCCTTCTTGGCGCTGCGCACCAGCTCGATGCCGGCGGCCGACGACATGCGGCACAGGTGGACGCGGGCGCCGGTGGCGCGCATCAGTTCGAAGATCGTGTGCAGCGCAATGGTTTCCGACATCACCGGCACGCCGGACAGGCCGAGCCGCGAGGCCAGCGGGCCGCTGGCCGCGATGCCGCCACGGCCGATATGCGCGTCCTGCGGACGCAGCCATACGGTGTATTCGAAGGTCTTGGCGTACTGCATGGCGCGCAGCAGCACGTTGGTGTCTTCGATCGGTTCCTCGGCCTGCGCGAAGCCGATGCAGCCGGCTTCGGTCAGCTCGGCCATCTCGGTCAGCGCCTGCCCCTTGAGGCCGACGGTCAGCGCGCCCAGCGGATGCACGTGTGCCTGATTCAGGCCGCGCGCGCGGTGCTTCAGCATTTCCACCAGGCCGGGTTCATCCAGCACCGGATCGGTGTCCGGCGGGCAGATCAGACTGGTGACGCCGCCTTGCATCGCCGCCTGCATTTCCGATTCCAGCGTGGCCTTGTATTCGTAGCCCGGCTCGCGCAGGCGCACCGACAGGTCGACGAAGCCGGGCGAGACGATCAGGCCGCTCGCGTCGATGGTTTGGTCGGCGACGAAGCCGGCCGGCGCGCTGCCCACCGCCAGCACTTTGCCGTCGGCGACGTAAAGGTCGTTCTTGCCATCGATGCCGTTGGCCGGATCGATCAGGTGGCCGTTCTTAATATGAAGTTTCATCACTGCGTTCATCATCCCTGAGTCCCTGCCACAATGCTCATCACCGCCATGCGTACCGCAATCCCGAACGTCACCTGCGGCAGAATCACCGCCTGCGGACCGTCCGCCACCGCCGAGTCGATCTCGACGCCGCGATTCATCGGGCCCGGGTGCATGACGATCGCGTCCGGCTTGGCCAGCGCCAGCCGTTCCGGCGTCAGGCCGTAGCTCTTGAAGTATTCCTGCGCCGACGGCAGCAGCGCGCCGCTCATGCGCTCGTTCTGCAAGCGCAGCATGATGATCACGTCGACGCCCTTCAGGCCCTCGTCCATGTTGGTGAAGGTGCGCACGCCCATCTGCTCCAGGCCGCCCGGCAGCAAGGTGTGCGGGCCGATGGCGCGCACTTCCGGCACGCCCAAGGTGGTCAGCGCGTGGATGTCCGAACGCGCGACCCGGCTGTGCAGGATGTCGCCGACGATCGCCACCGTCAGGTTGGTGAAGTCCTTCTTGTAGTGACGGATGGTGTACATGTCCAGCAGACCCTGGGTCGGGTGCGAGTGGCGGCCGTCGCCGGCGTTGACCACGTGGACGTGCGACTGCTTTGTGTCGTGCAGGTGCTTGGCGATCAGGTACGGCGCGCCCGACTGCGCGTGGCGCACCACGAACATATCGGCGTGCATGGCCGACAGGTTGTCGATGGTGTCCAGCAGCGATTCGCCCTTGCTGGCCGAGGAGGCCTGGATGTTCAGGTTGATCACGTCGGCCGACAAACGCTTCGAGGCGATTTCAAATGTCGTGCGCGTGCGGGTCGAGTTTTCAAAGAACAGGTTGAACACCGACTTGCCGCGCATCAGCGGGACTTTCTTCACATCGCGGTCGGAGATGCCGACGAAGGACGTGGCGGTGTCCAGGATGTGATTGACGATGGACTTGGGCAGCCCTTCGATCGACAGCAAGTGCTGCAGCTCGCCGTGTTTGTTCAGTTGCGGATTAAGCATGGTGACTATTCTATGGTTAGCGTGAATTTTCCATCGTCGGCGCGTTTCAGCACCAGCGCCTGCCCTTGCGGCACTTGCACGTGGCCGGCGACGAAGTCGGCGGCGACCGGCAACTGGCGCTCGCCGCGGTCCACCAGCGCGGCCAGCATGATGCGCGCCGGGCGGCCGTAGTCGAACAGTTCGTTGATCGCGGCGCGGGTGGTGCGGCCGGTGTACAGCACGTCGTCCACCAGCAGAATGTTGGCGGCGGCGACGTCGAAGGTGATGTTGGTCGGCTTGACGTCGGCCGGCAGGCCCTTCTTGGCGTAATCGTCGCGGTAGAAGGAGACGTCGAGCACGCCGCAGCGGGCGGACAGGCCGAGGTCGGCCGCCAGGCGTTCGGCGATCCAGGCGCCGCCGGAGTGAATGCCGACGATGGCGACATCGGTCACGCCGGCCAAGCCGGCCTTGACGTCGGCCAGCAGCGCCGCGTACAACGCCTCGGCATCGAGTTGGTTGGGGTTCAGTGTGGACATGGTTTAAATGGTATCGAAGTATTGTTGCAGAATAATGGCGGCGGCGCGGTCGTCGATGACTTCGCCACGCTTGGCGGAGATCACGGCCGAGGAGTAGCGCTCGTCGACCAGCTCCACCGGCAGGCTGAAGCGGCCGTGCAATTGATTCGCGAACTTGCGCGCGCGCGCGGTCATCTCGTGTTCGGCGCCGTCGGGATGCATCGGCAGGCCGACCACCAGGCGCGACGGCTTCCACTCGTCCAGCAACGCCTGGATGTCGGCGAAGCGGGTGGCGTTGTCGATGGCGGAAATGACTTTGACCGGCTCGGCCTGGCGGATCATGGTGTTGCCCATTGCCACGCCGATGCGTTTGACGCCGAAATCGAATGCGAAGATGGTTTCGATGCTCACGGCTGGCACATCAGTTTATGCATGGCCGGCCTCGGAAGTCAGCATCAAGGGATCAATGCCCAGCAGCCGCATGGCCGCCGTGTAGCGTTCCTCGATAGGCAGGTTGAACAGGATGCGCGGGTCGGCGCCGACGGTCAGCCAGCCGTTGCGGCTGATCTCGTCCTCCAGCTGACCCGGGCTCCAGCCCGAATAGCCGATCGACACCAGCATCTGCGGCGGGCCTTCGCCGTTGGCCACGGCCTCCAGCACGTCGATCGAGGTGGTGAACGCCACATCCTTGGTCACCGTCAGCGACGACGAATAATGGTGACCCGGCGTATGCAGCACGAAGCCGCGGTCGTCCTGGACCGGGCCGCCGAACATCACCGGCTCGTCGTCGTGGCCCTCCAGGCCGGACTCGACCTTCAGGTCGATGCGCTCGAACAGCGTCTGCATGGTCATGTCGGTCGGCTTGTTGATGACGACGCCGAGAACGCCGTTTTCATTGTGCTCGCACACGTACACCACCGTGCCGCCGAACACTGGATCTTGCATCGATGGCATTGCTATCAGGAAATGATTAGCCAGGTTCATGGCGCCGTCCGCGCTGGCGGCGATAGGCGCCAACGGATCCACGACGTCCTGTAACAGGCCAGGTACAGGTAGAGTTGGGCCGATTTTGCTCTTCTTCATACGCGTTGCTCTCTCTGCTGGGGTTCTCTGTGCTGCGGACAATTACTGTAGTATTCGCGCGGCTAAACGATAGTTTACACTGAAATATGCAAGCCGCCATGATTGAGTCCCACACAAGATTGATACAGACCGAATGAAACCGACTTCCTCCCTCGTATGGCTGCGCCGCGATTTACGCGTTTTCGACCACGTGGCGCTGCATCAGGCGCTACAGGACAGCGCGGTCGTGCATTGCGTTTTTGTCTACGATACAACCATCCTCGACGCGCTGCCGCGCCGCGACCGCCGGGTCGATTTCATCCACGCCAGCATCGCCGAAGTGGCGGCCGAGCTGGCGGAACTGGGCGGCCACCTGATCGTGCGGCATGGCGATCCGGCCACCGAGATCCCGGCGCTGGCGGCCGAGCTGGGCGTCGGCGCGGTCTACTGCAACCACGATTATGAACCGCAAGCGCTGGAGCGTGACGCCACGGTGGCGCGGACGCTGCGCGACGCCGGCCGCCGCTTCCTGAGCTTCAAGGATCAGGTGATCTTTGAAAAAAGCGAAGTGCTGTCGCAGACCGGCGGCGTGTTCTCGGTGTTTACGCCATACAAGAACGCCTGGCTGAAAAAGCTGGACGCCGATCCGTCGGTGCTGGCGCCGTACCACATCGAACCGCACGCGGCGCGGCTGGCGCCGCCGCCCTCGCCTGCCCCCGCGTTGCCGACGCTGGCCGAGCTGGGCTTCGAGCCGAGCAACCTGGCCGAGCTGAATATCCCGACCGGCATGTCCGGCGCCGCCAGGCTGTTCGAGGATTTTTTGCCGCGCATCGCGCAATACAAGGACGCGCGCGACTTCCCGGCGCTGAAGGGGCCGTCGTATCTGTCGCTGCATTTCCGTTTCGGCACGCTGTCGGTGCGGCACCTGGTGCGCACGGTGCGCGACGTGATGGCGCGCGGCGCCGGCGGCGAAGGCGCGCCGGTGTGGCTGGCGGAGCTGATCTGGCGCGAGTTCTACGCCATGATCCTGTTCCACAATCCGCACGTGGTGGGCGGCGCGTTCAAGCCCGCCTACGATGCGATCCAGTGGGAGACCGGGCCGGAGGCCGACGAACTGTTCGCGGCCTGGTGCGAGGGCCGCACCGGCTATCCGCTGGTCGACGCGGCGATGGCGCAGCTGAACCAGACCGGCTATATGCACAACCGCCTGCGCATGGTCACGGCCTGCTTCCTGATCAAGGACCTGGGCATCGACTGGCGGCGCGGCGAGGCTTACTTCGCGCTGCACCTGAACGACTTCGACCTGGCGTCGAACAACGGCGGCTGGCAGTGGGCGTCGTCGTCGGGCTGCGACGCACAGCCTTACTTCCGCATCTTCAATCCGATCACGCAGTCGCAGAAGTTCGACGCCAGCGGCAAGTTCATCCGCCGCTACCTGCCGCAGCTGAAGGACTTGAGCGACAAGGAAATCCACGCGCCGTGGCTGGTGCCGCGCATGCTGCCGCTGGATTATCCCGGTCCGATCGTGATGCACGACGAAGCGCGCAAGCTGACGCTCGAGCGCTACGAAATGGTCAAGAAGCCCGGTCCTTCAGCAGACCAGTGATCGCCTCCAGCAGCACCGGCTCCTGGAACGGCTTGCCGAAGTAGGCGTTCACGCCGAGTTCCAGCGCGTAGTTGCGGTGTTTGTCCGCGCTGCGCGAGGTGATCATGATGATCGGGATGTCCCTGGTGCGGTCGTCGCCGCGCACATTGCGCGTCAGGTCGAAGCCGTCCATGCGCGGCATCTCGATATCGACCAGCATCAGGTCCGGCGACATGCCCTGCAACTGCTCCAGCGCGTCCACGCCGTCCTTGGCCAGTGTGACGTGATAACCCTCGCGCTCCAGCAGGCGCTGGGTGACGCGGCGCACCGTCATCGAATCGTCCACCACCATGATGTTGCGTCCCGGCGCGCGCGGCGCCGGGTTTTCGCCGGCCGCCTGCGCGACCGGCGGCTTCATTTCCGGGTGATGCGCAAGCTGCTGCGCCAGCGCCACCGGATTCAGGATCAACACGATCTCGCCCGACCCCAGCACCGTCGCGCCGGAGATGCCGACCATGCGCGACAACTGCGGTCCGATGTTCTTGATGACGACCTCGCGATTGCCCAGCACTTCGTCGACCTGCACCGCCAGCCGGTCGTTGCCGTTCTTGAGCATCATCACCGGCGATGAGCGCTGTGCCGGCGGATGCGCGTCGGCGCTGCCCAGCAAAGTCGGCAGATAATGCAGCGCGGCTTGCTGGCCCTGGATCGGCACGTGGCCGTTGCCGTGGGCCTCGGCCAGCGCGGCTTCCTTCATTTGCAGCACCTGCTCGACCAGGGTGGCCGGCACGGCGTAGGTGCTGCCGCCTGCGGACAGCAGCACCACCTGCGTGACGGCCAGCGTCAACGGCAGGCGGATGGTGAAGCGGGTGCCCTTGCCCGGATCGGAGAACAGGTCGATGCGGCCGCCCAGCGCCTGCGCCTCGGACTGCACGATGTCCATGCCGAGGCCGCGCCCGGACAGTTCGGTCAGCGCTTCGGCGGTGGAGAAGCCGGGTTCGAAAATCAGGTCGGCGATCTGGGCGTCGCTGACTTCCTCGTCTTTTTCCAGCAGGCCGAGGGCGATGCCCTTGGTGCGGATGCGCTCCAGATCGAGGCCGGCGCCGTCGTCGCTGAATTCGATGACGACTTCATTGCCCTGCTGCGCGACCTGCACCAGCAGTTCGCCGGTTTCGTTCTTGCCCGCGTCGCCGCGCGCCTGGCGCGATTCCACGCCGTGGGCGATGGCGTTGCGCAGCAGGTGTTCGAACGGCGCGGCCATGCGTTCCAGCACGCTGCGGTCGATTTCGACCGCGCTGCCGCGGATGTCGAGGTTGACGCGCTTGTCGACTTCTTTGGCGCTTTGGCGGGCGACGCGGAACAGGCGTTCGGAGATGCTGGCGAATGGGACCATCCGCACCCGCATCAAATCGCGTTGCAGGTCGCGGGTGAGGCGGGCTTGCAGCACCAGGTCGGCGCCGGCGTTGTCGACGCTGCGGGTCAGGCTTTCGTGGAAGGAGGCGACGTCGTTGACGCTTTCCGCCATCATGCGGGTCAGTTCCTGCAGGCGGGTGAAGCGGTCGAATTCGAGCGGGTCGAATTCGCGCTCGCTGGAGATCGACATGCGCGAGGCGATTTGCGATTCGGCTTGCATTTCGACTTCGCGCAGTTGGCGGCGCAGGCGGGTCAGGTTCTCTGAGAAGTCGAACAGCGAGGAGCGCAGCGTTTCAACTTCGTTCTCCAGCTTGGAGCGGGAGATCGACACTTCGCCGGCCTGGTTGACCAGGCGATCGAGAATATCGGCGCGCACGCGGACCAGCGGGGATTTGACGCCCGGCTGGATCTCGTCGAACGGTGCGGCGGCGGGGCCCTGCGCTGCGATCGCGCCACCGCCTTGGTCCGCTGCGGTGGCTTCCTGGCTGGTGGTTGCCGAGCCGTCGGCGCTTCCGCCGACGACGGCCGGCGCGTTTCCGTCCTTGCCGGTGGCGTCCGCTGCCTGGGCTGCGGCGGCTTGCAGGGCGTCCGGGTGCTGCAATTGTTCGAACAGCAGCAGCGCGTGGTCGTAGTGCGCCATCAGCTCGTCGAACGCCTGCGGCGTGGCGGAGCTGGCGTGCACCATGTTTTCGATGTGCGTTTCGATTTCGTGGGCGTGCTGGCCGAGACGCATCGCGCCGGCCATGCGCGCGCTACCCTTCACGGTGTGCAGCAGGCGCAGCAGGCTTTGGGCTTGCGGCGTGTCGGCGGGGTTGTGCTGCCAGGCGCGCAATGCTTCGCCCACTTGCGGCAGCAGATCCGCGCCTTCTTCGAGGAAGACCGGCAGCAGGTCGGCGTCCAGTTCGTCGTTGAACAGGGCCGGCGCGGCGGTCAGGATTTCTGGTTCGGCAGGGGCGAGCGTGAGCACTTCGGCGTCGAGTTCGGAGTCGGCGTCGGAGTCGGACTCGGTCGGCTCGGCGAGCGGCGGCGACTCGGATTCAGGCTGCGGCGCCGCTTCGGCCAGATCTGGCTCACCTGGCTCCAGCTCGACGGTCGGCTGCGGCTCCGTGGCCGCCTCTGGCTCTGGCTCGGCGGCCGACTCCAGCTCAGCGCCCGGCTCCGGCTCTGGTACCGGCTGCGGCGCGATCGGCTCTGGCTCGCCGGCCGGCTCCAGCTCAACGACCGGCTCCGGCTTTGGTACCGGCGGCAGCGCGATTGGCTCCATCTCTGGTGCCGGCGGCGGCGCGATCGGCTCCGGCTCCGGCTCCGGCGCGGAAGGTGGCGCGATCGGTTCGGCCATCTTGAGCGGTGGGTCGGCGAAGGCGTCGTCGAAGGCGGCGTTGAACAAATCGTCGATGCCATCGTCGACGTGGATCTCCGGCTTCTTCTTGGCCGGCGGCGGCGTGAAGGCCTCCGATTCCGGCACCGTCCCGCTGATGGCGTTGTAAGCCTCGCGGAACAGCAGATCCAGCGGCGATTCCGCGGCGGCGGGCGGCGGCGCCGTGATGCTGTCCATCGTCTCCGCCACCAGATCGTCCAGCCGCGACTCGATATCATCGCTGGCCGCAGGCGGCGTGGCCGCCAGTTCCGCGCGCAACTCGTGCAGCGCGGCGATCAGTTCCGGCTGCGCGGCCGGCATCTCGCCCGCCGCGAAGCTTTGCAGCATCTGACGTATGCGCTCGATCGTGAAGTCCAGCAGATCGTGCTGCACCTGGTCCAGATGCGGCGCCGGCGGCAGCAGCGATTCCAGCGTCGCCTCCAGCGCCAACGCAAGCTCGCGCAAGGACTTGAAGCCCACCGTGCCGGACGTGCCGGCCAGCGTGTGCGACGCCTGCAACGCTTCCGGATTGACCGGACGGCGCGGCTCATGCCGCCATTCGCCGAAGTCCTGCACCAGCAGCCGAACCAGGTCGTCGGTCTCGTGCAAGTAGATGTTGTACAGCGGCAGAGGAATTTCCAGCTCGCCGATATGTTTGACGTTGTCGTCGCGCGGCGCCGGCTGTGCGATGCTCGGGAATTCGATGACGTTGCCGTGAACGACCGGCGCGGCGGGCAGCGGCGGCACGGGCGGCACTGGCGGCACTGGCGGCACCAGCGGCACCAGCGGCACCAGCGGCAACGCAGGTTCGGCGGCCTCGAAAGCGATGTCCTCCAGCTCCTCCTCCGGCGGCGCAAGCGCCTCGATTTCCTCGTCGGCCGCCAGCGGCGCATGCTCCGCCGGCTCAAGCGACGAAACCGCGTCGTCGCTTGCGGGCGGCGCCTCGGTGGCCGGCGAAGGCGTCGGCGCCGGAGCATCGATGGAGAAATCGCCACCCTCCTGTACCCGCGCGGCGGCGGCGGACAACGCGTCCGCATTGCGCGACGAAACGCCGGCCGTCGCCAGCTCCGCCACCCAAGCGCCCATATCGACAGCCGCATGATGCAACAGCGCGAACAACGCATCCGTCGCCGGACGCCCATCCGCCAGCCACGTATTCATGACCCGCTCAACCCCATGCGCCGCATCGGCGAACTGATTCAAGCCCACCATCCGCCCGCTACCCTTGAGCGTATGGAAGGAGCGCCGCAACATGGTCAGATTCTCCTCGCTGCCCGACTCCGCGCGCGGCTTGCCCAGCGTCGCATCGACAAACTCCAATACCTCGCGCGCCTCGGTGATGAAGATCTCCAGCAGCTCCGCCTCGACCGCAGCATCGCTGGCGGCCGGCGGCGGCGCCTCGGCCGGCATCGCCGCCGGCGCCGGCGAAGGCACCCGCTCCTCCAGCACCGGAATCGACTCCGACGCCGGCATCTTCTTGAACGGCACCGAACGGAAGGTCCCATGCTCCGCATCGAACGCAAAGCGCTCGCGCGCACCTGCCGGATTCTGCGCCAGCATATCGACAAAGAAGCCCAACGCCCCGACGTTCTGCGCGATATCGTCCAAAGCCTTCGGCTCCAGCGCCGGATCGCCGCCGCCGTTCGCCAGCGCCGCCACGGCCGCCTTCACATGCAGCGCCGCCCGCATCGCATCCTCCTGGTCGAGGATCGCCAGCGCACCCTGCAACTGATGCAGCACCGACGCCAGTTCCACCAGCGCCGGCCGATGCGACGGATCGGCGTAATACTCGTCCAGCACCTTCTCCACCTGCCGCAGGCCGGTCTTCATTTCCATCGCCAGCGCGATCACCGTATCGTCCTGCCGCATCTGATGCGCCAGGCCGTTCTGCCACTGCGCCGGCTCCGGCGGCGTATCGCCGGACACCAGCGCCAGCAAGCGCGCGCCGATGGTATCGGCGTGCGCGGTGAAGTCGTCCGGCAGATGACGGATCTGTTCCAGACCATGCTCGGCGAACAGCAAGGCGGTCGCCATCTCCAGCGCCAGCTCCTCGCTGCGGCCCACCGACACCGCCGTGCGCGCCACATCGGCCAACTGCCGCAGCAGCGCGCTCAACGCCGGTATGTTCAATTGATCGCATTCGGCCGCGACCTCCGCCAGCGACTGGCCGAAGGCCGCGTCCAGCGCCGGATCGATTTCCGCGTTGGCCAGACGGTCCCAGTTCGCCTTGGCCTGCACCATGCCGGCCTTGGCCCGCTCAAGCGCTTCGGTATCGATCTGGCCGTAACGGCGCGCCTCGTAATCGGCCGGCACCAGGCCGTCCAGTCCATAGGCGCCGCGCAACTGCCACACCGTCGCCGACGCCGAATCCGGCGCCGCCGCGATGAAGAACAACGCATCGCGCAGCATCGCATCCGGCAACGCGCCCTGGCCCTGGCTCAAACGGCGTATCTGCAGATTGATCAAACCGAACAACTGCTTGATGTACAAGCCGCCCGCCAGCTCGCCGCTCGCGACCAGCTCCGCGAAGCCCTGCATCGCCAGCCAGAAGGCGCGCGCCTTGTCGTCCTGCTGCGCATCGGCCACCAGCTTGACCGCCTCCAGCAGCGCCGCCGCATGCTCGCGCTGCTGCGCCGCATCGGCGCTCTTCATGTACGGCAGCAGCGCGCGTTCGAAACGCTGGCGATAGGCGGCGTAATCGGCATCGCCGGCCGGCGCCGGCGCCGGCGGCAACTGCGGCGCCCGCGACAAATCGGGATAGAACAGATCGGCCGGATGGATGCGCTCCGCCCCCATCATTTCCAGCACGGCGCGATAGTATGGAAAGAGCCTGGCCGGCTGCGACGGCGCGCCTTCCAGCAGCTCCTCCAGATACTCGACCAGCGCGCGGTACAGCAGCGCCAGCGTCTCCGCATTGTCCGTGCTGCATTTCAGCGTGCCGGCCTTGAAGCGGTCCAGCGCCGCCTCCGCCGTCTCGGTCATCAAGCTGACGCCGTCCACGTCCACCATCTGCAAGGCGCCGTGCGCCTGGTGCAAATGCGACTTCGCATGCTGCAACTGGGTCGCCTGATCTTCCGGCGCCCGTCCACCGGCCTCGAACAGCGCGGTGCGGGAGCGCGCCAGCGACTCGCGGATCTCCACCATCACCCAAGACAAGGGTCCGGTGTCAAATTGCGGTTGCGGCGATGTCGAAAAATCAGTTGTGGTCATGCGCTTCTCTCTGTCCTTCAATCCTTCAGTGATGGCAGGTCAGTTCGCGATACGGAATCGCGCCACCGAGTTTTTCAGTTCCTGCGCCAGCACCGACAGCTTGTGAATCGATTGTGCGGTTTGTTGGGTACCGTCCTGCGTCTGCTCGGTCACCGTCAAAATGTGTTGGATGTTCTGCGCCACGCCGGTCGCCGACGTCGCCTGCTGGCCGGTCGCCAGCGAGATGCCGGAGATCAGTTCCGCCAGCCGGTTCGACACCTGCGAGATGTCGTTCAGCGCCGCGCCGGCCGCGTCGGACAGGCGCGCGCCTTCGACCACGCCCTGCGTCGATTTTTCCATCGCCGCCACGGCGTCGTGGGTATCGGTCTGAATGGTGCGCACCAGCGCGCCGATCTGCTTGGCCGCGCCGGCCGAGCGTTCCGCCAGCCGCTGCACCTCCTCCGCCACCACCGAGAAGCCGCGTCCCGCCTCGCCGGCCGACGCGGCCTGGATCGCCGCGTTCAGCGCCAGCACGTTGGTCTGCTCGGTGATGTCGGAAATCAGCTCGGTGATCTCGCCGATCTCCTGCGACGATTCGCCCAGGCGCTTGATGCGCTTGGAGGTGTCCTGGATCTGCTCGCGGATCTCGTGCATGCCCTTGATCGCGTTCTCCACCGCCGTCGAACCCTGCTGCGCCGCCGCCACCGACTGGCGCGCCACGTCGGCCGATTCGCTGGCGGAGCGCGACACGTCGGTGATCTCGCTGGCCATCTTCGCCACCGTCGCCGACGCGTCCTGGATTTCGCGCGACTGCTGCTGCGACGCCTGCAGCAGATCGCTGGAGATGCTTTGCGCGTGCGTCGACGCCTTGGTCACCTGCTCGGCGGTCGCGGTCACGCGGCCCACCAGCCCGCGCAGCTCCTCCACCGTGTAGTTGACCGAGTCGGCGATGGCGCCGGTGATGTCTTCCGACACCGTGGCCTGCACCGTCAAATCGCCGTCCGCCACTTCCTGCAACTCGTTCATCAGGCGCAGAATCGCCGCCTGGTTCTGGTCGTTCATCGCCTTGGCTTCCTCTTCCTTGCGCTGCGACTGCTGGCGCATGGTGTCGGCTTCCTGGCGGCGGCGGTCGGCGCCACGGGTGCGGTTGTACGAATCCATCAGCAGCACGCGGCCGATGGCCGCCGCCGAGATCAGCGTCAGCATGCCGCCGGCCACCATCAGCCAGAAGGTCATGTCGAGCGAATCCTGGGCGTCGCGGTAGGCCGCCTGCGCGGTCGACAGGCGTTGGCGCAACGCTTCGTTCTCGGTGAAGATCAGCTGCTCGGCCACTTTCGCCGCGCTGAATTTATCCAGCTTGTCGAGAATGGCGGTAACCAGCTTCTGGTATTCCTCGAAGTCGGTCTTCAAGGCGGTGAATTTTTCGCGCAGGTCGGCGTCGCGCACCGCGCCCAGTCCCAGCGGCACGCTGCCGTTGAGGAAGCCGTCGATGGTGTTGCGGAACACCGTGGTGTCGCGGCCCAATTGGAACGCCGTTTCCGAGCTGATGCCGCCGGCGGTGAGGAATTCGCCGGCGCTGCGGCTCATGCGCTGGGTCAGCATGGTCAGCTTGCCGAGCGCCGCGATCTCGCGCGCCGAACCGCCGCGCTGCACCTTAAGCGCGCTGATCTCTTCGGTGCGCGACAGCAGGTCGGGCGACATCGCGTTCAGCTTCTGCAGCGTTTTATCGACGCCGCTCAGCTCCGTCTTCAGCGTCAGGATGGTGCCGGCGGCGAGGTCGGTCGCGGTCCACTGCTTGCGCGCGGCCGCCACCACCGGCGCGACGGCCGTCGTCGGCTCGCCGATGTCGCGGCCCTGGTATTGGCCGCCGCGCGTCATCAGCGTGATGTCCTGATTCAGCTCCTTGCGGCTTTCCTCCAGCTGGCGGAAGCCTTCGGCGCTGCCCTGCACCGCGTTCGGCGCCGCCTTGCCGATGCGCTGCGAGTGCATCAGCGCATCGCTGGCCACCTGGGTTTGCGCCGAGCGGTTGGCGCCGTGCAGGGTGTTGAGCGCGACGAACACCGCGCTCAGCGCAAGGCTGATCGCCAGCGCCGACGACAGCACGCTCAGTTGACGCTGCGCCGGCAGATGGCCGATCAGCGGCAGCTTGAAGCCGGCGCCCGCTTCCGCGTTTGCGGCGGCGCTGCCGGCGGCGCGGCGGCCCAGCGCATCGCGCAATCGCAGCGGCGCTTCGCTGTCGTTGCCTCCGACGGCGCCGGCCGCATCGGCTTGCGCCGGCGCCGCAGCGAATGGAGACGTTGGCGCGGCGCGCAGGAACTGCGAGTCGCCCGCTTCGCCGAATTCTGAATTCGCTGCCATGTCCTGGCCGGCATTCCGGTTGCCGCGCGAGAAAATACCCATGTTGAAAGCCATTACACCCTCTCCGGATTGATGATACCTACACGAGACCTACCTGTGAAAAACGGGCTTCACGCACCAGCTGCGCCAGATCGATGCGGATCCATTGCTGGCCCTCGCCATCGCGGAAATGCTGGTTGCGCCATGATGGCGCATCATCGGCGTCCTGCTCCACCGGTTCCATGTCGGCCAGCTTGCGCAGGCCCAGCACGCGCTCGGCCAGCAGCGCGCAGTTGAAGCCCAGTCCGGGCGCGAAGGTGATCAGGCGACGCTCGGCGGCGGCATCGCCGGCGCCGGCGGCCTGGCCCTGGTAGCGCGCCAGGTCGATCACGCCGGTCAGGTTGCCGCGAATATTGGCCAGACCCAGATACCAGTCGCGCGCCAGCGGCACCGGCGTCACCGCCTGCTGCGGCACGATCTCGCTGATCTGGGTCAGGTCCAGCAGACACAGACTGTCGCCGATCCGCACGCCCAGTTCACGTCCGCTTTCCGCAGCGCCGGTCTTGGCGGCCTGCATGCGCTCCAGCAGCTGCACTTGATATTGGCGCAAGCGGCTGCGGCGTTCCGGGCCGGCCGAAGAGTTGGAGGTGTCGAGCGTTTGGCTGCTCATCTTACGTGTCGAGCGCCGCGATTTTCGCCAGCAGCTCGGCCGCGTCGACCGGCTTGACCAGGTAATCGCGCGCGCCCTGGCGCAGGCCCCAGATGCGGTCCGTCTCCTGGTTCTTGCTGGAGCAGATAATCACCGGCACGTCCTGCAGCTCCGGATCGCGGGCGATCGAGCGCGTGACCTGGAAGCCGTTCGCGCCTGGCATGACCACGTCCATCAGGATCAGCTGCGGCTTGTCGGCCTTGATCTTGGCCAGCGCCTCCTCGCCGTTTTCGGCGACCGACACGGAAAAACCGTTCTTGACCAGGATGTCGGTCAGGTAATAGCGCTCGGTGGGCGAATCGTCGACGATCAAAATTCTCTGTATGGCCATGGTTCCCCCTTGCGGCTTTCTTATTCGGCTGATGCGACAGCGCCGCCGGTGTGCTCGCGCACGGCGGTCAGCAGGCTGTCCTTGGTAAAAGGTTTGGTCAGGTAGGCGGCCGAGCCGACCATCGCGCCGCGCGCGCGGTCGAACAGGCCGTCCTTGGAAGACAGCATCAGTACCGGCGTGGTATGGAATTTCGCGCTTTTCTTGATCAGCGCGCAAGTCTGGTAACCGTCCAGGCGCGGCATCAGGATGTCGCAGAACACCAGCGCCGGGTGATGGTCGTTGATCTTGGCCAGCGCGTCGAAGCCATCCTCGGCCAGCACCACCTGGTAGCCGGCCTGGGTCAGGAAGATCTCGGCCGAGCGACGAATCGTGCTGCTGTCGTCGATCACCATGATTTTCAGGGCATTAGCTGGCGGCGTGGTGGTCATAGTCGGATCGCTGGAATGGTGCTATACCATAGCACAGGGAGGGCAACGGGTGCGCGGCGGAGATCAGATTGCGACCATCTCGAAATCGTCCTTGCGGGCGCCGCATTCCGGACAGCTCCAGTTCATCGGCACGTCGGCCCAACGGGTACCGGGCGCCAGGCCCTCTTCCGGCAAGCCGGCCTGTTCGTCGTAGATCCAGCCGCAGATCAGGCACATCCAGGTCTTGAACTCCTGCGTTGTTTCATTGCTACTCACGTTCTGCCACCCTTCAATCAAGTAAAATGCTGAATTAGGTATCTTAATCTACCCGCCGTGCAAAACCAAACTTCTCCTCTCATATTAAGCTTCGGCGCCGCCGATCCCGCCGGCGCGATCGGCGTCCAGGCCGACCTGGCGGCATTCTCCGCCCTCTCCTGCACCGGACTCGCGGTCACCACCGCGTTGCTGATCGGCGACAGTGCGCGCATCGAAGACGTGCAGGACATCGACGCCGACTGGGTCTCCGACCAGGCCCGCGTGGTGCTGGAGGACATGACCATGGCCGCCTTCAAGGTCGGCGCGCTGGCCAATGTCGAGCAGGTGGCGGCGATCGCCGAGATCCTGTCCGACTATCCGGACGCCCCGCTGATCCTCGACCCCTTCAGTTCGCGCCTGCCGGATCCGCCCGACGACGACGTCGAAGAACTGCTGACGGCGCTGCGCCAGCTGCTGGTGCCGCAGGCCACGCTGCTGATGCTGTCGACGGTGGAACTGGGCCGGCTGGCCGAGACCTGGCGCGAAGGCGCCGAGGACACGCTGGAATCGGACGTCGAGCACCTGCTGGCCCTGGGCTGCGAATTCGTGCTGGTCACCGGCACGCCGGCCGCCGCCACGGCGCAGGGCGAAAGCGTTGCGCCGAACACGCTGGCCAACACCCTGTTCGGCGCCGACGGCATGATCAGCCACGACGCCTGGCAGCATTTGCCCGGCCCGTTCATCGGCGCCGGCGGCACGCTGTCGGCGGCGATCACCGCCTTCATGGCGCGCGGCGCCGACGTGCCGGAAGCGGTGGCGGCGGCGCAGGAATATACTGTCGGCGCGCTGGCGCACGCGCAGCGCTACGGCATGGGCAAATTCGTGCCCAACCGATTCTTCCATCTGCTGACGACCGCAGCGGACATGCAGTAGCTTGCTTACCAACCTGATATTGAAGATGCCATCATGACCACGATCTCGAAAAACGACACGCTGTTCGAACGCGCCCAGAAAACCACGCCCGGCGGCGTCAACTCGCCGGTGCGCGCCTTCCGCTCGGTGGGCGGCACGCCGCGCTTCATCACCCGCGCCGAAGGCCCGTACTTCTGGGACGCGGACGACAAGCGCTACATCGACTACATCGGCTCGTGGGGTCCGGCCATCGTCGGCCACGCGCATCCGGTGGTGGTGAAGGCGGTGCAGGACGCCGCCGCGCGCGGCCTGTCGTTCGGCGCGCCGACCGAAGGCGAAGTTGAAATGGCCGAAGAGATCTGCCGCCTGGTGCCATCGATCGAACAGGTGCGCCTGGTGTCGTCGGGCACCGAGGCGACCATGAGCGCGCTGCGCCTGGCGCGCGGCTACACGGGACGCGACAAGATCGTCAAGTTCGAAGGCTGCTACCACGGCCATGCCGACTCGCTGCTGGTCAAGGCGGGCAGCGGCCTGCTCACCTTCGGCAACCCGACGTCGGCCGGCGTGCCGGAGGACTTCGTCAAGCACACGCTGGTGCTGGACTACAACAACGTCGAACAGCTGGAGGAAGCGTTCGCCGAATTCGGCGACGAGATCGCCTGCGTGATCGTCGAGCCGGTGGCCGGCAATATGAACCTGATCAAGGCCAGTGTAGCCTTCCTCGAGGCGATGCGCGCGCTGTGCAGCAAGCACGGATCGGTATTGATCTTCGACGAAGTGATGTGCGGCTTCCGCGTGGCGCTGGGCGGCGCGCAGGAACTGTACAGCATCAAGCCTGACCTGACGGCGCTGGGCAAGGTGATCGGCGGCGGCTTGCCGGTGGCGGCATTCGGCGGCAGCGCCGAGTTGATGAGCAAGATGGCGCCGCTGGGCGCCGTGTACCAGGCCGGCACGCTGTCGGGCAATCCGGTGGCGGTGGCGGCCGGCATGACGACCCTGAAGATCATCCAGCAGCCGGGCTTCCACGACAAGTTGAGCGCGACGGCGGCGCGGCTGGCGGCCGGGCTGACGGCGGCGGCCAAGGAAGCGGGCGTGGTGTTCTGCGCCGACTCGGTGGGCGGCATGTTCGGCCTGTACTTCAGCGAGACGCCGCCGAACAACTACGCCGAAATGATGGCGGGCGACCGCGCGCGCTTCAACGTATTCTTCCACGCGATGCTGGACGAAGGCGTGTACTTCGCACCGGCGGCATTCGAAGCGGGCTTCGTCTCGGCGGCGCACAGCGACGACGTGATCGACGAAACCATCGCCGCCGCCAGCCGCGTGTTCAAGAAACTCGCCGCCTAACTTCGGTGTCAGTGCCGACATTCGGACATCAGTGGAACTTTCTTGCGTCCGAAAGTTCGTGAATGTCCGAATGTCGGCACTGACACCGGGTTACGCGTCGCTTGCCGCTTCGGGGAGCTGGATCACGCCGGTGTTGAAGTTGTATTCGAACAGGTCGCCGTAGCGGCCCCATTCGATCGCCACCCGCAGCGCGCGCTCGGCTTCTTCTTCGCTGAGCGTGAAGCGCAGCAGCTTCAGGAACAGGTCTTCCGGCAAGTCGCCCGACTTGTCCTGCTCCAGCCCATGGCAGATGTAGGCGATCAGCGGCACATGCTCCAGCAGCTGCTTGCCGAACAGCTCCTGCCGCTCGGTGTTGGTGGCGGCGACGTAGCGGCTGCCCAGCTCCGTCATCAGGATGTCGCCGTTGGTCAGCCAGGCAAACCCCAGCAGCAGCAAGGCGTTCAATACTTCCAGCAGTTCGGCGTCGGTCAGCTCGGTTTCCTCCGCCAGCTTCGGCAGGTCGGCGCGGCCGGAGAACGGTTCCTCGGCCAGCAACTCGAGGATACCCTCCATATGCGCGATGCCGGCCTGCGGCAAGCGATCGCCCAGCTGCAGCTTGACCTCCTTCTCGCTGATCAAGCCGCGCCGTCCGGCGCCGGCCGTCATCAATTCGTAGACCTTGTCGATCAGCTGGCGCACTTCCGGACCTTCGGCCTTGCGCGGCTGCGGCAGTGAGATCGGCAGCTCGGCGCGCACCCGGCCCGGATCGCTGGCGAAGATCAACACCCGGTCCGCCATCATCACCGCTTCTTCGATGTTGTGCGACACCACCAGGATCGCCTTGGTCGGAATCCGGCCCGACTGCCACAGCTGCAAAATCTCTTCGCGCAGGCGCTCGCCGGTCAGCACGTCCAGCGCCGAAAACGCTTCGTCCATCAGCAGCACTTCCGGTTCCATCACCAGCGCGCGGGCGATGCCGACCCGTTGCCGCATGCCGCCCGACAGCTCGCGCGGCAGCGCGCCTTCGAAACCCGACAGGCCGATCAGATCGATCATCTTTTCGGCGCGGCGCGCCCGTTCGTCGGCCGGCATGCCTTGCGCCTCCAGCCCCAGCTCGACGTTCTTCTGCACCGTCAGCCACGGGAACAGCGCGAACGACTGGAACACCATGCGGATGCCGCGCGCCGTGCCGTACAGCGGCATGCCGCGATACAGCACCTGCCCGCTATCGGCCTGGATCAGCCCCGCCATGATGCGCAGCATGGTCGACTTGCCGGAACCGGATTGCCCCAGCAGCGCGACGATCTCGCCTTCGCGCAGCGTGAAGTCGACGCCTTCCAGCACCGACCGCGCGGTGCCGTCCGAGGCCAGGAAGTGCTTACCGACCGCTTTCAATTCGACGATGGGTGTGCTCATGATTCGATTCCTAGAAGTGCAGCCGGCTTTCGGCCAGGGTGTAGAGACGGCGCCAGACGAAGTGGTTGAAGCCCATGACGAAGATGCACATCACGCCGATGCCCAGCGCGATGCGCGGGAAGTCGCCGTTGATGGTCATCTCCTGGATGTAGCTGCCGATGCCGTGCGCCTTCAGCGTGGTCGGGCCCCAGCTGACGAACTCCGAGACGATGGCGGCGTTCCACGAGCCGCCCGACGCGGTGATGGCGCCGGTGACGAAGCTGGGGAAGATCGCCGGCAGCAGGTAGCGGCGCCATTTCAGCCAGCCGGTCAGGCCGAAATTCCTGGCGGCGTGACGCAGCTCGGTCGGTATCGTCGAGGCGCCGGCGATGACGTTGAACAGCAAATACCATTGCGTCCCGAGGATCATCAGCGGCGACAGCCAGATATCCGGATTCAGGTGGTAGCGCACGATCAGGATCACCGCCACCGGGAACACCAGGTTGGCCGGGAAGGCGGCGAGGAATTGCGCCACCGCCTGCGTGCGCGAGGCCCAGCGCGGATTCATGCCGATCCAGATCCCGACCGGCACCCACACCAGCGCGGCCAGCGCCAGCAGCACCACCACCCGGATCATCGTGTAGCAGCCGAGCGTCAGCACGTGCCCCACTTCGGCCCAACCGACTTCGGTGCTGATGAAGTGCACCAGGCTCCACAAGGCGTAGAACACCACGGCGGCGATCACCGCGTCCCACACCCGTTGCGGCACCAGCGTCGGCTTGTCGCGGCGGGCGCGGATCGAGGTGCCGTCGTGGCCGAGGCGGAACAGCGCGATGGAGCGCGACAGCATGGCGCCGAACCAGTCCACCAGCGCCTGCGTGCGCTCGGTGCGGCGCAGCCAGGTCAGCAGCCACGATTGCTGCGCGGTGTCGCCGCCGGTTTCCTCGAAACGGAACTTGTCGGCCCACGCCAGCAGGGGGCGGAAGAACAGCTGGTCGTACATCAGCACCGCCACCAGCATGGCGCCGATGGCCCAGCCGATCGCGCCCAGGTCGCTGCGCTCGATCGCCAGCGCGATGTACGAGCCGATGCCGGGCAGCTTGATGTTCTGGTTCGAGACCGAGATCGCCTCCGAGGCGACCACGAAGAACCAGCCGCCCGACATCGACATCATCATGTTCCACAACAGACCGGGCATGGCGAACGGCAGCTCCAGCCGCCAGAAGCGCTGCCAGCCCGACAGCTGGAACACGCTGGCGGCCTCCGACAATTCGGCCGGCACGTTGCGGAAGCCCTGGTAGGCGGAGAACGCCATGTTCCAGGCCTGCGAGGTGAAGATGGCGAAGATGGCGGCGCACTCCACCCCCAGCAGGTTGCCGGGAAAGAGCGCGATGAAGGCCGTCACCGTGATCGACAGGAAGCCGAGGATGGGGATCGATTGCAGGATGTCGAGCAGCGGCACCAGCACTTTTTCAGCGGTGCGGTATTTGGTGGTCAGCGCGGCGAACACGCAGCTGAACACCACCGACAGACCGAGCGCGATGAACATCCGCAGCGTGGTGCGCAGCAGGTAGTAAGGCAGGTAGCCCGGATCCAGCGACAGCGGCAACGCCTGCCCCAGTTGATACGGGCGCGCCATCTGCTGGCCGCCGTAGGCCAGCAGCACGAACACGGCGAGCACGATCGGCAGCAGCGCCCAATCCCAGCGATTGCCGCCGGCTTCGACCACCTGGCGGGGGAAAAATTGCCGCTTCTTGTTCATGTCGTATCCTCTCCGGCTTGCAGCCCGCCATTTTAATGTTGTTTTGCGACCGGATTATTACGGTCGGGTAAGCCGACCCGCAACGTGGCAAAAATTTAGGTTGTTTCCACTAGGTAATTACTCTAGACTGAGTAATAATACGTAATCCTTCCGACGGCCCCCAATCAACGCGACCGTCAATCCCCCAATTCAAGTCTGAAGCCGCTTGCGGCGCCGTTTCCCCATGCCCGCCCCATTGCTGGCCGTTGTGGAAACTGTCACGTTTCCAGGAAATCAAATGAACTCGTTCAAAAAACTCAATATCGGGACCCAGCTGTCGTTGGGCTTCGGTATGCTCACCGCCTTCATGCTGATCCTGGCGGCGGTGTCGCTGCTGGGCTTCTCCAACATCGGCGCCGCTTTCCAGAAGCAGGACAAGATCGTCTCCGACCGGCTCGATCCGCTGTACGTGGCGCGCGAGGCGCTGGACCAGACCGGCCTGGCCGCGCGCAACGCCTACATCTTCACCGACGACGCGCAAGCCGCCAAGGAACTGGCGATCGTCGACGAGCAAAAGGCGCTGTACCTGGCGACGCTGGAGAAAATGGCCCCGGCCTTCGCCGGCGACGCCCAGTTCGACAAGGTCCGTACCGGCCTGCTGGCGATGGCCGAGGCATTGAACAAGCCGCGCCAGTTCCGCGAGGCCGGCAAGATGGAGGCCTTCGGCCAGTTCCTGGTCAACGATTGCAGCCCGCTGCGGCGCCAGATCGTCGCCGACATGGCGGCGGTGCTGAGCCAGGCGCAGAAAGACGTCGACACGGCGACCGCGCTGTCCGAAAGCCGCGCCGATGTGGCGCGCACCTGGACGCTGGCGCTGACGGTGGCGGCGTTCGCGCTGAGCATGTTGATCGCGTCGCTGATCAAGCGGGTGCTGCTCAAGCAGCTGGGCGGCGAACCAGCCTACGCCGGCGACATCGCCAACCGCATCGCCCAGGGCGATCTGGCGCTCGACGTCGACCTCAAGTCCGGCGACAATTCCAGCCTGCTGTTCTCGATCAAGACCATGCGCGACAGCCTCGCCTCCATCGTCGGCCAGGTGCGTCACGGCACCCACGCCATCGCCACCGCCTCGAACGAGATCGCGCACGGCAACCAGGAGCTGTCGACGCGCACCGCGCACCAGGCGGCGTCGCTGGAGAAGGTCGCCAGCGCGATCGAGGAGCTGACCTCCACCGTCAAGCAAAACGCCAGCAACGCGCAGCAGGCCAACACGCTGGCGCGCTCGGCGTCGGACGTGTCGGAACAGGGCGGCCAGGTGATGCGCCAGGTGACCGAGACCATGGAATCGATCACCACCTCGTCGAAGAAGATCGTCGACATCATTTCGGTCATCGACGGCATCGCCTTCCAGACCAATATCCTGGCGCTGAACGCGGCGGTCGAGGCGGCGCGCGCCGGCGAACAGGGACGCGGCTTCGCCGTGGTCGCCAGCGAGGTGCGCAACCTGGCGCAGCGCTGCGCGGCGGCGGCCAAGGAGATCAAGACCCTGATCGCCGATTCGGTGACCCAGGTCGACAACGGCTCGGAGCTGGTGCAGAAGGCCGGCACCACGATGCACGAGGTGGTAGCCAGCGTGCAGCGCGTGACCGAGATCATGGGCGAGATCAGCGTCGCCAGCGCCGAGCAAAGCAGCGGCATCGAGGAAGTCAGCGGCGCCATCGGCGAGATGGACAGCATGACCCAGCAGAACACCGCGCTGGTCGAGGAAGCCTCGCTGGCGGCGCAGGAACTGCGTCAGCAGGCGGCCGGCCTGGCCGATGTGGTGGGTTTATTCAAGCTGGATGCGCACCACGAGGTGGTGGCGGCACCGGTGACGATCGCCGACGGCCGTGGCGGCAAACACCGCCCGCCCAGCCTGCGCCTGGCGCACGGCTGATTACTTCAACCAGCCGCGATGCCGGAAGTAGAGGAAGGGCGCGATCGCGCTGGTGACCATCAGCGCCAGCGCGAACGGGTAGCCGGCCTGCCATTCCAGCTCCGGCAGCCACTTGAAGTTCATGCCGTAGATCGAGGCGATCAGCGTCGGCGGCAGGAAGGCGACGCTGGCCACCGAGAAGATCTTGATGATCTTGTTCTGGTTGATGTTGATGAAACCTACCGTGGCGTCCATCAGGAAGTTGATCTTATCGAACAGGAATGAGGTGTGGCCGTCCAGCGATTCGATATCGCGCAGAATCTGGCGCGCTTCCTCGAACTGCTCGGAATTCAGCAGCCGGCCGCGCATCAAAAAGCTGACCGCGCGCCGCGTGTCCATCATGTTGCGGCGGATCCGGCCGTTCAAGTCTTCCTCGTGGGCGATGGCGTTCAGCGTGGCCGCCGCGTCCGTATCGGTGAATTCTTCCTGCAGCACCCGGCTGCTGACTTCTTCCAGGTTCTGATAAATGCCTTCCAGCGCATCGGCCGAATATTCGGCGTCGGTGGCGTACAGGTCCAGCAGCACGTCCATGTAATCGGCGATCGAGCCGGGACGCGAGCGGGCGCGCATGCGCACCAGGCGGAACACCGGCAGGTCGTCGGTGTGCACCGAGAAAAGCATCTTGCGCGCCAGGATAAACGCCACCGTGACGATGCGCGACGGGCCGTCCTCTTCCTCCAGCAGGAAATCGGTGCGCAGGTGCAGGTCGCCGTTTTCCGCTTCGTAGTAGCGGGCCGACGCCTCGATGTCCTTGACTTCGTCCTCGCCCGGCAGCGTGACGCCGTAGATGGTCTTGACCCACGCGCGTTCGTCGTCCGTCGGGTCGGTCAGGTCGACCCATACCGGCTCGACCTGTTCCAGGTCGGCGCGACTGTCGATAGGCACCTGGTTGAGCCGGCCATTCTGGAGAACGAATACATTAATCATGGGTACGCAGCCTTTGGAAAACAGCGCAAGTGTACCCGCAAAGCCCCCGCCGAGGCCAGCCTGCCATGCGGTTTTTCATCCTAGCGGGTGGCTTTTTCGATCATTTTGTCGGTTGCGGACTGCGGCGCCGACTCGGCAGGGTCCGGCTTGGGGACTTTGGGCGCTTCGATGCCCCGGGTGTCGATGGCCTTGACCACCTTGCCGTCCTTGCAGGCGACGTCGGACAGCACGGTTTTGCCGTCGACGACGCACTTGCGCAGCACGCCGGCCGGCGCCGCCGGAGCGATGATTTCCGCCACCGGCGTCGCCGCAGGTTTGCCGGTCAGCTTGGCCAGGCCCTCGGCGAAGAAGTTGCGCTCATGCCGGGCCGACATCAAAAACGCCATCGCCACCGCCGCCAGCGAGGCCATGACGATGGCCACCTGGATCAAACCGATACCGCGCTGCTTGCCGTGCATAGTCACGCTCCTAGGGTAGTTCGGCCGAACCCATGCGGCGCAGGATCACGCCGGTGCGCCGCGCCAGATAGTTGGAATCGCGGTGCGCATCGAAAAAGCGCGGATTCGGCAGCATCACCGCCAGCTTGGCGGCCTGCGCCGCGCCCAGGTTGGCCGCGCTGACGCCGTAATAGTGCCGCGCCGCCGCCTCGGCGCCGAAAGTGCCCTTGCCGAATTCAACCACGTTCAGGTAGATCTCGAAGATGCGCTCCTTGTCCATCAAGGTTTCCAGCATATAGGTGATGATCAGCTCCTGCCCCTTGCGCACATAGCTGCGCGAACCGGACAGGAACAGGTTCTTGGCCAGCTGCTGGGTGATGGTGGAACCGCCCGAGACCACCTTTTTCTTCTTGGTGTTCTTCTCGTAGGCTTTTTGCAGCGCTTCCCAGTCGACGCCCTCGTGCTCGGAGAAGTTGGCGTCCTCGGAGGCGATGATGGCGCGCTTCAGGTTGTTCGAGATGCGGTTGTACGGCACCCACACCTGCTGGATATCCGCCTTGGGATTCTTCTCGCGCAGCGCCGACTGCTGCTCGCGCATGAAGCTGGTCATCGACGGGTTATGGCCGACCCACCACCAGATCTGCAGGAAGAAGTACAGCTGCACCACCAGGAACAGCAGGATAGGGACGATGAAGAGCCACTTCACCCAGCGCCATTTGCCGGCCGACGCTTTCATAGCTGCGCACGCAGCCGTTGCAAGACCTCGGCCGTGGCCGGATGCACGCCGCGCCACAGGCTGAACGCCTCGGCCGCCTGCTCCACCAGCATGCCCAGGCCGTCGCGCAACTGTGCGCCGTGCCGCGCCGCGAACTGTAAAAATACGGTGGGGGATGCCGCGTACATCATGTCGAAAGCCAAAGCGCCCGGTGCGAATACCGACGGCGACACCGGCGGCACTTCCGCGCTCAGGCTGGCGGCGGTGGCGTTGATGACGATGTCGAACGCGCCCTCGATCTGCGCGAAGCCGCACGCCGAGACCACGCCCTCCCCGCCCAGCGCGGCGAACTGTTCGACCAGCGCCTCGGCGGTGGCCACGGTGCGGTTGGCGATCACCAGCTGCGCCGGGCGATGTTCCAGCAGCGGCAGCACCACGCCGCGCGCCGCGCCGCCGGCGCCCAGCAGCAGCACCCGCTTGCCGGTGATCGGCACGCCGGCGTTGGCGACGATGTCCGCCACCAGACCGGCGCCGTCGGTGTTGTCGCCGACGATGCCGTCCTCGGTGAAGTGCAGCGTGTTGACCGCGCCGGCCGCGCGGGCGCGGATGGTCAGCGCCTGCGCCACCTTGACCGCCTCCAGCTTGAACGGCACCGTCACGTTGGCGCCCTTGCCGCCTTCGGCGATGAAGCCGCGCACCGCGTCGGCGAAGCCGTCGATCGGCGCCAGCCGGCGTTCATAGTGCAGCTCCTGCCCGGTCTGCGCCGCGAAGGCGGCGTGGATCTCGGGCGATTTGCTGTGGGCGATCGGGTTGCCGAATACGCAGTAGCGGTCCATCTGTTATCGTCCTCCGCCGCTCAAGTCGGCTTGTAATTTGTCTTCGCGGGTGAATTTGAAGGTGGTGACGATCACCCACAGGTCGTCCTTGTCGCTCGACAGCATATTCGGCGGGAACTTGCCGAACGGCGCGGCGCGGCGCACGATGTTCATCGCCGCCTCGTCCAGCGCGGCGTTGCCGGAGCTGCGGTCGACCTTGATGCCGCCTTCCTTGTCGTAGATGGTCCCGTCCTGGAACACCGGGATCGACAGCACTAGCTGGCCGTACAGCTTGCGGCCGTTCGACTGCGGGAAGTTCAGCGTGCCGATGTCCTCGATGCGCTTCTGGATCGCCTTGTAGTACATCGCGTAGCCGACCCCGCGCGTGCTCGGCGTGATGAAGGTCTTCTTCGGCCGCTTGTTCTGGTCTTCGATGGTTTCGCTGATCTCGGCGGCGCGGCGGGCGATGGCCTTGCTGGCGTCCAGCAGGTCGGCGCCGCTCGGCAGCGGATCGGGCTTGGTGTTTTCCGTCACCGGCGCGGCGGTGAACGGGGTTTTCTTCGCGGCTTGCGTCAGCAGGTTCTTTTGCTGTTCCTCGAGCTCGGCGATGCGGCGCTTGGCGGCCTTGATGCTGTCGCCGTCCTCCACCTTGCGCATGTCGGGCAGCGGCGACTTGGAGCGGCCCTTGTCGACGGTGCCGCCGCCGTCCAGGTTGGCCTGGGCCAGCGCGTCGGCTTTCAGCGGCGCTTTGGCGTGCTTGGCGTTGACCAGGATGACTTCCAGCCCGGGATCGGTGGCCTGCACCGGCGTCGGTTGCGGGACGACGAAACGCACCGCAAGCAGTGCGCCGTGGGCCAGCAGCGAGGCGCCGATAGCGAGGTACAGGAACCGATTTTCTTTGTAAGACTTCACGCGACGGGCCGGGCTGAGAAAAGATTGGGCTGATTTTACGTCAAAGCGGACGCCGCGTCTGCCAAACCCGGCGGCTTCGCCGGATGGGGGCAGCTCCGACAGGAGCTGCGGGGCAAAGCCCCTCACCAGACCCTGGGGTCTGACCCCGGTTTGGCTTGGGGGTCGCTACTCCGCCGCGGGCGCCTCCGCAGCGGCTTCGACCGCCACTTCCGGCGCGTCGACGGCTTCCTCGTCCTCGTAATCGAGCTCCGCGTCGGCAGCCACCGCTTCGGTGGTCGGGATCTCCAGGATGCGCGCTTCGATGGTCAGGTCGACCTCGTCCCAGCGCAGGATGTCCAGCTTGACCTGCGCGCCGCGCGCCACCGACGGCATGCCCGGCAGGCGGATGATCAGCGGGATGTCCACCAGGCGCAACACCTCGTCCTTCAACACCACCGCCTCGACCTGGCGCTGCTCCTGCTGGCCCAGCCAACGCAGACACCAGTAACGCTCCATATTCGATTGATGATCGCCGTACGCCGCATACGCCGCGTCGAACTGCGACACGATGGCGAACAAGCCGGCATCCTTCTGCTTGAAATGCGCCACCAGCGGCGCGGTCACGCCGTGCTCGGCGCAGGCCAGGATCTGCCACTGGTTGACCAGGTCGGTGTAACGGCGCAGCGGCGAGGTGCTCCACGCGTACTGGTCCACGCCCAGGCCCTGGTGCGGCGCCGCGTGCGTGACCATGCGCACCTGCATCTTGGCGGCCCAGCCGCCGACGCCCTGGCCCTGGCTGCGGTAAATACCCGGCACGCCGTGGTCGTGCATCAGCTTGCCCCAGGTGCTGTTGGCGAAGATCATCAGCTCGGCGACGATCTTGTCCAGCGGCGCGCCGCGCTTGCGGCGGCTGACCGTGACCACGTCGTCTTCGACATAGAAGTTGAAGTCGACGCGGTTGTTCTGTTCCGGCTTCAGGCCGAAACCTTCGCGCTTGACCATGCGCGCCGCTTCCAGCACCTGCGCCCATTTCCAGATCAGGCCCAGCTCTTCCTTGTGCTTGTACTCGCCCTCGCCGCTGGCCAGCGTCTCTTCGTTGACCAGATCGTCCAGGTCGTTGTGGCGCAGGTTGCTGGCGATCGGCACCATCTCGGCGCGGGTCTCGGTGGACAGCACCGACCAGTCGGCCGGGTTCAAGGTCGCGTACAACGACAGCGCCGGGCAGGTCTTGCCCTCGGCCAGCGTGAACGCTTCGACGATCGAGTCCGGCAGCATGGTGATCTTATCGCCCGGCATATACACGGTCGACATGCGCGCGCGCGCCATCTTGTCGACCGCGTCGTCCGGCTTGATGCCCAGGCCCGGCGCGGCGATGTGGATGCCGATCCTGACGTTGCCGTCGGCCAGTTTGGTGACGGAGAAGGCGTCGTCGATCTCGGTGGTGGTGACGTCGTCGATCGAGAACGCCTGCACGTCGGCCAGCGGCAGCTTGGTCGGCGTCGCCGGCACCGGCACGTCCGGGAAGCCGGCGCCGCGCGGGAAATTCTCGAACAGGAATTTGGCCATATGCAGCGCCTTCGGCGAGGCGACGCCGCCTGCCGCCAGTATCAGCCGCTGCGGGTTGGTGTGCAGCTCGTTGCAGGCCGCTTCCAGCGCCTTGTACTCGATCGAGTTCTTGTCCGGCTTGAACAGCAGCTGCATGACGATGTTCTGCATCGAGGCCGGCAGCTTGTTGGCCTTCAGCTCTTCCACGTACTCGGCTTGCACCAGCGCTTGCTGTTTCTTTTTCTCGATGCCGGCCTGGGCGGCGCGCAGCGATTGCTCCGGCGCGGCCTTGTAGCGGCCACGGCCTTTTTTGTAGAAGTAGATCGGCGACGAATGCAGGCACAGAATCAGCCCGGCCGCTTCGGCCGGCAGCGGCGTGTGGCCGAAGTATTCGGCGCCCAGCTCGGCGAAGCCGAATTCCTCTTCGCCCGCGACTTCCCACAGGAATTCGAGATCGATGTCGGCGACGACGGCTTTGGCCTGCTCCATCAGCTCGGCCGGCGACGGCTTCTCGTATTGCAGCAGCACGTCCTTGATCTTGACCTTGGTGCGCTTGCCGCTGGCCATCTCAACCTGGTAGGCCTCGCCGGCTTGCGACATCATGGTGCCGACCTTGAAGTCGCCGGATTCTTCGAAAAATAGATTCATTGCTTGCTTTTGTTCGTTGATATTAATTCCAGGACGGAGGGCAAAAACACTTCCGTCACCAGCAGGGTACCTCGGCGACGCCGATATAAACAGCGTCGTGCATATAATAAGAGTTCATCGGCGCCGTCCAGACCTTCCAGCCCCAGCGCCTTGCGCGCGCGCTGCGCCAACGGATGACCTTCGCGCAACCTTGCAAATTCCAGCACACCGCGCCGCACCAGCGGATCGCCGAACAGCGTGGTGCCCAGCGAACGTTCGCCCAGCGCGCTGAACAGCGGCCAATCCTCGGCCGTGGCCGACATCGGCACCACCGTGTGCGCGAACACCACCGGCGTATTATCACACCTCAGGAGAACTTCCCGCTCCCAGACGCGGCCCGGCCGATGCATGCCGATCGCCGCCGCCTCGTCCGACAGGCAGCGCGCGGTGCGCTGGTGCAGGCACTGCACGCGGAACTGAGCGCTGTGCGCCTTCAGCCGGGCGGTCAGCGAACCGGCCGCCGTCAGCCAGGGCCGGAAGGCCGCCGGCGCGTTCAGCGCCAGCACATGGGGCCGCCATTGCGTTTGCCGCAGCGACGGCGCGCTCAACGGCCGGCCTCGACGCCGCAGAATGCCAGCACCGCATCCAGATAGTCGGGGAATTCGGAGATCGCGTGGTCGCTGCCGGCGATCACGTGCTGGCGCGCGCCCGCATAGTGCGCCACCATGTCGCGATAGTCCAGCACTTCGTCGCCGGTGGCGGCGATCAGGAAATAGCGTTCCGGCCGGGTGATCCGGTCGACCGCCAGCGCGCGCAGCTCGTCGCCGTATTCGCGCTTGAATTCGAACGGCTCGTCGGAATGGTATTGCGTGGTCACGCCGATGTGCTGTTCCAGATTCTTCAGCGGCACGATGGCCGGATTGAGCAGGACCGCGCGGCAGCCGGTGCGCTCGGCCAGCCAGGTGGCGTAATAGCCGCCCAGCGAGGAACCGACGATACTGAGCTCAGCGGCCGGCACGCCCTCTATTAAAGACAGCGCCAGTTCCATCGCCGCCTTCGGCGAGGCCGGCAATTGCGGACATTGCAGCTGGTCGGCCAGCCCCAGCGCCGCCATGCGCTCGCCCACCAGGCGCGCCTTCATCGATTTCGGCGAGGAGCGGAAGCCGTGCAGGTAGAGAATCATCAGGCCAGCGCTTCCAGGATCTTGTCGTGCACGCCGCCGAAGCCGCCGTTGCTCATCACGATGATGTGGTCGCCCGGCCGCGCGGCCTTGGCGACGGCGGACACCAGGACGCCGATATCGTCATAGGCGCTGGCGGCCTGGCCCAGCGGCGCCAGCGCGTCGCCGATGCTCCAGCCCAGCGCCTGCTGGCTGCCGAAGCCGAACACCAGGTCGGCGTCGACCAGGCTGCCCGGCAGCGCATCCTTCATCGCGCCCAGCTTCATGGTGTTGGAGCGCGGCTCGAGCACCGCCAGGATGCGGCCACTGTTGCCGACCTTCTGCCGCAGGCCGCCGACGGTGGTGGCGATCGCGGTCGGATGGTGGGCGAAATCGTCATACACGGTAATATTGTTCACCACGCCGCGCACTTCCATGCGGCGCTTGACGTTCTCGAACGTGGCCAGCGACTTGGCCGCCTGCGCCACCGGCACGCCGACGTGGCGGGCGGCGGCGATCGCGGCCAGCGCGTTGGCGCGGTTGTGCTTGCCGGTCAGCGACCATTCGACGCGGCCGGCCACTTCGCCGCCGAAGATCACGTCGAAGCTGCCGTCGTCGTATTCGTTCAGCGCCCAGTCGGCGCCGTCGTCGCGGCCGAAGCTTTCCTTCTCGCTCCAGCAGCCGCGCTTGAGCACCCGCTGCAGCGACGCTTCGTCGCCGTTGAAGACGACGCGGCCGATGCCGGGCACCGTGCGCACCAGGTGGTGGAACTGGGTCTCGATCGCGCCCAGGTCGGGGAAGATGTCGGCGTGGTCGTATTCCAGGTTGTTCAGGATCGCGGTCTTGGCGTGGTAGTGCACGAACTTGCTGCGCTTGTCGAAGAAGGCGGTGTCGTACTCGTCCGCCTCGATGACGAAGAAGATCGATTCCTTGTCGCCCTCCAGCCGCGCCGAGACGCCGAAGTTCCTCGGCACGCCGCCGATCAGGAAGCCGGGCGCGTAGCCGGCGTCTTCCAGGATCCAGGTCAGCATGGCCGAGGTGGTGGTCTTGCCGTGCGTGCCGGCCACGGCCAGCACCCATTTGTCTCTTAATATGTGGTCGCCGATCCACTGCGGGCCGGAGACGTACGGCAGGCCGCGATTCAGGATCTCCTCGACCAGCGGATTGCCGCGCGAGACCACGTTGCCGATCACGTACAGGTCGGGATTCAGCGCGATCTGTTCCGGGCCGAAGCCCTGGATCAGTTCGATGCCCTGGGCTTCCAGCTGGGTGCTCATCGGTGGATAAACGTTGGCGTCGCAGCCGGTGACGCGGTGGCCCGCCTCTTTCGCCAGGACGGCCAGGCCGCCCATGAAGGTGCCGCAAATACCGAGGATATGAATGTGCATGGTGAATAACAGGACGGATGAATACGCGATTTTACCCGACCCGCCGCCGTTTTCCCGGTTCGGAGTATTATCTCGTCCATGACGCCGAATGTTATCGAAGAAGTCCTGTTGCTGCGCGCGGAGATCGCCGCCGCCGCCGCTCGCCTGATCGCGCAGGATGGCCACGATTACAATTCGGCCAAGCGCAAGGCCGCCAAACAGATACTGGGCGACACCCAGCCGCCGCTGAATCTGCTGCCGGACAATGCGCAGATCGAGGCCGAGGTGCGGATCTACCAGTCGCTGTTCCATGCCGACACCCAGCCGGCGCGGCTGTTCCGGCTGCGCACGCTGGCGGTGGATATCATGGAGGGTCTGAGCGCCTTCCATCCCTACCTGACCGGCGCGGTGTTGAACGGCACGGCCGGGCCGCACGACGACATCCATTTGCAACTGTTCGCCGACAGCGCCAAGGAAGTCGAGATCTTCCTGCTGAACCGGAATTTGCAGATCGACATCTCCGAGACGCCGCACTTCAAGGGACCGCGTTACGGCGCCGTCGAAACGGTCAGCTTCATGTGGCACAAGGAAGGCGTGCACGCCGCGCTGTATGAGCTCGACGATTTGCGCGGCGCGGTCAAGACCCGCGGCGACGGCAGGTTGCTGCGCGCCGACCTGGCCGCCGTGCGCGCCCTATTAGTTAACAGTACTCACGAGACCCCAAGCGAACCACCCACACCATGAACCAAAAACACCTGACCGCCTACATCGTTGTCGCTTTGTTATTCGCCGCCTCCGGCGCCTATGTCGGCTACACCAAACAAAACGCCGCGCCCCTGACCACCACCGTCCCGGCCGGCGTGACCGGCCCGGTGGCCGAGCTGTTCAAGCAAACCATGCCGGACGCCAAAGGCGCCGCCACGCCGCTGGCGCAGTACAAGGGCAAGGCGATGCTGGTCAATTTCTGGGCGCCGTGGTGCGGCCCGTGCGTGCAGGAGATGCCGGAGCTGTCGCAGCTGGCCGCCGGAGAAGAGGGCAAGAAGCTGCAAGTTATCGGTATCGGTATCGATTCGCCGACTAATATCGCCGAATTTAGCAACAAATACAAAATCACCTACCCGGTGCTGGTGGCCGGCATGAGCGGCACCGACCTGTCGCGCCAGTTCGGCAACAGCGGCGGCGGCTTGCCGTACACGGTGTTGATCGGCGCCGACGGCCAGGTCAAGAAGACCTATCTGGGCCGCTTGAAGTTTGAAGAGCTGCGCAAGGACCTGGCAACTCTGTAAGCAGATTCATAAGTTTTTTTCTCTTGCCAATGCCGGCAGTTGGCGGCAAAATGCGGAACTTTCGCGGAAAACGGTCTTGAACCATGGCAAAAAACCTCTTACTGCTCAACGGCCCCAACCTGAATTTGCTGGGTAGCCGCGAGCCCGAGGTCTACGGCGCTAGCACTTTGGCCGACATCGAACAGGCGGCCCAGGCACAAGCCCAGGCCGCCGGCGCGAGCTTGTCCTGCTTTCAGAGTAACCACGAGGGCGCACTGATCGACCGCATCCACGCCGCCAGAAGCGAAGGCGTGGACGCCATTGTCATCAACCCGGGCGGCCTGACCCACACCAGCGTGGCCTTGCGCGACGCCCTGGCGGGGGTGGCGATACCGTTCGTGGAAGTGCATATTTCGAATATTTATCAGCGCGAGTCGTTTCGTCACCACTCATTCCTGAGCGCGATCGCACTAGGCACGATCTGTGGACTGGGTATCGAAGGATATCGGTTTGCCATCGACTTCGTCCTTAAAAGGCGTTAATCTACGCGATCTGCGCTTATTTTAAGCTCGGTTCCGCCCACAAGGCGCCACCGCTCACCACATAACAAGATATTCCTGGGGGTTACATGGATCTACGCAAGCTGAAGACCTTGATTGATTTGGTCGCCGAATCGGACATCGCCGAACTCGAAGTGACCGAGGGCGAAAGCAAAGTCCGCATCGTCAAGTCGTCCGCCCTGCCACAAAACCAGATGGTGATGATGCAGCCGCAAGGCATGCAGCAATACCACTCGGCTCCGGCCCCAGCCGCAGCCGCGCCCGCCGCCGCACCGGTGGCCGTCGCCGCCGAGCCGACCGGCCACATCGTGAAATCGCCGATGGTCGGCACCTTCTACCGTTCGTCGGCGCCGGGTTCCGCCGCGTATGTCGAAGTGGGCGCCACCGTCAAGGAAGGCGACACCCTGTGCATCATCGAAGCGATGAAGCTGCTGAATGAAATCGATGCCGACAAGTCCGGCACGATCACCCAGATCCTGGTCGAGAACGGCCAGCCGGTCGAATTTGGCCAACCGCTGTTTGTGATAGGCTAAGACCGGCTCGCGCCCTCCCCGTCGGTGACGGGCGCTCCGGCTTGGTCCGCATTCCCTCCTCTACCTGACGTCGCCGGTCCGCCGGCACTCACAGACATACGCGAACCTATCATGTTTGAAAAAATCCTTATTGCCAACCGTGGCGAAATCGCCCTTCGTATCCAGCGCGCTTGCCGCGAAATGGGCATCAAGACGGTTGTGGTCCACTCGGAAGCGGACAAAGACGCCAAATACGTGAAGTTGGCGGATGAATCGGTGTGCATCGGCCCGGCGCCGTCATCGCTCAGCTATCTGAACATGCCAGCCATCATCAGCGCGGCCGAAGTCACCGACGCCGAAGCGATCCATCCCGGTTACGGCTTCCTGTCGGAGAACGCCGACTTCGCCGAGCGCGTCGAGAAATCCGGCTTCGTCTTCATCGGCCCGCGTTCGGAATCGATCCGTTTGATGGGCGATAAAGTCTCGGCCAAGCAGACCATGATCAAGGCCGGCGTGCCGTGCGTGCCCGGTTCCGACGGCGCCTTGCCCGACGATCCGAAAGCCATCGTGCAAATCGCGCGCAAGGTCGGCTATCCGGTCATCATCAAGGCGGCCGGTGGCGGCGGCGGTCGCGGCATGCGCGTGGTGCATACCGAAGCGGCGCTGATCAACGCGGTCGCGATGACCAAGACCGAAGCCGGCAGCGCCTTCGGCAATCCGGAAGTCTACATGGAGAAGTACCTGGAAAATCCGCGTCACGTGGAAATCCAGATCCTGGCCGACGAACACAAGAACGCCGTCTGGCTGGGCGAACGCGACTGCTCGATGCAGCGCCGCCACCAGAAGGTGATCGAGGAAGCGCCGGCGCCGGGCATCCCGCGCAAGCTGATCGAGAAGATCGGCGACCGTTGCGCCGAAGCCTGCCGCAAGATCGGCTATCGCGGCGCCGGCACCTTCGAGTTCCTGTATGAGAACGGCGAGTTCTACTTCATCGAGATGAACACCCGCGTCCAGGTCGAACACCCGGTCACCGAAATGATCACCGGCATCGACATCGTGCAGGAGCAGATCCGCATCGCCGCCGGCGAGAAGCTGCGTTTCCGCCAGCGCGACGTGATGCTGTCCGGTCACGCCATCGAGTGCCGCATCAACGCCGAGGACGCGTTCAAGTTCACGCCGTCGCCGGGCCGCATCACTTCCTGGCACGTGCCGGGCGGTCCGGGCGTGCGCGTCGACTCGCATGCCTACGCGGGTTATTATGTACCGCCGCACTACGATTCGATGATCGGCAAGGTGATCTCCTACGGCGCCACCCGCGAGCAGGCGATCCGCCGCATGCAGATCGCGCTGTCGGAAATGGTGGTCGAAGGCATCTCGACCAACATCCCGCTGCACCGCGAGCTGATGGTCGACGCCCGTTTCATCGAAGGCGGCACCAACATCCATTACCTGGAACAGAAACTGGCCGACATGCCGGATCTGCACAAACTGAGCTTGAAGGCTGCACAATAATGAGCTGGACTGAAATCGTCATCGAAATCGCCCGCGACCACGCGGAAGCACTGTCGGAAGCGCTGATGGACGTGGGCGCGCTGTCGGTGTCCGTGGAAGACGCGGACGAAGGCACCGACGCGGAAAAACCGCTGTTCGGCGAGCCGGGCATGGAACCGACCGAGGCGGCGTGGGACCACAGCCGCGTGGTCGCCCTGACCAACGAAGATGACGACCAGGCGGTGATCGTCGCCGCCGCCGCCGGCCAGATCGGCCTGGCGACGCTGCCGAAGTTCACCACCCGCAAGGTGGAGGAACAGGACTGGGTGCGTCTGACCCAGTCGCAGTTCGCGCCTATTCATATCGGCAAGAACATCTGGGTCGTGCCGAGCTGGCACGAGGCGCCGAATCCCGACGCGCTGATCCTGGAGCTGGACCCCGGTCTGGCCTTCGGCACCGGCAGCCATCCGACCACCCGTCTGTGCATGGAGTGGCTGGAGGCGCATCCGGCGCCGGACAAGACCGTGCTCGACTACGGCTGCGGTTCCGGCATCCTGGCGATGGTGGCCAAGAAGGTCGGCGCCGGGGAAGTGGTCGGCGTCGACATCGATCCGCAGGCGATCGAATCGGCGGCGGACAACGCCCAGCGCAACCAGTGCGAGATCGAGTTCTTCCTGCCGGACAGCTTCGCCGAGTCGAAGCATGCGACGCAGAAGTTCGACATCGTGGTGGCCAACATCCTGTCCAGCCCGCTGAAGCTGATGGCGCCGATGCTGTCCGGCCGCGTCGCCGACGGCGGCGCGCTGATCCTGTCCGGCGTGCTGGCGCGCCAGGCGGAGGAAGTGGCGGCCGCGTATGCGCCGTTCATCCAGCTGGGCGTGTGGGCGGAGCAAGAAGGTTGGGTGGCGCTGCACGGCCGCCTCGGTAGCGACACGGCACCGGCGGCACGCTAACCACGGCAATGGCGCTCGCCACCAAATGCCCCCACTGCAACACGACATTTCGGGTCGCTCATGACCAGTTGAAATTACGTGGGGGCATAGTGCGCTGTGGCTCCTGCAATGAAGTCTTCGACGGCAACGCGGCTTTGCTGGAGCCGATCGCCAAACCCCAGCCGGTGGTCATCCCGCCGCCGGCGACACCTCTCCCCTTCGACCAGACGATGGCCGCGCTGGACACCCGCGCCGCCGAAGTGCTGGGCAACGAACCGATCCACACGCTGGAACTCGATACCGCGCTGGAGCCGGCCGACACCACGCCGCCCACCGCCATCGACATCGAGCTCGACCTCGAACTGGCGCCGGACGCGCCGCAGCACGAGCCGGAGGCGCAGCCGGAACCGGAGCGCGATCAGCAGCCCGAACCGGCTGCCGCGCAGCAGACCGCGCCGACGCCGGAGCCCGAGCCAGCCCCCATAAACGAGCAGGAATCGGCTTCGGTTTCGCCGCCGCCCGACGAACAGGCGCACGACCCCGAGCCGGCGGCCCAAGCACCGCTCGACCTCGATCTCGACCTGGATCTCGATCTGGACATCGAACCGGCCGCCGAACCGGCATCGGCGCACGAGTCCGAGCCACCTGCCGAACCCGGGCCGGCCATCGAAGCAGAGCCGTCCGACGGCGAGCAAGTCTTCGAAGAGACCCTGCGCGACCGGCCGCTGACGCACGAGGAACTGGAAGCCGCTCTGGCAGCCGAGCTGAAGGCGATCGAGCAATCAATCGCCTCCGACCAGCAACAGGACGTGGCCGCCGAGCCGGAGCCGGAGCCGGCCCCCGACCACCGCCGCGAACCGACCTGGGGCGTACCTAGCGCCGCCGACGACATCGCCGCCGCCGCGCCACCGCCACACCGCCTGCGCGACGACGAACTGGACGAGGTCGACGAAGAAGCGCTGATCCAACTCTCCAGCGCCGGCCTGGCCGAAGCCAAGACCGCCAGCGCCCACGCCTACCTGCAAGCCGCGGTGGCGGCCGACGAACCCGCGCCCGACGTTGAAGACGAAGACGAAGCCGAAGACAGCGAACCCGGCTTCATCAAGCGCGACCGCCGCCGCCAGAAGTTCGGCAAGGCCGCCACCATCGCCATGAGCCTCGGCTCGGTGCTGCTGACCGCCGCGCTGATCGCGCAAGGCCTGACCACCTACCGCAACCAGATCGCCGCCGCCATCCCGGCGCTGAAGCCCGCGTTGCTGGCCGCCTGCACCACGCTGGGTTGCAAGATCGAACTGCCGGCCCAGATCGACGACCTCACCATCGAACAAGGCGAACTGCAAACCCTGAGCGACACCACCTTCTCCTTCACCACGCTGTTGCGCAACCAAGGCGCCAGCGCGCAAGCCTGGCCGCACATCGAACTGATGCTGGACGACGCCGCCGACAAGCACATCCTGCGCCGCGTCTTCACCCCGCGCGACTACCTCGGCCCCGACGCCGCGCCCGACCGCGGCTTCGCTCCGCACACCGAGCAATCCGTTAAACTGTACTTCGAACTGAAGCAGCTGAAAGCATCCGGCTATCACATTGCAGTCTTCTATCCATAAAGATCTATCATGACCCAGACCTCTCTGATTTGCGGCTCGATCGCCATCGACACCATCCTGCAATTCCCGGGCCGCTTCGACAGCATCCTGCTGGCCGACCAGCTGCACAAGGTGAACGTCTCGTTCCTGGCGCCGACAATGCGCACGGAATTCGGCGGCTGCGCGCCCAACATCGCCTACAACCTGCAACTGCTGGGCGGCGCGCCGCGCATCGTCGGCGTCATGGGCCAGGACAACGCCGCGTACATGGAGCGCTTCCGCAAGCTGGGTCTCGCCACCGACAACATCCTGATCAAGCCCGAGGCCTACAACGCCCAGTGCTTCGTCACCGCCGACGAAGACAACAACCAGATCAACGCCTTCCACCCGGGCGCGATGTCGTACGCGCACGAGAACGACGTCGCCAAGGCCGGACCGGCGGCGATCGCCATCATCTCGCCGGACGGCCACCTCGGCATGCAGAAGCACGCCGCCGACCTGGCCAAGCTGCAGATCCCGTTCATCTTCGACCCGGGCCAGCAACTGCCGATGTTCAACGGCGCGGAGCTGATCGCCTTCATCGACCAGGCCACCTACGTCACCACCAACGACTACGAGATCGAACTGCTGATGGACCGCACCGGCCTCACGATCCCGGACATCGCCGGCCGCCTGGAAGCGCTGATCATCACGCGCGGCGAGCAGGGTTCGGAGATCTACACCAAGGGCGAGCGCATCGAAATCCCGGCGGTGCCGGTGGCCGAAGCGATCGACCCGACCGGTTGCGGCGACGCCTACCGCGCCGGCCTGCTGTTCGGCATCACCAACGGCTGGAAATGGGAAACCACCGGCCGCCTGGCCAGCCTGCTGGGCGCGATCAAGATCGCCAGCAAGGGCGCACAGAACCACACGCCGACCGCCGCCGAGATCGCGGACAAGTTCGAAGCCGCCTTCGGCTACCGCTACTAACAGCCCCCCTTCTCGGTGTCAGTGCCGACATTCGGACACGAGCTCATGTCCGAATGTCGGCACTGACACCGGATGTAAGAAAGCCCCGCCAGCCTGAACGCGCTCAAGATCGCGCTCAGTGCCGACGGGGCTTTTCATTTGCGGCGGCGGATTTCAGCGGCCGCCGAACGCCATGCCCAGCAGGATGTTGGCGATCTGCAGCAGGATCAGCGCCACCAGCAGCGACAGATCCAGATTCCCCACCAGCGGCACAACGCGACGCAGCGGACGCAGCAGCGGCTCGTTGAGCGCGCGCACGAACGGCGCCAGCGGCGCATGCGGATTGATCCAGCTGAAGATCGCCTCGACCACCAGCAGCGCCATGAAACCGTACAGGATCCACTGCAGGAAGCGCTGGCACGCCATCAGCAGCATCGCCTGCGGCGGCCAGCCGGCCAACAACAGCACCGAGGTCGCCAGCAGCACGATCAGGAAGGCCCCGATCAGGCTGGCCCAGTCGTAGCCGCCCACACCGGGTACGATGCGGCGCAACGGCCGCACCAGCCAATCCGATAATTGGAAAGTGAATTGCGCCACCGACGATGGCGGACGGACGCGGATCGCCTGCATCCAGAAGCGCAGCAACAAGGCCCCGCCCAACAGGGTGGCGATGGCGTCGACAATCAACATGACAATACTAAGCACGAATCCCCTCCAATAAAAAAGCCGCTGTGTGATTGTCTCACACAGCGGCCGGTTGCCTCAGCAGGCACCTAAGCGCGGACGCTTAGGAAGGACGCGTGCTGGTTGGGAACGGCCATGCTGCTGCCGGCGCCAACACGGTTTTTGCTGCTGGCGCAGCGGCTGGAGCGGCTGGCTTGGCGACAGCTTCCTTCTTCGGTGCGGCAGGCTTTTTCGGCGCTGCTTTTTTCGCGGCTGGTTTAGCTGCTACTGGAGCTGCGGCGGCTGGCGCTGCTGCTGCCGGTGCCGGTGCGGCGGCCGGAGCCGGCGCTGGAGCGGCTGCCGGTTTGGCGGCGACCTTCTTGGCGGCTGGCTTGGCGGCTGGTTTAGCTGCTGGCTTGGCGGCGACTGGTTTAGCAGCCGGCTTAGCCGCTGCTTTAACCGGCTTTTTTGCTGCTGGCTTAGCCGCTGCCTTTGCAGCCGGTTTGGCTGCTGCTTTTACCACTGGTTTTTTGGCGACAGCTTTTTTGGCTGCTGGTTTAGCGGCTGCTTTGGCAACCGGCTTCTTCGCTGCTGGCTTCGCGGCGACTTTTTTCGCTGCCGGTTTGGCGGCTACTTTTTTAGCTGCTGGCTTGGCGGCTGGTTTGGCTGCCGCTTTTTTGGCGACTGGCTTGGCGGCTGCTTTTTTAGCGACTGGCTTGGCGGCTGCTTTTTTAGCGGCTGGTTTGGCGGCGGCTTTGGCGACGACTTTTTTCGCTGCTGGTTTAGCGGCTACTTTTTTCGCTGCTGGCTTGGCTACTGCTTTTTTCGCTGCTGGTTTCGCTGCTGCTTTGGCGACGACTTTTTTCGCTGCTGGCTTGGCGGCTACTTTTTTCGCTGCTGGTTTAGCTGCTGCTTTGGCGACGACTTTTTTCGCTGCTGGTTTAGCGGCTACTTTTTTCGCGGCTGGTTTAGCGGCCGGTTTGGCGGCTGCTTTTTTCACTGCTGGTTTGGCGGCAGCTTTTGCTGCTGGCTTGGCGGCGGCTTTCGCTGCGACAGGCTTTTTCGCTGGGGCGGCGGCTTTAGCGGCCGGTTTCTTTGCTGCTGGTTTCTTTGCGGCTGTTGCCATTTTTAGTTCTCCTTCATCGGGGATGGGAAAAATTCATTACAAGATTTAAACCCGTCCAGCCCGGAATTGGGCCAGGCGAATTATTCATCGGCACAAACCAACGACGTTTGCGCTAATGAATTCGGCGCCGGCTGAACTGCTGCAACCCCTCACGAGTGCAGCGCTTCAGCCATCGACCTGCCCGCCGTCCGAGGCCGGCGCGGCGTGCAGGTACTAATCTTGTTGCGACGTTGCGGGTGGTCTCGGGCGTGTACTCAGCTCCTGGGACCTACGTCGCAGCCATTCACGGTTTTCGTTTTCAAAGAAAAAACCGCCCAGCCCGAACCTAATCAGGCAAGACGGTTGAACAAAAACGGTGTGGTCTTGTGCATATCTGTGTGAATCGAATCCCGTATCGCGATCATTTGTGCGGCCTGCGCGCTTTAAAAAACGCAGCATTTACATTCACGCATTTTCATTCTCGTAAAGTACACGAAAACCTTGTCGGAGCGCAACCGGCACGATAGATATCGCGCGCTTTTTTTTCGGCTTAAGCTCGCCAACTCACATACGCGCGCCGCTTCCACCTGCTTGCTTGCGACGCCGCGTTCGCGATGTGCGCGCTCAATCGTGTTCGGAAGGACGCCGCGCGCGTCGCGCGGAAAATCCGCGCATCAAAGCGCGCCTTATGACGCCTGGGTTTCTTCGATGTCGCCATCGCCGCCGCGCGCACCGCGCGACCCGCTTCCGAATCCGAGAGCGCCGCCGCATCGCTGGCGCGCTGTCGCTGCTCACTGTTTTTAAATTCGTCGCGATTATGAGACAGAGTGCGACGATTGGCAAGCACAATACTGCGCCGCGCCGCGGCACGTCTGCGTTTCGCATGCGCAGTCACGCTCATGTTGGTGATTGTAAATCGGCGTTAAGCATGGCCAGCATGCGGCGCGACGTGAAGGATTATTCGGCGTCGCCGTGCTTGCGCTGGACCAGCCAGTGGTTCATGCCGGCGGCGAAGCGCTTCAACAGTCGCGCCAGATCGCGGCGCTCGGCGGCGCTCCAATCGGCCATCAATTCGCCGACCAGTTCCTCGCGCATACGGTCGATGGCGTCGGCCATCTCGCGTCCCAGCTCGGTCACTTCGGCTTCGCGCACACGCTTGTCGCGCGCGCCGGCGCGCCGCACCACCAGCCCCAGTTCGTCCAGCCGCGCCACCTGCCGACTCACTGTCGTGTAATCGCGGCCGACCACTTCG
Organism: Duganella aceris; assembly: GCF_011090165.1. GTDB lineage: Bacteria > Pseudomonadota > Gammaproteobacteria > Burkholderiales > Burkholderiaceae_D > Rugamonas > Rugamonas aceris. The sequence continues at coordinate 333,906 of NZ_JAADJT010000009.1, forward strand.
GCCAGCTCCACCACGCCGATCGGACCGCGACGATCAATGCGCACCAGCAAAGGAAGCAGCGCGCGTTCGAGCGGCATCGACATGTCGGCCATCAGTGCGACGTCGGGCTCGGGACGGCTCATGAAGCCGATGATGTCGAGCAGCGCGTCATGCATATCGCGGATATCTTTATTCATATGTGCATTATACACATAGTTATTGACACGATTTTGGCGTCGGAATATTATGTGCATAATACACATATACAGGAGTGAAGCATGCACACCATCGACACCGACATCCTCATCTGCGGCGCCGGCGCCGCCGGATTGACGCTCGCCATCGACCTCGCTCGGCGCCATGTCGACTTCGTGCTGATCGATAAGGCGGAGCAGCCATTCGACGGTTCGCGCGGCAAGGGGATCCAACCGCGCACGCTGGAGATCTTCGAAGCGCTGGGCGTGGCCGACCGCATGGCCGCCGCCGGCGGCCACTATCCACCACAGCGAAAATACCGCGCCGACGGTGCTTACGATGAGCAGCCGGTGGTCGAAGCGACGCCGCCCTCGCCGGCCGAACCATACGGCCAGCCGCTGATGCTGCCGCAGCAGATGACCGAGGCGATCCTGCGCGCGCGGCTGGCGGAACTGGGACACGCGCCGCGCTATGCGCACGCGCTGGACGGTTTCGACCAGGACGCGGATGGCGTCGACGCGCGCGTGGCGGCGGCCGACGGCGTCGTCACGATCAGGGCGCGCTACCTGGTCGGCGCCGACGGTGGCCGCAGCCTGGTGCGCAAGACGCTGGCGATCGGCTTTGCCGGCGAAGCGCTGGCGATGCGCGCGGTGGTGGCCGACCTGTCGCTCACCGGACTGTCGCGCGAGGCGTGGCATCGCTGGGGGGATGGTCCGCGACAGATCAGTCTCTGTCCGTTGATGGGTACCCAGCTGTTCCAGTTGCAGATGCCTATTCCTTTGGAGGGTGATTTCGACGCGTCCGATACCGGACTCGCCGCCATCATCGCCGAACGCACCGGACGTGACGACATCGCCGCGCGGGGTGTGCATTGGCGGTCGGTATATGCGATGAGTTCCCGGCTGGCGGAACGCTACCGGGTCGGCCGCGTCTTCATCGCCGGCGACGCGGCCCACATCCATCCGCCGACCGGTGGCCAGGGATTGAACACCAGCGTGCAGGACGCGTGGAACTTGGGATGGAAGCTGGCGGCGGTGCTGGCCGGCGCGCCGGATGCGCTGCTCGACAGCTATGAGGCCGAGCGGCGCGGCATCGCCGCCGACATGCTGGGACTCTCCGCCAAGCTGCTCGACGCCGCGCGCAAGGATGGCGACCTGCGGCGCGGACGCGAGACGCAGCAGCTCGACCTGGGTTATCGCTCGTCGCCGCTGTCGCTCGATGAGCGGGGCGAAGGCGCTCGCCTTCGCCCCGGCGACCGCGCGCCCGATGCGCCATGCATTGGGGCGGGCGGACAGGCGCTGCGTTTGTTCTCGCTCATATATAGCGGCGGCTGGACGCTGCTGCGCTACGAAGCGGGCGGGCCGGCGGCGACGGCGAATCGGCGCGGCCTGCGCATCATCGACATCGGCGCCGATGCCGAAGTGCGCGACCAGGCCGGCCACCTGCGCGACGCCTACGGCTTCCGGTGCGGCGATCTCGCCCTGATCCGTCCCGACGGCTACCTCGCCGCGCTGGTGGCGGATGAGCAAAGCGAGGCTTTGGCAACTTACCTGGATACTTGGGTGCGGTGAGCGCGCTTCACGACAGTCAATCCGCCGCCAGCAATCCGCGCCTGGCCAGACGCTCGCGCGCATCGGCCAGCGCGGTGCCTGTCCAGCCATTTAAGGTACAGCTCCATCTGCCCTTTGTGCGAGGCCTTGAAGCGGCCGAGTTTAAGTTCCACCGCCACCAGGCGGCGCAAGCGGCGATGGAAGAACAGCAGGTCGAGGTGGAAGTCCTCGCCGTCGATGACCATCCGTTTTTTCCGCTCGACGAAGGCGAAGCCTTTGCCAAGCTCAAGGATAAAAGCCTTCAATTGAAGCAGAATCGCAGCCTCCAAATCAGCCTCGTCGTAACCCTGATTCAAGCCGAGGAAGTCGAGGAAATATGGATCTTTAAAGATAGAGGAAGGTGTGGCCTCCTCCGTGGGAGGTACGGGTGGGGTGAACGTGCCGGCAAGTTCGCTCCGCTCGAAGCTTTTACGATCAATTTGCCGGCGTAACTCCCGCACGCCCCAGCTCTCTGCAATACTTTGCTGCGCATAATACTGACGCGCCGCGTCTGCTTTTATAGTAATCAACAATAGGAAGTGGCTCCAACTCAATTTGCGTAACAGTGTCACGACAATTTCTGAATTGGAAAAAGTTTGTACGAATTGCACCATGCGGCGCAGGTTAGGACCATCAAACCCCCGGCCAAATTCCTGCCCAAGCCTTTGGCCCAGACGGTTCATTAGTTGTGCGCCATACTCGGCGCGCTCGCCTCCCAGCACTTCGGTGGATAAGCGACGGCCAACCGTCCAATATAGCTGGCTCAGCTCGGCGTTGACGGTGGCGGACAAGCGCTGCCGGCTGGAGGCGATGAGTGCGCGCAACTCCGCGTGCAAGGGTTCCACGCCATCTATCGGCATCAGGTCGGATTTGTTCATGAAGTTCTCCCCAGTGTGCGAACCAGAGATCACTCTTACCCGGCTGCCGGCGCGGGGCATTGATCCGCCATAAAAAAAAGCCCCGCGATGCGGTAATGCCGTTCAGTTAAGACTGAACGGCATTTTTATTTTATTGGTTGTAAACATCGGCAATCGCTGTTAACCTGCGTCGCGATGATCGACGACGCTCTCCATTTCCTCGCTAACGGCCTGGA